>NZ_JAEUAT010000099.1 GCF_019511525.1 Rhizobium cauense | reverse complement strand
TGTTCCCGAATATTCAACCGTTGCCTCACATAATTTGCTCCCTACCGAGTGGATGAACAGGGGCGACTATGGGGCAGTTGAGCATGGCGACAAGGAAAGAACTGACGGCGGCGGTTTCGGAGCGTTACCGTGCTTCGACGCGAGCGGAAAAGGCGAGAATTCTGGATGAGTGTGTCGTCATCACGGGTTTCCACCGCAAGCACGCGATGCGGCTGCTGCGGCATCACGAGAGAAAACCTACAGGCCGGCGAGCGC
>NZ_JAEUAT010000098.1 GCF_019511525.1 Rhizobium cauense | reverse complement strand
GGCCGCCTTCGGACCGAAGGACGAGATCATCCAACCCGCCGCCAAGCGTCCGCTGGTCGTCGGCAAGACGCCGCCGGCTGCCGGTCGCGACCGGATAGCCAACGCCGCCGCCGAATAGCGGCCGGCGCATGACAGGTGGGATTGAGCAGGGATAGGAGGTGGCATGAAAGTGCCGCATCCTTAGAAGGAACGGATCACTGAGATGCAGATGGTTATCGAGGAACAGTCACGCTTCCAGCCTTTCGGCTTATCCTG
>NZ_JAEUAT010000097.1 GCF_019511525.1 Rhizobium cauense | reverse complement strand
CCATGACGGAATCCGCGCGCGTCATGGGCAAGTTCCTGCGCGATGTCATGAAGCTCAACCTGAACAGCAAGAACTTCCGGCTGTTCAGCCCGGACGAGAACAATTCCAACCGCTGGCAGGATGTGCTCGAGGTCACCGACCGCTGCTACATGGCCGAAATCTATCCCGAGGATGATCACCTATCACCCGATGGCCGCGTCATGGAGGTGCTGAGCGAGCATCAGTGCCAGGGCTGGCTGGAATGCTACCTGCTGA
>NZ_JAEUAT010000096.1 GCF_019511525.1 Rhizobium cauense | reverse complement strand
CGAGAAGCTGGTCTTAAGACCTGATGCAAGCGAGCTGCTCGGCGTAGCTCCAATAAAGCAATCAGGTCGAACACGTCGATGGCATTGTTGGATTGACTGGGTTGTAAAAGGTAACCCGGTCTGTTGCCGTTTCCTGATGGAAGCGGGCAACGAGATGATGAGCATTGGCAATGAGAACGATTAAGTGTCGTAAGGGCATTTGGTGGATGCCTTGGCATGCACAGGCGATGAAGGACGTGATACGCTGCGAAAAGCCGTGGGGAGCTGCG
>NZ_JAEUAT010000095.1 GCF_019511525.1 Rhizobium cauense | reverse complement strand
GTGGATGCCTTGGCATGCACAGGCGATGAAGGACGTGATACGCTGCGAAAAGCCGTGGGGAGCTGCGAATAAGCTTTGATCCATGGATCTCCGAATGGGGCAACCCACCTTAAATGCTTGGAAAATCTAAGTTGTGCTTCGGTACGGCTTAGGTTTCCAAGCATTGTGATAAGGTATCTGCACCTGAATAAAATAGGGTGTAAGAAGCGAACGCAGGGAACTGAAACATCTAAGTACCTGCAGGAAAGGACATCAACCGAGACTCCGCAAGTAGTGGC
>NZ_JAEUAT010000094.1 GCF_019511525.1 Rhizobium cauense | reverse complement strand
AGGTGATGCCGCCGCGGAAGATCGGCTGCGGCGCGCCCTTCAGGAGATCGCCGAGCAGCGAACCGGCCGGCTGGCCGAGCAGCGTGGCGATGTGGTGGGCGGCGACGCGGATGTTGGTCTCCAGCCCTGGGATTTCAGCCTGCGTCGACTGCACCAGACCTTCGGCCTGAACGACGTCGAGGCGCGAGGCGGCACCGGCCTCGAGCTGGAACTGGGTCAGCTCGTAGGTTTCCTGGCGCGACTTCAGGTTGGCGCGCGACAGCGCCAGGCGCTCCTGGAAGAAGC
>NZ_JAEUAT010000093.1 GCF_019511525.1 Rhizobium cauense | reverse complement strand
AGGTGATGCCGCCGCGGAAGATCGGCTGCGGCGCGCCCTTCAGGAGATCGCCGAGCAGCGAACCGGCCGGCTGGCCGAGCAGCGTGGCGATGTGGTGGGCGGCGACGCGGATGTTGGTCTCCAGCCCGGGGATTTCAGCCTGCGTCGACTGCACCAGGCCTTCGGCCTGAACGACGTCGAGGCGCGAGGCGGCACCGGCCTCGAGCTGGAACTGGGTCAGCTCGTAGGTTTCCTGGCGCGACTTCAGGTTGGCGCGCGACAGCGCCAGGCGCTCCTGGAAGAAGC
>NZ_JAEUAT010000092.1 GCF_019511525.1 Rhizobium cauense | reverse complement strand
CGACCAGCTGGCCGCACTCGACGCCACGAAGATCGCCGCTCTCAGCACCAAGGCCGTTGCCGGCCTGAAGGCAAGCCAGATCAGCGCCCTGACGGCCGATCAGGTCGAAGGTCTCGGGACGGCGCAGTCCGGCGCTCTGAGTGCAGCACAACTTGCTGCCATGACCGCCGACGACATCGCCAAGTTCTCCGCCGATGAGATCGCGGCGCTGGGCACGGCAGCGGTCGGCGGCCTGACGAATGATGCGGTTGCTGCTCTCGACGACGACCAGCTTGCGGCCCTGAAGACGACGC
>NZ_JAEUAT010000091.1 GCF_019511525.1 Rhizobium cauense | reverse complement strand
CGCTGACATTGGTGGCGCCGATCGAGGTGCGGCGCTCGCCCATCGAACCGCTGGTGGTCTGGCTGGCGCCGACCAACAGGCTCGGCAGCGAGCCGGCACCGGCCACGGTGACACCGCCGGCGGCCGCGTTGATGCGCTCCAGCGCCTGCTGCACCGACAGGTTCTCATTCAGCCCCTGCATCACCAGCGCGTCGAGCTTCCGGTCACGGTAAGCCGTCCACCACGCCGTCGTCGAAACGTCGCCGATATCCTTGGCGCCGCCCTCGCTGAACTTCGCCGGAAGCGGCATCTCCG
>NZ_JAEUAT010000090.1 GCF_019511525.1 Rhizobium cauense | reverse complement strand
CGAACAGCCGGTCATTGCCGGCTTCGCCATAGATCAGGTCATGGCCGTCGCCGCCAAAGACGGTATCGTTGCCGGCACCGGCAAACACCACGTCGCGGCCCTCGCGGGCATAGACGAAGTCGTCGCCAGCCTTCAGCGAGATGATGTCGTCCTCAGGCGTGCCAAGCAGCCGATCGTCGCCGTCGGTGCCGGTAATCTCGTGCGGCGGCGCCTTGACGAGCGACATCGTCGACTGCGTGACGATGCTGCCCTTGCCGTCGCTCACCTGGTAGGTGAAGGTCACAGGGCCGCTCACCCCGC
>NZ_JAEUAT010000009.1 GCF_019511525.1 Rhizobium cauense | reverse complement strand
CCGCCAAAGTCTCTTTCAAAGAACCGAAATCTCTTCCGGTCCCGCAAGCTTCGCCGCCCACGTTTCTCTTTCTTCTCATCTTCAATTGTCAAATAACAGACCAGATACCCCGGTCAAAATTCCTCGATCCCAAACCAAAAAGCTCAGGAACCAATCAGCATCTCAGCCAATCTGCAAGAAACTCTAGAGCGAAGGTCTTCGTCGCCAGCAGCGCCGCCGCCCTCGTTCAGTGAGGGGGCTTATAGATTGGGGACCGGCGAACCGTCAAGACGGCAGATCGAAATCTCGAAAGAATTCGAATAACTGATTGAACTGGCGTAGAGATTTCCCACCGGCCTTCCGCGAAGCTAAAGTTCGCACAATCATACGCTGTATCTCTACGAACTCTGCCGTGGAATGTAACTCCAGGGCGTATGAAACTGTTTGGGCGTGGGAAATTCGCCGGCAACAAGCCCTTCGATCAGATAGCGCCCCGCCTCTTCGAGAGGCAACCACTCTGGACCGATCGTCGAGAGCCGAGGCTGACAGTAAAAGCCCTCTTCAGCGTTACCGCAGCCCAGGACTGCGATCTCGCCCGGCACGTTGACGCCAAGCCGCGCAAACTCCTCGATAACAGTAACTGCCGTAAAGTCGGAATCAAGCACGACCGCCGTGGGCCGATCTTTCATACCTGCGATATCTCGCGCGCAGCTGGCAGCCGCCGGCCGCGCATTTGCACCAACCATTGTTATGACGGAACCAGCGGCACCGGCGCGCTTCAGACATTCATACATGACGTGAAGTCGTGGATTTTCCGACTCCTCTGCGTTTTGGATGTAGGCGAAAGACCGATGCCCTTTTGCAATGAGAGCGTCAAATGCGATCTCCAGCGCGGACATCAGTCCGTTATTTAGGACGCTGAACGTCATCGATCGTGCAGTTGGGTGGATGACGAGGCAGTGGCGGCTGACACTGGAGAATATGGCATCAACCTGTTCCTCCGTAAGATACCCGACATCAGCGACAATCCCGTCAGCAAGACCCGCCTCGACTTCCGCAAGAACTTTCGTCAACTCTGCGGCGGTTGAAGCTGTCGACACGATCGGGAGCAGGCCACTTTCGACGGCCGTACGCCCGAGATCCTGGATCATCTTGTCGGCATAGGGAATTCCGAGCTTGGGCAGGATAATGCACAGCCTTTCGCTCTTCTGGCGGCGTAAATGCCGCGCGGTCTTGTTTGGAACATAGCCCAGTTCCTCGACAGCCGCACGAATTCGCTCGCGTGCATCCACCCCGACCCGCTTCAGGTGCTCGGCGCGATCGCTGAAGAAGAACGAGACAGCAGCTGTAGAGACATTGGCAAGACGCGCAACATCAGACACCGTTACTGATCGATCACTACGTAGAGGGCCTGCGCGCTCGCTCATATCTACACTATTCTATTGCGCCGCAGTTATCGTGGGAAGTGGTTCGCCTGCATCGACGAGCCGGCGCAGCAATTGGTGACGAAGGCCAGCTCGCACCTCTTCATAGTCCTTTTTCCCGCACAAATTGTCCAGTTCGTAGGGATCGTTGTCGAGATCATAGAGATGCGTTTCCACATAAACAGGGCTCGACATATCGTTCCAGCCACTCAAGGCTGGTGCACCCACTTCGTATTTCCAACGGTTGGTTCTGAGTGCCCTGCCGACATGGTGCTCACTGATTTGCACAAGAACACTGTCGTCAGGCAAAGCTGTTCGATTGAAAACGGACTGTCCTTGCATCTCCGATGGAACCTCCACTCCTGCGGCTGCAAGTAGCGTTGGCGGAAGATCAATCAGACTGACAAGACCCTCGTATGGGCCGCGGTTCATGAAGCCTGGCCCATGGAAGAAGGTTGGAACCCTGATCGAAGCCTCATGGCAGGAGCGCTTGTACTCGTTGTTGCGGGTCTTGAAATGGCACCCATGATCAGACGTAAAAAGAATGATAGTATTGTCTAACTGCTTGAGGCTGATCAAGGCGTCAACGAGGCGCCCAAGTGCCTCATCAAGGCGTTGAATCATGCCGAGGTACCCAGGATAGTGCTCCTGTGACGAACCACCCAGCTGCGCAAGGTCAGGAGGCAAAGTCATCTGCTTCCTGATGCGATCTTCGTATCCGACCGGCGCCGGATAGTCGTCGAACTCGTTCTGGTGATGCGGCTCTATGAACGACAGGAAGAGAAAATAGGGCTTGTCCTTTGGACGCGATACGTAGCGAATGGCCGCATCCGCCAAAGCATCGACGCGATAGCCCGGCAATTTGGTGGGCTTGCCGGTTTCGTCAAACATCGTCGTGTCGTAGGCATAGGAGGTAAACTCAAGAATATTCGATGCCAACCAATGCTGGTAGCCGCCTCGCTGATTTTCGGGGACCGGCTCCTGATTGGCCAGATGCCACTTTCCGATGTAGCTGGTCTCGTAGCCGGCGCCCGCAAATTGGTGAGCTAGCGTCTTCTGGCCGGCTGGAAGCGGGATATCATTACGGAAACAGCCCGTTGTCGTAGGGTATAGGCCCGTCTGCAGTGCAGAACGCGCGGGGCCACATACCGGTTGGCAGGTGAATGAATTCCGCACGAACATACCTGCTTGAGCAAGTCGATCGAAGTTTGGTGTCAACTTCAGAGGATGACCGTGCAATCCAACAGTGTCCCAGCGTTGCTGGTCGGTGAAAAACACAATGACGTTCGGCGCGTTGTTCATGGGGCTTGGTCTTTCTATTTCATTCCGGACATCATGACTGACTGAACGAAGTATCGCTGCATGAACACAAAGAGCAGCAGACTCGGGACGAAGAGAATAACTCCGCCGGTCGCGGTCAGATTCCACTGGGTGAAAAACTCGGAGTTAAACAGTGTCAGTCCGGTGGTGATCGGCCGCATTTCCACGGAGCTCACGACAACCAAGGGCCAAAGAAATTCGTTGAATTGAAACACGAAGGTCAACAGACCGAGTGTAGCCATCGGCGGTCCAAGCTGCGGCAACACGACCGACCTATAAACACGCCACTCGGATGCGCCATCAAGTCTTGCCGCATCCAGGAGGTCGGCAGGTATCGGTCGGATGAATTGGCGCATCATGAAAATACCATAGGCGCTCATCGCGAACGGCATGATCAATCCCTGATAGGTATTCAGCCAGCCAAGCTTGGCAGTCAGGATATAAAGAGGGATCATCCTGATGAAGAATGGGAGCATCAGGGTCGACAGCAGAGCCGCAAACATCACACGCCGGCCGGGAAACTCAAGTTTGGCAAAGACGTAGCCAACCAATGGGTCAAACAGAAGATGGAGGGCCGTGATCCCTCCGGCAATGATGAAGCTGTTGAGGATAAACCTTGCGAATGGCGCCTTTTCCCAGATCGTCACATAGTTCGAGAACTGGAATTCGGACGGGATAATGACCGGTACGCCACTGAAGAGATCCGCGTCGCTCTGCAGCGACAGCGACACCATGTAGAAGAACGGAAACAGGGCAAGGAGCACGAAGATGCCGAGGATCAGATGGGTGACAGCGGAGACTGCTAGGGGACGGCGGCTTGCGATATTTGCCATCAGTAAGATGTCTCCCTGTTGAGGAAGCGAAACTGTAGCGCGGTCACGATGAGAATGACGATCAACATAAGAAACGACAACGCCGAGGCGTAACCTATGTTGAGCTCCACGAACGCGGTCTCGTACACATGCAGCGCATAGAGCCTGGTTGCCTCAGCCGGACCACCACCTGTCAAAAGGTACGGAGCGGAAAGGTCCTGAAGATGCGCAATCATGCTGATGACAGCGAGGAACAATGTCGTGGGCGTGAGAAGCGGCACGGTGATGCGCCAGAACTTCTGCCTGGCCGTTGCGCCATCGACATCTGCTGCCTCGTAGAGGTCGCTCGGGATTGTTTGGATCGCCGCAATGTAGATCAGCATCGCGTAGCCGATGTCTTTCCACACTGTCACTCCGATGATTGTGGGCAAGGCTGTGGCTGGCGTGCTCAGCCAGTTCTGCATCGGCAATCCAAAGTAGGCGAGTGCTGCATTGAGCATGCCCGTGTAAGGATCAAGAATGCTCTTCCACATCAATGCGACGATGACAAATGATATGATGTAGGGAAAGAAGATGATCGCCCGGATGGCGGTTGCCGCCTTGATCGGACCACTCAGGATGGCTGCCAGGCATAGGGCCGGCACCAGGGTGCAGATGGTGCCGGAGATGGCGAATATCATTGTGCGAAAGAAAGCGTCGCGAACGCGTTCATCCGTAAGCGCCTGAATGTAGTTGTCGAAGCCGGCAAATTGGGCCTCTCCGATCAACGGCTGTCCCCGAAAGAAGCTTGCCCAGAGCTCGACCGCGATCGGATAGAAGAAATAGACAAGAAAATAGACAATCGCAGGCGATAGGACCGCATAGGCGAACACCGCCTGGCGAACGCCATGCTTCTGAAAAAAACGCAAACGCATGCCGACGATCTCCGGCTCTCTACTTGTTCTTCTGCAGTTCTGCGTTCGCCTTGGCGGCATAGTCTGAGAGAACGGCCTGTGCCGGTTTGTCGTTATAGAGAATGTCTTGAACAGCCGCCTTGAAGAGGTCTTGAACCGTGGCATTCTTACCGGTCAACGAGATGTCAGCCTGGGAGTCCACCGCATATGAGAGGCATTGACTGAATTTTCCGAGCACCGGGTCGGATTTCACCTTCGGATCGGCTGCCCAGCTTTTGCGGGGCATGGTCATGCCATTGGGGACCGATGCGGCAATTTCGGTATCAAGTGCGACGAACCTCTTCAGAAGATCCCAGGCTTCGGCCGGATGCTTGGCATCCTTCGGAATAAACAGGCTGACACCACCCGACATCGTTGCCTGCGCTTTCTCGGTCAGCGAAGGCGCGACATCCCACTTGAGATTGGGATTACCCATCTTGATCGGGCTGACGTCCCATGGGCCTGTCAAAATCATTGCCGCGCGTCCGGCCGTAAAGAGTTTCTGCGGGCCCTCATAATCGGCGCCCGCCACAGGCAGGGGTGCAGCCTTGTCTTTGTGGATCAGGTCGGCGACGAATTGCAACGCCTCGGCAGATTGTGGACTGTCAAAGGCGACCTTCTTGGTGGCCGGATCATAGAACTTTCCACCATTTTGATAGATCCATGGCGTATAGTAGCCAGCTACCTGGTTTGGTGCGAACCCAAACCGTCCGGCTTTGCTGACGGCGATCGCGGCCTTTCTGAATTCCTCCCAGTTTTTGGGTGGCGCATCAAAACCGGCAGCCTTGAGCATATCGACGTTGTAAACCAGCGTCGCACATGTCAGGTGCAACTGTACCCCATAATACTGGCCGTCGATCGTATTCCTCGCAACCGAGAAATCCTGCCAATCATCAGGGTAGCCCATCGACTTCCCGTCCTGGCTGATGAAATCGTTGAGTGGCCTGATCTTGCCCTGCAGAGCAAATTCCGGCACCCACCCGCCCGGCTCCGCCACGAGATCCGGAGCATTGCCAACGGAGAGGTCAGCGACAAGCTTGGTGCGCAGATCCGGCCACTGGAAGCGCCCCCACTCCACGGTCCAGCCGGGGTGGTCCGCCTCGAATTTCTTGATCACTTCTTGATATGCCGGATAGGCGTGGCCGGCGTTCCAGTAGATCTTCAGCGTTTCGGCATTTGCGGTTGCTATTGGCCCGCAGAATGCAAGCCCAAGTGCGGTGACGACCATGCGATTGGCAAACTTCATCGGTCTCCTCCATAGAGCAAGCTGGCCATTTCTGTCGGCGCGCCCCTCCTCAAGAACGCCCCGAAAGCCAGCAAGTTAATGGATTAACTTAGCGTCGTCCCAATGTCAATCAAGTGGTGGATCGAAGGCAACCCGAAACCCTATGTGACCGGTCGTTGAATCGCCGGTGCTGCCCATGCGCGCTGCGATCCTGTACCGATGACAGTAGGATGCATGGCAGAGATAGGACCCGCCCTTTAGCACCTTCTTCTCCTCCTGACGTGCCGATGAGTTCAGCGACTTCGATGCCTTGCGTAGTGAGCGAACGCGAAATATGTCCGAGGTCCATTCCCAGCAGTTTCCGGCCATGTTGTAGAGGCCGTAGCCGTTGGGTTCAAAAGATACAGATGGTGCCAGCCCTCTGTAGCCATCGGCTGCGCTGTTGTAGTTGGGAAAGGTACCCTGCCATATATTGCAGGGAGTGAACTGATCGCTCGGATGCTCATTTCCCCACGGATAAAGCGCCCGCGAACGGCCGCCGCGGGCAGCATGTTCCCACTCCGCTTCGCTTGGAAGCCGCCCGCCAACCCAGCGGCAATAGTCGACCGCGTCTTGCCACGACACATGAACAACCGGCATTTTTTGAATGCCTTCGATCGAGGAACCGGGGCCACATGGAGATGCCCAGTTTGCGCCATCGACGCGCCGCCACCATTCCGCCCCCACCACACCCGATGTGGGGAAATCGCCGTTCAGGAACTGATAAAACACGTAGGACCAACCGAGACGCTCTGCCTCGGTAACGTAGCCGGTCTCCGCCACGAATGCCGCGAACTCCTCGTTGGTTACTGCTGATACGGCCAACATGAACGGATTGACACGCACCAGTCTTTCGGGCCCCTCGCCGTCGAGCGTTAGATATGGCCGATTAGTCCCGACAGTGACACGTCCACCCTCGATTTTGACCGTCTCGCCCGATCCGAGGCGAGATTCGGATTGGACGATTGAGAACTCTAGTTTTTTCGACACCTCGATTTCTGACGGCTTGTCGAAGCAACAACCTCCCATGGCGGCAATCCTCGCGGCAAAAATCAGCGAACTCGATCGCCGATCCCATATCAACAGAGCGATAGAATTGAAACCGCGTGCTACGCTAATGATCGTGAATATCTGACGTTGCTGACTTTGATGGTTGGACCGTGCACCAGGTCACCAGAACGGAGAAAACTACGACTAGATGCGATCTTCACAGTAGCGATCTCACCGACGTCTAGTTAAGCGCTGCGATACGCTTGTTCCGGTTGGAGAATTGCTGGACGAGCACAATGCCCTGCTCGAGGAGAACTTCCGCTGCCTTTATATCCTCTGGTCCGAGCTCCCCTGACAACCCCCGAATAGTATTGGCCACGAACAGTGAGTTGGCGACGAAACGGTGATCGCCCTCATGCTCGGCAGCGTCAGCGCTGGCTTCCAGAGCGTCGGCGACAGTGTCGATCAGGCTCAATCTTTCAACTATGGTCATATCGGTCAGGCTTTTTGAAATCTCGTCCATGAAAGTCTCCTCGTGCGCCGAAGATGGGTTCCAGCCCCGGTTTGCAATAAACTCGCGTGGCGTTACCTGACAGGTAGAGACGGTTTTCGAGCGACAAAGTGATGGCGGTCGCGCGCCTATTGCATGGATAATTTGAGACGAACTAAAGTCTTAAGAACCATAGTGGGTTAACTAGCGAGAGCCTGCTAGGAAGCAAGGGGGCAGGTAGCCTGAGAACCGCTTATTCTCCGCGGGCACGGGTCAGCGGCGGCAAGCCCCTACCCGCTCGCCGACCATAGGGTCGGCAATGCATACTAACATCAGTTCCGCAATCATTGATGAAATCAAGTGAACGGATGGCGGACCCTTGGACTGCGTCCGAGGACTAGAGCACTTCAAGGTTAATAGCTTTGGGGCCCTTGCCACGCTTATCAGGCTCGGTGTCGAACGATACCTTCTGGCCGTCACGAAGCGATTGAATGCCAGAAGCCTGAAGGGCCGAGATGTGGACAAACACATCGTTACCGCCGCCATCCGGGCTAATGAAGCCAAATCCTTTGTCGGCATTGAAAAATTTAACAGTACCTTTTGGCATAGCTTACCTCTTTAGCCATGGGACGCTCCAACATGTAACCGACGCCTTCACTTCGCAAGAGAGAAAATGCATCAGTGAGCTAGTCGAAGGCGGACGGATCGATGAGGGCCTGGCAGTTTCGCGATGAGGGTCTCGTGTTATGCGCCCGAGCACACCAACAAGGTAGTGGGCTCCCCTTAGAACAGGTCCATCAGCGCACACTAATGTATGCCCGCAGATGGCCGCCGGGATTACCGCGCCATTTATGGCGCGGTCTTCACATGCAATAAGACCCTAGGTCAGAACCCTAGTAATGTACGGACATGGAATCGATCTGATTGGCTTTCGGCGGAGCAAACTTTGTAAGATCTATTCCACCAACTGCAGAGCGGTACTCCTCAATGCTAGGGGTGCGCCCAAGGATCACCGAAAGCACCACGACCGGGGTGGAAGCGAGCAGAGATTCGCCCTTTTTCTCGGTGGAGTCTTCGACCACGCGACCCTGGAAGAGACGGGTCGACGTCGCCAGAACGGTATCGCCCTTCTCCGCCTTCTCCTGGTTGCCCATGCACAAGTTGCAGCCGGGTTGTTCGAGATAGAGGATGTTCTCGTATTCGGTCCGGTTTGTAGTCTTCGGCTTCAAGTCATCGAATTCGAAGTCCGAATACTTCTGCAGGATTTCCCAGTCGCCTTCGGCCTTTAGTTCGTCAATGATGTTGTAGGTGGGAGCGGCAACGACCAGCGGCGCCTTGGATTCGACTTTGCCCTCGGCCTTTTCGATGTTCTTCAGCATCTTTGCGACGATTTTCATGTCGCCCTTGTGCACCATGCACGAGCCCACGAAGCCGAGGTCTACCTTTTTGGTGCCGTCGTAATAAGAAACCGAACGGATCGTGTCGTGGGTATAACGCCTGGACACATCGGCATTGTTGACGTCGGGATCGGCGATCATCAACTCGTCGATGACGTCGAGATCGACGACGACTTCGGCGAAGTATTTCGCATTGGCGTCGGGGTCAGCGCCGGCTTCGCGCCGGAACGGATTTCCGCGATGCGCTCGTCGACCCTTGCGATCAGGCCCTTCAACGTCTGAGCGGCATTTTCCATGCCCTTTTGTCGATCATGATCTGGATACGCGACTTGGCAATCTCCAGGCTCTCGATCGGCGTTTCGTCCTCGGAGATGCAGATGGAGGCCTTGGTCTTCATCTCGGCCGTCCAGTCGGTGAAGGTGAAGGCCTGGTCGGCAAGCAGCGTGTCTATGTGGACTTCGATGATACGGCCCTGGAAGACGTTGTCGCCGTGCTGCTTGAGCATCTGCGCCTGGGTGGCATGCACCACGTCGCGGAAGTCCATATGAGACTGCATCGTGCCCTTGAACGTGACCTTGACCGACGGCGGGATCGGCATCGTCGCTTCGGTGCGATCGAGTAAACGTCGTGCTCGGTATGACTGGCCGGCGGTTGCTAGCCGCCCAGTGTGTGGGTGCAGCCTGCCCTCTCTAGGTGCGAGCGAATACCAACAGGGGCGCTATATCGTGGACGTCTGCTGCGCGCAGGGTTGTGACGTAACGGGTGCGAAGTTCGCCGACGTCAGCCAGTGTTCCGCCCCCCCCAACTGAAACGTTCGCCGCCAAGTCGCTCGATCAAAAGATCGGCCGCCAAGCGAGCGTGGCGGCCGTTGCCGTTCGGAAATGGGTGGACCGCGACGAGGCGATGGTGAAACCTGATCGCAATCTCATCCGCAGGAAACGTCTGGTGTTCGATCCAATAGGCAACGTCGCTCAATAGGCTCGCGAGTTCTATTCCGATGAGGCAGGCTCGGACGCCGATGTTGCGCTCCGTCAGTCGGAAGGTGCCCGCCCATCCCCAGACTTCTCCGAACATCCGCCTGTGCAGCGTTCGCATGAAGTCCTCGGTGAGCATTCGCTCAAGCGGTACGCGCCGGCGACCGCGCGCCCAGGCTGCGCCTTTGACGATGTTTTCCTGCTCCGCCTCGTTGAGATCCCGGCGGTGCGTGATCCACGTCTGAAGAAGCCCCTCCCGCTCGTTCGGTTCAAGGGGTGTCGCGTCTGCAGGCTCTTGGAACAGGTCCGTCATGGGTCGTGCCAGAGGTCGCGGTCGGAGAGCCTGTCGCGAATGTACGCCTGGACGCGGGATTCAAAGGCTGCATCGTCCGTGCCCTGGGCTTCGAGCCGCATGGTATGCGCGACGCGCTGAAGCTCTCGGGTTGCGATCTTTCGCGCGCGCGCTTCGACGGCCGCCTCGAGCGAACTGTTGGGAACGAGTGCATAGACGAGCGTGCAATCCAGTGCCTCTGCAGCGCGACGCAAGGTATTCAACTGAATTGTGCCGGCGGCTTCGGACTTCTCAATGGCTTCGACAGTTTGCGGGCGCACCCCGATGCGCGTGCCGAGCTGCGCACCTGTCATCCCGAGCGCGTCGCGCAGTGCGCGCACCCAACCCTTCGGCGGCGTCTTGAACCGATCGATCGGTTGTAGCGCCCCAAGCCGTTCGTCCAGCCGGAGGCGCCCCCTTTTTCGACTATCGCTTTTCATAAAGCTTTCTCAGACTGCAAGCTGATCTTCAGAAGAAGATATCAGGTCACAGTTTGATATTCAAGAATATGAATCATATTTCAACCTGATTATTTGAATTAAATATCAGGCTACAGCCTGTTCGAAAGAGAAAGGGATCAGCCTATAGTATGAGTTTGTCGTCGAACTCATACGGAATGTTACAAGCCTGTCGTCGTGCCGAAAGTTGATGCAGTCAGAATCCCCGTCTTCGGCTTCCGCGCGAAAGTTGACATCCCTTCGCCAAGCCTTTTCACGATCACAAATCTCGGTTTGGCTGCTTCTGTATGCTCGGGCTTTGATGGTCGGCTGATTACCGTAGGACCCTGATGAACTCCGCGCCCACGGACCACTTATCATAGCTGCGAGCGCGGTGGCGGTAATGACGCCGACGCTAGGGTTGGGTCGCAAATCTGCGGCTAACCAAGCTGATCCGATGCCCCTGCTTGATTTACAACCTCAAGGATACGGATCTCACCCCTCAAGGAACCGAGCTACTTTACCAAGGATGTAATGACATCGTAGACGAGGTCGGGCGCAGACTTTCGACGTTTGGCAAAGACGCGCTCGACCAGATCCGCTAGGCCAGATACCAACGAACGCACAGCAGGATCACTGATCTGTAGAAATGGCGGCCGCGGAACATCACAAGCTCCCCTGAAAATCAGAGCGCTTGATGCCCGACAGAGATTGCCATTCCGTTTGCGACAGTACCGGTCACAAAGGATCATTTATCGTTATCTCCTTTGTTTGGAAAACAAGTTGCAGGACAACAATATGTCGATTAAACCCAATTTAATCGACATGGATTATCGATATGTCGATGCAATCGACATATTCCATGCGTCATGTCGACCAAACCCAGATTTGCGGCGCGCGCCTCGCTCGCGGAACTCCGCGTTTCGGCACAACTCATCCCCAATCAGTCCGTCCTCATCAACTCAATCCCGCTGCTCGAAGCCCAAGCGAGCTCCGAGATCGAAAATATCGTCACCACGACCGACCGTCTTATGCATCTTTTGTTTTTGGGCGTTTTGACGCAGGTATCATGAGGCTGACACGTTATACGGACTACGCGATCAGGGTATTGATATACCTTGGTTCACGGACAGAGGGCCTGGGCTCCATTCGAGAGGCTGCCAAGGCTTTCAAAATCTCTGAGAACCACCTCATGAAAGTGGTCCAGGACCTTGCAGCGGCTGGATTTATTCAAGCCCTTCGAGATCGGAATGGTGGAATTAGGCTTGCTCGCCCGGCGGAGCACATCAACCTCGGTGCGGTGCTTCGTCGAACAGAAGGGCTGGACGAGCTGCTAGAATGTTCGACCTGCTTGGTGGCCCGAGCTTGCGGACTCCCACCAATCCTCGCCGGAGCGACTTCCGCCTTCGTTAGTGTGTTCGACAGATACACTGTCGAAGACCTAGTGCACCGCCGCACGGAGCTGAGGGCAATTCTCACTCCTGCGTAGACCGACCGAGCGCAGGCAGCGCGAAGGAGGCAATCGCACCGTTTTCTTTATTGCCAGCCCAGCCTCGGGGGATAGCGGGCACGGGCATAACTTTAAGCACGACCGCAGACTTTTCCCGGCCTTGCCAGTGACCGTGCGATATCAACAATGTCATCACGCGATGCAGTTGGATCTTCCTTGTTCCAGGCGACGCCAAGCCCGATCCGGAAGTCGATCCCCCTCACCTTCTTCAGCTCGAACGCCCGGTTCGGAAGCTCAAGTGTCCATTCCGGAGCAAAGCCAATGCCAAGACCGGCCGACACCAGTGATACCAATGACCAGGTGTCATCACAGGAATAGGCGATGTTCTTGGTCAGGTCATATTCCTCGAACTTCTCATTGAAGTAGCGCTCCGTGAACGACAGGTTCTGCCGGTTGAAGGCGATGATCTTCTGGTCGCGCAGATCATCGATCGAAATGTCATCGCGCTTTGCCAGCGGATTGGAATGGCCAACGGCCAGATAGTAGCACTCATGAGCAATCGAGAAGAAGCGCAGCGAGCCGATGTTTTCGACCGGGCGAATGAAGCCGAGATTGATCTGGCCACTCTCCAGGTTGCGGATGATGTTGCCGGTGTTGCCCGACGAGATATGGATGCGGACATCGGGGAACTTTCGGGCGATCTTCGACAGGAAGGTCGGCAGCATGCCGATGGTGGCGGGATAGACGGTGCCGATCCTGATCTGGCGGATGCGGCTACCGCCGGCCGCCCTCGTCAGCTCGGTGCCGAGCTCGACCTCGCTGAGGATGCGGACACAGCGATCATAGAAGGTTTCCCCTGCCCTGGTCAGTTCGACCCGCCTGGTAGAGCGGATGAACAGGGCACAGCCAAGCTCCCGTTCCAGCGACATGACATGATTGCTCAGCGCCGGCTGGGCAATCCGCATCTTTGCTGCCGCCCTGCCGAAATGCAGTTCCTCGGCCACCGCTTTGAAATAGGAAAGTTGGCGCAGACCGTATGTTCTCAGGTGAAGGCGGCTCACCCTCACCGTAAGCTAGTCGGGGGTTGCTTCGGAATGGCCGAAGCCGAGCCCCAAGCTTAGGGAGGATGAGCTATGGATCAGGATAACAGACTTTTCGTCGGTCTGGACGTTTCAAAACTGAAGATTTCTGTAGCCGTCGCGGACGGTGAGCGTGGTGGCGAAGTAAGATTTTTCGGGGACATACCCTCGGATCCGGCCTCGGTGTCATCCATTGTAAAAAAGCTGGCCAAACGAAGAGCTAAACTCCACTTTTGTTACGAGGCAGGGCCTACAGGTTACGAGCTTTACCGTCAGCTCACCGAGATGGGTCATGACTGTGTTGTCGTGGCGCCGGCACTAATTCCTAAGCGTCCCGGAGATCGCGTAAAGACCAACCGGCGCGATGCGGTCAGCTTGGCAAGGCTGCATCGTGCGGGTGAGTTGACAGCGGTCTGGGTGCCTGACCGCGGGCATGAGGCAATGCGCGATCTGGTCCGCGCTCGAGACGCAGCACAAGAGGCGCAAAAGCGGGCACGTCAACAGCTACAATCGTTCCTGCTCCGTCATGGGCGCATTTATCCGGGGCGCACAGTTTGGTCGCAGGCCCATATGCGCTGGATGTCGACACTAAAGTTCGAGCATCCAGCCCACTTCATCGTGCTCAAGGAATACTGCCAGGCAATCGAGGATGCCGAAGTGCGCCTGCGGCGGTTAACGGATTTGATTACAGAGACTGTCAGATCCTGGACGATGGAGCCTGTCGTTCACGCATACCAAGCGTTGCGCGGTGTGTCGGTCATGGCAGCCATTGTCTTCGTCGTCGAAATCGGCGACATCCGCCGCTTCGAAAGTCCCCGCCAGCTGATGTCATTTCTCGGACTCGTTCCCTCAGAGAGTTCGACGGGCGAGCACGTCAAACGTGGCGGAATCACCAAGGCGGGAAACGGCCGTGCGCGCCGCGTTCTTATCG
Organism: Rhizobium cauense; assembly: GCF_019511525.1. Taxonomy (GTDB): domain Bacteria; phylum Pseudomonadota; class Alphaproteobacteria; order Rhizobiales; family Rhizobiaceae; genus Rhizobium; species Rhizobium cauense. The sequence continues at coordinate 252,303 of NZ_JAEUAT010000009.1, read as the reverse complement.
AAGGCGCTTGGACTTACCGATTCCCGGCGCGGGTAAGCCGGACCAAGCAAAGGCAATTAACAGGCTTGCCGAGAGCGGTTCGAGAAATTGCATGGAAAGGACAGGTTCGGCTTTGCGCCCGTTACCGCGCAATGATTGCCGCTGGAAAGCACAAGGCCGTCACAATCACCGCGATCGCAAGGGAAATGGGGGCCTTCCTGTGGGCCATCGGCCAAGAGGTGCTGCCAGCTGTTCAGGCGTAACTTCGCACGCAAATTTGGCACGAGGTTAGCAGGAGAAGACGAGGTCAATCATCTGCGAATGCCTAAGGTAGGAGACAGGGCTCCGGTCGGGGAATCTTCGAATGGAACTGGTGGCCGACATGGTCGATGCCCGAGCGTAGATAGAAGCAGCCCCAGGCGTACACACGGAAATGCGGTATCCAACCCGCGTATAAGAGTTTGCAAACCGTCGTCTCAACGCCCTGTCTCCTACCTTGCGCATTCGCTCAGGATCTTACAACCGACCAGCACTGGCCCGGATGGAGAGCTCGTGAGAGCTGCTCTTGCAAATGAACATAAGAGTTCCATCGGCTAATCCCTCCGCAAGTCGAAAAGCACGAGAAAGAGTAGCGTTATTCGTATAGAATAGCCAGTTATTTAATTCGCGACAAAATGATCAGGTGGCTGAATGACGCCTCGTGATCTACTCGCTTGGAATGTAAAGAAACTTCGGGTTCGGCAAGGCCTCTCACAAGAACGCCTTGCGCTCGAAGCGGGATTGGAGCGCGTCTCAATCTCTCAGCTTGAGCGAAAGCAGGTAAACCTCGGCGTCGATTCCTTGGGAAAGATCGCTTCGGTTTTGCGCTGTAAGATTTATGAACTTTTGCTCGAACCAGCTGACGGTGAGCAACCGCCGGAGAACTTGCGCCGGGGCCGACCAGCTGGCTAAGCGACAGGTGATTCAAAAGAGCAACGTTCTTGATAAGACCTGAGGGCAGCACGCGCTTGCAGGCTTGACCGCTAACATCCGCGTACTGCTTGAAGCAATAAGCCAATCAGGAAGATGCCCCGCGCATCGCTTGGGACGAAAACGGTTTGGATCCGAGGTCGGCTAGGAGAGGTCACGCCTTAGTGGCTTCCTTGGGCATCTGAGCCCTATCCATCAATCACGAACAACGTGCCATTGTTGCTCACGCTATCACAAGATGCCCTGGCGCAACGGTCCTGTATTCCCGTCGTCCAGCTTCATACTCCACAGGTCGGATCGGGCTCTTCAACTCCTCGACGAGAGCCATCCGCTTCTGGCGGCGACGGTCGGGATCGGGTACCGGAACTGCAGCCATCAGCTTCTTGGTGTATTCGTGTTGGGGATTGCCGAAGACTGACGCGCGCGGGCCGATTTCGACGACCTCACCGAGGTACATCACCGCTACGCGATGGCTGACGCGCTCGACAACAGCCATATCGTGCGAGATGAACAGGAAGGCGAGATCAAGGTTCTGCTGTAGGTCGAGCATCAGGTTGATGACCTGTGCCTTGATTGATACGTCGAGTGCCGAGACGCTCTCGTCAGCGACGATCACCTTGGGTTTCAGTGCCAGAGCCCGGGCGATGCAAACCCGTTGCCGTTGACCGCCGGAGAACTCATGCGGGTAGCGGCCTGCCATATCGGGCGTCAATCCGACCTTCAACAGCATGTCGGAAACGACATCCCTCGCTTCGTTCTTCGTGCCCATCTTGTGTTCGAGGTATGGCTCCGCAATCGCCTGACCGACGGTCATGCGTGGATTGAGCGAGGCAAACGGGTCTTGAAAAATCATCTGCACGGACTTGCGCATGTCGCGCATCGCACGCTTGTCGAGCGCGAGGATGTCGCGTCCATTGACGAGCACCGATCCCGAGTCCGGCTCGATCAGCCGCATGATGGCACGCCCGGTCGTTGATTTGCCACACCCGGATTCGCCAACGAGCGACAGCGTCTCGCCAGCGAAAAGGTCGAAGGAGACGTTCTCGACGGCATGCACCCGACCACTCAATCTTCCAAACAGTCCAGAGTGAATGTCGAAGCGTTTGGTAAGGTCCTTTACCTCTAGTATCGGCTTGTCCTTGGATACCGTATCCGGCGTTTCGACTTGCTTGTCGGCTTCACCGGTTGCCGTGTTGACCACCGGGAAGCGCAAGGGCCGCTCGTAGGCCTGCATCGATCCGAGTACGGGGACCGCAGACAACAGGGCACGAGTGTACGGGTGCTTGCCGCGATGGAAAATGTCGGCAGTTGGACCAGTCTCCACTTGCTCCCCGCGATACATGACGATGGTGCGGTCGGCGATTTCAGCGACGACGCCCATGTCATGGGTGATGAAGAGGACCGATGTCCCCTGTTCATCCTGCAGCATCTTGATGAGATCGAGAATCTGCCCCTGAATCGTCACGTCGAGTGCCGTCGTCGGTTCGTCTGCAATCAACAGCTTTGGTCTGGAAGCCAGAGCCATTGCGATCATCACACGCTGGCGCATGCCGCCGGAAAAGCGATGTGGATATTCGTCGAAGCGAGAGACGGCCGAAGGGATGCGAACCTTTTCCAGCAAGCGGATCGTCTCAATTTTGGCCTCAGCCTTCGAAATCGCCCTGTGGCATAGCAATGCCTCCGAAATCTGGTCGCCGATGGTGAAGAGCGGGTTGAGACTCGTCATCGGCTCTTGAAAGATCATCGACACATCGTTTCCGCGGACTTTGCGCATGTCGGCTTCGGGAAGCGATAGCAGATCGCGCCCCCCCAGTAGGATCTTGCCGTCGATGCGGCTCGAATCCGCCTGCAGAAGCCGCATGATCGACAGCGACGTAACGCTTTTCCCCGAACCGCTCTCCCCCACGATCGCAACGGTTTCTCCCGGAGCAACTGAGAAGGAAACATCCCGCACCACAGGTTTCCAGTCACCATCTACCAGAAACGAGGTAGTGAGGTTCTGGACGGACAAAACGGGATCGACCGATCGGCCAATGCTTGTCTCTATGGCGCTCATATTTGTTCCCTTCTATCTATCGTTTGCCTGTAGGTGTTCAGTCCGGCCAGCGCAGCATGCCGTCAAAGCGATGCTTACTGCGGTTTTCAAAGGGTGTTGCGATGATCTCGTTCGATGCGCGTGCCTTATCCAGTTCTTCGGCAAGGCGAGCAGCAACGATCGTTTCCTGGCCTGGATGCAGATTGCAGGGATCCAGATAGAAATGATGGTGCTCGACCTCATGGTCGCGCACGATGACAGGTTGGTCGCCGCGAGACAGAGCGGCAGCAAGATCCCAGGCGGTGATATGTGCTTCCGCAGCCGATATAACGACCCGCAGGCGATCGAGCGGATTGTTGGTTGGGTCTGGCTCGATTAGCGCTGTAACGCCTGGCCGATCGCTGAGCTCGTCCTTCCACAGGTTCAAGTAACCGGTCTCGCGTTCCCGAATTCCGGCATGATCCCGCGTTTCCCATGCTTCCAAGGCAGCCATGACGCCGTAGATGCTTTCCTTGCCGACCTTCATGCCACGGCCGATCCCCATGTTTTGTAGGAAGGCGCTGCGCACCAGTTCCTTCTTGCCGGCGACGATGCCTGAGGTCGGCCCGCCGAGAAACTTGTGCCCGGAATAGAGCGCGATGTCGGCTCCTTGCGCGAGAAACAGCTTAAGATCGTATTCGGAGGCGGCATCGACGATAACAGGAACGCCCTTGGCGTGTGCGATCTCGATAAATTCGGTCAGATGCAGCAAGCCATAATCGACAACATGGTGGGACACCACATAGACCGCCGCCGCGGTCTTGTCGGTTATGGCGTTCTCCATATGGAACCGGTGCGTCGAGGTTGCCTGGCCAACCAATACGACCTTTCCGCCGGCAAGCCGGATGGCCTGATCGACCGGAGCGCCGTAACTGACGACATGGCCCATCTGCACGAGGACTTCGTTCTTCTCCGATGTCACATCAGGCAATTTCTCGATGGCGAGAAGATTGTCGCCCGTAATTGCGCCGGCGACTGCGAGGCTGATTCCGGCAGAACATGATGCGGTGACGAAGCCTGCTTCGCCACCGGTGAGCCGTGCGATAACGCTGCTCGCCTTGCGCTGCAGGTCGTTGATTTCGACGAATTGCGGCAGGATCGCTTCCATCGCCCGAACGGCTTGCGGGACGACAATCGATGCGCCGAGGCTCGTCATCGTACCGGACACGTTGATGACTGGGCGCAGGCCGATTTTGGTGCGGATATCATCGGACATTCTATTTCTCCAAAGTGGCGGCATGTTGCGAATTGCCATCGACAGTTATGCCATAATAATGTAATAGCTTCTCGTTATCAGACGTGGAGCGGTGAATTGGACATCGAGACCTCATCGGCAGCCCCTCTTGAGGAGGCTGAGGCAGGCAACCTGAAGGGCGCGCGACGCTCTCGCGTAAGTGGCATCGACCGCGCGTTGCAGGTTATTGATTATCTTTATGAAACCGGTTCTCCGGCCGGCGCTTATGCGATCGCCAAGGCAGTCCGCGCTCCGCTTTCGACCGTCTATGTCATCATTGAAGATCTGGTCGAAAAGAACCTTCTGGCCCGCAAGTCGGATGGTTCGATCTGGCTTGGTTCTCGCCTCTATCACTACGGACTTGCCTACGCGCGGTCGCTCGATTTCATGAGTGTTGCTACCCATGAAATGCATGATCTTTGCCGGCAGGCCGGCGAAACCGTTCAGGTCTGCGGTCGCGACGGCGACTACATGCTCGTCCTGGCGATGGCGGACGGGCCGAGCCATTTTCAGGTGGCCTCGCGCGTCGGTACCCGCGTGCCGCTGAACTGGACGGCGTCTGGCAGGCTGCTTGTCGGCCATTTGCCAAAGAGCGAGCGGATAGAGTTGTTCAAGCGCTGCGCGCGGACCTCGCCAACTGGACGCGCTGAGATCGATGCGTTGACACTCTCCGATGCGGCCGGAAGGGCCTTTGAAGAGCGGCTTTCGATCCAGGTCGCCGAGTCGGATTACGCCGTTGCCTGCATCGCCTCGCCGGTCTGCGACCGCGAAGGCGAGTGCGTTGCCACCATCTCTATCGTGTTGCCGGAGCAGAAAGTGCTTTCCGACGAGAGCCACTACACCGAACAGGTGCGCGCTTCGGCGCAGAGGATCGAGACGTTGATGGGATGGCGCAATCACTGACGTAAACCTCCTCAATCGTTGAGCGAGACGATCGCCTCGATCTCGACGGTGATGTTACCGGGCAGCGAGCCGAAGCCGACAGCCGAGCGCGCATGCTGGCCGGCCTCGCCAAACACCTCGACAAAGAGGTCCGAGCATCCATTGATGACGCTTGGATGACTTTCAAAATGCGGCACGGCGTTGACCATGCCGAGCAGCTTGACGACCCGCTTCACTCGGGAAAGATCACCGAGCGCATCGTGCATGACCGCAAGGAGATTGATGCCGGTCAGTCGAGCATGCTGATAGGCCTCTTCTATGCTCACGTCACTGCCGACCTTGCCGGCATGAAGATGGCCATCGGCTTCCCGGGGACCTTGGCCCGAGAGGTAGAGGATGTTGCCTTCGCGCACATGGGTGATGAAATTTGCGATCGGCGGCGGTGGCGATGGCAAGGTGATGCCGAGCGTTGCGAGGCGCTCGTAAGGCGTTTGCATTGCTGACGCGGCCGTTGCTGACGACGTATTCACGTCCACTCCTATCATACGGTTTTCATGTCTTCCGTTCAGCGCCACGAGTAACCGTGGCTGTGACGAACGAGCTTGCGGGCCCGCGGAATGTAGCGGCTCGCCGTGATTGCCTCCGATCCAATCACCGCGTAGCGCGGTTCGAACAGCCTCTGCAGACGGGAAACGTCGCCGTTGGAATCGGTCGCTTCGAGATCGGCATCAACGAGGTCGAAGATCGTGAAATCCGCCCTTTCGCCGACCGACAGGCGGTTTTCCATCGAGAGCTTTATCACCGAGGCCGGCGCGTGGGTTACGGCCTCGACGACCTTGTCGAAAGGCATGCCGACCGACAGAAGTTTCGACATCGTGGTTGCAAGGTCCCAGACCGGGAAGTTCATCGAATGACCATGCAGGTCAGTCGAAATGGAAAACGGCAGCAGTCCGCGTGCGATCGCAGCTTCCGCCACCTTAAAGGAGAAGGACGCGCCGCCGTGCCCGATGTCGAGCCGAATGCCTTCGCCTGCACAGCGTTCGGCGAGATTGAAGAGATCTTCATCTTCCATGATGCTCGACCCCGCCTTGCCGTTAAAGCAATGGGTGACGACATCGCCGGGCCCGAGGATCTCGAGCACTTCATCATAAAGTGCCGGTGGTTCGCCGACATGGACCATCATCGGGATCTTGAGGATCTTGGCGATCTTCTTGCCGAGCTTGACGGGTGTCACACCCCATGAACCGGTGATGACGTGGCTTGCACGCACTTTCAGACCGACGATGTGTTCACTGTTTTGCGCGTAGCATTCTAGGATGCGATCAAGATCGATGTCTCGGATATCTCGCAGTTCAGCGACGCGGTTACAGGCAACGAGACCAATTGAGCCAAGGTTCAGGAATGCCTTGATACGCTCCCTCGATGGTTCGATGATGTATTCACGAAATCCATGGAAGTTGGCTTCACCGGCTGAGCCTGCATCAACCAGCGTCGTGACACCTCGCTCGGCGCCGCATTCCGACGGACGGATGGAAATGTCTGTTCCGCCGTGCCAGATATGCACGTGCAGGTCTACCCAGCCTGGCGAGATCCAGGCACCTTTTGCGTCGATGCGCTCGGCGTCCGCGGGCGCAGCCAGTGAGGGGCCGATTGCAGCAATCTTGCCGTCAGCGCCAACCAGGATATCGGTCGCACCGGAGGATACCGTGGGTCCAAAAGCCATTGGCTTTACGTTGGTGACGAGGAGCGGCTTGCCCGCTTTTTCACCGGTCATTCTAAAGGTCCTTTCGAAGTCTTGGATCGAGCATGTCCCGCAGACCATCGCCAACCATTTGTAGCGACAGCACGGAGAGGATGATGGCAAAGCCCGGGAAATAGGTCATCCAGTCGGCCTGACCGATATACTGTCGGCCAGCTGCGATCATGGTTCCCCACGTCGGGATTTCAGGGCTGACACCGAGGCCAAGGAATGAAAGTCCAGCCTCGGCAAGCATGGCGCTTGCAAACAGGAAGGTGCCCTGCACCAGGATAGGGGAGAGAAGATTGCGAAGCACATGCCGCGTCATGATATGGAAGGTAGAGATGCCCAGCGCCTGTGCTGCTTCAACATAGGGAAGTTCCCGAATGACCAGCGTCGAGGCACGAACGATGCGCGCCAGGCGCGGCGAGTAGACGATCGACAATGCAACGATAACCGTCGTCAGTGATGGCCCAAGTGCTGCGACAAGCGCAATGGCCAGAAGGATGTCGGGAAAGGACATCATCGCATCGATCAATCGGGCAATCGGTGTATCGAGCTTCTGGAAGAATCCAGCAAGCAGACCGAGTGTCACTCCGATCAACGCGGAGAGTGCGACAACAGCGGCGCCGACCAGCAATGAGAGACGGCCGGCATAGATGGTGCGTGAAAACACATCGCGGCCAAACTCGTCGGTGCCGAACCAGAATATTTCACTCGGCGGCTTCAGGCGGTTGACGATTGAGAGCTTCGATGGCGAGTAAGGTGCAATCCAGGGTGCGAACGCTGCCAACAGCACGAAGATGGTCAGCACGATGACGCCGGCTGCAACCGTCTTGCGTTTCAACAGACGGCGAACAAATTTGCTTCGCTCGTTTCCAGCGGGTCTCTCGGTTGTGGTTGCGATATCGGTCATCAGTAGCGCACCCTTGGATCGACGAGGAGATAAAGCATGTCGATTGCGAAATTGATGAGGACGTAGAGGCCGGCGATGACCAACAGCGCGCCCTGTATGACGGGGTAGTCACGTCGGAGCACTGCAGAGACGACAAGATTGCCGACACCCGGAAGGCCAAACACTGTCTCGGTTACCACGGCGCCCGAGATCAGAACGGCGGCAGTGAGGCCAAGGACGGTCAGAATTGGGATCAATGCGTTCTTCAGCGCATGCTTGAGCACGACGCGGTGTTCGACCAATCCCTTGGCACGCGCTGTGCGAATATAGTCGTCACCGAGCACATCGAGCATCGAGGCCCGAGTGAAACGCAGGATCAGCGCCGAGGACACAAGACCGAGCGCGAACGCCGGCAGCGTCAGGTGGTTCATACGCTCAAGGAACGATGCGCCGGGACCGCCGTAGCCCGAGACAGGAAATACGTTCAGACGTACGGCAAAGAACTGCATAAGAATGAGGCCGAGCCAAAAACTCGGGATGCTCGCGGCCAGCATGGCGATAGTTGTCGAGATCTGATCGATGAACGAGCCACGCCGGTATGCCGCATAGATCCCGATCGGCAATGCGAAGACGCTTGCGATCAAGAGCGAGAAAATCGTCAGAAAGAAGGTCGGCTCGGCGCGCTCGAGAAGAGCTGACGTTACCGGCATATTGAGGAATATTGACTGGCCGAGATCCCCTTTCAGGAGCTGGCCAATATAGAAGAAGTATTGGACGACGATCGACTGGTCGAGACCGAGCCGTGCGCGCAACTCGACAACGTCCTGGGTTGTCGCATCTGGGCCGAGCATGACGGCGGCCGGGTCGCCGGGTGTCACACGAACGATCACGAAGACGATCGTGACGACAAGGAACATCACAACGATCATGCCGAGAAGGCGCTGGAGAATGTAGCGTATCATGGAAAGCGGCTCCGGTGTCCACATGAGCGCGATAGTGGATGCCGGCCAAAGCCGGCACCCGCGGCGATCGCGCTTACTTCTTGACCGATGCGTTCCAGAAGTATGGCCAAGGAGCGGGATCCACACCTTGAAGCTTCGTCGACATAGCCGAAACGGCGTTGAAGTCGCCAATCTTCATAAACGGGACTTCGTCGTACATCGTCTTCTGGACGTTGGCCCAGAGCTCTACGCGCTTATTTGGGTCAACCTCTGTCGTGAATGCATCGACCACGGCCTTGCGAGCAGGCGTATCCCACCAGCCAGGCGAACTTGGAGAAAGCGAGCCGATCAGAGCCGGTTCGGGCAGGAACGGGCTGTGGCTAATGTAAATGTCCCAGAGTGCCTTGTCGGTACGCCGTTGCGTCAAGGTTGCCCAGTCGACCACCTGCAGATCGACGGTGAAACCGGCAAGCTTCAGATATTCGGCAGCGACCTGTGCCATCTTGTAGTGGAACTCGTATTGCCGGCTGGTCAGGATGCGGATCGGTTCTCCTGCGTAGCCCGCGTCCTTGGCGGCCGTGGCTGCGCCCTCCGGATCTGCGAGGTTGTAGTTGCCCTCAACGCCAGCGTCCGTGCTCCAGGCGAAATTACTGGGATAAATATTGCCATCAGCAGCAAAGAAGTCCGTACCGCCGAAGGCGGCTGCCATCATGTCTTCCATGCTGAGCGCCTGGCGAATTGCCTTGCGGATCGCAACATTCTTGGTGACGCCAGAGGCCGTGTTAAAGACAAAGACCGGATAGCCAAATGGCTTCAGGAGCAGCGGCTGGGTTGCATTTGACGCCTTGAGCTTGTCGAAAGATTCGACCGGAAGCGAGTCGATGTAGTCATATTGGCCAGAGACTGCCGCCTCGACGCGAGTGTTCGGGTCCGGCACCGGAACGAAACGGACTTCATCGAGATACTGATGGCGCGCACCACCGTAGCCATCACTGTCACCGGAGCGCGGCTTGTAGCCATCGAATCGGACGAGCTGGATATATTGGTCAGCCTTGCGCTCCTTCAGCATGTAGGGGCCAGTACCGATAAAATCGGTCATCGTGTCGGCCTGCTTTTCCGCAGGGATGATGATCGCAGCGGAGTTGTTAAAGGCGAGCAGTGAGACCAGTGGCGCGTAGGGCTGCTTCAATTTGATTGTAACGGTCGAAGGGTCGGTTGCGGCGATCGACTCGATAAAGCCCGAAGCTTGCTTTCCGCGTGAAGCGAGCTTGGTCCAACGTGTGAGCGAGGCGACGACGTCGTCGGATGCCATGTCGCTGCCGTCGTGAAACTTGATGCCCGTGCGCAGTTTGATTGTGTAGGTTTTGCCGTCCGCGCTAACCTCGGGAAGGCTCTCTGCCAGCAGCGGTGTTACGGCCCACTTCTTATCGAACGTGTAGAGCGTCTCGAAGATATGCTGCGTGACAATGCCAACGAGGTCGGCCGTCGAGGTCATCGGATCAAGTGTCGGAGGCTCACCAATCGTTGCGACGTTGATTACGCCGCCTTTTTCTTGTGCCTGCAGAAAGGACGGTGTCACGATCAACGCCGTGGCGACAAGCAGCGCAAGCTTCATTCTCATAGCTATCTCCCGTTTTGTTCCACAATTATGTTATATGCACTTTTATAAAAGAATACATGGTGTCACTGTGGTGTCAATGGCAGGCCGCGACACGAGTCAGCCGCCAGCAAAAAGCCATGACGTTACGGGTACGAGTGACAGTGCTGTTCGTGAGTTCGCTCTCGCGATGTGATGGAGAATCGCAACGGGACCTTGAACGCTGCTCCCCAGTCCGCGTAGGGTTTCAAGGTGGATCTCGATGTCGGGGTATTGCGACATCGGGACGAAGGTCATACGTCGTTGCGTTGATGCAACCAGACAGGAGTAGCAAATGCAGATTGATCTCGCAGCGGCTTCGAGCTGCAATGCTCTCGTCGCCAGCGTTCCTCACGTGGACATCCCAGTCATGAGAAATGGATCGCGACCCTAATGGAATTTCGCCAGCTCGGTACGGCGCCACTCCAGCTGTCCAAAATCGGATATGGTGCCGCTCGCATCGGCGATCTCAACCGATTGCAGGATTGTGAGGCAGTCCTGAATACCGCCTGGGCCTCCGGAATCCGATACTTCGATACAGCGCCTGGCTATGGACTTGGGCTCTCCGAGCGCCGTCTCGGCGACTTCCTTCGAACGAAGGATCGCTCATCCTACGTTCTGTCCACAAAGGTCGGAAAAATTCTGTCGCCGGTAAGAGGCCGACCCGCAGGCGTCATGCCGTTCGAATTAACATACGACTATACCTATGATGGCGTTATGCGATCATTCGAATTCAGCATGGCTCGGCTAGGGCTGTCGACAATTGATCTGCTTCTGGCTGATGACATCGAAGTCCCAACACTTGGTCTCGCAGACTATCGGCGCCATTTACCGCGCTTCCTTGAGAGCGGCATCAGGGCGCTCGAAGAACTCAAGGCCAACGGCAACATCACCGCGTTCGGTATTGGAGTGAACGACGTGGGCGTGTGTCTCGACATCATGCACAGGGTCAAGCTCGACTGTGTCATGCTTTCCGGGAAGTACACGCTGATCGACCGAACGGCCGGCACGCGGCTCCTCGGGGTTTGTCAGAGGTCAGGAACACCACTGATTATCGGCGGAATTTTCCATGGAGGCGTGCTGCTTGCCGATGATCAGGCACAGCCAGAGGGCAATCCTGCAACTCCTTATGCCAAGATGGCTCAAGATATCGCTCATGTGTCCGACATCCGCCTGGAAAGCGCGGCACTGCAGTTCCCGCTCTTGAACCCTTCGGTCGCATCGGCCGTCCTTGGCACAACCAATCCGGAGCGACTGACGCGTATGGTGGATGGCCTTGAGGATCCAATTCCTGACCACGTTTGGTCCAGATTCAATTCTGTCGCTTTGAACTAGCGCTTATGGCTGCCAGTGACGGTTGTTACCCTGCCTTCGCGGAATGATCGATCATTCCGGTATCCTTGATGAATGAGATCACGGCATCGGCAGATGAGTCCGCTTGCTCCAAAAGCGCGGCAGCGACCGCTTACCTGGTCGCGTTCGCAGTCAGTGCTGAAGAAACGCCTGCAACCGTGGGCACACGAAATCGAGAAAGGCTCTGACCCGTTGCGGCATGCGTGCGCCGCCAAGGTAGAGGGCATGAATATGTTCCTCGTCTTCGGGAACCGTGTCGGCAAGTACTTCGACCAGCCTTCCTGCGGCCAGGTCATCACGTGCATGATAATCACCCATCCGGGCAAGCCCGACGCCGGCAATCGCCAACCTTCGAACAGTCTCACCATTGTTGGCCAACAGTGAGCCGTTGACCGCTCTATCCACGATCCGCCCGCTTTCCTTGAGCGGCCAAACCGGTGCGGACCGGCGGAAATTGAAGCCGAGGCAGTTATGACGTGTGAGATCGTCAACCGACACTGGGATGCCATGCTTTTCTAGGTAGGCAGGTGCTGCGACGATCTTTCTGCGCGCCGAACCGATCCTGCGAGCCATCATGGATGAGTCAGGCAAGGATCCCACTCGGAATGCGACATCGGTCCTGTCGAGATAGAGATCGACGATCTCATCCGACAACGATAGATCGACGACGATATTTGGATAGGCTCCCCAGAAATCGGGAAGAAGCGGTTCAAGCCCGAGGACCCCGAAGGCCACCGATGCATTCACCCGCACCGTTCCGCCGGTGCTGGCCGCGCCAAGCGAAAGCTCGCGTTCAACCTCGTCGAATTCAGACAGCAGCGATTTTCCACGCTCGTAATAGATTTGCCCTTCGGCTGTCAGTGAGAGGCGGCGGGTCGAGCGCTCCAGCAGGCGAACACCAAGGCGACCCTCAAGGCGCGCGATCAGTTTGCTGATCGTGGACGGCGTCATTCTGAGCAACCGCGCGGCTTCGGAAAAACTGCCAGCCTCAACGACACGAAGGAATACTTGCATCTCGCCTGTCCGATTATCCACTACCGTCTCCATCTGTGAAAAACTTTCACAGATAATGTGGAATGCGAGCGGATTATCAAGTCGGATTGCAGGGCATATCTAGCGAACATGTCAAAGAATTCAGCAATCGACCTGATCCGCCGACCGGATCGCCTGACCCTCGGCATCGAACTGCCGCTCGACAATGACTGGTCGCCGGAGGGCGAAACTCGCCGGGTGGCCGCAGGGCGCGCTCGCGGCGTTCCCGACCTTTCGGCACAGACGATGCTCGTGCGCCGTGCTGACGAACGAGGTTTTGCCGGAATTTGGGTACGCGATGTTCCTGTTTTCGATCAGGTCAACATGGGGGACGCAGGTTCAGTCTACGACGTTTTCACCCTGCTTGGCTTCCTGGCCGGCGTTACAAGCAATGTTGCGCTCGGAACAGCCGCAGTCGTGCTGCCGATCCGCCACCCGCTGTTAACAGCCAAGGCAGTCGCTTCGGCCGATGCGCTCTCCGGCGGGCGTCTAATTCTCGGCGTAGCATCGGGAGACAGGCCAGTCGAATATCCGCTGCTCGGTATAGATTTCGAGAGCCGCGGCGAAGCGTTTCGCAAACATGTCACCTACCTGAAGACGGCATGGCAGGCTGGTGGCCTGCCGGTTGACGGCGAGCGCATTGCGAGCCTCGATCTGCTGCCTCGGCCCGCACAGCAGAGTATTCCCATGGTGGTTGCCGGGCAGGCACGCCAGAGCGACGACTGGCTTGCCGAACATATGGACGGCCGCTTCGTCTATCCAGCAGGTCTGGAAAGGCTGGCGATGCAGGCGAGCGCCTGGTCGCGGGCAACCGCAGGACGCGGCGCTTTTATAAGCGCCTTCCATCTCGACCTCGTCGACCAGGCTGATACGCCTGCCAATCCCATTCGCTTCGGTGCGCGCCTTGGACGCAAAGCGCTGATCGAGCACTTCCAAAAGCTGGCCGAGGCCGGTGTCGACCATATTGCCGTAAATCTTCGCCAGTCGGCCCGTCCGCTTGCCGACGTCATCGACGAGCTCGCCGCAGATGTGATGCCGCAGCTCGGCAAAAAAACCGCTGCAGTTGCCGCGTGATCTTAAGGAGAAGTTGAAATGAAATTCGTCAACGCAAACGGGGCGGCCATCCCGGCACTCGGCTTCGGAGTTTTCCGGATGAGCGATGATGAGGTCGAGCGTGTGGTGCCTGCTGCACTGGAAGCTGGCTTTCGCCACTTCGACACGGCCCAGATCTATCAGAACGAGGCCGCGCTCGGTCGGGCGCTCGAAAAGGCGGGAGCACGTCGCGATGACCTGTTTCTGACAACGAAAGTCTGGGTAGACAACTACGACCCGGAAAAATTCATGGGCTCGGTCGACGAAAGCCTCGAGAGGTTGGGAGTGAATCAAGTCGATCTCCTCCTTCTTCACTGGCCAGCGAACAAGGTTTCGATCGCCGATCAAGTCGAGCAGCTGAATTCCGTCCACGCCTCCGGCAAGAGCCGGTTCATTGGAGTCAGCAACCAGAACGTCGCACAGATGAAGGAGTCGATCGCGAAGAGTACGGCGCCGATCGTCACCAACCAGATTGAAGTCCATCCCTACCTCGACCAGACGACGGCTGCCAATGCTGCGCAGGCCGCAGGCGTTGCTATCACCGCTTATTTCGGGATGGCTGATGGCGCGGTCGTCCACGACCCGGCACTGATTGCCATCGGCGAAAAGTATGGGAAAAGCGCCGCCCAGGTCACGCTCCGTTGGCTGATCCAACGCGGATTTGTAGCACTTTCGAAAACGGCGAAGACTGAACGTGTCGCCGAAAACTTCGCGATCTTCGATTTCGAGCTGAGCGGTGACGACATGGTGGCAATTGGCAAGCGTGCCCGCCCTGACGGTCGTCTGGTCAGCCCTCCTGGCCTTGCTCCTGTCTGGGATAGATAAGGTAGCGAACATGACGCAGAACTTCAGAGCAAAGGATTTTGCGACCAACAGGAGCGGCTTTAACTGGCCGCTCCTGGCACTTGCAATCGGCGCCTTCGGCATTGGCACCACAGAGTTTACGCCGATGGGCCTATTGCCGGTAATCGCGCAAGGTGTGGACGTATCCATTCCCACGGCCGGCCAGTTGGTCAGCGCCTATGCGATTGGTGTCATGGTGGGTGCTCCCTTCATGACGCTGGCATTTAGCCGTTTCGGCAAGCGGACCGCGCTCATTCTATTGATGGTGATCTTTACCGTCGGCAACCTGCTCTCCGCGCTGGCGCCCGGCTACACAACGCTCTTGCTGGCGCGGTTGGTGACAAGCCTCAACCACGGTGCTTTCTTTGGCCTCGGCTCGATTGTCGCAGCCAGTGTCGTGCCCAAGGAAAAGCAGGCAAGTGCGGTTGCAACCATGTTCATGGGACTGACGATCGCCAACATCGGCGGGGTTCCAGCAGCAACCTGGGTCGGGCAACAGATTGGTTGGCGAACGGCATTCGCAGGTACGGCGGTCCTAGGACTTGCCGCAATCACGGCACTTTGGTTCTCGCTGCCGAGAGGCGAGGCAGGCAAGGTGCCCAACATTACCGAGGAGTTGAAGGTCTTGACGCGTCCTGTTGTCCTGCTCGCCATGGCAACAACTGTCATGGGCGCCGGTGCCATGTTCACCCTCTACACCTATGTGGCCCCGATCCTTGCTGAACTGACCGGTGCTTCGAACCGCTTCGTGACCCTCGCACTTGTTCTGATCGGTGTAGGCTTCACCATTGGAAACGGACTGGGTGGGCGCCTTGCCGACTGGTCGCTCGATGGGGCCACGCGGCTCTTCCTTGCCGTACTGGCCGTCATCATGTTTGCAATGCCGTTCCTCCTCAGCAGCCACGCGGGCGCAGCGATCGGTCTTCTCATTTGGGGTGCCGCGACCTTTGCCATTGTACCGCCGGTGCAGATGCGCGTCATGCAAACGGCTGCGGAGGCGCCTGGACTGGCCTCATCGATCAATGTCGGCGCCTTCAATCTTGGGAACGCCGTCGGAGCGGCCGTGGGCGGTGGTGTACTCAGCCTCGGACTAGGCTATCAGGCTATCCCAATTGCTGGCGGCCTGCTGGCGGCAGCCGGCCTGCTCCTCGTGATGGCAGCCCCAGGGAGCAACAGGGCGACGACAGCGGTCACTCGCCATTGACTTGCCGCTGACTGCTTGGCCGAACCAGACGGCTGACGCAGCGGTTTCGGCCGACATTGGCCCACACATAGTGAGCCTTAAATCCCTGCCTCGTTGGTGAAACAGTCCTGCTATTCAACTTGAGCGGATCGATATAAAGATCGGAAATTCCAAGCCCGAGGCTACGCAAAGCCCGTTGCTAGAAGCCGCGCTTCCGAGAAGGCAGCTGGGCAAGCTCAGCACCCTACAAACGCTCCGAGCTGGAGAATTGGCTACGCGCAACACTTCGACCCGTTGGCAGCTGGACCGCAGCATGACGATGTTGCCTGCTTCTCCGCCAGCCAGCGGTCGCGCGGCTTACAGCTTGCCGGTCGGGCGGTAAGGCACACCTCGAAGGAGCCGGCTATGAGCCGCGGCGCGGACGCGCAATAGAGGGACATCGGCCGCTCTCCGTCACTGACCTCGAATGTGAGCTTCGCCGATGGCTCTAGCCGCACGTGGTCGGAAACCTTGCTTATGATTGCCAAAAACTTGCCGGCCGGCATGTGCGTGCGGCCGTCTTCGTCGATATCCCAGAGCTGGACGAAGATCTCCGCCCAGGCTTCGGGATTGGCACCACAGTCAAGCGCCGAGAACTGCCCGGCCTTGACCTCGGTTACGTGATAGCCCGGCCGCACGGAATTGCCGTCGTAACTGAACACCAGCGGCGCATCCGGCACCGCCGCGAGGGCGTCCAGGAGAACGCCGAGAGTGATGTCGCTCGAAAGTGGCTTGTCGATCACGTTCATGTGCGCTATCCATTCATCCAATGATTCTAGGATTATTGAAATATGGATGAAGGTCAAGCCCTCTCGTCATTCGGCGCACTCTCCCAACAGACGCGCCTTGCCATCGTTCGGGCACTTGTTGTCGCTGGCCCGGACGGACTGGCTGCAGGTGCGATCGCCGAACGCATGGGCGTCTCTGCGACGAATGTCTCCTTCCATCTAAAGGAGCTGGAGCGATCCGGGCTAATCTCGCAAAGGCGAGTATCGCGGTCGATCTTTTATAGTGCCAACTATGCGAGCCTGGCCGATCTCGTCAAATTCCTGATGGAGGACTGCTGTGCCGGGCATCCGGCGATCAGGGAAAATGTCGAGCGTAGAGACGGATGTTGCAGTGCCACCGACAAGAGTGACGTCGTTGCATAGTTCCAAAATCCCCGCAATCATCGTCTCGGCCCTCGGTCTGACGCAGATCATTGGCTATGGCACCCTCTATTACAGCTTCAGCATTCTGGCGCCCGGAATGGCTGAAGACCTTGGACTTTCGTTGGCCGAGGTGTTTGGGGTGTTCTCTATGTCCCTGTTCATCGGCGGCCTATCTGCCACCTACATCGGCAAGCAAATGGACCGGATTGGCGCAGCGACGATCATGACGATCGGCTCGATGCTTGCGGCGCTGACGCTTGTGCTTTGCGCCTGGTCGCCCTCGGTCGCAGTCTTTGCCATCGCCATCATCATGCTGGAAGTGTCTTCAGGAATGGTGCAATATCAGGCGGCATTCGCTGCACTGGTCGAGAGCGATCCTCTCACCGCTTCCCGTAGCATCACGTACTTGACGCTGATCGGTGGCTTTGCCTCGACGATCTTCTGGCCAATCTCGGCAGCTCTCACGGAATATCTCTCCTGGCGCGAAATCTATCTCGTCTTTGCGGCTCTAAACCTCTTCTTCTGTATGCCGCTCCACTTCTGGATCAGAAAGTTCGGGCACAAAGCCGGCGAAGGGACGAACCGTACGCGGGAGGCGGTGGTCGGGACGATCCCGCCTCATGCACGGCGCCGTGCGATGCTCATAGTTTCGTTTGCCTTCGCGCTCCTCGGCTTCACGCTCGCCGCCATCCTTGCACATATGGTGCCGATGCTCGGTTCAATCGGGCTAGGTGCCGCCGCAGTCGTCATCGGCTCCCTGTTCGGTCCTGCTCAGGTTCTCAGCCGTCTGATCAACATGGTCTTCGGGAAAAACCTGTCGCCGCCGGCACTCGCCGTTCTGGCCGCCGTGCTGATCGTGTTCGGTGTCCTGATCCTCCTGGTGACTGGCAACTGGTTGCCGGGTGCGATTGCGTTCGCCATCTGCGTGGGTCTTGGCTCCGGCATCAACAGCATCGCGCAGGGAAGCCTGCCCCTCTATCTGTTCGGATCTGACGGATACGGTGCGATCCTCGGCAAGATGGCTGCTGCTCGACTGGCAGTTGGTGCAGGAGCACCGTTCGTATTTGCAGCGGCAATGGAGAATATCGGCTTGAGCTTCGCACTGGCCGCACTCACCTGTCTCGGCGCGATCAGCATTGCGGCGTTTGTCGCGGTGGCGACATCTGCAAGAGCACGGGCTACCGGTGCCCTTGCAAAAAACGCCTGAGTTTTGTTCGGATAAGCGCGCCTAAACCTGACAGGGCGATCAAATGACCGAGACGACTAACGACACGGCGCAAAGAAAGCTCGTTCCGGCCTTCGCCGGCGGTGGGATCATCGGGGCGTTGGGTGGCCTGGTCGGACTTGGCGGGGCCGAATTCCGTCTTCCTCTACTCATCGGCATCTTCAACTTCGCAGCACTTGAGGCCGTCATTCTCAACAAGGCGATGAGCCTGGTGGTAGTCGCATCAGCCCTGCCGTTCCGTGCGGCGACCGTACCATTCAGTGAGATCGGCTCGCATTGGCAGGTTGTCGTCAACTTGTTGGCCGGAAGCCTTGCTGGCGCTTGGTTCGGCGCCGGGTGGGCGACCCGTCTGAAGTCCGAGACATTGTATAAGGTCATCTCGGCGCTTCTCGTGGCTATCGCGCTCGTTCTGATCCTCGGCCACGATGCCGCAGTGGGACAGCCGCTTCTGTCGGGCGGTGCACAGATCGCAGCAGGTATCGTCGCGGGGTTTGTGATCGGTATCGTCGCCTCACTGCTCGGCGTGGCAGGCGGTGAACTTTTGATCCCGATGCTCGTGCTCCTCTTCGGTGCAGACATCAAGCTTGCAGGATCTCTCTCACTTGCCGTCAGCCTGCCGACGATGCTGGTCGGGTTCACCCGATACAGCCGTGATCAGAGCTTCTCGGTCCTCGGCTGCAACAAATCTTTCCTGTTGGTCATGGCCGCAGGTTCGGTTGTCGGCACGTTCATCGGGGGACAATTGCTTGGGATCGTTCCGAGCGCGGTGCTGTTGCCTGCGCTCGCGGTGATCCTGCTTCTGTCAGCGATCAAAGTTTGGCGGCATAAATAGCCGTCAGATCGACTTCAGCGCGACGCGCTTCTCCAGCTCGGCTGCCTCTTCCTTCCGCTCGCTGTAGCGGTCGGTCAGATAGCACGAGGCATCGCGCGTAAGAATGGTGAACTTCACCAACTCTTCGCAGACGTCGACGACGCGGTCATAATAGGGGGAAGGCTTCATCCGGCCTTGGGCGTCGAATTCCTGAAACGCCTTCGCCACGCTGCTCTGGTTGGGGATGGTGATCATCCGCATCCAGCGGCCGAGAATGCGCATTTGGTTCACCGCGTTGAAGGACTGGCTGCCACCGGAAACTTCCATCACAGCCAGCGTCTTGCCCTGTGTCGGGCGGACGGAGCCGAGCGACAGCGGGATCCAGTCGATCTGCGACTTCATGATGCCGGTCATGGCGCCGTGGCGCTCCGGGCTGATCCAGACCTGGCCTTCCGACCATTGGGAGAGCTCACGGAGCTCCTGCACCTTGGGATGACTGACCGGCGCTTCGTCCGGAAGCGGCAATCCCGTCGGATCGAATATCCGCACCTCACATCCAAGCCGTTCGAGCAGGCGGCAGACTTCGAAGGCAAGAAGCCGGCTATACGAAACCTCGCGTAGTGATCCGTACAGGATCAGGATGCGTGGCTTGTGGCTTGAAAATTCAGGCCGGAGGGATTCGAGATCCGTTGAATGGAGGTGCTCGGCGTGCAGCGCGGGAAGTTTATCAGACAATTCGCTTTCCTTCCTCGTCGAGAACCTCTTCGCCATCTTCCTTGGTGAATGGCCCTTTGAAGGCATCAGCAGGAAGGATGTCCAGAACGACCTCGCAGGGGCGCGACAACCGCGTCCCCATCGTGGTGATAACAAACGGCCTGTTGATCAGTATCGGTGTAGCGAGCATCGCATCCAGCAACTGGTCGTCGGTTAGCTCGGGATTGTCGAGGCCAAGTTCGGCGTAAGGCGTGCCCTTCTCGCGGATCGCTTCGCGAACTCTCAGACCGGCGTCCGTGATCATTTTCAAGGGATGTTCCCGCGACGGGGTATTTTGCAGGTATTCGATGACAGCGGGTTCGATCCTAGCCGCGCGGATGAGTGCCAGCGTGTTGCGAGACGTCCCACAGGCTGGATTGTGGTAGATAGTGGCGTCCATGGTCAGGCCCTTTCGGTGATCGTGTTGCGGGAGACGGCGGGCGATGCCTCGTACCAGCCCTTCGAGCGGTTCACGATCCAGACGACAGACAGCATCACCGGCACCTCGATCAGCACACCGACGACCGTCGCCAGCGCGGCACCTGATTGAAATCCGAAGAGACTGATGGCGGCCGCAACCGCGAGCTCGAAGAAGTTGCTTGCACCGATGAGTGCGGACGGCCCGGCGACGCAATGTCGCTCGCCCGCCATGCGGTTCAGAACATAGGCTAGCCCGGAGTTCAGATAAACCTGGATAAGGATTGGCACAGCCAGCAAGGCGATGATGGTCGGCTGCGCAATAATCTGCTCGCCCTGGAATGCGAACAACAGGACAAGGGTTGCGAGGAGGGCGACAAGCGACATCGGCTGAAGCTTGGCAAGCAGGCTATTGAGTGCGCCGGTAGTTCCATCGCCCGTCAGCCGGCCGCGCAGCATCTGGGCGATGATCACAGGCACGACGATATAGAGCGCGACCGACAGGGCAAGAGTCGCCCACGGCACGGTGATGGCTGAGAGACCAAGCAGCAAGCCGACGATCGGGGCGAAGGCGACGACCATGATCGCGTCGTTCAGCGCGACCTGAGAGAGGGTAAACAGCGGCTCGCCGCGCGTCAGGTTGCTCCAGACAAAGACCATTGCCGTGCAGGGTGCCGCAGCAAGAATGATGAGGCCCGCGATATAGGAGTCAATCTGGTCTGCCGGTAGATAGGGCCGGAAGAGCCAGCCGACGAACACCCATCCCAGGATTGCCATGGAAAACGGCTTGATGGCCCAGTTAATGACCAACGTGACGCCAATCCCTCGCCAGTACGATCCGACCTGCGCGAGCGATCGAAAGTCGATCTTCAGCAGCATCGGGATGATCATCAGCCAGATCAGAATCGCCACCGGAATGTTGACCTTGGCAATCTCGGCGGCACCAATGACATGGAACAAACCGGGCATCATATGTCCGAGGGCTATGCCAACAACGATGCAGAGAAAGACCCAAACGGTCAGGTATCGTTCGAACGTCGACATCCTACTTGGCCTTCGCGGATTTGACCGACGCGCCTTCGAGTGAACCGATCTGGCGAACGTGCTGTTCGATGGCCATGCGTTCGAAAGAGGCTATGGGCAGGTTGATGAAGGCGGTGATGCGGTTCTTCAGGAAACGCGCTGCCTGTGCAAAGGCGCGCTGTATCTCGACTTCCGTCCCGACAACCGCGGCCGGATCCTCGACGCCCCAGTGAGCCGTCATCGGATGGCCAATCCAAACGGGGCACGCTTCTCCCGCAGCGCTGTCGCAAACGGTGAAGATGAAATCCATTTCGGGCGCGCCTGGCTCGACGAAAGCATCCCAACTCTTCGATGAAAATCCCATCGACGGATAGCCGAGCGCCTCCAGTTCCTTCAGCGCGTGCGGATTCACCTCGCCCTTCGGCTGGCTGCCGGCGGAGAACGCCTTGAAGCGCCCGCCTCCCTCCTTGTTGAGAATGGATTCGGCGAGGATAGAGCGAGCCGAATTGCCCGTGCACAGGAAGAGCACGTTGTAGATCTTGTCAGTCATGGTAGTGGTCCGTGTTAGGTCAGAGATCTGTTGAGCTTCATGACGGTCGCCGACGATGGGCAGATGGAAGAAAGCTGGCGGGTTGCGAGCACCGCAGCCGGTACGTTGGCGCGGGCCACCACTGAGAAACCGATGGTCGAAAAGAACGGCGCTGCGGTCGTTGTAACGAGATAGACATCGCCGTTGCCATCAAGACCCCGCAGCGTCCCATCAACGATCATTCGGCCTAGTCCGTGACCGCGATACGCCGGAAGGACCACAACGGACCGCAAAAGAATGTCTCCGGCGCAGCGCTCGATACCGCAATACCCGACGGCCCGCCCGTCGTCCGAAACGGCCTTGAAAAACGTGCGCCCTTCGTCGTTGACGTCATCTGTGGGCAGGCCCGCAGCATCGAGCGCCACACGGAGTTCCATGTCGTTCCCGTGCGTCTCGAGCAACTCGATCCTTCTCAACATAACGTCGCTCCCGGAGCGCAGCAGGGCGTGAGTTCCGCGATGAGCGGCTCGCAAAGTTCTGTCGAACCGCCACAACAGTCCTTGAGCAGAAAGAGTGTCAGGTCGCGAAGGCCGTCGAGGTCAGCCCGGTAGATGATCGATCGGCTTTGGCGCTCGCTCTTCACCAAGCCGGCGCGTGAGAGTGTCGCAAGGTGCGCCGACATGGTATTCTGGGGAACATCGAGCAGTCGCGCAAGCTCGCCCGCCGGAATCCCGTCCGGTTCGTGCCTCACGAGCAAACGAAAGGTCTCAAGCCGAGTGTTCTGTGCCAGGGCCGCAAGGGCTGCTATCGCTGTGTTATTTTCCATATATCCAGAATAATGGATATGTTGCGGGTGTCAAGCGTGGTGTGCTACCGGCTGGCATGATGAGACCCCGGACTGATCTGCCACCTCCTCACGGATCTGAACGTGCCGACCGGTTCTTGAGGATTGGCGATTGGATCGCTCAATGTCGCCGGCGAGATCCTTCGCTAGTGAAAGTTCCTGCTCTTCAACTTGAGCGTATCAATATGAAGGTCAGGAACGAACATATCTCGAGGCTTCGCCACTGCCCTCTCGCGAGAATCCATAGCTCCCGGCGAACCATGCGCAAATTCATCACCGCGGCCGGTCGGCAACCTGAATTCCGTGTCACGGTCAGCGAGGCTCGACAGATCTTCAGAAAGATCGAAAACCTGTTGTGCTACGAGATGCACGACATCCCCTTCCCGCTGAATGCGCCCGTTGATTGCCATCATGGACGCCCCGAGAACGACGCGCCGAGAGCGCTCAAACAGGCTTGGCCAAACCACGATGTTTGCCGGGCCTGTTTCGTCTTCGATCGTCATGAACAGGACGCCCTTGGCCGATCCGGGCTTTTGCCGGACCAGCACGAGTCCCGCCGTCATCAGCCAACGGCCATCGCGAGCATTCATCGCCTCGTGGCAGCTTACGATCCGCCGCTCGCACAAGTCCTTCCTCAGGAACGAAATCGGATGATCCCTCAAGGTCAGCCCGACATGGCTGTAGTCCTGGACGACGTTGTGTCCATCTGTCATCTGCCGAAGCGATACCTCAGGCTCCTGTTGTTCTGCGATCGCTCGTGCCTCGCGATTAGAAGCTGCAGCAAATAGCGGCAATGGCTCGTCGCGAAGCGCCTTTATCGCCCATATGGCATCCCGGCGCTGATGCCCAAGAGCCGGCAGGAATGCATCGGCCTGGGAGAGCTGCACCAACGCTTCCGTGGGTACGTCCGATCGTCGCCAGACATCATCAACGGATTCAAACGGCGCATTCATCCTTGCAGTGACGATCCTTGCGGCATCGGCTACGGCCAAGCCCCTCACCAACCGCATGCCGAGGCGCACGGCGTGACGGTCCGTCGTTCCAATTCGCTCAAGCGTGCAGTCCCACCGAGACTGATTAATGCAAACGGGCCGGACCTCGACGCCGTGTGCGCGAGCGTCGCCCACAATCTGGGCCGGAGCATAAAAGCCCATTGGTTGAGAGTTCAGGAGCGCAGCACAGAAGGCATCGGGGAAATGGCACTTCACGAAATTGCTGGCGTAGGCGATCAGGGCGAAAGAGGCGGCGTGGGATTCCGGGAAGCCATACGAACCAAAGCCCTCAAGCTGGCTGAAGGTCTTCTCAGCAAACTCGGCCGAGTACCCGTTCTTGATCATCCCGGAGACCAGCTTGTCCTTGAAGCGGCTGACCCCGCCTGTGAATTTAAAGGTCGCCATCGACTTTCGAAGCTGGTCGGCCTCGCCGCCGGTAAAGCCGGCGCAGACCATCGCAACCTTCATCGCGCTCTCCTGAAAGAGCGGAACACCCAAAGTTTTTCCAAGGACAGCCTCGAGCTCGGGCGTCGGGTACACGACAGCCTCCTTCCCTTCGCGCCGTCTGAGGTAGGGATGGACCATGTCGCCCTGGATTGGACCGGGTCGAACAATCGCAACCTGGATTACCAGGTCATAGAAGGTCCTCGGCTTCATGCGCGGCAGCATCGCCATCTGTGCGCGGGACTCAATCTGGAAGGTGCCAAGCGTGTCCGCCTTGCGGATCATCGCATAGGTGGCGGGGTCTTCCTGCGGAATGCCCGCAAGGTCCAGGTGCTCGTCCTTATGCTCGCGGATGAGATCGAAGGCTTTCGACATGCAGGTCAGCATGCCGAGTGCCAGAACGTCGACCTTCATGAATTTGAGCGCCTCTATGTCGTCCTTGTCCCACTCGATGACCTGGCGGTCGGCCATCGACGCGGGTTCGATAGGAACGAGGTCGTCGAGCCTGTCGTGGGTGAGAACGAAACCTCCTGGATGTTGGCCGAGATGGCGTGGCGCCCCCATCAATTGCTGCGCAAGCTTGAGCGTTAGCGCAAGCCGTCGGTCTTCCGGGTTGAGGCCTTGCTCGCGAACCTTGCGATCGCTGACCAGTTCCTCGGACCACGACCACATGCCCGATGACAGGGCCTTGATGATATCTTCGGGAAGCCCGAGCGCCTTGCCGACGTCACGGATCGCGCCTTTTGCCCGATACCGCGTGACGGTCGCGCAGAGGGCTGCCTTGTCGTGACCATAGGTCTTGTAGATCCACTGAATGACCTCCTCCCGGCGCTCGTGCTCGAAATCGACGTCGATATCAGGCGGCTCATCGCGCTCCTGGGAAATGAAGCGTTCGAAGAGCAGGTCATTGGTGTCAGGGTCGATCGAGGTGATGCCAAGGATGTAGCAGACCGCCGAATTGGCCGCCGATCCCCTGCCCTGGCAGAGAATGCCTTGCGACCGCGCGAAGCGGACGATGCTGAACACAGTCAGGAAATATGGAGCGTATTTCATCGACCGGATGAGGTCGAGTTCGTGCTTGACGACCTTAAGCACCTTTCGCGGCAGACCTTCGGGATAGCGGATCGGGATGCATTCGCGGACATAGTGTTCGAGCGACTGCTGGGCATCCATGCCTGTGACAATCGCTTCCTCCGGATACTGATAGGTCAGCTCCTCAAGGCTGAAACGACAACGGGCAACGATCTCCATCGTGCGGGCGAGGGCTTCGGGGTAGCGCGGAAAGAGGCGCTCCATCTCTTCGGGTGGTTTCAGATAGCGGTCGGCATGCCGCTCGCGCTCGAAGCCAACGTCATCGATTGTCGTGTTGTTGCGGATACAGGTGACGATGTCCTGGAGCTGTCGCCGCCCGGGCTCGTGAAAAAGGACGTCGTTGGTGACGACCGTGCGAACCTTGTAGCGTGCAGCAATCTGCGAAATCGCGTGAAGCCGCAACTGGTCATTCGGACGCCGCCTCAGGCAGAGTGAGACGTAGGCCCTATCCTGGAAGAGATCGGCCATCTTCCTCATCTGGATCGCGCAGGTCTCGTCTGGAAGGTCCGGCACGAAAATACCGATCAGCCCATCCGCATAGAGTGCAACGTCTTCGATCGTCAGGATACACTTTGCCTTGCCACCCCTACTCTTCCCAAGTGTCAGCAGGCGTGTCAGTCGCGAGTATGCCGCGCGATCTGTGGGATAGACGAGAATTGACATGCCGTCTTGCAGATCCAGCCGGCAACCGACAACAAGGCGGATGCCGGTAGAACGAGAGGCTTCGAGCGCCCGAACGATACCTGCAAGGCTGTTGCGGTCGACGACGCCGATCGCTCCTATGCCGAGTTCCTTGGCTGCTACAAACAGCTCATCTGCCGAAGACGCCCCTCTAAGAAAGCTGAAATGTGTGGTGACCTGAAGCTCGGCGTATTTCATGCAAATATCCCGTGCATGTACCAGCGATGTGATCCCGTCTCCGGATCGACCCCATCGCCGGAGCGAAAAACCCAAAGCCGCTGACCGCTCTCATCTTCGACGACGAAGTAGTCGCGGACCGCCTCAAGCTCGCTGTCTCGCTTCCACCATTCGCCGAATACCCGCTCCGGCCCGTCCGCCCGCACGATCTTGCGGCGTCTGCCCCGCCATGTGATGCTGACTGGCGGTCTGTCGGGAAGAAGTGCGATGGCTTCGATCGGGTCGGGCCGATGCAGAAGTCTGACGGGACGCGGCCAATGGTAGACCCAGGTCTCGTTGGTTTCCTCGGCCGCTGCGCCGACCCTTTGCACACTTCGTTCGGGAACGTCGGACGCGATCGGCGCGAGCCGGTAGACGCGCTGCCCACGGTTGCCAAAAATGTCGATCAAGGGTGTGATGTCGGTCGTATCCTCCTCCACCAGAGATGACGACCGCTGTTCCTCTTTAAGAGGCTCCGTCATGATCGCGACCAGCGAAAGTTTCTCGATCCCAAAACCAGGCTCGATCTTTTCGGTCCGGTCGCGGAAGAGCTTTGTCAGCCATGCAGCGTCGCGGGCGGGCTTGGCTGTGCCGGCGCGGATAGCCTGCCTTGTCCCATCAACCTTCTCGACGATCAGATCGACCCGTCGGACACCGAGCCCTTTGCGCTGTAGTTCGGTGATGAGGCTTACGATAAGCCGACCAACATATTTGTTGATCGTCTCCGCAGCACCGATCGGCTCGGCAAACGAGCGCGAGACCTCGATCAATTCAGGCCCCCTGACGGGATCAATCGGTTCGGCGAGACGGCCATACATCTGATCGAGACGGCGGCCGATTTCAGGGCCAAATCGCAGAGTAAGCGGGGCACGTGGCGTTGCGGAGAGTTCACCGATGGTCCTAAACCCCAGTGTTCGAAGATCAACGACGACCGTGTCTGGAAGCCGCAGCAAATGGATCGGAAGCGCTTCCACGGAACGGGCAGTTTCCTTGAACGGAACAATAAGCGTCTCGCGTCGGCTGGCCCGTACGCAGGCGTGAGATGCACCCCACGTGTCGGCGATTGCCACCCGGACAGAGAGGCCCTTTGTTCGAAACCGGTTGGCGATGCCGGTTAGCATCATATGCTCGCCACCTTGCAGATGGTCGGCACCCTCTGTGTCCATCACGATCCCGTCCTGACCGTCGACAGCAACGATTGGCGAGTATTGCGTGAGCGCCCAGAGCGTAATGCGTTCAAGGGCAGCGGCGTCTTCAACAGCATCGGCATCGACAAGAACAAGTCCTCGAAACAGCGCCTGCGCCTTTGCTGCCGGCATGCCAACATGGACGCCGGCCTTCCGTGCGGCGGTGTCGACGGCGGATACCCAACGCTTCGAACCGCTGCGGGCAATGACGGCGATTGCCTGTTCAGCGGGAATGGACGGATCGGCGCGCCTGATCCGGTCGGTCGGCAAATTCGGTAGAAAGATTGATACGACCCGCGGCATCACACGCTCCAACTGTAAACTCTGCGCACTCGCCCGCTTTCACTCTCATCAACTCGAGAAACCACCGCGCACGGCCAACCCCTGGAACCGGAAGCTCTTGCGAGGGCATCACACTCACCCTCCAACGGGTCGTCGACGCCGTCGGCTGGCCGAAATCGCTCGCCTCGGTCTGCCGCCGCCATCGTCGAACGACGAGGCCAATCGTTCCTGATTTTTCGGCGGCCAATTGCAGCCGTCGCGAAGCGGTCATCGGGAGGCGGACAAGTTCGGCGACGACGGCCCCGAGCCCGCCGAACGAAAGCGCCTCTTCCATGGAAGCAAGGACGTCCTCTTCCCTGTCAGCCTCGACGAAGATGACCCGGTTTGGATGGAGGCCCGCCTGTGCCAACGCAGGAAAAAACAGGTCTGGCCGTGTCAGGCACCATATGACCTTCCCCTTTGTTCGCGCAGCAATCCCAGCTGCAAACAATGCTGCGGCCGCACCATCGACGGTCCCTGCCCCGCCACCGGCAAACTCGTGGATGGCTCCGAAGGACAATCCTCCGCCAGGCAGGTGGTTATCGATCTCGCGGACGCCAAATGGTAGTGTCTGGGCTCGCCGCGCTTTGTTGCCTTCAAGATGCGAGATGCGTTCTCGAAGCTCGGTGATCACAAGGTTTGCGCCCGCGTGCGCCATCTGTAGCCTTCGCCAAAATGAGGGTTCCATCTCGTCTAAAAGCGAGTATGTTCTACGTTTGTTCCTTTCTGTAATTCGAGTCAACGGACGCATTTCGGGTGGATTTTGATCCCACAGCCCATCCACAGCGACACCAGCGAGCGATCCTTGAGGGAATTCAAGGCGGTAACCACAGTCGATCCACAGGGCATATGATATCTTGCCGATAAGAAAAAATTCCTGCCATGATCAGACGCTTCGTCAGTTTCGGGGCGCGGTCATCAGCTTTGAATGCCGCGCCTGCGATCGACGGATAGAACTGGATCGTAAAACAGTGATCAGGCAGTACGGGGCCAGCCTACCCTTCCAGCAACTCAGACGGCGCCTGACTGTGGGCTGCTCAATGATGAACAATGCAGACGGCATCGACCGCTGTAAGGCTTACTTTCCTTGTCTCGCTTCGAGCCCGGATGATTGACCAGCCCAATGAGCCTGCGAGGCCTATCTCAATGTGACCAAAAGTCTGCAGCATTAATGGATGGCGATCGGCGCAACAGAGTCCGCTGTTAAGCGGCGACGTCGCCAATCAACGAGCCAGCCGGAATGTTCCATTCCTTGCTGAGCTTTCGAATCTGCTCGAGATTGATTTCCCGCTTGCCATTCAGAAGATCGGCGGCGCGCGATTTGGAGCCAATAACGGCTACCAGATCCGCGCGAGTGTAATTGTTAGCAGCCATCACCGACTTAACAACCTGGACCGGGCTTGCAGCCGGGATTGGGTAGGCTTTGCCTTCATACTGTTCGATCAGAAGGACAAGCGCATCAAAATGAGCCGCTTCTTCAGAGCCTTCCTCGGGTTCATTCTCGAAGTACGGCCGGACTTCCTTCAACGCGGCGTTATACTCATCTTCACTCTGAAGGGTTCGGAAAGCTTTCAAATCCAACATATCGACTTCCTCTCACATCAGAGTTTTGCCAAGTCAACCGCATCGTACTGGGCATGTGTCCCGACAAACAGAACGAAAATCCGTTTCGTCCGAAACGCGACCAACCCCACAATGCGGTATTTATTGCCACCCACGTCGAAAATCACCTTGTTGCCGGCGACAATGTCGGCCGAATTGAAAGTTTTCTTCAGCTCACTGAAATTGCTCCAGCTTGCCTTTGATGCTGTGGCATACCATTCCGTCATCGCCGCTTCAGCGGTTTCTCTTGGCACTCCTTTCGGCAGACCATTCCAGAAATTGACCAAAGCGGACTTCGCGATAACGTTCACGCTCGCTCCTATATATAGCGCGTTCCCAATCTGGAAACAAGTTCAAATTCCCAATCTGGAAACTAACTTTGGATCGTCCCCAGCGATCAAGATAGCAACCAATGAAACAGGTCCGTCAGTGATTCCAAGAGTCTGTGCGGAAGGCTGGACAGCACTTTTGTGTTAGATCAAAGATTAAAGATAGTTGACGGCGCGCCGTAAGGCAGCCGCTCGAGCCGCCAGGCCTCAGAAAAAGCCGTAAGCGCTCTTCATCGAGATGAACGATCAACCGCACTACCGCCGAGAAATGCATCACCTTGGAGCGTCCAACGGACGTAGAAACGGCGCTACTGGCGCCAACGCTCTAGCAGACCATTTCATTGGTTTAGACCGCGCTCGTGGCTACCACGCCGTCCGCGCAGTTCCTAAAGCGAACGAATTCATGGAAGAGACATGGGCGACGTGAGGCTTTACCGATACCACGCAGTTTCCCGGAAAATTGAGCTTATGCTCCGCCAGGTGTTTTAGCAGTTCCTCGACGTTGCGCTTGTCATTAAGCGGAAATGTGAAAACCATACAGCGCCTCCAGACAGTGGATTTCCTGGGCGATTAACACTCCTAATTTTTCTGCGCCGCAACATGCAATTTTGAATAAAGAAATTAAAATCGATTAGCTTTTTCAGCTCTTTTTTTAAGATCGATTTAAGTGGGCGGCGCCGCTTACAAATTAGCCCAGCAGCCGAACCGGCCGCTGAAAACTCTCTCCATTGGGTGGCTTGAATGTTCCGCCGGGATATTGGACGTTCTGTACCGGAACCAGGGGAGGCCACGACCGCATGTGTAATCTCTACCGGATGGAGGATCGCGACTGGGTCAACAAATGGGCACAGGATGTCGAAAGCTTGATCAACCTCATGCCCGCCTATCAAATCAATCCGGATCAATGGGCACCGGTCATCAGAAACACCTCCGACGGCAAGAGGCAGCTCGCGAACTGCCGATGGGGCCTCCCCTCGCCAATCTACGTGCAGAAGAAAGCGGCCGAATCCCGCGCCGAAAAACGGCGGATGAAGGGCCTTCCCGTCGACATGGACGAACTCCTGCGCATGGAACCGGACGGCGGGGTCACGAACATCCGCAATCTCAGCTTGCCACACTGGAGGCGATGGTTCGGGATCGAACACCGCTGCCTGGTGCCTGTGACAACCTTTGCAGAGCCGGACCCTTCGAGCAAGGAGGAAGGCGGGAAGACACCGAATGCCTGGTTCTCGGCAACCCTCGAAAAACCGTTGATGTTCTTCGCCGGCCTATGGGTGCCCCAGTGGAAAAGTGTCCGCAAAGTCAAGGACGGTTCGACCGTGGACGATCTCTATGCAATTCTGACAACCGAGCCAAATGACATCGTTCGACCGGTGCACGAGAAGGCGATGCCAGTCCTTTTGCAGACGAGTGAAGAGGCCGAAGTATGGATGCGCGCGCCTTGGGAGGAAGCCCGAAAGCTGGCGCGGCCATTACCAAACGACAGCCTCTTGATCACGTCGCGCGAGCCCTACGGTTCGACCATTGTCAGCAAGACCGGCGAGCCGCTTCCCTACCCGATGGTACTCTAGTCGACATCTGACCATAATGGTGGATGTCGAAGGTTCATTGGTCATCACTAACGGCTGGCCCTCCTGAAGTATGCGCCAGCGCTTCCCTCCCTGAGAATTTCCGTCTCAACTGAGATGTTATCTCGACTTGGGCGCTCTCTATCCGCGCGTTCCGTCAGTTCACCGCCGCCAACGCAATGCCGTCGGCGACTTCCTCGCAGCGATCAGTCAGATTGGCGGTCGCGACGCGAAGATGACTGCTCGGTAAGACCGAGAATTTTGCGCCTGGATGAACGGCGATGCCCCTTGCCGCCATTGTAACCAGCGCAAATGGCTCCGACGATACCGGGATCCAGGCGCACAGCCCGCCGCCGTGGGCCGCCTCAATTCCGCGCTCGGCGAGCGCGTCGATAAGCGCCGCACGGCGCTTGACGTAGAGATCGCGCGCTTGGACGAGCGTCTCGTCCGTCGATGGATCGCGCAATAGCCAGGCAGCGGCCGATTGCAAGATGCGGCTCGTCCATCCGGCGCTGAAGGCGCGGATCTCGAATGTCGGCAAGAGCGAGGAATATGACGCCGCCGAAATGTCCTTCAGTCACGCAAGAATGTCCGCTGCTGGTGGCGCTGTGACAACATCATCACTTTTTTGATTTTGTTACCTTGATGGGTTGCAGAAGCGAATAACGCTGCTAACTTTTGCGCTCACTCCAAGGGAGATCCACAATGAAGACCATCATGTCCAGAAAAGCCGCACTTCGTCTGCAACAGGACATGATCGTTCATGCATTCAAAATCCTCCAACGAAGCCAAAAGCGCACCGAATAGCTCTAGTCGCTTCCTTCCCAACTTCGTCTTCCGCACTGCAGCCCATCCAGCTGCAGAGGACAAAGCGCGCGCCAGGTTCCGGCGTTTTGTCTCCTATTACAGGCCGCATCTGCCGTTATTCGCTTCGGTAATGAGCGCTGCCGTGCTAATCGCAGCGGCCGCAATTGCCCTCCCGGTGACGACAAATGTCATCATATCGCGCATGCCCGACTTGATGCGCGCGCCAGATATGTTCGCGCAATTATTTAGCTTGGGTATCGTTATGCTTGCAGCCTTCGTGGTGCAGGCAATCGCCATCTATTTCGTGGACTATAAAGGCCATGTGATGGGAGCGCGCATTGAGGCGCAGGTGCGACGCGAACTGTTCGAGCATTGCCAAAAGCTCTCTTTCAGCTTTTACGACAGGCAACGCACGGGCCAGCTGATGAGCCGTATCAGCAACGACTCGCTCTGGCTCGGCGAGCTTTTCCATCACGGACCGGAGGACGCCACAATTGGCATCCTGAAGTTTGCCGGCGCCATGACATTGCTGGCCTGGATCGACCCGCTGATCGAAGCGGCAATCGCTGCAATGGTCCCGTTTGCCATTGCGTATGCGCTCTACTTCAACAATCGCATGAAGCTGGCGCTACACACCAGCAAGGAGCGAATTGCCGGCGTGAATGAGCGCGTTGAGGATGCGCTCGGCGGTATCCGCGTGGTCCAATCATTTGGCAATGACCGGGACGAACTGCGCCGCTTCGACGCTGAAAACCAACGCTTCCTGCAAAGCAGAAGGGACGGCTATCGCAGCGAGGCCATGCTGTGGTCGGGCATGGAAGGCTTTTACCAACTCGTCACAATAGCTGTGATCATTATTGGCGCGCTGCGGATTATTGCGGGTGATCTCACGGCGGGCAATCTGCTGACGGTGCTCATGACGATCGGTGTTCTGATGGACCCACTGCGGCGGCTCGATAACTTCATCCGGCTCTGGCAGGAGGGCTATACCGGCTTCACCCGCGCCATGGAATTGCTGGAGGAGGTGCCTGAAATTGCCAACCGGCCCGGTGCTTTACCTCTTGGGCCGGTGAAAGGCGAAATCGGCTTCGAGACAGTGAGCTTCCGATACGAAGCTGCAGGACCCATCGTGTTCAGCAACCTCTCCCTGACAATTCGTCCGGGCGAGTTCGTCGCCCTGGTCGGGCCGTCGGGCGTCGGCAAGAGCACTCTGTGCAGTCTCGTACCGCGCTTTTACGATGTGGAAGCGGGACGTGTCGCACTCGATGGAAGAGACGTTCGCAGCATTGAACTGGCCTCGTTGCGGCGCGCAGTGGGAATTGTGCAACAGGACGTCTATCTGTTCAGCGGCACGGTCTGGGAAAACCTGCTTTACGGTCGGCTCGATGCATCGAGGAATGAGATAGTTGCGGCTGCCAGGGCTGCCAATGCGCATGATTTTATCATGGCACTGCCCCAGGGTTACGACACCGATATCGGACAACGAGGTGTTAAGCTCTCCGGCGGGCAGAAACAACGACTGACCATTGCCCGGGCATTCTTGAAAAATCCGCCCGTTCTGATCTTCGATGAAGCCACCAGTGCGCTCGACAATGAGAGCGAACGCGCGGTCCAACAGGCGTTGTTGGACTTGGCGAAGGGACGGACAATGCTGGTCATTGCCCATCGCCTGTCCACCGTTCGGCACGCCGACCGCATATTGGTGCTGACGGAGCATGGCATTGTCGAGGATGGCACGCATGACGAGCTGATGGAGGCGGGTGGTGTTTATGCCGGCCTACATCAGGTTCAGGGCAGCGTTTAGATACAGAAGGGCCCGGTATGTTGCCGGGCCCTTGTTCATCCGCCGACTTTCTTAGGCGGACTTGCCAAGATGGACTGCATTGCGCCAGCGCGGATGGCCTCGCGTCGAGGGCCACCGTTGAGGTGCAAGATGGCGGCGCCAACCCTTGCCGCGCTATCAGCCGGTTGGAAGATGAGCGGCTTGTACCAATTCGGCTTTAAGGCGCGCCGTTTCCAGTCCGAGCTCTATGAACGTGCGCGCATGCTTTGCCAGCGCGATATTATCGTCCCAGAGATTTCTCCAGATCGCCGTCTTCAAAGACAGATCCTTGTCCACGATCGTCGTCGAGAAAGATTCAAAAGTTACAAAGTCATTCCACCCGATTGCAACGAGGGCATCGAAGATTGCTGCGAAATCGATATTGCCTGTACCGAGATAGCCGCGATGGCTTTCACCGATATGAACGTAGCCGATCTTGTCGGCGGCGTTGCGAATGGCGAGGCCGACATCCGCCTCCTCGATATTCATGTGGAAAGTATCCAGATGCAGGAAGACGTTCGAAGCCCCGGTATCCTTGATGTAGGCAAGCCCTTGTGCTGCCGTATTGAGCATATTGCTCTCAAAGCGGTTCACAATCTCGAGGTTGAGAGTAACGCCAGCGGCCTTGGCACGGTCGGCGACCTTCGAAAGCGTACTGACGCTTCTGTCCCACCCCTTGCGGGACAATGCATGCTCCTGCTTTCCATGAGCCGAACTCAATATGCCCGCAAGCTTTGTCCCACCAAGATCGCGGACCAGGGCCACTGCCCGGTCCAGAATGGCCTCTCCGTGCGAAACGACCGCCGGATCCTCGCTCGAAATATCACCGTCTGAAGGCAAGCCCATGCTCACGGCGACGTCCAGCCCCAACTCCCGGATACGAGATGCAAGCCATTTCACGTCGACCTGGTTTGGATCCAGGTAAGAAAACTCGACAAGCTTGAAGCCGAGTTCATGGGATCGCACGAGGGTTCTCTCCAGCTCGTCCCTGGACGAGCCGGCACTCCAGACGAACGAGTGGACGCCGATTTTGGACATGACAACGAATTCCTGATGTACTGCGGAAAATGCGGCCCGCCGCGCACGAAGGCAACGGCGGGCCCCTCGGGAGGAGACTTTAGCGAGCTGCCGTCCAGCCCTTATAGTCCTTGACGTTGTCTGCGGTGATCAGCTTTGGATCGAGCAGAACGGTGTCTTGAGCAGGCTTCTTTCCGTTGAGGACATCAACAGCCATCTTGAGTGAGTCACCTGCCATGACATATGGGTCCTGAGAGGCCGACGCCTTGATCATGGAGTTACCGCTGGCGAGCGACTTTTCGATATCGGGAGCGCCGTCAACAGCAGTGATGAAGAACTCGTTGCGGTTCAGCTGCTTGGCTGCCAGCTCCGCACCAATGCCCGTCGGGTCGTTAATCGCAAAGACCGCATCGATTTTGTCGAAACGGGTCAGAAGACCCTGCATGACTGCGAGACCACCGTCACGGGAACCCTGGCCATTCTGGTCGTCCGAAAGGATCTTGATATCAGGGCTCTTGCCGAGGACGTTCTTGCAACCCTGAACGCGGTCGAGGATGGACGAGGATGCTGGCCCGTTGATGATGATAACGTTGCCCTTGCCGCTGATCTTATCAACGATGTACTGGCACGCCTCCTCGCCTGCCTTGACGTTGTTGGTCATGACAGTGACATCCGCACCGGGGGCCGACACGTCGAATGCGGCGACGATCACGCCAGCGGCCTGAGCCTTCTTGACGGCAGGGGCTATCGCTTTCGCATCGACCGCGTTCAGCATGATGATGTCAACGCCTGCAGCAATGAAGCTGTCGATCTGCGAGACCTGCTTGTTGAGGTCGTAGTCGGCCGAGACCGAGGTCACTTGAACGTTCGGATTGATTTCCTTGGCTCGGTCTTCGATACCCTTGATTGTGGCGACAAAGAACGGGTTACCGAGCAGACCAACGGAAATACCGATCTTTTCCAGGTCCTTCGCGGCAGCTGGCATTGCAATCGATGCCGCGAGTGCGCTGGCTGCGAGCAGTTTCGAGATCATACGCATGCTTTCCTCCATTCAGCGCATCCTGCGCCCTGTTATCCGGTAACCCCGGTTCCTCCAGCTGCACTTTATGTGCGGCTAAGCCCTTTCAGCCGGTAGCGGTCGAGCGCAACGGCGACGATGATGACAAGTCCCTTGATGATGTACTGCCAGATGTCCGAGACACCGACGAGGATGAGGCCGTTGGACAGCACCGCGATAATGAGTGCGCCAATGAGCGTTCCCCAAATGGATCCGACGCCACCAACGAAGCTGGTGCCTCCGAGAATGACGGCCGCGATCGCATCAAGCTCGTAAGACTGGCCGAGCTGCAGACCATTGGCAGCATAGAGCCGCGCAGCCGACATCACACCGCCCAAACCGGCAAGGAGCCCGGACATCGAGTAAACGAAAAGCAGGACCAACGGCACCTTGATCCCCGTCAACCGCGCGGCCTCGACATTGCCGCCAACGGCGTAGATCCAGGTGCCCAATACGGTGCGCTTCAGGATGAACCATGAGACGAGGATCGTGGCGAGCGCGATGATCGCCAACCACGGCACACCGAAGAAACTACCGTTTCCGATGAAGTCGAACGGCAGGTCCGGATTGAAGACGGTGGTGTCGTTGCCAAGAAGGCGTGCAATCCCGCGCATTGCCGTGAGCGAGCCAAGTGTGACAATGAACGGCGGCAGCTTGAGCGCCGATATGATCGTACCGTTGACAACCCCACAGGCGAGGCCGACAGCGATCGCTGCGGGAATGCCGAGCATACCGACATCGGGCCAGAGAGAGACGATAACGCCGACCATCGCTGCCGCCGCAAGGATCGAACCGACCGAGAGGTCGATACCACCGGTGAGAATGACGAAAGTCATTCCCGCGGCCAGGACCGTATTGATCGATGCCTGTTGCATGACGATCGACAGGTTGTTGACGCTGAGAAAGCGGCCGCTCAAAAGATGGAAGCCAATGGCCAGGATGACGAGCACTGGCAGCATTCCGAGCGCAGTTAGCGTCGATCTGAACTTTGCCTTGTTGACGTTCGTCTGGTCCGTGGATGTCGCAGTCATGTTCTTGTCCCGTCTTCAGTGCTTTCCCGTTTCAGGCAACCTTTGATGCCGATCCGGTGGAGTAGGCCATGATGGCTTCCTGGCTTATTGGCTGATCCGGCGTCGCCAGGACCTCGCCAGCTATTTTGCCTTCGCGCATGACGAGGACACGGTCTGCAATGCCGAGGATCTCCGGCAGATCGCTGGAGATAACAACAATGGCGATCCCCATATGTGCGAGTTCGTCGATGATCCGGTAGATTTCAGACTTGGCACCGACGTCCACGCCGCGCGTCGGCTCGTCGAAAATGATGACCTTGGGCTTCGTCTCAAGCAGGCGCGCAATGAGTGCCTTCTGCTGGTTGCCGCCAGACAGTGCGCCGACATTGATGCTTGCGCTCAGCGTACGAATGGACAGCGACTTGATTGCGCGGGTCGCTCGCTCCTTTGCCGCTGCAAAATTCAGGACGCCGCCCCGACCTGCATCCTTGCCGATTACCCCGATGTTGATGTTTTCGTTGATCGTCATATCGAGGAAGAGACCGAGACCTTTCCGGTCTTCCGTCAGGTAGGCAATGCCAGCGTCCATCGCGTCTCGTGGCCCACCGATGGCCAGTTCATGTCCTTCGAGCGACACCGAACCTGACGTCTTGCGATCCGCGCCGAAGATAAGCCGCGCAAGCTCGGTTCGCCCGGATCCGACAAGGCCAGCAATGCCAAGCACCTCGCCAGCTTTGACATCGAACGAGCATTCATGAACACGGCGGCCATCACCCAAACCGCGAACCGAAAGGATTGTTTTTGCCGCCTGCTGCGGTGCCCGGTGTTCTTTTTTGTAGAAGGTAGAAAGATCTCGGCCGACCATCATCGATACAAGTTTCTCGGCGGAGAGATTCTCGCGTTCCAACGTACCGACGTAGGCGCTATCGCGAAGAACGCTGACGCGGTCGGCGAGCGCATAGATCTCCTCCATGCGGTGGCTGATGTAGATGATCGCAATCCCGCGTGCCTTCAGGCCGGCGATCACGTCGAACAGACGTTCGGTCTCCCGTGATGTCAACGAGGTGGTCGGCTCGTCCATGACGATGATCTTCGCGTTCGTCGTCAAAGCGCGCGCAATCTCCACCATCTGGCGTTCGCCAAGGGAAAGCGTCGCAACAAGCTGCGAGGGGCCAAACGAGATGCCCAATTGCTTCAGAATCGGTTCGACCCGAGCGCGGGCTTCAGCCTTGTCGACCACGCCGTAGCGAGACGGCTCGGCTCCAAGGAACATGTTCTGAGCGACTGTAAGATTGGGCGCGAGCGAGAGTTCCTGGTAGATAACGGAGATACCGTTTGCCTTGGCTTTTACAGGGTCTCCGGCAACGATTGGCTTTCCGTCAACCAGAACCGTTCCGCCAGGGTCTGCCGTATAGGCTCCAGAAAGAACCTTCATCAGGGTCGACTTGCCTGCGCCGTTCTCGCCCATCAAGGCGTGAACCTCACCTGGATAGACCGTGAGCGAGACGTTGGTGAGAGCCTTTGTGCTCGCAAACGTCTTGCTGATGTTGCGCATTTCGAGGACGGGTAAGCGGTTTTGTGGGGTTGCCGCACTCATGCGTGAAACTCCTTCCTCGGCTGTGCCAGCTCTGGCTGTTCTATTTCCGCCAATGCACACCACGCGTCGCAGTACGCCTCGAGCCCGAAAAGCTGCAGCGGTGCTGCCTCTTTCGTTTCATTTGCGAATGGCTTCTGACCCAATGTGTCAAATACGAGTGCCGCAGCTCCGAATGCGCTCCCCTCGGCCGTGGTGCTTGTAAAGATCGGCTGCAAGGGGCGAAGTTGAGCGAGTAGCCCCGCGAACAATCCCGTCTTGACGAGACCACCGTCGATGACGATCGGATTGGCGGATTGAATGAGGTCGAGGGAGAGATTGGTCATCATGACGACGTAGAGGAGTGCAGCGGCCGCGCGTTCCTCATCATCCACCAGAGGTCCTACGAAGCGACCCTCACGGCCTTGCATCGGGCCTCCAGGCGCAAATGAGGGCAACGCAAAGACGCCCTTGGCGATCACGCGTGAGACCGCGTCGAGACTTATGCCTTTGCTCCAGCCGCCGCTTGCAACGTCGTATTCCCTTCCCCCCATGAAACGGATCGTCGGTGCGGGCCTACCGTCAACGGTAACGTTGGCCAGCATGTCCCGATGCTCGTCGAGGGCTTCCAGTGGGCAAGCCGAATTGAAGATGATTACCCACGTTCCGGTGGACACGAGCGTGAAATCATCGAAGCCGAGCGAGCGGTAGAAATAGAGCGCCGAATTGCTATCGTGGACACCATTGTGGACCACGACAGACGCACTGCTACCCTCGCCAGGGGAAGCCTCCCAGCTACCGATTGCGGCCCCTGCCGGCTCGAATGCCGGCATCTTTTCGCGCCACTCCTGATGGTCGACCAGGCTGCTGAAGTCGCCACGCAAGGGAGCCCATAGATGCGAGTGGCAGCCTATGTAGGAAACCTCGGACGCCTTTTGCCCGGAAAACTTCCAGGACCAAAATTGTGGATATGGAAGGATGGCATCGGCGCGGTTAAAAACCTCCGGCTTGATCGCCTCCAGCCAAAGCATATGCCGCCCATAGTTGAAGCCGAGCGGAAGCCTGGGGGAGTAGGTCTCGTCGAAAGCCGGTACCAGCATGTCGATACGATCGGCGAGCAGCTGGGGAGGCTCCTGTTCGTAATCCAGGAGCGGGTGAACCAATTGATCGCGCTCGACCAGCGCAAACGTACACCCATGGCCGGAGAACATGACGTGCCCCACGGAGTGCTCAGCGACCGCCGTTGACAACGCCGCCGTCATCCACCCGAACAACGCCTCATCATCGAGCACACGCATGCTTTCGTGCTCGATCCAGCGAGGTTTTGTCCTGGTTTCCGACAGGATCGACCCATCAGCACCAAAGACGAACAGCTTTGAGTTGGTCTTGCCAAGGTCAAATACCGCGACCGCTTTTGAAGACGTCATCATTGCCCCCCGACCGTCGCGATCATGATGGTGATCCCGGCGTCCTCGAGCATCTTCGCTCCCGCATCGGTGAGGCCATCATCGATGACGATCGTACCGATCCGCGAAAGCGGAAGGACAACATTGCGTGGTTGGATCGACAGCTTCCTGCTATCGGCAAGCAGAACGATCTCATCAGCACAGGTGCTGAGCTCGCCGATCGCCTTGGTCAATAGCGGGTGCGACTCCAGAAGCCCTTCGCTGCTAATGCCCTGCGTTCCGAGAAAAAATCGCGACGCAAAGAAGTCGGGCGCCCCGGCAGAGGCGTCATGAATAATGCCGGGCTCCCGGTAGAGCACGCCGCCCGCCAGCGTCAGATTGCAGGTACCGTGTTCGCCAAGATAGGCCGCGAGCGGCATCGAATTGGTGTAAAGCCGGACGTTGCGACGCGCCAACTGCAAGCCGAGCTGGTAGCACGTCGATCCGGCATGCACGATGATTGAATCCCCGTCGCGAACCAGGCTTGCCGCCTTCTCAGCGATTGCCCGCTTTGCATCAACGGCGATGTGACTGTTTTCGTCATATGGCCGCGCAGATAAACGGCCGGGGGCAGACGATTCATTGGCGGAAATCCCGCCATAGACCTTACGGGCCACGCCGATCTCATCGAGCTTGTCAATGTCGCGCCGGATTGTCGCCGGCGAAACACCAAGTCGATTCTGCAAATCACGGACGGACGCGAATGGTCTTTCGCGAAGAATCTCCGTGATCAGACGATGGCGATCGGAATCGTTCAACTCAGTCCTCCATGACGCTTCTCCCTCAGCGTCTGTGACGAACTATAATCACAGCGTAGCGCTATGCGCAATGTGAAAGATCAATATTCTTCACAGTTGACGACGTTCGATCACATTAATAGGATCACGAAAGAGTTTACTCAGCCATTGACGCAGTCGGGTTGGGCCATGCCGCAGGAGGAGACCAAGGTGAAAAAGACTGACCCGAGAGGGACCGAGTTGTTCCGGGGCTTCCTGCATCTGTCGAGTGCGATCGGAAGCGACATCCTCAAGACACAAGGCGCTGGGGGCAATACGTCGATCAAGGACGGCGGGGTAATGTGGGTAAAGGCCTCGGGAACCTGGCTTTCGAAGGCCGAGGATCAGGACATCATGGTCCCCGTCGTCGTCGAACCGCTGGTAGCTGCGCTTCGTGAGGGCGACCCTCGGGCGGAGAAATCGACGGACTTTGTC
This sequence comes from Rhizobium cauense, assembly GCF_019511525.1. Lineage (GTDB taxonomy): Bacteria > Pseudomonadota > Alphaproteobacteria > Rhizobiales > Rhizobiaceae > Rhizobium > Rhizobium cauense. The sequence goes on along the minus strand of NZ_JAEUAT010000009.1, from coordinate 211,286 downwards.
GTCGCAGAGTTTAACTCCAGCGGACTCAGACCCTCTATCGAGACCAGTTTCCATGCCGCTCTGAAGAGCCCCGTGGTCGCGCACTATCACTGCGTGAACGCGATCGCCCTGGCCGTACTCAAGGACCGGGATGCGGAACTGACTGCGCGGATGAGTGGTGTTCAAGACCTCAAATGGGTGACCATTCCATACAGGCGTCCTGGTACACCCCTTGCCGCAGAGATAGAGAAAGTCGCCACATCCCGTCCGGACGTTCTTGTCCTTTTCAATCACGGCATAATCGTTTGCGGCGAGACCGTGGAGGAAGTGGAAAGCAAAATCTCGCGCGTGACGAAAGCCTTGTCTGTTACGCCGCGCGAGACGGCGACGCCTGATATCGCAGAACTCACGGCGATAGCCCAGGGATCGAGTTTTCACCCCGCCCAAGACTGTAGCAGCCATGCTGTCGCGCTTTCCCAGGCCAATCAGGCGATCGCTCTTGGCGGTTCCCTATATCCAGACCACGTCATATTCCTCGGAACGGAGATCGGCGTGCTTGGGGATGGGCAAACCGCGAAAGATTACGAAGCGGCTCTCTCCAGGGACGGTCGTGACGCGCCAAAGATGCTGCTCGTTCCAAACAAGGGCGTACTGCTGTCGAGTACGCTTACTGCGGGCGGAGAAGTCATGGCCCGTTGCCTGGCCGAGGTCGTCGGCCGCATTCCCGAAGGAAGGGCAGTTGCCTATCTATCAAAGGACGACGAGCACGAACTTACACATTGGGAGGCCGAGCAGTATCGCCAGGCTCTCGACCGCGGATCAGAGAGGCAGTCCGCGTGAACATCCAGGCCAGCAAAGCTGTCGCCATCGGCGTCGATATCGGCACGTCGGGCGCTCGAGCGTGCGCTGTTGACTGCGAAGGCAATCCGACCGCGTTTGCTGCAGCGCCATTCCTGTCGCCGGACGAACTAAGACAACCGCAGGCATGGTGGGCAAGGGTAAGCCAGGCGATCGAAACCGTCGCAGCGCAAACTGATCTCTCCGCAGTCGAAGGCATCGCTGTAGACGGCACGTCGGGGACCGTTCTTGCACTTGATGCGTCGAATGAGCCGACTGGATCAGTACTGATGTACAACGATCCCTGCCCCGATCCTCTGGTTGTTGCGCGCATTGCGGACAATGCGCCTGCAGGCGCTACGGCCATCGGCGCGAATTCTGGCCTTGCTCGTGCGATCCATCTTTCGAGTGACAGCGACGTCGATGCAGTCGTGCATCAGGCGGACTGGATCTTGATGAAGTTGGGCTGCCCGGGTCGCGTCAGCGATGAGAACAATGCGCTCAAGACGGGTTTCGACCTGAATACCGAAGAATGGCCGGATTGGCTCGAAGCGGCGGGGATGGACTTGTCCAAATTGCCGACAGTCCACCGCGCGGGCAAAAAGATAGCGCCAGCCATGGGCTACCTGCGTCAAATAGGCATTCCCCAGACGGCATGGTTTCACGCAGGCACGACGGATGGATGCGCCTCGTTCCTCGCGACTGGTGCATCGAGTAAAGGCGATGCCGTAACCGCGCTCGGTTCAACGATCGTTTTGAAACTGGCCTCGGACACCCCGATCAGCGCACCCGAATACGGCGTCTACTCGCACCGCGTCGGTGGGTTCTGGCTTGTCGGGGGCGCGTCGAACAGCGGGGGCAATGTCGTCAGGGCATTGATCGGGGATGACCGACTGGATGAACTTACGCTGAAGGTTGATCCAGATCGCAAGCTCGGCCTGGACCTCTATCCGCTGCTACGCCCAGGCGAGCGGTTTCCAATCAATGACCCAGACTACCTGCCTCGCCTCACTCCCCGGCCGACCGACGACAGTCTGTTCTTCCAGGCAATACTGGAAGGCATGACGGAAATTGAGCGCCTCGGCTATCAACGGCTGCGCGAACTCGGCTCGCCTTCATTGACAAGCCTTCGAACCGTCGGCGGCGGTTCCCGTAACCCCGCCTGGACAAAGATGAGGTCAAGGGCGATGAACCTTGAGATGCTGCCGGCGAAGTCTTTGGAGGCAGCTGTCGGAACTGCGGCACTTGTCGTAGCCCAACTGGACGACGACAATGCCTGATCCGCGACCGAGCACCCTTGCCCAACTGGCCCTGAAGTATGACGTTTTCTTTGTCGATCAGTTCGGCGTGCTCCGGGATGATACTGGGCCTTACGAGAATGCGATCGCCTCTTTGTCGCGGTTGAAATCGGCGGGGAAAACAATCGTCATCCTTTCAAATTCAGGACGAAGCGGTGAGTATAACTCCGAGCGGCTGGTCAAGCTTGGCTTTGCGGCCGACAGTTTCGACTTCTTCGTCACCTCGGGCGATGTGGCATACGAGATCCTTTCCGGTCCCTCCTCTCCCATCGCGCGAAATGCGCGGTGCCTGACGATCTCGAGCGGCGGCGACAGCAATCTTGCAGACCGCCTTGATCTGATTTCGACGGAAAACGCGTCAGATGCCGAGGTTGTCATTATCTCGGGCAGCGAAGCTGAACGGATTCCGATGGATGACTATCGCGAAATGATGCGGCCTGCTGCCGAGAGAGGGGTCCCTTGTTTCTGTACCAACCCCGATACTCACAAACTTCACGAGGGGGCGATAGCGCCGGGAGCGGGAAGCATTGCCCGGATCTATGAGGAAATGGGTGGTCCGGTGACATGGCTCGGGAAACCGCATCCCGAAATCTACGAGCATGCGCTGCGCCTTGCAGGCGTTACAGACCACCGCCACGTTGTCTGTATAGGCGACAGCATCGAGCACGACATCCTCGGGGCAAAGACAGCTGGACTGGATTCCGTCCTTGTCAGAACCGGAATACTGGCCGATGCCAGTGAAGAGAAACTCAAACGGTTGTTCGCCGACGTTCGTGCGACTGCGAGCTATTTGATCCCGGAATTTTCGTTCTAGGGTCGCCTGCCCTCCATCACGTTAGTACGCCCCTGAAAATGTGCTCGACGACCCCGCGCAGACTGAAGGGCGGGACCGCACGCCAGCGAGCTATCGAACGCTTCATCATCGGGATGAACTCAGTCCTTTGTGCGGTTGAACTTAGGAGCGAGCTTGCTTGCAAGCGCGGCAGGCTGCTCGGGCATCGGTCGATTTTGGCAGGGGCGTCTGAGCAGAAAGCGGCTCGCGCGCATCGTTGTTCCTTTCGCCCGCTTGACACCAAAAGAAAGTGACTTAATCTAATCGACGGATCACGATGCTCCTTGTGTGGAGGCAAGGAGCTCGCAACTGGATCCTGATCAGGGAGGAACTAGAGTGAGGAAAAAGGCAATTACGCTTGCGCTGGCTGCCGGCACGATTTTCACACTGCCACAGTTCAGCATCGCTCAAGACACCATCACAGGTGACATTGTCGGGAAACCCGATGCACCAAACAAGATGGTTTTCCGCATGACAACAGATGGCCCGCGCAACAACGAACCGGCGTACGCGCAGGGCTACAGTAAACTCTTCAATGACTTCATTGCTAAACGCCCCGATTGGCAAATCGAACTGCAAATGATGTCGGGCGACATCGGGCAGGAGCAGGCGCGCATGCTCGAGCAGGCAAAGTCAGGCTCGGCACCCGATTGCGCGGCCGTCGATTCCTTCGTGCTGCCGTTGTTCAAAAAAGCCGGTGTCCTGCAATCATTTAGTCCATACTTCAGCAAGGATGAGATCGGCCAACTTTTCCCCTTCATCCGCGACGGCATAACCGGGACCGACGGCAACATCTATGCATGGTGGTGGTCGACGGATTTGCGGGTCCTCTACCGCAACAAGGAAATCGTTCCGAATGCTCCTGAGACATGGGATGACCTGAAGAAAGCTGCTTTGTCTTCTGTCGAACAAGCCATGGAAGGTGTCCTGTTCAACGGTAGCCGTTATGAGGGAACGACCTTCGACTGGCTGGCAAATTTCTGGGCACAGGGCGGCAAGCTGGTTGACGACGAAGGCAAGCCCATCTTCGGCGAGGGCGAGAACCGCGAGAAGTTCATCAAGGCTGTCAATTACTACCGCGATCTGGTCGAATCCGGTGCAGCGCCAAAACGCGTGGCAACGATCGGCAACTACGACGACTTTAATGCGGCCGCTGCTGCCGGTACGACCGCGCTTTTTGTCGGCGGCAACTGGCAATATGCGCAATTGAAGACGGCGCTGGAACCGGATGAGTTCGCCAAGTGGACTTTCTCGCCCCTTCCCGGACCGAAGGCCGATCAGCGCTCGACGGGCACGGGTGGCTGGACCGTCGCAGCGTTCAGCAGGGATCCGGCCAAGGTCAAGGTCTGCGCCGATCTTGCACGCGAGGTCTACATGGGGCCGGCGAACGCTCTGCAGGAGCAGCTTCCGACACGTGCTGACCTCTATGACAAGTACGAGGTGTTTTCGAGCGAAGCGAACAAGACATTCGCCGCAGCCCTCAAGGTCGGCCAGGCACGCCCCGGAGCTCCGGTCTATCCTGAAGTCTCGAACCAGATCCAGATCATGATGGGCAAGGTGTTGACCGGCACACAACCGACGGAAGCTGCAGTCGACGAAGCCTTCAGTGCTTCTCTCAGCGCCTTCAAGCGGAGCTGAGGGATCGATCAGCGGCGCAGCGTCCCTCCTCTGCGCCGCTGTCCATGACTGGACGTCATCCTCCGAGAGCAATGGACCGGACTGATCGATGATGAATGCTAGCATTGCGGCCGAGCGCCCCCAAAGGCTTGGCGTTGGAATTTCACGCCGGCGCGGTCCATCACCCCTGCCCTGGCTCGTCCCACTCATATTCGTGCTGGGCGTCTTCTATCTTTACCCTCTGCTTGACGTGTTTCGCTTTGCCTTTACGAACATCTCGCTCGTTGGCACGGATGAGCGTTACACGCTGCAGACATTCATCCATACGCTGTCGAAGCCCGAACTCCTCCAGATACTCTGGGTCACCTTCGTGTTCACGGCATCCAGCGTCATCGCGCAACAGACACTCGGCTTCTTTATCGCCCAGGTCGTTGTGCGCAGTGAAAACCGCGGTCTGTTTGGTTCCACGATTGTACGCACCACGGCGCTGGTGGCGTGGGTCGTTCCGGGCATCGCAGGTGGCATCATCTGGAAGATGCTTTTCAACGAAGCGCCGTTCGGTGGCCTGAACAGCCTGCTGCGGATGGTTGGTGCGGCGCCTGTCCAGTGGCTTTCCGATCCCGACATGGTCATGTGGTCGGTGGTCATATCCAACGTCTGGCGCGGGACAGCCTTCTCGATGGTGGTGATGTACGCGGCCATCAAGGCGATCGACCCGGAACTCTACGAGGCAGCCGAGATGGACGGCGCCAATGCGCGACAGCGCATGTTCTACATCACTCTGCCGCAGCTTCGCACCGCGATCCTGGTCAACATGATCCTGATTACGATCCAGACGCTGAATACGTTCGACGCCATCATATCGCTGACAGGTGGGGGGCCTGGACGGGCGACCGAGGTCCTCTCGCTCTACACGTTCAATGTCGTGTTTCGGAACTACGACCTTGCAGCCGGCGCGGTGCTATCGATTCTCATGCTCGTCATCAGCCTGAGCCTTGCGCTCGTCTATGCGCGCTTCCTTCCAAGAGGAGAGCCGGTATGAGAAGTTCGCGAGAAGACCGGATTGGCGATCTCTTCAGCTACATCTTTCTGGCCGTGACGTTCCTGTTCTTTGCCTGGCCACTGCTCTGGCTTCTTTCATTGGCGCTGAGGACGCGCAAGGAGGTGTTTCTCGGCGTCAGCCGGTTCATTCCGAAGGCCCCAACCCTCGATAATTTTACCGCAATCCTGTCTTCTGACAAGTTTGCCGGATACCTCTGGAATGCCCTGATCCTCTCAACATCAAGCGCGATCGGCTGCCTGATTGTGGCGCTGCCGGCGGCCTACGCTTTCTCGCGCTTTCCATTTCGCGGGAAGGGTCCATGGATGATGGTCCTGCTTGCCTTCCAGATGATTTCGCCACTCGTCATCATGGTGCCACTCTATCGCTACATGGCGGCGATCGGATTGACGGATAGCCACTTCGGTGCGGCAATGGTCTACATCGCGCTTGCCGTACCGATGGTGACCTGGATTTTGAAGGGCTTCGTCGACGGTATCCCGCGCAGCCTTGACGAGGCTGCCCTCATAGACGGATGCAGTCACTTCGCAGTCTTCTGGCGTATCATATTGCCGTTATCAACACCGGGTATTGCCTCTGCCTTCATCATTACCGTGATTGCCGGCTGGTCGCAGTTCCTTGTTCCGTTTCTCCTCATCAGCAAGGAATCTCTCATGCCGATCGGTGTTGGGATTTTCCAGTATGCCGGGACACAGAACGATTCTTCCATCCAACTCCTCGCCGCGGCCTGCCTCGTATCGGTCGTTCCGGCAATTGTCGCCTTTCTTTCCCTTCAACGTCTCATCCTCGGCGCGATGACGGCTGGTGCCGTCAAGGGCTGATCATTTTTCAAATCGCAGGATATCATTATGACGCTCACCTTGATCCAACGCCTTGAACGCATCCGTGTCCGTTCCGCCGAACTCGAATATTGGCGATCGCGTGAAACGGTCCAGATCGACGGCTGGACATTTGACGGAGAAGCAATCGCCATGGGTGCGGCTTGGCCGCGCAGCAATGGGACCGTCCATTTCGCAGCGACGGCCAAACTTCCAGGTCATTGGCCGCTGGAGGAGGCTCGTCTTTCGCTCGATCTCGGCGGAGAAAGCCTGATCACGATTACCGATGAGGCGGGGAATGAAAAGAGGCTTGGTCTAGACCCCTATCATCGCGAATTCCGCCTGCCCTCCCGAACGGTCAGCATTGCGTCCGAGACGGTGGCGCGCCTGCCGTTCGGGGAGCCGGTGCGCGGCCCGAAACTGGAGCGCGCGGCGCTGATCTGGCTCGACGCGGCAGTCGACGATCTCTGGCTGCTTATGCGCCAGATCTGCGAGGCGGTCGACATTTTAGAGCAGCATGACGTTGTTCCTCATCTCCTTGATATCGCTGAGGATACGTTGCGCGGATTGGAATGGCCCTCGGCGACTGCCGCCTATGTGGCGCGTACCGCCCCAGCTCCGATGCAGCAGAAGATCTGGCAACTGCCGCCACTGGCGACCTCCCCTGAAGGACTAAACCAGGCCGAACGTGCAAGCGTGATCTCTGCCTACGAAAGCGCACTGACGCGGCTGAAGAAACTGCGCGAACGTTTTCCGCCGCAAGGTGAGATTGCGTTGACGGGACATGCGCATATCGATTTGGCCTGGCTCTGGCCATACGGTGAAACGAGGCGGAAGATGCGACGCACCTTCCACACCGCGCTTTCCCTCATGGAGCAGTCGTCGGATTTTCGCTTCAACCAGTCGACCGCCCACTATTACGCGCAAATTGCCGAGGACGATCCGGAACTTTTGGAGCGGATCATCGAGCGTGCCCGGGATGGTCAGTGGGAGACCGTGGGCGGCATGTGGGTAGAACCCGACACGAACATGCCGACCGGTGAAAGCCTCAGCCGACAAATTCTTTACGGGCAGCGCTACTTCGAAAAGACATTCGGTGTTCGCCATAGCGTTTGCTGGCTGCCCGATTGCTTCGGCTTCTCCGCTGCCCTTCCCCAGCTTTTGCGGCAGGGCGGAATGAACAGCTTCTTCACGATCAAGGTCAATTGGTCGGAGACAAACAAATTTCCGTCCGACCTCTTCTGGTGGGAGGGACTGGATGGAAGCCGGGTTCTTACACATACATTCGACAACCCGATGCAGGGCTACAACGGCTTTGTACGACCGGACTGCTTTGTGCCAACCTGGCGAAACTTCAAGGACAAGGACAAGCACACAACGACTTTGCTCGCGGTTGGCTACGGCGATGGTGGTGGTGGTGTCACACCAGAGATGATTGCACGCGAGGAACAATTGCGGGCATTCCCGGCGCTGCCCGAAGCCCGATGGACAAAGGTTCACGACTTCTTCAATGGCGCGCATGAGGCCGCCGAGGAGACGAGACTGGCCACGTGGCGTGGCGAGATCTATCTCGAGCTTCACCGTGCAACCTTGACCAGCCAGAGCGTTGTCAAGCGGCTGCATCGCAAGGCTGAGCGCAGCCTCATCACGGCCGAGACCCTGTTTGGACTGGCGCATCTGATGGGTGCAGAGAAACCAAGGTCGATGGAGCACCAGTGGCGCTTCGTCTTGAAGAACGAATTCCACGACATTTTGCCCGGCTCGTCGATCGCAGAAGTCTACGTCGATGCCGCCCAGGAACTCGAGGCTGTTATCTCGGCCGGCAAAACCGCGCAGACGAAGGCAATGGAAGCGATCGCGGCGCAGCTGCCGTCGGGCGCTGGCGACAATGTGCTGGTCGTCAATCCATCACTGTCGGCTCGACCGCTACAACTGACGCTCCCCGATGGACGGATGATCTCGTCAGATGCGGTGATCGCGCCGCTCGGAATCGCGGTCGTCGATCCAACCACGCTCGAGCCTGCATCAGGCCTTTCCGTCGGTCGCGAGCACCTTGAAAATGCCGTTCTCAAGGTAACCTTGGCGAAGAACGGTTCGATCGCAAGCATTGTGCACAAGCCAAGTGGCCGCGAAGCCCTTGAGGGTGGCGGCAACCGGCTTTTCGTTTATCCCGTAGACAAGCCGCGCAACTGGGATGCCTGGGATGTCGAGGAAGATTACGCCGCCCGCGGAGAGGAAATCACCGCACTCGACAGCCTCGAGGTTGTTGAAAATGGACCACACCGGGTTGCAATCCGGATCGTCAGAACCTGGCGGCATTCGCGCATTACGCAAATCCTGTCGCTTGGCGCCAATGCACGCCGTCTTGATATCGAAACCGTTCTCGACTGGCATGATCGCCGCGCCTTTCTGCGCACAGAAACGAGCGTGGCCGTTCGCAATGCACGCGCAACATGCGAATGTGCGTATGGGGTGGTCGAACGACCGACGCATTCGAATACCTCCTGGGATGCCGCGATGTTCGAGGCGCCTGCCCATCGGTTTGCGGACCTCTCCGAGCCAGGCTTCGGGGTTGCCATCCTGAACGACGCGAAGTATGGGCACAGCATGCGAGGCAATGTCCTTGGTCTTTCTCTGCTGCGTTCGCCTGTTTACCCCGACCCGCTTGCCGACGAAGGCGAGCAGACTTTCACCTATGCGCTGATGCCACACGAGGGCACCTGGTATGAGGGTGGAGTTCGGCAGGAGGCCGAAGATCTGAACCAACCCCTTCTGGCGTTGCCTGTTGCAGGGCTCGCTACGGGCAATTGGCAACCCCTTGGGACAAGTGGAATCGACGCAGCACTCTCGGCAGTAAAACCAGCCGAGGAAGGCGACGGGCTCATCGTGCGCGTCTATGAACCAGCAGGCCGCCGCGGTGCATTCGAATTGAAGCTTCCGGCCAATTGGCGCAACGAGGGAACGGTCAGCATCCTGGAAGAGCCGATGGCCGATACGCCACGGACCGGGCTGAAGCCCTTCGAGGTCAAAAGCTGGCGGATCTCAGTGGCTTGAACCGCGTGACGAAAAGGGGCCGCCATTGGCCCCTTTTCCTGCCGGATCCAATCACCTAGTGTCGCTTGGAGCTGGTTTGGGCGGGATGGGAGGAATGTAGAACGTGTTGGTATCGGGCTCGAACACGGAGCAGGCTGCCGCTGCGAACCGGGCCATGATCCTCTCCGCGATCCATCGTGGGGGGCCAATCTCGCGCACGGAGCTCGCCGAGCAATCGAGACTCACCAAACAGGCTGTGACGCGGATTGTTGAGCGGCTACTTGATGAAGGCCTGGTTATGGAGGCACGGCGCCGACATGGCTTGAGGGGACAGCCCGCCATAGAGCTGGAGATCGATCCGGACGGCGTGTTTGCGATCGGTGCGAACATCGATCGAGACCACCTGACAATTGTCGCCGTCGATGCTGTCGGCACGGTGCGAGGCCGCATTCACCATGAGCGTCGCTTTCTTTTGCCCGACGACTTCGTTCTTCTTATGGGCGACGCACTCTCGTCCTTTCGTCGTCGCAAAGTCATTCAGGAAAGTCGGCTAGCGGGCATAGGTCTTGCCATTCCAGACTGGCTCGGCGAAGTGCCGGTGATCGGGTTTCCCGAGGAATATCGGCGTTGGAACGGCTTCGATGTCCGAGGCGCGCTGGAGGCCCTCACCGACCATCCAATCTTCATCGACAACGATGCCAATGCCGCAGCACTCGGCGAGATAGAATATGGTCTTGGGACTGAGATCGACAGCTTCTTCTACATTCTCGCCAATGCGTGCCTCGGCGGCAGCCTGGTAATCGATGGCGTGCGGCATAAGGGGGCGAGTGGCATCGGGGGAGAAATCGGCTGGCTGCCTGTCGTCTTCGATGAGGGACCTCACGCCGGCACCACGCAGCCGCTAGGCGAAATGTTTTCGCTCTTCATCCTCCTCGACTATCTCCAGAGAAACGGGGTAAAGGCGACGACGCCTTTCGACCTTCTTGAGCTCGATGAAACTGGACGAAATCTGGTCAGTGGATGGTTGCGCAAGGTGAGCAAGAAGATAGCGCAAGCGGTCGTCAATATAGGGATGATCGTCGATCCCGAAGGCGTACTGATAGGTGGCCGTTTTCCGGCGCGCCTGATTGATGAACTTCTCCTCAATGTACACGAAGAAATCGTCCGCCTCGGCGCGCAGGCGCCGTCGCTACACAGGGCAGCAGGTTCGGAAGATGCGGCAGCCTTGGGCGCTGCGGCAATTCCTCTCGCCCATCGACTTGGCCTCCCGTCAGCGGAACCGGCGCAACGGATTCGCAACCCGCTCGGCGGACATCCGGCACACACGGGGGCCTTGGCGCCGGCTTAGCTTGTGACGGATGGCGAGTGCCTTACGCACGCGCATCCGGCAATGCCATGGTGTCCAGGGGGCGCAACGCAGCGCCAAGTACGGCGCCGGCCCAGGGATATGTGGCGGCTCTGATCTGCTGAATCCATGGAGCAATGACAAGGTCGCGGATCTTGTCATCGCGTTCGCGTGACATGCGGCTGACCACGGCATGCAAGACGTCGTCCGGTAAAGAGCCGCCGATGAGGATGGCGCCCGGTGCTATAAAGCCGGAAACGGCAAGTACGGCTTCGTGCAAGTGGCGAGCCGCTTTTTCGACCCAGCGATCCTTGTCTGCCAAGCTCGATTTCAGCGATTGCAAAGTTGCCACCTCGTTCAGGCTGGCACCATCGATGCCCGAGCGCATTTCGCCAATTTGCCCTGCCCGACCATGGTTGCCTCTAAACACCCTGCCTCCGATAAGAAGACCTGCACGAACCGAATAATCCGTGAGGATCATGACCATGCCGCCTTCGGTGTCTCCTATGCCAAGGGCACGTTCAGCTTCTATTGCGGCCTCGGTATCATCGAGAAAGAATAGCGCCTGGCCGTCCTTGCCAAGAACGGGCTCTATCTGCTCGCGATCCATGAAGGCGTCGGGGGATGTCGCGACACCACAGCCGACGATCTTCGCGAGGCCAACGGCTCGCTGAAGGTCTGCGACCACAGCAATGAGAGCGTCACGCGTTGCAAACGTCTTCTGTTGGACGATTGCGCCAGCGAGATCCATCAAGACCACTTCACCGTCGAGATTGCCAATCCTGACGCCTAGAGAATATCGTGCTTCACCACGCAATCCAAATGCAGCAGCCGTGTAGTGCGCGGTTGTTGAACGCTTTCGTTCGGTAACGAGTCCTGCTGTCTGAAGGCGTCGCACAATTCCCGTGATGGCCGGTTCAGTGAGGGCAAGCTCTCTGGAAAGTTCCTGACGGGTCATCGCGCCCCGGCGCCGGAGCAGCCTCAGGGTAATGCGGGAATTATGCTCGGCGATATCAATTGGGCTGATGCCCGGACGATCATCATGCGGCGGGCGCTGCCTGGCTGCGCCGGAGATTGAATGGCGTCGAGTTGTCTTCAAACAAGCGATATCCCATAGCCCTACTGCGCGCCTGATCGATCGCGCGCAGCAAATCCACCTATCGCCTAATTTTGACCTTGCATCAAGGACCAGGAACCGGCGTGCCGGCGACGAGATTGGCGGGCAGCTGATCTCGAAGCCAACGCGATGAAGAATGCCGGGACGTTTATGGAAAGTTTGGCCCGGTTTATGCGTCCGACCCGTGGTGCCGGAGAGACTGGCGTCCCGATCAGTAGCGGACCTTGCTACTCTCCAGCATTGGCCAAACGCGGGTTTGCACGCCGTTGATCTTCGTGCCGCCATATCCCAGCATTGGGGTGCCTGTCTCCAGAACATGGGCAGGGAAGTTCAAAGTCGGGGTTGATACTGCGTCCAGCCGGGCAACCTGGTCGTTACCGAGCTGGACATCCAAGGCAGCAAGGTTCTCGATGAACTGTTCCTTGCGGCGAGCTCCGACGAGAATGGAGCTGACAATCGGCTTTGCACGCAGCCACGCCAAGGCAACGGCTGCCGGACTAGCTTCGACTTCGGCGGCAATTTGGTGAAGGACGTCGATTACCTCGTAATCGGCTTCGGAGGGCACCCCGGTCAAGATAGCTCGGGCGGCATCCAAGGGCGCGCCTTGCGCTTTCTTGTATTTCCCGGAAAGGAAGCCGTTCTTCAGGGGGCTCCAAGGCATGATTGCCATATCCATAGACTGAGCCAGGGGGACGTGTTCCCCTTCGATCGTGCGCTCCAGAAGCGAGTATTCAAGCTGCAGTGCAATGACCGGCGTCCACCCACGGAAGTGTGACAGCACAGAAGCTTCGGCTGTCTTCCAAGCCGGAAGATCAGAGACGCCGATATAGCGAACCTTACCCGATCGAACGAGATCGTCCAGGGAGCGGAGCGTCTCCTCGATCGGAGCGTATTTGTCCCAGTTGTGCAGCCAATAGATGTCCAGGTAGTCTGTCTGTAGGCGACGGAGCGAGTCTTCAAGCTGATGGATCATGGCCTTGCGACCGGCCCCGCCGCCATTCGGATCACCCGGATGGAGGCTGGAGAAGAACTTGGTACCGAGGACCACACGATCGCGTTTCGATGGGCTACCGGCGAAGTAGTCGCCGATAATCTTCTCAGAATGTCCGTTCGTGTAGATGTTGGCGGTGTCGATGGAATTGCCACCTCGGTCCAGATAGTGAGCCAGGATCTCTGTGGAGTGCGCGGGATCGGTGCCCCAGCCCCAGTCCTCTCCGAAGGTCATCGTTCCGAGCGTCAGCGGGCTGACCCTCAAGGCCGAGCGGCCAAGGGTAACGAAAGAATCTAGTGACATATAGGCGCTCCGTATCTTCGATTTCGGTTCGCCTTGATTTAATGTCGCGCTGTCTTTTACGCGTAGACCATTGCTGCCATCTTATTGCACAAAACTGCCAATCGCCTTCATACCGGTATCTGACCATGCAGAAGCTTTCGCACATTGCCGAGTTGATCAAGAAGCACTCAGGACCGGATTACGTGACTGATGTGTTGCCGGGAGTTAGGCTACTAAAAAAGAGCTCCTTAACAGAGCCTCTCGGCGGCTTGGCCGTACCAACCTTTGCGGTGGTCGCACAGGGCAGCAAGTGCACAGTGATTGGCGACAGCGTTCACCACTATAATGCGGGCGAATACCTCGTCGTCTCTCTCGAGGTCCCCGTGAGCGCACACATCACGAAGGCTAGCGAAGAAGAACCATTCCTCGGCCTCGAAATGGCGCTGGATCCGACGGCGCTCGCTTCGCTTGCGTTGGAAACAAACCTCGCGCCAATCAAACACGATGCTCCCTCGAGCGCCGGCGTGGGCAGTGTATCGGACCTGTTGCTTGATCCGCTAGTCAGACTTCTATCCCTTTTGGACACGCCAACTGATGCCACGGCGCTCAGACCCGCTATCGAACGCGAACTGATGTGGCGACTCTTGAATGGCGCACATGCATCCATCGTCCGTCAAATCGGACTTGTTGGCACACCCCTGTCCCGGGTTGTGGATGCCATCGAGTGGCTCAAGCACAACTTCGCCGAACCCATACATGTCGAGGAACTGGCCGACCGGGCCGGCATGAGCGTAACGTCGTTCCACAGGCATTTCCGGCGCGCTACCTCGATGACCCCCATCCGCTATCAGAAACGCCTGAGGCTTATTCAAGCGCGCACGAAACTGATGTCAGAGCAGCGGAGTGTTGCATCCATTGGTTTTGAGATGGGCTACGAAAGCGCGTCTCAGTTCAACCGCGAATATCGGCGGGAGTTCGGGTCGTCTCCCGGGATCGATGCCGCTCGGTTCAGAACTTGAGTAGCCGATCGCCGTTGGATCGGCCTGGAATGAACAACACCCCTTGTGAGAGCGCGGTAGCTGACGCCCGATAAATAAACTCGCGTTCAGGCTCAGGATACCTCCTCTAACTCCGTCTGGCGGCTAGCTGAATGCACGAGGGAGTTGACACATATTTGGCCAACTTCCTTGCGCAAGGAAACCCGACTGTTTTCCCCGGCGCTCTTGGCAACGCCCGGCAAAAGGCTGGCACCTACGCCGGACGAGTGTGAATGGGTTCCGCGCGGTGCCAATTCTCCAGGATACGGCCATCGGCATGGGTCTGCTTCGCCCAGCGGACACCGTTGGAGATGACCTTGTGCACGGTTTTGTCGTGATAGATCGGATAAGTTTCGTGGCCCGGGCTGAAGAAGAAGATGCGGCCGCGACCGCGCTGCCACGTGCAGCCGCTGCGGAAAACCTCTCCGCCCGAATACCAGGATATGAAGACGAGTTCGTCCGGCTGCGGAATATCGAAAGGTTCCCCATACATTTCCGAGGCGTTGACTTCGAAGTACGGTGGCAGCCCCTCGGCAATCGGATGCGCCGGGTTGACCACCCACACCCGCTCCAGATCGCCTTGCGGTGTCTCGCGCCATGACAGATTGGCATTCGTCCCCATCAGTCGTCGAAACAGCTTGGAATGATGTCCGGAATGCAAAACGATGAGGCCCATTCCTTTGAGCACACGTTGCTGTATCCGATCGATCAATCCGTCGCTCACCTCTTCATGGGCCATGTGTCCCCACCACAACAGCACATCGGTGTCGTTGAGCAGGGAATCCGGTAGCCCCTCTTGCGGGTCGTCGAGTGTAGCACGGCGTATTTCGAAGTCGGGGTTGGCGATACCTGCTGCGATCGCACCGTCGATCCGATCGGGGTAGATCTCCTGGACTTCCTTGTGCAGCTGTTCGTGGCGACCTTCGTTCCAGATGGTGACCTTGATTGTCATGATATCCTCGATGTTATGAAGCTTGGGCCGACCGGATGAGCCGGCCGGTGGAATCAAACAGATGGCAGGCGGATGCATCTGCTGTCAGCGACACGCGATCACCGGGCTTAAGCGCGACATCGCCCTCGGCACGGACAATGATCGGCTGTTCCTGCGAACCGACAGTCATGTAGGTTTCGACACCGAGGCGCTCGACGACGATTACGTCTGCAGAAAGATCGCCCCGCCCGTCCGCAGCAATCTTCAGGTGCTCTGGACGGATGCCGAGTGTCGCCTTGCCCTCGGGGACGTTCCCCGCTTGATCGGGCAAGTCGAGAGAGAGGCCGAGCGAGCTTTCGGCGTGAACCTTTCCGGCAATCGGCCTTGTGATTGACACCGGTATCGTATTCATCTTCGGAGAGCCGATGAAGGTCGCGACGAACTCATTGTCCGGCTTGTGGTAAAGGGTCATCGGTGCTCCTTGTTGGGCCACCACCCCCTTGTTGAGGACGACAATGCGGTCGGCCATGGTCATGGCCTCGACCTGATCATGCGTCACATAGACGACAGTCGCCTTTAGTTCGCGATGCAGGCGCTGCAGTTCGGCGCGCATCTGCACCCGCAGCGCAGAATCCAGATTTGACAACGGCTCGTCGAACAAGATCAGCGACGGTTTTTTGATGATGGCCCGGCCGATAGCCACGCGCTGTCTCTGACCGCCAGACAGGGCAGCCGGGCGACGTTCGAGATAGTCGGTCAATTGGAGGATCTCCGCGACTGCTCCAACCTGACGGCGGATCTCCGCCTCTGGAACCTTCTTCAGACTAAGCGAGAAACCGATATTCTCGGCGACCGTCATATGTGGATAAAGCGCGTAGGACTGGAACACCATCGCGATACCGCGCTTGTCAGGTGGAACGTCGTTGATGCGCGTGCCATTGAGAATGAGGTCGCCATCATCAATGCCCTCAAGGCCTGCGATCATTCTAAGCAAGGTCGATTTGCCACAGCCCGATGGTCCGACAAAAACGGCAAACTCGCCATCTTCCACGGTAATGTCGACGCCCTTGATGACCTCCAATGCACCGTAGAATTTGCGGACATTCCTGAGATTGATCATTGTAAAGCTCTTTCTGGTGTCAGCCTTTGACGCCGCCAGCAAACGTCTGCACAAGGAAGCGGCGCGCAAAGCCGAAAGCCACGACTGCAGGCAGGAGGTAGATGAAGGCGAGTGCGGCAAGCAGTCCGTAGTCAATCTCGTTGATGCGCAGGAATGCGCGAAAGAGACCAAGCGGTAGCGTCTGCAGCTCCGGCGAGGAAAGGAAGATCAACGGGAGCAGGAAGTCCCCCCAGGCTGACATGAAGGCAAATAGCCCGGCCGCTGCCAATCCCGGCAGTGCCAGCGGTATAAGTACACGGCGGATGCGTTGCACAAGCGTTGCGCCATCCATTAGCGCCGCCTCTTCGTAGTCGCGTGGCAGACCATCGAAAAAGGTCTTCATGATCCATAGGGCCAATGGCAGCTGCATTGTCGCAAGCACAAGGATCAGGCCCAGGTAGCCATCAATGAACCCCGTCCAGCGCATTATCGGCCGGGCGTATTCGCCAAAGATCGGCCTCAAGACAGCACCTTCGATGTTGTTGAGGGTCAGCAGGAACTTGTAGAGAGGTACGACGAGCGCCGTTGGTGGCAGGACGCGGATTAGGAGGATTGCGTAGAGAAAAGGCAGCTTCCACCAGGCCCGGGTGCGTGACAGCGCATAACCACCAAGGCCGGCCAGTATCATCACCAGCACGGTTGCGCCACCGACAACGAATAGCGAGTTGAACAGCCACTTCGCCCCGTCCTCCTTGGTGAAAACACGCAGGTAGTTTGCAAGGCTCCATTGCTCGGGCCAGCGAAGGAAGAGCTGCGCGTTGCCATCAAACGATGCAAGAAGCACCCAGAAGAATGGGACGGCACAGAAGATCGAGATCAATGACAGGGTTGCGTAAGCAAGCAGGTCAGAACGGGTCTTGTTTGCGTTTTCGCTTGGGGAGATCGCAGCCATGTCAGACCTCCACCTTCATCGCCCTGACATAGCCAATCCCGAGGATAAGTGAGATCAGGAGCGCGACCACGGCCACCGCAGCTCCATAGCCAAGTTGGAACGCAGTAAAGGACTGGTTGTAGATGTAGATACTAATCAACTCCGTTGCTCCGCCCGGACCGCCCCGGGTCAGCGCGTAGACGAGGCCGAAAACGGCAATGGTCGAGACAGCCGAGATGAGCATGTAAAGCAGAATTGTGGGCATCATCAGTGGCAGGGTGATACGGCGGAACATCTGTGACGGTGTGGCACCATCCATGCGGGCAGCCTCGTAGATCTCATTGGGAATGGTGCTTAGACCGGCGGTTAACAGGATCATTGCGGTGGCGATCCCACGCCAGGTGTTGACGATGATGATCATCGAGAGAGGAAAGACCTGCAGCCAGTCGGCAGGCGTCATGCCAAAGAAGCTGACGATGCGGCTAAGTGTTGCCTGCTCGCCTCCCGCCAGCATGGAGATCCACATGAAGCCGGCGACAACCTCCGGCGCTGCGTTTGGCAGAAGAATGATGGAGGAAAAGAGCCGCCGGAAATGAATGCGTCGGCGAAGCGCCATCGCAGAAACCAGGCCGAGCACGAACTGGCCGATGACTGCCGAGCCGACCACGAACAAAAAGGTTACGAGCAAAGCATTCCAGAACTTCGCATCGTTCAGAAGCCGCGCATAGTTACGAATACCGACAAAGCGGGGCCGCAGCGCCGCAGCGCCTGTCAGCGCTTCGTTGGTAAAGCTCAGATAGACTGAGTAAAGCGCGGGGTAGATTACGAATGCCAGAAGCAGCGCAAGCGAGGGCAACAGGATCAGAAGAAGCTGCCGTTCGGCGCGCTTTTCGTGGACGTTTCGGGCCATGGAAAGCTCTGTCACTCGTTCGAAAGGAAGATCTGGAGACGCGGGCCCGAGCCCACGTCTCTTCGGGAGCAAGCTGTTGATTGCTTACTTCACAACGTCGTCGCCGAGCGTTTCCTTGACATAGTCAACAAGAATTTTCTGCGCACCGGCAGCATCGGTTTCCTTGCGCAGCAACGCTTCGGTCGCGCGTGCAACCCCTTCTGCAACCGTACCGAAGCCGGACGCCTGCTTGAGGAAGGTGCCGTTTTCCGCGGCAGCATGGATCGGAACAAGTTCCGAGAGCTTTTGGAAGTCGGCATTCTTAGCCGCATCCTTGCTCGCGGGGATGTTGCCGATACGAGCCGCATAGGAAACCTGCGTTTCGACCGAGCCAATCTCCATCAAGGCCTTCTTGGCAAGTTCGACATTGGCCGACTTGGCGTTGACGGCCCAAGGGGCTGCGAGGTTGGCAAGGACGTACTGACCGCCGCTTTGACCAGGAACCGTCCAGGTACCAACGACCTCCGTTACGTCAGGAATAGGGTTCTTGCTCTCCCGACCCCAGTCAAAGATGTAGCACCAGGATCCGCACGTGGTCGCAGCAAGCTTGCCCTCGGGGAACATCTGATACTTCGGCACGACCCACGGCTCGGGTCCGAGCAACGGCTGTGTCGGCATCAGCTCATTGTCGATCAACTGCTTGTAGACATCGAAGGTATCCTTGACGCCCTCGCCACTCAGATCGAGCTTACCGTCCGCATCGACGAGTTGCGGCGTCTTGGACCCGACGATGAGATGCTGGAAGCCTTCATCGAACGCGCCACTTCCCCAGGATACGCCTGCCGGGAAGAGAAGGCCGTAAGCGCCAGTCTTCTTCTTGATTTCAGCTGCGCGGTCCAGCAGTTCCTTCCAGTCCTTCGGCTGCTCGGTTGAGATACCGGCTTTGTCGAGAACATCCTTGCGGTAGTAGATTTCCTGGATGCCAAGCATGAATGGCATAACATAGGTTTCGCCGTCCGGGCTAACTGCCAGCTGTTTGGCAACATCATAGAAGTTGGCGTAGCCGTCCCATGCCGCGATCTCCTTGGTGACGGGCGCGAGGTAACCGGCTTCGACCATATCGGCAACGGCAGCTGTTGTCGGAATGGAGAATAGATCCGGCGCATTGCCGGCACCAAGCTCGGTCAACAGCTTTGTCAAATAGTCCTTATCGGGTGCGGGGTATTCGACGACCTCGACGGTCACACCGTATTTCTTCTCGATCTTCTCGACCGTCGCCTTCATGGCGTCGATGCCAGCCTGACCGTGATTGGCAATTCGGATTGTCTCGGCATGCGCCAGCGTCGAAACGGCGCTGAGCAAAACGGCGCACAGGCCACCAATGACCGTCTTCTTCAACGGAAGTCCTCCCTATTGTTTTGCGGCGCCCTCCAGCACCGCGGTTAAAAAATGTACACGCATTCTCCTTGCTGGCAAGACGGTTTTTGAACGACCGCGTCATCTTTTATAACCCATTGAATATACGTATTTTAATAAGCCTTGCGCCCAATGTGTCATTTGTGTAACCGTATACACACTGCATTCGGGAGGAGTGATCATGTCTGAAAAACTGCGGCTCGGCGTCATTGGCGCGGGCCTGAAGGCGGCTGAATACGCGGCAAGCTGGGCACGCATGTCGGAGATTGAATTTGTCGCCCTTGCAGATACGATCCCCTCGTCTCGCCAGCGCTTGATCGACGTGTGCGTTGCAGCTGGCGCACCTGCACCACGAAGCTTCGACGATTACCGGGAGATGCTCACCTCCTGCCGAGACGAGCTTGATTTCGTTTATGTCTCCACGCCGCATGCGTTTCACGGCGAGCAGGCCACCGCGGTAGCAGAAGCTGGCCTCGATCTCTTCCTTGAAAAGCCGATGGTAACGACGGTTGTAGAAGCCGAGTGCCTGATCGCGGCGCAGAAGAAGAGCGGCGTGACTGTTGTAACGGCCTTCCAGGGCGGACTTTCCCCCTTGGTCATCGACACGCGCAAGCGGGCACTTGCCGGTGAGTTCGGCGACTTGGTCGCGATATCGGGGATGATTTGGGAAAGCTGGTCCGACAACTATGACGGCCACTGGAAGCAGCAGCCGGAGATCTCGGGGGGCGGCTTCATGTTCGACACAGGCGCGCACATGATGAACACGGTCTGCCTGCTTGCCAATTCGGAGTTCGACAGCGTCTCAGCGTACATGGACAACCACGGCAAGAAGGTCGACATCGCGACCGCCGTTGCCGCCCGCCTCAAGAACGGCGCGTTAGCGACACTAACAGCTGCTGGTGAGGGCCCACCCGGATGCGCGTCCTACATCACGTTCTTCTATTCGAAGGCAATTGTTCGCATCGATGCGTGGGGTGGATGGCGCGAGATCAGCATTGGCCGCGAAGCAGAACCGCGCGAAGAGGCGGAAATACTCGGCAATCCGCTGAAGAACTTTCTGGCTATCCGGGCGGGGACAATGGAAAACACTGGCTCCGTTGAAATGGGCCTGCGATTCGCTAGGCTCTGGGATGCAATCAAGGAATCGGCTGCGGCAGACGGGGTGCCCGTTAAAATCGTCGCACCCTAGTGCGTGGTAGACTTGAATGAACAAGCGACGGATCACCTCCAAGGAACTGGCAAAGCTCGCAGGGGTGTCGTCGGCGACTATCTCACGCGCGTTTTCACCGGACTCAAGGATTGGAAGCGCCACCCGTGACCGCATCCTAGCGGTCGCCCGCGAGTACGGTTACCAGCCGAACGCAATCGCTCGCTCGCTCAACAATCAGCGGTCTAGGCTGGTGGCGCTTGTCGTTAACGCGATCGGCAATCCCTGCGAGGCGGAGGAGCAACAGCTTCTCGTTCATCGGCTGCAGGCACGGCAGCTACTGCCGATCATTCTGTGCTGCGCTGATCATGACGATCGGCTGCAGCTCATGCGGCTTGCCTCCACCTACCAGGTCGACCATGTTGTTGTCTTTTCGGATATGGTTTCGATGCAGGACGCCGTCGACATCTTCCATACAACGAAGCCGATCATCGTTTCCTTCGAACCCCTCGACAATGAGAAGGTATCAAGCATTCGGATAGACGGATCGGCAGCTGCTGACGAGATAATCGACAAGATCGTCGGAGACGGAAAGAAGCGCTTCGCCTACCTTTCGGGAACGAAGTCAAGCTGGATCGATAAGCTGCGGCGTAAGTGGTTCGTTGACGCGCTCACCAAAAGGGGCCTTGCCCTTCAAGCAGAAGCCTTCGGTGATTACAGTTACGATTCCGGCTTCAAGGAGGCCGTGTTGCTTCTGCACCGGGCAAAGGTGGATGCCATAATCTGCGGTAATGACGTCATGGCGATCGGGGCGCGGGATGCCGCAAGACGCGTACTCGGCAAGAATACACCAGAAGATATTGCGATTGTCGGTCAGGATGGCATTGCGATCGCAGCGTGGGACTGCAACGACTTGACGACCCTGAGCCTTGACCACGTGGCATTCATCGACGCAGTGATGGAGCTCATCGAACGCCACGATGCCGGACAGGAAGGACCTCATAGCATTACGCTGACCTGCACCGCTCGATGGGGATCGACCGCCTGACGTGCCTCCCTAGCCACTCGCATCAGCGGAACCGACATTAGCGACGGGCCACATTGGAGCGCCTCACTCAATGCGAAATTTCGATAGACGTAGACACCTAGGATCGAATTGCCTAGATCAGCCGCATCATAGCGCATAGGAATTGAGAATACCGCAAGGTAGGGATATCCGGGTTCGCCGGCCGTTGTGCCCCGCGCCCAAATCTCCCATAGGCGTTAACGGGCGACTACCTGTTACCTACGATTGCTCAGCGAGCGGCGTATATACACATTTGTGTATAAGAGGACTAAATATCATGGCTCATGTAGCTCGCGTTTTTCAGTCGGGTAACTCTCAGGCAGTCAGACTTCCAAAGGAATTGCGCTTGTCTGTTGATCGCGTCGAAATAACCCGGGAGGGGGACGCTCTCATTATTCGCCCCTATCTGGAGAACCGTGAAAAATGGGCTTCGTTAAAGTTGGCATTGGCGCGTGGCACTATCGATGACTTCTTGATTGAAGGGCGCGATCAAGAGAGACAACATCGGCCAGAACTTGACGACGTTTTCCCTTGATTTCTTACCTCTTGGACACGAACGCAATCATCTCGCTTGTCGGCCGTAAGTCCACGGCCGCGGTCAAGGATATTGAAAGCACACTGTCAATGGGCACAAGGAGCCGTCAGGGGAGCATGTGGGGCCACTTCAACCAATCGATCGCTACGTGCGGCGAGGCGCGCGCCTGGCCAACGGCTTCAATGATCGCGTCTCGCGAGAATGGACACTAGAATTTAGTATAGATTTTGCACCAAGTGGTGCCCATTCTTTGCGCCAACGTCTAAGGAGACAGACCGTGAGATCGACCATGATCCTCGACGATGCACTTTTGGAAAAGGCACGGTCACTGACCGGCACCAAGGAAACCGCAGCACTCGTCCGTCTCGCTTTGGAAACGCTTGTTCGCGTGGAGTCAGCAAAGCGCCTTATCGCACTCGGCGGGACCATGCCGGAAGCCGAGGCGGCACCGCGGCGCAGGAGCGGCGGTTAAGTGATACTCGCAGACACCTCAATCTGGATCGACCACTTTCGCCAAGTCGACCCTTAGTTGCGCCGCATTATCGAGGACGACCCTATCTTTGCCATCAGGCTGTCATCGGCGAGTTGGCGCTGAACAGCCTGCGGGGTCGGGGCTACGTGTAGGCACAGCTCGACGCGGCCGTCGCCGCGCACGACAAAGTCATGACCGTGATCGATCGACAGGGCCCTTTCAGCATGGGTATCGGCTATACAGATGCTCACCTGCTGGCGTCGGTGGAGCCTCCGAACTCTTCGCCCTTTCGCACAACACCCTGCGCTGTAGTGTTCAGCGCATCGCTTCAGCAGAAGCCACTAAAGCGTAGCAAGAATTCGATTGGATAGCTTGCCAGCGTAATTACTTTTCATTTTTATTTTCTCTTCCAGCGCAGCAATCACATCCGGAGCGAGATCTACGCCGTGCAGCTCGGCGATATCCGGCAGTCCACCTGGCGTAAAGACATTGATTTCCAGGATTTTGCTGCCGACAATGTCTAGCCCCACGAGGAACATGCCGTCTTCTATGAGCTTTGGCCGAACCAACTCGGCGACAGCCAACATTTCGGGCGTGACTTCCACGGCCGCAGCGGTCCCTGCTGCACTCATATTCGAGCGAACGTCGCCTTTTGCCGGCACACGTCTAAAGGCGGCATATGCCCCGTCTCGCTGGAGAGGCCTTCCATTCATCAGAAACATCCGCACGTCACCGGCGGTCGCATCGGGAAGGTAGCCCTGAGCGATAAGGTAACCCTCGCCACTGACTGCTTCAAATATCTGGTTGAGATTAGCCTCCTTGCTCGAAGCAATCTTGAAGACGTTTTTCCCACCCGAGCCTTGTAATGGCTTCAGGATCGCGCCCTGTTTCTGTTGGTCGATGAACGCACGGATCTCTTCGATGCTTTTTGAAATCAACGTGGTCGGACGGACCGCTTCCGGAAAGTCCTGGAAGTAGAGCTTGTTCTGGGCGCGTGCGAGGCCATCCGGGTCGTTGACGGTCAACACACCACGCTCGGCCGCCAGCCTCCCGAAGATTGTGCCAGCCTGAGCCGCCCACGGGCGCTCATCGGCATCCTCGGATGGATCGTTTCGAAGGAACAGGACATCGATCTCCGCGACGTCGATCGTCTCGACCTTAGTCTGGCCGCTTTGCAATGCGGCGACGAAGGCGTCCGCCTTCTTTGCCTTGCTACCCTTGAGCACAGTCGCCCTGATCATCAGGCGGTCATCGGGCCGCAGCACGAAGTCGCCGGGCGTGACATAACAGACGTCGTGGCCGCGTGCGATTGCGGCGATGGCCAAAGTTGTCGTCGTGTAGTAGGCGGTTTCACCTTCTATGGAATTTACGAAAAATGCGATCCGCATTCACGGCTCCTCCTGCTGGATCATATCGAGGGGACGCATGCCCCGCACTGCCTTTTGGAGGCGCACATTTCCCTCCTTGCTCGCAAGAAAGATCGGGCTTACGGCCGGAAGGCGAAGGAGACCTCGGTCTGCGAGCTCCTGCATCACTCCAAAATGAGAGGCGGCGATCTTTCCCATCCAGAATGGCCCGAGAGCACCACCGCGCTTCAAATGGGCGAGGAGTTCAAGAAGACCCCGCAGATAGATCGCATCCTTGGCAAGGCCACCGCCGCGGTAAAGTCTCAGAACCAGGTTGAACGCCTCGGCTTCTGAGAAGTTGTGCTCCTCGACCAGCAATCGATAGGTTTCAGCAAAACGCGCCCCATCAAGCATCGCTGCGCATCCAACGACCCGACCGGCAAGAAGTTTCAGGCGCTCGTGTGTCATCCCACCTGCGAGATATTCTGCAAAGACAGCCAGCCCCTCCTGCATGCCTTCGTAGCCTGACAGACCAGAACCGAACAGCCGCAGACCCTGCGCCGAACCATTGAAGTAAGTGAGCAAATGGACACCTACCTCATGGGAGAGCAACGGCTCGACGCGGCGCCGATCCATCAATGTGCTGCGGGAGATCAACAGGCGATGACCCGATACCAACAGACCGGACGGCAAGTCGTCGCGAAGCTCGATAGCAACGTCGAACTCCTTAAGCTGGCGACGGTATGCAGCAACCATCGCTTTCGCGCGCGCTTCCACGTAAAAGCAGTCAGCAACATCATGGTGCCCGCCTCCGGCGTCGGCATCGTCTCGCCCACGACTTCCAAGGGCCAAGAGTATTTCTTTCGCCTCGTGCAGCAAACCGTGTTCGACCGGGCCATAGAGCGCACGGCCGAACTCCACGAACCTGTGCGTCTGCCGTGCCCCGAGTAGCGATAACTGGAGATCGAGCTCCTGCTGCTTCTCCCGGTATAGCTGATAAAGTACCGGATCCTCGAGATGGTCAAAGGAGATTGAGAAGAGCTTGCGCTTGACGGCGTCAGCCTGGAAAGCGAGGGGCCGGTAGAGAAATTTCGGCTGTCGATCAAATCCACTTGCCCTAAATTCCTGAAAGGCAGCATCGGCATTGATCGGTGTCACAACGAGCAGAAAATCGAAGGTGGAAGCGACCTCGTCGATACTGCGATCAACACGCGACACCGCGTCAACGAAGCCCTTACGTCCCAGAGCACGGTGGTTGGGCAGTTTAAAGATATCATGTGTTCCAATGAACGAGGCATAGGCCTGGAGCCCGGCGTCGAAGAGCATGGCAACCAGTTGCTCGCGCAGCTCCGGGTAGACGTCGTCAGAGTTCGGCTGACGGTACACAGGTGCGAAGCGTACTGAGATCGCAGAGGTTGAAAGGCGGGGGAGGTTCTGGCCGCCATCCTCCGGTCCTGGTTTTTCGGCCTTCTCGACGCGCGGTGTTCGGAATCGCACCTGACTGTGCCGCACGGCATCAGAAAAAACATCGGCCGCTTTTCTGGCATCTGGACTTGACCATATCGATACCTCGAAGGGTGGCAGGAATGGTGCGTCGTCAGTCAGGAACCTGTCTTGCGACAGCTCCCCGATGTCAAAAACGATGCAGGCCCCGAACTTTTCCTTCAGACCGGCTGTAACTGCCTCGACGAGGGTAAGTGCTTCGTTCCAGCGCGGAGCAATCAGATAGGAGGCGTTGGCCTGAGCGATATCACGGGCTACAGGCTCCACACCATCATTTGCGATGTGGATACAGAGGAACGGTAGGGGGCGATCAATATGAAGACGCCCGCCCGAAGGCAGGTCGCGTCTGATCGCCTTGCCATCTCGGATACAGCCAACGATCTCGGCGAGCCATTCTTCCGGGTCGTGTCGATGGTCCAGCTTTGTCTTGTTCAAGGTCCCTCCATCAACCGGTGCTCAAGCACCGGTACAACTGAGGCAATGATGGCCCGCAGGCGCGTCAAGACATCCAGGTCCGGCTCGCCTGTCCATTCATCCATAAAAATCTTCTTGAACTCGACAGCGATCGCGCAGCCGGTCAAAGGGAAATTTTCGTGGATGAAACGGGTCTGCTCTCCCTTTCCCTGAAAGGCGACGTTCTCACGCACGTCCAACGGCCGGCCATCGATTTCGAAAGATCGAAAATGGACCATTAAGGGATCGACAATGTGGGCCCACCGTGTGCGATCCATGGACGAGGTGCCGATGTTGACGTCCGGCGCTTTGGATTGCTCGGTGGGTACAGAACCCGCTCCATTCCGCCGGTGATTGTAGCTGTGTATATCGAGCACGACAAAGCGCCCATATCGCCGTTCGACCCCGCTCAGATAGTTCAGCAACATGTCATAATAGTCATCGTGAACCTGAAGGGACGCTTGGGCATGCTCAGCGGCAAGCTTGGTGCGCCAAACTCTCAACCCCCATGCCTGTTCGGGGGTGTGGTAGATCGCACCCTCTCTGCTTCGATTGAGATCAACCTCAAAGCGCGACCTATGAAAGACGATGCGGTTGGGAACGTCGCGGGTTGTAAATTCGGTGAAAGGATCTTCTTCACGCAACCGCTCGTCGTGAGCGAGGGCATAAAGATCGACCAATTCCTGGCGGACATGATGCCCTTCATGGATTGCGGTAGCGACAATGGGAGAAGCACCGCGCTCAACCGTCCAGAGAGCGTTGTTGGGAATGGAAGGCCTGATGAACGAGGGAGACATTCAGTCCAAGATCCATGTCAGAAGTGTGCAGTAAATAACTAGCGCCACAGCCGCAAAGACAATGGCACTAGCCGGCGTTGTCGCCAATCGATTGCTGCGTGACCGGTGGGCAAAGAAAACTGGCAATGATGTGGATTGCTACTTCGAGATCCGTTGCTGAATTGCAGCAGCCGCCAGCGGTACGCTAGCTGTGATCAGTGGCCCGAGTGGGAGCCTTCTGAGTAGCCGAGTTGCGAAGAACGCACCTGCCATTGTGCCAGCCAGCTTTAGCCAGGGATAGTCACCCAATTGAGCGTGAGCGCTTGCGTCAGCCCATTGAGCGCGGAACCTGACCGCATTTTCAGCTTGCGTTGCAATGGCTGCAAGGCGATCTCGAATTTGAGCCAGTTCGTCCCGGACAAAGGCGATGTCGTTCTGAACATCCTTGATAGTCCTTCGATCTGGATCCTTCTCCTGAGGCAAGTCAAGGTGGTCGAG
The DNA here is from genome assembly GCF_019511525.1 of Rhizobium cauense. Taxonomy (GTDB): domain Bacteria; phylum Pseudomonadota; class Alphaproteobacteria; order Rhizobiales; family Rhizobiaceae; genus Rhizobium; species Rhizobium cauense. The sequence goes on along the minus strand of NZ_JAEUAT010000009.1, from coordinate 183,978 downwards.
GGAGGCACTCTCCTCAAGGGACGCAAGGTGGGATTGCAGATCTTCTTCTGTATCGAAGCCATCTGGTCTCGAAGGGATGTGATTGGCCATTGAAGTTTCCGCTGCTCTAGGCGGGCGAAGAGCCCTCTGGCTAACGCCCGCCACAAACTCTGTTTCAAGGTGCGATCACCGTCTCACGACGCGCATGACAAGCGAAACGACAAAGAGAACCAGGAAGACGAAGAACAGCAGTTGCGCGATTGATGCCGAGGCTCCAGCGATACCGCCAAACCCAAGAACACCCGCAATCAACGCGACGACGAGAAAGACGAGAGCATAATAAAGCATGAAGACCTCCGTTGTTCTGACCACAAGAAAACGGAGGGGACGATGTTTGGTTCCCTGATAACCTGCGTATGAGTGCAGTCAGCCAACGGCCATAATCCGAGTACGGCCAACTACACCGTTTCCATCTCTTGGCACAGGCGGCTCGGCAGCACTTAGATACACACTGGCAGGAACTGTCAGAACGAACCAAAGACCGGCGCCGAGCACGAATAGCTGTGCGTCAGGATCAACGCCCTGGACAAGCATAGGCAGACAACCAGAAATAAGAAGCACAAGAAGCCTCACAGCCCATTCCGTTTCCCGTCTTTTGATTGCCAGGGTCGCCATCGAGCGAAATGCACGTGCGTCATAGGTCCCCCGCTGCGGCCGCTTTAGCAGGGTCCAGACGTGGGGGAACGAGAGCATTAGCAACGCGGCCGCAGCAAGCACGCCGGCCTGTCCAGGGAAAAGCCAACAGGTCAATAGGAAGAGACATGAGATGACCAGGAGGTTCCACAAGGGCGCAAGTTCCTCGGGGGAACGATCGCTTCGCTCATGCCAGAGCTGGAGGGCCCGAGATGCCGCATGTAGCATCGGCTGATCAATAAAACGGTTGATGAATTCCATGTCGCGCCCTTTGGTCCCAAGGAAGGCACCAACAGCAAAGAAATTCGGCACGAACGTGGCGCACCGCACTTTTTTGCGCGGTTCGGGGTTCGAAGCCTTTAACCGGAACAAAGTCCCGCGCCAAAAGTTGCCATCTGGCCACACAACAACCTCTGAATTGCCAGTTCAAATGGAGAAAGCGGCCATGTCAAACGTTGTCAAAACCGGGGAAGATGGTTTCAACAATGCGACCAGTCGTACAACTTTCGGCCGTTCGGTCGAAAGCCAAGCGCAACTTCATGACGCCCACGCCCTGGAGGCCGATGCACCGGGCGAGATCCTCAATATCTATCGTCTTGAGCCTATCGCAGCACCGGGAGATCTCAGATGGGATAACGCCACCAACCAGGGCGTTGTCGTCGTCGCTGCAAGGACGCCAGGGGACGCGCGTATCGTCGCAACAAGTCGGGAACTCGACTTCATGGAGATTGACGCGGCCCCAGCGGAAGGCGTCACCACGTCCCACGCGAGTGCATTTCGGGATGACAAGCTTTATACGGTCATCGAGATTGAGCGCGGACGGCATGACCTGAAACGAGGTGTTCTTGAAGGAGAGATCTCGGTTGATACGGTACTTCCCGTCCAGACAGAGTGACGCTCGCAACGGCGTGTGGGCTTTGGCGCGTTTTCCGGGCCGCCGGTGCACCATCCAAAGGTTGCATCGCTGCAATTCTGCGGCTGTCTTGAAATGCCGACCTTGCAAGCCCGATGCACTACTAGACCGGTGATGGTCTGCCAGATACGACTCGCGGCTGAAAATTCAGCCGGACCGTGGAACTGAGTGTGCCGCAAAGCGTTTCGCGTGACGTTCAATGTCATGATAAGCCGAGGGCACATGGTAGACTATCAATCGGCGGGTGACACCGCGACTGTTCGCAAAGCTTCACGCGGTATCGCACCTGCCCTTACGCAACCACCTCGACTGGCTATTCCGCAACGAATCATCCGACAGAGACGCAATGCTTGGCGCACGGCAATGGCCGACGAGGTAAAATTTCTTGTCGACGGCTCAGCCTACTTTTCTGCGCTCGACCGTGCATTGAGAGAAGCGCGTAACGAAATCTGGATTATTGGCTGGGACTTTAATCCGAACATCCGACTAAGGCCGGGGATCAGCACCGAGACGCTCGGCGAATTACTCTTGTCACTCGTGGACAACAATCCGGACCTTAAAGTCAGGATCCTGATATGGGGGATGGGCCCAATCTATTCCGGCAAATCACTCCGATTGTTTGGCCGCAACACGGTTTCCACGCATCCGCAGATTTCCTTGCGGTTCGATTTTGGCCATCCCCTGCGTGCTTGCCATCACCAGAAGCTCGTGTCCATTGATGGTTGCCTCGCCTTTCTTGGGGGGATCGATCTGACCGCTCGACGGTGGGACGAGCCTGATCACAGGGCTGACAACCCTCTCCGACGCTCTCCTGACGGCGTTCCCTATGAGCCCGTCCATGATATTCAATGCCTTGTGTCCGGAGATGCTGCGCTGATGATCCGCGAAGTAGCCCGGCGTCGTTGGAAGAGGGCAACCGGCGAGCAGGCAGTAGAGACGCCCGCGCCGGCGGCAATACGCTTTCCGTTGACACCCGACATGCTCAAGACGCCTTCGGCGGTTGCCTTGACCGAACCGGGGTTGATAGGCAAGCGCGGTCGCTACGAAGCCCGTCGATTGACGCGCGACGCCATAGCGACAGCCAAGCGACTGATCTACATTGAAACGCAGTATCTCGCGTCGACTGGTGTGGGGCGAGCTATCGCCAAACGATTGAAGGAGCCTCACGGACCCGAGATCGTTGTCGTAGTGACGAAAAGTTCGCACGGCTTCATCGAGAAGCTTACTATGGGCAATAATCGCGACAGGCTCATCCGGCGCCTCAAGCGTGCAGATCGGTACAATAGGCTGAAGGTGATGTTTGCCGTTGTGCCCGACATTGACGGGAACGAACAAGAGATAGTCATCCACTCTAAGCTCATCATCGTCGACGACGTCTTTGTGCGCATAGGTTCGTCCAACCTCAACAATCGCTCTGAGGGGCTGGACACGGAATGTGATCTTGCGCTCGAGGCAAACTGTACCGGGCACCAGGACACTATCAGGCAACTACGTCACCAATTGATGGCAGAGCATCTTGGAGCAGAATTGTCGCGGCTAGGAGAGTTGGAGCAAACACACACGATGTTGGAGACGATTGAGGTGCTCAACATTGGCGTACGTGGGCTCAGGGAATTTAAGGTGGACGTTGACCATGGCGAAACGACGCCGCTGGTGGGAACCACCCTTGTCGATCCTAGGCGACCCGTCTGGCCGCTACAAAAGCTGCGCTTGCGGCTCCGACGTATCCTCGGCGCCTTCGGTTAGTCGCTGCCTGCCCCGCCTGCCGATCACAAGTTCGCTGATTGCAAGGATCGTCAGGCCGCCCAGGAGCGGCATCAGGAAGTAGATTACGCGAAAGGCGATCAGGCTGCCGACTGATGCGGCTTCCGGCAACAATGTGCTGACAGTAGCCTCGAGAACGCCGAGGCCACCGGGCACATGGGCAATCAGAACAGCGATATTGGCTAATACGAACGCTGTAGCGGATTGTATGAAGGTTGCCTCAGCTACGCCTGCCAGGACCTGGTGGAGGCAGGCGGCGACACATGTAAAGTTCAGCGTACCCACGACCACCTGTCCAATGGCAAGCCGGACATCTGGCATCACAAAGCTCCACTTCCAGATGCGTAAGCGCGTCGTGATCAAGCCCGCCATAAGCAGGTAGATCGCGGGCACGAGGAAGCAGATGCAGGCGAGCACATAGGGGTCAAGGAAACTCACTCGTAGCATCTTGCCCACATCATCCGGATTGATCAGGGCCAGGCATCCGGCAAGCGTTGACAGGCCAAGGCCAACCGTTGCGCCGCAAAACAGAATAACCTTCGCGACCTGTTCGGGGCTCAGCCCCCAGCGAACGTAGTATCGATAGCGAATAGCCCCGCTGCTGAGGGCGGCAAAGCCAAGATTATGGCCGATCGAGAGTGCCGTAAATGAAGCAAGCGCGGCCTTCGGGTAGCTTAGAGGCTTACCGACATACCGTAAGGCCATCCAATCAAAGCCGGTCAGGCAAACGTAGGAAAGGGCACAAAACGAAAGCGCAGCGACCAAGCGCAAATATGAAATACTGCCTACAGACTGGATGATTTCGTCGAGCGAATACCGGCTGAAAACAGTGTATAGGAGGTAGCCTGCAAGGAGGACTCCTAGGGCCATGACAGAGTTGAGAATAACGCGTTTAACTGACATAGATCATTCGTCCGCCTCAGGTTTTGTCTTTTGGGAACGAATTAGACGGAAGCGGGTTCCCGCTTCATGAGCCTCCCCTGCCCTTTCTCCGGTCGCACGGACCGTCAAGACTTCAGAATATTGACCTACAATGTCCACAGCTGCGTTGGCACAGATCGACGGGTCGACCCGCATCGGATTGCAGAGGTGATCGCCCACTCGAACGCAGATATCATAGCGCTCCAGGAACTTGACGTCGGACGACAGCGCACCGGCGGAGTTGACCAAGCGGAAGTAATCGCCTCCCTTCTGAAAATGGAGTCTCACTTTCATCCGGCGCTGCATTTCGCAGAGGAACGGTATGGCGATGCGATTTTGACTGCGATGCCGATGCGTCTGGTCAGAGCCGGGCCCCTTCCATCGATAGGAGAGACACGGGGAGCAATCTGGGTTCAGGTCAAGGTCGGCGCCCGGATTGTTAACGTCGTGAACACACACCTCGGCCTGCGAAGTGTGGACCGTAGCAGGCAGGTCGCAGCACTCCTTGGAGAGGATTGGATCGGCAATGCGGAATTTCGCGGTTCACCTGCAGTTGTCTGCGGAGACCTCAACGCTTTCCCATCGTCGCCCGCGTACAAAAGGCTGGCGCAGCGGTTTCGCGATGCACAGCTGGTGATGGCACAAAAGCCAAAACCAACGTTCCCTTCGCGCCTTCCACTTTTCCGCATCGACCACGTGTTCGTGTCCGAGGACCTTTGTGTCACGTCGACGACGATCCCGTTTGACCAGACGACACGTCGGGCTTCCGATCATTTGCCATTATGCGTCGACCTTAGCCTCGAGTAAGGAGGACCACGTTGTGACCGCACGGCATTCGGCGGGGCCGGCCAGGGAACCATCTACAGTTGGCAGTCGTTCCCATTCCGGAATGCCAATCTGGATATGGATAATCTCATGGAAAATCAAGCAGCTAACGTTGTACTTGCCACGCGAACCGCCCTCGATCAAGCGGCCGCTCTGGCGGTAACCTATGGATTTTCAATTGTTGGAGCGATTGTGCTCCTGATCGGCGGCTGGATACTCTCAGGTATTATCAGCCGTTCGGCTTACCGCGTGATCTCCCGCATTCACGGCATCGACGAGACACTTGCACGTTTTTTCCAGAACCTCCTGCACTACGGTTTGCTCATTCTCGTCTTCGTCACGGTCCTCGGCCAGTTCGGCGTCCAGACGGCCTCTATCATCGCAGCCCTCGGTGCTGCAGGTCTCGCCATTGGTCTGGCTTTGCAGGGTACGCTACAAAATATTGCTGCAGGCATCATGCTGCTTGTGTTGCGACCGTTTCGGGTCGGGGAGTACATCGAGACGGCCAGTGTGAAGGGGGTTATCCGGGAAATTGGCCTCTTCGCCACGGAAATGAAAACGACGGATGGGCTCTATCTCATGGCTCCCAACTCGACGTTGTGGAATACCCCGATCGTCAACCACAGCCGCGAGGCAAGCCGCCGACAGGAGTTGTCAATTGCGATTGGAAACGACATCGATGTTAAGGTTGCGAAGAAGGCCGTGCTCAATATCGTCTCTTCTGATGAACGCATCAAGTCAAAGCCCGCGCCGCGCGTCTTTTCGGACGACCTGACGGCAGACAAGACCGTGTTGAAGATTGAGTATTGGGCCAACACGCGCGAGTGGAGTGAAACGCGTCATGATGTCATCGACCGTCTAAAGTCCAACCTCATCGAAGAGGGTATATCCATCAAGTAGGTTTCGACTGCCGCTTCAAGAAACCGTTGCCTTAAATCGCGAGAGATGCGCTAGTCACCAAGCGCCGTCAGCAACCCGGCCGCGTCGGGGGTAGATTACCGGCCGGCGGTACTCCGGCTTTTTTTTCTGCAATGTTTCGGGCTACGGGAATATCGAGTGCGATTCATCTTACGTTCATGGCGGTCCTACTATTGATAGGCGGTTGAGCATACACTGGCGCTTTCATGGGAGGGCGGCATGAGAACGGACCTGTCGCCTATAACATTACTGCTTCTCGAAGATGAGCCATTCATCGCCTTGGACGTCGAGGCGGTTCTCAACAGCGCAGGCGTTAGAAACATTCATACCGTTTCAACGTGCAGGGAAGCTGAAGTATGGCTTCGCGGAGCGACACCGCATGTGGCGGTTATCGATCCACGACTGAACGACGGCATCTGCTCTACGGCAGTAGAGCATCTCGTTGCAAACGAAGTGCCGTTCGTCGTCTACTCGGGTGATACCGATACACTTTTAGAAGAGGAGCCTGCATTTGGCCGCGGGATCTGGCTGACCAAGCCCTGCGCTCCTGATGAACTGATATCTGCGGTTGGCCGCGCCGTCGGAACGGGCCGCGATTAGCGATAAGATCTTTCGTTGTCGTAAGTGACTGCCACCCCAGAAAGCACCCGCTTCCTGAGACAAGGTGACCTGGTTTTCGAGCAGTCAACGAGATACGTGCTCTGGTTTGCCTTTGCGCTTTGTAGACGCAAAGTCTTCCAATTGTTTCTCTGTCATCGATTCCGCCATTTCCTTCGAAGCGCCTCTCAGCTTGCTTTTCGGAATTTCTCCGCGTTTGGCGGAGAGTGCTGCGCCAGCTGCCTTTTGCTGGGCTTTCGATTTGGCGGGCATGATGTTCCCCCTTTCGCTAGAACGTAACTCCGATCGTGCCCAGCGTCACAACGCTGCGCCGGTTACGGGATCCACGATTGGCCGCTCGCTCTCGTCCTTGGCTCCTGGAGGCTGGACCGTTGGTGGCGCCAACGACTCCCTATCGGCGTTTTTACGCTTCGCCGGTACGGGTTTGACGTCCTTTGGGCGCCTTTGCTCGGGCGTGGCATTTGTGTCGTTCGTTCCCATGACACTGCTCCTTTCCGACAAAACACCAAGCGAGACCGACTGTTCCATCAACTCCCGCAGTAGCGAAAATTGAGCGATGGGGTGCCGCGGACGAACCGAGCTACTGAAAGTGGAGAAAATGAAAACAGCCGTCATTGCTGAAGACGCCTTGCACGCACCCAACACCGCTGCCTGGAGGGAGCCCGTCATGAAGCAGCTGACAAGACCGCGGCTTCCAACTGAGCTTGCGTGAAAGGTTTTGCCAGCCGGGGCAGTTCTTGGGAAATGCCGCCCGGCACCTCGGCGTACCCCGTCGCAAGAATAACGGGCAAACCGGGAAGACGTTCATCAAGAACTTTCGCCAATTCACCCCCCGTCATGCGTGGCATCGCGTGGTCGGTCACGACAAGGTCCGGTAGGGGACCATCTTGCAAAATCGTAAGCGCTTCCTCCGCCGATGACGCCTGCACCGTTGCATGTCCGAGATCCTCAAGCATAAGGACCGTGTTCATAAGGACCAACGGGTCGTCATCCACGACCAACACGTTGAGTGCCCTGCCTATACCCGTAGCGGGCACTTCGGGGCCCTCCTGCTCTTCTTTTTCTTCCCCCTGCGCGGCAAGAGGCAGCCACAGCTCCGCGGTCGTCCCCTGTCCCGGCGAGGATTTAAGCACGAGCGCGCCTCCCGCCTGTGCCATCAACCCCTGCACCATTGGAAGACCCAGACCGGTCCCCTTCCCAACTCCCTTGGTGGTGAAGAAGGGTGCTATCGCCTTCTGCAGCGTGTCGGCGCTCATGCCCTCTCCTTCATCTGCAACGCTCAGACAGACGTATACACCACCTGGGAGATGCTCGACGTCACCTGTGCGAAGCAACTGCTTTCTGGCCGACAATTGGATAACGCCTCCGTTTGGCATGGCATCACGCGCGTTCACGACGAGATTGAGAAGAGCGCTTTCCAACTGATTGGCATCAGCATGCACCGCCGGGAGAGAGGCTGGAACGCTCGTTCTCAGTTCAATCGCTGGACCGATTGACCGCTGCACCAGGCTGGTCATCCCTATAACGAGATTGGCCAAGTCAACGGCGTCGAGCTTGAGTTCCTGCTTCCGAGAGAAGGCGAGGAGGCGCTGTGTTAGCGCGGCTCCGCGCTTTGCTCCCTCTATTGCATTGTTGATGAGATCCCGGTTGTCTCTGCCCGCGATAGCTCGCTTCTGTGCGATCTCAAGGCTACCGAGCACAGCCATCAGGAGATTATTGAAGTCATGCGCGATGCCGCCGGTGAGTTGACCCACAGCCTCCATCTTCTGCGCTTGGAAAAGGTCACGCTGGGCTTGCTCGAGCGCTTCTTGGGCCTGGCGCTTCTCGGTGATATCACGCGTAATCTTGGCGAAGCCGATGAGTGAACCGTCTTCAGCCCTGATTGCGTCGATGATCACGTTCGCCCAAAACCGAGTGCCCCCTTTCCTGACCCGCCAGCCCTCCCGTTCAAAGCGGCCTTCAGCGGCAGCGATTTTCAAGGCGGTCTCCGGTAGACCGGCCGCCTTGTCCTCGTCAGTATAGAATTGCGAAAAGTGCTTGCCGATGATTTCGTCCGGCTCATATCCCTTGATGCGGCGCGCGCCGGCGTTCCAGCTCGAAACGCTGCCCTTCGGATCAAGCATGTAGATAGCATAGTCCGTAACACTCTGAACAAGCAGGCGAAATTGCTCTTCGCTCTTGCTCAGGTTCTCTTGGGCAATTCTGCGCTCGGAGAGATCCCGCGTGATCTTGGCAAAGCCTATGAGCTCACCCTGTGCGTTCCTGATCGCATCGATAACAACGTGCGCCCAGAAATGTTCGCCGTTCTTCCTGACGCGCCAGCCTTCCGCCTCGAAGCGCCCGATGCTGGCCGCAGTGGCGAGTGCCTTCTGGGGAAGACCCGAAGCTCGGTCAGCCTCGGTGTAGAACCGGGAAAAATGCTCCCCAACTATTTCTTCCTCGGTGTAGCCCTTGAAACGCCAGGCGCCGGCGTTCCAACTGCTCACGTATCCAGCAGGGTCGAGCATATAGATCGCGTAATCGGTAATGTTGTCGACGAGGAGACGGTATCGGTCTTCGGCGGCGATTTCGGTGCGGTCAATTGTGGCTGCGTTCATGTGGATCCCGATCGGCGTGCATAGCAGGTATCTAGCTTTGAATGGACCAAGCTCAAGCCCTGAGATAGGCGAATATGGAGGAACAATGAGGGTGCGATTAGTCCTCATTGGCGATTTCAACAGAAAGAGTTCGAATACGGGGGCGTACAACAGCGAAGGATGGAACCAGAATCAGAGGCGCGCTTTTCTGCTTCGGGAACAAAGCGGCGGCCTTTGATGACACCACGAGATCTGATGGCATTTTGCAAATCTTTGGGATTGGATACAGGACTTAACGACCAACCAGCTTTGGATTGTCGCTTCTTTTTACAGGAGCGCGAAGACGCTGACAGCAGGCTAATACTCATTCTTGAGCTTGAGCGTTCAGCCTATCAGGTCCACGCCTGTTGACCGCCGACCCGATAAACTGATGAAAACTGTACGGTGAGACATGGAGATTTTCAATAACCTTTCAATGTGATGGAACCTTGAACCAAAGTCCCAGTCTGATGACAACTAGTTGTTTTCCGTTCTTCGCAACGGCACCCCAGAGAACCCATACGAGCGAGTTGTTTGCGTCAGTTCTCGTCTTGGGCCAGTATCTTTCTCGTTGCGATTATTGCGCGCTGACCACTCGGCCATGATTGCAACCAGATGCCCGTAATGGCATCGTCAGAGGGCAACGTTCTCTTCTCGAGCAGGCTTCGCACGTGACCTACCGACAAATGCGACCCGAGGATCCCGAACTGGAGCATGAAACCAGGACGGGGTTGCCGTCGCTGGTATTGGCCGCCCTTGGGGTGGTTTACGGCGACATCGGAACGAGCCCGCTCTATGCATTTCGCGAGGCGCTCCACGCGACGGGTGAAGCTGGTAGTAATCGCGAGGATGTTCTCGGAGTTCTGTCACTCATTGTCTGGGCGCTAACCATTGTCGTCACGTTGAAATACGTGTGCTTTGTCTTGCGGGCCGACAATCGTGGCGAGGGTGGCACGTTATCTCTCATGAGCCTGGCGCGTGAAAGCCTCGCAGGCCGCCCTGCATGGGTGCTGATCCTCGGCGTCGTCGGTGCCTCCCTTTTCTTGGGCGACGCTATCATAACCCCCGCGATCTCGGTTCTTTCAGCGGTTGAGGGTATTGAGATTGTGACGCCTGCCATGTCCGACTGGGTTGTCCCGATCACGCTGACGATCATCGCTGCCCTGTTCTTTGTTCAGCGATTTGGAACAGGTGGTGTGGCATCGGTCTTCGGTCCGATAACCGCTCTCTGGTTTCTGGTGCTTGGTGCCAGTGGCGCCCTTCACATTTTCGATGACCCTTCAGTTTTTTCGGCCATCAGTCCGCTTCACGCGCTCAGCTATGTTGTCAACAACGCCGGCTCGGCGATTGTGGTTCTCGGCGCAGTCTTTCTGGCGGTCACTGGCGCAGAAGCGCTCTATGTCGATCTTGGGCATTTTGGGCGGCGCCCCATCGTCGTTGCGTGGTTCGCGCTCGTTTTCCCAAGCCTCCTTCTAAACTATTTTGGGCAGGGAGCCTTCGTGCTGGCCCACCCCGAAATGGCGGCACATCCCTTCTTCAACATGCATCCGGAATGGGCCAGATTGCCAATTGTTTGCCTTGCGACCGCAGCCACGGTCATCGCCAGTCAAGCCGTAATTTCAGGTGCCTACTCGCTCGTGCGACAAGCGATGCATCTAAACCTGCTGCCTCGTCTGGAGATCCTGCACACCTCCGAGACCCATTCCGGGCAGATCTTCATGCCACAGGTAAATTTCCTTTTGTTTGTTTGCGTGGCGGCTCTCGTCATCTTCTTCCAGAGTTCCAGCGGACTGTCCGCCGCCTACGGAATCGCAGTAACGGGTGAGATGCTCATCACTTCAATTCTACTCTTCGTCGTCATGCGTCGAGTGTGGAATTGGGGCCTTATTGGGACGGCTGCGATCATTGTCCCTTTGACGTTGATTGACGCCGGCTTTCTCGCGGCCAATTTCGCAAAGTTTGCCCAAGGCGGTTGGGTGCCAGTGGCGGTTGCCTCAGGCATGGTACTGATCATGCAGACCTGGACGTCAGGACGACGCTTGCTTGCCAGCCGCACCAAGGCCGACGAGATCCCGCTATCGTCGATCATAGGAAGCCTTGAGCGCAAAACGCCGCCGACAGTACCCGGAACCGCGATCTTTTTGACGAGCGACGTTGAAGGGGCACCAACGGCACTCCTGCACAGCCTTAAACACTACAAAGTCCTTCACGAGCACAACGTCATCCTAAGCGTCGTCACTGCGACCAAACCTTTTGTGGCCGATGAGGAAAGGATATTTTTCGAGAGCTTCAATCCCCTCTTCAGCCGGGTAGTCATTACCTTTGGCTATATGGAAACGCCCAACATTCCTCGTGCGCTCGTCCTTGTACGAAAACTCGGTTTCAAGTTCGATATCATGTCGACCTCATTCTTTCTCTCCCGGCGAACAATCCTTCCTTCGAAGGTTGGCGGGATGCCCTTCTGGCAGGATCGGCTTTTTATCGCTCTTTCCCGAAATGCCAGCACTGCCACCGACTATTTCGGCTTGCCAACCGGACGCGTTGTTGAGCTTGGCTTGCAAACGGTCATTTGAAAGGCTGGCTCCGTTTCGGAAATCCTGTCCTGGCGGTGAGACCTGCTTGACACAGTATTTCGCATTCGTAGGGCGCGCAGCGGAGTTTGAGAGCGACTTGGTAGATTTGCCAGTCTCATGAAAACGCCCGGGCATTGCGGGGGTCCATCCGCAATGTCCGGGCTTCGTCCGTGGCCTGTGGGAAACCAGGGTAATGGGAATATTACATGGAGATCTTTCTCTTTTCATCGGCCCAAGGTCGCACGATGAAGCGGGACTTTGGTCGAATAGCCGGCAAATGCCGGAGCTTGTCTTCCATCAGGACGCAATGATACCGCGCGCAGCATCTACCAGCTGCTTTAGGTGTTGCTCGTCGTGAATACCCTGCTGATAGAGCTCGATGATAATCGCAGCCGCACGCTCACCTTCTTCTGATGCAGCTTCTACGTCGTTCTCACGACAGAACTCCTCAAGGGCTAATTGGCATTTCGATAGATCCTCCGACGTCAACGGCGCGTCATGCCGGTGAAATCCACGAGCCATTTTTCGTTTTCCTCCTTAGTGGTTGGGATGAAAACGAGATGGTTTCGGTTAGCCTGAGATTCAATAGCGCCGACGACGAGCTCTTGCCAAAAGGCGAGAATGCCTGCAGGGGCGCGAGGATTTGATATTCGTCGGCTGCTTTCTTAACTTTGTTCTGGCAGGGCCACCTTCAAACGAGGACCCTACTCGGACATGCGCATCAACATGTCGGCCATAGTCCTGGGGTTGTAAGGCTTTGCAACGAACACCCCTCCGGTGGGAAGCTCGTTTGCGGCCGGGTGCTGCTTGCCAGAGACGACAACAATCTTGATCAGCGGCCACCGTTTCCTTACGATCGCCGCGAGTTGCAAACCGTTCATGCTCCCCGCCATGTCGATGTCGGTCATAACGATCCGAATGCCATCAACGCTCTCAAGGATTGCAATCGCGGCGTCTGCGTTTTCGGCCCCAAGGGCTTCGAAGCCGGCGTCCTCGACGACTGACACTGTCATCATCATGACGACCGGCTCGTCCTCAACGACCAACACCTTGATCTTGTTCACGTCCTCAACCCCGGCTGCACATCACCAGAAACTGGCAAATCGGGCTCAAGTTCCATTGTGTCGAAGACGATTTCGAAGGTGAGCCCGTCGAGATTGTAGGCGGTCCGACGCTCCGCCTGCGCCTTTGCCGGAAACGCCCGTTCAATCAGCACTGAACCAAAGCCCCTACGCGAGGGCTGAGCGACGGGTGGGCCGCCGGACTCTGTCCAAAGAAACCGAAGCCTCTTGTTCTCGATGGTCCAATCGATCTCCACGCTACCAGTCTCGTTGGAGAGGCTCCCGTACTTGCTCGCGTTTGTCGCCAGTTCATGAACGACCAACGACAAAGGTAGCGCAAGATCGGCTGGCAAAATGACGTTCGGCCCGGATTGACGGACGCGATCATCTTCGCTGCCGAGATGAGCCTCGAGCGCAGCAGCGACAATCTCAGCAACGGATGATGTCGTGGCTTCCTTCGTCAGGAGCAGGTCATAGGTGCGAGCAAGGGCGGTCAGCCGCTCGGAGAATGAGCGATATCGGTTGGGCTCGGATTTTGAGAAGGTTTGCCGTGCAATTGCCTGAACCAGCGCGAAACCATTCTTGACGCGGTGCGCGAGCTCCCTCACCAGCAAAGCGCGCTCCTCACCGGCTCGCTCGTTTTCAAGACCACGCCGGTCGAGCTCGTCGAGCAGATCGTCAAGCGTGGTTCCAACAGCGGATAGCTCGTCAGCTCCTCTCATGCGCGTCCGGGCTTTCGTATCGCCCCGGCGCCAGCGATCCATTGTCTGGGCTATACGCTCGATCGGCGCCAGCAGAAACCTGTCCCCAATGAAGAACGCAGCGACAAAAGCAAGAAGTGCGCCACCGAAGATCCCGAAAGCGCTCGCCAGCGTTGACCTGTTAATTTGAGCGAATGCTTCGTCCTTGGAGAAACCCGCGCTGACATAGAGTGGGCTGCCCGGTAGGGCGATAGGACGGTACCCGAGAATCCGCTCAGTGCCATCCTGGCTCCTGACATCGATGACGCCGGGCTCGTCGGCATGTACGAGTGTCTGGAAATCGTCCGGGATAACGGTACCGACGAACCGTTCGGGTTGCGGAACCCGCGCAAGAATTGTCCCCGTTCGGTCTGCAATGGTTACCGCGTTTCCGGCTGAGACACCACGCTCGGTAATGCGGTTTTGCAGCCAGTCAAGTCTGACACCGGTGACGAGCACCGCCTTGATGGCATCACCCTCCATGACCGGCATCGCGATCGGCAGGACCATCGTGTCCGAGACCCTGCTTTTCGTGTAGGTACCGACCACCATCTGTCGGGATTCCATCACATCCTTGAAATAGTCACGGTCTGCAAACGTCGCATCCGCTGCTATCGGCTGGCTACCACAAACTGGCGCCCCCTTGATGTCCAGGACAAAGACAGTGCGAACGTTTGGAACGTTCTCAGCCACCGATCTCAGCCCCTCATTGCAAGTCTTGGCGTCGAGGTGTCTGACGGCCGGCATCGCAGACACCGACACGAGCATGGCGTGTACGCCTTCGATGATGCGCTCGACCTCGGAGGACGCCTGGCGGGCGGCCTGCGCAGCGTTGGCTCTAACCTCTTCGTTTCTCTCGGCACGCAGCGCGACTTCGTTATAGGCGAGCATCGCTAAAACGGGCGCAAGGGCCGCTACTGCGACCGCTACGAGCTTCAGCTTCATGTGGTCCCCTCTTTTACGATCAAGTCGTAGCATGTCCCCCTTAGGTTGGCTATTCGGCCAATTCTGCGCCTCAACCGACGGATATAGTGGAACAAATTCCCTCAACAATCATTTCGTCGCGAGAAAAGAAGGAGGTTCAGTGATGCAATTGGATCGTCATTTCGAACGCCGCCGGGCGGTCCGAGGCCGTGCCTACACGATGGAAGAGTTTCAGGCGCGGTATGGACTACATGAGCAAGAAGCAGAGGATCTTTTCTTTCGCTTTGGCCCGTCATCGATTGAGCTTGATCTCCTTATGGCGGCGAAGAGAAAGGTCCCGTCGATCCAGACTGTAACTCAGGAAATCGGCCTATAGGCCGTGCGTAGCCAGCCCTCGGCGGGACATCCTGGCTGCCAGATGAGAGAAATGCCATGGGCATATTTGACCGCATAAGGAATGCCATTCTTGGAGACGCACAGGCGACTCCCTTGCCGCACGCTGCGTCATCCAACACAGCAAGCGGTGCTGTTCCACCACCGGGACCAGGAGCGCCTCAATCGGATCAGATCGCCGAGCGCCCTCCCATTATTACGGATCCAGCCACCGGCGCTCCGCCGCCAACACCTGCGCCTCAGGTCGATGTTGAGGATGCGCTTGACGCCGCGGCAAAGAATTCAGGGCAAAAACTCGACTGGCGACATTCGATAGTCGACCTGATGAAGGCGCTTGGCATGGATGCAAGCCTTCAGGAGCGCAAGGAGCTGGCGAAGGAATTCGGCTTTACCGGCGACGCCAACGATAGTGCTAAGATGAACACTTTCCTGCACAAGACGCTCATGAAGAGACTGTCTGAAAACGGCGGAAGGGTGCCGCCCGATCTTATCAACTAAGGCATTTCGAGCTCTCAATCGAATTGATGTGGCACAGTGGAGTTGAACTCCGGCTCATCGAGGTCCGCCGACTCCCTTACAGCGTTGGTACTGGCGAAGGCGGTTCGCCCACGACGTGGTTCGTGTTGACCACTCCTGTCGCCGATGGTGTCGCTATGGATTCACGAACGCCTCGCCTGCTCATGGCCACACACGCGCGAACAAGCTCCCAGCAACGGCCGACATCGCTCTACCTGCTCGCGACAACTCGTGAATGCAGCGGAGTCTGGTGGAGCCGCCTGCGCAAGGCGGCAACCGAAGCTGGAGGAAGCCACGTTGCCCAACCGGATCTCAAAACGAAAAAGAGCCTGCCGCGGGAGGAGGTGCGGCAGGCTCTTTAAACTATCGAACAACAGCTGGGAGGAGGATAGCCGTTGTTCATTGCAAGCAGCCCAAGGGAGGAGGGTGTCGCTACTTGCTTTGCCCGAAGCTCTGCGGGAGGAGGTGCATTGCTTCGTTGAAAATATCTGTACACGATCTGCGCTCAAAGAGTAGGCAAATCCTTGCAGGGGAGCTATGCGCTATGCGCCTATCGCGAGGCTAGCTCATCCTGGCACGCAATAAAAAAGCGCCCGCCGCAAGGCGAGCGCTACAAATGCCGACTGGCAACGGCCGCTGGTTAGCGGGCGCTTGCTGCCCGGGCGATGCTGCGAATGTCACCACGCGCAATACCGAGGTCGTGCAGTTCGCGGTTGCTCATGCGGCCAAGCTCGGAGACCGTCTGACGGTACTTGCGCCAATTGTTAAAAGAGCGTGCTACGTTCATGATAATCCCCTTTCCTGGGCTTTCGAAGCTCAGCTGCCAGTCCTTGGCGCTTTGTTCGCTTCGATGAGAGCTATGTAATACAAAGCGGCTTGATGTTGCAGCGCGAAGTCGAGATCCCAGTCATGCACGCAACGCATAACGCGGATTGGAACTCAGGCTTCGATGCGACCTTGCAGCAGATTGAGTACAAGTGATCTCGACCATCCGACCACACATGAAAGCCCCCTCGTCGGATCGCCAAAAGAACACACCAAGGGCCAGGACCTGCTCAGGTGTACCGACACAGGAAGGGAACAGTTTGGCGAAGGCTACGATATCGGTAGCGTGTAGCGCGTCAGGAGCACCTCATCAGCTTCAATCGTGATCTCAATCACCTCGTTGAGAAGCTCCTCGCCGCGACCAGCTCCTGCAAGATACGAGCAAATAGCTACCTCTGCATTGCCGGAACGACTTGAGGAACGATGATGATCAGGCCGCATGCAACTCTTCCTTTGCATAGAGCTTTCTGAAATCGCGGGCGTTAGTGTAGTCCTCGGCAACAATCCGCGGCATCAGATCCCAATCTGCTTCGCCGCTCAAGCCGAGCCAGTTGACATGGAAGGCGTCATGGCCGCTGTCCCGTGCAACGGCCACGAGAGACGTGTGTAGGCACTCATCAATGAGAAGCTTCACGGGTCAGTTGCCGGAAGTTTTATCGACGATTTTAGGAAGCGAGAGGCGCTTTGTGGATTTCACGGTCGCGCCGAGTTCGGAGAGCCTTCGGGGTCGGCCTCGTGCTGGATGAGCCGCTGTCCAGATCTCGGCAAGTTCGACCATGCGCTCGGTGAGCGACGGATAGCCTTCGACAATCTCCCGGGTTGTTGCGCCCTGCGCCTTCATCGAGGCGATGGTTCTGACGGGAACACGGGTTTTTTTGAAGACTGGCTCGCCGCCAACAACACCTTTAACGCTCTCGATGACCCGCTCCGCTTCATTAAGCGCTTCGGCGCGCGCAGCAAGTTGCTCACGTGCACGGGCGACATCCACGATGAGATAGTCATCTGCACGCACGGTATCTGCGTCGGGATTCTGGTCGATCATGTCAAACAGCTGCTGGCGCCGTTCTGCAGACAGAATCGAGCCGACTCCGTACCAGAGTTTAAGGCGCAGCAGGTCCTCGTCGGAAAGCGCTCGCTTTTCATGTTCTGCAAGGCGTCGCGCGATGATGCGTTTATCGATTGCGTTGTGCACCGACTTCACAGCGACCTCGCTGACAGCCGCTGCTTCCGCAGGCGTGTAAGCGCGTGATGTCACAGCCATAATTGTTCTCCTTGGAGAGAACATATAATATAATTGGTTACCCTTGTGAAGACCGACGGCAACTTGGCTTGTTCAAGCACTTTCCTTTTCTGCGATGCAGTGCTCTGGAATAGAGGCGCATCTTCGGCTTACCAGACCGGACACCTACAGGACACATTCAACAATTTCCTACGAGAAAATTACGCAACCGCCGTTCCGCTTAGGCCCCGTCAGGCCGCCCAATAATGGACACTTACGGCGATCGTTCCCGACATGGAATTTGGTCCGCTAGAAGGTCGGCGGCGTGCAGGCACTGATGACTTCGCACGGCACTGGTCCCACACATCGAAAGCGATGCGGACGGCGGCTCTCGAAACAATAGGCGTCTCCAGGTCCGAGGATGCGCCTTTCGTGGTCGACCGTGACCTCCAGCCTCCCGGAAAGCACGATTCCGCCCTCCTCCCCTTCGTGAACGAGGGGGACTTTGCCGGTGTCAGTGCCCGGCTGATAGCATTCCTTGAGTATCTGCAAACTGCGCCCGAACAGGTTCTCGCCCACCTGCCGATATGAGATGCCCCCCTTCCCGATCTCAACAAGTTCCTCTGCAGCATAGAAGGCCTTCTTCGGCGCTTCTGGCGTCAGCGCAAAGAACTCCGCCAAACCGATCGGGATGCCGTCGAGTATGCGCTTCAATGCACCCACGGAAGGGTTGGTGCTATTCGACTCGATGAGCGAGATCGTCGAGTTTGGGACGCCCGTCTTCTTTGCGAGTTCACGCTGGGACATGTTGTGTGCGGTTCGCACATAGCGAAGGCGGTTACCGATATCGATGGACATTGTGGACTGTTCTGGTTGTTCAGGATATCTAAAACACTAACTCTCAAACGACATGCATTCAACAGGTTACGCGACACAAGAAAAGGGCTTGTTCGTCCTTTCCAAATACCTGATGTGTTCATCTAAGCCAAAGGAGGGCACGATGGACCAGATGAACATGAAGAATGAACCCGTACTCGATAACTTCTGGATGCCCTTTACGGCGAACCGGCAGTTCAAAGCTGCTCCGCGCCTCCTCGCATCGGCAGAGGGCATGTACTACACCGACGTCGACGGCAACCGTGTCCTCGATGGCACGGCCGGTTTGTGGTGCTGCAATGCGGGTCACGGCCGCAAGAAGATTTCCCAAGCAGTAGAGCGCCAGCTTTCGACCCTGGACTTCGCACCGACCTTCCAGATGGGCCATCCTGTCGTCTTCGACTTTGCGGCAAAACTTGCAAAGATTGCACCAGGGGGCGCGCAGGCCGGCCTCGACCGTGTATTCTTCACAGGATCCGGCTCGGAATCTGTTGATACGGCGCTCAAGATTGCCATCGCCTACCAGCGTGCCATCGGCCAGGGCACCCGCACGCGCATCATAGGACGCGAGAAGGGTTATCATGGCGTTGGCTTCGGCGGCATTTCCGTCGGCGGGCTTGTCAACAATCGCCGGATGTTCCCACAAATCCCCGCGGATCATTTGCGACACACGCTGGATCTCGAGAAAAACGCGTTCTCCAAGGGTTTGCCAGCCAATGGCGTCGAGCTTGCGGATGATCTCGACCGTCTTGTCCAATTGCATGGTGCTGAAACCATCGCGGCTGTTATCGTCGAGCCAATGTCAGGCTCCGCGGGCGTCATCCTGCCTCCGAAGGGCTATCTCGAGAAACTGCGCGCGATTGCCGACAAGCATGGCATCTTGTTGATCTTTGACGAAGTCATCACAGGGTTTGGGCGCCTTGGCACACCATTCGCCACAAACTATTTCGGAGTCATCCCGGATCTTGTCACGACAGCGAAGGGATTGACGAACGGTGCCATCCCCATGGGCGCGGTATTCGCAAGCCGTAAGGTCCATGATGGCCTGATGGTCGGCGCTGAAAACGCCATCGAGCTGTTCCATGGCTACACCTATTCCGGACACCCGGTCGCCTGCGCGGCCGGCCTCGCCACACTCGAGATCTACGAAGAGGAAGGTCTTCTAACGCGCGCAGCCGAACTCGCCGATTACTGGCAGGATGCGCTCCATTCGCTAAAGGGGAACCCGCACGTCGTCGACATTCGCAACCTCGGACTTGTCGGCGCCGTTGAACTCGCCCCCCGTGAAAGCGCACCAGGCGCTCGCGCCTATGACGTCTTTGTCGACTGCTTCAAGAAGGGGCTCCTCATCCGCGTCACCGGCGACATCATAGCCCTTTCGCCGCCGCTCATTGTCGAGAAAAGCGAGATTGAAACAATCGTCGCCACGATTGCCGATGCCCTGAAGCGCGTGGCATGACAGTTCAGCGCGGGCGGGTCAGCCTGCCCGCGCTGCTTGGATTAGCAGTGACCGGCAATCAAAGACCTCTGGGCTTGTTAAGCGACGCGTTAGCGTAACTGCTGCTCAGCTCGCTCCGAGTTCAGGAGGCCCCTTGGCCTTCGTCGGATATGGAAAGTATGGCAGGGCGGCGGGAGGCATCTGCGATGGGAAATGGCCTTCGACGGACACGAGGGTCAGTTATACAACCCAAATCTGAAGAAAAAAATGGGCCAGCGAAAATCGCGGCCCATGAGATGTGAAGGTCAAAACCTCCAGAGGGGAACAGCTGCTGCGGCGCAACTGGGAGGAGGCCGCCATGTGCATCAGCTATAGGCGTTATGCCGGATTTTTGATCAGATGGAAAACATTTTTTGTGCAATGCAGCTATGCGCGTGCGGTGGTGCTCTTTTCTGGCCGCAGAAGTTTTGGCCGTGGACCCTCAAACCCTTGCCTTCACGTTGACCAGGCTCCCTGACCATGACCCTACGCATCCCAATGATCGGCATCGTCTAGACGGTCTCTTGTATCCTCTTTGTGGACGGGTTGCCGAAACTCTCAGAAATACGCCAACTGGCGGCCTGTACAGTGCCTTCGCGTCAAACCACCACGACCGACCTCTGCGCAAGCCCCGATCGGCGGGACTGAAACGAAGTCGTTGGAAGCGGCGGGCCTATCGAAAAGCCGTTTCTTTCAGGCGGGTGGCTGGAGAATGCAAATTCTAGCTATTTAGTAGACATTGGTTAATGTTCGCCGAGTGCAGTTCGGAGGGAACCATGGACATCACCAGACGCAATTTTGCAATGCTCGTCGCCGGCGCTGTCGCGGTACCGTTGACTGGGTTTGAGAAGGCCAAGGCCGCTGACCCGGTCATCCGCATCGGCTATCAGAAATACGGCACGCTGGTGCTTCTCAAGGGAAAAGGGACGCTTGAGAAGAAATTCGAGGAAATCGGCTATACGGTCGAATGGACGGAATTTCCTGGTGGCCCCCAGCTACTCGAAGCGTTGAACGCCGGATCGGTTGATTTTGGTTCAACTGGAGAGACGCCTCCGATCTTTGCGCAAGCCGCGAACGCACCGCTTGTTTATATTGCCCACGAGCCACCCGCACCGCGGGGCGAAGCTATACTCGTACCAAAAGACAGTCCAATCAAATCGGTGAAGGACCTGAAGGGCAAAAAAGTCGCCTTCAACAAGGGCTCAAACGTGCACTATCTTCTTGTTAAGGCACTGGAAGAAGCCGGGTTAACCTATGCCGATGTCGAACCCTCGTTCCTTGCACCTGCTGACGGGCGGGCAGCCTTTGAGAGAGGCGCCGTGGACGCTTGGGTTATCTGGGACCCGTTCCAGGCGGCTGCGGAGGTCGCCATTGAAGCCCGCGAGCTTAGAAACGGGGAAGGAATTGTCCCGAACCATCAATTCTATCTCGGAACGAACTCACTTGCCGACACCCATGGGCAGGCGGTTGAGGTTTTGATCCAGGCCATCGCGGAAATAGACGAGTGGGCAAAGTCCGACACGGCCGCAGCAGCAGCCGAACTCTCGCCTTCCGTTGGAATACCGGAGCCGGTCCTTATCAAGGCGCTCGAGCGCCAGTCCTACGGCATCAAAAGCCTGGACGACGCTGTCGTTGCGCAGCAGCAGGCGATCGCTGACACGTTCTTCGAGCTTAAGCTCATTCCAAAACCGGTGCGGATTGCGGACGTGGTGCGAAAGGTGAAGGCTTAAGTTGGTTCCGTGCCGCGCCTTACGGCACACCGGCCTTCAATCAGAACACCGCGATCTTCTGTGGCAGTTAGCGTTGTGAGAGGAGACGGCTCACGCCGCCTCCCCTTCGATGATGCTGTCGGGCTGCAGGTAATGCAGGTAGCTGACAGCGCGTTGTGCGTGGCTGGCGGCAGCAAAGATCGCCCGCTTGTCGCCGGAGAGAACCTCGAGCCAGGATGCGAGGTAGCTCGCATGGTCGGGCCGTGGTTCGAGTTCTGGAACAATGCCAAGATCGGCGCAGAGGAAACAACTGCCAAGTTCGGCAATCAGTTCCTCGCGGGCGCGTTCGTGCTTGTCCTTGGCGTAACGGCTAAGGTCGCGATCCAGTCGATGCGCAGCCGCCGTCCAGTGGGTCAGCTCGTGACTGAGGATGGCAACGTAGCTTTGCGCGTCGCGGAAGGTTTCAAAAGCTGGCATCTGGATGTAATCGCGGGCCGGGGCATAATATGCCGCCGATCCGCCATGCCGGATCAGGGCACCGGTGTTGGCAAAGAAGTGGTCGGCATGTCCGATGCGCGTCATCGGATCCTGCGCCGGTGGAAGTGGGTGGAAGCGTTGATCCAGCCCATCGATCTGATCGGCATTGAAGACGGTGTAGGCTTTCATGAATGGGATATCGTGCTCGACCTCTTGGCCAATCTCGTCCGTCTCGGTGCGGATGAAGGAACTGGCGAACACCACGGTCGTGCCGGTCTCGCCCTTGCGCACCGCGCCGCCAAGTTCCAGGGCCTGACGGAAGGTCATCCAGGTCGCGGACTTGAAGCCGCGAGAGATTGCCTCGGACCAGAGGAGCACGACGTTGATGCCGGAATAGGGTTGGCCATTGTGGCGCAGGGGCCGGGTGATGCGGTCGTGCGGCTGTGTCGTATTCCAGGGCTGCATCCAGGGTCGCACGCCCTTGTCGAGTTCGGCGATGATCTTGTCGGTGATGCGGCTGTAGAGATCGGGCCGTTGCTTTGTTGATTGCCTGTTCATGTTCGAACCTCCGTTTCACGGTCGCGACCATCGCGACCTGCTACGGCGGTCCGAACGCCGGGCTGCAAGCGCTGGCCCGCACCCGAAAGGGCCGCAACGCCAGTGAAGGACGGCACCGCCGTTGCGGGACGGCGCGGGCCCGGCAGGACCTCAAGCCGGGGCAGGACGCGAGACGCGACCACCGAACGGGCTCGTTCAATGGCAGGCAGACAAGCCGAGCATCGGCGGACGATATGGCTGCCAAGAGGATTGGGAAAATTGGTGATGATAGCTTCGGCCGATGGCCGATCGGTTGAAAGCCCCGACGCCCTATGTCGCTTCCAAAGAGATGCAGTTCCCCCTCTTCACTGGCGCCTGTTACGACAACGAGCCATCGAGCGGTGTGGTTTACTCGTGGTCAAATGGTCACAACTGGTCGAATAAGAAAAAGGGGGCCAGATCTGCAGCTTTGTGGCCTTGAGCGTTCGACGCGGCTCGCCTAGACGCCTTGCCAGATGAGCGGCTCTCGAAAGAGCCAAGCCGGAGGGCGGATAGATATTCAAGGACAAAAACAAGGCGAGAGGATACGCATTCACTCTCCTGGCCGTGGTTATTTTCGCTGTCCAGGACAGCTTCTCGAAGTACCTCGGTGAGCGATACCCCCCAATCTATATCACGATGATACGCTATTGGGTTTTCGCAGCCTTCGTCATTCTGCTTTCATCGCGACGTCCAGGTGGCCTTCGTGCGGTGGCGACCACAAAACATCCCGTGCTCCAAGTCTTGCGCGGTGTGCTGCTTGTCGCCGAGATTGCGGTTTTCGTTTACGGGCTTGCCCATACCGGCCTTGCAACTACCCAAGCGATCTTTCAAGCATCCCCTCTCATCGTGACTGTGTTGTCGATCCCATTCCTGGGCGAACATGTCGGCTGGAGACGATGGTTGGCAGTTGTGGCGGGGTTGTTCGGGGTACTCCTGATCATCAACCCCACGGGCAGCGAGTTTAACGCCTACCTTCTGCTGCCCCTGACCTGCGCCTTTATGTTTGCGACTTACAGCGTAGCGACCAGAGCAGTCAGTCGCCAGGATCGGGCGTTCACGAGCCTGTTCTACACGGCTGTCGGCGGAGCGGCCTCAATCTCCATACTTGGTCCTTTCTACTGGGCGCCGATCGCCCAGGCAGACTGGCCTTTCGTGGCAGCGCTCGCGATCTGTGGCGCATTCAGCCACTATTGCCTGATCCGAGCCTACGACACGTTGCAGGCATCGGAGGTTCAGCCCTTGACCTACCTCCAGCTCGTCGTAGGCGCTGTAATCGCGGTGTTGTTTTTTGGCGAGACGCTCAGTTGGAACATGCTGCTTGGCACTGCAATCGTTGTGGCTGCGGGGCTGTTCACAATGTGGCGAGAGCCACGTGCGCATTCAAAGAACAACCCGGCGAGCGCGTCAGGGATTATGCCTTGACGCCAGTGAAGTCGAAAGCGTCGTTTATGAGAGAGTGGATTTGCGTAGATCCGACATGGAAAGCAGAGAGGGAGTATGTAGAATGCTGAGGGAAAAGCCGGGTTGGGTCACCAACCGCTAAGATTAAGGGCGCTATATGTCCAAGCGAACCTAATTGAACCTCAGCCAAGCGATTGTCTGGCCAGGAACTGGCTTTCAAGGCTCGATATCACACACCTGCGGAACCGATGATTCTCGCACGATCCTGCTTGGAATCAGTGGATGAAATCATGGCATTCAAACGTCCCGAACATAACATCATCGCCGAACTTCTTGCGTCGATGAAACAGGACGTTCTGATCGACAGCAAGTGCTATTTCGGGGGCGGAACTGCGATCGTCCTCAGCCTCGATGAATACCGCCAGTCACTCGACGTCGACTTTCTCTGTGCCGACTTCGCTGACTAGAACTCAGAAACGGCTTCTTCGAAGCCCGCGGTATCGGTTCGCTTTTCCCGGGAACGGCAAGGGCGCTCCGAGATGTCCACGCTGATGCTACGAGCGTACGACTGCTTCTCGAATTCCGAGGCCAGAGGATCAAGTTTGAGCGTGCGCGAGGCCAGAATTGAACTCGCGGGAGAACCGCATCCGTGCCTAGTCGTACCCACTCTAAGCGTTCGTGATATGTTTGCGGAAAAGCTGCTGGCCAACGCGGATCGGTGCTTCGACCGGTCAGTCGCGTACCGCGACGCAATCGATCTCGGCCACCTTGTCGCCGCCCACGGCGGATTGGACGCAGAGGCCATTGCGAAGGCCGAGCATGCGTACGGGGATGACATCCCTCGCAAGATGAAAGGGGTACTAAACCTGCTCCTCAACAAAACGGAAATTCGGCACGCGACGGACGTTCTTGACATGGAGTACAGCAGAACTGTTGAGATAATCGAGGGTCTCAGGCAGGCCGCGAGGGGAACGTGGCCGGAATTAGGAATTGAGGAAGACCCAGAGCCCGAGAAGAGAGGCTCCTAATTATGATGACGAAACTTGGCCTCTCCCGCGGTGGCCCGAATGTTCCGTTGCCATCGCGGTCTGAGGACGAGTTAGGTCATCAATCAGACACGACTGACGACGCACATCCAAGCGCTGCAACCAGGGCTGCGCAAGGAAGAATTGGTTTTCTTCATCGAGATTGCGCGTAACCATTGGTTCTAGTGGATGGCGGAGGACGTCGGCGCGTTAATCCGGGTGAACCAAATACCCACATAGGCGCCGATGAGAAGAGATGCTATGTCATCCGTGGATCGGTAGCCTTCGTTGAAGAGGTCAACGGCTGCATTGCAAAGTGTTTCAGATGCCGCTTCATCGTACTCGGTTTCATAGTATTCGAACCACCGGCTGACGGCCTCCGACAGGGCCCGATATGACGAATTTCGAGGATCAACCTTCATTTAAGAAACTCCTGATTGCCCGACCGGTCTGTCAAGGCCATTTCGCGCGCGCTCCCGGGCGATTTGACTGTCGGCAGGACATAGGCAGCGGCGACTGCCAGCAAGGCGACTGTGATGGAAGTGGATATCAGGACCGCTTTCATGTGGCCTCCAGTTCCTGTGGGTCCGAGAAAACGTTAAACTGTCAAACTGGTTCCGTGGCACTCGCGCCATCGAAAAAAACGTGCCGGTCAATCGCACGGAGTGGATATATCTTGCCCTCGTACCCGCCGTCCAACGACAAAATTGGCGACGAAGGATCTGTCATTTTCCGTGAAGCGATGAGGCACGAGGCGTTGGCCGTCTCGCAGGTGGTCCTGGTTGTCGCAATCCAATCGGGCAAGTGAGCCTAGAGGGTCGATCTGCTTAGGAGCTGGCACCCCGCGAGGGAAGATATTGGCAACCTCCCGAGAGTTTTGTCGAATTCCACGGAATATATCAATTCAGGCGCGCTTGGATTCCCGGCTTAACCTCTTGATCGCCTGTTCGAGGGAGCGCTGGCCCTCGCAATAGTCTAGCCATGCCGTACTACTCTTCAGCAAACCCGGCACTGTCCGGACGGTGAAGCGCTTCGGATCAAGACCGGCTTTGACCTGTGTCCAGTTCAGCGGCATGGAGACGATCGCACCTGGACGGGCACGCGGCGACAACGGCGCTACCGCCGTCGAGGTGCGGTCGTTGCGTAGGTAGTCAAGGAAGATACGACCCTCTCTCTGAGCCTTCGACAT
This sequence comes from Rhizobium cauense, assembly GCF_019511525.1. GTDB lineage: Bacteria > Pseudomonadota > Alphaproteobacteria > Rhizobiales > Rhizobiaceae > Rhizobium > Rhizobium cauense. Next base: position 157,748 of record NZ_JAEUAT010000009.1, on the reverse strand, counting down.
CTTGATCAGATAGAGGTCTGGATTGTCTCGGGCCATTTGCTGGCAGACATCGTGCGCGAAAGCTTTACCTTCATCCCATGTCAGCTTTTTTCCCTTTGGCACCAACAGCGGCGTCACGACGTGAAGACCCTTGCCGCCGGTTGTCTTGCAGAAGCTGACTAGTCCCAGCTCTTCAAGCCTATCTCGGATTTCCCGTGCACCCTCTATTACAGTGGTGAAGTCGACATCTGGCCCGGGATCAAGATCGAACACCAAGCGTCCTGGAACTTCCGGCTGGTTCGGCTCGCAGTTCCATGGATGCAATTCCGTGCCACCGATTTGGGCAATAGCCGCCAATCCTTCGACGCGGTCGATTTGCAGATAGGGCTGCTTGTCTCCTGAGACCTTCACCTGCTCGATGAGGTTCGATGTTCCTTGCATCGCGTGGCGTTGGAAGAACTGCTCGCCCCCGAGGCCATCGGGCGTCCTGATTATCGAGCACGGTCGCCCACGAATGTGATTGATGAGCCACGGACCGACGACTTCGTAATACCTGGCCAAATCCACTTTCGTGACCGGTTCGTCGTCAAGGGCATCGGGCCACAGCGGCTTGTCGGGGCTGGAAATCAGCACACCCATGACCTCGACCTTAGCGCCCTTGCGGAAGTTCGAGGGCTTTGGCTTCTCGGCCTTGCCAGTTTGGGGGTCCGGAACTTCCGATGCCGCTGGGTTGGCAGGTTTTTCCGCCTCAACCTCGGCAGCGGGCTTGTCCTCACGCAACCCCTTGAATGCGGCCTGTCTCACTTGCCCGTCCGCGGTCCAACCAGCAAACTCGATTTCAGCGACCAGTTCTGGCTTTAGCCAGACGATATCCGGACTTTTTTTTGGAGCGCCGATGCCCGTGAATGGAGACTTGGGAGATTTCATCTCTTCCAGGCGTGGAAGCAGTTTGTCCAACACACTCGCTCGATACCCGGTCCCGACGCGGCCAACATAGACAAAGTGACTACCTCGATTAACGCCCACCAATAGCGACCGGAACTTGCCGCTCGTGGTGGCATAGGCCCCGATGACAACCTCATGCCCTGCCCGACATTTTGATTTTCCCCAGCTCTTGGTTCTTCCAGACTCGTATGGGGCATCTGCTTTTTTCGAGACGATACCCTCCAGGGAAAGCCTACATGCCGATTTCAAGACCGCGTCCCCGCCGGTTTCGAAGTGCTCGACAAACCTGAGACGGGGATCCTGACCGGCGTCAGCGAGCAAGGTCGCGAGCCGATCCTTTCGCTTCGTCAACGAAAGCTCACGCAGATCTTCACTTCCCTGGAACAAGAGATCAAAAGCAAAATACACCAGATCGTCGGTCCTCCCTTCTGAAAGAGCGGCCTGCAAGGCGGCAAAATCCGGAGCGCCATTTTCATCGAGAGCACAAATCTCACCGTCGATGATGCCATCTGGAAGTTTTTGGGCGGATTCGGCAATCGCGGGATATTTTTTCGTCCAATCGAGCCCCTTTCGGGTCTTCAAGGTTACCTCCCCGTCCCGAATGCGCATCTGGATGCGATAGCCGTCGAACTTGATTTCGTGGAGCCAGCCTTTAGCAGAAGGCGGCCGTTCGAGAGTTTCGCACAGCTGCGGAGGAATAAAGTCTGGCATGTTGGATGTCTTCGCCCGTCTGACAGGCTGCGTCTTGATTTTGGACGCTTTTTTCCGTTCATCTGAGGCTAGCCCTTCGTTGCTGTCCCAAACAGCGTCAGCCGTGATGGCGCCGTCCCTAGTCATGAAGGGTTTGGGTTTGCGCCCCTTCCCTGAAGCGATGGCTTCCATCGTTCGGCCGGACGCAACAGACGTATCGTTCTCGTCCAGAACCGCCGCGCCATCCTCGTCGACGGAATAATCGTCGTGATGCTTGATGAGTAGCCAGTTATTGCGCTTTTCGCCTTCGCGCCCGCGCATCCTGACCAAGACGAAGCTCCCGTGAAGACGGTCGCCATCCAGTGTAAATTTGAAGTCGCCTTTTGCGAGTGCCTGCTTAGGGGTTTTATTTCCTTCGGGCTCCCAATAGCCGCGATCCCAAAGCATGACTGTGCCGCCACCGTATTGCCCCTTTGGGATAGTGCCTTCGAAATCGCCATAGTCGAGTGGATGATCTTCGACTTCGACGGCGAGCCGCTTGTCTCGCGGATCCAGCGAAGGTCCCTTGGTCACTGCCCAGGACTTGAAGACGCCATCCAATTCGAGCCGCAAGTCGTAGTGGAGGCGACTAGCGTCATGCTTTTGAATGACAAAGCGAGGTCGATTTGACGGTCTCACAGAGGCTTCACCGGGAGGCTCGGCGGTCTTCTTGAAATCTCGTTTCGCACGGTATGTGGTAAGATTGTCGGCCATGACTGATCTCGATCTCGGATGAGAGACGAAATGCCGATCAGCATCCAAAGTTCCAGAATCGGGAAGTTTGAGGGCACCTGCATAGGCGAGCAAAACCGGCGCGATGAAGGTGCGCGTGAAGGATCTGCTTGACGGGTGATGCCCGATTTTGTCGGCCCGTCTCCGTATCAATAGTCACATTTTACAAAACACGGCGAAACAGGAAACGGCCTTGGTTCCGAGCTGCCATCGCTCTCTGGACGATGACCTCTCGCAATCGAACAAAACATCATCTGACTGGTTTGTTGTTGAGCTGGCTCTTACCACGTGGAGGAACAATGCAAGTTTACGCGATTACCTTCAAAAAGAGTGATTGGGTGCCGAACAACCCTGCTTTTCCCGTTCTGCTCTATCGTTCAGTTTTTCTCACAGAAGATGGCTCCGAGGACTTTGCACGCTTGTTTACGTCACATGGATGGCAAGGTGTCTGGCGAAACGGCGTTTTTGACTACCAACACTATCATACCGGCGCCCATGAGGTTCTTGGTGTTGGAAAGGGCCAGGCGCGACTTTTAATCGGAGGCCCGACAGGTGAGACGTTTTCTGTCAAAGCGGGGGACTGTCTTCTTCTTCCCGCCGGGACCGGACATATGAACCTTGGGGCAAGTGACAACTTCGAGGTCGTCGGCGCTTACCCCGTAGGTCAACATGCCGACATTCAAACGAGCGCACCGTCCAAGGGCGCTATGGAGACAATTGCTTCACTTCCCGCGCCCGAAACCGATCCGGTCAACGGCCCGACAGGACGACCGATGATGAAGGCTTGGTGCAGCTAGAAGTTTCGTAGCGGCTGACAAGCCGCACCCTACCACGGCGCGAGGGGTCGAGGTCCTTTAGGAGCAGAGCCAAAAGTACGCTCCGGGCCCCAACCTCTTGATCACAAAAGCTAGACCCGCCATCGCTACCTTCCGGCCTTATAACGGAGCCTACCCTTGAAAGATTGAGGATGGGGATGCTGAAGGAAGCCGGACAATCCCGGGCAAATTAATTGTACGCTGTCCGAGAAGCCGCTATCATGAAATTATGTGACGCAGTGAAAGTCTTGAGATGACTGAGGTCATAGAGGCAGAATTACCGTCTCAACTCGACGCCGTGCGGTCTTTGCTGACCTCGTTCGTGGCGTGGCATCGAGAGAGACATGTCGAAGACATCGCACTGATCGACCGGTATTTTGACGCTGTTGCATTTGAGCGAGAGCTAGCGACGCTTCCCGGATATTATTCACGTCCCACAGGGAGCTTATTGATAGCCTACTTGGACGGCAAGCCCGCCGGATGCGTAGCACTACGCGATTTGGGAGATGGCATCTGCGAAATGAAACGGATGTTCGTACCGCCCGAATTTCGCGGACGGGGCGTTGGCTACGCACTAGCGAACCGGATCGTCGATGAGGCCCGTGCACGCCGATACGATCGGATGAGACTGGACACGAGTCACCGACAGAACGAAGCGATGCGTCTTTACAGACGGATAGGCTTCAAGCAGATTGAACCTTATTACGAGTTAACGGACGACCTCCGGACCTGGTTGGTTTTTTTTGAGATGAGGCTGTGACGGAAATTGTGCGCACAATCGTCAACAGCCCCCTGATATTACGGCGCTATCCCACATCGCAGAGATAAATGTCGACCAGGCTCCGCCAACGGCTCGATCGCAAATGATGCGGGGGGCCTGGACGTCAACGCGCTGGTCTTCAACTTGGGTGGTGAAGCCGACATTCTACTGAGATTTGCTCCTTTTGATCACGAAGGAAGGGGCTCGAATGAGTGCCGTCTGAATTGAGCTGTCGGTTGCATATCGCGCAAAGGGATGAAGCTTGAATGGTTATTTCCGGCCGCGTTATCGTCCATGTCCACACCCGAAGCATCGGTTGCTGAGTTTCGTTGCAAATGCCTGTCGCGACCCTTCGATCTGACAGAACAGTGGGGTGGGAACCAACACCACGGGCGAACGTTCGAACTCATTATTAACCAAGGAGGAAATCCCATGCCCCGTGGTGACAAATCGAAGTATACCGACAAGCAGGAACGCAAGGCAGACCACATCGCCGAAAGCTACGAGGATCGCGGCGTTTCTAAGGACGAAGCCGAGCGTCGCGCGTGGGCAACCGTCAATAAGGACGACGGCGGTGGCAAGAGGGCTGGCGGTTCTGGAGACGGCAAGCACACCGGCCATCCGGCGGCGCATAAAGGTGGAAAAAAGGGCGGGAAAGCTGCTGCCTCGCGATCGGCAGCTGATCGATCGGCGTCTGCGAAGAAAGCCGCGGCCACTCGCAAGCGGAACGCGGAGCATCGAGCCCACCACTAGAGAAGCAGAGTTGCCGCGCGCACGACCACTGTGTCGAGCAGTTCGGTGACAAGGAAGCCGAAGATGGCCAAGAAGACCCCGGGCAAGAGTTCGAAGAAAAAGTGGTCGCAGGACGTGACGGATCACAGCGACGCTATGGACTTGGAGGGCGGTGTGTTCAAGCAGCGCGGCGCCAAAAAGATTGCGGACTCCCTGAAGAGATCTGCCGAGCGAAGCGAAAGGCGCAAAGCAAGTCCGTTTCAGTCGGCGATGTCGATGCTAAATTTCTACATCAATCGTGCCGGCAAACAGCTTTCCGAATCCCGCCTTGCCACGTTGACCCGTGCAAAGAATGAGCTGCGCAAGGATTTCGGCAAATCGCCCAAGCGCTAGGAGCGCGGTTCGGTTCTTTCCATGGCCGAAAGCATACCGTCGTGACTTCAGGGCTTACTGAGCTTCACAACTACACTCGCGGCTTGTTGCAAATCTTCTACGAACCGCGACCGTTCCTTTTCACGATCACTCGAATCTCGAATTCGAAGCAAGTAGGAAGGATGGATTGTCACCAGCACGGGCAGGCCAACCACGCTGTCGAGCACCTTCCCCCGCTCCTTGGTTAAACCGACCCCTCGACCCATCAAGGCATAAAGGGCAGTAGCGCCAAGCGCTACAATAAGCTTGGGCTTCAGCGATTCAATTTCACCACCCAGCCACCAAGCGCATCGCTGCACTTCACCGGCATTCGGTTTTGAGTGAATGCGCCGCTTGCCGCGCGGCACGAACTTGAAATGCTTGACGGCATTCGTCACATAACAGAGCGACCGATCGAGCCCGGCATCGTGCAGGCATTCATCAAGGACGCGTCCGGCTGGCCCTACGAACGGTCTGCCGGCGACATCCTCCCGATCGCCTGGCTGCTCTCCTACAAGAATGATTTCGGCATCGACCGGCCCTTCGCCAAAGACGGTCTGCGTGGCGTTCCTGTAGAGATCGCAGCGCTCGCACACCTTCGCATTGGCCCGAAGGGTGGAGAGCCCACGCTCTTCCGCATGCGGTTCGTTGAAGGCGGGTGGCATATGCGGCGCCGATCGAGCTGCCATAGCTGACTTTACTCGCTTTCGCCGGGGTACTGCGCCCTCTTGAGGACACTCGCCAAATGTGCGGTATTGCGCGCCAGTGTGGTGATCATGGTTTTCACCTCTTTCGGGGTCTTCTTCAGGTCGACGAAATTGGTCGAGCCCATGGCTTCACCGACCCAGTAAGCGACTGCGTTCGCGGGAATGGTGAAGCCGACGTCGTTGAGTGCCTGAAACAATTCGGCCGATACATGATGAGCACCATCCTCGTTACCAACGACGGCGACAGCGGCGACCTTGCCATAGGAAACCATGCGGCCCTGATCGTCGGTCTCCTCGAGAAATGCATCCATCCGTTCCAGCGCCCTCTTGCAGACACTCGAGGGCTGGCCAAGCCAGATTGGCGTGCCAATCAGGAGGATGTCAGCTTTCAGGACTTTCTCACGGAGTTCCGGCCACGCGTCGCCCTCGCCTTCGTCCGATGTCACACCCGGCTTGATATTGTGATCCGCCAAGCGGATTGTTTCGGTTTCGACGCCATGCTTTTTGAACTCTTCTGCGATCAGCTCAATGAGGCTGCCGGTGGATGATTTCTCCGGCGCCGAAGATGATTTCAGCGAGCTGTTGAAAACGAGTGCTTTTAGGGTCATTTTGGGCCTCTCAGGATGCAGTCGCCATGCCTGGCGTAAAGCGATTGAACAACAGGAACGTTCGACGAAACCACCTGTTCTGATAACGCGTCGAAGCCAGTTCAGTTCTCAACGAGGTCCCGCTGGTAGGAAATCCCGTTTTCGAAATTCAAGCTGGACAGAAATACGATCTGCAATGCCGTGCAGACAAAGATCGATGCAGCCGAGTTCTCCGCCAGAGCATAAGCATCCAGCACGATGATCGTTCCCACAGCTTCCTGCCGCCGATACGAAACAGCTTCACCTGCCTACTTTGCTTCCTGATTGTCACTGACATCTCATTGGGACAGGTTGTGTCGTTAGAGTTTGGGCTCACGCCTTCCCTGTCTCAGTGTGCGCGATGGCTATCTCAAGTTCATTGATGGCTTGGTGCTGGGCGAGGATGGCGAGTATCATATCTGGGGATTCTCTATTGCCATCCGTGCGGCCATTGCGTAGCCAGTCGAGAGCCGCAGCCTCGTGACCATCAAAAAATATGGCCTCCTCGAAGGGGACGATCTTCGGCTCACCCCTGTCGTCGGGTGGACCGACAAATCGGTTGTCTTCCCACCCCAATACATAAGTCATTGGTGGGATCGTGACCGCCCTGATCGCAGCAATCCGGCCTTTTATTTTCGCAATCAGTTCGGCTTTCTGCTCTGACTCTGACTTGGCCATGGGCGAGCTCCTTTCTCCGTCGTGGGGACGAGACGGTAAACCCTAACCAGTCACGAATGAACCATGTTCCCGCGCATGCATGCGCCACCGCAGCTTTATCCTGCACTTGAGGGAGGACCTAAATGACCCGTGACGCGGCTTCCCTCATAAGTCCAAACACCGGCGGCATCTATCGCCTGAACCGATCAACTTTATGCTCCTACCGGCAGCGATTCCATCCCCCATGCGATCGAAATGTTCGGTGAATCAAGGAACGAAGACGCCAGGTTTTAGGTTACAATCAAAGGACAAGCAGAGGCCGCTCCCATTTCGAGCGGGGCAAGGATGGACGACCGATTGCCAGGCAAAACCATTCTCGTTGTCGAGGCCGGCCACTTTCTCGCAACCGACCTTCTCTCCGCGTTTGTCGACTGCGGAACTACAATCGTGGGTCCTATAGCAAAGGTCCATTTGGCGCTGGAGATTATTGCGACGGAATACATCGACGCGGCAATCTTAGACCTCCGGGTCAGCGCGGAAGACGCGTTTTCTATCGCCGAGGCCCTATCGGCTCGAGAAGTACCGTTCGTCTTTGCCTCAAGTGAACCACGCCTTCCAACTCCCGCTAGGTTTGATGGCTACCGCCTAGTCAGCAAGCCTCTTGAGTTTTATAACGTTGTCGAAGCGCTCTTCGGGCCCATGTGAGCGCTGATAACGTGCGCGCGCCATAACGTAGGCATAGCTCCTCAGCTTGTCCTCGACCACGAGACCACGGGTGAAAATGAAAACGACCCGGCTTAAGAACTCTCGTTCGAGAACTTCGTCTTGGACGAACCATGGCGCAGCGGTTATTTCCGTGCAAATGCGTTCCAGCATTTCGAGCTGATCTTCAGCTACCGCACACGGAACATGAGGGGTAGGGAAAGGCATCTCGTTTCCCTCCGTTATACCTGGGAGGCGAGCAGTCAGCTCACAGTTACCAACGCCCTTTCCATATGAGGGCAATGGACCAGTATAAGCCCGGGACCATGTTCCAGCTAAACGATTTGTTTTTGCATCCTTGTTGAACCAATAGCCGCCCCAAGTGCTCGCGACGCGGAGTATCTTGTGTCATGGACCGTGCGAGGGAGTGTCTCTCCCACCTTCCAGCGGCCCACGACCCCTGCATCTGGTTTTTTCGGATGTGGGAACTTTGGCCGGCAGTAGAGGTTCGATCACTGTCACATTCCGCTTATCGGTGTGACAGCTCCTACACACTCTCCCCCGCAGCTGCCGGTTGCGGGGGACTTTTTTAATCATGAGGTCAGGAACGAACTTCGCGTATCGGTGTTAGACGAGCGCGGGATAGGCGGACTCTCCTGAACTCCACACCTGTCTCGTAGACAAGAGCCCCGCTCGCCCCCGGGCGGGGTTTCTTATGAGTTGTCGTACTTTGACCAACTTGAGCATCGTTGCCCTGGTCGGACCGATCCATCATACAAGTTTCAGTCGCATCTCCCGGGCCAGCTCGAACCCAAGTTTTCGATAGAGGTTCTCTCCCGCCTCAGAAGAGTGCAACACGACGCTGGTGCACCCGACTTCTCTAAGATGTTCGATGGCCATCTCGACAAGCTTGGCGGAAACACCTGTCCTTCGATATGCCGGATCGACATAGACGCTCCAAATGTACCCGTTAAGGGCATACTTGGGCTTTAGCACTGCGGGATAGGGCGTCAGGTGATAATGGCAGGAGACGGAGCCCGCTGCGACTTCGCCATCGAATGCGATGAACGACGCCAATTGGCGATCGCGGCGGCCGCGTTCGATAAAACCGCGAGTAATTTCCATAGCGTCTTCCTGCAGATGCTCGGGGGGCGTTCCGTACGACGACCAGATCGCAAGGTAGTGGACGACGATGGTGGCGTCATGTTCTGGCAAAGCCTGGACGTAATTCATATTAGCTCCACCGGGAAGCGGCCGTCGAACTCGCGCTGGCCGGTCCTTTTCGTTACCACCGTCGCCCGACGCGGTTTGATGTCGGTGTCAAGAACATGTTCAATTCTTATCCGCACCTGGCAGACAACGCACGAGGATACGAAAAGATGCATCGTAAGCTGGCCCGCCGTCCTTTGCAGTTCAGCATCTATTCTGCGCCTGCGCGAAGCCCCCACGGGTTTTGGCCGGCGACATCTGCCGGGAGTGTCGTGTCAGCTCCGATAGCCTGCCGATGGTCGGATCACGCTGGAAAATTTTGGATTGAACCACCACAACCACGTCTCTTCTCAACCATTGGCATAGCCTCGTAGTGCGTTAAAAGCATAGCCGTTGCCAAGGGTGTCATGAATAAAAACACGGCATCCAACACATAACCGTCGGAACAAACTCGATTTTTCGAGGTTCTTTCTCGGCAATAAAGGAGACATCCACAATGAAGACAATCACTGCACTTTCCGTCGGCCTTCTTCTTTCGGCGACAACGGTCTTTGCGCAAAGCGAGACGCCGTCGACGTCCCAGACGACCCCGGCAATCAACACCGAACACAATCCGGGCGCTCCTGTCGCAGGCAAGAACAGTTTTACCGAAGCGCAAGCGAAAGAGCGCATTGAGGGGGCCGGCTACACGGATGTCACCGGCTTGAAGCTCGACGATCAGGGCGTCTGGCGGGCGATGGCCAAGAAGGACGGCAAGAACGGGGGCGTGTCCCTGGACTTTCAGGGCAACGTGACCATGGCCAAGTAAGCGGAGGCCAGAAAATATATGCGTACCATCACAGGACTGTATGACAACTACGACGACGCCCGCGAAGCAGTGAAGGCTCTTGAGACGGCCGGCGTCCCCTCCGACGACATCAGCATTGTCACGAACAAGGCGAGCGGCGTCGATATCGAAGGCCAGGGCAGTTATACCGAGGAAGGTGCTGGCACAGGTGCCGGGATCGGTGCGGTTGCCGGTGGTGCTGGCGGCCTGCTGACAGGGCTCGGGTTGATGGCCATTCCGGGCGTTGGTCCAGTCGTTGCAGCTGGCTGGCTTGCTGCCACGGCTGCGGGAGCAGTAGCCGGCGCGGTTGCAGGTGGAGCGGTTGGTGGCATCGTCGGGGCGATGATGAAAGAGGGCGTCCCGGAGAACGAGGCGAACTTCTACGCAGAAGGCATCCGCCGCGGCGGCTCGGTCGTCACCGCGAAGGTGGAAGAGAGCAAGGTCTCAAGCACACAGGCTATTCTTAACAGCTCTCGGCCGGTCGACGTCGCCGCCCGCCGCGCGAGCTACCTCGAACAGGGCTGGACGCGGTTCGACGAGGCGGCCGAACCTTACACGCCAGAGCAGATGGAGGCGGAACGCCAACGTTATCGCGCGAACCGTCTCTAGATCCACATGTAACATGCGCCGGCGGACAGAAGGCCGCCGGCGCTGGCTTTTTAAGTTGGAAGCTGTGCAGCAGCAAGACCTCGTGAGTGTCATGAGCCAATCGCTACAGCGTATTGACCTCCAACCTCTCGGGGCAACAAATCATCTTCTTTTTGCGGGGCACCTCGCGAAAGACAATCACCGATAGGGGACAGCGATCACAATTGCGAGCCTCGCAACGCTGGGTTTCCTATTCCCGACCTTCACCTTGCCATCGGAACATACGAGCACATCGTTCGTTGAACGCTTACCCCTTTTTTTTAAAAGCCGGCGCCCACGATGACTGATTGTTTCGCCCACTCGACCAATGCTGGTCAGGATACATCGCATGACAATATGCGGCGAGCAGAGCAACTCGCTTTTAAAATCCACAAGGCGTCTGAAGCATTGGCGTGACATAACACTCGTCAGGGAGATAGCTATGAAAAGCAAGGAACTTGGGGAAACAGACCCTTGGCGCGAGCGAAACTTCGTGCTCGTGCTGGAGGACGGCGAGGAAGCATTTGGGGCCATTACTCGCTTCGCTGAGGAGAAGAAGCTCGGCGGGGCGTCGCTAACGGCAATCGGCGCCTTCAGCAGTGCCACGTTGGGCTTTTTCGACTTCGGAACTAAGCGCTACAAGGAAATTCCGATAGGGTGCCAGACAGAGGTACTGAGTGCCATCGGCGATGTCGCGGTCGGCGACGACGGTAAGGCCAGCCTTCACATGCATGTCGTCCTTGGAATGGAGGATGGCTCGACCAAGGGCGGCCATTTCATTGAGGGCCTTGTCCATCCGACGCTTGAGATTATGATCCGCGAGAGCGGAGTCAGCTTCCGGCGCAAGAAGCGCGAGGAGCTTGGCATTGCCCTGATCGATCTCTGACCAGCAATCAGCGACACGATTAGGAAAACGGAACGCCGTTGTAGCGGGACATCCGCAAATTTTCCGAAACTCCGGTGGCGGGAGCCTGAAGCGGTCGGGACCTTCGCCACCATTTGATGCTCTGGGCATTCTTCGGTGTGAGGACGATATCTCCGACTGGGTCTGATCCCGAAGATCATCGGCACAGCTCCATCAACATTGGCAGAATTTTGACGTGCACGCGCGCAAGGATAGTGACGCGCTCGTCCGCGCGAGCGACGGCGCGCGGGAAGCTTGTGACCGACGATGTCTTCTAGGCCTTGCTGTCGGCCGCGTGCTGGGCGCATAGGGCCTTCTGCGCATTCGAGCTTTTCAATGTCGACAAACTTGTTCTGAGCCTGCGAAGTCAGGATCAACTCGTCAAGCTTGCCTGCAAAGCTTTTCCATATCTGTTCTGCGAGTTCTGCAGGACGAACACAATCAGAAAGGCGATGATCGTGGTGCTCGTGTTGATGACCCGCTGCCGGGTTTCGCAGTGCCCGAAAAACGGTCCCGGGACCGCTCATATCACGACGAGCGCGATAGCCAGCACGAAGTTACCGGCTTTCCTGTAAGATTGGCCAGACCGAACGGCGACCGATCCCCTTGGGCCAAGCCGATGATGAGGCCGCTCCACTCGGAACGAGATAAACGAGGCGACGTTTCTCTTAATCATTCAGCGGAGCATCCGATGACAAGCGATACGCAGCATCAAGACCTGGAACCTCGCAAGGGCAGTCCTAGCCCACGCCTTTCGGAAACCATCTTCAAGCAGCGATTTCTCGACCAGTTCAAGGATCCGGCCTACGAGCCATTAAAGGTTGAGTTGGAGAAGGTGACTGCAGCGGCTTGGGACGCTTACGAAAACTCCCGAAAGAGCCCCAAGACCCGCAAGGCCGGCCCCGAGTTTGCCGACCCCTCTTACGATCTCGCCAGGGACTGGCTCTCCGCCCGTGACGCGATTGGGGTTGCGCAGCAGCGTCATGAAGACGCGAACGGGCCTCGCCGCTTTCTGCTGATCAACGGCTCGGCCCGCAGCGAGCACACCTGTCCCGGCGAGGTCTCGAAGAGCTACCGGATGGTCGCAATTGCCAAGGCAATCCTGGAGCAGAGCCCACGGACAAGCGTCGAAGTTCTTGATCTCAGCCGCATTACTGCGGAATTCGGGCGTCAGATTCATCCTTGCAAGGCATGCTTCTCGACATCGGCTGCGCTCTGTCATTGGCCTTGCTCCTGCTACCCGAACTATTCGCTCGGACAGATCCACGACTGGATGAACGATATCTATCCGATGTGGGTCGAGGCGCACGGCATCATGATCGTCACGCCGGTCAACTGGTACCAGACCTCCTCTCCGCTCAAGCTGATGATCGACCGGCTTGTCTGCGCAGACGGCGGCAATCCCGACCCGACAACCACGCATGGCAAGCATGCCAAGGAGGCCAAGGAGATTGAGATGCGGGGATGGGACTATCCCAAGCATCTCGAGGGCCGACTTTTCTCGGTTATCGTTCACGGCGATACCGAAGGCGTCGAGAATGTCAGGCGCGGCGTTTCCGACTGGTTGAAATCAATGGAACTGGAGCCGGCCGGGACGCTGGCGGAAGTCGATAGGTACATTGGATATTGGGAGCCCTACGCCACGAACCATCCGGCGTACGAAAAGGACTAAGCGATCCAGGAGGAAGTTCGCAACGCTGCACGCACGTTGCACGACGCCGTGGTCGCCAAGCAAGAGGGCAGACAGGTTGCAGCCGGAGTGCGGCTGAAGCAGGCAAGAGAGAAATAGAATTTGGACACTTACGTGGTCACGCTATTCATCTTTGGCACGGTTGTCCTGTTGACGGCCTGGTTGCCGATGGCCTTGCGCCGCCTTCCATTGTCGCTGCCGATCTGCTGCTTGGCCATTGGTGCGGTTCTCACCTGGTTGCAGTTCACGCCCCTCGCTGCGATGAATCCGCTGGAGAACACCAAATGGACGGAGCATCTCACGGAGTTCGTCGTCATCGTTGCCCTCATGGGCGCTGGTCTTAAGATTGACCGGCCGCTGGATTTGCGCCGGTGGGCTGCCACGTGGCGGCTTCTCGGTATCGCGATGCCCCTCTCCATCGTAGCGATCACGCTACTCGGATGGAGCCTGCTCGGTCTTGGAATTGCGTCTGCCCTTCTTCTGGGCGCAGCGCTCGCCCCGACTGATCCGGTTCTCGCCGCAGACGTGCAGGTAGGCCCGCCCCAGACTGGCGAGGAGGATTTTATCCGCTTTTCACTGACATCGGAGGCCGGGCTGAACGACGGCCTGAGCTTTCCCTTCGTGATGGCCGCCATCGCCATTGCAAGCCATGAGGGCGGGGGATTTGGCTGGTTTGCGCATTGGTTCGCATTCGACGTGGTTTGGAAGCTCTCGACTGGCCTCACGATGGGGTGGTTGGTTGGGAAATTGCTCGGCTATCTGACCTTTCGGATGCCAGAAGCCGGGCGTATCGCGAAAACGGGAGACGGACTTGCCGCTCTCGGTTTCACCTGCGTGGCCTATGGCGCGACCGAACTCGTACACGGCTACGGGTTTGTCGCCGTCTTTGTCGCCGCTCTCACGCTTCGCAGCGTCGAGCGCAAGAGCGAATACCACGGCGAACTGCACGACTTCGGAGAGCAGATTGAACGACTGCTCATGATGGTACTGCTTGTCTGCTTCGGCTCGATCCTGGCGGAAGGCTCGATCCTGATGCGTGCCGACTGGCGCATCGTTTCGGTATCTGTCCTCGTGCTCGCCGTCGTCAGGCCGCTTGCTGCATGGATCAGCTTGATCGGATGTCGACACACACGGGCCGAGAAAGTGATAATATCAATCTTCGGTATCCGCGGACTGGGATCGATCTACTATCTCGCCTACGCTTCTGGGAACACGAAGTTTGAAGACGTTGAGACGGTTTGGTCCACCGTCTTTCTTATCATCCTGATGTCGGTCGTTCTGCACGGTGTAAGCGTCACGCCAGTCATGCGTTGGATCGATCACCGTCGCGGCGTCGATCCGATGAAGCCCACCGCGCTGACCACATCAACCTAAAGGAGAGAGTTACGCATGCCGCACGTCCTGACGGAAGACCTCCAGATCTCTTTTATGGAAACGGGAGCGCAGCGCGGGAAGGCAGTTCTCCTTCTGCACGGATGGCCGGACGACGCCACGACCTGGAACGCGATCGTCGAGCGATTGAGGGACCGCCGTCTTCGCTTCGTCATTCCATATCTGCGCGGGTTCGGGCCGACGACCTTTCGTAACGATAGCAGACTAAGAACGGCGAACGGCGGCATTCTGGCAATGGACGCGATCGCGCTAATGGACGGGCTTGGCATCGAGCAGTTCTCAGTCGTGGGCCACGACTGGGGATCGCATGTAGCCGAGTGCCTGGCGATTGGATGGCCTGACCGCATCGAGCGCATCGGACAGCTCTCATCGCCGCCCCGGATGGGCGGGTTGCGGACACCGTCGTTCCGGCAGTCACAACTTTTCTGGTACCAGTGGTTCATGGCGACGAAGCGCGGCGCCGAGGCCATCGCCAAAGATCGAAGGGGGTTTGCCCGCATCCAATGGGAGAACTGGGCGCCAGATGGCTGGTTCGACGAGGCGACCTTCGACGCAGTTGCCACGTCCTTCGAGAATCCGGACTGGCTGGCTGTTACACTTCACAGCTACCGGGTTCGCTGGGAGGAAGCCGATGCGGATCCACGCAGTGTCTGGCTCGAGGACAAGGTGAAGGAGACGAAGTCACTGTCGCTCCCGGCCGTTTTCATTCAGGGCGAACAGGACGGCGTCACCCCGCCCGCCATGTCGGAAGACGTCCACAGGAAGTTTGCTGGTCCATTCGAACGAATCCTGCTGCAAAATGTCGGGCATTTTCCGCAGCGGGAGGATCCAGAGACCGTATCTCGGGAACTCGCGGTTTTCCTTGAGGCCTAGCACGTTCATTCGGATTCACTAAACCGTCCCGCCGTATGTTCGTCTCGCCTGTCGTCCACACTGAAAGTGCTGGAATGATGCCCTCCCGATGAAAGCAGAAGCATTTTGTAGGCCCAGCGCTCGGCTAAACGGGATGGCTGCCATATTGGTGCGCCCTCACCTATTCCCGTTGGCTTTGATCAATAGGAACACCAAGGAGCGCTGCAGAATTTCCCCCTCACAAAAGCAAGGAGGTCTGGCGCGAACAAAGACACCGAAGCGCAGCCGGCGATCGAACAGACTGGGAAGAACGCTATGGAAAGTCGGGAACATCCTCCGGTGGGTACGCATGCAAAGGATCCTGCAGGATGGGGATAAGGGGCCGGGCGCAGGTTTGCTCCCTAAGCGGGACGAGGAAAGTGTGTCGCCGGTAGCGGTTGACGGCGATACGAGCAAGTAAGCCCTCCAAGCTCGGGGCTTAGGAGGGCTTTTTGTTTGCGCCTAGCTTTGCTTCCAACCGTCGGGCTGAGCGACGGGCGGGACGTAGTTCCTCGATCGTCGGAAGCCACCATTCAGAACCCGCCGGTGGCGAGGTCTTGGAAGGCCGGGTGGCAATGAGTTCCTCTGAAGTCGGCTTTCGCCAAACCCCCCAGACGTGGTTGTCGGTAGCGTCAGGATAGAAATCGGAGACAGAATTGGGATCGACGAGTTCACCAGTAATCTCGGTGAAGATTACGATGCCATAGAAAATCGCGACCACGCGGCCGACAGGCGGTAGGTCATCGCTCGCCAAGGGGAAGCGTCGTCGCTTTCTTTCCGCGGAACGTGCCTTCGCTCTCGCCTCCTGCTCGGTCCCCTTGCGTTCCTCGGCGCGGCGCTTTCGCGCTTCCGGCTCATTGCGAGCGGCGGCGGTTTCGATGACTGTCCATCGCCGGCGGAGCTCCTCGTAGGAGCGGAAAGCAACGTGCCAAAGCTTAAGGTCGCTGTCCCATCGGGCGAACGGGATTTCCCGAAGGTTGTCTACGACCGTTTTCGAATAGGGAGTTTTGATCCGAAATCCAGCCTTACCAACTTCAAGGTACGCGCTCCGGATTGGATCGAACTCGAATGCATCCCTTCCCTTGGCGTCCGCGAACGCGTCCGCTTCGGCCTCACGTTCAGCCATCCAACTGGCGAACCTGCGTGAAGCCGTTCGCCCAGGAACGAACCATGCCTGACGGGCATCGCTCCAGCGTGCGCGGGGAAACCGCTGACGGAAGTCCTCCACCGACATTCGGTCAAAGGGAAAGCTCACTTCGGCGCCCGGCGCAACGTCCTTGTCGCGTTCTGACTTATCGTAATTGGCCATGTAGGCAAACGCGCGTCCGTAGTGACTGGTTTCCTAAAACCAGTGGTAGCCAAGGCAAAGGCGGTGCGCTTCGTCACACGACCGAGCGCAGCGCGCGAAGCTAATCTGCTGTCATCGTACATCGATTTGTAGAATAATGGGTGGAAATTGGCGCGCCTGCCTAACCGCTCCAGTGAACGGCTTCCGGGATCGGTGTATTACCTTTGTCGCCGACACGCCGACACGCGCCGATCCGCAGAGCCTTCTGCCGGTGAACCCCGTTACTTGTTCTCGGAAGCGAGCTCCCCAGGTTTGAAGGCACCCGGCTCGTCAGAAGGTATCGCTTCCGATGTCGTTCGACCTCCATCTCCGGGAGGGACGACGCCGCCTGCATGGTCGGAAGACCATGTCTGAGGTAGATCGCCTTCGTCAGATTCCTGTACGGCCTCAAACCAGTGGCGATCGGCCTCGCCTTCCGGGCGGCCCTCCTTTTCCCACTTGCGGTAAGCGGCTTCTCTAATCTTTTTGTCGTCCATGGCACTTCCTCCGACATGAAGGTTGAACACTTTGAATGAGCGAGAGTTCCATTTCGTCACGCCAAGTTCGCGCGCGCCCGGAGGAACAATTGCACGTCTCGACGGTTTGGTTCTGCAACCGCTAATCGGAGCCACATCCCCCATGAACAAGACCTCGCCGTTGCAGGCCTCGCTCTTTTTTGTGCCTCATCCCCATTCGCCCAGTCTGCCGCCGACAAGTCAGGGGTCAATTCGCCGCTAGGCATGGCCCCTCGGCGGCAGTGGAGACAACGCACACCTGAAGGCATGGGCCGCCAGCACCCGCGTTGCACTTCAACCGCCTTGAGATGGCGGCGGAGTGAACAAGTCACGGCTTGTTTGAATTCGTCAAAACGAAAACGAGAGAAAGAACATGACCTTGCAAGGTAAGACGATAGCAATCCTCATCGCGCCGCGCGGCACGGAAGAGCCCGAATTCGTGCAACCGAAGAAGGCAGTGGAGGATGCCGGCGCGACCGTGGTAGTCGTTGGCCTAGCGACCGGTGAGGCTCAGGCTGTAAATCACGATCTCGATCCGGGATCCACATTTACCGTCGACAAGAGCGTCGAAGATGTATCGGCGTCGGACTTCGACGGTCTGATCATCCCCGGTGGCAGCGTCGGAGCCGATAAGCTGCGCGGCGACGGAAAGATCGTCTCATTCGTCGGCGATTTCTTCGTTCAGGAAAAGCCAGTCGGCGTTATCTGCCACGGCCCATGGCTTCTTGTAGAGGCTGACGTCGTCAAGGGCCGCACATTGACATCATATCCCACTGTTTCGACAGACATTCGAAATGCGGGGGGCACATGGGTGGACCAGGAGGTCGTTACCGACAACGGCCTGGTCACAAGTCGCAATCCAACGGATCTCCCCGCCTTCTGCGCTAAGATCGTCGAGGAGTTTGCCGAAGGGACGCATTCGCGACAGGCCAGCAGCGCCTGACGCAATGCGGCCGGGCACGCACGGCGCACCGCGCGGCTTCCGGCACCTGAAGTTGGAGAAATCGATGCCAGTAAAGAGAAAGCGTGAACTCGACCACGAACAAGTCTGGAAGGATTTTCGCGATGCGGTAAACATGGCCCCCGCGACCCTCGAAAAGTGGCTTCAAACGAAGGAAAGTCGCGACAACGGCTGGCCGGAAGGAGACTCTCGTGAGACGATCGGACATCATTCGGGTCGCAGGATCGTTGAGATCAGGCAAAAAAAGAGGGCCGACCTCACGAACAACGACTACGAGCATATGCGGAAGGTCGTCGGCTATGTTCATCGTCACCTGGCGCAGGGCGGGCCGGAGGGAGACAAGAAGCACTCCGCATGGCGTTACTCGCTCATGAACTGGGGGCACGATCCGCTGAAGTAATCGAACCAGAGGGTTCTAACGATGTTCATGTGCGTGACAGCCAGGAAGCGGTCTCTATCTCTTGGACGTGCCAGGCGACACTGTCGTAACCAGTCGCAAACGAGAAGGGTACATTCCGATCGAATAGGGCCGTCGCGATCTCGTCGACCGGATGTCCGAAGATATTGGCGTCCCCGAGAGCGGCATTGAAATAAAACGGTCTTCATCAAACTGCATGCATCCTCAATCGACACCACGGGCCAGGGACTTCGGCGCCGGCGTCTTCGAGCGCGGCCACCATGCCGATGCCGATCAACGGCTCGTCCTCGATGACGACAATGCTATGGCCGCGCGGATCGCGCAGTTCCACCTTGCTGACGGTGCCTGCCGAAACCTGCTTGGGTGTCGAGTGCGTACTTCCTGCGGATCCTGGCGCATAAGGCAGGACGATCTCCCACTGCACCCTCCGGACGCCGTGAACATGACGGCGCGCTGCCCGCCCTGCCCTTTGGCGGTCGCGATCAACCTCCGAGCACAAACCTGGAAAACGCAAGCGAATTCCGGGCATCTTCGTCCATCTTGGCCTCGTCTGCTCCGTTGGTTAGATCACGCCATACGCGAATGTCGGACCCGATCGTGCCACCAGTCTTCACAAACGGCTCCATTACAACAGCACCGGTGTAATTGATCTCACGAAGTGCGAGGCCGATTTCGTGCCACGGTATTCTACCCTTCCCAGGCACGCGGCGGTTGCTTTCTCCAGTGTGGAAATGACCCAGCAAAGGGCCAGCGGTGCGGATGGCATCGCCGAAGCTATCTTCCTCTATGTTCATATGGAAGGTGTCGAGCATCACCTTGACGTTGGACTTGCCAACGTCCTTCACGAAAGCAACCCCTTCGGCGGCCGTGTTCAACACGTGGTTCTCGAAACGATTGAGAACCTCGATACAAAGGTTGATCCCCAGATCATTGGCGAAATCCGCGATCCCGTGAATGCCTTCGACTCCACGGGCCCGGTCGCCGACCTTGTCGACCGGTTGCGTATAGTCGACCGGCCAGTACGAATGGAGTGCACCGCCAATGGATTTGATATCGAGCCTGGAAACGTTTGTGAGCGTTTGTTCGAAGAAGGCCTTGCCGGCCTTTCGAATTTCCATGTCGGGCGATGACAGGTTCTTCGTCTTGGAAGGACCGATCCCGGCAGTCAAAATGATGCCGTTGTCTCTCGCACTCTGCTTGATTGCGGCGAGGTCGGCGTCACTGTACTCGTTGATATGATGCGCGGCGACTTCGATAACGTCGAACCCGAGCTTCGCCACCTTTTCCACGTAGGGGCCAAATTTCGCGCTCCATTCATGCTCCCAGTAGGAGTAGTAGATACCGTGTTTCATATGAGCCTCCTTGAGGTTTCAGCTATCGTTTGTTGATGACTGGCAGGCCAAAGGCACCGTCGAAGACGGTGTCAGCACCTGGAGCCGAGAGCGGCGAACCGAAGGTCCTTCGGTCCGCGATAGCGAATTAGTTGTTATCGATGCGTCGATCGGGCTCGGCACTGCCCAATCTGATAGCAAGGCCATTTGGCAGATCGTTCTCTTCGACCTTGCGATTGATTTCCTTTGGATCGAGGCCGTAGGTCCGCCAGCGATCTTGAAGCCGCTTCCGCAGATTATCCTCGCTGACATCCACGAAGACGGTGAAGTCGAATATTGGCTTGAGCCTGTCCCACGGCGGTTGGAGCGAGAGCAGGTAATTGCCTTCGCAGACGACAACGTCTGTTGACTGCGGGATCAAACTGCCGCCGGCACGGGCGATCTCGATCGAACGGTCGAAGACCGGAACGGCAACGACATCGTCTTGGTTGGCCTTGAGCCTCTCCAGCATGCGACGGAATCCGTGTGCGTCGAACGTATCGATCGCCCCTTTGAACGGCCGCCGGCCCATCTGCTCCAAGACGATGTCATCGTAGTGATAACCGTCCATTGGGAGCAGCGCGGCATTGATGCGATCGCCTGAAAGGCCATGCACGACTTTTTCGGCCAGCGTTGATTTTCCGGATCCTGGAGCACCGGCGATCGCAATCAGGACCCGCTTGCCGCCATTTTGTGAGAGGCGCTCAGCAGCGACCCTCGCGATCTCGCTCGCGTTTTCGTCGATCCTACTCAAGGAATTCCTCCCTTCCATCAGCCTGATGCCTACGCGCCCATTTCCCGCATTCCGTATTGCGCGGCCTTACCACGCAGGAACGAAAGACCGCTTCCCATGACTTCCTCTTCGTCGCGGGCCACCGGACGCCATGTCGAGATGTCGCCGGCCATCTCTTTCGGCATGCTCACAAAGCTTTCGAGGACGAGTGCGCCTTTGAAGGCGATTGCCGAAAGGGCAACGAAGATGGAATCCCACGGCACGTTACCCGCACCCGGCGCCCCACGATCGCTTTCGGACATGTGCATGTAACGGAGGTGCTCACGAGCGGCGAGGATGCCATTGGCAGCTCCCTTTTCCTCCATGTTCATATGAAATGTGTCGAGATGCACGAACACGTTGTCCATTCCGATCCGCTCGACCAGCGCCACGGCCTGCTCCGCGGTATTGATGAGATGGTTTTCGTATCGGTTCACCGCTTCGATCCCGAGCTGAATGCCCTTGGATTTTGCATGTCGCGCCGCCGTCTGAAGTGCACGGGTCAAGTTATCGTACTCGCCCTGCGTAGGCAGTGAGCCAGATCGTTCATTCGTACCGCCGAACGTAACACCGGTCAGAGCCTCAGCGCCCATTTCGGCCGCCTTGTCAATTGCAGTCTCGAGGTGGCGGACCGCTGCGTCGGGTCGTCGTGACGCCCACGCCTCTTCGGGAAGCACAAGTGAGCAGGCAGCCCGGATATTGTTCTTCTCAAGAAGCGAGCGGGTGTGCCCGGCGTCAACCGAGGGCGCGTCGAGCAACGGGATTTCGATGAAGCCCAGCTGGTACTTCCTTGCACCGGCAATTGCCCGCTCGGCACCTCCGCGGTCCCAGCTCATTGTCCACATGCTTGCGTGAATCCCAAAACCCTGCACGGTTCATCCCTTCTTTTTATGTGAGGCCATGTAGACCGAAACAATGGTTCGTGCGGCCATGACGACGATCATCAGAACGCCCCATAGCGCCGTTGCGAGATGTTGATTTGCTCCCATCAGGTTCAGTCCCGACGACAGGAGCTGGAGCACGATCAAGGCAACAAAGATCGGAAGCACTCGTCCGAACCCGCCGAAGGGATTGATCCCGCCAAGGAATGCGGCCAATACCGTAATCAGAAGGTAGGACTCGCCGTGGCCGACACGGACCGAGTTGAACCGAGCGAGCATGATCACGCCAGCGACTGCGCACATCACTCCAGACAGCGTGTAGACGAGGACCAGGATGCGGCGCGTGTTGAGGCCGGAGTACTGGGCTGCCTCTATGTTTGAACCGATCATCAGGAGCCCAAAGCCCAGCTTGAATCTTGTCAGCAACAGCTGCCATAGGCCAACGCAAACGATGAAGATCAGAAGCGGGATCGGCAGACCGAATATCTGCCCATGCCCGATCGGAGCGATGAAGCTCGGGAAGCCCGAAACGTCACCACCGCGTGTCAAAAACTCGCCCAGGCCACGCAGGAAGATCATCATCGACAGCGTCACGAGGATCGGGTGGGCGCGGGTGTAGGCGATCGCGGCTCCAGTCATCAAGCCCGCTGCGCCACCGGTGGCAAGCGCTGCGGCAACACCGAGCAGGAAGGCGGACGGTGGCGCATCGACCCCGCCATACGACTGCATCACCCAAGCCGCCGCAAGCCCCGACAGATTCGCGGTGAAAGTGACCGAGAGGTTGATGCCTCCAGTCAAAAGGGGAAGCAGCATTGCAAGCGTAAGGAGGCCTAGTTCGGGAAGCTGGAATGCGACGGAACCAAACGTTGCAGCGGAGATAAAGTTGTTCGCAGCGAGACCAAAGATGACCATGACGGCCAGGAAGGCGATTGCCGGGCCCGTCATATCTGCGCCGAAGGTGGCATTGAACCTTTGAGCTATGGCCTTCATGAGTGCGTGCTCCCCCTTCTCGGGCCGCCCTTGGCAAGGAACGGCAGAAGCTTGTCGATACGTGCAGATGAGAGCGTGATGGCGATGAGGATGATAGCACCGACGATCATCTTGAATGCGAATGGTGAGACACCCATCAGGTTCAGGCCGTTCTGGGTGATGGAAACCATCAGGACACCCAAGACGCAGCCGATAACCGAGCCCTTGCCACCCCCGAGCCGAGCCCCGCCGAGAACCGTCGCGGCAAGTACGTCGAGTTCACGACCGTATAGGGCGTTCGGAACGACTTCTTCGGCGTAGTGAGCCTGCATCAGTCCGGCGATACCCGCCATAAGGCCAAGCCAGCCAAACGAGATGTAGTGCATGGCACCGATGTTGATGCCGAAGCGGCGCGCGCCCTCAGGATTGTCGCCAAACGCGTAGAGTTGGCGGCCGATCGTCGTGCGTGAAATCATGAACCAGGTTGCCACGCAGCAGAGGATCATGACGACGACCGGCAGAGTAAGTTCCACCCATGACCCGTCGGCCATCTCGCGCTCGTAGAAAACAACTCGCGTCGTCAGCCACTCAGGCAGGTCGTATATCGACACCCCCTTGGTGAAGAACATCAGCAGCCCAAAGAAAATGTTGAAGGTCGAGATAGTCGCAACAATCGAGATGATGTGCAGCCGATAGACCAATGCCGCGTTGATCAAACCAAGGCCGATCCCGACAGCGCCTGCGAGGATGAAACCTTCAGCCCAGTTCCCGCCGCCCAACGCGCCGAGTGCAAGCGCAGTCACGTATTGGACGACGGACGCGGCGACGGCGAAGGAAATGTCGATCCCGCCTGAAATCAGGACCACGAGCAGTCCTACGGCGAAGATGATGTTGACAGCAGAGACGTTCAGGACATCAAACGCGTTTGACACGGTGAGAAACCGATCCGTTTGAAAAGACAGAACGATGCAAAGAACGGTCATGACTGCCAGAAGCGTGAACTCTGTCGTATGTCCCAGTATCAATCTACGCATAGACGGCGGCCTCCAGTTCGGCGAGCGAGACGTTTCGAGGGTCGTAGGTCGCGTGGATTTTGCCTTCCACCATGTGGATGATGCGGTCGGCATTGAAGTAGACTTCGGGCGGCTCGTCGGAGATCAGAATAATCGCCAGCCCCTGTGCCGCCAGCTTTCGCACGATCTCGAAGATGCCGGCACGAGCGCCGACATCGACTCCGACGGTCGGGGCGTCGAGGATCAGAATCTTGGGACCAATGGCCAGCCACTTCGCGATCGCGACACGCTGCTGGTTGCCGCCCGACAGTGTCCGGATGGGGTCATCCGGCGTGCCAATCTTGACACCGAGCGCCTTGATCCAATGATCAACGACGCTCGCCTTCCTGGCCGGCGAAATCATCCCTCGAGACAGGAGCTTATCGAGCGATGCCATGACAAGGTTGTCGGCAATTGATTGCGGCTGGTTCAGGCCAAGCGACAAGCGATCTTCGGAAAGATAGGCAACGCCGGCACGAATGGCGTCACGGTTAGAGCCGAAGCTGACGCGTTTGCCCTCGATCGAGATTTCACCCGCTTGGGGGCGATGCATTCCGAAAATCGTCAGTGCAAGCTCGGTGCGGCCAGCGCCGAGCAGACCAGTAATTCCGAGGGTCTCACCGCGTCGGAGGTCGAAAGTAATGTTATCGAACTCTCGCGCACGCGTTAGTCCGCGAACCGAGAGAACGACGCTTGCATCATCATGGTCTGTCGCGATCACGGAGCTATCGAAGTTCCGCCCCGTCATGAGTTCCGTGACCCGGGACTGGGTCATTCCCTCTACCGGATAAACGCCGACGAGTGCGCCATCGCGAAGAACGGTCATACGATCGGAAATCTCGAGTACTTCCGCGAGACGGTGCGAAACGAAGACGACGGCAACACCAGATGCGGAGAGATTTCGAACGATGTCGATGAGATAGTCGGTCTCGGACTGTGTCAGCGATGCAGTTGGCTCATCCATGAAGACCAGGCGAGCTTCGCCGACCAGTGCGCGAGCGATAGCGACAATCTGACGTTGCGCGATCGGCAGTTCCTTGAGCGGTTTATTGATATCGATGCTGACACCAAGTCGCGCAAGCGCCTTTTCAGCCGCGTCTTCGATCTTGCGCTTGTCGATGAGGCCGTACTTTCCGTTGACCGCGTATTGGAACCCGATGTTTTCGGCGACAGTCATCTCGGAAAAAAGCGCCAGGTCTTGCCAGATGACCTGAATACCAAGCGACTGCGCTAACGTCGGTGTCATTGCACTGATCGGCTGGCCGTCGAAGAGGAACTCGGCACCCTCCTGCGGTTTGTAGACGCCGGTAATGACCTTGATCAGCGTGCTCTTGCCACAGCCATTTTCGCCCGCAAGGCAATGTACCTCGCCGGGGTTGACCTCGAACGACACGCCCTTGAGGGCCCGCACGCCGCCAAACGTAACCTTGATATTGTTGAGTGAAAGGAGCGGTCGAGCGCTCATAGCATATCTCCCTGATCAGCCGCCCGGTTGGCGGGGTGCGCAGGTGCCGGCAGATTGAGATTGGAGGTCGCGAGGAGCTGGCTCCCCGCGACCCACGCCTGGGCTTGGGGAGGATCAGAGGCCCATGGCAACCAGCTTGTCGATGCTTTCCTTGTTGATGGTCAACAGTTGGTCGACGATGATCGTGTTGCCTTCGGGATTGATCTTCCCAAGGCCTTCAATGTCGTCACCAGCCTTGGGGACTTGACCCTTTGAGATGCGATCCGCGAGCGTCACAAAAACCTCACCCGCTTGCTTAGGATTCCACATGAAGCCGCCGGTGAGTGCACCCGACTTGATGAGCTTGGCGCCCTGCCCCGGTGAGAACGGTCCGATCACGAAGACCTTGCCGTCCTTGCGGCGCTCTTCAACGGCGCGGCCAGCGCCGATTGGCCCTTGCGAACCGAACGCCAGGAAACCCGTGAGGTCGGCGTTTGCAGCCATGAGGTCGAGTGCGGTGGAGCGGCTCTTGTCGACATCTTCTGCCACGCCGTAGCGGTCGCCAACAAGCTTCATGTCAGGATAATTGGCCTTGATATAGGCGATCGCCGCGTCCGCCCAAGCATTGTGGAGCGGTACGGTCAGGGAGCCGACGAATACCGCGTAGGAGCCTTTGCCGCCCATTTTCTCCGCAAGAAGCTTGCCATGCGCTTCGCCGAAGCCCTTGGCGGAAGCAAGTTCAAAGTCCCAATCAGCGCCGACCTGCTTGGGCGATTCATGGGTAATGACCTTGATGCCGGCTTCCTGGGCCTTCTTGAGAACGGGCTCCAGAACCTTGGCGTCGTTCGGTACGACACCGATGTAGTCGACTTTCTGAGCGATCAGGTCTTCGATCGCGCGAACCTGAAGAGCCGGATCGGCGCTGGTTGGGCCGACCATGAAGCCTTCCACACCGAGCTTGCTGCTCTGCTCCTTGATGCCAGCCTCCATGGCATTGAACCACGGGATACCGCCGATCTTCACCACAACACCGATCTTCGGCCCTGCGAAGGCGGTCGATGCAAGAAGCGCGAGCGAAAGGCCGAGCGTGACTGCGAGCATTCTCTTCATGGAATTCTCTCCTCCAAATCGGACAAAGGAGAGGCGCCACACGAGCCCCATGCCTGTGTGCTAAGCGCTTTTGGCTCCATGACAGAACCTCCTCCCTTGCCGCTTTCCTCAAAGCGCCCATCACGTTGCACAATCGTTATTGCTTTCTTGCACAATCGATGGTGCAATAAACATATCATCAAAGGAGCTTTCGTCAAGAGGGTGAGTTGTTCTAAGTATTAGAGCGCGGCAGGGAGATTCGTGCATGTCGGAAAAAGAGCAAAAGAAAGCAACGATCTACGATCTGTCGGTGGTATCGGGAATTTCGGCGTCGACCGTCAGCGCTGTCCTCAATGGCACCTGGCGCAAACGGCGAATATCCGAAGAAACGGCTGACAAAATCATGTCGCTGGCAAAAATTCACGGCTACACAGCCAACCTCCAGGCACGAGCGTTGAGAAGCTCACGCTCCGGGCTCACCGGACTGCTTATACCGGTCTACGATACCCGCTTCTTCTCATCGATGGCTCAGACCTTCGAAGCGAAAGCCCGTCAGCGTGGGTTGGTCCCGATGGTGGTTTCTGGGCGACGCGACCCCGAAGAGGAACGGCGGACGGTGGAATCGCTGATCGCCTACTCCATCGATTCGCTCTTCGTTGCCGGCGCGACCGATCCGGATGGCGTTCACCAAGCATGCGTCCGAGCGGGCGTGCCGCACGTCAACATTGACCTGCCGGGAAAGTACGCGCCGTCGATTATATCGGACAATCGTCAGGGTGCGGAGGCACTGACCACAGCTATTATTCGACACGCCGAGGGAACTGGCTCGCTCACCCCTGAAGACGTATTCTTTTTCGGGGGACGCGCTGACCACGCAAGCCGCGACCGTGTTATCGGCTTCCATTCGGTCAAGCAGGGTATTTTCGGCCGCGACGTTCCCCAGGACGATATCGAGGTCACCGGGTACTCTCCGGGAATGACCGCCCAAGCCTTCGAACACTTCTATGAACGACATGGAAGATTGCCCCGATGCTTCTTCGTGAACTCATCGATCAATTTCGAGGGACTACTGCGGTTCATGGGGCGTCACGATGGCGAGGCTTTCGGCGACATTGTGGTGGGATGCTTTGACTACGATCCTTTCGGGTCGTTCCTTCCCTTCCCCGTCTACATGATCAAGCCAAATGTCTCCGAGATGCTCGATCGAGGTTTCGACTTACTGGAGGAAGACGAAGCGGAGCCACAGATCATCATGATTGAGCCGCAACTTGTTCCTCCACGAACGGCACTCGAAGGGCCCCTCGACGCTATCAAAGATCCTTCCCCTACGAACGAGGCGGTGTATTCCTCGCACATTGAACAAGCGCGGTAGGCCGTTCCGAAAGCCTCCGCGCACTCTTGAATGCAAGAATGCACCACAAGCGACAAAGCGCCGGGCCCAGTGCCCGGCGCGTCTCTATCACTTAACAACCGTGTGGCGTTTTCGCCCAAGGGAAAGCCGGACAGGGGATGGATGTATGAACACAACAAGATCGAGGTCTTCGGCAATCTCCCCATCGACCCGCACCCCACGACCTTTGATTGCCTTTCTTGCCTCACTTTTAGACGATGACAGGCCCGCACGGACAAGGAGATCAACGAGAGCGACCCCAGCTAATCGTTCTTTGGCATCAAGCTGAAGTGTAGGCAGTCCCTGCGCGGCCTCACCATGCTCGAACGCCTGCCTCGCAGTCGCCGAAGCGTCCTTCGCTGCATTGAGCCCGTGCACGAGGCGAGTGGCTTCATGGGCAAGACGTTCCTTCACCGCATTGAGTTCTGCCCTTTCCGCCCGGCCCAGGCGTTCAATCGCGTCCATCGGTAAGTCCGTGAACAGCTTCAGAAAGCGCACGACATCGGCGTCTTCCGTGTTGCGCCAGAACTGCCAGTAGTCGTAAGGCGAAAGGCGATCCCCATTCAGCCATACGGCTCCGGCGGCCGTCTTGCCCATCTTGACGCCTGACGACGTGGTGAGAAGCGGCGCGGTCATCCCGAAGACCTCTTGCCCCTCCATTCGCCGCACCAGTTCGATACCGTTGATGATGTTGCCCCATTGGTCGGCTCCGCCCATTTGCAGACGGCAGCCTGTACGGCGAGACAATTCGAGAAAATCGAAGGCCTGGAGGATCATGTAGTTGAACTCAAGGAAGCTCAGGTTCTCCTGCTTCTCTAGCCTCGACTTGACGCTGTCGAAGGAAAGCATCCGGTTAACCGAGAAATGCCTGCCAACATCCCTCAGCATGTCAATCCAGCGGATGCTGTCCAACCAGGTCGCATTGTTTACCATAACCGCATCCGTCGGGCCGTCACCGAAGACGAGAAGACGGTCAAAGACCTTTCTGATCCCCGCGATATTTTTGGCGATCTGCTCGTCCGTCAGCATAGGCCGCACCTCGGAACGAAAGCTCGGATCGCCAACACGCGTGGTACCGCCACCAATGAGGACGATGGGCTTGTGGCCAGCCTGTTGAAGTCGGCGCAGGGTCATCATCGGGAGGAGGTGTCCGACATGCAGGCTATCAGCGGTTGCATCAAACCCAACATAGGCGGGAACGATGCCCTCCGCGAAGGCAGCATCGATAGCGGCAAGGTTTGTTGCCTGGCTCAGGTATCCACGTTCCACCAGCGTCTTCATTACCAAAGAACGCGGCTGGAAATGGTCGGTGGGACTCTCTGAGTCTATCACGAGAAGTCTCCTGGTGTTGCCGCCAGGGGTTCTCCAGAATGAACAAAGCCGCCTGACGGCGGCTTGTTTCAAGGCATGATCGAAACGCGCCGCTCCTTATGGAGAGGTCGCATAGTAGATTGCAACGATGAGCGCGGTCTTGATCATGAGGCGGATTGTAGAAGAGTTTTCGTGCGGGTACAAGTTCTCATTTCCGCAAATGCACGCCCACCACCAATGACTAACATATTGCTTTTGCGGAACTAATGCCGAGAAAACAGTGGCTGGCGCCTCGCGCCAAGTGAGCAGCAAATCGGCAAGACCGCCTGCACTTCAATATCAGAATGCACGTTTGACACCCCCGGACGTCGCGAACGTCCCGTTGAACGAGCGCCTGAATATAATCAGATTGAAAGTCACGACGTGACCAATTGAAATCTGCATAGCGCCTGATCGAAAGGATATGCGCTCGATACTCCGAACAGAAACATGCTTGGCCTCGCCATCGCAAAGCTTGTCAGCAATTATCCGATGGTGGCCTTAGGCCGACTAGCCGTCGCCTGGTCGCTCGATAATTTCCGCTGTGAACGAGATTCCGTAAGTCATTGAAAATTGATTCGTTTCGAGTCGGAACGATTTACCTTGACACGTCTTTGTCTCGCGACGAAGTGATTCGGAGAAGCGTCATGGCAACAGGGCATCGCGCGCAGTGGAAGGGATTCATCAAGTTCGGTGAGGTCACTTGCGGAGTAGCGCTTTATACGGCGGCAAGCACGTCAGAGCGCATCACCTTCAATACGATCAACAAGGCGTCCGGCAACCGGGTAAACCGCATCTTTATCGATAGCGAAACCGAAGAACCGGTGCCAAAGGAGCAACAAACCAAGGGCTTCGAGATCGAGAACGGCCAGTACATCATAATCGATCCCGAGGAAGTCGCCGCGACGATCCCGGAAAGCAACAAGACTCTCGAAATCGAGGCCTTCATCCCCTGCTCGGACGTTGACGACGTCTACTTCGACAAGCCCTATTACCTGACCCCGGACAAGATGGGTGGCGATGCCTTCGCGGCTCTGCGCGACGGCATGAAGAAGTCGAATGTTGTCGCGATAGCGCGTACCGTGCTGTTCCGGCGGATGCGAACGGTACTCATACGACCTCATAGCAGGGGCCTTATCGCTACGACCATGAACTACGACTACGAGGTCCGCTCGTCGAAAAAGGCCTTCGAGGAAATACCCAAGCTGAAGATCGAGGGAGAGATGCTCGATCTCGCCAAGCACATCATCGCCACCAAGAGAGGTAACTTCGACCCCGCGACATTCGATGATCGCTACGAAGCCGCCCTCGCCGACCTGGTCAAGGCGAAGATGGAGGGCAAGGCCTTGCCGAAGCCCAAGAAGGTCGAAGTATCGAAGCCGAACGATCTTCTGGCCGCTCTCCGCGAAAGCGCAGGGATGATGAAGGCCGCCGCGCCGAAGCGGACGGCCGCCAATGCCAATCAAGGCACCGGCCGACAACGCGCCGCACGCGGAGCACCATCAAAAGCAGCCTCTTCCGCAAATGCTCCGCGTCGCAAGGCAAGCTGAGGGAAATTAAGCCATGGCACCGCGCTACTATTGGAAAGGCTACCTGAAACTCTCGTTGGTCACCTGCCCGGTCGCGATGACCCCGGCGACCAGCGAGAGCGAGAAGGTACGCTTCCACACTCTCAACCGCGATACCGGAAACCGGGTCGTCTCGCAGTACGTTGACTCCGTTACGGGAAAGCCTGTGAAGGATGAAAACGAGGCCAAGGGATACGCCCGCGGCGAGAACGACTACGTCATCCTGACCGAAGACGATCTGGATCGGGTGGCGCTCGACACGGTGAAGACCATCGACATCGAAAAGTTCGTGCCTGCCGACAGCATCGAGTGGGTGTACCTGGAAAAGCCTCACTATCTGATGCCGGACGACGCGGTCGGCAACGAGGCTTTTGCTGTCATCAGGGACGCCATGAAGTCAGACGAGGTCGTCGGCGTCTCGAAACTCGTGATGGGCCGCCGCGAGCGCGCCGTAATCCTCGAGCCGCGCAACGAAGGCATTGTTCTTTGGTCGCTGCGTTTCGGCGACGAGGTGCGTCCGGAAAAGAGTTACTTCGAAGACATCGATGAAGAAGCCGATCCCGATCTCGTTCCCCTTGTCCAGAAACTGATTAAGCAGAAATCGGCTCGTTGGTCGACGAACATGGTGAGCGACCCGATCCAGACTAGCCTGCTAAAGCTTATCGAGGAGAAGAAGAAACTACTGAAAACGAAGAGGGTAGCAAAGGGCAAGGCTTCGCAAGCACCCGTGTCGAACGTCGTCAACATCATGGATGCGTTGAAGAAGAGCATCGAAGCCGACCTCAAGGGCCGGAAGGCGGGGTGAGTTGCATCTGACAAGCACTCCTCGGCAGCGGCCAGGCACGGGTTTTCGTGCCGGAAAGCAATGAAACGTTAGACCGCCCTCGCCAACCTTGAGCGAATTGTTGATTCCAGAGGCTGGTACACCGACCGTTGCCCGGAATCGACGGACGATGACAGAAGGCCGTTTTCGCATGCGCGGCCGTCGTCCCAACCCGGATGATTTACGATTGGATACAGACAAACGCCCTCCAGAGGCACGCCCATTTCCATTGCCAGGTCTACCTGGTCAAACACGTACGCGCACCATTCCGGCCGCCGATCACCCTCGATACCTGTCTCCGCAATCAGAACCGGCCTGCCGTACCGGGAATAAACGTCCACTAAGATCCTGCTGAGCGGTTTGTATAGAGCATGGCCTATGTCTATAGCGGGCCCTCCATGGACCCATTGATTGTTGAAGTAGTAATTGATGCCGATGATATCGAGGTAACGTTCTTCTCCACCGATCTGTGGCCACAGTCCGCCCTTTATCAAATCCCAAGCTTGAAATTGTGATTGGTTATGGCCCCAGGCTGCGATTTGGTCTCCAGGTCGTGCGGGATCGTGAACAACGTTGATGGCAGGCTCGCAATGGACGAATCGGGCGCGTGGCTCGACGGCCAATATCGCCTGCATCCCAGCAATCACCGCGCGTGCGAGTTGGACCTTGAGTTCAAATCCACGGCCACGGCTAAATGGATTCAAGTATGCCGCATCGCCTCCGGCCCACGAGAGAAAAGACACTTCATTGACAGGACAGTAGAATGGAACGTCGTCGGAGTGCTCCTGAACGACCAGGGCGCACGCACGGGCATACCGGGCGAACCGGTCGATGAACATTGGTGACCAGATATCGAGATCGTCCGGCCACCCATAGTGAAGTAAATCCCAAATGACTTGTGTTCCGGAAATTTCAGCCGCTTTCAACATTGGACGGATACTGGACCAGTCATAGTTGCCCCCCTTGTCAATCAGATGCCACCGAAAGCCGTCACGAACCGTACGAATCCCGAGGCGACCGAGTTGGCGGTAATCCTGCAGGGCATATCGATCGTGCGCGGTCGCACCGATCATGTCCAACCGTCTTCCCGAGGACTCACCTTCACCGGGCCGCAACTTATGCGTCGAGCACTCAAACCCACCTTGCACGAACGATCGGAAGAGACCTGCGGGCCTCGCAGGCGCTCGAGCTGTAAGTACATCGGTAAACAACCTTTCCCATTTCGGCACACAGATGCCTACCGAACATGTCCCTTCAACCATCGCCCGCAACGAGCTGCCAAGCTTGCATCTCATGTTCGGAGCAGCGATTAAAAGCCGGATTTGCTCGGCAACCACTTTTGGATCGTCATAAGGTACGAGAATACCCGAGGTGCCGTGCTCGATTTGCTGTAGTACGCCATTGTCGGGGGTTGCGATAACAGGTAGCGATGCCGCCCCTGCCTCGGCGATGACGTGAGGCATGCCCTCTCCCCGAGACAGCCACACGAAGATGTCGAATGCGACCATGAGATCGGCGATATCCTTTCTATCGCCCAGAAAATGAACTTGCCTGCGCATACCAAGGCGATCGACAAGAGCTTCAAGCCGCTCCGCGTACTCAGGAAAGAATGCATCGGGTCCGCCAACAATAAAAAAATGTGCTGAATTTTCTTCAGAACCTAAGCAGGCGGCTGCTTCAATGAACACTTCGACATTCTTTTTCGGATCGAGCCTCCCAACCCAGCCAATCAAGGGGGATTGATCAAATATTCCAAGGGACGCCCGAACCGCGGACCGTCGACTGGCATCAAAGGCCGACGTGTCAACCATCGAGGGAATTTCGATCGCGTGTTGCTCTCTTCCGGGCATTCGGGATGCCGCAGCGTCGCGGATCGAGCGGCAGACTCCCACATACCGGCTCGTCAGATGCTTTGGTCCCGCCAGAGCTTCCGACACCAGTCCACCATGTTCGATAAGTAATGGGCGAAGATGTAGTCGCTCGAGCGCAGGGTAAATATCAGCGACATTTTGGCAGGAAACAATCACATCGTAGCCGCTTATCTTTGTGGCAAGATAGGTGACGGTGTCTTCGAACGACATGTCGTATGGGGCGGTATTGACGTCGACCCCGAGCGCAGCGAGCTGCTCGTGCGTCTGTTCCGGCATTCCGGGCTTACGAAAACACGCCACGACATCAAGAATAAAGCGCTTTTTGTCGAGGTGCTGGGCAAGAAGTCGTACCTCCGTTTCCTCACCTCCCACGACGAGCCAGGCAAACACGAACAGGACCCTGATCGGCTGAGGTCCCTTCATGCCGTTACCTGAAAGACGATCTGTAGGAACTCTGGACGGTTCACAACAAGGTCGGCCAGAAACGCTGGACCGTCCTCGAAGGGAACCACATGGGTAATCATATGCTCTCGAATGGCCGGTCCGTCCTTGGCGAACAGTTGAATGGTTTCGAGAGAGAGCCTTTTTCTGCTCCACAACGACCCCATTCCGAGTGGCACGCGATTGATCTGAGCGCATCGGATGGAAAGACCGTTATGGTGAAATTCTTCACCAAGCCTCAAGGCATCAGCTCCGCCTTGGTAAAAAGCCAGATCGATAGCTGTGCCCTGAGCACGTAGGGCTTTTAGCGCGGTGTGAAGGCTACCTGGGTAAGGGCGGGTCTGAAATACAAAATCCGCCCCTCGTGTAGAGCCGTCGTGCCACCGCGACTTGGCGTGCTGCCACGCTTCGTCTTCGGTCATGGCAGTCAGTCCGAGCATCTCGGCCTTTCTCCGCCGGAATTCGGAGGGATCGCTGATAATGACGTCGGAAGCACCCGAGGATCGAGCAAAGAGCGCGACCATTAACCCCACTGTGCCCGCCCCAGCCACCATGACGGGCCGCCCTTTGACGCCTGCTCCGAAGGCAGGCGGCGTCCTGCCGAAAACTTCCGCATCAGCATGCAATATGCCGTTTGCGGCAATCGGGCCCATTTGCGCAACGAATATTCCGAGCATGGGATCGATATCGGCCGGGAGGGGGACGAGTAACTCGTGGAAGGGGTCCGCGGTATGTCCCGTTTTGTGTCCATACGTCGCAGCAACAACGCCTGCATTGCAGTAGCCGGCGACCCGCGAGTCGGCAATCTGCGCAACCTCCATATAGCCGAGAAAGGGGACCGGATAATCTAGCTCTGCTTCGTTAGGAAGAAAGACGCCGCGCGCGCCATCAAATCTTGAGCGGAAGTAAGGATTTGTATTTTTCAGGAACGTTAGTTCGGTTCCTGCGGACAGGCCGGTGTACAGTGTGTCCAAGCGGATTTGTCCCTCACTCGGCGGCCCCTCCTCATATTCAAAAAAATAAGGTCTGCCCTCCGCTTCAATCCCAAGCGAACGGACGGCACGGTGGCCCTCAGGCATGGCTCGACTATTGTCGGGCCGTGGCCAGGCGTCGAGCGGTGGAGGCGCTTCCTGCTTCGATTTGGATGGCTGCAGGCGAAGTGGCTCACCGTTCTCTGCAGACGAGACGACTGCCAGCGCCAGGCGGTGCGTGGCGACGGCCTCGCTGTAGGTGCAGCGAATATGGTTGTGCACACCACGGACGGCATCGATAAACGCCCTGTTTTCTCGCCATACCGGATCACCATCAGCGGCTCTTACGGGCCGCCCGTGCCCAACATCGACCATGATTTCTCGATCGGTCAATTCGATGGCCAGCCGGTCAGCAAAGATGTGAAGCCCCACCCGATGATTCCAGCCAAGCAGACACGTCGAGGCAATGTTTCCCACCACCCCACTTTCGAACGTGAGCGTTGCGGTACTGACAGTTGGAACGTCAAGATCCGGAAACTCGGGCCGATCGGCATGACCTGCCCGCCCGTATACCTCAACGACTTCACCAAGCAGAAACCTCGCCAGGTCCAAGAGATGGGTCGCTTGCTCAACCATCTGCCCGCCGGATTTACTCTTTTTCCACCACCACTGAGGAGGCGGAGTGGAGTCCAGCCAATAGCCCGAAATGAGCTGTGGCGGGTTATCCGCCAACAGAGCCCGGGCTTCATCCACAGTATCAAGGTAACGCCAATGGTAGCCCACTGCGGTAACGAGATTTTTGGCAGCCACGGCCGCAGCGATTTCTTCAGCTGTAGCAAGGTCGAGCGCCACCGGCTTTTCGACAAAAAACGGAATATTCCGCTCTATGAGATCTCTTTCCGGTTCGCCGTGTGCAAACGGAGGGATACAAACGTAAACGGCGGTTGGTTGCACAACGTCGAGCATTTCGCGATGGCTGGCGAACGACTTTGCGCCGAAACGCATGGCCGCCTGGTAGGCCCGATCGACATAGGGATCGGAGAAGCCAGCAAGTTCGATATCGTCAAATTTCTCGAGTATTCCCAAGTGGCGTTGAGCGATGCCTCCAGCGCCAATGAATGCGAGCCTTGTCTTCTCCATCGACGTCTTCCTTTCAACGGTTTCAGTTGGCCGCGCGAAACGCTCGTAGACCGCACCTGTCTCATGAGCCATTCGATTGGCCAAAAATTCTGCCTCGAATCGTTGGCGACCCGCTCTCCGGACAGTCTCGCGCAGGCCGGGGTCGGCCAGGGCTCGTGAGACAAGCTTGGCCAACGACCTCGAATTCGCGGGTTTTGCATATAAGAGATGGTCTTCCCCCAGTGCTTCCACTGTCCCGCCGATCTTTGTGGCAACCACCGGAACGCCGAACGACATGGCCTCGAGGAGCACGAGCGGCAGACCTTCGAAAAGTGATGGGAGCACGAAAAGGTCCGCAATGCTCATCAGCGCGGGAATGTCATCACGATGACCGAGGAAGAGCACGTGTGAGGATACATCAAGATCCTCCGCAAGTTGCCTCATATCCTCAAACTGGTCGCCGGTGCCAACGAGCAGCAGGCACGCGTTCGAATGGGCGTCGAGTATCAATGGCAAGGCACGCAACAGCGCGGCATGATCTTTCTGGGCAGTGAACCGGGCAACCGTCAGGAGAACCATCTGTTCATCGAGTTGCATATCGCGCCTCAAATGGGAGCCGACCGGAGGCAGGACTGGATATATTCCATTCCTGACGACCGTAATCCGTCGTTCATCGAGATGCTCGGCGAAAGTGTCTTTGGAAGCCTGCGAAACCGTGATGATGTGATCGAGGTTTCGTGTCCCCCGGACGTATGCCTCTCTCTGGGCCGGGTCGGTGAGAAGGTATGGCAAATGTTCGGTTCTGATGACCGGGATGCCCTGCGCGACAGCGGCGGCGGCAATTTCGTGCCCCTCCCACCCAATCCCGGCGTGGATATGGACAAGCTCGAAATCCGTACAAGCAAACCATTGTTGCAGCTCCTCCGGATCCCGCGAAAGCTTGACAGCCAAGCCAAAACCCGCGGCCCGTTTGAGCAAACCACCGTCAGTTTTCGAGACTAGTGCAAGGGTGACATCCCAACGATCGGCCAGGGCGCGGCCCAGTGTAAGCATGTGCTCGCCCATTCCAGACGGATCTGGACTGTCGGTCGCGAGTACAATCCGCCTCTTTTCAACCACGCTGCAATTCGGCCACGACGCCGTCCTCATGCCGTCGCTTGAGCCGGCGATAGGTTGCCAAAGCCTGTCCCACAACTTGATCCATGTTGTAGTATTTGTACGTTCCCAGGCGACCGACAAAAGTGACGTCATCCAGTTTTCGAGCCAATGCTTCATATCGCTTGAAGAGGGCCTGGTTTTCCGGACGCGGGATTGGATAGTAGGGATCACCATCAGCACGCGAAAACTCGTAGCAAATGCTGGTATGAGGATGAACTTGGCCCGTGAGATGCTTGAATTCCGTCACGCGAGTGTACGGAACACTTTCGGAAGGATGGTTGACCACCGCGACGGGCTGCACACGTCTCTTATCAATAGTCTCGTGGCGGAACTCCAGGCTGCGATATGGCAGTCGGCCGAATTGGTGGCCGAAATACTCATCGATAGGGCCGGTGTAGATAACGTGGTCGGCAAGCTTTTCACCCTTCAGGTCCGCGAAGTCGGTCGCCAGCATGACTGTAATGTTTTCATGATCAAGCATGCGTTCAAACAAGCGCGTGTAACCGTCGAGTGGCATTGCTTGAAAAGTATCAAGGAAGTAACGATCGTCGGCATTCGTCCGGGTCGGAATTCGTGCTGTGACCGAACGGTCCAAATCGGATGGATCTAGCCCCCATTGCTTGCGCGTATAACCCTCAAAGAAGGTCCGGTAGAGATCCCAACCAATTTGTGACACCACCACATCGCGCGCCGTGAGAATTTCATCGCAAGGCGCCGCACGTTCATGCAGGAAGTTGGCTGTCTCCGCTTCGGTAGATAGATCGATGCCATAGAGTCCGTTTAGTGTTGTGCGGTTGATGGGGATAGGAAGCTTGAGATCTCCCACCTGAGCGAGAACACGGTGCTCGTACTCTCGCCAAGCGGTAAATCGCGACAGATAGCGGAAAACATCTTCGCTGTTTGTATGAAAAATGTGGGGTCCGTATCGATGGACGAGGATACCGGCCTCGTCATAATAGTCGTACGTATTGCCCGCGATGTGCGAGCGCCGATCACATATGAGGACCTTTTTGCGAGCGTCCGTTGCAAGCCGTTCCGCCAAGACAGATCCTGCGAAGCCCGCTCCTACAATGACGTAGTCATATGATCTTGCCGATGCGCGGCCGTTTGTTGCCGGAGTCGTAATTTGAGGGCGATATCGGACTGCGGCTTTTCGGTGAATAGTATCGCTTAAGATGCCCGACATGCGTCGAAATGTTGAATCCCACGAAGATGTGGCGAGGATATTGTCGATTTCGCTGAGCCAGCCATCATCCGAGGCAGCCACATCGATTGCGTTGTTGCAGGCATCTGCGAAACCTTCCACATCATCTGCCATGAAAACGCCCCTCACCCCTCCGTAAGTCCGCACAACATCCGGAACGCGAGTGGTCACGACGGGACAGCCCGCCGCTAGATATTCCGGGGTTTTGGTGGGACTTATGAATCTGGTTGCATCATTCAGCGCAAAGGGCATCAGTGCCGCGTCCCAGCCCGCAAGGTACGCAGGAAGCTCGGCGTAATCCTTCTGACCCAGATAGTGAATGTTCGTCGCTCTGGGCAGGGATTCAGGGGCGATTTTGGCAACAGGCCCTATGAAGACAAAGGATAGCCCAGGCCTTGACCTTGCAACCGACGCGATGAGATCGAGGTCCAGCCGCTCGTCGATAACACCGTAGTACCCGACGCGAGGGCGCGAAATGTTCGCCTGGTCGATCGGTTGTTCGAGACGGCCCCGCGCCGTTCGAAAATGCGTTGCATCAACGCTCGAAGGCACAGGGTGAATGTTGTCGTGTCTGTCCTTCCTCGCCTCATAAAGACTGACGCCGCCAGTGAATACCACATCAGCCCGCGCCATCAAGGCATCCTCGGCGAGCTTCAATTCCGGGTTTGCGAACTTGAAGTTGGCAAGTTCGTCCATGCAGTCATAAACGACCGCCACGGCGTCGACGTGATTGGCGAACCGGAACATAAGCGGGGTATAGAACCATAGGATGGGATGCTCGTCCCCAAGGAGACCGAGGAGTTCACCCAGCAACATCCGAAGCGCATTTTCCCGTTGCGGCTCACTCCACCAGTGAGGGATACGGGGCCGGACTGATTTTACCGTCGTTCCTTCGAACGGATGTATTTCGAAGTACGCCAGGTGGTGGTCGGTGGGTATAAACTCCTCGAAAAAGAACACTCGTCGTTCCGCTGCAAATCTCTGCATCAGGTGTTGAGGGCGCTGCAGCACGAAATCCCACCGAAGGTGGCAGAAGCAAATGAGCGGAGCGGTCGAAGGAATTGCCTCGAGAGATGGCGAGGGAAATGCACTCAATAGATTCATGGGAGACCTCACCGTTGCTTGGTCTCGAACTTAGAAAGGAAGGGTGGGTTCCGACGTAAAGTTAATTATTTCTCTAATATGGATCGAAGTTTGCCGATAGAGTGTCGCCAGGTCCAACGTGACAGTGCGACATCGCGAGGACTGAACGTGTCCAGAGAGTCGAGCATCCCAGAAATTGCAAACGCAAATTCATCAGCCGACGCCGTCCGGCCGGTCGTCGGGAGGATGTACTGAAGCCCGCACTTCAGTTCACTGTTTGCAAGCACCGGAATGCCCGCCAGCATGTATTCGGTCAGGACTGCCGGAGCACCGTCGTCAATTCCGCACACCACTCCCATGCGCGCCTGGTTCATCATCCGATTCACCTCGGAGTATGAAACCCCTGGAGGGCCAACAAAATCGATGTTGAGCTGATGTTCCCCGGCCATCCGACGAAGGTCGTCAATCAACTCACCATATCCGCAAACGCAAAGTGTCCGGATGGTTCGCGGCAGCGTGCGCAACGCTTCGAAAAGAATATCGTGCCTTTTGTAGGCCTGAGCGGCTGCAACATAAATAATGTCGTAAATCTTGCTGACGTCCATCGGATGAAAGGTGATTTCGGACGCAAACTCAGGGCCTATTGGCATCACAGCCGTTTGCATTTGAGGGTGTCGCAATAACACGGCGTCTGACTGCCATTCAGCACCGGTAAGTATGAGATCAAAATGCCGACTGACCGCGGGGGGTACGCGCAAAGGGGGCGCGTCGATCGAATTGTAAATTTTGAAACTCTTATGGCATGCGCAAAGGATCTCTTCAGCGACGCCGAGACCCCAGACACAAAGGATCGTCGGAGCCCCGAAGGCGTTTATATGTCCAAGCATGTCATTGGAGGAAAAAGGGATAGCCTTTCCGTTTAAGCGAAAGGATCGTCGAACGATATGGGGGCTGACGTAAGGAGGGATCAGCGGAGGCCTATCGCCACGCCAGTGTGTCCATATTTCGATACAGTCGACTAGACCAGTGCTCAGCGCCGCAAGAGGCAAACGTTCAAGATAGCCGCCCTCCACTTCGACAGACGAAGCGTTCGCCGCCACCGGTGCGCCACCTCGGGTCTCAGCGAGCCATTCATGCGTGAACCATTCTACCGCAGGAGCCTCGGTATCTGCCCAATCGCCGTCTTGAAAATCACTTATGACAACGAGCCTTCGAACGTGGAGCTCCGTCATCTGTCCCGTCTCCTTGCTGCTCGGTGCGACCTGCGTCTTGACGTAGCTGTCGGTTGCCTTGCCATTTGGTATGTTCAAAGGCTCTTCTAAGGCCAGCCGCGATTAACCTGCGAGCGCTTGACTTGTTCCTACGTAAGTTTCTTGGGGAGGCCGTGAAGAGCCTTGCCTTCCTCAAGCGAGCGGGCAAGTGAGGTCTTCCCGTTTAGATTGTCTGTGTTTTGCATTTCAGAGGGCACCTCACAAGGAGAAGCCCGGTATCCAACACGCTTTGTCGACCATGAGTCCCAGTGAAGCGAATATGCCTTGTTCGTACGCCATAAAGTGGAGAATTAACTACGACTTTTGAAACCAACATGGTCCCTTGTGCAAATTTCCCGGGCTTGAAAGACGCTATAGCCTTCCTTCGGCTGGGCCAACGGCTTCATCGGAGGAGGCATCGTATGGGAGTAGCAGCTGGAATCGCGAAACTAAGGAAGCAAAATATTTCCTACCTGCTAGGCAGGTTTCGTCTGGTGCGCGCAGTGTATAGCTCGGGACGCGGAGCAATCAGTTTTCTCCACCGTGCGGGAAAAAGCCGGGGAAGTGGCATCTACCTACAGTTTTCCCGAATGCCAGTGTCGCTGATGTTGTACAAAGCATCCGCGACGACGCTGTATATGTCGGCTTTAACCTTCCATTGCATATCGTCGACGAGATCAAAGAATTCGCGCTTGCGGAACCTTTGCACGCCATCTACGACCCGATGGGTCCGACATTTCGTTATTCGGATGTCACCGACGGCGTTGCCACAGATGGCCGTCAAATGCCGATAGGAGGTGTCACCGACCCCGCAAGGTGCCCGGCGGTGCGAAAAGTGATCTACGACCCGGTGCTGCGTGAAATCGTCCGGAAGTACCTCGGCCATGAGCCTAAAAAGATAATCACCATTCTAGACTGGAGCTTCGCGTCGTCTATGTCAGATGAACGGCGGCGGGAATTGAAACATGGGGTTATCGATTACCATTACGATGTTGCCGGATATAACTTCGTCTATGCCAGCTTTTATATTACAGACACTGACCGCCATTCAGGCGCGCACGTGATGATGAAACGTTCTCATAAGTGGAAGCCACTGCGGATGCTATTCGGTTCTGCCCGTGCGACCCAAGAAGCTGTCTACAGGCAGTTCGGCAAAGAAAATGAGATCACCATCGAAGGTCCGGCCGGCACCGGCTTCGTCCAGGATACGTCATGCTATCATCGGGCGTCTCCACCAACGCGTGGCGATCGACTAATGCTGGCGATACGTTTCGTCAACTAACCCCTATCCTCCCTGGGCGCCTCATTAAGGATGACCAAGGCCTCCCCGTACCAATGACCTCCCCGTGCAGCACTCGTGACATAATCATACGCAACGGTCCATACTTTGCATCGGCCTGAGGTCGGGTCAAAGTATGGACTTTAGTCCGATCGCCCTGGAAAGAGCTGAAAACATCCCAGTGCCGACAGTTCAGCCCCAAAGTTTCCGCCGCAACGCTTGCGCGTGATTTAGATAGCGGGATGTCTCGCCAGGTGAACATTGAACACACAACGCAGGTCGATCGCCACATCCTGTTGACTTTAGTTTTAGACTTCCATCGATTTCGCCTGCAAGCTGATTTGCATGCGAGCTTCTTCGAACGGGTCGGGAGACGCCACCAGCGGCAGGAGGACAAGAGCTTTCAGGTGTTCCCAACCACCTTCCTCGCCAAGCACCGGCGCAAAGGACGTCATGGAGGTCTCGAAGTTGTCAGAGGCATAATGGCGCATATACTCCGAAGAATTCGAGAAATTTTGGAGGCCGCCTTCCGAGGGATGGAATGTCTCAGCCGCGGCGCCTTCAGCAAAGATCGCTTCATGCGTTGCGAGCAGGACAGCAAAATACTCGATAGTCATGTCGTCATGGGGCACGATTGGCGCAATTGTCGTGCCGTTCACCAGATCCTTCACTCGGATAAGGACGCCATTCAGGAAC
The DNA here is from genome assembly GCF_019511525.1 of Rhizobium cauense. Taxonomy (GTDB): domain Bacteria; phylum Pseudomonadota; class Alphaproteobacteria; order Rhizobiales; family Rhizobiaceae; genus Rhizobium; species Rhizobium cauense. The sequence goes on along the minus strand of NZ_JAEUAT010000009.1, from coordinate 115,413 downwards.
AGCGCATGGCCCGGCGACAGGTAAAGGTCGGAATGAGGGGACAGATTGGTAAGGGCACGGCGTGCCACGCGAATTGGCACGACGCTGTCATGCCAGCACCCTCCATTTCTTTTGAAAGACTGTCGGCCAACCCATCTGACCGCGCTGGTGGTTCCGCCCGCAAGAACAAGGCGGTCACCAATCTGAAGATGCTCTACAGGCTTTTCACCGAGATCGGTAAGGATCGATGTTCCACGGAGAAAACACTGCGGACTACCGCCATCTCCGTCGCCGGATCTGCCATTCCCGTCGGAGTTTCCATTCCCCTTCCCCCACCCCAAATGCAGACCAACGGCTCTTGCTGGAGATGATGTAGCCGCCATGGCGATGGCCGTTGCGCTTGCCAATCTGGCTCCGGCCGCAGCCGCAACCCCGAGAAAACGTCGCCGTGCCGTATTGCGTGGCAGCTTTGGATCTTCGATGTTAGACATTTTTTGGCACTCCTCTCGCAATGGAACAAGGGATCACAAAACACGTTGCACTTCGCCAACGGGCGTTCCATTACTCGAGCCGATTATAGCCTTCCCTACGATCTCCTTCTTCGGACCTAGGTCTCATTTTGGTTTATCAAAATGGCGTAGGAAATGCGGCATTGGGTACCTCGTCACGCTGTTGAAAACACTCTTGAGAACGCACTGGCGCTTCAGCCGGTGGAGCTGATCGACGACACGCGCTTCTGCGTCTTCGACTTGCGCCGGTCCCGATTTGAAGGTGATTGCCAAACGCGACAGGGCGTTCGCCGCCGCCGTCAAGACCGGGAACCACCTGGCCATGTCGGAAGCCAACAAGGAATTCCACATGGCGATCGCCTATGCGGGCAAGAACCAGTATTGCGGAGTAGCCTAGTTTGCACACGTAAGTGGTGTATCAGTCTTGAGAGAAATGAACCGGCGACGCCTTATCCAGACAGTCCACCTGGTTAACTCATCGGGACCTGCCCTCTTTCGTAGCCGCCAACTCGTTGGCGCCTTTGCGCCGATTGCCGTATACGACATGATGCCGCCGGCTAGAAATAACCAGCGGCTGTTCTCGCAAGCTCCCTGCGATTGGTGGACTGCGTCGACATTGGAGCCGGGCGACATGGTCGGGACACCGGAACACGAGGGTGATCAGGCCGGTGCCCCAAGCTCACTTACTTCTGGCCCCAGCCGTTGTTACCAGAGGCTGCGCCACCGACGCCTAGCGAATGCACCGCTTGGGCGCGAGACCCTGGGGTAGTCGTCTGGTCACGGCCAACGCCGTCGTAGGCCGTGCCGTTACCGCCAACGACGCCGCCATTTCCTGTGCCGCTGGAGGAATAGGTGCCGACCAGATTTCCGTTGCCATTGGTGTCGTTGGCGCTGTCACCCTTGAGGCTATAAGTCGCTCCCGCGAATGCGGAAGTAGCTGCAAGAGCGATGGCGCATGTGAGAATTGCAGACTTCATGATTGTCCTTTCAGTTTGGACGAGCTGTGGGGCATGCGTAATCAGCGGCAGGACGCCCCGTCCCCGGCCGCCGATGCGTATTCGTTGTCTCCTGTGCCCTGACCGCTTCGGAGAACTCGGTGGAAAGATCACCCATGCGGGGGTGGAATACCGCAGACCAGGGTGATGATTGCCGTCTGGAACTAATCGGGGTCGCCATGCGACGTCGGAACTTGTACGAACTTGGTGGTCCTTGTCGGTGGGCTTTCCTTGGCTGGTCTGTGGCCTCATCAGTTCCCACCTCACGGGCAACCGCTTCAGCCGCTTCGGATCGCGACAGTCTTGCTAGTTGTTTTGTGTTTGCCGCGCGGAGCGTTCCTTGCTGCACCTACATAAGGTTGCTAGCCGACGTGTTGTTTGCTCGGGACTGCCAATTGCTTGCGCCGCACCGCCAACCCTAGAGGCGGCACCAATCTGTCAAACCTAACCAGCTGAGGAATCAAGCGTTACTTCCAGAAGCTCGCATTAGGCAATTGTGACGAAGTAGTCGGCGTCCTCGCCACCGTGACAATTCCAACGGCCTCGCGTCTGAAGCAGTCGCCGGCACATTCGGTAGTCGCTGCTCCTGATGACGGACGATGCAAGGTGGAACACCCCACCGGCGACATGGAAGTCTTCCTCGACACCGCAGAAGATAGCTCGATCAGAGGCGCGGGTACGATTAGGACGGCGCGAAAGCTCTTTGATGAACGAGTGTTAGGTCAGCCTTTGAGCATCAGAGGCAGAAAGCTTTGAGCTTGGCTCGGTCCATTCAGCAAGCTAAAGCGCGAACTGCTGACCTAGAAGTGTAATGACGATATCTGTACGGCGCTTGTAAAGATGATGTCGTTACGCTATATGAAAGCGGGTAGATAGGAGTTTCCCATGTCGACTTCACAAACGAGCAAAAGCCCGGACGCAAGCGTGCCGCTGAATATGCGCATCAAGCCCGCGACGCGCAACTTGATTGATCGCGCCGCAGAATTGCTCGGTAAGACGCGCACGGATTTTATGTTGGAAGCCTCCGAACGCCGTGCCGAGGAAGTGCTGCTCGACCGTACCATCTTCACGGTAAGCCCTGAAATCTATGCCGAATACCTTGCCCGGCTCGACGCGCCCGCGAAGCTCAATGAGCGTCTAAAACGCACCATGTCGACCAAAGCGCCGTGGGATGAAGCGTGACCCTCAGCGCACCGGCGCCCCTGGCCGACCATCATGACATGACCGAATTCAATTCCGGCGTCCCTGAACTGGACGGCTGGCTACGTCGCCGCGCCCGTGCCAATCAAGCAGGCGGCGCAACGCGTACCTTCGTCGTGTTTGAGGAAAGCCGCGTCATCGCCTATTACGCGCTCGCCTCCGGCGCGGTAAAACAGCCTGAAGCACCCGGCCGCCTTCGGCGTAACATGCCTGATCCAATCCCAGTCGCCGTGCTTGGTCGCCTCGCCATTGATCAAGCCTATCAGGGGCGCGGTGTCGGCAGGGCATTGGTGCGGGACGCGGGCTTGCGCCTGCTCAATGCCGCCGAAATACTCGGCATCCGCGGCGTGCTGGTCCATGCGATTTCCGATGACGCGCGCGCCTTTTATGAGGCCGTCGGCTTTCTGTCTTCTCCGTCCGACCCCATGATGTTGATGATCGGATTGCACGACCTCAACAATGCGTTGAACACCTAGCATGGTTCGCAGTGATCGCAAGATAGGTCAGGCCCCGCCAGATGTCATACCCCGTACAGCACAATCGGGATCGAGACGGGTACAGGTATGGACTTCATGAAATTGCTGAAATCCCTTGAGGATCTTCTCTATGAGATGGTCTCCTGGCTCGTCTTCTATCCGATCACGATGTGGCGCTCGATCGTCAACCCGCTCCGGATGATGAAGTCCGCCGATGAAGAACTGGGAGATCGCGAAGAGGACCGGTACAGCGACACACTTAGCCCACCGCTGTTCCTGCTTCTGACCCTACTGTTGGCCCAGGCGATCTCCAGCGCGGTGCCTTCGATATATGCCGACGCCACCCTGCCTCCACTCTTGGCATCGACCCCTAACCTCCTTCTCGCACGCGGAGTGATCTTCGGCATGCTGCCATTAGTGATGGCGGTGACACTGGCAAGGAGGAAGTCAGTCAGGCTGACGAGGGAAAGCCTGCGACCGCCGTTTTACAGCCAATGCTATGTCGCCACGGCATTCGTCTTCGTGGCAGGCATGGGTTTGGACCTTATCCTCATCCCTCACCATCTTGGTTTGACGGCGGGTGTCGGGGTCCTTGCCGTGGCAACGGTGTGGTATGGACTAGCTCAGATTCGCTGGTTCAAGCACGATCTCGGTATCAGCACTGCCGCCAGTGTTACCCTGTTCCTCGGAAGGTTCCTGCTGGCAATACACATGATCGTCGCGGTAGCCCTCTTGATCGGCTGGACCCTGAGAAACTGGAAATGAGGATCGACCGCGAAGTGTTGGTGAACAGTCCTATTCCCTGAATGTCGATTCCCACCCAGCGTCGAGATGATCCGCGAATTCCGTGTCACTATCGTCCATCAAGGTTGCAACACCCGCATAGCAAAGAAACGCCAAAAGCACCACGATTGGCGAAGCGACACCGCACCACCGGCCGCGTGGATGAAAACGTCATCACCGACAGCCAGATCACGCGCCGCCAATAACCATCGTGACAAACAGGCGATAAACCGCTTCGGATTCTTTTCCGGCCGGTTCGAGAGCGGATTGCTGTTCACTGCAGCCTACGAGGACGAGCGCCATCACGGGAAAAAGACATCGCAGGATTGGCTCTCCTCCCATATTTTCCGGTATGGAACGACATGAGGAGTGACTAGTTCCCACCCGGAGAAACCCCAAAAAAAGGCAAAATTCGTTGTCAGTCCCCAGGGAATGGAACTAAGCCGCGATCGCTCGCGTTCAACGTGCCTCTACATTCAGGAGCTTACCTTGGACGCAAATCTAACCATTGCCGCCTTCGCCGCCACCGCTTCATTCGTATTTCTCGTCTGGACCATTACTCGGGCATAATCAGCGCGCTTGCAGCATCGCGATGCACGGGAAAACTCCCGCCAAGAGCTCTTGAAGCCTGTCAGCGGCCGAACGACAGATCCAAACCCTGACAATGACCGTCTTTGCTGCAGTCGGCCCCGAACTGAGACAAAGAAGCTTCGGCATTCTCGAGTGCTGCTATCGCCGTTCTGTGGGATGGAAAGCAGGAGGTCTTCCTCTCCAGTCGATGGTAAGGTCGGAAACATTTGAGCCGACTGCCGGTTAGCCTAGCGATCAGCTAGGCACGCTGGATCGGTATCGTTTTCATATCGAGACATATATGATCCTTTGGCTTTCAGACGTCACAAAATCCTACCAGACTGCGGAGGGAGAGATTGCGGTCTTAAAGGGCGTGGGTCTTGAGTTGGCAAAAGGCGAGAGCCTCGCTCTGACAGGTGAGTCGGGGAGCGGGAAAAGTACCCTTCTTCACCTTGCGGGCGGGTTAGACAAGCCCGATAGCGGTAGCATCCAGGTAAACGGGCGAGAAATCACAAAACTCGATGACGCTGGCCGCGCTGGCTTCCGGCGAACCGAGGTCGGAGTAATCTTCCAGCAATTCAATCTCATTCCGAGCCTCGACGTCGGATCAAATGTCTCCTTCCACGCGAGGCTTGCCCGGAGGTTCGATCCGGAGTGGGAGACTGAACTTGTCGAAACTCTCGGGATCAGCCAGCTTCTTCGACGCTATCCCGAACAGTTATCAGGCGGACAGCAGCAGCGGGTGGCGATCGGACGGACCCTTGCAGCGCGGCCACCCCTTGTCCTGGCGGACGAACCGACGGGCAATCTCGACGAGGCCACAGCAAATGCGGTGCTCGACGTCATGTTGCGTCTCACAAAGTCTGCGGGCATTGCTCTTCTTCTTGTTACCCACTCCAACCGGCTCGCCAACATGCTTGACCGGCGGATTTCCCTCAGTGGTGGGAAGGTTGTCGCATGAGCTGGATCGCTTTTGGGGCCCTCATATCCCACTGGCGCTACCGCCCCCTGCAATTTGCTACGTTGATTGTTGGTGTGGCGCTTGCAACAGCATTGTGGTCGGGGGTGCAAGCGATCAATGCGGAAGCAAGGGCAAGCTATGGACGTGCGGCTGCCGTACTCGAACAGAGTGAGCTCGACCAACTTGTTGCAAAGGATGGCAGGTTAATACCGTCCTCGACATACGCTAGGCTGCGAAGAGCAGGCTGGAACGTATCGCCGATAATGGAAGGCGACTACAGGTTTGGCGGGATCCGTATCAGGCTAGTAGGCATCGAGCCGTTAAGCATGCCGCCGGAAGGAAAGGTGTCCACGGTATCAAAGGCTTCCGAGCTCGTCGAGTTTGTTGGTCCTCCGGGACAATTATTGGTTTCGGCCGCTACCGCCGCCCGTCTAAAGAGCACGGAGGGCCTTACGATGAAGGTCTCCGGCGATCTTCCAGACGGAACGGCCTTCGTCGATATCGGGGTTGCCGATCGGCTGCTGAACCGCAAGGGTGGTCTGAGCAGGATTGTCATTGCACGCTCCCAGGGGCTCGGCCTCCAAGCCTTGGAAAAGCTTGCACCTGAGCTCGCGCTGAAAGACGCCGGGGAGAGACCAAACGTCGCTCGGCTGACGGACAGTTTTCACCTCAATCTCACGGCCTTCGGCTTCCTTGCCTTCGTTGTCGGCCTGTTCATCGTCTACTCAGCCACAGGTCTTTCCTTTGAGCAGCGCCGCTCCACGTTCCGGACCCTGCGGTCACTCGGCGTCTCACTCCGCTCACTGACGGCCATGCTTCTCGCCGAAACAATCGTTTTTGCGCTTTTCTCAGGAGGTATCGGTGTCGTGCTCGGGTACGTCGTGGCTTCCGCTCTCCTGCCCGGGGTCGCGGCGACATTGCGTGGTCTCTACGGCGCAAGCGTGCCTGGGGCACTCTCGTTTAGAACGGAATGGTGGCTGGCGGGTTTGGCGATAGCGCTGGTTGGCACGGCACTATCGTCGGCAAATCATCTTTGGCGGGTCTGGAAGATGCCGATACTGGCAGTGGCGCAACAGAGGGAATGGGCGCGGGCGTCGACGAGAAGCATGACGGTACAAGCGGGCCTCGGCTCGTTGCTGCTGCTGGCATCGAGTTTAGTGATCCTCATAGGCAAGGGCCTTTATTCGGGCTTCGCGGTCCTCGCGACCCTTCTTTTGGGAGCCGCTTTGATCTTGCCACCGGTCCTGGCATTCGTGGTGGCGCTAGGACAGAAGGCGTCTAAACGGGTTCTTAGCCAATGGTTCTGGGCTGATACCAACCAACAGCTGCCGGGTCTTTCCCTTGCGCTGATGGCACTGCTTTTGGCCCTTTCGGCAAACATCGGTGTCGGGACGATGGTTTCCAGCTTTCGCCAGACGTTTATGGGATGGCTCGATCAGCGCCTGGCCGCGGAGGTTTACGTTACTGCTCGCAATGAGGCCGAAGCGGAACGCCTTCGGCAGTGGTTTCCAAACCAGGTGAGAGCTGTCCTTCCCATCTGGAGCACGCAGGGAGAGGTTGTTGGAGAGCAGATGCAAATTTTCGGTGTGGCCGACGACCCAACCTACCGCGATCACTGGCCGCTGCTTATGGGATTACCGACAACATGGGATGAGGTTGCCAATGGGACCGGCGCGTTGGTCAACGAGCAGCTCTGGCGATCCGGCAAGGCCGCGCTTGGGCAGCAGATCAAACTTCCCGGCGGTTGGGTTAGCACTGTCGTTGGCGTGTTTTCCGACTACGGCAATCCGACAGGACAGGTCATTGTTGGCGTGGATGCTTTGGTCCACCATTATCCAGATGTTTCCAAGCTTCGATACGGCTTGCGTATGGAGCCGGCACAGGTGCCGGAATTCAGGAGGAAACTCAAGGATGACTTCGGCATCCCGGAAAGCAACATCGTCGACCAGACCTCGCTCAAGCAGCAATCAACAGCGATCTTTGAACGAACCTTCGCTGTCACGGGAGCGCTCAGCCTGTTGACCCTGGCAGTTGCAGGCTTCGCAATGTTCTCGAGCCTTTTGACATTGTCATCACTTCGCCTTCCCCAACTTGCACCCGTCTGGGCCATGGGCATTCGTCGCCGTGATCTCGCGCTCGTTGAAGTGGTCCGGACCCTTGCTCTATGGCTCGCTACCTTCATCGCATCAATCCCGGTCGGATTGGCACTCGCCTGGGTGTTGCTGGCGATTGTCAATGTCGAGGCTTTCGGGTGGCGGCTGCCGTTGATCCTGTTTCCAATGGATTGGTTGAGGCTTGGGATCGTTGCCCTGATATCGGCCATCATCTCTGTTGCGATACCGATACGGCGACTTGCAAAGACCGATCCCGCCGATCTTCTCAAGGTGTTCGCGAATGAGCGCTAGAACGATCATCCTCACAGCTTTGATCCTGTCCCTGTCGGTGCCAATTACTGTTGTTGCACAGGGCTTTGCGGGGCTTGGCTCTAATGCTGAGGGTTTCGCAATGCCCCAGCGTGGGCACAAAATCGAGTTTCCCCGAGATCATGGACCACATCCAGATTTCCGGATCGAATGGTGGTACATCACCGCCAACCTGAAAACCGTAGACGGCCGACAAATTGGCGCGCAATGGACACTTTTCCGATCTGCACTTGCACCTGAAGAGCGCCAGGGCTGGTCGAGCCCCCAAGTCTGGATTGGCCACGCCGCAGTCACCACCCAAGACCACCATTACGTCGCCGAGCGACTTGCACGCGGCGGGGTTGGGCAGGCAGCCGTCGTTGCTGCTCCTTTCGAGGCATGGATAGACGATTGGAAGATGCAGAGCCGCGCGGCTTCATCACAGGGCCATCTCGACCACCTTGAACTCTCGGCAAAGGACCGCGATTTTTCCTATCGACTGACGCTCGATACTGACGGCCCCTTGGTCCTTCAAGGAGACGAGGGATATTCGGCAAAATCGGCGTCGGGTCAGGCAAGCTACTATTACTCACAACCGTTCTTTGCGGTCCATGGCACGGTTGAGCTCGACGGTGAAACCCACGAGGTTACCGGAAGAGCCTGGCTGGACAGGGAGTGGTCCTCCCAGCCTTTGGCGGTGACCCAGACGGGTTGGGATTGGTTTTCCCTGCATCTGGCCTCCGGCGAGAAGGTCATGGCATTTCGGCTCCGCGATAGCGGTCCGGGCTACATCTCAGCGACTTGGATCAATGCCGATGGCAAGCCGGCGCCACTCAGTTCTGAAGACGTCTCGCTTGAGCCGGTGAGGACGACGAACGTCAAGGGTAAGACGATCCCCGTTGAATGGAGAGTAAAGATCCCCAGCCGAGGTCTCGATATCCGTACGAAAGCACTCAATGACCAAGCCTGGATGACGACTTCAACACCCTACTGGGAAGGGCCGATTCAAATTGAGGGCAGTACGCCAGGGCAGGGCTATCTTGAGATGACAGGATACTAACTGGATGTAGCAGTGATAGACAGGCATCACGAAGGCTTGCCAAACCGCGACCGGCCCAACACCGCCATGCCGGCTCTTTGCCGAGCTTTTATCATTGAGGACCAGTGTCTAGCCGCTCCAGAAAGCCACTTACGAGCGGGACGACTTCGTCAAGGTTGGTCTCCAACAGCCAGTGGCCGCCATCCAGCAGATGAAATTCGGCGTCGGGCAGGTCCCGAAGATAAGCTCGCCCGGACTCTTCAGGCATGTAGTGGTCCTGGGGTCCCCAGATGATCAGCGTGGGCGGCCTGTGGGTTCGAAGGTATTGGCGATGGAAGGAGAACCAGGCTCGGTTGTTCTTCAGGTCGGAGAGAAGTGTTGCGGTGAAATCCTTTCTCCTTTCAGTCATCAAGCTCCAGTGCAAGTGCCAGAGATCTGCTGGAATGAGCGCTTTCAGATCCGGGCGAACATCGTTTAGGAATTCTTCGCGAAAGTTCGCCTCGGTTACAGCATTGCGCATTTCCGCGTGCATTCCCTCAACGGGTAGCGACCAGGTTTTTTCGATCTCGGCGTATTTCGGTCCCAACGCGTCCTCATATGGAATGTCGCCGTTCTGGATGATCTGCCCAACAATCCGTTCGGGCTTCATGATGGCAAGTCTTGCTCCGATCGGCGAGCCGAAGTCATGCAGATAGATGATGAAGCGTTCAAGGCCAATGGTCTCGACGAACAGATTTAGCCAGGCGGCGTAGCCGTCGAAGGTGTAGGAGAAGTCCTCCGGGCTCTCGCTGTAGCCAAAGCCCGGATAGTCCGGCGCGATCAGCCGCCATCTGTCCGCCAGTCGTGGCATCAGGTTTCTGAATTGGTAGGACGAGCAGGGATATCCGTGCGGCAACAGGATAACCGGGGCACCGATCGGACCTGCCTCCCTATAGAAGGTGTCGACACCAGCGACTGAGATCCTGTGATGTCTGATGCGTGTGTCCATTGCCTTGCTCCTCCTAGAGTTTTAGGAACAACGCGTTGCGAAAGGCTCTAGTTGCACCTTGTTTCGAATTGATCCGCTCCTATCGACACGACAAGAAGAGGGCTCATCCACGAAGCCAGCAACACAGATCTCTTACTGTCCCTGGAGCGCAACACGAGGATGTGCTTGCCCATGTGCGGGCGTCCTCAGGCTCACTCATACGACGAACGCCCTCACCTCATTGCGGGCGGGGACCCGTTACTCGTCACCGTTTCGAGGGCCGAAGCTCGGCGAGCAGGTTTTGCGAACTGTGCCATTGATCACCGCCACTTCGTCTATGTTTCACGGGGGCCGCGGGTGCTTTGCATCGAATGCTCGGCCAGAAATTTCTATCGGATATTTCCGATCAGGGTTATAATTCGCTTTAGAACGGTTCTGAAGCGATGGAACAGGCACCCTTTAACGCATTCCGGTATGGTTTGGCGTCGTTGCTAGTACGTCGTCCGCATTTGCGTTGCCACGCACCCATCGCGCATTGGTGGACTTATGAAATAGAAAACTACGCTGTTGCGGTTAGGGCTCGAGACACGTGCCGAGCAGTAGCCGACGAGGAGCGTGCCGCCAAGTATGATGCAATCTGTCGCGGTATAGAGGACGATCTCGAAAACTGCCTAACAGTGCTGTCGGATCGGTGAAACTGCTAGTAGAGTTCAGGTCGCCAACGCACTTGAGGTTCAATTCGCATCCGGCGCCGGCTGGAGCTTTGAGGGGCCAGGTTCTAGCCCAGCATAGCCGTGCACGGACACAGGATACGCGGGTCTGCCCTCACCCCCTTGCGTCTCGACACTGCGACGTCCCGCTGATTGGGAGGAAACTACCATGTCGTCGAGCGATTTCCAAAAAGCTAACGCGCCACCACCAAAGTTAAACATTGTCGGCCGCAGGCTTTCCAAAGCCAGAACTTTAAACCAGGAGCAGAGAGATTTAATCAGCGCCTATCGGCAAGGGAAACTAGACGAAGAAGCTTTCCAGTTGCTTCTATGCCGAGATCCGGATTTAGCAGCGTGGGTGCACCAAGTGCTGGAAACTGCAAGTCATGATCCTATGACACGATAAGACGCGGCATTTGAATGAGCCCTTGGACGTGGTGATTCGCGTTTCCGGCTACCGCGCCAGCCTCGGCTTCGACCAGGCACATCACCGTCCTCGATAGAAAGGAAGGAGTTCGATCCGGACGCGGTTTTGTAGGGCCTGGTTTGCGCTGACATGAAATCTAATGCGCGCGACGTTGTATCTCCATGGCAAAGAGGATGTACGGCAGGGAACAATTAAATACTTCCGTAGTTCATAAGGTAGCCGGGCGTAAGCGTAATCGGAGCGAGGTGCTCTCCCTATCCTCGGAGAACCCGAGGTTGCTTCCAGCTTTCGAACTGTGACGCGGGGTTCGAATCCCTGCCCCGGCTGCCGACATGTTAAACGACATCATAGGTTTATGGCGTGGTTTCTGAGGTAAGCCTTAAACACCCGCTATACATGGAAACCCCTCGGGCGGACCGCGGCATATTGGGTGGTGGACTAGGGGCAGGCGATGCCGGACGGGACTTGTTGCGAAATCTCTGTTGCGCTCGCTGAGCAGATCCGGACGCTTAGGATCCTGAACGAGAGCCAATGGACAACGCCTGTGTGATTTCCCTTATCGAGTCGCAACAGAGCGACGAAGGAGCGACGTCCAGGATCGCGAGGATCTTCGGATGTCGCTCTGTGGGCTTTCGAGCGCAGCGCTCAGATTTCAGAGCGTCCAGCCCCCGTCGATTGTCAGGCTTGCGCCGGTCATGAAGGACGTGTCGGGGCCTGCGAGATAGGAAACCATCCCCGCGATTTCATCGGGGTTGGCTACACGCTTCAAAGGACTGCGATCAGACAACATCTCGATGGCTCCAGCGTTCATGTCGGTGTTCGTGGGACCGGGCTGAATGTTGTTGACGGTAATGCGCCGAGTGGCCAGGTCAAGGGCGAGGCCCTTCACCATTGCCGCCACGGCCGCCTTGGAAAACTGGTAGACGCTCGTTCCAGCCATGCCGGTCCTTTCCGCCGTGTTGGAGCCTATGGTGATCACGCGGCCGCCATCCTTCATATGCGGAACTGCGGACTGGATGGAAAGGAACACGCCGCGAATGTTGACGTCGATCATAAGATCGAGTTCTTCCAATCTGACCGCTTCCACAGTGTTGAGCCGCAAGATGCCCGCATTGACCACGATTGCGTCGATCAGGCCAAAGGCATCGACCGTCTTGGCCACCGCAGCACGAATGGCCTCGGCATCTGCGCTGTCAGCCTGAATCGACACGGCCCGCCGACCTCCCTCTTCGATTTCGGTCATGAGGGACTTTGCGCTGTCTGGTCTGGATACATAGGTGAACGCGACGTCGTAGCCGTCCTTGGCAAGTCTCCGGACGGCCGCGGCGCCGATACCACGCGCACCTCCGAATACGAGTGCCGTTTTGCGTTCTTGGATCGTCATGAGAATCTCCTTTTATTGACGGATCTGTCCATAATTAGTCAAATGAAAAGCCTCCTGTTTGGGGAGGCCGGTTACGACCTGAGGCGTTCCGTTGCGAAGCGCGCCATAGCCCTGAGATCGGCAGCTTTTGCGCCGCCACGTGCGGCCACTTGTAGTCCGGTCATCGTCATCTGGATAAACGCCGCACTTTCATCAGGGTCGAGATGCGGAGCAAGCTCTCCCGATCGCTGACCTTCCAAGACCCTCTCTGCGATGCGCCGCACCAGTGCCGCGCTTGCTGCGCTGCGTCGCGCATTGAGATCCGGATCGGTCACCCCGAACTCGCCCACGGATCCGACGCCCATGCATCCCAGCGCCCGCTCGGCATCGTCATCTGATACAAGGCCTGTAAGCAGATCTTCAATTCCCTGCAGAGGCGATGATGGCCTGCTCAGCCTCGTTATGTGCCCTCTGTTTGTCCGCTGTTGGTAAGTATCCAGCGCTTCCAGGTAAAGCGTCCTCTTATCCCCGAACGCACCATAGAGGCTCTGTCTTCCAATCCCCATTGCTTCACGTAAATCGTCGGTGGAGGTCGCGGCAAATCCCTTCGCCCAGAAGACTCTTAATGCCTTATCCAATGCCGTGTCGCGGTCGAATTCCCGTGGTCTTGCCATATTAAGCACATATCCGTTCTGGATAGATCAGTCAATAATTATTTCGGCAATGACTACAATCGTGCTTGCCGTCGGCGATCACACGCCCATGGCCACCGGCTCGACATTCGAGCACCTCGTGCAAGTTTGCCTTAACCGTCAGCGTGTCAATGTGAAGGTCCTGACGAAGGTGTCGTGGGTGTGCATCAGCTTGAAGTTTCTGAAGGAGCAGATCGGGAGTCAATGGATAATGGGCGCTAATACCTCAATCGCCAGGCCGGAAATCCATTTGCGCTTCCATGTCTGCAAATAGGGAGATGCGAAAGCAAGACGCGGATCACGGCGTCGGGAAGCAGATTTCCCCGACACTTGGCCCAAGTTTGACTTAGCTGTTAAGAGGCTAAGAAGCGCCGTTTGGCCGTTGTGGCTACCAAAGGCTGCGATCCAGCTGCGCGGTGATCATAGGCACTGCTGCCGCGCCCGCCGAACCCAGTCGTAGTCGCTGTACGAGCTTGCCGAGCACGAATGTGACTGCGGTTGTCGCGGCAATACGCAACCAAGGATGCGCGTCAGCTTTCGCTGCCGCTGAACTTTCGTTCCCGGCGCGGATGAGCGAAAGCTGCTCACGCAGCGCTGCAACCTCTCGGCGGAGATACGCGACCTCGCGCTGAACCGCCTCGAGATCGCGCTTTTCGGTGGTCTCGACATCCTCGACAGAATGTTCGTCCTCCAAATCTGCAAGATGTGAAGCGAGTTCTCCCCGCCGAATTCCTTTTGACCGGATACCCGTCATGGACGCCTCTCCTCAGTGCTTCTTCGATTTATGATCGCCACGGTCACCCTCGCCGGGCTTCGCATCACCCTTCGCCTTGTGGCGCTTGTCAGCTGCCAGCGAACGGCTGACGTCGACACTCTCGCTGAATTGCCCCTTGCCATCTCGGCGGACATAGCGCTTGTCGGACCCGGTATCGATGAGTTCACGTTTTGACATCAGACATCTCCTTCGTTGTGGAGGAGGAAACGCGCATCGATTCAAATGGTTTCGGGGTCCCTGTGAGGTAGGAAACGAACCTCTGGTCATCCGCAGGGGCGCACGCGGTGAAGCGCGGCGAGGATAAGGCTCTCGACCCCTTTTGACTATGATCCCGGTTCTTAGTGCGTAGCATGCAAATGCTTTTCGCTCGAACCGCCGCAACAGCAAATGATTGCGGGACCTGATCAATCGGACTGGGGGCATTGACAAAGTTGTCGCCTTTCGGCAACCTTGAGGCGAGTTCTAACGTATTTGGACGTTTTCCATGTCTTTTTACCCATTTTGAGCACGGAAAGGTTGAGCATGCCTCGGTCGCCATCACTTGTTTTCGTGACTGCTAGCTTCGTCGGGCTGAGCGCGGTTTTGGCGGGTGGACTCGGATACATCACGCTCAACGACCGTGTTGCTGCCTATCAGGAGAATGCCCTGTCGGTGGCGGTTCAAACCCGTCTGCGCGGGGCTCAGATCGGGTTCTCCTCAGCGCTTTTTCGAGAATGGGAAGGACTTCAGGCAATAGCGGGAAAAGTCAATTCCGCTGACCCCGGGCCCCTCACCCAGGCGCTCGATCTCTCCGTTGGTTCCGGAGATACGATCTCGTGGGCTGGGTACGCCGGTAACGACGGCATCGTCAGAACAGCGTCGAATGGACTGCTCGTCGGAAAAAGCGTGGCGTCCCGGCCCTGGTTCCAACAAGGATTGCAGGGCGACTTCGCAGGTGACGTTCACGAAGCGGTCTTGCTTGCATCGCTTTTGCCATATCGAGGGGAAGAACCGCCGAGGTTTCTCGATCTCGCGTCACCTATCAAAGGAGCCGACGGCACGGTGGCGGGCGTGCTCGGTTATCATCTTAACTACGACTGGGCCGCGCGCGTCCTCAAGGAGACAGCGGCTGCGCTCGATGTCGACCTCTTCCTGGTGAACGTTAACGGGGATGCAGTAATTGCGACCGACGGCGGTCAATACCACTCTCCAGATTTGGCGAGCTTTAGGACAGCACGAACTGGTGCTGCAGGGGTCAATCTCGAAACCTGGCCCGACGGCCGATCATACTTCACCGCGGTACTTCCTGAGCTTGGCTACCGGGACTTGCCGCGTTTCGGTTGGAGCATGATTGCGAGGATTGACTCGAGCAAGCTTGCAGAGCCAAACCGGCAATTTTCGACCAACCTTATGTGGAGCCTCGGACTATTTGGCCTGCTACTGCTGCTATTGACGACTGTGTTCCTCGTGGTCTTTATCAGACCATTCGGACTGTTGGCTGACAACGCTCGACGGATTGCCGATGGAGAAGATACATACCCTTTCGAGTCCCATCGAACACGCGAGCTGAGCATGATCGGGGCCGCGATCGCGAAACTTCAGGCAGGTAACGCCAAATCCCACGACCTCAGGTAAACCGGGCGATCGCGTCTCGGATGAGCGCGGACGCGCGGGTGCGCGTGACGCTGGGGACGTCTCCCTCTGAATAGAGCCGCCGCAGCAACGCGTCATGTTGGGCTTCGTCCAATTCGAGGGACAAAATTCCTCCGTCGGTCGTGCTCTGGATCACGTAGGCTTTGATCTCTCCTATCTGCCTTACGGACACCGAGACGGCAGTCCCTACCGCCAAATTCGCACCTCTTACACGAGCCGTTTCCTGAGTTAGGTCGGTGAGCCAAATTCGACGGCTCGTCCCCTGGGCCGAAAGGACGCAACGTTCGGGGCGGTCAGCGAAATGTTTCTCCGCCCTCGGCAGCTCCACGCACACGACTAAGGTCACCAGGAGGGAAAACAGGTTGTAGAGGGTCCAAAAGAGGATGATTACCTTGCCGTCTCCAGCGTCGTTGAAGGCAAATCGGTCCGAGAATATCCCGAGCAAAATACCCAAAACGGTCAGCCCGAGGATGATTAGAAACGGGCGCATTATTTGCCACTGCACGATGACCTTTGTCCGGTCACCGCCCTTGGCGGTAACACTGAACGGATGGCCGTGGGGCTTGAGGAGGCCCGTGATGGCGGCCCTGGTGATGGGGATCGCTCCGATTAGTTGGCTTACGTCGTTCACGATTGGCACGACGAGACCGCTCGAGATGAAGTTGAGAACGAATAGGATCCAAACAAAGTAGACGCCGAAGTATCGGATAACCTCTGAAACGGACGCATCGACCACGGTCACATTGAAGAACCAGTAGAAAAGTGGAAACACGAAAGACGCAAGCCGGAACGAGAAGCTGGTGAGCCAAAACAGGACAGAGTCCGCCACGCTCCAACGGTCCCGCAGGCGGAGACCGTTGCGCGACAAAGGTCCAAGGCGGCCGCGTGCAATTTGCATAAGGCCAAGGCACCACCGCGCTCGTTGTGTTACGTATTCCTTAAGTCCTTCAGGTGCCAGGCCTTCAGTAAGCGCCTCATTGAGGTAAACCGTTCGAAAGCCTTTTTCCTGGAGCGCGAGCGTCAGCATGAAATCCTCGGTGATGCTATCCGTGGGGAACCCACCGATGGCCTGAACGCCGGCAAACCGAATGACGGAGGATGTCCCGCAGCAAAACGCGATTCCCCATCCGTCTCGGCTCGGTTGAAGGTGATCGAAGAAAAAGCGCTGTTCGTCCGGGTATGATCGGCTCAGTCCGAGATTGTGCTGTATTGGGTCTGCGTTGAAGAAATGCTGCGGCGTCTGGACCAGGCCAACGTCCGCCTCATGAAACAGAGCCAACGTTCGACTGATGAAGTTAACGTGCGGCACAAAGTCCGCGTCGAGTACCGCTATGAAATCCGGCGGCTGCTCATCCAGAGCAAGAAGGTTTAAAGCATGATTGATATTCCCTGCTTTTGACCCTTTGTTGTCCGGCCGCCTCACATATCTTACGGACCGACGCGCACAAAACTCCTGCAGCCAGTCCCGCCTCCCGTCATCGAGGACCAGGACCTCGAAGTTCGAATGATCGACCGCCTTGGCACCCACGATTGTCCGCTCCAATACCGATCGATCTTCGTTGTAGGTCGCGATCAGGATGGCCACCCTGGGTGGGGGACTGTTGCCCCACCAACTCTTGAAACGCTCTACCTCGAGCGACCGATCAGTCTTGCGCATCATGATCGTAAAGGCGCTGATCGATGACAGTAGCGAGGCTGCTTCAAGGGCCAAAAATGACCAGCTAAAAAAGCAATCTGCCGTCAAACCGAATGGCGCTACGGTCTCAGTCACCCTCCACCAGAGATATCTGAGCGAGAGTAAAATTCCGACACCGAAAAGGATCGTCCTGTCGAGAGTGCGATTGGGCGACAGGAAACTTGGCAAGGCAAGCGCCACCCCGATAACCAGAGCCAATTGGGCAATACTTCCCTGCAGTTCGCTCAGATAAAACATGAGCTAGTCCAGGAAAGAGCGGAACCAGTCGAGCGGGCGACGCTCGAAAAATACCCGTCCGGTTCGTCCGACCAGACATCTTAATTTAGCGTCATCCTGAAGGGCGGGTACGGTTATCGTGACGTCATATCGTTCGAGATGTCGCTGGCTCGGAGCGATTGCAAGGTTCTTGTAGACCGTCTCCGCCCCAGCCCCGGCGAGCCTCGTTATCGTGCCGGGCATCACCTCGCTTCGACCGTTTAGGCGGAATTGCGCCGATCCGCCCACTACCAGCCGGTTGTAGACGCTCTCAGAAACCGACAACGTTACGATCGTTGAGTCGCAGTCGACAAGGCGAAGCACGTCTTGTCCGCGTTGAAGCGTTTCGCCGTCTGCAGCCAGCACGTCCCATAGAAGGCCGTTGACGTTTGACTGCAGACTGGCAGATCCAAGTTTATTCACTCTAAGACGCTCCACCGATAGTCGCGCGTTCAGAGCAGCGACCCGCTGGTCCTGGGCCTTGAGCTGGCTGTTAAGCTCGGCTTCTCGAAGTTCCAGCTCAGCAATTCGCTGTTCCGAATATGGGGCATCATTATATCCATCTCCAAGGAAGATGCCGCGGCGAGCAGCTTCCAGGCTGACCGTGGTGGCGGCGGTCTCCGAGCGCGCGTTAGCCAATTCCAAACGTGAGACCTCCACAAGAGACTGGGCGCGCTGATACGATGTGCCCGTCTCTATCCCCCTGTTCGCAAGCGTCGTGCTTCTTTCGAGTTCCAGGGTGGCCGAGTTCAATTTCGCCTGAGCGGCGTCGCCAAGTGATTTTGAGGCTGTGACCTCGGCTTCGAGTTGTCGCACCCGATCGACCGAGTAGTTTTTCGAGCGCTGTCGCAAAAGATCAATTGCCGAGCGAACGGATACCAAATCGAGCGTGAGCCGTGCGCCTTCGGCCTCTCCCTGAGACGTTTCCCTTTCCAGGTCGCTCACGCGAACGTTGTCGACTAAATTGTCGTCGACCCGGCCGATCTGCTCGTTGCGCTTGACCTGTGCTCCAAGGGGCCGGTTCTGTAGGGACAATTGTCCTGATATTGGCGATCGCAACGTCGTCAAACGCGCATTGATAAGTGCGTCAGCGCTTGCCCCGCTCAATTGTTCACCCACGACCACGTAACCTGCCACGAGAACAACAATTATTCCTATCACCAACTTCAAAATTCGCATGCTCGCTCCGTTGAGTTCGTACGCGTCCACAGCTAGCTGACGAGCGTTGATATAGGCCGGCCAACCAAGTTATCACTACCTTAGCGAGTTATTTTCGAATAAAATTGCCCTGGGAGGCTTGGAACATTACTTCCACGGGTATTCGAGATATCTGGTTGCGGCCGCAGGACTCGTGTTGACGAGCCGGATGTCAACGATGACGTGGTCGCGCCATTGCAGCGGTCTTTCCGGTAACCGCGCGTCTGCCGGTTGATCAGTAAAGGCGAGAAAGGCTAGGCAGGATAAGAAGCCTGATGGCTGAATGCGTCGATGATGCGCGGCACGTGGTGCGTCGAGGAGGAGATTTTGCCAAGTGGTGGCGTCGCTGCTTTGCGCCGTCAAGCCATTCGACACTCATTCGGCGGCAAAACAGGGCCAGAAAGTCGGCGCGGCGCTCGTCTTTAGCGTCAATTATTAGTGGAAGTCCCCGCTCTCTCCTGCAAGTCGCAGGCAGCGGAGTGCTGCGGCGGCTAGGAGCTGCCTCCCAGCCCCTGCCCAGCAACCGCGCGGTATCCAGTCGCGCAAGCGTGAAGCCCGGCACATCATGGCGGGTAGGACCGCGTATGGGACACAGGTGCTTGCTCGACTGCTGAAGCGCGATCGATAGAACCCCAGAATGCGGTCCGGCACTGCGTCGTCGACAGTAAGGTCTTGGAGGCATTTTGCTCATGGCTCTGACGGGCAAAGCGGACCAGGAAGTCGTTCATCTGACCGTCGCCGTAGTCGAAGGCTGCGCGATCTTGAGACTTTGCGATCGGTTCCTCATGCCAAGCATGGAAGGTCATAGGCTGTCAGGCAAACCGGCAATCGCCGCGCGCAGCTTGGCGGTGGGTTTGGGAGGATTTCCAGAAGCTCAAGAATGTGAAGATGATCGCGCTTTGACACCTTGATCGTCTCGGAGACGCTTCAATCACAGCCTCTGCTTCTCGCACGCGGACTGCTTGCCGAGGTTCGTCGGATCGGAATTCCGAAGCGCTGCAGTTTGCACGAGCTTAGCCTTGGCTGTGGCAGGCACCCTCAAACGGATAAGCTCACTGTTCTCGTTGGCTACGCTTAGCATGTTAGCCTCTATTGCATCGTCGGCACCATTTCTTTGTCGCTATTTGGCTGAATCGCGCATGGAGAAGAGCCATACGCCGTAACATCGGCCGAAAGTAAGATCGCCGACCTCAGCGTGATAAGTGAACCCATGTGATTGAGGTACGACCTAAGTCCTGTCCATTTCAGACTTCGGCCCGATGCTTTTCTCGGTCGCCTTCCTCTATCTTCGATAGCATCGAAGCACAACAATGCAATTTGGAGGAAGCAATGCGTATTTTAACCCTGGCATCTATCGCGGCATTTTCCGTCGCTGCCGCCGCTGGCCCAATTGGGACCGCCGGTTTCGATATAAGCGCCTTGGCTAAGAGCGGAGGCAATGGGGGCGGCAACGGCGGCGGGAATGGTGGTGGCCAAGGCAATAGCGGCAACCACGGCGGCGGCAACAGCAATAGCAAAGCCGATGGATCTCGTCAGCCGGGCAATGGGAAATCGCAGGGTGGGCTCAAGGGAAAGTCGAGTGATGCCGGAAGCAAGGCGCAATCCACAAAGGGCAACAAGTCGACAGTTGCCACGCGCGAGAAAACTACCTCGGCACAGCTCGCGGGTCTCAACTCGCTCAACCGAAACTATCGGGCCTACATGCATACATCCGATCCCCGCATGGCGGCGGTCGCAGCCTATGCTATGGCTTATGCGCAATACGAGCTGGATAACGGAACGGAGCCCTCTGTCCATGATCCAATTCTCGGCGATGAGGCTCTGGAGGATGCGCTGGCATCAGCTACCAGGAGCGGCGAAGTCAGCCCCGTTGTTCTCGATCGGGCCAAGACCATCCTGGGGGTTGGCGAGGAAGAGGGGAAAATCGATCAAATCCGCGCTTCCCTGAAACGGCCCCAGCCGATAACGCCTGACGAGTAAAAACGGTCACCGCAGGGCGAGACGAGGTCACCGAGCAGGGGCACGACGAACTGATTTGCGGCGGATAGCCATGCGATCTCTATCCGTCATTAATCTGCTACAGCCGAGTAAACTCGAGACTCCCTAGTTTCCATTCACCGGCGATTGAGTTGATCAATTCTGATTAGTGCTTTCCGGCGCTACAAAGACCGCGTTCAACATGGTCGTGAGACCGTAGGCGCCTACGACCAGGAGCAGCACTGAAATAATGATGAAACTCCAGACGGTACGGCGACCAAAGCTGCGACCTTTCGGCCGCCGGTCGATGTTACCATCGTCGTTGCCGCGTGGCATTGGCCTTCCTCCCAATCATCAATGGTAACATGTGCGAGGAAGTGGGCTTCTGACAGTCAGACTTCAGTCTGATGTACTACGTGGGTAACGAGACGCGACCTTCGTCTCGCGGAGGACTAGACTTCGGTCCGATGTACAATCGCGAGCCATCCTTTAGCTTGGGATGGCGGGCGAGCGGCTTTCGTACTCTTGGCGTGGCTCGCGATGTTTGTTGGAAGAACGTCCATTCTTCCATTGTTTCCGATATCGCCACGAGCCTCTCAGGCGGGTCGCGATCTTGATCGAAGTCATGGCGGCATTACCGCGTACGTGGGATAATCCGGAGATGGTGGATGTTCGTTCACAAGTCCGTTTTCAAGTTCGGGACAGCGTTGCCTTTCCCGATCGCTTCGCGGTCATCGACATTTTTCTGGCGCGCCCTTTCGAGTTGGAAGGGCTGCTTCTGGATGATCTCTCCCGCGAGGAAGCGGTCACCATCGCTGACATTCTTAACAGGTATGAAAGTAAGAAGCGTGCGCACTAATTCTTTGCATATTTGCAGAAGGGACGAAAATCTCAGCGGCCTTGTAGTCAGCTTGCACCCGCCCGGCGTGGCGTGAAGGATAGCGGTCCTCTTAACTGGAATTCAGCGGGCTGTTCCCAGTGGCGCGGTGCTGCTACGGTCCGGCGGAATAGGTGGTCGTCTGACATTGCAAAGCGAGATCTAGTTTTGGGGCGCTCTTAGCCGGCGCGACCTAGGGCTGGAACAATTGACAGCATTGTCAGTTTGGCTTCCGAGGAGAAGCTTTGGGCCACCTACTCACTCGGTGGAGGCTGCACGGGTCCCTCTTCCTCCGGCCGTCTCGGAGCTTTTCCTCGCCTTCGGGAGCAAGCCCCACCTCGCCCAGCGAGCGACCTTCGTCATGTTATCGGACGCCTCTTGCCGTTCCTTGGCTGGTTGAAGGCCGCTTGCGCGGAGTTCAATCCTCCTTGATGTCCTCACATCTTCGTTCATCGGATCGTCGAACCTGGCGGCCCAGGTATTTTGGGTTCCGGACCTATCGCACGACGGAGACGGCCGTTTGCAAACGCTGGGTGGCGGCTCCATAGAGACAAGGATATCGGAGCAACGCCGTTCCGAGGAGCATGCTGGCCGTTGTCGGTCAGCCAATAGCGCGGCCACGCGAACCAGATGTTCGTCCGGATCCGAGACCGCGAACTGTGCCATGGTTGCTTCAGCGGTCCTGCAAAAGTTTCCATTTGCTTCAAGCCGCTAGGCGATTTCCTCGACATCATCAGTATAGAAATAGATCCCGAAGGGGCTCGTTCCCGGCACCAGCCAATCCTCTGCCGCCTTCGTCAAGTGAATATCCGCGCCAGCTTCATTGGTTAAAATGATGTAGTCGCCATAGTCGACGCCGTCCGGATCGCTGCGAAATCCCTGGGGCCATAAAACGCCTCCGATGCAGCAAGGTCGTTACACGGAATGACTGCAGTCAGGCGTCGTCTTTCGGTCGTGGTATATCCTCACTGGTCAAAAGAAGGTCGCCATATCGCAATTCGCTACCAGGCAAACGGTGCCCAGCTCGCAAACTGACGTCAATGATCAACGGCCAGCCTCTTCCGCGCTGTCGATGAACTTATTCGACCGCTCGGACATTCTAACCCGAATTGATTTCCAGGACAGTGGTTGACCGACGAGATGAAACAACACCATCGCATATTCTTCATTCAGTTCGCCGTCGCTTTCTCGCTCGGCGCGCTGGTCGCTCGTCTGCCAGATATCCAGCTGAAATTCTCTCTCACCAAAGCCGAACTTGGGCTGTTGCTTGCGGTGTTATCGACTGGCGTTCTCTGCGGTCTCACCTTTTCGATCGGCCTCATCGAGCGGCTAGGTGTGCGCTCGACGGCCTTTATCACGGTTTTCGGTGCGGCCTCGTTTTTCGCATTGATCCCATGGATGCCATCGGCCCTCGCCGCTGTGCCTCTATTTTTCGCCGGCGGTGTGTTGACCGGCGCTTTCGAAGTCAACGCCAATCTTGAGACGGATAGGCGGGAGGCATTGCTCGGGTATCGCATCATGAGCCGTGCCCACGGCATGTGGAGCGTCGGATTTTTTCTGACAGCGCTGATCGCTGCCTGGATGCGGCAGGTTGGAGTGCCGCTCGAACTTCATTCCGCGCTGGTGCTCTTCGCTGTCGTAATCAGTGGATCAATCGTGTTCTGGGGCATTGTACCCGCTCCACCGAGACATCGCGCCCAGTCCGGTGGCGCTTCGGCATTTGCGTTTCCGAGATTTGGTCTTCTGCCGCTCTGCCTCATAGGCGGCGCACCGCTTCTAGCGGAGGGCGCTAGCGTCGATTGGTCAACTATCTATATGCGAGACGTCTTCGCGGCCGAGCCCTTCGCCGCCGGACTCGGCGTCACGTTGTTCTCGCTTGCGATTGCTATCGGGCGGCTCTCCATGGATCCGCTCGTCGACCGGTTTAGCCCTCGCCAGGTCGCACGCGCACTTCTGACCGTGACTGTGGCAGGGCTCGTCACCGTGGCAACGGCGCCTCATCCCTATTTCGCCCTTATTGGCTTTTGCTTGACCGGGATCGGCTGCTCATCAGTCTATCCTTTGGCGATATCGGCGGCCGCGCAACGAACCGATCGCGCCGCGTCGGTCAACGTTGCGTCACTCGGCCAGACAACTTTCCTGGTGTTTTTTGCAGGTCCACCGGTCCTTGGCTTCATAGCCGAGCACCTTGGGATCCGCATGTCCTATGGCATCGTGATCCCACTCGTGGTCGCGGCATTGCTCGTTACGACAGCGCTGCCCTCGGATCGGGGAACGGCCAGCTGAGATATCTCTGTAGATCATTGCGGATCCCCGTCGGCCGCGAACACGAGGAAAACATAGTCACCGACGCGCTCGCTCGGCGCTCTGGGGCTCGCGGCGGCCGCGCAATCCTTGGCCAAGGTGCGATCGAGCGGTATTCACCGAAGTGTCATCTGGCAGCGTGGAACAGAGGCGCTCTGGCCTGGTTTATCTCCCGGCTATACGGAGGAGCGAGAATGGACACTGACCAAGAAAGACGCGAGCGAGCCTACCGGATCTGGGAGGATGAAGGGCGCCCCGACGGCAAGCACGAGGACCATTGGCGGCGTGCGGAAGAGCCGCATGCCGAGACCGGACGTCAAGCCGACGAGGTCACCGAGGCAAACCAGAATGCTTCAGACGAATTCAACGGGAAGCGCCGCAGAAAGGCACCTGGACCGGACGTGCGGCCACCGTCGACGGTCGCGCCCGACTAAGTTGTGCGATTGAGAAGGAGTTAGCCATGTCATTTCCTGACGAGCCAATCGTCCCACTTCCCACGCTGCCGATCGAAACGCCACCTAGAGATCCCGACCGTGTCCCGGGCGATGAAGCCTTACTCGATACCGAACCGGACGAGCCTACGAATCTGATGGTCAGCGCTTCGCGCCAGCACTGCCCGACTTGGATCCTTCTGTGCCATGGCGCCCGTCTGCGAACGGAGCAACGGCCATGAACGGCAACTGGCGCGACGACCTGCGGCTCAAGCTCGAGAGCTTTCGATGATCTTGTCTTCTCGGCGCTAGGCACTCCGAGGTCTATGACGCGATCAGCGAAGAGATCGAAGCGTTGAGGGTCTCCTACAAGAAGGATCCCGACCCGGCCGACGATCCTGGAGAGGTCGAAGAGCCGTCTAACGACTGGCAAGCCGATTGATCGTCAGGCGGGCTCCCCGTTGAGGACAAGAGCGGAGCCGTAGAAATCGCCTTTCTCGATAGCGAGACTAATTGTTGGCTCAGTCGGGTACCGGGTCCGCCCCGAGTGCGACAAGGAGATCGAAATCGTTCCTGGCGCGATCGCTACCGGCTCGATGCTTTCCATTGCTTCGCGCAATTTGCCCTCTGGGACAAAATTGGCAAAGCTCAGGCGACAGGCTTAGGTTACACAAGCCGCCGCCTACTGCGCGAAAAAACAGGTTCGGAAACAGGAACTCCACCTGTCGCGCGATAGCTATACTCGAAGCGCACCGGCGCGATTTGCAGATAGGCCGCTGGTGCTCAGGCCGCAGCTGTTCTATTTGCGTACAAGGCTGAAGGAGAAGTGGCTCCCTCTGTGATAGTCGATCGCGTAGATTACCGGCACTCCCAGCTCGTTGAAACAGGTCTCGGTGATAAGCAAGGCGGGTCCAAAATCCCTTAGATCGTTGCGTTCGACCACCGGTGCGGGAAGCATGACGGCACTGACCGTGGCCGAGGACATGCGCGGACGCTGCCTGTATTGCCCCAGCAGCGAAAGCAACGAGCCGCTCCAGTCGATATCGTAGAGACGCATCGGAACAATCCTGCGCGGGACATAGTCAACGCAGTACATTATCGGTTCATCACGCTCGAGGCGCAGGCGCTCGATACGGATAACACGTTCCGCCTCGCCGAGCTGTAGATGCTTTGCTATCTCCGCATCGGGCATTTCTTCCGAAATCGAGAGAACCTTATTGATCGGCTTATAGCCATAGGCGCGCGTCATGTCGGTGACGCTTTCAAAGACGGTAATGGGGCGGTCGACCTGAACGGCGGAGATCGCCGAAACGAAGCGACCGCGGCCGTGCTCGACGTAGATCTCACCTTCCTGCTCCAACAGCTTCAGCGCTTCGCGAAGCGCCGGCCGTGAAACGTTGAAACGCTCGGTAAGTTGGGCTTCGGTCGGCAGCTTGTCGCCCGGCTTCAGGCCTTCGTTGCGAATGAGTTCGGCGATACGGGCACGGAGCTGGATGACGATGGTGCGCGTATCGCGAATGGAATCGTTCAATCGAGTTTTCTCTCTGGGTCCACTACGGTCCTTTTTCTTGTCTGACAAATTTCCTCAGGTCAAGGCTGGGGGGCAACTCACCCGTGGAAGGGCGAGGCGATAGGAGTACAGGCGGCTTCCACACTCAGCGCAGTGACACTTGACAGCTACGAAGGAAGATGTCAGTTGTCTTACAACCTTTCGAGAGGCATGCCGAATTTCCGAAACGACAGTGTCATCAAACGACGAGAGTTCTATGCTAAATTTTGACGAGCAACGATTCCTGCGTATCCAGTCCGGCGCCGTAGGGCTGGCCCAGCGCCTTGACGATGTGGTCGGCTCCTGCCTGAAGGCTGGCGCCGAAAACGTCTTTTTCCTGGGCACCGGAGGCGCGGGCATCCTGATGCAGCCGGCCGCCCAGTTGCTGCAGCGCAAGTCGCGATTCCCGGCCTTCATCGACCTGACGGCAGAGATCGTGATCGGTGGGGCTGCCAATCTGACGGCAAAGTCCATCGTGGTCATGCCGTCGCTTTCAGGCACGACGAAGGAAAGTGTCGCGCTGCTCGCAAAGCTAAAAGAAATCGGCGCAACCGTCCTGACGCTGGTCGGCCACGTTGAAACGCCACTCGGCAAGGGTGGCGACCATGTTTTTGTGAACTTCGCTGAAGACGATACGTCCTGCGAATCCTTCTATCTACAATCGCTCTTCATCGCGCTGTCGATCATGAAGCACCGTGGCGAGATCGCCAACTACGATCAGCTCAAAACCGAGCTCACGCAGCTGCCGGCTCTACTCCTGGAAGTGAAGCGGAATTTCGAAAGCAAGGCGCAGACTTACGCAAAGGCCTTCGCGGGCTCGGACTACCACATCGTCACCGGCGCCGGGAATGTCTGGCCGGAAGCCTTTTACTACGGCATGTGCATTCTGGAGGAGATGCAGTGGATACGGACCCGCCCGGTCCACGCATCCGACTTCTTCCACGGCACGCTCGAACTGGTCGAGAAAGATGTCAGCGTCATTCTCTTCAAGGGCGAGGATGCCTATCGTCCCCTCGCCGAGCGCGTTCAGAATTTCGTGCCGAACTACACGAACAAGCTGACGGTGCTGGATACCGCCGAATTCGAGCTCCCGGGCATTTCTGCAGAAGTTCGCGCGCTTATTTCACCGGTGCTGGTGGCAACCGTGCTGGAGCGCATAAGCGCCCATCTGGAAGTCATGCGCAATCACCCGCTGACGACCCGTCGCTATTACAAGCGCGTCGCATACTGATTGCTGGTAGAAGGACGAGCCAAGGCCGCGACGCTGATGGGCTCGCGGCCTTGCTTTTTCTTGGAAAGGAGACATTGCATGACGCGGTTCCGGTTTGCGGCGGTCGGCGACAACTGTATCGATCGATTCCAGCCCCCGGTGGGCCAGTCGCTGGTCGGGGGCAACGCCGTTAACGTGGCGGTGCAGCTTGCGCGGCTTGGTCACGACGCCCTCTATTTCGGAGCGGTGGGTGATGATGCCGATGGCGAGCGAACAAAAAAGGCGCTTGAGGCTAATGGCGTCAAAACAAGCCATCTTCAGGTGCGCGCCGGCATTACCGCCTATACGGACATCGAGCAGGCACCTTCGGGCGACCGGATTATAGCCTACGAGGATTTCGGCGCCTGCGCCGGCTACCGCCCAAACGACGCCGATTTCGCCGTGCTGAAGACAATGGATCATGTGCATCTCGGCTGGATAGACGACGGTGGCGCGCTACGCCGACGCCTTGTTGCCGAGGGCGTCAGCCTGTCCCAGGACGTTTCTGTGAATGCGGATCAGCAAAATCTCGGTGTCGAAGGTCTGACCGTTGCCTTTGCCTCCGCCGGTGCGCGAGACATGGCAGCCGAGCAAAGGCTCGACGATCTGTTGGCGGCGGGTGCTGGTTGCGCTGTCGTCACCTGTGGGGAGGAGGGAGCACTTGCCCGTTATAAGATGGAGAAAGCGGAAACCGCGATCAAACCGGTCACGGTGATTGATACGACCGGTGCAGGCGACAGCTTTATCGCCGGCTTCTTGGTCGCGTTCATCGCCGGCCGCCCGCTTGCTGCCTGCCTGGAGAACGGCCGCGACCAGGCGGCCATCACTTGTACCCATGTCGGCGGCTTTCCGCAGCAGCCGATGCCGCTTTGACTCCGATCTTAAATTCCATACTCGCGAAGGTCTGATCTGCCCTTAGCCACATCGAATTGCTGAGGGCGAGTTGTTTTAACTAAGCGAAGCATTTTTTCACATTCGCGCGCTCATCGAAAAAGCCCCCACTTCAAGTTCGACATTGAGGCGGTACAGGACGAAGCGGCCGATCAACGATCGGCCGCTTCGTAAGCTCAATGCAAAATCTGGCTCAAGAAGAGCTTGCTGCGCTCGTTCTGCGGATTGTCGAAGAACACTGCGGGCGCTGCCTCTTCCACGATCGCGCCCCTATCCATGAAGATGACGCGGTCGGCGACTTGGCGGGCAAAACCCATCTCATGCGTCACGCACACCATTGTCATACCGGTGTCGGCGAGCGACACCATTGTTTCGAGCACTTCCTTGACCATTTCTGGATCGAGCGCCGATGTCGGCTCGTCGAACAGCATGACCTTTGGCTGCATGCAGAGCGCCCGGGCGATCGCCACGCGCTGTTGCTGGCCGCCGGAAAGCTGGCCCGGGTATTTGTCTGCCTGCTCAGGGATGCGCACGCGCTCCAGATAATGCATGGCAATTTCCTTCGCCTTCTTCCTGTCCATCCTGCGCACCCAGACCGGGGCAAGAATGCAGTTTTCAAGGATCGTCAGGTGCGGGAAGAGGTTGAAGTGCTGAAATACCATGCCCACCTCGCGGCGGATTTCGTCGATATTCTTCTCGTTCTCCGACAGCTCGGTTCCGCCGACGAGGATCCGGCCTTCCTGGTGGACCTCAAGTCGGTTGATGCAGCGGATCAGCGTCGACTTGCCCGACCCGGAAGGGCCGCATATGACAACGCGCTCTCCCTTGCGGATCGCAAGATTAATGTCGTTGAGAGCATGGTATTCTCCGTACCATTTGTTGACGCCGGTAAGCTCGATTTCCGGCCGCGGGTTTAACGTCAAATCATCTCCTCCTTGAGATCACTTCAGCACGAGCCAGCCGGAGAAGATGATAATGATCCCCCCGGCGATTGTGTAGGTTTCGATAGGGGCACCGAACAGCATCGCGCCATAGAGGCAGCCCCAGACGATCTGGCTGTATTGGAAGGGGGCGACGACCGCGGCATCGCCGGTGCGGAACGCCCGTACCAAAAGGGCGTGGCCCGCATAGAGAAACGCGCCTGCAAGAAAGGCAAGGGCCAGCGCCCGCGGCGTCACAGGGGTGAAACCACCGGTCGCCACCGTCACGCCAAATGCAGTGACGGTCAAGACCAAGAGCAGCGTCGCGACGAGTGCACTGTCGGACTCATCGGCCCTCGTCTTTCGTAAGAGAACCAGCGAGAACGCGAAAAGCAGGGCCGAGCCGATCGCGGCCACATGGCCGAAATTGAGCGCGACCGCCGCCGGGCGAAGCGCCACTGCGACGCCAGCGAAGCCAAGGATGACGCCAAGCCACCCGATCATTGACAGGCGCTCGCCGAGAAAGGCAACGGCCAGAATGGCGACGAGGATAGGCGACAGGAACGCAAGCACATAGGCTTCGGCTAGCGGCAGCGCCGCGAACGCGTAATGGATCAGCAGCGTGTCGCCGGCGAGCAGCAGGGCTCGCACGAGCGCCAGGCCCAGCTGGCGAGGCACGAGCTCGTCGACCCCACGGGTGACGACGGCTCGCCCGCCGACAAGGAGAAGCGCCGCAAGCGTGATCATGAAGGTCACCTGCGGAACCCTGAGGTCGGCGCTCAAGAGCTTTACCAATGCATCGGTGCCGGAAAAGACGGCGAAGGCAGCGATCACGATGCCAGCGGCACGAAGATTGGAGCTGGCACCGACGTCGGCGACCGACGCCGCCCGAACGCTATCTGACATTGAAGCGTCCAAACCGTTCTTCGATGCGCGCCTGCAGGAACTCAAGTCCGATGGAGAGCAGCCAGTAGATCATCGACGCGGTGATCAGCATTTCGATATGACGGAATTCCGTCTGTCCCTGCGTGCGCGCGAGATACATGATCTCCCATACACCGACGACGGATACGAGAGACGAATCCTTCAGCATGGCGATGAACTGGTTGCCGGTCGGCGGAATGATGACGCGCATCGCCTGCGGCAGAATGACGAGGAACATCGTCTGGTTGGGGCTCAAGCCCAGCGCCGTTGCGCCTTCCGACTGGCCGCGCGGAATGCTCTCGATGCCGGCGCGGAAGATTTCCGTCATATAGGCGCCGTAGCAGAGCGACAGCGCGAGAATGCCGGCCGGCACAGCGCCGATGACATAGCCCACCTGCGGCAGTCCAAGGTAGATGATGTAGATCTGCATCAGCAGCGGCAGGCCGCGGAAGAGCGAAGTATAGAAGGTCGCAAGGCCGTAGATCACGCCGTTCTTCGAAAGCTTCGCGATCGCGCCTGCAAGCGCGATAACGGTGGCGATCACGATGGAGATCGCCGAAATATAGAGCGTCGTCGAAACGCCCTGGGTGATCAGGAAGCCGATTTTCTTGGCGATAAAGGCAAAGGACAGATTGAAGGAGTAGAAGAACAGCATCAGCAGGACGAAAAGCTCGACCCACACACCGACGATCTGCTGCCGCCGCGGCAGGAGTCGCAGCAGCTTGATGTTTACGGCGATGATGAGCGAAATCAGCACCGCAGAAACGAGGCGACTGGCCTCGGGACTGTCGGTGATCCAGCCGACGGTGACCGGAACCAACCTTCCCATCCAGGCCGAGCTGATGCCGAGCGCGTAAAATGCTGCCGACAGCAGCGCCAGCATGAGAAGGATGCCGGTTCGTCTGGCGGCATCCGGATAGTTCAATATCAGTCTTCCAATCATTCCGAAGATCTCCCCGTGGCGTTCTTTTAGGCGGCCCGTTCGCGCCACCAGTCTTGCGCCTGCAATTTCCAATAGGTGAGCTGGGCTGCAGCCAGTCCGGCGATGCCGCCGGCCCAGACCAGGCCGAAAGGCTGGAACAGCCG
Source organism: Rhizobium cauense (assembly GCF_019511525.1). Taxonomy (GTDB): domain Bacteria; phylum Pseudomonadota; class Alphaproteobacteria; order Rhizobiales; family Rhizobiaceae; genus Rhizobium; species Rhizobium cauense. The sequence goes on along the minus strand of NZ_JAEUAT010000009.1, from coordinate 84,577 downwards.
ATAGCGCTCGGATTGGCCGAGAATTCCTTCGGCGACCACCTTGCCGCCGATTGCCGTTGTGTTCAGGCCGTGACCTCCGAAAGCGGTGCAATGCCACACGCCCGGCATCATCTCTCCGATCTGGGGCATGAGGTGACGGGCATAGGACATCAGCCCTGACCAGGCGAGTTCCGTCTTGAGTTCGGCAAGCTGCGGATAAGTGCCGACCATTTCGTGGCGCAGTTCACGCGCAAGGGCTGCAGGCGATGCGGCACGCGTGGTGATACGACCACCCCAGAGCAGGCGCTTGCCGCCGTCGACGACGCGGTAGTAGTCGCCGGCACGGCGATTGTCGCCGATTGCGCAAGAAGTGGCGATCGCCCTGGCGATCAGCTCGGGGTCTTCCTCTGAGATCATAACGTAGGTGGCGATCGGTAGGAACGAACGCTTGAGCTTGCCCACCAGGTGACCCGTATAGCCGCCGGTGGTTAGAACGACGCGGCGTGCCTTCACTTGGCCGGCTGCCGTCCTCACGATCTTTTCGGCGCTTGTAAGCCGACAATCGGCTGCAGCCGAGTTCTCATAGATGCGACCTCCGAGGCGTTCGATCTCCGCCGCCACGGCCCTGAGATAGTTGAGCGGGTGCATGTGGAAGGATTTTTGGCTGCGCAATGCCTGGAAATAACGCGGCGACTTCAGCACGGCGCGAACTTGGTCCCGATCCATGAATTCAAGTTCACTGCCGTAGTCACGATTCATCTCGTCGGCATATTGCCTGAGGCTGTCGCCGCCGTCGTAGCGGAGCGCGCTGATGATTCCGGGCTGGGGATTGGCGTCTGCAATGTTGAGATCACGGATGGTGTCGCGAACGAACTCCACGCCTTCGACGGAGAGACGATGAATTTTCTTGGCGGCCTCGTTGCCGGCGACGCGTGCGATTGCGGAATTGTCGGTGGCAAATCCGGCGCTGACGAAGCCGCCGTTGCGGCCCGAAGCGCCGAAGCCAACAGATTCGGCCTCAAGCACAACGACGGAGACGCCCGCGCGCGCGAGCTGCAAGCCGGTGGTGAGCCCGGCAAGCCCGCCGCCTACGATCACCGTGTCGCACTCTGTCTGGCCGCTGAGCGCAGGGCGAACGGTGGTGTCTGTCATTGTGCGGCGGTAGTAGGTATCGGGGTAGGACATGGCGGCTCTTTCAGGACAAACGGCAAAAAAAGGGCCCGGGCAGCAAGACCGTCCGGACCCGGGATCACCTAGTCGGCGCTGTAGTCGGCGCCGTACCATTTCTTGGTCAGCGTGCCGAGCGTGCCGTCGGCCTTCATTGCCTTGATGATTTCGCCGATCTTGGCGGTCCAGTCGGCGTCGCCCTTTTCAGCAATCACGACGAGCGGCTCGCGGAAGGCGTACTCGCCTTCAAGGACGCGCAACGGATAGCCGTTCTTGATGGCGTTGTTGGCAGTCTGCTCCGGCGCTACGACGGCGTCAATTCGCACGCCCGGCCCAAGGCGCAGGTCGTCGAAGGGCAGCATGGAATCCGCGAAGGTGCGGATCTCGCCAGCCGTGACCTTATATTCGATCGGCGGCAGACCGGGGGCATCAATCTGCAGCTGATGGCGCATGAAGTCTTCGGAGGTGGTGGCGGTTTCAACGCCGATCACCTTGCCATTCAGATCGGTCACGGTCTTGACTGGGCTGTCCTTGTGCAGCACGTAGACGTAGGGGCTGAAGTAGTAGATGCCGGCAAAGTCGATCACCTGGGCGCGTGCCTTAGTCGGTGTAACGGAGCCGACGCCGACGTCATAGCGGCCTTGCCAGTGTCCGCCGGTGAGCGTCGCCCAATCGGGGGTCTCGAAGCTGACATCGACGCCGAGGCGCTTGCCAATTTCGCGCGAGACGTCGATGTCGAAGCCGACCATCTGATTATTATCGTCGAGATAGCTTTGCGGGGGCCAGCCACTGTTGGTGGCAACCACCATGGCCTTCTTCGACATGACGCGATCGAGGGTCGCGCCGGCGTGAGCAACGGAAGCAATGGCGAGTGCGGCTGCGCCGATCACCATGCTCTTCAGCAAAGATTTCATGATTCCTCCAAAACGTCAGCCGTCGTTCCGCTTTATGTAAGATGTCTGACAACGCAACTTGATTGCATGACCGTGGGAGTGTCAAGGCTCAATGCTTACAGAGTTAATGAATTTTGGACATCACCTCATCTTGCTTGTGGATGGAAATCGGCCAGGGCATCGACGCGCTCGCGCAGCTCTAAAGCACACCATGTCGACGAAAGCGGCGTGGGATGACGCGTGATCCACAGCGCACCGGTACCCTTGGGCCAACCATCATGACCAGACCGAAATCAATTCCGGCGTCCCTGAACTGGGCGACTGGCTGCGTAGCAGCGTGCCACCATCCGGAGCTGATCGCCAGCAGCTATTGGACGGTAGCAGGACCGTCTTCAGGATAGATGCACCGAAACGTCACGATGAGCGACACCGCTTTGGCCACAACATCCTCGGCAAGCACAATATCCTGCTCCGCTATGTCGGCGCCCGCCGCCTCCATCGCGCTGCCGACGGCCCTCATGACCATCGCGAGCGCTTCGTTTCCCTCAAGCGAAGCGTAGGCGGCCTTCTCGGACAAACTCGCGGCAAGTTCTTCCATCAGAACTCGGCGATCGTTGGAAGTCATATCCCGGAGCTTACCCAACACCGTCATCGATGGTTCCGGTTAAAGCGTCCTGCCGTGCCTTGCGCAGAGCGCGGACTTCAGGACTACGTTCCTCGCCGAGGCTATTAGCAACCTTCGTCGTGTTATCGGACGCCTGTTGCCCTTCTTTCCGGCTGATTGAACGCCGTTTGCGCGGTGTTTGATCCTCCATGATGTCCTTTTGATAGAACGCGTTGAGCGTCGCCACCTCGACGCCGAGCTTGGCCAGGGAGGCATGGGCGATCATGGTCCTCTTGTCCTGGAGCCAGAACCAGTCGTCGAACCCGACCTTTGACGAGCCGCCACCCGCCGCGGGAACGTCGCGCGTGTATTTCCAGTGAAAGGCGCTAGGCGACGGTACGAATTTGGTGAGGCTAGAGCTTGAGGAGAAGACAGGCTGCGCCCATGAACCGGGCACAGCCATAAGAAAATAACAGCATCAGCGAAAGCCGAAGAAGCTCAGGATAGCGAGAACGATGACAACTGCACCGACGAGCCAGATTAAATTATTCATCTTTTGATTCCTTTCCTGTTTTTGGCCGGGCTATTCTTCGGGTAGTATAACGTTCTGGTTGGTCGTGCTCTTAACAGGCTTCTGCCCCGGCACGTGCGACATGGTGCGCGTTGTACTTTGGAGGCTATCGCCGTCCGTACTCGTCTTGGTTCGCGATTTGCTGAAGGTCCCCTTGTCGACAGCCTGAGCCTTCGTTTGTGCCTTCAACTTGTCGCCGTTCTCATTGACGTGCGTTTTGCTCATCGCTTTACCGCCATCACTCGCTGCGCTTCCGCCCGAGGCTATGGAAGATGAATTGCCGCCGTCGGTTTGGCACGCACCTGCCGTCCCAACAGAACTTGCAGATGTCCCGCCAGCACTAGCACTTCCGCCAGTTCCGATGGTACCTGCTGAACTGCAATCCTGCGCCAAAGCGCTAGTCGCTGTCGACACACACACCACGGCTATCATTGCCAGGAGTTTTCGCATTTCCCCGTCCTCCTACTTCGAAGGTTTGGTGATTGAACAGGTGCCATCCGAGCGCTTCGTCACCACCGAGCCGTCTGGACGTGTTTTGCTCGCTGTCGAGAAACTGTCGACGCTGCCCGAGCCGGTCGAGGAGCTGGATGCGGACGACGTCGCCGTGCTGGACGAGGTTTCTTTTCCAGTCGTCGTCGATGAGCTTACCTTGCCGTTGCCGGCGGTCACCGATGTAGACATGCCGCCAGCAGAGGAGTGACCTTCGATAACCGTGCAGATGGTCCCGTCGTCGAGCGTGATGCTTTCGGAAGATGCTTGGCCAGCCCACACCAGAGCGGTTGCATAGATCACGGATTTCGTGAGAGTGGACATTTTTGCCTCCACAAAAGAAGGCCGACGCCCGTGACGTCGGCCGCGCTGATTAGCAGGAGTGGGTGCCGTTTTTCTTCATTTGGCCCGGAGCGCACCCCTTCTTGCCTTTGCTATCGTGGGATCCAGCCTGGCTACTGCCGGTACCGACCGTGCTTCCGGACTGACCATCACCTGCCGAAGAGCCGCCTGTTCCCACCGAGGAAGCTGAACCAGTATTACCCGAACCGGCGGCTGAGCCCCCCGTTCCCACCGAGCTACTTGATGTGCCGCCACCAGCCGAAGAACCACCTGTGCCGAGCGTGGACGAAGAGCCCGAGCCCGAACCGGCCGCAGAGCCACCAGTCCCAACTGTGCTACTCGACGTCCCGCCACCTGCGGACGAACCGCCTGTCCCGACTGTCGAGGACGTCCCCGACGGACAGCCAGTGGCCCCGGCTGCGCAATCGCCGCCAGAGGAGCTGCCGCCTGTCCCGACGGTGCTGCTCGATGTGCCGCCGCCAGCGGACGAACCGCCTGTCCCGACCGTGCTTGATGTTTGTGCAAATGCTGTGCTGGCGAGTAGGGCCGCTGCGAGTGCGATGCTGGTAGACTTGAACATAGTTTCTCCTCTTGTATTTGAGTTTAGCGCCGGACACTTGCGGTCGGTGCTGCTCAACAAACTAGAGTTTGGCTGCGCTGTTCCGTCTGGGGGACCTCAGTCCATGCGACCTCGGACCTTGGTCGTACTGTGGCGCGCGCAAAGATTGTGCGGCCTTAGCTGCGAAGGGAGGGGGCACACGAGAGAGCAAGAGAAGCAGTCGATTGATGGACACTGCGGACCGGCTGATGGAGCTTGTTGCCTCCTCGTTCTCCGCCGCCGGCATGACGAAGCGTAGGTCGATCGCGGGATGGCGCCCATCGGTGACGACAGACACCAAGATGTCGTCGCCGGGCCCGCTGCTCGATCATCTTGATCCTGCTGCCAAGGGTCTGCTGGTAGGTCTTGAAGAGCGTTGTCGAGCTTTAAAAGCGGACGTACCCCTCGAATTGCAGTGTCGCGCGGGCCTCACTGCAGAAGGTCGGTCTGGGCAAGTTCATTGGTGAGGCGAGTCAAAATATATTCCTTCACGAGGAACTGACGCCGTGGCTGGACGTTTCTCCGGCGTTTTGCGTAGGCCCTACGGTGGTTAACCGAACGAGTGTCAGAACGAACGCGCGCTCCGACATAAAAACTAACTCCTTTGTCCGCTCGGAACGAAAGCCAGAAAGGAGAGTTGATGGAAGGTTCCGCAGGGAGTTACCTCATGGCTGCGCATCGCGCTCAATGGAAGGGCCACCTCAAGATCGGTGAGATCAGTTTTGGCGTTGGTCTCTATACGGCGGCCTCAACGTCAGACCGCATCACGTTCCATACCATCAACAAAGCCACAGGCAACCGCGTTCGCCGGGAGTTTGTTGATAGCGAAACCGAAGAAACTGTCGACCGCGACGAGCAGGTGAAGGGCTTTGATGTCGGCAACGGCCAATACATCATGATCGACCCGGAAGAGGTGACGGCTGTCATTCCGGATTCGGACAAGATGCTCGAAATCGAAGCGTTCCTTCCGTGTTCCGACATTGACGACGTCTATTTCGACAAGCCTTATTATCTCGTCCCGACGGACGATGTGTCCGAGGATGCGTTCGCCGGACTTCGCGACGCGCTCAAGGAGGCGAACACCACGGCAATCGCCAGGACCGTTCTATTTCGCCGTATGCGGACAGTTTTGATCCGGGCACAAGGGCGAGGTCTCATCGCCACTACACTCAACTTCGACTACGAGGTCCGCTCATCCGACGAGGCATTCAGGGAAATGCCAAAGATCGAGGTCAAAGGCGAAATGCTCGACCTCGCCAAGCATATCATCGGCACCAAGAAGGGCGATTTCGATCCGGCAAAATTCGACGACCGGTACGAAAACGCTCTCGAGGAGCTGGTGAAGGCGAAGGCCGAGGGCAAGGCGCTTCCCAAGCCAAAGCCCGTCCAGGTTTCCAAACCCAATGATCTCCTCAAGGCACTGCGCGAAAGTGCAGGCATGGGCGATGCAAAACCCAAGAAGTCTGCCGCCAACACGAACTCGCGGAAGACTAGGAAGGCAACCGCGGAGAAATCCAGCGGCAAGAGCGCGCACAAGAAAGCCGGCTAGGAGGATTACCTATGGCCCCTCGTCGTACCTACTGGAGAGGCTATCTCAAACTCTCACTTGTCACCTGCCCCGTCGCGATGAGTCCAGCGACCTCTGAAAGCGAAAAGGTCCGCTTCCATACGCTCAACAAGGCAACAGGAAACCGCGTCGTCTCGCAGTACGTGGACTCGATAACGGGCAGGCCCGTGACGGATGAAAACGAGGCCAAGGGATATGAACGCGGCGATAACGACTATGTGCTGCTGACCGATGACGAGCTGGAATCGGTCGAGCTGGAAACAGTTCGTACGATCGATATCGAGAAATTCGTGCCCCGTGAAAGCATCGAGTGGGTTTACCTCGACACTCCGCACTATCTCATGCCAAACGACAAGATTGGCAACGAGGCGTTCGCCGTTATTCGCGAGGCCATGAAGGCCGAAAACGTCCTGGGGATATCGCGGGTGGTCATCGGCAGGCGAGAAAGGGCCGTCGTGCTGGAGCCGCGCGGGGAAGGCATCGTTGTCTGGACACTTCGCTTCGGCGACGAGGTCCGTCCCGAGGGAGAGTATTTCCAGGGAATAGAAAAGAAGGCCGACCCCAAGACGGTCGCAGCCATCAAAAAGATGATAAAGCCGCGGTTGGAGAAATGGTCATCCTCAATGGTCACTGACCCCATTCAGGAAAGCCTGCTCAAGCTTATTGCCTCCAAGAAAAAAGCTTTGAAGCCTGCCAAAAAAGCGAAGAGCAAGAAGGACGCATCTGATCAACCTTCCAACGTCATCAACATCATGGATGCGTTGAAGAAAAGCGTCGAAGCGGATCTCAAGGGACGAAAAAAGACTGGATGACAATGCGTGATAGTCCGAGCTTCCGGAGCAACTGATCTCGATCGAGTGTCCACGGAGCTCGGGCGACCGCGGGCCTTTCCGCGAGGAGCAAACGACTACTTCCCTGCCCGCCTTCTGTACCGCATTCCGGGCCAGCATGTATTTCCGAAGCCATTTCGGTGTCGAGGGTCCGTTCATCGCGGACGAATTCGCACTTTCGACCGTGGAGTTTGTTCGGCTCGCGTCAGATTTCTTCGGGTCACTTGCGCTGCTGCAGATCGCTGTCGGGTTTCGAAGTGCTCCCGCCTCGATCGCTACGAGCGTTATTTCACAGACGACTTGCCCCCATCGTGTTGCCAACGATGGGCAAACCCTTGCCAACCCACCACCACAAAGGGCGTGCGGCAGTGGGCGGGGGACTTGGAACTTGAAAGCCCCTTGGTAGTTGTCCGGTTGATTGGTCACCGCACCGAGGCGAGTTATGACACAGCAACACGACTATAAGGACAGTTCATCTAAAGGGCGACCAAGTGTCACATCGCGTGAGCGAGCCCACCAAAGGCCGAGGGTAAGTATCGACATCCGGCTCAATTACCTGATCGTCATTTTCGGCGCTGCCGCAATGGGAGTTGTAATTTTGCTCGGGGCCACTGTGGGCGCGCGATATGAGGAGCATCGCGCTCGTGTAGCAATTTTAGAGAGAGGGTGACGGGGGCGGATATCATACAAAAGGACGCGCTCGGGCCTGAACAGTCTCCGCGAAGGCCAGAAGCGGTGGGGATGGAAAACATCAGCATTAGGTAGCAAAGACCACCAAAAGCAGCTTAGGCATCTGAATTACTACAGAAATTACCGGCGTTATGGAGCAAATGCCACATGCGTCTGGCGGCGCGTTAGGAGTGGCAATGGGCCCCGCGTTGTCGCCTCTACCGACGCGGTTTTACCAGTGTTTCTGGGGTTATCAGATGCAGCCGCTCGTCTTCTTTCGCCAAACTCTCGACATCGCTTGAAAAACCACTTCTACTGAAAAACAGGTAGTGCTTGCCCGTCGCTCCTTCTCCGTAAGTCGTTTTCTCGGATCGCTCACGCAACAATCGGACGTGGCCAAGGTCGATCACGCGCGATCGCCATTTGCATTCGCCATAGAAGAATGCACCATCCAACAATCGCCCCGCGACATCGATGTCGAAATCGGCGTGACCCCAAATCTGGCCAACCTCCTGCGTCGGAACCGCAAGGACCTCCTGCAGATGAAGCCTTGCAAATTGAAGGGCGATCGGTTCGAACGCAATCCCCATGTACTCGGAGAACCGAGGCTCCACGACGCGGTCGTAAACCTCCTCGCCAAACCCGCTGCTGATCGCACTCAGGTTTGGTCGCACGAAGCGATGCCAGAACGACATCAGGCTGTCTGCAACACGATAGCGGCGGTTTCGGCCCTTTTCGTCGGCATCCAGCGATTTCGAATTATCGATCAAATCAAGCGCGAGCAGTTTCGCCAAGTACGGTCCAATACCGTCTGCTTTGACACCCAGTCGGTTTGCGATCTCCGACTTAGTGTTGCAACCGTCAGACATAGCCGCAACCACGCTTGAGTAAAAGGACGGCTCTCTGAGTTCGGTCTGCAACAGCGTGTTCGGTTCGTCGATCAGCGTGCCTGTCTCTGTGAGCAAGAGATTGATGACGTTGTTGCGGAGCGGTTCCTGAGCGTCGCAAAGCTGAAGATAGTAGGGAATGCCGCCAAAAATCGCGTAGGTTCTGATAATGTCGTCGGCCGTGTACTCCGGGAAAAACTTGGCGACATCGACAAGGGGCAAGGCCTTCATGTCGAGCGACAGGGTTTTTCGCCCGTAAAGCGGGTTCCGTTCCGCCAATAGGTCTTCCATTTGAGAAATGGCAGAGCCGCAAAGGATCAGTTTCATCGCCCCATCTGCAAGCGCGCCGGAATCCCAGAATTTCTGGACGATCGATGGCAGTGCTGGCTCGTTATCAAGCAGATACGGAAATTCGTCGATCGTGACGATCAATCCCGGATGCTCGCCGGCACGCTCGGCAACATAGTGCAGTACCCCCTCCCAGCTTGACAGGGCTTCTAGCTGTGGCTTTGATCCGATTGCCTTTCCGACATCGGATTTGAACTGCTCCAGGTTCAAAAGTGATGAGACGCGGGTCGCTTGAAAGTAGATTTCCGGGCGATTCTTGGCGGCCTCCCGAAGGAACCGCGATTTGCCGATCCGCCGTCGGCCAAATACGATGATGAGGGAAGGTCGTTGCGAATCCAATTCGGTCCGCACCAGCTTGAGTTCACGTTCGCGACCGAGAAACTGCATATGCCCGTCTTTCATTAATTATAATTACCTTAATCGTGATTACCTTAATCTCGCTTACCTTAATGGCGATCTTTTTGTCAAGTTCTGCGGGAGATCGAGCCGGATATCGGCTCCGGTCAAAAATGCTGGACACGAACGATCGCTCGCAGCAGCGCGCCAGCAGTGCCAAGAAGGCGATTTCTAAGTTTGATTGGCAGTTCCACTCGGGAACTTCCCACGGCGATTTTTTGTTTCTGGCTTGGGAGGAAATCACCATGTCGTCGAGCGATTTCGAGGCATTCAAGGCTCCGTCACCAAAGGTAGAGAGTGTCGGCCGCAAGTTTTCCAAAGCCAGCGCGTTAAACCAGCAGCAAAAAGATTTGATCAGCGCCTATCGGCAGGGGAAGCTGGACGAAGAAGCTTTCCAGTTATTTCTACGCCGAGATCCGGATTTAGCAGCGTGGGTGCGCCAAGTGCTGGAAGCTGCAAGTCATGACCCCCTGACAAGCTAGGCGTGCCGCAGAGCCTCCACCTGAAAGCACGACTAGGCAAGCAATCTGGGGAACATTTTTATTGGTTCCCCGTTCGCGAAGATATGGCCCGCAGTAGGAGCCAACACTGACGCCGGCGGGCCATGGAGGATCTGCCATGCGTTCGCCTCCAGTTTACCTTCCCCGTCGCAGACTATTGCAGTTTGGCTTTGGTGCGGTGCTCGCCTCAACTACGGGCCTTGCGAAAATGACTCATGCTCAAGACGCGAACGATATCAAGGACGAAGACGTGTTCCAGTTCGCGCTCAATCTGGACTATATATAAGCTGAGTACTATCTCCGGGGAACCTCCGGGAAAGGGATAGACGATTCCGATGTTGGCTCCGACGCAGGTCAGGTCAAGGGCGGGAAAAAGGTTACCTTCGATACCCCGGCAATCGGCGAGTTCATGCGCGAGGTGGCCGAAAACGAACTTGCGAAATTCTATCGCAGAACCCTTGGCGACCAGGCTGTACCCCGGCCGGAGATTGACTTCGATTCCGGTTTCGCGGCAGTGGCGAAAGCGGCAGGCTTGGGCGAGGATTTCGATCCTTTTGGCAACGAAATGAATTTTGTTCTCGGCGGCATGCTCTTCGAAGACGTCGGCGTTACCGCGTACGCGGGTGCCGCCACTGTACTGCAAAGCAAAGAGTTTGTTGCTGCTGCCGCGGGAATTCTTGCAGTTGAAGCGTACCACATGGGAATGGCGCGATCCACGCTTTACAGAAAAGGCGAGGCAGCCTGGAAGGCGGCAAATGCAGTCTCCGATGCGCGCGACAAGATCGATGGTTCAGACGACAAGGACCAGGGCCTCCATATGGATGGGAGGGCCAATATCGTACCTTCAACGCCGGACGGCATTGCCTTTACCCGGACCCCGAAAGAGGTGCTGCGGATCGTTTACCTTACCGACAAGGAAGGGTCGACCAAGGGAGGTTTTTACCCGAACGGGATGAACGGTACCATCAAGAGCACCTGATTCGCACTAACTGTGGTCAGGAGACCTACTTGTCGCGGGCAAGGCGACTACCGATCGCGGCGGTCTTGCCGGTTGCGCACCGGCATACCGAAAAGACGCCCGAGCACCTGAAATCTAAATCTTTTGCGCCGTAGGTGGACTTATAGGACTTTAGCCTGTCGGGGGCCCACCAAAGGGAGGTTCGTTGCTGTTGTAGAGAAACTGCAGCGCCAACACGTAGGCCGCCACTGTGGCAAATGCCACACATTAGGTCCTCTGAATCAGCCTCGCCCGTTAAAACGGAAGCTGTGCAGCTAGCGCTGGCTAGAGTTCGCTCCTAACGCTGCCGATATCGTCGGAGGCAACACCAGAAGGTTCGGTGGCGTTTCATCGAACTAAATCCCGTTCCTCATTGATCAGGACGGATTCAGCGTGCTGCCCATCAGTTCTCTGGGGCTAAACCAAAGCCGCAAGCGAACTCTTGACCCCGCAACACCGCTGATAAGGATGCTGGCCGGTCCCGTTGGGCTGCGCTAGCGAAAAACCCGCGACATAGCCGATAGAAAGTGCGAATTTGCATCGAAGTGGAGCCAAGGGCGACGTCCAACGAGGGCTTTTGTCAGGCAAGTAAGCGGGCACTCCTAGTCTGGGTTCGGCGTATCACAAATCTCTCATGTAGGCAGTGTATTCGTCCGCCCTATCAAGGAGCTGCGATGCGAGAGAAGAAACTCAAGGAAACCGAATTTATCTCAGGCACCATCCGGGCGCTGGCAGTGCCCGGTATGAAACCGAAAGCTCTTATCGAGGCTGTTAAGGCAAAGCATCCGAGTGCATCCAAAAAGGACATCGCTCGTGCCGCGTTCCTGGCGGTTATCTTATCCGCCGAGTATGATCCCGATGACACTCAGACCCTCCATGATCTTGCGAGCGGCGCAGGCGATATCGAGGAGTGACCAAACTCCCTCGCATTCGAGGGTGTCGTTTCCCACGCGCTTGCCATTCTCTCGATCCGCCGATCGTCCTCTGTATTTCCATCGATCGATCGGCTCCCATGCACTAAACTGCCTCGTAAACGGCTGCTAATCGCCGCATTCTGCAACAGAGCTCGTCGGCCGGCTGGTGGCGGCGGGATATGTGTCCCGGATCCTAGCGACAAACATCGTCAGACCCTTGCGCTTACCACCAAAGCCGAGAAAGCGCTCAAGCGGCTGACGGCCATTCACCTGACCGAAATCCGCGAGCTGACACCCCGGCTGATCGAAATTTTGCATAGTTCTACAGGACAGGGGCGAGCTTCAAGACGATCCTTGGTCGGACCCCTAGTCTCGCGTCGCGATCAGCGTTGCACGCCCAGTTGACAGGCCCCCCTTCCGAAACCGGCGCTAAGCCGTCACCGCAACCAATAACATCACATTCATGTAAAGTGAGATAAGAGTGGCCTGCCCGCGCGTTGCAACGCCAGCAAGGCGCGCTATCTTATGAACCAATCGTTGAGCGGTAACCTATGCCACGCCCTTCAAAATCCCCTGTTGCGAGTCCCAGTGGCGCAGACAAGGAACCGAAAGCGGAGGCAAGCCTCGCAGACGATTACACGCGCGCGGAGGCGGAGTATCCCAATTCTCACGAGCGAGAAGAATTCGGGTCGTTCACTCAAACCGATGAGCCCCCTGCTCCCGGATCTTTTAGCGAGAGCAGGCAGGCAGTCTTCAATCTTAGTCGTGCGCTCCGCCACGATCTGCATGCATTCTTCACCTCGACCAAGGTGACTGCAAAGGCAGGAGCCTCCCGACTGTGGACGAAACTGAAGGCTCCGAAGCGAGCAACTGTCACAATGGATGCTATTCGTCGCTGGTTGGCGATTGCACTTGCGAAAACCTTCACGCTCTTTCGCAGGCTTTTCATGGAGCTGATCAAACGCAGCCGGCAGGAATGGCTCCGCACCAGGCGATGGAAGATCACGGCCGCATCGATTTTTGTTGTCCTTGTGCTGTTTGGAGGCAGCCTGTTGGTGTGGGCGCTGAGGGATGTTCCCTGGAGCGAGATTCGCGCCGGAACGCTGAAACCCATTGTGGTTTTGGAAACTTCAGATGGCGAGCCGTTGGTCAGACAGGGGCCCTACCAAGGCCCCTACGCGCAATACGAAGCGTTTCCACCGCATCTGGTCGATGCCGTCCTGTCGATCGAGGATCGGCGGTTCATGGATCATTTCGGTATCGATTTCCGAGGTATTGGAAGGGCGCTGGTACGGAATTTCGCAGCTGGGTCGGTCGTAGAAGGTGGCAGCACGATCACGCAGCAACTAATCAAACTGCAATACCTCGACAGTGACCGAACGATAAAGCGAAAGATCCAGGAGTTCGTGATCGCCATTTGGCTGGAGTGGAAACTGGGTAAGAAAGAGATCCTGACGCGCTATCTCAACACCGCCTATCTTGGGGCCGGCGCAACGGGGATGCCCGCGGCCGCGCGGATATATTTCAACAAGGACATCAGCGCGCTCGACCTGGCCGAATCGGCAATGCTTGCAGGATTGCTGCGAGCGCCGAGCCAGTGGAATCCGATCGACAATTTCGAAGGCGCCCGGCAACGGACCTCGGTCGTTCTCGACACTATGGTTGCCAACGAAAAGATTGCAGCATCGGCAGCAGAGGGAGTTAGAGCGCGCTTTGCTCAATTGCATCCGACGGCACCGCCGCCGCGCGCCGGAAGCTGGTTTGCCGACTGGATCTCCCCCCAGGCGAGCGAAATCGCCGGAACATCGCCAGGATCGACCACGGTCCGCACCACGCTCGTTCCCCACTTGCAACAGATCGCTGAAAGAGTTGTCAAACGAGCTCTGGACACTGAAGGAAAGGCTAGAGGGGCGTCGCAAGCTGCATTGGTTGTGATGATGCCAGACGGAGCGGTCGTTGCGATGGTCGGGGGCCGCGATTACAAACAAAGCCAGTTCAATCGGGCGGTCACAGCGATGCGCCAACCGGGCTCGACGTTCAAACTGTTCGTCTACTATGCAGCCCTCAAGGCCGGGTTGAGCCTGACCGACCAAATCCTGGATGCTCCAATCGACCTCAATGGATGGTCGCCGGAAAACTCCGGGGGCCGCTACCGCGGCTGGGTCACACTCGCCGAGGCATTCGCGCGGTCGCTCAACGCGCCGGCGGTGGCGCTCGCTCAGGAGGTTGGGCTCGACCATGTGATTGCAGCAGCACGAGAACTCGGAATTAGCGCGCCGCTCGCCAATACGCCGTCCCTCGCTCTCGGCACCTCGGAAATCAGCCTTCTTGACCTTACGAGCGCCTTTGCATCCGTCCACCTTGGCAAAGCACCCGTTGAACCTTGGGGCATCGTTGATTTTCAGGCATCGGGGCACGAAAAGTCGTTTCGGGTTGGCCCACCGGCCACACCAGCTACTGATCTAGCACAATATCAGCCTGATCTGCTTCGCCTACTCCAGTTGGTCGTCGAGCGGGGCACGGGGCGCGATGCCGACCCTGGCTCTTTCGCAGCCGGCAAGACCGGCACGAGTCAGAATAATCGCGATGCCTGGTTCGTGGGTTTCACAGGCCCACTCGTTGCTGGCGTATGGGTTGGCAATGATGATGACACGCCGATGAAAGGTGTTACGGGGGGAGATCTTCCAGCGCATATATGGCGGGATTTCATGCGCGAAGCTCTGGCGGAGCCCGGGGCAAACCCACTTGTCGGTGCACAGGCCACGCCGCAGTCCTGCAACGTCCGGGCTTGCTCCCGTAGTTATCGTTCTTTCCGCCCGTCCGACTGTACATATCAGCCCTATTCTGGCGAACGGCGACTTTGTGAAAAGTGAATCCAGATGATCTGACTGATGGAGCTGCCCGACGGGCTGTTCCACCTGCCCTCATCCGTTTTGCAGGACCAACGCGATACTATGGGAGCCGGAGTGATCATTCACGCTGTAGGCTGCCTTGCGAGCCAGAATGTAAGGATGGGTAAAACATCTCACTTTGCCGAGAATGCGGGGGTAGCGAACGAAGGCTTGGCCAGCTTCTTACACAGAGCGAGGAACCCAATTTCACGGGAACTTATTGACCGACGCAGAGTTTAGCGACGGGAAGCACACGTCTGTCCTACCCGAGCTGTCTGGATCCCTCTCGACATGCTCAAGGTCGTGCCGCGTGTGCTTCCTTTTTTCGCCCATGGTACGCTGTCGGACACTACTTCACTGTCTCTAAATGAGTAGTACAATCACCTTGTCGGCCCAGATTAAGTTCGGCGGGACCGCTTGAGAGATATCGTGCTCTTGCCGCTAGACGAGGGCACTGACATGCTTCAATCCTTAGCTTCCCTCAGCGATGACGACGTTGCCGCAATCCTTGGCACCGTTCAAAAATTGTGCGCTGGCCGGAAGGTCGGCATTGAGAGCGCTGATGGCCGCCGCGCCATGCAGATCGCTGTTAATTACATCGAGTCGAGTGGTTCCGGTGTCGGTCTTTTGGAGAAGTTGATCTCTGCCCTGAAGCAGACCGACCAGAATGGCAGTAGCGAAACGAAACCTAGCCGGGTTCTTCTGGTTGAGGACGATTATATTCTTGCCACTGAGCTGGCCAACGCTTTGGAAGATCGCGGCGCAATTATTGTGGGTCCTTGTGCCACGGTGGAGGACGCCACCCGCCAGTTGGATGCCCGTGAACCGACGCTAGTCGTCGTCGACATCAATCTTGGTCAAGGCATCTCATTCGACCTGCCGCGAATCCTAATGAAGCGTGGCTTATCCTTCGTCTTCATGACGGGCTACGACCGCCACGTTATTCCCTCAGAATATTCGGGTGTCCCTTTTTATCAGAAACCGATAGACGTGGACGATTTCGCCGACAAGTTGATGAGGCTAGGTGTGGCGGACTGCGAGGGTTCGTCACAGCCAGGTATGTGATCTGTGTGTCAAAGCTAGCTTAGGACGTGGACTCGCAAACTGAATTGATCCAAATTCTTGTCGCAACGAGTTTCAGTGCAGCAAGGTAATTATCAGGGCGGCGGTCGTAGCGCGTGGCCAAGCCCCGCATGTGTTTGATACGATTGAAAAACCTCTCCACTTGATTTCGCTGCCTATAGACCCAGCGACTGAAGCTGAAGCTCTGCTTCCGATTTATCTTTGTTGGAATGTTAGCCCAAGCCTTGCGGCCTTTCACAAACGCTCGGATCGCGTCGGTGTCATAAGCTTTATCTGCAAGTAGCGTCGTGCCTGGTTCGATGTCAGAAATCAGCTTCTCAGCGACCGGAGCATCCGCAGCCTGGCCCGCTGTCAGCTCCATTCGTAACGGTCGGCCATCCGCATCGACCATGGCATGGATTTTGGTTGTCAGGCCGCCGCGCGAACGTCCCATGCAAGGATCGGTAGAGCCCCTTTTTTTGCGTTGGCACCATGCTGGTGAACGCGCACACACGACGAGTCGATCATAACTATATCGCCGTCGTAACGCCTTGATATCGCTTCAAGAAGTCGGTCCCAAACGCCAGCTTTGCGCCAGCGCGAGAACCGATTGTAAAGTGTCGTACGAGGGCCGTAGCGCTCAGGAATATCCCGCCAAGAGCAACCAGTTCTGAAACGCCACAAAATGCCATTGATCACCCGGCGGTCATCAACACGTTCGACACCACGGCTCTTATTCGGCAAAAGTGGTGCGATGATCGCCCACTCTTCATCGCTAAGTTCATGACGGCGCATATCAATCTCCTTCCAAGGACATTGAATCATCATCGTGACTAAAGCGAAACCCTTTTATGGGGACGCGACCTAGCTAGAAGCGCGTCACTGTTTGCCAGTCGAAAGGGCGACACTGGTTCTGATGGTCAGCGCCCAATCTGAATGGCGTGGGATCTCAGGGTCTCGTCATCTTTATGCTTCGAAGGTGATGAGGAGATCGCTTTTCTGTCGGATTTCCAGCGGGTCTTGGCATCACAACACTCCTAATCCCAGCACTGCTCCGAAATCGCTTGAGGCACCGCATCAACATCCTATCGCAGGACGTCATCCGTCCAGACTGGAACAGTGACGGTGCGGATTTCCTTCAGCCGCCGGAGCTTGAGGCTGCCATATTCACTGCCGTTCGGGAAGTGGAGCTCCATTCGAAGGTAGTATTTCTTGCTGCATCCATCGCATCTGAAACGAGTCAGCAGCTTGTCCAACGTCATGTCCCCGCACAATCTCATGAGGTCGTCTGGCAGGTACCTGTGGGTCACCCGGCAGAGATTGCATGTGACGACGAGGATTTGCCCTTGGTCTCCCGCCGACTTCAATGTCCAGAATCGCAGCCTGCGAAAAGGATGGATATCAGGCATCGTCACGCATCGGCACGGAGCTTCGATCTCGTCCATGCAGCGTTCGCCCTCCAAAGGACAGCCTTCGCAAATCGGACATCCTTTTTGTCTCTAAGCAACTCGGCAGAGCTCGCCACCGCTCTTTGAACGCATCTGACCTCGCAGTCTCACTGTCGACCTTGTCCCACATTCTCACCACCCATTTTTGTTCTTTATTTGTTCCATTCTGAATTGGAGTCAAGACTTTCGTTTTTGCGGGCTGACGCTTTAGCAGGATCGAAAACTAGTAATGACGGTTCGCGCGCCGGAGGCGGCGAATTTCGTATGTCACCTTCCATGCCCACCCGGCGCGGCAATCACAACTGCCGTTCCTGTTCCTCGGCCTGCAGCCGAGCCAGACGAAGCCGCTCTGTCTTCGCCTCCCGGTGCCGCCGTTCCAATTCTGTTGTCTCCTTCGCTGCGCGGTCGGTGCGGTCGATTAAGGTGTCCCGATCGGCCGCCTTAAGCCTGCGGGTAGACTGTGAACTGTCGTCTAGCATGGGTGTTCCTCCGCAACACAATAAACGCGCTACGCCCCCAAGGAGTTCGGTACCATTGCGTACAATATCAGTGACACCGGACGCGGCTGGCCGCGATCCCGCGCTAGCTTCTCATCACTCACGGAAAGAGAGGAATGCGTCCGATGCGCGTGGAGACTGTACCCCCTTCTTCCCGATTTACGACCTGGACAAACCGTCGGGGTGTTTGGCGGGACATCCGGAATAGGCCTTGCATCCGCCGCGCGGGCGAAGGCGGCTGGCGCGACTGTAACCGTCATCGGCTCCAACGAGGAGCGCGCCAAGGGGGGAGAATGCACATGCGATGTCCCGAAAGCTGCGGACGTAACGAAAGAATGGGGCATTCTCCAGCGGCCCCGACGGCGCGAAACGACGCCGCCGGGTACTGCCTGCTAGGCCTCGATGATGTAGACGATCGTCAGCGCATCAGGATCGACGATAACGATCCGGCCATCCGCAAGGAGAAAAAAACGGTAGCCTTCGTACGCCGGCACGATCTTCACAATTCTCGGCGGCAGCCTTTGAAGGTGAGCCCGCTTGGGGATCGTGGTGCCAACGGACACTGTGAAGTCGACCTCTTTCACGGGTTCGACGTGGACTTCCTGGATCACCTGGCGGATTTCTGTCCGCTGCTCGACCGTAACGTTGACGTTAGTCTTACTGTTGGTGGTCTTACTGTTGGTGGTCTGGCTGTTGGTGGTCTGGCCGTTGGTGGTCTGGTTGTTGTTTGTCGTATTGTTCTCGACATTCGTCTCGGTGGATGTCTTGTTCGTCGAAGTTGATTTGTTCTGATCCGTCGACTGCTTGGTCGCATCACCGCTCTCGTCGGGCGTGCCCGACTTGCTCTTCTGCTCGGTAGCAGTACCGCCCGAGGCGTCCTGCGAGCCGGATTTCGTCTTCATTTCCGTCGACGATTTTCCGGACGCATCTTTGCTGGTTGGCGAACTGTCATTGGGCTCTTTCTGCATGTCGGCGGCTGGGGTTTTCTGTTCGGTAAACTGGCCCTTCTTAGAGCAGGCCCCCGAGGCGTCGGGCGTACAATCGCTGTTTGAGCCGCTTGAGGCACCCTTCGATTGGTCGACCTGGGTGCCGGACTGCGTTTCCGTCTGGGAGCCCGGCTGGGTCTTGGTGTTGCCCTGAGCAGTCGCCGGAGCTGTAGCGAGCGGTGAAACGCTCAGCGAAAAGGCCGCTACAAGCGCGGCGAGATGGTGGTGTTTCATGTTTCCTCCCAGAAGCGGGCACGCCATGGCATTTCGCATCTGAGATGCGCTCCACGGGTGCCCTTGTTTTCAAGAATGACGGCAAGCGCCGCCCAAGTTCGACGGTTGGTCGTTACTGGATGACCTGGATCACCTTCCGGGTAGAAGGTTCCACAATCACGCGCTGGTCGTTGACGATAGCGTAGGCGTAGCCTGTCTCGTCAGGGATAGGCGTGACGACAACGGTGTCGGGAAGCGGCTGGCCGACGACGATCTTCTCCTTGACCACAATGCGTTCCTTGGGGGCCGGAGCCTTCTGCACAAAGGTGATCACCTTTTCGGGTGCCATCGCCGACTGTGCGAAGGCTACGCTCGATGCCATGACGACCACGGCTGCGAGACCTACTGTTCGAAGTTTCATGATGTTTTTCCTCCTTTTGAGCGGAATGTTCCGCCGGTCGTGCAAACATCGATGACCGAGTAGTGTTCCAGACCCCAGACCTCAGTCCGGGGTCCGCAGGACCTTAGTCGCAAAGCCCCTAGACCCCTGGTTTGTCGGGATGGAAAGCAGCTCAACATTAGGTCGTGGACGGTCTCAAAACCCACGATCCTCGCCGCGAACGAAATCGCTTTGTCTCGATCTTGAGCCCTTGCGACGGCCGGACCGCGCGAAGCCCGCGCGGCCCTCATTCGTGCAGCCGAAGAACATATCCTGGGGATCGTCCGCGCCTAGGACCTAAGTCCCGCCCTGTGAACCAAATCGGCCTTCCGCTGTTTTCTTGGCATCACAAGGAGCTTGCCATGACCTTCGAACTGGAATTCCTCGCCCACGATCAGCTCGCCAGTGTACAAGAAGCCATGTCTGCCGAACCGGAGCTGGAAGCCTCGGCCATCGCGGTAAGTATGGTTGGGCGAAACATTCTTCTCCAAGGCTACGTCACGGATTACGGCGATCGTGAAAAGGCGACTGCCATCGCTGCGATGATTGCCGGCCCCGAGAACGTACATGACAGGCTGCGAGACGTCGAAGAGGTGGCATTCGCCTCACTGGTGCTGGAACTATCGCTGCCGGAAGGCCGAGCTCATTGAGGTGATGCCTTTGTCCGGCCCTTCGGCACAATCGAGGAATCGAGCACGTCCGATAAAGCCCGCCTCCTTTTGTCGTCGCCATGGATCGCATGTAAAACAGGCCCGAGATGGCTACGCAAAGCTGGCACAGCACACAGTTGATGCCGACCCTGAGGCCGAGCTGACAATTGCCGCGACAGACACCGAGCAGGCGTTCACCGATCTTGTGACAAGCGGCTATTCGGGATTTCGTGTTGATGCCGATTATCCTAGTGCTCTTGCGAATATGCTTTGGAGTTGTGTTCGTTTCCGGCGGCGGTTGGCGGCGGCGACATTCTCGCAGTGTCACTGAAACATTGGCTCGATTGTGTTTCTTTGCAGACTTTTCCATCCCAAATCGCCTCTTCGGACGACGACCGCTCATTTCTCAATGAGTTGCGGGGCGTGCAGTCGGCGGCCATCCGCACGGCTCATGCGAAGGCAGACGCTTGCTACGGCACGCGACTGAAAAAGATGGTCTGCGCGATCATGATGGCCTGCTCGACCGCGTGGCGGCCCGATGGCGGAGGTCAACGTCGCGTCGGCCTTGGTGGAACTGGCTGATCACCATGTCCTCGCGCTGATCGCAAACCGCAAAATAAAAGTCGAGTTAACACACGTCCAAAGAAATGACGCCCGGCGTTGCACGACGTGGCGTCTCCCCTTGCCCGCTTTTTGCTGTCATGGCCTTTTCTCGAATGGCGCCGCAACCGCTTGCGCAATGGATCGAGCGGTTGCCAATTCAACGTCCAACATGCTCCGGCCCTTGAGATCGACGTCATAGTTCGCGGCCCAGACCACGACATTATCGTCTGTGCGGACCAAACGAGCGACGGTCCGCATGTCATCGCCAATCCGGCGGATCGTTCCTTCCATGACGTAGGCGCCTCTCGGCCCATTGTCGGCACCAAGTGCGCTCTTTCCTGTCAATACCACGATTTCCTTGTAATTAGCGAGTTGGACGACGATTTCTGATGTCACCCCACTCAAAACGTCTTCAGGGACCTCGTTTTGCCCCCCAGTCGTGAACGACTGAACGTATATGGTCGGTCGTTCAATTGTGACCGGCGTCAGTAGCGCAGGATTCTCTCGCTCGGCGACCCTGGAGAAAATCACGGCGGCGATCACAACCGACAGCGCCCCGGCAAAAATCCAGCGAAGCAGCCGGTCTTCGCGTCTCGGCGAGTTCGCTTCACTGCCGTCCATGATGGGAGAGTTTGAGGCATCTTGGCACCCCTTTGTCTCCTGCCCGCTTCCGTTGAATTGAACGGCATGCGGGGAGACAAACGATGGCACGTATCCGCCGCTAGGAATTGTGATCAAGATGCGATCCTTTGATCCGGCCAGAAGGTAGTAGCGCTCCAGCGCGGCACGCAACTGCCGCGCACTAATGCGAACGCCACGGGTCATTCTGCGCGTCGAATTCAGGTCCTCTTCCAAAGACATCCTGTGCGATTGTGAAAGCTTTGAGGCGCTCTTGCCGTCCCAACAGGGTTTCGTCCACGATGAAGCGAAAGAACCGGCGTCCGCGCTCGGGAAGGATGAACTCGTCGCTTGAAAGAATTCGTTCGAGCTGTTCCCGCACGGCATCGTCGGATAGATGTTCCGCACGCACGCTTGCAGTTTGATTTCTCACCGGTCCGCCCTTCCGACAAGTACACAACCAAAGGCAAAGGTATAACCCTCAAGGTACCCGCGTAACGATAGAAAGCAAGCCTGGACTTCAATGGCTCCCTAAAGTAGACGGCACGAAACATCCCTTGCCGCACAGTCGGAGTAGATAATACCGTAACTTACTTCACCCTCACTCACCCGCTGGTATCATGCATTGAGGAGGACAAGTCGTTGAGCAACAATCACGAAGAGGGCCATAGTCGCGGGACCGCTCAATCTGGTCTTCGACGCCTGATGCTCAAGCTACCAGCACTGCGCCAACAGCTAGCGGTTATGGCCTCGTCCTCCTGGCCAATGTCTCGCGAACTGTTCGAGGCATATGATGAGGCGTGCATCGCGCTTGATTTTTTTCGACGGGGTGAAGGTAATGAGGCACTCATTGAAGAATACGAAGCGACATGCGCGGCCCTCGAAGCAGATATTGTCCGAGTGACGGAAGAGGGATGGCGACCACCCGTGTGAGGACCAAGGATGACGCAGATGCTGCTTGAAGATCTATACCGCCTGATGAAGACAGGCCACGTCCAGGCCCAGGGCATAGTCGACACGATGACACAGCCTGTCGTTGTCATCGACCAGAATTTCTGTGTAACCACTGCCAACAACGCGTTTATCAGGGCATTCAAGGTAAATCGCGACGACATCATCGCACAGGACTTCTTCGGACTCGGCAACGGGCAATGGGACATTCCTGAGCTGCGGCAGTTGATCTCGACAATCATACCGCGAGCGGCCGCCGTCATCGGTTTCGAGGTGAGGCACGACTTCCCCACGATCGGGCAACGCACTTTCCTGGTTGACGCCCGCCGCCTACTGCATCCAGACGACAACAGTCCCAACATCCTGGTCATCTTCGACGACGTAACAGAACGCCGGCGCCATGATGCCGAAATGGATTTCATCGTCGCGGAGATGCGCCACCGGATGAAAAACATGGCAGCGGTCGTCCGGGCTGTGGTGATGAACACCCGCGCCGACGAGCCCGCAGTGGCGGATTTCAAGGAGGCACTTATCGGAAGGTTGGACGTCACCTTCAAGGCGCAGGATATCGCCGCGCGCGCCGAATCGGTTGATTTCGAATTCCTCGTAACGCAGGCGGTGGGCGCCACCGTGTCGGAACGTCTGGAGTGTTCTGGCCCGGCCGCAGAGATGCCGAGCACAAAGGTGCCTCCAGTGAGCATGATGTTCCATGAGCTTGCGACGAATGCGATCAAGCATGGTGCCATTTCCACCCCCGTTGGGCGCATTCGCGTGAGCTGGGATGTGGTGTCCGGACCGAACGGAAGAAAGCTGGTCGTTTGCCAATGGCGCGAGGAAGGCGGCCCTTCGGTTTCCCCTCCTAAGCGGAAGGGATACGGAACCGAGCTGATTGAAGGTCTCGCAGCGCATGTGGCCGCATCGGTGGAACTGGAGTACCACTCTCAGGGCTTCGTTGCCGTGATGAAGATCCCGGTATGAAAAAGAGTGAGCGATTCCGATCAATACAAATGCGCAGGGCGACCATAGTCCTTGTCGTGGGGGACGCGTACTTCATCGCGGTGCCCTGGTAAGAATGTTTCTCCCCTTATGTCGTCCGCTGGCTAACTATGTGAGCATGCAGACCCAATCGTTCGTTCAACCAATACATGGCCGGTTCGTTGTCGAAAGCCAATACAAGGAAGATATGACGCGGTTCTGTCAGATCGTGACATCGTTCAGTGGCTCCGCGACTGAACTGAAGTGGCACTTCAGCGACCGGCTATCCATTTCCCCCTTTCATTACATGCCGCGAACACCCATCTATATGAAGGCGGAACGAATACTCGATGCGTCGATAGTGAACCCCACGAGATTGGAGTGCGGCCATGTTGGTACACCGATGGGAAACGCCTCTCGTGCTGGGAGACGATAGTATTCGTATTGTCGTCGGCTCCCCGGAGGAGGCTTTGACCTGGCTCATCCATGAACCGAACCAGAGTACGATCAAATGGCGACGCGCATGGGAGGCGTGCCGAGCGGTGGTTGAGGGTCGGATGAAAACGGAAGACGCCAAGTCCGCCGTGCGGCTCGCGGCAGGGGCGCGCTAAGTCATGATGCACCTGCTGGCTGGCATGAGCGCCGCCATCTCCTGATTAGGCTTCGAACCAAACTCGCAAATCGGCGGTCGCCTTGACGAGAGGGTCAGGACGCCGCCGTCCTCGTTTGGCTTTTTCAATCGGACGATCCGTCGGGCGGGTAGCTCCGTCTTTACAGGCCGTCCCACGTGCGTCGGGATCGGCGAAACTAGCGGCCTTATCCATGAGCCCGAACCGTTCGGTGAAATCATGTCCTTCACCAAGACGCTGTCTGCGATCGCACGCCATCAGCCGCCGATGAAGTCAGCCATCTCGACATTGTAGAACGTCTTCGTGCGTGGGCCGGAAAGGATCGGGTCGATGCGCCGGACGCATTCCCTGTAGTGCTCGGTCTTGCGATGCTCGTCCAGCGCCTCGGACGACTGAAACACTTCGTAGATAACGAAACTGTGCTCGTCCTCAGGATTGCGCAGGACATCGAAGCGAAGGTTTCCCGGCTCCTGCCGCGTGCCTTCGTAATTGATGCGGAAGGCTTCAAGAAACTCCGCGGCATGTCCCGGTTTGACGTTGATGCTGACCATTTGGATAAGCATGGCGTATTCCCTGTTGTTGAGTATGCGCTACCGCGCCGTTGAATGACGAAATCAGAGACCCGGGGCTTTCCACATCGCGGTGGTGACCCCTTCGTCGACGAGCTGTCGCTGCAAAGCATAGGCGCGCGCCCAGCGGTCGCCTGCCTCGTCGTAGATCGCCTTGTGATCGAAGTTTGGTTCGAAGCTCTTGTCCCAGCGAACCCAGCTTCCCGCCAGCTCGACGAAATCGCGGCGGATGCCGACGCCGACCGCTGCTGCGGCGGCGCAGCCAAGCGCGGTCGCTTCCTTCACAACCGGCGTTACGACCGGAAGGCCGGTGGCGCTCGAAAGGATCTGCGCCCAATGGGCGGATTTCGATGCGCCGGCGGCGAACACGATCCTGTCCGGCGTCTTCCCGGAAAGCGTGAAGATGGCTGCGAGATTGCGGGCGGCTACGATCGCGGCGTTTTCCTGCAATGCTCGGAAGATCGCCGCCTTTCCGGATTTTTCCGGATCGATCGAAAGGTTCAGGAGCGACGGCGCTGCGTGGTACCAGTTACCGTAGTGCATGACGTCGGAAAAGACCGGGATAATACCGTAGGCCCCGGCGGGCACGGCGGCGGCCTTCTCTTCCAGCAGCCGGTACGCATCTCCGCCCTGCCCTGCAGCAGCCAGCTCCTCCGCGCCGAAACTATCGCGGAACCAGCGCATGACGACGCCGACGAAGAAACTGATTGCTTCCGCCTGATTGAGGCCGGCTACAACATGCGGATTGATTCGCAGGTCCATTGACGGGTCGGAAACGGAGGGATCGACATTGACCACCTGCTGCCAGAACGTGCCGCCGAGCACGGCGCAATCCCCCTCGTTAACGACACCGATGGCCGCCGCCCCGATCTGGCAATCGCCACCGCCCATGACGACAGGCGTACCAGCGGCAAGGCCAGTCACGGCTGCTGCATTGTCGGTGACATGACCGATGACGGTGCCAGGCTCAACACTCTCAGGAAAAATATCGTCGCGCATGCCGGCCTGGCGCATGGCCTCCGGCATCCAGTCACGCTTCGCCAGACTGTAAAGCCCGGTTGTGCCGGCATTGGATGGATCGCTGGCGATAACGCCGGAAAGACGTGCCAAAACCCAGTCGGACAGCATGCTAATCCGGTGCATACGGGCGTAGACATCAGGAAGATTGCGCTTCAACCAGAGCAGACGCGGCAGCGCGCCAAGTGCGAAGGTTTGGCCCGTGGCGGCGTAGAGATCCCGTTCAAGATCGGCAAAGTCGCGCTTGAGGTCACGCACTTCGCTGTTCGCCCGACTGTCGACATTGGCGCAGGCCCAGATTTCCCTGCCGCTGTGGTCGTAGACAACAATCGCCTCGCGCATGCTCGTGGCACTGACTGCACGGATATCGGATGACGCGATCCCGGCATCGGCAATGGCCTTGCGAATGGCGCGTGAGAGAAGAAACCAGTTCTCTTCGACATCGAAATCCATCGAGCCTACGAAACGCGGATCGGCCTTGTGCCACCATTCTTGCTGGGCGCTGGCGATCTGGTTGCCGTTTTCATCGAAGATGACCGCGCGGCCGCTGCCCGTGCCGGCATCGACGGCCAGCAGATAGGAAATGCTCATGTCGTCTCAATCCTCGATTTCGATAAGACCGGCGGCGGTCATTTCGTCGGTAATGAGGATTCCGACGAACTTGCCGCGCAATGCCGCATGGATGGCATGGACCTTTTGCGGTCCGCCGGCCGCCGCTACGACCTTCTCTGCCCGCGAAAGGGCGGCGAGCTTTACGCCGATAACGCGATCGTGAAGGGGTAGGTTGAGCGTTTCACCACGCTCGTTGTAGAACTGGCAGAGGATGTCGCCAACTGCACCCTTGCGCCGCAGCGGCTCCACCTCGTCAGGACCAACGTAACCTGAACGGACCACGGTTGAGTTTGCCGAAAGCTCGCCGATGCCGACCAACTGATAGGTCGCATTCAGCGCCATATCGAGCAAATTGGCGACTGCGGGCTCGGAAGAGAGATTGCTTGCGACCTCGGGGTCGCGAACGACGAGCGGCGCGGGGACCAGATGAACGCCGCTGCCCCAGTTCGCCGTTCGCATCCCGTCCACGTAGGTGCCGACACCTCCCGTGAGGCTTACCAGACTGATGTTGCGCTCATTGGCGAGATGACCAAGCCGCTGGATCGTGTTCGAAACGGTGGCGCCCCACCCCACCGCCAGCAGATCATTCGGCTGTAGGCGCTGCATGAGGAATTGCGCGGCCGCCTGACCAAGACGATCACTTGCATCCTGATCGCGCAATTGCGGCACCACATATGCTTCCAGTAGGCCGTAGCGCTCCTTGATCCGCCGTTCCAGCGCCAGGCAGCCCTGGTAGCGCGAATTGATGCGCACCTGGATTATCCCAGACCGTCGGCCGCTTTCCAACATCCGCGACACCTTGATGCGCGACATGTTGAGCTTTTCGCCGATCTCGTTCTGCGTGAGCCCGTCGTTGTAGTAGTACCAGGCAATACGCGTGAGGATCTCCTCATCTGTATCGGCGTAGCTCCATTCCCCGTTATCCGACGCCATGCATGCGGCTCCCTCGGTCAATTTCTGATCATTTGGATATCAAAAAAACTTTTGATACGTCAACGTGAAAGCTGGCGAAAAATTTCTTCCAAGCTTCAATTCGTTGAAATTTACCATCAATTCCTATGTTGCAGCGCGATATCTTGCCGCCAGTCTTCCTTGTATCCAACTGGGTATATTGACGCCCAAAAGTGAATGTGATCACATGATTGCAGTGAATTACATATGAACAGGTGAGGAATGACTGGCAAGCCTGCGACCGGGAGGGTCGCGAAGCTGACGGACATCTGGAAATCCTACGGTGCCGTTCCGGTGCTCAAGGGTGTTTCACTGGCCTTGCAGGCAGGGGAAGTTCATGCGCTCCTCGGCGGCAACGGCGCGGGCAAATCGAGCCTGATGAAGATCATGTCCGGTGTTATCGGAGCCAACTCAGGTTCGATCGAGATCAACGGCCGGCAGCTTTCGCGTGCCTCGCCGGCGCTTGCCCAGCAGCTGGGTCTCTATCTGGTCCCGCAGGAAGCCCATATCCTGCCGAACCAGAGCGTTCTGGAAAACATTTGCCTTGGCCTCGCCGCGTCGCCGCGCTCGCTTCGTCCTCGGGTTGAGCAGCTCGTACGCGAGCTATCGGTTTCGCTCGATCTCAATGCCCAGGCAGCCGCGCTTGAGATTGCCGATCGGCAGATCGTCGAAATCCTGCGTGGTCTTGTTCGTGACGCGCGCGTGCTGATTCTCGATGAGCCGACCTCGGCGCTTACCCCTTTCGAAACCAGCGCGCTCTTCGAACGCGTGCGCAAGCTGCAGGCGCAGGGCGTCGGGATTTTCTTCATCTCACACAAACTGCGCGAAATCCGCGAAATCTGCGGCACGATCAGCGTGTTGCGAGACGGTGTTATCGTATTGTCGGGGCCTCTCGACGCCTATAGCGATGCCGAGATCGTCGAGGCAATGAGCCGCATACAGATCACAGACAACGGCTCCATCCGCACGCGCCACAAGCGTTGCGAGATTGGCGAGGCGCGGCTCAGTGTACACGGACTGAGCGGAGAGGGTTTCCGGGATATCAGTCTCGTCGTCCGCGCCGGCGAGATCGTGGGGCTCGCCGGTGTCGTCGGTGCAGGCCGCACGGAGTTCGCCGAAACACTCTTCGGTCTGCGACGTCAGACATCTGGACGGGTCTTGTTGGAGGGTAAAGAGTTCGCAAAACGGACTCCGCGCGGCTGTGTCGATCGCGGCCTTGTCTATCTCCCGGAAGATCGGCAGCAACATGGCCTCTTCCTGGAGGCGCCGCTATTTTGGAACGTCTCATCATATCTCTTGCATCGCCTCCCCTTCTTTCTGCGGCCGGGCGTCGAGCGAAAAATCTTCGAAGAGTTTCGATCGAGCATGAGCATCAAGTGCACCGGCCCCGGTCAGGAGGCGCGCGGTCTTTCCGGTGGCAACCAGCAGAAGGTCCTGCTCGCCAAATGCCTATCGGCGCGGCCTAAGGTGCTGATCCTTGATGAACCCACCCGCGGTGTCGATGTCGCTGCCCGCAACGATATTTACGCACTTGTCAGGAGGCTCGCCGCCGACGGTGTTGCAATCGTTCTCATCTCATCGGATTTCGACGAGATTATCGAACTTGCGGACCGCGTTCAGGTAATGGCTTTTGGCCGGTCGGGCGGTGAGTTGAACGAACATATATCGGTCGATGCGATCGCCCGCCTCGCCTTCGGTGCCACGGAGGCCCCTCATGCTTGATCTTTTTGCCCGCAATCGCGTCGCAACCCTCTTGATCGTGCTCGCCGTCGCCTATGTTGCGATCGGCGCGTCCGCTCCAGGCTATCTCTCCGGTGCGACGGCTGCAGTCGTCATCTCCAGCAGCCTTGTATTGATGCTGATCTCGCTCGGTACCATGATCGTCATCGTGACGCGCAGCATCGATGTCTCGAGCGGCTCGGTTCTCGGCCTTAGCGCAGCTGTTCTCGGCCTTTCACTCAATGCTGGTGCCAGTCTGCCGCTTGCCATAGCCTTCTGCCTCATGACCGGCGCTGTGGCCGGCGCGTTCAATGGTCTGATGATTGCCTATCTCGGCATACCCTCGATTGTCGCCACGCTCGGCACACTCGGCCTTTATCGCGGCATTATGCTGGTCCTGACAGGCGGCCGCTGGATCGAAGATTTGCCACAGGGCCTTAAGGCGCTTGCAGCCAATCTCGGCCTCGGCTTCTCTGCCCTTACCGTTGTCGTCTTCGTCCTCGTTGTGCTCGCCTGGTACGTGCTGCGTGGAACACGCTTCGGCCGGTACTTCTATGCGGTTGGCGACAACAGTGCCGCCGCACACCATCTCGGCGCGCCGGCAAAGCTTGTCCGGTTCTCGGCCTTCGTTGCAACCGGAACCTGCGCGGCGCTGGCCGGGCTCGTCTTTTCCGCCCAGATTGGCTTCATCCCCAATCAGGCGGGCAACGGTATCGAACTGAAGGCGATAGCCGTGAACGTGCTCGGTGGCGTCAGTCTTCTCGGCGGAACGGGGTCAGTCGCCGGCGTCTTTGCGGCCGTCATTTTCATCACTTCGATCGACAGCGCCCTCGTGTTTCTCAAGATACCGGCCTACTGGAACGACTTCATCGCCGGAGCGATCCTGTTGAGCGTGCTGCTTCTCGACGGTCGCATCCGCCAGGTCGTCGATCGTCGCATTCGCGCCCGTCGCTATGCCGTGCACGAGCGCCAGCCAGCCAGCAACGTGGCGACAAGCTTTCCCCGCACCCTGGAGGCACGCCAATGAAAAAGCTGATCTTCCGCTGGGAGACTGCACTTCTAGCCATGCTCGTGGCCGAACTCATCATCTTCGGCATCGTCAATCCGCGCTTCCTCGATGTCGCGAACCTGATCTACGGCACGTCGGATTTCGTTCAGATCGGCATCGTGGCCTTGCCATTGACCCTCGTCATCATTGCAGGTGGCATCGATGTTTCCTTCGCCTCCGTCATCGGCCTTGCCGCGATCGTGTTCGGTGTAGCCACCTTCTATGCAGTACCGCTGCCGCTTTCGCTGCTGCTGGCCTTGATCACAGGCGCGCTTTGCGGACTGCTGAACGCCTCCGTCATCTATCTCTCGAAGATCCAGCCGCTCGTCGTCACACTCGGCAGCCTCTATCTCTTCCAGGGAACCGCGACTGTCGCATCAGGGATTGTCGGTGCCGGCGGTTATGAGGGGATTGGGAATTTCCCCGAAGCATTCAACGCTTTCGGATATGCGAAATTTCTTGGCCTGCCGGCTCCGCTTGCGCTCTTCCTTGGCCTTTCCGCCGTCCTCGTCGTGCTTTTGCACTTCACACGGTTCGGCCGCGCCGTATTCCTGTCCGGCCAGTCGGAAAGTGCTGCCCGTTTTGCCGGAATCCCAGTCGAACGAGTGCAGACTATAACTTACGTCGTCACGGGCATCTCGGCAGCCATCGCCGGCCTCGTCATGTCCGCCTATTTCGGATCGGCCCGCGTCGATCTCGGTTCGGCAACGCTCCTGCCGGCAGTTACCGCCGCAGTGCTCGGTGGTGCTTCCATCTACGGCGGCCAGGGCTCCATTCTCGGCACGCTGCTTGCCACGTTCGTCATCGGTTACCTGCAGCAAGGACTGCAGGCCACTGGTGTCCCAAGCCAGATTTCCAGCGCACTTTCGGGAGGATTGCTGGTTATCGCGGTCGCATTGCGCCACGGAAGCGCAATGCTGGCCGATGTCATCGCCGTTGCCCGGCAACAGAGACACAACCGGGTGACAGTTATTTCAGGAGGAGAATGAGAATGATCAAGACCATCATGAAATCCGGCGCCGTTGCCGCATCCCTTTTCGCCGGCACCATGCTGACGGGTGCTGCGCACGCCGAAAACCAGATTGCCTTCATCCCGAAGCTGGTGGGTGTGGGATTCTTCACATCGGGCGGCGCTGGCGCCGTCAAGGCAGGCGAGGAAGTGGGCGCCAAGGTAACCTATGACGGCCCGACGGAACCGAGCGTTTCCGCTCAGGTACAGTTCATCAACAACTTCGTCAACCAGGGTTACAACGCAATCGTCGTCTCCTCCGTTTCTCCGGATGGACTTTGCCCGGCGCTGAAGCGCGCCATGGAGCGTGGCGTTCTCGTCATGACCTGGGACAGTGATGTCAATCCGGATTGCCGCAGCTACTACATCAACCAGGGCACTCCGGAACAGCTCGGCGGCCTGTTGGTCGACATGGCATCCAAGGGCGTGACGAAGGAAAAGGCAAAGGTTGCCTTCTTCTATTCGAGCCCGACCGTCACCGACCAGAACGCGTGGGCCGAGGCCGCAAAGGCAAAGATCGCCAAGGAGCATCCGGGCTGGGAAATCGTCACCACGCAGTATGGCTACAACGATGCCCAGAAGTCGCTGCAGACGGCCGAAAGCATCCTGCAGACCTATCCGGACCTCGACGCAATCATCGCACCGGATGCCAACGCCCTGCCGGCGGCAGCTCAGGCAGCAGAGAACCTGAAGCGCGCCGATGGCGTGACCATCGTCGGCTTCTCGACGCCGAATGTCATGCGCCCTTATATCGAGCGCGGCACCATCCAGCGTTTCGGCCTCTGGGATGTCACGCAGCAAGGCAAAATCTCGGTCTTCGTTGCCGATCATGTCCTCAAGAACGGCCCGATGAAGGTCGGCGACAAGCTCGACATACCCGGCATCGGGACCGTCGAGGTTTCGGCCAACAAGGTGCAGGGTTATGACTACGAGGCCGATGGCAACGGCATCGTCCTGCTGCCGGAGCGCACTGTTTTCACCAAGGACAATATCGGCAACTTCAATTTCTGATCAGACGCGGAAGGCGGGCGGCCAGGGCTGCCCGCCGATATCAATGAGCGAACAGGACAATTCATATGAAAAGCCGTTGGAACGATGAAGACGCAGCCCGTTACGTCGAGACCGCCCGTGCCGCGGGGCAAAGCGACGCGCTCGGTCTTCGCATCTACACATCCCGCATCATCGGCGGCGATCCGGACCTCGTTCTACACGGCGGCGGCAACACATCCGTCAAGGTGACCTCCTCAGACGGCGAAGAATTCATGCATATCAAAGGCAGCGGCTGGGATCTCGATACGATCGAGGCGCCGGGGTTGCCTGCAGTGCGCCTGGCGCAGCTGCTTGCTGCGCGAAACGGGCCGAAGCTTTCCGACCCGCACATGGTGGCGCTCCTGCGCGAAAGCCTACTCGAAAAGGACGCGCCCAATCCGTCTGTCGAAGCGCTCCTGCACGCTTTCCTTCCCTTCGCCTACGTCGATCACAGCCACGCCACGGCGATCCTCGCTTTGGCGGACCAGCCCGACATGCGCGAGACGGTCAAGCGCATCTACGGCGATCGCCTCGCCTATGTACCCTATGTAATGCCGGGCTTTGATCTCTCGATCGAAGCCGATCGCGTCTTTCAAGACCATCGCGGTTGCGAGGGCCTATGGCTGGAAAACCACGGTCTCTTCACCTTCGCTGACGACGCCCGGACATCCTATGAGTTGATGATCGAGTTCGTGACAATGGCCGAAAACGAACTCGCCCGCGCCGGCGTCGAACTCTCCGGCCCGCAGGCCAGCGACGGCCCGAAGAACACCGGACTGGCTACTCGGCTCGAAAAAGCCTGCACGAAACCCGGTTCACCTTTTGCTGGCGGTGTGGCGCTCGACTATCGCTCTACCGCGGCAATCCGCACTCACGCATCAAAGCCTGATGTGGAAGCAATCAGCATGCGCGGCACGGTTACGCCTGATCATGTGATCCGCATCAAGCCGTGGCCGATGATCATCGAGGCCGATGCGGACGAAGCGGAGATCGAAAGCGCACTCGCTACCTATGGAGACCGCTACCGGGCCTATTTCGAACGAAACGCAGCCCGCGCCAGCGAACCGAAACGCATCCTGGACGTCTACCCGCGCGTTGTTCTCGTGCGAGGAGAAGGCATTTTTGCGATCGGCGCGAGCGCCAAGGCCGCAAAAATCGGCGGGGATCTCTGTGAGCAGGCAACCCGCGCAATCAATGCAGCTGAAGCCTACGGTCGGTTTACGCCGATCGGGGAGGCCGACCTGTTCGATATGGAGTACTGGTCGCTTGAGCAGGCCAAGCTCGCAGCGCCCGCAAAATTTCAGTAAGCGTAACTGCTCACAAGATCCAGATCCTTAGCAATCTCCGTCCGGCGCCCGGTCTTCGGGTTCGAAGACTGGAGAGGATCCACGACTAGAGACATTGCGCGGCTGCCTCTCAGCGTGTGGAGCGTGCTGTGGTTAGAAGCAGCTGCGGAGTGATTGCTTTGGTGTGTGGGGATGATCGACCGCCCCGATGGATCAAAGCCGGTGGTGAGCGTATGACAAGACCGCCTCACACTTAATTTGAGAATTATGCTGGATTCTTGCACTTGATGTGAGAACCAGGAGGAATACGTAATCTAAGATGCGCTGGGAATGAGCGTCCCATTCCCCCGGCTGTCGACCAGTCTCTGTTTGCTACAATCCGTATTCGATAAATCGGCAACGCGGCCACCTCCCGATCCCATCCAAGCGTCGTCATGACGTTATCCGCAAGGCCGCGGCCTTAGTCTCGGCTGCCGACAACGCAAGATTGCACACGATTGCCGTTGAACGGCCGCCATGCCGGAAACAAACTCGAGCAATCGCGATGTTCGGTCACCTCATCCGCGCTGCCATTCGAAACTGCCGCGGCGTATTGTCGGTACGTTCCTTGAAGACATGGTAGAAACGCGCGGTGGAGCCGAACCCGCTGTCATGCGCTATCTGTACGATGGGATCGTCTGTCTCGGCCAGCCTCTGCATCGCTCGCGAAAGCCGGAAGCGGGTGAGATATTCCATCACCGAAATTCCGAACACCTCGCGGAACGCCCTGTTTGCAGTCGTCGGATGAACGCGAGCGAGTTTTGCGATCGATTGCAGTGTCAACGCTTCGCCATAGAGCCTGGTGATCAGTTCGGTAAGGGTCTGAGCATGCCGGATACTCGGGCTGGTCGACGCCGCCGCAACGCTGCGCCGCACCTCGCTGTCGGCATGATCTAAGATCAGCCGCCGCACGCAAACTGCGACCTCATCGATCACCAACTGCCGACGTGACGGATCGCCCAAACTCCATTCTTGGACCCATCGCGTTCCTGAAACAGAAACGCCCTGCGACGGGCTCGCTTGATGAATGAATGCCCCCTGCAAGACATCCTGCCTCGCCGTGATATCGATAGGAAGAGCCAGGAAATCAACAAGCGGCAAATAGATGCAGATCAAGGGAGAATCCGGCGTGACCAGGATTGTCTGATGAGGGATCGCAGCCCAGAACAGCACGAGGCGGCCTGCCTCCACGTGTTCCTGCTTCCCATTGAAGAGATAGGTCATCGTCCCTGCAATAAGCAGATTGATCTCGATGTGATCGTGCCAATGCGCGGACGTCATCGTATCCGCCACATGCTGTTCGACTAGGAAGGCTCGCGGCGACGCAACCCATTGCCCCGACGCGCTCGTCTCCTCCACTTTCATAGATCGATGCTCCGATTCAAGAATAATTTCTTCTATAGCAGGAAGAAAATCCCGATTGGAATGAGGCATGACAAGGTTCATCAATCAGAGGAGAACCACATGCCCAAAATTTGCCTTGTTGGAGCCGGAAGCACAGTCTTTGCCCAGAACATCCTCGGCGATGTCCTGTCGACCCCATCCGATCAAGACTACGTCATCACCCTGTTCGACATCGATCCCGAGCGTCTGAAGACGTCAGAGATCGTTGCGCGACGCATATGCGAGGCGCTGAAGCTCAGTTCGGTGCGCATTGCAGCGACACTCGATCGTCGGCAGGCGTTGAAGGGATCGGATTTCGTGATCCTCATGATGCAAGTCGGCGGCTACAAGCCGGCGACCGTCACGGATTTCGACGTTCCAAAGAGATATGGCCTGCGACAGACGATTGCCGACACGCTCGGCATCGGCGGCATCTTCCGCGGCCTGCGAACAATCCCTGTCCTGGAAGCAATCTGCCGCGACATGGAGGACGTCTGCCCGAATGCGTTGCTGATGCAATACGTCAACCCGATGGCGATCAACTGCTGGGCGATCAAGGAAATTTCGCCGGCAATTCGTAACGTCGGCTTGTGTCATAGCGTGCAGCACACGGCGGGTCATCTTGCCGACTGCCTTGGCGAGAGCATCGACAATATTAACTACATCTCGGCCGGCATCAACCACATCGCCTTCTTTCTCAAATACGAGAAGATCGGCGCCAATGGCGGCCGTGAAGACCTCTATCCCCGGCTGAAGGCGCTCGGCGGCGAAGGCAATGTTCCGGCCGATGACCGCGTCCGGTTCGACGCGCTGAAACGTCTCGGCTATTTCGTGACCGAATCCAGCGAGCATTTTTCCGAATATACGTCATGGTACATCAAGGACCGCCGGCCGGAACTGGTTGACCAGCTCAACATACCGCTCGATGAATATATCCGCCGATGCGAGGTGCAGATCGCCGAATGGCATGCCCTGCGCCACGATCTCGAAGGCGGCAAACCGATCGACGTCTGCCGAAGCAACGAATATGCAGCCGGCATCATCCACGCCGCGGTGACCGGCAAGCCAGCGCTGATCTATGGCAATGTTCCAAACAACGGCCTGATCGAAAATCTTCCATCGGAATGCATCGTGGAAGTTCCCTGCCACGTCGACCGCAATGGCATCCAGCCCACTCGGATCGGGAAAATCCCGTCCCAGCTCGCAGCCGTCATGCGGTTGAGCATTTCCGTGCAGGAACTCACCGTCGAAGCCGCGCTGACGGGGAAAAGAGACCGGATCTACCAGGCTGCACTTCTCGATCCGCACACATCCGCCGAGCTCTCGCCTGACGAAATCTGGCGCATGGTCGATGATCTGATCGAACAACACGGTGACCTCTTGCCCAAGTATCACTGAACACGCCCTGCCCTCTCATCAGCGGCGCCTTCCAGGAGGCGCCGTTTTTGTTTGCGCCTTCATAAAACGATCAAAAAAGATCACTATTGTGATTGACATTGATCTTTTTCGGTGAAAATCTGAGTGAAATCAGAATTCAGAAAAGGGGACACGCGTTGAACCAGAGCGGCGGCGTCAAGACTGATCGGCAGGATCTCATCCGCAGTCATCTCTATGCCAATGGCT
Organism: Rhizobium cauense; assembly: GCF_019511525.1. Taxonomy (GTDB): domain Bacteria; phylum Pseudomonadota; class Alphaproteobacteria; order Rhizobiales; family Rhizobiaceae; genus Rhizobium; species Rhizobium cauense. The sequence goes on along the minus strand of NZ_JAEUAT010000009.1, from coordinate 48,579 downwards.
TCTCCACGATCCAGGACATCGCAGATGCCGTCGGCGCATCGCTTGCTACCGTCCGACGCGATCTCCAACTGCTGCAAGACGCAGGCGCAATCGATCGCGTTCATGGGGGCGCCCGCATTGCCGAGGGTTCTTCGGTGGAGCTTGCCTTTCAGGAGCGCGAGAAGCGTCAGTTGGCCGCCAAGCGCGCCATTGCGAACGCCGCCTATGAACGCCTCTCTCCGCGGACGGCGATCTTCCTGGATGCCGGCACGACAGTGCTTCAGCTTGCCAAGTTGATCCGCATCAATCCCATGCCCCTTCGCATCTTCACGAACGGCCTGATCGTGGCGCAGGAGTTCATGAACGTCCCGAACCTCGATGTCGTCCTTCTCGGGGGGCAGCTGCGCAGCGAAAACGCATCGCTCGTTGGCCCCCAGGCAGAAGCCATGCTGGAGACCATCTGGCTCGACCAGCTGTTTCTCGGCGCAAGTGCTGTGAGCGGCGACGGCGCGATCTACAGCGTGGACAGCGCCGAAGCCAGCCTCAACAAGAAAATGCTCACGCGTTCCAACAATCGGTTCGTCCTGGCGGATTCTTCGAAGTTCGGCACGACGGCCACTTACAAGGTTGCTCCCTTGAACAGCGCGAAGCTGATCACCGACGACGGTCTCTCGAAAGAATGGAGCGCGCAGCTCACCGAACTTGGTGTCGAGACCATTATTGCTGATCGGGGAGCAAAGTCTTGAGCGACGATCTGATACTCGGCATCGATGGCGGCGGGACCAAGGTGATGGTGGCGCTTGCCGATCGCAGTGGACACATCCTTCGCACCGGTCTTGGCGGCGGTGTGAATGCCATGGACAATCCAGGCTGGCGGACCGAACTTGAGACGCATCTCGCGCCGTTTTGCGGCGAGGAGCGACTAGCCGCAGTCGCGGCCGCGTTGCCCGTCTACGGGGAGGTCGCCCGTCTTTCCCGCCTTCTCGAAGAGACCATAGATCAGTCCTTCCCGAAAGCACGGACACGCGTTCTCAACGATGTCGATGCTGCGCACCTCGGCGCGCTTGCCGGCAGGTCCGGTATTCTCGTCCTCTCCGGAACCGGATCCATGGCCTGGGCGCGCAGTGCAGAAGGTGAGCCAGCACGGACTGGCGGCTGGGGCGACGTCATCGGCGATGAAGGCAGCAGCTACTGGATCGGCCGACTGGCGCTCAATCTGGTCAGCCAAAGCCTTGATGGGCGCCTGCCGCCGACGGTACTGGCAAAGGCAGTTTTTGATCACCTACAACTCGACGCGACAAATCCTATGGACAGCCTGGGCGCCTGGGCGACAACGGATGCGAAGCGGTCGAGCATCGCCGCCTTGTCCGCCGTGGTCGATCGCGCAGCGCAAAGCGGCGACGCCGCGGCCGTCGGCTTGATCGACCTGGCCGCGGACGAACTCGCCAAGCACCACCGCGCGATTGCCGGTCACTGCGGGCCGGTGTCCGACTGGACCTTTGCCGGTGGCACATTCCGGAGCACCATCCTCCTAAATGCGCTGGAGAAACGCATCGGTCGCCCCCCGGTTGCTCCGAAGTTACCACCGATTGGCGGAGCGCTCTTTGCTGCCGCCCAACTTCTCGACTGGCCCATAGACGAAAGCTGGATCGGGCACGTCGCCGCGTCGGCAACAGCGGCGTTTGCGCAATAAAGTCACGTAAAGCCTTGATAACAAAGAAGGATGGGAACATGCGTAAAACAATTCTATCACTGCTCGCTTCAGCCGCCCTGGCTGTTGCGCTTCCGGCCGTCGCGCAAGACAAACCACTCGCCGGTGAATCGATCACCGTACTGATGCCGTCGCCGCAGGGTGCCGATATAGCCGCTGCATTCGAGGCCGAAACCGGTATCCATGTCGACCTGCAGACGCTGTCCTGGGACGACATCCGCCCGAAGCTGGTGACGGCACTGGTTGCCGGCACTCCACCGGCCGACGTGACCGAATTCGACTGGTCCTGGACCGGTCAGTTCGCAGCAGCCGACTGGTACATGCCGCTGAACGACGTGATCGATGCCGACAGCGTAAAGGACATCGGCGTGGCCAAGATCTTCACGGTCGACGGAAAGCTGCTTGGCGTTCCCTATTCAAACGACTTCCGCGTAATGCTCATCAACAAGAAGCACTTCGCAGATGCCGGCATCATGGAGACCCCGAAGACCCTCGATCAGCTGGTGGCGGCTGCCAAGCAGATTAAGGAAAAGGGCATCGCCACCTATCCGATCGGCTTGCCGGTCTCGGCGACCGAGGGCGCTTCCACGAGCTGGTACCTGCTGACCAAGGCCTTCGGCGGCGAACTCTTCGACAAGGACTTCAATCCGCTTTTCACGAAGCCGGATTCCGCAGGCTACAAGGCGCTCGCCTTCGAACTGATGCTTCTGAAGGAAGGTCTGGTCGATCCGGCCTCCACCGGCCTCAAGGATAGCCAGATCAACGAAGGAATGTTCTCCCAGGGCTTGACCAGCATCATGATCTCGGGCGAACCCGGTCGTCTCGGTCAGATGAACGATCCGAAGCAGTCTAAAGTAGCCGGCCAGGTGGAGGCGATCCTGGTTCCGACAGAGAGCGGCGAGACGCGCAGCTTCGGCCTGCCGGAGGCGCTTGCGATCCCGAACGTGTCGCCCAACAAGGAAGCAGCCGTTGCGTTCGTCAAATGGTTCACGAGCCGCGAGTTCCAGAAAAAGAACATGGCCAACGGCTTCCTGCCGACCCGCACCTCGGCATTGGCCGAACTCAACTCGGAAGGAAAACTGAACAGCGGCGATGCGCTCGTCGCGCAGTCGAAGACAGTTGAAGCGTTGTTCCCACAGGGAACGCCTCCCTGGTATCCGCAATTCTCCAGCGGCGTGAACACAGCAATCAACAGCGCCGCCAAGGGCCAGATGACTGTTGACCAGGCTGTCGAAAGCATTGCCTATGCCGCCAAGCAGGCAATGGCGCAATGAGCGCAGTGGCCTTCAAGGAGACTTCAGCGAAGAAGGGTGTCGGCTTCAATGCCGACACCACACTCGGCGTCGTGTTGGTCTCTCCAATCCTTATCACCATGGCAGCGCTCGTCTTCTATCCGATGGCGCGAACGCTCTGGGACAGTCTCCATCGGGTCAATCCGATGCAGGCGGGCACGCCTTTCGTCGGGCTCGAAAACTACACGCGCATGCTGTCCGACGGACAGCTTGGCACGACGTGGGTCAATACACTCACCTACGTCGTCCTTGCTGTGCTTGCGGAAACGATCTTCGGCGTGCTGGCAGCGTCCTTAATCAACCAGTTGAAGGTCGGCCGGCAGTGGGTTCTTGCGGCGGTCATCCTGCCCTGGGCGCTTCCGGGTGTCGTCAACTCGGTGATCTGGTTGTGGATCTATCAGCCTGGCGCCGGCCTCCTGAATGGCATTCTTACTTCGCTCGGGCTTCCCTTCGACAACCACGTCTGGTTCAACGACCGGACCAGCGCCATCATCGCTGTCACCGTGGTGCATGTGTGGCGCATGATGCCGCTGACGATCGTCATTGTTCTCGCGGCGATGCAGAGCATCCCCTCGCATCTTTATGAAGCAGCGCGCATCGATGGCGCGACGCGTCCGCAGATGTTCGCACTGGTCACCCTTCCGCTTGTTCGCAGCGCCATCGCGGTTGCCATGACCAACGCAACGGTGAACGCTTTCAACCTCTTCGATGAAGCCTGGGTTCTTGCCGGGTCCAGTCTCGAGACGCGACCGATCCTCGTGCAGATCTATCTGGAGACCTTCCAGAACCTGCGCTTTTCCTACGGCATGGCGCTCTCGGTCGTCATCACCTTCGTCTCGCTTCTCGTTTCGCTCATTTACGTCCTTCGAGTCTATCGCAACACACGGTTCGACTGATGAAACCCTCGCTTCTCTATCGCCTGATGATATGGATCGGCGTCGCCGTGTTGTTAATCTGGTCGCTCGGCCCGATCTACTGGACCGTCGCAAGCTCCGTGACGCCGACGGACGACTTCTCCGTCAGGCCGATTCACTTCTTCCCGCAGCATTTTACCCTCGATCACTATTCGCGCCTGCTCGGCATAAATGTCGACCGCATCGGCGGCGTGGAAGTCTGGCGGCAGTTTCGCGCGGCGCTGCTGAACAGCGTCATCACGTCGGCGGCAGCGACGCTGCTTTGTGTGGCTATTTCCGCACTCGGCGCCTATGCCTTCACCCGCATCCGCTTTCCCGGCCGCAATGCGCTCTTCGGCCTTGTCGTCGCGACGCTTGCGATCCCCGCCTACGCCGTACTGATCCCGCTCTACCAGATCATGATCAAGATCCATCTCGTCGACACTTATGTCGGCGTCGCACTGATCTATGTCTCGGCTTACCTGCCACTTTCGCTCTGGCTGTTGCGCAGTGTCTTTGAGGCTTTGCCGCTGGCGCTTGAAGAAGCCGCGCAGCTCGATGGCGCGGGACGTCTCTACATCTTCTTCAACATCGTGCTGCCGCTTGCAGGCCCCGGTCTGACCGCCGCGGCAATCCTGACCTTCCTCGGTGCATGGGGACAATATCTCGTGCCGCTGATCTTCTCGCCACAGGCAACCAAGCCATTGACTGTTCTCATTCCCGAGTTCGTCACGAAAAACTTCATCGACTACGGGCTGATCACGGCCAGCGGCTCCATCGCGATCGTCATCCCCGCCCTCGTCGTCATTTTCCTCAACCGATATCTCGTCAGCGGTTTGCTGGCCGGCTCGGTCAAGTAATCGGAGTCACCATGAACACGACCGAAAAAGTCATCCGCGAACAGTTCCCTTTCTGGGAAAAGGCGCTGGGCTCGAACGCGCCAACCCGGCGCGACGATGTCCTCGTCTACGTCGGCTGCGGCACATCCTACTATCTCGCCATGTCGCTTGCGGCCTATGCGAACAATGCTGGGCGCCGGGCGATCGCCGTACCGGGCGCCGAATGGTTGAACCGCCCATCGTTCTTCTGGCCCGACTGGAAGAACACGCACGTCGTGGCGATCTCGCGTAGCGGGGAAACGACCGAGACCGTAGCCGCTGCCAGAAAGAGCCGCGAGAACGGCGCGTTCGTCACCGCCCTGACCGTCGAGGCAGAGAGCTCGCTTGCCAACTGCAGCGATGACGTCGTTGCCTCGCCGACCCACGGTGAAGAAGGCATCGTCATGTCGGTCTCGGCCAGTCTCATGCTGTTGCTCGGTCTGCAGATGATCGGCCAGACGATCCCGGATAAGGCCGTCGCTTCCGCAAGGAGGCTTGCCGAAGCCCTCGATACTTCGCTCACCAAGCGGTTTCTCGATCGCAGCCACTTCGTCTTTCTCGGCGGCGGCCCGCTCTTCGGCATTGCGTCGGAAGGCGCGTTGAAACTGATGGAGATGAGCCAGACCCTGACGCAGCCGTTCCACCCGCTTGAGTATCGCCATGGCCCGATCAGCCTCGTCGATGAAAAGACCGCGGCTGTCATGCTTTACAGCGCCGATCAGAAGGACGCCGAAGCCAAGCTCGTCGAAGAACTGCGGGAAAAGGGCGCCATCGTCATCGGTTTCGGTGGCCCTGGCGATATCGAGTTGCTTGTTGATGCCGATCTCTCGCTTGCAGCACTTATCGTTCTCCCGGCTCTTCAGCTCCTCGGCGAGCGTGTCGCACAATCGAGAAAAATCGACACGGTATCGCCGCGCCACCTGACCAAAGTCGTGACGCTGGCATGAGGGAGGCCGTGGATCAAAACCGCCGGAGCGCCTTTTCCAAGCTTTTTGGCACGCGCCGGGAAACCTTGCCGCGTGGCATCACGTCGGTCTGCTCTGCCCATCCGCTTGTGATAGAAGCCGCCTTGCGGCGGGCGGCCAAGGAAAGCAACGTGGTCCTGATCGAGGCGACCTGCAACCAGGTCAACCCCGAAGGCGGATATACCGGCATGACGCCGGCTGCTTTCCGACGGTTCATCGAACGGATCGCCACAGAGGTGGCCTTCCCACTGGAGTCCATCATCTTCGGTGGCGATCACCTCGGCCCCAATCCCTGGAAAAGGCTGGGAGCGGACGAAGCGATGAGGCGAGCCGAGACAATGGTTGCGGCTTATGTCGAAGCGGGCTTCAAGAAGCTGCATCTCGACACATCGATGGGATGCGCGGGAGAACCGGTTGCCCTTGACGACGAGCTGACCGCCGAAAGGGCAGCACGCCTGGCGAAGGTTGCGGAAGACACTGCACACCGCATCGGGCAGCACCCGCCGGTCTATATCATCGGCACGGAGGTCCCTCCGCCGGGCGGAGCGACACACGCAATCGAGGAACTCGAGGTGACCGATCCCGGTGCAGCGGCGAAAACGCTGAAGATCCATGCATCGGCTTTCGAAAGGGCCGGCGTCGCCTCGGCCATGGACCGCGTGATCGCTATCGTCGTCCAGCCGGGAGTCGAGTTTGGGAATACGAATGTCGTCCTCTACAAGCCGGATCGCGCGCAAGGACTGGCCTCCACCCTGTCCCGGATGCCGGGACTTCTCTTCGAGGCTCACTCGACGGACTACCAGACCGTCCGCGAGCTTTCGGCTCTTGTCGATGACGGCTTCGCGATCCTGAAGGTCGGCCCCGGTCTGACCTTCGCATTGCGCGAGGCACTGTACGGGCTCGACGCTATCAGGTCCGCACTCGATGGTGGATCGGAAAGCCTTCAAGCCGAGATGGAGGCGATCATGCTGACCCAGCCACAGCATTGGGCCGGCCACTATACGGGGTCGGCCGACGAGTTACGTCTGCAGCGCCACTTCAGCTACAGCGACCGAATTCGCTACTATTGGCCGGACAAGCAGGCGGCTAGCGCAGTGGATAAATTGATTTCAGGACTTCCCGATCCGATCCCGGAAACGCTTATCAGCCAGTATCTGGCACGCGTCTATCCTGATGTCGTTACCGGACGCGTGGCTTCGCGGGCTCGCGATCTTTGCCTCGCGGCGATCGACGCGGCGCTGGCCCCCTATTCCGCGGCAACCTCGGTCCGCAGGTAAGTTTCGAAAGCGCCCGACAATTCCAGGCGACCTTGCATCAAAGAATTACAGCCGGAGAAAATTATGGCGTCAGTCAGCGTCGCGAATGCCCGCAAAAGCTATGGTCATCTTGAAATCCTCCATGGAGTGAATATCGACATTAAGGACGGTGAGTTCGTCATTCTCGTCGGCCCCTCGGGCTGCGGCAAATCCACCCTGCTGCGGATGATCGCGGGCCTGGAAGAGATTTCCGACGGGCGGATTTCGATCGGCGGCCGGGTCGTCAATAATATTGCACCGAAAGAGCGCGATATCGCGATGGTGTTCCAGTCCTACGCCCTTTATCCGCATCTGACGGTCGAGGCCAACATGGGCTTCTCGCTAAAGCTGGCAAAAGCACCGAAGGAAGAGATCAAGGGGCGCGTGCGCGAAGCGGCGCAGATCCTGGGGCTTGAACATCTTCTTGACCGTCATCCCCGCAATCTGTCCGGCGGCCAGCGTCAACGCGTCGCCATGGGCCGCGCGATCGTTCGCCAGCCGCAGGTCTTCCTCTTCGACGAGCCGCTGTCCAACCTGGATGCCAAGCTTCGTGTGCAGATGCGATCGGAGATCAAGCAGTTGCACCAGCGCCTCAAGACAACGACCATCTATGTCACCCACGACCAGATCGAGGCGATGACGATGGCGGACCGGATCGTCGTCATGCGCGACGGCCATGTCGAACAGATCGGATCGCCGCTAGACCTCTACGACCGGCCGGCTAACCTTTTCGTCGCCGGCTTCATTGGCTCGCCGGGCATGAATTTCATCAAGGGCAAGGTCACCTCCGAGGGACCGGTCGAGTTCGTGGCGGAAGGAGGCGCGCGCCTGCCGATCCCCGCCGGCCTGTCGCTCGATAGAGGACAGGAGGTAGTGTATGGCATCCGCCCGGAACACCTGATCATCAACCAGGACGGCGCCACAGCGAACGTCACGCTGATCGAGCCGACCGGAGCGGAGACCCAGATAACGGCCACGCTAGGATCGGCACAGATCGTTGCAACGGTGCGCGATCGTCTCTCACTTCAATCGGGCGACGCGATTTCGATTACGCCTGATAGGGCAAAGGTACATCTGTTCGATGCAGTCACGGAGAAATCACTGAGCAAATGCTGATCCTGGATTGATCATGCGGCGCGCGCAAAAAATAATGAATCCTGCAAGGCAGTGCAACTCTGATATACAGAGCTATATCACTGCACTTTTTTATACATAAACATATATCAGTTTAGGCGACTCAGCATACCGCCGACCCCCTGTCATCCAAAGTCTCGATCCGCCGACGCGCGAAGACGCCGATGTCGATCACCTTTTTCTGCAGGTCTTCGTTGATCAGTCCACAGTGAGCGACAAGCAGGGTTGCGGGAACATCATGACAGCGGGACCGAGTATCAACATTCTTGATAATAGTTGATAAAGGACCTATCTTATCTCCATCACATTGGATGGAGGACCGCATGATCAGTGCCGATCTGGGAAAACAACTCGAAAGCTACATCCAGCAACTCGTCGATACGGGTCGCTATGGTTCGAAAAGCGAAGTTCTCCGTGAAGGTGTGCGACTGGTCCAGGATCGCGAGACCCGCCTCACCGCTCTGGATGCTTCTATCATGCGTGGCATTGCCGATGCGGACGCCGGCCGAACGAAACCGGCGAGCGATGTCTTCGACCGTCTCGAGGCCAAATATCGTGCGATGGCTGACAAGGCCGAAAAATCAGCATGATCCTTGAGTTCTCCGGCGAGGCTGAAAGCGACCTTGAGCAGATCGCCGATTACATCGCTGAGCATAATCCACTGCGCGCGATGTTGTTAATTCGGGAGCTGCGGATAAAGTGTGAGGAACTGGTTGATAGTTCGAACGGCTTCGCCCTCGTCCCCCGATACGAGCACCATGGTATTCGTCGTCGGGTTCACGGCAACTGTCTAATCTTCTACCGCGTAGAAACCGGAAAGGTGGTCATCATTCATATCTTACATGGCGCCACCGACTATGGGGCCATCCTATTCGACGAATGAATCGAATATATCGATCTTGGGGCTATCTCGTGCACTAAAGCAAAGCTGAAGCGGCTACTCTATGCGCCTCTACGTCATCGTGCGACTCAGCCATCCGCAACCGTTTTTTTCATTTGATGCGAAACGAACCGGCGCCTCCGCTATTGCGCAAGGGGCTGTTAAATCATCCGACCCCCGCCTCTGTGGTTGACCTGCGACCGAAGTCTGCCGGAATGCCTATAAAACCCACGCATGACGCGATTAGCGAGAAGATGTGCTGGGCGCCACCTGGCAGAAATGCGCCTAATCGGATCTGTCTGGTCAGCGAATTCTCCTTCGGTCCCGATGACAATGACCCCCCACTTTGCAGGCGGACGCCAGCTTCAAGCGGGGCATCCAGCAACGACGAGAGACCGCCACCTTTTATGTCTACCGCGCAGCGAACCGGACGCACGCTCGAAATATGGCTGGCGTTCCGTTTCGCTCGCTCTCAGTGAATGTCGGAGCCGCAGCAGGTCCTTTCGGCCTAGTGGCCGCCGGATATGTGTCGCGCAACGCAGACCCGAACGACAAGCGCCGCCAGACGCTGGCCCTGACCGCAAAGGCCGAAACCGTGCTCAAGCGGCTGACCGCCATTCACCTCACCGAAATCCGCGAACTGGCGCCACGGCTGATCGGCATCCTGCATGGTCTGCAGGACGGGTTGGCGGTCGGGGACGACCCTTGGTCGGACCACGCGTGAGCTAGCTGGAGACTCCTCCCCCTTAAAGGGAATCGAACTGGCGCCCAATTCCTTGAAAACCGTGACACAAAGTAATACCTTCGATAAATCTTTCCTTACATGGGGTTCGACCATGGCGACGACAGTTACAGCCAAGGGGCAAATTACAATTCCCAAACCGGTGCGCGATCTCTTGGGTATCGTGCCTGGAAGCAAAATAGACTTCCGACGCAATCCAGATGGAAGCGTTGTCCTCGTCCATGCTGCGAAAAGGCAGCCACCTAGCCGTTTCGCGAAACTACGAGGGCATGCCGGGAAGGGCCTCGACACCGACGCGATCATGGCGCTTACGCGTGGCGAGCCGTGATACTCGTAGACACGAATGTACTTCTCGACGTCGTTACCGATGATCCAACTTGGGCCGATTGGTCGATAGCGCAGCTTGAAGCTGCGAGCCTCGGAGGAGCGCTCTGGATTAACGACATCGTCTACGCCGAACTCGCCGTCCCCTACGATCGGATCGAAGACGTAGACGGCTTCCTTGATCGAGCCGGGTTGGAACTGGCACCGGTACCGAGGGAAGCCCTCTTTCTGGCAAGCAAGGTTTCCACACGATATCGCAAAGCAGGGGGAACGCGGACAGGGGTACTCCCTGATTTCTTCATCGGTGCGCACGCGGCGGTCAGCGGATATCCGCTACTCACACGCGATATCGGCCGATATCGCACCTATTTCCCAACATTGACGCTGATTGCGCCGAACTTGCCGACCTGACCGTCTTAAACCTCATGACGGTCCATTCTGTTGCGTCGGCCGATACCCCACTGTCTGGCGGCCTCGCGATCGCTGTCAAGAATCGTAGAAATCTTAAAACTGATCCCTCATCCAGGCTCAGGCGCCTCGTAAAAATATCGCCCGCGTTGAGCGGATGTGAACCGGCAACACCTAGGTCAAACGCCTCTAGGAAGGGACTTCGGGCGCGTTCGGGAAGTGATGGCCCGCTGCCCTGTCCTTGAACGAAATGATCCGACTGCCGCCGATCGATGCCGATAGCATCAGTGGCAGCGCTCGAGATATAGGCGTCAACCGCCGCACCTTTCCCAGCAATCGTTTGGACCGAACGGCTTACTGTCTCCCATTTTCTCCCGCGAGGCGGGCTCGCAATCACGTACGAGGCTTCAGGTTTTCAGGGTCGTAGATCGGCTTGTAGCCGACGCTGATGACTTCAACCGGATAGGTCTCGGCGAAATACTCGACATTCAGCTTGCGGCCGACCTGGCAGTATTCCTGCGGGAGGTAGGCGAGCGCGATGTTCTTGCCGACCGTCGGGCCGTAGGCGACCGAGGTCGTGTAGGAGATGCGGCCGAGGCTGTCGACCAAGGTCTTGCCGGTTTCCGGGTCCATGACCGGCATGGAGCCGACGGGGTAGCGCTTGACGCCCTTGCGGTCGGTGTTCTCGGTCATGACAAGCGTGCAGAGCATTGCCGGCTGGTGTTCGCGGGCCTTGTACTCCAAGTGCTTGGCCTTGCCGCGGAAATCGGCTTCCTTGACCTTCGGGCGGGCGAGGTCGGCTTCCAGCAGATTGTACTGGGTGAGCAGATCGCCGTTCTGCAAGCGTAGAGACTTTTCCATGCGGCGCGAGTTGGCGTAGGTCTCGACGCCGAAGGCCATGACGCCGGTAGCGCGTAGCGCGTCCCAGACGGCGAGACCATCCTCGTACTTCATGTGCAGTTCCCAGCCCTGCTCACCGACATAGGAGATGCGGAAGGCGGTGACCGTCTTGCCCGCGATCTCGATCGGCTTGATGGCGGCGAAGGCGAAGTTCTCGGGGTCGAGCGCTGCCGGATCGGCCACCACCTTCTTCAGCGTGTCGCGGGCGTTCGGGCCCCAGATGCCTATCGTGATGAACTTTTCCGAGACGTCGGTGATAGTGACGTCGAGGCCGCGGTCCTCGGCCACGCGCTTCATGTAGTGGAAGTCGCGCGGACCGGCATCGGCGCCGTTGATCAGGCGGCAGCGGTCGGCCATGCGGATGACGGTGAAGTCGGCGCGCACCATGCCTTCGTCGTCGAGGAAGTGGGTGTAGATGCCCTTGCCGATGTTGGCGTCACCGCCGATCTTGGCAGCGCAGAGCCATTCCAGGAGCTCGACATGGTCGGGGCCTTCGAGGTCGACCATGTGGAAGTGGCTGAGGTTGACGATGCCGCAATCCTCGCTCATCGCCAGATGCTCGGCGTTGGAGACGCGCCAGAAGTGCCGGTTGTCCCACTCGTTTTCGCGGACAGGAACGCGGTCGGCGTATTTCTCCAGCAGGTGCTCGTTGGCCTTGTAGCCATGGGCGCGTTCCCAGCCGCCCAGTTCCATGAAGTAGCCGCCGAGTTCCTTTTCGCGCTCGTAGAAGGGCGAGCGCTTGGCGTTGCGACCGGAGGCGTAGGGTTCGCGGGTGTGAACGGCGGGGAAGTAGATCTTCTGCGCGGCCTCGTAGCAGCGGCCGGCGATGAAGTCCTCGGTCAGCTGGTGCGGGTAGAAGCGGGCATAGTCGATCGAGTTGTGGTCGATCTCGGTGCGGCCGTCGGTCATCCAGTCGGCGATCAGCTTGCCGTAGCCGGGACCATCCTTGACCCAGATGGCGACGCAGTACCAGAGGCCGCGCACCTTCTGGCTCTCGCCGCAGGACGGGCCGCCGGCGGCGGAGACCTGCAGCAGGCCGTTGAAGGAGTGGCCTTCGTTGTAGCCGAGTTCGCCGAGGATCGGCGTCAGTTCCATCGCCCTTTCGAGGGGCTCGAGGATCTGTTCCATCTCGAGGTCGCGCTGCGAGGGCGAGAGGCGCGCCTCGTGCTTTTCCAAGAGTTCGCGCGGGTGGCACATCCGCGGATTGGTGGTCTCGTAGTAGCCCCACTCGATCTGGCCGCCTTCGGTGGTCTTCGGGTCGCCGGTGTCGCGCATATAGGCGGAGTTGCCCTGGTCGCGCAGCAGCGGGAAGCCGATTTCCTTGCCCGTGCCTTCGAACTCGTTATAGGGGCCAAAGAAGGTGAGCGGGTGATCGACCGGCATGACCGGCAGGTCCTCGCCGACCATTTCGGCGATCAGGCGGCCCCAGAGGCCGGCGCAGACGATGACGTGATCGGCCATGATGGTGCCACGATGGGTGACGACGCCCTTGATGCGGCCGCCCTCTGTTATCAGCGACTGTGCGGGCGTGTTGCCGAACATCTGGAGCTTGCCGGATTTCTCGGCGGCATCGACCAGCTTGCCGGCAACGGTCTGCGAGCGCGGAATGACGAGGCCGGCGTCAGGATCAAACATGCCGCCCTGGACCTGATCTTCCTCGATCAGCGGGAACATTTCCTTGATCTCAGATGGCGAGACGTAGCGGGCGTTGGTGCCGAAGGCCTTGGCGGAGGTGAGCTTACGCTTGATCTCTTCCATCCAGGCGTCGTCGCCCGTGCGGGCGACCTCGAGGCCACCGATGCGGGAGTAGTGGCCCATCTTCTCGTAGAAATCGATCGAATACTGGGTCGTCCAGACCGACAGGTAGTCGTGTGACGTGGTGTAACAGAAGTCCGAGGCGTGGGCGGTCGAGCCGATATCGGTAGGGATACCCGACTTGTCGATGCCGACGATGTCGTCCCATCCGCGCTCGATCAGGTGATGGGCGATCGATGCGCCGACGATGCCGCCGAGCCCGATAATGACGACTTTTGCCTTGCTTGGAAATTCCGCCACGTGCCGGTTCCTTGTTGGTTATTCAATGAATGTGCCACACCACATCCATTTTCAATTCTCGATCATACCTCTTCGCATAAAGCCCACAGTGTTGGGCAGCTCAAGATCGTCATCGGCCCCCTCCCCCGCGACATCGGCCCAATCGCGCCGGCATGGATTGAATTTTGATCAAGCTCGACCTCGCCGATCGCCTTGGCTCCCCGGTGACTGTTGATTCGGCCGTTCCGACGTCACTCTCCCTCAAGCTTCGCAGCGGGAATTCAGAGCGACCACAAGACGGGCTGATATGGTCTCCCGAAAGGCAAGATGGCATTCCACCGAGAGGCCGAAGGCCACCCGCGAGAGACGACGCTCTCGAACGGAGTCGGACCGCCGATCCTGTCGTCGGTATTTCGATAAGTATAAGATTTCTATTCGTCATATGAACTCGGCCTCCTCGGAATGGCCGTGGCCGCTTGCTGCCCGTACGGTGCTGGCCGAAAAACTGAATAAGCCGTCGTTCGGCTAAAGTGAAAGGTTTCGGGCAAGTGAAACGGGCTAGCCGACTTTCACGCCTTGCGCGACGGTATGAGGAAGCGGTTCTGTTCCAGTCCTTCTAGGGCCGGTGCGTTAATGGGTTTCCCGCTGACACTTTCCGCTCGGCAGTGCTGCGGACCAGCCTGTGATCCGACCAGTGTTTGTTGACGTACCACGCACATCATACCAATAACCCGGTGCTCGACGATGCTCAGGCTTCTTGCATCCGTGACAGCTTTGCTAGCAGTTCAGGCCGGCTACGCCGCAAGCGAGCGCTACACGAGCACGGACATCAGGACGGATATTGTCGGTCGCCGGATATTCCTTGCCGTCCCATTTGGCGGCGAGTTCCCGCTGAATTATCGCAGGAACGGCCGCGTCGACGGCAGCGGCGAGGCCCTCGGTCTCGCCCACCAGACCCGTCACCGAGATCAATCTCATCAAGGGCATAGCCCACGAGGTACCCTTGTCGTGTGCAGCGAAAGCTCCTTTGGGGATTCAGGGCCGTTCATTCTGGGGGCCGGAGTTTTGTCGACCGCACGTGAGGCTGGCTGCGTGACACAGGTTCGATACGACCAAGACACCAGGAGTTTAAAACAAAAACGAGATAGGTATTGCAAAACTAAAAATTGAGCCTATATATTGTTTATCGACCAATGCTTGTGACGTCGTTCCAGAGCGTAATGCTCCCGTTGGATTTCCTCTCAAATAATCGATCTTATCCCGCAAGGCATCGCGGGAACCACAACGATTGCTATGAAAGGAAATCGTTATGAACACTGGTACTGTAAAGTGGTTTAACTCCACCAAAGGCTTCGGCTTCATTCAGCCTGACAATGGAAGCACGGATGTGTTCGTGCACGTGTCTGCCGTCGAGCGCTCTGGCATGCGTTCGCTCTCGGATGGTCAGAAGATAACTTATGACATCGTCCAGGATCGCAAGTCCGGGAAGAACTCTGCCGACAACCTTCAGGCGGCATAATAACGTCATTCGCACCGCTGACCACGGATGTACTGGCAGCAAGGCTGAATGACTGTGAGAGGTCGGGTTCATGCCCGGCCTTTTGTGTTTCCCGCCACAGATTGGCAATTTTAATCTCCGAGGCGTCTGCAAAGACGGGTCCGGTCTCGACCGCTGCAACATTCGGCCCGATCGGCATCGCAGGCGGAAATGACAATAGCCTGCTCAAACGGCGAGGCAGGCATGTGGCAGACGTAGTCGCCGTGGCCTAGGTATCGCTGTCTTTCCGATGGCTCTACCCAACCGAGAGGAGGACACGATGTCTTCCAACGAGTATTCCGGTTACGTTTCACAAAATCTGGCTCGTTCCAATACGTTTGGATATCATGAGCAAGCGACCCTTCGCGCGCTTCTCGAAACCGCGGTTACCCGAAACGCTCAGCGGAACCTGCCCTTGGCGGCGATGAGTGCCTTTCCCGATTTCGGCGTCGGCGGAAAAACCCGCATGAGGACGGTACTACAGGGTAGAACGCTCCTCCCAGTTTAGCAACTTTCCTTCTGGTCAAACGCCGACCCAAATCACTCCAGCTCAAACAGCGCCGACATTTATCGCGCGCCGAAGGATAAGCCCATGGCCAAAGGCCAAACGCGTAGCAACCGCGAAATCCGTAAACCGAAAAAAGACAAGACCGCAACAGTGACACCCGCGCCCTCTGGCTCGCAGGCCAAGCTCACGGGCGGCCACACGGCGAGTGTCAGCAAGAAATAGCTCGGCGCTGTCACGCCAATATCATCGCAAAGGGCGCGATACCGCGCTCATTATTCGAGGACAAAATGACAAGCTACACATGGGGTAATCGCGGTGCGGCTGCCCCCGGCAACTTATTTGCAAGATGATGCTGTCTGGGTTGGTTGCCCCCGATAGGATGGAAATACGGGCTCACGATTGGAACCGGGCCCAAACATCGAATGGAGGCAACCATGGACCAATATATAGGGCTCGACGTTTCATTGAAAGATACTGCGATCTCGATCCGGGAGGACGGGAAGCGGATCTGGCGGGGGAAGCGCGCTTCGGATCCAAAGGTGTTGGCGCAGGTGATCCGCAAGCATGCCCCGAACGCAAAACGCGTCATATTCGAGACGGGGCCGCTGTCGACGTGGTTCTATCACGCACTGACGGCGGAGGGGATCCCGGCTATCTGCATCGAAGCGCGGCACGCGCAAAAGATATTGAACGAGACGCTCAACAAGACAGATGCCAATGATGCAGATGGCTTGGCCCAGCTAGCCGAAGCCGGCTTCTACAAGGCGGTCCGGGTAAAGTCATTTGACAGTATGTTGACGCGCACGCTGGTCGGCGCCCGCAATCAGCTGCTGAACATCTCAACCCAACTTAGCAACCAGGTCCGCGGCCTGATGAAGACGTTCGGCCTTATCATCCCTAAAGGAACGGGTCGGGTGTTTGATGGCAATGTGAGAGAGTTTTTGGCTGGGAATGACGACCTTGCACGGATCATATTGCCCCTGCTTGAGGCGTGGCGCGACATCCGCAAGCGCGCGGCCGATCTTGATCGCCAGTTGCTCGCAGTGGCACGGCGGAGCCAGGCTTCGAAGCTTCTGACGACGATCCCAGGCATTGGAGCCGTTACGGCGGTGTCCTACATCGCAGCGATTGAAGATCCAGACAACTTCCGAACGTCGCGCTCGGTCGGTGCCTGGCTCGGGCTGACAACGCGGCGCTACCAGTCAGGTGAGGTCGACTATAACGGCCATATCTCGCGTAGAGGTGACAACCATCTGCGGGGGCTGTTGTATGAAGCGGCGACAGTGCTTCTTACGAGCGCCAGTGCCAGGACCGAGAGTAGCCTCAAGAGCTGGGGGCTCCAGCTGCGTGAGCGGTTGGGCTTCAAGCGCGCTGCGGTGGCAGTCGCCCGGAAGCTCGCGGTCATCATGCACAGCATGCTCAGGACAGGAGAAGTCTTCAACGCATCGGCTGGCGCCACCGCATAGCAACCGCCAGCTTCCGCCCTCAGCGCGTCAAACCTGATTTGAGGCACTGAGCGTCCCTGCTGCGGACGTCGGTTGGATCATTCCGCTACGAGTGGCTGCAGCTCGTTGAGACTGCGCGCTACACATAGGAAGGCCCTGCCTGCGAAGCCCATTGTGCGGCGACATTTGTCGACCGCGAAGACAACCCTGCTCCCCAGCACCGGATAGCTCCGAAGGACATGGCCGCTGAGCGCCGATCCACCGATCAATTTAATCTGCGTTGCCTACCCGCAACCCGGCAAGGTCGCCGAATGCCTAAAGCACCTTGACGACTGGGATGCGATTAGACAACCACCCAAAAATCAGCAGAAGCGCTGTTTCGTTCACCTGCCGCCGAAGCCGGTTCCAGTGCCGAAAAGCTCTTCAACCTTCGAAAACGGATGCAACTGCGGAAGCGCGAACTGCGCGACAGCGAACGGACCGTCCGAGATGCCGCCCATCGCCCCCGTCATCCTTTCGCAACCGCGAGGGCGCAAATGTGACCCGGTTCGATTATACGGGCGGAGCTGGACTTTACGCCGGCAAGTCGAAACCTGGAATAAGCGGCCCTCGCTATCGGCGGTTCGAGACAGCTGCCGAAGCCCTCCGTTTCGCCGTAGAGGACATGCCAAACAGTCAGCAGCGTGGCTCTATGTTGGAGATTGACGAGGCGCGTTTCGATCCAAACCAGATCCGCGCGCTCTATGACGCGCCAGGCTATCCACTTTCACGCCGGCTCGCCTGATCGGCGACAGGTCTGACGGACTCTTGAGACACCGGCATAAGCTTTGATCTGCGACGCTCAGAGATCCGGGATCACCGTCGCGACCAGGCTGATCCGGTAGGCCGTGGCTTTCCGTGTCCTATGAACTGACAACTGAAAAAAAGGACTACGACATGACCGAATTGCAAGAATTTGCTTCGAGTTCGAATGGAGACAAGTGGTTCTTTGGAAAAGACGCTTCGACCAGCAGGCTTTTCCTGCTCCATCGGGGGAATGCATCCTCTGGCGGCCACGAGACACGTTACGCCGTCGACGCTTTTTTGAACCAGCCGCCGTTCGGTCCCGAGCGTGAGGCGCTGGTCGTGTTCCTGGAGAAGAATAAAAACAGCGAAGATATCGGAATTCGAGAAGATGCTGAGACGCCATCCCTGCGGCTGGCGGAGGAGTACTTGCGTCTCGGCGGGCGTCGGCGAGTGAAAGTCGACGACAACATCGTCAGCACGCGAAAGTGGGACGATGAACCAGCCATGGCATCATCCTTCTGGAAGGAGCATATCGAGCCTCTGGACGAAAAGCAGCGCCGCGAGGTCAAGCTGCATCTCCCATCGATCAGCGACGACTGATCCGAAGGGCACTCGGGTCTTGTAATGAGTCTCGAAGCTCGGCAACGGACAACGCAGAGCCGTGGGCGTTTGGCCGGCTCAGGTCTGATAGAGTGGATTGGTTTGCACTCGCGCCGCGCTGACAAAGAGAGGGCATGCCGAAGTTTTGCATGCGACACCGCACAACTTACAGCTATCGCTTCCCGGTTCAGCTTCCACCATCGTCTCGTGTTGCTGGTGTTACGTCCTCGTGAGGGATTGGAACTCATGCTCTACACTCGCGACATCGCGTTTTCACGGGAGGGCCGTATAGGCTAGGCGACGGAAGTCTTCAGAAATGCAATCGTTTATGCAAAGCCGAGCGCGGTGCGCAACGTCGGCGGTCGGGACGATCGAGGCGTCGGCACGGTGATCAACGGTGCGCTTCGGGCTGCCGGACTGATGCGTTGATGAGCCGGTGCCGCGCGCGGAAGATATGCCTTTGCCCTATCTCAGGGGCAGCGGCCTCGCCATCAGCGTTTAGGGTCCGTTGCTATGCCGATGCTCAACATTCATCATCGTACGACTTACACTTTTCGAGAGAAGGTGTTGCTGTCGCCTCACCGCCTTGTGCTCAGGCCACGTGAATGCCGCGAGCTCAGGCTGCTGAGCCATGAGATTTCCATTTCCCCCGAGGCTGAGCTGAGCTCGTCGCATGACGTATTCGGCAATGCGATTGCCTCAGCGACATTCCAGACTCCCAGCGATAGTTTGGTGGTGGACAGCATGGCGACCGTGGATTTGACCGCGGCTGCATGGCCCGTCTTCGACATTGCGGTGTCGGCAATCAACTATCCTTTTCTGTACACCGAGAGTGATTGGACCGATCTCGGTGCGCTTGCGGTTCAGCAGTACGAAGATATCGCCGGCCGGCTTGCGACATGGGCTCGCGGTTTCGTCGCTGGCACGCCGACCGATACGCTGTCCCTCCTCAAGGATATCAGCCTTGGTATCACCTCCTCTGTTTCTTACCAGAGCCGGGAAGAGGAAGGCACGCAGGCGCCGTTGACCACTCTCGATCGGGGTTGGGGCTCTTGCAGAGACTTTGCCGTACTATTCGTGGAGGCGGTGCGCAGTCTGGGCTTCGGCGCCCGGATCGTCTCAGGCTATCTGTTCAATCCGGACAGTTCACTCACCGGCTCGACGGACTATGGATCGACGCATGCTTGGGCTGAAGTGTTCGTTCCGGGCGCCGGTTGGATTACATTCGATCCCACGAATCGCAGCATGGGCGGCGCCAACCTCATCCCAGTTGCTGTGACCCGCGATATCGCGCAAGCCGTTCCGATTTCAGGAACCTTCGTGGGCGGAACGGACGCCTTCCTATCGATGAACGTAGCCGTAGAAGTCAAAGTAGCGGACCCAGCCGCAGCCGCGCGGCTATAGAATGATCGGACTGAGGTGGCTCAATTGTCACGTTGTGGCGCTTCTTCGATCTTGAAGGGACGAGAACCATCAGCCGCCTTCTCGGTGAACGTCGCCCCTGTTCACCCGCGTGTCTCGAAAACTGGTGCCGGAAGAATGCGGGGCTCAAGACGCCGCCTCTTGCCCTGACCAATATCCCCGTCCACCATGTGACTAAGGATGGACTTATCACAGTAAAGCTCTATCTGTCCCTCATCGTCAGCAAACGAATTCGTAGGCGCTGGCGGCTGAGGGCCAAGAGCTCCCGCCTGCCAATGCAGGACGTGCTCATGGTCGATGACTCCGACGGGACATCTCAGAACATCATCAGCACAGACGGGAACAAGCTGCTTGTTCTTATCGCTGAAGATGAATCCCTCATTCAGGCAACCCTCGAAGATGTCGTGGCGGAAGCGGGCTTCGAGCACTTTTCAGTATCGAGCGCGGATGAGGCTATACGTGCTTTCGAAGAGGACTCTGCTCGCTTTTGCGCCCTAATAACTGACGTGAGGATGCCAGGACGAACAAACGGTTGGGATTTGGCTCGGCGAGCGCGAGAATTGCAGCCCCTCATGCCAGTGATCTACATGACAGGCGACAGCGCCAAGGAATGGGCGGCCCAGGGTGTTCCCAATAGCGTCTTGCTTCAGAAGCCTTTCGTCCATGCTCAGCTCGTCACAGCGTTAACCACTCTGCTGAACGATGCTGCCACAAGCGGTATCGGGTAATAGCCTGTCAGACTGAACTGAAGGGATCGTCTAGGGTGCTTAATCTTTCTGCCAACTTTGCGCCTCCGGACGTGTGATCGTACGAGATCTCAATCCAGACGGACGTAAAACCTTCCGCGCACTTGGATTGCCAGGCGTAAGTGATCAACAAAGGCGCGTCGCCAATTGCGGGACAAGCTGTATCGCTCTCCACTGCTCACCGCCCGTCAACATGCTTAAGGTAGTCGAAGCCTCTGTCGATTACAGCCTCCGAATAAACCGCAAGGCGCCCTGGTCCTATCTTTCGATCTGCTGGTAATCGCATTGCGACGGCTTCTTATCGGGACGCCATCGGAGAAGCTTTGTACCATGCCTGAAGCGGCCTCCGGTCACGTGATCGAAGCGGACTTCGACAACAAGTTCAGGCGCAACAGGCTCCCATTCTGACGAGCGCTTCGTGCTCCATCGGCTTGGGCCACCGGGAGCTTTGCCAGTAAACCCGGATCCTCCTCGTAGCGCCTCCAACCTCTTCGTCAGCGCAGGCTTTTCCGCGTCTGTGATAGTCGATGTGAAGCCGACATGGTCAAGCTCGCCTTTCTTATTGTAAAGGCCGAGCAGCAAAGAGCCGACAAGTTCGCTATCGCTCTGGTATCGGAAGCCCCCCACCACGCAGTCGGCCGTTCGTAGCCGCTTCACCTTGGTCATCGCCCGCTCGCCAGGCATGTATGGTCCGTCTAGTCGCTTGCAAACGACACCATCGGTATCGCCTCCGGAACCCGATAGCCAAAGATTGGCTTCGGCTAGATCGCGTGTGAACGGAGACAAAATCAGGCGGTCCGCGCTTGCTGCGTCCTGCGCAAAGTCCTCAAGCGCCGAGCGACGCTCACGCAAGCTCTGGTCAAGGATCGGCGTGCCCTCTGGGTTCAATAACATGTCAAACGCGACGAGCCTCGCAGGAGTCTCGAGCGAGAGCTTCCTGATGCGACTTTCAGCAGGGTGTAGTCTCGCCTGCAGAGCGTCGAACGACAATTTTCCATCAAGCTCAATTACCAGCTCCCCATCGATCACAAATCGTGAAACGGGTAGGCGAGACAGACATTGGACCACCTCGGGGAAGTACCGGGAAAGCGCCTTCCCCGATTTTGCCCGCAGATCGACGTGGCTGCCGTGTTTGAACGCCAGGCAACGAAAACCATCCCATTTCGGCTCGTATTGCCAACCGCCGCCCGCCGGCAAGCTATCTGCGGACCGCGCTTCCATTGGTTCGATCTCAAGGGAGAGGCCGAAATTGAAACCCTCGGGAGCTGCCTTTGTCACTTCGCTGCCCTTTGCTGGACGCCGTGCCCCAAGCATTACAATGGCGAAGGTTCGGCGGCTTCGGAGCCCGCGCCATTCTCGCTTCTCGGCTCTTTATTTTTATGCGAACGCACCTGCTCTTGCCGCTTCAAGTCCCTCTCAACGGTCTCCCTGCTGCCTTCCGCCGGATCCTGCTCTGGGTGCTTGTCATCGTTCATCATCGCGGTTCTCCTTCACGAAGCAAACCTCATCCGGAACCGAAAGTTCCTTCTCTGTACCGCTTGCGGACAAGGCGACACCGTGACCGCAGTGCTCCCGGTCCGCCTGCGGCCGGCGTCGTAAGCTTCGGTGGCTTGGTACGGAGGCGGACAAACGAAATCTCATCAGAATTGTATGATAGGCTGGGTCTATCGTTCGCATATGTCATGGGCGCGAACGGCTGAGAGATAGCACCTCTTGCCCTAGTCAAGAGAGGCCCTCATGCGATACGCCTCGTTCGAGAACGAGCTATTGGCGCGTCTTCCGGCGGCTGAGCTTGAAGCCATCACCCCATTGCTGGAACACGTCGATCTTCCTAAAGACTTTGTGCTGGCGCAACCGGACAAGCCTATCACGCATATCTACTTCCTGGAGCGAGGTTTAGGCTCGCTTGTCGCGGTGTCCCCGGAAGGGCAAAAGGCTGAGGCGGGGATGTTTGGCTATGATGGCTTCTGCCCGACCCCTCCCTCTGTTCGATCTTCCGTCAGCATGCACGAGGCCGTGATTCAGTCACCTGGATATGGCTACCGGATCAAAGTGGAAGACCTATGGGCCGTGATGGTGAAATCCCCGGTTCTCACCGATATTCTTCATCGCTCCGTCCATAATCTGTCGACGCAAGTGTCTTACACGGCGCTGAGCAATGCGATCCATCATGTGGACGAGCGGTTGAGCCGGTGGCTGCTGATGTGCCATGACAGGCTGCGCCAGGACGAACTTCGCATCACGCATGAGTACATGGCTTTGATGCTTGCCGTTCGCCGCCCCAGCGTCACCACATCCTTGCATATTCTTGAAGGTAATCTGTTCATCCGGTCGGAGCGCGGACGGGTGACGATCAGGAACCGAAAAGCACTGGAGGAATTTGCGCAGGATGCCTATGGGAAGCCGGAAGCCGAGTATGCGCTCCTGTTTCCACCGGTTGCCGGAGCCCAACGGATTGGCGTCAATGGCCAGTGAGCTTCTAAAGCTGGATTGTCGACACGTGAATGAACGATGTCACTCGATCCTTACGACCGACTTCAACGGCAAAACAGCAATCGTCACGTCTTCTTCGTCCATGATTTCGAATTGGGTGCCGTCGACGACTTCTCCTTTGGCCACCTTTTCGGCCATCATTTCTCGAGCAGCTTGTTTTGCCTCCTCGATCGCAAGTTCCGGCGTCTCGAGTTCACTGCCCTCGAGATCCTCTTCCAATCCCTCTTGAGTGCGAAGATGAAAGTAAAAGCGCCGCATGAGGCCTCCTTTTCTACTTGTCACGACCAGCGAACGTGTACTGCCCGCCCTTGGCCAGTGCCCGACGATAGGCAGCGCGCTCGGCAATGACGTTGAGCCAGCGCGTGGTTGCGGTTCGACCGGATCTGAGGCCGCTGCGGGAGCGAACTGCTTTCAGCGGAAAGCTCATCATGATGTCTGCAGCGGTAAAATCCTCTCCCGCAAACCATGGCCTCGCCCGCAGTTCCTGCTCGATGAAGTCTAGGTGCACGTCCAGCATCGGCCTGAGCCGCGTCACCGCTAGTCGGCCCAGGAATGGGATCCTGCGCGCCACCAACATCGCGAAGCACCGGCATGACCGACCCCTCGGCATAATGCATGCATTGACGATGAAGGATGGCTCCCTCCGATGTCGCGGGCTCGCCGAGGCGACCTTCCGCTTTCTTGACAAGATATTCGCAGATTGCGCCTGTCTCGATCAGCAGGGTCCGTCTGCCGTTCAACTCATCTTCCAGCACCGGGGACCTTCCAAGCGGATGGACGTCCTTCAACTCCGGTGGCGCAGCCATCGACTTCTGCCGCTTGTACAGTTGGACGTCATAGGCCAGCCCCAGTTCTTCAAGCAGCCAGAGAACACGGTGGGATCGACTGTTTTCAAGATGATGAACGATCAGCGGCGGACGTGACCGCCTTGCTGGGTGGGTGTTGTCTGTCATCGAAGAAGGCCCTGGCCGCCATCGACCCAGACGGGCGACCCGGTCATGTGGCCGGCGTCGTCGGAGGCAAGAAAGGCTATGACCGATGCCACGTCTCTGCTCCGGCCGGGCTTGCCATCGGTGATCGGCACCTGTCCCTCGGGCCAGACGACGGGGATTGCAGTCTCTTCCTCCTTTCGAAGGTCGGTGTTGGCCCCGATGTTTGTCTCGATCTCGCCCGGGCAGACGGCGTTGATCCTGATATGATGGCGTGCCAGTTCGAGCGCGAGCTGCTGCACCATTGCCACTTGCCCGGCTTTAGTTGCAGTATAGGCGGTCGCGCCCGGCGTCGTGAATGTTCGCGTCCCATTGATCGAGGACACGACGACGATGGCGCCGCCACCGGCTCGCTTTAGATGCGGCACGGTTGTGCGGATCGTGACAAACGTGCCGGTGAGGTTGATTGCGATGGTACGGTTCCATTCCTCCAGCGTCAGATCATCGATCGGCGCCCACACGCCATTGATGCCGGCATTGGCGACAACGACATCAAGTCGGCCGGCTTGTTCAACGAGATCGTCGACGGCCTTTCTCATATCGTTCTCGTCGGAGATGTCAGCCTGCAGCAAGACTGCTTTGCCGCCGCGCGCCCTGATTTCTTCTGTCGTCACGGCGATTTCAACCTCCGTATGGCCAAGGACGCCAACCGTATATCCGCGGGAGGCGAGGAGAACCGCAGCCGCCTTGCCAATGCCCGATCCAGCTCCTGTCACCAGCGCGACTTTCGTCATATCTGTTCTCCAATGAAAGAACACGAGGGGCAAAGCACCGCTATTTGCCGGCTTTTCCCTGAGTTCCGTTTCGTTCTGACCGGCATTGGCGCCGATCGATCAAATCTCTTGCTTCCGCTGGACAGATTGCTTTGCTGTCCTTCGGCTCTGAACCATTTTCCCATGCGTGACCTGATGCGTTGGCTTCGGTCGCAGAGTGGCATTCGGCTTCCGGTTTCCCATTCTCCTGAAAGAGCGCAGTCCGGACCTGCCGGGCTCGCTAGGCAGACATCGTCGAAGTCGGCGAGTGTTCCGAATACCGGATCGATATTCCGGAAGTCAGAGACGTCATATCCACCGTCGAGCAGCGGCGACTCGTAAACGGGGCGAAGCCTTATGGCATCGGTGCCGAGCCAGGTGAGGTAGTCCAAGCGACTGATAATTCCTTCGCCGTCGCCGTCGCCGTCGCAATCCTGGAAAGATCTTGGGAAGATCTGGTAGATCGCGGCCAGTTGCCACCATTCGCTCATTCAGCATCCCCGGTGCATGAGATCAAAGAACGAAGGGCCTTGAAGGCAGTTCCTGTACGAGAACGTACGGTCCGTGACCTATGACTATTCCGGACGGCTGACGGCTTACATGGCTCGCTTCAGATCTTCGGGACCGTGCGGCTTGGAGAGGAGCGACATTCGCGACGCGTCTGTCGTTCTGCATTTTAATCGGAAGACTCCGCATCCAATAGTTCTAAGTTCTAACAAGATGGCGCGGCACTTTGGTTCAGAGCGGGCACTTAATTAAGATTCGCTGGTCCGATTTGGCAGTTAATGCGAAATTCACCGTTTAGAGAAAGATGACCACCGACGCACTCGTCTGTCCAATAGGACGCCGTAGTCTCCATTCCGCTGCCAAACTCGGCCTCTTCGGCGCCCGGAGTACACCAGGGTAGGATCTTCCTGCGCATCCCGTGGAGATGGATATGGCCGAGCATGTTGCTGCGGTTTTCCTGGCCGGCAAACACCACCGTATTGCCATCAGCCGAGGTATGTGGCCGCCCAAGAAATTACTCGGCGGTGGTGTGCAGATGACCCCACTGGCTTAGAAGCAGGTGGACGATATCCAGCCCTTCCAAGCGAGCCTCGAGTTCGGCCCCTTGCGTGCTGACAATGGGTATTGGCACAATTTCGCACGAGATTATTGTCCATGAAACGTAGACAAACCAGATCTTGCCGACACTAATTGTGGTCAGGGAATAATTTTGCGGCGCAGCAACAGAGTCAGGCGACTTAGCGCTGCAATCATCTTGTCGTCGGCAGATGTTTATGGTCCGCCAACCGAAAATCCCAGGACGGCTGCCGTTGGCTTCACAAACGCACGCACCCGTTTACTACTCACGCAAAAAACGGGGTGTATTTATGCTCTTAATGGGATCCGAACCGTCGACCCACCGCCTCAAAGCCCTAACCAGCTGAATATATTGACGACGATCGACGTTGCGCCAACGCTCATTGATGCGGCAGGCCTTCAGGTGCCGGAAGTGATGACCGGGAAATCGATCCGGCCTGTTATCCGCGACCGCCGAGCACAATGGCGGGACGACATCTTCTTCCAGATATCCAAACGGAAACAGGCCGGGCACTTCGAACTCATCGGTGGAAGTACGGCGTGACCGCGGCATACGATAAGGACGAGGCACGCGCCGACGTTTACAAGGAAGCGTATCTTTACGATCTGGACAACGATCCCTACGAAATGGTCAATCTCGTCGGCCTGACGTCCTTCCGCTTCCGCGAGGCGGCTCGCAATCACGTACGAGGCTTCAGGTTCTCGGGGTCGTAGATCGGCTTGTAGCCGACGCTGATGACTTCAACCGGATAGGTCTCGGCGAAATACTCGACATCCAGCTTGCGGCCGACCTGGCAGTATTCCTGCGGGAGGTAGGCGAGCGCGATGTTCTTGCCGACCGTCGGGCCGTAGGCGACCGAGGTCGTGTAGGAGATGCGGCCGAGGCTGTCGACCAAGGTCTTGCCGGTTTCCGGGTCCATGACCGGCATGGAGCCGACGGGGTAGCGCTTGACGCCCTTGCGGTCGGTGTTCTCGGTCATGACAAGCGTGCAGAGCATTGCCGGCTGGTGTTCGCGGGCCTTGTACTCCAAGTGCTTGGCCTTGCCACGGAAATCGGCTTCCTTGACCTTCGGGCGGGCGAGGTCGGCTTCCAGCAGATTGTACTGGGTGAGCAGGTCGCCGTTCTGCAAGCGTAGAGACTTTTCCATGCGGCGCGAGTTGGCGTAGGTCTCGACGCCGAAGGCCATGACGCCGGTGGCGCGTAGCGCGTCCCAGACGGCGAGACCATCCTCGTACTTCATGTGCAGTTCCCAGCCCTGCTCACCGACATAGGAGATGCGGAAGGCGGTGACCGTCTTGCCCGCCGATATTGTCGGTCGCCGGATATTCCTTGCCGTCCCATTTGGCGGCAGTTCCCGCTGAATTATCGCAGGAACGGCCGCGTCGACGGCAGCGGCGAAACCCTCGGTCTTGGCCGCTTCACCAAACCCTTGGATACCGGCAGGTGGTGGATCGAGACCGACCTGCTCTGCCAGAAATTCCGTACACGGTACGACGGCCGGTCCATGTGCTTCGAACTGTACCGCATTGACGACAGGCGGCTGAAGTGGATTCCAACCTCCTGGCCTCGTCTTCGAAGGGGTCGTAGGCGTTAGGATGCAAGATCGGGAGCTTGATGGAGGACATGGTCACCTCGGGACACAGAATACTACATGCTGACGGCTGCCTTGGGGTGAAGTCATCAGCCTTATTCTTGTCGCTCTTGATCAGAAAGAGCCTCCCCCCAATCTTCATGGCCCTGGCGGATACGGATCACGAACATGCTCCCGTCTTCGATGATGCGGTACACCACAAGGTGGGCCACGGATAGATCCTTACAGGAGGAGAAATCTTACTGCGTCGCGCGCCATTCTTGGGTTGGTGGGGATGAGTTCGAGAAAGGCAAAAAGCTCATCGTGATATCGTTTGGTTCTATCCTGTCGACGTCACCTACACATAGAAATCGAGGTCATGAAGCGCGGCGCGCACCTCCAACAGCAACGTCACCAGGGAGGCGGCGAAGAACAGGAGTGCGACTGAGAACATAACCGCCGCCCCGTATTCATGCTTGAGGTTGAGAAGAGAGCTGGCAAAAGCCAATATGACAAGTGCGGTCGTACATATTCCGCTTATCACGGCAAACTCGATCGCCTTATTGAGCAACCTCGCGCGCCGTTTCAATCGTGGAAGAACAACCTGAAGGTGGCTCCGGCTCATGTCGCCCTCTGGAAAGGCGCTCAGAGCATTGCTGCGATCCGCAATCCGGTTCATGCGTGTGATCAGAACCGAGATGAATGCTGCGACCGCACCCAAAAGAAAAGCCGGGGCGGTCGCTTGCGAAATCACGCGAGAGATCTGTTCAGCGGTTGTAACGTCGGTCAGCATCATATCTCCAATCTTGAGCGGACCTTGAACGGTTGATCACGAGATTATCCTCGTCCGCTCAGTCGTGTTGTTCACCTGGCCTGAATGAACGGCGTCGTCACAGACTATCGCCAAGCCACTTACCAAGGACAGAAGGGATGAGGTTGTCATCCAAGCGCAAGCCTGTTGCTACAGCCTACCGATTACAGTTTTTGGCTTCTGCCTGGCTCCCGGTTTCACACCTGCTTTTCGCCATGGGCGGCTTGGATTCACTGCCAGACGCGACAAGCGTTTCGGCATAGTGCCTGTAGTTCTGCCTGGTGTTCTGATCGACGATGGCAATTGGGGCAGAGACGATCAAACCAGCAGCGGTTCCAACGGTCTGTGCAGCGCCGGTCGTAGCCACCACGATATCGTCGCCAAGCCCCAGCCTATTATCGGTCAAGGTTTGTCCGTCTGACAGGCGTTTGCCGATCAGTTGCACGATCTCGGGCGACTCGGCGAACTTTGTGTGGTGAAGGCTGTCGCCCTCCTTGAGCTTGGTCAGATCGATAACGGTGACCTTGTTCGCTTCCAATTCCTCCTGATAAGGTGACTGATCAGGATTGATTGCTCCCAATCGGGGGACGTTGCCCCAGACGCGGCGGGAGAGAGCGAGCGCGCGGTCGTCGCGGGAAACGAAAAGCGTGAAGTGCGGCCGCTGCTTGCCCATGTCGACGATCTGGGAGCCGAAAACGTCGACATCGACATCCGGCGACGCCAACATGACGTTCTTGAACTTGGCTGGAAGGCCTCCGTTGCGAATGGCCATTTGCCGCAAGGATTCCAACGCCAGCCAATTGCCCATCGAGTGGGCCAGGATCGACACTTCCTTCACCTCGGTATCGCGGGCGAGATATTGAAACAGATTCTCTACAGCGTTTCTCGTGTAGTTGGTGCTTTCGCGGTCATAGCCGTAGTCCAGCAGCTTGCCGCGTGATGGCCAAGTCGCGAGCACCGGCACGCTGTGAGCGCCAGAATCATGCACGATCTGCGCGAAACGAAAGACCGCATCGTCAAACTGATTATTGAACCCGTGTATGAAGACCAGAACGCTACCGTCCGAGGTTTTGCGGACGTGGCTGCTCAGCCATTGCTCTGCCGCGTGGCGGTCGACTTTCTCGGCCTTTAGCGTCGCAAAGTCCGTCGCCGGATTTGGCGGCAACCGTCGCGGCCAGGCAACGTCGCCTACTTTTCGAACCTTGGCCGGCGGAATGGATACAGTAATATCAGCATAGTTCGCCGCACGAGCACGCTCGCCGCTGAACATCTCGCCTGGACTATTTGATTTCGCACGGGTCGTGGCAACAAGCATCTCGACCTGACTTGCAGAAGCATTGGCTGCTACGGGCTGGAGCACACCGGTGGGGCGGCTGGTGCAGGCGCAGAGCAATGGCAGGATCATCGCTGCGCAAAAAAAGCCGCGCGAGTATCGAGCGACGCTGCCGGAGCCCTGGAGAAAATTAGCCAAACCCAATCCCCCACATGTGGCTAAGTACCAAAAATGAACGACCAATCCCAGGATAGGCCTGTTGGACGACGTTGTATTCGAACCGTCGTTCTCGAAATCAAACCGATTATATCCGACCAGAGCTGAAAGCCTCTCCTAGGGTGCAGCAACGTCCCAGTCGACAGTGACCGTGCGCGCCATATCGGCGGCAAAAGCGACGCTGTTGATCAACAGCGTCGCACTCAAAGACATCGTGCAGAATTTCAGGCGCATTGAAGTCTCGGGCCCCTAGTAGCAGGGAGGATAGGGATAGAAGCCACAGGCGGGCCGGCCGTACGCAGCAGCCGCTCCCGCTGCTGCTCCGGCATACCATGCTCCCCGAAATGCAGTGCGGCGTGCCACACCTGCGAAGGACATCGGGGTTCGCGGCATGCCAATGATGTCGATAAAGATCGATGCCGGGCCATCGGCGTTGGAAAGAGCGCCCTCCAGCACATCCACCTTGAATGACAGGTTCGTGCCTTCGAGCTTCGGTTCCTTCAGCACGACGACAGCGTCTTCGACGCCTGACGCATCCCTGTCGAGCACCGAGATGGTAGCGTTCGGTGGATCCTTTTCAAAGCTGCCGCCCTGTGCCCACTCTTCCAGCAGGTGTTTGGTCAATGCATGGCCGGCGGAGCGAACCGGCCGATCGGCGAACAGGATCGAGTTGCCGGAAATGCTCGTCAGGGTGAGAGTATCGCCCTTCAATGTCGCACCGCCGGAATTCATCACGATCAGCGAGGGAACCAGTTCGGTTTTCTGATTACTTGGCGCGCCGATGGACTTCGCAGCAGGAGCCGAAATCGCGTCCCGTGTAAGCCCGGCGCCGGCGTATAGGGCAAAGCCCGCCAAGGCCGCAATCGTCAATGCAGTTCTTTTGAAGGTCATGGGTGTTTTTCCTTCGGATGGTGAGAACGATACGGCCCGTCGTCACGGTTGGACGACGGGCCGGACGCACTAGCTGCGCACCTCAACGGGTGGGATCGTCCAGGTCGCATCGATGATCGAAGGGTCGTTCTCGTTCGGCCAATACATTCTGAGCATCAGGAGGAACTTACCGGCCGGTGCAGGTAGCCAGTTCGACTCCTTGTCTTCACCCGGAGACTCGTGCTGGAGTAAAAGGTCCAACGACCCATCGGCGTTGTACTTCAGGTCCTGTCGGGGGCTGATGGAGTAGCGATTGATGGGGTTTGCGACGAAGAAGTAGTTCTCGTCATACATGGTGATCGACCAGAAGCCGGAGACCGGTGGCGCTTTGCCCTTGTCAAAGTGGATGACGTAATTCTTCCCGCCGTCATAGGCCCGATCGTGGGCGTCCTTTTGAGACGTCGGATAGACCGCGTCCTGCGGACGATTGGCACCGAGACCAATGGCCGTGATGAGAGCCCGCATGAGATAGTCGGTGCCGTAGAGCCCGGTCTTGGTCGTAAATGCCCAGCCGTTGATATTCTTGACCTGGCTGTTGATCTTGAACTGCAGCATGATCCGATCGAACCCGACCGTCGGGATCCGGTTCTGGAAGTCAGCCTTTAGCTTGCTGGCGTCAAAATCCTTCCCCGCGACCAATCCTATGCGCTCAAACCGTTCCAGTGCGGGCGCATCTGCGTCTGATGGTGGGTTGGTCTTCATGAGCTCCGCTAGCAGCGTGAAATACTCGACCGCTGTCAGACGGTTCACCTGGTCGCGCACCGCCGTTTTCATGTCGATCGATGGATCGACCCTGCCGGCAGGCGGCGTGTAGTCTTTGCCATAGGCGCTGAGCGGGACCAGCTTGAACTCGTCCTGCAGCTTGTGGACCTCGGCGTAGTCCTCGGGGGTTCCTGTGCAGTAAATTCGGCCGAGCAGCCAGACGATGTTGGTCGGGGACTCATATTTCGTGACGCCGTCGGGAAGCTTGCCACTCCAGCCCGGGGCCGTGATTGCATATGTCTGCGTGCCCGTCCCCGTCGTCCGCTTGCCCGGCACCTGAAAGACGTTTGTCCAGCCATCGAGCATCGGCAGCAGGAAATACCGGTCTTTCATGTCGGGCACGCTGAGCACGTAGGGCTCCTTGCCGACATCAAGCCAGGCGGTCGTGTAGAGCGTATCTGCGTTCGGCGCGGTGACATCCTTGAAGGACGAATCCGGATACTGCCGCAGCTTGATGATATGTGCCATTGGGCCGCGGGTGCCTTTGAGTTCCGCCACGTTGGTCATGATGCGGCGTGTCATCTCCATGGTCACCAACGGATAGCCATAGATGTAAGCATCGGTGGCAATCCAGAAATCCTCAAGGTCCGCACCGAGCTGCAATCCTCCTTCGCCGAATTCGGCATAGGCAGGAGAGATTGCGGTTCCAGCGAGAAGGCTGAGGCCAGCCAAAGTCAGGGTTCGACGGGTGATATTCATCATGAGCTCCTTCCAGACAGTGCTACTTGAGCAATCCGACGTTGATCAGCTGGACCCTCCGATTTGCGGCGGCCTTCGGATCGGCGACGTTCAATGGCATTTCCTCACCGACCCCAACCGCGAACAGCCGGTCGGGTGCGACGGCGAATGTCGTACTCAAAGCGTCCCGGATCGCATCGGCGCGGGCCGCGCTGAGTTTGAGATTGTCGTTCGCATCGCCGGTCGAATCGGTGTGACCGACGATCAGAATCTTGTGGCCGAGCAATCTCGGATCATGGAGCGCATCAGCGATCACGCCGACATTTCGATACGACTCCGGTGCGATCGCCACCGAGTTGACTTCAAACTCGATATCAACGTTGATCTGCGGCATCGCCGCGAGCCGGGACCACGTCGGCAGCGCATCGCTTCCCTTGCCGACATTTGCAGCGACTTCCTCGACAAGGAGCGCCACGTCGATCGATGGCGCTCTCTCGGCGACTTGACCAAGGGTCGCGATCAGCTGCCGGTTGGTGAACGTTTCAGCGTTCGCAGCACTCGCCGCGACCATCCCAACCAGTGTGAGCATGAACCGAAATTCTGAAATCCGCATTGCCCATCCCACCCAAGGTTATCGCCAACCGGCATCCGTTATGACTTGGCTACACTTCTTGCCGACGACCTCTGTCGCCCTGGCCAGGCAATTGACGAGGTTCGCCTCGCCGGGTGCCACGTCGTGGCAGACCCGGGCCGCATCCTCGCCGCATATCTTGGTAACGCTGGCCTGTGCCTCCGACGTTGTTGGATCGAATTCGTCACCTCACCCAGCGTCGTGGTGCAGGTCGGGGAGACCTCGGCCTGGTGCTTCTGCAGGCATTGTTGAATGCTGTTGTTGGCGAGGTTCACGCCTTTGCAGTGCTTCTTGATATCGGTGCTACAGGCTTGGGCGAGCGTCGATACGGCATCTGCAAAGCTGATCGTCTCCGCGCGGACGACGCTGGCGACAACCAACGTCGCCAAGAGCGCGCAACTGAAAATGCGAGATTGTTTCTGCATGCGCTTTCCCTCAGCGATTTCACGGTATTCTGCGGCTTGCTCAATTACCTCAACGAGAAGGCGAATACGGTAGCGCCGCACGATCATCATAGATGCTAGCCAGACGCCCCCTTGGCGCTGATCCCAACGCTAGGTTGCTTAAAACGGGGCGAAAAATCACCTCGTAATATTACGAGTTCCTGGGTGGAAAATTTACGAGGTGAGCGCTCGCCTCTCGGTCAAAGCCTTCTCGAAAGCCCTGCCGTCAGAGACTGAGGCCTTCATACCCGAAAAGTTTCTATCGATAATTCTTGTCTGGGTGCTCGATGCTCCTGCCATGGAACTCGCCGTTCAGCGGTCACCCGGAGTTGGGCCCCGCAGCGGCGAACTTCGCATTCGCGCAGGGTTTCAAGGTTTGAGCAGCGCACTTTTGGATGCCCGACACAGTCCTCGTCCGATCAAAACTCTGTATCGCCCATCCCAGCGGTACCTGCGAGCGCCGCATCCAGCGCGGGGATGAGGTCCGTCGCAATCGCTCGCTTGAGGACGAACGCATCCGCTCCCGCCCGCAAGACTGCGCGGCGGACACTCGGCTCGTCGTGAACGCTGATGGCGATCAGCTTGAGATCGCAAAACTGCTCGCGCAGGCGGCTGATGATATTCGAGCCACTGCCATGTGAAATCGATATGTCTACAACAGCAAGCTCCACGCGCATACGGTCGATGGTCTCGAATAGCGACGGCTCGTCCGCGACCATCACGACCACGCCAAACGTTGTTTCCAATAGACCGCGAATGCCGTCGCTCAAGGCCAGGTGGCGGTCGGCTAGCAGAGCGCAGCGAGGTGACTGGCTAATCGTACCCTCCCTTGGCGGACAGCATAAAAAAATCGGTTGAGGGAACTGAAATGTCACCTCGCAAAAATACGGGTTCTCAGCCCGAAAATTTACGGGGGCCTCAAGCGTTCAGACCGTGACGATGCCGTTCTTGATCGCGAAGTGGAGGAGCTCGGCGCTGTTGCGTAGGCGGTGTGTGTCCATCATCTGGTATTTATGGAATTCCACGGTCCTCGGGGATATCGAGAGCACCGCCGCAATCTCCTTGGCGGATCGTCCCTCGGTCAGCAATTGCAGTATTTCGCGCTGGCGCTGGGTGAGAACCGCATGGCGGGGCTCCGCATCATGTCTGGGGTCGCGCTCAATATCCGTAAGTACCTCCGCGGTCATCGAGGGTGCTATAAAGGTCTTCCCCTTGGATGCGGCGTGGATGGCCATCACCAGTTCGGCTGGTGCCGCGTGCTTCACCACAAAAGCCGAGGCGCCGGCTTCGATCGCGCGACGCGCGTAAGCCGCCGTCTGGTGCATCGTCAGAATGACGATCTTGACCGCCGGATTGTCACGCTTCAAGTGGTAGATCGCCTCGATGCCGTTGAGGTTGGGCATTGAAATGTCGGTGACCACGACGTCGGGTTTGAGCCTCCTTGCGGTGTCGACAAGCGCTCGGCCGTCTTCCACCACGCCGATCAGCTCGAAATCGTCGGCAAGAATACGCTTCAGGCCTTCCGCGATCATTACGTGGTCATCTGCCAGCAGCAACCGTAGCCGTTCCATCGGCCTTCTCCTACAGTGGAACCGACGCGAACACGGTGGTCCCGGTTCCCGTGGCGCTTTCGATCTTGATTGTCCCGCCGACCAATCTGGCGCGTTGTCGCATACTGGCGAGACCGAGGCTCACCTTCCCCGTTACAGCAAGAGAATTGTAGCCTTTGCCATTGTCCTCGATGGTGAGGTTCAACTTGTCACCCTTCCGGACCAGAGATACCCGCACTCGGCTGGCGTCCGCATGACGGCCTACGTTGCGGAGCGCCTCCTGGGCGATGCGAAACAGGCATAAGGCGACTTCCGGCGATATTTTCGTGGTGGAATTCTCGGTATCCAGATGTATGATCGTCCGCTCCAAGGCGGCAAAACGATCACACTCGGCTCGCAGTGCTTCTTCCAGTCCAAGGTCTTCGAGGATCGATGGGTGAAGTCGATAAGACAGCGAGTGCACATCCTCGCTCAGCCGCACCAGCTCCTCACGTATCTCGTACATCGCGGCACTGTCGGCGGGGCTGTCCGCGCTTCGCTCAGCGCGGCCTGCATTGATGGCCAGGACCGCCAGCCTCTGCGTCACATCGTCATGCAGCTCACGCGCAAGCCGCGCCCGCTCGTCTTCGTGAGCATGAATGAGCCGGCCACTAAGCTCCCTTGCCTCCTCCTCCGCTGCCTGCCGGCCGGTGATGTCGACAGCTACGCCGCGCATGCGGCTGGGCTTGCCCGCGGAATCGAATTCCACTCGTCCGCGTGAGGAGACCCACCGAAGGCCGCGCCCCGGCACAGTCAGACGAAACCGCGGCTCGAACTCGCCCCTCTGGGTAAGCGCCTCGCCAACGGCGCGCCAGAACGGCCTACGATCATCGGGATGGACCACTTTGACCAAGCGCTCTAACGTCGTCCCGTCTACGCCGAGGCCGAACAGTTGTCGCCCACTCTCCGACACCCAGATGTCGTTCTTCTGTATATCCCAGACCCATAGGGCGACGTCGGCGGCAATCGCAGCCGTGCTCAGACGCTCCTCGCTGACACTCAACTCTTGCTTCGTCCGTCTCAACCGCCTGCGGTGTTCGAGCAGCGCAACGACGAAGGTCGTTTCGATCAGTAGAAGAGCCAAGACACCGAGGATTTGCCATCGATAGGTTTCATAGAATGTCGGCTCCCTGAACAGCGCAACACTGTGTGCCGGCAGGCGACTTTCGGGTATTCCCCACCGGGCGAGCTCCCGGTCATCGAAGGTCGGCGCGCTCGGGCGGCGGGGAGGTATGTGAATATCCGTTGGCGCCTCGCCGGCGAGCATTCGCAACGAGACATCGGCGGCGTCGCTGGCGAGATCGTCAATTGCCAATAGGGGACCACCAACGATCCCCTTGCCGAGTTGACTGTCAAACAGGCCGAACAACGGAACGCTGGCGGCCTCATGCAATCGCGCGATTACCCGATCCTCTTCGTAAGGTACCCCCGCCGCGTCGACGACCATCAGACCTGACAGGACCGCCGTGCTGGGCGGCAACGCCGCAACGCGGGAAACGATCTGGTCGAACGACATCGCGCTTGAGAATTCGAAGGCAAGCCGGTCCTGGAAGGGCTTGAAAGCCGCCTCGGCTTCCTGCGCCCAGAACCGTTCAAGCGGAGAGCTGCCTATCACGACAAAGACCTTTTTTGTCTCGGGTCGCACCTGCAGTATGTTTTCGACCATTGCCGGCAGGTCGAGACTGACGGTGACTGCAGCGTCATTGGCTGTGAGAGAGCTGGCCTTCAACACGCGCTCGTCCAGAGCCGTGAAAAGGGTGGGGGTCGAGGGGAACAGTTCGCTGCGGTGAGCCTGGGCAAATCGTGTGGCAGCGCCCCCGATAGTCACGACAAGCTTCGGCGGTCGTGCCCTGACCAGAGCGGTGAGGTAATCCACGAACGGGTCGTTCTGCTGGTCGGCAGAAAAGCGTGCGGTTTCAAGCGATGCCTCGTAGATATCAATCGGCTTTGGGGAACGACTAATAAGATCAACGCGAAAGGCGCTCGAGAAGGCGTTGAACGGGGAAAATCGCGCGCCGAACGAATGCAGCAACAGCACCCGTTGCGGCTCTACAGCTCCCCCAACACCGCTGTTAAGGCACAACAGCAGTACCAACCAGAAATGGCGGCGAGACGTCCTCCAGATCTTCCCTTTATCTATTATGATGCTTGCGCCGACACGATGTGTGCCCCCCTCACGGCGAAAACGCCTCCGATAGTCGCCAGTCCACCCCACCGCCGTATAAACTAACATCAGCGCGTGCGAGCGCAACCCGCTAATGCACGTCAAAATGGCGGCCCGACCTACGCTGACCCTCTCGGCCGGCGTAAGGCCGCGTTCGCCCCAACATTTGATGCGAAAATTCGAAGAATTCACGATTCGAATGACTTTTTGATTGCGGCAATGAGCGCAGCTCCTGCAAACGGCTTCTGCAAATACGCGATGCATCCTTTCCGTTCGGCGACTTCCCTCAGCCGCTCGTCTTCGAGGGCCGTGATGAATATTGTTGGCAGCTTTAAACCACTGTTGTTTAACTTTCGCTGGAGTTCGATACCGGACATGCCTTCTAGGTCGATATCCGATACGAGGCATTCAATCGCAACGTCGGGGTCTCTGTCGAAAAAGGCCTCTGCCGATGCGTATTCGACGGCCGCAAATCCATAAGCATTTAGGAGACGCGAGACACTTCGGCGTACGCTTTCGTCATCATCGATGACGGCCACTATACGACGCTTGTTTTCCACCCCTGCCCTCCACCCGTGAAAGCGCGCGAGACCAGGCATTACTTTAGGCGTGTTGGCTGCTGCGGAATATTGCCCTAAGGGGAAGGGGAACCAATCATGGCTCTGACCGTCCGTCCGGATGGTCGACGAACCCGGCATTGGCCGCAATCATGACCACGTCTGCCAGAGAACGAGCCCCAAGTTTTTCCATCACCTGGTGGCGGTGAACCTTCACCGTCCGCTCCGAAATACCAAGTGAAAACGCGATCTGTTTATTGAGCTTTCCACGAATGAGCAATTCAAAGACGCTGTTTTCGCGAAGGCTGAGGCTTTTTACCCGCGCTTGCTGCGCAAGTACGCGCTCATGCTGCGCCCGTCTGCTTGCAGATCGAGCAAGTGCTTGTTCGATCGCCCTGATCAGGACAGCTGGGGAAGCTGGCTTTTCAAGGAAATCTTCAGCGCCGCACTTCATCGCCTCGACACTTGCCTTGATGTCACCCTGCCCAGTGAGGAAGACGATCGGTAGAAGAGGCGCATGGGTTCGAAGTTCCTTCTGGATTTGTAAGCCGGAATGCTGCGGCATTTGCAGATCAAGGAGGACACAGCCCGTCGCTCCGTCTGCCAGGCACGCAAGCAACTCGGCACCTGACGAAAATCCGGTGACTGTATGACCGTAGGCGCAAAGCAGTCTTTCAGTAGCCGTACGATAGGATTGGTCGTCATCGACGATGTAGACCGTTGGTTTCATTAGCCTCTTTCCTCCCGACCAGAGGCAGATCCATGCGAAAGATCGCTCCACCCTCAGGCCTGTTGTAAGCAGAGATCGCTCCGCCGTAAGTCTCGACAATCGCCCGGGCTATGGAAAGACCGAGTCCCGTTCCTTCCTGTTTTGTGGTGTAGAAGGGCTCAAAGATTGTTGGCAGTGCGTCTTCGGGAATGCCTGTTCCCGTATCGGCAACGCAGAGAGCCGCTCTGTCATTTGCAACGCCTGTTGCAAACGTCAGCGTCTTTCCGGTCGGGCCAGTCCCCGACATGGCGTCCATCGCATTCGTTGCCAAGTTAAGGACCACCTGCTGGACGTGGACCCTGTCGGCGCGAACTGGCAGCCTGCCCTCCGGCTCAGTCGCTCTCAAAGATATCCCTCGCCGCTCAGCCTCAGAGCGAATGATGTGGATGGCACTTGAGGTGATGTCGTTGAGATCGAACTCCTGCCAGTCGATCTCGCGTCTTTTCTTTAGCAGCCCTCTCATCCTGCTGATGATATCGCCCGCCCTCCGATCGTCTTCCTGAATGTCCGCAAGGATCTGCTGGATCAGCTGCAAGTCGGGGTTTCCGGATCGAAGCAATTCAGAAGCAGCCTCGGCGTTATTTCGAATGGCTGAGAGGGGTTGGTTGAGCTCGTGGGCTATCGATGAAGACAAGGCGCCCGCTGTCGCAGACTGGTTCAAGTGAACCGCTTCCATCAAATGGATCCGAGCTCGGCTTTCTGCTGCTTGGCGACGACGCCGCTCAAGCAAAAGAACCGCAATCGCGCTTGCTTGCATGACTACGACACCAAAGGTAGCACTTACTATCGGCCAATGTTCCTCCCAGAGGCTCTTTTCCCGATGCACCGTAATGGTGCCGGGTGGCAGATCGCTTGGCGAAAGACCCCAGCGTTGGAGCTGCCGAAAGTCTGCAAAGTAAGTCTGAGGCGCATCTACATTTTGAGCAGGCTTCCCAGCAATGGCATCTAGAACAAGATTGCCTACAGTTTGGCCGAGAGCATCGAACGTAACGGTACTGCCGCCGACGACACCGTGATCGAGGTAGGTTTCGTAAGGTCCATAGACGGGGGCGTTGGCAGTCATGGCAATCTGCCTCAGGGCCTCCCTAGGTATGAAGTTGCGCCCGTCTCGATCCTTGAAAACCGTCAATGCCAATATGATGCTGTCTGCCGGTACGCGAGCTGCCCGGTCGACGAATTCATCGATCGTCAAGTCCTCCAGAT
This sequence comes from Rhizobium cauense, assembly GCF_019511525.1. Lineage (GTDB taxonomy): Bacteria > Pseudomonadota > Alphaproteobacteria > Rhizobiales > Rhizobiaceae > Rhizobium > Rhizobium cauense. The sequence goes on along the minus strand of NZ_JAEUAT010000009.1, from coordinate 9,186 downwards.
AAGTGGTTTCATAAAACGCTGAGAATTCGCTCAGGGCGTTACGTGCGGATGCCAGCCACTCACGATCGAAATCCGAAGATCCTCCGACTATGAAGAGGTGGCGAGCGCTTGGCTGGAGACTGCGGGCCATCTGCGCGGTTTTGAGAATGTCGAAGATCGAAAAGGCGCCGAGAACGTCCTTGGACAGTCCAATTTTGTCTGCGGCGGAGCTGCCAAACCCAGCGACGACGATTTTCGCGCCTGGTGCGATCGAGTTGCGGTTTTTGCCGATGAAGCTTGCGGATTCCTTTCCAAGTGCTACCACGACGTCTGGACGATGATCGGCGTACTTCTCTGCCAGATAAGCCCCCATCCGGGCGACATGCTCGGGCTCTGGAAATCGCGACAGATCGAGGAACTCGGAAAACAGGTCGATCTTGCTGTTCGTCGCCTGAATCAGACGCGCGCGCAGGGCCTCTCCCGCAACCGTCGTTGCGACAATTCTTTCGTCATAGGGATAAAGAATGAGAACACGCGGAACCCGGCCAGCCATTGGCAAGGCTTGGGAGGCAGCCTCCCCACCGCCGGAGAGGATACACAAGGCTACTGCGAGCCGCAAGCCAGCATACCGAGATCGAATGAATGCTCCGCCCCAACACATTCGTCCGCCTCCCAAAGGCTTGCCAAGCTTAACAGCTCTTCACTGTAGTGTCACCTGCCGGAATACTACTGTTGATTGCCCGAGGCTTCGATTCCCTTAAGGGCAATATCGGGCGATTCCATCATGGGATAGAATTTGTTCCGGTCGGCTGGAGGCACCCCACTCCCCGCATCATGAAATCTTTTGGAAAGCACCATGGCTGAATTGCGTCCATGAGGACCGGCATCATCGAACCAGGCATCCTTTGAAAGGATTTGAAATGAGAAGCAGAACCGTTTTTGGCTGCATCGCAGCCTTGGCAACGACGACGATGCTCTTGGGCGTGTCATCGCCGATACAAGCCCAGGAAAGTCAACGTAAGCCAAACATCCTGTTCATCGTTTCGGATGACACGGGGCTTGGTGACCTCGGCGCCTATGGCGGTGGCGAGGGCCGTGGCATGCCCACTCCAAACATCGACAGGTTGGCCGAGGAAGGGATGACCTTCTTTTCGTTCTATGCCCAGCCCAGCTGTACCCCTGGACGTGCTGCAATGCAGACGGGCCGGATCCCGAACCGCAGCGGCATGACGACAGTTGCGTTCCAGGGCCAGGGCGGTGGCTTGCCCGCTGCAGAATGGACGCTCGGATCCGTCCTTAAGCGGGGTGGCTACCATACCTATTTCACCGGCAAGTGGCATTTGGGCGAGGCCGATTATGCCTTGCCGAATGCCCAAGGCTACGACGAAATGCGTTACACCGGCCTCTACCACCTCAACGCTTACACTTACGGTGACCCTACCTGGTTCCCGGACATGGACCCGAAATTACGCGAGATGTTCCAGCGGGTCACCAAGGGAGCGCTTTCCGGCAAGGCCGGTGGCCCGGTGACGGAAGACTTCAAGATCAACGGTCAGTATGTCGACACACCCGTTATCGACGGCAAGGAAGGCGTGGTTGGCATTCCGTACTTCGACAGTTACGTCGAAAAGGCGGCATTGGAATTCCTCGACGAAGCTGCAAAGAAGCCGGACGAACCTTTCTACATCAACGTAAACTTTATGAAGGTTCACCAGCCAAACATGCCGGCACCCGAGTTCGAGCACAAATCGCTGTCTAAGAGCAAATATGCGGACTCGGTTGTGGAACTCGATACGCGTATCGGCCGGATCATGGACAAGCTCCGCGAGACCGGTATGGACCGAAACACTCTGGTTTTCTACACAACGGATAATGGCGCTTGGCAGGACGTCTATCCTGATGCCGGATACACACCTTTGCGAGGCACGAAAGGTACGCTCCGTGAGGGCGGCAACAGGGTTCCCGCAATCGCCGTGTGGCCGGGCAAGATTAAACCGCGCACCAAAAACCACGACATCGTCGGCGGACTAGACTTGATGGCAACCTTTGCTTCGGTCGGTGGCATTCCCCTGCCGGATAAAGATCGCGAGGACAAGCCGATCATTTTCGACAGCTTCGACATGACGCCGATCCTTCTTGGCACCGGCAAGTCGGACCGCAAATCATGGTTCTACTTCACCGAAAACGAACTCTCGCCTGGCGCGATACGGGTAAACAACTACAAGTTTGCGTTCAACATTCGCGGTGACGATGGCGCTACAACCGGGGGGTTGGCGGTTGACTCCAACCTCGGCTGGAAGGGACCGGACAAGTACGTTGCAACTGTACCGCAGGTCTTTGACCTCTGGCAGGACCCCCAGGAACGCTATGACATCTTCATGAACAACTTTACTGAGCGGACGTGGATGGGCGTCGTGATGGGTGAGGAATTGAAGAAGATCATGGCGACATATGTCCAGTATCCTCCGCGCAAGCTGCAGAGCATGGGCTATACCGGGCCAATCACCATCTCGAACTACCAACGGTTCCAGTGGGTCCGGGATGAGCTTGCGAAGGAAGGCGTTAACATCACGCTACCGAGCGGAAACTGAACCGATGTGGCGGCCTGATCGGCCGCCACATCCCGAAGCGCATCCGCCCTTTAAGAGGAGTGTCGAAATGCAGGCCACTCGTCGAAAATTTCTGACATCTTCGCGAAACAGCATTCTTGCTATCGCCCTCATCACGGTGCTGGCCGAAACCACAACGTCTATGGCGCAGACTGATCCACTGCCGTCCTGGAGCGACACTGCACCAAAAGCTGCCATCATTTCCTTCGTCGACAGGGTGACAAGACAGGGTTCCCCAGATTTCGTGCCGAGTCCGGATCGGATTGCGGTGTTCGACAATGATGGAACACTATGGGTCGAGCATCCGATGTACACCCAGCTTGCCTTCGCGCTCGATCGCGTCAAGACGCTCGCCCCGCAGCACCCGGATTGGCAGGAAAAACAGCCATTCAAGGCCGTGCTTGATGGCGACCTGAAGGCTCTCGCCGCATCTGGCGAAAAGGGCTTGCTGGAACTTATCATGGTGACCCACGCGGGCATGACGACCGCGGATTTCCAGAAGGTCGTCACGGATTGGCTGTCAACAGCACGAGATCCAAGGTTCAAGCGACCATACACAGAACTTGTCTATCAGCCCATGGTCGAACTCCTGACGTATCTGCGTGCCAACGGCTTCAAGACCTTCATCGTCTCTGGCGGCGGCGTGGAATTCATGCGCCCTTGGGCGGAACAAGTTTACGGCGTGCCGCCAGAGCAAGTGGTCGGGTCTTCGATCAAAACCGAGTTTCGGATGGAGGATGATACGCCGACCTTATACCGGCTGCCAAAGGTCAATTTCATTGACGACAAGGCGGGCAAACCGGTTGGGATCAACGAGGCAATCGGGCGAAGGCCAATTGCCGCCTTCGGCAACTCTGATGGGGATCTCGAAATGCTGCAGTGGACGACTATGGCAGGGGCGCCTGCGCGCCTCGGAATGCTCGTTCATCACACCGATGCGGAACGCGAATACGCCTATGACCGAAACACCGACTTCGGGCGGTTGGACAAGGCGCTCGACGCTGCGGCGATCACCGGCTGGACCGTCATCGACATGAAGGCGGACTGGAAGCAGGTCTTTAAGCAGTGAGCGCTCCATGCCGCGGCGCGCCGAGCAGGGATGGCACTTCTATCTTTCCTGCATAGGAGGGCATTGTCATGCACATCAATCGCATTGCCACGGGGATCATCGTCGGAGGCCTTGCCCTTAGTGCGGCCAGTGCGCAGGACACTCCAAGAAAGACCCATGTGCAGCTCGAAAAGGCCATCGGTGTCGTCACCCCAACGGGTCCGGTTCCTTCGCTGGCTATTATCAACGCGGCTGGTGCGAAAATTGAAAAGGGGAAGCTCTTTCTCAGTGGCGTGGCCTCCAATTCAATCGAGTTCGCCGACCGTCCTGTTCGAGCTGCCGGGCATGTGATGACCGACCAATTCATAATGCAATGGGACGATGGAAGAGGCGATTTTGCCATCGATCCTCCGAACGCCACAGTCTCCGTGCTGGGAGGCGATGGGGCAGATGTGAGCGACGCTGTCGTCACGCTGAAAACTCAAAACCTGATGGCACGACGCTTACATTTGATATCACCGTACTGGAAGGCAATCTCAGCGGCGCAACTGGCCCAGCCGCGCTGTTCATCGACCATTTTGACGGTGGAGGATGAGGATTTGGCGGCGGTGGCTTTGGCGGCGGCGGTTTCCATGGCGGCAGCTTTGGCGGAAGAGATTTTGCCGGTGGAGACTTCCGCGGTGGGTTCCAGGACAATAACGTGCGGATAGGTGACACGATCAACCGCGTAGGAGGGAGCTATTGGCAAGCGCCGGTCTACCACGGGGCCTGGTACCGCGGCGCGCCTGTCGCAGCAGGCGTTGCAGGAGTTGCTATCGGCGCAGCAGCAGCACGGCCCTACTACTATAACTCCTACTACAACAATCAGCAGTGCGGGTATTATCCCTTCCCACCCTGTTATTGAGGTTTGGAATCACTATTCCGGCAAGGCCTGTTTGGAGGATTTAAGTGACAACGATCTTTGGGCCCGCAGCGGTGTGGAGGTTGGTTCTACCCGTTGTTTTGATGCTTACGATCTCTGAACTCAATACCCTTGCCGAGAGTGCTCCAGCCTATGATTCTCGCGTAAAAATTCATGATGGCTACGTCGACGAGAAGGCTTGCGGATCCTGCCATCGCGATCAAGCCGAAGCCTTCAAGGGATCTCACCACGCAAACGCCATGGCGGTTGCGGACGCCACGACGGTCCGCGGGGATTTCAACGACGTCAGTTATGAGCACGACGGCATCGTCACAACCTTTCATCGCCGCGACGGCCGCTTCTTCGTGCGAACGGAAGGGTCGGACGGAGCGGAGGCGGAGTTTCAGGTCCGATACACCTTTGCCTACGAACCGCTTCAGCAATATCTCGTGGAAACGGGGGGCGGGCGACTGCAGGCTCTAGATGTGGCATGGGACACCACAAAAAAAGAATGGTTTTGGCTCGGCAATCACCCGCCACCCAAACCTGGCTCGACCTTCCACTGGACTGGCCCGTTTTATCGTTGGAACCGCACCTGCATTGACTGCCACTCCACGGATCCCAAGGCAGGTTTTCAACCCGAGCACAACGGGTACCAGTCAACTTTCGTCGCTACGAGCATCGGTTGTCAGTCCTGTCATGGGCCAGGCGCAACCCACGTGGCATGGGCGGAAAGTACTCAGGGGAATGCATCTGGAAAAACAGGCGGCCCTGGACTTTCCAAAGTCGATGCAGACGTATGTCTTGCCTGTCATTCCAGACGAACTCGTCTCCGAGATGGCTACGAGCCCGGAAAGCCCTTTCTCGATTTCTTCTCACCGGCGTTACTCAGGAGCGACTTGTATTTTCCTGACGGGCAAATCCTCGACGAAGTCTTCGAGTATGGTTCATTTCAGCAAAGCAAGATGGCAGCGGCGGGAGTGACGTGTCTCGATTGTCACCGGCCCCATGACGCGGGTTTGAAGGCCGAAGGCAATGCGATCTGCACCCAATGTCATACGCAGATAAAGCCTGATCGATTCGCTAAGGAGGATCCAAGCGGCCTTTTCGATCACCCTTCCCATACCCACCATGCAGTCGGATCAAATGGCGCTCAATGCGCTAATTGCCATATGCCCGAAAGGGTATACATGAAGGTTGACCCAAGACGGGACCATTCCTTTGTCATCCCGCGGCCGGATCTTTCTGAACGTCTCGGCACCCCCAATGCTTGTACGACCTGCCATGCTGGCAGGAGCAACGCGTGGGCTAGCAAGACGATGGATGACTGGTACGGAACGTTATGGCGTGAGCGGCTGTCCATGGCCCATGCCTTCGCTAGTACAGCCAACGATCCTCAGAGCATGGTGAAGGCGCTGCGCGCACTCCTAGACGACAGGGACCAGCCCGGAATCGTCCGTGGTAGCGCCATCGTCAGATTGACCCAGATGAGTGGTACGAACGAGGCTGGCGCGGTACGCAAGGCCTCGGCAGATCCCAACCCGCTAGTAAGACTTGGCGCCGCGGAGGCCGCGGCCAATCTTCCTGCAGATCAACGGCTTCAGGCAATTGGTGCGTTGCTCGGCGATGAGACGCGCGCGGTCCGAGTGGCCGCAGCAAACGCCTTGGCGACTACCCCCTTCTCGCTCTTGGACTATAGACGGGAAGCCTTCAGGAAAGCAGTCAGCGACCTCCGATCCTACGTGGATGCGAATGCCGACTTTGCCGAGGTTCAAAGCAACTACGGCTTTTTCCTAGTTGGCCAACAAAGACCTGGAGACGCGGAAGCCGCCTTCCAACGCGCAATTTCACTTGACCCGACGCTATCCGGATCACACGTGAACCTCGCAGAGTTTTACCGCGTTACCGGCCAAAACGATAAATCCGTGGCGACCTACGCCCAGGCCATCATGGTCTCTCCCGAACGCGCTGACCTTCGATATGGACATGCCCTTTCCCTGGTCCGCCAGAAAGACCTGCAAGGTGCCATTGCGGAGCTGGAAGAGGCGGTTCGGCTCGAGCCGACGCAGTCGCGCTACAAGATTACCCTCGCCGTTGCGCTCGATTCAGCCGGGAAAACAGAGGACGCCTTGAAGCGATTGGGCGAGTGGACAAGCGTATCGCCTGATTTCGACGCCACAGAGCTTGGGCTGCGATACAGCCTTAAACTCCGAAGGCTGACCGAGGCTTTAGAATTCGCAGAACAAATGGCGCAACAGAGGCCAGACGATCGGGAGGTTCTCGCCATGCTCGAACAACTGCGGAAGGCTGCCTACCCAAAGTAGGAGTGCCATCTTGCTCGGAGAAACTTCCTGTTGCACAATTGACCAAGCTGGGACAGCAAGGGAGATTCGGGGGATTCTCATGAGAGCCATTCATTTTCATGCGGCTGCATTACTTGCTTGTACCTTCGTCACGACCATCGGAAACGCGGCAGATCTGACGCCGCTGGTCCCGGATGCGAAAACCGTTGAAACCAGAAGCGGGTGGGAGTTTACGATCGCGCCATATTTTTGGGCCGCAGGTATCTCTGGTAACGTCAGGCAGTTTGGGCTCCCCGAAGTCGATATTGACGCTGATTTTGGCGACATTCTCGATAAACTCGATTTCGCTTTCATGGCGACGGCTGAAGCAAGATACGACCGCTTCAGCCTCGTGGGAGATGTCGTCTACGTAAAGCTCGGTGCAGATGCTCATACTCCGCGCGGGCTATTGGCCAACAGTGTGGGTGTAACGGCGGAGACTTTTGCGGGCTTAGTGGGCGCTGGTTACGCGGTGCTCGAAGATCAGCACGGGCATCTTGACATCGTCGGCGGTGTAAAGGTCTGGTCCGTCGAAACCAACATTTCATTCAACGGTGGGATCTTGGCCGGCGTCGCGCGGGATGACAGCGCCACCTGGGTTGATGCTGTTGTCGGATTTCGCGGAAACTACTTTTTCACACCTGAAACTTACGTTACCGGTTGGGGTCTGGTCGGCGGTGGTGGCGCTGACATCGATTGGGACGTCGGCGTTGGACTCGGGTACAAGTTCAACGAAACCATTTCCGCGGTTGCCGGATATCGGGCACTCGGCGTTGACTACAGCAACGATGGCTTCGTCTTCGATGTCGTCCAGCAAGGGCCAATTATTGGAGTTTCGTTCCACTTCTAAGTGTGATCTGAACGAAGCCTCTCAATGCGCTCGCATGCATGCGACTTGCGTTGCCGCCAGGACGGGAGCAGGAATAAGACAAACCTGCCGGTGGTGAGTCAAGCTGCACAGAGCGCTCTGGCGCCCATTTTTAGTAGAAAGGTCCTCATCTTTCGACTTGGGAGGCCGGGGACGGGTCTAGAAGCGTCCCAGGACGAAGCGCGGGCAGCGTTCACTTGACGCAGGGGCTTAAGCCGTTGGCAGCCAGCAGCCTATCCTAATAGTGCTCGACCATCCGCATAGCCTCGCGGCCTTCGACTTAATAGCCTTGGTGGGGAAGCAGGCGCATTGGCACTTCCCATGCCCCGACCACCAGAGCCACTGGTCTTTCGTGAGGCCGTATGGCCTGCTGGTAGAGCGCGATAATGCGGTTCCCGTGCATCCTTGGCGATCTCGGTTAGCATTGTACGCAGAGCCGAGGAGTACTGTTTCCCTGCCGACAGCCTCAGAGCGACGGCCGGCAGTTCAATCTTTGTTCCCTTGGGCTTTGAAGCCAGCTTGGCGATGGAGTAACGGAGCATCACTCCTTCCAAGAGAAAAGTCGCCTTCCGTGGCGGCTTTGATGATGTCCGCAGCCTAGTTGATCGCGATTAGTCACATTTGTCTTCTGCACCCGTCGCCGCAGCGGTCTTGTCACCCTTCTGCTGAGCGGTAACGTCTTGGCCCGAAGTGGCAAGATTGGCGCTTCCTTCCATGGGAAGGGCACTGCCATCTTTTTGCGGGCTCTTTGGAGCCGCATCAGCGCTGGTTTTAGTCGTGCCTGTCGTGGATTCCGTTTTAACCTGTCCGGATCCGCCCTCCAGCGGAGCATGGGTTCCGTCTTTCGCTATGCCCGCGCGCGCCTGATTGCTCGTGGAGCCCGTCGTTTCCTGACAGTCGGCCCAACCCGGCGCGTAGCTGAAGGCTACCAAGGCGATCGCAGCTGCTTCATGGCTACTCCTCCGTTGCCAATGAAGTTTAACCAGCGCGAAGGCCCATTGTTCCAAGGCTGATGAGCCGCCTCGACCCTCCCTCAACTCCTCGAAAATCTCCGGTCCGAGATTGATCTCGTCCTGACAGCGCGTGAGCTTGGAAAGATCGATATCGCCGCCGATGTGGATGGTGATGTGAGGCTGGCGCTTCATGGCGATGATACAGGTCTACTGCCCGCCTGCCCCAGCCTTCCGGAGACATCTGGCAGGTTCCATGAGCAACCCTCCGCCTCGACCGACCTCTCGGCCCGAAATTGAAGGAGGTCGCTTCTTCCACTGGTGGAGATAAGATCCACCCTCATCGCGGAACTTATCGGCGCACTAGGACGTGGACTCGCAAACTGAATTGATCCAAATTCTTGTCGCAACGAGTTTCAGTGCAGCAAGGTAATTGTCAGGGCGGCGGTCGTAGCGCGTGGCCAAGCCCCGCATGTGTTTGATACGATT
>NZ_JAEUAT010000089.1 GCF_019511525.1 Rhizobium cauense | reverse complement strand
AAAAAACCGCGCTTGTCCGGCTTGTGCTGGACCGGTTCCCGAATGGGCCCGTAGCTCAGTTGGTTAGAGCACACGCTTGATAAGCGTGGGGTCGGAAGTTCAAGTCTTCCCGGGCCCACCATTCGCACTTGCGGATGCTGGACTGGGAATTGATTGGAATGGCTGGCGCGGATGATTGCCGAACCTGGATTAATCTCCGGGTGATCGAGCTGGAGGGGCTGTAGCTCAGCTGGGAGAGCACCTGCTTTGCAAGCAGGGGGTCAGCGGTTCGATCCCGCTCAGCTCCACCAAATCGATGGTGT
>NZ_JAEUAT010000088.1 GCF_019511525.1 Rhizobium cauense | reverse complement strand
TGCCGTCAAAACCGTCAGTCTCAACACCATCGATTTGGTGGAGCTGAGCGGGATCGAACCGCTGACCCCCTGCTTGCAAAGCAGGTGCTCTCCCAGCTGAGCTACAGCCCCTCCAGCTCGATCACCCCAGTTCGCTAGAACTGAAGTTCGGCAATCATCCGCGCCAGCCATTCCAATCAATTCCCAGTCCAGCATCCGCAAATGCGAATGGTGGGCCCGGGAAGACTTGAACTTCCGACCCCACGCTTATCAAGCGTGTGCTCTAACCAACTGAGCTACGGGCCCATTCGGGAACCGGTCCAGCACAAGCCGGACAAGCGCGGTTTTTT
>NZ_JAEUAT010000087.1 GCF_019511525.1 Rhizobium cauense | reverse complement strand
CCAATAAAAAAGCCCCGCGTTTGCGGGGCTTTCTGTCTGGTTCTGCTCAGCTTGCCTTTGGCGGTGCTGTTGTGCGCGGCGCGCCTGGATTGTATCCGCCGCCGATGGCGACGTTGAGGGAGACGTAATCGGTGGCCATCTGCTGGATGGCGGCGGCAAGGCTTGCCTGGGCCAGCGACACCTGGCGCTGCGCATCGAGCACGTCGAGCAGCGAGGAGGCGCCGTCCTTGTAGCTGGCGGTCGACAGCTCGAGCGTTTCCTGGGTGGTCTTCACCTGGGCGCGCAGCGCTTCCACCGTCTGGGCGTCGCGGCGTACCGCCGACAGCGCGTTCTCGACCTCTTCGACGGCTTCGAGCACCGTCTGCTTCCAGGTCA
>NZ_JAEUAT010000086.1 GCF_019511525.1 Rhizobium cauense | reverse complement strand
GTGGATGCCTTGGCATGCACAGGCGATGAAGGACGTGATACGCTGCGAAAAGCCGTGGGGAGCTGCGAATAAGCTTTGATCCATGGATCTCCGAATGGGGCAACCCACCTTAAATGCTTGGAAAATCATTTTGGTTGTCGAACCTTGGGTTCGACGTTGCGGCGAACGATCGCCGACGGCCTCTGGCCTGTATGGGAACTTCCTATTACAGCGCAGAGCGCGTCGCCGGTCGTCCGGCGCAAGAACCAAAATGGTTTCCAAGCATTGTGATAAGGTATCTGCACCTGAATAAAATAGGGTGTAAGAAGCGAACGCAGGGAACTGAAACATCTAAGTACCTGCAGGAAAGGACATCAACCGAGACTCCGCAAGTAGTGGC
>NZ_JAEUAT010000085.1 GCF_019511525.1 Rhizobium cauense | reverse complement strand
ATATTTTTGCTGTTCAATTCTATTATTGCCCTCTCTAATTCTATCTCTAGTGAATCCTGCCTGCTCTGATATTGAACTAAAAGTTTTGCTAATTTCATTTGCTCCACTTTCGATTTTTCTAAATGAGATTCGATTATTTTCAATAAGCTGCGTTCTAGCTCCGTCATTATTCACTGCTCCGTTCCGTTGATTAATACTAAAGCTTTCCCCTTTGGTAATTTTTGCGTTTTCGGACTCATTACTTTTTCCTTCAGGTTCACCAACAAGCAAAGTGCTTCCTTGTTCGTTTCCGTCAGGCATGGCTGAATGTTTTGACTTGTTTTCGATTGCTCTAATGCCTGCTGCTTGTGTTCCAGATCTTTTATCTTTGTCTGTATATC
>NZ_JAEUAT010000084.1 GCF_019511525.1 Rhizobium cauense | reverse complement strand
CCCGGCGGGCGGCCGTGTTAATGCGCAGCTACCTTTCCGGACTGATGGAAAACTGGCTGTTTGCCCCCGATTCGTTCGACCTGCATGCGGAAGCGCGGGACTACGTCGCTATTCTGCTGGAGATGTATCAATTCTGCCCGACGCTACGCGGCCCGGAGAGCTTGTCAGCTTAAAGGTAGCGCGCGGATGGGCGTGAATTTTTAGCGCCGTCCGCCGCTATTCGCCAGCGCTGAGAAGTGCTATTCTGCGCGCTTGCGACGACCCCCGGTATTCTCCGGCATTTGCATTCATTCATATTAACTATGCTGCACACGATCTCCAGGCAACGCGCCACGTTCATCTTTATTATCACGCTGCTCTGTTTTATTGGCCTTTTCAGCCC
>NZ_JAEUAT010000083.1 GCF_019511525.1 Rhizobium cauense | reverse complement strand
CCTTGGCCGCACGGATGATCTTGCGCGCATCCGGCGTCTCGGCAAAGCGCGAGATGTTCTCGGCAATCGTCCCCTCCATCAGCGCCACGTCCTGCGGCAGGTAGCCGACATGCTCGCCGAAGAAGGCTTCGTTCCACTGGCTGAGGTCGGCTCCGTCGACCCGGACCGAGCCGCGCAGCACCGGCCAGATACCGAGGATCGAGCGCGCCAGCGTCGTCTTGCCGCCACCCGACGGGCCGATCAGACCGACCGCCTGGCCGGCCTTCAGCGTGAAGCTGACTTCGCTCAAGAGCACCGCGCCGCTCGTCGGCGCCACCGTCGTGATGTTGTCGACCGTCAGGCTCTCGTGCGGGGCCGGCAGCTCGACATAGCCGCTCTTGTCGT
>NZ_JAEUAT010000082.1 GCF_019511525.1 Rhizobium cauense | reverse complement strand
TTGATGGCGCACAGCTATGCGCATCTCTACAAGGTCCCGACGACAGCTTTCCGGTTCTTCACCGTCTACGGTCCGTGGGGCCGCCCCGACATGGCGCTCTTCAAATTCGTGAAGAGCATGCTGGAAGATCAGCCGATCGAGATCTATGGCGAAGGCAAGATGAGCCGCGACTTCACCTATATCGATGATCTGGTGGAAGCGATCGTCCGCCTTTCTCGCGTTGTTCCATCGGAAGACAACCGCGTGGATGACGAAGCAGTCGAAACGCTTTCGCATCAGGCGCCGTTCCGCGTTGTCAACATCGGCGGCGGCCAGCCCGAAAACCTGATGACATTCGTGGAGACCGTCGAAAAGGCTCTCGGCCAGCCGGCAAAGCGGATGATGC
>NZ_JAEUAT010000081.1 GCF_019511525.1 Rhizobium cauense | reverse complement strand
CAATAGACGCACCATCTTTCTGAATGCTTACGGGATCTTCGCTTGTCAGCTTCCCGCCCTTGATGTCGACCTTGCCACTACATCGAGCAGCCCTGAAGGCGTGCATAGATCGCCTCCGGCAAACGGTTGCGATGGCTGTCACGCGCCCCTGCGGGAAGCCTTTAGGCAGCCTTTGCAAAAGTCACCGAGGCCTTGAGACCCCTGCCGCCGCTGGCCGCCTGCGCGGTCCCTTGACCGAGCTCGATCCAGCTGCGGTGTCACGATGTTCGTGCAAATGCGCATGAACCCGACGCCGCCGGATCCGACGCTGCGCCACTCGGCTTCTCCATTCAAAGGCGGCGCGGGAATGGTGTTCCCGCCAAACCGCCGATGACCTTCAGCTAACAGC
>NZ_JAEUAT010000080.1 GCF_019511525.1 Rhizobium cauense | reverse complement strand
CTATAATGCCTGCAGATTTTACGTCCCGTCTCGGTACACCAAATCCCAGCAGTATTTGCATTTTTTACCCAAAACGAGTAGAATTTGCCACGTTTCAGGCGCGGGGTGGAGCAGCCTGGTAGCTCGTCGGGCTCATAACCCGAAGGTCGTCGGTTCAAATCCGGCCCCCGCAACCACTTTCCCTTAGAGTCCTTTTTCAAATATACTGTGAAGACTTCGGCCTTCGTAGTGGGATTTGAAAAAATCCTTCTGGAAAGTGCTCCAGACCGCAGTTGCGGTTATAGGGTTCAGTTATATAAAGCCCCGATTTATCGGGGTTTTTTGTTATCTGACTACAGAATAACTGGGCTTTAGGCCCTTTTTTTATGTCTTGGGGGTGGGCTTGTCCACATT
>NZ_JAEUAT010000008.1 GCF_019511525.1 Rhizobium cauense | reverse complement strand
TGTTTGGGATCGGCGGCCAGCGGAAATCGGCATACAGCGACATATTCAAAGGGCTCCAACGCCGCGCGGCGGACGGCGGGATCGGAGGAAGTAAAGGCATCGAACATGCGCTTCATTCCGGGTGATGCGCGGTGAAACGGTACGGCCCCGACAGAAAGGCTCGGAGCATTTGCAAACAGCACGGGCAACGCAATGCCCTGAGGCAGTGCAATTCGACCCGCAGGGACAGTAGCCAGAACTCCGCCCGCGACAGCGGATCGATCATATCGTACGGGCCGGCAATACAGCGGGGAAAGCACCACGCCGCCAAGCCAAGCACGAACACGCTCGTAGCACCCAACCATAGGAGCCGAGCGAGGATGGATGAACGATCCGGCACAACCCATGCCACGCAGGACAAGGTCGCGGACATTCCGATGAGCAGAAATAGATAGGGTGCGGAGAAGGCATCGCATTGTGTCGAGGAGATGCCGCCGGGGCCAATGAAAATTAGCGCGGCAACAATCGCGACGGAACTCATGCCGATGCCGCTGGCAATGACTATGGCGCGGACGTCCCCCACCCCGGCAACGTAACAGAAGACCAGCCCCGCGAATGCGACCACGATCAGCGGAAGGCATTCCAGTCCGATGACGACGGAGAGCGCGGCAGCCGCCCCCACGAGCACCCCGCCCAGCCGATCCCAGCGGACAAGCCCGGTCACCATAAGCATCATCGCGACCAACTGGCCATTGTGATGGTCGATGCGGCCCGGTGCGAATTCGAGCACGGCCCCCGCATGAGAACAGTCATCAGCGTCAATGTTAGCAGCGACGACAAGCGAGACATCGGCATGCCGACCATCAATCGTCTTACCGTCGCAGCACCCAGTAAGCAGAAGATGGCAAGCATCAACGGAGGCCATACGAGAAACGAGAAGGAGATCGTCTGATCGACCGACATGAACGGCCGAAACAGGGTTGCGATTGCGACGTAAGGCAAATCGATCAATCGCGACCAGGGAGAAACATAAGCCTCGGGCATCGAAATGAACGGCAGCGTAAGATCGAACCACCGGCCATCGGACGACATCAGGTAGCGGATCTGCAACTCGCGCACCTGATCATCGATATCACCGAAGAAGAGTACGCCGTCGGCAAGATCGAACAGGACTATGGCAAGTCCTGTGATGTAGATCGTGAGAAAAGTGCTGAGGAATGACTTGCCGCCGCGCACGACAGTCAAATCGGCCCGCGATAGAGCTACATCCATTCCGCACCCGCCCCGCAAATAATTGCGGCCGCACACTAGCCGGTTGCGATTAATATTCCGCTATTGAGCACGGCCACTAGAACCCTGCGGCATCCACAAGGCCCTGATCGCAGCCGAATGATGTCCGTCCCGCGCCGTGGATGAGGTCGCGAAGACTGGCTGCATCGTTCGATGTCGCGTCCTCAGACAGACCGATTGTAAGCTCGCTGATGACGCGGCCCTCGCCCGCCCGGCGGCAACTCATCTTGACCCGATCTCCAGCGCCAGCGCCAAAGCTCTTATCAAAGGCAGCCTTGATCGCTTCCGCCGTCAGCGTCTTGCCTATGTTAGCCGCGAACAGATCGCGCACTGCCGAAGCGTTCAGCTCGTCGATCAACCGAACCGACGTGCTGAAATAATCGTCGGCGCTCAGCTTGGTGCAGGTACCGTGCTTGGTCCATTCGTGCCGGTCCAGGCCGGATTGTGTCCCAGGCATTACCTTGTCGAGTGCAGCCTTGGTTTCCGCAGAAAGCTCCAAGTCCGGCAGCTTTGTCCAATCGCCCTCCTTGTCCGCAGTACGCAGGGTTCCGGCAACGTCGCAATAATCCTTCCGCATGGGCCAGAGCCCGTGCAGGGAGAAATTGGTCGCGTCGAACCTGTCCCCCGTCTGGCTGGTACATTCCGGCTTGCGCTGGTTTGTCTCACAGAACGCCGGTTGCCAGCTGGCCGCGAGGATGAAGCGCGTTCTGCCGCCCTCATCCTGAGCAATGGCAGCGCCGGCAACGACGATTGCAGCCAGAGAAACGGCCGCGCGCAGAAATGGATGGCTCATCCTCACCTCCCACAAAGAACAATTCATGAACAGAAAATCATGCAGAGGTCATTTCCACAACCCTCAACCGACAGGGTACGAAAATCCTGTCGCATAAATATCGCGGTATGTTGCATTTCACAGCCGATCTGCTCTTCTCCGGGCGACGGAGGATTTGATGTTTGCAGAAACCGAACGCCTTGAGACGGCGAATGCCTCGCTTGGCCTTCATCATGAACCAACTGATTTCAATGCCCGCGGAGTCATCCTCGTTTCCCATGGACTGGCTGAGCACTCCCGGCGCTACGCGCGTTTCGCGACAGCCATGGCGTCTCGTGGCTATCACGTGTTTGCATTTGACCACCGCGGACACGGCGAGACGACCGCCCCCGACGCTCCGATCGGCCGCTTTGCCCGTCGCGATGGCGTCCGGCGGGTGATTGACGACGTGGTAGCGGTCCGCGACCACGCGACCGACCGATATCCGGGGCTGCCTATCATTCTGTTCGGGCATTCCATGGGGGGCCTGATCGCCCTCAACGCGGCGGTTACCCATCCGGAAAAGTTCCATGCCGTCGCCGTCTGGAACTCGAACTTCAATCCCGGCATATCAGGACGGGCGGCGCAAGCCATCCTGCTCGCCGAACGCGCCTTGAAAGGCTCCGACGTTCCGAGCGGCATCCTGCAGAAGCTCACCTTCGGCACCTGGGGAAGATCAATCATCGGCCGCCGGACGGAGTTTGACTGGCTCAGCCGCGATCCAGCTGAAGTCGATAGGTACATTGCTGACCCGCTTTGTGGCTTCGATGCCTCGGTGTCGCTCTGGCTCGATATCTTCGAGTTGACGTTTCGCGCACCACAAACGCCGCATCTGGACCGTCTGCCGAAGCAGACACCGATCCATCTTGTTGGTGGCGGACAGGATCCGGCGACAGATGGCGGAAAAGCGGTGGTCTGGCTTGCAAACCATTTGAAAGCCCACGGCTTCTCCCGTATTACGACACAGATATATCAGGACATGCGCCACGAAACGCTGAATGAAATTGGCGCGGACGTGGCCATCGCATCATTTGCCGACTGGTGCGATGAAGCGATCGCAAGATCCTGAACTGAAGGATTTCGCGATGAGCAATGGTATTTCTTCCCGCCCCGTCACCGCTTCGGAGGTGTCGACCGGTATTCTGCTGATGTTCCTGTCGGTGCTCGTCTCCCCGATCATCGACATCTTCTCCAAGCTCGCGATCGCTACAATTCCTGCGGCAGAGATCACGGCCGCCCGCTTTGTCGTGCAGGCACTCTGCATGTTGCCGATCGTTATCTGGCGCGGAAGCTGGAAAGGCTTTTCCTGGCGCGCCAACATCTTTCATGCCATCCGTGGTGCCATCATCACCATTTCGATGGTCTCCTTTGTCACGACGCTGAAGTACATGCCGGTTGCCGACGCTATCGCGATCTTCTTCGTCGAGCCGATCATCTTGACGATCCTGAGCAGCATCTTCCTCAAGGAAACGATCGGCTGGCGCCGCTACACTGCCTGCGGCGTCGGCTTCTTCGGCGCGATGCTGATCATCCAGCCAAGCTTTCAGGAGGTCGGCTACGTGGCGCTCCTGCCCGTCGTCAGCGCCTTCTGCATTGCCATCTTCGCCCTGATGACCCGTGTGCTTTCTCACCGGGAAGACCCATGGGCGATGCAGTTTCAGATGGGCATCTGGGGTCTGTTGTTCTGCGCGATCCTGCTTGCTTTCGGCAACGGCACGGGTTCCGACGTCTTTGACTCGGTGCTCCCGGACAGCCGCGGCTACCTATACCTGCTCGGCGTCGGCGTCACGGCGGCCATTGCCGGTATCTTCGGCGTCTATGCCTACCGTGCGGCTCCAGCCTCGACATTGGCGCCGCTGCAGTACTTCGAGATCGTATCGGCGACCATTTTTGCCTGGCTCGTCTTCGGTGATTTTCCGGATGCGATCAAATGGCTCGGTATCCTCATTATTATCGCGTCGGGCCTATACATCATCTGGCGCGAGCGACGCTTTGCATCGAAGCCGGTATCCGATACACCTCAATCGGCACTGGCGCCCTGACCTGCTCCCGGGAGGAACATGACGGACCATCAGCCCAAGAAACCGCCGCTGTCCGGCATACGCGTCATCGAGCTCGCACGCGTGCTTGCAGGTCCATGGGCGGGCCAGATGCTCGCCGATCTTGGCGCCGACGTCATAAAGGTCGAAAACCCGGACGGAGGCGATGACACCCGGCACTGGGGGCCGCCCTTTGTAGAGGGCGTCGACGGCGAAAACCTCTCCGCTGCCTACTACCATGCCGCCAACCGCGGCAAGCGCTCGATCACCGCCGACCTGAAGCGCGAAGAGGATCAGGCGCTGGTCCGTCGCCTGATCGCCACGGCTGATGTGGTCATAGAGAATTTCAAGCTCGGCGGGCTCGTGAAGTACGGCCTTGATTACGAGAGCCTGAAAAAGATCAACCCGAAGCTCGTCTATTGCTCGATCACCGGCTTCGGGCAGAACGGTCCCTATGCCGCCCTCGCCGGCTACGATTATATCGTTCAGGGCATGTCCGGCTTCATGTCGATCACCGGCGAACCGGACGGACAACCGATGAAAGCAGGGGTTGCGATCGCGGACATCTTTACGGGCATCTATGCGGTTGCTGCCATTGAGGCGGCTCTCATCCACGCCCAAAGGACTGGGGAAGGACAGTTGGTCGACATGGCGTTGCTTGACGTCCAATCGGCGGTGCTTGCCAACCAGAACATGAATTACCTGACCTCCGGCCGCGCGCCGTCACGGCTTGGAAACGCGCATCCGAATATTTCGCCCTACGAAGTCGTCCCCGCCGCCGATGGCTATCTGATCCTCGCGGTCGGCAACGACGGCCAATTCCGCCGCCTGTGCGCAATACTCGGCCTCGAGGGCATTGCGGACGACCCTCGCTTTTCGACCAACAAGGAGCGTGTGGCAAACCGCGACGAGGTCCGCAGGCTTGTTTCGACCGAAGCACTGAAGTGGAAGAAGGCCGACCTGCTGAGGGCCTGTGAAGCCAACGCCGTTCCGGCCGGCGCGATCAACACCATCGAGGAAATGTTCGAGGATCCACAGATCCAGGCGCGTGGGCTGCGAGTCGATCTCGCCGACGCAAAGGGCACTGTCATTCCTGGCGTGAGGACGCCCGTCGTGCTGTCACAAACGCCCTTGCGTTACGAGCGGCCAAGCCCGAGGCTGGGAGAGCATCAGGAGGAGGTTCTGGCGGAGCTCGCGGAACTGGAGGGGAAAAGACCGACATGAAGAAAACCGGCGGGGAACTGATCGTCGAGGCCTTGAAAGCGAATGGGGTGAAACGCCTCTCCTGTGTGCCCGGCGAGAGTTTCCTTGCCGTTCTCGATGCGCTTTATGACAGCGACATCGACGTCGTGGTCTGCCGCCAGGAAGGCGGCGCTGCCATGATGGCCGATACCTGGGGCCGGCTCACCGGGGAGCCCGGCATCTGCATGGTCACGCGCGGCCCGGGCGCCACGAACGCCACCGCAGGGCTGCACATCGCTAGGCAGGATTCCATTCCGATGGTCCTCTTCATCGGGCAGGTCCAGCGCGACGCAAGGGAGCGTGAGGCCTTTCAGGAGGTCGAATTTCGTCGCGCCCTGACCGAGTTCAGCAAATGGGTCGGCGAGATCGACGACGCTGCCCGCATTCCCGAGTTCGTCACCCGTGCATTTGCCATCGCCACATCAGGTCGGCCCGGCCCGGTCGTCTTGTCACTGCCTGAAGATATGCTTCGCGATGAGGTGGAGGCGCCCCGCGCCAAACGTTGTTCGCGCGTCGAAGCCCATCCCGGTCGCCGACAAATTGACGACCTTTACCTGCGACTGCTGAAGGCGGAGCGGCCGATGGTCATCGTCGGCGGCACGCGCTGGGATGCAGATGCCGTAGCCGACCTGAAAGCATTCTCGGAGCGCTTCGCTCTGCCCGTCGGATGCTCGTTCCGTCGGCAGATGCTGTTCGATCACTTACACCCGAACTACGCCGGTGATGTCGGCATCGGCATCAATCCCGCACTGGCGAAAGAAATCAAGGAGAGCGACCTGCTGATCCTGCTCGGCGGACGGATGTCGGAGATGCCCTCCTCCGGCTATACGCTGATCGACATCCCCTACCCGCAGCAATCACTGGTCCACATCCATCCCGATCCTTCAGAGCTTGGCCGGGTCTATCGTCCCGACCTCGCGATTTGCGCAAGCCCGAGTGAGTTCGTTGCGGCTCTTGCCGATCTCGAAGCGCCCAGCGAGCTCCGATGGTCGGAGCGCACCGAGCGGATGCACCAGGCCTACCTTGCGTGGTCCACGCCACCTCGTAGCGGTCCAGGTCCGGTCCACATGGGACCGATCATGGAGTGGATCGAGGAAAACACGCGCCCGGATGCAATCTTCACCAACGGCGCAGGCAACTATGCCACCTGGCTGCATCGCTTCCATCGGTTCCGTCAGTTCAACACCCAGGCAGCGCCCACCTCGGGATCGATGGGCTACGGTCTCCCGGCCGCCGTCGCCGCCAAGCGGCTCTTTCCCGAACGCGAAGTGATCTGTTTCGCCGGAGACGGCTGCTTTCTGATGCACGGGCAGGAATTTGCGACCGCCGTTCGCTATGAACTGCCAATCATCGCCATCGTCATCAACAACGGCATATACGGCACCATCCGCATGCATCAGGAGCGCGAGTATCCCGGCCGTGTCAGCGGAACTGATTTGACCAACCCGGATTTTGCCGCGCTTGCACGCGCTTATGGCGGTCATGGGGAAACGGTGGAAACGACGGAAAGCTTCGCGCCCGCCTTCATGCGCGCACGGGCGAGCGGCAAGCCCTCGATCATCGAGGTAAAGCTTGACCCCGAAGCAATTACGCCAACGCGCACGCTGTCCGAAATCGCGCAAACAAAAAAGCCGGTGAGCGAAACTCACCGGCCTTAGATATTTCGATGCGGTCGACTTAGTCGAGGGCGGCCGTAACCGTGAACTCGACCTTGTACTTCGGCGCAGCGAGCTTGGCTTCGCTGGTCGCGCGAGCCGGCGTGTTGGCCGGGTCGACCCAGGCTTCCCAGGCAGCGTTCATTTCTGCGAAGTAGGACATGTCGGAGAGGTAGATCAGCGTCTGCAGGATCTTCGACTTGTTCGAGCCGGCTGCAGCGAGCAGGCGGTCGACTTCGGCCAGTGCCGACTTGCACTGTTCGGTGACGCTCTCGCCCTCGCCGACCTGGCCAGCCAGGTAGACGGTGTTGCCGTGGACGACTGCACCGCTCATGCGGGCGCCGGCGTCGATACGCTTGATGCTCATGATGTTCTCCTGTTTGCGAAACGAAAGACGCCGCTGAAACAACGCGGCGCCGGACTTGGTCTGCTGACTGGCACTAGGCGCGAATGTGATGCGTCTTCTGGTAGATTGCCGTCGAACGGGCGCCGGAGCGGCAATAGCCGAGCATCGGGCGCGGGAACTCGTCGAGCGCATCGACCATGCCGGCGACAGCCTCTTCGGTAACGCCCATCGCGCCGACCGGCACGTGCGCGATATCGAGGCCGAGTTCCTTTGCGCGCGCTTCGATCAGCGTGTACGGCGTCTGGTCAGGGCTCTCATTATCCGGGCGATGGCAAACGATGGATTTGAAGCCCATGGCCTTGACCTGATCGAGATCCTCGACAGAGATCTGTCCGGAAACCGAGTATTCATCGTCAATCTGGCGAATGTCCATCGCTAATCCTCCTGAAATCGTGGGCTGAATGACTACGCCGCCCCATGCCCAGCGTCAACCGCAGATCACTCAAACAAAAGCGAAGCTGAGCGCATAATTTCGGCTCTCTCCTGGCTTCAGCATGACGAACTCACCCGACGCTTCCAGCTCCGAACGAGACACCCAGCGATGCGATACCGGCTCTATGCCAAGCACGTCGGCAGGCGCCTTCTGATTGCGCCAGACCTGCAGGTGCGGCAGCGTCTCTGCAAGGACGCGCACCCTAAGGACCTTGCCACCGGTCGCGGCAATCGGGCCGAGACGAACCTCGGCAAAGCTGCCTTCGGTCGCCGGCGCCTCCACGCAGAAGATGCCCCCTGGCTCCTCACCGAAGTTCCAAGGGAAGCCACCGCCGTCGAGCATCTTGCCTTCGAGGCGCGTGCCTGCATCGAACCACTTACCGCCGATATTCATGTGGTACATGAGGAAGGTCGGGACGATCTCGTCGCTGGTGTTGACGACCTTGTCCCTGAGATTGGCCTCGCCTGTCCGCCCGTCAATGAACCAGTGGCGCTCAATGCGAGCTGGCAAGCCCTCAACCGTTGTGATGTCGATATCCGCCCGGCACTCGGCATTTCCGTTCTCGAATTTCGTCCAGAGAACCCTGGCTGCATGCCCGGGTCCGGACCCGTGCAAAGGATAGACCTTTCCGTCGGCCCGCCCCTGGATCGACTCGCGGTGCCTGATATGGTCCGGTCCGCAGGTAAAGAGGAAGCCTTGCACCGAGTGCGAGATGCGCGCATCGCCATCATCGGGCACCGCTTCTTTCGGGGCGATATCGACGCCGTTGACGATACATGCGCCGACATCCATCAGCGACGTTTCATCAAGCATCAGTTTCGGCCCTGTCGCAGCAGCGAATTCAATCATCGTCCAACGTCCTCCCGGTAGCGGCCTCAGCACCGTTAGGTGTCGGAACGGATTTCGTCAATCACGACGGTTCGCTGAACCGGCGTGGAACCGATCGGTCGCCCCAAATGTTTATGACTAAACGAGAAATCACGGGATTTTTATCTTTTGTTCAGCACGATCTCATAAATTCCACACTAGCGTCAAAATTCGCAGGTGTGTGTCGGCCAAGTCACTGAAGGGTATGAAGACGTGAATCGCTTTGCAATATCGGGATTGTCCGCCGCAGTCGCCCTGCTCGCCTTTGCTGCAGTTGCGCCCTCTGCCGATGCGCAGCAATTCTATAATGGCCGCCAGCGCGACATCATCTTCGTAGCACCGAACGGCGACATCCTCGACTATGTCCCGTCGGGCGCCGCCTACGCACGCGATCGACGTGGCAACCGCGTGCTCGTTGACCCATACGGCAACGTAATCGCAACCGAGATGCGTGCCAGCGGCTACTACCCGCGTCCGCCTGTTCGCGACGCGTACAACGGCGATCCCTATTATGGCGATGATCCCTACGGCGATACTCGTTACTCTGAACGGGGTGCCGTGACCGGCTCGATCCCACGCGACGGTCAGATCGACCGCCAGCCGCTCGACGACCAGCCCTATCCGCAAAGCGACGACTACGCGTCCATTGAGCCCAATCCGCAAGCACCCGATGTGATGCAGCCGAAGCCGCCTCAGGAGCCGGTGATCACGCTCAAGAACAAGTCGAAGTCCGAGATCGTCGCCCTGCAGGTTTTCCTGGACCGCGCCGGTGTTTCCCCCGGTGCGATTGATGGCCACATGGGCGCAAATGTCACCAAGGCGATCTACGCCTACCAGCAGATGACGGGCGAAACGCTCGATCCAAACAACACTGATGCAATACTCGAGCAGTTGCGCATGACCGGCGGCCTGCCGCTCGTTAGCTACACGATTACGCCCGCGGATGCCGCCGGCCCGTATGTCGCCGAGATCCCCGAGGATTATGCGCACAAGGCTGCGATGTCCTCGCTCAGCTATACCTCGACGACGGAGGCGCTCGCCGAGCGCTTTCACATGGACGAAGGCTTCCTGAAGGAAATCAACCCGGGCGTTGATTTCACCGTGCCCGGCACGATCATAAAGGTCGTCAATCCTGGTGACGTGAAAAGCGGATCGGTCGCGCGCATTGTTGCCGACAAGGGTCGCAAGCAGGTTTTCGCCTATGACAATGCCGGTAACCTGATTGCCGCCTACCCTGCCTCGATCGGCTCCACCGACACCCCTTCGCCATCCGGGACGGTGACCGTCGAGCGTGTTGCCTTTAATCCGGGCTACACCTACAATCCGAAGATCAACTTCCAGCAGGGCGCCAACGACAAGATCCTGAACATCCCGCCAGGTCCGAACGGCCCGGTCGGAACCGTTTGGATGGCACTCTCCAAGCCGACCTACGGCATTCACGGAACGCCGGAGCCATCGAAGATCGGCCGCACCCAGAGCCATGGCTGCATCCGCCTGACGAACTGGGACGCCACCGAGTTAGCGAAGATGGTCAAGCCCGGCGTGACGGTCGAATTCGTCGACTGATTTCCGGTCAGCTCCAACAAAAAATGCGCCTCTGGGGGCGCATTTTTCTTTTGTCGATTATTGTTTTGCCTAAGCAGCCGAGCGGATAAGGGGGCCGGTGCTTCGCGCGGGCTCCGGCAGCTTGACCGGCATTTTCGCCATGATTTCTTCAGCGAAACAGCGAGCGTTCTCGCGCGCTTTGTCGAGGTTGCTGACGCGGTTTGGATCGAGGGAGTGCAGCGTGCCACCACAGTCAAAGAGATCGCGGAAAGCCGAGCGCTCGATGATGGCGGTATCGAGAACCGGCACCTGACGCTCGCTCAGCAGCGACTTGACGATCGCGAGTGCCCTCGTCGTCACCATCGAGTTGACACGCGTCAGCACGACCGAGTGGCCGATACGGATACCCGCCTTTTCGTCGAGGTACTGGAGCAGTTCGAGGACCTGTGCTCCGCCGCGCGCGTCCATAGCGCACCCCTGGATCGGGATCAGCACATGGTCGGAGAGGCCTATTGCGGTCGCCAGCAGCGGATTGCGCGCACCCGGAAGGTCGATGATGAAGTAGTCCGTGTTGTGCTTGTTTTCCGAAATATGCAGCGGCAAGGACGCCGACGTGACGAAGTCGATGACCGAGATATTCGCCACATGCCCGGACACCTCGTGCCAGCGTGTGATCCAGTGCTGTGGATCGGCGTCGAGGATCGTCACTCGATAGCCCTTCTGGGCAAGTTCGGTGGCGAGGAGAAGAACGGCTGTCGTCTTGCCGGCGCCGCCCTTGGTGTTTGCGAAAGTGATGACTGGCATGGTCGGTCCTCGAAGGGAAAATGTGAGCCTCTGTATGGCTCTGTCGCGCACTCCCGGAAGCATCGTGCGGTTAATGCATCCTTTCTAATCATGGTTAACAACTTCTAAACGCGGCCCCTGAAATTGCGGCCAGCATTTCTTGCACTCGGCCGAAATCTCGACCCAGACCAATAAAAAAGCCCGGAAAGCCAAGGCTTTCCGGGCCAGTTCAGGTCCGCCGTCTTCTCTATTTTCAGAAGCAATCCTTAAAGAGCGCCTTGGTATTTTCGAGCGTCATCTTGACCGGATTGCCGCCAGCGCTTGGATCTTCAATCGCCATCGCCGAAAGTTCATCGATTCGATCGGGCTTGATCCCCATCGCAGACAGACTGTCGGGTACACCAAGCTCGCTGCGAAGCTTCAGAACGTAGTCGTAAAAACCGTCGAAGCCGCCCGCGATACCGAGATAGGCCGCCGCACGAGCAATCTTGTCCTCGATCGCCGAGCGGTTGAAGCGAAGTACGGCAGGCATCACGACAGCATTGGTCATGCCATGATGGGTGTTGTAGACAGCGCCGATCGGATGCGACAACGCGTGGATCGCGCCGAGCCCCTTCTGGAAGGCGACCGCGCCCATGGCTGCGGCCGACATCATGTTGGCGCGGGCTTCAAGGTCCGTGCCTTCCTTGTAGGCGCGCGGCAGGTATTCCTTGACCAGACGCATACCTTCAAGCGCGATGCCTGCTGACATCGGGTGATAGAAGGGCGATGAATAGGCTTCCAGGCAATGCGCGAAGGCATCCATGCCGGTTCCGGCGGTAATGATCTTCGGCATGCCCACCGTCAATTCCGGATCGGCAATGACAACGCCTGGCAGGAACTTCGGATGGAAGATGATCTTCTTCACATGCGTTTCGGAATTGGTGATGACGCTGGCGCGACCGACTTCGGAGCCAGTGCCTGCCGTCGTCGGTACGGCCACGATCGGCGCGATGCCTTCGACGCTGGCGCGCGTCCACCAGTCACCGATATCCTCGAAGTCCCACACAGGCCGCGTCTGGCCGGCCATGAAGGCCACGCACTTGCCGAGATCGAGGCCGGAACCGCCGCCGAAGGCGACGACGCCATCGTGGCCGCCGTCCTTGAAAGCCTTGACGCCGGCGTCGAGGTTCTTGTCGTTCGGGTTCGGATCGACGTCAGCAAAGATTGCGCGGCCGAGGCCGGCTTCTTCGAGAATGTCGAGCGCCGTCTGGGTGATCGCCATCGACGCCAGACCACGATCGGTGATCAGCAGCGGCTTCTTCATGCCGAGGCTCTTGCAGGCGTCCGCCAGTTCCTTGATGCGGCCCCGGCCGAGCTTGAAAGCGGTCGGATAGCTCCAGTTGGCTGTGATGTTGCTGCTCATGCTGTGACTTTCTTCAGATGGTAGGATTTCGGACGCGTCAGGTTCTGGAAGCCGATGATCGACAAAGAGCCGCCACGGCCGGTTTCCTTGACGCCGGTCCAGCAGAGCGCCGGATCGAGATAGTCTGCGCGGTTCATGAACACGGTGCCGGTCTCGATCTCGCGACCAAGCCGCCCTGCCCGCTCCGCATCCTGCGTCCATAGCGATGCCGTCAGGCCGTACTGGCTGTCGTTCATCAGCGCGATTGCCTCGTCGTCGCTCTTTACCTTCATGATGCCGACGGCAGGACCGAAGGTCTCCTCGCGCATGAAGGCCATGGAATGATCGACATTGACGAGGACCTGGGGAGCCAGGTAGGCGCCGCCGTCATCCTGCGGGAACAGCTTCGGATCGATCAGAGCCTTTGCACCCTTGGACACTGCATCAGCGATCTGCTCGCGCACGACCTTGGCGAAACGCTTGTTCGCCATCGGGCCGAGCGACGTTTCCGGATCGAGCGGATTGCCGAGCTTGTAGTTTGACACCCAGGCGACCGACTTCTCTACGAAGCTGTCATAGAGTGACTCATGCACATAAATGCGCTCGATACCGCAGCAGCATTGGCCGGAATTGTAGGTGGCGCCGTCCATCAGCGTATCAACGGCCGCGTCGAGGTCGGCGTCTTCCATGACGTAGCCCGGATCCTTGCCGCCAAGTTCGAGGCCAAGGCCAGTGAAGGTGCCAGCCGCCGCACGCTCCATCGAGCGCCCACCTTCGACCGAACCGGTGAAATTCACAAAGTTGAAGCTGCCCGCAGCGATCAGCGCCGAGGTCGTCTCGTGATCGAGGAACACATTCTGGAAGACATCCTCCGGAACGCCGGCCTCGACGAAGGCCTGCACCAGCCGCTCGCCTACCAGCAACGTCTGCGACGCATGCTTCAAAACGACGGTATTGCCCGCCATCAGAGCCGGCGCGATCGTGTTGATCGCCGTCATGTAGGGATAGTTCCACGGCGCGACGACAAACACGACGCCATGCGCTTCGCGCTCGATACGGCGCTCGAACTTGTCGCTCTCTTCGACCACCAGCGGCGCCAGCGCATCGGCGGCAATCGACGCAACGTAGTTGGAACGCTCGTTGAACCCCTTGTACTCGCCGCCATAGCGGATCGGCCGCCCCATCTGCCAGGCAAGCTCGGGAACGACGACGTCGGACATCTCGTTCAGACGCGCAACACCCTTGAGAACGAGCTGGACGCGGTCTTCAAGCGGCCGCTTCGCCCAGGACTTCTGCGCCTTGCGGGCACGCGCCACGACGTCCTTCGCGGCGTCCAGCGACAGCGCCGGGCGCTCGGCGTAAACCGATCCGTCGATCGGTGAAATGCATTGGATCATTCCCATGATCACCTTCCTATGTTTTCGCAAGCCGAAGCCAGCCGCACCCTGCACAATCCCAGAAGATATGGAGATCGTATGACGGGATACGTACCGCTCTTGGCTACGCCTATTATGCTCTTTCGAAACCGCGCGCCACTTCCCAGTCGGTGATGCGACGATCGTACTCTTCCTGCTCCCACTCGGCAGCACGGGCGTAGTGATCGATGACGTCGTCGCCGAACGCATTGCGCAGCATCTTCGATTTGGTCATGGCGACAGTTGCCGAGCGCAGCGTGCGAGGGATCTCGCGGACGCGGCGAGCGCCATAGGCGTCGCCAACGAACGGTGCCTCGAGTTCCATCTTGTTCTCGATGCCATCGATGCCCGCTGCGAGCAATGCCGCAAAGGCAAGATAGGGGTTGAGGTCGGAGCCGCCGACGCGGCACTCAATGCGGATCGCTTTCGTGCCATCGCCGCAGAGACGGTAACCAGCCGTACGGTTGTCCTTGCTCCAGATCGCCTTTGTCGGAGCAAAGGTGCCGGCCATGAACCTCTTGTAGGAGTTGATGTAGGGCGCCAGGAAGTAGGTGATTTCGCTCGCATGCGCGAGCAGGCCGGCAATGTAGTTTTCCATCAACGGCGACATGCCGTACTTGCCCTTTTCATCGGCAAACAGCGGCGTCTTGCCGTCCGCGCTCCACAGAGACTGATGGATGTGGGACGAGCTCCCGGCGGCATTGTAGTGCCACTTTGCGAGGAAGGTAATCGCCTTGCCCTTCGACCAGGCAATTTCCTTGCAGCCGTTCTTGATGATCGCGTGCCGGTCCGCCATAGCAAGCGCATCGGCGTAGCGGACGTTGATCTCTTCCTGGCCGGCGGACGCCTCTCCCTTGGAGTTCTCGACCGGAATGCCGGCGCCCTGAAGACCGGTACGGATTGCCCGCATCACCTCTTCTTCCTTGGTCGTCTGGAAGATGTGGTAGTCCTCGTTGTAGGCGCTGGCGAGCTTCAGATTGCGATAGCCGGACGCGTGCGCGGATTCATAGGTCTGGTCAAACAGGAAAAATTCCAGTTCCGAAGCCATGAAGGCCTTCATGCCCATGTCTTCGAGCCGCTTCACCTGCCTCTTCAGGATCGCGCGAGGTGAATGCGGCACCTCCTCGTGCGTATGATGATCGAGCAGGTCACAAAGCACCAGCGCCGTGCCCTCGAGCCATGGAATCCGACGCAACGTCGAAAGGTCGGGCTTCATCGTGTAGTCGCCATAGCCCTTCTCCCAGCTCGTCGCCTTGTAGCCGGATACAGTCTCCATCTCCATGTCGGTAGCGACGAGGTAGTTGCAGCTATGCGTTTCCTTCCATGCGCTCTCGAGGAAGTATTCGGCCTGGAAGCGCTTGCCCATCAAGCGGCCCTGCATGTCCACTTGGCACGCCAGAACCGTGTCGATGCGCCCGTCGGCAACATCCTGCTTGAGATCGTCGAGAGTATAGATGCTCATATTGAATCCGCCTGAACCTTGAACTGAAGAATCGGGGCAACGAAAGGGCATGCCGTGAGACGGACGCGCCTGACCTGATGCATTTTCGTTGAGCCGGGTTACGGGGTCGCCGAAGCGACCCCGCACCTTGAGAGGGAAGTCGAAACCTCAGGCTTCGCCGACGGCCTTTTCGGCAGCCGCAATCTCGGCCTGACGGAGTGCAACCTCTTCGCCGATCGGCGGTCCCTTGAAGCGGCGGCTTTCGAAGCCGAACCATACGATCGCGGTCAGCACGAGGAAGCCGACGGTGATGTAGAGGGCCCAATCATTCGGCGGCTGAATGCCGAGGACGAAGATCAGCACCATCGCGAGGATCGAAAGGATCGCGAACAGCTTGAACATGCCTTCGCCGAGGTTCCACGGACCCATCTTGTCCCACTTCGACGTACCCCAGGCGAAGAGACCGAGCGTGATCGGGATCGCGAAGGAGAAGAACAGGAAGATGACCGTGCACGACACGACGATGGTGTAAACCGGCGTCTCGCCAATCGAGACGAGCGACGAACCCCAGACGAACAGAACCGAAAGGATCGAGCCGGTCCAGATCGCCGCAACAGGCGTGCGATACTTCGGGCTGACCTTCGAGAGTGCCTTCGATGCCGGCAGACCGCCATCACGCGAGAAGGCGAAGATCATGCGCGAGACCGACGTTACCGTCGCCAGACCGCACAGCCACTGGCTGACGAAGATGGCGAGGTAGAGCAGATCCTTGACGACAGGGTTCACCTGGCTGTCCATCGCCCAGAAGAACACGTTCCAGCCCTGCTTGGCCGCATCATCCATGTTCGGCAGCATCAGCACGAACGAGCAAAGCATGATGTAGCCGAAGAGCGCCGACCAAAGGACGGACGAGACCATGCCGCGCGGAACGGAATGAGCGGCCTTGACCGTTTCTTCCGAGGTATGCGCGGACGCGTCGTAGCCGGTGATCGTGTAGATCGGCAGCAGCAGACCGAGGAGAAACACCCACGCACCCGAGGTCGACGGCCAGACATTGCCGCCCGCTTCACCGGAATAGTTAGCGAAGGTGAAGAGCCGGGCAATGTCATAGGATGGAGCGGCCAGCAGGCAAACTGCAGCAAGCACGATTGACGTCGCGAAAATGAGGTAACCGGAGAAATCCGTCAGCTTGGCCGTCAACCCGATCCCCATGTGATTCACGAGTGCCTGAGCACCGGTGATGATGACCAGGAAGATGATCCGGACCATCGTCGTGTCCACCAGACCGAAGTAGCTGGTCCCGAAGGCACCCATGAAGAAGTAGTAGGTGCCGACGTTGATCGCGCCGAGAACCGTGACGAGACCGAGCAGGTTGAACCATGCCGTCAGCCAGCCCGTGAAACGGTTGCCGAGAATCGAGCCCCAGTGATAGAGCCCACCGGCGGTCGGATAGGCCGAGCTGATCTGCGCCATGGCGACAGCGAACACCAGCGAAACGAAGCACCCGACGGGCCAACCGATGCCAATGGCCGCGCCGCCAGCACCGGCAGTTGCCTGCGCCAACGAGTTGATACCGCCCGAGAGAATGCAAATAATGGAAAACGAAACGGCAAAATTCGAGAACGAACTCATCCGCCGTTCCAGCTCCTGGGCGTAGCCCATGGAGTGCAGGATATGCATATCCTGCTTCTTGTCGTGATCCGTGTAGTCGGACATGACTTCCCCCTGTTAAGCGATCACCTGCGGGATTGCGGATGATCATCCAGTGCCAAAGTGCCCGTGACGTTTTCGCCTACGGGCGGATCGCAGTTAGACTGCTCCCTGGGGTCTTTATCTTTGTTGTCAGGCGTCCAGACTTTGCCGGAGAAGCCTTGTCAGATAGCCGGCCATGACCCCTTGACCGTCTTGATCTGAGATGAGGTCGTTGCGGACCTCGATCATTACATTGCGGAGCCCATTCGAAAGCCCGTGCAGAATAAGCGTGTGCGTCACGCCATCCGCAGGGCCGTAAGGCTCATTGCGTTCGATTTTATAGAGAGGCGAGCCGGCCGACGCGGCCTTCAGAACACTGTCGGCAAAGCGGCTGTCTTCGTCGTGCAATATACCAATTTCCACGGCGCGCGTCTTGCCGTGGTAAACAGGAGTGAAGCTGTGGACCGTTGCAATCACCGTCTCCTGCCCCCTCGCCATGCGATCGCGAATCAGTCCGCGAATGGCGTCGTGGAAAGGAATATACAACGCTTCTGTCCGTGCGAAGCGTTCTTCCGCGCTGAGGTGGGCATTGCCCGGGATCTCGTAGACTTCGCTCTTCTCGGGCATCGCACCGGCTGACTCCGGCGGCCTGTTGCAATCGTAGATCAATCGCGAAAATCGCTGGTAGATGAGAGTGGCATCGAGAGCCTCGGAAATCCCGCGGGCCACGGCCAACGCGCCCGGATCCCAGGCAATATGGCTTTCCAGCGCTTCATCGGAGAGACCGAGCGTGCCGTACCGCTCAGGCAGCAACCGGGATGCATGCTCGCAGATCACCAGCAATGGGCTCTTCGCGTTCGGTCGCTCGACTGAAACGCATTCGCCTTCCGCTTCGCTTAAGACCCTGAACTGAGCAGGCACCACAGGCGCATCCCGATCATTAATAAAAAATGTATAAGAAAAGAATTCTTCACGTTCCGACGACTGTCAAGCGCACTCTGAAAATTTCTTTTCATGACAACAGTTGACATGGATTGTGACAGCGTTGTTAACTTTCAGTGGGAAAGTGGCACAAGACCAATCCCGGGGAGCATGATCGCGTGACCGCTGCGTCGAAGACCGTTTCGGACGTAATCCATTCGCATTTTGGCACGCTAACGCGGGCCGAAAAGCAATTGGCTGAGAGCCTGTTGGACAACTACCCTGTCTCGGGACTGGGCAGCATCACGACGATTGCCGAGAACGCCGGCGTATCGACACCTACGGTCGTTCGCATGGTCCAGAAGTTGGGTTTCAAGGGCTATCCCGACTTTCAGGCGCACCTCCATCAAGAGGTCGAAGCGACGATCTCGAACCCAATCGCCAAGCATGACCGCTGGGCCTCCAATGCGCCGGGCACGCATATTCTGAACCGCTTCGCCGACGCGATCATGGGCAACCTGCGCCAGACGCTAAGCGCACTCGATACGGCGACGTTCGACAACGTGGCGTCACTCCTCTCCGACCGCAAGCGCGGCCTCTATTTTGTCGGCGGACGTATTACCGGCGCGCTCGCCGAATACTTCTTTACGCATATGCAGGTCATCCGCCCCAACACCGCTCTGCTCTCATCGAATTCGAGCAGCTGGCCGCAGTACGTCCTCAATATGAATCCCGGCGACCTTTTGGTCATCTTCGATATCCGCCGCTACGAGCAGGAGATGGTCAGCCTCGCGACCGCAGCCCGCAAGCGCGGAGCCGAAATTGTCGTCTTTACCGACCAGTGGGGATCGCCTGCCGCCAAGCTGGCGCGCCACACGTTTCGTGTGCAGATCGAGGCCCCATCGGCCTGGGACTCATCCGTCATCACTCTCTTCATCGTCGAAGCGCTGATCGAAGCTGTTCAGAGTTCGACATGGGACGAAACGAAAGAGCGTATGAAAACGCTGGAGGGACTGTTCGAACAAACCAGGCTCTTCCGCAAACTCAGTTAGGAGGGAAAATACGACAGAGAGATGACAGGCGGCGCTTGAGTGAACAACGTGTCGTAAATGAAACATCACCGCCAAATGCCTGCTATACAAAGAAAAAATAAGGTCATCAAACTGTCACGAAAGCTTCACGTAACGTAAGTAACAGCATCGTCGGACACTGAAAACCCGAAGGAGAACAACAGTGATCTCTAATATTTCGAAAATGCTTTCGCTTTCTACTGCAATTGTTGTTGCCTCGACCGCAATCGCAGCCGCTGAACCTAGCGCTGAACTCATCGCTGCCGCCAAGAAGGAAGGCACGCTGACCACCATCGCGCTCCCGCATGACTGGTGCGGCTACGGCGACGTCATTGCCGGCTTCAAGGCAAAGTACGGCATCGAGGTCAACGAACTGAACCCGGATGCGGGCTCGGGCGACGAAATCGAAGCCATCAAGGCCAACAAGGGCAACACCGGCCCGCAGGCTCCTGACGTCATCGACGTCGGTCTCTCCTTTGGTCCCTCGGCCAAGGCTGAAGGCCTGATCCAACCTTACAAGGTGTCCACCTGGGATTCGATCCCCGACACTGCCAAGGATGCCGACGGTTACTGGTACGGCGACTACTACGGCGTTCTGTCCTTCGTCGTGAACACCGACATCGTAAAGGACGTCCCGAAGGACTGGGCTGACCTGAAGAAGTCCGACTACGCCAACAGCATCGCTCTCGCCGGTGACCCACGCGCCTCCAACCAGGCCGTTCAGGCAGTTTACGCTGCTGGCATCGCAGCCGGCGAAAAGGACGCGACCAAGGCAGGTGAAGCCGGTCTCGCTTACTTCGCTGAACTCAACAAGGCGGGCAACCTCGTTCCTGTCATCGGCAAGTCCGCTTCGCTGGCACAGGGCTCCACCCCGATCGTCATCGCTTGGGACTACAACGGCCTGTCCTGGCGCGACACGCTGAAGGGCAACCCGCCGGTTGAAGTCGTCGTCCCGGCATCGGGCGTCAACGCTGGCGTCTACGTCCAGGCGATCTCCGCTTTTGCTCCGCATCCGAACGCTGCGAAGCTCTGGATGGAATACCTGTACTCGGATGAAGGTCAGCTCGGCTGGCTGAAGGGCTATTGCCACCCGATCCGCTTCAACGATCTGGCGGCGAACAAGAAGATCCCGCAGGAGCTTCTGGACAAGCTGCCGCCGGCCGCCGCCTATGAAAAGGCTGTGTTCCCGACCCTCGACGAACAGGCTGCAGGCAAGGCCGCTATCACCACCAAGTGGGACAGCGTCGTCGGCGCCAACGTCAAGTAATCACTGACGCAAGACCTCTCCGCCCCGTGGCGGAGAGGTTTTATTCTCTATTGCCCCGATAAGGCTGTCGTCTATGACCACTGTTTCAACATCTGCGGCCCCGGCCACGCCCATGATAAACCGCGACAGGATCGTAGACTGGCTCGGCATCGCGCCGTTCATGATCTTTGCTGCGATGTTCCTCATCATACCGACGCTTTATCTGGTCGCTGGCGCATTCCTGACGCCAGAAGGCGACCTGACACTCAAGAACATTGCCGACCTGTTCACGCCGTCGATCCTCAGCGCCTACTGGATCAGTATCAAGGTATCAGTGGCCTCGGCCCTCGGTGGCGCGCTGATCGGTTTCTTTCTGGCCTGGGCAGTCGTGCTCGGCGGCCTCCCGAACTGGGTTCGGTCGGGCCTTCTGACGTTCTCGGGCGTCGCATCCAATTTCGCGGGCGTACCCCTCGCCTTCGCCTTCCTGGCCACCCTCGGACGCACCGGTCTCGTGACCGTTTTGATGCGCGACTGGTTCGGCTTCAATCTTTATTCTACGGGTTTCAATCTGCTGAGCTTCTTGGGGCTCACCCTCACCTACATGTACTTCCAGATTCCGCTGATGGTGCTGATCCTGACGCCGGCGCTCGACGGCATGAAGAAGGAATGGAAGGAAGCCGCGCAGATCCTGGGTGCCACCAATGGCCAGTATTGGCGCATGGTCGCCTTCCCGATCCTCTGGCCGAGCCTGATGGGCACGACACTGCTTCTTTTCGCGAACGCTTTCGGAGCAATCGCTACCGCCTACGCGCTGACCGGCAGTTCTCTCAACATCGTCCCGATCCTGCTTTACGCGCAAATCCGTGGCGACGTGCTCCACAATCCCAACCTTGGTTACGCGCTCGCGCTCGGCATGATCGTCATCACCGGCCTGTCCAACCTCCTCTATATCCTGCTGCGTATGCGCGCTGAACGGTGGCAAAAATGAAGACTTCACGCCTTGGAGCATGGATCGCAGTCGCCATTGGGGCGACCTACTTCGTCCTGCCGCTCATTGCCACAATCGAGTTTTCACTGCGTATGCGCCGCGGCGCCTACAGTTTCGACGCCTACGCGTCGGTTTTTTCCGAGGCGCAATTCCGCGAAACCTTCGGCTATTCGATGCTGATGGCGCTGCTGACGATTGTTTTCGGGATGTTGCTCGTGGTGCCAACCGCCTACTGGGTACGCCTGCGCCTGCCGCAGATCCGCCCGGTCGTCGAGTTCATCACACTTCTGCCCCTCGTCATCCCTGCTATCGTGATCGTCTTCGGCTATCTGAGAATGTACAACTCGTCTTCGATCCTGCCTCTGACGGGCTCGACGACGGGTACCAATATCCTACTCGTCCTCTCCTACATGACGCTGTCACTGCCCTACATGTACCGTGCTGTCGATACCGCGATGCGCGCCATCGACGTCCGTACGCTGACGGAAGCAGCCGAAAGCCTGGGCGCCAGCTGGACGACAATCATGTTCAAGTGCATTTTCCCGAACGTCATGAGCGGCGTCCTCTCGGGCGCCTTCATCACGCTGGCGATTGTCATGGGTGAATTCACCATGGCCGCGCTGCTCAACCGTCCGGCCTTCGGCCCTTACCTGCAGCTGGTCGGCGCCAACCGCGCTTACGAGCCGTCGGCGCTCGCCGTTATCGCGTTCTCGATCACCTGGCTCAGCATGGGCCTTCTACAACTCGTCTCCCGCTTCCACAAAGCCGCACCGGCTAAGTCGTAAGGTATCTGGTTTTCATGGCTTTTCTCGAACTCGCAAACCTCAAGAAATCCTTCGGCAACACGCAGGTCGTGCATGACTTCAACATGCAGATCGAGAAGGGTGAATTCATCTCTTTCCTTGGCCCGTCGGGCTGCGGCAAGACGACCGTCCTGCGGATGATCGCAGGCTTCGAAGCGCCCTCGGCCGGTCGTATTGCCATCGGCGGCAAGGAACAGAACAATCTGAAGCCCAACAAGCGAAACATCGGCATGGTTTTCCAGGCCTATGCGCTGTTTCCGAACATGACGGTTCATGACAACGTTGCTTTCGGCCTGAAGGTTGCAGGCACGCCGGCAGCCGAGATTGATGCTCGTGTCAAGGAAATGCTCGGGCTGATCAAGCTCGATCACCTCGCCGACCGTTATCCCTACCAGCTCTCCGGTGGCCAGCAGCAGCGCGTGGCACTTGCCCGTGCCCTTGCAGTCCGCCCGCAGGTTCTATTGCTTGATGAGCCGCTTTCAGCCCTCGATGCCAAGATTCGCGTGTCGCTGCGCGAGGAAATTCGTGCCATCCAGCAGAAGCTCGGCATCACCACCGTCTTCGTGACCCACGACCAGGAAGAAGCCCTGTCAATCTCCGACCGCATCGTCGTCATGAACGCCGGCCGTGCCGACCAGATCGGCACGCCGTTCGAGATTTACAACACGCCGGCAACCCGGTTCGTCGCCTCCTTCGTCGGCACGCTCAACATGATCGAGGCAAAGGTTGTCGACCCCGCCGCAAACAGGATCCAGATTGGCGACCAGGGCGTGACGTTGAAGCAATCGGTCACGGCTTTCAAAGCGGGCGATACCGTCTCGCTGGCTCTGCGCCCGGAAGCCGGATCGCTGGCCGAGAGCGCGCCATGCGACACGAAGCTGACGGGACAGGTCGTGTCAGCCCACTTCCTGGGCTCGGTCATCCGCACGCGCATGAACGTCGGCGGGAATGTCATTTCCTTTGACATGTTCAACAGCCCGGGGGTCACTCCTCCGTCCGCCGGCGAGACCGTCACGCTGCGCTTCATGGCGGCCGATCTCCTCGTCATCCGCGACTGAGCGCACGCTAACATTTGCGGTTTTGCCACACTCGTTTCCGCATTTCCGGCGCCAAAGCTAAGGCGCCGGAAATCGCTTGAAATGGTGACCTCGATGCGCAACGACGGGCTGAAACGTTTTCGCTAAGCAAAGTCAGCATCATGTCTTCTACCACGACCGCCTCCGCACCCCGCCTCCTCACTTCCCAGGACTTTCGTACACTCGGCCTTTCCGCCCTCGGAGGTGCGCTCGAGTTCTACGACTTCATCATCTTCGTCTTCTTCGCGGCAGTCATCGGCAAGCTGTTCTTTCCGCCCGATATGCCGGAATGGCTGGTAACGATCCAGACGTTCGGGATCTTCGCCGCCGGCTACCTCGTGCGCCCGCTCGGCGGCATCGTGCTTGCCCACTTCGGCGATCTTTTCGGCCGCAAGCGCATCTTCGCCTTCTCGATTCTGCTGATGGCGCTGTCGACGCTCGGCATGGCTGCGATGCCGACCTACGCCACGATCGGCGTTGCCGCTCCGATCCTGCTTGTGTTGATGCGTCTCCTGCAAGGAGCAGCGATTGGCGGCGAAGTGCCAGGCGCCTGGACCTTCGTGGCCGAGCACGTTCCCTTCCGTCGCGTCGGTTTTGCCTGTGGTTTTCTCTGCTCCGGCCTGACGCTCGGCATCCTGCTCGGGTCCTTCATCGCGACGATCATCAACTCCGTCTTCACGCCTGATGATGTCGCCGCTTATGCTTGGCGCATCCCTTTCTTCCTCGGCGGCATCTTCGGCCTCGTTGCCGTCTATCTGCGCCGCTGGCTGCGGGAGACGCCGATCTTCGCGGAGATGAAGCAAGCCCGCTCGCTCGTTCCCGAACTGCCGCTGAAAGCCGTTCTGCGCGACTACCCGCGCGGCGTTATCATTTCCATGCTGCTGACGTGGATCCTCTCAGCCGGCATCGTCGTGACGACGTTGATGACAGCAACCTTCCTGCAGAAGCTTTATGGCTACACCGCTCAGCAGTCGCTTGCGGCCACCAGCTTCGGCACGCTCTTTCTGATCTTCGGTACCGCTGCTGCCGGCGCAATCGTCGATCGGGTTGGCTCGGGCCGCTTCTTTGTTGTCTCCAGTATCTTCTTTGGTGCAGCAACCTTCGCCTTCTACACCTACGCGGCCGTTTCACTGACCGTTCTCTTCGCGCTCTATGCGATCATGGGGCTCTCGGTCGGCATGGTTGGAGCAGTACCCTACGTGATGGTCCGCGCCTTCCCGGCCCGCGTTCGTTTCAGCGGCCTGTCCTTCTCCTACAACGTGTCCTATGCGATTTTCGGTGGTCTGACGCCTCTTGCAGTCGCATCGCTGCTGCCGATCAATCCGATGGCCCATGCCTACTACCTGCTCTTCATCGCCGCCCTCGCCTTTGTGCTCGGGCTCTATCTGATCGCCAAGGGAGACAGTGTCGAGGCAGAGGTCGGCATCGAAGAACTCACCGAGCGCCTCGCCGCCTAACGCTGGCAAAGGCATGTGGCCACCGCCTGCATTGCTTCAGGGGAAATATTTCAATGATTACTTGCTATCTGCGTTACACGATCGACCCGTACAAGCTCGCCGAATTCGAGGAGTATGCGCGCCTCTGGATTCCGATCGTCAATCGAATGGGCGGCACGCATCACGGCTATTTCCTGCCGTCCGAGGGCGCCAACAACATTGCCCTCGCGCTGTTTTCGTTCCCGAGCCTTGCGGCTTACGAGGACTATCGTACACGTATGGCAAGCGATCCCGAATGCCAGGCCGCGTTCGACCTCGACAAGCGAAACCGCAGCATCATCAGCTACGAGCGCAGCTTCATGCGCCCTGTCCTTGGCTGATCGCCAGAAATGAAAAGCCCCGCTCTATGGCGGGGCTTTCAGTTTCAAGTTTTGCTCTAGCGGATTGCCTGGTCATTGGCATCGAACCGATGCATGTGGCCCGTGTCCGGCGTCGCATAGACGATCTCATCCGGCTCGTACTTGTGCTCCCCGAAGAGCCGCGCCGTGATCAGGCCGCACTGCTCGGATTCGAGATAGATGATCGTGTCCGCGCCAAGATGTTCGACGTGGACGACCTTCGCCCGCCATGTGCCCTGCTCGCGTGAAAGGGTGAGATGCTCCGGGCGTACGCCGACGGTCTTTGCGCCCGCGTCTCCAACCTTGTCACCCGGAATGAAATTCATCATTGGCGAACCGATGAAGCCTGCAACGAAAGTGTTTGCTGGACGGTTGTAGAGCTCCATTGGCGAGCCGACCTGCTCGACCGCACCAGCATTCAGCACCACGATCTTGTCTGCAAGCGTCATCGCCTCGACCTGGTCGTGGGTGACGTAGATCATCGTTGCCTTGAGGCTGCGGTGCAGCCGCGCGATCTCAAGACGCGTCTGAACACGCAAGGCAGCATCGAGGTTCGACAGCGGCTCGTCGAAAAGGAAAAGCGCCGGCTCACGCACGATCGCGCGGCCAATGGCGACACGCTGGCGCTGACCACCGGAAAGCTCAGCCGGTCGCCGAGCGAGATAGGGCTCCAGCGAGAGCATCGAGGATGCCTTGTTGACCCGCTTGTCGATCTCGTCCTTCGGCGTGCCGGCCTGCTTGAGACCGAGGCCCATGTTGTCCTTGACCGTCAGGTGCGGATAGAGCGCGTAGGATTGGAACACCATCGCGATGCCGCGTTTGGCGGGTGGCGTCAGTGTTTCTTCCTTGCCATTGATGAAGACAGCGCCTGAGGTCACGTCCTCCAGTCCGGCAATGCTGCGCAAAAGGGTTGACTTGCCGCAGCCCGAAGGTCCTACGAAAATGACGAACTCGCCGTCCTTGACCTCCAGGTCGATGCCCTTCAGCACCTCGTGCGTGCCGTAGGTCTTGCGGATGGATTTGAGTTGAAGCGATCCCACTAGTCGTATTCCTTACAGTTTGACCGGCTCTTGGAGCTTGACGGCTTGGCCGGTACGCACGCTTTCGTCGGCGGCGAGGCAGATGCGCAGCGAAGCGACGGCGTCTGCCATGTGGCGGTTGAGGTCGATGTCCTCGCGAATGGCTTTCAGCATGAAGGCCTGCTCGCGGTCGCAGAGTTCCTGATGGCCTGGCTCGCCGGCCATCGTCATATCCTGGTCGGGTCGGATGAACTTGCCGTCAGGTCCCGTCTCTGCGGTGTGCAGGCGGATGACCGAGGTCTTGGTGTGAGCGTCGATATCGTCGGACTTGGCGTTCGGGTCCATGACGATCGAGACCGATCCCTTCGGCGACATGATATCCTTCACGAAGAAAGCCGTTTCCGAAATCATCGGCCCCCAGCCGGCCTCGTACCAGCCGACGGAGCCATCCTCGAACAGCACCTGAAGCTGGCCGTAGTTATACATTCCAGGTGCGATTTCGTCGGAGAGCCTGAGCCCCATGCCTCGCACCTCCACCGGCTTGGCATCGGTAATCTGGCACATGACATCGACATAGTGCACGCCGCAATCGACGATGGGCGACGTCGTCTGCATGAGTGACTTATGCGTCTCCCAGGTCGGACCGCTGGACTGCTGGTTGAGATTCATGCGGAAGACATAAGGGCCACCGAGCTTGCGGGCCTCTTCGATCAATCGCATCCAGGATGGGTGGTGGCGAAGGATATAGCCGATGACAAGCTTCCGGCCAGCCTTCTTTGCCGCCGCGACGACGCGCTCCGCATCGGCGACTGTTGTCGCGAGCGGCTTTTCGACGAAGACATCGCAACCTGCCTCGAAGGCAGCGACCGCGTAGTCGGCGTGCGTATCCGAATAGGTGCACACTGCACAGAGATCCGGCTTCAGCTCGGCAAGCGCCGCCTGGAAGTCCGAGTAGATCTCGTAGCCCTGCAATTCCTCCGGCAGCTTTGGCTTCGATCGGTTGACCAGCCCGACAATCTCGAAACCGGGATTGTTGTGATAGGCCAGCGCATGGCTGCGTCCCATATTGCCGAGGCCGGCGACGAGAACGCGGATTGGCTTGGTCGTCGCACTCACTTGACCGCTCCGGAGGTGATGCCGCGGATCAGCTGCCGCGAGAAGATGACATAGAGGACGAGGATCGGCAGGATCGCCAGCGACAGCGCGGCAAGCACCGCGTTCCAGTTGGTCACGAACTGCCCGATGAAGATCTGCGATCCGAGCGTGACGGTCTTCGTTGCTTCGGACGGCGCCAGGATCAGCGGGAACCAGAGATCGTTCCAGATCGGGATCATCGTGAAGACGGCCACGGTCGCCATTGCCGGGCGCACCAGCGGCAGCACCAACCGGAAGAAGATCGAATATTCCGAGAGCCCGTCGATACGGCCTGCATTCTTCAGGTCATCGGAGACGGTCCGCATGAATTCCGACAGGATGAAGATCGCCAGCGGAATACCCTGCGCCGTATAAACGAGGATCAGCGCCGTCAGCGTGTTGACGAGGCCGGCTGCCACCATCCCCTGCAGGATGGCGACCGTGCCGAGACGGATCGGGATCATGATGCCAATCGCCATGTAGAGGCCGGTGAGCGTGTTGCCCTTGAACTTGTATTCAGAGAGCGCGAAGGCGGCCATCGCACCGAACAGCAGCACGAAAAAGATCGAAACAACAGTGACGATGAAGCTGTTCTGGAAATAGGTGGCAAAGTCGCCCTGCCCCAGCACCGTCTGGTACCCCACAAGGCTGAAGGTCGAAGGCGTCGGCACCTGCATCGGCGAACGGAAGATCGCGTTGCGGTCCTTGAACGAGTTGATGATCGTCAGGAACACCGGAAAGATGGCAACCAGCGTATAACCGATGAGCGCCAGGTGGACGAGGCCGGTGCGGATGGGGGATGTGCGTGCTCTATTGGACATGGCACACTCCTCAGAACTGATACCGGCGCATGCGCCGCTGGATGGCGAAAAGGTAGAACGAAACGCCGGCGAGGATGATCAGGAACATCACCGTCGCGATCGTCGCCCCCATCGAGCGGTCACCGAGCTGCAGCTGGAAACCGAAGAAGGTGCGATAGAGCAGCGTACCAAGGATGTCGGTCGACATATCAGGCCCGGCAAGCGCACCTTGCACTGTATAAACCAGGTCGAAGGCGTTGAAATTTCCTACGAATGTCAGGATCGAGATGATGCCGATCGCAGGCAGGATAAGCGGCAGCTTGATCTTCCAGAACTGCGCCCAGCCGGTGATGCCATCGCATTCGGCCGCTTCGATCACCTCTTCCGGGATACTCAGCAGTGCTGCGTAGATCAGCATCATCGGAATGCCGATGTACTGCCAGTTGGAGATCAGCGATACGGCAATCAGCGCCGGTCCGGACTGCCCGAGCCATGGAGCGAAGAGCGACTTCATGCCAACGAGGCTCATCAGCCACGGCGCCACGCCCCAGATCGGTGACAGGATGAGCTTCCAGATGAAGCCGACGATCACGAAGGAAAGCAGGGTCGGCAGGAACATCGCCGTGCGGTAGAACGCCACAAAGCGAAGCCGCGGCGTCGACAGCAGCGCCGCCAGCGCGATGCCAATCGGGTTCTGCACGCACATGTGAATGAGGAAGAAGATGAAGTTGTTGACCAGCGCGTTCCAGAAGTCGTGTGCCCAGCGCGCATCGCCAAACAGGACCTTGTAGTTCGCGAGGCCGACAAAGGCAGGCGCGCCATCGACCGTGTTGTAGAACGAAAGCCTCAGCGTTTCGATCAGCGGCAGGATCATGATCGCCGAGTAGACGACGAATGCCGGGAAAAGAAAGACGCCGATGTGCCAGCGCACGGGGCGCTTGATGGGGACGACATCGACAGCGGATTCGGCTTCGCTCATGGCTTTTGCCTGTTCTTCTTGGCTGCACCTGTGGCGCAGCGCGTCTGACACAGCGGGCAGAACACCCTTCCCTCTAATCGTCTCCCCGTCGCTTCGGATTTCGAAGACGGCGGGGAGAGGAAAAGCGGATACGAAATTGGCTTGGAGCCGGAGAGAGGGACGGCTGACGCCGCCCCTCAGCTTTCATTACTTGCCTGGCTTGTACCAGCCATCGAGGCCCTTCTGGAGCTTCTCGGCAGCAGCCTGCGGTGTATCGGTGCCGTTGATGACGTTCGCCGATTCAACCCAGGTCTCGTTTTCGAGGTTCGGCGTGCCGCGCGACAGGATCTGATAGGTCGAGCGGACGGTCGACTTGTACGGGCCGCGCCAGGAAACGAATTCCTGAGCCAGCGGATCGCTCATCTTGACCGGGTTGGAGTTCAGGCTGAAGAAGCCTGGCAGCGAGTTCGCGTAGATGTCGGCGAATTCGCTGGAAGCGACCCACGAGAGGAACTTCTTGGCTTCCTCGGCATGCGCGCTCTTGGCGTTCAGCGCAACGCCGATATCCGGATGGTCGGAGATGTAGCCCTGGTCGCCAGCCTTCGGAACCGGCGGCGGGAAGGCACCCATCTTGAACTGCGCCTGGCTGTTGAACAGCGCGATTTCCCAGGAACCGGCCGGGTAGATTGCGGCGCGGCCGAGCGTGAAGAGGTTCTGGCTATCCGAATAGGTCTGAGCTTCGAAGCCATCGCCGAGGTAGGGCTTCCACTTGGCAAGCTCTTCGTACGGCTTGACCCAATCGGCATCCGTCAGCTTCTGCTTGCCTGAAATCAGGGCTTCGCGGCCTTCTTCACCCTTCCAGTAGTTGGGACCGATGTTCTGGTAGCCCATGGTTGCGGCTTCCCAGAGATCCTTCGTGCCCATGGCGAGCGGAATATACGTGCCATCTGCCTTGATCTTCTCGAGAGCGGCAAAGAACTCGTCTTCCGTCTTCGGAACTGCGATGCCGAGCTTATCGAAGGCATCCTTGTTGTAGATGAAGCCATGGATGACCGACGCCATCGGCACACAGAAGGTGGACTTGCTGTCGTCAGTCGACCAGGCAGCCTTGGCAACCGGCGTGAAGTTCTCCATGCCCGGCAAGCTGGTGAGATCGGCGAGCTGCTTCTTGTTGAACAGTTCGAGCGATGCGTCGAACGGACGGCAGGTGATGATGTCGCCTGCGGAGCCGGCATCGAGCTTGGCGTTCAGCGAAGCGTTGTACTCGGTCGGCGCGGTCGGCGAGAAGACGATCTTGATGCCGGGATTCTTGGCTTCGAACGCCGGGATGATCTTTTCCTGCCAGATCTGCAGGTCATCGTTGCGCCAGCTTTCGACAGTCAGCGTCACGTCGGCGGCGTGAGCAAAGCCGACGGATGTCAGCAGGCTCGAGGCCAGCAGGAAGCCTTTCAGTGCAGTGTGGTTCATTTCCCTCTCCTGTTTTGAGCGCCATGAGGCGCCTTTCTTGACCTGAAACGAGCGGCTGCATGCACGAGGTGACACGCAGCGCCCTCTTGAGGGCCGTCAAAAACTGCCGGCCCGAAAGCTCAACCGGCACGACAGGGCAAACA
Organism: Rhizobium cauense; assembly: GCF_019511525.1. Taxonomy (GTDB): domain Bacteria; phylum Pseudomonadota; class Alphaproteobacteria; order Rhizobiales; family Rhizobiaceae; genus Rhizobium; species Rhizobium cauense. The sequence goes on along the minus strand of NZ_JAEUAT010000008.1, from coordinate 293,509 downwards.
CCCGTCGACCAGACAGCGTACCCGAACAAGAAACCGATCCGGCACAGCCATGAAAGGGAAAACTGATGGCGAGAACGGCTTGAGGGCGACAAAGCCGCCACAGCCGAATCTGCATTTCATCAAGTAGCCCGGCTTATCTCTATCCTGCCGGCTCATTGCTACCAGATGCGCTGTTCCCTTTGAGTGAATTAAGGCCAAAAAAATACCAATTGTCCAGCCAATTTTAACATTTGGACGACAGAAATGCCGCATTAAAAATTTTATTATTAAAAATCAAATAGATAAAAAGATGAAATTTCAGGGAGCTTTGGACTTGGTAAATGGTATTTTTTTGGTATTGTATGAAAAACAAGGGGAATGGCGGACTTTGGTGGCCCTATGACAGAATTCACGATCGGCATCGACGGCGGCGGCTCCAGCTGCCGCGCCGCAGTCACGGATGCAACGGGACGCATCCTGGGCCGCGGCACGGCCGGCCCGTCGAACATCCTCTCAGACCTCGACAACTCGCTGCTGAATATCGTTGCGTCCGCCAAGAACGCATTGAGCGACGCCGGCCTCTCCCCCGAAACCGTTTCCAGTGTCGCTGCCGTCATTGGCGTCGCCGGCGCGAATGTGGGTGATTATGCCGAGCGCATCGAGCGCGCCCTTCCCTTCGCCAGACGCCGCGTTGTCACCGATGCAACGACAGCCCTGCAAGGAGCTCTCGGCGATTCCGACGGCGTGATCGGCGCCTTCGGTACCGGTTCCGTCTACAATGCGCGTCGCCACGGAAAGCTCTATGGCATTGGCGGTTGGGGCTTCGTTGTCGGCGACCAGGCAAGCGGCGCCCGCCTCGGCCGCGACCTTTTGGAGCAGTCTCTGCTTGCCCATGATGGTGTGCGTCCCTCCTCGCCGGTCACCCAAACTGTCATGGCCGAGTATGGAGACGATCCGGAGCGCGTGGTCGAGTTCGCCCATGTATCCCGTCCGAATGACTTCGCCCGCTATGCGCCCGTCGTTTTCGAGGCTGCCGCCAAGGGCGATCTGGTTGCAACGGCGATTGTGCAAAACGCAGCGGCATCGATCGGCGAGAGCCTTGATGCCTTGCTCTGGCCGGAGTGCGAGGCAATCTGCCTGCTGGGCGGGCTCGCGAAGGCTTATCGCCCGTGGCTTGCAGAACGTCACGTCGCGTTGCTGCGCGAGCCGAAAGGTGACGTCCTGCAGGGCGCTATCGATCTCGCAGTGAAGTTTCTGCGCGAGGAAGGAACAGGCGCGGCATGACCGACGATTTTGCAAGCCTCCTTTCTCCCGAACGCCTTCAAGCTGGCGGCACTGGTCCGCTCTACGTCAAACTGCGCCGCACGCTGGAAGATGCCATTCGCACGGGCACCCTCAGCCACGGCGATGCCCTGCCGCCCGAACGGGACATCGCGGAATTTGCGACGGTCAGCCGGGTGACTGTGCGCAAGGCAATCGATGAGCTTGTTGCTGACGGCCTGCTGGTTCGCCGCCATGGCTCTGGCACTTTCGTGACGAAGCCGGTGTCGAAGGTCGAGCAGCGTCTCTCGCAGCTCACCTCCTTTACCGAGGATATGGCGCGTCGAGGCATGACCTCGCGCTCCGAATGGCTGCACAAGGGCATTCATACGCCCTCGCCGGATGAAATGATGATCCTCGGCCTCGCAACGGATGTCAGGGTCTCGCGCCTCAGCCGCCTGCGCATCGCCGACGACCAGCCGCTGGCAATCGAAAACGCCAGCGTCTCCGGTGAATTCCTACCGGACCCTTTCGTTGTGACGACATCGCTCTATGAGGAATTGGAGCGCCGTCAGGTACGCCCTGTTCGCGCGGTGCAAAGAATCTCCGCGACAAATATGAAGGAGGCAGACGCCCACCTTCTCGGCGTCCCCGTTGGTGCCGCAGGATTGTCGATCGAACGCATTTCCTATCTGGGCTCGGGGCGCGCAGTTGAATTCACCCGCTCCCTCTACCGAGGGGATGCCTATGATTTTGTCGCCGAACTGACGATCGGTGCACCGTGATACCTGGTCGCATTGATGAGATGGCCAAGCGCGTCTATTCAAGGACCCCATGACAGCTCGCATCACAATCCTCGACACGATCTCTGATCCCGGAAATCCCGCAAAGCCGAATGACGACAGCTTCGGTTACAACGAGGCCTGCGCCTTCGTCATCGACGGCGCGACCGGCCTCGGCGACCGGCAGTACATGGATGAAGCAGGCAGCGACGCCGCCTGGATCGCCCAGCATTTCGCCCGCGGCTTTCAAGATCAGATCACGTCTGAGACCAGCGTCTCTGAGGTTGCACGCAATCTGTCGCAAACAGCGCGCGCAGCGTTCCTGAGCCGCCACGAGAATGTCCCGCGCTACGCGTGGCCACTGACCGCCTTCGCGATGCTGCATCAGACACGCGACGGGCTTCACTTCGTCGGGCTCGGCGACTCCTGCCTCTTTCTTCTGCAGGAAGACGGCGCAGCCACCATGCACATGGCAATCCCCGGCGCCTATGAATACGAACAGAACCAGGCGCGAAAGCACATTGCCCGCACCGGCGGCATCACAAAGGACGGCGGCGCGCTTGGCAACTCCGAAACGCTCGCCTTGTTGCGCCAACACCGCGAGCGGCAGAACACGCCGGAAAGCGGCGTCTGGACCCTCGGCCTCGTGCCGGAGGCAGCCGACCATCTGGTTTCCGAACGGCTTGATATCAGGGGCAAGGCGTACGCTATCGTCTGCAGCGACGGCTTCTCGGACCTAGCGGTTCTCTACGCGACCTACGATTCGGCGGGCCTAGTACGCACCGCACGCGAGAAGGGTCTTCGGCCCATGCTCGATGAACTCAGGCGCTTCGAGCGCGAGATCGATCCGGAGGGTCTGCGCTATCCGCGCTACAAGCAGAGCGACGACACCACCGCCCTGCTTGTGGAACTGACGCCCGGCTCTTGAGGCAATTTCCGATTCGAATTCAGCGCGTTGCGACGACAAGCTGAATCAATCTATGCAGATCTTGAATCAGATACTGAAGACGTGGCCGATCAGGCTAGGAGGGCGAGAGGCCTATCAGCGTCATACCGGCCTCGCGCCGGCATCCAGCGCGGTCAAGTCCTTGATCGCGAAAGACCCTATGCCGCCCAGGCGCGCGACGGCTGGATTCCGGCACAAGGCCGGAACGACGGAGATGCAGGGGGTCAGACAACAGGAGGTTTGTCGGCGGTCTGGACGCAGCCGGTCAGGCCGCGTCCTCGATATCCTCATCGCGCTTGCGCGGCACGTAGTTGAGAACCGGGCCAAGCCAACGCTCGACTTCGGCAACGTCCATGCCCTTGCGGTTCGCGTAATCCTCGACCTGATCCCGCTCCACCTTGGCAACGCCAAAGTAGTAGGAATCGGGGTGGCCGATGTAGATCCCTGACACGGAAGAACCCGGCCACATTGCGTAGCTCTCGGTGAGCGTCACGCCTGCCGCCTTCTCCGCATCGAGCAGGCCGAACAATGTCTTCTTCTCGGTATGATCGGGCTGCGCCGGATAACCGGGCGCTGGGCGGATACCGGCATATTCCTCGCTGACGAGCTGCTCGTTGCTGAGATGCTCGTCTGCGGCGTAGCCCCAGTATTCGCGACGAACCTGTTCATGCATGCGCTCGGCAAAGGCTTCCGCGAAGCGATCGGCCAGCGCCTTCACGAGGATCGACGAATAATCGTCGTTGGCGCGTTCGAAGCGTTCAGCAATCGCGACTTCCTCGATACCGGCCGTGACGACGAAGCCGCCGACATAGTCCTGGACGCCGCTCTCGACAGGTGCGACGAAGTCCGACAGCGCAACGTTCGGCCGACCGTCACGCTTCGACAACTGCTGGCGCAGCGTGAAGAAGGTGGCAAGTTCGTCTTTGCGGCTGTCGTCCGTGAACAGGCGGATATCGTCGCCAACCGCGTTCGCCGGCCAGAAGCCGATGACGGCGCGCGGGTGGAACCACTTCTCGTCGATGATCTTCTTGAGCATCGCCTGCGCATCAGCCCAGAGCGCACGAGCCGCCTCACCCTGCTTCTCATCCTCGAGAATGGCCGGGAACCGGCCACGCAACTCCCAGGTCTGGAAGAACGGCGTCCAGTCGATGTACTTGGCGATATCAGCCAGATCGTAGCCGTCAAACACCTTGGTACCGAGGAAGCTCGGCTTGGTCGGCTTGTAGGCTGCCCAATCGACCTGCTGCGCATTCTCGCGAGCGCGGGCAAGCGGCAGGCGCACCTTCTCGGCCTCGCTGCGCGCATGTGCCGCCGCCACCTTGGCGTATTCCGCGCGGATGTCGGCCACATAGCCGTCGCGCGCTTCCGGCGAAAGCAGTGACGAGACGACACCGACTGCGCGGCTGGCATCCGTCACATAGACCGCCTGGCCCTTTTCGTAGCCCGGATGGATCTTGACCGCCGTGTGGACACGGCTCGTCGTCGCTCCACCGATCAGCAACGGCAGGTCCAGCCCCTGACGCTCCATTTCAGCAGCCACATGCACCATCTCGTCGAGCGACGGCGTGATCAGGCCGGAAAGACCGATGATATCAACCTTCTCGGCAACAGCCGTCTCAAGGATCTTCGTCGCCGGCACCATGACGCCGAGGTCGATGATCTCGTAGTTGTTGCAGGCGAGCACGACGCCGACGATGTTCTTGCCGATATCGTGGACGTCGCCCTTGACGGTCGCCATGAGGATCTTGCCGGCAGCCTTGCGCTCGTCGCCGCCGTTCTGGCGCTTCTCTTCCTCCATGTACGGAAGGAGCACGGCAACCGCCTGCTTCATCACGCGGGCGGACTTGACGACCTGCGGCAGGAACATCTTGCCCGAGCCGAACAGATCGCCGACCACGTTCATGCCGGCCATCAGCGGGCCTTCGATGACGTGCAGCGGCCGCTCGGCCTGCTGGCGGGCTTCCTCGGTGTCGGCGTCGATATACTCGGTAATACCGTTGACCAGCGCATGCTCGAGACGCTTCTCGACCGACCATTCGCGCCAGGAGAGATCCTGCACGCGTCCCTCGCGCGCAGCCCCGCCACGGAATTTCTCGGCCACTTCGAGCAGCCGCTCGGTCGCGTCAGTGCGGCGGTTCAGCACCACGTCCTCGCAGGCCTCGCGCAGTTCCGCATCGATCTGGTCATAGACGGCAAGCTGGCCGGCATTGACAATACCCATGTCCATGCCCGCCTGGATGGCGTGGTAAAGGAACACGGCGTGCATCGCCTCGCGCACCGGCTCGTTGCCGCGGAACGAGAAGGAAAGGTTCGAGACGCCGCCCGAGATATGCACCAGCGGCATCGTCTTGCGGATTGTCCGCGTCGCTTCGATAAAGTCGACACCATAGTTGTTGTGTTCTTCAATACCTGTCGCGACCGCAAAGACGTTCGGATCGAAGATGATGTCCTCGGGCGGGAAACCCGCTTTCTCGGTGAGCAGCTTGTAGGCGCGCGTGCAGATCTCGACCTTTCGCTCGTAGCTATCCGCCTGCCCCGTCTCATCGAAGGCCATGACGACGACAGCCGCGCCATAGGCATGCAGCAGCTTCGCCTGCGCCAGGAAGTTCTCTTCGCCTTCCTTGAGCGAGATCGAGTTGACGATCGGCTTGCCCTGGACCCGCTTCAGGCCGGACTCGATGATCGAGAACTTCGAACTATCGATCATCACGGGTACGCGCGCGATATCCGGCTCGGCAGCGATCAGGTTCAGGAACTCGACCATCGCCTTTTCGGAATCGATCAGGCCCTCGTCCATGTTGATGTCGATGATCTGCGCGCCGTTTTCCACCTGGTCGCGCGCCACGTCCAGTGCCGCCGTGTAATCGGCATTGGTGATCAGCTTGCGGAACTTGGCCGAGCCGGTGACGTTGGTGCGCTCACCGACGTTGACGAAGGGAATGTCCTTGGTCAGCTCGAAAGGCTCAAGGCCCGACAGCGACATGAACGGCCGATGCTCAGGGATCGGGCGCGGCTTGTACTTGGCCACGACCTCGGCGATCGCCTTGATGTGTTCGGGCGTCGAGCCGCAGCAGCCGCCAACGATATTGACGAGACCCTCGCGGGCAAACTCGTCGATCTGCGCGGCCATCAGTTCCGGCGTCTCGTCATACTGGCCGAACTCGTTCGGCAGGCCGGCATTCGGGTAGGCGCAGATGAAGGTATCGGCAACGCCCGACAGCTCCTGCAGGTGCGGACGCATGGCGTTGGCGCCGAGCGCGCAGTTTAGGCCGATCGTGAACGGGTTGGCGTGACGCACCGAATTCCAGAAAGCGGTCGGCGTCTGGCCGGAAAGGGTGCGGCCGGAAAGATCGGTGATCGTGCCGGAGATCATGACCGGCAGGCGGATGCCCTTCGCCTCGAAGCGCTCTTCGCAGGCAAAGATCGCAGCCTTTGCGTTCAGCGTATCGAAGATCGTCTCGATGAGGATGATATCGGCGCCGCCATCGATCAGGCCGTCGATCTGCTCGGCATAAGCGATGCGCAGGTCATCGAAGGTGACGGCGCGGAAGCCCGGATTATTGACGTCGGGGGAGATCGACGCCGTGCGGTTCGTCGGGCCGATGGCACCGGCCACGAAGCGGCGACGGCCATCCTCGCGCTCGGCGCGGATGCAAGCGCGGCGGACGATCTCGGCGCCTTCCTTGTTCAGCGCGTAGACCTCGCCTTCCATCGCGTAGTCGGCCTGAGCGATCCGCGTCGAGGAGAAGGTGTTGGTCTCTAGAATATCGGCCCCGGCCTTGGCGTATTTATAATGAATCTCTTCGATCGCATCCGGCTGCGTCAGGATCAGGAGGTCGTTGTTGCCCTTCTGATGGCAGGCGCAACCGATGAACCGGTCGCCGCGGAAATGATCTTCGTCATAACCCAACCCCTGGATCTGCGTGCCCATGGCGCCGTCAAGAACGAGGATGCGTTCGCTGGCCGCTTTCTTGAGCGCAGCAAACACTTCACTACCGTCGCGCTTTGCCCCTTCGGAACCAAACAGAGTATCAAACACGGGCGGACTCCTTGACGTCGTTGCAGACCAGATGGTCAAATCACATAAAGATATCTTTATGTCAATATATGCCTGTCATGTGGCGCCTTTGCGGCGCTTGGCAGATGACAGACTCGGGCGGCCCCTATATAGGCGGTTGCGAAGGCTTTGTGCACGAAATCGGAGGAGTATCATGGCACCTGCAATCGGCGACGCCGCGCTCGGAAACTGGACCACCCGCGCCTACCACCGCAACTGGCTGCTTGCGCAGGCAAACGGGCTCTTCGATTTCTTCCAGCACAACTCCATCAATCCGAAGGGCGGCTTTTTCGATCTCGACGACGCTGGCAAGCCACTCGATGCCGCCGGCCAGGTCCGTCCGATCCATATCGCGTCGCGCGCCGTCCACTGCTTTGCGATCGGCACCCTGCTCGGTCGCCCCGGCGCCTCCGACGTCGTCGATCACGGCATGCGGTACATCTGGAACCATCACCGCGACACCAGGAACGGTGGCTATTTCTGGTCGCTCGATGACAACGGCCCCGTCGACACCAACAAGCAGGGCTACGGCCACGCTTTCGTCCTGCTTGCGGCATCTGCGGCGAAGACAGTCGGCCATCCGCTGGCCGACGGCATGCTTGCCGATATTACCGAGGTCCTGAACACCAAGTTCTGGGAAGCCAAGCACGGCGCAATTGCCGAGGAGTTCACTGCCGACTGGCAGCCGCTCGACGGCGGCAACTACCGCGGCCAGAACTCCAACATGCACCTGACCGAAGCGCTGATGGCTGCCTTCGAGGCAACCGGTGACCGCGACTATTTGGCCGAGGCCGAAAGCATTGCCGACCTCGTTATCCGTCGCGCAGCCGGCTCCGTCGGCTGGCGCGTCGCCGAGCACTTCAGCACAGATTGGGGTGTCGACAAGGACTACTATCATCCGAACGAAATGTTCCGCCCGGCCGGCACCACCCCCGGCCATTGGCTGGAATGGGCGCGCCTCGTCCTGCAACTCTGGGCCCTCGGCGGCAAGAAACATGACTGGATGCCGGATGCCGCCAAGGGCCTGTTCTCGCAGTCGATCGCCCTCGGCTGGGACGACGACAAGGGCGGCTTCTTCTATACGCTCGACTGGGAAGACAAGCCGGCCAAGCGCAACAAGCTGTGGTGGCCGGCGTGCGAAGGCGCTGCGGCCGCACACTTCCTCAATGAGCACCTGCCGAGCGACTATCACGAGGAACATTACCGCAGGATCTGGAACGTGATCGAACGCGCCTTCATCGACCACAAGAATGGCGGTTGGCACGAGGAGCTTACGGAAAATCTGGTGCCGTCACACAGCCTGTTCCCCGGCAAGGGCGACATCTATCACGCCCTGCAGGCCTGCCTGATCCCCCTTTTCCCGGCAACCGGCAGCCTGACCAAGGTCATCGCCGAAGCGGGCGGCAAGATCTGATCCAACGAGGGTGCGGCGCCTGATGGCGCCGCTTCTTCCGATTTCCGTCGCGACCTCACGAAGAGGGTATCTGCGGATCCTGCACCATATAGAACTCGGCAACCGGCGTGACGTCGGCAATGAAGAAGCCGAACTTGGCACGATCGAGGGGATCAACGTGGCCGCTTTCAAAGCGTAGCCGATCAAAGCTCTCGAAGCGGCTTTCGAAACGAACGAACCTGTCGGACGAAATGAAGTCCGGATTCGGGTTGGCCTGCCCGAAAGACAGGCCATCATTGAAGTCGCTTGGTTTGCCACGAATCTCCTGAAGTTCGAAGTCGCACCCGATCCACGCCAATCCGCTGGTGTTGCGAGCAACGACGCGCACATGGAAAGCTCCCTGAAGGAGCGAGTGGAGTTCAGGTGATCTTTTGGCCCTGATTACCAGAGTGACGGGGTCGGTCGAGTCAAGCTGCTCGGTGATTTCGATCGGATCTTCCCTCGTACCCGCCCCGGTCACCGACAGGATACGGAAGCCGCCAAGCTCATCGGAGAAAGAGTAGTCGCCGGCATACCAGCGCCCGTCATCAGCCGGACCGGCACTGATGAGTGACAGTGACAGCAGCGCCGCCAGAATTCGCAAGTGACGCATCATCGATCTCGTCCCTTCAGGACGAGTATCGCAGCAACGCGACGAATTTCATAGCCGGCGCAACCTAGCTCCGGCACCGGTTCCCGACGCCCGCTCTCAGTCCAGACGCAACGCGTCGAGATCCTTTGCCAACATCAGCGCCAGCGCCTCGACGGCCAGATTGTGGTCGTCACGCTGCGGCAGGCCGGAGACGGTGACCGCGCCGATACAGCCTGTACCTTTCACATTGATCGGGAAGCTGCCCCCGTGCGCTGCATAATCGGCATCAGCAAGACCGTTGTCGACAACGGTCTTGCCTTTCTGCTTGAGATCAAGACCGATCGCGTAGCTGCTCCTGAAGTAGCGCAGCACCAAGTTGCGCTTGCGCCGCACCCATTGGACGTTGTCAGGCGTCACGCCGGGGAGCGCTGCATAAAAGACCGGCATCGAATGCAGCGTGATGTCGATCGCAATACCGAGGCCGCGCTCAGTCCCGAGCTCCTGCAGCAGCTTGCCGAGTTGCCATGCGGTCGTGAGATCGAAAGTGTCGAAACTCAACACTTTTTCCTGTTCCGCGATCCGCTTGAGGTCTTCGTCGGGCATGGTCACGTTTGCTTCCTCTCCTGCGATGCTTTTGCCTGAACAAATGCAAGCGGAGTGGAAAAGTAAAGCGGAATCATGACGACGCCAGGATCAGCCGACGGCCCTTATGGGCGCAAAAGCGCTCATCGCGCCTGTAAAGGGCTTGGCCAGCGGCGATGCGTAGGAACCGCGCTTGCTGGTCGACAAACCGAGCGACACCAGCGCCTCCGCCTGCTTTACCGCCGCAGCAACCCCGTCAACGACAGGAACGCCATAGATCTCCTGCAGTTCGCGCGCCAAGTCGGTCATGCCTGCGCAGCCGAGCACAATCGCTTCCGCACCATCTTCGGCAAGTGCTCGTTCGATCTCGGCCCGAAGCTTCCCAATGGCACCCGATGCAGGATCATCAAGCTCGAGGACCGGGATATCCGATGCGCGCACCTTCGCACGTCCACCCATGCCGTAGCGCTGCACGAGATTGTCGATCAGCACGCGCGAGCGCTCGAGCGTCGTCACGACGGTAAAGCGTTGCGCTAGAAATCCCGCCGTGGCGACAGCGGATTCGCAAAGGCCGAGCACCGGCACGTCGGAAAAGCTGCGGGCGGCGTCGAGCCCGGTATCGTCAAAACAGGCGATGATGGCCGCATCGTAGCCGCCAGCCTTCTGTTCCTTCAACTCAGCAAGAAGCCCGGGGATCGCCAGCGCACCGTCATAGTGTCCCTCGATCGAGACGGGCCCCATGCGGGAGGTCGCGGCAATGACATCGGTCCCGAGGGCCGCAACCGCGCGGGCGGCTACAGCAGCCTTATCGGTCATGGTTTCAGTGGTATTGGGATTGACTAGAAGAATGCGCATGAAATCAGCTTATCTTTGCCTGGCGCCGGCGCAGCATGAGCATGATGCCGAGCGCCACGAGGATGATGGTGAAGGAAAACAGCGTCGTCACCGTGCCGAGCGCGTAAAGCACCGGGGTCGTGACGTTGGTGGTCATGCCGTAGATTTCGAGCGGAAGCGTATTGTAGCTCCCTGATGTCATCAACGTACGAGCAAATTCGTCGTAGGAGAGCGTGAAGCCGAAGAGACCGACGCCGATCAGGCTCGGCGCGATCATCGGCAACAGGACATGAAGGAAGGTCTGCCACGAACTCGCGCCAAGATCGCGCGCCGCCTCTTCGTAAGCCGGCGAGAAGCGGTTGAAGACGGCGAACATGATGAGCACTCCGAATGGCAGCGTCCATGTCAAATGTGCACCGAAGGCGGAAGAGTACCAGGCAGGCTTAAGGCCGCCCTGCTGGAAGACCACGCCGATCCCGAGCGAGATGATGATCGACGGCACGACGAGACTTGCGACCGTCGCGTAGAAAAGCACGGTCGCGCCCCGGAAGCGGCGGCGAAACGCCAGGCCCGCCAGCAGTGAGACGACAACGGTGACGACCATCACCATCAGCCCAAGCGTGAACGAGCGGCGGAAGGATGCGCCGAAATCGCCGACGGCCTGCTTCTCGAAGAGATTGTAGAACCAGTGAACGGAAACGCCGTTCAGCGGGAATGTCAGGCCACCGTCGGGGCCTTGGAAGGACAGGATCAGGATCGCCGACAGCGGTCCATAGAGGAACAGTACAAAAACGAGGAAGAAGGCTGCGAGCACGTAGAATTCGAAGGTGCGCTTCTCGTGGTTCATCTCACAGCTCCTTGCGAATATCGACGACGCGCAGGATGGCGGCCACCATCATCAGCACGACGATTAGAAGCACAACGGCATTGGCGGCGGCGGCGGGATACTGCAGCAGCGACATCTGGTTTTTCATCATCAGCGCCACCGAGGCGCTCTGCCCGCCTGACATGACCTGTACGGTTGAGAAGTCGGCCATCACAAGCGTCACAACGAAAATCGAACCGATGGCGATGCCAGGCTTGGCAAGCGGCAGAACGACATTCCAGAGGATCTGCCAGCCGCTGGCGCCTGCGTCTCGCGCCGCCTCGAACAGGGAGCGATCGATGCGCATCAGCGTGTTGAAGATCGGCGTCACCATGAACAGCGTGTAGAGGTGCACCATGGCGAGAACGACGGCGAAATCGGAATAGAGCAGCCACTCGATCGGCTGCGGCACGATCCCCATCTGGACCAGCGCCGAGTTGACCAGCCCGTTTCGACCGAGCACCGGAATCCAGGAGATCATGCGGATGATGTTCGAGGTCATGAACGGCACGGTGCAGACCAGAAACAGGATCATCTGCGTCGAGGTGCGCCGGATATGAAAGGCGAGGAAGTAGGCGACCCAGAAGCCGATGAAAAGCGTCAGACCCCAGACAATCACCGTGAATTTCAAGGTGTTGAGATAGGTCTTCCAGGTGACCCATGAACCGAGCGTGTCGGTGTAGTTCATGGTGAGGAACGCTGGGTAGAGACCGGCAAAGTCATAGTCCCAGAAGCTGACGACGGCGATCATGGCGATCGGCAGGATGAAGAAGAAGCCGAGGATGAGGATCAGCGGCGTAGCCTGCAGATAGGACGCTGCCCATGCCGGCCATCCGATCCGTCGGCGGCTTGTCTGTTCCGATTGTTGCTCGGCCTGCGAAGACGCGATCGTCGCCATGTTTCCGGTCTCTCCGTTTTGGACACCCTCCCCCCAAAGGAACTGGGGAGAGGGTCTGGCAGAAGCGGTTGCCTTAGGCAGCGATGAACTCGTTCCAGCGACGAACCATATAGCGGTCTTCGTCCATGACGGAGTTCCAGCACGCCACATGACCCATGCGCTCTTCGAACGAACCACCGTCGCGAACCGCGCCGGCCTTCTCCATGACCTTACCCTCAGGCGAGAGGATATCGCCCTGGGCTGCCTTGCCTTCGATCCAGTAGCCCCACTCGTCAGCCGTCATGAAGTTCTTGGCCGTATCCATGCAGGCGGAGTAGTAGCCCTGGCGGTTGAGGTAGCCGCCGACCCAACCGGATGTGTACCAGTTGATATACTCGTAGGCCGCATCGAGCTGCGCGCCCTTGAGGTGCGACGCGAGGCCAAGACCGCCGCCCCACGAGCGATAACCTTCCTTGAGCGGCTGGTATTTGCAGGCGATGCCCTTGGAGCGGACGGCGGCAACGGCCGGCGACCACATGGACTGGATGACGACTTCGCCCGAGGCCATCAGGTTGACCGACTCGTCGAAGCTCTTCCAGAAGGCGCGGAACTGGCCGTCCTGCTTGGCCTTGATCAGGAACTCGATCGTCTTGTCGATCTCTTCCTTGGTCATGTTGCCCTTGTCGGCGTACTTGATGTTGCCGAGCGCTTCCATGATCATCGCGGCGTCCATGATGCCGATCGACGGAATGTTGAGGATCGAGGTCTTGCCCTTGAACTTCGGATCCATGATATCGGCCCAGGTCGAGATCTCACGACCGACGAGATCAGGACGAATACCGAGCGTGTCGGCATTGTAGATCGTCGGCATCATGGTGAAGAGCTCGGTTTCGCCCTTGGCGAAGGTCTTGGCATCCGCGCTCTCGACATAGCCGACAGTGTGCGGCGCCGTGCCCTGCGCAATCACGCTGTCCGGCTTCAGCTTGCCGTTCTTGAACAGCGGAACGACCTTGTCGTAGTACTTCAGCTTCTTCACATCCATCGGCTGGATGACGCCGGTCGGGTAAACCTTCTTCAGGATCCAGTATTCGATGTCGGCGATGTCGTAGCTGTCAGGCTGCGTCACGGCGCGCTGCGCGGCCGCGTCTGAATCGGTTGCCGTCATCTCGAGCGTGATGCCGAGGTCCTTCTTGCACTGCTCGGCAATGGCGTTGATGTTGGAAACACCGGTGCCGAACTGGCGAAGCGTGATGTTCGACTGCGCCCAGATCGTCGGGAAGCCGGTGATGAGGCCCGAGCCGGCGGCAGCGCCGAGAGCAGCGGCGCCGGTTTTCAGCAGGCTGCGGCGGGAAATCCCGGCCTCAGTCTTCGTCGTCTTCTTTTCAGTTGTCATGTCAGTTCCCCTTTTTTGGTGGTGAGGTTCATGCACGGCCGAGGAGGACTGCATCCTCCAGGGCCCAACTCAGAGACACCGCATCGCCGACCGATACGGGTTTGGCGAAATAATCGCCGTCACTCGCGATGACCGTGAAGTCGTCACTGCCCGCGCCGGCCACGGTGAGCTTCACCGAGGCGCCGCGATATTCGATGTTGGAGACGACGCCGTTGAAGCCGAGCGTCTTGTCGGAAGCCGTTTCGAGCCGTACCCGGTCGGTGCGAACACCGATATCGACGCTCTCGCCGGCATGCTTGCCGTTGCCGCGCACCGAGAAGGTCTGCCCTTCCGGAACCTCAAGCGTGGTGACACCATCCTTCGAGGAAACGACGCGGCCGGAGAGAACATTGTGATCGCCCATGAAGCGGGCGACGAAGGCGGTGGCCGGCTCCTCGAACACCTTGCGCGGCGTTGCCGCCTGCTCGATCTTGCCGTCGTTCATGATGACGATGATGTCGGCGAGCGCCATAGCCTCTTCCTGGCTGTGCGTGACGTGGACGAAGGTGATGCCGAGTGTCTTCTGCAGTTTCTTCAGTTCGGCTCGCATGCGTATCTTCAGGAACGGGTCGAGTGCCGACAGCGGCTCGTCGAGCAGAAGCGCTTCCGGGTCGGTAATCAGCGCGCGCGCCAACGCCACGCGCTGCTGCTGACCGCCGGAAAGCTGCGCCGGACGCCGGGTCGCATAGGCGTCCATCTGCATCAGCTTCAGCATCGCGAGCGCCTTGGCGCGACGCACTTCCTTCTCGACGCCCTTCATCTTCAGGCTGAAAGCGACGTTGTCGATGAGATCCAGATGCGGAAACAGCGCATAGGACTGGAACATCATCGCGGTACCGCGCTTGGCCGGCGGAAAGTCCGTGACGACGGTATTGCCAAGCCTGATATCGCCTGAGGAAATGCTCTCGTGCCCGGCGATCATGCGCAGCGTCGAGGTCTTGCCGCAGCCGGACGGCCCGAGAAAGCAGCAGTAGGAACCGGCCGGTATCTTCAGGCTGATGGAATGGACCGCCGTCGTGGCGCCATACACCTTGGAAACGGATACGATATCGATCTCTGCGGCTTTCGACATTGGTCTTCCCCTGTTTGAGAAAGACAATGCATCTGCCGTGCCAGTTTCTATTGCGCTGCATCAAGCGACGGCAAATCAAGGGTTTGCTACAAAAATCGCCCCAGATATCAAAATTCAGGCATCAAACACAATTGCACACAAAATAGGCCATCGTCTGCAATTCGTGCAAAATATCGTATACAATTTAGCCGTCACTTTGCGCGCAAATTCCATTTAACTTTTGCGGGAAACGCAGATATCATTTCCCGGTCAAAAGGTATTCGAGTTCATGAAGTCCACCGCAACCGCCCTGCAGACTGCAGAGGATTCAGCCGATACAGGCGCACAACAGATCCGCGACGCGATCCGCGACGCGATCGTTGAGCGGCGCCTGTCGCCGGGTACCAAGCTGTCGGAGAATGATGTCGGCAATCTGTTCAACGTCAGCCGGACGCTCGCTCGCGCCGCCCTGCAAGCGCTTTCCTACGAAGGCCTGGTCAGCGTTGAAAAAAATCGGGGTGCATTCGTCGCCTACCCCTCGCCCGAGGAAGCACGCCAGATCTTTGCCGCCCGCCGCCTCGTCGAACCCGGAATCTTGCGCGAGGCAGCGGCGCGAATTTCGCCCTCGCAGATCCAGCATCTCAAGCAGTTACTGCTTGAAGAAGGACGGTTGATGAGCGAGCGCGGCCAGACGGCGCGACGCGCCGAAATCAAGGCATCAGGCGACTTTCACCTGACGCTTGCGGCCATATCAGGCAACGCCATCATGCAGCGTTTCATGGATGAGCTTGTCGCCCGCTCGTCGCTGGTCATCGCCCTCTACGGCCAGTCCACCATATCGAGTTGCGGGCATTCCGAGCATGGCGACATCGTCGCTGCGATCGAGCGGAACGATCTCGACGAAGCATGCCGGTTGATGCTGCACCACATCGCCCACATCGAGGCAGACCTCGATCTGCGCGAGCGCAAGAGCGTCGGCCTCAAGGAAGCCTTCGAACTGTAACAGATTTAGTGCTGGAGGCGGGATTGCGGCGCTATGGCCGCAACCACCAATTCAATTGCCGGAACGACGCTCGGCCGTTCGTTCTGCAACGGCGACGATATCAGGCGTGCCGTTTGCAAGCAGGCGCTTGCGGACGAGGACGCCCATGACGCGGGCGGCGGTCGAGAAGCTCATCTGGTCGAGCGGTCCTTCGCCTTCCCAGGGTTTGGTCAGCCGTTCTGTGACGGCTCCGACAATGTTCATCGGAACGATGTCGTCGCACAGACGCATCGCCTCGAAGACCTGACTGATGGGTACAACGCGACCTTCGAATGTGACGATTGGTTCGGTGAGTTCCGTATCCCATTCTTCGAAGGCATAGAGGGCTTCGCGGAAGAGTTCCTGAAGGGTGAACGGGGCGTGTCCATTGTGAAGCGGCGGCAAGGCATTCGTCATGTCTGTCTCCTCTTTAGGGCTAGTGCCATTCCTCCTCTTCGGCCGGCAGCAACATGGGAAACAGAACTCAGAATTCCCCTGCGGGACCGAAAACACGATCAATGTTATAGTGTAATATACGCGTGATAAAGCCTTTTATCGGCTCTGCGGTTCCATCATGACTAAAGAAAACAGATAGGCCGTTGATATCGCAGAAAATATCAACGGCCTATTTGGTCTGAAATTAGAGGCAGCGGAGCTGCCTTCAGGTCACTGCGCGATCGAAAACGTCACGTTGACGGTAATGTTGTAGCTGGTTTCACCACCCTGGATCGGCACCGACGAATCGGCAGCTTCCTTCATCATCGCAGCCCGCATGACGGGGACCGGTTGTGGACGCGGCGAGGTTTCACTGATCTCGATCACCCGCCCAAGCTTGACGTCAGCCGCACCCGCCAGGGTCTTCGCCTTCTCGATGGCATTGGCGACGGCATTCTTGCGGGCCTCTTCCATCGCCTTTTCCGGCTTGTCGTTTGTGAACTGGATGTCACCACCCTGATTGACACCAAGCGTGACAGCCTCGTCGAGGATGGCGCCGAGTTTGGACAGATCGCGGACACGCACGCTCAACGAGTTCGACACCTGGTAGCCGACCAGCTGCGGGGTCTGAGGCTGACCATCATTGGACTGCGGATAGACGAATTGCGGCTGTACCGAGAAGCCCGAGGTCTGGAGGTCTCGCTCGGCGATGCCAGCCTTTTTCAAAGCGGCAAGGACGTCGCTCATCGACTTGTTGTTTTGGTCGAGCGCTTCGCGCGCGGTCTTTGCCTGTTTCACCACGGAAAGGCTGAGGACCGCCATGTCAGGCGCGACGCTTGCCTGGCCCTCACCACTCACGGAAATCACGGCCTCGCGTGGCTGCGAATCAGCAGCCAGCGCCGGCAAGCCCATGGCGGCAGCGGTCGGAAGGCCAAGCAGAAGGCTTAAGGCGATTGTTCTGGTGTTCGGCAGCACGGTGTTTCACTCCCTGATTGTGAAGTCTCGATCGACGTCTTGCCGATTGATTGTGAAGCTATTGCGGCAGTCCCTTGTGACTGCAGAAGAATTGCGTTAGAGCGAAACCCGTTCCGGGGAACCATTGCGCCGGACACGGCAGCCGCGTTGCTGCATGGGCCTGTAGCTCAATGGTTAGAGCCGGCGGCTCATAACCGCTTGGTTGGGGGTTCGAGTCCCTCCGGGCCCACCATTCCCCAACAGATAGGCGTTTGCCACAAATGCACACGCCGAAAGAACCGAGGGATCGGTCTTCCCGCAGAGAGTCGTTCATGCCCGCATGGCACTGAGAACACTTGGCATGGCGCTCCTGCGTTCACGGGAGCGCCAAGCAGAGACAAGCCGAGCAAGTCACAGCCCGTGCGCTAGAACCTTCTGGCAGCTCGGCGACAGGCGCTGCATGTTTTCCCTTAGGCAGGCGATGCCGCGTCCACCGCCGAGAGGCACGGCGCGGCAGTAAGAGCGGAAATCCGGCCCGCAGGCTTCGCGAGCGATGACCATCTCCTCTCGCGGCGAAAGCTGCGGTGCCGCCGCCGGGGCTGCGGTCTTGGCGGTGCCGGCGTCCGGTGCCGCGGGTGCGGCGGGAGTGGTAGATGCGTCGGAAGACGACTTCGGGGCAGCGGCCTTGCCGCCTGCGCCGAGCGCGCTGATCGCCTGCTTGCATCCCGACGAAAGTGACGCTTCATGCTGCTGCAGGCAGGCAAGCGCCTCCTTGCCGCCAGGCGTGACGCCGGAGCAATTGGACATGAAATCGCTGCGGCAAGCGGACTTGATCGCATCGCGCTGCTGCTCCGTCGGCTGCTGTGCGCCGACGGCTCCCGCAAATAGCGAAACGGCAAAAAGCACAGACAGCCCAACGCTGCCTTTCCACCCACTCGGCTTGGCGAATCCGGTTTCTGTTGATGACGACGACAAATTATCCATGGTTCCTCTCCCTGCGGAAATCACAGTGTCGACGGTGTCGGCATCGTGAAGCCGCTCTGAGCCCTCTCCTTCGAGGGCGCTCCTTTGCCGTTCGCCTTGCTCGGGGAAATGGAAGGGCTAGCCTCCAATTCCCTGGGAAGGGAATGGCAAGCACTGGCGCGGCGTCAGTCCGCTCAAGGACCCTGTGAGGCGCCTATGTCTGGGCGTCCGGGACCGCCGCTGTTCGGCGCTTTCGATACTCTTCGAACCGCTGCAAAATAACGTAGAACGACGGCACCAGCAGCACCGCCAGGCACGTCGATGCGATCATACCGCTGAAGACTGAAATGCCGATCGACCGGCGCGCGTTGGCCCCGGCGCCTGTTGCCAGCACCAGCGGCAACACGCCGAGAATGAAGGCAAAGGACGTCATCAGGATCGGCCTGAAACGCAATCGCGCCGCAAGCACTGCGGCAGCGGCGATCTCCATGCCTTGCAAGCGCTTTTCACGCGCATATTCAACGATCAGGATGGCATTCTTCGAGGAGAGTGCGATCAGCAGAATGAGACCGATTTGCGTGTAAAGATTGTTGGCCACCCCGAGTGCGGTGAGTGCGCCGACGGTCCCGAGCAGAGCAAGGGGAACCGCGAGAATAACGGCAAACGGCAATATCCAGCTTTCATACTGTCCGGCCATAACAAAGTAGACAAGCAGAATGGCAAGCCCGAAGACGTAATAGATCTGACTGCCGACCGCCCTTTCCTGATATGACAATGCCGTCCATTCGAAGCCGGCGCCAGGTGGCAGCGTCTGGTCTGCGATCTGCTCCATGACATCGAGCGCCTGCCCCGAACTGAAGCCTGTCGCAGGCCCGCCGACGATCGTAGCGGTTGGATAGAGATTGTAGAGGCTGATAAGCGACGGGCCCGGCATGCTCTTGACGTCGATCACCGTGCCAAGCGGAACCATGGTGCCATCGCCCGCCTTGACCTTCAGATTGCGTATGTCATCCGGCCGCACCCGGAAATCGGGCGCCGCTTGCACATAGACCTGAAAGGTACGGCCAAACTTGTTGAATTGCGTGACATAGCTCGATCCCACATACCCCGAGAGGGCGGAGAACACCTGCCCTACCGTAACGCCGAGCGTCTCGGCCTTGATGCGATCGACCGAGACTTCAAGCTGCGGTGCATCAGCTCTAAACGAGGTCTGAAGCCGCTGCAGCGAGGACTGCGAGTTGCCGTGCTCAACGATCGTGTTGGCCAGCGTCTGCAGCAGCGAGAAATCGAAGCTGCCATCCTTGAGCACCACCTGCATGGTAAAGCCGCTCGCGTTGCCGATGCCCTGGATAGCCGGAGGAACGACGACCAGCGTCTGTGCTTTCATGACACTCTCCAGAGCGCCATTCAGATGCTCGTAGATCGATAGCAGGTCCTGGCCCTTTTCCTTTCCACGTACGTCCCAGTCCTTAAGAACGATATAGGCGACGCCGGCGTTCGGCAGGCTCGCACTGTTGTCGAGGACTGAAATCCCGCTGATCGTCAGAACCTGATCAACGCCCGGCGTCGATTCGGCAATCTCGCTGATCTGCTGCATGACGGCATCGGTGCGTTCCTTCGACGCGCCGTCAGGCAGTTGCGCGCTGACCAGCACATAACCTTGATCCTCGATCGGAAGGAAGGCGGTCGGAAGCCGCGTAAGGCCCCAGAAGGCGACACCGATCAGCCCGAGGCCAACGAGGACTGCAATCGCGCTGTTGCGCACGAGGCCGCTGACGAGCCGGGAATAGCCGTTCTCCGCGGCATCGTAGACCCGGTTGAAACCACGATAGAAGAAATTGCGCTTTTCGGGGGGCACGGGCGGGCGCAGCCAGAGGGCGCACTGCGTCGGCTTCAGCGTGATGGCGTTGATGGCGCTGATCAACGCTGTCGCCGCGATGACCAGCGCAAACTGCCGGTAGAGCTGGCCGGTCAGCCCCGGAAGAAAAGCAGCCGGAATGAAGACGGCCATCAGCACCAGCGTAATGCCTATGACGGGGCCGAGAAGTTCGTCCATCGCCTTCTCTGCGGCCTTCCTGCCTGGCATCCCCTCCTCGACGTGACGCGCCACTCCCTCGACGATGACGATCGCGTCATCGACGACGATGCCGATCGCAAGCACGATCGCAAACAGCGTCGACAGGTTGACGGTAAATCCGAGCGCGGCCATGGCCGCGAACGCGCCAATGATCGTTACCGGCACCGTTGTGGCCGGTACGAGCATGGCCCGCCAGTCCTGCAGGAAGAGCAGGATGACGATCAGCACCAGTACGCCGGCCTCGATCAGCGTCACGTAGACCTCGCGGATCGACGCCTGCACAAATTTCGTCGTATCGAACGGCATGCTGTATTCGAGGCCGGGCGGAAAGCTCTTCGCCAGCTCGGCCATCTTCACGCGGACAGATTCAGCGACGGCGATTGCGTTTGCCTCCGGCAACTGGAAAATGCCGATGCCGGTCGCCGGTCGTCGATTTTGCAGGAACGATTGGCTGTAGGTCTGCGCCCCGAGTTCCACGCGGCCGATGTCGCGTACACGCGTGATCCGGCCGCCATCTCCCGAATCCACCTTCACGATGATGTCTTCGAAGTCGGGAGCGTCGTTGAGCCGGCCGCTGACGTTCAGCGTGTATTGGAAGTCCTGGCCGCTCGGCACCGGTGGCAATCCCACCTGCCCCGCCGTCACCTCCTGGCTCTGCTGCTGAACCGTGTTGATGACGTCCTGCGGAGTGAGCCCGCGCGCCTGCAGAAGGTCCGGATCCATCCAGATCCGCATGGCATACTGACCGGCGCCGAAAACACTGACATTGCCGACGCCGGGAAGCCGGGCGAGCTCGTTCTGAAGGTTGATGACTGCGTAGTTCGACAGAAACAGGCTGTCATACCGGCTGTCCGGCGAGGTCAGGCTGACGAACCCGAGGATCGATGTCGACTTCTTCTGAGTCGTCACGCCCTGCACCTGCACAGCCTCAGGCAGGGATGGCATGGCGATTGCGACGCGGTTCTGGACGAGAACCTGCGCCTGGTCGGGATCAGTGCCGATAGCAAAGGTAACGGTCAACGAATAGGTGCCATCGCTGGCACTGGTCGACTGCATGTAGAGCATGTTTTCGACGCCGTTGACCTGCAGCTCGATTGGCAGTGCAACGGTATCGACGAGGGTCTTGGCGCTCGCGCCCGGATAACGCGTGGTCACCTGCACGGTGGGCGGAACGACATTCGGATATTGCGCCACCGGCAACTGGAACAGCGCTACCGCGCCGATCAGGATGATGACCAGGGCGAGAACATTCGAAAGCACCGGCCGCTCGATGAAGAAGCGCGAGATCATCTGCTTCGCCTCCTGGATCGGGTCGGGCCTCGGTTCATGGGACCTTCGATCCGCTGGGATCCCCTGTTGCCGCGGCGGCCTCTATCGTGACCTTTTCAGGCGTGACCTTCATCTCCGGCACGGCACGTTGGATGCCTGCCATGACCACCCAGTCGCCAGCGTCGAGACCGGACTCGATGACACGCATGGAACCATCGCGCTGCCCGATCTTCACCGGTCGCTGCTCGATCACATCATCCTTGCCAAGCACCAGCACGTAGTTCCCCTGCTGATTGGTGCCGATTGCATCGTCGCGAACGAGAAGCGCCTTGTCCTTATGGGCGACTGGAACGCGGACGCGCACAAAGAGACCCGGCAGCAGCGCATGTTCCTTGTTGTCGATGATGCCGCGAACCGAAAGCGTGCCCGTGGAGGCATCGACCTGTGGAGCGACGTAGTCGAGATGCCCCTTGTGTGGATACCCCTCCTCGTCGCCGAGCCCGATCTCTACCGGTATGTTCGGAAGATCGACCTGAGTGAGCTTGCGTCCTGCTTTGGCCAAGCTTTGCTTGATCATCAGGACCTGCGCTTCGCTGACGTTGAAATAGACGTAAAGCGGATCGGTTTGTACGATCGAGGCAAGCTTTGTCGGGCCGGATACCCCAACGAGCGCACCGACATCAACCAGATGGTCCGTTACCGTACCGTCGAAAGGCGCGACCACCTCGGTGTAGCCGAGGTTGATGTTTGCGAGATCGAGACTCGCCTGCGCATTCAGGATGGAAGCGTCGGCCTCATCCAGCGTCGCCTTGGCGCTATCGACAGCCGTCTGCGTCGTCACCTGCTGCTTCATGAGATTGAGCTGCCGGTCGTATTCCTGCTTCGCCCCCACCTGCGACGCCTGCTGCGAGGCCAGCTGCGCTTGCGCCTGGTCGACCTGTGCCTTGTAGGTGTCTCGCTGGATGCTGAAGAGCTTGTCGCCCTTCTTCACGGCTGTGCCGTCCTTGTAGTCGATCGACTCAAGGAAGCCCTGCACCCGCGCTTCGATGTCGACGGCGTTGATAGCGTCAGTGTTGCCAGTCAGCTCGAAATATTCAACCACTGGCTGCTGCAATGGCTGCGCGACATTAACCTTCGGTGGTGGCGGCGGCACATAAGCGTTGCTTCCGCTGTCGCATGCCGATAGGCCCGCGACGACTGTCAAAATTCCGAAAAGTTGCAACCCTCTGTATGATCTACCACGCATTTTCCTGCCCCGATGAATGCGCGAGCCTTAGATTCCATGCGTGCCTCTCGATAGATCCCGACTTCCCAGGGAGCGAGGCGACCTATAGTATGAGACAATATTTGCGCGAAAAGCAATAGTCGCGCACGCGATAAATGTTTGCCGAGACGAACCGAATTGTGTGACAAAATATGAACTTACGGTTACATTCGGCGGCAAGAAAAACAAACGCACAGTAGTCGACAGCGTGTCCCAGAGCTGGACTAAGCAGGCTGATCCGCTCGTTTGGTGTCTATTAGGTACACATCAAAAGCTTAGCCGCGCTTGCCCTTCGAGGATGTGCCGCCGAACACCTCTCGGTACCCTGCACTTAACCGGTACCCGATCTATCATTGTCAAAAAGAGGGTGTGTCATGTCGAAATTCACATTGCCGACGCGATTCAGGGCCCTGCTTGCCATGTGCGCGGTCACCACCGGATTGAGCTGCCCGACCGGAGCCTGGGCGGACGACTCAAGAGAGCTGCTGAAGGCCATGTCCGACTACCTGGCAGCTCAGAAGACGTTCTCCTTCGACTACGTTTCCTCCGTGGAGGCGGTGACGCCGGCTTTTGAAAAGCTTCAATTTGTCAGCTCCGGCACTGCCGCGGTCAGCCGACCCGACAAGATTCGGGTGACTCGAACCGGCGGTTTTGCCGACCTCGATGTCAGCTTCGACGGAGCGAAACTGACGGTTCACGGCAAGAACCTCGACGCCTACGCGCAAATCGATGCCAAGGGCAGCCTCGACGAGCTTTTTGACCGGCTGGAGAATGCCGGCGCGGAGATCCCCGGCTCAGACCTCCTGCTATCGAACAGTTTCGAGACGCTGATGGACGGCGTTACCGAGGCAAAGCACATTGCAAGCGCGGTGATCGACGGCGTCGAAGTGAACTACCTGACATTCCGCAAGAACGATGTCGACTGGCAGATCTGGATCGAGGCGGGACCGAAGCCCATTCCGAAGCGCTACATCGTCACCAGCAAGCATGTGGTGCAGGCACCGCAATACATGCTTGAGGTCCGGAATTTCCGCACGGGAGAAGATGTGAAGGTAGCAAACTTTGCGATCGAGATACCGGGCGATGCAAAGAAGGTTGATCTAAGCGAACTCGGCGAGATCGATGAACTGCCGGCGCCGACAGGCATGATGGGAGATGCACAATGAAAAACTCCGCACGGATTTTCGCCCTTCCGCTCGCAGTCGCACTTGTCTTCCTTGACATCAGCATGGAGGGCGGCGACCTGACCGCGTTGACGGTCAGGGCGTCCACCCCGGCTAGGGCCGAAATCGGTCGCCCCCTGACGCCACTCTCCTATGCCGGCGCCGCCCGTCGGACGACGCGCCGCGTCGCGCGCAGAACGAGCGTCTACGTGAACACCCTGCCAGCCGGCTGCGTCTATGGAGCGTACTACGGAGCCTACTACTACCGATGTGGATCGCTCTACTACGCTAAGAGCGGCCCCACCTACGTTCAGGTGGTCATCGAATAGCGGGAGCGCCGAGCTCTTCACGTGGGGCTGCCCCAAGGTTGCCCCGCTGTTATCGGAACCTACCGACGACAACTGCGTTTCATGCTCACTGTGGACCAGAGAGCGAGCTATAAACAGCAACTTGACGAGAAACTGGCGGCTGCGCTCGGCGAGCCACCAGCAGTCGGCGGCCTTGTCTTCATCGCGGCCCTGGAGACCGGCATTACAAGGCGAACCGTCAAGAACGGATTTGTCTATTACGATGCGGTCGGCACCCGGTTAACCGACCCGGCGGAACTCGATCGCATCGCCGCGCTCGCCATTCCGCCCGCCTATACCGATGTTCTGATCTCTGCAGATGCGAATTCGCACCTTCAGGCGACCGGCCGCGACGCACGGGGCCGCAAACAATATCGCTACCATCCCGAATGGACGGCCGAGAGGGACAGGAGCAAGTTCGAACGACTTGCCGATTTCGGCTCGGCGCTGCCGGCAATCCGCAAGAAGGTGGATTCCGACCTCAGGCGACGAACTCCCAATATCGACAAGGCGCTCGCGACGATCGTCTGGTTGCTCGACAACCTCTATATCCGCGTCGGCAACGCAAGTTATGCCGCGGAAAACGCCTCCTACGGCCTGACGACACTGCGCAACAAGCATGTGAAGATATCCGGCTCGAGCGTTCATTTCCGCTTCAAGGGAAAATCAGGAAAGGAATGGCGCCTGAGCTACAGCGATAGGCGCATCACGCGCGCGGTGCGAATGCTCCAGGAACTGCCCGGCCAACAACTCTTCCAGTACATCGACAGTGACGGCGTGCGCCACCCCATCCAATCACAGGATGTCAACGCCTACATAAGATCGGCATCAGGGACCGATTTCAGCTCGCGACAGTTTCGAACCTGGGGTGCCACGCAAATGGCGGCAACGGCGTTGGCGACCTTGGAACCGCAGGAAAGCCAGCGAGGGCGCGCGCGGCAGATCAACGAGGTTATCGACACTGTTGCAGCGCGGCTCGTCAACACGCGCGCCGTATGTCGCTCGTCATATATCCATCCGAAGGTGTTCGAATGCTTCGAGACCGGCGAACTGGCCAAGCTCGCCAACACTCGACCGAGCCGAAGCGCCAGGTTGTTGCGTTGGATGGACCAGGGTGAAATCGCCGTGCTGCGCTGGTTGAAGGGCCTGGACGTCCGCTGACGCCGCCGCGCTCGGCATTTTGACGCGCAATGGAACCAAACCGCACTTCAGGCCGTTATGTGGCATTGCCGCGAATGCGGCCACGGGAGATGGCGCCAGGGCGCCAGGGCGCAAATGGCACGTCAGACCTATTGGAAGGGCTATCTCAAGCTGTCACTCGTCACCGCCGCGGTCTCGCTGACCCCGGCGACGACTGATAGCAATCAGCTTCGATTTCACGTCTTGAACCGAAAGACGAAGAACCGCGTCGAAAGCCGCTATGTCGACAGCGTCACTCACAAGCCGATTGCCGATAAGGACCAGGCCAGGGGCTATCCGCGCGGCGAAGACGATTACGTCATTCTAGAAGACAAGGAACTCGACGAAGTCGGGCTGGAAAGCACCAAGACGATCGACATCGATACCTTCGTTCCGCGCGGTTCGATCGACTGGATCTGGTACGACAAACCGCATTTTCTGACACCGGAGGACAAGGTTGGCACCGAAGCTTTCTGCGTCATCCGCGAGTCGATGAAGGCAAACGATGTCGTGGGTATCGCGCGGCTCGTCCTTTACCGGCGGGAGCGCGCCGTCCTGCTTGAGCCACAGGGCAAGGGTATCATTCTCTGGACGCTGCATTTTGGCGACGAGGTCCGGCCCCCTGTCGCAACACTGGACAGCCACGGCAAGGTGGATTCAACCGTACTTTCCTTGATGACGAAACTGGTCAAAGACCGAACCGAAGAATGGCAGCCCGCCATGGTGCAGGATCCAATCCAGAAGCGTTTGAGGGCCATGATCCGCGCGAAGCAGAAGAACCTTGCAAAGACGGCGCCCGCTCCTTCCAAACGGCCAGCCACGAGACCTACAGGCAACGTTGTCAACATCATGGACGCCCTGAAGAAGAGCCTTGCCAAGGAAACAGGGCGTCCGAAGTCCCATTGAGACGGCAGAAGGCACGTTGTCTTTACTTCCGCTTGTCGAGCGGGGCGGCAGCAGCGAAGAAATCCGCCCACGGATCGCTTCGCAGGCCATCAAGACGCGCCGGCGCGTTGTCAACGGTGAAATAGGCCGGGCCGATTTCCTCGGTCAGTTCGCTCCATGCCAGCGGCATCGAAACGGCCGCGCCCGGACGCGCGCGCGCAGAATAGGCGGCGACGGCGGTATTGCCCCGCCCATTGCGCAGGTAGTCGATGAAGATCTTGCCGTTTCGTTTCGCCTTCGTGGCGGTCGCCAGATATTTGTCCGGGTGATCGTTGGACATGCCATCGGCCAACGCCTTGGCGAAGGCCTTGACCGGCGCCCAGCCGGCCTTCGGCTTCAGCGGGCTCACGACATGCAGCCCCTTGCCGCCTGAGGTTTTGACAAAAGCCGCGAGACCCGCAGCCTCCAAACGCTCCTTCAGTTCGTAGGCTGCGGTGATCACCTCAGCCCAACTGACACCATCAGCCGGATCAAGATCCATCGTGATCATGTCCGGCCGCTCCCAGCTGCCTGTCGTGGCACCCCAGGGATGGATCTCGAGCACGGCCGATTGGACGAGGGCGACCATCCCATCGAAGTCCGATATGCGGAGCAATTTCTCACCGCCCCTGTCCTTCGGATCGGTGATCTGTTCGATATTGGAGTTCATGCCCTTCCAGGCGTGCTTCTGAAAAAAACGTTGTCCGGCAATTCCGTCGGGGCAGCGCAGCAATGCCAGCGGCCGCTTCGTCACATAGGGTTCGATGAAACGCCATACCCGAGCATAGTAGCTGGCCAACCCCTGCTTGGTGATCCCCTCCTCCGGCCAATAAATACGATCCGGATGCGTGAGCGTAACGCTGGACTGAGGCAGTTCCTGAGAAGTCGCGTTTGTTTCTTCGGACATCACTTCCTCTGGCGCCTTATCTTCTCGCAGCCCGCGAAATGCGGCGTGCCGCAAATTGTGGTCTGCCGACCATGCCTGAAACTCAACCTCGGCAACAAGCTTCGGTTCGACATAGACCAGCCCGCGACGCTCTTCAGCAGTAAGGTCATCGTCGAAGGAACTCTCCGTCTGCTCCATCGTCGACAGCGTCTCATAGAGCTCGTGCGCGACGTTGATACTGAATCCCGTTCCGACCCGGCCAACATGCTCCAGCTTGCCCTTGCGGTAAACGCCCATCGCCAGCGAACCGATCGCATTACTCATCGCGGTCGAAGGCACATAACCGCCGATCACCAGCTCCTCTCTCTGCAGACATTTCGATTTGACCCAATCGCCGGTACGCCCCGATACGTACTCGCTGTCGGCCAGTTTCGAGATAATCCCTTCGAGCCCGAGTTGGCGCGCATGCTCCAGCACCACGGCACCCTTCTCCGTAAAATGCTCGCTATAGCGAAGTCGCGCGTCGACGTTGGCGAGCAGGTTCGCAAGCAACGCCTTGCGATTGGTCAGCGATACTTGCCGCAGGTCGTACCCGTCGAGGTAAAGCAGATCGAAGGCATAGAACACAAAGCGATCATGACGGCCCGTGCTGAGATCATTCTGCAAGGCCGAAAAGTCCGAGGCACCGGTTTCCCGCTCGACGACGATCTCACCGTCGAGGATCGCCGATTTCGCCGGCATTGCAGTCAACGCTTTAACGATTTCCGGGCCGAATTTTTCCGTCCAGTCGAGCCCGCTGCGGGTCAACAGAGATGCGTTGTTCTTCTCAAGGCGAACCTGGAGCCGATACCCATCGAACTTGATCTCGTGGATCCACCCGTCTCCAGAAGGAGGCTTTGCTTTGAGCTTGGCAAGCTCCGGCTCGATGAAAGCAGGCATAACCGCCTTCGCAGCCCCCTTTGGCCACTCGAGGCGCTTGCGCTTTGAAGAGGTAGACTTCGACGCTCCCTTGGGATGGGAGTTCCAGGTGGCGTCCGGGTGCTTCGCCACTTCCTCGATCTTGCGACCCGTTTTCACGGACTCGGGCCGCTGTTTGAGAATGTCGCCTTTGTGGCTGGCCTCCGCGTCTTCGGCCTTGATAAGCAACCAGTTTTCCTGTCGCTCGCCCGGCTTGCCGTGCATACGAACCAGATGCCAGCGGCCGCTCAGTTTCTCACCGTCCAGGTCGAATTCGAGATGGCCCTTCTTGTAGCCCTTGTGCGGATCGCCATTCGGCGTCCACGTACCGCGATCCCAAACCAGCACCGTGCCACCGCCGTATTGGCCCTTCGGGATGATGCCTTCGAAGTCGCCGTAATCCAGCGGGTGGTCCTCGACATGGACTGCAAGCCGCTTCTCATCGGGACTAAGGCTTGGGCCGCGCGTGACAGCCCAACTCTTCAG
Source organism: Rhizobium cauense (assembly GCF_019511525.1). Lineage (GTDB taxonomy): Bacteria > Pseudomonadota > Alphaproteobacteria > Rhizobiales > Rhizobiaceae > Rhizobium > Rhizobium cauense. The sequence goes on along the minus strand of NZ_JAEUAT010000008.1, from coordinate 264,895 downwards.
CACGCCATCGAGTTCTAGGCGGAAGTCATAGTGGAGCCTCGTTGCATCGTGCTTCTGAATGACGAAGCTCAGCGCCGTTTGTGTTGGAGGCTTGCCGCCGCGCTTGCTTCCCCGCGGCTCCGGCGTCGTCTTGAAATTGCGTTTGGCTTGATAGGCCTCTAGAGCCATTGTCAGCTCGCCTTCGTCTGCCCGCTATCGGCTCGCGCCGCCTTTCCGGCGCGCGGCTTAGCGCTCAACTTGGCGCTCTGTCTCAGGGCATCCATGAGATCGATGACCTTGCCTTGCGGCTTCGGCTTGGCCTTCGGCAACTCCCGGCCCTCGATCTTCGCCTTGACCAGCTCCGAGAGCGCCATCTCGTATCGATCCTCGTATTCCTGGGGAACGAAGGTGCCCTTTTTCGTTCCGATGATATGCCCGGCCAGCTCGAGCATCTCCTTGTCGAACTTCATCTCAGGAATGTCCTTGAAGACCGTATCCGGCTTACGCACCTCATAGTCGAAGCTCAGGGTCGTCGCGATGATGTAGTCGTCCTGCGGCCGGATCAGAACCGTACGATTGCGGCGGAAAAGCACCGCTTCCGCGATCGCCGCGACCTTCTGATCGCGCATCGCACGGGCGATCAGCCCGAGCGCCTCTTCGTCATCCTCGCTGACGGGCGCCAGGTAGTAGGGTTTGTCGAAATAGAGCTTGTTGATTTCGCTGTATGGCACGAAATTCTGAACATTCAGGACCTTGTCGCTTTCCGGCATGACGCCGGCGATCTCATCACCCTCAATGACGATGTATTCGCCATTGTCCAGCTGATATCCCTTCACCTGATCGTCCCGCTCAACGGCCTTGCCGGTCTCGCTGTCGACGAACTGCCGCTCGACCCGATGGCCAGTCTTCCGGTTGATGATGTTGAATGAGATGCGGTCCGAGGTCGAAACTGCAGTATATAGCCCCACGCTGCAGACAAGGTCTCCCACCTTTAGATGGCCTTTCCAGCTTGCCCGACCTGCCATGACATCCCCCTCAGTTGTCGTTTTGCAGTTTGCGCTTGCGTCGTTCGTCTATCGCTATGATCTTCTCGACAGATGCGATGTCATCGCCGGTAACGACCGGAACGGGATCGGCGGCGATCGCCTCGAGCACTTCTTTGGACAAGCCCCCATTGCGGATGACCCATTCCAGCGTTTCGCGCGTCTGCCGCTCGGCCCTTAGTTGCGCGTAGAGCGCGACAATCAGCCGATCTCGAGCATCCATCTGCCCGCTTTTGCGATCGATTTTTCGGATGTGTGCCACCTGATGACCCGCCCGCGTCTGCAACGAAGGGATTCAACACATTGAAGGCAAAAAAGTTCCAGACAATCACGCTTGGGGCTCGCCGTCAGTGTTTGGCAGGAGCGGTCGGGATCGTGGATCCGGTTGCGGAAACTGGGTCACTTGCCGGAAACGTACCTTCCAGCCCTTCGTCCAGTTGCTCCTCCATGGCGCTCTGATCGCCAGCTGTCCTCGCGCTCGGTCGCGTCGCCATGCGCCCCGGGGCGCCGTTGCCGGTCTCCGCTGCAGCCATTTCCAACATAACCGCCTTGGCCCGTTCGATCGCGTTGATCGAGTTGATGGATTGCTTCTCGTCGTTGCGCAGTTGAACCGAGACGACCTCTCCACCGTCACCAACGAATTCAATTATGAAGCCGAGCTTGCCGCCCTTTTCCGGGATGACCTGTGTGCCGACAACCTGCATGACACTCTCCTTCAGCTCTTGCATCGAGGAGAACGGAAGCCACACCTGAATGTTCCGAGTTCTTGCGCGGCGTAATGGGCAAAAAAAAGCCACCGCTTGCACGATGGCCGAGATACGAAGGTCAAAAACCTCCAGAGGGAACAGTTGCCCATCGACCGGGAGGAATGGCCGACATGCACGAGCAACCATAACTAATATGCGGGTTTGGGGCCGCGTGCTCAATCAACCAGGCACTGAAATTCTTCAGACGCGGAAATCGTCTTTCCATCGTTTCGAGAAAACGCGCGATATTCTACCCACTGCCAAGCCGGCAGATATAGCTCCGCTTGGTATGTCAGGACGGGGACTGGCCGGCAGGTCCGGTCGATTCGCGCAGGATCAGTTCGACGGGCCACAACTCGTGAATCTCAAGCGGCGACCGCCCAGACAGCAGCTGCAGCACAAGATCTGCGCATCGCGTTCCGGCCGCGCGCATCGAAGACCGCGTCGCCGAAAGCGACGGGACCATGTTATCCGCCGTGAGATACGGGAAGACGTCGTCGTGAGCGATGACCGAGACGTCCCGGCCAATCTGAAGCCCCAGCGACCGGGCCGCGCGATAGACGCCGAGCGCCGTCATCATGGATCCGGCGACGAAGGCCGTTGGCGGGTTGGGCTGTTCGAGGAAGGAGCGCGCAAAACGGAAGCCAAGCTCGTCGGTGAAGTTCCCGCTCGCCATCAGCTGTGGATCAGGCTCAATGCCATGAATTTGTAGGGCCTTGCGGAAGCCGGTCTCCCGGTGAAGAGCGTAGGTCGCCCCCGGGCGACCGTTGATCATGGCAATTCGCCGATGACCGAGATCGATCAGATGCGACGTCGCGCGCTGGATCGCGGCTTCGTTGTCGATATCTAGCCAGGCGTGGGGCACGTCGATGGCTGACCGACCATGAACAAGGAACGGCATACCGAGTTCGTGGAGAAGCGCGATGCGCTCGTCATTGGGTTTGGGCGAGTGCACGATAATCGCGTCGACACGCCTGCTCTCCACAAGCCGGCGGTAGAGTTGCATCTCGTCGTCCTGATTCGGATCCGCCATCGGTATAACGAGAATGTCGGTCTCTTCCGCGACCAGCCGCTCGGCCATGCCGGCCATGAATTCCGCGAAGTGAAATTCGCCGGCCCGCCCCATTACCACACCAATCGCGCCCGCGCGCCCGGTCTTCAGCCGGACGGCGTTGACGTTCGGGCTGTAGCCGAGCCTGGCAGCAGCTTCCTCGACACGTGCCCGCGTCGTCTCGCTCACCTCGGGGTAACCACTCAGCGCACGACTGACTGTCGTTGGCGACAGTCCGACCTGTTTCGCGAACTCTTTAAGCTTCATGCAACATTGCGTCTTTCGTGCTGGTATGTCTGGCTGGTTCCCGCCAAGCGTTATCTTTCTTATGGCCTAAGCATAGCAGCTTACAAAGAACCAAACCGTTTTCAATTTTAGATATTCCCGAGCAACGCTTTTCGATCTTTTCCCACAACCCAATTGAGCAGCATCTGTATGATTTTGCTTTGTTATCAATATGTGATCATGGTTGTGCGACTTTGACATGAGTGCCCGCTTGACTCAATATCGACCTTCTGACAGTTTTTTCCAGCCAAACCGTTTTCAATTTTTCCAATGTTTGGTTCTTTTGGGAGGAAGATATGAAGTTTCGTTTCACAGCGGTCGCCGTCGCGGCCGCGCTGATCGGCGTCGCACAGCCCTCGTTCGCCGCAAATATCAGCATTTCAGCAAGCTCAACTGGCAAGAACCTCGACCTGTTCCGCAAGCAGCTCGACGAGTTCGAGAAGGAAACCGGCAACAAGGTCAGCATCGTGACCATGCCGTCGTCTTCGACGGAGCAGTTCTCGCAGTATCGCCTGTGGCTAGCCGCCGGCAACAAAGACGTCGACGTCTATCAGACCGACGTCATCTGGGCGCCGCAGCTCGCCGACCAGTTCGTCGACCTGAAGGATGCGGCAAAGGATGTCGTCGGCGATTTCTTCCCGTCGATCATCGCCTCGCAGACCGTGAACGGCCGCCTCGTCGCCATGCCGCTCTACACCGATGCGCCGGCGCTTTTCTACCGCAAGGACCTGCTCGAGAAGTACGGCAAGCAGCCGCCGAAGACCTGGGACGAAATGGCGGCGACCGCCAAGGAAATCCAGGAAAAGGAGCGCGCCGCCGGCCAGAAGGATCTTTGGGGTTACGTGTTCCAGGGCAATGCCTATGAAGGTCTGACCTGCAACGCGCTCGAATGGGTGAAGTCATCGGGTGGCGGCCAGATCATCGAAGCCGACGGCACGATCTCCATCAACAATGAAAACGCAGCAGCAGCGCTTGACCGCGCCAAGGGCTGGGTTGGAACGATCTCTCCAGGCGGCGTGCTCGCCTACCAGGAAGAAGAGTCCCGCGGCGTCTGGCAGACCGGCAATGCCGTCTTCATGCGCAACTGGCCTTATGCCTATGCGCTCGGCAATGGCGGTGACAGCGCCGTCAAGGGCAAGTTCGACGTGACGACGCTTCCGGTCGCCAAGGAAGGCGACACGCCATCCTCGACGCTCGGCGGCTGGAACCTCGCCGTCTCCAAGTACTCCGAGAACCCGGATGTCGCAATCGCGCTCGTCAAGTTCCTGACCTCCAAGGAACGCCAGAAGCAGCGCGCCATCGAACTCTCCAACCTGCCGACACTGTCTGCGCTCTACGACGACAAGGACATCGCTGCCGCGGCACCCTTCATGCCGAACTGGAAGCCGATCTTCCAGAACGCCGTTCCGCGTCCGTCGGCATCCGCCAAGGTCAAGTACAACGAGGTCTCCTCGAAGTTCTGGACCGCCGTTCACAACTCGCTTTCGGGTAACGGCACCTCCGCAGAAAACCTCGAGCTTCTCGAGGCCGACCTGACGACGCTGAAGGGCGAGAACTGGTAACCGACGGCATCGGCAGCGGCGGGCATTCGCCGCTGCCCTTCCCCGAAGCCGCCATCGTCAAATCGCCTCAAGAAGCGGGTACCTCATGACTGAAGCCGCAGTTTCCTCAAGCGTCGGATCGCGAGCGCGCGCCGTCAATACCTCGTCGGACTTGCGCTCCGAGCGCATCCGTTCCGCCTGGATATTCCTGGCTCCCACCCTGTTCATCCTGGCCGTCGTTGCCGGATGGCCGCTTTTCAGAACGATCTATTTCAGCTTCACGAACGCATCGCTCACCAATCTCGGCGGCGCTGAATTCGTCGGCTTCAAGAACTATCTCTCGTGGGTCACGCTGAAGAGTGGCCGCACGGTCTACAACGGCCTGCTCGCCGACCCGAACTGGTGGAAAGCGGTCTGGAACACGATGAAGTTTGCGCTTCTGTCGGTGACCATCGAGACCATCCTCGGCCTCATCGTCGCTCTGGTGCTGAACGCGAATTTCCCCGGCCGCGGCATCGTGCGCGCCGCCATCCTTATTCCCTGGGCGATTCCGACCATCGTTTCCGCCAAGATGTGGGCCTGGATGCTCAACGACCAGTTCGGCATCCTCAATGACATCCTGCTCGGCGCGGGCCTGATCACCCAGAAGATCGCCTGGACCGCCAATCCGGAGACGGCGATGATCGCCGTTCTGATCGTCGACGTCTGGAAGACCACGCCCTTCATGGCACTTCTGATCCTTGCCGGCCTGCAGATGGTCCCCGCCGATATCTACGAGGCGGCCAAGATCGATGGCATCAATCCGATCAAGGTGTTCTGGCGCCTGACCCTGCCGCTGGTCCGCCCAGCCATCATGGTCGCCGTGATCTTCCGCATGCTCGACGCCCTGCGCATCTTCGACCTGATTTACGTGCTGACGCCGAACAATGCGCAGACAAAGACCATGTCGGTCATGGCGCGCGAGAACCTCTTCGACTTCGACAAGTTCGCCTACGGAGCAACGGCCTCGACGGTGCTCTTCCTGATCATCGCGACGATCACCGTGCTCTACATGTGGCTCGGTCGCGTCAAACTCGGTGGGAGCGAACGCTGATGCTGCTGACCCTGACCAAGAACACGCTCTTCTACCTGCTCGTCACCGTTATCGTCATCATCGCTGTCTTCCCGTTCTACTATGCGATCCTGACGAGCTTCAAAGCCGGCACGGCCCTCTTCGAGGTCAATTACTGGCCAACCTCGATCTCGCTCACCAACTACACGACAGTCCTGACCACGGGCAGCTTCATCCGCAGCCTCGGCAACTCGCTGCTCGTCGCCATCCTCGTTGTCGCCGCCTCCCTGCTGCTCGCCGTCACCGCATCCTATGCGCTTGCCCGCGTCAATTTCCGCGGTCGCGCGCTGCTGATGCTGACGATCCTGTCGGTCTCGATGTTCCCGCAGATCGCCGTACTCGCCGGCCTGTTCGAGCTGATCCGCTGGATCGGCATCTTCAACACGCCGTTCGCGCTGATCTTCTCCTACATGATCTTTACCCTGCCCTTCACGGTCTGGGTTCTGACCACCTTCATGCGCGATCTGCCCATTGAAATCGAGGAAGCGGCGATCGTCGATGGCGCCTCGCCGTGGGTCATCATCACCCAGGTTTTCATGCCGCTGATGTGGCCGGCACTGGTCACAACCGGCCTGCTTGCCTTCATTACGGCCTGGAACGAATTCCTCTTCGCCCTAACATTCACCTCATCGGACGCTCAGCGAACGGTGCCGGTTGCCATCGCCCTGCTTTCGGGCGGCAGCCAGTTCGAAATCCCGTGGGGCAACATCATGGCAGCATCCGTCATCGTTACGGTCCCTGTCGTTGTCCTGGTCCTGATATTCCAGCGGCGCATCATTTCCGGCCTGACTGCCGGCGGCGTCAAAGGTTGAAGAAAGCACGATATGGCACAGATTCGACTCGACAATGTAAGAAAGAGCTTCGGTGCGCTTGAAGTCATCAAGGGGGTCTCGCTCGATATCCGCAAGGGCGAGTTCATGGTCTTCGTCGGCCCGTCCGGCTGCGGCAAGTCCACGCTGCTGCGGCTGATCTCCGGGCTGGAAGACATCAGCTCGGGTACGCTTTCCTTCGATGGCGAGGCGGTCAACCGCTACGCACCGTCGAAGCGCGGCATCGCCATGGTGTTCCAATCCTATGCGCTCTATCCGCATATGACCGTGTTCGAGAACATGGCCTTCGGCATGAAGCTGTCAGGACGCACGAAGGAAGAATGCAAGGCTCGTGTCGAGCAGGCCGCCGGCATGCTGCAGCTGTCGCCCTATCTCGAACGCCTGCCGCGCCAGCTGTCGGGCGGCCAGCGCCAGCGTGTCGCGATCGGCCGCGCCATCGTCCGCGATCCCAAGGTCTTCCTCTTCGACGAGCCACTGTCGAACCTTGATGCGGCGCTGCGCGTCGCGACGCGCCTGGAGATCGCCAAGCTTCACCGCAGCATGCACGGCACGACGATGATCTACGTCACCCACGACCAGGTCGAGGCAATGACGCTCGCAGACCGTATCTGCGTTCTGCGTGACGGCGTCGTCGAGCAGGTCGGCACGCCGCTCGAACTCTACGAGACGCCGAATTCCGTTTTCGTCGCCGGCTTCATCGGTTCACCGAAAATGAACTTCCTGACCGGTGAGTTCTCGGCGCCCTACAATGCCCACACCATCGGCGTCCGCGCCGAGCATATGGAGATCGTTCAGCAGGACGCCGCCTGGAGCGGCACCGTCATTCATTCCGAAATTCTCGGCTCGGACAGCTTCGTCTATCTCGACATCGGCACATCGGAGCCGCTTGTCGTTCGCGAGACCGGCGTATCGAGCCATCAACCCGGCCAGAAACTGGGCGTCGCCCCGGTTCAGGGCTCGGTCCACCGTTTCGACCAATCCGGACGCGCGCTCGAAAGAATATCCCTCAAGGGCGCGGCCTGACATCTACCCAAAACCACAGGATCCGCCTCGCCTCCCATCGAGGTCGATCCACCATCCGCATGAAGGAGCAAGACCTTGCCTATTCGCACCATTGTCTGGGGTGAAAACATCCATGAAAACACCAACGAGATCGTTCGGGGCATTTACCCCGAAGGCATGCACACCACCATCGCCAACGCGCTGAACTCCGATCCGGCGATCCAGGCGACCACGGCAACGCTGCAGGAGCCCGAGCACGGCCTGACAGAAGCGCGCCTTGCCGAAACCGATGTCCTCACCTGGTGGGGTCACAAGGACCACGGCGCGGTCTCCGACGTCGTCGTCGAGCGTGTCGCCAAGCGCGTCTGGGAAGGCATGGGCCTGCTGGTCCTGCACTCCGGCCACTTCTCGAAGATCTTCAAGCGCCTGATGGGCACGCCCTGCGCGCTGAAGTGGCGCGAAGCCGGCGAGCGCGAGCGTCTGTGGACGATCAACCCGCGTCACCCGATCGCAGCCGGCATCGATGAAAACTTCGTCCTCGAAAACGAGGAAATGTACGGCGAGCAGTTCTCCGTGCCGGAGCCGCTGGAAACCGTCTTCATCTCCTGGTTCCAGGGTGGCGAAGTCTTCCGTTCGGGCCTCACCTGGCGCCGCGGCGCCGGCAACATTTTCTACTTCCGCCCCGGCCATGAGACCTATCCGACCTATCATGATGCCAACGTCCAGAAGGTACTCATCAACGGCGTGAAATGGGCATATAACCCGCAAGGCGATCTGAAGAGCATCACCGACGCACCGAATGTTCCGGTCGAAAAGGCTCTCGAGCCGATCGTCGAACGCGGCCCGCGTCTGCACCAGGCCGGCGAAGCCGGTTACCGCTGAGGAGCACACACATGCGTCTACTCGTTCTTGGTACCGGCTCGATGGCCAGAAACCAGGTTGCCAACTTCCTCGCCATTGATGGCGTGGAGGTTGTCGGCGCCGTCGATACTGATCCGGCGCGCCTTGCCGAATTTGCCGATCACTTCCATATCCAGAATCGCTTCCTCTCCCTCGAAGAAGCGATCGCATGGGGTGAATTCGACGCGGCGACCAACGTCACGCCGGATCGCATCCACCACGCGACCAGTCTTGCGCTGATCGCAGCTGGCAAGCATGTCTTCTGCGAAAAGCCGCTGGCCGAGCACTACGACCACGCGTTGGAGATGACGGAGGCAGCGGAAGCTGCCGGCGTCATCAATATGGTCAACCTCACTTATCGCAACGTCGCGCCTCTGCAGCGCGCCCGCGAAATGGTGCTGGCTGGTGAGCTCGGCACCATCCGCCACGTCGAGGCCTCCTACCTGCAGAGCTGGCTGGTCTCGCGCGCCTGGGGTGACTGGCGCACGGAATCGCGCTGGCTGTGGCGCCTGTCGACCGGTCACGGCTCGAACGGCGTGCTCGGCGACGTCGGCATCCACATCCTCGACTTCGCCGCTTACGGCGCGGCGACAGATATCGACCACGTCTTTGCCCGCCTGAAGACCTTCAACAAGGCTCCCGGCGGCCAGATCGGCGAATATCTGCTCGATGCCAACGACAGCTTCACCATGTCGGTGGATTTCACCAACGGTGCGCTCGGCGTCATCCATGCGACCCGCTGGGCGACCGGCCATCTCAACGAACTGAAGCTTCGCATCTATGGCGAAAAGGGCAGCCTCGAGGTCATCCATCGCCCTGATGGTTCCGAGCTGCGCGGCTGCTTCGGAGAGGATATCGAGACCGCCACCTGGCGCGACATCGAGGTCCCGGCTGTGCTGACGAACTACCAGCGCTTTGCCGAAGCCGTCCGTACCGGCAAGCAGGACGACCCGACCTTCCGTCACGCCGCAAACCTGCAGAAGGTCCTCGACCTTGCGATCGTGTCGGAGAAAGAGCGGCGGGAGCTCAATCTGCTGGAGGCCTCCGAACAGGATAGCCCGGCAGACAAGCGGATACCGCCGCTGACCATCGTGGTCTGATACGAGTACCAGTCAGAAAGAATAAAGGCCCGCTCATGCGGGCCTTTAGACCGCCGATAAAGCCGTCAACTCGATTGATTTTCTGGAAGGGCGAAATACCCATCGCCGTCATATCGGCCTCGTGCCGTTATCCAGCGCGATCAAGTCCTTGATCGCGAAAGACTCTTTTGCCGCGCAGACGCGCGGCGAGCTGAATTCCGGCTCAAGGCCGGAATGACAGAGAAGCTAAGGATCTCAAACAACAAGAGGTTTGTCAGTAGTCCGAGGCCCGCTAACGCGGGCCTTTATAATTTCAAACTACCGAAGACGATCCGCCAGCAGGCTGATCGAAGCAGCGTCGGCATTGGCAAAGGCGAGCCTGAGATAATGCTCCTGACCTTCCCCGAAATAGCTTCCCGGCAGGCACACGACACCGGCCTCCTTCGCCAGACGCTCTGCGACAGCGGCTGAGCTGAGCTCCGCGAACGGATGGCGGATGAACGCGAAATAGGCGCCAAGCGCACCGATCTCCCAGCCGGGCAACCCTGATATCACCGCCCGCAATGCATCCGCACGGCGCGCGATCTCCAGGCGGTTTTCCGCCTGCCAGTCGACAAGGATCGGCATCGCCGCGGCAACGGCGACCTGGGCTGCGCGTGGCGCGCAGATCTGCATGTTGTCCATGACCTTGGCGATCTCGGCAACGACGTTGGCGCCAGCCGTGATCGCACCAAGGCGATGGCCCGGAATGCAGAAGGATTTCGAGAAGCTGTAGAGCAGGATCAGCGTGTCTTCCCAGCCCGGAATCGTCAGCAGCGGATGCGGAGCACCGTAACCATCAGGAAGGAAGTCGCGGTAGGTCTCGTCGACGATCAGCCACGCCCCATGCTTGCGGCAGAGGCTGAACAGCTCAAGCAGCAATTCGGGCGGATAGACCGCGCCAGTCGGATTGTTCGGCGTCACCACCGCGAGCACCTTGGCGCCGCCCTGCAGCGCCTTCTCGGCCGATTGAACCTCCGGCAGAAAGCCGTTCTCCGCGTCGCATTCGACCAGAACCCGCTTGATGCCAAGCATCGACAGCGTCGTCTCCTGATTGAAGTAAAACGGATTGGTCAGCGCAACCGTATCACCTGACCCGGCGAGCGCGATTGCCGCCGACATGAATGCCTGGTTGCAGCCCGCGGTTATGTGGATGTTGCCTGCGGAAACGGACGCCCCATAGACCTCCGACATATGCCGGGCATAAGCGTCTCTCAGCACGGCCTCGCCCTCGATCGGACCGTAGCCCGTCGTCTTCGGCGACGATGCCGCCTCGCCAAGCAGCCGCAGCATCTCGGGATGCGCTGGATAGCCGGGTACGGCCTGCGAGAGATCGACCAGCGGCCCCTTGCCGCCCCTGTATTCTCGAGCCCAGGCAAGAACCGAGGGAATGGGTGGCGGAGACAGGCGGGAAACGAGCGGATTGGCGAAGGCAGACATGCAACTCTCTTCTCGAATGAAAGTGAACCCTCACTCCTGCATGGAATGGCCTTCCTCGGCAACATGCATTGAAGAATGCCGCACAGGCACCATCAGGAGCCGCAGCAGGCCTTGAGCTTCGAGACCTTCGGGACCTCGATATGCCGGTTGGCAACGATCGAGATCACACCATCGGCTTTCAGTTTCGACATCTGGCGGGAAACCGTCTCGATCGTCAGCCCCAGGAAGTCTGCAATGTCGGCTCGCGACAGCGGCAGATCGAACTGGCGCTTTTCGCCGACGGCCTCGGGATCGAGATGCGTCGCAATCAGGAGCAGGAAGCTCGCAACCTTTTCCGCCGCCGTCTTGCGCCCGAGCGTCACCATCCAGTCGCGCGCTTCATCCAGCTCGCGCAGCGTCTGCGCCATCAGCCGTTCGGCGAGCGCAGGGTTGCTCTTGACCATGCGCTCCAGCGCGGCCTTCGGGATGCGACAGAGGTTGACGTCGGAAGCTGCCTCCACCGACACGGCATTCTCATCCGCATTCAGCCGGCCAAGAAGATCCGGCGCGAACTGCAGGCCGACGATCTGCTGGCGGCCGTCTTCCAGCGTCTTGGTGAGCTTCACGACGCCACGAATGACAGTGGCATAGGATTCGGCCGGCATCTTCTCGCCGGCAAGCTCATCGCCGGATTCGTGATTGACCAGGCGCGTATGCGCTGACAGCGCCAGCAATTCGTCGGCGCTGAGCGCGCCGCACATGCCCTTGTGACGAACCTCACAACTCATGCAACGTACTGGTATGTTTGAATTATGTATGTCTTTGCGCATCAAATCAGCTCCGCGCAAAAGCATAGACTACAGCCACAGCGGGAGAACAGCATTTTCTTGATCGAGATCAAAGTGTCGCCGTTCGGGGCCGGTTATGGCTTCCCCAAAAGGACACGCCATGAACGCCGAACTCATCGCCCGCTACGCCGCTCCCGTGCCACGCTACACCAGCTACCCAACGGCTCCGCACTTCCATGACGGCGTCGACGAAGCCGTCTATCGGGAATGGCTCGGCCAGCAGGCGGATGGATCGCTGTCGCTCTACCTGCACATCCCGTTCTGCGATCGGCTCTGCTTCTACTGCGGCTGCCATACCAAGCAGGTGCGTCGCTATGATCCGATCGCTGCCTATCTCGTGGCTCTCAACAAGGAGATCGAGCTGGTCGCCGAGAGCCTGCCGGCGAGGAGCAAGGTCAGTGCCATCCATTTCGGCGGCGGTTCACCGACGATCGTCAGCCCGCAAGATCTGCAGAGATTGCGCGACACGTTGGATCGGCATTTCGACGTGGCTCACAATGCCGAGATCAGCGTCGAAATCGACCCGACGCATGTGGACGCCGAACGCCTGCAGGCGTGGAGATCCTTCGGGATCACGCGGGCAAGTGTCGGCGTGCAGGACTTCGAACCGATCGTGCAGGCCGCCATCAACCGCCCGCAAAGCTTCGCGGAGACGGCTGAGGTTGTGACGACGCTGCGAGACCTTGGTGTCGCCTCGATCAATCTCGACCTTGTCTACGGCCTGCCGCACCAGGACAAGGCGATGCTGCTGCGGACGATCGAGCAATGCCTGTTGATGGCTCCCGACCGGATTGCGATGTTCGGGTATGCCCATGTTCCCTGGATGAAGAAGCATCAGTCGCAGATCGATGCCGCGACGTTGGCGGGTCCGGCCGAACGTTTCGAAATGGCAGCAATTGGTGCCGAATCCATAGTTGCCGCAGGCTATCTCCCCGTTGGCATCGATCATTTCGCAAAGCCCGGCGACTGCATGGCACAGAAGCTCTCCGACGGCACGCTTCGACGCAATTTCCAGGGCTACACCGCCGACGACGCCGATACGCTGATCGGCTTTGGTGCCTCCTCGATCGGCCAACTGCCGCAAGGCTACGTGCAGAACATCACCGCGACGGGACAATATTGCCGGACGATCTCTGATGGACATCTGGCCGTTGCCCGCGGCTTTGCGCTGTCAGAGAGCGACCGCGCCGCCGCGTCCGCGATCGAGGACCTGATGTGCCGCTACGCCTTCTCCGTTACCGATCTGCGCTCACGCTTCGGTCGCGCTGCCGACGCGGTCTGCACCGATGCCATGCGGGCGCATCTCTTCAACGAGGACCACCTGACGACGTTCGACGGCAACACCTTCGCAGTCACGCCGCAAGGCCGTCCCTTCGTGCGCGCAATCGCCGCAAAGTTCGACCGTTACCTCAATCAGGGACACGCCAAACATTCCGTAGCCGTTTGATCCAGATCAAGTCTAGCCGCGGAGAATCTTCCTATGACTCGCCGCGACACCAAATTGCCGCAGCCCTTGATTGCCGATTGCCCATCAAACCGACCCAGTTATAGTAATTTCAGAAATTTCTGAAATCACAGACATAACGGAAAACCAAGATGAACCTCCCACCGCTTGTTCAATCCTTCGTTCTGCACTTTGGTGAAATGGGCTCGCGCTGGGGTATCAACCGCACGGTCGGCCAGATCTACGCGCTGCTCTACGTATCCCCTTCGCCGCTCTGCGCCGAAGAAATCGCCGATTCCCTCGGCATTTCCCGTTCGAATGTCTCGATGAGCCTGCGCGAACTGCAGACCTGGAACCTTGTCCTGCTCAAGCACAAGCCGGATGACCGGCGAGACTTCTTCACCACGCCGGATGATGTCTGGCAAATCCTGCGGACATTGGCGGAAGAGCGCAAGAAGCGCGAGGTCGATCCCACTCTTTCGGTCCTTCGCGAAATCCTGATGCAGCGCCCCGCAAGCGAAGCCGAACGCCATGCCCAGGAGCGCATGAGCGAGATGCACGCGCTGATCGAGCAGCTAACGCATTGGTATGAAGACGTAAAACAACTTGAAACCGAGCGGCTTGCAACGTTACTCTCTCTAGGTGCGAAAGTGACGAAGCTGTTGGAGGCCAAGGACCGAGTTGTTTCGCTCGGCCGCAGCCGCCGGCCCAATCCTGCGAACAAGAGTTAGCGCTATGGGGAGTGCTTACTTAGACGCAAATGGAAAGCAGGCTTTCGGCAAGCCGGAAAAACCTGTGCCCAGGCATGGCGGGCTTCGAAAAGCGGCAGCCGTCCAGACGCTCGCATCGCTCCTCTGGATTCCGCAGGCGGCAATTCTCGCCATCGCGGTCGGCCGTATCGCTGACGGTGGCGGCTTCAACGACATCTTCTGGCTTGCTGTCTGTATCGCGCTGCTCGGACTAGCGAAAAGCTGTCTCGAGGCGGCTGGCGGCCGCATGGCATTTCGCGCAGCCCGCGCCGAACTGACGGCGCGGCGAAAACTTGCCATCGCAGCCCTCGCCCGGCGCTCGCCGATCGACAGCACAAGGCCGAGCTCCGGCGAAGCCGCAAGCATCATCGGCGAACAGGCCGAAATGATCGCTCCCTATCTCTCGCGCTTTCAGCCGGCACGCTTCAAGGCGAGTGCCGTGCCATCAGTCATCCTTGCCTGCGTCTTTCCGATCTCCTGGATCGCGGCTCTCATTCTCCTCTTTGCCATGCCGCTGATTCCCGTCTTCATGGCGCTGATCGGCTGGCGCGCGCAGGCAGCCAGCGAGAAGCAGCTGGCCGCGACCGGAGGCCTCAACGGCTTCCTGCTCGATCGCCTGCGCGGGATGGCGACGATCCGTTCGCTTGGCGCCGTCGATGCGACCGCGACCAGGCTTAGAGCCGACGCGGAGTCGCTAAAAGCTCGCACCATGGCCGTCTTGAAGATCGCCTTCCTGTCGTCAGCCGTTCTGGAACTCTTCGCCGCGCTCGGCGTCGCACTGGTTGCCGTCTACGTCGGTTTCTCCCTGCTTGGCGAAATCCGTTTCGGCGCCTGGACAAGCGGCCTCGACCTGACGAGCGGTCTCTTCGTCTTGCTGCTGGCGCCTGCTTTCTTCGAGCCACTGCGTGAACTCTCGGCGGTCTGGCATGATCGCGCCGCCGGCGAAGCGGCGATAAATGCAATCGATGGGCTGAGCGCGGATGGCCTGCAATTGCCTGTTGCTGCCGATTCTCCCGCAAACGAAACGGCTGGCGCCATTCGCCTCGAAAATGCCGGCTTCCACTACAGCAAGGAAAGCAACGCCGCCATCGACGACTTCAATCTGAGCATCCATCCCGGCGAGCATGTTGCATTGCTCGGCGCCAGCGGCTCGGGCAAGTCGACGTTGCTTGCCCTGATCGCAGGCCACGCAGCCTGCGAAACTGGCAGCGTCACCATCGACGGACAGCCCGCAAACCCTTGCGTTGCAACCGGCATCGCCTGGATTGGCCAGAAGCCGCACATATTTGCGGGCACTGTTGCCGGCAACATTTCGCTCGGCCGCCCGGGTGTTTCCACGCAAGCTGTGGCACAAGCCCTCGATCTCGCAAAGCTCAGGCGGTTCGCCCGCAGCCATACTCGCCGTCCGCTTGGCGACAGTGGCATAGGTGTGTCCGGCGGCGAAGCGCTGCGCCTCGCCATCGCCCGCGCCGCTTGCAATCCCGAAGCCTTTATTGTGCTTGCTGACGAGCCGACAGCGCACCTCGACACTGAGACCGCAAACGAGATCACGGAAAGCCTGCTTGCGCTTGCCAAGGGGCGCACGCTCGTCGTCGCAACCCATGATCCACGCCTCGCCGCCCGCATGGATCGAACGATCGTCCTTGATCCCGAAAGTGCGCGGGAGGCCGCCGAATGAGTGCATCGCTTTCCAACCTCAAGCCGATCGTAAAGCTTTTCTTGGCGGAACGCCGTCGTGGCCTGCTCCTCGGTGCTGCCCTTTCCGCAACCACGGTGTCGGCAGGAATTGCCCTGCTCGGCCTCTCCGGTTGGTTCATCACGGCAGCCGGCATCGCCGGACTTTCGGCAGCAACGGTCGCGACCTTCGACGTCTTCATGCCGTCGGCAGGCATTCGCCTGCTCGCGCTCGGTCGGACGGCTTCGCGCTACGGAGAGCGGTTGACCACTCATGACGCAACGCTGAGCGTGCTCGCCGCCCTGCGCGAGCGCCTGTTTCGTGGATGGGCGGCACCCGGCGCCGCACGCGAGCTCTCACGCCGGCCAGCCCGCCTGCTCTTCCGGCTGACCGGCGACATCGATGCGCTCGATTCCCTATACCTGCGTGTCCTGGTTCCGGCAGCCGTTGCCGTTGTCGCAGCACTTGCGGCCTGCGTGGCCCTTGGCCTTATGAACCCGTTCTTTGGGCTAGCTGCAGGTACCGCGCTGCTCGTCGCAGGTCTCGGCATCCCGCTACTTGCTGGGCGCCGGGCAATAAAACATGCCCGCCGCCGAACTTACGGGATCGAGGCCATTCGCGCCCGCACCATTGATCTCGTCGCCGGACAAACGGATTTGCTGATGGCCGGACGCCTCGTTGCCCAACGCGTGGCAATTGCCGATGCAGACAGCTACGCCGCCAATGCCGACGATCGCCTGAACCGCATCGAAGCCGGCGTCACATTCGGGTTTGGCCTGACAACCACCGCTCTGCTCGCCGGTTCGCTTCTGGCCGTCGCAGCGCTTGCGGAAGCGGGCACCATCAGCCCGCCGGTCGCCGCCCTTGCTGTACTGATCACCTTCGCGGCGATCGAACCTTTCGGCGCCCTCCGCCGCGGAGCGATGGAACTTGGCCGCACGCTTCTTGCCGCGCGCCGCATTGCACCTCGTCTGTCGGCTGATGAAGATCAACACCCCAACGTTGCGTCGCAGCCCGGATTTGCGTTTCGCCTGCAGAAGGTGAGCGCCGGCTATCACATGGAAACGCCCGTGCTTCACTGCGTCGATCTCGATCTGATGGCCGGTGAAAAGTTGGCGCTCGTCGGCACCAGCGGAGCAGGAAAATCGACGCTGCTTGCGCTCCTTGCTGCCGAAATGCGCGCCAGCCAAGGAAGCGTCGAATGCTTCGCCGCCACACTGCTCACGCAGCGCACCGAGCTTTTCCGGGACAGTCTCCGCGGCAATCTCCAGCTAGCAAATCCTGATGCAAGGGACGCTGCCTTGCACGAGGCGCTCGCTGCGGCCGGCCTCCTTCACGATGTCACCGCACTACCGCGCGGCCTCGACACCCAACTCGGCGAAGGGGGCATGGGGCTCTCGGGCGGTCAGTCGCGCCGCCTTGCTCTTGCCCGCCTGTTCCTTCGCGACACGCCGCTCTGGCTGCTGGACGAGCCGACGGAGGGCCTCGACGGCGCAACCGCGCGCGACGTCATGACCCGCCTGGCTGACAAGGCGGAGGGACGCTCGCTCGTCATTGCCACGCATATCCGTCGCGAAGCCGCAATAGCTGATGTCATCGCCGTCATGGAGGATGGGCGCATCACAGAAGTTTCACGCCGTGGAGAGGCGGCGTTCGAAAAGGCTTTGAACCGGCTGAGACCGGACTGAGCCAACCCGCATGACCGCCCGGCAATCCGGCCTGGCGGAAACTCTTCATACCCCGTGGGGCCGTGGGAGAAAGACAATGGAACTAGACATAGTTGCGCTATCGCGCTTCCAATTTGCGCTGACCGCGCTTTACCACTTTTTATTCGTGCCTTTGACGCTCGGGCTCTCCGTGCTGCTCGCCATCATGGAAACCGTCTATGTCATGACGGGTCGCCACATCTGGCGTCAGATGACGAAGTTCTGGGGCGTACTCTTCGGCATCAATTTCGCCATCGGCGTCGCCACCGGCATCGTCATGGAATTCCAGTTCGGCATGAACTGGAGCTACTACAGCTATTATGTAGGCGACATCTTCGGCGCGCCTCTGGCCATCGAAGGGCTGATGGCCTTCTTCCTCGAGGCGACCTTCGTCGGTCTGTTCTTCTTCGGATGGGACAAGCTTTCCAAGGTCGGTCACCTGGTGGCGACATGGTGTGTGGCTCTGGGTTCCAACTTCTCGGCCCTCTGGATCCTCGTCGCCAACGGCTGGATGCAGAACCCGGTCGGTTCGGCACTGAACCCGCAGACGATGCGCATGGAGGTGACCAGCTTCTTCGACGTGGTTTTCAACCCGGTTGCCCAGGCGAAGTTCGTCCACACGGTTTCGGCCGGCTATGTCTGCGCGTCGATCTTCGTGCTCGGCGTCTCGGCCTGGTACCTCTTGAAGGGACGGCACATCGAGATCGCCAAGCGGTCCATGACGGTTGCCGCGTCCTTCGGCCTTGCCTCGGCGCTGTCGGTCGTCGTCCTCGGTGACGAAAGCGGCTATCTCGCCACTGAAAACCAGAAGATGAAGCTCGCCGCGATCGAAGCCATGTGGAAGACGGAACCGGCGCCCGCCGCCTTCACCGCCTTCGGCTTCCCCGATCAGGAAGCGCGCGAGACACACTTTGCCGTCCACATTCCCTGGGTCATGGGCCTCATCGGCACGCGCTCGCTGACTACCGAGATCCCGGGCATCGACAAGCTCGAGCAGCAGGCGGAGGTCCGCATCCGCGAGGGTATCAAGGCCTACGACGCGCTGATGCAGATCCGCGCTTCGGCAACGCCGGACGGTATCGCACCGCAGATCCGCTCGTCCTTCGAAGACCTCGGGCATCAGCTCGGCTACGGGCTGCTCCTGAAGCGCTACGTCGACGATCCCCGCCAGGCAACCGATGCACAGATCGCCCAGGCCGCGCGCGACACCATTCCGCATGTGCCGACGCTCTTCTGGTCGTTCCGCATCATGGTCGGGCTCGGCATGTTCTTCATCGTCCTGACGGCGACCTTCTTCTGGCTCTCGGCACGGCGCCACTTGGACAAGTACCCTCTCCTGCTTAAGATTGCCGTCTTCGCCATCCCGCTTCCATGGATCGCCATCGAAGCCGGCTGGATCGTTGCCGAAATCGGACGCCAGCCATGGGTTATCGAAGGCGTGCTGCCGACAGCAATGGCGGTGTCGAGCCTCGGCGCAAGCACCGTACTGATGACAATCATCGGCTTTGCCGTCCTTTATACCGCGCTGATTATCGTCGAGATGACGCTGATGATCCGCGCCATCCAGAAGGGACCGGCGCCGGACGACGAGCCGGAAGCCGAGCTGATTTCCGAAACCCTCGTTCCCGCGGCGGAGTGATCCATCATGATCCTGCACGAACTCATAGACTACGACATCCTGCGCTTGATCTGGTGGCTGCTCCTCGGCGTGCTGCTGATCGGCTTCGCGGCGACCGACGGCTTCGACCTCGGCGTCGGCACGCTGCTCCCCTTCGTCGCCAAGACGGACACGGAACGCCGTGTCGCCATCAATACGATCGGCCCTGTATGGGAAGGAAACCAGGTCTGGCTGATCCTCGGCGGCGGCGCCATCTTCGCCGCGTGGCCGCCGCTCTACGCCGTGTCGTTCTCGGGCTTCTATCTTGCGATGTTCGCGATCCTGATGGCGCTCATCCTGCGTCCCGTCGCCTTCAAGTACCGCTCGAAGCGCGAAAGCGCCCGCTGGCGGAGCAATTGGGACATTGCGCTGTTCATCGGCGGCTTCGTACCGTCGCTGATCTTCGGCGTCGCCGTCGGCAACGTGCTGCAGGGTGTGCCTTTCCGCTTCGATCCGGCTGATATGCGTATCTTCTACGAAGGAACGTTCTTCGGTCTGTTGAACCCCTATGCGCTGCTTTGCGGGTTGCTGTCCGTCGCGATGCTGGTTCTCCACGGCGCCGCCTGGCTGGTCCTCAAGGCAAGCGGTCCGGTCGCCGAACGAGCAAGAAGCTACGGCAGCCTTGCCGCGCTCGCCGTGCTCGTCCTCTTCGCCCTTGGCGGGATCTTCCTCGCAATTGGGGTGAGCGGTTACAGCATCACGAGCGAGATCAACCCGACCGGCCCATCGAACCCGCTCTTCAAGACGGCAACACATGACGGTTCGTGGCTCGCCAACTACAGCACCTACTCATGGATGCTGATTGCACCGATCCTCGGCTTTGCCGGGGCGGCTGCGGCCTTGGTTGCCCTGCGGGCGAAATGGGAGGTTGCGGCCCTGCTCTTCAGCAAGCTGTCGATCTTCGGCATCATTTCCACCGTCGGCCTCTCGATGTTCCCGTTCATCCTGCCCTCGTCGCTCGAGCCGAACTCGAGTCTGACGGTATGGGATGCATCGTCGAGCCATTCCACTCTGTTCACGATGCTCGTCGTCACGGTGATCTTCCTGCCGATCATTTTGGCCTACACCGCCTGGGTCTACAAAGTCCTCTGGGGCAAGGTCGACGAGAAGACTGTCACTGACAAGAGCGGCCACGCCTACTGAAGGAGAAAGACGATGTGGTATTTCGCATGGATCCTCGGCCTGCCTCTGGCCGCCGCCTTCGCCGTCCTCAATGCCATGTGGTATGAGCTGATGGACGACGAAGCAAAGAAGCGAAAGCAGTAGCGCTTAGCTCTTACCGGACAAAACAAGGGGACACGCCCTCTCAGGCGTGTCCCCTTTGCGTTATGCGGTACAGATGCATAGGCTCAGTAGCTGGCCTCGACAAAAATTCGGGCCAGCGCCTCGACACCAGCCTGATCCTCGGCGTCGAAACGAGACGGCGTCGGGCTGTCGAGATCGATGACCCCAAGAATTTTGCCGTCGTGATGAAGCGGCACGACAAGCTCCGAGCGCGACGCTGCGTCACAGGCGATATGCCCGGGAAAGGCATGCACATCCTCAACCAGGATAGAAGCGCCCTTCTCGACGGCAGTTCCGCAAACACCTTTTCCGACAGCAATGCGAACACACGCCGTCTTGCCCTGAAACGGCCCGAGAACCAGCTCGCTGTCCGACTTCAAAAAGTAGAAGCCTGCCCAGTTCAGATCCGGCAGCGCTTGGAAGATAAGAGCCGACGTATTCGCTGCATTGGCGATCGTATCACGTTCACCATGCAGCAGGCCGTTCAGCTGCTGGCAAAGCTCCCTGTAGAAATCGGTCTTGTTAGTGGCGTTGATGGTAGCGGCTTGAAACATTTTCGGTCGTCGCTTCTGTTGGCGTCAGGCGGATTGATATAGTCACGCTCGTCCCGATTGCCAAACGCAATCGCAATGAGCAAGACATCATGGCTGTCACCACTCAGTGATAGTTGTTGCCAACGATCTTGTCCGTCGCTGATCCGACTCTATGTAGTGGATTGTCGCGACCTATTGCTGATCGCGAGCGAAATCGGCCGGCAGCTGCGGTCTGCGCGCACGGCGATATCGGGCGACGGCACAGAAAATGCCTGCCGCCCCTCATTGTTAGGGCATTCCGATGAGCGGAGCAGCTATCTCGATCGGAGGCTGCGCAAAGGTCATGAAACCGCTTCGGCTAGGCAGATAGTTCCATTGATTTCAAGCAGAGGTAAGGACAATGACACCGGAAGACAGACGGGCGGTCTTTAGCCACCGCCAGATTGCGGCAATTATTGAAGGCATCATGCAGGACGACGGCAGCGAAGCGCCGATCACCGGAAAATCACTTGGCGAGGCGATCCTCTTCGTGTCGGAGGAAGCGTCAACCAGCGCATCCAGCGCCCATGTCATTTATGGCGACAACGGTTCACTTAGCTATACCGACTGCCTGAGCGTTTATCGCGACTACGGCGCAGCCCTCCGCCAGACGCCGAATTAAAGAACGGTTCCGGGCGCTGCCAGCGCCCGGAACCTCCGCTTGAGCAGAAGGATGCAGTCGATATGGCGAAACGAAGTGCAGGCCTGCTGATCTATCGCCTCCACGATGGCGGCTACGAAGTTCTCCTGGTCCATCCAGGAGGACCTTATTGGGCAAAAAAGGATATCGGCGCCTGGTCGATTCCGAAGGGGCTTGTCGATGAGGGCGAAGATGAACTCGACGCGGCCCGGCGTGAAGCGCGCGAAGAGCTGGGCTTCGAGGTCGAAGGCAGCTTCCATCATCTCGGGGAATATAAGCAACCCGGCGGCAAGATCGTTGTTGCCTGGGCGGTCGAGGCCGATATCGACCTGGCCGCAACTGCCAGCAATCGCTTTCAGATGGAGTGGCCGCCGCGTTCCGGCGTGCTCGTCGAGTTTCCCGAGGTGGATCGAGCCGAATGGTTCACGTTGGCGGAGGCTGAGCGCAAGATCCTGAAAGGCCAGCACCCCCTGCTCGTGGATTTTCTTCGGCGCAGATCGCAGACTCCCCTGGAGGCCGTGCAAGCTGATGCGTGACGATGCCTGCGATTGTGCATGGCAGCTATTCGCAATCGGCGCTCGCTTTGTCGGTGACGGTCCGTAAAACTTCGGAAACACTCCTCCGGACGATTCTCGATCATGACAGCCCCTATCTCGCCGCTGCGCGGTGTCCTCGTCGCGTTTGGCGCCTATGCCGTTTTTGCCTTCAGCGACGCGTCGATCAAAATCCTGCACGGCAGCGTTCCCGCCTATCAGATCGCCTTCATCGGCGCGCTGTTCGGCTGTGCCGCACTGCCTTTCATCAGGGGCAAGGATGATTCCTGGCTCGATATCGTCAGGAGTACGAACCGCAGCCTTTGGCTGGCCAGATTCGTCTGTGGCGCGGTAGGTGCAATCGCCTCGATCATTACATTCACCAAACTGCCGATGGCGGAAGCCTTCTGCTTGCTGTTCCTGCTCCCGTCATTCGTGACCATCCTATCGGTCATCTTTCTCGGGGAAGACGTGAGGTGGCAGCGCTGGGCTGCAGTTATCGTCGGCTTCATCGGTGTTCTGGTCGTCCTGCGTCCGGGCTTCCGCGAACTGTCTTCCGGCCATCTTGCCGCTGCGATCGGGGGCCTGGCAGCGGCAATCTCAATCGTCATCATGCGAAAGATGGGACCGGCCGAGAAGCGCCTCTCGCTTTATGGCGCCGCGCTGCTCGGGACGCTTGCCGTCAGCGGCATCCTGATGCTTTCTGAGATGGTCGTTCCAACCCCGCGTCAGTGGCTGTTCATCGCGAGCTACGGTCTGCTTGGCGCGGCCGGCAACGTGCTGCTGATGACGGCGGCCCGCCTCGCCCCGGCAAATCTGGTCGCCCCTCCCCAGTACAGCCAGATGCTATGGGCAATCGCTTTCGGCTATCTGATCTTCGACGACACCATCGACCTTCCAATGGCCGCAGGGATCGTTCTCATCATCTGTTCCGGCCTGCTGACTCTCGCTCGTGAACGGAAGCGTGGCACGCCACTGCCGCGGGCCGTCGTCTCGACAGACAACCAGGCACCGCTTGCAACTGCGGCCGACGAGGGCGGCGATGTAGGGCAGCAAGCGCAAACAGGCTCGCACGTCATTCCGTGATGACGACAAAAAGAAACCGCCTCGGCCGATGGCAGAGGCGGTTCTTTATTTCAGAGTCCGGCCAAGTCGCAAAAGTCAGCGACGCAGGACCGGGCAGCCTCGAACGTTGCCGAAGCTGATTTCATCCGCACCACGGCGCGTCCAGCCTTCGACAATCACCCGGCGGGGCGTGACGTCGACAACGCGTGCTCGACGGAAGCCGTAATCGCGCGCGATGTCCTCGGCAAGCCGCGGGTCACAGCCACGTGGGCGCGGCGGCGGACGACCATAGTCCGGCGGTGGTGGGCGGTAATAGCCGGGAGGCGGTGGCGGGCGCCCCGAACCGATATAAACGTCTACCTGAGCGGAAGCGGGTGCAACTGCCCCGACGACAGTGCCGGCAGCGAGCAGCGTCGCAAATCCCGCCTTGGCCAGAAATTGCATCATTGAAAGTTCTCCATCAGGGTGCGGCGGAGCCGACCCCCATTCGATATTCCCTTGCCGGTCAGGTCCTGCCTTCCCGGATCTGCGCATTCATATGCGATTCGCACAAAGCAGGCTGAAAATGGCGTCGCCAAGGCAAGCTCGCGGCACCATTGTGGACTGTACCGATTAGCGGCGAATCAGCGGGCAACCACGAACATTGGCGAAAGCAATCTGGTCCCAGCCGCGATAGTTGCGTCCGGAAACGACGATGCGGCGCGGCGTAACATTGGTGACGCGCGCAGCGCGCAGGCCGGTCCAGCGTGCCTTCTGAACAGCCTGCACAGGCGAGCAGCCCTGGACGGGACGGTATGGGGCATTCGCAGCCGGTCCATGTCGCCAATCCGACGCAGAGGCCGTGGGCGCGGTAAGCGGAATTGAGGCCAACGCGATAAGGGCGGCAAACGAGATCTTGGCAACGAAATGGCTCATGATGCTACTCTCCAAACGATTTACTGCATCTCCCGTCAGGGATTGACGTGACCATAACCATCTGAAAATGAATGATCTTCGAACCGCTCGTTCAGTTCCAGTTCAGCCGCCGAGATGCAGCACGACCTCACGCCGATGCGGCCGGTCACGATGCTCGAACAGGTAGATTCCCTGCCACGTACCGAGCGCCAGCCGCCCCCCGACGACAGGAATGCCGATGGAAACCTGCGTCAGCGCAGCCTTGATGTGAGCAGGCATGTCATCCGGCCCCTCGGTCGTATGAACGATCCAGCGCATCGAAGCATCGGAAGCCGGGGGCACCAGTCGGCGGAAGAACGCGTTGAGGTCCGTGCGGACGTCCGGGTCCGCGTTCTCCTGAATAAGGAGCGAACATGATGTGTGGCGCACGAACACCGTCAGCAGGCCCTCGCCCGCGCCAGTCGCCCGGACGAAAGACGCCACTTCAGCAGTAAATTCGTAAAGGCCTTGGCCCGTGGTGGAAATGCTGACGATCTTCTGAGGCATGCACGAGGTCCCGCTTGCGTGTCTTGCTGCACACGTGCCGTTCGACTGACCTCATGTCAATGCCGCCTCTCCCGCAGCCTAGAGCTGGAGAAATGGCACGAAACCACCAAAAATCATCCGTTTGCCGTCAAAGATCGACTTCCACTCATCGCCCTGCAGGCGTGAATCCGCCATTACCTTGGCCATGATGTCGTCTCGCTCCTGGCGCGAACCGTAGACAACCCAGGAGAACACCACGACTTCATCGTCAGTCGCCTGCACCGCGCGCGGAAACGACGTCAGCTCTCCATAAGGCACATCATCGGCAATGCACTCCACATATTCCATGGCACCATAAGACTTCCAAACCGCGCCGGTGGTGGCGGAAAAGGCCTTGTAGGCCTCGATATTCTTCTGCGGCACGGCCACGACAAACCCATCGACATAGGACATGTTTAATCTCCCTTGCGTTGTTTCGCGTCCCAAGGACGAATGGAGGTGGACTGGGCCGACACCTCACCTTCATTTAACATTAGGCGAGGCTGCCGATAGGCAAGGGAACCGCGGCCAACTTTCAATCGGGCGAAGCCTAAGCCGATTGAACGCCGGCGAGCTTGATAGAGGGGTTGCGATCCTTTGATCGCAGTTCCGCATCGGCCTCCTGGCACTGCGTCGTGACACGCATCGTCCGGAACTGCTCAACCAGAAAATCGACGAGCGCCCGAACTGCCGTCGGCAATCCCCTTGAAGCGGTGAAAACGAGATAGATCGTTGCCTGGGACATCTGGTGGTCGGGAAGAAGACGCACGAGCCTGCCGTCGCGAATCCCCTCTCCACAGATATGATCAGGAAGAAGCCCGACGCCGACGCCTGCATATATTGCCTCGAGGACGGCGGAGACGCTGCGGCAGCTCATGCGCGGCTTGTGTTGGTGCCGGTATCGTGTTCCATCCGGCCCGGTGAACTCCCAGACATCCGAATCCTGCCACTCCGTCAGCGGCCCGGCAAAGGATACGGTCGGAGCGCCGACGAGGCTTTCCACGCCCTCGACTGAGGGCAATAAACCGGCAACCTTCTGATTGGCGACAAGGATAAGGTCAACCTTGCTGAGCACACGCATCGTCAACTCCGAATCGGTCTCCTCGGTCAGCTGCGCGCGAACAGCAAGATCGAGCCGCTCGTTGATAATATCGACCCGTCGATCCGTGGTGAGTATCTGCAGCTGCACCTTCGGGTAACGCGTCAGGAATTCCGGAATCATCGTGCTCAGCGGGCCGTCCAGCAAGCCATGGGGCACGCTTATCCGAATTTGGCCCTGCGGTTCGCCGGTCGCGTCGTTGATGGCGTTGGCTGCCCGCTCCGCCTCATGCAGCATGTTTTCGCAGTGGCTGTAAAAGGCGCGCCCGATTTCCGTCACTCGGAAACGATTGACCGTTCGCTCCAGCAGCCTGACACCAAGCCTCGTCTCGAGCGCTGTGATATGTCGGCTGAGCTTTGATTTCGGCATGTTCAGCACACGCCCGGCAGCGGAAAAGCCATTGTGACGAACGACTGCGGCAAAATAGACGAAATCGTTCAGATCTTGCAAAACACCCTCTGCGTTCAGCATCGGGGTACCTCTTTCAGTAAGCATATACGGACGCGAGCATATGCGGGCCAGCAGGCATCGCTTACGCCTCTCCCAAGGCGATGCCAACCATTCCCGGCAAGATTTCGTTCCAAATCTGGAACACTGCGTTCCAAACAGTGCTCTTCAATCCGGTCTCTCGCGGGACTATCTGCGGGACATATTTTCATGGCGCCATTGCAACGGTGGTGTCAGACGCCCTCCTGGGCGCCTCCGAAACAGCATGGATCATCGAGACGCTCCGCGCAACCGCGGAGCGCGTCATCATTATTCACAAGTATTTGATATTGTTACATAAAAACAACATTTCACCTCGAAGAATTGTCACAAACGGGGATTTTGTTGCCGGGAGAATTGATAGATTTAATCAAGGATGAAATGAAGGCGCCAGCGGTTCGCTGATCCGCCAGCCGAAAGGCAAATTACGGAACTGCCCCATCTCCCCTGGTGGCGGTTCAATCGAAAAGGAAATGGATTTCAAATGAATATACGGATGGCATTGCTGACCTCCGCCGCAGCGTTTGCTGCTGCCTCCTCGCCGGTCTTCGCTGCTGATGCAATCGTCGCAGCAGAACCCGAGCCGGTTGAATACGTCCGCGTCTGCGACGCGTACGGCACAGGTTACTTCTACATTCCGGGCACTGAAACCTGCCTCAAGGTCAGCGGTTACCTGCGTTTTGAAGTATACGGTGGCCCTGATCAGAAGGGCACGTCGGACTGGAACGCCCGTACACGCGCTCAGGTTCAGTTCACCGCCAAGAGCGACACTGAATACGGCCCGCTCACCGGCGTGATCGTTTTCCGTAACAACGGCGACAACACCTCGACCGAAACCACGCTGGACTCGGCATATATCGACGTTGCCGGTTTCCGCGCTGGTCTGTTCTACAGCTGGTGGGATGACGATCTTTCAGGCGAGCCGGACGTTCTCTCCAGCTTTGAAACGCTGCACAACTCCATTCGCTACCAGTATGAAAACGGCGACTTCTACGCCGGCATCAGCGTAGACGAGCTGGAAGACGGCTACTACAAGAACGGCGAGCGCCCGAACAACGTCGGCGTTGCCTTCGGTATCGGCGGCAAGGCTGGCGCAATCAGCTACCAGGTTATCGGCGGCTACGACACCGACAACGAAGAAGGCGCTATCCGCGGCATGCTGTTCGCCGACATCGGCCCGGGCACGCTCGGCCTGGCAGGCGTCTATGCGTCTGGTCCGAACTCCTACTACGCTCAGTCGGAATGGACCGTTGCTGCAGAATACGCGATCAAGGCAACCGACAAGTGGACGGTTACCCCGATGGCTCAGTACTTCGGAAACTACGCTACGGACACGGATAACGGCGCGATTCCGCACTCGTTTGACGGCCTCGGTGACGCTTGGAAGGTCGGCATCACCGTCGACTACCAGATCGTAGACAACCTCTATGCCAAGGCAACGGTTGACTACACCGATCCGGACGACGCCGAAGAAGTGACCAAGGGCTTCTTCCGCCTGCAGCGCGCGTTCTAATTTGACAACTGGTGCCCCGGATCAACCCTGGGGCACCACCAAGTATTGCGTTTTCTGATCCGATTGACCTCCGATCAGTTACGGGGATTGGTCCGGTTTCCCTGCCGGACCATCCTTGCTTTTCCTCCCTAGGCATATCGACACGCCCCACCTCGGCAGGATCTCGCTCCTGAATCCAGCGGGCACCTAGTCCGGCAGTTCGTCGATAGAGTCGACCCGATCCGGATAGAAGGCGAGATACTCCTTGATCTCAGGAACCGCCGCATGCGGATTCTCGTAGGTCCAGATCGCGTTCGCGGAATGCTCGTCAGCCAAAACGATGTTGAAATACGAAGCCTCGCCCTTATAGGGACAATAGGTATGGTGTTCGCTTCGGCTAAGAAGCGCCATGTCGACATCAGCGCGTGGCACATACTGCACCGGTGGATAGGACGCTTCCTTGAGCGTCAGCGCGTTCCGGCTGTCAGCAATCACTTGCCCGCTGTATTTCACCACAACGCGCCGTGGATTGGGCGTGATGGTGATTGGATGGTCTGGACCGGGTATCTTGATTGCCGGAGAAGACATTGGCAGCTCCTTTCGCCGATAAGCCAGATATATGGGGACCAGAACGTCAATTTGCATCGCTTGACCGATCTGAAGCTGGATCGGCGTTCATCGCTTGACACGCAACCGGTTTCGGCCGTTGAAACAGTCCAAGCCCCAGAACAGCTGTCAGAACGCACGCGACACCAGCGATCTGGTGGAACGACAACGGTTCGCCGAGTATTGCGAACGCCATCAGCAAGGCGGAGACCGGCGCGACGGCCGTGAAGAGCGACGCCTCGACCCCGCTCACCAGTTCCGCCCCGGCATACCACAGGATGAAACCTGCAACGGTCGGGACAAGCGCGTAGTAGAAGACGGCCGAAATCGCGCCCAAGGCAACCGTTCCCGGTATGCCCTCTACCATGAGGGCAACAACAGCAGAAACGACGAAGCCTATTCCTGTCATCAACGTAGACTGGGTCAGCGCCGGGATTCGCGTGGTGAGGTTCTTGTTCAAGAGGATGAACAGGCTTTCGCAAACGACCGCTCCAAACACGAGAGCATTGCCAAGCAACGACCCGCTCCCGGCTTCGGGCGAAAGCGTGATGAAGAGGACACCGCTCGCCGCCAGCGCAATTGCGAACACCATCGAGGCGGCCGGCCTTTCGCCCAGAATGGCGACGGAAAATGCCCCGGCGACGATGGGCAACGTGCCGATGATCACGCCAGCGTCAGCCGCCGTCGTCGTTCTCAGGCCCGAAATCAGCAAGGTAGTGTAGCCGACGCTGCCCGCACCGGCCTGAACAACGAGGATGAGCCAATCGCGCAACGGCAGACTCGGCAATCGCAGCCGGCTGATGTGCATCAAGAGCACGAAGAACAGGAAGGCCACGGCGAAGCGCAGGGCCGTCGCGCCGAAGGGCGGCATGCCCGACGCAATGATCCGGCTTGCGATCACCGTGCTGCCAACGGTGATCATCGCCAATGTCAGGTAGAGATAGCCTTGAATATGTCGCTGCATCGCCTTCTCCTTTTCCACGGAGGAAAGGCGAACACAGCCCAGAGGTCTTGTACGAAATTGCAGCGGGCTCAGGCGACCGCATCAGAATAGGTGCGCGGAGAGACACCATACTTTTTTACAAACACACGTGTCATATGGCTCTGGTCGGCGAAACCGCTGGCGAAAGCAGCCTCTGCCAAAGGCGCGCCACGGGCGATCAGACGCCGTGCAAGATGAATCCGGCTCTGTACCAGATAGGCGTGAGGCGTCATTCCGATCGACTTGGCAAATCCCCGCAACACCTGAAACCGGCTGAGCCCGCTTGCACATGCAAGATCGGACAGCGAGATTGCGGCAGTCGGATCGCAATCGATCATCTCCTGCGCCGTCCGGATGGCCTTCGGAACGGCCCTCCAATCGGTGGATGCGGTCTCCACAACGACACGCGCAATCAGCTCGAAAAGTGCCTCCTCGTGCTGCAGCCGCTCCTCGCCCGCGCTGGTGACGAGCGCAAAAGCGGCCTCGAAGTGCGCCGCGACCGATCGGTCCTGCAATACCGGATGCGGGATCTCAACAGCCGATCGCCGTCCCTCGGTGATATCGGAGACTTTGGCAGCGATCACATCAGGATCGAAATAGAGGATCCGCCAGGATCTCCCCTCGCCGATCGGCGTGCCGTCATGCACTTCGTTTGGATTGACTGTGATGATATCGCCAGTGCCAGCCTCGACCATCCCTCGTCCGCTCAGGGATTTCTGCGCACCGGACGAGACCAGTCCGATACCGAACTGCTCGTGCGTGTGGCGAGCGAAACTCTGGCTGCTGTTCGCAGC
Source organism: Rhizobium cauense (assembly GCF_019511525.1). Lineage (GTDB taxonomy): Bacteria > Pseudomonadota > Alphaproteobacteria > Rhizobiales > Rhizobiaceae > Rhizobium > Rhizobium cauense. The sequence goes on along the minus strand of NZ_JAEUAT010000008.1, from coordinate 234,780 downwards.
CACTGCCTCGACGCCGGCAATGGCCGACCTGAACATACGAAATTGACTGCGGGCCATAAGCGGATTTCCGAAGGTGACGGCGCATAGTGCCAGCCCACCCGACCGAAAACAACGCGAATGCATGAGACAGCGTCAGTGTTGTTCCGTTCGGCCGCTCAATGGACCGTTTCGTGAAAATCGTCGTCGGCGAGGATCGAAAAGACATCGCTCAAGGCCGCAACAAGGATATCGGTGAGCTCGTCTCCGCGGTGCTCGATAAAGGCCACCTTGGTTGCTTCATCCTGCAATTCGAAGAAGCGCTCGAACTCGTTCGACATCTCATTGTCCTTTCACGCGCCATCGGCATGTGGCGATGGGAAAGGGTTACACCGACTTTCTTGTGCCGAACTGGTGTCCGCTAGTCCATCGGAAAACGGCGGCTCGCCCATTCGCTTCTCGGAACAGGATTGCCGACAGCAAAACTGAACGATTCAACTTTCATCGCTCCCTCATCCACTTCGCAACGGAAGGTGACATCATACCATCGGCCGGACGCCCGGAACGCGTTGCTTGCCTGAAGGACCGTACCTCTCGAGAGTGTGTAGGATGGCAGGATCTCCGGCCGATATGACGGAGACCCGTGTACCAGCTGCTGGCGAAGCTCCGTGCTGCACAGTTCCGCCACACGAGAACCGCGAGGCATGTCCCCCATTGCAGTCCTGGCAACCGGGTCGTTGGTCATTTTTTGCGAGAACAGCGTCTTTGCCTCTTTCAACTCAATTGGCTTGCCGGCCTTGGCAGTCGCCTTCGCATCAGGTTTTGCTCCAGCAGGCGGCTTTCCTTGCTCGAAGCTGGTTTTGGCTTCGCTTTCGGTGCCCGTCGCAGGGCCGTTTTTCTCGGCATGGCTATCCGCTAGGTCAACCTGCGGGAGTTCGACATCTTCAGGAACCGGATTGGCGGGTGGCTCCTCGCTTGCGGGGCCTTTGGCGGCTTCTGCCGTTTCTTCTGGCTTCGCCTCGTCCTCCTGTGGTGCCGGTTCGGGCTCTGTCGCAGGCTCTTGCGTATCTGATTTCACACCAGCGACCGATGCATCGCCCTCGGTAGATTTCTCCGGTCCCGTATCCTTGTCGCCGAACTCGACAACCGGACGCAGTGTCGGCAGCGACTGCGGCTTGCCTTGCTGCTGCTTGGATTGAACATCTTCCGCAGCCGCTTCGGGCGGCTTTTCCGCCGGCTTCTCTTCAGGAGCCTTCGCCTCTTCCTGAGGAGGCGGTGGCGGTGGCGGCGGTTGCTCGGCCTTTTCTTCCTTCGGCGGTTCCGGCGGCTTCTCGGCCGGCTTTTCCTCTGCCTTCTTCTCTTCAGGCTTCCGCTCTTCCGGCACTTTCACTTCCGGCGGCTTCTCCTCGGGCTTTTTTTCCTCCGGTGGCGGCACGAGGTCGACACTGACGGTCTCTTCCTCCGGCTGAGGAGCCGGCACAGGCAGCTTCACGAGAAAGAAGGCAACGACGGCAAGATGCAGCAGCGCGGAGGCAAAGATGCCCCAGCCGAACACTCCCCACTTCTTTGCCGAAACCTGCTGCATGCCTGAACGATGCCCTACACCACCCTACCGATGTGGCCTTTCAAGAAGGCATCATCAAGCCATAAAACAAAAAAGCCCGCACCAGACAGATGCAACCGTCTGGTGGAGTACATGATCCACATTTTTAGCGGACGCCTGGGAGCGCAGCCCTCAGCGTTATCCGAGCGAGCCGATGATCTCGCGATAGGCCGCCTCCGGGAACGCCTTCAACGTCTTGGTGCGTACGTTCCCCGCCATCCCCAGCGACAGACCGAAGCGCGCCATCACGGCATCATCGGGCGCATCACAGACTGCAACCATGTCGTGATCGCCCAAGGTAAGAAAGAACTGGTGAAACGAACCGCCCATATCACCAAGCAGCTTCTTTGCCGCGTCGAGACGCTTTGCCGAGTCGCGAACGTTGCGAATGCCTTGATCCGTCCAGTTGATAAGCACGATGTAAGTGGTCATTGCACACCTCCCACCGGAGGGCTTGGCCCACACAACAGGCAATGGCGACCTTCGCGCATGCGCCGTGGTCGGTCCCTTTCCCCCGTAAACGCACCTTACTCCTGTCACCATTCGACAACAAGAAACGGCATGCTTGCAGGTACGCAAAGCAAAAGCCGGGCACAGGGCCCGGCTCTAGAATAGCTTGGTCGACGATGAAGCCTAGCTGTCCAGGAAGCTGCGGAGCTTTCTGGAGCGGCTCGGATGCTTCAGCTTGCGCAGCGCCTTCGCCTCGATCTGACGGATACGTTCACGGGTAACCGAGAACTGCTGACCGACTTCTTCGAGCGTGTGGTCGGTGTTCATGCCGATGCCGAAGCGCATGCGCAGGACGCGCTCTTCGCGCGGCGTCAGCGATGCCAGAACGCGGGTTGTCGTCTCGCGCAGGTTCGCCTGGATTGCGGCGTCGATCGGCAGCAGCGCGTTCTTGTCCTCGATGAAATCGCCGAGGTGTGAATCTTCTTCGTCGCCCACTGGGGTTTCGAGCGAGATCGGCTCCTTGGCAATCTTCAGGACCTTGCGGACCTTTTCGAGCGGCATGGCGAGCTTTTCGGCCAGTTCTTCCGGCGTCGGCTCGCGACCGATCTCGTGCAGCATCTGGCGCGAGGTACGAACGATCTTGTTGATCGTTTCGATCATATGAACCGGAATACGGATCGTGCGGGCCTGGTCGGCGATCGAGCGCGTGATCGCCTGACGGATCCACCACGTCGCATAGGTCGAGAACTTGTAACCGCGACGGTATTCGAACTTGTCGACCGCCTTCATCAGGCCGATGTTGCCTTCCTGAATGAGGTCGAGGAACTGCAGACCGCGGTTCGTGTACTTCTTGGCGATGGAGATGACGAGGCGAAGGTTCGCTTCGACCATTTCCTTCTTGGCGATACGCGCTTCGCGCTCGCCCTTCTGCACCATCGAGACGATGCGGCGGAATTCGGCGATCGAGATGCCGGTTTCCGTCGCGAGGTTCTGGATCTCCTGGCGGATGTCGCGGATAGTCGTGTTTTCGCTCTTGGCGAATTCCTTCCAGCCGCGCGCAGCCAGATTGCCGATCGACTTCATCCAGTTCGGATCGAGCTCAGCGCCCTGATACTGCTCGAGGAACGAGTCACGCTTGACGCCGTAGGATTCAGCCAGGCGCAACAGGCGGCCTTCGTTCTGCATCAGTCGCTTCGAGATGTCGTAGAGCTGCTCGACGAGGGCGTCGACGCGGTTCTGGTTCAGCGACAGAGACTTGACGGCCTTGACGAGCTCATCCTTGAGTTCCTTGTAGCGGCGTTCCTGGGCTGATGACAGCGTACCGGTCGCAGCCAGACGCTGCTCGACCTGCTGGTCCTGCAGCTTGCGCAGCTTCTTGTAGGTCTCGGCAATGATGTCGAGCGTTTCCATGACCTGCGGGCGCAGCTCGGCTTCCATGGCGGCGAGCGACAGGTTGGACTCGTCTTCGTCCTCTTCTTCCTCTTCCGGAGGCAGGCCCTCGCCGCCGACATTGGTGATGTCGTCGTCGCCGGAACGGACGCGGCGCGTCTTTTCCTTTTCTTCGGCAGCCTTGCGGTCAGCCTCGATCTTCTCGGGGCTCTGGAACTGCGGAGCAGCCTTGGCTTCCGGACCGGAATAGGTCGTTTCGAGATCAATGATCTCGCGCAGCAGCGTCGTGCCTTCGTTCAGTTCGTCGCGCCAGATGATCAACGCCTGGAACGTCAGAGGGCTCTCACAGAGGCCACCGATCATCGTTTCGCGGCCAGCCTCGATGCGCTTGGCGATCGCGATTTCGCCCTCGCGCGAAAGAAGCTCCACCGAGCCCATTTCGCGCAGATACATACGAACAGGATCGTCGGTGCGATCGGTCGGCTCTTTCTTCTTGGCGGTCGCAAGCGCGGTGCCGCCGGAAGGTGCGAGTTCGCCGCCTTCGCTCTCCTCGTCGGAGCTGGAATCGTCGTCATCGCCACCGGCCGTGGCTTCCTCGGCTTCTTCGTCTTCGATGACGTTGATGCCCATGTCCGACAGCATAGACATCGTGTCTTCGATCTGCTCGGACGTCACTTCCTCTGACGGCAGGACAGCGTTCAGCTCGTCCATCGTCACGTAGCCGCGTTTCTTCGCGGCCTTGATCATCTTCTTGACCGCGTCATCGGAAAGATCGAGAAGAGGGCCGTCGGTTCCGCCGTCGCGTTCGACTTCCGCTTCTTCGTTCTCTTTGACCTTGGTTGCCATTTATGTCGTCGCCTTCCTGACGCTATTCAAACTCGCCGCAGTGAACGGCCGCACGCAGCCGATACGCCGCAAACGACCGTCTCGAATCACCTGCTCCCACCTAATGGGATGAGATTTAATGCCTGATTAACCACGATTGCCGGCGCCGGACGACAGAGCTTATTAGTCATCAAATGTCCGGCCATGGTTTGTGCGATCCGCCCTTGACCCAGTTCACCGCTTTCCAAGTCGAACGGTGATTCCCACAATTTTTGTTCTCGTCAAGCTTTTCTGGAAAAAAAGCCTCAGAAAACCCGGAAAAAGCCTTATCCACAGGCCCGGAACCGCTCAGGCGATTGCCAAGCATAGATAGGATGTCACCACAAGAAGACAAGAGCAGCAGGCATTCTTCTCGAACGGCAAAGTTGCCGCCGAGATTCCGAACGCCCGCCGACAGTTGTTCGACCTCGATCGAAGCTAGTGGGACTGTCCGTCCCAGGGTTGAATTTCCAGACTGGCAAGATCGACCGCGGGAATGCAGCGGACATTGATGCAAGCCATCTCTGCGCCATCGGGCATCCGGGCTTCGGCGAAAGGAGCGATACCGCAGGTGCCGCAGAAGCGGTGCTGGATCGTGCGCGTATTGAACGTATAGGTCGACAAATTCTCGCGCGGCGTTTTCAGCGTGAACTTGTCGCGGGGCACGAAGGCCAGCAGCCCCCCGCGCCGACGACAAAGCGAGCAATTGCAATCAAGTGCCGAGGTGAATTCGCCCTCGACTTCAAATTCGATTTTGCCGCAATGGCAGCTTCCTTCGTAAAGCATCGATCCTCCCTTAGTTCCAATCCATTACCACCTTGCCCGAGTTGCCCGAACGCATTGCCTCGAAACCCTCCCGGAAATCGTCAATGCCGATCCGGTGCGTAATCACGGATGACAAATCCAGACCGCCCTGCACAAAGGCAATCATCTTGTACCAGGTCTCGAACATCTCACGACCGTAGATGCCTTTCAGGTTAAGCATCTTGAAGATGACTTTGTTCCAGTCGATCTCGAAGCCGGCAGGCGCAATACCAAGGATCGCGATCTTGCCGCCATTGTTCATCTTGTCGATCATGTCCCGGAAGGCCGGCGCGGCTCCGGACATTTCCAGCCCGACGTCGAAGCCCTCGGTCATGCCGATCGACTTCATGACATCGGTGAGGTTCTCCTTCGAGGCATCGACGACATAGTCGATGCCAAGCTTGCGGGCGAGGTCCAGGCGATGCGGGTTGATGTCTGTTATGACCACCTTGCGCGCGCCGGATCGCTTGGCAACCAGCGCCCCCATGATGCCGATCGGCCCGGCGCCGGTGACCAGAACGTCCTCGCCGACGAGATCGAAGGAAAGCGCCGTATGCACGGCGTTACCGAAGGGGTCGAAGATCGCAGCGATCTCATCTGGAATATCGTCGGGGATCGGCACCACGTTCGCCTCGGGAATGCAGACGAACTCACCGAAGGAGCCGGGGCGATTGACACCGACGCCGAGCGTATTGCGGCAAAGATGCCCCCTGCCCGCGCGGCAGTTGCGGCACTTGCCGCAGACAATGTGGCCCTCGCCCGAGACACGCTCGCCGACATGGTATTTCGTCACCGCCGATCCGATCTGCGCGATCTCGCCGCAGAACTCATGGCCGACGACCATCGGCACCGGAATGGTCTTCTGCGCCCACTGATCCCAGTTCCAGATATGAACATCGGTCCCGCAGATCGCTGATTTCTTCACCTTGATCAGCACATCGTTCGGCCCGACCTCGGGAACCGGAACATGCTCCATCCAAAGCCCGACTTCCGGCTTCGCCTTGACGAGCGCCTTCATCATGTTCGACATGATCTTACTCTCCCAAACCCTTCAAATGACTCCGAGTTCACGGCCGGCTTCCGCGAAGGCCGCAATCGTCCGCTCGACGTCCGCCCGCGAATGCGCTGCCGACATCTGCGTGCGGATGCGCGCCTGTCCCTTCGGCACCACAGGGAAGGAAAAGCCGATCACGTAAATCCCCTTCTTCAACATCAGCGCCGCCATGTCCTGCGCGAGCTTGGCATCGCCGAGCATGACCGGAATGATCGGGTGCCCCTCACCCGCCAGCGTGAAACCGAGCTTGGTCATTTCGGAGCGGAACAGCGCCGCATTCCCAGCCAGCCTCTCGCGCAGCGCGTTGCCGTTCTCGATGAGATCGAAAACCTTCAGTGATGCAGCCGCAATGACCGGCGCCAGCGTGTTCGAAAACAGATAGGGGCGCGAGCGCTGGCGAAGCCAATCGACCGTTTCCGCTTTTGCCGAGGTGTAGCCCCCCGAAGCGCCGCCGAGCGCCTTGCCGAGCGTGCCGGTGATGATATCGATCCGCCCCTCAACGCCACAGTGTTCGGGCGAACCGCGCCCATGCTCGCCGACGAAGCCGACGGCGTGGCTGTCGTCGACCATGACCATCGCGCCATACTTCTCGGCGAGATCGCAGACGCCCTGCAAATTGGCGATGATACCGTCCATCGAAAACACGCCATCGGTGGCGATCAGCTTGAAGCGACTGCCCTCCGCCTTCTTCAGCTCCTCTTCCAGCGCCTTCATGTCATTGTTGGCGTAGCGAAAGCGTTTCGCCTTGGAGAGGCGGACGCCGTCGATAATCGAGGCGTGGTTCAGCGCATCGGAGATGATCGCATCCTCCTCGCCGAGCAGGGTCTCAAAGAGACCGCCGTTTGCGTCGAAACAGGACGAGTAGAGGATCGTATCTTCCATGCCGAGGAAGGAGGAAATGCGCGCCTCGAGCTGCTTGTGCTCTTCCTGCGTGCCGCAGATGAAGCGCACCGATGCCATGCCATAGCCATAGCGGTCGAGAGCCTTCTTTCCCGCTTCGGCAAGTTCTTCGTTGTCGGCGAGTCCAAGGTAATTGTTGGCGCAGAAGTTCAAGACCCGCTCGCCAGAGGCAACGGCGATCTCCCCCGCCTGCTTGGACGTGATGACGCGCTCGGACTTGTAAAGCCCGGCATCCTTCAGTGCGGAAAGTTCGGTGCGGAGGTGGGAGAGGAAGTGTGAGGTCATTGGATGCCCTTCTTGTGATGTTTCCCGATGCCCTGCACTAGCACATAGCCAGCCGCCTGTCTTGCCGTCGTCGTCAACGCTTCACGACGGATCGCTCAGGCCCAAGTCCTACTCGTCATGGCCCAGAATGACCTCGAGAAACGCATCGCCGTAGCGCTCCAGCTTCGATTGGCCGACGCCTGAAATGCCGAGCATCTCCTTGTGCGTCCGCGGTCGCTCGGTCGCGAAAGCAATGAGCGTCGTGTCGGGAAAGACGACATAGGGCGGTACGCCGAGTGAGCGAGCGATCGACGTCCGCTCCGCGCGCAGAGCCTCAAAGAGCACCCCGTCGCCGCCGGATAGGATGGAGCGACGCTCTACCTGTGCCGTTCGCTTCGAACGACGTTCTGCGACCGGGCGATCCTTGCGGAAAAAGACTGGCCGCTCGCGTTTGAACACGGCACGAGCGTCGGGCTCGAGCTTCAGTGCTCCGAACGCCTGCTGATCGACCCTGACCAGCCCCATCGCGAGCAATTGTCGAAACACCGATTGCCAGGTTCGGGCCGGCAGATCATTTCCTGCTCCGAAGACGGGCATCGTCGTGTGTCCGAAACGCTCGGTTTTCTCGTTGACGTTGCCGAGCAGGACGTCGACCACATGCCCGGTGCCAAACCGCTCGCCTGTCCGGTAGATCGCCGCAAGCGCCTTGATGGCGGCCTCCGTGCCGTCCCAGGTCTCGACCGGCTTCAGGCAGGTATCGCAACTGCCGCAGCTGCCCGCATGGGCCTCGCCAAAGTGTGCCAGGATTGCCTGGCGACGGCAGGAGGCTGTTTCACAGATTGCCAGCAGCGCATTCAGCTTACCGCGCTCGATGCGCTTGATCTCGTCGGCCGCATTGCCCTCGTCGATCATCCGCCGCCGCTGAATGACGTCAGCCATGCCATAGGCCATCCAGACTTCCGACGGCAGTCCGTCGCGTCCGGCACGGCCTGTTTCCTGATAGTAGGCCTCGACCGATCCGGGCAGATCGAGATGCGCGACATAGCGCACGTTTGGCTTATCGATGCCCATCCCGAACGCAACGGTCGCGACGAGGCAAAGCTCATCCTCCTTCAGAAATGCATCCTGGTTCGCGTCGCGAAGCGCGCGGTCCATGCCGGCGTGGTATGGCAGCGCCCGGATACCCTGCACGTTCAACCACTCGGCCGTTTCCTCGACCTTGGCACGCGACAGGCAATAGACGATGCCGCTATTGCCCTTGTGACCGGAGAGAAACCGCAGCAATTGTTGCCGCGGCTGGTCGCGCTCGACGATTTCATAGGAAATGTTCGGGCGATCGAAGCTGGTGGTGAAGACGCGGGCATTGTTCAGCGCCAGTCGCTCGACAATATCGTCACGCGTATGCGGGTCGGCGGTCGCTGTCAGCGCGATACGCGGTACGCCGGGGAATTGCTCCGAAAGCTTTCCGAGCTCCCGATACTCGGGACGAAAATCGTGTCCCCACTGAGACACGCAGTGTGCCTCGTCGATTGCAAACAGCGAGATCGCGGAGCTGCCGATCGTATCGCGAAAGCCCTCCATGAGAATGCGTTCCGGCGTCACGTAGAGAAGGTCGAGCTTGCCTGCGGAAAGCGCACGGCGGACCTCGATGAACTCCTCGCGTGACAGCGCAGAGTTTAACGCGGCCGCCCTGATGCCGAGCTGCTTCATCGCCTCCACCTGATCGCGCATCAGCGCAATCAGCGGCGAAACGACGATACCGATGCCGTCGCGGCAGAGGGCCGGAATTTGGAAGCAGAGCGACTTGCCGGCCCCCGTTGGAAAAAGAACGACGGCATCGCCGCCGGCGACCACGTGCTCAACCACCTGCTGCTGCTTGCCGCGAAAGGCAGGATAGCCGTAGACGCGATTGAGAATGCCAAGAGGCGAACGCTCCGCATCGAACAGCGCATCGCCCGCGGAGAATGCCCGATCTGCAGAATCCATCAGTGGCTCGCCGCTCCCTTGACGCGGCCGGAAAGCACACCGAAGCCATCGATGATCGCCTCCTGCGCTTCAAGACGAAGCCCCTCGAAATGGACCTCCTGCAACGCGCGCATCAGCTGGTCGATCACCTCGCCGTTGCCGGCCTCCGTCGCTTCGGCAATTTCGCGCTCGAGTTCCAACTTCTGGAAACGCAGGGCCTTTGCGCGCTTGTGGAAGGCCAGCGCCTGCCGATAGCCCTCTCGCGCATCCTCCATTGCTGCTTCCGCCGTGGCAATCCAGAGGCGGGCATTGCGAATCTGCTGCTCGAGACCCTGCAACAGCGAGCCGAACCCCTGCTCTTCCATGCGCTCCACGAGGTAGTCCCGCGTGAGGTGCGGTCCAGCTACCGCAGCCGCAGCACCGAGCATGACCGACCAGAGCCGCTGAAGTTCACGACTGTCGTAGTCGATCGAGGCGATTTCGTCGTACTCGTCCTGCATCAAGGCCGGGTGGTTGATGACCGTCAGGGCGAGCACGCTCTCACGCAAGGCAGGCGTCTCCTGATGCCCTCGAACGAGGCCAGAGCGCGCCAGCCGATCGGAAATGCCGCCACCCGAGAGTCGGGGGCCGCGTGCTCCCTCGCCGCCGCGACCGCGGGCTTGGCCGCCGCCGCGATCGAAGCTCCGCCGTTCATTGCCGCGATTCTGGAATTGCGGCTGGAAGAAGCCGTTCAGACGATCGCGCATATCCTGCTGGTAGTGGCGGCGCACGTTTTCATCGGCAATCACGGCCACCAGCTGCTTCAGCCGCGCTTCAAGCTCGGCCTTCGCTTCTGGCGTCTCGAATTGTCCGGTCTTGATTTCTCGGCTCCAGATCATCTCCGCCAGCGGCTTGGCCTGGCTCATCACCTTGTCGAAGGGTGCACGACCCTCGTTGCGGACGAGATCATCCGGATCCTTGCCATCGGGCAGCAGGGCAAAGCGCACGGTGCGGCCCGGCTTGATATGCGGCAGCGCCAAATCGGCTGCACGATTGGCGGCGCGAATGCCGGCACCGTCCCCATCGAAGCAGAGCACCGGCTGCGGCGTCATCTTCCAGAGGAGGTCGAGCTGATTTTCGGTCAATGCCGTGCCGAGCGGCGCCACGGCATTCTCGACACCGGCCTGGTGCAGCGCGATCACGTCCATGTAGCCTTCGACGGCGATGATCGTGCCCTCACCGTTGGCACCTTGCGTCGCCCGGCGCGCGCGCGCGAAGTTGTAGAGCACGTTGCCCTTGTGGAAGAGTTCCGTCTCGTTTGAATTGAGATACTTCGCTGGCGCATCCGGCGACATGGCCCGTCCACCGAAGGCGATCACCTTCTCGCGGGATGACAGGATCGGGAACATGATGCGGTCGCGAAAGCGATCGTAGGAGACGGGTACGTCAGGGCCGTAAACAACAAGGCCGCACGCCTCGATCTGCTCCTTGGCGACACCCTGCCCCGCCAAGAACTCTTTCAGCGCATTGCGGCTGTCCGGCGCAAAGCCAAGCCGGAACGTCTCGATCGTTCGCCCTGTCAAACCACGATCGCGCAGATAGGCCCGCGCGCGTGCGCCGTTTGCCGTTTGCAATTGGTCCTGGAAGAACTTGGTCGCAAGCTCCATCACATCAAGAAGCGAAGTCCGCTCTTTCTCGCGCTTCTCCATAACCGGATCAGCGACCGGCATGGCGACACCCGCCATATCGGCAATCTGCTGCACGGCCTCAGGGAAGCTAAGCCCCTCGAGATCGGTAAGAAAGCGGAAGTGATCGCCGGTGACGCCGCAGCCGAAGCAGTGATAGCGGCCCTTGCGGTCCTCGCAGTGGAAGCTCGGCGACTTCTCGCCGTGGAACGGGCAGCAGGCCCAATAGTCCGCGCGCGAGACATTCGTCTTGCGCTTGTCCCAGCTCACACGACGGCCAATCACGTCCGAAATCGGCACGCGATCGCGTATCTCGTCGAGAAAGGAATTGGAAAAGCGCATTTGATCCTCTTGGCTGGGTCCATATAAGCAGGTTCGCCAGCACATGCCACGGCATTTGGGCGAAAGCCGCGCTATTCACAGGACTTCGGCGCGTTCAAAATGCCGGCGACAGACTGTTCAAAAATGCGTTACCAGCCCTGCGACAGGGGGTGCGACACTAAGTGCCGTAATCCGCGTTCTGCGTGTATATGAGGCAATAGTCGCGATCACAGCGGTTCTTGCCAATTGTCAAAAAACAATTGCAGAACAATGCCTTCGGATTGTCAAAACAGCGCTGATGCCGATCGGCCGTCAACGACCTTCGACGCGGATGACACACTTAAGGCAGCCCGCGACGCCAATCATTATTTTTTTGTAATTTGAATCACTTGCCGCATCGCAATATTTTCTTTTTCAACAAAGCGATCCCCTCGCGAGGCACCATCCCTACCCCCGGCGCCGCCTCGCAAGGGTGCCTTTGCAAATATCCGCTGGCTTGGATTTCGGTCCTGCGTCGCCACCGGAAGCAAAGAGCAAGAAGGCAGGAGCACCCCCAGCTCCTGCCTTCTTTAATTTCACCCAAAAGTTTTATTTTTTGCATCTCGACCTCCACCCTTGGCCGTGGATGGCATTGACAGCCGCTATCCCATGCCCAATGAAAGCGACCTGTCGGGATGGTCGCATGCCACATAAAGTTGAAAATCTTCTCAAAAACGATGCCTTCTTCGTGGCAGTATTGCATTGCGCGCGCGAAATGTTGGCAATATATCGCGAAAGTCCACGGATCGCGTCGATCTTCGCCGCGCAACAGCGCTGGTTGATGGCCCATGCCGGCTTTGCGCTTCACTTCGGATTTCCGGGCGAACCAAGACTCGGCCTCTATTCGGGTCGCTTCATCGCCTTTGCCGTTGCCAACAAGATCGCAAGCCGCAATACGGCCGCCGCATTTCTCCAGGAAATGCTCGCTTATCGGTTCCTTCGCCCGATCGAAAGCCCCACCGACAAGCGCACGCGCCTGTTGGAGCCAACAGAGACAGCCCACGAGCATTTCTTCAGGTGGCTCGCGACCCATCTCCTGATTCTCGATAGTCTGGATGGAGGCAATCGGCTGGAACGGATCAGCGCCGACCCCTCCGCCTTCTCGCAGATCCAACCGCTGATCTCCAGGGCAATCATCGACAGCGACGCCGTGCGCGACCCGGGCGCCACATATAATCTCTTCAACTGGGCAAATTCTGGCGGCCTGGTGATGGACTATCTGATGAGCCGCATCGAGACCTTCGACCGTGATGCGGAACGCGTCTACATCGGGCCTCTCTCGCTCAAGGAGATCCGCAATCAGTTCATGATCTCAAATACACATCTCAAGCGCCTGCTGACGCAGGCAGCTGACATGGGAAGTGTGGGTTGGACGCAGCCGCCCTATAAAGGCGATACCTGGCTCTCACGCGGCTTCGTTTTGGAATATCTGGGCTATCAGGCTGCGAAATTCGCGGTCATCGACAGGGCAGCCGAGGTAGTGCTCGGGCCCGCCGTCAAAGAGACAGCGAGCCCGCGCTGATCAGTTCAGCTGTTCCTTGACGGCGCCGGAGGCCTTGGAAAAATCCATCTGTCCGGCATAGCGCTCCTTCAGGACGGCCATCACCTTGCCCATGTCCTTCGGCCCGGCGGCGCCAATCTCGGCGATGATCGCGGCGATGTTGCTGCGGACCTCAGCATCTGAAAGCTGCTTCGGCAGGAAGTCCTGCAGCACGGTGATTTCGGCGCGCTCCTTGGCCGCCAGTTCCGGCCGGGCGTTCTCTTCGTAGATCTTCGCCGATTCGTCGCGCTGCTTCACCATCTTGGCGAGGATCTGCAGGATCTCGTCGTCGCTCGCTTCTTCCTTGCCGGCGCCGCGATTGGCGATATCCCGGTCCTTGATCGCAGCCTGAATCAGGCGAACGGTCGACAGACGCTCGGCGTTCTTGGACTTCATGGCATCCTTGAGGGCGGCGGCGAGTTGATCGCGCAACATCATAATCACTCCTGTTTGAATGCCGCTTCATAAACCACGCGAATGCATGGGATCAAATAAATTGCGGAAAACGACGGCAGAAAGCGCGAGAAAACCGGCAGAATGTGCGGGACAAAGATTGACCTCGCGCAATAGCGTGGCTATTTACCGCCACCTGCACCAAAATTCGTGATCAGGCCTGAGAGCGCGCGCCTTGCCGCGTGCGTATGCTTGCGAACCAAATGGCCGGCCAACGTTGCCCAAGGACGTGTGGCCGCCGGAAACGGGATGAAGATGACCGCGACAGCACCCTGGACAACCGAAAAGCCGACCGCCCTGCTTGTTCTCGCAGACGGCACCGTCATTGAAGGCAAGGGCATCGGCGCGACCGGCAAGGTCCAGGCCGAGGTGGTCTTCAATACGGCGCTGACAGGCTACGAAGAGATCCTGACGGACCCCTCCTATCTCGGCCAGATCGTCACCTTCACCTTCCCGCATATCGGCAACATCGGCACCAACGACGAAGACATCGAAGACCTGACGCCGGCAGCACGCCACGGCGCGGTCGGCGTCATCTTCAAGGCCGACATCACCGATCCGTCGAACTACCGCGCCGTCAAGCATCTCGATGCCTGGCTGAAGGCTCGCGGCATCATCGGCCTCTGCGGTATCGACACCCGCGCGCTGACCGCCTGGATCCGCGAGAACGGTTCGCCGAACGCCGTCATCGCGCATGATCCGAACGGCGTCTTCGACGTCGAGACGCTGAAGTCGGAAGCCAAGGCCTGGAGCGGCCTCGAAGGGCTCGACCTCGCCAAGATCGCTTCGTCTGGCCAATCGTCGCAGTGGGCGCAGACCCCGTGGATCTGGAACGAAGGCTATGGCGAGCTCGCGGCCGACGATGCGAAGTATCACGTCGTCTGCCTCGACTACGGCGTGAAGCGCAACATCCTGCGCCTGTTTGCCGGGCTTGACTGCAAGGTCACCGTGATGCCGGCAACGACAAGCGCCGAAGAAGTCCTCGCCATGCAGCCCGACGGCATCTTCCTGTCGAACGGCCCGGGCGACCCGGCCGCCACGGGCGAATACGCCGTTCCCGTCATCCAGAAGCTGATCAAGACCGACATTCCGGTTTTCGGCATCTGCCTTGGCCACCAGATGCTAGGCCTCGCGCTCGGCGCCAAGACCGAAAAGATGCACCAGGGCCACCACGGCGCAAACCATCCGGTCAAGGACCACACCACGGGCAAGGTCGAGATCGTCTCGATGAACCACGGCTTCGCGGTCGACACGAAGTCTCTGCCCGATGGCGTTGAAGAGACTCACGTTTCCCTCTTCGACGGCACCAACTGCGGCCTGCGTGTATCGGGCAAGCCGATCTTCTCGGTGCAGCATCACCCGGAAGCCTCCCCGGGCCCCCAGGATAGCCATTATCTCTTCCGCCGCTTCGTCAATCTGGTGCGCGCGAAGAAGGGCGAGGAAGCTCTCGCCGAGCGCTGAGCAACATCACCGCTGAATTCGAAAGCCCGCCTCCGAGCGGGCTTTTGTTTTTTGCAGCTGTTGCGCGCACCATAGCTGTCGTCACGCGATATCCGTTTGAATAGTGTCGAGACTGCTGATTTACTGAACTCAGTCAGGGAGGCCGCCATGAGATGCTTGGTTCTAGCAATTGCGTGCTTGCTCCCGACGGCATCTCTTGCCGCCGGGCCGGTGAAGGTCGATGCGAAGGACTATAGTTGCGCTCAGCTCGCGCAGATCATCCGGCAATCCAAGAAAGTTTATGTGCGCCTCGGTTTCGGAGGTCGCAACTTTCGCTACCCACCAGCCCAATGCGGCCCCGGCGACATGCTAAGTACCGCGAGTTTGCGTGACCGCAGCGGCAGGCAATGTCTGCTGGACTATGCCTGCGTCAATGATCCGATGTCGATGTATAACTACTAGGCGGTAAGCTGTCAGCCACGGCAAGGTCGTCGCATTGTCGCGCGACTATCCGGGAACGTATGTTAGCCTGATTACCTCTCCGCCAATTCGATCGCTCGCCACGAGGCGCAGCCGCGACCGTGGGCCGGCAAAGAGCGGTTTGCCGCGACCCAAAACAACGGGATGAATATACAGCCGATATTCGTCGACAAGACCAAGGTCACCAAGACTTCGCGCTAGCGCAGGCCCGGAAACTTCAATGTCCCCTTCCAGTTGAGCCTTCAGTCCGCGTATCGCCGCTTCCATGTCATCCGCGATAAGGGTGGCGTTCGGCCCGACCGACTTCAGTGAGCGCGACACGACCCATTTCGGTTGGCGCCGCCACGCCGCTGCATAGGCGTGTTCCTCCTCGCCCCACTCCGAACGGTCTTCGTCCCAATACCGCATCACCTCATACATGCCGCGGCCGTACACGCTGCCGGCAAGGCTGCGCACATCATCGATGAAATGACGAAAGAGCTCGCGATCCGGCGCAAATTCCATGTGGTCAACGTAACCATCCAGCGACTGGTTCAAAGCGAACACGAGCTTCGCCATGCTGCAGGACCCTCCTCCCAAGTTCCCCAAAAGGACTGGCCGATGCTATGCGGAAATGAGATCTCGTACAATCTGTGCGTAACTCCAGCGCCCGCCTTCCAACCTGTACGCAAAAGCAGACAGTTCACTAACCTGCTGAGATACGACTTCGCTTTCGGGCTGACATTGGTACTTAGCCTTTGACCTCAACTTAACTTGAGGAATTACACCCGCCTTTGTGACATCCGAGCAAAGGAGATGAGGATGAACGGAGCGTTTTACCGGATCGACAAGTTTGCTGTTCCGGAGGCTGCACGCGAGGAATTCCTGATGAACGTCCTGAAGACGTACGAGGTCCTGCAGGCGCAGGAAGGCTTCATCAGTCATCAGGTGCTGGAGCAGGTTTCCGGTCCCGGCGAGTTCAATTTCGTGACGATCGCCCAATGGGAAAGTGCGGAAGTGATCGACCGTGTGAAGGCCGTCGTGCAAGCCGCCCATCGCGCCCGAAACTTCGATCCGCAGGCGCTGTTCGAACGGCTCGGCATTCGGGCCGACATTGCCAACTACAAGCCGGTCGCGGCTTGATCCGGTATTGGCCGGCTAGATGCCGGCCAAATTCCTCTCCCGACGCAGGAGCAGGTAGAAGCGCCCGCACAGCATGGCGGCTGCCGCGGCAAGTCCGACCAGGAAGCCGAACCAGATGCCGATACCGCCAAAGCCGAGCGGGAACGCAAAGGCCCAGGCAAGGAAGAAGCCGATCGGCCAATATGCGATCAGTGCGAGGATCATCGGCACGCGTGCATCCTTCAAGCCGCGCAGCAGTCCATTGGCGATCGCCTGCAGGCCGTCGACCAACTGAAACAGTCCTGCCACAATGATCAGCGGGCCGGCATAGGCGAGCACCTGCGGCGCCTCCGGCAAGCTCGTGTCGAGAAACCAACTGCCCAGGAATTCCGGAGCAACAGCGAACAAGACACTGCCGGCAATCGAGATCGCGGAAGAGAGAACAAGGACCGCGACCGACGCACGGACGAGAGCAATATAGTCGCCCTGCCCATGCGCGACGCCGACGCGAACGGTCGCCGCCTGCGACAGCCCGAGCGGGATCATGAAGGCGATCGAAGCCCACTGCAACGCGATGCCATGGGCCGCAAGTTCGATCGTCCCGATGTGCCCCATCAGCAGCGAGGCAACGGTAAAGAGGCTCACCTCGGCCAGGATGGTCACGCTGATCGGCAAGCCGAGGCGTACGACTTCCCAGAAGGCCTTCCAGTCGGGGCGCCAGAACCGGACGAAGATCTCGTAGCGCCGCGTCTCCTCCCTGCTCTGCACATAGCCAACGATGAAGAGGAAGCCGGCGGTCTGCACGACGACGGAAACGATGGCCGCCCCCTCCAGCCCCATCGCCGGAAAGCCGAAATGCCCGAGCACCAGCGCATAGGCGAAGAAGGCGTTGAGCACGAGCATGGCTATTGTCACATTGAGGACGACCGCCGCCCTACCGATCGCGCTGACGAGCGCCCGCATGACATTGTAGAGAAGGCCAGGCAACACGCCGAACTGACCGATCATGATGTAGCCATGCGCCAGCGCTGCGACATCAGGCTTCTGGCCGGCGGCAAGCAGTATCCTCTCGGAGTTGAAGAACGCCGGCTGCATGATCACCCAGAAGGCCAGCACAACCCAAAGGCCCATACGCAACGAACGGCGCACGCTGACGACATCGCCCTTGCCGTAGGCCTGGGCAACCATAGGAATGACTGCAATGGAAAAGCCCGAGCCGAAGACCAGAATGGTGAAAAGGAACTGCGCCGAAAGCACCATCGCAGCAAGGTTTTCTGCGCCGAGGCGTCCCACGATCATCACATCGGTCGTATGGATGCCGAGCTGAGCCAACTGCGCGCCGATCAGCGGGATTCCAAGCGCCAGCGTCGCGCGGAAATGCGCGGCCCAATGGTTATCGGTTTTCGGCGCAAGCTTGCGCGCGTCGATCGGCGTGTCCATGACACCAGTCCTGTGATTGAATCAGTGATGGCCGCAACCTGCGGCAAAATATCACCACGGCTTAGATCAAAGCCCGGCAAAGAGCTATTCGAAACTGTGCAAATGATGAAAAATTCATCATCGCATCACGGATTCTGATAGCTCACTCCGCCGGTTGCTCGACAGCCTCAGTCGCCTTTGCTGGGCGAACCTTGGTTAGAAACACGATGGCCGTAATCAAGATGATGATGGCCGCCAGCAGATATGGCGCTCCGGGAAAAGTCACCGGCGCGTCGGCCCTCGTGAAGTAGCCGAACAGCTGCGTAAAGATCAGCGGCCCGACGATCGTGGTGATGCTGCTGAGGCTGGTAAGCGCGCCCTGCAGTTCGCCCTGCGCCGACGGCGGTACCTTGCCGGCAGCAATACTACGCAGCGGCGGGTCGGCGACATTCTCCATGACGGTCAGCACGATCACCGTGTAGACCATCCAGCCCTCCCATGCGAAGGCGTAACCCGTCAGTCCGACGACGGAAAAAGACAGACCGAGGACCGCAGTCTTCCACTCGCCGAGCACCGGCACGATTCTCGGCAGGATGACGGCCATGACGAAGGCCGCGCCAATTCCGTAGATCCCGAGCGAGAGCCCGATCTGCCCCTCACTCCAGCCGTAACGATAGGTCGAAACGAAGGACCAGACGGCCGGATAGACAGCATGCGCCAACCAGAAGAGGAACATGACCGCACAGATCCACCCGATACCGGGATAGTTCCGCATCTGCTTCAACGCGCCGAGCGGATTGGCGCGCTTCCATTCGAACGTCCGCCGATGCTTCGCATCCAGCGTCTCGGGAAGCATGAAATAGGCAGCGACGAAATTGATGAAAGATACGGCTGCCGCGCCGAAGAACGGGACGCGTGGACCGAATTCGCCAAGGAACCCGCCGATGACAGGCCCGATCGTGAAGCCGACACCGAAGGCTATCCCGATCAGCCCGAAGTTCTTCGCCCGGTTTTCGTCTGTGCTGATATCGGCGATGTAGGCGGAACAGGTCGCAAAACTGCCGCCACTGAAACCAGCGAGCGCCCGACCGATGAAGAGCATCCAGAAGCTCGTCGCCACGGCGCAGATGAAATTGTCGATCGCAAACGTCAGCACAGACAAAAGCAGGATGGGTCGCCGCCCGAAGCGATCGCTGAGGTTGCCAAGGAACGGCGCGAACAGGAACTGCATGACGGCGTAGACGACAAGCAGCCAGCCGCCGTCGAGGGCGGCGTCGCTCACGGATCCGCCGGTCAATTGCTCCAGATAGGCCGGCAACACGGGCATGATGATCGCGATCCCGATCACGTCGAGAAACAGGATCATGAAGACGAGGAAGAGGCCGCGACGAACGAATTTCGGATCGAGCATGAGACATCTCTGCAGGGCGTTGTTTGTTCTGAGAAGACGATCTCGTCGCCAGCCTAGTTACATAACTCACGCATAATAGCGAAACAATACGTGAACATTTCAAATCTTTTGATAGGCCCACGACTTATCTTGATGAAGAACCGGAACAAAGGCAGACCAGTGCTGCCCCTGCGCGGCTTGCGTTTGACAAGGTCGGCGAAGGCCGGGTGAGAGACCCGGCTCAGAAGCGGGTGTTTCCGATCATATCGGTCCTGAGAACGTATCGCAGGCGGACAACTGGCCGCTGTCGAAGCCGCGCTTGAACCAACGAGCGCGCTGCTCCGACGTACCATGGTTGAAGCTCTCCGGCACGACGTAGCCTTGGCTGCGCTTCTGAAGCGTGTCGTCGCCGATCTGCTGGGCGGCGTTCAACGCCTCCTCAAGATCGCCCGCTTCCAGAATGCCCTTCTGCTCGGTGAACCTGCCCCAGATGCCGGCGAAGCAGTCTGCCTGCAGTTCGACGCGGACCGACATCTTGTTCGCGTCCGCCTCGCTCATCCGCTGACGCGCCTGGTTGAACTTCGGCAGGATGCCGAGCAGATTTTGGACGTGATGGCCGACCTCATGCGCAACGACATAGGCTTCCGCGAAATCGCCGGAGGCGCCGAACTGGCGGCTGAGCTGGTTGAAGAAGGCCGTGTCGAGATAGACCTTGTGGTCGCTCGGGCAATAGAACGGCCCGGTCGCCGCAGAGGCAAAGCCGCAGGCCGACTGCGTCTGTCCGGAAAAGAGAACGAGGCGCGGCTCCTCGTAAGTACGGCCCTGAGACTGGAAGATCCCGTTCCAGGTGTCCTCTGTCTCGGCAAGCACGGTGCGTACGAATGCCGTCATTTCATCGTTGGCGGGTGCCTGACCCCCCGATTCGCTCTGCTCGTAACCAGGTCCACCTGTCGTCGTGCCGCCATCCATGATCTGCAGCAGATCGATGCCCATGGCCTTGAGGATCAGATAGATGACGACCAGGAAGATGATGGTGCCAATGCTCAAGCCGCCACCGCGCCGGCCCATGCCGCCGCCGGACGGAAAACTGAAGCCTCCTCCTCTACCCAGTCCGCCCATGGAAGGATCGCCACGACGATCCTCGATATTGTCGGACTGACGCCGGCCTTTCCACTCCATGACGGTTCCCCCAGGCTAAACCTTCGGTCGGTATGTATATATCTCGACGATGGGGAAATTCCAGCTACCAAGGGACTGAAAACCAGCCCCCGAGCCAGTCAATCAAGCGGCAGCGGCCGCAACCTGTTGAGTGTCCGCGGCCGATCTCGTTTCGCGATTCATCAGCGCCTTGAGAGCAAAATGACCCAACCCAACGACAAGCAGGGACGCGTAGCCATCAATCAAGTAGTGCCAACCTAGAAAAACGGAACTCGCCATCACAAGTGCTGTGTAACCAAAGGCGATAATACCCAGCCTGCGCGAGACCTCTGCCGCGAAAAATGCATTCAAAGCAATCAACCCCACATGTACGCTCGGGAACGCCGAGACGCCTGAGCCAAGCCCGGCCCCACCGTGCTCGTGAAGCGACCATAGGTAACGCTGAATCATATTCGCCGTGGTGGGACCGTCGGGTGATGCCAGGAAATCCAACAGTTCTGCAAAACGCTGGCTGTCACCGGTTACCGCGCCGTAAAAGACCGGTCCAGCAGATATAAAGATGCCGGCAAAAATGTTTCCACAGACGACCCAAACGAACATGAACATGCCGACATAGCGGACGCGCACTGGTGCAGCCCGCGGCGAGGTCGCTACGTAGAAAAGCGTTCCGAAGCAAACCACGAACCATAAAACGCTGTAATTCCAGTCCACAATCTTGACGATTACATCATGTCTGGCAATCGGCACGAGGATCTTCCAAGGATCGAAGCCAAAAGCGAGCAGCGCATCAATCCTTGCGAGCCATTCGTCGTATAGAAAGCCGCCTCGCATCAGCGGAAGCAGATTCTTGATTGACGTGAACATGCCCTGAAAGATCATCAACGCCATCAGCAGCAACATGCCCGAAAAAAGATGAGCCAACCTGTGAGGTGAGAATGTCCTTCGTTTAGCTAGCGATTGCTTTCCGTTAAAGCGAAGCAAAACCCATGCGTAGTCGAAAATAACTGCCATGAGAGGCATGAAAAACAGGAACAGATAAGTCCATTGCTCGAGGTACTTCCCGAACGACGCCATCTCGGCGTGCCCATACGTCCCCAGCAACGCGATACCAATCACGGAATAAATCGCAATTGCCAAATAGAGCCAGCAGTCCGCCCTTAATCGCGCACGGACATGCAACAGCAACTCGAAAATCCAACCTCGCAGATTTATAGATCTTTCGTCGCGATTGCCCATCGTTGACTCAAAACGTCCAGCAGGCAAACCGCCCAGTGGTCTGCGATGCCTAATAGAAAGCACAGCAGTTGTTAATTTTTGCGAAGCATCCCACCTTAAAAGTGTCAGCCAAAGAGCGAATACTTCCAACACCGGCACCTTGACGACACACAAGCAATCGGTCCCCTCATCTATGATGAGGTCTGAGGAGGAGAGGCAAACCATGAAGGCAGTGCGGCTCGAAGCGACGGGAAAGCTGGCCCTGCGCGAGGTAGAACAGCCCGAACCTGATATCGGCGAGTTGCTTGTCCGCGTGGACGCCTGCGGTATCTGCGGCACCGACCGCCACCTGTTCCTGGGCGAGTTTCCTTCAAAGCCACCCGTTACCCTCGGCCACGAATTTACAGGCATCATCGAAAGAGTGGGCGAAGGTGTGAGCGGCTTTCGCGCAGGTATGCGCGTTACCGGTGACCCCAACATAGCCTGCGGCCACTGCCCTGAATGCCAGCGCGGACGCGTCAATCTATGCCATAACCTCCAGGCGATCGGCATTCATCGCGACGGTGGCTTTGCCGAGTATGTCTGCATCCCGCAGCAGCAGGCTTTCGAACTGCCGTCTGCGTTGGATCCACTCCATGGAGCTTTTTGCGAACCCCTCGCCTGCTGCATCCACGGAGTAGACCTTGCTGAAATCCGGACGGGCTCATCGGTTGTCGTACTTGGCGGCGGAGTGATCGGGTTGCTCGTCGTCCAGTTAGCCCGGCTGGCGGGAGCAACCAACGTCGTTCTCTTAACCCGCAGCGAGGAGAAGCGTGCACTCGCCGAGAAGCTTGGAGCAACCGCCAGCGCAGACCCTTCGACAGCGGACATCGTCGCGCGCCTCACGGCGGCAGACGGCATGCTTCCCGGTGGCGCAGACGTCGTGATCGAATGCGCCGGCGTTGCCGAGACGATCGAGCAGTCAGCAAGTCTCGCGCGTCGCGGCGGCACGGTCGTGATCCTTGGAGTCATGCCGCAGGGCGTGAAGGTCGCAATCGAGCCGTTCGATCTCCTCTTCCGTGAGATCAAGCTGCTAAGCTCGTTCATCAACCCATTCACCCACCAGCGCGCCGCCGATCTCGTCGCCTCGGGCATCATCAAGGTCGAGCCGCTGATCTCCCGTCGGATTGGCCTTGCGGAGGCCGTCGAAGCAATCTCAAATCCCGCCCGAAAAGGCGAGATCAGGGCGCTTGTCATGCCGAGCATCGACTAGGCTCTGGCAGGAGCTGCCAATTCCTGTCGATTCCGCAATTTATGGGGTTCCGTTTACAAATACATTTGCCTATAAGCCGCTTCTAGCCTGAAAAGACCATCATACGCGCGACCCGGCCGGTGCCTCCCACCCTGGCCGGCTTTCTGCGCAGCTAGGAAACGGAAAAAAGCCCATGCCGAAGCGCCAAGACATCAAATCGATCCTCATCATCGGCGCAGGACCGATCGTCATTGGCCAGGCTTGCGAATTCGACTACTCCGGGACCCAGGCCTGCAAGGCGCTGAAGGAGGAAGGCTACCGCGTCATCCTCGTCAACTCCAACCCGGCAACGATCATGACCGACCCGGGTCTCGCCGACGCAACCTACGTCGAACCGATCACCCCCGAAGTCGTCGCCAAGATCATCGCCAAGGAGCGCCCCGACGCGCTGCTGCCGACCATGGGCGGCCAGACCGCGCTCAACACCGCCCTCTCGCTGAAGCGCATGGGCGTTCTCGACCGCTACAATGTCGAAATGATCGGCGCCAAGCCGGCCGCCATCGACAAGGCCGAAGACCGCGCCCTCTTCCGCGAGGCGATGGAGAAGATCGGGCTGGAAACTCCACGCTCGATGCTGGCCAATGCCACCGACATCAAGGACGCCGACCGCAAGACGCATGAGGCCGAGCGCAACAAGCTGAAGGAAAGCCTCTCCGGCGCAGACCTCGACAAGGCGCTCGACGAGCTGGAAAACCAGTGGAACCTCGGCGAGACCGACCGCAAGCAGCGCTACATCAGCCACGCCATGGCGATTGCCGCACAGGCGATCGACGTCGTCGGCCTGCCCGCCATCATCCGCCCGTCCTTCACCATGGGCGGCACCGGCGGCGGCATTGCCTATAACCGCTCGGAGTTCTTCGAGATCATCGGCGGCGGCCTCGACGCCTCGCCGACGACGGAAGTGCTGATCGAGGAATCGGTTCTCGGCTGGAAGGAATATGAAATGGAAGTCGTCCGCGACAAGGCGGACAACTGCATCATCATCTGCTCGATCGAAAACATCGACCCGATGGGCGTCCACACGGGCGACTCGATCACTGTCGCGCCGGCTCTGACGCTGACCGACAAGGAATACCAGATGATGCGCAACGCCTCGATCGCGGTCCTGCGCGAGATCGGCGTCGAAACCGGCGGCTCGAACGTCCAGTTCGCCGTCAACCCGAAGGACGGCCGCCTCGTCGTCATCGAAATGAACCCGCGCGTCTCGCGCTCGTCCGCTCTCGCCTCGAAGGCCACCGGCTTCCCGATCGCCAAGGTCGCCGCCAAGCTCGCCATCGGCTACACGCTCGACGAACTCGACAACGACATCACCGGCGGCGCGACGCCGGCCTCGTTCGAACCGTCGATCGACTACGTCGTCACCAAGATCCCGCGTTTCGCCTTCGAAAAGTTCCCGGGCGCCTCGCCGGTCCTGACCACCGCCATGAAGTCGGTCGGTGAAGTCATGGCGATCGGCCGCACCTTCGCGGAATCGCTGCAGAAGGCCCTGCGCGGCCTCGAAACCGGCCTCACCGGCCTCGACGAAATCGAAATCCCCGGCGTCGAGGAAGGCGAATCCAGCCAGAACGCGATCCGCGCCGCCATCGGTACGCCGACCCCGGATCGCCTGCGCATGGTGGCCCAGGCGCTTCGGCAGGGTATGAGCCCGGAAGAAGTCCACGAAGGCTGCAAGATCGATCCGTGGTTCATCGCCCAGTTCAAGGCGATCGTCGATATGGAAGCCCGCATCCGCGAGCATGGTCTGCCTGATGATGCCGCGAACCTGCGTAAGCTGAAGGCGATGGGCTTCTCCGACGCCCGCCTCGCCACGCTGACGGGCAAGCGCCCGAAGGAAGTTGCCGAGCTCCGCAACAGCCTGAACGTCCGCCCGGTCTTCAAGCGCATCGACACCTGCGCCGCCGAGTTCGCCTCGCCGACAGCTTACATGTACTCGACCTACGAAACGCCTTTCGTCGGTGAACTGCGCTCTGAAGCCGAAGTCTCCGCCGCCAAGAAGGTCGTCATCCTCGGCGGCGGCCCGAACCGCATCGGCCAGGGCATCGAGTTCGACTACTGCTGCTGCCATGCCGCCTTTGCTCTCCGTGACGCCGGCTACGAAGCCATCATGATCAACTGCAACCCGGAAACGGTCTCGACCGACTACGACACGTCGGATCGCCTCTACTTCGAGCCGCTGACGGCCGAAGACGTGATCGAGATCCTGCGCGCGGAGCAGGAAAAGGGTGAAGTTGTCGGCGTCATCGTCCAGTTCGGCGGCCAGACCCCGCTGAAGCTCGCCGAAGCGCTGGAAAAGAACGGTATCCCGATCCTCGGCACCGCGCCTGACATGATCGACCTTGCCGAAGATCGCGACCGCTTCCAGAAGCTCCTCATCAAGCTCGACCTAACGCAGCCGAACAACGGTATCGCCTACTCCGTCGAACAGGCCCGCCTGGTCGCCACCGAAATCGGCTTCCCGCTGGTCGTGCGCCCGTCCTACGTTCTCGGCGGTCGCGCCATGCAGATCCTGCATTCGGAAAGCCAACTGCAGACCTACCTGCTCGATACCGTTCCGGAACTGGTGCCTGAAGACATCAAGCAGCGCTACCCGAACGACAAGACCGGCCAGATCAACACGCTGCTCGGCAAGAACCCGCTACTCTTCGACAGCTACCTGTCGAACGCCATCGAAGTCGACGTCGACTGCCTCTCCGACGGCAACGACGCCTTCATCGCCGGCATCATGGAACACATCGAGGAAGCCGGCATCCATTCGGGCGATAGCGCCTGCTCGCTGCCGCCACGCACCCTTTCCGCCGAGATGATCGACGAGCTGGAGCGTCAGGCGAAGGCGATGGCCAAGGCCCTCAACGTCGTCGGCCTGATGAACGTTCAGTTCGCCATCAAGGACGGCACCGTCTACGTGCTCGAAGTGAACCCCCGCGCCTCGCGTACCGTTCCCTTCGTCGCCAAGACCATCGGCGCCCCGATCGCCAAGATTGCTGCCCGCGCCATGGCCGGCGAGAAGCTCGACCAGCTGTTTTCGACCTACGGCCAGAAGCCGGACCCGCGCAACCTCAAGCACATCGCCGTCAAGGAAGCCGTCTTCCCCTTCGCACGCTTCCCCGGCGTCGACACGCTGCTCGGCCCGGAAATGCGCTCGACCGGCGAAGTCATCGGCCTCGACACCGACTTCGCGCTGGCTTTCGCCAAGTCGCAGCTCGGCGCCGGCGTCGAACTGCCGCGTGACGGAACGGTCTTCGTATCGGTCCGCGACGAGGACAAGCCGCGCGTTCTGCCGGCGATCCGCGTTCTCGTCGGCGAAGGCTTCAAGGTCCTGGCAACCGGCGGCACGCAGCGCTTCCTGGCTGAGAACGGCATCGCGGCTACGAAGATCAACAAGGTACTCGAAGGTCGCCCGCACATCGAAGATGCGATTCGCAACCGCCAGGTCCAGCTCGTGATCAATACGACGGACGGCAACAAGGCGATCTCCGACTCCAAGTCGCTGCGCCGCGCAACGCTGATGCAGAAGGTCCCCTACTACACGACGATGGCCGGCGCTGAGGCCGCTGCCCAAGCCATCAAGGCGCTGCGGGCCGGAAACCTCGAAGTTCGCCCGCTGCAGAGCTACTTCTGATAGGAAGGGCCGGCCATCGCGCCGGCCTTTCTTTTTCGAACAGGCAGAACCGCTAGATTCGCGCTCTCGCATCCTGTGCGTCCGCCTTGACGTTCCAGGCATCCTGAAATGCGGGTCGCGGTCGATCCTGCAAAGTGAGCTTTCCGCCTTCTTCACGGCGCGTCGGAATGGCGTGACGATCTATCGCGCCTTCGAGCGTCATGGCCAGATCGCGGGCGAAAACCCGATTGCCGATGTGCCATGAGTGGGTCCACGAACCAATCTGCGGCTGCGAGGCCGGATTGACCGTCTTGAAGTATTCGCCGCAATTGACGTCCACCGCTTTGGCGTTGATGTCCGCAGGCAGTCCCACACGACCGACGCGCGGGGCAACACCAAGCCTCTTCGCGTTTGAGACGGCAAGGACCGAGTCGAAAGGGTTCGAGTAGTTGGTGAGCCGCATGATCCGGCGGAACATCGGCTGATTCCAGTCACTCGCAAGAGACAGGCTGGTTGTGGAGACATCGCCGCCGATGAAA
Source organism: Rhizobium cauense (assembly GCF_019511525.1). Lineage (GTDB taxonomy): Bacteria > Pseudomonadota > Alphaproteobacteria > Rhizobiales > Rhizobiaceae > Rhizobium > Rhizobium cauense. Next base: position 207,863 of record NZ_JAEUAT010000008.1, on the reverse strand, counting down.
GCCACCTGGCCGATGCGCCAGTCTGCCTTGAAAAGATCGCCCTGCTTGTCCGACTGAGCAAAGGCATCCATGATCACGTAGCAGCCGGTGGAATGACCGAGCAGGTGCACATTGGTTTCACAACCGGCCTGTTGGCTCTGCTTCAGGAGACGAATCCCCTTCGTCACAAGCTCGCTTGCGACCGCAGCGGCATCCGATCGGTCCTCGAGATAGTTGAGTGTCTGGTTGTCGCTCGGCCAGTCGAAGGCAACGATCTCGCCGTGCCAGCCTTCCGCTCGCATGTCGGCGCGGAGCTGCCTGATGCGCTTCAGAACTGTCGGAATGTCGTTATTGTAGCCATGCACGAAGATCAGCACATCGCCGCGCGGACCGATCGAATTCGGGTTCTCATCGCCATCCGCCAGCCCCTGCACCTCGGCGACCCAGTCCTTCGCACTCGAAACCGCCTGGCGCGCATCGTAACTGTCGAGCATGGCAGGCACCTTTAAGAACTTGATCGGTCCAGGCTCCGCGATCAACGCATCGCCTGACCGCTTCCTGGCACTGATGATGTAGTTGTCGGCCATCTTCCCCTCCTGCGCCAAACAGCCCGCCACCGACCCTAACGATCATATCAGCTTACAGTTTCAACCCGAAGATGCCAATTCCGCGCCTATGCGGGCAATATCCCGGCGGAAGCGTTCAACCTCCTTCCGGCGCATGTCTCCATCAGGCAGCCGCAGCAGATAGGAGGGATGAACGGTCACGAACAGCCGCCGGCCGCCCTCAAGTTCTATGAATTCGCCCCGTATCTCCTCTAACTTCTGCTGCAAACCTGTGAGCGCAAACAATGCCGTTGCCCCCATTGCGACCACCAGCTTCGGCTTGACTTGCTCCAGCTCCCGGTCGAGCCACCAGCGGCAGTGCTCAACCTCGCCTCGGCTTGGCCTCTGATGGATGCGTCGCTTCCCGCGTGGCTCATATTTAAAGTGCTTGACGGCATTGGTGACATAGAGCCGCGCGCGATCCATGCCCGCCGCTGACAGTGCCTCATCGAAAACTCTTCCCGCGGGTCCAACAAAGGGACGTCCCGCGAGGTCCTCCTGGTCTCCTGGCTGCTCGCCGACAAACATGATTTCCGCATCCTGCGGCCCCTCCCCGAAAACCGTCTGCGTTGCCTTGGCATGCAGCGGGCATCGACTGCAGGCCGCAGCCTGTTCGCGAAGCGCTTCCCATGTCCCCGCCACAGCCGATGGCGCGCTTGGCAGGTTCTGAGCAGCCGCCTTAAGCCTTCCATGGAAGGCGGGAGGCACCGTTGCCTCGCGCCTGGCCATCGCAAGCACCCGCTGCTCAGCATTGGCGATAAGGTCAGGAATTAGCTCCGCCTCGGGCATATTCTTCCAATATTTCTTCGGCATTTCCGCCTGCATCGCCTTCACCTTCAGACGCGCAGGGTTGAAAATATTGGCAAAATACGTCCGCCAGAGTTCGTCGGCGGGATCGGAGAGATCAGGCTTGGTGCAGGGCTCGTGGCTGACCGTCAGCTTTACACCATCCCAGCTCGCCGAACCTTTCGGCGTAAGGATCACCCAATCCATGTCGTTGAACCGGCGCTGAAAGAATGGCGCCTTGCGCACGACGATGTGGTGATCGGGTTCGAACCAGGCGAGAAACTTCCGCCGGCCGTTTATGGAAATTCCGGATCCGACCTCCTTGAAACGAAGGAAAGCCGTCATCTTGTGGGCGTCACGGCGAACGCTCTTTTCCATCAATCGCGCAACCGAGACATCCCCGTCGGAAGCGACATCGAGCAGATGCTTATCGGCCTGAAGTCGCCACAACAGCCGATAGAGAAGCGAGAACCGGGCCGGATCCGTATGGCAAACCACCGCTGCGGCAAGCTCGACAAACGCCGGCGGCACGGTCATCGGCCGGCTGGTCGAGGCGGGTTGCGGTGGCAACACGTCGTGCTCCCAGAAGAGCTGTTTCTCGCCTCCCTCTTCACACCACTCTATGTCCTCCGGAGAGATCCCGGCGCACGCAAGCGCACGGGCAGCATCCCGCCATTCGTCAAGATCGCCCCTGCCCTTCAAAAGCACGCGGCGCATCACAGCAGCATCAGTTGCTCGGGCGGTGGCTCGAACATCGCGCTCAAATCCGCTCGGTCGGCTAATCGACGCGGCGTCCATCCCTCCGCCGTCACAAAAGCCTGGACCTTCTTGATCGAGACACCGAGCCTGGACAGGTCATCCAAACGCAAGCTCCGGAAGCGCCGGGCCGAAAGGATTGCCTTCACCGTTTTGGTTCCGAGCCCCGGCACGCGCAGCAGTCGTTCACGCTCTGCCTTGTTGACGTCCACCGGAAAGTCGGCGCGATGGCCGAGCGCCCAGGCAAGCTTGGGATCAAGATTGAGATCCAGCATTCCGCCGGGTTGGGTCGCGGTGATTTCCTCTATCCCGAAACCGTAGAAGCGATACAGCCAGTCTGCCTGGTAGAGCCGGTGCTCCCGCATCAGCGGCGGCTTGATCAACGGCAGGTTTTTCGATGAGTCCGGAATGGGGCTGAAGGCTGAATAGTAGACCCTCTTCAGGCCATAACTGCCGTAGAGCTGCGCACTGGTCCCAAGGATCGTGGCATCGTTGGCCCCATCAGCGCCGACAATCATTTGTGTGCTCTGGCCGGCTGGCACGAAGCGCTTGCGCGTCTTCGATCGGAGAGTCGGCTCCTCCGCCGCTTCTATCTTCAGTCGTAGATCCCCCATCGAGCGACGGATATGAGAAGGTCTCTTCTCCGGCGCAAGGCGCGCAATGCCACTGTCCGTAGGCAGCTCGATGTTCAGCGAAAGTCGATCCGCATAAAGGCCTGCTTCTTCGATGAGATGCGCCGACGCCTCGGGAATCGACTTCAAGTGTATATAGCCGCGGAAGTTATGGGTGACGCGCAGCTCCCGAACCACACGAACCATATGTTCCATCGTATGGTCAGAGGATCGGATAATACCCGACGACAGGAACAGCCCCTCGATATAGTTGCGACGATAGAATTCCAATGTCAGCCAAACCACTTCCTCTGGCGTGAAGCGAGCGCGCTCGACATTGCTGGACGACCGGTTGACGCAATAGGCGCAATCGTAAATGCAGAAGTTGGTCAGCAGGATCTTCAACAATGATATGCACCGTCCATCGGGCGCATAGGCATGACAGATGCCGGATCCTTCGGTGGAGCCGAGGCCGCCACCATTCGCCGAATCGCGCTTTGCTGTTCCGCTCGATGCGCAGGATGCGTCGTACTTTGCGGCATCGGAGAGAATTGCCAGTCGTTCTTTTAGAGACTTCCTCATCTTTTGTTCACTATATGTTCTGGTCACAAAAGTCAATGGAGGCCGGTTTGCGATCGCGCCGACCGGCCTCTGACCGGCGATACGAATTTTATGGAAATCAGCGGTGGCGATCTGCTATAAGCGGAATAGCTAGGATTGTTGCACGGTTCCGAAGTTCCCCTTCGGGACCTGTTTTCTTTTGTGTCCGAGGCTAAGCGGATACAGGGAGTGAAGGACAAAAAAATGGTTGATAAGGTACCGATGACGCAGGGTGGTTTCGTCAAGCTGCAGGAAGAACTGCGCTGGCGTCAGCAGGAGGAGCGTCCCCGGATCATCGAAGCAATCGCTGAAGCTCGTGCGCATGGTGACCTCTCGGAAAACGCCGAGTACCATGCTGCCAAGGAAGCCCAGAGCCACAACGAAGGCCGTATCAGCGAGCTCGAAGACCTGACTGCGCGCGCCGAAGTCATCGACCTCTCGAAGATGTCCGGCAGCACGATCAAGTTCGGCGCCAAGGTGAAGCTCGTTGACGAGGACACCGAGGAAGAAAAGACTTACCAGATCGTTGGCGATCAGGAAGCCGACGTGAAAGCAGGCCGCATCTCCATATCCTCCCCGATCGCCCGTGCGCTGATCGGCAAGGAAGTTGGCGACTCGATCGAGGTCAACGCGCCCGGCGGCTCCAAGGCCTACGAAGTGCTCGCCATCACCTGGGGCTGATTGATCCGTGGACGGTCGCGGCCAACCGGCTATCGTCAATATCAGTGACGTCGAGATTATTGCGCCGAACTTCAAGAAGCGGCTCTCCGGCGTCACCTCCACCATCATTCAGCTGATCCCGGTCCAGCGCGCGCTCGGCGAGAAGATCGCCGCCCTTGGACCGGGCCTTCCGGCATCCTTGCCGCATATCCATTTTCGTGATTTGCCGAAGCTGTGGCATGCTCCGCGCGGCAAGCGCTTTCGCATCTGGCACGCCCGGCGCAATATCGAGATGCTGCCGGCCATCCTGATGCGCGATGTCCTGCGCATGCCTCTGAAGATCGTCTTCACCTCAGCCTCCCAACGCCGCCACACCGGCTGGACGAAATGGCTGATTTCAAAGATGGACGCGGTCATCGCAACCAGCGGCAAGACCGCGAACTACCTTGAAGTACCGAGCACAGTGGTGCTGCACGGCATCGACACGACCCGCTTCTCGCCGGCTGCTGACAAAGCAGCGTCCAAGCGAACGCTTGGCCTCGACGAGACAAAGAAGATCGCCGGCTGCTTCGGTCGCGTTCGCCATCAGAAAGGCACCGACCTTTTCGTCGACGCCATGATCCGTCTGCTTCCCGATAGACCGGATTGGATTGCGATCATTGCCGGACGCGCCACGGCCCAGCACGTCGAGTTCGAAAGCGAGCTTAAGGCACGCGTTGCCTCTGCAGGTTTGACCGATCGCATAGTTTTCGTCGGCGAGCACACCAACATCAACGATTGGTATCGAGCGCTCGACCTTTTTGTCGCGCCGCAGCGCTGGGAAGGCTTCGGCCTGACGCCGCTCGAAGCGATGGCAACCGCCGTTCCCGTTGTCGCGACGGACGTTGGAGCCTTTCCTGAATTGCTGCTCACCGGTGACCAGGAAACCGGCATAATCATCCCGCGTGACGACCTCGATGAGATGGTACAGGCAGCCGCCCTTTTCATGGATGACGACGCCCGCCGCCATGAGGCATCAGCCCGCGCGAGGAGCCATGCGATGAGCGCCTTCAGCATCGAAGGCGAAGCCCGGCGACTTGGCGAAGTCTACACGGCCTTATGAACGTCAAGGCTTGCGCTTGAAGAGCTCAAGATAGGCGTTGGCAACGGCGTCTTCTGAGAACTGCCCCATCAAAGTCTCCCGCCCACCGGCAGTCACTTTTGTCGCCAGCAACGGATCATTGATCAGACGTTCAATAGCTTTCGAAAAACCGTCGGTGTCGCCGATGTCGACAAGAAGGCCGTTCTCTCCGTCCCTCATGAACCACGACGGCCCTTCGGAACGGCTGGAAACGACGGGCTTGTCCTGCGCCCAAGCCTCCAGAATGACATTGCCTAGTGGCTCATGGTTCGAGGGCATGACGAAGATGTCGGCAGCCGCCACAAACGGCCGCGTATCCTTCTGCCAACCGAGAAAGCGCACCCTGTTCGTTACGCCGAGATCTGATGCGACTTTCTTGACATTTTCCAGTTCCTCACCCTCGCCGGCAAGCCAGAGATAGACGCCCGGCAGCTTCGCCACCGCTGCCGTCAACAACGCAAATTCCTTGCGCGGCACAAAACGACCCATAGACATGACGACGGGCGCATCTAGTGGCGTGTCGAACGCTGCACGATCGACCGGGGCCACTTGCTCGGTGCTTGTGAAGTTCGAGATCACCTCGACCCCACGTGTCCAGCCGATTTCGCGCACATGGTCGGCAATACCTGGCGTGTTGCAGACGAGAATGTCGGAGTTCTTGAAGTATCTCAGATTTGTCGGATAGTCCCCAAGGCGGGAGATCTTGATGCATCCCTTGTAGTTCGGCATCAGCTCGCTGGCGCGAGGCGCCCATGCCATGATCGCGTCCGGGCGAACCCACCGCGCATTGAAAGCCACTTTCAGCGGCAACAGGATTCGATCCAGCGAGAGATTGCGGAAATTGCTTTCGGAAATTCTGACTGAGGTGGGCATATCCTTACGCCAGATCCGATCAGGTCGGATGACCACACTCTGCTCGACATTGCGCCGGGCCAACGCATTGACAAGATGCACGAAGAACCGCTCAGCTCCACCATCCTTGCCAAAATGGAAATGCGTCACCTTCACGGCTGGCTTTTCCCGGTTTCAAACAACCGAATATAGGCTTGGGTGATGGCATCCTCCGAAAACCGGTTTCTCAGCGTATCCTGCCCACCTTCGATCAAGGCGGTGCGCAAGCCCGGCTCATCGCGGAGGCGTGCAATCGCCCTCGCAAGGCCTTCGACGTCACCGCAATCAACCATCAAAGCGTCCTTGCCATCCGTCATCACCCAACTCGGCCCCTCGGCACGGGAGCCAATGGTGGGCTTTCCTGCGCCCCATCCCTCCAGGCACACATTGCCGAGCGGCTCGTGAAGGGAGGTGACGGTAAAGACGTCGGCGGAAGCAAGATACGCATAGGCGTTCGTCTGCCATCCAGCAAATCGTACACGATCCCGCAAGCCGAGCTCATCGGTGAGCTTTTCGAGGTTTTCCCGCTCCGGACCATCGCCCAGAAGCCAAAGGTATGCGCCCCTGGTTTGCGCGATCGCCTTTATGAGGACATCAAAGCCCTTTCGCTTCACGAAGCGTCCCATGCCGACGACAACGAATGCATCTGCGGGCGTTTGAAGCACTTCTCTCGCGACGGGTTCGCTCGGAGTAGAGCGTGTAAAGTTGGCGATTACCTCGACACCACGCGTCCAGCCGAGCTCGCGGACACGCTTGGCGATATCTGGCGTGATGCAGACAAGCGTTTCCGAATTGCGGTAATAGTCGAGATGTTCCGGATAGTCTCCGAGGCGCGAAATACGTCTGGCGGCCTTGTACCGCGGCATGAAGCGACTGGCGCGCAATTGCCACGACATGATCACGTCGGGCTGGAAGTCGTTCAGTATGGCTCGCATGCGCGCCGACAGCACAAAGCGCGATAGCGAAACACGCCGGAAGACGCCTTCATACACCTCCCCACACTTTTCTATGTCCCTCCGCCAGCTTCGATCCGGCCGGATGAGCGCGCGCTGCTCCACACCACGATCGTGGAGCGCATTGACGAGATTGACAAAGAAACGTTCCGCTCCACCGTCCTTGCCGAAATGGATATGCATCACTTTCATCGCGATTGGCCTCAGTGCCTTCCTGCGTCGTCAAAGTTCGGGTGCCGCTCGACTGCCTTACGCTGAAACAATTTTGCTTGCGTCAGGAATGCATAGACCGCACCGGTCATCGCTTCGACAAACCCAGATTGTCCGCAGCGCCACAAACCGTTGTGGAAATACAGGCGCCAGAAATACAGAAGCGGGCTGAAAATCAGCCTGGCGAAGGTTGTCCCCTCGCCTAAGGCGAAATGCTGATCGGCCTTCAGCGTCGAGTACTTGTTCTCTTTCAGAATCTGCTCGTCGATAACAAGCGGCCGGTAGTGAAGCAGGCTGCCGGTTTTCGCATCTTCGACGCGCCCGGTAGGCACGATACCTTCATGAACGGCTTGCGTGAGATCATATGCACCCCTGCCCTTGCGAATGAGCCGCAAGTTTTTTCGCTCGTGCACGCGCTCCGGTGTGTAACCGTACCCGATGAGATAGGGACGACGCGCCACGCGCCACCCCACGATATCGGCGGGAGCGTCAACCAGCTCAGCCAACAGTTTCCTCAAGGGCGCATCGAGCCGCTCATCGGAATCGATATTCAGACACCATGCCTGCGTGCACCGTTCGAGCGCAAATTGCTTCTGTCCCGCATAGCCGCGCCATGTCTCGTGAAATAGGCGGATCGGCCAGCCCCGATCGATATAGGACTGCAGCAGCGCAACCGTGCCATCCGTCGAACCGGAGTCAACGACGACAATTTCCGCGCACTTATCCAGGCTCTCGATGCAGTTACCGAGATAGGCTTCTTCGTTCAGGCAAATAATGAACGCGGAAATGGGTAATTTGGTCATGGAATGATCTTCGTATCATCACGAACGGCTAGCAAAGTGCCTTCCATAAGGCATAAGCCGTTTCATTCCTAGAGCATCACGTTTCGCCTGTCGGCCAATCAGACTTCGACCAAGCCCACTCGCTTGACCTGGCGGATCGTCAGCATGGTCCGCACCGTGTCCACATGTTCGTTCGCCGTCAGGACTTCGATGACGAAGTCTTGGAACCGCGTCAGGTTCTCGGCTACGCAATGCAGCAGGAAGTCGCTGTCTCCGGATACCATCCACGCCTGCCTGACGAGCGGCCACTGCGCCGTCGCGGCGGCAAAAGCCTTGAGATTGGCCTCCGACTGGTGTTTCAGCCCCACCATGCAGAAGGCAACGAGATCGAAGCCCAGCTTCGGGCTGTTCAACATCGCGTGATAGCCTTCGATGACACCGCTCTCTTCGAGCTTGCGTACGCGACGCAGACATGGCGGCGCCGAAATGCCGACGCGATCGGCAAGCTCGACATTGGTCATGCGACCGTCCGCCTGTAGCTCACGCAGTATCTTTATATCGATGGCATCGAGTTCGGCGCGAAGCACGATCCTGTCCTTCCTTTAATTCCTAGTTGGCAGCTTCTATATAAAGCTGCGGAATACGCAAGAAAGTTTCACCCAAGCGATGGATTGTTACACAGTGTGTCGACAAAGCCTTGTTGGTAACGCAAGGCTGCCCTTGAATAAAAGCACTGGACGTTCATAAATGGCGAATGGAAACGGCCCATTCGCTTTTTAGCCGCCGCTCCCGACTGTCGAAAGGAAATACCATGTCCGCCCGCCATACCAAGGTGCTCATTATCGGCTCCGGCCCTGCCGGCTACACGGCTGCCGTCTATGCGGCCCGTGCAATGCTGAAGCCCGTGCTGATCGCCGGGATGGAGCAAGGCGGCCAGCTGATGATCACGACGGACGTGGAGAACTATCCGGGCTTTGCCGATCCCATCCAGGGACCGTGGCTTATGGACCAGATGCTGCAACAGGCAAAGCACGTCGGCGCTGAGATCGTCAACGACATCGTCACCGAGGTCGAGATGAACCAGCGTCCCTTCGTGGCCCGCACCGATAGCGGCCAGGTCTGGACAGCTGACACGCTGATCATCGCAACCGGCGCGAAGGCGAAGTGGCTGGGCATCGAAAGCGAGCAGCACTTCCAAGGCTTCGGCGTCTCGGCCTGCGCGACCTGCGACGGTTTCTTCTATCGGAACAAGGATGTCATCGTCGTTGGCGGTGGCAACAGTGCTGTTGAGGAAGCGCTCTACCTCTCCAACATCGCGAAGTCGGTGACGGTTGTGCACCGCCGCGACAGCTTCCGTTCGGAGAAAATCCTGCAGGAACGCCTGTTCTCGAAGGAGAACATCAAGGTCCTCTGGAACACCGAAGTCGCCGAGATCACCGGCACGCCGGCCAAGCCGCCGATGCCACCATCCGTTACTGGCGCCCGCCTGCGCGACACGCGCACCGGTGCGATCACTGACGTCGCTGTCGACGGCGTGTTCGTCGCCATCGGCCATGCGCCGGCGACCGAGCTCTTCAAGGGCAAGCTGAAGCTGAAGGACAACGGCTATCTCTGGACTGCCCCGGATTCGACGGCAACAAGCGTCGAAGGCGTCTATGCCGCAGGTGACGTGACCGACGATACATTCCGCCAGGCGATTACCGCCGCTGGCCTGGGATGCATGGCAGCTCTCGAAGCCGAGCGATATCTGACGGGTCACATGCCCGTCGCCGTGGCAGCGGAGTAAGATCGGCTATGAGGGGTGGGGGAATGCCATTGGATTGGGACAAGCTGCGTATCTTTCACGCAGCTGCCGAAGCGGGTTCGTTCACGCATGCGGCTGATAAACTGCATCTGTCCCAATCCGCGATCAGCCGCCAGGTCAGTGCGCTCGAGCAAGACGTCGGCACCAAGCTCTTCCACCGCCACGCGCGCGGCCTGATCCTGACGGAACAGGGCGAACTCCTCTACCGCACCGCCCACGACGTGCTGCTGAAGCTCGAAACCGTGAAGATGCAGTTGACCGAGACGACGGAAACGCCGACCGGAAAACTGCGGGTCACCACTACGGTCGGCCTCGGCCAAGGATGGCTGACGGACAAGATCCAGGAGTTCATGCAGCTCTATCCGGATGTGCAGATCCAGCTGATCCTCGACAACGAGGAGGTTGACGTGAACATGCGCTACGCAGACTGCGCCATCCGTCTGCGCCAGCCCGTACAGTCGGATCTGATCCAGCGCAAGCTGTTCACGGTCCACATGCACGTCTACGCGGCCCCCTCCTACATCAACCGGCACGGCGAGCCGCAGACGGTCGAGGATCTCGACAATCACCGTATCATCACCTTCGGCGAACCGACGCCCAGCTACCTGCTAGACGTCAACTGGCTGGAAGTCGCTGGACGCTCATCCGACAACAAGCGCATTCCGCACCTGCAGATCAACAGCCAAACCTCAATCAAACGAGCGTGCCTGCTCGGCATGGGCGTTGCCTGCATGCCCGACTACATTGTCGGACGCGACCCGGGCCTTATCCAGTTGGCAATCAATGCCGACGTACCGTCCTTCGATACCTACTTCTGCTATCCTGATGAAATGAAGAATGCAGCCAAGCTGAAGGCCTTCCGCGACTTCATCGTCAGCAAGGCACGCAACTGGAACTTCTAGTTGCTTCACTCAGAAATGCAAGCTCTGCAATATACGCATGCCTGACATGCAAAAAACGGGGGTTGTTGTTTGCTCATTAAAGCACCATATCGCACTTAGCTGATGCACACGGTGGCTTTTCCTCCCAGTTCCACCGCATTAGCTGTTCCCCTCTGGAGGTTTTGACCTTCACACCTATAAGGGCCCCGATCTTTCGGAGGCCCTCTTTTTTTGCCCGATTTTTTTGCATCGCAGCATGCAATTGCTGCAGCGCATAGCAGACATGCGCAAACGTGCATTGAACTTTGCCTCTCAAAGCATCATATCGCACTCAGCTGATGCATTTCGTGGCTTCTCTCCCAGTGCCACCGCGTTAGCTGTTCCCCTCTGGAGGTTTATTGACCTTCATAACTTAAAGGGCCCCGATCTTTCGGTGGCCCTCTTTTTTTGCCTAAAGTTTAGCCATGAGAAGAAATGCAGCACCTCACGTCGTCGTGACTTGCATATCGAGAATGGCAAATCCATATATCGCCCAGAGACGATTTATAGTTCGATGAACGGCGATGGAAAAAGACGAAATCCTGAAGGCGATAGCCCACCCGACACGGATGGAGATTCTGAACTGGTTGAAGAACCCCGAGAATCACTTTTCCTCCCAGGAGCATCCGCTTGAGATGGGTGTGTGCGCCAGTCAGTTTGAGCGCTGCGGCCTCTCGCAATCGACTGTCTCAGCCCATCTCGGCACCTTGAGCCGCGCAGGCCTTGTGACGACAAGACGCGTCGGCCAGTGGATCTTTTACAAGCGTAACGAGGAAACGATCGCGGCCTTCCTCAAACAACTTGCCGCGGACCTGTAAAGATGCCGCGGCTCGCCTCAACCGCCTTCCCCTTAGCCGAATAGCGGACATCGCCCGCATCGACCGAATGATTCCCCCACCCCAAGAAAGGACTCCCATGAGCAAGCTTTTCGAACCGACGAAGGTCGGCGACATCGCGATCAAGAACCACATCGTGATGGCGCCCCTGACGCGCAACCGCTCGCCGGGCGCCGTTCCGAACGACCTCAACGTCGAATACTACCGGCAGCGTTCAGGGGCAGGACTGATCGTTACCGAAGCGACCGCCATCACGCACCAGGGCCAAGGCTACGCCGATGTGCCCGGACTCTATTCCAAGGAAGCAATCGACGGCTGGAAGCGTGTCACCAATGCCGTGCATGCCGCAGGCGGCAAGATCGTCGTGCAGATGTGGCACGTGGGCCGTATCTCCCACACAACGCTGCAGCCCAACGGCAACAAGCCGGTCTCCTCGACGAACACGGTCGCAAAATCCAAGACCTATCTCGTCAACGCCGACGGTACGGGAAGTTTCGCTCCGACGTCCGAGCCACGTGCGCTGGAGACGGCTGAAATACCAGGCATCGTGGAAGACTATCGCAAGGCGGCCCGCGCGGCGATCGAAGCCGGCTTTGACGGTGTCGAGATCCACGCAGCCAACGGCTATCTGATTGACCAGTTCCTGCGCTCCGGCACCAACGACCGCACCGACCAGTATGGCGGCTCGGTAGAGAACCGTGCACGCTTCCTCTTTGAAGTGGTCGACGCGATCACCGCCGAGATCGGCGCTCGCCGCACCGGCATCCGCATCTCGCCTGTGACGCCAGCAAACGACTCCTCCGACCCGGACGCACAGTCCATCTTCACCTATGTGGTCGAGGGTCTGGCGAAGTATGACCTTGCCTATATCCATATCGTCGAAGGTGCGACCGGTGGCGATCGCAACTATCAGCAAGGCGACAAACCCTTTGACTATACGGCACTCCGCAACGCCTATGAAAAGGCTGGCGGCAAGGCGAGCTGGATGGTCAACAACGGCTATGACCGCAGCATGGCGATCGACGCTGTCGAGAGCGGTCGTGCCGACCTCGTTGCCTTCGGCAAACCCTTCATCTCCAATCCGGACCTCGTCCAGCGTCTGAAGGAGAACGTTCCCCTCGCCGGCCCCGACCAGGCGACCTTCTATGGAGGTGGCGCCAAGGGATATGTCGACTATCCGGCCCACGAAAAGGCTGCTTGAGCCGCATGCCCCTGGGAGGTCCCGCCAACCGGCGGGATTTCCTTTTTCCGACAGGCAACTAGCATGATGCCATGTTCGAATCGCATATTGATCGCTGGCGCCTGACCGTCGACGGTGAACCGTTCGCCACCCATTCCAGCCAGCTGCTTCCTGTTCTCTCGGACGGCAGGCCTGCCATGCTGAAGATTTCCAGCGACGAGGCCGAGCGGGCCGGCGGCGCATTGATGGAGTGGTGGGACGGTATCGGCGCCGCCAGGGTCTACGCACACGATAGCGACGCGGTTCTATTGGAACGGGCTATGGGCGAACGCTCGCTGTTGGAAATGGCAATGAACGGCGCGGACGATATCGCAACCCACATCATTTGCGGCACGGTTGCAAAGCTTCACGCCCCACGCAAGCGGCCACAGCCCCAACTCATTCCGCTCGAGCGCTGGTTTCGCGAACTCGAGCCGGCAGCCCGGGCCTATGGCGGTGTACTCTCCGACTGCAAGGTCATTGCCGACAAGCTGCTGGCTGACAATGGCGATCCGGTCGTCCTGCATGGTGACATTCACCACAGCAACATCCTCGACTTCGAACAACACGGCTGGCTGGCCATCGACCCGAAGGGCCTGATCGGCGAACGCGGTTTCGATTACGCCAATATCTTTGCCAACGAGGACCTTCCCACGATCAGCGCTCCCGGCCGCCTGCAGAGGCAGCTTCGCATTGTTGCGACCGAGGCGGCCCTTCAACCGAAACGCCTGCTGCAATGGATTGCTGCCTATTCGGGGCTGTCAGCGGCTTGGTTTCTTGGTGACGGATCGACGGCGCTGGCGCAAAGTCCATTGGCAGTCGCGCGCATAGCGCTCACCGAGTTGCAGCAGGCCTAGGGCCAGGAAAATAGCTCTCTTTGCCTTTACCCGTCTTTGGCGCGTTCTTGTTCAGCTTGCGCTGATTGAAGTCGATTGCGGCCCGGATGAAATCTTTGAGAGCCGGTCGTTCGGCTCCCCTCGAAAAATCAATGGCGCGCCTCGCGTTGGGCGCACACGCCAAAGCCAGTCATCACGCAGACAATAGACGATGCTTATGCGCGAGGAGAGGTTTCATTGGCCTGGCTTTTCCAGGTGCCGTCAACAACTTCTGTCTCAGGTCGATCCCCCCCTTCGGCATACTCCTCATGCCATTTGCCTTTGTCATCCTGCCAGCTGATTTCCGCGGAATCACCGCCAACCTGTTGTTCGGCTGCGACGATACGGGCTGCTTCGAGCGCTTCGGAGTGTGTCGGGAATGCCTCGGAATAGACAGGACCCAATCGGTAGGCCCAGCCTCCGTCGTGCGGAACGACCTCGTAGACCACCTTGACCATGCATTTCACTCCTCTTTCTTCTTGCTTGGCGCTCAAATGCTGACCGGATTGCATCCAGTTCTGCGCGGGCCGCGTTACAAGTGACTAGAGGGCGCCGCTATATGCTTCCGGCTGACCGATATGGGTAGTATTCCATTAAATCCCCAAGACTGCAAACGCGCCCGCCTGTGCGGTCTGCTTGCCATGCAAAATCATCGGCTTAGACTTGGCACATGAATCGAGATCGGAGCTTTTCGTGAAAATCGTGTCGCGACTGAGAGACGAGCGGCTCCTGGTGTTTGCGATGATCGTCGCGCCTGTCGCTTATGCGCTTGAACATACGGTACTCGGAATGGGGCGCGGCGCCTCCCTGATAGCTGCCGCAGCACTTGTCGCAACGATCGTCGTCGCTTCGGTTCGCGTCGCTCATCATGCCGAGATTCTCGCGACCAAGGTCGGCGACCCCTATGGCACAATGATCCTGACGCTGTCGGCCGTTGCAGTGGAGGTGATCATCCTCGCCATTATGATGAGCGGCGAAAGCTCGCCAACGCTCGTGCGCGATACGATCTATTCCGCGCTGATGCTCGACATTAACGGCATCCTCGGCCTTGCCGCCCTGCTCGGTGGCTTGAAGCACGGTGAGCAGCCATACAATGACAATTCGGGCAAGACCTACGGCGTCATGATCCTGACCGCCATGGGCATCTCCATGATCGTTCCCGAATTCGTGCCGGCGGAAAAGTGGCATTACTATTCGGCTTTCACCATCCTGGCGATGATCGCCCTGTATGGCCTCTTCCTGCGGATGCAGGTTGGCCAGCACAGCTACTTCTTCAGCTACGCCTATCCCCGCAGCGAACGGAAGATGGCCGATCCGGAAGAGCATGCGACCGACGAGTCGGCGGCGGCGTCGATCGCAACGATCCTGATCGGGGTCGTCATTATCGGCATTCTCGCGGAATTCATGTCCACCTTCATGACTGAAGGGCTGCGAGGCACCGGCGCGCCGGTTGCCATCACCGCAATCGTCGTCGCTGCCATTTCCGCCGCGCCCGAAATCCTGACCGCACTGCGCGCGGCGCTCCGCAACCGAATGCAGGCAACCGTCAACATCGCCATGGGCGCCTCGCTTTCGACCGTCATCCTCACGGTTCCGGTTATGGAGGCAATAGCCCTCTATACAGGCCAGCCCTTCATCATGGCCATGACTCCGGTTCAAACCGTGATGGTGGCGATTACGCTTATCGCGGCGGCGATCAACCTCAACGACGGCGAAACCAACGCCATTGAAGGCATGACGCACTTCATCCTCTTTGCGACGTTCCTCATGCTGTCGGCGCTCGGTCTCTGATATGACGCGATTGGCGGTTCAGCCGCCTTCGCAAAAGAAAAACCCGCCGTCGCCGGCGGGTTCCAAAGCTGTCCTTGACTGAAGAGCTTACTTGCAGGCGCCGCAGAAGCGCTGAATGCGCTTGCAGGCTTCCTCGAGCAGAGCTTCCGAGGTCGCGTAGGAAATGCGGAAGTTCGGACCAAGACCAAAGGCCGAACCATGAACGACGGCGACGCCTTCGCTCTCCAGCAGTTCCGAAACGAAGTCTTCGTCCGTCTCGATGACCTTGCCCGACGGTGCCGTCTTGCCGATCAGGCCGGCGCAGGACGGATAGACATAGAAGGCACCTTCCGGCGACGGGCATGTAATGCCCTTGGCCTGGTTCAGCATCGACACGACGAGATCGCGGCGGCCCTCGAAAATCTTCTTGTTCGCGGGAATGAAATCCTGCGTGCCGTTCAATGCTTCGACGGCAGCCCACTGGGCGATCGACGTTGCACCCGAGGTCTGCTGGCCCTGGATCATGTCCATCGCCTTGATCAGCTGGATCGGGCCGGCTGCATAGCCAATACGCCAGCCGGTCATCGCATATGCCTTGGAGACGCCGTTCATGGTCAGCGTGCGGTCATAGAGCTTCGGCTCGACTTCGACAGGCGTGACGAACTTGAAGTCGCCGTAGGTCAGGTGCTCGTACATGTCGTCCGTCAGCACCCAGACGTGCGGGTGCTTCAACAGCACGTCGGTCAGAGCCTTCAGCTCGTCATGCGTATAGGCAGCACCCGACGGGTTGGACGGCGAGTTGAAGATGAACCACTTCGTCTTCGGCGTGATCGCCTTGTCGAGGTCGGCAGGCTGGAGCTTGAAGTTGTTCTCCTGCGTCGCCGAAACGATGACAGGCGTACCGCCGCACAGCGAAACCATTTCCGGGTAGGAAACCCAGTACGGCGCCGGGATGACGACTTCGTCGCCCGGGTTCAGCGTCGCCATGAAGGCGTTAAACAGGATCTGCTTGCCACCGGTGCCGACGATCGTCTGCTCCCAGGAATATTCCAGGCCGTTCTCGCGCTTGAACTTCGCGGCGATCGCCTTGCGCAGCTCAGGGATACCGGAGACCGGCGTGTACTTCGTCTCGCCGCGATTGATCGCTTCGATGGCAGCCGTCTTGATATTGTCAGGCGTATCGAAATCCGGCTCGCCGGCACCGAGGCCGATCACGTCGCGTCCTTTCGCTTTCAGCTCGCGCGCTTTCTGGGAAACGGCGATGGTGGCTGAAGGCTTCACACGGGAAAGAGCATCGGCAAGAAAGGCCATGATATCGGTCCTATACGGTTGATTTGGGCAGAAAGCCGGGACCGGAATTCTGCGCTAAGCTCTATGTCCAATGTAGGCAGGCATTTCAAGCGCAAAGGCGTGATGGTGCCAATGATTCTTCGTGATGGATGGCTCCGCGTCGCTCGCGATTCGCAATGCGGGTCAGCCAACACGATGAATCATTTTGCGAAGCCCTTGAATCAATTTCTGAAGAGAGCCGATTTTACCTCCTGAAATCAAAAACTTCGTCATTTTCGCGCTCTGCCACGAATTGGCCGCAACAAATGCCGCGGCATGCCGCAATTCTGTCGCGAGCATGCCGAGATCGAAGGTGCATCTTGATGCATCCGACATTGGTTATTGAGGGAATACCATGTTTCTGGAAGACGAGTGCGTCATAAGGCGCCTTCGCGCCACTCGCGTATCCATCTCATTGCTGGTGGCATTCGTGGCTTTCGCCGCGTCGATCCTAATGACCGTGGGGCTTGCCACGACTGTTTACGCCGGAGACAGGCAGCCCCGGCAAGCGTTCGCGCAGCTGGCAGCCGCGCCAGTGACCGTCGCGCCAGCGGCCGAACTCATCGCCCAGTCATCCGTCTCCGCGAAATTGCCGCACATGGCGACACGTGCCGACGAACAGATCCTTCGCGGTATCGTCATGCTGCTTGCAGCACTTGTCGCCGCAAGCGGCCTTGCCGTCTGGCGTCGGCGCGTGCGTGGAATCTTTGCAGGGACCGGGACGTGACGTCGGCTATTTCTGGAACGGGAACCCGAAATCAGGATCGGGACGAGTTCGGGCCGCTTCCGACCTACCTCGAGCTTTCCATGGCAATGGCTGCCGCAACTGCGTATGAGGCCGCAAGCGCGCATCAGAGCCGCCGCATTCTGCCCCGCCTTTCCATTGTCGAGAAGGCAATTGCCGCGAGCATCGCCGCCCTGGCGCTATATGGAATCGTCTTGCTCACTGACGGCCTCTACATCAAAGCCAAGACGGAACTGTCACACATGCTCCTGGAGCGAGCCTTTGCCGCCGAACTGCGCGGCGAAGATGCCAAGCCGTGGCCCTGGGCGGATTTCACGACCGAGGCGGAGGTGGCAGCGCCGCGTCTAGGGAAGCAGGCGATCGTCCTCTCCGCCGGCACGGCCGACGCCTCGGCGTTCGGCCCCATCCGGGTTGCCAATACGCCCCAACCCGGCGACGAAGGCACTTCCATTATCTCCGCCGATCGCGACGGGCATTTTCGCTGGCTGAAGGAGGTCAAACCAGGCGACGAAATCGAGGTCACACGTCGCGATGGAAAGGTGCTGACCTTCAAGGCAGGCGAAGGCCGTATCGTACCGTCCGACAGCGGGATCACACCACTGGCGCAAGGGCGCCACCTCGTGCTTGCGACCTGTTGGCCTTTCGGTGCGACGGAACGCGGGCCGCTGCGCTATGTCGTTGAGGCGGAACTCGTCGATACGCAGGCGACTGGAGCATTGCCGGCGACAAACACAAAGCCGTTATCCCGGGCCGAATGAGGTTGAAGCACATGTCCGACTGCTCCACCTTGACCAAGGCAGGCAACGGGATGGACATGATGAAATTTGCAAGTCTTCGAATCGGCATCTTTTTCGCAACTGCAACCCTAGCCGCCTCCCAGGGCCTGACGACCGACATGGTCAGGACAAAAACGGTTGAACTTCAGGTCGACACAATCGCAACCGGTCTCGAACATCCTTGGGCCGTGGAGGTTCTACCGGACGGCGCCTATCTCGTTACCGAGAGACCGGGACGATTGCGCACTATCCGAGACGGCAAGATCTCCGCTCCCATTACTGGTGTCCCAAAGGTCAACGCGCGCAGCCAGGGCGGTCTGATGGATGTTGCGATCGCACCTGACTTTGCTTCGAGCCGCAGGATATTCCTCACCGCGGCAACCCGGGCCAAGGGAGGCTCTGGGACCGAAGTTTTCAGCGCCAAGCTGTCAGCGGACGGTACAAAGCTGGAAGACGTCAAATCGATCTTTGCCATGAAGCGGTTCACGTCGGGCAACATCCAATATGGCTCCCGCATCGCATTTGCCAAGGACGGCTCACTCTTCATCAGCATCGGCGACCGCGGCGACAGGGATCGTTCCCAGGATTGGAAGGACGACGCCGGCTCGATTGTTCACATCAACGCCGACGGCAGCATTCCGGCTGACAACCCATTCAAGGACGGGATCAAGGCCCTGCCGGAAATCTGGTCCAAAGGCCATCGCAATCCGCAGGGCATCGCCATCGACGCCGCCGACGGCAAACTCTACACCGTGGAGCACGGCGCCCGCGGCGGCGACGAGATCAATTATATCGAGCCCGGCAAGAACTACGGCTGGCCAATCATCACCTATGGCCGCGACTACTCCGGAGCTGAGATAGGCGAAGGCACGGCAAAGGAAGGGCTCGAGCAACCCGCATACTACTGGGATCCGTCCATTGCGCCAGGAGCACTTGCCATCTATCGTGGCAGGATGTTCCCGGAGTGGGATGGCAATTTTCTCGTCGCTGCTTTGAAGTTTCAGCTGCTTTCACGCATGCAGCGTGACGACACCGGCGCGTTCGTGGCCGAAGAGCGCATGCTCGACGGCAGCTATGGCCGCATGCGCGATGTCGTGGTTGCGCCCGATGGTGCCCTCCTCATCCTGACTGACGAAGACGATGGCGCCCTGCTCAGGGTGTCGCGAGCGCCGACAAACAACGGTTGACGTCCGAGAGCACGCTTTTCGCTCTGCAATGCGCAACCCGCTCCGGTCATCCGCCGCGCGCCCAAGCACAGCCACGCGCGACATTCTTCACCCTTGCTCAAACGAAAGTCAGCTGATAACGCTCGCCCCAACACCCGTCTCCCCACCCAGAGGATGAAATGACGCGCATTCAGGCGAACCTCCTTCTATTGCTTGCAGCTGCCATCTGGGGCGGCGGCTTTGTCGCGCAGTCGACGGCAATGAAGGCGATCGGACCGTTCTGGTTCATCGGCCTGCGCTTCATGATCGCTGCGATTGCGGTTCTCCCGTTCATGCTGTTGGAAGCACGCAAGGCGTCGGTCAAGACCGCGCCGCGCCATCTCAAGCTTTATCTGCTGATCGGACTTGCATTGTTTGGCGGGGCGACGACCCAGCAGATCGGCCTGCAGACGACCACGGTCACGAACTCTAGCTTCATCACGGGCCTTTACGTCGTGATCGTGCCATTGATCGCGGTCGTCTTCTTGCGGCGATCTCCCCACTGGATCATCTGGCCGGGCGCAATCATGGCCGTATCCGGCATCTATCTGCTGTCAGGCGGCCAGTTATCTGCATTGACCACCGGAGACCTGTTGACGGTCGTCTGCGCGATTTTCTGGGCCGGACAAATCACCCTCGCAGGCATAACCGTTTCGGAAACCGGCCGTCCGCTTGCCCTGTCTACCGCTCAATTTGCCATTACCGGCATATGCGCGCTTGCCGTTGCCGTCGTCATCGAGCCGATCAGCTGGGCTGCGGTCTGGGCGGCAGCCCCCGAGATCCTTTATGTCGGCATCTTCTCTTCGGGCGTCGCCTTTTCGCTGCAGATCATCGGCCAGCGCTACACGACGTCGTCGCAGGCAGCCATCTTCCTCTCCTCGGAAGCGCTTTTCGGCGCCTCCCTTGGCGCGCTGCTGCTGGGTGAAACCATGCCGCCGCTCGGCTATGCCGGCTGCGCGCTGATGTTTACCGCTATGCTTCTGGTTGAAGTCGTGCCCGAAATAGCGCGCCGACGCGCCTCCGACAGGCTGAACCCGAGTCCAAATTTGGGTTGAACTGCCGGAAATGAAAAAAACTTTAGCTTTTACGCAGTCGCGCTAGCGTTGCATTTTTGGCAAAATCTGCTCCCAAACTATATTGCCAACGATATAAAGCGTTAATCCTTGGCGCTGGACGACCAAAATTTTGCTCCTGACGCGCAAAAATGCAGTCCCTGGGTGCCTGCGAGCATGAACGCGTTAAAAAACTTTTGCTTGCCAAAATTTAATAATCGCAGCACTCTCACCGTGTTCGGGCATTTTGCGAGCATGGGAAGTCCTTGAGAATGTGCGCGCCGGAAACGCTAATATTCCGGTCAACCAGTTCCGAAAAAGCGGGCATCAGTCCCGTGGTGAACGCGGTTGGGCTAGAGGGGACCTTTTTCTCACATTTCAACAATTGCCTGCAAACGTCTCCGAGAGGAGGCATTAACAGTGATGCTGCCCGTGTGGATGGCGGGCGGAGATAAAAGGACCTGACGCATGGCCGAGACTGGCACTGTAAAATTCTTCAATACCGACAAAGGTTTTGGCTTTATCAAGCCGGACAAGGGCGGCGCCGACATCTTTGTTCATATTTCTGCCGTTCAGGCTTCTGGCTTGGCCGGGCTGACGGAGAATCAGAAGGTTAGCTTCGATACGGAGCCGGATCGCCGCGGCAAGGGCCCCAAGGCCGTCAACCTGCAGATCGCAGGCTGAACCTCCAGCCAAAGCTTTCAATTCAGGCGAAGCCCGGCAGCAATGCCGGGTTTTGTCATTCAGCCTGCATTCAGATCGCAGCCCTTACCTTGCCATCATCAAGGTGCAGAACCGGAATCGGTTTTAAACAGGGAAAGATAAATGAACAGGCTCGCGAAAACGCTCCTCATGACGGCAACAGCCGCTGCCCTCACCGTATCGTCGATCAGCGTTGCGTCCGCCGGTGACTGGCGTCGCCACCACCACAGCGATGATGCGCTCGTCGGTGGCGCTGTTGGCCTGGCGACCGGCCTGATTGTTGGTTCCGCCATCGCGAGTGCGCCGCGCTATGACGAACCGCGCTACATCGACCCGCCCTACGAGCCGGAATACGAAGCTGCTCCGGTCTATCGCGCTCCGCCGCCGCGCTACTATCGCCCGGTTGCCGACGTCGAACCGTGGACTCCGCAGTGGGAACGCTATTGCTCCTATCGCTACCGCTCGTTCGACCCGCGTAGCGGCACCTATATCGGCTACGACGGCCGCAGCCATTTCTGCACGGCCGGCTGATTGATCCCGTAACATCATTGCATATGGAGCGCTGCTTTTAGCGGCGCTCCTTTTTATTCAGATCCCCTGAAGGAAGGGATTGCTGCGACGCTCGTCGCCGATCCGGCTGCCTGGCCCGTGCCCGCAAATAAAGCCGACGTCGTCACCAAGCGGCAGCACCTTGTCGCGGATCGAATCGAGAAGTTGCTGATGATCGCCACCCGGCAGATCCGTCCGTCCTATCGATCCGTTGAAAAGCACGTCGCCGAGATGGGCGAAATTCTGGGCACGATTGAAATAGATGACATGTCCGGGCGCGTGGCCGGGGGTATGGTAAACCTCGAACTCGTGGGCGCCGAACGAAACCTTCTCGCCGTCTTTCAGCCAGCGGTCCGGAACGACGTTCTGCATGCCGGGCGGCAAGCCATATTTTTGAGACTGCGTTTCGATCCGTTGCAGCAGAGGAAGATCGTCCTCATGCGGACCAACGATATCGATATTCAGAGCTTCCTTGAGCTCCTTGGCTCCTCCGGCGTGGTCAAGATGACCGTGCGTCAGCCAGATTTCCTTTATCTTGAATCCATTCGCCGCGATGGCCTCAAGGATTGCCGGCACATCCCCGCCGGGATCGACCACGACCCCCTCCTTCGTCTCCGGATCGAACAGAATCGTGCAGTTCTGCTGAAAGGGTGTTACCGGAATGATACCGGCCTGCAGCATGCCCATGGGTGCCTCGCTTGTCTCTTGCCTGTGTTCCTATAGTCCGAAATATCGGGTCGCGCAGCCCGCGATTTGTTGAACACACAGTCTGGGCTGGATGTGTCGATAGACCCACGCAGTGAAATTTAACATATCGATACAAACGTTTACCGGGCCAGGCCTCCGCCCGGGAACATCGCCATCAACCAAACGTTACCTGCCTGTACTTAACAAGGAGAAACGAGATGACCTTGAAGCGAAATCTGTTCCTGGCTGGCGCGATCGTCGTGGGAAGCGCCGGTCTTGCCCAGGCGGAAATGGTTGCCACGGCCATCAACGATCTGAATGTTCGTGCAGGCCCAGGTCCCCAGTATCCTTCCGTCGGCATTGCGACGCGCGGATCCCAGACAGTTCTTGATGGCTGCATCGAAGGCAGCCGCTGGTGCCGCGTCGATGTCAACGGCGTCCGCGGTTGGGTCTATGCCGAGTATCTGCAGGTTGACCACGGCGGTAGCCAGGTCATTGTCGAACAGCATCAATCCGATCTTGGCGTTCCCGTCGTAACCTATGAAAGCACCGCGAGCGTTGCACCCGCCGATCCTGCTCCGGGCGACGAATTGTTAGGCCCCGTCGGCTCCGTAGAAGCCATCACGCCGCCTGAAACGGTCACGACCTACGTCCAGACCAATCCCGGCCAGACCGTGCGCCTCGGTGGCGATGTCGTCGTCGGTGCATCGATACCCGGCGACGTTACCTTCCAGGAGATCCCCGACTACCAGTACCGATATGTTCGCATCAACGATCAGCCCGTCCTCGTGGATCCCGGCACGCGTCGCATCGTCTACGTCTACAACTAGGGATGAACCGGATCGAGAAAGGCGCCTTCGGGCGCCTTTTTTGTTGGGGAGCGTAGGAAGGAAAATTCTCGCCTATGGGTTGCTCTCCATTCCACTTAACATTCACTCATGATAAAATACTGAAATTCAGTCGATATCCCCGCTCCTGGTCGGACGTCGGATCGCCTGTATGGCTGCTTATCCCATAGGATAGCGCAGCCGGCGGTGGCGTTTGAGGAGACATGAAGGAGGGAAATCATGGAAGCCTTATTGCCAATCATCACACAAGCGATAGCGGGCGCAGTCGGCGGCAATGTTGCAAGCGGCGCCCTGAAGCAGGTTGCAATCAATGCCGTTGCGCGGACGATCGCCGGTGCGATCGGCGGCATCGGCGGCGGCATGCTGCTAAGCATGGTCGGCGGCGAAGCTGCAATGACCGGCCTCATTGCCGACGGTATCGGCGGGTTGATCGGTGGCGGGATCCTCTCGACGATCGTCGGTGCGGTTGCTGCTCGCGCAAGGTAACAGCTTCGCTGGGAATGCGGTCGGGGCGCTCAGCGAGCCCGACCGTTCCCAGAGCCAGGTCGGTCGTTCGCTCTAGTGGTCGGTTGGACTCTTTACTGCGTCGTCAACGCCTTGCCGATTGCCATGAGCTCCTGCGCCAAGCCTCTGAAACGATAACTGCTGCCGAGGAGATTTCGCCGTCCAAATTGGTCGGTCGAACTAAGCTAGTTCGCACTCCTCTAGCGCCGGCGCGCCATTCTTGTTGATTGTTGCCCCCAATACGTTTTATCCACTCACGCAGGGGAAATTACGCATTTTGGATGGAGTTTGCGAAGACAGGCCGTTTCCAGTGGAAATTGCGCCTGCCAGCAACAGCGAAGGGCCTTTCCCGAAACTGCGCAACAAGAAGGGAGATGCCAAATTGGCACGACAGACGAGCCCGAAGGCGGGCAAGCCCGAACTGCTCGATATGCCGTTGGAAAACTCGGAAACCATCGATTTCGAGATCATCGAGCTTCTGTTTTTCTCCTATCGCGACTTCGTTTCCGACCCGGACGCTATCCTTGCGGAGATCGGTTTCGGGCGGGCACACCACCGCGTCGTGCATTTCGTTAACCGCAACCCCGGCATGACCGTTGCCGATCTGCTGGATACATTGAAGATTACCAAGCAGAGTCTCGCAAGAGTGCTCAAACAACTCATCGATTCGGGGTATATTCGTCAGATTGCAGGGCCTGAAGACAGGCGGCAGCGCAAGCTCTATCCAACAAAGATGGGGCGAGAGCTGGCTCTTGCTCTGGCGGAGCCGCAATCGCGCCGTATTGAGAGAGCATTCGACGGGGCTTCTCCGGAGATGCGGGAAGGCATAAAGGCTTTCCTGAGAGGCATGCGCAACAGACAGAACTCGAGAGCAGACTGAATGGCGACAAAGACAGTGATTTCGGACGATGCTGCGCACTTGCTTGTCGTGGATGACGACACGCGTATCCGCGCCCTGCTCAACCGCTATCTGAGCGAAAATGGCTTCAGGGTGACGGTAGCTGCAGACGGTGCTGAAGCGCAACGCAAGCTTACCGGCTTGGATTTCGACCTGATCATCATGGACGTGATGATGCCGGGCGAGTCCGGAATCGAGGTGACCCGAGGCCTGCGCACGATCAAGAATGTACCGATCATCATGCTGACAGCACTGGCGGAGTCAGGCAGCCGCATCGAGGGCCTCGAGGCCGGCGCCGATGACTACCTTGCCAAGCCGTTCGATCCGCGCGAGCTCGTCCTGCGCGTCAACAACATCTTGCGTCGCAACGTTTCCAACGATGCACCGAAGATCGAGCAGGTGATGTTCGGCCCTTACACCTTCTCCCTCACGCGCAAGGAACTCAAGAAAGCATCCGAGGTTGTCCGGCTGACGGATCGCGAGCAGGAAATCATGCTGCTGTTTGCCAAGCGCGCCGGCGACACCATTCCGCGGCATGAACTTATCGGCAATGACGTCGATGTCGGTGAACGCACCATCGACGTGCAGATCAATCGCCTGCGACGCAAGATCGAAGACGATCCCGCAAATCCGGTCTGGCTGCAGACGGTTCGTGGTATAGGATACCGCTTGAGCATCGACTGACAGTCGTAAACCCAGGACCGGCGACCAGATGGTGACATTCGACTCCCTTCGGCGTGACGACCGATCGCCCGCCCGCGGATGGCGATCGATGATACGCAGACTGCGGCTCTATTTGCCGACCGGCCTCTACGTCCGGTCGCTTCTCATCATCATCATACCCATGGTGCTGCTGCAGTCCGTCGTCGCTGCCGTATTCATGGAACGCCACTGGCAGATGGTGACGCAGCGCCTCTCTGCGGCAGTCACCCGCGACATTGCCGCGATCATCCAGATCATCGAGACCTACCCGCAGGATACGGACTACAGCGAAGTAACGCGCATTGCCCGCGACCAGATGAACCTGCAGATCTCGATCGAGCCGAACGGCGATCTGCCGTCGCCACGCACCAAGCCGTTCTTTTCCATCCTCGACGGCATCCTGAGCGATGAGATCAGCGACCAGATCAAACGTCCCTTTTGGATCGACACGCTGGGCGATTCCAATCTGGTCGAGATCCGCATCAAGCTCGAAGACAAGATCCTGCGCGTGCTGGCGAAACGCAGCACGACATACGCATCGAACACGCACATCTTCATCGTCTGGATGGTTGGCGCGTCACTAGTCCTGATCGGCATATCGATCCTGTTCCTGCGAGGGCAGATCCGGCCGATCCTTGCCTTGGCAAACGCAGCGGAAAGCTTCGGCAAGGGACAGAAGGCCGACAATTTCCATCCGCGCGGCGCAGATGAAGTCCGTCGAGCTGGCCTCGCCTTCATCCTCATGCGCGAGCGCATCGAACGGCAGATGGAGCAGCGCACGGCCATGCTGACCGGGGTGAGCCATGACCTTCGCACGATCCTGACCCGCTTCAAGCTGCAACTGGCGTTGGCCGGAGACAATCCCGATCTGCACGGCATGAACGACGACGTCAACGATATGCAGTCGATGCTCGAAGCCTACATGGCCTTCGCGCGAAGCGAACTTGAGGAGGACGTTGGCGAGATGAAGCTCACCGACGTCTTCGCAAGGATCGAAGCTGACTTCGAGCTCCACGACGGCAAGACGCTGACCTATTCCATCGAAGGCGAGGACCACATTCGGGTGCGCCCAAACGCCTTTACGCGTCTTGTGACGAACCTCGCCTCGAACGCGCGTCGTTACGCCAACACCCTCGACGTCAACGCCAAGCACAGTGCCAAATGGCTGACAATCACCTTTGATGACGACGGCCCGGGCATTCCGGAGAAGAGCCGCGAGGATGTGTTCAAGCCGTTCTTCCGGCTCGACGAGGCGCGAAACCTCGACGCCTCCGGTACAGGCCTCGGCCTTGCCATTGCCCGAGACATTGCCCGAAGCCACGGCGGCAACGTTACCCTCGGCGACAGCCCTCTCGGCGGTCTGCGGGCGACCGTCCGCCTGCCTGCGTGAGGACAAATGACGATCGATACGGCTCGAATGGCATGGATAAACCCTCCCCCGCGCGTTGAGACGCGCGGCGAGGATTTGCATGTATGGTCAGGCTCAAAGACCGATTTCTGGCAGGGGACCTACTACGGCTTCCATCGCGACGACGGGCACTTCCTGCACCAGTTGCGGCAAGGCGACTTCACCGCCGAAGTTTCCTTCTCGGGACGTTACGAGGAACTCTATGACCAGGCGGGCATGATGGTCCGTGCAGACGCGACACATTGGATGAAGTGCGGGATAGAATATACCGACGGCGCGATGCATTTCAGCGTCGTCGTGACCAACGGCAACTCCGACTGGTCTGCCTTCCGGCTCGATCACGCATTCGAGCGTATGGGGGTGCGCGTGACGCGAAACGGCGATGCCTTGTTCATCCAATACAGAACGGATCGCATGAGAGACTGGCGCATGGCGCGACTTGCATGGTTTGACCCGGCGTTTGCCGAGGTTGCCGTCGGCCCAGCATTCTGCTCGCCGCAACGATCGGGCTTCGAGGCCGTATTCCATGATTTCTCGCTGACCGACCCTTTGTCGCGCGAGATCCACTGATCACATCAGTTTCTTGCCGTTCGGAACGGGCTTGTCGGTTGCCGCGAGCACGATGGCACCCGCTTCGTCCTCGAAGCCAAGGGTCAGGACTTCGGATCGGACGGGGCCGATCTGACGTGGCGGGAAGTTCACGACGCCAAGCACCTGCCGGCCGACAAGGCTCTCAGGCGTATAGTGTACGGTGATCTGGGCGGATGATTTCTTGAGGCCGATTTCCGGCCCGAAGTCGATTACAAGCTTGAAAGCCGGCTTGCGGGCTTCCGGGAATGGGCTTGCCTCGACAATCGTGCCGACGCGGATGTCGACACGCTCGAAGTCGCCGTACGTGATTTCATCAGCCATGTCTCTATGTCCTCAGCCGGCTAGCTCTTCGGCGCGCTTGCGCGCAGCGGCAAGGGCCTTGTCGAAAAGCGGCTGCATCGCGTCTTCCGCCATGAGAACGGACAGTGCGGCAGCTGTCGTACCACCAGGTGAGGTTACGTTCTGGCGCAGGCGCGAGGCGTCGTCGGGGGACTGGTGCAAAAGTTCACCAGCCCCCGCGACTGTTTCCCGTGCAAGGCGCATGGCAAGGTCCGCCTGCAAGCCAAGTTTACGGCCTGCCTCTGCCATACACTCGACGAGATAGAACACGTACGCGGGTCCACTTCCCGACAGAGCCGTGACGGCATCGATGTCGGCTTCGGTCGGAACCCACTCGACCGGACCGGATACACGCAAGAGGGAGTGAACCTGCTCACGCTGCGCACCGGTAACGCGCGCATTGGCAAACGCACCCGTGACGCCACGCCCGACCATGGCAGGCGTATTCGGCATGGCGCGCACCATCGCAGCTTCGCCGAGATGCTTTTCAAGGAACGACAGCGTCTTGCCAGCCGCGACGGAGACGACGACGGTCTCCGGCCCCACTGTTCCCTTGACCGGAGGCAATACGGCGTCCATCACCTGCGGCTTGACAGCAAGGAAAAGAACGCCCGCTGTCAGCCCCGACGGAGCAGAGGTGACGTGCGTGGCGCCGGCGTCACTGATCGTTTTCATCATCTGCTCCGACGGACCGGGATCGATGACGACAATAGAAGAACCGGCCACTCCGCTCTTCAGCCAGCCGGAGAGCATTGCGCCCCCCATGTTGCCGGCACCGATGAGAACGATAGGACCTGAAGATGCGGATGACATTTACGCCTCACCGACCGTTTCGAAAAGAACCGCTTCCATCGCGCGGTTCGCATCCATACCGGACCAGATGACAAACTGGAACGCCTGATAATACGCCTCGCAGGTGTCGAGCGCACTAGCGAGCAGAACCTCGACCTGTCGATTGGTCGGCTCGGCACCACCTGCGAGCAAAAGCGACTGACGGAAGATGATGACATCTTCCTGGCGCCAAAGATCGAAGTGTCCCATCAGGACCTGACCATTGATCGCAGCCAGAAGCTTGGTGACTTCGTTGACACGCTGTTCGGGAACCTTGACGTCAAAGGCGCAGCCCAGATGCAGCGCCTCGAACTCTTCCATCCAGGAAAAGGAAACGTGGTAATCGGTCCACTTCCCTTCAACCGTCATCGCAATCTCGTCATCGCCCGACCGCTCGAAAGACCAGTCGTTATTGGCGGCGACGTACTCGATCATATCGACCGGGTTCGACTGACGCTCGACTTCCAATTCCATGAGGCTCATGCAGCACCTTCTTGACCGGAGTGAATGCGAACCAACTTCGTCAACGAGACACAAGGAGAAACACACGCAACAGCCGGAACCACCAACCCTGATGACCGTTGAACTACTACCAGACTTAACGCAGTCAAACCTGCCTGGAGCTTACCAACTGCTTCGAATCATCATTTAAAATCAGTGTATAACGGGCTCGGCGACACGCTAGCCCCTCACGGCCGTTTTAGGGAACGGCACTGTGGAAAGCTTTTCGGATTTGGATTCAGAAGGAGGGTTTAAATGACTCTGCCCATTGATCTTTTTGGCAGTGTCCACAGGTGGATAACGACACCCGGTTTTTAAAGCGCGACCGCGGTGTGTCTCTTAAAGGTCACACCACAGCCTGTGTCACAACGGGAATTACTTGCCCTTGGCTGCAAGCTTGGCTTCGAGGGCCTCGATGCGGGCCAGAAGAGCATCGTTTTCATCGCGCGCCTTGATCGCCATTTCGCGCACGACCTCGAACTCTTCGCGCTTGACGATATCGAGCGAATTCAGCCAGCGCTCCGCTTGCGCATTAAAGGCCGTCTCTATTTCCTTGCGCACGCCCTGGGCGGCACCGGCCGCATCCGTCATCAGCTTGGCGAACTCGTCCATGATGCGGTTTGCTCCAGTCGTCATGGCGGCTTTCTCCCTTTGCAACATACAACTTGGGCCTTTTGGCCCCCCAAGAGTGAGGTAGGGCTTCGCCACCGAGGATGCAAGCGGTTTGCTCTGGATAAGCCAGCCAGTGCCTACCCATCGTGAACAATCGACTTGACCGCCTTTGATCGCAGCGCCATCTTCCGCCCACATCGAGCTTGGCGCGCCTTCAGAAAGACGCAAAGGACGCCTTCAACTGAACCGCGTCAGACGCCCGTTTCCATACCTCGGGCTTGCGCCACCGAATGGGAAAACCTTGCCGACAGTAGCCAATCTCCTGGCGATCATGCCGTTCCCCGAGATCGACCCGATCGCCTTTTCGCTCGGCCCACTCTCAATTCACTGGTACGGACTTGCCTATGTCGCCGGCATCATGCTCGGCTGGTACTATGCGCGTCAGATCGCCGGAAACAGCAAGCTGTGGCCAGGCGACGTTTCGCCGATCACCAAGGTCCAACTCGACGATTTCATCATCTGGGTCGCGCTCGGCATCGTTCTCGGCGGGCGTATCGGCTACATCCTCTTTTACGACATGCCCGCGATTATCGAGAACCCGATCCGGGCCATCCAGATATGGAACGGCGGCATGTCCTTCCATGGCGGGCTGGCTGGCACGACCATTGCGATGATCATCTTCGCGCGTCGCAACGGGATCCCGATCTGGAACCTGTTCGACATCGTCTCGGCGGTCGTCCCGATCGGCCTGTTCTGCGGCCGCGTAGCCAATTTCATCAATGGTGAGCTTTGGGGCCGCCTGACGGATGCGCCGTGGGGCATGGTTTTCTGCAACCAGTACATCGAGAAGACCAATGGCTACTGCCCCGGCGGTGACTTTGTTCGTCACCCGAGCCAGCTCTACGAGGCCGGCCTGGAAGGTATCGTACTCCTCCTGGTGCTCGCCGTGCTGATCTACGGTTTCCGCGCTCTGAAGACACCCGGCTTCATTACCGGCGTTTTTGTCTGCGGCTATGCGCTTTCTCGCATTTTCGTCGAATTCTTCCGCGAACCGGATGCCCAGCTCGGCTATTTGCTCGGCACCGGTTGGCTCACCATGGGCATGGTGCTTTCTACGCCGATGGTGCTGCTGGGAATCTGGGCCATGCTTCGAGCCCGCCGTCAGGCTGCCATGCAGCACTGACCGCAGCTGGACAGGAGGGGGATCCATGAGCACCGCGCTCGGTGAGAAGATCAAGGCTATCATTCAGGCCAACGGCCCGATCAGTGTCACGGACTTTTTCTCGTTGTGCCTCGCCGATCCGGAACACGGGTACTACAAAACCCGCGAGCCTTTCGGGAGCTCGGGCGACTTCGTGACGGCGCCTGAGGTGAGCCAGCTCTTCGGCGAAATGATCGGCGTCTTCGTCGTACACGCTTGGCAGCGGCACGGAACGCCCACAGGCGTTCGCCTCGTCGAGGTCGGCCCCGGCCGCGGCACCATGATGTCGGATATGCTCCGCGTCATTGCCCGCATCGCGCCGCCCCTTTTTGACGACATGACAGTGCATCTGGTGGAAACCAGCGGACGCTTGCGCGACATCCAGCAGGAAACGCTTGTCGCATATGGCGCCAAGGTGAGCTGGCATCAGGGTTTTGATGAGGTGCCGCTGGGCTTTTCTCTCGTTGCGGCCAACGAGTTGTTCGATGCTATTCCGATCCGCCAGTTCGTAAGGACGGCAGCGGGCTTCCGAGAGCGCATGGTCGGTCTCGATGCCAACGGTGAACTGGCCTTCGGCGCCGGTGTCGCGGGAATCGACGCAAGCCTTCTCCCCTGGCCGGAAGAGGATGTGCTCAAGGGAACGATATTTGAAATCTCGCCTGCCCGTCAGTCGGTGATGCTCGCGATCTGCGAGCGGCTGAAGGAGCATGGCGGGACAGCTGTCGCGATCGATTACGGGCACGTTGTCACCAGCTACGGCGATACCCTGCAAGCCGTACGGATGCACGAGTATGACCCTCCGCTAGCCCATCCGGGCGAGGCTGACCTTACAAGCCACGTCGATTTTCAGGCGCTGATGCAGGCAGCACTCTCCGCCGGCGTTCATGTAAACGGCTTGCTACACCAGGGCGACTTTCTCGTTGGACTCGGCATCCTCGATCGCGCTGCTGCGCTTGGCCGGGACCGGGAAGCTCACACGCGGCAGATTATCCAGACGGCAGTCGACAGGCTGGCCGGCGAAGGTGAAGGACGCATGGGCGAACTCTTCAAGGTCCTTGCAGTATCGCACCCCACCGTGGACTTGATGCCGTTCCGTTCAGTGGATTGACAGCACGAGCGCCGCTGAGCCAACATCCGCCACAACCGGAAGGGCTTCACCGTTCGCAAATGGCGCACAAGCAGTTCTAGCAATCTCGGAAGTTTTAATGACACATCAAGCATCTCCGGCACCGATCCAAAGCGCCCTGCTGAAAGAAGCAACCGGAGACGCCATTCTCCATGGCTATTTCACCCGCCAAGGTGGCGTTTCAGATGGCATTTATCGCGGCCTGAACGTCGGTCTCGGCTCGAACGATGAGCGTGAGAAGGTTCAGGAAAACCGTCGGCGCGTGGCGCGCTGGTTTGAGTTGCCCGTCGAGCGTCTCGCGACCGTGCACCAGGTCCACTCCCCAGATGTGGTCATTGTCGACAATGATTACGACGGTTCCCGTCCATCAGCGGATGCGATCGTGACTGCAACGCCGGGTATCGCGCTCGGAGTGCTGGCGGCCGATTGCGGACCAATCCTCTTCGCCGATCCGGAGAATGGGGTGATAGGAGCCGCTCATGCAGGATGGAAAGGCGCGCTTTTCGGCGTATTGGAAAATACGATCGACGCGATGACTCGGTTGGGCGCAAAGCGGGAGGCAATCGTCGCCTGCCTCGGGCCTTCTATCAGCCAGACGAGCTACGAGGTCGGCCCGGAATTCGTGGACCGCTTTGTCACGCAGGATTCATCTTACGAGCGTTACTTCATTGCATCCGGAAAGCCGGGCCACGCCATGTTCGACCTCCCTGCCCTGACCATCGATCGGCTTCGCGCCGCGGGTGTGCGGGCGGAAAGCCTGGGGCTCTGCACCTACCCGGACGCTGAGCGTTTCTTCTCGTATCGCCGGACCACACATAACAAGGAGCCGGACTACGGCCGGCAGATTTCCGCCATCGCAATCAGGGAGATTTGAGCGGCATGGCCCTGCACTTTGACAGACCCGAGTTCGCCGTCCGCCTCGCCCGCCTGACCGACAGGATGCGCGAAGAAAAGCTGGATGCCCTGCTGCTCTTTGCACAGGAAAGCATGTACTGGCTGACCGGATACGACACCTTCGGCTACTGCTTCTTCCAGACGCTCGTCGTCAAGGCCGACGGGACGATGGCGCTGATCACGCGCTCCGCCGACTTGCGACAGGCGAAGCACACCTCGATCCTGGAGAACGTCCAGGTCTGGGTCGACCGGGTGAATGCCGACCCGACACTCGACCTCAGGAACCTGCTGGTCGACATGGATCTGCTCGGTGCGCGGATCGGCGTCGAATACGATACCCACGGAATGACCGGCCGGGTTGCCCGAATGCTCGATGCCCAGTTGACTTCCTTCGGCCAGATCGTCGACGCATCCTATCTCGTCAGCCGCCTGAGGCTGATCAAGAGCCCTGCCGAAGTGAATTATGTCGAACGCGCTGCAGTGTTGGCCGACGATGCGCTGGATGCGGCCTTGGCGCTGACCAAGGCTGGTGCTGATGAAGCAGACATTCTGGCCGCGATGCAGGGCGCAGTCTTTGCCGGTGGAGGCGACTACCCCGCCAACGAGTTCATCATCGGCTCTGCCGAGGATGCCCTGCTCTGCCGCTACAAGGCTGGCCGCCGCAAGCTCGACCCGAATGATCAACTCACTCTCGAATGGGCGGGCGCCTACGCGCACTACCATGCGGCAATGATGCGGACCATCGTCATCGGCGAGCCGAGCTATCGTCACCGAGAACTCTATAACGCCTGCTTTGAGACGATCCAGGCGATCGAAACGGTCCTGAAGCCGGGCAACAGCTTCGGTGACGTCTTCGATATGCACGCCAAGATCATGGACGAGCGCGGCCTCTCTCGCCATCGCCTGAACGCCTGCGGCTACTCGCTGGGCGCACGTTTCTCACCGTCTTGGATGGAGCATCAGATGTTCCACGTCGGCAATCCGCAGCCGATCGAACCAAACATGTCACTCTTCGTGCACATGATCATCATGGATTCCGACACTGGAACGGCGATGACCCTCGGGCAGACCTATCTGACGACCGAAGAGGCGCCCCGCGCCCTCTCGCGCCACTCGCTGGATATCATCAACGTCTAGGTGGCCCAACTTCCTGGTCTGGTGTGAACCATTGCAGGCAACAATCCGGAATTGACACAAGCCAGCCTCGGCCTTCATAAAGTGCACGGGGCCGGCACTGGGAAGGATATAACGAGGGATGACGCGAGTTGCGACTGCGCCGATGCTCCTTGCCTGCTTTGCCCTATCCGCCTGCAACACCACCGACGCCCTGGTCCCACTGGTGGATATCGGCGACACCTCCTCGGGAATCCGTTCATCGCCAGTGACGCAGGGCGAGGTAGAGCGCATGGCAGGATCGCCGCCGCGCCAGCAGGCTTTCGCCTCGGAACCGCGGTCGAACGGATATCACCCTGCTTACAATCAGACCGCCTACCGCCAAGGCTCGGGTGCGCCCCCCACCACGATGGAAGCCCAGGCCATGGCGTTGGAAAACAACACGCATTCGCCCGCGGCCTCCGCTCCGATAAAGGCCGCAGCACTGCCTGAGCCGGTGTCCAACGCACAGGCGGAGGAAGAAGATATGGTGGAAACACCCCCGCGTGAGCCGGCGCGTCAGCAAACCCAGACGGCAATGCTGAGCCCCAGTGCATCGTCACAAGGGACGACCGTCCGCTTCCTGCCGATCATCGGCGCACCAGTTCAGGCAGTGACCCCGCTTTCGCGCCAACTCGGAACCGAGGCGCGCTCGCACGGGCTGTCGATCAGGAGTTCGAACGACAGCTCGAGCGCCTATATTCTGAAGGGGTATCTCTCCGCCTTCTCCGACAGCGGCAAGGTGACAGTGGTTTACGTCTGGGACGTTCTCGATGGCGGAGGCGCACGCCTGCATCGCATCCAGGGACAGGAAAGCGTACCCTCGGAAGCACAGGACCCCTGGGCAGCCGTGCCCCCCTCCGTTATGCAGCAAATCGCCTCGAAAACCATCACCGAGTTCTCCTCATGGCGGGTGGCTCGTGGTGGGTAAGCCACAAGGTTTTTAGAAATATCAGTCGAGATGATGCCTTAGCCCTTGCATTCAGGAGCAAGCTGGCTAAAAAGCGCGGCTATCAGCAGGTAATAGGCGGACCAAGATGAAGGTTTTCGCAGGCAATTCGAACCGGCATCTCGCCGAAGCGATCTGCAGCTATCTCAACGTGCCCTTGGGCAAAGCCAGCGTCAGAAGATTTGCCGACCAGGAGATCTTCGTCGAAATTCAGGAAAACGTCCGTGGCGAGGACGTGTTTGTCGTTCAGTCGACATCCTTCCCGACGAACGATCACCTCATGGAACTGCTTATCATGATCGATGCGATGCGCCGTTCCTCCGCGCGCCGTATCACCGCCGTTCTTCCCTATTTCGGTTACGCCCGTCAGGATCGCCGTGCCTCGGGACGTACGCCGATCTCGGCCAAGCTGGTTGCGAACCTGATTACGGAAGCCGGCGCCGATCGCGTGCTGACGCTCGATTTGCACGCCGGCCAGATTCAGGGCTTCTTCGATATCCCGACGGATAACCTCTATGCCATCCCGGTTCTGACCCGCGACATCAAGGCCAACTATGACATGAGCAACGTCATGGTTGTTTCGCCTGATGTCGGCGGCGTCGTTCGCGCACGCGCGCTCGCCAAACGTCTCGACTGTCTGCTGGCGATCGTGGACAAGCGCCGCGACCGCCCGGGTGAATCCGAAGTCATGAACATCATCGGCGAAGTTGAAGGCAAGGACTGCCTGCTGATCGATGACATCGTCGATTCTGGCGGCACGCTCTGCAATGCCGCCGATGCCCTTCTTGCCCAGGGCGCTGCAAGCGTCACCGCCTATATCACCCACGGCGTTCTCTCTGGCGGCGCGGTTACTCGCATCACCTCTTCGAAGCTGCGCGAGCTTGTCATCACCGA
Source organism: Rhizobium cauense (assembly GCF_019511525.1). Lineage (GTDB taxonomy): Bacteria > Pseudomonadota > Alphaproteobacteria > Rhizobiales > Rhizobiaceae > Rhizobium > Rhizobium cauense. The sequence continues at coordinate 171,991 of NZ_JAEUAT010000008.1, read as the reverse complement.
CTCGATCCAGCCGACGACCGCCGTCCAGTCGGCCCACAACATCCGTGTCGTGAGCACGGCAAGCCTGATCGGCGAGGCGATCAACCGGACGAGCCAGGAAGAGTCGGTTTCAAGCCTGTTTGACTGAGCTGTCACCGATTCTCGGCGAACGCTGACGTTTGAACTTCCCCGCAAATGCAACTTGCGCTAGGATTTGGACAGAAATCCATCCTTGGGGGAAGAGTTATGACGCTCGCCGGATTCCTGTTGCCGCGAAAATTCGCCCTGCTTGCTCTCATCCCGCTTCTTTCGGGCTGCGCGGTTGACGTCGGGCCAAGTTATTCGCGTCCGTCGACGCCCCCTCCCCGCCCGCCGGCCGAACCGCAAATATGCACGATGGAATATGCTCCGGTCTGTGGCCAGCGTGGGCCAACTGTCCGGACGTTTTCCAATGCATGCCAGGCGCGTGCAGCCAACTTCACGGTCATCAATCGCGGCCAGTGCCGCCGGCAGCCTGGCATAACAGTGCGACCTGCGTAACCGCGCAGCATCTGGGCACATGTATCGGTGGATCTGCGAGCCGCGCAGGCTCGCAAGCTCTGACCTTTCCGGACACTCGCGAAGCCGAGGCCTGCCTCAATCCGCGGCCTTGATGACCTGGCCATTGATCGTGACTGAGCCGTTGCGCGCAACGCTGATCTCCCAGCGCTGACGTCCGTCGGGATCGGTCTTTGCAAAGCCTTTGGCCATCATCAGGCCGAACGATACCTGATTAAGGTCCGCGTTTGTCTTCGCAAGCTCCTGCACAGCGGCGATGGTCTTGTCGAGGTCACGCGCCAGAATGGTCGCATCCATGGAGTACTCCTTGGAGGTATCGACTCGTCCGCGAACCTTCCCTGAGATCTCGGCATCATAAACACTCGAGACCGCACTAATCTTCGGGAAGTCCACAACAAGTTCGCCGCCCTTGAAGAGGCGTTCCACCGCCTTCTGGCCGCTTTCTTCGGACGATGCCCCGGCTGTGAAATCAGCCTTCAAAAACTCATCCCCGAACGCGTTAAAATCCATGTCGGCAATAGCGAACTGCAATTTCAGCTCCTGCGGGACAAAAGCCGCATAGGCAGAAGGCACGATCGGACTTGAAAGGCTGATCTGCTGTGCCGTCATGCCAACCCCGAAACGCATCGCATCGCTCGGACCATCGAGTGCAACTTCATAGGTGATGTTCTTTGCGCCGCCATTCCCAACAGCGCTCGACACAGTGAGATTGTCGAAACCGATCGTTTCGCTCAAGCTGGTCAGAAGCGGAAACGCATCGCGCAGCATCGCCTTCAGCCTGTCGCTGCTTGCCCGGTCAAGCTCTTTGTCGTCGGCATGCTCCACCGCGAACATGATGATGTCGCGAACCTTGTTGGCTGGCAGACCGTTCACTGCAGCGGCGAAATCCATCGAGTCGGCGCGAACGTCGACCGCAGGCTTGTCGCCGCTTTGGATCGTCTCCACGAAGCCCGAGGCGGTCCCGCTGGCGGCGAAATTGGTTGTGCCGGCAACCATGCCGTCCGACGACGTCAGCTTGTAGGCCATGCCGTCAAAGCTGGCGCGGAGTTCTTCGGTTTCCGTCTTCGACGAAAAGCTGACGGCCTTGGCGGAAAAGTCGCCCGAGCGAAGATAGCTGATCGCCGGATCGAAGATACCATTGAAAACAAGGGTATCAATCACGTAGGTGAAGCTCGTCTTCGGCTGTCCGGCCGCCTCGAAATGTCCGGAAACATCCAGAGAATTGGTTCCTTCGACACCCCACAGCCCGCCATCCTTCGGCGTCGCAAACACTGACCAGGGTGTCAGTCCGTTGACGACAAACGTGGCCGGATCGATTTTCTTCAGCAGCTTGGCAAAGTCATAGATGATCTCGTAGCGTGTCCCTGCAGGGTTCACGGTGACGAAACCATCCCTCGCCGCCTCCTTTGGAACCAGCTTGGTCAGGCTTTCTTCCAGGGCCTTGGCCCCGGCCTGATTGATATCGGCGGCGTAGACCGCAGGCGCCAAGGCAAGTGCAATCGTGCTCGTTGCTGCAATGAGGTTGAGCCGCATCCCTGAATTCCTCTGCCACAAAAATTTGCAGCATGTGAAGATGCCGGGCGACGGATGTCAAGCCGCTTGCAAACGTGGCAATCAGGCGGCTGCGTCGGTCTCGACCGCGGCAGTAGAACTGTCGCTTGCTGCGCCCGAGTCTGAGCCGCCGGCATTGACGAACGCCTCGATGTCGAGGCGTGGCATAGGCTTTCCAAAGAGGAAGCCCTGCACCTGGAGGCAACCTTCACGGCGCAGGAAATCGACATGCTCTTCCCGCTCGACACCCTCGGCCAGAACGGGAATATCGAGACTCTGGGCGAGGATGAGCGTCGAACGAACGATCGCGGCCGACTGCTTGTTGGTGACAACGCCGTCGACAAAAGCACGATCGATCTTGATCTTGTCGAACGGGAAGCTCTGCAGAGTCGACAGCGAGGAGTATCCCGTACCGTAGTCATCCATAGCAACCCTGACGCCAAGCGCCTTGAGCCTCCGAATAGCACCAAGGGCATGGCCGTGGTCGGCAATGATGCCGGACTCGGTAATTTCGAGTTCGAGCCGCGATGCCGCCAGGCCCGTCTCGACCAGAATCTGATGGACGGTTTGCGGCAGACGGCTATCGGCGAGCTGTTGGGCAGCAACGTTGACGGCGATGCTCAAGGGATTCTTCCAACCGGCAGCTTCCGCGCAAGCGCTGCGCAGCACCCATTCACCGAGTTCCATGATGAACCCTGTCTTCTCGGCAATCGGGATGAATTCCGAGGGCGCGATGTAGCCGCGCGACGGATGCTTCCAGCGCAGCAGCACTTCGAAGCCCAACACCTCGCGCGTAAGAGTATCGTTCTGCTGCTGGTAAAACAGTTCGAACTCGTCCCTCTTCAGTCCCTCGCGCATCTCGATCGCGAGCGCGTTTCGTTCGCGTGCCGCCTCGTCCATCGAGGGATCGTAGAAGCATATGCTGCTTCCCGCTGTCGTTTTGGCGCGGTACATGGCGACGTCGGCCTGCGACAGCAGGTCATCAACCGTGGATGCCCGGTCAGGAAAACTCGAAATACCGATGCTTGATCCAACACTGAGCGACTGGCCACTCCAGTCGACCGGTCGCTCGATCTCGTCGAGAAGGCGTTGAGCCACTGCCTTGGCATCCGACCGGCCTGCTTGATCGCGCATAACCACAACGAATTCGTCGCCACCGACGCGCGCCGCGAACTGTCCATCCTGAACGACCTTCGCCAGCCGCTCGCCGATCGCGCGCAGCACCGCGTCGCCAGCCGCATGACCGTGCACATCGTTGATTTCCTTGAAACGATCGAGATCGAAGCACAGAACGGCGATGCGACTGCCCATGTCGACAATCTTGGTCGCTGCAGCCAGATGCTCATTCAGAGCAGAGCGGTTCGCCAGATTGGTCAAGGGATCATGAAGCGAAAGATGCCGATAGCGAGCAACGGCTGCTTCCGTCGATTGCATGTCGATGATGTACGTTGAAGCGCCGAGCAAAAGGATGATGATCATCACCGCGCCGACGAGGCTTGTCATGACGCCGACGGAAAGAATCTCGTGGGGAACCGCCACGGTCGCATCCGGCACGATCGTCATGCCAGCCATGCCGAGGAAATGCGTCGTGACGATCGCCAGGATCAGCGGCAAGGCCGCACCAACAGGACTGAACCTCGTCATCGGTCGCGCTATCCGGCTCGTCATCAGCGCGCCGAAACCGCCTGCCGCGACCAGCGAGCAGATGACATAGGCGCTGCTCCACTGCACATCACCAGCGACCTTGTAGCCGGCAATGCCGACATAGTGCATGGCGGCCACGCCGAGTCCGACGATTGCTCCGCCGGCCTCGACGAGCGCGTCCTGGCTGCGAATAGAGGCCACCGTAAAGCCGATCATCGTCGAAGCGATGCCGATGAAAAGCGACAGCAGCGTGAGATCCGGCTCATAGCCGCTGATTGTCGGCGCCTGGAAGCCCAGCATCGCAATGAAATGCGTCGTCCAGATCGTTGCTCCACCGACGAACCCTGATAGGAACAGCCAGTTGAATTTCTGCAGCCCGTGCGTACGCCGGACCCGGGAAAAGAGACGCACTGTAAGCAGCGAACCAAGCAGGCAAATGACGGTTGCAAAGATCAGATGTGGCCAGCTATGTTCGGCGGCAATACAGGTAAGGAGACGAGGCATCGGACGGACCAGGTTGCGTTTTGGTCTTCATAGCCGCGCGAACATTCTGTATTCCTTAATCTCGCGGGAAATCCGGCCATATAGTTAAGCTTTTGCGATCTCCTTCAACTTCCGGAGTCGCTTGCTCGCGTCACTCGCCATGTGCTTGTCCGGAAGTGCGGCCGCTGCCGATGGCAGCACCAGCTTGCCTTTCCGTTGCATCTATACTATAGCGCACGCGTCCGCGCAGACACCCTTGGAGGCAACGCGGATGAGGATGGGGTAACCCGCCTCCAGTTCCGCGGCAAGCACAGGCTCCGCGGGGCTCTCCAAATAACCTCGGAAGGAAAAGTCATGAGCCACGAAAGCTACGAGCTCAAGGCCGAGGCGCGCGAACGGGTTGGTAAGGGGTCCGCCCGTGAACTTCGCCGCAACGGTTTGATTCCCGCTGTCATCTATGGTGACAAGCAGGCCCCCATTTCTATCGCTCTCAACACCAATGAGGTGACGAAGCGCATTCATGCCGGTGGTTTCATGACCACGATCGCGACGATCGAAGTCGACGGCAAGAAGTACAAGGTTCTGCCGAAGGACTACCAGCTGGATCCCGTCCGTGACTTCACCATGCACGTGGACTTCCTGCGCGTTTCCGGCAACACCCAGGTTACCGTTGAAATCCCGGTTCACTTCATCAACGAAGAAAAGTCCCAGGGCCTCAAGGCTGGCGGCGTTCTGAACATCGTTCGTCATGAAATCGAAGTTCATTGCCCGGCCGACGCAATCCCGGAATTCTTCAACGTTGACCTCAACGGCAAGAAGATCGGCGACAGCATTCACATTTCCGACCTGACCCTCCCGAAGGGTGTAGCGCCGGTTATCGCTGACCGCGACTTCACGATCGCAACGATCATCGCCCCGGCTGGCGGCGTTGACGAGACGGTTGCAGAAGAAGGCGAAGCAGAAGCCTGATCGCTTCCATAATTTGTAAAGCATAGGGCCCGCTTTCTCCCGAAAGCGGGCCCTTTTCATTGTCCGCAAGGAGCCTGTTTCAGCAACATTTAATACATTTCATGAAACCATGCCGGTACGTTTTTGGAAGACCCACGGGCGTAGAAAACCGTGGATGCAAAGTGCGGCTGGGAGCAAACGGAACAATGAAAAATTCCGTTGAAAATCGTTTTTTGGCAATCATTTGCGGAGCCTTGCTGCTCTTCGTCGCTCCATTGTTCGTTCTTTTCCTGTTTCTTTCTTCCGAGCGCGCCGACAAGGAAATACGTGACCATATCTCGGTTCTTCTTGTCGCCAACTCTCAGGCGCTCGCAAAGCCGCTGTGGGATCTTGACGCCGATAGCGTCACCCAGATCAGCGCGACCGTCGTTTCGCAGGGCGCGATCGTCAAGGTTCAGGTCCGCGATCAGTCCGGCGAGCTTGATGTCACGCAGTCGACCATACCGAAGTCGTTCAGCGGCAACCTCGTACAGGTCTCGCGCGCGATCATTTACAACACCATCGACGGCCCAAAGAATCTCGGCACCATTTCGGTCTTCTATCCGGCGCTCGGTCTGTTTTCCGGTCTGAAGCATGAAGAAGTCGTCTTCATGTCCATCTTCATCTTTGCCGTGCTGGCGGTCTTCAGTGCCGCATTGATCGGCAATCGCATCTTTGTCATCCGGCCGCTGATGCGCCTGACCGCGGCGGTCGAGGCGACACGTCAGCTCGGCTCGCGGCATCGCGTCAACTGGCAGTCGAACGATGAAATGGGAAGACTGGCACGCGGCTTCAACGAAATGCAATCGAAACTCGAAAGCGAGGAGCGCGAACTGAAGCTTGCGCATCGCCGCGCCATCGACATCTACGACCTTACGCCGGCAATGCTGTTTTCGCTCGATGAGGATGACCGTATCACCGCCGTCAGCGACTACTGGCTGGTCGGCACCGGCTACGAACGTCTGCGCGTCGTCGGTTGCCGGTTCGCAGAACTCGTAACGTCAGATACCCGCGAAGCCTTCCTCAACCGCAAGTGCGACCCTGACGGCGGTAGCGCGGTCGACGTGACCGTCAAGTTCGTTCGTGCCGACGGCAGCATCATGGATGTGCTGATCCTGGAGTCGACAGCGGCTGCAGCGGGTCATGATCGCCTCTCGCTCTCGGTCATGACCGACGTCACGGAGTTGAAAGCAACCGAAGCTCGCATCCATCAACAGGCAATCAGCGACCATCTGACCGGCCTACTGAACCGTCAGGGTTTCGAATCCGTGCTCGACGCAAAGATCCAGGAAGCGGACGTCTCCAGCCAGGAGCTCGCCTGCCTGTTCGTCGATCTCGACCGCTTCAAATGGATCAACGACAACCTGGGGCACGCAGAAGGCGACAGGGCGCTGCGGTTGTTCGTCGAGCGGCTGAAGACCCATCTGGCACCTTCGGATCAGGCTGCTCGCCTCGGCGGCGACGAGTTCGCGATTCTGCTGCCAGCAAAGGATGCCGCTCGCCGGGCGGCGGCAATGGCAGAGCAGATCGCTTCCATCTTCGTTGAGCCGTTCGGCCCGGATCTTTACCTGAGCGCCAGCGTCGGCATCGCGATCTATCCTCGCCACGCCACCAACGCCGCGGAGCTTCTGCAGAAATCCGACATGGCCATGTACGCGAAGAAGCGCGACGGCAAGAACGGCGCGCAACTCTTCGACACCAGCATGCTCGACCACGCCCGAGGACGCGCCGAAATCGAGAGCTATATTGAAGCTGGTCTCGCCGATGATTGGTTCGATGCCTTCCTCCAGCCGATCGTCAACCTCAACGGTCGCGGCGTTGCTGGTTTCGAGGCCCTGATGCGCCTCAACCATCCGCAGAAGGGCTTGATTGCGCCGACGGAGATCATCAACGTTGCGGAGGAAACCTCCAAGATCGTCCGCGTTGGCAACGTCATCATGGAAAAGGCGATCTCCCATCTGGCAGCGATCTCCCGCCTGCCCGGCATGCAGGACAGCTACCTCGCCATCAACTTCTCCCCCCTCCAGTTCGAAGCCGCCCTCCCCGCCCGGCTCGCCGCCCTGCTTGGTCGCCATGGCATCCGCCCGGAGCGCATCGTTGTCGAAATCACCGAAGCCGTGCTGATGCACGACAACCCGCAGATTCGTGCCGTTGTCACCGAGATGCGGCGTTTCGGCTGCCGGATCGCCCTCGACGACTTCGGCACGGGTTATTCGTCGCTGAGCTACCTCAATCGCTTCCCCGTCGACATCATCAAGATCGACCAATCCTTCACCCAGTCGATCAACGATGCGAATGCCGACGTCCGCCACAAGAGCCGCACGCTGGTGGAGAGCATTACCACGCTCTCCCACAAGATGGGCTGCACGGTCATTGCCGAAGGCATCGAGACCGAGGACGAATGCCAGACGCTGCACGACATGGGCCTCGACTTCGGACAGGGATACCTGTTCCATCGCCCCCAGCACGCTGCTGCCCTGATCGAGCGCTTGTCCGCGGCCGGACAGCCCATAGCACGGGCTTCGTGAACAAAGGGAAGAGGCAACGCGATGAAGAAACTGCTGCTTTCCACTCTATTGAGCCTCACGGCTTCCGCCCATGCCATGGCGGGCGCCGTCACACTCGTGACGGAAGAGTACCCTCCCTTCAGCTACAGGGATGGAAAGACAATAAAAGGAGCTTCAGTCGAGCAGGTCGAAATGCTGATGAAGGAAGCCGGCATTGAGTACACGATCGAGATGATGCCTTGGGCAAGAGCCTTCAATCTCGCTCAAACCACTCCCATGAACTGCGTCTTCACGACGGCGCACAGCGCAAAGCGCGACGCAATGTTCAAGTGGGTCGAGCCCTTGCTGGTTGATCGCAACATCCTCATCACCAGGTCCAGCTCGGGCGTGACGGCCAGAAATCTCGAAGAAGCCAAGCATTACACAGTCGGCACGCAGCGCGAAGACTATACCGAGGTGACGCTGAGGGAGAATGGCTTCTCCAAGCTCGACGTCACTACCGACTTCAACGCCACGTTACGCAAGCTGCTCAACGGTCGCATTGACATGATGCCGATTTCCGAACTCTACTTCGACAAGCTCAAGGCCGACCAGCCCTTGGAGAAGGTGACCGTACTCTCCAGTCAACCGATGGGCATCGCGTGCGAGAAGAACTTTCCGAGCGATCTGCTGGCGAAAATGCAGGCTGCGCTGAACAAACTGATTTCGGATGGCACGCAGCAGACTGTCTTCAGGAAATACGGCCTGCACTCCGCAGACTGATTTTTCCGCCGGCCATCGCCGCTTCGCCTTGACTTTGACGCCGTTTCGCGGTGGTGAAAGCTGGAAAGCACATTGCAAGGAATGAACGAGCCATGCTTGTTATCGCAGGCCTCGGCAACCCCGGCGGTAAATACGCCGGAAACCGCCACAACATCGGCTTCATGGCCGTGGACGCGATCCACCGCCGCCACAGCTTTTCTCCTTGGTCGAGGAAGTTCAAGGCCGAGATCTCCGAGGGCGAGATCTCAGGCGAGAAGGTGTTGCTCATCAAGCCGCAAACCTACATGAACCTCTCCGGTGAATCTGTCGGCGAGGCTATGCGGTTCTACAAACTGCAGCCAGCCGATCTGGTCGCGATCTATGACGAGCTCGATCTGCCGGCAGGCAAGGCGCGTCTCAAGACGGGCGGCGGCCATGGCGGCCACAACGGCATCAAGTCGCTGGATGCGCATTGCGGCAAGGAGTACCGGCGCCTCCGCCTTGGTATTGGCCACCCCGGTGTCAAGGAACTGGTGCAGCATCACGTCCTCGGCGACTTCGCCAAGGCCGATCAGGCATGGCTTGAGCCATTGCTGGATGCCCTTGCCGACAACGCCGATATGCTGGTCCGCAAGGAGGATTCTCAGCTGATGAACAAGCTGGCTCTGGCACTTGGCGGCAAGGCTGAGGAAGAACGTCCGAAGCCCGAGAAGAAACCAGCGGCGAAATCCCATATCCATCAGGCCCGCAATCACACTCAGCCGAAGCTGCCGGCAACTGGGCCGATGGCCGAAATGCTGAAGAAGATGTTCGGCAGCAAGGGCGATTGAGCCATGTCAGCTGGCGCGCTCGTCATTCGCCCCGCCGAGGCTGGCGACCTGCAGGGCTTGCTTAGCCTCTATCGCGAACTCAATCCTTCCGATCCCGTCATCGACCGCGCCCGTGCAGAGGAACGGTTCGGGGTGATCCTTACGCAACCCGGCATGACGGTTTTCATTGGCCTCGCGGATGAGGCGGTGTCGTCGGTGACACTGATCGTCGCGCCCAACCTGACCAGGAACGGCGCATCCTATGCGGTGATCGAGAACGTCGTGACCGCGGCCGCTCACCGGCAGCGTGGCTACGCACGCTCGCTGATCCAGCATGCGGTCGAAGCCGCTTGGCGAGCCGGCTGCTATAAGGTGATGTTGCTGACTGGCTCGAAGGATCCGGCGACGCTTCGCTTCTACGAGAATTGCGGCTTCAGCCAGGACAAAACGGGCTACCAGATCAGGCGCTGACGGCTATTCTTCCGGCTCCGCCGTCAGCATCAGCGGAAAGCCGGCCTCCTTGGCATAATCCATCGCCTCCTTGACCTTGGTCTCGGCTATATCCTTGGCACAGACCACGACGACGCTCGATCCCAGCTTGTGCGCTGTCATCATGACGCGATAGCCGGTTTCTTCGCTCATGCGGAAGACCGCCTTCAGGATCATCACCACGAACTCACGCGGCGTATAGTCGTCGTTGAACAGAATGACCTTATAGAGCTTCGGCCGGTCCAGCTTCGGCTTCGACTTTGTCTTCGGTTTAAGGGCGATATCGTTGTCACTCATCGGAAACCCACCCGTTGATGACATGGAGAGGCGAGAACAGTTCGCGGGTATCTATATTGCGCTGCAAAGGCGGGTGTTCAAGCCCTGAGAATGCAAGAGACTTGCGCGAAAAGCTTGACCGCAAGGCGCGTTTTATCCCATAGCCAGCACCAACGAATTCAAAATAGCAGGTTTCAGGCCATGGGCTTCAAATGCGGTATCGTCGGTCTGCCGAATGTCGGCAAGTCGACTCTCTTCAACGCACTCACCAAGACGGCAGCAGCGCAGGCGGCAAACTACCCGTTCTGCACGATCGAACCGAACACCGGCGAAGTCGCCGTCCCCGATCCGCGCATGCAGAAGCTGGCGGGCATTGCCGGCTCCAAGGAAATCATCCCGACTCGTATCTCCTTCGTCGACATCGCCGGCCTCGTACGCGGCGCGTCCAAGGGTGAAGGCCTCGGCAACAAGTTCCTCGCCAACATTCGCGAAGTCGACGCCGTGGTCCACGTGCTGCGCTGCTTCGAGGACGACGACATCACCCACGTCGAGGGCCGCATCAACCCGGTCGGCGACGCCGACACGATCGAGACCGAGCTGATGCTCGCCGACCTCGAAAGCCTGGAGCGCCGCGTCGAGCAGACCCGCAAGCGCGCCACCAGCAAGGACAAGGAGTCGCTCGCCCAGCTTCCGGTCATGGAAGCGGTCATCAAGCTGCTGAACGAAGGCAAGCCCGCCCGTCTTCTCCTGAAGACGCTGGCGCCCGAGGAGATCGAGATCCTCAAGGGCCTCAACCTCCTGACTTCGCACCCGGTCCTCTACGTCTGCAACGTCGCGGAAGCAGACGCGTCGACGGGCAACGAGCACACCAAGGCAGTCGCCGCAATGGCTGAGAAGCAGGGCGCCGAATGCGTCATCATCTCGGCCGCGATCGAATCCGAAGTGGCACAGCTTCCGGAAGAAGAAGCAACGGAGTTCCTTTCGGCGCTTGGCCTCGAGGAAGCTGGTCTCGACCGGCTGATCCGCGCCGGTTACCACCTGCTCGACCTGATCACCTATTTCACCGTCGGCCCCAAGGAAACCCGCGCCTGGACGATCGTGCGTGGCACCAAGGCACCGCAGGCCGCTGGCGTGATCCACACCGATTTTGAACGCGGCTTCATCCGCGCCTTCACCATTTCCTACGACGACTACATCAACTTTAAGGGTGAAGTCGGCGCCAAGGAAGCGGGCAAGGGCCGCGACGAAGGCAAGGAATACGTCGTCCAGGACGGAGACGTGATCCACTTCCGCTTCAACACCTGATCTGAAACGGCCGGAGGATTGGCCGCATGAAACTCGCCTTCGAAGACTTCCAGCTGGGCCGGCGTTTCGCGCTCGGTCCGAGGCTGATAACGGCTGCGGAGATCATAGAGTTCGCTCGCGAGTTCGACCCGCAGCCAATGCATCTTGACGAAGCGGCCGGTCGGGCCAGCATCCTCGGTGGGTTGGCGGCGTCCGGCTGGCATACGTCCGCGCTTTTCATGCGAATGATGGCGGAGAGCTTTCTCGTCAATTCGTTCTCGCAAGGGGCGCCCGGCGTCGATTTCATGGAATGGCGAAAGCCTGTTCTTACCGGCGACACGCTTTCCGGTCACTCCACGGTGCTGGAGGCACGCGCGCTTCGCTCAAGGTCGGGCATTGGCATGGTCAAGTTCCGCCACGAGGTTCAGAATCAAAAAGACGAAGTCGTCTGCCTCTCAGAGAACTCGATCATGTTCGTCATGCGTGAAGCGCTGGGGAGTCTCGCATGATAATGGAAGAACGCTACGCCGGCGGCGAGAAGACCGAAATCGGCAGCTACCTGTTCACGCCGGAGCGGATCGTGCACTTCGCAGAGCGCTTCGACCCGCAGCTGTTCCACTTGGATGCCGAGGCGGCAAAGGATACGCTCTTTGGCGGGCTTTGCGCCTCCGGCTGGCACACCTGTGCGGCATGGATGAAGACCTTCGTTGCCTACTGGAGCGGCGAATGCGCGCGATTGGCGAGCGAAGGCATTCAGCCGCCTAAACTCGGCCCCTCCCCTGGCTTCCGGAAACTTCAGTGGCTGCGACCGGTCTTCGCCGGCGAGGAAGTGACCTACTTCGTCACATTCCTTTCAAGCCACGCTCTGCCATCGCGTCCGGGGCGTCGGCTGAACACGATCCTCTGTGAGGGCACGGTTGCCGACGGCACACCGGTCATCCGCTTTGAAAGCACTGTCATTGAATTCGAGTAGTCGCGGGCTCAGTGGCCCGCGAACTCAACGAGGGTACGAACGTCGACCCCAAGCTCTTCCAGCTTCTTGCGACCGCCAAGGTCCGGCAGGTCGATGACGAAGCAGGCGGAAACGACCTCCGCTCCCATCTGCCGCAGCAGCTGCGTGGCAGCCACCGCCGTACCGCCCGTCGCAATCAGATCATCGACGAGAATGACTTTCTCGCCGGGCTCAACGGCATCGCGATGCATCTCCATCTCGTCGACACCATATTCAAGGCTATAGGCAATACGCACGGTATCGCGCGGCAGTTTGCCCTTCTTGCGGATCGGAACAAACCCTGCCGACAGCTGGTGCGCGACCGCACCGCCAAGGATGAAGCCGCGCGCTTCGGTTCCGGCAATCTTGTCGATCTTCATACCGACATACGGCTGGACGAGTTCATCGACGGCGCGGCGGAACGCACGCGGATTGCCGAGTAGCGTCGTGATGTCACGAAAAATAATGCCAGGCTTTGGGTAGTCCGGGATGGAGCGGATGCTCTCGGCAAGCTCCGAAATCGTATTAGTCATGGAGTATCCATATTCTGCAAGGCTTCAGGTCGGCTGCACCCTATCAATTGCCACTGCCGGAACCAACAAAAAAGGCGGCCCTAGGGCCGCCTTTCTAGACTCTGGAGCGAGGCTCTCAGTGCTCCTTGTTCGCGTAGACCGACCGCTTCGTCAGATAGATCAGCCCCGCGAAGATCACCAGGAAGACCATGACCATGAAGCCGGTGCGCTTGCGGTCCTCAAGATGCGGCTCGGCAGCCCACATCAGGAAGGCCGAGACATCCTTGGCATACTGGTCGACCGTCGCCGGCGCGCCATCGTCATAGGTCACCTGGCCGTCGGAAAGCGGCTTCGGCATCGCGAGAGCGGCAGCATTCGCGAAGTAAGGGTTATAGTGCGTACCCTGGGCAACCTGGACGCCCGCCGGCGGCTGTTCGTCGTAGCCGGTCAGCAGCGAATAGATATAGTCAGGACCACCTTCCTGATAACCACCGACGAACGGGATCATGTCGATCAGGAACTGCGGAAAGCCACGCTCGATACCGCGCGCCTTGGCGATCAGCGAGAAGTCCGGGGGAGCCGCGCCGTTGTTGGCCGCTGCGGCCGCTTCATGGTTCGGGAACGGCGACGGGAAATAGTCCGATGGAATGGCCTTGCGGGTGAACATGTCGCCGCTGGCGTTCGGACCATCCTGGACTTCGTAATTTGCCGCGAACGCCTTCACCTGCGCCTCGGAGTAACCCAAATCGCCAAGCGTGCGGAACGCCACAAGGCTCATCGAATGACAGGCCGCGCAGACTTCAGCGTAGACCTTCAGACCGCGCTGCAGCTGACCCTTGTCATAGTGACCGGTCGGCCCGGCGAAGCTCCAGTGTTCGTGCTTCGGATGAAGCAACGGATAATGCGGCGTTTCGCTTTCGGCGTGTTGCGCCGGCTCGGCTGCGCCCGAGGCGGCTTCCTGGGCGAATGCCGCGCCGCTCAGACCCGCGACGACAGCAAGCGACAGAATGCTTGTAACAAGCTTTTTCATGTTTCTCTTCCCTTCCCGTCGCACGCTCAGGCCTTGACCGGCTCAGCGGCCGCCACCTTGTTGCGCTTTTCCAGAACCGCTTCCGTAATCGAATTTGGCAAGCGGCGCGGCGTCTCGACGAGACCGAGAACCGGCATGATCACCAGGAAGAAGGCGAAGTAGAAGAGAGTACCAAGCTGCGACATGATCACATAGGTACCTTCCGCGGGACGCGAGCCGAGCCAGCCGAGAACGATGGCGTTGGCCACGAACAGCCAGAAGAACACCTTGTACCAAGGGCGATAAGCAGCGGAGCGAACCTTCGAGGTATCGAGCCAGGGCACGAAGAACAGCACGATGATCGCGCCGAACATGACCAGAACGCCTGCGAGCTTGGAGTCGATTGGACCGATGTTGAAGGTGATCGAGCGCAGCATCGCGTAGAACGGCAGGAAGTACCATTCCGGAACGATGTGGGCAGGCGTCTTCAGCGGATCAGCCGGAATGTAGTTGTCCGGGTGACCGAGGAAGTTCGGCATGTAGAAGACGAAGTAGGCGTAGACCAGCAGGAAGATCGAAACGCCGAGCGCATCCTTGAGCGTTGCGTAGGGCGTGAAGCGAACCGTGTCCGTCTTGGTCTTTACCTCGACGCCGGTCGGGTTCGTCTGGCCCACAACGTGCAGCGCCCAGATATGCAGGACAACGACGCCGGCAATGATGAAGGGCAGCAGATAGTGCAGCGAGAAGAAGCGGTTCAGTGTCGGGTTTTCGACGGCGAAGCCACCGAGAAGGAACTGCTGGATCCACTCGCCGACCAATGGGAATGCCGAGAAGAAGCCAGTGATAACGGTCGCACCCCAGAAGGACATCTGACCCCAGGGCAGGACGTAGCCCATGAAGCCCGTTGCCATCATCAGGAGATAGATGAGGACGCCGAGGATCCAGAGGATTTCGCGCGGAGCCTTGTAGGAGCCATAGTAGAGGCCGCGGGCAATATGCAGATAGACCGCGACGAAGAAGAAGGACGCGCCGTTGGCGTGCATGTAGCGCAGCAGCCAGCCGTGGTTCACGTCGCGCATGATCTTCTCGACGGAGTTGAAGGCAACCGTCGTTTCAGCGGCGTAGTGCATGGCAAGCACGACGCCCGTCAGGATCTGCACGACGAGCATGACTGCAAGCATGGCGCCGAAGGTGTAGGCATAGTTCAGGTTCCGCGGAACCGGATATGCGACGAAACTGTCATAGACCATCCGCGGCAAAGGCAGGCGCGAATCGATCCACTTCTCGAGGCCGGTTGATGGCTCGTAGCTGGAATGGCCACTCATAAATCAGTCCCCCTCAACCGATCTTGATTACTTTATCGGAAACAAACGAATAGGCCGGAATCGCCAGGTTCGTGGGCGCCGGGCCTTTGCGGATGCGGCCGGCCGTATCGTAGACCGAGCCATGGCAGGGACAGAACCATCCGTTGTATTCGCCGGCCTGGCCGAGCGGGATGCAACCGAGATGCGTGCATGAGCCGATCATGACGATCCAGTTTTCCTTGTCCTTGCCTGCAGAACGGTCCATGCCCGTCGCCTGCGCATCAGCGGGAAGGTTGGCGTTGCGCGCGATCGGATCCTTCAGGTCCGACAACGGAACTTCATCGGCAGCCTTCACTTCCTCAGGCGTACGGTTGCGAATGAAGATCGGCTTGCCGCGCCACTTGGCAGTCAGCGACATTCCGGGTTCGAGGCTGGAAACGTCCACTTCGATCGAGGCCAGGGCCAACGTCGAGGCATCAGGACGCATCTGATCGATAAACGGCCATGCAACTGCAACAGCGCCGACAGCGCCCGCCATGCCAGTTGTGAGATAAAGGAAGTCACGGCGAGTGGGCTCGCCCGTGACCTCGCTTGTCGATTCGTGTTCGCTCACGGCTTAAACCATCCTCTGCGCAAATTTGCGGGCCTCCGCCCTTCCCCTCACAGCGGCGAATCTGTAGACACAATTCGACCATAGACTCCCCACCAATCCGGCGCGTTCTAAGCTTGATCGCAAATTATGTCCAGCCTTGGCAAGGCCATGTGGGCACTATGTCGCGGGAATTTTCAGAAGATTTTCGAAGACAATCACATGCTTGCCACATTTGTGCGTTGCACCAATCGGGAGCCCATGCTAGGCGGCTGCCAAATGCGTCCCCCTATCCCGGCATCAGGCGATGAAAGACACTTTATTCTGCATAGGGAGTGTCCTCGTATCGTTGTTGCTGGCGCTGATGTCACTGCGCTACATCACGCACATCTGGCTTCTCGCCTTTGTCTATAGCTTTCAGGTTCATTTCGCCCTGGCCGCGATCGCAGCGATTCTTGTCCTGCTGCTGATCAAGCGCCACTGGTATGCCTATCTGCTTCTAGCGGTCGCGGTGACGCTGCTTGGACACGGCGTCATCATGTTGCGCGAGTTTGCGGCGCCACCGGCACACGCCGAAACGCCTTCGCTCTTCAGGCTGATGTCTTTCAACATCGAGCACGAGAATTTCGCCAGCGCGGGCAGCATCGCGGACCTCATCGTCGCTTCGAATGCGGATGTAGTAACCATCCTGGAGGCCGCACCGCTTCGCCCTTATATCGCCCGTCTCTCCAGCACATATCCTTTTCGCATCGGCTGCGGAGCGGAGACGAACGAGTGCGACAACCTTGTTCTGTCAAAGCGGCCGTATGTCGAGAAGAAGGTCAGCAGTTTGGGGGAACTCTGGCGCAATCGCCTCACCCGGTTTTCGATCGATTTCGGGGGGACGCGGATCGGCTTCCTGACAGCCCACCTCGCCAAACCCTACTTCGACGACTTCCAGAGCGACGAGCTGGCCGACCTCCTGACGGCAACAACCGTGACGGATGGCCCCCTCGTCGTAGCCGGGGACTTCAATTCGGCAATCCTCGACCCACGCATCCAGCGCTTCATGCGCAGGGCCGGCCTTCACACCGTGTTTCCGGAGCCGGCCACCTGGCCGATCAAGGCCGGCCGCTTTGGCATCGGGATCGACCACGTCCTTGCCCGACCGCCGTTGCGGCTCAAATCCGTCGAACGGATAAGAGACAACATGGGATCAAACCACTTTGGCCTCATGGCCGAGTTTACCGTCGACCCTTGACGCTTCCGCCGGCGCGTCGAAATCGGTGGCGAGGAAACCGCCCGACTGCCGCGCCCAGAGGTCGGCATAGAGACCGCCGCGCTTCAGCAGCGTCTCATGTGAGCCCTCTTCTATGATCCGCCCCTCATCGACGACGATCAGTCGGTCCAGCGCGGCGATGGTCGAGAGCCGATGCGCGATGGCCAGCACCGTCTTGCCTTCCATCAAGCCGATCAGGTTGGATTGGATTGCCTCCTCGACCTCTGAATCCAGCGCCGATGTTGCTTCGTCGAGAACGAGGATCGGCGCATCCTTCAGCATGACGCGAGCAATCGCGATACGCTGGCGCTGGCCGCCGGAAAGTTTCACCCCGCGCTCGCCGACATGGGCATCGAAGCCCTTGCGACCATTCTGGTCCTGCAAGCGCTCGATGAAGCCGAGGGCTTCCGCACGTCGTGCCGCCTCGATCAGACGTGCCTCTCCGGCATCCGGTCGACCGAAAAGGATATTGTCCCGCACAGAGCGATGCAGCAGCGACGTGTCCTGGCTCACGACCCCAATCTGCATCCGCAGCGACTCCTGCGTCACTGCTGCAATATCCTGGCCGTCGAACAGTATCCGTCCGCCCTCCAGATCGTAAAGGCGAAGCAGGAGGTTCACGAGCGTCGACTTGCCAGCCCCGGAACGTCCGACGATGCCGACTTTCTCCCCCGGCTCGATAGTCAGCGAGAAATCGTCGATGACACCGTTTGGCCTGCCATAGTGGAAGGAGACGTTCTCGAAGCGGATGCCTGGCTCTCGGATCACGAGGTCGCGGGCGTTGGGGCGATCGACGAGCCCGAGCGGTTGGGAGATCAGTTCGGCGGCGTTCTGGATTGTGCCAAGGTTGCGCATGATGCCGTTGAACTGGGTCATCAGTCGGCCGAGAAGGAAATTGAGGCGGAGAACGAGTGCCAGAGAGAATGCCACGGCACCGGAACTGACGAGGCCGGCCAGCCACAGATGGACGCTGAGGCCGGCCATCGTGACGATCATGATGCCCGAGAGGAGCGCCATCGAGGCACGCACGCCGGTGATGAAGCGTGTGAACCGGAGCACTGTCTCCTGATAGAAGTCGAAGCCCTGCCGCATGTAGCGGTCGCTCTCTTCGTCGCGGGCAAAGAGCTTCAACGTCTGGACGTTGCTGTAGGCGTCGACCATGCGTCCGTTGATCATGGAAGCCGCTTCCGCGGTCTCCCGGGAATGGAAACGGATGCGCGGCACGAAATAGCGCGCCAGAACGCCGAAAGCGCAAAGCCAGAGAAGCACGACCACCGCAAGCGAGAAGTCGAGTCGAGCCACGAGCACCATTGTCGTCGCTGCATAGATGCCGACGAACCAGACACTTTCCATAAGCGACGTGACGAGATCGCCGGTGGCCTGACCTGCCGACCAGACCTTGGTTACGATGCGACCAGAGAAATCGCTCTGAAAAAACGAGAGCGACTGCCGCGACACATGCAGGTAGGACTGCCAGCGGGCCAGGTTGTAAAAACCGGGCGTGATCACCTGTTGGTCAACGAGGGCAATCAGCAACGCGACGACAAAGCGGACGATCCCGATAAGAACGAGCATGCCGAACAGTTCGGCGCCATGTGCGGCAAGCAGACCACTCCAGCCTGCTGCCGGAGTGATGGTCGCGAGAATATCGACAAGCCGCCCGACGAACCAGAACAAGGCTGCCTCGATCGCCGCCGACATGCCGCCAAGCACAAGCATCGCCACAAACGGCGCCTTCGCCTGCCCAATGTAAAACCAGATGAATCCAAGCGTAGAGCGGGGTGGTTGAATGTTTTCCCGCGGCGCAAAGGGATTAATCCAGTTTTCGAAAGCATGAAGGAGTCGTTTTATCAGCATATTTGCGATATAGGCTTATTAGTCGGAGCGGGAAAGCAACGGCTCCAGGGCAAAACCTTATATTTTCGTAACAATCGGTAACAACAGCGGCATCGCTGTTGAATGCGACTGACCCCGCCACAATCTCGGGGTAGACTAGGTTTTTACGGAGAAGGCCGCGATGCAAGCAAGGAAGACAGTCATGTCGAGTATTCCGCTGCCACTTGCGGAACGACTTGATGCGCTCGTTGAACAGTTGGAAATGTCATACGACGAGGTTGTCGCCGAAGCGATCTCCGCGTGGATCGAACGCGAAGAAGAACGGCGCCTGCTCGCGTTCCGTACGCTTGCATCGGCCAACAGCATGCTTGTCGAGGGAAACCGGGTGATCGACTGGGCAGATAGCCTCTGAACCCATGTCCAGGAAACAAAGAGAAGCCCTCCCCGCCGCAGCAGGGAGGGCTTCTGGCTTATTCGGCAGCCTGTTCCGCATCTTCCGAGTGGTCGGCAAGGAAGCCGCCCGATTGGCGGTTCCAGAGGTCCGCGTAGATCCCGCCCTGTTCGACAAGCTCGGCATGCGCGCCCGCCTCAATGATCTTGCCCTTGTCGAGCACGATCAGGCGGTCCATCTCGGTCAGGGTCGACAGACGATGCGCGATCGCGATCACCGTCTTGCCCTCCATCAGCGCAAACAGGTTTTCCTGAATGGCTGCCTCGACCTCGGAGTCGAGCGCCGACGTCGCTTCGTCGAGCACCAGGATTGGCGCATCCTTCAGGAACACGCGAGCGATCGCGATACGCTGCCGCTGACCGCCGGAGAGCTTCACACCACGTTCGCCAACCTGCGCGTCCAGCCCCTTGCGGCCCTGCATGTCGACGAGCCCCTCGATGAAGTCCCAGGCGTTGGCTCTTTTGGCAGCTTCGATCACCTGAGCATCGCTCGCCTCCGGGCGTCCATAGGCGATGTTGTCCCGGATCGACCGGTGCAGCAGCGATGTATCCTGCGTCACGACGCCGATCAGTTCACGCAGGCTCTCCTGGGACACGTTAGCGATGTCCTGTCCGTCGATGGTGATGCGGCCCGCCTCGAGATCGTAGAAGCGCAACAGCACGTTCATCAGTGTCGTCTTGCCGGCGCCGGAGCGACCGACGAGGCCAACCTTCTCGCCCGCCTTGATGTCGAGCGAGAGGTTGTCGATGACGCCCTTGCCCTTGCCGTAGTGGAAACGGATGCGCTCGTAGTGGATTGCACCCTTCTTCGCTGACAATTGCGGCGCGTCCGGCTTGTCGACGATGTCGTGCTTCTTCGTCATCATCTCCATGCCGTCGTAGACCGTGCCGATGTTCTCGAACAGCGCCGAAACTTCCCACATGATCCACTGCGACATGCCGTTGACGCGCATGGCAAGGCCAATGGCAATGGCAATCGCGCCGACGGAAATCTGGCCATTCAGCCAGAACCAGATCGACAGGCCGGACACCACGAACAGAGCCACGCAGTTGTTCACGTAGACGGCAATGTGAAACAGCGTGACGCGACGCATTTGTGCATGGACGGTTCCAAGGAACTCCTCCATCCCGCTGCGGGCATACGTCTCCTCACGGCCGGCATGCGAGAACAGTTTGACCGTCGCGATGTTGGTGTAGCTGTCGACCACCCTGCCCGTCATAATCGAGCGCGCATCGGCCTGTTGCGCCGCGATCTTGCGAAGCCGCGGTACGAAGTAGGACACGATGCCGATGTAGATGGCGAGCCAGACGAGGATCGGTATCATCAACCGCCAGTCGGCAGCGGCGATGACGATGATCATCGACAGGAAGTAAGTCACGACATAGACGAAGACATCGAGGATCTTCATCGTCGTTTCGCGAACCGCAAGCGAGGTCTGCATCACCTTTGTCGCTACGCGCCCAGCGAACTCGTTGGCGAAGAAGGTCATGCTGTGACGCAGCAGGAAGCGGTGCATCTGCCAGCGTGCGATCATCGGATAATTGCCGAGAAGCACCTGATGCATGATGAGCGAATCCAGGCCCGCCGCCAGCGGCAGACCGATGAGGATCAACGCTCCCATCCATGCCAGCCTGGGCCATTCCGTCTGCAGGAACGTCGCCTTGTCGGCCTTCGTCAGCCAGTCGACGATGTCGCCGAGGAACTGAAAGAGCGCGACCTCGCCGACGGCGATCAGCGCAGTCAGCACTGCCATGATGGCAAGCCAGGGCGCTGCCGGCTTCGTGTAGTGCCAGCAAAATGCAAAGAGACCCTTGGGAGGAGCAATAGGCTCCTCGCTGGGGAAGGGATTGAGTCGCTGTTCAAACCAGCCAAACATGAAAATGCTCCGAAACTTGATCGCTCCGGCCTCCCGACTCGCGCAAAACGGCGCTTGAGCTCATATGGGAACCGGACGTTCACGGGACGAGGCCAAGACAGCCGCGCAATGGATTAAATGGGAGTTCAGGAAAGAAGTGGCACTAGGCGTGCCAGATCGCCACTCGTGAGTTCACGCGTCGAGAGCGCATACGCGGCAACATTTCCATCTGGCGCTCCCTTCTGGCGATTAAAAGATGTGCACCCTTAACGCGAATTAGGTCAAATTTCCAGCCCCGACTGGCCGGAAATTGAACAATTATCGGTCAAAACGCGTCCTGTTGCGCCAAAATCACAGTTGCAATAGGTGTCTTTTGACGATCAGCGGAAAGACGACATCCTTCATGGCCGACCTCAGACTAGCGCTTTATCAGCCCGATATTCCGGGCAACACCGGGACCATCCTGCGTCTTGCCGCTTGCCTTGGCTTCGCCGTCGACATCATCGAACCGGCGGGTTTCGACATATCGGACCGCAATCTTAAGCGCGCGGGCATGGACTATATCTCCGCCGCCGCCCTCACCCGGCATGTCAATTGGGATCGTTTCGAGGAATGGCGAAGAAATTCCGGCAGGCGTCTGGTGTTGGCATCCACAAAGTCGTCCGACCGCTACACCGGTTTCGCGTTTCGCGCCAATGACGTCCTGCTTTTCGGCCGCGAGAGCGCCGGTGTTCCCGATCACGTGCATACGGCAGCGGACGCCCGGATCCTCGTTCCAATGGTAGAGGGTCAGCGCTCGATCAATGTTGCGGTCTCCGCCGCAATGATTGTCGGGGAAGCCATGCGCCAGACGGTCTGGGGCTGAATTCCAGACCGGGCGATGCAAATGCCGACGTCGCTTCAGAATATGTCGCGAACAGCGTTGTGAATTTGCGCAAGCGGCGTATAGTTTTTAGCCGGACAATTAAAAAAATGTTCGAAAAGCCATGTTTTCAAACACTTGGGAAAATGGATTCGGGCTAGAGGCCTACCTCAGGCACCAAGAAGCGGCGGAATGGAATCTACGATCGTCATGATCAACCTGTTTGGCGCGGTGGCACTGCTACTGTTCGGCCTTGCACAGGTGAAGGAAGGCGTTTCTCGTGCATTCGGGGCGCGGCTGCGGACCGGCCTTGCGACCGGCACGCGCAGTGGCGTGCGCTCCTTCGCGTCCGGCTTCGTCGCCACGATCGCGCTGCAGAGCTCGACTGCGACGGCGCTGATGGTCGCCTCCTTCGTCGAACGCGAACTGGTGAAGCCGCGCATGGCGCAGATCGTCCTGCTCGGTGCTAACGTCGGCACCGCGGTGACGGCCTGGATTGTTGCGACAGGCATCGAATGGCTGTCCCCGCTTGTGATCCTGGCCGGAATGGTACTCCATCGTAGCGGCTCGTCGTCTCGCCAGGGCGCTGGCACAGCACTGATCGGCATCGGCTTGATGTTGCTGTCGTTGCATCTCTTGAGCAGCGCAACCGAACCGATGCGGCAATCCCCCGCTCTCGGTGCCTTCATCGCCCTGCTCGACAATGCCTGGCCAGTCGCGCTTGCCTTTTCGGCCGGCATCGCCTTCATCTCGTCGTCGAGCCTTGCTGCCGTCGTCCTCATTCTCTCGCTCGCCTCGACGGGCATCCTGTCGGCCGGTCTGATCATCGTACTGGTGCTCGGCGCCAACCTCGGCGGAGCCATTCCGCCGGTTATCGCCTCGCTGGCTGGACCGGCATCCGCCAAGCGCATCACATCAGGCAATCTGATCGTGCGGGCGATCGGCTGCCTGGTTGCTTTGCCGCTCGCGGGCTATGGCGCAGAACTGCTGGAAGCGCTGCCGCTGTCGCCTGCGAAGCTGCCGGTGGATGCCCATCTCGGGTTCAACCTGATCCTTGCCGCACTTGCGTGGCCCTTCTCGCGTCCCCTGTCGCGACTGATGCTCCGGCTGATCCCAGAGGAGGTGCAGCCGGACAATGGGCCGAAATATCTCGACCAGCACGAACTTTCGACGCCGGTCGTCGCCCTCGCAAGCGCCACGCGCGAGGTCCTCGGCGTCGGCGATCTGATCGAACGGATGCTGCTGCGCGCCTCAAGCGCCTTCGAGAGCAACGACCTTGCGAAGCTCAAGGAAATTCCATCGCTGGAAAAGCGTGTCGACAGCCTGCAACAGGAGGTGAAGATCTACCTTTCCAAGCTCGGACACGGAGGCCTGAGTGAAGAGGATGGTCGCCGCTCGATCGTCATCATCGACTACGCGATCAACCTCGAACATATCGGCGACATCATCGAAAAGGGCCTGATGCCTCAGGTGACGAAGAAGGTTTCGCTCGGGCTGAAGTTTTCCGACGAGGGCTATGAGGAGCTGCGCAAGCTCTTCCATCTGACGATCGACAACCTCCGCGTCGCCCAAACGATCTTCGTTACCCGCGACTTCAATCTGGCGAAACAGTTGATGGAGGTGAAGGTCGAGGTTCGCCGGATGGAGAAGCAATCTTCCGAGCGGCATCTGGAGCGCCTGCGCGATGGTCGGGCAGACAGCCTTCAGACGAGTTCACTGCATCTCGACATGCTGCGCGACCTGAAACGCATCAACGCCCACATCGTTTCTGTCGCACACCCGATTCTGGATGAGAGCGGGCTGCTCATTGAAAGCAGGCTGAAGGGCGCAGCCGAATAGCGGGAAGCTTCAATCTGCGGAGGGCAACCGGCGCATCGTGAACTCGATCTGATCGCCTTCCAGCTGACGCCAGCTCTCGACTTCGGTCCAGTACGCGGCTTTGGGGTACTCGTCGAACCATTCGCGCGCCTTGGCGCGAGCCTCGAGCAGATTGAGGCAATATGTCTGCCGTACGAAACGATCGTTCTTCCGGGGTGTGCCTTCCGCCCGGTGGGTGGCAATCCGTCGCTTGAGACCGTCGAACGACGGAGGTCCAGGGATTTTCGTCATGAGCCTACCTCTGGATCAAAAAGTAATATCGAAGATCGCGTTTTGCGAGTCGAATCTGAGGAAGCCTCAATCACCTGGGCTGCTGGCAGGACCCTGCCCCACCTGCTATCAGGACAAGAAGACGAGAGCGCGAGTCGACCGGCGACCCGCCCGGAGAGAGATAAATGGATAGACCCGAACTTCCGATCGGCCTGCCTGATGACATCGAGGAAAAGAAGTCGGTTGCCCGGGGATGGTTCGAAAGTCTCCGCGACACGATCTGCGCTTCTTTCGAAGAACTGGAAGACGAAGTCTCCGGCCCTCTGTCGGACCGGGAGCCGGGCCGCTTCGTCGCCAAGGACTGGTCGCGCGAAAATGGTGCGGGCGGCGGCGGGCGCATGTCGATGATGCACGGTCGCGTCTTTGAAAAGGTCGGCGTGCATACGTCCACGGTCTATGGCGAGTTCGCACCTGATCTTCGCGCCCAGATGCCCGGCGCGAAGGAAGATCCACGCTTCTGGGCCTCGGGCATCTCGCTCATCGCTCATCCGGTCAATCCGAACGTACCCGCCGTGCACATGAACACGCGGATGGTGGTGACCTCGAGCCGCTGGTTTGGCGGCGGCGCCGACCTGACGCCGGTTCTCGATCGTCGTCGAACGCAGGAGGACGAGGACAGCCAGTTGTTCCACAAAGCGATGGAGATCGCTTGTCGCAGTCACTCCGGCGTCGCCGACTACGCCGCCTACAAGAAATGGTGCGACGAATACTTTTTCCTCAAGCACCGCAATGAGCCTCGCGGCATCGGCGGCATCTTCTACGACTGGCTGCATTCCAGCGACGAAGCCGGCGGCTGGGACGCTGACTTTGCCTTTACCCGCGACGTCGGACGGGCCTTCGCCATGGTTTATCCACGGATCGTTCGCTCCAACTTCAATAAACAGTGGACAGACGCCGATCGTGACGAACAATTGATTCGCCGTGGACGCTACGTTGAGTTCAATCTCCTCTACGACAGAGGTACGATTTTCGGCCTCAAGACAGGAGGAAACGTCGAATCCATTCTCTCGTCCCTACCTCCTCTCGTTCGCTGGCCCTGATCTCACAAATAAAGGTGGCCGGAGGGGTTAAATTCGGAGGCGGGATCACTTAGTCTAGGCATGTACGCGTAACAATCGGAGGAGGTTGTCATGACGATACAAAGCGGCTCTGCAGCACCGTCGGGTGCTCAAGAGCTTCCCCCGCCCATGGATACGCCCGACTTCTTGAATCGGGTTGCCGAAAGGCTCCGGGCAGAAAGCGGCTCCGGGCTCCCACTTTCCTGCTTCATCCAGCAAGTGAAGCTTCAACTGGCAAGCGGCAAGACGCCTGAGGAAATCGACCACGCAGCGAAGGGTCCCGACGCTAAAGCAGTCGTCGATTGCTACAAAGCCTGGGCGATGCCCGAATAACGAGAAAATCACCAAACGGCAGGTCCTTCGCGCCGGCCGGAACCTTCTTGCCGCTTCGAACATTCAGGCATTGCAACACGGCGCAATGTCATTGAAATCCGAAAGAAGGAGGAAAGAATGAGACTCTTCGAATGTGGAACGCTCGTCCCCGGATGCGAATGGCACACCCGAGCAAACGACGATGCTGAAATCGTGCGTCGCGTCGTCGAACACATGCGCAGCGCCCACGGCGAGACCGTGATCCGCGAAAACATGGTCGACAATATCAAGGCCCGCATCCGCAACGAAGCCACAGCCGCTTGAACTTATTTTGTGAGATCGGTGAGCCGGGCGAGCAGTGCCGCCCGGTCGGAAGTGAAATTTTCTTCGATCCAGAGATTTTCGAGGGCCGACAGCGTTTCACCGACCTGCTTTCCGGCCGCTATCCCGGTGTCCATGACGTCGGTGCCATTGATCGGAAACTGCGGTTTCTTCCAGTTCTCAGCGAGGTCCAGTAGCTTACCGAGCCTTGCTGAACGAGCCATTTCCTGCATATCGCCTTCCGCCTTGCCCCGCGCTGTTGCGAGTGCGAGTTTCAAGCGAGTCTTGATGCCGTCGGAGCCATGCCGATAGAGCAGTCGCGCAAAGGCTGCGGAAGACAATTCGTCATCGACAACGGGAGCCTTGGCCCATGCTTTCAAATGGGCCGCCTCAGCATTGGCCAGTTTGAGGCGCGCTGCCATTTTTTCCAGCCGATCTGCATCGGGAGGAATGATCGCGGCGAGGCGCAGAAGCGGGTCCGACTTCCAGTCAAGCGCCCTCTCCGTGTCAATCAGCGCCGGAATTGAGTCGATGCCCCACTTCTCCGTTTCCGGCAAGATTTCCGTCAGGACGCCAACCTGCCGCATCCACAAGAGCGCGCGCCCCGGATCCTTGGAACCGAGCAGTTTGCGCAGTTCCGACCAGACCCTTTCGGCGGAAAGCGTCTTCAGCTTGGTGCGCGCAGAGGCACAGGCCCTCAACCCATCAGCGTCCGGGCGGCCAGAACCATAATAGGCGAAGAACCGGAAAAACCGCAGGATGCGCAGATAGTCCTCGGAAACGCGCGTCGAGGCGTCGCCGATGAAGCGGATGTTGCGCTTCTCGATATCGGCAAGGCCGCCCACGAGATCGACAACATCGCCCGCCGCATTGGCATAGAGCGCGTTGATCGTAAGGTCGCGGCGCTCGGCGTCCGCCTGCCAGTCGGTGCTGAAGGCAACCTTGGCGTGACGGCCATCGGTCTGGACATCAGTGCGCAACGTCGTGACCTCGAAGGGCTTGCCGTCGAGCACCAACGTCACCGTTCCGTGCGCGATCCCCGTCGGCACGGCCTTGATGCCGGCGGCCTTCGCGCGCTCGACCACGGCGTCCGGCGTCAGCGTCGTTGCCATGTCGATATCGCTGACCGGGATGCCCATGAGGCTATTGCGCACAGCCCCCCCGACAACCCGGCCCTCGCCACCATCCGCATTCAGCAGCGAAAAGACGCGGGCGAGCCGCTCATCCTGAAACCAGGCTTCTTGAGCCACACTGGTCATGCATACATTCTTTCGTAGATCGTGCGGATGATGCCGGCAGTGATGCCCCAGATCATCCATTGCTCATAAGGCATGCGGTAGAACTGGCGCTCAACGCCGTTCCACATGCGGCTGTCGAGGGCATGATTGCCAGGGTCCATCAGGAAGGACAAAGGTACCTCGAAGACGCTATCAACCTCATCAGGATTGGGCGTCAGGGTGAAGCCCGGCCTGACGACAGCAAGAATCGGCGTGATACGGAAGCCGGTGGCCGCCAGATAGTCAGGCAGACGGCTGACCGGTTCGATGAACATGTCGGCAAGGCCGATCTCCTCGCCCGCCTCGCGGATCGCAGCCATCTCCAGCGAATCGTCTGTCGGATCCATCGACCCGCCGGGAAAGGCGATCTGGCCGGAATGCTTGCGCAGCGTCTCTGTACGCTTCGTCAGGATCACCCGTGCATCGTCGCCATGATCGACGACGGGCACGAGAACGGCCGCATCGCGCAACTTGATGTTCTCGACATAAGGCAGGAGGTCTTGATTGATCAGGTGGTCGCCATGATCGCGCCAGGCAAGATCGATCGGGCCACCCTTCTGATTGAGCGCCCGGTAGCGGAATTCATCCGCGGAATAGAGCGGATAGTGAGAGGCAATTGGTTCGGTCATCGGGAAAGTGCATCCAGTTCATCGGCCGGCATGACGGGAAACGTCACGCCGCCGGAGCGAAGGCAGAACATTGTCCTGCCGTTGATCTCGAGGCGTTCGCCGCGTTCTACCAGCTCGTACATCATCGGGCGCGAGACCAGCGCCTCAAGGCGCCCGCGCACATGAAGATAAGGCTTCAACTCGCTGTTTTCGCCGTGAATTACAAAGCGCAGCGGATGTTCCAGCCCTGCTTCGACAACATCGCCTACGTTGGTACGGAAGGTCAGCAGCGGCTCGCCCTCCTGGTCAACGGCGTTCATTTCAACCGCCACGAAGGGCGCGTCGACGACGCGGATGCCAACCTTTTCCACAGGAGTTACGAGATAAGTCTTCCCATCCTCATCCCTGCGGAGCACCGTCGAGAACAGTCTGACGAGCGGCGCCCGGCCAATCGGCGTTCCCATATAGAACCATGTGCCATCAGCCCGGATTTCCATGTCGATATCGCCACAGAACGGCGGATTCCATTTCTCGACGGGCGGAAGTCCACGAGCGCTCCCGCCCGCGTCGCCGGCGGCGCGCGCAATCAGTGCGGCAAGACCGGCCGCGTCCGTTGTCGCCTGGATCTCTGTGGCTGCCATTCTTCCGTCTCGGTTTGTCTTTAACTCCAGAAGGTCACGAGATAGTCATTTGAAACGAACTTGTCAGCCCGCAACATCTCCATAACTCTATCGGGTTAGAGGCTTGCGTGTAAGTCTGCCGATTCGCGACGAATGATATCAGCCGCTGGAGATGCCTGATGGGTATGATGAAGACTGAAGCCCCGCTTGATGAAAAGGCGATCGTCGCCGCTGCCGAGAAGGCTCTCGCAGATATCGCCGTTGTCCGGGGCGAAGTCTCGAAGGTGATTTTCGGCCAGGAAAGCGTCGTGGAAAATACGCTGCTGGCTGTTCTCTCCGGTGGTCATGCCTTGCTCGTCGGGGTTCCGGGTCTCGCCAAGACCAAGCTCGTCACGACGCTCGGCGAAGTGCTTGGGCTTGCCTCCAACCGCATTCAGTTCACGCCCGACCTCATGCCCTCGGATATCCTGGGCTCGGAAGTAATGGACCAGGATGAAAGCGGTCGCCGCTCTTTCCGCTTCGTCAAGGGCCCGGTCTTCGCCCAGCTTCTGATGGCCGACGAAATCAACCGCGCGTCGCCGCGCACACAGTCGGCTCTGCTGCAATCCATGCAGGAGTACCACATCACGGTCGCAGGCCACCGCTACGACCTGCCGGCTCCGTTCCATGTCCTTGCCACCCAGAACCCGCTGGAGCAGGAAGGCACCTATCCGCTTCCCGAGGCGCAGTTGGACCGCTTCCTTCTCCAGGTCGATGTCCACTATCCAGAGCTTGCCGCTGAACGACAGATCCTGCTCGAGACCACCGGACTTAGCGAAACCAAACCACAGGCGGTCTTGAATGCCGAGCGGCTGGTCGAGATCCAGACGCTCATCCGCCAGATGCCGGTGAGCGACAAGGTCGTCGACGCCATCCTCGCGCTTGTGCGATCCGCCCGCCCAGGCCAGGGCAATGCTTCCACCGACAAGAATGTCGCCTGGGGTCCCGGCCCTCGCGCCGGCCAGGCGATGATGCTCTGCGCCCGCGCCCGCGCTCTCTACGAAGGCCGCCTCGCGCCATCCATCGACGACGTCCACGCTCTTGCCGAACCTGTGCTGCAGCATCGTATGGCGCTAGCATTCGCCGCACGTGCGGAAGGAATGACGGTTCGTGACGTCATCGCCGGGCTGGTCAAGCAGAGCAAGGGATAAGGAAGCAGCCGCGTGGCACCCATCGGACAGATCGTCAATCCGACTCCGGGCAACGATGCCCTCGCCCGCGCAAGGCAGCGGGCAAGCCTGGTGCCGGATTGTCTGGTCGAAGCCAAGCGGATCGCCAACACCGTGATCGCCGGCTGGCATGGCCGCCGCAAACGCGGCATCGGCGAAAACTTCTGGCAATTCCGCCCCTATACCGAGGGTGAAAGCCTGTCGCGCATCGACTGGCGCCGGTCTGCCCGCGACGACCATACCTATATAAGGGACCGCGAGTGGGAGGCAGCTCACACGATCTGGCTCTGGGCCGACATGTCACCTTCGATGATGTATAAGTCCACCTTCGGAAATGCGTCGAAGGAAGGCCGGGCTCTCGTCATCCTGTTGGCACTCGCCGAGATTCTTGCCCGCTCCGGCGAACGCATCGGATGTCCGGGCGTGATGGAACCGATCGCCGCGCGCAATGCAGCGGAACGGCTTGCAACGGCGCTGATGCACGCGCCGCTGAGCGGTGGCCTTCCCGACACCGGAATGATCCGCGGCTGGAGCGAACTGGTGTTGATCGGCGACTTTCTCGACGATGCCCGCTCGGTCATGGCTCGCATAGCCCCCCTGGCGCGACGCGGCCTGCGTGGCCACGTGATCGAGGTCGCGGATCCGGCCGAAGAACTGTTCCCCTATAGCGGCCGCACCGAATTTACCGATCCCGAGACCGGCTCCAAGCTGACGTCCGGCCGCGCCGAACACGTGCAGGAAGCGTACACCCGCGCCTACCTCGATCGCAGGAAAGATCTCAGCCAGGCACTCCGGCACATGGGTTGGACCTTTGTCAGCCACCGGACTGACC
This sequence comes from Rhizobium cauense, assembly GCF_019511525.1. Lineage (GTDB taxonomy): Bacteria > Pseudomonadota > Alphaproteobacteria > Rhizobiales > Rhizobiaceae > Rhizobium > Rhizobium cauense. The sequence goes on along the minus strand of NZ_JAEUAT010000008.1, from coordinate 141,632 downwards.
ATCTGGCCTCCGAAGCGCTGATTGCAGTCCACATGTATCTTTCGGGCATGCCGGCGAAGGCAACGAATGGAGGGCAGTCATGAGCGCCCTTCCATTTGCTTTTGCATATCCGGCAATCCTCGGCGCGCTTCTGGCGTTGCCGATCATCTGGTGGCTGCTGCGACTGACCCCACCGCGCCCGAAAACAGAAGTTTTCCCGCCGCTGAAGATTCTCGCCACGGTTCTGAAGCGCGAGGAAACACCGGCCCAAAGCCCTTGGTGGTTGACGTTGCTGCGCATGCTGCTTGCCGCAGCCGTCATCCTGGCGATCGCCGATCCGGTCTTCAATCCGCGTACGAATTCAATCGCTTCTGGCGGTCCGCTCGTGCTTTTTGTCGACAACGGCTGGGCTACGTCGCCGGATTGGGATCTCCGCGTCAAGACCGCGGATGCGCTGATCGACGATGCGGAAGCCGCCGGAACGCCTGTTGCCATTGCCTTTACCGCCGATCCGACCAACGACGCGATACCAGGAACGGCGTCCGCAGCCCGCGACAAGCTGCGCGCAGCCGAGCCGAAGCCGCTTGTGCCCGACCGCCAGCGCGCCTTTGAAGCGCTGCGCGCCGCCTTGAACGGGGTCCGTCCGGGCACCCTCGCCTTCCTCACCGATGGTGCCGCCACAAGCGACAGCGACGCAACGATCCGCCAACTCTCCGATCTCTCGCCTGCCCAATTGCGGTTGGTTTCCGGCGACGCGGTCGAGACGGTCGCCATCACGTCAGCCAACAACGCAGCCGACGCGATGACGGTAACGGCCACCCGCCTCGACAGCGCCAGCGCCGCCTCCCTGCCTGTCACGGCGCAAGATACCCAGGGCCGCGCAATAGCGGCCGGCGCTATCGACTTCCAGCCTGGTCAGAGCGTTGCGACCGGATCGATCACCGCCCCGTTTGAAATGCGCAATGATTTCGCACGCCTCAGCATCGACAACCATGCCACCGCGGGCGCCGTGCATTTGCTCGACGACGGGTTCAAGCGTCGCCGCGTCGTCCTGCTGTCAGGTGAAGTCGGCGATACGTTCCAGCCGCTGCTATCGCCGCTCTATTATATCCAGCGCGCCCTGCAGCCCTACGCCGACCTGATCGAACCGAACACGCCCGACCTTGCGACCTCGATCCCGGATCTCCTGACCCAGAATCCGTCAGTCATCATCATGGCCGACATCGGGCGCCTTCCCCAGGAAACCTACGAGCCGCTGCAGCGCTGGATTGCAAACGGTGGCACGCTGGTCCGTTTCGCCGGACCGCGCCTTGCCGCCGCCCCCGCAGAGGATCCGCTGGTTCCGGTCACATTGCGCCAGGGCGAACGCGCGCTTGGTGGCGCGCTGTCATGGGCCGAGCCGCAGCCGCTGGCTGAGTTTCCCACCTTCGGCCCGTTCGCCGGAATGCCGAAGCCAACCGATGTAACGGTCAAGCGTCAGGTTCTGGCCGAACCGACACCCGATCTGGCAGAGCGTACCTGGGCAAGCCTTGCCGACGGCACGCCGCTGGTGACCACCAAGCCGATGAACGCCGGCCGGATCGTCCTCTTCCACGTGAGCGCCGAGGCCACGTGGTCCGATCTTCCGATATCAGGCAATTTCGTCGAGATGCTGCGCCGCCTCGTCCAGTTGTCGCGCTCGGGCGGCGTGGACGCGCAAGCCAACGGCGCTTCGACCGCCGAAGCATTGCCGCCCTTCCGCCTATTGACCGCCAAGGGGGCGCTGACGACCGAGACCGGCACCGCACGCCCTTTGATTCCGAATGCGAAGATTACACCGCTTGCCAACTTCGATAACCCGCCCGGCCTCTACGGATCCGAGGAAGGATTTACTGCCCTGAACGTGCTGCCGAAGAACGCCGAACTGAAGCCGCTCGATGCATCGGGCCTTACCGTCGTCCGCGAGGGACTGATCGGCGGCGAGACATGGTCGGCCAAGCCTGCGCTATTCCTGATCGCATTCCTGCTCCTGCTCGCGGACAGCCTGATCGTGATGTTCATGAGCGGCGCTTTCTCGCGGCTCCGTCCCGCGGCGCGCACGGCAGCGCTTGTGGCCGTTGCGGTCAGCGCGACTTTCCTGGCGCAACCGGGACAATCGCATGCGGATGATGGCAAGCCCGGCGACGAACAGATCTTCCAGCGGCTCGACAATACGCATCTCGCCTACGTCGTCACGGGTGAACAGGACGTCGACCGGATTTCCGAGCGTGGCCTCGAGGGCCTGACGGAATTCCTGACCTTCCGCACCACGCTGGAGCCTTCGCCGCCGGTTGGCCTTGATCTCAAGAAGGATGAACTCGCCTTCTATCCGATCATCTATTGGCCGATCTCGGCGACGGCGCCCATGCCTTCGACAGCAGCGATCAACAAGATCGACGCCTATATGCGCGCTGGCGGAACGGTGCTGTTCGACACACGCGACCAGTTCAGCGCACTCGACAACAACGGCGGCTCGGTCAGCGCCAACGGTGAGCGGCTGCAACAGATCCTTGCCAACCTCGACATTCCGCCGCTGGAACCCGTTCCATCGGACCACGTGCTGACCAAATCATTCTACCTGCTGTCGAGCTTCCCCGGTCGCTATACCGGCAGCCCGCTCTGGATCGAGGCGCGCCAGGAAAGCCGGCCCGAGAACGCAAAGTCGGCGTCGACGGCTGATGGTGTCTCGCCCATCCTCATCACCGGCAACGACTTTGCCGGCGCCTGGGCCGTGGATGACAACGGCGTCCCCATGTTACCGACGGTTCCGCCCGATGAAATGCAGCGCGAATATGCCTACCGCAGCGGCGTCAATATCATGATGTACATGCTGACCGGCAACTACAAGACCGATCAGGTCCATGTCCCAGCTCTCCTGGAACGGTTGGGGCAGTGACATGACGATTGATTTTTCGCCTTTCATCCCTTGGCCGCTCCTGGCGGGGCTGGCGCTCATCGTGCTCCTGACCGCTGCCTTCGCCATCTGGCGGCGCGTGCGGGGTGCCTGGATCCGCTCGGTTGCGGCACTTGCCTTGCTTGCTGCACTCGCCAACCCGCTCTTGCTGCAGGAAGATCGCGAACAACTGTCGACCGTCGTGCCCGTGATCGTGGATCGCAGCCAGAGCCAGCAGACGCCTGAACGCATCAAGTTGACCGACGACGCCTTGGCGCAGCTGAAGGATCGACTTGCCCGGTTCCCCAATGTCGAACCGCGCTATGTCGACGCGACGGAGCCCGAAGATTCCGACGCGCCCTCCACCCGCCTGTTCAATGCACTCTCCGCCGCCGTCGCGGATGTGCCGCCCGCCCGCATCGGCGGCGCGATCATGTTGACCGACGGCCAGGTTCATGATGTTCCCGGCGTCAATCAGGCGCTTGGCTTCGACGCGCCGATCCATGGCCTGATCACCGGCAAGGCCAACGAATTCGATCGCCGCATCGAAGTCGTCAAGGCGCCGCGTTTCGGTATCGTCAACGAGGAGCAGCAGCTGATGTTGCGCGTCTTTGACGATGGTCCGAGCCCCGGCGGCACGGCAAACGTCACTGTAAAGCTCAACGGCAATGAGATTGCGACGCTGCAGGCCACGCCAGGCCGCGATACACCATTTTCGTTCAAGGTCGAGCGTGGCGGCAGCAACGTTCTCGAATTTTCGGTAGCCGGTCTTCCCGGCGAAGTGACTGAGGCAAACAATCGCGCGGTCCACTTGATCGATGGCATTCGTGAGAACCTTCGAGTCCTGCTCGTTTCTGGCGAACCACACGCCGGGGAGCGTGCCTGGCGCAACCTCCTGAAGTCGGACGCGTCGGTTGATCTTGTCCATTTCACGATCTTGCGCCCACCCGAAAAGCAGGATGGCACGCCGATCAACGAACTGTCGCTGATCGCCTTTCCGACCCGCGAGCTGTTCGTCGACAAGATCAAGGACTTCGACCTGATCATCTTCGACCGCTACCAGCATCGCGGCGTGCTGCCGATCCTCTATTATGACTACATCGCCCAATACGTCGAAAACGGCGGTGCACTGCTGATCGCCGCCGGCCCCGAGCATGCCGGTCAGGACTCGATTGCGTTGACACCCCTGTCATCCGTATTGCCCGCCGCCCCGACCGGTCAGATGATCGACAAGGCTTTCTATCCCCGGCTGTCAGAGGAAGGCCGCAAGCACCCTGTCACGCGCGGCCTCGACGGGTCCGCCGATGAACCGCCGCATTGGGGCCGCTGGTTCCGCAGCGTCGACGTCGATCCGCCACAGGGCCAGACAGTGATGGTCGGCGCCGACAATCATCCGCTGCTCGTTCTCAATCGTGCCGGACAGGGGCGCGTCGCGATGCTGCTCTCTGACCAGGGCTGGCTGTGGGCTCGCGGCTTCGAGGGGGGCGGCCCGCATGTGTCGCTCTACCGACGCGTCGCCCATTGGCTGATGAAGGAGCCGGCACTCGAGGAAGAGGCGCTGACGGCGCGCGCGGCTGGTCGGACACTGGAAATCACCCGTCAGACCATCGGCGCTGATCCCGGCACCGCGACAGTTCGCTACCCCTCGGGCAAGACGGAAACCCTGCCCCTGACGCAAGCCGAGCCCGGTCTCTTCAAGGCCGAAAAGAAGATGGATGAGATCGGCCTCTTCGAGATCCGCAACGGTGACATGATGACGCTCGTGCATGTCGGCGCAGTCGATGCTCCCGAGTTCAAGGCAATGATCTCGACAACCGACGCATTGAAACCGATCTCCGAGAAGACAAGAGGCATTGTCACCCGCGTTTCCGATAGCAGTGGCGCCATCAGCATTCCGCCGATCCTGCCGGTTCGCGGCCAGATCCGCGTTTCCGACGACGATCGAATGCAGATCCACCTCACCAATGAGACGGTGCTGAAAGGGATAAACACGCTGCCGCTGTTTGCCGGCTTCGCCGGTGTCGGCATCCTGCTGCTTGCCTTTGGCGCGATGTGGTGGCGAGAGGGACGTTAGTGGCATGGCCGAATTCGAGGTAACCGGCTCACCCTCTGCCGATGACCTCGCGATGATCGGCGACGCGCTCTCGGCTTTCAATCTCCATGACGTCGGCCCTTCCCAGCGACAGCCCCTGGCTGTTCTCATCAGGGATACCGACGGAAACGTCACCGGCGGCCTCCACGGTTATACGGCCTGGGGCTGGCTCTTTACCCAGTTGTTGTATGTTCCCGATCGTGAGCGCGGCAAGGGCATCGCGGGCAAGATCCTCGCTTTGGCTGAGGAAGAGGCCGCGGCACGCGGTTGCCACGGCGCTTGGATCGACACGTTCAATCCGCAGGCACTCAGAGCCTATCAGCGGCAGGGCTACGAGATATTCGGCGAGTTGCCGGAGTTTCCCAAAGGCCGCACACGCACATTCCTCCGCAAGCCTCTTTAATTCGATACTTCGCCGCCCGAGGACGGCGAAGCAGAGTTCGCTCACCGTCAGACGGCGATCTTGCCGCCGCCGATCCTGGTGATCGCGACAACAGCCGGACGAACCGGCATGTCGTCCTTGAAATCCGGCCAACGGGTGGAAAGATCCTCGTAGTACGACGGACGGCCATGGCCGGACCAGTCGTCGCCACCGTCGCCGGGGTGCTGCACGGCAACGAAAGCCGTCTGGTCATCAGGCAGGAAGAGCGGGCCACAGAGCTCCGCACCGACAGGTACACGATAGAAAAGCTTGGACGTCGCGCGCGCCTCGCCTTCCGTATCGACGGCCCAGAGGCCGTCGGTGCGGCCCGTCGCCTTGTTGCTGTTGCCGTCGGTCGCCACCCAGAGGCGACCGGCAGCATCGATGGAACAGTTATCGGGCATGCCAAACCAGCCATTCTTCGTCGTCTCGGTCGAGAAGGACGCACCGACATCGGCTACGGCAGGATCGCCACACTTCAACAGCACCTCCCACTTACCCGAAGTCGCTCCGAAGGCACCGCCATCCTCGGTGATCTCGATGATGTGGCCGAAGGCGTTATCGGCACGCGGATTGGCCGCGTCCACCTGATCGGCCTTGCGCTTCGTGTTGTTGGTCAGCATCACATAGACCTTGCCATTGACGGCATTGGGCTCAATGTCCTCTGGGCGGTCCATCTTCGTCGCGCCGAGCAGGTCGGCCGCACGGCGCGTCTCGATCAAGACATCCGCCTGGCTCACAAAGCCGTTCTCAGCCGTCAGTGGGCCTTGGCCGTGGACAACTGGCAACCACTGCAGTGTGCCATCCTCGGCAAACTTGGCGACATAGAGCGTCCCCTCGTCGAGCAGGCTCATATTCGCAGTGCGATCGTTGGCATTGTAGGTGCCCGCCGTCACGAACTTGTAGACATAGTCGAAGCGTTCATCGTCGCCGAGGTAGAAAACGACGCGACCATCCTTGTCGACGATCGAGGCAGCACCTTCGTGCTTCGTGCGGCCAAGTGCACTCCGCTTCTTCGGGATTGAAGTCGGATCGAAGACATCGACCTCGACGATCCAGCCGAAGCGGTTGGGTTCGTTCGGCTCCTTGGCGATATCGAAGCGATCGTAGAAGTTCGCCCACTCATAGGCTCCTTCCGGCACGCCGTAGCGCTTGTAGTTTGCCGCCTCCTTGTGATCGGCAGGCAGTTCGCCGGAGAAATAGCCATGGAAGTTCTCCTCGGCCATGATGTAGGTGCCCCAGGGAGTGACACCGCCCGCGCAGTTGTTGAACGTGCCGATGACCTTCGTGCCGGTCGCGTCCGCAGATGTCTTGACGCGCTCATTGCCTGCCACGGGGCCGGTCAGTTCCATCTCGGTCGTCGAGGTTACCCGACGATTGTACTTACCATCCGGTACGACCTGCCACTTGCCGTCTACCTTGCGGATCTCGATGATCGTGCCGCCATGGGCAGCCATCTCGATATCGACCTGCTCCTTTGAAAGCGGCGCCTGCTTGATCTTTCCTTCAGCGATCGTAACGAGGCCCGGGAACATCAGGTGCGGGTTTGTGTACTCGTGATTGACGACGAGGAGGCCGTGCTCTGACGAACCGTCGATCGGGATATAACCGACATAGTCGTTGTTGTAGCCGAATTGCCTCCTCTGAGCCTCGGCCGACTGCTGCGTCGGATCGAATACCGGCGAATCCGCGAAGAGCGCGTCACCCCAGCGCAGCAGGATATCGGCGTTGTATCCTTCAGCGACATGGTGATTGGCATCGACGCCAGCCTCGACTTCAGTGAAGGAGAAGGCCGAACCGCTTGCGGCACGAGCGTTTTCCGCGCTCAACAGTGCGATCGGGCTCACAGTCGCGGCAATGGCTGAGACAGCAAGCGACCCCTGCAGGAAACCGCGACGCGAGAAACGCCGCCCGATGATTTCCCCCATCGTTGGATTGTTGCTGCGGTTATGTCCTTCGCCGTCCGCATCCTCGAGCTGGCTGGTCGGAAAGATTTCCTTTTGCGAAAAATGTTCGGTCATCGAACTGCTCCCATCAATATTGACGTCAAAAGTCCGCTTTAGAGCGCTTCTAAAGTCTAGGGATCACGCATGACAGTGCTGTGATAACCAACGCTTGAAATGGGGGTCAGGGATGATGATCCCCGTTCAGCCGAGCGCCACTTGGCGTGTCTCGGCATCGATCGCCATTGCGGCAACGGCCGCGATCACAAGGAGACCAGCGAAGAGGCCGATCGCCAAGCCAAGCCCACCCGACACAACGAACGCCATCAGCGATGGCGCAAGCAAGCCGCCGAGCCGCGCCATCGCGCCCGCGGAACCCATACCGGTGGCCCGGGAGGCGGTGGGATAGAGCTCAGGAGTGTAGGCGTAAAGCGCGCCCCACGTACCGAGGAGCGCAAAGCTCATGACCAGCAGCGAGGCACCGACCAGCATATCACTTGGTGAAACAACGAAGAGCAGGCACCCGAGCGCAGATAACAAGCAAAAGCCGATCAACGTCGGCCTGCGACCCCAGGCCTCGACGCCATAGGCGGCGAGCGCATAACCCGGCAGCTGGGCAAGGGCCACGAACACCAGGAAACCGTATCCGCGCACGAAGCCGAACCCATCTCCCGCCAGTTTCGCCGGCATCCATGTGAAGACGCCGTAGTAGGAAATGGAGACGAGGAACCAGATCGTCAGAATAAGCAGACTGCGGCGACGAAGCGGCTCGGAGAATATCCCCTCCGACACCTGCGGAGCCGCGACGATTTCGTCGCTGGGCAACAGCGCCGTCTTGCCATGCAGCGCCAGCATCTTGTTGACGATCGCTTTGGCCTCGCCCGCCCGGCCGCTCCGCAGCAGGTAGAGCGGAGATTCAGGAACGAAGAAGCGCAGCGTCAACCCCAGCAGCGCCGGCAATGCGGTCACTGCGAAAATGTACCGCCAAGGGTCTGCCACTCCCGCAACACTGGCAGCCCAGGCAGCCAGTGCGACGATCAACGTTCCGATCGCCCAGAAGCCTTCCAGAGCCACCAGCCAGCGGCCGCGGCTCTTGGCCGGCAGGAACTCCGCCATCATCGCGTAGTCAACCGGCAGCGTACCGCCAACCGCAACACCCGTCAGGAAGCGCAAGACAAGGAGGCTGGTAAAGTCCGGTGCGAAAATTGAAAGCGTGCCGAAGAGCGCATCGCAGGCAACGGTTACGATCAGCACTTGCCGGCGCCCTACCTTGTCCGCAAGCCGGCCGAAGGCCACCGCGCCGATAAGCATCCCGAGAAAGAACAGCGTGCCGGTCTGCAGGGCTTGCGGAATGGTCAGTCCGAAGGTGGCGGCGATCGACGCCGCCGTGAAACCGACGGCAAGCACCTGCATTGCATCCGCCGTCCACACGAGGCCGAAGATGCCGATCAGGCGGCGCTGGAATGCTCCGGTCCCGGCGCGATCCAGCGCCTCATCCATGGAAATGCCGCTCATGCTCAAGCCCCTCAAGCCCCTCAAGCCCCTGAAAGATCACGCGAAGCGCATCTCGGACATAAGGCTCAATACCGTATGCGACCTACTTCCGCCAGCCGATAGTTCCCTTGAGGCGGGCATGCGCGCCCTCGGCGAGCGGCACCACGAGGACGCGCGCCGGATCGACGGGCCCCGGAAAGGTCAGCGCGTTGTGGGCAACTCTCTCGAAACCAAGCGGGCAGTAGTAGGGCGGATCGCCTATCAGGATGACCGCCTCCGAGCCCTTGCGGCGCGCCGCATCGATGGCAATCCGAACGAGTTCGCGACCGATGCCGCGGCCCTTGTGTGAAGGCCGAACGGCAAGCGGGCCCAGCAGGTGCCCCTTCACCGATCCCGCCTGGACGGGCGTCATGCGCACGGATGCGATCGTCTCGCCGTCGTCGGCGCAGATGAAGGAAAGCGAAAGGTCGTGCGTCCCCTGCTCGCGAATGCGAGCAGCAGCGCGCGTATGCCGGCCGGGGCCGAATGCTTCTTCGTTGATGTGTTCAATTGCAGCGTCGTGCGACGCATCCTCAGTGAGGTAGACCAGATCGTGCTTGTGCATGATGAGACGGAAACCGGATAGACAGAATTGATGAATCTCGAGCACGCCATTGGGCGTTCGGGCGCATCAGCGTCGTCGCAGGTTTCTCGGTGCAGACATCAATCGGGTTCCAAAAAGAGTGAAATGGCCGATAGCAGGAAAAATTTCGGCCGTCCAATGGAAATTATCGCAAGTCGCCTCTGCGTTACGCAGTGTTCAATCATTGCCGCCTGCAAAGGAGCGAAAGCTGCGATATCTTCCGGCTCAGAAAAGAACTCAAGGAGCACGACATGGGCATGCTGGTTGACGGCGTTTGGCATGACGTCTGGTACGATACGAAAGAAACCAAGGGACACTTCAAGCGCGCCGCATCACAGTTTCGCAACTGGATCACGGTCGACGGCGCTGCGGGGCCTTCCGGTGTCGGTGGTTTCAAGGCCGAGACCGATCGCTATCATCTCTACGTGTCGCTAGCCTGCCCCTGGGCGCATCGCACGCTAATTTTCCGCAAGCTCAAGAAGCTAGAGGACATCATTTCCGTTTCCGTCGTCGATCCCCTCATGCTGTCAAAAGGCTGGGAATTCAATGTCGGCGACGGCGCCACCGGCGACCACCTTTTCGGCGCCAAGACGCTGGCGGATATCTACGTGAAGGCCGATCCGCACTATTCCGGCCGCGTAACGGTTCCAGTCCTGTGGGACAAGAAGACCAACACGATCGTCAACAACGAGTCTTCTGAAATCATCCGGATGTTCAACAGCGCCTTTGATCATCTGACCGGCTCGACGGCTGATTTCTATCCACAGGAACTGCGCAACGGTATCGATGAGCTCAATGCCGTCGTCTACGACACTGTCAACAACGGCGTCTACAAAGCAGGCTTCGCCACGACACAGGAGGCCTACGGCGAAAATGTCCTCAAGCTGTTCGAGACGCTTGATATGCTGGACGAGCGGCTCAGCAAGGGCCGTTACCTCTTCGGCGATCGGTTGACCGAAGCCGATTGGCGACTGTTCACGACGCTGGTGCGTTTTGATGCCGTCTACGTCGGCCACTTCAAGTGCAACATCCGCCGCATAGACGACTACGCCAATCTGTCGGCCTATCTGCGCGATCTCTACCAGACGCCAGGCGTCAAGGAGACCGTGAACTTCCGCCATATCAAAGACCACTACTATCGCAGCCACACGACCATCAATCCGACAGGAATCGTGCCCGTGGGACCGGCGCTCGATCTCGACGGCCCACACGGTCGCGCCCGGCTGGCCGCAGCCTAGGTCTGTTTGCTACCAGACGTGGGCGGGCTCTTGCTCGCCCGCGAGTTCCGCGATTCGGCGGCGGGTCGCATCCGTTGTGCCGGGCGGCAGATCATCGATCGCAAAGAAACCGCACTCGACGATTTCCCGATCGGGTGGGCGCGGCGCCGTCTGCTCCACCAGCGTCTTGTAGAAAAGCACGTGGTCGCGCCGGCTGGCCGCGGTGTTGAAATAGACGTGGAAGAGTTCCGGGCGCCCCACAATTCGCAGGTTGCCCTCCTCCCGCAGTTCCTTGACCAGGGCCTCCTCGGCAGTCTCGTTGCGCTCGAGCCCTCCGCCGGGCATGTGCCAGCCGGCCACGTAGCTGTGTCGCACGAGGAAGATGCGGCCGGACGAATCGAAGCAGGCGGCACGAACACCCATCGTCATTCCGCGCGCCACGGCGAAGTAGACATGCACGATGCGCATCAACAGACGCGATTGCCAAGGCCGGATGGTTCCGTTCACGCTTCTTCCAATTCCATCAATCCGTTCAAGCAGATGTGTTTGAATTGCAAACTTCCTGGGCTATGTGTCGTCGCATGTTCAAGCTCGCGCACATTTCCGACATCCATCTCGGCCCGCTCCCTCGCCTTTCGGTCCGCGAACTGCTTTCCAAACGCATTACCGGTTTTGTGAACTGGCATCGCAATAGACGCAAGCACCTTTTCGGCAGCACGGTGGATCTACTGCTCGATGACATACGGGCCAAGCAGGCAGATCACTTGGCGGTCACCGGCGACCTGGTGAACCTCGCAAGCGGCCTGGAGATTCGCGCCGCCGCCGCGTGGCTGAGCGAACTCGGCGACCCCGCCGATAATTCCGTCGTACCGGGAAATCATGACGCGTATGTGCCGGGCGCCTACGAAAAATCGGTGCGCGCCTGGTACGACAACGTACGCGGTGATCTTGCCCCACCCGAGTGGCAACCAGATCGTCACACCTTTCCCTATCTCCGCGTTCGCGACAAGGTCGCGATCGTTGGTTGCTCGACAGCGGTTGCAACGCCCCCTTTCGCAGCCAGCGGCTTCTTTGGTGAGCGCCAGGCACGAGACACCGTGAACATGCTGCGTGCGGCCGGAGAAGCCGGGTTGTTCCGCGTCGTCATGATCCATCATCCGCCGATCCGCGGCGCGACGTCCTTTTACAAGCGCATGATCGGCATCCGACGTTTCGCTGCAGTGATCTCGACAGGCGGCGCCGAACTTGTGCTTCACGGCCATACCCACTTGAACACGCTTCACTGGCTGCGCGGCCAGACGGGACCGGTTCCCGTTGTCGGCGTGGCCTCCGCGTCTCAAGGTCCGGGTGGGCTGAAGCCGTGCGCTGCCTACAATCTCTTCACGATCGGTGGCTCGCCTGGCGCATGGGAGCTAACCGGAGAGCGCTTCAGCATCAACGCCACAGGCGATGCCGTGAACAGCGAAAGCGTCGATATTTTCAGGGTTTAGCGCCAGCGGCGGAATCACTTTGTCATCAGCTCGATCGAGCGTCTCACGATGACAATTTCTTGATGTCGAAATGAACAGGCGGCCTTGGCAATTCTTGAGCGCCACGTACACTCGCTATCTCTGCTCTAATTTACGGAGTCCTCGCATGTTCTTGGCACCCCTTAGCTTTCGCGGCCTCGCACTGGCCGGTTCACTTGCCATTGCCGTCTCCTCCTCCGCGTTTGCTATCGGTGATGAGAGCGACGAAACCAAGCCGCCGCCAAAGACTGAAACGACAACCAAATGCGCCGACGGCAAAGTCTGGGACACAAAGCGCAAGGAATGCATCGTACCGAAGAAAGAGTCATTCAACGATGACGAACTCTACAGGGCTGCTCGGGAGTTTGCCTATGCCGGCCAATACGACAACGCGCTGACGGTCCTTCATCTCGCCAGAAACCAGAACGACCCGCGCATCCTGAACTACCTCGGCTATGCCAACCGCAAGGCCGGTCGAATGGAACTGGGAATGTCGTATTATCGCAAGGCACTGCAGTCCGACGAGAACTATATTCTCGCGCGGTCATATATGGGCCAAGCTTTGGTGGAACAGGGTGATGTTCAAGGAGCACGCGTCCAGCTCGTCGAAATCCGGGATCGGGGCGGCGAGCAGACCTGGGCCTACCGCTCGCTGCTGCAGGCGCTGAATGGATACCGCACCTATTGAGGCGTATCGCGACAGTGCCAGCGAAGAAAAGCTTTGAAAACCGTGAGATAGGCTGCCTGATGCTTGCGAAACATGAGGGACTTGTTTCATAAAGGACACAGAGGCGATATAAATCGATTTTCCTGCTGGGCGTTCTCCCCGAACGCGCATGCATTACTTGGAAAGACTATGCGTCAACCCGTGACGACCATCGACATCCGACGCGACCTGGTAGGCCTTTTGCCCCGGCTACGGCGTTTTGCGATGACCCTTGCGGGCGATACGACAAGCACGGACGAACTCGTCCAGGCTGTCTGTCGGCGCGCCATAGAAAAGAGCAACCAGTGGAATGGCGAGGGTCGCCTGGAAAGCTGGGTCTATACCCTCGCCCGCCAGCAGTGGACCGACGACAATCGCCGGCGCAAGCCACACGTTGCCCCGGCAGCCAACATCAGCGATATCCGCGAGGCGAGCCGGGACCGTTCCACCCTCGTTGACCCCGATGTCATCCATCGCATGATTGCGGAGATGCCCGAAGGCATTTCCAGCGCGTTTCTATTGGTTGTTCTCGAGGGCCACAGCTACCAACAGACGGCCGATATCATGGGGGTTGCCATCAATATCGTCGTGTCACAACTCGCGGCGGCGAGACTGCATTTCGCCAGCGTCGCAGACAACTATGCTTACAGGTACTGAATTGCTCGATTTCAAAAGACTGCCGCTCGATGCTCAACTGACCGCGTTGCTGGACGGCGAAGTCACGCCCGAACAGAAGCAGCAACTGGAGCAGCGCCTGGCAACGGATGAAGGCGCAAAGCGGCTTTATGACAAGCTCCGGCACGGCACTGACTTCGGAAAGCACCGTTTCGACGACGTTCTCAAGGAACCCGTCCCACTTGCACTTGTCCGGTCGATAAAGAGTGCGCAGCCGCCGAAGGCCCCTGTTGCCCCACGTCTTTCGCGAGCCTCGCTGAAGCTTGCCCCTACTGGCCGGCAGGCGCTGGCAGGGGCAATAATCCTCTTCGTTGCCGGATGCGGCATCGGCTACTTCGCCGCCGGTAGCACCAATACGGTCTCGGCACCGCCGACGACAGTCGAGATCGCCGCAGACTCCAGCGAATGGCTTGCTGATGTCATCGCTAACCAGCGTCTGATCGCCCGGCAGCCACGCCATATCTTCGAAGTGCCCTCGTCACAGGCCGAGGAAATTTCTACCTGGCTGACGTCGACCGTGGGCGTGGCCTTCCGCGTACCCGATCTGTCTGACCAGGGCTGGACCTTCCAGGGCGCACGCGTCTTCATCGGCGATGGCCGGCCGGTCGGTCAGCTCGTTTACACGAGTTCCGATGGCGACCTTGCTTCCATCTGCTTTCGCAAAGACAACTTGCCTCCTGTGGCAGATGACTTCAAGGAAACGATCAAGGACGAGATCGGCGTGGTCTCCTGGCACAATGCAGGCACATCCTACGTGCTGGTCGGCCCATCGTCGGAAGCCTCGCTTGACCAACTCGCCATGCAGGTTGCGACATCGATCTGATGTCGCCCAGCCAAGCTGCAATGAAGAGGCTGCCGTAATGACGCCGGCCAGAATTTCAACGACGGTCTAGAGCCTTTCAGGGTTAAATTGAAGCGTTCTGTTGGCTCAAACGGGGTCGAATGGTCGACCGGCCGGCGCGCGTCGTAGCCACGTCCTACGGCCAAGCCGGCCGGTCGATCAGACGGCCCGTTTCAGCCAACCCGAAGGGCCGGGCATCTTTCCGTCAGGATCAAAAGGCGATCGGCTCGGACGTACCAAGGGGTATGCCCTTCGCCAATCGCCTTTGCCCTGACGAAAACCTGCTCCGGCAGAACGCTTCAATTTAACCCTGAAAGGCTCTAGGAAAATGTGCAGCGGAACACTCCGCTGCACAGGGTCGCGTCAGGCCTTTCCAGCCCTTACCTCGAGCACGCGGTTCGCCGCCGAGACGATCGCTTCCAGCGAGGCACCGACGATGTTGGTGCTGATACCAGCGCCGAAGAGCTTACCATCAGGATAAGAGGTCTCGACGTAGGAGATGGCGGCAGCGTTCGAACCGTGCTGCAGCGAATGCTCCGAATAGTCCTCGACCGACATTTCGATGCCGAGATAGTGCGAGAGAGCGTTGATAAAGCCGTCGACCGGACCATTTCCCCTGCCCTCGATACGCTTCGTCTCACCGTTGTCGGTGATCTCGGCTGCAACGATTCGCTGCCCCCTGCGATCCGGATCGGCATAGGTGTGGTGGTCGACGAACTTGATGCGCCCCTGCGGCTGCGTCACATAGCGCTCGATGAAGCGGTCGTAGATCTTTCGCGACGGCAATTCCTTGCCCTCTTCGTCGGTGATCCGCTGGATGTCCTCGCGGAATTCGACCTGCAGGTTGCGCGGCAGGTTCAGCCCGTAATCCTGCTGCAGGATATAGGCGATACCGCCCTTGCCCGACTGCGAGTTGATGCGGATGATCGCTTCGTAGGTACGGCCGACATCCTGCGGATCAATCGGCAGGTAAGGCACTTCCCAGACCGGGTGGTTGGCGACCTTGATCGCCTTCATGCCCTTGTTGATCGCGTCCTGATGCGAGCCGGAGAATGCCGTGTAGACCAGTTCACCGACATAAGGATGGCGCTCGCCGATCGGCATCTGGTTCGAATATTCGAACACTTCCTTCATCCGCACGATGTTTGAGCAGTCGATCTCGGGATCGACGCCCTGCGTGAACATGTTCAGCGCCATGGTGACGACATCGACGTTGCCGGTGCGCTCGCCATTGCCGAACAGCGTGCCTTCAACGCGGTCGGCGCCCGCCAGCAGTGCCAGTTCGGCGGCAGCGATGCCGGTGCCGCGGTCATTGTGCGGATGCAGCGAAATGATCAGGTTCTCGCGATTGTCGAGATTGCGGCACATCCACTCGATCTGGTCGGCATAGACGTTCGGCGTCGCCATCTCGACGGTCGACGGCAGGTTGATGATGAGCTTGTTGTCTGGCGTCGGCTTCATCACTTCGATGACAGCGTTGCAGATATCCAGCGCCACTTCCAGCTCGGTGCCCGTGAAGCTCTCCGGCGAATATTCGAAGCGATAGCCGCCGCCGGCCTTTGCCGCCATGTCGGAAATCATCTTCGCCGCGTCGACGGCGATCTGCTTGATGCCCTGGACATCCTTGGCGAACACCACGCGGCGCTGCAGCTCGCTGGTCGAGTTGTAGAAGTGAACGATCGGACGGTTTGCGCCTTCCAGCGCCTCGAACGTGCGGGTGATCAGTTCCGGACGGCACTGCACCAGCACCTGCAGCGAGACGTCGTCAGGCACATTCCCCTGCTCGACGCACCAGCGCGCGAAATCGAAGTCGGTCTGCGACGCGGACGGGAAACCGATCTCGATTTCCTTGAAGCCCATGTCGAGCAGCAGCTGGAACATGCGGGCCTTGCGGTCGTGACCCATCGGGTCGACCAGCGCCTGATTGCCATCGCGCAGATCGACCGAACACCAGATCGGCGCCTTGGTCAGCGTCTTCGACGGCCATGTGCGGTCAGGGATGTTCACCTGCGGATAGGCGCGATACTTGATCGCCGCCTCGGGCATGCCTTTGGTTTGGGAGCGGGTGTTCGTGTCCATGTCTTCTCTTCCTCTTCCCGTCATCTGGCCAGCCGCGTCATAGCGTATCGGGTCTGGCTTGGCGATGACGAATCCGGTGCTGATGCATCCGGTTGATCAGTTTTCGGGATTGGTCACGAGGAGCGATGGCCTGGGCGGGCTTTCGGCCGCCGGGCGCTCCTCAACGGACCCGGCAACCGCGCGTAAGGCCGAGGAGAAGAAGCGAGGTAAGGGCGCGCGTATTGTCGCGCAGGGCGATGCGCCCGCGAACAATCTGCTCAGAAATCATGATGCCCGTGTTCTTCATGGCAGCGTGTATAGCCGGGGTACAAAAAACTGGCAATCCCTCCGTCTATTTTTTCGCCGCCTGCACAAACCGTGACAGCGCCAACATCAATCCACCCGCAAGCAATCCCCAGAATGCCCCGGAGATACCCGCGAAGGAAACGCCCGACGCCGTCAGCAGGAAGGTGATGGCCGCAGCCTCCCGCGACTCGGGAGCCTGGAAAGCCGCCATTGCCGAACCCGAGAAGGCGCCGACCAACGCGAGACCCGCCACCGCCTGGATCAGGATCGGCGGCGCCAGCGCGACGAAAGTCGTCACTGCTCCCGCCAGCAGCCCGAGGATGACATAGGAGATGCCTGATACGAGAACCGCCCAATAGCGCCGCGCCGGATCCGGATGCGCGTCCTGGCCGGCGCACATCGCCGCCGTGATGGCAGCCAGATTCACCGCATGCCCCCCGAACGGCGCCGACAGGATCGAGAACAGGCCGGTCACCGAAAAGAGCGGCCCCGGCTTCGGCTCGTAGCCGTTGACCTTCAGGACCGCGATTCCGGGAATATTCTGCGACGCCATGGTGACGATGAAAAGCGGCAGCGCGATCGAGACGAACGCCGGTAGATTGAAGACAGGCATCACGAACTCGACCGGCGGCCGCAGCGCCTGCTCGAGCGAACCAAGCGCTCCATCGGGAACGTCCACGCCGAAGGCGACCACCAGGACGAAAGCCGCGAGCGCTGCCGGCACCGCCCAGAGCCGCTTGAACGCGCCAACGACAATCCACGCCACGACGATCGGCAAGCCAAGCAGCGGATTGAAGCCGATCGCTCTCACCGGCGCAAAGCACAAGCCGATCAGCACGCCGGCGAGCATTGCATTGGCCAGGGGCGCGGGAATCGCAGCCACCGCACGACCGAGCGGCTTGAACAGCCCGGCAATGACGATAAGCAGCGCGCAGATGAGAAACGCGCCGACCGCCGCATTGAACCCGCCTTCCACCACACCGGTACTTGCAAGCAGCGCCCCGCCCGGCGTCGACCATGCGATGCTAATGGGCAGCCGCGTTACGGAGCTGAGCACAATCGCGCACAGGCCCAGCGCGATCGACAGAGCCATCAGGCCCGATGCCGCCTGCGCATCCGTCGCGCCGACACTCTGCAGGCCGTGCAGCACAACCGCAAAGGAGCTGGCAAATCCCACGAATGTGGTGAGAATGCCCATGAAGAGGGCTTGAATGGAAAAGTCTTTGAGCATCGCGGGACTCGAGCGGTAGAACGTTCGCATGGAAGCCGTATCAGGTGGACTTGCGCAAGTGCAGATTGGCACCATTCGGTACCTATCAGCCTGCCCCATCCACCTAGGCGTGCCTGACGACGAAAATCATTTCCTCTGACATCAGCTCGTCGAACGGTCCACGGCTCCAATCGCCATAGACAGCCTCGGTCCGCAGCCCGGAAACGTGGAGATATCGCTCGATCTCCCTGTGAGACAGAAACAGAAGTTTGCTCGATGAAACCAAAGTCTCGCCGGGGAAATGATAGCTGGTTTCGAAATGAATCCGCCCTTTGCCGTACGAGACCACGTCCCGCGTCTCACGGACGACAAGCTCATCGTGAACGACCTCGGCCGCACCGCCGTCCCACCGTGTCTTCCAGTCGATTTCAGGGTTGCGGGATTCGAAGACGATGCGACCTCCATCCGCCAGGTGGTCGCGCATGGCGGCTAAAGCCGCGAGGACGGCGGTCTCATCAAGCAACACCTGAAAGGCATGACCTGTCATGATGATCAAATCGAAGCGCTTATCGGATCGGAAATCCTGGGAATAGCACTCGACCCATTCGATCCTGTCGCCATGTGGCTTTTGACTGGCGATATCGAGCATCGACGACGAAGGATCCGCGCCGGTCACATCGTGCCCGCGTGCTGCATAGGCATCGCAGATCAGTCCGGTTCCACAGCCAAGATCGAGGATCGACTTCGGTTCCCCGTCTGCCAGCGAGAGATAGAAATCGCGGTCTGCAGACCAACCGCAGAGGAGATCATAAAGAACTGCCAGACGCGGATGGTCGTAGTGCAAGTCAGGCACGATGAAACTCCGCGGCCAGGTTGCCGAAAATGAAAAAGCGCCCTCGCCCGCCTTCCGGCAAGCAAGGGCGCTTCTCATAGCACAAAATCAGATTTCGGACTGCGACGTTACGATGCGCGAAACGAGGCCATAGGCCTTGGCTTCTTCCGCAGAAAGCCAGTAGTCGCGATCGGTATCGGCAGCGATCTTCTCGTAAGGCTGGCCGGTTGCCGCCGACATGATCTTGTTCAGGCGCTCGTTCATCTTGATGATCTCGCGAGCCTGGATCTCGATGTCGGACGCCATGCCGCGCGTGCCACCGGACGGTTGGTGGAGCAGGAAGCGAGTGTTCGGCAGGCAAATGCGCTGTTCCTTCGGCGCTGCGACATAAATCAGCGCGCCGGCCGAGGCGACCCAGCCGGTTCCGATCATCCAGACCTTCGGCTTGATGAACTTGATCATGTCGTGGATCGAATCGCCGGATTCGACATGGCCGCCGGGCGAATTGACGTAGATGCGAATATCGTCGTCATTGGCCGCTGCGAGCGCCACAAGCTGCGTGCAGACCTTCTGCGCGAGTTCCTGCGTAATCGGCCCGTAGATGAAGATCGAACGCGACTTGAAAAGGTTCGCCTCCGTTTCCTTGCCGAGCGGCAGTTCCTTCGTCTTGTCGTCCTGTTCTTCTTCTTCGTACATTCGAACCTCTCTTACGTCGAATTCGGGTTCCTCGCACATAGTGCGACTCCATGCGTAAAACAATGCGGGAAAAAGACAAGCCACGGAACGGATGAAGATATGGTTAGGCCGCCCATCTGGCTTACCGAAATGTAACTTGGTATGGCTTTGAAAAGTCGAAATCCATTCCTACGTCATCCTTAAGCGAAAGATCGCGAGCAACAAGGAGACCGGCCATGTCACCCGAAGAACGCCAACTGTTGACGGCCCTTTTCGAGCGCGTTCGCACCGCCTCGGCAACCCCGCGTGACCGCGACGCCGAAGCGCTGATCGATCAGGGAACACGCGAGCAGCCCTATGCCACCTACTATCTGGCACAGGCCGTGATAGTGCAGGAAAAGGGCTTGGAAGCGGCGGCCAATCACATCAAGCAGCTGGAAGAGCGCATTCGCCTCCTCGAGGCTGACCACAGCGAATACCACAAGGCCGAGCAGGGCGGCGGCTTCCTGAGCTCGATCTTCGGCAGCAGTTCCACCCCGCCGCAGCAACCGGCAGCACCTCCACCCGCCTCCGGTCCGTGGGGAAGCGCGCCACGCCAGCAAATCCAGCAGGATCGCGGTTTCGACACCGCCCCCCGCGCCATGCCTCAGCAACCTACCGGACCCTGGAACCCGCAGGCGGCGGCGCCCTCTGCCGGCGGCAGCTTCCTCCAGGGTGCGCTTGGCACGGCGGCAGGGGTCGCAGGCGGTATGTTGCTCGCCAATACATTGAGCGGGATCTTCGGGAGCCACACGTCGTCGCTCGGTTGGGGTTCTCCACTTGCCGGCAATAATCCCTTCGGCAATGCCCCCACGGAAGAGACCGTCATCAACAACTATTTCAGCAACGACGGCGACAAGCAGCAGGCAGCCGACAACGCCACGAATAACGATGGCGACAACAACGACGCCGCCGGTCTGCAGCAGGCCGACTACGACACCAGTGATGACGATTCCGCTGACGACGATCAGTCCGACTTCGGCAGTGACGATAATTTCGCCTGATCCGTTTGGCTATCTCTACAGGAGGTCCGCTGCTGCGTCATAAACAGTGATGCCCGCGCCATTCCTGTGGACCTGCATGTGGTGTCGGTGACTAACCTTGACGATAGAGGCGAACGTCTCGATAAGATTTGGAACGCTATGGCTATCACCTACCAGGCAAGACCTTTTTGAATATCCTTATCATCAGTCGCAAGTCCGAGAACGAAAGAAGGCGTTTTCAGTCTCAGCAGATGGCGAGGCTCGGATTGACATATCGCTTCCTCGATGCGTTCGAAGCGAGCCACCTGTCCCCGGAAGACTGTCAGAAGGCTGCGAACAATTGGCCGAGTCCGACGCTTCGCCAGGACATAGCTTGCTTCACATCGCATAGGATGGCCTGGAAAGTCGTCGCCGAGCGAAACGAACAGACAATCATCCTGGAAGACGATGCCGTCCTCTCGACCGATATTGTCGAGGTGATAAAAACCATCCGCGCACGCGACGACGCCTGGAATTGCGTCTACGATCTGGAATTTGTGCCCCTGCCCCATATCATGGCGAAGTCGCCGCTGTGGATGAATGATGACAGCGGCCACAAGGCAACCCGCGTCTTTCAAAATCGGCTCGGCCTGGCGGGCTACGTCATCGGACCGCAAGCCGCCGCCAGGATGCTTGAGGATACGAAGGACTATGCACTGGTCGATGCACACTTTTGGCATAGATCGTGGATGGCAGCCTTTCAGATTGAGCCAGCTCCGGTCGTCCAGCTGCGCTTTCTCGGCGACAGCGCCGACAGCGCACCGTTCGTCCGGGCATCCGAAGACGACACGTTCAGGCCAAAGAGTAAGCTACGCAAACATTTCATGCGCTTGCGTCTCGAGTTCATCAAGGCCCGCAATCTCGTGAAAGCACATCTTCGAAGCGAAAGGCGACAGATCGATATGGATACCGCCAAGTTCTCCTTCGCGTCCGATTACGACCACCTTTGAGGTCGCGATTGGACGCGACCGTCAGGCGTTTTGCTGTGCCCCAATCTTGTGCGACTTAGCCACGTCCACGATAGGTGGCGACACCCTGGTCGGGAAGCCAGACACCCTCGGGCGGTTTGCCGGTCTGCCAGAATACATCGATCGGAATGCCGCCACGCGGATACCAGTAGGCGCCGATCCTCAGCCACTTCGGATCGAGCAGCTCGACCAACCGCTTGGCGATGTATACAGAGCAATCCTCGTGGAAGGCCCCGTGGTTGCGGAAGGAATGCAGGAAGAGCTTCAGCGATTTTGATTCAACCAGCCATTCGTTCGGGATGTAGTCGATCACGATATGGGCGAAATCGGGTTGGCCCGTCATCGGGCAGAGTGAGGTGAACTCCGGCGCTGTGAAACGGACAACATAATCGGTCCCGGCGTGACTAGCTGGTACCTTCTCCAGCACGGCGGTCTCGGGTGACTTCGGAGATTCCGTCTGGCTGCCCAGCATGGACAGGTTTGAAACGTCT
Source organism: Rhizobium cauense (assembly GCF_019511525.1). Lineage (GTDB taxonomy): Bacteria > Pseudomonadota > Alphaproteobacteria > Rhizobiales > Rhizobiaceae > Rhizobium > Rhizobium cauense. The sequence continues at coordinate 119,622 of NZ_JAEUAT010000008.1, read as the reverse complement.
GTGGTGGGCATTCAAGCCTCCTTGATAACTTTGACGCGAATACCGTGGGCCTTTTCGCCCTCGGGCTCGACGTGAATGGCGATGCTGGAGCCCGGATGCGCCGCACGGATGGCATCTTCAAGGCGATCGCAGATATCGTGCGCCTGCCTTACAGACAGGGCGGCCGGCACGACAAGATGAAAATCGATGAAGGTGACGGCGCCTGCGCGGCGTGTCTTCAGATCATGCACGCCGATTGACCCTGCGGCATGGGTGGTAATTGCCTGCTTGATCGCCTCCTCCTCTTCGAGCGTGACTGCCTGATCCATCAGGCCGCCGATCGAAGACGAGATCACCTTCCAGCCTTGATAGAGAATGTTGACAGCGACCAGGATGGCAAGCACGGGGTCGAAGATCGCGTAACCGGTAGCGAGTGCCAGCAGCAGGCCGATAAGGACGCCCACAGAGGTGACGACATCGGACATGATGTGTTGGCCATCCGCCGTCAGCGCCGCCGATCGGTATTTTCGCCCCGTCCTGATCAGCAGCTGCGCCCAGACCGCATTGATGACACCGGCGACAAAATTGATAGCAAGACCCAGTGCGGGCGCATCCAGCATCCGCGGGTCGGCAAGGTGCCCGATCGCTTCGTTCACGATCAACAGCGCTGCCACGACGATCAGCACGCCCTCGGTCACCGCCGACAGGTACTCCGCCTTGTGGTGACCAAACGGGTGGTCATGGTCTGCCGGCTTCTGCGCATAGCGGATGACGAAGAAAGCGATGAAGGCCGCAACGACATTGACGGTCGATTCCAGCCCGTCCGACAGCAGCGCCACCGAACCTGTCACCCACCATGCGACCATCTTCAGGCCCATGACGCCCAGCGACATGGGAATACCCCAGAGCGCCAGTCGCCGAACCGTGAGATTGCCCTTTTCGTCCATCTTCATCCCCTGCGCAGACATCAGTGCGGATGCGAATGAATTGCAGAACCTAGCCTATTCAAACGCAAAACCGCCCGCGCGAAAATCGCACAGGCGGCCAATGAGGCTCATATGTGTGAGAATGCATATTTTGTCAAACCCAAGGCTGCAAGATTCCATGTGCCCGACCTTCATGCCAAATGCCGGCAAAGAAGAGACCGATTGCTAGACACTTTCCGCCGCGTCCGAGGACACTGATAGCATCGCAACTTCGGCTCCAGCGCCGATCGATTGCGGCCAGCGAAGGAGCGCGGCTTCGCCAGCCGGCGTCAGTGCATAGACACCCTTTTCCCGACGCTCGAACCAGCCGTAAACATTGCCAAGCAAGATCTTGCCAGCATCCGGCGCCAGCGCTTTCATGTCGCGAGGCCGCACGAACCCCTGCTGGAGTGCAGCGGCACAGAGCAGCGCGCGCTGGCGGTAGGCGGTCATCACAGGCGAGCGCGTGCTGCCGCCGATCGCGGGATCGCCGCGGCGGCGCTGATGCTCCCTGACGAGGCGCGACCGGCGTTTCGGATTTGTGCGCGGCATCGGCGAAACGGAGCTGACGATGACGCTGACTTCACCGGTATCGGAGACGCCGAGCATACCGATCCCCAACCGGCGGCAGAGATCGCGATAGCGCTTGTCGGCCTCGCGCCCCCTGCCCTTGGCGGAAACACGGGCAGCAATCCACACCTCGTCGCTCATCGCGGCCCGATCGACCGCCTGCAGGATGAGTTCAAGGTTGAAGCTGAGCTTGAGTTCGCACGCCACGACAACAGGCGCCTCCCCCTCGCCGAGGCCCACCAGATCGCAGCCGCCGATCTCGCCTTTGACGTCGTAGCCCGCCGCCTCCAGAAAGGCTTTGACCGGCAGATAGAGCGAGGTTTCCATCTGGACTTGGCTATGCCGCGTTGATGTCGGCGATCTCGCCGTGTCGGGCAAGGAGCCGCGGAGACGACATATCGCCGGTCTCCTCGTCAACCATCACGGCATAAGCCGCGACACCGACGAAACGCGCAGCCATGGAGGTCGCGATTTTCTCCGCGCTAACGGCATTCGATGCCTGCCGCATCTCGCCCGGCACAAGATTGCCCCGGTTCTTGCGGTACGGGAGCACGATAAACTTCTCTGCATTGGCCACGGCGTCATTCCTCATTCATCGTTCCCGAAATGTTCTGATTTCACGGAGGAAGTCAACCGCTTCTGGAAGCCCTTGGGCAGATCCACTGTCTACGCCAGCAAGCCAGACAGAAAAAATGTGCTCCCCTTTCGGAGGGAAGCACATTGCGTTTCCGGCTTGGCACGTGCTCGACCCGAGAACAGGGAACACCTGTCGCCTTCAGGCCGCCTTGGTCTTTGCCTTGCGCGAGAGGTGCGCGACGACATTCTCGATCATCCGCATGCCGGCGTCGCCGCCGAGCGTCATGATCGATTCCGGGTGGAACTGCACCGCGGCGATCGGCTCCTTCTCGTGCTCGATACCCATGATCGTGCCGTCTTCGCTTTCTGCCGTGATAATGAAGTCGCGCGGCAGCGTTGACGGATCGGCAAAGATCGAGTGATAGCGACCGACCGTCACTTCCTTGCCGAGACCGGAGAAGACAATGCCCGGTTCCAGCACGCGGATGCGCGAGGGCTTGCCGTGCATCGGCAGTGCCAGATGCCTGAGCTCGCCGCCATAGGCTTCCGCCAGCGCCTGCAGCCCCAGGCAGACGCCGAAGATCGGCAGATTGCGTGCCCGCGCCTTCTTGATCGTCGCCTTGCAATCAAAGTCCTTCGGATTGCCCGGCCCCGGCGACAAGACGACGAGATCCGGGTCCAGCCGGTCGAAGATCTCCTCCGGCACTGGCGTGCGCACGGTCGAAACCGTCGCGCCCGTCTGGCGGAAATAATTGGCGAGCGTATGGACGAAGCTGTCTTCGTGGTCGACCAGCAGTATCTTGACGCCCTTGCCGACGGCGGCGACGTCGCGGCTGACCTTGCCGGTATTGCCGGCCTTGGCATCGCGGATGGCGGAAAGCATGGCGGAGGCCTTCAGTTCGGTTTCGGCTTCTTCTTCGTGCGGATCGGAATCGTTGAGCAAGGTCGCCCCTGCCCGCACTTCGGCGATGCCGTCCTTGATGCGCACGGTGCGCAGCGTCAGGCCGGTGTTCATGTCGCCATTGAAGCCGACCATGCCGATTGCGCCACCATACCAGGCGCGCGGGCTCTTCTCATGGCTTTCGATGAAGCGCATGGCCCAAAGCTTCGGCGCGCCCGTCACCGTGACGGCCCAGGCATGACTGAGGAAGCCGTCGAAGGCATCCATGTCGTCGCGCAGGCGACCCTCGATATGATCGACCGTGTGGATCAGCCGCGAATACATCTCGATCTGGCGGCGGCCGATGACCTTCACCGAGCCCGGCTCGCAGACGCGCGATTTGTCGTTGCGATCGACGTCCGAGCACATGGTCAGCTCGGATTCATCCTTCTTGGAGTTCAGGAGCTTCAGGATCTGCTCGCTGTCCGCGATCGGATCGTCGCCGCGCTTGATCGTGCCCGAGATCGGGCAGGTCTCGATGCGGCGACCGGACACGCGCACGAACATCTCAGGTGAAGCACCGACCAGATATTCCTGGTTGCCGAGATTGATGAAGAACGAATAGGGCGACGGATTGATCGCCTTCAGCCGCTTGGAAATGTCTGATGGCTTGCTGTCGCAGCGTTCCATGAACTTCTGGCCGGGCACCACTTCGAAGAGGTCGCCCTTGCGGAAGCTTTCCTTCGCCTTGACGACGAGGTCGGCATATTCGCCGGGACGATGATCGCTCTTTGGCGGAATGGCATCAGTGCGCTGGAAGGGCTCCGCCGGGATGTCTCCGGCCTTGCCCTCGGTCGAAAGCCCGCCCTTTTCGAAGTCATAGCGGTCGATCCAGGCCTTGGCTGAATAGTTGTCGACGACGAGGATTTCGTCCGGCAAATAGAGCACCATGTCGCGCTGATCGGCGGGGCGCACGAGCTTCAGGTTGATCGCATCGAACTGGAAGGCAAGGTCGTAGCCAAAAGCGCCGTAAAGGCCGAGGCTGGCATCCGCCTGCGAATAGAAGAGTTCGGTGACCGCGCGCAACACCGTGAAGACCGTTGGGATCTTCGAGCGTTCCTCTTCGGTAAAGGCGCGCTCCGGCGCTTTCACCGTCAGATCCAGACGCCTCGCCGTCGAAGCGCCAAGCTCAAGATCAGAGATCGTCTTCAGCCGTTCGGTGACGAAGCCGAGGATGACCTCGCCACGCTCGTTATAGGCTTCTATCCAGACCTGGCGACCGTTGCAGGAAATGCCGAGCGGCGGGTCGACGACAGCGGTATCCCAACGGGTATAGCGGCCCGGATACTCGTAGTTCGACGAAAACACCGCGCCGCGGCGTTCATCGAGCTTATCGATATAGGACGAGACGGCATCGGCGTAAGGAATCGCCCGACGCTGCCGGGTGACTGTGATGCCGCCCTTCGTCTCGTAGATTTCCGCTCCGTCATCCCTGATGATCGTTACCACTGTTCCACTCCGTTATCGGGCCCGGACGACAGGCAGCCTTAAAAACAAAAAAGCCGCCTGGCGTTTTCCGGGCGGCTCATCGTCGTCTTTGGACACGATTGGTCGAGGCCGCCTCAGCGAGCCCACCACCAAACTGCAATGTTCAAAGACGTGTTCATGGGCGAAATTGTTAGCGTGAGATCGGACCAAGCGCAAGAGCCGAATCCGGGGAATGAAAAAGGGCGGCACAATGGCCGCCCTTTGAATGCTTGGGACTGGCTCAGAACGTGGCCTTCGCTGTCACCATGAACGTACGGCCACGACCCGTGTCGATCGTCGTCGTTTGGATGGTGCTCGAAGCCGGCGTGTAGGTCTTGTCGAAGACGTTGGTCACACTACCCGTCAGCTCCAGGCCGTTTTCCCACTTGTAGTTGGCAAAGAGATCGACGACGCCATAGCCAGCCATGAAGCGCGGACGGGTGGTGGCGTTGACTGCGCCAATGTCGGCCTGCCCAGCAGCGAACAGGCGCGTACCGACTGTTAGCCTCTGATCCTCGAGGAAGCGGCCGCCGAGGGTCGCGCTGAAGATGTTTTCCGGCAGGTAGCTCTGCACACCAAAGCCATTGATCTGCGAAGGCAGGTCCGTGTTGGTGTGCGTGTAGGCCAACTCCCCGAAGACGAAGCCCGCGTCGTAGGCCGCCTGGATTTCTATGCCATCCACTTTCGACGTGCCGGGATTGTTGACGAAGAAGGTCTGTGTCGTTGGCCGCGGAATTCCGGGTACTACGTTAATGGCCCCCGTAATGTAGTTTTCGATCCTTTGATTGAAGTAGTTGGCCTTGAGGCGGAAGCTGTCGCCCGCATCGAGGATGCCATCGAATTTGACGTTGGCGCCGATTTCCCAGCCCTTGGAAGTTTCCGGCTCTAGGAAGGGATTCGGGAAAAAGCTCTGTCCGGTAGCACCCGGATGCGAACCGCCAGCAAAAGTCTCGTTGATGGTCGGCGCACGCTGGGTCTCGGCATAAGTCACGTAGGGCTGGAACCATTCAGTCGGATTCAGCGCAAAGGTGACACTTGGATTCAAGCGTCCATCGGACTTGTCGACGGTGTATGGACCTGCCGGCATGCCGAGCGGGTTGCCTGCAAGGACTCGACCCGAACCATCGATGTCGAAATGATCGTAACGCAGGCCAACCGTCAGGTCCGCCATGCCGTAGGTGAATTTCGTGATATCGAAGACACCGAGGGTGCCGCTCTTACCGTCGCCGTTGACGCCGCCCAATGGGGACGTCCGGCTGTTGATCACATCATAATCGTCGTGGAAGTACTCGACACCGTAGTTGGTAACGACAGCAACGTCGCCGATGTTGAACTTGGAGGTGTTGGAGACGTCGAAACCGATTCCGGTGTCCTTGATGTTGCGGCCGGCAGCCAGCCCCCCGCCCGTGGCCATTGTGTCGTACTGCATCTCAAGGCGGTTATAGTAGAAGTTCGTCTTGAAATCGATCAGGTCGTTGTCGCCGGGTGTATAGGCATAGCTGGCGGTGAACGTCTTGTTCTTCACGTTCTGGAAGTATGAATTGGCAAGGAAGTCGTTGTCGTAGCTGATGCCACCGAGCTTGATCGTGTTCTCGGCGTTCGGCGTGATTTCCGCCTTCAGCATGCCCGAAAGCAGGTCCTGCTCGGTGTAAGGCACCGTAACGCCGTCACCGTTTTCGTAGTTGCCCGGGTCGCTCTTGCTGATACCGCCGAGGACGGCAAAGACGTCGTTGAACCTGTAGGCACCGATAGCCGACTCGGACCAGCCGAGTTCGTTGGTTCCAACAGTCGCAGAGACGATGCCGCCGTAGTTCTTGTCGCCCTGGATAAGATCATCGATTTCGTAGGTCCGGAAATTGACCGTACCGGCCAGCGCACCGCCGCCGATACCGGTTACCGCACCCCGGGTCACGTCGATGCCTGCCAGGAAAGCCGGATCAATGTAAGTAAAGCCCTGTGCCTCGTGGCCAGTGAAGCGGAAATTCTGGCGGACGCCGTCAATCGACATGTTGACGCGACCGGAGCCTTCGAAGCCACGAATGTTGACTGCCACGCCGGGGTTCTGAGGGTTGTTGGCCGTCGACGTTCCCGGAACGCTGCGCAGCAGATCGTCCGTACCCTGTCCCGCCTGGAGATTGATCTGGTCTGCCGTGACCGTGCTCGAAGGACCTGGAATGTTGTAGGGATCGCTGGCGGCCTGCCTGCTACCCTTTACGATGATGGGCGAGAGGAAGGTATCAGCTTCGCCCTTTGCCTTCTGCTCTTCGGCGGTCTGCGCGGTTGAAGGTGCGCTTTGTGCGAAGGCGATGGCGGAAGGCATAACAATGGCAAGTGCCGTGCAGGCGAGTAGAACCGAGCGCGAGTGCCGGACGATCATGAAATCAACCCCTTGAGAGAAATGTCACCGGGCTGGCTGGTCGTGACGCGCTTGCGTTTTCGATGGGCTGGCTAGGCTTTCCGGCGAAGATTTCCGCCTTCTTTTTGCCGATAAAAAACATGACTATAATTGTCAATATATTCAGCTATCGCTATCCTGATTTAATAAGTCATATTTTCACCATAGTAATCAACGTTGCGAAATTGCAACGAAAAACGCATCCGCACGTTCTCTTCGGGCGAACATACAACGGGTGGATGCATGAAGAAAACAATCGCGATTCTGGCGGCAATTGGCTGCGTTGGCGTTCTGACCGGAGCAAGTCTGCCGAAGACGGGGCCGCAGCCGCATATCCGGCCGGTCGAATCCAGCCCGACACCCCAGGCGCCAGCGACACCACCAAAGCCCGAACCGAAGCCGGACCAGACCGATAATGAAACACCGGTGACAAAGCGATCTGCGAGTGACACGCCTCCCCAGCCGGAAAAGCAGGGGCCTAAGCTCCCGTCTCAGCAGACGCTCGAAGAGCAGCACCTGACGGTCGCGGCCGAGAGCGACACGGAACATTCCGAATGCACAAAAGAGCTGCTGAGCCTTGGCGTCGTCTTCAAGGACATATCGCGTATCGACGATGGCAATGGCTGCGGCATCGACAAGCCGATCAAGGTCTCTGAAGTGTTGCCGGGCATCAAGATAAAGCCGGATGCGGTTTTCCGATGCCCTGTCGCGCTTGCCCTCGCCCGCTGGATGAAGGAAAGCGTGATACCAGCCGCCCGCGTTGCCGCACCGGATCAGGGAAACATCGTCGGCATCAACCAGGCGTCATCCTATATCTGCCGCCTGCGGAATGGCGCAGCGACCGGCAAGGTATCAGAACATGCTCGCGGCAACGCGATCGATATCGCGAGCTTCAGCTTTGAGAAGGGGAAGGACATCACCGTCCAGCCACGCCGCGAAGATTCGACGCTGATAGGCGCCTTCCAGCGCACGGTCAGTGCCGCAGGCTGCCTCTATTTCACCACGGTGCTGGATCCGGAAAGCGACGCGGCCCACGAAACGCATTTCCATCTCGATGTGTTGGAGCGGAACGGTGGGTATCGCTACTGCCGCTAGCAAGCCGCCGAGGTCCGACCCGCGACCTAATCGCTCTTGCGTCGGGTGCACACATAGGGCGTCTTGATGCAGGCGATCTTGGGCGTAGAGCAAGCTGCTTTGCCATCAACCACGGCACAGATTGAGCATTGGTCACTGAATTCCATGCAGTCCGGAGCATTCTTCATGAAATCGGCCATGCTTTGCTCGGCTGCAACCTGCTCGCCAGCCGCAACGCTGTTCACGGTCAGCAACAGCACCGCTGCCACTGCCGGAACATAGCGTCGAGTGAAGCTGCCGAGCGACATTGCTGCTCCCAATCCAAGCCACAGACCGCATAGCTCCCATCATAGCCGAGAGGTTCAGAACAATCCCTCGATATAGCCCTGATCATTGAGATAGATCCGCTCCGCCGAAGGCGATCGCGGCAAACCTGGCATGGTCATGATCTCGCCGGTGATGGCGACGACGAAGCCCGCGCCTGCCGATAGACGCACCTCGCGGACCGGAACGATATGCCCTTCCGGCGCGCCCCTGAGGTTAGGATCGGTCGAAAAGGAGTACTGCGTCTTGGCCATGCAGACCGGCAGGTGCCCGTAGCCCTGTTCCTCCCAAGCGAGCAACTGGTCCCGCACCGCCTTGTCAGCCGTCACCTCACCCGCGTGGTAGATCTTCGAAGCCACGATCTCGATCTTCTCGAACAGGGAAACATCGTCTGGGTAGAGCGGCTCGAACTTCGATTGCCCCGATTCTGCAAGCTCGACCACCTTGTAGGCAAGTTCCTCGATGCCGGCAGACCCTTCGGCCCAGTGGCGGCAGAGAATCGCCTCTGCCCCGAGCCGCGAGACATATTCCTTCACCGCCGCGATTTCCGCGTCCGTATCCGAGATAAAGTGGTTGATGGCAACGACGACGGGAACGCCGAACTTGCGAACGTTGGCGATGTGACGCCCGAGGTTGGAGCAACCCTTCTTCAGCGCGGCAACATTCTCCGTTCCCAAGTCGTCCTTCTTCACGCCGCCATTCATCTTCAACGCACGCACCGTCGCGACAATGACGGCAGCATCGGGCTTCAGGCCCGCCTTGCGGCATTTGATGTCAAAGAACTTCTCGGCTCCGAGATCCGCGCCGAAGCCCGCTTCCGTCACGACATAGTCGCCGAGCTTCAAAGCCGTCTTTGTGGCGATCACCGAATTGCAGCCGTGAGCGATGTTGGCGAATGGACCGCCATGCACGAAGGCCGGATTGTTTTCCAGCGTCTGGACGAGGTTCGGCTGCATGGCGTCCTTCAGGAGGACCGCCATTGCCCCATCGGCCTTCAGGTCGCGCGCATAGACCGCCGTCTTGTCACGCCGGTAGCCGACGATAATGTTGCCGAGACGCTCCTCCAGATCCTTGAGGTCCTTGGCAAGGCAGAGAATGGCCATCACCTCGGAAGCGACGGTGATGTCGAAGCCGTTTTGCCGGGGGAACCCGTTGGCCACGCCCCCCAGCGACGAAACCATCTCGCGCAGCGCGCGGTCGTTCATGTCCATGACACGTCGCCACGTGACGCGACGTAGATCGATATCCTGCTCGTTGCCCCAATAGATGTGATTGTCGATCATCGCGGCGAGCAAATTGTGGGCGGAGGTGATCGCGTGAAAGTCGCCGGTGAAATGCAGGTTGATGTCTTCCATCGGAATGACCTGCGCATAACCGCCACCTGCAGCACCGCCCTTCACCCCGAAGCAAGGGCCGAGCGAGGCCTCCCGGATGCAGACGATCGCCTTTTTTCCGATCCGGTTCAAACCGTCACCGAGGCCGACGGTGGTCGTCGTCTTGCCCTCGCCCGCGGGCGTCGGATTGATCGCAGTGACGAGGATAAGCTTGCCATCGGGCTTGTTTGCTTGCGCTTCTATGAATTCAGCGCTGAGCTTGGCCTTGTCATGCCCATAAGGCGCAAGCTGCCCGGCGGGAATGCCGAGCTTTGCACCGATCTCGAAAATCGGCTTCTTGTCTGCCGTGCGCGCGATCTCGATGTCGGATTTCTGTCCTGCCATCCCCGTTCCCCTACTATTGCCGCGCCCGAGCGAGCGACGCTTGTTGCAACGGGATAGCGAAATATGCCGGGACTGTGAATAGTGCAGCGGTTGCCGAAGCCTCACGGTAGCCGCTATCTGTCAACCATCGATTCTGCACGTTGCGAGGATAAGTCATGAAATCACTCGAGCTCGTCGTCGAGCGCATCATCCTTTCCAGCCGCTGGCTGCTCGTCGTCTTCTATATCGGCCTGGCTCTTTCGCTCGCCGTCTACGCTGTCTCCTTCGGATACAAGTTCCTGAAGGTCGCGGGCGGCGTGTTCGTTCTCGACGAGGGCGAAATGATCCTGGCCATGCTTGGCCTCATCGATGCAGCCCTTGTCGCCAGCCTGATCGTGATGGTGATGATCTCCGGCTATGAGAACTTCGTCAGCCGCTTCGACGAGAGCGAGGACGATGTCTCCTTTATCGGCAAGCTCGATGCCGGCAGCCTCAAGATCAAGGTCGCCTCCTCCATCGTGGCAATTTCGTCGATCCATTTGCTGCAGGTCTTCCTCAATGCCGAACAGTACACCGATAGCAAGATCATGTGGCTGACAGCGATTCATCTGGCCTTTGTGGTCTCCGCCGTCATGCTCGGCTTCCTCGAGCAGCTGATGAAGAAGGGCAAAGCAACGGACAAGATCTGACGATCAAGTGATTCGGAGGCTGCCCTCCGGCGCTCCCCACGAAAAATCCCCAGGTCATGTCACGCTCGCGACATAGTTCCAGTCGCGTGGGGAAGCCTTTTGTTTTCTGGTTGCGGCCCGAACAGGCCAAGATTCAACCGTAAGACGACTCGCGCTGTGGTTAAATTAATACATCGAAATTAATCACTGCGCGGCGCCCCGTTTCATACTAGCAAATATATTACTTTACATGCTTTATCACGGATAACATGAAGGTAAGCAGGGACGCATCGATGTCTTACATGACTACCTCGGAGAGGCAGTTGTCTCTGGTCACCGAGATTTCAGCTGCCAAAATCAGGGCCGAGTTCGCAGAGATTCTAGTAAAGGTAGCGCGCGCCTACGGCTTCAGGCATATCACGTTGATGCATGCGCCCACGCCAGAAAGTGTACTCCTCAAGGCCCTTTTGATCGAAACATCGCTTCCGTCTGCATACTTCAGTCAGTTCGACCGCGCCCGGATCATGCACCTCCCCATGCTGTCCGCCGGAATGGCTGCCTCGGCCTTGCCGCGGTCCTGGAGCCTTTCCGACAGCCCTGCAACCAGCAGGTTTCCCGAGGAACTTGGCAAGCTGCTTCGCGCATTCGACATCCCGACCGGGGTTGCCCTGCCTGCCTATGCAAACGACGGCGAACGGATCCTGTTCTGGCTGGGCGGAGACCGTCCGCAGCTCGGCCAGACCGAGCTTAACGAACTCACCATGGTGACCCTCCATCTGGTTGATGCCTACAACAGGATCAAGCAATCCAAGCTCACCGAACACCCTCCCCTTTCCGCACGCGAACGCGAAGTCGTGCGTTGGACGGCACAGGGAAAGACATCGATCGAGATCGGCCAGATCCTTTCCCTCTCCGATCATACCGTAAACGCCTACATGACGAGCGCCATCAAGAAGCTCGACTGTGTGAACCGGACGCAGCTCGTGGCCAAGGCGATCCGGTTGAAACTGATCACCTGAGGTTCGCTTAGCGATCGAGCACCGCGCGAATTTCGACGAGGTTCGATCGGACGCGGAGAATATAGAAGCCCATCGTCGCCAGATGGCTCGGCATGATCCAGCCGTCTTCGCGACCGTTGGAAATGATCGCCGGTCGTATCCTCAAGGCCGCCTGGAATTGCTTCATCGTTGCGCCAAAGATGGCACCCAGGTTGCGCTCGGCGACAACTTGGGAGAAGTCCGACTGCGCCGCGGCGAGGATCGCATAGTAGGCGTAGAGCTGGCCGTAAGCGAACCAGAAACGGTCGTCTGCGCGCGTATCAAACCAGCCGCGATGATGGTTCTGCGAGCGGTCGGCCAGCACGTCCGATGTGCTGCCTAGGTCGTTGGCGATACGATCGATAAACTGAATCAGATTGTCCGCGCGGCCATCGAAGATAGCGTTGCAGGCGGCCAGATCCGTATTGAACTTGCGCAAGCTTTCGATAGCCGAGCGATAGTAGCTCGGCGTCGGCGTCTTTGGACCGAAAGGATCGATCCCGAAATACCAGCTGTACTCATCGAACTGCAGGTTGCCGCGCGCCTTCTGCAGATCGTTGTTGATGCCTGACGTGCCGCGTACGCGTCCGAGCGTATCGACAAGCTCGACGGAGGTTCGGCGAACCGCTTGGTTCACGCCGCGCTGGAACGAGGCCTTGTTGTCGAGAAACGGAGTATGATCCCAATCGATGCCGAAGAGACCGGCGCGGTAGAGCAGCATGGAAGAAATCCACGCGTTCTGGTTCACGTTGAAGTCCGTCAGGTCGGCGGCAACATCGACAATGGCCGAACGCTGGCAGGTCTTTGCCGCCGGCGTTGCGGAACCGTCGGCTGCCGGCAATTCCTGCCCGGCCGGAACCTTGCGTTCCGCAAGTCGATACTCGTCAACGAATGACGGGTTGAACCCAGACCAGACCTGTGTCTGCCAGATGAAGTAGCAATAGAGGACAGCAAGCAAGCCGATGAAGCCGAGGATCGGCAGCCGGACCATCCAGGTTCGCTGAACATACCAGCCACGGGCCGCGATAAAGGGCCAAAAAGCCCAGGCAAAGAAGATCCGCGCCCACCGTGCGATGGTCCGGCCGATCAGCCTGAAAAAACCGGCGATCCGGTCGAGCATCGTCTTCTCCTTGCCTGATGGCTGAACTGATTCGTCCGCATGAGATATGCGCTCGTTCCGGGAAGGACAATATCTTGCTGATATTATTGTTTCTTCGGCGAGGAACTATGAACGCAAGAAGCGAAAGCGCAGCCGTTTTGAAATCTTCGTCGTGTCGATGATAGGGCGGCCGGCGTTTGCTTCGTCTTCCTCCCTGAAGTCCTCGAACTTGCTGGCGAAGATGGCATCGGCGGTCCGCTTACGGTGCTCCAACTCCTGTGGAACCAGCATATTGCGCTCGAAGAGTTCGATCGGTCCGGCAATTGCGGGAAACAACTCCGCAGAAATCGGAACGGTCGACCCGGGAACATCCGTGTCCACTTGAGCCTGATAAATCAGTAGTCGCTCTTCCGTGTCGACGACGATCTTGCGGGTGAGAGCGTTGCACTGACCGATTTGTGTGTTCAGGGCGTCAACGAAGACGTGGAAGAGGTTGATGAACCGCTCGCGGCGCTGGCTCTCCTCGCGCATCTCCCGTTCTTCGTCGGAAATGCGCTCCGCCTCGATCTTCAATGTCCGCCGCTCTTCCTCCATGCGCTCCCACTCGGTCTTGCTCCCGTAAAGACCGATCCTGCCCTGCGTCGTCAGCGCCCTGGCATTGAGTTCTCGAATACGAATGCGCGCAATGTCGATCTTGTCCACCAACCGCCGGCGTTGCTCGACGATATCGACCAGAGCCCGTTCTCCCAATTTGTGGGAGTCGACCGCAAGTGTCCGGCAACTCGCGATCAGAGCCGCCGTGGCGTCCGATTTCACCAGCAGGTCATGCAACCGCTCCACAACGGGTGCTGCCCGCACCCGCGCGCTATGGCGGCGCCACATCCGCTGACGCGAAAAGCGACCGATGAATTTCTCGCCTGCCGTCAGACCACGGAAGCTGTCGAGATCCGCTGAAACCTTGATCGTGAGCGCATCCAGGACGGATACGAGTTCCGCGAGGAGATTGGTTAGGCCCGCGCCGTTCGCGACAAACGCCTGGAAGCGCCCGTTCTCGACGAGGAAGCGCTCATCGTCGACGGCGGCACCCTCGCGTGCAAATTCGCCAATGAAATCGACGCATACGCCGGCCTCGAGACGCAGCTGTTCCACAAGCGCCCGCGCGGCTTCCAGCTGCGTGTCGAAGGAGAAAGGCTTGCGCACCAGGATGCCTCCATGAATCGGTTGCGACGAACCTAGCGCATAAGCCGCCAAACCGGAATCGTTTTGCCGAACGGTTAGAGAGCCTCGGCGAGCCATTCCCCGTTGATGGCATCATCCCAATGACGGCGGCAGAGCGACACGTACTTTTCGTTGCCCCCCACATCGATCTGGGCGCCTTCGCGCAGCACCTTTCCCTCACCATCGAGGCGCACCACCATCGTCGCTTTCCGTCCGCAGTGGCAGATGGTGCGCACTTCACGCATCTCGTCCGCGATCGCAAGCAACTCCTCGGACGCAGGAAACAGCTTCCCTTGGAAATCGGTCCTCAACCCATAGACCATGACCGGGATGTTCATCCGGTCGACGATCCGGGCAAGTTGCCAGACGTGCTCGCGTGTCATGAAGTGCGCTTCGTCGACGAAGACGCAAGCGATTGGCTCCCCTTCCTTGCTGAGTTCGCCAATCAGCGCCTGCAAGTCTGCGTCCGGCTCGAAGGCAATAGCGCTCGCCTGCAACCCGATCCTGGAGCCGATGATACCCTTTCCGGCACGCTCGTCGAAGGCCGCGATCAGCAGAACGACGCGCATGCCGCGCTCCTCGTAATTGTAGGAGGCCTGCAGCAGCATTGTCGACTTGCCGGCGTTCATGGTCGAGTAGTTGAAATAGAGTTTTGCCATCGTTTTCTCCGTCTTTTGCTTCTTGAAAGCTCGAAACCGCGAAGAAAAGTCCCTCATTATAATAGTCACAGGAAATTCTCGGCCTAAAACCGCCAAAACCCTTGAAAACCCGGCACTCCGAGAAAAAACGCCCTACGTCGCAATCGGGTACTCCAATGCGGCGCAAACGCACTCAGGTCGCTTGTAAAACTCGGCTATTGGTGATTGGCTTGGGAACGTAAGACTGGGAGTCTAAAATGAAAACGACAAGCGCATTCAAACTGACCACCGCCACCGCAGTTGCCGCTCTCTCTGTCGCAACAGCAGCATTCGCCGCAGACCCCGATAGCTGCTCCGCCGTCCGTCTTTCCGACGTCGGTTGGACGGACATCACCGCAACCACCGCCACCGCAGCAGTCATCCTGAAGAATCTCGGCTACGAGCCCGATATCAAGGTTCTTTCTGTTCCGGTCACCTATCAGTCGCTGAAGAATAAGGACATCGACGTATTCCTCGGCAACTGGATGCCGGCTCAGGCGAAGGACGTCCAGCCCTATCTCGATGAGAAGACCGTCGATTCCATCGGCGTCAACCTCGAGGGCGCCAAGTACACGCTCGCGACCAACGCCAAGGGCGCTGAACTCGGCATCAAGGATTTCAGCGACATCGGCAAGCACAAGGACGAGCTTGACGGCAAGATCTTCGGTATCGAGCCGGGCAACGATGGCAACCGCCTCGTCATGACCCTGATCGAGAAGAACGAGATGGGAATGGGCGGCCTTGAACTCGTCGAGTCTTCGGAACAAGGCATGCTGGCACAGGTCGCCCGCGCCGAGAAGGAAGGCAAGCCGGTGGTATTCTTGGGTTGGGCTCCCCACCCGATGAATGAAAACTTCAAGATGACCTACCTCACGGGCGGCGACAGCACCTTCGGTCCGAATTTCGGCGGCGCGACGGTCTACACCAATACCCGTGCCGGCTACGTCGCCGAATGCCCCAACGTCGGCAAGTTCATCTCGAACCTGAAGTTCAATCTGGAAATGGAAAACCAGATCATGGGCAAGATCCTCAACGATGGCGAGGATCCGCAGGTTGCAGCGACCGAGTGGCTGAAGGCAAATCCGAACGCAGTTGATCCGTGGCTCGCAGGCGTGACGACGAAGGACGGCAGCGACGCCCTAAAGGCGGTCAAGTCGGGCCTCGGCCTCTGAAACTGATGAACGGGGCGGCCCTCGCCGCCCCTTTTTGTTTCATCTCGATCTTTGCTCTTTCGGATAGGCGCGCTCCTTGAACTGGATCACCGACTATAAAATTCCTATTGGCCCTTTCGCGAAATCGACCGTCGATTGGCTGACGTCGAGCGGTGAGTGGTTTTTCAACCAGCTTGCTTTCGTTTTGTCGCACGTTATCAATGCGTTGCTTTTCATTCTGCAGGCTCCGCATCCATTGGTCGTGTTGGCTGCAATCGTTGGGATAGCCTATTGGCTGCGCCGTTCGATCGGTGTCGCGCTCTTCACGCTGCTCGGCTTGCTACTCATCATGAACCAGGGCTACTGGAAGGAAACGACGGAAACGCTGGCGCTCGTCCTCGCCTCGACATTCGTCAGCATGGCGATCGGCATTCCGCTTGGCATCGCTGGTGCAAGACGTGCCTGGGTGTTTTCCATCATGCGGCCGGTCCTCGACCTGATGCAGACGATCCCGACCTTCGTCTATCTCATTCCCGCGCTCATCCTCTTCGGCCTCGGCATGGTCCCTGGCCTGATTGCCACCGTCATCTTCGCCATCCCCGCCCCGATCCGCCTGACACGCCTCGGCATCATCTCGACGCCTCCCTCCCTCGTCGAGGCCGCGGAATCTTTCGGCGCGACGCCGACGCAGGTGTTGCGTAAGGTCGAGCTTCCCTTCGCGATGCCGCAGATCATGGCCGGCCTAACGCAAACGATCATGCTCTCACTCTCGATGGTGGTTATCGCCGCACTCGTTGGCGCCGACGGCCTTGGAAAGCCGGTTGTTCGCGCGCTGAACACCGTGAACGTCGCCATGGGCTTCCAGGCAGGTCTCTGCATCGTCATTCTCGCAATTATTCTCGACCGTATGTTCCGTGCGACAGGTGAAGGAGAAGGCGTATGACTGCGGTCCGCTTCGACAACGTCAGCATCGTCTTCGGCGACAAGCCGGAGAACGCCCTCACCTTGGCCGATCAGGGCAAGAACCGCGATGAGATCGGAGCCGCGACCGGTCTCGTTCTCGGCGTGGCAGACGCTTCGCTCTCCGTCGAGGAGGGGGAGATCCTCGTCCTCATGGGTCTTTCGGGTTCCGGAAAATCGACCTTGCTGCGTGCCGTGAACGGGCTGGCGCCCGTCGTGCGCGGCGAGGTTTCGGTCGCAACGTCGAATGGCCTCTGTAACCCCTACAAGACCAGCGCAAAGGGCTTGCGCGATCTGCGTATGCACACTGTCTCCATGGTCTTCCAGCAGTTCGCACTGCTGCCGTGGCGTACCGTGGCGGAGAATGTAGGCTTCGGCCTCGAGCTCGCAGGCATGCCGGAAAGCGAGCGCAAGAAGCGGGTGGGCGAACAGCTGGAACTCGTCAACCTGACCAAATGGGCAGACCGCAAGGTCAACGAACTCTCAGGCGGTATGCAGCAGCGTGTCGGTCTTGCCCGTGCGTTTGCAACAGGCGCCCCTATCCTGCTCATGGACGAGCCGTTCTCGGCCCTCGATCCGCTGATCCGTACCCGCCTGCAGGACGAGCTGCTTGAATTCCAGCGGCGATTGAAAAAGACGATCCTCTTCGTAAGCCATGACCTCGACGAGGCTTTCCGTATCGGCAACCGCATCGCCATCATGGAGGGCGGTCGCATCATCCAGTGCGGCACCCCGCAGGAGATCGTCAAGAACCCGGCTGACCAGTACGTTGCCGATTTCGTCCAGCACATGAACCCGATCAGCATGCTGACCGCGCAGGACGTGATGCAGCCCGGTTTGGGGCATGCCGCTGCCGGCGCAAGCGTCAGCGGCACGGCACGCGCCGAAACGCCGCTGATCGACATTCTCGACGCTCTGGCGCGGCAACCCGGCAGCATAGGCGTCGTGGAAAACGGCGCCATCGTTGGCACCATCTCGGCGCAGGATATCGTTGAAGGCCTGACGCAACACCGGCGCAAAGAACACGCTTGATCCCGCCGTCCGCTTGGGTCAAAAAGTGGACATGAAAGATCAAGCTTCCGTTCTCAGGGAAACGGACGGAGAAGCCCGCAAGCTCGCTCGCACCCTTCTCCGCTCCGCCCGCTATGCCGCTATTGCCGTTCTCGACCTAGGGACCGGGTTTCCCTTCGCGAGCCGCGTTCTGCTCGGCACCGATATCGATGGCGTCCCGGTCATCCTGGTCTCGGGCTTATCGACCCATACCCGCGCACTCGACGCCGACCGCCGCGCCTCGCTTTTGACTGGCGAGCCTGGCAAGGGCGATCCGCTTGCCTATGCGCGTCTGACGACCCAATGCCTTGCGGAACCGGTCGAGCGTGACAGCGAGGCACATGCACGCATCCGCAACCGCTTCCTCAACCGTCACGCCAAGGCAAAACTCTATATCGACTTCCCCGATTTCCGCTTCTTCCGGCTCGTGCCGCAATCGGCAAGCCTCAACGGCGGGTTTGGCCGCGCGTATCTGCTCGAGGGGAGCGACCTGACGATTCGATCCGAAGCCAATGAGGCTGTGGCAGCGAATGCCGACGCGATAGTGCAAGAATTGCTAGCCAGACACCCGGATCTCGCCACGACGGTGGCAACCGGAATGAAGGCAGGAAGTGGCGATTGGCGCATCTGCGGAGTGGATTGCGCTGGTTTCGATCTGATTTTGGGAGATTTGCTTCTGCGCCATGAGTTTGAGACCGTTGCGCAGGGGGTAGATGAGCTTTATTCACACATACCTAACATAAAATACTCAATACCTGAAATTTAGCTATATACAATCTTGAAGCGGTATTGATAGGTTCCGCCGTCCGGCATTTGAGCGGGAACGCACGTTTTTGAAATTCGTTTCACATCGGGAAGAACTTATGGACACAATCGATTTAACCGCCAATGCAAACGTTGCAGCTGCCCTGTTGTCGGCAATGGCAAATCCGAAAAGACTTCTTATTCTCTGCAATCTCGTCAAGGGCGAAATCCCGGTCGGCGCACTCGCGCAAGAGGTCGGTTTGAGCCAGTCCGCCCTCTCACAGCATCTGTCCAAACTGCGTGCCCAGAAGCTGGTGAAGACCCGCCGCGACGCGCAAACCATCTATTACTCGAGCAGCTCCGAGCCGGTCCTTCGGATCCTCGAAGCCCTCACCGACATCTACTCCGTTCAGAACCGCGCGAAGTCCGCGGCGTAAGGACGCGCTGACATAACGTCAGCCTACAAGCCGCTCTGCCGAGGGGATGCATCCGGAATAGTGCGGCACCTTTTTTTAGCACCTGAACATATTTTTAGACCGGCAGAGATGCCGGTCTATTTTTTTGCATCAGGATTGATCCCATAGCGTGAGCTGGCGCGGCTTGACGCCCTGATAAGCGCTGATAATTTGACCGGGCGGTAAAAAGCCGCATCAGCCAATACCGGGAACGGCCTCCGAAACGGCCATGGAGAACAGCATGTCCAATCGCCTTAATACCACGCCAAATGACCTGCGGGCCTTTTGGATGCCCTTCACTGCGAACCGCCAGTTCAAGAAGGAGCCGCGTCTCTTCGTCGGCGCGAAGGACATGTATTACCAGACCCATGACGGTCGCCAGGTACTCGACGGTACTGCTGGCCTCTGGTGCGTGAATGCGGGCCACTGCCGTCCGAAGATCACCGAGGCGATCCGCGAACAGGCTGGCGAACTCGACTATGCTCCGGCCTTCCAGCTTGGCCATCCCAAGGCCTTTGAGCTGGCGAACCGCCTCGTCGACATCGCGCCTGAAGGCATGGACCACGTTCTCTACACCAACTCCGGGTCTGAATCGGTCGAAACAGCTCTGAAGGTCGCCCTCGCCTATCATCGCGTGAAGGGCAACGGTTCGCGCTTCCGCCTCATCGGCCGTGAGCGCGGCTATCACGGCGTCAACTTCGGCGGCATCTCCGTCGGCGGCATCGTCTCCAACCGCAAGATGTTCGGCACGCTGCTGACAGGTGTCGACCACATGCCGCACACCCACCAGCCGGGCAAGAACGCCTTTACCCGCGGCCAGCCCGAGCATGGCGGCGATCTGGCGACCGAGCTTGAACGCATTGTCACCCTGCACGACGCTTCGACGATCGCCGCTGTTATCGTCGAACCGATTGCCGGCTCGACCGGCGTGCTGATACCGCCGAAGGGTTACCTGCAGAAACTCCGCGAAATCTGCACCAAGCACGGTATCCTGTTGATCTTCGACGAAGTCATCACCGGCTTCGGCCGTCTCGGCGCTCCGTTCGCCGCGCAGTATTACGACGTCAAGCCAGACATGATCACCACTGCAAAGGGCCTGACCAACGGCGTCATTCCGATGGGCGCGGTCTTCGTGACGTCGGAGATCCATGACGCGTTCATGAGCGGCCCTGAACACATGATCGAGTTCTTCCACGGCTATACCTATTCCGGCAACCCGATCGCCTGTGCCGCGGCACTCGGCACACTCGACACCTACAAGGAAGAAGGTCTTCTGACCCGCGCCGCCGAACTCTCCGACTACTGGGCCGATGCACTGCACTCCCTGAAGGATTGCCCGAATGTCATCGACATCAGGAACACCGGCCTGATCGGCGCCATCGAACTCGATCCGATTGCCGGCGAGCCGACCAAGCGCGCCTTCACCGCCTTCCTGAAGGCCTACGAGAAGGGCCTGCTTATCCGAACAACCGGCGACATCATCGCACTCTCTCCGCCGCTGATCATCGAAAAGCACCACATCGACGAACTCTTCGGAAAACTGCGCGAGATTCTGCAAAAGAACATCTGATCAGTGCTTTTTAGGGCCCGTTTTTGCCAGATCAGGCAAAAACGGGCCCTATTTCTTTATCTTCTTGCGAAATCCGCGTTAAATTCCTAAGAAACTTGCTGTGCACTCGCCGAAGCCAAACATGGCAGGCGGATGCTTCGGCCGTGCGGCTGCTCATCGTCTCTTGGCGCATCCCGCAAGGGCTGTTGTACGATCTGGGCACACTGCTGCGGTACTTAATCGCGGGTTTGAAAACCCACCCAAGGAGAAAGAAAATGAGTCTGAAGACTTTGTCGGCGGCCCTTGTCGCCTCGCTTGCCTTTGCGCCGCTCGCCCATGCAGACATCACCATCGGTCTCATTGCGCCGCTGACCGGTCCGGTTGCCGCCTATGGCGACCAGGTGAAGAATGGCGCGCAGGCTGCTGTTGACGAGATCAACGCGAAGGGCGGTATCCTCGGCGAAAAAGTCATCCTCAAATATGCCGACGATGCCGGCGAACCCAAACAGGGCGTTTCGGCCGCAAACCAGATCGTCGGCGACGGCATCCGCTTCGTCGTTGGACCTGTCACGTCGGGCGTCGCGATCCCTGCATCTGACGTTCTCGCTGAAAACGGCGTCCTCATGGTCACGCCGACGGCAACCGCCCCCGATCTCACCAAGCGTGGCCTCGCCAACGTCCTGCGCACTTGCGGCCGCGACGACCAGCAGGCCGAAGTCGCCGCCAACTACGTTCTGAAGAACTTCAAGGACAAGCGCGTCGCAATCATCAACGACAAGGGCGCCTATGGTAAGGGCCTGGCCGACTCCTTCAAGGCAACGCTGAACGCCGGCGGCATCAAGGAAGTGCTCGACGACTCGCTGACCCCTGGCGACAAGGACTTCAGCGCGCTGACCACCCGCCTCAAGGCCGAGAATGTCGACGTCGTCTATTTTGGCGGCTACCACCCGGAAGGTGGCCTGCTGGCCCGTCAGCTGCATGATCTCTCCGTCAAGGCCGTCATCATCGGCGGCGACGGCCTGTCGAACAGCGAGTTCTGGAACATCGGCACCGACGCAGCCGGCGGCACCGTCTTCACCAATGCCGTGGATGCGACGAAGAACCCGGATTCCAAGGCAGCGGCCGACGCACTGAAGGCCAAGGGCATCCCGGCCGAAGCCTTTACGCTCAACGCCTATGCTGCAGTCGAAGTGCTGAAGGCAGGCATCGAGAAGGCTGGCAGCGCCGAGGATTCCGAGGCCGTCGCCAAGGCCCTGAAGGGCGGCGAACCGATCTCGACCGCTATCGGCAAGCTCACCTACGGCGAAACCGGCGACCTGACCTCCCAGAGCTTCGCGCTCTACAAGTGGGAAGGCGGCAAGATCGTTCCGGCCGAGTAAGCCCAGCACTGCCAAATGACAGGGAAACGGGCGCTGTACGGCGCCCGTTTCTATTTCGCGGTACTGTTTCCATGAGCGGTCTGTGGGCTGTGTCGGTCAGTCCACGGGAACCGCAAGTCCTCGCTTCAGCGTCTTCAGCACGACACTGGTGGTGAACTTGCGGATATTCCGATTGAGCTCCATCATCCGATCGGCCAGCGCATCGAAATGCTCGACCGACTGCGCCGTGATCACCAGCGTATAATCCCCCCGTCCGGATGTGCCCCACGCCTCCTGTACCTCTGGCGTTTCCGTCACCCAGCGCATGAAGGGCGGTAGAAGCTCCGGCCGGTCGCGTTCCAACTCGACCTCCACCAGCATAGAGACGGGACGGCCGACCTTCCTGGGATCGACGATCGAAACATCCCGCAGGATGACCCTCTCCTCGCGAAGCTTCTGCAGCCGCCGCTGTGCGGAAGATGGAGAAAGACCGACACGTTCGGCAAGCACGCCTAGTGTAATAGTCGCGTCCTGCTGCATGAGCTTAAGGATTTCACGATCCGTTCTAGTCAGCGTCATGAGCAATTTTCCGGATATTGAACTAAATATTGAGAAATATCCCCAGAGTATCCGATAAACTCAGGAATAATGCCATACCTTCTTTGTCATGCTAGGACAATGACCCAACCACAGAACGCTCCCACCGCCGACGGCATTCGCGCCGCCTTCCGCAACATTGATCCCGCCTTTACCGGCAGTCCGCTGATCGAGCAGCCGACCGCCAATGCTGAACTCGGCCTTCGGCTTTTCGCCAAGGTGGAAACGCTGAACCCGATCCGTTCGTTTAAGGGCCGCGGGACTGACTGGTGGATGCAGAACGAACCGGTAAGCGATCGCCCGGTCGTCTCCGCCTCTGCCGGCAATTTCGGTCAGGGTCTGGCCTATGCCGGTCGAGCACGGGGCCGCGGAGTGGTAATCTTTTCCGCTGTTAGCGCCAATCCTGGCAAGGTGGAGGCGATGCGCCGCCTTGGCGCGGAGGTGCGGCTTGAGGGCGAGGATTTCGATGCCGCAAAAGCCGCCGCTCGCGCCCACGCGCAAACCCACGGCTGCCCCTTCGTCGAAGACGGAGCCCTGCGCGCGATTGCCGAAGGTGCCGGAACGATTGCGCTGGAAATCACCGAACGCCTGTCGCTCGACAACACCCCGCTTGATGCCATCATCGTGCCGCTTGGCAACGGCGCCCTGCTGACTGGCGTCGGCACGTGGATTCGGGCAGCAGCGCCATCCTGCAGGGTGATCGGCGTTGTCGCTGCCAATGCGCCGGCGATGAAACACTCCTGGGAGAACGGCCGGCCGGTCTCGACCGAAACGGCGAAAACTGCGGCGGACGGCATCGCGGTACGCGAATGCGTCCCCTACGCGTTGGAATGTATGGCAACCACCGTCGATGAGGTCTGGGAGACAAGCGAAAACGCGATCCGCAGGGCACGGGACTTCTGCCGGGTTCACTACGGCCTTGTGGTCGAGGAAGCGGGCGCTGCCGGCATCGCCGCCCTGCTCGAGCGCGGGGAGGCTTTGATAGGCAAGACGGTCGCCACCATTCTCTGTGGGGCAAACGTCCGGACCGACCTCGGCTAGCATCACGGTCGGCATTGTCGATGCCCCTCCCCGTTTTGCCTGCAACGGGCTAAGTAGAGAGAATCGACTAATGCTGGGAGCCCCGCCATGACCGAAAGACTAGAACGCCTCATCGACCAGGGAACGGGCCGCTTGCCGGCCGATATCGTACTGAAAGGCGGACGCTTCTTCGACCTCGTGACCGGCGAACTGGTGGCATCGGATATTGCGATCGCCCAGGATCGCATCGTTGGTACATGCGGTAGCTACGCTGGCGAAACCGAAATCGACATCTCGGGAAAGATCGTCGTCCCCGGTTTCATCGACACGCATCTTCACATCGAATCATCGCTGGTAACACCGCACGAGTTCGACCGCTGCGTCCTGCCCTATGGCGTCACGACCGTCATCTGCGATCCGCATGAGATCGCCAATGTGCTGGGCACCGAAGGCATTCAGTACTTCCTGGATTCGTCTCTCGAAACGATCATGGACATCCGCGTCCAGCTCTCCTCCTGCGTGCCTGCGACGCACCTGGAAACGTCGGGTGCCGATCTGCCGATCGAGCGGCTTCTTCCGTTCCGTCATCATCCGAAGGTCATCGGCCTTGCCGAGTTCATGAACTTCCCGGGCGTGATCCACAAGGATCCGATCTGCATGGCGAAGCTCGACGCCTTCCAGGGCCAGCACATCGACGGCCATGCCCCCCTGCTCTCGGGCAACGACCTGAACGGCTATCTCGCCGCCGGCATCCGCACCGAGCACGAATGCACGAGTGCCGCCGAGGCGCTGGAAAAGATCCGCAAGGGCATGCACATTCTCGTGCGCGAGGGCTCCGTGTCGAAGGATCTCGCAGCCCTCATGCCCATCATCACCGAACGCCTGTCACCCTACATCGCCCTTTGCACCGATGATCGCAACCCGCTCGACATCGCTGAGCAAGGGCATCTCGACTACATGATCCGTACCGCGATCAAGAGCGGCGTGGAGCCGCTTGCGATCTACCGTGCGGCTTCGATCTCCGCTGCCCGCGCCTTTGGCCTGAGAGACCGCGGCCTCGTCGCCCCCGGCTGGCGCGCAGACCTCGTCGTTGTCGACAGCCTCGAAAACTGCCGCGCCGATCTCGTCTTTGCTGCCGGTCGCCAGGTGACTGCAGAGCTTTTCACCACGCGTAAGCCCGTGGAGCCAGTCGGTCTTGACAGCGTCAAGGCTCGGCCCGTCAACGCCGCCCATTTCGGTGTTCCCGTTGCCGATGGAGAAACACCCGTGATCGGCGTCACCCCCGGCAAGATCATCACCGAGCATCGCCGCTACCGCTTACCCGTCAAGGGGAACCAGACCGATGTCGATCTCGGCAACGACATCATCAAGGTCGCCGTCATCGAGCGACACGGCAAGAACGGCAACCATGCCAATGGCTTCGTCCAGGGTTTCGGCCTGAAGAAGGGCGCGATCGCCTCAACCGTCGGCCATGACAGCCACAACATCTGCGTCGTCGGCGTCAGCGAGGACGACATGGCGCTCGCCGCCAATCGCCTCAGTGAGATCAAGGGCGGCTTTGTCGTCGTAGAGGATGGCAAGGTCACGGGCGAGATCGCCCTCCCCGTTGCCGGTCTGATGAGCCTCGAGCCCTACGAGACGGTGCGCGACACGCTGCATCACTTGAGAAAGGCCGCCTATGCCCTTGGAACGACTCTCGAAGAGCCGTTCCTCCAGGTCGCTTTCCTGCCGCTCCCGGTCATCCCGCACCTGAAGATCTCGGATCGAGGAATGGTCGATGTCGACAAGTTCGCCTTGATCGGATGACGCTTAGCCAGCCACCCGCGCACAGAACGCGCCGAGCGCCGCGAGCTTGATAGGCCCGGTTCCGGTCGCCGGAGTGAAGCCCGGCATCGCCAATCGTTCTCCGATCACCATTCCAGCTGGCGGAGCGAATTGCGCGGGCTTGTGCGTGAGGTTGAAGACGAACAGCAGCGTCTCGCTTCCCTTTGTGCGGGTGAAGGCGAGAAGGTCCTGATTGGTCCCGATGAACTCCATCGTGCCATCAAGCAATGCCGGGTGGCTTTTGCGGAATTCGAGCGTCTGTCGGTAGTGGTTCAGCACGGAATGCGGATCGCTCTCCTGCGTATCGACCGAAAGCGCCGCCTGCTCGTAAGGCACCGGCAGCCAGGATTTTTCGGCGGTCGTGAAGCCCGCATGTGCCTTGGCAGCCTCCCAGGGCATTGGCGTGCGGCATCCGTCGCGCCCCTTGAAAGCGGGCCAGAAGCGGATGCCATAGGGATCACGCAGATCCTCGAAGGCGAGTTCGGCCTCCGGAAGGCCAAGCTCTTCACCCTGGTAGAGGCAGATCGAGCCGCGCAGCGTCGCCAGCACCGAAATAGCCAGCTTGGCGATGACGGGCCGCTCCTCCGAGGTCTTGGCAAAGCGGCTCACATGACGGTTGACGTCGTGGTTCGAGAAGGCCCAGCAAACCCAACCATCGGCAACCGACTTCTGGAAGGCATCGACGCAGTTGCGGATATGCGTGGCAGTAAAGTCCGGCCCGAGCAGGTCGAAGGTGTAGCACATGTTCAGCTTGTCGCCGCCACCCGTGTAGGCCGCGACCGTCTTCAGCGAACGCGCACCGTCGCCCACCTCGCCGACCGTTGCGCGCGCCTCGTAACGGTCGAGCAGCGCCCGGAACCGCTGGAGGAAGACGATATTCTCCGGTTGCGTCTTGTCATAAAGGTGGTTCTGCATGCCGTAGGGGTTGGTGTCGGGCGCATCAAGTCCTCCGTCGCTCGCATCGGGCGCATGCGGAGGGTTGTCGCGAAGCAGCTTGTCGCAGAAGTAATAGTTGACTGTATCGAGGCGGAAGCCATCGACGCCACGGTCGAGCCAGAACTTCACGGTAGCAAGGACGGCATCTTGAACCTCCGGATTGTGGAAGTTGAGATCTGGCTGCGAGGTCAGGAAGTTGTGCTGGTAATATTGCCGGCGAACGCCGTCCCATTCCCATCCAGGCCCCCCGAAGATCGAAAGCCAGTTGTTGGGTGCCGTGCCATCCGGTTTCGGATCGGCCCACACATACCAGTCCGCCTTGGGATTGGTCCGGCTCGAGCGGCTTTCGACAAACCAGGGATGAACATCAGCCGTGTGCGAGATCACCTGGTCGATGACGATCCTGAGGCCGAGACCGTGGGCCGCAGCCATCATCTCGTCGAAATCCTCGAGCGTGCCGAAGATCGGATCGACATCGCAATAGTCGGACACATCGTAACCCATGTCGGCCATCGGCGACTTGAAGAACGGTGAGAGCCAGATCGCATCGACGCCGAGACTGGCGATATAGGGCAATCTGCGGGTAATCCCCTTCAAATCTCCCAGGCCATCTCCATTCGTATCCTGGAAGGACCGTGGATAGACCTGATAAATGACCGCACCCCGCCACCAGTCCGCCGTCTTGTCCGCAACCGCCACTGTTCATCTCCTGCATTCATGCAATGACGTTGCACACTAAAGCGGACGAGACAAAAAACAACCTTGAGCCCTACGCATCAATGCAAGGCAATCCGACCGATGGCTGGACTCAAAGCCGCCGCCCGCGGCTTGTCAGGAAGGTGGTCTGCGCGTATCAGCGAAGCGGGAATAGTCAGGGAGGCTAACTGTGGGCGGGCGTTTTCTATCTATCGGTGAATGTATGGTCGAGCTTTCGCAGGCAGGCGCTGGTCTGCTGCGCAAGGGGTTTGCCGGCGATACGCTGAACACAGCCTGGTACGCCCGCGCCTGCATGCCGGCCGATTGGTCGGTCGAATATTTCACCGCGCTCGGCGACGAAGCGATGTCCGACGAGATGATCGCCTTCCTCAAGACGGCTGGCATCGGCACCGAATTTATCAGGCGCATCAAGGGCAAGGCGCCCGGTCTTTACATGATCAGCCTCAAGGACGGCGAACGCTCCTTCAGCTATTGGCGCGACAACTCCGCCGCCCGCCAGCTTGCCGGCGACGCCGAACTCCTGCGCGAAGCGATCGAGGCCTGCGATGTCATCTACTTCTCCGGCATCACGCTTGCGATCCTGTCGCGCAACGATGCCGATACTTTGCTTGCCGAAGTTCGTCGCGCCAAGGCCGCCGGCAGGATCGTTGCCTTCGATCCCAACGTCCGGCCACGCCTCTGGTCGAGCTATGACGTGATGCATGCAACGATCAGCGAAGGCGCGCGCGCCTCGTCGCTGGTCCTGCCGAGTTTTGATGACGAGGCAACGCACTTCGGCGACGTCTCGATCGCGGGAACGATTCAACGCTACCGTGCGCTCGGAGCCGCCGACGTGGTCGTCAAGAACGGCGCGGAGGGCGCTACCCTGAGTTTTGATGGGGTGGAGAGTTTCGTCCCGGCCGAGAAGGTCGAGCAGGTGGTCGACACGACCAGTGCCGGAGACAGTTTCAACGGTGCATTCCTCGCGCGATACCTCGAGACCAGGGATGCGAAGGCGGCCGCAGCCTTTGCCGCAAAGATTGCCGCTCGCGTTGTGAGTGAACACGGCGCCCTCGTCGACCGTGAAAAGCTCGGCCTTTAGATAGCCCAGGCATCGCATCACACCCACAGGATATCCCTCGTCTATCGGCGCAACGGGGCTGTAATATTTCCATCATCGACCACCGCCAGAATAGCAAGTGCGGGAATCGAGTCTCCGGACCCGCCCGGATTTGAGCCGCCGTCGAGCGGCATGGATGGAATTGGGGCATGCTGCACCAGATGGCGGATGTTGGAAGCGACGAAAGCCCGGCCGCCTCCCGGCCCGTTGTGGCCGAGCGGCTGGTCATTGTCAGCGACGCGTGGCATCCACAGGTCAATGGCGTTGTTCGCTCGATCGAGAATACCAACCGCGAGCTCGCGAAGATGGGCATCGAGGTGGCGATGGTGACGCCGCAGGGTTTTCACAGTATCCCCTGCCCCACCTATCCCGAAATTCGGCTTTCGATCGCCAACTACCGGCGCGTCGCGCGCGAGATCGAAAAGCACATGCCCTCTTACGTTCATATCGCGACGGAGGGCCCATTAGGCCTGACGGCGCGGCGCTGGTGCCTGAAGAACCGCATGCCCTTCTCCACGAGCTATCACACGCGCTTTCCGGAATATGTCTCGGCGCGCCTGCCTGTGCCGAAGAGCTGGCTCTATGCCTTCGTCCGCTGGTTCCACAATTCCGGCGCTGGCTGCATGGTCGCAACTCCCAGCCTTGCGCGCGAACTTTCTGACAAGGGCATTCAAAACCTCATGCCATGGAGCCGCGGTATCGACGCCGATCAGT
This sequence comes from Rhizobium cauense, assembly GCF_019511525.1. GTDB lineage: Bacteria > Pseudomonadota > Alphaproteobacteria > Rhizobiales > Rhizobiaceae > Rhizobium > Rhizobium cauense. The sequence goes on along the minus strand of NZ_JAEUAT010000008.1, from coordinate 90,762 downwards.
TCCGCCCGGCAATTCTGGAAGACAGCCCCTTCGATCTGCCTCGCCCAATCTTCATGACTGTCGGCCGTGTCGCACTGGAAAAGAACCTTCCGGCATTTCTGGATCTCGACCTGGCCGGCTCGAAGGTGGTCGTCGGCGACGGACCTGCTCGCGCCGAACTCGAGAAGCGTTATCCTGACGCGCTGTTTACTGGCCTGAAGTTCGGCGAGGAATTGGCGAAGGCCTACGCCCAGGCCGACGTCTTTGTCTTCCCGTCGCAGACGGACACATTTGGCAACACCATCCTGGAGGCACTCGCCTGCGGTGTTCCCGTTGCTGCCTATCCCGTTACTGGTCCGCTCGATATCATCGGCGAGGAGAGCGAGGTCGGCGCACTCGACAACGATCTGAGGACAGCATGCCTGGCGGCACTGTCCGCCTCGCGCGAGAAAGCCCGCGAACTCGCGCTGCAATATTCCTGGGAGGCAGCGACGACGCAGTTCATCAACAACATCCGGGCCGCCAACGGTGTCATCACGCCGAAATGGAAGAAAGCCTGGCAGTTTGCGGCAAAGTCGCTGCCAAGGACAAAAAAGCCCGGCGACGCCGCCGGGCCCATCTCATCGGGAATCTGAGCCTCTCCGGGCACTCAGGCCCCCACTGCCACGATCCCAGGCTGCATTGCCGAATCGCCAAGCCGGAATTTGCCGAACTGAACGCCTAAGGGCAGAGGTTATTGCGCTGCGCGACGCGCTCGAGAAGCGGGCCTGACAGGCATCCGCTGATCAGCTTCGCTTCTTCTTCGACTCGTACGGATTGTCGGGCGAGCGATAGTGAATGCGGATCGGCACGCTCGGCATGTCGAAGTCGTTGCGCAGACCGTTGATCAAGTATCGGGTATATGATTCCGGCAGTGCGTCGGAACGCGTGCAGGAGATCATGAAGGCTGGCGGACGCGCCTTCACCTGCGTCATGTACTTGAGCTTGATGCGGCGGCCGGAGACTGCCGGTGGCGGATGCTGCACCTGCGTCTGCTCAAGCCAGCGGTTGAGGCGAGCCGTCGAGATACGCTTGTTCCAGACCCTGTCGGTGTCGATGATCGACTGCATCAGCTTATCGAGACCGCGGCCCGTCTGGCCGGAAATCGGAACAGCGCGAATGCCGCGCGCCTGCGGCAGCAGGCGTTCGGTCTTTTCACGCAGGTCGGCAAGAACAGCCTGCGGCTCCTCGATCATGTCCCACTTATTGAAGGCAAGCACGGCGGCGCGGCCTTCGCGGATCACCAGATCCACGAGCTGCAGGTCCTGCTTCTCGAAGGGGATGGTCGAGTCGAACACGATGACCACGGTTTCGGCAAAGCGGATCGAGCGCAGAGAGTCGGCAACTGAAAGCTTCTCCAGCTTTTCAGTGACGCGCGCCTTGCGGCGCATGCCGGCCGTATCGAACATCTTGATGGTGCGACCGTGCCAATCCCACTCGACGGAGATGCTGTCACGGGTGATGCCCGCTTCCGGTCCGGTCAGCAGCCGGTCCTCACCGAGGAAACGGTTGATCAATGTCGACTTGCCGGCATTCGGACGACCGATGATCGCCACGCGCAACGGCTTGGTGTCGTCATACTCAGGCTCGTATTCCTCGTCTTCTTCCATCTCGGCGGGAAGATCGACATTGGTGACAGCGACGTCTTCCTTCGGCGGATAGGCGCGATCCTTGCCGATCGCATCGACGATCGCATCGCGCAGATCGAGCATGCCCTGCCCGTGTTCGGCCGAAATCGGAACCGGTTCGCCCAGACCGAGCGTATAAGCGTCATAGAAGCCGCCGTCCGAGCCCTTGGCTTCCGCCTTGTTGGCGACGAGCACGACAGGCTTGCCGCGACGGCGCAGCATTTCAGCCAATTCCTTGTCGACAGGCGTCAGGCCAAACTTGGCATCGACCACGAAGAGCGAGATATCCGCTTCATCGATCGCCGCTTCCGTCTGGGCGCGCATGCGGCCCTGCAGGCTTTCGGCCTCAGCCCTTTCGAGACCGGCGGTGTCGATGATGGTGAAGTTCAGCCCCATGAGCCGCGCGTCGCCGGGGCGACGGTCGCGGGTGACGCCAGGCGTATCATCGACGAGCGCCAGCTTCTTTCCAACCAGACGGTTGAAAAGCGTCGACTTGCCGACATTCGGGCGACCGACGATGGCGACCGTGAAGCTCATTGAAATTCCTTACATTCAGCCCTGTGCGGCGGGCGCCTTGCCGGATGCGGTGATGTTATCAAGCATCATCTGGGCACGATTGGCAACATTGCGCGGGCTCTGCGCGTCGTCGGCGATCGCCTGGAACCACTGCCGCGCCTGCGCCATGTTGCCGGCCTTGTAGGCGGCAAGGCCAAGTGCTTCGCGGGCCGAGTGGCGGAAGGCATTGCTGGGGACGGCCATTTCCTCGACCTGCGCCGAAACCTGCTCGTAGGTGCCGCTCTCGATCAGCAGCCAGCCGGCGCGCATCTTGGCAGCATCGCGAACTGCCTGCGGCGCTGCACTGTCCTTGCCGATCACGTCGAAGGCGGCGACCGCGCCTGCCGTGTCGCCCTTCTGCGCCAGCACGGTCGCCGAGCGCATGCGCGCAAGAACCGGATAGGCTCCGTGGCCTTCCTTCTCCAGCTTCGCTAGAGCCGCCAGTGCCTCGTCCGTCTTGTTCTCGTCGGCAAGTTTCATCGCAGCGATGAACTGATCGCCGGTGCCTGAGGACTGGTTATCGTCCCAATATTCGTAGACCTTGTAGCCGACTGTACCGAGAACGATCAGGACGGCGAGCGCAATCAGGTAGCGGCCAAACCGGCGCCATGCGCCCTTCACCTGGTCGGAACGCAGTTCCTCGTTGACTTCACGAATGAAGCTGTCGTCGTTGAATGCCATTCTAGTCTCCGGCAACGGATATGCTTCGGCATGCGGGTTGCACGCACATTGTGGGGCCTTCTACCCCATTTTTCAGCAGTTGTAAGGGGGATCGGAAAGATTCGTCACATAACGATCGGCGCCACGCCAATCAACAACTCGTGCAGCTTGAACGTGATGAGCGCCCAGGCAACAACGCCGATGATCACCGAGTAGAGATCGTACTTGCCGGAAACGAACGGGCGGAGGGTAAGCTCGCCTGCCCGCTCACGGCGCTTCAGCGCAATGCGCAGGATGACGCCCCATGCGAGGAAGGCGCCGAACAGCAGCACCGAGGAGGTCTCGCCGTTCGCCAGCAGATGCGAAAAAGCCCAGATCTTGACCGACAGCACCATCGGATGCTTCGTCTTGACCGCGATGTGCCCCGCTGGCAGCAGCGAGGCGACCAGACAGATCATCGCAATCAGCATCAACGTGAGGGCAATATGTGCCATCCAGATCGGCGGGTTGTAGAGCATGCCCGTCACCTGGCGCGCCTGGCCGAAGCCGTAGATCAGCAGGATCAGGGAGAGAATGCTGACAATGGAGTAAGCGATCTTCCAGCCACTCTCGCCGAGGCTGTTAATCATGGACTGGCGAAGGCCGGGTGCAATGACGCGGATAAGATGAAGCCCGAGGAAAATGATGATGCCGACGATGAGCAATGCCATGGCGATCTCCTGTGCGTTTTCCGAGACTTAGCCGGAGCGGCACAAAAACGCCAGCGCCACCGCAGCTTCGCCGCATTTCTGTAACAGGAAAGCCGCAAACAAATTGTCGCGGTGCCCATGTTTCGTTCGTTTTTCAAAGCTTCCCTCGCTCTTTCTTTGCTCCTCCCCGGCGCAGCGGGTGCCAGCGACCAGCCAAAGCAGCTGGTGATCATCTCGTTTGACGGCGCACACGACAACGCGCTCTGGCAGAAGAGCCGAGAAATGGCGGCGAAGAACGGTGCGCATTTCACCTATTTCCTCTCCTGCACCTTCTTGATGAACCAGGCCGCCAAGAAGGCCTATCAGGCTCCGCACCAGAAACAGGGGAAATCGAACGTCGGCTTCGCCCAGAGTGACGACGAGATCCGTGAGCGCCTCGGCAATATCTGGCATGCGCATCTCGAGGGCCACGACATATCAAGCCATGCCTGTGGCCACTTCGATGGCCGCCAGTGGAGTGAAACGGATTGGTCGAAGGAGTTCGCCACCTTCCGCTCCACGTTAAAAAACGCCTGGAAGGGCGTCGATCTCGAGGAGCCGAGGGGCTGGCAGGACCTGGTTGATCACGGCATCCACGGCTTTCGCGCGCCCTACCTCTCGGCAACGCCGGGTGCCGACATGATCGCTGCGGAGAAAAAGGCTGGCTTCACCTATGACGCAAGCCTGGTGACCAAGGGACCGGCCATGCCGGTTGAGGAAGCCGGCATCATTCGCTTCGGCCTGCCGCTGATCCCCGAAGGTCCGCGTGAAAAGCCGATCATCGGCATGGACTACAACCTCTTCGTTCGCCACTCCAATGGAACCGAAGACAAGGCCGACTCGAAGGCATTCGAAGATCGCTCCTACGCCGCCTTCAAGGAGGCCTTCGACAAGCAATACGCGGGCAACCGCATTCCGCTGCAACTCGGCTTCCATTTCGTCGAGATGAACGGCGGGGCCTACTGGCGCGCGCTCGATCGTCTGGTGAGCGATGTCTGCCACCGCGCGGATGTCGCCTGCGTCAGCTACTCCGAAGCGATCCCTGTCATAGAGGCGCGCGGAAAGCTGCAGCCACAAGCGCAAGCATCAGGCCTCTAAGCCGACCGTCCTTTCCCTTTCGCCTTCTTCCCCCAATGGGAGACACCGCGCGTGAACGCCCGGCGTCTCTTCTGCTCCTGTCGTGCGTTGCATCTTCCGTCGTGGCAACCCGGTGCGTTTGCAATTCGCCGTGACACGACTACCTTCTACGCTACGCCACCCTCCTCTCAGGGCAGAGAGAAGACGATCGGGAGTAAGCCATGTGCCGAAATATCAAACCTCTGTTCAATTTCGATCCGCCGGCGACGGACGAGGAGATCCATGACGCCGCGCTTCAGTTCGTGCGCAAATTGAGCGGCACCACCAAGCCATCGAAGCGCAACGAAGCCGCCTTCGAACACGCGGTCATGTCGATCGCGAAATGTGCCCACGATCTGCTCAATTCTCTGGAGACCTCCCAGCCTCCTCGCGACCGCGAGGAGGTAGCCGCCAAGGCCCGCGCGAAGGCTGCCATCCGCTTCGCTTAGGAAGCGTCCAGTCGCGCAGGAATATTCGGCTCTATAGAAGGCCGGTCTAACCGAAATCAGCCGACGGCATTAGCCGTCGGCGTGGATGATGCCAGCCTCGCGCTCGAGATAGCGCTGGTCGATATCAGGCAACGGCTCACCGTCGATAGCGGATTCGAAGGTGCGCAGGCGCTTGTAGATCGATAGCAGCTCAACGATCGTCGTCCACGAATTAACGAGATACTGGAACGAGCCGCGCACCTGGTCGAAGACGTTGTTGATCTGCGTCAGCAGACCAAGCGTGAGCTTGCCAGCAACGATCGACGGCACCAGCACGATCAGGCTGAACAGGTTGTCGGCCTGCAGATAGAAGATGCGGGCGACGTTGAAGTACATGTAGTGGAAATAGAGCCGGAAGTAGTTGCGGCGCACATTGGCGAAGAGCTCGGCCACCGTCGGCGGTGTTGCCCGGTCGGCATGGTCTTCGCCATAGACGAGTTCCTTGCGGTAAGACGCTTCGACGCGCTGGTTGCGGAACTCGAGGCCCGGCAGCTTGATACCGACCAATCCAAGAAAGACCGTTCCGAAGATCGACCAGAACAATGCGGCCCAGACGAGCGCATGAGGCACCTCGCCGATCAGCGGCAGTTCAGTGATGCTGGCGCCAATCTTGAACAGCACCGGCAGGAAGGCAATCAGCGTCATGACTGAGCTGACGAGGCTGACACCGAGGCTTTCCACGGTCGAGGAGAAGCGCATCGTGTCTTCCTGAACGCGCTGCGAAGCACCTTCGATATGCCTGAGCTTCGGCCAGTGAGCCATGTAGTATTCGTTCATCGCCGTACGCCAGCGGAAGATCCAGTGGCTGACGAAGAAGAGATTGAGCACGCCGACGGTGATTGCCACGAAGGCGATGCCGGCAAAGCCCAGCATGCCGAGGTAAAGCTGTGCCGCGGTGACCGGCGCCGTCTTCGCGAGCGCCTGCTGGATCAGGTCATAGAACGGGCCATACCAAGCGTTGATGGCGACGCTCACCTGAACCGAGAAATAGGTGTTGAAGATGATCAGCGCCGAGCCGAGCACCGACCACATCTGCCAGCGATGGGGGCTGTAGGTGAACCAGAAGCTGGCGAACAACGCGACCGCCACGACGTAATAGATATAAAACCAGAGGAACGGGGCAGACCAGAAGACTGACACGCCGATTGGAGCCTCTTGCCCCGGCGCGAGAGGCGGCAAACCAATCACGGAGCCGAGGCGGTAACCGGCGAAATACCAGAAGAGGACGGCGAGAAGCGCCCAAGCGACAGCTGAGATAAAGAAAAGCCTGGGCTTGGGAAAATAGGATACAAACACGGGAGAGGTTGCTTTCCTGAACTTGAGTCTTCGGAGTCTCTAACAGACCAATTGCGGCGAAAACTACGGCAGTTCGCAGAAAGCGGCAATGGGTTCGCCCCATTGTTACGCACTTGTAACGCGTTACGACAACCTTCTGGCAACCGGCATCACCAGCGCCGCGCAGACGAGCAACGCTATCGCCGCGACGTAGGTGGGCGCCGTGAAGCTGCCGGTACGCTCGGCCATCCAGCCTGCGACGATCGGGCCAATAATCTGCCCGGCGCCGAAAGCGGCCGTCATTGTCGCAAGCGTCCGGCGCGGACTGGCCGGCGAAAGCTTGCGGCCGATCTGCAGGCCATAGGCGGTGATCGCAAGGAAGGTCGCTCCGAAGAGTGCGCCGCCAATCAGTGGCGCCGCTGAATGCGGCAGCAGCACGGTTGCCAATACACCAACAGCCTCGACCAGCAGCGCGGCGACATAGATCCTCCCCAGCCCAAGCGGCCGCACGAGCGGCTTCCAGGCAAAAAGCGCCACTGCTGCCGTCAGACCGGCGATGAACCAGCAGAGGAACTCGACGATCTGTCCGGCAGCGTCCATACGGGCGATCGTGACCAGAAACGTGCCGGTGATCACATAACCGAAGCCGAACAGGCCGTAAGATGCCGTCACGAGGAGCATCGGCAAGCTCCAGGCGATCGGCGGCTCCTTGCCGGTCTGCGCCGACGCTGACGGACCTGCAGGCAGGAGCCACCAGACAGCCAGGAGACTGATCGCTGAATAGATAGCGCCACCAATCCATGACACCTTCCAGGCGTCGGCGCCGCCGTAGAACAGGCCGACAAGCAACACCATGACGGACGAGAGGGCGATACCGGCGCCCGGTCCACCGAAATGCGCGGCCTGCACCTGGTCGTTCCCAGCCATTGCTCCGTGGCTGAGCACGATCGACGACGTGAAGACCATCGCAAAGGCACTGGCGCCGCCGGCCAGAAAGCGGATGACAGCAAAAATCGCAACTGACGTCGTCATCGCCATCGCGGCAAGGAGGAGCGCCGAGGCCGCTAGCGCCAAAAGCGCGACACTGCGCTCGCGGCCGGTTGCCCAGCCGTAGGCGGCGAGAACGGCGCCGACCAGATAACCAACGAAATTCGCCGACGCGATGAAGCCCGCGTCCGCTGCCGAGAGAGGCACGCCGCTGATCATGCTCGGCAGGATAGGCGTGTAGGAAAAACGACCAAACCCCATGGCCGCGGCCATCGCGATGGCGCCTGCGAGGCCGGTTCGGAACAGATTTTCGGGGAAGGTTTCATTGCGTGCCAACATGGCGTGTTTATCGCGCTGCACCATGGCGACGACAATCAAGAATTTCTGATCGATCGATCAATTCCACGAAATTGCATCGCGCTCTTGAACTCGCATATCTTACGACATATGTTTTACGACATAGTGAACGATACATAAAAGGAGTGACCTATGAGAGGTTTTAGAGGCGGCATGATGGGCGGCGGCAGTTTTCGCATGGGGCGAAAATTTGCGTCTGGTGATTTGCAACTGGTGATCCTGGCGCTGCTGGTGGAGCAACCCCGCCACGGCTACGAGCTAATCAAGCTTTTGGAGGAGCGCTCCGGCGGCTTCTATGTGCCGAGCCCGGGCGTGATCTATCCCGCCCTGACTTATCTGGAAGAAACAGGACTTGCGGATGTCGAGAGCGAAGGCGCCAAGAAGCTCTACCGCATCACCGAAAGCGGCCGCAGACTTGTCGAAGAGAACCAGTCGATGATCGACATGACGCTCGGAAAGCTGGAGAAGATCGGGGCGAAGATGGCGCATGTCCGAAAGATATTCGACCCCGAAAGCCGCAATGGCGACCGGGACGAGGACGGCTTCCCGGAGGATAATAGCGAGGTCGCAGCAGCTCGCATGCTGCTGAAGTCTGCGCTCCGGCTGCGTTATCCGTGGTCGAAGGAGGAAGCCAAGCGGATCGCCGGCATCCTGGAGCGAGCGGCAGCCGAAATTCTGCAAGGCGGGCGACGCGATTCCTGATCAGGGAACGTCTCCCAATTCTCGGCGCTCTGACGGTCAGAGGAGCGCCATGATCCTTGCGACACTCTCCTCGACCGTCGACATCGCGGTATCGACGCGCAGAAGCGGGTGTCGCCAAGGCTCATATGGCAGCACCGCTATATCCGCCCACGTTGGCGGGGTCAGCCCGTCGACCGTCAGCAGCCGCGTCTCGGCGCGATAGCGGTGCGTCTTCGGGTCGGAGCAGATCACCTCGATCTCGACAAATCGGGTGTTAGCTTCAATCGCAACGGCTCGAAACGCAGCGCGGGTAATTTCGATCGGGTTGACCGTGTCAGCGACGACAGCATGGCCAAGCCGGAGATTGTCGGCAGCGACACGATAAAGCGCCATATACCCGGCTGGTCCGACGTCCGAACCTGGGGGCAGCGCGCCGGATGAACGCATTGCCTGCTCTATGGAGTCCACCCTGAGATAGACGGCCTTCATTCGAGCTGCGAGGCTCTGTGCGATTGTGCTTTTGCCGGCGCCGGGCAACCCGCCGAAAATGATGAACATACGAAAACCTCATCCCTTGAGGACGCATCCTATCCAGACCTCCCTGCCTCGTCTCCCACATGATCCTTTCGACGCAATCATGCGTACTAGGGGCAGTTGAGGAGTGGCGGGAGACCTCTGAACAAGAGCTTGCGGATCTATGACTTCGCGCGAACCTTCCGGATCTTGAGATGGATGCCAGCGACCTCCCCCGGCGTGCATCTCGAAGGCAGGGTCCTGCACCCGAACGCAGGATCCTGCCTTTTCCGATCAGGCAGAGCCGTCCGGCAATGTCAGAATAAGCGGACCATTGCGTGTTGCGACGACGGTGTGTTCGTACTGCACGGTCGGCGCCTTCGGGTCGGAATAGAGCGTCCAGGCATCGTCACCACCCTCCGCCCAAGTGGCACCCAGAGAGAGAAACGGCTCCACAGTGAAGACGAGACCTTCGGCCATGATCCGCTTCTCCGAGGGGTCCGGCCATGTCGAGAGTTCGGCCGGTTCCTCATGCAGCGAGCGACCGACCCCATGGCTCGCCAGATTGGCAACGAGGGTGTAGCGGTTTTTCGCCGCAAAGGCGCCAACCGCCTGGCCGATCTTGGCCAGCGGTTCACCTGACTTCACCTGATTGAGGCCGACCCATAACGCTCGTCTGCCGTCACGACAAAGCTTCTCGATCTTCGACTTGTGCGGCGGGAGGCTGAAGGACGCCCCGGTGTCTGAAAAGAACCCGTCCTTCTCGGCGGAGACGTCGATGTTGACGAGATCTCCCGGGCGAATGACGCGAGGACCGGGAATGCCGTGGGCTATCTCTTCGTTGACGCTGATGCAGGTCGCACCCGGAAACTGGTAGCAGAGCTCGGGCGCCGAGCGCGCGCCCGCGTCCTCAAGGACCTTGCGGCCAATCTCATCGAGCTCCAGTGTCGTGATACCGGGCTCCAGCGACGCCCCCATTACCTGCAGGGCATTGGCGCAGATACGGCCGATTTCCTTCAGCTTGAGAAGTTCGTCTTCGCTTTCGATGATCATGAATGACTGTCCGGCCTTTTGCGGCCGGTCGACCGGCTCTCGATCAGGATGAGAGCACGACGACGCTCGGAATCCAATTCATCCTTTACGGCATCATGCTCCAATTTCAGGCGGTGGCTTTCGCCCCTTCGCCGCTTTCAGTCAATGCCTTTCTGACGATCGGGGCGACTTTCGTGCCGTACAGCTCGATGCCGCGCATGATCTGGTCGTGGGGCATCAGGCCGATCGCCATCTGCAGCAGAAAGCGGTCGTTCTTGAACAGCCGATGATGCGCGATGATCTTCTCGGCCACCAGTTCCGGCTCGCCCACGAAGAGTGCGCCGTTCGGCCCGCGCGACATGTCGAAGTGCGCCCGGTTCGTCGGCCCCCAGCCGCGCTCGCGGCCGATCCGGTTCATGACCTCGGCCTGCGGACCATAGAACTGTTCGGCTGCGGCATCCGTCGTGTCCGCGATGAAGCCATGGACGTTGATGCTGGTCTTGAGCTTCGACGCCTCCTGCCCTGCCCGGCGGGCGGCCTCACGGTAGAGATCGAACAGTGGTGCGAAGCGTCGGGGCTCGCCACCGATGATCGCCAGCGCTACCGGCAAGCCCATCGCACCGGCGCGAGCAACCGATTGCGGCGTACCGCCAACCGCGATCCACAAGGGCAACGGATCCTGCAATGGACGCGGGTAAACACCGCGCCCGTTGATCGGCGCACGCAGTTCGCCCGACCAGGTGACCGTCTCGTTGTCGCGCAGAGCCATCAGCAGGTCGAGTTTCTCCTCGAACAGCTGGTCGTAGTCTTCCAGATTGTAGCCGAAGAGCGGGAAGGACTCGATGAAGGACCCTCGCCCGGCCATGATCTCGGCCCGTCCATTGGAGAGCAGATCGAGCGTCGCGAACTGCTGAAAGACGCGAACCGGATCGTCCGAGCTCAACACCGTCACCGCGCTGGTCAGCCGGATGTTCTTGGTCTTCACGGCAGCGGCGGCCAAGGCGACGGCCGGAGCGGAAGCTGCATAATCCGGCCGGTGATGCTCGCCCAAACCGAACACATCGAGCCCGACCTGATCTGCGAGTTCGATTTCCTCCAGCAGGTGCTTCAATCGCTCTGCGCCTTCCTCACCCTTGTTGCGGCTCGGATTCGGGTTCACGTCGGCGAAGGTGTAGAGGCCTAGTTCCATAGCTCGCATCCCGTTGAATCTAGAGACGGAGATAAGGATGGAGCGGCCTCAGCGCAAATACAAATTCTGGAACCGAACGTTCGAGAATATCGATAAGTAGGCCGCCGCGACCAAGGGATCGCGGCGGTTTCCGATTCTGAAATCAACAACTTCAAAGCTTGAATGGAATCATTTTCCGAACGGCTTCGTATCTGAGATAAAGGCCGTCCCAGGCGATCACCCGAGATAGACGCCGAACAACAGGTGCGAAAAGACCGGGCTCCCGACGCGGAGATGCGTGGCAATCGCGCCGCCAAGCAAACCGGTGAGAAGAATCGCCCCGAGCACCGACGTCCGCGGAATGGCGTAGAGCAGCGCGCACAACAGGGTCACAATGCCGAGACCGCGGGCAAGCATCGGATCATCGGAATAGCCAAGCGCCGTCATCGTCTCCGTGACCGGCGCGATCGGCGCCAGCTTGATCGCCCCATCGAAAATGAGGAAAGCCACGATCAACCCGCTCATGACCGTGCCGGTGATGGTTTGCCAGCGCGGCAACCGCGCATGTGATTCAACGATTGCAGACATGCCTCTACCCCCCTGTTTCGATTCCGATTTCAGATTCTCGGAAGCAGCTCGGCGAGCTGGTCTGCGCATTTGCCCCAGCCCTCATGGAAGCCCATCTGCTCGTGCTGCTCCTTGTCGGCCGCCGTCCAGTGCCGAGCTTTGGCAGTGTATTTCGTTCGCCCGTTGCCCAGGTCCTCGAGCAGGATGATGCCAACGAAGAACGGCTTTTCGGACGGCACCCAGGAACTGGTGAAGGCGTCGGTAAAGACGATTTTCTCGTTCTCGACGATCTCCAGATAGACACCGCGGTTCGGAAACTCCTGGCCCTCGGGGCTGCGCATGACAATGAGGTTCGAGCCGCCCGGCCGTGCATCGATCTGCACGTCAGCGATGCTCCAGGGACGCGGTACGAACCATTCCTTCATCAGGACAGGATCGGTCCAGGCCTTGAAAATCTTCTCGCGCGGGGCATCGAATTCACGCACGAGAACCAGTTCATGTTGAGCTTCTTCCGTCATTTTCGCATTCCTCCTGTTGAGCGAAACCTGTTTTCGATCAGGCTGTTACAAGGACGTGGGAGGCTTTCCGTTTCCGACAACCGGGCGTGACTTTTTTGAGAATTATTTCGCGACCGGCTGAGCGGCGGAATGGACGAGGCTGTCTATTTGCTGGCGGATATGGGCGGCTTCCGCTGCTGAGTGAGCAAGCGCGATGGCACGATCGAAAGCCTCGTGCGCCTCGCGGGCCCGGCCGAGCTGCTTCAACAAGCCGCCACGCAGGCCGTGATAGTAGAAGTAGCCATCGAGCTTTTCGCCAAGCGTTTCGACAAGCGCCAGCGCCTCATCCGCCCCCCTCAACTTTGAGACGGCAACGGCGCGGTTGAGCGTAATCACGGGCGACGGCTGAATGCGCTCCAGCGCTCGATAGAGCAGCTCGATCTCCTCCCAATCCGTGTCCTCGGCGCGCTTGGCGCGCGAATGCAGCGCCGCGATCGCTGCCTGCAGCTGATAGGGGCCGGGTCGGCGATGGCGGATCGCCTTGTCGAGCAGTGCCAGCGCCTCGTTGATCAGCTCGCGGTTCCACAGCGAACGATCCTGATCCTCGAGCAACACGATATCGTTCTCTCCATTGAAGCGAGCTTGGCGCCGCGAGATCTGCAGCAACATCAGCGCCAAGAGACCCATCAGCTCCGGTTCTCCGGGGAAGATGCGCAGCAGAAGCCGCGCAAGCCGGATCGCCTCGTCGCTGAAGGCGCAAGCCTCGTGCCTGGGATCGGCCTGGCTGTAGCCCTCGTTGAAGATCAGGTAGATCATGGTGCTGACGATCGAGAGCCGCTCGGCGCGCTCCTGCGCATCCGGCGTTTCGAAGGGTACTCCCGCCTTGGCAACACGCGCCTTGGCCCGCGTGATACGCTGCTCCATGGCGCTTTCGCCAACAAGGAAGGCACGCGCGATCTGCTGCACGGTAAGTCCGGAAACGATGCGGAGCGCCAGCGCGATCTGCTGTGTCGCCGGCAGATCCGGATGGCAGCAGATGAAGAGCAGCCGCAGGATATCGTCACGATAGTTGGAATCGTCGAGCCGCTCGGCAATATCGCTTTCGGCATCACTGGTGTCGGAAATCAGCTCCTCATCCGGAAGCGCTTGCGTCTTCGAGCGCTTGCGCACGGCGTCGATGCCGCTGTTGCGGCCGACGAAGATCAGCCATGCCGTCGGATCGCGTGGCGGCCCCTTGTCCGGCCAGGTGCGGATGGCGCGCAGGCAGGCCTCCTGAAAGGCCTCCTCCGCGATATCGAGATCGCGGAAGTATCTGAGCAGCGCGCCAAGCGCCTTCGGTCGGGCCGAAGCAAGCGTCACATCGATCCAGGCAATGTCTGTCATGTCGAAGAGTCTCCCGGCCGGAACACGTAGAACGGCCGAATTTCGTAGGAGGTCGAACCCGGATTGACTGCGGAGAGCTCCTTGGAGAAGGCGACCGCCTCCTCCAGCGTATCGAAATCAACCACGTAAAAGCCGAGGAGCGCTTCCTTCGTTTCCGCGAAGGGACCGTCGAGAACGAGCGGTTCTTCCTTGCCCTTGCGCACGGTGGTCGCCGCCGTCGTCGGCATCAGCCGCCCGACCGGACCAAGCTTGCCGCGCTCGGCCAGGGGCGCCTGGACGGCGTAGAGCTTCGCCATCACGGCGTCCTCCTCCTCCTTGGTCCAGGAGAACACGGTCTCTTCATTGGCATAGCAAAGGATTGCATAAAGCATGACTTACTCCTCTTCCCGAATGACGAAGGAGTAGCGCGACATCCGACAGGAAGCAGCAAAAAAATACAGTGCGTAGAAGGAGATGGTCAGGGTGTAGCGACCGAAGACGGCGTGAGCGGCCTATTGCCAACAAACGACCGCCTACTTCGCAGCCGTTGTGGCAGCAGCCGCCAGACTGAAGGCTGCGGCCTGCCTTAGCTCACGGCTCCGACGGCAAGGGCTTCCTGCACAGCCAGATCCGCCATCGCCAATGCGGCCTCGCGAGTTTTGGCGGCCGCGACGAAGCGGCCGTTGTGGCAGAACGTTGCGCCTGTAACGCCACAGGCAGCCTCAAGATCGTGATTGGTCAGACCGGCCCAGGCAGCCGGGAGATCCGCGCGAAGTTCGAAGCCCTCGTCTCCGCGGCGAATGCCGGTGACGCACCAATCCCTTTCTCGCGGGTGAACGACAAAGAGAAGATGATCGGCGCCCGCTTTCACGACCGCAGGGCGAAAGGGCATCCCCATCGGAAGCTCGAGGACGCGCCCCTGCCCCGTACGCGCTATTGCCTGAAGCACGAGTGTCTCGGCGCGCAGCTTGGCGGCACTCTGGCCAATCTTCGCCTCGACGAAACTGCGGGCAATGGCCACGGCATCCTGAAATCTGCGATTATCGGCATCCGGATCGGTTTCGTCGAACACCGGTTTCAAGGTCTCCAGCAAAACTGGCAGCGTCAGCCCCGCCAGCGGACCAGACGGGCTGAGCGCGCCATTGTCCGTCAGATCGATCGGCAGCACGAAGGAAAGATCGAACGAGACATGCAGCGCGTCGACATGGGCATCAGGGACGCCGGCGGCAACCAGGTAGTCGCGGCCGTAGTGCTTCCAGATCAGACCGAACGAGCTGTAGGGCTGCCCATCCTCACGCAGCGGCGCGCCGCGCTGATGGTGATCGAAGATGCGAGCCTCGGCATCGTAAGCGCCACCGACGTCATAGATGATGCGATCTGCACCCGGCTTGATCCATTCAGGTGCCCTGCTGCGGACCACACGAGCCTCCGGGAAAAGCCGGGTCAGGATGACGCTCGACAGCACTTCATCAGCATGAAAGCCCCCGGAATGGGTGACGAGGAAATCTGGTGTCATGCAGGGATGCGCCTTGTTTTATTGCGAGAGCCGCTTGTGGTCGGCACGACATACCGCTTGAGGAACAACATCTCAACCCGTCATCGGGCAGTCGGCGCCGCAAGTCCGAGCGAACGCGGTCAATGCCGGCAACACTCGCCGACCGGGCGAATTGTTGCTCCTTCGGCGGGTTCGGCCCTCAAAACGTCGAAGTGCGAAGAACATTTGACCGCATCGGGGCGGCACACTATCCACGGTCGACCAAGGGGCGACCGATGACATCATCCTCCGCGCAAGCGGCTACCGCACGAGCAGGCATACCGCGAACCGTCTGGATCCTCGGACTTGTCAGTCTCCTGATGGATATTTCGTCGGAAATGGTTCAGACCCTTCTCCCGTTTTATCTCGTCTCGGGTCTCGGCGCTTCAGCTGTCATCGTCGGCTTCATCGAAGGCCTGTCGGTCGCTATCGCGACGACCACGAAGCTTTTCGCAGGCATCATTGCGGACTGGACAAGAAACCGGAAGATGCTGGCCGTTGTCGGCTATGGGCTTGGCGCGATATCGAAACTGGTATTCCCGATCGCATCATCAATCGATTGGATCATAACAGCCAAAGCGGTCGACCGTGTCGGCAAAGGTCTCCGAGGAACGCCCCGCGACGCGCTGGTCGCCGACGTAACGCCGCCGGAAATCAGAGGAGCGGCCTTTGGTTTGAGGAAGTCACTCGATACCGTCGGAGGTTTCGTGGGGCCATTGGCTGCAATCGGGCTGATGTTCGCATTGAACGGAAACGTTTTGGCGATTTTCTGGATCGCCATCATTCCCGCGTTCCTGTCCGTTCTTGTCCTGCTGCTCGGAGCAAAGGAGCCCGAACAGCCGCCACGCAAGGCGGGATCGACCCTGAGGACTGGCGACATCCTGCGACTTAATGCGTCGACGTGGATTGTCATTGCTGCGGCCTCGATCCTGACCTTTGTCCGCTTCAGCGAAGCGTTCCTGCTGTTGAAATCCCAGGAAGCAGGTTTCGAACCGGCTTGGATTCCCGTCACGATGGTGATCATGCACGCGGTGTACGGTCTGACGGCCTATCCCACGGGGCGGCTGTCAGATACGATCGGTCGCACCGGCCTGCTCGCAGCAAGCCTTGCCGTGCTTGTCGCCGCGTATGCGGTTCTGGCATTCGCAAGCTCGATCCCTGTCTTCCTGATCGGCATCGTACTTTGGGGGCTTCACATGGGCTTGTCCCAGGGCCTTCTCGCAACTCTGATAGCCGACTCCGCGCCCCCGGACTTGAAAGGGACGGCGTTTGGCGTCTTCAACCTGATCACGGGTGCAGTCGTGCTGATCGGCAATGTGCTCGCAGGATTAGTTTGGGATATCTACGGTTCGTTCGGGACGTTCATAGCCGGTGCTTCGTTGTCCGCCGTAGCGCTGCCTGTCCTGACATTGATTTCGCGCTGGCGATCGGCAAGGACCAGCTGAATACGCAAGACAAGCCACCGGCACGAACGGCGATCATGCATCCGACAGCGTGCGCTTCACGGCGCTCCGCCATCCCTTGAGCTTTGCCGCACGTGTCTTTTCGTCCATATCGGGTTCAAAGCGGCGGTTACGCTTCCAGCTTTTGGCAAAGCCTGCACGATCCGGCCAGACGCCGGCCTTGCTGCCGGCAAGCCAGGCCGCGCCGAGCGCGGTTGTTTCGAGAATGACTGGTCGGTCGACGGGCGCATCGAGAATGTCCGCAAGCCGCTGCATCGTCCAGTCGGAGGCAACCATGCCGCCATCAACGCGAAGAACAGTGCTCTCCACGCCGCCTTTCCAATCCTTATGCATGGCGTCGAGCAGATCGCGGGACTGATAGCAGACCGCCTCCAGTGCCGCGCGGGCGAATTCTTTCGGACCGCTGTTGCGCGTCAGGCCGAAGATGGCTCCGCGGGCATTCGCATCCCAATGCGGCGCACCGAGCCCGGTAAAGGCCGGAACCAGATAGATTTCCTGTGTCGGATCGGCGGCATCGGCAAGCTCGCCGGTACGCGAGGCCGTATCGATGATGCCAAGCCCGTCGCGAAGCCATTGCACGGCAGCACCCGCGATGAAAATCGACCCCTCGAGTGCGTAGGTTGTCTCACCGTTTAACCGATAGGCAATCGTCGTCAGCAGTCGGTTCTTCGAGCGAACCATGTCACTGCCAGTGTTGAGCAGCGCGAAGCAGCCGGTTCCGTAGGTGGATTTCAGCATCCCAGGCTCGAAACAAGCCTGCCCAATGGCCGCAGCATGCTGGTCGCCGGCAACGCCGAGAATCGGGATCTCCGCGCCGAGAATCGCCTTTTCGGTAACGCCGAAATCATCCGCGCAGTCCTTCACCTCGGGCAGCATCGCTGCGGGAACCCGCAGGATATCGAGGAGGTCCTTGTCCCACGTGTTGTCGGCAATGTTGTACATCAGCGTGCGGGAGGCATTCGTAGCATCGGTCGCGAACACCTTGCCGCCGGTCAGCCGCCAGATCAGGAAGGTATCAACCGTGCCGAAGCACAATTCCCCTTTCGCAGCACGCGCCCGTGCCCCCTTCACGTTGGCCAGCAGCCAGGAAAGCTTGGTCCCGGAAAAATAGGGATCAAGCAAAAGACCGGTCTTTTTGGTGAAGGTTTTTTCGAGATCCTGCCTCTTCAACTTGTCACAATAGCTTGCCGTGCGGCGATCCTGCCAGACAATAGCATTGTGGATCGGCTTGCCGCTCTCGCGCTCCCAGACGACGACGGTCTCGCGCCGGTTGGTAATTCCGAGCGCCGCAATGTCCTTTGCCTCGATCTTGGCCTCGCGGATCGCCATCTTGATGGTCGAGACAACGGAATCCCAGATTTCCTCGGGATCGTGCTCCACCCAGCCGGATCGCGGGTAGATCTGGCTGAACTCCTTCTGGCCAGCACCGGCGATCTGCATTTCGCCGTCGAAGACGATCGCCCGTGTCGACGTCGTCCCCTGATCGATTGCCAGAACATATCCGCTCATGCCCATCCTCCCGCTGATCGTGATTATTGGGAGAAATCAATAGGACAGGAGGGCGGGCGAGGAAAGAACCCAGCCACCTCTTCGACACAAGAGATTTGCCGCGCGCGCAATTGCCAGCAGAGATGGTTTGCGCATAACCTCAGCTCTATTGCGTCGCAAAACGGCTTGAGGAGAAGAGAATGGCCAGAACAGTCGTCGTCACCGGGTCCACCAGCGGCATCGGGCTCGCGATTGCCACAGCCTTTGCCGGCAAGGGCGACAACATCGTCATCAATGGCTTCGGAAAGCCTGAAGAAATCAAGGCTATAGTCGAGAGACTTGAATCAGTCTCGAAGGCGAAAGCCATCCATCACCCGGCCGACATGACGAAGCCGGATGAAATCGCGGATCTGGTCGAAACGGCAGCCAAGACGTTCGGCAGCGTGGATGTGCTCGTCAACAATGCCGGCATCCAGCACGTCGAAAAGATCGAGGATTTCCCGATCGAAAAATGGGATCAGATCATCGCCATCAACCTGTCCAGCTCGTTTCACACAATGCGGTCCGCCATTCCGCTGATGAAGGCGAAGAAACAGGGGCGGATCATCAACATCGCCTCCGCTCACGGTCTCGTCGCCTCCCCGTTCAAATCCGCCTATGTCGCGGCAAAGCATGGTATATTGGGCCTGACGAAGACGGCGGCACTGGAGCTTGCCGAATTTGGCGTGACCGTGAACGCCATTTGCCCGGGCTACGTGCTGACCCCCCTCGTCGAGAAGCAGATACCGGATACGGCCAAGGCGCGCGGCATGACCGAGGAGCAGGTCAAGACCGAAGTGATCCTCAAGGCCCAACCGACGCATGAGTTCGTCAAGGCGGAAGAGATTGGTGCGCTGACCCTCTACCTCGCAAGCGACGAAGCCCGGCAGGTAACGGGTACACACATCTCGATTGACGGTGGTTGGACCGCGGCATAACCATTCGAAATAAAGATAAAAACCAGGGAACGACATGAACGACAGCATCCGCTTCATCCTGAATGGCGAGGACGTCACGCTTGGAGACGTCCGGCCGACTGAGACGCTTCTCGATTATCTTCGGTTGAAGCGCCGGTTGACCGGCACCAAGGAAGGATGCGCGGAAGGTGACTGCGGCGCCTGTACCGTTCTCGTCGGACGGCTGATCGACGGCAAGCTCTACTATGAGTCCGTCAATGCCTGCATTCGCTTCATGGGGTCGCTCAACGCCACCCATGTCGTCACCGTCGAGCATCTGGCCGCCAGCGATGGAACGTTGCATCCGGTGCAACAGGCGCTGGTCGATTGCCATGGCTCGCAATGCGGCTTCTGCACGCCCGGTTTCGTCATGTCGATGTACGGCCTCTGGCTTTCCAACGACAAGCCGAGCCGAGCCGACATCGAAAAGGCCCTGCAAGGCAATCTCTGTCGTTGCACCGGTTATGAGCCGATCGTGAAGGCTGCCGAGCAGGTTAGCCAAACGCGCCCTAGCGCGCTCTTCGATCCGCTCGAGAAAACCCGCTCCGAGATCATCTCGCGTCTCTGGGCGATGCGGAACAGCCAGACCATCTCGATCACGACCGCAGAGGGTCGCCTGATCCTGCCGGGCTCGCTGGATGCGCTGGCGCGCGTGCTGGCAGACGAGCCGGCGGCCACCATCGTCGCGGGATCGACCGATGTGGGGCTCTGGGTGACGAAGCAGATGCGTGCCCTGAACCCGGTCGTCTTCATCAATCACCTGACTGATCTCCAGTCCATCACAGCGGGCGAAGGCGGCTTCACGATCGGCGCTGGCGTCACCTACAGCCGCGCCTTCGAGATTATCGCCAGCAAGGTGCCGACGCTCGGTCGGCTTATCAACCGCATCGGCGGTGATCAGGTCCGCAACATGGGCACGATCGGTGGCAATATCGCGAACGGCTCGCCAATCGGGGACACGCCACCGCCGCTGATTGCCTTGGGCGCAACCGTCAAGCTACGCTCGCTGGCCGGAACCCGAATGCTGCGACTCGAGGATTTCTTCATTGATTACGGCAAGCAGGATCGCCGCCCCGGTGAATTTGTCGAAAGCATCTTCGTACCCTATCCCGCCGAGGATACCCAATTCGCCGTCTACAAGATCAGCAAGCGCCGCGACGAGGACATTACCGCAGTCCTCGGCGCCTTCTATCTGACCTTGGATGCGGAGGGAGACGTCAACGACATCCGCATCGCCTTCGGCGGCATGGCCGCAACACCGAAGCGCGCTCGCCATGTCGAGAACGCCCTCATGGGCAAGCCTTGGAATGAAGCGACCATCGAATCAGTGCGCGCGGAGTTCGATGCCGATTTCCAGCCCCTGACCGACTGGCGTGCGACGGCCGAATATCGCCAACTGACGGCAAAGAACCTGCTGATGCGCTTCCTCCTGGAAACGTCAGGCACACCGGCCGAGCTCCACCGCTTCGAGGAGGTCGCGTAATGGACAAGTCGACCTTCGCCGATCCCAAATTCATCATCAACGGTGCGATGCACGACGCACAGCGCCACGATTCCGCGCACAAGCATGTCACCGGATCGGCTGCCTACATCGACGACCTTCCGGAGCCTGTCGACCTGCTGCACGGCGCTTTGGGCCTCTCCGACCGGGCGCACGCCGAGATCGTCAGCATGGACCTCTCGGAGGTCGAAGCGACGCCCGGCGTCATCTGGGTGTTCACTGGCAAGGACGTTCCAGGCATCAACGACGTCAGTTCCAATGGCAGCCACGACGAACCGTTGCTCGCCGAGAAGAAGGTCGAGTTCCACAATCAGCCGATTTTTGCCGTCATTGCCGAAACGCGCGAGATTGCTCGCCGGGCCGCCCGCAAGGCGAAAGTTGAGTATCGCGACTTGCCGCACTGGAGCGATATCGACGGCGCACTCGCCAACGGCGGCCCGCTTGTCATCACGCCGATGACTTTGCAGCGCGGCGACGCGAAGGCGGAATTGGCAAGCGCTCCCCGACGCCTGACGGGCCAGATGCGAATCGGCAGCCAGGAACACTTCTATCTCGAAAGCCATATCGCCATGGCGATTCCTGGCGAAGACGACGACATTACAGTCTGGTCGTCGACCCAGCATCCGAGCGAGATCCAGCATATCGTCGGCCACGTTCTTGATATCCCGTCGAACGCGGTGACCGTGAACGTCCGCCGTATGGGCGGCGGCTTTGGCGGCAAGGAAACGCAGGGCAACCAATTCGCGGCGCTCGCTGCCATTGCCGCCAAGAAACTTAAGCGCGCCATCAAATTTCGCCCCGACCGCGATGAGGACATGGCCGCCACCGGCAAGCGCCACGATTTTCTTGTCGACTACGAACTCGGCTTTGATGGCGACGGCCGCATCCACGCGGTCGATGCCACCTATGCGGCACGCTGCGGCTTCTCCTCCGACCTGTCCGGCCCGGTGACGGACCGCGCGCTCTTCCATGCGGATTCCAGCTACTTCTACCCGCACGTCCATCTGACCTCGAAGCCGTTGAAGACGCATACCGTCTCCAACACTGCCTTCCGGGGTTTTGGTGGCCCACAGGGGATGTTAGGTGGCGAGCGCTTCATCGAGGAGATCGCATACGCCGTCGGCAAGGATCCATTGGAAGTGCGCAAGCTGAACTTCTACGGACAGCCCGGCTCCGGCCGTACGCTTACGCCTTACCACCAGGAGGTCGAGGGCAACATCATCGGCCGAATCGTCGATGAGCTTGAGCAAAGTGCCGACTATCAGGCGCGCCGCAACGCAATCGTCGAGTTCAATCGCAACAACCGTTTCATCCGCAAGGGCATTGCGCTGACACCGGTGAAGTTCGGCATCTCCTTTACCTTGACGGCTTTCAACCAGGCCGGCGCCCTCGTGCATATCTATCAGGATGGCTCGATCCACCTGAACCACGGCGGCACCGAGATGGGCCAGGGGCTCTATACCAAGGTGGCGCAGGTGCTGGCCGACAGTTTCCAGGTCGACATCGAGCGGGTGAAGATCACGGCGACGACGACAGGCAAGGTGCCCAACACCTCGGCCACCGCTGCATCGTCCGGATCGGACCTGAACGGCATGGCAGCCTATGACGCCGCTCGCCAGATCAAGGAACGACTGGTCGCATTTGCCGCCGAGAAGTGGGCCGTGCCTCCGACGGATGTGGTCTTTCTACCAAACCGGGTGCGAGTCGGCGACAAGGAGTTCCCGTTCCCGGACTTCGTCAAGCAGGCCTACTTCGCCCGTGTGCAGCTTTCTGCTGCCGGATTCTACAAGACCCCGAAGATCCATTGGGATCGCGCCGCCGGCCGCGGCACACCGTTTTACTATTATTCTTACGGCGCCGCCTGCTCGGAAGTTTCGATCGATACGCTGACGGGCGAATATCTGATGGAACGCACCGATATCCTGCATGATGTCGGCCGCTCGCTGAACCCGGTAATTGATATCGGCCAAGTGGAGGGCGCGTTCGTTCAAGGCATGGGCTGGCTGACAACAGAAGAACTCTGGTGGGACGACAAGGGCCGGCTGCGCACGCACGCGCCGTCGACCTACAAGATCCCGCTCGCCTCCGATCGCCCGAAGATCTTCAATGTGCGGCTTGCCGAATGGTCAGAGAACACGGAGGCGACCATCGGCCGTTCCAAGGCAGTGGGCGAGCCACCCTTCATGTTGGCGATTTCGGTGCTGGAGGCGCTCTCGATGGCTGTCGCCAGTATTGCCAACTACAGGGTTTGCCCCCGCCTCGACGCGCCGGCTACGCCAGAGCGCGTGTTGATGGCCGTCGAGAGAATGAAGAAGGCATAGGCTGAAGTGGCGGCACTCTGGCACCGCCACTCAAATTTCACGAACCTAGCGCCAAAACTCCCGGTCATAACGCGGCTCGCGCCCGTCCTTGAAGCCGAGGTCGCGCTGAACGCGATCCGGCATGCCCTCGAGTTCCAGCCTGTCCGATCCTGAAAGCCTGCGCAGCAGCCTCCGGCCAAGGCTGGAGAGCCAGCTTGAAGTCTCGACAGCCCTTGCTTGGCTCTCCCGTTCGATAACCGCGCAATCCATGACATCACCTCGACAATCTGATCCATTGGGTTGCAGACTGCGCCAATAAATGCTGCAATTCCAATCGAACGATTGCTTTGATCCATAAAGAGAACTTATCCATGAAAATGTCGAGGCAGTTTCCGCTGAACGCACTTCGGGTCTTTGAAGCGGTCGCGCGGCTCGGTAGTTTCACCAAGGCTGGTGAAGAGCTCGGCATGACGCAGACAGCGGTCAGCTATCAGGTAAAGCTGCTGGAAGAGAACGTGGGCGAGCCACTCTTTCTGCGCCTCCCCCGTCAAATCAGCCTGACCGAGACCGGCGAGCGGCTCGCGCCACAGGTCACCGAAGCGTTCGAAATGCTGCAACTCGCCATGGCGGAAGCGCGGGGAGAAACAGAGGTAACGCTGCAGATTACCTGTTTGGCGACATTCGCGTCCCAATGGCTCGCGCGTAAGCTTGGCAATTTTCAGCTTGCCAATCCGAACATCGCGGTGCGGCTCAGCACCTCGGATGCGCTGCTCGATTTAGGCCGCGAAGCGGTCGATGTCGGTATACGCTCAGGCACGGGAGAGTGGCCAGGTCTGCGGGCGGACAAACTGATGGACGTCTATTTCACGCCCATGCTGAGCCCGGCGCTAGCGGACAGTGTCGGCGGCATTCATGAGCCTGCCGACCTCCTGAAGCTTCGGATTTTCGATCTCACCGATCCTTGGTGGCACCAATGGCTCGAAGCGGCAGGTGTGCCGATTCCCAGCCTCGAGAAGAGAAGCCCGAGCTATTATGGCGCCCAGGCCTTCGAGGCCGCGGCTGCCGTCGCCGGCCAGGGCGTCGCGATCCTCACGCCTGACTTCTATCCGGAAGAGCTTGCGAGCGGGAAGCTGATCCGCCCATTCGAGCTTCAATGCACTGACGGTCGCGGCTACTGGCTGGCCTATCCGGAAAGCCGCCGCAACGTTCCTAAAATCAAGGCATTCCGAAACTGGATTCTCGAGGAGATGAACGTCGCCGGCCCCTCCTCCAGCTAGTAGCCCATCTGTGGGGCATAGAAGCAGCGCGGCGTATCCTCGTTGGGAAACAGGCAGAGATGGTAGTCACCGTCACCGGAGCGCATTGCCCTGGTTATCGGCAGCAGAAAGATGTGGGCGCGTGTAACCAGCCTATGGTCGCCCGGAAGTAGCGTCACCCGGTAACCGTTCGGCGTGATCGCCACACTCTTCGGCGGGATCATCTGGCAATCTCCAGTCTCGCTGTCGCCATTGCAGCAGAAAGGTTCATAGCTCCAGCCGGAAGGTGCGTCGTGGGCGTAGGCGCAGGACGCGAAAGCAATCATCACACACACAAGAATGCTGCGCATGGGCATCTTCTCCGTCGATGAATGCGCCGCCGGAATGAAGCGGTCTCCACGTCATCCGGGGCAGCCTCAAAAATGAAACTGTAATCGAACCGTTACATTTCAAGCCACGTTTCATGCTGCGAAGCGGCGTCAACGAGCCGCGCATTCCCAGGCGATTCACCACTGCGCGTGTTTTGAAACGGCACACGCCGCTTTGCTCCGCTGATCTGCGGATCATCGCCGTTCACTGAGCATCCAATGCAAAAACGTCGAGATGTTGGCTGGCCGAACTTTTCTCGGCGGTGTCCAGCGTCTTATCCCCTTCCCTGCGGCCTCAACATTTTGCATGGTGTTGAATCGGAGGAAGAACAGGGGAACTCAATGTATGAATATGCCATCGCGTGGGAATGGTTGGCCTTTGCGGCCCGCTGGTTCCACGTCATTACCGCGATTGCCTGGATCGGCTCGTCTTTTTATTTCATTGCGCTCGACCTCGGTCTGGTGAAGCGCCCGCATCTTCCGCCGGGCGCCTATGGCGAGGAGTGGCAGGTTCACGGCGGCGGCTTCTACCATATCCAGAAGTATCTCGTGGCTCCGGCACAGATGCCCGAGCACCTGACCTGGTTCAAATACGAGAGCTACTTCACCTGGCTCTCCGGCTTCCTGATGCTCTGTATCGTGTATTACGGCGGCGCCGATCTCTTCCTGATCGACCGTCATGTGCTTGATATCAGCGCGCCGGTGGCGATCCTGATCTCGCTCGCCTCGCTGGCCGTCGGCTGGATTGTCTACGACCTCTTGTGCAAATCGCCGCTCGGCAAGAACACCTGGGGCCTGATGGCGGTCCTCTACGCCGTGCTGGTCTTCATGGCCTGGGGCTACACGCAGCTTTTCACCGGCCGTGCCGCCTTCCTGCATCTCGGCGCCTTCACGGCGACGATCATGTCGGCCAACGTCTTCATGATCATCATCCCAAACCAGAAGATCGTCGTCGCCGACCTGATCGCCGGACGCACGCCTGATGCGAAATACGGTGCGATCGCCAAGCAGCGCTCGCTCCACAACAACTACCTGACGCTACCCGTCATCTTCTTCATGCTGTCAAACCACTATCCGCTGGCCTTCGGCACCGCCTACAACTGGGTGATCGCGGCCCTCGTTTTCCTGATGGGCGTCACCATCCGCCACTGGTTCAACACGACGCATGCCCGCAAGGGCCGCCCGACGTGGACCTGGATCGTCACAGTCATCCTCTTCATCCTGATCATGTGGCTCTCCACAGTGCCGAAGGTGCTGACCGGTGAAAAGGACGCGCAGGCCGTTGCGCCCGCGTTCCAGCAATTCGCCGGCGACGCGCATTTCCCCGCGGTCAAGCAGCTCGTCGGCACGCGCTGTTCCATGTGCCATGCCGCCGAGCCCGTCTATGAGGGGCTGGCGCGACCGCCGAAGGACGTCGTGCTTGAAACCGACGCGGAAATTGCCGCCCATGCGCGCGAGATCTATATACAGGCGGGCCGCAGCCACGCCATGCCGCCCGGCAACGTGACCGACATCACCCCGGACGAGCGCAAGCTGCTGGTCGCCTGGTTTGAAAGCGCTGTCGAAGGCAAACAGGAATGATATCAGTCGCCTTTCGCGTCATACTCCTCGCCTCCACCCTGACCGCCTGCGGCGAGAGCGGCGCCGATGCGACGACGAAGGCCAGTCCGACAGCAGCTTCAGGCGATTTTGCCGGTGACCTCAATGCACTCGGCACGGAACCCTTCTGGGCGATCAAAATCCGCGCCGACGGTCTTACCTTCAGCCGCCCGGGTGTCGAGGACGCCGAGAGCCCTAACCCGGGCCCGGTCATCGAAAACGATCATGCCACCTGGACGATTGCCGACGGACCGACGCCCTTCAAGCTGACGCTGACCAAGGGGGACTGCTCGGACGGCATGTCCGATCGCCACTACACGCTGCGCGCGGTTCTGGTATTCGAGAACAAGACCATGTACGGCTGCGCCGCCATGCCGGCGGCCATCGCCGCCCAGCCGGCGCCCTGACGCGAACGCCGCGACAACAAGACAATCGATAGAGGCAGAACGCCATGACACACACACTTCTCCGCGGCCGGCTGCTTTCCTTCCTGCGTGCCCCTGATGATCTTGGCGATACCGGAAGCTATCTCTACGAAAGCGACGGCGCCCTGCTGATCAAGGACGGCCTGATCGTTGCCAGCGGCACCTATGAAAAGGTCGGTGCGGAAGCTCCCTCCGATGCGGTGACCATTGACCATCGCCCCCATCTGATCATGCCTGGCTTCATCGACATGCATCTGCACTTCCCGCAGATGCAGGTGATCGCCTCATACGCGGCAAACCTGCTGGAGTGGCTGAACACCTATACCTTCCCGGAGGAATGCCGCTTCGTTGAAAGCGCGCATGCCGAGCGGATAGCCGGGCATTTCTACGACGAACTCGTGCGCCACGGCACGACGACGGCCGTTGCCTACTGCTCGGTGCACAAGACCTCCGCCGACGCCTTCTTCGCCGAAGCGCTGAAACGCAACATGCGCATGGTCGGCGGCAAGGTGATGATGGACCGCAATGCCCCGCAGGGCCTGCTCGATACCCCACAGATGGGTTACGACGAGACCCGCCAGATCATCGCCGAATGGCAAGGGAAGGGCCGCAACCACGTCGCCATCACCCCGCGCTTCGCCATCACCTCGACGCCGGCGCAGATGGAAGCCACCCAGGCGCTCGCCCGCGAGTTTCCCGACCTGCATATCCAGACGCATCTCTCCGAGAACCACGACGAGATCAAGTTCACCTGCGAGCTCTATCCCGAGGCGATCGACTACACCGACATCTATGCCCGCTACGGCCTGCTGGGCGACAAGACGCTCTTCGGTCACTGCATCCATCTTTCCGATCGCGAGGCGGATGCGATGAGCGAAGCAGGCTCGGTCGCGGTGCATTGCCCGACATCGAACCTCTTCCTCGGTTCCGGTCTCTTCCCCTTAAAGGCGCTCGGTCGCCGCGAGAAGCCGGTGCGCATCGGCGTCGCCACCGATATCGGCGGCGGCTCCAGCTATTCGATGCTGCGTACGATGGACGAGGCCTACAAGATCCAGCAGTTGCTCGGCGAACGCCTGAACCCGCTGGAGAGCTACTACCACATGACATTGGGCAACGCCCGATCGCTGTCGCTTGCCGACCGGATCGGTACGCTCGATGTCGGCTCCGACGCCGATATCGTTGTCCTCAATGCCGCCGCGACGCCCGCCATGGCGCTAAAGATGGAAGTCGTGAAGACGCTGCCGGAAGAGCTCTTCCTGCTGCAGACCATGGGCGACGACCGCGCGATTGTGGAGACTTACGTGGCAGGAGTTGCGGCCAAGAGCGCGATCTGAGATCTGCCCGTTGAGCTCGGCATCTGCCCGCAACCAGCGGGCGGATTTGGTGTGCCTCACCCCCGGTAGCGAAGCGCGTTGACCAACAGGGCGAAGGCCGGAGACGTCTGCCGGCGGCTTGGATAATAAAGATGATATCCAGGAAAAGGCGCGCACCAATCCTCAAGCACGCGAACAAGCCGCCCATCGGACAGAGGCTGCCGCACCAGCGCCTCCGGCACGAACGCCAGACCAAGCCCCGAAAGCGCTGCGTTCAGCCGTAGCTGGGCATTGTTGAACACCAGCTGCCCCTCCACGCGCACCTTTACCTCGCGTCCGTCCTTCTCGAACTCCCAGGCATAGACCCCGCCATAGGTCGGCAAGCGCAAGTTGATGCAGTTGTGGTCTGTGAGCTCGGCAGGCGCCTGCGGCTTCGTCCGTCGCTCGAAATAGGCAGGCGCTCCGACAACAGCCATCCGCATATCAGGCCCGATGCGCACGGCGATCATGTCCTTCGCCACCTGCTCGCCGAGCCGAACACCGGCGTCATAGCGCTCGGCGACAATGTCGGTCAGCCCGTAGTCGACGATGATCTCGACATTGATATCTGGATAATCAGGCAGCAGCTTTTCCAGCGCCGGCCAGAGGATAGCGTCGGCGGCATGCTCTCCCGCCGTGATGCGGATCGTACCCGCCGGCTTCTCGCGAAATTCGCTGAGCGCTGCGAGCTCACTCTCGATCTCGTCGAAACGCGGCCCGATCGAACCCAGCAGCCGCTCGCCTGCCTCGGTCGGCGACACGCTGCGCGTCGTGCGCGTCAGCAGTCGAAGACCGAGGCGTGTTTCGAGGCCACGGATCGTATGGCTGAGTGCGGATTGCGACACCCCGAGCTTGGCCGCGGCCTTCGTGAAGCTTCTCTCCCGGGCCACGGCCAGAAAGGCGATGAGGTCATTGATCGATTGCCGCGTCATTCATGAATCTCACTCATAAGCTTATGCCGTTTATACCATCTAATCGCAGGAAAGCATCCGCACTAGATCTTCTTCCGAACGTCAGCCGAGCAGCACGCTCCTGAACTCACGAAAGGACGAAAGATGCAAATCAAGCGAAACGGCTCCGATCCATCCGCCAAGGGACCGGCGGACTATTTCACCGGAACGGTCCGCATCGACGCGCCGTTCAGCGGAGCGGCGCCAGCACGCGTCGGCGGCGCAACGGTGACCTTCGAACCCAGCGCCCGCACCGCCTGGCACACCCATCCGCTCGGTCAGACGCTGATCGTCCTCTCCGGCACCGGTCGCGCACAGCGTGACGGCGGACCTGTCGAAGAAATCCGCGCAGGCGACATCATCTGGTTCGAACCGGGCGAGAAGCACTGGCACGGTGCATCCGCAACAACTGCAATGACCCACATCGCGATCGCCGAAGCCCTCGACGGCAAGGTGGTCGACTGGATGGAAAAGGTCACGGACGAACAATATCAGGGCTAGGAAAGGAATATTCCATGCAAAAGCGCACACTCGGAAAAAGCGGCCTCGAAGTATCCGCCCTCGGCCTCGGATGCATGGGCCTGAGCTACGGCTACGGCCCCGCAACCGACACTGCGGACGCAATCAAGTTGATCCGCGCCGCCTTCGAACGCGGCGTCACCTTCTTCGACACCGCGGAAGCCTATGGTCCCTACAAGAACGAAACCCTGCTCGGCGAGGCGCTCGCGCCGTTCCGCGACAAGGTCGTCATCGCCACCAAGTTCGGCTTCAACTTCGGTCCTGATGGTGGCCAGAGCGGTATGAACAGCCGCCCCACCCATATCAGGGAGGTTGCCGACGCGGCGCTGAAGCGCCTCAACACCGACGTGATCGACCTCTTCTATCAGCACCGCGTCGATCCCGATGTGCCGATCGAGGACGTCGCCGGCACCGTCAAGGACCTCATCGGCGAAGGCAAGGTTAAGCACTTCGGCCTTTCCGAAGCGGGTGCCAGAACGATCCGCCGCGCGCACGCCGTGCAGCCGGTCGCCACCCTGCAGAGCGAATATTCGCTGTGGTGGCGCGAGCCGGAACAGGACATCCTGCCGACACTCGAGGAACTTGGCATCGGCTTCGTTCCCTTCAGCCCGCTCGGCAAGGGTTTCCTGACCGGCGCGATCAACGAGGCGACCACCTTCGACAGCAAGGACTTCCGCAACGTCGTGCCGCGCTTTTCCGCCGAAGCCCGCAAGGCCAATCAGGCGCTCGTCGATCGCCTCGGCGAGATCGCCCGCGACAAGGGGGCGACGCCAGCACAGATTGCGCTTGCCTGGCTGCTGGCCCGCAAGCCCTGGATCGTTCCGATCCCGGGAACGACAAAGATGCATCGGCTGGAAGAGAACATCGGCGCAGCCGCCGTTCAACTAACTGCTGACGATCTTGCCGCTATCGAAACCGCGCTCGCCGGCATCAATGTCGAGGGCGACCGCTACCCGGCACATCTGCAGGCAAGGGTCGACCGCTGAGCGGCGACCAGGCGAACGGAAAGGATATGTCATGACTGATGGTATCAAGGACAAGGTCGTCGTGATTACCGGCGCGAGCAGCGGCCTTGGCGAAGCTGCGGCCAGACGCCTGGCTCGAGACGGCGCCAAACTCGTTCTCGGCGCCCGGCGTCTCGACCGGCTGAATGCGATCGCAGACGAGCTCGGCCTCGGCAGCGACGCCGTCGTCGAGACCGACGTAACCGAGGTCGATCAGGTCAAACGCCTGGTCGACCATGCTGTCCGGCTGCATGGCCGCATCGATGTCATCATCAACAATGCCGGCCTGATGCCGCACTCTCCGCTGGAGCGCGGCAAGGTGGAGGATTGGGACCGGATGATCGATGTCAACCTCAAGGGCGTGCTCTACGGTATTGCCGCGGCCCTGCCCCATATGAAGGAGCAGAAGAGCGGCCATGTCATCAACGTCTCGTCGGTGGCCGGTCACAAGGTCAATCCGGGTGGCGCCGTCTATGCCGCGACCAAGCACGGCGTGCGCGTCATTTCCGAAGGTCTGCGGCAGGAGGTAAAGCCCTACAACATCCGCACGACGATCATCTCGCCGGGCGCCGTTGCGACCGAATTGCCCGACAGCATCACCGAACCCGACGTCGCCGAGCGTGTCCGCAAAGTCTACGAAATGGCGATTCCGGCCGACTCTTTCGCGAGCATGGTGGCCTTCGCCATGAGCCAGCCGGAGGATGTCGATGTGAACGAAATCCTGTTCAGGCCGACCAGGCAGGAATATTGATATTGGGGCGGCCGTTTCGGGCCGCCTCTTAGCCCCAACCGCTGCGCTATTGCCCACAGAAACGCCCGCAGCTGCTAGCCGGACCACGGAATCGACTTCAGTGCCTCCATGACAACCCGGATGATCGGCACGTTGCGGATGTCGGCATGGACGACCAGCCAGAGCTCCCGAGTCAGCGGCTGCCGCTGAGGAATAGCCTCGACGAGATCATCAAGACCCGCCAGCATGAAATTCGGCAGCATGGCGATGCCGCCGCCAGCGCGCGCCGCAGCCAGCTGGAATTCCAGCGTCGTTGCCCGCAGAGCCACCTTCCTCCCTACAGTCGCCTCGGCGAGCCGGATCGACTGTGGGGCGCTGGCCATCGTTTCATCATAGGCGATGAAGGTTCTCTGCGTCTCGGGCGTCGCGGCCAGATAATCAACCGTGGCATAGAAGCCGAAGTTTACATCGCCAAGCTTGCTGATGACGAAGTTGCCCTGCTCCGGCTTCGTCATGCGGACGGCAATATCCGCCTCTCGCCTGTCGAGCGAAGCATAGCGCGTCTCGCCGACGATGGTGATACCGATGTCGGGGTGGCGGACTCGCAAGGCAACAAGGGCCGCCGGCAGCATCGCGACCGCCAGAGTCGGCGGTGCGCTGATCCTGACCTCTCCGGCAAGCGCTGCGCCGGCGGCAAGCCCCAGTCGTTCGACGGCCTGCGCCTCCTCACCCATCCGTTCCGCCATACCGGCGACCCGTTCGCCCTCCAGCGTCAGCACGATGCGGCGGCCACGCCGGTCGACCAGCTTCACGCCCATCTGTTCCTCGAGCCCGGCAACACGACGGGCAACTGTTGCGTGCTCCACGCCAAGGGCACGCGCCGCCCCGAGCAACGTTCCGGCGCGAGCGAGCGCCGCGAAATAGCGAAGGTTTTCCCAATCGATCATTGTTCATTTTTTCCCATTCAATGAGAAACGATAGGGAATTTTCGACCAGGACGCCATGGGCCATGATGGCTGCCGCAGCAATCGGAGAGCACCTTTCATGGATAAGGTCGTTACGCTTCTCGCACCGGGAGGCATCGAGCAACTGAAGGTATCAGAACAGCAGCCGCAGGAGCCTGGCGCAAACGAGATCCGGATACGCCACGACGCCATCGGCATGAACTTCCTCGACATCTACCACCGACGTGGGCTCTACGCCCTGCCGGCCTATCCCGCCATACTCGGCGTCGAAGGCGCCGGCACGGTGGAAGCAGTCGGAAGCGAGGTCGCGGATCTCAAGCGCGGCGATCGCGTTGCCTATGCCGGCGCACCGGTCGGCGCCTATGCCGCGACAAGGCTCTTGCCGGCGGTCCGCGCCATTCGCCTGCCAGATAGCGTGCCCTCAAACGTTGCAGCGTCATCCATGCTGAAGGGACTGACAGCCTATATGCTGCTGACAAAGACCTACCGTGTCGAGCCGGGAACCACTGTTCTTGTCCATGCCGCCGCCGGCGGGCTCGGAAGCATCCTCGTGCGATGGGCCAAGCACCTCGGCGCCACGGTGCTCGGAACCGTGAGTTCGGAGGAGAAGGCGGGCCTCGCCCGCAGCTACGGCGCCGACCACCTGATCGTCGGTCGCGACGCAGATGTCGTCGCTGCCGCGAAGGCAGTGACCGGCAATCGCGGCGTCGATGTCGCGTATGACGGCATCGGCGCCGGCATGCTCGCAAAATCCATCCAGTCCGTCCGTCCGTTCGGCGTCGTGGCGACGATCGGACAGGCCGGCGGGCCGATCCCGCCTGTCTCTGTCGACGAACTTCGTCCCGGAAAATCACTGACGCATCCAAGCATCATGGCCTACATCACGGACACTCCCGCGTACCGGACAGCAGCCGAGGAGGTGATCAGAATACTCGCTTCCGGCATCGCTGCGGCCATTGCCCGCGAATACCCTCTCGAGGAGGCTGCGCAAGCCCAGCAATTCCTCGAAGAGGGACGTGCCGCAGGCAGCCTGATTCTTGTCCCATAGGCGACGAAAGAGATACACAAAGCCTCGGAAATCATGTTAAGGGCCATGGCGTTATTCAGATGTGAAAGTCTTATCCATGGCCACTCCTCTCACGATCGCCGACCTCAAGAACCTTGCCCAGCGTCGCGTCCCGAAGATGTTTTTCGACTATGCGGATTCCGGGGCCTGGACGGAGTCGACCTATCAGGCGAATGAGAGCGATTTTGCGAAGATCAAGCTGCGCCAGCGCGTGCTCGTCGACATGACCAACCGGACGCTTGAGACCACGATGATCGGCCAGAAGGTGGCGATGC
This sequence comes from Rhizobium cauense, assembly GCF_019511525.1. Lineage (GTDB taxonomy): Bacteria > Pseudomonadota > Alphaproteobacteria > Rhizobiales > Rhizobiaceae > Rhizobium > Rhizobium cauense. The sequence goes on along the minus strand of NZ_JAEUAT010000008.1, from coordinate 57,340 downwards.
CGGTGGCGCTGGCGCCGACAGGTCTGACGGGGATGCAGCACGCCGACGGCGAAATGCTGGCGGCCCGCGCCGCCGAGGAATTCGGCGTTCCCTTTACGCTGTCGACAATGAGCATCTGCTCGATCGAGGACGTCGCCTCGGTCACCACGAAGCCTTTCTGGTTCCAGCTCTACGTGATGCGCGACAAGGACTTCGTGCTGAACCTGATCAACCGCGCGAAGGCGGCGAAGTGCTCGGCCCTCGTCCTGACTGCCGACCTGCAAATCCTCGGCCAGCGCCACAAGGACCTGCGCAACGGCCTTTCGGCCCCGCCGAAATTCACGCCGAAGCACATCTGGCAGATGGCGACGCGCCCGTTCTGGTGCCTGGACATGCTGCAGACGAAGCGCCGCACCTTCGGCAATATCGTTGGCCATGCCAAGAACGTTTCCGACCTCTCATCGCTCTCCTCCTGGACAGCAGAACAGTTCGATCCGCAGCTCTCCTGGGCCGACGTCGCCTGGATCAAGGAACAGTGGGGCGGCCCGCTGATCATCAAGGGTATCTGCGACGTCGAGGATGCCAAGGCAGCGGCCGAAACGGGTGCCGATGCGATTGTCGTCTCCAACCATGGCGGCCGCCAGCTAGACGGCGCTCCTTCTTCGATCAGCATGCTGGAACCGATCGTCAACGCCGTCGGCCATAAGATCGAAGTGCATCTGGACGGTGGCATTCGCTCCGGCCAGGACGTGTTGAAGGCCGTCGCCCTCGGCGCCAAGGGCACCTATATTGGTCGCCCCTTCCTCTATGGCCTTGGCGCGATGGGCAAGGACGGGGTCACGCTCGCCCTCAGCATTCTTCGCAAGGAAATGGATGTCACAATGGCGCTTTGCGGAAAGCGAGACATCAACGACGTCAACTCGTCGATCCTGCTCGGCCGCCAGTAAAAAAGAGTTACGGTAACCAGCCCGTCGCGAGCGCGCCTGCCCATTCCGGGCGGGCGTTTTGTTTTGCGAGGAGCGACATCGCCATGTGGTCGTAGGCGACTGTACGGAAGGTAGGAAGCCAGCCAGTCTCGCCCTTCTCCAGGATGCAGTAGGACGCCAGCGGATGGCCTGTCTCGACCTTGTGGTAGTGCGGCAGGTCATCGTCATAGGCGGGGCAGCCAACGCTGCCGGGATTGACGATCAACCTGCCGTCCGTGAGGCGAACACTTCGCGGGACATGACTGTGGCCACAGAGGATCAACGGGAAATCCGCACCTTTCGCGAGCGACTCGATCTCCGCGAGTGGCTTCAGGAAGAGGTGACCTTCGCTTGTTACAGACTCCAGCCAATAGGTGTTATCGTCAGCCGGCGTCGCGTGGCAGAGGTAGATCTCATCGCGATAGACAGCACTCGCCGGCAGCTCGCGCAACCACTGCAGGTCCTCGGCCGTCAATTGATCGAATGCCGCCGCATCCGACGCATGCATGGCCTCGCGCGACTGTTCGATCAGATAGCGATCATGGTTACCGCGGACGGTCAGCATGTTCCGCGCCCGCAACGTTTCTGCGGTTCGCCCCGCCGTCAGCGGCCCGCTGAAGCAATCGCCAAGGTTGACGATATCGGTAATGCCCTGCGCCGCGATGTCGGCCAGCACTGCCTCCAGCGCCAGATGGTTGCCGTGAACATCCGCAATCGCCGCAAACCGCATGGCCTAGCTGCCGCGATAGGTCGAGTAGCCGTAAGGCGAGATCAGCAGTGGCACGTGATAATGCGCGGTCTCATCGGCGATACCAAAGCGGATAGGCACGAGATCCAGAAAGGCAGGGTGCGGCAAGGCAATGCCTGCGGCGCGCAGATAGTCGCCGGCATGGAAGAGCAGTTCGTAGGTTCCTGCCTTGAAGCTCTCACCCACCAAGATCGGTCCGCCATCGACACGGCCGTCGGAATTAGTGGCGACGGTCTTGATGTGCCGGCGGACGTCTCCGTCCAGATGGAAAAGATCAATGCGCAGCCCCTCCGCCGGTTTGCCGGAAGCAGTATCGAGAACATGAGTGGTCAGTCCGGTCATAGGCTTGGCTCGCTGATGATGAAGGGTGTTTCGAAGGTGTATTCTTCCAGATTGTTGCCGGGTCCTTCTCGGTCGACAACGATGAAGTCGCTGACTGCGCCGAGTGACATCAAGGGATGATGCCAAACATTGCGGCGATAGTTTACGCCCTGGTCGCCCCGCGCCAGGAACACCCGCGGGCGACCCGGCTTGCCACCCTCGTCCTCAGAGACGACGACAAGGTAGGAACGACCTGACAACGGCGAGAAACTCTGGCTGCCGAACGGATGCCGCTCCATCATGCCGATTGCATAGGGAAAGGCCCGTGGCTGGCCGCGGAAGAGGTTGATAATTACACGCGCGCCCTCGCCCGCCGCTTCGGCGACGGCAAGCGCGTGGAAGCGCTCCGTTGTGCCGTTGTTGATATAGCGCATCGTTGCCGGATCGGCCTCGATGACATCGCCGAAGGGCGCAAAGGCTGACTTGGTGAGGGGAAGGATATCGAGAAATTGAGACATGCAGTTATTCGCCTTCGGCACGCCAATTGCGCACGAGGTCGAGCCTGTAGAGCAGGTCCGGAACATCGTCTTTGGCAGTCGCCCAAACCTTATCGAGATCAATGTCGAAATAGCCATGAGCGATACGATTGCGCATGCCGCGCATCGCGCCCCAAGGAAACTCCGGGTGTTCAACGATAAACTCGGGATGGATCTTTATCAGCTGCGTGGCGATCTCCGAAGCCATCAAGAGGCTCATTCCGACCGCCCGCTGAAGGATGAGATCAGCCACAAAGTGCTCCTTGCTAACGTCGGCAATCATCTGATGGGCATCGGTAGCAGCTTGCCGCATGCGCTCCAGCAGGTAGGAGATTCGATCGACGCTCATATGGGCTTCGCTTCGGAGAGGACACGAATCCGCACGGGTTCGGGAAAGTCGCCGGGTGTCAGCAAATGGATGGACGTACCGAGCATCATCTGTTCCAATGCGTCCTGCAAGCCGCCCAACGTCAACAATGTACTTCCCGGCAGCGCATCCACCAAAATATCCAGGTCGCTGTCCGGCCGATCTTCACCGCGCGCCACCGAACCGAAGACGCGCGGGTTGGCCGCGTTAAAGCGCTTCGTCGCTTCGCGGATCGCCTGCCTGTTCTTCTCCAGCACTTCCGAGGGTCTCATGGCGCAACTATAGGTCACGGATGCACGAGAGAAAAGCGCCGCAGAGACGCTTATCTCAACGCCCCGGCAGCATCGTTTCCAGACGCAGCAGAGCAATACGCTCGACTTGAGCCGTGGCGGTTGCGAACTCCTCGTCGCGGGTGTTGTCAATGCGCGTTTCAAAGGCCGCCAGGATGTCATCCTTATTCAAACCCTTGACCGCAATGATGAAGGGGAAGCCGAACTTCTCGACATAAGCCGTATTGAGCTCGGTAAAACGAGCGTGTTCCTCCGCACTCAGTCGGTCGAGCCCTGCGCCTGCCTGTTCCTTCTTGCTGTCCTCGGTGAGTTCACCTGCTATGGCAAGACGCCCGGCAAGATCGGGATGGGCCCGCAGCACACCCAGCCGTTCTTCCGGGCTGGCAGCCCGGAAGATTGCGACAAGCGCGGTATGCACACGGTCAACCGTCAACTCGTCGCCAACGAAACCATCGTCATAGGCGCGCTCGGCAACGAACGCCGAGTGCTCGAAGACGCCACCGTAACGCGATACGAACTCGTCACGCGACAGCATCAGATCGCCTCCGGCTTGTGGTGGTCATGCCAATGCTGGGCGATCTCGATACGGCGCGGGATCCACACCTTATCGTGTTTCAGCACATACTCGATGAATCGCTTCAGCGCTGCCGCCCGCCCTGGCCGGCCGACGAGACGGCAATGGAGGCCGACTGACATCATCTTCGGGCTGCCCGCCTTGCCCTCTTCATAGAGCGTATCGAAGGCATCCTTGAGGTAGGTGAAGAACTGGTCGCCAGAGTTGAAGCCCTGCGGCGTTGCGAAACGCATGTCGTTGGTCTCAAGCGTATAGGGGATGATCAGGAACGGATTGTCGTCGATGCCCCTCACCCAATACGGCAAGTCGTCGGCATAAGAGTCAGAGGAATAAAGGAAGCCGCCTTCCTCCATGACAAGCCGCAAGGTGTTGTCGGAGGGCTTGCCCTGATACATGCCGTAAGGGCGCTCACCGGTAAGCTCGGTATGCAGGCGCACGGCCTCCTGAATGTGCTTCCGCTCGACGTCCTCTTGGAAATCCTTGTACTCAAGCCAGCGATAGCCGTGGCTGGCGATTTCCCAGCCGGCCTCCTTCATCGCCGCGACAGCCTCCGGGTTGCGCGCCATCGCCAGCGTCACGCCGTAAACCGTGGCCTGAACCTTGAGTTCGGTAAACATCCGCCACAAGCGCCAGAAACCAGCGCGCGAGCCGTACTCGTAGATCGATTCCATGTTGAGGTTGCGCTGGCTCGGCCAAGCCGCGGCACCGACGATCTCCGACAACAGGTTCTCCGAGGCTGGATCGCCATCGAGGATACAGCTCTCGCCACCCTCTTCGTAGTTGATGACGAACTGGACGGCGACGCGCGCGTCGCCCGGCCATTTCGGATCGGGCGTATTGCGTCCATAGCCGATGAGATTGCGCGGATAAGTCTCGGATACCATGAAATCACCTTCCTGAAAGTCGGCGAAACGGTAGCATCCGAGGATGGAATGTCGAGACGGAAAGTACGCAACAGAGTTTTGCCGTTGCGGCACAAACTCTTAGGCTAGCGCGGGCACGCGATCCTTGCGGGCGCTGACTTTGCCCATCGGATGCAGCGAATGCACATGAAACGGTCCGCCATTTCCCTCTTCGATCATCAGCGCGACATTCGCAACCTTGATCGGATCAGCAAGCACCGGCTCGAAGACATTCCGCAGCACCTGTTCCACCCGCGGCATATCGCATTGACTGACGGGGCCGGTCAGCGGCATGTGAAAGCGAAATTCGTCCATCACATAGGGACTTCCCCAGCGATGCAGATTGGCGAACTGCGCCGCCGACAAACCGCCCGGATCGGTGCGCTCGATCTCCGCCTCGCTCAAGGGCGCGCGAAAGCGATCGAACTCCTGGACAACGGCGCAGGCGAGATAGTGGACATGTTCACAAGGCAGTGACGGGACAAGGCTGTAGAAGCCACCAAGTCGCGCCACTTCCAGCCGATTGATGTGAAACGGTGCCAATGTACCGCAGAAGCGCATAAGATCACGCAGAAGTTGCGCTTCGGACATATCGGTCGCGAGGCGGAAAGGCGCCTTCAGGACACCATGAAAACCATAACGGCGCGGCATGGCTGTATGGAAGGCGATCTCGTGAATGCTGAGCCCACGAATCGCAGTCGGCTCGACCATCTGGCCTGAAAAAACGTTCCGGCCAAGCCAATTTGCGGCCACATGCGAAAGCGGGTCGCTCGCCGCCGGCGTAAAGCAAATTGCATAGCGCATCCATTCTCCTCCGTCGCACAAGCAGCGCAGCCCTCCGTCGGCGCCGCGGTTGCGCTAGCAGATAGGTGATTTGCGTGACAGATTGACGAAAGGCAGGAAACGCTAATTCACGTTTAGCGTGAAGCCACGCGAATGTGACTGGCAAGGAGGAAGCTATCAGGCAGCTCGAAGAGCGGTTGATGACCGGCCGCGATATGCAAAGCGGCTGCCGCCAGACGATGCGCCAGACCGAAACTGACCTTGAAACCGCCGGTCAAGGCAATCAGCGCGGCATGATCGGGATGCGCCCCGATCATCGGATCGCGGTCGATGGCCTTCGGTCGCAGGCCGGCCCACCGCTCGACGACCGTCGCGCCTCGCAACGCCGGCACCAGTTGTGCGGCCGCATCTAGCAACATCTCGAGCTGCCCATCCGTGGAGAACGGCTCGTCAAAGCGATTCTCGCTGGTGCTGCCGATGGCAACATGGCCGCCCTCATGCGCGACGATGTACAGCCCATCGCGAAAAATCGTCGGCATGGAAGCATCGACATCGACTTTCAGAAGTGCGGCCTGCCCTTTGACCGGCTGCCCCAGCGGCCGGACAAGACCATTGGTGTATCGTCCCAGCAACGGAAAGGATTGGTGGCCGCCTGCGACAATGCATTGGTCGAAGGCAATGTCCCCGGCAGTCGTGCTCGCCACCTTGCGTTCAAAGTCGAAAGCATCGACGGAAACGCCCTCTGCAATCCGGACATGCCTTGCGTTGCCCAGCCACGCAGCCAACACTGCGATAAGGGACCGCGGCGCAACTCTGGCTGCAAGCGTATCGTGCACAAAACCGCCTTCGCCAGAACTCGGATCAATCCAGGCGCCCATGGGAGGCTCATCGAGTACATGCCAGTGAAAGCGCTGCTCACCGGCGATCCAGCGGGTTTCGGCATCCCGGGAATGGGCAAGCGCGATATCGCGCAAGTGCGGCTTCGGCAACGGAATGAGACGCCCTGAGCGCCGGTAGCCGGTTGAAAGGCCCGTCTGTCGCTCCAGCGCCGCAATCTCCGCTTCCAGCGAAACGAGCGCATCGAACTGAAATTGTTTCTTGGCGTTCCACTTGTCCGGCATGTGCGGCATGAGCGCGCCCAGCAGTCCTCCGCTGGCGCCCTGCCCTAGCCGGCCGGCCTCGATGAGCAATGCATCGATCCCCAGCCGCTCCGCGTGGACTGCTGCCCACAATCCCATGATCCCGCCGCCGACGATCAGCAGCGCAGTCGATGATTGACCGGACGGCAAGGCCGGACTATCGGCTTTGGTCATGACAGATACGGATCCTGCAAAAATTGCTGGCGCACACCAGCCGCTTGAATGGCGCGACGGCGATATGCCCTATTCACCCGCCTTTGGCGACCATTTTTATTGCCAGACCGATGGCAGGTTGGAATGTGGACATGTCTTCCTGGCCGGCAACGGCCTGCCGCAACGCTGGTGGAACGGGAGTGACTTCCTGATCGGAGAACTCGGTTTTGGTACCGGTCTGAACTTTGCCGAGACATGGCGACAATGGAAGCTGAATCGGCTCATCGGGCAGCAATTGCACTTCATGTCGTTCGAACTCTACCCGATGCAGAGCGGCGAAATTGACCGTGCGCTTTCCCATTGGAGCGAGATCGATGCCGAACGACACGCGCTGACGGCAGCCTGGCCCGACACTCCACAGGGAACAGTGTCCCTGAGGCTCGATGACCAGACATCCCTCAGTGTCGTTTGCGGCCCTGCCTTCGATGGTGTCGCGGCGGCGCAGGCAGACTTCGATGCCTGGTATCTTGATGGATTTGCCCCATCCCGTAACGCCGACATGTGGTCCGCGGAACTGATGCGCCTCGTCTGCGAGAAGACGAAACGGAACGGGACCTTCGCGACCTACGCGGCGGCCGGCTTCGTCAGGCGCAATCTAATTGCAGCCGGCTTTGTGGTGGAGCGCCGAAGCGGCTTCGCCGGCAAGCGGGAAATGCTCTGCGGCATCAAGTCCTAAAGCATGTCTCCCGAAAGTGGTCACCGGTTTCGGGATAAAGACATGCGAGAAAACAATGAGCTGAAGCGCACGAGCGAATCTGAAAGATCGCGACGCGCTTTAGTTGGTCGAGCGGTCTGCCGTCCGCTCGACCCTGCCCAGCCACAGCCCCAGCTTCTCCTCGAGCAGCTCTGGACTGATCGGCTTCGACATGTAGTCGTCCATGCCTGCCTCCAGGCAAAGATCCCGGTCGACATCCAAAGCGTGCGCCGTAACCCCGATAATTGGCACGCGATGGCCCTGCCCCCGCTCGCGATCGCGTATTGCGCGCGTGGCGTCATGGCCGTTCATGACAGGCATCGAGACATCCATCATGATGATGCGGGGCGTATGACGCTCCCATGCCTCTACGGCCTCTTGGCCATTGCTGACGACAAGGAAACTATGACCGGTCTCCCGCAGGATCTGCGTAAAGACGATCTGGTTGACCTCGTTGTCTTCCGCGACCAGCACGTCGATGAACTCGGCCGGCCTGGTTTCGGAAACCTCGATCGTGTGATGCGCCGATGGAGCTTCCTCAACGGCCGGCGGCATACTGACAGGCAATGAAATTTGTTTCGTCCGGTGCGCGCGTACGACGTCGACGATCGTGCTCCGGAGCACGTTCGCCCGCGCGGGCTTCATGAGGTAGGCTTGGCCGTTGAGAGCCGCGAACTCCTTTTCGGTACCCGAGATGTCCATCGACGTCAGGAAGATGATCGGCAAGCGCTCGAACCGGCCGTCAGCACGCAGCGATCGAGCGATCGCCGCGCCGTTCATCCCGGGCATCTGGTAGTCGAGCACGACCGCATCTATCTCAACACCGATCTCGTCCGCTGCTTCCAGGATGGCAATCGCCGTCGGTCCATCCTCCGCCGCAGCGCCATCAAACCCCCACAGCGCCAGTTGCTCGGTCAGTATCTGCCGGTTGACGGCATTGTCATCGACGACAAGAATGCGGCCGCCTCTTACATTGACAGGCAGCGGCTTTGGCGCAAGCCGTGCTGCAGCTATGACGAACGGCAGATTGATCGTAAAGACCGAGCCCCTCCCCGGTTCGCTATCCACCTCGATATAGCCGCCGAACAGGTCGACGAGGCCGGCGGTGATCGCAAGGCCAAGGCCGGTGCCCTCGTGGCGACGAGTCGAGGACGAGTCGATTTGTGAGAACTTGTCGAAAATGGACTCGAGTTTTTCGCGCGCTATGCCGATGCCGGTATCTTCGACCCGGATGCGTGCCATGATCTCGTCTTCGGCGCCCGGCAAGAAGCCTACGTCGACCAGCACGTGGCCGCGTTCGGTGAACTTGACGGCATTGCCGACGAGATTGGTGACTATCTGACGAAAACGCCCGGCATCCCCGATCACGGCCGCGGGCAATTCCGGTGCGGTGCGGACCAGAAGTTCGATGCTTTTTTCCGCCGCCGGCGACGACAGAAGCGTCGCGACATCCTCAACCGCCTCCACCAGATCGAAGGTCGTGCGCCGGAGCTTCATCTGGCCAGCATCGATCTTCGAGAAATCGAGGATATCGTTGATGATCGTCACCAGGGCGTTACCCGATTTGACGATGATATCGATAAACGTCTTCTGGCGCGTGTCGAGATTGGTTTTCGCCAAGAGTTCGGCCATGCCGAGAACGCCATTCATCGGCGTGCGGATCTCGTGGCTCATGTTGGCCAGGAACTCCGACTTGACGCGATCCGCTGCTTCCGCGCGCGACAGCAATCGCTCGAGTTCGGCCTCACGCTCCTTCGCTTCAGTGACGTCGGTAAAGAGCGCGATCCAATGCTGCCGCTCGCTGATCGTGGCATCCAGATTGACCCAGCGCTTTCCCGCGACATGAAACGGTGTCGAGATCGGTCTCTTGGCGGCGATGTTATCACGCCAGCCCTGCAGGATCCCGTCCTCCTCACCGTGGAAATCGCCGCGTTCCGCGCAGAACCGGAATAGATCGATCCATCCCCGACCGACCGCGAGGTATTCGGGTGGAATGGCCAGGATATCGCTGAGCGGATCGCTGGCGAGCAGGATGGTTCCGTCCTGGACGATCAGCAGGCCTTGAGACATGGCCTGTGTCGCATCATGCATCAGGTCGCCCAGACGCTCGAGGGCTGCCCGCGTCTCGTGGATTTCCCTCTCCCGCTGACGCACCGCGGTCACATCGGCGTAAGACAGCAAGACCCGCCCGTTGGAAAGGCCGCGGCTCTCGAACAGCACCCGCTTGCCGCTGACCCAGCTCAGCTCCACCGGCTGCTGCTCCTTCTCCGAGGCATGGAAGTGCGCCTCCCGCCGGGCAAGGATCTGTTCCGGCGTCAGCTTGTTGCCGTAGCGTCCGAGTTCGTGGTTGCGGCGGATGACGTCGATGAAAGCCCAACCGTCGAAGCGGTCTTCACGTGGCAAATCCCAAACATCGTAGAACTCGTCGTTGGCGTAGAGGACGTAGCGCCTGTCATCGAGGATCATAATGCCGACAGGAAGGGCCCGAAGGATGGTCTGAAGGTCTTCAGCGAGGGCTCGGCTGCGCACGAGCTGCGATGTCGACCGGGTCTGCATCGGAGGCGACCGGCCATCACCGTTGTCAGCAATATCGTCTGATCTTGGACACGGCTCCCTTCGTTCAAGCAAGCCGAGCACGTAGACCCGGCCTTCAGAGGGCGAGAAGCTTTCAATCCGGACCCGCTCATGCTCGACGCCCCCAGGCTCGAAGCAAACGGCGCTTTCCTCGCTTGCAAACACAAGGGCGCGACGTTCCTTGTCCTCGCGACTTTCTTCCTCCGGCGTATCGAAGAGGTCGCGGCTGCGGCGTCCGATGAAATCGGAGATGTCCCTTCCGAAGAAGGAGGCATAGGCCTCGTTGACCGCTACGTAGCGAAGCTCGCTGTTCTTGACATAGGCGGGCCGGTCCAGATCCGCGATCCGGCGGCACGCCAGTTCGAGAAGGTCCCCGCTCGATATCAAAACTGTTCCTCGGTCAAAAATGCGTCGAACGAGTATAGGGCGGACCGCTTTAACAAGGCATTAACCATGATACCAGGCACGCAAGTCCGCGTGCGCAATCTGCAGTTTAGCCCAAAAGCATTCTCCAACGATTGCCCGTAGAAACGGACGGAAATGCGTAAAGCGCCCGGAACTGTGGTATAGTTTCGGTCGTTTCTACGATGAACTCGTTCAGTGGGCCCGTATACCCGAACGGTTTCTCCTGACGGCTTCAAGAACAAGCTTCGTCTACGAAAGGAGACGACCATGGCCGTACTTCGCAAAAGCATGGCGGCGGGCCTGATGGCATTGACCCTTACCGGCGCATCTTTCTTCTCGGCAACACCTGCGAATGCCAATAGCGACTTCTGGGGCGGCGTAGCTGCCGGAGCAGTCGGCGGCATTCTGTTGTCGCAGGTAGCAAGGCCCTATCCTTACTACGGCTATTATCCGGCACCGTACTACAGACCCTATTACCGGCCTTACTACGGATCGTATTATCGGCCCTACTACGGCGGCTATCGGCCCTATTACCGATCGTACTATCGGCCGTATCCGGCCTACAGAAGCTACAACAGGCCCTATTACTCGCGCGACTACTACGCACCCCGTTGCTATATCCAGTGGCAGCGCAATGGGTGGGGCGAGGCCTATCGTGCAAGGGTCTGCTACTAGAAGTGCCGCGAGCTGAGGCATCATCGTTTCTTGGTCCCGTAGCGTTCGAGCGGCGGCATGCCCTTGACTTTTGCCCTGAACTAGACCAAATGCAGGCCAGCTTTCGCCTTCCGGCCGCCGCGTGAGCGCGCCCCTGCCAGTAAATAGGATGCAGGAAGAAGGACAAAAGCGCATTTCGAATAGACCGCACCCCAAGACGCGGCAGAAGCGCTGGAAAGCTTTTTCCAACAAGACAAGTTCCCACTTCACGCGGGGTTCTTGACGCCAGAATGACACCGGGCCGCAATTTGCGACCCGGCAGATTTTTTTGGCGCGACCTAAAAAGGTTATGACTTGACCAATTTTGAATCGCTTGGCATCTCCAAGCCGATCGTATCGACCCTTTTCCAGCTCGGCATCGAAACGCCGACCCCCATTCAGGAAAAGGCGATCCCGCTTCTTCTCGAAGGCCGCGACCTAATCGGCCTCGCTCAGACAGGCACTGGCAAGACGGCCGCCTTCGGCCTGCCGATCATCGAAAAGATCATCCCTGAAGAGCGGCGTCCTGACAACCGTACAACCCGTACGCTGATCCTCGCCCCGACCCGCGAACTGGTGAACCAGATCGCCCAGAACCTGAAGAACTTTCTGCGCAAGTCACACCTGCGCATCAACGTCGTCGTCGGCGGCGTCTCGATCAACAAGCAGCAGCTGCAGCTTGAAAAGGGCACCGACATCCTCGTTGCCACGCCTGGCCGCCTGCTTGACCTCGTCGCCCGCCGCGCCATCGGCCTGACCGCCGTACGCTACCTCGTTCTCGACGAGGCCGACCAGATGCTCGACCTCGGCTTCGTGCACGACCTGCGCAAGATTGCCAAGATGGTGCCGAAGAAGCGCCAGACGATGCTGTTTTCGGCAACCATGCCGAAGTCGATCGCTGATCTCGCCGGCGAATACCTGACGGACCCGGTCACCGTCGAAGTGACGCCTCCGGGCAAGGCTGCCGACAAGGTCGAGCAGTATGTCCACTTCGTGAACGGCAAGAACGACAAGACGGATCTCCTGAAGAAGTCACTCACCGAGAACCCTGACGGACGCGCCATCGTCTTCCTGCGCACCAAGCATGGCGCCGAGAAGCTGATGAAGCATCTCGACCACGTCGGCTATTCCGTCACCTCCATCCACGGCAACAAGAGCCAGGGCCAGCGCGAGCGCGCCCTCAAGGCCTTCCGTGACGGCGACGTCAAGACGCTGATCGCAACCGACGTCGCCGCCCGCGGCATCGACATCCCTGCTGTCAGCCACGTCTACAACTACGATCTGCCTGAGGTTCCCGACGCCTACGTCCACCGCATCGGCCGTACGGCCCGTGCTGGCCGTGACGGCATCGCGATCGCCTTCTGCGCGCCCGACGAAACCCGTCTGCTGCGCGACATCGAACGCCTGATGAACATCTCCATCGCTGTTGCGAGCGGCGAAGCCCCGGCCAACATGAATGCGGCACCAAAGCGCGGCAACGGTGGTAACCGTGGCCAGGGTCGCGGTGGTGAAGGTCGCAATGGTGAGGGCCGTGGCGGCGAAGGTCGCGGTGATGCCCGTGCCCGCCGTCCGGAGCGTCGTGCACGCCCGGAAGCCGGCAACGAGGTTCGCGCCAACAACGAGGAGCGCCGCGAGCGTCGGCCGCGTCCGGAACGCCAGACCCAGCGCAACGAGGACTTCCGCGGCCAGCGCCGTGGCGAGGCTACGCCGGTGACATCAGGCCCCGACAACGATCTGGCCACGACGTCGGACTTCCGTCCGGCCCGCAAGCCGCAGCGCCCGCAGCACGGCAATCATGCCAACTCGAACGGCGAAAACCGGCATCATCCCGGCGGCGGCGCCCGCAACGCACACGGCCGTCCGGCTCGCAAGCACGGCGAAGATCGCGGTGCGCAGGCTCACGGTGGCGGCGAGCGTGGTGAACGTCGCGAGGGCAATGGCGGCAACCGTCGCGGTGGCCCATCGCGCGGCGGCAACGGTCAGCGTCGCGAACGCGCTTAGAACTTGAAAACTGAGAAATGATTGGCGGCGGAGGGAAACCTCCGCCGTTTTTCATTGCAGCTGTTCGCGTAGCGGCACGACGCGCGGCGGCCTGTTGGTCAGATAGACGCCGGTCACTACAACGATCGTGCCGAGGATCAGGGGTAGCGTCAGCGGTTCGCCGAAGGCGACGAAGGCCTCGAGCGCCACTGTCGGCGGCATCAGATAAATAAGCGAGGCCGCCCGTGAGACCTGGCCGCGGCGGATGAGATAGAGCAGCAATCCTACACCGCCCATCGACAGCCCCAAGACCGACCAGATCAGTGCCGCAATGGCTTGAGCTGATCCGTCGAAGTGCATCCGCTCGAAGGAGAGCATCAGCGGCAGCGTGATGATCAGGGCACCGACATATTGCAAGGTGGCGATCGGCAGAAGATTGCCCGTCTGGAGATGCTTCTTCTGATAGAGCGTTCCATACGTGACGGAACACATGGCAATCAGGTTGATCGCCAGCGGCACAGCCGCGTGGCCGAGATCCGCCGTCGCCGGATCAAGGAGCTTCGGCGATATTGCGATCGCGATACCGAGAAAGCCGAGGACGAGGCCCGCCCTCTGAGTACCTTGCAAGCGCTCGCCGATGAGCAGCGGCGCAGCCATCGCTGTCAGGAGCGGCTGAAGCGCGGCGATAATGCCTGACACCCCCGCCGGAACGCCGTTCGCGATCGCCCACCACAGGCCGCCAAGATAGAAGCCATGCAGGAAAACGCCCGAGTAGACCGCTCGGAAGGCGACCGCTTTGCCCGGCCATGCAGCGCGCATCGCAACACAGAGGCCCAAAAATGCCAGCCCTGAGAAGGCGTAGCGCACGGCGAGGAAGGTGAAGGGTTCCGAGTGAATGGCGGCATACTTTGCGACAACCCAGCCAGTCGACCAGAGGAGGACGAAAATGGCGGGTGCGAGGCGATCTAACGACATGGATTGATCCTGGGGCAGCGGGATGCAGCGCTGTTAGCCGACCGAAAGCCCTTCCGTCAAAGTCGAAGCGTTGATGCTTACCTGCAGTTTCGTTGATGGGTGGTGGGATCTATCCCATCTGACCTCGGCCCGAAAATCAATCGGACGCCGATCCGAAAACAATCAAGTGCTTACATTTTGAGCGATTGCCGGGGATTGACGACGGCAAGGACCACGCCAGATTCTGATAAATGCCCAGTTTTTCGGCTCTTTTGGCCATTCGGGAGGATTTTACAAATCTCGCCCCTGAACTGTGCATGGTTCTTGCATTGCTTATTGCGTTGTATTCAAATGAACAAAAAAGGGGAGCCACACCTTTGGCATTTGATGAAATGATCACCGTGGACGAAAGTCCGCGTCAGCCATATGAGAAATACTTTGAGTGGTACAACAACCAAGATAGAGCGCATCTGATTGCCAAGAGCCGGGACGCGGAAAACATCTTCCGAAAGACCGGCATTACCTTCGCTGTCTACGGACACGCAGACTCCTCCGAAAAGCTTATCCCCTTCGACATCATCCCGCGCATCATATCTGGCCGCGAATGGCGCAAGCTCGCCCAAGGCATCGAACAACGGGTGATCGCGCTCAACGCCTTTCTCGATGATATCTACCACAAGCAGGAAATCATCCGCGCCGGTCGCATTCCGCGCGAACTGATCGAAAGGAACGATGCCTTCCTGCCCGAGATGATCGGCTTCCGTCCGCCGGGCGGCGTCTATACGCATATCGTCGGCACCGACATCGTTCGCACAGGCGAGGACGAGTTCTACGTACTGGAGGACAACGCCCGCACGCCGTCCGGCGTCAGCTACATGCTGGAAAACCGCGAGACGATGATGCAGATGTTCCCGGAACTGTTCCATGAGAACAAGGTCCGGCCGGTCGAGGATTATCCCTACCTGCTGCGCCAGAGCCTGGCGTCGCTCGCGCCTCCCGGCTGCAAGGGCAAGCCGCGCGTCGCAGTCCTGACCCCCGGCATCTACAATTCTGCCTACTACGAACATTCGTTCCTGGCTGATACGATGGGCGTCGAGCTGGTCGAAGGCTCGGACCTGCGCGTCATCGACGGCAAGGTAAAGATGCGCACGACCCGCGGCTACGAGGCGATCGACGTGCTCTACCGCCGCGTCGACGACGACTTCCTCGACCCCCTCACCTTCCGGCCGGATTCGGCGCTCGGCATCCCCGGCATCATGGATGTCTATCGTTCCGGCAACATCACCATCGCCAATGCGCCGGGCACCGGCATATCGGACGATAAGGCGATATATTCCTACATGCCTGAAATCGTCGAGTTCTATACCGGGCGCAAGCCGATCCTGGAAAACGTGCCGACCTGGCGCTGTTCCGAGCCGCAGAGCCTCAAGTATGTTCTCGAGCACCTCGAGGACCTGGTGGTCAAGGAAGTGCATGGCTCCGGTGGCTACGGCATGCTGGTCGGCCCGACAGCCAGCAAGAAGGAGCGCGCCGACTTCGCTGAAAAGCTGAAGGCAAAGCCCACCAACTATATCGCGCAGCCGACGCTTTCACTCTCGACCGTGCCGATCCTCGTCAACAAGGGAATTGCGCCGCGCCACGTGGACCTGCGCCCCTATGTTCTCGTTTCCGACAAGGTGCAGATCATCCCCGGCGGATTGACCCGCGTAGCCCTCAAGCAGGGCTCGCTTGTGGTCAATTCGAGCCAGGGTGGCGGCACAAAAGATACCTGGGTATTGGAGGACTGATGCTCGGAAGAACTGCAAACGGACTCTACTGGATGTTCCGTTATTTCGAACGTGCCGAAAACATCGCGCGCCTCATCGACGCCGGCCTGCGCATGTCGCTGACGAGAAGCGGAACCGGTGACGACGATTGGGATGGCGTGCTGCAAAGCGCGGGTGTCCGCGAGACCTATGATGAGGGCCACAGCAAGCTGACGAGCGCGGATGCGATAGACTATCTGCTGCGCGACCGGAGCAACCCTTCAAGCGTGATGTCCTGCGTCGACTACGGTCGAAACAACGCGCGCATGGTACGCACCGCGCTGACCCGGGAAACCTGGGAGGCGACGAACGAGTTCTGGATCGAGTTGAAGGCACTGCTTTCCAAGCGGTTGAAGGCGGCGGAACTGCCCGAGGCGATCGATGCAATCAAGCATCGTGCCGGGCTGATCCGCGGTGCCTTTCACGGCTCCATGCTCAGGAACGAACTCTACAACTTCGCTCGCATAGGAACCTTCATCGAGCGCGCGGACAATACGAGCCGCATTCTCGACGTGAAATATTACGTGCTGCTGCCGTCCGTTTCGGCGGTCGGCACCTCGATCGATAACATCCAGTGGGAATCGATCTTGCGCTCCGTCTCCGCCCACCGTTCCTACAGCTGGGCCTATGACGGTGAGTATCGCGCGATGAACATCGCCGACTTCCTGATCCTCAACGGCCAGATGCCGCGCTCGCTCGCCTACTGCTACGAGAAGATCGTCAGCGAACTCGGCTATCTTGCCAAGGATTACGGCGAGCGGTTGCCGGCGCACGACACGGCGGACGCCATCCGCAAGACACTTCAGACACGTGCCATCAAGGAGATCATGGATCAGGGCTTGCATGAGTTTCTGGAAGATTTCGTCACACGCAACAACCAGCTCGGCATGGAAATTTCCGACGGTTACCGGTTCTATGCTTAGGTGGGCACGAGATGAAACTTAAGATCAGCCACGTCACCGAATATCACTACGAGGAACCGTCCGTCTTCTCGCTGCAGCGTCTGCGACTAACGCCGCCGACCGTGACCGGACAGACGATCCTCAATTGGTCGCTGAATGTCGAAGGCGCCAAGCCTGAGGTGGAATATGACGACCAGTTCGGCAATCACATCAACCTCGTTTCGCTGGAGGGTGAGCAGCGCACGACCCGCATCGTCGCTGAGGGCGAAGTCGAGACGGAAGATCAGAACGGTGTCATTGGTCCGCACAGCGGCTTCTGCCCGCTCTGGCTTTTCCTGCGCGAGACGCCGAGGACGAAGCCCGGCAAGCTTGTAAAGGAACTGATCAAGGGCGTGGGCGGCGACAACGAACTCGCTCGCATGCACTCGTTGATGTCCGGGATCCATGCGACGGTGGCCTACCGGCCTGGAACGAGCGATACCGAAACGACTGCAGAGCAAGCGCTGGAGAAGAAAAGTGGTGTCTGCCAGGACCACGCCCATATCTTTGTTACCGCAGCACGCGCCCTAGGTGTACCGGCCCGCTACGTGTCTGGCTACCTGATGATGGAAGAGAAGATAGAGCAGGCAGCGACCCACGCGTGGGGCGAAGCGCATGTCCCTGGTCTTGGTTGGGTCGGCTTTGACCCGGCCAACAATATCTGCCCCGATGCGCGCTATGTGCGTGTCGCATCCGGACTTTGCTATCGCGATGCGGCTCCCGTTTCAGGCATGCGGATTGGCACGCCTGGAGAGAAACTCTCAGTCGTGGTCAAGGTCCAAGATCAGGGGCAGATGCAGAGTCAGAGCTGAAGGCGCGGTTACCACTCCTTAATCCTGATTGCAGCGGGCGCTCCATGCGCCCGTTTCTTTTGGATGCTAGCGAAAATCCTGCCCTTCGAAATAACCCGATGTTAAACCCCCTCGCCCGATCGTAGAGACGGTGAGCGCGGCATCCACTTCGCGACGGTTTCGATCGAAATGAATTCAGCCCCGACATATTCCGGGCTTCGAAATCTGGCGCAATGCCAGCCACATGCCGTAGAAATTTATCGGGTCTTTTCATGCATCTTCTTATTGTCGACGACAGCAAATCAAGTCTGCTGGCTTTAGAGACGGCTGTCCGCAGCTTCAGCGACCACAACATCGAAACCTTCTCAGATCCGCTGGCCGCTTTGGAACGCAGCCGCGCAACCAATTTCGACCTCGTGATGGTCGACTACATGATGCCGGGATTGAACGGTGTTGAGCTTATCCGGAACCTCCGCGCACAGCACGGTTACAAAAACGTACCCATCGTGATGGTGACTTCGCAGACGGAACGCGCCATTCGCCTGGAAGCGCTGGACGCTGGTGCGACGGACTTTCTGAACAAGCCTTTCGACCCGATGGAACTTCAGGCACGCATCGTCAACCTGCTCGAACTGCGCACGGCCCAGGTCGCCCTTGCCGATCGCGCACGAGCACTCGACGTCGCCTTCCGCCATGCCAGCCGGCAAGCGGATATACGTGAGCAGGAAATCATCTGGTGCCTCGCTCAGGCAATGGCATCACGGGATGGCAACACCGGCGATCATATCGAACGCGTGGCCAACATCGCCGAGTTGATCGCGGAGGGCGTCGGCCTCGACCGGATTCAGCGCCGCAACATCTTTCTGGCGGCGCCGTTGCACGACATCGGAAAGATCGGCATTCCCGATGCCATTCTGCAGAAGCCAGGCAAACTCAATCCAGACGAAATCGAGCTGATGCGCCAGCATGTTCCGATTGGTGTTGGCATTCTGCAGAACAGCACTGCCGAACTTTCTCGTGTGGCCGTCGCCATCATCGGCGGGCACCACGAGAAATGGGACGGTACGGGCTATCCGAATGGCTTGGTTGGAGACGCCATACCGATCGAAGCCCGCATCGTTGCGGTTGCGGATGTGTTCGACGCGCTTTGCTCCGACAGGCCCTACAAATCGGCCTGGACACCGGAGCGAGCCTATGAGGAAATCGTTGCCTGCAGCGGAACCCATTTCGATCCAGCATGCGTCGCCGCTTTCCGGCGCAAGTGGCCGGAGATCCGCAGCCTGTTCGTAAGCAGACCCGCCGCTCTGCTTACAGCCGCCCTCTAACAACAAAAGGCGGGATTAGATCCCGCCTTTTGACTTTCACAGCAATTTGTCCGGTCGTTATGCCAGCGTGTAAGCCGTCTTGACGCTCGTGTAGAACTCCGCCGCATACTTGCCCTGCTCGCGCGGACCGTAGGACGATCCCTTGCGACCGCCGAACGGCACATGGAAGTCGACACCCGCCGTCGGCAGATTGACCATCACCATGCCAGCCTCGGAGTTCCGCTTGAAGTGCGTCGCGTGTTTCAGGCTCGTCGTCGCAATGCCGGCGGACAGACCGAACGGCGTATCGTTGGCGGTTGCCAGCGCTTCCTCGTAGTCCTTGACGCGAATGACAGAAACAACAGGCCCGAAGATTTCCTCGCGCGAGATGCGCATCTGGTTCGTGGCTTCGGTGAAGAGAGTCGGCTGAAGATAGAACCCGGGTGTCTCGCGGCTGATGAGTTCGCCGCCGAAGGCGAGCTTGGCGCCTTCCTTCTTGCCGATCTCGATGTAGTCCGTGTCGGTCTTCAACTGCTTCTCATCAACGACGGGTCCGATATGCGTGCCCGACTTCATCGCGTTGTCGACAACCAGCGTCTCAAGCTTCGCGGTCAGCGCGGCAACGAACTTGTCGTGGATGCCTTCGGTGACGATCAGGCGCGAGGACGCGGTGCAGCGCTGACCGGTAGAGAAGAAGCCGGAATTGGCAGCTGCTTCGACGGCAACGGTGAGGTCCGCGTCGTCGAGGACGACCATCGGGTTCTTGCCGCCCATCTCGAGCTGGAACTTGCGGTTATGTTCGATCGAGGCAGATGCCACGCGACGGCCTGTCCCGGTCGAGCCGGTAAAGGTGATGCCGGTCACATCAGGGCTGTCGAGCATCGTCTGGCCGACCACCGAGCCCCTTCCCATGACGAGGTTCAGAACGCCCTTCGGCAGACCCGCGCGATTGAGGATATCGACGATCGCCCAGGAGCAGGCCGGAACGAGTTCCGCCGGCTTGAAGACGACGGTGTTGCCGTAGCAGAGCGCCGGCGCGAGTTTCCAGGCCGGAATCGCAATCGGAAAGTTCCAGGGCGTGATGATGCCGATGACGCCGAGCGGATCGCGGGTGATCTCGACGCCGATGTTTGGTCGAACCGACGGAATGACTTCGCCTGCAAGGCGCAGCGCTTCACCGGCGAAGAACTCGAAAATCTGGCTGGCGCGGATGGTCTCGCCGATCGCCTCGGGAAGGGTCTTGCCCTCTTCGCGGGCAAGCAGCGCGCCGAGTTCATCCTTGCGGGCCATGATCTCGTCGCCGGCCTTCTTCAGGATGACGTGGCGTTCCCAGATACCGGAGCGCGACCATGCGGGGAAAGCAGCCTTGGCAGCCGCAATCGCATTCTTGGTGTCTTCGACCGTACCATCCGCATAGAGACCGACAACCTCATTGGTGTCGGACGGATTGATATTCTTGGTCGCATCGGAACCGACCCATTCGCCGGCGATGAAGTTCTGATAGATGGTCATGGGCTGGTTGGCCTCCGATTCCGTTCATAAAAACGGTCCGGCCGCCGAAACGGCGGCCGGGCCAATGCCAACTCAGAGCTGCTTGACGACGATCTCTTCTTCGGCGTCGATCTTCAGCGGATTGCGCAGAGGCAGGCCAAATTCGGCGACTTCGATTTCGAAGACATCCCCCTCTTCCGTCTTGATGCCTTCCGCGAAGGAGAGCGTAGCGGTACCGAACATGTGGACGTGAACGTCGCCGGGCACACGGAACAGGCCGTACTTGAAGTGGTGATATTCGAGGTTCGCGAAGGTGTGCGACATGTTCGCTTCACCCGACAGGAACGGCTTTTCGAAGATCACCTTGTCGCCGCGCTTGATGCGCGAGGTACCGCGAATATCGTCAGGCGCAGCACCGATGCGGATCTCAGGGCCAAAGCTTGCCGGACGCAGCTTGGAGTGCGCGAGGTAGAGGTAGTTCTGGCGCTCGGTGACGTGATCTGAGAATTCATTCGACAGAGCGAAGCCGATGCGGAACGGCGTGCCGTCCTCAGCAATGACGTAGATGCCGGCCATCTCGGGTTCTTCGCCACCATCGAGCGCGAAGGACGGAGAAACGAGCGGAGCGCCAGGGGCAGCGGAACCGTACCCGTTGCCCTTGTAGAACCACTCGGGCTGAACGCCCTTTTCGCCAGCCTTCGGCTTGCCGTTCTCAAGGCCCATCTTGAACATCTTCATCGAGTCCGTGAGGGTTTCCTCGGCAGCCTCGGAGGTCTTCTTGTGCATGGAATCGCGCGTTGCAGCAGACCCCAGATGCGTCAGGCCCGTGCCCGTCAGATGCAGGTGCGCGGCGTCTGGATGCGTCATTGGCGGCAGGAAGCGACCTTCGGCGTAAGCCTTTTCGAGATCGACGGCCTCGCCGTAACCATGCGCCTCGATCACCGAAACGAGCGACTTGCCGCCGTTTGCGGCTTCCATTGCCAGCGCATAGACGCTGCCGGCGTTCTTGACGGCTTTCGCGGTACCGCCTGGCTCACGCACGGCGACGACGATCTCTCCGTTCGAACCCTTGATCTGCGAAATAAGCACGGTCTTCATCCTTCTTTCGATTGCGCGGAATATGCTCCGCCGTTCCGGCTCCCGAAGGAGCCGGATGTGCAAGTTCATTTCACTGCGAATGCACGGGCAGCGCCGAAGCGCTTAGCCCTTATTCTTGTTGTAGACGTCGAAGAAGACGGCAGCGAGAAGCACGAGGCCCTTGACCATCTGCTGGAAGTCGATGCCGAGACCGACGATCGACATGCCGTTGTTCATGACGCCCATGATGAACGCGCCGATGACGGCACCGGTAATCTTGCCAACGCCGCCGGATGCCGAAGCACCGCCGATGAAGCAGGCCGCGATAACGTCAAGTTCGAAGCCAACGCCCGCCTTCGGGGTCGCCGAGTTCAGACGGGCTGCGATAATCATACCGGCGAGGCCGGCGAGAACGCCCATGTTTACGAAGGTCAGGAAGCTCAGGCGTTCGGTGTTGATACCCGAAAGCTTGGTTGCCTTTTCGTTGCCGCCCATGGCGTAAATGCGGCGACCGATCGTCGTGCGGCGCGTAACGAACGCGTAGGCCGCGATCAGAACGAGCATGACGACAAGAACGTTCGGCAGGCCCTTGTAGCTCGAAAGCTGATAGCCAAGGAACAGGATCGCTAGCGACAGAATGAGGTTCTGAGCGACGAAGAAGCTTGTAGGCTCCACATCGATGCCGTGGCTTTCGTTTACCTTGCGGCGTCTCCAGGCGAGATAGAAGAGTACAACGGTAATGGCGACCGTCAGGATCAGGGACGTCGAATGCAGCGGAACACCGGCCACATCAATCATGGTGCCCGGCAGGAAGCCGGTCGAGATGACCTGGAAGTCCTTCGGGAACGGGCCGATGTTCTTGCCGCCGAGGACAAACAGCGTCAGGCCACGGAAGACGAGCATGCCCGCCAGCGTAACGATAAAGGACGGGATGCGGTGGTAGGCGATCCAGTAGCCCTGCGCGGCACCGATGAGACCGCCGATGATCAGGCAGAGAATGCCCGCCACGACGAAATTCATCTGCCAAGTCACGGTCATAATTGCCGCAACGGCACCCACGAAGGCGACGATCGACCCGACGGACAGGTCAATATGACCGGCCACGATCACGAGCAGCATGCCAAGCGCCATGATGACGATGAACGAGTTCTGCAGGACGAGGTTTGTCAGGTTGACCGGCTTGAAGAGGATGCCGCCCGTATAGAACTGGAAGAATACCATGATCGCGACGAGCGCGATGAGCATGCCGTATTCGCGGATATTGCCCCGGATGTAGTCGGCAACGGATACGACGTTGCTTTCCTCGGCGGCTGGAGGGTTGACGGGCGTCATTGTTTCTTCTCCCCTGAGCGCATGATAGCGCGCATGATGGTTTCTTGGCTCGCCTCTCCCTTTGGCAGTTCCGCAACGATACGTCCTTCATTCATGACGTAGATGCGGTCGCACGTGCCAAGCAGTTCGGGCATTTCCGATGAGATCATCAGAACGCCTTTGCCATCGGCGGCGAGCTGGTTGATGATAGTATAGATTTCGTATTTTGCACCGACATCGATACCGCGTGTGGGTTCATCGAGGATCAGAACGTCGGGATCGGAGAACAGCCACTTCGACAGCACGACCTTTTGCTGGTTGCCGCCCGAAAGGTTGACCGTTTCCTGGAAGATGCTGGAACTGCGGATGCGCAGCTTCGAGCGATAATCCGACGCGATCTTGGATTCCTTGATGCTGTCGATAACCGTCCCGCTGGAAACGCCTGCCAGATTGGCAAGCGTCGTGTTGTGGACGATGTTTTCGTTCAGCACGAGACCGAGATGCTTGCGGTCTTCGGTCACGTAGGCGAGACCGGCATCGATCGCCTTGCGAACGGTGCTGACGTCAACCGCCTTGCCGTGCATGGACACGTCGCCGTGAATCTTGTGGCCGTAGGACTTGCCGAACAGGCTCATCGCGAATTCGGTTCTGCCAGCGCCCATCAGACCCGCGATACCGACGACCTCGCCCGCGCGGACGGTGACATTGATGTCGTGCAGGACCTGACGATCACGGTGCTGCTGGTGGTAGGCGTTCCAGTTCTTCACCTCGAGAATCGTTTCGCCGATCGGCACGGAGCGCGGCGGATAACGATCGGCAAGCTCGCGGCCCACCATGTTCTTGATGATGATGTCTTCGCTGATTTCTTCGGTGCGACAGTCCATCGTCTTCACCGTCATGCCGTCGCGCAGGACCGTGATCTGGTCGGCAACCTTGCGCACTTCGTTCAGCTTGTGCGTGATGATGATCGAGGTCAGGCCCTGGTTGCGGAACTCGATCAGGAGTTCGAGCAGCGCATCGGAGTCCTTTTCATTGAGCGACGCCGTCGGCTCATCGAGGATCAGGAGCTTGACGCTCTTCGAGAGCGCCTTGGCGATTTCGACGAGCTGCTGCTTGCCGACGCCGATGTCGGTGACGAGCGTCTCAGGGGACTCCTTGAGGCCAACCTTGCTCAGCAGCTCTCTCGTGCGCTTGAAGGCTTCCTGCCACTTGATAATGCCATTCTGGGCGACTTCGTTGCCGAGGAAGATGTTTTCGGCAATCGACAGGAGCGGCACAAGGGCGAGCTCCTGGTGAATGATGACGATGCCGATTTCCTCGGAATCCTTGAGCGCCTTGAAATGACGGACGTCGCCTTCATAGACGATATCGCCGTCGTAGGTTCCGGCCGGGTAAACGCCGGAGAGAACTTTCATCAGGGTCGACTTGCCGGCCCCGTTTTCACCCACCAATGCGTGGATCTCACCTTGCCGAACCTTCAGGTTCACGTTCTCAAGCGCCTTCACGCCTGGGAACGTCTTGGTGATGTTCCGCATTTCGAGGATTGTATTGTCCATGGTCAAAATCCAGCGCCAGCAGCCAAAGGGGCGCGGCGATCATAAAATTGAAGACCGGAACCCGCAAGCAGCGGGTTCCGGCCAACTTGGAACAATTACTTCAGCTGGTCAGCCTTGTAGTAACCGCCTTCAACGAGGATCTTCTCGTAGTTGGTCTTGTCAACTGCGACCGGGGTCAGCAGGTAGGACGGAACGACCTTGACGCCGTTGTCGTAGGTCTTCGTGTCGTTGACTTCAGGCTCCTTGCCTTCCATCAGAGCGTTGACCATACCGACGGTGACCTTTGCGAGGTCACGGGTGTCCTTGAAGATCGTGGAGTGCTGTTCGCCAGCGATGATCGACTTGACCGACGGAACTTCAGCGTCCTGGCCGGAAACGACCGGGAGCGGCTGATCGCCAGAACCGTAGCCGACGCCCTTCAGCGACGAGATGATGCCGATGGACAGACCGTCGTAAGGCGACAGAACTGCATTGACCTTCGCGTCGGTGTAGTTAGCCGAGAGCAGGTTATCCATACGAGCCTGGGCCGTTGCCGGGTCCCAACGCAGCGTACCGACCTTGTCCATGCCGGTCTGGCCAGACTTTACGACGAGCTTGCCGCTGTCGATGTAAGGCTGCAGAACAGACATTGCGCCGTCATAGAAGAAGAAGGCGTTGTTGTCGTCCGGCGAACCGCCGAAGAGCTCGATGTTGAACGGGCCCTTGCCATCCTTGAGGCCGAGGGCATCAACGATGGAGGTTGCCTGCAGAACGCCGACCTTGAAGTTGTCGAACGTCGCGTAGTAGTCGACGTTGCCCGAGTCGCGGATCAGACGGTCATAAGCGATGACCTTGATGCCTGCGTCGTGAGCCTTCTGGAGAACGTCGGAAAGCGTCGTGCCGTCGATAGCGGCGATGACGAGAACCTTGACGCCCTTCGTGACCATGTTCTCAATCTGAGACAGCTGGTTCGGAATGTCGTCGTCAGCGTACTGCAGGTCGGTGGCGTAGCCAGCGTCCTGGAGCTGCTTGACGATGTTGTTGCCGTCGTCGATCCAACGAGCCGACGACTTCGTGGGCATTGCGATGCCGACAGTCCCCTTGTCTTGCGCCATCGCTGGCATAACGAACGAAGCGACGCCGAAAGCCGCCGCTGCCATCAACGAGATAATGGATTTCATATCTCTCTCTCCCTTAGTTAATAAACGCGCGGACGAAAAATCGCCCGCCCCGAAACTGTGGCAGGTTCCGTCTTGGATAATACTTCAGATGGTGAGAAACGAAGTAGGTCTCCTCCACGCTCTCTCACGTGTTGAGTGCCAACCAGCACACGGCGGCAAACTGGTATGGATTCCTATAACTGTCAAATAGAATAACTAGCAAAGCGCATAACATTTTTGGTATATCGTTAAAAAGTATTACTTTTGATGGAGCGCAGTTGGGAGGCTGCAACCATGCCGATTATCTCAGACCCTGTGACGCATGCCCATGTGGATATCCATACAGATATTTTCAGTGACGACGCCCTTCTAAGGTCAGGGCTCAAGCTGAATCACCTGCGGATGATCGTCGCAATCGAAGATAGCGGACAGATTTCAGCCGCTGCGGAAGTGCTGAACATTTCGCAGCCGGCAGCGTCGCGAATCCTGTCTGAAATGGAATCGATCGTTAAGACGCCGCTTTACGAACGCGTGGCCCGCGGGGTTGCACTGACGGCGTTTGGACAGGCCCTCGCCAGACGTGCGCGAAAGATAATGCTGGAACTGCGTGAGGCCGGCCGAGAGATCGCCGAACTGAAGACGGGAAAGGGTGGCGCCGTCTTCATCGGCGCGGTCACCGCCCCGGCGATGAGCCTGGTGGTGCCGGCGATAAAGCGTGTGAGAAGCGCCCTTCCCGGCATAGAAGTCACCATTCAGGTAGAAACGAGCAATGTGCTCGCCCGCGAACTGCTTGCCGCCCGGCACGACTTCATCATCAGCCGCATTCCCGACGATCTCAATCCACGCCTGTTCCAGGTCCAGGAGATCGGTGTGGAGAAGGCTTGCCTGATCGTGCGCGGCGGCCATCCTCTATTGAAGAAGAAAGTCGTCACCCTGGAGGACCTGCCGCAATACGACTGGGTCTTTCAGCCTGCAGGCACACTCCTTCGCCGGACGATCGAAGATCTCTTCCTGGCGCGAGGGGTGTCGCTTCCGGAAAATATCGTCAACACGTCTTCTTTGCTTCTTACCTGCGCAACGGTATGCCAGACAGATGCTATCGCTCCGATCGCGCTCGACGTGGCGCAGTTTCTCGCGACCCACAAGTCGAAGGCATCGGATGTGCGGGTGCTGCCGATCGATTTCGAGATCAACGTCAGGCCCTACAGCCTGATCACGGTCAAGGACCGTGCGCTCCCCCCCAGCGCGCGGCTGCTCTATGACCTCGTACTGGCCGAAAGCAAGAAGGTTGCGACGAGCTGACAAGCTTTGCACCACCTTACTCACATCTAATGCTCCTTCCAAAGGAAGCATCCATGCTATTCGGCCAATCCCTGTTCCAGTCCGTGCTCGACCGTCTCAAGGCAGAGAACGACGAGACAATCGATACGCCGTCGGCTGCCCGCGTCAGCGGCCTCAAGACGGGTCTCGCCTTCAATGTAATGGAAGGTGTGTCGGCATCGTCGGCACAACCCGGCCAGGCCTATTTCGACAATCTCGAGTTCGCGCCAGCAGAAAGAGCCGTCGAGACATCAACCGCGCCGTCGCCGATATCGGAACCCGAGCCCGTGATGCCCGAATACCTCGAACGCATCACACCGGAAGAGATCGCGGCCGAACTGAATTTGTCGGCGCGCGATACTGTCCAAAGCCTGAATGAGAAACGCCGCGCCTTCGCCAAGAAGAACCACCCCGACGGCGTCTATCCCGCATTTCGCGAAAACGCCACCAAACGAATGACCGCGGCAAACCTTTTGATCGACCAGGCCCTGCGACGCGTCAACCGCTGATTATTCGGCGTCTTTCTTGTCTTCGTGGTCTTCGGAGGGAGGCGTCGGCTCCGCGGTTTCCGACTGCGGCTTGTAGTTCCAGAACAGCATATAGGCTGCGTATATGCCGGCCCCACCCGACAGAACGGCCCAGAATGGGTCGCCGGTGGTGATTTCGACCAGCGCCCAGCCTAGGCAAACCGCCACGATGAGGATACGCGCCCAGAGCGGACGGTAGGCCGGATGGTTCGGATCAATGAGTTGCATACTTTTCCCGCGCGGTATTTTGATCACATGTCTTTAGGATGGATTTTACAAATGTGAAAGAGCCGCGGGCTTGACGCCGTAGCCATTAAATGGAATGAAAATTCTACACGCATTATAATTCGGTTCATTTGTTCCGAATCCAGGGGAGGTTCTCATGACAGTCAGATTTGGTCTTCTCGGCGCCGGCCGTATCGGCAAGGTTCACGCGAAGGCCGTCAGCGGTGACCCCAACGCCAAGCTCGTCGCTGTCGCCGACGCCTTTCCGCAGGCAGCAGAAGCGATCGCATCGGCCTACGGCTGCGAAGTCCGCACGATCGACGCGATCGAAGCTGCCAAGGACATCGACGCCGTTGTTATCTGCACTCCGACCGACACCCACGCTGATCTGATCGAGCGCTTCGCGCGTGCCGGCAAGGCAATCTTCTGCGAAAAGCCGATCGATCTGGACGTTGCCCGCGTCAAGGCCTGCATCAAGGTCGTTGACGAGACCAAGGCCAAGCTGATGGTTGGCTTTAACCGCCGGTTTGACCCGCATTTCATGGCGGTTCGCAAGACGATCGATGATGGCCGAATCGGCGACGTCGAGATGGTCACGATCACTTCGCGCGATCCGGGCGCCCCGCCTGTCGACTACATCAAGCGTTCGGGCGGCATCTTCCGCGACATGACGATCCATGACTTCGACATGGCCCGCTTCCTGCTCGGCGAAGAGCCAGTTGCCGTCAGCGCGACCGCCGCGGTTCTCGTCGACAAGGCGATCGGCGAGGCTGGTGACTATGACAGTGTTTCCGTAATTCTGCAGACCAAGTCCGGCAAGCAGGCGATCATCTCCAACTCCCGCCGCGCCACCTACGGCTACGATCAGCGCATCGAGGTGCATGGCTCCAAGGGCATGGTCGCCGCCGAAAACCAGCGCCCTGTCTCGATCGAGGTTGCCAATGGCGATGGCTACACCCGTCCGCCGCTGCACGACTTCTTCATGACCCGCTACACCGAAGCCTACGCCAACGAAATCGCGAGCTTTGTCGCGGCGATCGAAAAGGGTGGTGTAATCTCGCCGTCCGGCGCGGATGGCCTTGCTGCGCTGGCACTTGCCGACGCTGCGGTGCAATCCGTCAAGGAAGGCAAACTCATCAAGATTGGCTGACGGCCCTCTCCCGACCGAAAGCCACCTGTGAGATGGCCGGGTCCCTGCCCGGCCATTTCTCGTTTCCTGCTATTCTGCGCCGGTAACGCGCGGCTAGTCGGCCCCCTGAATGCCGGACATAACCAGTTCCTGATCGATCACCGACAATGCTCTGTCCAGGTGTCCCTCGAACACAAGGATAGATTCGTCAGGCACAACGCGGATCTCTGGCATCCCCTCCATCCGTACCACATGCGTCTGGCCGAGACCTTCCTCGATTCCCTGCCGCAACAAGTCATAATAGCGCGTGCCAGGCCCAGTGATTGCGATTGGCATGCGCTCTGTCAGGCTGAGCA
The DNA here is from genome assembly GCF_019511525.1 of Rhizobium cauense. Lineage (GTDB taxonomy): Bacteria > Pseudomonadota > Alphaproteobacteria > Rhizobiales > Rhizobiaceae > Rhizobium > Rhizobium cauense. Next base: position 28,251 of record NZ_JAEUAT010000008.1, on the reverse strand, counting down.
GGCGTGAAAGCCCGTTTCCGAGCGCGATACCGGCCTGTCTGAATGCAAAGGCAGACATGCGATGGCCGTGGCGCGCCTGCGCTGCGATCTTGTCGAGCTCCGCGATAGGAACGAACTTGGCCGGAATCGTATCCAGCGGCACTTCGAAGGCCATGCGCAGAATCGCATAGAAGCCTGCATAGGCCTCAATGCATCCTTTGCTGCCGCAGCGACAAAGCCCGCCGTTCGCCATATGCAGCATATGTCCGAAATTCGGCGCCGAGATCTCCCGCTCCCCCTGCCCCGCGCTTCGAACGATGCCAAGCCCGATGCTATGCCCGAGCGACAATGCGGCAAGTGCACGAAAATCCGCTGGCCTCGTGTTCTCCTCATGCGCGCCGAGCGCCGCCGCAACAAGCTGCGTTTCATTGCCGAGGAGGATCCTGGCCTGCCATTCCGGCCGCAGTGCCGATTCGAAGTCGATCTGGTTACTGCCAAAGATTGGCGACCAGACCAGCACCGGCTCTGTAGGATGCACGAGACCCTTGCTGCTGATCGATATCAGCAACACCTTCTCCTGGGGCAGCTTCGAGCGCGATAGGATACGCGCAAGCCCCTCCCTGATGGAGGTTACAAACCTCTCGGCGCCAGCGGGATCATGTGACCTTTCCTCGTTGAACCTGTCGATGAGTTTGCCCGCGTAGTCGACCAACGAATATTGCACGCCATCCGACGAGATGATTACAACGACCAGGTAGCCGCAATCGCGGCGTTGCCGAAACGACACGCGCGGACGCCCCCGCCCGCTGGCCGCCTGATGCTCGGATTTCTCGATGATCTGAGCTTTTTCCAGATCGGCGGTGATGGCTGAGATCGTGGCAGAGGACAGCTTTGTAAAGTCGGCGATCTCGGTGTGGGCGAGCGCTCCATGCCTTCGAAGCGCAGCGAGCACGAGGACGCTATTTCGCTGCCGGACCAATTCCGTGCTCGACTTGGTCAGCATATATGCCGGCCCTCTCCCCCTCGCATTCCGCCCTCGTTCACACTGTATCTCCGGCAGGTTCTCCTAACGAAAATTCCGTCGGTAGTGCAGTGTTGACAGTTGAAAAAATCTCTGACACTAAATTTCTCGACTGTCGAGAAAATAATACGAACCTTTCTGGACAGCGAACCGCGGCGGCCGGAGGAACCACTGGCTGGGGCTGGCCGCTATTCACTCGGGAGGATATTTATGAAGTCTGTTTTGAAGCTGATGGCCGGGGCGGCCATCCTCGTGTCGGTGCATACCGCCGCAATGGCTGCCGACCTCGTCGTCGGCGTTTCCTGGTCGAACTTCCAGGAAGAACGTTGGAAGACCGACGAAGCCGCCATCCAAAAGGCCCTGGAAGCCAAGGGCGCCAAGTACATTTCCGCTGATGCCCAGTCGTCTGCCGCAAAGCAGCTGACCGACGTTGAATCTCTGATTTCGCAGGGCGCGAACGCGCTGATCGTTCTTGCCCAGGATTCCGATGCGATCGGTCCTGCCATTGAAAAGGCTGCGGCTGAAGGCATTCCGGTTGTCGGTTACGACCGCCTGATCGAAAACCCTGCAGCCTTCTACATCACCTTCGACAACAAGGAAGTTGGTCGTCTGCAGGCCGAAGGCGTGTTCAAGGTCAAGCCTGAAGGCAACTACGTCTTCATCAAGGGCTCTTCTTCCGACCCGAACGCAGACTTCCTGTTCGCCGGCCAGATGGAAGTGCTGAAGGCTGCCGTTGACGCAGGCAAGATCAAGAACGTCGGCGAAGCCTACACCGACGGCTGGCTGCCGCAGAACGCCCAGCGCAACATGGAGCAGTTCCTGACTGCCAACAACAACAAGGTTGACGCCGTTGTTGCTTCGAACGACGGCACCGCCGGCGGCGCAGTGGCTGCTCTCGACGCACAGGGCATGGCAGGCACCGTTCCGGTTTCCGGCCAGGACGCCGACAAGGCTGCTCTGAACCGCATCGCGCTCGGCACGCAGACGGTTTCCGTTTGGAAGGACTCGCGCGAACTCGGTAAGCGCGCTGCTGAAATCGCGCTCGACCTCGCTGGCGGCACGACGATGGACAAGATTGCAGGCGTCACGGCTTTCGAGGGCGGTCCGAAGAAGGTGAAGATGCAGTCGATCTTCCTGAAGCCGGAGGCAATCACCAAGGACAACCTGAACGTCGTCATCGACGCCGGCTGGATTTCCAAGGCTGAAGCTTGCCAGGGCGTCAAGGCCGGCAGCGTCAAGGCCTGCGATTAATCCTTGTAAAGTCAATCAACACGCCGGCGCCGCAGCGGTCTCGCTGCGGCGCCGGATGCGGATGGTGCTTCCTCCACGGACACTCCCGCCTCGCAACGCACCGAACGCTTTGATTCCCTGCCAGAATAGTGCCGCGCCTTGAGCGGCCGTTTCGGAAGTCTCTCGGTGGTCAATTCAAGAACAGGGCAACCTCGGTTCGGGCTTTTCGGGCACCCGCGCCACGGCCCAAACAATGGGGGGAACGGCAAACCCATGGCAAACATCACGCAATCCTCATCAAGCCAACCGCGCGTGGCAGAGGGTAATGCTTTCACACGCTTCCTGCGCGCAACCGAGATCGACACGCGCCTGCTTGGCATGGTTGCCGCGCTGCTCGTCATCTGGATCGGCTTCCATCTCTACACCGGCGGGCTCTTCCTGACGCCGCGCAACCTCTGGAACCTCTCGGTCCAGACGACCGAGATCGCGGTTCTCGCGACAGGCATGGTGCTCGTCATCGTCACCCGCAACATCGACCTGTCGATCGGCTCCATGCTCGGCCTCGTCGCCATGATCATGGGTGTCGTCCAGGCAAAATTCCTGCCGCAGTATCTCGGCTTCGACAACTCCTGGACCTGGCTGATCACGCTGGTCTGCGGCCTGGTTGCCGGAACGCTGATCGGCCTTTTCCAGGGCGTCATCATCGCCTTCCTGGGCGTCCCCTCCTTCATTGTCACGCTCGGCGGCTTCCTCGCCTGGCGCGGTCTTGCCTGGTACGTGACATCGGGCCAGACGGTCGCCCCGCTCGATACGACGTTCCGTATCATGGGCGGCGGTGCCGAAGGTGCCGTCGGCGCGACCTGGAGCTGGATCATCGGGCTTGTCGCCTGCGTGCTGATCATCGTCGGCATCATCGGCTCACGCCACCAGCGCAAGCGCTTCAACTTCCCGCGCCGTCCGCTCTGGGCCGAATATTTCCTGGCCGTCCTCGGCTGTGCGCTGGTGCTCGGAGCCATCTGGGTGTCCACCATCTATTATTGGCCGGTGGCGATCGCCAAGAAATATGCCGAGGCAAACAACATTGCCTGGCCGGAAACGGGGCTGTTCATCTCCTACGGCATCGCCGTGCCTGTCCTGATCGCCATTCTCGTCGGCATCGTGATGACCTTCATCGCCACCCGCCTGCGCTTCGGCCGCTATGTCTTCGCGATCGGCGGCAATCCTGAGGCCGCAGAGCTCGCCGGCATCAAGACGCGCTGGGTTGCGGTCCGCATCTTCGCGCTGATGGGCTTCCTCGCGGCGGTCGCCGCGGCGATCTCCACCGCACGCCTAAATGCGGCTGCGAACTCGCAAGGCACGACCTACGAGCTCTATACCATCGCGGCAGCCGTCATCGGCGGCACCTCGCTTGCCGGCGGCACCGGCACGATCGCCGGCGCCATGCTCGGCGCGCTGGTCATGCAGTCGCTGCAATCGGGGATGGGCCTCGCCAATGTCGACACCCCCATACAGAATGTCGTCGTGGGCGCCGTGCTTGTCGTTGCCGTCTGGCTCGACACCGTCTATCGCTCGCGGTCGAAGTAAGAGGAGTCCTAGATATGACTGATCAACGCACTCCCCTTGTGGAACTGAAGAACATCTCGATCTCCTTCGGCGGAATTCACGCCGTGGACAATGCTTCGGTCGATCTCTACCCCGGCGAAGTCGTCGCCCTTCTCGGCCACAACGGCGCCGGCAAGTCGACACTCATCAAGATCCTCTCCGGCGCCTACAAGCGCGATAGCGGCGAGATCCTGATCAATGGCGAGCCAGCCGACATCCGCAATCCGCGCGATGCGAAGAAGTATGGCATCGAGACGATCTACCAGACGCTCGCCGTCGCCGATAACGTCGATGCCGCCGCCAACCTTTATCTCGGCCGCGAGATCCGCACGAAATGGGGAACGCTCGACGACGTTGCCATGGAAGCCTCCGCCCGCGAGGTGATGGGACGTCTCAACCCCAACTTCCGCCGCTTCAAGGAGCCGGTGAAGGCGCTGTCCGGTGGTCAGCGGCAGTCGGTGGCGATCGCCCGCGCCATCCTGTTCAATGCCCGCATCCTGATCATGGACGAGCCGACGGCAGCCCTTGGTCCGCAGGAAACGGCCCAGGTCGGCGAGCTGATCAAGCAACTGAAGAAGGAAGGCATCGGCATCTTCCTGATCAGCCACGACATCCATGACGTTTTCGACCTCGCCGACCGCGTGTCGGTTATGAAGAACGGCCAGGTCGTCGGCCACGCCCGCACCGAGGACGTCACCAAGGACGAGGTCCTCGGCATGATCATCCTCGGCAAGGTCCCGCCCAAGGCCATCCCCGGCCCCGGCGCCATGCAGGTCTGACGCCAACTGCGATAAGAGGAGCCCGCCGAACGAAAGTCCGGCGGGCTCTCGCTTTCAGGACACCGCGATGCGAGCATTTGTGCCTCGGCACGGAAAAAGAAACCGTTCCAAGGCAACGCGACGAAGAATTTCGCCGGAGAGAGATTGAAGGACGCGGCGAGCTAGGCTAAGAACCTCGCATCGGACAGGGCGATTCAAACGCCTGAGGCATGCACCCGTAGCTCAGCTGGATAGAGTGTTGGATTCCGATTCCAAAGGTCACAGGTTCGAATCCTGTCGGGTGCGCCAACTTTTTTGATCTTCATATGACATGACGAGAGATTGCCTGCTGGCGCCGAACGCAGGCTCTAGCGACATGAACACAGACGGATGCTCACCTCCTTTTGGAGAGATTGAGCAAAGTGTCTGGCGCCTGCATTGTTTCCCTGAACATCCCTCGCTGCATAGCGCCAGGCCGTGTCATTGCGAGTGCAGAGAACGCTGTGAATTCAACTTCCAATGTTGTAGTATCGCCTGACCTTGGCGGGGTGCTTGTCATGTCGTACTCGCAGGCAGTTCCATTGTATGTTGCGGTGCTGACGACAATCGTCTGTGTGCCGTTGCTTGTGTCGTCGGCTGCTCACGCCGCGGACGCGAAATCCGCACGCGGCCAGTCCATATCTATCCTTGTCCGGGCAGACCTCCAACAGGGAGAGCTGTCCGCTCCCGGTACGTCGATCGACTGGTGGCTGAGGGAGGATATCGTGCAAACGTCGCCGCAGATGGCAGACGGTTCCCCGAGCGTCTTTAGCCGAAGTTGGCTGAAGGATGATCAGCTGCGTGGTTCTCATTGACGCGCCCCCCTTGGCCCCAGCGACCAAGCAGGCGATCCGCAGCCGGGTTCGCGATCGTATCGACCCGGGCTGTCGTTCTTCTCAAGGAAACCGAAGGGCTGCCGCATGCAACGCGACCGTTGTCGTTTGCATACGATTGCCGAGGTCAGACCACCTGTCAGTCAAAAAGCCCGAGCAGGCGGTCTTTCCCCGCGGCTGGGGTGTTGCCGCGGGCGCTTCCTGTAGCGACAGCTACCACTCGAAGCCATCAAAACGGGATGTCTTTTTTGATAGGCTTGTATCGTTGGCGCCGCCGACGTTTGACCTGCAGCGCATCTAAGGAGGGTGACGATGGCTGATCGAGGCAGCGAGTTCGCGCAGATCGCATATGCGATTCTGGTCATCGAACGGCAGCTCAGTATCGAGAAGGTGGCGGCTGAGATCGGGGTCAGCTACGCCGTGTTGCACTCGCGCCTGATCGGGCGCAGCGTCTTCTCCGCCGACGAAATCCGTGCGCTCATTGTCGCGATTCCGGATCCACGGCTTGTGGCCTACCTCCTCGAGGGAACGCGCTTTGTGCCGGCCGAGCGCGCGGACGGCGTCAGGATAGACGATCTCGAGCCTCCTGTTCCCGAGGCCCTGCAGAGGCGCGCAACAAAAGTGGTGATCGAGGCCACCGATGTCCTGGAAGTGGTCGATGCGGCAATCGCCGGAGGCGGCATCGACCATCGGCAGGAAAAGATCGTCCTCAAGGAAATCGGAGAGGCAGAGCGCGCATTGTCCTCGCTGCGGGTCCAACTCGCGAACCATTGAGGAAGCGCGCCCCCATAACCGTGCCCAGTGCACCCCTCGTTGGCTATAGCCAGCCACCACTGAACCCGGCTCGGCGCAGGCCACGCACGATCGGCTCGCAGTTACGCATCAGGTTCCACAGGAAACCGGTTCGATAATTCTCGATCATCAGGGCCACCGGTCCCTGATCGATGCCGAAGTGGCAGGGACTGATCCACCAGCCCGTCGGACTGTCCGGAACCTTGAACGTCCGATTGAACGACGGCTTGAACCCGTAGAGCCGTGTCATCCCCAGGTTGAGGCTCCCGCAGTTGAGGACAGTCGGAATGACAATTTCGGGCGCAAATGGCAGGGACGCGACAACGACCCACGGAGAGACGGTCCCATCGTCCGGTCCAAACGGTGCCCCGCGCGCGATGTAGTCGAAAAATTCCCTGCGCACCCCGCCAACGTCCAGCGTCAGCCAGCCGGGGCCATCGCTTGCGGTGAAGCCCCAGCAGTGTTCGCCATAACCTTCGAACTCCTTGGGATTTCGGATCGCATACTCCTGCTGGACGAAGGTGGCCTGCCTGCTGTTCTGAAAATAGTCGCTGTCGTGCTCGCGCATGAATTCGTCCCGGAGACCGCGGAAATCAATCCACATATGCGAAAGCTGGTGCGTGAAGAGCGGACCGGAATAGAGCAGTTCGCGCCCGAAGATGTTGCGCCAGTCATAGCTGTCAGTGTAGGCCGCGTAGCTCTCGGGCGGCAACGGATGCGATGGCGAACCGAGCCCCAGTATGTAGAGGAGCAGGCCCTCGTCATAGCCGCGCCAGCGGTAGGGAATGAAGCCGCTCTCGGGGTGCCAGCCGTGCGTCAGCGTCGCTCCGTGGTCACAGGCCCAGTTCCAGTCCGCCCTTTCATAGAGAAACGCGGCAAGTTGCCTGATCTTGACTTCGTCGGCCGTATCCTCGTTGAAATACGTGGCAACGGTCAGCGCGCCGGCAAACAGAAAGGCCGAGTCGATCGTCGACAATTCGCACTGCCATACCCGGCGTCCTGTTTCGATATCAAGGAAGTGGTAGAAGAAGCCCTTGTAGCCGGAGGCGTCCGGTTCGGGCCCTTGATGGCACCGTGCCAGAAAATCGAGCCGCCTCCGGGCCATCTTGGCGGCAAACTTTCGAATGATGATGCCACGCTCCACAAGGACGGGGATAGTGGCAAGCGCCATGCCGACAGCGGCTATACTCGCCGGTGCAGAATCTTGCGTCTTGTCGCGGACGAGCCCGTTGTCCGGGTTCGTGCAATGCAGGTAGTAGAGCAGCGTCGTGAACTGCAACCGCGCGAAATCCTCGTCGCTGGCAGCGGACTCCAAATTTGGGGCGGATGGTAACTCGGTCATGGCCTCATCCATTCCACAAGGCTTCGCGACTGATGGACGCCCTATCAAGTCGCCGATATGCAAATCACCGCCTGAACGTCATCAGCCGTGAAGTTACATTGTAAACCAACCTCAGCCGCTCCCCAACGCGCCCTGCTGCGCGCTGGGGGCTGAACGGCTCAGGTGTTGTCACCTTCCGTCGAGGTTCTCAGCTGGCTTTTGCTCTGCTCCTGCACACCCCATCTCCAACCGCTTATCTCGGGCATGTCGTCGCCATACTTTTCGATGTACTGCCTGTGTTCGATCAGCTTCTCGTGGATCGCCTGCTTGAAATAGGCCGCCCGAGCGCCGAGCTGCGGCAGGCGATCGATGACATCCTCGACAAGGTGGAAGCGGTCCATTTCGTTCAGGACCACCATGTCGAATGGCGTCGTCGTCGTTCCCTCTTCCTTGTAACCGCGCACATGCAGATTGTCGTGATTTGTGCGGCGATAGGTAAGCCGATGGATCAACCAGGGATAACCGTGGAACGCAAAGATGATCGGCTTGTCCTTCGTGAACAATGCGTCGAAGTCTGCGTCTGAGAGCCCATGCGGATGCTCCTTCGACGGTTGCAGTTTCATGAGGTTGACGACATTGACCACGCGAACCTTCAGCTCAGGAAGGTGTTCTCGCAGCAATTGGACTGCCGCCAGCGTTTCCAGCGTCGGTACGTCGCCGCAGCACGCCATGACGACATCGGGCTCCGAACCTCGATCGTTGCTGGCCCATTCCCAAATGCCAAGGCCTTCGGTGCAATGCTTGACCGCCTCATCCATCGTCAGCCATTGCGGCGCCGGTTGCTTGCCGGCCACGACGACGTTCACATAGTTGCGGCTGCGCAGGCAATGATCCGTGACCGAAAGCAGCGTATTGGCATCCGGCGGCAGATAGACACGGATCACGTCTGCCTTCTTGTTGACGACGTGATCGATGAAACCCGGATCCTGATGGCTGAAGCCGTTGTGGTCCTGGCGCCAGACGTGGGAGCTGAGGAAGTAGTTCAGCGAACCGATCGGCCGCCTCCAGGGAATGTGATTGCACACCTTCAGCCATTTGGCGTGCTGGTTGAACATAGAGTCGATGATGTGAATGAAGGCTTCGTAGCAGGAGAAGAAGCCGTGGCGTCCCGTCAGCAGGTAGCCTTCCAGCCAGCCCTGGCACTGATGCTCGCTCAGCACCTCCATGACGCGGCCATCGGGTGATAGGTGATCATCCTCGGGATAGATTTCGGCCATGTAGCAGCGGTCGGTGACCTCGAGCACATCCTGCCAGCGGTTGGAATTGTTCTCGTCCGGGCTGAACAGCCGGAAGTTCTTGCTGTTCAGGTTGAGCTTCATGACATCGCGCAGGAACTTGCCCATGACGCGCGCGGATTCCGTCATGGTCGCTCCGGGGCTTGGCACAGAGACCGCGTAGTCGCGAAAGTCAGGCATTTTCAGGTCGCGCAGGAGGAGACCGCCATTTGCGTGTGGATTGTCGCTCATCCGGCGATGTCCCGTCGGGGCCAATGACGCAAACTCGGCGCGCAGCTTGCCTTCGTCGTCGAAGAGCTCTTCGGGCTTGTAGGTCTTCATCCAGTGCTGAAGGATCTCGATGTGTTCCGGCTTGTCCATCTCGCCCATCGGAACCTGATGTGACCGCCAGTAATCCTCACACTTCTTGCCGTCTATCTCGCTCGGGCAGGTCCAGCCCTTCGGTGTGCGGAAGACAATCATCGGCCATGCCGGGCGCGTCAGATTGCCCTTCTCGCGAGCCTCCACCCAGATCCGCTTGATCTCCGTGACGGCGGTATCCATGGCCGCCGCCAGCTGCTGCTGCACCTTGTCAGGCTCATGCCCTTCGACGAAGAGCGGCGCATATCCCATCCCCTCGAAGAACTTGCGCAGTTCGTGCTCCGGAATGCGAGCGAGGAAGCATGGATTGGCGATCTTGTAGCCGTTGAGATGCAGGATCGGCAGGACGCACCCGTCGCGGGCGGGATTGAGAAACTTGTTGCCATGCCACCCTGTGGCGAGCGGCCCGGTTTCGGCCTCCCCGTCGCCGACGACGCAGGCGACGATCATGTCGGGATTGTCGAAGGCCGCCCCATAGGCGTGGCTGAGGGCATAGCCGAGCTCGCCGCCTTCATGGATACTTCCAGGCGTTTCCGGGGCGACGTGGCTCGGAATGCCGCCGGGAAAGCTGAACTGCTTGAACAGCCGCTGTATGCCTTCGACGTCCTGACCGATATTCGGGTAGACTTCGCTGTAGGTGCCTTCAAGGTAAGCATGCGCGACCAGCGATGGCCCGCCATGGCCAGGACCAATCACATAGATCATGTTCAGATCGTCGCGCTTGATAACACGGTTGAGATGCACATAGAGCATGTTCAGCCCCGGAGTTGTTCCCCAGTGGCCCAACAGCCTTGGCTTGATATGCTCGCGCTTGAGAGGTTTCTTCAGTAGCGGGTTGTCGAGCAGGTAAATCTGTCCGACCGAGAGATAGTTTGATGCCCGCCAATAGGCGTCCATCAATCGGAGCTCTTCAGCCCCCAGCGGGGTAGCCGCTGCCTGATAGTCGTCGGTTGAAAGAGCGGCGTTCGTCATTGTCAGCCTCCTGTCGACTTATGTCTCAATTTCCGTGCCGCACGCCACGAGGCGTCTGCGCGGTTATGCGGGCGTCCTCCACTGCCATGCGCCATCATCGCCGAACTCCAGGATGGCATCATAGGCCAAAATGTCGGCTGCGTTCCCGATATGAACGCAGGCAACGCCGTCGTCTGCAAAGCGCGTGATGATCCGGAACAGTGTATCCCAGCCCACCATAACCTCGGTTCTCTCAAGCAAGATGACGTGTGGCTTGGCCACGCACATGCTCGCCAGCATCAGCAGTTGCTGCTCTCTTTGCGTCAGAACCGTATGCCATTCCACTTCTTGTTGAAAACCCTCTGCACTAGAAATGCGTTCGAGTCCGAATTCGGCAAGTAGTATCGAAATCCGTTCGTCGGAAATTTCTGCGTTCGCTGCCGGAGCGAGTAGCTGCCGAAGGGTGCTTGGCGGCAAATACGGTTCCCGCGGGAGGAAACGTATCCCTTCACCCGCAGGTCGCAAGATTTCGCCTGAGCCTGGATAAGCAACACCCGCGGTCGCCCCGAAGAGGGCATTCCCTTGATCCTCGCGGGAACACGTCACAAGCACCCGGGCACCAGACGGAAAGGCCACGGTCAGCTCTCGCAGCAACGTCGATCCGTCCCTTGCCGACAAGATTGTGAGCTTTTCGTAAGACAGTTGTTCCTGTGTCTCGTGAACTTGAATTTCTGTGCTCACGCTCCGTTGCGAGTTCTCTATGGCTTCCGACAACGTGCTCAACCGCGTCACGACCGCGGCGAAATTGGAAATCGACTTGAATTGGTTGATGATCAGCGAAAAGGCGCCCACCAGCATCGCGAAAGCGGCCGCAGATTGGGTGATCACGCCAAATTCGATATCCCCCCGGAAGAATGCCGGCGCGATAATCAGGGCGGGGATGATCTGGATCAGCCAGTTATAGCCAGTCGTGAAGAAGCCCACATCGCGGTTAACGGATGTAATGACGCGAAAGTTCGCCACCAGATCATCAAGTCGCGTCGAAAGAAACGACTTCATTTGTCGTTCGCTGCCAGACAGCATTATCTGCTCGGCATTCTCTCGGGCCTGAAGGAGGCCAGCGCGAAAACTCGCCTCTTTGTCGAGCTGGTCGTAGTCCAGCTTGATGAGCCGTCGCCCGAGACGGATCGTAAGCAGGGAGCCGCTCGCCGCATACAGAACAGCAACGGCGAAGAGGACCGGATTGATAGACAGAAGCACGCCAGAGAACGAAACGATCGTCAGGCCGCTATTGAAGATCATCAGCAGGAAAGACAGGGTCGTCACCGTGAAGGCGCGGATATCTTCCGAGATGCGTTGGTCCGGATGCGAGAGCTTGCCGGAAACATCCAGGCGGTAAAAAGCCTTGTCCGTAAGGTAGAGATTGACGGCTCGACCTGTCAGGAAGGCCCTCCAGAGAAGGGCGAGACGCTCCTCTGTAAAGCGTGCGAACACCGATACGACCGTGGAGCCAGCAAACACAAGAAGGTAGAACACCGCCTGGCGAGCGAACTCGCTGACATGCCTGTCGGCGATTGCCGTCATGAAGTTCCGGCCAACGAAGCTATTGAGCACGTTGAGGCCGTTGATCGTGAAAAGCAGTATCACAAGGCCCGCCATTAACAGCTTTGCCCTGCCTCCAACCTCTGAAGAGATGAAGATCCTCACCGAGCGCAGAAAGCGACCTGCCGTTACCCTCAAGGGCGTTCGCAGCTCTTCCATGCTTCTCCCTCTTGTGTCGCGTCGTTGCCTGGACCTCACCCTACAGATGGAGCCCCGCCTCCCTGACGGCCTCCTCGAATGCTATTCGTGCTAGGTATGTTGGAGCCCAACTCCGCACGACATCCTCACAACTTTCGACGGCCAGCGCGAACGCCGGCCCAGGCCGAGGCCAATTGCTCCTTAGTTTCCTCAGGGCTTCCTCGGTCGTGCCGATAAACTCCACGGCACCGTCCTTGCCCGTACGTGCAAGCACACAGACGTTCCAAGGGCCAGGACATCTGTCGTCCATGAATTCCCCCATTGAATTGACGGAAAGCATCCGCACAGCCAGCCGTTTCACTGGTCTGTTGAACAAAATGGCCCAGAAATCTCAACGTTGAGGGGTTAAGGTCTGAAGTCGTGCGCCTGCCCTGACGCCCGCAATTCCTTGAGGGTCTTGCCTCCGCAGTTTCCTCCCTCCAGTCCGCCCACGGCCTTGGCTTTGCCGTCAACCGTAATCGTACCCGCAATCCGGTCTGACGCTGAATAGGTGGCGGTACCGTCCTTCGTTATCCTGGACAAATAGAATGCATGGTACGTGCCCTTCAATTCGCAGCCGATAACCACCGGAAAATCGGCAAAGGGATCCTGTGCATACGCGGCTCGGTCAGGCAAAAACGCGGCCCAACAAGAGACGGCAATCAATATCTTTAAAAACGAACTAATTGTCCCACGTGACAGGTGCACCATTGATCGAACCTCAGCTCCGAGAAACAGGAAATCGCAAGGTATTTCGAGGCATGCATTCAGGTGGTGTCAGCTGCGCAAGTATGTCGCAGTAGGTCGCTGCTAGGCAAGGGAATTGTGATTACCAACGAGAAAATTCTACTGTGAGGAGAAGTATTTGGCAGCCTCATCAAAAGCACCTGACGAGCCTGCCGTACTACACTTCGCCGCTGGGTCGGATGCTTCCCAGGAAAACAGCGGCGGACGACGCGATCGGGATTCGCGTCGTCCGCCGCTCCAGGCAAATTTGAGGGCCGCCGCCGTTGTCAGGCAGCCTGGGTTACAGCGCCGGCATTTGATGCGGAGCGGCTGTCCAGGGCGCTGCTCCAAAGTGTCAGAACCAAGGCGCCGACGACCAGAATGGCACCGACCCATGGCGTTGCCCCGAGCCCGAGCGGAGATTCGACCACCAGGCCGCCGATCCAGGCCCCCGCAGCAATGCCAAGATTGAAGGCGGCAATGTTCAGCGCCGATGCCACGTCCACGGCCGCCGGGCGAACCTGCTTTGCCAATTGCACGACATAGATCTGGAGACCCGGCACGTTGGCGAAAGAAAGGAACCCAAGAGCGGCAAGTGTCGGAACAACCAGCCAGGGCGATGCAGCGGTAAAGCTGAAGAGCACCAGGACAATCGCCTGGGCGATAAACAGTCCGGTCAGGGCGCGGACGGGGCTGCGGTTGGCAAACCTGCCCCCGGCGACATTGCCGATAGCAATGGCGATGCCGTACACCACAAGGATCAGGCTGACCGTACCGGCCGCGAAACCGGTGATTTCCTGCAGGATCGACGCAAGGAACGTAAAGGCGACGAAGGTACCGCCGTAGCCAAGCGCAGTCATGGCAAAGACGATGAGCAGGCGCCCGCTTCCGAGCACACGGAGCTGGTCACCAATGCTGGCCGCCGGCGCCTTTTTCAGGTTTGACGGCAGCAGCACGGCAATCGCGACGAAAGCGATGGCTCCAAGCCCGGCAACCGCGGCAAAGGTTGCACGCCAGCCGAATATCTGCCCGATCAGCGTGCCGAGGGGAACGCCGGTGACGATGGCGACCGTCAGGCCCATGAACATCATTGCGATCGCTGAAGCCCTGCGGTTTTCGGGAACGAGATCGGCCGCGATCGTCGACCCTACGGAGAAGAAGACACCGTGCGCGAAGGCCGAAAGTACGCGGGCGACAAGCAACGGCGCATAGCCCGGGCTGATCGCCGCCATGCCGTTGCCGATGACGAAGAGCGCCATCAGTCCGAGTAGCAGCGGCTTCCTCTCGATGCGCCCTGTCAGCGCTGTCAGCACCGGTGCACCGAAGGTGACGCCAAGCGCATAGACGCTGACGATTAATCCGGCCAGAGGCAGGGTAATGTGGAGATCTGCGGCAACCGTCGGCAGCAGACCGACGATCACGAATTCTGTGGTTCCGATCGCATAAGCGGCGATCGTCAGAGCAAAAAGAGCAATTGGCATAGTGTGCCTCGAATGATCTGCCGGTTCGGCCGGCGTGGTTGACTGCCGGACATATGGAGGCACTTCGTTTCAGTGATAAGCAGTCATTCGATCCAAAGATCTGTGAACCGAATTCATCGAAATAGCTCGACGGAGAAGGTATTGCGTATCGCCGATACGCATGGCGAGAGCGACTGTCCACAACTCACCGTATTAGACCCGTTGCGTTTAAGTAACACCCGCCCGAAACTCGTTGTCGTATACAGGCCGGCCGCGCAAATTGCGCGTGAGTTTTTCGCTGTTACCGTAAAGTACTTTCGCTCTAAGCCGGCCACCGTAAGGTGTATGCGTTTCAATGAGGGAACCGGAACGTGATCGCTGCCCGCACTGTTCGGACACTTGTACCATTGCTCGTCGTCGCACTTCTTGTCGGCTGTGGTCATCCAAGTGGCGTCATGGCGCCCGTCGCATTGACGGCGGCAACGCCGAACACTTCCAAGGTCAGCATGCTGGTCGCGACGACCCGCGAACCCTCCGGTGATCCCGCAACTCTATTTACCGGCGAGCGCAGCCCAAAACCGTATTTGACCGCTGTCGACGTCTCGATCCCCCCGAAGCGGGCAAGCGGCACCGTGCAGTGGCCGAAGCGGCTGCCGCCTAACCCCGCAACCGACTTTGCGGTAACCAGCGTCCGAGAGATCGAGACGCAAGCACAGGGCCGCGCCTGGTTTCGCCAGCACATTCAAGGCGGTCACGCGTTGGTTTTCGTGCATGGCTTCAACAACAAATATGAAGACTCGGTTTTCCGCCTTGCCCAAATCGTCCACGATTCCGGCATGGAGGCGACACCGTTTCTCTTCACGTGGCCGTCACGCGCGCAGCTCACGGCCTACGAATACGACAAGGAAAGCACCAACTACTCGCGCACGGCACTCGAGCAAGGGCTGCGGACGCTCGCTGCGGACCCGGATGTCAAGGACATTACCATCCTTGCCCACTCCATGGGCACCTGGCTCACCATGGAGTCGCTGCGGCAGATGGGCATCCGGGACGGCCATGTGAACAGCAAGATTCACAATGTCATCCTTGCCTCTCCTGATATCGACATCCAGGTCTTCGCAAAGCAGTTTGCCGAGATGGGCACGCCGACGCCGAAGTTCACGATCTTCGTGTCGCAGGACGACAAGGCGCTTGCAGTGTCAAGCTTCATCACCGGCAAGGTCTCGCGTTTGGGCGCGATCGATCCGACGGCAGAGCCCTATCGGTCGAGGCTGGAAGCCGCCGGCATTACTGCAATCGACCTCACCAAGGTCAAGGGCGAAGGCCTGAACCACGGCAAGTTCGCCGAAAGTCCAGAAATCGTTCAGCTGATCGGCCAGCGTATCGTCACTGGACAGACGCTGACGGATTCCAACGTCACCCTCGGCCAAGGCCTGACCGCCGTCGTCGGAGGCACGGTGACCACCATCGGCAACGTCGCCGCCACAGCGGTCGCGGCACCGGTAACTATCCTTGAGCAGCCGATGCAGACTGCCAGGAAACGCCCTGCGGATGAGACACTGCAGGGAGACTTCAAACCACAACCACTAACCCAGTAACATATGCATTCCTGCACCTTGTTACGTTTTGGCGGCGGTTTGTTACCGTAACGTACTTACGGAATGATGCTCCTCAGTGGGAACGTAAAACTTGTCGAGAGATGCGACGAGTGTTCTGCAGTGCCGGCCCGGCCTGCCCACGATCAGGAGAGCGCAAATGTTGAACGATCTGAAGAGACAAGGGAGATCACGATGAGCGCGTCTCTCCCCAAACGGCTTCGGCACGCTGGCGCGGCCCTTGCCATGGCCCTCGCCTCAACATCACTTTGCTATGGAGCCGCTCAAGCACAACAGGCGGCGCCTGCCCAGAACACCGCAAAGCCGAACATCCTCGTCATCTTCGGCGATGATGTTGGTCAAACCAACATCAGCGCCTATTCGATGGGCGTCGTCGGCTACAAGACGCCCAACATCGATCGGATCGCCAAGGAAGGTATGCTGTTTACGGACTACTATGCCGAGAACAGCTGCACTGCCGGCCGCTCGACATTCATCACCGGTCAGGTTTGCCTGAGAACGGGACTGTGCAAGGTCGGCATCCCGGGAGCAACGGTCGGCCTGCAGCCACGCGACATCACAATTGCACAGGCCCTGAAGCCGCTCGGCTACGCCACGGGCCAGTTCGGCAAGAACCATCTCGGCGATCGGGACGAATTCCTTCCGACGCAGCACGGCTTCGACGAGTTCTTCGGCAACCTCTATCATCTCAATGCCGAGGAAGAGCCCGAACGGCCCTACTATCCCAAGAACGACCAGGAATTCGTGAAGGCGAATTCCCCACGCGGAGTCCTGCATTCGTTCGCCGATGGACGGGTCGAGGACACCGGCGCACTCAATCGCAAGCGCATGGAAACAATCGACGATGAAACAACGGCCGCGGCGGTCGATTTCATCCAGCGGCAAGTCAAGGAAGGCAAGCCTTTCTTCACCTGGATGAACACAACCCGCATGCACGCGTTCACGCATGTTCGCGAATCCATGCAGGGTAAAAGTGGTATGCGCGGCAATGAATATGCCGATGGCATGATCGAGCATGATGGAGACGTCGGCAAGCTCCTCAAGGCGCTGGACGATCTCAAGATCGCCGACAACACGATCGTGGTCTATACGACCGACAACGGCCCGAACCAGTGGTCTTGGCCCGATGCGGCAACGACCGCCTTCCGAAGCGAAAAGGACACGAACTGGGAAGGCGCCTTCCGTGTTCCCGCGATGGTTCGCTGGCCAGGCCACATCAAGGCTGGCGAAGTGTCCAATGAGATGATGTCCGGACTTGACTGGTTCCCGACCCTGGTCGCGGCAGCCGGCGATCCCGACATCAAGGAGCAGCTCCTCAATGGCACCAACATCAACGGCAGTCAGTTCAAGGTCCACCTGGACGGCTACAATCAGCTGCCTTACCTGACGGGACAGCAGCCAAAATCGGGGCGCGAGGACTTCTACTATTTCAACGATGACGGTGAAGTCGTTGCCTATCGATACAACAACTGGAAGATCGTATTCTGCGAACAGAGAGAACCGGGCGGCTTCCCCGTGTGGGCAAACCCCTTCACCTGCCTCCGTGCGCCGAAGGTCTTCAATCTGCGAATGGATCCCTACGAACGCGCGGATGTCGTCTCCGACCAGTATTACGACTGGCTAGCGAAGAACGCCTACCTCATCCAGTACGGCGTCTATCGGGTCGCTCCGTTCCTGCAGACGTTCAAGGACTACCCGCCCAGCCAGCGTTCCGCAAGCTTCAGCATAGACCAGATGGTCGAGGCGCTGATGCGATCCATGGATCAGGGGCCGGCGACTGGAAAGTAGCAGCGATAGTAGACGGGTCGACCTCTGACCCGCCCAATTTGCTCAGTGAGAAGCCATGACGGCACGCGGCGACTTCCTCGATGACCGCGAGCCGTCCGGTGACCCCACATCGCTGTTAACCTAGCGAGCTTAGCCACGGCGCCCATCGGCTGGCCCGGTCGACTTGAAACACTGGAACTCGAGCCGAATTTACGGAGAATGTAACGTTTACCGCATGTCGTGTTACCGTAACGTACTTACGGGTGAAGCGATGCTTGGCGATACTCAGGCAAGTTTTCGGAGGCGACGATGACGCTAGCATTTGACACCGAAACCCGGCCGCAGGGTCATGGCAGTGGCGACCTCGTCTGGATACCCGGTCGGACGTTCGTGATGGGGTCCAACGACCACTATCCAGAAGAGGCGCCGGCCCATCCTGTTACGGTCGATGGCTTCTGGATAGAGGTGACGCCGGTTACGAACCGGAAGTTCCAGGAATTCGTCAAGGCGACAGGCCATGTCACGCTCGCCGAGAAGGCTCCAGACCCGAAGGACTATCCGGGCGCCCTGCCGAATATGCTGCGCGCTGGATCCCTGGTGTTCACATCGCCGAAATCGGTGAATGGTCCCGATATTACTCAGTGGTGGCAGTTCAAGTTTGGAGCAAACTGGCGGCGGCCCTATGGTGGCCTGAGCGATCTCCGCGGCAAGCTCGATCATCCGGTCGTCCACGTCGCCTATTCCGATGCGAAAGCCTATGCCGAGTGGGCCGGGATGGATTTACCGACAGAAGCGGAGTGGGAGCTTGCCGCACGCGGTGGGCTTGACGACACCGAATTTGCCTGGGGCGATGAGCTCATGCCAGGCGGCGTCGCCATGGCGAACACCTGGCAGGGCACCTTCCCAACCCACAGCACGAAGTCGGCAGGCAAGGACCGCACGACGCCCGTGCGCTCGTTTCCTCCCAACGGCTACGGCGCCTACGACATGATAGGCAACGTCTGGGAGTGGACATCGGATTACTGGTCCACGCGCCATCCGGAACCCGCGGCCAAAGCCTGCTGCATCCCCGAAAATCCCCGTGGCGGCGGGAAAGAGGCAAGTTACGATCCGAACCAGCCGCGGATTCGCATCCCGAGGCGCGTGCTGAAGGGCGGCTCGCATCTGTGCGCCCCTAACTACTGCCGCCGCTATCGCCCGGCAGCGCGTCACGCCGAGCCAGAAGACACATCCACCAGCCACGTCGGCTTTCGCTGCATCAAGCGCGTGCCAGCTTAGCAAGGAGCATGTCGATGTCTCAGACCGTCCGCATCCTTCTGTTTTTCCTGCTCCTCCCCTTGGGCGGCGCGTTCGCGCAGGAGCTTCCGTCCTGGAATGACGGCGCATCGAAGCAGGCGATCGTCGAATTCGTCAAGAAGGTGACCACGGAAGGTGGGGCCGACTATGTCGCGCCCGAGGACCGGATCGCGGTCTTCGACAATGACGGCACACTATGGACGGAGCAGCCCTTCTACTTTCAACTCGGTTTCGCCCTCGATCGGGTCAAGGCGCTTTCACCGGAGCACCCCGAGTGGAAGGAAAAGGAACCCTTCAAATCAGTTCTCGCCGGTGACCTCAAGGGCATCGCAAAGGGCGGAGAGAAAGGCATGGTCGAACTTATCATGGAGACCCATGCTGGCATGACGACCGACGACTTCAACAGGATCGTCACTGATTGGTTCGCTTCAGCAAGGCATCCGAAGACCGGCAAGCCCTATAACGAGATGACGTTCCTACCCATGCGCGAGCTTCTCGATTACCTGCGCGCCAACGGCTTCAAGACCTTCATCGTTTCGGGCGGAGGTGTCGAGTTCATGCGCCCGATTACCGAGAAGGCTTACGGGATTCCGCCGGAACAGGTGGTCGGGAGCACGATCACGACGCAATATGCACTGGTCGACGACACGCCTGTCCTGAACCGCCTTCCCAAGATCGATTTCGTCGACGATGGTCCGGGCAAGCCCGTGGGCATCAACAAGTTCATCGGCAGGCGACCGATCTTTGCCGCCGGCAATTCCGATGGCGACTACGAGATGCTCCGTTGGGTGACGGCTGGCCCGGCACCGCGCTTCGCGATGATCGTTCATCATACCGATGCAGACCGGGAATATGCCTATGATCGCAAATCGGATTTCGGAAAGCTCGACAAGACACTCGACGAGGCGGCTAGCCGCAACTGGTTGGTCGTCGACATGAAGGCCGACTGGAAGAAAATCTACGCGTTCGATCAATAACCCGCTGGCCAATGCTTTCCGGCCGGTCGGCCCGCTCCATATCCCTGAACATCAAACGAAAGGAACGGACAATGTCGGAACTCGTCGTGATCGGCTTCGATGCAATGGACGAAGCAGACAAGGTGCTGCTGAAATTGAACAGCCTGAAAAAGGAATACCTGGTCGATCTGGAAGATGCGGTTGTGGTCGTCAGAGACGAGACCGGCAAGGTTCACCTCAAGCAGAGCCTCAACCTCTTGGCGGTCGGCGCCACGTCCGGTCTCCTGTCCGGTTCGCTATGGGGCGGTCTCGTCGGGCTGCTGTTCCTCAATCCTCTCGCGGGCTTTGCGATCGGCGGGCTTGTCGGCGCGGGCGCAGGCGCGATCTCAGGCTCGCTGGCCGACTACGGTATCGATGACAACTTCATCAAGTCGCTCGGCGAAACCATACCGAATTCTTCCTCCGCCCTCTTCGTGCTCGTGCGCAAGGCGCAGCCGGAGAAAGTTCTTGCAGAGCTCCAGGGACTGCGTGGACGCGTCCTGAAAACGTCGCTGGCGCCGGATCAGGAGGAGCGGCTGCGCAAAGCACTCTCGGGTAGCCCGAGCGAAGCTGCCTCCGCCTGATCCAGAGACCCTCCCGCTGTCTGCACGGCAGCGGGAGCGGCTCGCGCGACCTTATTCACCCGCCTGGAACACGGTGGCCAGGCTTTCCGCCTTCAGATGAGCTCCTGCCTTCGTCAGGCCCTCCTCGATGGAGGAGAAAAGGGTCGGCTGATAGCGCCTCTGCGCCATCCTTTCACGGAAGGTCGTCTCGAAATCCGGCGCCATTTCACGAAGTTCCACCAGTCGCTGCTTGGCTTCACCCGAACCGATTTGTCCGAGTGCAGCCACACGCAGCGCGCTCACCAGGAAGTTGGTGTCGCTTGCCTGCTCAGCAAGCAATGCGGCCTCAGACCAATCCTTTCGCCGATAGGCATCCAAGGCAAGGACGAGAACTGCGTCATGCGGGACAACATCCGCGGCGACGCCCGCATCGTGCGCAAGCGACACGCCCGCATCGAAATAACCGGAGGCAAACAAAACCAGGCCAAGCTTAGCCGCAACATCTGGATTGTTGGGATTGAGTGCCAACGCCCGGTTCCCGGCGGCGATCGCCGCGTCGATCCGTCCACTGTAGAACTGCGCCAGCATCAGGGCGATGTATGCTCGGTCGGAGAGTGGCGCCAGCGACACTGCCCGGTTCGCAAGGTCCAGCGCGCGGGTGATCCTGCCGGCGTCGGGTGCATCCGCCTGTTCTGTTGCTAGCAACGTTGAGAGGGCAGCCGTTGCGTCCGCATCATAATTGTTGCTCGCAATCGTTCGCTCTAGGCAATTGATGGCATTGGCAACACCTAACGCCCTCCCCTCGTCCAGCAGGTATTCCGCCCGGAGAACACACGCATTGCCGAGCGAACCCTCGGCCGCATCATGCGTCTCGATGTTGTTGATGACGCCACGCGTTGCCGCAAAGCGGCGCGCAAGCAACCCGACAAGTTCACCGCGAACGGACGTGATCGCCCTGCCGTTGGTGTCCACTCTTTCAACCCCGGACTTGAGCAGGTCACCGCTCGCGGTATCCACGATCTGCCACCAGATGCTGCGATCGTCGCCGTCTCCATAGTATTTCATGTCGATCTGGTATGCTTGCGACCGCGCAGGGCGGAGCACAGCCGCCAATGGCCGGTCGCTTAGATCTGCCTGGGAGATAGTCAACGTCTGGAACTGTGTCAGAGCAGTCAGCAGCATATCCCGTGTAATGGAGGCTTCACCGCGGAACTCTTCATCTGCTGCAGTCACCGTGACCGCCACTGTCGGCTTGGTCGTAACGACCGGCCGCATCGCGTAAAGCGCGATCCCCCCAGCAACAGCAACACATGCCGCGAGCCCGACCAAGGCCAGCCGCAAGCTCCCCCAACGCTTGGCCCGATAGCCGGGAACAACCTGTGCTGGTGCGAATTCGCGGAAAGCGACGCCTTCTTCCTCGGCTGCCGCGGGATGGTCACAATCATCGGCATGCGAGGCAGTACCCCCCGACCGCGTGAAGATCGCGATGTACCGGCCCTTTGGAAGTTCAACCCTAACGCCGTCGGGTTCACCAAATGCGTCGTAGTATTGGCTAAGCGCCGATCGCAATCGGCTGAGCTCAATGCGGACGATCGGATCCAGCGACGGATCGAAATTGCTTTGTCGGCCAAGTACATCAATTGCGATGGAATAGGCCTTCGTCCCTTCCG
Source organism: Rhizobium cauense (assembly GCF_019511525.1). Lineage (GTDB taxonomy): Bacteria > Pseudomonadota > Alphaproteobacteria > Rhizobiales > Rhizobiaceae > Rhizobium > Rhizobium cauense. The sequence goes on along the minus strand of NZ_JAEUAT010000008.1, from coordinate 6,198 downwards.
TATGCCCCGCAAATTGCTGTCCGGTGATATATCTTAGAATGTTTCGGCTGCGCTCGGTGGCTCTGAACCGCTCGTCGGCCAGGAGACGTTCAAGCTCGGAACGAGCTTCTGGGCACGTAACCGCATGCGCCCAGCCTTCGTGTTCCTCAGCCTTCATGACCGCCGCCCCTGCTACACAACGCGCAATGCCAAGTAGAACAGATGGGTTTATTGCGCAGAAAACAAGGGGTTGCAACATGAAATGCTAACAAAACCGAAACGTGATCGCGATCGGGGTAGCATCCAGGCTTAAATCGGCACATCCCTTTTCGAGCAAGGCCGGACGCCGTCGAACCTCATGACCGAAAGTGCAATATGGTCCGCGAGTTCAGATAATCGGCATCAGTGTGAAAAGTTCTTGAGCGCGGTTGACGCCACGCAGCGCATGCAGCCCGATCGACTGCAGGCTATCAATCTGCGACGGTGGGATGATCGCAGCGAAACTCGCCGACATCAGGAGCCGCCGCTGCAGCGACCGACAGAGAGAGACGATGCGGCTGACCTCGTTGACAGCCGGTCCGATGACCGTGAAGTCGAGGCGATCCTCGCTGCCGATGTTACCGTAAAAAACCTCGCCAAGATGCAGTCCGAGGTAGACGTCGGTTACCGGCCGGCCTTCGACACGGCGTTGTGCGTTGAGGTCCAGGAGGCGCCTGTCGAGCAGCGACCGGGCGTTCAGCGCCGCGGAGCAGGCCTCGGTCGGACGCTTGCCCTTGAAGATCGCAAGCGTACCGTCGCCCATCAGCTTGAGCACCTCGCCGCCCGCTTCCTGCACGGACGAGATCACCGCGTCGGCATAGTCGTTGAGCATCGGAATGATCTCTTCCGGATCGACCGTATCCGATATGTGCGTGAAATTGGCGAGATCGGAAAACCAGAGCGCCGCCGATATGCGATCGCTTTGACCGCGCGTAATCTTGCCGTGCAGAACCTGATTGGCAGCATCCTGCCCCAGATAGACCTTGGCAATCGTGCCGGCCACACCGCTGATCGTGACGCATTTGACAGCTAGCGCCAGACATGGAAGCAGATCACGCAGGACTGCAATATCACCGTCGGAAAAGCCTTCGTGCGACCGTGTGGCAAAGTGTGAAAAGAAGCAATCTATCTCGCCAATCGTCCCACCATCTCCGAAGCGATGTGCCATGGCGATAAAGTCCGTAAAATCTGCGGCCTTCAGGTCGTCAAGCAGGTAGAAATCGGCTGGATCGCCGGCCGTCAAACTTCTGCGGATCTCCCCGGATCCTGTCGTTTCGAGGTGATGGAAGGCGGATCGAAGCCAATTGTCGGCGATCGCGCCGGGACCGGAAAAGCCGTATTCCGACACGCGTTCGACCGCCTGCCGGCTATCCCAGCGAAACGCTCGGCGCTCATAGATCGGGTGCAGTGTGTCCATGACTGCGACGGAACGTTCGATCGGAAGTCCGTTCACGCGACACCGTTCGCAGAAGCCAGCGAGCAGGTCTGCTTCGGCCACACCCTTGAGCCCGCTCTGCATCAGCCAAGCGGTGATTTCTATGACGTGGCGATCGTCCACGGCTGTCTCCTAGAACCGGGCGTCCGTTTTCTTATTCGCGACCGAGCGAGTTCTCTGGGTCACTGTTCACGGTCATCGGTGGGACGCCCAGACCGGTGAACTTGCGTTTTGCGAAGGCGGCTCTCTGAGCCGCCCCAATCAGTTGATGATGGTGACGCTTGCGGTGCGACCGGCAACGAGGGCCGTATCGTCAGGCAGGCCGTCGAGCGCGACACGCACAGGGACGCGCTGAGCCAGTCGAACCCATGTGAATGTCGGGGTGACATTGGCAAGCTGTGCACTGGTATCGCTACGCTCCCGGTCCTCTATGCCACCGGCGACGCCGTCGACGTGCCCCTTGAGAGGCGTCTTGCTGCCCATCAGGTAGACGAGCGCGGGGTCGCCGACCTTGATGCGATCAAGCTTGTTCTCTTCGAAGTAGCCCGCGACATAGTAGGAATCGCTGTCGATCAGCGCGGTGACGGCAGCACCGGCCGTTACATAGTTACCGGGCTTCATGGAGAAGTTGGTCAGCACGCCATTGACGGGTGCCCGCACAACCGAGCGGTCGAGGTTGAGCTGTGCGGTATCGCGGCTGATTACCGCCTGGCTGTAGGCCGCTTCGTCCTGTTGCACGGCCGTCTCGGCCTGCTGGATCTTCTGCCGCGTCACCGAGCTCTCGCCCAGCTTGCGATAGAGCTCAAGGTCGCTTCTTGCCATGTCGAGCGCTGCCTTGCTGCTCTCCATCTGCGCTTCGGCCTGGCGCAGCGCGAGCGTGAAGCGCGCCTGGTCGATGCGGAAGATCACGTCGCCTTTGCGCACGGCCTGATTGTCCTTGGCGTCCACCTCACTGACGATGCCGGAAACATCGGCTGCCAGCCGTACGACGTCGGCACGGACCTTGCCGTCGCGCGTCCAGGGCTCGTCCATATAATAGTCCCACAGATGCCAACCGAGCACTCCCGCCAGGGCGACGAAGACACCAGTCAGCAGGAAGCGACCGGAATGAGCGACAAGCGATTTCATAGTGACACCTTATTCAAAGACAGCGCGATCGCGCCAAGCAGGCAGAAGTACATGGCCGTATCAAAGAGCGGCCGATGCCAGACCAGTCGATAGAAGCCGACTGACGCCAATACGCGTCGCAGAATGGCATTGAGAAGGTAGGCTACGAGCGCGATTGCACCCAACGTCGGGATGAAGACCCCGTAAATGTCGATATCAGGCCTCATGCGGCATGTTCCTTTTCAGTTCCTCCTCCGGCGCCAGCGACAGCAACCGGAGAGAGGGAGGCTGCATCGGGGTAGAGGGTATATCTGAGAGCTGTCATTGAGCGGCGCGCCCCTTCGAGCGCCGAAGACTTGCCGGCCTCGACCAAAGCCGCCAGCGACTGATCCAGCGTCTTGAGCAGGTTCTCGTCGGGTTGGGTGTCGCGGTTCTTCTGTTTCTGCTGATAGTGGGCTGCGATGCCCGACAGCACGTTTTCGATCGGCTCGCGCTTGTCGCGTGATACCAGCTGCTTGTGGCGCTGGAGGTCCAACGTGTTAAGGCCGTTGCGCAGGTCTCGCAGAATGTCGGTCTGTGCGACTGCGGATTCAGCAGGGATCATCGCGAGGCGCGGCGCAACGAGGCCAAGCCGGTCGACCATGCGGTAAAGCAATTTTGTAAAGTCGACTTCCTCCGGGCGGCGCGCAGCAGCGACGATATCGGTCCAGCCCGACCGTAGGAGACGGTAAGCCGTCCACTCAGCGCCAACAGAACGAACGAGAACTGTGGTTCCGCAGGCAATCACCATGCCGACAATCATCGCAGCATTCGAATTGACGAAAGAGGTGAGGTCGAGATTCAGGCGGTCCTGCAGCGTCAGCATGTTCGGCAGGTTCACGCAGAAACCCATGCCGTAGAGCGCGAGAGAAGGCTTGGTCATCAGCAGCCCCGCCGGCACCAGCATCAACCCGAGCGCGGCAGCGAGTTCGACATAGCTGTGGATCAGCGGCATCAGCCCGTATTCGAAGACGAAAGCTGCAATCACGGTTACGATGGCGACATTGACGAACTTGATCATCATCGGCGCCGGATCGTCCATCGACGAGAAGATACAGCAGAGCACGCCGGCCATCATGGCGGCTGCGCTGCCTTGCGGCCAACCGGTATAGATCCAGAGGGCCGTTGCGACGAAGGTCGCCAGCATCACGGATAGGCCCGAGTGAATGGCCATGCCGTAGTCCTTGTGGATCGGAGCCCGATCGAAGGAGGTGCCGAACCGGCGCCAACGAAGATCATGATGGGACCCGGATTCGATATCCTGGCGAAGGCTGAGACAGTCGCCCCATATCTGAACGAGATCGCGGATGCGCGCGGTGAAATTGTGGGCAAGCAGCCCGTTCCACTCCTGTTGCTCGCGTCCTTCCTCCTCGGCCTCCACCATCAGCGCGAGAAGCTGCTGACGCTTTTCCTCGGAAAGAGGAGCGCCGCTTTCGAGCAGTACTGTGACTTCGTCAACCAGCGCGGTAATCGCAGGCGTGAGTTTGCCCGCTGTCGCCTTCTCGAGTGCATACAGCACGTCAGCAAGGCCGGAGACAATCGGCAGCATAGCGACCATCCGCTGCTGCAACATTCTGGTGCGGCCGACGATGTCGCGCAGCGCGGAGGTGTCGTAGGCAACGTGGGTGGTGAAGCTGTGGAGATCGACGGCATCTGCCGCAAGCCGGCGTGCCGCCGCAAGAAGCGAGGGATCGCGTCCCCTGCCTTTCAGTGTGCCGATCGCCAGCTCGGCGCCATCACGCAGCCATGCATTGATACGCGCAGCCAGAACCGGCCCTGCATGCCGGGGAAAGAAGATGCGATTGACGACCGCTGCACAAATGATGCCGAGCGCGATCTCCTCGACGCGGGCAGTGGCATAGGTAAAGGCCGTATCCGGGTTCGCAACGATCGGGAAGCCGGTCAGAGCCGTCGTGTATCCGGCCAGCATGAAACTGTAGCTGCGGGGTGTCCGGTCAAGCAGACTGACGCCAAGGCAAAAAGCCATCCACAGCGAGATCGCAAGCGTCAGCAACTCCGGAGAATTGACGAGGTTGGGGATAAGAATAACCGTAACCGTCCCGCCGAGCGCCGTACCGATCAAGCGGTAAAGTGCCTTCGACGTACTTGCCCCCGACAGGGGATGGGCCACTATGTAGACCGTGCCCACCGCCCAGTAAGGGTTCGTCAGGTCGAAACAAAGCGCAATACCAAGCGCCAGCATGGCGGCTGCGAAGGTCTTGATGGAAAAGACGACATCCCCCAGGCTGGGATCGGTCGTGTTCTTGCTACTCGTCATTTTCCTGTATTCCGGATAGGGCCGCGGTTTTCGCCGCGATGGCGCGCAGGACCTCCAGGGCGGCCTCTACCTGTTCGGGTTCAAGGTCGCCAAGGATCTGTGCTCGCAGCTCCGCCGCACAGCTTTCGGCGCGCTCGGCGACCGCTGTGCCTCCTCCGGTGAGTTGCACCAGCTTGATGCGCCGATCCGCCTCATCGGGGACCCTGCAGATCAAGCCGTCATTTTCCAAACTGTCGAGGACCCGCACGAGGGTTGGCCCTTCCACACCGACCCTTTCGGCCAGAACACCCTGCGGTATCCGGTCGCCATGCCGAAGCAGCGCGATCAACGGAGCGGCGCTGGCATCGGACAGGTTGTGATCGGTCAGGGCAGCGTTCAACGCGCGGCGCCACCCGCGCCCGCAGATCATAAGCAACGGTGCGAACTCGGCCCAAGTTTGTTTCAGATTCGTTTTCATGAAATTAGATAACATCCTATCGATTAGAATACAATGATATTATTTGGCGAAGCGATGAATGTGGTTAGCGTATCGTTTCCATGCTCGATCGCCTCCCCTCGCTACATCACGCTTTCCCTTTGGACTGCTGTGAAAACCTATTGAGGAAGTGAAAAATTAACCATACGCCATAATAGTTTGTTAGAGAATCGCCGAGCATCCCGTTGGAGACCTTATGCGCAGATACGTAATCCTCGCCGCACTGTCTGTTTTGTCAGGCTGTGTGAGCGGCCCGGACCACGTTCCCCCGGAGATGCCGCTTCCGGCGAAGTTCAGCGAGGGCGGCGCCAAGGATATCGGCGACGTTTCGACGACGGCGTGGTGGACGGCTTACCGTGACCGGAAGCTCGACGCGCTGGTGATGCAGGGGCTGAATGAGAACCTGTCGGTGCAGCAGGCGCTGGAGCGCATCAACGCGGCCGCCGGCGGTGTCACCGTGGCCGGTGCCGGCTCGCTGCCGAGCCTGTTGGTCGGCGCCAGCCAGACCACCAGCGGTTCGATGGGCGAGCGCCGCACCTCGATCGGCGCCACCAATGTCAGCGGCGGCGATGTCGCCGTCTCCTGGCTGCTGGATCTGTTCGGCCAGTACCGCCGCTCGAAGGAAAGCGCCCAGGCCAGCCTTGACGCGGCCTATTCCAGCGCCGATGTCGCCAAGCTCACCTACATTCAGGATCTGGTGAACTCCTACATCAACCTGCGCTTCTTCCAGGAGCGCCTGGCGCTGTCGCGCGCCAACCTGAAGTCGCGCCAGGAAACCTACGAGCTGACCCAGTTCCAGCTCGAGGCCGGTGCCGCCTCGCGCCTCGACGTCGTTCAGGCCGAAGG
>NZ_JAEUAT010000079.1 GCF_019511525.1 Rhizobium cauense | reverse complement strand
CTTTAATATGCATAGGTAAAAGATGTTTAGCTAAAAATGCTGCGCTTAACATGGATTTTAAAAGCATGGATTTTCCGCCTGCATTTACCCCTGTGATGATTAAAACTTGTTTTTTAAATTCCAAACTCACGCTTTTTGGATTTTTTAAGGCAGGATGAGCGAAATTTTTAAGCACCAAATCCGTACTTTGATCACACAAAACAAATTCAAAATCCCTTTTTTTAGCAAGCAAAACCCTAGCACTATAATGGTCAAAAAGATCAAAGGCTGTATTGATAAATTTTAAAAAAGGTAGATTTTTTGCTAAAAAAGCTGAGAAATTTTTAGCGTATTCATAATAAATTTCTTCTTTTTGATTTTTGATTTTTTCTATATCATTTTGCAAATTTTCAACAC
>NZ_JAEUAT010000078.1 GCF_019511525.1 Rhizobium cauense | reverse complement strand
ATGTCTGTATTACTACAGGGAGAAGGGAGATGCTTCATTGCAAAGTGAATAATCTATGAACGCAATAATTATTGATGACCATCCTCTTGCTATCGCAGCAATTCGTAATTTATTGATCAAAAACGATATTGAAATCTTAGCAGAGTTGACTGAAGGCGGAAGTGCCGTTCAGCGGGTGGAAACACTTAAGCCTGATATCGTCATCATTGATGTCGATATCCCCGGAGTTAACGGTATCCAGGTGTTAGAAACGCTGAGGAAGCGCCAATATAGCGGAATTATTATTATCGTCTCCGCTAAAAATGACCATTTTTACGGGAAACATTGTGCTGATGCTGGCGCTAATGGTTTCGTGAGTAAAAAAGAAGGCATGAACAATATCATTGCGGCTATTGAAG
>NZ_JAEUAT010000077.1 GCF_019511525.1 Rhizobium cauense | reverse complement strand
ATACACTACGCCGTCGGCAAAGGCCGGATGAAGGTTAGAGTAAAATTCGCCGATACCATCGCCAACCGAGGTGCTCCAGGACGTGGACGGCGTAAACTGGTTTTCTACCGTCGGCAGCGGTGACATTTTCACCACATCTTCTTCGCTATTAAACAGCGAACACCCGCTCAGCAAGGTAACGGAAAGCAGCCCTGGCAACAGTAATTTACGCAATTGCATCGAGTCCCTCTCAGATGGACAAATTATTCATTTTCATACGCATCATTTCGCTGAGCGCAGGAGAAGCATCGCTTTTCACGCCAGCTTCCCACGCCGCACGGGCCCCTTGCTTATCGCCTTTGCTCAACAGAATTTCGCCGCGCAAATCGGCCACAATGGCGGTCCAGCCCTCACCTTTGATGCTGTCGAGGGT
>NZ_JAEUAT010000076.1 GCF_019511525.1 Rhizobium cauense | reverse complement strand
TACCCGGCGTCGCCACCCATAGCGCCCAAAGCGTCGGCCAGAGCAGCAGCAACGCGCCAATAGGCTTATCTGTACGCATCAAACGGTGAAACGCCAGCAGCTTACTCTGCGTCAGACTCCACTCCATCTTTATCTTCCTCTCAGTACAGCGGCGATGCAGGTAAAAAAAGCTCGGTAAGCAACAGTGGCTTTCCGCTCAACCGCAGTCGAGAGCGGCGCCCCCACAGCGTTGCATCGCGTCCAATTTCAATAAAATCGCGGGTCAGTGTCGATGATGTAAATAGATAACGTCCAAGCGGGGTTTTACCCAGATGTTGTAAGACCTGTTCAGGTCCGCACAGCGTGGATTCCGGTACCACGGTACGTCCGGCAAGCCAGGGCTCGCCGTCAGCGCAAAGCAGTATCTCACGTAACC
>NZ_JAEUAT010000075.1 GCF_019511525.1 Rhizobium cauense | reverse complement strand
CGGTATGGGTGCGGCGCTGATGGCGTTTCTTGGTGCGGAACTGAAAAGTGGTATTGAAATCGTCACTACGGCGCTGAATCTGGAGGAACATATTCACGATTGTACGCTGGTGATCACCGGTGAAGGGCGTATTGACAGCCAGAGTATTCACGGCAAGGTACCGATTGGCGTTGCAAACGTGGCGAAGAAGTACCATAAACCGGTGATTGGCATTGCGGGTAGCCTGACCGATGATGTTGGCGTTGTACATCAGCATGGCATCGATGCGGTCTTCAGCGTATTGACCAGCATAGGTACGTTGGACGAAGCATTCCGCGGGGCTTATGACAATATCTGCCGTGCTTCACGTAATATCGCCGCGACACTGGCGATTGGAATGCGCAACGCGGGGTGACAAGGGCGCGCAAACCCTCTATAC
>NZ_JAEUAT010000074.1 GCF_019511525.1 Rhizobium cauense | reverse complement strand
TGCGGCTGAGCTTCGAGGACATGCCGCTGCCGCGCAACCCGAACCTTGCCGACACCGTGCTGCGGGCCTTCAACGCCAATGACAATGAGGGCCGCGTCGGCATCAATGGCGAGAGCTTCCGCTTTCCCGAGACCGGCCGGGCCCGTCAGGGCGGCGGCGGACATGGCGGTGGCGGCGGTCATGGTGGAGGAGATGATGGCAGGCATCCCGAGGCTGCGACGGGAAGCCGTGGCGGCCCTGGTCAACAGGGCGGCGGTGATGACGATGACGACGAGACCCGCGCCAACCGGCTGCCGGTATCGCTCGGCCGCAATGTTCTGGCCAACGGCATGGTCAACCTGTCGACGCTGATCTTCCTCGACGATCTCCTGGCCAAGACGTCCGATCCGGACGGCGATCAGCTGAGCGTGCGCAACCTGCGGGCCTCGAGCG
>NZ_JAEUAT010000073.1 GCF_019511525.1 Rhizobium cauense | reverse complement strand
GTGAAGCCTTCGACCTGATCGGCCGTCAGGGCGCTGATCTGGCTTGCCTTCAGGCCGGCAACGGCCTTGGTGCTGAGAGCGGCGATCTTCGTGGCGTCGAGTGCGGCCAGCTGGTCGTTGGTCAGAGAACCAACCTGGGTCGCCGTCAGCGCACCGAGCTGATCGCTCGACAGCTTGCCGACCTGGGTTGCCGTCAGAGCCGCAACCTGGGCAGGCTTCAGCGCTGCGATCTGCGTCGTCTTCAGGGCCGCAAGCTGGTCGTCGTCGAGAGCGGCAACCGCATCATTCGTCAGGCCGCCGACCGCTGCCGTGCCCAGCGCCGCGATCTCATCGGCGGAGAACTTGGCGATGTCGTCGGCACCGAGCGCACCAACCTGCGTGGCGCTCAACACGCCAACCTGGGCCGTCGTGAAGCCTTCGACCTGATCGGCCGTCAG
>NZ_JAEUAT010000072.1 GCF_019511525.1 Rhizobium cauense | reverse complement strand
GAAGCGAGTAATGTCATCAGGATTGTCCTTCTTACAGGCTATCGATTAACAATTTGCCTTTACGGAACATCATCAGACGCAGGAACACCACCATCAGCGCAGTTATGACTGCCCCCAGCGCGATCCCCGCCATGTAGACGCCGAGGTTAGTGACCAGCGGCCATGCCCAGATAGCGGACTCCGGGAACCATTGCACTGCGCCCAGCCAGACAGCGGCGGTTGAGCCGACAATCGCGCCGACCATATACGACGGAATGGCGGTGATAGGGCTTTCCAGTGCAAACGGAATCGCACCCTCACTGATCCCCATAAACGCCAGGAACATGGCGGTTTTACCCTGCGGATAAAGCTGGGCGTTGAACAAGCGTTTGCCGGTTAAACGACGGTCAATAATGGTCGCCAGACCCAGACCAATCGGCGGAATAACGATAGCGATAGAA
>NZ_JAEUAT010000071.1 GCF_019511525.1 Rhizobium cauense | reverse complement strand
GAGATAAGGTACGGATCCTGAATGCGTACTGACCGGAAACCATACCAGGCAACAAATTTCTGTTCGCCAGTAAGTTATCCTGCCGGTGCTGCATATTCTCCTCGTGGGGTATCCAGTGTAAATTAACGTAAGCGGAATGTCAGTGCTGAAATTTACACCAGATAAAAAACATACAGAAACAATCCTGTTATGTAAAATCCGGGGAAAATATCAGAAATGTGATCGGAGTTGTATTTTTCGGAGGGGAAATGGAAAACAAACATCCGTATGGTAAAAAGGATGCTTCCTGCGGAGTAACAATCCGGGACACAACGCAAGTTCCAGTTCAGGTGTTGTGAATTTGAGTAAAAATAATCGTAACTCTCCGGAGAACCGGAGCTTTCCCGAAGCGGCGTATTCTTATAAATGGAAATCCCTGCAGGTAATCACTCTGCCCGATAGC
>NZ_JAEUAT010000070.1 GCF_019511525.1 Rhizobium cauense | reverse complement strand
GGTCTGGTTAATTGCCTTTGGCGGGATGGTGATCAGCAAGCGCTTTACTGCTCAATCAGCAGAACCGTGGCTCCAGCTGATTTCCGCAGTGATCATTATTGGCACCGCGTTCTGGATGTTCTGGCGTACCTGGCGCGGCGAACGCAACTGGCTGGAGAATATGCACGAGTATGATCATGAACATCATCACCACGATCACGAAGATCACCACGACCATGGACATCATCACCATCACGAACATGGCGAGTATCAGGATGCCCATGCACGAGCCCATGCCAATGATATTAAACGACGCTTTGATGGTAGAGAGGTCACCAACTGGCAAATTTTGTTATTTGGCTTAACAGTTGGTCTTATCCCCTGTCCGGCAGCAATTACCGTGCTGTTGATTTGCATTCAGTTGAAAGCCCTGACACTGGGCGCAACACTGGTCGTCAGTTTCAGCA
>NZ_JAEUAT010000007.1 GCF_019511525.1 Rhizobium cauense | reverse complement strand
GACATGATCTCCATGCGAGCCATGAAACCTCTTTGTTCTGGTATTAATGTCAGCATTAATGCTGGTTCGAATGCCAGAACATCGCCTGATTTGCCCGATCAGCAAAAACAGCTCACCGGACGCTCACAGACTGACTGGGCCACCTATACCAGGATCATCGGCGCGAACTCCCGGCAGCAGCTGAACCGCAAGCGCAAGCGCCTTTCCGAGCTCGGGGAGTTCGAGTTCGTCGCAGTCGATCCCGTCAACGAGCCGGACTATGCGACCGATCTGATGGAGTGGATGTTCGCGCACAAGAAGGACTGGGCGGAACGGGTGGGCAAGCACGGCGACTGGATCACCGCGCCCGAGTACCGGAATTTCCTCTACAAGTGGATGACGGATCCCGCAAACATCCAGCAGATGCGCGTCTACGCCATCCTGATCGACAAGGTGCCGATCGCCATCAAGCTGGTGTCGTTCTGCGCGTCGCATGTGGATCTGAACATTGCCGGCTTCCATCCCGATCCCCAATACGCCAAGTACTCGCCGGGATTCGTGCTTGACGAATTCTGGATGAAGATCGTCTTCGAGAAGCGTTTGAATGTCGATTTCGGCGTCGGCAACGAGCCCTACAAGCTGTTCTGGGCGAGAGACGCCAGGGCCGATGTGGCGAGTTATCACATCCCGCAGACGCTGATCGGCAGCACGGCCACGCAGTTGTGGCGCCTGAAGCGCATTGCCGAGGAGCGCATGGGCGAACGGAAGGCGCGACAGGCGGAGCCGGCGAAAGCGGCGTGACGGTTTCGCGTCGTTGCCGTCGCCGCCAATGACCGCGCCGCCGGCTGCGGCGTCCCGGCACTCCCGCGCAGGACCACAACCATCGCTCATCTCCGCCAACGTGTTTTTCAGCTCCAAGCGGCGGGTCGTTGGCCGGCCCTGATCCTGTCGATCGCGTCGAGCCCGCCATGGGCGCGATGGCCTGATGGCAGGGCGTGGCGGACGATCTCGGTCACCGCCTGGTGATACGCGGGCGGCTTCTCGATCAGCAGCCGGTAGAGATTGCCGAAATGGCCGGACTGCGCCGCCTCGTAGACCCGGGCGGCGTAATCGAACAACGCGTCATGCGCCTTGCGCTCCTCGTCGCTCAGCATGGTGTAGCAGAGCGGCAGCCTGTTGTGGGTGAAGACGAGCAGGCAGGATCTCTTGCGGCGGCAGTTGCGCACGCCGCAGACCCTTGCCGGCAGGCCGAGCATCTCGGCGGTGCGCAGGCGCAGCCTCAGCGTGCCGTAGTCGCCGATGCGGCGTTCCCATTCGCTCATCGTTGCTTCGTCCGTTTTCCCTGCTGATCCCGACATGTCTGCGCCTCCGTCCCTGTTTCGCCGGTGGGCCGGCGGCGGCGCGCGGCTTTGCCTTCACGCGGCTGGTTTCACCCGTGGTTTGATCCTGGCATCGGTTTGCCGGCCCTTGCGGGCGGCAGGGTTCGGACGGGGCGCTCGAAAGAGCCGCATCTGAAAAGTGTAAAATGGCGCTGTCGAGCGCCCCGTTCGGCGGTTTATGCCCGCAACTCCGGTCCCTCTGCCGCCTTGCCTGAGGAAGCTTCGCTTCCCCTGGGGGCCATGTGTGCCACACAGGCACGTCCGGGGCTCAACTCGACGCCGCATTCGCGCAAACGCCGCCGTCCCCGGAGGGAGACCATTTTCTGCGGACCCGGTGCATGAGGTTTTGCGTCCTACCCTCACACCCCGCGCCGGTCCCGCCTCGCCGCAACGCCTTGCGGTGTATCCGTGACGGGACGAGGGGATGATGGCATGGGTTGGGAGGAGCGGGGATGAAATGGGGGCTATGTCGTTGTTCTAATGGGAATAGCACCATCTTTCGTTCGCACGGAAAGCTACGTGAAGTTGCGCTCGGCCTCCGCAGTTCGGCCAGCGGACGGGCGGTGCGCCACAACGCGAGCTACCGCATGATGTTCAAAAAGGCGGCACACTCCAGCGCCCGTATGGCCTGGGGCGTGCGCCCAGTTCCGGCACGATATGTGTTGGGTTATTCCTTAACGACCAAGTTATTACAACGATAGCGCGACTCAATCGTCGCGGCACTTTTTGGAAACGTTTATGGAAAACAGACTTTGGTCCGAAGCTATTTCAATTCAAGGATTGGAGGCGGGTTGGCATCTAACACGGAATGAACTCGGGAAGGGGTTCTTTTACGATTATTTGGCAGCGGACGCTTTTGGCAATTCGCTCAATGACAACCTCGTTGAACTGCAGCGTCGCCTGAGCAACGAAACTTACCAACCTAAGCCGATCCTAGAAGTAGCTGTTCCGAAAGGTGCGCTTGGAACCCGCCCCGGATCATTCGTCTCCATCGATGATAGGGTGGTTCTCTGGAGTATCGTCAAAAAATTAGCTCCGATATTCGATGAGTATCTTTCTGATGACGTCTATAGCTATCGTCTGAACAAGGACGATCCCAACGAAAGTGTATTCAAGGAAGGAAGTATAAATGATGTAATGCACTATGCATATTTGAAGGGAGACATAATTCGAAAATATATCGATCCGTTCGAGGCTTGGTATGAACTCTGGCCAGAATTCGAGCAGGCATCCAAGGATATAAGAGACGAGGGCTTTGGCTTTCTTTCTGTGTCAGACATTTCAGCATATTTCGAGAATATAAGCCTACCGATATTACGGGATATCCTTCTTAAAAGGGTTCCGGATGAACATAAGATGGTCAACCATATCTCGACCTGTTTGGAAAGCTGGGCGGTTAGTACCCATGATGGGTTTCGACCGCATCGCGGCATCCCGCAAGGTACGTCAATTTCAAGCTTCCTTGGAAATATCTACCTAATTGGAATCGACAATATATTTAGGGAATTCTCGAAACGTTACGAAATAAGATACATAAGATACATGGATGACGTTAGGATATTTTCTAAGGATATAAATACCGCGAGAAGGATTGTCTTCACGCTCGAAAATGCGGTGAGGAAGTTTCATCTCAATCTTCAGAGCGCCAAAACGACTATTCTTTCCGAAGAAAAAGGCGGGCAAATCTCCAAATACATTTATGATTCCCGCATGGACACGATCAGTACGCAGGCAGAAAAACTGTCAAAGATCAAATCCAAAGCTGAATTGCCAGGAATAATAGAGAGCTGCTACGCAATCGCCCGTCAGGAGCCGGAGAACGATCTTTGCGAAAAGATTCTGCCGATTCCGCAGAAGCTCGACAATCTTACTTCACGCGCCAGCCGCAGGCTTATGAATCTGTTGGTTGAGTGCGGAGACCGAAAATGCGGACCATACTTATTCGATTATATCGAACGCAATATGGATTTCAGATTTACGAGAATCTTTACTAACTTCATCAGGAAAAATCCAAAGCGCGACTCTTATCAGCGCAAGATTATCTCGTTTCTAAATTCCGAGGAGAACATATTTCAGCATCAAGAAGCTGAGCTAATTGGCGTACTTAGATACTTTAGCAGGTTGGATTCAGACACAAGAAATTATCTTTCCCGGCGAATTGCCAATGATAGCGATGAGTATTTCTACACCAAGGTTCAATTGTGTCGGATAGCGCCAAGATTAGACCTGAGCCCTCCCGCAATTGATTCGCTGTATCACAAAGTCGGATCGACCTTGAGCGATGAAGCATTGTGTTACAAGGCTTTGATCTTTTCACGTCTTGGACACGTCGAACTTGATCCCATTATTGGTCGATATGAAACATTTCCGAATGCGAAGATTTCGCTTTTTGGGCGGCATCTACGTCGACTGTATTCGTCGTTTCCCTATGCAAAGCGAATCGTCGATTTCGTCGCTGATGCTGAAAATCCATTCAAGCTAAACGATTATCTGGGGCTTTTGCCGTACCTGTTATTTTCGAGGGAGCCGAAAGCGACTCTCTATGCCGTGGATCAACTTTCATCGATTGCGCGACAACACCCCTGCGTCGAAATCAGAATGATTGTCGGCAATATGTTATCTCGCGCCGAATTGCATGCCCAGAATATGGAAGGAAAGATATAAATGTCTGCAGAGAAATTGCTTAAAGACATGCATCAGACGAAAGGCGCTCGCTTTGCAGCTCACCATCGCCTTACACGGATGCATGAAATGGGTGGCTATACGATTTCGATTATATCTTTCTTTGTTATTTGTATCTCGGTCTATCTCGTGATGTTTCAAGCGGAGTATTCCCCGTTATACGGAAAATACCTCACATTCATATCTGTAGCAATTTCGGTTCTAATAATAATACTGTCGTTGCAGGATGGAAGTAAGAATTATCTGCTGCGTGCAGAAATGATGCACAATTGTGCGCGCGAGGTACTAGCTACCTATCGTGAGCTGTCGAACATAAAAGAGCCGTCTGATCAAGATGTGCAAGAGTACTCTCGTAGATATCAAAGCATAATCGATAGATATCCCTATAATCACGAGTCGATTGATAGAAAAGTATATTTGTACGGCAAGTATTTGAAGAATAAAAAGAGTGATGCCTCGATAGAACCTGTAACGTCGCCCGCCAAAGAGCTATGGTGGTCTATCTACGGAATGAACGTGATATATATACTATCTCCTACTGTGTTGTCGTTCGCGCCCGTCGTGTTCTATTACCTCCCGAAGCTGGCAATCTGCTAACCAAAATTCACCGCCCCGGCCGTCCCGTCTTGCCCTTCGTCCGCCCCTTGCGCTTCTGGTCCACCGGATCCTCGTAGCTGCCGACGCCGGTCTTGCCGCGTACCAGCGGTCTGACGTCGTCGCGGTCCGGCTGGCCTTCCAGCAGCGGTGAGAAACGCTTTGTGCCCTTGGCGGCATCGGGTTTGTCCGGCAGATGGCCGGTGACCGGTTTTTCGGTGCGGCCGACGGTCATTTCGTCGAGGCTGTTGCGGCGGAAGAGGCTCGAGCCCGAGGAGGCGGGGTCGGCGACGTCGCGGCCCATGTCGTCGAGGCCGGGCTTGGCGAAGAGGGAGCTTCCGCCTGCGGCCGGCTTGCCGCTCCTCTTGCCGCTGCCTTCCTGCGAGCGGGCTTCCTCGCGAGCCATCGGGTCGTCCATGACGGCGAGTTCGGCGGCCTTGAGGCGTTTGATCTCGTCGCGCAGGCGGGCGGCCTTTTCGAAGTCGAGGTCGGCGGCGGCGTCGCGCATCTGCTTTTCCAGCGCGTTGAGATGGGTCTGCAGGTTGCCGCCGACGAGGTTTCCGCCGTCGGCAAAACCCTTGCCCGAGGCGCCCGAAATGTCGGCGCGGACGTGGTCGCGTTCGTAGACACTGTCGAGGATGTCGGAAATCTTTGCCTTGACGCTCTCCGGCGTGATGCCGTGTTCCTCGTTGTAGGCCACCTGCTTTTCGCGGCGGCGCGCGGTCTCGTCCATGGCGCGCTGCATCGAGCCGGTGATGTTGTCGGCATAGAGGATCACCTTGCCGTCGACGTTACGCGCGGCGCGGCCGATCGTCTGGATCAGCGAGGTCTCGGAGCGCAGGAAGCCTTCCTTGTCGGCATCGAGGATGGCGACGAAGCCGCATTCGGGAATGTCGAGGCCTTCGCGCAGAAGGTTGATGCCGACCAGCACGTCGAAGGCGCCGAGGCGGAGGTCGCGGATGATCTCGATACGCTCCAGCGTGTCGATGTCGCTGTGCATGTAGCGGACGCGGACGCCCTGTTCGTGCAGGTACTCGGTGAGGTCCTCGGCCATGCGCTTGGTGAGCACGGTGCAGAGGGTGCGGTAGCCCTTGGCCGCGGTCTCGCGGATTTCGCCGAGCACGTCGTCGACCTGGCTGCGGGCGGAGCGGACCTCGACGGGCGGGTCGATCAGGCCGGTCGGGCGGATCACCTGTTCGGCGAAGACGCCGCCTGCCTGTTCCATCTCCCAGCCGCCGGGGGTGGCCGAGACGGCGATGGTGTCGGGGCGCATGGCGTCCCATTCCTCGAAGCGCAGCGGACGGTTGTCCATGCAGGAGGGCAGGCGGAAGCCGTATTCGGCGAGCGTCGCCTTGCGGCGGAAGTCGCCTCGGTACATGCCGCCGATCTGCGGGATGGTGACATGGCTTTCGTCGATGAAGACGATGGCGTTGTCGGGGACATATTCGAACAGCGTCGGCGGCGGATCGCCGGGGTCGCGGCCGGTCAGATAGCGCGAATAGTTCTCGATGCCCTGGCAGGAGCCGGTGGCTTCGAGCATTTCGATGTCGTAGCGGGTGCGCTGTTCGAGGCGCTGGGCTTCCAGCAGGCGGCCGGCCTTCTCAAGCTCGACGAGGCGGAGCTTCAGCTCCTCCTTGATCGACTTGATGGCGGCGTTCAGCGTCGGGCGCGGGGTGACATAGTGCGAGTTGGCGTAGATCTTCACCGATTTCAGGTCGCCGGTCTTGGCGCCAGTCAGCGGGTCGAACTCGGTGATGGCGTCAATCTCGTCGCCGAACATGCTGATGCGCCAGGCGGCATCTTCAAGGTGGGCCGGGAAGATTTCGATGGTGTCGCCGCGCACGCGGAAGGAGCCGCGCTGGAAATCCATGTCGCGGCGCTTGTATTGCTGGGCGACGAGGTCGGCGAGCAGCTGGCGCTGGTCGAGGCGGTCACCGACATTCATCTGGAAGGTCATGGCGGTATAGGTCTCGACCGAGCCGATACCGTAGATGCAGGAGACCGAGGCGACGATGATGCAGTCGTCGCGCTCGAGCAGCGAGCGTGTCGCCGAGTGGCGCATGCGGTCGATCTGCTCGTTGATCGAGGATTCCTTCTCGATATAGGTGTCGGAGCGCGGCACGTAGGCTTCCGGCTGGTAATAGTCGTAGTAGGAGACGAAGTACTCGACCGCGTTGTCGGGGAAGAAGTTCTTGAACTCGGAATAGAGCTGGGCGGCGAGGGTCTTGTTCGGCGCCAGGATCAGGGCCGGGCGCTGGGTTTCCTCGATCACCTTGGCCATGGTGAAGGTCTTGCCGGAGCCGGTGACGCCGAGCAGGACCTGGCTGCGGTCGCCATTGTCGAGGCCCTCGACGAGGTCCTTGATGGCGGTCGGCTGGTCGCCGGCGGGCTTGTATTCCGAGTCCATGCGGATCGAAATGCCGCCTTCGGACTTGTCCGGCCGGGCAGGGCGGTGCGGCGTCCAGATCTTGCCGTTCTTGTGCAGCGGGTTGCCGCTCTCGATCAGCTTGGCGAGCGCGTCGACGGTGGCGGTGACGGCGGTGCCGGCCTGCAGCGAGGCGGCTTCCTCCAGCGTCGTGTCCATGCCGGCAACCGGGTTGAGGCCGGCGGCGGCGCGGGTCTTCGGGTCGGTCGAGCCGCCCATCGACGTGCCTCTCGCCGACTTCGACGCTGCGATCTCCACCTTCTTGCGATGCTTGCCGGCCTTCGAGGCGATCTGGCGCTGCGTCTCGACACTTGACGCCTCGGCATCGGCCTCCAGCTGCTTCACCCAGTCGGATACGGAACCGGACAGGGGAGCGGCATCGCCTGCCGGGACTCGCTTCTCCTTCTCGTTCCACTCGAAGGGCGTCCCGGTGAAGGACGACTGCGGGGCTTCCTCGAAGCCAACAGGGGCGGGGGATTTCTTCGGAGTTTTGGCCATGGCCGGAATATGGCGAGAGTCACCGCGAAAGTGAAGGGGCAAAGAGTACAAAAGGGAAACAAAAGAATCGTTCGGATTTGGCAAACAGTGGCGGCCGATTTTCTCGGATGTAGTTGTCGGCGTTGGCGGCGGGCGAACGTCCTTGGGGTCTGAAAACCAGGCGGAGATGAGAGCATGGCGCTCAAGCGGATGGACAATGTGGGGATCGTCGTCGAAGACTTGGGAGCGACGATCGATTTCTTTCAAGAACTCGGACTCGAGCTCGAGGGGCGGGCGATGATCGAGGGAGAATGGGCCGGTCGCGTCACCGGACTGGGCGATCAGTGCGTCGAGATCGCGATGATGCGTACGCCGGATGGCCATAGTCGGCTGGAGCTCTCGCGGTTCCTCACGCCTGAGGTTGTCGCGGATCACCGGAACGCCGAAGTCAACGCCCTCGGCTATCTCCGCGTCATGTTCGCCGTTGATGACGTGGACGAGACGCTTGAACGGCTCAGCACGCGCGGTGCGCGCCTCGTCGGCGAAGTCGTGCAGTACAAGGACGCCTATCGGCTCTGCTACATCCGGGGGCCTGAAGGGATACTCATTGGACTCGCGCAGGAGCTCAACCCGACGCGACATCAGGACGAGTGGTGAGAGTGACGAACGTCAGTGGCTGACCGCCCAAGGGATCATGAAGGAGAACAGGCATGAGGAAGATCATTACAGGTGCGTTCGTCAGTCTCGACGGCATCATGCAGGCACCAGGCGGTCCGGATGAGGATCCGATCGGCGGCTTTCGTTATGGGGGCTGGGCCGCGCCTTATTTCGACGAGGCGATGGGAGAGTCGGTCGGTGAGATGTTCGCCAATCGCTTCGATCTGCTGCTTGGCCGCAAGACTTATGACATCTTCGCCGCGCATTGGCCCTATGTCGCCTCCGACGATCCGATCGGCCCGTTGTTCGACCGGATCACCAAATACGTCGCGACGCGCAATCCGGAGTTCAAGCCGAGCTGGCAGAACAGCCAGGTGCTTGGCAGCGATGTTGTCGGCGCGCTCAAGGCGTTGAAGGCGAGCGATGGTCCTGATCTGCTGACGCAGGGATCGACAGACTTTCTGCAGACGCTTTTCAGGAATGACCTGGTCGATGAGCTCTATATTTCGTTCTTTCCCGTCGTGTTGGGAAAGGGCAAGAAACTGTTCGGCGAGGGCGCCTTTCCAGGCAAGCTGACGCTTGTCAGTTCGCGGGTTTCGGGTACCGGGGTTACCGTGAACAAGTATGTCCGCGACGGCGACATCACCACCGGCTCGTTCGAATTCGAGCAACCCACCGCCGCCGAGCTTGAGCGACGCAGGAACCTCACCTGAGCGCGGAGCTGCACATGGACGATGTTCCCATCATCAAGACGCGGCCGAAGGGCAGGGCAAAGGAGCAGCGCATGCTGATCCCGAGCGAGAGCATGGTCGTCGATGCGTTGCAAGGCGCGCCGACGGGGCAGCTGTCGGATCTGGCGGAGATCCGGCGCGCGCTCGCGGCGAAATACGGCGCGGATGCCTGTTGCCCCGTCACGGTGCAGCGGCATCTGGTGCACATCAGCGAGGAGGGCAGCGCGCCTTTCTGGCGTGTCGTGGATCCCGACCGGCCTTTTGCCCGGCGCATGACCGGTGGGCCGGATGACATTCGCGAAAAGCTTGCCGGTGAAAGCTGAGCGACGGTCAAACTGTCGCAGGCGGGAACAAGGGCAGTAATGCTGACGTTAAACGAGGCTGCCTGTCACAGCTTCGACCTCGCCCATCCCCGGGCGATCCCTCTCTTCGACGGCATCCGGACATTGCCCGCCTCGCCGCCGCTTTCGGACGGAGGAACATGATGTCCGCATTGCAGAGCCTGCGCGCGCTCACCCCGCAGCAGCGCAACACCGTTATCGCCAGCTATCTAGGCTGGACGCTCGATGCCTTCGATTTCTTCATTCTGGTTTTCGTTCTCAAGCACATTGCCGATGAATTTCATACCGACGTCGCGGCTGTGTCGATCGCGATATTCCTGACGCTCGCCATGCGGCCGCTCGGCGCGCTGCTGTTCGGGCTCGCGTCGGACAAATATGGCCGCCGCATCACGCTGATGGTGAATGTGGCGCTCTATTCGCTGTTCGAGTTTCTGACCGGTTTCTCCACGGGGCTGACCATGTTCATCATGCTCCGGGCGCTCTATGGCATCGCCATGGGCGGCGAGTGGGGCGTCGGTGCTTCGCTTGTGATGGAGACCGTGCCCGAAGATAGCCGCGGCATCGTCTCCGGGATCTTGCAGGCGGGCTATCCCTCCGGCTACCTGATTGCCTCGATCGTCTTTTTCCTGCTGTTCCCGGTCATCGGCTGGCGCGGCATGTTCTTCGTCGGGGCGCTGCCGGCATTGCTGGTGCTCTATATCCGGCGCAACGTCGCGGAGAGCCCGGCGTTTATCAAGCGCCAGAAGCAGGGACGGCGACCTTTCCTTGCCGTGCTACGTGAAAATGTTCCGCTGTTTCTGTGGTCCGTGCTGCTGATGACGGCGTTCAACTTCTTCAGCCACGGCACGCAGGATCTCTATCCGACCTTCCTCGAGACCCAGCGCAACTACGACAGCTATACGACGGGCGCGATCGCCATCGTCTACAATATCGGTGCAATCTGCGGCGGCTTGTTCTTCGGCGCGCTGTCGCAGCGGATCGGGCGCAAGAAGGCGATCGTTATCGCCTCGCTGATTGCGGTGCCGGTGGCACCGCTCTGGGTCTATGCGCCGGGACCTGTGCTGCTCGCGATCGGTGCGTTCCTGATGCAGTTCTTCGTACAGGGTGCCTGGGGAATCGTGCCGGTGCATCTCAACGAGCTGTCACCGGACGAGGTGCGCGGAACCTTCCCCGGTTTCTCCTACCAACTCGGCAATCTGCTCGCGTCAGGCAATGCGACGCTGCAGGCCGGATTGGCGGCTCATTGGGGCGGCGACTACGCCTATGCGCTCCTGATGGTCGCCGCGATCGTTGCCATCGTCGTGGCGCTGCTTGCCGGCTTCGGCTTCGAGAAGAAGGACGTGCGGTTCGGCACCGAGCATTCCGAGGCGCCGCATGGCGCGCGGGCATGATCTGCCCAGCAAACCGGTAAAAGGGCAGGTGCGGCGTTGCCGTGCCGGCTCTTTTGCTCCTGGCTGGAGTGTGCCCATTGTTCCTTGCTTGCCAGTATCGCGCGTATTTTTCTGGCTCAATCCCGCGCCGTGTGCCAGATTGCCGGTGAAAACTTTGCTGCGGCAGGCGTGGCGATCTTGGCGAAGGGTAGCGCATGACCGCAATTCAGGTTCCGGGTCTACTGTCTTTCACCATTGCAATTCTGGTGTTCTTTACCGGGGCAACCCTGAACCGTATTTTCCCGATACTGACCCGCTGGAGCATTCCGGAAGCGGTGACGGGCGGGCTGATTGCGGCGACGGCGACGCTCCTCGCATATACGTTGTTCGATGTAGAGATCAGCTTCGCACTTGAGGCGCGCGACATGCTGCTGCTTTATTTCTTCACCGGCATCGGCCTCAACGCTCGGCTTGCCGATCTCCGGGCCGGTGGCAAACCATTTCTGATTCTTCTCCTGATAACAGTCGCCTTCCTGATCATTCAGAACCTTGCGGCCATCGGAACGAGTGCGGCGCTTGGTTTGCCAAAGGGCGTCGATGTTCTGCTTGGCTCGATATCATTGATCGGTGGGCACGGCACGACCATCGCCTGGGCTCCGATCATTTCAAACCGGTTCGGCGTGACCAATGCCCTTGAAGTTGGCATTGCCAGTGCAACGCTTGGCCTTGTTATCGCCAGCCTTATCGGCGGGCCGATTGCGCAGCGACTGATCACCCGCTACCGGCTGAGCGGACCTGTCAACGAAGAGCTGACGATCGGCCTGCCGCGCAGATCTGAACGTGAGCACGACGATGACATCAGCGCCGTCAGCCTGTTGCGAGCGTTGTTCGTGACCAACATCGCGATCCTGACGGCCTATGCCCTCGAGGAAGTAATCGAAGAGACAGGCATCAAGCTTCCGCTTTTCGTCGTCTGCCTGTTGGTCGCCATCGTGATGACAAACATCGTGCCGCTGGTGGCGCCGCGATTGCCGTGGCCGACGCGGAGCCGCGCGCTCTCGCTCATATCCGATCTGTCATTGAATGTGTTTCTGTCGATGTCCTTGATGAGTATGCAACTCTGGGCGCTGCAAGGCCTCGGCCTATCGCTCATCGCGGTGCTTGCCGTTCAGACGTGTCTGGCGATCATCTACATCCTGTTCGTCGTGTTCCCGGCGATGGGGCGCAATTACGACGCTGCAGTCATTTCGGCCGGCTTTGGCGGGATCGCGCTGGGTGCTACTCCGACGGCCATCGCCAACATGACGGCGGTCACCAAAATTCATGGTGCTGCCGCCGTGGCGTTCATCATTCTGCCGCTTGTTTCCGCATTTTTCATTGACCTGATCAACGCTATCGTCATTGGCTACCTTGTCCGATAGCGACTGTATTATTGCAACGCGCGATAGCGCGTTGCAGATCGGTATGCCCGGCACGATGCTAGACGATTACCGGCATCAGAAATGCGACGAATTCGGATTTCTTGGCGCCTGAGGCGTTCTTCTCCAGCCGAGGAAACGTCTGCTCGCGGACTGTGTTGCTCTGGTTGCCGCCGAGTAGCGTGACTGTCGTGCTTGTCCAGGAAACCACGAATCCGACATGACCCGTGCCAGTTGCCCAGCTGTCGTCCGTGAAAGGCGCATAGCGACGAACCGCGATGGCGCCTGGCTGCGGGTCTTTCAGCACATGAAACTGCTTCTTCTTGTTCCAGAAGAAGGAGCGAGCGCCGGGGTGATCGGTGCCCATCTGCCCGCTGGTGACGAGGCAATAGTTGACGAAGGCTGCGCACCAATCGACCTCGTCGCCTCCGGAAACCTCGAACCAGGGCGCGCAGACCTTGAAATAGTTGAGAATGCGCGGATTTTCGCCCGGATCCGGCCACTCGCTGCGCTCACGGACGGGCAGGGCTGCTTCGCGCCGGGCGATCGTCATCCAGTCCTGCGTTGCCGATGCGGCCGAGGACGCGACCCCTATGGCCGCACTCATCAGCGGTGCCGGCGGCGCGTTCGATCGGATGATGCCCGGTTTCCAGCCTTCGACGATCTGGATGAATTTCGCGATCTTGCGGAAATCGTCCATCTTGAGGTCCTGAAGAACGGTCGTCAGGGCAATGCCGGTCTTGTCGTGGATGAATTTGGCGTAGGCTTCCGAGTTATTCTCGCTTGGCGGGGCATATCGAAAGATTGCCTGCTTGAGCGTAAGCTTGATGTAGGTGTTCGTTCGCAGCAGGGCGATGATCGCTGCCTTTCCCGTATCCTCGTCCGGAAAGATCGCAAAGCTGCCGTCGTCGCCGATCGCGCCGCAATTGATGGAAAAATCACCCTTGCGAATATTGCCGGCGTTGCAATTGCGCCAGGAGCGCGAGCCGCCTTCACGGATCTCGTCGCGCCCTTCTGCGTCGGTATAGAGGATCGTTTTCGGCGCGATCGCCCTAGCGTGAACGAACGGACCGGCCGCGCCCGCGGGTGCCGGTGTAGGGCTGTCCATATTGGCGACCGGCGGCGTGCTCGGCAAAGTCTCGCTCAAGCTTGCGCCATCGGACGTGGAAGGCATGGGCTCATAGCTGACGGTATAACCGCCGTCGGCATTGGCGATCGAACCGATCTTCATTTTTGCCTGTGCGAGTGCAGACAGCACTCCGGCCAAGCTGGATTGAGCAATATCTGTGATTGTATCCATGGCGCGTCCCCTCCAGCAGACGTTCGGTGAGGCGATCC
Source organism: Rhizobium cauense (assembly GCF_019511525.1). Taxonomy (GTDB): domain Bacteria; phylum Pseudomonadota; class Alphaproteobacteria; order Rhizobiales; family Rhizobiaceae; genus Rhizobium; species Rhizobium cauense. Next base: position 313,197 of record NZ_JAEUAT010000007.1, on the reverse strand, counting down.
GGACTGGTGATGCGCGGCAATTCCTTCCGCTGCAGCGTATCGGACTGTCAATCTGCGGATGCCTGCTACATTACGCGCACAGCTTTTGAGGAATTTACACAAACCAACATCAATCAGTGATTGTGTTTTCGAGGTGGCCGCGAGTGTCGATACCGGCTATGAGGCGGCAAGCTGGCCCACCCTTGCAGAGCGAAGATTTGGCGATAAATGCTGCCGGCAGTTTTAACATCGGGAATCACCCATGCCATTTGCCTTCAGTTCTGCCGCCGTGTGGCCGGTTGTCATGCTTTTCGCGTCCAACATCTTCATGACCTTCGCCTGGTACGGGCATCTCAAGCATAAGGGCACGGCGCTGTTCATCGCCATTGTCGTGAGCTGGGCAATCGCCTTCTTCGAATACTGCCTTGCCGTGCCGGCCAACCGTATAGGCTCAACGGTCTATTCGACGGCGCAGTTGAAGACGATGCAGGAGGTGATCACGTTGATCGTCTTTTCAGGCTTTTCGGTCTTCTGGCTGGGCGAGAACCTGACGTGGAACCATGTCATAGGCTTTGCCCTAATCGCGATCGGTGCCTCCTTCATTTTCCGCGGCTAGGCAAACAGATCGGCGCGCCGATTGCTATTGCTCCACGAAGGCGCGCAGGCGATCGAGCGCGTCGTCCCATTGGCGGGAGACGCTGTCGAGATAGGCGCGCATCTCGCCGATCCGGTCTGGCTGGAATGCGTAGTGGCTTTCGCGTCCGACCTTCGTGGAACGCACGAGGCCGGCCTGTTCCAGCACATGCAGATGTTTGGTGACGGCCTGCCGGGTCAGGACGGTGCCGACTGAGAGCCCCGCAATCGAGCGTTCGCGCCCGTCGCTGAGGGTTGTCAGCAGTGACAGGCGCGTCGGGTCACCCAAGGCGGCGAACAGGGCGGCCGCATCGTCGCGGTGCAATTCGACGTTATCTATCGACGTATTCCTTGATGTTCTTGACCTGTTCGGCCCAGCCGCCGTCGTTCATGCGGAAGGCTTCGTCGCGGCGATGTGGCGGGACCTTATCGAAACCCGATTCCGTGACCGTCAGGCGCGACCCCGATGGCGTCGGCTCAAGGCGGAATTCAACGAGCGTCGGCGGCTCACCGGAATAATCGACATTGGGGTCGACGGCGTAGGGGTGCCAGGTGAAGGAGAAGAGCTCGGGCTCTTCCATGCGCTTGACCGTCGCCTGCCAGCGAATGTGCTCGTAGCCGGGATAGGTGATGTGACCTGTGGAGTTTTCGCCCGGCACGAACGGGCCGTCGAGCTGCACGCGAAACCATTCGCCGAACTCGCGATGATCCGTGATGGCCTTCCAGACGCGTTGTACCGAAGCATTCAGTTCGATAATCTTCTCGATGCGATCAGACATATCGGCAACCTCCTGGTTGCCTTTTTATGGCATGTCGACATTGGATTGGCAACCAAAAAGTTGCGGATCATCATCCCAGGACATCGTAGATGCGGAAGATGAAGCTGACCTGGTAGATGAGGTTGAGCCAGACAAAGGCAGCGTGAAAACGCCGGTTCGCCGTCCAGGCGGCGACGACGCAGAGGATGACATAGACGATATTTCTGGCCGGATATTCCCAGCCGATGGACTGGATATGGTCGGCGCCCTTGATCGCGGTGTCTATGGTGTCAACGGCGTAGGTGAGGGCGAGGGTGCCAAAGAACCAACGCCTGCGCGAATAGAAATACTCCTCGTAGCCGCCATACTCATCAAGCGAGGCGGGAAAGAGCAGCGCGCAGAGCATGAAGAACAGGCAGCAGAAGGAGATCAGAAACAGGTAAATGCCGAAATGTAGCACCGGCACGGCCTGCAGCCGATACTCCCACCACCAGATATGGATGATGAAGAGGAACATCGAGGCGGCCCAGCCGAGATGAACGGCATAAGGCCTGGCCTTTCCGGGATGCTGGATGATACCCGCGATGCCCGTCAGCAGCCGCGCCAGACTCAGCGAGATTACCATTCCCATCACAACCTTGATGTGGAGGAAGACCTCGGGTGAGCTGACGGTCTCCATGCATCACTCCGCTGGAACGGGCATCGGCTGGCCGTTTTCGTCTAGGGCAACCATGATGAAGGTCGCGGCCGTCACCTTTTCCATGTTGTTGTAGCGGGCCCGGGTTGCCCAAGCCTCGACCGAGAGCGTGATCGACGTGCGGCCAACGCGTTCGATCGTCGTGAAGACCGACAGCGTATCGCCGATCTTGACGGGCAGGGCGAAGGCCATCTCCTTGACGGCGGCGGTGACCACGCGGCCCTTGGCGCGCTCGGAAGCGGTGATGCCCGAGGCAAGGTCCATTTGCGCCATGACCCAGCCGCCGAAAATGTCGCCAGCCGGATTGGCGTCAGCGGGCATCGCCACGGTGCGTAGGGTGAGGGCGCCGTTCGGCTTGGCGTTGTCAGTCATGGAGGGTCCTTTCGGCAATACGGATAGCGATTCAGAAGGAACCTAACGCAGATGCCTTTGAAGCGAAACGCGCGGACATACGAAGCGCTCTCCGAACTCAGACTATAGTCCTACGAGAAATTACCTAGCGTAGTTGAGGTGTCTGTATTTTAGTTGATATAAATCAACATATTAACGTGTTTTGTGAGTGTTCGAAGAAGCTCCTCACCTTGCGGCAATTGAGTAAAACCTAATTAAAATTCACGATCCGGTAAGAGGGACATAGCAGTATTTGACTATTATCAAATTCTGAACTGCCGGGGCTCAATGCGTAACGTCAAGATTTCCACTCGCCTCTACTCCCTCGTGGGGTTGGCGCTGACTATTCTCGTGCTCGCCATCACCTTTTTTCTGAATTATTCGCACTCGAAGCTTGAGGGCGAACGCAAGCACGGTCTTGCGCAGATGGATGCGACGGCAATCGCCGTCTTCCAGAAGTACTACAAGCTGGAACAGTCCGGCGCCATGACGCGCGAGCAGGCGCAGGCGGCCTCGAAGGACGTCATCTCAGCCATGCGCTACGGCGGCAATGGCTACTTCTGGATCAATGACATGCATCCGACGATGGTCATGCATCCGATCAAGCCGGAGCTGAACGGAACGGATCTGTCTCAGAACAAGGATCCGACCGGCAAGTTCATCTTCGTCGAGTTTGCCAATACCGTGAAGAAGAGCGGCGAAGGCTTTGTCGACTACTACTGGCCGAAGCCGGGTGCGGCCGAGCCGGTCCTGAAGTATTCGCATGTGGTCGGCTTCGAGCCCTGGGGCTGGGTGGTTGGAACCGGGGTCTACGCGGACGATCTGGCAGCCCTCTATCGCCAGAACGCGATCTGGGCGGCCGGCGCCTGCCTCGCCGGCGCAATCGTCATCATCGGCGTTGCCTTCGGTATCGTCCGCAGCGTGACCGCGCCGATTGCCCGTCTCAAGGCTGCAATGAATGCCATTGCCGACGAGCGCGACGCGGTCGAAATCGTTGACCACGACCGGCGCGACGAGATCGGCGCAATGGCGAAGTCGCTCCTCGTGCTGCGCGATTCCGTCCAAGAGCGGGCGTTGATGCGCGATCGGGAGAGCCGGCATCAGGAGCAGATCGAGGAGGAACGCCGCGGCAACGAGGCCAACTGGCGTTCGGCGGCGGATCGCCAGACTTTTGCGATCCAGTCGCTTGGTGCGGGCCTCGAGAAGCTTGCCGCGGGCGATCTGACGGTATCGATAGGCGATCTCGGTGCGGACTATGCAAAGCTGCGTTCGGACTTCAATTCGGCGGTCGATGCGCTGAACGGCGTCATCCAGGCAATCGCGGAATCGACCAGCGTGGTCAACGACAGCGCCGGCAACATCAGCGAAGCCACGAACAATCTGTCGAAGCGCACCGAGCAGCAGGCGGCTGCGCTTGAAGAGACGGCAGCGGCACTCGACGAGATCACGGCGACCGTGCGGACTGCTTCGGAACGTGCGGCTGAAGCCCGTGAGATGGTTGCGGAAACCAAGACAAGTGCCGGCAAGTCGGGCGACATCGTACGCAATGCCGTGACGGCCATGAACCGGATCGAAGATTCGTCGAACCGGATCGGACAGATCATCGGCGTGATCGACGAGATCGCCTTCCAGACCAACCTGCTCGCGCTCAATGCCGGTGTCGAGGCCGCGCGCGCAGGCGAGGCGGGGCGTGGTTTTGCCGTGGTGGCACAGGAGGTGCGTGAGCTTGCGCAACGCTCCGCCAACGCCGCGAAGGAGATCAAGGTGCTGATCAGCACCTCGGCAAGCGAAGTCGGAAACGGTGTCATGCTGGTGCGCTCTACCGGAGACGCGCTGCTCGAAATCGAAGAGCTGGTCAATCGCGTGAACAGCCATGTAACGTCGATCGCGACCGCGGCTCGCGAACAGGCGACCGGCCTCAACGAGATCAATACCTCGGTGAACCATATGGACCAGATGACGCAGCAGAATGCCGCGATGGTCGAGGAGACGACGGCTGCGAGCCAGACATTGGCGGAGGAGAGCCGGCAACTGAGCACCCTGCTTGCCAACTTCAGGCTGCGTGCAAATGGGGCCGGCCACGCAGGACGGATGTCCCGGGCCGCCTGATGGCACAAAGGCCACAAGACTTGGGCTCCCGGACGGTGGTTCGGGAGCTTTTTTTGTGGCGCCTACTTGATCGTGCGTCCCTTGAATTTGCGCTTTCAGATAGTAAGGTGCAGGTGTCCCGCAACGGAGGCCTAGAATGCTTCGATTCTTGCCTTGCCTGCCGACGAGCTTGTTTTGCCTCGTCTTTTGCCTCTCTTCTACCGCGTTTTCACCAAGCAGAGCTGCCGATTTTGATGCCGAGCGCATGGAGCCCGAGCGGGAATGGGCGGTTATCGTCAGTCCGTATGTTTGGGCCGCCTCTTTGAACGGCAACGCGTCGCTTGCCGGTTTCGATACCAACGTAGACGTTCCGTTTTCCGAGATTTTCGACCACCTCGATTTCGTTCTGATGGGAAATGTCGAAGTCACCAACGGCAAATGGGGTGTCTATTTCGATGGGCAGCACGTTCTGACAAGTCAGGATGAACGGGTGTTCGCACATGAAATCGGTCTTGATATCAAGACGACGACACTTTCCGCAGGGGCGTTTTTCAAAGCGTATGAGGTGGAACTCGGCGGTCAGACTGTCTTTGGAAAACCTCGAACGATCTCCTTCGAGCCGACTGCGGGCGTTCGCTGGACCGAGCTGAAAGCAGGCGTTTCCGCCTTCGGCACAAGCACCACGAAGAGCGCCGATTGGACCGATCCGTTCATCGGTCTACGCATGAACGCCGATCTCACTGAACGCTGGAATCTCTTTGCCGAGGCTGACATCGGTGGCTTCGATGTCGGATCCAAGGTCAGTGTCAACGCGCAGGCCTATCTCGGCTACAGAATGGAAATGTTTGGCAAGCCGACAATTCTCCGGGCCGGATATCGCCTGCTGTATCAGGACTACGAGAACGACGATTTTACCGGGGTGAACAAGTTCCGGTGGGATGTCAGCCAACACGGGCCGGTCGTCGGTTTCTCAATGCGCTTCTAACTCAGTTCAACCAACGAATGGAGTAGCGGATGATCTTCGGCAACAACCATTTGGCTCGTTCGCTTGTTGCGTTTGCTGTCGGATCGATGATGGTCTTCGGACAGACCGCGGCGCAGGCATGCACACGATTGGTTTATCTCGGTCCCGACCGCAACATCATCACCGCTCGGTCGATGGACTGGAAGAATGACGTTGCCACGAACCTGTGGGTTCTGCCGCGCGGCATCGAACGGAACGGCCAGGCTGGTCCGAACTCGATTAAGTGGACCGCGAAATACGGCAGCGTGGTCGCGACCGGCTATGACGTATCGACGACCGATGGCGTCAACGAGGCCGGGCTGAATGCCAATGTCCTGTGGTTGGTCGAGTCGGAGTACCCGAAGTTCGACAAGGACAGCAAACCCGGCCTGACTATCGCTGCCTGGGCGCAATATGTGCTGGACAACTTCGCCACCGTGGATGAAGCGGTCAAAGCCTTGGAAAAGGAACCCTTCACGATAGTCACCGACAACGTGCCGGGTGAGAACCGGCTGACAACCCTGCACCTGTCGATGTCCGACAAGACCGGCGACAGCGCAATCGTCGAGTATATCGGGGGACAGCAAGTCATCCACCACGACCGCAAGTACCAGGTGATGACGAATTCTCCGACGTTCGATCAGCAGTTGGCGCTGAACGCCTATTGGAAGCAGATCGGTGGAACGGTCATGCTGCCTGGTACCAACCGCGCGTCGGACCGGTTTGCGCGCGCATCATTCTACGTGAATGCCATTCCGAAGGACGAAGATCCCAACCGGGCGTTGGCGAGTGTTTTCAGCGTCATTCGCAACGCCTCGGTGCCTTATGGCCTCAACACCCCCGAGGAGCCGAATATTTCCTCGACGCGGTGGCGGACGGTCGTTGATCACAAGCGCATGCTCTACTTCTTCGAGTCGGCGCTGACGCCCAACACGTTCTGGGTCGATCTGAAGTCAATCGACTTCTCCAAGGAGAGCGGTAAGGTGAAGAAGCTCGATCTGGGGGAGAACCAGGATCACACCTATTCGGGGGACGCGACGAAGGACTTCAAGGAGTCGGCGCCGTTCAAGTTCCTTGGACTTCAAATGTAGGGCAGGTACGGGTGGGACCGGCCTTTCTCGGTCCAGAAGCATGAGGGGAACGCATGAAACGTTTGATGCTGCGCCTGTTCGTGTCGCTTTCGACCCCGGGGTTGGTGCTCGGCTTCATTTTCTTTGCCGCGTCGCTGACACCTAGCCTGATGCCGCGCTCGTTCTTTGTCCAAGGCGCGCTGTCCGGTATTGCCGCTGCTGTTGGGTATTTCTTCGGCGTGGCATTTGTCTGGCTCTGGAAGTACCTGGAGCTGCCGATCCCACGTGACCGGAGATTGCCCGGCAACCTGATCGTCTCCGGACTTGGTATCGTGCTGTCAGTGGCCGTCCTGTGGCGCGCTGCCGGTTGGCAGAATTCGATCCGCGAGTTGTGGCACATGGAGCCCGTTGATACGGCTCAGCCTTTCAGCGTGGCCCTTGTCGCAATCGTTACCTTCTTCATTGCAGTTCTGATCGGGCGGCTGTTCCGGTTGACGTGTCTGTATCTCTCGGAATGGCTATCGCGCTTCGTGCCGCGACGTGTCTCACAGGTGGTTGGAGCCGCACTTGCGATCGCACTTTTCTGGTCTGTCGTAGAAGGCGTGTTGTTGCGCTCGGCGCTGCATGTTGCGGACGCTTCGTTCCGCAAGGTCGATGCGCTCCTCGAAGACGACGTGCCTAGGCCGACTGATCCGGCGAAGACCGGTAGCTCTGCTTCCCGTGTCGCATGGGAAGGACTTGGGCGTCAGGGGCGCCATTTCGTCGATTCAGGGCCGACGGCGGCGGAGATCGGTGACTTCTGGAAAACGCCGGCGCGTGAGCCATTGCGGGTCTATGTGGGCTTGAACAACGGCGAAACGATCGAGGAGCGCGCAAAGCTCGCGCTCACGGAGATGAAGCGTCAGGGCGCGTTCGAGCGCTCGGTCCTCGTCATTATCGCTCCGACCGGAACCGGCTGGGTCGACCCCGAGGCGATGGACACGCTCGAATATCTGCATCACGGGGATGTGGCGAGCGTCGCGCTTCAATACTCCTATCTGACAAGCTGGCTGTCGTTGCTCGTCGAGCCGGAATACGGCTCGGACTCGGCCAAGGCGCTGTTCCGGGAGGTCTACGGCTACTGGAGGACACGGCCTGCGGACAGGAGACCAAAGCTCTACCTTCATGGTCTCAGCCTCGGCGCCCTGAACTCGCAGGTGTCGGCCGATATCTTTGACATTGTCGCAGATCCATTCCAGGGGGCGCTCTGGAGCGGGCCTCCCTTCGAAAGCAAGATGTGGCGAAACATCACCGAAGCGCGTGATCCGCAATCGCCTGCATGGCTGCCGAAGTTCAGGGACGGATCGCTGATCCGATTCACCAACCAGACGAACCAACTGGATATTCCGGGCGCACACTGGGGGCCGCTCCGCATCGTCTATCTGCAGTATGCCAGTGATGCCGTAACCTTCTTCGACCCTTATTCCTTCTTTCGCGAGCCGGCGTGGATGAGGCGCCCGCGTGGCCCTGATGTTACGCCGAGCCTGCGTTGGTTTCCGGCCCTGACGATGCTGCAATTGCTCGTTGACATGGCGACCGCAACGACGTCGCCAATGGGCTACGGCCACGTCTACGCGCCGCAGCATTACATCGATGGCTGGATCGCCGTGACAGAGCCGCAGATCGACGCGGATAAGGTCCAGGCGTTGAAGCAACTCTTCGAGCAGCGGTCTCAGCAGGCAGGTGGGGGCGATTAGTTATCCACAGAGCGCGTCTCGAAGAGGGAAACGCTGTGCATTAACCACGCTCGTTAGCATTTCATTTAGCGTCTCGTATCAGTTTGCGCCGCAGTGGCTGGGAAACCACAGCATTGAGGCTCGAAACAATGACCTATAGCGGCTTGCTCCTTACTGCCATCGTGGCTGGTCTGATTACAATTCTGGCGGTCGGTAGTCGTCCGGCGACGGAAGCGGCGGCCAACTGGCCGCAGATGGATGTGATGAAAACCGATCGCATCATTACCGGAAGCGTTCCGGCGCGATAAGTCTACGCGCGTCGTATCCGCCTTCGCTGTCGACGTGCGCGCCAGACCGACGCGCGGCTTCGTTTGGGACAGCCTGGCGATTGTCATTCAGACTTTGTTGAACATACCTGCGTGAAGGCCTTTTTCAGTCATGGGCAATGGCCTAAGTACCAGACATGCTGCTCGTGGAGGATCGCGGGTTGCTGTCGGGAGGCAACAAATCGTCCGCGCTATTTGGTGGCCCGCAGAAAGAATACTTTAATAGTCAGGGGCTTAAACGGGTAGTGTTATCAAGGCAGTTTACCCATGTATGGTTCCGATCAACGTTACGACGTCATTTGCGACCCGCTCGATCTCTGGATCGTGTGGGACAATCAAGCTGAAGAGCCTGCTTCCTTCGGCGGGCAGATACTCCACGGCCTGACCGAAAGTCACGCCGTCGAAGTCGCCAAAATCATGAACGAGATTTATGGCAGCGAGAAGGGTGACACTGCCCGTTTGTCCGGCAAGCAGCTCGGCGACGCGGCGTTTCGAAGCGCCCGAGGCGGACGCTAGAATCCGTTCTCCGGACGGACCCGTACCGGGCTGGCAGCATCCTAGAGTTCAGGCTATTCTCGGCCATCGCAGGCTTTGGCGGAGCGATGTCGTGGACGCAGCTACAGCGCCCGAGCGACCTCGCCGGGGAGGCGGATGCCGTGAGCACCGGGGAACTGTTTTCAAGTGCCGCCAGTCACGCGGCGCGATTTCGTGATTTAGCCGATAACCGTCTCCATCGCCCATCGCATGATTATGCCGCGGCGGTCGACGCATTCGCTGCGCCACTGCCGGAACGCGCGTCGCCGATGGGGGATGTGCTCGATGCGTTGGTGACAGCCGCGGAGCCCGGTCTGCATCTGACGACCGGCCCGCGCTTCTTCGGTTGGGTCATCGGTGGATCGCACCCGATGGGCGTTGCCGCTGATTTCCTGGCGAGCGCCTGGGGCCAGAATGCGGGCAATCATACCGTATCGCCGTCGGCGGCAGCCGTGGAAACGGTGGCGTCCCGCTGGCTGCTTGAGTTGCTTGGTCTTCCGCCATGCTCTTCAGTCGGCTTCGTCACAGGAGCGACTGTCGCGAACTTCACCTGTCTCGCGGCCGCCAGGGGCGACGTGCTGTTGCGGGTCGGCTGGGACGTCGACGCCGAGGGATTATTTGGAGCTCCGCCGATCCGGATTCTGATTGGCGACGATGCACACACCACTGTATTTTCCGCCCTGCAGTTTCTGGGGCTTGGCCACGACCGTGTGGTGCGGGTTGCGGCTGACGATCAGGGGCGGATCGCGCCATCGGCTTTCGAGCGTGCCATAGCCGACGTTTCCGGTCCATGCATAGCCATCCTGCAAGCCGGACAGATCAATACCGGGGCCTGCGATGATTTCCGCACGCTGATCCCGCTCGCCAAATCGAAGGGCGCATGGGTGCATGTGGACGGGGCGTTCGGCCTTTGGGCGCAGGCGTCGGCGCAGCGGCGTCATTTGACATCAGGCGTGGAACAGGCGGACAGTTGGGCGACCGATGGGCACAAATGGCTGCAGACTCCCTATGATTGCGGCTATGCGATCGTGCGCGATGAACTCGCGCACCGGCGGGCGATGACCATATCGGCGAGTTATCTGCCGCTTGCCGGCGAGGGCGAACGTGATCCCTCGCACTATGTGCCGGAACTCTCGCGGCGGGCACGTGGCTTTGCGACCTGGGCCATGATCAGGCATCTCGGGCGCAGCGGCATCGAGGTCATGATCGATCGAGCATGCGGCGTTGCGGAAGGCATGGCGAGGGCGCTTGCCAGGGAGCCCGGAATTGCAATCGGCAATGATGTCGTTCTCAACCAGGTGATCGTGCGCTTCGGCGCGGACCTGGCGCAGGAGGCAGCGGACAACCTCACCAGGCGAACGATCGGCGCCATCCAGCGGGAGGGGGCACTGTTTGCAGGGGGCGCGGCATGGCGCGGAAGACAAGTCATGCGGCTGTCGGTCACCAACTACCAGACGGATTCTGCGGAGGCGGCGAAAGCGGTCGATGCTATCCTGCGGGCCTACCGGAGTGAACGCCGAGACGCCGTGTGACCGGGTGGTGACGTCCTTAGACGCGGGGCTTCGGCTGTAATCAACGTCTGCCCAACCAGCTATCGAGCGATAGGCTGCCGGCCCCGGCGGCTGCCAATACAAACATGCCACCGGCAATGGCGAGGTCTTTTTCGAAATGAAGAAGTTCGTTCTGATCGCTGAAGTTGGTGTGAAACAACGTCGCCGTCGCGATGCAGAACAGGCCGAGAGCGGAGGCGCCGACGCGGGCTAATAGTCCAGTGGCGATGGACAGGCCGGCCCCGATCTGGAGGATGATCGTTGCAACCAGCAGCGGGGCACTTACGCCCAACGGGGCGACCGCCTCGACAGCTCCGGAGAAGTTCAGCGCCAGCGAGCTGCCTTCGTGGAGAAATATCCAGGCGAGAAGCAGTCGACCGATCAATAGCGCAGTGTCGACCGCGCCGGTGCCGGCCAAGGTCTTGCCGTCTGTCATGTAGACCTCCCCGTTGCGCGCCGCCACCGACCTCGGGACAGCGTGTCCGCATCATAGTTCAGAGGCGGGGACTCGTCGCGGGTCTTATGAGACAAGGACCCTGCGGGCGGAGTGTGCAGAGGCTAGGCGGCGTCCATCTTTCGATTATCGACGTCCACAGGCGCCTCATGTACATGGAATCGGTTCTTCCCCTCAGTTTTGGCCTTGTAGAGCGCGGAGTCGGCGCAACCGAAGAGATCGGAGCGCAGCGAGAGGTCGAAGAAGGCGACGCCGACTGACGCACCTACATGCATTCTGGTGCCGTCGCGCTCGATGAAGCGGCCAAGGCTCTGGACGATCCGTTCAGCGAGCGCGGCGACGGCATCGGCGCTGTCATAGCCGCAGACGAGCACCGCGAACTCGTCGCCGCCGATGCGAGCCACGAGTTCCGCTCCTTTGCATGCGGTCGACAGCCGCTCCGCAGTTTCCTTGAGGCACTCGTCGCCGGCCTTGTGGCCGAAGGTGTCGTTGATGCCCTTGAAGCCATCGAGGTCAATGAGAAGGAGCGCAGGGGCGTTGCACCCGAATTCGCGCAGGGGCAGGTGCCGCAGGGCTGACTGAAACTGCGCGCGGTTTGGCAGGCCGGTCAGGGTGTCGAACTCGGCGAGATAGCGGATCTGGTCGAACATCATTTTCTCGGTCGTGATGTCGAGCTTCATCCCGAAGATGCGGACGGGGACATCACCTTCAGATTCGACGGTGGCTGTAATGCGAATCCAGCGGGTATTGCCCTTCGGTGTCACGATCTCGGCGTCGAGTGTAAAGCCGCTGCGTTCCTCGATGGCGCGGGTGCGCAGCCGAGCAAGCTCCAACAGCGACTCTTTAGAGTAGCATTTCAGGATCTCCCCGCGATCGAGATCGGCGTCGTGCGGCATGTCGAACAAATCGTAGACCATCCTGGTCCAGACAAGGCTGTTGTCAGGTAGGCTGCATTCCCACACGCCGATCCTTGCTGCTTCCGAGGAACGATCGAATATCTTGCGGCTATGGGCGAGGGCGACTGCCTGTAGGTCTAGCCGTTGCTGCTTTTCCGCGAGAGTGCGCTGGAGTGCCTCGATGGCAGCCTCGCTGTGGCACCGGAGCGTTGGCAGGCGGCTAGCGATTTTGGCGAAAGCGGCGAGGAGCTTCATGTCCGACCCAACGTTAGACGGCCTAATCTACAATCGTTGGAATGACTTAAGATTTCGTGTTGGGCACTGTGCCCGAGTCGCATGCGCGATGCCCAAGTCGGGACATTCTTGGCGTCCGTATAGGCATGTCCGTACGTGCTTTTCGACTCGGCTTCTGCCTCAAAGCAGACGCGAGGTAAGCTTTCGTTCACCGTTCCTCATTAAATTTCAGCTTAAGTTTTAGATTCCTGCCGTTCCTCGGAAGCGATGAGAGCATGGCGCTTGTTTCCATATTTCGGCAATACGTGCTGCCAGTGCTGCTCTCCACGGCACTGGTGACGTGTTCTACCGATGGTCTCGTCCCGCCCGGCGAAGTGGACAACGGTACGCGGGTGGGGTCGATCTCGCCGACACAGCGACGTGCGGCCGCACCGATACAGGCAGTGCCTATTGAGCAGGCCTATCCCGTTGCGAATGCACCGGTCAGCGATGCGGCCGGCAACGTCGATTACCTCAATACGCCCAATCTCGCCGGAACGGGACAAGGCGGCGGGCAGACGCTGCGGGCGCCTGCGCAGGCCGGGCGGTTGCCGATGATCGACAGCGACGAAGCGGTGGCCGGGGCGCAGGGCGCGGCCGGCTCTCTTCGCAACCAGCCTTCGACCTGGGGAGGAACGCAGCCGCTCGCGGTGCCTGAGGGTGGCGTCAACATGGACGCCGAGCTTGGAGCCGAGCCTGTTGTCGGTCTTGCCGAGGAACAACAGCAACAGATTGCCGAGGGGCAGTCCGATCAGCCCGTCGTTGATGGGATCGGTACGGAAAATCCCACTCAGCTTAACCGTGCGCGCATCCCGGCGCCGGCGGCGCAAGCGCAGATGAGCAGCGCGCCCGTCTGGAACGATGGAAGGCCAGTGGTTGCTCCGGCACGTGTGCCCGAGGAGAACGAGGAGCAGGAGGTCGCCATGCTGCGACCGAACAACCCGACCGCACCGATGATGAGTGAGCCGGCGGCCCCCGTTGATCCGAGCGTGATGCCGGCCTCGGAGCTTGCCTGCCGCCGTGAATTGAAGCGGATGGGCGTGGTTTATTCCGAGAAGCCGCCGATCTCGAACGGACCGGCCTGCCAGGTGCCGTACCCGGTTTCCCTGCGGGGACTCTCCGGTAATATCGGCGTTCGGCCAGCGGTGACACTGAATTGCCAGGTGACGCTTGCTTTTGCCAAATGGGTCAAAAACGAGCTCGCGCCTTCAGCCCGCTTTCGCTACTGGTCGGGCATCAAGACCATTCAGCCCCTGGGCGGATATAGCTGCCGCCGCATGAACAATAGCAGGCAGCGCTATAACCCGATGTCGGAACATGCTCGCGGCAACGCAATCGATGTCGGCAAGTTCGTCCTGAAAAGCGGACGCTCGATCGACGTGCGCAAGAAGGGGTTGTTCTCGTTCCGCGAAGGACGGCTATTGCAGGCCGTGCGCAGCGATAGCTGCAAGTACTTCAATACCGTGCTCGGACCCGGCAGCAATCCGGAGCACTGGAACCATTTCCACTTCGATTTGAGGGCGCGCAAGGGCGGCAGGGTCTATTGCGACTAGAAAGGAAAGGCCGGCGCGAAGGCCGGCCCAAGGTGAACGCGGCATGGGCGGCGGGTCCCAGCCGGGTCAGGTCTGTAATGACTGGTAACGCACTTCACTCAATGTCGAGGAAGCATTCGAGCGTAACGAGATCGCTCGGACGGCTGCTCCGCAAGGGGTGCGGCGGGACGGAGAGCGGTTGCTTGCCTCGCCGTCTTTATGGCTGATGAATATCACCGGTTGATGACATCTCGCCGCCTCCTGAATTTCCCACAGGCGCGAATGGCCTTTCCTTCCAGGGGCGTTTTCATGGCAGTGAATACTCTGTTCATCTGTGCCGGGATGTCAAAACTACTCAAAGCGGATATATAGCGCCGAGCAATACCCGCCGCACCAGCAAACCCGCCGCAGATGTCAGAAGAGCCCTTTATGGCCCCGATCATTTCTATCCGAAATCTTACAAAGACCTATGCCAACGGATTCCAGGCGCTCAAGGGCATTGATCTTGATGTCGAGCGGGGTGAGATTCTGGCCTTGCTGGGACCGAATGGTGCGGGCAAGACGACGATGATTTCGATCGTCTGCGGTATTGCCAATCCGAGCGGCGGCACGGTAACCGTTGGTGGTCATGATGTCGTCCGGGATTTCAGGGCAACGCGCTCGCTGATCGGGCTCGTTCCGCAGGAGCTGACGACCGATCAGTTCGAGACTGTGTGGAATACCGTGAGCTTTTCGCGCGGGCTGCATGGCAAGCGAGCCAATCCAGCGCATATCGAGAAGGTGCTGCGCGATCTTTCCCTCTGGGACAAGAAAGACAACATGCTCCGGCAACTGTCGGGCGGCATGAAGCGGCGCGTGCTCATTGCCAAGGCGCTGTCGCACGAACCGGAGATCCTGTTCCTGGACGAACCTACTGCGGGCGTGGACGTGACGCTTCGCAAGGATATGTGGCATGTCGTCGAAAACCTCCGGCGCTCCGGAGTCACAATCATCCTGACGACGCACTACATCGAGGAGGCGGAAGAGATTGCGGACCGCGTCGGCGTCATCAACGGCGGGCAGCTGCTTCTGGTCGAAGACAAGACAGCGCTGATGGCGAAGCTTGGCCGCAAACAGCTCATTCTCGAGTTGAACGAGCCGCTGCAGGCGCTCCCGGAGCGTTTCGCCGGCAACGGTCTGTCGCTTGCGGCGGACGGCAGCCGCCTGATCTATGATTTCGATGCCCAGAACGAGCAGGAGAGCATTGCCTCCCTGCTGACGCGGCTCGGCGAGCACAACATTCACTTCAAGGATCTTTCGACGCAGCAGAGCTCGCTGGAAGACATCTTCGTGGCGCTCGTGGGAGGAGCGAAATGAACGTCGAAGCCATCAAGTCCATCTACTTCTTCGAAATGGCGCGCACGCGCCGGACACTTCTGCAGAGCGTCGTTTCGCCTGTTATTTCCACATCGCTCTATTTCATCGTTTTCGGCGCGGCGATCGGATCGCGGATCCAGGAAGTGGAGGGCGTCTCCTACGGCGCGTTCATTACACCGGGGCTGATCATGCTGACGCTGCTTGGCCAATGCATCAGCAACGGATCGTTTGGTATCTACTTTCCGAAGTTCACCGGCACGATCTACGAGGTCTTGTCGGCGCCGGTGGCCATGACCGAGATTCTCATCGGCTATGTCGGCGCGGCCGCGACGAAGGGACTGATGATCGGGGTTATCATCCTGCTGACGGCGAACATATTCGTGGATGTCAGGATCGAGCATCCGGTGATGATGGTACTGTTCTTTCTGCTGACGGCGATCACCTTCAGCCTGTTCGGTTTCATGATCGGCATCTGGGCGACCAACTTTGAGCAGTTGAACCTCATTCCCATGCTCGTCGTGCCGCCGCTGACGTTCCTCGGCGGAAGCTTCTATTCGATCAGCATGTTGCCACCCTTCTGGCAGACGGTCAGCCATTTCAACCCGGTACTTTACCTCGTCAGCGGCTTCCGCTGGAGCTTCTTTGGCATCGCCGACGTCAACCCGCTGGTGAGCCTCGGGATGATTTCGATCTTCCTGGCGATTTGCCTGGGAACGCTGGGGTGGATCTTCAAGACGGGATACAGGTTGCGGAGCTAGCCCGATCGACTTGATCGCTCCGACGAAACAGCCGAGCACGGCACAGGTGCCGCGGTCGGCTGGATGATCTTGCCGTGGGGTGTAAAAGACGTCGCCCCCAAGATGTGATACCTTCAGCGATGACTATAAGGCGGTTAGCGGGAGGCAAGCATGAGTGTGGACAACACTTCACGCCCCGGTGGGCCAGGGTCCGACGAGTTGGTTCCGTCGCGCTATGCCCTGAAGGTGGGCGAGATCGACGTGCTGGTGATCAGCGATGGCGTGATGCCAATTCCAGCCCCAGTTTTGGCCACCAACGCCCCGCCGTCCGTCAGGACGGCCTGGTTGGACAATATGTTCCTGCCCGCGGATGTGCTCGATTGGCCGCTGAACGTGATCGTGGTCCGCAGTGGAGGACAGACCATACTCATCGATGCCGGACTGGGGGTAGAGTTTCCGGATTTCCCGCGGGCTGGCCAGACGGTCCAGCGACTCGAGGCCGCCGGCATCGATCTTGCCTCAGTGACTGATGTGGTGCTTACCCACATGCATATGGACCACGTTGGCGGGCTCCTTGCCGATGGGGTGAAGGAGCAGCTGCGTCCGGGTCTTCGGATCCATGTGGCTGCTGCGGAGCTCAAATTCTGGGAGTCCCCAGATTTCTCCCGAGCCGCCATGCCCCCGCCAATACCTGACGTGCTTCAGCGGACGGCCAAGCGGTTCGTGGACGAATACCGGAGCCAGTTGCGGCCGTTCGATCAGGAGTACGAGGTAGCACCGGGTGTTGTCGTCCGTCGGACCGGCGGCCACACCCCCGGCCATAGCGTGGTCCGTCTGGCCTCCGGCGGCGACCGTCTGACATTTGCCGGGGATCTCGTGTTCGCGGTCGGATTCGACCATCCCGACTGGCATAACGGTTTCGAACATGACCCCGAGGAGGCGGCGCGTGTTCGGGTTGGCCTTCTGCGGGAGTTGGCGGCGAACCGCGAACCGCTGGTGGCCAGTCACCTGCCATTCCCGTGCGTCTGCCATGTGGCGGTCGATGGCGACCATTTTCGGTGGGTGCCGGCCGTCTGGGACTACTGAGCATTCGCTGGGTTCGAGGGAGCGAAACAGGCGACTGTCTACGTTGAAATGCGCCGTACGGCAGGCACCGCTGATCGTTTTACAAGAGCAGGAGATTCCACGACTATTCGATAAAGTGCCTGATCTCAGGAGTTGAACGATGGGCTGGTGGAAGAAACTGTTTGGCGGGTCGAGCGGCAATTCGCTCGACAAAGCAATGTATCAGGTTGCCAACACGCTCTACAGCCCAAGATGGAAAACGCTCCGCAGAAATTCGCAAATTCGACAACGGGCAAACTTACTTGCTCGAAAGCGAATGGGTGGGTGGAACGGAATTCAGAGCACGACATGAGGGTAGGATGGTGGGACCTTTCCGCTCTCCAGAGCATGCTGAGCAAGTTATCGTCGCCACAGAGTGGTTTCGCGGAGATTGATCGGACGCCAGCCGACAGCGGGAATTTGTCCACACCGCCTAGTCCCGCATTCTCAACTCGTCGGTCTGGATCTGCAGGGAGCTGAGGGTGGAAAGGAAGCTCATGCCGAGAAGGCTCTGGTCGAGCTTTCCATCCTGCGCGACGCTCGCGGGAACGTTGTGGCGAACGATCGGGCCGATCGCGACCTCGGACAGCGTCACGCGGGCGGCGCGGGCGCGACCGTTGGCTGTCATGACGCTCATCGTATAGTCGAGATTGTCAGGGTTGATGCCGACGCGTTCCGCATCTTCGCGGGAAAGCGCAATCATGCTGGCACCGGTATCCACCAGCATCGAAATGCTCTGGCCATTGATGGTGACATAGGCCTCGTAGTGGCCGTTCAGGAGTTTATGCAGGATCACCTCCCGGCCTCCCTCGCTGGTGGTCACGACCACGGCACGGCCGGGCACGAGGCCGGCGAGCAAGCGGTTGCCGACGTCAAGCGCCTCCTGCCGATAGAGATAGACGGTCGCCAGGCCGAGGATCAGCACGAGCCAGATCATCAGGTTGCGCAGCGTCTCGCTGGCGCTCGTGCGCCGCGCCCAAACGCCGGCGGCCAACATCAACGCGATCGGAAGCAGATAGACAACGCGGCCGAAATCGTCGGTCCTCATGCCGAAGATCCGACTTGTGTCGTCGCTGAATATGAGTACGGCAAGTCCCAGGCCAAGGATCGCAAGGACAATCGTCAGGCGGTTCATACACGCTACTCCGTTGTGGCCGATATCGCGGGCTGAGGCGGTGTGCACAGTCCACTTTCAAGGAGCCGTGCGGGCAAGAGAGCCATCAGTCGCCGGCGTTCAGCGTCAGAGAAAGACGTCCAACCACCGATTTCGGCCAAGGTCCGACCGCAACCCCTGCAGAGGTCGGTTTCGGGAGCGATGGAGCAGACATGAATGCAGGGTGTTTGCATGCAACTTATATCGAGATTTCACAGGGCCATGGCAAGGGCGCAGACGGCGGCGATCTCCGAAATCTGCTGGGCGGCGCCCAGTGTATCGCCCGTATGGCCGGCCAGTTTGCGCTTGATGAACTGCGTGAAGGCCATGGTCGACAGGCCACAGCCAAGAAGGCCGCAGACGAGAGGGAGGAGGCCGAGGCTCGGCCACAGAAGCAGGGCCGCCAAAACACAACCAGAGACAAGCGCCATGTGCATCGCGCCTTCGCCCGGCTTTCCCGCGGCGGCGGCCACACCGTCGGGTTTTGCCGATGGCAGCCGATGCCAGTGCCAGACAAGCGCGCCGCGGCTGATGCAGGCAACTGCGGGAATAGTTAGGGCGGCGGCGCACGGCGGTGCGGCGCGTGCGATGGCAGCGAGTGCTGCCGCCCGGATCGCAAACGACAGGATCAAGGCTATGGCGCCATAGGTGCCGATGCGGCTGTCTTTCATGATCGACAGCGCGTGATCGCGATCGCGCCCACCGCCGAGGCCGTCCGCGCAGTCGGCCAGGCCATCCTCATGAAGCGCACCCGTCAACGCCGCCTGAATGGCGAGAGCAACGAAAGCCGACATCAGCCGGTCCGCATGCAGGCTGAGCATGACGAGGAAGACAAGTGCAGGCAGGAGCGCAATGACAATGCCTGCCGTCGGAAAGGCGCGAGAGGCTCTGTCGAGCTTGCCGTCGAAGCCAACAAAGGTGGATGGCGGCATCGGAATGCGGCTGAGGAAGGCAACGGCGCGTGCGACGTCGACCGCATAGTTTCCGATGTTCATTCTTGACCCCAGCCCCATGACCAACAGCAGCGCTTTTGGAGTTGTTCGCCTCCGCCGCTGCCTTTAAGAGAGTGCGACGAAAGAAGCTGATTTGCAGCGAAAAGACAAGTTATCGACCAAGACAAGGAAACCGCGTCCATGAGCGTTTCAGGCCTGCCATTCGACGATTTCCGGGCACTTCTCCGCGATCTGCCGGGGCCGGATGCGAGGGCCCTTGTAGCGGCGCGCGAGCGTGATGCGCAGTTGACGAAGCCGCCCGGTGCGCTTGGCCGGCTCGAGGAAATTGCCTTCTGGCTGGCTGCGTGGACGGGCAGGGCGCCGGCGGTGAACCGGCCGTTGGTGGCGATCTTTGCAGGCAACCACGGAGTCACCAGGCAGGGTATCACACCGTTTCCACCAGCAGTGACGCAGCAGATGGTCGAGAATTTCGCAGCCGGTGGCGCTGCGATCAACCAGATCTGCGTGGCCTACGATCTCGGCCTGAAGGTCTTCGATCTCGCGCTCGACTATCCGACCGGCGACATCACGGAAGAACCTGCCTTGTCCGAGCGTGACTGCGCGGCGACCATGGCATTTGGCATGGAAGCAATCGCTGGCGGTACTGATCTTCTCTGCATCGGCGAGATGGGGATCGGCAACACGACGATTGCGGCTGCGATCAACTATGCGCTTTACGGCGGCACCGCGCGTGATTGGGTTGGCCCCGGAACAGGTTCCGAAGGTGAGATGCTGGAGCGCAAGATTGCAGCCGTCGAGAAGGCAGTGGCGCTGCACAGCGATCACCTGGACGATCCGCTGGAAATCATGCGTCGGCTCGGCGGCCGCGAAATCGCGGCGATGGCGGGGGCGATCCTTGCCGCACGCGTCGAGCGGATTCCAGTGCTGATCGACGGCTATGTCGCAACCGCGGCCGGCGCCATCCTGAAGGCTGCCAATCCTTCAGCGCTCGATCACTGCCTGATCGGACATGTCTCCGGAGAGCCGGGGCATCTGCGCGCTATCGAGATGCTCGGCAAGACGCCACTGTTGGCGCTTGGGATGCGTCTCGGGGAAGGCACCGGGGCCGCGCTTGCCGCTGGCATTGTCAAGGCTGCTGCTGCGTGCCATTCCGGCATGGCAACGTTTTCCCAGGCGGGTGTCAGTAGCAGCCACTGACGCTTCAGGTTTGTGACAGGTTGATGACAGAGTTCTTGCCGCGGGGACCGTGAACCGGTATTCGCAATTTCTGACTGAGGGAAAGGACGACGAGGGCACCTAATGAAACCTGCCGTGACAAAACTCACAGGCATCAGCCACTTTTTTGCAGCCGCCAGCTATTCGCTCGGCGGCTTTCGGCGGCTGATCAAGGAGGCCGCGTTCCGGCAGGAACTGTTGTTCTTCGCGGTCTCACTGATCCTGCTGATCGCCGTCGGCGCGACGCTTGCGGAATTGATGATCGCAGTCGTGCTGTTTCTGGCACTCTTTGCCGTCGAGGCGCTGAACACGGCCATCGAAGAGGTCATCGACCGGATCTCACCCGAAATCTCGATGGTGGGCAAGCATGCCAAGGACCTCGGCTCCTTCGCCGTGCTGTGCATGATCGTTGCCTGCGGTGTGTTCCTGCTGTTCACGATCGGGAAGCATTTGCTGTTTGGCTGAGACAGTCCATGCCCCGTGCTTGTTGTCGAGTGGTTGGATATAGCCGAGCACTGGAACTCGGCAACAAACTTGTCACCACCCCGGCGGTCAAGCTCGCGCGATACTGGTTTCTGATGTCGGCGGCCTATGGGCAGAAGCATCACGCCTTACAGGACGCCCGCGCCCCTGAAGTCGAGCTGCTTTCTACGAGGCGGGCAGCGCTTGACGCAGTGCAGAAGACTGTTCAACTTGATGCCAACTATAAGGCGAGATTGTTGGCCCTGGCTGAGGCCAGTGCCTACGACAGCGATCTTCAGGATTTTGCGACGAGCGACGATTTTCTGCGAATCGTCAGATAATCGCTCACGCGAAGCTGCGGCGCTTGCGGGAAACCGCCTGGGTATCCTCGACAGCCGGCACGGTCTGCAGGACGCGCTTGGAAGGCAGGATGGCAATGACTTCGGTGCCTTCGCGCAACTTCGATTTGAGGATGAACTGGCCGTCGTGCTTGGCGAGGATCGCCTGAACGATCGGCAGGCCGAGGCCAGTGCCCTGTTCGGCGCTCTTGATCGCAATTGACCCCTGGCCGAAGGCCGACAGAACCACCGGTATTTCCTCCTCGGGAATGCCCGGGCCGTTGTCCTTGATGGAGATGTATTGGCCGCCGCCTGCCGTCCAGCCGACCTTGACGTGGATTTCGCCGGCTTGCGGCGTGAACTTCACGGCGTTCGATAGAAGGTTGAGGATGACCTGGCGAAGCGATTTCTCGTCAGCCCAAACGGCTGGCAGCTCCGGCTCGAACTGCTGTGATATCGTGATGTTCTTGCTGCGGGCGCGCAGCTGCACCATGCCGATGCAATCTTCCGAGATGTTGAGCAGCGATATTGCTTCCTCGCTCAGCTCGTATTTGCCGGCCTCAATGCGCGACAGGTCGAGGATCTCGTTGATGAGGTTCAGGAGATGTTCGCCCGAGCGGTGGATGTCGCTGGTGTATTCCTTGTAGGTCGGGTTGTTCAACGGCCCCATCACCTCGGCGGACATCACCTCCGAAAAGCCCAGAATCGCATTGAGCGGAGTTCTCAGTTCATGCGACATGGAGGCGAGAAAGCGCGACTTTGCGAGGTTTGCTTCCTCCGCCCGGCGGCGGGCTTCATCCGACATCGACTTCGCGACTTCCAACTCGGCGATCAGATCGTCCTTTTCGGCCTGAAAGGCAAGGATCTTCAGGTTGGATTGGAACAGTCGGTCGCTGATATAGTTGAAGAAGATGACCGTCGTGGTGAATATCGCGGTCAGGCTGACTTCGAGGATTTCCCGGGAGAGCCCCGCCTTGGCGATCAGGCCGAAAACGACCGGTGCGAAAGTGATCAGGACCGACGGCGTCAACATGAAGTTTGACATCGCCGTGACCGAAAGGGCTATGAGCAGCGTTGCCCCCTTGTAGAGGACGAAGCTGGACGGTTCGCAGACGGTGCAGTCCTGCAGCGCGAAAACGGCCCAGCAGCATCCGACCATGAATTGGCCAAGCAGGAGAACACGGCGCCATTTGCGGGCGGTCGTCGCCGTTATTTCCTGGCCGCGCGCGCGCCGCGCAATGAACACGTTTGCGGCATGGGCCGTCAATGTCAGCAGCGCCCAGAGGAAAATCTGGGTGTTTTCCGTCAGGTAGGCGCCGAGAGCCGCAATGATGATCACGAAGAGGGGGACGATCGACGCGCCCTGGAGGACGGCATTGATATACATCACGAGCACGTCGCGATCGAAGGCGCCGCTGGCAGTGTGACTCGACTGGAGTCGCTCCCGCGTCAACCGAACAGCCTTCGTGACAGGCTTGTTTCGGTGGCTGCGTGATTTGTCGACGATGTTCTTATCGGTCGATGTGCTGACGCCGGTACTCATTGTGCACGTTGAAACTTGATCCGCGGTTGTCTAAACCCTAGACCGCAATCCTTAAGATCGTGTTAGGCATCTTTGCCAAGGATTTGTTTTTCAAGGAGGCGAAAGCGTGGCGCGCGGTATGCGGGTGATGCGCGACGGCGTGACGGCACTGGCCCTGCTGGCATTCCTTTGGCTGATTGCCGCCAAGCTCAACGATGGAGGCGAAACTGTCCATTCCGGGCAGTTCCATGCTGCGGATGGCGACAGCCTGAATGTTGGCGCGGAGCGTATGCGGCTCTCCGGCATCGATGCGCCGGAACTCAGCCAATCCTGCGAACGGGCAGGCGTTGCATGGGCCTGCGGCCAGGAGGCCAAGCGGGCGCTTCAGGAACTTGTCGCCCGGGTCGACACGCAATGCAGTGGCAGCGAGCGGGATCGCTTCGATCGCTTGCTTGTTATCTGTCATGCCGGCGACATTGATATCAACGCCGCGTTGGTGCGAAGGGGCATGGCCGTATCCTATGGCGCCTATGGCGATGAAGAGGCGCGGGCGCGTGCTGACCGAGTCGGGTTATGGGGCGGCAGATTCGAGATGCCTCGCAATGTTCGCGACCATGCGCCACGTTCGGATAGTCGGGGCCTGATGGGGTGGCTCGGCTGGTGACGGGGAAGAGCGAAGTGGCGGAGCGTACTCTCGACGCGCTTCGGGATGAGGTTGCGGCCTGTCGCATCTGTCGAGACACGCCGCTTGGTGGAGCGACTGCTCGCCTGCCGCACGAGCCGCGTCCGGTCGTGGTGATATCGTCGAAGGCAAGGATACTGATCGCCGGACAGGCGCCGGGTCTGAAGGTTCACGAAAGCGGGTTGCCGTTCAACGACGCATCCGGTGACCGCCTGCGCGACTGGCTGCAGGTCGATCGGGAAGCGTTTTACGACCGCGATCGCTTCGCCATTGTGCCGATGGGTTTCTGTTTTCCAGGTTATGACGCCAAGGGTAGTGATCTGCCGCCGCGACGGGAATGCGCGCCGCATTGGCGGGCGAGAGTGATCTCGGCCATGCCGCAGGTCGAACTCGTGCTCGCCATTGGTCAATATGCGCAGGCCTGGCACATGGGGGTGACGCGGCGTGAAAACATGACGGAAACCGTGCGCGCCTGGCGCATGTCGCTGTCCTGCTCTCGCTCCCCGGCAATTCTACCGCTTCCTCATCCCAGCTGGCGAAACACCGGTTGGATAAGACGCAATCCGTGGTTCGAAGCAGAGCTGCTGCCGGTCCTGCGCGAGCAAGTGCAAACTCTGCTTGGCTGAAACAAAATTCTTTGAAACTGCCGGAATCGCGCTATACAGAGAAAATAAATTCGAAGGGGCTTTTCCAGATGGACCGTCTTGACCGTAAAATCCTGCGCCTGCTGCAGGAAGATTCGACTTTGGCCGTTGCCGATCTTGCAAAGAAGGTCGGGCTTTCGACGACGCCATGCTGGCGGCGCATCCAGAAGATGGAAGAGGACGGCGTGATCAAGCGCCGTGTCGCCATCCTCGATCCGGAAAAGGTCAACACCAAGGTCACGGTCTTTGTCTCGATCCGGACGGCAACGCACTCTATCGAGTGGCTGCGACGCTTTTCGGAAGTGGTTGCCGATTTCCCTGAGGTGGTCGAGTTCTATCGCATGAGCGGTGACGTCGACTATCTCCTGCGCGTTGTCGTGCCCGACATTGCCGCATATGACGCCTTCTACAAGCGGATGATCGCGAAGATCGAGATCCGTGACGTGTCGTCTGCTTTTGCAATGGAGCAGATCAAGTATTCGACGCAGCTGCCGCTGGACTACATGCTCCTCGACAACGCGAAGTCGAACGAGGACTGAGCGCCCTTGTAGTCACCTGCGGCTCCCGGCTACTCGCTCTGCCGCAGGTTCCTTAATCGGTCGAACAGCACTGCGAGAACAATCGCACCGCCGATGAAGGTTCCCTGCCAAAAGGCGTTGATGCCGAGAAGGCCGAGGCTGTTTCGGATCACCTCGATCAAGGCCGCGCCGACGATGGCGCCGAAGGCGGTACCGACACCGCCGGCAAGATTGGCGCCGCCGATGACGGCTGCGGCGATGACCTGAAGCTCCATGCCCGCGCCGATGTTCGTCGTCACGGCGCCAAGCCAGCCCGTCTGGATGATGCCGGCAACGCCGGCCGACAGGGCCGAGATCATATAGACCGCGACCTTGATCTTCCTGACGGGCACACCGGTCAGCGTCGCGGCGTGTTCATTTCCGCCGATGGCGAAGACGTAGCGGCCAAAGCGTGTCCAGCGCAGCACAAACCCGGTCAGAAGCGCCAGCGCAGCCATGTAGAGTACGGGATTGGCGATGCCGAAGAGCCAAGCTCCGCCCCCTAGTGCCAGCAGCTTGTCGTGATCCGGACCGAACTGGAAGACGACGGTATTGTTCGAGGCGACCATCGCGAGGCTGCGGGCAATCGACAGCATCCCGAGGGTGACGACGAAGGGCGGGAATCCTAGATAAGCGATCAGGAGACCGTTGAATGCGCCGATGATGAGCGCTGTTCCGATCGATGCCGCAATGCCGATCCCGATTCCGTATCCGGCATGCATCGTGACTGCCAGAACCATACTGCACAGGCAGAGGACCGACCCGACCGACAGATCGATGCCGCCGGTAATGATGACCAGAGTCATGCCGAGTGCAATGATCGCGACAAAGGTGACGTTGCGGGTGATGTTGTAGAGATTGGTGGGTGTAGCGAAGGAACTGGTGGCAAAAGACAGGAAGATGCAGGCGAGGATGACGGCAACAAGGACCCAGAACGTCTGGCTTGCGAAGACTGACGACAGCCAGTTTCGTTGTTTCTGCGCTATCGTCTGATCGAGGGTTATTGCCATGGTGACCTTCGCTTACACTTTCTGCCGTGTGCCAATCACACTTGTTCGATTGCACCTGTTATGAGTCCGGTGACTTCTTCCGGCGAACTCGCTGCGATCTGCTTGTCGGCAACCTTGCGTCCGCGCCGCATGACAATCACGCGATCGGCAACCGAGAAGACATCGGGCATGCGGTGGCTAATGAGAATGACTGCGATACCGCGATCGCGCAGTTGACGGATGTGCGCAAGAACCTCGGCAACCTGGCGTACCGAGATGGCGGCGGTCGGCTCGTCCATGAGTACGAGCTTTGCCTCTGCGAGCATGGTGCGGGCGATTGCGACAGCCTGGCGTTGGCCGCCGGACATCTGCTTCACCAGATCTCGCGGTCGTGTCTCGGACTTCAACTCCTTGAAGAGCTCGCCGGCGCGCGTATACATCGTCTTGTAGTCAAGGATGCGCAGGGGACCGAAACCACTTCGGATCTCGCGGCCGAGAAAGACGTTGGCGGCTGCTGTCAGATTATTGCAGAGCGCCAGGTCCTGGTGGACGATCTCGATGCCTCGCTGACGGGCTTCGACCGGTCGATGCAGTATGAGGTCCTTGCCGTCGAGCCGCATCGCTCCATGGCTCGGGCGAAAATTGCCGGCAATCATTTTTACCAGTGTGGATTTGCCGGCGCCGTTGTCGCCCATCAACCCGACGACTTCTCCCGCCTCCAGCGAGAACGATACGTCGTTGACCGCCTGTATGGCGCCAAAATGTTTTGAGATGTTGGCGAGCTCGAGAACTGCCACCAGCCGTCTAGCCTCCCAAAGCCGTGACCTCGTTTCGAGGCGCGATTTCGCCCGCCAGTTTCCTCCCTGCGAGCGTTCTCAGCATTTACCCAGAACCGTGCGAAACCGTCAATCGGATGTCGCTAATTTACGGTCTGTGCTACAATTATTTGTTTTGTAGTACAATTTCATTGACGCGTAGAAGTCTCTGTATATTAGCTGTTTGCGGAGGAAAACATGCTGATCCTTGTGACCGGTGCGACGGGCAAGGTCGGGCAGAACTTCATCGCTGGGCTGCTCGACGATCCGCGATTTTCAAAGGCGCGCATTCGCGCGCTTTGTCATAATCGCTTGTGCCCGGAATCCGAGCGCGTTGAAGCCGTGCGTGGCTCGATCAGCGATCGCGAGGCGGTGGCGAAGGCGCTTGAAGATGTAACGCATGTCGTTCATCTCGCGACCTGCAAGGAAACGCCCGAAGATGTCATGGACGTCACCGTCAAGGGACTCTTCTGGCTGCTCGAGGAGTTCAGGAAGAGCGCCTCCGCTCGGCAATTCATTCTCACTGGTGGCGATGCGGGGATCGGGCACTTCTTCTATCGCCATGACGGCCCGATCACGGAGGCCACGCCGCACCGGGCCTATCCTGGCTGCTATGCGCTGTCGAAGGTGCTGGAAGAGGTAATGCTGGAGCAGTTCCAGATCCAGTACGGCATCAATGGCTGCTGTCTGCGGGCGCCCTGGATCATGGAGAAGGACGACTTCAAGTTTACGTTGTCATTCGGCGCCGACGTCTTCGGAGGCCCGGACTGGAAGACACTCGTTCCGCAGGCGGACGCGGAACGCTATGCGCGCGAGGGTACCGTTCCGTTGCTGAGGGATGCCGATGGCAGGCCGCTGAAGCGCAATTTCGTCCATGTTCACGACCTTGTCTCCGCGATCCTCGCAGCGCTCGACAATCCTCGCGCCAAGGGTCAACTCTTCAATATCTGCATGGACCGGCCCGTCGACTACGGCGAGGTCGCGGCACACCTTGCGCGTACACGTGAACTCGGCTCGGTCGACATACCGAGCGAGTTCCATTCCAACTGGATGGACAACAGCAAGGCAAAGTACCTGCTCGGGTGGCGGCCCGTCTATGATCTGGAAATGCTTATCGACTCGGCCTGGGGGTATGTGCGTTCGGAGGAGGATCCACGCATCGTCTGGTATCCGGGTTGATC
Organism: Rhizobium cauense; assembly: GCF_019511525.1. Taxonomy (GTDB): domain Bacteria; phylum Pseudomonadota; class Alphaproteobacteria; order Rhizobiales; family Rhizobiaceae; genus Rhizobium; species Rhizobium cauense. The sequence continues at coordinate 285,591 of NZ_JAEUAT010000007.1, read as the reverse complement.
ATGTGGCGGACGATGGCGTTCGCCATTCTTTAATGGGAGGAAGCAGCAATGAGGAAGGCATTATTGCTTACAGTCGCGGTGCTGGCGCTGACGGCCGGGCAGGCCCTGGCGGCCAAGAAGCAGCTGGTGATAGTCGTAAAGGGGCTGGACAACCCGTTCTTCGAGGCGATCAACCAAGGTTGCCAGAAGTGGAACAAGGAAAATCCGGACTCGGAATATGAATGCTTGTACACCGGCCCTGCATCGACATCCGATGAAGCCGGCGAAGCGCAGATCGTTCAGGACATGTTGGGCAAGGCGGAAACGGCCGCAATCGCCATTTCTCCGTCGAATGCCAAGCTGATCGCGCAGACGCTGAAGACGGCAAGTCCAAAAGTGCCTGTCATGACCCTGGATGCCGACCTTGCCGCAGAGGACTCTGCACTGCGCAAGACCTATCTTGGAACCGACAACTATCTGATGGGCGCACGCATTGGCGACTACATCAAGAAGGCGAAACCGAGTGGCGGCAAGATCTGCACGATCGAAGGCAATCCCGGCGCTGACAACATTCTGCGCCGTGCCCAGGGGATGCGTGACACCCTGACCGGCCAGAAAGGCTTGACCGAGCTGAAGGGCGAGGGCGGCTGGACAGAAGTTGCCGGATGCCCGGTCTTCACCAACGATGACGGCGCCAAGGGCGTTCAGGCGATGACGGATATTCTTGCAGCCAATCCCGATCTTGATGCCTTTGGCATCATGGGCGGCTGGCCGCTGTTCGGCGCGCCACAGCCCTATCGCGACCTATTCAAGCCGATGGCCGAGAAGATCGCCAAGAACGAGTTCGTGATCGGTGCGGCCGATACGATCGGTGATGAAGTCGCGATCGCCAGGGAAGGTCTCGTGACGGCACTTGTCGGGCAGCGGCCGTTCGAAATGGGCTACAAGGCACCATCTGTCATGATGGACCTGATCGCCGGCAAGCCGGTGGAAGACCCTGTCTTCACCGGCCTCGATGAGTGCACGAAGGATACCGTCGATACCTGCATTCAGAAATGAGGCAGGTAGAGTAGGCGCAGAAGATGCAGTGGGCTGGCGCGATTGTTCGCCCACTGCTTTTCAGCGGCCCATGCTGATCAGGTTGCAGCGGACTTTCGCTCGAGCCTTGCGATGACCGCCATACTCGCTAGTTCCCGGACGGCGTCCTTGCCGATCCAGCGGGCCGTCTTGTCGTCCGAAGCGGCAAGGCTCCCTGCCAGCTTCAACGCAGGACCGTGGCAATGCCGGTTGCGTTTGCCGATGTTTCGCAGTGCCCAGTTCACGGCCTTGCGGACGAAGTTGCGCGGGTCGCCGGTGTGTGCCTCGATGAGCGGCAGCCAGGCAAGTATCGTTGCGTCTGGTTCCTGCTTCAGGTGGACGGCGGCGCTGGCAATCATCGCGAAGGAGGCTCGTCGAACGAACTCGCGATCGTCGGCCGCAAATTGAGGGATCAGCGCTTCAAGTCGGGCCTCCACGTAGAGGTCTGCAGCGCTATCAACGATTTCCCACGAGTCGAAGTCATCGGCCCATGTTGTCGCCAAGTTCGGCGTGAGTTTCTTCGGTTCGGCCGTATAGAGCGCGAGCAGGCGGGCCTCGCGTATCTTGCTTTGCCAGAGCTTTTGCGCGCGGGCGTGATCTCGCTTCGCCATCCTGGCGATCTTCTGAAGGTTCGGATTGGAGATGCCAAGCGCGGTTTCGGTGACGATGCCGAAGCGCGCCATGCCCGATATGTTCTCCTCCGAGCGCAGCGTTTGCAGATGCGCGATCAGTTCGGCTGCGCTGGAGGAGGGCCCGATCATTTTTCCAGGCGAGCCAGGAGAGATGAGGTATCCCAGCGATTGCCGCCCATGGCCTGGACGTCACCGTAGAACTGGTCAACGAGTGCCGTGACGGGCAATTTGGCACCGTTGCGGCGGGCTTCGCTAAGAACGATCCCGAGGTCCTTGCGCATCCAGTCAATGGCGAAGCCGAAGTCGTATTTGCCTTCGTTCATTGTCTTGTGGCGGTTTTCCATCTGCCATGAGCCGGCAGCACCCTTGGAGATGACCTCGACGACCTTCTCGATGTCGAGGCCGGCGCGCTTGCCGAAATGAATGCCTTCCGCCAAGCCCTGGACGACACCGGCAATGCAAATCTGGTTGATCATCTTGGTCAGCTGGCCGGCGCCGGCCGCTCCCATGAGGCCGACCATGCGGGCGTAGGCATCGATCACAGGCTTCGCTTTGTCGTAAGTGGCTTCATCACCACCGCACATGACGGTCAGTACGCCGTTCTCGGCGCCTGCCTGTCCGCCCGATACAGGCGCGTCAATGAAGCCGCAGCCCTTGCCTTTCGCCGCCGCATCAAGCTCGCGGGCAACTTCCGCGCTTGCGGTCGTGTTGTCGATCAGGATCGCACCCGGCTTCATGGTTTCGAATACACCGTTCTCGCCCGTTGTCACCGAGCGGAGATCGTCGTCGTTGCCGACGCAGGTGAAGACAAAATCTGCGTCCTTCGCAGCTTCCGCAGGCGTTGGGGCCGATTTGCCGCCGAACTTCTCCGCCCACGCAGCCGCCTTCGATGCGGTCCGGTTGTAGACCGTGACCTCATGGCCGCCTTTCACCTTGAGATGGCCCGCCATGGGAAACCCCATCACGCCAAGACCGATGAATGCGACTTTTGCCATGTGTCTATCCTTTCCCGAATGAGGGCATGAGGATTAGCCGAAACCATGGCGCGCGGAAAGTCGTCGGAGTGCCAGTGACGTCGAGACGGAAAAATTTTCCCCGAAAGCGGCGAATGCTGGTTCGGATAATCCTGCGGGCGCTCAAAGATAATAATTATAAATGTCGATCGATTTGATGGGTTTTATCAAGATTGGGAAACTTGAAACGCTGGAGCGGCGAGAACGACCGACTCCCAAAGAGGGAACGACCATGATTTCACGACGTCAAACGTTGGGACTTTTCGGCGCGGCTGCGGCCACGGCTTTGCTCCCGGGCATCAAAGGTGCGCGTGCGGCAGCAACCGAATTTCGGATCGGCTGGCAGAAGAACGGTGTGCTCGCGCTGGCCAAGCGGCGCGGCGCGCTGGAGAAGCGGCTCGCTGACCGCGGCATCACCGTCAGCTGGTCGGAGTTCACCTCGGGTCCGCCGTTGCTCGAAGCGCTTGGTGCCGGGGCGCTCGACTTCGGCGCAACCGGTGATGTGCCTCCGCTCTTTGCTCAGGCCGCCGGTGGTCATCTCTACTATGTCGGCGTCTACCGCGGAAGTTCAGCAGGCTCGGCGATCCTTGTTCAGAAAGACTCGCCGATCCAGACGTTGGAAGACCTGAAAGGCAAGAAGGTCGCCTTCAAGCGCGGTTCGAGCGCGCATAATGTTACGGTGAAAGCACTGCGCAAGGCGGGGCTGACGCCGGAGGACGTGCAGGGCGTGGATCTCGCGCCGCCGGATGCTGCAGCCGCTTTCAAGAACGGCAGCATCGATGCCTGGTCGATCTGGGATCCGTACCTCGCAATCGCCGAAGCCGATCCGGAAACACGGGTTCTGGCGACTGCTGAGGGCATCGTCGACTCCTACAGCTTCTTCCTTGCAAACGCCGAGTTCACGGATGCGAACGGGCAGGTCATTGTCGATGTGCTTGACGAACTCGCACAGGTCGGCCGCTCCGCGCAGAGCAATCTCGATGCGACAGTGAAGGAACTGTCCGAAATTACCGGCGTGCCGCCTGAGGTGACACGCGTGACGCTGACGCGTGCGGGCGCCGACCTCGGCAGCGTGTCCGGCGTGACGGACGCCGCCGCAGCCTACCAGCAGGCACTTGCCGACGAGTTCTACAAGCTCGGTATCGTGCCGAAGCAATTGAACACCGGCGATATCGTTTGGCGCGCGAAAGCAAGCTGATTTCAGTCCGACAATAAGGAAATACCGTCCATGACCGGCAAACACGATCCCATCAACTTCCTCTGGTTCATCCCGACGTCAGGTGACGGCGCCTATCTGGGCTCGGATGAGCAGACGCGGGCTCCCGAGATCGGCTACCTCACGCAGATCGCTCAGGCCGCCGATCGTCTGGGCTATTCGGGCGTCCTGCTGCCCACAGGCGTTGCCTGCGAAGAATCCTTCGTCACGGCGGCGGCACTCGCTGCCAAGACGGAAAAGCTGCAATTCCTCGTGGCTATTCGACCCGGCACTGCGTCGCCGGCCTACTATGCGCGCCTGACGACGACGCTGGACCGGATCTCCAACGGGCGCCTGTTGCTGAACATCGTTGTCGGCGGCAGTCCTGCCGAGCTTGCCGGCGACGGAATTCATCTTGCGCATGACGAGCGCTATGCTCATGCCGATGAGTTCTTTACCGTTTTCCAAGAACTGCTCGAAAAGGGTGTCGCCAGCTATGACGGCAAGTACATCAAGGCGACGAACGCGCGACTGGGCTTCCCGTCGGTGCAGAACCCGCGGCCGCCGCTCTATTTCGGAGGTTCCTCGGATGCCGGCATCGACTTCTCGGTCGGTCGCGTCGACAAGTACCTGACCTGGGGCGAACCACCCGCACAGGTCGCCGAAAAGGTCGAGAAGGTACGTGCCGCCGCAGCGAAGAAGGGCCGCGACGTCAGCTTCGGTATTCGCCTGCATTTCATCGTCCGCGAGACGGATGAAGAGGCATGGGCAGCAGCCGACCGGCTGATTTCGAAGCTTGACGACGAAACGATACGCGAGGCGCAGGAGCGGTTCGTCAACGAATCCGATTCTGTTGGCCAGAAGCGCATGGCGGCATTGCATGGTGGCCGGCGGGACAAGCTGGAAGTCTCGCCGAACCTGTGGGCCGGCGTCGGCCTGGTGCGCGCTGGCGCAGGCACAGCGCTGGTTGGCTCGCCGAAAACGGTCGCCGCCCGTCTGCGCGAATATCAGGACGTCGGCATCGATACCGTCATTGGCTCGGGTTACCCGCACCTTGAGGAGGCATACCGTGTTGCGGAACTGTTGTTCCCCGAGCTTGGGATCACGCGCCAGGAGCAACGCCACGGCTTCCAGTCCGATTTCGGCAAGCATCAGGTCTTTGGCGGCGGTAGCCACGGCGGCAATCTCAAAGTCGTTTCCGGCTCCTGACCTGCTCTTTTCTGCGCCGCCTGCTTGCCGCCGGCGGCGCAATCACGATCACGCTGAGGGTATCTGCGTGAGGCTTCGATTGACCCCGCGAAAGCAGCACTAGCGAGGAAATCTCATGTCGACATTCGATACGCCAATCGGCCGCGCACTGACCGAACGCGCGGAGGGCAGGGCGAGACCGAGCATATCGCTCCCGGGGCGCGAACGGCTGCTGCCGTATCTCGTACCGATCGCGATCATCGCGGCCTGGCAGCTTGCATCATCGGTCGGCTGGATTTCCTCCCGCATCATGCCATCGCCCGTCGACGTGGCCGCAGCCTTCTGGTCGACGACCGTCACCGGACAGCTTCCGCATGATATTCTGGTCAGCGCCGCTCGCGCCTTTGCCGGTCTGCTGGTCGGCGGCTCCATCGGCTTCCTTCTCGGCATCGCCAACGGCGTCTCGAAAATCTCGGAGCAACTGACGGATACGACGCTGCAGATGCTGCGGACGATCCCGCATCTGGCAATGATCCCGCTCGTGATCCTGTGGTTCGGCATCGGAGAAGAGTCAAAGCTGTTCCTGACATCGCTCGGCGTGCTGTTTCCCGTCTATCTCAACACCTATCACGGCGTTCGAAACGTCGACCGCGATCTGATCGAAATGGGCAAGGTCTACGGGATGGGAAGCTGGACCTTGTTCCGGAAGATCATCTTCCCCGGTGCGCTGCCGTCGATCTTCGTCGGTCTGCGTTATGCGCTCGGCATCATGTGGCTGACGCTGATCGTCTCGGAATCGATCGCAGCTTCGTCAGGCATCGGCCATATGGCGAACAACGCCCGCGAGTTCATGATGACGGATGTCGTGGTGCTGGCGCTGGTGATCTACGCCGTCCTCGGCAAACTTGCAGACGTCATTGCCCGCAGTCTCGAGCGCCGCGCGCTCAAGTGGAACCCGGTTTACCAGAAGTAGGAGAGGCGCATGACCATCGTCGCGCATGAGCGGTTTCAAGGGGCTGCAAACGAGGCAGAATATGAGATCGATCGCAGTGTGCCTGCCGGCACTGGGGCCGTGGCTATTACGGTGAACGGGCTCGAGAAGAGCTTCGGCAGCAACCGCGTTCTGCGCGGCATCAACCTCCACATTCCGGCCGGTCAGTTCGTCGCGGTGATCGGCAAGAGCGGTTGCGGGAAGAGTACCCTTCTGCGGATCCTTCTGGGCCTCGACGAACCGACAAGCGGCGGTCTGCATTTCGAGAACGCCGACGGCGCCGATGCCGAGGCGAATGCGCGGATCGTGTTTCAGGAGCCGCGCCTGCTGCCCTGGCTCGATGTCGCGGAGAATGTGGCAGTCGGTCTCGGGGAAGGGATCGACAAGCGAGCAGCTCGTGCCGAGGCCGAGGCCGCGCTTGCCGAGGTGCAGCTTTCGGAGAAGGCCGCCGACTGGCCGGCCCGTCTTTCCGGCGGGCAACGGCAGCGTGTCGCTCTCGCGCGGGCGCTTGTCAGCAGGCCCGGCGTTCTGGCGCTTGATGAGCCTCTCGGGGCGCTCGATGCCTTGACGCGGATCAGCATGCAGGAGCTGCTCAATCGCGTTTGGCAAGAACTGGGCTTTACCGCAGTGCTCGTAACGCACGATGTCAGCGAGGCCGTACATCTTGCGGATCGTGTCATCGTGCTCGACGAGGGGCGGGTTGCGCTTGACCTGGCTATTCCCTATCCGCATCCGCGCCGACACGGCAATCCTGAACTCGCGGAGCTGGAAGGTCGGCTGCTCGCAGCGATCCTGGGGACCGACGTCGCTCATTGAGCTTCGCCGGTCGGCCACGTCCAGTCGGCTACCTCAGATCGCGCCGTCGACAATGACCATCGGCGTGCCCTGTGAGCAGCGCTCGATACGGGCGTTGATCTTGTAGATGTCTCGCAGCATCGCGTTCGTGATGACATCAGCGGTCGCACCGCTTGCTGCCATCGCGCCATCGGAGATGACGATGGTGTTCTCACAATAGCGCAAGGCATGATTGAGGTCGTGGAGGGCAATGAGCACGATCATGCCTTCCCGGCGGGCAAGATCCGCGACGAAGCTCAGCACCTCGACCTGCCGGTGGAGATCGAGTGCCGATGTCGGCTCGTCCATCAGCAGAACTTCCGGCTTGCGGACGAGGGCCTGGGCGAGGGATACGAGCTGACGCTGTCCCCCGGACAGTTCCCCAAGACCGCGAAAGGCCAGGTTCTGGAGCCGCAGGGCCTTGAGAATTTCGTCGATGCCGTCGAGCTCGTCATCGGCGACACGCCAGCCGCTTCCCTGTTTGGCGGACAGCAGAATCGACTCGTAGACGGTCAATACGGCGTTGGCGCCCGTATCCTGCGGCATGTAGCAGATTGTTCGCGATCCGCGGTCGGTATCGGAAAGCTCGACCAGGCCCGGACCTTTCACCAGGGAAGCAATCCGCTTGAACAGGGTCGACTTGCCGGCGGCGTTGGGGCCGATGATGGCGGTGACGCTCCCGCCCTTGAGGTCGTCGATGCTCACGTTCGACAGAACTTTCGTCCGTGCGTACGAGGCACCGACATCAGTGAGAGCCAGCGCTACCATGCCCGTTTCCTGTTGCTGAAGATGAGGACGAAGAAGAACGGAACACCGACGAGCGCCGTAATGACGCCGATGGGCAGGATCGCACCCGGGATGAGCATCTTGCTGACGACCGATGTCACCGACAGGAGAAGTGCGCCGCAGATGACCGAACCCGGCAGGAAGAAGCGCTGATCCTCGCCGACGACCATGCGGGCGATATGCGGGCCGACAAGTCCGACGAAGCCGATTGTGCCGACGAACGACACCGGGATAGCAGCCAGAAGACTGACGATCATCATGGTTTGGAGACGCAGGCGGCGGACGTTCACACCGAGGCTGGCTGCCTTGTCGTCACCGAGGCGGAGAGCCGTTAGCGCCCAGGCCTGCCGCATGAAGAGCGGTACTGTGACGACGAGAACCGCAGCGGTGAAGTAGACCTTGGGCCAGGTCGCCTTGGTCAGGCTGCCCATGGTCCAGAAGACGACGGCCGCGAGTGCCTGTTCCGAGGCCAGGTACTCCAGCAAGGAGAGCGCGGCGTTGAAGGTGAAGACGAGGGCAATGCCGAGCAGCACGATGGTTTCGACGCTCACCCCGCGCATCGTCGAGGCGAAGTGAATGAAGAGGGCTGCCGCCATCGCCATCAGGAAGGCGTTGAGCGGCACCATGTATTGGATCGCGCCCGGGAAGATCGCAACGCCGGCAACCAGCGCCAGGGCGGCGCCGAAGCTCGCCGCGGCTGATATGCCGAGTGTGAAGGGGCTCGCCAGCGGGTTGGAAAGGATCGTCTGCATCTGCGCGCCGGCGACGGACAGCGAGGCGCCGACCGTCACGGCCATCAAGGCAATCGGCATGCGAATGTCCCAGATGATGACGCGGAGCTGGTTGGCAACCTCCGCGGGATTAAAGAGCGCAGAGAGGACGTCGGACAGGGCATAGTTTGCAGGCCCAAGCGCCATGTCGGCCGAGATGCTGAAACAGAGCGCCACGGTTAGCCCGACGAGGATGAGGATACGGCGAAACGCAAGGGCGCGATATTGCTCGCGCCCTGTCGATTCGGCCTGGACCTGGCTGAACGAGGCCATCAGTTGGAACCCTTTTCGAGAGAAACGAAATATCCCGGCTGGTAGGTTACCGGCAGGAACCGCTTGTGGAATTCCCTGAAATTCGCTTCGGGATCGAGATCGGCGAACAGATCCGGGTGGAACCACTTGGCGAATTGCTGGATTGGGAAGAACTCGTAAGGCGCGCCGTAGAACTGATGCCAGACGGCGTGCACGTTGCCGTCCTTGACAGCTTTCAGTTCCGGGAAGGGCGTGCGCTTCATAAGATTTGCCAGCCGCTCGCGCGCCAATGTCATATCGGCGCCGCGGCCAACGGGCACGAACTGGTTGACATCAGACTCTGCCGCCCAGTTGGATCCGGTGGCGATGATGTGCTCCGGATTGGCAAGCACGAGCTGTTCGGGATTGAGATCGCCGAAGGTGGTCTTGATGACGTCGGCGCCGATGTTGTGTCCGCCGGCCTGTTCGACCATGGCACCGAAATTGATCGGTCCGAAGGTGCGGCAGCAGGTATTCTCGCCTGATATGCCGGGCGAACGTTCGATGAAGACGTTCGGCCGCTTGAGATCCTTTACGGTCGCGAGCCTGTCGGTCACGCGCGCAATCTCGGCGCGGCGGTAGGCGGTAAACTCCTTCGCGCGCTCCTCGGCTCCGAAGAGCCGGCCTAGGATCTCGATCGAAGCCTCGCTGTTCCTGTCGGGATCGATGCGAAAATCGAGGTAGATCACCTTGATGCCGGCGGCTGCCGCCTTCTCCTCGAAACCGCTCTCCTTGGCGGATTTTTCCGCTTCGAGATTGAGCGTGATGACATCAGGTGAGAGCGAGATCGCTGTTTCGAGGCTGAAATCCCCCTGCGGCACATAGCCGAAACGCGGTAGCTTCTCGATTTGCGGGAAACGCTCTGCGTAGGCCTTGTAGCTGTCGGGATCTTTCTTGATGAGGTCGTCGCGCCAGCCGACGATGGTGTCGAATGTCTGCTCGCCCTTGAGTGCTGCAATCACATGGATCTGACGCGCCTCGCCAACGATCATCCGCTTGGCCGGCAGGTCGACCTCGACGGTGCGACCGGTGACATCCGTGATTTCCGCCGACAAGGCGGGCGTGTTCAGGAGCGCAAAGGCAAGAACGGCAATGTGCCGGAGTGTCGTGAGCCGCATGGACACCTCTAGATCTGAAAAAGAAACAACGGAGCCGCTACTTCGCGGCCCCGTCTTGCTATGCCGGCGGGGACCCTCAGTCGTCCCGCCAGGGTCTCTTACTGGCCGTCCTTCAGAGAGACGAAGTAGCCGGGCTTGTATTCCAGAGGCAGGAAGCGTGCGTGCAGTTCCTTGAAGGTCGCTTCGGGATCAAGATCGGCGAAGAGATCAGGATGCAGCCACTTGGCGATCTCCTGGATGGCCACGAACTGGTAGGGGTTGTTGTAGAACTGGTGCCAGATGGCGTGGACGTTCTTGTCTTCGACGGCCTTGACGCCGGTGAAGGCAGGGCGCTTGGTCAGCGCCTCGAGCTTGCGGTGCGCTTCCTTGAGGTCCGAGCCATAACCAACGCCGACCCACGCGCCGCCGGGCACATACTTGTCCCAGTTGCCGCCGGTGATGATGATCTGCTCCGGATTGGAGGCGATGATCTGCTCGGGATTGACGGTGCCGAAGGTGCCCGGAATGATGTCCTTGGCCATGTTCTTGCCGCCCGCGATTTCGACCATCTTGCCGAAGTTCTCGTCGCCGAAGGACATGCAGCAATCGTCGGAGTAGCCACCGGCACGCTCGACAAAGACGACGGGCTTGGCCGGGTTGTTCTTATCGAGAACGTCGGTCACACGCTTGATGCTGTCCGCCCGGAACTTGATGAAGTCCTCGGCTACAGACTCCTTGCCCATCAACTGGCCCATGATGCGCATGCTGGGCTCGGTGTTTTCCATCGGCTTTTCACGGAAATCCACGTAAACCAGCGGAATACCGACCTTGCCGAGCTTTTCGATGTAGCCGGCTTCTTCGGTGGCGGTCTTGGCATCGACGTTCATCAGAATGACGTCCGGCTTGAGCGCCACGGCCTGCTCGATATCGAAGGTGCCGTCCTTCATGCCGCCGAAGGTCGGAAGCTTGGCGATGTCAGGATACTTCGCGAGGTAGGCTGCGTAGGATTCGGGATCCGCCTTGGGCAGGTCGTCGCGCCAGCCGACGACGTGTTCAAACGGCGCTTCCTTGTCGAGGGCGGCCAGGAAGTAGATCTGCCGTCCTTCACCGAGAATCATGTGATTGACGGGCGCGTTCACTTCCACGCTGCGGCCTGTGACGTCCTTGATCGTGATCTTGTCGGCCAGAGCGGGCCAGACCGCGGAGACGAGAAACCCCATTGCAAGCGCTGCAGTTTTGCCTGTAAGTCGCATCGAAAAGTATACCCCCGTGGAAAACTTTTCGTCGTCTAGGATTTTATGACTTAGGTAGTCAAGTTATATCTATTAGAACAATTTCAAACTGGAATCGCATGAGCATGACTGAAACGGGTATCGCGAGCGGACACAATTACGGTCTTCGAGAGGAGATCAAGGCTTATTGGTCGGTGCGCGCGGCGACGTTCGATCTGTCACCTGGACACGAGATTTTTTCCGAACCTGAGCGTCTCGCTTGGCACCGCCTGATTGTGAAACATCTGGGGCCGGGTGACGGCAGGCTGGCACTCGACCTTGCAAGCGGTACCGGCGTGATTTCTCATCTGATGGACGATTTGGGCTTCAAGGTCACCGGGTTGGATTGGGCAGAGCCGATGCTGGACCGCGCACGCGCAAAAGCAAAGGCGAGGGGACGCTCGATTTCGTTCAAGATGGCGGACGTCGAAAACACCATGGAGCCGGACGCCACCTACGACGTCATCATAACCCGCCACCTGGTCTGGACGCTGGTGGATCCGAAGGCGGCGTTTGCCGAATGGATGCGCGTGCTGAAACCCGGCGGGACGATCCTGATTGTCGATGGCGACTTCGTCAATGTCAGCCGTGCGGAGCGGATATTGAAGGCGCTTGCGAAGGCCATGGAGAAAGCCGGGCTCCTGAAGGCCGATCCGCTGCACGCGCCCGCGGAGCTGATGCAAAGCCATAACGACATCGTTTCGCGTGTTCATTTCTCCAACGGCGCGCGCGCAGATCTGGTCGCATCGATGCTCGGGGATGCCGGGTTCGAAGGCATGACGATCGACACGAACCTGCGCGACATCCACAAGAGCCAAGCCAAGCACTGGAATTATCTGAAGGCGCTGTCGCGGGGCATCCAGCATCGCTTTGCCATCAGCGCGCGCAAGCCCGAAGGCTGAAGGCAATCATAGGGAACTGACCTCGGAGACGCGCTGTTAGAATAGCAATGCGTTGAGCGTCACGATCACGACAAAAGCAACGATGACCAAGGAAGCGGCCCAGACAACCGTGCGGTTGGCATTCGCGAGGACTTGCGGTCTCGGGCCGCGCTTCGGATTGAATTTGTGACGCCGTTTCAAGGCGGATCCCGTTTGTGAATGTTGCTTCTCTGCTGTCATGCCACCTCGCTTGCAGCCGAATGAATGTCGTGGTGCAACCTAGCATGAAAGCGGCCCAATATTTAGTGCGCGGTGCTGCCGGGGCGCTCGACATAGGCCTGGATGCGATCGACCAGGATTTCGGTACCCTGCCGGCGAGAGCCGCCGTCGGCGTAGCCGTCGAGGAAGGCGACCTGTTCCGTGAAGAGCATGGTTGTTCCCGAAGACGTTGCCTCGAAGGTGACTGTCGCAAGCGACGCGGAAATACGTGTTTCTCCGAGCTTCATGTCGTAGGCGTAGATGATGCGGGCCTGCGGTACGATATCGAAATAGCGTGCCTCGTAGACGTGCGGAACGCCGTCGCTATCGGCGACACGGTTGTGCTCCTGACCGCCGACGCGGAAGTCGAGGCCGTAGTCGAGGGGAACCCACTCGTCATGGCAGGCAAACCATTGGCGCTTGGCCGCTGGATCGGCCCAGGCACCAAAGACGCGTGAAACCGGTGCCCGGATCTTTCGTTCGATTGTGAATGTCTCGTGTAGGGCGGAATGCCTCGTCATGTCGTTCGTCACTCCGGTTGTTGTTCGTCTGCAAGGAACTGTTCCAGTCGGTCGAAGGCTCTGTTCCAACTTGCCTTGTGTGCCACAAGCCAGCGCTCCATCTCGGCAAGCGCATCCTTTTGCAGCCGGTATGTACGCACGCGGCCACTCTTTTCCGAGCGGACGAGGCCGCTCTTTTCAAGGACCGCGAGGTGCTTCATCACGGTGGGAAGCGCCATCGACAGGGGCTCAGCAAGTTCCGATACCGAGGCAGGACCATGGCCGAGGCGATCGACCATGCCGCGCCGGCTGCGGTCCGAAAGCGCGTGGAACATCTGGTCGAGAACGGCAGGTTCGTGCATCATTCAGCAGCTTCTTCCGGCCGGAAGCGGGCAGGCAGGCGCTCTCGGTAGGGATAAAACTTGAAGTAGGGGCGCGCCTCCTCAAGGACCCGGGCAAAGGCCGGGCGCGTCAGAAGCCGCTCATGGTAGCGCTGCAGCTTCGGCTGGTCTGCGAAGGGAACCAGAGTCTCGGCGTAAAAAAGGGCGGGAGCGGCCGCGCAATCGGCCATCGTGAAGCTATCTCCTGTGATCCACGGGTGATCGCCGAGCTGCCGCTCGATCATTGAGTAGGCTTTGATCAGGGCCGCCTCGGCCTGGCTCACGCGGGTTGGATCTCCGCCACCGCGAAGACGCTCACCGACGATCTGCTGCATCGGTTCCTGGACATGCAGGTCGAAGAAGCGGTCCCACAGTCTGACCTCCAGCGCCGTGTCGAAGTCATCCGGGATAAGGGTCGTCGCGCCCGGATAGTATTGATCGAGATACTCGATGATGATGGTCGTTTCCGGCACCGTGCGGTCCCGCGCGTCGTCGTGCAGAACGGGCATCTTCCCGAGCGGCCAGACGCTGAGAAACGCGGATCTCGAGGCCTCGTTTCCGAGGTCCACATGCACGACTTCGAACGGGGTAGCGTTCTCGTAAAGCGCGATCAGGACCTTGTGGCAGAAAGATGCAAGAGGGTGACTGTGGAGGGTAAGCGACATAGGCCGGCCTTTCACGGGTTTCAAAACTTGCGTGATTGGCTAAGTATCAGGTCGGCAATCTGCACTCAACTAAAAAGTTGCGTGACTGGCTAACTATTGGTGGAGGAGGAGGTCGTCGGCCCGTTGTCCAGCCGCTTTGAACGATGGCCAAGATCATCCGACATTTCCTGCCAAATGCGGCGGAGGCGGCGTACGTGTAGATCATCGGCGATCCATCCCATCAGATGTTCCACGCACGCTTTCGTGGTCGTCGGGTCTGCTGTGACGGTTTGGCAGGCCCACGCGAAGTATGCTTCGACAGTCGCGGCCTCGATTGGCGGAAGAACAGTAGGCGGGGTGCTGCCGCCGCCTGCTGAGGATCGTTCGCCTTCGTTGCGGATGATGAAGGCGTTCAGGCCGCCCAGTTCACCAATCTTGCGCGCATCAGCGGTGATGGCAAACAGAATGCCCGCATAGATCCTATCGAATTCATCAGGCCCTTCTTTCTCACCACGGCTGCCATCCCGTTCTCCGTAGTCAAGGGCACGTTCCAGATCCAGGACGGTTCGAACGTTCATTTGCTTGAGCATCAGAAACTTGGGGAGGCCAAGCATGCTGCAGAGTTGCGCCTGTCCGACCCAATCAATGGTCTGGTAGATCCCATAGGGCGACTCGATATGGAGCTGGATTGGATTGTAGGTGGCAAGGTTTTGCACATCGTAGATGCCGCACTCCTCAAGCCTGAAGCGGGTTGCGTAGTCAATCCCGTCAAGTACGTCGAGAGGGGTGACGCGCGTCACCGGGTAAAAGCGATCGTCGTCCATTTTGATCCAAGACACCAACGATTGCATTTTGATAAGCAAAAACTTCGTAGCGCTTTGCGGTGCAAGACCTAGCAATGGTGCAAGCGCCAGCCACACCCACGAGATATGACCACAGTCACGTGGACCGCTATCTCCCGCGCCGAGCGCACCCAGCACGCGTGTCGGATCAGCCAGGGCGACATAGAGGACGATTACGATCGCAACGGAAGCAAAGATCTCTGCCGTCTGCCAGATGATTGTGTAGGCGGAGAGGTCAAAGACCGCGAGGCTGCGTATGAACTGCCTGATGGCTCCTATAAAGGCGCCAATGAATGCCAGAGTGCCTATGATATGAATTTGACCAGAGAATGCGCCCTCCGGACAGCAATTGTTTGCGACACCGCATATTGGAGCGCCATCTGCGCCGGCGACCTGCAGCCCGTTGCCAAGGGCCAAAAGCAGGTTTGAAAACCCGAAGTAGCAGATGACGACGAAGCCAAGTGCGGAGAGAAACAGCCTGAGATCGCCCACATTGCCAACGATGCGTGAAGCCCGCATTCGTCTCTCGATCTCTTTGATCAGACCTTCGGAATCAAGCCGGATCGGTTGGTCATCCGGCTCGCGCAGATCGGAGAGATATTTCGACGTTACGAACTCGAGGGCGGGATTGTTTCCCGGTCTACCTGATGGAACGCCGGCCCTGGCCGGCTCCTGGTCTCTTGTCGTGGGATAAGATGCAATGAAGTCCGAGATGATACGGAGGCGTCGCACGCGTATGTCGTTGCGTGCATAGATGAGGAGGAGCGGTATGAATACCGCCAGAAGCAAAACACCCCATTGGATTGGCAAGGCCTGCAATGATGAATAGAGCCATCGTAGCAGGCTGGCGATGCTGTGTTGCGACGATCCCATGCGACCTCCCCCCAAGGTGCTGAGGAGAGATTCAGCCGGAAATAGTCATTCGTCTACCAACGCATCGCAATCAAAGATTGTATTTGTTGCGGCAAGCGAGACTAGCCGAGCCGCGCGATGACCAGGTGGCCCGGGCTCGGATGCCCTTCCTGCATACGGACGTTGATCTCGGTCATCTCGACAAGCTTGAAGCCGGTCGCAGAGAGCCTCTCCCTGATATACGCGGCGGAATGGAGGAAACGCTGATGTGGTCCCACCATGTAGCTTTGGCCATTTGCCAAGGGCTCTGGCAGTTCCTCCGATGAGAAGATGAAGAGGCCGCCGGGGTTGAGATTTTCCGCTGCACCGAAGAACAGTGGTTCCAGCGCGCCAAGGTAGGGAAGGACATCGGTTGCAGTGATGAGGTCAAACGGATCCTCATCATTGTCGTCGAGAAAGTCCTCGACTTCCGCGACGAACAGGGTCTCGTAGAGTTCTTTCTCATGAGCGATCTCGACCATTTTCTCGGACAGATCGATGCCGGTCATGTCTTCGCACATGTCGCCGATTGCTTCTGCCGTCAAGCCGGTGCCGCAGCCGAGGTCGAGCATGCGCTTGAAGGAGCCAAGCTTCAGCTCCTGCAGCCGTTGGCGGACCATCATCGGCACGTGGTAGCCGAGCTGTTCAACCAGAACATCCTCGAAGACTTCAGCATGCTGGTCGAACAAGGTCTCGACATAGGCATCCGGCGCCTTGGGCGGCGTCTCGCCGCGTCCCATCGAGGCAATCCTTACGGCGGCGCCGCCATGGTCCTCCGGATCGATGGCAAGCACCTCTTCGTAGGCTTTCACGGCCGCGTCGACATCACCTGCCTTCTCAAAGGCGAGCGCCCGGTTGTAGGCTTCCGCGAGTGCGTCTTCGTCGATCTTCTTGGCCATAGCATTTCACCATCGTTTTTATTCCAAGGTTGCGTCTACGGCGACTGAATGTCTTTTGCAATGGCGACGTTCGGGGAGCAAAATAGGGAACCTCTAATGGACAAGAACAAAATGGAGGAAATGCCATGGTCGCCGAAATCAGCAAACGAAGTTTCGAGAAGGAGCTGGATAGTCCGCGACCAGCGCTGCCGGCGACCCCCGGTGAGATCACGAATACGCTCAGCCACTATTATCGTGGCGAGCTCGGTCGGATGATAAGCTGGCGCGATCGCATCGACCGAACGTCCAACTGGGCCATCACGGTTGCCGCGGCGCTCCTTTCGGTCTCTCTCTCAACGCCGAGTTCGCACCATGGCGTACTGCTCTTCGGCATGATGCTTATTACCTTGCTGCTGCTCATCGAGGCGCGCCGCTACCGCTTCTTCGATATCTACCGCGCTCGCGTGCGAAAGCTCGAGCGGGGATACTTTGCGCAGATTCTTGCGCCGAACGGCGACCTCAAGGGAGATTGGGCTGGCGCCATCGCCAAGAGTTTGCGCAAGCCGCAATTTTTGCTCAGCTACGGCGGCGCGGTGCAGCGCCGACTGCGCCGGAATTATTGCTGGATGTACCTGATCCTTTTGCTTGCATGGTGTCTGAAGATCACCACACCCAAACTGCAAACGGAAGGCAGCTCGTTGACACAGGCACATTCGTGGACCTACGTCATCGACAACGCGGCACTTGGCCCGGTCCACGGTTTGGCCGTGCTTTTGATCGTGACGCTGGCCTATGTCGCCATTCTGTACGGCACATTACATCGCGAAATGGACGAAGACGAATTCGTCAAGGGTGAGGCTCACGTCTGACAGCCGTCTGTGGCTTCATCAGTTGAGGATGAACTCGCCTCTGAGAGCGCGCCATTCCGTGGCCGAGATGAGCTTGCGGTGTATGTAACGCACCGAATGCAGCGGTCCGTCGAGCTTTTCCTGCCAGAATTTCAGGAAGCTGCGCATTTCGGGAAAATCCGGAGCAAGGTCATAGTCCTGCCAGATATAGGTCTGGAGGATCGTTTGATGATCCGGCATGCGGTAGATGATCTGGGCCGTCGTCAGGCCGTAGCCCTGAAGCTGCCTTTCCATGTCCTTGTGCATCGTCGTCTCGCCTCTGGTTCCAAACGATCGCTTATTAGCGATCCAGGAAATGGAACCATTACATGCTTAACCGAAGCTTGACGAAATGCTAGTGGATCATGAATTTGTTTTTTATTTTCAATCTGTTAGCAGCTCTCATTGGTGAGTGCTGCCAGATTGTTATCGCTTCAGATGGCGGGTGAGGCGGCGTTCGATCCAGGCCCAGAGATGACGCAGGGCTTCGACCATCGTGAGGTAGAAGATCGCTGCCCAAAGATATGTCTGGTAGTCGAACGTGCGCGAGAAGGCGTAACGCGTTTCACCCATCAGGTCGAGAACGGTGATGATGGCGACCACGGCCGAACCCTTGATCAACAGAATGATCTCGTTGCCATAGGGCCTCAGGGCGACGATCAGCGCTTGCGGCAAGATGATCTTCCGGAAGGCGTTGACCTTGTGGATGCCAAGCGAGGCTGCGGCCTCGTGCTGGCCACGCGGTACGCTCTGGATGGCGCCACGCAGGATCTCCGCCTGATAGGCGGCCGTATTGATGGTCATCGCGAACAGGCCGCAATACCAGGCATCGCGGAAGAACCACCACAATCCGACGGCTTCCAACTGCGGCCGGAAGCCGCCAAGGCCATAATAGATAAGGAAAAGCTGAGCCAGCAGCGGCGTGCCGCGAAACACATAGACGTAGCCGTAGGCAAGGCCGTTGATGAACCTGTTCTTCGACATGCGGGCAAAAGCCAGCGGCAGCGACAGGATCGCGCCGAAGAATACCGAGATCACCACGAGCATGATCGTCGTGTAGAGGCCATGCAGATAGCGAGGACCGTAGCGGGTGAACTTCTCAGGATCCCAGCCGCTCACGACCATTGCGATCAGCGCGCCGGCTAGCGCGATCCAGAGCGCAACGACGAGGTAGCCGGTAATGCGCGTGCCGGTGATCGGCTTGTGTGCCTCTTTCGGAGCCGGTTGCGCCGGAATGAGTGTCTGAACGTGGCTCATCGGCTGGTCTCCGACCGCTTCGCCCACCGCTCGATGTAGCTCAGTCCGAAGGACGAAATGATGGCAAGGCCGAGATAGAGCGCACAGGCGACGGTATAGAACAGGAATGCCTGTTTGGTCACCTTAACGGCAACACCGGTCTGGCGCAGGATATCCGCAAGACCGATGATCGAGACGTAGGATGTGTCCTTGAGCAGGATCATCCAGAGGTTCACCAGGCCGGGAAGGGCGATGCGCACGAGCTGCGGCAGTATGATCAGGAACAAGGTGCGTCCGCGGTGGAAACCCAGCGCGTCGCCGGCCTCGTACTGGCCTTTCGGGATGGCGCGGAAGGCCGACAGCAGTACCTCCGAGCAATAGGCGGAGAATACGACCGAAAGGGCGATGACGCCGGCCAGGAAGGCATTGATTTCGATGCGACCGTCGTAGCCCATGTAGGCCAGAACCGACTGGATCAGTATCTGCATGCCGTAATAGATGATGAACAGCGTCAGCAGTTCCGGCAGGCCACGAAAGATTGTTGTGTAGATGCCGGCGGCAAGGCGGACCGATTTCTCTTCCGATTGCTGGCCGAGAGCCACGAGAAAGCCGATGATAAGTCCGATCGGCAAGGTAACCAGAGCGACCGCAACAGTAACCTTCAGCCCGGCCGCGATTTCATCACCCCAGCCAGTGTCTCCACAGGCCAGGATCGTCGAAGAGCCGAACCAGGTGAAGAGTCCCGCGGGTCCGCAAAGCGGATCGAAGATATGCCCAATCCAGGCCCAGAATGAGCCTAGCGCGGAAAATAATCCGCCCATGCCAGTTTTCCCCTCGCGGTTTGTACCGCTTTGATCTTTCCATTCTTGTCAAACAAAAATGGCGGAAGAGCAAGCCTTCCGCCATCAGCTTTATGAGCGACCTACAGCTTTTCTTATTCGCCGTAAACGTTGAAGTCGAAGTACTTGTCCTGGATCTTCTTGTACTCACCGCTGGTGCGGATCGCAGCGATCGCGGTGTTCAGCTTTTCGCGCAGGGCGTCGTCGCCCTTGCGAACGGCAATGCCTGCACCAACGCCGTTGATTTCCTTGTCGACCGGAAGCGGCGTCAGGATCTTGCAGCACGCGCCGGCATCCGACTTGACCCACTGCGACAGCACGACGATGTCGTCGATTACTGCGTCAACGCGGCCGTTGGTGATGTCGAGCTTGTACTCGTCTGCCGTCGGATAGAGCTTCAGCTCGGTATCGGGCAGGTGCTTTTCAGCGTAGTTCGAGTGAGTGGTGGAGGTCTGCGCGCCAATCGTCTTGCCTTTCAGGCCCTCGACGTCGGTGATGGTCGAGTCCTTCGGCACGGCGATTGCCGGCGGGGTGTTGTAGTACTTGTTGGTGAAGTCGACGAGCTTCGAGCGCTCCGGCGTGATCGACATGGAAGAGATGATCATGTCGAACTTCTTCGCCTGCAGCGCGGGAATGATGCCGTCCCAATCGCTGCTGACGATGGTGCACTCGGCCTTCATCTCAGCGCAGAGTGCGCGGGCAATGTCCATGTCGAAGCCCAGGAACTGGCCGCTGGCGTCAACATATTCGAAGGGCGGGTAGGTCGAGTCCGTTCCGATGACATACTTCTCGCCATCAGCCATTGCGGCGCCTGCGAAAAGCGACATCGCGGCGACAGAAGCGGCGGCAAGAATACGGGTGGAGATACGCATGTTAGTCCTCTCTGTTGGTGCTGCCGCGCGTGTTCTTCTTTTGGACGGCGGCTGAGCAGGGCGGCGCTGGGCGCTGCCTTGGGGCGATACTCAAACCTTTTTTAGAAGAATTGCAACAGGAATCGCTGTGGCGCGGCGAACGGTCAACTGTGGCGAAGATGAACAATGACGCACTGCCACATTCATACCGGGTTAATAGTCCAGTTCCTAAGACTCGTGGAACAAATGCAGTCCCCGCGCGATTGTCGCTGTGGGTGAGTGCCCCAAAATCGGACGCGGCCACGACCGCGTCTCAAGAACATAAAGTACAATGAGGAGCCCCTATGGGAATGAAATCCAGATTGTTTGCAAGTGCCGCCTTTCCGCTGTTGTCGCTGTCGCTCGTAATGCCTCCGGTGCATTCGTTTGCGGCAGTTGCCAGCGTTGATCAGGTTCGCACAGCACCGCAAGCGGTCGCGGGCAGCTTTGAGGTTGCGCAGGATGCACCCTCCGACGAAGAACTCCTGAAGAAGCGTGCGCAGCAGGAGGGTGGCGGCGAGCAACAGCCGCCGGCTCCCCAGGAGCCGCCACCACAACAGGAGGCGGCGCCGGCTGCCGAGCAGCCGCAGCAACAGCAGGAAGCACCAGCCGAAAAGCCCCGCCAGCAGCGTGAGCCGGCGGCCGAGGTGCAGCAACAGGAAGCTCCTGCTGAACAGCCGCAGCGCCAACAGGAGCCTGCCGCCGAACAGCAGTCTCAGCAGCTGCAGGAGGAAGCTCCTGCCGAAAAGCCTCGCAAGAAGCGCCAACCCGCCGCCGAACAGGCGGAGCCTGCCGCGCCGCAGGAGCAGGTAGCTCCGGCACAGGAACAGCAGCCGGCGGAGAACCAGGAAAAACCGCGCCGCAAGCGCGACAAGCAGCCATCGCAGGAGGAGGCTCAGCCGCAGCCTCAGACCGAACAGGTTGCCCCGCAGCAGGAGCAGGCTCAGCCGCAAGGTGAAGAGCCGCAGCCCAAGCTCGTGAAGCCACGGAAGAAAGCCGCTCAGCAGCAGGAAGAGCCTCAGGCCCCCACGGCTGAAAAGACGCCTGTCCCGCTGGAGTCGCCAGCGCCTGAGCAGGCTCCGAAGCCGCAGGAGGCGCCGACGGCTGAAAAGCCACCGGTTCCCGCACAGGAACCGGCGACCGAGGCCCAACCCGGCACGCAGCCGATCCAGCAGCAGGGCGAGCAGGTGCCCGCACCTCAGCCTGGCGACCAAGCGCCCGTCCAGCAAGGCGAACAGGTTCCGGCGCAGCCGAGCGATCAGCCTGTAACGGGCCAGGCCGAACAGCCAATCCCTGCTCCGGAGAAGATCACGCCCAAGGAGCTCGAGCGCCGCAAGGAGATTGCCGCCGATCCGAGCAAGAGCACGGAAACCGTGGTTCTTCCGGTTGAAAACGGCGCTGCCGTCCTCGACAGTGACAAGGACGCCGATCGTTCCGGCGGCATCCAGTCGCGCCGCGACCGCGACAGGCAGCGCGGGCAGGAGCAGAATTTCCGTGTGCCGAAGTCGGATGCCGACGCCCAGATCGTAACGGAAGGCGCCAAGGCTGCTCCGATCAAGATCGAAGCTGTGACCAGCGAAGAGGGGCGGCGTCTCGACAGGCGGCCGCAGTTCGACAGGCCGGAAGGCGCGCGCTTCGGTGAGCGTGGCGACGACAATCGCGTGATCATCCAGATCAATAATCAGACGATCATTCGTGGTGACGACGACCGACGCTTCCTTCGCGACGGCGAACGTCCGCTCTATGAGCAGCTCCCCCGGGATCGCTACCGCGAGACGATCGACCGTGACGGCTATCAGATCGTGACGATCCGAAATCGCTATGGTGATATCATCCAGCGGTCGCGCATCGACAATCGCGGGCGAGAGTCCGTTCTCTACTATTCGCCCGACCTCTATGAGGATCCGGATCGCGGCTACTTCGAGGATCCGGGCCGCGACCTGCCGCCGATGCGTCTGCGCATTCCGCTCAACGACTACATCATGGATACGAGCAGCGACGATGACCGCGACTACTACGACTTCCTGCGCGAGCCACCGGTGGAGCCGGTCGAGCGTGTCTACTCGCTGAACGAGGTGAAGTACTCTGCGCGTATCCGCGACAAGGTTCGTCGTATCGACCTCGATACGATCACCTTTGCAACGGGTAGCGCGGAGATCCCGATGAGCCAGGCGCGCAGCCTGCGCAAGGTTGCTGATGCGATCAACGAGGTACTACGCAAGGATCCGTCGGAAACCTTCCTGATCGAAGGTCACACGGATGCTGTCGGTTCCGACCAGAGCAATCTCGTCCTGTCGGACCAGCGGGCGGAATCGGTGGCGAACGTCATGACCGACGTTTACGGCATCCCGCCCGAGAACCTTGCGACACAGGGCTACGGCGAGCGTTACCTCAAGGTCAACACCCAGGGACCGAACCAGGAGAACCGCCGCGTCACCGTTCGTCGCGTGACAGCACTGGTGCGCCCGGTTGCCTCGCGCAACTGAGCTGATAGCCAGAACTGATCGGAAGCCGCCGGGAGACCGGCGGCTTTTTGCTGTGCGTTGCGCGAATGGTCATCAGCGCCGTCCGGCCTGCACGAGTCCTGGTGTCGCAGCAATTCTGGCCTGTGCCTCGTCGGCCAGGCGCTGCAAGCGCTGCTGTCTTTCGGTGCCGTAGTAGTTCATTGCGCCCCCGCAACAAGTTTTCCTACTTTGCAGGCAGTTCCACGATTCCAGAAATGAAATCTGCGATCGCCTGGGTATCATCGAGGTTGAATACCGGCAGAAAGCCTTCGGCAATCGGGTGATCGGCAGCGATGGCCGCGATAAAGGGATCCGTTGGCGCAAGCGGCTCCCGGTTGGCTGCTTCCAGTCGGCGGGCTTCAATCTTCGGGATCGGCTCGCGCTTGTAGCCTTCGATCAACACCAGGTCGCAGGGCGCAATACGGGAAAGAATCTCTTCGAAAGTCGGTTCGGGGGCGCCGCGCAATTCGTGCATGATGGCGTAACGCGTGCCCGATACGATGGTGACTTCGTGTGCGCCGGCCTGTCGATGCCGGTAGCTATCGGCACCGACCTTGTCGATGTCGAAGTCGTGATGGGCATGCTTGATGGTCGAGATTGTATAGCCGCGACGGGTAAATTCCTCGACAAGCCGGACAGCCAGGCCCGTCTTGCCTGAGTTCTTCCAGCCCGCGATGCCAAAGACCTTCGGTTTATTCATTATGCAAGAACCTTCAGCCAGCGTTCCGCCTCAACGAGATCGTCTGGCGTGTTGACGTTGAAAAACGGATCGAGCAGGCTCGCCCGTGTGGGTCTAAGCGGGAAGGCAACTTCCGTAACGTCATGCCGTAACAGGAAGTCCCGAACGCGCCGCTTTTCGTCCGTAGTGATCCACGTTTCGAGGTCGCCGGCAAGGTTGACGGGCCAAAGGCCGAAGACGGGGTGGCTGCGGCCTTCGGACGTAGCGATGGCGATCTTGTCTGGTCCATCGACGGCAGCGGCAAGCCAGTCCACGAGGTCGTGGGGAAAGAATGGGCTGTCGACAGATACAGTGACCACGTGCGTAACTCCTCCGAGCGTCGCGCCATAGGCCATCGCGGCATGGATGCCGGCCATCGGTCCCGCTTTACCGGGAACTATATCAGGAATGAACGTATGGCGGCAATTTTCCGGCGTCGTATCAGCGTTGACGGCGATGATGCTCACCTGTGGCTCCAACTGCTCGATGACTCGCTCCAGCAGCGTTCGACCGCCAAGCTGGACCGAGGCCTTGTCGCGCCCCATCCGCGAGGAGCGACCGCCAGCCAGCACCACGCCGGGGATATTGGATCTATCGAGCGCAAAATCAGTCATATCTGCCTCAGACGGGTGTTCTCGGCTCGGATTCCTGCGCGACCGCCGGTACATGGCGCTTGGCCTCACGATAGAACGTGTAGAGACCAGACGCTATGACGATGGCGGCGCCGGCAAGTGTCCAGAGATCCGGAAATTCCGCGAAGAAGACGAAGCCGAGCAGGGTCGAAAAGATCAGGCTCGTGTAGCGGAAGGGGGCCACGAAGGAGATTTCGCCGGTTCGCATGGCCATGATGACCGACTGATAGCCGATCAGGACGAGAATGGCCGCGAGCAGCAGATGCGAGAGCGACGTAAGGCTCACCGGCTCCCATCCACCCAACAGCGGTGTCAACAGAGCGCCGACGATCGTCACTGAGACGGCGGTGACGACGGTGATCATCAGTGAAGGGATCTCTGGGCCGATGCCGCGCGTGGCAAGGTCGCGCCCGGCTGTCGTGAGGACGCTGCCAACGCAAAGAAGCGCAGCCGCCGTAAAGCCGTCCGGTCCCGGCCGAATGATGATCAGCACACCGATCAAGCCGACGAGGATGGCCGACCATCGACGCCAGCCGACCGGTTCGGAGAAAAACAGCGCCGCGCCGAACGTGACGACGAGCGGCAGCGATTGCAGGATGGCCGAAGCGTTGGCGATCGGCATCATGCCGAGTGCGGTAATGTAAGTGACCGCTGCCAATATCTCGCAAACGACGCGGATCATCACCATCGGCTTGAGGACGATTCGCCATGAGCGCAGTGCGCCCATGTGGCGTGCAATAAAGTAGACCAAAATGCTGGTAAAGAAGCCACGCAGGCACATGATCTGGCCGGCATTCATATAGGCGATGACTGATTTGGAGAGTGCGTCGCTGCAGGAAAATCCGGCCATGGCCGAACTCATGTAGATGGCGCCCTGGGTATTGCGGGACCGCGGCATGTCGATATTCCGATTCTCGTACAGCCCCTTTTAGAAGCAGACCGGCGCTATGGGAATCAATCCAAAGACACAGTCGAGATAATTCGATTGCGCAGTGCACAAAAACGTATCTGGTGGCTCGGCAGGAAACGGGTGGTTGCCAGCCTGGATGTCTGAGATTTGGAAGGCCGTGTTCAACAAACGGAGGTTCCGACATGAGACATCTGGATGGCAAGGTTGCGATCATCACGGGCGCGAGTTCCGGCATCGGCCGGGCGGCAGCCAGACTATTCGCAGCGGAGGGAGCCCGGTTGGTTGTCGCAGCGCGGCGCGCGGCAGAACTCGGCATGCTGGTGGAGGAAATCGGCGAGGCGGGCGGTGAGGCGGTTGCGGTCGCCGGGGACGTGCGCGAGGAGGCGCTCAACAGGCGGTTGGTCGACGTGGCGGTGGAGCGCTTCGGCGGACTCGATGTCGCCTTCAACAATGCCGGCAGCACCGGCGAATCCGCTCCGGTAAGCGAACTCTCACTGGATGGCTGGAACGAGATGCTAGCCGTCAACCTGACCAGTGCATTTCTGGCGGCGAAGTATCAGGTGCCGGCGATGATTGCGCGCGGTGGCGGATCGATCGTCTTCACCTCCACCTTCGTCGGGCATACCGCCGGAATGCCTGGCATGGGAGCCTACGCGGCAAGCAAGGCAGGACTGACCGGCCTGGTGCAGGTACTTGCAGCGGAACTCGGTTCGAAGAACATCCGCGTCAATGCGCTGTTGCCCGGTGGCACCGACACCGCCATGAACCCGGCAAATTTCGAGAATCCGGACAAGGACCTCGTCGCCTTCATTCACGGTCTGCATGCGTTGAAGCGACTGGCGCAGCCGGAAGAAATCGCGAGAGCGGCACTCTTCCTCGGATCCGATATGGCAAGCTTCGTGACTGGGACGTCGATGCTCGCGGATGGCGGGGTGTCGATCAACCGGACGTAAGCTGCCCGAAACCAGTGGGCGTCACCCGCCGGTGACGCTCATGTGGCGGGCGACGGCAGGCCGATTGTGGGTGCGGTCGATGATGAAGTCGTGGCCCTTCGGCTTGCGCGAGATTGCCTCGTCGATCGCTGCATAGAGCAGTCCGTCGTCGGCGGTGGCGCGGACGGCAGAGCGCAGGTCGGCGGCATCGTTCTGGCCGAGGCACATGTAGAGCGTGCCGGTGCAGGTCAGCCGCACGCGGTTGCAGCTCTCGCAGAAATTATGCGTCATTGGGGTGATGAAGCCGAGCCTGCCACCGGTTTCCTTGACCTCGACATAGCGGGCTGGGCCGCCGGTACGATAGCCGATGTCGGAGAGGGTAAACTGCTGCTCCAGATCCGCCTTGAGCTTTGAAAGCGGCAAGTAGCGGTCGGTCCGGTCTTCCTCGATTTCGCCCATTGGCATTGTTTCGATGACGGTCAGATCCATGCCGCGGCCATGCGCGAAGCGGATCATCTCGGGCATCTCGATGTCGTTGAAATCCTTCAGCGCCACAGCATTGAGCTTGACCTTCAGACCAGCCTTCTGCGCTGCCTCGATACCTTCCATCACCTTCTGGAAATCGCCCCAGCGGGTGATCTGACGAAACTTGTCGGGATCGAGCGTGTCGAGGGAGACATTGATGCGCCGTACGCCACTATCGTAGAGTTCGTTGGCAAAGCGGGAGAGCTGCGAGCCGTTGGTGGTCAGGGTCAATTCGTCGAGGCCGGAGCCGATCTGTTTGCCGAGTTCGCGCACGAGATACATGATGTTCTTGCGCACAAGCGGCTCGCCGCCGGTCAGCCGGAGCTTGCGGACGCCCTTGGCGATGAAGGCGGAACAGAGCCGGTGCAGTTCTTCGAGCGTCAGAAGTTCCTGCTTCGGCAGGAAGGTCATGTGCTCGGCCATGCAGTAGGTGCAACGGAAATCGCAGCGATCGGTGACGGAGACGCGCAGATAGGTCACGGCCCGCTGGAACGGGTCGATCATCGGTTTCGCCTCAGCGACCAGTGGCGATGCGTTGCCTGTTGTTCCGACGTTGCTGTTCACGAATGCCTCCGTAATGCTAGTAATGTGCGCACAGGCTATCGCTGCGTCAAGGGAAGTGAGCCTGGATCGCGACAAATTGCGCTTGCCTCGCCAAGCGCCATTGCCTACTCGTGATTTTGAAGGGGAATGGGATCATGGGCGATATCTGGCCGACTGAACTCAGAGTTTCGAAGGACCGGCAGCACCTCGTCGTGACGTTCAACGACGGGCAGAGCTTCGATCTTTCCGCCGAGATGCTGCGCGTGCTTTCGCCGTCGGCGGAGGTGCAGGGGCACGGTCCGGGGCAGAAGGTAACGGTGCCCGGCAAGCGCAATGTTGCAATCATGTCGCTGGCGCCCACTGGCAACTACGCCGTGCGTATCGGATTCGACGACATGCACGACACAGGCATTTACACCTGGACCTATCTGCGCGAACTCGGCGAGCGCGGCGAAGAGCTGTTCGGCGCCTATGAAGAAGAACTGCGCGAGAAGGGCATGAATCGCGACACGTCAGAAAAACCGCGCTGAACGACCATAACCACGAGGGGGGAATGCATGACGGGACCGAGCAAGCGAAACTGGCTGCGCGCCAAGGGCAGTAGCAGGGTCAGTTTTCTTGAACTTTTTTTCGATCTCGTCTTCGTTTTCTCGATCTCCCAGCTTTCGCATGCGCTGGCGGCGCACTATACGCCGCTCGGCGCCGCCGAAGCTGGCCTGATGACCTTCGCGGTCTGGTGGGTTTGGATATTCACTGCCTGGGCTACGAACTGGCTCGATCCCGACAGGATGCCTGTCCGGATCATGCTTGTGGTTTTGATGCTGCTCGGCCTCGTTCTGTCCGCGTCCATTCCCGAAGCTTTCGGCGACAAGGGACTGCTGTTTGCCGGCGCTTACGTGTTGATGCAGGTCGGACGATCGCTTTTCACCACCTATGCCTTTAGGGCGACGAGTGCTTCCAACTACCGCAACTTCCTGCGTATCAGCACGTGGTTCATCGTTTCCGGCGTCTTCTGGATCGCAGGAGGCATCCTGGAGCACGAGGCGCGGCTGATCGCGTGGGTGATCGCACTCGGAATCGAGTATGCCGGGCCGGCGAGTGGCTTTGTCGTGCCGGGACTTGGCAAGTCGACTGCGACCGAGTGGGATGTCTCGGGGGCGCATATTGCCGAGCGTTGCGCGCTCTTTGTCATCATTTGCCTTGGCGAGGCGGTTCTGGTTTCGGGGCGGACATTCTCGGAAATGCCGTTCTCAACACTGACGGCGGTCGTCTTTGTCACCGGCTTCGTCGGCACCGTGGCGATGTGGTGGCTTTATTTCCGCTTTGGTCACGAGCGGGCGGCCCATCGGATCGAGCACGAGGAAACGCCGGGAAGCTTGGCGCGGCAGGCCTTCACCTATGCTCATATTCCGATCCTGGCAGGCATCATCGTTCACGCCGTTGCGGTCGAGTTCATGTTTTCGCATCCGCACGACACCGGCAATCTCGGTGTCCTCGTTTCGGTCCTCGGTGGTTCAGGTCTGTTTCTTGCAGGCAATCTTTGGTTCAAGGGGGCGACCAGCGGACGCTTGCCGCTCTCGCACCTTGCGGGCCTCGTACTGCTGATATTGCTTGCCTTTGTTGCGCCGTTCATCGAGGTCTACCTCGCCGGCATCCTCGCGACGCTGGTGCTCATTGTCGTCGCGACCTGGGAGTTCAAGTCGCTTGGCGGGCAGACGGTCGGTCACACCGTCCACTGAGCTCAGTCTTCATCGACAAGGTCATGCTGCAGCACGCGGATGATGCGCTCCATAGAGCCTGCCATCGCCATGCATTGTTCGATGGGTTCGGGTGAAAGGACGCGCTCGATAAGGTCGGTCTGAATGACCATGGCCTTTTCCGTGACTTCACGGCCCTCCTGGGTGAGGAAGAGGCGCAGCACGCGCTTGTCCTTCTCATCGCCGCGCCGTTCGATCAGCCCGCGCTTTTCCATCTGTGGCAGGAGCATACTCATGTTCGAGCGGCCGACCAGCAGCTTGCGCGCGAGCTCCTGCTGCGAGATGCCCTCAAAGCGGTAGAGGTTGATCATAATATCGAGATGCGGCGTCTTGATGTCGAGTTCGGCGAGCGAGCGGCCCAGCGATTGCTGCATGAGTTGGCAGGCGCGGGCGACGGCAATCCAGCTTCGAAATCGCGGATGATCCCAGGGGAGGGATTGATTTTTGTTCATCGTTGTACTTTATTGTTCAGTGTTGAACATTATCGGATTCCCACTATGGCAAACTTTGCGCTGAAGGTCACCCGCCTTGGATTTTCGCTGTTGCAGTCGGTCTCGCCCCGCACAGCCGGAAAGGTAGCGTTCCGTCTGTTCTGCCTGACACCATCGCGCAAACCCAAGGGCGAGAAGGCGAAGGCGGCGCATGCAGCAGGTGCTGCAAAGCTGGCGGGAGCGGAGCGATTCGCGCTTCCCCTTGCCGGTCGCGGCCAGGCCCATGCCTCTCGGCTGAATGGCGGCGCGCTGGGACGCCGGCCGCGCTACCTCGTGACGCACGGCTGGGGATCGAGCGGCGAATACATGGCTGATCTTGTCGAGACACTGGCCGCGACCGGCGCGGAGGTCATCGTCGTCGACTTTCCCGGCCATGGCCGGGCACCGGGGCGGTTTCTCCACATGGGGATGGCGGTGAAGGCAATTGCGGCAGCCGAACGTCGGTTCGGAGCCTTCGACGCCACAATCGGTCACTCCTTCGGCGGCGCAGCGCTGATGGTGGCTGCGTCAGGCATGCTGCCCGGAACGTCCGCTGTGCTACCAGAGAAACTTGTGCTTATCGGTTCGCCCAGTGAAATGCATTGGCTCTTCAAGGATTTCGGCAAGATGATCCGACTCGGGAAGCCTGCGCAGCAAGCGTTGGAGAACGAAGTGCGCCGTGTCGCCGGCCGGAGCCTTGAGGAGTTCGATGCGGGAAGTGCTGCAGGCGCGATCGGACGGCCGGTACTGGTTGTCCACTCAGAGGACGACAAGGAAGTGGGCGCCAACCATGCGCGGCGCTACGCCGCTGCAAGCGATGACGTCATACTTCATTGGGCGAATGGGTTCGGCCATCGTCGAATTGTCAGCGCGCAGCCTGTTCTGGATGCGATCACGGATTTTCTAGGCAATGGGACATCGGGCAAAGATGCTGAGATCGTTCCGCTTTTTGACCTTTCCGCGAGGCGTGCGTCATTGTAGCGTCACGTTCGGCAGCTAAGGGCTGCCACCACAACGCGGCAGGACGATCATGAAAATAATCGAAACGGTAGAAGAGCTCGCGGCGATCTATGCCGGTGGGCTGACGCAGGCATCTGTGGCCAAGGTGACGGACTATCTGACGCCGCTTTACCGTGAAATGATCGAAGCTTCACCTTTTGTGGCGCTTGCAACGGTAGGCCCTGAAGGTCTGGATTGTTCGCCGCGGGGCGATATCGGCGGCGTCGTACGCATTGTCGACGAACGGACGCTGCATCTGCCGGACTGGCGCGGCAACAACCGCGTCGATTCGCTCTCGAACATCGTTCGCGACCCGCGCCTGGCGCTGATGTTCCTTATTCCCGGTTCGAATACCACGATGCGTATCAACGGGCGTGGCGTGGTCACCAACGACGAGGAAGTTCTTTCCAGCTTCGAGATGGACGGAAAACATCCGCGGACGGTGATCGTCATCACGATCGGCGAGGTCTATTTCCAATGCGCCCGCGCACTGATCCGTTCAGAGCTCTGGAACCCGCAGACCTTCGTCGATCCAAGGAGCCTGCCGACGCCAGGGCTGATGCTGAAGGCGGCGACCGGCGATTTCGATTATGAAACCTATGATCGGGAATGGCCGGAGCGCGCGGCGAAGACGATGTGGTGAAACGGTAGCCGGTAGGGTCGAGGGTGGCAACCGTTCCCAGCGTGGTCAGGCCTTGTAGATCAGCCAGCTCTTTGTGAAGTCTTTTTGCATGCCGTCTTCGAAGAGGACGCTGCAGTTGCGGCCGGAATTCTTGGCGCCGTAAAGTGCGACGTCCGCCCTGTGGTAGAGTTCCCCGGCATCCTGTGCGTGCGACGCCATGCAGACGCCTACCGAAACGGTGACCGGGCCGTAATTTATTCTTGTCCGCGAGTTCGTGAAGGGCGTCGTTTCCAGCGTGCGGCGGATGCGCTCTGCCGTGCCCATCACTTCATCGGCGGTGTTGCCTTCAATGATCAAAGCAAACTCCTCGCCGCCTGTCCGGGCGACGAAAACATCGCGGCGGACGTTGGCGCGGATTACTGATGCGACGGTCGCAAGGACCTTGTCACCGACCGGGTGACCGTAGGTATCGTTGATCTTCTTGAAGTTGTCGATGTCGGCCAGCACCAGCGCAGTGACGGGACGCATGGCCGGATTGTTGAAGACAGCGGCAAGCTTGTCGTCGAAAGCGCGGCGGTTCGAGAGGCGCGTCAACGAGTCAGTGTTGGCAATGCGCTTGTACTCATCAAGTTCCTTGCGGACCTGATCCATTTCCTGTGAACGCTGCACGACGTTTTCCACCGTGCGTTCGCCATGGGCCATGGTGTCGCCAGTTGCCTCGGTCAGCAAGGTGAGGGCGCTTTCAATCAGCTCCACACTCGTATGGTTCTTCGAGCTGATCCGCTTGTAGGTTTCGCCGAGCAGCTTGTTGTAGCTCTCCAGCGACGTCTGCTCCTGGCGCAAGACACGCAGCAGCGTCTCTAGCTCGGCGGCGATCCGGCCGTGGGCGTCATCGAAGACGCGGGCGGGACTTTGCGCAAAATACTGCGTGGCAAGGGTGTCCAACTCTTCCTGCGTCGCCTGGCTGCCGAGCGCTGCCAGATCCCGCGTCAAAGCCGGATTGGAGCCGATGTAGGCTTCGTAGAAGAGCTCGTAGTTGCGCGGTATCGGCGCAACGCCCATGGAGCGCATGGCGAACGTGATCTGGCCTGCCACGTCTGGAACCTGCGCCCTCGTTGGCGCTGCGGCCGTCGTCATGCGACTACTCCTCAATCCAATATCAAATGCAGTCTTTATTTGGTTAGCCTACAAATATTGGGAAATGATTAAGGGGGTATACACCAATGATTACATGTGAAATTTACTCTATGTTCTCCGCTGGCCATGCATCGCATTGATTTTTATCTGAGATTTTTCTCTTGCGCGGCTGTTTTTGCTCTTAAGGCGCGAGTGCGGAAAATAAAAAATACAAGAAATCTGTGCCGCTTCGGTTTTTTATTGTCTCCGAGCTGTTGACAGTCGGTCTTGGTTGGCCGGGCGATCAGAGCCCGCGGAAGAGGTGCTCGGTGCTGTCGACTTCGCCAGCCGAAAGGATGGCGCCGCGGTCGACCATGGGACAACCGCGGGCGATCCGTTAGGCCGGTCACCCCAGATTGAATTCCTGGAAGAAGTCGTTGCCCTTGTCGTCAGTGACGATGAAGGCCGGGAAATCTTCCACCTCGATCTTCCATACTGCTTCCATGCCGAGTTCCGGATATTCCAGCACCTCGACCTTCTTGATGCAGTCCTGTGCCAGTCGGGCTGCCGGCCCGCCGATGGAGCCGAGGTAGAAGCCGCCGTGCTTGTTGCAGGCTTCGCGCACGGCGCGGGAGCGGTTGCCCTTGGCAAGCATCACCATCGAGCCGCCGAAAGACTGGAACTGATCGACATAGGAGTCCATCCGACCGGCCGTGGTCGGGCCGAAGGAGCCGGAGGCATAGCCAGCCGGTGTCTTGGCGGGGCCGGCGTAGTAGACCGGATGGTTCTTCATATACTCGGACATGCCATCGCCGTTTTCCAGCCGTTCGCGGATCTTGGCGTGCGCGAGGTCGCGCGCGACGATGATGGTGCCCGTCAGAGACAGGCGGGTCTTGACCGGGTGCTTGCTGAGCTCGGCCAGAATTTCGGACATGGGTTGGTTCAGGTCGATGCGGACCATCGAGTCCGACAGCTTCGACTCGTCGATCTCGGGCATGTACTTGGAGGGGTCCGTCTCAAGCTGTTCCACGAAGATGCCGTCGCGGGTGATCTTGCCCTTTGCCTGGCGGTCGGCGGAACAGGAAACACCGAGACCAATCGGCAGCGAGGCGCCGTGGCGCGGCAGGCGGATGACGCGGACATCGTGACAGAAATACTTTCCGCCGAACTGCGCGCCGACGCCCATCTGCTGCGTGAGCTTGTGGATCTCCTTCTCCATCTCGATATCGCGGAAGGCGTGGCCGCTTTCGGAGCCTTCGGTCGGCAGATCGTCGAGGTAGCGTGTGGAGGCGAGCTTGACCGTCTTCAGGTTCATCTCGGCCGAGGTGCCGCCGATGACGATCGCCAGATGATAGGGGGGACAGGCTGCCGTACCTAACGTGAGGATCTTTTCCTTAAGGAAGTCGACCATGCGATCGTGCGTCAAGAGTGACGGGGTACCCTGATAAAGGAAGGTTTTGTTCGCCGAGCCGCCGCCCTTGGCAACAAAGAGGAAGTCGTAGGAGTCCGTGCCTTCCTCATAGATGTCGATCTGTGCCGGCAGGTTGTTCTTGGTGTTCTTCTCTTCGAACATCTTGATGGGGGCGAGCTGCGAATAGCGCAGGTTCTTCTTCTCGTAGGCGTCCATGACCCCCTTGGCGAGGGCTGAATAGTCCTCGCCTTCGGTCCAGACGCGACGACCCTTCTTGGCCATGATAATTGCCGTGCCGGTATCCTGGCACATCGGCAGGACACCGCCAGCGGCGATGTTGGCGTTCTTTAGGAGATCGTAGGCAACGAAGCGATCATTGTCGGTCGCCTCCGGGTCCTCGAGGATCGAGGCAAGCTGCTTGAGGTGTCCGGGCCGCAGGAGATGGTTGATGTCGGCAAAGGCGGTTTCGGCAAGCAGGCGGATGCCTTCCGGCGCGACGGTCAGGATATCCTGTCCCTTGAAGCTGTCGACAGAGACGTAGTCGCTGCTGATCTTGCGGTATTGGGTGGAGTCTTTGCTGAGGGGGAAAAGATCGTCAGCCATCGAAGGACCTTTCATGCGGACCGAAATCGCAGATGGTCTATTCGGGCGTCTTCGCAATTGCAATAATTCTAAAACTAGTCTGTTTTAGTCATGAAAATCGCGAAAAACACCGCCGCAGAAGCGGCGGTGTGAACTGTTGAGCGAGGCCGGAAGGCGGACTTACTTTGGGCCGATCATGGTTTCCGGGCGAACATACTGGTCGAACTCCTCGTTCGTCAGA
Source organism: Rhizobium cauense (assembly GCF_019511525.1). Lineage (GTDB taxonomy): Bacteria > Pseudomonadota > Alphaproteobacteria > Rhizobiales > Rhizobiaceae > Rhizobium > Rhizobium cauense. The sequence goes on along the minus strand of NZ_JAEUAT010000007.1, from coordinate 251,379 downwards.
TAGCCGCCGCCGACGGCTTCCTCGCGAAGCGTCGTGCCATTCTTGTGGGCGGTCTTGGCAATCTTGGCGCAGATGTCGTAGCCGAGCCTGCCGTTCAGCGCGGTGACCAGCATCAGCGAGTTCTCGACGCCTTTCCTGATGTTGTCCTCGCGAGCCTCGATGCCGACGACGCAGTTGTCGGTGAAGGAAACGGCGGCGTCGCCGAGCAACTGGACCGACTGCAGGAAATTGTAGGCCATCATCGGATTGTAGACGTTGAGCTCGAAGTGGCCCTGGCTGTCGGCAAAGGTCAGTGCTGCATTGTTGCCGAAGATGTGGACGCAGACCTGGGTAAGGGCTTCGCACTGTGTCGGGTTGACCTTACCCGGCATGATCGAGGAGCCGGGCTCGTTTTCCGGCAGTGCGAGTTCGCCTAGGCCGGCGCGCGGGCCGGAGCCCAGCAGGCGGATGTCGTTGGCGATCTTGAAGAGCGCGGCAGCAGCGGCGTTGATGGCGCCGTGGCTGAAGACCATCGAGTCGTGGGCGGCCAGCGCCTCGAACTTGTTCGGAGCCGTCACGAAGGGCAGGCCGGTGATTGCTGCAATCTCTTCCGCAACCTTCTCGGCAAAGCCGACAGGGGCGTTGAGGCCGGTGCCGACGGCGGTGCCGCCCTGCGCCAGTTCGCAAAGACCAGGGAGCGTCATTTCGATACGCTTGATGGCGGAGCCGACCTGAGCCGCGTAACCCGAAAATTCCTGGCCAAGGGTCAGAGGCGTCGCGTCCTGCGTATGCGTCCTGCCGATCTTGATGATGTGGCTGAACTCAGTCACTTTCATGTCGAGTGCTGCGTGCAGATGCTTCAGGCTCGGAAGTAGGTGGCGAACGATCTGTTCAGCGCAGGCGATATGCATCGCCGTCGGATAGGTGTCGTTCGAAGACTGGCTCATGTTGACGTGATCGTTCGGATGCACCGGCTTCTTGGAGCCCATGACGCCGCCGAGCATCTCGATCGCGCGGTTGGAGATCACTTCATTGGCATTCATGTTCGACTGCGTGCCGGATCCGGTCTGCCAGACGACGAGCGGGAAGTGGTCGTTGAGCTTGCCGTCGATGACTTCCTGTGCGGCATCAACAATGGCGTTGCCAATCTCGGGATTGAGCTGGCCGAGGGCCATGTTAGCGCGGGCGGCCGCTTGCTTGACGATACCGAGGGCCCGGACGATCGACAGCGGCTGCTTTTCCCAGCCGATCCTGAAATTGCCAAGCGAGCGCTGCGCCTGCGCACCCCAGTACTTGTCGTTTTGCACGTCGATCGGGCCGAACGTATCCGTTTCGGTGCGGGTGGAAGTCATGGCCATGCCTTTCTGTCGCGAGTACGTCTCAGAGATGCGGTCTTATAGGTCTGAAACGGCTGGAAGAAAACTGTTCAGATTGAATATATGAGTGAGCAAATCATGTTATCTGCGACGATAAGTGATCTTTTAGACACGGCTGAGTTTTTATCTTCGTTCGGCGTTTTGCCCATTGTCTCCCGGCACGAAAATACAGTAAAAAATTAACCAATAATTTCATAATTTTGTGTGAACTGTAATCGGCGTAGGCGTTGTTGGCGTTACTGCAGGTTGAGTTCGTCGAGGCTGGTGGTGAGGCTTGCTTTCTGCCATGTGACGCTCGCGCCGGATGAAACGAGTTCTGAGGCGGGTCACGCCCGCGATTTTGAATACAGCATGACACTGGGACTGGATAAAAGCATGACATTCCTTCTGAAAGGTGCGGCTTCCGCACTCGCGCTTTCCTGTGGCATGGCCGCGATGGGTGTCACGCCCGCGCATGCCTACACGTTGATGGATATGATCCGCGGGGATCAAGCTCGGACCCAGAGAACGATTGTCAATCCGAGGCCATCGGTTCCGGCGGTTCTTTCGGCCCCTGATGCACCGCTGCCGAAGGTGTCGAGCCCGCAATATTACACCTACAAGCCCGATGCGATGCGCTTCGTCGATACCGGCAAGTTCACGGATCCCGTCGTGACGGGCGCCGTTGCCAACGTGTCTGCAACCACCGAGGTCGAACCCTCGGTGCAGCGCCGCTTCCTCATCGAGGCGAAGGTGCGGGCGCCGGCGGCGGTCGCGCAGGCTCTTGAGAGCTATTATGGTGACGTGAAGAATCCGTTGGTTTGGCTTAGCGGCACTGATGTCAGCGACCGTGCCAAGGCGGCGATGGACGTGCTGGCAGATGCTGCTTCCGTTGGTCTTGACCCTGCCGATTATGCCGTCCAGGTGCCGTCCGATGATCCTGCCAATCCGGATCCGGCGAACCGCGATCGCGCCCTGACACAATTCGAGCTCGAGCTGTCCGCAAAGGTGCTGGCTTATGTCCAGGATACCGTTCGCGGCCGTGTCGATCCGAACAAGCTCTCCGGATATCACGATTTCAAACGCAAGGATGTCAATCTCGCGCCGGTTCTCAAGCTCGCGCGCATGAGCCCTGATACGGCTGCATATCTTCGAAGCCGCACACCCGATGGTCCACAGTTTGTGGCGCTTCGCGACGAATTGACGAAGCTGCGGGCGGAAGGTGCCGAGGACGACCGCATCAGCATCACACTCACCGGCCTGCTTCGCCCGGGTGACAATTCGTCCGAGATACCAAGCATTGTGAAGGCAATCGACAAGCATGGCTCCGCCGCGCTGAAGGCGGAGCACGCGACAACGCTTGCTGCCTATGCGGGCAGCACCGACTATTCCCCGGAGATCGTCTCGCTTGTCGAAGGCTTCCAGAAGGAGCACGGGCTGAAGCCGGACGGCGTTGTCGGTCAGGCTACCGTTCGAGTGATGCTCGGTGGCGACAGCAACGCTTCGAAGCTCGAAAAGCTGATCGTTGCCATGGAGCAGGCACGCTGGCTGCCGGCTGACCTCGGTTCGCGCTACGTGTTCATCAATCAGCCGGCCTACATGGTCTACTACCACAACGACAACAAGGAACAGTTGTCGATGCGTGTCGTGATCGGCCAGCCCTCTCACCAGACCTTCTTCTTCCAGGATCAGATAGAAACGGTCGAGTTCAATCCATTCTGGGGCGTTCCGCAGTCGATCATCATCAACGAGATGTTGCCGCGCCTGCGGTCCGATCCGAGCTATCTGGACCGGATGGGTTACGAAGTGGCAGTCGGCGGTCGTGCCGTGCCGTCGTCCAGCGTGGACTGGTACGGCTCGACGACCAATGTCTCCGTGCGTCAGCCGCCGAGCGACGACAATGCTCTTGGCGAACTCAAGATCCTGTTCCCGAACGCGCACGCGATCTACATGCACGACACGCCGTCAAAGAGCTTCTTCAAACGCGATATGCGTGCGCTCAGCCACGGCTGCGTGCGCCTCGCCGAGCCACGTGCGATGGCTGCCGCTGTCCTGAACACGACGGTCGACCAGATCGGCAAAGAGATTGCGACTGGCAAGAACCACGCCCAGCAGGTTCCGCAGAAGATTCCGGTGTATGTGGCTTACTTCACGGCCTGGCCGAACAAGGATGGTGTCGTACAGTATTTCGACGACGTTTATGGGCGCGACGCTTACGTCAAGAAAGCGTTTGATGCGACGACGAAGGCGCGTGGCGCGCAAATCTGACGCAGTCAGCAGGAGCGATGTTTGAGGCGGCCGAAGGGCCGCCTTGCTTGTTTCAGCCCGCGGCTTCGGCGGGCACGCGAGCGGCAAATTCCCGGATCAGATCATCAATAAATGCCGGTGTCAGTTCGCTGAAATGAGCGATCACGCGCGTCGGCTCGAGGTTTTCGACAGGGACGTCGGAATAGCCGAAGGGCACGGCAACCGACGGTACGCCGGCGTTTCGGGCGACGAGAATGTCGTTGATGCTGTCACCGATCATGACTGTGTTTCGGACTTCGCCGCCGGCGAGTTCGATGGTTCCGAGTAGATGACGGGCATCCGGCTTTCTGACCGGGAAGGTGTCGCCACCGGTGATCGCGTCGAAATAGTGCGTCAGATCGAGCTTCGCGATCAGGCTGCGTGCCAATCCTTCGAGCTTGTTGGTGCATACGGCGAGCTTGCAGCCTGCGGCTTTAAGCTGATCCATCGCCTGGATGAGGCCTGGGTAAGGCTTCGTGTGGCCCGGCATATTGTCGGTGTAGTGAACGATGAAGCGGTCCAGCAACGCCGGCAGGGCCTCCGGCTGCAACTCGTGCCCCTGAAGCTTGCAGGCACGTTCGATCATGACTTTGGCGCCATGTCCGACCAGATGCGTGAGGTCATCGTAGCTGACGGGTGCCAGGCCGAGCGCCGCTATCGTGTGGTTCAGGCTCTCCACGAGGTCGGCGTGAGTGTCGAGCAGCGTACCGTCAAGATCAAAAACAACCAGGGCAGGGGTCAAGGATTCCGCCTTTCAGAAATGATGTCTTTCGGCAGTAGGCGATGGGCGTGTGAAAAGCAACGTTCCGCGGCAAGATCACGGTGTTGCGGATGCCCACGCTTTTCGAAAATCATCGCGCTATTTTGGCTTTCGTTTGGCAAGCGAGCCGTGTAAACAGCACATCCAACGTAACAATCGGAGTAAGCGGCGCATGGATGCCCGCGAAATGAAGATCAAAGCCGCCGAGGCTGCACTGGCGCATGTCGAATACGGGATGCGGCTCGGAATCGGAACGGGAAGTACCGCCGAAGAGTTTGTCCGGTTGCTTGCCGAGAAAGTCGCCGCCGGTTTCAAGGTCGAGGGCGTACCGACATCGGAGCGCACGGCGAGGCTATGCGTTGAGCTCGGCGTTCCCTTGAAGTCGCTCGACGAATTGCCGGAACTCGACCTGACGATCGACGGGGCTGACGAGGTCGATTCCGATCTGCGCCTGATCAAGGGCGGCGGCGGAGCGCTGTTGCGCGAAAAGATCGTCGCGGCGGCATCAGAGCGCATGATCGTCATTGCCGACGATAGCAAGCTGGTTCCCACGCTCGGCGCCTTTGCATTGCCGATCGAAGTCAATTCATTCGGCCTCGTATCGACGCGGATGGCGATTGAAAAGAAGGCCTCGAAGCTGGGTCTGAACGGCGCTCTGACGCTGCGCCAATCTGGCGGCGGCGATTTCATGACGGACGGTGGCCACTACATTATCGATGCATCTTTTGGCCGCATTCCTGATGCAGAGGCGCTTTCAAACGAGCTGAATTCAATACCGGGAGTCGTTGAACACGGACTCTTTATCAATATGGCGGCGCTTGCGATCATTGCAGGTCCAACAGGCGCACGCACGCTGCGGGCGAACAGGTAACAGGAGCATTGAAACTCATGATTAAATTTGCAGGTCTTGGCCGTTTTGCTGCTGCGACCGTTCTTATTTCGGGCGTTGTATTGGGTTCCGCACAGGCGCAGGAAGCTTCTCCGGAGCAGTTGAAGGCGGCCCGCGCCGCCATCGATGCAATCGGCGCTACCGCGCAGTTCGACAACATCCTCCCGGGTCTGGCCGAACGTTTGAAGGCTGACCTCATCCAGGATTCGCCGAACTATCAGGATGCGATCACCGCTGAAGTCGACAAGCAGGCACTGGCCCTTGCTCCGCGTCGCGCCGACCTCGAGAAGGAAGCCGCGAACACTTATGCAAAGGCGTTTTCTGTCGAAGAGCTGACGGCGATCGCCGACTTCTACAATTCGCCAGTAGGCAAGAAGCTTCTCAAGGACGGCCCCATCGCATCGCGCGAGACTGTCAAGGCTGCGGATATCTGGGCCCAGGGCATTTCCCGCGACCTGCAGAGGCAGACGAGCACCGAGCTCAGCAAGGTCATCAAGGCACCGCCACCGGCTGCCGATCCGGCGAACCCGGCTGCAACGACTGCCCCGAAGGCTGCCACCCCGGCCGCCAAGCCGAAGCAGTAAAGAGCTCAACAAAGATCGAAAGCCCGGCATCGTCCGGGCTTTTGTTTTTGCTGCGGCCGATACTATATCACTTCCAACCTCTCCAGCCGATTCCATCGGGAGTTTTCTCATGACGTCCTACGACTACGACCTCTTTGTCATCGGCGGTGGATCCGGCGGCGTGCGTAGCGCCCGCGTTGCGGCCGCTCTTGGGAAGAAGGTCGCGATCGCGGAGGAATACCGCTATGGCGGAACGTGCGTCATCCGCGGCTGCGTTCCGAAGAAGCTCTTTGTCTATGCGGCGCAGTTCCACGAGCACTTTGAAGACGCGGCCGGCTTCGGTTGGACGGTCGGCGAGAGTTCGTTCGATTGGAGGAAGCTGATTGAGGCCAAGGACGCCGAAATCGCGCGTCTGGAAGGCCTCTACAAGAAGGGGCTTGCGGGCGCCAACGCCGAGATCCTGGAAACGCGCGCCGAGCTGGTCGATGCCCACACCGTTCGATTGGTCAACACCGGCAAGACCGTGACGGCTAAGACGATCGTAATCGCGACGGGTGGGCGACCGAACCCGCACGCCGCCTTGCCGGGGAACGAGCTTTGCATTTCCTCGAACGAGGCCTTCCATCTGGAAGATCTGCCAAAGTCTATCGTGATTGCCGGCGGCGGATATATCGCGGTCGAGTTTGCCAATATCTTTCACGGTCTCGGCGTCGAGACGACCTTGATCTATCGCGGGGCCGAGATCCTGTCGCGCTTTGACCAGGATCTTCGCCAGGGGCTGCACGAGGCGATGGTCGCCAAGGGCATTCGTATCCTCTGCCACGACACGCTGCAGAAGGTTTCAAAGAAAGACGGCCGCCTTTCGGTCGAAACACTGAAGAACGGTGTGCTGACGGCTGATGTCGTCATGCTGGCGCTCGGGCGTATCCCCAATACCGAGGGCCTGGGGCTGGAAGCCGCCGGTGTGAGGACCGACGACCGCGGCGCGGTGGTCGTTGACGAGTATTCGCGTACCAATGTCCCGAACATCTACGCTCTCGGCGATGTCACCGACAGGGTACAATTGACGCCGGTCGCGATACATGAGGCGATGTGCTTCATCGAGACCGAGTACAAGAACAACCCGACCAAGCCGGATCACGAGACGATCGCAACGGCGGTCTTTTCGCAGCCGGAAATCGGTACCGTTGGTCTGACTGAGGAGGAGGCGGGCAAGCGCTACGCTGAACTCGAGGTTTATCGCGCTCAGTTTCGTCCGCTGAAGGCGACCCTGTCAGGACGCGGTGAAAAGATGATCATGAAGCTGATTGTCGATGCCGCAAGCCGCAAGGTCGTCGGCGCACACATCCTTGGCCATGATGCCGGAGAGATGGCGCAGATCCTTGGGATCACGCTGAAGGCCGGCTGCACGAAGGACGATTTCGACCGGACCATGGCCGTGCATCCGACGGCGGCGGAGGAGCTCGTCACAATGTATGCGCCGAGCTATCGCATTCGGGACGGTATTCGCGTCTGATGCCGGTCAGCCTGTCAGCCGGTGATGCGGGGCATGCGGACGACCTTGAGGAAGAGGGCCTGCATGGCCTCCGTGATGCCCTGGGTCGGCGTTACCTCGAAATACAGGCCGGGCGAAGCGCAGGTCTTCATCCGTGTCGGGATTTCAGCCTGGAACGGCTTGATCCAGTCGTTGTACCAGTCGTTGGTCGGTAGCGGCAGGTACGTTGTGTAGAGAACGGCAATCTTGATGCCGCGATCCTTGGCTTCCTTGCAGAAGGATGTGTCAATCGGTTCCTGGCAGCGGCGTCCGGTTATCTTCTTCGTGCAGGTCGAGGCCTTGTAGCTGTCGCCGACGCCATCGGACACGAAGAAAATGATCTTTTGGGTGTCGGCAGACGTCGCTCCCGACCCCCCCGTTCCGATTTTCTTCCTGAGTTCCGTAAGCGCGGCGTCAAAGTTCGTCTGGGTGTCGTCGTTGTAACCTTGCTTTGGGATGGTCATGAGGTCGAGGACGTACTCGCTGTCACCCAATTGGGGATTCGGTGTCTTTTCGGAGACCTTGTTGCCGACGCTATCGAGATTGGGTGTAAGCGACACGATTTCACTCAATGCGGCGCTCTCTGCCTTCGCGCCAAAGCTGTAGACCGCCATTTGAAACTGATTGTCCGTGTCCGCTTTGGCCGTTGCGGTCAAGGCCTGCGTTGCCTGACGCACCACGTCGATGCGCATCGTCACATTGTTCTTCTTGGCAAGCGTATAATAGTCGTTGCCCTTGTTGGCGCCGCTCTCATGGCAGGCAAAGGCGCAGGATGCATTCGACTTGTTGTTCTTCGTGAGACTTACCATCTTGTCGACGTCGGTCGGTGTCGCGCCGACGCCCATGGACGGTGTGTTGTCGATCAGGATGTAGAAATCCATGAAGGAGGCCGTCTGGACCGTGGCCGTGGCGGTGCCCGATATTTCCACGTTCTTGCGACCGAAGATCTGCATGAACGTCGTCGGCACGGTCGCGCTGAAAGAGACAGACGAATTCAGCTTGTTCGATGCCCGGCTCACCTGAATGTTGACGGCAACATCGCTTACAGGCAGTTCGCCCTGCATCTGGCCAAGGAAGATGTCGCGTGCTTGTGTCTGTCCGGCCGAGACGGGTCCGTCGCCGGTCATCTTTATGGCCGCGGCTGCCGCATCCGATTTTGCCGAGATGGCGCCGACGGCCGCGGCATCGGCTGCGGCATAGAGTTGGGTGCGCAGGCTCAGCGCGTGCGCGAAATCAACAGCCAGGCCCGCAGAGCCGATGAGCGGCACCATGAGAATGGCTGTGAGGATGCCGAAATTTCCGGAACGGTCATTACAAAAGCGATGCAAACTGCGCACGAGGTCGGTCCCACGGTTCCACCAAGCATCGGTGAACAAAGCGAGCCGTCATGCCACGCCATTAGAATTAAGGGTGTCTTCTAGCGGACAAGCTTAAATTAGATACAAAGTGTCTTGGTATATTGATCGTTAATCGCGATCCGACTGTTTGAAAATGAGCCGACGAGTTCCTTTATATCTCCCGGTGCTCTTCGACGGAATCGCAGAGCCAAAGGGCGGAAACGGCGCTATGCAAGATGGCGCTAAAGGTTTATAAGCCGCCGAACATTTTTAGGACGTGACATCCGGATCAGACCGGATGCTGGAACAGGTGAGTGAGATGGCACAGAATTGGACTCCGAACAGTTGGCGGCAAAAACCGATCCAGCAGGTTCCGGACTATCCGGACCAGGCGGCATTGGCAGCAACGGAAGCCCAGCTCGCATCCTATCCGCCGCTCGTTTTTGCCGGTGAAGCACGCCGGCTGAAAAAGCACCTCGCCAACGTCGCCGAAGGCAACGGTTTCCTGCTGCAGGGCGGTGACTGTGCGGAGAGCTTTGCCGAACATGGCGCGGACAACATCCGCGACTTCTTCCGCGCGTTCCTGCAGATGGCCGTCGTACTGACATTCGGTGCGCAGCTTCCGGTCGTCAAGGTTGGCCGCATCGCGGGCCAGTTCGCCAAGCCGCGTTCCTCCGGGATCGAGACCCAGGACGGGATTTCGCTGCCGAGCTACCGTGGCGACATCGTCAATGGCATCGAGTTCACGGAAGAGGCCCGTATTCCCAATCCGGAGCGTCAGGCGATGGCATATCGCCAGTCGGCCGCAACGCTGAACCTTTTGCGCGCTTTCGCGATGGGCGGTTACGCCAACCTCGAGAACGTGCATCAGTGGATGCTTGGCTTCGTCAAGGATAGCCCGCAGGGTGAGCGTTACCGCAAGCTTGCCGGCCGTATCAGCGAAACCATGGATTTCATGAAGGCGATTGGCATCACCTCGGAAAACAATCCGAGCCTGCGTGAGACGGATTTCTTCACGAGCCACGAAGCCCTGCTGCTCGGCTACGAGGAAGCGCTGACCCGCGTCGACTCGACGTCTGGCGACTGGTACGCGACTTCGGGCCACATGATCTGGATCGGTGACCGCACGCGCCAGGCTGATCACGCGCATGTTGAATACTGCCGTGGCATCAAGAACCCGATCGGTCTCAAGTGCGGCCCGTCGCTGCAGGCTGACGATCTGTTGAACCTGATCGACATCCTGAACCCGCAGAACGAAGCGGGACGGTTGACGCTGATCTGCCGCTTCGGCCACGACAAGGTTGCCGAGCACCTGCCGCGCCTCATCCGCGCCGTTGAGCGCGAAGGCCGCAAGGTCGTCTGGTCCTGCGACCCGATGCATGGCAACACGATCACACTCAACAACTACAAGACCCGTCCGTTCGAACGGATACTGTCGGAAGTCGAGAGCTTCTTCCAGATCCATCGCGCCGAGGGTTCGCATCCGGGCGGCATCCACATCGAGATGACCGGCAAGGACGTTACGGAGTGCACCGGCGGCGCCCGTGCGGTGACGGCAGAAGACCTGCACGACCGTTACCACACCCACTGCGACCCGCGCCTCAATGCCGATCAGGCATTGGAGCTTGCGTTCCTGCTTGCCGAGCGCATGAAGGGCGGCCGCGACGAAAAGCGGATGGCCGTGAACGGCTGATCAATCAAGACGACCAAAAAAGGCCCGGCAATGCCGGGCCTTTTTTGTTTGGAGCGAGGGGCGTGGTATCGATACGCCAATTGCCGGCGTTAGCGGATTTGCCCGGCTGCCCAATGGATAGCGCTGTCCAGTTCGGCAAATTTCGCGGACTGCCAGTAGAAATAATCTTCGATGAATGTCCGGGAGAGCCATAGCGCGCCGCGGTTGCGCGGGTTTTCCCAGCCAAGCATGCCGTCCGTCTCAGCCTTCTTGAACATCCGTTTCACATTGGTGAGGGAGATGCCGAATTCGTGCGCGATTTCGCTGATCGTCACGCCTTTCAGCAGTGTGCGCTCGTGCTGGCGTGCATCATCGGGAAGGCGACTGATCAGGTCGTGCAGCACGAGACCGCCGACATCGGACCAGAGGAAGTGGCCGATACTGCTCCGTGGCTCCTTCCAGATCGGTTCCTGGATGAGAGCGCGTGCCGCGCGCGGCTGCGCGAGAAGAAACAGTCGCGGGTCGCCTGCGGTTCGACTCGCCCGACTGCCTCCATCGAGTTGATCGAGGCAGGCCATATGTCCCTGGAACCATGAAGCCATGGCCTCCTCGCTCGTCTCTGTCGTTTCGAGGCGACGCATGCGCCGATCAGGCGTTTCATCGGGAGCATCCCGCAGAAACCTGTAGGCGATGAGTTCGGCAAGGAACGAGGCCGCCGTGTTCTTGCTGGCGAGATTGAACTCCTTTGCCGCTTGCATCATGCGACCAGCCGTGAGGCCTGAGCGCGGATTGCCTTTGTCGCGCGAGGCGTGCATGGCGAAGAGTGTTTGCGTCAGAAGCCACTTTCGGTGCGAAGCGGCGAGGCGGGCTAGACGCGGAGCGCGTTTATGGATGCCGATAAGATGCAATGCTATCTGGCGTTCGATCGACAGAAACAGAGGGTGATGAAGAATTTCATCGCGTGTGTGCGGTCGGCCAGTGAGCATGATCTTGTGCGGTCGGATCGGATAGGTTCCCGTTGCTCCTCTTACATTTGTAACGGTGTTTCAATGCGGGACTTGGTTAGTGGATCGTTAATCGCTTGGTATAGTTAAATTCAAAACATCGCGGATCGGGCCATCAACTCGGCAGGCGCTGGTTCAGGCGCTCGATGTCTTCGCGCAATGCTGCGATTTCGGTAAGCACGCGCATGTCTATCTTCTGATGCAGGGAAAGGACTTCCAGTTCTGCTTTGAGGTTGACTTCATAGTCTTTGGCCGCCTCGAAACGATCTCGCTCGGCCTGCCGGTTCTGCGACATCATGATGATGGGAGCCTGGATCGCAGCAAGCATCGAGAGCACGAGGTTGAGGAAGATGAACGGATAGGGGTCGAAGGCGCGTGTCAGCAATATGATCGTGTTTACGACACACCAAAAGACCAGGAACAGCAGGAACGCAATAATAAAGGACCATGAGCCGCCCACCCGGGCAATCGCATCCGCCAAGCGCTCGCCAGTGGAGGACTCCGCCCGAAGAGCGGCATTGATGTCGGTCGAAATTATCTTGCGTTCATGCGCCTTTGCGAGAACGCGCTTCTCAATGTCGTCGAGTTCATCGACCGGCTTGTCGAAGTGGTGGTGGATGAAGTCCGAGAAGTTATGCATGGCCGACTCCGAATGCTAGATCGCTCGGGCGCCAGTATTCCGTAATGTTTTCAAATTGCAATGCGGGCTTGTGCCGCTCTTCTAGCTGCCCGGCGCATACAGCCAGGCGTGTTGCGGGAAGAAGCGCTCGAGCGTCTGAGCCTTACCGAACATGATGTCATGCTGGAGGTATCGATAGTCCCGCACAAGGGGATCGAGGTTCTTCGGCTTCAGCACCCAATCTGGAGACGGCGTGTTGTCGCGCGCAATCAGTTGGTAGCGATCGATGACGCTGTACTTCTTCTGCACGCGACCGAGGAAGCCCGTGTAGTAGGGGTGCTCGAAGCCGGCGAACTTCAGGAGATGGTAGGGCAGCAGCGACGGGCTGATTGTACCGACATCCTTCTTGTTGCCTTTCTTGTTAGACCAGATGACGAGCGGAGTCTCATGCTCCTGCTTCATGACGCTGACAGATGCCTTGCGGGTGGCAACCTGATCCGGCATGTAGCCGGTCGCCATGTAGACATTGCCAAGCGGCGGCAAGTGGTCGCCCCAGAGCACGATGATCGTTTCACGCTCGCGTTTTTCTGCCCAATCCATCAGCATCTTCAGGCTGTCGTCGGCTTCCTTGACGCCCTGCGTGTAGGTGGCAAGCGTCGCCCGGTCGGCGTCGTTCAGGTTGCCTTGTATGTCGATGGTGTTGTGTGCGTAGCGGTTCGGCTCGTACGGTCCATGTCCCTGGAGGGTGACAGCGAAGAAGAAGAATGGGCGATCCATGCCGTCAGCTTCGTTCATGATTTCTTTCATGAGCGAGTCGTCGGAAGCGAAGATGCCTCTCTTTTCCATCGGAGGCATGGTTTCCTCCGAGCGGAACTGCTCAAAGCCGAAGTCCTTGTAGACTTCGTTGCGGTTCCAGAACCAGCCGCTGAACGGATGCAATGACCGGGCAGCATAGCCTTCACCGCGGAAGAACGTGGCAAGCGAGGGGAGGTTGCCGCGAATGTACTGTTGATAGGGAATGCTGCCGTACGGCAGGAACGCATTCGAGAAACCTGTCAGCGCCTCGTATTCGACGTTGGCGGTCATGCCGCCGAACTCGGGCGAGAATACATGGCCCGACTGCTCGGCGCGGATAGTGGGCATGGGGTCGGCCGACAGGCTGAGCGTCTTCAACCGGGTCGGATCCCAGAACGATTCACTCATCAGCATGATCACGTCCGGCTTTTCGCGCGGACCGCTGAGATAGCCATAGTTGCGACCCGGGATAGCATCAAGCGCCTGTGTGCCGAAGCCGGCGGGTGCCGCCACGTCGGCCATCGGAATGTTGAAGATGAAGGCGAGAATGAAGCCGTTGCTGCGGTAGTTCTCGTGCTGGTCCCACATCATGGGCACCACCTGAAGTCGGTCGCGTATGTAGGAATATTGGGAATAATCCATCAGCGACCCGAAGGCGGCAATCATGGGCAGGCCAAGGCACAGGCGCCTGAGGCGAGATGCCTTCGAAAGCTGTGGGAAGCGACGCCAGGCGAACCGCCACAGGATGACAATCCCCGCAACGGAGAGAGCGATGCCGGCGACCATCGCAACCGCCGTCCATGGGCGGTCGCGTACCATAACGGGCAGCAATTCCATGATCTGGCGGCCGAAAAGGACATCGGACGGATAGAGTGGGTCAGAGAGGTAGTGCTGCTTCTGGTTGGAGACGATCGCGGGAACGAGCACGACCGGCAGAACGATCAGCGCTGAAATGAAGCGTCTACCCAGTGCCGCATCCAACGAAAGCATGAGTACCGTGAGCATCACCACCGTCGTCATGCCTGGACGAGCAGGTGATGTCAGGAACTCGCGTACATCGGCAAGCCCGTCGCGGGCGACCATTTCAACTGTTGCGGTGGCGAAGAGAGCAAGGAGGGCGGAAATGCCGACCCCGAGCGCCGAGCGTATAGCGGGCGACCGTACGCTTCCCCCAAAACCGGTGGAACGCGACGCAACACGTGCTGCCGCTGCAGACTTCATTACCAACGCGATCAACCGGAAAACTCCAACGTCATAAAAGCTTCACCGAACTGTCACACCTTTGTCATGAACGCTAGATGAACCATGAAGTTTCCCGCATTTGTGATTGGTGGATAACCGGAGACCGCCCGCTATTGCAGCTCGATGTGAGCCGGCCGGTTGCTTGTGCTCAGCAACCAGTCGTCGTAGTTCAGGGCAAGTTAGATTCATGGAGGATTTGGATTGCGCAGTTCCGTCGAGATCTACAACATCAGGACAGGCCAGGCGCGGGTTGTCTGGAAAACCACGCAACTGGTCGAAGCCCCGAATTTTTCGCCTGACGGAAGCTATCTGCTGTTGAACGGCGACGGGCTTCTCTATCGGCTGGCGCTTGATGGTTCAGGTGAAGTCGTGAAGGTGGATACAGGTTTTGCGACCGCCTGCAACAACGATCACGGCATTTCCCCCGACGGAAGCCAGATCGTCATTTCGGACAAGACTGAGTTCGGCAAGTCGACAATCTATGTGCTGCCCGCCCAAGGCGGCGCGCCGCGCCTCGTGACTGAGAACCAACCGTCGTACTGGCATGGCTGGTCGCCAGATGGGAAGGAGCTTGCCTATTGCGGGATCCGTAACGATCTCTTCGATATCTACACGATTTCCGTCGACGGCGGTGAGGAGAAGCGGCTCACGCACGGGGAAGGGCGTAACGACGGGCCGGACTATTCGGCGGATGGCAAGTGGATCTACTTTAATTCCAGCCGTACGGGGCTCATGCAGATATGGCGCATTCATCCCGATGGGACCGGTCTCGAGCAAATCACGAGCGACAACTATGGGAACTGGTTCGCCCATCCGTCGCCCAACAATGACAAGGTGCTGATCCTTTCTTACGACCCTGACGTTTTCGACCACCCGCGCGATCTCAATGTACGCCTGCGGCTGATGGACATGGACGGGGGTAACCTGACGACGCTCTTCGACCTCTTCGGCGGGCAGGGAACGATCAACGTGCCCAACTGGTCTCCATCCGGGGACGAATTCGCTTATGTGCGTTACTATCCGGTCTCCTCGTGAAGGATTGCGTCCAGCGACTTTTATCGGCATAGATCGCCCGTCGGGTGCCCGCCTAGGCGGGAGAATCGGGAATTCGGTGCAAGACCGGAACGTGCCCAACGCTGTAAGGCTGACGCCTGCCGCAACAAGCCACTGGCTAAACCGCCGGGAAGGCGCGGCAGTCGGATGACGCCAAGTCAGAAGACCGGCCCGACATCATAGACTGCCCCGCGCGGACGGCGGGCGGTTGTGTTGTTGGGGATTGACGATGCGACCAGACCATTCAGGCTCTCTGTCGGGAGCTGCTGCCTTTTCGACCGAGGAGCGCGACGCCGTATACAGGGCAATCTCCACGCGCCGTGATGTGCGATCGGAGTTCCTCCCGGATCCTATACCGCAAGACGTTGTCAACAGGCTGCTGACCGCGGCGCACCATGCGCCGTCTGTCGGATTCATGCAGCCCTGGAACTTCATTCTGGTTAGCGACCAGCAGGTGAAGGAGGAGGTGTGGCAGGCGTTCGATCGCGCGAACCGAGAGGCCGGCGAGATGTTTCAGGGGGAGCGACAGATGCTTTACCGGTCGCTCAAGCTGGAGGGCATTCGAGCCGCGCCGCTGAGCATTTGCGTTACCTGCGATCCGGATCGCTGCGGAGATGTCGTTCTCGGGCGAACGCACAACCGGCGGATGGATTCCTACTCGACGGTCTGTGCCGTGCAGAACCTTTGGCTTGCCGCTCGGGCCGAGGGCGTGGGAGTCGGCTGGGTGAGCATCTTTCACGAGTCAGACATAAAGAGGATCCTCCGCGTGCCCGAGCGGGTGGAGATCGTGGCGTGGCTGTGTCTCGGCTACGTCGATCAGCTCTATGAACAGCCGGAACTGGCGGTCAAGGGCTGGCGCCAGCGACTGCCGCTGGATGAGCTTGTATTCACGGATCGTTGGGGCAGTCCTGCGGACTAGGCAGTTATTGCTGCTGTGGCTGCGGGCCCGGCTTTGCCGGGTTCTTGAGGTCGATGGTGCCCTGGTCGCCTGCGAGGAACTGCGGGCCAATCTGGCGGACCTTGCTTGCCGGGTCGTAGGGCCTGTCCGGCACCTGAGGCTGCGGAGTGGCCGGTGTAGCAGTCTGGATCTTGGTTTCGGGTTTCTTGGTTTCGATCGTGGTGATCGAGCCCTGTTGCGGCGGCTCGCTGATCGATTGGCCCTTCCGCGTTCGTTCGTAGTAGGCGCTAAGATCGCAACTGCAGGACGATTTTTCGCCAGGCTTACGGTTCTTGTACGCGAAGGCATTCGGCATGGAGCTGTAGGGAGCGCCGGTTGCAGCCGAGATCATCTGAGATGTCTCTGTGCTGGAGACGTCGTGATAGAAGAGCTCGGTGTCGATGCCGGGGCACATCTTCGAGCAGGTGTCGGCATCGCGCGCAAAGTCCTGCGAGGTTGCGTTCGAGCTCAGCGGAAAGAAGCCGCCGTCGCAGGTTCGCACGCAGACCGTGTTGAGGTGCGAGAGTGTCGACATGCCCGGAATGCCGTAGCGGCGCTGATTGGGATCGCCACCCAACGGAATGAAGGTATCGTTTCGGCGCGCCTGATCCTCGATGCTTGGCGGCGGGTCGTAGCCGTCTGCGCTGTCCGCCGGCCACTGTTCCTCGTGGCACCCGTTGTCATCGAGCGCGGCAAGAAGTTCGTTCCTTGCGCGAACATCCTCGCTCTGGCCGCGCAGTTCGTCACGACGCTGCTGGAGGTAGCGTATGTTGTCGACCATCTTGGACTCTGCGCGCTCGAGCTCGCCGCAGTATCCGTCGTCATCGCCGATTACGACCATGCTGCCGCTCGTGCAGCCATTCTGGCGCAAATCGCTGCGGACCTTGCGAAGCTCAAGGTTCTGTTCGGCGATGGCGCTGGCGTACTTGCGTACCTCGGGCGTGCTGCCGATGATTTGCGGCAAGTCGGCAAGACGGGCGCGCAGATCGCCACAGATCGCCGGGACCTGGGCGTGGGCCGGACCGGCCAAAGCAAATGCGGTTGCGAGTGACAGAATCCAGCGGTTCAAGGCATCGTCCCATCGGTGAGCAGGTCATGAGGCGCAGCGTCAAGCCGCGCCTTCATCATTAGCTCGTTTGCTTTAACGAGTTACGTTGGAGTCTTAGCGCATTTTCTCGATCGGTCGCAAATCACGCTGGCTGTGAAGCCTCGACGACGGCGAGGGCTGCCATGTTGACTACACCGCGGGATGTCACCGAAGGGGCCAGGATGTGCGCCGGGAGTGCAGCACCAAGTAGGATCGGCCCGACATGCAGTCCGTCGATCATCGACTTCACGACGCCGAGGGTAATGTTTGCCGCATCGAGGTTCGGGAAGACCAGCAGGTTCGCCTCGTCATGAAGGGTGGTGTCGGGCATGACGCGCTTGCGCAAGGCGTCGGAGATCGCGCTCTCGCCATGCATCTCGCCGTCCACTTCCAGTTCAGGCGCCGCTTCACGCACGAGCTTGAGGGCGGCGCGCATCTTCGTCGCACTCTCGGACTCACGTGAACCGAAGTTCGAATGGGATACGAGGGCAGCCCGCGGCGTGATGCCGAAGCGCTTGATTTCCTCGGCAGCAAGAACCGTCGACTCGGCAATCTCTTCCGCGGTCGGATTGAAGGTGACGTAGGTGTCAGTGAAGAAGGTGGCCCCGCGCTGCGAGATTAGCAGGCTGAGCGCCGAGAAGTCGCAGACGTCGTGTCGCTTGCCGATGATCTGGCGGACATCGCGCAGATGCTTCTCGTAGCGGCCTTCGAGGCCACAGATAAGTGCGTCCGCTTCGCCGCGCTTCAGCGCCAAGGCGCCGATGACAGTCGTGTTCGTACGAACGATGGTACGCGCTGCCTCGGGGATGACGCCGCGACGCCCAACGAGCGAGAAGTAGAGATCGACATATTCGCGGAAGCGTGGATCGTCCTCCGGGTTGATGACGTCGAAATCGGCCAGCGGACGAATGCGAAGGCCGTAGCGCTTCAGGCGGGTCTCGATGACTTGCGGGCGGCCGATCAGGATCGGTTTGGCAATGCCTTCTTCCAGCAGGACCTGGGCGGCGCGCAATACCCGCTCGTCCTCGCCTTCGGAGAAGATGACACGCTTGCTTTCGGCATTCTTCGCTGCCGCGAAGATTGGCTTCATGATGAAACCGGAGCGGAAGACGAAGCGGTTGAGCTGGTCGAGATAGGCGTCGAAGTCACCGATCGGGCGCAGGGCGACACCGCTCTCGGCAGCCGCCTTCGCGACCGCCGGAGCGATACGCAGGATCAGACGCGGGTCGAAAGGCGATGGGATCAGGTAGTTCGGGCCGAAGACCGGCGTCTCGCCCGAGTAGGCGCGCGCGGCGACGTCGGAAGGTTCTTCGCGGGCAAGTGCGGCGATGGCGCGCACGGCCGCCATTTTCATTTCTTCGTTGATCGTGACCGCACCGCAATCGAGCGCGCCGCGGAAAATATAGGGGAAGCAGAGAACGTTGTTCACCTGGTTCGGGAAGTCGGAACGACCCGTGCAGATCATCGCATCGGGCCGCGCAGCGCGGGCGAGATCGGGCATGATCTCCGGCGTCGGATTGGCGAGCGCCATGATCAGCGGTTTATCGGCCATCTGCGCCAGCAATTCAGGCTTGAGCACACCGGCGGCGGAGAGACCGAGGAAGACGTCGGCACCGCCGATGTTATCGGCAAGCGTGCGCGTGTCGCTCTTCTGCGCGTAGACGCTCTTCCATTCGTCCATGAGTTCGGTGCGGCCTTCGTAGACCAGACCTTCGATGTCATGGACCCAGATATTTTCGCGCTTGGCGCCGAGCGTCACGAGCAGATTGAGGCAGGCGAGGGCGGCAGCACCCGCGCCGGAGGCAACGATCTTGACCTCGTCAATCTTCTTGTTGGCGAGTTCCAAGCCATTGAGGATCGCGGCAGCGACGATGATGGCGGTGCCATGCTGATCGTCATGGAAGACCGGGATTTTCATGGTTTCGCGGAGCCGGCGTTCGATCTCGAAACATTCCGGCGCCTTGATGTCCTCGAGATTGATGCCGCCGAAGGTCGGTTCGAGCGAGGCGACGGTCGAGACCATCTGGTCGACGCTCGATGCATCGACTTCGATGTCGAAGACGTCGATGTTGGCGAACTTCTTGAAGAGAACCGCCTTGCCTTCCATCACCGGCTTTGACGCCAGCGGGCCTATATTGCCGAGACCGAGAACGGCCGTGCCGTTGGAAATGACCGCGACGAGGTTGGCGCGCGACGTATAGTCCGCCGCTGTTTCAGGATTGTCGCGGATCGCGAGACAGGGCGCAGCAACGCCGGGGGAGTAGGCAAGAGCCAGGTCGCGCTGGTTTCCGAGTGGCTTGATCGCCTGGATCTCGAGCTTGCCCGGACGCGGATAGCGATGGAAGTAGAGCGCCTGCTCGTCGAGGCTTCCACCTGCCAAATTCTTTTCCGTCTTGGATTTTTCCTGATGATCCATCATCGCCTCCGGGCTGCCGCACATGCTGTCTTTTAACTGCCTTCAATACATCAAACGGGATGGCGGAACAGTCGGAATTTCCATTCGCAATGCGAAAACAGCGCAAATCAGCCCTGACCGCGGCGCAGGTCTGGAAGGACCAGAAAAATCAGGCGTGGCAACGGCATGTCATCTTCCTGAAACACGACTCTGGTTTTGGAAGGACAGGTGAACGATGGGACACGAGCAGGATGCTTGTGAGGGATAACATGGATACGCGGCACTTCCGTACGCTTTTCATTTCCGATGTGCATCTCGGCTCGAAGGCCGCGAAGGTGGATTTCCTGCTCGATTTTCTGAAGCACCACGACGCGGACACCATTTTCCTGGTCGGTGATATTATCGATGGCTGGCGGTTGAAGCGCAGCTGGTACTGGCCGCAGGACTGCAACGACGTGGTTCAAAAGCTGTTGCGCAAGGCCCGCAAGGGAACCCGTGTCATCTACATCCCAGGCAATCACGACGAATTTCTCCGCGATTTTCCGGGTACGCATTTCGGCGGCATCGAGGTCGCCGAGCGGATGATGCACGAGGCGGCCGACGGCAAGAAATACCTGGTCCTGCATGGCGACGAATTCGACGTCGTCGTCCGCAATGCGCGTCTGCTCGCCTATCTCGGCGACTGGGCCTACGACATGGCGATCATGATCAACATCGGCCTCGCAGCCATCCGCCGCCGGATGGGAATGCCATACTGGTCGTTTTCCGCGTGGGCGAAGCTGCAGGTCAAGCATGCCGTCAATTTCATAGGCGAGTTCCAGCGCGTTGTCGCCGACGAAGCCCGCAAGCATGGCGCCGACGGCGTGATCTGTGGCCACATTCATCATGCCGTCATGGAAGACATGGATGGCATCCGCTACATCAATACTGGTGACTGGGTCGAAAGCTGCACGGCGATCGTTGAACATCAGGATGGTACATTTGAACTGATCGAATGGCGTTCCATGAGCGGCACGCAACCGATCCCGATGGCGATCGGTCATCGCGAAAAGGACGTCGCGCCGCAGGCCGCCTAGCCGCTTTTTCTCAATCTGAAAATTCCAAACATCAATTTAGCCCGTTGTGTCTTTGCGACAGGCCCAATTTATTTTTTAAAACGTTTTCAAATGGCAATTTCTTGCCATAGTCGCTCTTTGGTTGACGTGTTAGGCAACGATCAGTTTCCTTCAGGTCAAACCATGATTCCCGCTCAAAATCCTCCGATGGGTGAGGGTGCGCCACCGCGCTTCCGGCTTCTCAGCGCCTTGTCCTACTGTGCGCCGTTGCTCGTCAACGGCGTGGCGCTGCCGTTCTTCCCGATGTGGCTTGCGCTGCACGATTTCAACGACCACGAGATCGGCGTCATCCTGGCTGTGCCCATGGTCGTACGCGTGCTCGTCGCTCCCATCGTCGCGATGTATGCCGACCGGATGAAGGAGCGGGCGGATGTGCTGCTGTTTTCCGGGATCCTGTCGCTACTCACGGCAGTTGCGCTCTATTGGACGAGCACATTCTGGCCGGTGTTGATCGTCTACACGATCCAGGGAGCAACTTTTGCCTGCTATGTCCCGGTCGTTGAATCGATCGTGATCTCGGGGGTTCGGCGCTGGGGTCTGGACTACGGTTCGATGAGGGTCTGGGGCTCGGTCGCCTTCATTGTTTCCACCCTGATCGGTGGGGAGTTGATAAGGTATTGGGGCGGCGAGATGGTGCTGCCCGTCATGATTTTCGGCTTCGTCATGACCGTGGTGATGGCGGTCTATTGCCCTCGGATCGGTCCGACGCGCCGGCGCGGCACGCCCGTCGATATCTCAGCCGCCACGGGAAGCTCGCTGCGGCAACCGCATCTGCTGGCATTGCTGATCGGCGTCGCAATCCAGCAGTCGAGCCACGCGGTCCTACAGGCCTTCGCGACGCTGTATTGGCGTGATCTCGGCTTTTCCGGCACACAGATTGCGTTGCTGTGGAGTGCCGGCGTTGCCGCAGAGGTAACTGTCTTCTTTCTGTCCCGGCGGCTCAGCCGTCGCTTCAGCGCCTGGACCCTCATTCGGTTCGGTGCGGCGGTCAGCGTCTGTCGTTGGATCCTCTTTCCCATGCATTGGAGCTTCTGGGGCTTCTTCCTGCTTCAATGCATGCATTCCTGCACCTACGCCTTTGTGCACACGGGCGTGCAGAGACGGATCGTTGCCTCGGTGCAGGAGACACAGGAATCATCGGCGCAGGGAGCCTATTTCTTCTATAACGGCATGTTCATGGGGCTGATGACCATCGCCTCTGGCTACATTTACGCCGCGCTCGGGCTCGCAAGCTACTACGTCATGGCGGTGGTCGCGCTCGTCGGGTTGGGGCTCGTCATTGTTGCCTACTATCTTCAGCCCCAAAGCGCCGCATCCGGTGGCCAAACCAGAGAGGCGGCGTAACGCAGACCAGGTTCGCGGTCGCGTGCGAGGAGCAGCGGACCGTCGAGATCGACGAAATCGACGCCCTGTGCCAGCAGCACGGCAGGCGCCATCGCCAGCGAGGTGCCGACCATGCATCCGACCATGATCCTGAAATCAAGGCGTTGTGCCTCCTTCTTCATGGCCAGCGCCTCGGTAAGGCCGCCGGTCTTGTCGAGCTTGATGTTAATCGCGTCATAGCGGTCGCGAAGGCTCGCGAGGTCGCCTGTGTGGTGAACACTTTCGTCGGCGCAGACGAGGACCGGTCGCTGGATCTCGGCCAGCAGCTCGTCCTTGCCTGCCGGTAGGGGCTGTTCGACCAAGGCAACGCCGACCTCGGCGGCAACGCGAAGATGATGCTCGAGCGCGTTTTCCGGCCAGCCTTCGTTGGCATCGAGGATGATGGCTGCATCGGGTGCAGCAAGACGAACGGCACGGATGCGACTTTCGTCGTCACCGGTACCTACCTTGACCTTCAGCAGCGCGCGATCAGCGTTCGCACGTGCCTGGGCCGCCATGACTTCGGGCTCGCCGAGCGAGATCGTAAAGGCGGTCGTTAGCGGCTGGGGCCGTAGGAGACCCAATCGAGCGACGACCGAACTAGCAGAGCGCTTGGCCTCCAGGTCCCAAAGGGCGCAATCGACCGCGTTGCGTGCGGCTCCCGGGGGCATTGCGTGCTGTAGCTCCTCGCGCGTCAGGCCAGCCTCTACAAGTGGTCTGACGGCCTCGATCTGAGCGGCGACGCTTTCCAGCGTCTCTCCATAGCGGCGATAGGGGACGCACTCGCCTCGGCCAATCATTCCGCCGTCGCCTATCGTGCAGAGGGTCACCTCAGCCGATGTTTTGGCGCCGCGAGAGATCGTGAACGTGCCTGCGATGGGGAAGGAGTCCGTCTGAATTTCAAGTGACCGTGGCATATTTGCAATCCTGCGCGCATGGAAATTTGGTGCGGCTTGGGTATAGTGATCCGAAGCGGCGAACCGTTAGTTCGCGAGTCGGCAATGTCGCCGTAAGCCTTGAAAGACACAAGCGTTTTGAAGTCGGAAACCCGTAGCGCTGCCTCTCTGCATGTGGACGATCGTGGCCATGGTTCGGGCCAGTACGTTCATCTCGATGGAAATTGGCGAAGTGCAAACCTGCATCTGGTTCTGCGCGACTTCGAAAAGCTCACCCGCGGCAAGAGCGACCTGACCCTCGACCTTTCCGGCGTGACGGATATCGATACGGCAGGCGTCTGGCTGCTCTGCCGGCTGAAGAAGCAGGTGGAGGGGGCGGGCGGAAGCGTGCGCTTCGAAGGCAGCAACCCGCATATCGACGAAATGATTGCGGAGTTCTCGCAGGAGCCACCGCAACCCGAGCAGGAGCCGCAGCAAAAAGCGAGCTGGCAGGAGAAGATCTTCGCCCCGATTGGCAAGATTTCCCTGGATATCTGGAACAACCTTGCTGCTGCGATGTACATCCTGGGGTCCGCGGTTCGCGGCGCGCAGATGAAATTCGGGCGGGGCAGCGGCGTCTCGCCCGCGTCGATCGTCAACCAGATCGACCATATGGGCGTGCGCGCGGTTCCGATCATCCTGCTGATGTCGTTCCTGATCGGCGCGATCATTGCGCAGCAGGGCGCGTTCCAGCTGCGCTACTTCGGCGCCGAAGTTTTCGTCGTCGATCTCGTCGGCATTCTTCAGCTTCGTGAAATCGGTGTGCTTCTGACGGCCATCATGATCGCCGGCCGTTCCGGTAGTGCGATCACGGCCGAAATCGGCTCGATGAAGATGCGCGAGGAAGTGGATGCGTTGAAGGTGATGGGGCTGAATCCCATCGGCGTCCTCATTTTTCCGCGGCTGGTTGCGCTCACTGTGGCGCTACCTCTTCTGACCGTTATCGCGAACTTTGCGTCGCTCTTCGGCGCGGCGGTGGTGGCATGGGGCTACTCCGGTATCACCTTCGCCAACTTTGTCGCGCGCCTGCACGAGGCCATTACGTTGTCGACGGTGCTCTCGGGGATGATCAAGGCACCTTTCATGGCGTTGGTTATCGGTATCGTCGCGGCTGTAGAGGGCTTAAAAGTAGGCGGTAGCGCTGAGTCGCTTGGCCAGCATGTCACGGCTTCGGTGGTGAAGGCGATCTTCGTCGTTATCCTCATGGACGGGCTTTTTGCCATGTTCTATGCGGCGATCAATTTCTAAGGATTGTACGTGGACGGACTGCAGGTAGAGACCGGAAACAATGAAGGACGGGATGTCGTGCTCTCAGCGCGCGGCGTAACCGTGGGTTTCGGGTCGAAAGTCGTTCTCGACAATCTCAATCTCGATATCTATCGCGGTGAAATCCTTGGCTTTGTCGGAGCGTCGGGGACGGGCAAGTCTGTTCTGATGCGGACAGTGCTGCGCCTGCTGCCGCGCCGCTCAGGCAACATCACGATATTGGGTCAGGACTTCGACGATCTGGACGAACCGCAGCGCAATGCGCTCGACATGCGTCTCGGTGTGCTGTTTCAGCAAGGGGCGCTGTTTTCTTCCCTGACAGTCAAGGAGAACATTCAGGTTCCGATGCGCGAGTATCTGGACCTGCCGCAGTCGCTGATGGACGAGTTGGCGCACCTCAAGATCCGGCTCGTTGGGCTGGCGGCAGATGCGGCGGACAAATACCCGTCCGAGCTTTCCGGTGGCATGATCAAGCGCGCAGCATTGGCGCGCGCTCTTGCGCTCGACCCGGAACTGGTTTTCCTCGATGAGCCGACCTCGGGCCTCGATCCGATCGGTGCCGCGGAGTTCGACGAGCTGATTGCGAGGCTCAGGGATACCCTTGGCCTGACCGTCTACATGGTCACCCACGACCTCGACAGTCTGTTCTCCGTCTGCGACCGCATTGCCGTGCTTGGCAAGAAGCGGGTGATGGTCGAGGGAACGATCGACGACATGCTGGCCTACGACGATCCATGGGTTCAGGCTTATTTCAAGGGCAAGCGGGCGCGTTCGATCGTGCCACAGAGTGGCCACGCCGGCGAAGACAGCCTGGCGCAAGATAGCCGCGGGAAGTGAGCGGATACGATGGAAACAAAAGCGAACTATACGATTGTCGGCTTCTTCACGGTGCTTGTCATCGCGGCGGCGTTCGGCTTCGTCTATTGGATGGCCGAGTACGGGCGGGGCGGGCCGATGGCCGAACTGATTGTACGCATCCCCGGCTCCGCCAACGGCTTGAGCGTCGGTTCGCCGGTGCGGTTCAACGGTATCCAGGTGGGATCGGTCAAGTCTCTGTCGATTGATGCGGACGATCCGAGCTTCTCGCTGGCGTTTACGGAAGTCCGGGTAGATGCGCCGATCTATCCTTCAACGAAGGCCATTCTCGAAATCCAAGGTCTGACCGGTGCGGCTTATATCGAGCTCTCCGGTGGTAAGATCGGCGAGAAGAACATCCTTCAGCAATCGATCGATACGGGCAAACGCGCGGTCATCGTCGCTGACCAATCGAGCGTGACGAACCTTCTGGCGACAGCGGACAAGATCCTGGACCGGGCGAACGATGCAGTTGGCCAAATCCAAGGGTTTGTGAAGGATGCGCGCGGACCGCTGACGAAGACATTGCAGAATGCCGAGACGTTCTCTGACGCGCTGGCGAAGAACTCCGGCAACATCGATTCGTTCCTGCAGAGCGTCGGACAGCTGTCCGAGACTGTCCGGAAAGTCTCAGGTCGCGTCGACTCGACGCTGGAGGCGGTTGAAGCGCTGGTGAAAGCCGTGGATGCGAAGAAGATCGATACGATCCTCAGCAATGCGGAGAAAGTCAGCCGCGACGTCGCGGATGCGTCGGGCAACCTCAAGGGAGCGATCGCGACGTTCCAGGAAACGGCGACGACCTACAACAACCTCGGCAAGAAGGCGCAGGCAACGCTTGATCGGGTGGATACATTGGTAGCGCAGATCGATCCGGCGAAGCTCAAGGGATCCGTCGACGACATCTCGCAGGCAACCAAGGACGCGCGCACTGCCGTGGCATCGATCAAGGATGTGGCGAATACCGTGTCGGCTCGCCAGAAGGATATCGATCAGACCATCCAGAACGTGTCGCAGATGGCAAACAAGTTGAACTCAGCCTCGACGCGTGTGGACGGCATTCTGATCAAGCTCGATGCACTGCTTGGAACTGACAACACGCAGTCACTCTTTGCGCAGGCGCGAGATACGCTTACCTCATTCAAGAAGGTTGCTGACAACCTGAATTCACGCATCGGTCCGATAGCGGACAATCTGCAGAGGTTTTCGAACGGCGGATTGCGCGATCTGCATTCGCTCATCGACGATACGCGCTCAACAGTTCAGAATCTCAACAGCGCGATCAGCGATTTCGACCGCAATCCGCAGCGGCTGATTTTCGGCGGGGACACGGTAAAGCAATATGACGGCCGGACGCGGCGATAAAAGAGATATTAGGGGAACGCATATGGCCGTATCGGATCTGTTGCAGCGTTGTTCGTGGCTATCCAGCACCGCGATCGCGCTGCCGCTATTGGTGGGCCTTGCTGGTTGCGGGACAGCCGCCAAGAACGATACGTTTGATCTATCGGGATCGGTGACCGGCACCGGGCCGGCGGCAAGAGGTCGTCAGATCCTCGTGCAGCAACCAACCGCGCTGAAGGCGCTCGACAGCGAACAGATCGTCGTACGGGTGGCTCCGTCGCAAATACAATACCTTTCGAGGGCGCAATGGGGCGACAAGCTCCCGCGTCTGGTTCAGTCGAAGCTCGTCGAAACCTATGAAAACTCCGGCAAGCTCGGCGGCGTCGGTGTCCCTGGCCAGGGGCTGGCCATCGACTATCAGCTCGTGACTGATATCCGTTCTTTCGAAATTGACACGAGCGGCGGCAGCCGCGCGGTTGTCGAGATTTCGGCAAAGATCGTCAATGATCGAAACGGTTCGGTACGGGCCCAGAAAGTGTTCCGACAAGTCGTTCCGGCCGGTGGATCGAATGAAGCCCTCGTCAAGGGGCTGGATCGTGCGTTCTCGAGCGTATCGGCCGAGATCGTCAACTGGACGCTGCAGACGATCTAATGCGCGATGCCGGGCAGGCGGTGTCTGAGGGGATCGCGCTGGCGATATCGCTTGGCACTACTCGGGCATTTTGAACGACGGCGCGTGCGCTTCCGCGATCGCCTTCTCGAGATCATCGATCGGCGTTGCATTCACCATCTTCTTGCCTTCCAACTCCTTCGGCATCTTCCAGCCGGGATCGATACCTTCCATGTTCGGAAGCTCGTGGGCGATGCCTTTGTGGCAGTCGATGCAGGTCGCCTGGCCCGACAGAAGATAGCGGGTATGTATCTCAGCGGCGCGCTGGGTCTGTTTCTGGAGATCCATCGCGACGGAAGAGTGGCAGTTGCGACATTCCAGGCTGTCGTTTGCCTTCATGCGGGCCCATTCATGCTGGGCAAGCTCCAGCCTCTTCTCCAGGAACTTTGATCGGGTATTGATGGTGCCGAATATCTTGCCCCAGACCTCCTTGGAAGCCTGCATCTTGCGGGCGATCTTGTCGGTCCATTGATGCGGCACATGGCAGTCGGGACAGGTCGCCCGTACGCCTGAGCGATTTGAGAAGTGGATAGTGCGTGAAAGCTCCTGGTACACGTTGTCGTGCATCTCGTGGCAGGACGTACAGAATTTTTCGGTATTGGTGATTTCAAGCGCGGTGTTGAACGCGCCCCAGAACATGACGCCGCCGATGAAGCCGCCGAGCGTCAGGACGCCGAGGCCGATGGTTGCCGCCGGCGTCGTCAATATCGACCATGCCCACAGAATCGCTTTCTTGGCCCATGCGATCATCGTCACTCGCTCCCGGCGGGTTTGAAGCCCAGCTCGCTCATATCCTTGAATTCACTGGGTACGAGCGGTGGAGTATCTGCCTGGGGAACATGGCAGGCAGTACAGAAGTAGCGACGCGGGGAGACGTCGGCGATCATCTGCCCGTCTCTGGTCATATAGTGCGTGACGCTGATCATTGGGGCGCCGCTGTCCTGCGTGAACTCACGCTTGTGGCAGGAGAGACAGCGGTTGGCGTTCACCGACAGCTCGTAGCCTTCGATGGAGTGCGGGATGATCGGCGGCTGGTCTGGATAGGCGCGCATCTTGCGCTTGTCGTCGACGATCCACTTTGGCAGGGGCATGGCGGCCCCTGTCTTCATCGAGGGTGTCGGTCCCTCCAGCTGAGGCACCGTCTGTTGTGCCATCTGAGCGAGGGAAGCTGTCGCGACAAATACCAGCAGACCTGCTGCGACTGCCTTCCATTCCGGTCGCCTTAGACGGCGGAAAGAATCTTGACCGCGCATTTTTTGAAATCCGTCTGTTTCGAGATGGGATCGGTTGCGTCGAGAGTGACCTTGTTGATCAATTGGCTGGCGTCGAACCACGGAACGAATATGACGCCGGCTGGCATACGGTTTCTGCCCCTGATGTCGACGCGGGAACGAATTTCACCGCGCCGCGAGACGATACGCACCTCGGCACCCTGATTGATGCCTCGCTTGCGGGCGTCTTCGGCGTTCATGAAACATCGCGCCCCGGGGAATGCTCGGTAGAGCTCTGGTACCCGCATGGTCATCGACCCGGAGTGCCAATGTTCGAGGACGCGGCCCGTTACCAGCCAGAAATCGAACTCGTCGTCGGGAGATTCGGCGGGCGGCTCGTAGGGGACTGCGAGGATGACAGCGCGCCCATCCGGCTGGCCGTAGAACTTGACGCCTTCGCCGGGCTTTACATAGGGGTCGTAGCCTTCGCGATAGCGCCAGCGCGTCTCCTGGCCGTTGACAACTGGCCAGCGCAGACCTCGAACCTCGTGATACATGTCGTACGGCGCGAGGTCGTGGCCATGACCCCGGCCGAAGGATGCATATTCTTCGAACAGACCTTTCTGGATGTAGAAGCCGAACTCCTTGGCTTCGACATTGTCATACTCGGCGTTGATTTCGCTCAGCGGAAAACGATCGACCTCGCCGTTCTTAAACAGCACGTCGAACAGGGTCTTGCCCCGATATTGCGGATTGGCGTCGAGAATCTCTTGCGGCCAGACCTCCTCGGTTGTGAACCGCTTGGAAAACTCGACGAGCTGCCAAAGGTCGGAACGTGCCTCGCCCTTTGCCTGGACCAGTTGGTGCCAGACGTGGGTTCGACGTTCCGCGTTTCCGTATGCGCCTTCCTTCTCGACCCACATGGCGGCCGGAAGAATGAGATCCGCGCTCATCGCCGTGATGGTCGGATAGGCGTCCGACACGACAATGAAGTTTTCTGGGTTCCGATAGCCTTGCCAAGTCTCGTTGCTCGTGTTGGGGCCGGCCTGAACGTTGTTATTGACCTGGACCCAATAGAAATTGAGCTTGCCATCCTTCAGCATGCGATCCTGCTGGACAGCATGAAAACCCGGCTTGTCCGGAATGATCCCGTGCGGAACGTGCCAGATTTCCTCGGCATGCTTGCGGTGCTCGGGGTTCGTCACGGTCATGTCGGCCGGGAGACGATGCGCGAAGGTGCCGACCTCGCGGGCGGTTCCGCAGGCAGAGGGCTGGCCGGTAAGCGAGAAGGGGCTGTTGCCCGGTTCGGATATCTTTCCTGTGAGCAGGTGGAGATTGTAGACCATCTGGTTCGCCCAGACGCCGCGGACGTGCTGGTTGAAACCCATCGTCCACAATGACATCACCTTGCGGTTCGGATCGGCATAGAGTTCTGCCAGCTGCTTCAGAAACGCCGGATCGACACCTGTCATTTTGGCCGTTTTTTCCAAGGTGTATTCGGCGACGAACTCCTTGAACGCGTTGAAATCCATCGGTTCGGTCTTGCCTGGATCCTTGGCGTTGGCAGCGTTGACTTCTACCGGATTGTCCGGACGCAGGCCGTAGCCGATATCGTCGACACCTTTTGCGAATTTCGTGTGATCCCGGACGAAGGCCTCGTTCACACGCCCAGTCTGGATGATGTGGTTCGCGATGTAGTTGAGGATCGCGAGATCGGTCCCCGGCTTGAATACAATCGGGATATCGGCGAGGTCCATGCTTCTATGCGTGAAGGTTGAAAGCACGGCGACGCGGACATGTGGCTGCCCGAGGCGACGGTCGGCGACGCGGGTCCACAGGATCGGATGCATTTCCGCCATGTTGGAACCCCAGAGCACGAAGGCATCGGCGTTCTCGAAGTCGTCGTAGCATCCCATCGGCTCATCCATACCGAAAGTCCGCATGAACCCGTAGGCGGCCGATGCCATGCAGTGCCGAGCGTTCGGGTCCAGGTTATTGGACCGGAAACCCGCGCGCATCAGCTTTGTGGCGGCGTAGCCTTCGAAGATCGTCCACTGACCGGAGCCGAACATGCCGACAGCGGTAGGACCCTTCTCCTTCAGAACCTTCTTGCATTGGGCGGCCATCACATCGAAGGCTTCGTCCCAGCTGACCGGCTCGAACTCGCCGTCCTTGGCATAGACGCCGTTTCGCTTGCGCAGCAGGGGGGTCTGCAGTCGATCTTCGCCGTACATGATCTTGGACAGGAAGTAGCCTTTGATGCAGTTCAGGCCGCGATTGACCTCTGCCTGCATGTCTCCATGTGTGGCAACGACCTGACCTTCCTTGACACCGACCATGACGCCACAGCCGGTTCCGCAAAATCGGCAGGGCGCCTTCGACCACTTGATTTCCAGTGCGCTGACACCCCCGGGCACCGGCTGTGCATTTACTGGAAGCGCGATCCCCGCTGCTGCGGCGGCAAATGCAGCGGCTTGCGCCTTGAGTACATCACGCCTCTTCACTTGCCCCGTCATGGTCCTGCATCTCCTCTTCGACATGCTCGAAAACCATGTTCGCCGCGATCACGCCATCGAGCAGCGAGATCTGCGACAGACGATCACCGAGCGCTCCTGTGCTCTGTCCTTCGATGACGACGACAATCTTGCCGCCGCCATGACCGTAGATTTCAACGTTCTCCATCCGCGCCAGTGCTTGAAGTACGGCCTCGGTGCTCGACGGGATGGTAGCGACAACTGCGCTTGAGACATGATAGTGCGATGGCGGTTCATGCATTGGCCATCTCCGTTGTGCGAGGAATCAGCGTGAGGGCGCCGACTGGGCAGATCGCAAGGCACGCGCCACAACCGCTGCAGACATCTCCGTTGAGATCTGGAACAAATGGACCGCCAATACGCGGGCGGAACCGAATTGCCTGCTCCGGGCACACCTCTCCACACGATTGGCAAGCAATGTTCTGCTTCGCGAGGCAGCCGTCGCTCACCGCCGCGATATGAGGAAATCGGTCAACGGGTTCTGACGCAAATACAGGTTCCGGGCATACGTTCTTGCATTCCCCGCAGAACGTGCACTCTCCCCGCATGAAATCCAGCGAGGGAAATCCGCCCGTCAGGCGGATTATGTTGGTCGGACATCGCTCCTCGCACCGTCCGCAGCCAGTGCAGGCCTCGATAAGCGCCTCGGCGGACGTTCCGGGCGGGCAAATCCCAGCGTAGCCCTCGGATCGATTGCCGGAAAGAAATTGGCGTCGAGAGAGGGATGGCTGGGACATGGCGATCCTCAATGCAGGGACGCAGGAGGCCCCGGAGGGCCGAAGACGATCTGGAACATCCATACGAGGAAGCCGTAGCCGCCGACGACACCGACAGCGACGAGTGGCCAGATCCCGAATGCCAGGATCAAAA
This sequence comes from Rhizobium cauense, assembly GCF_019511525.1. GTDB lineage: Bacteria > Pseudomonadota > Alphaproteobacteria > Rhizobiales > Rhizobiaceae > Rhizobium > Rhizobium cauense. The sequence goes on along the minus strand of NZ_JAEUAT010000007.1, from coordinate 219,713 downwards.
AGGCAAGCAGCTCGATCCGTCGCCGCGAACGCGGATCATCACCCTTACGAGCATCGGCAAGCTCAGGCATGGTGGCCTCCCTTTGCAACCGACGATAACATAGCCACATCACCGTGGGTAGTGTGAGTTCGATTTAGCTGCAAAATGCGACGGCGAGAAAACGTGGCCGAAAAAATGAAAATGGCCGCCTTTCGGCAGCCATTTCGTTCTGTCTTAGCTCAGTCGTCCTGCGGCGTGAGCAAGCATCGTATAAACCTTGCCCGTATCGGAGGTCAGATAGGATTGCGTAATCGACTTGTCGCGATCGCCGCGTGAGACGTCTGCGAGCAACTTCTCGAAATCGGCGATGTAACGATCGACTGCGGTACGGAACTCCGGCTCGCGATCATACTTGCGCTTGATCTCGTCGAAGGTCTGCTGCCCCTTCAGGGTATAGAGACGGCGGGTAAACACATCCCGTTCGCCGCGCTGATAGCGGCGCCACAGGTCGACGGATGCATCGTGATCGATTGCGCGGGCGATATCGACCGAAAGCGAATTCAGCGACTCGACGACGTGGCGCGGGTTGCGGCTGTCTGCGGCGCGGGCAGGGGTCGGCGCGGCGGTCTCTGCGCGTGGTGCCGGTTGCCGTGCCGGTGCTTCTTCGGCGGCTTCCTCGCGCGATGCGCCACGCAGGAGGTCGCTGATCCAGCCGCCGCCTGCCGGCGTTGCCGGCGCGGCAACGGGCGCGCGCTGCGGTGCCGCGGCTGTAGGCGCGGACGAGCCCAGCGAGCCGCGCAGACCGACGTTTTCAATTGGCGCGGGCGTTATGGCGGTCGTCACTGAAGGAGCCGGTTGCGGCACTTGCTGGGTGACGGCCGGTTGGGCAGGACGAGGCGCAGGCTGGGGCTGCGGAATGGCCCGGGGTGCGGGCTCCGAAATCTCCAGCTGTTGCGTCGAGCGGCCGACGATGTGCGAGATGTCCTGCAGCGCCTTGATCTGCTCGGCGACGGCGCGGCGCATGGCGGCGGCGCTTTCCTTGGCCTCTTCGGGAAGATCGAATGCACCGCGCTTCAGCTCGCTGCGGGTCATATCGAGTTCCTTGCGGATGTCGCCAGCGGAGCGGCGGATCTCCTCGGTCGCGCCGGAGAAGCGGGCAACCGCCTCCTCGACTGCCTCGCGAAGCGACTCGCGCATTGTCTGGGCAGCGCCGTCCGATGCACGACCTGCCTCGCCCAACATACGCTCGACCTCCGACAGCGAAGCCGTCAGGCCGCCGCGCAGCCTGTTTGAAAGCTCGCTGGAGCGACGCTCGGCATTGCCGAATGCGCCGTCAATCGTCGCGTTGGCGTCTTCGCCGGCCTTGACGAGTGCGGCACGCATGGTCGCCGCTGCTTCTTCCGCACGCTTCTCGGTTTCGGTGAGAACCCGGCCGATATCGGAGAACGAGGACTGTACGCTCTCGCGGAGTGTACCGCTGACCTGGTTCGAACGCTGTTCAGCACGATCGAAGGCTGACTCAACCATGCCGCCCAGAGAACGCATGGTCTTTTCAATTTCCTCGGAGCGCTGCACGAGACCGACGGAAAGGTTCTGAAGCGCGGTTTCGCGATCTTCGAGCGTCGAGACGAGGTTCGACTGCGCCGCCGCAAGCAGGCCCGATGCCTGGCTCAGCACCTTGGAATGCTCGTCGAAGCGACCGATGATGCCGCCGACCTGAGCGAGCGTCTGACCCGAAATGTCGGACAGGCGATCGACCTTGCCTTCGAGCAGGCGCGTCGAGGCGGAAACCATTTCTGCGGCCTTGGATGCGGATTCCGTGAAGCGCGAGGTCGTGTCGCCGAGGCGGCCATCTACTGCCGCCAGATCCTCGGCCGCACGGCTCATCATCTGGCCCATCGCGGAGCTGTTGTCCGACAGACGCTCGATCAGCTTGTTGACGTTGGCAAGCAGGCTGCTCTCCATAGCGTCGACGGCCGAAGACGCACTCTCGGTGCGTGCGGCGATCGCATTGACGAGAGCCTCGTTCTCGCTGCGCAGCCGTTCGGTGCTGTGCGCGGTCGCTGCTGTAATGCGCGCGGCTGCTTCCTTGCCAGCCTCGGCGTAGCGGTCGATCAACGGGCGCGCGGTCTCGTCGAGGATGCGCGACAGTTCCGTATTGCGGCCCGCAAGCATCGAGTTGAGTTCGCGTGTGCGATCGTCAAGTGTCGCCCGAATGGCGCTGCCGCGCGCCTCGAGTGCCTTCTCCACATCGGTCAGAGTGGAGTCGATCTCGCGTGTGCGGTCCTCGAGGCTTGAGCGGATCGCGTCGCCACGAGCTTCGAGCGCACGTTCCACTTCCGCCATGGTCGAAGCGATTTCCTGGCTTGCATCGGAAATCGTTGTGCGGATGCCTGCACCATGGTTTTCGAAGGTAGTCTGGGCGTCGCCCAGCGCACGCGAAATGGCACCAACCTGCCCACTCACCAGAGTTTCGGCTTCGGCAACCTTCTTGACGATCGCGTTGCCAGCCTCGGAGAAGGTCTGAGCAACGGCCGCCGCCTGGCCAGCCAAGCGGTTCTGCGCTTCGGAGACGCGCCCGACGATCTGTTCGGAACGCTCTTCGATGGCGCGGTTGAACTCGGTGCTCTTGGCTTCGAGGTTTTCGGCAAACTGCTGTCCGGTGCGGCCCAGGTTCTCCGCAGCGCGGGTCGCTTCGTCGTCCATGCCCTGTGTCGTTTCGGCAACGGCGCTGCGCAGTGAGGCGGCGAGGCCGGCGGCCTTGCCTTCGATCGTGCGATTGACCGCATCGAGACCGACAGTGAGAGCCCGGTCCATTGTCGACAGGCGTTCTTCGATGCGGGCGCTGCCACGCTCCATCGCCTCGCCGATGCTTGCCGTGCGGGTGTCAATGCCCGAGGTCAGATCGGACGTCCGGCCGTCGATCGTTTCGGCAAACTTTGTAGCGCTTTCGTCAAGTGCTGCTGCAATGCGGCCTGTCGCTTCTTCGCCGAGCGTGCCAATGCGCGATATGCCATCGGACAATGTGTTGGAGAGGCGGCTGCCCGCGGCATCGACCTGCTCGGCCACGCCGCCGACGCCGTCGCGGATGCGGTTTTCAAGGGCGGTAAGACCGGCTTCGACACGAGAACCGGTTTCTGCAAAGCGGCCCGTCATGCCCTCGATCGACTGATCGAGCTGCGAGGAGAACGTCTCTGCCGAGCGCGAGATTTCGCCGGCAGCCTCCTGGAAGCGACCGGCAATATGGCCGGTGCTGTCGCGAAGGCGATCTTCCAGTGCCCGGCCGCTGTTGTCGATGGTCTGGCGGAGGGAGGCTTCGTGATCTTCGAGCGACATTTCCAGCATGCCGACGCTGGTCGCGATTGACGCTCCGATGGTCGTCGCCTGGTCGGACAGTGTATCACTGATACGTGTGTGAGCATCGGCAAGTGCGAGATTGATCGCCTGTTCGCGATCAGCCAGCGTCGAACGAATGCGTTCGTGAGCCGAATCCAGGCCGCCTTCGATGCGTGTGGCCGCATTGCCGGTTAGAGCTTCAAAGCGATCATGCGCCGCGGCAAGGCCACCTTCGATGCGCGATGCTGCATCGCCGTGCAATGTCTCCAGCCGCTCATGAGCGTTGCTCAGGCTGTATTCGATGCGGGAAGCCGCATTGCCGGTCAGTTGCTCGATACGGTCTCCACCACTGGCCAGCGTGCCGGCAAGCGTCGATGCGTGATCACTCAGCGAGCGCTCGAGGCGGTCCTGGCTCTCTGTGTAGGCGTTGCGGATTGCGTCGGACTTGTCGACGAGGGCGCCGGCGACGCGAGATTCCGCGCCGGCCACGGTATCGAGCAAGGCGTTCGTACGCGCCTCCAGCGCATCATCAAAGCGGCTCTGGCTTTCGCTGAAGGAAACAGCGAGCGCCATTGCCTTCTCGTCGAGCGTATCCGAAAGGCGGTCCTGGACCGTGGCAATCGAATTCGCGATCGTGTCCACACGTCGGCTGAGTGCGTCCTCGATCCGGCTATGACCCTCGTTCAGCGATACGGCGAGCGCCATGACGCGATCGTCCAGCGCCTCGTTGATCCGATCATGTCCGCCAGTGAGCGCGTTGCCGATCGCTTCGGAATGGTGACCGAGCGTGTCTTCAAGGCGAGTCTGGCTTTCGTTTAGGGAGATGGCGAGTGCCATGGCCCGGTCGTCGAGAGCTTCGGTGAGCTTGTCGTGGCCACCAGCGATCTGGCTCGCGATGGTTTCGACATGATGACCGAGCGTGTCGGCGAGACGAGACTGTCCCTCGCTAAGGGAAATAGCCAGCGCCATCGCCTTGTCATCGAGAACTTCGTTGAGTTTCTCATGCGTGCCGGCGAGCTGATTTGCAACCGCGTCGACATGAAGGCCGAGCGTATCGGAAAGGCGCGACTGGCTCTCGTTGAGGGAGATGGCAAGCGCCATCGCCTTGTCATCAAGCGTATCTGCCAGCTTGTCGTGGCCGTTGGCGATCGAGGCGGCAATCGCTTCGGCTCGCTTGGAAATCGTATCCTCAAAGCGGTTCTGGCTCTCATCGAGGGAAATGGCCAGCGTCATCGCCTTGTCGTCAAGCGTGTCGGCGAGCCGCTCATGGCTGCCGGAGACGGCGCTGATGATTGCCTCGGAGCGGCTTGCAAGCGTGCTCTCGAAGCGGTCCTGGCTGTCGGCGAGTGCAGCGGTGAGGGCGCCGCCGCGATCGGTCATTACCCCGTCGATCCGCTCATGCGCGGAATCGAGCGCCTGCGTGATATCGGCAGCGCGCCTGGAGATCATCGAGTTCAGTTCATCGGCACGGCCGAAGGCTGAGGTAATCTGCTCGGTTCCGGCGGAAACAGCAGAGCTCAAGTCAGATGTCGTCGACAGCAGCGTGTTGCGGAACTCGCTGGCCCGTGCAGAGAGATTGTTGTGGAGTTCCGACGTGCCAGATGCGAGCGCCAGCGACACTTCGGAGGTCGCATGGCTCAGCGCCGAGGTCATTTCCGCGGTGTGCGTATGGATCGCCTCCGTCACTTCGGACACCTTGCCCGCCAGCGAACTCTCCATCACTTCCTGGCTGGTGGCGAGTGCAGTGGCCAGTGCAAAGGACTGATCGGTCAGAGACGAGCCGATCCGTTCGATGCTCGAGCTCAGGATGCCGTTCAGCGAATCCGAGCCGCCGGTCAGCGTCTCGTTGATGCGGTTGAGGCTCTCGATAAGCTTTGTATCAAGCGAGCCGGCGCGCTGGTCGAAGGCATTTGCGAATTCCGCGACGCGCTCATCGAACGAGGTCGAGAGTTGCGCAACGGTCGCCTGCAGCCTTTCGTCAAAGAAGCCGGAGCGCAGATCGAGATCCATGATGGTGTCGTCGACGCTCGATTGCAGGCTATGGCGGAAGCTCGAGCCCTTTTCGTCGAGTGCGCTGTTCAGCTTCGAGAGAACGTCGTCCAGCGTGGTGCTGATGGTGCGTTCACCACCAGTCAGGCTCTCGTTGATTTCACGTGTGCGGGCGATCAGGATTTCGTTCAGCTGACGAGCCCGGTCGTTCAGGGCCGCATTCAGCTTCTCGGCGTTGCTGTCCATCGTCGAGGCGCGCGTCTCGAACTGCCGGAGGATCTGTTCCCCATGGTCGCTCAGGCTAGACGTGAGGGAATCAAGCCGCGTGTCGAACTCGTTGGTGAGCGCAAATCCAGAGGAAGTCAGCGTTTGCAGCAACGAATCCGTCTTGGCAGCAAGTAGCGTACCCAGCGACTGGATCGCCGATTCCGACTTCTCGGTGATGGCCGCAGCACGCGTGTCGATCATTGAGGCGAAAGCTTCGCCCGAAGTCGCCAGGCGCACGGCGATCTCTTCCGTCGCCAGCGAAAGGTCTTCCTTAAGCTGATCGTGGACGCCGGCAATCGAGGTGCGGATACGCTCGGCGTGATTGACGATCGCTTCGCGCTCGGAGCCGAGCTCGTGTACGAGACCACGCACTCGCAGTTCATTGTCGGCGTAGCTGCGCTCGAGCGCATTGACCTCGGAGTGGACGAGGGTTTCGAGTTCCGAAGCGCGCGCAATGGTACGCTCGATGCCTTCGTTCATCGCCGACACTTCACGACGAACGGCCTGGCCGACAGTCATGATGCGCTCGGAGGCAACGGTCTCCGGTTCGGAGAGGCGAAGTGCGACTTCCGCCATCGAGCGAGCTGCATTGCGCATGTCCTGGGCGCGGGCCATCATGACGGCGAAGGCATAGAACAGCAGCACCGGCACGATAATGCCAATGAAGCCGGCGATGACGCCCGGAAGCGCCAAAAGATCGGAAAGGGAGCGGATCTCCCAGATCTGGGGCGAATAGAGCAGGGCCATCAGGCCAAGCCCTGCGACGATCCAGAGAAGCGACACGATGGTTGCGTTGCGGATAGCTGATCGGCTGGATCCGTTCTCCAAGGACTTCAGCAGCGAAGCTGGAGATATCCGGTTAGCGTCGTTGGCGGCGAAGGACGGCGCGCGGGACGGCTGCTCGGGCTGGCGAGGCGTGTTGGCGGGGCGCGCGCGCTTGGCTTCCTTGGAGGTCTGTTGACCGCGGGCACTAGGTGTTTCAGGCAATTTGGCCTCCGGGGCGTCGGTCTTGCCGTTGCGAGACAGCGTATCGTCTTCTCCGAAGTCGATCTGGAGCGCTTCGTCCAATGCCTTGAACGCCTTGTCCTCGATCGACTCGTTGTACTTGTTGTTCGCCATTTACGTTACGCCTCGTTACATCCCAGCCGGTTCAACAACGCATCCGGGCCTTTCCGCCGAGCCCGAACAAAACCTTAGCCTCTGAGCCCGCCCGCCTACATTGCCGAAGGCGGATAAGCATATCATTTCAGAGTGGATAGCTGCTTTTTCATACAGACGGTATCAAAACATTACCATTATCCACTTGGCGAGCAAAGGCAGGTACCGGAGAGCTCGCCCAGTAGTACCGTAGTGACACATCCGGGACTGCTAGACAATTAACGCAACCGGTCAAATCCCCTGATATTAATGTCTTGTTAACATCATTTAATAAACGCTCGCCATTAAAAACCAAGGGGTTAACGACGTTTGGTGGATGTTAACCATATCTTGAGAAATCCGCCCTGAATGCGCCGGAATTTAACGCGATGCCCACCCGGTGCCCGCACGATGATGAAACGGCGGGATAGACGACGGGAGAATTGGCACATGGCAGCAGTCAGTATTGCGTTTGCGGCACCCGACAATTGCAAAGGACCACGCCCTTCGCAGGAGCGTCCGGTGGATCTGGTGCACCTTGCGAACCAGACAATGGGCGACAAAAGCCTGGAAATCGAAGTTCTGCAGATGTTTGCGCGGCAGGCGCGGGCTTGTCTTCAGGAGTTATCGTCCGGCGATGCCAAGGTAATTGAAGCTACGGCGCACCGTCTCAAAGGTGCAGCTGGGACCGTAGGCGCGTTTCGCGTTCATGCGGCCGCCGAAGCGCTTGAGTGCAATTGCGGCGACGCTGCCAGCATGGCGGCGGTCGGCATTGCGGTAATCGAAGCCGAGAACTTCATCCTCAAGCTTTGCCGCTGAGCGACAGGATTCCGGCTGGATACGAGGCCCGCTGGCCCATTTCGGGACGGCGGGTCTTTTTGTGACTGTCGGCATGGCGCATTTTGACAAGCGCGTCGCTTCTCAATCTGGAATTAAAAGCATGAAGCAGTCGATGTTGACTGCCTCACCGATTTGATGGAAGAAAAATCCACACCCTCCTATTGACGACTACCGGAAATCATCATGCCCAAACTGACCATTGTCGCCTTCGACGGCACGCGCTTCGATCTTGATGTCGATCAGGGGTCGACTGTTATGGAAAATGCCGTGCGCAATTCGGTGCCGGGCATCGAAGCCGAATGCGGCGGCGCATGCGCTTGCGCGACCTGTCATGTCTACATCGACGAAGAGTGGACGGAGCGCGTCGGTCCGCCTGAGGCCATGGAAGAAGACATGCTCGATTTCGCGTTTGACGTGCGTCCGACGTCGCGCCTCTCCTGTCAGATCAGGATGAAGGCAGCACTGGACGGTCTGACCGTCCACGTGCCCGAGCGGCAAGCCTGATCCTTGAACTCCCCAAAAAAAGCCTCGCTGGCCGTGAGACGAGCGAGGCGAGGTAGGCGCATTACCTACGGACGAGGGAGGATCATCCGCGGCTTCGCAACGCGCCAGGAGAACCCAGGAGCGAAAGTTCGGGCTTACGAACCTGAACTTTCGAATATTTGAATATTACCGCGTTGTGGTTGATTTAGCTAGACTGAGAAATAACCACTAAATCACTGGGGCGACTGCAGTTTCGCACAAGTTTTGTTACGCGGCTAAATTTCTGTGATCGTTTTTGAGGTGAGAATCGGCTATCTTGCGCCGCCCGATGCTTTGAACTTGTGGTCAAGCAATCTCATCATGCGATTCTGAAAATTGACGGCTTCGACTCGGTCGAATTGTGCTTGCAGCCGGTCATGCTCCTCGATGCCGCGAGTCGAAACCTCCGTGACCAATTCCTGCATGCGCTCGCAGCTATATTGGGGAGGAAGGGCGAGGATCTGCTTTTCCATCGCGCGTGCCTGGTTTCGGGCTATTTCGGCGTGGCGCTCCTCATGCCGCTTGATGTCGCTCGAGAGAGCATCCCAGATCATCGAGAGCTGCTTGCTGGCGCCCTTGCGATTGATCCAGCGCGGCAGGATGATTTGCGTGTGGACTGTGACCTTGGCGCTGCCAACCTTGCAGCGTCCTGCCGCCTGGATATAGGTGGCGTCGCCACCGAAACGTATCTTGGTCGCGCCGGGGTGGCGGGCGGATGAGCCATTGGCAGTCGGGCCGCGCGTACTCAACTGCTCATCGAGTTGATCTGCGGTTTTGCCCCTGATGGTGAAATAGGAGTAACTCTTCGTCGCGATGACGGCAGCGGAGACGGGATTGCCCGCCGAGATGGCTATGGAAAAGCCGAGGAGCAGGGGCATATAACGCGGTACGGAAGGCATTCTGCAGACACTCATGTTGAAGTTTGCCGGAGCTTGGGGCATAGCCACGGCCAGCGCAATATCGTTGGCGCTTTTTTCGATAGTTAGGATGAATGCCAGTGGCACAGCTTGAGAGCCGTTTCTGGCGCGTGGGGCATGGTCGTCAGATCGAGCTTGGCACACGCTCAGTGATCATGGCGATCGTCAACGTTACGCCGGACTCCTTCTCGGATGGCGGCCGATACCAGACGGTGGATGCTGCTGTGACGCAGGGGCTCAAGGCGGCCAGCGAGGGTGCCGCAATCATTGACGTTGGCGGTGAGTCCACGCGCCCGGGGGCGGACATCGTGAGCCCGTCGGAAGAGCAGGCCCGAGTGTTGCCTGTTATCGAGGCCTTGCGCGGGAGGACGGACGCGCTGATTTCCATAGACACCTACCGCGCCGAGACGGCGCGACTGGCCGTCAGCGTGGGAGCGCATATCATCAACGACGTCTTCGGCCTTCAGAAAGAGCCCGAGATTGCTGGAATTGCTGCCGAGACCGGCGCTGGGTTGTGCCTGATGCACACGGGGCGCGACCGGGACAAGCTTCCAGATGTAGTCGCCGACCAGGTCCTGTTCCTACAGCGTTCGCTCGAAATCGCTTCGGCAGCGGGCGTCTTGAGGGATCGCATCGTGCTTGATCCGGGCTTCGGGTTTGCCAAGGATACGGAAGAAAACATGGAACTGATGGCACGTTTCAGCGAGCTGCACCGGCTCGGACTGCCACTGCTTGCAGGTACTTCGCGCAAACGTTTCGTCGGTGCCATCACCGGCAGGGAGGCGCCTGACCGAGACGCCGGGACGGCCGCGACGAGCGCGTTGCTGCGCCTAGCGGGCGCGGTCATTTTTCGCGTACACGATGTCGCAATCAACAGGGACGCTCTAGCCATCGCCGATGCTATGCTCGCGGCGCGCTGCAGCTTCGAGCGGAGAGACTTGGCATGAGCACCACATACACCATCACACTTCAGAACTGTGCCTTCTTTGCCAGACACGGCGTTCACGATGAGGAGGAATTCCTCGGCCAGCGCTTCTTCGTGGATGCGGAACTCGATGTCGTCGCCGGTGATGCGCTGGAGAGCGATTCGATCGACGACACCGTCAACTATGGCATTGCTTTCACGGTGATCGAGGAGATCGTTACGGGCAAGCGTCGATATCTGATCGAGGCGCTTGCGCTGGATATTGCAAAGGGGCTCTGCCTGAAATTCCCGCAGATCAAGCGTGCAAAAATCACGGTTCGCAAGCCTAATGCGCCGGTTCCCGGTGTTCTTGATTTCGTTCAGGTGAGCGTCGAACACTTTGCCTGATCTCATTTTCAAGTCCGCAACGCTCGGCCTCGGGGGCAATCTCGGCGAGCCTGTTCATGCGATGGCCGTCGCGCTGAGGGCGCTTGACCAGCGGCCGGACTGCAGGGTTGTCGCGGTATCGCGTCTCTATCGTACGCCGCCCTGGGGGAAGACCGACCAGTCCTACTTCTTCAATGCTTGTGCTGCCGTCGAGACGACCCTTGCTCCGGAGGCTCTTCTCGATGTCTGCCTGGGGATTGAAAAGGGGATGAAACGCGAGCGTATCGAGAGATGGGGGCCGCGCACACTTGATATCGACATTCTGACCTATGCCGATGTCGTTCAGTCGGCACCACGCCTCGAGCTTCCGCACCCTCGCATGACGGATCGCGGCTTCGTGCTGATGCCGCTTGCCGATTTTGCCGCGGAATTGCTCGTCAATGGTGCGACCGTTCGCGAGTGGCTTGATAAGGCCGATGTTCAAGGCATTGAAGTGGCCGATCAGCGCGGCGACTGGTGGTGTAGGGCCTGAAGCACAGAGGCGGCAAAAATTCCGCCGCCCTGAAATCAGAGTGTTTGGTATCTATTCGACTGAACCGACTGTCATTTCGTCAACCTGACGCGTTAGCGTCAGACCGATGACCGGGATCATCTGGCTTTCGACCTTGACCGAGACGGTGACATTCATGGTCTTGTCGTCACGGACTCTCGCGATCATCGCGCCGTTGAGCTTTGCGCGGTTGAGGCCAACAACCACCGTATCCTGCGTGACTGCACCAGAGACCACGTCGAGGCCCTTGCCGTCGGCGCCATCGAGGAACTTGCCCTTGTAGGAGCTGCCCGACTGGGTGATCAGTGCAGTCATCGGCTGCTTGAAGACGCCGACCCTGCAGCTTCCATCGAGCTTGATACCGGTGCCGCCTGAGCTCACCGGCTCACCGACGAGGCTGCAGGTGAATTTCGTGCCCTTGTACTTCCCGGCGACGATCTCGCCGGGGCCTCTCCAGGTGCCGGCGACCGAGTCGAAAAAGGCCTTGTCGCGCGTCGCCGCTGTTGCGGACGGCGCCATGTCTGCGGCCGGTGACAGCGCCACTGCCGCGAGCCCGAAGAGAAGAAGAAACTTGCGCGAATACATGGATTTTCCCTGGCGACACCATCGCTTAACTAGGTCCAAGTTTTGCGGGAAAATGGTTAATGGTTGGTTTCTTGCGAGTTGAAAAGCACCGGGTCGCAGAGTTGCTTAGAACGACCTTTCACCGAACAAAGTCGCTTAGCGCTTTGAAATCACGGCAAGTATTTCGATCGTCTATTCATGCTTCTCGCGTACGGCAAAACTGCCAACTCCTAGGAATTTTTGTCGCGCGATCCCATGGATGGGGTGAGATCGCCAATGAAGTCACCGATTCCCGGACGCTTCAGAGCGCGGAAGGCAAGGGGACGGCAAAGGTCCATGGCAGCGATTCCGATGCGGGCGGTCATCAGACCGTTGATGACGCCCTCGCCAAGCCTCGCCGACAGCTTCGACGCCAATCCATGGCCGAGTACCTGCTGCACCAGGCTATCACCAACGGCGATCGAACCGGTAACGGCAAGATGCGCGAGAACGTCCCGCATGAGCCTGATCATGCCGAGTGTGCCTGGTCGGCCGCCGTAAAGCTCCGCCATTGCCCGCACGAGCCGGGCGGCCTCATAGAGTACGTACAACAGGTCGACGATCGCGCGCGGGCTGACGGCCGTTACGATTGAGACTCGTTTCGAGGCATTGACGATCAAAGCGCGAGCTTGCCGGTCAAGGGGCGCCAGGAGTTCTCGCTCAGCCAGAGCGATGAGATGGGGCGCGTCTATGATGTCGTTCTCTGCCGCCTCCAACGTCGCGCGCCCTTTTGCGGTCTCGGGCTTGCCGGAGAGCATGCCCTCGAGGCGCTTGACCAGTGCGCGCGCCTTGGCCGGCTTCGTTTCCACCAGGGCGTCCTCGGCCTCCGCCTTGATCGCCTGCACCGCTGCCAGTCGCATCATCCCGGCTGTTTCGCGCACGACGATGGCGATGACAGCCAGGATGCCAATTGCGAGTGCTGCGAGGGCGGTATAGCCAAGCCAGTCAGCTCGGGTGAAGAGGTCGCGTATAAGGCTATCGGTCCAAAGGCCGAAGGCCAGCGAAAAGAGCATGCCGAATGCCGCCGCTGCGATTTTTGCAAAGGACGTGCCGCGCTTGCGCGGGATGGCCACCGGCACGGCGGGAACATCCTTTTCAGGGTTGAGGAACGGATCATCCTCGTCGGCGGTCAGCACTATGTCGTCGCTGAAACTGCCCGGCTTTCGCTGAACGTGTCGGATTTCGGCAGCTGCTTGTGCCGGAACATCTTCCTCGAAGGCGAAGGCTGCTGGAGTGCGCTTCGGTTGTTCGGACGGTGGCTTGATCATGCGAGGCGATCTCCGAACAGGAACTGCATGGCGCGGTCGAGGCGAATATGCGGGACGGAGAGCTTTATGCCGCCACCTGTTTCTTCGAGGTGCGGCGGGCGAAAGCGCACAACGCTCACCTCAGGTAGCGAGACATCTTGATCTCCCGCTTCGATGCGTTCGAAGAGGCTTTCCGGATCCACCGGCAGGTCACCCGGGAATATGGCCGTCTTCTTCAAGCCGTCGAAACGCTCTCCGGCTATCGTTTCGCCTTCCATTGGTGTTCCGACGATGACGGGGAGGTCGTGACCATCGCGTTTGACCGTCGCTTCGCGTGTGGCGCGGACCGAAGCTAGTGCCATGACGTCGATGCCGGCGCCTGCCATGCCGATGCGATGTACTGCGCGATCGACGAGGCGGCGGGTGAGCGTATCGAGCCGGTCGTGGCTCTCGTGGTGCAGGTGGTCGGCCTTGGTCGCGGCCACAAGGACGCGGTCGATCCGGCGACCAAGCAAAGAGGAGAGCCAGGAGTTTGTTCCCGGACGGAAGCAGGCCAGTACGTCCGTGAGGGCTCGTTCGAGGTCCTGAACCGCTTCCGGTCCGCGGTTGATGGCCTGCAGCGCGTCGACGAGCACGATCTGCCTGTCGAGGCGCGCGAAGTGCTCACGAAAGAAAGGCTTCACGACGACCGATTTGTAGGCCTCGTACCTGCGTTCCATCATCGCCCATAGCGATCCCTTGTGCTGCCTGCCTTCCCTTGGAAGGGCCAGCGGGGCGAAGGTCAGCGCAGGTGAGCCTTCGAGATCGCCGGGCAGCAGAAAGCGACCAGGTGGAAGCGTGGACAACGAGCGTTCGTCCGCTTTGCAAGCCTTGAGGTAGTCTGCAAAGGAGTGCGCCAGATCGCGCGCGTGCATCTCGTCAGCGGGCGCATCGATGTCCGTGGCGTGGGTAAGGGCAAGCCATCGGCGCGAAAGCTCTGCACGGATGCCCGTGCCGGCCAGCGCGATCGTTTCCTCGCTGAAGGCACGAAAGTCTTTTCCGAGAAGCGGCAGGTCGAGAAGCCATTCACCGGGATAATCGACGATGTCGATCGACAGACGACCCGGCGAGAATAGCCGGTTCCAGCCGCTGGCACTTTGATAATCCAACGTGATGCGCAATTCGGAGATCGCCCGGGTGGAGTCCGGCCAAACACGATCCTTTACCAGGGAGCGGATGTGATCTTCGTACTGGAACCGGGGCACCGCGTCATCCGGCTGCTGCTCCAGCCGTACTTTCGAGACGCGACCGGACTGCACGGGCTCGAATAGCGGCAGTCGGCCGCCGTGCAAGAGATTGTGAACCAGCGAAGAGATGAAAACCGTCTTGCCGGAGCGCGAGAGGCCGGTGACGCCGAGGCGCACCGTAGGATTGATCAGACCCGATGCCCGGTCGGCAAGATTGTCCAGGGCAATGCGCGCGTCGTCGGAAATTGAGGTCAGGCTGGGCGGCAAGGCGGAATTCCGTTCTAGTCGTGGAAAGCCATATAGGAACCGCAGGTCTGCGCGAAAAGACGTTCCGCGAAAAGACCTTAGTCGATCACGAAATCCACGAGCCGCCAGCGGGCGGTGATTCTGTCATAGTCGAGAACCGCGAGGCCGGCGGTTGGAAAGCCGCCCGGAAGTGCCCGGCAAAGGGCGTCATGGCCAATCAGCGCTTCCAGTGTCTGTTCCATCGTCGGGTTGTGACCGACGAGCATAACCGAGTTGACGGCCTCTTGTGCGTCGATGATCTCAAGGTAGCTGTCCGCCGAGGCATTATAAAGTTCGTCGACGAATCGGACATCAAGCGTGGCACCCATCGCCCGGCGCAAGGCCTCAGCAGTATCTCGGCAGCGCACGGCAGTCGAACTTACAACGAGATCCGGCCGATAGCCCTTGTCGGCGGCCTTGTCGGCGACGATTTCGGCGTCGGCGTAGCCCTTGTCGTTCAAGGGACGATCGAAATCACGTTGCCCCGGTGTCGCCCAGGCAGCTTCGGCGTGCCGCAGCAGATAGATCCGGGAGGGCGGAGGCGTGATTGCGGCCATAGGAAAAATCCACATCGAAGAGACTTTTTCAGTAGCGGGTCGGCGGCCCGCACGTCAACCGTAGCTGCAGGTGTCACCCCAAATCCCAGGTAGGAAAGTGAGGGGTTACCGGCCGGCAAATGTGCGTAACGGGGAATAACGGTGAGAAAATAGCCTGTTAGCTTAAAAATGTGACAGATTTAAAAAACTGTTTACCTAGCGTATTTGGCTTGAATCAACCGTGGTGCTCGCGATATACACCCGCCAGATGAGATGTTCTTCAGGAGAATCGCGTTGAGTGAGAAGATCGATCTTAGCAACTACATACCCTCGGAAGAGGAAGAGTTCATGAACGGCAATCAGCGGGCTTACTTTAGAGCCAAGCTGGTCGCCTGGAAGAACGACATCCTCAGAGAGGCGCGTGAAACCCTCGACCACTTGGCCGAGGAAAGCGCAAATCACCCGGACCTTGCTGATAGGGCATCGTCCGAAACCGACCGGGCTATCGAACTGCGTGCCCGCGACCGCCAGAGAAAGCTGATTTCCAAGATCGACGCAGCACTGCAACGTATCGAAGACGGCACTTACGGCTATTGTGAAGAAACCGGTGAGCCGATTGGCCTGAAGCGCCTTGACGCCCGTCCGATTGCAACGCTTTCCATCGAAGCTCAAGAGCGACACGAGCGTCGGGAAAAGGTCTACCGGGACGAATAGTTTCGGCACTGTTGAAAACAAAGAAGGCACCGGGGAGACCGCGGTGCCTTCTTTTTTGCTCGTCAGGTGCTTACTTGTCGCGGTTGACGCTCATCTCACCGAAGATGCGTGCGACCTCGTTCTGCAGCGCTGCGTCGGCGCCAGTCAGCGGTGCCATTTCCGGGTCGCGGCGCGGCAGGCTGCCGGGCGTAGAAGCGGGCCTTGCGGCCGGTGCCTGCGGTCCGGGCACAATGCGCTCGGCTGCGAGCGTACTTGTCATCTCTTCCTCAAGAATACGTTGGAAGTCGCTCGGCTGCGCGGCGGGAGCGAGTGTGCCGACCTCGACAAATGCAGCCGCTGGCGGCTGTACGGGAACGGGTGCAACTGGTGGTGGGGCGACCTGCGGTTCGATTCGCTGTTGTGGCAGAACGCGCTGGCGGGCAGAATCGAGAATGTCAGCCGCCATCGAGGCCTCCATCGGAGCAGCGACGGGCCTCGGCTCTGGTCGTGCTTCGGGACGCGGTTCGAAAGAGGGTGCGGTGCGCGGTGCGCGCTCGCGCTCGGCTACAGCCGGTGCAGATGGCTGGGGAGCTGGGATAGCCGGCTCGGGCCGGGCTTCGATCGGTGCGCGCTGCGCGACCAGAACTTCCGCGGGAGTATGGCTTCGGGCAGGTGGCGCGCTCTGCGGTTCAGCCGGAATGGACCGAGCAGGGGGCGCCAGTGCCGGTGCTTCAGGCGTCGCCTCGATCTGCGGCGCGATCTCCGGTCGCGGCGCCGGAATCGGAGCCGGCTGATCCACGGCCTCGAGTGGTAGCGCTTTCCCGGCAGCTTCGCCAATTCGGCTTTCGATGACGATATCGGTCGGACCACCGATCATGATCAGGTGTTCGATGTCGTCTCGGCGGACGAGTACGAGGCGCCGGCGCGCATCGACAGCTGCCGCGTCAAGGACCTGTAGTCGCGGCTGGCGATTGCGACCACCCCGGACGAAAGGGGAAGGCGCGCGACTGCGCATGATCCACAGCACGACAACCAGCAGCAATAGGGCTAGGGCAACGCCGCCGGCAGCAATAAGGAAGCGACTCCCATAGGCTCCCATGAGATCATCGAACATGTTGACGTACTCCCTTCGCGGTTTTCAACCACATCGCGGCTTTTCCCACTTCGTAGACAAGTCGGGATGGGCTTGTCCAGTCGTCCCAACCCGAAGTGGAATTCGAACATGTTTTCTTAACAACGCATTTTAATGGCGAAATTGGCGCTCTTCGCTGTGAATTCAATCAGTCTTCACAGAGAGCGGTGTTTTTGCGGAGACTGCAAATTGCTAAGAAGGAAGCGACGCCTGATTCCTGCTTTGTCTCCCTGTTACGAGTGAAGCCCGGCAGGCCATACGAGGGAATAGATGACGAAACCGCGTCAGGCCGAGGATTTCAGCGAACCGCTCGTGGACCGTGGGGGCCGCACGGGGACGGCGTTACGCATCATCCTGCTCGCGCTTGTCCTGATCGGGGCGGCTGCCGCCTTTGTCGTTTTCAAGCGTTCGCTCGACAATGAAATGGTCCTGGGCGTGCTCGGCGTCCTGGCGATGGTTGGGATTTTCTTCCTGGTGTCGTCGGTAATCGGCTTCATCGAGGTGATGCCGCAGCGACAGTCCGACAGCTTGGCGCGCGCATTTCTGAACAGCCACCCGGATGGATCGCTCATCACCGACGAGAAGGGCCGTATCGTCTATGCGAATGCGGCCTATGGCGAGCTCACCGGCGCCCGCAAGTCGATGGAGGTTCAGACGCTCGAAGCGCTGCTGTCGCGCCATCGGGAATCGAACGAGGCGCTCTATCGTCTCTCGAATGGCCTGCGCGAGGGCCGGGAGGGCAGCGAGGAATTCCGTTTGCTGAGGTCGCTTGGTCCGACGACGAGCGGAGCGGGCGCGCGGTGGTATCGCCTGAAAGCGCGCACCCTGCAGAGCGAGGAGATGGGGCGCAAGCCGCTCCACATCTGGCAGATCAGTGATATCACGCTGGAGCGTGACGATCAGGAGCGTTTCTTCAAGGAATTGCAGAATGCGATCGACTATCTCGACCATGCGCCAGCCGGATTTTTTTCGGCCGGGCGCAAGGGAGAGATTTTCTACCTCAATGCCACGCTGGCGGAATGGCTGGGCATTGACCTGACCAAATTTGTTCCCGGTTCGGTCATGATTGGTGATCTGGTCGCAGGCGAGGGGCTCGCGCTTATCCAATCGGTCCAGGCCGACCCCGGACTGAAAAAAACCGTTACGCTTGATCTCGATCTGAAGAAAATGAACGGGCAGAGCCTGCCTGTTCAGATCGTCCACAGCGTTACGTCCATGCGTGACGGCGCGCCCGGCGAAAGCCGGACGATTGTGCTTGCTCGCCAGAAGAGCGGCGAGGCCGATCAGTCCGGTTCGGCCGCGGCAATGCGCTTCAATCGCTTCTTCAACAATACGCCGATGGCCATTGCCTCGGTGGACGGTGAAGGCCGTATCCTGCGCACCAATGCACCATTCCTCAAGCTGTTTGCAGGAATTGTATCGCGCAATGACCTAGAGAGCGGTGCGCTCCTTGAGGTCATCGTTCAGGACAGCGACAAGCCGAAGCTGCAGCACGCGCTTGAGGCGGCCAGGGATCGGCAGGGCGATATCCCACCGATCGACTCGCGCACGCCGACGGATGAGGCTCGCCACTTCCGGTTCTATGTCAATGCGGTGATCGATCAGAGCGACGAGGCGCCGGAAGAGGCGGCGATTGTCTACGCTGTCGAAGTGACAGAGCAAAAAGCTCTCGAAGCGCAGATGGCGCAAACGCAGAAGATGAACGCGGTCGGCACGCTGGCAGGCGGCATCGCGCACGATTTCAACAACGTGCTGACGGCGATCCTGCTGTCCTCCGACCATCTGCTGCTGCAGGCAAGGCCTGCCGATCCCGGTTTTGCCGACCTGATGGAGATCAAGCGCAACGCCAATCGCGCGGCGGTGCTCGTCCGCCAGTTGCTGGCATTCTCACGCAAGCAGACGATGCGACCGACGGTGCTCAATCTGACGGACGTGGTCGGCGACCTCAGGATGCTGGTCGATCGGTTGCTTTCCGGTACGAACGTCAAGCTCGATGTCGAGTATGGTCGCGATCTCTGGCCCGTGAAGACGGACCTGTCGCAGTTCGAGCAGGTGCTGATCAACCTTTGCGTCAACGCGCGCGATGCGATGCCTCAGGGTGGCAAGCTGACGCTGCGGACGAAGAACGTGACGGCAGAAGAGGTGGCGGCATTCAACTACTCCTTTATGCCGCATGAGGACATGGTTCTCGTCGAGGTCGCTGACAACGGCACCGGTATCGCGCCCGAAATCATGGACAAGATCTTCGAACCCTTTTTCACGACCAAGGAAGTCGGAAAGGGCACCGGGCTTGGCTTGGCCATGGTTTACGGCATCGTCAAGCAGTCGGGCGGCTACATTCAGCCGGAGTCGGAAGTCGGCAAGGGCACGACCTTCCGCGTCTTCCTGCCGCGCCACATCGTCGAGCCGGCACTTGTCGTGGAAGCGGACGCAGTCACGCCAGCGCTCGGAGCGCCGGTCGAACAGGCGCCCGCTCAGCCGGAGCCCCCCGAGGATCTGACGGGATCCGCCGTCATCCTGCTGGTCGAGGATGAGGAAGCGGTGCGCCGCGGCGGCAAGCGCATGCTCGAGACGCGCGGCTATACGGTGCATGAGGCCGGCTCAGGCGTCGAGGCTCTCGACATCATGGATGAGCTTGAAGGCAAGGTCGACATCGTCGTTTCGGACGTGGTGATGCCGGAGATGGATGGCCCGTCGCTGTTGCGCGAGTTGCGGAAGAAATATCCCGACCTGAAGTTCATTTTCGTTTCGGGATATGCCGAAGACGCGTTTGCGCGCAATCTTCCGCCGGAATCGAAATTCGGCTTCCTTCCGAAGCCGTTCTCGCTGAAACAGCTTGCTGTCGTCGTCAAGGAGACGCTGGACAGCTAAGGGGCGCCGATATGCAGCGCCCCATTTCCGTTTGATCATCCTGCCAGCGCGACGGCAATTTCCGCTGCCAGTCGGGCGTTGTTTTCCACCAGCGCGATGTTGGTCTTCAAGCTCCGGCCGTCCGTCAGGTCAAAGATGGTGCTGAGCAGGTACGGGGTCACTGCCTTGCCGCTGATTTCCTCGCGTTCGGCACTATCGAGCGCGCGCTCGATGTAGATTTCCATCTCCTCGCGTGGGATCTCGTCGGCTTCAGGCACGGGGTTGGCAATCAGCATGCCGCCGTCAATGCCGAGCTGCTCGCGCACCGTCTGGAAGTTGGCGATTGCGGCCGGGCTGTTCAGGGTCAACGGGCTGGGCAGTCCCGAGGCACGCGACCAGAAGGCGGGGAACTCTTCGCTCTCGTACGTAACGACTGGAACGCCCGCCGTTTCCAGAACTTCAAGAGTTTTCGGAATATCCAGAATTGCCTTGGCGCCGGCGCAGACGACGATAACGCCGGTGCGGCCGAGCTCCTCGAGGTCAGCGGAGATATCAAAGCTTTCCTCGGCGCCGCGGTGAACACCACCGATACCGCCGGTAGCAAAGACCTTGATGCCGGCGCGTTCCGCAGCAATCATCGTTGCTGCCACCGTTGTCGCACCATGACGGCGCTCGGCGATCGCAAAGGCGAGATCGGCACGCGAGACTTTCAGGACATCCTTTGCTTGCGCCAGCTGTTCCAGCTGTTCGGCTTCCAGCCCGATATGAAGCGTTCCGTGAATGATCGCGATCGTTGCCGGAACCGCACCCTGATCACGAATGATCGACTCGACGCTGCGCGCCATCTCGATGTTGCCGGGATAGGGCATGCCATGGGTGATGATGGTTGATTCCAGCGCAACGATCGGAGCGCCGCGCTGCTGGGCGCTTGCGACTTCCTTGGAGTAGGCGATCGGCAGAAGGGGGGAGATCGGTTTGGTCATTGTCTCTTCCATTTCATCGGGTATGGCTTCAATGTAGAATTCTCGCCGGTGGAACAAGGGCAAGCGTCTGCCTCACCAAATCCGGAGAGAGGTTTTCGTTTACTGCGTGCGGGGATTGTACAGTCAGCGCTGCTGCAGCAACGCCTTCGCGCGCCGCATCGGCAAGGGAAAGCCCGCGCATCAACGCGGAAATCACACCCGCGGCAAGAGAGTCACCGGCGCCCGTCACGTCAGCGACGTTTTCGACGTTGGCGGGCTCCAGGGCAACGACATGGCGATCCGCAAAGGCGATCAGGTCGCGCTGACCGCGCGTTACGACACCGCCACGAAGGCCGATGTCACCAAGTAGTGATGGCCAATGCGATGGATCGTTCGGCCGCTCGCCCGTCAGCGCGACAGCCTCTGCCTCATTGAGAAAGAGGTAGTCGATCCCGTCCAGGCACGCCTTGAGCTTGACGGCCTTTGCCGGCGAGATTGCGATCGCGCCCACCGGCTTGCCGAGGCCGCTGGCCCGTTCGACGATAGATGTCAGCGTTTCCGCCGGCAAATTGGCGTCCATTAGAATGAAGTCAGTCGCGGCAAACGCATCACGGACGGCGCGGATCGAGAGTCGGCGCGGTACGAACATGCGATATAGATCCATGTCCGCAAGCGCGATCACCAGATTTCCATCGTTTTCCAGGATCGCCGTATAGCTCGGCGTCTTCCGATCGAGGAAGACGAATGGGCGATCCTGAACGCCGGCAAAGTCAGCGGCTTCGCTCACCAGTTCTCCGGTGGGATCGCCGCCACGCGGCGAAATCATCGTCACATCGAAGCCAAGCCGCGCAAGGTTGCGCGCCGCGTTGAAGCCGCCTCCACCCGGCTCCTCGACCCATGTGCCCGGATTGCTGGCGCCTGCTACCGTGTCGCCCCAGATGCGTCCGCGCCTATCGATGTGCGCGCCGCCGAGGACAAGAATCTTCTGCTTCATTTCATCGTCCCGCGTAGGCGAAAGTTACGAATCGTGGCACCGCGCCTGTCTGTCCAGCGACAGGCGCGCTATCCCTAAGCCGTTGCTTTCCATCACTAAAACAAATGTAGAACACAGGGCGTTTTACCTTTTTCTTTCAATTATTTGTACGCATCTTGCGAAACGAGAACAAATCCGGTACAAAATCGACATCGGCGGCGACATTGCTTGAGCGGCTTCAATAACCTAAAGGTGGATCGAATGTCACAGAATACATTGCGGCTTGTAGAGGACAAATCGGTGGACAAAAGCAAGGCACTTGAAGCGGCACTCTCACAGATCGAGCGGTCGTTCGGCAAGGGCTCAATCATGAAGCTCGGCTCGAACGAGAATGTCGTCGAGATCGAAACGGTTTCGACGGGTTCTCTCGGGTTGGATATTGCGCTCGGCATTGGCGGCCTTCCGAAGGGTCGTATCATTGAAATTTACGGGCCGGAAAGCTCCGGCAAGACAACCTTGGCGCTGCAGACGATTGCGGAATCGCAGAAGAAGGGCGGCATCTGCGCCTTCGTCGATGCGGAGCACGCCCTTGATCCGGTTTACGCCCGCAAGCTCGGTGTTGATCTCCAGAACCTCCTGATTTCGCAGCCGGACACAGGTGAGCAGGCACTTGAGATCACCGATACGCTGGTGCGTTCCGGCGCCGTCGACGTTCTTGTTGTCGACTCGGTCGCTGCGCTGACGCCGCGTGCCGAAATCGAAGGCGAGATGGGCGACAATCTGCCCGGTCTCCAGGCACGCCTGATGAGCCAAGCGCTGCGCAAGCTGACTGCTTCGATCTCGAAGTCGAATACCATGGTCATCTTCATCAACCAGATCCGCATGAAGATCGGCGTCATGTTTGGTTCGCCGGAAACGACGACCGGCGGTAACGCGCTGAAGTTCTATGCTTCTGTTCGCCTGGACATTCGCCGCATCGGCGCCGTCAAGGAGCGCGAAGAAGTCATCGGCAACCAGACCCGCGTCAAGGTCGTCAAGAACAAGATGGCACCTCCCTTCAAGCAGGTCGAGTTCGACATCATGTACGGCGAGGGCGTTTCGAAGACGGGCGAGCTGGTCGATCTTGGCGTCAAGGCCGGGATCGTCGAGAAGTCGGGCGCCTGGTTCTCCTATAACAGTCAGCGCCTCGGACAGGGACGTGAGAATGCGAAGCTTTTCCTGCGCGACAACCCGGACCTCCTGCGCGAGATCGAGACGGCACTTCGTCAGAATGCCGGTCTGATCGCGGATCGCTTCCTGCAGAATGGCGGCCCTGATGCCAATGATGGCGACGAGGCAGCGGACGGCTAATTCGCCCGAAGGTTCAACAGTTCAAAACCGGCCGCATTCTTTGATGAGAATGCGGCCGGTTTTGTTTGTCTGCTGGACAGTGGTTAAGGCGAGCGATAAAAGCCACTGAATTTGAGATTTGACCTGCCTGCCGGCAGCATTGAAGGGCATAGCATGAGCGGTGTGAATGATATCCGGTCGACCTTCCTCGACTACTTCAAGAAGAACGGCCACGAAATCGTTCCGTCGAGCCCGTTGGTTCCCCGTAACGATCCGACACTGATGTTCACCAATGCTGGCATGGTGCAGTTCAAGAACGTCTTCACCGGCCTCGAGCAGCGTCCCTACAAGACAGCATCGACCGCGCAGAAGTGTGTGCGCGCCGGCGGCAAGCACAACGACCTCGATAATGTCGGCTATACGGCGCGCCACCATACCTTCTTCGAAATGCTCGGCAATTTCTCCTTTGGCGATTACTTCAAGGAGCAGGCGATCGAGCATGCCTGGACGCTGATCACCAAGGAATTCGGCCTCGACGCCAAGCGGCTGCTGGTCACCGTCTATCACACCGACGACGAAGCTTTTAATCTCTGGAAGAAGATCGCGGGCCTTTCCGACGACCGGATCATCCGCATCGCCACCAGCGACAATTTCTGGGCGATGGGCGATACCGGCCCATGCGGTCCCTGTTCGGAGATCTTCTACGACCACGGCGACCATATCTGGGGCGGCCCTCCCGGCTCTCCGGAAGAGGACGGCGATCGCTTCATCGAGATCTGGAACCTCGTCTTCATGCAGTACGAGCAGATCACGAAGGAAGAGCGCGTCGACCTGCCGCGTCCGTCGATCGATACTGGAATGGGTCTCGAGCGCGTCGCGGCGGTCCTGCAAGGCAAGCATGACAACTACGATATCGACCTTTTCCGCGCCCTGATCGAGGCCTCTGAAGAAGCAACCGGCGTCAAGGCCGAAGGTGAGCAGCGCGCGAGCCACCGGGTCATCGCCGACCATCTGCGCTCGTCGGCCTTCCTGATCGCCGACGGCGTTCTGCCGTCGGCCGAAGGTCGCGGTTATGTTCTGCGCCGCATCATGCGTCGCGCCATGCGTCATGCCGAACTGCTCGGAGCTCGCGAGCCGCTGATGTGGAAGCTCCTCCCGGCGCTGATCCAGCAGATGGGTCGCGCCTATCCCGAGCTCGTGCGCGCCGAAGCGCTGATTACCGAGACGTTGAAGCTTGAGGAAACGAAGTTCCGCACGACGCTGAAGCGCGGCCTGTCGCTGCTGTCGGACGCGACGACGACGCTCGGCAAGGGCGACATGCTCGACGGCGAAACAGCGTTCAAGCTCTACGACACCTATGGCTTCCCGCTCGACCTGACGCAGGACGCGCTGCGCGCCCGCGAGATCAGCGTCGACCTGGCCGGCTTCACCGATGCGATGGAGCGCCAGAAGGCGGAAGCCCGCTCACACTGGGCCGGCTCCGGCGACAAGGCCACAGAAACCATCTGGTTCGAGCTGCGGGACAAGCACGGCGCAACCGAATTCCTCGGCTATGACACCGAGACGGCCGAAGGCGTGGTGCAGGCAATTGTCAAGGATGGTGTTGCCGTCGATGCCGCCACCAAGGGCGATAAAGTGCAGATCGTCGTTAACCAGACCCCGTTCTACGGCGAGTCTGGCGGCCAGATGGGCGATACCGGCATCATTTCCTCCGACACCGCGAAGATCGAAATCTCCGATACGCAGAAGCGTGGCGAGGGCCTGTTCGTCCACACCGGCACTGTTGTCGAGGGCAGCGTCAAGGCCGGTGACGCGGTTGCCATGACCGTCGATCACGCCCGCCGTTCGCGCATCCGTGCCAACCACTCGGCGACGCACCTGCTGCATGAAGCGCTGCGCGAGGTTCTCGGCACGCACGTCGCGCAGAAGGGTTCGTTGGTCGCGCCCGAGCGCCTGCGTTTCGACGTCTCGCATCCGAAGCCGATGACGGCGGAAGAGCTGAAGCGCGTCGAGGACATGGCCAACGAGATCATCCTGCAGAATTCGCCTGTGACGACGCGCCTGATGAGCGTCGACGACGCGATCGCGGAGGGAGCGATGGCGCTGTTCGGCGAAAAGTACGGCGAGGAAGTGCGCGTGGTCTCGATGGGCCGCGGGCTGCATGGCGCCAAGGCGGGTAAGGCCTACTCGGTCGAGCTCTGCGGCGGTACGCATGTGTCGGCGACCGGTGACATCGGCCTCGTGCGCATTCTTGGCGACAGCGCGGTCAGCTCCGGCGTGCGCCGCCTCGAGGCGGTGACCGGCGAGCCGGCGCGTGCCTATCTGGCCGAGCAGGACGAACGCGTGAAGGCACTTGCCGGCGCGCTCAAGGTCCAGCCGGGCGAGGTGCTGTCGCGCGTCGAGGCGCTGATGGACGAGCGCCGCAAGCTCGAGAAGGAACTGGCCGATGCCAGGCGCAAGCTCGCCATGGGCGGCGGGCAGGGCGGCTCCGATGATGCGGTCCGCGAGGTCGGTGGCGTGAAATTCCTCGGCAAGGCGATCTCCGGTGTGGATCCCAAGGACCTCAAGGGTCTCGCGGATGACGGCAAGGCAAGCCTCGGGTCCGGCGTCGTCGCGCTTATTGGCGTGGCCGAGGACGGCAAGGCGAGCGCAGTCGTTGCAGTGACCCCGGACCTGACGGGTCGGTTCAGTGCTGTCGATCTGGTTCGTGTCGCTTCGGCTGCTCTTGGCGGCAAGGGTGGCGGCGGTCGTCCTGATATGGCTCAAGCCGGTGGCCCCGATGGGGCAAAAGCCGACGAGGCCATTGAGGCCGTCGCGGTCGCGCTGGCAAGCTAGCCAACGGGCACTGGCACGAAGGTTTTGGAAGGCGGGGCTGGGCCCCGCCTTTTTGTTTGCTCTTCGCTAAAGTCCGCAGGATTTGTCAAATCGCGGTATGGTTTTCTGCAGCCGATCGATTTGCGCGAGGTTCAGACATGAATGGCGAAACGGCTTGGGCACTCTACGAGAACCGTCTTCGGCGGGTATCCGCCTATATCCATGACCATCTCGATGAAGAGCTCGACATGGATAAGCTTGCCGAAATCGCCTGTATGTCGAGCTATCACTGGCACAGGGTCTATCGTGCGGTTCACGGCGAGACACTTGCGGCAACTGTGAAGCGGTTGCGGCTGCACCGCGCCGCGGGCGACATCGTCCGCACGGGCCTTTCTGTCGGGGAAATAGCAAAGCGATCCGGCTATCCCAACCTCCAGTCATTCAACCGTATTTTCAAATCGGTCTATGGCATGCCGCCAGGTCAATACCGGAAAGAGGGAAGTCACAAAGCCTTTGATCCTTCACCTAACGGAAAGACTGCAGCCATGTTTGAGGTGACCCTACGTAAGATTGAACCGATTCAATTGCTTGGCGTGCCTCATGTAGGCTCGTACATGCAGATCGGCCGGGCATTCGAGATGTTGTTCGGCACACTCCACGCACGTGGACTCGCCAAGTCAACGATGCGGATGATCGGTGTTTATCTTGATGATCCGGATATTGTGCCGGCCGAAAAGCTGCGCTCGATCGCCTGCGTGACCGTCGAAGGGGAGATTGCTGCGGCGCCTCCGTTCGAGCGCCACTCGGTGGATGGCGGCGAGTACGCAGTGCTGCGCCACAAAGGCCCTTATGCCGACATGCACAAGGCCTACCAGTGGCTTTATGCGGAATGGCTTCCCACCTCCGGCCGGCAGCTTCGCGACAGCGTGATGTTCGAGGAGTATCTCAACAACCCACGTGACGTGCCGCCGCCCGAACTCTTGACCGACATCTACATGCCGCTTGTCTGAGCTGGCCTGCTTTGGCTTGCCAGCCCACTCGTGGGTCACGCGGCCTGCATCGTTCTGGCCGCCTCGTCATCGATGACGTTCGCCCGCTTGTAGGCTTCGCGCTGGCTGATGCGGGCGAAGTAATCGACGAAGGCCTGGCGTTTTTCGATGCCGCCAAACCCGAGGCCCCAGCCGATATGCGAACCGACATAGACATCGGCGGCCGTGAAGCGGTCGCCGGCAATGTAGGGAGTGCGCGATACCGCCTTCTCCAACGTGCCCATGACGTCTCCGTAGCTTCCGCAGCCCGCCATTCGTAGCTGTTCGCTGGGAATCTCGAAGCCGAGTGCCTTCAGCGTTACACTTGCCTCGAGCGGGCCTGCTGCAAAGAACATCCAGCGGTAATAGTCGCCACGCTCACTTGCTTCCGGGGCAAGTCCAGCATCCGGAAATGTCTCTGCAAGATAGGCACAGATCGCAGCACATTCGGTGACAACAGTGCTGCCGTGCCGGATCGCCGGGACCTTGCCCATCGGATTGACCGTCAGGTAATCGGGCGCCTTCATGGTCTCGCCGAATGTCAGGAGTTCGGTTCGGTAGGGAACGCCGGTCTCCTCGAGCATCCAGCGAGCAATTCGTCCCCGCGACATCGGGTTCGTATAGAATACTAGGTCTTCAGCCATCATTACCTCCGGCATTTCCTGGGGAAGTAGAGCCCGAACTTCGCTCTTCCAGAGCGCCAGCAATGGGACGAAGCCTAGAGCGCCTTTCGGTACTGGATGAATCCGGAGCGTTCCGCGATACGGTCATATAGCCGGCGCGCAGTCGCATTTGTTTCGTGGGTCATCCAGTAGAGCCGGCCAGCACCATGCTCGCGGGCAAGGTCAGCAACGGCCTCGATCAGGGCCGCACCCGTGCCAAGGCCGCGCTGGGTGTCGTCGACATAGAGATCCTGCAGGTAGCATGTCCATTTGGGTAGCCACGTCGAACGGTGGAATATGGCATGGACGACACCGACAAGACGACCTTCGTCGTCGAAAGCGCCAAGTGCGTGCATGTCCTCGGCGGGATCGTGGAAACGACTCCAGGTCAGATCCGTCGTTTCGGGTGGAATGACAACTTCGTAGAAGCACTGATAGCCGGCCCAAAGCGGCTCCCAGGCAGCTCGGTCGGATGGCTGCAGCGGACGGATCGTTGTGGTCATTTTTCCTCCCTTGATGTCGCTGAAATGAAAACGGCGGGGAAATCCCCGCCGTCCACTCTGATATTTGCGTCTGGCTTATGCCATCGCCTTCTGAAGGTTCTGATCGATCTTGTCGAGGAAGGCGGTGGTGGAGAGCCACGGCTGATCCGGACCGATGAGCAGCGCCAGATCCTTTGTCATGAATCCGGATTCAACGGTGTCGACGCAAACCTTCTCCAACGTGGAAGCGAACTTTGCAAGTTCGGCATTGTCGTCGAGCTTGGCACGATGAGCGAGGCCACGGGTCCAGGCGAAGATCGAAGCGATCGAGTTCGTCGAAGTTTCCTGACCCTTCTGGTGCTGGCGGTAGTGACGGGTAACCGTGCCGTGTGCAGCTTCGGCTTCAACCGTCTTGCCATCCGGCGTCAAGAGAACCGAGGTCATCAGGCCGAGCGAGCCGAAGCCCTGAGCAACCGTGTCGGACTGAACGTCGCCGTCGTAGTTCTTGCACGCCCAGACGTAACCACCCGACCACTTCAGGGCGGAGGCGACCATGTCGTCGATCAGGCGGTGTTCGTAGGTGATGCCGAGTTCCTTGAACTGATCCTGGAATTCAGCTTCGTAGACTTCCTGGAAAATGTCCTTGAAGCGGCCGTCATAGGCCTTGAGGATGGTGTTCTTGGTCGACAGGTAGACCGGCCACTTGCGCATCAGGCCGTACATCATCGAGGCGCGCGCGAATTCGCGGATCGACTCGTCGAGGTTATACATGGCCATGGCCACGCCGGCGCCGGGAGCGTCGAAGACTTCCTTTTCGATGACCTGGCCGTCTTCACCGACGAACTTGATGGTCAGCTTGCCCTTGCCCGGGAACTTGAAATCGGTGGCGCGGTACTGGTCGCCGAAGGCGTGACGGCCGACGACGATCGGCTTGGTCCAGCCGGGAACAAGGCGCGGAACGTTCTGGCAGATGATCGGCTCGCGGAAGATGACGCCGCCGAGGATGTTGCGGATCGTGCCGTTCGGGCTCTTCCACATCTGCTTGAGGTTGAATTCCTTGACGCGATCTTCGTCGGGAGTGATCGTCGCGCACTTGATGCCGACGCCGTGCTTCTTGATGGCGTTGGCGGCATCAACAGTCACCTGGTCGTTGGTGGCGTCGCGGTTTTCGACGGAGAGGTCGAAGTAGTCGATGTCGAGGTCGAGATACGGATGGATCAGCTTATCCTTGATGAGCTGCCAAATGATGCGAGTCATTTCATCGCCGTCGAGATCGGCGACGGGATTGGCGACCTTGATCTTTTTCATGTATCTGCCTCGTTAAGCTTTTGAGGGACAGCTGTCCCGGGTGGGTGATGTCAAATCCCGTGCGCTATAGCATTGTGCGCCGGGAGTGCAAAGCCGGAAGGACAGCCGGATGGTCTTTTTGCCGCCATTGCCAAGCCGGTGAAAATGGCTAGTCTCCGCCGCGAAACCATTGCCCGGATGTTCGTCATGAAGAAGATTTCACTCGCCCTAGCGGTCCTTCTCGGCTCGACCGCGCCTATCCTTGCCGCCGACGTTACGGAACCGGTCAAGGAGGTCATGGATGCAACGATGAAGAACTGGTCCGGCGCGGACGGCGACTGGATCGATATTTTCGATCCGAGCAAGCTCTCACGGCTGTACAGCAAGGATTTTGTCGCGAAGTATCAGGCGGCAATCCAGAATCCGGCTGCCGACGAGGACGGCGTTTCGCCTTTCGCTTACGACGTTATCGTCAACGGCGAGGATGCCTGTCCTCTTGAGGATTTGACCTATTCGCCGAAGGCGGTCGCCGACGGAACCACGGAAGTGGTCGTCACGTTCAAGAAGGCGACATGCATGGACGACGGATCGGACAAACAGGCTTTGACGACCGTGAAGTTCGAGATGCTCGATGAGGGCGGCAAGCCTGTGATCGATGATATCGTCACAGAAGGCGATCCTGGGCAGCCACCGAATTCGCTAAAGAATACGATGGTACAGATCGCCAAGGGTCAGTGACGGCTGGTATCAGCGAGCCACGTTGTTGCGCTCCGGCTTGCACCGGAAGTGTTTTAGCGACGTAGTCGTCGAGGGATGGGTCACCGCCCTGCGGCTCGATCTGCCTCGGTCGATGGCTTCGAGGGCGAAAATGAGGGGCGAGGGCAGCTTGCTTTCCGGTTTTGACTTCCGTGACTGGTTACTCGCTCACGATCCGGCGCTGTCGCGTCTGCGGATGGCGTCTCGCGTCACGCTGACGATCGCGCTCTCGTTTGGGGCGCTGCTTGCAATTCACCACCTGCTGGTTCCGTTGCCTATGGCCGCCTATGGCCTTGGCATCGTTCTTTCGATTGAAGGCGGCGTCGCGGTCAAGGACAAGGGGAGCGCGCCGCAGCTTGTGACGCGGTTGCTTGCGTGTGCGGCAAGCGTTCTCGTTGTCGGACTTGCTGCGGTGCTTGAAGCAAATCGCTACGTGTCCGACGGCGTTTTCCTGCTCATTATCTTTCTTGCCACGGCTGGGCGGGTGTTCGGACCGCGAGGGCATGCGATCGGCATGTTCGCATTCACATCCTATTTCCTGGGGGCTTATTTCCGCCCTCCCATCACAGACCTTCCACTGATCGCGATCGGTCCCATTGCGCCGGCGTTTATCGGACATGTCGTGCGTTCACTTGTCCTTCCCGATGATTGGCGCCGTGATCTTCTTCGTTCTCTGGAGAGCGTCCGCGGCCGCATCAACCAGATCCTGTTCAAGATTGCCGCGCTCGCTTCCGCCGGGCAGGTGACTGAGAAGGATGCGCAGGAATTGCGCCAGCTGGAGGAGCGGTTGAAGGAAGTCGTGCTGATGGCAGAGAGCTTCATTCCGCGACCGCCGACGGGAATGTTCGACGCCGACGACGAGCCGGCTGCAGAGTTGGCGATCCGCTTGTTTGATGCTCACCTTGCCGCCGAGAGCGCGATCGTTCTCAGTTCGCAAAGCTTGCCGCCGTTTGCTCTCGTCCACGCAGTCATCGATGGTGCACCAGTACCCGAGGCGTTGGCAACGCTTGATGAATTGCAGGCCGAGACCAGGCAGGCCCTCATCCGCCTCGGTGAGGCCCGCGCGTTGCTCGACCGGACGATCGAGAAGGGCTACGCAACCGGATTCGCTGAAGTTGCAGCCGTCGAGGAAACGGCTTCTGTTCCCGCCAAGATCGACTTTTCGCTGGCCAATCCCCTGATCCGTACGGCGCTGCAGGTAACCCTGGCATCCACCATCGCAATGACGTTTGGCCTCATGCTGTCGCGTGAGCGCTGGTTCTGGGCCGTGCTCGCTTCGTTTCTCGTCTTCACCAACACCAATTCCCGTGGTGATACTGCGATCAAGGCGCTGCAGCGTTCGCTCGGCACGCTCCTTGGGATTGCGATGGGGCTAATCCTGGCGACGCTGCTTACAGCGCACATGGCGGCAGCGCTGGCGGTGGCGACGATTGCTATTTTCCTTGCCTTCTATTTCCTGCAGACGTCCTACGCGACGATGACTTTCTTCGTGTCAATCGCGCTCTGTATCGTCTACGGATTGATCGGGGCGTTGACGCCCGATCTCCTCAGATTGCGTATCGAGGAAACGATGCTTGGTGCGGCGGCGGGTACGCTGGTTGCATTTGTTGTCTTTCCTGCACGGACAAGGGGGGCGCTCGATGTCGCCCTTGGTAAGTGGTTCACTGCGCTGGAGGAGCTGCTTTCGGCTGCCTTCGCCAGGGAGCTCACACTGATCACTCGATCACAGAAGCTCGACGCCGCCTATCGCGACATAGCTGCAGCCGCCCGCCCTCTTGGTTCGTCGTGGTCCGTTGTCACCAGGCCGGGACACATCAGACAGACGCTGGCCATTTTCCTTGCTGCGACCTACTGGGCGCGGATCATGGCCAAGGACTACAATGGGACCACCTGCGATGCGGAGAGCATGAAGCTGATCGACACGGAGCGCCAACGGGTGGGGATTTTGATGGCCCGGCAGTCGGAGTGCTTTTTCGTCGACCGCAAGAGCAAAGGTGGACCCGGGCGACACTTGCCGCTGTCCCATGCCGACGCGCGCCTTGGCGTGGAAATGATTGCCTCGACGCTGGACAGACTCTACCCGAACGCTTGACCCTTGCCGTTTCGGCCCGGCTTGGCTATTCCGCCCATAACAAAAGGATCCAGCGTCATGGCAGGCACGAACAGCGAGCGGCAGCTTCTCAGAGAAGGCCCGGTTATCATTCTCGTCGAACCCCAGATGGGGGAAAACATCGGCATGGTGGCGCGCGCGATGGCCAATTTCGGCCTTGCGGAATTGCGGCTCGTCAATCCGCGTGACGGCTGGCCGAATGACAAGGCGCAGGCGGCCGCCTCGAAGGCGGATCATGTCATCGAAGGCACGAAGGTCTTTGAAACGCTGGAACAGGCGATCGCAGACCTGAACTTCGTCTACGCGACGACAGCGCGCGAGCGGGACGGTTTCAAGCCGGTTCGCTCGCCTGTGGTGGCGGCGAAGACGCTGCGGACAAAGTTCCGAGCGGGCGAGGGCACCGGCATCCTGTTCGGCCGCGAACGTTGGGGCTTGACGAACGAGGAAGTGGCGCTTGCCGACGAGATCGTGACGTTTCCGGTCAACCCGGCTTTCGCATCGCTGAATATCGCTCAGGCGGTATTGCTGATGTCCTATGAGTGGATGAAGTCGGGCATGGAGGATGTGGGAACGGTTCCTTTCCAGGCGATGTCGCAGACACAATCCACGAAGGAGCAGCTCTTCGGCCTCTACGATCAGTTGGAAGAAGCGCTCGAAGCTCGCAATTATTTCCATCCGCCCGCGAAAAAGCCGAAAATGGTAGACAACCTGCGGGCAGTCCTTTCCCGCCGCGCCTTCACGGAGCAGGAAATCAGCGTGTTGCGCGGCGTGATCTCCTCCCTGGACCGCTTCTCGCGGAAATATCCGCGCGGGAGCCGGCCACCCGTCGACGTCAAGGAACATCAGGAAGATGACAGCAGCGCAGAATGAGCTGAAACCGGTTCTGGTCTTCGATTCCGGCATCGGAGGGCTGACCGTGCTTCGCGAAGCGCGGGTGCTGATGCCGGAGCGCGGCTTCATCTATATTGCCGATGATGCCGGGTTTCCCTATGGCGGCTGGGAAGAGCAGGCGCTGAGGGAGCGGGTTATCGGCCTTTTCGCCAAGCTGCTTGCCGATCACGATCCTGAGGTCTGCATCATAGCCTGCAATACGGCGTTCACGCTTGTCGGCGCCGATCTGCGTGCAGCGTTTCCACAGATGACGTTCGTTGGCACTGTGCCGGCGATCAAGCCGGCGGCCGAGCGCACACGCTCGGGGCTCGTTTCGGTCCTGGCGACGCCGGGCACCGTGAAGCGCGCCTATACGCGCGACCTCATCCAATCCTTCGCACAGCAGTGCTATGTGCGCCTCGTCGGATCCGAAAACCTCGCCCGAATGGCGGAGGCTTACATCCGTGGCGATGTTGTCTCCGATGAGGCGGTGCTTTCCGAGATAAATCAGTGTTTCGTGGAAAAAGACGGTTCGAAAACCGATATCGTTGTCCTCGCCTGCACGCATTATCCCTTCATGGCCAACGTCTTTCGGCGGCTGGCACCCTGGCCGGTCGATTGGCTGGATCCGGCGGAAGCCATTGCGCGGCGTGCCCGCAGCCTCGTGCCGCAGGTCGCCGATGCGGTGCACCCGGATAATTTCGACTTCGCGGTCTTTACGTCGGGCAATCCCGACTTTGCCACGCGGCGGCTGATGCAGGGATTTGGGCTCAAGGCTTAGGCACGTTGGGCAGACATTTGCCGGCGGCTCAAATGCGTCGAGCATCGATGCGATAGGGACTATCGCAAAGCTTGATGACTGCGCAGACTGGGGTTGTGATTCGCATCCGTCCCGCCAGGCTTTCGCATGTCCTTCCAGAAACTTGTAATGGCTATTTTTTTCCTGCAGCCGATCGCGTTCGGCAGCTGGTTGCCGCGCATTCCGGAAATCCAGGCTCGCCTTGAGCTCGGGCCGGCCGATCTTGCGCTGGCCTTGCTCGGCATGCCCGTCGGAATTTTGACGACACTGCCTTTCGCCGGGCGCGTGGTGGCTCGCATCGGCGGCAAGACCACTGTTATCGCGGGGTTCTTTGTCTTCTCGGTGATCGTTTGCCTTCCGGCATTCTCGCGCACGCCGCTCGAACTTTTCATCGCACTCGCACTGCTTGGCGTTGCCATGTCGACGCTGGAACTCGGCCTGAATGTCGAAGCCGACCGCGCTGAAAAGGATACAGGCTCCGTCATCATGAACCGCTGCCATGGCTTCTGGAGCCTGGGTATCATGGCGGGCAGCCTGCTTGGTTCGGGCATGGTGGCGATTGCCGCGCCCGCCGAATGGGCAATCATGGCGGCTGCCTTCGTCGTTCTGCCGTTTGCTATTGCTGCAAGTCTCCGCTTGCCGCCCGATCGCGAGGCGGGTGCAGCGCCTCCACATATGCCGTTCAAGCTGCCAAGCAGCGCGCTCCTCGGCATTTGCGCCTTCGTCTTCGGGATCACCATGACCGAAGGCGCGATCGCCGACTGGTCTGCTGTCTATCTCAAGGACGTCTTTCAGACGGATGGCATGATGACCGGCATAGGCTACACGACCTTCGCCATGATGGTTGCAGCTGGCCGTTTCAGTGGGGATCATCTGAAACAACGTTTCGGGCCGATCCGGCTTGCACGTGGTTGTGGGGTGGCGGCTTTGGCCGGCATGCTCATCGTCGTCTTTGCCTGGCATAGTATGGTGACGCTGGCGGGGTTTGCGTTGCTTGGCATCGGCGTCTCGGTCGGTTTTCCGCTGGCTGTTACCGCGGCGGCAAGTCTCCGGGATCGACCGGCGGCCGCCAATGTCGCGATCCTGTCCTTCATGGCGCTCACCGGTTTTCTAGTCGGACCGCCTCTGATCGGCTTCATCGCCGAGGTGTCGGGGTTGCGCGTCGGGTTGGCGGTCTTGCTGGTTCCGCTCGCGATCAGCCTGGTGTTCACGCGGATGCTGAAGCCCAGATTTTGACGTTTTCTCTGTGGGTTTATGCGGGCGTGTTGCCAAAGACACGACCAAATCTGCTAGGACGCCGTGTTCGAATTGAAAGAGGAATGTGACATTGCAGGTTGGTATCGATATGGGAACGGCGTCGGGAGGTAATCCGGCCACGCTCGATATCGAGGAGCTTCTGGCTACCCGTCTTCTGGTGCAGGGGAATTCCGGGTCCGGCAAGTCGCATCTGCTTCGCCGCCTACTGGAGCAATCGGCCCAGTGGGTGCAGCAGATCATCATCGATCCTGAAGGCGATTTCGTAACTCTGTCTGACAAGTTCGGCCACGTCGTGGTCGACGGCGAGCGGACGGAAGCTGAATTGGCCGGCATTGCCAATCGTATCCGCCAGCACCGCGTCTCGTGCGTTCTGACGCTTGAGGGGCTCGATATCGAGCAGCAGATGCGCGCGGCCGCCGCGTTCCTCAACGGCATGTTCGATGCCGACCGCGAATACTGGTACCCGGTTCTCGTCGTGGTCGACGAGGCGCAGATGTTTGCGCCTTCTGTCGGCGGCGATGTTTCGGAAGATGCCCGCAAGATGTCGCTTGGCGCCATGACGAACCTGATGTGCCGAGGCCGTAAGCGTGGTCTTGCCGGCGTGATCGCGACCCAACGCCTGGCAAAGCTTGCCAAGAACGTCGCCGCGGAAGCCTCGAACTTCCTGATGGGGCGCACTTTCCTCGATATCGACATGGCGCGCGCTGCCGATCTCCTCGGGATGGATCGCCGCCAGGCGGAAATGTTCCGCGATCTGAAGCGCGGCAATTTCGTTGCGCTCGGGCCGGCGCTGTCGCGCCGCCCGCTGCCGATCCAGATCGGCAATGTGGAGACATCAGCGCGTTCTTCGAGCCCGAAGCTGATGCCGTTGCCGGATGCGCCTCAGGACGTCGAAGATCTGATCTTCACGCCTGATCCGGAGGAGTTCCAGCGTCCGATCATCCGTCGTGCCCCACCTGCGCCGCGGCCGACCACAGATATTCTGGCTGAACTGTCGCGATCGGCGCCTGCTGCCTCCGCTCCGCCCTCGGAGACGCGTGCGACGCAGCCCGAGCTATCTGCGGAGGAGCGAGAAGAGCGGCTGACGGCGGTGCTGAACGAGATCCTGGACGACCCGAGCTCCGGGTTTCGAACGGATTCGGTGTTGTATCAGGACTTCCTCGTGCGGCTTCGTATGCGCCGGGTTCCGGGCCCGCCAATGTCTCTGCCGGAGTTCCGGCGCCGCGTCGCGATATCACGCTCGGGTGTGGATGCCGCGACGGCCGAGACAGAAGCTTGGGCGACAGCTCTATCGCTCTCCACAGGTGTCACCGACGACCTTCAGGGTGTTTTCCTGATGATGGCGAAGGCCGCCGTCTGCGGTGAGCCGTGCCCATCGGACGCCCGGATTGCGCGCGCCTACGGCACCCATTCGGCACGGCGGGCACGGCGTCTACTCGGGTATTTCGAGGAGCAAGGGACCATCGTGGTGCATGCGGATTTCTCGGGTAAGCGTATCGTCGCCTTTCCCGATATGAACTGCCAAACGGCCCCTGGCGATGCAAACGCACCCGACGTCGATGACATCCGTCCCGCTGCGGAATAGCGGCGTAGCCTGTGATGAGACGTTCCGCCGGCTCCAGAACGAGCTGGTTTCACCTGCGGGTGTGGAATTGTGATTGACATTCCAGCAACTTCGCCCTAAAGACCGCGCCAGCACCGGGCAGAGATGTCCGGTGTTTCATTTGACATGTCCCGTGGATTTGTCCTGTTCGCGTAATGGGATGATCCTGTCGGATCCTCGAAAGAAGATCAAAGGAGGGCGTGTTTCCTTCACGCGGTTTGGCAACAAACCGTTTTAACTTTCTGAAAGGAAATACGATGAGCAAGCGCGAATCGTCCAAGTACAAGATTGACCGCCGTATGGGCGAGAACATCTGGGGCCGTCCGAAGTCCCCGGTGAACCGCCGCGAATACGGCCCGGGCCAGCATGGTCAGCGCCGCAAGGGTAAGCTCTCTGACTTCGGTGTGCAGCTGCGCGCCAAGCAGAAGCTGAAGGGTTACTACGGTGACCTGCGCGAAAAGCAGTTCCGTGCAATCTTCGCTGAAGCCGCACGCCGCAAGGGTGACACCTCCGAAAACCTGATCGGTCTTCTGGAGTCCCGTCTGGACGCAGTCGTTTATCGCGCCAAGTTCGTTCCGACCGTTTTCGCTGCCCGCCAGTTCGTGAACCACGGCCACGTGACCGTGAACGGCGTCCGCGTCAACATCGGTTCCTACCGTTGCAAGGCTGGCGATGTCATCGAAGTTCGTCAGAAGTCGAAGCAGCTGGTTACGGTTCTCGAAGCCGTCAGCCTGGCTGAACGCGACGTTCCGGACTACATCGAAGTCGACCATAACAAGATGGTTGCTACCTTCGCACGCGTTCCGGCGCTCGGCGACGTACCGTATCCGGTCGTCATGGAGCCGCATCTGGTGGTCGAATTCTATTCGCGTTAACGCATAACCCCGACAATCGAATTTCGATTGTCGGAAAGGCTTATGCGTCTCTCTAAGGGACTACTGCGTCCTTTACGCGTCTTCGACGCGCGGCGCAGTAGGACGCGAGGCGTTTTCGCATACGGAAAAGCCGCCTCTTGGGGCGGCTTTTTTGTTATCTGGGGAGATACGATGACGGACTTGCAGGCAGTTCTCAACAGCATCCACAAAGAGCTGGAACCCCGTATCGGCGAAGGGAAGGTTGCGGACTATATTCCGGAACTCGCCAAGGTCGATGCGAACCAATTCGGTTTGAGCGTGGTGACGGTAGACGGCAAGGTCTACAGCGTTGGCCATGCGGATGTCCCGTTCTCGATCCAGAGCATCTCGAAGGTCTTCATGCTGACGCTGGCGCTCGGCAAGGTCGGCGAGGGCCTGTGGAAGCGGGTCGGGCGCGAACCTTCGGGCTCTGCGTTCAATTCGATCGTCCAGCTCGAGCACGAGCAGGGCATTCCGCGTAATCCGTTCATCAATGCGGGCGCGATCGCTGTCACTGATGTCGTTATGGCCGGCCATGCGCCGCGCGAAGCTATTGGTGAGTTGCTGCGGTTTGTCCGCTATCTCGCGGATGACGAGTCGGTCACCATCGATGATCGCGTTGCAAAGTCCGAGACGCAGACGGGATACCGCAACTTTGCGCTCGCAAACTTCATGCGGGCCTATCGTAACCTCGACCATCCGGTTGATCACGTGCTCGGCGTCTATTTCCATCAATGCGCCTTGTCGATGACCTGCGAACAATTGGCGAGGGCCGGCCTGTTCCTGGCTGCTCGCGGCACCAATCCGATGACGGGCCACTCCGTTGTGTCGCCTAAGCGGGCGCGGCGTATCAACGCGCTAATGCTGACCTGCGGCCACTATGACGGCTCCGGCGACTTCGCTTATCACGTCGGTCTTCCCGGCAAGAGCGGTGTCGGTGGCGGTATTTTTGCAGTGGCGCCCGGCATTGCCTCTATTGCGGTATGGTCGCCTGGACTCAACGAGGTCGGCAACTCGCAGCTCGGTGCTGTCGCGCTGGAAATGCTGGCGGCCCGCACCGGCTGGTCTGTTTTCGGTGATTGATGCTGGGTTGTCGTGACGCTTTCTGCTAAGGCGGAAGCAGTGACTGATTGGACGAGAGAATGAACATCGCAGCCAACATTGCCGATGAGCTGGAGACGCCGAACGCGGATGGCGCCATTGCGCACGCGCTCTTTGCCGATGCTCCGAACTCGGTCTCGTTCAATAAGCTGCGCAAGCGGTTACTGCGGAACGTCAGGCAGGCATTCGACGATTTTGCGATGCTGAAGGGGCAGAAGCGTTGGCTGATTGGTCTCTCCGGCGGCAAGGACTCTTATGGGTTGCTCGCCCTTCTCCTCGAACTGCAGTGGCGTGGTCTTCTGCCGGTGGAGCTGATCGCCTGCAACCTCGACCAGGGCCAGCCGAACTTCCCAAAGCATATCCTGCCTGAGTATCTCACCAAGGTCGGCGTCAAGCACCGCATCGAGTATCGCGATACCTATTCGATCGTGAAGGAGAAGGTTCCGGAGGGAGCGACCTATTGCTCGCTCTGTTCGCGCCTGCGCCGCGGCAATCTCTACCGGATTGCCAGGGAGGAGGGCTGCGACGCATTGGTGCTCGGCCACCACCGCGAGGACATTCTCGAGACCTTCTTCATGAACTTCTTCCATGGCGGGCGTCTCGCCTCGATGCCGGCGAAGCTGCTCAATGACGAGGGCAACCTGATGGTGCTGCGGCCGCTCGCCTATTGCGCGGAAGATGATATGGCGAAGTTCGCGGCTGCCATGCAGTTTCCTATCATTCCATGCGATCTCTGCGGCTCCCAGGACGGGCTGCAGCGCAATGCAATGAAGGACATGCTCGCCGATATCGAGCGGCGCATGCCGGGCCGCAAGGATACGATGCTGAGGGCGCTTTCGCATGTGAACCCATCGCACCTGCTTGATCCAAAGCTTTTCGATTTCGCCGGCCTGATGGCCGGAGAGACCGCGCCGACGAGTGAATAGTCGGCGCTCACGCCAAAGAAGGAAAGTCCATGAGTTCCACGATAGATGTAACGTCGCTTGCCGATCTCCTGAGGCGGGCGGCGAAGGCAGAGATATTGCCGCGTTTCCGTCGACTTGGGAGCGATGACGTGCGCGCCAAGAGTGAGGCGACCGATCTGGTGACGGAAGCCGACCTGCAGGCGGAGCGGATGATCAAGGCGGAAGCCGCCGCGTTGTGGCCGGATGCGGTGTTCGTGGGAGAGGAGTCGGTCGCGGCGGATCCCGATCTCCTCGGCAAGATCGAGGGAGCGGATCTTGCCATCGTCGTGGACCCTGTCGACGGCACGTTCAACTTCGCCTCGGGCATTCCGGCCTTCGGCGTGATGGCCTCGGTTATATCCAAGGGGGAAACGGTTGCCGGCATCATCTACGACCCGATGGGCGACGACTGGGTGATCGGAGAGAAGGGCGGCGGCTCATGGCTTCGGCGTCCTGGCGGAGAAGCGGAGCGGCTATCGGTTGCGGCACCTGTCGCGCTTGAAGAGATGGTCGGCATGGCATCGACAGGTTTCCTGCCGAAGCCGAAGCGCAGCGAGATTCTTGCCAATCTGGCCAAGGTTCGGTTCCTTGCCAACTATCGCTGCGCAGCCCATGAGTACCGCGCCTTTGCTGGCGGTCACGTGCACTACCTGATGTATAACAAGCTCATG
Source organism: Rhizobium cauense (assembly GCF_019511525.1). Classification (GTDB taxonomy): domain Bacteria; phylum Pseudomonadota; class Alphaproteobacteria; order Rhizobiales; family Rhizobiaceae; genus Rhizobium; species Rhizobium cauense. The sequence goes on along the minus strand of NZ_JAEUAT010000007.1, from coordinate 179,772 downwards.
CCGTGGGATCATCTCGCCGGCACGCTGATCAGCATCGAGGCTGGCGCCCATGCGGCCCGTTTTGACGGCTCGCCTTACCTGCCTCATCACACCAGTGGCGGCTTGCTGATTGCGCCCGACAAGGACTGTTGGGACATTCTGCGGCGTGAAGTCTTCACGATCTGACACCTCTGCGCAACGCAGTGCGCACAGACGTACAATACGAGCAGGCACGCCAGTCGTAAATACTCTCTCATCTTTCGAAATGACGAGGAGGGAGAGATGGATACCTCGCAGGCGCTGGCATTCCTGCTGTTTGCATTTATCGCGGCGGTTACACCGGGACCCAGTAACACCATGATGCTGTCTACCGGTGCCGCTGTCGGCGCCTTGAGAGGCATCGGTTGTCCGCTCGGTGCGTCGCTGGGGATGGGCGTGATGATTGTTCTGAGCGCCCTCGGTGTCGGAGAAATAGTCGCTGCGGCGCCGGCCATCGTAGTAGCAACGAAGCTGGCGGGATCTCTGTTTCTGCTGTGGCTCGCCTGGAAGATCGCCAACTCAGGCGCGGTCGATGCTGGCGGACAGACGCAGGCGGTCGGATTTCGGCAGGCCTTTTTGTTCCAGTGGCTGAACCCGAAAGGCTGGCTGGTTGCGCTGAGTGCAGGCAGCACCTTTCTTGTGTCCTCGCATCACGCGGAGGCCAGCGGCGCGTTGTGGATGGGCGCGCTGTTTGCAGCTGCTGCGTTTCCGGCGGGATTTATCTGGCTTGTCCTGGGCGTTCTCGTTGCCCAGCTTCTGCGTACCCCGCGTTCGGCGAGGTTCTTCAATATCGGCATGGGGTTTGCGCTGGCTCTGTCGGTCGCCCTTGTGTGGCACTAGAGCCTTTCAGGGTTAAATTGAAGCGTTCTGCCGGAGCAGGTTTTCGTCAGGGCAAAGGCGATTGGCGAGGGGCATACCCCTTGGTACGTCCGAGCCGATCGCGTTTTGATCCTGGCGGAAAGATGCCCCGGCCCTTCGGGTTGGCTGAAACGGGCCGTCTGATCGACCGGCCGGCTTGGCCGTAGAACGTGGCTACGACGCGCGCCGGCCGGTCGACCATTCGACTCCGTTTGAGCCAACAGAACGCTTCAATTTAACCCTGAAAGGCTCTAACGCTGAAAAAGCTTCGCCCGCAACGATGTGTTGCGGGCGACAAGGAACGTCATGCAGGTGTACTAGAAATGCCCGGCGCCTGGATCGATCTGCGGGCTGTCACCCGGATGTGTGAACAGCTTGCCGCCTTCGGCCCAGAGCGTTGCCGCGATGCTGATTGCCCCGAACACCGCGAAGCCGCCGAAGAGCGGCTGCACAGTCCCGTTGAACAGTTGTCCGACGGTGCCGCCGAGGATCGCGCCGAACGTCGTCGATACGAAGCCGGTAATGGCTGTCGCGGTGCCCGCGAGGTTGCCCATGGGTTCCAGGCTGATTGCGGTAAAATTGGTGGCAATGACGGCAAACATCATCAACAGGATCGTGAACAGCGCATAGGCGAAGGCGAAATCCGGACGGCCGCCGAGAGCTTTGAGGAAACCGATCGCGGAGACGATCGTGAACAGGATCATGGCAACGTGCGAAATGCGGCGCATGCCGAACTTGCGGACGAAGAAGCCGTTGGCGAAGTTCGCCACCGCGATACCGCCTGCTGTTGCCGCAAATGCTATCGGCAGCCAATCGCCGAGGCCGTAGACCTCGCCGAAAACCTGCTGGACCGAGATCACATAGGCGCTGATGACGGCGGTGAACATGGTGAGGCCGATCATGTAGCCGCACGTTATCTTGTTGGTCAGAACGGTCTTGAAACCGTCGACAACGGAGCCGACCGACAGGGGGATACGCTCGTCCTTTGGCAGGGACTCCTTCAAACGCAGTGCTGCCCAGACGAACAGGATGGCTCCGACGATGCCAAGCAGGATGAAAATCCAGTGCCAGTTGGCGTAGGTGATGATCAACTGACCGACGGAAGGCGCCACGATCGGAACGATCATGAAGACGATCATCACATAGGACATGACGCGCGCCATCTCGCGGCCGCCGAAGCAGTCGCGAACGATCGCCATGGTGGTGATGCGAACAGCTGCACCGCCGAGGCCTTGGACGAAGCGCATGATCAGCAGCATTTCGAAGCTGCCGGTGGCGGCAGCAGCGAACATGGCGAGCACATAGACGGCAAGGCCGCCAAGCAGGATGTTCCGGCGGCCGAAGGTATCAGACAGGCTGCCGAAGATGATCTGCGACACGCCGAAGCCGAGGAAAAAGACGCCAATCACCAGCTGCGTATCGTTGGCGTTGGTGACACCGAGCGAATGACCGATCGCGGGCAGGGAGGGCAACATGCTGTCGATCGCCATCGCGACACTGGCGGTCATGATGGCGATGGTGATGACAAATTCAACGAAGCCCATGCCTATTCGGCGGGAGCCCTGATTCTCAACATGAGGTTTATGTGGTGGCGTCATAATGGAAATCCTGAAATACGAGGCGGGCGTCCCCTTCAGACCGCGGGATTATGCGGTTGGAAGAGGCGCCCTTTTTCTGCGATCAAAACGAAGATCAGACCGATGATCGAGACGGTGAAATAGCCTGCGACCATCGGGAGTGCGGTGCCGTTGAAGGCCTGTCCGATGCCGGCGCCGATCAGGGCGCCGCCGACGGTGCTCATGAAGCCGAGCACGGACGAGGCCGTTCCCGCAACATGACCGAGCGGCTCCATGGCAAGCGAATTGAAGTTCGAGCCGATCCAGCCGAACTGGAACATCGCCAGGCCGAAGAAACTGATAAAGAGGAAGAATGGCATCGGGTGCGGCCCGAGGAGGAGCGCTGTGAGCCAAATGGTGTTGACGGCGATGAAGCCGGTAAGTGCACCATGCGACAGGCGCCGCATCCCGAACTTGCCGACGAGCCGCGAGTTAAGGAACGACGACAGCGACATGAAGACGGCGACACCGGCGAAAGCGAGCGGAAAGTAGGCGCCGAGATCATAGATCCCTACGTAGATCTGCTGGGCCGAATTGATGAACCCGAACAGCGATCCGAAGATGAAGGTGGTCGCGATCGTGTAGCAGAGCGCGATGCGGTTCGTGAGAACTAGCTTGAAGCCGCCGATGACGGAGCGCGCCGTGAACGGCCGCACGTTCGAAGGATGCAATGTCTCGGGAAGGCGCATGTAGGCCCAACCCGAAATCAACGCTGCCATCACGGCGATAAAGACGAAGATCAGGTGCCAACTGCCGAAAAACATGATGATCTGACCGCTCCCCGGCGCGATGACGGGGACGATCATGAAGACCATCATGATAAGCGACATGACCTCTGCCATCTGGCGACCGCCGTAGACGTCTCGCACGATGGAGATGGTGATGACGCGTGTAGCTGCGGAACCAATACCCTGGATGAAGCGAAGCACGAGGAGACCGGTGAAAGTCGGCACGAGTGCGATCCCAAGGGCGGAACAGATATAAATCGCAAGGCCGATCAAAAGCGGCAGGCGGCGGCCGAAGCGATCGGAGAGGGGGCCGTAGAACAGTTGCGCCGAGCCAAAGCCGAGGAGATACGCAGAAACGACAAACTGGCGATGATTTTCACTCTCAACGCCAAGGCTCGCACCGATTTGCTGGAGCGCCGGAAGCATGATGTCGATCGCGAGCGAGTTGACCGCCATCAGAAAGGCGGCGAGCGCAATGAATTCCCCTTTGCCCATGGGCAATCGGCCCGCGTGCACGGCTTGTGATGAATCTGTCACAATGAAATTCCCATAAACGGGCCAAGGCGCTGTTCAGCACAGCGCCTCGGACTCAAAATACAAGATTTGGAAACCGGGCGAAGCGTCCGGTGACCGGGCAGGTCAGGCTGCGCCGCGAACGGTGACGCCGTGTTCCTGCAGGTGTTGCTGCAACTCGCCGGCCTGGAACATTTCCCGGACGATGTCGCAGCCGCCGATGAACTCGCCCTTCACGTAGAGCTGCGGGATCGTCGGCCAGTTGGAATAATCCTTGATGCCCTGGCGGATTTCAGAGTCAGCGAGCACGTTGATGCCCTTGTAGTCGACGCCGATGTAATCGAGAATCTGCACGACCTGGCCGGAGAATCCACACTGCGGAAACTGCGGCGTGCCCTTCATGAAGAGGACGACGTCGTTGCTCTTGATCTCGTTGTCGATGAATTCGTTGATACCGCTCATAGGGACCTAATCCTTTCCACAGGCGAGTTAAAGGCCCGCCGTTTCAATCGTTAAGCTTAGATAGCATGTGATCGACGGAATTCCAGCAGGGCAGGCCAAAAAAAGAGCACCCTATCGGTTTGCGAGTGACGGATTGTTGCGCTTGCGTTACGCCCTCTCCCAACTGACCCGACCGATCGCGAGTGAAGGCCGCGCAAGCGGAACCCACCCGGATTTCGCCACATTTCTTCGCGATTGCGGCGCAGCAATTATTCGCCGCGCCCGCGGCCAAGAAAGACAATAATGACATTGATTTCCAAAAGGGTCGTGCTCCATTTTCCGGGGTTCGAGCCACTTGATGGGCGTGCTCACAGAGCACGATACGAACGTTCGGCGAAGCAGAGCGCTGCCACCTGGAACTTCTCAGCACTGACAGGCGAGGCGGAACACAAGCCGGACTCAACGAGCTTTACGGTGCAGACGCGTGCGGATGGCTGGGAAGCCAGCAGCCACATACATGTCTTCGACCACAATACGCTTGTCGAAAAACTTAGAACGGGCAGCCGGACGACCCAGATTCTCTTAGGTTATTGGAGCGCACTGCAGATCATTGTCTATGGCGGGGCTGCCGGCTATTTCCGGCACGCTTGGCGGTTCGGACTTTTCTTCATCTTTCCGTTCCTGATGATGATTCTCGGCTTCGCGCTGAGTGCGACGATCGCCGCCATCCCGATCGGACTGGAGTTGCCCGCACTTCATCTTCTTTGGAGCGTGGCCATCGCGGCGTTCTTCTTTGTGTTGGTGTTCCTGCCGTTTGCCGAGCGTTTCTACACACTGCATCTCTTTGCGGACTGGCGCATGTCGATTGCTCTCGCCCGAATGAGTGATCCGGAGTTCAACCTATGGCTCGAGCGCTGCGTCGTGGCCGCGCGGACGGCATTGTCAGAGCCTGCGGACGAGTATGTGATTTCGTCTCACAGCATGGGCTCGAGCGTTGCCACCCATGTGGTCGGCATGCTCATCGAGCGGGATCCGGCGATATTCGAGGGTAAGCGGATTGTGTTTGCGACGCTCGGAGCGGCGATCCTGCAATGCGCGCTGCTGCGCCCTGCGCGGAAATTACGGTTACGTGTCGGCCTCATTGCCCGATGCCGCAACATCAGGTGGCTGGATGTCCAGTATCTGACGGACGCAATACACTTCTACAAGGTACCGGTAGTGGCAGTCTGCGGGCATAGGGACGCGCCGGCTGCCAAGATGATATTCATCCGCGTGAAGCAGATGCTGACCACCGAGCACTACCGGAAGATCAAGAAGGACTTTCTGCGCGTTCACAGGCAGTATGTGCTCGGACCCGACTTGCAGGCACCCTTCGATTTCACGCTTTTGACGGCTGGCCCATACCCTGCGTCGGTGCTCAGCGAAACCGGCTATAGCAAAATGCCCGGCTTATGACCGGGCATCTCGCGTTCGATATCAGTCGGGTGCCGATGTCTGCAGCGCCAGGGCATGCAATATGCCGCCCATGTTCCCCTTGAGTGCCTCATAGACCATCTGATGCTGCTGCACGCGGCTCTTGCCGCGAAACGCCTCCGCGACGACTTCAGCTGCATAGTGATCGCCGTCGCCCGCAAGATCGCGAATGGTCACCTTGGCACCGGGGATGCCGGCCTTGATCATGTCTTCGATGTCACCGGGTTTCATAGGCATGATCGTTTACTCCTTGCGCATTATTCCGTGGCAGCGAGCGTGCCATGGCCTTCCATGTAATCAGGGAACCATGATTCATGGGCGTCGCGCAATTGCTGAATCGGCAGCGACAGAAGATCGTCGACGACAAGGCTTTCGCCTTCGACCGTGCCGAGGCGACGGAACGGGACGCCGGCACCTTCGGCGTTGGCGCAGACGAAGTTCGCCACGTCAGCCGGCACCGTCAGGACATAACGGGCCTGATCTTCACCGAACAGCAGCGCGTGTGGGGCGCCCTTGCCTTCGCCGAGGCCAATCTTGAGGCCCTTGCCTGACGACATCGCCATTTCGGCAAGAGCAATCGCAAGACCACCGGACGAGATATCGTGGCAGGCCGTTGCCTGGCCGTTGCGAATGACCGAGCGGACGAAGTCGCCGTTGCGGCGTTCTGCAAAAAGGTCCACCTCGGGTGCCGGGCCATCGGTGTTGCCGACGATGTCACGCAGGTAGATCGACGAGCCGAGATGGCTGCCGTCCGTACCGATCATTATGACCTTGTCGCCATTCGAGGCGCCGCCAATGCGGGCCATGTGCTTCCAATCGGGCAGAAGGCCGACACCGGCGATCGTCGGCGTCGGCAGGATCGCGACACCGTTGGTTTCGTTGTAGAGAGAGACGTTGCCCGAGACGATCGGGAAATCGAGCGCCCGGCAAGCTTCGCCAATGCCTTTCACGGCCTGAACGAACTGCCCCATGATTTCGGGCTTCTCCGGATTGCCGAAGTTCAGGTTGTCGGTGGCCGCGAGCGGTTCCGCGCCGGTTGCGGTGATGTTGCGCCAGCACTCCGCGACCGCCTGCTTGCCGCCTTCGAACGGATCGGCCTCGACATAACGCGGCGTCACGTCGGACGAGAACGCAAGCGCCTTGGTCGGATGGTTTTCGACGCGAACGACGCCGGCATCACCGCCCGGGAGCTGGAGCGAATTGCCCTGGATCAGTGTATCGTACTGCTCGTAGACCCAACGGCGGCTGGATTGGTTCGGCGAACCCACGAGCTGGAGCAGTGCCTGACCATAGTCGGCCGGCGCAGCGACAAGGTTTGCCGGCAATGGAGCACGCTTGTCCGACTCGCGCCACGGACGATCATATTCCGGCGCCTGGTCGCCGAGATCCTTGATCGGCAGGTTGGCGACTTCTTCGCCCTGATGAATGATGCGGAAGCGCAGGTCGTCGGTCGTCTTGCCCACGATCGCAAAATCGAGGCCCCACTTGACGAAGATTGCCTTTGCGACGGCTTCCTTTTCCGGTTCAAGAACCATGAGCATGCGCTCCTGGCTCTCGGACAGCATCATTTCATAAGCCGTCATCTGCTCTTCACGCACAGGCACGGTATCGAGATCGAGCACGATTCCAAGGTCGCCCTTGGCGCCCATTTCGACCGCAGAGCAGGTGAGGCCGGCAGCTCCCATGTCCTGGATCGCGATGACGGCACCGGTCTGCATCAGTTCAAGGCAGGCTTCCAGCAGGCACTTTTCGGTGAAGGGGTCGCCGACCTGAACCGTCGGGCGCTTCTCTTCGATTGACTCATCGAATTCGGCCGAGGCCATCGTCGCACCGCCGACACCGTCGCGGCCGGTCTTTGCGCCGAGATAAACCACCGGCAGGCCGACGCCCTTGGCTTCCGAGAGGAAGATGGCGTTCGACTTGGCAAGACCTGCGGCAAAAGCGTTCACCAGAATGTTGCCATTGTAGCGGGCGTCGAACTCTACTTCGCCGCCGACCGTCGGTACGCCGAAGGAATTGCCGTAGCCACCGACGCCCGAGACAACGCCGGACACGAGGTGACGGGTTTTCGGATGGTCCGGCTCGCCAAAGCGGAGCGCATTCATAGCCGCAATCGGACGGGCGCCCATAGTGAAAACGTCGCGCAGAATACCGCCGACGCCCGTTGCCGCACCCTGATAGGGCTCAATGTAGGACGGGTGGTTGTGGCTCTCCATCTTGAAGACGACGCAATCACCGTCGTCGATGTCGACGACACCGGCATTCTCACCCGGTCCCTGAATGACGCGCGGGCCCTTGGTCGGCAGGGTGCGCAGCCACTTCTTGGAGGACTTGTAGGAGCAGTGCTCGTTCCACATGGCCGAAAAGATGCCGAGCTCCGTGAAGGTCGGCTCGCGACCGATCAGGTCCAATATCCGCTGATACTCGTCCGGCTTCAGGCCGTGGGCAGCGATGAGTTCGGAGGTGATCGGGCGGGTATTAGAAATGGTCATGAGCTCTCGGAAGTCCCTGCCGTTGCGCGATTGCGGTGTCTTTAGCCTAACTGAATGAAACGCGCGACAGGAAAATGCCGCCTTTTAACAGACGGCAGATATCGAAAGGCGACACTTGCAGCGAGTTAGAATTTGTAACCGACCTGCGGCTCTTCTGACGCAGTCTTAAATCTCGCCGTCGTAGCCCGCGCCGCCGCTTTCCAGCAGGCGTCGCAATGTCATCAATCCCGCAACCAAATCTTCGCGGTTGCGCGGCGAGGAGAATCCGGTCCGTACGCGATGATAGACTTTCTCAGCGCGAGCTGCCTTGAACTCATCCTCGTCGTCGATCAGGACGCCATCTCTGTATGCGGCGTTCTTGAAGGTTCCGGAGAGCCAGGGATCGGGCAGCTTCAGCCAGAGGAATGGCACATGCGGATGCGATACGAAGTCGTAGCCCTGCAATTGCTCCCTGGCGAGCCGTTCACGTAACGTGAGCTCCGCTGCACTTGCCTTGCGGATGTCGTGTGCCTGCCCGCTCAAAACGAGGCGGGCGCAAGCCTCGGCCAGGATGAAAGGCAGACCGCCAGTGATCATCTTGTGCGTCACCTTGATCCGCTGTGCAAAATGTGGCGGGCAGGCGACCCAGCCGCCGCGCACGCCGGCAGCCACCGACTTCGAAAGGCCGCTGATCAGGAACGTGCGATCGGGTGCGAGCGATGCAAGCAGGGGATTTTCGTCTCCGGTCATTCCGCCGTAGAGATCGTCCTCGATCAGCCAGACCCCGTGCCGGCGGGCAATTTCGGCAATTCGAGCCCGGCGTTCATAAGGCATGGTTGCCAGTGTCGGATTGTGCGCAGTCGGCATCAGGAACGCGAGTTTGGGATGCTGCTGAAGGCAGAGGCGTTCGAAGTCATCCGGCAGCACGCCGTTCTCGTCGGACTCCACTGTAATGGTGCGACGACCCAGAATACGCGCGCTGCGGCTGACCTGCGTATAGCTCAGGTCTTCGAAGACGATCTTGTCACCCGGCGATGACACGGCCGAGATGACGGACACAGCTGCCGCGTGAGCCCCGAGTGTCGGGACGATGTTTTCAGTTTCAGGCGTCCAATCATTTCTGGCCAGCCAACGCCGCCCGGCTTCGTACCAGTTTTGGGGGAACACTCGCGAATAGGACGAGATCTCGGAAAGCTGCTCCTCACCGATTGCAGCAAGGACGCTGCCGATGATCTTGCCTTGCCCAAGATCCGGGGCAGCAGTGGTATCGAAGCGAATCTTGCCGGCCGGCGCATCGATCGGGCGCGTGCCGCCGAGTGCAATGGTCAGCGGATCGGGCTGGTTACCAGGCGCCGTCTCGGCGCGATCCAGCACGTAGGTCCCGCGGCCGACTTCTCCCGCCACAAGGCCGCGCTCATGCACCAATGCATATGCTCGCCCGATTGTCCCGATTGTCACGCCGATATCGTAGGCGAGGTTTCGTTGTGGCGGCAATTTGCTGCCGGCGGGCAGCGTCCCACTGGCAATGGCTGATTCAATACTGTCCGCAATGCGGAGATACACCGGGCCGGAACCGCGGGAAACGTCTGGGAGCCAAGTTGTCATGATGACAATTCTCTATATTGTCACCCTATGGCTGTCAACATTATCTCCATTGCAGATACAATTCCGCTTGGAGAGTTACATGTCTGTTGTGTCAGATGACGAGCCTCGGATTGCACCTTTATCTTCTCAGGTGCAATCGATTCAATACCGTGCTTCGCAAAACTCACGCGCTACCCTCAACATCCAGACAATGCTGCGATCCGCTTGGGGACGGTTATCGCTGTGGCATCAGAAACGGGCGAGCCGCAGGGCCTTGCGCGATCTGACTGATGACGAATTGTTGGACATCGGCGTCACTCGCGCGGAAGCGCGCAAGGAGGCTGGTAAATCGTTCTTCTGGGACTGATTAGCCGCAGGCCTTGCCGCCGGAAGCCCAGCGGGTAACGTCCTTGGCGATCCGCGGCCCGGTTGGGCTCTGCATCATGGGGCCAAATGCGTCGAGCTTGGAGGGGTTGCCTTCGGCCTGAACGACCAGCAACGGACGGCTTTCGGGGCTTCCCTTGTGCACGACGAGAATGCGTGGACGACCGGAGAAGGAATTTAGTTCCAGCGCCAACTTGTAGGCCGCAAAAGCAGCGTCGCCCGATTTGAACCAGCAAGCATTCGCGCCAAGCGCAACGCGCTCCATTGTCGACAACGCACTGCGATCAGGACCCTTGACCGGCGTGTTCGATTGGCATGACGCGACCAGCGCCGCTGTCGCGGCAATGGCGAAAACACGTGTCGTCGAAAGGCGAGGGCGCATCAATCTTGCTCCAATGGACCGGATGAATGGCCTCTTACGTGCCGAAGGTTAAGCAGCGATTACCTCGAGAGCCGAAGCGAACAGGCCACGGCCGTCGGAACCGCCATGTGCTGCTTCGATGAGGTTTTCGGGATGCGGCATCATGCCGAGGACATTGCCCTTGTCGTTCATGACGGCGGCAATGTCATTCAACGAGCCGTTCGGATTGGTGCCTTCGGCGTAGCGGAAGACCACCTGGCCATTGCCTTCAATCTTCGTCAGGGTCTCGGCGTCGGCGAAATAGTTGCCGTCGTGATGAGCCACAGGGCTGCGAATGATCTGGCCCTTGGAATAGGCGCGGGTGAAATCCGTATCGGCGTTTATGACTTCGAGCTTGATCTCACGGCAGACAAACTTGAGCGAGGCATTGCGCATCAGCGCGCCGGGCAGCAGACCCGCTTCAAGCAGGATCTGAAAGCCGTTGCATACGCCCAGAACCTTGACGCCCTTGTTCGCCTTCTCGATGATCGCCTGCATGACCGGCATCCGCGCCGCGATCGCGCCGCAACGGAGGTAGTCGCCGTAGGAAAAGCCGCCGGGAATGACAATCAGGTCGACATCCGGAATATCAGTCTCCGTTTGCCAGATCGTCACCGGCGCGTGACCGGAAATTTTCGTCAGTGCTGCGATCATGTCTCGATCGCGATTGAGACCCGGAAGTTGAACGACGGCTGATTTCATGACTGCGGCTAAAACCTTGTTTGTGCTTCTGCAAGTTCTCTGAGTACGAGACGCTTTTCAATTCGCTCCAGCCGGCCTTCATGCCGACCGAGGACACCGTAGATACTGTGTATTTCCTGCTGCATCGAGGTCATCGTGTCGCGCATGCAATGCATTTCGCTCCTGATCTCACCCAGCGACGCATCCAGCGTATCGATGTGCTCGTGCATTTTCGTCAACAACTCAAGCATGAGCTCCTGCGTCAATTCAGCCATCGAGTGCGCTCCACGAGCAGATTAGTCGACGGAAATATTATAGTTCTCGATCACGGTATTTGCGAGGAGTTTCTCGCACATTGCCTTGAGGTCGCTCTCCGCTTTCGCCTTGTCGGCGCCTTCGAGTTCGACGTCAAACACCTTGCCCTGACGGACATGGCCGACGCCATCGAATCCGAGAGCACTGAGTGCGCCTTCGATTGCCTTGCCCTGCGGATCGAGAACGCCGTTTTTCAGCGTGACGGTTACACGAGCCTTAATCACTTTGTTTTCCCTGTCTTGCTTGGCCTGAAAGTTTACTTCACGAGTACCGGACCGGTGCCACGCACGGGTTCGTTCTCATTGATGATGCCGAGGCGACGCGCAACTTCCGAATAGGCTTCGAGAAGTCCACCCATGTCGCGGCGGAACCGGTCCTTGTCCATCTTCTCGCGAGTGTCGATATCCCACAGACGGCAGGAGTCCGGCGAAATCTCGTCGGCCAGGATGATGCGCATCATGTCGCCTTCATAGAGGCGACCGCACTCGATCTTGAAATCCACAAGCTGGATGCCGACGCCGAGGAAAAGACCAGTCATGAAGTCGTTGACGCGAATGGCGAGCGCCATGATGTCATCGAGCTCGGCGGGATTTGCCCAGCCGAATGCAGTGATGTGCTCTTCGGAAACCATAGGGTCGTCGAGCGCGTCGGACTTGTAGTAGAACTCGATGATCGAACGTGGCAGCACCACGCCTTCCTCAATGCCCAGGCGCTTGGACAGGGAACCCGCGGCAACGTTGCGGACAACGATCTCGAGCGGGATCATCTCCACTTCGCGGATCAGCTGCTCGCGCATGTTGAGACGGCGGATGAAGTGGGTCGGAATGCCGATCTTGTTCAGATGGCTGAAGATGTATTCCGAAATGCGGTTGTTCAGAACGCCTTTGCCATCGATGACTTCGTGCTTTTTCTTGTTGAAGGCGGTGGCATCGTCTTTGAAGAACTGGATCAGCGTGCCCGGCTCCGGGCCCTCATACAGAATCTTTGCCTTGCCCTCGTAAATACGGCGGCGACGGTTCATTGCAATTGTTCTCTATCGTTGGCGCTCTTGGGATAGCGCGAGTGGATCGATCTCGTGGCGTCCCCTTAAAGGAAAAGCGAGGGTTTCACAATCCGCCTGTCACTCCTTCCCCGGAATCCGGGAGTTCCGGAGTGCCGCTAAGAGAATCGAAGACTTTCTGGGAAGTAGTTTACAGGTTTTTCGCGGCTAACGGAATGTGACGCAACCCGAGTGGCTGCGTCATGCAAGCCTTTATCTGGCGCCCGACTTGCGCAGGTCATGCTGCAGGCTTCGTCCCTCCGCGCTGCGCCACGAGGCGGCGCGTACAAATGGAGGGATCTGCAGAGCTGGCATTGGACGGGCCAGGGCGTAGCCCTGAAGCATGTCGCAGCCCAGATCACCGAGGATGCGGACATGATCCATCGTCTCGACGCCCTCCGCGGTGACGAGGATGTTGAGTGAACGACCGATGTCGATGATGGAGCGAACCAGCTTTCGCTGCTCCGCAGAATGGGGCAGCATCCGGATGAGTTCGCGGTCGATCTTCAACGTCTTCGGGCTCAGCTTCAGCAGGCTGACGATGGACGCGTGACCGGTGCCGAAATCATCAATCTCAATGTCGATGCCAAGGCGGCGCAACTGCCTTAGGTTGCCGATGACGGCATCGTCACAGTCGTCGAGGGAGATCGATTCAAGCAGCTCGAACGAGATCGACCCTGGCTCGATCTTCAAGCTGCGAAGCTTTTTCGCGAGGTTTGGGTCACCAAGACGGCGTGCAGAGACATTGACGGCGATCTTCGGGATAAATAGCCCCTCCTTCTCCCATCGGGCGCGGTCGACCAGCGCCTGATCGAGAATAAGGCCGTCGATGGTGGACACCGCATCCAAGTCTTCTGCGATCGTCAGGAACCTGTCCGGCGCAAGCAGGCCGTGTTCCCGGTGCTGCCAACGCGCCAGCGTCTCGACGCCGGCCACGTCAAGCGTTTGGGCGTCGAACTGCAATTGGTAGAATGGGATGAATTCTCCCCGCTCGAGACCGAGCAAAATCTCGTCGGCCAGACGTTTGCTGGCAATGATCCGTCGGCGCTCATCGGTCGAGAAGAACTCGTGACGATTGCGTCCACCGCTCTTTGCGCGGTAGAGCGCGATATCGGCATTCAACAGGAGTTGCTTGGCGTCCAGCGCCGGACCGCTGTCCGTGGCGATCCCGATGCTCCCGCCAAAGCGGCAATCGTGACCTTCGTAGCGGATCGGCTTGCACAATTCACGTATGATGCGCTCTGCCAGATTCGAGATTTTCCTCGGCGTGACGTCTAGAGTGCACAAGACGACGAATTCGTCGCCGCCAATGCGAGCAACGAAATCGGTGGAGCGGACACTACCCCTCAAGACCTGGGCGGCGTGCTTGAGCATTGCGTCGCCAGCGCGGTGGCCGAGCGTGTCGTTGATCTGCTTGAAGCGGTCTAGATCGATGTGGAGGATGGCGAGAGAGAGCCCCGTTCGGCGGCACTCGGCAGAACATTCGTCCAGCTTGCGGTCCAGGTATCGGCGGTTTGGCAGCCCGGTGAGATAGTCATGCAGCGCCAGGTGCTCGATATTCTCCTTGGCGCTCTCGAGTTCCTTGTTCCGAGCCTCCGCAAGATCCTTGGCGCGCTGCAGTTCGTTATTGAGCCTCACTTCCGCGGTAACATCCCAATTCGCGCCAATGAGCTTGCGACGCCCGTCACTGTCGACAAAGAAGGCGGCCTTTGCGCGAATGACGCGCTCGATACCGTCCTGCCTGATAATGCGGAACTCATGCTGGAAGTCGGTGTTGGTGGCGACGCTCTCCTCGAGCGTTGCCAGGACGCGGTCCCGGTCGTCGGGATGGAGCGAAGCCTCCCAAGTGCTGCTCGTGTTGGCAGGCGAGGTGTCGGTCATGCCGTAGATTGCCAGAAGGCGGTCGTCCCAATCCACAGTACCGTTCTCAATATCAGCCTCGAAGACGCCGATATCGGAAATGTCGAGGGCGAGATCGAGCCGCCGGGACACATGCGCAAGCCGTTCGGCGGCCTCCTTCCGCTCGGTAATGTCGGTATCGGTGCCGACGAGCCGGGCAGGGGCGCCGTCCTCATCCCATTCCACGCAAGCGCCACGGCATTCGATCCAAATCCAATGACCGTTCCTATGTCGCTCGCGGTACTCGAAAATCTGATAGCCGGGATCGCCGGCGTTCTGCCGTTCGATGGCTTTTACAACGAAATCGCGATCGTCCGGGTGAATAAGTTCGATCCACGCGTCGTAGTCGCCGTCGGCTTCCTCGTCGGGAGCCATACCCCGCATGATCTTCCACGTATCGGAGTAGTAGCGCTTGCCCAGACGAAGATTGTGGTCCCAGACGCCAAGGCCGGATCCGACGAGGGCATAGTTCCAACGGCTTTCACGTTCCGAGAGATCGGCACCACTTAGGGTGGCCGCGTTACCGTCGTAGGGCTCGGCTCCGGACTTTGTTTTTGACCCGACCAATTTGTCCGGATTTACTTGCTTCAATCTGCATACTCGCTCTTTTAGCGTGTATGCATCTTGCCATTCATTGAATTAAACAGCCATTAACGGACGAAAAATAATAATCGTTAAAAAACAAACGCTTATACACATCAAGTACTTGAGATCACTGGCTTGCGCGACGTTATCCCCATATCGCGTTGATTGATTCTTGTGTCCGAGTGCCGGAGCGAGTTGCAGCAAATGTGTTGCAGCTGATAATTTTTCTGTAATGTGCATGCACTTTCTTGATGGCGCCCTATATCGCACCAATCGCGGAGGGAATGGGTCATGTCTCCAGAATGGCCGATGTTCATACTGCAATGCATCGTGCTCGTGGGCTTGGCGGGCGTCTTCTTCATTCGCGGAGAGGGCGACTAGGCACACTGATATCGACGGTAAAGGGCGGGAAACGTAGCACTGCTGTCGTCGCCGGCAGCGGTCGCCGAGGGTCAGGGTTTCAGACGGCTCAAGAACTGGGCAAACACCATGGTTCCCTCCGGCCAGGGTCCATGACCGGATTCGCTGTTGATGTGCCCGGATTCGCCTGCATCGATCAAAAGCGATCCCCAACTCGCCGCTATGTCATCGGCATGCTCGTAGCTGCCGAACGGATCGTTGCGGCTGGCGATCGTGATCGTCGGAAAGGGCAAGGGATCGCGCGGGTAGGGGCCGAACGTCATCAGGTGCTTCGGACGGATGGCCGGGTTGGCGACATCCGGGGGCGCGACGAAGAACGCGCCCGCTACCTTGTTGCGAAACAGGGGAATGGCGTGCACCGTCGACGGGATACCGAGCGAATGCGCGACCAATACAACTGGTCGCGTTGCCGCATTCACCTCTTCGGCGATGCGGGCTACCCAATCGTCACGAACCGGCTTCGACCATTCCGCCTGCTCGACACGGCGAGCAGTGCTGAGCTTTGCCTCCCAGCGGCTTTGCCAATGGTCGGGGCCGGAATTCGTATAGCCGGGAATGATGAGGATTTCTGCGTCTGAGGCTTTCATGATGGCGCGGATGTGAGAGAGCTTAGCGGTGATGTCAAGGGAGGGTGGGACAAGCCCGACGAAATTTGTTATGTTTTCGGCAGTGCCGGTTGCGTCTCGTATCGGCGTTTTCGCCGATGCCTTCGCTGCCGGTTATCTTGGCTGAGGAGGAGAAAGCCATGACGGCATTCCATGTTATGTCGGGTGCTAGCGACGTTTACACACGTCCGGTCGTCAACAAGATCAGCGTTGCGGATGTCTTCGATGCGCTTCGGCGCGGGCTCGACGATTTTCGAGAAAAACCATCCCACTATGTGTTTCTGTGTCTGATGTATCCGATTGCCGGCGTCTTTCTTGCTCTCGCGACCTCGAGTGCCAACCTTTTGCCGATGATCTTTCCACTGATCTCAGGCTTTGCGCTCATCGGCCCCATCGCCGCGATCGGACTCTATGAGATCAGCCGCAGGCGCGAAGCCGGTGAAGACACTTCCTGGAGGCATGCCCTGGATGTTACGAGATCGCCAGCTTTCCCCTCGATCATTGCAGGCGGGCTGCTCTTGTTCGGCTTCTTCGTCGTATGGCTCGTCGCCGCGCAGACGCTCTATACAGGCGTCTTCGGGGACGTTTTCCCACGATCGATTTCCGTATTTCTGTCCGAGATTTTCGGTACACCTGAGGGAGTGCAGCTGATCATCTGGGGACATGTGCTTGGTCTGGGGTTTGCAATAATCGTCCTTGCAACGACCGTCGTAACCTTCCCGCTGCTGCTCGATCGGGATGTCGGCCTCGTCTGCGCAATGGAAACATCGGTCAGAGCGACGGTCGCCAATCCGATCCCGGTTTTCTGCTGGGGACTGATCATTGCCGTCAGCCTTATCGTCGGCACGATTCCACTGTTTGTCGGACTTGCACTCGTCATGCCGATCCTCGGCCACGCAAGCTGGCATCTCTATCGGAAGATGGTTGCACCGCCCGTCGTCTGACGGAGCAAGGTTGGAACTACCTCACCTCCCTTGGAGTTTCGCTCGAACGAACGCCTGAGGGAGGTGATCATGGCCAAGCAACAACATCTGTTCACTCGCTTCGCCAGCACGACCTCAGAATGGGCAGGCAAACCGGTGACATTTGTACTGGCTGTGCTGCTCGTCGTGATATGGGCCGCAACAGGCCCGCTCTTCGGTTTCTCGGAGACTTGGCAGCTTGTTATCAATACAGGAACGACGATCATCACGTTTCTGATGGTCTTCGTGTTGCAGAACGCCCAAACAAGGGATGCGCGTGCTGTTCAGGCGAAACTCGACGAAATCATACTCACGAGCCACGCAGAAAACCGCTTCATCGGTATCGAACATCTCGACGAAGAGGATTTGAAACATTTGGATCGTATCGTCGCCAAGGCTGCGAGGGGCGTACATGAAGGCCGCGGCCCGAACCGATCGCAAGCTCCTGGCAAAACGGCCAGCGAGAGCGTTGGTAAAGAGAAACCGGCAAAGCCACGAAAGCCAAAACGGAAAACGGCGCCCCTGTAGGCGCCGTTCCGATGTTCAACTCATGCCGTGCCGAATACGCGCTTGAAGATCGTATCGACGTGCTTGGTATGATAGCCCAGATCGAACTTCTCGCGGATCGCCTCTTCGGGAAGCGCCGCACGGACTTCCGCGTCAGCCAGCAGTTCCTCGAGGAAGTCCTTGCCCTGTTCCCACACCTTCATCGCGTTGCGCTGGACGAGCCGATACGCGTCCTCTCGGGAAACGCCCGCCTGCGTCAGCGCCAGAAGCACGCGCTGCGAATGCACGAGACCACGGAACTTATCCAGGTTCTTCACCATGTTGTCGGGATAGACCACGAGCTTTTCGATGACGCCGGCCAGCCTGTTCAAAGCGAAGTCGAGCGTGATCGTCGTGTCGGGACCGATGGCACGCTCGACGCTCGAATGGCTGATGTCGCGCTCATGCCAGAGGGCGACGTTCTCCATCGCCGGAACGACCGACATGCGCACCAGGCGGGCAAGACCGGTCAGGTTCTCGGTCAGAACCGGATTGCGCTTGTGCGGCATGGCGGACGAGCCCTTCTGGCCAGGCGAGAAGTATTCCTCGGCTTCCAGTACTTCCGTGCGCTGCATGTGGCGGATTTCGATTGCGACGTTTTCGATCGAGGAGCCGATGACACCGAGGATGGCGAAGAACATGGCATGGCGATCGCGCGGAATGACCTGCGTCGAAACAGGCTCCGGCACCAGGCCGAGCTTGGCGCAAACGTGTTCCTCGACACGCGGGTCGATGTTGGCAAACGTACCGACAGCGCCGGAAATGGCGCCGGTTGCAATTTCTGCGCGCGCGGCCACAAGGCGCGCCCGGTTGCGGCTCATCTCGGCATAGAAGCGGGCCAGCGTCAGACCCATCGTCGTCGGCTCGGCGTGAATGCCATGACTGCGTCCGATGCGGACCGTGTCCTTGTGCTCGAAAGCGCGTGCCTTGAGCGCCGCAAGCAGGCGGTCCATATCGGCAAGGAGAATGTCTGCAGCACGGACGAGCTGTATGTTGAGCGTGGTGTCGAGAACGTCCGATGACGTCATGCCCTGGTGGACGAAACGTGCGTCGGGGCCGACGATTTCCGAAAGATGCGTCAGAAAGGCGATGACGTCGTGCTTGGTCACGGCCTCGATCTCATCGATGCGTGCGACGTCAAACGTCGCAGCGCCGCCGCGTTCCCAGATCGTCTTTGCAGCGGACTTCGGAATGACTCCAAGTTCGGCAAGGGCATCGCAGGCGTGAGCCTCGATTTCGAACCAGATGCGGAATTTGGTCTCGGGCGACCAGATGGCGACCATCTCAGGCCGGGAATAGCGCGGGATCATGGCTTCCTGCTTTCGTTCGTAAAAGGAATGCTGGCGCCCCTGTAGCAAAGACAGGCGGCAATCTCAACGCATGCGTTTTGCAAGCGCGATACTTGTTCCGAAAAGGCAGAGCAGCCCTAGCGGAAGGAAAAGACGGATGCCCAGCACGGCAAACTGATAGACGGCACTGGCGCCGGTAAAGAGGAACTGAAACACCCAGGTAAGGGAGCCGAAAGGAGCGTGCCAGGCGGAGTAGAACACCCGATAGTCCATCGCAAAGAGAAAGGCCGTCATGAGGATGGTCCCGCCGGCGAGCGCCGTGAAGAATGCAGCAAAGCGAGTTTCCAGGGATCTGCCATGCGCAAAGAAGCGCCCTAAAGGCAAGATGAACGGCCAGGCGAGCAGGCCGCCGGTAAAGTAGAGCAAAGCCAGATCGCGGACATGGGCCGTCTCCATCCCGTTTCGGAGATAGAGTGCTGCCATGGAGGATGCCAGCATCTGCGCGCCCCAGAGAACGGCGCCCAGGAGGAGGTCGGAAAGCGGCGGGCGGGCCGCCTTGAGCCGCTCGGAGATCAAGGACGGCCTACTTTCATCACGACTTCGATTTGCCTTCTGCAGCGCTACGCAGCGCGCTGATGGCTGCCTTGTAGGCGTCGACGGAGCCACCCTTGAATACGGCCGAACCGGCGACGAGGACGTTCCCGCCGGCCTTACCGATGATCGGTGCAGTCTCGACGGTCACTCCGCCATCGACTTCAAGGTCGATAGGTCTGTCACCGATGAGTGACCGAGCGGCCGCGATCTTGTCCGCCATCGCGGGAATGAATTTCTGGCCGCCAAAGCCGGGGTTCACCGACATGATGAGGATCAGGTCGATGTCATCGAGGACATTTTCGATAGCCGAGAGCGGCGTGGCGGGATTGATGGTGACGCCGACTTTCTTGCCGAGGCTGCGCACCGTCTGGAGCGAGCGGTGAAGATGTGGCCCGGCTTCGGCGTGGACTGTGATGCGGTCGCAGCCCGCCTTGGCGAAGGCCTCGAGATACGGGTCAACAGGCGCGATCATCAGGTGGCAATCGAACACGGCGTCCGTGTAGGATCGCAGTGACTTGATCACGTCAGGGCCAAAGGAAATGTTCGGAACAAAGTGACCGTCCATGACGTCGAGATGAATCCAATCGGCTCCGGCTGCCGTAACGTCACGCACTTCCTGCCCGAGTTTGGCGAAATCGGCCGCGAGGACGGATGGCGCGATGCGAATGGGCGTGGTCATTGAAGTCTCTCCGTAGAAGGCAGGCCGCAGCAGTGTCAAATCTATTCGACCGGAGTGCTTGGCGGCACAAACGAACCCGCATGCCACTGCAGCAGGCGGTAGGGGTTTTCGGCCAGTTCATGGCCGGCGTTGAAAGCGATCTTGCCAATTACCGTTTCGAAGGAGGTCCCGCCGATGTGCTGCGCGACTGGCCTGTCATCCGCACCTGCATCATGGGCTGCCTTCGTCGCTATTTCAGCCGCAGCGTAGGCGGGTAGGACATACCCCTCCGGTTCCACGCCCTTGGCCCGGAACGCATCGACCACCGGCTTTGCCTCAGGACGCGCAGCATCGTCGGGCAGGGCAACAGCGAGAACGCCGTCCGCGAGTGCAAGCGGTTGATTGGCAGCACGCATTGCATCGCCGCCGAGAATATCGAGCTGAACCTTTTCTGCAGCCGCGTCCCGCGCAATAACGGCGACATCGCTGCGATCCCCGCCGACGAAGACCTTTGTCGCCCCCGCTCTCTTCAACCTTCGCACGAGCGCGATCTGTTGCTCCTGGCCCGGTCGATAGGTGTCGGTGAAGACGGGTTTGAGGCCTTTTTCCTCAAGTGCATTGCGGATTGCTTCCGTAAGCTCGCGACCATGGATCGTGCCGTCCTCGATCAGAGCGATTGGCGCGGCTGTCCAATCGCGCAGGATCACATCGATGATCTTTTCGGCTTCGGCTCCATCGGCCGGCGCCAGACGATACAATGGCCAACCATTCTTGAGCGCGTCTTCCATGAGGATCCGAGAGCGCACCGAAACGGTGATCGCCGGGATGTTCGCGTCCTTCAGCTTCGGCAGCGCGCCTTCCAGCGTCTCGCTGCAGAGAAACCCTATGGCTACCTGAACATTGGCATTGATCAATGCGTCAGCGATCGCCGCGCCGCTATTTTCCGCGCAAGTTTCTCCGATGGTGACGATGGTGTCGCCGTCCTGCTGGATCTTTGCTGAGGCGCCCGCGATGATCTGCGCCCCAATTGGCGCAAGGTTACCTTCTTGTGGCGCAACGACACCAATCGTCAGGCCGGCGGCATGGCATTCTGCGGCCGCAAAGAGCAGCATCGGCAGAAGTGCTAGGCCACGCAAAGTACTCATTAAGACGAAGGTCCCTCTCGTTTATCCTGCTCTTTTATCCGTCCGACATCGATCGTCAAAGAAAAACGCGCAATCAGGAGGCCTTTCGCCTACGTTTTGTAGAAAATATGTAGGAAGCATGATTTCAATGGGTTAGGTTTTGGGAGTTTTAGGAACCGTCCCCTATGTTCTCATTGATCCGAGCTTTTGGGATCGGTTGCGTGGCCTTACAAGCGGTTGAATTCATAGGCATCCATAAGTGCTTGTAGAAAAGGTAACCGATCACCTTCATATTAGAGAAAACAGCAAGCCGGCGATGCCGGATGGAGAATGCCTTTGTTGAACAAGCAACCAATCGACCCGCGCCTTTACCGCGATGCGATGAGCCGCTTTGGAGGTCATGTGCAACTGGTGACGACGACGATTGGCGAAGAGCGTCGCGGCGTCACGATCACTGCGGCCTGCTCGGTATCCGATAGTCCAGCCACGGTTCTGGTCTGCCTGAACAACAGCAACCCAAAGAACGAAATCTTTTTCCGCAGCGGTGTGTTTGCTTTGAATACGCTGGCAGCGCATCACCAGACCCTTGCCGACGCTTTCTCCGGCCGCATACAACTCTCCAACGAGGAGCGTTTTGCGACCGGCCGTTTCGACAAGCTGGTCACAGGCGCGCCGGTCCTTCACGACGCGCTTGCTTCCTTTGATTGTCGGGTTATGGAAATCAAGGAAATGTCGACCCACCACATCATTTTCGGTGAGGTCGTGGCGGTACGCTACAATGAAGCGAAGCCCGCGCTTCTCTATATGAACCGCGACTATCATTCGCTATAACTTCCTGAAAAAGGGAGGAGATATGGCGGATCAAGTGCATCGACCGCTGCCATCGTCGATCGATGAGACGATCGCGATGCTGGGTGATCATGACTACCTGGCTGGGCGATCGCTTGGCACGGTGCTCTTCCTCGCACTGAAGATGAAGCGTCCTCTCTTCCTGGAGGGCGAGGCGGGTGTCGGGAAGACAGAGATTGCCAAGGTGCTCTCGAAGGCCCTTGGGCGGCCGCTGATCCGTCTTCAATGTTACGAGGGGCTGGACATCGCCTCGGCCGTCTACGAATGGAACTATCCGGCCCAGATGCTGGAAATCCGTCTGGCGGAGGCGTCCGGGCTTACAGACCGGGGC
The DNA here is from genome assembly GCF_019511525.1 of Rhizobium cauense. Classification (GTDB taxonomy): domain Bacteria; phylum Pseudomonadota; class Alphaproteobacteria; order Rhizobiales; family Rhizobiaceae; genus Rhizobium; species Rhizobium cauense. Next base: position 157,389 of record NZ_JAEUAT010000007.1, on the reverse strand, counting down.
CGGATCGAGTCAGATATCTTCTCCGAGCGCTACTTGATCCGACGACCCGTGCTACAGTCGTTGTCTAGCACGGACGGGCGAGCCCCCGTCTTCCTCATCGATGAACTTGATCGTACGGACGAGGCGTTCGAAGCCTTCCTTCTGGAGGTTCTTTCCGATTTCCAGGTGACCATCCCTGAACTCGGCACGATTCGAGCGGCCGAACCGCCGATCGTCATCATCACCACGAACCGGACGCGCGAGGTTCATGACGCTCTCAAACGGCGCTGTCTCTATCACTGGGTCGATTATCCCGACGCACCGCAAGAACTCGAGATCATTCGCCGGAAAGTTCCTGGCTGCAACGCGGCACTATCGGCCCAGATCGTGGCCTACGTGCAGAGACTACGGACACTGGACCTTTTCAAGAACCCAGGCGTTGCCGAAACGATCGACTGGGCGACAGCGCTCACCGAGCTGGACCGACTGGCGCTCGATCCGGCAACGATCTCCGATACGATCGGAACCCTGCTGAAATACCAGGACGATATTGCACGCATCCAGAGCAGCGAGGGTGCCAAGGTGCTGGACGACGTGAAGAGCGAGTTGCAGGCGGCGGGGTAGCGCATGGACCCGACAACCGGACAGGGCGGGATCGTCGTTTCAGCTCCGTCGGCCGACGACGGTCGATTTGGCGACAATATCGTCTTTTTTGCCAGAACGTTACGCAAGGCCGGGATGAAGATCGGCCCCGGGGCGATCGTTGATGCGATCGAGGCTGTCGGGACGATAGGTGTCGGCTCGCGCGAGGAATTTCACGCCGCGCTGGTTGCCGTCTTCGTCAAGCGACATGAGGACAAGCCGGTCTTTGACGAGGCGTTCCGGCTTTTCTGGCGGTCCCGCGACCTTGTCGAAAAGATGATCGCGATGATGTCGCCGCGCGCGCCGGACACGCGCACGAGGGAAAAGGCAAAACCCGGCGAGAGCCGGGCTGCGGACGCTTTGCTCGGCAAGGACAACAAGCCTCCACGCGATGAACCCGATATAGAGATCGATGCCCGCTTCACCATGTCGGGCAATGAGGTCTTCCGGCGGATGGATTTTGCGCAGATGTCCGCCATGGAGATTGCCGCCGCCAAGAAGGCGCTTTCAAAGCTTCAACTGCCTCTCGACAAAGTACGCACCCGTCGCTTCCGGGCGTCGCATGTTCACAATCAGGTGGATCCCCGCGCAACGATGCGGGCGGCATTGCGCAGCGGGGCGGGACTGATCCTGCCACGCTACCGGGAGATCAAGGAGATGCAGCCGCCATTGGTCGTTCTTGCTGATATCTCGGGTTCAATGAGCCAGTACACGCGCATCTTCCTGCATTTCCTCCATGTGCTCTCCGAAAAGCGCCGTCGCGTCCACACCTTTCTGTTCGGAACGCGGCTCACCAATGTCACCCGCCAGATGCGGCACAAAGATCCCGACGAGGCGATGGATGAATGCGCCGCTGCAGTGAAGGACTGGTCGGGCGGTACGCGGATCGGCGAAACGCTGCAGGAGTTCAATCGCTTATGGGCTCGGCGCGTACTTGGGCAGGGCGCAGTCGTGCTTCTTATCACTGATGGCCTGGAGCGCGAGGGAACAGACTTGCTCGAAGCCGAGATGGATCGGCTGCACCGCTCCTGCCGACGACTGATCTGGCTCAATCCGCTGCTGCGCTTCGAGGGCTTCGAACCGCGGGCGCGTGGCGTGCGCGCAATGCTGCCCCATGTTGACGAATTCCGTCCGGTTCACAATCTATCATCCTTGAGCGACCTCGCAGAAGCACTCGGCGCCACCCGGTCCACAATGTACGACCCGCGCCGGTACATCGGAGCATTGAAAGGCATCGCATGACAGGGACATCCTATGACCTTGATCCGTTGATGACGGCCGAAGCCTGGAAGAAGGGCGGTCGAGACGTCGCCGTCGCCACTGTGATCGAGACTTGGGGATCGGCACCAAGACCGGTGGGGAGCCACCTGGTGATCGATCGGGACGGCAATTTCGAAGGATCCGTTTCGGGAGGCTGTGTCGAAGGTGCCGTTATAGCCGAAGCACTGGACGTGATTTCCGATGGCAAGACAAAGATGCTTGAGTTCGGTGTTGCCGATGAGACGGCGTGGCGCGTTGGGCTTTCCTGCGGCGGTCGCATTCGCGTCTACGTCGAAAGGCTCGATTGATGGATGCTGCAAATCTCGCGCGGCTTAACGACGCCCGGCGGGGCCGTAGAGCCGCCATACTGCTGACCGACCTCGATAGCGGCCGCGATATCGTCATTTTCGAAGGGGAGCCGCTCTCGCCGTCCTTACGCCCGGCTGTCGATGCTGCGTTTCGCTCGGGCAGGTCGACGTCCATCGATGCCGATGGGAAACGATGCTTTCTCAATGTCCATTTGCCGCCGGCGCAAATCGTGATCATCGGCGCGGTCCACATTAGCCAGGTTCTGGCTCAGATGGCGTCGCTTGTCGGCTTCGATGTTCGCATTATCGATCCGCGTACGGCATTCGCCACGTCCGAACGGTTCCTCGGCATCGATCTGATGGCTGATTGGCCTGTCGACGTCCTCAAGGATCGTCCACTTGACGCCTACACGGCGCTCGTTGCCGTTACGCACGATCCGAAGATCGACGACTTCCCAATCACCGAGGCATTGCGGATCGGCTGCTTCTATGTTGGTGCGCTCGGCAGCCGGAAGACGCACGCGGCGCGCCTGGAAAGATTGCGCACTGGCGGCATGGACGAGGCGGCGCTTGCTAGAATCAGTGCGCCGATCGGGCTTGATATCGGCGCGGCGAGCCCCGCAGAAATCGCGGTCGCCATTCTCGCTGAGATCGTCCAGACATTGCGGACGCGCGCCATATCTCCGGCTGGTGACAACAAATGAAGTTCGGGTCGTTTTCTATCGATGATGCTCAGGGCGTCATCCTCGCGCATGCAGTGAAAATGGCAGGCGGCAGCCTGCCGAAAGGACACAGGCTCGACGGCGTCGATGTCGACCGCCTGCGCGGCGAGGGCATCGAACAGGTCATTGCGGCGCGCCTGGAGCCCGGTGATATCGGCGAAGACGAGGCGGCTGGACGGCTTGCGCAGGCAATAGCGCCTGACCACCTGCGTTTCTCGGAGGCCTCCACCGGGCGTGTGAACGTGTATTCGGTTGTTGACGGGCTGTTCGTCGCAAATCGCAGCGCCGTCGACCGGCTGAACAGGATCGATCCTGCCATAACGCTTGCCTGCCTCAACGATCGTGTCCCTGTTCGCAAGGGCGATATGGTCGCCACATTCAAGATCATTCCGCTCGCTGTTCCCGGCGCCAAGCTCGACGTCGCGTGCGAATTGCTAGGGGCGACTTCCGCGTTCGAGGTGAAACCCTTTGCCAGCCACTCTGTGTCCTTGATTGCAACTGAGCTGCCTTCGCTAAAACAGGCTGTGATGGACAAGACGGCACGTGTACTTACCCGTCGGCTCGTTGCTTCAGGCAGTCATCTCGTTAGAGAAGCGCGTGTTGCCCATCGCGTGGAGCCTGTTGCGACGGCTCTCCGAGATGCAGCTGGCGTGCGGGATATCGGGCCAAAGTTGATCATCCTTTTCGGCGCGTCCGCGGTAATCGACGAAGCGGATGTCATTCCCGAGGCAATCCGGCAGGCCGGCGGAGAGGTGGTGCAGGTCGGTATGCCCGTCGATCCTGGAAACCTGCTCGTCCTCGGGCGAATCGGCGATATTCCAGTAATTGGAGCGCCAGGATGCGCGCGCAGTCCCAAGGAGAATGGCTTCGACTGGGTGCTCGATCGCATTCTCTCGGGCGAGCAGCCGGGCGCCATCGATATCAGCGGCATGGGCGTGGGAGGTCTCTTGATGGAAATCCAGGCACGCCCAAGCCTGCGTGAAGCAGAGGCTCAACCAACTCCTGCCGCGAGGGTCGTGACCGTGCTTCTTGCTGCGGGCAAGGCCAGCCGAATGGGCGAGGGCGGGCCACACAAGCTGCTCGCCGAATTTGAAGGCGTACCACTTGTCCGGCGATCGGTAGTGACGGCGATCGGCAGCCGGGCGTCATCGGTCATCGTCGTCACGGGACACCGCAAAGACGATATAGAAGCGACTTTGGCAGGGTTGAACGCGCTAACAGTTCACAATCCGGATTACGCTTCCGGCATGGCGTCGTCGCTCGCGACGGGTTTTTCCGTCGAGCAAGCGCGGGACGCCGATGGCATCCTTGTCATGCTGGCCGATATGCCGGGCGTTTCCAGTGGCGATCTCGATGCACTGATCGTAGCGTTCCGGCGATCGAACGGCCAGTCGATCATTCGCGCGGTATCACGTGGGAAGCGCGGCAATCCGGTGATCATACCAAAATCGTTGTACGATGCGGTGATGCGACTGGAGGGCGACGTCGGCGCGCGGCACATCATCGAAACATCGGGATTGCCTGTGGTAGATATCGACATCGGCGATGCGGCTCATCTGGACGTGGATACGCCCGAAGCCGTCGTTGCCGCAGGCGGAGTTTTGAAGGACTGAGGAATGGACGCGGCAGCGATCGAGGAAATGTTTCAGGGGCTTGGCCCCGTCACGATCAAACGCATGTTCGGCGGCAAAGGGATCTACCATATGGGCCGGATCGTTGCGGTCGAAGTGCGCGGTGAGATGCTGCTCAAGGCCGACGAGCGGAGTGCCCCTGAATTCGCCGCAGCCGGCGCGACGCAATGGGCCTACGAAGGTAAGAAGGGAAGCCCTGTGAAGATGCCTTACTGGTCGATCCCGGACGATGCATATGACGATCCCGACATCATGGCTCGATGGGTGCGGCTTGCCTATGAGGCAGCGCTTCGGGCGGAATGAACGCTCAGAGGAGTTCGTCCGCCTTCAGCCTCTCCATCGCGGCGGCCGCGAACTCGGAGAGGGGATGTGGAAGATCGGAACGGTTGAACCAGCCGAAGTCCGAGAGCTTGTTGGGTTCCGTAAGCTTCGGTTCGCCCTCAAATTCCGACGCTATATAGAGCAATGAGATCCAATGCTGCGCATCGGCGTCGCTAATGAGTTCCGTGGTGCCGAGGAGATTGACGCGACCGATCGATAGGCCGGTCTCCTCCTCTGCTTCGCGGCGAGCAGCCTGCTCGGCCGGCTCCATATGATCCACCTTGCCGCCCACGATGCTCCAGTGGCCGGCCTCAGGGGCGCGCATGCGCTTGTAGAGAAGGATCTTGCCGTCGCGCAAAATCACAAGGCCAACGCCGAGGCCCGGAAAATCGATACCCGGCGTTCCCATGCGCGTCAGATCTTGGCGTTAGCCGTGATCAGCATGAAGGCCGGAATTTCATCGCCGAAGCCAACGGGCGTCGGGCCGTCGTCGTGGTCGCGGTAGCGGCGGCGATCGCGATTGTCGTCGTTTGCCGGATAAGGACGAGCGGCGCGGGCATTGTGCTGCGGCTTCTGTTGTTCTGCTTTGCGCTCTTGCTTCACGCTTTCGACCTTTGCTGGTGCTACAGTTTCCATCGTCTCGACGTCATTATCCGTGACGGCGATATCAGATTTATGACCTCCACGGCCCTTGCCGCGGCCGCGATCCTTATCCCGGTCACGACCCTTTCGGCGCGAGCGATCGTCGTCGCGGCTAGGTTCGGGAGGAGGTAAGGCGGTAAGGTCGCCGTTCAACCACTCGACCTTCTCGCCGATCAGCTTTTCGATTGCGTCGGCATGTTTCTGGTCGTGGCGGGTGACGATGGTGAAGGCAGCGCCGGAACGGCCTGCGCGGCCGGTGCGGCCGATACGGTGCACATAATCCTCTGAATGGATCGGCACATCGAAATTGAAGACGTGGCTGACATCAGGAATGTCGAGTCCGCGAGCGGCGACATCGGAAGCCACCAGGAGCTGGAGGTTGCCATCCTTGAAGTTCTGTAGCATCGTCATGCGCGAACGCTGGTCCATGTCTCCGTGCAGTGCGCCGACCGAAAAGCCGTGGCGGTCAAGCGAGCGGAAGAGTTCGGAAACGTCCTTCTTGCGGTTGCAGAAGATGATCGCGTTCTTCAGCTCGTCCTGGGCCTTGATAAGATCACGAAGCACGGAGCGTTTTTCGTAATCCTTCCCGTGCGAGGCGACGAAGCGCTGGGTGATCGTCTTCGAGGCGGTTGCGGGCTTCGCAACTTCGACGCGTTCCGGGTTCTGAAGGAAGCGGTCTGCCAGCTTCTGGATCTCAGGCGGCATGGTCGCCGAGAAGAACAGTGTCTGACGTGTAAACGGAATGAGCTTTGCGATGCGTTCGATATCAGGGATGAAGCCCATGTCGAGCATACGGTCGGCTTCGTCGATGACGAAGATTTCGACGGCGCTCATCAGCAGCTTTCCGCGCTCGAAATGATCGAGCAGACGGCCGGGCGTGCAGATGAGAACATCGGCGCCACGCTCAAGCTTGCGATCCTGATCTTCGAAGGAGACGCCGCCGATCAACAGCGCGACGTTCAGCCGGTGATTCTTGCCGTACTTCTCGAAATTCTCGGCGACCTGCGCAGCCAATTCGCGGGTGGGTTCGAGGATCAGCGTGCGCGGCATTCGGGCGCGGGCACGCCCCTTCTCCAGAAGCGAAAGCATCGGCAGGACGAACGAGGCCGTCTTGCCCGTGCCAGTCTGGGCGATGCCGCAAATATCGCGGCGCTGAAGCGCAAAGGGAATGGCACCAGCCTGAATGGGGGTTGGTGTCGTGTAACCCGCATCGGTCACAGCGGAAAGCACTTTTTGGCTCAAGCCAAGATCAGCAAATGTCGTCAAAGGGAAAACTGTTTCCGTTCCGGTTCGGCCGCACTCTGGTTGAGTCGGCGTGATTGCATGCCGCAATGCAGCGCGACATAAGCCGAAACCGCCCTTAAGTCAAGGAATACAGGCTTTGCAGCTAGTGCAGAGGTAAAGACGTGGTTAGTGTACGTAGTTACTTTATGTAACCCGCAAGCTTCAAGCCTGCATTCATGAAATAAATCGGGTCGACGGCACGACCATCCTGCCGGACCTCATAGTGCAAATGCGTACCTGTGGACCGGCCGGTGCTGCCCGCAAGACCAATCACTTCACCGCGATCGACCTTGTCGCCGACCCGCACCAATATTTCCGACATGTGGCCATAGCGGGTGGAGATGCCGTTGCCGTGATCCACCTCGACCATGTTTCCATAGCCGCCTGTCCAGCCGGCCGCAATCACCTTGCCTGGCGCGGTCGGTCGAACCTTCTCGCCGGGCGCGAAACGGAAGTCGATCCCCGAGTGCAGTGCCAGACGACCGAGGAACGGATCGCGTCTGTTGCCGAACGAGCTGGTGATCTCCTTACCAACGGCAGGGTTTTGGAAGGGCAGGGATTCCGCTGTGTTTCGCACCGTTTCCAGGCGAGTGAGGGCATCATCAAGCTGCGAAAGCGAATTGTCGAAATCGTCAGCGCCTTCCGGTTCGACATAGGGGCCGCCGACCGCAGTGTCGTCCTGCTTTGTGCGCTCTGCCGGCACTGAAATTCGAAAGCGCGTCAGAACCTTGGATATGGCATCGGCTGCGCCACCTGCGTCGCTCGTCAGTTGGGCAATGCGGCTGCGCTGCTTCTGCTCGATATCCTTCAGGGAGAGAGTCACCTTCGAAAAGACCCGATCAGCACGATCGCCGACGGTTTCCTGGGCGGACGTATAGGCGGGGGTGGCGTTATCAGACGTCGCGTCGACCGGTTCTTCCGTTCCGGCGAGCTGATTTTCTATTGCCTGGACAGCACCTGAAAGCGAGGCGCGCTTGTCTTTCACCTCGGGAGCATAGGAATGGGCTGGTGTCGTTTCGTTGCCTCCCAGCCCGGAACTCTCGGCGCGGTCGAGAAGCGATCCGAGCTTGCCGTGGCGCGAGGTAAGCGCCAGTTGCTGTTCCATCAGCTTATCGACTTTGTCTTCAACCACTTGTTGATCGAGCAGTTGACGCGAGGTGACTCGGTCGACTTGGGCCCGCAGCGCCGCAATGCGATCTTCGTAGTCGTGTTGCATCCGCGCCTGCCTTGCCATCGTCGCGCCGATCAGGTCGTCGCGCAGGACGAGATAGGAGGTGGCAAGCAGGTAGCCGATCGCGAAGACACCGACGAAACAGAACGCCAGTGCCGCCATCCATGGTCTGACGGTAATGTGGCGAACCCGGTCTCCACTCGCCAGGATCAGGATATGCTCTTGTTTTCGCTGACCGAATACGCGGCTATGCTGTGCATGCGTCACGGAGAATCTCCCAATTGACGGCGAATGCCTCAATTGCCGCAATTACGCATGATTATGGTTAATATTTACTTAGGTCAGGGTTGCTGTCCCGATGGGATCAGGCATTGCTCGTCGACGTCAGCGACCTGTAGAAGGACGGCGTGAGCCCTGCCTCCGCACGCGCGAGGTCGTTGAAGGGAGGCTTTAGCGGGCCGCGGAAATTCGCGCGCACCAGTTCGTGAAATGTTCGTGCGGGGTCGCGCTTTTCCCTGGCGCAGAGAAAGCGGAACCATTTGGCGCCAATCGCAACATGTCCTTTCTCGTCATTGTAGATAACATCGAGAACGGCTGCACTTTCCAGATCGCCGGTTTCGCGCATCTTGGCCTGCAACGCAGGCGTCACGTCCAGGCCGCGTGCCTCAAGGATGAGCGGGACAACGGCGAGCCGCGCCGTCAGGTCGTTTCTGGTCGAATGAGCGGCCTGCCACAGGCCATCGTGGGCAGGCAAATCCCCATAGTCAGCGCCGAGATCCCTGAGGCGGGTGCGAACCATGCGGAAATGTTTCGCCTCCTCGAAAGCGACCTGCATCCAGCCGTCGAAGAAGGAGTTCGGAACGGGTTCGGTGGCGAATCGCGCCACGATATCGAGAGCTAGGTCGACTGCGTTGAGTTCGATGTGGGCGATGGCGTGTAGCAGCGCAACACGGCCCCTGACTGTATGCAGCGAGCGTTTCTCGACCTGAGTCGGCGGTATAAGTTCCGGCTTGTCAGGGCGACCCGGCCTGCTCGGCAAATGCGCGTCGAGCGGCGAACGCAGCGACAGCTTGCGAGCGAACCATCGCGTTGCCGTTTCCTGCGCGAGCGTGGTCTTCGCATCTAAGTCGGTCGCGCGGATAGCGTCGATCGCGCCGCCGCGCAGGGATGTAATGGTAGAGGCAGGGGTCATCGCGCCAGGTTCTGCACTGCCGCCAGAACCGTTTCCGCGTGGCCTGGCACCTTCACCTTGTGCCAGATCGTGCCGATCGTCCCGTCGTCGCGAATGAGGAAGGTCGTACGCTCGACGCCCATGAAGTTGCGGCCGTACATGGTCTTCTGCTTCCAGACGCCATAGGCCTGAAGCGTCGTCTTCTCCTCATCGGAAGCAAGGACGACGGAGAGACTGTGCTTTTTTATGAACTTGTCGTGGCATGTTACGGAATCCGGCGACATACCAACGACGCCAGTGCCCGCTTTCTCGAACTCGCTCGCGAGGGCTGTGAACGCAAGCGATTCGGCGGTGCAGCCTGTCGTGTCGTCCTTGGGGTAAAAGAAGAGCACCAACGGCTTGCCGCGAAAATCGGCTAGCGAAACGCGACCGCCGCCATCGCGGGGAAGATCGAAGTCCGGCGCCGTGTTTCCGATGCTGATATCCGCCATGGAGGGACCTTTCTTTTGCCGGGTTTATGGATAACAGGTGATTTGCCAGATATATATTGGACGAACAATCGTCCAGCCAGTCTGGTCCACGCACAAGTTACGGAGTTAGGCGAGGCGCATGTCGGCGATCCGCGGCGATAAGGTTACATTTCGCAAGAGAGATATCGTCGCACTGCATGAGCTACCCTCCGCGCAGGCCGAAGATCCCATCATCGTCGATTGCCCGCCGGGGCGTTCGCGCATGCGCAGAACCGCCGGCGTCACCGGCGGCTGTATCGCGATCATTCTGTTTGTGCTCGCGGCGATTGTCTTGACGGTGGAAGGGGGCGTGTTCGACGCGCCGCTTTCCCAGCGGGCGCAAGCGGCGCTCAACTCTGCCATCGGACCGCGCTACCGCGCCGAGGTCGGCTCCACGGTCATTCGCTTTACATCGAACATGCGCCTCGCGCTCGAGGCACGCAACGTCAGTATGATTGACGAAGAGAGCGGCCAACATCTGTCGACCACGCATGAGATGCGAATGGCGCTCGACCCGCTGCAGCTTTTTCGCGGACGGATAGCGATCGCACAGATCGAGGCTGAAGATATCGCGCTGGATACCGCGCTGCTGCCATCCGGCAAACCGCTCAAGCTCGATGATGTCAGGGTCGACGAAATCCCGGCTTCGATGGAGGCTGTATTCAACCAGCTAGACATTGTTGATCGTTTCGTCGAGCGTGGCGGCACACAGTCGGTCAAACTTTCGGGCATCGACATCAAGTTGGCCGACACTGCAAATGGGCCACTCTCGATTGTCGTTGACAGCCTGGCGTTCTCCAGGACGCAAGAAGGCGCCCTGGCGCTGGACGGCGAAGTCGCCATCAACGGCAAGCCGGCAACGCTCAGTGTCGTCACAGAAAGAGCCAATGGACGCACGTCGAAATTGACGGGGCAAGTGGCGGGGTTCGATTTCGCACCGTTCACGCTCAAGCGAAACGCCGAAGGTGAAATCCGGCAAGGCATCAACGGCTTTGGCGACCTGACGATTTCTGCGGTCCGCACCGGCGAGCAGGCCACACCCGCACTCGGCGCGTCAATCGAACTAAAGCCCGGGCAGCTTTATATGGATGGTGACCAGCAGGAGTTGAGCGGAGGACGCCTCAACCTTGCTTATGACTTCTCCAAGCAGACGCTCGAGATCGCAAAGTCACGCATTCAATTCGGCGCAACGTCAATCCCGCTCAACGGAGCTATCATCGACCTGGACAAGATCGATGCGTCGGCGGGAAAAGGGTTCGGGATCGATCTGCTCGTCAGTGGTGGTACGGCGGCCCCGGGAGGCTCCGGCGAGCAACCTCTCGCTTTCGACATCAAGGCGACGGGTCGGTATGTTGTCGCTGCGCGCGAGCTGCAATTCCCGAGCATGCAGGTCTCCAGCCCGGCGGGAGGACTATTTGGCTCCCTGCACGTGCGTTTCGCGGACATGTCTCCGGAGATCAGCTTCGCCGGTCAGTCGGAGCAGTTGCAGACAACGGCCGTCAAGCAATTGTGGCCATTCTGGATGGCGCCAAAGGCCCGCGAATGGGTTCTGCGCAGCCTTTTCGGTGGAACGGTTACAAACGCCTCGATCTCCGTTTTCATTCCTCAGGGACGCCTCGACCAAGCCGTCGGCAAGGGCTTGAGGCTCGACGAGAACCAGATCAAGATCGCCTTTGACGTTGCCGGTACCAGAATGAACGTCGCCGGCGACATCCCGCCCATCAGAGATACGAATGCGCATTTCGATCTGAGTGGCCCTCGGGCGACGATTTCGATCAAGAGCGCAACGTCTTTCTTTCCCTCGGGACGTTCGGTCAACGTCGGAGCAGGGACCTTCGTGCTACCGTCCACGTACGACAAGCCGCTTATGGCGGAACTTGACCTTCCCATTTCGGGGAATGCCGATGCGGTAGGCGAGTTGCTCACCTACAAGCCCATCCAGGTCCTGCAGAGGGCGGGCTTTGTGCCGGAAGATCTCAAGGGCAAGGTGTCGGCGAACGTTCAGGCACGATTTGGTCTGATCGCGTCGCAGAAACCGCCGCCAGCTGAATGGAAGGCTGTTCTTCAGTTGCAGGACCTTGATGTTGCCAGGCCGTTTTCGGGGCGGAAGATCACGGCCCTCAATGGGGTACTCAATGCGGACCCGAAGCAGATCCGCCTTGATGGAAAGGGCCAGATCGACGGCATTCGCGCTGGTATCAAGCTTGTCGAACCGACCGACAAAGCTTCCGACGTGCAGCCGCAGCAGACCGTTACCGCGACGCTTGATAGCGATCAGCGGGAAAAGCTGCTGCCCGGCCTCAACGACATTATCGACGGCAGCATCGATATCGAGCTCAATCGCATCGACCAGGATCGACAGGCGGTGTCGATCGATCTTGGAAAGGCCCGCCTGTCCTTCCCATGGATCGGCTGGTCGAAGGGAAGTGGTATCGCTGCGACCGCTACATTCGAAGCCTCCGGCCCTGCTGACAACACCCAATTGAAGAACTTTGCCCTCAAGGGTGACGGTTTTGGCGTGAACGGTGCTCTCGTCATCGGCAAGGGCAATCTCGTGAAGGCGGATTTCGACAGCGTCAAGCTGTCATCCCTGGATGATTTTGCGGTTTCGGTGAAACGCAGCAAGGGCGGGCTCGAGGTCACCGTATCCGGCGACAGCGCCGATGCCCGTCCGATCGTAGCGCGGTTGAAAGCCAACGGCGGCAGCGCGAGCGACTCCGACCGGAACGGCAGCGTTTCACTTCGCGCCAAGCTCGGTAGCGTTGTCGGCTTCAATGACGAGAAGATACGTAACGCCGAGGTGCTTTACGTTTCGGCAGATGGCAGGCTGCAGGCCTTGAACTTCAGCGGCGTGACCGACAGTGGTGAAGCCTTCGTTGCTCAGACCAAGGGCAATAACGTCATCAATGTCACGAGCGGAGACGCGGGCTCTGTATCTCGTTTCGCCGACCTCTACCGGCATATGATGGGGGGCTTGCTCAATATGCAAATCCGCCTCGGCGCGGGCGATAGCTGGGACGGCTCGATCGACATCCGCCGCTTTTCGCTGGTCAATGAACAGCGACTGCACTCGATCGTATCCACGCCGGTCGGAAGTGAGCAGCGAAGCCTCAACTCGGCAGTCAAGCGGAACATCGATACCTCGGCACAGCGCTTCCAGCGCGGCTTTGCACGCATTGTCTCTCAGAACGGCGTCATCGGCGTTGAGAATGGTGTCGTGCGTGGGGATCAGGTCGGCGCTGTATTTCAGGGCATCGTCCGCGACCAGCGCGGCAGGATGGACATGACGGGCACCTTCATGCCCGCCTACGGCCTCAACAGGCTGTTTGCCGAATTGCCCCTGATCGGAATCATCCTCGGCAACGGCACGGATCGCGGCCTGATCGGCATCACGTTCAAGCTGACGGGGAAGTTGGAAGCGCCCGATCTGATCATCAATCCGTTGTCGATCATTGCTCCCGGCGTCTTCCGGAACATCTTCGAATTTCAATGAAAAAAGCCGGCGCAAGGCCGGCTTTTCATCTCACGCCGTGACCGCGCTTATGCCGCGCGGCGGATCAGGATGTGCTTCTTCTTGCCGAGCGAGAGCTTGATGACGCCGTCGGCGGTGATCTCGCCACTGCCGATGACCTTGCGCTCGTCGCTGACGGCTTCGTCGTTGATGCGAACCGCACCGCCCTGAACGTGGCGGCGTGCTTCGCCGTTGGAGGCGGCGAGGCCGGCGCGGACGATCAGCGATAGCAGGCCGATACCGTCGTCGAGTTCGGCAGCCGGGACGTCGACCGACGGAAGGTTCTCGGCAAGGCCGCCTTCCTCGAAGGTCTTGCGGGCGGTTTCGGCTGCCTGTTCGGCGTTTTCCCGACCGTGCAGCATCGCGGTGACTTCAGTCGCGAGGATCTTCTTGACCTCGTTGATCTCCGAGCCGCCGAGCGCCGAAAGGCGGGCGATCTCGTCCATCGGCAGCGTCGTGTAGAGCTTCAGGAAGCGCGAGACATCGGCGTCCTCCGTGTTGCGCCAGTACTGCCAGAAGTCGTAGGCCGACAGCATGTCCGGGTTCAGCCAGACGGCACCGTTCAGCGACTTGCCCATCTTGGCGCCGGATGCGGTCGTTAACAGCGGCGAGGTCAGCGCGTAGAGCTGCTCTGTCCCCATGCGGTGACCGAGATCGATGCCGTTGACGATGTTGCCCCACTGGTCTGAACCACCCATCTGCAGGCGGCAGCCGTAGCGCTTGTTCAGTTCCACGAAATCGTAGGCCTGCAGGATCATGTAGTTGAATTCTAGGAAGGACAGCGACTGCTCGCGATCGAGGCGCGTCTTGACGCTGTCAAAGGAAAGCATGCGGTTGACCGAGAAGTGACGGCCGACGTCGCGCAGGAACTCGAGGTAATTGATCTCCCGCAGCCAATCGCCATTGTTGATCATCATCGCGTCCTTCGGACCCTCACCGTAGGAGAGGTAGTTGGCGAACACGCGCTTGATCGAGGCAATGTTGCTTTCGATGGTCTCGATGGTCATCAGCTGGCGGGCATCATCCTTAAAGGACGGGTCGCCGACCATGCCGGTCCCACCGCCCATCAGCGAGATCGGCCGGTGGCCGGTCTTTTGCATCCAGTGGAGCATCATGATCTGGATCAGGCCGCCCGCATGCAGCGAGGGCGCGGTCGGGTCGAAGCCGATATAGGCCGTTACCGTTTCCTTGGCGAAGAGTTCGTCGAGGCCCGATTCATCGGAAATCTGATGAATGAAGCCGCGCTCTTTCAGCGTGCGGAGGAAATCGGATTTGAACTCGGACATGACCTTTTGCTCTCGGGTGCGGATTTTCGGATTGGCTATTGTTGAAGTGACGCGGCGCGTTTAGCACTGTTTTGCCGAACAGTCACCATTTGGCAGGAATCTTCCAGCGAGGCTTGATGGAGAAGATCAGAACCGCGATCGGCTTGATGAGCGGAACATCGATGGATGGCATCGATGTGGCGCTGCTGCGCACGGATGGCCGTGCCGTTGTCGAGCGTGGACCATTTCTCGGGGTTCCCTATGAGCCAGCCTTTCGAGATCGGTTGAAGCTGGCGCTGGAGCAGGCAAAAGTCATCACGCAACGTGACCAGCGGCCCGGCGATTTGGCCTCGATCGAACGGGAATTGACGTTACGTCATGCAATTGCCGTTAGGGAATTTCTTGCTGCGAATGCGCTGGATATATCCTCGATCGACGTGATCGGCTTCCATGGGCAGACAGTGCTGCATCGACCGGACGCGGCACTGACCGTCCAGATCGGCGATGGAGCTCTCCTGGCACGCGAGACAGGCATTCCTGTTGCCTACGACCTTCGCGCCAACGATATGGTCCATGGTGGCCAGGGTGCCCCCTTGGTTCCGGTCTATCATGCCGCGCTTGCCGCCAACGTCACTGATGCGACCTTGCCGGTCTGCTTCGTGAACATCGGTGGGATTTCCAACCTGACCTATATCGGCGCGGATGGTGTCATCGTCGGCTACGATAGCGGACCCGGCAATACGTTGATCGACCAGTGGGTCGAGACGCATGCGGGTGTTCCGTTCGATCAAGGCGGCATGATCGCCTCGGAGGGGCGGGTTATCGGAGACCTCGCCGATCGCTATTTGAATAGCCCGTTCTTTTCGGCTGAGAAACGACGTTCGCTTGACCGCAACGACTTTCCTCCGCCATCGGGCGCAGATGCAGAACTTGCTGACGGTGCAAGGACGCTCGCCTATGTCGCAGCCGCCTCGATCATCAAATCCGCCAGTCACCTGCCAGTGACGCCGACGCTTTATGTTGTTTGCGGCGGCGGTCGGCTCAATCGCGTATTGATGCAGGATCTGGCGGATTTGGCAGGCAATCATCGCGCCCGAGTGATCTCGGCCGAGGAGGCGGGGTTCAACGGGGACTCCATGGAGGCAGAGGCCTGGGCTTATCTTGCTGTGCGATCGCTGGATGGCCTGCCGCTAACCTTTCCGGGAACTACGGGTGTGCGTGGGCCTGTGAGCGGGGGAGTTCTGGCGTCCTCCAATTCGTAAGGCGCCTTAATATTTTGTTCTCACAGTCGACATAGAGTTTGCTGGCGCAACTTTCGCTGTTTTTGTAATCCATCGCATTTTATTGATCCCTCATGTCTGCTGCCGTTTCCTTCCTGGTGGTGAATTTTTTTATCGGCTTATGCTTCAGCGCCGTGTTCGCTGTCGTATCGATTTACAGCCGATGGCGCTCTGCGGCTCTGCTGTTTTCTGCAGGTCTGTTCATCGCATCTCTGACGATGCTTTTTGAACTCGCTGTTGCTTACGCGAACAACCCAAGACCCTGGTCGATCGCGGTCTATGGTACCGTCCTCGCCGGATTGGTTCTTTTGCACAAGGGCATCTCAACGCTCTACGGCAAGCCGTTTCCGATCTGGCTCGCTGTTTCGACGTTTTTGGCTGGCATGGTGGTCTATATGATGGTGCGCGATATTCCGCGTTCCTGGTGGGGCTACGGTTTCTTCTACCAGGGCCCCTATGCGTTAGTGACCCTTTCCGCCGCCGCCAGTGTTTTCGCGTCCGAGCGTCGGGCGCCGATGGACAAGTCGCTCGCCGTTGTATTGGTGCTGAGCGGTTTGCATTTCTTTCTCAAAGCTGCGCTCGCAGCCGCCATGGGGCCGGGAGCAACACCGAGCACTTATATATCGACCAGTTACGCCGTTATGTCCCAGAGCATTACGGCTGTGCTGATCGTTGCCGTCGGGCTGATGCTGCTGGCCGTGCTGACGCTCGACATCATGGCCGTGGAGAGAGGACGGGCCGAGCGTGACAGTCTTTCGGGCCTTGCCAACCGACGAGGTTTCGAGAGAGCCGTGAAGAAGGCGGTCGCGAGGTCTGGCGAGCGTCAGCATGCGGTCATCCTGTGTGATCTCGACCATTTCAAAGCGATCAACGATACATACGGCCATCATGCCGGCGATATGGTGATCAGCGCTTTTGGAACAATGATCGAGGTTCAGGCGGGGGCAGGCACCATCGTCGGGCGGATCGGGGGCGAGGAGTTCGCGGTGTTTCTGCCCGATACGTCGCCGGCTATCGCGCTTGCGGTGGCCGAAACGCTCAGGGTCGGTGCCCGCAAGATGATGGTTCCCGGTTTGCCTGGAGGCTTTGTCGTGACGGCCAGCTTTGGTGTCGCGGCGCTACAGCCGAGGGGTGGCCTGGAATCGGCGCTGCGTCAGGCCGACGCGGCCCTGTACGATGCGAAGCGCCATGGTCGGGACTGCGTCCATCAAGCCCGCGTAGCGTGATCTTCGATTGGGCTATCGGATAGCCTGGAAAACAGTACGGCAGATATGCGAACGGCCGCCCGAGAGGCGGCCGTAGCGTTACTGGTCACGTTCGCCTAGCGGATGCGCTTGGCGGCCGGCTCAGGCACCAGTTCGCCGTTCAGGCGGCGATCGAGGTAATCCTCGCATTCGCCCATCAGCGTCTCGACCTGGCCGTTGAAGAAGTGGTTGGCGCCCGGCACCGTGCGGTGCGTGATCAGGATACCCTTCTGCGTCTTCAGCTTCTCGACGAGACCGTTGACGTCCTTTTCGGGCGCGACCTTGTCGGCTTCGCCATTGATGATGAGGCCGGAAGACGGGCATGGCGCAAGGAACGAGAAGTCGTAGGTGTTCGGCTGCGGCGCAATCGACATGAAGCCTTCGATCTCGGGGCGGCGCATCAGAAGCTGCATGCCGATCCAGGAGCCGAAGGAATATCCCGCAACCCAGCAGGTCTTCGAATCAGGATGCAGGCTCTGCACCCAGTCGAGGGCCGAGGCTGCATCGGAAAGCTCGCCGGCGCCGTGGTCGAATTCGCCCTGGCTACGACCGATTCCCCGGAAGTTGAAGCGCAATGTCGTGAACCCGCGCTTCTGGAACATGTAGAAGAGCTGGTAGACGATCTGGTTGTTCATCGTGCCGCCGAACTGGGGGTGCGGGTGCAAAATGAGGGCAATCGGCGCGCTTTTTTCCTTGGAGGGCTGGTAGCGGCCTTCAAGGCGGCCTGCGGGGCCGTTGAAAATGACTTCGGGCATCGGTACTCCGGCGTTTATTTCTTCGCGTTCACGCTGCGCAGACTTGACGGACGTTGTCAGCTTTTCTAAAACGCAGTTTAGAACAATTCGAAACTTGCATGGCGATCCACGCATTGTGGGATGTGTCATAAGGCAAGCCCGGCCGAAATTTCAAGGAAAATGAGCCGAGGCGTCATGCAAGGTTAAAGCGCAGGACAAAGATCATGGCGCCGCCACGCCTTTATCTCGACTGGAACGCGACTTCGCCGCTGCATCCGCACGCACGCGACGCAGTTCTGCGCGCTATGGATCTCTTCGGAAATCCGAACTCGGTGCATGGCGAAGGCCGGGCTGTGCGAGCTGCGATCGAGCAGGCTCGCCGGCAGGTCGCAACGCTTGTCGGTGCTGACCCTGCGCATGTGATCTTCACGAGCGGCGCAACCGAAGCAGCCAACATGGTCCTGACGCCTGATTTCAAGATGGGGCGGACACCACTTGCAATCGGCCAACTTTACTATTCTGCCGTCGAGCATCCGGCGGTGCGCGAGGGTGGCAGGTTCCTGAAGGAGCAGACGACGGAAATTCCGGTGACCGCGGCGGGCGTCATCGATCTCGATGCGCTTGGTACTTTGCTTGCGGATCATGACAAGTCGGCCGGGTTGCCGATGGTCGCAGTCATGCTGGTCAACAACGAGACGGGTATTGTTCAGCCGATCGCCGATATTGCGAAGATCGTGCAGGCGCAGGGCGGGCTGCTCGTCGTCGATGCCGTGCAGGCTGCGGGCCGGCTGAAGCTCGATATCAACGCGCTTGGCGCGGATTTCATGATCGTATCGTCGCACAAGATCGGCGGCCCCAAAGGCGCCGGCGCGCTGGTGACGCGCGGTGAAGTGCTGATGCCGCGGCCACTGATACGTGGCGGAGGCCAGGAAAAAGGTCACCGCTCGGGGACAGAGAACTCACTCGCGGTGATTGGCTTTGGCGCTGCCGCGGAAGCTGCTGTCGTGGAACTCGAGCCACGCAACGCGGCGATTTCGGCGCTGCGTGATCGGTTGGAAATCGGAATGCGAGGCGCGGCACCTGATGTCGTCGTGTACGGGGTCGAGGGTCAGCGCGTTTCGAACACGACTTTCTTTACCCTTCCGGGGCTGAAGGCCGAAACGGGCCAGATCGCCTTCGATCTCGAAGGCGTTGCGCTCTCCGCAGGGTCGGCGTGCTCATCGGGGAAGGTCGGCGAAAGCCATGTTCTAGTCGCCATGGGGCGCGACCCGAAGCTCGGTGCTTTGCGTATTTCGTTGGGCTTTGCCACGACCGAAGAAGAGATCGACAAGGCGATTTCCGTCTTCGCGAAAATAGCCGCTCGGCGCAAGCCGGCCGGAGAAGCGGCGTGACTGCTTCATAAATTTGCGGAAACGCAAATTTCCGCTTGCCATTCGGGCTGAAAAGTCCCTTTTGGCCACTTACATACGGGGCAAAAGAACTGCCCGAACGACAAGCTGCCGGACCTTTTCTCCGGCGAGATTGGAGACTGACATGCCCGCCGTCCAGGAAACGGTTGATCGCGTCCGCGAGATTGACGTCGATCAGTACAAATACGGTTTCGAGACCATCATCGAAATGGACAAGGCGCCCAAGGGCCTGTCCGAAGACATTATCCGTTTCATCTCCGCCAAGAAGCAGGAGCCGGAATGGATGCTCGAATGGCGTCTGGAAGCCTACAAGCGCTGGCTGACGCTGGAAGAGCCCACCTGGGCGCGCGTCGACTATCCCAAGATCGATTTCAACGACATCTACTACTATGCCGCGCCGAAAAGCACGCCCGGCCCGAAATCGCTTGACGAAGTCGATCCCGAAATCCTCAAGGTCTACGAGAAGCTCGGTATTCCGCTCAAGGAGCAGGAAATCCTGGCTGGCGTGGAGAAGCCGAAGATCGCCGTTGATGCCGTTTTCGACTCCGTCTCGGTCGTCACGACCTTCAAGGAAGAGCTGAAGAAGGCCGGCGTGATCTTCATGTCGATCTCGGAAGCAATCCGCGAGCATCCGGAACTGGTGCAGAAGTACCTCGGCTCCGTGGTTCCGACGTCCGACAACTACTATGCGACGCTGAACTCGGCTGTCTTCACCGATGGGTCGTTCGTGTTCGTTCCGAAGGGCGTTCGTTGCCCGATGGAGCTGTCCACCTACTTCCGCATCAATGAGAAGAACACCGGCCAGTTCGAGCGCACGCTGATCATCGCGGAAGAAGGCGCCTACGTCTCCTACCTCGAAGGCTGCACCGCGCCGCAGCGCGACGAAAACCAGCTGCATGCGGCTGTTGTTGAACTGGTCGCGCTCGACGATGCCGAGATCAAGTATTCGACTGTCCAGAACTGGTATCCCGGCGATGCACAGGGCAAGGGCGGCATCTACAACTTCGTCACCAAGCGCGGCGATTGCCGTGGCGACCGGTCGAAGATCTCCTGGACGCAGGTCGAAACCGGCTCGGCTATCACCTGGAAGTATCCGTCCTGCATCCTGCGCGGCGACGACTCCAGAGGCGAGTTCTACTCGATCGCCGTATCGAACGGTCACCAGCAGATCGACTCGGGCACCAAGATGATCCATCTCGGCAAGAACACGTCGAGCCGCATCGTCTCCAAGGGCATTGCCGCCGGCGTGTCGCAGAACACCTATCGCGGCCAGGTCTCGGCCCACCGCAAGGCGTCGAACGCGCGCAACTTCACGCAGTGTGACTCGCTGCTGATCGGCGACAAGTGCGGCGCGCATACGGTGCCTTACATCGAGGCGAAGAATTCGACGGCGCAGTTCGAGCACGAAGCCACGACCTCGAAAATTTCCGAGGACCAGCTGTTCTATTGCCTGCAGCGCGGCATCCCGACCGAAGCGGCGATCGCCCTGATCGTCAACGGCTTCGTCAAGGAAGTCCTGCAGGAACTGCCGATGGAATTTGCCGTCGAGGCGCAGAAGCTCATCAGCATCTCGCTCGAAGGCAGCGTCGGCTGACGCAACACGACATGAATGCGCGAGGGCGCGTAGATCGCGCCTTTCTCCGATTGCTTTTTATGGGACAAGACCATGCTTGAGATTAAGAACCTGCACGCCCGCATCGCCGAAGACGGCACCGAAATCATCCGCGGCCTGAACCTCACCGTGAAGGCCGGCGAAGTTGCTGCCATCATGGGCCCGAACGGCTCCGGCAAGTCGACGCTTTCCTACATCCTGTCGGGCCGCGAAGACTACGAAGTCACCGAAGGCGACATCCTCTATAACGGCGAGAGCATCCTGGAGCTCGACGCTGCCGAGCGCGCCGCCAAGGGCATCTTCCTGGCCTTCCAGTACCCCGTCGAAATTCCGGGCGTTGCCACCATGCAGTTCCTCAAGGTTGCGATGAACGAGCAGCGCAAGGCGCGCGGCGAGGAAGAACTGAAGACCCCTGACTTCATGCGCCTCGTCAAGGACGCTGCCGGCAAGCTGCAGATCAACACCGAAATGCTGAAGCGCCCGCTGAACGTCGGCTTCTCCGGTGGTGAGAAGAAGCGCGCCGAGATCCTGCAGATGGCACTGCTGCAGCCGCAGCTTTGCGTGCTCGACGAAACCGACTCCGGTCTCGACATCGACGCGCTGAAGATCGTTGCCGATGGCGTCAACGCGCTGCGTTCGCCGGATCGCGCCGTCATCGTCATCACGCACTACCAGCGCCTGCTCGACTACATTGTCCCGGATACGGTTCACGTTCTCTACAAGGGGCAGGTGATCAAGTCGGGCGACAAGACGCTGGCGCATGAGCTGGAAGCCAATGGCTACGCCGATATCATCGGTGCGGCAGCCTGATTACGGCGGAAAGGACGAGTCTCATGAACATGCAGACGACGAGCCGCCGGACCGCCGCGGAAGCGGCGCTCATCGAGGCTTTCAACAATCAGATCGGCGAACTGCCGGGCGACGGCTCGGTTATCGCCATCCGTGACCGCCTGCTTGACGACCTGAAGAAGGCCGGCTTGCCGACGCGTCGCGTCGAGGCCTGGCACTACACCGACCTCAAGACCCTGTTGCGCGCCATTCCGGAACAGGCTGGCGACGCCGGCTCCGAAGCGCGTGATCCGCTGGTCGAGGAATGCTCGGTTCTGTCGGTCATTCAGGGCGTTCCCGATCTCAAGCGCTCGGTCGATGGCCTTGATATTTCTGGCTATGCGGCTCAGCTCTCCAATGGCACGGCTGCCACGAGCCTCGGTGCGCTCGGCAGCGACGACGCGATTGGCCGCATCAACGGCAGCTTCGTTCGCGACGGATACGTCATCGACGTTGCCACTGATACGGCGCTTGAAGAACCGCTCGAGATCCAGTTCGTTCACGCTGGCGGCCAGGCGCATACGCGCCTGCCGGTCAGCTTCGGCGCCAACGTCAAGGCTGTTGTCATCGAGCGTCACCTGGCAGTGACGTCGGATGCCGCCTTCGTGTCGCATGTCAGTGACATCACGGTCGGAGAGGGCGCCGAGCTTACCTGGATCATCGTCCAGCAGCAGGGCGCCGAGGATACGCACCTCGGCCAGATCCGCGTCGACCTCGGCGCTGATGCCAAACTGAAGCTCTTCGTCATCAACGCCGGTGGCAAGCTGGTTCGCCAGGAACTGCACGTCAAGGTGACGGGCGAGGGTGCCGATCTGACGCTGCGCGGCATCAATCTGCTGGGCGCCGAAACGCATACCGACGTGACCATGGTCCTTGGCCACAATGTTCCGCATACGGGTTCCACGGAAGTGATCCGCAACGTGG
Organism: Rhizobium cauense; assembly: GCF_019511525.1. GTDB lineage: Bacteria > Pseudomonadota > Alphaproteobacteria > Rhizobiales > Rhizobiaceae > Rhizobium > Rhizobium cauense. The sequence goes on along the minus strand of NZ_JAEUAT010000007.1, from coordinate 134,942 downwards.
TCTTCGACCGCGCCAAGGGTGTTTTCCAGGGGATGATCCGCGTTGCGCCTGATGCGCAGAAGACCGACGCGAAGATGGCGTGCAACACGCTGCTGATGTCCGACGACGCCGAATTCTCGGTGAAGCCGGAACTCGAAATCTTCGCTGACGACGTTCAGTGCGGCCACGGCGCGACTGTTGCCGACATCGACGACAACCATCTCTACTACCTGATGGCTCGTGGTATTCCTGAGAACAAGGCGCGCGCCATGCTCGTCAATGCCTTCGTTGCCGAGATCGTCGAAGAACTGGAAGACGAAGCCCTGGTCGAGTCGCTGGAAAGCGTCATCTCGGCCTGGCTCGAAAAGCACGCCTGATCGGATAGCGTCATGGACAAGATAGTTCCGGCCACAGCATACGACGTCGAAGCCATTCGCAAGGATTTCCCGATCCTTGCGAAGGAAGTCTATGGCAAGCCGCTGGTCTATCTCGACAACGGCGCCTCCGCTCAGAAGCCGCAGGTCGTGATCGATGCAATCTCGCATGCCTATTCGAACGAGTATGCGAACGTTCATCGCGGCCTGCATTTTCTCTCGAATGCGGCAACGGACGCCTATGAGGGCGCACGCGAGAAGGTGGGGCGCTTCCTCAATGCGCCCGATGTCAACGACATCATCTTCACGAAGTCTTCGACGGAAGCGATCAACACCGTCGCCTATGGCTGGGGCATGCCCAAGATCGGCGACGGCGACGAGATCGTCATCTCGATCATGGAGCATCACTCCAACATCGTGCCGTGGCATTTCATCCGCGAGCGGCAGGGCGCCAAGCTGGTCTGGGTACCTGTTGACGACGAGGGTGCGTTCCACATCGAGGATTTCGAAAAGAGCCTGACGGAGCGGACGAAGCTCGTCGCCATCACGCATATGTCGAATGCGCTTGGCACCGTGGTCCCGGTCAAGGAAATCTGCCGTATCGCCCATGAGCGCGGCATCCCGGTACTGGTCGATGGTTCGCAGGGCGCCGTCCACATGCCTGTCGACGTGCAGGATATCGATTGCGACTGGTACGTGATGACCGGCCACAAGCTCTACGGGCCGTCGGGCATCGGCGTGCTCTACGGTAAGAAGGATCGGCTTCGCGAGATGCGGCCCTTCCAGGGCGGCGGTGAGATGATCTTCGAGGTGACGGAGGATGCGGTGACCTACAATGATCCTCCGCATCGCTTCGAAGCCGGAACGCCGCCGATCGTACAGGCGATCGGGCTCGGCTATGCGCTTGACTACATGGAGAAGGTCGGCCGCGAGGCGATTGCACGCCATGAAGCTGATCTCGCTGCCTACGCGGCGGAGCGGCTGCAGGCGGTGAACTCGTTAAAAGTGTTCGGCACGGCGCCGGGCAAGGGCGGCATCTTCTCGTTCGAGCTTGCCGGTCTGCATGCTCATGACGTCTCGATGGTGATCGACCGCCAGGGTGTTGCTGTTCGCGCCGGCACACATTGCGCCATGCCGCTCTTGAAACGCTTCGGCGTCACCTCCACATGCCGCGCGTCCTTCGGGATGTATAATACACGGGCCGAGGTCGACGCCTTGGCTGATGCGCTTGATTATGCGCGCAAGTTCTTTGCCTAGAGCGATACGCTCTAGGTCATTGTTTTTACGCAATTCCGGACGGAAAACCGCTTCGCACTTTTCCTGGAATTGCTTTAAGGAGTGCTCAATATGAGCCTGGACGAAAGCGAACAGAAGATCGACGTGCGCGAAGGCATCGTGCATTCCAGCATTCCGGCCGATGAACTGGCGCGCCTCAGTGACGACGTGATTTCGGCGCTGAAGACGGTCTATGACCCTGAAATTCCGGCTGACATCTTCGAACTCGGGCTGGTCTACAAGATCGATATCGAAGACGATCGCATGGTGAAGATCATGATGACACTGACGGCGCCGGGCTGCCCGGTTGCCGGCGAGATGCCGGGCTGGGTCGAAAATGCCGTCGGCGCAGTCGAGGGTGTTTCTGGCGTCGAGGTCGAAATGACCTTCGATCCGCCGTGGACGCCTGACCGGATGTCCGAAGAGGCGCAGGTCGCCGTCGGCTGGTACTGATCCGATCATGTCGCGCGGCTGGTATTGATCGGTTAAGCTGCTGGCACTACATTGGAATCATGAAACGCCGGACCTTTAATCCGTGCGCGGAAGGAGAAGAGGCCGATGGGCTTTGCAATAATGAGCATGACGGAGGCCGCCGCGAACCGCGTGAAGGCGATCGTGGAGAACTCCGGACCAGAGGCCAAGGGCATCCGGGTCGGGATCAAGAAGGGCGGCTGCGCAGGGATGGAATACACCATCGACCTCGTCACCGCACCGAATGCGAAAGATGACTTGATCGAACGCGATGGCGCGAGGGTCTGGGTCGAGCCGTCGGCCGTGCTCTACCTTCTCGGGACTGAAATGGGATTTGAAAGCACGACGCTGCGTTCGGGCTTCATCTTCACCAACCCGAACCAGACCTCGGCCTGCGGCTGCGGCGAATCCGTCGAGCTGAAGCCGGCGGATCTGGCAGCGCTTGCCGCGCAGGGCAATGCCGTCGTGCCGGCGCACTGATTGTCGCAATCCCTCGAATTCTTGATGGAGCCGCCGGTTTTGGCGGCTTTTTTCATTTTACGTGCTGGCCGCTGCACTTTAAGGCCCGGTATCGAGAGACTGGAAACCGTGCCTGCGGAAGGGAAACGACGAAGAGATGCTACTGCTGTTCCTGAAAGGCGCTCTGCTGGGGGTCATCATCACCGCGCCACTCGGACCAATCGGGATGCTGTGCATCAACCGTACACTCGAGCGCGGCTTCCTGGCCGGTTTCTCTTGCGGGCTGGGGACGGCCGTCGGCGACGCCAGCTATGCGCTTGTCGCGGTGACCGGCATTGCTGTTTTCGAGGAGTTGATGTCGGCCGCTACCCTGCCATTGGCATTTGGTGGAGGACTGCTACTGCTCGGTCTCGGTTATCGCGGATTGGCCCACGATCCAGTTCAGGCGGCCGATGTGAGGGCAGGCGGGCTGATCGGTACGACGCTGGCGACCTTCTTGCTGACGATCTCCAACCCTGCGACCATTCTCTCCTTCGGTGCCTTGTTTGCCGGCTTTGGGCTAACCGAGGAGACACGGCGCTTCAGTTCGGCGGCGATCGTCGGAGGAGTGTTCTGCGGATCGCTCGCATGGTGGTTTTTTCTCAGCGGCGCGGTAAACCTTGCCAGGGAAAAGCTGCCCAGGGATTTCACAACCAAGGTCATGCGAGGAACGAGCTATCTGCTGATCCTCTTCGGCCTTGTCGCGCTCGCTTCCGCTGTCTATTCGCTCCTGTAGCATCGTTTCCGCGAGCTAGTCGCGCTTGATGCTTCCCAGAATTTCCCAGAGGTCGGCGCCGGTCTCGAAGACGGTGGCGTTGGCCTTGTAGATCTGCGCGACCTCGACGAGGTCCGTCAGTTGCGTACCCAGGTCGACATCGGTCGAAGCGGTTGCCACGATGGATGCATTGCCGTTCGCAATGTTTCCGGCGATTTCGGATAGTCGATTCGTTTGTTTCGACATTCCCGACAGGGCGGTATGAGTGATCCCTGAGATGTTCATTCAACTGTCCCTCGCGCTAGAACAGTGCCCTTTTATCGCCAAGGACTTAGAGAGTGGTGAAAGGCCGTGATTAGCGAGAGGTTGCCACAGATTGACACTGGTCGTTTGCTTGCTTCATTTCGATACAGCTGCTCGGCTATCCTGCGTGAACTCGCTGAAACCCAGGCAATGCCCTATGGTCGTGACTGGCAGGCATTGGGCACAGGTGGCGCGTCTGCGCCATTGCTTGCCTGAGCGCGTGCGCTCCTTAACCGACAGCGATGCTTGCGACCGCCTGCAGAGGCTCCCGCCAGGCGCCGGCGGCAATGACCACTCCCAGGCCGAAAATGCTCAGCACGCCGCTGGGACCGGTTGCTGGAGGGCGAACCCCGAGATCCTTCAGGTTATGCCGTATCGAATCGATGGTTTCGAACGTGCCCTTTTTCATAAGCTCGTCAGGGAATTCGATATCAAAGACCTCTTCGAGGCGCATCATGAGCTGGACGCACGCGAATGAGGTCATGCCGACATCGAACAAGTTCTGAGTGACCGAAACCGCTCCGGCGTCCACGTCAAGCTTCGCATGGGTGGCGAGAGCCTTACGAATCTTCTGTTCCATAGCAGCGATCTCCGACTAGATACAATCCGGGCAAACTTACCGGAAATGCTCCACGAATTTCAACTACGCAAAAAGTCGGACGCGGCTCTTGCACAAGGGCGCAAGCCCTGTTGCGGGCGAACGACAACGCCGAAATTGCGGCGTAAGTGACCATGCCGCCGGTTGAAGAACGGGGCGTCACGCGATAAGCGCGCAGGCTACAGAGGGACTGGTGCAAGCCACTATGAATAAACGTATTCTTGTTACCGGCGGGGCGGGATTCGTCGGCTCGAACATCTGCGCGCGCTTGCTCGAACAAGGGCATCACGTTGTCTGCATGGACAATTTTTCGACAGGGGCCGAGCAGAATGTTGCGGCCTTGCTCGACAACGCGCGTTTCAGCCTGCTGAGGCAGGACATTACCCAAGCGATCGCTGTTGATGTCGACCAAATTTACAATCTGGCCTGTCCAGCTTCGCCCATCCACTATCAGGCCGACCCGATCGGGACCCTCAAGACCAACGTCGTCGGAGCGCTGAACATCCTCGAACTATCCCGCCAGAGAAATATCCCGGTCCTGCAGGCTTCCACATCGGAGGTCTACGGCGATCCGCATGTCCATCCGCAGTCTGAGAGCTACTGGGGCAACGTTAACCCGATTGGTCCACGCGCCTGCTACGACGAAGGCAAGCGTAGTGCCGAGACCTTGTTTTTCGACTATCGACGCCAGTTCGGGCTGCCGGTGAAGGTGGCACGCATATTCAATACGTATGGTCCTCGCATGCATCCGAGCGATGGCCGCGTGGTCGCGAATTTCGTGGTTCAGGCGCTATCTGGCCGCGATCTGACAATCTATGGCGACGGCACGCAGACCCGGTCGTTCTGCTATGTGGATGATCTCGTAGCAGGCCTCATCGCCATGATGAACAGCGGGCCCGAGGTCACCGGCCCCCTCAATCTCGGCAATCCCGAAGAATTTACGATTCGCGAGCTGGCGGACATTGTTCTCGAACTGACAAATTCGAGTTCACGCATCGTCCATCAGCCATTGCCTACGGACGATCCGCGCCAGCGGTTGCCGGATATAGCCAAAGCAAGAAGGCTGTTGGGCTGGGCGCCGACGATACGGCTTCGCGAGGGGTTGGTTCGCACGATTGCCTATTTTGAAACGGTGGTTGCGAAGCAGTCGCTCGTGACGGCATACGTCAGCGATCCCAGTGTTCCTCGATAAGGCGAGCGGCACGCCGAGCCTGGCTCTCGAAAGTGAGTGTGCGCGATAGCGCCTGGCCGCGCTCGGCGATGGCTCTTGCTTCCGTGTCGTGGCTGCGCACCCATTCGATCTTCTCGTGCAGGTCCGACATGTCGGAAGCCACCGGTACATAGTGTTCGAAGGGCCTGAGTTCGTCGTAGTACCACTGGCGGAAGCCAAACTGCGATGAAACCTTGAGTACGCAGCATCCATAGAGCATGCGAACGAGTAGGTTCGACCAGGTGTTCGTATAGCCGTCGATGTCGACGGCGAACTTCCTCCCGAGCCAGGTCTCTGCAGCAACCGGCTGCCCCAGGAACCCTTCATTATGTGCAAACGTGCCGTAGTCGTCGGCAGTGGGGTGAAGATCGACGAAGCGGGCGTCGGTCTGCGCAACGCCCCTGAGCCGCTGGACCATCCGTATTCTTTGCATGACGGCGGGATTGTCGATGTCTTCAGGCGCGAAGCTTGCCCAACCGCAGCCATTCATGCCGCCACGCCAAACTATTTCGCTTGAGCGATCGTCCCAAGGCGGCGCCATCCTGCCACGCTCCACCTCTGCTGCGAATCCGTTGTTCTGGAAGAAATGAGGATCGGGCAACCCGACATGATGACGAAGCCGTACGGAGGCTGCGAATCGCGCGTTGGAAACCGTCTCGCCATCTGAGGCATTGACGGTGATCTGCCTGACCTCCGGCGAACTCAGGCTGAGCCAGTAGGCAAAGGCGCAGACCTTGTATCGCATGTAGCCGGAAAACCACCGCGTCGCAGCGCTCTCCAGAACGAGTGTCAACTGTTGTCCACGCCGCTCGATCAGGACATCTCGAGGAGGATTGCCGGCATCCGTGTAGCCGATGCGTACTCGCAGCGGTCTGGCGCCGACCCGTTTGAACTCTCGGCTGAAATAGGGGCCAACCCGACGCGTACTGTAGAGGCGAAATGGATTGAGAGTGTAAGAGTACGTCATCATATTTCCAGGCTTGGGGGATGGCACTCATGGGCATCGCTGACACGAACACGCGCCAATCAATATGGCGGCTTGAAGCCAAAAGCGAGATCGCGCGAAGCTTGCAGAAACGAGATGTTCGCTCGTTTTCGATTCCGTTATTGAAGCCTACGCTGGCAGCCGCAGGCCTTGCAGATGGGCGGCGATCCATTGCCTAGCGCGCCCTATACGTATGTCTAGGGCGTGGCCGATTGACCGGCAAGCGCATCATGATAGATTCCTCTGCAACGGTCGGTCTTGCAAAAAGACACTGCACGCCTGATGGCAACCAGCCGTTTGTAAGGCTCTCGGCGGCGAAGCCGGAGCAACAACTACAGCCACCTGAATTGAGTTTCGCAGGCCGCATGGATGCATGCGCAGCCACAGTTGACGCGCGCGATCCAAAGATTGTCCAACCTTCAGGGAGTATCGATTCATGATGATGACCCGACGCACCTTTTCAGCAGCGCTTGTTGCGGGCGCTGCTGCTTCCCTCATTACGACCCGTGGCATGGCCGCGCCGGCTGCGCCAGTGAAGGCGCGCAACGTCGTCCTCGCACATGGCTTATTTGCCGACGGCTCATGCTGGACCGAGGTCATCGCCCGCCTTCAGGCGGCTGGCCTTAATGCCACGGCGGTGCAGAACCCTCTGACGACACTGCCGGATGCCGTTGCCTCGGTAAAACGCGTCCTGGACCGGCAGGATGGTGCAACGGTTCTCGTTGGACACTCGTTCTCCGGCATGCTCGTCACGGAGGCTGGCTTGCACCCCAGCGTATCGGCGCTTGTCTATGTTGCCGCACGTGCGCCCGACGCTGGCGAGGACTACACCGCGCTTGCCAAGACATTTCCGACGCCGCCGGCTTCCGCAGGGATCGTCTTCGATGGGGACGAAGGAAGGCTGACGGAGGATGCATTCCTGCGGGATTTCGCTGGAGACTTGCCCGAGGCGAAGGCGAAGGTGCTCTATGCAGTGCAGGAGCCGTTCCAGAAGGCCTTGCTCGCCGGCAGGACCACAGTTGCCGCGTGGCGTTCGAAGCCGAGCTGGTATGCCGTTTCGACGGAAGACCGGACGATAAATCCCGACCTCGAGCGTTTCATGGCCAAGCGCATGGGCGCCAAGACGATCGAGCTGAAATCCAGCCATCTGTCGCTGATTTCCCACCCGGACGAGATTGCCGGGTTGATCCTCGATGCTGCTGGTCAGCACGGGGCATAGCGGCGCCGGCGAAAGCTGGATTTGGTATCAGGTGCGCTCAATCAGCGCTGAATGTCGATACCAGCTTCAACTGCGGCATCGATGAAGGCGCGGCGCGCCTCTTCATTCGTGCGCTTGCCCTTGACGACATCTGCGCAAATCAGCAGCGCACGGTCGAGTGCGGGACCATCTTCCGTCGGCCAATCCTCAATCATGGCCCAGGACGCAGCCTGCGTGGTTGCTATCGTCACGTATTGGCCGGGTTCCTCCAGTGCCAAGAGCACCGGCTCCGGCCATGGTATCTGAGTGAGATCGCCGTCGGATTTTGCCATGGAGTGGTCGCCTGTTCTCTTGAAAGGTTTTGCGTTCCTTAGCGACGGTACCCGTCTGCGACAAGCAGAAAGAACGTGCTCTCGCTCGTGGAGCGAGATGTGGCTGACGACGCTGGCGCTCTCGGACTGCGACACCACCCGGATCGCGCCTGCGGTGTCAGAGCTGGGGGAAGAGCCCGAGCTTGACCGCAGGAAGAAAAACGCCCGGACGCGGCCGGGCGTTTCATTACTTGATACTTACTCCGCAGCCTCGGCGTAGGCTTCGAGCGGCGGGCAGGTGCAGATCAGGTTGCGGTCGCCGAAGACGTTGTCAACGCGGTTGACCGGCGACCAGTACTTGTCGACGCGGAAGGCGCCGGGCGGGAAGCAGGCCTGTTCTCTGCTGTAGGGGCGGTCCCATTCGCCGACGAGGTCTTCGACCGTGTGCGGGGCATTCTTCAGCGGGTTGTTGGCCTTGTCCGAACGGCCTTCCTCGATGTCGCGGGCTTCCTGGCGGATCGCCAGCATGGCTTCGCAGAAGCGGTCGAGCTCGGCTTTGGTTTCCGATTCCGTCGGCTCGATCATCAGCGTGCCGGCAACCGGCCAGCTCATGGTCGGGGCGTGGAAGCCGCAGTCGATCAGGCGCTTGGCGACGTCATCGACGGTCACGCCTGAACTGTCGACCAGCGGGCGGGTGTCGATGATGCACTCGTGCGCGACGCGGCCGGCTTCGGACTTGTAGAGCACGTCATAGGCGCCCTTCAGGCGGGCGGCGATGTAGTTGGCGTTGAGGATCGCCACCTTGGTCGCCTGCGTCAGGCCTTCGCCGCCCATCATCAGGCAGTAGCTCCAGGAGATCGGCAGGATCGAGGCCGAGCCGAAGGCTGCCGCCGATACCGCGCCCGAGCGTCCGTCGCTCTCAGGATGGCCGGGGAGGAAGGGGGCGAGGTGCGCCTTGACGCCGATCGGACCCATGCCGGGACCGCCGCCGCCATGCGGGATGCAGAAGGTCTTGTGCAGGTTGAGGTGGGAGACGTCGGAGCCGATGTCACCGGGGCGGGACAGGCCGACCATGGCGTTCATGTTGGCGCCGTCGAGATAGACCTGACCGCCATGCGCGTGCACGAGATCGCAGATTTCCTTGACCGTTTCCTCGAACACGCCATGCGTCGACGGGTAGGTGATCATGCAGCAGGAGAGGTTGTCCGAATACTGCTCGGCCTTGGCGCGGAAATCGTCGAGGTCGATGTCGCCGTTCTCGCGAACCTTCACGACCACGACCTTCATGCCGACCATCTGTGCCGAGGCCGGGTTGGTACCGTGCGCTGATGTCGGGATCAGGCAGACGTCGCGGTGACCATTGCCGTTGGCGATATGGTAGTTGCGGATCGTCAGTAGGCCCGCATATTCGCCCTGCGCACCGGAGTTCGGCTGCATGGAGAAGGCGTCGTAGCCGGTCACGGCGCAGAGTTTTTCGGTGAGATCGTCGATCATCTCGCGATAGCCGAGTGCCTGGTCTGCCGGGACATACGGATGGATGTCCGAGAATTCCGGCCAGGTGATCGGCAGCATTTCGGCTGTGGCGTTCAGCTTCATGGTGCAGGAGCCGAGCGGGATCATGGAGCGGTCGAGCGCCAGATCGCGGTCCGAAAGACGGCGGATGTAGCGGGTCATCTCGCTCTCGGCGCGGTTCATGTGGAAGATCGGATGCGTCAGATACTCGCTCGTGCGCGCGAGGCCCTTCGGCAGGCGGTAGCCGGGCTCGAAGTCACCGACCTCGAAATTGCCGCCGAAGGCGCGCCAGACGGCTTCCAGCGTCGCCGGGCGGGTGCGCTCGTCGAGCGACATGCCGATCTTCGTAGCGCCGACCTTGCGCAGGTTGACGCCCTCGGCGACAGCGGCGCGCAGGATGACGCCCTGCATGTGGCCGACGTCGACGGTGATGGTGTCGAAGAAGGTCTCGGGCTCGATGGTGTAGCCGAGCTTTTCCAGCCCCTTGGCCATCAGCACGGCCTTCTGATGAACCTGCTGGGCGATCGCCTTGATGCCCTTCGGACCATGGAAGACGGCGTACATCGAGGCCATGACGGCGAGCAGCACCTGCGCGGTGCAGATGTTCGACGTCGCCTTCTCGCGGCGGATGTGCTGTTCTCGGGTCTGCAGCGACAGGCGGTAGGCGCGGTTGCCGCGGGCATCGACCGAGACGCCGACGAGGCGGCCAGGCATGGAGCGCTTGTGGGCGTCCTTGACCGACATGTAGGCCGCGTGCGGGCCGCCGTAACCAACAGGAACGCCGAAGCGCTGCGACGAGCCGATGGCGATGTCGGCGCCCATTTCTCCAGGCGACTTCAGCAGCGTCAGCGCCAGGATGTCGGCTGCGACGATGGCGACGGCGCCTGTCTGGTGGAGGCGCGAGATCAGGCCAGTGAAATCATGCACGTGGCCATGCGTGCCCGGATACTGGAAGATGGCGCCGAAGACGTCGACCGGATCCAGATCGGTGAAGGGGTTGCCGATGATGACACTCCAGCCGAGCGGCTCGGCGCGGGTCTTGATCAGCTCGATGGTCTGCGGATGGCAGGCGGCGTCGACGAAGAATGCCTTGGCCTTCGACTTGGAGACGCGCTCGGCCATCGCCATGCCTTCGGCGGCGGCGGTGGCTTCGTCGAGCAGCGAGGCGTTGGCGACGTCGAGGCCCGTCAGGTCGCAGATCATCGTCTGGTAGTTGAGGAGGGCTTCCAGACGACCCTGGGAGATTTCCGGCTGGTAGGGCGTGTAGGCCGTGTACCAGGCAGGGTTTTCCAGGATCGTGCGCTGGATGACCGGCGGCGTGATGGTGCCGTAATAGCCCTGGCCGATCAGCGAGGTCATGAGCTTGTTCTTGTTGGCGGTCTCGCGCAGCTTGTCGAGCGCTTCGCGCTCCGTCATCGGCGCGCCCCAGGCGAGCGGCGCCTTCTGGCGGATGGCGGGCGGCACAGTGGCGTCGATCAGAGCGTCAAGGCTCTTGTAGCCGATGACCTTCAACATATCCGCCATTTCGGCCGGTGAGGGGCCGATATGGCGACGGTTGGCGAAGTCGTAGGGCTGGTAGTCGGTAAACTGGAATTCTGTCGGCGTCGTCATTACGCGGTGAGCTCCTTGTAGGCCGCCTCGTCGAGCAGACCGTCTGCATCTGCGGCATTGGCGAGCTTCAGCTTGAAGAACCAGCCGGCGCCCTGAGGATCGGAATTGACGAGCGAGGGGTCGGCGACGATGGCCGGGTTCACTTCTGTGATCTCGCCATCCAGTGGACAATAGACGTCGGAAGCAGCCTTCACGGATTCAACTGTCGCGGCGTTGTCGTTCTTGGAGAAAGTGGCGCCAACTTCGGGCAATTCGACGAAGACGAGGTCGCCGAGCTGTTCAACGGCGTAGGTGGTAATACCGACCGTGGCAACGCCGCCTTCGATCTTCAGCCACTCGTGTTCTTCAGTAAACTTCAACATGATTGTTCTCTCCGGAAAATGGTTCAGCGTTTGTAGGTCGGTGTAATAAAGGGGAGGGCGCTGACGGTGACGGGCAGGAACTTGCCGCGCACTTCGGCGTAGACCTGCGTACCGACGGCCGCCTCTGCAACCGTGACGTAGCCCATTGCGACCGGATGCTCGACGGAGGGGCCAAAGCCACCCGATGTCACTTCACCGATCTCGGTCTTGCCCTCGGAATCCGCAAAAAGCTTGGAATGACCGCGAACCGGTGCCTTGCCCTCGGGCTTAAGGCCGACGCGACGGCGGACTGCACCCTTTTCAAGTTCTGCCAGGATGCGGTCGGCACCAGGGAACCCACCGGCGCGGGCACCACCTGTCTTGCGGGCCTTCTGCATGCCCCACTCGAGCGCAGCTTCGACCGGCGTCGTGGTCGTGTCGATGTCATTGCCGTAAAGGCAGAGACCGGCTTCCAGGCGCAGGCTGTCGCGAGCGCCGAGCCCGATCGGCTCAACGTCCGGATGCTCAAGCAACCGCTTGGTGACATCCTCCGCCTTGTCCGCCGGGATCGAGATTTCGAAGCCGTCTTCGCCGCTGTAGCCGGAGCGCGAGACAAGACAGGAAACGTCGTGCAGACGGCAGTGGCGCACGTCCATGAACTTCATCGCGGCAACGTCGGCCCAGAGTTCGGCCAGCACTTCTACTGCGCGCGGCCCCTGCAGTGCGATCAACGCGCGATCGAGAAGGGTGATATCGCAGGTGTCGCCCAGATGCTTCTGCAGGTGAGCAAGGTCGGCATCCTTGCAGGCAGCGTTGACGACGACGAACAGGTGATCGTCGAGGTGGGTAATCATCAGGTCGTCAAGGATGCCGCCGTTCTCGTCGGTGAAGAAACCGTAGCGCTGGCGACCTTCCGCGAGACCGAGAATATCAACCGGAACCAGACTTTCGAGCGCAAGTGCTGCGTCTTCATATTTACCGGACTTTGCCTTGATGATGACCTGGCCCATATGCGAGACGTCGAAGACGCCGGCGGATGTACGGGTCTGGATGTGCTCCTTCATGACGCCGGCCGGATATTGCACCGGCATGTCGTAGCCTGCGAACGGAACCATGCGGGCGCCAAGCGACAGATGCAGCGCGTGAAGCGGAGTTTTCTTGAGGGCAGCAGTATCGTCCAACGACGCCTCCGGGGTTTGCGCCTGGAATTCCATGCGCGGGCTCAAATCTTCAGACGCAGTTGCGCCTTGCATTTAGAGCCCCCTCTGTCCCTGTGCCTGAGATTGTTATCCCTTCGGCGAGCGTTTCGAGAACGCTTCTCTCCAGAGTTCCGTCTGCCCCTTGCTGGTCCTTTGGCCTGAGAGTTTCCGGGGCGGTTGCTCCTTCGGCACTGGTCGCGGACGACCAGCTTCTCCCAACAAGGTCGAGGGCAATTATCTGGCCAAGGCTGTACTTGGCAAGTGGGAATGTCGCCTCCGAACAAATTTTTGTCGCGTGGATTTGAATACGGTGCTGCGGGGAGAGGATGCGGCGATGCTCAACTATCGCTGTACAGCTCGAGCGCCTGCTTCAATCCGGCCTGTGGCTGCCGTTGTCCCATCGTCATCAGATCCAACGCGACTTCCGTCGACTGAATGATATTCGCTGGTTCTTCGACGTCCTGGCCGCTGGCAGCCCGGGTCTGGCGGTCTGCTGCGCGGCGCGCTTCCTTGGCAGCCGTACTCGCGGACACGCGCTGCGGAATCCGGAGCGTTTCAAACGCTGCGGCGGCCGTGCTCGCGGATATCGTGCCTACCAAGACTGTCATAGTGCCAGAATAACGTGCCCGACGTTCTTAACTGGCTAAATTAATCGCCGGCATTTTATGCATCTTGATCTTCGACAGAGATGGTTGGAATGTTCGGCGCGATAGAAAGAGACGACTCATGGTTCAAGCCCTCCTTGTCGCCGGCGGCGGCGCAATCGGTTCCCTTCTCAGATACTACGTCGGCCAGTGGGCTCTCAGGCTCGCCGGACCGGCTTTTCCGTGGGGAACGCTAACCGTCAACGTCGTTGGCTGCTTTGTCATTGGGGTGTTCGCGGAACTGATCATTCGGCGCTTCGATGCATCGCCGGAATTGCGCCTGCTGTTGATCACCGGCTTCCTTGGCGGCTTTACCACTTTCTCGGCATTCTCGCTCGATGCCATTTCGCTCTTCGAGCGCGGCGCTGCCGTTTCCGGCGCCGTCTACATTCTCGCCAGCGTCGGCCTGTCGATGGCCGCGGTCACCGCCGGCCTGGCTCTTATGCGCGCAATCTTGTGAGATTACGGTTTCCGTTTTCGGCAAAAATGCTCTAAAGCCAGCCGCAAAGGCCGCGCAGGGCGCGGAAGACCATTTTCCGAAAGAGCACGTATGGCTGGGATTGAACATATAACGGTGGGACCCGATGAGGCCGGCATGCGGCTGGATCGCTGGTTCAAGATCCACTACCCCGGACTCGGTTTTGGCCCGCTTCAGAAGCTCATGCGCTCCGGGCAAGTCCGTGTCGACGGCGGGCGCGTGAAAACGGATGCGCGGGTACAGCCGGGGCAGGTGGTACGCGTGCCGCCGCTCGATGTCGATGCCAAGTCAAAAAACACGCCAATCGCTGCCCACGATCTGAAACACGGGGGCGACTACGAGCTTCTGCAGCGCATGGTCCTGCATGAAGACGACAAGGTGATCGTCTTGAACAAGCCAGCCGGTCTTGCTGTGCAGGGTGGGTCCGGTGTGACACGGAACATCGACAAGATGCTCGAAGCGTGGACCAATCCGAAAGGCGAAAAGCCGCGGCTCGTGCATCGCCTTGACCGCGACACTTCAGGCGTTCTGGTCATCGCCCGTACCCGCGGCGCTGCACAAAAGCTGACGGCAGCGTTTCGCGAGCGCGATACCAAGAAGACCTATTGGTCGCTGGTGAAAGGCGTTCCGCGCAAGCATGAGGACAAGATCTCGACCTGGTTGGTCAAGGAAGCCACCCCCGATGGTGACCGGATGCGTGTCGCCAAACATGGCGAAGATGGTGCCGATCACGCGGTATCCTACTATCGCGTCTTGGAAACGGCGGCGCAGAACCTCGCGTGGCTTGAAATGGAGCCCTACACCGGACGAACGCACCAACTGCGCGTCCATGCGCTTCACATCGGCCACCCGATTATTGGCGACCCCAAATATTTCATCGAGGATCCGAACTGGGATTTTCCGGGCGGCATCCAAAAGCGGTTGCACCTGCATGCGCACAAGATCGACATCCCCCATCCCAATGGCGGTCGACTTCGCATAAGCGCGCCGTTGCCACCTCATATGGTGCAGACGTGGAACCTGCTTGGCCTCGATCTCGCATCCCAGGAGAGGGATGACGAAGAATGAGGCTCGCACTTTTCGATTGCGATGGGACGCTGGTCGACAGCGCCGCGCTGATCCATGAGGTGATGGCACGGACGTTCGTGCATTTCGGCTACGACAGGCCTGATGTTTCGTTGACGAAGTCGATCATTGGACTAACCTTGGATATCGCGATCGCGCGGATGCAGGGAAAGCCTCACGTTGATGATGAAGCGATCGCGATGACGGCGCACTATAAGGCGATCTATGCGGGAGTTCGCGACGAACCGGGAATGGATGTGCCGCTTTTCAACGGCATCAAGCCGCTGATCGATAAGTTGGCGCAGCATGATGACATCCTGATTGGCGCGGTAACCGGCAAATCGCGTCGCGGCCTTGTCCATATTCTCGATACGCATGGTTTTTCACCACATTTTATTGTGTCTCGCACAGCAGACGACTGCCCATCGAAGCCACATCCGGCTATGGTAATGGAGTGCTGCAGCGAGACTGGCATGGATCCCGTCGATGCAATTGTCATCGGCGATGCCATTTACGACATGCAGATGGCGAAGGCGGCCGGGGCTAAGGCGATAGGCGTTTCGTGGGGGTATGCCAGCGTCGACGACCTGATGGCTGCCGGAGCAGACAGCATTGTTCGCGACCCGAGTGACATTATGAAGCATTTCTCCTGAGGTGAAGCATGCGTGATCTGTTGAACGATCTATCCGACGGATTGAGTCATCCGGACCCGATCCGCCGTGCCCAGATCCAGATGAAGAAGCCGTTGCCGAAGCGCTTCTACAAGGATGTGACGATCGGAGAGCTCGACGAAGGCTTTGCTATCGAACTAGACGGCAAGGCGATCCGGACGCCGGCCCGCAAACTCCTCGTGGTCGCAACGAAGCCCTTGGCAGAACTGGTGGTGCGCGAATGGGAAGCGCAGACCGAACTGATCGATCCCGGCACCATGCCCGTCACGCGCCTCGTCAATACTGCCATCGATGGCGTGGCAACAGATAAAGAAGCCGTTTTCGAAGACATCCTGCGCTTTTCCTCGAGCGATCTCCTTTGCTACCGAGCGGATGGGCCGCAGGCGCTCGTAGAACGTCAGATCGAGCTTTGGGACCCCGTGCTTGACTGGGCCTCGAACTCACTTGGCGCCCGGTTCATCCTGATCGAGGGGGTGATGCATCACGATCAGCCGCCCGAAGCTATCTCGGCGTTTTCCACCGCGCTACGACGGCACGACCAGGCGACCGCGCTGGCGGCTCTACACACCATCACGACGTTGACGGGGTCCGCACTCCTGGCGCTCGCATTTGCCGAAGGAGTGCTGCCTGCAAAGAAGGTCTGGTCCCTTGCTCACCTCGATGAAGACTGGACAATCGAGCATTGGGGAAGTGACGAGGAGGCCGAAGAAAGACGTGAAAGGCGCTTCGAGGATTTCAAAGCTGCTACGGACGTTTTTTTGGCATTAAGAGGCTGATTCATATTGATTTGACGCCAATTATGGCGAAAATCTGCGACTCTATCGGGGACGGGTGCGGATTTTCTGAATGAACGGGCTCAAGTCGTGCTTTTTTTGGGTTGCGCTTATCTGCATGCCGCTCGCGGCATGCTCCATGTTTACGAAGCCGCAACCGAGCCCCATTTACGACGTTCGCAGCGCCGTCGTTGTCAGCCCGCAGAGGATACCAGCAACAATCCTTTCCGGCGTCGGCGACCGGGTAAACGCGGCTATCAACGCAACAGTGCGCACCGAAGTCTATCCGCGCGTCGTCCTGACGATCCGGATCCTTTACGTCGAGAAAGGGCAGGGCTTGGACAAGAGCCGGAACGTCGCCAAGGTCAGCATCGACGCGGCGTCCGTCGACGACGGATCGGTCATTGCCGTCACGTCGTTTGAAGTCACCAGCTTTTCCAGCAATCCCGCGACCGCCGACGAGATCATGGCAGAAGACATCGCCGCCCGCATTCGTTCCACTTTCTCGCTGCGCGCCGGACGCGCTTGAACCGGCCGCGGCGTCCGCGGTGGAGGAGTATCCATGAAGGAAATTCTCGAAGAGCTCGAACGTCGCCGCGGCATTGCACGCCTCGGTGGGGGTACGGCGCGCATCGATGCCCAGCACAAGCGTGGCAAGCTGACCGCGCGGGAGCGAATCGACCTATTTCTCGATGAGGACTCCTTCGAAGAATTCGACATGTTCGTCGAGCATCGGTCGAGCGATTTCGGAATGGAGAAGTCCCGGATCGCCGGCGACGGTGTCGTGACCGGCTGGGGGACGGTCAACGGGCGGACAGTCTTCGTCTTCGCCAAGGATTTCACGGTGTTCGGCGGCTCGCTTTCAGAGGCGCACGCCGAGAAGATCATGAAGGTGCAGGACATGGCGCTCAAGAACCGGGCGCCTATCGTCGGCATCTATGATGCCGGCGGTGCCCGCATCCAGGAGGGAGTTGCTGCCCTCGGTGGCTATGCCGAGGTATTCCAGCGCAATGTGCTGGCGTCCGGCGTCATTCCGCAAATCTCGGTCATCATGGGACCGTGCGCCGGTGGAGACGTCTATTCACCGGCCATGACGGACTTCATCTTCATGGTCCGCGACACATCCTACATGTTCGTCACAGGCCCTGACGTCGTGAAGACTGTGACGAACGAGACCGTGACGGCTGAAGAGCTTGGCGGAGCGTCTGTCCACACGACCAAATCGTCGATTGCTGACGGGGCCTACGACAATGATGTCGAAGCGCTGCTGCAGGTTCGCCGCCTGATCGATCTTCTGCCCCAGTCGAACACGTCGCCAGTGCCTGAGATCGAATGTTACCAGTCGGTGACGGATACAGACGCGTCACTGGATACGCTGGTGCCGGCAAATGCCAACAAGCCCTATGACATCAAGGAGTTGATCCTCAAGACGGTGGACGAGGGCGACTTCTTCGAGATTCAGGCTAGCTTCGCCAAGAATATCGTCTGTGGCTTCGGGCGGATCGAGGGATCTACGGTGGGATTCGTGGCGAACCAACCAATGGTGCTTGCCGGCGTCCTCGACAGCGACGCGTCGCGGAAGGCAGCGCGGTTCGTCCGGTTCTGCGACTGCTTCAATATTCCGGTCGTTACTTTCGTCGACGTGCCTGGTTTTCTGCCAGGCACTGCGCAAGAGTATGGCGGCCTGATCAAGCACGGCGCCAAACTACTCTTCGCGTACGCCGAGGCGACAGTCCCGAAGCTGACAGTAATTACCCGCAAGGCATTCGGCGGTGCCTATGATGTCATGGCATCGAAGCATCTGAGGGGCGATCTGAACTATGCCTGGCCGACGGCGCAGATCGCGGTCATGGGTGCCAAGGGGGCTGTCGAGATAATCTTCCGGAAGGATGTAGCCGATCCGGAGAAGATCGCCGCGCACACCAAGATGTACGAGGATCGATTCCTGTCGCCATTCGTGGCCGCCGAGCGCGGCTATGTGGACGAGGTGATCATGCCGCACTCCACCCGCAGGCGGCTCGCTCGAGGCCTGAAGATGCTTCGCAACAAAGATCTCAGCAATCCCTGGAAGAAACACGACAATATTCCGCTTTAAGGAGACTGAAGTGGGGAAAGCCAAGGAAAATCAAGAGGAAGTGATCGCCTGTCGGGCATCAGTGTCTTCAATCCTTTTGGAGAAGCAGCTAACGCTCCGCTGTCTTTACTCAAAAGGAGAGTCTACATGGAACGACTGAGCGCATTTCAGCCTTACGCACTTGCCGCTTTGCGGATCATTACAGCATTGCTGTTCATCGAGCATGGCACGATGAAGCTTTTCGCATTTCCAGCCGCGCAGATGGAGGGCCCGCTGCCGCCATTGTTGCTGGTTGCCGCCTTGCTTGAAGTTGTCGGCGGCCTTCTCGTGCTGATCGGCCTGTTCACGCGACCAGTCGCCTTCATCCTTTCCGGCCAGATGGCAGTCGCCTATTTCATGGCGCATGGATCGAAGGGCTTCTGGCCGGCCCTGAACGGAGGCGAGGCAGCAATCCTGTTCTGCTTCATCTTCCTGTTCATCTTCTTCGCGGGAGCCGGCGCCCTGTCGGTTGACCAGCGCAAGGCCGCTGCCTAGTAACAAAAAAACAGCCGTGGCCGGCTACACCGGCCGCGGCTGTGATTCATCCGTGACCTTCAGCAGCAGCAGCGCCATCGTTGGTCTCCACTCAGAGAGCAAAGGCTTTCCGTGCGCGGGAGACAGATCCCTGAGAACCGCTGCACCCGTTTCTTGCGCGCGTTAGGAAAGCCGCTCGGCATGCCACTTCAGGTGATCGTCCATGAAGGTCGAAATGAAGTAGTAGGAATGGTCATAGCGCTCGTGCAGCCGGAGCGTGAGCTTAATGTCGGTGTTCTTGACGGCCTCTTCGAAGAGCCAGGGGCGTAGGCCAGTTTCCAGGAAGCCATCCGCCTTTCCTTGGTCAACCAGGAATTCGGGGAAGCGCGCACCGTCGCTTACCAACGCGCAGGCATCGTAGTTACGCCAGGCTGCGCGGTCCGCACCAAGATATTTTTCCAGCGCCGGCGCCGACCAGTCTGCTGTCGACGGTTCGACGATCGGGGCAAAGGCCGAGCAACTCTTGAAACGATCAGGATTCTTGAGTGCGATGGTCATCGCTCCATGGCCGCCCATCGAGTGCCCGAAGATCCCTTGGCGGCTCATGTCCATGCGGAAGTGCTGGCTGACATAAGCTGGTAGCTCTTCAGTAATGTAAGTGTACATCTGGTAGTTTTCAGACCAGGGCTTTTCGGTCGCATCGAGGTAGAATCCCGCACCTTTGCCCATCTGCCAATTGGTGAGCTCATCAGGCACATCATTGCCGCGCGGGCTGGTGTCCGGGCAGACTATGATAAGCCCGAGCTCGGCGGCCATGCGTCGATACTCGCCCTTCTCCATAACATTCGCGTGCGTGCAGGTAAGCCCCGAGAGGTACCAGAGAACCGGGCAGGGCTCCTTGATTGCCTTCGGCGGCACGAACACTGCGAAGGTCATATCGCACTTGCAGGCCTCGGATTCATGCGTGAAAACACCCTGCATACCGCCAAAGGCAGTCGTCTGGGAAATGACGTTCATTCTTTGTCATCCGTTTGTGGAGCAAGCGCCTTGGCTCGACGGCACAGGCGATCGAAGGTTTCGAGGAAACGAGAGCGGTCTTTCGGACTGAAAGCGGCGTTGTAGCCCTTGCTTTCGCCAGTCTCCCGCAGGTGGGCACCGAGATCGCGCATGGCGCTTGCCATGCCGATATTCGTATCGTCGAAGACCCGACCTGTCGGGCCACTTACCAGCGCACCGGTCGCCACGCAGCGGACCGCGAGCGGGACATCGGCGGTGACGACAACGTCACCAGGCTCTGCGTGCTCGGCAATCCAATTGTCGGCGGCGTCAAACGAAGCGGAGACAATGACATTGTGCACCATCGGATCGCGCGACGGGCGCAGACCGGAATTCGCCACGAAGGTCACCTCGATGCCGTGTCGTTCGGCAACCTTGAGGATTTCCGGTTTTACGGGGCAGGCGTCTGCGTCGACATAAATCATGAACTTCAATCTGCTCTGGCTGAAACGCTGCGCGGCACTCCGGGCGCGCAGCGGCGTTTCGTTCCGGTCTCATAGTCCGACTGCTGCCACTCGTTCAAGACGTCAGGCTTCCTTCAGCGTGCCTGCCTTCTTCGCCACCCATGTTGCTATGACGTCCATCAGCGTCGGGTTGAGGCAGTCATAGGGCGTGAGGCCGAGTTCGTTCAGACGAGTGCGAACGCCTGTCATCGCCGAAGGTGGCGTGCCCGATTCGATGATCGACGAGACGAAAGCCGCAAATGTCGGCTCCGGCCAGCCACCTTCCTGAAAACGTTCAGGATGGATGAAGGCTAGTCCCTTGAACGCATGCTCACGCTCCACCGGTCCGTACATGTGAACACCGCACGCCTTGCAGGCATGTCGCTGGATCAGCGCATCAGGATCCACGACCTGCAGCTTGTCGCCATTCTCCAGCACGGTAATGTTTTCGCGCGGACTCACGGCGACCACCGAAAAAGCCGCTCCCTTCGGCTTCCAGCATTTTGTGCAACCGCAGGCATGATTGTGAGCGATGGTACCCTTGATCGCGACCTTCACAACGCGGTCCGCACAAGCACATACGAGCGTGCCGCCATTGAAATTTGTCTGGCCCTTCTTCACCCCGCCATCGAGGGCGGGGTGTATCGATACTTGACTTGGCATGTTCAGCTCCTCCTCCTCAGCTGCCCACGGCTCCCAAATCAGGATCAATTTGCGAAAAAGCCGAAGGCCATTTCAAAGTCGCGCCGCATTCCGTCGTCTACTCCTCAATAAACTACCACGCCGCGGATACTTTCGCCCGAGTGCATTAGCTCGAAACCCTTGTTGATGTCTTCGAGCGGCATGGTGTGGGTGATCATCGGATCGATCTGGATTTTTCCGTCCATATACCAGTCGACGATCTTCGGTACGTCGGTACGCCCGCGCGCGCCGCCGAAAGCCGTGCCCATCCAGTTGCGTCCGGTAACCAGCTGGAACGGACGGGTGGAGATTTCCTGGCCGGCTCCGGCAACGCCGATGATCACGGACTTGCCCCAGCCGCGGTGCGAGGATTCGAGCGCCTGGCGCATGACCTTGGTGTTGCCGGTGCAGTCGAAGGTGTAGTCAGCGCCGCCGATCAGATCGCCGTGGCGTTTCGTCATGTTGACGAGGTAGGGCACTATGTCGTCGCCGACTTCCTTCGGGTTGACGAAGTGTGTCATCCCGAACTTCTCGCCCCAGGCCTTGCGGTCCGGATTGATGTCAACGCCGATGATCATGTCGGCGCCGGCAAGGCGCAGGCCCTGCAGCACGTTGAGGCCGATGCCGCCGAGGCCGAAGACGATCGCCGTCGAGCCGATCTCTACCTTGGCAGTGTTGATGACAGCGCCGATGCCTGTGGTGACGCCACAGCCAATGTAGCAGATCTTGTCAAACGGGGCGTCGGGGTTGACCTTGGCGACCGCGATTTCAGGCAGCACGGTGAAGTTCGAAAACGTCGAGCAACCCATGTAGTGATGGATCTTGTCCTTGCCGATCGAGAAGCGGCTGGTGCCGTCAGGCATCAGGCCCTGGCCCTGGGTCGCGCGGATCGAGGTGCAAAGGTTGGTCTTGCGTGAGGTGCAGGAATAGCACTCGCGGCACTCCGGCGTATAGAGCGGAATGACATGGTCGCCCTTCTTCACCGAGGTGACACCCGGACCGACATCGACGACGATGCCGGCACCCTCATGGCCGAGGATGGCTGGGAACAGGCCTTCAGGATCGGCACCCGACAAGGTGAAGTCGTCGGTGTGGCAGATGCCGGTCGCCTTGACCTCGATCAGCACTTCGCCGGCCCGCGGCCCCTCCAACTGCACGGTCATCACTTCAAGCGGCTTGCCAGCTTGTACGGCAACGGCGGCGCGAACGTCCATCTCGGTCTCTCCTGCTGATTTGGTGTGCGCGGACCTTTGCACGCCCTGTGTCTGCGGCTCAAGGAAAAACCGCCCGACGGCGCGAATTTCCGCGCCTACAACACTGATTGCGCCAAGTGTTGTGCGGCTTGCGTCAAAAGAGCTTTTCGGTTGCGAAAATAATGGCATAGCCGTGCATGGCTAGAGCGGCGTAGAACCCAAAAGCGACCAGCATTCGTTCGCCGTCCTTCATTTCCTCGAGCATCTGGCGCGGCTTGGCCGAACCGCCACTGATGAAGCTTAAAAGTGTGAAGACGAGAAGGCCTGCCGTCAATATTTTCGCGGGGATCCCGACCTGAAATCCAATGCCGAGAATGCAGAGCGTTACCACGAAACTGGCTGCAATCTGCGAGCCCCGCGTGCGGAAAACCTGACGCAGGATCTGACCTCCGTCGAAGCGATGCATCGGCAACAAGTTCAGCAGGTTGAAGGCGCCAAGAATCAACATGAAAATGAGCAGAGGCTCGCGCGATGCCGAGGGCAGCCACTCCGCGTCCGCAAGCTGCGTGGCGACGGTGAAAATCGGTATCAGGAAGGCCGACATTCCCGCGCCCATCAGCGCGCAGGTCGCGACTTCGAACAGCGACCGATAGGGCCTGCCACCGATGGCGATGCCACCAAGCAGCGGCACGAAGATCATCCTGACATGTGCGTGCCCGAACATGCGATAGGCCGCCATATGTCCCAGCTCATGCAGTGCAATGACGAGCGTCAGGAAGGTCGAGAGCATCAAGCCGGCGGCATCGAAGCCAAGGAAGGGCCAGAGCAACAAGGTCGACAGAACCGCAAGTCCGCCTTGGACGAGCGGTCGCTCGAAGTGGCCCTGCGGCAAGGATTTCCCCGTCTTCAACCATCCGTCGAGCGCCTGCATTTCACGCCGCAGCACGAAGTAGCGGAATAGCAGGAAGGCCAGCCCGCGGTAGCGATCGGTCTGCTCGATCTCGAGCAATGCACTGTCGCCTGCCGGTCGAATGATACGCCGCTCGCGGTAGCTGCTCCAAAATGCGGGATCTAGCGCGCTGTCATCTATGATCCGCGATTGGAATCCGTGAGCGTTCCTTGCAACGTGTGGCGACGATTCGAGCGCCAAAAGACGGCGGCAGGGCGCGCCGTTCTTGTCCAGATGCCGATAGGTTTGCTCGATGAGGCCCTGGCGGTCGGCAACCGGCTGGCTGCTCAGGACTGAATGGTGCCAGGACGCGTCAGGACCGCCCGGATTTATCGCACTCCACAGGACGTCAGGTGAGCATGAGTAAGTTCGGCTGAGACGGATGGTTCTGCGCCCAAGTGGAGCTCGCATCAAAAGCCAGAGAAGGCCGAGATTTATGACGAGCAAGAGGATCGCTGATTGCAGCGTCGTCATGTGCTACCTCCACCAGGCATCCCGCCAGGCGGCTCAGCATAGGCGGGCGGCAGTTAACAAAACTTAACCGCCGCCGGTCGCCGTCAGGCAAACTCGATGATCACGGCATCGACGGCCAGGCTCTCTCCGGGCTTGGCATTTATCTTGCTGACGACGAGATCGCGTTCGGCGCGGAGCACGTTCTCCATCTTCATCGCCTCAACCACGGCAAGCGTTTCGCCCGCCTTGACTTCCTGTCCCTCGACCACAGCAATGGAGACGACCAAGCCCGGCATCGGGCAAAGGAGCAGCTTCGATGTATCCGGCGGGAGCTTGACCGGCATCAGCTTGTCAAGCGCGGCATGGCGCGGCGTCAACACCTTGGCTTTCAGGGATATTCCCTGCCAGTCCAGCCGAAGCCCGTTGAGAATAGGGCGGATCTGCGTGATCACGCTCTCGCCCGCGACCTTGCCGCGCCATACGGCATCGCCAGGTCTCCAGTCGGTGATGACGTTGAAACTCTTGCCGCCGATCTCGATGTCCATGTCGAAGGGGATCGTGACAAACCCCTCCAGCAAACGCGCACCCACATAGTCATCACCAAGCCGGATCGTCCACTCCTCCCGTGTCGCGCCGCCATTGGGGCGCAGTCGGTCAGCGAAGCGCTCCCGACGGTTGCCGTCGATGAGCGATACCGAGAGCGCGACTGCCGCGAGCACTGCCTGTTCTGCCGGAGCGGGGGCCATCGGTGCAAACCCGTCCGGATACTCCTCTGCTATGAACCCGGTCGACAGGCGACCTTCACGCCAGCGCCGGTGCTTCATCAGTGCGGCCAGGAAGGGGACGTTGTGTTCGATCCCATCGACAACGAAACCGTCGAGCGCCTGGCCCATCGCATCGATCGCCTCCAGACGAGTCGGCGCCCAGGTGCACAGTTTCGCAATCATCGGGTCGTAATACATCGAAATCTCGGCACCCTCGAAGACACCGGTGTCATTGCGGACAACGGCAACCCCGGACTTACCTTCAGACGGCGGTCGATACCGCGTCAGCCTCCCGATCGACGGCAGGAAGTTG
Source organism: Rhizobium cauense (assembly GCF_019511525.1). Lineage (GTDB taxonomy): Bacteria > Pseudomonadota > Alphaproteobacteria > Rhizobiales > Rhizobiaceae > Rhizobium > Rhizobium cauense. The sequence continues at coordinate 110,292 of NZ_JAEUAT010000007.1, read as the reverse complement.
CGGTAGGGATCCTCGGCATACAACCGGCTTTCGATCGCCCAGCCATTCAGCTTTACGTCGTTCTGCGCGAACGAAAGCCTTTCACCGGCAGCAACGCGGATCATCTGCTCGACGAGGTCGATACCGGTGATCAGTTCGGTAACCGGATGTTCGACCTGCAGCCGCGTGTTCATTTCCAGAAAATAGAAATTGCGGTCGCGATCGACGATGAATTCCACGGTTCCCGCGCTTTGGTAGTCCACAGCGCGGGCGAGCGCAACTGATTGCTCACCCATTGCAGCGCGCGTCTTCGCGTCGAGGAAAGGCGAGGGCGCCTCTTCGACGACCTTCTGGTTGCGGCGCTGGATCGAGCACTCACGTTCGCCGAGATAGACCACGTTGCCGTGTCCGTCCGCGAGCACCTGAATCTCGATGTGGCGGGGCTCAACGACATACTTCTCGATGAAGACGCGATCGTCGCCAAAGGAACTCTTCGCCTCGGAACGCGCCCGGTCGAAGCCATCGCGCACTTCCGATTCGTTCCAGGCGATGCGCATACCCTTTCCACCGCCACCGGCCGAGGCCTTGATCATGACGGGATAGCCGATCTCGGCGGCGATCTTTTCGGCGTGCGAGGCGTCCTCGATCACACCGAGATAGCCCGGGACGGTCGAGACATTGGCCGCGTTGGCGAATTTCTTCGACTCGATCTTGTCGCCCATGGCCATGATGGCTTTCGGCTTCGGACCGATGAATACAATCCCTTCCTTCTCGAGCGCTTCGCAAAATGAAGCACGCTCGGACAGGAAGCCATAGCCAGGATGGACAGCCTCAGCGCCTGTCTGTTTGCAGGCGGCGATGATCTTTTCGGCCACGAGGTAGCTCTCGGCAGCCGCTGCCGGACCAATATGAACGGCCTCATCAGCCATTTCGACGTGGAGTGCATCCCGATCCGCGTCCGAATAGACCGCTACCGTAGCAATTCCCATACGGCGCGCAGTCTTGATAACGCGGCAAGCGATCTCGCCGCGATTCGCGATCAGGATTTTCTTGAACATGAAGACTCCACCCAAAATATGCGTCCCGGAGTTTTACGCATAAACACCGGAACGCACAATCAGCCGAAAGAATATCGACGGGTGTCAGGCGACCGCAGTCTCGCTGTCTGGAGTGTCATCGACGATCCTCAGCCAGCGGCTGCGGCGCGACGGCGCGGCATATTCCACCAGCTGAAGGGCGCCAAGGATATCGGCCCATCGCGGATGATTCGCTGCGGGCAGCGTTTCCTCGGCGATCCGCATGAGGACGTTCCAGGTGAGGGGTGGTGCGTTGATCACGCCGGCATCGCTTACGCTGCGCAGAACACGCATTACATAGTCGATATCCTGGCGGGTGATGCCTTTTCGATCCACGGGGCGGCATGGCTTGTAGCCGCCGATGTTCTCGGTCAGCGCAAGCCGCAGCTGCTCGAGCGCAAAGGCGCGCAGATCGTCCGGTACGTTTGCTGAGATCTCGATGACATGCAGAACGAGTTCGAGCTCGAGCGCCGAATTGACGACGCCGTCGGTTGCGACCATCCGCATCAGCCAGGCGACATTTATCTCGTCGAGCGAGCCTTGTGGGTAGGTGTAGTTGACGATGAAATCGGCAAGGTGCTCCACGAAGAACGAGCTCCATTCCGGGCACTTTTCTGGGCAGGAATTATTCAGCGCAAGCATGACGACCACGTCGTCCGAGGTCCGGATACCTTCCGGGAAGGTATGCTTGCGCAACAGACCGATATCTTCGGCCGTCAGCCGATGCTTTCCGGCGATGACACATGCCGGAAAAGCGAGACGGAATTCGCTCATCTTTTATCTCCAGACCTCATCATGAGGCCGAAGGTCCTTCTAGCGCGAGCGAATTTATGATCCCTCAAGAAGCAGTGTTAACAGCGTACTCAGGCGGTCACGACGTTTTTAACGATCGGGCCTGTACGCGTTCCCGCCAGATGATGAAGAGACCGGAAGCAACGATGATCAGGATGCCGATCCACTTCGAGAAGTTCGGGAAATCGCCGAAAAGCGCGTAGCCGAGCACGGTTGCGGAAATGATCTCGAAATACTGGAAGGGCGCCAGCAGCGACAGCGGAGCCAGCCGGAATGCCCGGACGATGATCATATGCGCGTAACCGGAAATCGTCCCCAGGATCAGCAACAATATCAACCCCAGCGACGACGAGGGCAAAGAGGGATGGAAGTCGCTAATGCCGAGGCCGTTGCCGGCGACAAGGGCGACCGCCATGAACGCGGTGCCGCCGATGCCCGCCATGGTCTGCATCGTCAGCGGAGAGTCGGCATCGCCGATCGCCCGGTTGAGAAAGAGGTAGAGCGAGTAGAGGAAGGCGCAGAAGACGGGCAGGAGTGCCTTCAACCCAAAAATCTCGTAGCTTGGCTGGATGACGATCATTGCTCCGCCGAAGCCGACGGCAATCGCCGTCCATCTCCGCCAGCCGACCTTGTCGCCAAGGAAGAGCGCTGAGAGTGCCGTCAGCATGAACGGCTCGACGAAGTAGATCGCGAACACGTCAGCAAGCGGCATGTACTTAACGGCGACGAAGAAGAGCAGGCTGGCTGCCCCATGCAACGCCCCGCGCAGCAGGTTCATCCATGGGCGTTTGGCGCGAAGTGCATTGCGGCCGAAGATCGCAAAGAGGAACGGCAAAGTGCAGACGAGCTGGAAGAAAAATCGATAGAACGTCACCTGGCCGGGTGACATTCCCTCGAAGGTCGCCATGTACTTGGCGATCGCATCCATCGCAGGCAGCACGAACATTGCGCCTGCCATCAAGGCCATGCCCTGTAAGGGATTCTGGTGTTCCGGAGGATTGCGCATGGATGGGATTCGGTTTTCGGTTCAACGGCCTATACCGAAGATCACCCGTCTGGTGAAGAGGACAATCAGCCAAAGAGACGAATGACGTCGTGCACCTTGCCCGGTTTCGCGGGAGGGTCACCCTCTTGGTGGCAAGATGATAAAAAGAATCGCTGGCCCTGCCTGGAACTGAAGCGATCGCAACCGCAATCGGAGACAAGAAGTGACCCGGCGTGGACCTAGCGTGTCCCCTATCATGGACACCGATAGCGTACTCGTCCGAAAGCCCTAGAGTGATTTCTTCAACAAGAGGATGAGGAGACGATTTTATCTCTAAATGACCACTGTAGAGATGGTTGGTGCGGTCGAGAAGACTCGAACTTCCACGGGTTGCCCCACAGCGACCTCAACGCTGCGCGTCTACCAATTCCGCCACGACCGCATCGTGGTAGGTGCCGATTTGTGCCGGCGGGGCAGCATGTAGCAAAAGCGTTTCGGGTACACAAGTGCGATGTGACAGATTTTTTCAAAAGAAGTCACAGCATTTGAATCGCTCATAAAACGGGGCCATATAGGCCTACGCAATGCTGCCTCCCAAGCAGCGACAAGGAACGGCCATGCTACGCACAGATCTTCAATTATCCATGTTTCCCCGTGAAGGCTCGCGGCCGGTTCGATGGCGGATCGCCGACAGCCTCGTGCCCTATGAGGAGGCTGTGGAAAACATGGAGCGCGAGGTCGCGTCGATTGCGGACGGCGGCGACGAACTCGTCTGGCTCGTCGAGCATCCACCTCTCTATACGGCAGGAACCAGTGCAGACACCAAGGACCTGGTGCAGCCCGATCGCTTCCCCGTATTCGCAACGGGACGAGGCGGCGAATATACCTATCATGGCCCGGGTCAGCGCGTTGCCTATGTCATGCTGGATCTGAAGCGCAGGCGACAGGACGTACGGGCCTTCGTCGCAGCGCTCGAAGAGGTGATCATTCGGACGCTCGATTCGATGAATGTTCGCGGGGAACGCCGTGAGGACCGTGTTGGCGTTTGGGTGCGCAGGCCTGACAAGCCGCCTCTGCCTGATGGCACTATGGCTGAGGACAAGATCGCCGCACTCGGCATCCGGTTGCGAAAGTGGGTGACATTTCACGGTCTGTCGCTGAATGTCGAGCCCGATCTTGAGCACTTCAGCGGAATCGTTCCGTGCGGAATTTCCACTCATGGCGTTACGAGCCTGGTCGATCTCGGCCTTCCGGTGATGATGCCCGATGTCGACATACGACTTCGGCAGGCATTCGAAACAGTCTTTGGTGAAACAATCAGCGATAGCTGACAGCGATCACTCGAAGATTTGGAAGCAGAGGGTCGGGCAACCGGCCCTCTGCCTCAGATTCGCTATTTATCGCCGATGTCGCGGCAGGCGTCCGTATGGGAGGCCCCGCTGTCCCCACCGGCCGTATGCACCTTGGAGTTCGTCTTCATGTAATCGCAGTCGGGCAAGGGCTTGATACTGGCTGTCGTCGTCTTGTCGACCGGAGGCGACATGCGGACTGGAGCAAAACCGTCGCTGTCATTCGTATAGTCCGACGAGTACTCCGGAGCCTTCCGATGCGTGTAATGGATCGGCTTGGGCGGAGCCACTTGGACCGGTGCAAAGCCGTCGCTGTCATTGCTGTAGTCGTTCGAGTACTGCGGTTGAGCGAACGCCGTACCTGCAAGGCCGAGGGCAAGGATGGAGGCGGCGGCGGCAAATTTGAAGCGCATTGAGAATCTCCTCAATTCATCGTTGTAGCAACAACGAAACCAAACCCTCGGCGAAAGCAGTTTCGCGCTCGAATTGCGGCAGGAATGTGGGCGTACCATCACGTCCGATTGTCAATTTTTTCAAATGAAATCACGGTTCCGCGACCGAGATTTGACAGTTTTGTGATGGAACACTTCCGACACCCCATGACGGGGTGCGGCAGGAGACATGCAATCTTTGAGGGTGTTTAATGCCTCATTGAACAAGGGTTAATCGCGCAGCTTCTGCCAGCGCTTGACTAGCCGCTCCCGCTTCAACCGGGACAGTCTCTGAATCCAGAAGATACCATCAAGCTGGTCTATCTCGTGCTGTATGCAGACCGCCAGGAAGCCCTCCGCCACTTCCTCGTGCTCGGCGCCGGCCGTATCGCTGTAGCGAACACGAATCACATTTGGTCTTTCGACCTCGTCGGTCATGCCGGGCATCGAGACGCTACCCTCAACCTGGCGAATCGTCTCGTCTGAAGCAGAGATGATCTCAGGATTGACAAAGTAGCGCACTGGTTCGGCGCCGAGTTCGATCACGACGACCCGAAGGGCGACACCAATATGCGCAGCTGTGATACCAACTCCGGGGGCGGCCCGCATGGTGTCCAGCAAGTCGTCGGCAAGTTCGCGCAGCTTTTCATCGAAGACTTCGACAGGTTTGCAGACAGTTCTGAGGCCGACGTCGGGAAAGCGCAATATGGGGCGGATAGCCACGGTCCAGGCTCCTGATTCCAGATGCGGGGAAACTATCGTCACGCATGCGCATTGTCATCCATACGAGGCGTTTGCGGCTGGACGGACCTCGAGCTTTGAGCTAGCAGGAAACCATGCATTTCAGCGCTTAGTCGTTGAACTTCAAACGAGATGCGAGGGCGGCAGATCATGACGAACGATGCAGAAGAGCTCGTCCGCCCGCGGCCGGAGAGCGGTGACGCCGACATCTATGATGAGGACGGCAACGTTCGCGGCGATTTCCTTGCACTGGTGGGTGCCGCGATCGCGGATCGTGACACGATCTTCCTGCGTCAGCACGTCGCCCGCCTGCACGAATCGGAAATAGGCGACCTTCTCGAATCGCTGCAGCCAGACCAGCGGCTCGCCCTGGTGCATCTGCTCGGCGACCAGTTCGACATGACGGCGCTGACCGAGGTCGATGAAACGATTCGGCGCGAGATCGTCGACCAGCTGCCGAACGAGCAGATTGCCGCGGCAATCGGCGAACTCGATTCCGACGACGCCGTCTACATTCTTGAGGACCTCGACACCGAGGACCGGGAAGAAATCCTCGCGCAACTTCCGTTTACCGAGCGTGTACGACTGCGACGGGCGCTCGACTATCCCGAAAGCTCGGCTGGACGCCGCATGCAGACGGAATTCGTCGCAGTGCCGCCATTCTGGACGGTTGGTCAAACCATCGACTACATGCGTGACGAGGAAGACCTGCCGTATTCCTTCTCGCAGATTTTCGTCATCGACCCGACATTCCGGCTGTTGGGCGCCGTCGACCTGGACAAGATCCTGCGTACGAAGCGACAGACGAAGGTCGAATCGATCATGCGGGAGACGAACCATCCGATTCCCGCGGAGATGGACCAGGAAGAGGCCGCCCAGCTTTTCGAGCAATATGACCTTCTTTCAGCCGCCGTCGTCGACGAGAACGACAGGCTGGTGGGTGTCCTTACGATCGACGACGTCGTGGATGTCATTCACGAAGAAGCGGACGAGGACATCAAGCGCCTCGGCGGCGTCGGCGACGAAGAATTGTCCGACAATGTTTTCTCGACGGTGCGCTCGCGCTTTCTGTGGCTGCTGATCAATCTTGGAACAGCTTTGCTGTCAGCCAGCGTTATCGGCCTTTTCGACGAGTCGATCGAGAAGATGATCGCGCTCGCAGTGCTGATGCCTATCGTGGCATCCATGGGCGGTAACGCGGGCACGCAAACGATGACGGTTACCGTACGCGCGCTCGCAACCGGCGATATCGATATTTACAATGCCGGCCGCATCATCCGCAGAGAGGCTGGGGTTGGCATTGCCAATGGCGCGCTTTTCTCGGTCATCATGGGCGCGATTGCTGCGACATGGTTCCACGACTACCAACTGGGCTTCGTGATCGGCGCGGCCATGGTTATCAACCTGTTTGCCGCGGCACTTGCTGGAATCCTGCTGCCACTGCTATTGGACAAAGTCGGCGCGGATCCCGCGATTGCGTCCTCGGTCTTCGTCACGACGGTGACTGACTGCACAGGCTTTTTTGCTTTTCTTGGCATTGCCACCTGGTGGTTTGGAATTTAGCCGGCTCGAAAATTAGCTTGCACAAATTGACTATTACGTAAAAGTCAATATTATTGCTTCTCACAATGGTGGGGAGCCCATGCCGGTTAGCAAATACTATAGCATAACGGAGTTGACGCGCGAATTTGGCGTATCGACTCGTACGCTCAGGTTCTACGAAGACGAAGGGCTTATCCATCCGGAGCGGCGCGGACGCACGCGGCTGTTCCGGCCGGCGGATCGTCGTCTGATCCAGGAAATCCTGCGCGGTCGGCGCATCGGCTTCACCATCGCGGAAATCCGCGAGATTATCCAGGTCTACAAGGAACCGCCAGGCGAACTGGGCCAGTTGAAGCTCCTTATGAAGCGCGTTGACGAAAAGCGCGAAGATCTTCGTCAGAAGCGCAAGGATATCGACGACACCTTGGCCGAACTCGACAATATCGAAGAGGCTTGCCTCGGTCGTCTGGCCGACATCGGTGTCGGCACCTGACTATTGCGCGTTGACACTGCACTCGCTTGCCAACGCCAATATTCGCCCGTCATCCGGCTTGACGGCGCCAGACTGGAATTCAGTGAACAAGCCCTCAGTCTGCAGCTTGCCGAGCGTGCACTGGCAGAAGCTGCGGCATAGCGCTTCGCCTTCCTGCATCACGCACGAGGCGTTGCATTGCTTCAGGTAGGTTTCAACCGGATCCGGTTTCGCGGGTGGCATGAGCACGGATAGTCCGTAGGCAACAGCAATCAGCACTGGCTGGTGGATGAGGTAGAAAGCGAGGCTGTGTCTCCCGGCCTTTGTCAGCAGAGTTGAACCGGTGCCGAAAGCGGCAAGTCTGTCGAGTAGCGTCGTCCTCATGGCAAGAAGCGCAGCCGTCATGCCAAACAGGAACGGCACTGCCCAAGGGAAGATCGGGACGAAATCGTTCGATCGCGGCGGCATTTCGGCCAAACCGATCCAGGCCAGGTAGCGCGGATTGAAGACCGGCGCGCGCAGGAGATCCGGCGCAATCCAGGTGTCTACGACCCAAGCCGCGGTTACGACCGCCGTCACGATGATTGTCATCGGCAACGGCATGCGCAGGAAGACAAGGCCGAGCAGGCTGAGTACCGCGATGGAATGCAGGATACCAAAGAATATCCATCCGTCAGGAAAGACGAAGCGCGTAGCCACGGAGATCGCCAGCGCGGCCGCTGCGATCATGGCAAACCGCTTCCAGAACGACTGCCAGCGGATCTCCGGTTTGTTGGCAAGGACGAGACTGATTCCGACGATGAAGAGGAATGTGGACGCGATGGCGCGCGCATAGAGCTTCAGCCAACCGGTTTCGGCGGTTCCCGGGGCAAGGTAGCCCATAAACTCCATATCCCATGTGAAGTGGTAGGTCGCCATCGCCAGCAGTGCAACACCACGTGCGGTATCCAGCAGGCCAATGCGCGGGAGCTTGGCGCTCGCATATGTTCCCGTCGCCGGAGACATCATTCACAATCCCTCGGATGATTGATCACCATCGTTTGCTCTGCCGCGGGAAACAGGCGAAAGGTGGAGATTTGATGGCGGTTGAGTGTCCATGATTGCCAGCCGCGCCTCGGAGAAGAACTGCCGCCTCGTCAAGACAACGATAACGACTGTCGTCGTCAGCATGAAGACATAGGGGTTGATGAACCAACCAAGGTAGCCGATCGAGAGGAAGATGGCGCGTAGGCCTTCGTTGAAATGACCTGCAGCAATGATGTTCATGCGGATAACGCGCTCCGCGGCCCGCTCGGCGGCAATCACGTCCTGCTCAGTGTCGCGCATCATCGGGATCGAACCGAAGAGAATGGTGCAATAGTTGAAGAGGCGATACGACCAGCCGAACTTGAAGAAGGCATATCCAAAAAGCGCGGCAAGGCCGCCAACCTTCATCTCGAAGACGGCGTGTCCACTGTGAAGAACGAATGGGAGGTCAGCGAAAACCGCGTCCACCTTCTCAGTCGCGCCAAGCAAGGCAAAGCAACTGCCGACAGCAAAAATGGAAGTCGAGGCGAAAAAGGCCGTGCCGTTCTGCAGACCGGCCATGATCTGCGTATCGATCATCTTCAGATCGCGACGCAACGAATTGTATATCCACTCGCGCCGGCGCTCCCGCATCGCATGGGTGAGACTGGTCCGGCCGAAGAAGTTCGCCCCCTGCAACAGGCGCGCATAGCAGAACCAAGCCGCTGCAAAGAATCCGAGTGCAATGTAATCCGCTGTCGTCATCATTATATTGAATCAGTCCCATCGCCGCGCGCCACTCTACAGATGCAGGCGCACGCTGCAATGACTGGCAAGACGCCGCGCTTCGTTTTACTGATGTCGCACGCGTGAAATGCCATGTCGGTCCATCGCGGGAATCTTATTGGGCGTTGACGTAGCTTCAGGCAGCAACATTACAGGACGCAGTCATGTTCCTTTCCGTTTTCGACGTGTTCAAAATCGGGGTCGGTCCCTCAAGCTCGCATACCATGGGTCCGATGACCGCAGCCAATCGGTTTCTCGACCTCATCATGTCGAACGACTGGCCACGCCCGACGTCTGGCGCTGCAGTCGCCTCGATAAAGGTGAGCCTGCATGGGTCGCTGGCACACACCGGGATCGGCCATGGAACGGGCAGGGCGGTTATTCTCGGACTGATGGGTCAACAGCCCGACAGTGTCGATCCGGACGAGATGGACAGCATCATCGACAAGGTCGAGCGTAGCGGACGTATCTCACCGCCCGGCCACCCAGCTTATGGCTTCCAGCCGAAGAGCGACCTGATTTTCGACAAGAAGCAACCCTTGCCTGGCCACGCCAACGGCATGTCCTTTTCCGCCTTCGACAAGGATGGGCGGATGCTCATCAAGCGAATCTACTATTCCGTCGGCGGCGGCTTCGTCGTTACCGACACGGAACTCGAACAGATGCGCGCGAAGAAGAAAACATCTTCCGAGACGCTCAGGGTTCCGTATCCCTTCGCTTCAGCCAAGCAGATGCTTGACATGGCGGCGCGCTCCGGCCTCTCGATCGCGCAAATGAAGCGCGCCAATGAGGAGACACAACGCAGCCGTGAGGAGTTGGACGCCGGCCTCGATCGTATCTGGGAAGCCATGCGCTCCTGCATCGAGCGAGGCCTCAAGGTTGACGGTATCATGCCCGGCGGATTGAACGTCCGCCGTCGGGCCAGGGCGATCCACGACAAGCTTCAGGAAGAATGGCGCAGCAACCGGATAAACCCGCTTCTCGCGAACGACTGGCTCAGCGTCTACGCCATGGCCGTCAACGAGGAGAATGCAGCCGGCGGGCGCGTCGTCACGGCGCCGACAAACGGTGCGGCAGGGGTCATTCCAGCGACGATTCGCTACTACGAGCATTTTCACGACGACTGGGACCAGAACGGTATCCGCGATTACCTGCTTACCGCCGGGGCAATCGGCGGAATCATCAAGCACAATGCTTCGATCTCCGGTGCGGAGGTCGGCTGTCAGGGCGAGGTGGGATCTGCGGCTGCGATGGCAGCGGCGGGCCTCGCCGCGGTCATGGGCGGCACGCCCGAGCAGATCGAGAATGCCGCCGAAATTGCGCTTGAGCATCATCTCGGCATGAGCTGTGATCCTGTCGCCGGCCTGGTGCAAGTTCCATGCATCGAGCGAAACGCGCTGGGTGCAGTCAAGGCGGTGACGGCGGCTTCGCTCGCGATCAAGGGCGACGGCAAGCATTTCGTTCCGTTGGATGCCTGCATCGAGACCATGCGCCAGACCGGGAACGATATGAGCGACAAATATAAGGAGACATCCACAGGCGGGCTTGCCGTTAACGTCGTGGAATGTTGACTTTGTGGACATGCGACTTGCCGCTTGACGCTGCCTGATAAAAGGCATTCAACGGCGGCATGGCATTGCATCTCATCAAATTGTGCGTGGGCGCAGACTCCATCGACGATCTGCGCGAATGGGTCGCTGAACGTTCCTTACGCGCTATCGCCGCCGGTCACGAGCCGCATTCCGTGCATACGACGAGGATGGTACCCAAGCGCGTCGAGGACTTGCTCGACGGCGGTTCGCTCTATTGGGTTATCAAAGGGCAGGTGCAGGCGCGCCAGAAACTGCTCGACATCCAGACATTCACCGATGGCGAAGGGATCTCACGTTGCCATCTGGTCCTCGGTCCTGAGGTCATCGAGACCGCGGTGCAGCCAAAGCGAGCTTTCCAGGGATGGCGTTACTATCCGCAGGAAGACGTGCCGCGGGATTTGACGAGTCTGGGCGAGGGAATTGCAGAAATGCCCGCGGACCTTCGCCGCGAGCTTTCGGAACTTGGTTTGCTCTGATCAACGCAAACGCAGCGTAACCGGTGTCCGGCCTTCCGGGCAGGTGACGTGAAGATGGATGTTGGCCTCAGGCTGCGAGTAACGCCAGGCACGCGCGCCGTGGCTGAGCAACAGATTTATAAGATCTTTCGTCTTCGCAGATTTCGGCTTCTGCCGATGCAACCCTATTTCCGCCAGCCGCAACGCCGCCTCGTGAAGCGGGTGAAGCCCTGCTCGCGGATTTTTGCCGGTCACCCGGCCGTGTGCCGGAAACTCCGGAACATTCTCGTTGATCGCCATTCTCATCCCCGTACGCATTACAAACCGAGTCTCAGAATTCCGTCGGATCAAACACACCGATCACGACGCTTTGGAGTCGCCGCCGGCACCGGCAGGCGGCGAACCGCAAACTATTGGGCAGTTGCCCAGCATTTCACACCTGCACGCTTGAGCGCGGTGCAGGCATTGACCGCGGAACGCTGGTCCTCGAACCCACCAAAGCGAGCGCGGTAGCTTCCGGCGTTTGCAACAGCAAAGGGCTTGGCGAAACGCAGCACCTTGCCACCCTTGCTCTTGGCGCCATCCAGGAGATCCATTGCGCCTTCCTTGCTGGCGGACACGCCAATCTGGACGGCCCAGCCAGTTGGCTGTGTTTCTTTCGTCGAAGCGGTCGTCACTTCGTCCACCGAAACATCACCCTGTTCAGGCGGCACATAGGCAGGCGCCGGCGTCGGAGTGGCGATCGACGCCTGCTTGATCGACTGCGTCTTGACCTTCGTCGGAGCCGGCATTTCCTGCAGCAGCGGATTGTCGGACTTCGGCTTGGCGACATCAGAGTAGGCGACCTGTGTCGAAGCCGGCTGGTAGCGAGTGTCGGGAGCCGGCGCAGTGCGCGGCAAGCTCACATCAGGAGCCGCCGAGGCAACACGCGTTTCGGCTACAGGCGCCGGCTGCGGTGGCGTTTGCGCGATCAGCTCGGAGGAACCACGACGGCTGGAGGCCTTTGGCAGATAGGTCGCGATAAGCTTGCGCATCTGGTTGTCGCGCGCAGGAGTGGAGGCGCCACCCAGAACAACACCGACGATCGACTTGCCATCGACCTCTACCGAGCTGACGAGATTGAAACCGGCGGCACGCGTATAGCCTGTCTTGATGCCATCAACACCGCGGACCGACCCGACGAGGCGGTTGTGGCTGCGGATAACGCGCTGGCCAAACTTGAAGCTCTGCGTGGAGAAATAGCCGTAATACTGAGGAAAGTGCTGACGAAGCGCGATACCCAAGCGGGCTTGATCGCGGGCCGTCGTCATCTGCGCGGTGTTCGGCAGACCGTTCGCGTTGCGATAGGTCGTGCGGGTCATGCCGAGTGCATGCGCCTTGGCCGTCATCACCTGCGCAAAGCGACCTTCCGTACCCGCAAGCAGTTCACCCAGTGCGGTCGACGCGTCGTTAGCCGAGAGCGTCACGAGCCCCAAAATCGCCTGCTCCACGGTAATCGTGCCACCAGGCCGGACACCAAGCTTGGTCGGTTGCTGAGCGGAGGCGAAAGCGGAGAACGGAACAGGCGTATCCAGACGAATGCGGCCTTGCTCGAGCGCCTCGAATGTCAGGTAGAGCGTCATCATCTTTGTCAGCGATGCCGGGTACTGCAGGCGATCGGCGTTCTCGCTGTAGAGAACGTTGCCAGTCTTCGCATCAACAACGATGCCGGCATATTTCGAGTTCGCAGCCTCCGCATCTGCATTGACCGAGTCGGCCATGACGATACTCGCGGCCAAGGAAAGCGCCGTGATCGCCCTAACTACAAGACTGCGGTATCGTGATGGGAATACGGAGGAGGCTGACCTTGACACTATTATACTCTTCGCTTGCATTTCTGATGTTCAGGGAGATCGCCGCACGATCGTTCTCTCGCCAAGTTATTCGTGCGGGGTTACCAATCCGTTTATGATTAATCGTTTCTTTCGCCACATCGGATCATTCTAGCGGCTTGTCTCAGAAGCGCTCACAAGCCGCGCCTCCACAAAATGGCGAATAGCGGCATCAATATGGTCCCAATCAGGCAGGTGGCTGCTAGAGAATCGGTAAAGCACAGTTAAGTCGCGACCGACCTTGATATCGCGCTGGCAGTCGCCGCTTGTTGCCATTTTCGGGATCGACGGCAAAGCACAACGGACGGCGTAATCCGAGCCGCCGGGACGTGGCGCCGTCAACAGGACCTCGCCGGCATAGCCCGCGTCGGCTCTCAGGTGGTGCAGCGTCATCCCGTTGGCGAATGGCACTCCATCCCCTTCGATGAGATGCGAATAGATCGGCCCCAATCGACCGGACATATCGCGCGACATGGTGCTCTGCGCGACCTGAAGGAAGATAAGCCCGGACGTTTGGGTTATATTGTCGAAGCGGTCGCGATGCTCCTTGCTGTACCCCTGCATTTCCGGCCAGGTCAGATAGAGGTCGACTCGTTCTAACCCGCCATCGCGCCGTTGATTGGAGAAACGCAGTGTGTTCGCCGGGAGGCGCAGCGTATCGCGCCCAATCGTCAACGTTACCTGTTTCGTCGAGTCGGTATTGCCAGCCATGGATATACGTGCGCCGAACCAGCGGCCGCCCAAACTGATCGCAAGGGTCAACGCCGCAAGGCACGCTATGACGGCGGTAAGGCGGATAAGGAAGCTCGTCGAAAGGAGCGGGGTTTCGTCGCGTTGGTGGGCACGGTGCGCGGTGTGGCTCATGGCGGCTTTCGAATGTCAGACCGCCGCAATAGGAAACACGAGCCGCCGGTGCCGAGTGATTGGAGAAACAATCCGGCCGACACGGTTAATAGGCGGTTAACCAGCCATGCTGAGGACCAAAAAAACGAACCGCCCCCGGGACAGCGGGAGCGGTTCTGTGGCACCGGTCAGGGACGGGGACGCGGGGGAGACCGGGGCCGCGTATCTCGCCGGGATGTTCCGGCGATTGACCTATTTCACGCTACCGACCGCAACGGCACGGCCGTCCTGCAACTTGACCCAACGGGTTGGATCGGCAGAGGATTGGCGCTTGAGGAAGGTGTATTCGGTATCGGCCCAAAGCATGACCTTGTTGCGCATGTTGTCGAGCACGAAGTCGCCGCGGTCGGTCCGGACGGTCAACACCGCGTGGCCCTCGCCATTCGGCTGCAGGACGACCGTCATCAGCAGATCGGAGGGCGAGAAGCCCGCGTCGATCAGCATCTTGCGCTTCAGCAGCGCGTAGTCTTCGCAATCGCCAACGGTACGGGGATAGGCCCAGCGCTCCTCGACACCATAGATCTCCTTGTCGGTCATCGGAGTAATCGTCGAATTGACCTGATAGTTGATCTTGAGGATGGTTTTCCAGCGCTCCTCGGTCAGGACAAGCTCGCCCTCGTCGCCAGCCGGGTTCGTGCAGTCTGCCGGCATCTCCTTGCAGAATTGATAGGCGCCGATCGGCGGGCTGGCATTTCCGAGTACAGTCGTATTCAGCGGTGTGGCCTGTCCCGAACCGATCATCGCTATCAGCATCACACCGGCGGCCAGCCCTGCCTTGATGAAAGTTGCCATTGTCATTTGTCGTGTCCCCGTTGTGAGGAGAACATGACATGGACATTTTTATTCGACGCAAAATTACGCAGTTAAATTAAAGGCTTAGTTGATTCAAACACGCGGAGAAATCGACTAAAAACAAAGTCGAATGCAGATAAAATTCGAAACGTTTTTGCGCTAAATTTGATTAAATTTTTCACTTCCACTGAAAGGTCTCCTATGTACCAACCGGCGCATTTTGGGACAGAGTCTTAACAGCAATGGCCGTCGCGATCTTTTGTTAGGCGGTTCTTTACCATCCGGGATCGCTGGAAGCCTGTCGCGTACCTCGGCGCGCGACTTAGATCAGGTCGTGAAATCGGCCTGCTGGCAGGCCAATTTCAGTCCGATCAGCAAAATTATTTTTCTAGATTTCGCGAAATTTGTCGGTCGCGTCCACAATGGCGCGCGCCAAGCCGTCGTGCGATATTGAGTGAGCGGCATTCTCGACAATAACCAGTTGGCTTTGAGGCCATGCTCTGGAGAGTTCCCAGGCCGTGACGAGCGGAGCCTCCAAATCCAGGCGCCCCTGAACGAGTATTCCAGGTATCGACGCCAGCAGTCCTGCGTTGCGCAAGAGAGCGCCATCATCAAGCCATGCGCGATTTCGGAAGTAGTGCGTGATAATGCGCGCCCGTGTCAGCAGGTAAATCGGATCCCGCCAGCGACGTGGAAGCCCACCCGGGTCCGCGAGGAGGATCGATGCGGCTTCCCATTTATGCCAATCGCGAGCAGCTTCGATGCGAGTTGCAAGATTGGGTGAATTGAGCAGCCGGTGATAGCCTTCGAGGACGCCGGCCTCTCTGAGGTTGGCGGGGAGGGCGTCCAACAGCAGGTCCCACTCCGCGGGAAAGAGCCTGGCCATTCCATCTGTCAGCCATTCAATTCCTGAGGGGCGCGTGGTGGTGACGCCCGAAAGTACGATCGCGCGGGTGAATTCCCGATACGTTTCAGCATAAGCAAGCGCCAGCGTCGATCCCCAGGACGTGCCAAGCAAGAGCCATGATGTCACCCGCAGGTGATGTCTCAGTTTCTCGATGTCTTCGACGAGATGCCAGGTCGTATTGGTTTCAAGGTCAGTCTCCATCTCGGCGGCATTGGGCACGCTTCGCCCGCAATTGCGTTGATCGAAGAGGACAGTGCGGTAGACCGATGGATCGAAGTAGCGTCTAGCGAATGCCGAACAGCCGGAACCCGGACCGCCGTGAAGGTAGAGCGCTGGCCGACCGTTTGGATTCCCGCAAGCCTCCCAGTAGAGGCTGTGGCCGTCGCCCACATCGAGGAAACCGCTCTCGTAAGGTTCTATTTCAGGATAAAGAATCGTCAGGTGCCGCCTGCTTTGGCAGCCTCATGCATCATGGGCGCGACGCGCTTGTGACAGTACTCAGAGAAACTCGCGGAGCGTTTCGCGCGACTGGAGAGACAGGAACTCGATCGCGACGCCTTCCACGAAATGGCGGACAACCCGACCGCGCATGTTGCCGAGACGAAGGGGGGTGCCGATCGGCGGACGCACTTCGACATCGATTGCGGCGCCAGAAAGCGACAAATCCATGATGCGGCAGGTATAACGAGCGCCGTCCTCCAGCATGATCTCCGTCTTGGTCTCCCGCGGCGTCAAGCGGTCGTGGCGACGGTCCTCAGGAAGGCCGAGTTCATGCTTGTTGGCAAGCCAGGTGAGCTGCGCCGCAAGCTTTTCGCGCTTACGCTCGGTCGCGTGGATCGACATAACGAAACCACCGCCGTCCACCGCCTGCACGTAACCTTCGACCCGACCGAGATGGTCAATGTAGGCAACGACGCGTTCATTGGCTCGAGGACGCCCCTGGCAGGTCACGTACATATCGCCCGGCGACATATCGACAACGAGGCACTCATATTCCTCGTAGCTCGCCAGCATTAGCCGACCCTGCATGTTGATTGGGACGCGTTGAAATGCACCTTGTTCGAGGCGGGGCGCAGTCCGTTGCGTCTGAACTTGCTGGAACGCGTGCATCAAAGGGCTTCTTCATGAAATACTACCGTGCGATCATTACCCGTAATCCCTTAACAGAAGGTTGTTCAGGTTTGCCCTCTACACGCATAATCAGTTGTGTCGAAACGGTAGGCCGGAAGCGCCACCTTCGTTGAAGAGGTCGGACACGACCCGGCGTATCGTGTCGCCGATCGATGGCGGGCGCGCGCAAGAGGCGTCCTCCATGGGCTCCGCATCGCTGAGTTCCCAATCCGCGCCCGGCCGTTCGCGCAGCAGGTGGCTGTGGTCAAGCGTGAGAACCTGCAGCGGTACGACTTCAAGCCAGCTGGGACTCGCGTCGGGAGCGAGGGCGCCAAGGATCTTGTCGCAGCGGCCGTTGTCTGAACGGAGCGGAAGGAGGATCATCTCAAAGCAGGCACGGTGGCCGGCAGAACTGCAGCCAGTAACACTCAACAGGGCGGGAGCCGCATGCTCCATCACGCCAGCCGCAATGGTCTCGATATCGTCATGACTGTGCGCCCACAGTTCAGTCAGCGCAGCGCCGCCGAGGTCGCGGTTGAAAAAATCGCAAATGCGCGTTCCGGCAAGACGAAAGACCACGCGCCCCGCATCACTTGTTTCAAGCAGAAACACACTCGACAGTATCTGCCGCAGGTCCGTTGGCTCGACCTGCGATCTCAACGGCGCACGATCCTGGCCGCGGATGCGATCCCAATATTCGAACAGGCCGATTGTCATTTTGAGACGCATTGCAGTACCAACTGTTTCAGTTCAGATCAGAACAAGGCCATCATGGCCATGCTGCTAGGTGCTGTGCGTTTTTCATGCCAACTCGGGGCGGTTAAGGTTAAAGAAGAGTTTCGGTTGAGCAGACAGGCGTGCCGTGGCAATGTCTGCACATCGCTTCCTGCTTAGGGAAGTTCAGCACAAATTGTCGGGCAAGGGGGCATCCCCGATAGACGCTCGAAGGCCGTCCGGTCTTTTCCGGGCGGCTTCTTTTTTTTCCTTTCGTCCTGTAAGGCTGTCGCAGACACTAGCGAGGACGAAGATGAACGAGCAATCGGTCGAGCCGCAAGCGGCCATGGAGCCCCCGGCGACCCCACCGCGATCACCCGTTTTCAACGTTCCCGGCCCGGTGCTCGCGGCACTTGCGATCCTGGGGCTGCTATACCTCGTCCAGTCGCTGTTCCTTTCTGGCAGCGACATCGACTGGCTGTTCTTCAATCTCGGCTTTATTCCACTGCGCTACATCACGCCGCTGTCGGAACAGGGACCGCAGCTCTTCTGGACACCGGTCACCTACTCATTTCTTCATGGCAGCATCGAGCACATCGTCTTTAACGGACTGTGGCTCATGGCTTTCGGCGCTCCCGTGGCGCGGCGGATTGGCACGTTTCGTTTCGTCGTTTTCTGGGCGCTTTCCGCGATTGCCTCAGCCGCGCTCCATGCGGTGTTGAATTGGGGAGACGCTACGTTGCTCATCGGGGCGTCGGGTGTGGTATCGGGGCTGATGGGAGCTGCCTGCCGCTTCGCTTTCCCGCCGGAACAGCGCATCATCCGGCCGGCGCATCTAAATGCACGTCTTTCCATGATTGAAGCGTTTCGCAGCCGCACTGTGGTTGCGTTCATTCTCTTCTGGTTCGTAGGAAACATCCTGATCGCGGTTGGAGTGCCCTTGATCGGCGACGGATCGCAAGCGATTGCATGGGATGCCCACATCGGAGGGTTCCTGTTCGGCTTCCTTCTCTTCGGCCTTTTCGACAGGACGCCGCCCGAGCCGCCGTTAACTTCAGAGACATCGGATATATTGCAATCTTGAGGATTGGAGTGCACCATTCGAACTGATCCGCGATGGGAGGAGAGATACCGACGCGGATGCCTGTGATCAGTTGAAGTGTTTCACTTTCGACATAGGAGGTTCAAAATGTCCAATACTGTCAAAGCTATACTTGACGCAAAGGGCAGGAATGTCGTCACTGCCGGTCCAGATACGACCGTTTCCGAAGCTGCCGTACTTCTAAGCAAGAAGAAGATCGGCGCTGTCGTCATCGTCGGGATGGAAAACAAGATTTCCGGTATTTTCACGGAACGCGACGTCGTGCATGCGATCGCCAAAGCGGGCGCTGCCTGTCTCGACCAGCCGATTTCTTCGCTGATGACAGCGAAGGTCTACCGCTGTCATGAAGATTCGACCGTCAACGACCTCATGGAGCTTATGACAAGCCGACGCTTCCGCCACGTTCCCGTTGAAACGAACGGCAAGCTAGTAGGTATCATCTCCATCGGTGACGTCGTGAAGACGCGTATCGCCGAAGTCGAACTGGAAGCCGAACAGATCAAGGCCTACATCGCCGGCTGAAACACTTCGCCGGCCTAAACAGAGCCGGCGAACAACTCCTGCATCCGCTTCAGCTCCGGAAGCCTCAGCTTGGCCTCCTCGTAACCGCGCTCGATTGCTTCGCCAGCGCGGTGGAATTCCGAAAGGCCGATATCGCCGAGACGCGGCTGAAGCGATAGGTCCGGTGGATCTCCCGCAAGGCGCGCTCGCGCAATTCTGTCCTGGATAATGTTGAACGCCTGAACCATCACGCCGGTCATGCCGAGCTTGGCGTAAGGTGCTTCCTCGCGCCGTTGCACTTCCGACGGAGAGAGGGTGGCATTGTGCCGGACCACAGCCGACCGACCGTAGAGATCGTAATTCAGGTTGACGGCCACGACGAGCGGCTGCTCATAGGCCCGGCAGACGGAAACAGGGACGGGATTCACCAAAGCACCGTCAACGAGCGTGCGTTGGTTGCTGCGAATGGGCTCGAATATGCCGGGCAATGCATAAGAGGCCCGAAGCGCCGTGATCAGCGAGCCATTTGCGATCCAGACCTCGTGGCCGGTATTCACTTCCGCAGCGACCGCGACGAAAGGTCTGTCGAGGTCTTCGACATTCAGGCCTTCCAGATGCTCCTGCATCCGCTTGGTGAGCCGCATACCGCCGAACAGGCCGCTGCCGCCGATCGTCAGGTCAAGCAGACTGGCGATCCGGCGCATCGTCAACGATCGAGCAAATGCCTCCAGCTCATCGAGCTTTCCCGCCAGATAGCATCCGCCGACCAGCGCGCCGATCGAGGTCCCTGCAACCATGCCGATCTCGATGCCTTCCTCGTCGAGGGCGCGAAGGACACCAATATGCGCCCAGCCGCGGGCGGCTCCTCCGCCTAGCGCTAGCGCCAGCTTGGTTCTCTTCGGGGCAGGGGCGGGGGCGGGAGGAGCATTCGTATCCGGTGTCGTTGGCGTGCTGTTGTTGGATGTACCGGCTTCGGCGCTTTGGCGGTACAAACCCCAATTCAGCATGGCTCGTCTCCCTCCCGGCAGAACACTCATATGACTATAATAGTGTCCCGTCTCCCTTTCCAATTCGTATATAGGTGTAGGTTTTGGCCCAATAAGAGGCAATTGCCGGCTTTTAAGTCTCTTTTCCGTAAACTTGTGTCGGATCAAACTGCAGCTCGTCATCGACGATTTCGAGCATCGGCTTGCCGTCTTCGAGGTTCACCGTTCTGTAAAAGCAGGACCGGCGGCCAGTATGACAGGTAGCATCATGGCCGGCGACCTCGACTTTCAACCAAATGGCATCCTGATCGCAATCCGTCCGGATTTCCTTGACCATCTGGGTGTTGCCCGACGTTTCGCCCTTGATCCAGAGCTTGCCACGCGAGCGGCTGAAGTAGTGAGCTTTTCGGGTCTGTATGGTCAAGGCGAGAGCCTGCGCATTCATATGCGCCACCATCAGTAGTTCACCGTCCTTGGCATCAGTCACGATCGCAGTGATCAGGCCACGGTCATCGAACCGCGGTGTGAAATCACCTGCGTCCTCGAGTTCGGATTTGTCGTCGGACGGTGCATTAAAGGCAAAGGGCATCATCGCGGCTTTCTTAATGGAAGCCGTGTTCAGCGGCTCCGGACCATGGTCATGAATCGGGCTTGATCAGCCGGCTCAGTTTTGAACGTTCCGGTAAAAGTTGTCGTCAATGTGGTCGAGCCTTGCTTTTGCACGCCGCGCATTGCCATGCACATGTGTTCGGCTTCGATCAGGACGGCAACGCCCCGCGGCGCCAGCGTATCATCGATGGCCTTGGCTATCTGGGCGGTCATGGTTTCCTGCGTTTGCAGGCGACGGCCGTAGATTTCGACGACGCGAGCAATCTTGGAGAGCCCCAGGACCTTGCCATCCGGCATATAGGCGACGTGTGCCTTGCCGATGATCGGCACCATGTGGTGTTCGCAATGAGAGAAGAAGGGGATGTCCCTGACCAGGACCATGTCGTCATAGCCGGCAACCTCTTCGAAGGTGCGTCCAAGCACATCTTCCGGGTCCATATCGTAGCCGGCAAAAAGCTCACGATAGGCCTTGGCGACGCGAGCCGGCGTATCCAATAAACCCTCGCGCGACGGATCATCCCCCGCCCAGCGCAGGAGCGTACGAACAGCGTCCTCGGCCTCTTTCTGACTTGGCCGATCGGCCTCGAGATCGGCAGGCGTCTGCGGAAAATTCTTGATGATGGCGTCCATATGTAACAGTCTCCTGATCCGCTTTTGCGGATCGTCTTTCGGACTAGCCACTGGCAATTCCACTCAAGGGAATTCATGCACCTTTGGCAGGCTCCGGGGCTTTCAGGGCTTCAAATGGCCGCCCTTCCGGCACGGTTTCCCAATCAAACTTAGCCGAGGCCATTGCATTTTCATGGCCTTCGAACGACATACATATAGGAGAATGGCGTCCTTATGTAAGTCTCCCGGCGCGACACGCTGTGTTTTTCTTTTGTGCTACAATGAGTTTTGAGGCGCCAATCCGCCTGAATTCGGGAGCCGAATCCGCGATGGATGATATCTACAACAGCAAAATCCTCGAGTTCGCGGGGAATATTCCGCTGATCGGCAGCCTGCTCGACGCGGACGCGAGCGCCCAGGCACACTCGAAGCTCTGTGGCTCCAAGGTCAGGATATGGCTGAAGATGGATGGCGATACGGTTACCGCATTTGCGCATGACGTCAAAGCCTGCGCACTTGGTCAGGCTTCTTCATCAATCATGGCACGCCACGTCGTCGGCGCAAATACGACCGAACTGCGGAAGGCGCGCGAGGATATGCTGGCGATGCTGAAAGCCGACGGCGAAGGGCCGGACGGCCGCTTCGAGGACATGCGCTATCTTCGCCCCGTGAAGGACTACAAGGCACGACATGCCTCAACGATGCTGACCTTCGATGCCGTCGTAGACGCGATCGGCCAGATCGAGGCCAAACGCTCAGAAACCGTTGAGGCCTAGGCGGATAAGCCGATGTGCGAATTCTGCTCAGCAAACCGCGATGACGACGACGAGGGTGGTGCCGCGCCGCCTCGCAAGCGAACCGGCTCCTACTCCCGCAACTATGCCGGGCCGTTTCCAAAGACCCCCGGCAGACTGTTCGGCATGGCGCTCATCCGCCTCTACCAACTGACACTCTCCGGCTTCATCGGCAATTCCTGCCGACACATCCCGACATGCTCGGAATATGGCTACGAAGCGGTCGCGCGCCACGGTCTGTGGAGTGGTGGATGGATGACGCTGTTCCGGGTCGCGCGCTGTGGACCGGGCGGCACCAGCGGGCTCGACCCGGTTCCGGACCAACTCGGTGAAAGCTTTCGCTGGTGGACGCCGTGGCGCTATCTTGCGCTCGGCCGCAAGCCCGGCTGAAACATGACCGCGTCGCTCGAGTGCCGAAACGTATCTGCCGAATTCAGGTATGCCTGGCATCCGGCCGACGTCTAGGAGCGGAGTTGAGGAGAAAATGATATATGTAGCTCTGCTCCACAGCATCGTGCTTGCGCCCGGTCGACGCGTCGTGATGTCCGACCTCCGCGACCTCGCCGTCGACATCGGATACCGAAATCCAAGAACGCTGGTATCGACAGGCAACCTCGTCTTCGAGGCCGACGTCACGCAGCCAGGCGAGACCGAGACAAGACTGGAGGCTGCTTTCAAGGCGCGCTTCGGAAAGCCGGTCGATATCATCGTGCGCAGGGGCACCGACTGGCTGGGCCTCGCAAAATCGAACCCGTTTCCGGACGGCGAGGGCAGCCAGGTGATCGTCCGTGTGATGCGCAAACCGCTTGCGCCGTCAGCCATCGAGACGCTGCGGCCTCACGCTGATGCGAAGCAGCGCCTGGCGATCACCGGTGGCGACCTCTGGATCGATTTCGCCGGCAAGCCGAGCGAATGGAAGCTGCTTTCCGCACTGACGACGAAGCGGATGGGCATCGGCACGTTGCGAAACTGGAACACCGTTCGCGGCCTTGCCGAAATGATCGGTTGAGCTGCCTTTTTCTTTACTCAATCAGCAAATCTCGGTATCAGGCGGCGGCGCATTCGTGCGGACGAAGCGTTTCATTGCAACCACCCGCATTCGTTGGCGGGACTGGACAAGGAGAATTCTAGATGTCCCAATCCGTTTCCCTGACATTCCCCGATGGTTCCGTGCGCAGCTACGATGCTGGCGCAACCGGCAAGGATGTCGCAGAATCCATTTCAAAGTCGCTTGCCAAGAAAGCAGTCGCGATCGCGATCGACGGTCAGGTTCGCGACCTTTCCGATCCGGTCACAGCAGGCACGATTGAAATCATTACCCGCACAGATGGCCGCGCGCTGGAGCTGATCCGGCATGACGCAGCCCACGTGATGGCAGAAGCCGTGCAGGAGCTCTGGCCTGGCACACAGGTAACAATCGGGCCGGTCATCGAGAACGGCTTCTACTACGACTTTGCCAAGAACGAGCCCTTCACCCCGGACGATCTGCCGAAGATCGAAAAGAAGATGAAGGAAATCATTGCCCGCAACGCGCCCTTTACCAAGGAAGTCTGGTCGCGGGAGAAGGCCAAAGAAGTGTTCACGGCCAAGGGTGAGAGCTACAAGGTGGAACTCGTCGACGCGATTCCTCCGGGCCAGGATCTGAAGATCTACTATCAGGGCGACTGGTTCGACCTGTGCCGTGGGCCGCATATGGCGTCCACCGGCCAGATCGGCACGGCGTTCAAGCTGATGAAGGTGGCTGGCGCCTACTGGCGTGGGGACAGCAACAATCCGATGCTGACCCGCATCTATGGCACCGCATTCGCCGAGCAGGCTGATCTCGACAACTACCTGCATGTACTTGCCGAAGCCGAGAAGCGCGACCATCGTCGCCTCGGTCGCGAAATGGATCTCTTCCACTTCCAGGAAGAAGGGCCGGGCGTCGTCTTCTGGCATGGCAAGGGCTGGCGTATGTTCCAGACGCTGGTCGCCTATATGCGCCGCCGTCTCGCCGAAGACTACCAGGAGGTCAATGCGCCGCAGGTGCTCGACAAGTCGCTCTGGGAAACCTCCGGTCACTGGGGCTGGTACCGCGACAACATGTTCAAGGTTACGGTTGCCGGCGACGACACGGATGACGATCGTGTCTTCGCGCTGAAGCCTATGAACTGCCCCGGTCACGTGCAGATCTTCAAGCATGGTCTGAAGTCCTACCGTGAACTGCCGATTCGCCTTGCCGAATTTGGCACCGTTCACCGCTACGAGCCGTCAGGCGCTCTGCATGGCCTGATGCGCGTGCGGGGCTTCACACAGGACGACGCGCACATCTTCTGCACCGACGAGCAGATGGCCGCCGAGTGCCTGAAGATCAACGAGCTGATCCTCTCGGTCTACAAGGACTTCGGCTTCGACGAGATCACCATCAAGCTTTCAACGCGTCCGGAAAAGCGCGTCGGTTCGGACGACCTTTGGGATCGCGCCGAAAGCGTGATGACTGAGGTGCTTGAGACGATCCAGCAGCAGTCGAACAACATCAAGACCGGGATCCTGCCGGGCGAGGGCGCGTTCTACGGTCCAAAGTTCGAATATACGCTGAAGGACGCGATCGGCCGCGAATGGCAGTGCGGCACCACGCAGGTCGACTTCAACCTGCCGGAGCGCTTTGGCGCCTTCTACATCGACAGCAACTCGGAAAAGACGCAGCCGGTGATGATCCACCGCGCTATCTGCGGCTCGATGGAACGCTTCCTCGGCATCCTGATCGAGAACTTCGCAGGACACCTGCCGCTGTGGGTATCGCCCCAGCAGGTCGTTGTCGCGACGATCACCTCCGAGGCCGACGGCTATGGCGCCGAAGTTGCAGCAGCGCTGCGCGACGCCGGCCTGACGGTCGAAACCGACTTCCGTAACGAGAAGATCAACTACAAGATCCGCGAGCATTCCGTTACGAAAGTTCCCGTCATCATCGTCTGCGGCAAGAAGGAAGCCGAGGAGCGTACGGTCAACATCCGTCGCCTCGGAAGCCAGGAACAGACCTCGATGTCGCTTGACGAGGCGATCGCAAGCCTCGGGCTCGAAGCCACCCCGCCGGATATCCGGCGCAAGGCCGAGGCGAAGAAGGCAAAGGCTGCCTGATCGACGTCCGGCGCTCAACAAAAGAAACCGCCCGGTCTCAGGACGAAACCGGGCGGTTTTTCATTGTCTTGCATTTCCCTAAACCGCTCAGTCGGCGTCCCCTGCGTTGGCGCCACCTTGCAATTGATCAAAAGAGGGCAGCGGGGCGTGCTGATCCGGCTGGACCTGCACTGTCTTGGCCGCCTCGGTCGGCTCTTCCGGTTGCACGTCCTTCATCAGGACTTCGACGTCGATGTTCTTGCCAGCCTCGACCTTGAAATCGCGCTGGTAGATCTTGTCCTTGTTTCGAGCGACCGCAGAATACTCACCTTCGGCAAGCACCATCGTCGGAAATGCGCTGACACTTTCGCCGACGCTGTCGCCAGCGGCCGTAAGGATGGACCAGGCGGTATCGGCAATTGCTTCGCCACCGGCATCGGACACGAGTTTGAAGGTAATTTGCGCGGCCTTGTGCTGGATCGTCGCTTCCGTGAGCTTACCTGCCTCTACCTGGATGTCGGCCCGGATCGAGGCGTTCGTTTCGCCGTATTCCGAGACAATGTGGTACGTACCCGCGTTGAGGCGAACCACCGTATTCGGCGGCACATCGGCCATGACGAGGCCGCGCTCTCCGTCCTCACGCACCTCAGCGGAATAGATCGAGAAGCTGAGCTGATCCGGGCGAATGCGAACATCCGAACCCGACACTGCGTTGAGCAACAGTCCACCGGCTTCCAGAACCATCGTCTGCTTGTCGACTTGGCCGCTCTCGGGAACCGTCAGCCTGCGCGTGACGCCGGCGCGACCGAAGGAGACGTTGACGAAGTAGTCTCCAGCCGCGAGCTGGAAGTCAGCGGAACCGCCCTGCGAAGACGCAATCAGCGGAAGCTTGCCGTCCGCGCCCGCGATCGGGCTGAATACGTACCAGGAGAGCCCGTCCTGAACGGCGTCACCATTTGTGGTCAGCTTCGCCTCAAGGGCGACTGCATGCAGGTTCGAGCCCTGCGTCGCTGCACCTGGCGCGATAAAAGCATTCAGCTTCGGCATCTTCGCCGTCGTGTCCAGTTGCTTGAAGGTCTGGAAAGCCTCCTGCGCCTGGCTGCCGAAAGGCAGCAGAGCCGCGAAGGCGAGGGCGAGGCTTATACGTCCGTATGGCGAAATGCCAACCATGTGTCGTGCGAACCAATTGACATCTGAAATCACAGAGGCCACTTCAAGACCAACCCGATGGCAAATTCAAGACCCATCCCGAATGCTGTCATGAAAATGGAAGTCTCCCTGCATGAAATCCGATATCAAGCTCATCGACTACCTCGGCGTGCGCCGTTCTATTCCTGCTTTTCAGATGTCCGAACCCGGGCCCGACAAGGCTGAGATCGAAGAGATACTCCGCCTGGCTTCTCGCGTTCCGGATCATGGCAAGCTCGCGCCTTGGCGGTTCATCGTCTATCGGGGTGAAGAGCGCGTCCGGATCGGCGAGGAACTTCTGAAACTTGCGCTTGCGGCCAAGCCTGACCTCTCTGATGAGATGATCCAGGTGGAGCGGACGCGTTTCACCCGCGCACCGGTCGTTGTTGCCGTCGTCAGCAAGGCCGGCCCGCACATCAAGATTCCTGAGTGGGAACAGCTCATGTCCGCGGGCGCGGTGTGCCTCAACATCATCTTTGCAGCCAATGCCCACGGATGGGTCGCGAACTGGCTGACCGAATGGTTCGCCTATGATGAGCGCGCCTATGGCCTGCTGGGTGTAGGGCCGGGCGAGAAGGTTGCCGGCTTCATTCACATGGGCTCCACAACATTTCCCGCCATCGAGCGCCCGCGTCCGGAGCTTACCGAGACGGTTACCTGGGTCGGCGGAGAGGACTGATGTTCTATACAACGGACACGAACAAACACGGCCTGGCGCATGATCCCTTCAAGGCGATCGTCGCGCCGCGCCCAATCGGCTGGATCGGCAGCAAGGGCAACGACGGTTCGATCAATCTCGCGCCGTATTCCTTTTTCAACGCGATTTCCGACCGCCCGAAGCTCGTGATGTTCTCTTCGGCCGGTCGCAAGCATAGTCAGCGAAATGCGGCCGAGACTGGCGAATTCACATGCAACTTCGTGAGCCGGCATCTGGCTGAGAAGATGAATGTGTCCTCGGCGACAGTGGATTATGGCGTTGACGAGTTTGCGCTCGCGGGACTGACGGCAAAGCGTGGTGAGCTCGTCGATGCGCCCTATGTGGCGGAAGCTTTTGCTGTGCTTGAATGCAAGGTGACCGAAATCATTGTGCCGAAGTCACTCTCCGGTGAAGACACCGAGAACGTCATGGTCGTAGGCCAGGTTGTAGGCATTCACATCGATGAATCGATCCTTCGCGATGGCCGCCTTGATATGGCGATTGCTCGGCCGGTCGCACGCATGGGATACATGGACTACAGCGAAGGCAGTGACGTGTTCGAGATGTTGCGGCCCCAGCTTTGACGGCCGGGACCAAGACTTAACGAACATGGTGAACCAATCATAAACTTTTTAAGCATACCGTAATCCCACTGATTGGAATGCGAGGGAATCGCATTCGGGCATGGGGCACACGGGTGATCGTAGAAGCATTTCTTCGTTGGGTGGAAACAGCCAAGGCCGGAGACCGGGCCCGCGCGGCAAACGCCCTTGGCAGAGCCTATCTGCAGTCCGAAATGGCTGCAGAGGAACGTGCGGCTGCCGAGATGGCGATGACGTTCCTCCTCGACGATCCATCTCCGAAAGTGAGGCTGGCGCTCGCCGAGGCGATCTCCTGGTCACCGGACGCACCGAGAACAGTTATTCTTTCGCTGGCATCCGATCAGCCGGAAATTGCGTGTCATCCCGTCACATGTTCCCCGTTGCTGTCGGATGCTGACCTTGTGGACCTTGCGGCCAATGGAAGCAGCGTCACACGAATGCTGATAGCGGCGCGTGCCGCAATCTCTCGGGCAGTCGCCGCTGCGCTAGCCGAAATCGGCGAAGAAGAGAGCGTACTGTGTCTTCTCGAAAATGAAGGCGCGACGATTGCACCTTACTCGCTTCGGAGGATTGCTGAGCGCCTGGGGCAGCAGTGCGAAATCCGCAACGCACTTCTGGACCGCGCGGACCTACCAGCAGATGCACGGCACTTGCTGACTCAACATGTCAGCGTTGCGCTGCTGGATCTGCCGCTGGCGAGGGCCACAATTGATCATGGCCGATTGCTTCGAATCAGCCGGGAAGCGAATGAGGCAGCCGTCGTGTCGATTGCCGGTGAGATTGCTCCGCGCGAGATCTCAGACCTTGTAGAGCACTTGCGTGTAGGCGGTCACCTGACGCCGTCTTTCCTGATGCACGCTCTGTGCTCCGGCAAGGTGGAGTTTTTCGCAGGCGCCATGGTCAACCTGACTGGGTGCGACGAGCGCCGGGTGCGTTCCATCCTCGCGACCGGTCGCATGCACGCCGTGCGTGCGCTCTATGAATCGTCCGGCCTTTCCCGCGATATCAGCATTGTCTTCGTCGAGGCGACGCTGCTGTGGAGAGCGGCATCGAAAAACCTTGCGGGTGCGATGCTCGCCGATATTTGCGGCAAGCTGCTTGAGAAATTCCGCGCACAACAAGCGCACGGTGCCGTCCAGGAACTTCTGGAAATGGTTGAACGGTTGCAAATCGCCGAACAGCGGCAGCATGCGCGCACCTACGCGCAGCTGACCTCTCTCGCCGCAGCCTAGTAGTGAAGCCGCTTAGCGACCCAGGAATAGCTGTCCGAGGCGAAATGGACCGGTGAAGCAAGCACCGACTTCATGCCGCGACCGGAGGGCAGATGCGCTCGCACCTGGGACGCAATACGATCGGCAAAGGCTGCCAAAGCACCTTGCGTTTCAGTTGGCACCGGCGGTGAGGGTGCGTTTTCCACCACTGCCTTTGGCTTAGCTGGGATAGCAGGTTTTGGCGGCTCACAGACGGCAATCACTGTAGGATAGCTGACGTTTGAATAGCGTTTCAGCTGCTTTTCCGAATCGGCGTCGCACATCGCAACTGTTTGCCACTGCTGCTCGACGGTAGCGAGATAGTTGCATTGAGTAACAGAGTCGTTGCACCCCAGGATGGTCATCGCGACCAGAACCGCTTGCATATTCTCGCCTTTTCAATATTGAACCTATCGCTCTTAGAGGCAGCAATTCCAACATAATGAAGGCGCGCCAGTATTAACTTTTCGTCATGCGGGAGCGCCCCGGAAGACAGGAAGATCTCGTGCCCATCACAATCGCTCTGGAATCGCCACGCCAGGAAGGCGTTCTCCGCTTGCTTGACTTGTCAGACGCATACGCCCAGTCCCTCTACCCGCCAGAGAGCAACCACCTCGTCGATGTCTCCATGTTGGAGAAAGCTGGCGTCAGCTTCTTCGTTGCTCGCAATGAAGGCTCCATCGTCGGATGCTGTGCGCTCGTCGAGGCCGGCGACGGGACGGCAGAGATCAAGCGCATGTTCGTTGACCCCGATACACGCGGCTTGAAGGTGGCGAGCAAACTGATGGCTGCGCTCGAGGCCGCAGCCGCCGAAAAGGAACTCCGCGCCGTCCGGCTTGAAACCGGTATCTACCAGCCGGAAGCGATCAGCCTCTACCGCAAGTACGGCTATCTCGAAATCGAACCGTTCGGCAGCTATCTGCCCGATCCGCTCAGCCGCTTCATGGAAAAGCGACTGACCTGATCATTCAGCCGCGCGAGAGGATGGTGGGGCCTGCTCGTCGATCATGACTTGCGGGCCTGTTTCCGCATTGCGGACCTCGTGCATCCACTCCCGCCAGATGGCGACGATGAGTGCCATCAGCACCGGGCCGATGAAGAGACCGAGGAAGCCCATTGTTTTCACACCGCCGACGAGGCCGAAGAACGTCGGCAGGAAAGGCAGCTTGATCGGACCGCCGACGAGCTTGGGGCGCAGGGTCTTGTCGACGATGAACAGCTCGACGGTTCCCCAAACGAAAAGACTGACGCCTGCGATGTGCGAACCGCTGGCAACGAGGTAGATGGACACGAGCGTGAAGGACAACGGCGCGCCGCCCGGGATCAGCGCCATAATGCCGGTCAGAACACCGAGCGTCACAGGCGAGGGGACACCCGCGATCCAGTAGGCAACACCAAGTACGATGCCTTCGCCGATCGCTATCAGCGTCATGCCCATGACGGTCGAGCTGATGGTTGCCGGTACGACGCGCGAAATCCGCTCCCAACGGTTCGGAAGAATGCGCTCGCCGAGCATGTCGATCTGCTGCGAGAACGCGGAACCATCGCGATAGACGAAGAACAGCGCAATCAGCATGAAAAGCAGCGTCAGCAGAAGGTGGAAAGCGCCGCCGCCTGCGGCCAGAACCGCCCGGTAGATATTGCCGATATTGGCACCGCTGATCGCCTGGATCACCTCGCCCATGGAACCGGGGCTGCCGATATATTTTCCCCACAATTCGTCAAGATAGGGGCCGGCGAAGGGCAGGGCGACAATCCACTCAGGCGTCGGTGCGCCCGCTCTGTTTGCATGGATCGCCCAGGCGACCCACTCTCGGACCTCGCCGGTCGTGTAGGTGACGGCAAAAACGATCGGGATGACGAGGAACGTAATGATCAGAATAATTGCAATTGTGGCGGCGATCGTGGTGTTGCCGCCGACGCGAACAAGCAGCCGACGGTAAAGCGGCCAGCTTGCAAAGCCGATGACCAGCGCGGCAAGCACGGGAACAGCAAAGCCATAGAAGAAATAGACGCCGGCGGCGACAACAAGGATCAGCAGCCAGCGTGCTGCCGAGATCGAGGGAATCAGTGGTGTGCGGGCAGGGCCGGAAGGACCGAGCCACCGCGACTCTCGCTGAAGATTGTTGTTCCGAAGGCTCACGTCGTTCTTTTCCCCCTTATTTTGACTAGGATATGGGCCATGCTTCCCGCCGGCGCAAGCATAATGACCAATTATTGCCGCCGATCTGCGTCTCCCAGATATCGACGACCACAATACGCTCCTTAAACCCATTCTCCGCAACCAATATGACAAAAATCCTTCCGCAAACTTGCCAAATTTCACTCAACCGAATACTTTGGATCCATGGATACAAATGAAATAGCTGCAACGCTTCGGCGCCAGATTGAAGGCGGCACTCTGCCGCCCGGCACTGTCCTGAAGCAGGAGGTTCTGGCGGAGAGATTTGGGGTCAGTCGGCAACCCGTTCGCCAAGCGCTCGATCGACTTCTGGCATCGGGACTGCTCAACCGGCGACCGGATCGAAGCCTTGCGGTGTCCGGCCTGACAGAGGAGGAATCCCGCGAGCTCGCCGAAATCCGCGCAGCGCTGGAGAGTACAGCGCTACGCGCGTCGCTGCCCATGCTTGGCGATAGTGAGCTGCGCAAGGCACGCCGTATCAACGAGGACCTTGTTGAGGAGGAGGACTCCGCGATCCTAGAAGAACTGGATATCGCTTTCCATCGCACGCTTTACGGGCGATGCGGGAACGACCGCCTTCTTTCGATGATCGATGGTTTGCGGCGCGAATCGCGGCGCGCTTATGCGAGGCAGCCGAAGGGTTCAGACGAGCGTGTCGTCCTTCATGCCGAGCATCGAGCCATCGTCGACGCTTGTGAACTCCGCGACGAGGCGGCGGCGTTGCAGGCCTTGTCAAACCATTTGCAGATGACGACAGCGCGCCTGACGCGTGAAGGAGAATAGAGAGATGACGACATTTTCCGCGAAAGTCGCGTGGGAGCGAGGCGAGGCGACATTTATAGACGGGCGGTACAGCCGCGGACACGAATGGAGCTTCGACGGCGGCGCAACGGTCGCGGCCTCGGCCTCGCCGCACAATGTCCCGCTTCCTTTCGCCATCTCCGAGAATGTGGATCCGGAAGAGGCATATGTTGCCGCGCTATCGAGCTGCCACATGCTCTTCTACCTCTGGCTCGCCTCCAAGAAAAAGATCACGATCGACAGCTATGTCGATGCGGCAACTGGCGTCATGGAGACCGTCGACGGCAAGACCATGGTCAGCCGTGTCGAGCTTTATCCAAAGGTCGCCTACACCGGCGACAGACCGAGCCGAGAGATCGAACAAAAGCTTCACCACGAAGCACATGAATTGTGCTTCCTCGCCAACTCCGTGAAGACGGAGATCACGGTGCGGATAGACTAACGCGTTCAGATATCCAGGTTTTCCGCGAAGGCCGCACGATCCTGGATGAACCGGAAGCGCGCTTCCGGCTTCGTTCCCATAAGGTCGTCGACCGCTGTCCTGGTACCCTCGAAATCCACCTCGTCAATCAGCACGCGCAGTAGTGTGCGCTTGCTTGGGTCCATCGTGGTTTCCTTCAGCTGGCCAGGCAGCATTTCGCCAAGACCTTTGAAGCGACTGACCTCTACCTTCGCCTTGCCCTTGAACTCCGTCTCCATCAGCTCGGCACGATGGGCATCATCACGAGCGTAAGCGGATTTTGCACCTTGGGAAATCTTGTAGAGCGGCGGGACTGCAAGGAAGAGGTGCCCGCCACGGACAAGCTCCGGCATCTCCTGATAGAAGAATGTGATCAGCAGCGATGCGATATGAGCGCCGTCGACATCGGCGTCGGTCATGACGATGATGCGCTCGTAGCGAAGGTCTTCCTCGCGGTACTTCGAGCGCGTGCCGCAGCCGAGCGCCTGGACCAGATCGGCCAACTGCTGGTTAGCCCCAAGCTTTTCCCGTCCCGCGCTGGCAACGTTCAAGATCTTGCCGCGCAACGGAAGGATCGCCTGGTTGGCACGATTGCGCGCCTGCTTGGCCGAGCCACCTGCCGAGTCACCTTCGACGATGAAGAGTTCGGCACCCTCGGCCGTGTTCTGAGCGCAATCGGCGAGCTTTCCAGGCAGCCGCAACTTCCGGACGGCCGTCTTGCGATTGACTTCCTTTTCCTTGCGGCGACGCAGGCGCTCTTCGGCTCGTTCAATGACCCAATCGAGCAGTTTGGCAGCTTCGTTCGGGTTGTCCGCAAGATAGTGGTCGAACGGGTCACGCAGCGCATTCTCGACGATGCGCTGAGCCTCCACGGTCGCTAGCTTGTCCTTGGTCTGCCCCACGAACTCCGGTTCGCGGATGAAAACCGACAGCATGCCGACAGCGGAGATCATCACGTCGTCCGTTGTGATCTGCGCAGCGCGCTTGTTCTGCGTGAGCTCTGCATAATTCTTCAGGCCCTTGGTGAGCGCTATGCGCAGGCCTGCCTCATGCGTACCGCCTTCCGGTGTCGGAATGGTGTTGCAATAGGAATGAACCTGCGGATCGCCGCCATACCAGGTGATTGCCCATTCCAGCGAGCCATGGCCGCTTGCCTTCTCGGTCTTGCCGGCAAAAATCTCGCGGGTGACCGTGAATTCCTTGCCCATCGTCGCCTGCAGGTAATCCTTCAGGCCCCCGGGGAAATGGAAGACTGCCTTGTCAGGTATCTCTGAACCCTGCGGCAGCACACCTTCCTCGCAGCTCCAGCGGATTTCCACGCCACCGAAGAGGTAAGCCTTCGAGCGAGCCATCCGGAAGACGCGGGCAGCGTCGAACTTGGCATGCTCACCGAAAATCTGCGCGTCGGGATGGAAGCGGACGCGGGTGCCCCGCCGGTTATGGACGTCGCCGAGCTCCTCCAGACCGCCCTGCGGGAGACCGCGTGAAAAGCGCTGGCGATAGAGCTTGCGATTGCGGGCCACCTCGACTTCCATGAAATCGGACAGTGCGTTGACGACTGAGACGCCAACGCCGTGAAGGCCGCCTGAGGTTTCGTAGGCCTTACCATCGAATTTGCCGCCCGCGTGCAACTTGGTCATGATGACTTCAAGTGTCGATTTGCCGGGGACCTGCGGGTGGTTTTCGACCGGGATACCGCGGCCGTTATCGCTGACAGTGAGATAACCCTGCAGGTCAAGGTGAACGTCGATGAAGTTGGCATGGCCGGCAACGGCTTCGTCCATCGAGTTGTCAATGACTTCAGCGAACAGGTGGTGGAGGGCCTTTTCGTCGGTACCGCCGATGTACATGCCTGGACGCATGCGCACAGGCTCGAGCCCCTCGAGAACACGGATCGAGGACGCGCCATAGTCGTCCGAGGTCGAACTCACCGGTGCCGGGCGTGACGTAGGAGGAACATCGCCAGCCGCCGTAGACGTCGGCTTCGGCAGCTCGGCAGGTTTCGGCGTCTCCTCCTGCTTCTGGGTCAGGGGCATGCCGGAAAAGAGGTCGTTGCTATCGTCCATGGGGCCGTTCAGATCTTCATCCTGTTCGAGGCAGGCGGCTGGTGCCAAGCCTGACCCAAAATCACCGCATTTGATGTCACGTTTACGAATCAGGCAGATTCTGCCAGAAAGCGCCTTCATACGCGACGCCGCCTGATCCGGCGGACTTTCTCAGGAAATGGTTTGCGTTGGCGGACGTGGAATGGCAAGCGGCCAAAGGGCTCGAGGAACCACGCGCATGCGAATGTCCACAGGTCATTGCAGGATTATCGCCGTAATTACGGCCTTTTTTCTGATGGCGACAGCAAGCGGCCAAGCGACGGAGCTCCTGCCGCCCTACAAAGACGAACTTTTCTCCCAACAGGACGTGCTGCAGACCAGCAACGACGGCGCCTTCGATGTCATCGGGTACGACGAAATGCGAGACATCAACGGTCGCGACCAGATACCGCAGAAGCGGGCACGGCAGAAATATGTGTCGCTCGGTATCAAGAGGCAACAGTCGGACGAGACGCTGCAGCTAGGAGCCCAAAGACTCGATGTCACCAGGGTGGGACAGAGCGTGGGTGCCGCATTTACAGTCATCTTCATTCATGGACGCGATGGCGACCGTCGCCTCGGCGCGAACGATTACAGCTTCGGCGGAAACTTCAACCGCCTCAAAAATCTGGTCGCCGGCAATGGCGGCGTCTACTACTCACCATCAGTCAGGAGCTTCGACAGCGACGGCGTGACGGCCATCGAAGGTCTGATCCGTTATGCCTCGGAGCAATCGCCAGGCAAGCCGATCATTCTGGCGTGTGCGTCAATGGGCAACCAGATTTGCTGGGGCGTCAGCCGTGAACCGGATAGCGTAAAGCGTCTGGCGGGGATGGTGATCATGAGCGGCGTTGCCGATCCGGACTTCGCGAAAAGTGCCTTTTACAAGGCCAGACTGCCGCTCTGGTTCGCGCATGGCAGCAAGGACCCCGTCTATGCGGCGACCGACCAGCAAGCGTTTTTCAAGAAGCTGCTGAAAGCGGGTTATCCAACGCATTTCACGCTGTATGAAACCGGCAATCATGGAACTCCGATCCGCATGATCGACTGGCGCCGGACATTGAACTGGATCCTCGCTGCCGGATAACTGCTCCAGCAGCGTCGAGCTACGATTTTCAGCAACATGCGCTCCAAATTTTAAGCATTTGCGCGACAAATCGCCCTGATTTTCCCTTAGGTAAGGTCCCTGAACCTTTTCATCGATCCGCGCTTTTGCTAAGGCCGCTCGGTACGAGAAAGATTGGAAGGCTGGCATGACACCTGACGTGCGCCCGCTGGTGGCGGGAAACTGGAAAATGAACGGCACGCGTGCCTCCCTCGATCAGATCAAGGCGATCGCGGAAGGCGTACAAGGGCCACTTTCCGCCAAGATCGAGGCACTGATCTGCCCGCCTGCGACGCTGCTTTACGTGGCTACGGCGCTTTGCACCGACAGCCCGCTCGCGATCGGCGCGCAGGATTGCCACCAGAAGCCTTCGGGCGCTCATACCGGCGATATCTCCGCGGAGATGATTGCCGATTGCTTTGGCACCCACGTTATCGTCGGTCATTCGGAGCGGCGCACCGACCATGCCGAGACCGACCATCTCGTTCGCGCCAAGGCTGAAGCTGCGTTTGCTGCCGAACTGACGGCGATCGTCTGCATCGGCGAAACGGCTGACGAGCGCAAGGCTGGACAGACACTCGACATCATCAAGCGCCAACTTTCGGCCTCGGTTCCAGATAGCGCGACGCCAGACAACACGGTCATCGCTTACGAACCTGTGTGGGCGATTGGCACCGGCGTCACGCCAACCGTGGAAGACGTCGAGAAGGCGCATGCGTTCATGCGTTCCGAGCTCGTCGCCCGATTTGGAGAGGCGGGCAAGAAGATCCGGATCCTCTATGGCGGTTCGGTGAAACCCAGTAACGCCAAGGAGCTGATGGGGGTCGCGAATGTCGATGGTGCCCTTATTGGTGGCGCAAGCTTGAAAGCGACCGATTTCCTCGCCATTTACGGGGCATACGGGGCCTTGCTCGCTTAGACCCGTGTATATTCCGAGCCGAAGGGCTTGGAATAGCCGATCACCTCATGTAAAGAGCGCCAGATTTTTGCTTTTATGCCCGCCGCGCGTGTGGGCAGGACTGGACCCATGCAGACCGTTTTGATTGTCATTCATCTCATGATCGTGCTGGCACTTGTCGGCGTTGTGCTTATCCAGCGCTCGGAAGGCGGTGGTCTCGGCATCGGCGGCGGCTCGGGCTTCATGTCTGCGCGTGGTACGGCCAATGCGCTGACGCGTACGACCGCAATCCTGGCGACGCTGTTCTTCATAACCTCGCTGGGCCTGGGCATCCTCACCCGCTACGAGAGCCGCCCGACGGATATTCTGAACCGTATCCCCGCGACGAGCGGGCAGGGCAACGGCATCCTTGATTCGCTCGGTGGCCAGAATGGCACCACCGCTCCTGCTGCCCCAGCGGCTCCACAGAGCAACAACGGCGTTCCGACCGGCGGCGCATCCGCGCCGGCCCCGGCAGCAACGACACCTGCTGCGACAACTCCTGCGGCGACGGCACCCGCGGCTCCCGCTGCGCCGGCACCTGCATCCACTGAAACAGCTCCGGCAGCGCCAGCCGCTCCGGCGCCCGCAACCGTCCCAAGCGGACAGTAAGCGGCACACAGCATAAACCGCCGGCAGGCCCTCGGGTCTGCCGGTTTTCTTTTGTTCAGATTTCGCGCTGGCACCAAAAGTTCACGAAATGAATTTTTGGGCTGGTGGAATCGTTTTTGAAAAGGTATCCGGTGACTCCCATGGCGCGATACGTATTCATCACTGGCGGCGTGGTTTCCTCTCTCGGTAAAGGAATTGCGGCCGCGGCTCTCGGAGCGTTGCTGCAAGCCCGTGGTTATCGGGTGCGGCTTCGCAAACTCGACCCCTATCTGAACGTGGATCCGGGCACTATGAGCCCGACCCAGCACGGCGAAGTCTTCGTCACCGACGACGGTGCCGAAACCGACCTTGATCTTGGCCACTATGAGCGCTTCACCGGGCGTTCGGCGACCAAGACCGACAACATCACCACCGGTCGGATCTACAAGAACATCATCGACAAGGAACGCCGCGGCGACTATCTCGGCGCAACCGTCCAGGTCATCCCGCACGTCACCAACGAGATCAAGGATTTCGTTATCGAAGGTAATGACGACTACGACTTCGTGATCTGCGAGATCGGCGGCACGGTCGGTGATATCGAGGCGATGCCGTTCATGGAAGCGATCCGCCAGCTCGGCAACGATCTGCCGCGCGGCACCGCGATCTACGTTCATCTGACGCTCATGCCCTATATTCCGGCAGCCGGCGAACTGAAGACCAAGCCGACGCAGCATTCCGTCAAGGAACTGCAGGCGCTCGGGATTCACCCTGACATCCTGCTCGTTCGCGCTGACCGCGAAATTCCCGAAGCCGAGCGCCGCAAGCTCTCGCTCTTCTGTAACGTACGCCCGTCCGCCGTCATCCAGGCGCTCGACGTCGCGAACATCTATGACGTGCCGATGGCTTACCACAAGGAAGGCCTCGACAACGAAGTTCTGGCCGCCTTCGGCATCGAACCCGCCCCGAAGCCGCGCCTCGACCAGTGGGAAGAGGTCTGCAACCGTATCCGTACGCCCGAGGGCGAAGTTACGATCGCTATCGTCGGGAAGTACACCGGACTTAAGGATGCCTATAAGTCGCTGATTGAAGCGCTGCATCACGGTGGTATTGCCAATCGCGTCAAGGTCAACCTCGAGTGGATCGAATCGGAAGTCTTCGAAAAGGAAGATCCGGCGCCGTACCTTGAAAAGGTTCATGGCATTCTCGTTCCCGGCGGCTTTGGCGAGCGCGGCTCTGAAGGCAAGATCCATGCGGCCCGTTTTGCGCGCGAACGCAAGGTGCCGTATTTCGGCATCTGCTTCGGCATGCAGATGGCTGTTATCGAAGCTGCCCGCAACCTTGCCGGCGTGGAAAGCGCGTCGTCGACCGAGTTCGGCCCTACGAAGGAGCCCGTCGTCGGCCTGATGACCGAATGGGTGAAGGGCAATGAGCTGCAGAAGCGCACGGCGGCCGGCGATCTCGGCGGAACGATGCGCCTCGGCGCCTACAAGGCCGCGCTGAAGAAGGATACGAAGATCTCCGGGATCTACGGTTCGACGGATATTTCCGAGCGCCATCGCCATCGCTACGAAGTCAACATCGACTACAAGGACCGTTTGGAAGACTGCGGTCTCGTCTTTTCGGGAATGTCGCCAGACGGTGTACTGCCCGAGACGATCGAGTATCCTGACCATCCCTGGTTTATCGGCGTCCAGTATCATCCGGAACTGAAGAGCCGTCCGCTCGATCCGCATCCACTCTTTGCAAGCTTTATCGAGGCTGCGACCGAGCAGAGTCGCCTAGTCTAAGACACGTGAAGCAATCGCTTGATGGGAGGCCGCTTTAACAAGCGGCCTCTTGCTATTTTGTGACTATCGCGGGCCCGCGCGCTGAAGCTGCGGACGGCTGCGCACGAACGGACAAGACGGCGAGATTCGGCTGTCATTGACGGGCAGGGAACAAAAAGCCGCCAGCATCTGCCGATGCGGCGGCTTTATGCGTTGGCTGTCAGGCCGTCAGGCGGCTTTCTGCGGGCGAGAGGTCGTAGTCTCCTGTTGGCCCGGCTCGCGTATCGCGCTGCGCCGATTGAGCTTGAAGTGGTTGACCAGTTCGGCCAGCAGGGCTGCACCAGAGGCGAGTTCCGAGCTGATCCCCGAAGTGCGCTCCACCATGCCTGCGTTCTGCTGCGTCATGCGATCGATCTGGGAGACGGCGTTGTTGATCTCCGACAGGCCTGCCGATTGCTCGGCCGCTGCCGTGGCGAGGGCACTCATGTTGGTGTCGATCGATTCGACGAAGGTCTCGATTTCGTTCAACGCCGATCCGGTAGCATCGACGAGGCGAACGCCTTCATCGACCTCCTTACCGGAATTCTCGATCAGGCCCTTGATCTCCTTGGCGGCCTTGGCGGAGCGCTGTGCGAGTTCGCGAACCTCCTGGGCGACCACGGCAAAGCCCTTGCCGGCTTCGCCGGCGCGCGCCGCCTCGACGCCGGCGTTCAGCGCCAGCAGGTTGGTTTGGAACGCGATCTCGTCGATGACGCCGATGATCTGGCCGATCTCCTTGGAGGCGGACGCGATCCGCTGCATCGCCGTGATCGTCTCGCGGACCACGGCGGACGAGGTCGATGCCGAGGCGCGAGCACTCTGGACCAGCTTGCGTGTGTCCTGCGTGTTCTGTGTCGACGATTTGACGGTCGCCGTTACCTCTTCCAGCGCCGCCGACGTCTCTTCGAGCGAGACTGCCTGCTCCTTGGTCCGCTCCGACAGCTGTTCGGCCGCCTGGCGCATTTCCTGACTGTTGCCATTCAGCGCGTTGGTCTGCTGCAACACCTTCACCAGCGTCGCCTGGAAAGCACCGATGGAGGTGTTGAAGTCGCGGCGAAGTGTTTCAAATTCGCCGACGAAAGGCTCGTCGATTGTCTGGCGAATATTGCATTCCGACAGGCGGGCGAGGCCGGCGCCAAGATCGTTGACCACCTTCATGCGCTCGGTGACGTCGGTTGCGAACTTCACGACCTTGAACACCCGGCCAGAGTCATCGAGGATCGGATTGTAGGAGGCCTGAATGTAAATCTCGCGGCCGCCTTTGGCGATGCGCTTGAACTGGTTGCTCGCGAAGTTGCCGGCAGCAAGATCGGCCCAGAACGCCTTGTAGGCGGACGAGCGTGTGTATTCCGCGTCGCAGAACATGGCGTGATGCTTGCCCACGATTTCTCCGAGCGAGTAGCCCAGCGCCGTCAGGAAATTCTCGTTGGCGGTAACAATCTCGCCGGTGGGAGTGAATTCGATCACCGCCTGAGCGCGTGACAATGCTTCGAGCTTGCCCTTGTCCTCGGCGGCCTGTTTCTTGGCGGCAGTGATGTCGGTCGCGAACTTTACGACCTTGAACGGTTTCTTGCCGCGAAGGATCGGGTTGTAGGTTGCCTCGATCCAGATCTCGCGCCCGCCCTTCGCGATACGCTTGTACTGACGTTGATCGAACTGGCCTTCGCCGAGGCGAGCCCAGAAATCAGCATAGTCCTTTGAGGCAGCTTCCGCCGGGTCGACAAACATGCGGTGGTGCTTGCCGACAATCTCGCTTAGTTCGTAGCCAACGGCCCGGCAAAAGTTCTCGTTGGCAGTGAGAATCCTGCCTGAAAGGTCGAATTCTATGATTGCCTGCGACTTGTTCAATGCGTCCAGCACGGCGCCGCTGGAAGAGCCAATGCTTGATAGAATTCCGACCATTGCCAAACCTCGATAATCGATCCAGTGCTCAACGCTACTGCGAGCAAATCTACGAGACTTGAGTAAATATTCGCTAAATGTTTATTTATGTTTCGTTTTTTTGATCTATCCAACTTCGGAAGACATTGAGACAACAGCCCGACCTTGGTGACCGGGCTGCTTCGTTGGCGATCGTCATGCCGCTTGCGGCAATGGCCCGACATAGACGGAGCGAGGACGAATCAGCCGACCTTCCAGGCTCTGCTCGCGGGCATGCGCAATCCAGCCCACGGTTCGACCGATCGCGAAAACGCCGGTAAAAGACTCGCGCGGAAAGCCCAGCGCATCGAGCAGCAGCGCCGTGTAGAACTCGACATTGACGTCTAGCGCTCGACCGGGCTTGCGCTGCCTGAGGATGGCAAGCGCAGCCTCTTCGACGGCTTCGGCAAGCGCGATGCGCCGGTGATCGACCTGACCGGCAGAAACCAGCGGCCGCAGAGCTCGCTTTAGGGCATCGGCACGCGGATCACGCACGCGGTAGATCCGATGGCCGAAACCCATGAGACGTTCACCGTGATCGAGCGCCCGGGTAAGCCAGTCCCGTGCGTTCTCGCTGTTCCCGATCGCGTCGAGCATATCGAGAACAGGGCCGGGTGCGCCGCCGTGCAATGGCCCCTTGAGGGCACTCAGTGCCGCGAGCACGGATGACGTCAGGCCAGCACGCGTCGAGGCGATAACACGCGAGGCGAAGGTCGAGGCGTTGAGACCATGGTCGGATATCGTCACAAGATAGGCGTTGAGTGCGGCCGTTTGCTCCGCACTTGGCAACTGGCCGGTGAGCATCCACAGGATGTCTGCGGCCTGCGACAGAGAACCGGCCGGCGCCACTGGCTCCTTGCGCGCCTGCAGACGAAGTATTGCCGGCAGGAAAACCGCCGGCGCAGCAAGCAACCGAAGCGCCGCCTCGAAGTCCTCGCCATCCGGCAGGCGGGCAATGAGAGCGCGCATCGCGTCAACCGGCGGCAAGGCCAGCAACTCCGGACCAAGCGAAGCCACATGGGCGAACAAGCGCACACGCATTTCTCCCAATAACCTGGTCAGTTCAGTGGGCTCAAAATGGCGCTCCATCAATCCCTCCAGCAACAGGGCTGCAACGCTCTCGTAGGTCGCCGTAGACACAAGATGATCGAGCGAAACGCCGCGAATGATCAGGCGGCCCGCTTCGCCGTCCACGTCGGAGAGCTGCGTTTCAGCTGCGATGACATCTTCCAAACCGTTCTTCATGGTAGTTCTCCTTTACGCACGGCAGGATCGGGCTTAGATTTATTGACGTCAATCTTGACGCAATTGATCAATGTAAGAGGACAAGATGTCATGGCTGACCGCCGAGCAGGCGCTTGAGAAACTCGGCACCAAGCCGCAGACGCTTTATGCCAATGTGAGCCGCGGCCGTATCCGAGCCAAACCCGATGTCACTGACCCGCGACGCAGTCTCTACAGCGCGGCAGATGTCATGCGGCTGGCTGAGCGGCATGCAGGCCGACGCAAGACCGAGGTGGTCGCCGCCGACGCTATTCAATGGGGCGACCCAGTGTTGCCGTCCGCCATTTCCACTATTCGGGATGGCCGCCTCTACTATCGCGGCCGCGATGCGGCTGCCTGGGCGGAGCAAGCGACGCTGGAAGAAACCGCGAGCTTTCTTTGGAATTGCCTGCCAATCACAATAGCGGCAGATGCAGATCTCGACACGTCACCCTCCCTGGAGCGAGCGTTTGTGGCATTGGCACAGCGAGTTACCCGCGATCTGCCGACACTCGGCCGGTCGTCGAAGGTGCTGATAGCGGAAGCGCAAAGCATCTTGTCGACGGTGGCTGCAGCCTTGGCACCAGATACGACTGCTTCGCCATTACATCTGCGGCTCGCCACGAGTTGGCGCAGGCCCGAGGCCGCCGACTGCATAAGGCGCTCGCTTGTGCTTCTTGCAGATCATGAACTCAACGCGTCAACGTTCGCTGCGCGCGTGGCAGCCTCTTCAGGTGCGACACTATCGGCTACCGCGCTTTCGGGCCTCTCGACCTTGACGGGACCGCTCCACGGCGGTGCTTGGCGGGGCGTCGTCTCTTTGATCGAGGACGTGGATGCAGCTGGCGCGGACGCGGCCATTCGGCAGGCCCTTGCGCAAGGAAGAGCTCTCCCGGCTTTCGGTCACCCTCTGTATCCTGATGGCGATGTCAGGGCGACTGCGCTGATGTCACAATTCTCGTTGCCATCGAGCTATGCCGAACTGGCTACTGTGGGGCAGGAGATGATTGGAGAATACGTCAACATAGATTTCGCGCTCGCCGCCATGTCAGCCGTCTTTGATCTTCCCCACGATGCACCGCTTGTGATCTTCGCGCTCGCGCGATCAGTCGGCTGGCTCGCGCATGCCATCGAACAGGTCGAAAGCGGCCATTTGATCCGCCCGAGGGCACGCTACGTCGGCCCGCCAGTCGAAGCACCCGGCAAACAGACGACTACACCGGAAAGCCGTTGACGTTTTGACCCGCGTGCTGCAGCAATCGGACTATGATGGCCGCGGTACGCAAAGGTGTCCGATCGCGTAGTACAGGTAGGGACGGATATGCTGGTAAACTCGAGAGTGCTTTTGGCGTTGGTCGCGTTGGCTGGCGCTGCCTGGCTGTTCGCGCCGGATGGCGCATTGGCACAGGCCGGCGGATGCACCATGGAGCGTGTGGCGGGCACTTCGCGGCAAATCATGCGCTGTGCGGATGGCGTCACGATAACCGCCGAAGGCGGGGCGCGTTTCAACCTCGTCGATCGAAACCGAGACGGTCGGCCAGACGCCGTTTCCTTGCGAAACAAAGCCGTCCTCGTGGACGTAGACCGCGCTCGGCGTCCGGACGGCTTCCAGGTCATTACGCCACAAGCGATAGCCGCCGTGCGTGGTACGCGCTGGGCTGTCGATGTCAAGAATGGCACAACGTCCGTCTTCGTTGTGCGCGGGAGCGTCGCCGTCGGTCGTCCTTCGGCAGGAGGGCGCGTTGTATTGAACGTGGGCGAGGGCGTCGACGTCACGCGGGGCAGTGGACCGCTCACGGTCCGCCGGTGGCCACCTGCGCGCGCGGCCGCCCTGCTTGCCCGACTTGGCCAATAGCGCCAATGCAGGCCAAACGGCTCCTGATAACGATCTCGCTGTTGCTCTCCGCACTTTGGGGCGGCGTTCTTGGCTACATGCACCTTTCGGGAAGCGTCGGCTTTCTCGACCGGCTCGAATCCTCTTTGACCGACCTGCGGAGCACGGTCATCGGTGCCAGGGAGCCACCACCTGTCACCACCATTGTTGCGATCGACGACCAGACGGCAGCCGGCAACGGCTACCCGCTGAATCGTGCGACGCTAGCGCG
Source organism: Rhizobium cauense (assembly GCF_019511525.1). Taxonomy (GTDB): domain Bacteria; phylum Pseudomonadota; class Alphaproteobacteria; order Rhizobiales; family Rhizobiaceae; genus Rhizobium; species Rhizobium cauense. The sequence continues at coordinate 66,100 of NZ_JAEUAT010000007.1, read as the reverse complement.
CGTGGTCGCTGCCGTCAGCGCCATGAAGCCGAAGGTCATAGCGCTGGATCTCTTGCTGGTTGATCCCGGGCCGGAGGAGGGCGATGCCGCACTCGTGGCGGCGCTCCAGCACACCCCAAGCGTCATCGCGGCCGCCGGTGTCTTCCCGACCGATACGCAGGTCGTGGAACACGACGCCAACGATCCACTGGCCGACATACCCACAGCGAGCCAGATGTTGCTCCCTCAGGCCCGCTTTTCCGATGTCGCAGCGATCGGCGTAGTCAACGTCGCGACAGATGAAACCGGCACGCCGCGCTTCATTCCGCTGATCTCGCGAGGGGCAGGCCGCGTCGATCCGGCATTTCCGTTGCGGGTCGCGTCGCTTGCGCTGGGCATCAATCCGGCGTTTTCGCCCGGCGCACTTGCTCTTGGCGACCGGCATCTGCCAACCGACAGCGGCCAGCGATTGCCGATTACCTTTTATGGCCCGCGTGGCAGCATCCCGACGTTCAGCGCGGCGGATGCCCTGACAGGCAAGCTCCCCGCCAAGGCCGTTGAAGACAGGATTGTCGTGATCGGCTCTACGGTCACCGGTGGCGGCGACGTTTTCCCGACGCCGTTCGATCCGGTTCTGCCGGGCGTTGAGGTCATGGCGACGGCGGCCACACATCTGATCGCGGGCGACAGTCTCGTGAGGGACCGCAACGTGCGCTTGCTCGATTCGCTGGTAGCCGTGGCTCTGCCGCTGCTCCTCATCAGCCTGCTTGCGTGGCGGCGCAGCGCCATCGGCTACGCGGTCATCGCCTCCGTGGCCCTGGCATGGGCCGCCCTGAACATTGTCGCTTTCGCACATGGGTACTGGTTCAGTGCGGCACTGCCAATCGCGGCAACGCTGCCGCCCGTACTGCTCTTCGGCGCCGCCGAGATCTGGATCGACAGGCGCCAAGCCGCACAATTCGCGGCGCAGAGCGACCTTCTCCAGCGAATCGAAGCGCCTGGACTGGGGGAATGGCTGGCCCGCGATGCGAACTTTCTCGCCGAACCGGTTCGGCAGGACGCTGCCGTGGTTTTCATTGACCTTTCCGGTTTCACTGGTCTGAGCGAAGCAATCGGCGCGACAAATGTGCGAGAGATCCTGAGTGAGTTCTTCGAGCTGATCGAGGAGGAGGCTCGCTCGCACGGCGGCGCGATTACCAGCTTTATGGGCGATGGCGCGATGATCCTCTTCGGTCTGCCGAAACCTAGCGAGGATGACGCGGCGCGGGCCGCAGCCTGTGCCGTTCGGCTGTGCGATCGGATGAGGCTCTGGCTAGCAGCCCATCCGGCATTGAGCGCAAGCAAGATCGGCTTCAAGGTGGGCGCTCATTGCGGTCCGGTTGTTGCTTCGCGGCTCGGCACCGGAAACCGGCAACAAATCACTGCAACGGGCGACACTGTGAATGTCGCGAGTCGCCTCATGGAGGTTGCCGCCAAGCGCGATGTGGAGTTGGCACTAAGCGCGGCACTTATGAGCGCGGCAGGCGCAGACAGCGCGCCGCTTCGTTCTGGCCGCCTCGAAGGCCCCACGCAAACACAGCTTCGCGGGAGGAGCGAAGGCATCGACGTGTGGCTCTGGCGAGGATATGCGCTTTGACATTTGCCGCCTGACCGAGTAGGAACGGCCAACTTCTCTGCTGGCCGCTGCCGGCCAGGGCGCAGCATGCGCGTGAGACTTCCGAAAGATAGACAACATGACAGATTTTAGCGGCGTCGTTCCGGCGATCGCCAAGGCATTGGTCAAGCGCGGCTATACCGAGCTGACGCCGGTCCAACAGTCCATGCTCGACCCGGCGCTTGCCGCGTCGGACGCTCTTGTTTCAGCCAAGACAGGCTCCGGAAAGACCGTCGCCTTCGGTCTGGCGCTCGCGCCGACGTTGCTCGAGAACGCGGATCGTTTTGGGCCCGCAGCCGAACCGCTCGCCCTCGTGATCGCACCGACGCGAGAGTTGGCACTTCAGGTCAAGCGCGAACTCGAATGGCTCTACGAGGCGACCGGCGCGCTCATCGTCAGCTGCGTCGGCGGCATGGACATCCGCAGCGAGCGCCGTGCGCTGGAACGTGGCGCCCATATCGTCGTCGGGACGCCTGGTCGCCTTTGCGATCATATCCGCCGTCGTGCGCTGGACATATCCTCGCTTAAGGCCGTTGTGCTCGACGAAGCCGATGAAATGCTGGACCTAGGATTCCGCGAGGATCTCGAGTTCATTCTGGATTCTTCGCCGGACGACCGTCGGACGCTTATGTTTTCCGCGACGGTTCCGGCAGCTATCGCCAAGCTGGCAAAAAGCTATCAGAAGAACGCGGTGCGGATCGCGACCGCAACCGAAGAAAAGCAGCACGGGGACATCGAGTACCGGGCTCTGATGGTGTCGCCAAGCGACCGCGAAAACGCGATCATCAATGTTCTGCGCTACTACGAAGCAACGAATGCCATCGTGTTCTGTTCGACACGAGCCGCAGTCAACCATCTGACTGCTCGCTTTCACAATCGCAACTTCAGCGTCGTCGCCTTGTCTGGCGAACTGACGCAGAACGAACGCAGCCACGCGCTGCAGGCGATGCGTGACGGACGTGCTCGTGTCTGCATCGCGACCGATGTTGCAGCGCGCGGTATCGATCTTCCGGGCCTCGAGCTCGTCATTCACGCCGACCTGCCTACAAATCCCGAGACACTCCTTCACCGCAGTGGCCGCACCGGTCGCGCCGGGCGCAAGGGCGTCAGTGCACTGATCGTGCCGCTGAACGTTCGCCGCAAGGCTGAACGTCTTCTCGACAATGCCGGCATCTCGGCCGCATGGGCTCGCCCGCCATCAGCGGAAGAGGTCTCGGAGCGCGACGAAGCCCGCCTGCTTGCCGACCCCATCTTCGAGGAAGCCGCGAGTGAGGAAGCCCAGGATCTGGTCAAGCGGCTTCTTGATACGCATGGCGCCGAAAAGCTAGCGGCGGCCTTCGTCAACCTTTACCGTTCCAACCAGTCGGCGCCCGAGGACCTCATCGAGATCTCGATCCAGGACGACCGTAGTCGCAAGCGGCGCGACCAACCCGACGGACCACGCGAACCGTATCAGAAAGGTCCGCGGGATGAGTTTGGGCCGAGCGTCTGGTTTTCGCTCTCCGTCGGACGGAAGCAGAACGCCGAACCACGCTGGCTGATCCCGATGCTCTGCCGAAACGGCAATCTGACAAAGCGGGAAATCGGCGCGATCAAGATGCAGCCAGAAGAGACCTATGTCGAGATTTCAGCCGAAAGCGCCGACGCGTTCCTGCAATCAATCGGTGCGAACAAGACGATGGAACGCGGAATCCGCGTCACGCCCCTAAACGGCACGCCTGATTTCAGCAGGCCCGCCACTTCCAAGCCATATGCTGGCAAGAAGACTTTTGGCGAGCGTCGGGAATTCAATGACGAACGCCCGAAGGATAAGTTCCGTAAGGAAGCCCGCAGTGAGGGCGAACGCGACGACCGTCGCGATGCGAAGCCTTGGGGAAAGAAACCGGACAAGCCTAAGTTCGAGGGCAAAGGCAACGGTGGCCCGAAGGCCAAGTTCTCGAAAAAGAAGAGCTAAACCATCGCGCCGGCGCGGCAGTGAGCATCGCCGGCGGATATCGCGGAGAGGACTATGGCAGATACGATCGTTTTGGCGGCCCCTGTTTTCAGCACTCTTTGCAACGAAGCGTTCAAGCTCCGGCGCGCCGTCTTTGTCGTCGAACAGAACGTACCTGGTGATGAAGAGTTCGATGCTTTTGACCTCGCCGCACATCATGTCGTCGCGATAACCGACGGCGAGGTTTCGGGGACGCTCCGGGTCATTCATGACGAGCACCATGTCAAGATCGGCCGCGTTGCAGTCGGCGAAGCATGGCGCGGACGTGGTGTCGCCAGCGCAATGTTGACGTTCGCTATGAACGAACATCGATCGGCCCGGCAAAACCGTTTCTATCTAACGGCACAAAGTGACAAGGTAGCGCTCTACGAGCGCTTCGGCTTCGTCGCCATCGGGGACGAATTTCCGGATGGCGGAATGCCGCATCTGGCGATGAAAAACTATTGATCGTTGGCGGCGTAGAAGGGAATGGCGGGACGGCGTAGTCGCAAGGAAAGCCTCGGGAGCCTCGTTCCGGTGGATGTCCGTACATTCATTGCCGAAAACCTGCATCTCAGACCAGCGCCTGGCGTCCCGGAGATACGTCTTTATACGGCACATCCCGGGAGCGGCTTGGCGCGTCTTCGAACCGATGCTCCAGAAGACCTGCCACCCTATTGGGCCTATAGCTGGGCCGGCGGAATCCTGCTTGCCAAGCATCTTTTCAGGGATCCTGACATTGTTCGTGGTCGTCGCGTCCTCGATCTTGGCGCGGGGTCGGGGATCGTCGGCATCGCGGCCCGCAAATGCGGCGCGTCCAGCGTAATTGCTACCGAGATCGACGCAAACGCGATTGCCGCGATCGACCTCAATGCCGCAGCGAACAATGTCACGATTGAAGTACTCGAGACCGACATTCTCTCCGGCGACCGAGCACCAAATGTTGACATCATTCTTGCTGGCGACGTTTTCTACGATGCCGAGCTTGCGGGCAGGGTTCTGCCGTTCCTAGCCGCTTGCCTGAGCGCCGGCGTCGAAGTTCTGATCGGCGATCCACGCAGGCGATCGCTCCCGCTCGCGTCCCTGCGGCTAATCGCCGAATATGCCGTGCCAGATTTTGGCGACGGGGGAGCGCAGTCGGTCACTGGCGGCGTATTCACCCTGGAGGCATAAGGAGAGCAAAGGCTCAGGAGGACGACGCTTCCTGCAGCTGCCGCAGAATCTCCAGCGCTGCCTCCGCCATCGAGGCCGGAACAAAGACATGGTCGTGATGATAAGCGGCGACCATGTTGCAAGGGATTGAATGCGCTGCAAGCGCAGCGGAAACCGCGGCCGTCAATCCCACCCCCTCCAGCGACGAGAAAACCTGGAGAACAATCCGGCGCATCGGCACATCGCAGTTGAAACCCAGTTCCGCTGCCTGACTTTTAGGAAGAATCAGCGAGGTTCCTTCGCGCTCACGAAACCAGCCTAGCGCATCGGGCGCGACGCGTCGGGCCATAGCCTCATCCGTGGTCGTACAAAATACGAACTCGTCATCGGCAAGGCTGGGCGTCATACCCGACAGCATCGCCTGCGTGCCTCGAACGGCTTGCTCCCCCATCTCGATCCTCCATAGTTGCATCGCCCGGACAATGGACAGGCTGACCGAGCTGTTCAAAGCCTAAGATCGGGCCGCAGCAGCATCACAGGGCAGGGGCTCCCCGCTTGCAGTTCAGGCGCCTGCGGTGGCCGGACGATCAGACAATCAGCCTGCGCGAATACCTTCATCATCGACGAGTCCTGCTTGCCAAAGGGCTTTGCAGCCATGGCACCGGACGGTGACAGCGAAAGCGTCGCTCGCATATAGTCCTGCCGCTGGTCGTTGGCGCGAAGCGTCGTCGCGGACTCTACGGTTGCCTCGCGCCTCACTGGTGGCAGCGAGGCGAGCTTGCGAATCAACGGCTCCAGGAAAAGCAATCCACAGACAAGGCTCGAAACGGGGTTGCCGGGCAGCCCAAGAACATGCGTCTCACCCAGGCTGCCGACCATCAACGGCTTGCCCGGGCGCATTGCGATGCGCCAGAAGTCGAGCGTCATGCCCGATGCGAGCAGCGTCGACTGCACAAGGTCGTGGTCTCCCACCGACGCCCCACCGAGCGTCACGATGACATCGACATCGGCTTGCCGAGCGCGCTCGACGGCAGCTGAGATCGCAGACTTCTCATCAGGAACGATCCCAAGATCCAGAACGTCGGCACCGGCCTTGCGCGCCAGCGCTGCAATGCCAAAAGTGCTTGAGGCAATGATCTGCGCGGGTGCAGGTGAGCTACCCGGCGGCAACAATTCATCGCCGGTGGCGAGTAATGCGACCACGGGCTTGCGCCGGACCTCCAGCGTCGCATGGTTCATTCCAGCCGCCACGGTAAGGCGGGAGAAGTCCAGTGCTGTTCCCGCCTTCAGCACCACTTCGCCTTCCAGAAAGTCCTGACCACGCGGTCGGACATGCTGGCCAAGACGAACCGGAAACGTCGTACGGATTCCGCCCTCGATTTTCTCCGCGTCTTCCTGAAGCAGCACGCTATCGGCGCCTTGCGGCACCGGAGCCCCGGTGAATATCCGGACTGTGTCCCCCTTGCCGACGACGCCATCAAAGCCGTGACCGGCTGACGACATGCCGATGAGCCTTAGCTCCGCGCCCGGATTGGGGGCATCGTCACCACGCAGCGCGTATCCGTCCATGGCGGACGCGTCGAAAGGCGGCTGCGTGAGCTTGGCTTCGAGATCAGCGGCGAGCACACGACCGTCGGCCTCCCGCAAAGAAACGATTTCGCTTGCCTGAACCGGCTTTGCGCGCGACAGCAAGCGATCCTGCGCCTCGGTCACCGGGAGCATGCTCATTTTCCGTACTCCGGATGGCGAAAGTCTCCGGACTTGCCGCCAGATTTTTCAAGCAGCCTGATGCCGCCGATTTCCATGGCCTTGTCCGCAGCCTTTGCCATGTCGTAGATCGTCAGGCACGCGACGGAAACGGCGGTCAGGGCTTCCATTTCCACGCCGGTTTTGCCCGTCAGCTTCGCCGTTGCAACGATGCGAAGGCCGGGAAGGGCCGGATCCTCCGTGATGTCCACGGAGACTTTCGTCAGCATCAGCGGATGGCAGAGCGGGATGAGATTGCTGGTCTGCTTGGCCGCCATGATGCCCGCAAGCCGCGCCGTGCCGATGACATCGCCTTTTTTCGCATTGCCTGCGCGAATGAGTTCGAGCGTCGCCGCTGCCATGCGCACGTGGCCTTCGGCCGTAGCAATCCTCGTGGTCTCGGCCTTGTCGCCGACGTCGACCATGTGAGCCTCGCCAGAGGCGTCGATATGAGTGAGACCGGATTGGCCGCCGCTCATGTCACTCGGCCGCCTGAGCGGCTTCGCCGAAGAGCAGTGCGCGTGTGGCGGACGTAACGTCGTCCTTGCGCATGAGGCTCTCGCCGACCAGGAAGGTATTGATGCCGACCGCCTGAAGACGCTTGCAGTCCGCGTTCGTGAAGATACCGCTTTCGCCGACCAACAGGCGATCCTCCGGCACCATTGGCGCCAGCTTCTCGCTGACATCAAGGCTGACTTCGAATGTCCGCAGATTGCGATTGTTGATCCCGACGAGCGGCGAGGAGAGCTTCAGCGCGCGCTCCATCTCCTCGGCATCGTGAACTTCAACCAGAACATCCATACCAAGCCCAAAGGCTTCGTCCTCTAGACGCTTGGCATCATCGTCCGAGAGTGAGGCCATGATCAGCAGGATGCAATCAGCGCCCCAGGCACGGGCTTCGTGCACCTGATAGGTCTCGAACATGAAATCCTTGCGCAGCGCCGGCAGCGAGCACGCTGCCCGCGCCGCCATAAGAAACTCCGGCGCCCCCTGGAAGCTTGGCGTGTCGGTCAGCACCGATAGGCACGCCGCACCTCCCAACTCGTAGGCCTTGGCCAACGAGGGCGGATCGAAATCGGGCCGGATCAATCCCTTTGACGGGCTGGCTTTCTTGATTTCGGCGATCAGGCCGTACTGGCCTGCATCACGCTTCGCAACCAGCGAGCGGTAGAAGCCGCGCGGCGCCGTTTGATCTGCCTGCATCGCCTTCAGATCGGCCAGCGACACTTTAACCTTGGCGGCCGCGATCTCTTCGCGCTTGTAAAGTTCGATCTTCTTCAGGATATCGGTCATGGCTTTATCCTAGTCGACGTCGTTCGACACGGCGACGAGTTTATCCAGTGCTGCGGCGGTCGCGCCGCTATCAAGGGACTCTGCAGCGATCCGCATGCCATCCTTGAGCATCTCGGCCTTGCCAGATATCACCAGCGAGGCAGCGGCATTGGCGAGCGCAATATCGCGATAGGCGTTCTTTGCCCCGCTCAAAACGTCGCGCAGGGCAGCAGCGTTGACCACACCATCGCCACCCTTGATGGCCTCGAGACGGCAGGGTTCGACACCGAAATCGGCAGGAGACAGTTCGAAAGTGCGGATTTTGCCGTCCTCAAGCGCCGCGACACTGGTCTTTCCCGTCGTCGTGATTTCGTCAAGACCGTTGCCGTGGACGACCCACACGCTTTCGGAGCCCAGATCGCGCATGACCTCTGCAATCGGCACCACCCACTGCGGGGCGTAGACGCCGAGCAGCTGCCGGCGCACACCGGCCGGGTTGGAGAGGGGGCCAAGCAGGTTGAAGATCGTGCGCGTGCCGAGTTCGACGCGCGACGGACCGACATGGCGCATGGCCGAGTGATGCTGCTGTGCAAACATGAAGCCGACGCCAGCTTCGCGGATACACCGGGAAATCACCTCAGGGGTGACATCAAGCTTGACGCCGAGGGCCGCGAGGCTGTCTGCCGCACCCGACTTGGAGCTCAAAGCCCGGTTGCCGTGCTTGGCCACGGGAACGCCGGCGCCGGCGACGATAAGGGCAGCCAGCGTCGAGATATTGTAGGTCCCACTGGCGTCACCGCCTGTCCCAACGATATCGATCGCATCATCAGGCGCGTCAACAGTCAGCATCTTGGATCGCATTGTCGTTACCGCGCCAACGATCTCGTCGACTGTTTCTCCGCGAACGCGCAACGCCATCAGGAAGCCACCGATCTGCGAAGGGGTCGCCTGACCGGACATCAGAATGTCGAAGGCCTCGCGGGCCTCCTCGCGCGTCAGCGGCTCGCGGCTTGCGGCCTTTGCCAAAAGCGGCTTCAGATCGGTCATGCGACTATCTTTCCCTTAGCGAACTGCCGCCTGTTCGGCGAGAGGCTGGTTGATCGATGCACCGTACTGCGTCTGCAGCAGGTTCACCATCTGATCGAGAATGTCATCTCCCGCAGCGTTAGCCATTGCTGTGATCTGCTGGTCCTGATTGTTCAGCACGTCGCCTGTCGGTTCCGTATTCACTTCAGTGACCTTCAGGAGAATTTGCGTCGTTGGATCAGCGCCAACGGCATTGGCAACGGTGTCGATCGGACCTGAGAAGGCAGCGTTCGCACCGGCGCGACCGAGAACAGCATCGTCGGTTCCGCGCGTTATGCCGCTCTTGCTTTCCACGGTGATGCCAAGCGGCGCAGCGACGTCAGCCAGCGAGGTCCCCTTCTGAACCTGCTGCTTCAGTTCCTCGGTCTTCTTGGCAAGTTCGATCTTCTGCTGTTCGGCAGTCCAGTCAGCAACCGCCTTGTCATGGACTTCGCTCAGCGGACGGTCCCGCTCAGGCATAACGTCGCGGACGTCAAACCAGAGATAGCCGTCGGTGCCGATTGAAAGGGAAGGGGCGTCGCCGCCCGCGTCCGTCCTGAAGGCAGCGCCAAGTACCTGCTGCTTGGCCGGGATATCCTTGACCTCGTTGCCATCCTTGTCGAGACCGGTGGCATCGACCGCATCGATGACGACAGCCTTCAGCTTGAGCTGCGTGGCAATCTGTTCCAGCGTAGAGCCGGAACCGCGCAGATCCTCGATCTGATCGTGTACGCTGATGAGCTCCTGCGAAGCGTTCGAGATGGCCAGCTGCTTGCGGATCTCTTCCTTCACCTCGTCAAGGCTCTTGACGCTTTCCGGCTTGATGTTGCTGACACGGAGGATGACCGGGCCGAAGCTGCCGTCAACGACAGCCGTCGTTCCACCGTTCCTGGCAACGGCGAAGGCGGCGTCGGCGACGGCCTGATCCGGAACCTTATCCTTGGAGAACTCGCCCAGGAACACGTCAGCAGCAGTCTTGCCCTGATCGGTCACCAGCTGGTCGAACGTCGTGCCTGTTTTCAACGCGGCTTCGGCCGCGTTTGCCAGATCCTTGTTCTGGAAGGTCAGCTGCTCGATCGTGCGGGTCTCGGGCGTACGATAGCTATCCTTACGCTTGTCGAAGTCCTCGCGGATCTGCTCGTCCGTGACGGAACCGGCATCGGCGATGTCCTCGGGCTGAAGCTTGAGGAAGGCGATCTTGCGGAATTCGGGTGCGCGATAGCGTGTCTTCGCGCCTTCGAACCACTTCGCGAGCACGTCCTCGGCCGGCGTCTTGATCGGCTCGATATTGGCATTCGTCAACAGCAGGTACTCGATGCCACGGCTTTCCTGGCGGTAGGCCTTGAGAGCGTCGACAAGCGTTTTCGGCGCGGTGAAGCCATTTGAGATGGCATCGACGATCTGGCTGCGGACGGCAACCTTGCTGCGTTCCTTGATGTAGTCATCCTCCCGGATGCCCGCATTGCGCAGCCGCGACGTGAAGAGGGTACGATCAAACTGGCCGTTTACGGCCTTGAAGGCCGGGTCGTCGCCGATCAGCTGCGCGAGCCGGTCCTGCGACAAGCCAAGATTCATATCTTCCGCCAACTGATCCAGAGACGCGCCAGCAACCAGCTGCGCCAGGACCTGCTGTTCAACGCCGAAGGCACGAGCCTGGTCCGGCGTGAGGCGCATGCCGAACTGCTGGCTTAGGTTTGCGACCTGCCGCTGGTAAGCCAGGCGGAACTCGTTGACGTCTACGTGCTGGTCTCCGACGCTCACGACCGTAGTGCTGTTGCCACCGGTCATCAGCGAGTGTGACACACCCCAGATACCGAAGGAGGCGACCAAAAGCAGCATGAGGAGCTTGGCAGCCCAGGTGTGTGCAGCTCTTCTCAGTAGATCGAACATCGAAACGCAAACCTCGCATTATATTCGCCCGTTCGCGGGCAAAGCATTCGACGTTCCTTAGAACAAAGCCGGCAGGAAATGAAGGGTTATCGCACGAAAACATCTGCGCTATATCTCCGGCAATGCATCAGCGCCTTGCGCAGCGAAAGATACCCGTTGCCGGAACCTTTCCCGGGGCTAATTCGTTGACCAACATCCGGAAAAAGAGGAGCAGACCATGGCCGATATGAAAACCGCCTCCGCCCAGTCAGCAACAGCGCGTGTGAAGGCGGAGATCGCGGCAGACGATCTTTCCGCACAGGTCGCCGCATTGCGAGAAGACCTTGCACGCCTGTCAGAAAGCGTTGTCGCGCTTGGGCACGGCGCCAAGACCGCCGTAGCCGACGAAGCTTCGGTCATGACAGAACGGCTGCGCGACAAGGTCAGGGAGGAGCCGATCTTCGCGCTCGCCGTTACTGCCGGGGTCGCCTATCTTTTCGGATTGATGAGCCGTCGATAAACCGACCGGCTGGCACAGCGGGCCGGGCGTGTGGAGCGCCCGGCTATCGCTATGGGGCCGGCTAACGGCGGATGACGCGACCAACCGCAATGAGCAGGCAGGCGCCAATAAAGCCGGCGATAAGATAGCCGAGCCATCCGGTCAGCCCGAACCCCAGCCCGGCAAGTATGGCATTTGCAACAATCGCGCCCACGATGCCGAGAATGATGTTCATCAACAGCCCCATATTGCTGTTCATGAACTTTTCGGCCAGCCATCCGGCAATTCCACCGATAATGATGGCGGCCACCCAACCTACGCCTGCATCTTCCATATGATTTCCTTCCAGAGAAACAATGAAATCAAGCCTAGAGGCAGAAACTGAGACCTAGTCAAAACGCGGCAATACACGACAGTATTGTAGATCAATAACCTTGCGATAAGCCCACAGGGCAAATGACGACACAAAACTGATGTCGGCACCCGGACTCAATTCTCCTCACATGAAGAAGATAGGCGATCCGCTTGATTGCGCAACGTCAATATTCGCTGCGCGACAGGCTTCAGGGGTCAACGCAGCGGTCCCAGACCACGTTCGTCATAACGGCACACGGTATCGGCGATTAACGCCGAAGGGAGCCAGCCACAACCATTGAGCGTTTTTATCGACATCACTCGACGCTGTGTCGAGTACGATTTTGGCAGGAGGGAGCATTCCGAACACGTTCATCCTTTTACGAGCGCGCTGGCCGGACCCGAATTGGACGATAAGGCCGCAACATAGAGGGCACGATCAGGTGAGGTCGTGGTGAGCGCCGCGTCAAAATGCATACCAATCGTCATACATTCTCGTATTTCAAATACCTAATAACAATACCAATATGAACTGGTCTTACCTCGATGCGCGCCGCATACATTGTTTGCCGACGAGCCCGTCTGAGGGATCGACACGCTGCGCGAGGTCGATTTTCTACGTGATTATGCCGCGAAGCGTTTTACCGAAGCCGCTTGTGCGATCGAAAAGGCTCATTCCCGACGAAATAGAACCATTCCTTAAGCATTTGCTTGCTCAACCTCCAATCTATGTCATGGTAACTCCCTTCACATGAGGGGTTCCAGTCATGATCAATCTTCAGTCAGTTCGCAATGACACTGCCCATGATCAACGCCTGCTCGATTGCCGGGCTGACGTTGAGCCCGCACTCCATCAGATCATCCGCGATGCGCAGCAAAAAGGGTGGGCGCCCGCGGAAGTAGCGATGGCCATAGCGGATGCGGCAGATGACTACATTCTGTTGCTGGCCAGCCGAAAGGCGACCGCGCATTGAGAATGGGCGCAAAGTTCAAAACGATTCTGCGGACGAATGGCTCAAAGGGACAATGTCATTTTACCCGCAGATGAACATCCGCATGGCCTCCATTGAGGCATGGCAAGGCTTTGCTTGTCCCATAGAAACCTGTTGTTGGTGAGAGCGTCGGGGTTCGAACCCGAGACCTACTGATTAAAAGTCAGTTGCTCTACCGGCTGAGCTACGCTCTCCCAATGGCTGGGCAGTCCGCCCGGCTGGAAGTGCGCGGAACATATGCAGGTGCCCCATCGCGGTCAACCGAAAAATCACCGTTCGCTGTGCATTAGGCACATTTCTTGCGAGCGAGCCTGAGATGGCGGTCGGTATCCTCGCTGTGGCCTGTGAAACGGGCCAAGGGGTGGCGTTGCCAGCGACATCTGCGTGTTTCGAAGACGCATCTCCCGGAAGTCCAGGTGACGCGATGACGCGTAGGAATTGCCTACACCCAACATTCAGTGTGCTACGAATCAAAAGAAAAGCGCCCGCAGGCGCTTTGTCAAAGTTGGGGGCAACGAGAGCGCAAGCCGGACGGACGAAAGCTCAGTGCCATTTCGCTGGCCGCCCGGAAAAAGCGGAAAATCCGGGCATCCTTTCGTACCGCCGCGTCCGCTTGGCGCGGCTCGCGATCTCAGCTCATAAATGCACGAAAGGCCAGAAGGTTCCCAAAAAATATTTAATTGAATCAATCTCTTCCAAGCAGTGTTCAACACCTACACAAACTTTTCCAGCGCTCTAGCTAACTCCTTATGCGATCAAGGAGAACGCCATGACCAGCATCATTGCACACCCACCCACCACCCGGAAGGTGCTTCGGGGGCGCCCGTATAGCCTCGGCGAATTTGCCAGGAAATATCGCCTGGAGGAGATCGAGGCAAAGCGGCTCTATGAAAAGTTCGGTCCATCCGCAACGGAACTCGATCTGCTGATGGCTGCCAAACGGCGGCTGCCCATTCACTCATGATATTGTCGACGCGCATCCGGAGCGGGGCGCCTCCGGAGGGCATCGCACTGCCGATGGCCAAGGGCCCCCTGGCGATCATCATGCGAGGCAATGCTCCGTTGCGGTGCCTCAAGAGCGCGCAATGAGGGCGTTCAATCGATCGCACTGAAAACTGAACTCTCATTACCAAGATTTCATTTCATTCCGCCGCTATTTCATGCCAATCCGGGCTTAATGCTAATCGCCCGTTCAGCTTCGACATGTTCATTTGAGGACGGCTGCGTTGGCAGTGTGTTGATCGAGGCCGGAATGAACGACGTCAAGAAAGTAACCGAAAGCAACCCCACAGGGGCTCCCGCCGATCTGGCAGCCGTCCTTGCTGCCTCACGCAAGCGATCCAAGGGCCGCTGGCGCGGGCGCTTGTTGCTTTCGATTCCACTGATTCTTGCTGGCGTCGCAGCCGCCTATGTCTATTCCGGGCGTGAGGATCGCCAGTACAGCTACACCACTCAGCCGATCAAACGCGGCGACCTGACCGTGCTGGTGACGGCAACGGGATCGGTGCAACCGACCGAGCAGGTGGATATATCAAGCGAGCTGTCAGGAACGGTGCGCGAGGTCAGCGTCGACTACAACAGCGATGTCAAGGCAGGCGACGTTCTCGCGGTGCTTGATACGAATAAGCTTGAGGCTGACGTGAAGAGTTCACGCGCAAAGCTCGATTCTGCCAGAGCAAACGTGGTGAAGGCGACGGCTGATCTCGAGTCGGCCCAAAGTTCGCTCGAGCGCCTGCGCAACCTGGTGCAAAGCAACGTTTCGACACAGCAGAGCCTCGAGGATGCGCGCTACAAGTTTGACTCTGCCGTCGCCGCCAAAGACATCAACGTTGCCGCGGTACTGTCCGCGGAAGCCGACCTGCGGCTGGCCGAAGTCAACCTTTCCAAGGCAAAGATCGTCTCTCCGATCAATGGGGTCATTCTGACACGTTCGGTCGACCCCGGTGCGACCGTGGCCGCGTCGCTTTCAGCACCTGTGCTCTTCGTCATCGCCGGCGACCTCAAGAAGATGGAGCTTCAGGTCGATGTCGACGAGGCAGATGTCGGCCAGATCGCCGTCGGACAGAAGGCGACTTTCACGGTTGACGCCTACCCGAACCGGACCTTCCCGGCCGAGATCAAGCAGATCCGGTTTGCCTCAGAAACCACCAACAATGTTGTAACCTACAAGGCAATCCTGTCGGTCGACAATGCGGACCTGTTGCTCCGTCCCGGCATGACCGCGACGGCCGACGTAACCGTCGAGGCAGTGAAGAACACACTGATGGTTCCCAACTCGGCGCTTCGCTACGCGCCACCCATCGCTGAATCGCCTCGTGGTCGTGGCTTGTTCGGCCTCCTCAGACCGCCGCGCATGGGTCCGCGGACCAGCAATCAGGGCGAGGCGCTGACAGGCGCGAAGCGACGTGTTTGGGTGCTGAAAGCAGACAAGCCTGCACCCGTTGTCGTTCAGGTCGGTTCGTCAGACGGCCAATTCACTCAGATCGTGTCGGGCGACCTCAAGGAAAGCGACTCAGTGATTACCGACGCCTCGCAGGCGAAGTAAGCCAGATGTCGAGCCCGCCACTCATCGAATTCAAGCAGGTTTCGAAGATCTATGGTCAGGGAGAGGCCGCAATTCGCGCCCTCGATCAGGTCGATCTGTCGATTCGCGAACATGAGTTCGTCGCCATCATGGGGCCATCAGGTTCCGGCAAGTCGACGGCGATGAACATTCTTGGCTGTCTCGATGTGCCAAGCGCCGGCGACTACGTGTTCCAGGGTCTCTCGACGCAGGGTTTCGACCGCAGCCAATTGACATTGCTACGCCGCCACATGCTTGGCTTTGTGTTCCAAGGATTTAACCTGCTGCCGCGCACATCGGCACTTGAAAACGTCGAACTCCCGCTCGTCTATCGTGGCATGCACGCGAGCGAGCGTCACCGTAAGGCGAGGGAGGCCCTCGGGCTTGTCGGCCTCTCAGGGCGCGAGCATCACAAAACACAGGAACTGTCCGGCGGGCAGCAACAACGCGTTGCCATCGCCCGGGCGATTGTGACCGAGCCCTCGTTGCTGCTCGCAGACGAGCCAACCGGCAATCTCGACACCAAGACCAGCATAGAGATCATGGATCTGATGACACGGCTCAACCGGCAACAGGGCATCACGATCGTCATGGTGACGCACGAGCCGGATATCGCAGCTTATGCCCAGCGCCTGCTGCGGTTCATCGACGGCAGGCTCGAGACGGAAGTCGAGCATCGCGGGAGGACGGATCATGTTCTTTGAGACGCTGAAACTCGCATTGCGCGCAATCAGCCGAAACATGCTCCGCTCATTTCTTACGGTGCTCGGCGTTGTGATCGGCGTGGCTGCCGTCATCGCTCTTGTGACCATCGGCAACGGTACCACCGCCCAGGTCACCGCGGATCTTTCGCGGCTTGGAACCAACATGCTGTTTGCACGTCCAGGTCAGTTCGGTCCAGGGCGAGCAAGTTCGGAGGCGCGCCGCTTTACCGTCCAGGATGTCGATGCCATACGTGATCAGGTAAGCGGTCTTCGCGCCGTTGCGCCGCTCAACCAGACGACGGCAACGGTTATCTATGGTGGACAAAGTCGCTCGACGACGGTCATGGGGACCAGCAACGACTATTTCATCGCACAGGACTGGGACATGGCTATCGGCCGCACCTTCGACGCGGCGGAAGAGCGTGGTCGCCCGCGTTGCATTCTTGGTGAGACCGCACGCTCGCAACTTTTCGGCGCTGCCGATCCGACCGGCCAGCAGATTCGTGTCGGCAAGGTGTCGTGCAGCGTCATCGGCGTCCTTGCGAAGCGCGGTCAATCCGGCATGGGCAACGACCAGGATGACGTTGTTGTCATGCCCCTCAAGGTCTATCAGCGCCGCATCGGCGGCAAGGCAAATGCCAATGTCCAGATGATCGTCATCTCGGCGCGCGACGGCGTATCGACATCCAAGATTCAGGGTGAAACGGAGAACCTGCTCCGTGAGCGGCGTAAAATCATTCCGGGCCGAGAGGACGACTTCAGCGTCAACGACATGACCCAGATTGCCGAGGCGATGACGGGAACCACCACGCTGCTCACCAGTCTTTTGGGAGCGGTTGCTGCCATCAGCCTGCTCGTCGGCGGGATCGGCATCATGAACATCATGCTGGTGTCGGTGACCGAGAGAACGCGAGAGATCGGCATACGCCTTGCGATCGGCGCGCTGGAGAATCAGGTGCTGCTCCAGTTTCTCGTCGAAGCAGTCGCACTGTCGGTGTTCGGCGGTGTGGCCGGCATTTTGCTGGGGGTCGGTCTAGGCTATGGGGCGGTCCTTGCCCTCAAGGTTCCTTTTGTCATCAGCCCCGCAATGATCACATTGGCCTTCGTGTTTTCCGCGGCGATCGGAATGGTTTTCGGCTTTTTCCCCGCACGGCGAGCAGCGCAGCTCAATCCAATAGATGCCTTGCGGCACGAATAGACAACTGGCGGGGCGGTATTCGGTATCGCGTTCGTGTCCAACTTGCCGAGCGAGAATGCGCTGATATATCATTGGCGCATTCGCAGCCGCGATGCGGCGTGTTCGATACTCGGGAACGGCCAGACGATGCAGAATTCACTAAGCCATCTTGCCTACCTTACGCTTGAGCATGCGATCGTAACGCTGGCCTTGCAACCAGGCGCCATGGTTACCGAGAAGGATCTGATTGATCTTGCCGGACATGGGCGGACGCCGGTGCGGGAGGCAATCCAGAAACTCGCCTGGCAGGGCCTGATTGTGGTGAAGCCGCGCGTGGGACTGCAAGTGGCGGAGATCAAGCCGACGGACCATGAAAATGTGATGCAGGTCCGCCGAGAGCTCGAGCCCCTTGCGGCAGCACTTGCGGCCGACTTCTCGACAATCGAGCAGCGTAGCGAGCTTTGCAAATGCGCAGAGGCAATGGAGAAATGCGCCGTATCCGGGGATCTGGCGGCCTTCTTCGCCGCAGACAAGGCCTTCGACGAGTTGCTGGAGGAAGCCTGCCCGAACAGCTTCATAACGTCTGCGCTTGGACCGGTTCAAACCCACTCGCGTCGGCTCTGGTCGGCTTCGGCCAAGCCCGATCGAATGGATCAGTCAATTTTGCTGCATGTTGAGGTGATGCGGGCAATAGAGCAGGGCAGACCCGCCGATGCAGGCCAATCGATGACACGCCTGATCGACTATCTCAGTGGCCACAAATGAAAACGGCCCCTTCATAGGGGCCGTGAATCTAAGCGTCTTCCGTGCTTAGCCGACGAACGCGCGTTCGATCACGAACTCCGCTGGCTTGCTGTTGGCACCTTCATTAAGGCCGGCCCTTTCCAGGAGATCCTTGGTGTCCTTCAGCATCGCCGAAGAACCGCAGATCATGCCGCGATCGATCGTCGGATCGAGCGGCGGGACGCCAAGATCGGAAAAGAGCTTGCCTGACGAAATCAGGTCCGTGATACGGCCGCGATAGTCGAAGTCCTCGCGTGTGACCGTCGCATAGTGGCGCAGCTTGTCACCGACAACCTCCTGCAGCAGTTCGTCGCTCTTGATTTCATCGACGAGATCGAAGCCGTACTTCAGTTCGGCGACGTCGCGAGTCGTGTGGGTAAGGATGACTTCCTCGTACTTCTCATAGGTTTCCGGATCGCGGATCAGGCTCGCGAAAGGAGCGATCCCGGTGCCGGTCGAGAACATATAGAGACGGCGGCCGGGCGTCAGCGCGTCGAGAACCAGCGTTCCTGTCGGCTTCTTGCGCATCAGGACCTGATCGCCAGGCTTGATCGCCTGCAGGTGCGAGGTCAGCGGCCCGTCCGGAACCTTGATCGAGAAGAATTCGAGCTCTTCCGCCCAGGCGGGGCTTGCGATCGAATACGCGCGGAAGATCGGCTTGCCCTCGACCATCAATCCGATCATCGCGAACTCGCCGGAGCGGAAACGGAAGCCCTGAGGACGCGTCATCGTAAACCGGAACAGGCGATCCGTGTAATGGGTCACGCTAAGTACGGTTTCGGCATAGACTCCAGCCGGAATCGGTGAGGCGAAGTCTTCGGTCTTTGCAGGGGCGTTCATTTCGGTATCGGATCCCGTATTCGTCGCACAATGTTTTCGATGCCAGCGAGATATTACAAATAGTGTCTCGATTAAAGGTATTCCATTCTTTCTCGGGCGACTTGAACGAAATATGCGTGCCGCGGTCAGGATTCCGGAGCCGTCCGAGGTTTCATCGCTTTTGCGCTGGCGAAGACAAGCAAAGGATGCATATTAGGCAAAAACCGCGTCTGCCGGGCGCGGCTGCCATAAGATGCTCGGGGAAACATGAAGATTTTCAATTACAAGCGTGTGCCGTACGCGGAAATGCGCGCCTTTTCCGTCCATATCCTGACGGCATCTGGATCCTTTCTCGCGTTTCTCGGCGTGGTCGCCGCTGCCGAGCATCGTTTCATCGACATGTTCTGGTGGCTCGGGCTTGCGCTTCTGGTCGACGGCATTGATGGACCAATCGCCCGCAAAGTTAGTGTCAAGGAAGTGCTGCCGAACTGGTCGGGCGATACGCTCGACAATATCATCGACTATGTGACCTATGTCCTGCTGCCGGCTTTCGCGCTCTATCAGAGCGGCATGATTGGCGAACCGTGGTCTTTCGTGGCGGCTGGGATGATCGTGGTATCGAGCGCCATCTACTACGCCGATACCGGCATGAAGACGGATGAATACTTCTTCTCGGGCTTCCCTGTGGTCTGGAACATGATCGTCTTCACGCTGTTCGTTATCGATGCCAGTGCCGTCACCGCCCTTGCAGTCGTGATTGTTTCAGTCGTCTTGACCTTCCTGCCGATCAACTTTCTGCACCCCGTCCGGGTTGAGCGTTTGCGACCGGTCAACCTCGGCGTCTTTTTCCTTTGGTCCGCGCTCGGAATGTATGCGCTTCTGATGCATTTCGTGGTGCCGCAATGGGCGCTTGTCCTCTTTATCCTTAGCGGTATCTACCTCTATTGCATCGGCGCCGTGCTGCAGTTCTTCCCGGCGCTTGGACGGCGCGGCTAGGAGAAGGCAATGGCAAGAACACAGGCGGTTTCATTCAGCAAGACCGGCGGACCTGAAGTTCTCGACTACATTGAGATCGACCTGCCGCCTCCGGGTGCAGGAGAAGTTCAGATCAGACACGCGGCCATCGGCCTGAACTTCATCGACGTTTATTTCCGGACCGGGCTCTACAAAGCGCCGCATATGCCTTTCGTAACGGGCAAGGAGGCGGCTGGCACGGTTACTGCAGTCGGCCCAGATGTGGGAGAATTCGAGGTCGGCGATCGCGTCGCCTATGCGGGCTCGGATGGCGCCTACAGCGTCGAGCGCAATATCGAAACGAAGCACCTCGTCAAAGTTCCGGATGGAATTCCCCTGGAAACGGCGGCGTCGATGATGCTGAAGGGAATGACTGCGGAATACCTCCTCAATCGGACCTACAAGGTGGGTCCCGATACCACGATCCTGTTTCATGCCGCAGCCGGCGGTGTCGGCCTTATCGCCGGCCAATGGGCCCAGGCGCTTGGCGCAACCGTGATCGGGACCGCGGGATCGGACAGCAAGGTACGTTTAGCCCTCGAGCATGGATATGACCACGTCATCAACTACAACACCGAGAATTTCGCCGAACGTGTGCACGAGATCACAGGCGGTGCAGGCGTTCACGTGGTCTACGACTCGATTGGCCGGGACACGTTTCCCCAATCGCTCGACTGCCTGAAACGGCTCGGCATGTTCGTCTCGTTTGGCCAGTCGTCGGGACCGATCGAGAACTTCACCCTCGCCATGCTCGCGCAGAAGGGGTCACTGTTTGCAACAAGGCCGACCCTTTTCACCTACATCGCGACGCGAGAAGAGCTAACCAATTGTGCAAACGCGTTATTTGATGTTGTTTTGAGCAACAAAGTGCGTATCAATGTCAACCAAACCTATCCATTGCATGAGGTCGGGCGGGCCCACATGGATCTGGAGTCCAGGAAAACTACCGGAACTACGCTGCTGATTCCATAATGACCCGAACGGGCCGGTCGGCAGAGGGAAATGAGGGGAACGTGTCGTTATCTGATGTGCCGGGTCCCGGTGCGTTACTGTCGGTCCAGCAACTGACGAAACTTTTCGGCAGCTTTGCCGCCTGCAACCACATTGACCTCGATATCGCGCCCGGCGAAATCCATGCTCTCCTGGGTGAAAACGGCGCCGGCAAGTCGACGCTGGTCAAAATGCTTTTTGGCGTGCTCGAACCGACCGAGGGCCGTATCCTTTGGGAGGGACAGCCGGTGGCAATCGCCTCACCAAGCGACGCCCGCAAGCTCGGCATCGGTATGGTCTTCCAGCACTTTTCGCTCTTCGAGGCGCTGACCGTCGCCGAGAATATTGCGCTTTCGCTTGATGACAGCATTCCGATCGGCAGGATTGCGGAAGAGGCGAGGGCGCTTTCCCGCGCCTACGGCCTGCCGCTCGACCCCCATGCCCATGTCGCGGATCTTTCTGTCGGCGAACGCCAGCGCATCGAAATCGTGCGCGCGCTGCTGCAGAACCCCAAGCTCATCATCCTTGACGAGCCGACGTCGGTTCTGACGCCTCAGGAGGCTGACAAGCTTTTCGAGACACTTTTCAAGCTCAAGGCGGAAGGCAAGTCTGTTCTCTACATCAGCCACCGGCTCGAAGAAGTGCAACGCATTTGCGATCGTGCGACGGTGCTGCGTAATGGCAGGGTCACCGGTGCCTGTGATCCGCGCCAGGAGACGCCGGCTTCGTTGGCCCGCATGATGGTCGGGAGTGACGTCGCGACTGTCACGCACCCCGATCGCGGCAACAAGGGGGATGTGCAGCTTGCTGTTACCAAGCTATCGGTTGCCGCACGCACTCCGTTTGCGATGCCTCTGAAGGACGTCTCGCTGACAGTCCGGTCGGGCGAGATTCTGGCGATCGCTGGTGTTGCCGGCAATGGGCAGGGGGAGCTGTTCGATGCGCTCTCGGGGGAGTATCCCGTTAATTCTCCCGATGCGATCACAATCCGCAAGAAGGCCGTGGGTACTCAGGGCATCACGGCCCGGCGCCTGCTTGGCGCCGGCTTTGTGCCGGAAGAGCGCCATGGCCATGCTGCCGTCTCGGCCATGAAGCTCTCCGACAATCTCGTGCTGGCGCGCAGCCAATCCGACCGAAAAGCCTTTATCGGCGGCGGTTTTCTGAAAGTGATCCGCCGCGGCGCCGTCAAGACCGCGACAACGCGGATCGCGGAAGCGATGGATGTGCGCAAGAGCGGCGAGGATCCGGCTGCCGGCTCGCTTTCGGGCGGAAACCTGCAAAAATTCATCGTTGGCCGCGAATTGGATCGTCAGCCGGCGGTTCTCGTTGTCAATCAGCCGACATGGGGCGTCGACGCGGGAGCGGCGAGCCGCATTCGCCAGGCGCTCGTCGACCTGGCACGCAATGGTTCCGCGGTCGTCGTCATCAGCCAGGATCTTGACGAGATATTCGAAGTGGCGACGGAGATTGCCGTGATTTCCGAGGGGCGACTTTCGCAACCCTTCCCGGCGGGAGAACTCTCTCGCGAGAGGATCGGCCTTTTGATGGGCGGGCTGCATGCCGGTGAGCCCGCGTCGGAGGCTGCCAATGCGCATTGAACTGGAAAAGCGGCCGCAGGCGTCCAAGCTCTATGGCCTTGTCTCACCGTTGCTGGCGCTCGGCCTGACATTGATCGCTGGCGCGATCATGTTCGCGTTGCTTGGCAAGAACCCCATCGAAGCGCTCGACGCCTTCTTTGTCGAGCCTCTGATGGAGGTCTGGTCGCTCCATGAACTGGCCGTGAAAGCGGGACCGCTGATCCTGATCGCGGTTGGCCTTTCCGTCTGCTATCGGTCGAACAACTGGAATATCGGTGCCGAAGGCCAGTTCACGATGGGCGCGATCGCGGGATCTATCTTGCCGATCGTCTTCTACGATTGGCATTCACCCATGGTCCTCCCGCTGATGCTCATCATGGGAGCGATCGGCGGGGCCTTGTTTGCCGCCATACCGGCGCTCCTCAAGGCGCATTTCAACACCAACGAGATCCTGACCTCGCTGATGCTGGTCTACATTGCCCAGCTGTTTCTCGATTGGCTGGTTCGCGGCGCCTGGAGAGATCCTCAGGGCCTGAATTTTCCGGTCTCACGGGACTTTGCGCCCGAAGCCGTCCTTCCCGCCATATGGGAGGAATCAGGACGCGCCCATTGGGCGTTCGTCTTTGCGATTGCGGCCGCGGTCCTCGTCTGGTTCATGATGAAGTACACGCTGCGCGGCTTCGAAATCGTGGTGCTTGGCCAGGCCGAAAGAGCCGGCCGTTTTGCCGGGTTCTCGTCGCGGAAGATGATCTGGTTCAGCTTCCTGCTCTCTGGTGCATTTGCGGGTCTCGCAGGGATCTCGGAAGTATCGGGCTCGATTGGGCATCTGCAGCCAGCAATCTCGCCGGGATACGGTTTCACAGCGATCATCGTCGCCTTCCTGGGGCGTCTCAATCCGCTCGGCATCATCGCTTCGGGCCTTGTACTTGCCCTGACCTATCTTGGCGGCGAAGCCGCACAGCTGTCGATCGGCGTGTCGGACAAGGTGACACGCATGTTTCAGGGGCTGCTGCTGTTCTTCGTGCTCTCCTGCGACACCTTGATCTACTACAAGATCAGGATCCTCTGGTCGCGGGCGCATTCGGCCGTTGGAAAGACTGCACAATGATTTTCGAAGCGATCCTTCTGACGGTCATCACGGCTGCGACCCCGTTGGTCATCGCCGCGCTCGGCGAACTGGTGACCGAGCGCGCCGGCGTGCTGAACCTCGGCGTCGAGGGGATGATGATCATGGGCGCCGTCGGCGCCTTTGCGGCTGCCCAGGCGACCGGCTCGCCCTATATAGGCCTCCTGGCCGGAATTGCCGTAGGTGCGCTCTTTTCGCTTCTCTTCGGTTTCCTGACGCTGACGCTCGTGACCAATCAGGTCGCCACAGGACTTGCGCTGACGATCCTGGGGCTCGGCGCGTCCGGCATGTTGGGCGAAAGCTATGTCGGCATTCCGGGCATCAAGGTGCCGCAGATCTATATCCCCTATCTTTCCGATATTCCCTTTTTCGGTGCGGTGCTCTTTCGCCAGGATCTTGTCTTCTACCTGTCGATCGCATTGGTGATCGGCATCAACTGGTTCCTGTTCAGGAGCCGCGCCGGCCTCAAGTTGCGGGCGATTGGCGACAATCACGGCTCGGCACATGCGCTTGGCATCGGTGTTATCCGGACGCGCTATCTGGCGGTTATGTTTGGCGGCGCGTGCGCAGGGCTCGCTGGCGCGCAACTGTCGCTCGTCTATACGCCGCAATGGGTCGAGAACATGTCCGCCGGCCGTGGCTGGATAGCGTTGGCGCTTGTCGTCTTCGCCTCATGGCGTCCATGGCGGGTTCTGGCTGGCGGTTATCTCTTTGGGGCGGTGTCGATCGGCCAGCTGCACGCGCAGGCCTTCGGTATTGGCATTCCCTCGCAGTTTCTTTCGATGCTGCCTTACGCCGCGACTATTGTCGTCCTCATCATCATTTCCCATAATCGGCGCACGACGTTGATCAACACGCCGGCATCACTCGGCAAGGCCTTCGTGCCTGATCGGTGACGAACAAGAACAACAGGTTTCAAGGCTTCCAACCACAGGGGTTAAAATGAAGAAACTAGCACTCGCACTCGCGGCAACTGCCGCACTGGTCATGAGCGTCGGTTCTGCTGCGCAAGCTGCCGACAAGACCAAAGTCTGCTTCATCTACGTCGGCACTCGCACGGACGGCGGCTGGACGCAGGCGCACGACATCGGTCGCCAAGCTCTGGAGAAGGAACTCGGCGACAAGGTCGAAACGCCATTCCTGGAAAGCGTTCCGGAAGGTCCGGACGCCGAGCGTGCCATCGAGCGCATGGCTCGCTCCGGCTGCGCCCTGATCTACACGACGTCATTCGGCTTCATGGATGCAACCGTGAAGGTCGCCCAGAAATTCCCGAAGGTGAAGTTCGAACATGCCACCGGCTTCAAGGCCGCGGAGAACGTCTCGACCTACAACTCTCGTTTCTATGAGGGCCGGTATATTCAGGGCCAGATCGCAGCGAAAATGTCCAAGAAGGGGCTTGCCGGCTACATTGCGTCGTTCCCGATCCCGGAAGTCGTGATGGGCATCAACGCCTTCGAACTCGGTGCGAAGTCAGTC
Organism: Rhizobium cauense; assembly: GCF_019511525.1. Taxonomy (GTDB): domain Bacteria; phylum Pseudomonadota; class Alphaproteobacteria; order Rhizobiales; family Rhizobiaceae; genus Rhizobium; species Rhizobium cauense. The sequence continues at coordinate 41,317 of NZ_JAEUAT010000007.1, read as the reverse complement.
AATCCTGACTTCAAGCTCAAGGTCGTATGGGCCAACACCTGGTTCGATCCAGGCAAGGAAGCCGATGCCGCCAAGGCGCTGATTGACCAGGGTGTAGACATCCTGACGCAACACACCGACACCACTGCGCCTATGCAGGTGGCAGCCGAACGCGGCATCCCGGCTTTCGGCCAGGCGTCCGACATGATCGCGGCAGGTCCGAAGACCCAGCTGACGGCGATCGTCGACACCTGGGGCGCTTACTACATCAAGCGTACCAAGGAACTGCTGGACGGCAGCTGGAAGTCTGAACAGATCTGGGACGGCCTCAAGGACGGCATTCTGACGATGGCGCCCTATACCAACATGCCTGACGACGTGAAGACGATGGCTGAGGCGACGGAAGCGAAGATCAAGTCTGGCGAACTGCATCCGTTCACCGGCCCGATCAACAAACAGGACGGATCTGCCTGGCTGAAGGCCGGGGAGAAGGCTGACGACAAGACGCTGCTCGGCATGAACTTCTACGTCGAAGGCGTCGACGACAAGCTGCCGCAATAAACGGCGACCTGCAATTTGCAGGTGCGAAGGGCGCTCGGTTTTCGAGCGCCCTTTTTGCTGCGCTGCATTCTAGAAAGTGCATTTACAAAAGTAATACTATATGATTTTTTCCACTCAGCCGCGAGGAGGCGGCATTGGGAGGAAATCATGAAATTGAAGACTGCACTCTTGAGTGCCACGGTTTTGGCTGCCTGCATGTTCGGTTCTGCATCGGCTGCAGAGCTCGTTGTCGGTTTTTCTCAGATCGGTTCTGAATCCGGCTGGCGCGCTGCCGAGACCACCGTCACCAAGGAAGAAGCGAAAAAGCGCGGCGTCGACCTGAAGTTTGCTGATGCCCAGCAGAAGCAGGAAAACCAGATCAAGGCCATCCGTTCCTTCATCGCACAGGGCGTCAACGCCATCTTCCTGGCCCCGGTCGTAGAGACCGGCTGGGACGCCGTGCTGAAGGAAGCGAAGGAGTCGGAAATCCCGGTGATCCTGCTCGACCGCACGATCAAGGCGCCTGAGGACCTCTACCTGACCGCCGTTACCTCGGATCAGGTTCATGAAGGCAAGGTTGCCGGCGACTGGCTCGTAAAGACCGTTGGCGACAAGGCCTGCAACATCGTCGAGCTTCAGGGCACGACTGGCTCTTCGCCGGCTATCGCGCGCAAGAAGGGCTTCGAAGAAGCCATTGCAGGCAAGGCGAACTTCAAGATCGTTCGCAGCCAGACGGGCGACTTCACGCGTACCAAGGGCAAGGAAGTCATGGAAAGCTTCCTGAAGGCCGAGAATGGCGGCAAGGAAATCTGCGCGCTCTATGCCCACAACGACGACATGGCTGTCGGCGGTATCCAGGCGATCAAGGAAGCCGGCCTGAAGCCGGGCAAGGACATCCTCGTCGTCTCGATCGATGCCGTGCCTGATATCTTCAAGGCCATGGCTGACGGAGAGGCAAACGCCACTGTCGAACTGACCCCGAACATGGCGGGCCCGGCGTTCGACGTTCTCGATGCCTACCTCAAGGACAAGAAGGCTCCTGCGAAGTGGATCCAGACGGAATCGAAGCTCTACACACCGGCTGACGATCCGATGAAGGTCTACGAGTCGAAGAAGAACCTCGGCTACTGATTTTTGCCGCTGGAACCGCACCGGCCCGTCATGGACCGGTGCGGAACTGCCGAATGCCGGTCGGGACATCATGTCCGTCCACGGCGCGGCATCGTCGGTCCATATCAGGAAAAGCCACTTCCATGATTCACGATTTCGAGAACCGTCTGACCGCCTCCGGGATATCAAAATTCTTTCCGGGCGCTATTGCACTCGACAAGGTCGATTTCTCGCTGCGCAAGGGCGAGGTGCACGCGCTCCTGGGCGAAAATGGTGCCGGCAAGTCGACGCTCATCAAATGCATTACCGGCGCCTATCATCGCGACCAGGGCAGACTTACGCTCGACGGTGCCGAGATCAATCCAGCTGATACCCTTGCGGCCCAGAAGCTGGGGATCGGCACGGTGTATCAGGAGGTCAATCTCCTGCCCAACCTCAGCGTCGCCGAGAACCTGTTTCTCGGACGCCAACCAAAACGCCTCGGCATGATCGATGTGCGCGCGATGAATCGGCAGGCCCGCGCGTTACTCGAGCAGTACGGCATGGACATCGACGTGACTGCACAGCTCGACCGGTTTTCGGTCGCCGTGCAGCAGGTCGTTGCGATCGCGCGCGCGGTCGATCTGTCCGGCAAGGTGCTCATTCTTGACGAGCCGACCGCCAGTCTCGACACCCAAGAAGTCGCCATGCTCTTCCGCATCATGCGTAACTTGAAAGAGCGCGGCCTTGGCATTGTTTTTATAACTCATTTTCTTGAGCAGGTTTATGAGATCAGCGATCGGATAACGGTCCTGCGAAACGGCAAATTGGTCGGTACGCGAGAAACAGCGGAGTTGCCCCGGCAGAACCTGATTTCGATGATGCTTGGCCATGAACTGGCAAGTGCCGAAGCTGCCGCGCGCACCCATACAGTCACCGCAGGCCCAGTCCGATATAGTTTCCGGGGCTACGGCAAACGCGGCAAGGTGAAGCCTTTCGACCTGGACGTTCGGGTCGGCGAAGTTGTGGGCATTGCGGGACTGCTCGGGTCCGGGCGCACGGAGACCGCCGAACTTCTGTTCGGCATTGAACAGGCAGATAGCGGAACGGCCGCGGTCGACGGCACTCAGGTTTCGCTGTCGAGCCCGCGGGCGGCGATCCGCAACGGCTTCGGCTTTTGCCCTGAAGATCGCAAGACAGATGGCATCATCGGCGACCTGTCCATTCGCGAGAACATAGCCCTCGCGCTGCAGGCGCGCCGGGGTTGGGCGCGACCGATCTCCCGCGCGGATCAGAATGCGCTGGCCGACCGCTATATCAGCGCGCTCGACATCCGCACGACGGATCGGGAAAAGCCGATCCGTCTGCTGTCAGGGGGCAATCAGCAAAAAGCGATCCTTGCGCGCTGGCTAGCGACCAATCCGGACTTCCTGATCCTGGATGAGCCGACCCGCGGCATCGACGTAGGCGCACACGCAGAGATCATCCGCCTGATCGAAGACCTATGCGCGAATGGCATGTCACTAATCGTTATTTCCTCGGAATTAGAAGAGCTTATCGCCTACAGCTCACGTATCCTCGTACTTCGTGATCGGGAGCATATAGCGGAACTGACCGGCGACCATATCAGCACCGCGCGCATAGTCGATGCAATTGCGGCCGCTCAAGAGAAGACGGAGGACGCATGAAGTCGTCACTCAATGCGCTACTGATCCGCCTCGCACCGCAACTCATCGCGTTGGCGGTCATCCTTCTGTTGAACTTCATAATGTTCCCGCAATTCTTTAATGTCGTAGTTCAAAATGATCGGCTCTATGGCAGCTTGATTGATGTGCTGAACCGGGGGGCTCCGGTAGCATTGCTGGCAATCGGCATGACGCTCGTGATAGCGACGAAGGGGATTGACCTCTCGGTCGGCGCGGTGATCGCCATTTGCGGCGCCGTCGCTGCATCGTCCACCGTCGCCGGTCACTCACTTGCCGTGACGCTGCTGGTCACAGTTGGGGTCGGATTGCTTTGCGGTGTCTGGAACGGATTTCTGGTCGCCGTGCTCAATATCCAACCAATCATCGCTACGCTTGTGCTCATGGTTGCGGGACGCGGGATTGCTCAGCTCATCACCGAAGGCGTCATCATGACCTTCAACGATGAAGGCTTGATCGCGTTCGGTAGCGGCTCGTTTGCGTTCTTGCCGATGCCCGTCGTCATCTGGCTGGTCATGGGCGCCTTGGTGATCCTGCTTGTGAGGCGCACGGCGCTTGGCATGCTGATCGAGGCGACCGGCATCAATCGGCGCGCCAGCATGCTCTCCGGCGTGCGCACGCCTGTGCTGCTGATGGCGGTGTATATGCTGAGCAGCCTTTGCGCCTCCATTGCCGGCATCATCGTTGCCGCTGACATCAAGGGGGCCGATGCGAACAATGCCGGCCTCTGGCTGGAACTCGACGCGATCCTGGCTGTCGTGGTTGGAGGAAACTCGCTGCTTGGCGGTCGCTTCAGCATCCTGGGATCGTTGATCGGTGCGATGATCATTCAGGCTGTGAACACCGGTATTCTGCTCTCGGGATTCCCACCGGAATTCAACCTGATCATCAAGGCGGTAATCGTCATCGTAATCCTCATCATTCAGTCGCCGGCGGTTCAATCCGCCGCCGTCATCCTGAGCCGGCGATCCAGCGGCGGCGCCAGGGGAGAACAGGTTCAATGAACTCGAAATATCTGCCCCTGCTGGCCACCGTCGTGATCTTCGTGCTCTCCTATGCGATCTGCACGCTGCAATATCCCAACATTCTGTCGACGCGCGTGATCGGCAACCTGATGACTGATAACGCGTTTCTGGGGATAGCAGCAGTCGGCATGACGTTCGTGATCATCTCCGGCGGCATTGACTTGTCGATCGGCTCGGTGATCGCGTTCACGGGCGTCTTCCTTGCCGTCGTCCTGCAGAACACCGCAATCCATCCGCTCGTTGCCTTTGTGTTGGTGCTTATCATCACGACCGGCTTCGGTGCAGCAATGGGCGCGATCATTCACTACCTCCAGATGCCGGCGTTCATCGTTACGCTCGCGGGCATGTTCCTTGCGCGGGGCATGGCCTTCGTGCTGTCGATCGATAGTATTCCGATCAATCACGACTACTACGCGACTTTGACCGGCCTCTACTACAGGATGCCGGGCGGTGGACGCCTGACTCTTCTTGGCGGCATCATGCTTCTCGTGTTTGTCGGGGGCATATTCCTGGCGCACCGCACGCGCTTCGGCACCAACGTCTACGCACTCGGTGGCGGCTCGCAGACCGCACAGCTAATGGGCGTCCCGGTTGGCCGCACGACGATACAGATCTATGCGCTATCCGGCTTTCTCGCCGGCCTATCCGGAATCGTTTTTTCGCTCTATACGTCGGCCGGTTATTCTCTGGCAGCCGTCGGCGTCGAGCTGGACGCCATCGCAGCAGTCGTCATTGGGGGGACGCTGTTGACCGGAGGGGCGGGATTTGTGGCAGGTACCTTCATCGGTATCCTGATACAGGGCCTAATCCAGACCTACATCACCTTCGACGGGACGCTCTCGAGCTGGTGGACGAAGATCTTGATTGGCTTGTTGCTTTTTGCATTCATTCTAATGCAGAAAGTTATTCTCTTCCTTTCTAGTTTGAACAAGAGGTATGCCTAACACGGGGGAGGTATTCTAGTTGCGTAGCAGATTGCTTGAGACAGGAAAGACAGGACGGAAATCGCGTACGAGCCACGCGCAGGTCGTGGATGAGCTCGGCAGGGCGATCGTTGCTGGAAGCTATCCTGTCGGGAGCATTCTGCCTGGCGATGCCGAGCTTGCTCAACGCTTCAAGGTCTCGCGCACAGTCCTTCGGGAAACGATGAAGACGCTCGCCGCAAAAGGCATGATCGTGGCCAAGGCCCGCGTCGGAACACGCGTGACAGAGAAGAACCTCTGGAACATGTTCGACAGCGAGATCATAGCCTGGCACTTCGACAGCGGGGTGACAGAAGAATTCCTGTTGCAGCTTTACGATATCCGCCTGGCCTTTGAACCCTTTGCCGCCGGTCTCGTCGCCGAGCGCGCGAGCAAGGAAGACATCGAAAACCTGCGTACGCTGGCGATGGAAATGGCCTCCATGGGTCATACCAGCGAAAGCCTTGCCTTGGCCGACCTGCATTTTCACCTCGCTATAGCCGAGGCGTCGCACAACCCCTTCATGCGAACGCTGGGAAGCCTGATCGAAGCCGCGCTGGTGGGTATGTTCCGCATCAGTACACCACCATCGCAGAACGGATTTTCCGACATCGCCGACACGCATATGCGCATCGTCGAGGCGATCGTGGCAGGCGATTCCGACGCTGCCCGAAAGGCGATGGAGCTCGTGATCATAGACGGTCGCGAACATGTCCGCGAAGCCTACGCAGCCATGGCGAAGGCCTCCGCCTGATTCCATTTTGACCTTTGTTCCGGGCTTGTCTTGCTGCTATGAGGCAGCGAAAGGCCGCAATCAACGGATTCTCGGAGCAAATCATGGAACGCACTTGTCTCGCCGTCATTCTCGCTGCGGGTGACAGCACGCGAATGAAGTCGTCGAAATCGAAGGTGCTGCATCCGGTCGCAAATCGTCCGATGATTGCCCACGTTGTGGATGCCGTCGCAAAGAGCGATATTTCCGCAGTTGCGCTTGTGCTGGGACGCGATGCCGAGGAGGTGGCAAAGGCTGCCCAGGTCGGTAGTGTCAAGATTGAGACGTACCTTCAGAAGGAACGTCTAGGCACCGGCCATGCCGTTCTCGCGGCGCGCGAGGCAATCGCACGCGGATACGACGATATTATCGTCACCTACGGCGATGTAGCCCTCCAGACCGAAGGACCACTCAAGGCAGCACGTCAGGGGCTTGCCGAGGGCAGCGATGTGGTCGTGATCGGCTTCCACACCGACCGGCCTACAGGCTACGGTCGCCTGCTCGTTAAGGATGGCGAACTGATTGCCATTCGGGAGGAACGGGATGCCAGTGATGCCGAGCGTGCCGTGAAATGGTGCAACAGCGGCCTCATGGCGATCAACGGTCGCAAGGCACTTGATTTGCTATCCCGGATCGGCAACGCCAATGCCAAGGGTGAATACTACCTGACCGACCTGGTCGAAATCGCCCGTTCTGTCGGTGGCCGCGTTACCGCCGTCGACGCACCCGAGATCGAGATGACCGGTTGCAACAATCGCGCCGAGCTGGCGGTCATCGAGCGGTTCTGGCAGGAGCGCAGACGCCATGAGATGATGATCGCAGGGGTGACGATGATTGCTCCCGAGACCGTATTTCTCTCGTATGACACCGTGATCGGACAGGACGCACTGATCGAGCCGAATGTCGTGTTCGGCCCCGGCGCAACGATTGATAGCGGCGCGATCATTCACGCCTTCTCGCATATCGAAGGCGCGCATGTCAGCGCCGGAGCAACGGTTGGCCCGTTCGCACGATTGCGTCCCGGTGCCGATCTTGCCAATGGCTCCAAGGTCGGCAATTTCTGCGAGGTCAAGAACGGCAAGATCGGTGAGGGCGCCAAGGTCAATCATCTGACCTACATCGGCGACGCAACCGTGGGAGCCGGGACCAACATCGGTGCGGGTACGATCACCTGCAACTATGACGGCGTCAACAAGCACGAGACTCTCATTGGCGCGAATGCCTTCATTGGATCGAACTCCTCGCTTGTGGCGCCGGTCAGCATCGGCGACAACGCCTATATTGCCTCCGGCAGCGTCATTACGGCCGACGTTCCAGCCGATGCACTCGCTCTTGGGCGTGCGCGCCAGGAACTGAAGCCGGATAGAGCCACGTTACTGCGTGAACGCGCGCTGGCGATCAAGGCTGCGAAGAAGCCCAAGGCATAGGCTTCGCGTAACGCGCGGAAACTGAAAGTGACCGCCGAGGCCATTGAGAAAAAAGACAGAATCGTTACGAGTGGCCTCCGAAACGGAAGGCTTTGGGGACTTTTATGTGCGGAATTGTTGGAATCGTTGGAAACAGCCCGGTAGCAGGACGCCTCGTGGATGCCCTGAAGCGCCTCGAGTATCGCGGTTATGACTCTGCTGGTGTCGCGACCATTCATAACGGCGAAATGGATCGGCGCCGCGCCGAGGGCAAACTCTTCAATCTCGAAAAGCGCCTTGATGGCGAGCCCTTGCCTGGAACGATCGGCATCGCACACACGCGCTGGGCCACTCACGGCATTCCCAACGAGACCAATGCGCATCCACACTTCGTCGACGGAGTCGCGGTCGTCCACAACGGCATCATCGAGAATTTCTCCGAGCTACGCGACGAACTGACGGGCGAGGGCGCAGTCTTCCAGACTCAGACGGACACCGAGGTCGTTGCCCATTTGATGGCGAAGTACCTCCGCGAAGGCTTCGAGCCGCGCGCAGCAATGCTCAAGATGCTGAACCGGGTAACCGGCGCCTATGCGCTGGCGATCATGCTGCAGAATGACCCCAGCACGATCATGGCGGCCCGCTCCGGACCGCCGCTCGCCGTCGGCTATGGCTCGGGCGAGATGTTCCTCGGATCGGATGCCATTGCGCTGTCGCCCTTTACCAACGAGATCACCTATCTGGTCGATGGCGATTGGGCCGTGCTGACACGAGATGGCGCGACGATCCTCGACTTTTCCGGCAACGAAGTGCAGCGCCCGAGGCAGATCTCGCAGACGACCGCCTATGTCGTCGACAAAGGCAATCATCGGCATTTTATGGAGAAGGAGATCTACGAACAGCCGGAGGTCATTTCGCATGCCCTTAGCCACTACGTCGACTTCGCCAGCAAGACGATTAGCGACAGCGCCAACGCGATCGATTTCAAGGCGGCGAGTGGCTTGGCCATCTCTGCCTGTGGAACGGCATACCTCGCCGGCCTCGTCGGCAAGTACTGGTTCGAGCGCTATGCCCGTCTGCCCGTGGAAATCGATGTCGCATCCGAATTCCGTTATCGCGAAATGCCGCTGTCGCCTTCGCAGGCGGCACTCTTCATTTCCCAATCGGGCGAAACCGCAGACACGCTGGCATCGCTTCGCTATTGCAAGGACCACGGGCTGAAGATCGGTGCCGTCGTCAACGTACGGGAATCGACCATCGCTCGCGAGTCCGATGCCGTCTTTCCGATCATGGCAGGTCCGGAAATCGGCGTGGCCTCGACGAAGGCGTTTACATGCCAGCTCGCAGTGCTGGCGTCGCTGGCGCTTGGCGCAGGCAAGGCGAGGGGAACGATCAACGCGGAGCAGGAACGCGAACTGGTCCGTCATCTCACGGAAATGCCGCGCATCATGAGCCGGGTACTGAACCTCATCCAGCCACAGATGGAAAGCCTTTCGCGCGAGCTTTCGAAATGCCGCGATGTTCTCTATCTCGGCCGGGGCACAAGCTTCCCACTCGCAATGGAAGGGGCGCTCAAGCTCAAGGAGATCTCCTACATCCATGCCGAAGGATATGCCGCGGGCGAACTGAAGCATGGGCCGATTGCATTGATCGACGAGAACATGCCCGTTATCGTGATCGCGCCGTTCGATCGGTTTTTCGACAAGACCGTATCGAACATGCAGGAGGTTGCCGCGCGCGGCGGTCGCATCATCTTCATCACTGACGAGGCAGGTGCAGCGGCGTCGAAGCTGCAGACAATGGCGACGATCGTGCTGCCGAATGTCGATGAAATCATTGCCCCTATGATCTTCTCGCTGCCGATCCAGTTGCTCGCCTATCACACGGCCGTTTTCATGGGCACGGATGTCGATCAGCCGCGCAATCTGGCGAAGTCGGTCACGGTGGAGTGACCGACCGTTAGATGCCTGAAGACTTGTACGGCAAGGCAATTTCTGGCAGTTTTTCCATCAGGAAAGCATGGGGGAGCTGATTTCCGATAGCCGGCCTGCTCAACGGAGTTATCAGCACGCGATGACGGAAAAACTGCCCCGATTGCCGATAGCAACTCGCATCAGGAACAACTTCCTGGCGGGGTTGATTATTTGTGCACCGGTCGCGATCACGCTGTGGCTCACATGGTCTGTCGTGCGCTGGGCGGACAGTTGGGTGAAGCCATATCTGCCGGCACGCTATGACCCAGACAACTACTTGAATTTCGCTGTGCCGGGCTCGGGACTGCTGATCGCGCTCATCGCGATCACGCTCATTGGCTTCCTCGGCAAAAATCTGATCGGCCAGAGCATCGTTCAGTTCAGCGAATCCCTTGTGCGCCGCGTGCCGCTCGTGCGCAGCATCTACCACAGCGTCAAGCAGATTTTCGAAACAGTGCTGAAGGACAAGACGAACTCCTTCAAGAAGGTCGGCCTCATCGAGTATCCGAGCCCGGGTCTTTGGGCCCTGGTCTTCATCTCAACAGACGCCAAGGGCGAGATTGCATCGAAGTTCAACGCAATGGGCCACGACATGGTCTGCGTGTTTCTGCCCCCGACACCGGTCCCGACTGCCGGCTTCCTGATCTTCACGCCACGCGAGAAGATCGTTCCGCTCGATATGTCGCCGGAGGACGCCGCCAAGCTACTGATCTCAGGCGGTCTGGTCGCGCCTGAGGAACTCGCAGCGCGCATGCTGAAACAGGAGCGGACGCGCAAGCCGTTGCCGGCCCCGATCGAGATGTAGTTCCGAACGCGTCCCGCTCAGCCGGCGTGCAGGAAGCGTATCGCCTCGTCGCGGCGAAACAGGTAGAGCAGGGTGCGCACAGCCTTGCCGCGCTCGCTGGTCAGATCTGGATCGCGCTCGATCAGATAGGCGGCGTCGCGGCGGGCAATTTCCAGAAGATCGGCATGTGCTTCGAGGCTTGCGATGCGAAAGCCGGGCGTTCCCGACTGACGCGTGCCGAGCAATTCGCCTTCGCCGCGCAGTTTCAGGTCTTCCTCAGCGATCCGAAATCCGTCTTCCGTTTCACGCATGATCGACAGGCGCGCATGACCAGTTTCGCCCAGTGGTCCCTTGTAGAGCAGGATGCAGGTCGAAGCCTCGTCACCGCGCCCTACGCGTCCACGAAGCTGGTGAAGCTGAGCCAAGCCGAAGCGCTCGGCATGTTCGATCACCATGATCGTCGCATCGGGAACATCGACGCCGACTTCCACCACGGTCGTTGCGACCAAGAGGCGAATTTCACCGTTCTTGAACGCCATCATCACGGCATCCTTCTCCGGGCCGCTCATGCGGCCGTGGATGAGGCCGATACCGGATCCGAGCGACGAAACGAGGGTTGCATGACGCTCCTCGACTGACATCAGGTCGCTTTCCTCGGACTCCTCGACCAGCGGGCAGATCCAGTAGGCTTTCTTGCCCTCCGCCAAAGCACTCCTCATACGTCCAACGATCTCGCCGGTGCGCTCGGTCGGGATTGTGATCGTCTGTATCGGTTTCCGACCGGCGGGCTTCTCTGTCAGCTTGGAGACGGCCATGTCGCCGAAGGCGGCAAGTACCAGCGTACGCGGAATGGGGGTGGCCGTCATGACGAGCATGTGCGGCGTTATCCCCTTTGCTGTCAGTCTGAGGCGCTGGTGGACGCCAAAGCGGTGCTGCTCGTCGACCACGGCCAGCATGAGATTGCGATAGTTGACGCTGTCCTGAAAGAGGGCGTGGGTGCCGATGATGATCTGCGCCTCGCCCGATGCGATCCTCTCCAGGATGTCTTCCCGTTCGCGACCCTTGGTGCGGCCGGTGAGAACCTCGATTCCGAGACCCGCGGAAGCGGCAAACTTCGAGATTGTCGCGTGGTGTTGGCGGGCGAGAATTTCTGTCGGCGCCATGAGGACGGCTTGGCCGCCGCTTTCGATCACTGCGACCATCGACATGAGAGCGACCAGCGTCTTGCCGGAACCGACGTCGCCTTGGAGCAGGCGCAACATGCGATCTTCGCCTGCCATGCCTTTCAGGATGTCGGCAACCGCGGCACTCTGGCTTGATGTCGGCGAGAACGGCAAAGCCTGCAGGATCCGGGCGCTGATATGGCCTGTCGGATGAACAGGCTGGCCAGCCACCTTGCGCAGCCGCTGGCGCACCAGGCTGAGGGACAACTGACCGGCCAGGAACTCGTCGTAGGCTAGGCGGCGGCGGGCAGGTGCCTGGGGGTCGATATCGGAGGGATCGCGCGGTTCATGCAGCCCGTGAAAGGCATCTGCTATCGACGGCAGACCCTGCTTCTGCGCGAGAGCCAAATCGATCCATTCCGGCAGCTCCGGCGTGCGTGGTAGTGCAGCTTCAATGATCTTGCGCAGTGTCTTGGGCGAAAGACCTGCAGTGAGGGGATAGATCGGCTCGACCAGGGGCAGGTTTTCGGCTTCGCTGGCTTTCACGACATAATCTGGGTGAACCATAGAGGCGCGCCCATTGAACCAGTCGATCTTGCCGCTGACGATCACTTCCTCGTCGAGCGGCAACTGCTTTTCAAGCCATGCAGCCTGCCCGCGAAAGAACACAAGTGTGAGCTCACCCGTCTCGTCGTGCAGGACGACGCGATAGGGAATGTTGCTCTTGCCGCGCGGCGGTGCCTGATGACGATCCACGCGCGCCGTGACAGTAACGATGGCGCCTTGCGGCGCGCGGGCTATCCCCGGCTGGTTTCTGCGATCGATCAGGGAATGCGGTGCATGAAACAGCAGATCGACGACGCGTGTCTCATCAGGCGTCTCGCGCCCAAGCAGCTTGACCAGCAACTCGGCGATCTTGGGACCGACGCCGGGCAAGGCGGAAACAGGCGAAAACAGCGGATCGAGAATGGCTGGGCGCATGGCGGCAAAATGCGATGAACAATGCGGCCTTGGCAAGGCTGACAAGCCGCTTTCGAGGGTCTATAGAGGCGCATCAACAGGAAGGTAAAGCCATGACGGGTGTGTCACTCTCGAGCGCCGATCTTGATCCGCGCCGCCGCCGAATCCTCTTTCGCTGCTGGCATCGCGGTATCCGCGAAATGGATCTCGTCTTCGGGCAGTTCGCCGAGAAGGAAATCGCCACCCTGTCCGAAACCGAACTCGACGAGCTCGAGACGATCATGGCCGAAGAGGACAACGATCTCGTGCGATGGATCATGGGAACATGGCCTGTACCTGAGCGTTTCCAAACGCCGATGTTTACGCGGCTTGCGGCCTACAAGCCCGATTTCGAATATCCCGCAGACGCCCTGTCCAGGAATGCCTAATGACCTCAGGTTTTGACGCAAGGAAGCTGTCAGCCATCGCCGAACCGCTGACGATCGGCAACGTGCCGACCGGTATGGAGGCTCTGTTGCTGGCCGATCTGGCACGCGCGGGCGAGCCGGTTGCCTATGTGCTTTCCGACGGGCAGCGGATGGTGGACCTCGAGCAGATGCTAGGCTTCGTTGCGCCAGAGATTCCGGTGCTTACTCTGCCTGCCTGGGACTGTCTTCCCTACGACCGCGTTTCGCCGAGCGCCGACACATCGGCGCGCCGTCTTGCGGCGCTGGGCGGGCTGATCGCCCATCACAGGAAACCGCACGCCGCGATCGTGCTGGTGACCGTTAATGCGATGCTGCAGAAGGTCGCTCCGCAAGAGGTCATCGAAAGTCTTGCCTTCTCGGCACGCCCGGGAAACACCGTGCGCATGGACGATGTTGCCGGGCGCCTTGAACGCAACGGCTTCGACCGCGTCGCAACAGTTCGCGAGGTCGGCGAATATGCGGTGCGCGGCGGCATTCTTGATGTTTTCGTGCCCGGCTCCGAAGAGCCCGTTCGCCTCGATTTCTTCGGCGACACGCTGGAAAGCATCCGAAGCTTCGACCCGGCAAGTCAGCGCACCACAGGGCAGGTGCGCTCCCTCGACCTCAACCCGATGAGCGAGGTCACACTGACGCCCGATACGATCAGCCGTTTCCGCAAGAATTACCTCTCTTCCTTCGGCGCGGCGACGCGCGACGATGCTCTTTACCTCGCCATATCGGAGGGCCGGCGCTATCCCGGCATGGAGCATTGGCTGCCGCTTTTCTACGAGAAACTGGAAACGGTATTCGACTATCTGAAGGGCTTCCGGATGGTCACCGATCATACGGTGCGCCAGGCCGCCGAAGAGCGTTCCAAGCTTGTCTTCGACTACTATGATGCCCGCCTCAATTCCGGACAGCCCGGCAAGGGCCAGATGGCGCAAGGGACACCCTACAAGCCCGTGACGCCCGGCCAACTGTACTTGGACGGCAAGACGTTCGCCAGCACGCTCGATGCGTTCAATGTGATGCGTATTTCGCCCTTTAACGAGCACGAGGGAGAAGCGCGACGTGTGATCAATCTCGACGCGCGGCAAGGCGAGCGTTGGGCACGATCAAACGCCGAGGGCGGCGGCAACGCCGAACGCATCAATGTGTTCGACGCTGTCGTGAAGCACATCGCCGACAAGCGCTCGTCAGGCGCAAAAGTTCTGATTACAGCCTGGACGGAAGGCTCGCTGGAGCGCCTGCTGCAGGTGCTGAACGAGCACGGGCTCGAGCGGGTTAAGCCGGTCGGTGCGCTGAAGGAAATCGACAGCCTTGCCAAAGGCGAAGCGGCGGCCGGTGTACTCAGTCTCGAAACCGGATTTGAAGTCGGCAATCTCGTCGTCATCGGCGAACAGGACATTCTCGGCGACCGTATGGTGCGGCGCTCGAAGCGACGCAAGCGCGCTGCCGATTTCATCTCGGAAGTTGCGGGCCTCGATGAGGGGTCGGTCGTCGTCCACGCACAGCACGGCATCGGCCGGTTTGTGGGCCTGCGGACTATCGAAGCGGCCGGCGCACCGCATGCCTGCCTCGAGCTGCAGTACGCTGATGAGGCGAAGCTGTTCCTGCCGGTCGAAAACATTGACCTTCTATCGCGCTATGGCGGTGAGGGGACGGAAGCGCAGCTCGACAAGCTCGGCGGCGGCGCATGGCAGATGCGCAAGGCCAAGCTCAAGAAGCGGCTGCTCGACATGGCGGACGCTCTGATCCGCATTGCCGCCGAACGCCTGACGCGCCATGCGCCTGTGCTGACGACACCCGAAGGGCTCTATGACGAATTCGCCGCCCGCTTCCCCTATGACGAAACGGAAGACCAGGACAACGCCATCGAGGCTGTCCGCTCCGATCTTGGAGCCGGTCGACCGATGGATCGCCTCGTTTGCGGTGACGTCGGCTTCGGCAAGACTGAGGTGGCGCTTCGCGCTGCTTTCGTAGCGGCGATGAACGGCATTCAGGTTGCAGTCGTCGTGCCGACCACGTTGCTCGCCCGCCAGCACTTCAAGACCTTCTCGGAACGCTTCCGCGGCCTGCCGGTTCGCGTTCAGCAGGCCTCACGCCTCGTCGGATCGAAGGAATTGGCGCTAACGAAGAAGGAAGTGGCAGAGGGCAAGACGGATATCGTCGTCGGCACGCATGCGCTTCTTGGCGCCGGGATCAAGTTCGCCAATCTGGGTCTGCTGATTATCGACGAAGAGCAGCATTTCGGCGTCAAGCACAAGGAACGCCTGAAGGAGTTGAAGAGCGACGTGCATGTGCTGACGCTCTCGGCGACACCCATCCCGCGCACGCTGCAGCTTGCGATGACCGGGGTGCGCGAGCTGTCGCTGATCACAACGCCGCCAGTCGACCGCATGGCGGTTCGCACCTTCATTTCGCCGTTCGATTCGCTCGTCATCCGCGAAACGCTGATGCGCGAGCATTATCGTGGCGGCCAGAGCTTCTATGTCTGCCCGCGCCTCGCCGACCTCGAAGATGTGCATGCCTTCCTAAGGTCGGATGTGCCGGAGCTGAAGGTCGCGGTCGCGCACGGCCAGATGCCGGCCGGCGAACTCGAAGACATCATGAATGCCTTCTACGAGGGCCGTTACGACGTGCTGCTGTCGACGACGATCGTGGAATCCGGCCTCGACGTACCAACGGCCAACACGCTGATCGTGCACCGCGCCGACATGTTCGGCCTGGCGCAGCTCTATCAGTTGCGCGGTCGCGTCGGACGTTCGAAGGTTCGCGCCTTTGCACTCTTCACGCTGCCGGTAAACAAGGTGCTGACGGCGACGGCGGAGCGCCGCCTCAAGGTGCTGCAGTCGCTCGATACGCTCGGCGCCGGCTTCCAGCTTGCCAGCCACGATCTTGACATCCGTGGCGCCGGAAACCTGCTCGGCGAAGAGCAGTCCGGCCATATCAAGGAAGTCGGTTTCGAACTCTACCAGCAGATGCTCGAAGAGGCAGTTGCCGAAGTGAAGGGCGTGGACGAGATCCAGGATACCGGCTGGTCGCCGCAGATCTCGGTCGGCACGTCAGTCATGATCCCGGATGGCTATGTGCCTGATTTGCATCTGCGCATGGCGCTCTATCGCCGCCTCGGCGAGATCACGGAGCTGAAGGAAATCGACGCCTTCGGCGCCGAGATGATCGACCGCTTCGGCCCGATGCCGATCGAAGTCCAGCACCTGCTGAAAATCGTCTACGTGAAGTCGCTCTGCCGCGTGGCGAACGTGGAGAAACTGGATGCTGGCCCCAAGGGAATTGTCATCCAGTTCCGCAACAAGGAGTTTCCGAATCCAGCAAACCTGGTTGGCTATATCGCCAAGCAGGGAACGATGGCGAAGATCCGGCCGGACCAGAGCGTATTCCTTACGCGCGACCTGCCGACGCCGGAAAAACGGCTGCAGGGTGCAGCCGTTATCATGACGCAGCTCGCTGAAATGGCGAAGTCGTAGCGGCTCAGTTCATACCGGTGCGCGCTTCCGCCTTCGCCTTGGCGATGTCACGAAGCGCGCCCGCCAGAACGTCTGGGGTCTGAGCGCCACTGACAGCATACTGCTGGTCGAAGATGAAGAACGGCACGCCGTTGACGCCCATTTTCTGTGCCGACTCGATCTCTTCGACCACCAGGACCTTATCGGCATCGGAGGCGAGCAGCGACGCAGTGACCGCGCGGTCGAGGCCTGCCTTCTCGGCAACATCGAGCAGCACGGCATGATCGCCGACATTGCGGCCTTCCTCGAAGTTCGCCTTGAACAAGCCGTTGACGACCTTGTCCGCCTTGTCGCGGTCCTCAACCATTGCCCAATGGATCAGTCGATGCGCATCCAGCGTATTCGGGCCGATCTTGATCGCGTCAAAATCGAACTTGATGCCGACCTCACGCCCAAGCTCACTCAACATCTTGTGCCCCTGAGCGACGCGTTCGGCGCCGCCGAGCTTCTGCTCCAGCGCCTTCTTCTGGTCGACGCCCTCAGGCGGGTAATCGGGGTTGAGGCGGTAGGGGCGCCAGTTGATGTCCACACCAACCTCATCCTGAACCTCGGCAATCGCAAGCTCCAGCCTCGCCTTGCCGAGATAGCACCACGGGCAGACGACGTCAGAGACAACGTCGATGGTAATGCGTTCCATGGGCTTTTCCTTTTTCTTCCTGAAATCGAAACCTTCCCGCCATCTAGGCCCTGTGGCGGGCGACTTCAACCAGGCAGGAAAAGGGAACTGTCTATTGCACGCTCTGATCCCACCACGCCGGCAACTGATAGCCATAGAGCGGGGCGGTGTCCGGATGACCGATGCGCTTGCTACGCGCAACCCATTGCTTATCAACATGATAGAGCGGCAGGACATAGTGCCCAGACAACAGCATTCGATCGTGCGAGCGCACCGCAGCGGTAAAGTCCTCCGCCGAACGGGCGGTGAGGATATGCTGGATCAGCGTATCAACGTCAGGGTCGGCAACGCCGGCGAAATTGTCAGTGCCATCCCGTTCCTTGGCAGCGGAAGACCAACGTCCGAGCTGTTCGATGCCGGGAGACAGGGATGAGGTGTAGGACTTCACGATAACATCATAATCGAAACTGCTCGTGCGGCTCTGATACTGAGAATCGTCCACCGTGCGGATTGTGGCAGCAATGCCGAGCAGTTGCAGCGAACGTTGATAGGAAACCGCGAGCTTCTCCTGGTCGGTGTTCTGCGTCATGATTTCGAAGGCGAGCGGACGTCCGTTGGCGTCGCTCATCTTGCCATTCTTGATCGTGTAACCTGCTTCCTTCAGGAGCGCGGCTGCCTGTTTCAGAACATTGCGATCACGGCCCGACCCGTCCGTCACCGGGAGCTTGTAGGTGCCGTTCAGGATCGCGGGATCGATTCGATCCTTGATCGGGCCGAGAAGCTTCAGTTCGCGTTCGTCAGCCGGCACGCCGAAGCTCGACAGATCGGAGTTCTGCCAGAAGCTCTGGGTGCGGATATAGGCGTTCGAGAAGAGGTTCTTGTTCGCCCATTCGAAATCGAAGATCAGCGACAGTCCCTCGCGAAGCTTCGCGTTGGCAAAGACCGGCCGCCGCGTGTTGAAGACGAAGCCGAACATGCCGCTCGGCAGCTTCGGTTCGAACATATCCTTGACAACGTTGCCTGAGGTGACCGCGGGGAAGTTGTAGGCGCTTGCCCAATGGCCGGGGCTACCGTCGGGATAGATGTCGATATCACCCTTCTTGAAGGACTCGAAGAGGGTCGTGTCCTGCAGGAAATACTGGACCGATATCTGGTCGTAGTTGTCGAGGCCGACCTTGGCCGGAATATCCTTGCCCCAGTAGTTGGGGTTGCGCTCGAAGGTGATGCTTTCGCCGGGCTTCAACGACTTGATCTTGTAAGGGCCGGAACCGACCGGCGGCGTAAGCGACGAACGATCGAATGTCTCCGGATCGATCGCATGCTTCGGCAGGATCGGCGTCGAGCCGGCCAGAATCAGCGGGAATTCGCGATCGGCCTTGTCGTTGAAAGTGAAGCGAACGCTGTGATCGCCGACCTTCTCCATCTTCTCGACGGCATTCAATCGCGTGCTGAAGGGAACGCGGCCCTTCTCCTTGAGAAGATTGAGTGTGAAAATCACGTCATCGGGCGTCACCGGCTGACCGTCAGACCACTTTGCGGCCGGGTTGAGATTGAACTGGATGAAGGTCCGGTCCTCATCCCATTCGACCGACTCGGCCAGCAGCCCATAGAGCGTGAAAGGCTCGTCACGCGAACGCAGCATCAGCGTCTCGAAAACAAGGTTTCCGTATTCGGGATCCCACATGCCACGCGCCGTCGTCCGCATGCTTTTCAGGATGAAGGGATTGAGGTTGTCGAAGGTCCCGACGACGCCATAGCTGATCTTTCCGCCCTTCTTCACATCGGGATTGACGTAGGGAAGGTGCTTGAAATCGGCGGGCAGGGCAGGTGCGCCGTGCATCGCAATGCCATGCACGGGCTCGGCCAGCGCTGCGCTGCCAACAAGCGTGAAAATGACGGGAAAAACGATCCGGAGCATCGTTGAGGTCCTTTCCGGGAACGGCACGATTCGGCGCAAGACTATCACGCGACCGCAGCAATTCACCATCCGCGCCGAATTCTTTCGGATCACCCTGAAAAGGGCAAAGAAACACTGGATATCTAGCCCGACGCGATGTAACAGGGGAACCCGAAGTCGGGGGGTCATGCATTTGCCTCATTGTTTTAAGAGGTGGAGTGCGAACAACCCCGTTGGTGAGGATGGCACGTTGTCGTCCCTAGGGGATTTCAGGAGACGGAATTCGTTATGATGTTCAAGGCTGAAAACAAAACGCGGGCAGCCCTGTCCGTTCTGGCAGTGATGCTCGGTGCTGCAGCAGCTCCGGTATCGTCCTTCGCGCAGGATGCAGCGGCTTCCGCAGACGCTCCCGCCACGGCTGCTGGCGCTCCGCGTCTCGGCTGGTACAAGACCTGCAGCAAGCAGGAAGACAATGACGTCTGCGTCGTCCAGAACGTCGTTCTCGCAGGTGGCGGTCAGCTCGTTACCGGCGTCGGCCTCATCAGCGTCTCCGGCAAAATCAACAACAAGAGCCTCCAGGTTTCGGTGCCTCCGGCACGTCTGATCCCGCCAGGTGTTGCGATGCAAATCGACGGCGGCAAGGCTCAGAAGATCGACTACCTGATGTGCATGCCCGACCGTTGCGTCGCCCAGATCCCGCTGACCGATGCGATGGTCGCCAGCCTGAAGAAGGGCACCGATCTGGTTCTGACCTCGATCAACTTCCGTCGTGCACCTAACCCGATCAAGATCTCGCTCGAAGGCTTCACCGGCGCATTCGATGGCGAGGCGGTTTCCGCCTCCAAGCTCGCCGAAAGCCAGAAGAGCCTGCAGGACAGCATGCAGAAGAAGGCTGACGAAGCGCGCAAGAAGCTCGAAGAAGCCCAGAAGGCTGCCAAGGCTCAGTAATCTGGGCCTATCGGAATTCTCGAAGAACCCGGCCTCGCGCCGGGTTTTTTGTTGCCCAATCCAGACAAAGAAAAACCCCGCGGCAAGCGGGGTTTTGAATTATGGCAGTGGACGTTAGTGGGCGAAGCTCATCTTGGGTTTGAACTGCCCCGTCGGTGCCATATCGAAAATCTGATAGACCTGTTCGTTGCGAAGCGGGACGCCACTCTCGTCGTTCACCAGGTTCTGCTCGGATACGTAGGCAACGTATTCGTTTTCATCATTCTCGGCTAGCAGGTGGTAGAAGGGCTGATCCTTGCTGGGGCGCACTTCGGCGGGAATGGAGTTCCACCATTCTTCCGTGTTCGCGAATTCCGGATCGACATCGAAGATGACGCCGCGAAACGGAAATACCTTGTGCCGAACCACTTCACCGATACTGAACTTAGCTACTCTTTCTTTCATGGTACGACTTCCTTTCATCACCTGATTTGGTGATTGGGCCCGCTCAAATCAAGATTTGTGCGAGATCTCGTCACATGAGTGTCACATCAACCATCAAACACCTGTGACATCGCAGGAAAAGCCCCGGCGAACCGGGGCTTTCATTTCTATCACGCAGAGTAGTACATGTCGTATTCGACCGGATGCGGGGTCATGTCGTAGCGCATGACTTCGATCATCTTCAGTTCGATGAAGCTGTCGATCTGGTCGTCGTCGAAGACGCCGCCAGCGGTCAGGAACTTACGGTCCTTGTCGAGGCTTTCGAGGGCTTCGCGCAGCGAACCGCAGACCGTCGGGATCTTCTTCAGTTCCTTCGGCGGCAGATCGTAGAGATCCTTGTCCATGGCTTTGCCAGGATGGATCTTGTTCTTGATGCCGTCGAGACCGGCCATCAGCATTGCTGCGAAGGCGAGGTAGGGGTTCGCCATCGGATCCGGGAAACGGACTTCGACGCGCTTTGCCTTCGGGTTGCTGCCGAACGGAATACGGCACGAAGCCGATCGGTTGCGCGCCGAATAGGCGAGCAGAACCGGTGCTTCATAGCCCGGAACGAGACGCTTGTAGGAGTTCGTCGACGGGTTGGTGAAAGCATTCAGCGCCTTGGCGTGCTTGATGATGCCACCGATGAAGTAGAGGCAGGTTTCAGAAAGACCTGCGTATTCGTCGCCGGCGAAGCCTGGCTTGCCGCCCTTCCAGATCGAAAGGTGGACGTGCATGCCCGAGCCGTTGTCGCCGAAGATCGGCTTCGGCATGAAGGTCGCCGTCTTGCCGTAGGCATTGGCGACCTGGTGCACGACGTACTTGTAGATCTGCATCTTGTCGGCGTTGCGAACGAGCGTGTCGAACTTGATGCCGAGCTCGTGCTGGGCAGCTGCCACTTCGTGGTGGTGCTTCTCGACGACAACGCCCATTTCCGACAGAACGGTCAGCATTTCGGAACGCATGTCCTGGCAGCTATCGATCGGCGGAACCGGGAAGTAGCCGCCCTTGACGCGTGGACGGTGACCGAGGTTGCCGGTCTCGTATTCCGTGTCGTCGTTGGACGGCAGTTCCGTGGAGTCCAGCTTGAAGCCAGTGTTGTAAGGGTCGGCCTTGTAGCGAACGTCGTCGAAGACGAAGAATTCTGCTTCTGGACCAACGAAGACAGTGTCGCCGATACCGGATGCCTTCAGATAAGCCTCAGCCTTCTTTGCAGTGCCGCGCGGATCACGGTTGTAGGCTTCACCGGAAACCGGGTCGAGAATATCGCAAAGGATGACCATGGTGGACTGGGCGAAGAACGGATCCATGTGAACCGTTTCCGGGTCCGGCATCAGCACCATGTCGGATTCGTTGATGGCCTTCCAGCCAGCGATCGAGGAGCCGTCGAACATGACGCCATCAGCGAACATGTCCTCGTCGACACAGACGACGTCCATCGTGACGTGCTGCAACTTTCCCTTCGGGTCAGTGAAGCGCAGGTCAACGAACTTGACATCGTTTTCCTTGATTTGCTTGAGAATTTCGCTTGCGGTCGCCATTAAATAGTTCCTTTATTTGAGATGACGATACTTTGGCTCGCCGGAAGGCGATAAGATTAGATTGCGTCGATACCGGTTTCGCCGGTACGAATGCGGATAACTTCTTCCACATTTGAGACGAAAATCTTGCCGTCGCCGATGCGTCCGGTTTGGGCGGCCTTGCGGATTGCATCAATGACAGCTTCCGCGTTTTCGTCCGCAAGGACGACCTCGACCTTCACCTTCGGCAGGAAATCGACGACATACTCCGCGCCACGGTAAAGTTCCGTATGGCCTTTCTGACGACCGAAGCCCTTCGCTTCCGTAACTGTAATGCCCTGCAGGCCAACTTCCTGAAGGGCTTCCTTCACTTCGTCGAGCTTGAAGGGCTTAATGATCGCTTCGATCTTTTTCATGAGAAAATGACTCTCCGCTTCTCCCGTTAATCGCAGGCTCAGACCTGCTTGCCATCATGATGCAGTTATCGTGCCAGTTGGAAAGCGGATTTTTCGAAAAACGAGACTGATCGCGCATAAAACGCAGCATTCTGGGGAATTATCGACGATTTTTGGCTGAAAATTTTCGAAAAACGATCTGCCAAACGCAAATTTCGGTCATTTTCCGGAATATTCGACCTTACTAACAGTCTCTGACAACACACATTGTACGCACTTATTTTGTGCATTTGCATATTTTTCAATCCCACCAACAACGAACGAACCGGTTGTTATTTAGGCGATTTCTGTTTGAATGCCGCTATGACAGACGGAATCTCCGAGCTACTCCTCACGCCAGCGGAAATGACAGCAGTCGATGCCGCAGCAGCGGCATCCGGCATCGACAGCTACTCCCTTATGGAGCGAGCGGGTGCCGCCGTCGCCGCTTTGTTGTTGCGCGATTTTCCTGACGTGCTTCGCGCGGCTGTTCTTTGCGGACCTGGCAACAACGGCGGCGACGGCTATGTTGCGGCGCGCCACCTGGCTGACAGTGGCATCACGGTAGAGATCTTCCAGATGGGAGACGCAGCAGCGCTCAAGGGAGATGCCGCTCGAGCTAGGAGCAATTTTCCGACCGCCGCACGGCCACTTGAATCCTATCAGCCGCGAACTGGAGATGTGGTAGTCGATGCCCTCTTCGGCGCTGGCCTTGCCCGTGATGTTCCGGCGGCTGTTCGAGACGTGATTCAGCGGGTCAACGGGGCACCAGTGCCGGTGATTGCCGTCGATCTGCCATCCGGCGTAGACGGCAGTACCGGGTTGGTTCGAGGGGCGGCATTTGCGGCGGATCGAACCGTCACTTTCATGACGCGAAAACCCGGGCATCTCCTGGTACCGGGGCGCGAACTTTGCGGGACGTTGGAAGTCTTCGATATCGGCATACCCGGGCGCATCATCCGCGCCGGGAAGAAGCAGCCGATTGCCGAGAACCGGCCGGCAGTTTGGCGCGACATGCTGCCTTCCAGTGGACTGGAAACCCACAAGTACAGGCGTGGTCATCTTGTCGTTTTCTCCGGCGAAGCGAGCAAGACCGGCGCCGCGAGAATGTCGGCAATGGCGGGCCTGAAAGCCGGGGCAGGGCTCGTGACGATCGCTGCGCCACAGGATGCGGTCGAAGAGAATGCGGCACATCTGACGGCGATCATGCTGCATGCAGTCAACGACGAGGCAGCACTCCGGGATTGGCTGCGCGACGAGCGCCTCCAGGCATTCGTACTCGGCCCTGGTTTCGGTGTCGGTGATAGGGCGCGTCAGTTCGTCGCCGCCGTGTCCGCGCGACATCTGGTGTTGGATGCCGACGGACTCTCCTCGTTCAAAGACGCTCCGGACGAGCTGTTTTCACAGTTTTCCGGAAAGCCTCGGCTCGTGCTTACGCCACACGAAGGCGAGTTCGGCCGATTGTTTCCCGATATCGCCGCCGATGCAACCATGGGGAAGGTTGAAAAGGCGTGCACAGCAGCGGCGCGGGCAAACGCAGCAATCGTCTATAAAGGCGCGGATACCGTCATCGCCGCACCCGACGGCAGAGCCTGCATAAACACCAACGCACCGGTTTGGCTCGCGACCGCAGGCTCCGGTGATGTTCTGGCCGGGATCATCGGAGCGTTGATGGCCCAAGGCGTTCCCGCTTTCGAAGCGGCGGCTGCCGGCGTCTACATGCACGGAGAGGCAGGCATGCGGGCGGGCAAGGGGCTAACGGCGGAAGAGCTGGCGACGCAGGTTCGCCCGCTCTGACAACAAGCTACCGGGACGCAGCTTCCTGCAATGCCATTGCCCCAAAGGGCGCGTTGACCTTGCCCTCGTGGATCATGAAGGCAAAGACATCCCGCGGTTCCGACGCAACCTTACGGTCGGCATCGACCAGGGGCAGATCGTCGGGTACCTTGCCGTCCGCCCAGGTTTCGAGGCGGGTGGCCCAAGACTTCAAATCGGAGGGCGAATAACACGTCCTGATGTCGTCTGAGCCCTTCTGGAGACGCGCATAGACGAAGTCGGCCGTCACGTCCGCGATCATCGGGTAGTCGAAGTGCTCTGCGCAGACCGGCGCAACCCCGTACTTCGCCAGCAAGGCCACGAATTCAGGCACCTTGAACGAGTCATGGCGCACCTCGACGACATGCTTCAGGGGCAAGCCGTCCTGCTTGCCCGGGAGCAACTTAAGGAACCCCTCGAAGTCATCCGGGTCGAACTTCTTCGTCGGCGCGAACTGCCAGAGAATTGGGCCGAGATGTGGGCCGAGTTCCGTCAGACCTTGAGTCAGAAAGCGCTCCATAGACTCGCCAGCTTCCGCCAATACGCGGCGATTGGTGACGAAGCGACTGGCCTTGAGCGAAAAGATAAAGCCATCAGGCACATCTGCTGCCCATTTCGCGAAGGTCTCCGGCTTCTGCGAACTGTAGTAGGTGCCGTTGATCTCGATGACCTTCAGCTTGCGGCTTGCATAGTGCAGTTCTTCCTTCTGCTTCAGGTCCGCCGGGTAAAAATGATCCCGCCACGCCTCGAAGGTCCAGCCGCCGATGCCGACGCGAATATTGCCGGATTTCGTCATTCCTTCCTCCTCTGATTATGTCTGGACGCCGACTTGCTTCGCCATATCGACGATCACCCATCCTGGCCTATGCGGATTTTCACGACGACCCGTTTCCTGAAAGCCAAACGCTCCGTAGAGCGCAATATTCCGCTCCATGCGTTCGTTCGTGTAGAGGCGAACCTCCGGAAGCCTCCAGTCCCGCGCCATATTTTCCACCCATCTCAGAATGGAAAGGCCGTGACCGCCGCCCTGAAATCTCGGGGAAACGGCAATGCTGAAAAGCATCACATGGTCTGCGTGGCGCTCAACGACAGCCAGGCCGGCAAGCCCACCTTGCACGTTCAGCAGCCAGACTTCACCGCGTTCAATGCGTGGCGCGTAGTCCTCGGTGACAGGGATCGGCGGGCGCCCAAGAAGACGCGTATAGGGAGCATAGGCTTCGGCGGTCAGCGCTTCGACCGCCTGCAGATCATCGAGCGAGGCCGCTCTCAGCATCACTCGGCTGCCACTACGGCTTTTCGAGCAGGACGCCGCTCAAGCAACTCCTTCAGGAACTGCCCGGTATAGGACCGCTTCTCCTTGACGATCGCCTCCGGCGTACCGACAGCCACGATCTCGCCGCCGCCATCGCCGCCTTCCGGGCCGAAATCGAGAATCCAGTCCGCTGTCTTGATGACCTCGAGATTGTGCTCGATGACGACGACCGAATTCCCCTGGTTGACCAGCTCCTGCAGCATCTCCAGTAGCTTGGCGACATCGTGGAAATGCAGGCCGGTTGTCGGCTCGTCAAGGATATAGAGCGTGCGCCCCGTCGACCTCTTCGACAGCTCCTTTGCGAGCTTGACGCGCTGCGCCTCGCCGCCGGACAGCGTATTGGCTTGCTGTCCGACCTTGATGTATCCGAGGCCGACATCCTTCAATGCCTGCAGCTTGTCGCGGACAGCCGGTACGGCGGCAAAGAAATCGACGCCTTCCTCTACGGTCATATCAAGGACGTCGGCAATCGACTTATGCTTGAACGTAACGTCGAGCGTCTCCCGGTTGTAACGCTTGCCATGGCAGACATCGCAGGTGACGTAGACGTCAGGCAGGAAGTGCATCTCGATCTTGATGACGCCGTCGCCCTGGCAGGCTTCGCAGCGACCGCCCTTGACGTTGAACGAGAAGCGTCCGGGCTGATAGCCTCGCGCCTTCGCCTCCGGAAGACCGGCGAACCAGTCGCGGATAGGCGTGAAAGCGCCCGTATAGGTCGCCGGGTTGGAACGCGGTGTGCGGCCGATCGGCGACTGATCGATATCGATGACCTTGTCGATGTGCTCGAAACCGTCAATGCGATCGTGATCGGCCGGGATCTCGCGAGCGCCCATGACACGCCGGGCCGCCGACTTATAGAGCGTCTCAATCAGGAAGGTCGATTTTCCGCCGCCCGATACACCGGTGACCGCCGTGAAGACGCCGAGCGGGATAGAGGCAGTGACATTCTTCAGGTTGTTGCCGCGGGCACCGACGACCTTGATTTCCTTGCCCTTCTTGGGCTTGCGGCGCTCATCCGGAACAGGAACGCCCAACTCACCGGACAGATATTTCCCAGTCAGCGACTTCGGGTTTGCCATGACCTCCTGCGGCGTACCGTGGGCTATCACCTGGCCACCGTGGATGCCAGCCGCCGGGCCGATGTCGACGACGTCGTCGGCGGTCAGGATTGCGTCCTCGTCATGCTCGACCACGATCACGGTGTTGCCGATATCGCGAAGGTGCTTCAGCGTGTCGAGCAGCCGAGCGTTGTCGCGCTGATGCAGGCCGATCGATGGCTCGTCGAGGACGTACAACACGCCAGTCAGACCGGAACCGATCTGCGACGCCAATCGGATACGCTGGCTCTCGCCGCCCGACAGGGTGCCTGAGTTTCGCGAGAGACTGAGGTAATCCAGGCCGACATCATTAAGGAAGCGCAGGCGGTCGCGGATCTCTTTGAGAATGCGCACAGCGATCTCGTTCTGCTTTGCGCTCAGCGACTGCGGCAGGACTTCGAACCAGTCGCGGGCAACGCGGATCGACATATCGGTCACCTGGCCGATGTGCAAGGCGTTGATCTTGACGGCAAGTGCTTCCGGCTTGAGGCGGAAACCGCCGCAAGACGGGCAGGGGGCAGCCGACATGAAGCGCTCGATCTCCTCGCGCGCCCAGGCGGAGTCCGTCTCCTTCCAGCGGCGCTCGAGATTGGTGATGATGCCTTCAAAGTTCTTGTGCGTCGTGTATGAGCGCGCACCATCGGCATAATGGAACTCGATCTTCTCGTCGGTGCCGTTCAGGATGACATCCTTGGCCTTCTCGGATAGATCGCTCCAACGGGCGCCGAGCTTGAAGCCGTAGTGCTTGCCGAGGGCTTCAAGCGTCTGATTGTAGTAGGGAGAGGTCGACTTCGCCCAAGGTGCAATGGCGCCATCGCGCAGCGTGCGCTCCGGCTCGGGTACGATCAGATTGGCGTCGATCTTCTGCTGCGCGCCAAGACCGTCGCAGGTTGGGCAGGCACCGGCTGGATTGTTGAACGAAAAAAGCCTCGGCTCGATCTCGGGAATGGTGAAACCCGATACCGGGCAGGCGAACTTCTCGGAGAAGAGAACGCGTTCGTGCGTTTCGTTGAGCGACTTGTTGGCGGAGCCGCCGGCGGCGGTTTCTTCCGGCGGCAGCGGCTTGTCGGCAAATTCCGCAACGGCCAGGCCGTCGGCAAGCTTCAGTGAAGTCTCGAAGCTGTCGGCAAGGCGTGAAGCCGTATCCGGACGAACGACGATACGGTCGACGACGACGTCGATGTCGTGCTTGTACTTCTTGTCGAGGGCCGGAACGTCTGCGATCTCGTAGAACTGACCGTCGACCTTGACGCGCTGGAAGCCCTTTTTCATCAGGTCGGCGAGTTCTTTCTTGTACTCGCCCTTTCGTCCGCGCACGAGCGGCGCGAGAATATAGAGGCGCGTGCCTTCTCCGAAATCAAGCACGCGGTCGACCATCTGGCTGACCGTCTGGCTTTCGATCGGCAGGCCCGTCGCCGGCGAATAAGGCACGCCGACACGGGCAAAGAGCAGGCGCATATAGTCGTAGATCTCGGTCACCGTGCCGACCGTCGAGCGCGGATTGCGCGATGTCGTTTTCTGCTCGATCGAAATCGCTGGCGACAGGCCGTCGATCTGGTCGACGTCGGGCTTCTGCATCATTTCGAGGAACTGGCGCGCATAAGCCGAAAGGCTTTCGACATAGCGCCGCTGCCCTTCGGCATAGATCGTATCGAAGGCAAGCGACGATTTGCCGGAGCCCGAAAGGCCGGTCATGACGATAAGCTTGTTTCGCGGCAGATCGAGATCGATGCCCTTCAAATTGTGCTCGCGCGCGCCGCGGATGGAAATCGTCTTCATTTCGCTCATCGTCTTCTGCTTCTGTGCTGGAACAAGCCCCTTATTTAGTGATGCCGGCTGGCGAGTCGAGGCTGAATGTCCATCTGCTGCAAGGTTTTCGATTCGGTTGACAGGATCATAGGGATAAACTAGAACAAATAAAGAACAAAATTCCTTGTGGATGAACCAGCGATGGACGCCCATCGCTGGTGCTCTATAGTTTAAGGTGAGCCGATTGGTTCAAGCGCCGCCGGGCAGGGCGGCAGGTAAGGTGAAAGTATGGCTGGCAGCGTAAACAAGGTAATTCTGATCGGGAACGTGGGCGCTGACCCCGAAATCCGGCGGACCCAGGATGGCCGGCCGATCGCCAACCTTCGCATCGCGACTTCCGAGACCTGGCGCGACCGCAACTCCGGCGAACGCCGCGAGAAGACGGAATGGCATACGGTCGTGGTTTTCAACGAAGGCCTCTGCAAGGTCGTCGAGCAGTATGTGAAGAAGGGCGCCAAGCTCTATATCGAAGGTGCGCTGCAGACCCGCAAGTGGCAGGACCAGAATGGCCAGGACCGCTATTCGACGGAAGTCGTTCTGCAGGGCTTCGGCTCGACGCTGACGATGCTCGACGGTCGCGGCGAGGGTGGCGGGGCAAGCTCCGGCTTCGGCGGTGGTCGCGGCAGCAATGCCGGCGGCAATGATTTCGGTGGCGGCGGTGGCTACGGCGACGACTACGGCGCACCTTCGCAATCGTCTGGCCGCAGCAGCGGTGGCGGCGGTGGAAATTTCTCGCGCGATCTCGACGACGACATCCCGTTCTGATCGCAACGCGTACCTTATGACATCAGTTCGACGGCGTGCCGAAAGGTGCGCCGTCTTCCTTT
Organism: Rhizobium cauense; assembly: GCF_019511525.1. GTDB lineage: Bacteria > Pseudomonadota > Alphaproteobacteria > Rhizobiales > Rhizobiaceae > Rhizobium > Rhizobium cauense. Next base: position 12,251 of record NZ_JAEUAT010000007.1, on the reverse strand, counting down.
TGAGTTATACGCTTGACGCCCACCGGGCCTCCCTGCCGCGCGGCGCGATGCGTTTCCGTCCGCGGAAATTGTCTTGCAGTCGGGCAGGGAAGGAAAATGTGAGTCTTCGTCGCAAATCGACCTCGCATTACAGCGTAAACCGGTTCAATTTCCGCGCCTTAGCCGAATTGGCTAACAAATTACCGGGTATTGTAGGGTGTTCTAATCAAAGTGACAGCGCTTCCCTCTCCGAAAGGATAGCTGTGGCAGGGTTTCCAAACTGCCGGGCTCGCCCGATATTCGTGGCATGAGAGAAATAGGCTCCCAGTTTGGATTGCTTACAACCAGCGCGGCGCGGCGCATGGTCGGCGAAGATCTGCTGGAGCTTGGCTTGGATCTCGACCGCCTGAGCGAGGACCACCTGCGGAGGCTCTGGGCCGAATTCAATTCCATTCGTGCGCAAGAGCCGCATATCAGGGCGATCGCAATCCGGATTTTTGTTTGGTACATCGTTGAAAGCAAGCTGTTCAGTTCGTCCGCCATGCGTAGCGCAGTGGGCAGATCAATCGCAACCATGCGGGCATGGGCCGCCAGCGATCCGGTCCTGGAGCCAGTCGTTGCGCGCGAAGCCGAGGCCATCAAGCTCTTCCTCTACCAGATATTTGAAAACGCCGCGGCCCCGCGCGGGACGATCGTGGAAGCCCAAACGCGTTTGCTGAAGGCATAGAGCACTGCGCACTCGATCATGCTCGGCAGTTGACAATACAAGTCTCAGCGCAAGCGACTTGGGCTAGCCAACCGGCATTGTCCCGAGCGTGGACTTCAAGCCGTCGACGACGAACTGCGTGGCGAGGGCTGCCAGGATGACACCGAGGAGGCGCGTAAGAATTGCGCGCCCCGTCACGCCGAGGAAACGATCGAGCCGATCGGCAATGAGCAGCGCCAGAAAGAGCAGCAGCAAGCTCGATGCAATGACGATGATCAACTGGGCACGCTCGAGTGAGCCCTGCATCGATCCGGCGATCAGGATCGTTGCTGAAATGGCGCCGGGACCGGCGATCAGCGGGATTGCCAACGGAAAGACCGAGATGTTGTGAATATGGTCCTTGGTGATCGCGTCCGTGCTGGTCTTCTCCTTGCGGTCCTGTCGCTTCTCGAACACCATTTCAAACGCGATCCAGAACAAGAGCAGACCGCCGGCGATGCGGAAGGCACCGATCGAGATACCAAGTACCCCGAGCACGCTTGCCCCGAACAGGGCGAAAACAGCGAGAATGACAAAGGCGATGACCGTGCCGCGTAGCGCCACCTGCTTACGCTGGCCGCGGCTCATGCCTGTGGTGAGCCCCAGGAAGATCGGCGCAAGGCCAGGCGGATCGATCGTGACAAGCAGCGTCGTAAAAGCGTTGATCAGTTGGTCGGCGCTTGCCATTGTCTCTCCATGAGCCCATATAAACGCTTGGGTTTCGGGTGATTGTGATGCGGAGAAATCAATTTGGCAAATGGCGCTGCCCCGACGGCGTAAATAGCTGCCCCAAACGACCCGGTTGCCCTCATAACACCGCAAAAGACTGTTCAAAACCCTTGCCAAAATTGGCTTAAGAACAGCCTTTCCGCTATAAATCTTCAAGTGATTCTAGAAGAGATCGTGATCCGTTTTGACTGAGCAAACACCCCCCGGCGGCGGGAAGCTCCCGCCAGGCATTGAGCCCATCTCCATCATGGAGGAAATGCAGCGGTCGTACCTCGATTACGCGATGAGCGTTATCGTCAGCCGCGCTTTGCCCGATGTGCGCGACGGCCTGAAGCCCGTGCATCGGCGCATCCTCTACGGCATGTCGGAACTCGGCATCGACTGGAACAAGAAATACGTCAAATGCGCCCGCGTTACCGGGGACGTGATGGGTAAATACCATCCGCACGGCAACTCGGCGATCTACGACGCTCTTGCCCGAATGGCGCAGGACTGGTCTCTTCGCCTGCCGCTGATCGACGGTCAGGGCAACTTCGGCTCCGTCGACGGCGACCCGCCGGCGGCTGAACGTTACACCGAATGCCGCCTGGAAAAGGCCGCGCATTCGCTGCTTGACGATCTCGACAAGGAAACGGTCGATTTCCGCGACAACTACGACGGCACGCTGTCCGAGCCGGTGGTTGTTCCCGCGAAATTCCCGAACCTCCTGGTCAACGGCGCGGGCGGTATCGCCGTCGGTATGGCGACGAATATTCCTCCGCACAATCTCGGCGAAGTGATCGACGGCTGTATCGCACTGATCGACAACCCGGCAATCGAGCTGCCTGACATCATGCAGATCATTCCGGGCCCAGACTTCCCGACGGGCGCCAAGATCCTTGGCCGCGCCGGCATCCGCTCGGCCTACGAGACCGGTCGTGGTTCGGTAATCATGCGTGGCGTCGCCGCCATCGAGCCGATGCGCGGCGATCGCGAACAGATAATCATCACCGAGATCCCGTATCAGGTGAACAAGTCGACGATGATCGAGAAGATGGCCGAACTGGTGCGCGACAAGCGCATCGAAGGCATCTCTGACCTCCGCGATGAATCCGACCGCCAAGGCTATCGTGTTGTCGTCGAGCTGAAGCGTGACGCCAATGCCGACGTCATCCTGAACCAGCTCTACCGTTACACGCCGCTGCAGACCTCGTTTGGCTGCAACATGGTGGCTTTGAACGGCGGCAAGCCGGAGCAGCTGACGCTGCTCGATATGCTCCGCGCTTTCGTTTCCTTCCGAGAGGAAGTTGTTAGCCGGAGAACGAAATTCCTGCTGCGCAAGGCGCGCGAACGTGCCCACGTCTTGGTTGGCCTTGCAATTGCTGTTGCCAATATCGACGAGATCATCCGCACTATCCGCCAGGCGCCTGATCCGCAAACGGCACGCGAGCAGCTGATGACGCGCCGTTGGCCGGCAGCCGACGTCGAAAGCCTGATCCGCCTGATCGACGACCCGCGTCACCGTATCAACGAAGACCTCACATACAACCTCTCGGAAGAGCAGGCGCGCGCCATCCTCGAACTGCGTTTGGCTCGCCTGACCGCTCTCGGTCGCGACGAAATCGGCGACGAACTCAACAAGATCGGCGAAGAAATCAAGGATTACCTTGAAATTCTGTCTTCGCGGATCCGCATCCAGACGATCGTCAAGGAAGAGCTTGCAGCTGTCCGCGACGAATTCGGCACGCCGCGCCGCACCGAAATCATGGACGGCGGCCTTGAAATGGACGATGAGGATCTCATCGCCCGCGAAGATATGGTCGTGACCGTCTCCCATCTTGGCTACATCAAGCGCGTGCCTCTTACGACCTATCGTGCCCAGCGCCGGGGCGGCAAGGGCCGTTCTGGCATGACCACGCGTGACGAGGATTTTGTTAGCCAGCTATTCGTTCTGAACACGCATACGCCGGTCCTGTTCTTTTCCTCGCGTGGTATCGTCTACAAGGAGAAGGTCTACCGTCTGCCGATCGGGACGCCAACTTCACGTGGCAAGGCGCTCATCAACATGCTGCCGCTGGAGCCCGGCGAACGCATCACGACGATCCTGCCATTGCCCGAGGATGAGGATAGCTGGGACAAGCTCGACGTCATGTTCTCGACGACGCGCGGGACGGTTCGCCGTAACAAGCTGTCCGACTTCGTTCAGGTCAACCGCAACGGCAAGATCGCTATGAAGCTGGAGGAAGAGGGTGATGAAATCCTCTCCGTCGAGACCTGCACGGAACATGACGACGTGCTTCTGACGACCGCGCTCGGCCAGTGCATTCGCTTCCCGGTCGATGATGTCCGTGTCTTTGCTGGCCGCAACTCGATCGGCGTTCGCGGCATCAACCTCGGCGATGGCGACCGGATCATCTCGATGACAATCGTAGGGCATGTGGACGCTGAGCCTTGGGAGCGCGCAGCCTACCTGAAGCGTGCAGCAAGCGAGCGGCGCCTCGCGACAGGTGACGCCGAGGAAATCTCGCTCGTCGGCGAGGAGGTGACCGAGGAAGGCCAGTTGAGCGACGAACGCTACGAAGAACTGAAGGCGCGTGAACAGTACGTCCTGACGGTTTCCGAAAAGGGCTTCGGCAAGCGCTCCTCGTCTTACGACTTCCGGATTTCCGGCCGAGGCGGCAAGGGCATTCGCGCCACCGATACGTCGAAGACCGCCGAGATCGGCGAACTCGTCGCGGCTTTCCCGGTCAACGAAGGCGACCAGATCATGCTGGTTTCCGACGGTGGCCAGCTGATCCGCGTTCCGGTCGGCGGCATTCGCATCGCAAGCCGTGCAACGAAGGGTGTTACGATCTTCTCGACGGCAAAGGATGAGAAGGTGGTATCTGTCGAGCGTATCAGCGAGCCGGAGGAAGAAGCCGAAGATGTTGTCGAGAATGGCGACGACGTTGCCTCGGTGCCGGAGAGCGAGCCCGACGCGGAAGCTTGATGTTCGAACATCCTGATCTTGAAAACCGGGCAACTGCCCGGTTTTCTTTTTGGGCATCTCATCTGATCTGGCCCCATTCGCAGCGCAGCCGACGGAGACACTATGATCCGGACTCTCGGTATTGATGATCTTGCCACCTTCAAGGCTATTCGCCTGGAAGCACTGCGGACCGAACCTGCGGCCTTCGCCAGCAGCGTCAATGACTGGGAAGCGCTGCCCGACGAGGAGTGGCGCAAGCGACTAGTCGATGGACCGGTTTTCGTGGCTTTCAAGGATGAGGAGCCGGTTGGCATTCTGGGCTTGATCAGACAGCGCGCCAGCAAGATGGCGCATCGCGCGACGCTGATCATGGTCTACATGCGCAGCAGCGAAAGAGGAAAAGGTCGCTCCAGCGCATTGCTGGATACCGCGGTGGCTTATGCGCGCGAGAACGGAATCCGCCAACTAGAACTCGCTGTCAGCGCCGAGAATGGAGCCGCTTTGCAGTTCTATCGACGCGAAGGTTTCCACGAGGCCGGACGTATTCCGGCTGGCTTTCTCCATGACAACAGAGAGATCGATGAGGTGGTCATGGTTCGACGCATCAATGATGAAGAGCAGCTGCGCTGATACCATCGATCCGCAAACCATCTTCAGGCATACAAAAGGCCGGACAACAATGCTGTCCGGCCTCAGGCGGTCGAAATACTCATTCCCAGGTTTGCGACAGCGGCTAGAACCAGCTGTGCTTCCCATCGATCTTTTTCACCTCTTCGCTTTCACGGCGAAGGGCAGAAATGGTGGAGGCCACGGACACGACAAACATGATGCTGATAAGGGCGGTAAGCACAGTCAATATCGTGAACATGAACAGTCCTCCTGGGGCTTTGCGTTCAGTTCCTCAGTACTGGCTCATTACCGCGGTCCGCGCGGACGCATAGGGGCCATATACCTTGGACGCATCTCCTTTGTGATCGTAGAGCGCGACAGTCGCTGCAAGCATACCGGTCATCATTACCATCCAGACAGCATTAATCATGGTAATCTTATTGGGCATATTTTCTTCCTTGTGCGGCGTATCGCGTTACGCTCGGTTGAATGAACGCATGCGTGCGGAAATGGTTCCAGGGGTATTGACCGGTCGTTTACCAAGGCCGATCTGAAGCGACTTTGAATGCGTCGTTCATCTGGCGTTCAGAATTCTTAATCGGTTTAAATGCCACGGTTCCCGTCGCCCGCACGATTGCGTAGTGTTCCCGTACGCTTGGCCGAACCCAACTTGCATCCTGGAGATCTCGCACGTAGCCGTAGAGAAATTCGGCGATGAGCGAGACAACGACAGCAATTGCAACAAGGATGATCAGCATAAGCGTTTTCCGGGGAGGGACCGGTGCCGGAATGGCATCGGCTGTTGACGCTCTCTTTCATAGTGAGCCCGTCTGAAGCCGGCTTGAATGCCGCATTCATCGGCCGTTCAGCGACGGGCAAATGACTTGCGGACGCCCTCCATCCATGACAAAAGGTCGTCGAAACAAATGGCTAGGCCCAATGACGACAGCTTTTTATCCGGGGTCATTCGACCCGATCACAAACGGACATCTGGATGTTCTTATCCAGGCGCTGAGCGTTGCATCCAAAGTTATCGTCGCAATCGGCATTCACCCCGGCAAGACACCGCTCTTTTCCTTCGATGAGAAAGCGGATCTCATTCGTCAGTCGCTTGCGGATGCACTGCCCGAGAAGGCGGGCGGTATCTCCGTCGTGGCTTTCGACAATCTCGTTGTCGACGCGGCGCGTTCCCATGGCGCCGCGCTTCTGATCCGCGGTCTGCGTGATGGTACCGACCTCGACTACGAAATGCAGATGGCCGGCATGAACCGCCAGATGGCGCCTGACATTCAAACCATCTTTCTACCTGCCGGAACGGCCTCGCGGCCCATAACCGCCACATTGGTCCGGCAAATCGCTGCCATGGGAGGCGATGTCAGCGCCTTTGTGCCGGCTGCCGTCTTGAACGCCCTTCAATCCAAGCGCAAATCCTAGGCGACATTTTCGCCGCAACGGAGCCAACATGAAACTCTTCTATCTCGCATTTGCAGGCGTGCTTTATCTTGCTTCGTTCGCCGGCGACGCGTTCGCGCAGTCCAGTGACACGCTCACGATCCAGCTGAAGGACGGTCCGGTCGTCATCCAGCTTATGCCCGACGTCGCGCCGAAGCACGTCGCGCAGATCGAAGCGCTCGCCAAGAAGGGCGCATATGACAACGTGGCCTTCCATCGCGTCATCGAAGGGTTCATGGCCCAGACTGGCGACGTGAAGTTCGGCAACATGGAAAAGGGCTTTGATGCAAGCCTTGCCGGTACAGGCGGCTCCGACCTGCCTGATCTGCCTGCAGAATTTTCGAAGACGCCTTTCGTTCGCGGCACGGTCGGCATGGCCCGCTCGCAGGACCCGAACTCGGCCAACTCGCAGTTTTTCATCATGTTCGCTGATGGATCCTTCCTCAACGGCCAGTATACGGTCGTCGGCAAGGTCATCTCCGGCATGGAGAACGTCGACAAGATCAAGCGCGGCGAAGGCCAGAACGGCGAAGTCAGCAGTCCCGACCGGATGATCAAAGTCACCGTCGGCAAGAAGTAAGTTTCAAGACAAGTAGGAGAAGAAGAATGGCCGAGATCAAGGATCCCGAAAACACCATCATCCTGGAAACCACCAAGGGCAAGGTTGTCATCCAGTTGCTGCCGGAAGTGGCGCCAGAGCACGTCGCCCGCATCAAGGAACTCGCTCGCGAGAAGGCCTATGACGGCGTTGTCTTCCATCGCGTCATCAACGACTTCATGGCGCAGACCGGCGACGTGAAGTTCGGCAAGAAGGGTGGCGAGAGCTTCAACCCTGGCCGCGCAGGCATGGGCGGCTCCGAGAAGCCGGACCTGAAGGCTGAATTCTCGGCCATCAGCCACATCCGCGGCACCTGCTCGATGGCCCGTTCGCAGAACCCGAATTCCGCCAACTCGCAGTTCTTCATCTGCTTCACGGATGCTCCCTGGCTGAACAAGCAGTACTCCGTCTGGGGTCAGGTCATCGAAGGCATGGACAACATCGACAAGATCAAGAAGGGCGAGCCGGTCACCGATCCAGACTCGATCGTCTCGATGCGGGTTGCCGCTGACGTCTGATTGTGATTTCTGCTGAAACCCGCCCTTGCGCGAAAGCGTGGGGCGGGTTTCGCTTTGCCTGGATTTTAAGTGATGCGCGTAGACCTCTTCGATTTCGACCTGCCGGATGAACGGATCGCCTTGCGGCCAGCCGAGCCGCGCGACAGCGCGCGTTTGCTCGTCGTCGATCCAGCAGCCGGGGAGGCACAGCTGTCGGATCATCGGGTGAGCGATCTGCCCGGCTTTCTAAGGGCAGGGGACGCACTCGTCTTCAATGACACCAAGGTGATCCCGGCGCAGCTCGAGGGTATCCGGCATCGCGAAGGTGCAGGCGGTCAGCAGGTTTCGGCGACGCTGCACATGCGCATTGGCGCGAGCCGCTGGAAAGCCTTCGCCAAGCCCGGCAAGCGTATCAAGATCGGCGACCGTATGTCGTTCGGCCACGATGGCAGCAGCTGCCTTCTCGGCAAGCTCGAATGCACAGTCGAGGAAAAAGGCGAGGGTGGCGAAGTCACGCTTGCGTTCGATCTTTCCGGACCAATGCTCGACGAGGCGATCTATTCTGTCGGGCATATTCCACTGCCGCCCTATATTGCCGCGAAACGCGCTGAGGATGAGCGCGACCGCGCCGACTACCAGACGATTTATGCCCGCGAGGAGGGTGCCGTTGCGGCCCCGACGGCCGGGCTTCACTTCACACCGGATCTTTTCGAAGCCATCGACAAGGCAGGCGTCGAGCGGCATTTCGTGACGCTGCATGTCGGTGCCGGCACATTCCTGCCCATGAAGGTCGACGACACCGATGATCACAAGATGCATCTTGAAAGCGGCTATGTCAGCGCCGACACGGCTGCGAGCCTCAATGCCGTGAAGGCGAGGGGCGGGCGCATCATCTGCGTCGGCACGACGTCGCTGCGGCTGATCGAAAGTGCCGCCCAGGAAAATGGCGAAATCCGCGCCTGGGCCGGCGCCACCGGCATCTTCATCACGCCGGGCTACCGCTTCAAGGCGGTTGACATGCTGATGACGAACTTCCATCTGCCTCGTTCGACACTGTTCATGCTCGTTTCGGCCTTTGCCGGCTTCGAGACGATGCACGCAGCCTACAGCCACGCGATTTCCACGGGCTACCGCTTCTATTCCTATGGCGATTCCAGCCTCCTTTTCCGGAAAAACTAAATGACCGAGAACTTCCAGTTCACCCTCAAGAAGATCGACGCTGGTGCCCGCCTGGGCGAGGTCTCGATGCCGCGCGGCACGATCCGCACGCCTGCTTTCATGCCTGTCGGCACCGTCGGCACCGTCAAGGCGATGTATCTTGAACAGGTTCGCGATACCGGTGCCGACATCATTCTCGGCAATACCTACCATCTCATGCTGCGCCCGACGGCCGAGCGCGTTGCCCGCCTCGGCGGTCTTCACAAGCTGATCCGCTGGGACGGGCCGATCCTGACCGACTCCGGCGGGTTCCAGGTGATGTCGCTCTCGGGCCTGCGCAAGCTCGACGAGCAGGGCGTGACCTTCAAGTCGCATGTCGACGGCAGCTTGCATCACATGTCGCCGGAGCGCTCGATCGAGATCCAGGGATTGCTGGATTCCGATATTCAGATGCAGCTCGACGAGTGCGTGGCGCTGCCGGCGGAACCGCGCGAGATCGAGCGCGCGATGGAGCTGTCACTTCGCTGGGCGGAGCGATGCAAGGTCGCCTTCGGCAACCAGCCGGGGAAGGCCATGTTCGGGATCGTGCAGGGTGGGGATGTCCCTTCGCTCCGCATTCGGTCAGCCGCGGCACTTGCTGATCTCGATCTCAAGGGTTACGCGGTCGGCGGTCTTGCCGTCGGCGAACCGCAGGACGTCATGCTGAAGATGCTCGAGGAAACACTGCCTGTTCTTCCCACGGAGAAGCCGCGCTACCTCATGGGCGTCGGCACGCCCGACGATATCCTGAAGTCCGTCGCTCGCGGCATCGACATGTTCGACTGTGTGATGCCGACCCGTTCCGGCCGGCACGGGCTTGCATTCACCCGCCGCGGCAAGGTCAACATCCGCAACGCCCGCCACGCGGAGGATATGCGTCCGCTCGACGACCAGTCGAATTGCCCGGCTTCGCGCGACTACTCGCGCGCCTATCTGCATCACCTCGTCCGCGCCAATGAGGCGCTCGGCGGCATGCTGCTCTCCTGGCACAACCTCGCATACTATCAGGAACTGATGCAGGGGATCCGCAAGGCGATCGCAGAAGGCCGTTTTGCCGACTTCATGGCAGAAACGCAGGAAGAATGGGCGAGGGGCGACCTGGAGCCGGTTTGAGACACGGTCGGCTCCGGCGGTCCGTAGCACAGGCCGCCTCACCGCCTGTCAGATGCCCTTACTCTCGGTGTTCGGCACGATCTGCACACCGTTGATCTTGTATCCTCCATCAGGCTGACGAGCCAGCTGATAGATCGCCGTCCAATCCTTGCCGTCGCGGCCAGATATCAGGACTTCGTGGTAGATCATCGCACCGTTGTCGATTGTCCGGCTGCGTCCGAAGGCATAGTTGCCTGGATGATAGACTGGCTCGTAGCTCTTCTTGACCATGGCGAAGAACACATCCTTATCGGGATAGATCGCCTTGATGCCTGGCGCGGCGTAGGAATAGGCCGCGTCAGCGTCGTCATTCAGAAATGCCTTGATCTGAGCCTCGATCATTGTACGCGTCGCGTCGATCGGATCCTCCGCATGAGTAGCGGAAAAAATGGCGAGGGACGCAGCAAGCAGAATGAATATTGCGAGAATGGCGCGCATGGCAATGGCTCCGGCTATCCCAGAGAATTCTAGCGCAGTCTGCGCGCAAAGGAAGGGCATCGATCATAACGGGATAGGAGACGATGACCCCGCAGCGAAGGTGGACCGACGAGCGGCTTAATTCACGCGCGAATCTTGACTCATCCATCGCAATACATGTGGCGGCAAGGTTGAAATGTCCGCCGGTTTGCAAAGTAGAAATGTCACTTTGGTCTGCCGCTCGGCACCACGACCAGCCCCGATCTGACCGGCTGATCCGGTTGCAAGATCAGATCGGGGCGGGTGAGGAACACCCCTTCGGCTTTAGCTCTGAGCCCATGCGACGACGGGTTATCGGTGGCATCGAGCCTGGCCAGGGCAGCCTTGCGGCGTTCGATCACAGCCGGATCGTTCATGAAATCCTTGCCTCGCCCCGGCTTACGGCCGCGGGGCGTGTAACCCCGCTTCTCGCTGTTGGTCTTCACCTTTGGTACAGGCATCTGGTCCTGCCGTTCCTTGATGTAGCTCAGCACATCAGAAAGCCGCTTGTTCTCCGTGATCGCCGCATGCGTCACCCGCTGGTCTTTGTCGAACACCCGATACGGCAGTGAGTGTCCCTTCCAGCGTACGTCAAACCGGCCATCTGCATAGGCATAAGTCTCGACATGGCGGCCGACCAATCCACGCGTCACATCGTTCTCTTCCAGCATGATCCGCTTACGGTCGAACGACAGGGTAAGCTGTGCGCCAACATAGCGCTGCTCACGCTTGCACAGGATCTCCTGCAATCGATCCGGCGCCAGATTCATCGGCCGGTGCAGGTCTTCGGGCCGGGCAGGGGCAATCGCAAACCGCGCATTGTAATGCTCCACGAACGTTGGCAAGAAATCGTTGCCCGCCTCCATATCACCGATACCGGCCAGCCGCAGTTCCTTGACCAGCCGATCCTGCAATGTCCGGTTCATCCGCTCGACCCGGCCTTTGGCCTGACTCGAATTTGCGCAGAGAATCTCGATGTTTAGCTCGCAAAGCGCACGCCCAAACTGGGTTATGCCCTGGCCAGCCTTGGCATCCTTCTTCGCCACCCGGAACACCGAATGCTTGTCGGAATAAAAGGCAACGGGAGCACCGTGACGCTCGAGATAGAGCGCCAGTGCCCCGAAGTAGCTGAACGCACTTTCCGAGCGCACGAACCGCAGTTGCATCAACTTGCCGGTCGCATCATCGACGAACACCAACAGCGAGCACGATGGCCCACGATCCTCGAACCAGCGGTGTTCTGACCCGTCGATCTGCACCAGTTCACCATAGGCTTCGCGCCGCGGCCGTGGCTGGTGAAACGTCCGCCGCTGTTTGCGTGAGAACCAGATGCCGGCGCCCGACATCCATTTGCGCAATGTCTCGCGCGATACCGTCACACCGTGCTCTTCCAAAAGCTTCTCCGCCGCCAACGTCGGCCCGAAATCAGAATAGCGTTCCCGCACGATCGAAAGCACGTAATCGCGTACACCAGAGCTGATCCGATTGTTCGACGGTCGGCCGATCGCCTGGTGTCGGATCGATGCCGCGCCATCCGTCCGGATCCGATCCAGAAGTCGGCGCACCTGGCGTGTACTCAAATCCAGAACATGCGCCGCCGACACCAGCGTCGAACGGCCATCAATGATCTTCGACAAAACCTCGATCCGCTGCAAATCGCGTTCGCTCATCGCAATCAGTCCCATCCGCAATCTCCCAGGTCATCAAAACCCGGGGAGAAGAATGACATTCTTACTTTGCAGGATCAGGACACTTTAACTTTGCGGTGTGAGTTCATGCTGAACCGCGACTTTTGTGGCTCATCAAGCTAGCCGGCATGTCTGATCTGCGCGAGCAGTTTCTTGCGAAAGACTTCGGCCGGCGTGCGATAGCCAAGGCATTTGCGGGGTG
>NZ_JAEUAT010000069.1 GCF_019511525.1 Rhizobium cauense | reverse complement strand
AAAAGTGGTGCGATGATCGCCCACTCTTCATCGCTAAGTTCATGACGGCGCATATCAATCTCCTTCCAAGGACATTGAATCATCATCGTGACTAAAGCGAAACCCTTTTATGGGGACGCGACCTAATCAAAATCCGATGGCAAGGTTACGCTTTCCAGCGCTCGCCGAGGTACTTGGCGCGAACTTCTCAGGTAAATTCGCATATCACAGCCCGCCCTTTTCCTCCCCGTTTCGCCTCGTAAAGGCACTTGTCGGCCGCCTTCATCATTGCATCGAGAGTTAGTGTGAGGGAAAGGCTCCAGACACCACCCACACTGCCTTCAGAGCTGGCTCGGGAAATTTGGACAGGACGGATAAGTGGAATTTCTGCCTGACTTCGGCTTAGATGCCGGGAACAGGAGATACCATGACGAGACGACCGCGCCGGAACCATAGCCCGGCCTTCAAG
>NZ_JAEUAT010000068.1 GCF_019511525.1 Rhizobium cauense | reverse complement strand
AAAGCTTATTCGCAGCTCCCCACGGCTTTTCGCAGCGTATCACGTCCTTCATCGCCTGTGCATGCCAAGGCATCCACCAAATGCCCTTACGACACTTAATCGTTCTCATTGCCAATGCTCATCATCTTTGCTGGGTTTGGAATTCCTATCCTTTTCGCTTGCGCTCAAGGGGTTCCAAACCGGTCATACGGACAAACCTGAGTTTGCCGTACCAGCTATTCAGCGGTTACCTTTTACAACCACCGTTTTCTAATGATGCCATCGACGTGTTCGATCGGATCACTTTATTGGAACTACGCCGAGCAGTTCGCTTGTGTCCGATCTTTAAGACCAGCTTCTCGAGATTAAATCCGGTACCGCGCGGTCAGGCAACGGTAATCAGATCAGCCATCAGACAGCACCAAAAGGCACCGAACAATGGTCAATCCTGACGACAAGCTTCCTTCCTACC
>NZ_JAEUAT010000067.1 GCF_019511525.1 Rhizobium cauense | reverse complement strand
TCGGAGAAATCCATCGCCTCGCCAACCCCGGCAAGATCATGCTCGAACTCATCGAGGTGCAGACGGGATCCTACCTCGGCGAGGACGATATCATCCGCATCGTCGATGAGTTCGGACGCAGCTGATCATCTCTGTCTTGAACTTATAAACGTCCGCCTGTAACACCATCGCGGCTCTGCCAAACGGCCGGGCCGCGATCGCTGTCTCAGGGAATGAATCCATGCGTATTGTGATGATTGGCTCGGGCTATGTCGGCCTTGTCTCCGGTGCCTGCCTCGCCGATTTCGGCCATCATGTCACCTGCGTCGACAAATCAGCCGCGAAGATCGACGCACTGGAAGCCGGAAAAGTTCCGATTTTCGAACCCGGACTCGATACCATCATCGAACACAATCGCACTGCCGGTCGCCTGGATTTTTCCAAGGAGCTGGCGACATCGGTTGCCAGTGCCGACGTCG
>NZ_JAEUAT010000066.1 GCF_019511525.1 Rhizobium cauense | reverse complement strand
GAGTCCGCCACCGAGTTGCGCGCCACCGAGGCCTTGATCATCGATTGCGAATGCCGCCGGGTCAAAAGCTCGGCAATGATGGTCAGCACCGTCAGCACCGCCGCGCCACCGACCGTCAGGATCCCCAGCATCGGGTGCAGCAGCCAGACGAATACCAGGTAGATCGGCATCCACGGCAGGTCGAACAGCGCCACCGGACCCTGGCTCGACAGGAAGCCGCGCAGCGTGTCGACGTCGCGGCCGCGCTCCATCGCCTCAGACGTCGAGTAGCCGTAGCGCGGCATCTCGATCACCACCTTGTGGGCGATCGGCGCAAGCTCGGCATCCAGCCGGGCGCCGAGCCGGATCAGGATCTGCGAGCGGATGATGTCGAACATCCCCTGGAACAGGTAGAGGCTGATTGCCAGGATCGACAGCGCCACAAGCGTCGAGATCGAGCCGCTGGTCAGCGCCCGGTCGTAGATCTGCAGCATGTAGAAGGCGCCGGTCAGCGCCAGGATGTTGATGATCCCGGACAGTCCGAACAGAT
>NZ_JAEUAT010000065.1 GCF_019511525.1 Rhizobium cauense | reverse complement strand
CGCCGCTCGTCGGCGCCACCGTCGTGATGTTGTCGACCGTCAGGCTCTCGTGCGGGGCCGGCAGCTCGACATAGCCGCTCTTGTCGTTCAGCACCGCCAGCGTCTCGTTCAGCCGCTGATGGCTGCGGCGCGCACCGACCACGCCCTTCCACTGGGCGATCGCCAGATCGACGGGGGCAAGCGCGCGCGCCGTGACGATCGACGAGGCGATGATCGAACCGGCCGACAGGTCGCCGCGGATCGCCAGATAGGCGCCGAGCCCAAGGATCGCCGACTGCAGCATCATGCGCAGCACCTTCGACAGTCCAGACAGCGTGCCGCCGATGTCGGATGTCTTCGTCTGACAGTCGAGGTGGCGGCGGTTGGCCTTCTCGAAGCGCTCGACGGCGCGGCCGGTGATCCCCATCGCATGCATGATGTCGCTGTTGCGGGCGTTTGAGTCCGCCACCGAGTTGCGCGCCACCGAGGCCTTGATCATCGATTGCGAATGCCGCCGGGTCAAAAGCTCGGCAATGATGGTCAGCACCGTCAGCACCGCCGCGCCACCGACCGTCAGGATCCCCA
>NZ_JAEUAT010000064.1 GCF_019511525.1 Rhizobium cauense | reverse complement strand
GCGGTTATGCCGCCGCGATAAATCCCGAAGGGATTTACGCTGGACGCGGGGTGGAGCAGCCCGGTAGCTCGTCAGGCTCATAACCTGAAGGCCGCAGGTTCAAATCCTGCCCCCGCAACCAAGATTTGAAATAGAGCCTCCTGACAAAAGCTCCTCACCATAAGAGGAGAAGTGCTCTTTGCGTTTCGGACGCAGTGCCGAGTACGGCCGAAGCGTCTAATCTCCGATCGGTGTGTGCCTGCCTGCTCCAAAAACGAACGCAATCCGCGCCTGCGAAGACAGCATGTCGTGGAACTCTCCTCATCGGCCCACCGGGATCAAGGTAGCAGCTTTGCCATCCTCGGTCGCAACAAGGCGTTTTTGCTGCTGACGGCTGCCGGCTCAAGTTTTTACAAGGTCGCGCATCGAGGCTACTCCGTCGAGAGCGCGTTGGATGTGGGCCTGTGTATTGTAGTAAGCGACAAGCAGACCCCATCTGGCGAAGCTGACGGCCGTCGCGGTATGGCAGACATCTGATTTTCTCTGATTGTGAGGATCTATGTCTACGCCTATAGCTAGCCCTGTGATGATCCATATGATT
>NZ_JAEUAT010000063.1 GCF_019511525.1 Rhizobium cauense | reverse complement strand
CCCGGAGCCCTGCCAGGGCAAGCGCAGGGGTCGGCACCGTGCCGCAGTCGCGGACTTTGAAACCGAGAGACGTCAGGGCGTCGGCGCAGTTTGCTGCGATCTCAGGACTGGAATCCCGAAAATCCCGGCCGATCAGGATGGCGTCGCCAGGGCGAGCCATGCCGCTGCCCAGGAGATAGCGTCCAAACGCTGTCGCATAGAGCGCTGCGGCTCGACCCTTGAGGTCGACAGACAGGCCACGCAGCCCACTTGTACCGAATTTCATTCTGGATAGGTCCCCCCGGCATGCTTTCGAATTTGTCAGCGATCCGAACGCAATCTACGCAGCATTCCCGAATTTTGAACCCCGACAGCGATGAGATGACTGCAGTATACGGGTGCGGAGCAAATTGAAAGCATCAGGTCGCATTGGAGGGGAGGAGATATTACTTGGCGCTCCGCAGTAGCCGACGCCAAGGCCGAAACCCACTAATTGGGCTGTTTGCCACTAAAGCGTGTCGCACCTATTCGGTCTCATACCCTGCGGCCCTGAAGAAGTTCAGGCATTCATCAATGGAGAAAAGACCGACAATCTCGCCCAATGCCTTTGTGATTGCATCGAAGCTTCGTGCCG
>NZ_JAEUAT010000062.1 GCF_019511525.1 Rhizobium cauense | reverse complement strand
AGCACGCCAAATGGCTGAAGGTGTGCAATCACATTCCCTGGAGGCGGCCGATCGGTTCGCTGAACTACTTCCTCAGCTCCCACGTCTGGCGCCAGGACCACAACGGCTTCAGCCATCAGGATCCGGGGTTCATCGACCACGTCGTCAACAAGAAGGCAGACGTGATCCGTGTCTATCTGCCGCCGGATGCCAATACGCTGCTTTCCGTCACGGATCATTGCCTGCGCAGCCGCAACTATGTGAACGTCGTCGTGGCGGGCAAGCAACCGGCGCCGCAATGGCTGACGATGGATGAGGCGGTCAAGCACTGCACCGCAGGCCTCGGCATATGGGAGTGGGCCAGCAACGATCGAGGTACAGAGCCCGATGTCGTCATGGCGTGCTGCGGCGACGTACCGACGCTGGAAACGCTGGCGGCAGTCCAATTGCTGCGAGAACACCTTCCGGAGCTCAAGGTGCGCGTGGTCAATGTCGTCAACCTCATGAAACTGCAACCGTCGAAGGAGCATCCGCATGGGCTCTCAGACGCAGACTTCGATGCATTGTTCACGAAGGACAAACCGATCATCTTTGCGTTCCACGGTTATCCCTGGCTGATCCATCGGCTTACCTATCGCCGCACAAATCACGACAATCTGCATGTGCGCGGTTACAAGGAAGAGGGAACGACGACGACGCCATTCGACATGGTGGTCCTGAACGAAATGGACCGCTTCCACCT
>NZ_JAEUAT010000061.1 GCF_019511525.1 Rhizobium cauense | reverse complement strand
TCCGCTCTGAGCGACTTCTGATGGAACGGTTGGAATACGACCTTCTCTTCCGCTGGTTCGTCGACATCGGCGTTGACGATCCCGCTTGGGACCATTCGGTGTTTTCGAAGAACCGCGACCGGTTGCTCGATGGAGACATCGCTGCGAAGTTCCTGGGTGCAATCCTTTCCCAACCCAAGGTAAAGCGACTGCTGTCCACAGACCATTTCTCTGTCGATGGCACGCTGATCGAAGCCTGGGCGTCGATGAAGAGCTTCAGGCCGAAGGACGGCTCAAGGGACGATCACGGCGAACCACCATCGGATGGCGGTGGTCGCAACGTGCAAGCAGACTTCCATGGCGAAAAGCGTTCCAACGAGACGCATGCATCAACGACCGATCCGGATGCAAAGCTGTATAGGAAGGGAAAGGGCAAGGAGGCCAAGCTGTCCTTCATGGGGCATGGGTTGATGGAAAACCGCCATGGTCTTTTGGTCAATGCCCATCTGACCGAGGCCAACGGTTACGCCGAACGCATCGCGGCTCTTCACATGATTGAACCTTTCTGCGACCGGCCACAGGCAATCACCCTTGGTGCCGACAAGGCTTATGACACGAAAGACTTCGTCAAAGATTTGCGGTCGATGAAGGTGACGCCCCACGTGGCACAGAACGTCAATGGTCGCCGCTCGGCTATCGACGGACGCACTACACGCCATCCCGGCTATGAGGTCAGCCTACGCATTCGCAAGCGTATCGAGGAGGCGTTCGGCTGGATCAAA
>NZ_JAEUAT010000060.1 GCF_019511525.1 Rhizobium cauense | reverse complement strand
TGGGGATCCTGACGGTCGGTGGCGCGGCGGTGCTGACGGTGCTGACCATCATTGCCGAGCTTTTGACCCGGCGGCATTCGCAATCGATGATCAAGGCCTCGGTGGCGCGCAACTCGGTGGCGGACTCGAACGCCCGCAACAGCGACATCATGCATGCGATGGGGATCACCGGCCGCGCCGTCGAGCGCTTCGAGAAGGCCAACCGCCGCCACCTCGACTGTCAGACAAAGACATCCGACATCGGCGGCACGCTGTCTGGCCTGTCGAAGGTGCTGCGGATGATGCTGCAGTCGGCGATCCTTGGGCTCGGCGCCTATCTGGCGATCCGCGGCGACCTGTCGGCAGGTTCGATCATCGCCTCGTCGATCGTCACGGCGCGCGCGCTTGCCCCCGTCGACCTGGCGATCGCCCAGTGGAAGGGCGTAGTCGGTGCGCGCCGCAGCCATCAGCGGCTGAACGAGACGCTGGCGGTGCTGAACGACAAGAGCGGCTTTGTCGAGCTGCCGGCCCCGCACGAGAGCCTGACGGTCGACAACATCACGACGGTGGCGCCGACGAGCGGCGCGGTGCTCTTGAGCGAAGTCAGCTTCACGCTGAAGGCCGGCCAGGCGCTCGGTCTGATCGGTCCGTCGGGTGGCGGCAAGACGACGCTGGCGCGCTCGATCCTCGGCATCTGGCCGGTGCTGCGCGGCTCGGTCCGGGTCGACGGCGCCGATCTCAGCCAGTGGAACGAGGCCTTCTTCGGCGAGCATGTCGGCTACCTGCCGCAGGACGTGGCGCTGATGGAGGGGACGATTGCCGAGAACATCTCGCGCTTTGCCGAGACGCCGGATGCGCGCAAGATCATCCGTGCGGCCAAGG
>NZ_JAEUAT010000006.1 GCF_019511525.1 Rhizobium cauense | reverse complement strand
GGCGGTATCCGCGAGTTCCTCGTCGACACACAATGCGATCCCGACATGATCGACCGCGTCATGGCCGATGAGATGAAACGGGGCCAATAGCTCTCGACACTCGAAAATGCCTTCGCCGGACGCTCACGTTTAATCAAATGCGGGGATTGCGCCAAGCTTGCACGCCGTCGACAGAGATTTGAGGCACTCCGTTCAATATAGTGATTACGGCAGCTCTGTCCATTTCCAGCTGCCATCCCGCATTGCGCAGTGTCTCCATCAGCCTGCCTTCGATTTCGCGCGAGTGGGTACCGATCAAAACGTAACGCACTAGAGAATTGAGATCGGTCAGGGTAGATTGTATAAAATCCGCTTCGCCACCCTGAATGTCGATGTGAAGCAGGTCAACCGGTCGGCCGTCGGCAACACTGGAAAGCGCGAATGCGGGCAAGTCGACATAGTCGCCTGTTGCTGCTGCCTCTGCGCGTTGTGCCTCTGTCGCGTTCAAGATTGGCTCTGACCCCCAGGTCGCGCCCGCGCGTTCGACCGCGGGAAACAGGGCTCGCCCATCGGCCGGTGCGGCGACACCATGAATTATGCGATAGTCCTCACCGGAAAAGCCATTGTCGGCCATGGCACGGTGAGCAAACTCAACGTGGCCAGCGTCGCCTTCGACTCCAATAAGCTCTACATCACGACCAGAATTGCGAGCAGCAACACCAGTATTGTTAAGCCAGCATCCCCAGCCGCAGCCAAGCTCAATTACCCTGAATTTCCCTCGCGATAAATCAACAGCACGCAAAGCTGCAGCCCATTCTGCAATGTCAGCGTGAAAATTGGCAGGAATGGGAATTTCTTCAATCTGTCCCGCTCTCCCGTCGAGAATCCCCGGGAAAAAATCTGGAGAGATCTTAACTCCAAGAAAATTCGTCAAGTGTTCCGGCGACGGCACAAGTGACTTTGCTGAATGGCGTTGCATCACTTCAATTGCGTCGAATGAACTTGCGTAGTTGAAAAATGGGCTTCCCTTCTCGCCAGTAACGTTGAGTCTGCTCAATAGAAAATTTCTTTGCTCCCACAGCCGCCTTATCGGTGGAATATGGAGTGCAAGCCTTCTTAGCATGGGTGTTCCTCTTTCACTTAGCTGCTATCTGCGTTCCGATTTCGGTGAGTCTGGCAACGATGTACGTCACTTGGCATCATATTGCTTCAGCAATGAAGGAGCGTGGTAGTGCGGATGGATGGCCTTACTCCGACCTACGCTGACGGCGCTTATAAATCGCTTTCTCAAAGAGAACTTCAAGTTCCTGAGCACTTTTTGTCCAGTTAAAGCGGGCCGCATTTGGTCTCGCTTGCTCAACAAGTCGAGAGTGGAGGTCATCATTGCTTGCTAGGTCTTCCAAACCATCGCGGATGGATTGCACGCTGTTCGGATCGACTAGAATGCCCGCTTTTCCTGCAACCTCGGGCATTGAAGAGGAACTCGATGTCAGTACGGGAACGCCCATCGCATTGGCCTCAATGATAGGAAAACCAAAACCTTCGTAGAGAGAGGGCATGGCGAGGAACCGTGCATGACTATATAATAGCGATAGGTCACAGTCGCTGACATACCCGGTGAGGCGCACAAATGGCTCGATCTGCAAATCCTCTATACATCCTCTCAGGTCGCGTAACCGCCAACCCTGCCCCCCGGCCAGCACAAGAAGATACTGCTGGCGGGTCGATTCCGGGAGTGAGGCGTAAGCTTGCAACAGCCGAAGTAGGTTTTTACGGGGCTCAAGAGTTCCTACAAAGAGAATGTAGGGACCAGCGATGCCCAATCGTGAAAGGTCCCCCTCTGTAGTTGTCCCTTTGATAGTCGTCAGGCCCGGATGAATGACACTAAGTTTCTTGCCGATACCAGGGAATTCGGTGGTCAGTGCTATCGCTGTTGCGTGAGAGTCGGCGACTATCTGATCCGCGACCTCTATACCTGGTTTCATTAGCCAGCGATCCGCCATCCAAGTTTGCCATCGCATAGTCGATGCCATGTCTCGCCACACCATATCGTGTATCGTTATTACACGAGCAATTTGAGGATCCATAAACCTTGGCAGCCGGTGTGCTGGACCCCAAAAGACATGCAGTCCGTCCTTCGCTGCAAGTCGCGGCAACTCAGTCTGCGCCCATATCATACGCCTGATGGCGCCCTGCGCATGGGCAACATGTACCTTTGCGGCGGGCAATTCCGTTGGGTCTGCGTTTGGCCTTTGCGGGAGGTAGAAGTACAACTCATGCCCCATTTGGGCGAGGTGACGGCTCATCTCCAGAACATACCGCCCGATTCCAGTCATGCTGGTAGTAAGATTGCGCGCGTCTATACCGATTCTCATGGTTATCCAGCGTCCCTCTGCGGGTTGGTTCAGAGCGGAACTCGCAACTCCCCGCTTAGCCAACCCACTGATTTCTGAAAGAGGCCTAGGTCCGCATACTTGCCACTACTCCTTTTGACATCTGCCGGAATAGAGATGGACAGATATATGCTCTTGCCTGGCGGAAGCACAAAAGGCATCGGGAAGAGCGGGTTTTCCGATGAGATGGTTTGACCGTTGCCTGTGACAACTCGGTAACCTGCCATGATCGAAAAGGCGCCATTACGCTCGCCCCCGCTCGACCACAGCCTGTTCGAGAGATTGGTAACCCTGAGGACATACTTCAAAATGCGGCCACCGTCCGTGGCGATCGGTCCCTCGATAAGATCGATCTTGTGTCTGGCCTCGTCTGGAGATAGCGCCGTCGTCATTTTTGTCTTGCCGATATCAGTTATTGAGGCATAAGCTCGCGCAGATTTCGGGCGATATGTTTGATACCAGTTTTCCGACAACACCAATTTCTGAAGCTCTTCGGCGCTCTCCTTCCAACTCATCCAACTACCTTCTAGACTGTTTTTTCGCTTCACACCTTCAGTGAGGAAAGAACGGATCGCGTCGGCAAGGGATTCCGCCGAACCGACGGCGAAAAAGTCGCAGTTCTGTCCACGTTCGGCGACCTCGCGAAAAACTGGAATATCACTTGCAATTACGGGCTTTCCAAAATGCCGAGCCTCGACGATGGGAAGGCCAAAACCTTCTGCATAGGAGGCTGCTACCAATGCGTCGCTTCGCGCATAATTTTCCTGAAGCTCCCCGTCGGAAATGCCGTTGAACCAAAGCAGACGGCTTCCGTATTCGCTGTGATTTTGTATGCGCTCAACAAGATTGTCTACGCCCCATCCGGGTCTTCCGACGATAGTCAATCTGATGTCTAGACCGGCATCCCACAAACGGTCAAATGCATCCAGAGCGACCTGATATCCCTTCCGGGGCTCCAACGTGCCAACCATGAGAAAGGTCGGAGCAGGGTTTGTGGCGCGAGGAACCGCTGTTTTGCCAGTTGGTAGCGGTCCAAAATCCGCACCAAGATGCCAATATCCAACTTTTAACTCTCTTGGAAATTCAATTGCGTGTAAGATTGCAATCAATTCATCTGCGACTGCTTTTGAGATACAAACAAATCCTGTCGAATATTGTAGTGCCTTCTGGAACCACGACGAAAAGAATGGAGGCATTCCCGCGTGGCACATTGCGGGATACATTAGAGGGACAGTGTCGTAGAGGCACGAAATAATGGCTGCTCCCCGCAACCGAGCGGTCCTTAACGCTTTATATTCTGATTGATATATATCCCACGAACTATCGAGCAACAAAATGCGATCGTTCGAAGTAAACTCCAATGATATATTTGATAAAGCCTCCGATGTTCTTTTCTCCAGCGAACGATCAACGGGAAACCAACCGATATTCGCGTCGCACGAGGCAATCAAGCATTCGGCACTGTCTTCAGTAGAATTACTCTTACTCCCGATGTTCGCACAGATGTTTTTAACAACCCGCTGGATTCCAGTTTTGTGATCGACATTGTATGTGGCTGTGGCGTCGACAATTAGCCGTCGTTCCGTGTTCGTACTTTGTTCGGCTCTCGCTAGAGCGTCTGCCACAAGATGTTTTGGAAGCGACAGTTTCTCCACGTTCTCCAACACTGCTTTTGTGGTGTCGGCGGCATTTTTAGGGCTATTGTTCAAAGAAGTGCTGCTCACCGTTTTTCTGAGAGCATCGACGGCAACCGCTGCCGACTTTGACCAACTAAACTCGGCGGCTTTAATTCGTTGGCGCGTAGTTGCGTCTTTCGCCGCATCTGACTTTCCAAGGGCGTGCTTCATCGCTCTTGTGATGTCTGCTGTGTCCGTAGGGTCGAAAAGAAAGGCCTTGTCCTCAACGATCTCCGGCAATGCACCAGCATTAGAGGCGATAACTGGCACACCACATGTCATGGCTTCAAGGGCTGTCAGACCGAATCCCTCTGATAGGGAGGGTTGTATTACCAAATCCGCGCCTTTATAAAGAGAGACTAGGTCACTATCCGACACGTGGCCAACGGTGACTAAATCTTCACCAGGTAAGCCCAACTGCTTCCATTTCGCTTTGAGCTCCCTTTGGGCTGAATTTGGGCTATGGCCCGCCAAAACAAAACAGAACTGCTCGCGGATTTCGTTGGGGAGTTGCGCGAATGCGGCGATTGCGGCGGCAACATTCTTTCGCCAGTCCAATCCCCCTACATAGAGAATCGACCTTTTGCTGGCGACTTTGATTTCCTCTCGGTTGTGGTTGAGTGCCTCGGTAAAACTTTGGGACACGCCAGCCAGGATGTTTACCGATCGGGGATTGCCGGTCAAGTCTACGCACTCAGATCGAGAGAATTCAGAAATGCACAAATTCAGATCGAACTTCGAATAATTGAGTAGTCTGCGATTGTAAAACTTGCGAGCCCTGGCTGAGCGCAGGTACTGTTTGGGGTAACGGTATGGGATTGCGTCATAGAAAATAGACGCCACTGGAATGCCAGAGATATCGTTGGGCGCGAGCGGGACGGCCTTGTTTGTGTCGCCTTCAAAGGGACTAGCGGAGAGTGCAATGTCGGGCCGTAGGCACGCGACGTGGTAGGCCAAGGCAATTTCGCTGAGGCGTCGGCTATCCGTATAGCCGTGAATTGCCTCTCCACCTTCCGCAAGCCCGTTCCACATATGTATATTGGTCGGCTTTACCCATCTGGTTATGTAGTCTCGCGCTGCCAGAGCGTCATCCGGCATAGCTGCGTTAAAGGAAACTATGACTTCCACGTCTGCGAAAGTTTCCACAATCCCAATGAGTAGTTCCTGGACGTAACGTCCAATCCCTCGAAACTTACTTGGGGTTTGGAAACATTGACCGTCTACCCATAGTCGCATGTGTTCTTTTCTTTCGCTTATGAATTCTGCTGATCAAGCAGTTTGGCCCAACGCGCGGTCGCACCTTTGGGTGCATTGATTTGCCACCCCTTGTCATTTTCCTGCTCCAGGCTGGAGTTACCTCCATACCCGCGTGTTGCGGCGAAAATCTCTAATCTTACCCTCACTCCTGGCAAATAGCTCAAGATGAGGAGCGCGAGATTCTTTAGCCTTTGGCTTTTCGAAAGCGACTCAATTAGCCGACCAGTCAGGCTTAAGACGATTTTTCGTGGGAAAGCACGAGTCCGAACGGCCCGTAATTTGAGTTCCCGAAGCGGCCGAGTTACGCGCCACGACCAGCTTTTTTCTATATGGCGCAGTTGCAGATTTAGCTGATGCAACTGAGTTAGAATTGCTTCTTCACTCGCTTCTAGACGCTTTCGTGCTGCCTCCTCGTGCTTCCTTGCTGCCTCCTCTTCGCTAATGCGACCTGCGTAGAGCGACCGCACGAGCGCTGTATACGGGGTTTGTTCCGCGAGAACGAAAGCATCAAAGATATTGGGACCAGCACCAAAAGAAGGAACGAGTTCTGGGTGCTTGTCGCTAACGTAAAATCGGCTGAGGCCATCAAAATAGACAAATCGATAGCCTTTTCCCACCAAAGTGGGCTCCCATGTCTCGAATGTCATTTCCTGTGAGTTAGGCGCGGTACTCTCCACAACGACCACCCAAGGTCTTGCCTCTGACGGCGCCCAGCTACCAATTACCGATGCCTCCATACCCTCGACATCGATCTTGAGCCAATGAATTTCCCGTGGGCCAGCCTGATTTAGCAACGCCGAAAGGGGCATCAGTGGGACTCCGGTCTCCACCACGCGATGCCCAACTGCCTGATGTTTCATCGCTATAGCGTGGTCGCTTGTACTGAGCCCAGTTTCGGGTATCTCAAAGAAACGGATTTCGCCGTCACCTTCACCAATTGCCGCCTGGACCACGATCTCGTCAGGTCGATTCTCGCGGACCTTACTAGCGTAGTAAGTCGTAGCTTCAGCGTGAATCCCACGCCACCCGTTCTCATAAAATGCCCGGCTCACCGACTCCACAACGGGATCCTGGGCGCCAACATCGACATAAAACCCGTTTTCAATATGCCGAAGGGCGCGCCAAAGAATGACGTCCTCAAAATTTTGCGCGTAGGAGGTAAGCATTGTTAGTAGTGCCTTGAAATGTTGAGCGCCGCGTGCGGTATGGGAACGAGATCTTATTCAATGGCGCGCCTGTTCGAAAAAACATTTCTGCTCCGTGTCGGATCCCATGCATAAGCTCTCATCCGAGAGCATCTTATTTGACCATGCAGTTTCCAGCCGTGTCTCCAAATAATACTTAATAGGCGTCGTTTCCACCAATGCGCCAGGGTCATCGATGCTTTATCCGGGCTTTCCAATCCTTGAGTACATCTTCTAATGTCTGGGGCAAATCAATTGCTGGCCTCCAACCAAAGGTCTTAAAAGCTGCTGCACTGTCACCTGAGGCCACCTTGACCTCGGGTCCACGTAGGCGCTGGGGATCGATTTCCACATCAACGCTAAGCCCGGAGAGATCAATAAGGGTGTCGAGTATTGACCGAATTTGCGTCGGTCGACCTGACGAGAGGTTATATGATTTGCCGAACGCCTCCGGTAGGACCTCCATGAGTGCGGAATCCGCGTATGCGCGTACCACGTCCCGCACATCGAGGAAATCGCGGTACCCGGAGAGATTTCCTACCTCCATACGAGGTGGTTTCGCTCCCTCGGAGATCTCGGCGAGCTGTCTGGCAAACGCCGCGACCACATAGGTATCTGTTTGACCGGGGCCTGTGTGATTGAAGGGACGAAAGCAAATTGCCTTCAATCCTTCGTGCGCGAGTTGCCCTACCAAAATTTCGGCTGCGGCTTTCGTTGCGCCATATACTGTCATTGGCTTAAGCGGCCGATCTTCGCTCACCGGAGTACCAGCCGCGTCGTTAAATGAAGCGCCATATGCTTCGGAACTGCCCACGAAAATGAAGCGTGATTCCGGAGAATGTTCAAGCGTTGCGTAGGCGAGGTTCATCGTTCCGCGAAAATTTACGTCCCACGCTCGCTCGGGCGTCCTGCGGGCCTCTGCAGGGGCGGCGATCGCAGCGAGATGAATGATTGCGGACGGGCCGCAATCTCGAATCAAGTCAGAAACTTGTTGTCGATCGGTAATATCGGTCGTCCGATCAGATGCACTCCCATGGCCAATTGTGATGACAGAAACGTTGCATTGACCGTCTCTATCCCGTCGGTCCAACTCGCGCTGGAGCCATGTTCCAACGAAACCATTGGCTCCAGTAACTAAGATACGTGTTTCCCGTGGCATAGGTACTCGCAACTTGAGTGTAGCTGTTCAGCTCAACCGCTTTATATCGGCATCGACCATCTCGACAATCATCTCTTCAAGGCTGATTTTGGGCTCCCAGCCGAACTTGTCCCGCGCTTTCTGCGGGTTACCAAGCAGGACATCCACTTCTGCCGGACGGAAGAGATCGGGATCGATCACTAGGTGATCGTCTATATTCAACCCTGCATGTTGGAATGCAATTGCGCACATGTCGCGCACAGTGGTGGTGCGGCCCGTTGCAATCACATAGTCATCCGCGACGTCTTGCTGGAGCATCAACCACATCGCACGCACATAGTCCTTCGAATGGCCCCAGTCGCGTTTTGCATCGATGTTGCCAAGCCGGAGTTCCTTCGCCAAGCCGAGTCTAATACGTGCGACGGCGTCGGTAACCTTTCGGGTCACAAACTCAATGCCACGAAGAGGGGACTCGTGATTGAAAAGGATGCCGCTTGATGCATGCAGACCGTAGCTTTCGCGGTAGTTGACTGTGAGCCAGTGACCATAGAGCTTAGCGACAGCATAAGGTGAGCGCGGATAGAACGGCGTGGTTTCTGACTGCATCGGCTCTTGGATGAGGCCGTACATTTCTGACGACGACGCTTGGTAGAAACGCGCATCCGGCTTCTCGAGGCGTACAGCCTCCAAGACGTTGGTCACGCCGAGGGCGGTAACTTGGCCGGTTAGAAAAGGTTGCTGCCAAGAAGATTTTACGAACGACTGCGCCGCGAGGTTGTAGATTTCATCGGGCCTTACGTCGCGCATAGTCCGGATCAGGCCCGATAGGTCCAAGAGATTTCCGTCAACGATCCGAACGTCCCGTTCGATGCCCAACCATTGAAGGCGGCTGAGATTGACATCTGAGGTACTCGATCGGCGCGCGAGGCCATGTACTTCGTACCCATTCTTTAGCAACAACTCTGCGAGATAGGCGCCATCCTGACCAGTTATCCCCGTAATTAACGCTTTCTTCGCCACTTCAGTCTCCGTTCCTTCGGTCTCTGCAGCCCATAGTTGATCTCGACGAGCGCAATGCCATCAAGCCGCGCTTGGTCGAATGGTAATTTTCCTGCGCCATTTAGCTTGTCTCACATCTAATGACAACGACTGGAAGCTAATTCAGTAGGTTTGGTCGGTCTCAACAGTGGAAAAGTCTCGGCCAAGGCAATCGCGCTAGTAGTACGCCCTGGCCGCATAGACGCAATAGCTGAACCTATTGCAGGATCGCCGTACCCTAGATGCCTACCCTTGGCAGCGGATAAACGCCCTAGGAACCTCAATATATAGGTTGCGCAGTGGGAAGCGTTTGTGAATGGTGCCATCTCTGGCGAGCCTCAAGTTTTCACATTGCGCTCGATGTTCGAATATTGGCAATTCTTTTTGTTGTTCAAAATGACGTAGTAGTCTCGGTAGTGGATGGAACGCGCAAATGGGAATTGGACGTATTTCTGTTGATGATCTCTCAGATTTTGTAACCGAGTGCGATGCTTTGGGTGGCATCGCTGACCCAAGGGTAGCGAAGTATGTCGCCGACTTCACGTTAAGCTACCGGAGCGCTATAAACGAGACACTCGACCCGTTCGGTGACGAGTACTTTAGACAGCAAATGGCCCTGTATCGCGAGATAGCCGGCCGAGACATCGATCAATCAACCGGCGAATTGATGCCATTAGACGTTCCCACTCACGCAGCGTCGGCGAACCCCTATAATACAGCCGATCTCTCATTCATGACTAAGCATGTCCGGTCAGTGGCCACTGCGATGCTGATTGCAAAACTTCCACCGAACGCGGATGTGTTGGATATTGGAAGCGGATGGGGATTGAGTTCTGAAGTGATCGCTTTCTGTGGAGCGACGGTGACGAGCGTTGACATCAACCCATTGTTTGTCGACTTGGCATCACAGCGTGCTAAGCGGCTCAACCTTCCAATCGACGCACGGCAGGGAAACTTTGACCATTTCGAAATTGACAAAAAGTTTGACGTGGCGTTTTTTTACGAGTGCCTGCACCATGCGTTGCGCCCTTGGGTTGTGGTTGAGAATGCGGGGAGGCATCTGAAAGAAGGCGGCAAAATAGTATTCTCCGGTGAACCCGTTTACCCCTACTGGAAGAATTGGGGGCTGCGACTTGATGCTGTCTCCATTTATTGCATTCGAAAGTTCGGTTGGTTTGAGAGCGGTTGGTCTGCCGAGTTTATTATTGCTGCCTTCAGCAGGGCGGGATTTAAGCTTGAGCTCGTGCCACATGTAGGACTGGAGAATGGCCCTGTTGGGATCGCCCATCGAACCAATGAAAGGGCCGTATTCGATCTCGGGGTTGCCGCCCCGTCAAGCTCGTTGAGGGTTGCCACGCGTCACCGCCTTCTGCAATGGATTAGGGGCGGTAGGAAGTAATAACAGTACACTATACCGGCTACAGAGAGCCTGTCTCACGCTTCAGGATGACAAGGTTGTTCACAAATCGAGGCGACACCCGGAAATGACGGTTCGCCTCGTGTCAAGCGAAGCGAGGAATTGCCCCCTCATATTGCCTCATGGGCTGGTGTTACCGACTGCGGCGAGCGTACCTGCATCACCCGCCGCCGCGGTGGCGGTGATGCAGGTACGCTCCTGAACCAGCCACCATCGACGATGAACAAGCCAGCCATTTCCATTCGCCAGGTCTTTACCAGCAGCTGCACCATTCGGAGATTCTTTGTTTCGAAGCGAGTCGGTTCGATATCGATCAAGCGTTGCAGCACACTAGCAGCCGAGAGAGCTGGCTCGTTCTTTAGCCATCCTTTGATCTGCGCCTCGAAAGGCTCGTACATACTTGGTCTTTTGGGCCGGGGTTTGGTTCGTCGATACGGTCGCCGATGCGTTGGTCTTGTCTCGCCATTTTTCCAGGCCACCTCTAGATTTGCGGCGAAGCGCCGGAAATCAACGACAACGGGCTCCTCAAGCGTCTGACTAATGCCGCGACGGTCAACTCGTTTTCTAAGCTCTTCTTGTGCAGCGCGCAGGCTTGCAAACTACAGAACGGGGTCAGCCGTCACTAGCAATGCACGTAAACGATCCTTGTCGGCCTCCGTCACAACAGGATGCGCGAGGACGCGCGCTACGGGCGGGTGATAGCGTTTGATTACGCGCCCCGATCCGCGTCTTCTCCCGCAGCTTAAATGACGGCTGAAACAGGTTGCCGTGAAGGCGGACTACCGCATAGAGTTGACGGAGCGCGATCGTTGCTTCGGTACCGACGAACCGACCATAGCCCACTAGACGACGCACGATGGCGCCGTTCTTTTGCTCAACATGCGCTTGGTCGTTCTTACGATAGGCGCGAGAGCGCGTTACTTCCAAATTCTCGCTACGACACCAGGAGACGACGAATTCGTTCATGAAGGCACTGTCGTTATCGAAGTCGACGCTCAGTAACGGGAAGGGAAACTGTGAACGGGCCTGCTTGATCGCCACGATCATTGCCGCTGTCACGTGTGCGGACCGGAACACATTCGGTCCAGCCCGTAGATATATCGGTCAGCACCATTGTCTGCGCAAAGCTTCCCGACGAAGACGTGCCGGAATGCGCTACAAAGTCGACTTCGACAAAGCCGGGCAGAGGATCGTTCCAATCGCCGAAGGTGCGCACCGGAACCGATCGGCGGACCGCCGAACTCATACCAGCACGACGACGCTGACCACCGCGCGCAACGACACGGACTTCCGCCAAAAGCCGATCCATCGTTGCGGGACTTACCGTCTTCAGTTTGTCGCGCAGCTCCGCGTCAAGCTCTAGTCGGCCATGGCGTTCAAGCGGAGGCAACAAGACGGGTATCAGCGGCTTCAGCCGCTTAGAACACAGGCGTTCTGATACTCCCATAATAAAACGAGCGCGTCTCGAACATCGCTGCCACAACGGAGGCTCGTATTCTTGTGCCCTCGTGAAGGCTGCTTGCGCCGAGCTAGTACTCGGATCGCATGCTTGCGATGATGGCCAGTTACCGCAACAAATTCGTCGAGAATCCTCTGCTTATCCGCACGACTGCTAGATCGACATCGTTCGATGATTGCCTCAACAAGTTCCGTCCGTGTCGCCATGCTGATCCGCCGTGCCATCCGCCCCCCGAGCCGGGACAGCAAATCTGCAGTACCCCGTTGGGAGCATCAACCCTATCGGTAACATTTTGCTTGAGGCAATGCGCTAGATCACTCCACCGTGACCGACATTTAACGACGTCACTTGTTCGATTTTCGGCCGGGCTTAAGCGGCTCCGGCTTTGGATCCGCGGGATCTGGCACTGGGAACAATGCCGTGATGTCAACCTTTAAGGCGTCGGCAAGGCGATCAAGCAGATCAATCGAAGCATTGTGTCGACCTCTTTCAAGGTCGCTGACCACAGTGCGATCGACGCCCGCATCCACAGCTAGATTCTCCTGTGTCACACCCGCTGAGGAGCGCAGTTGTCGAAGATTCCAGGCTATGCGAGCGCGAGTGTCCATTTCTCATGGCCACCATCTTGCCTTGCATTAATCCATCGGATATAACCTACATAATACATTAATGTGCCGCTCTGCGGAACTCTCGGAAAAATGGACAGGCGAGGAATGGAACTACGCCAACTTTCCTATTTCAAGGCGGTGGCCGAGGAACTGCACTTCGGCAGGGCGGCAGCCAAGATGCGGATCGCCCAGCCGGCGCTCAGCAATCATGTGATGTCGCTGGAACGGGAGCTTGGCTGTGCGCTGTTCATCCGCTCCACCCGGCGGGTCGAACTGACCAGGGCAGGGGAAACCTTCTATGATCGCTGTGTCCGCATCCTCAGCGAGGTTGAGCTCGGCACCGAGCTGACGAGGGCCGCCGGCGGCAGCCGCATCCGCCAGATCAGGATCGGCACCGTCTATCCCGCCACCATCGGCATGCTGCCGACCTTCCTGTCGAAGATCGCCCGCAAGTTCCCCGATGTCCGCATCCATATCTCGTCGGGCAATACCGGCGACATCATCCGCAACCTGGAGAGTGGCCAGATCAATCTCGGCTTCATCCGCCCGGTCGAGAACATCGGCTCGCTGCGCTTCTTCTCGATTGCCCATGAGCGCTACTATCTGGCCGTCGCCCATTCCAATCCGCTGGCAAGGCGCGATGACATTTCGATTGATGATCTGAGGGATCAGAAGATCATTGCCTTCAACCGGCAGAACCTGTCGTTCACGGAACGCTACTTCAATGAGAAGTTCGAGGAGTACGACCTGACCAAGAACATCGCCTATTCCTGCGATGACACCTGGTCGCTGGTATCACTGGTCTCGGCCGGGCTTGGCATTGGTTTTGCGCCAGAATGGACACTTGAGCTTCCGAACCGTGCGTTTGAGCTGAAGAAGGTGAGGGGCATCGACTTCAGGATCGGGCTTGGCGTTGCCTGGAACAAGGAGGATCCAACTGCCTCACGCGACGACATCGTCGATATCGCGAGGTCATTGGCCAGGCCGGGCCATAGCAGGTGTCAAGTGGCCTAGATGGAGGCACGTCATCATTGCCTATGCGCTCGCCTTTCGCGACCGCAGATTCCGGCGCGCTAGCTGGCAGCGTCGGCTTGGCTTATGAAACGTTGGGAGGTTCGAAGGGAAGGGGTCCAGCCCACCGTTGGAACCTCCCGGCCCGCTTCATAGAGGCAGACACCGAAACCTTATAGCAATCTCTAATATTAGCTAGTGAAAAAATGCGGGCCGTAGTCTGGCCGCGACGAGACACCGCACCAAGCCTCTCCGTTGCGTCCTATGTGCATCCTATGGAACAAAAACAGGCGATTGCAATTGACGTTCCGGCTTTCATTGGGCTGCTTCGTGTCCTGTTCTTTACCGTTTCGATCTGGCCTACGCCATTCGATCGCGCTTGTGTAGCCCTCTGCCAAGTGGGGCTGTAAGTGGAGTTTTGCGCGAAGTTCGCGTCACCAACGAAACATTAGCTTTGCTGAAGCGCCGTACGCCAGGTCGTCGTTGGAAAACGCAGCGTTGGCCGACACGTTGACTGACAGGTTGGGTCGAACCGCGAAATCTGCGCCGGCATCCACAGGCAAGGCGTTTTGGCCCGGATTTGCGCCATCGACGGTGAAGCTCGACGTCGCCAGGTTCTGGAAGCTGGCGGTTACAGTGCGAGCGGTTTCCGCGTTCCATGCCCAAGCAACGCGCCCCGTCAGGCGAACATTTCCACTTTCCGTCGGGAGACTACGTTCGAATCGTGCTCCAAGCTCGGTCCTCAGCGCTGTCTCTGTGTGGGAGTCGTAGTCGGCGGAGAAGGTGCCAGATCCCGACGCCTTCTCAGAGTAGCTGGGCATAAAAAAGCTTGCACTTTGGAGTGCCGCATAGGGCGTGAGATTGCAACGGGTGTTTCACCGCAATAGCCGCCCTCCACCCTCCCAAAAGGAGTATGGGCATTGAAATCAGCCGTCAGGTTGTCACCATTGACGGTCCGAGAGGTATCGACGCTGTTGAAGGCATAGCCTGCGGATGCCGATACATAGGCGTTTTCAAGAGCCGGAATGGAGGGTGAATCCTGCCGAAATAACCCGGCGCTGGCGATAACCGCTCCGCCGACGACAAGTGCGCCAGACCAGAGAAGCGACGTATCGAAGGCCGCTGATGTAAAGAGGGCAACAAGGACGGCGCCGATAAAGGGCTCGACATACGAAAACGCCCCGAGCGCCTGAATGTCACCGCGTTTCAACCCGTGATCCCAGAAGTAGATGGCAAGGCCCATTGGAAGAATTCCGAGTGCGGCCATCGCGGACCATTCGGTTACGTTGGGCTGTGCCCATTCCTCAAGCCCCAAATGTGCAACAAAGGAAACAAGCGCCGATGCCGCATAGAACCAGCCGAGGGCAGAGGTTGGGACTTCCGCCTGCGTCCGGGTCACGACGGAGTAAAGGCCCCAAAGTGCAGCTGCAATCCCGATGAGCGAAAGGTAGAATACGGCTCCTTCATATGTCGTGGCTTGCCCTCCCGTATCCACCAGGATCAGGACACCCAGAAGACCGAGCGTCGTGCCGAGGATGTGCCACCATCTCAGTCGCTCACCGGGAAGCAGCGCCGAGCCGAGCACGATCATCAACGGGGTGGTTCCCTGGAGCAACGCCGCCGCAGCTGGCGGTGCCTTCTGCGTCGCGTAGTAGATGCAGGCGTGATATCCGACAAGCGAGACAACGGTCAAAGCCCAGACACGTAACGGTTGGCGGAACGCAGCAAGCGGATGACTCTTCGTGAAAAACCACACCGCCGGCGACAGGGCGGCGGCAAAGAAGAACGCGATTGCCACTGTTTGTAGCGGCGGGATACCTGTCGTGTACGTGACAAAGGTTGTTTCACTTGCCCAAAGGACAATCCCCGCTGCTCCTATTAGGGACGCCGCTAGTCTGTTCATCGCCACGGTTGCCTCAAGCTCCGATCTGGACGATTTGGTCCGCAAAGAAGCCATTGAAGTGCGTTCGCATCGACAGGCTGTAGGCGCCCATCATGCCGATCTCGATCCAGTCACCTTCGCGCACGTCGCCGGGGAGTTGAAAAGGCGCGCCAAGAACGTCGTTGGAATCGCATGTCGGTCCCCAGATCTTGAAGTCCATGCCGTTCGCAGGGGCCCTGTTACCATTGCGAATGAGGCGTACCGGTCGACGCTCTTTGGGATGTCCGAGTTCTTGCAGGGTTCCAAAGACGCCATCATTCAAAAAGAGATTTTGACCGCGTCTCATGACGACCTGGACCACCGTTGTGCCCGACGTTGCGACGAGTGCCCGACCTGGCTCGCAAAGGACGATGCAAGAACGCGGCAGACCAATGCTTCGTACGGCGCGCGCGATCTGGCCGAAGTAATGCTCGTGGCCCGCGACGTCGTCGCCCGGGTAGGGCGCCGGAAACCCGCCTCCGACGTTCAGAACGCGGAGTTCAACGTCGGCATTGGCAGCCACCTTACCGGCAAGTTCCACCGCATCGTGAAACGCGCGCGGACGCAGGCATTGCGAGCCAACATGAAACGAGATGCCAGCCTTTATGCCGCGTCCATTCAAGTGCTGAAGGAGACGCACGGCCTCGTCAGGCTGAGCGCCGAATTTCGTTGATAGAACGTATCGTGCTTCGTTGCCACGGGTGGCAAGACGGACAGCAATGATCAGATCGCTGGTATCACCGGTCTCCTCGACGATCTTGTCGATCTCCTCGACGCAGTCAGCCGTGTAGAAGCGGATGCCGTATTGCTGGCTCGCTGCCTGAATGGCGGGCCTCGTCTTCGCGGGGTTGTTAAAGAACTTCCCACCGGCTGCTCCGAAGAGACTGTCGATCAGTCTCACCTCGTCGAGGGAGGCAACGTCGAAGTCGGTGACCCCGGCGCCATAAAGGGTCTCGAGAACGACAGGGTGCGGGTTGCATTTAACTGCGTAGAGCGCTCTGCCGGGGAAAGAAAGAAAACCGGCCGCAGCGTCACGGATTTTCTGGGGCGCGATACAGAAGATCGGCTCGGAGGGCTTCAACTCCGCGACCACCGCGTCGATGCTCTCGAACTGTTTCAGGGGAGCTACCTGGCGACGGTTCTCGAGAGCCGGAAGCGCTTGCCTGAGGTGATCCTGGAGTTGCCTTGCTGAGTAATCCACAGCCTGTGCGGCCGACGAAGAATAAGCATTCATCGCAAAAAGACCTGTGATCTATCGTTTTTGAAGAATTTTTTTGACCAGTGCCAGCTAGGCAGCAACCTCGTCGATGGCCTTCTTGTAGTCCCAGTTCTCGATGAATTTCGAGAATTCGGATGCCGTCACCGGTTTGCTGAAGAAGTAGCCCTGAAGCTGGTCGCAGCCTTCCTGTTTCAGGAATGCAGCCTGTTCTGGCGTCTCGACACCTTCCGCCGTTGTAATCATGTTCAGGCTTTGGCCAAGACTGATCACCGACTTCACAATCGCGCCTGACTTGGCCGTGTCGTTCATCCCGCCAATGAAGGATTTGTCGATCTTGATTTTGTCGAAGGGGAACGAGTTCAGGTATCCAAGTGACGAGAATCCCGTCCCGAAGTCATCCATTGCGATCTTAACGCCAAGGGCCTTGAGTGCGTTCAGGATATCCAGTGCTGCCGCCGAGTCGTTAATGAGAACGTTTTCCGTTATTTCGAGCTCAAGCCGGGAAGGCTCCAGACCCGTTCGTACCAGCACCTGGCGTACCGTCTCCACCAGCTCCCTGTTTCGGAACTGCACCGGCGACAGATTGACGGCAACACGAAGGTTGTCCCATTCGAGCGCTTGGCGGCAAGCCGTCTCGAGCACCCACTCGCCGATTGAAATGATCAGACCTGTCTCTTCGGCAAGCGGAATGAAATCTGCGGGAGAAACCAGCCCTCGGGTCCGATGCCGCCATCTGACGAGCGCCTCGACCGCGACAACGCCCTGGCGGTCCAGATCGATCAGGGGCTGATAGTGGACCTCAAGCTCGTCCTTCAGGATTGCCTGTCTGAGGTCGTACTCCAGCGCCTTGCGCTCCTGCAATTCGGCGTCCATCTGCGCTTCAAAAATGCGGTAGGTTGCGCGCCCACCCTGCTTGGCGCGGTAGAGGGCGATATCGGCGCTCTTCAGCAACCGCTCCGGATCGGCATCATTTTCATCGGCAATCGCTATGCCAATGCTCACACCGACATGGAGATCCTGGCCCTCGATTTCGAAAGGAGCGCGGACCACTTCAATGAGTTTGCGGCTCAGCTCCTCGGCCTCGAGCGGCTGATTAATGCCGACCTGGATGATTGCAAATTCATCGCCGCCGAGCCTTGCCACGGTATCCGCCTTGTTGACGCATCCCATCAAGCGACTGGCGAGCTGCTGAAGAAGCACGTCGCCAGCACCGTGACCGAGCGTGTCATTCACCTCCTTGAAGTGATCGAGGTCGAGGCAGATGACCGAAATGCGCGCGGATTGCTGGGCATTGGAGGCGAGGGCAACATTGAGACGCTCACGGAACAGGACCCGGTTTGGCAGCCCCGTCAGGGCGTCGTGATGGGCGAGATGGCTGGCGCGTTCCTGGGCTTCGACTTCTTCGGTAATGTCGGTCGCAGTACCTCTGAAGCCGAGGAACTCGCCGGAACTCGACAGGATTGGCCGCCCCGCCAGCCGGCAGACGCGCGTATGACCGTTTGCGTCGCGATAACAGCAGCGAAGGTCCCTGAAGGGCGTGTAGCCATGCGTCCCTTCAATGAGACGGCGCCAGCCCTCGGCGTCGCTGTCGCTGGAGAAGAACTGCTCGAATGTCTTGCCAAGGACGCTTGCCGCAGAAAGGCCGGTCACCTGTGTGAAGCGCGCTGAGAAGAAGACCAGTCTCGACGCCTGGTCACTTTCCCAGATCCAGTCGGACGAGGCCTCTGCCACGTCCCTGAACCGGGCTTCGCTTTCCTTCAGTGTCTCGGCGTAGGCTTCAACTGTCTTGGCCGACTCTTCCAGTGCCTTCGTTGATCTTCTGGCATTCCTCACAACCATAACCGAAAATACGGCGAGAACGGCGAGCGCGATGCCAAGGGGTGGCAAGATAAACCGCAGAAGCTGATAGCCTGGCTTGGCCGGCGACCAGGTAATGGTCCCCAGGAACACGCGGTCCTGCGTCAGGAGGGGGATAGACGCCTCTGCTCCGGAAACGGGCTGAAGTGAGATGTGCAGATCAGAGAGCAGGTAGTCACGACCCATCTTGTCGAGGAACTTCTGGTCAAGCCGCTTCGCAAACACGAGCATTGTCAGGTCGCGCGATTTGACACTATCCCTGTCGATCGACGGCGGCAGGAGTGCACTGGCGGCGACCATGAAGACATTGTTTCCTGATTTGATCAGGCTCGTGACCGGATCGGTCTGAATGGAAGCCACGTGAAGAAGGTCACGAAGTCCCCGGGGCATCAGTGTGAGTGCGTCGACGTTTTGTGGAACGCCTTCGACGACTGCATAGACCGTCTTGCCAGCAGGATTGACGGCAAAGGCCATTTCGTAGCCGAGACCCTCGAATATGTTCGCGCCAATGTTTCCGTCGGTTCCCGCCCATTCCGCATCGACTTTTTCATGCAGATTCTTGTACGCGTCTTCCCAGACCGCATAGTCGCGCAGGTTACGGCCAACTTCGCGGGCCTTGACCTGGAGCGCGGTGGTTGCCAGCTTGGTCGACGCCTCAACTTCAAGACTATTTTGTTGGCGTGCGGACAGAATAACGAAGGCGAAAACGACTGTAATCGCGACGACAAGAATGCCCGCCATCGGAAAAACAATGCGACGGGTAAAGTCTTTCCCGGAGAAATATCCATATTCTGAACTAAAACCGCGCATCTCGCCCCTCGCTGGATTTGGCAAAAAGCTAAAGGTTGAGAAACGAAGGATCGGTTAATTAAAATTGCAACCGATGATTACGGTTAATTTCAACTCTCTGCCTGTTGCTAGAAGTTGTACTACGGCTCTTTGGTCGCGGAGAGCACTTCTGTTACATCGACGAGATTTCCCGGGGATCCGGATCCGTGGCAACGACACTTCCGAGATGAAACCATTTCAGTGCTAAGCCGTTATCGCGCTATGGCCGACGCTAATTCCAATTCCAAATCGGTCGACGGAACCGATCCCCTCGGTGCCGAAAACCTTCACAACAAGACATCGAACGAAGAGGCTGTGCCGCTTCCAGATATGCCTGAACCGGATCCTGCTCTCACACCCGAAGAGGT
Organism: Rhizobium cauense; assembly: GCF_019511525.1. Taxonomy (GTDB): domain Bacteria; phylum Pseudomonadota; class Alphaproteobacteria; order Rhizobiales; family Rhizobiaceae; genus Rhizobium; species Rhizobium cauense. Next base: position 323,128 of record NZ_JAEUAT010000006.1, on the reverse strand, counting down.
CGAGGAGGCGCGGAAGAAATATCTTCTCAAACGCTTCTGGATCAGCGCGCGCCGGTACTGGGGCCGGGGAGGCGACAAGCTTGCCTGGCCCTGCTCGATTGGCCTGTTGATCCTGATCTGTACGAATGTCGGTTTCCAGTACGGCATCAACGTTTGGAACCGTTCACTCTTCGATGCGATAGAGGCCCACAACGCACGCACCGTCTATTTCCTGAGTGCTGTATTCTTGCCGCTGGTAGTCGGAACTGTAGCGATTGTTACAATCCAGGTTGCCATCCGCATGATGATCCAGCGTCGATGGCGCTCCTGGCTTACGACTGCGGTCATTGGACGTTGGCTTGCCAGCGGCCGCTACTATCAATTGAACCTGATTGGCGGCGACCACAAGAACCCCGAAGCGCGCATAGCCGAGGACCTGAGGATCGCAACCGAAGCCCCTGTCGATTTCATCGCGGGGGTCATTGCCGCATTCCTGTCGGCCTCGACCTTCATTGTGGTGCTATGGACAATCGGCGGCGCGCTTACCCTGAAAATTGGGGGCTCGACCATTACAGTTCCGGGGTTCCTCGTCATAACTGCGGTCATCTACGCCACCATTACATCGACCTCGATGGCGGTCATTGGTCGCAATTTTGTACGGGTATCGGAGGCGAAAAATCAGGCTGAAGCTGAATTTCGCTACACGCTCACGCATGTGAGGGAAAACGGCGAGAGCATTGCGCTGCTTGGGGGTGAGGAGGAAGAGCGAAACGATCTCGACCGGACCTTCACCAAGGTCTTGGCTCAATGGGCCAAGCTTGCGCGTCAACACATGCGCACCACGCTGGTGTCACAGGGATCAAGCCTGTTTGCGCCTGTCGTGCCGGTCCTGCTTTGCGCTCCAAAGTTTCTCGAAGGCGACATGAGTCTTGGACAGGTCATGCAGGCCGCGTCCGCCTTTGCGATCGTTCAGAGCGCTTTCGGGTGGCTGGTCGACAACTACCCTCGTCTTGCCGATTGGAACGCCTGCGCACGGCGCGTGGCCTCCCTCATGATGTCGCTGGACGGGCTTGAGCGAGCCGAGCAGAGCGAAGCCTTGGGTCGCATAAGGCGCGGCGAGACTGAAGGCGAGGCGGTTCTCAGTCTGAACGATCTCTCTGTATCGCTTGATGACGGCACGGCCGTGGTCAAGGAGACACAGGTTATCATCGAGCAAGGCGAGCGGGTGCTTGTGGCTGGAGAATCTGGTTCGGGCAAGAGTACGCTGGTCCGTGCCATTGCAGGCCTTTGGCCGTGGGGTGACGGCAGCGTCAACTTCCACGCCGACCGACAACTGTTCATGTTGCCGCAACGGCCGTACATACCTTCGGGGACGTTGCGTCGTGCCGTCGCTTACCCACGTGCTGCCGATGACTGGGATCTGGATGAAATCAAAGGCGCGCTTGAACGATCGGGGCTCGAATACCTGAATGACAGGATCGAGGAAGATGCGCCCTGGGACCAGACATTGTCCGGCGGCGAAAAACAGCGCCTCGCCTTTGCCCGTCTACTGCTGCACAGTCCTGATATCATTGTACTGGACGAGGCAACCTCGGCTCTCGATGCCAAAAGCCAGGACAAGATGATGGAGATGCTGATCGAGGAATTGCCGAAGGCGACCATCGTGAGCGTAGCCCACCGAGCAGAACTCGAGGCCTTCCATTCCCGCAAGATTACCCTGGAGCGACGGGAAGGCGGCGCAAAGCTTGTGAGCGACATCGATCTCATCAAACGCAAGAAAAAGAAAAACCAGATCCTGCGCCTTTTGAAAGACCGTCGATCTGCTTCCCAAGGCCCCGTCGGACCTGCCTAGGTGCCGCCCAGAAGCAGAAATTGAGTTGTTTCGGTGGTTTTGACGGCAAATTTGAGGTGCTGCACCGGGTCGTAAGACGACGTGCCTCACCAATTGAGCCCTTTTCCAAGAGTTCGTTCATGTGTCCAAAAGGAAAGAGGCTCTGCGAGTGGGGGGACGCAGAGCCTCTCTATTGAGGGATGATGTCGGGTCGGAGACATCGGTAATAAAACGTCGATGGCGAGGAATGGTTCCCAGTTATCGGGAGCTTTCTTGGCGGGTTGGATAAATACAGTTTCTCTCGTCAGCCTGCGAAACCCCGCCGCGAACTTGAAACGTTGGAGCGCCACGTCGGACAAAAGGTCGCTGCCAGCGATCCGGCTTTAGGACCGGCCGATGCTTTCAACAGCAAGACGTTCAAGCGTCCTGGATTTTGTAGTTGGATGAATGTTTCTGGCGGCATCGCGAAGGGGATCTATCCTGAGGGACATCGATGATGAGGACGATAGGTAGCGTGTCGGTTCGGCTTAAGCCCAACCGCGACAGCAAATGGAGCTCCGGCGCTTTTTTCTCGCCCGATCCCTCACTGGACCCGATCCACGAAGGCGAAAGCGTTCCGAGCCGTCCTTAAGGCACTCACGACGGTCTTCGAGATCACCGAAGCGCGCCGTGCGGAGAATTAGTTTGATGACCCCGCAGAAAACCGGAGCCGCTCACGATAGGCAGCTTGGCGGCAGGGTGAAGAGCAGTACAGACTGACCTTCCTTGCCGGCCGAAAGACGGTTTCGCAGCGTAGGCATTGTTTCGTCCCCCGGTCCATCTTCCGCTTCTCCCGTTCGTTTCGTATGGCGCGGCGCTGGCGGCACTCCGCACTGCAAAGAAATATTCGCTTGGGTTGATATGAATTGTAGACCGTCCGTCCGCATTCAGGACAAAGACTGGAGTGCCAGGCTCGTTTCGTGGAAGAGCCTTCGAAGGTCGGCTTACAGGTCTCGCATATCATCGCCGGGCCAGGACCGAAGTCAGCGCGCCATTCGGACAGCCTTCCGGCAAGAAAGCGATAGACGGGCGCCGCAGTCGGCAGATTGGACTTGCAAAGGGAACACCGCATGCGCCGTACGCGTCTCCAGATTTTCGACGATTCTTTGTCGCAACGATAGACCGAATGCCACGGCTTTTGAATTCGCCGTTACGGATGTCAAACGACATCGGGCAGTGGGCCGGGGCGACACGGAAAACTGGGCCCCTTTCATATTTAACCTGGGCGGTATCAAGCGTAGCCGATAGCTGTCACCCCGGATGATGACGTGGCTATGGTGGAGCAGGCGATCGAGGATCGCGGTGACAACGTTCCCCATTCGCCCACACTGCGGTTCGACGTGATCAGCGTGGCGCCGCGCTCATTGCGGCGAGGTATCAACTGGAAGAAGAGGTGCGCGGCGTTCGGGTCGAAGGGCAGATAGCCAAGTTCGTCGATGATCAGCATCTTGGGCTTCGAGCAGAACCGCGAGCCTATCCTCCAACCGCCCCTGGTTCCCTGACGAATGCACAGACCATCCGGCCCCGCTCCAAATGGTTTATGAAGCACTTCACTCGACTTGGATGAGTTCCGTTTCTGTGCATAGGCTGCTTCATCGATACGGCTATCACGGATAATACCGCCGTAGTGACGCTTGCTCTCTTGCGACCTTTTGGTCACTTGAGGACAGACCGGCTCGTCCGGAATGAGCTATTGATCAACAGTGTCTCGAACAGACCTCAACCTTGCTTGAACGCTATGACCGGGGCTGTCAGTCTGAAGATTAGACCATCGGGCCGATAGTCCAACTCGGCCCTGCCTCTCACATAAGCGCTAAGCGCGCGTTCTATCATTTGTGACCCAAAGCCCTTCCTGTCGGGTCGCGCAACTGGAGGCCCGTGGCTCTCGACCCAGATGAATTCGAGTTGCTCATCCTCGTCGTCATGGACGACTTGCCAGGAGATGGAAACCTTCCCGCTGTCGTTGGAGAGAGCGCCGTATTTCAAGGCGTTCGTGGACAACTCGTGGAGCGCAAGTGCCAGCGCCAGTCCGGACTTTGCCGACAGTTGGATCGCAGGGCCTTCAGCAATGATTCTTCCCGTCGGTTGCTCCCGCGACGCCGTTTCAACGACTGCCTGCATGGTGGTCGTATCGTGCGCCGACTGCATCAGAATATCATGAGCACGCCCCAGTGCTGCCAGGCGAGCAAGCAAAGCGGGCTTTGCAACCCTCATATCGTCGTCGTTCTTGAGTGTCTGGTTTGCGACCGACTGAACAATTGCCAGGATATTCTTGATCCGATGTGAGAGTTCGTGCCGGAGAAGTGATTGCTCCTTTTCGAAGGCCTTCAGGTCTGTAACGTCCCTGGAAACGGAGAGAATGCTTTCGACCGTTCCATCGGCGCGGAAGATCGGAGAAACCTTTACGTCCCAAACGCGCGGGTTGCCTTTGGCCGTATCTGCATATCCAGTGAAATGAGCTCGGCGCCCGGAGCGCGCCGCTTCGATCGCTGCGACGGCGTCCAGGTTACCTTGGCCTTGCCAGAAATCGGGCCACGGGCATCCGCGGACGGCTTCGAAATCGTCGACCTCCATCACTCGCTGGCCTCCCTCGCTCATATATTGGAGCGTGCCATCGAGGCCAATGATCTTGATGCAATCGTCTGACTCGGCAAGTGCAGCTTCGATGAAACGGCGGTCGGGTTCGAATGTCGGTGAGGGCAATGGCTAAACTCGGTTGATTGTCACCAACCTTAACAGTATATCGGCGATTTCACAGATAGGACCGTCAAAAAACGCGGGAATCCGATGCAGAAGACAGGGCGGCTTGAACAACAAGCCCGCTGAACGGCGGCAAACCCTTTGTCTGGCCAGCCAAAACCTCCCCGCGAATGCGGGGAGGTTTGAATGTTGTGCGATCGGCTAGATCATCGTTCGCCGATAACGCTCCCGCTCTCTGTCGATCTCATCGGATGCGTACGGGTCAAGCGACTCGTCGAAGCGGGTCCATCCCTGTTCGCTGTAGTCCCGGCGCCGCGCAACGGGGTCGACCCAGTTGGATTCCTGGAGAGCTGCCTCTGCTTCGGCAGCCCGGGCGTCATCAACCCTAGCCGTTACCAAGGTACCTCCGCGACGGACGCCTTCCGCATAGAGATTTGCGTCATCCTCTGAAACACCAGAGCCGGTCAATGCTCCGATAAGGCCGCCGGTAGCACCACCAGCGACTGCGCCGGCTGCTGCGCCGGCGGCTGTTGCGGCAAGCCAGCCAGCTGCCACGACCGGCCCGACGCCGGGAATAGCCATCAAGCCCAACCCGGTGAGCAGTCCTCCAGCACCTCCGACCGCAGCGCCGATGCCGGCACCGGTCGCAGCGCCCTCACCAGCGTCGGAATCGTCGTCGACGCGCCCGGTGTTGTTGGAGACGATGCTGATTTCGCTTGAAGGAATGCCGGCTGCTTCCAATCTGCTAACTGCCGCGCGAGCGTCCGAATAGTCGTCGAATAGTCCTGTTACGGTTCTCATGTCTTTCTCCTTGGATTACTTGGCGACGACGTTGCCTTGATAGTCGAGGGCGATTGAGACGGCCTTTCCATCTTTCATCCCCGATGCCATCCAGATCCCCTTGTCATCAAGCTTGAGATCCTTCACGTCGGTGTATCCAGCCTCGGTGATCCGATCCTTCGCCTGGCTCTCTGTAAAGCTGTTGGCACCTTCGACCGGTGCAGTCGGATTTTTCGTGTCTGGCGTTGCAACTGCAGGTGTATTTCCGTCGGGGTTCGCAGCCGGTGCCGTCTGGGCGAAAACCCCAGAGGCAGACGCGGTAAGAATTGCCGCGACGAAGATCAACTTCCGCATTGGTATTTCCTCCTTATTTGGATCGCACTTTCCGATCCGTGTGACAGAAACCCCCATTGCGGCACTTTGTTCCGACAACTTTATTGCGTTAACTATCTGAGTCTTCGGCTTAAAATTTGATATGCCCATTTAAGCAGCGAGCGATGCTGTGGGCGTGGGGTGAAGGCGCTCAACGGGCCGATCATCGACAGAAGGAGCTTCAGGCACTCAAACCGTAGCTCTCCAAGAATATATCCCATCTCCAAATCCTGAAGTTGTGCTTTCCGAACGAGAGAGCCGGGCGGCTAGCACGATTAGTTTTTTTTATCGGAACTCTTTTGCCGCTCGCGCGTTCGCGCAACAATCTAAACCGGGAGGAGAAAATGCCGATTACAAAATGGCAGGAGCCGGTTCGCGTATCGACCGGAACGCGTGGCGCCGAGTACGTATCAAGTGCCTTCGACGCTATCATCTTTCTTATGGATAGCTGCGAGGAGCGAAGCACGGTGACCTTTCTCGAGGCACGGAATGCTTGCCGAGGCGCTCTTGCGGGCAGTGTCGATGCCGAAGTCGCGCGCGAAAAGTTTCTCGCTGCGATATCTGCCGCCAAAATGCAGGTTCACTAACGAAAATTAACGGGAGAAGGGCGTTGCTTCTCCCTCAGATGGTTATTCGGCTGCGTCGCGCAGATAGTATTGCGCGGGCGCTTCCACACCAGCGATAATCTCGAAGTCGCCAACCATGTGATGCTGATCCGATCCCGGCACTGTCAACGTCCAATATTCGGGGTCCCTGCCAAAAACCGTCGAGACCTGAACGATAGTCAGCGGCTCGTCTCTGCGTTTGGTTGATCGACCCCAATAAAAACCGTTTGGTTCTAAACGCGCTACTGACATTATTCCACTCCCCGGTTCGGAATGGACGATAGCAGGAACAAGCCAGATTGAAATAGCCTTCAGCGCGTAACTCCACAGACGAATGCGATGGCGGCGACTATTCCCATCGCGGTCAGTGGATTGTTGCGAATGGTGTCTTCGACATCTCGCCATGCTGAGCGAACTTGCGACGTCGCGACATTTGCGGCCTCGATCGATGTCTCGGAGATAGTCTCCGACCCGTTGGCAGGGGATCTTTTAGCTGAAACACGTCCATTCCCGACATCCGCGTCACTGACCGGGGCAGGCGCTTCATCAGCCACTGGGTAGCCGTCATCAGTGTCGCGTACGCGTTCGGCTTCGGTGGCGTCTGTCCGACCGGCAGACACTGCGGAGTGCGTGACTGACACGGGGTCGGACGCCGGGAACGTGTCTTCAAGACCTTGATCGAGCTCGCCCTTTGCCGACCGCCTTCTCTGGCTGGCCTGCTCTTTCTTCATCGATTTGACTGCTGGGGACTCTTTTGCGTCGGGCATGGAATGTTCCTCTTCTTTGCAGGAAGAAACCGCCGACAAAGCCAGAGGTTCCCACAGCCGGGGGCAATCGATGAAGCATCTCTCGTGTGGGCATTTTTGGAGAGAGGATAATGCGTTGAATGTTTGGATGCCTGGCACATCACTAATGCTTACCGCTGCCCCCCTATGGCATTCTTTGCATCCCACGATCGGCGGACTATATCTCTCAGGCTCTGCTCGTCTCGCACCCCTCGACGGTAGTACTCGATAACCATTGCAGCCAGCAGTTCGTACTGACCTGAAGCGTGATCGATTTGATACTCCGCGCGAATGCCGCTTAGGACTCTGTAGCAAACCGAAAGGTCAGTGGAACTCAGCGGCTCGTCGCGAATGGAATATGGTGTCTTCACCCGATCCTCTCGCCATTCATGAAAACCCTCCCACCTGTCGGCGAAAAGCGATTTCTAACAATCATAGAAAAGACGATTTGTTCCTAACGGCAAAGATCGGTGCGTGAGAACGTACAGCCGGAACACTCAGCTGTATGGGACAAATGCTATCACAGGGCCGATTGTCGGATACCCCCTCTGGCGATCAACTGTCCAAAGGCATTCAGATCACGTCGGAAAAGACCATGCCGAGCAGTGTCATGCCGATGGCGCCTGCAAACATTGTCCAGAGAATTCCTCTCACGCGACGGTCGAGCAGGAGCCGCGACGGCGGCACGGACTCCGGAAGGGGTTTTTCTTGCGTAACCGTGTAGCGTGCCATCTTCATCTCCAATGGAAATCGACGACTGGAGCACCCCATGCTTCCAGGCCAGAGGGCTTTGGGGCGGTCAGTTTGACCGCCCCATTAATCTCACTTGAGTCTGGAGTAGTCGAACTTCGGTGCCTTCGAAAGGTCGTCCTTGTTCGTGTCAACGTACGCCTTCCAGGTGCCGTTGTCATCGGCGAGCGCGAGCGATGCCGGGTCGATGACGACATAGCTTTCGCCCAAGCCCAAAAAGCCGCCGACGCTCGCGACGATACCAATAACTGACTTCCCGTCTCCGATCACAATGTCTGCGATCTCCCCGACGTCCTCGTTGGACTTGTTGTAGATATTAACGCCAATCAACTTGGAGGTGACCAGATCGGCATCTTTGATCTCGACATACTTCAATGGCACCGTAGCTGCATTGCCCATAGTTATGCCGGGTCCTGCCAGCATAGCATCTGCGCCGGTCGCCGCTGCCTCTTGGGCCAAAGCCGTGCTGCCGATGGAAATCGATGCCAATGCTGCGAGGATAATTGTCTTCATTCAAAGCTCCTTGAGATTTCGCCCACGCCGGGCGCGGCACAGTGAAATTCCTCATGGCTCGAAAAGTTCCAGCGGTTGGTTCCGCAGCGAATGGCCCGGATTGCATCCCTCAGTCAAAATACGGTGAGACGTCCTGTTGAAAGCAAACCCGATAGGACCCAGGGCACGGGTGACGGAAATGGCAGGGAAGGGCCACCCAAGCGCGGGGCAACGCGATCGAAAATCGCGAGGAGCACGGTAAAAAATCCTCCGGGAAGGAGAGTGAGCCTCAAGCAAAAAACCGCGGCAGGGAGCCAATGTGGAGGAGATACATGTCACACCTGATGAAAAGGTGTGACATCCAGCAAACCTATATCTCTGTGATAGGTCCCACCGACTGGTAGTGATGCCGGACGAGGAGGGAGAGGGGGCGAAGGATTATTGCTCGTACCGTGCCGAGGCGCCGATAACTCAGGACTATAGGTATCGCCCCAAAGCCAATAACAAAGCGCCAGCGCCGATAACGACCAATGCCAGCCAGTTTCGCGTCAGCCCGAGGAAATCAAGTCCTTGCCGGCGTGGCTCCAACGTCGGGCCGCCTTGTGACGTTCGATGGGGATCACTCGCCCGTCTGTCGAGCGCCGGGCGAAAGAGCAGTACAATTCCGGCCGTTAGAAGAGCGGCACCGATAAGGATTGCCCACATCAAAGCCTCCACGCCTGCCTGATTATGAAGAAACCGACACCAGGCGGGATTGTTCCGGTTTTTGATGGAACACCGTCGAGCGCTGGACGCAATGGGCAGTCTCTGAAGGTTCAGGTAAGAAGTTTAGCAGCCGAAGCCTCTTCGCTGCGAAAAGCGAGCGAACTTGTCTGGCTCCAGCGCAAAAAGGACTGCCATACACTCTTATGACAATCCGGCGAGGTCTATGGAATCCCAGACGTTGAGCAAACCAATCATCATCTCGGCTTCCGCTTCAGCGCACACGCTTTTTTGTCACGGGGAGTTGGGTGTCTTCAGACCAGCTCACATCAATCGCAAAGATTTCGTCCAAAACAGGGATGCAAGTCTGCGCTCTGCTTGCCACTCTGCTATCACTTTACGCCCGCGAAATATCGAAGCTAGCGGATGCAATCCATACTCTTGGTGACTTCAGCACTTCTTTCGGTTCTGATGTCTTTCTGCTCCCTACAATCGACATCACCGGTAGAACCGGTGTGTCCGGGGTCTATTGTTCTTGCACCCGGCGATTTCCCGAAAAAACCGCTCGGGTTCGTGATGCTCTCGTGCTGAGGCGTAGAGCTCTGGTGACCGAGAGATGGGCCGGCTTCGTCAGGCAACGACTGCGCAAACACTGACGTAGCGAAGGCCCCCGCAATGAGAAACACTGAACAGCTAGTGAAGCGCATGGCATACCTCCACATTTATTTTCAGGAACCCCAGTCCCCTCGGTTTGTTCCATAGTCGAGCGGGAGGCAAGCGTCGTGCGTTCAGTGAGAGTATCAACACCTTGCCACACGAGCTTGTTCTTCCTTTGAATCATGACCGCCTTGCGAGCAGGCGTACAGCACCGGCGCGGTCGTTCTCCAGACCGCGAGTAGACGCGGCGATCGAGGGGTCGGACTTGCCGGAGAAAAGGTTTAAAATCCTATGGGGTTCCGGCTTCGTCGCGGCATCAAACAGCGCGCGGCAGTCACTTAGCATGCACGACGCCATCAAGGCATCGGTGAGGACATTGGCTTTCGGTTGATTGCTCCTGTGCTTTTCCAAGTCAACCTCCCAAAATCTTGAGCGGCTTCGAAATCTATAGAAGGAAGCGCCCGGCAGGTCATTCGCGGGGCGCTTCCCACTCAGGTGGCTTCACCCCTCATGGCCGCCACCAATTCCTCATGCGTGCGCATTCCCCGGCTAAAGAGGTGGGCGACGGCGTGCATGATCTTACCCACCGCTGCTCCATCCCTTTCGCACCCGCGCTCGCGAGAGATCGCCTTGACGACATCGACGCAAACTCGGAGTTCCTCCCTCGTCAGATGCCTGCTCGTCAATTTATCCACCATGGCCGGGAAGGGCAGCTCAGAAGTCCATTCCGGCACCCGCAGGCATTGCCGGAGCGGCCTCCTGCTTCGGCTTTTCGGCAATCATGGCTTCGGTCGTGATCAGCAGGCCTGCGACAGATGCTGCCCCCTGAAGCGCTGCGCGCACTACCTTGACCGGGTCGATGACGCCTTGGCCATACAGATCGCCGTACTCGCCTGTCTGAGCGTTCCAGCCATAGGAAAAGGCGGTCTCCTCGCCAAGTTTGCCGACAATGATAGATCCTTCGGCGCCAGCATTTTCTGCAATCTGCCGCACAGGAGCTTCGATGGCGCGACGGATGATGTCCACGCCGACACGTTGGTCATTGTTGGCACTCTGGATCGCGTCGAGCGCTTTCACGGCCCGTAGCAGAGCCACGCCGCCGCCCGGAAGAATGCCTTCCTCTACCGCTGCGCGTGTGGCATGCAGAGCGTCGTCGACGCGATCCTTCTTTTCCTTGACCTCAACCTCGGTCGAGCCGCCGACGCGGATGACGGCAACGCCTCCGGCAAGCTTGGCCAGTCGCTCCTGCAGCTTCTCGCGGTCGTAGTCGGAGGTCGTCTCCTCGATCTGAGCCTTGATCTGCGCAACGCGCCCGTCGATCTCGGCCTTGGAGCCGACGCCGTCGATGATTGTGGTGGTCTCCTTCTCGATGGCAACCTTCTTCGCGCGGCCGAGCATGTTCAGGGTAACATTCTCCAGCTTGATGCCGACGTCTTCCGACACGACAGTGCCGCCCGTGAGGATCGCGATGTCTTCGAGCATGGCCTTGCGGCGGTCGCCGAAACCAGGGGCCTTGACGGCAGCGATCTTTAGACCGCCCCGGAGCTTGTTGACGACGAGCGTGGCAAGAGCTTCGCCTTCGACGTCCTCGGCAATGACGAGCAGCGGCTTGCCAGACTGAACGACGGCTTCGAGAACCGGAAGGAGGGACTGCAGGTTCGAGAGTTTTTTCTCGTGGATGAGGATGTAGGGATCCTCGAACTCCACCCGCATCTTTTCCGGATTGGTGACGAAGTAGGGGCTGAGATAGCCGCGGTCGAACTGCATGCCTTCGACGACTTCAAGTTCGGTCTCGGCGGTCTTGGCTTCCTCGACGGTAATAACGCCTTCGTTTCCGACCTTTTCCATCGCCTCCGCAAGGAATTGGCCGACGTCCCGGTCGCCGTTGGCCGAGATCGTGCCGACTTGAGCGATCTCGGAATTGTTGGAAATCTTCCGGGCGTTAGTCTTCAATTCCTTGACGACGGCGTCGACGGCGAGGTCGATGCCTCGTTTCAGATCCATCGGGTTCATGCCAGAGGCGACAGCCTTGGCGCCTTCGCGAACGATAGCCTGTGCGAGGACCGTTGCCGTAGTCGTTCCGTCTCCTGCGAGCTCGCTGGACTTTGATGCTACCTCACGCAGCATCTGCGCTCCCATGTTCTCGAACTTGTCCTCCAACTCGATTTCCTTGGCGACAGATACGCCATCCTTGGTGATGCGGGGTGCGCCAAAGGACTTGGAGATCACGACGTTTCGCCCCTTGGGGCCGAGGGTGACCTTCACTGCGTCCGCCAGAATGTCGACGCCGCGCAGCATCCGCTCGCGCGCGTCCGTGCTGAATTTTACTTCCTTTGCAGCCATTTTTTAACTCCTTCGACAGGCAGCTATTACGGTGACTGAGCAGCGATTAGGCCGCCTGCTTTTGCTCGCTCCGACCCTCAATGATGCCAAGCACGTCGCTTTCCTTCATAATCAGAAGGTCTTCGCCGTTGATCTTGATCTCGGTGCCGGACCATTTGCCGAACAGGATCCGGTCGCCAGCTTTCACGTCGAGAGCATGGATCTGGCCAGCCTCGTTACGTGCGCCCGAGCCTACGGCGACGACTTCTCCTTCCTGCGGCTTTTCCTTTGCGGTGTCGGGGATGATGATGCCCCCTTTGGTCTTCTCCTCGGACTCGACCCGGCGGACCAGGATACGGTCATGCAAAGGGCGGAACGACATTAGTTTCCTCCATGGACAAACGATGATGATTTGAATCCCCAAGCCGAACCGGATGGACAGTCCATACTTGGGCGAGAGGCCTCCTCGAGCGCCTCGGCAAAAAATTTATTTTGGGAGTTTCCGGGTTTCAAGATGGTCGAAAAAATTTTTGGCAGTCTTCGCGATGGAGTGCCAGCGCGCCATCATGGACAGCGCATTTCCGTCGATCCGATCCAATTCTTACGTTGCGGGCGTCTGGGTGAGTGGGGGACCGAAGCGACAAAAAGCATAAGGCCGCGGAGTTATCCGCGGCCTGCGTCCTAAAAACTCTCCATCAAACAATGGGTGGTGAAACCTTTCCAAGGTTACCGAGAGCTCACGACCCCAGACACAAAGCTTTACCCGACAAAATGGCGATCGCCCCTCGTTATCCGATAGTTGAACGCTCCCTTCGTCAAGGGCGGCCTCCGGCCCTGTCGAGCAGCGGCAGTGCCGCCTGGTCGTAGTCGATGAACTTGCGGTCCAAGAATTCGTCCGCACTTCCCCCGGCCCAGTTTTTCATGACGCGTGACAGTCCCGGACGGTTGCCTCGTTCACCTAACCCCCGATAGCTTGATGGGAGGCCCGCAGGCAACGGCGTAAACAGCCCGGATGGGCTGCCAGTCCTTGGCTGCGGAACCGTGTCAATAAATGGGGCAGGTCCTGAAGCCTAGGGACGTGCAAACCAGGTTGATCAAAACCTGCCCCTCGGGCTCTGTAAAACAGGGCCCCAGTCACCATTGGACTTTGGTAACGAAAGAACAATAGGCCTGGACGCGCCCGGCAAGTAGGGGTTGTTTATCCCCGCCGGCATTTGTCCGGTAGCGTACGCAAAGTCTTCCTGTATACACAGCATTTACCTTTCGATCGCAGTGTTCCCGCTTATGGAAGGCAGAAGAGATCATCGAAAACGGACGTTTATTGGCGCGAAGATCGTGCTCAATGGCGGCGCCTCCGTTCTGGATTGCGTCGTCAAGGATTTGTCTGATGGCGGTGCGCGCCTGAGCGTCAACGGAGCAGTTGCTGTGCCTGAGGAGTTCGATTTGAAGTTATCAGACAGCCGATCTTTTCATTGCCGCGTTGTTTGGCGTCGGTTGGAGGCCATCGGAGTGAGTCTTGATCCCAAATGAGTGAACGTAGTGCCAAGGGAACGGATCCCATCGATCTCTTCCGGCACGGATGGGCATTGCTCAAACTTCGGTGCCCGAGACTTCGCTCCTGGGAGGGCCAGCAGGGGCAGGTTCAAGAATTGTGCGAGATCTACAGTGAAGTGAATATGCTCCATGACTTGATGTCGAAGGCTGGAGATGAGGAGGCCGCGGCGAAGTACGCGGAGCTCCGTCTGGCGCTGGAAGAGGACGTCCATCATTATCTGGTTTTCTACAACCATGCGGAAGGCGATATTCCGCTAGCTACCATTAGTGCTTGGGTTTCTATCAATGAATGACCTGCCCACTAAGCTGAATGACGGTTTTGGCCAGGGCTGATTGAACGTAGCCGCCGAGGTCACTCGAAGCGCTTGAGGATCTCCCGAGCCTGAAGGTCACGATCATTCATAAGATCGGCGAGATCGATTGCCTCTTCGCGCGATAGAGCATCAAGCGGGACGTCACGAACGACTACAGGCCAGCCCGTAAAGGTATCGATTACGGACCATAACCCACTAAACGCGCCGCTTTTTGCCGGATAATAGCGGGGAGCGGTGTTTTCCTCTGTCAATGCACTGTCTTCCGAAACCTATGCAGCGCGTTCGCATGACCGACGCTACTAGGTAATAGCGGATGCTTTCGTCGGACTCTTCTGGCGGCGAAAGCTTCACGTTGTCCCTTACTCCAGTACAACCGAGACCGCCCCATTTTATGCCCTTTGGCCCGCCGCGATAATGGGACCAAAGTCCAAACCGATCATGGAAATTCGAAATCCACCCCCGCTTCCATTGCGGCTGCAAGGAAGGCAAATTCGGCCACCTCGTTCGTTACGTTGCCCTTCCCGACCCCCTCGCACGCCTCGATTGCCTCGATAAAGCGACTGCCACCATGCACAGGCCAGTCAGAAAACAGCAGATCGACCGCTTCTGCGGCCGACGTGACCGTGTGTACGACGTCCTGTCTTCTGACATGAACAACTAACCAACCACCTGTCGACACAGCCTGCCATCCTCAGATGAAATAATCCGAGGAACCTCAATGAGCGAGGTAGGTTCCGCGAGGCCGTGAGGCTATTCGTGCACGCGATCAGGTTCCAGCGCGTTGGCAAGTTCGATTGAGAGACTTTGTCGTGTCCTGAAACAGTCTTAGATCAGTTGGCTCAGGTCGGTTTGCTTGGCACCAACAGTGATGGCGTCAGGAATCGTTCGCGGTTCTCGACCGCCTCCACGCCCTGAACAAGATTTCGAAACTGCTCCTCGCTCCGGCGAAGACCTTCGGCCGCCTGAAGCCGCTTTTCCTCGGCCCGCATCCTCTCCGTCAGGTCGTGGGTAATCTTGGCAAAACCCAAAAGCTGGCCGCCTGGATCGCGGATAGCGCAGATGACGACATGCGCCCGGAAACTTCCCCGTTTTTGCGCACCCGCCAGCTCCGCTTAGGGTCGGCCGTCCCGTGCCGCTGTCTTAAAGCAAGTGAGGCATGGGACATTCGAACCCTGGACGGTCGGTACCGAGGCGTCCGCCGGATGCAGCCGCATGCTCAACGAAGATGTTATCGACCTATATCATCGTCCTGTTTGGATGTCGATCGAGCGTCGCTGGTTTGGTACGGAAGAATACCGACCGCTCCTCCTAAGACCAAAGTCCATTGGCAACCGTCGTGACTGTGATAGCGATCATACAGCTACTGGGGAGAGACGAATGTCGCTAGCCACTGACATCCAGGATGCATGCCTCGCTCTACCACTTCTCGACTTCCAAAGCCGACGCCGTTTAATCGAGCGGATACTGAAAGAGCTCGAAGAAAGTCGTAGGTCCGTTATGCGAGGCGTACCTCCGGAAGAGCGTACCGGCATGGACACACTTGTATCGTCAGTAGCAGCGAGCGTAAACGAGATCGCATCGATGGAAACGCCCGAGCTCCTCGATGTTCTCACAGAGTTCGAGAAGCTCCTTGAGGTCCTCGCTGGCATAGGCGTTTCGCCTACGAGGCATTGATCGCCGGTCGCGGGTTGGACGGTAGCCAACGGCGCATTCATAGGGCGCGGCGTTCCCCAGTGACCGCGCTCAGACTAGTTGCGGAATTCCGCGTCCGGCGTTGCAGGTTCTAACCGGAACGGCAGTGACAGATGCAAACTTCTGCTAGAGCAGAGCACCACACTCTGTTCCAAGCGGCACAACGGATCACCATTCTTCGGCGCTTTGATGGCCCGATAGATGTCGTGGCTGACGCAAATTCGAAGGTCAAGAAAACTTCTGTAGCGACACCACAGAAAAATACCCGGCGAGAGCTGACGCCGTGGTGATGAAGACACCCCACACCATGTCCACCAAGCTTACCTCCAACGACCACCCCTTGATCGTTGCCATATTTGTCATGTCGTAGGTGCCGAAAGCGATAAGGCCGAGGAGAGCGCCCGATACCAATGCTATCGTCCAACGTCCGGAGCTGATCGCAGGCATGACGGCAAAAAAGCAGACGCCGGTGACATAGATGAGGTAAAATGCAGCGGCGGCAATGAAATTTGGGCGATCGAGCAGAAGCTCTCCAATTCGGCTGCGATAGAACGTCGACGACCCAGTCAGCCACAAGAAGTCCAAGCCGAGAAAGACGATCGCTGTCGCCGCGTAGGATATCGCGTAGGTCATCGGTCCCCTCCGGTCAAATCTGAAGCACGGGTTGCAGCAAACGCATAAGCCAGCTCCGGAACCGAAGCGGCGCGTCGGTTACCGCCAGACAGATACAATCTTGTTCAGGCGTTGCCAGCGGCTGGTGTTGAACACTCGTGTCTGCCTCCTCAATATCTCCGCGGGCAAACAAGAGTTCTCCGTCATTGAAGCTTCCGCTTAGCACCAGTGTTAACTCGCGCCCTCCGTGACTGTGTTCCGGTACCGGTTTTCCGGCAGGTATGCGAAGCAGGCGCGCCGTTGTCGACCGATCGGCCAGTTTGATCGGAATGTGATACGCCCCACGTCCCAGGGACTTCCATTTCAGCTCCGTCAGATCTCCTCCAAGATAGGACCGCAACGGTTCCGGGATGACTGGTGGCGGAACGACTTTAACTACTTCAGTTGGCTGCCTCGGCGATACGCTAGGTTTCTTCTCCCCGCTTCGTATGCGCTCCATCAACCGATCGAAGGACGAGACCTCGATTGGCACTGGCGATAGGCTCTCAAGCAGCTCTCCGGCCGTGTTTTCCATCAGCGTCAGTCTCGTCCGGCAGTCCGGGCACAAGGCAAGATGCGTTGCAACCGCCAGCTGCCAACCCTCTTCAAGCGTGCCGGATGCATATCCCACCAGCAATTCGTCGCTCACATGATGACGGATATTCATTTTCCGTCCTCCAACGCAGCTCGAAGCCTGGCAAAGGCAAGCCGAATTCTCGACTTCACCGTTCCAAGCGGCAGGTTCAGCGTGGTGGCAATCGTATTGTGAGAACAATCGTCGAAAAATGAAAGCGTCAGCAATTGGATCTGTTCCTGAGGCAAGTCCTTCATAGCGTCCCTCAACCGGCTCGCATTCTGGCGTTCCGCAAGCTCGCTCTCCGCGCTTTTAGTATCGTCCGGCACAAATGCAGGGTCATTGACGTCAAAGTCTGGCCTCCTGTTTTTGCGGTAGGCATCAATACGAAGGTTGCGCGCGATCGTGAAGATCCACGTACCTGCGTTGCCGCGTGTCGCTTCGAACTGGCCCGCCTTGTTCCAAACTGTGATCATCACTTCCTGCATCAGTTCCTCGGCGACGTGTGGATCACGCGTGAGGCGCGCCATATAGGCCTTTACGCGCGGACCGTAACAGCGGAATAAAACTTCGAAAGACTCGATATCACGCCTGCTGCCAACCGCCTCGAGCAGAGAGCAGGCTTCATCTTTCGTCAGTTCCCCGGCCGGCTCTAACATGCGTCCACTCTTCTTGTACGTCCCAAGCTCGACCCGCGGCTCACGCCCAGGTCGAACAAATGGGATATCTGGAACAGCGGTGGGCGAAATCGCAAGAATTGTTTCCATGGCACCAGTTACGATGCCTCCCGCTTCTTGGATCATGGTCGATCAAAATATTGCAACGGGTTCAATCCGATCAGCAGATTTTTTCGTAGTGCGTTCATAATTGCTGGTCAAAATGAGGGGACGACATGCGGTTTGATCGGGGTATGAGGGGTGAATTCGGACAACGGCGTGTCGCTGTGATTGGCGCCGGTATCTCGGGAATGTCCGCGGCTTGGTTACTCGGTAAAACCTTAGAGGTGGTGCTATACGAGGCCGGCGACAAGCCCGGAGGTCATGCCAATACCGTTGTCGCGCCGACGCCTTTAGGGCCGGTTCCCGTCGACACAGGGTTCATTGTTTACAACGATCGCAACTATCCCAACCTTGTAGCACTGTTCGACTATCTCAACGTCCCGACACAAGCTTCCAATATGTCGTTCTCCGCTTCCTTGGACGGCGGGGCATTCGAATACTCGGGCTCCGGATTGGCAGGAATGTTTGCTCAGCCCTTGAACGCGTTCCGTCCGCGCCTCTGGAGAATATTGGCGGACATTCTCCGCTTTTATCGGCAAGCTCCAAAAGCCCTCAATCGGCGAAATCTCGCGAGCAAGACATTGGGTCAGTATCTTGACGATAATGGCTACAGCAATGATTTCATTACCGACCATCTCCTTCCGATGGGCGCGGCAATCTGGTCGACAACAACCACACGCATGCGAGATTATCCCCTGCATGCCTTCATCCGATTCTGCGACAGTCATGGTTTGCTTGCATTGACCAATAGACCTCGCTGGCGAACCGTAACTGGAGGAAGCAGGGAATATGTCAGCAGGCTAATGTCAGACTACTCCGGCGAGCTGCGCACACGAAGGGCAGTGCAGGAGATCCGCCGTGAGGTGGGGGCCGTCGTCATAACCGATCGAGAGGGCAACCGTGACACATTCACGGACGTTGTTATCGCGACACACGCGGACCAAGCGTTGGCGATTCTCTCAGCGCCGGACGCACCTGAGCGGGAGCTGTTATCGACAATCGGTTACACGAGCAATAAGGCGGTTCTGCACACTGATATGTCATTGATGCCAACGCGGCGAAAGGTTTGGTCGAGCTGGAACTACATGGGCGCGTCGGATGAGTGCGGTGAGCGCCAACTGTGTGTCACGTATTGGATGAACCGGTTGCAAGGCATCGATCCGGCGACGCCGCTTTTTGTGACGCTTAACCCGCATCAAAAGATAGGCAGTGAGCGGATAATCGCGACATTCGATTACGAGCATCCTGTTTTTGATCAGCAAGCGTTAGTCTCTCAAAAGGAGCTTTGGCGTCTCCAGGGACGCGGCGGTGTCTGGTTTTGCGGGGCGTACTTCGGCAGCGGATTTCACGAGGACGGACTGCAGTCCGGGCTGGCGGTTGCCGAGGCCATCTCTGGCGAGCGGCGTCCATGGTTGCTTCAGGACGAGTCTGGCCGGATCCCCTCAGAGATCGGCTACTCGGCGGCTCAATGATGTCCAGGTCGGCTCTTTACAACGGGCAAGTGTGGCACGTTCGGTTTCGGCCTCGCCGGCATAGGCTTTCCTACAGGGTCTTTTCGCTGCTCCTCGATCTAGATGAGTTGGAGTCCTTAGACGGTAAGATGCGCCTTTTCGGCCATAATCGCTGGGCTCTTTTCAGCTTTCGCGACAGCGACCATGGCAATGGCGAAGTAGGCGCGCTTCGCAGTTGGGTCGTGCGGCAGCTTTGCGAGGCCGGGGTGGACGCGAAGCAGCTGCGTATCCGTGTGCTATGTTACCCCCGCATACTCGGCTACGTCTTCAACCCCTTGTCCGTTTACTACTGCGAAGCAGCCGGCGGCCAAGTCCGGGCCGTTCTCTATGAGGTCTGCAACACATTTCGCGAACGTCATACCTATGTCATACCGGTGAGCGACGGCCACGTCGGAGCCATCCAGCAGTCGTGCGCAAAGAAACTTTACGTTTCTCCGTTTGTACCCATGGATTGCCGCTACGAGTTCAACCTCACGCCGCCGGGGGAAAGTGTCCTCGTAGACATAACTGAATACGATCGTGAGGGACGACTTCTCAAGGCGGCATTTTCAGGAAAAAGGGAGGAGATCTCGGACACGAGGCTGCTTCTGACCTTCCTGAAACACCCCCTCATGACTGTGAAAGTAATGGGTGCGATCCATTGGGAGGCGCTCAAATTATGGCTAAAGGGCATGCCCGTGCATCGCCATCGGCCGGCGGACCTGCGGGTCGCCACGACAATTGTTTCCCGTCCAGAAGAGAAGGACCTGATGCATGAGCGAGCTTGACCGGGGTGCGGCGTTGCCAATATTGGGCCCCCCGCTGTGGCAGAAAATAGTTTGCGGTTGGCTTGCCCGTATCAATCGCGGGCAGTTGCGCGCAGAGTTCCCATGCGGGGCAGTGCATTTGGTCAAGGGCAACGTCCCCGGTCCCACTGCAGCGATCGTCTTTGCGAATGCAAGACCGGTCTGGCGTATGCTCACAAGCGGCAGCCTCGGGTTTGCCCGATCCTATCTTGATGGCGATTGGGAGACGCCAGACCTGGGAACGCTTATGGATTTGGCGCTTGCCAACGAAGAGACCCTCAAGCCTGCGCTCGCCTCTCGTCCTTGGTTAGGCCGCCTTTATTACCTGCGGCATTTGTGCAGACGAAACTCCCGTGCCGGGAGCCGCCGAAATATCGCGTTCCATTACGACCTCGGCAACGGTTTCTACCGCGCATGGCTCGATGAGACGATGACGTACTCTGCCGCCATCTTTGAGCGGCAAGGGCAATCACTCGCCGAGGCCCAACGGGCTAAGTATGACAGGATCCTAAGTGAGCTTCGGATCGGTCCGCAAGATCATGTTCTTGAGATCGGTTGCGGCTGGGGCGGGTTTATGGAGTACGCTGCCTCACGCACGGGGTGTCGCATTACCGGGCTGACATTGTCGAAGGAGCAGGCCAACTTTGCGAGAGCTCGGCTGGCAAACAACGGATTGTCTCCGTTGGCCGAGGTGCGGCTGCAGGACTACAGGGATTGTGAAGGACGTTTCACCAAGGTCGTCTCAATAGAGATGTTCGAAGCCGTCGGAGAGGAGAATTGGCCGGTTTACTTTGAGAAGTTGCGGACGAACCTCGCTCCTGGCGGACAAGCGCTGATACAGGTCATCACGATCGATGAGAGGCGGTATGAGCGGTATCGGCAAAACGCCGATTTCATTCAAACCTATGTGTTTCCCGGTGGCATGCTGCCTTCTGCGGCAGTCTTCAGGCAGGAGGCTGTGACTTCCGGTTTACTGGTGCGGGATGCATTTTCCTTCGGCCGTGACTACGAGAAAACCCTGCTCTTGTGGGAAGGTGCTTTCCTCAAAAGTTGGCATAAGATCGAATCCGCTGCATTCGACGAACGGTTCAAGCGCTTGTGGCGCTACTACCTTCACTACTGCGCCGCCGGCTTTCGCAACGGTACCATCGATGTCTACCAGTTCCGGCTCGAACCAGCCTGACGGAGGTCAGGTGTGGTCCTCACGCAACATGCGGCGCGTCAAGGCGAACCGCAGGCTTGGAGGAAGCGCCTTCAATAGCTTCAAGGCCATTTTCATCCTCCACGGGAAAGCGATCTCGAACTTCCCCCGCTGAAGCCCGCGCATGATGTATTCCGCCGCACTTTCCGAAGAGATCAGGAACGGCATTGGAAAGTCATTCTGACGCGTCAAAGGCGTGTCGACAAATCCTGGATTGATGATTGTCATCTGAACGCCTTGCCGTTCAAGTTCGGGATAAAGGGCTTCGCACATGTTGATCAAGGCGGCTTTCGTCGCGCCGTAGCCCGCGGCACCGGGAAGACCGGTGTAGCCTGCCACAGATGCCATGACTGCAATCCGACCCGACCGGCGCGCGGTCATTGCTGGCATGATCGCCTGCAAACAGTTCACGGTTCCCATGATGTTGAGCCCGACCATCTCTCCGATCGCCGCGGCGTCGAAGGTCGACAGGCTATCGCGTCGGTAAGTTCCTGCGCCGAAGACCGCAAGGGAAATCGGACCCAGGCGCATTTCTATGTCGCGTACGGTGATTTCTGTCGCTTCGCGGTTGGTCACATCGAGGGGAAAAGAATGGATGTTGTACTCCAGCGATTGTGCGAGAGTATCGAGCTCCAGCGAGTTGCGCGCGCTTACGGCGACGGTCCAGCCGTCAAGTGCCAAACGGATTGCAAGCGATTTCCCGATGCCGGAGCTTGCGCCGGTGATCCACGCTACCTTTCGGCAATCCGTCTCGTGGACGGCGTGATTGTTGATCGAAACGCGACCGATAGTCATGGAAACCTACCTCAGTGGGCGATGGTGAAGACGGGTAACCAACCTGGCAGCCGCACACGAGCGCAATACCGTCAAGTCCGGCCAATAAGCTCTCGTTGGGCCACACGATCGATCGGAAAGCCCCACATGAGCCCGATTGCTGCGAGCTTCGGGACGATCGGCGCCCAAGCGTAAAGCATCGAAAGACCCTTGAGAGCGTCGGGCGACGAACGATCTTGAGCCGGGTCGAAGCCGAGCAGGCTGAGCATGGGAAACGTCACCCCGACGGCTGTCGCCAGAGAGAGCTTCGTGGCAAGTGCCCACGCCGCGAAATACATGCCGGAACGCTGAGAGCCTGAGACTGCTGTGTCGTTGTCGATTACGTCTGCCTGCATGGATGGGGGCAGGACAAGGTCGAAGCCGAGCAGAAAACCGGTGCACACGCATATCGCACCAAAGGCGACCAGGTCTCCGTCGCCGAGAAATCCTGATACCGCAAAGATTGAGCACGTCACCAGCATAGCGCCGCTCCAGGCCTTGTGCTTGCTCCAGCGCCTGGCGGCCGTTACTGCGAGCGGTACGCCAAGAACTGCGCATGCGAAATAGAGTAGGAGAAACGGGCCGCGCCAATCCGGAGCTCCCAGACGCTCCGACACAAAGTAAAGAAACAAAGTAGCTGGGATTGCGTTCGCAAATCCATTTAAAAGAAAAGCGGCGATTAGACGCAGGAACGGCCTGTTCTTCGACATGAAAACCAGGCTTTGCATCAGGCCAAACTCCCGCGTCGACCGATTGACGGGTTCGGGGACGAAAACGAAGGCCATGAGCCCTGTGAACGGAAGCAAGACCGCGACAAGAACGGCTACCGCCTTTAGCCCATCGGCGCTATTTGCCCCAGCCGTCCCTACAGCGAAGGGGAGGCTGATGGCCAATAAAGTTCCGATAAGCGTCGCGCCTTCACGGAAAGCTGCAATGCGTGTCCGCTCGGCATAGTCGTTTGAGAGTTCTGCTCCCCAGGCGGTGTAGGGCAGAGAGGACCAGGTAAAGCCAAGTGACAAAAGCCCACCCCATACAAGCAGATAACCAAGCCCGATCGTTTGAGGCGGCCAGAACATCATGAACGCGGCGCCCGCGGTTAGGGGGATTGACGCAATAAAAAAGCCACGCCGACGACCGCCCGAACCATTCCACCGGTCGGCAAGCCAGCCGAATATCGGATCGCTCGCTGCATCAAGAAGGCGAATGGCAAAAAATGCGCCGCCGACGGCCGCGACCGGTAGTCCCATCACTTCGGAGTAAAACGTCGGAACGATGACGAAAAGCGGCAGCGCAAGGGCCGCCAACGGGAAAGCTGGAAGCGCATAGAGGATGAGCGTCGAAGAGTGTGACCTGGATGTTCGTCTGCCAGACACTTTCCCCATCAGTCACTGTCTCCTGAATTCGACACGCGTCCAGGCAACCGGCCATCCGAATTTCGTCACATAGGCGGTATTGAGGACACGACCGTCGTTGTTCAATGTCATGGTGTCGTGAAAGCGAACTTTGTTCTTGCGGTTTTTTGAGTCGAGGAAGACCAGATAGCTGAAGCGCGCGACATTATCTTTAATCCGCACCTGCGTCTCTCCAATCACGTCCTCGCGCGTACCCCTGTATCTGCCGGGTCCATCCTTTATGAACCGCCACGTCTTGCGATCTCGACTGCCGTCATCGAACCTGAAATCTTCCCTGAGCGTCAGGGTGCGGCCGTCCCATTTTCCGACCAACTGGACTTCGAATGTCCTTTTAACCCCGGTGATGCTTCGAAAGCTTCCCTCGGCACTCGACCTGCCTGTAAAGAAATTTTCAAGCGAAAAGGACCTGGCGACCGCTGGTGCAAGTAGTGCAAGGGTCATGGCGAGGACCGTAAGAAAAACGCTGAAGATGCGCATGCATTTCCTCCGTCAAATCGATTGCGCGGCATAAGCTCCAATTCGCGGCCTCCTTTGGCTTCCACATCAAAGCTCGGGACCTATTCGCGCGATACCCGTCTTTCCGTCGTCCCGGATCCACTTCAATCTCTTTTGGTCGACCCGATAGAGTTCGAAACACATCGAGCGACCGTCGTACCAAGTGCGAAACCGCTGGCAGAGGCGGTCAGACTGTATCCACCAAGTGCCGGTGTCTTTTGGTTTGACAAAACGCCCGAGACCTAGGGCTTCGCCGTCCCCGTCGACGCTGCCAGTCGTTCGATAATTAAGTGGGAATTCCCCGCCGAGCGGAGCTGCAAGGAAGATGCGCCTGCCGACGACCTCCTCTTTGATCTCGTTTGCTCTGTATCGCTCCGCGGCAGCCTCTGAAGCTGTAACCGTGCACACAACTGCGATCGCTATTGCGGTCCGGAACATGGCTCGTTCGCTCGCTCTCATTATCTGCGTAGATTACGAGAAGCTCGCGCGGTTGGATCATTCCGGACGGCCTTTGTAGGACTCATAGAGTTATCTACGTTGCAACTGATGCAACGTCGCGGGAGTGGTTGCCAGGGGTACGGTACGGCGCAAGATGAAGAGCTAGGTGCGAAGCAAAGCAGGATTGCAGCCGCTCGATCAGATTATTTGCCCGCGGTACTCCGTCACGACGGTGTTGTTTAGCTTTCATTGGCCCTTTGCTGAACGACGTCGGAAATAACCCTGCTGAGGTCGTCAAGGTCGACGGGCTTGGTGAGATGCTCGTTAAACCCCGCGGCAGCGGCGAGCTCCTTATCCTTGCTCTGTCCCCACCCCGTCTGCGCAATGATTGGTACGTCCTGAAATTCCTCGTCCGCGCGAAACGCTCGGCACACCTCGTATCCATCCACGAACGGCAGGCCGATGTCGAGAAGCACGACATCTGGACGGAACAACCGGGCTTCCGCCAACGCTTCTCTTCCGTCGTGAACGAGGTGATACTCGTGTCCGACCTCTTCGAGCATCCAACCGACAACTTGGGCGACGTCGACGTTATCGTCGACAACCAGAACCTTGAGGGCTGTTCCCGGCTGAGGTTCGTTCGATGCCCTTGAGATATTGTTCGCAGCTTCCGTAGCGACGAGCATCGGAAGCCGGATGACAAATGAAGTGCCGGCGCCCGTTGAAGGTGTTGAGGTCTCGATGCGCCCGCCATGCAGGGCTACGAGTTGGCTGACGAGGGCCAGGCCAATGCCCAGGCCACCTTGGGACCGGTTGAGGTGATCATCCACCTGCGTGAAGAGTTGGAACACCTTTGATCGCATGCCTTCGGGAATGCCGATCCCATTATCTGATACCGCAATGACAACATCCCCTCCCTCAGCGTGGGCTGATACTTCGATACGCCCTCCGTCGGGCGTATACTTCGTGGCATTGTTCAAGAGGTTGCCAACGACTTGTGAAAGCCGCGCTGGATCGCCCTCGACCAAGAGAAGTTCGCTTGGAAGATCGATACTGAGCGTATGCTTCGCCGCATCGATTGCCGGCCGGCTGCCTTCGATCGCGGCGGTGACAACGTCCTGCACCTTGAGGCGTTCCTTTCTGAGCTCGATCTTACCCTGGCTTACTCGGGAAACATCGAGCAGATCGTCGATCAACCGCACGAGATGCGAAAGCTGGCGATCCATCGTCGCACGGATCTTTTCTGCCTCGGCCGTGTCGGGATTTCGCTTCAGAATGTCGAGGCCGTGGCGGAGCGGGGTGAGGGGGTTGCGCAGTTCGTGCGCAAGCGTTGCAAGAAAAATATCCTTCCTTTGATCGGATTCTTTCAGCGCCTTTGCCTGCGCCTCCAGTTCATCCCGTTGCATTGCGAGTTGCTGGCGTTGCCTGTAGAGATCAAAGAACACATCCGCCTTGCTACGTAGGATGTCTGCTTCGATCGGCTTGTGGATAAAATCGACAGCACCTGCTTCATATCCCTGAAAGCGCCAGCTGCGATCCGGACTTCCAGCTGTCACGAAAATGATCGGAACACGACGCGAGCGTTCGTTGCCTCGCATCAGTTCCGCAAGCTCAAAGCCGTTCATGCCAGGCATCTGCACGTCAATGAGGGCAAGAGCGACGTCATGCTTCAGAAGGAGTTCGAGGGCCTCATCCCCCGACCGGGCTTTCAAAAGCCTCAGTCCATCGCGGCGCAGGAGCGCTTCAAGCGATATGAGGTTCTCTTCGAGGTCGTCAACCAGTAGAAAGGACACGGGGTCCATGGGCACTACACCTTCTTCAAGTATTCTGCGATTTCAGCCAGCGACATGACTTTGACGTCCGGGCAGGCTGCGATTGCCGCTTCGGGCATGGCTGAGGCAAAGGCCTCACGTGGGTTTTGGACGAGCCCGGTACCACCGGCCTCGACAACGGCGCGCAATCCCGCCGCTCCATCGTAGTTTGCTCCGGTCAACACAATCGCTATCAGCTTGGAGCCGTAAACGTCGGCGGCCGTTTCAAACAAGATATCGATCGACGGGCGCGAAAACATGATCGGTTCCTCGGTCGACAGCGACAGGGAGTTCGTATCTTCGACGAGCAGGTGATAACCGGGAGGGGCAAAGAATGCCGTCCCAGCCTTGATAGGTTCCTTGTCTTCGGCTTCCTGAACGTCTATCGCGCACTTAGCGCGAAAAAGCTCCGAAAGAATGCTCCTCTTGTCGGGTGGCACGTGCACTACAACGAATATCGGCAGGGGAAAGTCGGCCGGAAGGGCGGGCAAAATCAGCGATAGTGCCTCCAGGGCACCAGCTGACGCACCGATTACGATGGCTTCGTGGCGCCGGCCGCTCATTGGTCCGTCCTCTGGTAGATCTTCTCCTCGCGAACAAACTCCTTGAAAGATCTTGAATGCGAGGAGAAACGGATGCTTTCCTTTGATCCAAGGCCTAAAAAACCGTTTCTGGGCAGCGAGTCTTTGAACAAGCCAATTGCGCGGTCTTGCAATTGACGGTCGAAGTAGATCATCACGTTGCGGCACGAGACGAGGTTCATCTCTCCGAACACGGCATCAGTGACCAGGCTGTGGTCGGAGAAGACGACATTCCGGCGAAGAGTTCTGTCGAAAGTCGCGTGAGAATATGCGGCAGTGTAGTAGTCGGACAGCGATTGTTTTCCGCCCGATTTCCGGTGATTTTCCGTAAAAAGCTGGATGCGGTTCAGATCGTAAATCCCCGCCTCGGCTATGTTCAGGGCATCCTGGTTGATATCGGTAGCGTAAAAGATCGTGCGGTCTTCGAGGCCCTCCTCGCGGAAGAGGATGGCCATCGAATAAAGTTCCTCGCCGCTACTGCACCCGGCGATCCAGACCTTCAAGGAGGGATAGGTTCGAAGGTGTGGGATGACGCTTTCCCGAATGGCCATGAAATAGCTCGGGTCCCTGAACATCTCGCTGACCTGGACGGTCAAGTATCCCAGGAGACGCGGGAGAATCGAAGGATCATGAAGGACATGCTCCTGAAGCGCAGAATATGTTGAAAATCCAAGCTGTTCACGCGCCTGCTTCAAGCGTCGCTTGATTGAGCTCATCGAGTAATTGCGAAAGTCGTAGTGATAGCGCATGAACAGCGCTTCCAACAGCAGCCGAATCTCGATGTCCTCGATTTTGAGACTAGCCATGCCTTCGCTCACCGTGGCATCCATACGCGTACGAGGGATAGGAGCTTCTCCACGTCGAGTGGCTTGGCCATATAATCATTGGCGCCGGCCTCGATACAGCGCTGCTGATCGTCCGGCATAGCCTTTGCAGTCAGTGTTATGATCGGAAGCTTTTTCCAGGCAGGGTTCTTCCGAATCTCGCGGGTCGCGGTCAGGCCGTCCATGACGGGCATCATAACATCCATGAGGACGAGATCTATTTCATTCTCCGGATTGCTGGCAGATTTTGACAGCGCATCGATCGCTTCCTGGCCGTTCCTCGCAATCTGGATTATAGCGCCTCTCGGTTCAAGAATGTTGGTCAGCGCGTAGACATTTCTCACGTCATCCTCGACGACAAGAATTCGTCGTCCCTCCAGAAGCGCGTCGCGATTTCGGGCCTTTCTGATCATTTTCTGCTGCTCGTCAGGCAGATCCGACACGACCTGGTGCAGGAAGAGGGTCACCTCGTCGAGGAGCCGCTCGGGAGATTTAGCGCCTTTGATAATGATCGATTTCGAATAACGCCGGAGCTTCTGCTCGTCGTCGGCCGACAACACCTTTCCTGTGTAAACGATGACTGGCGGGAATGAGTGGTCGCCATCCTTGCTGATTGTCTCGAGAAGCGAGTAACCTGATGCGTCCGGTAGTGTGAGATCGAGTACGATGCAGTCGAACGTTTGCTCCCGCAAAAGTTTGAGGCACTCAGCAGCTGTGCCGGCGCTCACTGTCTCGACATCGTGGGAGGTCAAAAGCTTGGAAACCGCCTCCCGTTGGATCTCGTTGTCTTCGACGATCAGGACGCGGTGCATTCGTTGTGATAGCTTCGATTCCAGCTTCTGAAGCACGTCGACAAGTTGCTCCCGTTTAACAGGCTTAAGCATGTACCCGACTGCACCGAGAGAAAACGCGGTCTCAGCATAGTCGTTGGCCGAGACAATATGGATCGGGATATGCCTGGTTCTGATGTCTCGTTTCAGCCGGTCGAGTACTGAAAGGCCCGACTGATCCGGCAGGCCGACATCAAGCACAATTGCGCTTGGCATGAACTGCTTTGCCAACGAAAGGGCCTCCTGCGCAGAGCCTCCGACGAGGGCGCGGAAACCCATCTCACGAGCAAGATCACGCAAGATAGTCGCGAAGCTTTCGTCGTCCTCGATCACCAAAAGCAGGTGCCGGTCGTCTGCGGGAGCTGCGCGATCGTCCTCGACGATGCGGTGCTGGGACAGTTGCGGGAACGGGCGCTCGTCTGGCGACGTTTCGGCAGGAATAACCTGCGCGACAACGTTGGCCGCGTCTCGTGGAGCGACCTTGGCCGCATCGTATGATTGCGGGATGACGATCGTAAATGTACTGCCCTGTCCCTCAAGGCTGGCGAGGTGAATGGTACCACCAAGCAGGCGAACCAGTTCACGAGAGATGGACAGGCCGAGACCGGTCCCGCCATATTTGCGGCTGATCGTGCCGTCGGCCTGGTGGAAGGCCTCGAAGATACTCTGCTGCTGGGTCTCGGCGATGCCGATGCCTGTGTCGCGAACAGAAAAGGCGACTTGGCCGGCAGCCGCGGGCGCCAAGGCTAGGCTCACACTGCCGTTTTCGGTAAACTTGAAGGCATTCGAGAGCAGATTCTTCAGCACCTGTTCGAGCTTCTGCAGATCGGTCTCGATGACAAGAGGTGAGGCCGGCGCAATTTCGATATTGAGCGCCAATCCCTTGTTTTCCGCCACTGGATTGAACAGTTGGAAAAGGTTGCTTGTCAGCCGCTCAACCGACACGGGCTCCGGTCTTATCTCGACATGTCCCGCCTCGATCTTCGAAAGGTCCAGAATATCGTTGATGAGGTTGAGAAGGTCGTTTCCGGAAGACTGGATGGTTTGGGCATACTTGACCTGTTCCTCGGTGAGATTTTCATCAACGTTATCAGCAAGCAACTTTGCCAGAATAAGGGACGAGTTCAGCGGCGTCCTCAGCTCGTGCGACATGTTGGCGAGGAAGTCCGACTTATAACGGCTTGCCTGTTCGAGTTCACGCGCTTTGAGTTCTACAGATGCGTTCACACGCTCGAGATCGTCTTTTTGAATCTCTAGTTGCTGGGCCTGCTCTTCGAGTTGGGAGTTCGTTTGTTCCAGTTCTACCTGCTGTTGCTCAAGTCGGGCTTGAGATTCCTTTAGGGCACGGCCCTGTTCCTCAAGTTCCTCGTTAGAGACGCGCAATTCCTCGCTTTGGACCTGCAATTCTTCCGACTGGCGCTGTGTCTCTTCGAGCAGGTTCTGAAGTTCGCTGCGATAGTTCGCGGAACGAATGGCAGTTGCAATAGAGGACGACGCTTGTTCCAGGAATTTCAGTACATGCTCGGGGGCTGCACGAAGGAAGCCGAGCTCGATGACGCTATTGACCTCATCGTCGACGACGCTTGGGGAAATCAGCAAGTGCCGCGGCTTATCGCGACCCAATGCCGATCCGAAGGCGAGATAGCCATCCGGAACGTCGTTGACCGAGATCGCCCGGCGTTCGGCGGCTGCCTGACCAAGAAGGCCCTCCCTCCCGCTGAATCGCGCAGGAATCGTTGCTCCCGAGGGCACGCCATAGGTCGATACCCGCCGATACCATTCCTTGTCGCCCACGAAAATTGCCCCGGCCACCGCGCCCGCGTAAGTGGCCATGTAGTCAAGGATGCTGTTGCCGAGTTGATCGGTCCGCTGGTCGCCCATCATTGCAGTCGCCAAGCCGAGATGGCCCGTTCTGAGCCATTCGTCATAACGTCGTGCAATGGTGGCTCTGCGGACGAGGACACCAATTGCTATGGTCAGAAGAACGCCAAGGGCTGTTGCGAGAACACTGCTGATCAACGCCGTATCATAGGCGTTGTCCATCTCTGTTAGCCTCTCTGCGCGAAGATTGGACTCCTCCTGGGTCATTGCCGCGAGCTCGGATCGCAGCGCGTCCATTTCCATCTTGCCGCGGTCAGAGTTGACAAAAGCAAGGGCAGGTTCGAGGCCTTGGTTGCGTCTAGTGTCGATTGTCGTCTTCAATTCCGCAAGCTTGGCATCCACATGCTGCATTAGCATAGGCAGCCGTCGCTGCTGATTTTGGTTGTCCTTCGTGAGATCAGCAATTTCTGCAATCTGCTTCGGGACCTCGGCCAGTGCCTCCCGATATGGGTCGAGGTATTGCTCGTTTCCCGTGAGAATATAGCCTCGCTGCCCTGTTTCCGCGTCCTGAATACTCGACAGCAGCCGGCCCAGCCCGACGATCACCTCGTGTGTATGCACGATCCGCTCGTTGTTCGAGCGCAGCGAATGGAGATTGAAGTAGGCAATCGCTCCTGTGACGATAAAGAAGACGATTGTGCTTGCCAGGAGCAATGCCACGACTGGCTCAAAGCCGGTTTTGAGCCTGGTGGTAGACGCTGCTGCATGCGGCATGAATGGTCTCGCGAAAGATAAAGTGAACCGACAACACTATGGCCTTGAGGCCGATCCGCTATCGAATGAGAAGGGATGTCGCCGCGACATAATGCCCTTGAAAGAAACGTCAATGCTAGATTTAGCACATTCGAAATCTATAACCGCAAGGCTGTTGCTTAGCAGTGCAATTTTCGGTCGGGATGAAGGAATCGACAGCCTCATCACGGGATCGCCTCTGATCGTCTCCTCTTTTGAGCAGACTTGCTGTGTGGTTTTGCAATAGGGCGATGACTGCAAACGAGACGATGATGTGTGTCATCGGCGACACAATTGCGGCCCTGCGGACGCGCTACATGTTTTAACGGGTAACTTATGAACTTCACAATCGCTATGCTCTAGTTGATGATGAAGCATCTACTGAGAACCCGCTACATAAGCTGAGGAGTGCAGTATGAAGCGATGGAATGGCGGTAAAGAGTACCGTTCGCCCCGCAACATCTCATTTTCTCCTCACAAGCGACCTCTGCCTTTCATGGTTGGAACTCTTAGCCTCTTCGTCGCTGCGTCGGCATTCGCCGACTGCGATCCGGCAGTCCCCGCCTCCGGTCAAACGGTCATATGCAACGGTAATCCGGCCGGATACAGCAGTACCGCCAGTCTCGGCACTCTTACCGTCGACGTGGTCACTGGCACCAACTTCAACGGTCCCCTTACTCTTTCCAATATCGGCAGTCTCGGACTGACCAGCGCGGGGAACTTGCAGAGCGTCACGCTCGACAACAACGGCATCATCAACTTTGTGAACTCGGGCAACATCAATAACGGCGTGGCGATTTCGGGTGCTGGCACGTATTCGGTCACCAACAACACTGCCATCAACAGCGTCTTTTCATTCACCGGTAACAGCACCAACACGATCATTAACAGCGGCACCCTGAACCCCGGCATCACGGTCAACGGCGACGGCTCGACGACGATTTTGAACAATGTCGGGGCATTCATCAACAACGGCGTCTTCATCAACGGCGCAAGCCAGACGCGCATCGACAACCACGGCGTTATTCAGAGCAATACGCTGCTTGGTACCGGCAACGACACCATCGTTAATTATGATCCCGGGAATATCAACGGCACCGTCGACCAGGGCGCCGGCAACGATCTCTTTCAAATGCTCGGCGGTCGGGTAAGCGCAACCGTCAATCAGTCCGCGGGCACAGACCGCTTCGAATTGTCGGGCGGCGAAGTGACGGGCAATCTTAGTGCCGGGGCCGACAACGATTCGATGCTGTGGACGGGCGGTCTGATCGGCGGCATCGACATGGGCGACGCCAACGACGTGGCCGTGTTCCAAGGGCTGACCGACACCCAGTTGAAGACGATCCAGATCAATGGTGGCCAGGGCAACGATACATTGACCTGGCAAAATATCGACGGCAGCAACCCGAACCGCATTATCAACTGGGAACTGTTCTCGCTCGAGCAGGGCTCGAGCCTGAAGATGAACAACAACCTTGTCCTTGGCGATAGCGCGACGGGGACCGGCACACTCAGTATAGATGCAACGAGCGTGCTGGATGGCAGCGGCTTCCAGTCCAGGATTTCGCCAGCGGCCGGAGGCCTGGTGACGGTAACCAACGCCGGTGTCATCGACCTTTCGACCGGATCAAACTCGGCCTCGGATTCGTTGACAATCGTCGGCAACTATGTCGGCAACTCTGGCCAGTTGTGGCTTCAGAGCGTGCTCGGCAATGACAGTTCACAAGCCGACAAGCTGGTGATCGATTCAGGCACCACCTCCGGATCGACGGGGATTGTGGAAACGAATGTCGGCGGAGCGGGTGACGAGACCGACCGGGGAATCTTGGTGGTCGAGGCGATCAATGGCGCCACGACGGCCAACGGATCCTTCTTTCTCAGTCGTCGCGTCAGTGCAGGTGTGTACGAATACCTGCTGTACAAGGGTTCCTCTGTACCAGGCACGGCCAACAACTGGTACCTGCGAAACGAGCAGGACCAGCCTGGCGGCGGAGATGGTGGCGACAGCGGCGATGGTGGTGACGGGGGTGACGGAGGCGGTGGCGACGACGGTGACGACTTCGACGGAGACGGTGGTGATCCAGGAAGCTTTGATCCAGGCCCGACGATCCGTCCCGAAGTTCCGATCATGACGGTCGTTCCGGCGGTGACACGCGGACTGCTTAGAACAACGCTCGGCACCTTTCACGAACGCCACGGCGAACAGGATTGGATGGCAGGTGAGGACGCAGGCAGCGCCGTTTGGACGCGCATATTTGGCGAGAGCTACGATCAGGATCTGACGCGGTTGCTCGACGAAAAATACGATGGACAGGCCTTCGGCTTCGAAATCGGGGCACCATTCTACGAACATGAAGGCGAGGGCGTGCTGGATACGTTCGGTGTGTTTGCCGGCTATTCGCGCGCCTGGGGCGACGTCACGGCAGACGCACTCAACCGCAACAGCATCCACGTTGGCGATCTTTCGATCGATGCCTATAGCCTTGCCGCTTATTGGACCCGCACATGGGACAACGGGAGCTATATTGATGGCGTCCTGATGTATTCATGGCTCGACGCCGACACAAACTCGATTGGCGCGTACAATAGTAGCTTCAACGGCAACGCCGTCACGGCCTCGCTGGAAGCGGGAACGACATTCAAAGCCACGGAACACTGGAGTATCGAGCCGCAAGGTCAGATCATCTGGCAGTACCAGAACTTTGATGAAGCACACGATCCCGGCGGCTCGATCAACTACGACAACAATGACGCTTTCACGGGTCGAGTAGGTGTGCGCCTTCAGAGCAATTACGACTATGAAGGCAAGCCTGTTTCGCCCTTCTTGCTAACCAATGTCTGGCACGAGTTTGAGACGACTGATGTCGTG
Source organism: Rhizobium cauense (assembly GCF_019511525.1). Taxonomy (GTDB): domain Bacteria; phylum Pseudomonadota; class Alphaproteobacteria; order Rhizobiales; family Rhizobiaceae; genus Rhizobium; species Rhizobium cauense. The sequence continues at coordinate 289,367 of NZ_JAEUAT010000006.1, read as the reverse complement.
ACCTTCAACACATTTCCAGTCGATGCCACGCGCAAGGCCACTATGCTTGAATTAGGTGGAGGGGTAACCGCCGATCTCACAGAAAATGTTCGAGTCTATGCCAACGCCTCATACTATCTCAATCTTGGAGGCGAAGACTTCAACGCAGTTTCGGGACGCGTTGGGCTGCGCATCACCTGGTAGCGGTCGCCATCGCGCTACTCTGCTTCGTCTAAGGTGTGGTCACCGCATCAAAAAGAGCAGGTCGGGGTTCGTCCGGGCCGCCCTGATGGACCTTGACGTATTTTCCAATGATCTCCAGAGGACTGACTTCCAGCGCGTTGCAAATCTGCACGAAAGCGCCGATCGAGATGCGGTTTGCGCCCCATTCGTACTTTTGTATCTGTTGGAACGTTACCCCAAGAGCCTCGCCTAGCTGGTTTTGCGAAATGCCTCGCGACAACCTGATGTCGCGGATACGCTTTCCAATTTCATTGTCGATTCCGAATTGTTTCGTGTGCGCTCGTCCCTTGTTCATGCTCCCGACTCCACACTATTGCTCCAAACTTGATCGTTACGCTCGAGCGATCGCGATCGAACTCAAGACCAGTCTAGTGAAACCAGAACGGCGCATTTTAAACAGAACTGGATCCTATAGCCCACCTGGTGCTACAACCGGCTGGCGAATTCTACATCTATAGCAGAAGTCGAATGTAGTGTGAAAGACGCTGTTGCTGGCATGAGCAGGGCCGAAAACAGTGTGAAGTTCCTGCTGTCCCATAGCTTGCCCTTGTCCATCCCCTCGCTAGGGAGCAAATTATGTGAGGCGACGGTTGAATATTCAGGAAGGCCGACGCCGCCATCAAGGCTCGCGGTACATGGGTGCTCTTCTTGCCGCCTACAGCACCGATCTCCATCCGATCGAGATGGACCCGTAAAGCTCAAGGCTCACCTCAGGGCGCGCCATCCGCACCATCGACGGTGTATGACAGGTCATCGCCGAATTTTGCTCCTTCTACGTCCCGATTGTCATTGCTTAAATCCTTCCTGACGTACTAGCAATTACTCGTTACGAGGTTCGATTGCATCAGACGGATCTGATCCGGTCTCGCTTCGTCTCAAAGATATCAATCATCATTGAGAATCCGGGTGCAAAAAGCGATGGCGAGGCTCGGGATGGAATCTCGCGTCGACCGTGTCGTAGGGAATAGGCTCTAAATTTCGGTGATCGTCGCGAAAATCGTATGAGAAGCTCCGGGAGTTGACCTACCGAAATGTGAAAAGCAGGAGTTTCGCGAACCCCTCTGAGACACTGCTCGATCCGGGCAGGTTCATGGCTCGCCCAGCTCCATTCCCTCAATTTTGAGCGCCTTACCATGATGCATATATCCAATTCCTAATCTTTTCCCAGGGTTGCATCCACGCTCAGTGGGCCAGCACCAGCCGTGACAAAGTATAGAAATACAAAGCAATATACGGCAGCTGCGTACCCACCGTTTTCTGTGGGGAAGAAGCTTTGAGGGAGGTGGGCAATGAAGTAGGCCGCGGCCATTTCGCCGCTCAGAATGAAAGCCGCGATTCTCGTCTGATAGCCGATGAGAAAAAGAAATCCAGCAACAAGCTCAATCAATCCCGCTGACCAAATCAGCGAGCCGGTTGGCGGTGTGAACGGGCCAGGATGGAAATGCAGTACTTTTGCGACTCCAAACGAAAAGACAACAAGTCCCAGTGCTATGCGAAGAGCCGCAAGTGCATAAGGTCGAAACGATGTGAGTTTCTGCGCCATAGGCAATTTCCTGAGCACTTGATCCGAAATTCCCAGACAAAGATAGCGGGGTTAGGCCGCATATGACAACTACAACGCGAGGCGAATATCGCAGTTATCGAGGCATGCCGCAACGAAGCGTCGACCATACCGATCGCAACAATACTGTCCCGGTTGGCCCGCGACATTGCCAGTCACCGCGCCTGCAGCAACGCTTAGGCCAGCAAGATCGTGAGGACCTAGCCGGGTCGTTAGAGGAGCGATCTCCTATACATGCGACAGCACGCGTTTATCCGACAATCAGGAGGGAGCTGCCGATCCGGCTTCCGTTGCCACAGGTGAGAGCGCTGAGCGGAGTCTCGCTTCCTGATCAGGAGAGAGTGAAGTTCTCAGAATACGTGCACGCTTGTTTTTGAATTCTTCGAGGACCTTCTCTGGCTGCACTTTGCGTACAAGCAAGAAAAGAGCTGAACTGCCGGCCGGGATAGTCTCAGCCAGGCTCTTGATAAGGTCGTCGTCGATGCCGTAGTCTGTGAGCGATCCGGCGATAGCACCAGAACCAGCTCCGAACGCTCCGCCAACAACCATTCCCGCCAGAGGATTCAAAAACAAGAGACCTACGAGAGTTCCCCACAACGCTCCGGACAACCCACCTCTTGTCGCTCCCATCCCTGCAAGGTTGACGCTTTGCTTCAAGCGAACTTTTCCGCCGCTGTCTCGAATAACAACGACGGCGTCCTCGAGGTCTATCAGGTACTCCTTTTCGAGCGTCAACAAGCGGTTAAGTATCGCGTCTGCTTCGTCAGGTTCATCGAAACCAAGCACTATGAGCTCAGACATAGTTCCCTCCTTGATCTACTCCATATCGAAATAGAGCCAGTCTCGACCACGTCCAGAGGTGTGGACTACCTTTCGTTGCACTTTTTTTAAACCTGCCATGAGAATTCCTGGGCATCGGCGTCGATTTCGGCTACGTCGATGGCGCCAGGTGCCTCTGGTTATCGTTATCGTCACGAATGAAGATATCAGTCCAGGGCATAGGCAGCCCGATCGCCCCGTTCCATTCGGTCACGGTGAACGGGAAAATCAGATAGAGCGGCAACGCCGCCATCACCGTCAGACGAGCGACCCTTGGCGCTTTGTCCAGCACTAGATGCGGCATTCCATTTTGAGTTCTTTCGTAACGCTGCTCGGCGTGCACCGCCCTACAGTCTCAGATTTAGGGTCCCATCAGAAGCGGCCCGCGAACTCATCGCTGCGCCATCACCAGGTGGCAGCGCTCCCAATATTCTTCCACTTTCTGCGTCGCTTGCCTTGCCGTTTCGGCATAGCCAGTGCTTGGGGAGGGTGGATTGCCTTTGCAGGCTCGGGGCCAGGAGCAGGCCCAATGCCATTTGTCCTTCGTCGGTCCCTTCGTCTCTTTCTTGATTCTACCGAGGTACTCGGTGCCATCCAACCCAATCCAATCGAGGTCGGCGGCCGAATGATCCTCATCAGGCCGCGTGCGGCGCCAAGTGTATTTGGGTTCATAGTGAGCCATCGGATTGCTTATCCTGTCAGAGACATCGAAGAACTCAAGAGTGGTCGTAGTCGGACGCGAAGGCGAACTTGGCGGTATCCATATCGATCTGTCGCTTTTCGCTTCGAAGATGTGCTTTCACGAGATTGCGGGCCTTGATGAACTCGAGACGCAAGCGCATGAAATGTTTGCGTAGCTTGCTCGTTGGCCTGAACGTGTCGTCTTCGGATGCCCGCACAAAGGGCGCGCTGTCGGCGCTGCTGCCGAGAAAGCGCAGCTGGACGACCGGAGCTGGTTCGATCTGAAAGGCTGCCATCCACGATCTATGCCAAAAGTGTGCATCGACCAGAGCGTAATCCTTCGTATCCTCGAGCATCCTGGCGGCGGCTTGCGGTCCGATGACGTAGCCCGCCAGGCCGAGCCGATTTTGAAAGACGCGGGTTGCCTTGTGGCCGCTGTCATCATTCATCCACAGCGGCGACTTCGCCATGATATGGGGCAGGGGCACAAATTCCAGATCGTAGACGCAATTCCAGGCGTCGTCGCGTGCGCGGATGGTTTTTATCACCTCGACAATATCGGTCGAGAGGACGGCATCGTCTTCCAGGATGATTGTCTGTTCGTTTCGCTCGGCGACGACTTTCCAGGCCATCCTATGCGATGTGAAGCAAGCTATGTCCTGGCGAAGCGTCGGACTCGGCCAATTGTTCGCAGCCTTCTGACAGTCTTCCGGGGACAGGTCGCTCGCTTCGAACGCATCGAGGAAGCGATATGTCAATCCGAGCCTCGCCATCTGTTGAGACTGAAAACGCCTTCTTTCGTTCTCGGACTTGCGACTGATGATTAAAATATTCAATTCTGTCCCAGAGTAATTAGCGACGGATACAGCCTTGCTTCCAACTTGCTCGTTGCTCGCCGGCCTCTAATCAGCGGATCATGGCCAATTAAGAGCATCTCGTCCCCGCAATGCACAACTCACTTTTGGTTTTGCTGTGCAGAACTCGTTGATCATTGGTGCGCGCCATTTTGTACATTGCCGGGAATGTGCGATCGCTAAGCCGTCATCCCCATGGTCGGGCACCACTCCTTGCAGCGTCAGCGGGGACCGTACTCTGTCGAGCCCTTTCGCGAGCGTTATACAGGGATGAGGTCAGCGCAACTGAACATCGGATAATCTCTTCAGGATAGGCGGTGATTGGCCGTGCAACCTGGGTTGACTTCGCCTACGACAGTCGTCCATCTTCACCCAACGTCATCTAGGGAGAAGTACATGGCAGAATTGTCGGTCTTTATTGGATGGGATTCCCGCGAGGATATCGCCTATCAGGTGGCCAAGGAGACTTTGCTGGAAAATGCTTCCATCGATGTCGATGTGCATCCGATCAAGCTGCAGGACTTGATTGATCGCGGTGTCTACACCCGTGAAGTCGATCCACTTGCGTCCACCGAGTTTACGTATTCTCGCTTTTTCACGCCGTGGCTGGCAGACTACAAGGGATGGGCTCTGTTCTGCGATTGCGACTTCCTGTTTTTTGGCGACGTCGCTGATCTCCTGCAGTACCGCAATGAGAACCACGCAGTTGCGTGCGTACACCATGACTATACGCCCAAGGAAGGTGTGAAGATGGACGGAAAGATCCAGACGACCTATCCTCGGAAGAACTGGTCGTCATTTATGCTCTTCAATTGCGATCATCCGTCAACCCGCAAGCTGACGCCGGAACTTGTCAACAGAGAAAGCGGCGCTTTCCTTCATCGTTTGCAGTGGGCTGCTGACAGCGAGATTGGAGAAATTCCAGAGGAATGGAACTGGCTTGAGGGCTGGAGCCAGAAACCAACAACCGGATATCCTAAAGGTGTTCACTACACCAATGGCGGTCCCTGGTTCAAAAATTGGCAAGACGTCGAGTATTCCCAGAGGTGGCTGGACAAGGCATACGCGATTGATCCAGGGTTTGCTCCGGCCTGACACGTGAACCTGGGGTGGCTGGCTAAAGTCCGCTCGTGGTTTTCCGGTGGTCACCTCACCATCGGAGCCAAGCCAAAGATGCTTTATTGGCCCCACTTCAGGTGGCGTTCTGGTGCAATAGCAATCGGCGACCGGATCTCAATGCGTTACGGCGTTGTGATTGACGCCCAGAGCGGACGCATAGAGATTGGAGACAATGTTTCGCTGAACGACCATACGGTTCTGCTCGGGCATGGTGGCATTCGCATTGGAAACCACGTCCGGGTCGCAGCGCAGACGGCGATCATCTCGTTCGAGCATGGCTTCGATGATCCATTGCTTCCAATCAAAGACCAGCCACTGCGAAAAGCCAAAGTGGTAATTGAAGACGACGTCTGGATCGGCGCCGGCGTAAAAATTCTGGCAGGCGCTCATATTGCTCGTGGTTGCGTGATCGGAGCCAACAGTGTGGTGAAGGGACCGACTGTTCCTGGCGGGATCTATGTCGGCGCGCCCGCAAGACTGGTCAGGCTTCGTGGAAATCGCAGCGGCTAGCGCTGACGAGCCACCGCGAGCGACAGACTACCGCTAGGCTGCCGGAACGGAGCAAGCAACGGGCGGGTAAGGTAGTCAAACGAAGTCGGTCACGATCGCACGCCCTCCAAACCAAGTAGACGTTTTAGCACCTAACTGCGGAGCGCCCATAGCGGAAGATTAGTGGACTGCGCAACGTGGGGGTCCGCCGTAAAGATCGGCATCTCCCGCTCGCGGAAAGCTTTGAGGGCCTCGAGGTCTGTCTCCTTGTGCATGCGAGAAAGATCAAGAGAATTGTACTTGTGGCCGTTGGAAAGGGGATCGATTCCGGTGAGAATCACGTTGGCAGCGCCGCTGTTGATTGCAAGAGCAACTCCCACGATCCCGTTTGACCATTTAGCCTCTCCCTCCATCTCAAGATTGAGCCGTCCGGTCATCCGATGCATCAGGGCAATACGCTCGTGCCGACTTATTAGCTTCAATTCGTCATAGCTGTACTGGAATGCTTCAATTCCTCTCTGTAATCGGGGCAGGTCGTGGCGCCAATTGAGAATGCAGAGCATGCCTGTTTTCTGATGCTTGAGTACCTTGCGGACCTCAAGGGCCGCCGGGTTGGTTCCTTCTATCTGGTTGAATTGCATCAATGTGGCATCTGGGGCCTGCTTCAACCACGCCGTTGCAGCAACCTGAGAAGCGTTTATGGTCAACACTCGAAAGCGATCGTTCCACCCGGGGGGCTCAGTCGAGACAGGCGCTGAACCGACGACGACGACGTTCTTTCCCTTGAACAGTTCCTCAAGATTGGGAACTTGGGGCGCCGCCAACCTATACCGTAGCCATCGATTCGCATGACGCTTCAGGTGTATCAAGTCACTCAGGTATGACATGTTCTTCGGCCTCGTGTTGACTTCGGGACTGCTCTTCCTTTGATTTTCGTCGACGCGTTAGCCAATGCATGTTCACGCCGGGTTGTTCATGCAATTCCAATTCAAGATCTGGATCTTGCAGCATAAGGCGACAAGAGCCTGAAAGCCAAGTCGGCATAAGGAGCCTGCATTTGTTTGCTTTCGACAATCCCTCGGTCATCGCCGAAGCACTTGCCTTGACTTTGGTGACCGTTTGTCATCCACTTTCACCGAAAATTTCAGAGCAGGCAGGGCCTTGAATACATGGATATTATCCCCTCACAGGAAATGAATTGGGATGGTTGGAAGGCCCTCTTTCAAGGCTACAGCCATATCGTTCTCGTCGCGAACAGCGACGAGGTGAACATCAGTGACTTGACCTCGCGCCTTCCTGAGACAACGCTCTTTATTTTTTTCAACAAGGTCTACAAGGTCTTGAACGAGCCCTTCCTGCGTCCTGCGCTTCTTGTGACGCGAAGCGGGACATTGGGCTCCAATTTGGTCAAAAGTGGTAAGGTCTCCAAGGTCTTGCAATATTTCGACAGAAGCAGCTTCCTTGGAATCGTCAATCTCGCGATTGGTGAGCGCGAGAAATTTAGCCCGGCTTCGGAATTTGGGGACGTAGAAGTCCGACATCTTGATTTGACGGCGGTATTTTCTTCGTTCTACCCGCCCGCAAGTATTCCGACCAGCGGATTTGCGCTAGCCTTCTGGCTCGCACAGCTTCAGCCGGACATACAAGTTACTCTTGCAGGATTCTCCTCAAAACGAAGTGAACGCTATCAGGTGCTGGACGTTCATGACTGGACCTTCGAGCAAGTTGTCTTACGCCTGATGTATCGGCGCGGAGAAATTGACATCCTTGGTCGACAGCGCATGAATCCCTACGCCGAGCTTTCTGCGCACTTCCCGCAGTATTCACCGGTTGAAGTTGCCCTTACGGCAAATGAAGTGTTGGCGGAGCGCTTGGTTAATTTGAGCTCCTGGGTGGACAAGCTGATGCATGTTACCCGGATATTGCGGTTCATTGACAGAACCTACAGGAGATTCAAGCCAGCAACGCGCAATGAGCGAAAATGGGCTGCGCTGGAAAGCCAGCAGGATCCATCTCGTCCTGTCGCTGATCGCAACTAGCTGGCCTCGGCAACTCTCGATGTGCCCGCGCAACGTTGTCAGACCGGCGCAGAAAGCCTCATGCTGTCCTTTGAGCAGCATCTTTCCTACCGCGAAGTGCGCAAGCCAGAGGCTACGGTTGTCGCTGCGGGCTCACCAGAGGACAGACATTTTCGAAGTGCCACACAGCCTATGACGACCCCGTGGAAACGGCGGGTTTTGATATCTCGAAAAGACCTGGCGCCGTTTCAAGCGTTTCCCCAAGGCGGCAGGTTGCTTTCAAGCGGTCGTCGACAAAGTCAAAACACTGAAAACGGAGTGTTCACATCACCGAACGATCCGACCTTTCTTGGTAGAGTGCTGAAGGTTCTGCAAATTTCCTAAGGGAAGGCGGCCATGGCAGACTCACATGGGGAAGCGCCGGTCAAGTGGGACTAGCTTCTCATATCGATGCCCTTTCAATTCTGGGATCCAGGTTGAGCCCGACTGCATGACTCTGCTCGTTAGCCGAGCAGATCAACCTCACATTCGGTCGCCGCTCTTTCACGGCTGCACCAATATCCCGCTTTCGGCGGCTGGGCTCAGGCGACGAGACCATTCTGAGTGAGCGGCATTTCAGGCCAGTCTGCCATGCGGTTCGTCCACCTGCATCCGTCAGGACTGATCAGGCCCTGGGGAATGAGACAGTTATGCGGCTTTCATCAAGGCGCCCTCGATGATGACGCCAGATGTCGCGTATTTCCAGAGAGCAATCAGCAGCTTTCGCGCGAGCGCGACGATCGTAGTCTTCTTGAAACGACCTCCGTTGCGTTGGAGCCTGGCTTGGAACCACAGTGTAAGGTTCGACCCCGGCTGGTGGCGTATCCAAAGCCACGCGAGCTGGACCATCGTTGTTCGCAGCCGTGGATTGCCAGTTTTGGACACGCCTTGCTCTCGGTCGACTTGACCACTTTGCCACGGCGTTGGCGCTAGGCCTGCGTAGGCGGCCACCTGCCTGCGATTGTCAAAATGTCGAAAGAGGCCTTCATGACAGAGGACAGCCGCAAACTCCGGGCCAATGCCTTTGATCTCCATAAGGAGCTTGGCGGGACTGCGAGTTACGACTTCTTCCGTATGCAGAAGTTTGTCACGCTCGATCTCTATCTCTTTAACCTGTGCAAGCAATAGTTCGAGGCGGTCGAGCTCGCGGCCGATCTGGGCTTTAAGATGGGGCGGAAGCGATCTTCCATCGCCGGTTAGGAGTTCCTCAAGTCGGTCCCTGCGGTCTCGGTTGAGTGGTTCATAGTCCGTGATCCCCTGTGCGAATAACAGCCCCTTTATTCGGTTGACGTGACATATCCGTTCGGTCGTCAGTACCTTGCGCTCGCGACAGATGCGCCGACGGTCCTCTTGCTCCGGTGTTGGCTCTTTGACCATTGCACATATGCGCGGTTCGCCACGCTTGAAGGCAAGAAGAGAGCGAACGAGCGCTTCACCATCGATCTTGTCGGTCTTGGCTCGGCGACTGCGACGAGACACTGCGATCGACGCGGGATCAACGACGTAGCTCTCGACCCCCGCCTTGCGCAAAGCTCGATGGATCCAAAAGCCATCCAGCCCGGCCTCCTGGATAGCAACGATGGGAAAGTCTCGTCCCAGGCGCGCTCTCGTCTTCTCTCGCACGCTATCGAGGCGACGGAACAAGGCGGATAAATCACCACTGGGGACACTGTGTTTTGACAACTTCTCGCCGCCACCAGGCGACAGCGACGTGATCAGCCAGGTTGAACGGCTGAGCTCCAACGACACGAAGATCGCGCCCAGATCAGTCCGGATAGCAGTCAGAGTTTCGGATCGGTCAGCCACTACATGCATGGTATTCCTCCACGGGTGTTTGTTAGCAACGTCACTTTGCCAGAGCACTCGCCGCTATCCATACGTCCCCATGGGATCTGGTGATGTTCAACGTCACCCATTCCCCGGAGGGAGCGCCACCATGACCAAGACCGATGGTAGGACAGCCAGTGCTGCAGTGAAAGAGATTTTGCTATCGAACCCCGACGGCCTGCGTGAAGTGATCCGCGCAGTGATGCAGGAGGTTCTGGAAGCGGAGATGGACGAGGCGCTTGGAGCTGGCAAAAGCGAGCGCACGCCGGACCGGCTCGGGTACCGCTCAGGCCACTACGGCCGAACGTTGATCACCCGCGTTGGCAAGCTTGAACTGCGTGTTCCGCAAGATCGCTCGGGACATTTTTCCACCGAACTGTTTGAACGATATCAACGTTCCGAGCGAGTCTTGGTGGCGACCTTGGCGGAGATGTATGTGCAGGGGGTGTCGACCAGAAAGGTCAAGGCGATCACCGAAGAGCTCTGCGGCCATGCTTTCTCGGCATCTTCAATCTCGGCGATCAACAAGCGATTGGACGAAAGCCTGAAGGCGTTTGCTGAGCGGGCGCTTCTCGAGCCCTTTGCCTATCTGATCCTCGATGCGCGCTATGAGAAGGTCCGTGAGGCCGGCGTGGTGATGAGCCAGGCGGTTCTGATTGCAGTCGGCATCGATTGGGACGGACGGCGGCAGATTCTGGCTGTCGAAATGGCGGCCCGCGAGAGCCGCTCGGCATGGAAGGACTTTCTCGTCAAGTTGAAAGGGCGCGGTTTGCGAGGTGTGGAACTGGTGGTATAAGACGATCATGCCGGCCTCGTGGCGGCGATCGCGGAGACACTTCCAGAGGCCGCCTGGCAGCGCTGTTACGTGCACTTTCTGCGCAACGCCCTCGATCATCTGCCCCGAAAGCATGGCGACGACTGCCTGCAGGAACTGCGGTGGCTCTACGACCGGCGCGACCTCGACGAAGCCAAGACCGATCTCTCTGCCTGGCTCACCAAGTGGTCGGCACGCTATCCGCGCTTGACCAGCTGGGTCGAGGAGACAATCGAACAGACGCTGACCTTCTTCCGATTGCCACGCCAGCATCACAAGCACTTGAAATCAACCAACATGCTTGAACGCCTCAACGAAGAAATCCGCCGCAGGACCTATGTCGTGCGCATCTTTCCAAACGCAGAGAGCTGCTTGCGCCTCGTCAGAGCCCTCGCCGTTGAAACCCACGAAAACTGGATGGAGGCCAATCGCTACATCAACATGGACGATCTACGAGAGCACAAAAAACTCGCTATGCGCCAAGCCGCATGACCGCCCAATTTGCTGAACTTGACGCACATAACCCCTTTCTTCTAAGGTCGAATCTTGTGCGGTGACTTTCGCTACTGAAACTGTCGACTGCTCGGCAGCCGCGTCGAGGCGAGGCTCTGTTGTTGAGCCTGCTTGCCGCAATCTACGGACTGCGCGCCCAAGGAAAAGAGCAGGCGATGTTCTGCACTGAGCGTCTTCTGCTCGTGCGAAAGCCGCTGCGGTATTCACAGCGGCTTGCTCGTTAGCGGTGGCTACGGCTGCGTATTGGTCGACGGATTTTCCGGAGCGGCAGCAGGCGGGGTTGCCGGAGCGACTGGTTTGGGGGCAGATTCAGAAATAGGCGGCGTTGTTGAGGCTGTGGGCGAATGATCCGTGTCCGCTCCGCTCCACTGCATCCAAGCGAAAGCAGCAATCAAAATGACGGCAGCCACGGCAACCCACGTACTCCAGCTTCCCGGACGGTAGCTCCGCGGTGTCGTTCGAAGATCGAGGTCTTTTTCAGAATTGGGATCATAGGTCATCATTTTTCCTCCATGGATACAAAGGAATGACCGCACCGTGCTTTTGTTCCTACGAAATCCCCGCCGCAGGTATCCGGCCTCTCATTCTCTCACCTCACGCGCATCCAGTGCGCTCCGAAAAGGCCGCCTCCGGAAGGCGTCCCACCATACGGCGTTGCCATCGGCGGGCGTTCTTACGGTTGTGACCACTCAACCTGCAGGCTCGTTGACTTTCCTTGGAGAGCTCTCCTGAATTCCGAAGACGCGTCTTTTTGCTGTTTCCCGGATCGATTGTACGAAGACGTAGAGGAGTGGGATGACAAGAAGCCCGAGCACGGTGCCCACTAGCAGGCCGCCGAGTACCGTCGTTCCGATTGCCTGTCTGCTGCCAGCGCCGGCTCCGGTGGCAACGACCAACGGAACGACGCCCAGAATCGACGCCATTGCCGTCATCAGCACCGGTCGAAAACGCTGTGACGTCCCTTCCGTGGCAGCCTCCATGATACTGAGGCCCTCCTCCCGTCGTTCCTTTGCGAACTCGACGATCAGGATTGCATTCTTTGCAGCCAGACCGATCAGAAGAAGCAGCCCAATTTGCGCATAAATGTTGAGGTCGATACCACCGATAACGAGGGCGCCCAAGGCGCCAAGGAGGGCGGTCGCGACGGACAACATGACCGCCAGTGGGATGGACCAGCTTTCGTATTGCGCCACGAGAAACAGATAGGTGAACACCATTCCCATGATCAGAATAATGATTGTCTGGTTGCCGGCCTGCTTTTCCTGCAGGGCAAGGCCCGTCCATTCATATCCAAATCCTGCCGGCAGTCTCTCGCCGGCCAACGTTTCCATTGCGCTCAAAGCTTGTCCGGTACTCGTTCCCGACGCGGCCTGACCATTGATAGCTGCCGACGGGAAAAGATTATAGCGGTTGATGGAGCTCGGACCGTAAACGGTTGAGATTGACAGCATTCCCTGCATGGGAACAAGGGCGCCAGACTGGCTTCGCACATGCAATCTCTGAATGTCTTCTATCCGCCCGCGGAAGCTCGGTTCATCTTGAATCCGAACCTGATAGACCCGCGAGAAAATATTGAAGTCGTCCACATATGATGAGCCAAGATGTGATTGAAGGGTACTGAAAATGAGCGCGGGGGACACTCCGAACAGCTCGGCGCGCTTCCTGTCGATATCGAGATAGACTTGGGGAACGTCGGCCGAAAACGTGCTGAAGACACTGGACAATCCAGGCGTGCTGTTGGCGCTGGTGATTAAGCCGCGCATGACTTCTGCAAGCTCCTCCTGGCTTTGTCCGCCGCGCGCCTGCAGACGAAAGTCAAATCCACCGGTGTTCCCAAGGCCCGGGATTGCAGGTGGATTGAACGGCACGACAGAGGCCGTGGACACAGCGGAAAATTCCGCCCTCAGCCTTTCGATCAGAGTAAACACGCTTTGATCACGGCCGCGGTCGTTCCAAGGCGTAAGCGCAGCAATCACCATGCCCGTATTGGAGCCACCGGCGCCGATCATACTGGCGCCCGCAATGCCGATCGTGTTGGCAACGCCAGGCGTTCGCTGCAGGATCGAAGTAACAGACGCAAGCGTCTCCTGAGTCCTTTCCAGGGAGGCCGCATTCGGGAGCTGGACGTTCATAAACATGTAGCCTTGGTCTTCTGCGGGCACGAACCCTGTAGGCAAAACCCGGTAGAAGCCGAAAATTCCGATAGCAATGGCGAGGCACAGCATGGCACTGATCCCGATCCGTCGCGCGAATGTCGCCAGCAGCCGGAGGTAGAAGTGACGCGAGCGATCAAGCCCTCCATTGATCTTCTTGAACAAGATCAATTGGCTTTCTTGCGCAGGCCTCAGCATCAGCACGCAAAGAGCCGGGCTGAGGGTCAGTGCATTGATCGTCGAGAAGATGATCGTCACCATGATGGTCACAGCGAACTGTCGGTAAAGCTCCCCGGTTATGCCGGCAAGGAACGCGACGGGAACAAACAGCGCAGCAAGCACCAGCGTCGTGGCAACTATCGGCCCGGTGACTTGAGCCATAGTGCGGACTGTCGCTTCGCGCACGTCGACCCCGGTTTCGGTCATCACCCGCTGGACGTTCTCGACGACGATGATGGCATCATCCACGACAAGGCTGATCGCCAGGATCATCGCGAACAGTGTGATTGTATTGGCAGAGTAGCCCATGACATACAGCACCGCGAATCCGCCGATGAGCGAGACCGGGATGGTGAGTGTCGGTATGACTGTGGCGCGCCAATCCTGAAGAAAGGCAAACACCACTGCGACGACAAGGGTAAACGTTATCGCAAGAGTGACAAAGATCTCCTCGATTGTCTGCCTCACGAAAGACGTGGTATCGAAAACAAGTGTGTAGGCGACATCCTCGGGAAACTGCTTCGATAGTGCGGATACTTCGGCAAGCACGGCGTTCGAGACAGTCAAGGCATTCGCATCAGAGGACTGATAGACAACAACTGTTGCTGCCGGTTGGCCATTCAATGTCGATGCGGTGTCGTAGGACTGTGCTCCAAGCTCGACCCTTGCCACGTCGCGAAGTCGTACGACCGCCCCATCTCTGTTCGTTCGGATGATTATGCCTCCGAATTCCGCTTCCGAGGTAAGCCTGCCCCTTGCCATGACCGTCAACTGCATCTGCTGGCCCGATACTGCCGGCGGAGCGCCAAGCTGGCCGGCGGACGCCTGCGCGTTTTGAGCCTGTATGGCTGTGGTCAGATCGGATGCGGTGATGCCGAGCGCCTGCATCCGGTCGGGGTCCATCCAGATACGCATGCTATAAGTCGGACCAAAGACGCTCGCTTCTCCTACGCCTGGTATGCGAGCGATAGCATCGCGGATATTGATCGTCGCGTAGTTGCTTATGAAGATCTCGTCCTTGGTCCCCCTTGGCGAGTAGATCGAAAGGCCGAGCAGCATGCTGGAGGATCGGCTGCGAACAGCTACGCCCGTCTGGGTTACGGCTGCAGGAAGCCGCGGCGTTGCCATGGCAACGCGGTTTTGCACATTGACCTGCGCGATGGCTGGGTCGGTTCCTGGCGCAAACGTGACCGTCAGACTGTAGGCTCCGTTGTTGGTGCTCGATGAAGACATGTAAAGCATGTCCTCGACACCATTGACCTGATCTTCGATCGGCGCCCCGACACTATCGGTCATGACGCTTGCATTGGCGCCGGGATAACTCGCAGATACCACGACTTCTGGAGGCGTGATCTGAGGAAATTGGGCCACGGGAATCTGCAGGAGCGCGAGTGAACCCGCGATCATCATCACGATTGCGATCACCATCGCAAAGCGAGGTCGTGCAATGAACGGCGCCGATATGTTCATTTCGCGGCACCGGCCGGCGAGGGCTCGGCTTCAGACGAAGCCGGAACAGCTTTTACAGCCACCCCTTCTGCGACGTTTTGAAGTCCTTCCACGATAAGTTTGTCACCGTCTTTCAAACCGCTGTCCACGATCCAGTTCCCCCCGGTCTGGGTCGAGACCTCGATCCTGCGAAGAGCAACCTCGTTCTTCTCGTCAACCAAAAACACAAACTTGCCGGCTCGGTCCTGCTGGACCGCACCCAGAGGCGCCACCGGCCGCAGTTCAGGTTCGGCTTCGGCAATGACAACAGTGACGAACTGGCCGGGGGTGAGGAGTGACCCCCGGTTAGGAAACAGGGCGCGAACCGCCAGTGTTCCGGTTTGCTCGTCTATTTCGTTCCCGAAAAACTCGATCGTCCCCCGCTCTGGGTATGCCTGACCGTTCGCTAATCTCAGGCCCGGCCGGTACCGCCCTGCAAGTTCCTCCTTGCTGGCTTCTGGTGCAGCAGCTCTTAAATCCAGGATGGTCCTGTCGCTCACGGAGAAAACCACACGAACCGGATCGATCTCAACGATGCGAGCGAGTACAGAGGAACTGTCGCCGACGAAATTGCCGACTGAAAGGTTGGCAGCGCCTATGCGCCCGTCAATTGGAGAAATAACCGTGGCGTAGCTGAGGTCGAGCTCGGCCTGGCTGACGCGGGCTTGAGCGGACTGCAGAGCTGCTGCCGCGGTTTCACGCGCTGCCTGACTTTCTTCCAATGTAGCTCGGGTGACGCTTTGGCCGCTCAGTGACTGGTTTCTTGCAAGACGTCTTTCAGCATCATCCAGGCTGGCCTGAGCACTGGCCAACCCCGCCTTTGCATCGGCAAGTGATATCTGCAGGCCCCGCGCATCCATCAGGAATAGCTGTTGCCCGCTTTTTATCAACTGGCCGTCGCTGAAGAGCTGTTTTTCGATGAAGCCGCTGATTCTTGATCGAATGTCGACCGAGTTGATCGCTTCAACCCTTCCCACGAACTCATGCTTTGCTGAGACGTCTTCCGATCTGACGCTGATGATGCCGACCGTGGGCTCTGCGAATGCGATCGAACTCAGCTGCAAAAAGCTCAAAGAGGCGACGATCCATGCCTGCAATGCACTGACACTTGGCATTCTCATCTCCGTGTTGTGACGAAAGGATGAATGCACGAGAGAATGTGAGGCTGGATCGAATGCTACCCATAGTCGAAAGAATCGGCAAGTCCGACGTTACCACCTCCGGGCATTTTAGGATGTGAGCGCGGCGATGTGCACGTCGCCTCGCCGACTTGGTCGAAATTGACGCCAAAGGTGATCCCTGCCGCATCTCTCAAAGGCATCGGCCATTGAAGGACCGGAATGCATCGATGAGCGAAGTCGGCGCGACAGCGCCCTCTGCGAGTGCTTCGGTGGCTCAAAAGGTCGATGAAAGCGATGCCAAGATCGTCTCTCTTTCGGCGGCGAAGTCTAATTGCGCTTTCCCGGATCACTATTTTCCAGTGTCGGGTGCGCCGTTCCTTTTCTCAGGTGTCCGCCCTTGGTCCATCATCCTTGAAGCCCACGACGGCATGGCGGTGTAAGCTAGCCTTGTCGTCACCACCAACTGCGAGGTCTCCGATCGCATTCAACACCTCACGTTTACGTCCGGCGGGGGTGTTCGTTCTGGGGGGCAAAGAAAAAAAGCCCAGCGTAGCGTTTTGGAACGCGCCGGTCTCCGTCAGCCAGGCGCCGCGCAGCTTATGCTCTTCGTCGAAAAGCGAGTGACTGCGACAAATGCCTCTTGTTCTCAAGCACGAGAACGAAGTTCCGTTCACGCCACGGATTTCTGCAAGTTCCTTGCCTTTCAGGGAGACTGCCTTCTTGCGGTTAGGGCACGTCGAGCGCTCGAATCCAGATCATGTCGCCAATCGTTTGACCCCTTCGAAGCTTCTGACGGGCAATTTGCTCAATCTCGGCCGCGCTTTTCGCCAATACGAGATCGGCTGTTTGGGTTTGGGAAAGCTTTTCGATAGCTCCCGAGGTCACCAGTACCTTCCAGGAAGCATGCCCTTCGGTGATCTGGAGATAGCCGATCAGGCCGACGAAGCGAGGGTGGTGGAGTGACGTGAGCATCATTCTTTCCCTATTTTGAAGAGGGAGCCAGAAAACCGCCGTAGGGTGGTCAAACTGGAGATATCGATATCGGTTCCAAAATCGATGTCATGAGGGCCCTGAGACC
Organism: Rhizobium cauense; assembly: GCF_019511525.1. Taxonomy (GTDB): domain Bacteria; phylum Pseudomonadota; class Alphaproteobacteria; order Rhizobiales; family Rhizobiaceae; genus Rhizobium; species Rhizobium cauense. The sequence goes on along the minus strand of NZ_JAEUAT010000006.1, from coordinate 272,352 downwards.
CTCAAGACGATTTCAGCACTGATGAACGCCATCGCGCGACATGATCAACTAACTGATGGCGGTCCACGCTCCCTGGGTAAATGTCCCTCGGTTTCTGGATCCTTTCCGAGATTTCACAAACGATCTTCGTCGAACTGTTCTGCGCCCTCAACCGGAGTTAGCCACGTTTCTCTGCGCTTTATCCAGAGTTCGTATGTCGGCTTCAGAGGTGTTGGCGCATCAGTCAGAATTCCGAGCTTGATCTCGACTTCCTCGCCACTGAGCGAGAACAAGCGAGATCCGCACTTTGGACAGAATTGACGGCCGGCATACTCTGACGGTTCACCTTTCGATTGAAACTCCGATGTTGGCCAGACTGCGAAGAAGGTGAATGCGGAGCCGCTTTCCTGCCGGCAGTCGGTGCAATGGCAAATTCCGACGCGCACCGGGTCGCCGCGCACAGCAACCCTGACCTGCCCGCACCTGCAGGAACCGGTAAGTGTAGTCATGACTTGCGAGCCTCTCCGTCATCAATAACCTCCGTATCCGGCCGATCTCCTCCCGCCGCATATTCTGTTTGCCATCTGCCATTGGGGAGTTGATAGGCGATTTCAGCGTCGCGTCCTTCGAGATGCTGCCTCTCTGCTGCCGATTTTGCCGCGGCCAGCGCCGTGTCGTGATCAGCAAACGTTTCGGACCAGACATCGCCGAGACGGTATCCGTACCCGTCGTCATGTGGTCCTACATGATATGTTACTTTCGGCATTGTTTTACTCCTTCATACCACTTCTCCAACGACCTAGGGCGACCAAGGAAAATTTCCAAGGATGGTCAAAGTGCCACACCAGGCGGGAGGTCGATAACCTTCGGAACAAACTGGATTTTCCGGGGTTTGTTTCGTGCAATGCGAGGAATTTTCCGGCGGTAGGCAGTCGCTTCGACGGAGCGCCTGAACCGTCACCTATGAGCAAATCGCGGAGCGTCAGGATTACTGGACGAACCGCGGTTAACGGACCAATCCCGTGCTTGGCGTGAAGCAAATGCGTTTCAGCCCGCCCGCAGTCAGACGGGGCTGTATGTTTCCATTTCCGGACGAGAGTGGCGTGTAAATGAGAGCAAGCAATAGGAGTTTTGAATGGCCAATGAAACAGAGCAGAACAAGGTTTGGGATCTCGCCGAGAAGATAGGCTTTTGCATGTTGACAACGAGAGCGGCTGGAGAGCTGAGAGCGCGGCCAATGTCAGCCTATGTGGAGCGTTTGGAGAATTCATTCTACTTTCTGACCGACGTTGCCAGTCATAAGGACGACGAGATCGCCTCGCATCCTCAGGTGTGCCTCGCGTTTGCAGACAGCAAGGGTCAGAAATACGTGTCGGTTTCCGGCGTCGCTGAAATACAGAATGACCGCGAAAAAATTCGCGATCTATGGGCAACGCCCGCCAAGGCTTGGTGGGACAGTCCCGACGATCCTTCCATTCGTATCTTGAAGGTGACGCCCTCGTCGGCCGAATATTGGGACAGTCCCGGCACGATCGTAAGTTATATCAAAATGGCAGCGGCCGCTGTGTCGAGTTCCAAGCCAGACATGGGCGACAACGCCAAAGTCGACATGTGATTTGGGTCTCGCAACATCGGAGCACCGCCGGCTGAAGGGTGGTCCAGCCTTGATGTCAGACTGGGCTACCGATCCTGCTAGCAATCTAGCAAAAGTGGCCTACAACTGATAACAGGCAAATGGAGCGACGGGTGGTACGCCGCGGTCGCAACGTTTGTTTTGGATAATGTCAGGTGTCTTCCTTGTCATCTAGCTGTTTTGGAAAGCTCCGGGCGACGGGAGGCCAAAAGCTCGGAAAGTGTTGCCGTTCCAAGCAAAATGGTGCCTCCTTGGTTTTCACGACGCACAAAGGACACTTCGTCGGGACATGTGTTCCAAAGGTCGACTGGCCGTTGACGAGTTCAGCCTGAAACAGCGAAGTGGCCCGCGATCGTGCAGAAGACCAAAATTCAGCGAGTTGCTACCAGGCCGCGAATGATGCCCGTGTTGGAACTGAGAAGAACGAAGTGATTTTCGATTCTGATCCACTGCAGGCCGGGGCCCGGATCGCTGAGCCCGAGACGACGATAGTTGGTTACTTTTGGATGCTGCCACCAGTTCTGCAGAGGTCGTCCGCGGTCCAACCGATATCCCAGATACTGTGGTTCCCGCCACTGTTCCGCATTGGAGTGCGTCGCGACGAACATCATGGCGGCGAGCGCAAGAGCAATGAGCTTCATCTGCAGCACCTTTCGTGATCAGACAAGCTTAGAAACGGTGCGGTTAATAAAGCGTAAACCTTGCCCGTTCATTCGAATTTCTGGAGTTCCATCGGGCGTGTGCATCGCAGGGCAGTCGACCTGCGTCGCAGAGCGCACGCTGCCTCGCGGAAGCCTAACTTGCCGGTGTATTCGTAATCGTACTTTGCCAGGCAGCCAGCCTTTTGGGAGACGGAGTACGGCGACGTTTCTCTGGTACGGGCGCGAGTAGCATTGCACTGTCGGCACTGAGCGTCCATCGCTTTTGCAAGCCGACAGGGGGCTTGCCGGCGCCGCCATACGAAAAATCTTCGCTCCACCATACCCCCTCCCATTGGTAGCCGCCCGGAGGTGAGAAGAGAGGATCGGCAAGGCTGGAGACTGCGAGGTCGACACCAAGATTAACGAGGAGCACCCGCTCATCTTGAGGCTCCACTGCGAAATAGCGAAGAAGAAATGCCGACTTGTCGAGCACACTTCCGTCAAGCGGACGCAACGCCGTGTTTGGCGCGGAGATCGCCTTTATTTGCCTGCGTATCGCCAGAAGGTCCCGGTGCAAAGCCACGATATCGGCGTTTGCTTCTCTCTCCGACCAAGCAAGCTTTGAACGCTCGAAAGTTGTGCGGGCTCCCGGAATGGCCATCGCTTCGGCAAATACTTCATCCTGGAGGTTCGGGAATTGCCTCAGAAAATCAATTCTCCCATTGCGAACGATTTCCCCGAGATCCCCCGAGTGGTCTGCGAAGTAATAAAACGGAGTGGATGCGCCAAACTCCTGCCCCTGAAACAACATAGGTGTCTGCGGCCCCAACAAGAGTAACGCAGTTAAGGCTCGAACACGCGCCGGCGAGGCGAGCTTGTTCAGGCGCACGCCCGTGCCGGAGTTGGCGATTTGATCATGGTTCTGCAGGAAATGAATGAAGTTGCAGGCAGCAAGATCCAGTCCCGGATGCCCGCGTGGCGCGTCCTGCCAGTCGTAACGCTGACCCTGGAAAAGATAACCGTACTTCGCCGCCGAGACAAACTCCTGCGCGCGCCCAAGGTGGTCGTGGTAGTAAGCCTCATTCTTGCCTGTGAGCGCAACCATCGCCGAATGATGGAAGTCGTCGTTCCAGAGCGCATCGAGTTCGTTGCCTCCGTGCTCTGGAGTGCGAACAAGCCGCGTTTCCTGCGGCTCGTTTTCTCCCACGAGATAGATAGATCTGTTTGGCGCGGCCGCGCGAGCCTCGCGGCCTATCATAGTGATGATATGGTCTTCGCCACTGTCGTAGAGGGCTTGGGTCGCGTCGATGCGCAGTCCATCGAAATGGTATTCGTCGATCCAGTAGGCGGCATTCTTCGCAAAAAATTCGCGCACGCCGCTGCAGTTGTCGCCATCGAAATTGATCGAACTGCCCCACTCGTTCGAGTAGCGTGTCGTGAAATAATCCGGCGAAAAGTCGTTGAACCTGTCGCCGGCGCCAAAGTGGTTGTAAACCACGTCGAGGATGACGCCCATCGAAAGCTCATGGGCGGTGTCCACGAACGCCCGTAGATCGTCGGGCGTCCCGTAGAGCCTTGTCGGCGCATAGGGCAGGACGCCATCATATCCCCATCCGAAAGCGCCGCAGAACTCGTTTACCGGCATGACTTCCAGGCAGGTTATACCAATTTCCTTCAATAGAGGGAGCTTCACCGCCGCGGCAGCGAACGTTCCCTCGGGCGTGAACGTGCCGATATGCATTTCGTAGAGGACTTGGCCCTCCCGCCTGATGCCGCGCCAATCTTCATCCCGCCAGGTATAGGCGCCTGGATCGATGAGCATCGAAGGGCCTGTTGGTCCCTCTGGCTGAAAGCGCGAGGCAGGATCCGCAGCTAGGTCCGAAGTAGTTTGAAGCCTGAAGCGATAAAGAGCGCCTACTCCCACATTCTTCAGATCAAGGCGGAAGTAGCCCCCTTCCTCCGGATCCATCGCGTATTCACGTCCATCGCCAATGAGGAGCCAAACGCCGTCCTGTGCTGGTGCCCATACCCGAAATGACGCTGTATCACCAATGAGCTCCGCACCGACCGGATAACGTCTTTGCTGTCTATCCATAAGAGAGTGGGCGGGTGCTTGGCGCGTCACGCTCATAGGTACTCCTGGAGGTTGGAGGTCACAAAGGTCAGCGAAAGAATGCGCGGGTCATGAAGAACTACCGCTGAAAGCCTTTGTTCCGCCGATCAGTCCGTCTCAGCTAAAATGGCGAAGGCTTCGTATGGGCGCAGATTGAGCATGGCGGGCACCTGATCGATAGGGTTGTAATTGCTGATCAAGCAGCTACCCGATAGCTGAAGCTCATTCGGCATGTCTACGCAGATCGTCCGCGCGGAAAAGTTTGCCATGACGACTAAACGCTCGCTGTTCAGCGAGCGCGTATAACTGAAGACGTCAGGATGCTGATCGAGGTAGGACTGGTAACGGCCATAGACGATGACTGAGTGCTTCTTCCTGAGCGCGATCAGCTTGCGATAGTGGTTCCAGATGGACTGTTCATCAGTCACGGCACGTTCAGCGTTGATGGCCGTATAATTGCGGTTGACTTCGATCCACGGAATGCCTGTGGTGAAGCCGGCGTTGGCCCCAGATGTCCATTGCATTGGTGTTCGGGCATTGTCACGTCCGTTCTCACTGGCGCCTTTGATGAACTCTTCGGGGGAGAGGCCAGCCTCAAGGTGGAGACGATGCATGTTGAGCGTCTCGACATCCCTGTACTGCTCGATCTTGGTGAAGGGCGCGTTGGTCATTCCTATCTCCTCGCCCTGATAGACGAATGGTGTGCCTCTCAGAAGATGAAGGACTGTTGCGAGCATTTTGGCTGACTCGACCGGAAATCCCTTGACGTCTCCGTATTTTGACACCGCGCGGGGCAGGTCATGATTTCCCCAAAAGAGTGAATTCCATCCGTCATCGGACAGAGCATACTGCCACTTGCTGAGGACCGACTTCAGCTTGACGAGGTCGAAGGGCCTTGAGCGCCACTTCCCGTAGATCTCGTCCCATTGCTGGGTCACGTGCTCGAACTGAAAGACCATGGAAAGTTCCTTGCGCTCGCGGCCTGAATAAAGAAGCGCCGAACCGGGCGTTGCGCTCCAGGTCTCGCCAACCGTTAGCACGTCCCGGCTGCCAAAGGTTGCCTGGTGCATTTCCTTCAGGTAGTCATGGAGGTGGGGACCATCCGTGACGATGGATTGGTCGACCTGCTTGCCGATATAGTCGATGACGTCCATCCTGAAGCCGGCAATGCCCCGATCGAGCCACCAGTTCATCATCTTGTAGATCTCTTCCCGAACGCTCGGGTTTTCCCAGTTCAGATCCGGCTGCCGTCTGGAAAAGAGGTGCAGATAGTACTCGTTTGTTATGGGGTCGAGGGTCCACGCTGACCCCCCAAAGGAGGATGTCAAAGCATTTGGGGGAGCGCCGTTCTCGGCTGGCTTCCGCCAGATATAATAATTTCGATAGGCGCTGTCTGTCGAACTGCGGGCGTCGATGAACCAGGGATGCTCATCCGAAGTATGGTTTACCACGAGGTCCATGATGATGCCGATACCGCGGCTCTTCGCATCAGCGACAAGGCGATCGAAATCCGCAAGCGTACCGAATTCCGGCGCTATCGCGGAGTAATCCGAGATGTCGTACCCGTTGTCGTCCATAGGAGAAGCGTAAATCGGCGATAGCCAGATGATCTCGATCCCAAGAGCTTTTAGATACTCCAGTTTTGAAATAATGCCCTCGAGGTCGCCGACCCCATCGCCGTTGCTATCAGCAAAGCTGCGTGGATAGACCTGGTAGATTGTCGATTGATGCCACCATAGGGGGCTCAGGCTTGCGTCTGTCATCATAGAGATATCTGCTTTCCCCACAAACTCGACGAGAGGAGATCATCCCCAATGGCCGGAAGAAAGACCGGGGGAAAAAGTTCCGCAAATGATGATGCTTTTTTTGGACATGTCGTTGCAGATTGCACCTAGGGTGTCGAAGAGGAATTGTATCGTCTCCCTGACCAAGAGCATTTCATTAGCGCAGCCCCGTCGCGGAGAGCTCTCGCGACCTTAAGGGGCCACCGGGGGGTGATGGCGGCGCTGGTTATGCCAAGGATCGATGGAACCTGGGAGAGCAACGGTCGTTGTTTGGGATCCACTCTTACCGGAACCCTTCCGTGAACAATCCTTACAGCAAGTCAACAGGACTATCCTTTCGTTTTTCCGCACCGGCATCCTACACAGCCTGCAAGCTTCGGCAGCTTATTGAAGGCGAGACGAACATCGACACGGTTTTCGTCGCGCGGTCGGACGCCGGTGCAAAACGAATTTTCGAAGCGTCTAAGCCGCTTTGGTCCGATCGTGACCTCCTCTATTTTCCCGCATGGGATTGCCTCCCCTTTGATCGAATCCCGCCCTCGCGAGCATCAATGGGTATGCGAATGGGTGCCTTGCGTGATTGGCTGATGGTCACGCAAAGCAAGAGGCTCTGCATAACATCGCTGGAGGCTTTGCTTCAGCGCGTTCCACCGGTTCAAGTCATCCGTGAATCCTCGTTTCACCTCTCGGTCGGCCAGAAGCTCGATGTGGGCGCTTTTAAGGACTTTGTTCTCCAAACCGGATACGTGGCGGACGGTGTCGTAGACGAGCCAGGTGAAGTCGCCATTCTAAAGGACGTTATAGACATATACCCGGCTGGCGCATCTCAGCCGATGCGATGTTATTTCGATGAAGACGGTCACGTGTCCGAGCTTCGTTGTTATGATCGTCTGACGCAGCGTACTCAGTCGAGCGCGGAGACGATGATTGTCGGGCCAGCCTCCGAGATCATCTGTCGCAACGACGATACCGAGGAATTTGCAGACACCGTTCCTGTCTATAGGCAAATGATGAGCCGATACGACAATCTGCAGTCCGTTTTCGATATCTTCAAACCGTCGGCGTTCGTTTTCGAGGACGGCGTCGATGACAGAGTGGACGAGTATCTGGACATCATTGACGAGGCAAGAGCTACGGCGGAACTTGCGTCGGAAAGTAGATTGTATCTGGATCGACAAGCCTGGGGCGATGAATGCCCATCGAGCCGCTCAGAGATCTCCGCGGCGGACTACCAGGCCCTTCCCTCCTTGCAGAAGGGCTTCGCTGCATTTTCTCACTTCGTGAAGGAGGCTATGACAACCTCTCAAGTCGTGATCACCGGGGACGAACAGCGCTTGGCGCGAACCTGCAATCGCTTGCAAGCGACCCTTGGTGAAGAGGTCAACTATGTCCATGACTGGAAGACCTGCATGCAAGATGGCGCTCGCCTTTCCAGTATCGCACTTCCCTGGACCAGCGGATTTATCGACCGCGAGCAAAGGCTTGTGGTGGTAACCTGCGATGACGTCTTCGGCCCGTCACGTGGCGATCTCTCCGCCTCCCCGCCCGCACTCGGCGCGCCCGCCCTGGGCATTGGTGATGTGGTCGTCCATGAGACGCACGGTGTGGGCATTTTGCGAGACATTGAGACCGCCAGGGTAGACGAGATAGAGCAGGATACGGTCCGCCTGGAATATTATGGGGGAGCTTCCCTTCTCGTCCCCATGGAAGAGTTTTCTCTGCTATGGCGATATGGCAGCGAGGTGGGATCGGTCGCCCTGGACCGCCTCCATACCGATGCGTGGAGAAAAAAACGGGCCGAACTCGAAAATGATATCCTGGATGCTGCCCGATACTTGCTTGAGAAAGCGCGAGAGCGGCAACTCACCAAATCGCCTGTCTTGAAAGCTCCTCAAGATCGATACCAGGCTTTCACTGCGCGTTTTCCGTATTCGCTGACGGCAGATCAGCGGGCTGCGATTGAGGCCTGCGCGTCGGATCTAGCCAGTGGCCAGCCTATGAATCGCTTGATCTGTGGCGATGTAGGTTACGGCAAAACCGAGATCGCCCTTCGTGCCGCGGCCATCGTGGCCCTTTCGGGAATGCAGGTTGCAGTTGTGGCTCCAACCACCGTTCTTGCTCGTCAGCATTTCGAGGTCTTCAAAAGGAGGTTTGCAGCGGTTGGCAAAACCGTGCGGCTGCTGTCTCGAGCTGTCTCACGCCGTCAACTGGCGCACTCACACCGATCGGCTGAAGACGGCGAAATCGACGTAATTGTCGCGACCCACGCGATACTGAGCAAGGATGTGCGCTTCCGCAAGCTGGGGCTGGTCATTATCGATGAAGAGCATCGCTTCGGCGCCGAGGATAAGCGGGCGATGCGAAGCCTTTTCCCCAATGTTCACTGTCTGGCCATGTCGGCCACCCCCATACCAAGAACGATGCAAGCAGCTCTGGTGGGAGTTCAGGACGTGAGCCTTTTGTCGACGCCCCCGGCACGCCGACGGCCGGTGCGCACTTCGGTCCTCGAATTCGACGAGACGACGGTCCGCTTAGCGTTACAGCGGGAGAGACGGCGTGGAGGGCAAAGCTTCTTTGTTGCTCCGCGTATCGCCGACATTGCGCCGCTTCAGCGCATGCTCACGAGACTAGCACCTGATTTCAATATTCTCGTCGCTCATGGAAAAATGGCTGCGGAAAAACTGGAAGATACGGTCTCTCGTTTCTCACAGGGCCATGGCGACGTACTTCTGTCGACTGACATCATAGAAAGCGGGCTGGACGTGCCTGCAGCGAACACAATCTTCATCTGGAGGCCAGATCGTTTCGGTTTGGCACAACTCCACCAATTGCGTGGCCGGGTAGGAAGAGGGCGCGCACAAGGTCTGGCTTATCTGCTGACGGAGAGAGACGGGAGCCTGAACGAGGAAAGCCGCGCCCGCCTGGACTCGATCATGACCATGGATCGCCTTGGTGCTGGCACCAGTCTGTCGATGCAAGACCTGGAACTGCGCGGTGCGGGTATATTGACGGGCAACGATCAGGCTGGACACATCAAGGTGATAGGCACCTCGCTTTACCAGGAATTGCTTCGCGATGCTGTTGCATCGTTGCGAAAGGAGAAGTCGCAGCGTCGTCAGATGCCATCGTTCAATATAGGTTTGGTTGCAACGATACCTTCTGAGTACGTACCAGATCCAGCTGTGAGGCTAAACTTGTACAGCCGCATGCTGCGAGCGACCACTCCAGCGGAGTTCGTTGATCTGGAAGAGGAAATGTCTGATCGCTTCGGGGATCCGCCGGTGGAGGTAATGACATTGCTACGCCTTAGCCGTATAAAAGCGCAGGCGGCCGCTGTCGGTGTCACTGCTTTGAGTTCAGGACCGGCGGGGATCGCCCTCGATTTTACAAAAAGGCCCCGGCAATCCCAACTGGCTGCCTGGAAAAAAATCGAGGCGCTTAGGCTGAAAGGCAATCGGGTTATATTCAGTAGGACGAGCACCCCTCCGGAGAGTCTGGATCTTCTTGAAAAAATTCTGATCGTCGATCAGTAGGTGGTGCCCGCATGCGCGGGACAACCGCCGCTCTGCTCGCGGATCGTGACCCTTGTAACGAGAGAAATGCCAACAGTAACGGTTAAGCTGACCGGCTTTCTGTGGCTCGAAATGCGGACAATCCCGTCTGCGTTTCAGGACGGTGGCTCGCATCAGGATATCAAGTCGTGGAACAGAGTGGACGCTTTCGAGTTAGCGTTTAAGGCAGGACCAATCCGCATCCACGCACACAGGCTGCGTCTAGGTCTCTTTTCAACGCTCTTCAGGAGTAAGCTATGGCCAGCGTCCGGGATTCAAGCGGGAACAAGTCAAAGGTGACGGAGACGGCAACGGAAGCCAGGCAAGGCAATTTTGGGCGACCGGTCTTTTATGTCTTGGTCTGCGGGCTTCTTCTAGCCATGGTTGCGTGGGCGGGTGTGGAAATATGGGGAGAGGGCATCGACAAAGACCCCCGGACGAGCGCCTCCACTGCGCCTGATCCGATCACTTCCCAGCCTTCCGGACCCGGAACCTTTGACAACAATCAGCCCGGAGGGAGCGGCCGGCCTCCAGAAGCCACCGATCGGTCCCCTTCACCAAGCGGGAGCGGCAGCGGCCCAACCGGCGTAAAAACGCCACTCGGAACCGAGAAGATCCAATAGGAAGCGCGATCGGCAATATTGTGTTTCGTCGAAAAGATCAGAGTGTCGGCTTAGGAAAGTGGTCAGCTTCTTGCTTCTCCCCAAGCCATTTCACGTGAACCTCCCAGTTGGGATGACGCCGATACCCGCTTTGAATTCCTTGCCAGAGATGAGCGATGATCCATCTATGGTATCTAAAACGAAGCAGGAGCTCAGGACTCCCATGGCCATAAGGTCGACCCTTGCAGGAAAACACATTCTGTTAGTCGAAGACGACTACTTTGCCGTCAGTGACCTGACCTCCCGTCTCGCTGCGATGGATGTCATTGTTACTGGTGCCGCCCCCACCGTAGAGGACGCGCTCGGGATGATCGCTGCGAGGCCAGACCTTAATGGGGCGATCCTCGACATCAACTTGGGTGGAGAGATGGTTTTTCCGGTGGCAGATGAACTTGAACGGCGGGGTCTTCCTTTCGTGTTCGCAACTGGCTACGAGCCCGACGTTGTTCCTGCACGGCATGCCGACAAGATCGTTCTTCGCAAACCTCTCAACGACGAGGGATTGGCGCTGGGCTTTTCAAGGGCAGCTCGGCCAAGTTCGGTGACGATGGAACGGGCTTTGCGCAATCAAATACTCGCCCGTCTCCCGAAGGAGAGTCTAGCGGAGCTACTCCCACTACTTTGTCACATCCGTCTGCCCAGGGGAGCTGTTCTCGAACAAGTGAACCAAACCATCAATCGTGTGTTCTTTCCGATTGACTGTATCGCATCCCTCGTTGCGGTAGGGAGTAACGGATCGAGGATCGAGGCCGGGCTGATCGGCAAGGAGGGCATGACCGGGACGGGTATTGCGTTAGGCGACAATCAGACGCCTCATGAACTCATCAATCAGATCGAAGGAGAGACGCTGGCGATGTCTGTGACGGATTTTACGAAAGTTCTTCACGATGTGCCGGATCTAAGTCTCCTGGCCGGCCGCTTCGCGAGGTCGCTTAGTATTCAGGTCAGTCACACGGCGCTCGCCAACGGCAAATTCGACATTCCAACGCGGCTTGCCCGCTGGCTGCTCATGGTGGATGACCGCTCTGCTGATAGCGCCTTCGGCCTTACCCATGAGTACTTGTCGATCATGCTTGGCGCCCGCCGCTCGTCGGTGACGGAATCAATCCACATTCTCGAAGGTGAGCACCTGATCCGGTCGTCCCGAGGCCACCTCGAAATTCGCGATCGCCCGCGTCTTATCAAATTTGCAGGGGAATGCTACGGTATCCCGGAGGCAGAGCATGGGCGACTGATGTCCCTTCCATTGACCAGACAGAGAGCAAACGTTCCTCTCCGAGGCGCTCACTTGGACAGGGCAGGTTGAAAGGCGCGTGGCCTTCTTATTACTTCAATTCATTTCGCCTCGCACACGATTGGCGTAGGAGTTTTTGACCGAACGGCCTGTTGTCGACACAGAGACCATGTAGGGGCTTCGCCCACTTACTCGGGCGCTTCTGGACTCGGGCGACGCGTTTTCATCATCTTCAAAGTAAAATCCTCAATGCGTGGTTACATCTGAAGGGGCATCAGTAATTGCCAGAGGGTCGACCTCAGCATCAAGGTTACCGTTGCTCAAGGCATCGTAAGCGTTAATAGCCGGTCGTTCCTGGGTATCGAACGCGGTGAGTTGCACCATCATTACTTTCGCGTGATCAATTGCAGTAGCGTCATCAAGTTGCCCGTCACCTTCATCCAGACGAACTGAAATTACTTCGCCTCCTTCGCCGATGAAATCCACAACGAGCATGTTTTCCTGGTGTACAACCTTTGTGTCGATAAGATGCATCACGGTTCTCCTTTTGTCGAAGAACGCCGCTCGTTGAAAGGAGTTCCAAGAATAGCGGTCTAGCGGCCTACCGATGGAACGACCCAAATACTTTGATCATTCGTCACCACGAGGAGGCGCGGTAATTGGACGCTCGCTGCTCACTTCCTACGCTTGCGGGCGACTATGGCATTCATCTCTCAGATTGCACGTTCTTCTGAGGGCCAATAGCCGTCATGTTCTCCTTCACAACTATGAAGAGACCAGGGGCTGGCTTCGCGTTAGGCGCGCTCTGCTACGTGGTTTATGTCATCTTCAAGAGGCATCGAAGCGGATCTGGAACCCCGCGTGTCCCGCCGGGGAATTGGCCTCGGAGAGTAAGTGAGCTTCATCGGTGACTTCGGGACCAACGAAGTTGTTTGGTTTTTGGCAGGCCGGGAACATTTCCACGAGCTGGTTGTTTCGGTGCCGAGGAGAGGCCTGAAGACCTTCGATGTTTCCTCATCTGCAAAGACTGGCGGGTCCAACTTGCCGCCGGTCGTCAAAGCGCCTCTCCTCACCTACCAAATCACTTGCCGGCTTGCCGACCTTGAAGGAAGAAATGATTGATCTTTGCGCATGCTTTGGTTGTTGCCGGCCGTGGTTTTGACGATACCTCTTTCATCCAACATTTTGATCGGCGTTCTCCCGAATGATCCGACGAATGGCGTCGACGTTCCCACCACGGTGACGGGGCAGGCCGAGCGGTTGCTGAGCGCGAGTAGGCCTCTCGCTGCGTTCCCTCGCGACCACTTTCGGGCTCGTATTCTGCTCCTACTAATCGAGCTTCACGACGTCCCTGAAGGGAACGGTGGCTAGAATGCGTCCGTGTTCGTCGGTGATTTCGAACCGCGTGCCGTCGATACGCTCCTGCTGCATCACCAGTTCGGCTACAATCTCGCGAGCAGCTTCCTCGGCTTGGCCGCGCGCGGTTTCCAAGGATGGGAATTCTAGACCTTGATCGTCGGTTTCGTCGCCATGGTGCGAACGCATGTGGAAGAAGTATCGCATTGGAATCTCGCTTGCCTCCGAAAGAAACGATGAGTGCGCAAGAGCGTTCCATCGTCCCAGCCTAATTCGAAGAAGGGTAGCGGCGAAGAACCGTAAGCCCGAGCGGCAAAAAGCGCCTAGGTGCTGACCGGCGCTCCGTTCTTTAGAGCCCTTCGAACGTATGCCTCAAGCATCCCGAAGGCATCCCGGTCCCTCCAACGAAAAGGAAGCATCTCGCCTGCGCGTCTTGGCCTGATAATCAGAACGTCGCAACCCTCGACCTGCTGCTTCGTCTGATCGACCGGAGCCGTGCCGTGGCATCCCGCGGCGCGGTTTCGTGTGGTCGCCATCACGGCTGAGTAGACAGGTGCCACGGGCGGTATGTTCGAGGGTTGCCGGATCGTTGCCACTGCTGGCGTCACAAATGTCTTGCTCGATGCTTGACACCGCCTTGCACCACTCAAGCTCGGTTAGCGGCTTGGTATGCCGGCACCGACCGTCGTCTTGTCATACCGGGCCGGGCCGCCATATTCATAAGAGCCTTCAGAAGAGGCACATTGAGTGCCGGGACATGACCCGAAGGGATCTTTGAGCTGAACGATCAACGGTGGCGCGATGACAAGCGACGGGCTTAGCCAACCTTTGAACTCTCGAGCGGGTTTTAGTGATGATCCTGCCTATGCCGACGCCATCTTGAGAACAATGAGGCATCCGCTTCTGGTGCTCGATGATAATCTCCGGGTGGAGAGGATTAACCGGGCCTTCCTGGAGATGTTCAAGGTAAAGGAAAATGAGACACAGGGCGTGAAGCTTTACGAGTTGGGGAACGGTCAATGGGACATTCCGGAACTTCGAGAGCTGCTCGAAACGGTTCTCCCCCAGGATAGCGAAGTTAGAGATTACCGGGTCAAGCACACGTTCGAGCGGATCGGTGAGCGAACGTTGGTTATGAACGCTTACAAAATGCCGGAAGGCGCCAACCGCAATCGCGTCCTTGTCTCTATCGAAGACGTGAGCGACCGCGAACAAGCCAGGTGGGAACTCGAAGGTCAGAAGGAATATGCGCAAAGGATAGTCGATGCCTCGCGCGACTCTTTGCTCATCCTTGGATGGGACCTGCGGGTGAGGAGTGCCAACAAGACGTTCTATGAGACGTTCAGGGTCCACCCGTCCGAGACAGAAGAACGATTGGTCTACGAACTTGGAAACGGACAGTGGGATATCCCCCGTCTGCGAAGTCTTCTAGAGGAAATCCTGCCACAGAACAACGTCTTTGACGATTTCGAGGTACGGCACGATTTCGATACCATCGGCCCCAAAACCTTCCTTTTGAATGCGCGCCGTATTGACCATGTGCAGCTCATCCTACTCGCCATTGAGGACGTAACTATGGCTAGGGATGCGGCGGCACTCATCGAGGCAAGTGAAGCCCGCTTTCGTGGCTTCGTCGCAGCAAGCTCAGATGTCATGTACAGGATGAGCCCGGATTGGAGTGAGATGCGGTCTCTTGACGGCCGAGGCTTGTTACGAGATGCCGTAACAGACAAGAGTTGGCTCGACACCTACATCGTGGAAGACGACAAGCCGCGCGTGTTGGGCGCTATGGCCACCGCAATGGGGAAAAAGGAACCCTTCGCGCTTGAACACCGCGTTTACAAGGCGGACGGGACGCAGGCTTGGACGGCCTCCCGCGCCGTTCCCGTCTTCGACCAGTCAGGCGAGATCACCGAATGGCTCGGCACCGCGACCGATGTCACAGCCGTTAGGCAGGCCCAGGAGAAACTGCAATCAAGCGAGCGGCAACTTGCAGCCCTTGTTGAGGGCGTTCCCGCCGCAATCGGAGTGCTTGGCGCCGATGGCGCCGTCAAGCTGGCAAACAGGGCGTTCACAGACCTCATTCCCGACTTCATTCCCTCTCGGGATCCGGAGCGTGTGTCCTTGTGGCGAAGCTGGGACGTCAACGGAAAGCCCATTGCTCCACACGATTTTCCTGGTGCGCGAGCGTTGCGGGGCGAGAAGGTCACCCCTGGCCTCGAAATGCTCTACGGTAAGGAAGGTGGAGAGCAGTTCTGGAAGCAGTTTGCGTCAACCCCCATTCACGATGACAAGGGTGAGGTGGTTGGCGCAGTTTGCGCCATCAGCGACATCGACGAAGTTAAACGCTCTCAATTTGCTTTGCGCAAAAGCGAGGAGCGACTTCGCAACGTTCTAAATTCCATGGCGGAGGGCTTTGCGCTGTTCAGTCCAACGTTCATCATCATTGAGGTGAATGAGGAGACGCTTCGGCTGGACGGCCGGCGGCGCGATGAACTTGTCGGTCGTTCGCACTGGGATGCATTCCCCGGCACCGAACAATCGGAGCTTGGTCATTTCTACAAGAGGATCATGGCCGAGCGTGTTCCCGGCGAAATTCAATTCCGCTACCTCTGGCCAGATGGACGCGACATGTGGGTGGACGTACGTGCTTACCCAACGCCAGACGGCGGCGTCGCTTGCTTCTGGAGGGATATTACCCAGCAGAAGCTCAGTGCCGATGCGCTTCGCGAAAGCGAGGAACGTTATCGCTCACTCTTTGACTCAATGGATGAAGCCTATGCCGTTGTTGAAGTCCTGAAGGATGCAAGGGGGACCTGGCATGATTTTCGGTTCCTTGAGGTGAACCCGGCATTTCTGGTTCACACCACGATGCCGTATCCGGTTGGTAAGACGGCGACCGAACTCCTCGGCACCCCCAACCCCCGATGGGCGCGCATGTTTGGCAAGGCGCTTGATACCAACGAGCCGCTTAGAGTGGAAGAAACAGAGGCTACGCTTGGCCTCACCTTCGACCTGAACGTTTTCACTCTCGACAAGGAGCGCAACCGTGTTGCTGTGCTTTTCACGAACATCACTGAACGCAAACGGACCGAGATGGCGCTTCGTGTCAGTGAAGAACGCTACAGAGCAATTCTTCAAAGTGCACGTGATTATGCGATCTTCACAACCGACGTCGACGGAATTATCCAGACATGGCCTCCGGGTGCTGAAGCAGTGTTCGGATGGACAGCCAACGAAGCAATTGGCAAGAACGCGGCAATGACCTTCACCGCCGAGGATCGGGAAAATAATGTGCCCGAGTGGGAGATGGCCCAGGCCCGTGTAAAAAATTACTCGCCCAATGTGCGCTGGCACCTGCGAAAAGATGGCGGCCGAGTCTTCATTGAGGGCTCAACGCGACCTCTGGCAGATGGCCGCGGCTTTTTGAAAGTGGGCCAGGATGTAACCGAGCGCAAGCAATGGGAGGAAAGGCAGGCGGTCCTTGTAACAGAACTTCAGCACCGGACGAGGAACCTCATTGGGGTGGTCAAGGCGATGGCGGAGAGAACGGCCCGTGCGAGTTCCGATCTCGCCGATTTTCGGGAGCGCTTCCAGGATAGGATCGAGGCTCTTGCTCGCGTACAGGGACTGCTGTCGCGGCTCGATACGCATGACCGCGTAACGTTCGACGAACTGATCACGACCGAAATGAGTGCCATGGGCGGCGGTGAGGGCAAGGTGCGGCTCAATGGCCCGTCCAACGTTCGTTTACGGTCGTCGACGGTACAGACCTTGGCAATGGCTCTGCACGAACTTGCCACCAATTCTGTCAAATACGGAGCTCTTCGCCAGGAGAACGGACGTCTGTTCGTCTCGTGGTCATTGGTTTTGGAGGACGATGGGAAGCACTGGCTGCGGGTCGAGTGGCGAGAGGTAGGCGTAGCAATGCCTCCCGCTGGAGCGGCGCCGCAAGGCTCGGGCCAAGGACGCGAACTCATCGAGAAAGCTCTGCCTTATCAGCTAAAGGCAAAGACCAGCTACATCATGAGTTCAACTGGCGTGCACTGCGACATCGTTATCCCCGTGTCAGAAACGATGGAGGAGGCCGCGCATGTCTGATCGCACGCATGCTGGTCGTCGAGTGCTCGTGGCTGAAGACGAGTACATATTGGCGGATGATCTACAATTGAGCCTCGAGGAGGCAGGCCTCGCAGTTGTCGGCCCCTTTGCTACGCTTCAAGACGTTCTTGAGGCTATCGCGTCTGGTTCGACTATCGACGCCGCCATTCTCGACGTCAACCTCGGCGGTCAGCAAGTTTATCCGGCGGCAGAGGCATTAAGAGAGCGGCAGACGCCGGTGGTCTTTGTTACAGGCTATGAAGCCGCCTCGTTGCCTGAGGGCTTGTGCGACATCCCCTGCCTCTCTAAGCCGATCGACCTGCGGCAGGCTCTGGAAGCGCTTGGTTTGTAACTGTAGGCGGACGTCAACAGATCGCCCGATTGAGGTGCCATTGGAATATTCTGCGTTTCCGACTTGGGGTCGGCGGCCGGCTCAATCATTGCAGCACTCCACTCGCCTTCATGAGCCGGCCGTGCACTGGCGGTGAGGGGTGACGCGTCAGCGCACCTTTTAAATATGGCTCTGCTAGCTAAATTTTCGACATTCGAACCAAGAAATTTTGCAGGAAAATGCCGGGAGCGGGGCGCGCCGCTCCCCGGCGAGGTACCCGCCGCAGGAGAAGGGAACAAGCGGGAATGGCGTCGCCTAACCTTGCGCCTGCCGCAATGTTCCCCCTAACTGCAATTGTACGCCAGATACATTGTGCGGCATAACGATGGCCAGTTTCCCAAGAATTAGGAATGGAACGCGCCGAGCGAAGCTCCGATGGGGCGTGCGACCCAAACCGACGGATTCGGATCCACAGGCGAGCCCGCGGCGCCGCAGTCAGGAAGTCCGGAGAATGCTTCCCTACTTCCTATGCGCGTTTATTTCACGCTCGACCTTGCGGGCCAGTCGTGACATTGGCCGATAGCTGTCGAACGACCTCTGCAGCCAATTCTGTCACATCGTAGACAATTGACGCTCCGTGAGCGCTCGTGGCCCTAGTGACAATCTGTGTTCGGTCGGGTAGCGCCACCAAGGCGACCACCTGATCCGGGTTTATGAACACGGGCATCGCTGCCTGCCCAATCAACGTCAGTTGTACAAGCCTCATGAGAGCTCTCCAGCAAACAAAAGCGCGAACGTCCTCAAACGACGTCGCGAGTTCAACCGCCCAAGGGCCAACGATCCTTATTGTAGGCATGTCCTAGCCCCGGGGTGCCGTGAATTTGTCCACGATCACAGACGTGGTAGACGTGTTGGCCTCTTGGACCGGCTAGGCCATATCGGCGTCGCGGCTCCAACCTGACGCGGATCTTAGCTTCGAATTCTCATCATTGTGCCTCCTAAAAACCTTCAGCATGGGAGCGAAAATCTCCAGGCAGAGCTGAGATTGTCTCAAGACATTCAGTGTTCAAGATGTTAGCGCCAAATTCATGGAATTTTTTGTAAATGCATCTTGCAACAAAAGCCGGCCAACCCAGTGAGCTTTCGCCACTCGCCGGATTGGCTGGCTGTAACGGAGACGCCGGGTTCAGTGAGGGCGCTTACCGCAGAGACATCACCGTTACAGGCCTTAGCGACGGGGCAGGGGCGCATCCGGAAGGATGCGATTGGCGGTGAAAGGCTTAGGCCGCAGCGCCGCTTTGCCGCTGTCTTGACGTGACTTCCGCGTCTGATTCACCGGGTGGCTCGAACACAAGGAGGCTGGGGGGAGGGGAGGGTGGACGCGATCCCGAGACTACTGCGTCGACATAAGATAGTGCATTTTTGAGGCCGTTGATCGTATAGGGCTTCTCTATGGCGCCTAGGGCACCCGCATAGTCGGATGGGATTCTCTTGAGGTTTCCAGAGACAAAAACGAAGGGAATACTCTTCGAGCTCAGCTTGCGGCCGATATCAATACCGGTCGGGCCATCGCGGAGCTGGATATCTACAAATGCGAATTCTGGGCTACCCTGGTCAATAAGCTGGATTGCCTCCTCATAATTTCCAGCAATCCCAATGACCTGATGACTGCTTGCCTCGATCTCGCTTTCCAATTCCATAGCGAGCAACATCTCGTCTTCAACGATAAGCGTTCTCAAGACTCGGTCCTTTCCTAATCTTCAACAAGAAGGGTTACGCGCACTTCTGTTCTGTGGCCTTCCACGTGACGTTCTATACTCGCACGCAGTTGATGGATCGAGGCGTCCAGCATTGCACGGCTGTATGCGTCCTGCTCACCGTCCACCTCGACGGGAGTGACTGTATCAACGACCCGAATGAGGAAGTGGCCGTTCAACCTGCGAATTTCCAGATGTATCTCACCACCGCCGTCGCTGAGCCCCCGCCTTACGGCATCTCCGACAAGCTCGTTGATGATGAGAGCCAGCGGCGAGGCCTTTGAAGCGGAAACCGTCACCGGATGCAGGTCCGTCGTCAGGACGATATCGGGCCTTTTCAGTGACCCAACGATGTCCGTCACCAAATCCCGACCGAAATCTGCAACGTCGAAATGACCAAGCCTTTCATCGTTCAGGAGCTTACGTTGCACCGTGCTCAGGGCCTCGACACGGTCAAGAACGGATTTAAGCGTTTTCTCAACCGTACTATTTCTTGTCATTCGCATTTGTAACTTTATGATCGATGCGATCGTTAGGAGATTGTTTTTGACCCGGTGGTCCACCTCGTGAACAAGGTCGCTTTTCACACTGAGTGCGTCGCGTAGCTCTGCCGTACGCCGCGCAACCTCTTCCTCCGCGCTATGACGGGCGTTTGCCAACTCGGATTCCTTGCTCTTGATGTTCGTAAAGTCGACTTGCGAGGCAAAGAAGTATATAACGTTGCCATCGCGATCTCGAACAGGGCTGACAAAAAGGGCATTCCAGAATGTGCTGCCGTCTTTGCGGTAGTTCAAAATGTCAACTGAGACGTCACGCTCACTGACGACTGCGTTTCGCAATTTAGAAACGGCTTCCTGGTCGGTTTCCGGGCCCTGGAGAAGGCGGCAGTTCTGGCCGATGAGCTCCTCTTGACTGTAGCCCGTTAACTCGGAGAACGCACGGTTGGAAAAAATGATCGGATTGTCATCCTGGCGCGGGTCGGTGATGAGCATTGGCATGCGCGTAGCCTTGAAGGCTGCCGCGAAAGGGTCCTCGGATGGATGGGATGCTATGAGGCGGTCGCCTGCATCACGCGCATCCCGACGGTGGTTCTCGTCGTGCATTGTTCAATCCGTGTCAGCCACTTGGGCCCAATGTCTTCAACCTGTCGCAGGTTCACGGGATGTATCCGCGAACTTCATCGTTTCAAGGGGGATCACGCGTCCGCCGCCCGTGTTGCCCTTTCAGCAAAGTATTTCCAAATCCCGTAATGCACTTGGAAAGCTTGTGGTTCCGCTCTAAGTGTTTGCCAGCTGTGCCGGAAAGGGCGACATGAACGATAGAACCGCCACATCGCCCGAACTGACTTCGTGTGATCTTGAACCAATACACATCCCTGGCTCCATCCAGCCGCACGGAGTCATGCTTGTCGCCGATGGCAGCTCGAATGAAATCGTTGGTGAGGCGGGTGACGTCGCCGCATTTCTCTGTCGACCGACGCTTGGAAACTCAGTCCACGATGTTCTTGGAGAGAAACTTGCGGAGCGTCTTTCCGACGCGACGAATGGACGGCTAACCGTGCTTGGGCGCATGCAGGGGCCGCGCGGGCCACTCGATGTAGTGGCTTATCGGTCAGGGCCCTTTGTTGTTGTGGAATTCGACCCGACCGAGGATGAGACGGTTGAGACCATTCCTTTTCTGGTCGCCCTGGATGCCGCCAGTTCCCGCTTTGAGCGGTCTAGCAGTGTCAAGGAACTTTGTCGGGAGGCGGCGGCGATCTTCCGGCAGTTGACTGGATATGATCGCGTTATGGTCTACCAGTTTCTCGATGACGACGCTGGCGTCGTCGTGGGTGAAAGCACCGCCGTTGGGACATCCACTTTCATGAACCATCATTTTCCGGCGTCGGATATCCCCAAGCAAGCCAGGGCGCTTTATCTCAGGAACAAGTCCCGGGTCATTCCAGACGTGGACTACGAGCCGCGCCCTATTCGTTCCCGGTTCGATTTGCGAAACCTTGATCTCAGCGACTCTATCCTGAGAAGCGTGTCGCCGATACACATTCAATACCTGAAGAACATGGGCGTGGGCGCTTCCGCTTCGTTCTCGATCGTCAAGGATGGAGTGTTATGGGGGTTGATAGCGTGCCATCACGCCTCTCCGCGGGCTATTCCGTTGTCGACACGGATGGGTTGCCAAGCACTGGCTAACGCTCTTTCAAGACAAATCAGGTCCAAAGAGGAGGGCGAGCTCTACCGGGAGCGTATCCGCTTGCGTTCTCAGGAGGATGTGGTCCTTGCCAAGCTTGGCAACGACAGTTCACTGGAGGAGTTCTTTGTCAATTCGGGTCCGGAACTTGCGCGATTGCTGGCGGCTGATGGCTTTGCGGCGGTGCAAGGTAAGGACTTGCTCGTATACGGGATCACGCCTGACAAGATTGACGTGCGCAAGATCGCGGAGCATGTGAGGCTTCCTGCATCGCGCCAGCCCTACGTGACAACCAGCCTCTCTCGACAATGGCAGGAGGCGGAGGCGTTCCGTGAACAGGCTAGCGGGTTGCTCGGCGTAACGATGTCCACGGAAGTGCCCACCATACTGATGTGGTTCCGCGCGGAGCACATAGAGGTACTAAAGTGGGCGGGAGAACCTCATAAGGATATTCCATTGGAGCCAGGAGCAACCCTACGCCCACGATCCTCATTTGCCGCATGGAGCGAAAATGTCAGGGGCACTGCACCGCCCTGGAGCCATGCAGAGGTGGAAGCGGCTACCCGGATCGTACGGCTCATGCTTGAACAGCGCAACAATCACCGCATGAGGGAACTGAACAAAGAACTTTCTATAACCTTGCGCGAGAACGAAAGCCTGCTCAGTCAAAAGGATTACCTCCTCAAGGAGGTCAATCACCGCGTTCAGAACTCGCTCCAGCTGGTCTCTGCATTCTTGCGCTTGCAGGCCCGCGAGGCAAAATCGGAGGATCTGAAGGAGGGTCTCGACGAAGCGCAAAAGAGGCTCACCGCAGTGTCGCTGGTACACAGACGGCTTTATCAGGATGACAGCGTGGAGATTGTTGATCTCTCCCGTTACATCGAGACGCTCCTCTTCGACATGATGCAAGGCATGGATCGCGGCTGGCAGGAGGAACTCACGCTCGATCTTACCCCTGTATTGATCGCGACCGATAAGGCTGTAAATATCGGTCTTGTGCTTACCGAGTTGGTCATCAACGCCCAGAAATACGCCTATGGAGGAAGTCCGGGCGCGCTGACAATCAAGTTGGAACAACACCGTGGAACGCTACGTCTGATCGTGTCAGACCGAGGGCGGGGCAAGCAGAATCCAGACGCAACGGGTTTCGGCTATCGAATGCTGTCGGCGATCGTCAATAGGCTCCAAGGCGGCCTCGACGAAGAGGACAACATGCCGGGGCTCCGCGTGGTTCTTACCGCTCCCATCCAAGCCGCTCAGCATTGATTGAGGTTTGACAATCAAAAGAACCGTGAAAACGTGTGGGCGAGGGGACGTCTCGACCAACTGGCTTCCCGGCCAACGTCGCAATGAACCCTTCTCATTGTGAAGTGCCGCATTTTCAGCTGCTGGCATGGCTCATTTTTGGGTTCAAATATGGGTCCGAGGATAATACTTGGCTGAGATCGCCTGGATCGCCGGACCCGTGGCACGGCTGGCGAAGTCAGATTGAAACCGAAAGACATTGTTGCCGCCGTGGAGTAGCATCCACAGGCTACCAATCAGCAAGTCTTTCGAGCCACGTTCAACGCGGCCAGTCTCGCCTCCGAGCAGCCTTCCGCCCGCGTCACGGAACTTTTCGACATCTCATTGACTCACGAAAGCATCGCATGGCGAACACTAACGCACCAGGAGGTCGGGAACTCCGACCTCACGTGCTTGTTCGGCCACGAGATCAGCGGTGAGCGAATGAATAAGCAGGCAAACGGTATACATACTTCGACCCCGGCACCTGCTTACCAGATCGGGGCGATCTGCATGCGCTCGCAAGCTGACGGCCCTGAAGTACTAATGATCACCACTCGAGAGACGAGGAGATGGATGATCCCAAAGGGATGGCCCATAAACGGTCTAACGCCCCGGGAGGTTGCCGAACGCGAGGCATGGGAGGAGGCTGGCGTCGTTGGAAAGGTCAAACGAAAGCCGTTCGGTGAATTCCGCTACTCCAAGATTCTTGCTGATGGACGCAAGATCGAGCCACTAGTGTCTGTTTACCTCATCAAGGTGCGGCGGCGTAAGAAGCGATTTCCAGAAATGGCCGAGCGCAATGTCATTTGGATGAAGCCGGTTGAGGCTGCGCGACATGTCAACGAGCCAGACTTACGGAAACTCTTGTTGAATGTCTTGGCGCTTTAGTGAAAGACTTCAACGCTCTCACGTTGACTGGGCAGCGGCTCCTGATCAACCGCTGAGCGCCGGGAGCGTCCCTCCGGTTCTGTACCAGAATAATTCGAAGCTATCCACATGTTCGAAGCTGTCGTCATTGCACGAACAAACACTGTAACTGACGACATGCTGATCGCAACGAAACCGAACAACAACCGTCTTGATGTGAATGGAACTGACGGCAACTGACGCCCCTCGTTGTGGATCTGAGGGGCCAAAAGATTCGATCTCTCCGTTAGTTATGCCCCTGATGTCGCCTGCAGCATCGGCAATCGGAACGGCTCATCATGGGCGACCCGCGCCGGTACCTTCATTGGTTTTTCAGGCAAAGGGCGAGCTGGTAGGCCGCCCTTTGCCAGTGCGTCGCCCAAGCGACGTATAATTGCCTTCGGCACCCGCTCCCTCGGAACAGTTGGGGTTGCTCAAAGGCATTGACTGCGCCAACCCGCAAATATGCGAGTAGATCGATGACGCGATCTAAGAGACCGTCTGTTGTTCGCGCCAATCGTACGAGAGGTATCAGCAATGCAAAAGCAATCGTCGAAGTTCCGCGAAGAAATCGCCAGACTCCAGGAACAGCTCAAACACGCGAAGACGCGCCGGGCAAAGCGCATTGGCCGCCTCGCGTTGAGGGCGGGCATTGGGAGATTGAAATCGATGGAGCCGACCTTCAACGCTGACTTTCATTGGCACGGAGGCCTTGGTCAATGAAAGCAGCTAGGCTGATACTCTTCATGGTTTCACTGTCACTGATGATCCTTGTCGCTCGAAGTTTGTCAGCTATCGACTTTTGGCTGGCCGGTTTCGGCAGAACAGATGCGGCAATGCTCTTGCTCTTGCACGTAGAGAGAGCGGCACCCAATGCCGCCGCAGCCACTGCTGGCCTCCTTATGTTGTTTGCCTCGGCCGGCTCGAAGTTTGTTTCCGTCGTTGGCGCAGGTGTAGTTGCCGCCAGCATCTCGCTCATTCTGATTGGAGGGCTGCAAGAGACGGCGCGGCTGGCGCCGTTTCTTGATCAACTGCCGGCGGACCCGTCGCTGGTGCATTTTATCGATTGGGGTACCGTCGCTGGAAGTGCCGCACTGGTATTTGCCGGGGGCTTCGCGTTGCGTACCGTCTTCATCGGTAATGCTGCATTCGGGTCTTCCAAGCCAAGGCGGAAAAGGGGCAGGCGCGCGATCTATGGTGAAGCCGATTGGATGACAATGAAGCAATCGGGATCAATTTTTTCCGAAGCTGGCGGAATAGTGATCGGCGAGCGATACCGGGTAGATCGTGACCATGCCGTGGGCGTTCCATTTCGGCCACGCGATCCACAAACATGGGGGGCAGGTGGCAAGTCGCCCCTGCTTTGCTTCGACGGCTCATTCGGCTCCTCGCATGGGCTTGTCTTCGCCGGTTCAGGAGGCTTCAAAACAAGTTCTGTAACAATACCCACGGCGATCACATGGGACGGTTCGATGGTCGTGCTCGACCCCTCTGGCGAAGTCGAGCCGATGGTGCGGAGGCAACGGGTGCAGACTGGCCGCCGCACCATGGTGCTGGACCCCAAGCACCCGGAGACCGGCTTCAATGTCTTGGACTGGATCGGCCGGTTTGGCAGTACCGCCGAGGAGGACATAGCCGCGGTGGCTTCCTGGATCATCAGTGATAGCGGTCGGGTCAATGGACCGAAGGATGACTTTTTTCGCGCCTCGAGTCTGCAGCTACTGACGGCGCTGATCGCTGATGTCTGCCTATCAGGACATACACCGGAACACGATCAGACCCTTCAAAAGGTTCGTGCCAATATGTCCGAGCCTGAACCGAAACTTAGATTGAGATTGGAGGACATTTACAACAACTCGCGGTCTACGTTTGTCAGAGAGAACGTTGCAGCATTCGTGAATATGACCCCTGAGACCTTCTCAGGCGTGTACGCCAACGTAAGTAAAGAAACCCATTGGCTCTCCTACCCGAACCTTGCCGCTCTTGTGTCTGGGACCACTTTCGTAACGGATGATGTTGCCTCCGGCGTCAACGACGTGTTCATCAACATAGATCTGAAGACTCTTGAGAACCATGCCGGCCTTGCGCGCCTCATTATTGGTTCCCTACTCAATGCCATCTATAACCGCAGCGGCGATAGGGTAGGACGGGTATTGTTCCTCCTCGACGAAGTCGCACGGCTTGGTCACATGGGAATTCTTGAGACGGCCCGGGATGCGGGGCGCAAGTATGGCATTACCCTTACAATGATGTACCAATCAATCGGTCAGTTGCGCGAGTCCTATGGGGGCCGTGACGCGTCCAGCAAATGGTTTGAGAGCGCGAGCTGGATTAGCTTTGCAGCTGTCAATGATGCGGAAACTGCCGAATACATTTCACGTCGGTGTGGAATGACGACTGTCGAGGTCGACCAGATCAGTAACAGTTCCCAATCCAAAGGCTTCTCGAGAACCCGGTCGAAGCAGCTCGCCGCGCGGCCATTGATCTTACCACATGAAGTCTTGGAGATGAGGGCTGATGAGCAGATTGTGTTCACTGCAGGAAACCCGCCACTTCGATGCGGACGTGCGATCTGGTTTCGACGCGCCGATATGAGACGCTCAGTGGCCGACAACCAGTTTCACCGTGACAGGCGTTAATATGTGTGGACAACGACTGGAAAGCCGAACACAGACTCTCAATATTGGAAAAAGCCCCGCAGCTAAGCGGGGCTTGCCTTGCTTTAATCCCGGTTCGGACGCGACCAGATCAACTGGTGTTCTGTCTGCCCTTCGATCTCGGCAAGGGTTGCGTAAATTGGTGCCGAGAAGCTCGGGTCGTCCAGCTTGACGGACAGATAATCGCGGCCATGTTCTGATGTTTTCAGCCACGCAGCGCCCAGGTCGACGGCGCCTGCGAAGATGCGATACTGAGGTCCCTTGTCGGAGGGGCTTTCAACGCGCGCGATCCGAGCCTTTATGTTCAGAGCGAGTGTGCGGATTTGACCCGTGAAGCCGCCCTCCGTGGCAGTGAAGGTCCCGATGGTAGCCATTTCATGCTCCTTTTCTGATTGCCGAGCCGCGACCATCGCGGCGTCTGTGCTGTCACGATCGCTGGTGGCGTCGGGACTGCAACCGATAAGGACCCTGAGAAACCGAGGGCGACAAGTCGCACTTTTGCGGGTAAGGAAGGGAGGGCGGCGCGGGCAAATGTAAATTCTCCGACGCCGGCGACTTTTCCTTCTTGTTGCACTCGACAGGAAAACCTTGAGTAAGATCATGTAGTCCCATCGCATCTGGCGCGCGAGAACCGATCAGCCGACTCTTTAACCACTCCCGCATCGATGAAATCGATAAAGGAATAGCCACAGACAGCGAATAAAACAGGGCATCAGCAATGATCGTCGTCGTTCGAATGCGTCCCGGGACACGCGCAATCAATATTGGCTGCCGAACACTCATTAGGTTCGACGCTCAAGGGATGCAGATCGACGTTGTTAATTCATTCGCGGCCGATTCGATCGGCTGTTCGAGGATGGGAGCACGCGCGCTAGCGCTCTACAACAAGAGATGCGTGATGTGCTGCAGCGATGAAAGCAAGCCGAGCATAGGTCTGCGTTCGCCGTCCTTCAAGAGCGGCTGCGCAAGCCTTAAGTGCCCTGACAAAGGAATTGCCTGTCAAGGTTGGCCATTTGTCTGCAAGAAGCCAAGCCGCTTCCTGAGTTCCTCTCACGACATGCCTTGCAGATCCGATGTTGACGACAACAGGCGTATGCCACTGCATTTTCTTTCAAGCTCCGCTTCAACCGCAGCATGAAATGCGGAAAGTCAGAATTGGTTCCAGACAGATTGCCCACCAGGGACGGCTCTTGTGCCGCTTTGGTGGCGGTTTTCAGGAATGGCTCTCTGGAACATGCGACATCGCTGTGGTCGCATCGGAGAGCGCAGATTTAGTCTGTTCCGTTCGCGAGAGCGCTGACGCGAAAGGTTTTCCTGCAACTCTCTGGACGAGGCTTTTCGGGACGCCCGTCGAACTACTGGACCAGATTAGACCTGGTCACGTTCTCCGACGAGGGCCACGGGCCAACGTAGTTCTCGATCAACACCGTGGCTATGCCTTCGACCGACCGATGACCCTGGTCGAAAAGTTCTATTGCTGCGTGGTTAAGAAGTCTGGATGCCTCTTCGTCCGGATCTACGTCATAGTACCGATACCACTGCCTGACGGCGCTCGAGAGAATTAGAAAATCGGTGTCCTGCATTGCCGCCTCCCTTCGAACAGGGAACATATAGGGCCTTCTTGTCGACCTTCAATCCTGAGACTTTATCACGAAATGCGGGCAATTCTCGGGGTCGAAGCTGTAGGTCGTCCATCCCCCAACCGATTGAACGCATAGGAGAGTTGTCCGTTTCGCCCTTCTGAATAAGCCTCTGATCCAATAGGCTAGTTTCACTAATCTGTCGGTGGCGGCGCCCATTCAAGCCGCGGGAGAGCATCGGCGACGTCGAAGGAAGGCGTTCTAAGATGACGTTCAAATTGCCGAGATCATTCTCCAGACTGCTGAGAACGCAAAAAGCGTATCGAAAACTGATTGCAAAGGCTCTTCGTGCACCAACCCGAACCGCGTCAAAATCGCGTAGCCCGGTCGCGGCCAAGCCCAAACTCGGCGAAGTGACGGGGTTCGGTAGCAATCCTGGACGCTTAACGATGAAGGTCTTTGTGCCCAGGACATTACCGGCCAAGCCGCCATTGGTGGTGGTCCTGCATGGGTGCAGACAGACGCCGGAAAGCCTGGATACGGCAACCGGCTTCTCCAAGTTCGCGACACAGCGGGGCTTTATTCTCCTCTATCCTCAGCAAAACGAGACAAACAACGCCCAGCGATGCTTTAATTGGTTTCGGCCAAGCGCGGTGGCGCGGGACCGTAGCGAGTTGATGTCGGTTCGCCAGATGATCGAGTACACATGCCGCCGCTATCGGGTAGATCGCTCCAGGGTCTACGTTGCGGGCCTATCTGCTGGAGGAGCGATGACTTCGGCGCTCGTCGCCACGTATCCCGATCTCTTTGCTGGTGCTGCCATTTTCGCGGGGATGCCGTTCGGCGCGGCAAGGGATGCAATATCGGCCATGCGCGGCATGAGGTCCGGTATCAAGCGAGAGCCGCAGGAGTGGGGCGACCTGGTGCGCAGTGTTTCGCCGAACGCGAAAGAATGGCCACCGATCTCGGTATGGCATGGGACGGCCGATAGTGTCGTTAATCCGCTCAATGGACGCGCTTTGGTCTCGCAATGGCTCGAAGCAACGGACTTGGTCAATGAGGCGGGGCGAACGAAGCAGATGTCATGGGGCACTCTGGAGGAATGGAAACGGGGAGACCGTCTGCAGCTGTCATTTTACTCCGTTCAGGGGCTGGGGCATGGGTTGCCGCGACGGTTCTCAAATCAAAAGGAGAGGGCAGCTGATGCTTACGTCCTGCCGTCGGAACTTTCTGCGCCATTGGAGCTCATGCGAGCATGGGGGTTGCGAACCCGGCGCTCCGTATGATCCGACGCGTTGTTTCAAGGTGTTTCCGGTCGCGTAGGAAACAATGGCGGCCTGTCACAGCCTCCCTGACGCTCCGCCGGTTTCAGCGGCGGTGAGAGCCACGAGCCAGTAGATGACGACTATCGGATTCTGACTGAAAAGGCACCGTGCGCTACTCCACTCCCGGCGCCAGGATACCCTTCTCGACAGCCAGTGCGATCAGTCTTGTGCTGAGATCGCCCAACGTGTCCGAGGCTGCACCAATTGGTGCCATTCGGCGATTTACATCCGGTGAGGTGACGCCTGCAGTCTGCCAGGTCCCGCCGTCAGTGAAAAAGTTGTGCAGCAGCGGCTGCAGCCGATCCATGGCGTTGGCGAAACGGGATTCGGCGGAAGTCTTCGACTCGAATTCATCCCACAGAGCACGGAACTCTTCCGCTTGATCGTTTGGCAGCAGCGTAAAGATGCGATCTGCAGCCTTCAGCTCTCGCTCGGCCTGGCTGGAGGCCGCGATGGGATCGTAGGCAAAGGTATCACCAGCATCAATTTCGACAATATCGTGGATAAGCAGCATCTTAAGCACACGCAGGGTGTCGACCGGTTCGCGGGAATGCTCACAGAGCACGGCAGCCATCAGGGCCAGCTGCCAGGTATGTTCGGCATCATTCTCTACCCTGGAGCGGTCCAGCAACAATGTCCTTCGCAAGATCGTCTTGAGCTTTTCGACTTCAAGTATGAACGCCAGTTGGTCCATAAGACGCCGATTCCCGAGAAAGCCCTCAAGAAACTCCGCAGTTATTTTCTCGGGCATTGCAATGTTCCTTCGGGACTCAGTGTTTCATCGTAACAGCGGACGGTTCATGAAGAATGACAAGGCGGTGGTCAACGACCGGAATGTCAAACCGCACGATAACGGCTTCACGGTTTCTTTGGCTCCGTCGACGCGGCGGTGACGAGCCGGATCGCGTTGATATCACCAACAGGGGAACTTCCTGGTGAGCTCCTGGCGCTATGAGCACGATGCCGGACGTAACTCCTACAAGCTTCAACCAGGCCGGGCGTAATCGTCCACCGGATTTTCTCATGATTGGGGTGAGCGAGACTATCACCGAGCCGCGGTATATGCGGGCGTCAAACCATCAAGACACCGGTCCTCATGGGGCTCGAGCGTAGGTGAACGGTGTCACGTTGGAGCTGTTGCTCAAGCAGGCCTTTCGAAAGGCTGGGCCCCCTAAAATGAGCTACGCAACCGCCAATTGGCGCCGGATTCGTCGAAGGTCGTCGCCGGTGACAAGTTCCTTCCTGTTCTTTTCCGGGACAGGGCGCGAATCGGTTGGGATCGATCTTCTCTCGCCCGCCTGCCTGGCACCTTCTTCAAACAGGCGTTGCATTCGTAATGTGGGTGTCGCATCCAGGATTTTGAAAAGACCCACTCAGAGATGCCAAATCAGATTGAAATTGCCGAGAGAGTCGCCAAGTTTCCCAACGATCAAAGCGAGATTGGGGTAACGCGAATTGTCCATAACACGACGACAGTGCCTGCTCGCACTTCCCGGTCTGGCAACAATGGCTGCTCTGCGAGGGCGGCCGCTGCTGGCGAGATTATTGAAAAGAAGATACCCTCCAGCGGCGAAATGATCCCAGTCGTTGGCTGGATTACCTTCAATGTGGGAAACGATCGAGAATTGCAGGACGAGTGCGCCGAGGTGATGCGCGCATTTTTTGCCAGCGGTGGAAGGCCCATCGATTCATCCCCCATGTACGGCTCGTCACAGGCGACCATTGGCTATGGTCTCGAAAAGCTGGGGCTCCCAACGAACCTTTTCGCAGCGGACAAAGTCTGGATAAGCTCGCCTGAGGCCGGACCCGCGCAAATCGGTCAATCCCAAACGCGTTGGGGTATTCCGCGCTTTCGGCTTTTACAGGTTCACAATCTATTGAGTTGGGAGCAACACCTTTCGTCCACTGTCGGAATTATGCGCGGCCCCTCACATCTCACTTTGGGGCATTTCGCCAGCTAAGCCTGAAGCTAAGCTGTTCAGCCGAGGCCGCTGCAGATGCAGCGGCCTGGCCATAGACAGAGACACATGGTCCGCTTGGGGTTCCGCTTGGCCACCGTCTCCGCTTACAGAGAAATCTGCAAGCTTTACGAGAATAGCGCACCGTGGCTGAACGAGGGACGCCTCCGTTCGCATGGGCGACCTAATCACTTGGGGGAGGGGGGAGAAGGCAGACAAAATTGAAAGAAAAACCCCGCAGGAAGGTGCGGGGCAAGTTTGATCGTTACAGGCCCCGAGAGGGGTTTGATTTCTCGGAACTCTCATAAATGCACAAGCGCTATGTTAGTTCCATCTAACCCACTGATTTTGACTCAAGTCGACATTCGACCACGTTCGCAGCTTGACGACAGGTGGGGAGGCAGAATGAACTCTTTCGCATTGAGCCCATGCAGCTCGATCGCGCGGAGACGCGCCCCCGGTCGGCCGCAATGGTCGGCAATTGGCGTTCGTGTTCTCGAGGAACGATATCAAAACTTTGCAAACGAAGCCCTGCAGTGCTTAGAATTGGGGACCAGGCAGCTGGAGCGGTTGGCAACGGAAAGCACCAGTCGTAAGGATGACGAGACATGATTGTCGCACCCGGATGGAAAGGGCGACTGCGACGGCGTTTAATCGCAATGGCGCTCGTATCGGTCTGTTTCGGTTGGGGACCTTCAAGGGGCATTGCCGCGGATCCAGTTACCGATGATGGCCGGGCGATGATAACGGCGATAGGAGAGAACGATTTCCTTGGCGCTCAAACTATCCTAGCTCGTGGCCATGTCGACGGGAACGGATTTGCCGACGGGCGATTCAAGCGGAGCTTTGTAAAAGAGGCTCTGCAGGCTGAGGCAGATCACCACCTGATCGAACTACTGTTGGCGAACGGCGCCGACCAGCAAGGGTGGGACTATTTCGCGGGTCGCGCCTCTGGCGCATTTGTTGTTGCCGTCGGGGGTGTCAAACGACGCGGTGCTGACTCCACGGTTCGGATCATAAGAGCGCTAAAGAGCAAGGGGTTCGAGCATATTCGCGGGGTGAAGGAGAACATCAATCTCCTATCAATCAACGGGCTTCCCCACTCAGAGTACATCACCATCGTTGACGAGCTAACCGCCGACGGTATTGACCTGAAGGGAGAGTTTCGCAACGGCACTCTTAAGATGATGCGAGTTTTCGATGCCGGCGTCGAGTCGACCTGGCCTTATCTCCTCAAGATAATCGACGTGAACGAGGCCGACGCGTGGGGGAACACGATCCCGAGCATATACGCCGGGGCCAATTGCACGGTCGAGAGTTGGGAAAACGACAATCCACTATGGTTCTGCAACGAGGACCCCGCCAGGCTGAGAAAGATTGAGACTGCGGTCCGTGCACCGGGGTTCAAGGGGGAAACACTTCTCCGTAGGGCAGGTGGCTGGACGACATTTGACCACGTGGGTTTCACATCCGGTCAAACCGGAAGTTGCTTCAGCCTGCCCCCCGAAATCAGCCCAGTTCAGGACGAAATTCAGGACTTTCTGAAGTCTGCTTTCGCTCGAGAATTTTCGCAGTGGACTCC
Organism: Rhizobium cauense; assembly: GCF_019511525.1. Lineage (GTDB taxonomy): Bacteria > Pseudomonadota > Alphaproteobacteria > Rhizobiales > Rhizobiaceae > Rhizobium > Rhizobium cauense. The sequence goes on along the minus strand of NZ_JAEUAT010000006.1, from coordinate 239,728 downwards.
CGTAAAAGACCAGTCATGTTCCGTGCGTGGTTCGACTTCCATTTGCAGGTGCGTGACGCCAGATCCGCGATAGGCGCGTCACGACTTTGGATCCGTTTGACGATGGCGGATCCGTATCGTCGACCGCGTTTTGAATGGAAACCCTGGGGGCCAGTTCAGTGGTCCGCCTTCATGCACTTCTGCCCGACGCTAAAGTCTGTCCGAGGGGCGTGCCGAACCGAGGTGGTGGCGCCGTCAAAACTAGTGTGGACGGGGTAAATCGCCACCCGCGTCACCGCGGGTGGAGTAAATTCTCGCCACCCAAGGCGGAGAACATCCTATGCGTCTGAGGCGGTCTTCCCTTTAGCCTGCATCTCGGCTGCGGCCCAGTTCTGATGGGGGCGCCGGAAGGTCGGAACACGTTCCTCGACAGGTGGCAGCTGCTCGCAGGCCTTATGCGGTTCGGATTGATACAAGAAGGCTACGGGAGAAATGTCATCCGAGCGGCGGTTCGCATGACCATGCTCAATCGTCACACGGATCTGCTTTTGAAAGATTGCAGGATCTTCGATGTGCCAGCGTAGAGCGTGACAGGTCCGTCCAGTTCGGACCGCCGGCGGCGATGATGCCATGGTAGGCTGTATCGGCGGTCATGCGATCGTGGAATATGCCGATGGGATTCTTATGCGGGCAGCTGCCTTCGCTTCACGAAAAGCTACAGTGGGGAGACGCGAGAGCCCGGTAAATTGAATCGTCATGCAAATGGTTGCTGGCGCATCATCAAGAATGAGGGATCCATCTCATTTGCGTGAGGCGCCCGAGGTCGAACCTCGTACCAAATGAAACGCCACCGACACTCAGTTGTTGCCTTCGACAAAGGTCGGCGGCGTTTCCACCCGGTTTCGGGTGGGAGCAAGCTATGAGGAGTTCCTAAAAAAGGAAAAGCCCAGATCCTCGCTAATTTGCGCAGCAGAGAAGGTTCCTTCGTCAGTGTGGCAAATCTCACACATGCCGATGGCGTGAAGTTGAAGGACGCCCTCGAGTGCCGGACCAGCTTAGGTCAAAAGTCCTCAAAAGCCGACGCACAGCGCAACGTAGCGCCGCCATAGGAAAAGACACAGGGCGGACCGAAATGGCGCTTGGCCACCACTTCCGCCAATATTGAAAACCAGCAAGCCCTGCGAGAGTATCTGACCACGGTAGAAGGAATGTTAGCCTGGGTGGGGCAGTATTCCAGAGAAGCTTGAGGTCCGCTGGGGTTTCTGCGGACCTCCGAGCATTGTTGAGAAACGGCCACCATTGTCGGCCGCGCTCATAAGAGCACAACCGGACATGGTTGACACGTACCGCTTTAGCGGTAGGTCGCCTTCCGCCAAACGCAGAAAACCGGCGCCCATCGTGGTCCCGCAGCTTGACAGGCAGCTGGAGTTCACGAGTTCGCTCTTTACAGGTCCTCATCCATGAGGCGCAGATGCATAACCGATCACCCGGGCGGCGCGACCGGTTCCGAGCCGTTTTCGTCCCTAGCGCAGCGCATTCTCCATGCGATCAAGCGCGTCGTCGAGTAGCTGTCGAGGGCAGCCGAAATTGAACCGGACGAAATTCCCATAAGCCTCGCCGAATTCTGCGCCCGCACTGAACCCGACCTTGCCGTGCTCCAGAAAGTGTCGTTGCGGATCAGGGCTAAGCCCAAGGTCCGCACAGTCAAGCCAGGCAAGGAACGTGCCTTCCGCCTTGACGAGGCGGATTGATGGGAAGCGGTCGGCAATCTGTGCCGACAGATAGTCGCGATTATCAGCGATGTAGGACAACATCGCAGCCTTCCATTTCCCGGCGCTCGAAAATGCTGCGAGCGTAGCCTCCAGTCCGAGAATATTGACACTGTCGACCATGCCGAGCCGCGATTGGGCGAACGTCTCGCGCATCTCCTTGTTCTTGATGATCGCGAATGCAGTCTTCAGCCCGGCAATATTGTAGGTCTTGCTTGCGGCCATCAGCGTGATGGTTCGCTCGGCTGCGTCATCCGAGAGGCTGGCGATCGGGATATGGGGGCGTCCATCAAAAAGAAGATCGCCGTGGATTTCGTCGGATATGATGAGCGTGTCGTTCGCTCGGCAAAGTGCTGCTATGTCGGTCAGCTCTTCCCTTGTGAACACCTTGCCTGTCGGGTTCTGCGGATTGCAGAAAAGGAAAGCCCTTGATTGCGCGAGCTTGTCGCCAAGAAGATTGGCATCCATGACATGGCCAGTTACGGTCGCCGTCAGCGGCGCTTCAATTCGCTTCAGGCCCCAATGCCCCGGCGCATTGAGGATCGGGCGATAGACAGGCGTTTGAACAAGGACACCGTCACCCGGCTGAAGCATCGCCTTCAGCGCCATGTTGAAGCCTGGCTCCACCCCCGGCAGGAAGACGATCTCGTCAGCGGAGATCGACCAATTGAACTTCTCCTGCATGTCCGAAACGATTTGCGTGCGCAACTCGTCGCGCGCCACACCGTAGCCAAGAAGTGGATGCTCGAGGCGGTTGCGGATCGCATCGACAATTTCGGGTGCGGCGGGAAAGTCCATGTCTGCAACCCACATGGGCAGAACGTCGCCTGGATATTTGCTCCATTTGGAGCTACCGGTGCCGCGGCGCTCATGAACAATATCGAAGTTGACCATACCTGTCATAGCCCCCTGATCATGCCACCATCAACGCGGATCGACGAGCCGGTAATATAGCTCGCTTGCGTGCTCGCGAGAAATACGGCTGCGGCTGCAAACTCTTCAGGTCTGCCGTAACGCCCGGCAGGGATGTCGTTGCGCGACGCGGCCTGCACATCCTCGATGCTGGCACCTGTCTTTTCCGCCTTGACGGCATCCAGTTCGCGGACCCGGTCAGTGTCGATGCGCCCGGGCAGGATCATGTTGACCGTGACGCCGTGTCGGGCAACTTCGGCGGCAAGCGTCTTTGACCAGCCGGCCACGGCTGCTCTAACGCCATTGGAAAGCGCAAGGTTTGGAATGGGCTGCTCAATGCCGGATGAGCCGATCGTGATGATCCGGCCCCACTTCCTGCTGATCATGCCCTGCAACATGGCGTCGGAAATGGCGAAGATCGACGTTGCCATCGCTTCGAAGGCTGTAAGCCAGCTTTCGCGGGACTGGCCAAGTGCTGGCCCTGCCTTCGGTCCCCCCGAGTTGTTGACGAGGATATCCACGCCTCGTTGTGCGGCAAGCCGCACAATGAGCTTCGTGACAGATGCTGGATCGGAAAGATCGACGGCAATTGGCGTGATATTCTCGGAGGAGGCGATCCTGTCGATATTGCGGGCCGCGGCAAACACCCTGACGCCCTCGGCAGCGAGACCTTCAGCGATCGCAGCACCCAGACCACGGCTTGCGCCAAGAACGAGTGCCTTCTTCCCTGATATCTGCAGGTCCATTACTTCAGCGCCTCCAATTTGCGTTCCTGTCGCTCGATGAGCTTTTCGACTTCCCTGACGGCGATTGCGCCAAGAGCCGCACCTGGGCGTCTTTGCGCAGGCGTGGCAATTGCTCCTCGCTTGGCAAGGACATATTTGCGCACAGCAAGGCCAAGGCCCGGTTGCTGTTCGTAGCGCATCAGCGGCAGATAGGCATCGAAGATGTCCTGCGCGTCATCGTACCTGCCTGCATTGCTCAGGCGGCAGACATCGACCATCATCTCGGGATAGGGGAACCCGGTCATGGCACCATCGGCTCCGCGCTGCATTTCCTCTGGCAGGAAGATGCCGGCATTGCCACACAGGATAGAGACGCGGCGCCGGCCTTTGGCCTCGGCCTCTCGCAGATCCGTAATTTTCTGCAGACCTGGCCAGTCTTCGTGCTTCACCATCACGATGCTGGGGTGGGCATCAAGGATCGAGAGAAGCGTCTTCGAAGTGATCTGGACACTGGTAGAAAGCGGAAAGTCCTGAAGGACGACGGGGACGTCTGTACCAACAGTGTCAATCACATTGCGATAGTAGGCTATGATCTGGTCGTCTGTGCGAAGCGACGATGGAGGTGCAACCATGACACCAGCCGCTCCAAGATCCATGACGGCTTTGGTGAGTTCGCCAATTGCTGCCAGTCCGGGTGCTGAGACGCCAACGACGACAGGTTTATCCGCCGAGCGTTTCAGGGTGAGACGTGTGACTTCGATCGATTCTGCCTGTGTCAGCTTAGGGGCTTCGCCCATCATGCCAAGGATGGTGAGGCCATCGGCACCCTTGTCGAAGTAGAAATCCACCATCTTGTCGACACTCGCGCGATCGAGCGAGCCGTCGTCGTTAAATGGCGTCACGGCAATGACAAAGACGCCTTTGCTATCTGTTGTGATAAGGGACATGGGCTGATCCGATCCTATTCAAACCAGTGAGAGTTGCCACGGCGGACATAGCGTCCGGATCCTGGCTGATTGACGACGGACAGGCCGTCCCAAGCAAGGTTGCCTCCGAGATAGGTGCGCGTGACGGTTACCGAAAACGCGCGGCCATCAAATGGGCTCCAGCACAGCTCGTCGTTCGCTCGGGAAGAATCCCACACCTGAGCCTTGCTCGAAAGGACCGCGAGGTCAGCGTCCGCACCAAGCCTGATCGCTCCCTTTTCAGGCCAGAGGCCGAAGAACTTTGCCGGCCGCTCGCAAAGCTGCTCGACTGTTGTGACAGCTGCGTCAAGGCCCCGATTGTCGGCCGCAGTGTAGAAGGCGGGCAGTAATGTTTCCAGTCCGGGCACACCGGCACCGGCGTCAAAGATCGACGGGGTGAACTTGTTATCGATCGGCCAACTGGAATGGTCTGAACTGACGAAAGCCACCCGGCCCGAAAGCACTTCGTCCCACAGGGCATCGATCTGTCCGGGGCGGATCGGCGGGTTGACCTTCATGCGTGCGCCGAGCAATGCGCCATCTCGCTCCGGGTCGAACCAAAGATAATGCACGCAGAGTTCGCCGGTAGCTCGAAAGCCATCAGCAAGGTAGTTGTCGACCAAGTGGAAGCCCCGCGGTGTCGTCAGGTGGACGATATGTGCGTGCGCTCCAGCTGCGGCGCCAAGTTCGAGAAACTGTGCCGTCGCCGCGAGCTCGGCGGCCGGCGGCCGACTTCCTGAGTGAGCTTCTATGCCGTCCCGGTTGTTGGCCTTTGCCGCAGCGATATAGGCCCGGACGATCTCCTGGTCTTCATTGTGGACACCGAGTGGAATGACTGTGTCGGCGAGCGTATTGAACACCGCAAGGATCTGGTCAGACGCAATGCGGGGAAAGCGGGTTGGGCTGCTTTCAAACGTCGAAATCTTGAATGCGACCACGCCGCCCTCAATCAACGGCTGGATCTCTTCCGTCGTCTGTCCGGGGAGGACGGTGCCGTAGAGCGCAACGTTTGCATGGGCATGCTCCTTGATGGCTGCAATCTTGTCGTTGAGGCGCTGCAGCGAGTTCAGAGGAGCTGGGTTGTCATAAGGCATGTCAACGATCGTCGTCACGCCGCCTGAAATGGCCGATCTCGTGGTCGACCGGATACCTGGAAGCCCGCCGTAGCTGCAAGCATGGGTTTGGCCGTCGACGACACCAGGAATGATCAGATCGTCGCCGGCGTCGAAAGTCTCTCTTGCATCTGGCGGGTTGCCTCTTCCGATGGCGGAGATCTTGCCGTCGCTGATGCCGATCCAGCTATTTTCCACGGGGCCGTCGGGCAAGATGGCGGTTCCGCGCACGACAAGGTCAAACGTCATTGTTTCTTCTTTCCGTAGGCCAGATCTAGATTGGTGCAGGCCAGAGCAACACCTGCCTGAACCGGATCGATGACGGGAATTCCAAGGCTTTCCTGCATTGCCTGTCTGTAGGAGCCGAGACCCGCGCAACCGAGGATAATAACGTCGGCGCCATCCTCGTCGCGCAACAGCCGGGCCGTGCGCGAGACGGTCTCAACAACATCGCCTGCCATCAGTTGGACGACCGTCATGTTGATCGATCGGTCACCAGCCAGACGCCGGTCAAGTTCAAGCGCCTTCAGGTAGCGCAAGTGCCGATTGATTGAAGACTGCCCAAGGGAGACGATGCCGAAGCGATTGCCAAGGCCAAGGGCTGCCAGGTAGGCCGCTTCTGCAATGCCAACGACCGGCCGGGCGACCAGCTTTCTTACCTGTGCGATGCCTGGATCGGAAAAGCACGAGACAACGAAGGCATCGGCCGATGAGTTCGAGACCGCTTCTATGATGTTGGGGACGACTGCGGCAACGTGATCGTCCGTTTCTATGCCAGGCGGTGACTTGGCGAGCTCTATGCAGTTGATGCTGTGCGATGTCGATGCCCGCACAGGGCAGAGGCAAGCCTCCATGGAACGCGTGACGGATGTCGAACTGTTGGGGTTGATGACGAGGATATCGGACACGGGGCATGCACCTGTTGGGTCTCCCGTCAGACGGGAAGCCTGTTGCACAAGATAGATATATTACGTAGTATATCAGAGGTCGTCGGGTGTCAAAGTCCTTCCGTTGATGAGGTCCAACTGCCTGCGATATCGAAAGTCTTTGACTTGCCTGCAATGTCTGGCGACAAAGGCGTCTGACCCGTATTCGGGCAACTGGAGATAGGTTTTGAACAAGACTGACACGTTTGCACCGGCTACTGACAAGCGCGCCAAATCACTGACCGAGCAGGCCTACGCGATATTGCGCGAGCGACTGATTCAAGGGGATCTGGCACCGGGGGCAGACGTTTCAGAGCCGGAGCTCGCCGAACAGCTGGAGATGAGCAAAACGCCCGTTCGCGAAGCGCTCGCTCGGCTATGTGTCGAAGGTTTCATGGAGGCAATTCCGCGGCGTGGTTACCGGGTGACGCCTGTCACGGTCAGCGACATGAACGATCTTTTCGCGGTTCGCGGCATGCTGGAGGGGACGGCCGCTTCACTTGCCGCCAAGAACCTGACGGAACAGGAGCTGGACGTCCTCGATCAGCTTGCCAATGCAAGCTATGTCATGGGGGAGGGGGTCAGCACCAAGACGTTTGTCACGTCCAACGAGGAGTTTCATTCCGCGATCGCTCGCGGTTCGCGCAATCCACGTCTTCACGGGCTTGTCATGAGTCACCTGGAGGAATGTGCCCGTCTCTTTTACATGGGCACGCGCGTGCGCGACATTAATCCGGAGACGGCCAATGACCACCATCGGATCGTTGCTGTGCTGCGCGAACGCGACAGCGAGAAGGCGCGCCAAGCCATGGTCGAGCACAACGAAAACACCCGGCAGGGGTTGCTGAATGCGCTGATTTCCAATGCGCAGGGCGGCTTCACGCTTTAGCAAAGCGGCCCCGCCCACATCGTCACTGCTTGACCAGGTGGCCAGCTGCGACCTCACGATAGATCGCCTTTACCGGTACATAGTCTGCAGACCGAACAGCGCTGCCGAGCTCGATTGCCGGTTGACGGCTTCGTGTATGGCGCCGGCTTGGATCGGCGACCGGTACTGCATCGAGCAGACGCCTGGTATAGGGATGTTGAGGGCTACCAAAGACTTGCGCCCGCGAGCCAATCTCGACGATTTCACCGAGATACATGACGGCAACACGGTGGCTGACACGTTCAACGACTGCCATGTCGTGGCTGATGAAGAGGTAGGCGATCTTCAGGCTTTCCTGTAGTTCGAGCATCAGGTTTACAACTTGTGCCTTGATCGAAACATCGAGCGCCGAAACCGCCTCATCGGCAACGATCAGGCCGGGACTGAGCGTCAGCGCGCGGGCGATACTTATGCGCTGGCGCTGGCCGCCGGAAAACTCATGCGGGAACCGCCGCGCCATGTCGGCCTTCAATCCGACGCGCTCCAGAAGGTCGACTGCTGTTTCGCGCGCCTGCGCCTTCGGTGCCAGCCCATGAGCGATCATCGGCTCCGCAATGGCGTCGCCAACACGCATGCGTGGGTTGAGGCTGGAGTAGGGATCCTGAAAGATCATCTGCATCCGGCGGCGCTGTCGTGTCAGCATTGCGGGCGCCATGGCGCGAACATCTTCGCCATTGATACGAATGCTGCCGCTTAAAGGCTCGACGAGGCGAAGCACTGAACGGCCCGTCGTCGACTTACCGCAGCCCGACTCCCCGACAAGCGATAGTGTTTCACCTTCCTTCAGATCGAAGGAAACGTCTTCCACGGCGTGCACTCGACCGGTCACGCGCCCCAGCACGCCACTCTTGATATCAAACCGCGTCACCAGGTTGCGAACTTCCAGCACCGGTTTGACGCCGGCACCGGCAATCTCGCGCTCGGCAAGCCGCTTGCCACTCTCGACGTCGATCAAGGGAAAGGTCGCAGGGTTATTATGACCTGTCATCGACCCCAGCTGGGGAACGGCCGACAGGAGGGCGTGCGTGTAGTTGTTCTCCGGCCTGGCGAATATCTCATCGGTTCTTCCGGCCTCGAGCGCGCGCGAGCGGAACATGACGACAGTGCGGTCGGCAATTTCGGCAACGACACCCATGTCATGCGTAATAAACAGGACGCCCATCTGCTCTTCGTCCTGCAGGCTCTTGATAAGCTCGAGGATTTCGGCCTGGACCGTGACGTCAAGCGCCGTCGTCGGCTCGTCGGCGATCAGGAGCTTGGGCCGGCAGGCAAGTGCCATGGCGATCATCACGCGCTGTAGCGTACCGCCAGACAATTGGTGGGGATGCTCGTCGAAACGCTTGGCAGCGGCCGGAATGCGCACGCGATCCAAAAGGGCGATTGTCTGTGCTCGTGCTTCGGCAACTGTCACGCCACGGTGGCGGCGGATCGCTTCGGCGATCTGGCGTCCGACGGTCATGACAGGATTGAGCGATGTCATTGGCTCCTGGAAGATCATCGCGATCTCATTGCCTCTGATGTCTTGCATCTCACGTTCCGGCAAGGTCAGCAACTCCCGGCCTTCAAGTTTGACGCTCCCCTCGACCCGTGATGACTTTTCCGGCAGCAGTCGCATGATGGACATGGCTGTCACGCTTTTTCCCGAACCCGACTCGCCAACGATTGCCACCGTTTCACCCGCCGCGACCGTCAGGCTGACGTCATTGACGACAGGCACCCACTGGCCGTCACGGCGAAAAGAGGTTGTCAGGTGGTCAAGAGATAGAATGGTCACGCAGGAACTCCGTGGCGATTGGCCAAGACCCTGTTATATGGGGCCGGGTCCGGAAATGTCGTGATATACTACGTAAGATATTTGGTCTTGCCAAGGCGCTTCCGATAAGGGAGGATGGATGGACAATTCATGCTCCAGAGGAGGCCGCACATGACGGATGATCTTCGTAGAAAGGTTCTTCTGACGGCTCTCCAGTTGGATGAACTTCGCGCATCCGGCCACGACGTGACGATCCTCGCAGTTCATTCGATCAATCCGTACACGGGTACGCCTTCGTTCAAGGGTCAGCGGATCGCCGGGGCAGTCGACACGGAGGCTTACTCGGACTTTCAGGCGCCTGCCTCCTTTGCGGGCGGCCAGCGACCGCTACCGGAAATTGACGTTCTTCAGGAGAAGGCTCGTCGCTGGGGACTCCGGAAGGAAAGCACAGTCGTCGTTTACGACGGGGATCGCAGCATGACTGCGGCGAGAGCCTGGTGGGTACTGAAATGGGCAGGCCTGCCCGACGTCAGGGTATTGGATGGCGGCATGCCAGCATGGATCGCGGCGGGGTTGCCTACCACCGACGCAGTTGCTGCGCCTCATCACAGTGATATTGTGCTTTCGCCTGGCCACATGCCGGAGCTGGATGCTAAGGGCGCTCTGCGCCTCGGCCGGGAAGGGGTGCTGCTCGATGCCCGCATCCGACCAAACTACATTGGTGGACCCGTCGAACCGGGTCAGCCGGCACGGGGGCATATTCCATACGCAATCAGCGCGCCGGCACCTGACAATGTGACCGACTACGGTAATTTCACCGATGGACCGACGCTGATGGAAATGTACCGCGCACTGGGTGCCGACGGTTCCTCTCCCGTCGGGGTTTATTGCGGCGCGGGAATGTCGGCCGCGCATACAGTTCTGGCATTGGCCTCGATCGGAATAGAGGCTGCCATGTATCCAGGCTCCTGGTCCCAGTGGATCAGCGATCCGAGGCGGCCGGTGATTACGGGTGCTGATCCGCTCTAGGGTCTGCAATGCTCATTTCTGTTCTCATGATGAGCGAATAATCGGCATATTTTTTCTTATCTTGCATAAATAATGTGCGATTTTGGCGATTGTTTAAAGACTCGCCAAGGCAGCTTTACAGTGGTGTGCTTCATGATATATTTCGTAGTATATCACAGACCGATGGACGTGGCGGCAATTCGCGGACGTTGGCAAGCTATGGCTAGGAAAGGGTGGTAGAATGAACCTCTTCAAGGGATTTGCGGCGGCGTTGGTTGCCTTGCCGTTCATTGCCGGCAACGGCCTGGCGCAAAACGCTGACCCAGTAAAAACGCTGGTGGTCGCCGTTCCGTCCGATCCGGTCAGTCTGGAGCCGGGTACAAACAAGGCCGAGCCGATCGGTAGCGAGATCATCCTCAATGTGTTCGACACGCTGGTTGCCTGGACTTCGCCCGATTTCAAGGAGCTGGAAGGCCGCCTCGCAACGAGTTGGACTGTTTCGGCCGACGGCAAGGAGTTTGATTTCAAGCTGCGCGATGGCGTGAAGTTTCAGGACGGCACCGCCTTTGACGCTGCCGCCGTCAAATTCTCGCTGGAGCGCACCAAGGCGTCGAATTCCTATGTCAAGGCAACATTCGATCTGATCAAGGACATCGCTGTCGTCTCACCGAGCGAGGTCAAGATTACTCTGAGTGCCCCTTACCCAGCCTTCCTCTCCATCATGGCGCAGCCGCAGTCTGCGATTGTAAGCCCTGCGGCAGTCGCAAAATATGGCGACAAGTTTGCCGCAAATCCGGTTGGCACCGGCCCCTTTGTGTTCAAGAGCGCGCAGGCCGATACGAATGTCGTTCTTGAAGCCAATCCGGATTACTTCCGCGGTGCTCCGAAACTTTCCTCCATCATTTACCGCGTTATCCCGGATGCTTCGACACGGCGCCTGGAGCTGGAAAGCGGCGGGGTTGATGTCGTCCAGCAGCAAGGGCAGTTGTCTGCGATTGCTGCTGAGGACATCGAAGCCTTGAAGGACAACAAGGACGTGAAAGTTCTGGAAGCGTCCAGCCAGATCATCCGTCAGCTCGAATTCAACAACAGCAAGAAGGACGGCCCCTTTGCCAACGTCAAGGCACGTGAAGCGATTGCGCATGCGATCGACTACGATGGTCTCCTGCAGGGCGTTTTTGGCGGCACGGCCGAGCGTGTCTATGGTCCGTTGACCAGTAACAGTTGGGCATTCAATCCGAAGATGAAGGAGCTTGCCCCGACATACGACCCCGAACTCGCCAAGAAGCTTCTTTCGGAAGCCGGTGTCGATCCATCTGCCATCGACCTGAAGCTCTATAGCTTCCAGGGTCCGCTTTGGGGGGCTGTGGCCACGTTCGTCCAGGCAAACCTTGCCGACATTGGCATCAACGCCACAATCGAGCAGACGGAATTCCCAGCATTGCGCGCTTTACAGACGTCCGGTCAGTTTGATGTCGCACTCGACGGTCGCCAGCCCTGGTACAACGATCCGGACGCGCACATCACCATTGGCTACCTCTCATCGCTGGCCGACACTGCAATGACGTTCCGCATGCCGCAGGACAAGGACCTTGATGACCTGATCGTCAAGGCGCAACAGACGTCGGACATCGAGGCGCGCAAAGCGCTCTACTTCCAGGTACAGGAAGAGGTCGCCAAGCGGGTGCCTGGAGCCTATCTTTTCAGCCCGAAGCTGATTGTTTTCACCCGCGCCAACGTCGAAGGCCTGGTCATCAACAGCGCGCCGCCGCTCAACGAATACTGGTCCGTCTACAAGAAATGACGTAACCGGGCAAAAGCACAGGCGATCTGAGAGGGTCGCCTGTCGCAAAGGGTAGTTCCCGATAGATGAGTAGGAAGGCATGGCGAGTTTCATCATACGCCGACTGGTCGCGCTGATACCCGTCATGTGCATTGTTCTGGTGATCGTCTTTTCGCTGGTTCGGCTGATCCCCGGTGATCCTGCCGTTACGTTGCTAGGTCCCGGCGCGACACAGGCGCAGATCGATGCACTGCGCGTCCAGCTCGATCTCGACAAACCTGTTGTGCTGCAATTCCTCCACTATGTCGCCGGACTTTTGCAGGGCGATTTCGGTATCTCGCTCAAGACCGGTTTGCCGGTTGCGCAGGAGATCCTCTTGCGCCTGCCTGCAACAATCGAACTCTCTGTCCTTGCCGTGATCGTCGCGGTGATCTGCGGCATTCCAATCGGCGTCCTCTCGGCAATCCGCCCAAACTCCTTCTTCGATCATGTAACGCGCGTCATGTCTCTGGTGGGGGTGTCGATGCCGGCATTCCTGCTCGCGCTCATCCTCCAGCTAATCTTCGGCACCTATCTCGGCTGGCTGCCAGTATCAGGCCGCACAAGTCCGTTCATCACTTCCGAGCCAGTAACCGGGTTTGCAGTTTTCGATGGCATCATCACCGGCAATTTTGCGGCTGCATGGAATGCTATCCAGCACTTGATCCTCCCAACGACAGTATTGGCAGCCTTTCTGGCAGCGACGCTTGGGCGTTTTGTCCGCAATACGATGCTTGACGTCATGGGGGAAGATTTCATCCGGACTGCCAGAGCCAAGGGGCTGCGGCGCGCGGACGTTATCCTGAACCACGGACTGCGCAATTCGCTCTTGCCTGCAATTACCGTGATTGGCCTGAAGTTTGCCGAGATGCTCGGTGGTGCAATCCTGACCGAGACGATCTTTGCGTGGCCGGGGATCGGGCGCTACATGTTCGAGGCAATCAAGAACCGCGACTATCCGGTCATCCAGGGCACTACCTTGGTGTTCGCTCTGCTTTTCGTGATCACCTCGATCATCGTGGACGTACTCTACGGCGTACTCGACCCGCGCGTGCGTAAGAAGATGAAGTAGGATTATGGGCGAATTCATCACATTTCTGAGACGCAACACGCTCGCCGTCGTCGGGCTCGTGATCCTGCTTGCACTTGTGCTTCTTATCGCCATCGGGCCGTTGGTCACCGGCTATTCGCCAACCAGGCTAGATGTCTTGCACAAGCTAGCTCCTCCAAGCCTCGCCCATTGGCTTGGAACTGATGCATTCGGCCGAGATATTCTGACGCGCATCATGTATGGCGGGCGGGCAACGCTGACCATCGGCGTTGGCGTCGTGGCGATCGCCTTTGTCGTCGGCGTCTTCTTTGGAACGCTCGCAGGCTTCGTCGGGGGTTGGACCGACAGCATCATCATGCGCATCGTTGACGCGATCCTGGCCTTCCCGGCATTGGTATTGGCCATTGCGCTGGCCGCCGCCTTCGGCCCCAGCCTGCAGAATGCAATGCTTGCCGTTGCCATCACGCTCGCCCCCCAATTTGCTCGTGTGGCGCGCAGCCAAGCCCTTAGCATCGCTGTAAAGCCTTATGTCGAGGCAGCGATTTCGCTTGGGTTGCCCAATCGTCGGATTCTTTCCCGTTACATCTTCGTCAACGGGCTGGGGCCGCTTCTTGTGCAATCAACCTTGGCGCTTGGAAGCGCGATCCTTCAGACGGCAAGCCTCGGCTTCCTCGGTCTCGGTGCGCAGCCACCGATGGCCGAGTGGGGGGCGGATGTTTCTGCGAATTTGCAATATGTGCGAAGCGCTCCTTGGGTTGCGCTGGCACCCGGCGCAGCGATCCTGTTTGCCGTTCTATCGTTCAATCTGATCGGCGATTCCCTTGCCGACTGGTTTAATCCGCGCCGGCGCAACGAACTCGACTGAGGGCATCTTGGAAACACTGACGATTAGCCTCGAAAAGGTGGATTTCCTCCCACCGAACCGCGTAACGGACGATACCAGTGTTCTGACGCTGAAAAACCTCGTGTTTGAGCCACTCTTGAAATGGGAGAGCGGGTTTGCGCGCCCGGCTCTATTTGAGAGTTGGGGCCATTCCGCCGACGGCCGCGACTGGCATTTCGTCATTCGCGACGACGCGATATTTCACGACGGGAAACCCGCCGTTGCCGACGACATCGTCGGGTTTGTCAGAGACATCCTTGGTGCCGTCGATACGTTCGGAATGAAGTGGTCATATGCGCGCTACCTGGCCAACGCCCGTATCACAGCCGAAGGCGACCGCGTGGTTCGTGTTGAAAATCCTGAACCGATTGCAGACATTCTCGACATCTTCTCGGAGTTCTACATTTGCCGCCTCGACCAACAGGGGTTGCCTGTTCTCGGCACTGGACGCTACCGCGTTGTGGAGTTCGAAGCAGGCAAGCGTGCCGTACTGGAAAAAGCAGGTGAATGGTCTGGGCCGCGCCGGATTGTCGCTTTTGCGCAACGCCACGCTGATGCACGCTACGAGGCGCTGAGACTGGGCACGGCAGATGCCGTACTCAACCTCGAGCGTACCGACGAGCGGATAATCTTCGATGAAAACTTCGCCTGGGGTAAGGCCGTCAACACCCTGTCGGTCATGTATTACCTCAACTGCCAACAGGGTATATTTCGTTCGCCGGAAGCAAGGCTCGCTGTCAATCACGCCGTCGACACAGCGTTGGTCGCAGAAGAAATCTTCCACGGCCTGGCCGTTCCATCATCGACCATCGTTAGCCCATTTCACCTTGGTGCCGCACGGGCAAACCTGGCACCGATTGCGTATGATCCGGCAAGGGCGCGACAGCTGCTGGACCAAGTGGATGCAAGCGAGACTGTGCGGCTACGCACCCCGACCTTCATGCCGGAGCGGGCACCTGAGGTGAGCCGCTTTGTGGCTGCCGCGCTCGAGGCAGTCGGCTTGAAGGTCGAAATAGAGACGGAACTCGATCGACCCGAGTACGCCCGCCAGATCGGCCGCAAGGAAATGGGCGACATGGCGATCTTCGATTCGTCGCCACATAGCACCTACCGAATCCTGAACGACAAGATTTCCAGCAAGACAAAAGCCGTGTGGTGGCAGGGCTATGACGATCCGCAGATCGAGAGGCTGATTGAGGCGGCCAATCGTGCCATCGATGACGACGCACGGGACCGGGCCTATGCACGCTGCCTCTCGCGCCTTCATCAGAACCCGCCCTGGCTTTATCTGGTGCACCCCGTCGATGTCTTTGCTGCGCGCAAGGACATCGGCGGCCTCTCGATCGACCACAAGGGCACCCTCAACATCTACTAGATCAGGATACGATGATGGAAAAGGACTACTCGATCACCTTCTTCTACTACGAAGATATCCATGCTGTTGCACCCTTCTATGAGAGCGTGCTTGGTCTCGAACTGGTGCTCGATCAGGGGCTTGCGCGCATCTATCGAATAGCTGGAAAGTGCTATTTCGGGATTGTCGATGGCAATCGCGGCCATCTCAAGCATCAGGAGAGAAGTGCTGTGCTGCTGACCATTGTCGCTCAGGATGTTGAGGGTTGGCACAAGAAGTTGAAGGAGGCGGGCGTCAAGGGACTGTCTGATATTTTGCGTGGCACTTACTGCGAACACTTCTTCTTCGAGGATCCAGCCGGCTATGCCATAGAAATCCAGCGCTTCCACAATCCTGACGTGGCAAAGCTGTTCTAATGAGCACCGACCGGACCATGACACTCGCGGATTTGAGCGAGAGGCTCGTTTCGAAAGCCCAGGAATATGGGCAGGCTACACTGCTGTCACTCCCGGAAGGCTCAGTTGCCAACCTCAGGGATGGTTACATTCCACTTCTCGTCAACTTCACGGTTGAGGACAAGGCCGCCAAGGGGTTGCGAAAGCTGAAGGATCAGGCTGAGCCGGAACCCGCAGTCTATTTCTCGGCGATGGAAATGGTCCGTGAGCACGCGTCACTCGTCTTGGTTGGCGAGACGGGGAGCGGCAAGACGAGTTTCGCCCGACATTTGGCGTTAGCGATTGCAGGCGGGCGTGCTGTGCCTTTGCAGGTGCCACGCAACGATCTGGGCGTGGTGCGCGAAGAGGTGTGGGACCTGGAAAATGTCCTGCCGCTCTACCTGTCCGCAAGGGCGGGCGCGAGTCTTGTCGAGCTGGTGAACGAAACGCTGCCGGAGTTGGAAGGCCTGATCGCCAGCGATGCATGGGCAACGTCGGAAACGACCGTTCTTATCATGATCGACGATGTCGAGGCAGCAGGGGCCAATGGACCCGAACTCCTGAACGAGGCGTTCGCGTTCCAGGCTCGATATCCGCGTATTCGTTTTCTCGTGCTTGGCGAGCACTCAGTCGTTAAAGGCTGGAATTTGCCGTCCTCCTTTACGCGCTACGATCTTCTGCCGCTTCTCAAAGCGCAAAGGCGGGACGCCGCCGGTCGGCTTGCGGGCATCGATCTCGAGGAGCGACGCATCGCGCTCGGCGAGGCGGCCGCCAATCCTTCGCAGTTCGTTATGGCGCTCGCCAGCGGCGACTATGGTCACTCCGCTGAGGACGTTGTCGACCGGTGGCTGATCAAGTTGGCCGGCGACACACAGACGGCCAATTATTTATGTGGACTGGCTTTTGATGCCCTGTCGGAAAAGCTGGAGGATCCAGATCTCTTCCCGGTGCGGCGCGTCCGGCAGTTGCTTGCGGCTCGGCATTTGGCATCAGTGCCGGCCGCTGATGCTGTTGCCGCATTTCGTTCGCGCCCGGATCTATGGGCGCCGGTGATAAGAAGCCTCGCTGCGCGCCTTTCTGGTTCCGACGCCGCAACCGCACTGATCGAAACACTTGGCTCAGGTAGTGGTGATGACGCGCTTCGCGGGGCACTATTGGCCGCCGATTTGCAGACGGAACCTGGACCTCTGAGAGACCGAGTTGCAGCACAAATCCTGGCAATCGTGAATGAAGGAATGCTTTCGGCGCCAGAGCGTGAGAAAGCTGGTCGGATCCTGTCAGTCTGGGGCGATCCGCGCGATCTTCATGCGTTGGCTCGCGTCCCTGCAGGTCGCTTCACGTTCGGTTCAAACACGCATCCGAATTCCGCACCACCTCACGTCGTCGAGGTGGAAGCCTTTCGCATCGGCGTTTATCCTGTGACGAACGCTGCCTATGGTGCGTTTGCAACGGAGACTGGCCGGCATTGGCCTAGTGCCGAAGGTGGCGATGCTGATCGTCGCAACGCGCCTGCAACCGATCTCACCTGGCACGACGCGCGCGCCTATTGCGATTGGCTGACGGAGCGCTGGCGCCGAGAAGGCCGGATCGGTGAAGACGAAGTCGTGCGTCTCCCGACAGAACCCGAATGGGAGCGAGCCGCGCGCGGCGATCAACCTGATTGCGGTGATGAAGCGATCATCTATCCCTGGGGTAGCGCTTGGATAGCCGACGCAGCCAATTCGGAGGAGGCGGGCTTCAACAACACGTGCACGGTCGGACTCTTTCCCAAGGGACGGTCTGTCTACGGATGCTACGACATGACAGGGCAGGTCTGGGAGTGGGGCACGACCTTGTGGGGGGAGGATATGGCAAGCCCAAGCTTCAGATACCCGTATCATGACGATGGGCGCGAGGAGACAGACGCGCCGTCAGCTATCCGCAGGGTGTTGCGCGGCGGTTGTTTCTCGAGCAACAGGATAAAGGCTTGCTGTACTTATCGTGGTAGTCTTGAGCCCGATGGGTTCTGGCGTGGGAATGGGTTTCGCATTGTCGTAGCAAAGACACATGCATCGATGGTCCGCTTGTAGCGATCAACGTTGCGAAGTCAGCAGCTGGTGGCGGCGTTACGCGCTGTCTCAATACTTCGTTCAAACTGACGCACCGAACCGCGCCCGATACCGCGGCTTATGGCGGTGCCAGCCCGAGCCAGCTGTTGACGCAAGTGGCGGATGTCCTCGAGCAGTGTCGCGACAGTTTCGTGCGCGTCATCGCCGTGCCACGCAAGGGCCGCCCGCACCTCGAAGTCAATATCTTCTTTCGTGAGCGGCAACATCAGTGCAAGTCCAGACTAAGCTGGTGGCCTTTGATGGGGGGAAGAGGGCGACCGATTTCGATCTTGCCGAATACGCGCTTTCGGCGTTCGGCGTCGCGTTCTCGTTCCGCACGGCTGGCGGCGACAGTTGCCAGGGCATTTGCAATAACCTGCTCGGTCTGGGTCATGAGAACCTCCGTAAGATGTTCTCATTTTGTTCTCAAGTTTTCGGAGAGTCAACCCCCGCTGAAAGTGAGCTGATAGGCGGACTTCGGGTCCTATTGTCTTAGCGAAACGGCGGCGGGATTTAGGATCGACTCCATTTTTCGGGCGACCATCCAAGCCGGGATGACCATCTATAAAACTACAGGCGACCCGCACCCTGTTGAACTGCCGACGTTCCATGTCCTCGAAGGGTTACTGACTTTCGGAGGAGCGCTCAGATTCCAGCCATTTGGCACGCGCGCGGACTGTTAGCTGCTCTTCGTCACGCACGCCTTCCTTGATGAGCGCCAACACAAGGGTCGCCAGCTCCAACTTCGCCTTTCTGTCCCGGGTTACTTCGTGTTCTCGGCAAAGCGTCTTCAACGCATTCTTGGCGAAGGAGAAGTCTGTAATGGGCCTTTCGGAGGACGACTGCCTTCCCGATAGTTCCTGGTTGATATCATCGCCTTTGATGATCCGATGATCTCTCGCTACAATGCTGCCTGCCGGTTCAGCAGGGTTGTCGGTCAGGAACTCATCATTCGTTTCTGTCGGTCGCACACTGCCTCTCGATCTTTTGACTGATCTTGTCGCCCTCGCGAATCGCGCAGATCATTCACCACAAGGAATGTCTAATCAACACGGATAATCAACATGTTCGGATTATCTGCGTCGACCGGACAATATTCGTCATCTCAGCACCAACTTGAGGTGTCGTGCCGGTTTTGGCGCTGCATCGGAGCGTGTGACATGTGGAAAACTGGTGAAAAATGTCTTCGGAGTGCTTGCTCTTGAGCGGACCAGGCCCGGGCCCTGCGCGAGCACACGGCAGAAGCAACGCGCAGCTTCAATGCCGTGACAAATTTCGTTGCGAACAGGGCCGACAGGTTGTGCCTTCCCCGGTGAAGGGTAAATCGTCGGTATCCTTGAAATTGCGTGCGAAGGTCCCATTTTCGGGCGTGATGCCTCATAATTCCCGTTCCGATACACTACCCAAACTGAATGCCGAGCAAACCACCTCAGTCCTTCTGAATTTTGCCGATACGCTTGGTGCATTCGCCCATCAGCTTCCGATCGAAGAACGACAGCTTGGCTCCATGCTGGAAGATGTCGCGCACACAGTCAGGAACCTGGCCAGGGAGATTGGCCACGGCGATATCGACGTTGCGAACGAAGTAATGCAGTCAGCTGCGCGTTTGATTGGCGTTATGCGGCAGGTCATCTCACAGCGGTCGAAAAACACTACGCTGCACTAGATGCACGAAGTACAAGGCGATGGTTTGGGCGCACCAGATACCGGCGAAAATGCTCGAACTGCATCAGATAGCATGTTGCGGCAACATGACCGTGTGGGCTGATCCTTGGTACCTTGATCCAACGGTGGCAACCAATCCAGAGTGCGCGGCAACGGAACGGAACACGAACAAAGGCCTTGTGTTTGGTAGCTCTTGCCGGTATCCATCGAATCTAAGAAATCTTGGAATTTTAATGCAGAAGCTCAAACTTTTGAGGGATCAACGGCGCCTGGCTCAACAGAAGCTTGCTGCGCTGGAAAGCGACGATCCTTTGCGTGAACGATACATCTCCTGGATCAAGGAGCTCGATCAAAAGATAGCCGAGATGGGCTGATGGCTCGGCGTGACTTCGTTGGTCGTGCACCTTCCAAATAGAAGCCATTCCGTTGGTTCAGGGATCGACCAGTCGGTTGGCAGTGGGTGTTTCTGCCCTTGCCTGAAGAAGCACGGCGGCAATATCGACAAACCCAAGACCTGCTGGTTCCGATGAAACCCACTGGGGTCTGTGGGGAAGGTCGCCAAGGATAGGGACAATATTCCGCACGCCGAACGAGTTGCGGACATAGCCGAACATTGGGGCGTCATTGCGTGAATCACCGACGAAGGCTGTTAGGGAAGGTATGGTGACGGGATCAACACCGAAGGCTTGAGCAAGCATTCGCTCGCTCATCGCCCGCTTGTCATAACTCCCGATCCAGGTGTTGATATGGATGGAACTGATGGCGACGGTTGCGCCCCATTCACGAATTTGATCGGCCAGGATCTCGACGTCTTTGCTCGGTACCCCGCCAATGTCTACTGCAACGTCGGCTACGCGAAATGGCTGGTCATGGGCAATGCGGAACGCCGACGGGCTCTGATCCAAAAGCGCCTTGACTGCTTCCAGATGTTGCCGTTGGCGCTTTGCTTGTAGAATTCCGTCTTCCCAGTAGTCGAAGACGACCTGACCGTCTCGGCGAAAAACGGAAAAGGCACCACTTTCCCCGATGACGGCAGCGACCGGCCATGCCCGTACAATGTGCTCGCACCACCCAGCCGATCCGCCCGTCACGGGTATAATCGATATGCCAGCGTTGAAGAGATCCCAAAGCGCCTGGTATGTCTGGGGCAACAACCGACCCTCGGTCGTCAGCGTGTCGTCGATATCAGTGAACAGGTAACGCACGTTGCGCAGATCTGCGCACGTGGGCGCAGGTCCCATGAATGTCATGAATGCTCCTCGCCGCATACCATGACGTCCATGCTGCTTGCCGCGCATGCTGTCGCGACATCTGGGTCATCAGGCAGTCGGTCTGTATAGAACCGGGTGAGTTTGTTAAAGGGCGCAACACGCACCGACGCATTGCGTGTCCACTTGCTGGCATCGGCGGCCAGGAAGCAGCTCTTGGAGTTCTCGATGATAGCGTTTGTGATCTGCGCCTCGCTATAGCTGAAGTCCATCAAGCCGTGAACGGGACTTAGCGCACCGGCACCGACAACGGCATGCGTGGCATAAAACTTCTCGAAGAAACGGATCACGTCGGCACCGACGACGTCCCGGTCGTCGTGGCGCAATAACCCGCCAGTCAGATGCACCTCGATACGGGTCGCGCCGCAAAGGATCAACGCGACATGGATATTGTTGGTGACAATGGTGAGGTTTTGGTGATCACGCAACGCCTCGGCGACGAACTGGACGCTGCTGCCAATCCCCAGGAAGACCGTTGAGTCCGGTCCGATATCGGCTGCGATGCGCTTGGCGATGCGTCGCTTTGCGGCACTGTTAAGCTGCGCGCGCGCATTGAGGGAAATGTTCCTGCCCTCAACAGGCACATCGACGCCGCCGTGAAACCGTCTGGCGTAGCCTAGGTCACACAGTGCGTTGATATCGCGTCTGATCGTCTGCGTCGTCAGACCAAAGCGTCGAGCAAGGTCTTCGATGAATTGAGTTCCCTCGTTCTCAATCAGCGCGAGGATGTCGCGTTGTCTGCTCGATATCATTCCGGCCCCCTGCACGCCCTCAGGTCAGGAAATGACTTGGGTCGTCAGTTATGACACCTGTCAAGCCGAAGTCCCAGAAAGGCACAAGAAGCTGGGGTGCGTTACATGTCCAGGCCCTCACCTTGATTCCACGGCGGCTCGCTTCCTCTAGAAAAGCAATGCTCAGTGCCTTGTAGTTCAAGTGGATCGTCCCTGCGGGTATGGAAGCCAGGACGTCGGCCCAGTCCCTGGGCAGGTCACTCCATAGCATGGCAAGCTCATAAGTGGGGTCAAGTTCATGCATCGCTTTCAATGCATTGGAATCAAAACTCGAGATCATGACCTGGGTATGCGGTGCGCGTTGCCTGAGGTGAGCGTGGACGGTCCCAGTCAGTTGGGCGAGTGACTTGTGGTGGGCATGCTGCTTGATTTCGACATTGATGTTGAGGTGAAGCTCTCCCAGTCTTTCGATCGCATAGGATAGCGTCGGCAGAGCCTCGCCGCTGAATTCCTTTGAAAACCAGGATCCGGCGTCAATGCCTGAAAGATCCGCTGCCACCATGTCGGCGAGTTGACCGTGCGAGGAAGAGCATCGGTCAACGCTTCCGTCGTGGATGACCACGGCCGTGCCGTCCTTGAGCAGGGCGACATCGAGCTCGACCCATTTGCAGCCTTGCTCCGCCGCGGCCTTAAAGGCCGCGATCGTATTCTCAGGTGCAACTGCCGAAGCGCCACGATGCGCCTGGACTTCTTCGCGTGTTGGGCCTTTGCGCGGTTGCGAAACAGTCATTTCCATTGTGTCTTTCATATTATGGCCGGACAGCAGGGCCAGCGTCATCGTTGGAGGGTAGACCCGACATCTGTTCGCTTGCCGGTTTTGCGGCTGAACGGATGCAACGCGCTGATGCGCGCATAGATTGGAAATTTCGCCGACTCTGCGACGTCAGGCCGACCGGGCACGCTGAGGATCGCCGAGTGACCGTTGTCCCCCACGCGCACATGAAGATGGCTTTCTCCACCAATTGGCTCAAGCAGTTCGGCCGTCGCCTCCAGCCGGATTGACGGCTCCAGCGGCTCGACCAGGGAGAGTTCATCGGGCCGAACACCAATTATATCGGTACCAGCGGGTAATCCGAGCGCATCCATCCTCGAGCCTAGCACGTCAGTTGGCATCAGGTTCATGGGTGGCGATCCGATGAAGCCGGCGACGAATAGGCTGGCAGGTCTGTCATAGACTTCCACCGGTGAACCCATCTGTTCAACAAGCCCTCCGTTCATGACCACAAGCCGGTCGGCCAGCGTCATGGCCTCGAGTTGATCATGGGTGACGTAGATACTCGTCGTCTTTAGTCGCCGCTGCAGCCGTCGGATCTCCACACGCATCTGCACGCGCAGCTTGGCATCAAGGTTTGAGAGCGGTTCGTCGAATAGAAACGCTGCTGGCTCTCTCACGATGGCCCGGCCCATCGCAACGCGTTGGCGCTGCCCGCCCGACAGCTCACGCGGCTTGCGCCCCAGCATTGATCCGATTTCCAGAATGTCGGCCGCTTCCTGTACACGCCGATCGATTTCCGACCGTGGGGTTCCGCGGT
This sequence comes from Rhizobium cauense, assembly GCF_019511525.1. Taxonomy (GTDB): domain Bacteria; phylum Pseudomonadota; class Alphaproteobacteria; order Rhizobiales; family Rhizobiaceae; genus Rhizobium; species Rhizobium cauense. The sequence continues at coordinate 216,764 of NZ_JAEUAT010000006.1, read as the reverse complement.
TTTTCAGCCCATACTCCAGATTGCCGCGTACTGTCATGTGCGGATAGAGCGCATAGTTCTGGAAGACCATGGCGATGTCGCGCTGTGCGGGCTCGGCGTTGTTTACGTTGCGCCCGGCAATTTCGATCTTTCCTTCGCTAACGGTTTCCAATCCGGCAATCATGCGCAGCAATGTTGATTTGCCACAGCCTGAAGGTCCCACGAGGACGATGAGTTCACCATCAGCAACAGACAGGGTAACGCCCTTGACGGCAGGAACAGAGCCATAGTTCTTTTTCAGGTCGACGATATCAATCGTAGCCATTTGTTATTTCTCCGTTTCGACCAGGCCTTTGACGAAAAGGCGTTGCATGGCGAGGATGACGAGGACGGGTGGCAGGGCTGCGAGGATCACTGCAGCCATCACGAGGTTCCAGCGAGGCTCCGCGTCCGCAACGGCGGCCATGCGCTGAATGCCCATGACGACGGTGTAGAGGCTCTGGTCGGTGGTGATCAGCAGCGGCCAGAGGTACTGATTCCACCCCAGAACAAACAGGATGATGAAAAGCGCCGCGATATTCGTGGTCGACAACGGCAAGAGAATATCACGAAAGAATTTCATCGGACCGGCGCCATCGACGCGGGCGGCCTCCATCAGTTCTTCCGGTACGGTTAGGAAGAACTGGCGGAAGAGGAAAGTTGCCGTCGCCGAAGCGATCAGTGGGATGATAAGGCCGCCATAATTATTCAGGAGTCCAAGGTCTGCGACAACCTTGAACGTTGGAACGATGCGAACTTCGACTGGCAGCATCAGTGTGATGAAAATCATCCAGAAGGCCAGCGTTCGAAACGGAAACCGGAAGTAGACGATTGCAAAGGCAGAAAGGATGGAAATGACGATCTTTCCTACCGCTACGCCAACGGCCATGATGAGAGAATTGATCATCATCGGCCCGATTGGTGGAGCGCCGGCGCTTGTCATGCCGGACGACAGCATCGCTGCATAGTTCTCAATGATATGTGGGCCTGGAAGAAGCGGCACCACGCCAGAGAGAAAGTCATTGCCGCCATGCGTGGACGCAATGAAGGCGACATAGACGGGAAAGACTACGACGGCGGCACCGACAATCAAGACAAGGTGCGCCAGGAAATTCAAAAATGGGCGATTTTCAACCACGGCGAAACTCTCTCAGTATTGGACACGCCGCTCAACGAAGCGGAACTGGATAGCTGTGAGGCCGATGACAATCAGCATCAGGATGACGGACTGTGCAGCTGACGATCCCAGATTGAGGCCGATGAACCCGTCGAAATAGACCTTGTAGACGAGGATCTCCGTTGCGCGCGCAGGCCCGCCCTGTGTCGTTGCGTGAATGATGCCGAAGGTGTCAAACATCGCGTAGACGATGTTGATGACCATGAGATAGAAGGTCGTCGGCGATATTAGCGGGAAGACGATTGTCCAGAAGCGCTTGACGGGACCGGCTCCATCAATGGCGCCCGCTTCCTGAAGCGATCGCGGCACCGACTGCAGGCCTGCCAGAAAAAACAGGAAGTTGTAGGAAATCTGCTTCCATGTTGCCGCAATGACAATCAGCGTCATGGCATCGTTCGCATTGACGAGATGGTTCCAGTTGATCCCGAGGGCGCGCAGCATGTACGCCACGATGCCGATAGAAGGGTTGAACATGAACCACCAGAGGATGCCGGCGATCGCAGGTGCAACTGCATAGGGCCAGACCAGCAAGGTGGAATAGATCCGCGATCCCCGCAAAACCCGCATAGCCGCGACAGCCAACAAAAGCGAGATGGACAGCGACAGGAACGTGACGAGCACGGCAAACACAATCGTATTGCCAAAGGCACTAACGTAGATCGGATCCGCAAACAGCCGCCGGTAGTTCGCGAACCAGATGAAAGTTGTCTTGAACCCGAAAGCATCGTTGCGCAGGAACGACTGCCAGAGCGCCGTTCCGGCGGGCCAGAGAAAGAATATGATTGTCACCAGCATCTGCGGCGCCAGCAGCAGATAAGGCAGCAGTTTGTTTGGGAATACGGTTCGCTTGGTCTGCATGTGCCCCTCACGCATGAACGGATGGCAAGAAGGAAGCCGGCTTGGGCCGGCCTCCTCGCGTTAGGGACTATTGGTTGGCTGATTGGAAGTCGCGAAGTTGCTCGTTGCCACGGCTAACGACGGAATCGAGCGCCTCCTTGGCGGATTTCTTGCCGCCTAGCAAAGCTGCGAACTCGTCATCGATAATACCGCGCACCTGTACATAGTTGCCGAAGCGAATACCCTTGGAGTTTTCCGTCGGTGCAACTCGGGTCAATTGCTTGATAGCAACATCCGTGCCTGGGTTCTTCTCGTAATATCCTTGCTCTTGGCCAAGCTTGTAGGCTTCTTCGGTGATTGGAAGATAGCCCGAGAACTGGTGCCAGTCGGCCTGGACGTCAGGCTTTTGGAGATAGGTAAAGAACTTCGCCACGCCTTTGTACTCTTCTGCCGGTCTGCCCTGCAGAGTCCACAGGGTCGCCCCGCCGATGATTGAATTCATCGGTTGCTTGATGACGTCGTCATAGTAGGGCAGAGGCGCGAAGCCGACATTGAAGTCCTTGGCGTTGTTGACAACTCCGGCGCGCCCGGCCGAAGAGTTCATGTACATGGCGCATTCCTGCGAGTAAAACATTGGAGGGGCGTTATCGCCACCGCCCGGGCCACCATATTTGAACAGCCCTTCATCCTGCCACTTCTTGAGATTGCCCCAATGGCGTTCCGTCAGGTCGTTGTTGAAGGTGAATTCCGCATCTAGGCCACCAAATCCGTTGGCGCTGGTCGAGTACGGCTTGTCGTGGAGCGCGTTCAGATTTTCTGTCTGGATCCATGAGATCCATGCGCTGGTGAATCCGCATTTGGCGGCGCCCGACGTGACGATCTTGCGAGAGAATGATTCAACATCGGCCCAGGTCTTTGGCGGGGTTTCTGGATCAAGACCGGCCTTTTTGAAGACATCCTTGTTGTAATACATGATCGGGGTTGAAGAGTTGAACGGCAACGACAGCACGTTCCCATCCGTATCGGAATAATAGCCAACGACCGGAGTGATGAACTTGCTCTGGTCCCAGGCTTCACCTTGGTCCTTCATCAGTTCATAAACCGGATAGATGGCTCCCTGGGCGGCCATCATCGTACCTGTCCCGACCTCATATACCTGGACAATAGCGGGCTGCTGATTTGCTCGAAAGGCCGCGATGGCACCCGTCAACGTCTCGTCATAAGTGCCCTTGAAAACCGGAACGATCTCGTAGTCGCTCTGTGACGCGTTGAACTTTTTGGCAATCTCTTCGAGCTTGGCGCCGTTTTCACCGCCCATAGCGTGCCACCATTGAATCTTGGTCGCTGCTGATGCTGCATGGGATGCCATAAGTACTGCCGCCATACCCGCGGACAGGAACAAAGCCGTCTTTTTCATGCTCACTCCCTTGTTCGGTTCAGAGCCTCCCGCTCCAAACTTGCGGGGACCGTATCAGTCAATGTTCATTTTGCAAGAGCAAATGTTCAAATGAACATCACCCAGTGAATCGCACGACGAATTACTCTCCGACCACTCCTTAAACGGCGATGATTAGGTGGTTCGTCGTGCGGATGTGCCGCATACGGTATTCATATGAACCTTTTGCGACAGGTGAGGCGAAATGTATAAGGAGCAAAGGGCACTATTTGAGCGAGGCACCTGGTGACCCGTGGCAATGTCACGTTGAATGGTGCTGCGCGAACGCTAGCGAGAAATCGTTTCGCTGCCAGCGGAGATTGTTGCCTCCAGCAGGATGTTTTTTGGCCGGACACGGTGGCAAGCCTTTAGGTCACATTTGATCTGAGCGTTGCCCGCTATCGCTTCTCGTTTGAGAAGGAAGTCGCCCTTAGCTCACGAGGGTTAGGTAAGGCATACTCACTTCGTCCGCCGCGCGTATCAGAGCTTCCCGCGCTGCGCTTGGCGGGATATTATTCTTGTGCGCCTCCAGGCAGGCCACCAAAGCATTGATGTATTCCTCCCCATCGTCGCATGGCCAGTCCCTCACAAGCACCTCGGCAACATCTGCCACACTTCGAACCAACCTGCTTCGTTCTGCACCATTGATAATGAGGCCCAGCGTCGGGAATGCATGCGATGTGTTCAAGGTCATGACATTTCGCCCCTCAATGCATATGAATATTAGGATGTGAGCAATAAACGTTCCAATTCCGGCGCGGTCACGCTTCGATTGATCGATCTTTCCATATCCATCGATGGAAATGACGGCCGGCCTTCGGCGTGCTACAGCCTTGTCCAAGATGCGACAGGAATACTAGGCATGCCCACCCAGTTCGAAATGTTTTCCGAAGAAGTGCCAGCCGCAAACAAAAAACCTGACGTGGAAGGACGCCAAAGGCGTTCAGCGCCCGCAGATGGCATGGATGAGGCCGAGATGGTCTCCCACCTGGTCGCAACCGGTCGCTACCGCATCCTCAAGAAGCTCGAACGCCGCGAGATTGCTCAGAGCATTCGCTCTCATTTCCCGCTCAGGGGTGTAATCCTCGACACAGAGACGACTGGTCTCAGTCCTCGCAGGGACGAGATCATCGAGGTCGGCATCATCGCGTTTACCTTTGATGAGCAAGGAGCTATAGGTGACGTCATCGGGGTCTACGGTGGTCTGCAGCAGCCGAGTGCTTCAATACCCGCCGAGATCACCAGACTGACCGGCATCACGGACGAGATGGTGGCGGCGCAGGTCATCGATATCGGGGCGGTACGATCCCTTATCGAACCCGCCGACCTGATCATCGCCCACAATGCAAGTTTTGACCGCCCTTTCTGTGAGGCGTTCTCGCCGGTCTTTTCGGGGAAAGCCTGGGCCTGCTCGAATTCCGAGATAGATTGGCCTGCGCGCGGTTTCGAGGGTACCAAACTTGGCTATCTGATCGGCCAGGCTGGCTTCTTCCACGAAGGTCATAGGGCGGTTGACGACTGCTTCGCACTGTTGGAGGTGCTCGATCGGCGGCCGGACGGGGACGCCTCCACACCCTTTGCCGAACTCTATAAGGCGAGCCAGAGATCCCGTGTTCGGATCTTCGCTGAGAACAGCCCCTTCGACCTGAAGGACCACCTGAAAGCGCGCGGCTATCGCTGGTCGGACGGGAGCGAGGGTCGACCGAAGTCCTGGTGGATCGAAGTGGATGAACAGGACCTGGAGAGCGAACGTCATTTTCTTCGCAACGAAATCTATCGATATCCTGAAGCTGACCCGCCCATCAGGCTCCTGACAGCCTTTGACCGTTTCCGGATGTGACGGCGCCCAGTGCCAAGCCATTTTCCATAGGTATCTCCCATGGCGGGCTGGGAGCGGCCTCTAAACGGGGGCACGCTGCTTGCTGGGCTGCTGCGCATGGCCTTTCCCCTTTTTTGGCCAAATACCGGACGCAGCTGTGTCTCTGATGACCGCGCTCGGCTTGCCGCCAGGGCGCTTGCCGGTGCGCAGACCATGACCGCGGGAATGACAGCAGTGCAGGGCCGTTGAGGAAGCAAGGTTGCAGTTCCTGGCTACACACCGACAGTCCCAATCGGCTTGCTCACCACTTGGGGAAACGCAGTCGTCGTTTTCATGGCTTGATAGAGCGGCTGCGGCCCGGATATCGTCTGCCTTTGCAGGCGAGTGAGTTGCGCGCGCCTATCGCCAGTGGCCCACCGTTTCGAATACCCGGGCCAGACATACCTTCCCTAAAATTTCAGCCTTGCGCCTGCCAACACTGCATAGCTGTCTTGGACACTGGCAACGTCGTCGTCATAGGAATAGGAACGTGCGCCAACATAAAGCTCGGCCTGATAGTAGTCGAGATTTTGGACAGCCTGTACGCCGAATGACTCGCTATCCGTACCTTTGCCTTTGATGTCCCGCCCAAAATAGGCATCGATCGAAAATGCCGTCTTGCCGACGTCGAAGATATCCGTCTGGTAGCCAAGCTTGGCATAGCCGTACCGCCCATCGATGGCATCCTTGTCGGAATAGCCTGCGGCAAGCGTGAGGCTCAAGCCTGTCGGCTGATGCAACAGTGAGATCGAAGCATCGTAAATTGAGTCGCCTTCTCCCGGTCGTGAAAAAGCCAATGCCCCGCTGACCTTAACGTCGTTGATCGTTTCATCGTATCGCAAGGCGAGGTCCCAGACGGCGATGTGGGTCGGATCGGGCACTACCTGCGTCCCAAAGGACGAAGTCAGGCTGAATCCACTGTAGGAGGGCGTGTCATAACGGATGCGCAGTTTACGACCGAGCCCATCGTAGTTGGTAAAAGCGTCCTTGACGCGCACGTTGGAAAGCGACCCATCGTCCAGTCTCAGAAATGGGCCGCCGGCCATGTCTGAAATAAGGGAATAGCCCACGACGCTGGTACCGGACAAATCGACTTCGGCGCTGCTATCAGAGGCCATGCTACCTTGGCCGAACCAGAACTTCCCGTACTCCTTCGAGTCCATGTAGACTTCTGCTTTTCGCAGAAGGTTGCTCTCCCAGTCGAAATCATCCTTGTTGAGCTGATTTACGTTTGTCGTCGAATAGGCTGTCCACTCCCATTCGAGATTCCCTCCCACTCCCCAGTTATCCTCTCTCAGGGCATAAAAGCGGAGGCCAATGCGCGATGAGGAGCTGGCGTTGTCGACGGGGAAGTAGTTCTCGGTTGAACCGCCGTCATCGAAAGTCAGGAGACCTTTGTTGATCTGGCCGTAGAATTCCAGATAAGCGGTATCGTCTCCGCGCCTTAGTTTCGGAATCCAGCGTTCCTCGGCTTGCTGGCCCCGGCCGGCTTTTCAACCGATTTCGGCACCTCTTGCGCAAACAAAGACCCAACCTGTGCCAACGATACAAGAAGAAAGCAGAACGGCGCATGCGCAGCTTTAAATGGTCGTTGCATCATTGTCCCCCAATACAAACCATATCTCTAAGTCAAGAACCCACCCAACTCTGCTTTTGCAGGCGAACAGGGCGGTAACATACAGGACTGTTGCCGGATCAATCGGCACTTCCTCACTGTCGTTTCAGAGTAGCTCTTGGCACCATCTCGACCCATCGATCTCACTGTCAGGGGGGTGCTGCTATCTTCGAGCACGCAAGCATTACCATCAGTGGTGACGTTGATGCGTTCTTTGGTCAGGCTCCCCGCGTTTGTATGAAACGTTGCGCCGTAAGGCGAGGCGAGTGAATTTGCTATGCACCGTGCGGCTTGGTCTTGGATTTGAAACAGCCCCCGTGATCGTAAATCACCATCATAGGTGCTCGCCCAGATCGCTGCTCCATCCGTCCTCTGGATCAGACGTAAACGAGAGCGGAGCCTGTCTCCCACTCTTGTGACGCTTCCTTGCAACGCATATCGGGGCGCTTCGGTTGAGGCTTCCCCTGTCGTTGCCAGGCTCGCAATGACCGCGATGTCCCTGAACTTTACGAGTTGCACGATGATCTCGTCTCTCAGGCCATCCGCGACCTTCGAACGACTCTGCAATCCCGCACCATCCCGGAACTGCTCGACGAGGATACTTGCAGGGGCAGCGTGAGGGATAGCTGGTGGGGCGAGGGCGAACTCGTGCGGGGTTTGGACGAAAGCTGCTATCGCAAGCAACACAATACCCGACAGCAATACGTATCTGATCCAGGACAGCCTGGACGGGTTGAGCACAGTGTGTGCCGGTGAAGTCGGAACGTGCGGGCCAAATTCGGTTTTCGAAGTTGGTTCGACCGTCGATCCCTGGCTTGTGGGCGCTATTTTGTCAGCATAGTTGAATGACGGCACATAGCCGCCCTTTGGGATCGTGACAACCACACGGTCGGCGCCCGCGATGACAAGGTAGTAGAGTTCCAGTGCTCGGCGCAAACGCCCAGCCTCAATGCGCACAACCGGGTCATTTTGCGCATCAAGTGAGGTACTTCGGTCGAAAACACTGTTTGCGATCGTGAACGCCTTCAGGAAATCCGAGCGCCCTGCCAGCGCTTCGTCCACAATGAACTGCAAGAAGGCTCGGCTTCGCGGAGTTGAGTGAAACTCAGGACTCCCAAACATCCGCTCCAACTGTTGATAAATTTCAGTCTCGGTTGGTTGGTCGCATCCAGCGCAAGGTAGGTCTGTAGATCCCATGGTCCCTCAAACACAGGTTAAACATTCCTAATGTCCTATGTTTACAACCAAACGTTCTGGACCGCAACTCTTGGGCAGTGAGGAATTTCATGGAGCACAGCATCGAGTGTCGAGAAGGAGAGCGAAACCTTGGCTGACCCCTGCGTAGCCGTGACGATACGCCAGCCTTCATCGACCATCAGCATTTATCGGCAGAAGCGGCGACACGGATCGCTGCAGTAGCATCGAATGCGGCTTTGAAAGACCGATGGGATCAAAAGGTTAGCACCATCTGAGGCAAGCATGGGCGACAATCAGGCCAACCGATAGCCCGATAGATGGTCTGTACCATATGACCCTCCCGCACGATCAGATGCTGTCGATCCGCGGCTTTGATCCTGATCAAAGAAGTCTGTCATTCGCGCTTTAGACTAGAACCGTTCGGCACCAGCCCCGTTGTCGGATTTCACAAGAGCGTTTGGCTCGCCCACGTCAGGCGGGCCAGGGCTCGCAGGGAGGAGTTTTGTTACATGTCCGTCAGATTTCTCACCGCGTTTCTCAAGTCTGCCGGTGAAAGCGGCGTCATGATGCTCGAAAGCAGCGGCGAACAAAGAACGGTACTGATTGATCGGGAGGCTTTGATGGCGCTTGGATCCCCACCACGTGCGGATGAAACCCGTCTCCAGGAAAACGTGCAGACACTTTGCGCGATAGCGGAGGTGAAGCTTCTTCGCCCTACTAGTGCTGGTCAATCAATCCGGATCAGCAAAGCCGACGTGACTGAATGGCAGCGGCGCTATTACTAGGGCGCAGTCCGGACACAACGCCTCGCCAGCAGTCCACGACACGAAGGCAATTGAAAAGCACATCACTATTCCCGATGCGGGCAAGGCCATTCATACCGGGATCCATGGTCCGGTTGCCGAAAGTAATCTGACTAGCGGGTAGCCCGGGAGGTCGCAAAATGTCAGCGCCCTCCGAGCGAAATCGCGTCCTTGTGAGAGCATCGACGCTAATCGAGCCATGCCCCCTAGGCCTCTTTGATCTAACTCAATGCCCAGTGTTGACCAGCGTTTAACCTGCATGATGTTGCGCATCTAGAGCAACGGGCAGGGACCAATGAACGCCCTGGTCTTTCTATGAAGTAGTTTGGAGATCCCACTTATGACGCCGCCGAGCAACGCACAGTACATCTGTATCCCCACCCAATACGGCCTCTTTAACGTTGTGGATAGGACAACCGGACGGCCAGCTGACGTGGGTGTCACGGCGATCCTGCTTACGCGCCGCGAGGCACTGCGTCTGATTGCTTCACTGAGAGGACGCAGAAGCGAGCGGAATACTGCCCCAGGCAACCACCTGCGCGGCAAGCAGCTTGGCGCGGAGACAATAAGCAACCCAATATTTCACGAGGCCACCACTGCGATACCCCCGATGGTCGACGTTCAGGCTACTCTATCGCGAAAGACCTCAGGCGAAAATCTTCAACTTCCAGGTCGCGAACGGGCCTCCGGTTCATAATTTGGTAGTCCTTGCCATATACATTGAGTCAGTTCTTGTTGAGCAGTCAATCCGCTCCAGACCCTTCGTGGCGAGGCTCTGGGCTCTCCCGGACGCATCGTTGGCCGCTCGCCAATAGTGGTCGATCAACCTGAATTCGTAGTTCGGCCCGGTCAACTTGCCTGCCGTCGCTCCCCTTGATGGCGTCCATGCCAGTGGATGACGGCGAGTGCCTCATCGGCAATCACCTGTTCTTCGTCTGTGGGAATGACGAACGCTTCGATGGCACTTCCCTTTGCATTCAGCACGGTGGCATTCGTCTTGTTGGCTGCTTCGTTCAGGGATAGGCCCATCCAGGAAAGGTGCCGTTCGATGCCTTTTCGAATCTCTGGTTGGTGTTCGCCAATGCCTCCTGTGAAGACGAGCGCGTCAATCCCGCCTGTTGAAACGGCGAGACGCCCGACCTCGCCGGCAATCCGGAAACAGAAAAGATCGAGCGCTTCCTTCGCTGCCGGGCGGAAGTCTTCAAGCAGTGCTTGGGTGTCGCCACTTATTCCCGAAACTCCCAGAAGGCCACACCGGTGATAAAGGAAGCTCTCCAATTCCCCGGCATCTGCGAATACCGTTCGGAGCAAATATAGCAGCACACCCGGATCCAACGAACCAGGCCGCGTTGCCATTGGAACACCATCGAGGGCGCTAAATCCCATGCTAGTGTCGATACTGACGCCGTCGACCATACCACAGAGACTTGCGCTGCATCCGAGGTGAGCGCAAATGACCCTAGCACCGCCGATATAGGGTGCAAATTTTTGAAGGTAGTTAGCTATATACTTGTATGAGAGTCCGTGGAAACCATATCGGCGTATGCCCGCGTCGTGCATTGCGACAGGAATTGCGAGCCTCGTCGCGAGAGTGCACTGAGAGCTATGGAAAGCAGTATCAAAGGATACCGTCTGCAGGGCATTGGGATAGAGGGAGGAGACCGCATCGATCAAGCTTATCGCCTGAGGCTTATGATGCAGGACCATCGGCATTAGGCTTTCAATTTCCGAAATCACTGCATCGTCAACAAGCGTCGGTCCCTTGAACAACATTCCCCCGTGGACGACTCTGTGGCCAACAACGCCAATATGGCAATCACCCTGCAACAGCCGTTCTAGGACGGTTGAGATTACATTGATTGGAATGCCATCTGTAGCAATCGGCAGATCGACCACCTGCATACCTTCAACGCCGTCATATCTGAGGGTCGGGTGCTCACCTAAAGAAACGATAGCCCGGCTGATGCGCCTAGCGACGCCGGATCCTATGTCGAAGATGCCGATTTTGACACTCGCCGAACCGGCATTGAAGGCAATTCCAATCTCCCTACTCATGGTGACCTCGCCAGCCCGTGGCCAGTTTTTGAGCCGGCCTCTCTTACCGCGGCTTCTAAAACCTGGAACGCATAGTCCGTAGTCGCTTTCTCGTCGGCTGCACACAGCTTTAGCAACCGGCAACGATGCTTGAGATCCCGAAGGATGCGGCGCCTCACCTTTTCCACGATCGGCGCATGTTCTTTCGTAAGCAGTTCTTGAAGGCAGGCGACGGCGACCAACTCCGAGAGCATAAGTTTACCTTCAACTTCTCCTAGCGTGGGAACGGCAAAGTGTTCGCCACCAGGCTTACAATCCCGGTCAGTGGACAGCATCTTCATTCTCCTTTGACCCGACGATATCGTCGACCAGCCCGCGAGCCGGGTTGACCTTGGAAGTGAGATTGCTCGTGCTCGACAAAGACGGCACCGAGTGCGCATCCTCAAGCCCACTTCGAGCATTTGCCAAGCGCGACGTCGATCTGGCGGGCGTTTGCTTCGGCTTAGTCTTTATCAGGAACTGCTCTACGACATTGACCAGGATCAAAGACATCCGAAGAACCTGTCGTAGTGTCGAATGAGGAGAGTGTCATGTTTGCGAAGGTTCTCATACCAACCGACGGATCCAGACGTGCGGTTTCGGCTGCAGAAAATGCGATCGCGTTTGCCCGTGAAGTAAACGCTTGCGTTGTGTTCGTGCATGTGCTGGAGCCGTTCCGTATCTTTACAATGGATAGCGACAAGCTCACGGCTTGCCGGGAGGACTACGAGCGGCTATCCGAGGCGCAGGCCGTTCAGTTCCTCGCCGATGTTGAATTGCGGGCGCGCCACCAAATGGTTGCTAGCGATAGCGTGAGGCTTAGGAGTGACCAAATCCACGAAGCCATCATTGAAACGGCCGTTTTGAACGGATGCGATCTGATCGCGATTGGATCACATGGGCGCACAGGTGTGGCGGGGCTGATCATTGGCAGCGTCACGAACAAGATTCTCAGCAACTCGCGTATACCAGTGCTAGTCTTTCGATGATGGCAGGCGCCTTTGTTCAGGGGAAAGCGTATGACACGGAACGCTTATCGAGTTTATCGCCACGTGGCGACTTTGCCGACCTTCGACGCTGTGGAGAATGTCATTGAGGCGAGCATCGACATCCACGTTCAAACGCTTAGTGTGGCTGCACGCATTCAGACTGAAGCCATCGACTTTGTCATCCGACGCTGGCAGCAACAAGTTGCTCTGATGGGTGATCTCGTTGGCAGTGTGGGAAGCAACGACGCCCTTGATGTCGTCGGGGACTTCGTGCGAACCGCCAAAATCGACTACGCCAATGAGACGAGCAAGTTACTGACCATTGGTTCGGAACTAGCCTCCCAGGTTGCCTATCGCGCACGTGAGGAGGCCAACGCGGTATTTAATGGCATGGCGGCTCGGACTGTCGCGTAGCGCTCGCCTACTCTGATCCTTCAGGCAACCGGGGCAGGTCGAGGGTACTCGCGTCGCAGATGAGCTCGTATTTGACCTGCGTTACTCTCAGGTCGCGATACCAATCCACAAGCGCACCCCACGGATCCGAGACCTTGCTGAGTCCGGCGATGAACGCAACCACCGTACCGATTTCTATTCTTCCAGTTATGACATAGTAGCCGCCGAGTGCGAAAATTCCTGCATAGCCGAGTTGAAACATGAGGTTCATCAGAAAATTGAGCGCATATTTCAGCTTGTAGATACTCATGTTCGTCGAAAACAGGCGCTGGACACGTGCGGCCTGGTGTCGAGGCGAATTTGCTGAAGTATGGTCGACCATCTCCTCACTAAGGTGTCTTATCACCGTGATCTTCGTTTTCACACGCTGGTTAATTAGACCTTGAAGAATGGGTACCAGAATCGATTGAGGAATAAACACTGCAAGGACAGCGAAGGCGAGTAGCGGCTGGAGGTAAATCATGTAACCGCCCACTGCCAGGAGTATGCCCGCCTGAAGTATAGGCTCTGAGATGCTAGTGCCGACAAACCCACCCACCGGTTCGGCCTCCGCAAGAACGATGGACATTTCGACGCCTTCGGCCAGGGTCGCACGCTCTTCCGAGTGACGTTCTCCGGCATCGATGACTGTCATGCGAAGCCAGCGGATCGCTCGCTCCCCGATCCAGCCGCGGTAGATGTTTAGAATGAGCTTGATAACTCCTTCGCTGAGAACAAGAGTCAGGTAGGTCAGTACCAGGCCGAGGATCGTGTTAAGGTTGGCGCCATACGTCGCGCCGTTGACGATGCGCCTTTGCACCTCCAGCGGAAGAATCCCGACGGCAAATAAAAAGACCGAGAGAACAACAAGCGCTGCCTGATGGCCCCGACCCATCATAGCGATGAAGCCGGAAAGCCGCTGCGGCATGCTGTCTGCCTTGCGCAGGTAAAGATCCGACGTCTTTTCGACGGGTAACTGGTGCCTTGTGCTTTCCCGTTTCATGCAAATGTCCTCCACTCTGTGGACATTCAACGCGACCAAAGCGTCACGTTCATTGACACATCGCAATCCATCGGCTGTTGGCGCAATGAGTGGGGAGGAGCTACGAACTCCTCCACTGAATAGACCAGGTCTAGCCAAGTGGGCGTGGGTTATTGAGCAACGGAGTCGGAAAGATCCCGAATTGGATTTAGTGGAGCATCGCGCTTGCGCCGACGTTCGGACATCTCTTTCGAGATCACGCTAATCAAGTCCGGTGACTCCGCATTCAAGCCTAGGGAACGCAACTGTTATGGTCCCCTGGTCCCTTCGAAACACTCCATATGGATCGCTCCTGGCCCGTCGGCAGCTTTAGGCAAATGTCAGAAGTTGGTGTCTTTCGTCGCAATCGACCACTTCGATTGCGAACATCTTTCCATTGTCTTCCTGCACCGAGACCTTCTGTGGCTTTTCAACGACATGCGTCATCCCCTTCACCAAAAACTCGAGCGTGTCGTGCTTTGCTTCATAGGCGGCGCCGAGCAACGGTGCTGATTTGACGAGCACTTGATCGCCAAGTGTTACTCCAATGACTTCAATCTTGATTTCCTTTCCTGCGACCTCCTTGTGGAGCCGGGAAAAGTAGCTAGCCCAGTCGGACTTCGCGATGATTTTGACACTCATTCGACCGTTTGCTCGCAATGGCGGATCAAAGCAGCAACCTGCTGCGGAAGTAGGGCTTCTGTCGTTCACGATGCACGATGCGTCATTGGCCACTCCTGGGTTCTTCGGGGACTGGTGCTGGCAACGCCAGTTAGGCGAGGGCTGTGCTCATTAAGCTGTCCATGAGCTAACCGCCCGGCGTGAGGTCGACCGGAGCTTCGGCTTGCCTCATCACGTTGCATCCACCTTGGCAATTCCTGGACGTAAAGGGAGCGGCCATAAAGTTGCGACTATGGCCGCTCTTTTGAGCCGGTGCTTAATCCTGCAAATCGCCCTGTTAGACGTGTCCGAGACTGATGGGCAAACTTTAATCCCGAGGACCATTAGGCTGGCCAACGATCCCGTCTCCATATTCGCCCGCCCTCGAGCCCTCTAAGGGCAGGCGTACTCAACTGGCCGGTGGCACTGTGCATAACGAGGCTGACAATCAACCGGCAGTAATTTCGATCTTTCGATCACTTCTCTTGGCATTGTGAGTCTTCGGTAGCGTGACTTTCAACACGCCCTTGGCAAAGGATGCGCTCACGTTTTCCACATCGACGTATTCCGGAAGCTGGAAAGCTCTCTGGAAGGCGCCGTAGTGACGTTCAGATACGTGATAGGACTTGTCCTTTTCCTCCCGCTCCTCGGATTTTTCGCCGCTTATGGTCAGAAGGTCGTTCGCAAGCTTCACGTCAATGTTCTTCTCGTCTAGGCCCGGAACCTCAGCGGTGATTTCGAAAGCATCATCTTTCTCGATGATGTCAACCGCAGGAGATACCAACCAGCCGCTCGCTCTACTCATGGCGCGCCCGAAAAGTGGGCGGGACAAGGGGCGCCAGGAAGCGGGGCCGAAGTCATCGAAGAGCCGATCGATTTCTGTCCTGAGTGAATCAAACGGCGACCAGAAGTCTCCTGTTGCAGGCGGCGTGGCTTTCTGCTCCGTCTTGACGGGGAATGTGTCTGGCACTGCTCATCTCCTCTATCAATTGGTTCCGGATGCCGGAACACTTACATCGCTCGTTCCAAATCGAGTGAGGCCATGAAAGCATGCCTATGGACATCGTACTTTGATCCCCATCAAAGTATGCCCTTGCAAGTGGGTCATTATCGGTCTGCTTCATCCGGCTTTGTGCCTGAAGGCAAAAGCAACAGCCACGCGCGACGAAAGGCAACGGCATGTCTCACCTTAATGTCATATGGCCGATTTCCGGCGGACTTCTGATTGGACTCTCGGCAGCGCTCTACCTGCTTCTTAACGGGCGAATTGCCGGGATCTCCGGAATGACTGCATCGACCTTCGGATTGACAGGGGAAAAAGTCAGCTTGCCGGCTGTCGGATTTCTCGCAGGAATTTTCTGTGGCGCAGCGTCAGCCTTTGTCCTTGTCCGGCAGGCAGACGTAACCATCTCTTCGCAGCCGATGTTGCTTGTAGCGGGCGGTCTAATGGTGGGCTTTGGGACCCGGCTTGGATCTGAGTGTACCAGCGGCCACGGCGTGTGCGGCCTCGCTCGCGGGGCGCGGCGCTCCATCGCTGCAACATTGACCTTTATGACGGTCGCGGCAGTGACCGTCTATGTCGGTCGGCATCTAGTCGGAGGTCTATGATGATTGCCCGACTGATTGTCTCGATAATCTGCGGGATACTGTTCGGTATTGGATTGGTCGTATCGGACATGGTCAATCCCGAGCGGGTACTTGCGTTTCTCGATGTCACCGGTAGCTGGGATGCATCGCTTGCCTTTGTCATGTTAGCCGCTCTGGTACCGTCCGCCCTGGCCTACAGGTTCAGGCGACACCAATCACGACCCGTTTTCGACGATCGATTTCACATTCCAACCAGCGCTTCTGTCGACGCAAGGCTTGTCTTAGGGGCGGCGATGTTTGGAACGGGCTGGGGACTTGTCGGGCTTTGTCCTGGGCCGGCTCTGGCAGGTCTTGCGACTGGTCGGTGGGAGGTTGTCCTTTTTGCAACGGCAATGCTGGCAGGAATGTTGGGATACAAACTTACATTACTCGGCGCAAGGAGCGGCTCTTTGCCTAGCGAGGTTGGGCGATAGCTTAAGATTGGAGGGGCGATATTACCCAGGTGATGTCGACCCCTCCGAGCGCCGGCAAATGCGCTGGCGGGCTTCTAGTGCCGTCAGCCCCTCCGCGACATCCGAAGCCTTTGGAAAAATGGGTGCGCGCACATTGTTTGCCCCAACAGGATACCGTTTTTGGGCTCGTTTGATCAAGCGCAATGCACCCCTGGGTAAAGGGGCCGATCATCGGGAGCGCCCTTGCTTGAAAGGTTCCACAACGGAGGAATGTGATGAACGATCTCATGCTACGTCAGAACATCGTCGACGAACTCGGTTTTGATCCGAGTGTAGACGCCGCCAATATCGGTGTCGCCGTAGAGAACGGGGTTGTTACTCTTTCGGGTCACGTCGGCAGCTATGCTGAGAAGATCGCCGCCGAGATGGCGGTGAAGCGTGTCAAGGGCGTGCGCGCGCTTGCCGAGACGCTGGAGGTCCGCTTTGCAGGCCGCAAGAGACATGCGGACGACGAGATCGCCGCCCGCGCCTTGGATATCATCGAGTGGGACGCTCTCCTCCCAAACGGAGCGATCGATGTGAAGGTTCAGAGAGGCTGGGTAACACTTTCGGGAGAGGTGCCGTGGCATTTCCAACGCTTGGCCGCCGAGAAGGCGGTCATGAAGCTTGGTGGCGTCGTGGGCGTTACCAACGTTCTGTCCATTAAACCGATGTCATCCATACCCGACGTCAAGAACCGCATTGAAGTTGCGTTGAAACGAAATGCAGAGGTCGAAGCCGAAAACATCGAGGTCGCTGTTTCAGGTGGCAACGTGACACTGCAAGGTGGAGTAACGGGTTGGCGTGAGCGTGCCGTGGCGGAACAGGCGGCCTGGTCGATCCCTGGTGTGGTCAGTGTCACCAACAATATCTTGATCAATGGTTGAGCAGATCGGCTCTTTGACGCGCGACCGTGCTCTTACGGGTTCAGGACTGATGTGGGAGACGACAATGCTTGCTCAAGCCGGTTACAAATGGCTGCGCTGGTTCGTGCTCGATCATGCGCTGTTACTGATCCTCATTGTTTTGGTTATGACCATTATTAGTGTCCTGCTGTACCGAGCGGGCAACGATGTCACACAAAGAAATTTGCATCTGCAACGGTCCGTCGAGGACCACCTTTGAAGACTGCGAGGGGGTAGACATGTCAATGGCACTCAGAACTATGAAGCTGGACGAATGTTTGGAGATGCTTGGAGGCGCACACTACGGTCACCTGGCATGCAGCAACGAGGGACAGCCTTATGTCGTTCCCAT
The DNA here is from genome assembly GCF_019511525.1 of Rhizobium cauense. Classification (GTDB taxonomy): domain Bacteria; phylum Pseudomonadota; class Alphaproteobacteria; order Rhizobiales; family Rhizobiaceae; genus Rhizobium; species Rhizobium cauense. Next base: position 199,314 of record NZ_JAEUAT010000006.1, on the reverse strand, counting down.
CTACTTTGCGTTCCAAGCACGAGTGGCATACAGCTTTTCGATGCAGGGAAAAAAGGTCGAGTGGATGCGTCGAAATCCGAAAGTCTGTCTTCAGATCGAGGAGACCCCATCTAAATCGAGTTGGCGCAGTGTCGTGCTCACAGGAAAATTCCAGGAATTCCCCGATGACCAGGTTTGGCACGAGGAACGGATCCACGCGTGGTCGTTGCTCGAAAAGCAGCTGAACTGGTGGGAGATAGGTTCACTCACGCCTGATCCCCTCCCACCTGCGCCCACGTCGAACCACCTCTTTTATGGAATCTACGTGAGCGACATATCGGGTCGGAAGGCTACACAGACTGATTAGTCACCTCGTAGCAATGGCGGATGTGGCACCGATCGGTGAAGCGACCCCAAGGTTCAGACGAATGCCTAGTGAATTGTGTGAGCGAATTTTCTGTTGGACGGTTGCTCCGGTGGGAAGCGATCGATCAGCATTTGAGCGATCTGGTCTACAGAGACAACACCATGTCGAAAAATGTCCATGGCGGCTGCGCAAACTAATTTAGGCAGGATACGTTGGCGTTCAAGGGGATTCCATAGTGTCGGTACCAGATTTGTACTGCGACAGACAGTGTCCTCAAATCCGATGGGGTTAGCGACGACGGTTGCATCCCGCTGTCCTCACTTCGAGAGATCGTTTGTTTCAACATCTCCGGTGCCGGTGTTTAATACATTGACAAAATCAAAGGATGACTGCGGGTGTCACTCTGTTTGGCAGTTTGTCGCGGAGGCCGCTCTCCAAGGTTTGATGCGCTCGAATGGTTACCTGTTCGACGTGCAATTCGAGGGCGAGGAGGGTCCTTGGGGGCGCCACAAACCACTGCGATACTTCCAGAGGCTTCCCGCTGATGGGGCTTGCCGCTCGAGGGGTCGAAAATGCGCGAGCGGAAGATGCGAAGGCCGGCGCCCGCGGGGCGTTGAGCAATCGCCGCTAACAAGGCCGGGTGCGCGTTAGCAAGTTTCCAGATCTCCTGCGGGAATGACGGTCACAAAGTGTCACAAAACTCGACCAAACGGTACCAAAGCGGCATCGGTATGTGACGTTGCCATCGTCTACTATCTCCCTCATCGAAGGAGGGATGCATCATGTTGGCTACCAATGTCCGGCCCCTGTTTGAAGAGGCGCCCGCGCTTAGCGATTGCAGCGGCTTGCTTGGGCTTTTCGACCGCAGCCCGATAGAGCACTTAAGCGCGGGCAGGAACATTTTTTTCGAGGGAGATCGAGCCGAGCATGTATTCGCGGTCCGCGAGGGCAATTTGCGAATCTGTCGACAATTGCACGACGGACGGCGCGTGATTACAGGGTTTCTGTCCAGTGGCGATATCGTCGGCGTCTCGTTTCAAAACCGCTATCTGCATAGCGTTGAAGCCTTGGATAATGTTGCCTTCCAACGGTTGACGAAGGTCTCTTTCGACAAGGAGCTCATAGCTCGTCCCGATTTGCGACATGCGCTCTTATCGAAGCTTTGCGACGAGGTCGCTGTAGCCCAGGATCAAATGGTCCTGCTGTCGTGCAAGAGTGCAGAGGAACGGCTGTGCGCATTCCTTTTGGCCCGTCTTCAGTCCAGTGTCTCCCAAGGCGGCGAACCCAATGTCATCTGGCTTCCGATGACGCGCCTCGACATAGCGCACTACCTGGGCCTAACTATTGAAACGGTATCTCGCACGATTACAAAACTTGCCGGACAGGGTATCCTGTCGGCCGATCGTCGTCATGAAATACTCGTGCTCCGGAAGGCGGCGCTTCAACAACGAGCCGGGGAGGGAAGTGCTGAGGCCGACGACAGTCTAGATGGGACGGTGCGACACGTTCGTCTTTAGAGAGTAATGGCGATGCCTGATGATGTCACGAAACCTTCTGTTCCCTCGCAGGACCTCGACGTCATCGCCCGTGTTTTCGATGACGCAAGCGTCATCATTCACAGTGTGGATGGTATCATAAGCCATTGGACCCATGGTTCTGAGCGCTTGTATGGTTGGAACCGTGCCGAAGCCGTGGGCAAGGTGGTCCACAAACTCCTCCGCACAAAGTTTCCGCGTGCAATCGACGATATTCGTAAGGAAGTATATGCCGGGCGTACTTGGGAAGGCGACATAGTTCACCATCACAAGAGTGGTCGTCCGATGACGATCGCGACGCGTTGGGTCATTTTCGATGCGGCCTCTGCAACACCGGTGGTCATACAGACGAACACCGATGTGACGGAAACGCGGAAGGTTCAGGAAGACCTCGCTGGACGCGAAGCACACCTCACGTCAATTCTCGCCACCGTTCCGGATTCGATGGTGGTGATCGATGAAACGGGCAACGTCATCTCTTTCAGCTCCGCTGCTGAAAAGTTGTTCGGATATTCGTCGCGGGAGGTGATAGGCCGCAATGTCCGAATGCTGATGCCGTCACCGTATCGCGAGGAGCACGACAGATACCTTGCCGAGTACGTGCGCACGGGCAAGGCAAAAATCATCGGCTTTGGACGCGTCGTGAAGGGTCGTAAGAAGGATGGTGCGATTTTTCCGATAGAATTATCGGTCGGAGAGACCCAGTGGGATGATAGCCGAATATTCACCGGATTTATCCGCGACCTAACGAGCCGACAGCGCATTGAAGACGAGCTGCGGCAGGCACAGAAGATGGAGGCTGTCGGTCAGTTAACGGGAGGTCTCGCCCACGACTTCAACAACCTGCTGACAGTCATAAGCGGAAATCTCGAGATGCTAGAGGGCCTACTCCACGATAGCCGCCAGCTCGAGCTCCTCCACGAAGCCATGGAGGCGACGGATGACGGAGCCAAGCTCACAGGACAGCTTCTCGCGTTTGGAAGGCGCCAACCTCTAAAGCCCGAGAGCATCGACGTCGGCTCCCTGGTGTCAGGCTTCTCCGAACTACTGCGTCGGTCGTTGGGTGAGGCCGTCGAACTTCGGACGACCATTAAGGGCAGCAATCACATCGCGCTCGTAGACAAGACCCTGCTTCAGAATGCGCTGCTTAATCTTGCTTTGAATGCTCGCGACGCCATGCCGGCGGGCGGAAGCTTGACGCTCGACATCTCGCGTGTGTCTCTCGACAGAGACTATGCCCAGATGTATCCAGAGTTGCTTCCGGGCGACTATGTGCTCATCTCGGTGACTGACACGGGTAAGGGGATGTCAGAAGAGGTGAAGGCGCGGGCCTTCGAGCCGTTCTTTACGACCAAGGGTGTCGGAGCGGGTACGGGCCTTGGTCTCAGTATGGTGTATGGTTTCGTCAAGCAGATCGGCGGCCACATTCAGTTATATAGCGAGGAGGGCAAGGGAACGACGATCCGGATCTATCTTCCCTCCGTGGCCGAGGTGGGCAGCGAGAGCCGTCGGGGGGCGATCAAGGCGCTTAGTCGTGGCACCGAACGCATCCTAGTCGTGGAGGATGACGATCGTGTGAGGCGAGTGGTGGTAGCGAGGCTGACCAACGCGGGCTATTGTGTGTTCGAGGCCTCAGACGCGGCAGGGGCGCTGGAAATGTTATCGAGCGGAGAACCGATAGATCTCCTGTTCACGGATATCATAATGCCCGGTGGCATGACCGGCGACGAATTGGCAAGGAGTTCCTTGCTGTTGAGGCCCGGCCTCAAGGTGCTGTACACGTCGGGTTATACCGAACCAAGCATAGCAAACCGTGCAATTCCAACTGTCAATTGGTTGAGAAAGCCATATACAGCTCACGAGCTCGAAATCCGGCTGCGGCAGCTTCTTGATTGAAGCGTCAACATGATATCTCGGAGCAAAGATAAGCATCGCTCGATTGCCCGTGATAAAGTAGGGTGCGAGTGGCACGTTGTGCCGATAGAGGCCCACGAGCCCGGTTGACCGCCGTGGTCCGGGACGTATTCTGCGTTTGGTTCAGACTTTCAGGTTTCTCTATCGTATTTCTCACGAGTGGTGCCGACATGAGCTTGGGCTCCCCCGCAGCAACGCGAATTCTTGTCGTCGACGATGACCCGCGCGTCCGCCAGATGCTGCAGCGCTACTTTGAACAGGAAGGCTATAACGTCACGTGCGTCGCAAATGGCAAGGAAATGAAAATATCGCTTAGCGGAAGGGCTTTCGATATCATATTGCTTGACCTGGTGCTCCCCGACCAGGACGGCATAGATCTGGCACGGGAGATACGAACTACCTCGAACATACCGATAATGATCCTTACAGGGCGGGAGGACGTCGTGGACTGCGTTGTGGGCCTGGAAGTCGGTGCCGACGACTACGTCGTCAAACCATTCCACCTTCGCGAGGTCCATGCGCGACTCAAGTCGATCCTCCGCCGCTACCAGAGCGGTAAAGTGCGGCCGCCTGAGATGGACGACGTAGTCGTCTTCGACGGCTGGAGATTTGATCGAGGAAAACGCAAGCTTGTGAATCCACATAACGAGGAGGTCGAGCTCTCGACTGGCGAGTTCGACATGCTTGATGCGCTGGTTAGAAACGCGGGCCGTGTGTTGACGCGGGATATGTTGATGGATCTCACTCGACACCGTGGACGAGATGTATTCGATAGGTCGATAGATACCCAGATCTCGCGCCTGAGGCGCAAGATGGAGGTCGATCCCACCCATCCGATACTTATAAAGTCGGTGCGCTCGGTGGGCTACGTTTTCACTGCAAAGCCGAACCTGCAATCCCAGGAAGTATCGGGTAGATGAGCCCATGATCCCACCGCCGGAATAGATGGATATCCTCCAGTTGTTCAAGGCTGCCTGGCAGGTTGCTCCAGACGCGCATAAAACGGCAAGCGGCCGCGTATCCCGACAGCCGGGAAAACAACGCTTCGGCCACCGCCTGATGATTGGCAGAGCTCAGGGCGATAAAGATCGGAACGTCCATCAGGAAACCTGCATCCGGGTGCATAAGGAACCTGAACACCGCTAACCCCCTGACGCGACCCGCAAGATCGCTCGCGCCTGTGCAATTCCACTTTCGTGCGCTGTCGAAGAGGGCATCCCAGTCGCTTTCCGCAAAGGTGGGTGCGACGCTACAGACCAACGCATAGGCGGCTTGTCGTTGATTGCTTGCCAATTCGCCGACAACATAATCGCAATGCATGGCCTCTTCCTCGGTTTGACTGCCAGGGGCGCCTTTGTCGCGCTACGAGAGTGCCCTGTCATTGTCATAGATCAATGAAACCTGGGACGCTTCTGTCAATGTCATCCCTCAAGAAAGCGGGTAGTGGAGGTCAGGTATGCAATCTATAGATGCAGTATCGGCCCGATCCGAGGCCAGACTTTCGCTGGTCGATGCCGTAAAGCGGCATTGGCCCGTCGTCCTTTTTGGCTCTGCCCTTGGTTTCCTTTTGATCGGTTTGTTCCTGGCGGTATTGGGGGGATACAACGTTGCAAGCACGTTCTTCATCTCCAGTATTGTACTGGTGCTCGGTGGTCTGGTCGCTGAGATAGCGTGGAAGGTTCGCAAAGGAGATTTCGGGCTTGACCTAATTGCCGGTCTTGCCATGTGCAGCGCGCTTTGGTTCGAAGAGTATCTCGCCGGGGCGATCGTTTCGGTGATGTACGCCGGGGGGCATTTTCTTGAGTTTTATGCGCACCATCGTGCCGAGAGCGGAATGACTGAGCTACTTTCGCGCGTGCCCCGAAGTGCAATGCGCTTGTCGGTCGGCGGCTTTATCGAGGTACCGATCCAGGTTATCGAACCAGGAGACCGACTACTCATTCGGCGGGGCGATGTCGTCCCCGTGGATGGAACCGTGGATGGACGTTCAGCGCTTGTCGATCAGTCTGCGTTGACTGGCGAGCCGCTCCCAGTCCGCCTCGAGCATGGACACTCCATTGCGAGTGGTGCGTCAAACGCAGGAGAAGCCTTCGAGCTCGTCGTCTCAAATACGGCCGGGGACAGCACGTACGCGCACATTCTGCGGCTTGTGCAAAGGGCACGGAACGCCAAGGCGCCGATCTACCGGCTCGCAGACAAAATTGGGATCTGGTTTTTGGTGCTGACACTCGCGATCGCATCGATATCCGTCGCCGCATCGGGAGATCCTGTAAGGCTGCTTGCGGTTCTGGTCGTAGCGACGCCCTGTCCTCTTATTCTGGCGGTCCCGGTTGCGCTCGTGGCGGGCATGTCGAATGCAGCGCGTAAGGGCGTTCTCGTGAAAGGGGCAGGTGTGCTCGAAGCGCTATCGAAATGCGATACTGTCATCTTCGACAAGACAGGAACGCTGACCATCGGCGAACCCACTGTCGCGGCGGTGTCGGGCACGGGCGCTCCCAACGAACTGCTCCGGTTGGCCGCATCCGCAGAACTTGCATCGGCTCATCCCTTAGGTCGAGCAATAGTGCGCGAAGCGCGAGAGCGTTGCCTTCCACTAAGCGGACCAGAGCAGGCGGCCGAAGTGGCTGGAGAGGGAGTGGTGGCAACTGTCGATCGGCGGCGTGTGTTGGTTGGGAGCCCTGCGTTTTTACGGTTGCAAGGTGTGTCTTCAGGGCTGCCTACAGTGGACGCTTCCGCCACTGCGCTAGTGTGTGTCGATGATCAAGTCTTTGGGGCGATCCGCTTTGAGGACAGTCTGAGAGAAGAAGCTGCCGCTGCCGTAGAGGGGCTCCGCGATCTTGGCGTCAAACGCATTTTGCTTGCTAGCGGCGACCGCATGGCCGTCGCCAAGACGATCGCCAGTCGCCTTCGTATCGATGACGTCGAGGCGGACTTAGGCGCTGCAGACAAGGTCAACGTCGTTCAAAAGGAAAAGGCGAGAGGTGGCCAAGTGTTAATGGTCGGTGACGGTGTAAATGACGCGCCTGCGCTCGCTGCCGCGGATGTCGGACTGGCCGTCGTGCGAGGAAACCTCGCCGCTGCGGCGGAAGCCGCCGACGTAGTACTGCTTCGAGGTGGTCTGATCGGCCTCGTGAAGGCTGTCGAAGTCAGCCGCCGATCAATGGAGATTGCCATCCAGAGTGTCGTTGTAGGTATCGGACTTTCCCTGGTAGCAATGGCATTCGCGGGAGCCGGCCTGCTGCCGCCGGTCCAAGGCGCCTTGCTGCAGGAGGCGATAGATATAGCGGTCGTGCTAAATGCCCTTCGTGCCTTGCGCTAGTGCGACAGCAACGTGGGAACGCGCAGGTTCGCTAGCAGGCCGCGAGTCACGCCTCCGAAGAGAGCTTCGCGAAACCTCGAATGGCCGTACGCTCCAGCGATCAAAAGGTCGGCGTGAGCTTCCAGAGCGGCATCCTGGATGACACTCGGCGTTCCGTCGCCATCGCAACGCACCTCATTCAATGCGGCGTTAAGGCCGGCATGTCGCAGCGTTTCGATATAACGGTTGAGAAGATCGTCGTTCCGCAGGTCTGCGTCGCGAACGTGGATAACGGTCGCCCTGGTAGCAGATTGCAACATTGGATAGGCGTTAGCGACGGCTCTTGCGGCAGTGGCACTCCCGTCCCAGCAGATTGCAACGTTGTCAATCCGGCCATAGTAGTCTTCTTGAGGCAATAGGAGCAATGGGCGGCCGCTGTCGAAAAAGAGGTCCTCGATGATCGGTCTCGCCAGCTCCGTATTTTCAAGAATCGTGACATCGTACGCTCGCGCGAATTCTGACAGTCTTACGATCCCCGACATTTCCTCTGCCTCCAGCGAAGCAAGTCGTATGTTGAGCGAGACGCGGGCGGCGCGCTCCTTCAAATGTCGGACGAGTTGAGCTGCCACGTCACGGTCGAAGCGGTCCGCCTGGAACTCGTCGTCATCTGAATGCGTCCGGATCCCTTCATGACCACGGTGGCGCACCGCCGACAAGCTTGCAACGAGATCGGCGTCTTGGTGCAACGCGAATTGGATGGCGTTCTCGATGATAGCGAATGAGCTCGCTTCCGGATGCGTCGTCAACGGTAGGTGAAACTGCAACCTCATCGTACCCTCTTCACGAAAAGTGGTGCACAACTCAGCCGAGCATTCGCCCGGCCAAGAATGTGGGTTAGCGCGATAGGAACAGGGGGACGCGGCTATCTTTCAGCATTGAGCGGGTGACGCCGCCGAACAGGCGCTGCTGTATCCGCGGATGATTGTAAGCGCCCATGACAACCAAGTCGGCTGCGACGTCAGTGGCATGCTGGCGCAAGGTCTCGTCCACGCGGCGCCCGCCGCTGGAAACGCAGTCTACCTCCGCTCTGATGCCGTGGCGGCTGAGGAACAAGGCGATATCTGCTCCCGGCTCTTCACCGTTTTCGTAGCTCCGTGCTACTGGGTCAACAAGCGTGACATGAACGGCATCGCAGCTTTTGAGGAATTCTATCGATTGTCGAGCGGCCCTAGCCGCCTCGTCGCTGGAGTCCCAGGCAAGCAGGATGGACTTCGGAAAGGATGTCACTGCCTGCATGCGAGGATTTAGAAGGATCGGCGTTGGGGATTCAAAAAGCGCTCCGTCTACGATCCGACGTTGAAGATCGTCATTTCCAGCGGCTTGTGCGCCGACCAGCACAAGGTCGGCGTAGAGCGCGTGCTTGGCGATGTCCTCTTCCGCCCATGCAAACTCAGTGTAGATTTCCTGAACGTCAAAGGAGAGCTCCGTTCTGTCCAGCACCTCCTTGACCGCCTTGGTCTCTTCTCTGAGCCGATCGATTTCCCTTCGCTGTTCATCGAGCCAGGCTGTGGATATCGCCTCGTAAGTGGCGATGGCAGGGACACCGCCCATACAGATGACGAGCGCGGTCATATGTGCACCCTGGGTTTCGCAGAACTCGATGCCTGACTTGATATCTTGGTCCCAGCGATCGACGCTCAGGACGCACATTACGGTTTTGATGCTCATGTCACGATCTCCCTTTTGGATAAGGGAAGCGTAACGTGATCCAAAAGCATGTCTTTGACATCCATCAAACTCGTACTTACCGCGGTATTCTATTTCCCTAGGGCGACACATTATTTGGCCTAGTTGCGATCGAGCCCCCTATGTACGGAAAAGGCGCTCTCCTATAACACCAATTTTTGGCCTCGACGGGTGCACAGGGGGTCTTCAAGCGCGCTTGTCCTTCCTTGGTCTGACCTGAGGCACTACTTGCCGCCAATCCTTGATAGGTCGATCCGCATCCCGGCCGAGTCAATTGCCGCTTGGTTGGCCGCATCGCTCGCGATTTCCGGTTGCGCTTCCGATTGCAGAGGTTTCTCGTCACGCCAATCGACTGATTGGTTTTGCTCGGCTGCCTCACCTGGGTCCGCCTCCCGAAATACATCCTGGCCATCGAACTCACCGGTTTTCCAGGCATAGACGGCGTCCTCGAATATTTGTGGGAAAGCGTCCTGGCCTTTCGGATTGCCATACCATTTTGCGACAATGCGCACGACCTTGCCAAACAACTTTGTGCCCAAACGCAGGTTCTTGCAGGGATCGACAAGATCCTCGTTCAGATCCGAAGGGTCGTTTACGCTGACGCCGGCTGGAAGCTGTGTCAGCCCAACACGAACTACGGCCCGCCCGACATTTTCCCGAATGAGTTTCATCGCCTCTGTGGGTGTTTTCGCAACCGGAATGAGGACCAGTCGCCCTCCCGATCGCACGGTGATTGCCAGCGGGTTCGGTGAGCCGACTGCGGAGACGAACTGTTCCACGACAGCAGGCTTCAGTGACGGGTCGGCACATTCTTTGATAAATGCAACATCAAGCATAACGTCTGTCCACTCACGTGTTGAAGGAAACAACGAGGTATGTGCCAAAGAGGCGCGCCCACGCTTGGGCACTCGCGCGCTGGACGTCGCCGATTGAAGTTCCGACGGTCCACCAGCTGTTTGCGACCGCGACAATGACGTGCGGCTCGTAGAGCATCGATTGGAGCACGGGCCAAATGATGAGCTGTTCGTAGCAGATCAACGGTGCAGCCCTTGCTGCACCGATGTCGATGACGGGGTTGGCAAAGAAATGCGCGCGGGCTCCACCGCTGCCGTGGAACCATGCCAACCACGGTTGCCACATCGATCCGGGAACGGGCATCCGTTCGCGATAAGCGATGCGGGCTCCCTTCCGATCGACGTCAACAAGAACGTTGTCGTAGCCGAAGCCATTCACAATCGCTGCGCCGGCGATCATGGTCAGATCCGAGCCTTTGAGCTGCCGCGTCCAGAACCGTTCAACGGTTGGGGTCCAGAGACCGAGCGCACTCTCTGGTAGGACCACGACAGCCGCACCTTCGATCTCGCCTTTAAGCCTTGTAGCCAGTTGTTGCTGTCGTATCAGACTGGCGTCTCGCCCCAGGCTGGCGCCTAGAGTCAAATCTGCACCTTTCCAGTGCGGCGGGACAGGAGGCGAGGTCCAGTGAGTTGCAGACCAGATCCAGAAACCTGAAAGGACGATAGCGACGACTGGAGATGCCAGCGTCGTCATGAACGCGAGTGCTGCGAGGGTCGCGGCAAGTCCCATCCATCCCCAACCCGGAAAAAGGACGCCGGCAGACGTGATGGGATGAGCCCATCCCAGGATGCCAAATGGCGGAGTTGCCATCAAGATACAGACGACGAGGTAGCGCCAGCCCTTTCGCAGTCCGCGTTGCCTCTCCCATAAAACGGTATGGACGACAACGAACGAACTAGAGGCAAGAAGGCATAGTTGCAGGCCAGGCCACAGGTCCGACCCGTAGTAGGTGACAACGCCTTGTGGCAAGCCACGCGATGCGGCAAGAAAATAAACGGCCGAAACGACCGCGGCGGCGCTCCTATGTGACGTCATCGACCACAGGAACGGAAACAACATTGAAGCGGGAAGCAGGAGCACATGACCGCTCCACGCAAGACACCCGGTCGCCAAGGCTGCGACAGCAAGCACTCCATCACAAGCGTATTCACGGCGCATAGGTAAGGACTTCCTCAGCAAGACCGAGAATGCCGGGGGCCGGCACCGGACCGAAATAGCGAGAATCGTAGGAACCCGCGAAGCTCGAATGCACAAAGACCTCGCCCGCCGAGATCATTCCTCCGGTATATGCAGTCAGCGTTCGACCCTTCCCGTCCCGCCGCAATAGCGTAGAATGGGCCAGTGTCACTCCGTCGATCGCGACCACACGGTCGACGTCAACCCGATGTCCTGCGGTTGCAACGATTGTTTTAATGAGCGGGGCATAGCCGCTCGGGCAAAGACCTCCACGCAGGTATCCGCGTTCCCGGGCAAGGTGCATTGCCTTGCTCTGCGGAGGGCAGACAAACACACGATCTCCTACCGCCACGGGGCGCTTGAGCGGCTGGACATACCATAGACCTAGCGGTTCGCTCGGCGTCAGATTGACCCTGAAGCCGACGAGACCACCCGCTAGCAGGCCCACCGGAACCGTCAAGATAATAACGGTCGGTAGAAGGAGGAGAGGCCGACGAAGCGGGGCCCAGATAGCTGAGCTGGCGCGCACGGAAATCATTTGAGGGAAAGTCCGTTACTCTTTGTCTGCCTAAGCGCTTCCACCTCTTTGATCGCAGTCACGGTCCGTTCGTGAGCGGAGAGTTGCTGAACCGCTCGCATGCACTCCCAGGCGCTCCTGATCTCGGACTTCTGTGAGGGTGTCATGCCCGACGTGACCAACCGATACGTCGCGCCGTCCGGGCTCTTTGATGCGATTCCGAGAAAAGTGCGCTCGCCGAAACGCACGCAAACGGCGTTTGCAAAACTGTCCAGCTCCGCCTTTACTTGTTTGTCGACAAGGGCAAACTCCAGACCCGACTGGAGGTCGTTCCGATCGAACGCATCGCGAGCTCGCTCAAGAACCAGTTTCGCGTCAGGTGACAGGGCGGGGATGTCGATTGACGCTCTGGCGCGAACGCTGAGCTCTTCGACTCTATGCCTGTGCTCTGCGTTCCCGCGAGCTGTCATGTAGTGCTCGAGGTTCCGCGCAAGTGCTGGAGCATTAAGGAGGGCTGTAGAGCGATCCTGCCTGTCGCCCTTGCTGGCAAGGAGACCAGTCTTGCCCTTCAGCGTACCGAAGCTCTCCGGCTCATTGGCTATTTTAAAAAGCGTTGTCGTCGCCGAAGCCTTGTCGGCAAAGAATCTATCGACATCAACGGCCCTAAATGCCGTCTGAGGCTTGTTATAGACGAGGGCGAAGCGGGTCGCGACATCGTCCCACCGCTTCTTTAGACTGGGGTCGGCAGCGAGCTTTTCCTCCACCGCCTGATCGATCGAATTCGGGAACGTCGTGATACCAGAGACCATGGGCTTTAGCTCCTTGGCAACATTGTGTGGCGATGGTTGTGCATTTGATGAAAGAAGGCCGATTCTGACGCTGATCGCCGCCAGCCGCGCACCGAAGTCAGCCACCCTCGCGCGCTGCCTTACGGTCCATTCGAGCTGGTCGCGGAGCAAGGTGCGGGCGACGTTGACGAGATGCAGACCACGGGCCTCGGCGAAGCGGAGCGCCTGCCGGTAGAAGGGGCCGCCGGCGTAGTCGAGGGTCGTCTCCTTCGCGTTTTGGCGCGAAAGGAGCGTAACCATGCCTCCAGCTTTGGCAAAGGAACGGCGGCCGTAGTAGACCTCGAGATCCTCGCGATGACGGGTCATCGCGACATATGTGAGGTGCCTGTCGAGCGACAGTGAAGCGAGTACTTTGACGCGATCGACGGTCGCACCCTGGCTCTTGTGGATCGTCGTCGCGTAACCGTGATCCACATTGTCGTAGAAGCGTTGCTCGATTGTAATCTGACGGCGATCGTTACCCTCGCCGACCGCCACGATCATCCGCCCTGTAGTAGCCTCGACGACCTTGGCAAGCATGCCATTCTTGACGCCGAGCGAGCTCTCGTTCCTGAGGAAAATGATCTGTTCGCCGGCGGCGAACATGCGCTTGCCGTCATCGGTCCTGAAGGCTGCTCCCCCGTCGATAATCCCTCGCTCAAACAACTTTGAGCGAGAAAGCTCGTTCAGCATCCGAACGTCGCGACGCAGATGGGTCAGGATAAGAGAAGACTTCGCCGGATCGTAGTCACGGCTCCAATCTGCGATCAGTCTGTCGGCAGCCTCCGCTTTCAACTCCGAGCTTATCATTCTGCCCTTTGCCCGGTAGGCAGCGAGCGCGTCCGCGACTTTGCCACGTGCGAGGTCAAGCGATGCGTCCCGCATCCATTGCTCTTTCTGACGGTAAATTGTTTCGAGTTCGGCATAGCCAATACGATCGGTAATGGCGCGAAAGGCAGCCCCCGCCTCGATCGGTTGCAGTTGTTCGGGATCTCCGACCAGGACCAGCTTCGAACCACACTTCGTCACCGCTTCGGTAAGAAGAGCCATCTGCCTTGACGAAACCATTCCGGCTTCATCAAGAACAAAAACAGTCTTCTCGTCGAGCTGGTTGCGACCTTTTCTCCAGCGTAGTTCCCACGATGACAGCGTGCGGGAGAGGATACCCGCTTCCTTTTCCAGACCCTCAGCGGCCTTGCCGGCAAGCGCTCCACCGACAACGCGGTAGCCCGCCTTTTCCCAGGCTTCGTGTGCCGCCTTCATCATCGTCGTCTTACCGGCGCCGGCACGGCCAATGACAGCCGCGATCCTCTTTGATCCAGCAACGTGCTCAATTGCCGTCTTTTGCTCTTCCGACAAGCGCAAATGGCTTCTGAAAGTCGCCGCGAGAATACGGGTGTGGACACCATGCGATGACCGTCGTGATAACCAGATTGCCCGACTGGCCATCTCCGCCTCCAGCCGGATCAATTCCCGCGTTGTGTATTTGGCCGGCGACCTGAGCCCTGTCGCAAACTCGATCCGTTCGCGGTCGAGCCGCACAGTTTGCGGGCGTTGAAGGATCCGCGCCATCAGGCTTTGGAACAGGCAGTCGTCATCGATATAGCGATGCAAGATCCTGGCGATATCACGCTCGTCGAAGACGCTCTTCTCGCGCGCAATCTGATCGAGAACGATATCTGGATTGTTCTGGATACGTCTGGCATTATCGGCACGAAGCACTTCCTGCAGCTTGAGCCTTTCAAGCGCTACCTCGTGGTCTGATCCGGCCGCTTTCCGCTCGATTGCCTTTGTGCCGACACCAAGATGAATAGTCGGTGTCAGCTCGATGCCCTGTTTCTCATAAGAGCGGCCGTCGACGTGAATGGCGAACCCTGCAAGTGCAAGCTGCCGGTTTTGACAGGCAAACCATCCATCCCGTAGGGCATTAAATTGATCGACGTCACCTGCCCAAAGCTCGTAGACGATTTTACCAGCGTCGTTGCGCAGCGGGTTACCGTCCGGACCAGTCAAGGCGACCTTTTTAGCCCCGAAGCCATTCTCCGCAAGCGGACGCAGCGTCGTCATCAAATGAATATGCGGATTGCCCGGAGCATCGTGATAAACCCAGTCAGCCACCATGCCGTTGACGGTGATATGCCGTTCGACAAAGTCCCGAACCAAGGCAATGTTCTGCTCGGCCGACAGCTCGATCGGCAGGGCCAGGGTCATGTCCTTGGCGAGCTGAGCATCGGCCCGCTTCTCGAAGGTTTCGACCGCATTCCAGAATGCTTCGGAGGCAGAAGAAGCCGATTGGTTCGCGGTCATCACCCGAAGCCATTCCGGCGCATCCTCAGGAATAAGGAATTCCTCATGAAGAAGTCCCTGCTTACGCGTATAGTCGGCCGTCCGGGCCTCGCGCTCGAATTCCATCCTGGCGCAATGCCTGTAGGCCGCCGACATGACAGCGCTGCGGCCGGCGCCGCGCGCGAGGATGGTGACGGAGAAATGGGGGACGGCCACGGCGGCAATGCGCTCCTGAAGTTGAACAGATCCGATGTGCGCGTCAGGAGCGGCGGCCCCGCCAGGAGGTTAGCAACACGTCGCGGCAGCGACGTATAATTGCGCCCTTGGATGCCGTCCTGTCGAACGGCCGGGATGATGCTTAAAAGCGTTGGCTGCGCCAACTCGCATTTTTGCTAGTAGATCGACACCACGATCTGTTGGAATCTGACCACGCTCAAACTCGAAAACCAGACAAGGACGAGAAGTGATGAAGAAGCCATCTTCGAAGATCCGCGACGAGATTGCCAGACTCCAGGACCAGCTACGTCATGCCGAAGCGAGAGAGGCCGAGCGCATTGGGCGGATTGCGCTCAAAGCTGGCCTTGGTGACATGGAGATCAACGAGGCAGAGCTTCAAGCGGCCTTCGAGACTGTGGCGAAACGCTTTCGCGGTGGAAAAGGGGAGGGCGCGGGGGACAAGAAGGCACCAAGTCCCCAGACGGGGGACCCTGGTGCGGTTGCGGGCGGCGTTGTCGAGGGTTGAGCGGATGGCGAGATCAGCAATATCGGAAGCGCGGAAGAAGGACACCCGCGAGAAAATCGAACTCGGTGGCCTCATGGTGAAGGCTGGCCTTCGATATGAGAAACGGGCGCTCCTTCTGGGCGCATTGGTTGACATAAGACAACGCATTACCGGCGACGATACCGAACGTGCGCGGCTTACGTCCATCGGAGCTCAGGCCTTCAGTGATGACCTTGAGTAGGCTTCCCCTCTTCCTGGCACCGACCGCCTTTATGATTGCGTTGGTGAATGGATTGTCGGGCGTAGAACACTGGCTTTCGTCATCGGACAAGGCAAGGGTGATCCTCGGTCACGTGGGCATCGCCGCGCCCTACGTGCTGGCCGCCATCAGCGGAATCCTTTTCCTGTTTGCCAATGCCGGTTCGGCAAACATCAAGGTGGCAGGGCGCGGCACAATGGTTGGCGGGATGACGATAATCGGGATAGCGTTCTCCCGTGAAGCACATAGACTTTCTGCCCTGTCCACTTATGTGCCCGCGGGCAAGACAGCCCTATCCTATGTTGATCCATCGACAATTGCCGAGGCGGCAGCAGTGCTTGTTGCGACTGGCTTTGCCCTTCGGGTCGCGCTGATGGGCAATGCCGCGCTTGCCCGATCTGAACCAAAGCGGGTCAGGGGTAAGCGCGCGTTGCACGGCGCGGCCGACTGGATGAGCCTGACCGAGGCTGAGGCGCTTTTCCCAGCAACTGGCGGGATTGTTATCGGCGAGCGCTACGGGTTGATCGTGATAACTGTGCGATGAAATCCTTTCGCGCTGATGATCGGACGACGTGAGGTGCTGGCGGCAAGTCTCCGCTCCTATGCTTCAACTGCGACTTTGGTTCCTCGCACGGAATTGTCTTTCCCGGTTCCGGAGGTTTCAGCCGACCTCTGTGTCGATCCCGACAGCACTAAAGTGGGGCGGATCGCTGGTTGTGCTCGATGCGTCCACGAAATTGCACCGATGGTCATTGAGCATCGAAAAAGCGCCGGGCGCGACGCGTGGATGCTCGATCCGAAACGGTCGGAGATCGGGGTCAATGTCCTCGACTGATTGGCAAGCACGGCACAACGAAGGAGGAGGACAGTGCATCCGTGGCATCCTGGATCATGAGCGA
Source organism: Rhizobium cauense (assembly GCF_019511525.1). Taxonomy (GTDB): domain Bacteria; phylum Pseudomonadota; class Alphaproteobacteria; order Rhizobiales; family Rhizobiaceae; genus Rhizobium; species Rhizobium cauense. Next base: position 182,935 of record NZ_JAEUAT010000006.1, on the reverse strand, counting down.
CAGCGGCAGGGCAGACGGCTTGCGTGACGACTTCTTCCGCGCCTCGGGGCTCCAGCTTCTAACGGTGATGATCGATGATGTTTGCCTGTCTGGCCACACTACGGAGGAGAACCAGACGCTTCGACAGGTTCGCGCCAATCTGTCAGAGCCTGAAAAGGTGCTGCGTAAGCGGCTACAAGAAATCTACGAAAATTCCGGGTCGGACTTTGTGAAGAAGAATGTCGCGGCGTTCGTGAACATGACGCCGGAAACATTTAGTGGCGTCTATGCAAATGCCATCAAGGAAACGCACTGGCTGTCCTATCCTAACTATGCGGCGCTGGTGTCTGGTTCGACCTTCAAGACCGATGTCGTCGCGACCGGGCAAACGGACATCTTCATCAACATCGACCTGAAGACGCTGGAAATCCATTCCGGCCTCGCACGGGTTATTATCGGCTCATTCCTCAATGCGATCTATAATCGAGATGGGGCAGTTGAGGGACGGTCGCTCTTCCTCCTCGATGAAGCGGCACGGCTTGGTTACATGCGTATTCTTGAAACGGCGCGCGACGCCGGCCGAAAATACGGCATCACGCTGACAATGATTTACCAGTCCATTGGGCAGCTGCGCGAAACCTATGGCGGGCGCGACGCGTCCAGCAAATGGTTCGAGAGTGCAAGCTGGATTTCTTTTGCGGCAATCAATGATCCGGAGACAGCCGATTATATCTCAGGGCGGTGCGGTACGACGACGGTCGAGATCGACCAGGTCAGCCGCAGTTTCCAGTCACGTGGATCGTCGCGGACGCGGTCCAAGCAACTTGCCTCGAGACCGCTGATACAGCCTTACGAGGTTCTACGCATGCGCGCGGATGAGCAGATTGTGTTCACCGCGGGCAACGCGCCGCTCAGATGCGGACGTGCGCTCTGGTTTCGTCGCGCCGACATGACATCGTGCGTTGTCAACAATCGGTTTCATGCACCTCGCAACCCGCAAGGCACGATCGACGATTAACTGGCCATTAGAGCGACTTCGAGAGCGGTGCGGCGGCAGGGGACAATCTCCAAAGCACTCGGTTGAAGTGGCCTACCCGAAAGCGTTCAGCACTAATGAACGCGGTTGGGAACCTCAAACCGAACTTCGTGCCGCTTGCGACCGTCGTTGTTTACCGGCTGCGGCTCGCCATGGTTATCTCGTCATCCTGACTTCACGGAAATGAATCGGTCGGCCACGATCGATTCATATCTCTCGTTGGACGTAAACCACTGGTCGGGCGATCATGCTTGCATGCTCACACAGCCCTACCAGCTTTACATCGAACGCACGGACCCGGCGAAAAACATGGCGCGCTTCTACGTGATGAACATCGAAGCCAATCTGTTCGGCGAGGTTTGCCTCACACGGCGCTGGGGGCGGATCGGCGCGCGCGGCCAGACAATGGTCCAGTACTTCGCCAAGGAGTGCGATGCAGTGGAACGCTTCTTAAAAATCCTCAGGCAAAAGCGCACCCGCGGATACCGGACGGTCCGCCCCCAATAATGGCTTTCGAGGCAACTCGCTCAACCTTTCGACAGCTGCCCGCGGTCTTCCTCATCGACCGTATCGACGTTCCACTCGTGAAAGAGTCAAGGACGGCAATTTGCGGTTCCATTTCACAACAGGAAAAGCCGGAGGGCCTAATGCCGTTCCGGATTTTCTGTATTGATTGGGAAGGGGCGTCTTTACAGACCAGAGGGTGGATTTATTAGTCTCGGTTCTGACGGGACCAGATCAACTGGAAGCCTTCGGTGCCTTCCACCTCGGCAAGAGTTGCGTAAATCGGTGCCGGGAAGCTTGGATCGTCGAGCTTGACGGAGAGGTAGTCGCGATCGCTCTCCGGAAAGCGCTTTTGCCATGCCGCTCCGAATTCCACGGCCCCCGTTGTAAATACGGAATTGGGGGCCTTTGTCAGAGCCGTTTTCGACCCGTGCAATGCGGGCCTTAACGTTGAGGGCGAGAGTACGGATCGTTCCGGTGAACCCGTTTTCGGATGAGGTGAATGTGCCGATGGTAGCCATTTAATTATTCCTTTCCGTTGTTGGCCGCGCTCATCGCGGCCTAGATGGCGATCGCAACATCGGAGACGATGGGACCGCAGCTGATAAGGCAGGAATGTAATGGCAGGCGGCAAGTCGCAGAAGTGCTAGGGTGGAGGCGCTGGGCCCAAGAAATTTGGAGCTTTCAATTCACAAGGGAGATCGGGGCCAAACCGCTTTCCCGATCGGACCTGGTTCATCGTGGCAGCGATAGGCTGATCCGCTTCGTTTCATGTAAGGAAATGGCACATGGCTGGTTTTGCGTTCCTTGTTTTGTGTTTATGCTGGTCCTATTGATTGACATCAAGTAAAGGCGAAACGAATGCTTATGCGCCTGACAGAGGAGAACACAGATGGCTGATGAGACGACGAATGAAAATGCTGGTAACGATGTTGCGACCGCGGCTCAGGTCGCAGCGCCGGCCGTAAAGAAGACACGTGCGCCCCGGCGGCCGAGAGTTGCAGCCGAAACAATCACCCCTGAGGTATCGGCCATGCCTTCGGAGAAGCCCGCAAAGAAGACGCGCGCGAAGCGCGGTTCAAAGCTCGCTGCAGCCAAGGATGAGAAGGCAGTCGCTGAACCGAAGAAGACGGTTGGTCGCGCTCCCCGATCAAAGGGAGTTTCGCCGAAGGCCGTTGCTCGTGTTGGGTCCATTGACGATTTGCCTGATCTCATCAAGCTTGAAGAAGAGAACAAGCAGCTGCGCAAACAGCTTTCCGAAAAGCTGCGCGCGGAAAATGCAGATCTGCGCAAGCGTCTCGGCCAGGGCTAACCCTGGAGTAAAGAGGCGCAGTCAACTTTTGACATCGCGCCATCGTCAATAGGATATCGAGTTCGCCAGGCCCATAACTGGGCCTGGTCCATTTAGATTGCTGGGCACAATGCTGCCGACATGCCAAGGTTCAGGGTCGATGAGAACACCATGGAGATTTGTTGCCGATCTGGTGTCGCGCAAGCCGAATGCGGAAGTATCTGACGAATTACATTCGGATGTGACAGAGGCAACGGCAATCGAGCAATCTCCGGCGAATGAAACTCCACTTCAAGACGTCGTCGCTGAGGCGCTTGATCCGTCTTCCGAAGTCGACACGAGGGAAGATACGGCATTAAATTCGAACAAACCCGTCTCGAATGTTGCGGCTGAGCCCGCGGTTGAAGAAGCGCCCTCGGAATCTAACAATGCTGCTACCGTCGAGGAGCCTGTGCCACTCAAGACCACTGTCGTAACAGCTCACAGAGGCTCGAGAGGACTCGCCAACGGCGTTGTGCCTGCAGCCAAGGGAGCCTTGTCCACCACCAGCGCGACGGCAAACTTGTCCATCCCCGGCACGTTCATCGACGAAATGGCTGAACTTGATGCGGAGGTCGAGCAGTTGCGGCGTCAATTAGCGAGAAAGCTGATTGAGCAAAATGCACAATTGCGAAGGATGCTTGACAGGTTCGAGGCCAGTTGAGCGCTTGGATGAGTACGCGGCTCTTATCTGACAAGGGCCCGTTTGATGGAATGAGCGCTTCGAAGCTGCCGCTGAAGCATCGCCTACGAGCGAGTCCGAGACTGGAGAGAAAAGTCCACAGCGCGATCGCAACGTAACGTAGATGGGCTGCAACAAACGTTTATTTTGGCCGGGCGCACGAACTGTCGTCGTGATCGTGCCATCGTTTCTTGCAATCAACGCGCCGCCACCCGTGTGCGCGATTCGAAATGACATGAGGAATCAGATATGCTGAAGACCACTCTCGTTGTAGCAGCGAGCCTTCTTTCCCTGACACGGTTGGCTAGCGCCTCCAGCGAAGGGGCTTGGAACGCGCTTTTTGCAAAGGCCAATGGCACATGCATCGGTCAGTCCCGCATGGTTTCCCCCGAAGCGACTGCGCCGGTGGTCTTCGACGATGCGACAGGAAAGATCGCGATCCTTCTTCGCGAGAAAAGTGGCAAAGCGAGGAAGATGACTAACCTTATCTGCCTTTACGACAAAAAATCAGGCAAGGCTTCCATCTCCGAGTACGAGTGGCTGGGACACTAAGGGCTTTTTGACCGACCGTCCTCCTAAGGAATTGCCTGGTGTCTGTGCTGCAAGGTCTGCCAAGGTTGCAGTGCAGAAGCCAGGCCAAGACCGATTACGCCAAGTCGCAACTTACTTATCTCATGCGCTGTATTCGAGAGTGCGCATTATGCCGCGCAGTTCAGCGAGCCCCTTAAGCCGGCCGATCGCCGAGTAACCGGGGTTTACCGTCTTGCCAATGTCGTCGAGGATCTGATGGCCATGGTCTGGCCGCATGGGTATCACCGCATCGGCGCGTCCACTGTCAGCGCGACGTTTTTCTTCTGTTAGCAAGGCTCTCACCACGCCGACCATATCGACATACCCATCAAGATGCTCCGATTCATGAAACGAACCGTCAGGCTCATGGGCGACATTTCGAAGGTGGGCAAAATGAATATCCGGTCCGAACTCGCGCGCCATCTCAACGAGATCATTGTTTCGATTTGCCCCATAGGAACCGGTACAAAGTGTGATCCCATTTGACGGAGACTTGACGCCATCGATGATCGCGCGCGCATCGCTGGCGTTGGAGACTACGCGTGGCAGGCCAAAAATGGGGAAGGGAGGATCGTCGGGATGGATGGCAAGCTTCACGCCCACTTCTTCTGCAACGGGGACGATCTCTCGAAGGAACTCGATAAGATTTGCGCGCAACGCGTCAGCAGTAATCTCGCGGTAGCGATCGAGCATGTTGCGGAAGCTGGCGCGATCATAGACGAATTCGCGAGCCGGCACCCACGCAATCAGATTTCTTTCCAGCCGGGCAAGGTCTCCTTCACCCATGCCCGCCAGTCGCTCGCGCGCGGCTTTGATCCTCTCAGGCGGATGGTCTGCTTCAGCACCCGGTCGTTGCAGGACTAGGACGTCATAGGCACAGAATTCGACAACGTCGAAGCGCAACGCAGTGCCACCATGCGGCATGCGATACTCTAGATCGGTCCGCGTCCAGTCCGTAATCGCCATGAAATTGTAACAAACTGTGCGCACGCCCGCAGCGGCAACAGCGCGAATGGAGCTTTTGTAGTTATCGATAAGCTCGCGGAAGCGCCCGGACCGGGTCTTCACGTCCTCATGCACGATTATGCTTTCGACAACGCTCCATTCAAGGCCGGCGGCCTCGATCTCGGCCTTGCGGCGCGCCACCTCGGCGGCCGGCCATGCTCGTCCGTCATTGAGATGATGGAGTGCGGTTACCACCCCACTTGCTCCGGCCTGGCGGACATGTGCAAGCGGGACGGGGTCGTCAGGACCAAACCATCGCCAGGTCTGTTTCATGGGCTTTTTCTTTCTTGGGTCAACAGCCGGCGTGTGGGCTCTTGGTTGGAATGGTTGACAGATGATCGGCTGCGGGGCGCAGCTCCAGAGCTGGCGCACCAAGCAGGCGCCCGAGCAAAACCGCCTGAAAGCAACCTTCTCCTGACCGGACCACAACATGGCAATCGGGCGGCGACACCGGTCTCGTGCGGCGCTGGTGGGAGCTGCTTTTCAACAGTCATGATCCTGCCACTCCTCCTTGGCTGGTGATTAATGGCTACACCAAGCGTCGATGGGCAGCAATATAGTCATCATACAACATTGGAATTTTTGTATGTTGACATAATCTGATTTCACTTCTAGCGATATTGATGTCGTTTGGGGGAGCGACTGGAGATGACTGCACTTATCTTCTTCGATGACTCGTTGTCGTCCGATACGGACAAGCGCTTGGTTGCGCGCGCTCTTGATGAAGCGACGGTAGCACTGCTCAGCCATCGTGCCGATCTCCGCTCGTATCCGTTGAGCCGATCGAACGCGCGAGATCAGTCAGGTTGGAGGCTTCACTGCAATCAGTTTGGATCGCTGCCTTTGCCTTGGGCGCCCACATCAGAACATGGGGCGCCGCATCGGCTGCGCGCGTTTCGCCAGCGTTGTCGCCGAAGACTCGCTGACTGAGGGCGAGGTTTACGAGCTTGCATGCGAACCGGCCTACACGCTCGCGGAGGAGGCTCGTCGATTTTAGGCAAGAGGGGCGAGGAGCCCACAACTGGGAGGAAGCAAATGAGGAATGTTTCAAAGCTCTTTGGCAGTGTTGTCGTAGTGTCGCTGCTGACGCTTGGCGTGGCGAATGCGCAGACCGTTTTGAAGTCATCGGATACGCATCCCGATGGTTATCCGACAGTGGAGGGCGTGAAGTATTTCGGTGAGCTGGTAAAGGAGCGGACGGGAGGCCGCTATGCCGTCGAAGTGTATCACTCCGCTCAACTCGGCGAAGAGAAGGACACGATCGAGCAGGTTCGATCCGGCGTGATCGAATTGAACCGGGTTTCCATGGCGCCATTCAATGGCACTGTGAAGGAAACAATCGTGCCTGCACTGCCATATATCTTCCGTTCAGAGGAGCATATGCACAAGGTCATGGACGGACCGATCGGAGACCAGATCAAGGCCGCATTTGAACCAGCTGGTCTGGTGGCGCTGGCCTTTTACGACGCCGGTAGCCGCTCGTTCTACAACAAGCAGAAGGCGATCAAGTCCGTGGCGGACATGAAAGGCATGAAGTTCCGCGTTATCCAGTCTGACATCTTCGTCGACATGGTCGCGGCACTCGGCGCCAACGCCACGCCAATGCCTTACGGTGAGGTCTATTCATCGATAGAGACCGGCGTCATCGACGGCGCGGAAAACAATTTCCCGAGCTACGATACGGCCAAGCACGCCGAAGTCGCCAAATTCTACTCGCTCGATCAACATACGATCCTTCCGGAGGTGTTCGTTATGAACAAGGTCGCCTTCGACAAGCTGACGCCAGAGGATCAGGCAATCTTCAAGCAGGCCGCCAAGGACAGCGTGGCAAAGCAGCGTGAGCTCTGGGCTGCGAAATCCGAGGAGTCGCGTGCAAACGTGGCGAAGGTCGGTTCTGAGGTCAACGAGGTCGAGAAGCAGGGCTTCATGGATGCAATGAAGCCGGTCTACGACAAGCACGTCACCGACGACGTGCTGAAGAAGATGGTGGCGGACGTCCAGGCGGTACAGTGATTCCTGAACTGCAGACCAATGGATGTGGGCGTCCTTGCATGGGCGCTCACATGGTCCCGGAGAACAAGGCATGCACGTTGAATTGAAAAGTGGGTTGTCGATCCTGTCGCGGATCAATACTGCGGCCTTGTGGTTGGCTGGCATCGGTCTCGTGTTGATGACCGTCATCGTCGCCTGGCAGGTCTTCTGCCGATACGTATTGAATGATTCTCCCAGCTGGACCGAACCGGGCGCGGTCATGATCATGAGCTGGTTTATCTTCCTCGGCGCTGCTGTTGGCGTGCGCGAAAACAATCACATGGGTTTCGATGTCTTGCTCTATGTGCTGCCGCCCTCAGCGAAAAAGTGGCTTCGCATGATCTCCGATTGCGTCATCTTTGCCTTTGGGCTGGGCATGGTTGTCTATGGAGGCAGTCTCGTCAGCCTGACGTGGAATACAGTCCTGCCATCGCTCGGCATTTCTGGCGGTTGGGACTACATGCCGATCGTCGCTGGCGGAATACTGGTCATTCTTTTCTCACTTGAGCGGATCGTGCTGCGCCTTTCGGGTGCGCCAATCGATATGGAACTCGATGAACTCGCCCCGGCCGAAATCGCGATCGAACTCGGAAATGCCGAAATGAGTGAAGGCGCCAAGACTGGCGCAGCAAAGGGTTGAGCAATGGAACTTTGGATACTCTTCGCTGCCTTTACCCTGCTGATGTTGATTGGTACTCCGATTGCCTTCTGTCTCGGCGTCGCCAGTTTTGCGACCGTGCTCTATATGGGTCTGCCGCCGATGGTTGTGTTTCAGCGGCTCAACTCGGGAATGAGCGTCTTCTCGCTATTGGCCATTCCGTTTTTCATTTATTCGGGAGACCTTATGGTGCGGGGCGGCATCGCCCAAAGAATCGTCGCATTTGCTGCTTCGCTCGTCGGTCATGTGCGCGGTGGACTTGGTCAGGTCAACATCGTGACCGCGACACTTTTCGGCGGAATTTCAGGCTCCGCAGTGGCGGAGGCTGCTGCCGTGGGTGGGTTGATGATCCCGCAGATGAAAGCTCGTGGCTACGGAGCAGACTATGCCGTTAACGTCACGTCGATGGCCGCCCTTATTGCGCTGCTGCTTCCGCCGTCGCACAATATGATCATCTACTCGATTTCTGCGGGCGGAAAGATCTCGATAGCCGACCTGTTTACCGCAGGCGTCGTTCCCGGCCTGCTGCTGGCTGGGGCCTTAATGGTTACCGCCTACCTGGTGGCGCGCAAACGCGGCTACCCCACGGAGCGGTTCCCGGGCTTTGCGATGGTTGGACAACTGTTTGCAATCGCCATTCCCGGCCTTCTGCTCATCGCGATTATCTTCGGCGGCGTTCGCTCCGGCGTTTTCACAGCGACGGAGAGCTCTTGTATCGCCGTTGTCTACGCATTGCTGGTCACCGTTCTCGTCTATCGCCAGATGTCCTGGGCTGATTTCGTCCATGCCACGATGGGTGCGGTACGCACAACCGCTATGGTACTGTTGATCATTGGAACGGCCGCAGCATTCTCGTGGCTGATGGCGTTCCTGCGCGTGCCGGCTACGCTGGTTGCATGGATGCAGACCATTTCGGACAATCCGATCATTATCCTGCTCTTGCTGAACGTGATTATGCTCTTGCTCGGCACATTTATGGATATGGGGCCGACGATCATCATCACCACACCGATCTTCCTGCCAATCGTACAGGCGTATGGTATTGATCCGGTTCATTTTGGAGTGATCATGATCCTCAACTATGGTATTGGCCTCAACACTCCGCCGGTCGGTGGCGTCCAGTTTGTGGCCTGTGCTGTCGGCAAAATCACCGTTTGGGAGGCGATGCGTTCCATTTGGCCCTTCTATGGGGCCGGTGTGGTCGTCCTCTTGCTCGTCACCTACATTCCGGCGCTGTCGCTCTGGCTCCCTTCGGTATTTAGATAGGTCGACCAAGATGAGCGCTGTTCGGACAGATGTGAGGGTGGAGAGGCGGCCAAAGCTCTCCGAGAACGTCGTCCATACGCTGCGAAGCCAGATCATTTCCGGCGACTTCACCGTCGGCGAAAAGCTGCCGACTGAAAGCCGAATGACGGAGATGTTCGGTGTCAGCCGTACCGTCGTTCGCGAGGCGATTGCCGCGCTGGCCGCTGACGGGCTCGTCGAATCGCGTCATGGCGCTGGGGTCTTTGTGCTCGATCACCCTACCGGCAAGATCAGCGCCATCAGCGCAGACATTGGCAACAAGATCAGCCAAGCCATCAACATGCTCGAGGTGCGCACAGGGATTGAAATCGAAAGCGCAGGTCTGGCCGCGCAGCGTAGGAACGTGGCCCAGGAGGCGCGGATCCAGGAGGCGTTCTTCGAGTTTGAGCGTCTTCTGGAGCTTGGTGAACCAACGGGGAAGGCCGATTTCCAGTTTCATCGGGAAATCGCAGCAGCCACCAACAATCCGTTCTACGTTGAGATTCTCGACGCGCTCGGGGACCGCACCATCCCATGTGACACAAATTCGCCCTGGTATTCGGTGGAAGTGCTGTCCGATGAGTACCTCCGTGGCTTGCAGAGCGAGCATCTAAAGATTCTACAGGCCATTTCGGCGGGGGATCCGTTGGCGGCGCGAGAGGCGATGCGCGCACACCTGCAGTCGGCACAGGAACGCTACCGCAAGCGTTTGGCAGGCCAGCAAGCGAAATATTCCAACGCGGCTCGAAGGTCGACCTCTCGGATCTGATTTTCCGGTACAACGAGCGACATTTGAGTTGGTGTTTATAGCTCTTTGGCGAAGCGCCATTCGAGGCGCACTGAGCTGCAGTCAGCGTTTTCGACAAGGATGGCAATTTGCCTCGGCCCAACGATGACTTGTCGGTAGGTCAGTTTTGGGTTCGTTGGACGTGGTGCGACAAACCCTATCAATCCCCAGCCAATATACCCCCCAAGGGCGGCGCTCGATATCCTGGCCGATCGGAATGAAACTGAGCGTGGATGTCTTTGAGGTTGGCACTCCTGCCTGTCGAAGCGACTTGTCTCGCTCGTAAATCCAAGAAATGAACAATACCGGTTTCGGCAACGACCATATCGTAACAGCTCCAAACTTGGAAATGGAGTTATATGGATGCATACCGAAACCGAACTGCCTCTTTCTCGCCGCCAAGCGCTATTTGCTGGGGCCACTGCTTCGATCGCCGCGGTAGCGGCTCCTGCCTTAGCTGGCGAAAAGACGCGTCAGCACAGCAAACCTTCTGAGGCCCCCTTCTTAGGCGGTGAATTCGTCAGAACCAAAGATGGCGTCGAAATCTTCTACAAGGATTGGGGCCCAAAGGACGCCCAACCTATCCACTTCCATCACGGCTGGCCGCTTTCGGCGGATGATTGGGATAACCAAATGCTGTACTTCCTTAGCAAGGGTTATCGCGTCGTTGCTCACGACCGCCGTGGTCACGGTCGCTCGACGCAGGTCGTTTATGGCAACGATATGGATCACTATGCTTCAGATGCCTCGGCTGTAGTTGAGCATCTGGACCTCAAGAATGCGATCCACATTGGTCACTCGACGGGGGGCGGCGAAGTTGCCCGTTATGTGGCAAAGCATGGACAGCCGCAAGGGCGGGTGGCAAAGGCGATCCTGGTAAGCGCCGTTCCACCTCTCATGCTTAAGACGCCTAGCAATCCGGAGGGAACGCCGATCGACGTGTTCAATGGATTTCGTGAAGCTCTTGCCGCTAATCGTGCGCAATTCTATCTCGACGTGGCGGCAGGCCCGTTCTATGGCTTCAACCGCTCTGGCGCGCAGGTTTCACAGGGCGTCATCAACAACTGGTGGCGGCAAGGTATGATGGGAAGTGCGCAGGCCCAATACGAGGGCATAAAGGCTTTTTCTGAGACCGACCAGACAGAGGATCTCAAGGCAATCCGCGTACCCGCACTCGTCACGCAGGGCAGCGACGATCAGGTCGTACCCTACAAGGACGCCAGTCTACTCCAGCATGAGCTGATCAAGGGTAGCGTTCTGAAAATATACGATGGCTATCCCCATGGGATGCTCACCGTTCATCCAGACGTCATCAATCCCGATCTGCTAGCCTTCATCAAGGGTTGATAGCTAGTGGCAGTGGAAGAAATGCGGTGCGCTTAAGTGCGCCGCATTCCTTGGCAATACCCATAATCGCCACAGTGATTGCGCAGTCCGGATGCACCGATGCGCGGGTCCGATTGTACTAGAGCCCAAAGCTCGATCTTCACGCATCATCTGTTGCTTGCCGGAACACAACCGTGCGCCAAAACGGATGCTGTAGGCAGCATAGCAGAGCCCGTTGCGTATCCAGCCCACCAGGATGCTAACCGGGTTCATAGCTTCGTTCAGCAATCGGGTGAAGGATCCATCAACGAAGTGGTAGGTGAATGGCTGAGCCGGGCTTGGATTACCTATACCAAGGTCCAGAAGAAGAAGACGTTCGTTTGATCGATCTCGTGGTTATGCCTCGGCAAACTTGGCCGACTTAGATCAACCAGGGCATGCTATCGATGCGGTATCCGGACTCCAATCGTCTCTCTCAGAGTCTCGTCCTCTTTGCTCAGAAGAGTATCCGACCAGACAATTCCGTCTATCCCGAGGAGCGGTTAAGAAACCGCGGGACCTTGGCCCCATGGCAGCGCAAGAGAGTGGTGGAGTTCATTGATGGAAATCTCGCGAGCGATATTCGCGTTGATGACCTTGCCCGTATCGCTCGATTGAGTAGCAGCCACTTCGCGGCAGTTTTCAAGGCGGCGTTCAATCAATCGCCTTATCAGTACGTTTTGAAATGCCGCATGCGGCTGGCAAAGGAACTGCTTCGTCTAACTGATCTGTCCCTTTGCGATATCGCGCTCGATTGCGGGCTGGCCGACCAGGCGCATCTTTGCCGCCTCTTTCGGAGGCACTTTGGCTTGACGCCCAAAAACTGGCGGACAGCCGGCAGGCTGGCCTCAGTGCAGGTCAAGGCGAGTGCTGCCGTGTTATGTCCCGCTCTTTAGACGAGATGTCTGTGCCCTGAAATCGACGAGAGGCCTCACATGCAATTCGAACAACTACGCAAGAACCTCGTATTAGCTGCCGTGCCGGTCTCGCTCTCGGCGGTGTTTCTTCTGGGCACCCTTGGGCCGTTCGACGCGGTAATCACAGTTCTCTATATTCCGATCATCATTTTCTCGACCAGGATTTTCCCCAAAGGCATTGTTACCTACGTCGGCCTTGCCTGTGTGGTCTTGACCTGCGCGAGCTTTGTCCTGGGGCATGTCGAAGGGTTCCATGCGGTGGGGCTTGACCAGTTTGCGGCAATTCTCCTGGCCATCGCTGCAAGTACCTCGTTTTCAGTTTGGATTCCGAAATCGCGGTGACCAGTGTGCCGATGAAGGCTCGCGCGACGAACAGTAACAACGGAAGTCTGTGACGTGCCTGCCGGCTGTGCCAGACGGGCGTTTGTCGCCCCGTTACATTGGACGGAAGCGCCTGTCCACCGGCGGCGCGTTCATACTAAAGCAGGGTCAACGGGTTGGAGCCCTGTGGGTTGCCCCGATGCATCACCCGAGGCGATTGATCCCGAAACTCGCCGTCCCGATATATGCCAGTTCCGATTGATATCGGAGCTCAGATTCGCTTCCGATGCCGACTTTGCAATACCAATTGTTGAGACCTCGCGGAACGGTTATCGTCATGCTGCCCCCGATGTTGGTCTCGGGGAGGGTAGGGCATCTTTCAACCGGCGTTTAGGAGATAGGCATGGCTAGGCTAGTCTTGGTAGCGTTTGGCTTCATCATAAGCGGCTTTAACATTGCGCCAGCTCAAGCGTTCCCGGCTATTAGCCCGGGGATTAAACTGCCGCCGTATATGGAACCAGTGCAGTGGCGTCACGGAGGGGGCGGCGTCTACCCTGACATCGTCGGAGGTGTTTTGACGCAACCACAATATGGTCCGTACCGTGCTCCATATTACGGCACCAGGTACCGCCAATATACACCTTCGCTAGCCTATGAAGGTGGCAGCCACGTGAGTTGGTGCTATGGGCGCTATCGTACCTACAGGGCTTTCGACAATACTTACCAGCCCTACTACGGACCTCGTCGCCAGTGTGTAGGACCTTATTGATGGTGGTATCGCTGTCTTCGCGTCATAGCCAGTGGAACGGTGCACCGGTCAGAGACTGGACAATACCTTAAACAGGGACATCGAAGTAGCTTTGAACGCCCCGGGGAGGCGCGGGAGCGAGCTTGATCGCCTCAAACCCGCCTACACTAGGTTTAGCATCGAGTCCGTCAGAAAACCCGACCGCTGTCAGCGGTCAAACGGTCAAGGAGTGGCTTTGTGATAACGCGAAACAGCTTAGGATCGTCCATAGCCCGCGCTGACAGCATCGCGCCGTGAACCGCTGCCATGAACAATTGTGCCTCATCACCGGGCTTTCTAGGTAGCAGGAACAAACCTTGTTCCACACCTGCCTTCAAGACGGCAGTCAGCCATTGTGCTAGCCTCGCGAAGTGTGCTTGCACCTTGGATGATATGTCGTCTGGCAACATTGCCATCTCGCCGGCGAGCATAGCACAGACGCAGATCGGCGCCGATGCGTCCTTGATGCATCCCTGCCAGTAGTTCAGATAAGCTTTCAGGCGGTCGAGGGGGTTTGGAAACCTATCGTCCAAGGCCTTGAGGCCTTCCGATGCGTGCCGCGTGTATCGATCGACGAGAACCGCGACCAGCTCGTTCTTGGTCGCAAAGTGATGATGGATGCTCGCCTTGCGGATTCCAATGGCATCCGAGATATCAGCGTAGCTGAAGCCATTGTAGCCGCCCCTCACAACGAGAGACTGCGCGATGTCCAATATCTTGTCCGAGGTCGATGGCGCGGTATCCATAATTTAGCCTATCTACTGATAGGAAGGGTGTCAATCTAGTGTGGATGATTTCAGTTAACTTGACATGAAGCTAAAAGCTACCTACTAGAAGGTAGGCAATAAGAAATGGAGCCAACTGTGACTAATCAAACACTCTCGCAGTCAGACTGGCTGCGATCCTACTACTCTGTGCGTGCAGCCTTCTCAATCTTGTGGGTAGCGGCCGCCGTTCTCTTCACCGGCAGCCCGACCTTGGTATCGGCACTGCTTGTCATCTATCCAGCATGGGATGCTGTCGCCAATTACGTCGATGCCCGTTCAAATGGCGGCTTTAAAGAAAACAGCTCTCAAACGCTCAACATCTTCGTCAGTACCGTTACGACGCTCGCGGTAGTCTTGGCCGCGACCAAGAGCACATATGCTATCTTGGCCGTCTTTGGTGTCTGGGCCATTCTATCCGGTGCACTTCAACTGACAACCGGAATCCGTCGGTGGCGCGGCTATGGTGCGCAGTGGGCAATGATCCTGAGCGGGGGCCAGTCTTGCCTGGCTGGCGGGTTTATGATTACCCAATCGCTCGGTACCACGCCCCCATCGATTCTCGACGTCGCCCCGTATGCTGGCTTTGGCGCCTTTTACTTCCTGATTTCCGCAATCTGGTTGACGATCTCTTCTCGTCGTAAAGCAAGGTCCGCGATTTGACTGGGTAAGGTTCGGTCGCATGTGCTCCCATGAGGAAGGCTAGGCACAATTTTGCTTTTCTTCCTCAAGGACCGTCCGCGTCCTGTCATATGCCAGGCTCTGACATTGGCTCCCCGGCCGCAGGTCAGATAGCCTGGCAAGACGCCGAGTGGGCCGAGGCACTAAGGACGAAGTCTGGCCAACTGTTCGCCGCTTTGTGCGTCATAGAGTGCGAGGTCGACAACGTAGTCACCTGACTTGCGAACGAGATCGAGGATTGTCGCAGCAAGACGTGCTGCGCAGACAGGATTTACTGCCAGATCCATCGTCTCCTTACTGGAAAGCGCGAGTCTTGCGAGCAAGTCCCCGTTCGCCAGGGCGGCGAACATCCGGAAGCTCTCGACCTCAAGGTATGCGTCTGCATCCCCTGTACTCGGAGGATGCCGTGCGTCGAAAAGTTGGAGAAACTCGTTTTTTTGTTCAGCCGATAGCAATTGGACCTCCTTGGATCACTGTAACTCGATACACGGCGACATATGCTTTGCCACTCATGGTACTGTATTTCCAGAATTGTTTCCGCCATTGCGTCAAGGTTGACGACACTGAACACGATCGGGATGGCGCTGTTGTAGTAGCCCCAGGTTTGAACTCGATTTGATCGCGAATGTTCACCTTTGCCACCCAGGTAGCGGCTAGAAAAGCGGTTGCGTGAGTTGGCCGCAGCGCTAGGCTCATTCAACACCTATTACTTCATGAGGGTGCGGGCTATGTGCACCAACGCCGCATCGCTGCTGTTCGACGATTGACCTGAACGCCCACCAGCGTCCAGCCAACATCGGTTCATGACTGCCAGAATTTCCTCATCTGTCTGAACCACACCCGCTGCACTGAAATCGGATCGAACTTTAGCGAGGATATCATTCTGTTTAACGTCAAACGCCGTCCTGGCAAGATCGTCGGAATAACACTTGGCATCCTCCTCGGAAAGTGTGAGCTTCCTTGCAGCCCACATTCCGACCAGTTTGTTGCGCATGGCCATTCTCATTGCATCGATACGCATGTTCGCCATCGAAACCTCCCTGACTTACGGCGCCAAAACACGAGTTCCGCTACCTGAAGCTTGACATTTCTACTCCTTGGCTCGGTACCCCCCCGATTGTGGACGAAGTGCTACCTGCAGTCCGCCCCCCCCGCCAACCCAGCCGATTTGGCCCTGATCGGTTCCCACTTCTTAGCCATGACTGCTGATGTTCGTTGCAGCCATCGGCGAAAATATCACAAAAGTCGGTCAGAATTCGGTACGGAGTTGTAGGCCTACCCCTCTCTTCCGGAGATCGATGCTGAAACTGAATAGCGACGTTCGAGTACTTTGGCGATGTCGACGTTCCTGGCCTGGCATGCGGGTTGATGGGGGCAAGGCTGCGTCGGGGCACTGCAGGATATGTGGACGCATAGAAACGTACGAGCGGCGGGGGCAACGTGAAGCCCTCCGCCGCATCTTCCGAGGTCCGCCGCCTGCTCTCAAGGAAGACCGCTCAACATACCTATGTAGTTCCCGCAACGGAATCCCCGGATATCGAAGGAATGCAGTCTATCGCCAACAGATTTTTCCACATCATGGCGGCTACGAGCATTAAATGAGCCGCCACAAGACTTTGTCCTGTGGATAGCCTGTGGGAAACCGGTGTGCATCCTGTGCGAATGCAGGTGTTTGCACTGCGCGAAGAACCATCCCCGGCTTGCGAACGGCACTCGAATCCGCTCAGATGTCATTGTCAGACACGGCCTCCGCCGCAACGTAGCCGCCCTGACCCAGGGGGCGCTACCGACAAGGTCGGCGAGCGCCCTTTTCCTTTTCAACTATTGGTAATTGATCCGCTTGCCTATCTGAGCGGCCGCTCTCGACATCGTCGTACCGACCGTAGTGTCGTGTTTCGTGTCGCTGTGTCAGATCCTGTGTCGCGTTATATCCGATGTGCTGGGCCAGCTCGCACGGCGTCGATGAACGCCCGAAGCGCTGGAGCCATCTGCCTCTGCTGTGGGTAGCAAATGAACCAGCCAGGAAACGGCGCGGACCACGCCTCGAGGCAACTCACCAGCCTTCCACTGGCAAGGTGATCGAGGATCATTTCCTCTACGGCAAATCCGATGCCCATATCGTTAAGAACCGCGGCTACAGCCGTTTCCTTCTCACTTACGATGAGAGGGCCGTTGACGGCGACGCTAAACCACGCGCCTTCTTCAAAGAACTCCCAAGCATATGGTGCCTGATGCCCGGGCCAGCGCCAGCGTATACACCGATGGTTGACGAGATCACGAGGATGTTCGGGGCAGCCATGCCGGCGGAAATATTCCGGTGTGGCGACAGCCAACTGACGTAACTCAGGTCCCAGTCGGACAGCGACCATATCTCGTTGGATAACCTCGCCGATCCGTAGCCCGACATCATAGCCTCCAGCGACGATGTCAACCGTCTCATCATTGATTGTGACGTCGAGCACAATGTCTGGATAGCGTTCGGCAAAGCTCGCGAGGATTGGTTCGATATGCTTCTGCGCAGCGGAGCGGAACGTGTGCACGCGAACAGTGCCCGCTGGTCGCTCACCAGCGGTTCTTGTCTGTGCTAAAGCTTCGCCCAACTCGAACGCTGCGGGACGAACCCGTCGGAACAAGTTTTCGCCAACCTCCGTCAGTGACACGTTTCTCGTCGTTCGGTGGAAAAGGCGCATTCCCACTCGTTCTTCAAAGCTCCGGATCATCTGGCTAAGTGACGATGGCGATACGCCAAGCACCTCTGCTGCGCGGCTGAAGCTCAGGTATTCGGCGACGGCGATGAAGGCACGCACTTGGTTATAGTCGTTGCCTGCGGGAAGTTTGTCCACCAACGTCACTTGCATTGTTAAGGCCGCCTAACAAGGGCATTCACTTTTCATCGGATTATATACATGAAGCGAGCGTGGCAAGGTGCTCTTCGTCAAAAACGAAGGAGCACGTCATGACCACTTGGCTCATCACTGGAATTTCCCGCGGCCTTGGGAAAGCGCTCGCTGAGGCAGCGCTAGCAAGGGGCGACACCGTCATTGGCACGATCCGCGGTACTGACCTGCCGATAAAGGAGTGCCCGGGCCGGCTGCACGTGCTGTCAGTCGATCTCGGCGACGGCGAAGCTGCGGAGGCCGTGACACGTCAGGCGTTTGAGATCGCGGGACAGATTGATGTTATCGTCAACAACGCGGGCTATGGGCTGCTTGGTGCACTTGAGATGGCGGCGAACGAAGATGTCGCACGGCTCTTTGCTGTCGACGTCCTTGCACCATTCCGTATCATTAAGGCTGCCATGCCGTACTTGAGAGCGCAGGGGCGTGGTCACATTATCAACATCACCTCCATTGCGGGCCGCGCGCCCGGTGTCGGGACCGCGATGTATTCAGCCGCCAAAGCGGCTCTTGAAGGAATGTCTGCAGGTCTCGCCCTGGAAGTCGAGCCGTTCGGAATCAAGGTCACGGCGGTCGCACCGGGTGCATTCCGAACGGATTTCCTCTCCGACCACTCAATCCGAAGGAGTGATGCTGCCGGTGAAGTATACGCGGAAACAATAGGGAAGAGTGAGGCGGCCTTCAAAGCGGCCGATGGTCGGCAGGCAGGCGATCCGGTTCTTGCCGCGCAGGCATTCCTTGCGCTCGTGGCCTGCGATAGGCCTCCGCTCCATCTCCTCTTGGGGAGCGATGCACTCCGGCGCGCGCGAACCAAAATCGATCAGGTTGTCGAGGAAGTCGACGAATGGGAGGCTGTGACACGCAGCACGGATTTCGCGGTGTCATAGGGGAGGAGGGATTGTTGCGAGCCTCAGGTGAGGGCATCGTCGCTCCGCCAGCTGAGGGAGCAACGGACGCTCGCTGACAAAGGGCCTGGCCGCCAGCTGGTTCAGAGGCGGCATAATTGCGCCGGTGACCAGAGGCGAAGAGAGTGGCTACTTGTGAACGCAATAGACAATGGTCGAATCGCCCTTGCCAATTGCTCACTTAGACCAGGCATGGTAGGCGGTGGCCATGGAACATGTTCGCGGATTCGCCCGGCCTTCGCTTATCGCCGTCTATCGAACGGTGTGTCAGGCGCGTTGAATTCCTTATGAAACAACCGCCTCACGGCGGGTTGGTTTCCGCCTGAGGCATTCCTGGAGCGGAAATGTCTGATCATCCCCTAAAGACCTTAATCGTTGCCGCTGATCGCGCTATCTCGAACAAAGACTTCGACGGATTGATGCGGTTCTACGCAGAGGATGCCACCCTCGTTGTTCGGCCTGGTCTCCATGCCCGCGGCAAGCAGCAGATCAGAAAGGCGTTCGAGGCGATCTCGGCCTACTTCGAAAATGGATTAAAAGTCAGACAAGGAAAAATGAATGTCATTGAGAGCGGTGACACGGCCCTTGTGATCATGGAAACATGGTTGGATACCATCGATCAGAACGGCCAAGACCTATCAAACGTGAGACGTGCAACATATGTCTTCCGGAAAACGTCGGGGGGAGGCTGGCTGTGTACTGTGGATAATTCATACGGGACTGATTTGCTAGACGAAGCGGATTAACGGCCGCTGGGACTGCCATGCCAAGTGGCGCGTCCTAACCTCGCGCGGGTTTGTAGATAGGTTGGGCGACCAGGTCGTCTTGTTCATCGTGAGATGGTGTCCGCCGGGCGCGCACTCAGCGCCCGGCTGTCGATTCCGAATGGTGACGTATTACATGTTGGATCTCGAACAGGTGCCGGATCTTGGCCGTGAGTGTCGAGGGATGACTGCTATCTGCAAGGATCTCTTCCCCAAATAGATGCTTTTCGGAATCGATCCGGCGAGCGAGCAGGACACCCAATTCGTCCGCAAGCGATGGACGCTCGCGCATAACCGCAGCGAGCTGGTCCTTGGCGACTTCGTAGGCGACAACAAACGTAAGCGCTTTAATATTTCCAGGCTCTAGCGCACCCATGAGAACTCCCCGCTCTCCAAAGATATCTCCAGGGGCGAGTCGATTTAACTCGATATGCTCCCCCTGAGTTTCGCGCTCGACAACCGCCACGCCACTGCGCACAACCATGAGCGATGTCAGTGAAGTGTCCTGGGCAGCGATTACCGCTCCCTTGCGAAATGTTTGCCGCTTTATGCCGGCGACGAGGGCTTCCTTCTCATCCTCAGTCAAGGTTGCAAACAGCGGAACGGTGTTAACGAGCCGCCACGCAGACCCTGGATGCTTGGAAAGCACGCCATCCTCGGCCGCACTGATGTCGGCCAGCGAGTCACCGACAGGCGGCGCCAGTTGGAGGCCGCTTGCTCGTAAATGCCTGTACACAAGATCGTAGATCTCATTCTTCGCCGGAGACACCCCGCCAACGCCACTGACCCTGAACGCCAGTTCGACCTCAACTCCGTTGCCGTCGAGAGCCACTATTGTCACGGACGGCCCGGGGACCTTGAGTATCCGATTGCTGCTCAACAACACCTCGCGCATTGTCTCTTCGATTGCGGACGGTGGCTTGGTAGGCAGGACGCGTACTCTAACATCGACGCCGTGGGATTCTTCCGGACTGGTCAGGTTTGTAAGGCGCCGTTTCGCGAGAATGCTGTTCGGTACGATGACAACATCGTTGGTGCCGTTGAGAAGGTGGGTGGAGCGCCAGTTTGTCTCTATTACGCGACCCTGAACCCCATCATCGAGGACAATCCAGTCCCCAACGGTATAAGGTCGGCCAAGGTTCAAAGCCACACCTGAAAAGACGTCATTCAATGTGCTTTGCAGCGCAAGACCCAAAACAATCGCGAAAACCCCGGACGTCGCAATCAATGTACCGACAGGAACGCTAAATACATAGGCAATGACAGATAGACCCGCTCCAACGTAGATTGCACCTACGATCAGGTCCTGGAGCAGACGTCCCTCTCTGGGCTTTCTTTCGAGGATAAGGAAAAGCCGCACGAAGCTGACAAGAACCATCGCCCCGCCAATCCACCAGACAGATTTTGCAGCTCCTACAAAGATCCGCCACGAGAGTTCCTCGGCCTTGATGTCCGGTGAATATGGCTCGATCCCATGTGACAGAAGGATGCTCGTCAGAAGACCGAAGAACGCCATATTTGCGATCAGCCGGCGGGTCGGATTTCTTCCGAATGCCAATCTTGCGCCTGCGCTTAGAAGAACGAGCGCGATAAACTGAAAAATTGCGTTGGAGAAAATTTCCCGCGACATGGCAATTCCGTGAGACCGAGTAGCTTTGGTTTATAGCTCGTGATGTGAGCTCAGGAAATGGTGGTTAGGGTCGTATCAGGCAAGGCACTAGAATCATCAGGACTGGCATTTGCATTCTCGCCCTATCGGATTGGATGACGTCGGCCTAGCGAGTATTTCTGGAGGGAACAGCGCGGCGCTCGCGCCGATCGACCGGCGCATTCATAAGTTCGAGGGCACGGACGACGGAATTGCACTTGGGTATTGATGATTACTGAATGAGTTGGGGGGGAGAGCAAACTAACGCGCTTCGGCCTGTCGCATGCTGATTACAGTTCCGATCTCTTCCACTACGAAGTCGACGAACGCGCGCAGCCGCGGAAGCTGCCTGAGGTCGCGATGGTACCCCACCCATGTCGCGCGCGATGGCGGTCGGTCATCAATGGCAAGTTCGCGGAGATCGCGACGGGCGTCGCCCAAAGGACGCGGGAGGACTGCTAGGCCCACGCCGCCAGCGCACAGTTCGGCCTGGACGTCGCGATTGTTGCTTCGCATCGCTATGCAAGCGCCGGGAAATTTCTGCTGCATCCAGGCGACGTCGGGCATCTCGGAGAACGCCTCATCCATGGTAATCAGCGACACGCCCGAGGGGTTTTCCAGGTTTGCGTCATCTGCCATTGCAGCCTGGTAAAGAGCGTATTCGATCGAGACGAGCTTCCTTGCCACCACATCGGCCGCTGTGAAAGGCGTAATTCGGAAGACGATGTCGGCTTCGAGGCGAGACAGGTCGAGCAATCTGGATTCCGTCAGGATTTCGATTGAGATCCTTGGGTGTATTCCCGCAAATCGGGACAGCAGCGGGGCGAGAACATGTACGCCAAACCAGTCAGAACATGAGATCCGCAAATGCCCTTCCAGGTGGCGCTCTCCACCCGCAAGTTGTCGCTCCAGCCCCATCGTCTCCTGCTCAATGCGCACTGCGTGCGAGAGGACCAGTGTGCCTTCCGAGGTCAGCACGAACCCGTCGGGCGTCCTCTGAAAAAGAATATGTCCAAGCGATGCCTCGAGCGCCTTTAGCCGCCGTCCCATGGTCGGTTGTGTCAGTCCAAGGGATCGTGCGGCGGCGCCCAGAGTGCCGCATCTTGCGATTGCCAAGAAGAGACGCAGGTCGCTCCACTCCATGAGGCCCTCAAAAATGCATGATGACTATACAAGACTTATGATGTCCATACGAAACAGAATGGGTCAAGGTCTCCGCGACAAAGGAGATACGTTCATGGATAGTATGCTTGCAGCAATTGTCGAGATGGCCGGAAAACCGGCCATTTTAAAGACGATCGCTCGCCCAACACCAAAGGCGGGTGAGGTGCTCGTTCGTGTCAAGGCAAGTGGCCTCAATCCCCTTGATTTGAAAATCCGTGCAGGCTTGGCGGCGCACGCGAAACAGCCGTTGCCTGCTATACTCGGAATCGACCTCACGGGCGTCGTTGAAGACCTTGGTGATGGTGTCACCGAGTTCTCCGTCGGCGACGAAGTCTACGGGATGACTGGTGGCGTGGGCGGCCATCAAGGATCACTTGCTCAATATTCAGCTGTCGATGTACGGCTCATTGCGCAAAAACCATCGTCCATAACCATGCGCGAGGCGGCGGCGCTTCCTCTTGCTGCCATAACCGCGTGGGAAGGGCTGATCGACCTCGCCCATGTCAAGGCTGGTGAAAAGCTGCTCGTCATTGGCGCTGGTGGCGTCGGCCAGATTGTCATTCAGATTGGCCGTGCAATCGGTGCAGACGTCTATGCGATCGATCGTTCGAAGGGGGAGTTCATCACGGACATGGGCGCCACGTCCCTTGCCGTCGAAACCGGGATCCTGGAACACCTGGAGGTCCATACTGCAGGACATGGATTTGACGTGGTCTATGATACCGTCGGGGGCGAGGGCCTTGACACGGCATTTGCGGCGGTCGCTCGACGAGGTCGTGTCGTCAGCTGTCTGGGTTGGGGAACTCATGCGCTTGCACCCCTATCGTTCAAGTCGGCCTCCTACGCTGGAGTATTTACCCTGGTGCCACTGTTGACCGGGGAGGGCCGCGAGCGACATGGTGAGATCCTTCGCGAGGTCGCTAGCATTGTAGATGACGGCAAGTTGCGAGCGCTTGTCGACGGTCGAACATATGGCCTCGACACTCTCAATGACGCTTTTTCTCTGCTTGAAAGTCGTGCAAATACCGGAAAGGTCGTTGTGTCGTTGTGACCCCTCAATGAGCGGCCTAGTCTTTGCTGGTCGACCGCATCGAGCATCCTATCGGCCTAGCATGCCTTTACAATTATGGCCAACGGCCTATATGCACGCCGGTCGTCGAAAACGAGCGCGACGAGTTCCGGATTCTAGAAACTGCGGAACCAAATGCGGTTCCCCGGAATTTAATCGCGTGTGTGGCGGAGAGCGCAAGATGTTCATGGGATCACCTGTTCCGATCCGTAAGGTCGCCGTCTCGTTCCTCGACAACGATGAGCGTCAGACGGTCAGGTCGGTAGCCGAGATGACCGAGCTTTTACTTTCTAGCAGGTGGCCGAAGCGGGCAAACGATGCTCTGTGGAAGGAGGCGCTATCGTGTTGCCTTCGCTCCCAACAGGATCACAAGAAGGCCAAGCGCGCACGAAGAGCTTTCGTCAAGGCAGCTCGAGGAGCTAACATCGTCGTGTACTCGAAACACTAGGCCCGTAGCCACCAAGCAGTGCCGAGCAGCGGGGAGGGGGCCAGCTACCTATACCCTAACCCTCCTAGGCCATGGAAGGGCAATCTGCCTTGACCGTCAGGCGGCTATCCGCGCCTCCAGGACCATGTTGAACGGTCCTGTAAAGGCTCTTCTGACTTGGCCGAACCCACCTGAGCGGATGACTTCCGAAAGCTTTGCTTCACCCGCCTGTGCACCCAAACCTTCGCCGACCTCCTGATCAAGTGAGGTTGGCACGCAGATCATCGTCGATGCATTATAGTAGAGGCGTCCAACCGGGTTCATATTGTCTTCGGGACGGTCGCCCGCGATGGGCTCCACGATCATCCACGTGCCATCAGCTTTGAGTATACGACGCATGTGATCTGCGCAGCCACGCGGATCACCCATGTCGTGAAGGCAATCATAGCTGGTAACGAGGTCAAATTCAGTTTCCTTGATTTCCTTGGCTGCGGCCGCGATAAATTTAACACGGTCGGCCACCCCATGGCTCCGGGCATGATTGTTTGCTTCTTCGATCGACGGCTCGTGAAAATCGTAGCCTACGAAGCTGGCGTTCGGATATGCCTCAGCCATCAGAATTGTCGAAAAGCCGACGCCGCATCCAACATCTGCAACCTTAGCACCCCTCGCAAGCTTGTTCTCGACGCCTTGGAGAGCGGGCAACCAGGATTGTACGATATTGTTCACGTAACCTGGGCGGAAGAATGCGCCTACCGCACAGAACAGACACCCGGCGGAATCCCCCCATCGCACGCCACCTCCCTTGCGGAAGGCGTCTTCGACCTTTGCTTCGCCCTCAATCATCGCAGCTGCCAGATCGAAAGCACCTTCCAGGTACACTGGACTGTCTTGATTGACGAACACCATCTCCTGTTCAGGTGACAAACTGAACAGTTGGGCGCCACTGTCGTAGTCGATATATCCGTTGGCGGCCTGCGCCAGTGCCCATTCCTTGACATACCTTTCGGTTAACCCGCCAGCCGCCGCCGCAAGACCAGCGGCGGATACCGGGCCGACCCTGTGAAGCGTGTTGAATAATCCCAGTCTAAAGCCGACCCGAACGGTGGGTACGCTATAGGCACCACCAAGATCGCCAAGCATTTTTTCGACGAACGAATGAAGCTTTGCTTCGTCAAGCTGTTCCATGTCATCCCTCCCAACGGCCCGTCTTTTGGCGGGCAAAAAGGCTGGGCGCGGACAACGCGCCCGTGAACGCTCGTACAGTTGAGATTATATCGGACGCGGCAAATTCTGTCAGCCAGCTTGCTCTCAATCTTCTGGAAGCTTGCTTATCGAAGCGGGCGCGCCACGGGTGGCACTGTACCATATGTTGATATCAGTAGCCGGCTAACGAAGAAGTGGCGTAAGAGTTATTATGGAACTGACGTGATGATAGCCAACGGCGCCTGGGCGGCAATGCCATGCCCGCGTCGGCGAACTTCATCCGTCCACCGCCTTCGGATGCGCGAGCTTCAGTACAGCAATCGCGTCCTGATCGTTCCCGGAACCTCGCGGAGCGCCTGAAGGATGTCGTCGGCCGTACCAGAGAGATCCTCGACCTCGATGACTACATAGCCCGTATCGCCATGAGTCTGGAGGAATTCGGCAACGATGTTTAGGCCGCGCGACGAGAAAATCTCGTTGAGCTTGATGAGCATCCCGGGACGGTTTTCATGGACATGAATAAAACGCGTGCCGGTCGGACGCTCGGGCAGTTGAACCTGGGGAAAATTGACGGCGCCCATTGTCGACCCGATGTCGGAATACTCGACCAGCTTGCGTGAGACTTCCCCACCGATGCGCTCCTGGGCTTCCTCGGTAGATCCGCCGATATGCGGTGTCAAAATGACGTTGCTCAACCCTTGAAGCGGCGTTTCGAAACGATCCTTGTTCGATGCCGGTTCCTTCGGGAACACGTCGACGGCAGCTCCGGCCAGATGTCCTTCCTTCAGCACCTTGGCAAGCGCTTCGAGATCGACCACAGTCCCACGGGAATTGTTGATGAAGATGGCGCCCTTCTTCATCCGGCGCAATTCCGGTTCGGCGATCATATTGTGGGTCGATGCCGTTTCTGGGACGTGCATCGTCACATAATCGGAAATCTCCAGAAGCTCGCCGAGCGAAGCCATCGATTCTGAATTGCCGCGGCGCAGGCGATCGGAAAGATCGAAATAGCGCACCACCATCCCCATGCTTTCCGCAAGAGCACTCAGCTGCGAGCCGATATTGCCGTAGCCGACGATGCCAAGCGTTTTGCCGCGCACTTCGCGGCTGCCGGCAGCAGACTTATCCCATCCGCCCTGATGCGCGGACGCGGAGCGTGGGAAAATCTGCCGGGTCAGCATGATGATCTCACCAATCACCAGTTCGGCCACCGAGCGCGTGTTCGAATAGGGTGCGTTGAACACAGGTATCCCACGGCGGCGCGCCGCACCAAATCGACCTGGTTTGTGCCGACGGAGAAACAGCCGACAGCAATCAGCTTCTTAGCGGATTCGATAATATCCTCTGTCAGCTGCGTTCGGGAGCGAATGCCGATGATATGCGCATCGGCGATATGGCTTTTGAGATCCTTGTCATCGAGCGCTTTCGGCAGATGGAGGAGGTTGGTGTATCCACATGCCGCAAAGTAGTCCACGGCGCTCTGGCTGATGCCTTCGAGCAGAAGCACGGAAATCCGGTCGCGAGAGAGGGAAAGCTGGCGGGTCATGATGAGACTTTCGATTTTCGATTGAAGGTGGCCAAGATCGCTTCGAGACCGGTGCGGCGCTCTACGACGGCTTTGCGACCATCCGACAAACAGTGCAAGCTCAAATTCAATTATTCGCGGCTTCTCTGAGAAGAACGTTAAATGCTGGCAAAACTCCCGATCACTCGTTTTCCGCCGAAAAGCCAGAAAGGAAACAGCTGACAAGGTTTGCTAGGCCAGGACTGATCTTCGGTTACCCTTTTCAAAGCCGCTTCTCCAACTCGCCTTGCGAGCTCTTCGCCTCTGATGAAGCCGTGCTTCGCTCGGCGGCGAAAAGTGCTCGCTTTGAAAGGTCATCGATCAGGACGGCTCAGTCGACCACACCGCTAAGGCAGCCATAGGCCTGATGCGCAATCGGCGTTGAACTGAGAAAGCCCAAACGACATGCGCCCGAGTCAGGCTTGCCACGGGTCGATTACGATCCCGCCGGTTCCATCGAAATCCTGAACATTACGGGTGACTACAGTTAAACCGTGGACCAGCGCGGTAGCCGCGATCAAAGCATCAGCCTCGTTGCGCCGGTCTGGAACATGTAGGTGGGCACAACGCGTCGCTATAGCGTCGTCAATCGAAAGAACTCGCTCGGCGAATTCAGGGCGAACACGACTATCCATCCATCCACGCAATCGAGATCCCTGGGAGGCGTCACGACGCTGGATGGCTAATATCCCATGCTCAATCTCCAGGATTGTAATTGCGGAAATGAAGAAGTCATTGGAATCTCGTGCACCGATCCACTTCGTTACATTGGCGTCTGCTTTACCGTCTCCAACTTTGCGCAACTCGGAGACGACGTTTGTATCCAGCAGGTACTTCAAGACAAATCGACTTCGCGAGGTGCAATTTCGGCCCTAGGTGGATCCAATTCGATAGTCGATAAACCAGGCATCGAAAGTGCGTCGACGACATTGCGGCGCTTGCCGGTCAGGCGCTCGAATTCGCTGTAGGTGATCAACACGTGGGACGGCTTCCCGCGATCTGTGATAACCACAGGTCCTCTTTTGGCAGCCTTCTTTGCCCGGCTCACGTCGTGGTTCAGCTCCCGGCTAGACAAGGTTGTGATGCTCATAGAATAACCCCATGTAGGAACATACCTACATATAAGGGACCTATTGTCAGTAGAGCGATATCCAAGATAGCCGCTTGAAGGCAAACGAACGGCCGGCAAGGCTCTGGGCCAATCGCGTGTATCGGCGACCTATACTTGCGTACAATTTCGCACGCCAACTTAGCCGATACATAGTGCACCATAAGCCAACTGGATGGAGGCCAACCTGTGACGCATTTTCAAGTCGCCGAACCGACTCCATTTCTACCTATGATCGCGGTTCGCCACCGCGGACTGGCGTTGCCAATTGAGATCGCATCGAGACAGCCTAGTTTTCGTAACAACCCCACAAATCCGACGCTGACAGGAGACGCTCCATGAAATCCAAGGTCGCTGACGTGCTCACCGAGGTCCTCCAGTCCGCAGGCGTTGAGCGGATCTACGGCGTCGTTGGCGACAGCCTGAACGGCCTGACTGAATCCCTACGTAGACGCGGCGATATCGAATGGATCCATACGCGGCATGAAGAGACAGCTGCGTTCGCGGCAGGTGCAGAAGCCCACCTTACTGGGAAGCTTGCTGTTTGCGCTGGAAGCTGCGGCCCAGGCAATCTTCACCTGATCAACGGCTTGTTCGACTGTCACCGCTCACGTGTGCCAGTCCTTGCGATTGCAGCGCAAATTCCATCGGCCGAAATTGGTCGGGGCTATTTTCAGGAGACCCATCCTGATCAGCTCTTCCGGGAGTGCAGCCATTATTGCGAACTGGTCAGCCGACCCGAGCAGTTGCCGGCAGTTATAGAGTCGGCGATCAGAGCTGCGATCGGCAAGCGTGGGGTGGCGGTCGTGGTTATTCCTGGCGATGTGGCACTCAGCGATTTCACTGGAAAGATTTCGAAGTCGGTCGCGCTCACCTTGCCTCGACCGAGCATAGTGGCGCCAGAAGATCAGATCGACGAAATGGTAACGTTGCTCGATGGCGGTTCAAAGATCACGCTCCTCTGTGGTCGGGGCTGCGAGGGCGCGCACAAAGAAGTGATCGCCCTTGCCGACAAGGTCAAAGCACCCATCGTCCACGCTCTGGGGGGCAAGGAGTTTATCGAATGGGACAATCCATTCGATGTCGGAATGACCGGCCTTATCGGCTTCTCGTCCGGTTATAAAGCGATGCTCGAATGCGACACACTTGTCATGCTTGGCACCGACTTCCCCTACCGTCAATTTTATCCGACCGACGCCAGGATCGTTCAAGTTGATATACGAGCCGAAAACCTTGGCCGGAGAACGCCACTGGATCTCGCGATCGTAGGCGACGTAAAATCGACCCTTACGGCAATTCTTCCCAAACTCGAGCAGCGTACAGACCACGGTCACCTCAAGGACTGCCTCGGCGCCTATAAGACAGCGCGAGAAGGCTTGGATGATCTTGCCACCGGCAAGCGCGGCGGCAAGATCCATCCGCAGTATGTCGCTCGTCTCCTCAGTGAGCAGGCCTCTGATGACGCTGTCTTCACTTTTGACGTAGGAACACCAACCATCTGGGCCGCCCGGTATCTGAGGATGAACGGCAAGCGGCGGCTGATCGGCTCGCTGGTACATGGATCGATGGCCAATGCCCTGCCCCAAGCTATCGGCGCTCAGGCCACCTACAGGGACCGTCAGATCATCAGCATGTCCGGGGATGGCGGCTTCGCGATGCTGATGGGGGACTTCCTGACGCTAGTTCAGCAGAACCTGCCGGTTAAGGTCGTGATATTCAACAACTCAACGCTCGGTTTCGTCGCCATGGAAATGAAAGCTGCGGGCTTTCTTGAAGCTGGTACAGATCTTAAGAACCCGGACTTTGCCGCAGTTGCCCGCGCGGCTGGCGTCCACGGAATTCGCGTTGAAGATCCGTTGGACCTGGAAGCCGCAGTCGGAGATATTCTTGCCCACCCCGGCCCTGCCCTGCTTGATGTTGTGACAAACACCCAGGAACTTGCGATGCCACCGAAGATCGAGGCGGCCCAAGCGAAAGGGTTCGGTTTGTGGGCTATCCGAGCCGTGATGAATGGACGTGGCGACGAACTGATCGACCTCACGGTCTCGAACTTCCTCTCTCGGTAGCGGGCGGATACACCGCCTTAGTTCAGCACGCCTGCAATTCGCGGGACTTCGATGCTACGCGGCCTAAATTAAATCGGCCGCGAGCATCATGCCGCCTCTTTGAATTGCGGCGCAAGGCTTTAGGGGAACGCTTTTTTTCCGTCCCGGAAGGCTGTCGGTGCTTGGCCCTCCCCGCTTGGCTCCGGATCCGTGAATAGCGCGTGACAGTCGCTTTCAAGACGTAAAATGTCGTTATTGTGATACATGACTTGTCGGATCGGCCTAGTGTTTGGCCTTCGCAAACAAATCTTTGACTGGACAGTGCATGAAAGCCTCAGAATATAAGGCTGCGGTTGCCGTCACGCGTTTGAATGCCGCAGAAATCGTTGAACTATTCGGCGTTGATCTGGCAACCCACCAAGCATGGGTGGAGGAGAGAGAGGTGATCCCGCCCGCGGTGGCCCTCAGCCTTCTTCTGATGGTGGTTACAAACACCAACGCTAGGGAAGCAAGTGTATTGGTCTCGGATTGCGAGGCCGCCTAGAGAGGAAATGCATTCGTAACTATCCATAAAATATGTGAGATTGGTTCCGATGAATTGGCGCAAAAGTCACCACTTCGACCCTCTAACCCTCGTGCTTGGTGGTCGAGAAAAGTACAAGTTTGTTGGCTCGCTCAGAGAGATGGCGGAGGCTTTGGTTCTCACCTGGCCCTCTGACGACGGCGAGGAATACATGGAGGCGGTGAAACTGTGCCTGGAAGCAATGCAGGGAAAGGTTTCCGAGCATATGGCTCGGGACGCACTGATCCGAGCGGCGCATGAGGCCAGCATCCCAGTGATATCGTTGGTTTACGGGATGAAGACGCAACCTCAAGAAACCGGAATGATTCAACCCCTCCCCGAACAAAATGAACTGGATGAAAACCACTTGAGGTAATCGCCTCTCTGTTCAGCTATCCATCCTCTCTTGCTTGGCGCTATTAGCAGGCAGGAGCTCTTGAGGGAGAAGGTTTAGAAGGGTTAACAGGTGTCCAGTCGCCAGCCCGTAGCCTCGCGTTGCCGTAGGGCCAATTTGGAATTATGCTGCAACGCAGCACTCTTGGGAGGCGGACATGCAGATCTTGCCGGTACTTGCAGACGTCCAAATCGAACGCACTTTGGCTCCACCCGCCAAGTTCGCAGACAATCCCTTCCGCACAATAGCGCTTGACGGTAGGAACGCCACGAATTCCTCGCCCCCGAACCTGGCTGTCGAACACCCGATGTCGTAGAGATTTGACTGCGGCTGAGCAAAATCGCGGGCCAGTTCACAGACCATTCGCTGCATCTCGCCGTAGAATGGGACCGAGCGACTGACCATGTCATCGAAGACGTTCGCGACGGTGGAATTGAATGAGAAGTCTGCAACTACATCATGTTCGACAGCAAACACCTCGTCACGCGTATTCGTATGCAGGACAAGACGGCTAGACTGTTCGGTCATATCCGCTCCAAATGAACGCGTGCCGCCAATCACTAGCTAGCGTCACGGCTTGATCAGTTTCATCCTTGACGACAGCTCGCCAAGGTCGAAAGGCTTGACGAGGAAATCATCTGCTCCTCCGTTCATGCCCGCCAGCCGATCGCTGTATTGGTCCTGGGCAGTGATGATGATCACGGGGGTCTTGTTACTACCTTGTCGCATCTCCCGCAGCAGTGACAAGCCATTGCCGTCTGGCAGGCGCAGGTCCAGAAGCACCAGATCATAATTTCTTGCAATCAGCCGACACGTCGCTTCCTCGATGTTGACGCACCAGTCAACGCAGTGGCCACTCGCCACAACATGGGCCGACACCGCGTCCCCAATGTGGATGTTGTCCTCGATGACAAGCACATTCACCGGATCGCGTTCCTATCTGTTGTATTGTCGTCGTGTGGGCACGACGGTTACGAGTTCCTGCTTCTGCACCCCGCGAATACGTCGAGTCTTTTCTCGTAGACCGACGTTGTCACATTCATCATCCCGAGCACGCTATGAAAGAGGTTGTCATGAGACGTTGGAACTGTTGCCTCTTTTCGAAGGCAGGCTGTGTCTAGATCCATCGATTTGGCGAAGTCTTCATCAAACCAGGTCAAGAACGGCACGTGTGTTTGCTGTGTGGGAGCAAACATGTATGGCGTTCCATGCAGATATAGCCCCTTCTCGCCGAGGGACTCCCCGTGATCTGACATGTATATCAAGCCCGCCGCCATCTTGCCCGAGCGAGCCTTAAGGTGGTCGATGACGGTCGCGATGAAGTAGTCGGTGTAGAGGATCGAATTGTCATAGGCGTTCACGATTTCAACTGACGAGCATTTGCCAAGCTCCGAGGTTCGGCAATCAGGAAAAAACTTCCCGCGATGTTCGGGGTATCGAAGGTAGTAGGCGGGACCGTGGCTGCCCAGTTGATGAAGCACGATGACACTGTCGCCCTTGACGTGGTCGAGCCAGTTGTCCAGCTTGGCCAGGAGTACCTCATCCAGGCATTCGCCCTGCTCGCAAAAGCGTGGATCCTTTGAGTTCGCGAGGTCTACATAATTAATCCGATCGGCAACGCCCTTGCTGCCCGTGTTGTTGTCGAACCATGCAACGTCAATTCCGGCATGTGCCAGCACGTCTACGAGCGTTTCGTTGGCCGCAGCCTTTGAATGGCTAAAGTCCGAGCGTGTAAATCGCGAGAACATGCAGGGAATTGACGTCGCTGTCGCTGTGCCGCAACTCGTGGTGTTAGGGAAATAGATGACGTTCTCGGCCCTGAGGCGTGGATTGGTTTCACGTTGATATCCACCGAGCGAGAAGTTCTCCGCGCGCGCGGTCTCACCTGCAACAATTACGGTGACCCTTGGCTTGTTGATCGGCGGTTCAGCCGGCGCGACCTTGGCGTCGGCTCCAACAGGTTGAACAACGATCGAGGCCTCCTTGTTAGCGTTCAGGAAGTAGCGAGCGGTGCTGACGATGGGTGTTACAGGATTAAAGCTCTTTGTAATGTCTCTCCGTTCTCGGACGGCCGCGGTGTACTCCCGCGAGTAGGTCACGCCACAGATACTGAAGATCGCGAGTGACGTGAGGATTGCCAGGAGGTTGCAGAAAACCTTTCGCATGAACGGGCGGTGATCGACCTTTGTCCAGGCAATGATCAACGATGGTACGACCCCAAAGATTGCAACGTGCACAATGAACTCGGGCGTGATCAAATGCTGGGCCTCCGCAGGCGTTGTCTCCATCGCATTGCGGATCATGTCGCTGTCCAGAACGACGCCGAAGCTGTCAGTGAAGTGTGAGGTTACCGCTGCGACAACAACGAGGAAAATGAGAAAAGGCTTGATCAGGTACTTGGTCGAAAACGGTGTGACAACGGCCACGGAAAGAGACAGCATGCCAAGATACAGTGCCCACAGCGGACGGGTACCGCTTCCAAGATAGTCCGTCGCTTTCTGCCAAAACGTGTTGTTGCAGAAGACAAGGATGTAAGAGCTTATAAGTATGCAGAGCGATATGCTACCGATTTTTGGTCGCAGGAAGCTCACATTTGCCGGTGCTTTTCTCAATTTCACCTCTCCGACGCGAGCACGCCTTCTGAAGAGGTTTACTGACAGACACCTGAAACCGGTTCTGCCAAGCACTCTTGTTCGATGGGGAAATTGCACGCGCTCCCCACGGGCCGCCGTTTCTCAGTCCAATCCAAAGAGTGTCCCCGACGTTGCGCTCGTGGACCGGACGGAGGGATGATTTTGGCTGCGTTGGGCAGACGTGGGCTACGTCGATTTCAGGCTGCAGGGCAATCGCAAGGGACACTCCGAAGCGTCGATCGAGCTATTCATCTCAGGGCTGAGCTTAGACCGTGCCCGAGCCGTGCTCTTCGAACGCGAGCTCAAAGAGTGGCTGCTAACACTTTGACGGGGTTTCGAGCTGGTTGCGACAGTCCACATTAACTAGCCCAACCGGGCGTTCAGTAAAGGCCGTCTTGCGACGGAGCTCAGCGGATCGGTGCCTCTCTTTCAAGCTTGCGCGCGTATTCGGTGAGCGGATAGCAGAGCAGGAAGAAAATGGCAGCGACTAGCCCGTAGACTTTGAAGGGTTCGAAAGTTGCGTTGTTGATCGCGTTTGCCGTCCTCATCAGCTCCTCAAAGCCAAGAATTGACGTCAAGGCTGTACTCTTGATCAGCTGCACCAAAAATCCGACGGTCGGAGCGCGCGTTATCCGGAACGCCTGCGGTAGGATGATAAGTCTTAGCTCCTGAAGTCGGTGCAGACCGAGACTCGCCCCCGCGTCCCATTGGCCGCGTGGAAGTGCCTCGACGCCGCTGCGCCATATCTCGGCCAGATAGGCACTCGCATAAAGCGTCAACCCGCACACGGCTGCCGTCCAAGGCTCAATTCGGAACCCCAACATGGGCAAGCCGAAGAACATCAGGAAAAGCTGCATGAGGAGAGGCGTTCCCTGAAAGAGCGCTATGTACCCCGACGCGAGACGCCGTGGCCAAAAGGATTGCGATATCCGCGCAAAGAGGATTGCGATGCCGACAGAAGCCCCGCCAACGAAGGCCGCGATCGACAAGAGAACTGTCCAACGCGTCGCGAAGGCGAGATTCCGCAGTATGTCCCAGAATGTGAACTCGATCATGATATCCCGGCTCCAAGGTACCTTCGTCCACCAGCGATCAGCAAACGCCTAAGGCCCGCCGACATGGCGAGGTAGATCATGGTCACGACAAGATATGTCTCGAATGAACGGAATGTGCGGGCCTGCAGAAGGTCCGCCTCTTGCGCGAGCTCTCGGACGGAAATCTGTGACACCACGGCGGATTCCAGCATCATGATGACGATCTGGCTCGTCAGGGCCGGGAAGATAATCTTGAGCGCCTGTGGTAGGACAACCTTGAAAAACACGTGTCTCGGTTTCAGCCCCAGCGCCAGTGCCGCCTCGCTTTGTCCTTTTGGGATGGCATCTAGCCCAGCGCCAACAACCTCGGTTGTGTAGGCGGCCATGTTGAGGGTCATGGCGAGTATCGCTGCGGTCACAGGATTGAGATGGATCCCGATGGTCGGGAGCCCGAAGAAGATGAAGAACAGCTGGACGAGAAACGGTGTGTTGCGGATCACCTCAACGTAGATGCCTACAGCACGGCGCAACCATCCGAACCGACTTCTTCGCGCCGCCGCACCCAAAACACTTAGTACCGTCCCGAAGACGGTGGTGCAGGTAATCAGCAAAAGCGTCATACCCGCACCATAAGCAAGCGCTCCCGCACCGCCCCAGAGCCAGTCGAAGCCAAGGCTATAGGTCATCGCCACTCCTTTCACGGCGGGGAGCGTTCATGGCAATCAATCCTTGAGATTTTCAGGATTGAGTGGGGTCTTCAACCAGGCCTTCGAGGTCGCGTCGAGTTTCCCATCGGCGATCATCTTGGTAACAACGTCATTGACGGCGTTCTTGAGGCCATCCTCGCTCTTGCGAAGAGCAATATGCGAAGGCGACGTAAGCAGCTGGAACTTTTGCTCGGGTTTTAGTGCGTCTTGGCGTGCCAGAACCTGTGCTCCAACATCATTTCCGACGACCATTAGCTGCGTCTGGCCGGAGATGAAGGCCTGAATGACGGAATTGTAGTTCTCAAAGCGTTGGATAGTTGCCGATGCCGGTGCCGCAGCCGTCAAGGATGTATCCTCGAGCGTGCCGCGGTTGACGGCAATCGTCTTGTCGGCGAGGTCATCCTTACCTTTAATTGCGACCGCTGCCGGCCCTATGACTGCGATGTAGTACGGTGCGTATGCAGCAGCGAAATCGATGACCTCGGCACGTTCCTTGGAGTAGCCTACGCTCATCAGAATATCGACGCGCTTGTCGTTCAGATAGGCGATCCGGTTCTGTCCGGTGACGCTCACGAGGTTGAGCTTTACGCCAAGACTATCGGCGATGCTTTGGGCGACGTCCACGTCATATCCTTTAAGGCTCATGTCGGCGCTTGCCGACGAGAACGGAGGGAAATCTGCGAAAATGCCGACGCTGATTTGGCCGGCCGCCTTGATGTCGGTAAGGTCGTCGGCGTGTGCCGACAGCCCGACCATAGCGAATGCCGTGGCAGCGGCGATGGTTCTTGCTATTCTGCTGATATTCATCTTGTGTTCCCTTCTTCTGGTTCTAAGTATAAAGCGCTATTTCGACCCCGTCAGGTGCCCTGCCCGCGCGATGACGGACTGAACATTGCAAGGCAAAGCAGTTCGAACAGGACCTGGGCGGCAATCTGGGCGGTATTGGTCGTTGCGTCATATTGAGGTGCAACCTCTACCACGTCCCCGCCGACGAGGTTCACGCCCTTGAAACCGCGCAACATGGCGAGAACTTCTCTTGGAAGAAGTCCGCCCACCTCTGGAGTTCCGGTCCCCGGGGCAAATGCGGGATCCAGACTGTCGACGTCAAAACTAAGGTACGTTGGACCGGAACCAACCACCTCGAGGGCTCGTGTGATCACCGCTCTTATGCCCATTTCAGCGACTTCCTCGGCATGAATAACCGTCATGCCCGAAGCGAAGGAGAACTCCCAGAGATACTCAGCTCCTCCTCGAATGCCAATCTGGATCGTCCTCTTGGGGTCGAGCACTCCGGCGAGAACGGCCTCTCGGAACGGAGCCCCGTGGTGGAATTTGGAGCCCTCGTACGGCCCGGCCGTGTCGCAATGGGCATCGATATGAATCATGCCAACAGGTGTATGGCTCGCAAATCCCTTGAGGATGGCCCCGGAGATGGAATGGTCTCCACCTACCGACAAAGGGATCACCCCGGTTCCGGCGATCATGCGGTAGGTAGCCTCGATGTCCGCATGGCATCCGGCAAGATCGAAGCGGCTTTTCATCGGAACGTCACCCACGTCGGCGACCTTGAGCTTTCCCATCGGCGCAACGCGGAGAACATGCTCATAGGGTCCAACACGCTCGATCGCCCGAACGGCCCTCGGCCCCAACCGTGAGCCGGCGCGATTGGTGACGCCAAGGTCCATGGGCACGCCGATCAGTGCCACATCGAGTACCCCAAGCACCTCTGGCCGGATGCCATTCTCGATGAAGGTGGCGCCAAGGAATGTCGCCGGGTCCGCAAATGGCCATTTGCGGCTGTCGCCATCCTTGGACACGCTTGAGGCCACTTCCCGGAAATGTGGATCGTGCATCTCACCTCCGGCCGCGTTGCCGAAACGGAGGCGAAGGTCCTCGAGAAAATCCTGGTCAATCGTCACGGTGGGCTCCCGGTTATGATCCGAGGCACGATGATTGGCTCGGCGGGAGACCTTTACAACCGTGATATTGCGTGAGGGGATATAACGGTTGCTGATACCCTTGATGCGGAAAAGTCGCCGTTCAACGACAGGTTCATTCAAAAATTCTTATAGGCACGGGCGATCTACTCTACGTCACTGGCCGTTGCGCCCAAACAAGAGATCGTCCAATGTCGACTTTTCCTGCCGTCGCGCCAGTCGCGACGCGGCCTAACGCAAACGAAGACGCCGTCAAATGCTTGATCTCGATTCATACCTGTTGCGGGCGTTCCTGACGGTTGCCGAAATTGGAACGGTCAACGGGGCAGCAGCCAAATTGCACCGAACACAAGCAGCAGTGAGCATGCAGATCCGCAAGCTTGAGGAGCTTGTTGGTGTTACGCTCTTTTCCCGGTCCTCCAAAGGGCTAGAGCTCACTGCCCACGGCCAGATTATGGTCGCCTACGCCCGGGAGATCGTGGTGCTTAGCGACGAGGTCGGCCGTCGGCTTACTGGAAAGGTACTGCAAGGACGCATCCGGTTGGGGGTCGTCGAGGATTTCGCCGCCAGTCGTCTGATAGATATCCTTCGTGACTTCAGAGCGCAGAACCCCAAGGTGGATATCGATATAATAGTTGAGCCAAATCGGCGTCTGGCAGAGATGTTCGAAGAGGGGAAACTCGATATCGTTGTTTGCGACATTACCGTCCTCAATCGAAAACCCATCCTGATCTGGACCGAGTATCTCACTTGGGTCGTCAGATCCGATTTCGTAGTCGATGCAAGCAGACCGCTCCCACTGATCATGTTTGATGAGAGCTGCCCCTGGAATGTCCGCACCATAGCAACGCTGTCGCAGAGAAACATTAAATGGAAGACGGCTTGCGTTGCCTCCACATTGGTTGCCATGGCTACGGCAGTCAGGGTTGGGATTGGTGTCGGTCCGATGCTTGAAGCCACGATCCCGGAGGGCTGTCGTGCGCTCGACAAGGCCGCCGATCTTCCTGGCGCTGTGCGGATCGAGATTGGATTCTATGCCCAGTCGGAGACGTCCGAAGGCGTTCGCTATCTTGTCGAGTTTGTGTCACGACACACCGCGATGGCGGATCGTCCATAACGTCCCGTTATAACCGCGAAAAATAAAACGACCTGTTCAATTTGCCCAGCGACTGCAATTTGGCGTTGGCAGTAACCTGCGCGCCAATTGAATAAGGAAACTGGCCGATGGCTATCGAGCACGCGCCCGTCGGCGAGGAATCGTCACTTCAAACAGTCCATATCGTCGGTCAGGTTGCCAGTGTCGCTGCCGGGTGCAGCATTCGTGCACAGGCAGCCGATGTTCTTGATCGCATTGATGCCCTGCTCATAGAGGCGGGTACGGACAGGTCAGAACTGATCCAAGCCAATGTTTGGCTCCGCGATCTAAGGTCTTTTGCCGAAATGAACGCGGTTTGGGAACGGTGGGTCGCGCCAGGCTCCACGCCTCGCCGAATTACATTTGAAGATCAAAATCTACCGCCGCTCTGCGACCTCCGGGTCGACGTGATCGCCTGGCGGAAACCCAAAGAGTTTGCCTTGTCGTAGAGGCGTTGACGGTACGCTTGCCAGTAAATCCGAGTCGGGCCAAGCCGATTTAGCGTCGACTCCTGCACGAGTTCGGATCCCCAGTCGAGGAAGCGATCTAGCAGGTCCGATACCGTAGCGTCGTGCTCGTTTAACTCAGTGACCAGGCTACGCAGAAGGCCATCCAGCGAAATGCCCCGAAAAAACGCCGACCAGCCCGTAAAGGTATCAAGTGCTGCCCACCTCTTAGTATGCTTTTTCAGGCCGATAGCGGAGCTACCGATCGCTAGGATGCTCCAACGAGGTCCTGTTGTTTTTTCCCGGCCTGCCATGTGAGACCCAGGTAGCTCGGGCAGCGAGTAGCATTGGGCATTGAGGCACAGTCGCGATACGTGCGAAGTTCCGGCGCTATCACGGCCGTACTCTCAAATAGCCGTGACGAGCGCAATTCGGCGAGTAGCTGCGATAGCCTCCTGGTCCAGGTGTCCGCTACCACCCATGAGGTAACAAGCGAGCAATTCTTCAAACGATGTGCGATTGGATTCGATGACCCCAGCGAACAAAGCTGCTGGGCAGTTGCCTTCAAAGCAGATGGAATGATGGTTCGAGAGACTCGGTTCGAGGGGCCAGTCACCACCGCCGACCGCTATGCCGTCGGCCGAGAGCCGCACGATCATGCCTTCTAGCCCAAAATTGACTTTTCCGAGCCAGTCGAGCAGTTGGTCGATCTCACTCTTCGCGCGGAGGCTGGCATCCCGTGGGCGGAGCTTACGGGATACTTCGTTTAATTTCGCATGAGGAATGCGTTCGAGGGGCGGCGGAACAATCGATGAGCCCAAGAGAGCACCTCCCGAAAAAACGGTTCGTTCGTCAAGTCCTTGAATCATAGCTCTCCAAGGATCGATGTCTAGTTTGAGCGCTAATGCTGACGGACACCTTAAACGCGGTGTAATGCCGGTTTGCGGTTGGTGTGTCGTCCCTCCAGCCTCCTGCCCGCCAATCCCAAAGAGCCGCAGCCTTCGTCTGCGGATCCTTCATAGCGACAACTATTGTCCTTCGACGATCTCCTTGGGAAGCGGCGAGCATGATACTTCTGGTAGATGTCGTTCAGCTTTCCGTTCTTGAGGGTCGCCTTGATCCATTCATCCAGCTTTGCAAGCAGCTGAGGCTCGTCTTTACGCACGCCAATGGCCAGATTGAGGACGCGGGTGGTGATCTTCGGCTCGAATGCCTTCGCCGTATCCTTGTCGTTTATCTGGACGAATTCAAGCTCCAGGCCCCAGTCCTTCGCAAGGAGTTGTGCGGTTTCGACATGAGCGAACCAGGCGTGGGCCCCCCGCCGTGCGGGAAGCGTGGTGCGTATGGTCGGTGCTGTCGGAGATGATCAATTAGCGGCAAGCGCGCATTGGGGATACTTGAAGCCGATGGCGTCGACCTCTCAGGGACGAGGCGCGTATCGGCCATCCGACAAGGGACTGCGGTCATTTTAGTGTCATCCGACGGAGAAAACATGATCGCGGTCGTCCCAGCGCGAATGCTGCAGTTTCGTGAGAGGTTCTGTCGAGGCTAAGCTTGAGAGATCGCCCTTGCGTCCCCAAAGCTCTCATTCAGGTTAGTCAAGCTGATCTGGAAGCGATTGGCTGATGATACTGCTAAGCTGACAGGAGCGTGCTTTTTTGAACATGCGGCCCTTGAAACAACTTTCGGCAGCGCGACTTCATCATTTGTTGATGGCTTGCCGTCATAGTGGGTGAAAATCCAGCCAAGCCAGCCTTTGGAAACCAATGAAGATCGGACACGCCCTCATCAGTGTATGGTTGGCAGCTGCCGTATTGGCGCTGCTCGTCGCCTTCAACCCCTTCGGCAGGCACCTAGTGGATCGCAACATCACGACCGCCTCCATTCCAGGCACCGAAGTTCCTTTGGAAGCCGACACTGGGGGGACCGAAATATCGCCTCGCCTAAGCGATTAAAGTGTGTTTTCATCCCCGCGCCTCAGATAGCAAGTCATATAAAAAACAAGGGGATTGGTACATGCCAAGCGGCGTCGTAAAGTGGTTCAACGAGGAAAAGGGCTTCGGATTCATCAAACCGGATGACGGGCAAACCGATGTGTTCGTGCATGTCTCTGCACTGCAGAAGTCCGGCCTTGCAGGGCTTCAAGACGGGCAGAAGGTTCAATTCGAACTCATGGAAGATCGAAAAACGGGCAAGTCGAAAGCCACGGATCTTGTACTGAGTTGATCAGTAAGCGTTGATACGTGCGTGCCATTCAGTTTGACCGATAACGGGCGGCTGATTTGGTCGTGATTGTTGCAAGGGGCCGCCACTCACAACAAAGACGGCCCCTGCAGTGTCAGTCGCGGTGTCTCATCCCCGTGACGGCCAATCGATACCAAACGATGGTGAACGAAATGTTCCCAGGAATGTAATGGCTGGCTCCTGGAGTTGGAGACCGCGTCCATCGGTTTCCGCACGACGGTTACAAGGTCCCGCAATGTGAACGGACAGGCTGCCAGATCCCAAGTGACGTCAGCGGCGTAGTGTGCCCTCTACCCAATAGTTAACTCGCTGTCGGAAGTAGTCGGCCTGGGCCGTGGTTTCTCGTAGCACCACGCGGCCGTATTGGCCTTGGTTGGCGATCTCATCGACCGCCCAGAGCCCACTGAGTAGACCAATAAGGAAAAGCAGCCCGCGCATGCCACACCCTATTCGACGATGATTTAGAAAGTGCTAAGATGGCGGCTGGTCGGTACTATGCCGATCCCTGCCGATGCAGCGCGGGGACGTAGAGCGATTTGCTCTGCTAGCGGTGCCACTGTCAGCAGCCGTCTGTGCTGAACCGAAGCAATCTCAGGCGCCTTAGCCCAAACGGGCTATACTTTCATGTGGGTTGATGTTTCCGCGGCAAGGCCGATTATGCTTCGGAATACGGAGATTACCGATGCTACAATACCAGAACGGGCGCCTCTTTCGATGTGCCAGCGAGAGCGGGGCTAGGTGCGTTGTCATCGAACAAACGCGCGTAGGAGGCCTCTCTGCATTCGCCAAGAAAGTCGACTACATGACGCAGGACGGCGATATCGCACATCGTCTTGATGATGCTCACTTTTTCCTATTAACGAAGAACGAGGTCGTCAGGGTGCAGACGATGGCACCAGAAGGCGACGCGGAGGCGCCTTCTTAAGCCGACACGCTATTCACTCGACTGACGCAAGGGCGTGAAGCCTATTTGTCGCCGCTGCGGGCTTTCTTGCCTCAAGGTCCTTAGCATCTCTTCATACTCCCGCTCCATTTCGGGGGTGACCGACGGGCGGACTTCCTGTAGCGCCTTGTCGAAGTCTTGTTGGTCAACGGTGGACGCTTCGATGGATCGCCTAAGTGCTATCAATCCAGCACGACGGGTAAGGTCCTCGAGATCTGCACCGGTGAAGCGAACAGTCTTCTCTGCCAGGTCATCGAGATCAACGTCACTGGAAAGCGGCATCTTCTTCGTGTGAATGCCTAGAATTTTGAGCCGCGCCTTCACATCCGGGACCGGAACGTAGACCAGT
The DNA here is from genome assembly GCF_019511525.1 of Rhizobium cauense. Classification (GTDB taxonomy): domain Bacteria; phylum Pseudomonadota; class Alphaproteobacteria; order Rhizobiales; family Rhizobiaceae; genus Rhizobium; species Rhizobium cauense. The sequence continues at coordinate 141,053 of NZ_JAEUAT010000006.1, read as the reverse complement.
TCATCGAAGCGGCCCGGCCGTAGAAGCGCGGGATCGAGAAGGTTCGGTCTATTCGTGGCCGCCATCACGACCACACCTTGCATGTCTTCCAGGCCGTCCATTTCAGCGAGCAGCGTATTGACGACGCGTTCTGTTACGGCAGGTTCTCCAAGTCCACCACCTCTTGCGGGTGCCAGTGAGTCAATCTCGTCGATGAAGATGACCGTTGGCGCAACCTGCCTTGCCCGTTCGAACAGGCGTGACACTTGTTGCTCGGACTCGCCATACCACTTGGAAAGGAGATCAGAGGACTTTGTCGCGACGAAGTTTGCCTCGGCTTCGCGGGCCACCGCTTTTGCCAGCAGTGTTTTGCCCGTCCCCGGAGGTCCAAACAAGAGAAACCCTTTCGCCGGCCGAATTCCCATGCGTTTGAACGCCTGGGGTGATCTCAATGGAAGTTCCACCCCTTCGCGCAGCCTCATCTGAGCGTCGTCCAGGCCACCAACGTCCTCCCATCGGACATTTGGGGCTTGTATCATGATCTCGCGCAGGGCGGACGGCTGGATACGTTTCATCGCCGTCATGAAGTCGTCCTGCGATACTGTCAGCTTTTCCAGGACCTCGCTTGGAATCCCTACCTTCAGGTTGACGTCGGGTAACACGCGCCGCAAGGCGTCCATTGCTGCTTCGCGCACGAGAGCTCCCAAATCGGCCCCAACGAACCCGTAGGTGGTTCGTGCAATCTCGTCGAGATCCGTATCTTCGGCGAGTGGCATGCCGCGCGTATGAATGGCCAACACTTCCCGCCGGCCATTCTGATCTGGAACGCCGATGACAATCTCGCGGTCGAAGCGCCCCGGGCGACGAAGTGCCTCATCGATGGCATCCCTTCGATTGGTCGCACCGATCACTACGATGTTCTGGCGGGGCTCCAGGCCGTCCATCAGCGTGAGCAATTGCGCGACTATCCGGCGCTCAACCTCGCCCGTGACCTGCTCCCGTTTAGGTGCAATAGAATCGATTTCGTCGATGAAGATGATGGAAGGAGCATTTTGAGAGGCTTCCTGAAAGACCTGCCTTAGGCGCTCCTCGGATTCGCCGTACCGGCTGCCCATGATTTCGGGGCCAGCGATATGATAGAAGTTTGCTTCCGTCTCGTTTGCAACGGCTCGCGCGAGCAGCGTCTTGCCTGTTCCGGGTGGGCCGTAAAGCAAGACACCCTTTGGCGGATCGATGCCAAGACGCTGGAAGAGTTCGGGATGGCGCAATGGCAGTTCGACCATCTCGCGGACTTGCTCGACGGAGGATCCAAGGCCCCCGATGTCGTCATAGGTAACGTCAGCCCGACGCGCCTCTTTGGGCTCCTCAAACTGTGGACGCAATTCCACGACCGTCTGCTCGTTCATCTGAACAATGCCCCGAGGCTGCGTGGAAACGACAACCAGCCTGATTTCCTGAAGGCCATATGCAGGAAGGTTAAGGAGGCGCGGGTCTTGTACCCTCTGCTGGACAGAGGTCGATACGACATCACCAGCCATCATTGGCCGGTGCAGAAAGGTCCGCTGGAGAGCGTCGCCCGACCCCTGAAGAACAAGGTTCTTTTGGGCTGGCGCAAGAACTACCCTGCTCGCAGGGCGAGCCTCCGCTTTGCGCACCTCGATGTGGTCACCACTCGAGGCCCCGGCGTTCACACGCTGAAGCCCGTCAAGACGAATGATGTTCAGTCCCTCGTCGTCGGAATAGGGGCGCATTGCGATTGCGCCTGTGTGGCGTTTCCCAATAAGCTCGACAAGCTCGCCTTCTCGGATGCCAAGCTTTTGCATTGCAGCGGCCGATAGACGCGCGATACTGGCACCAGCGTCCTGGGGACGCATGTTCGCGACCTGCAGCGTCAAAACTTCATCATCAGATGCAGACATGCCCTCTCCGTCCCAATCTAGAAAAGCTTGTTCGAAACATAGAAGTCGAATGGAGAAGGCAAGCCTCGGCCACTCGGCGTCGCACAGTTTTCGCCCGCTGCCTCATTCATTTCTCCATGCAGGCGAAGAGTCATTAGAGTAGATAGCCCAGCAAAGCGGGGAGCCCAATCATACTTGGGTATAGTCTTGATTGACTGACCATGCTGTCTTGATGTTTGAGAGCCGGGGGCAAACTTCAGCTACGCATTCCACGATCAGCGAGTATTTGGGGTCGTTCACTTCTCAACGGCGAGACTAGGACGTGGACTCGCAAACTGAATTGATCCAAATTCTTGTCGCAACGAGTTTCAGTGCAGCAAGGTAATTGTCAGGGCGGCGGTCGTAGCGCGTGGCCAAGCCCCGCATGTGTTTGATACGATTGAAGAACCTCTCCACTTGATTTCGCTGCCTATAGACCCAGCGACTGAAGCTGAAGCTCTGCTTCCGATTTATCTTTGTTGGAATGTTAGCCCAAGCCTTGCGGCCTTTCACAAACGCTCGGATCGCGTCGGTGTCATAAGCTTTATCTGCAAGTAGCGTCGTGCCTGGTTCGATGTCAGAAATCAGCTTCTCAGCGACCGGAGCATCCGCAGCCTGGCCCGCTGTCAGCTCCATTCGTAACGGTCGGCCATCCGCATCGACCATGGCATGGATTTTGGTCGTCAGGCCGCCGCGCGAACGTCCCATGCAAGGATCGGTAGAGCCCCTTTTTTTGCGTTGGCACCATGCTGGTGAACGCGCACACACGACGAGTCGATCATAACTATATCGCCGTCGTAACGCCTTGATACCGCTTCAAGAAGCCGGTCCCAAACGCCAGCTTTGCGCCAGCGCGAGAATCGATTGTAAAGTGTCGTACGAGGGCCGTAGCGCTCAGGAATATCCCGCCAAGAGCAACCAGTTCTGAAACGCCACAAAATGCCATTGATCACCCGGCGGTCATCAACACGTTTGACACCACGGCTCTTATTCGGCAAAAGTGGTGCGATGATCGCCCACTCTTCATCGCTAAGTTCATGACGGCGCATATCAATCTCCTTCCAAGGACATTGAATCATCATCGTGACTAAAGCGAAACCCTTTTATGGGGACGCGACCTAGTCCGAGACGCGCGGCATAATTGTTCTCCCAGGTTTCGAAGCGACGTGCGTCCGGTCGCAATTCGAAACGATCGCGGGAAACCCAGGGGGCCGCAAAATGATCTATGACAGGTGGCTCCAAGCTGTGAACGAGTTCGCGGCGTACATAGAGGAAGCCAGTCCCCCGTGGACCCCGCAGGAATTTACGGCCCGTCGCAGTGAGGAAATCACAACCCAATTCTTGAACAAGGGTCGGCATCTGTCCGACTGCCTGACAAGCGTCGAGCAAGTATGTAATCCCGCGGCTGCGAGCGATTTTCCCAACGGCCGCAGCCGGATTGCAAAGGCCGCCGTTGGTCGGCACCCAAGTGATCGCAATGAGCTTCACGCGGTGGTCGATCATCCGTTCAAGTGCATCGGGATCAAGCACGCCATCTCGATCGTCCGGGATGACCTCGATAACCGCACCAGTCCGTTTGGCCACCTGAAGGAACGCCACGTAGTTCGCAGCATATTCTGCCCGTGCGGTGAGGATGCGGTCGCCCGGTCGAAAGCCGAGGGAGTAAAATGCCAGTTGCCAGGCAACAGTCGCGTTTTCTGTCAGCGCGATTTCGTCGCGCTGCGAGCCCAGTAGGCGTGCCACGCTGTCGTATACGCCATCAAGTTCCACGGCGGCTTCGCCCGCTGCTTCATACCCGCCTATCTCCGCCTCAAGGGTGAGATGGCCAACTACGGCGTCGAGCACCTGCCGCGGCATCAATCCCGCGCCAGCGTTGTTGAAGTGGACACGATGTGCAACCCCAGGGGTGTCGCCTCTTACCTTTTCAACGTCGATTGCCATCTCGCCCTCGTGGTTCGATCCATTTACGGATGGGCTAGCACCGAACCTGTTCAGGGGCTAGCTCTCCCTGCCCGGTCGGCTTCAGGCTTTTGCTCGCATCCGGCGCAATTGAGAGATGGCGAAGGCGAGGGTATTTGCTGACGCGTTCTCATCTCAACCCATCGGTATCCGCTGGTATGGCGCCAAGCCCCCGTGATCCGGCCACCAAGTTGGTCTAGCTGCTAACGCGAATAATCAATTTGCCAAAGTTCCGTCCCTGCAGGAGGCCAATGAATGCACTTGGTGCGTTCTCGAGCCCGTCGACAATATCTTCGCGGTATTTCAGTTTGCCTGCGGTAATCCACTGCGATGCATCACGGTAGAAGTCTGGGCGTTGGTCTGCGAATTCGCGTTGGATGAAGCCCCGGATTGTCAGACTTTTGCGCAGGATTGTTCGCATGACATTCGTCAACCGATCCGGCTGTTGCGCATCCTCGCCGTTATAATGCGCAATCAGCCCGCAAACGGGGACCCGCGCGAAATCGTTCAGCAGGGGAAACACCGCATCCCAGATCGGACCGCCCACATTCTCGAAATAGACATCAATGCCATCGGGGCAGCTAGCGGAAAGGGCGTGTGCGAAATTGGCGTCCGTGTGGTCGATGACGGCGTCAAAACCGAGCTCGTCGAGTACGAAAGCGCATTTTTCCTTGCCGCCTGCAATCCCGACCGCACGAGCGCCATGGATCCTGGCGATCTGGCCAACCACGGATCCGACCGCTCCGCTCGCTGCTGCAACCACCACGGTCTCTCCCGCCTGTGGCTTGCCAATATTGCGAAGACCGGCGTAGGCGGTAAAGCCCGGCATGCCGAGAACGCCAAGAGCGGTGGAGATGGGCGCTTTCTCGGGGTCAAGTTTCCTCAAGTCGTTGCCATTTGCCACCGCGTGGCTCTGCCAGCCGGAATGAGACAATACGATGTCACCGGGCGCATAGCTTCTGTTGCGGCTTTCCAAGACCCTGGCGACCGTTCCGCCTTCCATGACGTCGCCGATGCCGACAGGAGCAGCATACGACTTGGCGTCATCCATGCGCCCACGCATGTAAGGGTCGAGCGAAAGGAACAAAATTTGTAGCAAGACCTCGCCGTCGGCAATCTCGCGCACCGGTTTCCGATCGATCTGAAAATTTGCTTCGGTCGGCTTGCCGATAGGGCGGGAAGCCAAGGTTACCCTCGTGCTTGTAAAGTTTTCAGTCATCGTGTGCTCCTTGTCGAGTAACGCCCGTTGCTTAGATCGGTGATAGTCTTTCTGGCCGACGACCTCAGCCCAAGGTCATGTGGATGCCGTGGTGGAGCGACATTTCACGGATGTGGTATCGGGTCAGCGCGGACAGGCGTTCTACCACACAAACCAAATTAGTAGATTATTTCTCAGCATTTCCTCCTTGCCACTCTACGATGAAGCACCTGGCCGAAGGCTAAAAGATATCACCTCGGCCAGAATGAATCCGTTTCCAAGATTACTGGAATACACAATATGAGCGATACCAGGAAATTGCATCTCGGCGCCTTCATGCGACCCGTAAGCCTTCATACCGGAGCCTGGCGCTATCCCGGGGCGTACGCGGATGCCAATTTCAATTTTGCGCACCTGAAATCGTTCGCGCAGAAACTCGAGGCGGCAAAGTTTGATGCTTTTTTCATGGCTGATCACCTTGCCGTGCTCAACATGCCGGTCGAGGCTTTGCGTCGCAGCCACACTGTGACATCATTCGAACCATTCACGTTGCTTTCGGCGCTTGCTGCCGTGACGGAGCGGATCGGTCTCGTTGCCACCGCGTCGACGACCTTTGATCAGCCCTATCATATTGCCCGTCGATTCGCCTCGCTCGATCACATCAGCGGTGGCCGGGCTGGCTGGAACATCGTGACGACGGCAAACCCTGACGCGGCCCTGAATTTCGGCTTCGACGACATGGTGGAGCACGAAGAGCGCTATAGTCGTGCGCGGGAATTCTTTGATGTGGTTACCGGCCTCTGGGACAGTTTTGCTGATGACGCCTTCATTCGTGATGTTGATAGCGGCATCTTCTTCGATCCCGACAGGATGCACGTCCTCAACCACAAGGGGCGGGAACTGAGTGTGCGCGGACCTCTCAACATCGCCCGCCCGCCGCAGGGTTGGCCGGTGATCGTGCAGGCTGGCCAGTCCGAGCCGGGCAGGCAGCTTGCCGCAGAAACCGCTGAGGTCGTTTTCTGCTCGCCCCGAGATCTTAGTGCAGGAAAGGCACTCTATGCCGATATCAAGGGACGCCTCGAAGCTGTCGGGCGTGGGCGCGACACCCTGAAGATCCTGCCAGCAGCCTTTATAGTTATTGGCGATACCGTGGAGGAAGCGCGCCAGAAGCGCCTGATGCTTGATAGCCTCGTGCACTACGATAGCGCCATTGCATCTCTTTCCATCGCGCTTGGCCATGATGCATCCGGTTTTGATCCCGACGCTCCGCTTCCTCCGATACCCGAAACAAATGCGAGCAAGACGGGGCGTGCTCAGGTCCTCAAGCTTGCGGAAGAGGAGGGCCTAAGTGTTCGGCAGCTAGCGCAGCGTTATGGCGGCTATGCTGGTCTGTCGTTTGTCGGGACAGTGGGAACGATCGCCGACGAGATGGAAGCGTGGGTCAGCCAGGACGGCTCTGATGGCTTCAACATCGTCTTCCCATATTTGCCGAGTGGTCTTGATGACGTGGTTGGTCGCCTTGTGCCCGAACTCCAGCGTCGCGGTCTTTTCAGGAAAGAGTACGAGGGCACGACTCTGCGCGACCATCTCGGGCTTGCGCGCCCAGAAAACAAATTCTTTCCCTCAAAGTGATGCTCAGTACTGCCGGTGACCTCTGGCGACAGGGCGAAACTTTACGAACTATGGCGAAAAGAAGTCAAAAATTCTACCAGGAGGCCGTGCAAGGGCGAGCGGTTCCTCGCGACGGCTTCGATGTGCCGGTAGGTTCCATGCATCATCGGTAACCGGAGACTTGCATGAACCGCCTCTTCATCCTTGGGACCGCGCTCGCGGCGCTTTTCGTGACCCCAGCCCTGGCACAGCAGGCTACGAAACTGTTGAACGCCTCGTACGACGTTTCGCGTGAGCTTTTTGCTGCCGAAAACGAGGCTTTCATCAAGCAACACCCAGGCGTGACGATAGACCAGTCGCACGCCGGCACGTCGAAGCAGGCGCGCTCGATTGTGGAGGGGCTTGAAGCTGACGTTGTAACCTTTAACCAATCCACCGACATCGATTTCCTGGCCAAGAACGGCTTTGTCGCCGAAGACTGGACCAAGAAATTCCCGAACAACGCCTCTCCTTTTTATTCTTTCCCGTCCTTCCTCGTGCGGGCCGGAAACCCGAAAAACGTCAAGGACTGGGGCGATCTCGCTCGCGATGACGTTCATGCCGTTTTCCCGAACCCGAAGACGTCGGGAAATGCTCGTTACACCTATCTGGCCGCCTATGCCTGGGCAAAAGAGGCTTACAAGGGTGACCAGGAAAAGATTGAGGGCTACATCAAGAAGATCTTCGACAACGTGCCGGTTTTTGACACCGGAGGCCGGGCCTCGACGACCACTTTTGTCGAGCGGGAAACCGGCGATGTTCTGATCACCTTCGAAGCCGAAACCCGCGGCATCGTCAAGCAGTATGGTGCAGACAAGGTCGAAAGTGTCATTCCGTCGGTTAGCCTCCTGGCGGAATTCCCCGTCGCGGTCGTCGACAAAGTTGCCAAGAAGCATGGCAGCGAAGAACTCGCAAAGTCCTACCTGGACTTCCTCTACTCTGAGGAGGGTCAGCGTATTGCTGCCCAGTTTGGTAATCGCGTGAACAATGAGAAAGTCGCTGGCGAGTTCAAGAGCGAGTTTCCACCGATCCGCCTTGTCAGTGTCGACGAGACTTTCGGTGGCTGGACAAAGATCCAGAAGGAACACTTTGCATCCGGCGGCACGCTCGACAAGCTCTACGGCAATCGATAAGCGACAAAGCCAACCGATCGCCTTCATATTACCCGGCGGGCAACGATCCGCCGGGTTTTTCCGTGATAGAGGAACGAACCTTTGAGACGCAAAGTCCTGCCCGGATTACGCCTGTCGCTTGGCGTGACGCTGCTTTATGTTGGCGTTATCGTGGTCTTGCCGCTCGCCGCGCTTGTTCTCAAAGCAGCGAGCCTAGGCCCGTTCGATTACTGGCAGATCATTTCTTCCCCGCGGGCGCTTGCAAGCTATCGCGTAACGGTTCTTTCGGCTCTTGTTGCGACGATTTTCAACCTCTTCTTCGGTTTGGCAGTCGCTTGGGTTCTGGTGCGCTATCGGTTCCCTGGCAGACGTCTCGTCGATGCTATGGTCGATTTGCCCTTTGCTTTGCCGACCGCTGTTGCTGGCATTTCGTTGACGGCACTCTTTGCGAGCAATGGCTGGTTCGGCTCGATCTTTTCCCATTTGGGCATCAAGGTTGCCTACACGCCGCTTGGTATCATGATCGCCATGTGCTTCACGTCGCTACCGTTCATCGTGCGCACTGTACAACCTGTTCTTGAAGACCTTGATCCAGCTTTGGAGGAGGCAGCGCAGTCTCTCGGGGGATCGGACTGGCATGTCTTCCAGAAGATCATCCTGCCACTGTTGGCGCCGGCTCTGCTTGCCGGGCTGTCATTGTCCTTTGCGCGGTGCCTTGGCGAATTCGGAGCAATCATTTTCATCGCAGGCAACCAGCCGCTTTCGACGGAGATCACTGCGCTGCTGATATTCATCCGCCTGGAGGAATACGACTATGCATCGGCTGCAGCTATCGCCTCCGTATTGCTTTTGACCGCCTTCGTCATGCTCTTCTTTACCAACTGGCTGCAGTCACGGGCGCTGCGTTACACCGTGAGAGGTTGAACATGGTCACCGCATTGAAACGACGCAAGCCGCCGCGCGTCGGCGATGGTCCGCTTTTCCGCCGGACCCTGATCGGCGTCGTGCTCCTCCTCGGAGCCCTGCTGATCCTGGCGCCTTTGCTGATCATCGGCGTAGAGGCCTTTTCGCGAGGCTGGAACGTCTATCGCGACACACTCATGCATCCCGATACACGCCGCGCGATCGGTTTGACGGTTTTTACGGCGCTGGTCGCCGTTCCCGTCAACACTGCCTTCGGCATAGCGGCTGCATGGACGCTGACCAAGTTCGATTTTCGGGGCAAGCGCCTCCTGCTCGTTGTGATCGAGATACCGTTCTCAGTCTCTCCAATCGTCGCTGGTGTCGCCTATCTCTTTGTCTACGGACTTCAAGGGATTTTTGGTCCCACACTCGATGCATGGAACATCAAGATCCTGTTTGCCGTACCCGGCATTATCCTTGCATCAATGTTCGTGACCGCGCCCTTTGTCGCCCGCGAACTCATACCGTTGATGCAGTCTCAGGGCCGGGATCTTGAAGAAGCGGCAACGTCGCTCGGGGCTTCCGGTTGGCGTACTTTCTTTTCGGTGACCTTGCCCAACGTCAAGTGGGCGCTGCTTTACGGCGTCGTTCTGTGCAATGCGCGTGTGATGGGCGAGTTTGGCGCGGTTTCCGTCGTCTCGGGCAATATTCGCGGCGAGACCAACACACTGCCGCTGCACATCGAGCTGCTCTATCATGATTATCAGGCGGCCGGGGCCTTCGCGTCCGCTTCTATTCTGGCGCTCATTGCCGTCTTTACCATCATCGCCAAAGCGGCACTAGAACGTCGGGGCGCGGGCCGGGTCCGCGCGCCGTCACCCGTCGATCCCGCAGGAAAAACCGCATGAGAATCCACCTCGACCACGTAGTCAAAACCTTTGAGACCTTTCGCGCCGTCAGGGATGTGTCGCTTGATATTGAAAGCGGTGAGCTCGTTGCACTACTTGGCCCTTCCGGTTCTGGAAAGACGACGATTTTACGGATGGTGGCCGGCCTCGAGTATGCCGACGATGGACACATCTTTTTTGGTGACCAGGACGCCACGGACATCCCCGTACGTGATCGTGGCGTTGGCTTCGTGTTTCAGCACTATGCATTGTTTCCGCATATGACCGTCGCCGAAAACATTGCCTTTGGCATGAAGGTGTCGCGGGTCAAACGCGACAAGGCGGCAATCGATGCACGTGTCGAAGAACTCCTCAGGCTCGTTCGACTTGAAGGGCTCGGTCAGCGGTTTCCAGCACAGATATCAGGCGGTCAGCGGCAGCGAGTGGCCCTTGCACGGGCGCTTGCAGTCGATCCAAAAGTATTGCTTCTCGACGAGCCCTTCGGTGCACTCGATGCCAATGTCCGCCGCGAGCTGAGGCGTTGGTTGCGGGAGATCCATTCGGAGCTCGGGATTACAACGCTTTTCGTAACCCATGATCAGGAGGAGGCGCTCGATCTCGCCGACCGTGTGGTGATCTTGAAGGACGGCCAGATCGTCCAACAGGGGACGCCTGAGGACGTCTGCCGCAATCCAAAGTCGGCCTTTGTCATGAAGTTTCTCGGTGACACCAACGTGTTGTCGGCGACTGTCGTGAACGGCGAAGCACATACCGGTGGCGCCACGATCGCCGCCCCCGGCCTGGCCGACGGAAAGGCCGAGATCCATGCCCGCCCCGGCGATCTTGATTGGTCCGCGAGCGGACCTGGGATTGCGGCAACGGTCAGTCGCGTGCTTGATCGTCCGGGTGGCCGACGGCTTATGGCCACTGCGCAGACGGGCGAGGCGCTGGAGCTGGATGTCGAACCGGAACGCGAGGCCCGCGCAGGCGACAGCGGCTACGTGACCGTGCGCCGGGCGAAAGTTTTCTTGTCCTGAACTGAAGCCTTTTTCGAGAGAACTCTAGCGCTGCAGAAGCGGGAGCAACGTATCGCCCTGCCGTCTGATTTCGGCCAGGTAGGGCGTATCGGAGAGCACGAAATGCGTGATCCCAAGCGCCTCGTACTTCTTCAGCGATCGGGCCACGTCTTCTGCCGACCCAACAAGCCAGGTGGTTCCGGCGCCGCCGCCGCCATACCTGCCGGGTGCTGTATAGAGGTTGTCATCCAGAACGTCGCCGCGTTCATTCAGGTTGAACAGGCGTTGCTGTCCGACAGCGACGGTACGATGGTGATCCTGCCATTTGCCGGCTTGACCCTTGGCCATGGCTTCAACTTTTGCTTCGGCGTCGGCCCATGCCTGTTCAGTCGTCTCCCGTACCAGGGTGGTGATCCGTAAACCGAACTCCAGTGGAGGGAGGTCTCGATCGAGCTTCGAGCTCAGGGCCTTCAGATGCTCAATACGCTCTTCTACACCGTCGAGGGGCTCGCCCCAGAAGAGCTGTACGTCAGCTTCCGTGGCGGCGACTTGCGCAGCAGCCTCGGAGGCGCCTCCAAAATAAACCTTCGGATGGCCTCGCTCTCCCTTTCCATTGATCCTCGGCTGCACCGTGGAAGCCGCGACCTTGAAATGGGCGCCGGAAAAGGTGACGTCCTCTTCGGTCCAAAGCCGCCGGACCAGACGCATGAATTCCTTGGTGCGGGCATAACGGTGAGCCTGGTCACCTTCGCTGTCGCCATAGGCGGCAAGGTTATCCTGACCGGAAACGATGTTGATGCGGACACGCCCGCCCGTGAGATCATCCAAGGTCGCTGCGGCCGAGGCAAAGTTGGCAGGGCGCCAGTAGCCCGGCCTTATCGCAACAAGAGGCTCGAAGGTTTTCGTGCGTGCAGCAAGCGCCGCGGCGATCGTGAAGGTATCGGGTCGTCCCCAGCCGGTGCCAATCAATGCGCCTTTCCAGCCATGATCCTCCAACGCTCTTGCCTGTTCCGTCAGGCTCTCGAGGCTGTTGTGATTTTCGTCACCTGTGTCGCCACGATGGCCTGCCTTGATATCATTGGGAATGTACCAGAGGAATTCGGAAGGGGTGCTCATGCTAACTGCCTGCGTATCAATGGATTCTTAGGATGTGGAATGCTGCGCGGGGTTTGATCTATTTCAGCGCGAAGCCGAGCGGCCGAGCGACCTTGTTAAGCACATGGCGTCCTTCAAGCGACTGGACGGTGCCCACGTTTCCGCGGCGGCCGATTGCGTCCTCTCTGTCTCCTTCTTCTCCGCGCGGGCAAGACCGGCTGTCAGAACATTGCCCGCTGGAGCGTCGGCTTTCCAACCACAATAGTTTCCAGAAACAGGTCGAAATAGAATATAATTTCTATAGATAATAACTGTTTCGATTAGCCTAATCGCTCCTTCACTGGGAGACTGATCGATATGGGCACCATTGCCAGACAGCTGAAGCTCGGCGCCTTTCTTTACCCGACGGGCCATCACGTCGCTGCATGGCGCCATCCCGAAGCCCAGGCAGATGCTGGCTCCAACTTCGAGCACTATGTCGAATTGGCGCGGCTTGCCGAGGCGGCAAAGTTTGATTTGATCTTCCTCGCGGATGGCGTCGGCACGCGAGGCACGGATACTGAGGCTCTTAGTCGGACGGCAACGCGATACGTCGCACAGTTTGAGCCCATCACGCTGCTCTCTGCCCTTGCTGCGGTGACGAAACACATCGGATTCGTTGCGACTGCGTCGACCTCCTACAACGAACCCTATCATATCGCCCGGAAGTTCGCCTCCCTCGATCATATCAGCGGCGGCCGGGCAGGGTGGAACCTTGTGACCTCGTCGAGCGAACACGAAGCCCATAACTTCGGGCGAGACGAACATTTCGCACATTCCGAGCGCTACGAGCGGGCCGAAGAGTTCGCCAATGTCGTACTGGGGCTTTGGGATACTTGGGAAGAGGATGCGTTTCCTCGAGATAAGGAAAGCGGCATCTTCTATGACCCTGACAAGCAGCACATCCTCAATCACGCAGGAAAATTCTTTAAGGTTCGCGGACCACTGAATGTTGCTCGCGCCCCGCAGGGACACCCGGTGCTCGTCCAGGCAGGTTCGTCGGAACCTGGTAAGGAACTTGCCGCCCGCACAGCTGAAGTGGTGTTCACGGCCCACCAGACATTCGACGATGCGCGCACCTTCTACGCCGACTTGAAGGGCAGGCTTGCAAAATATGGCCGCAACGGCGACGCGCTGAAGATCATGCCCGGGATATTCCCGGTGGTTGGCAGGACGCTTGCGGAAGCAGAAGAAAAATTCGAGCAAATCCAGGAACTCATCCACCCTGTGGTCGGGCTCTCGCTGTTGAACGGCATGGCGGGGGGTGCCGATCTTTCGCAATACCCGCTCGATGGGCCGATCCCCGACGTGCCTGAGACCAATGCGAGCAAGAGCCGCCAACGGTTGCTTGTCGATCTGGCCAGGCGCGAGAACCTGACCATTCGTCAGCTCTACCTTCGTATTGCCGGAGCGCGTGGACACCGCCAGATCGTTGGAACCCCAGCCCAGGTCGTGGACGAAATGCAGCATTGGTTTACTGGCGGGGCCGCCGACGGCTTCAATGTGATGCCGCCGCATCTTCCGCTAGGCCTTCGCGACTTCGTCGATCTCGTCATTCCCGAGTTGCGCCGACGGAAGCTTTTCCGCAGCGAATACGAGGGACGCACGCTCCGCGAAAACCTCGGCCTTGGGATCCCGCAGCATCCTGCCACCCGGCAGCTTGCTGCAGAATAGGAGTTGGAAATGACTTTATCGCATCTTCAGGTCGACCACGTCACTCGTAACTTCAAGATTGAAGCCGATACGCTGACAGCGCTGGACGACGTCAGCCTTGATGTCGCCAAGGGTGAGTTCGTTACCATTGTCGGCGCCAGCGGCTGCGGCAAGTCGACCCTGCTGCGGCTGCTTGCCGGGCTCGATGTTGCGAGCTCAGGTACGATCCGCCATGCAGGAGACACGGTCGCACAGCCCAGTCTCGAGCGCGGCATCGTCTTTCAGGAGCCGCGCCTGTTTCCGTGGCTAACCGTGGAGCAGAACGTTGCTCTCGGCCTTTTGAACAGCAGGTTGCCAAAGGCACGCAAGACGGAGCTCGTTCGCGAGCATCTTGAGCTTGTTGGCCTTGGTGGATTTGGTGGTGTCTATCCGCATCAGCTTTCAGGCGGCATGGCACAGCGCGCTGGCATTGCCCGTGGTCTCGTCAGCCGTCCCAATGTTCTCCTGCTCGATGAACCTTTTGGCGCACTCGATGCGATCACAAAGGCCGACTGCAGGACGAATTGCAGGAAATCTGGGCCAAGGAGCATGTGACGATGGTGCTCGTCACCCACGATGTCGAGGAGGCCGTCTACCTCGGTGACCGCGTTGTGGTGATGTCGCCGCGCCCGGGTCGGATCCGGGAGATAGTGCCCGTCAAACTTTCGCGTCCTCGCCGGCGTACCTCGAGCGAGATCGTCAACATCCGCGACCGTGTCCTTAAGAGCCTTCACGGGACGGGCGAGCAGACACAGCCGTCGTCCGTTGCATCGCTCCAGTCGCCTGAGTGGGATCGCCCGCAGCCTGCAGTCGCGATTGCGCATTAGTTTTCATAAACGGAGAATTCCCATGATACCTGGTATCATCACCCGCCTGGCCGCCGGCCTGGCGCTTCTCGTCGCAGCCGGATCCTTTCCTGCGAAGGCTGAAGAGCCCTTGGTCATCCATGTCGGCTACGCGGCGATTGGCGTTGACAACCGTCCCTATTCGGAAGGGACGTCTGCTGCGACCGCACGGGCAGGCGAATTTCTCGAGAAGGAGTTCGCCAGCGATCCCAACATCAAGATCGAATGGACCTTCTTCAAGGGTGCAGGCCCAGCCGTGAATGAGGGTTTCGCAAACGACCAGCTCGACTTCGCCTACCAGGGCGACTTGCCGTCATTGATCGGCCGGGCGACGGGTCTGAAGACCAAGTACCTGTTGGCGAGCGGTGCTCGTAAGCCGCTTTATCTCGCTGTCGCCAAGGATTCGGGGATCAAGTCGATCGAGGATCTGAAGGGACGAAAGATCGCGCTTCAACGCGGGACGAACGGTCATCTAGCGGCAATCAAGGTTCTCGAGGCACATGGTCTGAAGGAGAGAGACGTTCAAGTTGTCAACCTTGATAGCGCTGGTACCGTTGCTGCACTGACCAGCAAGGACATCGACGCCGCTTTCGGCGACACACAGCTGATCAATCTGGCAGCCAAGGGGGCGGCAGACGTTATCTACACGACGAAGGGGGATGATCCGCGCTTTGGTCGTAACGCCGGCATCATCGGCCGCCAGGCCTTCATCGATGCACATCCTGAGATTACACAGCGGGTGGTGGATGCCTTCGTCAAAGCCGCCAAGTGGTCATCGGATGAGCCCAATAGGGCTGACCTGTTCGAGCTTTGGCACAAGTCCGGCACGGCCATTCCGATCCTCGAGGAATATTTCAAGGGCGACGCGCTAGCTTATCGCAACTCACCGCTGATCGATGACCTGCTCGTCTCGCAGTACAAGGAACAAGCCATCAAGAGTAAGGAATTCGGGCTGATCCGGCGCGATGTAGACCTGGAGGGATGGTTTGATCCAACATACCTCAACAGTGCAATCGAGCGCCTCGGCCTGAAGAACTTCTGGCAGGGATACGGTGCAGACGGCAAGCCTGTCGCCTCCTGACGGTCTCAAGGGAAGAGCAGCCATGGCAATCAGTGTCGAACTCGGCGCGCGGTCACGCCTTACAGCAATGCGAAGCAGTGTCCTTGAGTGGGTGGCAAAGGGGGATGCGCTGCTTCTTCCCATTTTTCTCATGGCGCTTTGGTGGGTCGCTTCAACGCAGGGATGGCTTCCGCAGCAAATCCTTCCGTCGCCAGCTTATGTTCTCGACACCGGGCGAGACATGATGTCGACGGGCGAGTTGTTCTATCATGCGGGCGTCAGCCTGCGCCGCGTTGTCTTCGGCTTTGCCATCGGTGCCACGCTCGGCATGATGGTTGGTGTCGCTATGGGCCTGTCAAATAGGGTCGAGGATTATGTCAAACCGCTCTTCCTCGCCTTTGCACAGATACCGACCCTCGGCTGGATCCCGTTGCTCATGCTCCTCGTCGGGATCGAGGAAACGCTGAAGATCATTATTATCGCCAAGGGCGCTCTGGTTCCCGTAACACTCAACACCTTTTCCGGCATACGTAACGTCCCGGTGAAATACCTCGAAGTCAGCAGGGCGCTCCGCTTCAGCAGATGGCAGACCCTGCGGCTCGTCATTCTGCCAAGTGCGGTGCCCTCGATCTTCACTGGGGTACGCTACGGTCTCACTCACGCGTGGACGTCGCTTGTTGGTGTAGAACTTCTCGCTTCCTCCGAAGGCCTTGGGTACTTGCTCGTCTGGGGCCGACAGATGTTCTGGCTAGATACTGTCATCATCGCGATGATCGTGATCGGCGTCATTGGCTTTGGCATGGACAAGGGTCTGAACGCCGCCGAGGTGCTGATCCAGCGCTGGAAGAAGAAGGAAGAGGAGTAGACCTTGTCATCACCATCCTCGCAGCTTGTTCGCCTTCGTCGCGGCATGACCTTGCCGGTCTTGCTGCTCATCGCTTGGGAGGTCTCCAGTCGGCTCGGACTCGTCGATATCCGATTTCTGCCGCCGATCGAGGAGGTCGTTCTGACGGCGAAGCGGGAGATCATCGACAACGCGCTTGTCCGACAGTTGGCGGCCAGCCTGTTGCGAAATGTGGCAGGCTTTCTCATTGGTTCCGTTCTCGGTATTGCAGCCGGCACGCTGCTGTCCGTGAGCGGAGTTATGGATCGGCTCGCTATGCCGACATTCAACGGCTTGAAACAGATCTCGCTTCTTGCCTGGATCCCGTTGATCTCCGTGTGGTTCGGCTTTGGTGAGCAGGCCAAGGTTGTGTTCGTGGCGCTGGCCGCGTTCATTCCGATCACGCTCAATACCTATGACGGTATCAAGGACGCCCCAAAAGACTTGATCGAAGTCGGTCGCGCATTGCGCTTCCGGCCATGGCAGCGGATCATAAAGATCTACCTCCCATCCGCCCTGCCGTCGATTGCGACTGGCGTTCACCTCGGTCTTATCTACTCCTGGCTTGCGACGGTTGGTGCGGAATATTTTCTCGCCGTTGGTCCAGGCATTGGCGGCCTCGTCATTGCCGGCCGCGAGCGCTTCGACATGGCGCTTGTCATGGTCGGCGTGATCATTCTCGGCCTGGTCGGGTTCTTGCTAAATAGGCTCGCAGGAAGCGTTGAGGCCAGATTGCTCCGCTGGCGTGAATGAGGTGGTTGCCGTGATTTTCTCGCAGCGGGGTAAAGTGAGTTGTAGTTCAACGGCACGTTGGTAACGAGCCCTATCTGTACTTTCGCTCGCTTCCACTCAATGTCACGTGAACGCCGGCCCTGGCCCGTAGCCCCTTTGATCTCGTCGATTGACAGCGGGAATCCGTTTGGTTTGTGCGCAAGCAAGACCTGCAAATCCCGCCAGCAATCAGTGGGCTGCTCCGCCGTCAGTTGCACCCGTCCGCAGGGCAACAACACAAGCCTGATCGTGCCGCCAGGCTGGATTCCTGAGAACAGCTAAAAAGGTGACCCAGTCTCCAGCGGTCACCGTGAGTGTTGTCACTGGGGTAAGCTACTGTTCCTCCTTCATTATAAAGCCCGCTTAGTGTCATCTTCGTTGACCCACACCAAGACGATTACCTTCTCCCTTTCGTGATGTCGAAAGACAGCGAATTGGTGTAGGCACTTGCGGATTTGGAAAGCAACTGCCACCAGCTCGTAGTTGCTGCCTAATTCCGCATAATGCGGGTTAATCTACTTTAACGGACTTCATTTTATTTGCCCGGACTACATCCGCGAGCTTCTTGCGTATCTCAAGAAAGAAGTCCTTTGGAACCATCCCGTAGTCGCAACGGGCGTTGTCGTGAGGAAGGGGCGCCAGCCGGTCCGAGGGCCATTCGAATCGATTGACCTCAGATACTCGGACGTAGTTGGCTTCTTCGTCCAATCCCATGGCCATACAGATGTCCTCTGGAATTAGAATAGACGCGTCTTCGTCCCCGATTTCAGGAAACGAATGGGTGATAGGAACCACTGTGACCATACCTGACTCGTTTGAAGCGAGCACAATTGCGCAAGGTCGATCTTTCCTGAAGTGATCTTGATACCAAGTGTAGCCAAAACGGATCACAAGACCGGGAACAGGGTCGGGGAGCTTCACCTAGAGATCACGCCATACTGTGCGTTTTCGATCTCAGCCAAAAGGTCATCTCCAATCTCGCCCGCATGAAGAACTTGGACTTCTCGACTTTTCAGTCTATTGAAGTGTTCGAGTTCCTTTGGGCTAATGTAGGCCCCTACCACGCGGTCGTGCGAAGTGACCTCGATCACACCAGCTTCGTAAACCTGGTCGCGAATTTTTCCAAATTGGCGGGAAAAAGCGCTGGCGGGAACTTGAAGTGCATGTGCCATGTGCTTGTCTCCTTTAATTGAATACGCAAAATACGTAATTTGCGCAAAATGTCAAGCTGAAATCGATATTGCCGGACGACGAGTGCCATGGGATTGCGACGATCCTGTGCGTTTGGGTAACTCAGAGTCTGGTGGCAGTTGCTTCCTAATCGCAGACATTTACCGCGAAACCAGTTTTCTCTTCGCCACCAGATGTGTCGCCTTGCCGGAACTTTGAATCTGTTGGATCGAACGGGACGTCGATAACGCCATCGTTACGGCTAGAACCTTAAGAGGATAATGAAGTGGACAAATGCGTCGCCACACGATTTGTCACCTCAGCGCATCGCGCGTGGATCTGCTAAGCCGTTGCAGTTTGGACGACAGCGCGACATGTTGAAAGGACTTCCTCCCATGGGCAGGAAGCCGCCTTTTCAATCTCCAATGCGAATTGTTCATCGCCGAGAGCCGCCCGAATTGCGGTTTGGATCTTCTCAAAATCCGCGTCGTCGGTGGGCTCAAACTGGACACCAAGGCGAGCCAGGCGCGCCTTGACGGCACCAACCAGCGCGGTCGCACCGAGCCAATCCTCCCTGGCTGCAAGCACGCCGCTTACCGCAGCTGTCGCCAAGTTTATTACCATTGGATAGTCATATCGCTCACCGACTGCCAAGGCGTCGCCTGCGAGTTTCGCAGCTTCCTTCCATTCCCCCCTATGCAATCTGAAGTGCGCCAGGTTCTGCAGCAGATGACCGGGCCAGTAAGTGTCGCCAAGGCTTTCGAGGAGCGCGAGGGCCTCGTGATAGTGAACCTCAGCACCAGCCTCGTCGCCTCCTATGCGAGTTCCCTCGCCAATTGCAATGAGAGAAAGCGCCGTCCCATAATCGTCGCCAATCGATCTGGATAGCTCAAGGGATTCTCCTATAAGCATTCCTCCAGCCTCGGGATCCTCCACCGTGGCCATGGCGATCCCGGCAATTATCCCTGCGCGTGCTGTTCCTTCTCTATCCTCCATTTCGGAGTAAAGTTGGTGGCTCTCCGCGCCGTACTGGAGCGAGGTTATCGGATCGCCGCCCATATACCGGATCAACGCGGCCGAGTTTAGGATCCTTGCCAACGCGTGCTTTTCAAGCGGGCGCGCATGCGCCAGCGCCTTCTCCGACCAGGTGAGAGCTTCTGCAAATTGCCCTCGCGAGATCCAAAGCCATGTGAGTGCGTCAATTAACTCTGCAGAGCCTTCGGCGCTCGGCTGCTTCATTTGCCAGTCCATCGCGACGCGAACGTTGCCGACCTCCTGCATCATGTGCTCAACGACGTCGCGTTGATTGAACCGTGTCACATTTGGTGCCGCGGACCGCGCCAAAGCGGTAAAGTGAGCGGCGTGTCGGCTGCACATTTCCTCGTACTCGCCCGACTTTTTCAGCTTTTCGAGAGCAAAGTCGCGCACCGTATCCATCATGTTGAGGCGGGCATGGCCAAGCGCCGTTGTCTTGAACAACAAGCTCTTATCCAGGAGCGCTTCGAGCTCATCCACAACGTCGTGTTCTCGGTCAAAAAGGGACGCGATAGCTTCAAGATCGAAACCGTCGTTAAAGATAGCCGAGACGTAAAAGACGCGACGCTGACTTTCCGTCAGAAGGTGATCACTCCACCCGACAACCAGGCGAATACTGCGGTGCCTGGGATCCACATCCCGGGCCTTGTGCTGCAGGTCCTGTGCTCTCGTCTTGAGGCGTTTCTCCAGCTCCGGAAGGCTGAGGAGCCCTACGTGCGAGGCGGCTAGCTCGAGCGCCAGGGGCAGCCCGTCCAGCCTCCGGCATATCCGTGAGATCAACTCCGTCGTGACGTCATCGAATTCAAACTCAGGACGTTGACGCCGGATGAAGTCTCCAAAGAGCTGTACGGACGGGTTTTCTCGAAGTTCGTCGATCTCTGTCTCATTGCCGGGGGTGGGAAGTGGGGCGACGAAATACTCCGTCTCAAAGCGAAGCTTGAGAGGCTCGCGACTGGTAACCATCACAGTGACGGCTGGGCACCTTGTGAGGAGGGTATTGATGACCGACGCGCCCTCGATGAGATGCTCGAAAGTATCGAGGATGAGGAGCACTTCCGCGTCGCCAAGCGCATTGCATACCGCATCTATTGCCGAAATCCCGGGGACCTCATGGATCCCGACTGCCTTGCAGATCTCAGACCCGATAAGGTCTGGAATATGGGTTGCGTTGAGCTGGACGAAAAACACCCCCCGTGAAAAAGCGGCGAGAGTGGATCTGGCAGCGTGGATCGCCAAGCTTGTCTTTCCGACGCCACCCGGTCCCGTCAACGTGATAAGTCGGTTTCCTTTTTTCTCGATGGTGCGCCGGAGCTCGTTCAATTGGAGCTCTCGACCGTAGAGGCGGATGACTTCAAGTGGAAGATTTGTTCTGTTAACTCCGATCGAGGAGATTGGTGCAAAGTCATTTCGCAAACCGGGTACCACAAGATCAAAGAGGGCCTCGGGGTATCGAAGGTCCTTCAGTCGGTGAAATCCGAGATCGCGTATCGCAACTTCATCCTGGCTAAGTCGCGGGGAGATTTCATCGCGAACCGAGTTGGAAATGACGATCTGACCGCCATGGGCCACGGATGCAATTCGTGCCGCGCGGTGGACCTCGATTCCGGTGACTGTCGTATCGTGCCTCCTCACGGATCCCGCGTGCAGACCCATCCGAACCAACGGCTTGCACCCTTCAATCCAATCCTCCTTCACCAACGCAAATTGAGCGTCAATTGCGGCCTGAACAGCCGGTGTAGAGGCTGGAAAGAGAGCGAAGACCGAGTCGCCAACAACGTTGATTTCCTCGCCACCGTGAGAGTGTATTGCGTTTCGAAGCAACTGGTTGTGTCGGAGCAGCATCTGGTCGTAGACATCAGGGTAACTATCGACCAGCTTGGTCGAGCCTTCGATGTCGGTAAACAGCATGCAGACATTGTCGTTCGATGACTGGCTTGCTTCCTCTAAGCGGAATGCCATCTTAAGCCCTCCTGCGATCGATTTACCCCGCCCGATGGAAACAGAAATGTCCTTCGCAAGCATCTGACGGCCGCAACCTGATTGCGAAGATCATCTAATCGTATGGAGAGGCTTTCACTGCGGACTTCGCTAGCGAGCAGTTCCCTCCACGAGCCAAAGCCATGGGCACCTGCCAACTGTGCCTCAGCCTCATTAAAGTCGCTTGGATCGGGGCGGAGCTGGCAGCGCTTGGCTTTCGAAACAGCCCTTTCGAATATGTCGAACCTCATCAACTCTGCCTCCAACTCGCCTGCTGCGTCAACAGCGTTCCAGGTCGTGGAGGGTGTTGTCGACAATCTCTCAAGTGACCCGTCGGTCTCCTCGCGCAGGAATTTTCTTGCTCTACCGGACAGCCATAACCACTCGACGAACGTCGCTTCTATCTGCTCTCGTCTTGCGCCATATGACAGACTGTCACCGCGCCGCTCCCTTCCGTCGCCCAGGAGGCCAAACAGATAGGTTGCGCGCGATGGCGTGCGAGAGGAGACTGATTTGCCCATCGCCGCGACGTAATTGGCGGCAAGGACCGCATCAGTTCGCTTTACGTCCACGTTGCGAAGGAAGCTGAAAGCTTCTGGAGACACATGGCTACCTGCTTCCTTGACCACACGCGACCAGCTGCGTTGCGTAAAATGCAGCAGTTGAGCTGCCGCGGTGATTTTTTCTGCGTCGGTCGTCGCAATTAAGCCCAGTCGATTTGCCCTGCGTGCCGCAATACGCACATTGACCAACGGCTCTGTAAGCGGGGGGAATGGCCGTTCGCCATGGTATTGGACGGCGACTTCATCTTCGCTGGAAATCAGACGTGTCCGGAAAAGTCGATATATGAGGCCAACGCCGCGCATGCCTGCCGGCGAGCAGTCAGCCGCCCTCAAGGCGCCCATGCTGGAAGCACCAATCAGAACGGCTCCGTCCGAGACGACGTCGACAACCTCTCGTGGCGAAATGGCAAGGACGCCACCGAATGCTCCGTCGAGGATCAGAAAGTGCGTATGCTTCAGGATGCGGTAGGCATAGAGATCACCACGTTGTGCCGGAGGACGTATGATTGCGTCTGGCAAAATTGCCAGAATGTCCGAGGCAGGTGCGCTCGGACCGAGGAAAACAACAGGTGGCATCTTGCTCGCGTCCATGGTCACACCAGATGCCTTGCGCTTCGCCATCCCACTCGCCGGGAATCTATTGCGAAGACTGACAGGCCAGGCACTCTTACTCTCACGACGGGTACGCCGAACGACTTGCGGGTCAGATCTATGACAATGGCCTGTTGAACGCCGACGGCCTGAAGCCGCTCTATGATGAATTCAATCTCTGCCTCCCGGTCCGACAGCGCCATCTCGGGAACCTCTGAAAAGTCACAGAGCGTTAACAGTTCATCGGAGTTATCTCGTTGCCCACCGGACAGCAGCGGAACCTGATTGTAGGAATCGCGTGACCCCTGAATGAAGCCTAGCCGGGACTGGAAGGCCTCAAGGATCGCATGCGTTGCTGCAGCCGCTGCCTTCAAGTCAACACCCCATCCCTCCGTAACGAATTGCATTGGGCCGGACGCCGACGGGAATGCATGGTCAAGCAGCCTGCAAGAGATGACCGGGATCTGGAGGTCGGTCGTCAAATCTTCCAGCGTAACTTCAAGACCCGCAGCTGCAGCCCTATCCACGAGCAGCCTGGGACCGGGCGGCAGCGAAGTGAGGTCAATCCTGCGCGCAAGGGAGCGGTTGACTGGTTCAAGTTCAAAGCGGCGATAAAACAGATACTGGCTGACAGCATCGCGCTCGATAGTCTCCAGAAGTCCGCTTCGAAGGGCCTGGCCGTAGGTGAACCCTGCCGCAAGGCCGTTGGTATCAACCTGATCGAGAACGTGTTCCACCGCTGGCGACCGCGCCAGATCGGCGAGGATCCAGATCGGGCGATTGGCGATCAGATCCCAGCCTTCTACCCAATCAAAAGGGCAGTCCGGCCGATAACAGGTCGTCTCAGGAAGATCAAAACACCAGGGATCGGCGACCTCGGTGCCGGCGGAAATCAAATCAGAGTAAGTAAATTTCTGTGGTTCGCGGTCCAATACCTCTGCAGAAACCCTCTCCAACGCTTCCATGACGGCGCCGATGTGAGCCGTTTGCTTGTCCATTCCTTTACCCAAATGGGTCGTCAGGTCCTTTGCCATCGGCGTCACCGACGTAAAAACGGGAATACCCAACACGTCGAGCGCGGTGATATCCGCGACCCGCGTGACCGGAATCTGGTCCAGGATCAGATTGCCGAATAGGCCGTCAACCACCCCTTGGTGATCGTCGCTCCTGTGTTGATCGCGCCGGTACAAGGGCCACCGTTCGAGGCGGCTGAGCGCCACCACAATCCTGCCTCAGAAGCCACAAATAACAGAGTGGTCCTTGTTAAGGTAAATGTGCGATCCGGTTCGTTGACTTATATTCGTCAGAACTTTGATTTCATCGTCGCTAAGGTTTGCGATAGCATCGCGTACCGGAGTTGGAAGAAAAGATTCCTCGATATCCGGAATGACATTTGATTTCTTTAGCTGGTTAAAGTTCGTCTGGAAGTCTGGCATGTTACCCTCCTCGGATGCCGACCTAAACTCTTCTATCCCTGCCTAAAAGTTCAAACGCGACAATACGAATGCGCTGAGCAATATTGATAGTAAGAGCCAACATCTCATTTTGTCCAGTTTAATCGTCACCAAAAAAACGACCATAATCTGATCGACGGTTTTATGTACTTTACAGCTTGAGAACGATTGGAACTAAGTCTACCTTGCCACGTCGATATGAAGCTCGGCGAACGGAGCTGCTATGGATAATATTCAAAACAGAGCTAACAGTGGTTTGGTGCGAGGGCGAATTGAACTTTGCCTTCCAACGCTTGATGCAGCGTTCAAAGAACTCTGGCAACTGAAGCCAGAACGGGAAGTCACGGCAGCATTTCTCGTGTTGTTGCACCAGATTATGCGCGCCTCTGTTCCATTGATGGAGTTCGCAGCAGAAAGGTGCGATGATCTGGCGGCGACCGACAGGTTGGCTGCTCCGCTTGCGCAATACTACAGGCATCACATCTCCGAAGAAATGAATCACGATGTTTGGGGACTGGAAGATCTGGCGAGCGCCGGGTTTCGTCCCGACCGCGTACTCTCTGTCATTCCGCCGGCCGACGTGGCCAGGCTTGTGGGTAGCCAGTACTATTGGATCCGGCATCATCACCCGTTGATGCTTCTGGGGTACATTGCCGTTCTCGAGGCCTTTCCCCCTGCAGATAGCAAAATCGATGAGCTGCGTGACCGGTCGGGGTTGCCAGAATCGGCCTTCCGAACCTTGAGAGTTCACGGGGATTTGGATCCGACCCACAGTGCTGAAATTGACGACACCTTCGACATGCTGCCCCTCGACCAGAGGCATCTTGAGATGGTTGGTCTCAGTGTCATTCATAGCTGCGAAACGCTTGCAGCCTGCGTGAGATCCTTGAGACCTTTGACGTAAAACTGCCTTTCATGAAACGTCGCCGCCAGGTCTGTCCATTGGGGATGCCTTATTAGGGGACGGCCTTGATGTGACCACGCATGTTAGGGTGAAAGCGACAGTAATATTCCACCGTGTCCTCGACTGTGACGAGATGTGACGCCGTGTGACCGGCGGGAATAGTGGCCTCCCAGCCACCCTTTACGGTGGCTGTATGGTCAAACGGATCTTTGTTCGTCCACTCGATGGTCTCGCCAATCTGCGCCTCAACGGTGGCTGGAGCGAAGGCGAGATTTTCGATGGTGACATGTATCGTGCCGTTATGCCCTCGCGCGAGCGACCCGCCCGCGACGAGGGCTATTCCCGTCAGAAGGAACCTCCGCCGATCAATCGGGTCCGAGATCATTTCAGTTCCATCGCGACGTGCTCGGCGTGCTGCTGATGACCCTGGAACAGCTTCAAGCCTGTTTCGAGCAGGCCTTTAAGTTCCTTGTTCTCGGCTGATGGAATAAGCAATGTCTGAAGAGCACCGTTGACCTGCTTATGATAGGCAACCTCATTGTCGATGTAAGCCTTGTCGAATGCAGGCCCGTCGAGCTTGCTGAGTTCGGCTTGTTTCTCCTTGGCGGCCTTGGTGAGGGCCTGGCTTGTTGGATTGTCTTCTGGTGAGACGTTCAGCGTCTTGACGAGGGCGAGAGCCTTTTCATTCACCGCCTCATGGTCCTTTTCCATCGATTTGGCGAACGACGCCACATCCTTGTTCTTCGTTTTCGAAAGCGCCAGCTTGGCAGCGTCCACATCAATCGCGCCGGCTGTATAGGCGATGTGGGCGACCTGCGGGTCAGTCGGCTTGTCGGCGGCCGAGGACTGGCCAGCTGCGAAAAGCAGGCAGGCGGCAGCGACACAGGAAACAAAGCTTTTCATCGGGATCTCCTTTTTGGCGCGGCGAGATTGTCGGCGCCTCTTCAATGAACGCAGCATTAGATGCCGCCCGATCAGAGAGGTTCCCGCTGGTCCTGGAGTCCGAGTTTGACAATCACAGCCTCGGTCAGGCGTTCACAGCGCCTGCCCGCAAAGGGGAAAGCGTCCATCAGGATAGGGCCGATCCGCTCTTCAAGTCGCGCGCGAATGAGTTTGCGCGCGCGGTGAAGCCGGGTCTTCACTGTCGCTGCAGGAATGTTCAGGAGCGCAGCGGTCTCCTCGACACCCAGTCCCTCGATAACGCGGGCAACGAACACGATGCGGAGATCCTGTGAAAGCGCATCGGTGGCCTCCTCTACGAGGCGAAGAAGCTCTCGCTGCGCCACGCCCCGCTCCGGGTCGATGGTAGAAGATGACGGGTGGAGCGCGATGATCTCCGCCTCCGGCTGGCCCGGAGGAGGACCCGAGCGCTTGAGGCGCTTGGCGGCACGCAGGCGCATGAAAGCAGTGTTTAGCGCAATGCGCGCTAGCCAGGTGGACAGTGAGGCGTCTGCGTTAAAGTCCTCAAGCTTTGCAAACGCCTGGAGATAGGTGTCCTGCAGCGCGTCCTCTGTCTCCACGTTGCTGTGTAGTACCGCACGTACGAGCCGGTAGAGCCGCTGATTGTGAAACCGGATGATCTCGCGGACGGCCTGGGCATCGCCAGCCAAGGCACGGCGGACAAGCGCCGCGTCACTATTGGCGAAGGATTGTAGCGGTGCGTTTGTTAATGCTGGCATCTGGCTTCTCCTTCAGGAAGCTTATTAGATGCTGAACCGCTTGCAAGGTTCCCCGCGGTGCTCGGCTTTCTGCCGATCGTTCTCGTTTTCTGTGTCCAAACCCGCATACGTCGTTGAAACTGCGTGATGACTGATTGGCGCTGTCCCAGCAATACTCTTCATCGCGGATGAGGACGGAGACTTTGGCGTCTTCGCGCTATGCAGCAGCCAGTCGACGGCGCGGAGAGAGGGACCGGACGCAAATCAGAGCGGACAGTATGACCGGCAGACATACAAGGTAGGCTGTTCTTATGCCAAAGTGTTCCGCCACAAAGCCCAGGAGCGGCGGAGCCAGGAAGAACACAACAAACGACATCTGGCCCAGGGCGGCCACGTTGAGATGGGAGGCTCGGTCCGTACGTTGTGCCGCCGCAGAAACGGCAAGAGGGTAGACCACGCTACAACCCCCGCCCATAAGCGCAAATCCCGCGAGTGCTATGTATTGATGTGGCGCAAGCCAGACTGCGCAAAGTCCTGCGGCCGAGACGAGGAGTAAGGTCAGTGCGATTGTCCGCGGGCCGAAGCGATCGACAAATGGATCCGCAAATATCCGTGTGATCGCCATGAAGAAAGTGAAGAGTGTAAGGCCCAGACCCCCGACGAAAGGTTCCGACTGGAAGGTGTCGCGCATATAAATTGCTGACCAGTCAATACCCGCCCCCTCCACGAGAAATGCCGCGATACCTATGACGCAGAGCGGAAGCAGTGCAACCGTAGGAAGCGCGATATGTCCCGCATCGGCATGAGTTTGCGTCGTTCGGGCGGGAGCGTTGCGCATTCCAGCGATAACGTACGTTCCGACAATCACCACAAAGCCAAATGTCAGTCCGAGGTGAACCTCCACCGGTATTCCAGCTTGACGGATCGCCGCTGAAGCGAGGGCTGTTACGAAAAAGCCAAGGCTCCAGAACCCGTGAGCGCGGTTCATCACGCCCCTGCCAAGCTGCGCCTCGATGCGGTCGATTTCGACGTTGAGATTTATCTCCAACGCTCCTGCCAGCAAGCCCTCTAAAACGAGAATACCAAATACGAGTGGCGCCATGCTCATCCATGGAACAAAGGCGAGACAGGCCGATGTTCCCAACACGGTTATAAAAGCGGTGGTGCGGGCACCGAGCCTGGCCACAATAGGGGACGAAAACGTCAGCGAAATCAATGCGCCAATAGCGGCTCCGATAAGGGTCAAACCGAGCTCGGATTTATCGACTTTAAGAGCGTCTTGAATATCGGGGAGGCGCGAAAGCATGGCGCCCATCGAGACAGCGAACAGAAAGAAGCAGACGTAGATCCGCTGCTGCGGTCCGATGTGCATGGGGTTGGCTCCGGAGATTGCGACGGTAGGAGGCTCTTTTTAAGCGAGCTTCCCGCGATCTACAACATAAACGTTTGCCTTTCAAAACTTAATGCCCGCAGCGTCCACTCACAATTAACGCGGATTCAGCGCCGCCACCTCATGGTTGTATTCGGGTCGCTAATGGTCAACTTCATCCCTGACAGAGCTGGCTATAGTATCGGTCGCGCACGCGGACGAAACCGGCCCGAATGACTCAATACTACGGCTGGGAATATGTCATGTGGACGGCAGTAGCTTGGCTGAAGATCCTTGGTCCTTGAGAAGCTTCACCGCCTCTTTATCGAATGACAGAAATGTTTCAGCTCCCAGCCATTGTCCCTCAAAAGCGATCACGCCATCTGTGAAGTCCCCGCCGGCTTCGAGAATATTCAAGCCCGCCTCGACCGTGGGGCGATTGGCAACGATATTTCGCACACCCAAAAGACGGCGGATAGCGGCAGAAATATCGGATCGGCGGACGCCATAGCGTCGATCGAGAACCCGAACGAACTCGCACAGCGCATGGACAGTGATCGCGACCAGTTCGGCCTTTTCCAGTATTTCTATTACACTTTGCTGCTGGCTTTCGTCATCGCCGACAATCAAGCGCAACAGCACGTTGGTATCCAGGCTGACTTTCACTTTCTTTCGGTCCCGCTCATGCCAACTGAAGCGCCCGCCTCGGCGGTCGCCTCGTTGATCTCATCGATCGAAAGCCGCACTCCGTTTGTTTTACTCGCAAGAAAGCCCCGCAGCTCTTGCCAAGAGCCAGTTGGCTGTTCCGCCGTGAGTTCCGCCCGTCCATCCGGCAATAAATCAAGTCTGATTTTCCCACCCGGTTGAATTCCGAGATGCTTGAGAACATCCTTCCTGAAGGTGACCTGGCCACGAGCAGTAACGGTCAATGTTGTCATATCAGAACTCCTATTTCGCTTAAATGTAATGCGGTTTTTACAATACGTTCAACCATTGGCGCGTTTTTGGTGCCTGGACGCCAAACTGAAGCGGGTGAATCTTTAGATCGTTTGTTGCCACTTTCATCGGCTCTCCGGCCATGAACCTTTTCGAAGGCAAAAATGTCCACGGACAGTTTGTCCTTGAAGACGGAGTTGCTTTGCCTTTGCCAGGTGCTCAACCCGGCCAGAGCGTGAAGCTGACTGTCGATCAGGCAAAGCTCCGCCTTTTTGATGCGACTGGAAATCGCATACCGTGACGCGGTTCGCGAGGTCGGACATCTCGCGGCCAAAGGCGGCAATCTGATCGGTGCTCTTGCATGCTTGGCCTGACGGCCCGCCCGGCCAAGATCGTCGCGCAAGCAGTCGGGCTTCTTTGAAATACTTGCCCGATACAACCATTGCCCTCCACGCCCCGCAAAGAGGGAAGTGTAAAACCGATGCCAATATTGGACGGCACAAACGCGATTCTGAGAATAGGGCGCGGGATACTGAGCACCTGCCTTAAGTTGCCGGAATTGTTCTTGTTGTTGTATACAAGATATAGTAGTATTAGCGATAATGCATGTATGGTGAGATAAGGTCATGCGTAAGATCACTTTGGCGTTGATCCTGCTAATGTCCGTGTTCGCATCAGCGGTACCTTCGGGTTCCGCGTTTTCGGCCGGACCGTGCGATCCCAACGTCCAGAAATGCTGAACGCTGAAAGTTCAGTATCCTAAGCTACATTTTTGGGGGCGGACGTGAACGACAAGGTCGTGAATGTCTGGCCGCAAGACGTCCCCGTGTCCCTCTGGAGCTATCATCTGCTCCGGCCGGAGCAGCGCGATCTATTGCCGCTGATGGGCGTCCGGCTGGAATGGGATTTCGTGTTTGCGTTTCTGTTCGGCGCAGCGTTGGTCGCAGTCTTTGCATGGCAACGGTTCCGGCAGCCAAGTTCCCAACCCGATGAATATGATTACGAAGTGGTCAAGCGACTATCACCGACGCAATTGCGCGGCGGCGATGCGATGCGCCAAGCCTACTTCTATTACGCTGGTATCCTTGTGGCGATCTATGCTGCGTTGACCTTTTTCGGCGGCCTGATCTTCAAGGCCGTGAACTACATCCCGATGGCGGGACTGGAGGTCGACATCGGACGCGACACGCTGACGAGCCCAAGCTGGCCCCTTACGCTCGCAATTGCCATGGCGGGATTTGCGCCACTGCTTAAACCCGTCGAAATCGTGGAGACCTGGCTCCGGCGACAGGTCCACGGATGGGCTGGGGTTCCGATGCAGCTCAAGGAGCGCACCCGCCGTCTGTTGCTGACCCTGGATCAGCACACCCGGTCAGCGGTGCAAAAGGCAATCCTTGCAAATGGGAATTCCCACAAACCGGGTCCGGCTAACGGGCAAAGCCACGGCGTCGCAATGGAAGAAAGGGCTGGCGAAGATCCAATCGCTCAAAAAGTGAGAAGCATTAAGCCGTGGATGCGCATTCTTCTCGAGCGTACCGGCAATTTTGCTCCGCTTATCAGGAAGTGGACCGAACTCGAAATCATGACCGAGGCGATCCGCGATCCCGGTTCCTGGCCAGATACACTTGTCCTCGACGAATTGCAGCCCCTTGCGCGCGAGCAACGCCAGGCGGCGGAGAGCGCATTGCTTGCCCTCGAAGACCTCATCGAATCCGTTTACCCGGAGGAAAGCAAGGAGAGCGTCACGACCGGATCGGCCGACCAGGAGGCTGAGAAGGAAGTGCGTGCCCGCCAACGCCGTCAGGTGGAAACGATGCTGGACGACACGGTCGCAAAAATCGACAAGTCCCGTCTTGAGCTTGCTGCCATTTTGGCCGTCTATGCCGAACGGAGCCCGTATCTCGAAGAGCCAATTGGCCTTACTGGTCAACGACGAGGCAAGGCGACCGATCTGCACCGGACGCTGAAGGCAGCGGTCAAGGAGATCACGCCAGTTGAGCGACGCTCGGAGACAGGTTTCTGGGTTTTGATTCTCCTGCCGCTGATTTTCTGCACCTATGCTCTCATGACGCGGCTTGGCCTTCACTCACCGCTTTCCGATGTCGAGCTGACCTCGATGACGGTCTTTGCCACCGCGGCCCTTGAAACGCTGCAGGTCGCGGTGATCTTCTGGCTACCGGTGCTCGCGGTGACCGCACTCCGCCAATATCTGACCGACGTTGATAGGCGTCGACACCTCGGAAATTTCCACTCCAACAGGCAATCTGCCGAGCGAATGATTTACTACATAGCGACTGCCACCGTCGTCGCAGCATGTGGTTTGACGCTTCTCGCCATGTTCTGGACGGCCTTGATTGCCGAGAACACGGATCGCTTTCTCGATTTGCTCTACACACGCAGGCAGTCAGCGTTCGCCGTTTTCATACCAAAGTGCATTTGCGCTGCTATCTTCGTGTGCTTTGTCGTGCGTGCGTCGGAGCACCGCGCCCAAGGCAGGCTCGCCGCAATCACCTACGGTGTTTTTGCCGCGTCAATAACTGCGGTAGTGGTGCTCGCACTTAGTCTTGCGTGGCTTTCCGGATGCCTGACGGATGTCGCCTGCACGCCATACCAGACGCTGAAAACTATCCACTTCAATCCCGAGAGATCGGTGCTCTACCGTTTTTATAATCTCACCGATCTGATCGTCTACTTTACTGTAGTCTTCGTCGCGGTCACCAATGCCGCCTGGCCCGCGTCCAGGCAGGTAACTGAGAGCAACCCTGCACATCAAAGGACGCGAGAACGATTAGGACTGGTCCGCACGGCCGCGTCGTTCCTATCTGTCGTGACCGTTACGCTCATGCTGGCGGCCTTGAGCAGCAGCGCATTTGCCCAAGAGACCGGGCGTCAATTGCCAATGACAGAGCCGACGACCGTGAGGGCCGGATTTCGTGCCGACGCCGAGCCCTTTTCGTACAAGGCAGGTCCGCTCAGCACGCAGCGCCACCGAGGCTATGTTGCCGATCTTTGTTACAGCATCTTTGCCAACTCCCCTTATCACCTCGAGGAAGTGGAGGTGACTGCGACCAACCGGTTCGACAGCTTTCGAACGAACACGCCCAGAGAGAAGACACAGATCGACATTCTCTGCGACCCGACTACGTTGCGATTTTGGAGAAACAACGAGACCATAGATGGCTACTTCTCGCCGATCGTGTTTGTCACAGGCGTTTCCTACCTGGTTCGTCGCGTATCTGGATCCCGCGCCGGCACTGATTTCGCCTACGTCGAGAACACAACGGCCGAGCAGGTTGCCGTGCGTGCGTGCGAGGTCGATCTCTTTGGTGTCAACTCGTCTGTGGGCCAATCGAAAGACTGCACGAAGCGCATAGGTGATTGCTCAAATTCAACCGGTATCACATGGAAGACGCCCCCGGTCAGGCTTTGCTACTTTGAGACATACAATGCGCTCACGGAATGGTTCTGCACCCAGCAGCTAGGACGCCAGCAGGTCTACTTTGGCGACCGGGAAATCATCCAGGCGAAATTCGATTCATGGCGGACTGCCAGGGACTGCCATGAGCAGGATGTCGAGCGGTTTGCGGCGTTCTACACATACGAGCCCTATGCCCTGCTGGTTTCTCGCGATCGGCCCGAACTCGCCCGCTTCGTGCAGCGACGTGTCTATGATTTCTTCTCGCACCGGTCAAAAGCAATCGGCCTGTTCACGACATATTTTCCTGATGTCCAGATGTCGCCGATGATGGCGAACCTGATGCTTCTGAACGGTATCGATGAGCCAATGTATGACACGGTTCCGAGCTATCTCTTTGACCAGAAGTCCGGTGTGGAGCCTCCGTCGGCGCGCTGACGAGACAAGGTATGCAGGTTCGTATCGCCGGTTGGGTCGATGACAAATTGGTATGAAACTTTGGTTGCCTCTTGGGGAGTTTTTGCAAGGCGGGGAGGGAAGGGAGATGGCATTATCTCGAATCGTGTCCGACGTTCTGCGGTCTGCTGCGCCTACACTTTTGACAGCGCTCGCAATCCCGCCGCCCTTCAACCTCATTGCGGCGGCGGTGGCATCAACCGCGCTTCGCCAGTTTTCGCCAGGCGGCCAGACTGCGTCGGCCGTGACACCCTCCGGTTCCGTTTCGACCGGAGCAGCTGCTGCCAAAGTGCTCACACCCGAGGATGTCGTCAGGATCGTTGAGCAGAACTCAACCAGCCCGCAGTTGTTGCTGTCTCTTACACAGGCTGAAAATGATCTCAGGAAGTATGAGCTCGATACGGGTTTGAAGTTTGCCGAGCTTGCGATCAAGGATCGTGCGCGAGCCGGGGATTTCCAGTCTAGCGCCAACATTGCGCCTCTCGTTTTCAAGGCGGGCATGTGGCTCGTTGGGATTGCCATCTTTGGCATGCTTGTCATGGTTGGCGCGCTTGTTCTTTTGGCCTCCGGTTATTTCAAACTCGACACCAACAGCCAATTTTCTGTCGCGGCCTTCGGCCTCATCGGCACTGTCGTCGGCTTCATCAACGGCATCGCCGGCACCGTTGTCAGCTTTTACTGGGGCAGCAGTCAGGGCTCAAAAGAAAAGTCGGATGCGATGGTCGCGTCCATGATCGACCTTGCCGAAGCCCGCAGCGTACCAACCTATTCGCCACCGCCCGTTCCCCCTCCTTCGATCCCTGCCACCCAGCCGGTTGTTGCTGCTGATCCGACAATTGCAGGGCCGGTATCGACTGGCGTGACGCCCGCCCGGATCACTCTGTTGGCGGAACTGTTCAAAGAGCTGACGACGCCGCACAAGGTGTACCCCGAAAGCGTTGACTGGTGCCTGACGGCGACGGGGATTTCGATTGAAGGAGCCGCAGCCGTCGGAAGTGCAGGCAAGCCCGCCACGGTGCGAGACATCTGGTCGAAATACGGCGAACTGTGCATCCGATCCGCCAAGCAATATGGTGTCCCGATCGAATTGATCGTTGCCACGATCGCTACAGAGAGCAGCGGCAAGCCCGACGTTCGGCGAGCTGAACCCAAGATCAGAGACGAGAGTGTCGGGCTCATGCAGACCCTCGTTGGGACCGCTAGGGATGCTTTGGGGCGGCAGAGTATCAATGGCGACGATCTCTTGGATCCTGCACTCTCAATCAACGCGGGCACCGCCTACATCGCCAAGCAACGTGGCAATACCCATTTTGATGCACCCCTCGTCGCAGCCGCCTACAATGCAGGTTCCCTTCGCAAGGATGCCGCCGAAGCCAATCGATGGCGGCTGCTTTGCTACCCGACCGGCACAGGCAATCACATCGACAAGTTTGTTACATGGTTTGCGGATGCCATGCGGGTTAGCGCAGACGAGAACTGGGCACGATCACCGGATATTCCAAGCCTTGCAGCACTTTTTGGTCAAGCGAGTGGCCAGCCGCGTACGGTGCAACCAGTCCCAAGCGCGGCGACCGACGCAGCAGCCCTGACCGGCGACAAGCAGATTCAGCAGATGCTCTCGGATCTTGGGTACCTCGATCCGCCGCCGGACGGTGATTTTGGACCGGTCTCCAAATGGGCGTTGGCCGTCTACTGCGCCAGGAACGGAATTGCCTATGACGGAGGACCCATTCCGACAGGCATTCAAACTGCCCTTGGTGACCCTGCACGTGCCTTGCCACCTCTCCCGAGAACTGAGGCATGGCTGGACCGCGTGATCGACTTCATGGCGTCCAGAAAATATTGGATCTGCAGATATCCGGATTGCAAGAACATCGTCTATCTCGAAGGTACCAGCATTGATGGAACGTTAAACGCAAACGCTCCCAACGCCTTCAACGATGTACGTCTCGTATTCTGGATCGACAATAGAGGAAGCCTGAAGGCCAAGGCTTGGGAGGCGACGTCGGAGCCTGGTCGATTCTGGACCTTGAATCCGATGGATGACAGAGGTGCGGCTCGCATCGCATTTGGTCAGTACAAAGCCTGGCGGGTGGGCACCCATAGGGCCGGCACACCAAGCGCACACGAGGCGCTCGTGCAGGTCGATCCGTTGCGGGTCTATCGAGACCTCAACAAGGACTACCTAAGGCAGGGTGACAAGATCTACGAAGGCCTCTTTGGTATCAATCAGCATTGGGGCTACGATAACGATCAACTGGATCTGGGGAAATCGAGCGCGGGCTGCCTGGTCGGAAGGAGCACCGACGGCCATCGTGAATTCATGAAATTACTTAAGGCCGATCCACGTTATATAGCGAGCAATGGATATCGCTTTATGACCACGGTCATGGATGGAAGGGAAGTTCTGGGTTGAACTGACCTGCAGATGGTAGCTGATGACAGTCAGCTAGCGATACGATCGGCAGCGAACAGAAAACGAGGAATTGGCTGGCAGCGTTGACCGATAGCCAATGGTCCCTTCCACTTTCCAGTGAATTCTTCGCCTACACCATGTTTGGAAAGGAAAAGCGGCCGATATATTGGATGCTGTGAACTACAATGAAGGTTGCTCCGGACTCTGGCGCAGTCGATTGCGGGTACTTACTTTTCGCGTTAATCGATTTGCTGCTTGATCGGAACCCGTTCAAGGGGTACTTTACGTAAAGTAGGAAGCCGTTACAGCATCTTATAGTTGAAAGTGCCAGCATGCCTTCTCCGGCGGTCGCACTCTGCGGCGCTGCGGGCGAATTGGTTTTTCCTTTTTTATTTTATTGGCGGGCGGCGCGGGCTGGGAATGCCGTATCGCAGGAGGGGCGACCAAGAGGGCAGGTCAGAACAGCAGTTTAAGAATAGCCAGGTATCCCGCTTGTTGAGCGGGAGGGGAGCGTTTGCGCCGTTGGTGTAATGCGAGCCGCCTAGAGTTAATGAGAGAGAATCTCATGAAAACGCCCGCTGTGCCTGATTGTCAGGTGAAAGTCTTCGTTCTCAGCGACGTACTTCTCTATAGGGAAGGTCTCTCGCGTCAGCTCGAAAAGGACCGCCGAGTCCACCTGGTCGGCGCCGGTCCCCCAACCCCCGAACTTGTCTCGACGCTTGAATTCGCTCGCACCGACGTCATCATCATGGACCTCTCCATGCATGACAGCCTTGGCATCGTGCGGTCCCTTCGCGAACGTCGGCCCGAGGTTCGGGTCGTTGCCTTTGCAGTCTCGGACCTCAGGGAAGATATCGTGGCATGCGCCAGGGCCGGTATTTGCGGCTACATCCCAAGGGACGGCACGATCGAAGATATCATCATGACTGCTCTGCATGCGGCGCGCGGAGAACTCTATTGCTCTCCGAAGTTCGCAGCTTTTCTCCTGGAACAAGTGGCACGGGCCGCCCCCGCACCATCGCAGCACCCACTGGCTGGACGGCTGACGGTTCGTGAATGCGAGATCGTCAGCCTCATGCAGCGCGGCCTCTCGAACAAGGAGATTGGTCGCGGACTGGGTATTAGCGACGCGACAGTGAAGAACCACGTTCACAACATACTGGAAAAGCTTTCCGTGCGCCGTCGTTCGCAGGTGCCTGCTTTATTGAGCGGCCAGCCTCCGGCCACGGACGGGGACCACTCTTCGATCTAGACCACCAGATCCATTGCTGAGACACGAACACCAACGCCCCGTCCTCAAACGGGGCGTTTTCGTGAGCGCTCCGTCAGGGTCTCTCTCGAGTTCACATAGCCCATTTGGTCCAGATCGCGGTTCATCATGCCCTGCTGAACGCCTAGCCGGTTCGGCGTTGCTCGGTGGACCAATCGAACCGGCCCAACGAACGCCCTGGACGATCCATTCACAGTGCGCGCTGTCGCCGCCTATCCTTGCCAGATGTTCAAGCGGGCCTGCGGCTCAAAATAGAAGTGGCACCTAGCGTGAAACCCGTTCGCATCCTCATGTACGACGTACCGGACATCATGGCGGGTATCGTCAAGGGCATTCTGCCCGTCGAACCCCTATGCGAGATCGTCGAGCGCAGGGCCGACCAGGTGTCGCTCGAAGCCGGTGTGACGGAAGAAATCCCTGACATGGTGATTGTGATCAATGAGGAGCACGATAACGCGCCCTCACGCTTCGAGCGGCTGCTGATCAGTCAGCCGACGATGCGTGTGCTGGCAATCACACCACATCAGGGCATGGCATTTGTCCACTGGCTGCAGCCTTATGTGAAAGACATCAGTCCTCTGTCTTCGGCCGCCATGCGCACTGCACTATTGCAGGCGCAGGGCCGCATTGGCATGGAGGCGTAACGATGGCGGACGCATCGGGGATCGGTTTCGTCAGCCAGAGCCTGCAGAACCTGTTGCGCTCCGTGATCACCGATGTCGGTCCGTTCGCCGGCACGCAGATCGACCTCAGATCGCCGAAGGAAATCCGTCGCGCCGGCGTGCAGCAAAGCATAGTCTCACTCTGGCTCTATCAGGTCAGCCGGGTCGAGGACCTGGTCAACGCGCCACCCGTGCGTGTCGCGCCTGGTATCATGCAGCGGCCGCTACCGCTCAATCTCACCTACCTCGTTACGCCTCTAGCGCGCGATACACTTACCGAGCAGCGTCTGTTGGGGCTGGCGATGCAGGCTATGCACGACCACGCGCTGCTTACCGCGGATTTTCTGGTGCCGCAGTTGATAGACAGCGGCTTGCATTCCCTGTCGCTGCACCTCGAACCACACACGCTCGAGGAACTGACGCGTATCTGGCACGCGCTGCAGGAGCCCTACGAGCTATCCGCGACCTACGTCGTTCAATATGTGCCCATCGTCTCACGCCGCGAGGTGGTTGAAGGACCGCCTGTCCTCGTCAAGACCGATCGCTACACCGCGATCGAAACGGTTCGGTGAGGGTAGCGATGGACGCTCAAGTTCTCAGCAACGGCCATGTCTATGACGTCATCAGCGAGCGCTCAGCGGTCTGGCAGGTGATGGCACATGGTGCGGTAATTGACGATTGCGCGGACGAGCCGCTGCCGGTTGCCGCGCCGTTTGTGGTCACCGTCAATGAACCTCTCTTGCGCGCGTCGTCAAATGTTGGGCACTTCGCCTTGGCCGGCGATCCCGATGTTGCGCTTGTCGACCACACTATCCCGTACGCACTGGATGTCGGCATAACGTCCGTTGGTTTTCATGATCTGGACGTAACCGTCAACGTTCCTGCTTTGCCGGTTTTTCCGGTGGAGATGACAGACACCGCTCTGCGTCGTCTGCCGGTTTCGCTGTCCGGTCGCGTTATCGAGCTCGCCACCGGCAATCCCGTTTCCGGTGCACGCATCGAACTTGCCGGCCCAACCCTTGCCAATCCACAGCGCGCAATCCTGCTTTCCTCGCCGCTGGCGCGGTCGCTTGGCGCGGCCGCCTCGATACGCGGCAGGACTGTCAGTCCCGTAGCCTCGGCGGTTCCGATAAAGGCCGCCAAGGAGGAGACGCCCGCCGGCTCTGTCGAGATCTTGCTCGACGATCGTCAGAACCTTGCTGCAAATCAGCTACTGCGGTTCGGGCCGGAACATCGGGCACATTTTGCTCAGATCCAGTCGGTTTCTCCAAGCCCGGCAAACCTTGCACTGCCAGGTACGGTGACGCTCACTGCGCCGCTTGCGCGCGGCGTGCGCATGGACGATCCGGCGGCTCCCTTCACGCTTGGTGCCCCCGCAGGGGTAAACGCAACCCCCGTCGGCCAGGCATATGCCGGTGAGGCGGTGCTGGTGCTTGATGCGGCGCCGACGGGCGACGTTCTCGCCATCACCGACGCCGCTGAGCCGCCCGCATTCCACGGACAGGGCGTGGTCTGCGACCCTATTGGCCGTTACCTGATCCAGGGCATTAGTCGCCTGCGCAGGCCCGTCCTTCGCGCAAGTGCCGCTGGCTTCAGTGCACTTACTCGAACCGTGCCGATGCGGTGGAGCGAGCCTTTATCCACACTCGACTGGAGGATGGCACCATGACACGCGCCCCCTCCTTTGAAGGAGCCAGCCCATGCCCGAGTATCTAGCGCCAGGCGTTTTCCTCGAGGAAGTTGATCTGAAGCCGCCTTCCATTGAGGGCGTCTCCACAAGCACGACCGGTGTGGTTGGCTACACGACCCGCGGCCCGACCATCGGCAGGCCAGTGCTGGTCACCAACATGCTGCAGTTTCGGCAGAGCTTCGGTCGTCCGATGCTCACCGCAGATCCAGCTGTCCTCGGCAAGGAGGAGTTGTTCCTGGCGGCGGAGGGCTTTTTCGCCAACGGTGGACGCCGCCTTTATGTCTCGCGTGTCGTCGGGGCCGGTGCTGTCAAAGCGGCCTCGCAGACCGCTGGCGGTATGATCACGCGGCTCGCGCCGGGATCGGATGCCCTGGTCGGCCAAAACATCATAAAGCCAGCAACGTTGCGCGGTCTTGCACAGGGCAAGGAGATCCGCCTGCAGATGGTGGAGGACGGCGTAACCTACGATTCGAACGTGCTGCAAGTTGCGGCTGGCGGCATCAACCGAGCAACAGGCGAGGTGACGCTGGACAATAACATAACGATCACGCCAGCCGGCAAGGCTTCGTTTATGACGAGGTCGACCGCGGTAATCACCCGCATCAACAATTTGAACAATTCGCAAGCAACTGAAGGCGCGCCGCTGCCAGCCAGCATCCTGTTCACCGCCGCAGATGCCGGCGCCTGGGGAAGCGAAGTCGTCGTGCAGGCAGGGCACACAGACGGGGCTCGTGGCGAATACGATGCAAACCTCGGTGCCAATCGCATCCGACTTAAATCCGCCTCCGGTTTTTATCCGAAGGCCTGGGTCGAGATTGATCGCGGCAACGGGGCAACCGCGAAGCTCTTCCGTCAGGTCGTCTCGGTCAGCGGCAACATCGTTGAACTGGACGGAGCAGTCCTTGCAGCGAATGCTCTCAATCCGGTCGGCGGCGCGACCAGCACGATCTTCACGGTCTGCGAGTTTTCGCTGACAGTTGCCTATGATGCCCTGCAGGAAAGCTATCGTGGTCTGACGTTGGAAAACGTCATGGGCAAATTCGTCACCGACGTGG
Source organism: Rhizobium cauense (assembly GCF_019511525.1). Lineage (GTDB taxonomy): Bacteria > Pseudomonadota > Alphaproteobacteria > Rhizobiales > Rhizobiaceae > Rhizobium > Rhizobium cauense. The sequence goes on along the minus strand of NZ_JAEUAT010000006.1, from coordinate 101,406 downwards.
TGAATTCGCGCTCCCGGCTGATCCACATCGACGCTGTGCCCGGCACCACAAACCCCTTCTTCTTTCCTTCAGGTGCCAATGGTCTTTCGCTGACAGTGACGACGCCCGGCGTTGATGCGCCACCAGCCGCTATCAACATCATCGGGCAGGATCTTGGACCTGGTAAGCGCAGCGGCCTCAAGTCTCTCGAGGAAGTGGAGGACATCTCCATTATCGCCGTACCGGGCTGGGGCGAACAAGCGGTGCAGGAGGCGCTCATCGAGCAATGCGAGCGGTTGAAATACCGAGTTGCGCTTCTCGATCCTTTGGTCAGCGGCGGAAACCCGCCAAGCTTGAACGACATTCAGTCACAGCGACGGCAATTCGACAGCAAGTATGCCGCTATCTACTACCCGCGGCTTATCGTGCGTGATGCGGCCGGAAACCGTCGCGCTATCGGCCCTAGCGGTCACATGGCCGGGCTTTGCGCCCGCGTCGACAATGAGCGCGGTGTCTGGAAGGCGCCCGGCAACGAGACTGTCCGCAATATTCTGGATCTCGAAGCCATCGTCACCAAGGGCGAGCATGAGGTGCTCAACCCGCAGCCCAACAACATCAACGTCTTCCGTGACTTCCGCAACGAGGGTCGGGGCCTGCGCATCTACGGCGCGCGCTGCATTACCTCGGCAAGCGACTGGAAATATCTATCCGTTCGCCGCCTTTTCATTTTCATCGAACGCTCGCTCGAGATCGGCACGCAATGGGCCGTGCTGGAGCCGAACGACCAGCGGCTTTGGTCGAAACTGAAGGACAGCGTCGATTCTTTCCTGGGCGGCCTTTGGCGTGAAGGTGCCCTGTTCGGAGAGAAGAGGGAAGACTCCTATTACATCAATTGCGGTTTCGACACGATGAGCTTGGACGACATCGATAATGGCAGGCTGATCATGGAGATAGGGCTATGCCCCGTCAAACCTGCCGAATTTGTCATCATCCGCATTGGCCAGTGGGCCGGCGGTTCCTTCACCGAAGAGGTGTGATAGCCCAGGAGGCCACCCATGGCTGAGCGAGAAAGACCCGATCCATTTCGCGGCTACAATTTCCGCGTCGAGATCGATGGCGTGACGGGTGCGGCGTTCCGCGAATGCAGCGGCCTGACATTCGAGACCGACCCGGTCGAATACCGGGAAGGCGACGAGAAGAACCTGCACGTCCGCAAGATGTTCGGGCTGCGCAAATTCACAAACATTCAGCTGAAGCGCGGCATTACCACCGATGGGCAGCTCTACGACTGGTACAAGGAGGTGCTGAACGGCGGCGCCAGATTGCGCGACGGCGCAGTCGTTCTGACCGATGAACTTCAGACCGACAAGCTGCGCTGGAGCTTCAAGAACGGCTTCATCACCAAATGGGAGGGCCCGGGCTTTAACGCGACCTCAAACGATATCGCCGTCGAGATGATCGAAATCGCCGTCGACCGTGTCGAAATGACGGTTACGGGATAAGCGGCCATGGCACTCCATTATGCACCCGGCGTCTATGTCGAGCACCCCCGTCCACAGGAAGGGCTTGCTGCCGTGCGCATGGACGTCGCTGGTTTTGTTGGTATTGCCGAGAGGGGGCCGGTCGACAAGGCCGTTGCCCTCGACGGCTGGCCGGCCTTTCTCGACATCTTTGGCAATTTTCTGCCGAACGCTTACCTCGCTTATTCTGTGCGAGCCTTCTTCGAGAATGGTGGACAAAGGTGCCATGTCGTGAGGGTGGCTGCCAGCGAAGTGCGCACTGCCCTTGATCTTGATCCGACGGTCATTCAGCCAGCGGACAATTCGTCTTCGTTTGTCTTGTCTACAGCAAGCATTTCGCCGGGAGCTCTGGTTGTCGCCGACCAAGCGGTCACGACCACGGCTGCGGGCGTGCAACCGACAGACAGGGGCTCGACCATTGTTGCCGACATCGGTGGCTTCGCCGCACACCGTTTGGTGGTCATACGTCAGCCCGGGAAGAGACCATGCTTTGCGCAACCAGTGTTCATCAACGCCGGTGGCAACGAAATCCGTTGGCGCGAACCATTGGATGCCCTTGTCGACATCGCGCAACCGTTTACGCTTTTCTCCCAGCATCGCTGCTCCCGCCTCGTTCAGTCTCTCTCAGCAGATCAGATCGTCTGGAACGCAGCCCTCGATCCGGCCTTCGATCAGACCAAGGCGATCAATTTTGCGGCCGGGGCCGGCGCTTCAAACGGCACGATCTATGACGAGGATGCTCTGCCGCTCATCTCGATCGAAGCATTTAATCCTGGCCAATGGGGCGACGGCCTTTCCGTATCCGTGCGTCACTCGCGTGGTCTGGAAGCCCGCTCACGCCTGTGCCTTGAACCAGACAAACCCCATTGGCTTTCTGTCGAGGCCGTTACGGGATTTGCCAAGGGCTCGATCGTTGAAATCATTCAGGTAGGTGCTCCACTTGTTCGTCGCCGTATTGCTGCGGTCGACGTGAAGACGCGTCGGCTTTTCTGGGATACGGATCTGGCTGCGCCATTCGACCTTGTCGCGGCTGCCAACGGCACAAACCCGATCCGGGTGCGTCGTCACGTCACCTCCTTGTCGGTGCGACTGAAAGGGAAGCTCGCCGAGACGTTTGGTGATCTCGACCTGCCGACGCTTGCTGATCCTGATGCTTCGCTGGTCAACGAGCAATCGAAGCTTATCCGTATTTCCCGTCTGGGCGGGTCGGACTATGCGCAACCGGATCCAACACTGCCCCTGCAGCCAAATGGCCTGTGCACTCTGTCTGGAGGACGCGACGGGATTGCCATGCTCTCGCACGATGCCATTGTCGGAGACCTTTCGCTGGAAACGCGGCGCGGTGTCCGCGTGTTCGAGACTGTGGACGAGCCGGCCACCCTTGCGGTGCCCGATTTCATGATCGAGCCGATGCCGGCTCTGATGACAGCGCCTCCACCAAAGGAGGAAACCGACCCCTGCTGCCTCTGCCCAGCGTTGCCCGCTCCTCCCGTTGCCCCGCCGCCGATGATCGAGGCGACCCCTAGTTTTTCGTTGGACGACGTTCTGGCGATGCAATCGACGCTCGTAGCGCATTGCGAGACGCGTGGTGACCGCATCGCACTGATCGACGTGCCGCGTTGGCGCGATCGGCCGGATCCCTATGATGTTGATGCAACCATGGCCTGGCGGCAGCGTTTCGACAGCTCCTATGCAGCACTCTATTTCCCCTGGATCGAACTGACTGACCCGCTCACCCTGCCGAACGGCGCGCCTCGCGAAGTGCCGCCCTCGGGTCATGCAGCGGGCTGCATTGCGAGAACAGATTCTGTCCGGGGAACCCAGGCCGCGCCTGCGAACATGCCGCTGCAATGGCTTTCGAGCCTGCCCCATTCGATCGACTCAGCTGCGCAGGAAGGGTTGAACCCGGCCGGCATCAACTGCATCCGATCGTTCCTGGGGCGCGGCATCCGCATTTATGGTGCTCGGACCCTTTCGAGTGATCCGCAATGGCGCTTCCTGAACGTCCCCCGGTTGATCATCCGGCTGAAGCGGGCATTGAACCGGGGCATGCAATGGGCAGTGTTCGAGCCTCAGAACAACATCTTCTATGACGCCGTGTTTGCTCAGGTGGAAGGTTTTCTCGAAACCGAATGGGATGAACGTCGGTTGTCGGGCCGCACCGCTGACGAGGCATTTTATGTTCGCCAGATCGTTGATCGGGCGGCTTACGACCGCGGCGAGTTCATCCTGGAAATTGGCGTCGCACCGGTCATCCCCGCTGAGTTCGTCGTGCTCAGGCTATCGCGCACCGAGGACCGCCTCGAGATCGTCGAGGACACGGAAAAGCAAGGGGAGGATGCATGATGGCTCGTTCACGTCCCGACCCCGTTCTCGGTTTCAATTTTTCGGTTTCGCTGGTCGAAACGGCAAGTGCCGGCGCCACCATCCAGGCGACCCTGGGCGTCGCCCCGCGCCAGGCCGGCTTCAGCGAGTGCAGTGGCCTTGAGGTGACGCTCCAGCCAGAGACATATGCCGAGGGTGGCAACAATGGTGCCATGCTGAAGTTCACGGGCCGTGCCACCTGGACGAACATTCGCCTGAAGCGCGGAATCGTGACAACCGCGGATCTGTGGCAGTGGCACTACGACTACCTTGAAGGCCACGGCAAGCGACGCGACGGCGTCATCACGCTTCAGGACGAGCGCGGCAAGGCGGTTAGGAGCTGGCGGTTCAAGCGCGGACTGCCAGTGCGTTGGGTCGGCCCGTCGCTCAATGCAATTCAGTCGCAGGTCGCGGTCGAAGAGATCGAGATTGCCCATGAGGGAATCCGCGCCACCGGTGCGGGTGGAGGAAATCTGGTTTCGGCAGTCTCGAACCTGTTTTCGTGACATCCCTTTATCGTCAGGAGAAGCGCGATGGACGTGCATGTCGAAGAGGTCAACACCAAGGTCACATTGTTCGACATCGACCGGATGCAGGCCGACATCGTGCGTACCGTGATGTTGCGCATTGACGACGAACAGCGTCTGCGGCACCGGCGCGAGGAAGAGACACGTCTGCGCCGTACAGCCTATGACCGCCCGGATGGAGTTGCGTAAGATGAGCTGGCTCGCGAAGGCACAAATCCAGCGGATGCACGCCGACGGTATCGGCATCGGTGATGCCCTGGAGGTGCTCTACAATCCCACCGAATACACACTCGCCAAGTCCAATCAGATCGCCGAAATAGCCATACCTGGGCTCGACCAGCCGTTGCTGCAGTTCGTACGCGGCCAGACCGAGACAATGACCGTCGATCTGTTTTTCGATTCAACAGATAACGGGACTGGCGCTGACGCTAAGTCGGTGACCGAAAAGACCGACCCCTTCTACAAGCTCATCAAGATCGAGGCGGAAACACACGCGCCGCCGATCGTCCTCTTCACCTGGGGCGGTGATGCGTTTCCGGGTCATGGGACGGATCCTGCACAAGCCAGCCAGGCGCGAAGCGGTTTCAAAGGGGTCATCGAGAGCGTTCGCCAGCGCTACACCATGTTCTCCTCGCTCGGCCTGCCATTGCGTGCCGTGCTGTCGCTGGTGCTCAAGGAGTACAAGACGTTACCCGAGCAGCTTGCCGAACTCGGGCTTTTGTCGCCCGATCGTACCAAGGCACACGCGGTGCAATCAGGGCAAACAATCACACGCATTGCCGAACTCACGAGCGGTAGCGGCGCAGACTGGCGCCGTATTGCTGAACACAATGGTATCGAGAACCCGTTCGATCTCGTCCCCGGGCAAATTCTCGAAGTTCCGGCCCTCTAGGAGAGATCATGAACGCCGCCGCCAAAATCATACCGCTGCAACAGGAGACACAGCCCTTCTATGTGCCTGCCTTCGAATTGCACGTGAAGGGCAGCAAGGTCCCGGTACGCGATGTGATCGAACTTCGCTACGAGGACGGTATCGAAAGGATTGATGGCTTCACCCTGACCGTCAACAACTGGAATACCGTCACGCAAAAGCCGCTCTATTACGGCCACGAGGCGGATCCCGGCATCTTTGCCCCGGGCAACGAAATCAGGCTTTTCATGGGCTATCAGGGTGACTTGCGCCTGATGATGACGGGCATGATCACCTCCATCGACGTGCAGTTTCCTGAAGCTGGCTCGTCGCGGATCGTGGTCAGCGGGCTGAACGTGCTCGAGCGCCTTCGAACCAAGCAATACACCTGGTCATGGCCGGACGACGGAAACGAAGGCGGCGTCCGCGACAGCGAAATCGCACAGTGGCTCCAGTTTCCCGCCGATGAGAAGGCCGGGCGACCCGGGTTGGGCATCGAGGTCCAGATCGACAAGAATGCAGCAGCCAAGGAACCCTTGCTGCCGCACATATTCATGAACAACCAGTTCCCTATCATCTTTCTGATGGAACGTGCCCGTCGCTGCGGTTACGAGGTGCTGGTGGGCGAGGAGGAGTTGCCCGGCAGTACGCCGAAGAACCCGAAGATCAACCGCTTCCTTTATTTCGGTCCGACCGTTTCCTTGCGCAATGTCACCTATGAACTGGAATGGGGCAAGTCGCTAGTCTCCTTCCATCCAACCTTCGCCAGTGCGCAACAGATATTTGCTGCGCGGGTCTGCGGCTGGGACCGCACTGCAAAGAAGCGCATCGAGGAGCGCCGGACGCTGGACGATCTGCTGGCAGAGGCCGGTAAATCAGGAAAGCCTGTTCTTCCCAATGCCGACCATGTTCCGGTGGCCCGTGCCGCCAACCGTGAGGAGGTCATTACCGACCCGCCCGCGCGCACGGTCGAGGAAGCCAGGAAACGTGCCGACGAGGTGTTGATCAAGATGATTGGTCGCATGGTCGAGGCAACGGGAACCACAGTCGGTTTGCCGGACCTGCGGGCAGGGAAATCCGTTTCGATCAAGCGAACCGGTGTCCAGTTTGACGGTCTCTACACCGTTCTGTCCTCCACCCACAGTTTCGATTCCTCCGGCTACCGAACGAGCTTTTCCGCCAGGCGGGTCGAGCCGCCGACCGACAAGAGAAAGGCAACACCATGAGCCGCAACAACGGAATGATGGTCGGCGTCGTCAAGAGCGTGGAGGACCCGAGTGGCCAGGGCCGCATCAAGGTCGACATTGCGACGCTAACCGGCCGCAGCCGCACCGCCTGGGCGCCAGTCGCTTCACTCATGGCTGGCGGAGGTCGTGGTGCCTGGTTCATGCCCGAACTGGAGGACGAGGTCATTGTCGCATATCTCGGCGGTGATCCCGAGCAGCCGATCATTGTTGGAGCCACCTGGAACGGCAAGGACGCTCCACCATCGACGCATCCGCGTGAGCGCATGATCCGTTCGTTCAACGGCCACACCATACGCCTGATCGACGAGGAACGGGGGCCGAACGGCTTCGGTGCCGTCGTCATTGAAGACGCCAACGGTAACACGATCACGCTTTCCAACGGCAAGATCCACCTGAAGGGTGTTGCACTGGTCGAGATCGAGGCGCCGATGATTTCGCTGGCGGGGCCGGGTTGGCGTCGCAACGTTTCGCCCACGAATACGCCGATCTGAGGGGAAACAGCGATGCGACGCGAGATTCCGGTTTCGGTTAACCTCCAGCAGCTTTTCGAGCTACCCGACTGTGAGGCACTGGCGCTGCCCAAGCCGCAGCCGCTGAAGGTGCGATTGCCCAACGGCGGAACCTTCACCGCCATCGCAGACCTGTCCAAGGGCATTCCCAACGATTGCTCGCTCAGCGCCAATCTGCTGTTGCAGATTTCGCCGTTTCTGGCGTCGATCGAGTGCCTGCTGAAAGTGCTTGGCGTCATCAAGCCCCTGGCAACGCTTATCCAGGCACTTGTGCCTCCGAACCCGATCAAGGCCGCAGAGGCGTTGCCGGATTTTCTCAAGGCCGTGGATGGCCTGAAAGACTGCCTGCTGATGATCGTGCCTGGCGGTCGGATATTCGCCTTCCTGAAGGACCTGTTGCTGCTCATCATCAAGTTGATCAAGTGCCTCGTAGGTCAGCTGAAGACGATCCTGGCGATCATGCAAGGAATTGAGCTCAAGATCGCTGACGCCGAGGCACTCGGAAATACAGAGCTGGTAAGGGCGCTGGGCTGTGCCAAGAAGAACGCTCAGCGTTCGGCCGAGCATTCCCAACAGGCGATGGAGCCGGTCATCAATGTCATCGGTCTCGTGGGCCCCTTTCTGGAAATCGCGGGTATCGAACTGAAAATTCCCGCTATCGGAAGTGCCGAGGACAGTGCCGCTCTCTCGGAGACCATCCAGAGCCTCGAGGATGTGGTTACCAACATCGAGACAATACTGGAGACGTTGCCATGAGCGGTCTCCTTAACCAGTCACGTGCGTTTCTTGGCAGTGGATTCGGGTTTCCGCTCATGGTCAATGCGCGCGGCGGCTTCAGCTGGACAAGCGGCGAAACCAATGTCCAGCGCTCCATCTGGATCATCCTGTCAACTGCACGTGGGGAAATGCAGATGAATCCGCGGTTCGGTTGCGGCATTCACGAGTATGTCTTTACCGACAATACCCCGGCCAACCGCGCATCAATAGCCCATCAAGTGCGCATGGCGCTGTTGGAATGGGAAAAGCGCATTGACCTGACAGATGTGCGTGTCGTGGAAGGGGAGAGCCCGTCGACGCTTCTAATCGAGATCGATTACAGGCTGAAGGCGAACCACGCCCTCGGCAGCCTCGTCTATCCCTTCTACATTGGCGAACTGCGGGGTGAATGACCATGCCGCTTGCCGCACCCGAACTGGACGATCGCCGCTTCGCCGACCTCGTAGCCGAGATCCGCACGCTGATCCCGCGCTACGCGCCGGAATGGACGGACCACAACGACAGTGACCCAGGCATGGCGATTGCCAAGCTGTTTGCCTGGTCTACCGAGCTTACCCTTTGGCGGCTGAACCAGGTGCCGGAGCGCGCGTACATCAAGTTTCTGCAGATGGTTGGCGTCGAGCGCCGAGCGGCCTCCGCCAGTCGCACCGAGATCAGCTTCGCTCCGGCGCGAACGGACGTTGCGGAGATTTTCGTGCCACAGGGCACTCAGGTTGCCGCGCCCGCAGATGCCGAAGGTCCGATCATCTTCGAGACGATCCGCCCGCTGACCGTCCTCGGCGCGACGCTCGCCGCCGTACAGTCCTTCGACGGCTTTGGCTATTCCGTCGACACGACCAAGGCAGCGACGGGTGGGCAGTGGTTTTATCCGTTCGGCGCCAACACACGTGATGGCGCTGCATTGATGCTGGGTTTCGCATCCCAGGTCGCTTTGACCGCGGGTACGATCGAGCTGGCGATCAAAGTGGCCAAGGACACCAAGGCACCCGCGCCTCTTGCGTGCGAAGGACCGACGGAAGGACTGGCTGCGATACCCGCACCCGCGAACCTCACCTGGGAATACTGGGACCTCGTTCGCTGGCAGCCACTTGTGTTGCTGCGGGACGAGACGCAATGCCTTTTGAAGGATGGGCATATCATGCTGCGCGGTCCAGGGGCGGCCTGCCGTCTTGCCAAGCTCGGCGATGTGACCGCGCCCCTTTACTGGCTGCGCTGCCGTCTCGAGGCGCCGAACTACGAGCGGGCGCCCCGGCTCGACGCCGTGCTGATCAACACAGTACCCGCAATGCAGGCGGCAACAAACCGCGATGAAATCGTTGGTGCGAGCAATGGCCGTCCTGATCAGAGCTTCTCGCTGGCCAGCCGGCCGGTCCTGCCGACCATTGAAGACGAATGGGTCGACGGCGCTTATGGCGCGCGCGTGCAGATAAAGAGCCTCACGCTTGAAATCGACGAAGGCCAGGGCTTTGCCGCATGGCAGGAAGTGGACGACTTCTACGCGTCCGGTCCCTCTGACCCGCACTACCTGCTCAACCGCAACCTTGGTGCAATCCAGTTTGGCGACGGTGTTCACGGGCGCATCCCGCTTGCCTACGAGCCGCCGGGTCTCGGCGGCAACATTGTTGCGCGGCATTATCTGACCGGAGGCGGCCGTCGCGGCATGCTTGCTGCAGCCACAGTGAGTGAGATCCAGACGTTCTTGCCCGGCATTGAAAGCGCCACCAATCCGTTTCCGGCTGAGGGCGGGAGCGAGGAGGAAAGCGTCGCCGCGACCAAGTTGCGGGCGGCCGCCGAGATCAAGAGCAACTGCCGCGCGGTTACCTGCGAGGACTTCGAGGTTCGTGCTCTGGAAGCCGGTGTCATGCGTGCCAAGGCCTTGCCGCTTACCCATCCGCGCTATCCCGGGGCAAAAATTCCAGGCGCCGTCACAGTCATTGTCGTGCCTGATGGCGACCAGGCAAACCCTATGCCCAATTCCACGACGCTCGCTACCGTTTGCGCCCATCTCGACAAGTACCGTCTGATGACCACCGAGGTGCATGTCCGCGCCCCCGTTTACAGGCTGATCCGCGTCGGTGCAGATGTGCTGGCGGCTAGAAACGCTGACTTTGCAGATGTGCGACGCAATCTCGAAACCCGGCTCAATGGTTTCCTGCATCCGTTGACCGGGGGGCCGGATGGGCTCGGCTGGCCATTTGGCGGGACAGTATTCTTCTCTGACATCTACCGGCTGATTCTTGAAACGCTCGGTGTGCTGCGTATCGCAGACGGACAGCTCACGATGAGCGTCGATGGCGATGCCGCCCCCTTCTGCCGGGACATTCCGCTCTGTCCCGGCGAGCTCGTCTATGCCGAGGGTCACGATCTCAACATTCTCGCTGCACAGGATGGAGGTCGCTGATGGGCAAGCCCGCTCCCGCCTTCCGAATGGACGCCACGGCAGGTTGGCGTGCCTCCGTCATGGCGCACATTTCGGGCGCAGGTGGCGCTCTTGAACTCGCCAAGATCCCGGCAAGCGTCGTCCCACTCGGTTCCCCCTCGGGCAGCTTCGGTGGCCTGTCGACGCCGGTTACCATTGCTCTCGGAAAGGCAGGCGAAATATACCTGCTCGACCGGCGAACCGGCACTATCCTCATCTACGACGCATGCTCGGAGACGTTTGTGCCTGCTGCCTGCCTGCCAGGGACTGGTGGCACCGCGGTCCCCGAGCGTGATCCGGCAGGACTTCTCGTCGACTGCCGTGGCGATCTTCTTGTCCTCGACGCCGGCAACCGCAAAGTAGAGATCTGGTCTTCTGCCGATTGGCGCCTGCGTGGAGCCATCGGCCCATTCGCCTGGCTCGAGGAACGACTTGTTCGCATCAAGCCGAAGCCCGAACTCGACCCGCTGACCGGTGTCCCTACCGGCGCGTCGATATTCCCGGAGCAGGCCTGGGCGCCAGCCGGCATGGTCTTGTTGCCGGATGGGCGCATAGCCATCAGCGATCGACAGAACAATCTCATCCACCTGTTCGGAGCGCGATTCAGCCACCTCACATCCTTCGATGGAGCAACAGACGGTCAGGCCGGCCTTGCAGCGCCAACAGTGATGGCAGCCGATCGGCACGGCTTTATATACGTGGTGGAGGACGGCGAGGCAGCCGTTGCCGTCATCGACAAGGCGGGCCACATCGAGCAACGTGTGGCGGTGGTCGATGCCGTCGCCTCGCGGTTTGAGCGGCCAGCACTCGCCGTTGATGAGGATGGCACGATCTGGATATCCGATCGCGTGTCTGGCGACGTCTGCCGTGTTCGCCGGTCCTGCGCCGGCCAGTGCCTGCCGGCCGAGCGCGTGCGGCTCACTCCCGCAGAGTGCGCACTACTGGCGTTTGATGCCTCCGGAAATGCCATCTTCGGCGATACGCGTAGCCCCTGCCTGATGCGCAACGACGCCACACGCTACGAAATCTCGGGCGCCTATACGAGCCTTACTCTCGATTCCGGCCTCACGGGCTGCGTGTGGGATAGGGTCGAGATCGATGCATCGACCCCCTTCGGTACGCGGCTGTCGATTGCCACGGCCACGAGCCATTTCGACCTCATGCCGGCCGAAGTCGATGCTCTGAGCGACGATCAGTGGACATTTACGCCGGTGTCCGGGCACAGCAAGGGCTACTTTGAATGCTCGGTTCGCAGCCGCCCCGGACGGTTTCTTTGGCTACGCCTTACTTTCGAAGGTGACGGAGCAGCCACGCCGACAGTGAGTTCTGCAACTCTGCGCTGGCCGCGACAGACTTCTGCGCAACACCTGCCGGCTGTCTTCTCCGAAGGGCCGGAAAGTGCCGATTTCTTCGCCCGATTCATCGAGATCTTCGATCGGGCCCGTGCAGGTGCACTCGATCCACTGGAAAGATTGCCTGCCTATTTCGACCCATTGGCTACCCCTACGGCCGAGCGCGGCGAGCAGGGGGCTGACTTCCTGGATTGGCTGGGCGGCTGGATCGGACTAGCCCTCGACCGCAACTGGACCGTCGAGCGTCGTCGCAGGCTGGTGGCCGAAGCACCAACCCTTTTCAGGATCCGCGGAACCGTCAAGGGGTTGAAGCGTCACGTCGCGCTTTACACCGGCACGGAGCCGCAGGCGGTCGAGCACTTCCGTCTGCGCCGCTGGCTTTCGCTGGACGAAGGAAGGCTTGGCGATACCGCAGCGCTTTGGGGACCGGAGATCGTACGCCGCCTGCAGCTCGACGCCTATTCCGAAATCGGCAGATTCCAGTTGATCGATGGTGGCGACCCGCTGACAGACCCATTCGACGCCTTCGCGCATCGCGCGACGCTTTACGTGCCAGCTGGCGATGGTTTCGCAGACGCGGACCTTGCTGCACTCGAAGCGATCATCGAGCTGGCCAAGCCTGCCCATGTCGAGATCGACGTGCGACTGATGCGGCCACGCTTCGTCATCGGCTGCGATCTTGTGCTTGGCATCAACACTGTGCTCGGCCGCCACACCATGCCTGCGCGCATCGATGAAGCCATCCTGGGTGAGGAAATCTTGCTGGAACGGCCGCCCCGGCCGTTCGCGCTGAACGCTGGCCTGCGCATCGGCCGCGACACCATTCTGGAGTGAGAGGGTAGATTGATGAAACACGTTTGCGTCACCGACGGCTGCCCCGAGTGCGAAATTCCACAAATGGCGCGCAACACGCTGTTCGACGGCAAGATCATGTCGGCGCAGGATTTCCTCGACGAGCAGCACTACTTCATGGGCAAGGACCGGCGACACAACCAGCTCCTTCATGGCTGGGGAACGGTCTGTGGCATGAAGGTCCTGGAACATCCGAATCCGGATTGCCGGCCACAATATGTCATCGTGACGTCAGGCGCGGCGGTGGATTGCTGTGGCCGCGAAATTCTTGTGCGGCACAATGCCATGCTCGATTTTCGCGCAGCCGCCCTTGAGGCCTGGACGCTCAAGAATGGCAGAAATGTCGAGCCTGACGACCAGCCGCACCGGCTGGAGCTTGTGGTGCGCTACACTGAATGCCCGACCGATCCCGTACCCGCCGTATTCGAGGGCTGCGGCAGCGGTGAGGCTGCCTGCCTGCCGTCAAAGATACTTGAGGGCTTTTCCTTCGCAGCCCTACTTGATCGCCCACCGCAGGACCTGCCAGCCAATGTCAAGGAACTTGAGTGGGAATGCACCAACAACATTGACCACGCCAAGCGCCTTGCCCTGCACGAAGCCACTGACAGGTTGTACGTGCTGACAGGAGAAAGCCCGGCCATGCTGGTCGCGCTGGATATCGCAAACAAGAGCATCCAGGCATCGGTTGCTTTTGCGGGTCACGCAGGCGTCGACATCTCGGTCTCTAATGACGGCAAGAACGTCTTCTGCGTATTGCGACCGGACGCTGGCGGTGACGCAGTGCTGCGTGTGTTGGACGCGGCAAACCTCTCGGCCCCACCGCAGCCCGACATCACGATATCAGGTGCGGGTGATGGCGAGGTCCGGCTACTGGCAATATCAGACGGACGCCTGCTCGCAGCCAGCCCCAAGAACAATGAGGTGCTGGTCTGGCAGCCCGATGTCATCACGGCAACTCCGACCGCGCCGACCTCCATCGCCGTCTCGGATGGGCCTTTTGAACTGGCCATCGGTCCGCTCGGCAAGTTTGCCTATATCGCAGTTGGCGGTGCAGCAAAGCTCGTCGCGGTCAAGCTTGCAGACCTGACCACGGTGACCCTGGACGTCGGCACAGGCGGTGCTGCCAGGCCATCGGCGATCGCCGTCTCGCAGCGCGACAATGCCGACCTCGTCGCCGTCGCCGACAAAACAGCCTCGGCGCTTTACCTGTTCAAGGCGCTGCCGGAGGCGGCCAATGTTGCCGACCGCACGGTGAGTACAGGCGCACCACTCACCGGTCTCCCTGACGTGCCCGTCGCGCTCGCATTCTCTCAGGGCGGCAAGTGGCTCTACCTGCTGTCGTCGGCCGCGGATGGAAAGGGGACTGCGACAATCATCTCTGTAGATCGCCGAGCCGCGAACCTCACACCGTTCATGAGTGCGGCCGCCCCGGCCGGTATTCAGCCCCAGCAGATCGTGGTCGATGGCGTGGGAGGGCACCTCTACCTTGCCTTTCACGGGAGCGCGGACACCGTCGATCCGCGCATACCTGGCGGGATCGCTATTTTCGAGACCGGCGGCTGTGAGTGCGGCGACATATTGCTGAAGTCGCTCGACGCATGCCCGTCCTGCGAGGAAGGCGACGAGATCGTTCTGGCGACAATCGTCGACTACAAGTTCGGCGACCCTTTGACGACACAACGCATCGACAACATCACAGGCCGCAAGCTGCTTGCCTCCACGGCAGTCCTTACAGAGGCGATCCAGTGCCTGATCGATTGTGAGGGCGGCGGCGCGACGGAGGGACCTCAGGGCCCACCCGGTCCGCAAGGCGCGCCCGGCATGAACGGAACCAACGGGACCAATGGAACAAATGGCATCGATGGTCAGGATGGCCAGGATGGAGCTCCAGGTCGAGACGGCCTCCCGGGACAGGACGGCGCGCCGGGCAAGGATGGCGAGGGACTGCGCGACGATTATCCGCGGATCGTCGGCATCAATTGGCCTCATGACGGATACCTGGCCGAGGACGGCAACATCCTCGATCGCGAAGGCATTGTCATTGCCTTCGACCCCGAAAGACCAATCCTTGCAGAGACATTGAACCTTCAGACGGTCCAGCTGCTGTTCCAGGAAGAACCCGAGAGCCATCAGGTCGGTCGGCGGTATATCTACACACGGTGCTACTGCCAGGTTGTCGGTCGTGCCAGCGGGCTCAGGCTTGAAGCCAAGTGCGGAGAGCGGTTCGATGTTCCCGACGAAGATATCCCGCTGGTACCCGGAAACGTCGTGACCGGGGTGCGTTTCCGCGCATGTGGTGCAGATGGCGAGTACATCGGTGAGCCGATCCCCTTTCCGCAGGGACGATACCGCGTCGTGCTCGAAGGCAACTTCATTCTCGGCGCCGAGATGATCGAGGTCTCCGATCCGGGCAATCCTGGTGAAAAGCGCAAGGTCTTCCCGGCGCTTGACGGCAACCATTTCGGTTTCGGCTTGACCGATCCCGACCCGGACCGTCGCCGCTGCCCGACTGGAGACCGCGTCGAGGGCGGACGGTTCCTGAGCTGGTTCACCATCAATCGAGACGGCAGGCCGCCGGAGGAAAATCAATGAAACAGGATGTCCAAACGCATCACGGCAGCAACTGCTGCTGCCCGACCTGCCGGGGCCTGAAGCCGTTCGAGCAACCCCTTTTTGCTCCCGGCCAGGTGCTGAGCGCAGCCGACCTCTCCAGCCTTGAGGCCTATGTCAAGGGCAAGAACCGTCTGCACAACCGCTACCTTCATGGCTGGGGCGTTGTTTGCGGCCTCGAGGTCGTGTGCGACGACTGCGAGGGCTCGGTAACGGTGCGTTCGGGCTATGCCATCGATCCATGCGGAGAGGACATTGTTGTCTCCTGCGACACGCGTTTCGATGTGATCAAGGCGATACGAGAGTGCTCCGATGCCAAGCGCTCGAAGAGCGGCGACTGCGATCCATGGGCGCCGCCGCCTGATCCCGGCTGCAAGGACCTTGAGACGCATTGGTGCATCTCCCTGAAATACAGGGAGGTCGAGGCCTCCTACGTCAGGGCTCTGGCCACCTCGATGCCAGGTCCAGCGCAATCGTGCAGTTGCGGCTGCGGCGGTACGTCGGGGGGCTGTGGCTGCGGCGGCAAGTCCAAGGGCTCGGGCGGCTGCGGTTGCGGTGGAAAATCCAAATCCAGTGGAGATTGCGGCTGTGGCTGCGGCGGTTCAAAATCACAATCGGTGACCGCAAAGGGCCTGCAGTGGGGGAGCACCGCCTCCTCACTTTCCCAGAACAACAATTGTTCGCCACGACGACTTCGCGAGTGCTTCGACATCGGCATTGTTGAATCGCCACACGGCTGCATGCCCACCCTGTTTGAGCGCGGTGGCGACGATCGCACCCCTTACGCTACAAAGGTCATGCAGGCGCTGATCCCCGACGATAGCCTGCTCGGCCGCATCATCTCCTGCGTGAAGGCCAAGATTGACGCCTTGTCCGTCCTCGATCAGCGCCAGAAGTCGATTATTCTGGCGCTGTTTGCGGGCGCGAACCCACAAGTTTCCGCATCCGAAATGCATACGACGGTGGTGCGCTTTCGACAGGTTGTGATGGGTCTGCTCGGAGATGATGACCATCCCGTCCGGTGCCAGATGCGTGTGACGGCTGGTACCATCATCCTGCCAGCGCCAACGCCACTCGATGAAAGGGATCCTGCCAGTTACACCGAGCAGGCGCGTGACGCATTGCGTGATCTTCTCGCGGTGTGGATCCAGCTTATGATCGACTGCGTATGCCATGCCTTCATTCCTCAGTGCGACGACGACCCTTGCGATGATCGGGTCGAGATCGCCTGCGTGACGGTAAAAGGTGACAAGATCCTTCGCATTTGCAACCATTCATGCCGACGCTATGCCGGTGCGTTTCCTTCCACCTTCTACTGGATGTCGCTGGTTCCGGTGCTGCCGCTGATCGGCAAGCTGCTGGCGACCCTGTGCTGCCGCCCGGAACTGGTGCGACGCAATTCGCCGCTCGTGAACGATCTCGTCCCGACGCTCGATCTCATCGATCCAAGCGGCCGTCTGAGGCGCGCCGTAACGGATGAGAACTTCAGACTGCCCCGACTTTACGTCGAGCAGATCGCCAAGACACTCGATCCCTCGTCCTTTGGAGCCAAGCTGCTTTCGCGTCTTTATTCGGGGCTTGTCACTGCAGGCCAGGCAGGTGGGTCGGTCAGGCAAGCGAAGGCTGCATTCAAGGCAGCGGATGTCTCGGTCGAAGAACGCGAGATCGACGAGGAGGCTGCGGACAGCCTGGTCAACGCAATGCTGCGCCATCCGCTGGTGCAGCCAGGTGACAGTGTCGTTCTCCACAAACGCGGCGATCGTCTCGTTGCAGTAACGCCAGCGGGATCGCCAAGCGCCGAGATGACGGAACTTCGCAATGAGCTCGACGAGTTGCGAAAGGAAGTCCGCGCGCTGAAGCGGCAGAAGTGAACGGCAAAGATCAAATGAAGGAGGCTATGTGATGCCTGCCGAACCGATCGAGAGACTGAATTACTTCCAGTTCCAGTATCTCGGAGCCGAGGACCTGCTCGCCCAGCAAGCCTATCACCGCGACATGCGGCGCAGGCACAATCTCGGTCCCCACACCACGGGCATCGTCACTGGCCTTACAATCGTTGAGAAACCCCGTGAGGGCGACGCACCGTTTGTGGACTGCTATGTCCTTCCCGGCATTTGTGTCGATGGCTATGGTCGCGAGATCGTCGTGCTGGAACCGGTCCAGATCAACCCCGAGCTGTTTGCCGCCTATAACACTGACCGGCATCTCGAATTGTGGATCGCCTACGACGAGCTTGCAGCACAGACTGCGACGGGTGGCTTTGCACCGTGCACCGATGCTGAAAGCTATGCGCGGCTGCGCGAGACATATCGCTTCGCAGTCGGCACGATCGACCCGAGCCACGACGACATCGTCGTCGCCGGTCGAACCGCACAACCTGCGGCAACAGCTGTCCCCGATGACTCGGTCATACCGGCAGATGAATCCATTCCGTTCCAGGATTTTCCAGACGAGGAGCGACAGGCGCGCTGGCTCATCAGGCTCGGCATGTGCCACTGGGATGGCACGGTGCGCAAGTTTCGTCCCGCCGCGGCAGGAACACTGACCGATGGCCGCCGCTATGCCGGCTTCGTGGGCAGTTCGCTCTTGGCTGAAAGCGGTGCGTTGCGGGTCGCGCCGCGAACGAGCGCTTCCGATCCCGACGCGGCGGATTTTGCGACCGTGGACGGCCGTTTGCAGGTCAATGGGCGCATTGTCGCAAAGAAGGATGTGTACCTGCATGGCGGCAAGGTGTCGCTGCAGGCGTCGGGCGGCTCAGACGAGACCATTCCGCTTTGGCTGCAACGGTTGCCGGCTGGCATCGGCAGTGGCGCGGATCTTCGCATCCATATCGGCGACAACCCGGCCAAGAATGCACGCCTGACGATTGGTCCGGGGCCGGTTCCCGCCACGACCGCGACGGAAAAGATCGTGCTTGGCGTTCGCGGAGACGACAAGGTTGACATTCCGACCGGCCGTCTGCGGTTCGGCGCCCAGACGCGTCAGCACATCGACCTGTGTGGTGTCGACGACAATGCGATTGCTCCCTACGGCATCGGCGTCCAGAGCGGAGCAACGTATTTTCGAACCGGCGGCGATTTCTATTGGCATCTCAATGGCGAACACAGCGATTCCAACGGCGATCCGGGCAACAACGGCGTCCGACTGATGCAATTGTCTGCCCAGGGCAGTCTCTATTTCTCGAACGATTTTCGCCAGGTGCTCAACGTAAACGCCAACGGCCAATCCTTCGGTCTCGGCGTTCAGGACAGGACACTTTATCAGCGCTCATTCTCCGACTTTGCGTGGTATCGCGGCGGTGGTCCAAGCATGGGATATCTCGATCCCGGCGGTGGTACGCGTGCCATGTGGCTCGACTCCAATAGCCGGTTGTCTGTCGCCGGTGGCGTGTCCAGCTATTCGTCCATTTCGCTGCTCGGCTCCAAGGTGGAGTTTCTGACCAGCTTCGGTGGGACCGATACCGACCCGATGGAGATCTTGCGCGTCAACAGGGGAGCTGCCGATCAGAACGACCTGCGCGTCGTGATCGGCGATAATGTGGGGGGTGATGACCGCTTTGTGGTCGGGCCGGTAACGGGTCTTGGCTTTCAGGAAAAATTCGTCGTTCAAAACAATGGCGACGTGCACGTTCCTGCCGGTGACTTTTATATTCGCGGCAGCAAGATACCGCCGGCAATCGATGTTGTTACCGGTCGTTGCTACGTTGGACAGACTTCCGGCGGCACAGGCATGGTATCGGTCGCCGCCTCGACCAGCCGGATCGCCAACGTCTCGAATGCCCACATCATGGTGGCGCTTGCCGACATCGGCAACCAGCATACCGCCACTGATGCCCGATGGGCCGTGAGCTGGGACGGAAACAAGATCATCGGCGGCTCGAATGCGGTGTTCCAGATCAAGTGCGAGGTGGGCGATTCAGACGGCCACCTGCTCGCCTTCAATTTCGTGGTCGTCTTCTATGGCTGAAAAGGACTGATCGGATGTGGCTCATTCAAGACAAGGCTCTGATGCAACTGCCCGATGGGGCGGCGATCCCACCCGGCTTCAAGAAGGTCAAGCCGCCAGACGGTTTCGAGGCCAACCCAGCCATGTACCGGATCAGCGACGGCAAGATCATAGCCCTCAGCAAGAAGGAGCTCGTGGAGCAACAAAAACCTTCGCGCCTTTCGCTGACCCAGGAGGAGATTGCGATCTTGAAGCGCGCCATCGAGAGGGGGTTCATCTCATGAACCAGCATGTCCAGCAACCGA
Organism: Rhizobium cauense; assembly: GCF_019511525.1. GTDB lineage: Bacteria > Pseudomonadota > Alphaproteobacteria > Rhizobiales > Rhizobiaceae > Rhizobium > Rhizobium cauense. The sequence continues at coordinate 82,090 of NZ_JAEUAT010000006.1, read as the reverse complement.
CACCCGACACCGTGGAAACGGGTATTGTTGAACGCCTTACGCAACTGCGTGCCGAATGGAGCGAGGGACAACGGCGCATGGAAGCACTCGACACGGAGCGTGCAAAGACGCGCGATACGCTGCTACGCATTGCAGGAGCAATCCAGGTGCTTGAGGAACTGAGTGGAGCGGACCTCGGCGAAGCCGGCAGGCAATAGGGGCGGGCAGCGACATGCTTCCCGCTCCTAACGAACCTTCCGCCATGTCCAGGGTGAGAATTGGCCGGCTCAATCTCGAGACCCGCGTCCCCTATCAGCAGGCCGTCAGCTCCGGCCCCACCAGCGATCCATCGCCGGCCTTCACCGGAGACCTTGCGGCCGCGCTTGGCGACATGCTGGCACCGATTTGTGATGCTGGTGACCCAAGTGTTTGGATTATCTCAAGGCTCGATTTCGATCTCGCTGGGGGGCCGAACTGGGAGTCGCGCCGTACCGCGGACGCACTCGCAGAGGAAATGCGCAGGACGCTACTCCGCGTTTTTTCAGGCGAGGCCTCCGATCTTGCGATCCGTTTTCCTGATCGCCCCACCTATCTCGCGCAGTTTCTCTGTGACCTTGTCGACGGAACCGCGAGGGATCGGTGGTACTTCTCCGCTTTTCGGCGGTTCGATGCAATTCCGACAGGCATCGCCGCCTGCATGGTGCTGGAGGCAGAGCCAGACCATGCATTCAGTGTGCTGGTCGCCTTGAACGCGCGCGGGCGCCTGCCGCAGTTCCTCATGCGTCTGAGTGAGGGAGAAGCCTTGCGGATACTTCGCTTGCTTGGCGATAGAGCAGGCACAGAGCCGCCTGAGAATGCCATGATCTCGGTCTGTGAGTTTCTCCTGAAGCAGGCCACGCCGATGTCCCTTCCCGTGCTTGCGAAGGATCAGCTGAAATTGCTTGTCTCAATCGGCACTGTGATCAACCTGCCGCCTGATGTCCTCCTGAGTGCGATGAATGCCGTATTGGCTCGCGTTCAAAAAACACTTCGAACCAACGGTCCCACTGCAAGACTGGATTTGCCGGCTAAGGATGTCATGCCCGATAGCCTCAAACCAGAGGATGGCGCATCTGAGCTCAGGCGACTGATCAACCTGTTGGCTCATAGCTCCTATCCGGACCGCAAGCAGGCAAGGAGTGTTCGCGCTGCAGTGGACGATATCCTGACGCCGCGCGCAGGCGTCTTCCTGCTTTGGCGTTCGATCATCGACATGCAACTTGATGAAGTGCTGACCGGTGGATGCGAAGCCGTTGAAGCAAAGGCAAGGCGTCACTGCCTGGCAGTAGCCTTGTCTGGCCCGGCACAGGCCGACGCTGCCGACGATGAAGCACTCAGGTGGTTGACCCGACATGAGGAGCCGGAGGTCGGCAAAGCCGGTACGTTTGCAAGCGGGGAAGCGGCGCTACTTCAGCAGGCGCTCTTTCGTACTCTGACCGGCTTGAGACCCGTCCGCCCGATACGCCTGGCCATGGTGCAGGAAAGCGGCGTCACCATCCTGCAGGATCTCATCACGCAGGACTGGTACTTTGTGCGGGGCGAAGGCGGCCTGCCAAGCCTGCCCGACTGCGATATCACATCAATCCTTGTGCCAGCTACCATCGCGGCTGAACTGTGTGATCAGTTGCCAGGTTGGGCGTCGAGCCCCTTGCCGGATGAGCGACACATCCTGTTCACCCGGGGTGTCGACCCGGACGAGGGCGTGCTGAGCCAAACAGCGCGCGCAGTTGAGGAACTCAGGCCCGTGGCCCCCGACCTTGCCTATCTTTCCGGAGCCGATGGCTTCTCGGAAATGGGGCTGACGATGATGCTCTTCGCCCGCGCGGCCTATGCCGATTTGGGAAGACGGCTCCCGGGTCTGATGGGTTCCAGTGCTTCTTACCTTGGTCGCAACGCCATTCACGGTATCGGTCGCCTGCGCGCAAACCTGCCAGCCAATGTGGACGTGGACGCCGAGGTCGATCTTCCCTCGATGCCGTTCGACTTCATCTGGCGAATGACCGGGATGGACGGCACCGTCTTTCGATTGGCAGACGGCCGCAGCATCAGGCTCAACATGGCGAGGGCAGCGCAATGAGCGTAGCGCCAGCTCCCGTTGTTGCCTACCGATCTGCAGCCGAACACCTGGCTGACGAACTCTCCTGGCTTGACCTGATGCTTGCCCGTCATGTCGCCTGGCTACGTGCGACCGGGCAGTTCAATGAAGATCCGTTGCGCGGTCTCTACATTTCAGATGCCGAGGTCTCCTCCCGGCTGCAGACGGTGAGTGAGCCGGCCGGCGACTATGATCTCCGCATCGGCTCGAAACGTGCTGTGATCGATGCGCGCCTTGCCGACAGCGTCGGTTTGCCAATACCGATGATTGCCAGCCGCTTCGGTCTGAACGAATTCGAAAGAGCTTGCCTGCTGATGGCAACCGCGGCCGCGATAGACCCGCGATATGAAGTCCTGTTCGCCTACGCCCACAACGACGTGTCGCGCAAAGCGCCGAGCGTTGGCTTGGCACTCGCACTGTTGGCAGAAGGGCCGACGCACCGGCTTTCGTTGCTGCAAAGCTTCTCTCCACATTCCAAGCTCTTGCGCAGCGATCTGATCCACTTTTCGGCAACGGAGTTATCCAGGCCTCTGGTTGGACGGGGAATGTGCATCGACGAGCGTGTTGTCTTTGCACTGCTTGGGCAGGGTTGCGGTGGGGATGAGCGCGTCGCAGCCTTCATCGCCAGACTAGATGAGACCCTTGTGCCATGGCGCGATGGCGCACTTGTCGAACGGGCCGTAGCAGCGCTTCAACATCACAATCACGGAGTGGCCTTGCTTCTCGAGGGACCTGCCGATTGCGGCCAACGCCAACTTGCCATGGCAGCATGCAGCGCTGCGGACATGGGACTGATTGCCGCCGATCTGTCCAGCCCTGGCGCCTCGTCTATCCCTGAAAGAGAGCTCGGGCGGCTTCTGGCGCGTGAAGCCATGCTTGAGGGTTCCGCCCTACTGATGACGGTGCGCGATCTCGCATTGGACCTTCGTCATGACAGTACTGTTTCTGCAGCAGTTCGCGCTGGCGCTTCAGTATTCGTCGCCGCATCGCCGGGTACGATTTCGGCAACCGAGCTCGCAAGCTCCCTACCTGTTGTCGACATTGCCATGCCCGCTGTTACCGCTGACATACGGGGCGGCTGGTGGCGTGCGGCGCTGGCGAAACAAGGCCATGATCGCGAGCCGGGACTTCCACTGCGCCTTGGGCTTTCATTGCGCTGTGGACCCGATGCCGTTGAGCGAACGGTCAGCGCACTTGATCCTGAGAAGCCACTCAGGTTCAGGACGCTCGCCGGCATTGCACGACGGGCAACGCGCGCCGAGGTCCCGGCGCTTGCCCGGTTGGTCCGGCACAATTGGCAGTGGGACGATCTTGTATTGCCCGAAAAGCAGGTGACGCGCTTGCGTCAGATTTGCTGCGAACTTGAATATGCACCGCGCGTGCTGCACGACTGGAATTTTGCGGGCAAGACTGGAACCGGCTTCAACAATATCGTTCTGTTTTCGGGCGCAAGCGGCACCGGGAAGTCCATGGCCGCTGCGGTGATTGCATCGACAATCGGACTGGACCTCTACCGCATCGACCTGTCAACCATGGTCGACAAGTACATCGGGGAGACCGAGAAAAACCTCGAGCGAACGTTCGCCGCCATGGAAGCAACCAACGCGGCCATTTTCTTCGATGAATGCGATGTCCTCTTTTCCAAGCGCAGCGAAGTCAAGGACGCGCATGACCGCTATGCCAACCTGAGTGTTGCCTACCTGCTTCAGCGTATTGAATCCTATGAAGGGGTGATCGTTCTTGCGACCAACCTTTCGGGAAACATGGACGAGGCCTTTTCGCGGCGCCTCAACCATGTCGTTCATTTCCCGCTTCCCGATACAGCGATGCGAGAAAAGCTTTGGGTAAAGGCGTTCCCGATAGAGGCGCCAATCGCCACCGATCTTGATCTGCAGGCATTGGCGCGCAATTTCGAACTGACCGGGGGGAATATTCGCAACGCTGCGCTCGCCAGCGCGTATCTTGCAGCAGCCCGTAACGAGGCAATCGGCCAACGCCATGTCCTGCAGGCGATAGCCATCGAATTGGAAAAGATCGGGCGGCCTCCGATCGAGTCCGATTTCGGCGACAGCTACAGCCTGCTTGCCGTCCCGGATGCCTGACCATGCGTCCGTTGTTGTCAGCCCCGCGCGTGGTCGCAGAGCCGCCTGCAGAGGCGATCCTGCCGGCGGAGGAGCGCTATAGCGCTCTCTGGACAAAATACGGGCCGGAATCGCCACTCGTGCGCCAGGCGAGAATGACTGCTCAGGTCGCAGCCGGGCTGCAGTCTACTGCTGGAAATGCGACTGTTCAGGCACTGCGTCTTGCGGAGCAGGGAAGTGCGACGGAAAAATCCGGGGCCGTTGCTCCCAAAGTGGGCGACCAGAAAGCCGCGACAAGTGCTTTGGCCGCCGAAGACCGGGTGGAACCGACCGCCGAGCAAGCTCCCGCCGAAGCAAAGTCAGGAGCATCCAAGCCACAAGCCGTCGGTGCTGCGGTCGCAGCAAGGCCCCCAGTAGCCGCAGGTGAGTGGCCAAGCGAACCGGCCATGGGTGGAGGTGCGCCTACACCGGAAGGAGCCAAGGCGCGCGCAAGCCAGATTGCCAAAGACATGCCACCAGGCGACAGCGCCGTTCAGCGCAACGTCCCGCAATTCCCGCCTCCAAGTTCTGGCCAGTACAGCCCAAGCCCTGCAGCCCTGCAGCGTAAGGCCGGCAAGCCGCCCGTCCCGGTCAATGTCTTACCACAGCCCAAGGCCCCGGACCCGATCCCCAAAGCGACAGAGACGATCGAAAAAGCTGCCAATCAGGCATTGCCCGATCAGACCATGCCGGAGGTCAAGGAAAGCCCCGGCCATCACATGCCTGATGTAGCGGCAAAGCCTCTGACGCAAGCCGAAATGCGGCTGATCCTGCTTGGCGAACCAGCGCTGCAAAATGCGGGCCTGACCGAGGAGGCTGCCAAGAAATTCGATGCCGTCGGATCGGATGAGGCGAAGAAGGAAGCGAAGAACATTCGCGACCAGATCAAGCGGGTGCGCGAGATCCGGGACGGGATATTGAAGCCTGCCGAACCTGCCTCTGCCGGTGTTCCCGTCATGCCGGTTGCGCCGACCCCCGTTGTTATCCACTCCGAACCTTTGCCGCCGGCGTCAATAACCTCTGCCCAGCAGAAGATCTTTACCGCCGCGCTCGCGGTTCTCATGGAAGATCTGGACGGGCAGGCAAAGGAGATGCTGTCACTCATCAAGAAGGAAATTGAGAAGTATCCTGGCGGCATTGTCGAGAGCCAACTCCCGGAGCTCGGCCGGAAGGAAGAGATGCCTGTGTTGTCGGCTGCGCTCACACAGGCGGTGCAGCCGCTTGCGGCAGAATTGGGAGTGGCCGGTCAGACATTGGACGATGCAGTCAAGACCCGCCGCGAGGAAGTCGAAAAGGCGCGCAAGGATGCTGACAAGACCCTCGGTGATGCCGCGAGCAAGGCTGGGTCAGATGCGGCAACCGCGGCCGCCATCAAACAGGCCAAGGCCAAAGCAGCAGCCGATACCGCATCCAAGGACGCAAAGGCCAAGGCGGAAAGGATGGCAAAGCCACCCAAGCCGACTGCGCAGGATCAGGTCAAGGATTCCATCAAGCGCATTCAGGACAAGGTGGGCGAGGCAATTGCCCGGTACCGACTTGCGCTGAAAGACCGCAACACCGCTCTCGACGACGCCGCGGAAAAATATGCAGCCGCCTATCGCCGCGCCGCCATGGCCGACGAGCTTGCATTGCGGCCGCAGGGCGCGCCGGCACAGGGAGCCATTTCCAACTTTTCCAAGGAAAAGCAAACTCGTGAGGCTATTGCCGCGAGCCACCGCTGGTCCCGTGAGCAAGCAGGCCTCATGCGCAAGACGGTAGACAGCCTGAAGAACGAGGCCAAGCTGAAAACCGAAGGATATATCTCTGGCGTCGAAAGCGCCGGGGGTGACGCCTACACGGAACTGAAGGCGTGGGCCTCGTCACAGAACCTCGTCACCGAAAGCTGGTGGCTTGAAACCGCCGGCCAGCTCGACCGTTGGGCACTGGATGTCCATTCGACCGCCACGACGTGGGCGAGTGCCGAGACCAAGCTGGCACGGCTCGAAATGCAGCGCGACCTTGGCACCATCAATGAACTGGTCCAGGCTCAGATCGCAGGTGAAGAAGGAGCGCTCAAGGAGAACAAGGGCGTCAAGGATGAAAAGCAGCGTGGCGAGCTTGCAAAGGAAGGCGGACGCAAGGGCGTCAACGACTATCTCGAAAATACCGATTCCGTCCGCCGCCGGTTCATCTACGAAACAGCCGGCCGCGGACCAGCTGAGCAGCTTGCAATGTCCATGCGCCGCCGCGTGGCTGCGACCCGCAAGGAGGAGGTGCAGAAGGCCGTTCTCGACCTGCTCCTCCCAATGGCACAGGACCGCTCGCTGTCCAAGGACGATGCTGACAAACTCTCGCATATCATCCGGACGAAGTCGCCAGGTTTCAACCCCGACAATATCGCAAACCGTGTCTGGAAGTATGGGGTGGCCAAGCTTGGAACGGACGAGGACGAGATATTCAAGGCACTGACTGGTCTCGATGAACTCCAGATGGAGCTCGTCAAGACGCGCTACCAGCAGATGCATCCAGGCCACACGCTCTACGGCGATCTTGATGACGAGATGTCGGGCGAGGACTGGAAGCACGCCAAGGACCTGATGAAGGGCGATCCGGTACTGGCCGACGTATCATCCATTTACTACGCCATCCAGGGCGCCGGCACCGACGAGAAGCTGGTCATGGACACGTTGCGCGCCATGCCAGCGGAGCGGCGTGCAGCAGTCGAGGCCAAATACCTCGAGGTCCATGGCGAGACCCTCGACGCCGCACTTGCCGGCGACCTTTCGGGAAGCGAGCTTTCGCAAGCGCGCGCGCTCGCACGAGGCGACAAGAAGGAGGCTGACGTCTATGGCCTCGATGCCGCCATGCGCCAGACCTGGAGCGGCATTCCGGATCAGGAGGGCATCCACGCCGTCTATGACCAGGTGCGAGATGAGGTGAAGGCGCAGGCGCAAGCCGAACAATGGACCTCTTCCGAATATGAGGCTGAGGTTCAGGCCCGCAACGCCGACATCGAGGCGACCTTCAATCAGAAATTCAAGAACGTTCCACAATATCGCAGCGACGAGGGTGCACTGCGCGGTGGACTGCGATTTGGTGCAACACGAGCCGAGCGCGATCTGAACAACGCGCTCGCCGACAACAATATGACAGCGGCCGACGCTGCCAAGCTCCAGGTCGAGCGACAGGGCGTCTATGCCGACGACGACGTCATCAATCGTGTATTGCGCTCGCAATATGACCGTTCCCTCTTTGAGGTTCAGCTCGACGAAGGACCGGAGCGGCGAGCGGGCGTAAAGCGCGAAGTGGCCCTGTTCTCGATGGAGAGGCGCGAGGCTGCACGCAAAGACAAGTCTGGTGCGACGAAGCCCGCAACCTGGGAGGAAGAGCAAAACAAGCGGCTCGAACTCGAGCGCAAGATGAACGCGACGATGTCTGAAAAGGCCCTGGTCGCCGCGCAGGCCAAGTCCGCTGTGCTGGATGATCTGATGCAGCACAAATACGGCACGTCGCTCGACAATCTGATCGAGAACAACATGTCCGGCGCCGACCTCGACCAGGCGCGCGCCAATCGCCAGCTGATGCGCTCAACGGATCCGCCAGAGCAGCTTCGCAAGCAATTCAACTACGACCGTCTTCGCTATTCGATCGAGGGTCTCGGCACAGATGTCGAGGAACTGCGCACGACCATGGCGGGAATGACCCAAAAGGAGATCGCGGAAGCCAACGAACAATGGAAGAAGGATCATGACGGCGAGACGCTCGGTGAGGCGATAGAGGGCGACACCAGCGGGCGCGAACAGCGCGACCTGATGGATCAGTACAAATACGGCATGCCCGAAACGGTGGCCGAGCAGATCGATGAGCAGCGCAGGCGGATCAAAGCGGACGAGGAAGCGGTCGGTCCGGTCGGGGCATGGGCCTCGAAGGAGGAATCGGCGTGGACAAAGGCGCAGCTGGCGCGGCTCGACGCGCTCCAGGCCGAGATGAAGGATCCAAACCTTTCGCAGGAACGGCGCGAACAGCTGAGCCTCGATTTCGATCTGCGCATGGAAAACCTCAAGGAAGCGATCGAAGCGCAACGCGCGGCTGTTGATTCCATCGCCGATATGGCGTCGCAAATCTTTTCCTATGTTGTCGGCGCCATCGCTGTCGTCGCTGGCGTAATCGCAACCATTGTCACGGGTGGTGCGGCGTTGCCGGCCATCATCGCCATCGCCGGCTCGATCATTGGTACATTGGGCTCGATGGCGATAAAGGCGGCAATCAAGGGATCCGACTATGGTGCCGGCGAAATCGCCACGGATCTGGTGGTTGGCGCTGTCGACCTTATCGTAACCATTGCGACGCTCGGCACGGTCAAAGGTGGCAATCTCCTGGCCGCTGCCAAGGCCGAGCTCAAGCAACTTATGGCAAGCTCGGTCAAGGCAAGTCTCGGCAAGGCCATTGGAAAGGCCGCTGCCTCGTTCGGCGCAAAAGCCGGCGAAGAAGCTCTCGCCATACGCTTGCTCAAGGGTGGCGCAAACCTGATCGAGGGCATCATCAAGGAACAGCCGCACGAGTTTCTGTCAGCCCTGCCAACGGCGCTTGCTGCCAATCTCGCTGACGAGAACAATTGGCGCAACGGCAACCCTCTGGTCAACATCACCAAGAACACCCTTCGCGGCGCAGGTGAGAACCTCGTGCAAAGCTTCGGGATGAGTGCTGGCAGCAAGGCCCTGAAATTTGGCCTTGGCCATGTGTTGACCGTGCACCCGCCATCAACCACTCCGGCGGGTGTACGTCTGTCGGAATTCAAGTCGTGGCAAAAACAGAATCCCGGCAGACCTCATTCGGAATTTGTCGCGCATATGGAAGCCAAGCAGGCGGTAGAATCGCAGCGTGCGGCCGAAACGTCCAAATTCCTCAAGGATGCCCGCCGCGAGATGCTGAAAAACATTCCGCCCGCCGAGCGCAAGGGTTTCGCCGATGTGCCGGTCATCCGGGTCCCCGAGGCCGAATTCAAAGCGCTGAACAAGGGCAAGGGCGGGGATGCGATCGTCCATGTAAAGGACGGGCAGGTTGCGCTCATCATTCGGGAGGGCGCTCCAGCTTCAGCTGCGTCCGCGCACACCCAGGCCTTACGCGATCTCGTTCAGCCAGGCACCGCCGGGCGTACCGTCAATCCGGCGGATGCCATGCCGTCACGGCTGCGCAACCGGGTTCCAGTTGAGGTCAATCCAACACTTGCCAGCGACACGGTTCGCGTCGTGCCGGACTATCATCCCAATGGTCATATCAAGGGCGTTAAGGTTGAGATCGGGCCAAACGCACGTGCCGTCGATATCCAGAAGCACGTTGGCGTCATTGATGCGATGCGCAAGTACACCGGTCTTCTCGGGCGTCTGCGTGTGACGATTGAGAAAGTCCAATTGCGCTTGGCCATCGATGTGGTTTCACCGTTGAAGAAAGGTCAATTTGAAGCAGCGCTCGAGCTCCAGAAGCTGCCTGGAATAATTGAGGAGCGTATCGGGCGTCTTTCACAGGAAGGCCTGGATCCGCGGGCCCGTTCCGGAATCGAGGCTGATATAGCTCACCTGGAGCGTCAGTATCTGGACGCCAGCAGGCGCTTTGAGATGGGTGCTGCCGCAGAATCGATCGGACATGTCGCGGCCGAAGGCAGGCCGCGAGGGAAGCGATCGCCCCAGCCGGATGCCGCAACACGTGAGATAATCGATTCTGTCGATCATCTGGCCTCAAAACTCGACGAGGCATTTCCTAGCAAGGCATCGAAGAATGCCAGGGCACCCACGGAACGTGACATCGCGCTTGGGGAGCAAACCAGGCCGAGGGCGAGGTATGAGGCCAAAGCGTTAAAAGAACTGGCAAAAACTGACAGAGCAGCCCACGATGCTTATCTAAAGGCCAAGAAGCTCGATCCGAAGGGTTTGAACCATCTGATGGCAATGGAAACGCAGTCTGGCCAGGCCCGCGCGCTCGAGGGTGGCCCGCCGTTACATCCAAAGGGAAAGGCAGTGGTGGGTCTCGCAACCGAGCTTGCAAGGGCAGGCATGACCAATGGCGAGATCAACGCACTGCGGCGCGCGATCCCCGAGATGGGCAAAGCACGTTATAAGGCGATGGAAGGAGGAGGCACGCTACGCCAACGGATACGAGAGGATACGCTGGCCCATATCGAGGATCCGGTGCTGCGCGAGATGGTCGCAAAAGACAAGCATATCCTTGGACCCTGGGCTGATATTGACCGGCTGCGTCTGGATGCAGGCGTTACAAAGCGCGGCCAGCAGTTGGAGAGTCTTTCACTCCAGGACCATTGGGATAACTATAACCGCAATCTTAAGGAAGATCCTCCGAGCCGGTCTGGCTTTGTCACCTACTTGCGTGGAAAGCAGGGCGCCGTCATTACCCAGCTTCGACCCGCACTCGCCGAAATGACTGCCAGCTTTGAACTCGGTCAACGCCGGTCGGCCAGGTCGCCGAGCAAAACCTCTCTACCATCCGAGCTGCGCTTTCTGAAGGATCCAGTCGACATAAACCCAGTGACCGGGCAACGGACGCTCAATCCGAAGCAGGCAGGCACGGACCTTGTCGGCTTCAAGCAGGATGGCACGATCTGGATCATTGACGACAAGTCGCATCGGAGCACCAACCTTCCGGCTGAGGCTCTGGCCCCACTTACAACGAATCTTGCCAAGAACATGACCGCAGACAGTAAGGCCTTCCGATCCATAGAAGAGTCGGCGCGAGCCACCGGCTATCCGCTTGATGCAAAAACGAGGGATGCGATCCACCGATATGAGGCTGCTGCCAGCGCCCTGACCGACCTTACCGGCAACTGGAAGCCCGGCGACTATAAAAAGCCGGCTAACCAGAAAAAGTTCGCCAAGATTTTGGCCGACTATGGGATCGAACTCAAGGTTACAAGCGCCGCTGGAAATATCAGATCCATTCCCGCTTCACATCGCAATTTCGGTATCTCCGTCATCAGATAATGTGGAGGTGGGGCAAATGCAGGATTACCCAATGCGCACTGACAATCACCGGATTTTGACCGTTTCCGGTCATTCCTTCATCGATACTGCTGTTGCGATCGAGGAGCAGGGGCTGGTACGCGATCCGGATCGCGGGAGCGTTGAAGTGGATGCCTCCGGACGACCGTCTTTTGCGTCCTGGTCGGGGGGAGAGGGGGACGATCTGGAGATTGATTTCCATTCTAAGGATAATGTCTCCTGGCTCGCGTTAAGAGGCGAGCGGGTCGCTGGAGTGGCAGAAACGTTGGCATCGCGACTCGGCGCGATCGATGTCGGAAGCGTCGAAGACGCGTTCGTTGCGGCGATGGAGCGGCCACGGCGCAGCGGTACTTCAACGCGGGGAAACTCCAGTGGTTGGCATATTCTTCAGACGGCGGTCGCCTGCTACAGCGACGCGAACTCGACCCTTGTCCGGTCTCTGATCCGCGCCGGCCTTAGCGATCCGGACTGGCGTGTGCGAATGACGGCGATGCTTGCTATCGGACGCCTTGGTCTTGCAGACCTCGCGCCTCTCGCGATGAAGGCGGAGGTCCCGCAAGTCGGAAGGAAGGCTGTTAGCCAACAAGACAGGCGGTTGCTTATGGCGCTCAGGCAGGCGGCTCATGACGTCGGGCTTGGGCTCCCTCCCTCTTCGGGACCCGGCGATGGCAAGGACGAGGCCGTCGCCGCACTGAGGCGCTCCTTCCAGGCAGAATTGCATTACCTCCTCTCTGGCGATCCTCGAGGCAACCATTCGGTCGCTGCACCGCTTGTCGCCAAACTCATGAGCGGCCATGCTCAGGAATGAAACGCGGGTGGGCCGGTTCGTCAAATAGAGCCTAACATCCTGAAGGCATATCCGAATTGCGGGTGCTGGAGGTGTTCCTGCCTTTCGGGCTGGAGCAGTAGCCCCGCACTTTCTCAGGTGACGGCATAAGCGATTTTCTTGGCAATCAATACTCGCCGCAGAAGCCGCCGTCCGCGTCAGTCCGACAGTTCAAAGGTCGGGTCATCAAAAGTTCGTCTGACCCCATCATCCGAATGATCGTGCTACGGAAAGTCGAAGCGATTGGCAGCACAGTGCCCCGATCGACGGATTGAATTCCAGACTTCCGAGACAGTTGATGGATGTGGACAAGATAAAAACCCTGATCGCCTTCGTTGGCCAGTCCAACGTCACGGAGCTTTTTGTGGAGGAGAAAGGCACCGCGGTTCGCATATTCCGCAACCGTGATCGACATGAGCGAGCAGAAGCTTCATCGCCCGCCGGACAGCCACTCGTTGACGCTGCTGATGGGCCTATCGAAACAGGCAAATCCGTTCAGGTCAAGGCGCCCGTCTTCGGGATCGTCCATCGAGCTCCGTCACCAAACGAACCGCCCTTTATCAACGTTGGCGATGAAGTTGAAGAAGGCCAGACACTCTTCATCATCGAAGCCATGAAGGTATTCAACACAATTTCCTCGCCAAGATCCGGCCGCATCGCACGTCTCTCGGACCTTGATGGGAGCGAGGTCCAGGCCGGAGATGTACTTGCGGAGATCGCAATATGAGCGATAACCCCCTCACCTCCGCTCAAACCCTTCCGTTTCAAACGGTTCTGATTGCCAACCGAGGCGAAATCGCGGTTCGTATTGAGCGAGCCTGCCGAGAATTGGGTTTAAAGACCGTAATGATCTGCTCGGAGGCAGACAGACATGCGGAGTATGGAAAACGAAGCGACCAGTTCCTGTGCATAGGGCCGGCTACTGCTGGCAAAAGCTATCTGAATCAGGATGCCATTATCCTGGCAGCTCGATTGACCGGCGCGGGAGCGGTTCATCCAGGTTATGGATTTCTTTCGGAAAAAGCGTCCTTTTCGGACGCCGTCGCAAAGGCTGGCCTGGCATTCATTGGACCACCGGCTTCCGCAATTGCGACAATGGGCGACAAAATATCAGCAAAGCGCGCGATGATTGCCGCTGGCGTGCCTTGTGTGCCAGGTCCGGATACCGCGCTACCCGATGACGCCCTGGCTGTCGAACGCACCGCAACCGAGATTGGATATCCCGTAATCGTAAAGGCAGCCGGCGGCGGAGGCGGGAGGGGAATGCGCGTCGTAACCGAGCCAGGCTCTCTCCACGAGGCGATCGCGCTGACGCGCGAAGAAGCGCGCCAGGCTTTCGGGTCTGCGGACCTTTACATGGAAAAGTTCCTGGAGCATCCGCGACACATCGAGATACAAGTCATTTGCGACAACCACGGCAACGGCGTGTGGCTCGGGCATCGCGATTGCTCGATGCAGCGCCGGCACCAGAAGGTGGTGGAAGAAGCACCTGCGCCTGGAATTTCGCCCCAGTTCATTGAGCCTGTCGGACGAGCCTGCGTCGAGGCCTGCAAGCAGATTGGCTATCGAGGGGTCGGGACGTTCGAGTTTCTCTACGAGGACGGCGCGTTTTATTTTATTGAAATGAACACTCGCCTGCAGGTCGAGCATCCTGTGACGGAAATGACGAGCGGCATAGACATCGTGCGTGAGCAGATAATGGTCGCTCAGGGCACCCCGCTGCCGATGGATCAAAGCCAAGTTGCATGTACCGGCCATTCGATTGAGTGCCGCATCAATGCTGAGGATCCGAAGACATTTATGCCATCTGCCGGTGCGGTTGCAGAGGTCGTTCTTCCCAAAGGGCAGGGCGTTCGCGTCGATACGCACATCCACGACGGCTATCGCGTGTCCCCCTACTATGACTCTCTCATCGCCAAGCTGATTGTGCACGCGCCGACCAGATCGGCCGCAATCGCAACAATGCGCGAGGCGCTGGCGGATATGCGGATAGAGGGAATTGAGACCAATCTCCCATTCCTTCGTGAACTCCTTCAAGACGAGGGATTTGCGCGAGGGGAGACGGACATTCACTACCTTGAAAAGTGGATCAAGCACAGGGGAGCGGCATGAGCGCGATAGATGTTACCGACACCGCTACGCTCTCAGCATTGGCAGATGCGCTCGAAATGGCCGGGGTGAGTGGTCTGGAAATCACCAACAGCACAGGCCACGTACGGATCGTGGTTGATACTGGTAGGGACGTCCAGGTTACGCCAATTGGGAAACGAGAAAAACAGGCCGGGACGCCAATTCTCGTGAAGGCCCCGATGGCGGGCCATTTTATTTCGCATGCTCCCGGGGAAGCCAATGGACTATCCCAAAAAGCAGCAAAAGGTCACCTCCTCGGGTTTATTGAGGTCGGTCCCGTTCTTCTTCCGGTCTGCGCCAGCCATTCGTTTTCATCCGCACGGCAGATCGCCAGCGTCGGCGATCTGGTCGGCTTTGGTGAACCTCTCTTCGAACTGAGCCCGTGACATGACAATTTCCTCAACAAACGTAGCCCAGATTTTTGAGGTGCATGCCGCTTCTCAAACCAGCGCCCGCATCTCGTTCATTGGCGCAAAGGCATTCCTCCTCGAGTCGCCTGGGGATTTCGATCTTCCCGCTCAAAGGCTGATATGGGCGGTATCGCGGACGGTACAGGGTTGGCCAGATGTTTCGGAAGTCATTCCCGGTATGACCAATGTGCTGGCGATATTCAAAGAGACGCCTGAGGATCCTCAGACTGTCGTCGAGCGCCTCCAGGCGGCGTGGAAAGAAGCCGACGGTATCGACATCGCCGGGAAAACGATCGAGGTTCCCGTCCATTACGGCGGTGAGTTCGCCACGGATCTTCCCGCACTCTGCGACCTGTCGGGCCTCACCGACCGTGAGGTCGTTCGACTCCACCATGAGGGGCACTACCGCGTCTTTGCCCTCGGAAGCGCACCCGGATTTGCCTATCTCCATGGCCTCAACCCACAAATATACATGCCCCGCAAGAAGGTTCCGTCTCTTCGAATGGAGAAAGGCTGTGTGACGATAGGCGGTATGCAGACCGGAGTTGCCATGCTCACCGGACCGAATGGTTGGAATTCGATCGGGCACGCCGACTTCAATATGTTTGATCCCGGTGCCGCCCAACCCGCGTTGATGGCACCCGGCGACACCGTGCGGTTCGTGCCTGAAAGGATCGAACTATGATCGAGATTCTTGCCACAGGCCCGTTGAACACCGTGCAGGATCTGGGGCGACCTGGTTACCGAAACATCGGGGTCTCTGCAAGTGGTGCAATGGATCCGCTTGCCGTCAGGATCGGTAACATACTCCTGGGAAACGACGAAGGGGCTGCAGCTATCGAGGTGCAGACGTTTCCTTTCAAGCTCACCTTTTGTGTAAGTGGTGCGTTTGCGGTCACCGGAGCAGATGGCGAGCTCAGGTTGGATGGGACCGAAATCCTTCCCTGGTGCACGCATCTGGTCGAGGCGGGACAAATTCTCGAGATTGCTCATCCAGAAAAGTTAGCGCGCGCTTACATTATGTTCGCTGGCGGTCTTGACGTCCCTGTTCTCATGGGGTCGCGAAGCACCACCTTGCGCGGTGGGTTTGGCGGAAATGCCGGTCGCCCGCTGATGAACGGTGACAGACTGACAATCGCTGCGTCAACGGGTTCTCTGCGCCTGCCAAGCAACGGGATCGCGGTCGTCAGCCCGGCGAGCGCCTTGCGCGACTTGTTGCCCGAGTCTTCGGATGACGAACTCGCGATCCGCGCCATCGCAGCCGGCGAGCACGACCTGTTCGGTGACGATGCCGATCGCTTCTGGACCCAGCACTGGCGGATATCGTCGCAGAGCGATCGGACCGGTTACCGGCTGTCTGGAAACGCGATCAAGCCCACTGCCCCGGTAGAGATGCGCTCACACGGTGTCGTGCCAGGTGTTGTCCAGGTACCTCCCGGCGGAGAGCCGATCATTCAGATGAGCGACGCCAATACCGCCGGCGGCTATCCAAAGATCGCTGGTGTGATTGAGAGCGACCTGTGGCGTCTTGGTCAGGCGCGCATCGGAAGCAAGATCAGGTTCGTCCGCTCGACCCACGCTGAGGCGCTCGAAAACGAAAAGGCGATCGCTGCGTACGTTGGAGACGTCAAGCGCACAGCGGAAATGGTCAAACGGGCGCTTGGAGTGATTGGATGACGAATTCGGCCAAACGAGCGAGGACAGGATGAGGATCGATCTCAATTCCGATATGGGCGAAGGATTTGGTCCCTACCGGCTATGCGATGACGAGGCCATGATGAAGGTTGTGTCTTCGGCCAACATTGCTTGTGGGTTCCATGGCGGCGATCCGGACACGATGGCGAGGATGGTACGTCTGGCGAAAGCAAATGGTGTCGGTATTGGTGCGCACCCCGGCTTACCGGATCGAGCCGGGTTCGGGCGCAAGGAAATAGCGTTTCAGCCCGACGAACTGAGACAACAGCTGCTTTATCAACTCGGGGCCCTCACGGCGATTGCCAAGGGCGAGGGGATGACTGTTGGTCATTTCAGCTTTCATGCCGCGATGGGCAACATGGTAAACCGCGACCCTGCATTGGCTGACTTGATGATGGACGCCATTTCGAAGGTCGCCCCCGATCTTGTGATCCTTGTAACCCCCGATAGCGAGATCGAAAGGGCAGCCAGGCGAGCCAAGCTCCGGTCACTGGCGCTCTTCCTGGCCGATCGCGCCTACGATGCGGCAGGAAAGCTGGTTGCCCGCGGTCTTCCCGGAGCTCTGGTGAAGGATGAAGCATCTGTGCGCACGCGCGTCCGACGCTTCCTCATCGAAGGAACAGTCGAGGCGATAGATGGAACCGTCATTCAGATGCCGGCCCGCTCGATCCTCGTGCACAGCGACACACCAGGATCTCTGGAACTGGCGAGCCTGATCCGCAACGAAATTGTGTCCGTCGGCGCAACGTTGGCGCCGGCCGTCGAACTGGCATCCTGACAACAAACCAACCCGATCCATTCAATTGAAAGATCAACACAATGCCCTCCGTAGCCGACCGCTTGAAAAATGTGTCCGTGTCCGCATCCGCCGCCATGACCCAGCGTGCCCGAGAGCTTTCCGCAAAGGGGATCAAGGTCGTCAGCCTGTCTTCGGGGGAACCGGATTTTCCGACGCCTGTCCATGCCATCGAAGCGGCTCATGCAGCCGCCCTTGGCGGGGACACCAAGTATCCACCCATGGATGGCACGCCCGCGCTCAAGGCGGCAATTGCCGCGAAATTCAAGCGAGACAACAACCTCGACTATGAGGCAAGCCAGATCGTCGTTTCTGGCGGTGGCAAGCAAGTGATTTTCAACGCCATGCTTGCAACCTGCAATCCCGGTGACGAAGTTGTCATACCGACACCGTCATGGGTCAGCTATGCTGATATCGTCAAGTTTGCTGGCGGCACCCCGGTTGCAGTCCCGTGTTTCGAACAGGCAGGCTTCAAACTTCGGGCCGAGGACCTCGAAGCTGCAATCACGCCCCGGACGAAATGGCTTATTTTGAACTTTCCAAACAACCCTACCGGTGCGGCCTGCTCGCGCGCCGAAATGGCCGCAATCGCAGAGGTCATGCTGCGTCATCCCGACATTTGGATTTTGACGGACGATATCTACGAGCATCTCGTCTATGACGGCTTCGACTTTTGCACGATTGCAGAGGTGGAGCCGCGGCTATACGACCGGGTTTTGACCATGAACGGCGTCTCGAAGGCCTATGCGATGACTGGCTGGCGCCTTGGATTTTGTGCTAGCGGCTCAAAACAGCTGGTGGCTGCGATCAGCAACGTGAACGGTCAAAACGGCGGAGGGATCTCGACGGTCGCGCAGGCTGCGGCGATCGCGGCACTGAATGGCCCCCAGGATTTGCTCAAGGAGCGGGCGGCGATCTATCGAGAGAGACGTGACTTTGTTGTCGACACGCTTTCGAAGATCGACGGGCTACGTTGCCACAAGCCCGAAGGCGCATTCTACGTCTATCCCAACATGTCCGCCGTAATCGGCAGGACCACAAAGGGTGGCCGGAAAATCGAGACCGATGTCGATTTCGTCATGGCTCTGGTCGAGGAACATCACGTGGCTACGGTGCAAGGTGCTGCCTATGGCATGAGCCCCTATTTCCGCGTCTCCTATGCGACCAGCATGGAGATGCTGCGCGAGGGTTGTGCCCGCATCGAGCAGTTCTGCAAGGATATGCGCTGAGGCACTTTTATCGCTTCAGCTGTTCGGTCAACTCAATAAGGATGTCCTTGACCGCAAGTGCCGGTTCGGAAAGTGAACTCTGATCCGACGTACAAAGCGACAACGTTTCCTCAATCCGTGGTGAGACGAGCCGACAAACAAGCGGCTCGCTCGATTCTTTCACAATGCGGTCGGCGATCGCCTTTGGCATGATTGTGGCGCCGAGGCCGCTCGCAACCGCTCGCGCAAGGGTCCTTACGATCTCGACTTCGGCGACGATCTTGAGATTGATCCTGCTGCGCGTGAAGGCTGTATCCACGGCTCGCCGCACGAAATTGTAGGCCGGTGGAAGAAGCAGCGGAATGCCGTCAAGCGCGCCGATGGGCACGGGCTTTGAGCCGTCGTCGATGGCGAAGCCCTGCGGAGCGACGAGGTAGAATTCCTCGCTCAATATTGGATCGAATCGCACGCCTTTGATTGGGCCCTCGCCGTGAATGAGCGCCATTTCCAGTTTTCCGTTCATTATCAACTGGCTGTACGTCTGCCCGACACTCTCGGTCAGGTGCAGCAATATCCCGGGGTGCCTTTTTCTTGTTTCAGCGAGGAGTTCGACCGACAAGGTGGCAGCGCTGCTGAATGGGACAAGGCCTACGGAGACTCGGCCTGCGAGCGAGTTTCCCGCTGCGGCGGCGTCTGCCTGGGCCTGCTCCATCTGGCGCAGAATGATCTGCGCATGCCTGTAAACGGCATGGCCTGCATCGGTCATTGTCACGCCCTGCTGGCTTCGCAAAAGCAGTTTTTGTCCGAAGTGTTCCTCAAGGGCGGCCAACTGCTGGCTAAGCGCTGGCTGGGCCAGATGAAGTATGTCAGCAGCCCTGGTGATGCTGCCGCTGTCGACGATGACGATAAAGGACCTAAGGCGTTTGATATCCATGTCAGATCAAACCGTTGCGATCTTCTGTGACGGCATGTCTACAGCACTGCCCGGCATTTGCAATGCGGGCAAACCAACGCGCGTGCCGAGCGGGTAAGTTTGGGCGGTCCGGTAGCGGCGCATGTGCTCCATAAGACTTGCTTATTACTCCAGAAATAATCGGTCTTAGGCAAGCGCCACGCGCTTCGCTAAGGTCCAGGTAACAACAAGGGAACTGATATGCCTTTCTCCGATTACAAGACAGCTTTGGTCACAGGCGCATCGTCCGGCATTGGTGCGGCCATCGTTGAGCGGTTCAGTCGCGAGAACATTGAAGTTCACGCGATTGCTCGCAGTGCAGGCGCTTTGGAGGAACTTGCCGCTCGCACCGGCTGCATCGCTCATGCAATTGACGTCACCGACCGCCAGGCAATCGCTGATCTGGCGGGCCAGTATGAATTCGATATCCTGGTCAACAATGCCGGCGTTGACCGTCCGAAGAAATTCCTGGAGGCGGACGAGGGCGACATCGATCTACTGGTCGATGTAAACCTGCGCGCAGTGCTCCATATTTGCCGGCTGATCGTCCCAGGAATGGTGGCCCGTGATCGTGGGCACGTGATCAACATCTCCTCCATCGCAGGCAATTACAACTTTGGCGGAAACTCAACCTATCACGCCGTGAAGGCCGGTGTTGCGATGCTATCCAACCAGCTCCGCATCGATGCATTCGGCAAACGTGTTCGAGTGACTGAAGTGTGCCCCGGCCGCGTTGCTACGGACATCTTCAACCACGTCCATGGCAACGACCCCAGCGTGCGGGAGCGGTTCATTGATGGCTTTGAGCTGCCGCAGGCTTGCGATATCGCTGATGCGATCGCATTTGCCGTCGCCGCACCGGTCGCCGTCAACATCGGGCACATGGAGATCACGCCGACACTTCAAGTGATGGGTGGCCTTCAGACGGCAAAGCCGCAAGCTCCAGGCAGCGAGCGCTCCGCCGAGAGGACAAAACCGTGAGCGGATTTGATCTCTCGGCAATACTCGCAAATCCCGAGTACCGGGCAATGCTTGTGCACGGCGTCGAGATGACCTTCATCATCTACGCCGGCTCGTGGATACTGGCGATGTCGCTCGCAATCCTCTTGCTGGGTATCAGGATTTCACCGCTTCGCTTTGCCGAGCCGGTCGTCAAGGGATATGTCTCCTATCATCGGAACGTCCCGACCCTTGTGCAGCTCATGCTCTGGTACTTCGGGATCTACACCCTGATGCCGCAGGGCCTGACGGACTGGCTGGCCAACCACAACGCCGAGGCAATATTTGCTGTGATCGGGCTCGGCCTTTGCCAGGCCGCCTACTTCAGCGAGGACCTGCGATCAGGTCTGCGTTCGGTCAGCCCCGGGCAGATGGAAGCGGCCAAGGCGCTCGGGCACGGCTATGTGTCAGCCATGCGGTTCGTCATCATGCCACAGGGCATTCGCAACGCACTTCCGCCTCTGATCAACCATAGCGTCTCCCTGTTCAAGAACAGCAGTCTCGCCATCGTCGTCGGTGCGTCCGAGCTGACGCATGCGGTCAAGGAAATCGACAATTTGAGCTTCCGTACCTTTGAGATCTATCTCGTCGGCACGGTGATCTATCTGTTCTTTTCCCTGATCATCATGGGCATCGGTGCATCGGTCTCCATGCGCACCGACCTTGCGGGGAGGGGACGCCGATGATCCAGGACATCATCAATATCATCAAAGACTACTGGCTCCTGCTCCTGATTGGCCAGTATCCGAACGGACCACTTGGCGGCCTCGCAAGCACGTTGCTTCTCTCGGTACTCGCCATCGGGCTTGCGTTTCCCGTCAGTATTCTTCTGGCGCTAGCCAGACTGTCAAAATGGGCCGCACTGCGTTGGCCTGTGACCGGTCTTGTCTATGTCACGCGCGGCGTGCCGCTGCTGATGCTGATCCTGTGGTGCTACTTCCTGGTACCCTTATGGACCGGTGCCGATGTGCCAAGCTTCTGGATCATGCTCGTAACGCTCGTCATTTACGAGGGTGCATTCCTCAGCGAGGTCGTTCGAGCCGGTATCGTGTCGCTTGGGCAGGGTCAGATGGACGCTGCCAGAGCCCTCGGTCACAGCTACCTGGGAGCCATGCTCTACGTGATCCTCCCGCAGGCCCTCTACAACATGATACCGAGCATGATCTCCACGTACGTATCCACGATCAAGGACACCACGCTCGGTTATGTGATCAATGTTCCCGATCTGACCTTCGCCGCCAGCCAGGTGAACAATCAGCTCCTGTCGCAGCCATTCCAGGTCTTCCTGGTGCTTGCCCTTGTCTACTACGCGCTCTGCTGGACGCTTACGTTCATCGCCAACAGCGTCGAGAGGCGCATCACACGACGACGGTCCGGACCCGTGAATGTCCGGCTTCAACCCGACCCAATGCCCCTTAAAACCCTTACGGAGCAGCTATGAGCACGCCTGAAACAAAATCGCAGGAGGCGCAGGCAATCCGCCTGACGGGCGTCTGCAAGAACTATGGCGACTATCAGGTGCTCAAGAGCATCGACGCCGAGGTCCGCCGGGGAGAGGTCGTGGTCATCTGCGGCCCGTCCGGCTCGGGAAAATCGACACTCATCCGAACCGTCAACCGCCTGGAAGAAATCAGCAGCGGCTCGATCGAGTTCGAAGGACAAAACATCCATGCCAAGATGCCGTCAAGCCAATTGAACAGGCTGCGCAGCAGGATCGGCTTCGTCTTCCAGAGCTTCAATCTGTTTCCGCATCTTTCGGTGGTCGACAACGTTTCGATGTCCCCGATCAAGGTGAAGGGAGAGGCAGCGCAAGTAGCGCGGGCAAAGGCATTGGCGCTGCTTGATCGGGTCGGGCTCGCTGACAAGGCAAATTCCTATCCCGCACAGCTTTCCGGCGGCCAGCAACAACGAGTTGCCATTGCACGTGCGCTGGCAATGGAGCCGCCGGTCATGCTCTTTGATGAACCGACAAGCGCGCTGGATCCCGAGATGGTCGGAGAAGTGCTGAGTGTCATGAAGAACCTCGCCTCCGAAGGGATGACGATGCTTTGCGTCACTCACGAGATGAACTTTGCCCGTGATGTGGCTGATCGCATCTGGTTCATCGACGCCGGCGAAATCCTGGAGACCGGAACGCCCGACGAGTTTTTCAAGAACCCCCGCCATCCGCGCGCGCAGCGCTTCCTGTCGGATCTGAGGCACTGACCGCCAAGACTTCATAACAAGGAGAACAGCAAATGAACTGGAAATGCCTTATTGTAAGTGCAGCGCTTGTAGGAGCCGCATCGCTCCCGGCAAAGGCTGATCAGCTCGATACCATTCTGTCCAACAAGACGCTGCGTTGCGCAACCTACGCGGATGTCCCTCCGTTTTCCTCTCCAGACCTGAAGACCCGTGAAATGGTCGGCTTTGACGTCGATCTCTGCAAGGCGATCGCTCGCGAACTCGGCGTAACGGCCGAGATCAAGCCGATCTCGGTCGAAGCCCGTGTTCCAGAAGTTAAGCTCGGACGAGTGGACATTACTGTCGCAAACCTCGCCTACACGAAGAGCCGCGCCGAGCAGATCCAGTACAGCGATCCCTACTACATCGCCAAGGAAATGCTGATCGTTCCGGCCGACGACGCCGGCAAGGCAAAGGCCGATTACCAGGGTCAGCGGATCGCCTCGACCAAGGGGTCGACCTCGGAACTCTCCATCAAACTCAACAAGTCCGAACCACTCACCTTCCAGGATACCGGTTCGGCCTATCTTGCGGTCCAGCAGGGTAAGGCACGCGGCATGGTCGCAAACACAATGACGACCACCAAGCTCGTCAATGAATCGCAAACGCGCGGCAAGAAGATGCGCATGATCGAGGAGCCGATGCTCTATCAGCCGATCGGGATCGGCATGCAGAAGGACCAGCCGGCGCTGACGGCCAAGGTCAACGAAATTCTCCATAAGCTCGATGACACCGGTGAGATCAACAAGATCTGGGACACCTGGCTTGGGCCGAACACCGAATACAAAATGACGCGCACCGACAAGGTTGCTCCCCTCACCGAACTTAAGTTCGACGTCATCCCCTAAGCAGAGGCTCGGGTGATACAGCCTGAACCAATCAGCCTATGCGGCGGGCTTTGGCCCGCCGAACCTATTACCTTGCACAATGAGAGAAACGTTCTTCGCGAGGCCAAATGGGCGTCGCTACTCAACGGGTGGGACGCACTTCCAGCTCCCCAGTTCCCCCTGTTGACCCACCACTTCGAGCAAGATCTTGCGAACCTCGATTACGGCTTTGGTGGCCGGGTGGTCAACGGGGCTATCAAGAACAAGTCTGCGCGTAAACCCTTTGCCGGCAAGGGGAAGCGCCGACAGAATGCCGCGTTGATAATCTTCGAAGATGGCGCCACGTCCCAGGACCGCAAAGCCTACTCCGGCTCTAATAGCGGCTTTGGTACTGGCAAGTCCCTCGATCTCGCGCACGATGTTGATCCCCTTGCCAAGCATCAGCGCCTGACGTTCAAGCAGGATGCGGATGCCGTGCCGCCGCGTCGGGAGGATCAACGGGAGATCGAGCGCATCACCGATGGAGATGGGCGTGTCACGAGGGGGAAAATGCCCTGCCGGGGCGACCGCATACAACGTCTCGTCGAAGAGCGCGACGGCCGTCGGCCTGGCGACTTCTTCAAGATTGATCGCCAGATCGTGTGTTTTTGTCTCTATTGCCAAACGGAGAGTCTGGCTGTCACCTTCACTGATCGTCAGGCGGATCTTGGGGAAGCGCTGTTCACACAGCTGGATGAGAGGGACGACGATGGATGGCGCTATCGAGGCGAGCACGCCAAGCGATACATCGCCGGTCGGATTAAGGGCTTGTTCTTTCGTTGCAGCCTCTGCCTGATCGAGCGCTTTCAGGATCGCCAAGGTATGGGTGAGCAGGATCTTGCCCGCCTCCGTCACGACCACACCGCGTGGCGTACGCGTTAAAAGCTGAACCGCAAGCTGTTCCTCAAGCGAACGCATGTGAAGGCTCAAGGCCGGTTGGGCAACCCCCAATTCATGCGAGGCGCGGGTGAACGAGCCGAACTCGGCGATCTTCGAAAAATAGCGAAGCTTCAATAGGTCGAGTGCCACAGCCCCTCGCAATGGGTCCATACAATTATGTTATATCTGTCATCTTCAATATATATTTGTGTGAATAACGCAACCTGCTTAGATATTTTCTCAGCGAGAGGAAGCGCACCAGGGAGGGTTTCATGGACATGATTAAACTGATTGCTGCATCGGTCATTGGCATTGCGGCGTTCACGCACACGGTCTCGGCAGGCGAGCTCGACGACATCAAGGCGGCTGGCAAGATCACCTGCGGCGTCCTTACAAATTCGCCGCCCCTCGGATTTCAGGATCCCAAGACGCGGGAGCCCGCAGGCTACGAGATCGATATCTGCCGTCAGTTTGCACAGTCGATAGGCGTTACCGCGCAATTGGTGCCGGTGTCTCCACAAACGCGCATGGCCGAACTCGTACAGGGCCGCGTTGACGTTCTGGCGTCGTTGCTCAGCTACAGCAAGGAACGGGCCGAGCAAGTCGACTTCAGCGGCGCCTATATAGCTGAAGACTTCAATTTCGTCGTTCTCGATCAATCTGACATAAAGAAGGTTGACGACCTCTCAAATCAGCGGATCGGTCTGGTCAAGGGCTCGGTACTCATTCCGTTGACAGAAAAGCGGCTTCCAGACGCCCGTGTCCTGTCTTTCGAAACGAGCGCAGCTTCGTTCCTTGCTCTCCAACAGGGCAAGGTGAAGGCAACGGTCTATCGCTATTCCGAGGGCAAGGCAGTCGAGCGCAATGCTGGCGACGGCATCAAGCCACTACGGTTCCTGGACGAGCCGCTGCTGTCGATGCCATCCGGATTTGCTTTCCAAAAGGGATCGGCTGAGCTTGTGAAGGCAGCCAATGATTTTCTCGCCAAGCTCGAAACGTCTGGCGAGGGTCAGAAGCTCTACGACAAATGGCTCGGCAAGGATTCGGACCTCAAGGCGACGCGCAAGTTCGAATTCGGCAAACCGCAGGAAACCTGGTTTACCAACTGATCGTCCAGGGCCTCACTTGCATGGGATACCAACTCGACTTCGGCAAGGTCCTCCAGGGCCAGTATCTGGACATGATCCTGCAGGGTCTGGAGACAACGATGATCCTCTTCGTTGTCTCGTGGATCCTCGGACTAATCCTTGCGATCGTCCTGACAGTCGTCCGGGCGATCGAATTCAAGCCGACCGAATTTATGGTCGCCGCATTTGTCGAGTATCATCGAAATGTGCCGATCTTGATCCAGCTTTTCGTCTGGTACTTCGGATTTGCAGTCATTCTGCCGGATTCGGTCAATGACTTCCTAAACGACATTGGTGCCGAGATTGGCTACGCCATTGTGGCGCTTGCGCTGAACAAGGCGGCATATATGTCGGAGGATTTTCGCAGCGGCCTGAGATCCATCCACCCCGCTCAGTTCGAAGCAGCCAGATCAATCGGCCTGACATATCTCGGTGCCATGCGGTGGGTTATCCTTCCTCAGGCCTGGAGGCTCGCACTGCCGGCGCTTCTCGGCCAGACGCTGATCCTTTTCAAGGCGACCAGCCTCGGCGCCGCGATCGGAGTGGCGGAGCTCTCTTATCAGGCCCGCTACGTCGAAGAGCAGTCATTCAGGATTTTTGAAGCCTACGGGATAACGACCGCCATCTACATGGTGATCTCTTTCGCGATCATGTGGATCTCATCCGTGCTCGAAAAGCGCTTCCAATTGCAGGTCAAGTGATGTTGGAAATCCTCCACGAATACGGGTTGATGCTTCTGATTGGCGAGTACCCGCACGGCAAGCTCGGTGGGCTCGCCCTCACCTTGATCATCTCCTTCGTCAGCCTCTTTGCGACATTTCCGTGCAGCGTTGTCATCGCACTTGCACGGACAAGCCGCGTAGCCTGGTTGCAGAAGCTGGCAACCGGATTTGTGCATTCAGTGCGGGCCATTCCGCTTCTGATGTTGATCTTTTGGGCCTACTTCGCACTGCCAATGCTCATTGGCTTTCCAATCGATGCGACGGTCACGCTTGTCGTTGCAATCGTTATCTATCAAACCGCCTACCTCGGCGAGATCATTGCAGCAGGGATCAACGGGTTGCCAAAGGGCCAGGCCGAAGCCGCAAAGGCGCTCGGGCTCGGTTATGTCCCGACAACTTTCAGGGTCATACTGCCTCAGGCGCTCTTTAATGTCATTCCCGGCATCATCAATCAGTTGACGACAATCATCAAGGAAAGCTCGCTGGGCTCGATTATCGCCGTCTCCGAGCTGTCCTACGTCATGCTTCAGGTCAACTCCAACGAAGTGACAAAGCCACTGCAGATTTTCGGCATCCTGGCCGCGACATATTTCATCCTCTGCTTCTGCCTTTCTCAGGCAACGAACTGGCTGGAGCGTCGAATCGCAAACAAGCGCACAGGGCGTTTTTTCGTGGAGGCATTGGCGTGATCGAGTTCGACAAGGTCTCGAAATGGTTCGGCGCGGTCAAGGTCCTGACATCAGTATCCGCATCTGTCGCGAAGGGCAGTACGGTCGTGCTTTGCGGACCGTCGGGATCCGGCAAGTCAACACTTGCCCGCACTGTCAATCGGCTGGAGCCGATCCAGGAAGGAACGATAACAATCGATGGTCGCGACATCCATGCAACCGGCGTCGACGTCAACAAGCTCAGGACCGGGATCGGCTTCGTCTTCCAGCAGTTCAACCTCTTCCCACACCTGAC
Organism: Rhizobium cauense; assembly: GCF_019511525.1. Classification (GTDB taxonomy): domain Bacteria; phylum Pseudomonadota; class Alphaproteobacteria; order Rhizobiales; family Rhizobiaceae; genus Rhizobium; species Rhizobium cauense. The sequence continues at coordinate 55,072 of NZ_JAEUAT010000006.1, read as the reverse complement.
GGTGCTCGAAAATGTGATGCTGCCGCTGCAGCGTATTCGCAGCTACTCGCGCAAGGACGCCGCACCACTGGCGATGGAGATGCTTTCACGCGTCGGGCTTGCCGAGAAAGCGAAATCGCTTCCGGCCGATATTTCCGGCGGCCAGTCGCAGCGCGTAGCAATAGCTCGATCGCTCATCCTGAATCCCGGGGTGCTCATTCTGGACGAGCCGACAAGCGCGCTCGATCCAGAGATGGTCGGAGAGGTGCTCAAACTTTTGAGGAAGCTTTCCGAGGACGGGATGACCATGATGTGCGTCACACACGAGATGGGGTTTGCGCGCGAGGTGTCTGACCGAATCTGGTTTCTGAAGAAGGGCGAGCTCAGGTTTGATGATGAACCGACAGCTTTCTTCTCGACTGATGCACCATCCGAGGTCCGGTCTTTCCTTTCCGCTGTCAACCGTACGCATTGAAGGATTTCCCGCTTGGAGCAAGCACGCACGAAAGACGCCTCCGCTATCGTGGAGATCTCGAATGTTCAGAAGTGGTACGGCGATTTTCACGTCCTTCGTGATATCAATCTCACCGTTATGCGCGGCGAGCGCATCGTGATTGCAGGCCCATCGGGCTCCGGCAAGTCGACGATGATCCGCTGCATCAATCGCCTGGAGGAGCACCAGAAGGGCCAGATCATCGTCGATGGAAATGAACTCACCGGCGACATGAAAAAAATCGGCGAGGTCCGCCGCGAAGTCGGCATGGTGTTCCAGCACTTCAACCTCTTTCCCCACCTGACGATCCTTGAGAACTGCATGCTGGCGCCCCTCTGGGCGCGCAAGATGCCCAGGAAGCAGGCAGAGGAAGTTGCCATGCATTTCCTTGCCCGCGTCAAGATCCCCGAGCAGGCAAAGAAGTATCCGGGCCAGCTATCGGGTGGTCAGCAGCAGCGCGTTGCCATTGCACGCGCGCTCTGCATGCGCCCAAAGATCATGCTGTTCGACGAACCGACATCGGCACTCGACCCCGAGATGGTCAAGGAAGTGCTCGACACCATGGTCGGTCTGGCGGAAGAGGGGATGACGATGCTGTGCGTCACTCACGAAATGGGCTTTGCCCGCCAGGTCGCCAACCGTGTCATCTTCATGGATCAGGGGCAGATCGTCGAACAGAACTCGCCAACTGCGTTCTTCGACAATCCGCAGCACGAGCGCACAAGGCTATTTCTCAGCCAGCTCCTGCACTAGGCCGCCATCAGCGAACCTTGTTCCTACTCACCGCACATCCTCGACCAACGATGCATGGGCACCCCGAGGTGCGCTGTCCCGAGTGGCTCTTATGTCAGGCCCGGTTGTCCATACATTGAAGTTATAGCTGGCATCGAGAACATATATTTGCGCGATGCCTCTGCCCGCTGGTATGACGCGATCATTAAGGAGCCAGCCCATATACGCTGCGCCAAGGAGGAAACAGATGATCAAGCTCAATCAGAAGATAGACCGTCCATCGAAAGAAGATGTCGCGGCGATTTCGAAGTTTTCCCCGGCAACGCTCCATGAGGCACAGGGTCGCAAGGGCGCGCTTTCTTCGCGCATCAAGCCAGTCGACTACACAATGAAGCTCTGTGGTCCTGCGTTCACCGTCAAGTGTGCGCCACGCGACAATATCATGCTGCAGGTGGCGATAAACTATGCTCAGCCTGGCGACATCATCGTCGTGTCGGCCGGTGAATACGAAGAGGCCGGCTCCTTCGGCGATGTGCTTGCCAACGCGTGCCTCGCAAAAGGCATTGGTGGTCTCGTGACCGATACTGGCGTTCGTGACACCCTTCAGTTGCGCGAGCTTGGCTTTCCGGTGTTCTCGCTCAGTGTCTGCATCAAGGGCACGGTGAAGGAAACCGTTGGGATTACAAACGAGCCTATCACCGTCGGAGACGAAATCATCAACCCGGGTGACATCATCGTTGGCGATGCCGATGGGCTTGTCGTCGTCCGGAAAGGCGAAGCAGCCGAGGTCGCCAAGCTCGCTCAGGCACGAGAAGATGCCGAGGCAGGCTATATCGCTGCGTATAAGGCTGGAAAATCTGTCGTGGAAGTGTCTAACCTCGAAGGCGTGTTGAAGGCAAAAGGCCTTCTCGTTGAAGGCTGACGCCGTTCGTCGACGGTTGGAGTACAGAATGACTTATCCTCTCTTTGATCTTTCCGGTCGCCGGGCACTTGTGACCGGCTCCTCACAGGGCATCGGTCTTGCGTTGGCCAAGGGCCTTGCTGAGCACGGCGCAAGCGTCGTCCTGAACGGTAGAGATGCCGGAAAGCTTGCCGCCGCCGCCCGTGAGTTTATCGCGGCTGGCCATTCGGTCGCCACCGCCGACTTCGACGTCACCGATGCTCAGGCCGTCGAGAGAGGCGTTGGCAAGATCGAAGACGATGTCGGCGCCATCGACATTCTGATCAACAATGCTGGTATGCAGTTCCGCACGCCGCTTGAGGACTTCCCCGCAGAGCGCTGGGAGCAACTGCTGAAGACCAACATTTCCAGCGTCTTCTATGTGGGACAGGCTGTCGCCCGTCACATGATCAAGCGCGGTTCCGGCAAGATCATCAATATTGCGTCCGTGCAGAGTGAACTCGCTCGTCCAGGCATTGCCCCCTATACGGCGACGAAGGGTGCGGTAAAGAACCTGACACGAGGGATGTGCGCCGACTGGGCAAAGTACGGACTTCAGATCAACGCGATCGCCCCTGGTTACTTCAAGACCCCACTCAATCAGGCGCTCGTCGACAGCACGGAGTTTTCGTCCTGGTTGGAGAAGCGCACGCCGGCCGCCCGTTGGGGAGATGTCGACGAACTGGTCGGCGCTGCCGTCTTTCTCGCCGGCAAGGCTTCCTCCTTTGTGAACGGACACACGCTCTATGTCGACGGTGGCATCACAACCTGCCTCTAGTTCAGGTCTGCACCTTGGCCCTATCGTCGTGATGGGCGTCTCGGGGTGCGGCAAGACATCGGTTGGCAAGATGCTCGCCTCTCAACTCGGATACCGATTTGTCGAGGGCGACAGCAGGCATCCAGCCGTCAACGTCGAAAAGATGACGGCAGGCGTTGCCCTAAGCGACGACGACCGCTGGCCCTGGCTCGAATTGCTCGGTGAGGAACTCGCATCGGCAGCGGACACAGTGATTTCCTGCTCGGCGTTGAAGCGGTCGTATCGAGATCTGCTGCGGCGCCGGGCAGGCGGCCCGATCAAGTTCGTTTTCCTGCAGGGGGATCGCTCGACGCTTGCAGCCAGGATGAGCAATCGCAAGGCTCACTACATGCCGCTCTCCTTGCTCGATAGTCAGCTGGCGACCCTCGAACTACCGGTAGGAGAGCGTGACGTCGTCACCATCGAGGTTGATCAGCCGGTCGAGCGCATCGTGTCGGTGGCGATGGCATCGCTCGCCTCCTTGTCCAACCGGCAATCTGAACCATCCAAAAAGTAGTGGAGGAAACCATGTCGAAACCCGAGATTCTCCTCGTGGGGCCCTATCCGGAATGGGATCTGGTCGAACTAGAGAAACAGTACGTCGTCCACAAACTCTACGAGGCTACCGACAAAGACGCTTTCCTGAGCGACAGGGCCGCCGGCATCCGTGCGGTTGCCACCCGCGGAGAACTCGGTGCGTCGGCTGCGATGATCGAGAAGCTGCCAAATGTGCAGATCGTCTCTGTCTACGGGGTGGGGTATGATGCGGTCGATCTTCCCGCATGCCGCGCAAGGGGCATCCATGTCACCAATACACCGGACGTCCTGACCAATGATGTCGCCGATTTAGGCATCGCGATGATGCTCGCCCAATCCAGAGGCATGATCGGTGCAGAACGCTGGGTCAAGGATGGAAGCTGGGCCGCAAAAGGCCTCTACCCATTGAAGCGCCGCGTCTGGGGTCGCAGGGTCGGCGTGCTCGGCCTTGGCCGTATCGGTTTTGAAGTTGCCAAGCGTCTCAAGGGATTCGACATGGATATCGCCTATAGCGATGTGTCGGAAAAACCTTATGCGGAAGGTATGACCTATATCGCTGATCCAGTCGCGCTCGCCGAGCGCTCGGACTTCCTCTTCGTGACGCTGGCAGCGTCTGCAGCCACACGCCACATCGTCTCGCGTGACGTCATTACGGCGCTTGGACCGGAGGGCATGCTGATTAACATCTCTCGTGCGTCCAACATCGACGAGGACGCTCTGCTCGAAGCGCTGGAAAACGGTGTGCTTGGCTCGGCTGCGCTCGACGTCTTCGAGGGCGAGCCGAAACTCAATCCTCGGTTCCTCTCTCTCGACAATGTGCTGCTGCAGCCGCACCATGCATCGGGTACGATAGAAACCCGAAAGGCGATGGGTCAGCTTGTGCGCGATAATCTGGCAGCACACTTCGCAAATGCGCCGCTGCCCACTCCAGTTGTTTGAGGTGATGAGATGAAAGCTGTCGTAATCCACGCCGCCAAGGACCTGCGCATCGAGGACCGCGAACTCGAAACGCTCGGCAAGGGCCAAGTCGAGGTCGCCATCGAAGCTGGCGGGATCTGCGGTTCGGATCTGCACTACTACAACCACGGTGGGTTTGGCACGGTCCGCGTGCGCGAGCCGATGATCCTGGGGCACGAGGTCGCCGGCACGATCAAGGCGGTCGGTGAGGGCGTATCGCATCTGGTGACCGGCGACCGCGTTGCGGTCTCGCCGAGCCGCCCGTGCAATGCTTGTGACTATTGCCTCAAAGGGCAGCAGAACCAATGCGTCAACATGCGCTTCTACGGCAGTGCCATGCCGATGCCACATATCCAGGGTGCTTTCAGACAACGGCTGATCGCCGAAGATTGGCAGTGCCACAAGGTGGCTGACGACATCTCCATTAATGAAGCAGCCTTTGCTGAACCGTTCGCGGTGACATTGCACGCCGTCAATCGCGCCGGCTCGCTGGCTGGCAAGCGCGTGCTGGTCACGGGCTGTGGTCCAATTGGTGCACTTTCGATCATTGCCGCCCGCGCCCACGGGGCCCGCGAGATCGTCGCCACCGACGTGATGGATGCGGTGCTCAAGAAGGCTGGCGAAGTGGGTGCCGATCGCACGATCAACGTTGCGAACGCACCTGAGGAACTTTCAAGCTATTCCGCCAACAAGGGATACTTCGACGTCCACTTCGAGGCATCTGGCAACGGCAGCGCCGTGCGCTCCGGCCTTGAGGTCTTAAAGCCGCGTGCAACACTTGTGCAGCTCGGGCTGGGCGGCGATGTGTCGATACCGCAAAACATGGTGGTCGCAAAGGAAATCGAGATAAGGGGCACATTCCGCTTTCACGAGGAATTCGGCGTTGCCGTAGATCTCATCAACTCTCGTCGGGTTGATCTTAGAGCTCTGCTTAGCGGGATTTATCCATTGGTCGATGCAATCCAGGCATTCGAAGCCGCTGGCGATCGTAGTAAGTCGATGAAGGTGCAACTGGCGTTCTGACCCGAGCCCCTGCAGAGTCTGATGGTCAAAGCAAAGGCGACATCATCGATGTGATCATGTCCGTGGGCGGCTTGAGCTGTCGGACGCCGCCCACTCCAGGCTTCGGCATCGTCCATAGCAACGGCCCGGCCGGGTTTGCCCCGCGGCAGTACCGCAGGCCTTGCCTTTGCAGGAGCGTTCGATCGGGTTGCTCTTCTGAACCTCGGGCGTCAATAGTACCGTGGAATCTTGCCCTCTTGCGGGGTCTGATTGGGCAACTCGACAAAGTCTTGGTCGAGGAAACACCAGCCCCATCCTTCAGGAGGATCGTAGCCTTCGATGATCGGGTGTCCGGTCTCCTCGAAATGCTTTGTGGCGTGTTTGCCTGCAGACTGGTCGCAACAGCCGACATGACCGCACTCCCTGCAGAGCCGCAGGTGAAACCAGATTTCACCCTCAGCCAGGCACTCTTCGCATCCAGCGGTAAGCGGTTTGACGCTTCGAGCCAATCGAACATGGTCACATGATATTACCATTGATGCCCCGCTCTCCTTTCGTACGATAACTATCGCGGCAATCGGAACGTGGCAATTGTACTCCGGTATAGGGATGGTCGATGCAAGAACGCGCCCAATTGCCAGCATTGGGATTCGACGGTAGTGCACAGACTGCATCTCAACGCGGAGGAGCCGCCCCCGGGCGGACAAGGGGCGGCTCTCGAGGACCATTTTCCCGACCGTAGCTGAGGGGGAGGCTACCGCCGTGGTCCTGGTCGCTATTGGGAGGACTTGAGCGACACCATAGATACTAGCTCTAATAGCGGCGCCGCGGAATTGGGCTGAGGTATATCAACACCTATCCACTTGGCTAGGGAACGTGGCGGGAAGTATCAGCTGCGGATGCTCCTTCAGGTCAACCACAGATATATTACCTGGAGCCGTTAGACGCTTAAGCGATTAGCCAGACTCAACCACAGGGATAAATGTCGCGCACTCAAACCTTGGGTGATTTGCCAAGTTGCTGTAAATCATGCCAAATTGCTTCGGTCGCCACTGTTGAATGGTTACGAAGCGCTCCCCAATGGACCAAATTCCAGATAGTCGGAAGAACAGTCTCGTCTATTCGTTCGGACCCTTCCGCCTTCATCCTGATCGCCAACTTCTGGTACGAGACGGTATAGCCGTAAAGCTTGGCGGCAGAGCTTTCGAACTTCTTCATCTGCTTGTACGCCGAAATGGGGAGATTGTGGGCAAGGAGGACCTCACTGCCGCCGCATGGCCCGGCGTCTTCGTGCATGAGAGCAATCTCAAGGTCAATTTGCATAGTCTGCGGCGCTCGCTTGGCGACACTCAAAAGCAGCCCGAATATATCGCGACGATAGCAGGGCGGGGGTATCGCTTTGTCGCACGCGTCGAGATCGGGTTCGCGGACGAAGACGACTTTGCGATTTCCGTAGAGTATTCGGTGTCAAGCACGTTACCTCCCCAACGTGAGGTCGTTGGTAGAGAGATGGAGATCCAGCACCTACTGGACCTTCTTTTTGGCAAAGACCCCCTCGTAACGGTCGCCGGAGCCGGGGGTGTCGGCAAGACAACCGTCGCCGTGGCGGCCGCATATCTTTTTGCCCAAGAGCGGTCGGCGGGCATTTGCTATGTGGATTTGTCGAAGGTTGACGATCCTTCCATACTGCCTTCCGCATTGGCCGCCGCCCTTGGTCTGCGCGGCGAATTGGGCGATCCGCTGACAGCGGTCACTGACTTCTTGAGACAACGTCAGCTGCTTCTACTACTGGACAATTGCGAGCATATACTCTCGGCAGTTTCCATCTTTGTCTCAAAGCTCCGTACAAAGCAAAGCCGATGCAAGCTTTTGGTAACGAGCCGCGAGCCCGTGCGCGTGCCAACCGAGCACGTCTATTTGCTGAACAACCTTGCGGTCCCGGACGACGACGCTGCCTCTACGGCAGAGAGCATTTTGCGCTTTCCGGCAGTCGAGCTATTTGTGCATCGAGCAGCCGAGTGGAACGGGTATCAACTGAGCGACAATGATTGCGAAACAGTCGCTGGCATCTGCCGGGCGCTTGAAGGCCTTCCCCTTGCGCTTGAGCTAGCCGCGGCAAACCTGGAGCAGACAAGTGCGACAGACCTGCTCGCGATGCTCGACGAATTCCTGGACTTTCGCCATCGCCACGCAGGGTCCGACTTGCCCGATAGGCACGAGACGCTACTCGCTACCATCGACTGGAGCTTCAGTCTCTTGTCGAACACAGAGGCAACGGTATTCTGTATCTCGTCTGTTTTCGCCGACAGTTTCGAACTCGAAGACGGCGTAGCTGTCGCTGCCTCGCTCGGTCTTACCACCGTGGATGTTATTGCCGCCCTCGGTGCGCTGGTCGGAAAGTCACTAATCACCGCGCAAGTTAACGGCGCTGGCCTGCGATACAGAGTGTTGGACAGCACGCGTCGCTATGGAGCCAGACGCCTCAAAGAACAACAGCTGGACAAGCGGTGCCGGCAAGCGCACGCCGAGCGCATGCTCCGTATCTTCGAGCAATCGGGCAGTGAATGGGGCTGGCGGGAAAGGGCTGACTGGACCCAAAGTTACCTCACCCGCCTCGCTGACTTGCGAAGCGCTTTCCTATGGGCATTCGGCGAAGATGGGGACGCCCTTCTTGGAATTCAGCTAACAGCTGCAACCCTTCCACTATGGTTTGAGTCGTCACTGGTCGCAGAGGCCAGAACCAGAGTAGAGGCTGCCTTGGTCGTTTCGCAGACGACAGAATGCGCGCCATTGCTCAAAGCGAAGCTTTCTCTTGCCCGTTCGTGGAGCATGATGTTCGGGAGGCCCTATACACCCGACATGGGGCAGGCATGGTTGTCTGCATTTGAGTTTGCCCGTCAAGCGGGATCGATCGATTATCAGCTTCAGGCGCTTGTCGGAGCAGCCTACTTTTCGATGGATACCGGAAATATCGATCAGGCAATTGTCCTGCTAAATGAATTTCGAACTCTCGCGGACAGCCATCACTATCATGAGTTCGATCCCGAGTATGGGAGTGCACTGGCCTGGGCAAAAGGCCATGCGGGCGACATTCTCCAAAGTATCAGCGATCTTGAAAGCCTCGCAGATGCACATGTCCGCGTTAGCCACGGACCACGAAAAGGCGGCCTGCTCGCTGATCGAACGGCGGGGATCACCGGCCACATTCCATTCTTCGCTTGGATCGCCGGACGAGTCGACTACGCGGCTGAGCTTGCATTGGGGACCCTTGGCCAGGCCGAACGCGAAGGGTACTTCATGTCTCAGTCAAATGTTCTGGCTCAGGCGGTTTGCCCCGTGTCGTATTTTCGCGGGGACCTTGCAGCCCTGGAAACGAACGTGGCAAAGCTACGCTCAATCCTCGAAATGGAGAACATCGGTGTATGGTTTCCAGTTCAAAGCTTCTTTGCTGCCGCGCTCGACGATCTTCGGGGCGACGATAGTGCCGAGGTGCGGATGCGGATCGCGATCGACGACTTTGTCGACAGCCGTTTCGTTCTGCGGCTTCCGGGTTTGATTGGTATCCTGGCCGAAATCTACATCCGCAAAGGCAAGTTTGACCTGGCGAGCGATGCACTGGACCTGGCTGAAAAATACGAGAAGCAGCAGAGTGAGGGATGGTGCCGAGCAGAGCTTCGGCGGGTCAGAGCCAAATTTATGCAGCAAACAAATAGGGTCGCCGAGGCTGAACAGCTTTATATCATGGCGTTGGAGGATGCTCGGACCCGGGGCGCGCGGTCGCATCAACTGCGCATCGCTACGGATCTAGCAAATCAGTTTAACCAAACCGGGCGTTTCGCCGATGCGTCCGCGATGCTTCGACCTGTGATGGATCAGTTGAGCGAAGGATTCACTACAAAGGACTACCTCGCGGCGACCAGAGTGCTGGCAGATGCAGTGCGCGCCGGGAAAAAGTAACAGCGTTATCGAGTTAAATCTGAAGTTCAGGCCTGAGGGACGCGCCGTCGATTTGGAACTTCGTCACCAATCGATTGTCGCAGGCCCGCCCGTTCGTCGCACCGGCCCTCGGGACGAAGATCCCTGGTGCTCAAGGCACGGACCTTCTCAGGCGCACCGATACCAGAGCGCTGAAATAGGATCAACCTCAGACGTTTGAGCGATAAGCATCCCGCAGCGTGTCGCGTGAAATTGTGATGGCGCAGCTACATGGACGCCATCGCCCTGGATGGATACCCCGGGCGATGATTGTGCGACAGGAAGCTGCCGTTCCGTAGTTTGTCAAAGCTGAGAACTCCAAGTGCCTAAATTGTTCGGCTCGCGACGATGCCGATGACCGAGACGGACATGCTCAGCATTGACTGTGTCCATCGTTGCGACGCAGTCGAGCGTTTCAGAGCTTCACGCCTGCTTCCTGAAAGCCGCAAGCAATTCCTTCGCCAGCGGTCCCGCCGAGGCAGGATTCTGACCGGTGATGAGGCGGCCATCAACGACGACATGAGGTTCCCAATTGCCTGCAGACGAGTACTCGGCACCTTCGGCGCGCAACGCATCCTCAAGTTCGTACGGTACGTCCTCGCGGGCGTAGTCGTACTCCTCCTTCCTTGAGAAAGCCGTCAGCTTCTTGCCACGCACAAATGGCGTTCCATCTCCGAGGTCCACGCCGAGCAAGGAGCAGGGGCCATGGCAAACAGCAGTGACGAACTTGCCTGTTGTCCAGGCGCGCACGACCGCCTTCTGAACCTCTGCATTGCGTGCGATATCGACCATTGGGCCTAGGCCACCCGGCATCAGAATAGCGTCGTAATCCGCCGCGTCCACCTCGGATAGCTTGCGGCTGCGATTCAGCCGGCGAAAGGCCTTGCTCTCAAAAAAGCTCTTCTGGGCCGGATCTTTCTCATCATAAGCATCATAGGGTGTCCACCCGCCTGCGAGTGAAGCAAACTCAACCGCAATGCCTGCCTTGTCGAGGACGTCAAAGGGATGAGCGACCTCTCCGAAGAAGAAACCGGTCTTCCGGTTGTGCGGCCCTATCACGGCGGCATTGGTCACGATGAACAGAACGTGTTGCGTCATTTCCTTCTCCTTGGGTTTAACGAGGATCTGAAGCGACGGCGACGCACGCCGTCTCAATGCTTGCCGTCGGTGGGGCGACCAGATGGACCGATGGTGCCCCGCGACCAGGGTTTCTCGGCATTGCGATCCAGGAAATTGAGAATTAGCTGTGCCATCTCATCCGCTTGTCTTCGAAGGCGAAGTGTCCGGTATCAAGGATGTGAAACTCAGCCGAGGAAGATCGGGCGGATTGGGGTGCGCACCTTCTTCGGGGATATCTTATCTCCGGAACATTCCAAGACCCAAACGATAGTGACTTCACGAGGGACTATGCCTGATGGTTACAGGGTCAACGAGTTAATCGTCGCAAATCCTTGGGAAACGAATTCTTCCTGCGGTCTAGCTTTTGCAGCTTCATTGCGGCGAGAAGCGCAACTGCCTTGCTCGACTTCGAACCCGCGCGCTTCAGCCCGCGCACATATCCGGGCGAACTCTCTTAGGGAGTATGGCACTGAACCCTCGTCGTCATTCTATCATTTTCCCATGACGCTCCAATGGCTAGACATCAGTCCATTTGGAGAACATCGCTGCCTGTCCGAAGTCTTCGCCGTTGCTGCCCCGCAACTGCCAAACGATCCCGTCCTCCATCCAAAAATGCCCTCCGGACCTGGTAACACGAAGCCCGCGATAGCCCGCCATAAAGCCGTTTTGAGCCACCGCATCCAGGAGAGCCTGACGTTCGCTCCGCTCGCTTGGGCCGGCAGACAGCTTCGACCTCAACTTCGTGAATTCGGACCAGCTGTATCCGAACACTCGTTGCGCAGTGAGGTTTGCGTAGACGAAGGTCGGGTCGGTATCCGTGTTGTGAGCGACCACCACGAAGGGCGCGTCACCGTAGAGCCATTCGGGTCCCCGATCCTGTTCGACCAAGGGCCTTCCCACCAGGCGTTTAAAACTTCCGGTCAGAAGTTCGAAAAACGCCGGATCGTATGGGTTAACCCCGTCGCTCAGTTTCATGTCAGTTCCTTTCGTGGTCGACCCTTGAAATGCCCGTGATCCGTTAAAAGAATGTCTGTCGGGTGTCGCTGATACTCAAGACGGTTTGCGCTGTAACACTGGCACCCGACCTGTAGCTTTCTCTCATTCCTCGGCGTCTTATCTTGCGCCTTGAAGGCTCAACGCCTTCTAGCCGGAGCCGACACCGGCGCCAATCTAGCTTGGCGTATAGTCTGCCTGTTCCTTTCGATAGTCAGGCCAGGACCGGCCTCCGTTTGGGAAGGGCGGCTCGAGCGAACAGTTCGTAGTGCCCGGATGGATGCCGAAAGCGTCGGCACAGACTTCACGTCGTTTAACATCTTTTCGCGGGTTTATGAGGGTAGCCGGATGTAGCGTTGGAATTTAGTACCGACTTCCGATGGGATCGCTGGTTGGATGACGAACGACGCACCGTGTCTTAGGCAAAATGCCCCGGCGGCGAGCAGGCCTACACGCCGCCAAATCCTGGTAGCGGGAGCCGTTGCGGTTCTGGGAGGTACCGCGCGCGCCAAGGCGGCGGCAGACAAGACACTGGTCCTCGGGCAGGTATCGTTGAGTTTCTATGCCGTAACCGGAGCTGTCGTGCAGGAAGCTCTTGAGAGGCTAGGTTACTCTGTGGTGGTGGAGGAAGGGCCCCATGAGAAAATCTTCCCGTTATTGGGCGAAGGTTCCATCGACCTGATGGCAGCGGCGTGGCTACCGGAAGGGCACGCTCGATATTGGGATCAGTATGGGAAAGGGGCCCTGGAAGTTGCCAGATTATACGACGGTGCGCGCTTCTTTTGGGCTGTGCCCGACTACGTACCGCCTGAAGCGGTTATGTCGATCGCTGACCTGACAAAGCCGGATGTCGCCCAAAAAATGACGAGGATGATCCAGGGGATAGGACCCGGGGCAACAATTACAGCCTTCTCGGAGACTGCCATCAGAGACTATGGCCTGGAGCAGGTGGGGTATTCGCTTCACTACGGGAGCCAGAAGGACTGGATTGACGCCTACCGCAATGGGATCTCGGATCGACGTTGGTTTGTGTTCCCTACCTGGACGCCGCAATTTCTCAATCGCGATGGCCGTCTCAGGGCACTGGACGATCCCAAAGGCGTGCTAGGCAAGAGTAACCGCGCATCGTTGGTTGGTTCACGCTCTCGGTTTGCCGGGCTTCCGCATGCAACGGCAACGACGCTGAGCCGCATTCACCTCGAGACAGAAGCGGTCACCGAAATGGACTGGTTTGTGAATGTAGAGCGGCTTACGCCCCGCAATGCGGCGCGTCGTTGGATGACGGCGAATTCCGACGAAGTAGAACGTTGGTTCGAGGTCTAGTGCCAGCGGAGAGAGGCGGCCGAATATCCCACGGATGCAATTGGATGTCCGGCGACCAATTGCATGGGCGACTTGATGGCCCCGGCACGGATGACGAGCGTTTGTTTCGAAGCGCTGCTCCCCGACTTACTTTTCACGCGAGTTTGCGAGCCTTAACGCGCGCGCCGCTTGACGGTGAGCTAGTTTTCAAGAGTCTATAATTCTTCACGGGAGATCTCCATGACCATTAAAGGCACGTTGGTCGCGGGACCACTCGGTTTCGGCACGGCCCCGCTCGGAAACATGTTTCGGAATATTCCCGACGACGAAGCTGACGCGACGGTTGAAGCGGCCTGGGACGCGGGAACCCGCTTCTTCGACACCGCCCCGTTTTATGGGGCAGGGCTAGCGGAAATTCGGCTTGGGAAAAATCTGGCACGGCGGAAGCGGGATGATTACGTTCTGAGCACCAAAGTCGGTCGGATCATCCTCGATGAGATCGTCAGCGGTCCCCAGGAGTTCGGCGAGAAAGGCACCCTGTTTCAGTACGGGCGCAAAAACAAGGTCATCAACGACTATTCAGCCGACGGAACCATGCGTTCGATCGAGGGCAGCCTCAAGCGACTTGGCGTTGATCGCATCGACTTCGTCTGGATTCATGACATCGCGCAGGATTTTCACGGCGATGCGTGGCTGGGTATGTTCGAGACCGCACGCACTGGGGCGATGAAAGTCCTTGATAGTCTTCGAGACCAGGGGGTCATCAAGGGGTGGGGGCTCGGTGTCAACAAGGTCGAACCCGTTGAACTGATGCTTGGTCTATCTGACCCAAAACCTGATGGCGCGCTGCTGGCGGGTCGCTACACGCTCCTCGATCACGAGTATGCCCTGCAGAGACTGATGCCTGCAGCGGTCGAAAAAGGAGTTCAGATTGTCGTTGGGGGGCCCTACAGTTCGGGAATTCTGGCCGGCGGAGCGCATTTCGAATACGCTGCAGCGCCACCGGCGATAGTCGCAAAAGTCGAGAAAATCAAAGCGACCGCCGCACGCTATAACGTACCCATTAAGGCCGCTGCCCTTCAGTTCTGTCTGGCACACCCAGCTTCCGCCGCCGTCATCCCGGGTGCGAGCAAGCCGGAGCGCATTGCGGAGGATCACGCGGCGTTGAAAACGCCTGTTCCCCCAGAGTTCTGGCAGGAGTTGCGGCGTGAACGACTGGTGTCCCCTGAAGCTCCTCTTCCGATTGATCGATAGGGGCCCAGCTGGGTAGCGGGGTGTGATGCGAGACTTCCGCTGCTTGTTGCGATGCTCTGCTTGCCAGCGCCCGACTATCGTGACAGCGACGGATTCCACTCCTGGCCGGAGAAGGGGCCGTTATAAGTCGTTGGAACGTGACAACGTCCGAGCTTCTGAATGGCGATGGACGTTCGCTCTACCAGAACCCATCTCCAGGGGTGAGAACCACATGGATTCGATTTCATGTCGTGAGGCGGCGGATGCGAGCCCCGACCTGCGCATTCACCGCACCTTCGTCAAGCGTTGGCAGAAGACAAAATTCACCCGATTTCCCAACCTTTAACGGGCCCATGCCCCCCGAATGTTCCACATTTCCCGGATGCGTTTTGGACGTTCCTGGAGGATGTCGGAAATCAGGCGAAGGGGACGCCGATACCGTGAATTGAGAGGTGGACAATGATTTCGTTCGTATTGAATGGCAATCCAGTAGAACTGACCGTTGACGGCGATATGCCACTTCTGTGGGCGCTCCGGGATCAATTGCTTCTGACGGGAACGAAGTTTGGCTGCGGGGTTGCGCAATGCGGTGCCTGCACCGTCCATGTCAACGGGCAGTCCCGCCGCTCCTGTGTCACGCCCGTTTCAACACTGGAGGGTGCGACCGTCACGACCATCGAAGGTCTGGCGGCCACTCATGGAAAGCCGGGGGAGCTTCATCCAGTCCAGAAAGCTTGGATCGAGGCTCAAGCACCTCAGTGTGGTTATTGTCAATCCGGACAGATCATGCAGGCGGCAGCCCTCCTCAGCGAAAGCCCCGACCCAACAGATGAAGAAATAACGGCATCGATGGCAGGAAATCTCTGTCGTTGCATGGCGTACATCCGTATCCGCAAGGCGATCAAGCTTGCAGCGCAGGCAGGCAAGGAGTTGGCGCAATGAACATCCGCTCCGACTTTAACGTTTCGCGGCGCTGGTTTCTCGCATCTGTAGGAAGTGCTGTCCTTGCGACAGGGTTCCTTTCAAGAGAGTCGGTTGCGGCCGTGCCGATGATCTCAGGCAACAGCGAGGGCTATAGCCCCACCATCTGGTACGTCATACAAGGCGACGGTCGTGTTCTTATTCACGTCCCACTCGCGGAAATGGGCCAACACGTCGGAACGGCGATCGCAAGAATTGTCGCAGAAGAACTTGAGGCCAAATGGGAAGACGTTGAGGTGGTGCACGTCGATCTCGATCCAAAGTGGGGCTACATGATTACGGGAGGGTCGTGGTCGGTGAACCACAGTTTCCTTCCGTTCAGTCGGGCGGGTGCGGCGGGCCGCCTAGCCTTGATCGAAGCGGGGGCGAAGATGCTTGGGGTGGCTGCGAAAGACTGCAGTGCGCTCAACAGCACGGTCCGTTCCGGCGATCAGTCGGTGACCTACGGGGAAATCGTGTCGGCCGGGACTGCTGGCAGGGTTTTTGCTGCAAAGGAGCTTGAAGACATCAAGCTGAAGCCCGCGTCCGAGCGCCGCCTGCTCAACAGAGATGTTGATGCCCGTGATATCCCCGCCAAGGTAGACGGAACCGCTGTGTTTGGCATCGACCGACACGTCCCGGATATGGTTTACGCTCGGCCGATTATGCCGCCCACCAGATACGGAAGCAAAATCGTCTCGTGGAAAGATGACAAGGCCAGGGAGGTCCCGGGCTACCTCCAGACGGTCATGATTGACGACCCAACAGGCACTTGCCAGGGTTGGCTTGTAGCCATTGCAAAGGATTGGCCGGCGGCGTCGAACGCCGCGGATCTGATAGAGGTCACCTATAGCAGCGGTCCTGCTAGCGAGCTGGGTGAACAGGAGATCCTGGACGAGGGTCGCCGCCTTACCGCAATGGAGGGGGCGGGATCGCTATTTTATCGGGAAGGAGAGCCTCCAAGAGAGAAGGGTGAGGTCTTCGAAGGAACCTACATCACTGGATCGGTGCTGCAGATGCCCCTGGAACCAATTAACGCGCTCGTGTGGGCCGATGGCGATCAGTGGCGCGTACACACGAGCGATCAGCACCCTTCTGTTACCCAGCCACTTGTCGCGCGGGCGTTGGGGGTCGAACCACTGAACGTGCGGATGGAGAGTTCGTATCTCGGTGGGGGCTTTGGACGGCGGCTTTATTGTGAGTTCGTTGTCCCGGCAGCCTTAACGGCAAAAGCGGTCGGACGTCCGGTCAAGCTATTGTTCTCCCGACCAGATGACACAAAGTTCTGTCAGCCAAGATCGCCGACCGTCCAGGTAATCCGGACATCGACGGCGGCGGACGGTTCCTTGCAATCCTATGAGTACCGGGGCGCATCAGGATGGCCGACCAAGATCCAGAATCCGGGTTTCCTTGCCGATGCCTTCGACGGAAAGGGGAAGATTGATCTCTTTGCCATAAGCGGGGCGGATCATTGGTATGATGCAGCCTTTCAAGACATTCGAGCGATCAGCAACGAGGTCGGTGAGTCCGTTTTCCTTCCAGGTTACCTGCGCTCCGTTGCGCCAGGCTACACCTATTGGGCTCTCGAAACCCACATTGATGAAGTTGCTCATCGGCTCGGTCGTGACCCTGCCGAATATCGGAGATCGCTTTTAACGGGCAGGGGCAGAAATGCTGGCGAGGTCCCCCATGCAGTCGATGGCGCGGCTCGCCTTCGCAATGTGCTCGACCTTGCTTTGCAGAAGTCGGGTTGGAACGATCGCCGCAATCTTCCGAAAGACGAGGGGCTGGGGATAGCATTGGCAGCTGGTCAGGAGCGCACAATGCCGACATGGAGCGCTACGGTTGCGCATGTTGGGGTTGATCGGGGAACGGGCCAGGTCAATGTGAAGCGGCTCACAAGTGTGGTAGACGCCGGAACCCTTGCCCACCCCGGAGGAGCGCTGGCGCAAATCGAGGGCGGGATGCTTTGGGGGCTCTCGATTGCCCTACACGAAGGCACCGCCTTTGAACGGGGTCTCCCCCGCGATCTGAATTTCGACACCTATACCCCTGTTCGGATGCAGGATGTTCCCGAGATCGATATCGAGTTCGTTCAAAACGATCATATGCCCGTCGGCCTTGGCGAGCCGGGTGTAATAACTGTAGCTCCAGCCATCGGTAACGCGATCTTCGATGCGGTGGGTGCCCGCGTTCGGGCCCTACCCATCCGTCCCGAAGCGATCATCAAAGCTCTGGAGGTGTGACATGCACGCACGCTTGGCACTTACACTCCTCTTCGCACTTACGGTCGGCGAGACAGCGGCGCAGGAAGCTCTCCGGTCGCCGAAGGATTTTGATACTATCAAGAACCCTTCGGAGCGCTCGGTGGCTATCTTTGAAGAGATGACAAAGGTCATTACCGATCCGAGATGCATTAACTGCCATCCGGTCGACAATCGCCCCAGACAAGGCGAGGACTCGCACCTCCACATGCCACCAGTCGTTAGATGGGATGACGGCGACTTCGGCCCGCCCGGCCTACGCTGTTCATCCTGCCACGGCGACGAGCCCGTCAAGTTCGTGGGCACACCGGGTTCGATTCCTGGACACGTGCCCTGGAGGCTTGCGCCAAAGAGCATGGGATGGATCGGTTTGTCGCATGCTCAGATTTGCGAGCAACTGAAAGATCCAGCACGCAATGGAAAGAGAAGCTTGGCGGACATCGAACACCACCATGCGACCGACGCCCTCGTCGGATCGGCCTGGCACCCAGGGGAGGGGCGAAAGCCCGCACCCGGTTCTCAGGACATATTTGCCGCGCTGACGAAAGCCTGGATCGAAAGCGGAGCGGCATGTCCCATGTAGGTTATTCGATTATTGCCTGCAAAAGATCGTCCGCAGAGCACTCCTGCGGAGTTTGGGGGCCGCGTTGTCTACCAGTTGCCCGGATCAGCGGTATGGTCCATGCGTGCAAACTCCTCCGCCTTTGCACGATCAAGCACCAACTCTGTTGTTTGGCCCACTTCGTTGCTTAGGCGAAAGGTTAGCGGCGGCGGTCCTGCGGATAATTCTTGATAGAAAAGCAGTGCCGCTTCTTCTTCCGTGTCGGCCTGAACTTTATTCGTCACGATTACGGTGAAGGTATGCATTTGCCGATCTCCATCAAAGGTTGGTGGCGCCCTTATAATGCCCCCGCGATCGCTACATCAAAAGTGGAAATCGGTCCCTGGCCCTGGCTAGCCGTCGAGTCATTAGAGAGTAGTGTCGTGCTTCAGTGAGTGGTGCCGGCAAACTCGGAGGTTTCGTCTGGCACCACGATACCGGCGTAGTGGGCCGGATTGTCATCGCGGTCCCGAAAGCACCGGCCGAATGCCGAAACCTGCACGTAGGAACCATCCGCCTTCTGTGACCGATAGTGCTGCACAGTTGGATGTTCGGCTACAATGGCATCGCTTATCTGCTTGGCCAATGTTGCCACATCATCAGGATGAACACGATCGAGATAGCTCTGAACCGGTAATCCCCGTTCTGTCGCCTTCGGATCAAGGCCAAACAACTCGGCCAGGGCGCCATCCGCATATAGGAGATCGGCGTTCATATCCCACGTAAATAGGCCAGCGTCAGGCATTCGTTCACCCGAGATGTGGGTAATGAAGTGATGCTTTGCATCCGGAGCCATTCGTCCTCCTATTGCCATTTCGCAAAGCATGCCTCTAGCCGGAGGCGCCCGCAAGTTGACCTTTAAGAGAAGTGTGCGACATCCAGAAGTTATTTTGCCCTGACGCCCATCCGGCTATCGCCCGGCTCAAAGAGCTGCGAAACGACTTCCAGGAGTTTGCAAACGCCAACGTGTGACGTCGAATAGTAGATCGTCTGCGCGTCACGTCGGGTGGTCACGACCTTGGCTGCGCGAAATTTCGCAAGATGTTGAGAAAGAGCCGATTGCGAGAGCCCAACCTTTTCGGCGAGGTCGTTAACGCTCAGTTCGCCGCTTAAAATATGGGAAGCAATGAGTAGCCGCTTTTCATTGGCAAGTAGGGCAAGCAGCTTCGCCTGTTCAGCGAACGCCGAGTCATCATGCATTTCAATTCACCAGCCAGTTAAGTCAGCAGTGACTTATACGTAAGATGGCGTTTGCGCTAGTGCCACCAACACAGCATTTTGGGGATACACCAACCGGCCGGCATGACCTTCGAGCAAGTGAGCAGAGTTATACCGAATTATCGGTCGTTCAGGACGGCAGATTGTCGGTTAGAAAATGCCCAAGGGATTTTGCTTCGGCAGACAGTGTTGCTCGTCCCTTCACCAAGGCTAATTCCGATGCAGGCTGATCACCGAAGCCTTCCGACGCTTCAAGTTTTCGATGTTCCGGAAGGACTGCGTCTGAAGGCAGGAGACTGATACCAAGACCGGAGGCGACTGCTGCCTGAACGCCCATAAGGCCCTGGCTGGTGTAGGCGATCCTCCAGCGACGGCCGCTTTGCTCGATCGCGCGAATGGCGCGATCCCGGTAAATGCAACCAACCGGAAAGACAGCCAGTGGAACCGGATCGGTTTCGACCGCCCCGGTCGCGCTCCCTACCCATATAAGCTCCTCAGCCCAGCTCGCAATACACCCCCCAACTCCTGGCTCACGCTTGATCAATGCCAAGTCGATCTCGCCCGCATCAAGCAATCGACGTAGCTCAGTGCTCCAACCACTCACCGTATCAAGCCTGATTTGGGGCGACGCGGCCGAAAATCCTGATAGCAAATCGATGAGGCGCCGTCCTGCGAAGTCCTCTGGCACACCAAGGCGGACCGTACGCGGCGCAGACGGTCGTCGCATGACCTCCGCCGCCTCCGCCGCCGTCGCGAGCATCCGTCGCGCATAACTCAGAAGTAGCTCACCTTCTTCTGTCGTTTCGACACTGCCCGTTGACTTTTCCCGATGCAACAGAACGACGCCGAGATTGGACTCAAGCTTCTTTATCTGCTGACTTACGGTCGATTGCGTCAGGTGAACCCGTTCGCCTGCTTTCGTAAAGCCGCCGCAATCAATGATCGCAACAAAGGTCTTCAACAGATCGAGATCAAATCCAAAGCTCATTTGATTTTTCAATAATGTGGATTGAGAGATTTAATTTCTCAATGTCGGGAGGTTTTGTCAATGTCTGGGTATTTGATGGAGATTACGCGATGACACTTGCCGGACCTAAACCAACGTGGCTGACGTTTGATTGCTATGGAACCCTGATCCAATGGGACGAGGGGCTTCTCGCTGCGATGGAAGTAATACTCAAGCCAAAGGGCAGCGGCATCAACCAACGGGACTTCATCTCGGTTTATGACCGCTACGAACATGCGCTGGAGGAAGAGCGACCTCACCGCACTTTCGCCGACGTGAGCAGACTTGCCCTTCAGGGGGCCATGGGTGAACTGGGACTGACCTTTGATCCCAGGGACGCGGAAATCCTAACATCGTCGATCGGCAAGATGCCACCCTTCCCGGAAGTCGTCGGCACCCTTGAGACACTGAAGGCCGCCGGTTTTCGTCTGGCCATCATCTCGAACACGGACGACGCTATCATAGCCGGCAATGTCGCCCAGCTCGGCGGTCACGTCGACCGGGTTATCACTGCGGAGCAAGCAGGAGCCTATAAGCCGTCCGCCAAAATATTCCGCCACGCCTGGAGCAGCCTCGGCATTGGCATGAACGATTTCGTGCATATCTGTGCCTCCCCGCATCTGGACCTTGCGGCGGCTCGTGAACTCGGATTTCGTTCAGTCTGGGTTGATCGCGGAACGGGGCGTAAACCGCTGCCGGACTATCAGCCGGATGAAATCGTTCCGACGCTCGACAGGGTACCCGCACTGTTCACGGCGGCAGGATGGATGAAAGCTTAGCTGAGGAAACCACATGGCACACGAACTCGACATTAAGTCATCGCAACCCGCTTTGCGGCGGAACGTCTCATTGGATACGGATGAGATCTGGCAAGCGCGAAGGGATATTGCTGCGTGCCTGAGGACGGCAGCCCGTCTTGGGCTCGAAGAGGGGATCTGCAATCATTTTTCCGCTGTCGTGCCTGGGCATTCGGATCTCTTTATCGTCAACCGCTTGGGCTGGGCCTTTCAGGAGGCAACGGCATCGTCATTGCTCATCTGCGATTTCGATGGCAACGTGGTGGCTGGCGATGGCTTCCCGGAGGCGACCGCCTTTTATATTCATGCGCGGCTGCACAAGATGGTTCCGCGTGCCGGGGCGGCTTTCCACACTCACATGCCGAATGCGACCGCGCTCAGCATGGTGGAGGGCGAGCCGTTGGTCTGGGCAGGGCAGACGGCGCTTAAATTCTATGGGCGCGTGGCAGTCGACGAGAACTATAATGGCCTTGCCCTTGATGAAGGCGAGGGTGA
Organism: Rhizobium cauense; assembly: GCF_019511525.1. Classification (GTDB taxonomy): domain Bacteria; phylum Pseudomonadota; class Alphaproteobacteria; order Rhizobiales; family Rhizobiaceae; genus Rhizobium; species Rhizobium cauense. Next base: position 33,673 of record NZ_JAEUAT010000006.1, on the reverse strand, counting down.
CAGGATTGCCTCGGTTCTTGGAGACAAGGACATCCTGTTCATGAGAAACCATGGTGTCATGGTTTGCGCGCCGAACATCGCGGAGGCTTGGGACGATCTATACTATCTGGAACGGGCTGCCGAAGTTCAGCTGAAGGCCATGGGTTCCGGGCGCAAACTCTTGCCGGTATCACCAGAAATTGCTTCGCGGGTGGCTAGGCAGATGCGCGAAGGGGATCCGGAAAGTGCGCGCATGCATCTGGAGAGCATCCGGCGTGTGCTCGACCGGCATGAGCCGGAATATCGCGACTAAATGCGATAAAGGCCTAGAATTCTGATTTTGTCTTGCCAGCTGTCATTGAGCGTATTGGAAGAGGGGCGATAGGGTTCAGAGCCCCAAGCCGTTCTCTCCAACCATTCGCTACAGGTGATGTCGTTGCAAGGCATCAATTGTCGCAAAGATGGGTCCTGAAAAACCTCTTCGGCATTTCGAAGGTAGACCTCGAAGTCAATTCGATCGGGCCGCGTTTCCTTGCGCCTGTCCTTAGCCATCTCGGAAACGCGGCGCCACGTTTGATTAGAATGCGCGCTGAAGGCGGAAGAAGCCCGTCGTTACGTCGTTGCCGGTGTCCGGGTCGAGGTAATTGACGGTGGCTTTGGCATAGATGTTGTCGGCGATCTGATAGTCAGCCGTCAGACCAACCTTCCAGGCGTCGTTGTCGTCGTTGAAGTCGCCAGCGACGATGCCGTAGTTGCCGTAGTACTGGAAGCCGGGGGTGATCTTCAGCTTGTCGGTAGCCTTGAACGCGTATTCGCCGGCGACAACCCACTCAGCAGCCTGGTAGTAGGAGTTCGGAGCGCTGGAATAGATACCTGCGAGGCCGAGGTTGCCCGGACCGATAGCAACCGTACCCATGGCGCGAACCGCACCTTCCTCGTTGTCGACATCGTAGCCGGCCGTGATCTGGTAGCCGAATGCGCCAGCCTTGCCGCCGATGCCGATTGCTACGCCGACGTTGTTCGGACGTTCGCCGGTGCTGTAGTAGCCGTCTTCCAGTTCATCAACGCTGATACCGGCGTAGAAGTTGTCGGCTTCGTACTGATAACGGATGGAGTTGTGCAGCGTAACCTTGCTGCCGATGTCGTCCGTTTCGCCCGAGAGACCATCGTCCCACCAGCTGTAGAACAGACCGGCGCGGAAGCCGGCGACGTCGATGTAAGCCGAGTCGAGCTTCGCAAGCTGTGATGAAGCATTGTCGGCGTTCAGCTGATAAACAATGACGCCCGTCAGCGGACCGTACTCGGTGTCGCTTTTCGCAGTGAATTGCACCTGGCCACGCGTGTAGGCGTCCCAATCCGAGTTGTTGGCGACAGTGGTGCCGTTGCCAATGGTTGCGCTGGCGTTTGGGCCGCCGTTGGTCTGGAAACGGATGTAACCGCTGATCTTCAGGCAGGTTTCGGTGCCCGGAATGTAAAAGTAGCCGCTTCCGTAAGCGTCGCAAACGCGGACGTATTCGACCGCCTCCGGCTCGGCAGCAACGATGGCGTCTGCAGCCTGGGCGCTCGAGAAGGCAGCCAATGCTGCCGCCGAGCTCATAAGCATCATATTAATGTTCATAGTCAATTCAATCTTCTTTCGATTGGGCACAGGTCATCGCTGCCGAAAACGGCATAACCTTTCCCGTTTTTGTTGAGCTTCCGCGGAAACGCCTCCGTTTCAGCGTAGCGGCTGTATCAGCATTCTATGGAATGCATCGACTATGTTTGATTTTGTCGACGTGAAACGTGCACGGATTACCCCCTAACTCCGTTGAGACACCCCAATGGGAACTACTTTGAACGCGGCATGTCCTTGTCGAAAACGAACGTCATGACACGTCGGATTTTGGCTAGTTCCCTGCGCTACCTCGCTGTGCATCAGACGGATTGGCAAATCTAGATTTCAGAGGATTGATAAGCCTCAGCTATGGAACGGCGCAAAGCGACCGTTGCGCAGTCGCCAATCCAGCGGAACAGGGCTAAAGCCCAGGCCTCATTCCGCCAATTGCGGGCCACTGTCACCATTGCGAACACGGAGGCTTTTGTAGCAGAAGGCATCTTTTAGTTGTTTCGGGACTAAAATCCGTCAAACGGATTCGGTGATCGATGGAAACTGCCAAGAATCTTAGAAGCGACATCGACGCCGCGCTACGTCGTTCTGACCTCAATGCGTGGCAGCGAACATTCCTGAACGACATTTTGGCGCGTATTGACCGCGGCGGCGACAGGTTCACTCTCACCGAGAAGCAATGGAGCAAAGTCTTCGAGGTATTGGGCTCTCGCTCCAATGTGGTTACCCTTCGGCAAAGGACGTCAGCACAGTTCCCCCATCGTCAGCCTGGCAACTTCCGGCCCAAGTATCGTAAGCGGCGTTCGCATCGGCTGACCTGGAGCCAGAAGATACTCGTGGCGGTGTTGGTCCTCCTTGCCGTGATTGCGTGTTTCCAGGTCATCACAGGACACAAGTTCGACGTGGTAAGCGCACCGCCGTCATCCGCCAGTAGCGACTTTTCTTCATCGAGGTTCAGCGTCACAGACGGCGACACGATTCACGTAGATGGTGAGGTTAATGGCACCAGGCTCGTCGGTTACAATGCGCCCGAGGTGTTCAGTCCCAGATGTGCATCCGAAAAGGAACTCGGAGATCGTGCGACGGACCGTCTCAAGGAATTGGTGAGAGCCGGACCAGTCAATCTCTCCAGGGTTCCATGCGCGTGCATACCGGGGACAGAGGGAACAGACCGTTGCAATTACGGTCGCTCCTGTGCGGTTCTCTACGTCAGTGGGCGGGATGTGAGCAGCATTATGGTCGGGGAGGGGCTGGCTGTGCCGTTCGTGTGCAGCAAAGCGAAATGCCCGCCCACGCCGCGGCCATGGTGTGGATAGTTCTACTGGGTGTCTCTTGGACGCTACGTTCAGCAGACAGCTAAAAGATTTTAGTTTTACTATCGGATATTTCGTGTGATTTGACAGATTGCGTGTGGATGGGCGATGGCACCCTGACGGGCCGCTATCCTTCAATCACTCATTCACTAGGCAGAAGAAGTAATGTTGTCGTCCAACCCGATTGAATCCCAGTCCTTTGACGCATTCCTGTTCGACATGGACGGAACAATCCTCGACTCCAGCGCTGCATCGGAGCGAGTTTGGGGAGACTGGGCTAGGGAGAACGGAATTCCAACACCTCCCTATCATGGTCGGCGGGTAGAGGACACCATGTCTGACCTTGGTGCCTCGGGCATTGATCCGCAGAAGGCTGCGGCCGAAATCACAGAACGCGAACTCGTGGATCTAAAGGGCGTTGTTCCTATCCCGGGAGCGATCGAATTTCTGAAGTCGCTCCCCAGCGGGAAATGGGCAGTCGTAACATCTGCGCCAAAGGAACTTGCGTTGAGGCGGATCGCTGCAGCCGGCTTGCCTCAACCGAAGGCCATCATTGCCGCGGAGGACGTAAAGCGAGGAAAGCCAAAGCCCGATCCTTTTCTTGCTGGTGCAAAGCTTCTTTCCGTTGATCCCGCGCGCTGCCTGGTGTTTGAGGATGCTGACGCGGGGATACATGCTGCGGAGGCTGCTGGTGCCTCTGTTGTCGTGATTACCCACACCAACAGTGCAACGCTGCAGAACCGGCCGGCAGTAGCTGACTACTCAGGTCTTAGCGCCTCGCTGGTAGAAGGTTCTCTGGCCCTCCATTGGGCGCGACGCGGCTAGGAGCGGAGACCGGCTTGCCCTACGTGATGTGGATTTTCCCCCATCCCGGACTCTGAGCACAAAAAGTTGAGCAGCACATCGCGTGGGCGCGTCGGAAGCTGGTTGCTTACGATAGCTGTCTACTGGATAACACCGGCTGATCGGTAGAACCGTACGACTTTGGAGACAGCCATGACGATGATATCGACAGCGAGAGCATTGCTCAGGGCCTCGCTTCCGGTGATCTCGCTGTTGGTGGCGACGCCTGTTATGGCGACGCCTGTACTCGTCGTAGATACCAGTAATCGCGAGGTGCTCTATCAGGAAGATGCCGGAGTGCCATGGTATCCTGCTTCAACAACCAAGTTGATGACGGCGCTCGTCGTATTCGAAGCGCTTCGTGCCGGCGATGTGTCACTCACGACGCCGGTCACCATGACAAAGAACTCGGTGAAACAGGCGTTTTTGGAGTCCGGGCTAACCTTGGGCCGGACCATGACACTTGAAGATGCCCTCTTTGCCACGATTACCGCTTCGGCAAACGATGTGGCGGTTGCCTTGGCGGAAACAGTGGCTTCCAACGAGCCATCGTTTGTGAAGCGAATGAACGAGGAAGCTGCGCGTCTTGGAATGACCGGCACCCACTTCTCCAGTCCGAACGGCTTGTTCGACCGCAACAACTATTCGACTGCTCGCGATCTCGCGATTCTTGGAATGGAGGTGGACCGGCAGTACCCTGAATACAGCCGCTTCTTCCGAGCGTCGGCAGTTGTAATCGACGGAAAGAAGATCAAGTCCAACAATCTTCTACTTACTCGCTTTAGCGGCACGGTGGGAATGAAGACAGGATTTCTCTGCGCGTCCGGAAGGAACTATGTCGGGATCGCCCAGAAGGACGGAAGGCGGGTGATGGTGGTCATTCTTGGGGCCACCACTGAACGGGAACGCAACGAGCGATCTGCGCAATACCTTACGCAGGCTTTCGAGGGCCGTCTTTCCTCCAGTTCAGGTCTCGTGGACGAGCTGAAAAACAGGGCAGATGTCAGGCCGCAGGACATGCGTTTACGTCTATGCACTGACCAGAGCGCTGCTTATGAGGCAAGCCGCAACGCCCTTTATCCAATGGGGCTTCCGGGTCACGAAACTTTCCTACGGGACGAGATGCCGGAGCAGGTTCATGCGATCAACTCGTGGGCGAACAGCAGCGTGATAGAGGTGCCAATCCCCTCTCCACGTCCGGCACTCGCTCAACAACAGACTGGTCCCGCTGGCTGAGGCGACTGCCGCGACTGGTGGTGCTTCTCGATTTATCGTCGACACTTCGTTCATGAGGTCGGCCATGCGCTAACGTGACCGGCCTTCCCTTTTGCGAAAAGCAGTCGCCGTAGTTGAGGCTGGCGGGATGACGGCCGTTGCCAAACCTATGCCAGGCCCGCCGCGCATTATAAGAGTGTTCCGCGGTGATAGGGACGATTTCTACGTCCGCCTTGGAGCGCCAGGCGGATGGGTCATCTGCGATGTGCTCATGGAAGGTCTTGCCTTCCGGCTCATTGAAGGCGATCGCGGCAAGGACGGAGGTATCAATGACCATCAGGATGGCAGTCCATTTCCGTCGTAGCCAAGAATCTCGTCGGCTGTGCGGTGATCCAGCACTGGCATGGTATTCCAGCGTCGCTGGATTGCTTGAAGGTCCTCAAGGAGCGTGAATTTGCGCCCGTCGGAGTTAAGCCGTAGCAGGCGTTCTTCGAGGGCGCGCTTGATCGCTAGTGTGATGCTTTCACCAGTCCGTTGTGCAAGGGTACGGGCGAGTTGCTCGGTGTCGTGGTCCTTGATAATTAGCGCCATCTTTTGTCGTCCGAGGTTCCTGGTGGTCTTTATTGTACCTGAGAACGATCACCGTGCCCGTGAAACGACCTCAACGCCGTTTTGGCTGGATTTGTACCACTTGCAACTCCCAATCCTTAACCGTCGATACGGCTCCCAATCTGTAAGCGGGGAGGGCGACAGGCTGTGAGCCCGGCGCTTCGCGACGCAATAGTCTCTTGCTCGCGAAGCGCCAAGGCAAGCTGGTCTCACAAAGTCCTCAGTCCAATGGTTTTACTGGTCAACCCAAAGCCACGATCAACTGCTAGGCTTCATTGATGCCAGAGCGACGGTTGAGGCAGCGAGGATGGCGGTAAGCGTCAGAGGCCCAACAGCGCCGTAGTGGTCCACGACATAACCGCCGAACACCGCGCCGATACTAATGGCGACCTGAAAAGAGACGACCATCAGGCTGCCTGCGGCCTCCAGAGCGTCCGTTGCCCCGCGGGAAAGATTGGTGGGCAGTACGACCGGCGCCATGCCGAAGGCGAATCCCCAAAGTGTGACGAGGGCGAAGGCGACGCCAGTATGAGCGCCCCAAAGTACCAGTGTCAGTGCAGCAAAAGCCATCAACCCTGCCGTGACCGCGAGCGCCAAACGGATACTGGCGTCGGCCATGCGGCCACCTGCGACGTTGCCGATCACGGAGGCGATACCAAACCCAAGCAGGGCAACGGCGATCGATCCGGTTTCAAGGAGGGTCACCTTTTCGAGGAAGGGACGCACATAAACCGAGCCAGCAAAATGGCCGGTCATAAGCAAGAGGATAGCCAGCATTCCAAGCTGTACCCCACGCCGCTGTGTGAGCCGGAAAACATCGGCGAGACTGTTGCTCGTACTTGCCGGCAGTGTTGGCAAGCTGAGCGCTTGCAGCAGCATTGCAAACGCGGCAAGCCCCGCTGTCATTGCCATGGCGCTACGCCACCCCAGCCAGTCGCTGATCAAAGCACCCAGCGATGGGGCAGCTATCGTGGCAAGTGACACGCCGAGTGTGACGATAGCCATGCCCCGGCCGGTCGCAGTGTCGCCGACTAGTCTCGCCACGACGGCAACTGAGAGTGCCCAAAACCCGCTAAGCGCTATGCCCAGACCGGCCCGGCCGAGCAACAATAGCCAAAAATCGGTCGCTAGCGCTGCAAGAATATTGGATGCAATGGCCAATGCGCTGAGATCGACTAGCACCGTCTTGCGATTCAATCTCCCGATTAGAACATTGCTCAGTAGGGCAGTGACCGCACCGACGGAAGCGGTAGCGGTAACAACCTGGCCGGCCGTTCCCTCTGTAATCCCGAGATCTCGCGCCAACGGCGTCAGCAGGCCAGCCGGCAGGAACTCAGCCGATACCAGTGCAAAGCTGGTGGCCGCCATAGAAAGTACCGCAAACCAGGTCGCCGCGTTCCACGTGGTTGGCTCAGCGGTATCCAGGCCAAGTTCTGCGCCGTCAAGCTGTGATGTTGTGTCCGTCATAGGTGTGCCTCCTTAAGATAGGAGACGTGATAGACGAACCAATCAGGATTATATGTACCCTATAATCCGAATTCCATGTCCATTCGTCCGGAATTTGTGCGACGCACAACGCCCGGCGAGACGCTTGTGATCCGTTTGAAAGCGCGCGCGAAAGATGCCTCGGATTCATAGCCTAACCGTGAAGCGACCTCGGCAACGGAAAGGCCATTCTGCCCCAGCAACTCGCGGGCAAGCTGCATGCGCAGGCGAGCGAGATAATGTGCCGCGCCTTCCCCCAAAATAGCGCTGAAGCGCTCGGCAAAGATGGAGCGCGACTGGCCTGCCACGCCGGCGAGGCTTTCCACGGTCCAGTTACGGCCAGGGTCTCGATGCATAGCTGCCAACACACGCCCAATCTGAGGGTCGCGGATGGCGGCGAGCCAACCTGTGGTCGAGACCCCGCTGCAATTGACCCAGCAGCGAATGAGCCGTGCAGTCAGCAAGTCCGCCATTCGCGATAACACAGTAGCGCTCCCCATTTGAGGATGTGTCGCCTCCGCCGACATGGCTGCCAGCAAGGGGGCAACCACAGGGTCGTTGCCGGCCACATCGCAGCCCCTGATGATCGGTGGCATCAGAGCGATCAAGGGGTTCAGTGCATGAGCGCCCAAAGCCATGGAGCCGCAAAAGAGTGTGCTTGTTGCACCCGTTCCCTCCCGTACCACTTCGCAGACGTTGCTCCCCACCCGAGTTATGTGACAGCTTTTGAGGCAATCACCCTCTACATCAGGTGCGCTGGCCAATCGATGCTCTATGCCTTGCGGCAGCAACACCAGATCGCCATCGTTCAACTCCTGCCATCCCTGGGGTTCGGTATGGATCCAGCATGGACCCTGGCTGACAAAGTGGAAACGAAGCAAGGGTTGAGGCGGAAAGGTGATGCTCCAGGGATGCCTGAGCTCGCAGCGCCCGTAATTGACCCCGCTCAAGCGAAAGTCCTGCAAGACTTCGCTCAGCGCATCCATTGGGATATTTGACGGCGACAAGGGTCGAGACGAAGGGTCAAGCATTTGACCAATCTAGGTATAAGCCGTCCGGCATTCAAGCACGACGCTCCGCGATACAGTTGTGTCTGCGATCGCTCGCGCCTTCCGCCGTAACCTTAGGACGAGGGTTGGAATGGCTGTCTAGTTTCAGGAGCTTTTGGATTCATTGATCATGGCAAAGAAGAGAAGGGTAACCACCGCGATGGCCGCCACGATGGACCATCCCTGCAGAGGAGTTGCCTCGGCAACAATAGATACAGGCTTTCCGGTACCACTGTCTGCTGTAATCTTGAACGAATACCCGACAATCGCAAAGAGGGTCATGAATGCTGCAGCAAGGAAGCCGCGCTTCAACACGGTTTTCGAATGTGTGATGTAAAGGAAAACCCAAAGCGCAGGCAGAAAACCCACCCCGAGGGAAATGAGTGCCAACTGAGTGTAACTGAACCCGATACCGGGGAAAAACTTCGGAATGAAGTTTATAAGGACACTGAATGAAAAGACCGCGCTCGCAATCCACGCCACTCCACCAGCTAACCAGCGATTGGGAAGGCTTTCGTTTGAAAGCGTGGAACTCGAATGGAAAAGCCGCCTAAGCCTTTTACGGATACGCGTTCGAAGCCGCGTATCCGCCTGTGTAGGAACGACGAATTTTTCTTTGGACATCTAGCGCCCTTGCTCTCAGCCGTTGGTGACCCACCCTGGCTTGTCTCTCAGCATCTCACTTGCTCCGTTTTTGCTTCTCTGATTGGATCTGAAGAAGCCTTTCCTTGAAGTCTTTAAAGATGGGCAGCTTCCTGAAGAAGTCAAGATCTTTGTCATTCTCGACGCGGTCAAGGACATCGTTTATGTCATCGAAGCCAAACCGCGCAGCCGCTTCGATGTACCTTCCTGTCCACAGCCCCACGAGGTCTTCAGCATTGAGAAGGCTCGCGCAGCAAAGCGCGTTATAATAGCCTCCATCCACCTCGCGATCGACAAGGATGGCTTCTTCAAAGTCGGCAAACGCCTCTCTGGTCCGCCACATCCTCATCTTTGAGAGCCCTCGAATGATGATGCACCAAGCTTCAAGCTTGGTGGGTTTGTCGTTCGGATGAGCTTTATTGAGAGCGACAATGGCTTCTGTCGAATACTGGGAGGCTTCAAGATTGCGGCCCGTCCGGTAGAATGCCGTGCCGAGCGCATGCACAATGTATGGATATGCTTCCTTGGGAATGGAAGGGCTGGTGATCGGGTCATCCAGGTGGTCCAAGATGGTGTCAATGACCTGCTGATAATCCCCAGCATTCATGTTGGCGATCACTCTATCGAACCACCGCGGGTAACGCTTTTCCCTATTGTCCTTGTATGCGGAAAGAGCAATGTCGCGTTGGCGCTTTTCGTGATTGGCCCGAAGCTGCTCTGCACGGGCTAGTCGTTCTTCATCGGTTGCAAGGGCTTCGGCGTCGTGGGCATCGATGAGCTCGAGCATTCTACGGAGAGTGCCGTCACTCGGCTCATTGGTTCCGTCGCGCATTCGCTGCATGGTTCTGTCGTTCACGCCGAGCTTGTTAGCCAGCGTCGAGGTCGGCACCGTGTCAAACTTGGCAAAGAATCTTCCTATCGTCAGCCTGATTCTGTCAGCCATACGAAGTCTCTCGTCATCGGTAGTGTCTGTATTGGATATGAACGGAGACACGAATTGTGTCAATAAGCGCATGCGATCGAGTGTCGTCCGAAGGGGCGGGATAATACACCGAGGCCCCAACCCTTTGTCTCCGCGACCGCTAGGATTTCTTGAGTAGTTCGGCGGCGTCGGTGCCTAGTGCCTTGGCGAGCTTGTCGACGACTTCGATAGTTGGGCTGTAGACCGCTCTCTCGAGCGAACTTACGTACGTCCGATCAATCTCAGCTTTGTGCGCGAGATCCTCCTGCGACATGCCGCTGGCCTGTCGCATTCGCCTCAAGTTCCGCGCGAATGTCTCCCGAATTTCCATTTTAGCAGGAAAATTCTTGTGGAGTATTTCTCCACGGAGTATACTCTACAAAAATCGATATCGATGTCGCGTGGACAGATATTTTGCCTGGAGGAGTGCCGGCTTTGGAACTGCGCCAACTCTCATACTTCAAAGCGGTGGCCGAGGAACTGCACTTCGGCAGGGCGGCAGCCAAGATGCGGATTGCCCAGCCAGCGCTGAGCAATCATGTCATGTCGCTGGAACGGGAGCTTGGCTGTGCCCTGTTCATCCGCTCGACCAGGCGGGTCGAACTGACCAGGGCAGGGGAAACCTTCTACGATCGCTGTGTCCGCATCCTCAGCGAGGTCGAGCTCGGCACCGAGCTGACCAGGGCTGCCGGCGGCAGCCGCATCCGCCAGATCAGGATCGGCACCGTCTATCCCGCCACCATCGGGTATGCTGCCAACGTTCCTGTCGAAGATCGCCCGCAAGTTCCCCGATGTCCGCATCCATATCTCGTCGGGCAATACCGGCGACATCATCCGCAACCTGGAGAGTGGCCAGATCAATCTCGGCTTCATCCGCCCGGTCGAAAACATTGGCTCGCTGCGCTTCTTCTCGATTGCCCATGAGCGCTACTATCTGGCCGTCGGCCACTCCAATCCGCTGGCAAAGCGCGATGACATTTCGATCGATGATCTGAGGGATCAGAAGATCATCGCCTTCAACCGGCAGAACCTGTCGTTCACGGAACGGTACTTCAATGAGAAGTTCGAGGAATACGACCTGACCAAGAACATCGCCTATTCCTGTGACGACACCTGGTCTTTGGTATCGCTAGTCTCGGCCGGTCTTGGCATCGGCTTTGCGCCGGAATGGACGCTTGAGCTTCCGAACCGTGCGTTCGAACTGAAGAAGGTGAGGGGGGTCGACTTCCGGATCGGGCTTGGCGTTGCCTGGAACAAGGAGGACCCAACCGCCTCGCGTGACGATATCGTCGATATCGCACGGTCACTGGCAAGACCCGGAAAAGTCGGCAGTCGCGCATAAGGTCCAGGACTCGCCTTTGCCGTGGAATTTTCAGCAGCAGGGCTCGCTGCCTTCCGCCACTCCATCCTTAAAGCATCTATAGCCCTATCTAGGTTGTTTAGGCCGCGGGGCATCCAGATAGTCCCCGAGATTGCATGTTGCATCGCGGAAAGATTGCGATATTACAAATTCACTCACCACGGACCCGGTGAAACTCCGGGTGGCTCTTCTGGCCGCCGATCCGCCAGACCACGCAAAACCTGCATGCGATTCAATCGGCCGTCCCACACGAGGGCGCCGCCATGCTTTGCGAGAATTCAACTATGCATTTTTCTTCCATACGTCGGGAGTGGTCCGCCAATCCCACACGCGAGATGCTCGCCGGTGCCGTCGCAACCTTCGCACTGATCCCCGAGGTTATTGCTTTTTCCTTTGTCGCCGGCGTTGACCCGCAAGTCGGTCTGTTCGCCTCCTTTGTTATAGGCATCGTCATCGCGTTCACCGGCGGTCGTCCTGCCATGATTTCTGCAGCTGCCGGATCAGTTGCACTTGTCGCAGCTCCTCTGGTTCATGCCCACGGATTGCCATATCTTCTCGCTGCCGGATTGCTCGCAGGCGTGTTTCAAGTTGCGTTTGGACTTCTGCGTCTTGGCGTTCTCATGAGGTTCGTGTCGAAGTCTGTTCGTACCGGCTTCGTCAATGCCTTGGCGATTCTCATCTTTGCAGCGCAGCTTCCGCATATCATCGGTGGCGACTGGCTATCTTATGGCATGCTGGCCGCGGGATTGGCTGTCATCTATCTGGTGCCCAGGATTACAACAGCGATTCCGTCTCCGTTGATTTGCATTCTCGTTCTGACGGCCGCATCGATCTCGTTGCATCTTCCGGTCACGACGGTCGCGGATCTCGGTAAACTGCCGGACTCTTTCCCAATCTTCAGCTGGCCCATCGTGCCAGTAACGTTGGAAACCCTGAAGATAATCGCAGGGCCCGCGCTGGCCATCGCCATGGTTGGTATGCTGGAGTCCATGATGACGGCGAGCGTCGTCGACGATCTCACCGGCACGTCGAGCTCGAAGAACAGGGAATGCACAGGTCTCGGTATCGCCAATCTGGCTGCTAGTCTGTTTGGTGGGATCGCGGGCTGTGGCATGATCGGCCAGACCGTCAGCAACGTGAAATACGGAGGCCGCGGACGTCTCTCGACACTTTTTGCCGGTGCGTTTTTGCTCGTACTGATGGTCCTCCTGAAGCCATGGGTTTCCCAGGTTCCCGTCGCAGCATTGGTTTCTATCATGGTAATGGTGTCGATCGACACGTTCGATTGGTCGTCGCTAAGGACTGTGGTGGTCCATCCAAAGATGTCGAGCGCGGTTATGGTGATGACCGTTCTTGTCACGGTGTTCAGCGCCAATCTTGCTCTTGGTGTAACTGTTGGTGTCTTGTTGAGCGGGGTGTTTTTCACCTTCAAGGTGGCCCGTCTGCTTCAGGTGAAGACCGAGATCGACGATGTCAGGAACGAGGTGAAATATCGAGTATCAGGGCAGGTGTTCTTCGCCTCCGCAGATATCTTCATCGACGCATTTGACATTGAGGCAGCAGTTGGCCGTGCAGTGATAATCGATGTGTCTCAGGCTCACTTCTGGGACATCACAGCCGTCGCGGCCCTCGATCGGGTCGTGAAACGGTTCACGGTCCATAATATTCCTACGGAAGTCCTAGGTTTGAACGATGCAAGCGCGACCCTGATTGGAAGTTTGGAGGGGCCAACACGGCCTAGGGAAGTCTGATCTTCGCCTGGATGTGGTCCTTGCGAATTTTGGTGGGCAGCGTCCCATCGGGGCCGATGAGACGAGAGGCGCCACCTCTTTCAGCTTTGGGTAACGAGCGGAGCACGCTACTGCCGGCGACGTTCCAGTCGAAAAACATGAGGAGCCTAGTCGGAAGCTTCTACTCTTGCCGGGCTCGTTACTTTAGACCTGCTCGAGTTCACGGGTGTGGTCTCGAAGTGATTTCAACTTAGCCGCCCACCACCCCCTAGACCAAGACAGCCCGAAATCACCCACGCGACGGCCCGCTAAGTAGTTATAAGTTGACAGGCGAGGTAAAGTTTCGCAGGAGCGTGAGGTGATCCATCGACCCTGGCATACGGAGAGCCTAGAATGGCATGCGCATTCCTGACAATGTCTCAGCTACAGTTTGAAGCAAGTGGCAAGCGCATCCTACAGGGTATCGACCTTAGCCTCGAAAAAGCACGAGTGTACGGGCTGGTCGGCCAAAACGGCAGCGGCAAGAGCACCCTTCTCAAGATCATGGCTCGTCAGGTCGTACCAACGTCAGGCGATCTTTCGCTACAGGGAGAGCCTGCGGCACGCTGGGCAAACAGGGCTTTCGCGCGCCAGGTGGCCTATATGCCGCAATTCACGCCCGCAACCGACGGCATGACGGTCAGCGAGCTGGTGGCGCTTGGCCGCTTCCCTTGGCATGGGACGCTTGGCCGCTTTACCAAGGCCGATCAGGAGCTTGTCGACAACGCGATCGAACGGACTGATCTTGAACGTTTCCGGGACAGTCTGGTAGCGAACATGTCCGGCGGTGAGCGCCAGCGCGCCTGGATCGCCATGATGCTTGCTCAAAACGCAAGCTGCCTGCTCCTCGATGAACCCACTTCGGCGCTTGATCTGCTTCACCAGGACGGGGTCCTCGCGCTTTTGCGCGAGCTTAGTCACGAGCGCGGTTTGACCATCGTGGTCGTCCTCCATGACATCAATCTCGCTGCGCGCTACTGCGACGAAATCATCGCTCTCAACGGCGGCCGGATTGCGGCGCAAGGCCGTCCCGCAGATATTGTTCAGTCGGAGGTCCTAAAGTCGGTGTTCGGCGTGGACATGGGCGTCTTCCCGCACCCGGTCAGCGACGTACCGATCAGCTACATGCTCTAACGGCAGGGCGATCATGAACGCTGAGCTTACCACGATTGGTGTCGCCTCGACATCGTTCCGGCCATCTCTATTCGTTCGCGCATTTCGTTGACATGCCATGGTCAAGCGGATCGACGGCGATGATTTGGCCGGGGAGAAATTCACGGCTCATCGCCGTAACCCTCGCCACGCGCCAGACGATCGACTTCCGCTTCAAGAAGCTCTAGATGCTTTGCTGGCATTTCCGACGCACGATGCACTGTGCGACTATCGCCGCCGCTGCGTAGACGCTCGTAGTGATCGTAGCTCATAAGGACAAACCGCGGTTTCCGGTGTTTGGTGAGCACAACCGGCTCGCGGCTCGCTGCATCGGTGACGTTACCGATCAGCTTATTGAGGTCACCCGTTGTGAACTGGCGCATGAACGAACTCCGATTGGGATTTTCAGAATATCCAGATTCTCTATTTTTGCAGGAACAAGCGTTTAAGCGCATCCTTTTTGCATCAGCTAGTAATGCCGTGCGGGTGCACCTTTCCTTCCTCCGGCCCGTCCCGACGATTGGGACGAGCACGGAGAGAAAGAGCAGTCCGCCGGCCTGCTTTCCGACGACCATGACCCCGACGGGCGTGTCCGATGCTGACATTTTCTAGTCAAGGGCCCGACTATCATCTTGGCCGTGGTGCTCACGGTGGAGACGACCGTTTGTCTGCTCATTCGTCGTCGTCTTGTGTAGTACACAACCGGTGAGGTAGAGCTTTGCCGTCCCAGGCGCGATGGCGCAGGATGTTTGCAATGGAGAGTTTGATCGCTATGAACGATGATGCCGTGCCGGAAATTTATGCAATAGCCGATATTCACGGTCGTGTCGATCTTCTCGAAGTCCTGTTGTCTCACATCGCTGTCTCGGCCAATAAGAGCTCCACGAAGCCGATTGTGATATTCTTGGGTGATTTGATCGATCGCGGCCCTCGCAGTCCGAAGGTGCTTGATCTCGTCGCTTCGACGCTTGACCTTTATCCCGGTTCGTCACTCGTCCTGGGCAATCACGATTTCTACCTCCGCTCGTTGCTCCGCGAGGAACTGTCTCCCGAAGATGCTGTGAACTGGATGGACTGGGGCGGGATGGCGACCGTCAATGCCTATTCGAGGCGTCCGGTTCCAGATTTCAAGGGTATTGCTGCAGACGTTCGCGAGGCCTTCCCCCATCATGCGGCCCTTCTTGATAGTGCGCTGACCTACAGGGAGATTGGACGATATTGTTTTGTCCATGCTGGCGTCCGTCCCGGGGTTCCTCTGTCCGCACAGACCGATTACGACTTGCGATGGATCAGGGCAGGGTTCCTCGACCACGTGAACCCTTTCGATCATGTCGTCGTGCATGGCCACACGATCACAAGCTCGCTGCGCCCTGAAGTTTACGACAATCGCATTGCCGTCGATACCGCAGCATACCGAACCGGACGTCTGAGCGCGGCGGTGATCCGGAAGGACGCGCTGTCGCATTTCATTTGTACGAAGCTTGATCTGGGAGGCGATATCACAATCGAAGAATGGGGTACTGAGGACATGACCTCGCGCACGTTGGAAGTCGGGTAACCACTTGAAGGTTATTGCAGCGTGCTGGTTGACAGCGGAACGATATAGGCCTGTCCCCAAATAGGGTGCAAATGCGCAGAATGGCAGTAATCTCCGCTTTTATGGGGATATCGTTGCCGTGAATCTTCGCATCCCCACTACCGCGCGGGCATTTCGAGCGATAGTGGTCCCGGTTGAGGGTGAAGTTGAGACTATGAACCCGCTGAAATGGGCAGTTTCACGCGCAGCCCGCCGGCGACCTTGTGTGCGGAACGACATGCAATTCTGCCTTCGCGTGTCGCCGGTTTGGGGCCTTTCAAGACCAACAAATACGACGTATCCACTTACCATCGGACTTTTGGTCTTTATCAAATGGAATCAAAAGGCTTGCCTGCCATTGGCGCGGTCTTGGTAAAAAGCAAATCCTGATCCTGCCACTGCTCCTCGAAGCGTGCGACGGAGCGGCTGCTCACTTCAGGATCGAGTGCGCCGAGTTCCGCTGATATACCCTCCACAAGGCTGATGGCGGGAAGGATGGTCGCGAAGAACGAGGTGCTTTCCGCTGGCGCCAACAAAAGGTGATCGGCGGTCTCTGCCAATGCATCGACGGCCGCATCGGTAATAACGCAAGTTGTCGCGCCCTTCGCCTTGGCTTGCCGGGCCGCCTTGATCGCCGAGTTATATAGGCGCCAGAAGGTGATTATGATCACCACGTCGCCTTCTTTCACATCTCCCAGCGCGTTCGCGATCGTCACTCCATCGGTCGCCAGTTCCATGCGATAACCACAGAGCGTCGAATGGTGCGCAAGAATGTTGGCAATCGACTCGAAACTTCCCGATCCAAGTACGATTCGTCGCTTTGCACCTGCAATAATTTTTGCAACGTCGCGGACCGATTGCCGGTCGGTCCGCCGGCGCAGCGCTGTTAGTTGCTCGATCTGTCGGTTCACCGCCGCGTCAAACGGACGGTCGTTGCCGGTCTCCTGCTGGTGAACGACGCTGACCTCCGGTGCGGAGAGCTTGCTCATGAAACGGGCGCGAATTTCCTGGCGCAGGTCCGGCCACCCAGAAAAACCAAGGCTTTGCGCGGTTCGCGTGATTGTCGCCACGTTGACTTCGGCCTTCTTTGCAAGCTCTGCCGCTGAGGCAAAGGAGGCATGTCGAGGGTCATTTATCACTGCCTGGACGACCTCGTGGGCCGCAGGCGTTAAGCCGTATTTTTCATCGAGGTTGCGAAGCCAGTCCTCAAGAGATTCCGCAAAATCGTCTGCAGCGTTTTTTGCGTATTGCATATTTGTTTCACCTCATGCAAAAAATATTGCGTGATATTACAGCTCTACCCGGTCCGCTGCACCTGCGGACCGCGGTCATACCATATGTTGGGGAACAAAAATGTCGAATACCGCTGCACGACTTGAAAGGCTGCCCGTCGGCCGTTTCCAGTACAAGCTGCTCATGATGGGCGGCCTTGGCTACATGTTTGAAGCCTGGGACGCCGGCATCATCGCCTTCCTCCTGCCCGCGCTACGCGTGCAATGGCAGCTGACCAGTCTCCAGGTCGGTTATCTGGCCAGCAGCACGTATGTCGGATTTCTGATTGGCGCGCTGATCGCGGGCGCAATCGGCGACCGATACGGTCGGAAGAACGTCATGCTATGGGCGCTCGTACTCTTTTGCCTGGCGAGCCTTGCGGGCGCAGCCGTCAACGACTGGCACCAGTTTTTCGCACTGCGGGTGATCGGCGGTATCGGCATGGGCGCGGAAGCCGCCATCATCGCACCGTTCCTGTCCGAATTCGTCGGTGCCAAGTATCGTGGACGGTTTACTGCTTCGCTCGCCGCATTCTTTTCCTTCGGCTTCGTGGTTTCCGCCGTTCTAGGCTACCTCCTTGTGCCGGCTTCTGATGACGGATGGCGTTATGCCTTGGTCGTGACGGCGATGCCGGTGGTGATAGTTCTATGGTGGCGTCGCGGCCTAACCGAATCTCCCCGTTGGCTGGAGAACCAGGGGCGTCATGAAGAGGCAAACGCGATCGTGACAGCGATCGAACGGGACTATGTCGCCCGAGGCGTTTCCCTGCCTCCGGTTGCTCCGGCGCCAAAGGTTGTCGCGACCCCCAACACCTCGCTTATCGCCAATTTCAAGGTCCTGCTTTCGCCGCGCTTTCTGCGCATCACAATCATGACCTGGCTTTTGTGGGTTTCTGTTACGTTCAGCATCTACGCATTCATGACCTGGATCCCAAGCCTGCTTGTTGAGCGCGGCATGACGATGACCAAGAGCTTTTCGTTCTCGATTCTGATTTTTGCCGCCCAGATCCCGGGCTATTTCACCGCCGCGTGGTTTTGCGAAAAAATCGGCCGTCCATATACGATCGTCCTCTACATGGCGCTCGCCGCCGTCTCGGCTCTTTCATTGGCATTCGCGACCGGTGACATGCAGGTCATCGTCCTCGCCATGACCCTGTCCTTCTTTATCAACGGTGTCGCCGCCGGCGAATATGCCTATACGCCTGAAGTGTTCCCGACCCGCATTCGTGCGACCGGTGTCGGGACGGCCTCGGCCATCGGACGCATCGGTGGCATCGCAGCGCCGATCCTGGTCGGCGCCGTCTACCCGATCGGCGGGTTCGCCGGCGTATTCGGTATGACGACGGTGATCCTCTTCGTCGGAGCGCTGTCCGTTCTCCTCCTCGGTATCCCGACGAAGAACCGCTCGCTGGAGGAAATCGAGGCTGAAGAATTCGCCCCGACCGGCAACTGAGCCGGACCACGTTCAATCCAGCTTCCGGGAGCGGCGGTGTCCGCTCCCGCTATTGCAAAGGATAGCTGCAATGCATCATGAAACGCGCCTTTACCAGGCTATGCAAAAGCTGAACCAGCCTGCACCCTTTTTTCAGGAACTGGACGCCCTGCTGCACGAGGAAGTCGGCTATGTCCTCTTCACCCTGCTTGCCGTCGATGGCGCCGAGGTCGTGCGCATCTATTCGTCGGATACCGAGCATTATCCGGTATCCGGCCGAAAGCCGATGACCGATACGCCATGGGGTCGCCATGTCATCGGTGAAAAGAAGAGCTTTCTCGGCAAGGACATGGACAGCCTGAAATGGGCCTTTTTTGATCATGAACTGATTGCAAGCCTTGGGGGCGGTACGCAGATCAACGTGCCGGTCGTATTCGACGGCGCCTGTATCGGAACGATCAATCTCACCCATCGTGAAGGCGTCTACGACGAAACTCATCTGGCGCGTGCAGAAGCATTCGCGCCTTGGCTCGTGCCTTACTTCCTCCAGGCTGCCCGGCAGGCTTGAGGTGGCGTCGCCCCAACACCCTTTGAATTTCTATTGAAGGCTTCTACCATGACAATAATTCTCCTGAAAAATGCCCGTGTGGTCGATGGATCTCAGGACACGCCGACCGATCCGGTCGACATCCTTATTCGCGACGACCTGATCGCAGAGGTCGGCAACGGCCTGAGCGAGGAGGCCGATACTGTGATCGATCTTGCGGGCAAGACGGTAATGCCGGGTCTGATCGACGGCCATGTCCACGTGATCGCCACCATGCTCGATCTCGGCGCCAATGCCGATCTTCCCAATTCGCTGGTGGCCCTGCGTTCAGCCAACATCCTGAAGGCGATGTTGATGCGCGGCTTTACAACTGTTCGCGATCTTGGCGGTGCGGATCATGGTCTCGTGGAAGCTCTGGAAGAGGGCGCGATCGTTGGGCCGCGCCTGATCATCTGTAGCAAGGCACTCTCACAAACGGGTGGCCATACGGACTATCGTGGCCGGTTCAATCGTCGCTCGATCGAGCATTATCCGGATCAGCTTGGCGCGCTTGGTCGCGTCTGCGACGGTGTGAACGAAGTCCGTCGCGCCTGCCGCGAGGAAATAAAGGGTGGCGCGCAGTTCATCAAGCTGATGGCCAATGGCGGGGTCTCTTCGCCGACCGACCCGATTGCCAATCTCGGATTCTCCCGCGAGGAGTTGCTGGCCGCCGTAGAGGAAGCAGAAAACGCCCAGACCTACGTGGCTGCCCACCTCTATACGGACGCTGCCATCCGTCGTGCCATTGAATGCGGCGTGAAATCTATCGAGCACGGCAACCTGATCACGCCGGAGACAGCAAAACTGGCCAAGGAACACGGTGCATTCGTCGTGCCAACCAATATTGTTTATGACCGTCTGGCCAAGGATGGCGCATCACTTGGGCTTCCACCGGTGTCCGTCGCTAAGATCGAGGACGTACGCAGTGCCGGCTTCAACGCATTGAAAGTTCTTCAGGAGGTGGGAGTGACGATGATTTACGGCACCGACCTCCTCGGTGAAATGCATGAACATCAGTCGGAGGAGTTTGTGCTGAGAGGAGAACATCTGCCGGCAGTAGATGTTATCCGCTCCGCAACTCTGGATGCAGCAAAGGCGCTCGGATACGAGGGTAAACTTGGAGCCGTTACGGCCGGCGCCTTCGCCGATTTGATCGTCGTTAACGGCAATCCGCTCGAAGACCTGTCGCTGTTGACGGGCCAGGGTCGTCACATGCCGCTTATCATCAAAGGCGGCCAGATCGTCAAAGACCAATTGTAACGAGCAATGCGCTGCGCATGCTGTCGTGCGCAGTGCGGTCGGCCTAGTTGGAAACGACGGGGCCGGCCGAAATTCAACTTTATCTTCTCCCGCGGTCGTCAGCTGTAAGCTCGAGGAGGTTCACGAATTTCATTGTGCCACCGGGAGCCACGGCCTTCCGCACAGGCCGATCTAACCAAAATCTGGCGCCCCGTTCCACGCGATCTGAACAACAGGGGGCATGCCACGGACCGAATTGCCGTGACGGACGACGCCATTATCGCGCAAGGTGACGTCGACCATAATCAGGAAGATCCTCATTGAAGAAGCATCGGCCTGCTCTGAATTTGTCATCGACGACAACGTTCTTACCGCGAGTTAGCCTTGCCTTTCGCCTTCGCTAACGCCTCTATCATCACAACTAGTTGTGCTAGATCTTGCTCATGCAAGGCCTTTAGCGCCGACGAGATACGCTCTTGAAAAACCTCTTCCACACTCCGAACTCGTTCCTCACCACGAAGTCCCAGTAGTTCGTCGACGGATGTCTCTAAGATTGTTGCAATTCGGACGAGTGTTGCGAGATCGGGCTCGCGCACACCGTTGACGTAGTTCCCATACCTTCGGTCGCTCAGGCCGGCGCGTCTGGCTACTTCAGCATTTGTAATGCCGAGCTGTTCGGCACGTCTTTTAAGATTCGTCGAAAATGGGTCCATACCACATTTTGTTCATGACAAACCAAACGGGTCTATGTACAATACGTGGTATTATATGTGAACGTTATGTGGTGTTCCGGATATGGAATTGCGCCAACTCTCCTATTTCAAAGCAGTGGCCGAGGAACTGCACTTCGGCAGGGCGGCAGCCAAGATGCGGATTGCCCAGCCAGCGCTGAGCAATCATGTCATGTCGCTGGAACGGGAGCTTGGCTGTGCCCTGTTCATCCGCTCGACCAGGCGGGTCGAACTGACCAGGGCAGGGGAAACCTTCTACGATCGCTGTGTCCGCATCCTCAGCGAGGTCGAGCTCGGCACCGAGCTGACGAGGGCTGCCGGCGGCAGCCGCATCCGCCAAATCAGGATCGGCACCGTCTATCCCGCCACCATTGGCATGCTGCCGACGTTCCTGTCGAAGATCGCCCGCAAGTTCCCCGATGTCCGTATCCATATCTCGTCGGGTAACACCGGCGACATCATCCGCAATTTGGAGAGTGGCCAGATCAATCTCGGCTTCATCCGCCCGGTCGAGAACATCGGCTCGCTGCGCTTCTTCTCGATTGCCCATGAACGCTACTATCTGGCCGTTGGCCATTCCAATCCGCTGGCAAAGCGTGATGACATCACCATCGATGATCTGCGCGACCAGAAGATTATCGCCTTCAACCGGCAGAACCTGTCGTTCACGGAGCGCTACTTCAATGAGAAGTTCGAGGAATACGACCTGACCAAGAACATCGCCTATTCCTGTGACGACACCTGGTCTTTGGTATCCCTGGTCTCGGCCGGTCTTGGCATCGGCTTTGCGCCGGAATGGACGCTTGAGCTTCCAAACCGTGCATTCGAGCTCAAGAAGGTGAGGGGGATCGACTTCCGGATCGGCCTTGGCGTTGCCTGGAATAGGGAGGACCCAACCGCCTCGCGCGATGACATTGTTGATATCGCACGGTCTTTGGCTAGGCCGGGGCGCGGAATAGTGGACAAAGTTCCACCGACCGTCACAGCCGGCCGATAGGACGTTAACCTTTGCGATCTCACAACTCGCGAAATGGCAAGGTTACGGACGCTGTCTGTTTGGCGTTTGAAAGCGGCTGCATACGCCGGAAGGACGGCGTTTGATAGCGCGCACTAAGTTCATGATTTTGTTAGGCAAAGTTCACTACCTATCGATAACCGATCATTATCGATGGTGAGAACGTCGCTCAAAATTCGCCGCCATGACGGAAGGTAAATGTGATATCGCTTCTGATTAATAGAGTGTTTACCATGATTCCAATGGGTTACGATATTCATGATCCCGATGTAGAAGTCGGCACCGAGTGTGAAGCCTCCTTGATGCTTAGGCCTCGGTTCATGGCCGCAACCTTTTGACGCGATCGTAGTGACATCGCTTTCGACAGGCGAGCTCACAGGGATCTCAGGGATCCGCCATGATCACATTTCAACCCGGATTGCCCGCTCCCCCCTTTATCGGCACAATTTCCTGCGTTACACTTGTAACGGGAAATGGGGAATTCATGAGTGCCTACCGCTAGTTCTATTACTCTCAAGGAGACGCTTGATCTTCTTGACGGGCCGTTTTCGGCCGTCAAATCCGGTGTCGCCCAAGGCTCATACGCTTTCTGGCTTGGATCGGGCATCTCGCGGGATCGGGTCATTGGCCTCGACGGCATCCTGTCGAAACTCATCGAGTTTCTGCGGCAACATGCCACCGAGGATGTCGGTTGCCGTTTCAAAGATGCGCTCATGCGGGTCCTGAAGATGGCCGAGCCGACTGATTCAGACATGGAGACGATCGATATGGCTCGTCCGGCAACGGAATGGCCATGTCTGAAGGCGCTGATCTCGCGTCTCTGGAACAAATATTCAGAAGTTCTTTCCGTACCGGTTTCAGGGGAGGGGCAGGATTTTCTGCTGTGGGACGCTCTCGACTTTCCGGTGACATTTGGCAATCAGCTTCCAGACGTCGAGCACCTCGCGATCGCGATGCTTGCCCTCGAAGGATCCGTTGGCAGCGTGGCAACAGCTAACTGGGACGGTCTTTTGGAAGCGGCCATCAGAGACCTCGGATACGACCCTCGGACTTTCTTTCAAATTACCGTCGATGGTGACGATCTGCGCGGTCCGCCCGCCGCCGGGATCGTTTACAAGTTTCACGGTTGCGCGTTGCGCGCAATCGAAGATGAGAACCACTATCGCAAACTGTTGATTGCGAGGAGCGCGCAGATAGTCCAATGGATGAACAATGACACGTTCAAGATCGTTCGTGACCAGCTTTTGGCGCTGATTCAACGTCGCCAGACACTGATGATCGGTTTGTCGGCACAGGACGTTAATATTCAGAACCTCTTTGCGAAGATTGGCGCGCACAAGGGGTGGAAATGGGACTCCGTGCTGCTTGAACAGGAAACGGACGACCCGCTAACCAGCCAACTCTTGAATGCCGCTCCCCTCGGCAAGGAGGCGGTCGAGAACGTCCTCAGAGAGAACATTTCCGCGCCCGTGGAGAGCGCACTGACGAAGGCTCTGTCAGATGCCCGCTAGGTTAAAGACGCTCGTAATCGAGAATTTTAGAAGCCTGCGCGGTAAGGTCGTCATCCCCCTCGACGCACAGGTCGTGCTCGTTCATGGGTCTAACGGGATGGGCAAGACGAGCGTACTCTCGGCAATCGAACTCGGACTGACCGGCAAGATCAACCATCTCTCCAATAGCGGTAGCCGCTATCAGACGTATCTTACCAATCTCGGCACCGAGGGTGGTTCGATCGAATTGACGACATCAGAGCTGTTGAGTCCGAATGCGCGGGCAAGCGGCAAGCTGCAATTTAGCGACGAGACGTTTTCACCGGAACCGCTTCTTTCGGGGGAGGATGCGCGATTCTTTGCCGAGAGGGCCTACCTGCCGCAAGCGACACTCGGCCGCCTTCTCGAAATTTACGATGCCCGCAAAACCAATACATCGTCGCCTCTGACGCAATTCGTCAAGGAACTGCTGGGCCTAGATCCACTCGATGCGCTCGTCGACGGGCTTTTTCCAGTGTTCAATGTCACTCGTATCCGAAGCCTCGTGCCAGATTTTCGGCGCATAGAGACACAGAAGGCCGGCGTCGGCGAAGATTTAAAATCGAACGTAGTTCTGAGCGAAACCAGACGGACCGCAGCGCGGACCCGAGAACAGACCATAAATGCCCTGCTACAGGACATCCTGCCCGGCGAGAAACATTCGATCAGCCAAGCCACGATCGGCGACATTGCGTCGCGGCTTGCCGGAGCTCGTGACGAAGACCATTCTCTGGCAGAACTAACCCGCCAACGTTCAGAACTGAATTCGATTAGCTTGCGCTGGCAGGCGCTACCCGAAGGCCCAGCCCGCGACCGGGCAGAGCGGGAGCGTCTCGAAGCGGTTTCGGCGACAGAACTCGCTGCCTGGCGTGACAGCAATGGCGCGGTGATCCAGTCGTTGCTGGCGGATTTGAAGGCCGATTTTCCGGATCTCCCCGAGTTCGATGCCGATCCCGAATCCTCAGTTGAGGCGGCGCGGCGCTCGGCGGCAGGAGAAGCCGAGCGCTCGCGGAACCTGCTTGCAAGCGGACTGGCCGCCAGCCAGCGCCTCGAGACGATCGACGCAACGATCCAGCGGGCCACGGCCCGCCTTGGCGAAATTGATCTTGCCCTATCGGCAGGGGCGCAGGATGCACGTGCACTCGCCAATGCTCTTGCTGGTATCGCTCCGCATGTCGACGGCGACATCTGCCCGGTCTGCGAACGAAATTACAGCGAACACTCATCCGAGCCGCTCACACTCCACATTGCCGCAAGAATTGCCGCGCTGACTAGCGAAGCCGGCCGACTGCAGGCGTTTGCGACTGAACGGGCGAATGAGACAGGCCGCCTCACAACCGCGCAGCGCGAACGCTTAAGCGTTGAGCAACAGCTCCTCTCCGCCGAGGATCAAGCGGACTTCGCCAATCGCGCCGCAAGGATGGAGGAAATTGTTCAGCGGCTCGACATGCTGAAGGAAAGCGCCGCGGAAGGCGCACGATTGACGCGGGCAGCGTCGACAGCTCGCGATTATGCAGCCCTTGCCCGGCGGCAGGACGAACTCTCGGCCTCGATTGTCCCCGACGTTCACTCGCTCCTCGGATGGGTGACTGGCGCGGCCCCCATGATTTCGGAGAGCATCGACGAGGCGTTGCCGCGAGCAATGACAATCGTGGATCAACGCATTGAGGCTGCCGAAGCGTTGGTATCTAAACGCGTGCTGGCACTATCTGAAATCGGGCTCTATGAGGAAGACCTTCGAGTTCTCGCGCAATTGGCGCAGCGCCGCGAACAGTTGTTGGCAGAAGAACGCGATCTAGAGGCGGCAATCGCCAAAGTCGACGACGTCAGAAGCGGCGCAAAAGTGATTTCAGATG
Organism: Rhizobium cauense; assembly: GCF_019511525.1. GTDB lineage: Bacteria > Pseudomonadota > Alphaproteobacteria > Rhizobiales > Rhizobiaceae > Rhizobium > Rhizobium cauense. The sequence goes on along the minus strand of NZ_JAEUAT010000006.1, from coordinate 8,452 downwards.
CCGCTGAAAAAGCACGCGCCAAGATCATCAAATCGGTCTTCAACAACACGTTGAACAAGCTCTGGCGCGACCTCTTCGTGCGACTTGCTCCATCGGAACAGTTCGTGCCGATGTTCAAACTTCCGGCGAGTGACAAAGACAAAGTCGAAGCTGTTCTTGAAACCATCCATCGATCTGGACAGTCGTCGGGATCGCCGGGCGCGATGCTCAGCCAGGGCAATCTGAATACTGCCGCCCTGACCCTGTTCCTTGCGCTGCACCTGTCGGTTCCTGCCCGCATGCCGTGGCTAGTGCTCGATGATCCGGTACAGTCCATGGATGACGTCCACATCGCCCAGTTCGCTGCCTTGCTCAGAACATTGTCGAAAGGACACGGTAAACAGCTTGTGGTCGCCGTTCATGAGAGGGCGCTCTTCGACTATCTTACCCTCGAACTCAGCCCATCCTACCCCGGCGACAGTCTGATCGCGGTCGAGATCACACGTAATTTCAATGGCGCGGCGGTGGCAACACCAAGGGTCATCCATTATGAGCCTGATAAAGCGATTGCAGCCTGACACCGTGTGTAGCAACCCCAGAGAGACCGCGATCATTGAATCCGTTCGAGGCGGGGCATAAGTGGCCCTCACATTGCGCTCGTTTCGCTAAGTGGACCACTGAGTGACTGCCGTGCGCCTGTTCACGATCGCCCTGTGGAAGGCGATCGCGACCAACCAGCCTGCACGTTAACGTAGCTTTCTGGATAGGCAGGTTGGTCGCAAGCCACTTACGTTTCCGTGTCTGGTGAGGCTCCATGCTGAGCATAGGCGTCTAGCATCATTTGCGTATACTCACTCGTGCTCGCGGTTCCCTCGCCCAGTCCTGGCCAGGCAAAAGGTATTGTCGACCACATCGATTCAAATTCAACCTCAAGTCCCAGTTGCGCCGCCACAATCAAAGCTTTAATGGGCTCCTTGTCCTGCGGCCACAAATCCTCCTCAAGTGCGATACAGACGTCATTTTCGTCATCGACGTTGATCTCAGCCCGAAGAGCGCCAAGCTTTTCACTGATGTTTGTAGCGTCCTCGAGCAAAGCACTGCGAATGAGAAGAATAATCTTCTCTTCATTCAGGTCGAGCCTTGGCTTGTCATCAACAACACAAAAATCGGCCTCGGCTCTATCCACGGCTCCGTTAGTTTTCATAGGCCTAAGAGACTCGCCCCCTTCTTCGCACCAGAACGCCGTGTCAAAGATGTCGAGAGGAGATGCCCCGCACGCCGGGCAATGCCAGAGGCTTTGAGCGATCTGAGCGCCGGTGATCTTTCCATTGCAATGCAAGCAAAACCACACGTCTGAATCGCTGCCCCATAGCGGGTGGCGAACCACCCCGTCGAGGTCAGGCTTTGTGGAGCGTCGGGGCCAATTGGTGGAGATTTCTCCACGCACCTGGATAGCCCGCTCTCTCGCCAGACTAAGTGCTTCCTGGAGGAATTCCGGGTCAAACACCGGACACCTCCCATCATTTTCAGTAGATGTCTCGACAATCGGTGCTGCGCCAAGGTTCTCAGGCACCTTAATACTCCATCCGTCTCCCGCCACAACGACGTCGTGAAAAATTACCTGAAGGCGGTATGCATGATCTCCAATCGTGCCATGTTCGGCCTGTTCGAGATATGCAAACCGGCGGGTCAATATTTCGGGATGGCCAGTCCGAAAATCTGCCGCCGGAAGAGCATGTGCCACGAAGGCTTCGATGCTTGCCATCTGGTCGGAATCAGGCATCCACTCATTCTTGCAAGCGGAGACGAGTTTGATCCAGTTGGCGAAACCCAGTTTTCCCGCAACCAAGTCAAGAGCCTGGTGTTGCGTGATCCTGTTGGCCCGCGCGTATCGTTTAGCAAGATGTTTGAGGCTGCTTAGTTTTCTTGTCTCGGTCATATCCATATCCTGAAATGATCCGACCATGTGCCCGCTAATGGTCAGACCATGCCTGTCGGCACGGAGTGACGCTTCAAAAATGGAACGCTGACATAGCTTTGCGTGGCGGGCACACCGGCCCGCGTTGTAGGGCCACGCTTTGTATGCCAAGTACGGCGATTACGGTCAAGCCGATCGGTATTTACCCACGGCGAATTGGCACGCGCAGCCAGCGACCGAATGGTTCTTCGTCGCCTTTAAAGCTGGGGTCAAGGCGACCCAAGATACCGCATCGCTCACCGAAGGCCGAAAACGCCGGCGGCCATCAAGTTGCTAGCGTCAACCGTGGTAGCAACAGGCCTTACCGGGCGCACCGTGTTGACTGGTGATCTCGTTTTAAATCACCAGCACGAAGCGCATAGGTGTCGATTGACAATCCCATATTTGGCGTCTTGCCTCGAAGTTCGTTTCTTTGCGCGGCGACAATCACGGTGAGCCGTCTCATCCTGATCGCCGCGCTATATTTCTTCAAGCACTTGACCCATCTGGGTAAGGCGTCGCCGGTTCAGATCTCTTCAAGGCGTATGATGCGGAGTGTGTCCAAATTGAAAGCGGTCGCAAACAATGACTTGCTGAAATTCAGCATCTCCCGGTCCACTCGTTCAGCCAAGTGGCAAGGCGACAGTCAAGAGTTGATCGCCCCACTGTGCATTGCGTCGCGATACGTACTACGGTAACGCGCTGGCGATTGGCCGAGGGCGCGGCGGAAGCTGGCCGCAAAAGCACTGTCGGACGCATAGCCGAGAGATTGAGCGATCTTTGGCAGCGGCTCGTTTCCACGCCTCAGCCGGGCGGCCGCAAGCCGCATCCGCCAGCCCGCTAGATAGTCTATCGGTGATGCTCCAACGATGGCGCGAAATCTTTCGGCGAATCCGGAGCGGGATTGGCCCGCAAGAGACGCCAGTGCCTCCACTGTCCATCGGTGCGACGGATCGGCGTGGATTGCCCGCATAGCCGGCGCCAGGCGGGCATCCGCAAGGCCGGCGAGCCAGCCGGGATGCTGCGATGTCTGCCGTGCCATATAGGCACGCAGCACATGGATGAAGACGAGCCGCAGCAGATCGTTGCAGGCGATGCGAGCACCTGGCGCGGTGCTGTTCCACTCCAGGTCAAGCTGTTCGTGCAGCCAGCCAATCGGTCCTGCCTCCTCGCGATCGACGACTACGATCGGCGGCAAGGCGTCAGTCAGGAGTGATCCGTCGACTGTGTCGAGGTTGACGCTGCCCCCGAGGAGAACGAAATCCCGACCATCGCCCACTGAAACATCGAGATTGCCCCCGGCAAATACCTCTGCCGCCGCTATCGGCTTCACGTTGAGATCGCTGCAAAGCGTAAACGCCTTGCCGCTAACCACAAGACAATCGCCAGCTTCAATGCGCAACGGTGCTTCTTCCTGCGGGATCAGCCAGGTACCGCCTTCGCGGATCGCGTTGAACTTGAGGTAGCCCGGTGGAGGAAAAGCAACAGACCACGAGCCGCCGGCCGCGAAACGCACGGAGAACAGCGCCCGCGCATCGATGGCGCTGAGCACGTCGGATAGGGGATCCTGGAGGTTTTGGACGATCACGACAGAAATCTGGATCCTGGAGGCTGGGGGCTCCAGCAACCTATCCGATATAAGGGAGGGACACCAGAGCCATAAATGAAGGAGCAACGACATGTCCGAACAAAAACCTATTGGATCTCGGTTCAGCGCATCTAGCACGGCGCGCGAGGTCATCGAGGGCATCGATCTTTCCGGCAAGACGGCGATTGTCACCGGCGGCTATTCCGGTCTCGGCGTCGAGACGACGCGGGCACTCGCTGGTGCCGGCGCTACTGTCATCGTACCAGCTCGCAATCGCGAAAAGGCCGAACGCACACTTGCCGGTATCGACAATGTTGTTATCGAAGCGATGGATCTCGCAGATCCCGCATCGGTTGCCGCCTTCGCTGGCAGGATCGTTGCGACGGGCATGCCGATCTCAATCCTGGTCAACAGCGCTGGCATCATGGCAACGCCGCTTGCCCGTGATGAGGCTGGGCACGAGAGCCAGTTTGCCACCAATCATCTCGGCCATTTCCGGCTGGTTGCAGGTCTGTGGCCTGTGCTGGTCAAAGCGGGCAACGCGCGGGTGATCTCTGTATCGTCGCGCGGCCACCAAATCGGGCCGGTCGATTTCGACGATATCGATTTCAGGACGCGCCCCTATGACAAGTGGCAGGCCTATGGACAGGCGAAGACGGCAAATGCTCTGTTCGCGCTGGCACTTGATCGCCGCGGAGCCGCGCTTGGCGTGCGGGCATTTTCGTTGCACCCGGGCGTTATCCTCACCGATCTCGCCCGCCATCTGAGCGAAGACGAGATCAATTCTTTCGATGTCTATGACGAGAATGGTAATCGCCGGGTTGATCCATCGCGCGATCTCAAAACGCCGGAACAGGGAGCAGCAACAAGCGTCTGGGCAGCAACGCGACCCGAACTCAACGGTATTGGCGGCGTCTACTGCGAAGATTGCGAAGTCGCCCTGCCGCAGGCAGAGACGGATGGGACCAGAGGCGTGGCCCCGTGGGCCATGGATCCACAGGCTGCTGAACGGCTCTGGCTGCTTTCTGAGCATTTAACCGGCTTGTCAGTAGGTGATCGTCGAGGCTGAGGCATATCGGCAGACTAGCGCTTTGCGATGTCGCCAGGCGAGGCCTTTGGGCAGTCGACGACCGGCTACATTATGGTCTGTCGGTATCGGGCAATGGTAAAGCAGCGGCTCACCTTCAGAAACCTAATGACGTGATCGATGCGATAATGCCTTCGGTCTTTGGGAGATGGCGACGCGGATGGTCGCATTGCCACTGGCCAGAACACCCTGTCGGACCTCGACGGCCCGGCAGGGAGGTGCCTATGCGTTGCGCTGGTAGCGCGATCAGGCCTTGGCCGCTACCGGAAGCCGGAACGGCGCTCCGAGACGGTTGAAGGCGTTCATCGCCGCGATCGTGATGGTCAGGTCGACGAGCTCCTTCGGTTCGAAGGCGGCTGCGGCCGCGGCATAAGCCTCGTCAGAGGCATGTGTCTGGCTGACATTCGTCACTTCCTCGGCCCAGGCAAGAGCGGCCCGTTCCTGATCGGTAAATAGATGAGGCACCTCGTCCCACACCGGCAGCAGCGTGATCTTGTCGATGGACATCGTCTTGCGCAGATCGCGGCTGTGCAGGTCGATGCAGTGGGCGCAACCATTGATCTGTGACACGCGCAGGAAGACGAGGTGGATCAACTCGTCCGGCAGGTTCGTCTTGGCTGTGACATAGTGGTGGACACCATAGAGCGCCTTTGCGCCCTCGGGCGCGACTTCGGACCAGTTCATGCGGGACATATTGTTTTCCTTTCTTGTGGACGCGGTTCTCCGTTCGCCGGTGAAACCGTCGTTGCGGTAGGTGAGGGGGTGGATGTGGTAGGTAGCGCTACGGCTTGCGCGGCGTCGTCAGGACGGTGTCGTCGGTATCGACGACGAAGACGGCGAGCAGCTTCGCCGGCTCGGTCTTGCTTGCATTGGCGCTGACGTCATGGCGGTCGCCTGGCAGCTCGGTGAAGTTCTGACCGGCGGTAAAAGTCTTCGTCTCGCCGCCGTTGACGGCGCTCTGGATCGCTCCCTCGAGAACCGTGGCGTAGATCAGCGCGGACTTCGCATGTGTGTGAGCGGAGCTGTACCCGCCCGGCCCGTATTCGACGAGCACGCCCTTGACGCTCTTGCCAGGAACGTCGGGCAGGGGATGCTCGTAGACGAGCGTCACCTTGGCGTCCTTCGTATCGTAGGCGAGTCCTGGCTTAGCGACATCGTGAGCGGACGCGGTGGCAAGGGTGGCCGCGAGTGCCGCAGCCGCATATGCAATGGTCTTCATGATGGTGAGTCCTTCTATGCCTTAAGCCATTCGGCGACCGTGACGCGGCCTTTGATGTAGTCTCCGCCGGGAACAAGAGAGCCTGCGACGACCGGGGCTCCGAAGTAGTCGACTGCTGCGTCGGCGGCCACAGGTCGGGCATCGCTCTTGGAGCCGAGATACGCCCGGATGAAGGATTCGAAGGTTGCCCGCTCCGGCCCGGCAAGATCCACCGTTCCGTTCCTCGGTTCGCCGAGCGCGGCCTCCACCAGGGCAGCGGCGACGTCGTCGGCAGCAATCGGCTGGAAGTTGATATCCGGCACATTCACCACGCCGTCGGCTGCATATGCGCCGGCCAGGGTTCCGATAAACTCGTGGAACTGCGTTGCTCGGACGATGGTATAGGCCTGGCCCGACGACGCGACGGCCTGCTCCTGCGCCAGCTTTCCTGCCATGTAAGGATTGGCCGCAAGCTGGTCGGCATTAACGATCGAGAGCGCGACGTGATGGCGCACGCCCGCGGCCCGCTCGGCGCTCGTCAAGTTCCGGCTCGACGTTCCAAAGAAGTCGGTGATCACGGCCTTGTCGAACGACATCATGTTCGACACGTCGATGACGGCGTCGGCGCCCGCGAGCGCATCGGCCAGTCCTTCTCCCGTATAGGCATTGATGCCGTTGCGGGAGCTGGCGACGACGGCCTCGTGGCCGGCATCCTGCAGCAGCTTCACTGCCTTCGAGCCGATCAGGCCCGTGCCGCCGATGACGACGACCTTCTTCATCTTAGTCATGGTGCTTGCTCCTATAACGGGGCTCGATTGCCCGTCTTGCGTTCGTGGAGTTCGAGGAAGGCGCATCCGCGGGCGGCGATACCGCCGTCGTCGTCTGCACCGAGGTCCGCCAGAAGGTCCGCGACGGATACCTTGGCGAGTTCTGCGCGGTAGGCCTTTTCGGCCCTCAGCATCGCGGCGTTGATCTGGCAGGGTTTTGTGAAATAGCGCTTCGGCAGAGGGTTCGGCCCTCGCTGCCGGATCTCGGCGCACCGGAAGGCAGGCGCCGGCCCTTCGACCGCGAGGACGATGTCGAGGAGGCTGATGTCTTTTGGCGCTTTCGCCAGCCGATAGCCACCCTTTGGACCTGGCGTCGTCGCAACGATGCCCGCGCCGGACAGCGCCTGCAGATGCTTCAGCAGATAGCTCGTCGACACGCCGTGGAGTTCGGCCAGTGCCGCGGCCGACAGCACGCCATCCTCGGACAACCCTGCCAGAAATGCCGTGCAGTGTATGGCCTGCTCGACGCCTTCGCTCAGTTTCATGTTGCATCTCCTAATCGTGGATATAAAATGTCTACGATTTAGATCGGTGTCAATCCCCGATCACGTAGAACGGTCGAAAATCGGAATATGAGATCAGAAAACGGAGTTTCGACGCCTTGGTGCCTCGCCATAGTCAGGACGCTCGCAGGAGCAGAACAACAACGAAGGACAACGAATGACCACCAAGCTCGCACTTTCCTCGACGCCGGAAGGCATCGTCCCAGCGCTTCTCGCCCATCTGAACTCGCTCGACGTCGAGACCATGCTCGGCTTCTACGACCCGGAAGGCTTGATCGTCGGCGCGGCGGGCGTCGTTCACGTCGGCAAGGAGGCGATCGGCAAGGAGCTTGCCAAGTACTTCAGCCTCGGCCTTCAGATGTCGATCACCCAGCGCCACCTGTTCGTCGCCGGCGACGTCGCGTATCTCATCCTCGACTGGTCCTATATCGGCACGGCGCGGGACGGCACGGAGATTAACATTGTCGCCACCGCGACCGACATCGCCCGCCGCGGGCCAGATGGCCTGTGGCGTTACCTGATCGACAACCCGTTTGGCTCGATGCAGAGGAGCGCGGCCTGATGACGGATGCCGCGGAAGTTATGACCCAAGCGACAGCGCTCGCATTCCGCGGCGTCGTCACGACGGGCGTCTACTGCCGGACCAACTGCATCTCGCGTCCGCCTCGGCCGGAGAACATGCGCCGGTTCGTCTGCGTGGCGGAGGCGGAGGCAGCCGGCTTCCGCCCTTGTCGGCGATGCCGCCCGAACGATGAGGAGTTCGCAAAGAGAAACACGGCCTTGGTCGCGGAGGCCTGCAGGCTGATCGACGCTGGAGACAGCTCGCCGACGGTGGCGGCTCTCGCGCATGCCTTGGGGATCAGCGAGGGGCACTTCCACCGGACGTTCCGCGCGCAGACAGGAGTGACCCCGCGAGCATACATTCAGGAGAAGCGGGCAGCCCTCTTACGAGAAGGACTACGGCCGGGAATATCAGTGACGGCGACCTTCTACGAGGCGGGATACGGCTCGAGCAGCCGGTTCTACGCGGTGTCCAATCGTGCTCTCGGGATGGCGCCTGCAGACTACCGCGCTGGCGGACGCGCGGAAACTCTCCGCTTCGCCCTCGGTCTGGCGTCTCTTGGCTCGATCCTCGTCGCGTCGAGCAAAAAGGGCGTCGTCGCGATCCTGATGGGGGATGATCCGGCTAGGACGTGGACTCGCAAACTGAATTGATCCAAATTCTTGTCGCAACGAGTTTCAGTGCAGCAAGGTAATTGTCAGGGCGGCGGTCGTAGCGCGTGGCCAAGCCCCGCATGTGTTTGATACGATTG
>NZ_JAEUAT010000059.1 GCF_019511525.1 Rhizobium cauense | reverse complement strand
ATCAACTCCATCGATTTCTTGGTGGCAGCATAGAAGGTAAGCGGCTCATCGGTCCGATCGGCCTCCCGGAACGGAACGGACGGGTTGGCGCCATAGATCGAAGAGGTGGATGCCAACATCAGATGGCTGACACCGACGTCCTTGGCAATCTCCAGGATGTTCCAGGAGCCTTCGAGGTTGGAGGTCAGGTATGCGCGCGGGTTCTCAAGGCTGTAGCGAACGCCGGCTTGCGCCGCGAGGTGGACCATGACGTCGGGCTTTGCGCTAGCGACAGCCTCTTCCAGCGCCTTGCGGTCTTCCAGCATGGCCGTTACCGCGCGGAAGGCCGGAAACTGTGCCAGCGCGGCGTTGCGCATGTGCTTGAGCTTGATGTTGTAGTAATGCGTCATTCCATCAAAGCCTACGACTTCATGACCTTCCTGCAGCAGGCGGCGCGCAAGATGAAAGCCGATGAAGCCAGCGGTGCCGGTGATGAAGTAACGCATCTCTATTTCTTCTCGTTCTTCTTTCCGACCGCGAAGTGGTTGAACCCGTATTTGATCACCTCAGCGACAGGGTAGATATTCCTGAGGTCGACGATAGTTGGGGTCTTCACCAGCGATTTCAGGCGCTTGAAATCAAGCGCACGGAACTCGTCCCATTCAGTGACGATGACGATCGCGTCGGCGCCTTCGGCGATCTCATAGGGGTCGGTACCATAGGCGATCGGGCCAAGGACTTCCTTGGCCATTTCCATGCCTTCGGGATCGTAGGCGTGAACATTGGCGCCACCGTCCAGCAGGGCCTGGATGATGGTAATCGACGGCGCATCACGCATGTCGTCGGTGTTCGGCTTGAAGGTCAGGCCGAGGACCGCGATCTTCTTGCCGCGAACATTGCCATCGCAGGC
>NZ_JAEUAT010000058.1 GCF_019511525.1 Rhizobium cauense | reverse complement strand
TGGCGCCACCGTCCAGCAGGGCCTGGATGATGGTAATCGACGGCGCATCACGCATGTCGTCGGTGTTCGGCTTGAAGGTCAGGCCGAGGACCGCGATCTTCTTGCCGCGAACATTGCCATCGCAGGCTGCAATGACCTTGCGGCCCATGGCGCGCTTGCGGTTGTCGTTGATCGCCACTGTCGTCTCGATGAGCCGCATCGGGCTGTCATGGTCCTGCGCCGTCTTGACCAGCGCCAGCGTATCCTTCGGGAAGCAAGAGCCGCCGTAGCCGGGGCCGGCATGCAGGAACTTGTCGCCGATGCGCTTGTCCATGCCGATGCCCTTGGCGACCTTCTGCACGTCGGCGCCGATCTGCTCGCAGAGGTCGGCGATCTCGTTGATGAAGGTGATCTTCATGGCGAGGAAGGCGTTGGCGGCGTATTTGATTAGCTCGGAGGTGCGGCGCTCACAGAAATAGAGCGGTGCCTCGTTGAGGTAGAGCGGGCGATAGACCTCGCGCATGATCTCGATGGCGCGTGGCTCCTCGGTGCCGAGAACAATGCGGTCTGGGCGCTTGAAGTCGGTGATTGCAGCGCCTTCGCGCAGGAACTCCGGATTGGACACCACGCAGATGTCCTTTTCAGGGAATTCCTCCCGGAAGATCCGCTCGATCTCATCGCCGGTGCCGACGGGAACCGTCGACTTGGTTACGACGACCGTAAATCCGGAGATCGCAGCAGCGATTTCGCGGGCGGCGGCATACACATAGCTCAGGTCGGCGTGGCCATCGCCGCGGCGTGACGGCGTTCCGACGGCGATGAAGACGACGTCGGCACTGGCAACCGATGTCGCCAGCTCCTTGGAAAAATCCAGGCGACCGGCAGTGCGATTGTGTTCGATGATGGTATCGAGTCCGGGTTCGAAAATCGGAACTTTTCCGGCTTCCAGTGC
>NZ_JAEUAT010000057.1 GCF_019511525.1 Rhizobium cauense | reverse complement strand
TAATGCGTGTCGCAGCTTACGTGATTCAGGATTCCGTTTATGCGTGAATCATGATTCACTTGGCCATGGAAGGGGGACCACCATGGGCAAGCCGCATCCAATTGAGTTGCGTGAGCGAGTGGTAGCGTTTGTGGAAGAAGGCAATAGTCATCGTGAAGCATCCCGCCACTTCCGGGTTTCTCCGCGGTTCGTCAACAATATGATGATCCTGCACCGATCGAAGGGATCGGTCGCTCCCGGCAAGCAGGGTCATCCACCAGGCGGCGGTAAATTGATGGCACATAGCGATTGGATTGCCGCGCGTGTTGCCAGCAATGGTGACGTGACGTTGGACGAGTTGTGTGTCGAACTGACCGAACGCGGCGTGATGGTCCATCGTGCCACTATCGGTCGGTTTCTCCAACGGCTTGGGCTGAGCAATAAAAAAAAGCCTCACGGCCAGTGAACAGCTGCGGCCGGAGATCGCACGCGCCCGTGACCTGTGGATCACGCGCCGGCGGCGCTTCTTTAACAAAGCATTGGCCCGTCTCATCTTTATCGACGAGACGTCGACAAATACCAAACTGACCAAGCGTACCGGATGGTGCGCCAAAGGCCAGCGGTATCGAACCCATGCGCCATTCGGCAAATGGAGAACCCAGACCTTCATTGCCGGACTGCGATGCCACGGCTTGACCGCGCCGTTTATCGTTGATGCACCGATGAACCGGCTGATATTCGAAGCCTGGATCGAAACCCAACTCGCTCCGACCTTGTCGAAGGGCGATGTCGTCGTCCTCGACAATGTCGGCTTTCACAAGAGCGAGCGCGCCGCCCAACTGATCAAGCAACGAGGCGCATGGTTACTGTTCCTGCCGGCCTATTCCCCGGATTTGAACCCTATCGAGATGGCATTCTCGAAGCTCAAGACCTTACTGCGAAAACGTGCGGCACGAAGCTTCGATGCAATCACAAAGGCATTGGGCGAGATTGTCGGTCTTTTCTCCATTGATGAATGCCTGAACTTCTTCAGGGCCGCAGGGTATGAGACCGAATAGGTGCGACACGCTTTAGT
>NZ_JAEUAT010000056.1 GCF_019511525.1 Rhizobium cauense | reverse complement strand
AGACAAAAAACCGCGCTTGTCCGGCTTGTGCTGGACCGGTTCCCGAATGGGCCCGTAGCTCAGTTGGTTAGAGCACACGCTTGATAAGCGTGGGGTCGGAAGTTCAAGTCTTCCCGGGCCCACCATTTGCATTTGCAGGTGATGGACTGGGAATTGATTGGAATGGCTGGCGCGGATTGTTGCCGAACCTGGATTAATCTCCGGGTGATCGAGCTGGAGGGGCTGTAGCTCAGCTGGGAGAGCACCTGCTTTGCAAGCAGGGGGTCAGCGGTTCGATCCCGCTCAGCTCCACCAAATCGATGGTGTTGAGACTGACGGTTTTGACGGCAAATGTCTTCTGAAGAAAAACAAAGTTTGCATCGGTTTTAAGCCAGATGCCTGTTCTGCATATATCGTGAAGAGAAGATTGATCTGGAGGCTTCCAGGTGTTGGGTTTTACCCAATGTCCGAGCCCAGTTCTGTTGAAACCAAGGATGGCTTAGTCGGCCGGATCTGGTGGAGGGACTGGAGGTAGGAAGGAAGCTTGTCGTCAGGATTGACCATTGTTCGGTGCCTTTTGGTGCTGTCTGATGGCTGATCTGATTACCGTTGCCTGACCGCGCGGTACCGGATTTAATCTCGAGAAGCTGGTCTTAAGACCTGATGCAAGCGAGCTGCTCGGCGTAGCTCCAATAAAGCAATCAGGTCGAACACGTCGATGGCATTGTTGGATTGACTGGGTTGTAAAAGGTAACCCGGTCTGTTGCTGTTTCCTGATGGAGGCGGGCAACGAGATGATGAGCATTGGCAATGAGAACGATTAAGTGTCGTAAGGGCATTTGGTGGATGCCTTGGCATGCACAGGCGATGAAGGACGTGATACGCTGCGAAAAGCCGTGGGGAGCTGCGAATAAGCTTTGATCCATGGATCTCCGAATGGGGCAACCCACCTTAAATGCTTGGAAAATCCAAACTGAGTTTAGGCTCGGCTTGGGTTTCCAAGCATTGTGATAAGGTATCTGCACCTGAATAAAATAGGGTGTAAGAAGCGAACGCAGGGAACTGAAACATCTAAGTACCTGCAGGAAAGGACATCAACCGAGACTCCGCAAGTAGTGGC
>NZ_JAEUAT010000055.1 GCF_019511525.1 Rhizobium cauense | reverse complement strand
CGGTGTGAGTTCATGCTGAACCGCGACTTTTGTGGCTCATCAAGCTAGCCGGCATGTCTGATCTGCGCGAGCAGTTTCTTGCGAAAGACTTCGGCCGGCGTGCGATAGCCAAGGCATTTGCGGGGTGTCGCGTTGAGCCGGTTGCAGATGTCGATCAGATCGGCATCTGTGACCGACAATGGATCCACCTCTCTCGAAAGCCATTTCCTGACCCGCCCGTTGGTGTTCTCCACGGTGCCTTTCTGCCATGGCGACTGTGGGTCGCAGAACCAGGTTTGGGTGCCGATACTCGCCTGGAGGTAAGGCCAATCCGTGAACTCGGTGCCCCGGTCGAAGGTGATCGAGCGACGGGCAAGATGGGGTAGGGCCTTGAGGGCCTGTATAAGGCCGTCCATGACCGGACGCGACTGTCGGTCGTTGTTGCGCAGGAAGATTGCGAAGCGGCTGACCCGTTCGACGAGCGACGTTACATTGGCCTTTCCGAACTTCTTGCGAAACTGGATCAGGTCGCATTCCCAGTGCCCGAACTGCTTGCGCTCGGCAACGGCGTCAGGACGGCGCAGAATATTCAGATCCGAGCTAAAGCGTTGACCGTGCTTGCGTCTGGCATGTCTTGGTCTGCGCCTGGCGCGACGCTCCGGTAGATGTCGCCACAGCTTGATCGCTTGGCCGTCAGCCGAATATGCGAACTTGTAGATCGTCTCGTGGCTCACCGAGATCGGATGCTGCTCCAGGCGCATCCGTCCGGCGATCTGTTGCGGCGACCAGCCGTGTACGATCCGCTCGATCACCGATTGCCGGACATGCGAGAAGCGTGCGAGCTTGCGAAGCTTCGAGCGACGATCGCAAGCCATCTGGTGCGCCGTCACACAATAATAGCCATTGAGATCTGGAATTTGCATGTCCACGAACGTGTTGCGCCGGACCTCGCGGAAGATCGTTGAACGATGTCGTCCGAGCTTCTCGGCAATGGCATCAACAGTAAGCCCAGCCAACCGCCAGCGAGCAATCTTACGGCGTTCGTCCAATCCAATCTGAGAGTAGGTGCGCTTCATTGCATCGTCCTTGCAATTGATAACCCATTGGGATCATTAGCAAGTCGCACTTCATTCTAGAACCCACCGGCTACA
>NZ_JAEUAT010000054.1 GCF_019511525.1 Rhizobium cauense | reverse complement strand
AGAGCTGGTTCGGTTTGTCTGAACAGATTGGGGCGTTTCGCTAAGTGGATTTCCGCCTCGATTATGCCGCCACCATCATTGGCGTCAGCGCGTTGAAGTAAGCCTGATCCGGCGTCTGCCGGTCAAGGGATGAATGTGGGCGTCGGGTATTGTAAAAGGTCAGATATCGACTGATGCCAGCGCGGGCCTCGGACACAGTTGCGTAGGCATGGAGATAGACCTCCTCGTATTTGATCGACCGCCAGAGCCGCTCGACGAAGACGTTGTCGCGCCATGCACCCTTGCCATCCATCGAGATTTCAATCCCGGCCTTCTTCAGCACAGCAGTGAAGTCGATGGAGGTGAACTGCGATCCCTGGTCGGTATTGAAGATGTCTGGCCTGCCATATCGGCAGAGAGCTTCCTCAACCGCCTCGATACAAAAGGCCGTCTCCATTGTGATCGACAGCCGCCACGACAGAACCCGACGACTGAACCAATCGACGACGGCGCAGAGATAGACGAAGCCCCGCGCCATGGGGATGTAGCTGATATCCATTGCCCAGACCTGGTTGGGTCTGGTGACCGCCAGCTTCCTGAGCAGATATGGATAGACCTTGTGACCAGGTACCGGTTTAGACGTGTTGGGTCGGCGGTAAATCGCCTCAATGCCCATCTTCTTCATCAGCGTCGCAACGTGAAGCCGCCCTGTCTGAAGCCCTTCTGCCTTCAAAAGCCCTTGCAACATCCGACTTCCGGCAAACGGGTAATCGAGATGCAGTTCATCGATCCGCCGCATCAAAGCCAGATCGCCGTCTGACACAGGGCGCGGCGAATAATAGAGGCTGCCTCGACTGAAGCCGAGAAGCTTCGCCTGGCGGACAACGGACAGTTTGTGCTCGCGGTTGATCATTTCTTTCCGCTCAGCAGTCCGGCTTTGCCGAGCGCACTGGATAAAAAATCATTCTCTAACGTCAGCTCCCCAATCTTGGCGTGTAGAGTTTTGACATCAACGGTCGCAGCCTCCGGTTCCGCTTTGGCGTCATCGCCGAAAACGCCTGTCGCCCCCTCAAGGAGCTGGTCTTTCCACTGCTTAATTTGATTGGTGTGCACGTCGAACTGCTGGGATAATTCCACCAGCGTCTGTTCACCCCTGATGGCGGCAAGCGCCACCTTCGCCTTGAAGGCCGGGCTATGGTTCCGGCGCGGTCGTCTCGTCATGGTATCTCCTGTTCCCGGCATCTAAGCCGAAGTCAGGCAGAAATTCCACTTATCCGTCCTGTCCAAATTTCCCGAGCCAGCTCT
>NZ_JAEUAT010000053.1 GCF_019511525.1 Rhizobium cauense | reverse complement strand
TTGGAGTGCTCCCCGTTTCGCCGGACAGGTCAGCTATTGAGATGAAGCGTTGATGAACTCCCTTGGGGAAGCCATCTTCAGCGCTGAATGTGGATGGATTTCGTTGTAATCCTCGATCCATCCGTCGATCTTCCGGAGTGCTGTACTTGCGTCCGGAATGGGTGATATGCGTATGTAGTCCCGTTTCAGGGTTTTGACGAACGCCTCCGACATGCCATTCGACTGTGGGCTCGCAACCGGCGTGAAGCATGGGATCAGATTGAGGGCTTGAGCAAACAGCCTGGTATCCCTTGCAGTGTAGGCACTGCCGTTATCAGATAGATGTTCGATAGCATGCGGAGCGCTGATTGCGCCGAAGCGCTTCTCGACGGCCTCCAACATCATGTCTCGGATGTCAGAACCGGATATCCCGGCATTGGCCACGGCTGCCCAGGCGATGATTTCCCGGTCAAACGCGTCGATGATGAAAGCGAGACGAACCACCTCACCATTCCAGCAGGTGAACTCAAGACCGTCCGAGCACCAACGAAGGTTCGACCGCATCACCATGACTTTGCCGTCGTGGATGCGGCCCTTGCGCACGGCGGTGTGTTTCTCAAGGATCATCGCGTGGTTGGCCATGATGCGATGAACCCGCTTGCGGTTGACGACCGGCTGATCGGCGGCTCGCCGCTGCCTGTTGAGAAGGGCAGCGATCCGCCGATAGCCATAAGTTGGCCTGGCATCCACCAGCTTGCGAATGGCAGGCAGCAGTTCGGCATCCTCGGTTTTCAGATAAGGCCCGCGAGGCTTGGACTTACCTTTCAGACGTTCAGCAAGATTGGACCTCGATACCCCCAGGACTTGCGCCACCGTCTTCATCGGGAACCGTCCTTCGGCAACAAGATCGGCCGCGATATCGGTTTTTTTGACTGGGCTTTGGAAAGGGCTTCGCGGAGAATCTCGTTCTCAAGCGTCTTGCGTCCGAGGATGCGCTCAAGCTCGCGCACTCGATCTTCCAGCTTCTTCACTTCGGAATTGCCGATCACTGGTTCGTCGGAATCCACAGCCACCGCACCTCCCTCGCTCAGGAGCCGACGCCAGCGATACAAAAGATTTGGCGCAACTCCATGTCGTCGAGCCGCAGAGGAAACAGTCTCCCCCGGGGCATAGCTCTCCTCGATGATCTGCAGTTTGCGTTCCGTTGTCCAGCGTCGCCGCCTGACGTCACCGATCATCAGATCAACCTGTCGAAACTCGTTAGACATAAGCCTATCCTCAAGCCTGTGCTTGAGCCTTCCTGCTTATGCTGAGTGTCCGGTCGAATTGGGGTGCAGTTCA
>NZ_JAEUAT010000052.1 GCF_019511525.1 Rhizobium cauense | reverse complement strand
ATGACAGGTGGGATTGAGCAGGGATAGGAGGTGGCATGAAAGTGCCGCATCCTTAGAAGGAACGGATCACTGAGATGCAGATGGTTATCGAGGAACAGTCACGCTTCCAGCCTTTCGGCTTATCCTGTTGGGGTTTTGCAAGTCTCAACAAGGGAGTTGGAAGCATGACTGCCTTTTATGATTACCATATCGGTGTCGATTACCACAAATCGTACAGCCACCTGGTGGTACAGGACAGCAGCGGCAAGACGTTGCGCTCCGGTCGCGTGAAGAACGATCGACAGTCGCTCGACGCGTTTCTCGAACGCTACCGCGAGAACAGTCACGCGGTTGTCGAGGCGACACGCAACTGGATGGTGATATACGACTGGCTCGACGACATTTGTGATGATGTCGTTCTCGCCCATCCGTTGAAGGTCAAGGCGATCGCCGACGCTAAGATCAAGACTGACAAGATCGATGCGACGGTACTGGCGCATCTGCTGCGAGCCGACCTGGTGCCAGAAGCTTGGGCCCCCGGCGAACGGGCCCGAGAGCTGCGCGTCGCCCTGCGCGAACGGATGTTTTACGTGCGGCTACGGACGATGACGAAGAACCGCATTGTCACGGTGTTTGATCGTTATCCCGAGCAGACCGCACAACTGAGGACGCTTGGCGATCTGTTCGGTAAGGCCGGCCGGGTCCAGCTGGCTCAGGTCAATGTCTCAGAAATCGACCGCATACAAATTGATCGTGGCCTTGAGTTCATCGCCGACATTGATGTGCGGATCAAGCAGTCGGAGGCAACGATCCGGGCCATGACCAAGACCAATGCTAACGTCAAGCTGTTGAAGACGATCCCTGGTATCGGTGAGTTCTTCGCCCGGCTGATTGACGCAGAGATTGACGACATCAAGCGCTTCCGCAACCCGAAGAAGCTAGCCGCCTACGCCGGCCTTGTACCCTCGACTTATTCGAGCGGCGGCAAGACGTTCCACGGCAAGATTATCAAGCAGGGCAACAAGTGGCTGCGCTGGGCCTTCGTCGAGGCGGTCTCTCCCGCCATCGCCACCAATCCGGAGCTTCGCGCCCAGTATGAACACTTGAAGACCAGAGGAACAAACAAGGCGCGGGTAGCCATCGCGCGCAAGCTCTTGACGATCGCCTTCCAAATCCTGCGTGACCAGCGCGTCTACGAGCCGCGCGGCGCCAACATCACGGAAGGCGTCGACGATATCCCGGTTGTCCTGATGACGCTCTAGCGAGTCCGGCAGGTTCTGGACTGCGCTCATCTAGGAGAATGGGAGACCGGGAGCCGAACGCCACTATGTGACCCAGCCACCGGCATCAGGGTCACGGATTGGAGAATGGTTGCGTACCGCACGACAGACCATTGTGCGGAAGGAATAATTGTGTCGAACGGCGCAAATGCCAGCAGCATAAATAGAACCCAAGGAAAAGCCGTCAATTGAGCGCGTTTTGTCCCTTGTGTTCTTTCATTGGAGAGCGTCATGGACGAAAGACTGATCCTCGGACTGCCCGACGACGGCCAGGCGGCCGTTGCTCCGGCCAACCGGTTCCGGCTTGCCGCGGAGAAGAGCGTCGACCGTCGGATCTACTCGCTGCCTTTGCTGTTCGGGGTGCTGGGCGCCGTGCTCGGCAGTGGCCGGCAGGCTGAGCAGCCGGTGCCGGAACAGAAGGCGGCCGGTCCGCAGCCGGCGGAAGCGCCGCCGGTTGCGGCCGAGACCAACCTTGCGGCGATCGAGGATGTCGCCGCCTTCCTGCGCGACATGACCGACGAGCTGATGGCGAGCACCGCAGGCGTGGTGCGCAAGCGCCATGTCGCCTCGGTGCGGCTGAGCTTCGAGGACATGCCGCTGCCGCGCAACCCGAACCTTGCCGACACCGTGCTGCGGGCCTTCAACGCCAATGACAATGAGGGCCGCGTCGGCATCAATGGCGAGAGCTTCCGCTTTCC
>NZ_JAEUAT010000050.1 GCF_019511525.1 Rhizobium cauense | reverse complement strand
CGTAAGCGACAAGCTGGGGCCGTTCAGGCGGCATAGTTCCACGGCATGAGGGCGTCGATTTCGCTGCTGGGCCATCCATTTGCGAGGCGCTCGAGTGCCTGAGTAAGCCAGGCTTGCGGATCGACAGCATTCATCTTTGCGGTTTGCAGGAGAGTTCCGATTGTCGCCCAGGTTTTGCCGCCACCGTCGCTCCCGGCGAATAGGCTATTTTTTCTCGTAATTGCTTGGGGTCTGATCGCTCGTTCAACGATGTTGGAATCGAGCTCGACCCGGCCGTCGGTCAGGAAGCGCTCGAAGATGTCGCGACGCGAGATGGCATATCGAAGCGCCTCCGCGAGTTTCGATTTGCCGGAGACCCGCGGCAGGGTCGCCTGCCAGAGAGTGTAGAGGTCACTGACGATCGCTGCGGAGATCTCCTGACGTGCGGCGACACGAGTCTCAGGGCTTTGACCCCGAACGGTGTCCTCAATCTCCCACAGCTTTGCCATCCGCTGGACGGTATCTGTAGCGACCTTTGAGCTGTTTGCGGCATGCAACTCGTAGAACTTCCGGCGGCTATGTGACCAGCAGCCAGCCAGAGTGGCGCTGTCATTGCCTCCATCCTTCCGGACGAGCTTGTTATAGGCGGCATACCCATCAACCTGCAGAATTCCACGATAGCCGCTCAGATGCCGTGCGACGCACTCGGTGGCTCGACTGTCCTCGAAGCGATAGGCCACCATCGGCGGACCACTGCCTCCGAAGGTCCGATCGTCTCTGGCATATGCCCATAGCCACGCCGTCTTTGCAGATCCGGAGCCAGGTGCGAGTGTCGGCAAGGTCGTTTCGTCGGCAAAAATCCGTTCTGCCTTCTTGATCTCGTTCAGGATGTAATTGGCGAGGATGTCGAGCTCGAACCCCACCTTACCCATCCATTGGGCCATCAGCCTGCGATCGAGTTCTACCTTGTCGCGTGCGTAGATTGCTTCCTGGCGATAAAGCGGCAGGCCGTCGGCATATTTGGACACAGCGATTTGGGCCAAAAGCGCTTCCGTTGGAATGCCACCTTCGATGATATGTGCCGGAGCCGCGGCCTGGATGACGCCGTCCTCGTTCCTAAAAGCGTATTTAGGACGACGGGTGACGATGACACGGAACTTCGCTGCGACGACATCCAGACGCTCGGAGATGTCTTCTCCGATCAGGATTTTCTGCTTGCCTGCGTGTTCCGGCAGCTCCTCCGGCTCGATCACGACCTCGACGCGCTCGAGATGCGGCGCGAAGCCCTTGCGCAATCGCGGTGCGCGTTTGCTATCCGCACTCTCGCGGCCTTTCGTAACCTGACCCTTGATTGCCGCAATGCCGGTCTCGATTTCCTCGAAGACAAAGGCATGCTGCTCGTCATCGACGGTGGATGATGCAAGCTTTTCCGAGCGTCGGCCAAATCGGGCGCGATCGAAAGCCTTCAGGATCTGCGTGAGACGCTCGATACGATCGTCGGCGTCCGCATTTCGGGCCTCGAGGTCATCGACCTGCTTTTCCAAAACTTCGACGCGGGCTGCCTTTTCGGCCATGGCGAGAACCATGGCTTTCAAGGCCTCTACATCATCCGGAAGCTCGATCTCGGGGCGCGTCATGGGTCCGATCAGAGCATATTTTGTCGCCATACGCCCGCAGTTTCAGGCTGCTGATTCACTTCGCCGCAGTGGTTTTACCCAACAATCTCAGGAGGCTTCACCGGCGTTTGTCGAACGCGCTTCCAATCCATTCCGTCCACAAGAGCAAGAAGCTGGGCATGATTGAGCTGGACGCGATGATGACCAATCCGGGGCCAGCAGAACTGGGCTTTCTCCAGCCGCTTCGCATAGAGGCAAACGCCCGAACCATCCCACCACACGATCTTCACCCGGTCCGCTCTCTTGGCCCGAAAGACATAAAGCGCACCATTGAATGGATCATTGCCGGTATCCCGCACCAACGAAAGCAAACTGTCCGGCCCCTTGCGGAAGTCGATCGGATGGCTCGCCAGAAACACCTTTACGCCTGACGGGATCATGCAGAGCGTACCGCTCGGATCACCCGCTGCAGATGGGCTTCTTCGGTATCTGCGCCCGCCCGGATCACCACATCGCCGATGACAACCTCGACAACGGAGCTGACCCCGACCACTGATCGTTGCGCCTTCACAGCCGTCGCAATGTGATGCGGCTCACTCTCTTTCAGAAGGTCTCGCCGCCAGCGATATAGTTGTGAGGGCGTGATCCCGATCCGTCGCGCTAACTCGGAGTTGTTCACTCCTGGCTTGCAAGCCTCCGCAACAGTATCGACTTTAAACTCGTCAGACCAGAAACGCCGCACCTGGCGAGGAGACCCCTCTAGCCGGTCCGGTACCGCCTCAATCATATGGATCATCACAGGGCTAGCTATAGGCGTAGACATAGATCCTCACAATCAGAGAAAATCAGATGTCTGCCATACCGCGACGGCCGTCAGCTTCGCCAGATGGGGTCTGCTTGTCGCTTAC
>NZ_JAEUAT010000005.1 GCF_019511525.1 Rhizobium cauense | reverse complement strand
CTCCTTCACATCAGGCAGCTCCAGTTCAGCCAAATCACGCATCTCGCGGTCGACCGATTTGTCGTTCAACAGGATTTCGAGGTCCGCGAGCTCGGCAATTGCCTTCTCGTAAGCGCGGATCTTTGTAACGACCGGCTGCAACTCGGAATATTCGGAGGCAAGCTTGACGTAGACATCGGCCGACGGGCCGGCCGACATGCGCGCTTCGATCTCGCCAAAACGGCGTTCCAGCTCGCGCATCTTTTCAACGGGAAGCTTCGCCACCCTTCACTCCGATTCTGCTTGTCTTTAACTAAAGAGGAATATTGTGAGCTTCGGCGAAGTGGGCAAGCACATCGCGCATTGAAGTCGCCGACTTGGTATCGTCAAGCGCCTCGTTCATCGCCTTTGCCAGAGCCTCGGCGTCAAGACCGAGCAACATCGCCTTGACCGGGCCGATCGACGCCGGCGACATCGATACCGAGCGGAAGCCGATACCGAGCAGGGCCATCGCCGAGATCGGCTTGCCGGCAAGCTCGCCGCACAGCGTCACCGGCGTATTGTTGCGCTCACCCGCCCGCACGATGTCGCGCAGGATCCTGAGGAAGGGCTTGCCAAGCGGATCGAAACGGTCGGAAACCCGCGCATTGCCGCGATCGACCGCCATCGAAAACTGGAAGAGGTCGTTCGAACCGACCGAAACGAAATCTACCGCCGACATCAGCTCGTCGAGCTGCCACAGCAATGCCGGCACCTCAAGCATCGCGCCGAACTGCAGCTTGCGCGGCAAACCGTGGCCAAAACGAGAGAGGTGCTGAACCTCCTTCTGCAGCAGCTCACGCACCGCAGTGATTTCGGAAACCTCAGTGACCATCGGCACCATCAGTTTCAGCTCGAGACCGGCCGCGGCCTTCAGCATGGCACGCAACTGCGTGCGCAGCAGGCCCGGGCGGTCGAGCGACAGCCGGATCGCTCGCCAGCCGAGCGCCGGGTTTTCTTCCTCATGGCCACGGAAATAGGGAACGACCTTGTCGCCACCAATATCGAGTGTACGGAAAGTCACGACCCGTCCGGCCGCTTGCTTCAGCACGTTGCGATAGAACAGCTCCTGCTCTTCGGCCTTCGGCATCGTGGAGGCGATCATGAACTGCAACTCGGTGCGGAACAGGCCGATCCCTTCGGCGCCCGATTCCGACAGCTGCGGCAGATCGACCAGCAGCCCGGCATTCATCATCAGCGATACGCGCTGCCCGTCCTTGGTGCGCGGCTCTACGGAGCGCAGCGCCCGGAACTGTTCCTGCCTCCGGGCCCGGAACCGTACCTTTTCCTCATAGGAGCGCTGGTGTTCGGGCATCGGGCGAAGATGCACATGCCCGCCATCCCCATCGATGATCACGGCATCGCCGTTTTCGGCAAGCGCCACCACGCCGGCAGCCTGGCCGATCACGGGAATGCCCATCGCACGCGCGACAATCACAACATGGCTCGTCACCGCGCCTTCTTCCAGCACGAGCCCGCGCACATTGGCACGAGGATAGTCCAACAGCTCGGCCGCACCCATCGCACGCGCCAGGATGATGGCGTCGCTTGGGAAACCATCCCCCGCTGTGCGGCCGGTGTAGCCGGTCAGCTGCCGCAGCAGGCGGTTCGCCAGATCTTCGAAATCGTGCATCCGCTCCCGCAAATAGGGATCGGTCATGCGGATCATGCGCGCCTTGGTGTCGCTCTGCACCTTCTCGACTGCGGCTTCCGCGGTCAGGCCGTTGCGGATCGCCTCCTCGAGCTTGCGCACCCAACCTTGGTCATGAGCAAACATCCGGTAGGTTTCAAGAACCTCGCGGTGCTCGCCCTCCATCGACACGTCGCGCTGCGACAGAAGGTCATCGATCGAAATGCGCAACGACCCGAGCGCTTCGCCCAGGCGCCGGATTTCCTTCTCGGAATCCTCGTTCAGCAGGTTGGTGACGACAATGCGCGGCTCGTGCAGCACGACGTAGCCGAGACCGATACCTTCGTTATAGGTGTCGCCGTCGATGGTCACCGACCGCGTCAGGTCGAGTTCGAGACCAGGCTTCGTGATCTTCTTGAGCTCGCCGGTAGCGATCATCTCGGCAAGCACCATCGCGGTCGTCTCGAGAGCTTCGAGCTCTTCTTCGCGGTAAGTGCGGCTTGCCTTGTTCTGCACGACCAGGACGCCGAGCGAACGGCCCGTGCGCAGGATCGGGACGCCGAGGAAGGAATGATAGATCTCTTCGCCGGTTTCCGGCAGGTAGCGGAAGGCGGGATGCGATTGCGCGTCGGAGAGATTGAGCGGCTGCGCCGATGCGGCGATCGTACCGACCAGACCCTGTCCCATCTTGAGTTGGGACAGGTGGACCGCTTCCTTCTTCAGACCTTCGGTTGCATAGAGCTCGAGGACCCCGTCGGCGCGCAGCACATAAACGGAGCAAACCTCCGCAACCATGTTGCCCGCAATCTGGCGAACGATCCGATCGAGACGCTCCTGCGGCTCCAGCGGCTCCGCCATCAACTCGCGTAGCCGCTTGAGCAGCACGCGCGGACCGCCGGAAAGGTCTCTCATTGCGTCTCAAGCTCCAAAACAAACATCAAAGTCTCACAGCCAATTGCCGCGTGACTTCTCAACTTGAACGCGCGGCAAGCCTGTTCAGAATCAGTTCTTATCCAGACCGTAGCAGGAATGCAAAGTCCTGACAGCGAGTTCCGCATACGGACCGTCGATCAGGATCGAAATTTTGATCTCCGACGTCGTAATCGCCTTGATATTGATGCCCTTGTCGGCCAGCGCCTTGAATGCGGTGGCGGCAACGCCGGCGTGGCTTCGCATGCCGATACCGATAACCGACACCTTCACCAGGCCCGATTCGTTCTGAACGACGTCGTAGCCGATCTTTTCCTTGTTCTCGCCGAGAACCTTGATCGCCTTTTCGACATCGCCCGACGGAACCGTGAAGGTCATGTCGGTCTTCGAGCCATCTTCGGAGATGTTCTGGACGATCATGTCGACGTTGATGTGGCTTTCGGCCAGCGGTCCGAAGATCGCGGCGGAAACGCCCGGCCGGTCGGCAAGACGGCGAAGCGAGATCTGAGCCTCATCCTTGGCATAGGCGATGCCGGTGACTACTTCCTGTTCCACGATTTCATCCTCGTCACAAATCAGCGTTCCGGGCGGATTCAAGAAGTCACCCATGCCCGGAGCATCGGGATCTTCGAAAGAGGAGCGCACGAAGGTACGGACCTTGTGCACCATGGCAAGCTCGACGGAGCGAACCTGCAGAACCTTCGCGCCGAGCGAGGCCATTTCGAGCATTTCCTCGAAGGCGATCTTCTTCAGGCGACGCGCCTGCGGCACGATGCGCGGGTCCGTCGTGTAGACGCCGTCGACATCGGTGTAGATGTCGCAGCGATCGGCCTTGACCGCAGCGGCGATTGCAACCGCTGAGGTATCCGAGCCACCGCGGCCGAGCGTCGCAATACGATTGTCGGGGCCGAGGCCTTGGAAGCCGGCAATGACTGCAACCTGGCCCTCACCCATGCGCTTGATGATGTCGGAGCCATCGATATCGAGAATGCGAGCAGCACCATGAGCGTTGTCGGTACGGATGGGGATCTGCCATCCCTGCCAGGAGCGCGCGTTGATATCCATTGCCTGCAGCGCGATCGCGAGTAGCCCGGAGGTCACCTGCTCGCCTGACGCAACAACGGCATCGTATTCACGCGCATCGTAGAACGGCGAATTGGCACCAACCACCTTCGGCGTCCCCTGCACCCAACCGACCAGCTCGTTGGTCTTGCCGGACATGGCCGAGACAACAACGGCCACCTCGTGACCTGCATCGACTTCACGTTTCACATGGCGGGCAACGTTCTTGATGCGGTCCAGATCAGCGACGGAGGTTCCGCCGAACTTCATTACGATGCGTGCCATATGCCTCTACCACGACCTAGTGCCGAGAGCGGTCAAAACCACCCGGCGTCACGAGCCCTGAATGGAGCCGCATGGCTGAAGAGCCAGGAAATTGGGAGTTTCTGGAACTCTTCTAAAGCCTTGCCCCCCAAGGGCCCAAGTTGCGCGTCTCTTAGCGAGTTTGTGGGGGGGTGGCAAGGTGGCCAAAGCAAGGGATTGGAACCATCGACCGTCGTTTCGAACAGGCCTGGGACCAATGCGCCTTGGCGGTGCATCAAATCCCCATCACCGATTTCACAGATTCTTAATTAGCCGCGACTTACTCTAAGTTGTCCGACATGATGCAGTAGCATGAGATGAACCGCATGAAGCGGGGCGGACGCGATGTTCTCTTGCCTGCATTCTCGAAAGTCTCGGTCTCACGCATACCTGTCCGACCTCGTCTCAGGTGCAACGCCTGTGACGCTTCCCGCGAAAGGCGTTGCATATGGCAGTTGCAAACTTGTCCACAAAACCTGCGCAGCAAGCTCGTAAGGAAATTTACAATACGGTTTTTGCAACGCTCAACCGGCTGGAGATCGAAGCTTCGCCGGTAAATTACGAGCTGATGTATGAAGTCGTCAGTGGCAACAATCCGGAACTCCGCGAGAAGTTCGCCCGCCTCCGCAAGCCAATCACGGAACAAGAAATCGAGACGTTGGCTCGCACCTATTTGCCGCATCATTTCGGCAAGTCAGTGCATGATGAGTCTGCCAGCCGCCTGCAGAATGAATTGACAACCCTGAAGGAGTCACTCCAGTCGGGCCAGAGTTCGCTGTCGACCTTCACGAACATGCTGGGTCAGGCGACTGGGAAAATCTCTTCGATCGACCCGAGGGATACCAAGACGATCCAATCCCACCTTGGCTCCATTCGACAGATGGGCGAGATTCAGCAGTCGAAAAGCGTCAAGCTGCTGGAAAGTGTTGCGACACAAATTTCTGCAGTCGAAGCCATTTCGAGCGATGTGGAGGAGTTCGAGCGCACAAAGTTCACGCATCCCACCACCAAGCTCGCCAACCGGCGCGGATTCCACAAGAAACTTGCCGAACTCTACGGCGCCGAACGCTACCCGGACGACATCTCGCTCCTTCTTTGCAATCTGGTGGTGCTGGCACCATTTGAAAGCACCGAACTGCTGAGGCTTAAGGAAGCCGTCTTGGAGCGCCTTGGCGCTATCGTGTCACAAACCGTTCAGACCACCGATTTCGCTGCGTGGCTTGATCGACCACAGATCGGCGTCATCGTCAGAACGAGCACCGAGGGCGAAATCCAGAAGATCGCGGATCAGATGCGACGAGGTTGCCACGCTGCCTTCGATAGCCGGCCGGGAATAATGCCCAAAGTCATCGCCCGGTTTGGATGCAGCACGACCTATCAGGCCAGCACCGCATCCGAACTGGTGGCAAACGCCGAAAAGGCCCTTCATACAGCGACGGAAGAAGACAACGAGAAGGTCGTGTTCTTTTCAGTCGGCGCACGTAAGGACTGGATGCTCTATCGCAGCTAAACCCCGCATCTGCGGACGTTTGCGGTCTACGCCTTATTTCCGAGCGTTTGCGCCCTGCCCATCACGGCCTTGCCATTGCATAGTGCGTCGGAACAAGGCAGCCTAGGCGGGCTTGGACACACGGGCGGAGACGTCATTGCCTCCGTTTCGTGCCGCAGGGCGCTCCGGCACAAGGGCTCCGATCGCATATGACGCGTGCGCAGCAAATCGGCGTTATCATTGGCCTTGCGATCGTCGCGAGCTTTACCGTGCTGCGTGTCAGCGATCCGCCACTCCTCCAGCAGATCCGCGACCTGACCTTCGACGAGTATCAACGCATTTCTCCGCGCCTTGTCGAACCGACGCCGGTTCGCGTCGTCGACATTGACGAGGCATCGCTCAAGGAATTCGGCCAGTGGCCCTGGCCGCGCGACCGGCTGGCGCTGCTCGTGCAGCGGCTGTCCGATCTGGGAGCAGCGGCGATCGCCTTCGACGTACTGTTTGCGGAGCCTGATCGTCTCTCCCCCCGCACCGTCATGCGCGATGTCGCCGGAGTTGATCCGGCTTTGTTGAGTCGCCTTCCGGACAATGACGAACTTTTCGCGGAGGCGATCGCCGGACGTCCCGTTGTGCTCGGCTTCGGTCTCACGACGGAGGGAAACTACCGACCGCCCGTCAAGGCAGGCTTCGCCTTCACTGGCGAAAACCCGGTCAACGCTCCTCCACGCCTCGATGCAGCGACACCCGTGCGCCCGCAATTGCAAATGAACGCCGCTGGTCTTGGTCATATCAGTCTCAATCCCGGCAATTCCTCCGCTGTCGTCCGCAAGGTTCCGCTCTTTCTAAGCGACGGCGAGCAGCTCTATCCGAATCTCGCCATCGAGGCGCTGCGCGTGGCTCAGGGCGCTTCCACCTATTTGCTCGCGGCCGCACCAGATGCTCCCGACACGCTGACATCGGCCAAGGTCGGTGAATTTGTCGTGCCGGTAACGGCGAGCGGCGAGCTCTGGCTTTACACCAGTCCCGATGCTGCCGAGCGTTACATCTCCGCCGCGAAGATCCTTGCTCCGCAGGGCGTCGCGCCGGAGATCGCCGCCCTCATCGAAGGCAGCATCATCTTCGTCGGCACCTCTTCTGCTGGGCTGCAGGATATTCGTACCACGGCGCTCGGCCAGAACGTTCCGGGCGTTTCCATGCATGCCCAGACCGTTGAGCAGATCCTGACCGGCCACTTCCTGTCCCGGCCCGACTGGGCGGATGGGATGGAGATTCTTGCGATCGCCGTGCTCGGCACGATTCTCGTCGTCCTGACGACCTTCGTCAGCCCAGCCGTAGCGCTCGCCTGCGGTCTTTGCCTTACCGCACTCGCGCTTGCCGCCTCCTGGTTTGCCTTTTCAACCTGGGGCCTGCTTCTCGATCCGCTTGCACCAATCATCGCCGGTTCGATCATCCATTTTGCCGCCACGTCGTTTCGCATCCTGGTCATCAATCGCGAGCGACGCGAGGTTCGCCGCGCCTTCGGACAGTACCTCTCGCCCTCGCTGCTCTATCGCATCGAGCACACCCGGAATGCTCTGCGCCTCGGTGGCGACGACCGCGAACTGACGATGATGTTCGTCGACGTGCGCGGCTTCACGGAACTCAGCGAACGCCTTCAGCCCGCCGAGGTCGTCCGGTTTCTCAATACGCTCCTCGACGCACTGAGCCGTCACGTAACCGCCAATGAGGGCACGCTCGACAAGTTTATCGGCGATTCGATCATGGCGTTCTGGAATGCCCCGGTCGATGTCTCCAACCACCCTGCCAAGGCAGTCCGCGCAGCTCTTGCCATGCGCGAGACACTCGCGTCGCTCAATGCAACAGATGCCTTCGGCTTCGGGAAGGATTATCAGGTGGGAATCGGCATCGGCATCCATACCGGCCTAGCATGCGTCGGCAACATGGGAGCCGAGACGCGCTTCAACTACTCCGCCGTCGGCGATGCCGTAAACGTCGCGGCGCGCATCGAATCCGCCTGCAAGGAGGTCGGCTTCGATATTCTAGTCTCGGAGAACACGGCAAGCGAATTGCCGCATTTCGCTCTTCTCGACGCCGGTGCGCTTGGGCTGAAGGGAAAGAGCAACCGGGCACGCCTCTACGCCGTCATCGGCGGTGAACAGGTACGCCGATCGAGTGAATTTGCCGAGATGCAGCAGTTGCATCAGGAGCTGGTCGATGCGTTTCGTCGCCGTTCGACCGACAGCCGGAAGCTTCTGAGCCTTGCCAAGTTGAAAGCTCAGGCGCTGACCGCGGCCTTGTCGCCATTCTACGATCGGATCGCCCGCAGGGCCGATCACTTCCGCGACATACCCGGCAGCGATGACGACAGCATTCGTACCGGCTAGCCGGACGGGAGCCGACTTTCCCTTAGTTGTTACCGCCACCGCGGCCGCGGTGACCATGACGACGGTCGCGATCACCATCGTCGTCTCCCCCTCCATGACCGCGATGATCCCGATCATGATGGCCTCGGCCGTGATGATCCCGGTCGTGATGACGATCCGGCTTGTGAGGCTTATCGGGCTTGTCGGGCTTGTCGGGCTTGTCGGGCGGATCCGGGTTGTCGGGCGGAGTCTGAGGCGCTTGTTGCTGGGGCGCCTGCTGCTGGGGTGCCTGCTGTGGCGCCTGTGGTGCTGGCCGCTCCTGACGCTCTTGGCGCTGGGGTCGCTCCTGGCGATCCTGGCGCAGGGATGCCAGCCCGCACGTCGTGCGAATCCCCCCAAGTGCGCCTGAAAGCTGCTGATCGCCGGAAAGGAAGGGGAGAGCGCGCGAATTGCTCAGCGTCGTCAACGTGCTGCGGTTGACCCTGCTTGGATCCGTCATCCTGCCGCCGCGAGTTGCGATCACGCAATCGCACTGCCGTTGGAGCTGCTTGCAGCCACCCGGGCCACAAAAGCTGGCAGAACCGTTCAGAAGCACGATGGCCGTCGTACCGTTCGGGCC
Organism: Rhizobium cauense; assembly: GCF_019511525.1. Classification (GTDB taxonomy): domain Bacteria; phylum Pseudomonadota; class Alphaproteobacteria; order Rhizobiales; family Rhizobiaceae; genus Rhizobium; species Rhizobium cauense. The sequence continues at coordinate 471,646 of NZ_JAEUAT010000005.1, read as the reverse complement.
TACGTAGAAGTCGAAAGCCGTGCCGCGCACGCCGATCGTTCCTGCAGGAGTTACGATGGAATAGGCCGAGGATTTCGAATTGCCACTGATCCAGCGGAACGTGCCCTTCGCCGCCTTGATCGAAAGCCGCTTCACGGAAGCAGAGTCGTCATAGACAAACTTGTCGATCACGACGGTTGAGCCTGCACCGACGGCCAGCTTGGTGCCGTCTTTGAAGATAAATTGCCCGAGGCCCGATCTGGACGTGCGAATGCGCTCATCGCGATGAACTGGCGATCGAACAACCAGGGCGCCGGTCTGGCCGGTCACCTCGGTCCTGATCAACGTGGCCTGTCCCACCGGTTCGGCGGAGAACGCCGGCACCAGACCAAACAACACAAGTACAAGGCCTGCAGCGACAGCACCACAGAAGCGAAACATGACCGACCCCCAACAAGCAATCAATATATTAGCACATCATTAATATTAACGTCTCCTCATCTTCTTGGTGTAGGTCGCGCAGCCACTCGCAGTATCCGGGAAGTTGTTTGCAACGGCCTACTGTCGCTCGGCTCTTGACTTCCAGCACACTTCGTCCGACTTCACACAGAACGACTGCGAGGAACCGAGACATGAGCGAAGCGGCAAAGACCACGATCGATCAGGAAGAGGTGGACCGCTTCTCCGCCATGGCTGCGGAATGGTGGAGCCCTACCGGCAAGTTCAAGCCGCTGCACAAGTTCAACCCGGTGCGGCTTGCCTACATTCGCGACAAGGCGGCCGAAAACTTCGGGCGGGACGTCCGCGCCCCGCGCCCCCTGGAAGGCCTTCGCGTCCTCGATATCGGCTGTGGTGGCGGCCTTCTGTCGGAACCGGTGGCTCGCATGGGTGCCACCGTCGTCGGCGCGGACCCTTCTGAAAAGAATATCGGAATAGCCTCGACGCATGCTAAGGCGTCAGGTGTGCCGGTCGACTACCGTGCTGTGACGGCCGAGCAACTCGCGGACGCCGGCGAAACCTTTGACATTGTTCTAAACATGGAGGTCGTGGAGCACGTCGCCGATGTCGACTTCTTCCTGGCCACTTGCGCCAGGATGGTCCGTCCGGGCGGGCTGATGTTTGTTGCAACCATCAACCGGACGATGAAGGCTGCGGCACTCGCCATCTTTGCCGCGGAGAATATCCTCCGCTGGCTGCCGCGCGGCACGCACCAGTATGAAAAGCTCGTCCGCCCAGAGGAGATCGAAAAACCCGTTTCGGAAAACGGCCTTTCGATCATCGACCGCACGGGCGTCTTCTTCAATCCGCTGTCGAACCAGTGGAACCTGTCGAAAGACATGGATGTGAACTATATGCTGCTGGCCAAGCGCGGCTCATAAGGCAACGCAAGATCGTCTCGCTGCGCCTCAGGCTGCTCCGCGACGCGCTCGCCGCGAGCCGCAGCATTCCTTGAACGTTTTGCCCGAGCCGCAAGGACACAGGTCGCCACTGCGCCGCTGCAGGCGCCCAATCAAGGGCACCTTGATGGCCGATGGCAGCGATGAGGCCACGAAGGCCACGAGCTTGGCCGAAAGTCCCGGCACGACGAGGCGACGGCCGGACTTGAATCCACGCCAGGCGCGCTCGGCAACGTAGTCGGAGCCGAGCTTGGGGAGGATCTTGAAGAGCGCAGCCCGACCGGCGCCGGACTTCTCCAGGAATTCCGTGGAAACCGGCCCGGGAGCAACACAGGTAACCGTTACGCCGGTAGATGCGACTTCCTGATGCAGTGCCTCGGAAAAAGACCGCACGAAAGCCTTGCTGGCGTAATACAGCGCCATGTTCGGACCGGGCGTGAAGCCGGCAATGGAACCGAGATTGAGCACGCCTCCGCGCCCGCGGGCCACCATTCCAGGCAGGAAATGCAGCGTCATGTCGGTCAGAGCGCGAATGTTCAGATCGACCATGCCGAGCTGGTCGGCAATCGGAAGTGTCGTGGCCGCACCACGCAACCCGTAGCCGGCGCTGTTGACCAGAACCTCGCAAGCCAGACCGTTGGCCGCGAGAAAGTCCTGAAGCCTTGTCGATGCATCGGCCGCGAGCAGGTCGAGCGGCAGAACGAATGCCTCGCCCCCAGCCGCCCTTACATCACTTGCGGCGGCAGCCAGCCCTTCCTGGGATCGCGCAACAAGCACGACGATCGCGCCCTCCCCGGCGGCGACGTTGGCGATTGCCCTGCCGATACCTCGAGACCCGCCGACAACAACGACGGCGGGACGCAGTTCAGGCTGCTTGTCTATCATGATGCCGTCCCCGACGCCGCCTCGTCAGCAATCGCTTCGCTCGAAGCCATACCTCTGGCTTCATCGGCGATAGCGCCGTTCAGAATACTCTCGAAGCGGATTAGAGCACGAGCGACATTGGCACCATCCATGACGCGGTGGTCATAGTGAATACGCACCGTGACTGTCCCATCTTCAGAGATCGGCCCATAGTTGAAAATTGTGGTCAACGGCGTCAGCGGGTTCAGGGATTCGGCCCCGAGGCCGGAATAGACCGACAACTGGAATGTGCCGAAGCGGCGGCCTCGCTGCCGCCCGAGGTTAAGTCCGAGCCACATCAGGAGCCAGCGGATCGGAGCCGGCGCTCGAGCAAATTTCAGTACCCTGCGGAATTCCTTGAGCTCGTGAATAGGCTTCGATCTCGCGGCGAGAAACAACGCCTCTATTTCCGCGAGAGGACGGAGTTCCGGGCCCTCGATCGTACTGAGCAGCACGATCTTCTCGCCCTCATGCTCGCGCTCGTGGGCAACAGAGGCGATGCTGACGGGATATTCATAGAGCTGCGGCCGAGGCAGCTTGACATAGGCCCGACGCAGATCAGGCACATCCTGGCTGAGGAGCGCATAGCCCTTCAGAAACAACACGGTCCACGGTGTCTTGGTCTGCTGTGCCGCCCTTGCTTGCTGCAGCGACCCGAGGTTCATCTGCCGCTGCACCGTCACACGCGGAACGCCGATCGAGAACCGCATGAGGTCTCCGACAAGACGTCGTGAAGGCGAAAGCTTGATGGCGCGTCCCCGCATCGTGCGTCCCTCTAGTAGATGTAGGGGATAATTCGCTTCGTCCGGTCCATATAGGCGCGGTACTCAGCGCCGAAAATCTCCAGCATCATGCGCTCCTCTTTGTCCACCCGCAAAAAGAAGAGGATTGCGAAGCCGATCAGCCCCGCCAGCCCCACGACCCAGTTCGCAAGCAGAAACGCCTGACCGAGCCCCATGAGCAAAAACGACGTGTACATGGGATGGCGGACAAGCGCATAGGGGCCATGGGAAATCAGTTCGTGCTTCTCGCGAATCTGAAGGGTGATCGACCAGTTCCGGCCGAGCGCCTTGTGCGTTCTGCGGAAGACCCACATGGCCGCGCCAAACAATATTGCGCCGAGGATTACCGCCCATACATGGGCAGTATAGTCGGCAGCCTCAGGCTTTCCCGTCGCGACATAGAAGCCGGGAACAAAGGCGAGCCCCAGCAGCGCCGCCGAAAGGCCGACCACTTCGACCCCTGAGCGACGGTCGCTCACGACCCTCGTTCGCCTTGCGCGACGTTCCGAGGGATAGCGGATTGCGTACCAGGCAATAATGCCAAGCACCCACACAATTTTACCAATGAGAGCAACGCTCAATTCAGATCACCGGAGCCCTTCGTCGATTGTGCGGAAACGATGGGCTCGCTCCGCATTCACGTATTCATCTCTCGAAGCTTTGTAATGAACTCTTGCGGACGAAGCCAGATGCTCGGCACCTTGTATCCCATGGAACGTGCGATCTCGCCGACGAAATTGTTGCAGTTATCGACCGTGGCCTGCCACAACTTCGATTTTGCCTGCAGTTGGCGAATGAAAGCGACGGTCTTGTTATACTCGGCTTCAGTCAGCAGAATGCGCCAACTTGCGGAACGATAGGCTTCCTCGAGGTCTCCGTCCGTCGCGCCAGTCGAGGCAGGAACTGGAATGAAGTGCCCGAGAACGTAGGGCGCCGCATCTTCAGATGCAGGTGCGAGACCGGCGACCTGCGGATTGACCATCCCGCCGGCTTTGTTCAGGCGACCGAAGACCGCATAGGTATGACCATAGGTCAACGCATAGCGCGACCGGAATTCGATGAAGTACTGGCCCTCTCGCTGGGCGGCCTTATTGACCTGCGCGCCGCTGGAAGTCGAGGTGTACCTCGGCTGCGGTGGCTTATCGTCCGATTGGCAGGATGTGAGAGCGAGAACGGTGAGAACCAGGAGGGATAGATGGCGTTTTGCAAGCGTCATAACTACGCTTCATCTCCGAGATCGATGAGCAAAGACACTCACGCAAATGCCAGCCTAGGGTTGCGCACCTGCGCGTGGGCCGCTTGGCTCCGACAACGATTCGGGGGAGGGGCTACGCGTCCCTCCCCCTTGTCCAAAGTCAGATGTTACTTTGTGATTGGTGCCGGCTCTGCGATTGGCGGCGGGGCTTTACCCTTACCTTTACCGACCGAGCCGCACGCGGTCAGGCTCGAAACGGAAAACAACGCAACAAGGCACATAATTAGGATTCTGCTCATCAAGTAGTCCTCTCCGTTAGCATGGAATAGGTTATCGAAGGCAACGATTCTACTAATAGCGGTAAAATAGCGACAAGCCAAGTGCAGAAAGGGCACAGTGCCACCCTCGCGTCGCGCAAGCGGCACGCAAAGCTAACAGACGGTGGCAATATCGAAACAAAATGTAAGTATCATATGACCAAAACGCTGGACCCCACGGGGGTCCGAGCATAGAGATGAACGATGTCCTCGTTGGTCAAGCGAATGCAACCATTGGACACCGCCGATCCGATCAGCCACGGTTCGTTCGTCCCGTGGATACGAAAATAAGTATCCTGCCCGCCGCGGTAGAGGTAGAGCGCAGCTGCTCCGAGCGGATTGTTCTCCCCACCGGGAACTCCACCCGCGTACTGCGCCAGGTGCGGCTTGCGCTGGATCATGCTCGCGGTCGGCGTCCACGATGGCCACTCCGCCTTTCGACCGACGACCGCGCTTCCTTTCAGGGTAAGGCCTTCCTCGCCGACAGCGACGCCATATCGTGTCGCGCGGCCCTCGCCCTCGACATAGTAGAGATACCGCTCATAGGTGTTGACGATAATGCTGCCGGGCGCTTCGCCTCCAGCATAGGCAACCTCCCGCCTCCGGTAGCGGTAGCTCACACCATTCGAAGAAAAAGGAGACGCTACTGGCCAACTTGCTGTGGTGCATCCAGATGCCATCAAAGCTACGCAGCCCAGTACAAGGCCACGGCGCGTAATATGGTCGTTATCCATCGTTACCTGCTAAGAATTGGTGAGCCCTATTTCTCTCCTTTACCATCCCGTCGTTTTCAGGCCAAGCCTCAACCCAACAGAGAATCGGGGCGGACGGGAACGGCAGGCCGCCGCGTTCACTAGCCGACTTGCGCTGGCCCTTTGCTGTGCAGAAGCATCCCTAACGTTGTATAAGTCCTTCATAATGCCGCCTAATGGAGGTACCCATTGCCGGGGCGAGGGCCGCAAGGGTAGGCTTTGGGGGTGCACCCACGAAGGCGCCTGAGGTGGCTCACGGGGTTTTGGGAGATTGCAACTGTCCACAGTTGTGGTGATTTTGTCGCAGGGGAGCGATAGAAAAAACGATGAATCTTGGGTTCGAGGGTAAAGTAGCGATTGTCACCGGCGCCGGCTCCGGTATCGGAGCGGCAGTATCCAGACGGCTGGCTGAAGAGGGAGCCCAGGTCGTCGTCACGGACATCAATGCCGAGGCGGCCAAACAGGTGGCGGATGAGATCCAGGCACAAGGAGGTCTATCCCACCACTTTGGACTGGATGTCACCAACGCCGCGGCAGTCGAGAACTTGCTCGCAACTGTTCTCGAGACGTGTGGCGGGCTGCATCTGGCGGTCAACAACGCGGGCGTCGATGGCGTGCGCATGGCGACGAGGGACTACCCCCTCGACAACTGGCACAAGCTGATGGACGTCAATCTCAACGGCGTTTTTTACTGTATGAAGTACGAGATCGGAGCGATGCTGGCAGGCGGCGGTGGTGCGATCGTCAACATGTCCTCGGTGCTCGGCACCGTCGCTTTGCCGATTGCATGTGCCTACACGGCAGCCAAGCATGGCGTTGTCGGGCTGACGAAGGCCGCCGCGATCGAATATGCGCGCTTTGGGATTCGCATCAACGCAGTCGGCCCTGGCTGGATCGAGACGCCGCTCTCATCGGAGCATCGGGACATTGCAAGCAGCCGGCGCATGGAAGCGCTGCAGCCCATGGGCAGGCGCGGTACGCCCGATGAAGTGGCGGCACTCGCCTGCTTCCTCTTATCGGAGCAGGCAAGCTTCATCACCGGCAGCTACCATCTGGTCGATGGAGCCTACACCGCACACTAGGCCCCGCTCCGGACGAGAAGTACCAGCCTAGTTCACATCGTCGGGCAGTATGGGTAGGGCGGCAATCTCGATGCCTTCGTCCAGGAGCGCCTCGGCTTCCTCCTGCGTCGTCTGCCCGATAATCCCGCGAGCGTCGCTCTCGCCATAATGGATCTTGCGGGCCTCCTCGGGGAACCGGGTTCCGACGTCCTCGGAATTGGCCTTGATGGTCGCGACAGCCTCTTTCAGCTTGTGAAACGCCTCCCGGCGCATCGTGTCCATCGCAAGCGTCTGCATTTCATCCTTCTTGCGCGCCGTCGAAACCGAGGGCGCCATCAGGAGCTTGGAAACAGACGATGAATTACAGACGGGACAGGTAAGAAAGCCAGTTTCGACCTGGCGATCGAAATCGGCACCTTCCGAAAACCAGCCTTCAAATTCGTGGGCATTTTCACAACGCAAGGAATAACGAATCAAGCGGCGACGCCTCCTGCGACTGCCCTTGCAACCTTCTCGATGGAGAAATCACGACCGTTCTTGAGGTTAGGAATCTTGTCATGCGCCGCCTTGACGGCGGAAGGATCGATATCGGCGACGATGACGGCTTCACCCGTTGCGCCGGCCGAGGCAAGTACCTTGCCCCAAGGATCGATGATCATCGAATGCCCGAACGTCTCACGGCCATCTTCGTGAAGGCCGGCCTGGGCAGCCGCGACGACAAAGACGCCGTTTTCGATCGCCCGCGCCCGCAGCAGAATTTCCCAATGAGCTTCGCCGGTCTGCTTGGTGAACGCGGCAGGCACCGTCATAACTTCCGCGCCGGCGACAGCCTGGGCGCGAAACAGTGCGGGGAACCGGACGTCGTAGCAGATCGCAAAGCCCATTTCGGCGAAGGGAAGCGACAACACGCGCGCTTCGCATCCCGGACGATAGGCAGCGCTTTCACGCCAGCTTTCGCCATTGTCGAGATCGACATCGAACATGTGGATCTTGTCGTAGCGATTGAGGATCTTGCCGTCTGGAGCGAACAGATAGCCCCGATTGGCAAGCTTGCCGTCGTCCAGCGCAATCGCTGTCGAACCCACGTGCATGAAGATGCCAAGCTCACGGGCGAGCTCGGACCCGGTACGAACGATGACATCGCTGGTCTCGTCGCGCAGCAGCGCCTTGGCTGCGGCCCGGTCGCGCTGCAGCATGCCCGTCATTTCAGGCGTCTGTACGTAAGTCGCCCCCCGGCTGACAGCCTCGCGGACGAGCCGCGCCATCGCGGCAGCGTTCCTTTCCGGATCGACACCGGAACACATCTGGATGGCGGCAGCCGTGAACGTCATGGCTTTTCCCTACGCGGCAAGCAGAGGATCGAGCTCGCCGGCACGATCCAGGGCAAAGAGGTCATCGCATCCGCCGACATGTTGAGCGCCGATGAAAATCTGCGGAAACGTAGTACGGCCATTGGACTTACCGATCATCTCCTGCCGGAGTTCGGGCGCAAAGGTCGCATCGTGCTCGACGTAGTCGACGCCCTTTTCGGACAGCAGCGACTTGGCGCGGGTGCAGTAGCCACAGGCTTGGCGCGTGTAGATGGTGACGGGTGCCATGAGGACTCCAATACAAGTTATCTTTTCGTCATATAGTTTCTGCCAGAGCCCTTGCAAAGGTCAAAACCGTGATGTCCGCCGCCCCCGCCTTGCGCAATACCCTGGCTGCCGCGGCAACTGTTGCACCGGTCGTGTAGACGTCATCGACTAGAACGAGCCGCTTGCCGAAGACGTCGGCTTCCCGTCCCTTGGCGATGGCAAACGCGCCCCGGACATTGTCCTCGCGCGCCCTTGCCCCAAGCCCGACCTGCTGACGGGTGCGCCTGATGCGCAACAGCGTCGCCGGCAGAAGAGCCTTGTCCGACTGCTGGGCTATATGGCGCGCAAGCTCCGCCGCCTGATTGAACTTGCGCGAAAACATGCGGCTCCGATGCAATGGTACAGGAAGGATGGCATCGCAACGCTCGACCGTTCCATCGGCAGCGCGCAGCATCCACTCAGCCATCATGGCGGCGAGATCAGTCCTGTCGCGATATTTGAGGCCATGCACCAGATGGCGAACCGGCTCGTCATGAAATGCGGCGGAGCGCAGCCGGTCGAAAGGCGGCGGATTGGCGATCGCCTCTGCACTGATGATGCCGGAGCCAAGATCGTGCGAAAACGGTATGCCGAGAACCTCGCAAAAGGGTCGCTCGATGAACCGCAGACCGGACCAGCATGTCGGGCAAAGTCCCCGCTGTCGGCCGGTCGCAATGCCGCAAACGGCACATCCCGGTGGATAGACAAGGTCGACCAGCAGGCGGAAAGGAAGCGCGGTCAGCGCCCCCATCAGCTTCAAAGACGACCATCCTTCCCTCAACGCCATCAGGCCCCTCAACCTTGTCGGGAAAGACTAGCGCGTTTCGCCTTCGAGGAAAATCGTCTTGCGGCACTGTGCGCGCGGGACTATGCACTGCGCCATGGATATGATCTTCGACCAGGCCCGGATAGCAGAAAACCGGCATCGCGCGCTTCGCGGCAACGACCCGAAGGCCACGTTCCTACTCGACATCGCCGCAGAGGAGCTGGGTGAGCGCCTCGCCGTCGTCGAGCGAACATTCGAAAATGCGGTCGAACTGCATGGTGCCACCGGCGCCGCGGCTCGCGCGGCAGTCGCCACCGGAAAAATCGGGCATCTGACACGGGTTGAAAGCGAACGCGCCTACGCGGGAGCGGAAGAGGGTTTCGTCGAGGCCCCGCTGGAGGAGGTTCCCTTGGAACCACAATCGACAAACCTCTTGCTGGCGCCGCTGAGCCTCCACCTGACGAACGACACACCCGGCGTCTTCATCCAAATCCGCCGCGCCTTGAGGCCCGATGGGCTCTTTCTTGCCGCGATCCCGGGGGCGGGCACGTTGCAGGAGTTGCGTGAGGTCCTGCTTGCTACCGAAATCGAGTTGACGGGTGGCGCGAGCCCGCGGGTCATCCCCTTCGCTGACGTCCGTGATGTCGGCGGCCTGATGCAACGCGCCGGCTTTGCGTTGCCTGTCATCGACGCCGAGACCTACACGGTTCGCTACGATTCGATCCTTCCGCTGATGCGGGACCTGCGGGCGATGGGCATGAGCAATCCGCTCCTCGCACGGAGCCGCAAGCCTTTGACGCGCGCCTTCTTTATGCGGGCGGCTGAGCTTTATGCCGAACGCTATGCCGATCCGGACGGCCGGATCAGAGCGACCTTTTCAATCATCTATGTCTCGGGATGGGCGCCGCACGAGAGCCAGCAAAAGCCGCTTCGCCCCGGCTCGGCAAAGGTCAGGCTCGCCGACGCACTGAAGGTCGAGGAACACAAGCTGAAGCAGTAATCTCAGTTCGGAAACTGGTTTGCAAGTCCAGTGAAAAGGGTTGTGATATTTCCGCCGAGGGCCTGAAGCGCAGCCAGAATTGCGACCGAGATAACCGCCGCGATGAGGCCGTATTCGACGGCCGTCGCACCGCGGATGTCAGCCAGAAATGCCCTTACAACTCGCATTGCCCACCTCGGCGCTAGAGCGGCAGTCTTCAATCACGTTGCAGCTGCCGCTGCGGCAACGTCTCTATCAGCAGCCAGTTCCGCTTCCGTAGCCTTGGACCACACAAACCGAACCCGGGGTTTCCTGCAGGATACTCTGGCGAATCGTGTAGCGCTTGCCGTTCTCCGTTTTCGGAATCGAGCCGGTCGTGATCGTGTCGAATTCGGACGGTGCGCTGGCAAAGACGCTCGACCTGGACTTGTCTGCAAGCATCGGCGTCAGGATCAAAGTCAGCGCGACAACCGCGGTGCCAAACAGCAACGCGATGTTCAACACCCCCGTCCTGCTCGAGGCAGTCGAGGCCTGTTCTTTCTCTCTCACAGCTTTCCAGAAATCGTCGTCCATGCGTCAAGCCTTCTACACACACGCCAGTTGCTTGATTGAGGCCGATATTTGGCAGAAGGTGTTAAACGATCGATTAATATCCACACCCAAATTGGACGCTTGCAGGATAATAATCAGAAGTTCCTAAAGTAGATCCTGCAATATAGGAATAAGCGGCTCGTCGGCGGGCGGCATCGGATAGTCGCGCAGAGCCTGCGGCTTCACCCATTTCAGCGCCTGCCCTTCCCTGCCGTGCGGAATGCCCTCATAACGCCGGCAGACATAAAGCGGCATCAGAAGATGGAATTTCTCATAGGTATGGCTGGCAAAGCTCAGCGGTGCCAGGCAGGCGACCTTCGTCGTGATCCCAAGCTCCTCATGAAGCTCGCGCACCAGCGATTCCTCCGGTGTCTCGCCCGGCTCCACTTTGCCGCCGGGAAACTCCCAAAGTCCGGCCAGCGATTTCCCCACGGGACGTTGCGCAAGCAGAATGCGGCCGTCGGAATCGATCAACGCGCAGGCGGCAACGAGAAGAATGCTTCGGGCCGCATCACTCATCGCGACGGTTCCTGACGCCAGTAGGAATAGCGGTACGCCTCATGGAAGCCGAGGCGTTCGTACAGCGCCAGCGCCGGAGCATTTGTCGCCTTCACCTGCAACCAGGCTGAACGAGCGCTGCGCATCCGCGCCCAGCGCAGCGCGGACGTCAGGATTTCCAGGCCAAATCCCTCGCGGCGGCGCTCCTTGGCAACCGAAAGCGACATGACGCCGGCAAGGTCATTGTCCTGAACGCAGAGCACGGTCGCAAGCGGCCCCGTCTTCGGATCTTCGATCATGAACAGGCCGGAGGGCGGCTTGATCGCGTTGATGATCTCGGCCAGCGCCGGCTTCAGCTTGGACGACACGCCGTCGGTTGCCAGGTTGGCGTCCACGAAACGGCCGATATCGTGCGTCGGCAGGTGGTCCAGCGTGTCCGGCAGGTCTGCCTGCGCGAGATCGCACGTCATCACGATCGTCTCGTCGAATGAACTCCACTGCTGCTCCCGTACCAGGTCGATCAGCACCGGCGAGGCGAGCGGCGTCTGCCGCAGGACAGCCGGGCGGCCATAGGCTTCGAACTTGCGGCTCGCTTTGGCAAGTCGGATATCGACGTCGCGGTGATCGGACGGATCGAGGGGCACGATCGAGTTCAGCCGGTTGGATGGATGGCCTGCGGTCAGCCGTATCTGCCAGCTTCCGTCGTATTGAACCGACGACGCCGGCCACGCCCGGAAGCCAACGGCCTCAAGCCTGCGCACGAGCGGCAGATTTGCCTTCTTGGATGTCGCTTCGGTCAATGAAAGATCAGCTCCGGTAGTCACCGTTGATGGCGACATACTCCTTTGTAAGGTCGCACGTCCAGACCGTAGCGGTGCCGTTTCCGAGACCGATGTCGACCTTCACAGGGATATCCTGCTTCTTCATGACGTTGGTCGCGGCCTGCTCGGAGTAGCCGGCATCGCGCTCGCCGTTGACGGCAACCCTGACATCGCCAAACCAGATGGCAAGCCGATCGCGGTCGGCCATTTCGCCCGACTTGCCAACAGCCATGACAATGCGGCCCCAGTTGGCATCCTCGCCGGCCGCCGCGGTCTTGACCAGCGGCGAATTGGCGATCGACAGCGCAATCTTCTTGGCAGCCGCATCGCTTTCGGCGCCGGTGACGGTAATCTCAAGCATCTTCGTCGCACCCTCGCCGTCGCGCACGACCTGCAGCGCAAGATCCTTGAGGAGATCGTTGAGGGCCGCGCGGAACGAGCCGAGGCGCTGGTCATCGGCATTCTCAACGCGGACCTGGCCGTCCTCGGCGGCCGCACCTGTCGCAAACAACATCAGCGTATCGGAGGTCGAGGTGTCGCTGTCAACAGTCATCGAATTGAACGTCGGATCGACGCCAGCAGACAGGAGCGACTGGAGGGCAGCGGGCGCAATATCGGCATCGGTGACGACGAAGGAGAGCATGGTCGCCATGTCAGGCGCGATCATGCCGGCGCCCTTGGCTATCCCATTGATCGTCACAGCCACGCCGCCGATCTCGGCGCTGCGGGTGGCGACCTTCGGATAGGTATCGGTGGTCATTATCGCCTTGGCGGCCTCGAACCAGAAGTCACCGGTCGCGTCCTTGTGCATCTGATCGAGAACGCCGGAGAATTTCGTGGCGTCGAGCGGCTCGCCGATGACGCCGGTGGATGCGAGATAGACCTCGTTCTCGCTGCAGCCGACCGCAGCCGCAGCCGACTTTGCCGTCAGTGCCGTCGCCTCGCGGCCCTTCACTCCGGTAAAGGCGTTTGCATTGCCCGAGTTGACGACAACAGTGCGCGCAGCGCCATGCGGCAGATTTTCCCGGCAGAAGTCGACGGGCGCCGAAGGGCACTTCGAGCGGGTAAAGACACCGGCAACAGCGGCCGGCTTGTCGAACACCATCATCAGCACATCGGTGCGGTTCTTGTACTTGATGCCGGCTGAAGCGGTGGCCATGCGCACCCCGCGAAGCGCCGGCATGGAGACATAGGATTTCGGAGCGAGCGGAGAAATGGAACCGGACATGATGATCGACCTGGGTAGCTGGAAGGACTTTCGGGCGAAGTATAAGCCGGCTCGCCCTGCAAAAATACGACAACTGTCATAGTGAAGGGCCCGGAAGAACCGGGCCCTAAGAGAGATTACTGCTGCGGCTGCGCTGCCGGCTGATCACCGGGCTGCGGCTGCTTGTTGGCATCGTCGTAGCTCTTGCGCAGTGCCTCGTCCGTGATGTCGATCCTGGACTTTTCCTTGGCGGCAGCAAGAAGTGCCAGATACTTGTCACGCATGACGAGCTGGCGAACCTGGTCCTTGACCTGATCGAAGGCCGGCGGAGGAGCGTCGCGCTTATCTTCCACCAGGATCACGTGATAACCGAAATCGGTCTTCACAGGAGTCTTGGAGTAGGTGCCCTTCTCAAGCGTGAAGGCGGCATCCTCGAATTCCTTGACCATCCGGCCCTTCGTGAAATAGCCGAGATCGCCGCCGTCTGCCTTGTTCGGATCGGTCGACTTTTCCTTCGCCAGATCCGCAAAGTTCTTGCCGGCATCAAGCTGCTTGATGACTTCCTTGGCCTCGTCCTCGGTCTTCACGAGGATGTGGCGGGCGTGCACTTCTTCCTGCTTCGGCAGAGCGGCGACTTCCTTGTCGTAGCGCGCCTTGACTTCCGCGTCGGTGACCGTATCGACGACCTGTTCCTTGAAATAGGCGTTGTGCAGTTCGCGGTCCGCGAGGTACTGCATACGCTTCTTGAACTCCGCGGTCTGGTCGAGCTTCTCGGCAATTGCATCCTGCGCCAGCAGCTTGACGTCGATGGCGGCGGACAGAGCGGCGACCTTCTTCTGGTCGTCGGGAAGCTGTGCGAGCTGCGGATCGAGATTAGCGACAGCCAGATCGAGGTCCGACTGGTGAATCTCGGCGTCGCCGACCTTGGCAATGACGGGGTCCGGCTTGTCTTGCGCATGGACCGGCGCCTGGAACGCAACGAAAGTTGCGAACGCCATCACAGCGATTTTGTTGTAGTTCAACATCAAATAACCCTTCACAGTTAAACCCACCGGCGTCAACGTCGCGAATCCTGCTTGAAACAGGCATCAACACTGGAATGTGGCCTTTCTATATCAGCCAAATCCGTTGACATCATTCGACCCCCCTCTTATCTGTCACGCAACCTCGCGTCCAGAACAGTTTCCTGGCGTTTCGAGACGTGTGCCTGAAATTCGGCCGGGCAGCGGATAAGAAAAGCCGGGGAATATTATTGAGAAAGGACCAGTCATATGGTCAGCTTTGGCGGTATAGCCCGCAAAATATTTGGCTCTGCCAATGATCGCCGCGTGCGGTCCTTCCAGCCGAAAGTCGCAGCCATCAACGCCATCGAAGAAAAAACGAAGGCCTTGAGCGACGAACAGCTGGCTGCCCAGACTGTTGAATTCCGCAAAATGCTGGCTGACGGCAAGACGCTGGACGATATCCTCGTTCCGGCTTTTGCCGTTGTTCGCGAGGCTTCGCGCCGTGTTCTCGGCATGCGACCTTTTGACGTCCAGCTGATCGGCGGCATGATCCTCAACGACGGCGATATCGCCGAAATGAAGACCGGCGAAGGTAAGACGCTCGTCGCGACGCTGCCGGTCTATCTGAACGCACTCGCCGGCAAGGGCGTGCATGTCGTCACCGTAAACGACTACCTCGCCCGCCGCGACGCCGCCACCATGGGCAAGATCTACGGCTTCCTCGGCCTGACCACGGGCGTCATCGTCCATGGCCTGTCGGACGAAGAGCGCGCCGCCGCCTATAACTGCGACATCACCTACGCAACCAACAACGAGCTCGGCTTCGATTATCTGCGCGATAACATGAAGTACGAGAAGAACCAGATGGTCCAGCGCGGCCACAACTTCGCAATCGTCGACGAAGTGGACTCGATCCTGGTCGATGAAGCGCGTACGCCGCTGATCATCTCCGGTCCGCTGGACGACCGCTCGGACCTCTACAACACGATCGACGCGTTCATCCCGCTTCTGTCGGAAGGCGATTACGAGATCGACGAGAAGCAGCGCTCCGCCAACTTCTCCGAAGAAGGCACCGAGAAGCTGGAGAACCTGCTGCGCCAGGCCGGTCTTCTGAAGGGCCAGTCGCTCTACGACATCGAAAACGTTGCGATCGTCCACCACGTCAACAACGCGCTGAAAGCCCACAAGCTGTTCCAGCGCGACAAGGACTACATCGTCCGCAACGACGAGATCGTCATCATCGACGAATTTACCGGCCGCATGATGCCGGGCCGCCGTTATTCGGAAGGCCAGCATCAGGCACTGGAAGCCAAGGAAAAGGTGCAGATCCAGCCGGAAAACCAGACGCTGGCCCAGATCACCTTCCAGAACTACTTCCGCATGTACGACAAGCTCGCCGGCATGACGGGTACGGCGCAGACGGAAGCGGAAGAATTCGGCAACATCTACGGCCTCGAGGTCGTCGAGGTGCCTACCAACCTGCCGATCCAGCGTATCGACGAGGACGACGAGGTCTACCGGACCTTCGAGGAAAAGTACAAGGCGATCATCACCGAGATCGCCGACGCGCAGAAGCGTGGCCAGCCGGTTCTGGTCGGTACGACTTCGATCGAAAAGTCCGAATATCTGGCCGACCTGATGCGCAAGCAGGGCTTCAAGGACTTCCAGGTCCTCAACGCTCGCTACCATGAGCAGGAAGCCTACATCGTCGCGCAGGCCGGTGTACCGGGTGCGGTAACGATCGCCACCAACATGGCAGGCCGCGGTACGGACATTCAGCTCGGCGGCAACCTCGAAATGCGCGTCGAGCGCGAGCTTGGCGAAGTAGAGCCCGGTCCCGAGCGCGACGCAAAGGCCGAAGCGATCCGCGAGGAAATCAAGCAGCTCAAGGAAAAGGCGCTTGCCGCCGGTGGTCTCTACGTCATCGCCACCGAACGCCACGAGAGCCGCCGCATCGACAACCAGCTGCGCGGTCGTTCCGGCCGTCAGGGCGACCCGGGCCGCTCGAAGTTCTACCTGTCGCTTCAGGACGACCTGATGCGCATCTTCGGTTCAGATCGCATGGACTCGATGCTCACGAAGCTGGGTCTCAAGGAAGGCGAAGCGATCGTCCATCCCTGGATCAACAAGGCTCTGGAGCGCGCGCAGAAGAAAGTCGAAGCCCGTAACTTCGATATCCGTAAAAACCTCCTGAAGTACGACGACGTCCTGAACGATCAGCGCAAGGTGATCTTCGAGCAGCGCCTCGAGCTGATGGAATCGCCGAGCATCTCCGAAACAGTGTCCGATATGCGCCGCGAGGTCATCGAGGACCTGGTCGAGAAGCATATTCCGGAACGTGCCTATGCCGAGCAGTGGGATGCCGCTGGCCTGAAGGAGCGCACCGCCGCTCTGCTCAACCTCGATCTCCCGGTCGAAGATTGGGTCAAGGAAGAGGGCATTGGCGAAGACGACATCCGCGAGCGGCTGACAGAAGCATCGAACGCGGCCTTCACCGAGAAGGCTGAGCGCTTCGGTCCCGATATCATGCACTATGTCGAGCGCTCGATCGTGATGCAGACGCTCGACCACCTGTGGCGCGAGCATATCGTCAACCTCGATCATCTGCGCTCCGTCATCGGTTTCCGCGGCTACGCGCAGCGCGATCCGCTGCAGGAATACAAGTCGGAAGCGTTCGAGCTCTTCACCTCGCTCCTCAACAATCTTCGCGAGGCCGTGACCGCACAGCTGATGCGCGTCGAACTTGTGCAGCAGGCGCCGGTCGAGCCGGAACCACCGTTCATGCAGGCGCATCACCTCGATCCGGACACCGGCGAAGACGATTTCGCGCCCGCGTACCTGGCGTCGGAAGTTGCTGTCGCCCCGGAAAATCGCAACCCGGCCGATCCATCGACCTGGGGTCACGTGGGCCGCAACGAAGCCTGCCCCTGCGGTTCCGGCAAGAAGTTCAAGCACTGCCACGGCGCCTTCGCACAGGCTTGATGCCGACGCAGCACTGAAATCAGAGCCCCGCGACAGAGATGTCGCGGGGCTCTTCGTTTGTGCTTGGTTCAAGGCGTCGAAAACCCAGCTGCAACTCTTGATTTCATAGTCCACACAAGATTCAGCCGCAAAACCGTCGCTTTGTTCACCGAGCCTGCCGAAATACTCGCCAATCATGGCGTCATCGCACTGTAATTCCACGAATAATTGAGGGGACTGTTCATCGTGCCGACCACACATTCGCTCGCTGACGTCAACCGATCTGCAAGCCCTCGCCTGCGCGTAGCCATTCTATTCGGAGGCCGCTCACCGGAGCATGACGTCTCGATCCTTTCGGCCACCAACGTTGTCAGCGCACTCGACGCTGGGCGATACGACGTCCAGCCAATCTTCGTGACAAGGGAGGGACAGTGGATGCTGCTACCCGCCGGAACCGAGCTTTCGACAGCGGCAACGAACAAGCACGCGCCACAGCTCTGCCTGCTGCCGGGCGGCCATGGGCGGCTGTTTGCCATCCCTGAAGATGGTGCCCCATATGAACTGCCGCCGATCGACGTCATCTTTCCGGTGTTGCACGGCATGCACGGCGAAGACGGCTCCGTCCAGGGACTGGCCGCCGTCGCCCGCGTGCCGCTGGCCGGCTGCGGTCTGCTGGGTTCGGTCACTGCCATCGACAAGGATATCGCCAAGCGCCTCCTGAACCAGGCCGGTTTGCCTGTCGCAAAAGCGGTCTGCATTGAGAAAGACAAGGTACCCTCCTTCAAAGATCTCGCGGAAAAGCTTGGCCTCCCCCTGTTCGTCAAGCCGGCACGGCAGGGCTCCTCTGTCGGCGTCAGCAAGGTGCTGAGCGGGCAAGACTTCGCAGCTGCGCTGGCTGAAGGTTTCAAGCACGACAGCAAGCTGCTCGCGGAAGAATTCATTGCTGGCCGCGAAATCGAATTCAGCGTGCTGGAACACGCCGACGGCGAGATCTTCGTGTCGCTTCCCGGCGAGATCGCGCCGGCCGAAAGCCACGGCTTCTACAGCTACGAGGCAAAGTACATCGACGAGGATGGAGCGGCCCTCCGGGTTCCCGCGGAACTTCCGAAGGAAGTCGAGGACCGAATGAGAGAAGCCGCGCGCCTCGCCTTCAAGGCGCTTGGCTGCGACGGCATGGCGCGCGTCGATTTTTTCCTGACGCCTGACATGTCCTTCGTGATCAACGAACTCAACACCATCCCCGGCTTCACCAATATCAGCATGTACGCCAAGGCAATGGCGGCTACAGGTGTGAGCTACCCCGAAATTCTCGACCGGCTGGTCGACCGGGCGTTGACTCGCGGCGGCGCCTGACCGGTTCAGGGCGTCGAGCGTCAAGCCCAATTACGCTGTCACAACCGTTTCTTAACGCCGTTCTGCCACAACGCTAGACACGATTTGCCAGAAGAGTTTTGCGTGTTTGTGATGGCAGTCATTGAGACGGCGGAAAAGTTGCTGCCTGCGGGTCTGCGCCCGGCGGGTAGTCGTATGCTGCGCTCGCTGGCCACCGTTCTGACCGCGCGCGGCGAGAAGGCGACGGCTCAGCGAATGGCATTGACCGTCTTCGCGATCCGCATTGCCAGCGCCGCCCTCGCCTTTCTGTCGCAGATCGTCCTGGCGCGTCTGATGGGCGAATACGAGTACGGGGTCTTTGTATTCGTCTGGGTATTGATCGTCCTCTTCGGCGATCTCTCCTGCCTCGGCTTCCACACCGCCATCGTCCGTTTCCTACCCCAATACAAGGCCGCCGGCGCGCTTGAGAAGATCCGTGGATTGACCGGCACGGCCCGCATCTTTGGATTGCTTTCCGGTACTGCCGTTCTCGTCATCGGCATGATCGGCCTGCATGTCTTCAGCGACAGGATCGAGAGCTACTACGTCATTCCGGTCTTCCTCGGTTTGATCGCGATGCCGATGATTACCCTTGGTGATATTCTCGAAGGCACGTCGCGCGCCAACCATTGGCCCGTCATGGCGCTGAGCCCCGCCTACATCGCTCGGCCCGTTCTCATCATTCTGTTCATGCTGACCGCGATCGGTTTCGGCGCGCCGCATACCGCGGTGACGGCGATGCAAGCCGCGCTAGCCGCGACTTACGTCACGACCGTCGGGCAATATGTCGCCACGCTTTTGCGAATGCGCCGCCACTACCAGGAAGGTCCGCGCGAGGTGGATTTTCTCGGCTGGCTGGGGGTCGCTTTCCCGATTTTTCTTATCGAAGGCGTCAGCTTTCTCCTGACCAATTCGGATGTGGTGGTCGTCGGCATTTTCCTCGGACCGCAGGACGTCGCCGTCTACTTTGCCGCCGCCAAGACCATGGCGCTGGTCCACTTTATCAATTTTTCGGTTAAGGCCGCATCCGGCCCGCGCTTCTCGAGCCTTATCGCCGAGGGGACCCGCCAGCAGCTCGCCGTTGCTGCGATCGATGCCGCCAGGTGGACGTTCTGGCCCGCACTCGGCATCGGCCTTGCCGTCGTCGCCGCCGGTCACTTGCTCCTCTCGCTCTTTGGCAGCGCGTTCACAGCCGGCTACACGCTGATGGCGATCCTGCTGACCGGCATTCTCGCCAAAGCGCTGGTCGGACCGGCGGAAACGCTGCTGATGATGGCCGGCAAGCAAAACATGTGCGTGTTGCTCTATGCCGGAGCGCTGGCCGCCAACGTCAGCCTCAACCTGCTCCTGATCCCCAGACTTGGAATTGAGGGTGCGGCTATCGCCACTGCCACCGCCATGGGCGTGGAGGCCGTGCTCCTTCATTTCGCCGTCCGGCGCGCGCTTGGCATCGTCCTTTTCGCGTTTGCCACGCCGGCCAAGACAGATATGGAAGTCCGATAAAATGGTGCGCACTCCCCCAGCCAGCGAAACGACGGACGTCACGACGAACCGGATGGTTCACGAACTCGCGGCACTCGATTTCGATAGGCCGCAGGCGGATGCGCGCGTGGAGGTCGGGCGACCGGGCCGCGAACTTTGCCTCTATTCAGGCAAGCTTGGCTACGACTTGCAGGAAGAGCTCGATTTCCTGTCAAACCGCGCGATGGAAGCCAACGTCTTCTTCACCGGCCGGTTTCTCGCTCCGGCCATGCCACGGCTCGACGACAGGCAGGTAAGCTTCGCCCTACTACGCGATCAGAGCGACGCGCGGAGCCGGATGCGGTTCCTGATGCCGTTTTCCGTCGAAAAACCCGGCTTCGCCGTCGGCCCGTCGATCATCCGTGTCTGGTCGAACAGCTTTGCACCGCTCGGTACGCCACTGATCGATGCCGAAGACGCGGCCGAAACGCTCGATAACCTCTACGACGGCCTCGTCAACCGTGATCTACGCCTGCCGCCGATCCTCGTCCTGCCGGATGTCAGGCTGAACGGCATTGTCGCGCGCATGGCAAGGGCGGTCGCCATCAGCCGCAACCTGCCGATCACCATCACCAATCCCTATCAGCGCGCCATGCTGCAGAGCGACGAGGACGCAACCACCTACCTGCGCGATGCGATTTCTTCATCGCATCTGAAGGAGATGCGCCGGCAATGGCGTCTGCTCGAGGAACACGGCACGGTGGTCTACAGCGTCGCCCGTCAGCCACGCGACATCCACATGCGCTTCGAGGAATTCCTCGCACTTGAAGCAGGCGGCTGGAAGGGCAAGAAACGCAGCGCTCTCGTCACCGACCGCTACCACACCGCCTTCGCCCGCGAAGCCGTGTCCAACCTCGCCGCAGTCGACGCAGTACGTATCCACACGATCGACCTCAATGGCAAGGCGATCGCCTCGATGGTGGTCTTGATGATGGGCAGCGAGGCCTATACGTGGAAGACCGCCTATGACGAGGCCTATGCTCGCCATTCGCCGGGCAAGCTGCTGATGGGCGAAGTGACTGAATGGCACCTCGACGACGCCAACATCGCGCGCTCGGACTCCTGCGCTATTCCCGACCATCCCATGATCAACCGGTTCTGGCGAGAGCGGGAAGACATGGGAACCATGGTGATCGGGCTTCACCAGAATGGCGACCGTGACGTTCGCCAGGTGGCCGCCCAACTCCACATGTACAGCAGCACGCGAAACGTTGCGAAAATGCTGAGGCAGAAGATCATGTCGCTCGCTCGGCGCGGGAAGTCTCCTCAATAAGGTGCCAAACCTCTCAGCTGGCCCGCGCGCGTTCCCTGAGCAGGCGTCGGATGACCTTGCCGGTCGTTGTCAGCGGCAGTTCCGTCACAAATTCCACCTCACGGGGATACTCATGCATGGAGAGCCGCGTCTTTACCCAATGGCTTATATCGGCGGCCAACCGCTCGCTCGGTTCATACGCCGGAGCTAGCACGACGTAGGCCTTGACGATCTCGGTACGAACGGGATCGGGCTTTCCAACCGCGGCGGCCAGCTGCACGGCCGGATGCCCGATGAGACAGTCCTCGATTTCAGCCGGTCCGATGCGGTAGCCTGAGGACGTGATGACATCGTCGTCCCGTCCGAAGAAGGTGACGTATCCTTCCTCATCCCGGCGTCCAATATCGCCGGTCAGCAGGCAGTCGCCAACGAACTTCCGCTCGGTCGCCGCCGCATCGTTCCAATAGCCGAGAAACATGACGGGATCTGGCCGGCGGATGGCAATCTGCCCCGCTTCACCGACAGGCAGCTCTTCACCTGCTTCACTGATGATCGCCACGCTATGCCCGGGCACCGGTCGACCGATTGCGCCGGCACGGCTGACGCCGATCGCTGCACTCGACGAAAGCACGAAGTTGCACTCGGTCTGGCCGTAGAACTCGTTGACGGTAATCCCAAGCGTCCGTTTGACCCATTCCTGTGTCTCGGCGCCGAGCGACTCGCCCGCGGCACCGATCGTCCGCAGCACGAGGTCGTACTTTGAGCGCGGATCGGGCACCGATTTCAGCAGCCGCAGCGCCGTCGGCGGGATGAAGCCGTTGCGCACCTTCATTTCGGCCATGATGCGATAGGCCATGTCGGCATCGAACTTTTGCGCCGGTGACGAGACGACAGGGACGCCGAGCAACAGGCTGGGCAGCAACGCATTCAGCAAGCCGCCGGCCCAGGCCCAGTCGGATGGTGTCCAGACCTTGTCGCCCGGCTGCGGGAAGCCCTCATGGGCGAATTGCATGCCCGGTATATGCCCGGCCAGCACGTGATGGCCATGCAGAGCACCCTTCGGCGGACCTGTCGTTCCCGAGGTAAAGATCATCAAGGCCGGATCATCAGGCGCGGTCTTCGCAACTTCGAACACTGGCGGGTGGTCTTCCACCAGTGCAGCGAAAGATCGTGCGCCGTGCCCGATGCCGTCGACGCAGATCACCTCGGCCAGATCGGGCAGCCGAGCTCTGATCTGGCTGATCCGCTCAAGCCCGAACGCATTGGTGATGACTGCGGACGCACCAGCCGTCCGGAGCCGGTATTCCAACGCCTCGACGCCGAAGAGCAAAGCCAGTGGCAGGGCGATCGCGCCCATCTTGTAGATCGCGACATGCGCGACAACGGTCTCGAACGATTGCGGCAGCAAGAGCGCGACCCGATCGCCCTTCTTCAAACCGAGCGCCACGAACGCATTGGCAAGCGACGAGGATCGATCCGCCAGTTCGCGGTAGGTCATCGACAGGTGATTGCCGTCTGGACTGAAATGCTCCAGACAGGTTCGCCCCGGCGTTCGCTCGGCCCAATCGTCGCTGACCGCACGACCGATATTGAAATCCTCCGGTATGTCCCACGCAAAATCTCGGTACAGGTCTTCGTAGCGATCGCACTGCGGTAGTCTCATCGGCGGAAATCCAGTCAAAATGCTGCAGCAGCTAACACCGGGAACTCCGCATGCGCAAGCGCATGCACTGCTGAGCGCCCACGGGCCGGTCACAAAACTTTTATGTCAGCGGCCCACACTTTCGTGTTTGCCGCACTAGATCAAAGGGCGCGCTGGGTAGCGACCCGATATTTGGAGTAACTTCATGGACTACGTCAAATTTGGCGGCACTGGGCTGGAAGTGTCGAAAATCTGCCTGGGCTGCATGACCTTCGGCGAGCCCGCCCGCGGCAATCACAGCTGGACGCTCGGCGAGGAGGACAGCCGCGCATTGATCAAGCAAGCGCTGGATCTCGGCATCAACTTTCTCGACACCGCCAACGTCTACTCGGACGGATCGTCCGAAGAGATTGTCGGCCGGGCAATTCGGGACTTCTCGAAGCGCGACGAGATCGTCCTCGCGACCAAGGTTTTCAATCGCATGCGACCCGGGCCGAACGGCGCCGGCCTGTCACGAAAGGCGATCTTCGACGAGATCGACAACAGCCTGCGCCGCCTCGGCACCGACTACGTCGACCTCTATCAAATCCACCGCTTCGACCCTACGACGCCGATCGAGGAAACCCTGGAAGCGCTGCATGACGTCGTGAAGGCGGGCAAGGCACGCTATATCGGCGCTTCTTCCATGTATGCGTGGCAGTTCGCCAAGATGCTCTATACCTCGCGCGCCAACGGCTGGACGCCCTTCGTCAGCATGCAGGATCATCTGAACCTGCTCTACCGCGAGGAGGAGCGCGAGATGCTGCCTTTCTGCCAGGACCAGAAGATTGCGGTGATCCCGTGGAGCCCGCTCGCCCGCGGCCGGCTGACGCGCGATTGGGACGAGAAGACCGCCCGCAGCGAGACGGATGAATTCGGCAAGACGCTCTACAAACAGGCGGAAGACGCCGACCGCACCATCATTGGTATCGTGGGCAAGCTGGCCGCCAAGCATGGCGTCGCCCGTGCCCAGATCGCCACGGCCTGGATCTTGCAGAAGGGCGCCGTCACGGCGCCGATCATCGGTGCATCCAAAGCGAACCATCTGGCCGACGCGGTTGCTGCATTGTCGGTCAAGCTGACACCGGAAGATGTCGCGACCCTGGAGGAGCCTTACGTTCCACACCGGGTCGAAGGCTTCAAATAACGACATCCATTCTTAGGGGCCGGATCGCGCGTTCAAAAGCACGCGACCGGCCGTCCGCTCAAGGACGTTGCCATGATCACCATTCCATTCGAGGCGCGCCGCTTTCAGTCGACCGCGACCTACTACACTCGCTATCGTGTTCCCTATCCCGACCGACTGATTAAACGGATCGCGGAACGGACTGATCGTTCTGCCGGCGAGCGCGTGCTCGATCTCGGTTGCGGTCCGGGTCAGCTCGGCATCGCCTTTGCCCGACTGGCCAAGGCCACGGTCGTCGGCCTCGATCCCGAACCGGAAATGCTGGAGACCGCTCGCGCCGATGCGGCGGCCGCCGGCGTCGATGTCACCTTCGTCAAAGGCTCGTCCTACGATCTCGATTCACGCTTCGCGCCACTCAAGCTGACCGTCATGGGGCGCTCCTTCCACTGGATGGATCGACCCGCGACGCTGAGGGCGCTCGACGAGATAACCGTCAAGAGCGGCTGTGTCGTGCTGTTTGGTGACCGCCATATCTCATCGACACCCGACTGGCGACAGGCCGTCAACAGGCTGTCCGAAACCTTTGCGCCGGAACGCAATGCCGACCGCGAACGGCGGAAAGGACCGGATTGGATCGAGCACGAACGCATCCTGCTGAATTCCGCTTTCAACGATCTGGAGCGGATCGCCCTCGTCAGGGAACGCAAGCTCAGTCCCGACGATATCGTTGGGCGAGCCTTGTCTACATCGGTCACGTCACGACAGACTCTCGGCGAGGGCGCCGAAGCCTTCGAGGCAGAACTTCGCGCCGCCCTTTTCAAGCTTTCACCCGAAGGTGAATTCTCGGAGGTGGTGGGGATCGGCGCCCTGATCGCGCGCCGTAGCTAGCGACCCGGCGCTTTTCCCACGGAAAGCGCGTCGCGGGTCGTATAGAGGAAGCTGTCGGACAATTCGCGGCTTTCGACGGCACGTGCCAGGATCACCGCGCCCATCATCGCCGAAAGCGTCGCAAATCCGTTCTTGCGCCGCTCCTCGGGGGTCTCGCCGGGCACGATCTCGGACAAAAGATCGACCAGCATCGAAAGTCCGTCGTTGAACGTGGCGCGCACCGGCCCCTCACTGCGGCTGACCTCCTGGGCAAGCGAAGCGAAGACGCAGCTTCCGCCCGGATCGTCAACGCTGAGGCGTGAAAGATAGTGCTTGAGCAGCGCGTCAAGCGGCTGTTCGGATGCCGCGATGATCTCGTTCCAGCGGACCTTGACCTTCTCGATCAGAGCCCGGCTCACTTCCAGCGCCAACTCCTCCTTCGATTCGAAATGTCCGTAGAATCCGCCATGCGTCATTCCGGCGGCCTTCATGATCTCGGCAACGCCGATGCCATCGAAGCCCTTTTCACGAAACAGCACGCTGGCAACCTGCAGGATCTTCTCCCGATTCTGGGCAAATTTCTCTCGGCTGACCCGCATTCGCTTCTCCGCAATTAGCAGCTTGACAATTTATATGACGTCCATCATCAATACGCAACAATTATGATGATCATCATCTAAAAGCTTCCAATAATCTCCGGCAACCTCCAGGACGGAACGGCCACATGGTATCGACTGCACTTGCCTCATCGCTGGCGCGACGCAACATCCACTACGGATGGGTGGTCGTCGCGGCAACCTTCCTCACCATGCTTGTGACTGCCGGTGCGATGGGCGCCCCGGGCGTTCTCATCAAGCCGCTCCAGGACGAATTCGGTTGGGAGACCTCGCAGATTTCGTCCGCGCTGGCCGTCCGCCTGATCCTGTTCGGGCTCATGGGACCATTCTCCGCCGCCTTCATGAATTATTTCGGCGTCCGCAAGGTCATCGTCTTCGCCATGGTCCTGATCAGCGGCGGTTTCGTCGGCTCGTTGTTCATGACCGAGCTGTGGCAGTTGCTGCTGCTCTGGGGCGTCGTCGTCGGCTTCGGCACCGGGCTCACGGCAATGGTACTCGCGGCAACCGTATCCGCCCGCTGGTTCACCAAGCATCGCGGCCTCGTGGTCGGCATGCTGTCCGCGAGTTCCGCAACCGGCCAGCTGGTTTTCCTGCCGCTCATGGCAGAACTCACCGAACGCTACGGATGGCGCGGGACGGTCTTTTTCGTTTGCGGCATGATCATGGTGGCCGCGCTTCTGGTGCTGGCCTTCATGCGGGACCGCCCCTCGGACCTGAACCTGCCGGCTTTTGGTGATGAGCACGTCACGCCGCATGTGCCGCCCCAAGGTGGCCTGCTGACAATGTTGGCGACCCCGATCACGGTTCTCAAGGAAATCTCCGGGACCTCAACCTTCTGGATCCTGTTCGCCACCTTCTTCATCTGCGGCCTCAGCACCAACGGTCTGATCCAGACCCATTTCGTCACGCTCTGCGGCGACTTCGGTATCGTGCCTGTTGCCGCTGCCAGCGTCCTCGCCGTCATGGGGATCTTCGATTTCTTCGGCACGATCGGTTCCGGCTGGCTCTCCGACCGTTTCGACAACCGCTGGCTGCTCTTCTGGTACTATGGCTTGCGTGGCCTCTCGCTGCTTTTCCTGCCCTTTAGCGACTTCAGCTTCTACGGCCTGTCGATCTTCGCGGTCTTCTACGGCCTCGACTGGATCGCGACCGTCCCGCCGACCGTCAAGATCGCCGCCGACCGATTCGGACGCGAAAAGGCCGGCCTCGTCTTCGGCTGGGTCTTCGCCGGGCATCAGCTTGGGGCCGCAACCGCCGCCTACGGCGCCGGCTGGTCGCGAACCGAGCTGGATAGCTACCTGCCCGCATTCTTCATTGCCGGCGCCTTCTGCCTGCTCGCCTCGATTCTTGCGATTACGCTGAAGAAGTCTGGTCTCCGCCAGCCAGCCACAGCCGGCGCACATTGATAAGTCCTAGGGCTTTCGACCCTCTCCGGGCCGAAACCTCCAATAAATCAAACCGAGAACGTCGCCCGCCGTCTTGCGCGCGCGGGCGAACGCATGCTAGACAGCCGCCTCGTCGGTATCCGTTGCCCCATTGGCGGAATTGGTAGACGCGCTCGACTCAAAATCGAGTTTCGAAAGAAGTGCTGGTTCGACCCCGGCATGGGGCACCACCTCCCAAGATCGACATTGATTTCCTTACAGAGTTTTCTGATTTTCGTTCCGATCAGGATGCGTCGGCACTTCGCCACGTTGTAAATCAGCCCCACCAAACGGCCTGTTCCAAACTCCTGCGTGTATGGCCCAGCGCCCGGGCTTCTCTTCCATGTCCGAGAAGCGGCGAGAGACTCCCCTAATCTCTTTGGCGGAAGAACCATTTGCATGACGAGGCTTATGGCAACCTCATGAAGGGGAACTTGAAAACCAGCATAGATTGAACAATAGTTTCCAAGTTGGATCTATACTTGGAGAAATATAATGCCTGGCGCGATTTGTATCTATGAAGATAGAATCGAGGAGGAAGTCGGAATAAGAATACTGATTTCAAGTTTGCGTAGATATAATCCGAATTTAGAAATATTTGCATTTTTGCCAAATGCTACTGACGATCTTTCAAATTGGCTGAAAGACATCCCATTGGTTCGGCGCTTCACCCTGACGGAAGGGTCGCCTAGCGGTTGGAACATTAAACCCGATCTTCTGCAGAAAGCTCTTGAGTTCGCTGATGCCGCGGTCTGGATAGACTCCGACATCATGGTGACTGCTCCTATTCCCGATCAGTTCTTCGACCCTACAGCGCCTAGAATAATAGTCGCGGAAGAGGCCCTTTGGGCTCGCGACCGTAACGACGGTGGCCGAAGGGCGAAAGCGTGGGATCTAGAGCCGGAAAGATTGCTTGAATCCGGCGTCAACAGTTGTGTCGTCGCTGTAAATCGATCGCACCTGCCACTTTTGGAGCGATGGAAAGAGCTGTTGGGCGATACTCGCTACGTCACGGCGCAGAAAGGCAATTACCTCGACAGGCCGTTCCATTTGTTCGGCGATCAGGATCTCTTGACCGTGGTCCTTTCTACAGCCCCGTTTCACAAGACCCCATTGGAAATGCTCCGCATTGGGAAAGGCATCACGCAATGCTTCGGATTATTTGGTTTTACGCCCGGAGAACGCGTACGCTGGCTAAGGCGCGGGCCTACCTTGTTCATCCACTCGCAGGGACCCAAGCCTTGGCGCCGCCAAAATACGGCAAAGGCAACACTCGTTCAGTCCTTGGACCTCATCTATCGTGACACCTCCCCTTACACTCTCATTGCAAGGTCCTACAGCAGTGACCTTGCGGGCAGCGATTGGACGAAGCCCAGGACACGGTTGGGCGGCTTTTCTCGTCTGGCCGGGTTCGGTTCAATCGCACTTTCGGGACTCCCGATCGCGCTTGCGGGTGAAGCCTGGCGGCTCTGGAAGGTGGTTCGGGATCGGGCGCCACGATAGTCGCACGGACTGATGTGCGTCGCGATCCTGTCAATCATGTCGAGTATCGATTGCTTGGAGTGAAAATTCCGATCGACACCCGACCGCTTTGACCCCAACGCCGTAGCGTAAGTGCTCTCACTTCATTGCGCCTCATTCAAGCCGTACCGACGAATAGCTGGATGGCTGAAAATCAACTGTTTAACTTCTTGGGCGTTTCGGCCAAACTGCGCCCGCCAAGAGGGAAATTGTACGCTTGCATCAAGAAGTATCGCTTATTGCCACAGTTGCCGTGAGTTTCGTCTTTGCGGCGATACTCGGCTACATCGCAGACCGGCTGCGTCTGCCGCCGCTTGTCGGTTACCTCGTCGCTGGCATCGCCATGGGACCGATGACACCGGGCTTCGTCGCCGACACGGCGCTTGCCAGCCAGCTGGCAGAGATGGGCGTCATCCTGCTCATGTTCGGCGTTGGCTTGCACTTTTCCACAGCCGATCTGCTTGCCGTGCGCGGCATTGCCGTTCCCGGCGCGATCGCCAGGATCGCGGTCGTCACGGTGATCGGCATCGCGCTTGTCGAATGGTGGGGCTGGAGTCTGGGTGCCGGCATCGTCTTCGGCCTCAGCCTTTCCGTGGCGAGTACCGTCGTACTCTTGAAGGCGCTCGAAGAGCGAAACCTGCTCAATGCGGCAAGCGGCCGCGTGGCGGTCGGCTGGCTGATCGTCGAAGACCTCGCCATGGTTCTGGCGCTGGTGCTACTGCCCGCCGTAGCCGAGTTGCTCGGGGGTCATGCCGCCGGCCACGCCGCCGGACTGCCGCTTCCGCTAACGATTGCACTGACGCTGCTGAAGGTTGGCGCCTTTGCGGTCATGGCGATCTTTCTCGGGCCCAAGATCGTACCCTGGCTCCTGACGCTGGTCGCCCGAACCGGATCCCGCGAACTCTTCACGCTGGCTGTCCTCGCCATAGCACTCGGCATCGCGTTCGGCTCGGCACAAATCTTCGGCGTTTCGTTTGCGCTCGGCGCCTTTTTCGCCGGCGTCGTCATGAGCGAATCCCACCTCAGCCATCGGGCTGCTGCCGATTCATTGCCACTCCAGAACGCATTTTCGGTCCTGTTTTTCGTATCTGTCGGCATGCTGTTCGATCCGACAATCCTGGTTCGCCAGCCGATGGCCGTGATCGGCGCACTCGCATTGATCATCGTCGGGAAGACCGCCATCTCCTTCCTGATCATCGTCCTGCTTCGCTACCCGATCGGGATGGCGCTGACGGTGTCGGCCGGACTGGCGCAGATCGGTGAGTTCTCCTTCATTCTTGCAGGTCTTGGCGTCACACTCGGACTGTTGCCGGAAGACGGGCAGGATATCATCCTCGCCTCGGCGATCATTTCGATCACGCTCAATCCCCTGGTCTGCGCGGGTGCCGAAGCGGTCCACACCCATGTGCAAGCGAGATGGCCCGTGCTCAGCCATCGCTTCGGTCGCCGCCGACACGAGGCACTTGGCCGCGAGCTTGAGAAAATCCGTGCGGTCAACGAAGCGCGCGAACGCCAGCATCAGCTGGAAATGCAGGAATTGATCGAGACATTTCCGCTCTTTGCCAAGGTCAGCGAAGATTCGCAGGAGGAGTTGCTTCTTCTTTTCCGTCCGAAATCCGCACTGCCCGGCGAACGCGTGATCCGCAAGGGCGACCGGGGCGATGGCCTGTATTTCCTGTCTTCCGGCGCCGTCGAGGTGCAGCTTCCGGACGGGAAGATCCCCCTGGAGCCCGGCGCATTCTTCGGCGAGATGGCCCTTCTCAGCGGCGGTCGCCGGACGGCGGATGTCGTGGCCGTGGACTTCTGCCAGTTCTTCGTGCTGGAAAGGCGGGACTTCAACATGTTCACGGCCAAGCATCCCGTCCTGCGCCAGGCTGTCAGCGAAATGGCGCGCGAACGCGCTGAAATGAACGTCATGCGGCAGCAACGCAATCAGCCGTCCAGCATCGATTCATGACGCATCGGCGAAGGGAGACCGATCACGAAGATTTTTTTGGTACGTCACCCTACGAACGACACAGCAAGCATTTACAGCCGCAGCAACGCCCCATAAAGCTCATGTGCTCGAAGCGAAAGGATTGGAATGCTCCGCAGACTCTACGACTGGACCATGTCTCTCGCCGCCCGGAAGTCGGCCGAAGTCTGGCTCGCCGTTATCGCCTTCGTTGAAAGTTCCGTCTTTCTCGTCCCCGCCGATGTTCTTTACCTCCCGATGGCGCTTGCCAAGCCGGAACGCGCCTATCGCTACGCGCTGGTCGCGACCGTGGCATCTGTCCTCGGCGGCATCGCCGGGTGGGCGCTCGGCTACTATGCCTACGATGCCATTGCGCGACCGGTTCTCGAGTTCTACGGAAAGCTCGACGCCTTCGAGCAACTGCGGCTCTATATCCATGACGAATGGGAAATCCTGCTGCTGTTGTTGGTGACATCAGGCCTGGCGCATCTGCCGCCAATCAAGATCGTAACGATCCTTGCCGGCGTCATTCACATGAATCTCGGCTTCTTTGTTCTTTCCGCGATCGTGGCGCGTGGCGCCCGCTTCTTCTTCCTCGCGTGGCTGCTGCGCCGCTACGGCGAGCCGATCCGCCACTTCATCGAAAAGCGCCTGGCTCAGGTTGCGGGTGTTGTTGCAGCGCTCGCCATTGCCCTTGGGGTCGCCTATAAATTACTTGCTCACTGAGCTTTCTGCGCGGAGTCCTGCCATGTCTGCCTCGTTTTCCCTTGCTCGGCCGGTTGTCGGCTATTCGCTTGCGCTTGCCCTTGGCATGACTGTGGTGGTCGGCACCGCGCTCGGCTTCCAGTACCTTGGCGGCTATATCCCCTGCGCCCTCTGCCTGCTCCAGCGCCAGCCCTATTACTACGCTATCCCGATCGCGATCCTCGGCGCTGTCTCTTCCCTTGTTGGTCTTCCAAGCTGGATCGGCCGCGCATTTCTGCTCGCCGCCGGCATGCTGATGATCGTTGGAGCCGGCATGGGCGTCTACCATGCCGGCGTCGAGTGGCAGTTCTGGCAAGGTCCGGCAACCTGCTCCACGACTGCAGGCAGCATGACGCAGAATGCGGGCGATCTGCTCAGCGAACTGAATACCATCAAGGGTCCGTCCTGCACCGATGCCGCTCTTCGCGTCCTCGGCCTGTCCTTCGCCGGCTGGAATGTGATTGCAAGCCTCATCCTGGCGGCCTTCGCCTTTATCGGCGTCCGCAAAACGGCCTGAAACCGGCTGATGGAGAGCTGATCAGGGCTGCAGTTCGCTATCCCAGTAGAGATAGTCGAGCCAGCTGTCGTGCAGATAGTTGGGCGGGAAGAGCCGACCGTTATTGTGCAGATCCTGCACCGTCGGCTGGTAGGGCTTCTGATTCGGGAACATGCCTGCCTGCTTCGGCAGCTTGCTGCCTTTTCTCAGATTGCAGGGAGAACAGGCCGCAACGACATTTTGCCATGTCGTCTCGCCGCCATGGGCGCGCGGAATGACGTGGTCGAAAGTCAGATCGTCATGCTCGCCGCAATACTGGCATTCGAACTTGTCGCGCAAGAACACATTGAAGCGGGTAAAGGCCGGATTGCGGGACGGCTGAACGTAGGTCTTGAGGCAAACGACGCTTGGAAGTCGCATCGAAAAGCTCGGCGAAGATACCGAGTGTTCGTACTCTGCAATGATATTCACACGGTCGAGAAACACCGCCTTGATCGCGTCCTGCCAGGACCAAAGCGACAAGGGATAGTAACTCAGTGGCCTGTAGTCAGCGTTCAGGACGAGCGCTGGCAGGGCCTGTGGGGAGACTGCAATCGTCAAGGGACTCTCCTGATCGATTCGGCATCTGCACCCTTATATTAGGCCGGTTGTGACGGCATTGTGAAGTCCAATAAATTCAGCCATCAATCCTGCAGTTCAACTATCCTCGCTCAATCGATAGGCAAAATGCCGCGACCGAGCTTGACGGCGTAATAAGCCCAGAAAAGCCTCGCGGCGATGGACCTCCACGGCGACCACGCACGTGCCAGCGACGCCAGTTCGCGGGCAGCCGGGCGGTTGGCGAGACCGAATGCCGCAGCCACCGCGTTCTGCAAGGCGACGTCGCCGGAGGGAAAGACGTCCGCATGACCGCCGCAGAACATCAGATAAACCTCGGCAGTCCAGGGACCTACGCCCTTGAGAGCGGTCAGTTCCGCCAGCGCCTCATCGGGCGGCCGCGCGGAAAGCGCGAGGAGATCGAGCTGGCCCGAAGCGACCGCCACTGCAATGCGCGATAGCGTGTCAGCCTTGGCGCGCGACAGGCCGAACTCTCGCCAGGCTTCGGGATGGAGAAGCACATAGTTATCTGCTGTCAACGCCCCTTCGGTCGGTCGCATCCGTTTCCAGATCGCCTCCGCACTGGCTCGCGACACCATCTGCGAAACAATAACATGCGCCAGGCCTTCGAACCCCGGCTCACGCAGTCGCAACGGAAGCGGCCCGGCATCCAAGGCGATGCTGTTCAGCCGGGGGTCGAGAAGAAGCAGGTTCTCCAACCCCTTACTCACGTCCTCGTCGCTGCGAATGATCAATACGCTTCCTCGCGATCTCATCGAATCCGTGGCAGAAGAAAGCATGACCGCGATTCTCCGTCAAAAGCCTGTGTTTCGTTTTGCCCCGAGCCCGAATGGCCCGCTTCACCTCGGTCACGCACTCTCTGCCTTTCTCAATCACGACATGGCGGGATCGACAGGCGGGCGCTTTCTCCTGCGCATCGAAGACATCGACCTGACGCGTTGTACACCCGAATTCGAGACGGGCATCTACGCGGACCTTGAATGGCTCGGCATCGACTGGGAGCAACCGGCAAGGCGGCAGTCCGATCATTTCGGGGAGTACCAGGCAGCCCTCGACCGCTTGATCGACCGTGGCCTCGCTTACCCCGCATTCATGACCCGGGGCGAAACGAAGACGCGCGTTGCCGCGGCAGCGGCGAATGGAGAGCGCTGGCCGCGCGATCCTGACGGCTCGCCACTCTACCCACCGGACGATCGTGGACGCGCCGATTTCGAGCGGCATGAGCTGCTCGCGTCGGGCCTTAAACACGCCTGGCGACTCGATATGGGCAAGGCATTGGCAGTGGTCGGCGAGCCCCTCTTCTGGCAGGAAACCGGAGACGGTGACCGAGGCCTGGTTGCCGCAAATCCCGGCGCCTGGGGGGATGTTGTCCTGTCTCGGTCGGATGCGCCGTCGAGCTACCACCTCTCGGTCGTTCTCGACGACGCCCTGCAAGGCGTCACCCATATCGTCCGCGGGCTCGATCTCTTTCATTCGACATCGGTGCACCGGCTGCTGCAGACGCTCCTTGATCTGCCGGCGCCGGTCTATCACCACCATCGCCTGATCACCGACAAAGACGGCCGCAAGCTTTCCAAGAGCCAGGGCGACACAGGCCTCGCCGAACTCCGTCAGCGCGGCCTTTCACCGGCCGATATCCGCCGTCTTGTGGGGCTTTGATGCCTTACCCTGACCACCGCCCAGAAAATTGTTCTTGAAGATCGCGCGCACGCGGAATTTCAAGAGCGCGGCGTTGATCTCGGCACCGATGATGAAAATGACGCCGACCATGTAGAGAAAGATCAGAACGATCATCACCGACGCCAGACCGGCATAGGTCGCGGCGTAGTTGGCGAACGTCGCGAGATAGTAGGCGAAGATCAACGCCCCCACCAGCCAGAGCAGCAGCGTGACGAGGACACCAGGCACGACATCGAAGACGCGACGACGACCCGCCGGCAACCATAGATGCACGACGAACAGACCGACAGTCAGCATGAACAAGGTGCCGTAGACGCGCCAGCTGAAGACCACCTCGAGCTTGTCGGCGAAGACAGGAAACCACTGGCGCGCATAATCGAGAGCGAGCGGGACAGCCACAAGCAGGATGCTGACTGCTGCAAATATGATCACGGCGATGACGACATAGCCAAGGCTTGCAAGGCGGGTGATATACCACGGACGCGTTTCCTGAACCCGGTAGGCACGGTTTAGCGATATCCGCAACGCCTCGACGCCGTTCGAGGCAAAATAGGCGGCCGCCAGCACCGATATGGTCAGCAGTCCGCCGCGTGGCACGGTCAGGACCTGAATCACCTCCCCAACAACCGGCTTGGCGATCGCCTCCGGCCAGGTATCGAAGATCAGATGTATCGCCCTGTCGGAGAACTGGTCGGCACCCAGGAAGGTCGCCAGTGTCGTTCCGAAAATGAGGAAGGGAAAGACTGCGAGAAGCGTGGACAACGCGACATGGCTCGCCATCGCGAAGCCGTCGTCTTCAATAAGGTGGCAGATGGCATCATAGACCACATCATAGAAGATGCGCAGTATTTTCGGCATTCCGTCTCCAGGCTTTGGTCGTTGTGTCGCCCGTTCGAATATGGGAAACCACTCCCACTTTGTACAGGAATCATTCGATGTCGGATCAACGCACCATCATCGTGACGGGATGCTCTTCGGGCATCGGCGCATACTGTGCAAGGGCGTTGAAAGCCGACGGCTGGCGGGTCTTCGCAACAGTGCGCAAATTCGATGATCTGGCGCCATTGGAAGCGGATGGAATTGAAGCCTTCCGCATGGACTATACGCGGTCAGACACGATCTCGGATCTGGTGCGCGATATAACCGGATTGACAGGCGGACGCATCGACGCGCTGTTCAACAACGGTGCCTACGGGCAGCCTGGCGCGGTCGAGGACCTTCCAACTGAGGCGCTACGCGCGCAATTCGAGACGAACGTTTTCGGTTGGCACGAATTGACGCGCCAGATCGTGCCGGTGATGCGCAAGCGGGGGCAAGGGCGGATCGTGCAGTGCTCGTCGATCCTTGGCGTTGTGCCTTATCGATATCGCGGCGCCTACACCGCCTCAAAATTTGCGCTCGAGGGCCTCAGCATCAGTCTTCGCATGGAACTGCAGGGCAGCGGAATTCACGTCAGCCTGATCGAACCCGGACCGATCGCCTCGCGCTTCACGGCAAACGCACTCGCGAAAATCAACGAACACATTGACGTGAAGAACTCGGTGCATGCGGCAGATTACCGCCGTCAGCTTGCACGGCTTGACGGATCGGGTCGTCCCAATCGACATAAGCTCGGCCCAGACGCTGTTTATGCCGTGTTGAAGCATGCATTGAACTCAAGCAATCCGAAGCCACATTACCCTGTAACCACGCCGGCAAAACAGGGCATGGTGCTGAAGAGGCTGCTGCCCGCCGACCTCTTCTACCGCCTGATGCGCTGGGTGGACTAATCAAGAAGGCCAAGCCAGCATGTCCACGGTCACCTATATTCTCGCGATCATCGTCATGGGCATCGTCGCCCTGGTGCTGATCCGCGGCCTCTTCAACATGATGAAGGGCGGCAATCCGAACCTTTCGAACAAGCTGATGCAGCTGCGCGTGCTGCTGCAGGCGATCGCGGTTCTCCTGATCATGCTGACGCTCTGGCTGACCGGGGGCGGTCGCCCTAGCTAAGCCGACAAGAAAGAGGGGTAGCTATGGTAAGGCTCAACAAGATCTACACGAAGACCGGCGACGATGGCACGACCGCACTCGTTTCCGGCCCACGCCGTCTGAAATACGATCTGCGCGTGGAAGCCTACGGCACGATCGACGAGGCCAACTCCGCCATCGGCGTCGCAAGGCTGCATATGCAGGGCATGCCTGTGCTGGAGAGAATGCTGACGTTGATCCAGAACGATCTCTTCGATCTTGGCGCGGACCTTGCGACGCCAGACGATGGCAAACCGCCAGCACACGAGCCTCTGCGCATCGTTGATAGTCAGGTCGCGCGCATCGAGAGCGACATCGATGAATTGAACGCCGACCTGCAGCCCTTGAAGTCCTTCGTGCTGCCCGGCGGCCACTCCGCCTCCGCTCATCTTCATCTCGCCCGAACGATCGCGAGGCGTGCCGAGCGGCTGATGGTCGAGCTTGCCCGCGCCGATGGCGAGGTTGTCAGCGAAGCCGCTCTGAAATACGTCAACCGCCTTTCGGACTTCCTGTTCGTCGCCGCCCGTCACGCCAATGACCGCGGCCACGCGGACGTACTTTGGGTTCCGGGAAAAAACAGGTAGTCTCCTTCGCGACCATGTGACGCGAACGCCCGGGGGCAGGCTTCATGTTCATACCACTGCACGATGCCAATACGTTGAAGCACATCAAGGTCCAGTGGGTGACGCTGGGCCTGATCGTGCTGAATGTCGCGGTTTGGCTCTTTACCGGTGTGGTTGCCAGCCCATCTGCGTCGCAGGCGACGATCGTCGGCTTGGGCTACATTCCGGCCGTCGCCTTTCACTACGCAACACTGGAGCCGGCCCTGGCATTCACACCGGAGCCGCTCACCTACGTCACGTACTCCTTCGTCCATTCCGGTTTCTGGCACCTTGCTCCGAACATGCTCTTCCTTTGGGTCTTCGGCGACAACGTCGAGGACGCAATGGGCCATCTTCGCTTCCTCGTCTTCTATCTGCTCTGTGCCGCCGCCGGCGCGCTCGTCCACGGCCTCGTCGGAACGACGTCGGAGGCGCCGCTCGTGGGCGCTTCGGGCGCAATCTCCGGCGTTGTCACTGCCTACGTTGTCTTGCACCCCCGCGTGAAGGTTTGGGTGCTCGTGCTGATGCGGGTGCCGCTGCCGTTGCCGGCCTTCGTTCCTCTGCTTCTCTGGATCGGTCAGCAGTTCGTCATGCTGGTCCTGGAGCCCGATGGCAGCATTTCCTGGGGCGCCCATGTCGGCGGCATCCTCGCCGGCGGCTTGCTGGTTCTCATCATGCGCCGCCCCGGTGTCCCGCTTTTCGATCGTGAAGTCGTCACGCCAAGGGCCGTCCGGGATCGGCCTTTACCCAACCCGGCAATGGCCGTGGCACCCGGCCAGGAGGTGCGTCAGCGCCTGCCTTGGGATAAGCGATAACTCCAATATTGACGTGAACGTAAGCGTAATATATTTGCAGATGCAATTTGCCTATCTGCGTCATGGAAGCGTTGTGTTTGGAGGAAAAACGCGTATCCATGTCGCCATTCGACAATCGGAGCAGCGCCGAAACGCGCATTTTCTTGGCGAAAGAGTTGAAGGAAGGACCCCATGAAAATTCTCGTCCCCGTTAAGCGGGTGGTTGACTACAACGTGAAGATCCGCGTCAAGCCGGATGGCACGGGCGTCGAGCTTGCGAATGTGAAGATGTCGATGAACCCGTTCGATGAGATCTCGGTCGAGGAAGCGCTGCGGCTGAAGGAAGCCGGCAAGGCCGAGGAAGTGTTGGTGGTGTCGATCGGCCCGGCCAAGGCCGAAGAAACGCTGCGCACCGCCCTCGCCATGGGTGCCGACCGCGCCATTCTCGTCGAGACCGACGATGCCGTCGAACCGCTGGCCGTCGCCAAGATCCTCAAGGGCATTGTCGACGCCGAACAGCCCGGCCTCGTCATCGTCGGCAAGCAGGCGATCGACGACGACAGCAACCAAACCGGCCAGATGCTCGCGGCCCTTCTCGGCACGGCGCAGGCGACCTTCGCCTCGAAGATCGAGATCGGTGACGGCAAGGCCCAGGTGACGCGCGAAGTCGACGGAGGCCTGCAGACGATCGAGGTCAAGCTGCCGGCGGTCGTCACCACCGACCTTCGCCTCAACGAGCCGCGCTACGCCTCGCTGCCGAACATCATGAAAGCGAAGAAGAAGCCGCTCGACAAGAAGACCCCTGGTGATTTCGGTGTCTCCACCGAACCGCGCCTGAAGGTCCTGAAGACCGAGGAGCCATCCGGCCGCAAGGCAGGCGTCAAGGTCAAGTCGGTCGCCGAGCTCGTCGAGAAGCTCAAGACCGAAGCCGGCGTGCTTTAAAGGTTCGAGAAAGGGAGATATTACCATGGCCATTCTTCTTCTGGCTGACCACGACAACAACCACCTTTCCGACCAGACCGCCAAGACGCTGACGGCGGCATCGAAGATCGGCGGCGACGTCACCGTCCTCGTCGCCGGTGCCGGCGCCAAGGCGGCGGCCGAACAGGCCGCCAAGCTCTCCGGCGTTTCCAAGGTGCTGGTGGCGGAGGACGCAAGCCTCGCCAACAATCTGGCCGAGCCGCTGGCCGCCCTGATCGTCCAGCTTTCAGGCAGCTACGACACCATCATCGCCGCAGCCACCTCGACGGGCAAGAACGTCATGCCGCGCGTCGCCGCCCTGCTCGATGTCGCACAGGTCTCGGAAATAACAGAGGTCGTCTCATCAGACACCTTCAAGCGCCCGATCTATGCCGGCAATGCCATCCAGACGGTACAGGCGACCGACGCCAAGAAGGTCATCACCGTGCGTACGGCATCGTTCTCCCAGGCCCCCTTCGGGGGGCAACCTGCTGCCGTTGAGGAGATCTCGACGGCAGCCCCTTCTTCATCGCAACTGTCGACCTTCATCAAGGACGCGCTCTCGGCCTCCGACCGTCCGGAACTGACCTCCGCCAAGGTCATCATATCAGGCGGCCGCGCGCTCGGCTCGGCGGAGAAGTTCCAGGAAGTCATCCTGCCGGTCGCCGACAAGCTCGGTGCCGCCGTCGGCGCCTCGCGTGCCGCCGTCGATGCCGGCTATGCCCCGAACGACTGGCAGGTCGGCCAGACCGGCAAGGTCGTCGCCCCTGATCTCTACATCGCCTGCGGCATTTCGGGCGCCATCCAGCACCTCGCCGGCATGAAGGATTCGAAGGTCATCGTCGCCATCAACAAGGACGAAGAGGCGCCGATCTTCCAGGTCGCCGACTACGGCCTCGTGGCGGACCTCTTCGAAGCGCTGCCGGAATTGCAGAAGGCGCTCTGATGCGTGCAGATGCCCTTATTTCGCACTTGCGAATGACTGGAAAATTATCTTTTTAAGGGCTACTACTTCTGCCGGGCGATCATTTGCCCGGCAGTTTTGTTAGAAAAATGCGGCAGCGCGGCGGCGCATGCCGAGCGGGGGTTTGGAGATGAACGCGGTGTTGAAGACGATTGGTATTATCGGCGCAGGCCAGATGGGTTGCGGCATCGCACAGGTTTCGGCGGCAGCGGGCTATAAGGTCCAGCTCTACGACCTCTCCGACGAACGCGTCCAGCACGGTCTCGCCACGATCAACGGCAACCTCGCTCGCCATGTGACGAGCGGCAAGATGACCGACGAGGAGCGCTCCGCCACGCTTTCCCTGATTTCCGGCTCCTCCGACATCAACGATCTTGCAGCTTCAGATCTCGTCATCGAAGCAGCAACCGAAGACGAGAGCGTCAAGCGCAAGATCTACGCCCAGGTCTGTCCGGTCCTGAAGCCGGAAGCGATCCTTGCCACCAACACGTCCTCGCTCTCGATTACGCGGCTCGCCTCCGCCACCGACCGCCCCGAGCATTTCATGGGCATCCACTTCATGAATCCGGTGCCTGTCATGAAGCTGGTCGAACTGGTGCGCGGCATCGCGACCGACGAAGTGACCTTCGCAACAGCCAAGGGATTCGTCGCCTCGCTGGAAAAGACCGTGACGGTCGCCGAGGATTTCCCGGCCTTCATCGTCAACCGCATCCTGCTGCCGATGATCAACGAAGCGATCTACACGCTCTATGAAGGCGTCGGCACCGTCGATGCGATCGACACGGCTATGAAGCTCGGCGCCAACCATCCGATGGGACCGCTGCAGCTCGCCGATTTCATCGGCCTCGATACCTGCCTGTCGATCATGCAGGTGCTGCATGACGGCTTGGCCGACTCCAAGTATCGGCCCTGCCCGCTGCTGGTGAAATATGTCGAGGCAGGCTGGCTCGGCCGCAAATCCGGCCGCGGCTTCTACGACTATCGCGGCGAAACCCCGGTCCCGACCCGCTAAGACTTCTCGCGGAGCCGCAAGAAGCGGTCTCCGCTGCTGCCTGTCAATCAGAGCCTATGCGCCGCGAGCATCGCGCTTCGCCTGCGAAACAGCGCTGGCCTTTCGCAAGCGACCTCGCTCCATGGGCCGGATGAGACTTTTGCGCTTTTCGCTTTCGATCGAGTGCATGCCGGCATGGGCCTGACGCGTGTTGAATGCCTCGTCCTTTTCGCTTTGCGCTTCTTTCCTTCGCGCCAACGCGGCCCGCATATTCTCGACCATCTGAACCTTGGCGAGCATCCGACGCCGACGAGCTTGCTCGGCATTCACACTCCGCACGCCCATGGCCAGAACTTCGAGCTTGGCTCTGGTGCCGGTATCCTTGCGAGCAGGCGTCGCCCCCTTGGGCTGCGCCTTTCCTCTCATTTCCCTGCGCTGTCTGTTGGCTTCCCCTTGGGCGCGATCGCGCCTTTCACGTATTCGCTTGGCGAGATCCGAGAGATCGGCATCCGATATATCCTGCATCGTCGGATGGTGGGTCTTTTGAACGAGCTGCCATTCGTCCGCCGTTAGCAAACGCTCTGCCTGCTTGCGCGAAATTGCCATCTGCGCCTCCTATGCTGTTGCACCGGTTATCTGACCTGCGTTCAATGGGGCCGGCCTAAGTCGACCCGGCGAACCAAAACTTCAAAAGCTCCGAAGACCTTGTCTCCTTGGGGCGGCAGAACTCAAACTTATCGCCAAGCGCGCGACCAGACCCCATTTGCAATCTAAGGCGCGCAAGGAGGTCGGCAATAGGCCCTGCCCAGCATTGCTTGTTGCGCAATCTCCTTCGAGGACATGCTCAGGCTGCCGACGCCGGCGACCGGCCACGGCTTCCCGTCCGCACGCATCAGCGCGCGGTGTCAAAGAGCGGTTCGGAGAGCCCACGCAAATGCGGAACCTCGCTGGTTAGTTTATGGTGGCTCCGCATTTGCGTGGCCTTCGGCGTTCTTGAGGACTTCCGGTCCTTCAGGCGATCGCCTCGTCTCGCTGCGTCAGGGCTTAATTGCCCCGACTTGCATGGCTGAACCAAACCGGATGCTGGAACATCCGGGGGAGACTTGTGACGGCAGCGGCTTTGACCCCGATGCCCGGCTTTCGCCTCCCTGCCGTTACTGCACGTTACAGCTTCAGACAGGGCGCCGGCTCCCGCCTGCCCGCGAACGTCTCGCGAAACACTCCGGCGACGGAAGCGAAAGGATTGTAGGCATGGGGCTGGGGAGAGGGGAAAATCGTCGACGAGAATTTTTCTGCGCGGCGGCAAACTCGACAGCGGCTTTGCCATTTGACGATCCAAGCCCGATGAGCGCTTTTCGCCGCCATTTCGGTCATTGGCCAACTATTCCAATGACCCCAAAAGCGGCCATCAAGCATCGAAGGGATGTTGGTGATCAGGTCCCTGCCGAACCTTTCGAGCGTCCATCATGGCACACATCGGGTAGCGCTCGGCCTGAGAATGGTCGCTTGCTAACGATCGTCCTGCGTTCGAAGCCTGCCGCGTTGACGAGCCTGAGCGCGCCATAGCTTGCGTCGGGCATCTTCCGGCTCCAAGTGCCGATACTTGCCACCAGAGAATTTGGGCCAGTCCAGAGCTAAGCCACTGCGGACTAGCTCGGCAGCCAAATCACGCCCGTCGGGCAGGAAACATTCTGCCACCATGCGGTCGTATGAAAGTTCGGGCTTGATCCGAGCCGTCACGGTCTGGCCCTTGCACAATTGAACCAAGGCCCATTTCGACCGCTGGCCCCAAGGGTGATCCAGTTCGGGTGCATCTATGCCGGCAAGCCGCAAGCGAATGTTGTTAATCACGATAGTGTCGCCATCGATGACCCAGCATCGGCCCCGCAGGATGGTTTCCATCGGGAGCGGTTGAGGCAGGTTGATCCCAATGGCGCGCCGCTCCACGTGCGTCCGAAGGAATAGCGGTTGGAGCGGTTCCGTCGCCGTACGGTGCGATTGGGGGCGGCCTCTTCCGGCAAACAGCCGCACTAGCATCCGAAACAGGCCCATTCCCAAAGCTGTACCCTCGATTTTTCATCGCAATTGCCTTGAAGATGTAGGGACTGCCGCGAGGGCATTCTTGCTCCTCGGTGCCAATCTGTTGTCGGTGAGAGCCAATCACGATCGCGCTAAATGCTGAACGTGCTTCCGTCGACCACAGCGCTCATCGCAGATACACGAGTGCGTCGGAATTCCAACGGGCTTTTCCCCGTCCACCGACGGCAAGCATGGCTGAAAGAGCTGGGTTGTTGAAAGCCGAGCCGCCACGCGATCTGCGAAGCTTGAAGATCTTCCTCGAGGTAGCGGATTGCAAGGTCACGCCGCAGTTGGTCCAAGACTTCGCTAAAGCTCAGGCCCTCGGCTGCCAACCGCCGAGCGAATGTTCGCTCGCTGAGGCCAAGCTGTTCCGCGACCGTCTTTGCCGTTGCTTCAGCATGCGGCAGGAGCGGCCCGATGATGTTTTCGACAACAGTCCGAAACGGGCTGACATTCTTTGAGCGAACCGCGACCGCCTCGTCGCACATCTTCACGATCAACTCGTTGAGGAACGGGTCACCTGCCACTAGGGGCAGTGCCATCACATTGACGTCGAACAAAATCTCATCAGCGTTCGCGTCGAACTCGACTTCGCAGCCAAACAGGCGGCGAATTTGGCTTAGATCACCGGATCTGTGATGAGTGAATTTCATCTTAATTGGTGTGAGATTTCGACCAACGAGCTTGCGGCACAAGCGCAGGACGGCAAAAGCAAGGAGCTCCATCTGATGGCGGTCCTGGTGGCGCTGC
Organism: Rhizobium cauense; assembly: GCF_019511525.1. GTDB lineage: Bacteria > Pseudomonadota > Alphaproteobacteria > Rhizobiales > Rhizobiaceae > Rhizobium > Rhizobium cauense. The sequence goes on along the minus strand of NZ_JAEUAT010000005.1, from coordinate 428,795 downwards.
ACACCGGAATAGGAGAGTTCAACGGAGATGGAGGACCTTTCCTGCAATCGCACAACGAGAGCCTCGTTGCCAAGGCGAACATATCTTGAAAGGCGTTTGAGCGCGTCGCCGAGATGGGTCGACGAGGCAGCCGCGTAGTAAAGCATACCCATTTCACGCAGCTCGCACTCGTTTGCGAGCGTTAGCCCCATCCATTCGTCCCCCGCTGCGCGCGAGGCCAAATCAAGGAAATGGACCTGTGCCTTGACGCTGATACGCCCGTATTCGGCGAGTGAGCGGGGCGAGATATCCGCCTTCAAGAGAAGAGGGGTCGGATCTATCCCCTTTCGCTCGAGATGTCTTGCCGCCAGCCGTGAAGCCAGACCGCTCGCCATTGGAAAAGAGGTCAGCCTGCGGATGATTGTCTCGACCTGTTCCATCATCGTTCCCTGCCTGTAGGAACGCAAGCTTGCACTATGAACCCCTGGCAGCTTAACGCAAGCGGTTGTCGTCGCGCGGCAAGACTACAGCCGGTCGAAAAGGTACTGAACTCCCGCAACGACGAAGTATTTCGGCGTCTATGCACGGCACTGCGACCAGAGGGAGGGGATCTGGGCGCGGTGCCGGATTTACTGAGGCTCGACAGCCACGATGAGCCGCCACCACTACTCCGATGGTCATCGTCATAGAGGGAATTCGGCGGCACCATTTTCTGGATGACCCAAGGCAAAATCGGCCCCAAGGCGGTCATTCATTCAAGTTGGCGCGAATGTCTCCTGTTGGCGGCGCATTGCGGCCGCGAGCGTCAAGGCACTGGATATGGCAGATAGCGAATGCCGACCCGAATGACGGGCATTTGGCTTCACACCACCAGACGCACTGCGATCAATCCGAAAAGCGCCACGCGTTGCCAGTCGCGCTTTTGCGTCGCGGGACGGCTCTATCCGTCCCCTTTGAGAACGCCGTTGCCCGATCCACCGTATCGACCAAGTAGGTTACTGTATCTTACGTCGACGGAGACGAGTCTCCTGATAGGCTTGAGAATGATCCCGTTCCATCTGTTGAAATCGCTCGGCTTCAATAGATCCTGTCCGGGGGACACGGCGACGAACTGCCAGTGTGGTGACCCACTTTGCGCTCGTCACTTTCGAGAGGCCAAGCAATACCCATTTGAGGAGAAAGGGCATGGGCAAATCCGAGGAAAAACCGGTCGCATCTTCGCTTTCCGTGGGAAGAGCCGTTGCGGACGAAATTCGTCGATCACCTATCCTCGCTCTCATCGTTTTCGTGCCCCTCGTCATTCTGCTTGAACGGACGTTGCCGGATGCTCACACGCTGCTGTTCCTGCTTTCGGTCGTGGCGATCGTGCCGCTCGCCGCCCTCTTGAGCCGGGCAACGGAGGCCGTTGCGGCCAAGACCGGCGACGCTGTCGGTGGATTGCTGAACGCCACCCTCGGGAACCTCACCGAACTTGTGATCTCGCTTGCGGCTCTGCGGGCCGGGCAATACATGCTGGTCAAGGCATCGCTGGCGGGCGCGATCGTGACCAACACCTTGTTCATGCTGGGAGGCGCCTTCCTCCTTGGGGGCCTCAAACATCACACCCAGGAATTCAACAGGGTCAACGCACGCTTTCAGGCCTGTCTTCTGTTCCTCGCGACCATCGCCATTCTGGTTCCTTCGCTGATCAGCGAAGTTGACCATCCCCCCGCCCTGGATGTCTCTCAAGATCTCAGCCTGGGCCTGGCAGTGCTCCTTATCGCCGTTTACGCGTTGGGCATGTTGTTTTCGTTGAGAACACACCGGGAGCTTTTCGCCAGTGTTGGCCACGCCGAAGAGGGTGAAACGCCATGGCCACTTGGGCTGAGTATCATCCTGTTGGTCCTCGTTACGCTGTTGGTTGCGTTGGTGAGCGAGATATTCGTCAGTTCGGTGCAAGTCGCTGCCGAGCATCTTGGAATGACACCTGCCTTTGTGGGGTTCATCGTTGTTGCCTTGGTCGGCGGAGCCGCGGAAATGACGACCGCCTTTTCGGCTGCCCGGGCAAATCGTCTCGATCTCAGTGTCGGGATCGCCTTGGGGAGTGCCGCCCAGATTGCCCTCTTTGTCGCGCCGGTGCTGGTGCTCGTCAGCTATTTCATCGGCCCAGAACCGATGACCCTTCAGTTCTGGCGGGGTGCTGTCACAATGATGATCGTTGCCACGATGGCGGCCACCCTTTTGTCCAACGGTGGACGTGGAGCATGGTACGTCGGGGTTATGGCCCTCGCACTTTACGGCATTTTTGCATTCACATTGTTTGTCTTGCCGCCGGCAAATCCGTCTTGATTGAGCTGTGCTGAACAGTTCAGCCGACACGTTGCTTAAACCAAAAGGGCACATGGCATGGCGAGAAGCTCCAGGGCTCAATCGAAGCGAATGAGACGACTGTTTTTCGCCGCGTTGTTCCAGCAGGCCCGCATATTGTGGCCGGTTATCTCAGGGATTCTCGTCGTCATGATTTGCTCCGGCGTGGTCATCGGCCGGATCGAAGACTGGCGCGTCGGTGAAACCCTGTATTTCACCTTCGTCACGGGACTTACGATCGGCTACGGTGACCTGACGCCGAAGCACCTCCTGGCGCGAGCACTGGCATTGGTCATCGGCCTTTCCGGCATCGTGCTGACAGGCCTGGTCGCGGCCGTCAGCGTCAAGGCGCTGGACGCGGCGGATCGTGAAAGCCGACCCGAATGACCGGCATCGCCTATTTGCCGATCAAGCCACCAGTCGTGCTGCGATCAATCCAAAGAGCGCCACGAGAACCAGACCCGTGGCCATCAGAACCTGGCTGAACTTCGGACCTCTCTGCGGCCTTCGATAGCGGCCGGCGATAATATCCCGTTCCTTTGTCAGATAATCGATTCCATGCCGGCCGAACATTCAAGTCTCCAGTAAACACTGTTGTTGGAGAGAATCTGGATGTTCCCGCGTATGAAATCGATTGGACTGCGTACCGGCGAAAATAGAAATCGCATTAAAACCGGCATCCCCTAAAGCGCTGCGATCAGTTCGCGAGCCATAGGATGCCAGCCAATCCGGCAAGGAAGGCTGCAAGAACAAGCGCGAGCCTAAGGAAGATCCAGAGATCGTCTGCGCGATCGAACGCGACCTTGTGTTGCTCGGCATTCCAGGACGATGGAGATTGAGACGCCTGCCGCGACTGCGCAGCAACATGATATGCCCACCAGCGACCGTACATTGCCTGATCCTTCCAGCAAGAACTCTTCCAAACGGCCAGATGATCGACCGCACCGGCAAGGCTACCGGTCCTGGCATATCTTTTCGATTGGATTGAGCGGGTACCAATGTAAGCTTCGCATAAAGACTGGCGCGCCAGCTTTGCTTTCAGAGGGGGAATCCCAGCTCCGAGACCGTCGCAATGATCAGTGATCGCATCCACTGATGGGCGCGATCCTCGTCGTAACGCGAATGCCAGTAGAGGTTTACGTGCGGCGCGGGGACATCGATGGGCGGCTCGAAGACCTTCAGCTCGAGTTGTGCCTTCATTGCCCGCGCAAACTGCATGGGCACTGCCGCAATATGCGATCCGGCGGCAACGGCAAGCGCCACGCCCTGAAAATGCGGAAGAGCAAGCGTCACCTCGCGACGAAGTCCGTGCGACTGGAGAGCCTCGTCCACCATGCCGGAAAGCGTCCCATCGATCGATCGTATGGCGTGCGGCAATCGGGAAAAGAGATCGAGAGGAACTTGTCCGCCGTCCGGAACCGTTGCAACCGCCTCGTTGTTTCGCGAGGCAATGATAACGAAAGGTGATTGGAAGAGCAGTGTGCTCGACACCCAGTCGGGCAGTTCGAGCGGGCGCTCGAGCGCCATGTCGACAGCATTCTCCTGCAGCAGCCTCGCAACATCACCCCTGGCGCTATCCAGCAAACGCAGCCGCACATTCGGCGCCTGCTCGTGCACCGTTCGTGCGAGTTGCGGCATCAACAGCATGGAAAAGAAATCCGCACCCAGAAGCGTGTAGGTTCGATCGAGCTCGGCAAGTTCCAGTCCCCGGACCGAGCGTATCATGCCCTCGATTTCGGCGAGCGCCACGCGTGCCCGTTCGCCGAGTTCCAGCGCCCGCGGCGTGGGCAGCATCTCGTTTCCCTGCCGCACGAAGAGGTTGTCGTTGAAGACGTGGCGAAGCCTGTTCAGCGCCGCGCTCACGGCAGGTTGGCTGAGGCCAATGCGATCGCCCGCGCGCGTGACGCTTCGCTCCCGCATCAAGGCATCGAAAACACGCACGAGGTTCAAGTCGAGGGCATTGAAATTCATGGCGTGGATTCGGTCCATACGATCATTGGATTGGATCGAAGTCAGGCTCTGAAGCTAGAAACCGCTCATCGCAAGCACTTCAAATCCTGGAAGGATGAGATGAACATGGACACCTATCCGCAGTCAAATACCGAGCTTCGCTGGTTCGGCAACACGCTCGTCGCTATCAGGCTTTCATCGGCGGCAAGCGACGACAAGATCAGCGTCATCGAACACTGGATGCCATGGGGAGAGACACCGCCTCTGCACGTTCACCACCGCGAAGACGAAGTTTTCCATGTCTTGGAAGGCGAGATGCGCTTTCAAATCGGCGACCGCAACGTCCACGCTCGCGCGGGACAGGCGCTTGTTGCGCCCAAGGGCGTGCCGCACAGCTTTCGTGTCGAAAGCGTCGCCGGTGCCCACTGCCTGACAATCACCCGCGGCGATGACTTCGAGACGATGCTGCGGCAGGCGAGCCGCGCCGCCGACAGGGCGGAACTTCCCACCGCAGCCGCGCCGTCTCCCGAGATGATCGAAGCGCTCACGCGCTGCTGCGCCGAGAACAATATCGCGATCGTCGGCCCGCCGCTTCTCTAGGCGCCTTACGAACCCACGGCGCCCTTGATCAGCGCCTTGGCGTCATCGCTATCCCAGGCGGCGGGGCCGTTCATGGCGGAGATCAAGCAGCCCTTGCCGTCGATCAGGAGCGTGACGGGCAGGCCGAAGGCGAGCCCTTCCTTCTTGAGGCTGTTGAACACCTCGATCGTGTTGTCGCGGTAGAGCTTGAGCGCATCGACACCGATCTCGCTCAGGAACGCCTTCGGCTTCTCGTCGTCGCCTGTGTCGATATTGACGGGCACGACCTGGAATTTGTCGCTGCCCATCTCCTTCTCCAGCGTGTTCAGCGCCGGCATTTCCTCGCGGCAGGGAACGCACCATGTCGCCCAGAGATTGAAGAGCACCGTCTTGCCGGAGAAATTGTCGAGCGTCACAGGCTTGCCGTCGGCATCCTTGAAGGCAACGGTGGTCAGCCTGCGATGCTCGTCAGGGGCAACCATCGCCGCCACCTGCCCCTTGAGAAGCGGCGCAATTCGCGTGGCGATCTCCTTTGTCGCCGCGCATTCGCCAGAGGCCGTTTGCGTGCCGCCATTGCCAGACCCGGCTTCCCTGATGTAAACCCCTGCCGCACCGGCGATGATGCCTGCGACGGCCGCGATCCCTATCAGCTTCAGGGATGGTAGGCGCAAGGGCCTTCTTGTCGTCATTTCATTCTCCGAGACACGCGTTCTTCAAGGCAGGCATCTTCATGGCCGACAGCACGGACACCAAATCCTCCAACCAGATGTGGGGCGGCCGTTTCGCCTCCGGTCCCGATGCGATCATGGAGGAGATAAATGCCTCGATCGGTTTCGACAAGAAGCTGTTTGCCCAGGACATCCGCGGCTCGATCGCCCATGCCACCATGCTTGCCCACCAGGGCATCATTTCGGCCGAGGATAAAGACAAGATCGTCGAAGGGCTAAACACGATCCTGTCAGAGATCGAAGCTGGTCAATTCGAGTTCTCCCGCAAGCTCGAAGACATTCACATGAATGTCGAGGCTCGCCTTGCGACGCTGATCGGTCCCGCCGCCGGCCGCCTGCACACGGCCCGCTCGCGCAACGACCAGGTCGCCCTCGACTTCCGCCTCTGGGTCAAGGAAGAACTGCAGAAGACCGAGCAGCTGCTCACCGGCCTGATTGCTGCCTTCCTCGACCGCGCCGAAGAGCATGCCGACACCGTCATGCCCGGTTTCACGCATCTGCAGACCGCGCAGCCAGTCACCTTCGGCCATCACTGCATGGCCTATGTCGAGATGTTCGGCCGCGACCGCTCGCGCGTGCGCCATGCCATCGAACATCTGGACGAAAGCCCGATCGGTGCAGCAGCCCTTGCCGGCACCGGTTATCCGATCGACCGCCACATGACAGCCCAGGCGCTCGGCTTCCGTGAACCGACCCGCAATTCGATCGACACTGTTTCGGATCGCGACTTCGCCATCGAGTTCCTGGCGATCGCAGCCATCACAGGCATGCACCTGTCGCGTCTGGCTGAGGAGATCGTCATCTGGTCGACGCCGCAGTTCGGTTTCGTCCGCCTCTCCGACGCCTTCTCCACCGGCTCCTCGATCATGCCGCAGAAGAAGAACCCGGATGCCGCGGAACTGGTACGCGCCAAGACCGGCCGCATCAACGGCTCGCTGATCGCGCTGCTGACGATCATGAAGGGCCTGCCGCTCGCCTATTCCAAGGACATGCAGGAAGACAAGGAACAGGTCTTCGACGCTGCCGAGAGTCTGGAACTGGCAATTGCCGCGATGACCGGCATGGTCCGCGACATGACTATAAACACCGCGCGCATGAAGGCCGCGGCCGGTTCGGGGTATTCAACGGCGACCGACCTTGCCGACTGGCTGGTGCGCGAAGCCGGCCTGCCGTTCCGCGACGCCCATCACGTCACCGGCCGCGCCGTGGCGCTTGCCGAGAGCAAGGGTTGCGACCTTGCCGAGCTGTCGCTTGCCGATCTGCAGGCGATCAATGCGGCAATTACAGACAAAGTGTACGACGTGTTGACCGTCGAGGCTTCGGTCGCAAGCCGCAAGAGCTTTGGCGGCACGGCACCGTCGGAAGTGCGCAAGCAGATCGCCTACTGGCGCGGCCGCAACTGACCTCAACAATCGGGGTGCACAAGGCGGAGAAACTTCGCTATGAAGGTCTCCACCAGTGCCGCTTCCCAAGAGGAATTCCATGCAGAAGAGCTTGCCGCAGATCGTCCGCCTGACGGTTGTTTTTGCCGTGATCGGCCTTGCCGTCGCCGGGTGCGGGCGCAAGGGTGATCTCGATCCGCCGAGCGCGAATGCAACGAAAACAGGCGACTCGTCGAAACCGACGCCGCAGCCGGGCAGGGCCGACAGGCCCTTCATCCTCGATCCGCTTCTTTAAGAGACAATCGACGTGAACCATTTCGAGTACCGCGACGGCATCCTCTACGCCGAGAACGTTCCCGTTCCCGAAATCGCCAAGGCTGTCGGCACACCCTTCTATTGCTATTCCACAGCGACGCTCGAGCGTCACTACCGGGTCTTCGCCCAAGCGTTCAGCGACGTCGATGCGATGGTCTGCTACGCCATGAAGGCGAATTCCAATCAGGCCGTGCTGAAGACGCTCGGCAATCTCGGTGCCGGAATCGACGTCGTTTCCGAAGGCGAACTGCGCCGCGCGCTGGCCGCCGGCATCCCGGCCAACCGCATCATGTTCTCCGGTGTCGGCAAGACGCCGCGCGAAATGGACTTCGCGCTTGAAGCGGGCATCTACTGCTTCAACGTCGAGTCCGAGCCGGAACTCGAGATCCTCAACCAGCGCGCCGTCAAGGCGGGCAAGAAGGCGCCCGTCTCCTTCCGCATCAATCCGGATGTCGACGCCCGCACGCACGCCAAGATCTCGACGGGCAAGAAGGAAAACAAGTTCGGCATTTCCTGGGAGCGCGCCCGCGCGGTCTATGCCCGCGCCGCAACCTTGCCCGGCATCGAAGCCAACGGCATCGACATGCACATCGGCAGCCAGATCACCGAGCTGCAGCCGTTCGAGGACGCCTTCAAGCTGCTGCGCGAGCTGGTCGGCACTCTGCGCGCCGACGGCCACGATATCCACCACGTGGATATCGGCGGCGGCCTCGGCATTCCCTACAAGGACGACAACAACCCGCCACCGCTGCCCGACGCCTATGCCAACATCGTCAAGAGCCAGTTGCGCGAGCTGAACTGCAAGATCGTCACCGAGCCGGGCCGGCTGATCGTCGGCAACGCTGGTATCCTGGTGACCGAGGTGATTTACGTGAAGGATGGCGGCGAGAAGACGTTCGTCATCGTCGACGGCGCGATGAACGACCTCATCCGCCCGACCCTCTACGAGGCCTATCACGAGATTCGCCCCGTCGTGATTTCGGCAGCCAACGCGCCGCGCATCAAGGCTGACGTCGTCGGTCCCGTCTGCGAAACCGGCGATTTCCTGGCTCTCGACCGCGAAATGGCGATGCCCAAGCCCGGTGACCTCTTCGCCGTTTCATCCGCGGGCGCCTATGGCGCGGTGCAGGCAGGCACCTACAACAGCCGGCTGCTCGTTCCCGAAGTGCTGGTCAAGGGCAGCGATTTCCACGTGATTCGCCCGCGCGGCACCTACGAAGAGCTGATCGGCCTCGATTCCGTGCCCGCCTGGCTGGATTGATCACGCCGTCGGCTATGGCATCACTTTTTGGCGAGGACCGTGAAAAACCGGCATTAGCAGGCGCTTGCCCTCGCCTTCGCCACAAAGAATGTTATCTTTGACCGAAAGCGAATTGCCCCGGCACTTGCCGAAAGCGCCCTTGCCATCGAACGCAAGCTCGTGGAGACCGGATTGAACAAGAGCTCCAGCAGCGAGAAACACGGTGCATTTGCCCTGAGGCCGTCCCTGGCGCGGCTGGTTGCGGCGAAGCGCCTTCTGGCGCGGCTGGTGCTGCTGTCCGAGCAGCTTTTGCCTTTGCTCCTCCCGGTGCTTTCGGTCGTGGCGCTCTATCTGGCCACGTCCTGGATCGGCGTCTTTCGCTATGCGCCCGACTGGATTCGCTTGGCGCTGCTGATCGCTTTCGGCGTTGCTTTCGTCGCCACCCTGCTTCCCCTGCGCCGGCTGCGCTGGCCCGATACGGCTGCCGCCGATCGCCTGCTGGAGCAACGAAACGGCCTAAAGCATCAGCCAGTGGCCGTTCAGGAAGACGAGCCCGCGACCAATACCCCCTTCGCGCGCGCCCTCTGGCGCGAGCACCAGACGCGTATGGCGGAGAAGATCGCGGCCCTCGATGCCGGCTTCCCGCGTCCCGACATTGCCTCGCATGACCGCATGGCGCTGCGCGCCGTTCCAGCCCTTCTCGTGGTAATGGCCTTCGCCTACTCGCTGTCGCCGGGCGGCGGCTCGATCACCGATGCACTGCAGCCACGGCCGACACCGCAAGCGACCGATCCTGCGGTTCGCATCGACGCCTGGGTTACCCCACCCTCCTATACCGGACGCGCCCCGATCTATCTGACGGCAAACGGGACCGAGCAGGCAGCGATCCGCGTGCCGGAACTTTCAAACCTCACCGTCCGCGTCAGCGGCGGCAAAACGGCTGAGAAGGTGGTTTTCCGCGGACAAAACGGCGAGGCGCAGGACATTGCGGCTCAGGAGACAGCCAAGGAGCCGACACCTGCGGTGGCAACGCAAGCCGAGGGTAGCGCTGCTGCGAATCCCGTTCCATCGGCCAGCACCCACTTGATGAAGCTTGAGGAAAACGGCGCTCTCGAAGTCAATGGCCGCACATGGAAATTCGACGTCATTCCTGACAAAGCGCCCGAGATAGCGTTCAATGGAATGCCGAAGCCGACGGTCAACGGCGCTCTCGAAATCGGCTTTACCGCAAAGGACGATTACGGCGTGCAGGAGGCGCGTGCCGAGATCGTTCCTGTCGATCCCGACCCGACCGCCACGCCGCTTTACCCTCTGCCGGACTTCCGACTGGATATTCCTCGCCGCAATTCGCGCGACGCCAAGGGCGTGACCAGCAAGAACCTCACCGAGCATCCGCTTTCGGGTAAACGGGTCCGCGTCACGCTCGTTGCCAAGGATGCCGCCGGCCAGACGGGTCGCAGCCCGCCGCACGAGATGACGCTGCCAGCCCGCCCGTTCAACGAGCCCCTCGCCGCCGCCGTGGCCGAGGAACGGCAGGTCTTCTCGCTCAATACGCGCAAGATGCCGGAAGCCATTGCGCTCAACGAAGCGCTGACACTGCGCCCTGAAGAGACCATCCCGAACCTGACAAACTATCTGCTGCTTCAATCGGCGTTGACGCGGATGAAGCTTGCCAAGGGCGAGGAGGCGCTGAAGGACACGGCAGACTACCTTTGGGATATCGCCATCGGCATGGAGGATGGCGACCTCTCGCAGGCTGAGCGCAACCTGCGCAATGCGCAGCAGAACCTGGCTGACGCCTTGCAGCGCAATGCACCAGACGCCGAGATAAAGAAGCTCATGGACGAGCTGCGTAAGGCCATGCAGGACTATATGAAGGAGCTTGCACAGCGCATGCAGAATGCGCCGATGCAGCCCAACCAGAATGCCCAGAACATCATTCGCCAGCAGGATCTTGAGCGAATGATGGACCAGATCGAAAATCTGGCGCGTTCGGGCAATCGCGACGCTGCCCAGCAGCTACTCTCCGAGCTGCAGAGGATGATGAACAACCTGCAGGCCGGCAGACCGCAACAAGGCCAGCAGGGCCAGGACAACAGCCAGATGCGCCAGCAGATGGACAAGCTCGGCCAGATCCTGCGCGACCAGCAGAGACTGATGGAAGAAACCTTCAAGCTCGACCAGCAGCTGAAGGATCGTATGCAGCGCGGCGATCCGAACATGGGCATGAACGACCCGCTTCTGGACAACATGCCGATGGACAACGACGGCATGCCGCAGGATCAGCAGCAGGGCCAGAACCAACAGGGTGAGCAGGGTCAGGACCAGCAAGGGCAATCACCTTCCGACCAGATGACGGCCGAACAGCTGCGTGAAGCATTGAAGCAGCTGCGTTCGCGGCAGGACGAACTCGGCAAGCAGCTCGGCGAGCTGCAGAAGGGCCTCGGCGACATGGGCATCAAGCCCGGCCCAGGCTTTGGCCAGGCCCAGCGCGAGATGGAAGGCGCCGGACGCGAACTCGGCGAGGGTCGCGGCGAACCGGCCATCCAAGGGCAGGGCCGTGCACTGGAAGCGCTGCGCCAAGGCGCCCGCGACATGATGAACCAGATGATGCAGGCGATGCAGGGCCAGCAGGGCCAAGGTCCTCAGGGCCAGGTCGGGCAAGGCAACCAGAACGGCCGTGACCCGCTTGGTCGGCCGCGCCGTTCCGAAGGACCCGATTTCGGCGAGCAGGTGAAGGTGCCCGACGAGATCGACGTGCAACGTGCCCGCGAAATCCTGGATGCCATCCGCGAAAAGCTCGGCAACAACCCCGCCCAGGAAATCGAACGGCGCTATCTCGAGCGACTTCTCGACATTCAGTAGCTGAGCCGTGCCGTTTCAGGTCACAATAGCGTGAGATTCCGCGCCTCCGCAGCAGAGCTACCTATGTCTACCTTGACGCGAGATTGAGCGTCGATTGAGCACGAGTTGAGGGTATTTCCATGAAAACGGAATTGAAGCTGATCGCAGCTGTCGCTCTTGGATTCGGCATGGCCGCAAGCACGGCAAGCGCATGGGATATTGGTGGCTTCTCATCGACAAACAGTGGCAGCAAGGGTCTTGCCTCTGGCCAATACGAATCGAGCCGAGACAGGAACGGATCGAACGCCTACAGGCCCGCGCCCTATAGTATGGAGACGACGGGAAGCATCTCCAATGGCTCGACCAGAGCGCGACGCCCGGTGAATTGCCCGCCTCCACCGGTACCGGGTTCACTGCAAACGCAGGGCGGAAACAGCGGCACGACTATAAATTCGGCCTGCCCCGACTATTGAGAGGGCGCGGCTAGACCTTGTTCAACATGCCGTCGTCTCCTGTCGCGGGCGATGAAGGAGTGCGCGTGCGTCCGACGCTTGGCGCCACATGTCGATTTTTGTCACCCAGACTAGCCTTGCCCGGCGAAAGCCTCGTATGTCACCTTGCGGGTGAATAACGATAGCGATTCGATGGCAATTCTCTTCAAGACGGTAATCGGTGAAAACGCGGCGTTCGAGCTGATCGAGAATGCGCTCTCCCGAACCGGCGACTATGATGGCTACCTCAATGTCGTGGCGGACGAGGGCGAGCGCACGCTTTCCTGGGCGCCGGGGATGCATGCCGAACAGTTCCAGGCCGAGATCACCGAGATCCTCCGTTCGACCTGGGACCTCTGCCGCTTCTGGGTGATCTACGAGCGGCGCGACGATCGACAGGATGCCGAAGCCAACGCCATCCGCAATGCGGCGTTCAGGCTGACGCGCGGCTATGCCGGCGTCATTGTCGTGACGCTCAGCCTACTGCACAAGCGCGACAGCCTGTCCGACATCGAACTGATATTCGTATGTTTTCAGCAGGACTTCCAGCGACGCAATTTTCGCGTACGCTATGAAGGCAAGTTCATCCCCAACGAGGGCTGAGGGATCGAGGTGTACCGTCAGCCGCCTCAGGCGGCCAACGCACGCGCGACAGCCTTGCGAATGTCCGGCAACGCAAAAGGCTTCGAGACGACATCGACGATCTTTTCCGCCAGGTCGTCAGCGCGTTCGCGCTGCTCGGCATAGCCGGTCATCAGCAGGATCTTCAGCGCCGGGAAGGCGGATTTCGCCTGATGCGCCAGTTCAATGCCGTCCATAACTGGCATACGGATGTCCGAGAGGAGCAGGTCGTAGGCGCCGTCCCTGAGTTTTTCCAGTCCTTCCGCACCGTCGGCGGCTTCCACGGTCTCATGACCGTCAAGACGCAAAGCGCGGGCTACGAAAGAACGCAGGGAGTCCTCGTCTTCCGTAATCAGAATTTTTGCCATGGTGTGCATCACTCCGTTTCATGCCCCGCAACGGAAATCACATGACTTTCCTTTGCGATCGGTAAACGGCAGGAAGGGATGGACGGGATGGTTAACAACCCGTCTTATCCTGGCACAATCAGGCGTCGCCTGTGACCACGCCGACGAAGGGAAGTTCGCGGAACGCGTAGGCGACGTCCATGCCGTAACCGACCACAAAATAGTCGGGGCATTCGAAGCCGACATAGTCGGCCTCCAGCTTTTCCTTGCGCTTGACGCTCTTGTCGAGGAGCACGGCGATCGTGACGTTGCGTGCGCCGCGTTCGTAGAGCAGTTCCTTGGCGAACTTCAGCGTGCGGCCGGATTCCAGAATATCGTCGATCAGGAGAACATCGCGATCCTTTACGTCGCTGTCGATGTCCTTGACGATCCGAACACCTTGCGAGACCATCCCGGTGCCGTAGCTCGACAAGGTGATGAACTCGACCTCGGGCGCCAGGCCGCTGTCATGCAGCGCGCGGATGAGGTCTGCGGCAAAGATGAACGAGCCCTTCAATACGGCAATGACCAGAAGGTCCTTCGTCGGCCCCGATGCAATCTGCTTCGCCATGACATGGTTGCGTTCAGCAATCTGCTCGGCGGTGAACAGTGGCTCGATGTTTTTTCCGCGCACGACGGGCATGAGAAGGCTTGCTCCATGAATAGAAGCACAAGCCGTTACCACAAACGACGGGACGAAACACCCCTTAGGGCATGAACGAAAGCCGGACTTCCGGCATTTTTCCGCCTGCGTACTGGATTCTCGTGGAAAAGCCGCGGCTTTGGCCACCGTAGATGACATCGGCCGGCGGATTGATAACGACGCTCGCCATCAGCTGCTCGCCGACAAGCAAATCCGCGCGGATGGGACGCACGAGCTGTGTCGTGCCGCTGTGGTTATCGACGATGCCGTTGATCAACAACACCTGCATGCCGTTCGCCTCACGCGGCGTCATGGTCACATGCGAGAAATGCAGGGGAGAAGTGGCGGGTGCGGCCTCGCTTTCCGAAAAGCCGGAGAAGCCGCCGACGAGGCCGAAGGCGAGGATCGAAACGGCAAGAACAAGCGCTGCGAAGGTTCTGGCCGAAGCGCGCTGCAACCAGGCCTCACCGAGGCGAACGAATGAGGCCAGGGCTGGCGGGAGCGGCGGTTTGCCGGCCGGCGGCGAAGCGCGCTTGCGATTGTCATGAAAGCTGCGGCGGGTGAAGTCCTGCGTGCGGCCGTTCGTAATCACCACGAATTCGGCGTCGGCGATATCGGCCGGACGACTTGGACGCACCGTGCGTTTTGCGGGTTCGGGCGGTAGAAAATCGTAAGCGCGACCGGGCGCTTGGCGTCTGAACGAGGAGGAGGTCATGATGACGGCCTTTCCGGTGTCCACAATAGCTTCAGGCCGGACGGAAATCCGGCATTGAAACGAATCCTCCACAGTCGTAAATTTTAATGGTTAATGCTTCGCAAAGATCGCCATCAAAGCGGCGTCTTTCCGGTAAATTTACTGGTTGTTAATGCTGTTGGTTAACAAGTCGTGCGGTGAACAAACAAAAGACTGATCTCCCGTTGATCCACTTCGAAAATGTCGGTTTGCGCTATGGGATGGGGCCGGAAATTCTCCGGGACCTGACGTTCGACATTCCGAAGAAATCCTTCCAGTTCCTGACCGGCCCTTCCGGCGCCGGCAAGACGACGCTGTTGCGGCTGCTGTTTCTGTCGCTGCAGCCGACCCGCGGGCTGATCCGCATGTTCGGCCGCGACATTTCCGACATTCCGCGCCCCGAGCTGCCGCTGCTGCGCCGGCGCGTCGGCATCATCTTCCAGGAATTCCGTCTTCTCGATCATCTGACGACCTACGAGAACGTCGCGCTGCCGTTGCGCGTGCGCGGCAAGGACGAGAGCTCCTACAAGACCGACGTATTGGAGCTTCTGAAGTGGGTGGGGCTTGGCGAGCGCATCAATGTCCTGCCGCCGGTCCTCTCGGGCGGTGAAAAGCAGCGCGCCGCAATCGCCCGCGCCCTGATCGACCGCCCCGAGATCCTTCTTGCCGACGAGCCGACCGCGAACGTCGACCCGCCAATGGCACGCCGACTGCTCAATCTTTTCCTCGAACTCAACCGTCTCGGCACAGCCGTTGTCATCGCCACCCACGATCTGGCGCTGATGGACCAGGTAGAAGCCCGCCGTATGATCCTCTCGGAAGGGCACCTCGACATCCATGACTAAAGCTGCGCCCAAATCGCCGGCAGAGGCCGCGCCGAAAAGCCAGAAGCGGCCGGAAATGAAGGTACGCCCGACGGCGCCGATCCTGCCTTCCGCCAACATTCAGGGCAATGCGCTGATGGTCGTCATTGCCATCATGGCCTTCCTCGCCTGTTTGACGCTTGGCGGTGTCAGCATGGTGCGCTCCACTGCAGCAAGCTGGGAGAGCCAGATTTCCCGGGAGATCACCATCCAGATCAAGCCCGATGACGGGTTGGACATGGACAAGGCGCTGACGCAGGCGCGCGATCTCGCGCTGACGTTTGTCGGCACGAAGAACGGCCAGATCGTCGATGAAGCGGCCACTGCCCGCCTGCTTGAACCCTGGCTCGGGACCGGGCTCGATATCAAGGAACTGCCTGTCCCGCGGCTGGTGATCATCACCATCGACGAGAGCAATCCGCCTGATTTCGAGGCGATGCGCTCAATGCTTACCGGAAGTATCCCGCAAGCCTCGCTGGACGATCACCGCACATGGGTCGACCGGTTGGTTTCGATGGCACACACGACGGTGATGATTGGCACCGGCATCCTGCTGCTCGTCTTTTCCGCCATGGTGCTGACCGTCGTCTTCGCAACACGCGGCGCCCTGTCCGGCAACCGCCACATCGTCGAGGTTCTCCACTTCGTCGGCGCGGAAAGTTCATTCGTCGCAACCGAGTTCCAGAAGCACTTTCTGAAGATCAGCCTGAAGGGTTCAGCAGTCGGCAGCGCCCTTGCAGCGCTCTTCTTCATGACCGCGGGCTTCCTGCAAAGTCGTACCCTGGCCACCCCGCAGACCGACCAGGCGACCGCTCTCTTCGGCACGTTTTCGGTCGGTGCCCTCGGCTATGCCGGCATCTTTGCGACGATGATCGTCATCGCCCTCCTGACGACTTTTACGGCTCGGTTGACGGTGATGCGAACGATCTATGAGATCGATACTTTGCGTTCCGATCCGACCCGCGCGGATGGACTGGCAAATTGAGCTTTACCATGCCTTTTTTGCCATGAAAGCGTCTGTTCGCCGCCGCAATCTGCATATATTTTCCTGATTCATGAGCATGGGCCATTTTTCGCGCAACACGATTCGCCCTGGAGCAGAGCTTACTCGCTCCGAGGGGGGGCCGGCACGTCGCGGTCCGGTGCGGCGCATGCTGCGCTGGGGCGGCGTCGCCTTCGTGCTTGCTGCCGCGCTTATCTTCGGCGGGTTCCTCCGCTTTGCCGATTCCGTCACAACCCTGAAACCACCACTTGATCCCCGCGCGGACGCGATCGTCGTTCTGACGGGCGGCTATCAGCGGATCGACCAGGCCGTCGAACTGCTGCAGAAAGGCGCCGGCAAGCGCCTGTTGATTTCCGGCGTTCACCCGTCAACGACGCCGAAGCAGATCCGCCGGATGACGCAGGCTCCGCCGGAGTTGTTCTCCTGCTGCGTCGACATCGGCTACGATGCGCTCGATACGATCGGCAACGCCCAGGAAGCCTCAAACTGGATTCACCAACGCGGCTACAAGAGCGTGCTTGTCGTCACCAACAACTATCATATGCCGCGCAGTCTGGCGGAATTCGCTTACGTCGACTCCGAAACACAGTTCATTCCCTATCCCGTGGTGAACACGGACCTGAAAACCAGCGACTGGTTCACCGATCCGAACGCCGTGCGCGTCATGCTGGCCGAATACGCGAAAGTGCTCTTCGCCGGCGCGCGCAATCTGACAGGTCTCGGCCGTCATCCCGGGCTCCGCTCAGCCAGCGTCTCGGGCTAAAGCGTAGCGAAACCTTTTTCTGGCGGCCAATATCGTGTAGGAGGGCGCAACCGCATCTTGCGGATACTGGTCTCGGGAAAGTTTATGATCGCTCTGCGTTCCGTTCTCTTCAATACGATCTTTTATGCCAACCTCATCGTTCGCATGATCGTGCTCTCTCCCTATTACTTCGTGGTGTCGCGCAAGGTCGCCTACCAGATCCCGAAAAACTGGGCGATGTCGAACCACTGGCTGATGGAGAAGCTGGTCGGAACCACCTTCGAGATCGAAGGCATGGAGAACCTGCCGGACGGCGGCTACATCCTGGCGCCGAAGCATCAGTCCTTCTGGGACACCTACGCCCTCCTGCCCTGGCTGAAGGATCCCGTCTACATCCTCAAGCGTGAACTGATGTGGATTCCGCTGTTCGGCTGGTATGCCAAGAAGCAGCGGATGATACCGATCAATCGCGGTGCGCGCGGCAAGGTCATGGTCGAGGCGTTGCGACGGACCAAGGAAGAACTGGCAACCGGCCGCCAGCTGATCATCTACCCTGAAGGAACCCGCCGACCGCCGGGGGCCGAGCCGCTCTACAAATACGGCATTGCCCGAATGTACCGCGATCTGCAGCTGCCCGTCGTGCCAGTCGCGATGCATCCCGGACTCTTCTGGCCGCGACGCAGCATCATGCGTTTTCCGGGCCACTTCAAGGTCCGCATCCTGCCAGCAATCCAGCCCGGCATGGATCCGGATGCCTTCTTTGCGCATCTGATCGAGGTAACGGAGAAGGCGAGTGACGAGTTGTTGGTCGATACCGTCACGCGCAATCCGAACCTGCCTCTTCCCCCGACCGCCGAAAAGCGGCTTGCAGAATTGCGAAAAAGCGAGACGGCGACAGCCTGAGCTCAGCCTACTGACGAAGCGTTCTTTCTTGCGGAATGATCGGTTTCTCCGTCATGCCGGCCTTGAGCCGGCATCCATCGCCGCCGCGTCTGCGGTGCAAAGAGGTCTTTTGCGCGCAAGGACTTGCGCGCGCTGGACCCCGGCATCCGCCCCCGATAGGCCGCAAGACCCTGTCAGCAGTCTGACTGCCTGAATTCAGGCCGCTGTCTTCAACCGTTCGACTTCACCGACCACCTGCTCCAGCCAGTGATCGCGAATACCCATGTCCTGCAGATGCGCCAGCGTGTTGAAGACATAGGCATCGTTCGGTCCTGACTTGCCCTCAGCGCCATGAACGACCTGTGCAGCCGCGAGGGCGTCGAGCGCCCCGGCATATTGCCTGTGGTTGCGGTCGACGACGTAGGCGACCGCTTTGCTGCTCCGGCCGTCCGCAAGCTGGAGCGGCAGGCAGCGCTCGAGATAGACGTTGGTCACCAGCTCACGCGCTCTGAGGTATTCGATCGTTTCGTCCCATTGACCCGGCGCGATCCGAAAGGCCATGCCCCGGCAGGAACCGCCGCGATCAAGGCCGAGCACAAGGCCGGGATTTTGCTCGGTGCCGCGATGCACCCAGGAATGCACGCATAGCGAACGCCTATAGCCATAGACAAGAGCCTGAGAACGCTCCAAAAACTCGAAGCCCGGATTCCACATCAGTGATCCGTAGCCAAATACCCAAAATTCGTCCATATCCCACGCCAGACCGACATCCCAACTCGCGAGTCACCATTGGAGAACATCATGGCAGCGTCAAGCCAATCCCGCGGCGGCAGAAAATTCTGGTTGCTCGGCAGCGCTATCGTTCTGTTGATCGCGCTTTATACGGGCGCCTGGTTCTATGCAGCATCGACGCTGAAGACGAGCGTGTTGAAGGCAATCGCGCCCGGCAACACGGCCGGCGTCAGCGGCGAATGCACCGATATCGACTTCCGCGGCTATCCCTTCCGTATCGGCCTTTTCTGCGCGAAGGTCGATGTCGACGACAACGTCAACGGCGTTTCGGCGACCTTCGGCCAGCTGCGCTCCGCGGCGCAGGTCTACGCCCCCGGCCATATCGTGTGGGAACTCGATTCGCCCGCTGAGATTCGCAGCGCCAATGGCCTTTCCCTCAATGCCGAATGGGCGAGCCTGCAATCCAGCCTGATCACCAAGTTGAAGGGAGTTGACCGCTCGTCGACGATTATCGAGGGCCTCAAGGGCACGGCTGTCTCCTCCCAGACAGGACAAACGATCAACTTCGACGCCGCCCACACCGAAATCCACCTTCGCCAGAATGGCGGCGACCTCGATGGCGCGATATCGGTTACTGATTCCAATACAGCCATCAAGGACTGGCCAGCCTTCCCGAAACTTTCGGCCAGCGCCGACGTAACGCTCGCCGGCAAGGCCGGCATGATCGACGGCAGCGACCAGAAAGGGCTGTACGGGGCCAGCGGCGAACTGCGCAAGGTCGTGACCGATATCGGTGACGGCAGGGTCATGACGCTGAGCGGCCCCTTCTCCTTCGACGAGGAGGGTTATCTCTCAGGCAAGTTCAAGCTGGAGATCGAGCAACTCGGCCCCTGGCGCGACAGCATCAAGCAGACCTTCCCCGAGATCGCCAAGACCGTCGATACCGCCGCCAAGCTTCTGAAGGCGCTCGCAGGCGGCGGCGACAAGGTTTCCGTGGATCTCGTGGTTGCGCGGGGCAATGCCACGGTCGGCGGCTTCATTCCGTTGGGATCGATCCCGCCGATCTGAGATCAGGCATTCTTCTCGAGCGGATGCGGGCGACCGAAATCGGGCGCATCGACATCCTGGCCCGCCTGGATGATAGAGCGGCGGATCGAACGGGTCCGGGTGAAAAGGTCGAAGATCTTGTCGCCCTCGCCCCAGCGAATGGCTCGCTGCAGATAGGCGAGATCCTCGGAGAAGCGCGCCAGCATTTCGAGGATCGCGTCCTTGTTGTGCAGGCAGACATCACGCCACATCGTCGGATCGGAGGCGGCCAGACGCGTGAAGTCGCGGAAACCGGAAGCAGAGTACTTGATGACCTCCGATTCCGTCACCGTTTCCAGATCGTCGGCGGTGCCGACAATGTTGTAGGCGATCAGATGCGGCAGGTGCGAGACGATGGCGAGCACCTTGTCGTGATGCGACGGATCCATCTCGTCGACCTTGGAGCCCAATGCTTCCCAGAACAGCCGCAGCGTTTTCAATGCCGTCTCGTCGGTCCCGGCGATCGGCGTGAAGATGCACCAGCGGCCCTCGAAGAGACCCGGAAAACCGGCATCCGGGCCGGATTTTTCCGTACCGGCCAGCGGGTGTCCGGGAATGAAATGGACATGCGGCGGCATATGCGGCTGCATCTGCGCGATAACCGAAGCCTTTGTGGAACCGACGTCGGTCACGATCGCGCCGGACTTCAGGCTGCCTGCGATTTCATTCGCCACGCTTTCCGAGGCGCCAACAGGCACCGAGACGATGACCAGGTCCGCATCCTTCACCGCCTGAGCCGATGACGTCGTATAGCGGTCGCCAAGTTGCAGTTCCTCGGCCCGCTTCAGCGTGTCGGCGCTGCGGGTGGCAATGACGACTTCCTTGGCGAGACCAAGACGCTTGATGTCATGCGCGATGGAGGAGCCGATCAGGCCAATCCCGATCAGCGCGATGCGATCGAACTGCACGGTCATGACTTGCGTCCCATAAACTCTCCAAGGACTTCGATGACACCGCGGTTCGCCTCTTCGGTGCCGATGCTCATGCGCAGTGCGTTCGCGAATCCGTAGCCCTTTACCGCACGCAGGATATAGCCGCGGCTGGTCAGGAACTCATCGGCTTCGGGTGCTCGCTTGCCGTCGACATCGGGGAAGTGAACAAGAATGAAGTTTGCAACCGACGGGGTGACCTTAAGACCGAGCGCCTCAAGTGCGACCGTCATCTTTTCGATCCACATCTGATTGAAGGCCACGGCTTCCTGCGTGAACGACTGGTCACGAATGGCCGCGGCGCCAGCGGAGATGGCCGGCGCGTTCATATTGAACGGACCACGAATGCGGTCGAGAGCCTCAATGATGTCGGCGGGCGCATACATCCAGCCGATACGCAACGCGGCAAGACCGTAGATCTTGGAGAAGGTCCGGGTCATGACGACATTCGGATTGGACGAAACGATCTCAATCCCGGCCTCGTAGTCGTTGCGGCGGACATACTCCGCATAGGCGGCATCGAGGACGAGGACGACGTTCTTCGGCAGGGCAGCGTGCAGGCGACGAATCTCGCTCACCGGAACATAGGTACCCGTAGGGTTTCCTGGGTTGGCAATAAAGATCATCTTCGTCTTCGGTGTGACCGCGGCGAGGATTGCATCGACATCGACCGTCGCATCCTTTTCCCGCACGGTAACGGGCGTGGCGCCAGCGCCCATGATCTGGATCTTGTAGACCAGGAAGCCATGCTCCGTAATAACAGCCTCGTCGCCAGTGCCGAGGTAGACGTGGCAAAGCAGGGCGAGCAGCTCGTCCGAACCATTGCCACACATGATATTAGCGGGATTGAGACCGTGAACCGCCGCGATCGATTCACGCAACTCGAGAGCCTGCCCGTCAGGATACCGTTCCAGCTTTTCGGCAGCGGCGCGGAAGGCTGCAATTGCCTTCGGGCTCGCGCCGAGCGGCGTTTCATTGGATGAGAGCTTGTGAACCTTGGCCACACCCGGCGCATGGTGCTTGCCCGGCACATAGGCTGCGATATCCAGAATGCCTGGACGCGGAACGGGCTTGCTCATCTCTTCGCTCATCGGATCGACCTTGGAAAATACCGGAAAACTCGGCTGAAAACTGCCTTGTGGCAATAGAACGGAACGGCGGCCTTGTCGAGTGCGGAAGGACTAGCGGCTGCGCGTCGTCGGAACGCCATGGGGCGCGAGGACTGGCACGAAGACGCGTCGCGACGCGCGGGCGGCGACCGGCAGCCCCTGATAGAGCCGCTTCTGCGCCTCGACGACGATGACGCCCGAGAAAGCCGGCCACAAAGTCCGCCCGACACGATCGAAGACGCCCCGCAGGCGCATCATCGTACGCAGCTTCGAGGGCGGAAAGAACAGCGCCTCCGCCGTTGCCCCCGGCGTGAAATTGGTTTCGCGCAGGAGATTTGTCAGCTGTCCCCGCGAATAGGGCCGCCCGGAGCCGAACGGCGTATGTTCCATGCGCGCCCAGACGCCGCGGCGGTTCGGAACGACGATCACCAGGCGCCCGCCCGGCGCCAGAACCCGCCACAACTCCTTCAGGGTCTCCCGCGGGCTCTCCGCAAACTCAAGGGAATGGACCATCAGCACCCGGTCGATCGAGGAATCCGGCAGCGGCAACTCCTCATCGAAAACCAGAGCCGTCGAGGATAGCGCCCCCACCGGCCAGTTCACCGCCCCCTGCCCCGCCGGCATGAAGGCAAAGGTCCTCTCCGTGTCGGGCTGGAAGCGGTCGAGGAAGGGCACCACATAGCCGAGACCAACAAGACGCTCCTGCGGCAGCCTCACCCAGAGCGAAGAAAGCGCCATGGCGATCGACTGCTCGGCAATGCGTCCGAGGTCGGAATGATAGAACTGGCGTAGGTCGACGATATCAGCGTGCATCGAGGTAAATGTTATCAGTGGGCGGTTGGACTTCAAGGCGCGACCCTCTACATTCCCGATATACCCGCGATAAAGAGGCTCCCTGAGACTATGAAACCTTTGGATTTAGACGTTTTTCTCTGCCGTACCGACAATTTCGGTGTGCTTGTCCACGACCCCGAAACCGGTTTGACGGCCTCGATTGACGCGCCCGATGCAGGCGCGGTCGAAAAGGCAGCAACCCGTCGCGGCTGGACGATCACCCATATTTTCACGACCCACCATCACACGGATCACGTCGAAGGCAATCTCGCGCTGAAGGAGCAATATGGCTGCGAGATCATCGGTCCGATCAACGAGGCGGTGGCGATCCCCGGCCTCGACAAGACGATGGCCGACGGCGACACGTTTCTGTTTGGCGATCATAACGTAAAGGTCATCGAGACCCCCGGTCATACGGCCGGACATATCTGTTACCACTTCGTCGACGACAAGCTGCTCTTCGCCGCCGACACGCTGTTTGCCCTTGGCTGCGGGCGTCTTTTCGAGCGCCCGGCTGCCGATATGTGGCACTCGCTGCAAAAGCTTGCCGTGCTACCTGATGAAACGGCGATCTATTTCGGCCATGAATATACGCTCTCCAATGCACGCTTTGCGCTCACCATCGATCCGGACAATCAGCGACTGGTAAGCCGCGCGGCCGAAATCGAAGCTCTCCGGGCCGAGAACAGGTTCACCATTCCGACGACGCTGGCACTGGAGAAGGAAACCAATCCCTTCCTTCGCGCAGCAGATCCCGCCATTCGCCGTAACCTCTTGATGGAAACCAAGACCAACGAGGAAGTCTTCGCGGAAATCCGCCGGCGCAAGGACGTTTTCTGATGTCACCGGACGATATTATTCGCGAACTTGGAATGCAGCCGCATCCCGAAGGCGGCTGGTACGTGCAGACGTTCCGCGACATCGAGGGCGGATCCCGCGGCCATTCGACGGCGATCTACTATCTGCTCAAGGCCGGACAGCGTTCCCACTGGCATCGTGTCCATGACGCGGCCGAGGTCTGGCACCACTACGCCGGTGCGCCGCTTACGCTTCACCGCTCGCAGGATGGAAGCAGCAGCGAGACGCTGACGCTCGGGAGCGATATCCTCAAGGGTGAACGTCCGCAGGCGATCGTCCCTGCCAACTGGTGGCAGTCTGCCGCAACGACGGGTGAGTACACCTTGGTCGGATGCACGGTTGCACCGGGCTTCCACTTCGCGTCCTTCGAGATGGCGCCGCCGGACTGGAAGCCGGTCGGTTGAAAGCTATTCCGCGGCGACACGCTCTTCTGCCGTCGCGGCCTTCCGGCGAAACATCTCGTTTGCAGCAAGCACGGCACCGCCGGTGACCAGCACGCAGGCGAGCGCAATGCGCCAACTCGGCTCGGCAAAACCGAAGAGCGTCAGGTTCAACGTCGACAGAAGCGGCGCGGCATAGCTTGCGGCGCCCAGAATCTGGATGTCGCCGTTCTTGACGCCGTAATCCCAGGCATAGAAGGCAGCGCCAACGGGGAAGAGCCCGAGGCCGGCCACTGCAATCCACTGCGACACGGTTTCCGGCCAGACCGTCGTTTCAAGCCCGAGGTGGCAGATGAGAGACAGGATCGACGTCGCCATGCAGAAGCCGGTGACGACGTCGGTCGAGACCGCATCGAAACGACGCGTCAGGAGCGAGTAGCCGGACCAGGTGAAGGCGCAAAGGAAGGCGGCACCGTATCCGACGGCATAGGCACCGTCGAAATTGATGCCGTTGCGGCCGACAATCAGGAAAGTGCCGCAGAGACCGGCCAAAGCGCCGACGATGTGATACCAGCGCAGGCGCTCGCCTGGCAGCAGCGCCGACCCGACGACGATCAGCAGCGGCCAGAGATAGGCAATCAGCCCCGCCTCGACCGCCGGAGCGTTTCTGAGCGCCGTGAAATAGAGGAAATGGTATCCGAACAAGCCGGCAATCCCGACGATCCAAACCTTGGCCGGCTGCTTGAGCAGCCGCAGCCGCGACGGATTGAGGATCAGCACGACGATGCCGGGAATGCTTCCGATGGCAAAGCAGATGGCAGACAACTGGAACGGCGGCATCGTGCCCGATGCAGCCGTGAACAGCGCCAGGAACGACCACATGAGGATGGCCGTAAAGCCGATTAGCGTTGCCCGAAGCTTCACCTGTCCCCCTTTGCGGAGACCACGCTCCGTCAGCTTGCGCCGTATTTCACCGCGGTAATCGTCACCGGTCCGTATTGCGTCGGAATACGAACGTAGACCGGAGCATATACATTCGCCGCATCCGACTTGGCAAACCAGATTTCCATGCGGCTGCTCCTGCTCAGATAGTCGATGTCGCTACGACCCTTCTTGTAACCGGAGCGAGGAACGAAGCGCACATTGCACACGGTCACCTTGCCGTTGAAGCCGGTTGTCGAAAAGTTCTGCTGGCCTTTGGGCGAGAGAACGAGGTCCATCCGCATTTCGCCGTCATAGATCGGCAGTTTCTGGGCGCAGACATTGGCGTCCGCGGGGAAAATGAGACCAGAGATCGGATCGAGGACGGAGCGCAAGTCGCTTGCCGGCACATTGACCCAGTTGTTCGGTGGTTTGCGAGGCGGCTTGACGGTCGTCGAAACGATATTGCCGTTGTTGTAGCGCACCTCGTATGTACGGGCGCGCTTGCCGCTCTTGTAGTACAGATAGTAGCGGGACGCCTGTAGCCGGTCGCCGCGCAGCACGCCGTCGACGCTAGTCTTGGCCGAGATGTTGGTGACGAGATCGGCAAGGCCGGCCGAGCTGATATCGCCGGAGACCCTGTAGCTCTTGTTGTCCTCGATCTTCGTCAGGAAGGCGGCGCGCGCGATCGTCAGGATGCCAAGAGAAACCTTGTATTCCGTCCGATGCACGATCTCACTTGCGCCGGCCGGAATGGCCATCAGCGCAGCGAGCGTGGAAATTAGAAAACGTTTGCCCAGATGAGCCATGAAATGAACCCTGTTCAGGCGGCTGGTAAAGCCGTTCCTCACGGTCTATACGCCTGTATCACGACGAAGCAAACACGAGCTTTTTGACAGAATTGCGGGAAACGCCAAGGTTTGGCTTGACGCGCACGGCCTGTCTGACTATAGAACCGCAACTTTCCAATCATGGCCTGATGGATTGCTAGCCCGATTTTCTGTGGGCACGCAACTGATGGCCGAGAAAAACAAGAATAGGTGTTCCATGTCCCGCATGTGCGAATTGACCGGCAAGGCAGTCCTCGTTGGCAACAATGTCAGCCATGCCAACAACAAGACCAAGCGCCGGTTCCTCCCGAACCTGTGCCAGGTTACGCTGATCTCCGACGCGCTCGGCCAGCGTTACCGTCTTCGCGTTTCGGCTGCTGCTCTTCGTTCCGTCGAGCATCGTGGCGGTCTCGATGCCTTCCTGATCAAGGCAAGCGAAAACGAACTGTCGATGCGCGCTCGTCTGCTGCGCCGCCAGATCGTCAAGAAGACTGCCGAAGCCGCTGCTGCGTAAGCTTCGACCGCTTCTTCTACATACGGCTTCAAAAGGCTTGCACGGATGATCTCCGGACAGGCCTTTTGCTTTGTCGGTCTGTTCCTCTAACTGGTGGCATACCCCAGGATAAAAAAATGCTGACGACACGCTCTACGCTTATCTATGTCGCACTGATGACGCTCGTTGTCGTCGCCTCGAACTTCCTCGTGCAGTTCCCGCTGAATGCCGAATTGGCCGGCATCAACCTGGCCGACATCCTGACCTGGGGTGCTTTCACCTATCCCGTCGCCTTCCTCATCACCGACCTGACCAACCGCCAGTTCGGACCTCAGGCTGCCCGCAAGGTGGTTTTCGCCGGCTTCGTCGTTGGCGTGGCGCTGTCCTTCTATACGTCGCTTCCGCGTATCGCGATCGCCTCCGGCTCGGCCTATCTCGCCGGCCAATTGCTCGATATCTCGGTCTTCAACCGCCTGCGTCGTCAGGCCTGGTGGCGCGCGCCGCTGGTCGGCTCGCTTGTTGGCTCGATGCTGGACACGGTGATCTTCTTCTCCTTCGCCTTTGCGGCCTTCTTCGTCTTCTTTGGCCCGAACGATCCCTTCGCGCTCGAGTCCGCGCCTGTTCTCGGCGTCCTCACGACCGAGGCTCCGCGTTGGATCTCCTGGGCGATCGGCGATTTCTCGGTGAAGATGATCGTCGGCCTGGTGATGCTGCTGCCCTACGGCGCACTGATGAATGTGCTGCGCCCGATGCAGGCCGCACGCGCTAACTAAAAGCCCGAAGCCGGTATCTCGGACGGACGGCGGGGCGATGCTCCGCCGTTTTGCGTTCGAGCACACGGAAGCTCTGTGCGCGACTGGCTATCTTGCGGCTAGGCTGCTTGAGTGATCGGCGGCTGATGCAAGGTTCAGTTCTGCAAGCGGGCCGTGTCGCCGGCTCGCGGCTCCACCAGCCGGAACTCCAGCATCAGATTCCGCTGCAGGATGGAATGGTTGTCGTCGGAGACGATCACCACATGCGTCGTGCCATCTTCTGCGGCGAAAACATCCAGACCTTCCATGTTGTCAATCTGATAGCTGAAGTCGCCCTGGAGCAGGACCTCGCCGTCCATCACCGCGCCGGGGCGAATGTCAGCGGCCTTGATGCGGCGGATTCGCATTCCGATGCCTTCCGCCATGTTGAAGCGGCGCTCCAGAAGCAGCAGGTCACCGTCAGGCAGGAACGCTCCGTCCGTCGCATCGAAATCGCCGTAGTGAGCAAGCGACAGGCGCCCCTCCAGCGGTCCATCGAGGATCGCCGCATAGGCATTCCCGTCGGCATCCAGGCTGCGCTCCGCGACGATCAGTGTGCCACCCTTCAAGGCGCTGTCGACGGGCGCAACGGCGATCGTCTCGAAACCGCGATTGGCCCGCAGCGATTTCCTCGGAAAGGGAAGAGGGATCGTATCGATCGCACGCGATGCTTCGAAGCCCTGATCAGGATAAACGTCGACGCGGTGCTGCTGTTCAAAGGACACAAAAATCTGATCGCCGTGCAGCGCCAGGCCTTCGGCATCCATATGTCCCTTGCCTTCGAAGCTGCGCCCTACCCGGTTTTTCATTGGGGTGATCGCCACATCAGCAACGCCGGAGAGGCGCCCCTGCGGATCACGCTCGATGCGACCCGTCATCCAGTGACCGGTATCGAGCACGCCAACGAAATGCGTCCTGTCCGATCGAAACCGGATCGACGACAACGAGCCGAACAGTCTCTGTGGTGACACCATTTCCAGCCCGCCGAGAAATTCGAGGGTGCCGAACTTCGTCTCATCGGAGCCGATCTTGAAATCGGTGATGACGCGACTGCGGACCTCAACGTCGCCATCGGCAAGTGCCGGTGGAACGAGAGCCGCCAGCCCGAAAGCAATTGATATCAGGCTGGCGAAGGACTTCCGGAGCATCCAGAAAGCGCCCTTTCGCGTTAGCCGGCGCGGCGGAGGCGACCGCCCCGCGGCTGGGCGGTCTTGTCTTCGAAGAGCGACGCAAGCTGCTCGGTCATCGCACCGGCCAGCTCGTCAGCATCGACGATCGTTACGGCGCGCCTGTAGTAGCGCGTCACATCATGGCCGATGCCGATTGCCAGAAGCTCTACCGGCGAGCGCGTCTCGATCCGGTCGATGACGGCACGCAGATGCCGCTCCAGGTAGTTGCCCGGATTGACCGACAGCGTCGAGTCGTCCACCGGCGCACCGTCGGAGATCATCATCAGGATCTTGCGCTGCTCACGACGGCCGATCAGGCGGTTATGCGCCCACATCAGCGCTTCGCCGTCGATGTTTTCCTTAAGCAATCCTTCGCGCATCATCAGGCCGAGATTCGGCCGTGCGCGACGCCAGGGCGCGTCGGCCGACTTGTAGATGATATGACGCAGATCGTTGAGGCGGCCCGGCGTCTGCGGCTTGCCGCTGCCGAGCCACTTTTCGCGCGCCTGTCCGCCTTTCCAGGCCTTCGTCGTGAAGCCGAGGATCTCGACCTTGACGCCGCAACGCTCAAGCGTGCGGGCCAGGATATCGGCGCAGGTGGCCGCGACCGTGATCGGGCGGCCGCGCATCGAGCCGGAGTTGTCGATCAGAAGCGTCACGACCGTATCGCGGAACTGCGTGTCGCGCTCCATCTTGAAGGAGAGCGCCTGCATCGGATCGATGATCATCCGCGTCAGGCGTGCCGGGTCGAGATAGCCCTCCTCGAGATCGAAATCCCAGGAACGGTTCTGCTGCGCCATCAGGCGGCGTTGCAGGCGGTTGGCCAAGCGGCCGACGGCGCCCTGCAGGTGCGCGAGCTGCTTGTCGAGGAAGGCGCGCAGGCGCTCCAGCTCGGCGGCGTCGCAGAGTTCTTCGGCGGTGATCGTCTCGTCGAATTCCTCGGTGAAGACGTGGTAGTCGACCTTCTCGTTGAAGTCGTCGAAAGGCGTGTTCGGGCGTCGGGTTTCCCCCGGCGTCTCGGAATCTTCCTCGCCTTCTTCCTGCATGTCGTCGTCGGAGATTTCGGCGCCTTCGGTCTCGCCGTCCTCCATCTGCTCGTCGACGACTTCGCTGTCCTCTACGGGTGCGGCATCCGAACCGGCGTCCTCATCGACTTCGTCCTGGTCCTGCTCGTCGCCGTTCGGCTGGTCTTCCTGCTCCGAATCGTCGTCGGAATCCGGCTCACTGTCGTCGTCTCCATACTCTTCCGCCATCTCCATGGCCGAAAGCATGTTGCGGATCGCCTTAGAGAAAGCCGGCTGGTCGTTGATGACGCCCGAAAGGTTTTCGAGTTCGGTGCCGGCCTTTTCCTCGATGAACGAGCGCCAGAGGTCGAGCACCTTGCCGGCTGAGGCCGGAGGCTTCTCGCCGGTCAGCTTCTCGCGCACCAACATGGCCATGGCTTCGCCGATTGGCGCATCTTCCTGCCGTTCGATGCCGGAGAAATTCGCCTTCGAATACTTCTCCTCGGTCATCGACCGAAGGTTTGAGGCAACGCCTTCCATGCGCAGGGCGCCGATCGATTCCACGCGCGCCTGCTCGACGGCGTCGAAGATCGCGCGCGCGTCGGAGCCCTGCGGCGCCATGGTCGCGTGCACCTTGTCGTCGTGGCAGGCAAGCCTGAGCGCCATCGAGTCGCCGAGCCCGCGCGTCACGGAGAGTTCATGCAGCGTCGGACGCTTGGAGAGCTCCGGCAGGCGGATCCGCTCGGCTGTCATTCCCGGGCGTTCATTGGCGAAGGTCACCTCGACGTCGCCGTCGCCGGCAATCGCGCGTACGCTGCCGGTTATTGCCCGGCGCAACGGTTCGACGTCGACAGGCGAGCCGGGCTTTGCTTTCGAATTGTCACCGCGAGCAGCCATGATCGGTCGGCCTTAAGCCTCCAGAACGATGTTGGCGGCGCTTTCCTTCAGCTCGACGCCGAAAGCGCGCTGATAGTGCTCGGCCACCAGCGGACGTTCCAGCTCGTCGCACTTGTTGAGGAATGTCACGCGGAAGGCGAAAGCGATGTCGCCGAAGATTTCGGCATTTTCGGCCCAGGTGATGACAGTACGCGGGCTCATGACGGTCGACAGGTCGCCGTTCATGAACGAAGCACGCGTCAGGTCGGCAACGCGGACCATCTTGGAGACGGTATCGCGGCCGTCCTTGTCCTTGCCGAAAGTCTTCACCTTGGCGGCGACGATGTTCACTTCATGGTCGTGCGGCAGATAGTTCAGCGTGGTCACGATCGACCAACGGTCCATCTGCGCCTGGTTGATCTGCTGCGTGCCATGGTAGAGGCCGGTCGTATCGCCGAGACCGATGGTGTTTGCGGTCGCGAACAGGCGGAAGGCGGGGTGCGGGCGGATGACACGGCTCTGGTCGAGCAGGGTCAGGCGGCCGGAGGATTCCAGAACGCGCTGGATGACAAACATGACGTCAGGGCGACCGGCATCGTACTCGTCGAAGACGAGCGCGACATTGTGCTGGTAGGCCCACGGCAGGATGCCATCCTTGAATTCGGTAACCTGCAGACCGTCCTTGACGACGATGGCGTCCTTGCCGACGAGGTCGATACGGCTGACGTGGCTGTCGAGGTTGATACGCACGCAGGGCCAGTTGAGGCGCGCGGCGACCTGTTCGATGTGCGAGGACTTACCGGTGCCGTGATAGCCGGAGATCATCACGCGCCGGTTGTGAGCAAAGCCGGCAAGAATGGCGAGCGTGGTTTCGCGGTCGAAGAGATAATCGGGATCGAGGTCCGGAACATAGGCGCTGCCCTGGCTGTAAGCCGGCACGCGGATGTCGGAATCGATCCCAAAGACCTCCCTGACCGAAACGGTGGTGTCCGGGATCTCCGAAATATCAAGGTCAATCTTGCTCATCATGTCTCCAAGGCGGGTGGCGGACACCCGGCCATACTGTCTCAGCCCATTTCGCAACCATGACGCCGCAGTCGACCCCGCGCTCGTTCATGTCGGAACGTCGGCGATGCTTCTCCGGGACTGAAACGAAACCTCGGGGGCGATAATCTACCGCTAGCGAGCATTCTTGAACAAAGTCCCGGACAAGAAACGCCGCGCCCGGAAGTGGCCGAGGCGCCTGTGGGACAAACGCAGAAACTTATGCCGCGGTTGCCTGCGGCCTCAGCCGATTTGGGACCATACCTGATTGAAGACCAAGAGCAAGGACAGGAATTAACAAAAACCGTTCTGCTTCAATAATTGATAGGCCTGGATGACGGCGCGGAACCTTTCCTCCGAACCACGGTCGCCGCCATTGGCATCCGGATGGTGCTTCTTGACGAGTTCCTTGTAGCGGCTCTTGATCTCCGAGGAGGTGGCGCTGGCTTCAAGGCCCATCGTGTCGAAAGCCTTCGCTTCCAGGGTCTTCAGCTTGCGCTGCTCCGGAAAGCGCGGACCGTTGCTTTTGGTGCCGTTGACGAAGCCGAAGGGATCACGGACGCGGTAGGAACCCGAGCGCATATCCGAATGCAGCGGGCTGTCCTTGGCCGACTTGTTGACGCCGACCGTCCAGGTCGGGCGATGGCCCGTTATCGCTTCCTTCTGATAGCGCGCGATCTCGCCGTCGGAGAGGCCGGAAAAATAGTTGTAGCCCTTGTTGTATTCCTTGACGTGCTCGAAGCAGAACAGAAAGAACTGCCCCTCGGCATTGCGCCCGACGGGAGCGCGATGCGCGCCTTTCTTGTCGCAGCCGTCCCACTGACAGGAAGGGGGAGCCTGTTCGGTTTCCTGCTCGCGTTTGCGGCGGGTGCGGATGCGGTCGAAGTATTTGGAATCGAGTCTCATGACGGCTCTAATTTTAGGCCTCCCAAGAGGCGACAACAAGAATTGACAAACCGAAATGTTGCTGGCTTGGTGGGAACCTTTTCGCAAAGCAACGAGACCATGACCCTGCAGACCCGCATCGAAGAAAAGCTGACCGCCGCGTTCGCGCCTGAGCGCCTCAGCGTCATCAATGAAAGCCATCTTCATGCGGGCCATCAGCCTGACATAACGGGGACCGGCGAGACCCACATGCGGGTGCGTATCGTGTCCGCCAAGTTTGCCGGCATGCCGCGACTGGCGCGGCATCGAGCGATCACGGAGCTTTTGAAGCCAGAGCTGGATGCAGGATTGCACGCGCTCGCCGTCGAACCGGCAGCGCCAGGCGAACCGGTGCGCTGGTAGCGGGCGCCGCCTCTATATGGGTAGGCGGGCCGCGCTTTCCAATGCGGCCGGCCACATCGTTTTTAGCGGATCAGAAGCGCCGTCGCGAAGAGCCCGAAGCCGAACACAGTGTGCGCCACCAGATTGAGGAAGCGAACCGTGTTCGGGTTCGGCGTCTTTGATGCTGCCCAGCCGATGCCAAGGCCAGGCTGCAGCAGAAACCAGCCGGCACCGACAGTAACAATCGCCCAGATCCACGCCGGCAGGAACGTCGGCTCCGCCAGCCAGCCCGGACCGGTCAGAAGCACCAGCAGAATGCCGTAGAGAATGCCGACCGCATAATGGCCGATCCAGCCGAGGGCGAGTTCATGCTCGTAGGGCGCGGCCGTGCCGATATCGTCGTGGAAGACCTTGCCGTCCTTCAGGTGCCAAAACCAGCGACCGACCGGTGCCCAGTTCGGCAGCGGCGTGCCGGTAGCCTTTGCATAGACGATTGCCCAGATGTCCATGAGGACGGTCGCCCCGACCCCGATAGCAACAGCGCGCCAGAAAATATCAAACATATCAAATCCATAATGGTGATGTCGCGGCAGACTCCTCTCCACCGTGACCATGGGTAGGATGCTCGCCTCAGGCCGGACCCGCCTCGTTTTCCTCAGCCGGTCGGATCCGAAGTTTGGTAATGCGGTTCTTTTCGCGCTTCATGACGATGAAGCGCTTTTCATAGAAGGTGAAGGCCTGACGCTCTTCCGGGATCGTCATCGACTCGTGGATGACGAGGCCCGCGATGGTCGTCGCCTCCTCGTCCGGCAGATTCCAGTCGAGCGCGCGGTTGAGGTCGCGGATCGGCACGTTTCCGTCGACCACGATCGAACCGTCCGCCTCCTGGCGTACGCCCTGGATGTCGATGTCATGCTCGTCGGAAATATCGCCGACGATCTCCTCGAGGATGTCCTCCAGCGTGACGATGCCCTGCACTTCGCCGTATTCGTCGACGACGACGGCGAAATGCTGCTTGCGGCGCAGGAAGGCGTTCAGCTGCGCTTCAAGACTGGTGCTGTCTGGCACGAACCACGGCTTCTGGGCGATCTTGACGATATCGAGATGCTCAGGCTCGGCATCGCGCTCGGCAAGAGCACGCAGCAGATCCTTGGAGTGCACGACCCCGATGATATTGTCCGTCGAGCCGCGCCACAGCGGCATGCGGGTGAACGGGCTTTCGAGGATCGTCCGCACGACCACCTCGGGCGGATCGTCCGCGTTGATCGCCCTCATGGCCATTCGATGGACCATGATGTCGGAGAGTTCGAGCTGACCGAGATCGAGGACACCGCCCAGGCGGTCGCGATCGGCTTTCACCACCGATCCCTCACGATGCAGCAGATCGACGGCGCCGCGCAGCTCCTCGTGCGCCGAAAACATCGAAGTATCACGAGAAAGGTTGATCCCGAACAGTGACAGGATCCAGCGTACGATCGCGCTGACAAAGGACGCCACCGGGCCGACCACGGCAACGAACAACTTGACTGCCCCGGCGGTATTCAGCGCGAAACGCTCCGGCATCGAAATCGCCCAGCTCTTCGGCAGCACTTCGGCGAAGATGACGAGGATCACAGTCATGGCGAGCGTCGCAAGCGCCACGCCGGAGTTGCCGAACAGGCCGAGGAACAGGCTGGTTGCCAGCGACGAGGACAGGATGTTGGCAAGATTGTTGCCGATCAGCAGCGCACCGATCAGCCTATCGCGACGCTCGATGAGCTGGCGCACGATGCCTGCGCGTTCCTCGCCATTGGCTTCGAGCGTGTGAATGCGGCTGCGGGAAACCGCCGTCAGCGCCGTCTCCGAACCGGAGAAGAACGCAGACATGAGAACGAGGGCCACGATGGAGACGATTTCCGGCCAGTACACGGAAAGAAATGCCAGCGTGCCGTCGAAGGTCATTGCGGGTGTTTCTCCTTGAGGAAGCTCAACACTTCCGAAGCGGGAACATCGTCGGCGACAAAGGACTGGCCTATGCCGCGCGTCAGGATGAAGGTCAGCTTGCCGCCCTTCACCTTCTTGTCCTGGGCAATCGCATCCATCAGCACTTCGGCCGGCGGCAGCGCACCCGGAATTTCTGACATGCGGGTCGGCAGGCCGACTGCCTTCAGGTGGCTTTCGACACGGCGGGCGGCATCCGGGCTTGCAAGATTCATGCGCGCCGAGAACTCGTGCGCCAGAACCATGCCGATCGAGACGCCTTCTCCATGGACGAGGCGCGCGCTGTCATAGGCAGTGGCTGCCTCCAGCGCGTGGCCGAAGGTGTGGCCGAGGTTGAGGAGTGCGCGCTGTCCGGTCTCGCGCTCGTCGGCAACGACGACGTCGGACTTTGCCTGGCAGCTCGTAGCGATCGCTTCGATGCGCGCCGCACCACCGGCAAAAACAGCCTGCCAGTTGGCTTCCAGCCACGCGAAGAAGTCAGGCTTGTCGATCAGGCCGTATTTCGCGACTTCGGCATAGCCGGCGCGAAATTCGCGCGCGCTCAGCGAATTCAGAACGTCGGTGTCGGCCAGCACCAGGTCCGGCTGATGGAACACGCCGATCAGGTTCTTGCCGTGGCGGCTGTTGATGCCGGTCTTGCCTCCGACCGAGGAGTCGACCTGCGACAACAGCGAGGTCGGCACCTGTACGAAACGCACGCCCCGCCTGATGATGCCGGCAGCAAAGCCGGAAAGATCGCCAATGACGCCGCCGCCGAGCGCGATGACATAGTCGTTTCGCTCGATCCGCGCCTCGAGCACCTTGTCGCACGCGGTCATCAGATGCTCGAAGCTCTTGGTCTTCTCACCCGCCGGCAGCACGAGCGTTGCGGACGCGATGCCTGCGGCCTCGAGGCTCTGGACCAGCGCTTCCAGATAGAGCGGCGCGACGTGCTCGTCGGTGATGACGGCCGCCTTGCGGCCCTTCAGGCGCGCTGCGATCTCAGCGCCGGCGCGGGCGATCAGGCCGGGTCCGATCAGGATATCGTAGGCGCGCTCACCGAGCGGTACGTGAACCTTGCGTTCGGGGGCGGTGGCAATCGCATTCATCCAGCTGCACTTTCGGTTCGGCCGTCAACCACGGCTTTCAGGACCTCTTCGGCCATCAATTCCTTGCGCACGTCACGCGAAAGAACAGTGAGGTCGGCGAGTTCATAGATTGGATAGCGGGCGTTCATCAGGTTTTCGAGGGTCTGCCTGGGGTTCTCGGTCTTGAGCAGCGGCCGCGTGTCGCGCTTGCTGACCCGCTCCCAGAGAACGTCGAGGTCCGCCTTCAGCCAGATCGAAAGGCCGCCCCTCTTGATGTGCTTGCGCGTGCGATCGTTGATGAAGGCGCCGCCGCCGGTGGAAACCACCCGCGGACCGTTCTTTAGAAGGCGCTTCATGACACGGCTTTCAAGGGCACGGAACTCTTCCTCGCCATAGGCGGCGAAAAGCTCGCTGATGGACATGCGGGAGACCTTTTCGATCTCGGCGTCACTGTCGACGAAGGGAATACCGAGCTGATGGGCAACGATCCGGCCGACCGAAGACTTTCCTGCCCCCATCAAACCCACGAGGATCAGATTGCGAGAACCGAGCGCGGCACGAGCCCTGTCTTTCAAGCTTTCGGCAACGGTCAGAACTGGGTCGCTCATTGGTCCATTCACACTTTGTTTGCGAACGGTATCGACAAATGCAGGTGTAGCGTCAAGTCGCGGACTAGGGAAACGTAGATCAAAACCGCCTTCTTGCACTTGCAAACAGGCTTCTTCATAAAGAAGCGGAGCCATGGAGTTGTTGAATGCCGAGTCTGTTCCGTTTTCTTGCCGTATTGGCGATCATCGCCGGCGCGATATACGGAACGATGTGGGCATTGGTCGTTTTCGTCGAACCGCAGGAGCGAGACGTGACGATCCGTATCCCGTCCGAGCGGGTCAACCCTCCCGCCACCGGCGCCATCAACCCGTCCAAGAAGTGAGCCGATGAAGGATCTCGGCTGGGTTCACGTCGAAGCCTTTCTGGAAATGATGAGCGCCGAGCGGGGTGCGGCGGCCAACACGCTTTCCTCCTACGAACGCGACCTTGACGACCTGCACGGCTTCCTGAACGGCAAGGGCGTGCGCCTGCTGGAGGCGGCATCGGCAGATCTCTCGGCCTATCTCTCTTCCCTCGCCGCCCAGGGGTTCAAACCTTCTTCCCAGGCGCGGCGGCTGGCGGCGATGCGCCAGTTCTACAAGTTCCTCTACGCCGAGGGGCTACGCACCGACGATCCGACCGGCATTCTCGACGCGCCGAAGAAAGGCCGGGCACTGCCCAAGACGATGGGGGTAGACGAGGTCGGGCGGCTGCTGGAACAGGCGGAATCCGAAGCCCAGGATCCGGCACCCGGACAATTGCAGCGACTTCGGATGCTGGCACTGCTCGAACTGCTCTATGCAACCGGCATGCGCGTCAGCGAACTCGTTTCGCTGCCTGCCCGAGTGCTCGACCAGGATGGGCGCTTCCTGATGATCCGCGGCAAGGGGAACAAGGAACGGCTTGTGCCGTTGTCGCAGTCTGCGATTGTTGCAATGAAGCTCTACGGCCGGATGCTTGCCACTGAGAACGCGGCCGCCACCAAAGCATCTCAGGAAAGCCCCTGGCTGTTCCCCGCAGCCTCCAGGGAAGGCTATCTGCCGCGTCAGGTTTTCGCGCGTGACTTGAAAAATCTTGCGATCCGGGCAGGTCTCACCCCATCTATGATTTCGCCGCACGTCATGCGGCACGCATTCGCAAGTCATCTGCTCGCCAATGGCGCGGATCTTCGCGTCGTACAGGAACTGCTCGGCCACTCGGACATTTCAACCACGCAAATTTATACGCATGTGTTGGAGGAACGGCTTCAACAACTGGTCCAAACGCACCACCCCCTTGCCAAACAGGCCAAAAAGCAGGAATAGGACCGGCAACAAAGGGCGAGCTGAAAAAGGCAGCCCCGGCAAAAGGAACGGAAACGCACCTCATGCACAACTATCTCGACTTCGAAAAGCCGATCTCCGACCTCGAAGGCAAGATCATCGAACTGAAGAAGCTCGCCTCGGAAGACGAGAGCATCGACACATCAGATGAAATCGGCAGGCTCGAAGTTCGCGTTCGCGAAGCGATGGTCGACATCTATTCGAAGCTCAACGCCTGGCAGAAGACGCAGGTTGCGCGCCATCCGCAGCGACCGCATTTCGTCGATTACGCCAAGACGCTGTTTCAGGAATTCACGCCGCTCGCCGGCGACCGCAAGTTTTCTGAAGACGCTGCGATTCAGGCAGGCCTGGCCCGCTTCCGCGGCCAGCCCGTCGCCGTTCTCGGCCAGGAAAAAGGCAACGACACCAAGAGCCGCCTGAAGCACAATTTCGGCAGCGCCCGTCCGGAAGGCTATCGCAAGGCGATCCGCGTTCTCGAGATGGCCGACCGCTTCGGCCTTCCCGTCATCACCCTCGTCGACACGGCAGGCGCTTATCCGGGCGTCGGCGCCGAAGAGCGCGGCCAGGCAGAAGCCATCGCCCGCTCGACCGAGATGTGTCTTTCAGTGAAGGTGCCGATCGTTTCCGTCGTCATCGGCGAAGGCGGCTCGGGCGGCGCAATCGCGATCGCCACGGGCAACCGCGTTTACATGTTGGAGCACGCAATCTACAGCGTCATCTCGCCTGAGGGTGCAGCCTCGATCCTCTGGCGCGACTCCGCCCGCGCCAAGGAAGCGGCCACCAACATGAAGATCACTTCCGACGATCTGAAGGCGCTTGGCATCATCGACGGCATCATCAGCGAGCCGCTCGGCGGAGCGCACCGTGACCCGGACAGTGTTATTGCCGCAACCGGCGACGTCATTGCCAATGCTCTCGGAGAACTCTCCAACCGCACCGGCGAGCAGCTTCGCAACGACCGAAGGCAGAAGTTTCTCAACATGGGCCGCAATTTGTAGTGCACAAGCACGCGGCCCTGCTTTGAATAAGGCCAAACCTTGGCCACAATAATGTTATCAGTAACATTCCTACTTGCGGGGGACGCGAGCGCGCTTCATAGGCTGCTAAGAGTTTGTGAACCATAGTCAGCCTATGATTCGCTCCGCGCTGGTCAAAGCCGGATTGCATACTGTTGATGGGCTATTTTGAATGCGCATTCGTCACTTTGCATATGTTTCCCTGATGGCGCTGGCCCTGGCCGGCTGCAACGACGCATTGGAAACAGCCCAGGTCGATCTCTCCAAAGTCAGGAACAAGGTAGAGCAGCCGCTGCCGCCGAAGATCCTGTCCGAGATGTCGGCCAAGGGCATGCAGCGCAATTCGCCGATCATGATCCGCATCTTCAAGGAAGAAGGCGCGCTTGAGATCTGGAAGGCGAAAACCGACAATCGCTTCGACAAGATCGCCGACTACAAGATCTGCGCATGGTCCGGCCGCCTCGGTCCGAAGGTCAAAGAGGGCGACCGGCAGGCGCCGGAAGGCTTCTACAACCTGACGCGCGCCAACCTCAATCCAAACTCGAAGTATTATCTCGCGATCAATACCGGCTTTCCGAACCGTTATGACGCCGTGAATGGCCGTAATGGCACGAACCTGATGATCCATGGCGCCTGTTCTTCGTCAGGCTGCTACTCGATGACCGACGAGCAGGTGCTGGAAATCTACGCCTTCGCTCGCGATGCTTTTTCAGGTGGCCAGTCGACGGTACAGCTTCAGGCCTTCCCCTTCCGCATGACCGCCGAGAACATGGTGCGGCATCGCCTGAACTCGAACATCGAGTTCTGGAACATGCTGAAAGTCGGCTACGACAACTTCGAGGTCACGAAGCGTCCTCCTGAAGTAAACGTCTGCGAAAAGAAGTATGTCTTCAATCAGCAGGCTGTCGGCAACGGCATCTTCAATCCGGCCGGCGCGTGCCCGGCAATGTCAACGCCGGCGCCGCTGACAGCCGCCCTTGCTTCCTACGGCAAGACCTACGACGCCGATTACGCCAAGGCCATGAAGAAGTACGACGGCATGGTCTGGTACGATCCAAGCGAAGCCGAGCGCAAGGCCGTGGTCGCCAAGCTCCGCAAGGGACGTGAACTGGCCTACGCACCCACCGGCACCTCGCTTGAGGCTGGCAAGATGGTCAAGGTCGCCGAACTCGAAGAGATGATGGCGAACAAGACTGCCTCCGCGGTCACCGCAAACGCGGCCCCCGGCGCTTCCCCGACCAAGCCTGCCGCACCCGAGGCAACTGCAGTGGCAGCAGCCGTACCAACCCAGGTTCCAGTGCCCACGCCGAGCCCGCTGGCATTCGCGCCGGTGGAGCAGCCGGAGGCAGTGGAAGTCGCCTCGAAGAAGCCGTTCTGGAAGTTCTGGGGCAAGGACTGATGGCGTGAGCGCCATTCTCTACGATCTGCGCGGGCTCAAATGCCCGCTTCCGGTGCTGAAGACACGGCGCAGGATGTCCTCCCTAGTCAGCGGCGCCTTGATCCAGGTCGAAACGACGGATCCGCTTGCCGGTATCGATATCCCGCATTTCTGCAACGAGGACGGCCACGAGCTCGTGGAGACCGAAAAGACCGATACCGGCCACCGCTTCCTTATCCGCAAGGGATAGTTCTCGCCCCTTACGCTATTTTCCTACACTTTCCGGTTGAGATTGCAGCCGGAAGATGATCCGATATGGCCAATTTAGCTGAGTCTCCTCGCGCTCCTCCCGCCTTTTGATCCGAGAGGCCCATGTCGATTTCAGA
This sequence comes from Rhizobium cauense, assembly GCF_019511525.1. GTDB lineage: Bacteria > Pseudomonadota > Alphaproteobacteria > Rhizobiales > Rhizobiaceae > Rhizobium > Rhizobium cauense. The sequence goes on along the minus strand of NZ_JAEUAT010000005.1, from coordinate 389,009 downwards.
TGCCATCTATCGTCCGTTCGAGAGGCTGATCCGGCCGCTCGACATTCCCTACCGGCCTCTCCCCTCGAAAGGCCCGGTGACGGTGCTCCTGCACTTCATCTCGATGTTCCGCGGCGTGCTGATAGCACTGGCGCTTTGCTCGATCATGTTCGAGGCCATCAACCTCGCCATCATCTGGGGGCTCTCTGTCGTCGTCGATGGGGTGATGTATCAGGGGGCCTCCGCCTTCCTGCACAGCGATTGGCCGCTGCTCGCCTTCCTCGGCTTCCTGATTTTCCCAATGGTCCCGATCGTTTCGTTCGTGCTGAACACGCTCAATTCGCACACACTCGGCGTCGGCATGCCGGCAGCCATCCAATGGCAGGGTCATAAGGCGGTAGAGCGACAGGATCTCGCTTTTTTCCATGACCTTTTCGCCGGTCAGGTGTCCTCGCGCCTGCAGCAGGTGGCCTCAGCCGTGCAGCAGCAGATCATCGCCGCCTTCCAGTCCATCCCGCGCTTCATCTTTCAGATGGTGGGATCCGTCGTGCTCCTTGGTGCGCTCTCCTGGCAGCTTGCCCTGCCGGTGATCGTCTGGATCGCGCTCAACGTCGCCTTTGCCGCCAGGGTCGTACCGACCTTTGCAGAGCGCTCTCGCCGCACCGCCAAGCAGCGCAGCCTTGTGGCCGGGGCCATCACCGATCTCTACACCAACATGCAGATGATCAAGCAGTTCGCGGCCGAGGACAGCGAGGCCGGCGCCATCCGCCGGATCATCCAGAAGGCCGTGCAGACACAGCATAACGAACAGCGCATTTACCGCAGCGCGGAGGTGACCGTCGTCATTCTCAATTCGGTGCTGTGGATCGTCATGATGACGATCGGATTTTCCGGTCTCGTCAACGGATTTCTCACAGTCGGCGAGTTCGTCGCGGCAGTCTACGTTCTCCATCGGCTGTCGACGCAGATCTTCACTTTCCTGCAGATGGGCCAGCAGATCTTCCAGGCGATCGGCACGATCAAGGATGCGATGCCGGTCATGACCACACCGCCCACCATCATCGATCGGCAAGGCGCCGCCGACCTTGCGGTCGACAGTGGGGAGATCAGGTTCGAGAACGTCCGCTTCGCTTACAAAGGAGTCAAACCGGTCATCGACGATCTGTCGCTGACCATCCAACCCGGCGAAAAGGTCGGCCTCGTCGGTCTTTCCGGCGCCGGAAAGACCACACTCGCAAACCTGTTGCTGCGCTTCTACGACATCGGAGATGGCGCCATCCTGATTGACGGGCAGGATATTCGCGCCGTTACGCAAGCGAGCCTTCGCCGTGCGATCGGCGTCATCGCGCAGGACGTGGCGCTGCTCCACCGCTCGGTCGGTGACAATATCCGCTATGGGCGGCCGGAGGCGTCGCGGGATGAGATCGAAAAGGTCGCAAGGATGGCGAGTGCCGATACCTTCATAGCCGATCTTGCTGACAGCGACGGTCGCAAGGGCTATGAGGCCTTTGTCGGCGACCGCGGCATCAAGCTTTCCGGTGGTCAGCGCCAGCGCGTCGCCATCGCCCGCGTCCTTTTGAAGAACGCTCCGATCCTGGTGCTCGACGAGGCGACCTCCGCCCTCGACAGCGAATCCGAAGCGGCGATCCAGCAGAGGCTCAGCCTGGTAATGGAGGGAAAAACGGTGATTGCCATTGCACACCGACTATCCACCATCGCAAGCATGGATCGCATCGTCGTGCTCAATCATGGGCGCATCGTGGAAGAAGGCCGGCCAGAAGAGTTGATCGAGCAGGATGGCCTGTTTGCCCGCCTCTGGAAACGCCAGACCGGCGGCTTCATGCCGGAAGAAATCGACGAACCTCTGCCAGACCTGCTCACGAAGTGATTGGCGCCGTCTTGTTGCAAGACGGCCGCGTCGACTAGAATCGCATGCCCGGCACGGCAAGTGGATTGTCGTTCAGCGCCGTGCGATCTGGCGTATCGATGCGTGGCTTGCCGAGGAACGCGTCAAACAGATCCTTGACGAAGGCCTCCGGAAGGTCCCGGGTAATCAGCACCATGCGCGTGCGGCGGTCTTCAGGGTTCGGCCAGGCAGGCAGGCGGGAAGGCGGGTGGAAGATGCTCTGGACGCCGTGAAGCACCAGCGGACGATCCGGGCGATCAGATACCGCGACGATCGCCTTCATTCGCAGCAGCTTTTCCCCGTGCGCCGAGCGCAGGAGATCAACGAACATATCAAGCGCCATCGGATCGATCGGCTTGTCCTCGACGATCGAGAAGGAGCGGATCGATGCGTCATGACGGTTCACGTCATGCGGGTCCTGATGATCGTGTGCGTGATGATGGTGGTCATGCCCATGGTGGTGGTGATCATGGTGATGGTGAGCGTCGTGCTCGTCCTCATCGTGCAGCCAGCGACCGACGTCGGCGATCTTGGTCGCCGGATCGTAGAGGCCGTTGACAAGAACGCCAGCCAGCCCGGCCTCGGCGCTGTCTGCATCCATCAGCGCGGCGCGTGGATTGAGAGCTTCAAGTCGCGCCTGCAGAGCTCGCACGGTCTCCTGCGAGGCCAGGCTCCGCTTGGACAGGATCAGCCGGTCGGCAACCGCTGCCTGCTTCACCGCCTCCTCGTGATTGTCGAGGGTCTGCGAACCGTTGACCGCATCGACCACCGTCACGATCCCGTCGAGATCGAAATTGGTGGCAATGATCGGGTTGCCCATGATCGCCTGCATGACTGGGGCCGGATCGGCAAGACCCGTGGTCTCGATGACGACGCGCTTCACCGGCTTGACGCGGCCGGTCTGGACCGCATCCATAAGGTTTGCCAGCGTATCGACCAGCTCGCCGCGGACCGTGCAGCAAAGGCAGCCGTCCGACAGCTCGATGATCGCATCGCCGGAACTTTCCACCAGCAGATGGTCGATGCCGACATCGCCGAACTCATTGATGATGACAGCGGCATCCTTCATCGCCGGATCCTTGAGGATACGGTTCAGCAGGGTGGATTTGCCGGCACCAAGAAAGCCGGTCAGGATTGTGACCGGTATCCGATCGGAAGCAGCGCTCATCTCAAACTGACCTTAGAAGGAGGTGGCCGGACGCGGCAGCGGGATCGGGACATTGGCAATCGTGCCTGCAGTCTCGGCAGTCGCCAGCTTGTCCGGCTGCGGTTCGTTCTGCCCCGGAATGAGCCCCGCGAACACGAAGTTCGGCTCGTGGCCCATTTCCTGGATATAGGGTGACTGGACCTTCATGCGGCCGACTTCGTCACGCGTCTCGCTGCGGACCTTGGCACCCTTGGCGCTGCAGATATCCGCGGAAATGTCAGTGACCTGATCCTGGCCCGGTCCATAAGGCTGCAGCGAGGCGAGCGTATCGGGAGCGGCAAACTGGGAGGTGAAACCCTTCTGCAGCAGGTCCGCCGACGCATCCGCACGGGCGGCAAGGCTGTCGGTGCCCAGCACGACTGAGATCAGCGTGCGGCCGTTGCGCGTCGCCGAGGCGATCTGGTTGAAGCCCGAGGCGCAGATAAAGCCGGTCTTCATGCCGTCGGCGCCTGCGAAGCGGCCGATCAGGACATTGATGCTCGGCACATTCTTCGTACCTGTCGTGATGCCCTCAAGCGAGAAGTATCCGGCATACTGCGGGAAGTCACGGCGCAGCGCGACGGAGAGAACCGCGAGATCGCGCGCTGTCGTGTACTGCCCCTTGCCGGGCAGGCCGTTCGGATTGACGAAATGCGAATCGTTCATGCCGAGCTTTGCCGCCTCGGCATTCATCTTCAGCACGAAGGCTTCCTGCGTGCCGCCAACAGCCTCCGCGACGGCAACCGCAACGTCATTTGCCGATTTCACCATCAGGATCTTCAGTGCGCTGTCGAGTGTCAGCTTCTGTCCCGGCTTGAAATACATCTTCGCCGGCGGCTGGGCGGCGGCCCGCTTGCTCATGACAATAGGGGTATCGAGACTGATCTGACCGGCGCGAACCGCATCGAAGACCGTGTAGACGGTCATCAGTTTGGTGAGCGATGCCGGGTACCATTTGCGGAACGCCTCTTCATGCTCGAGCACGCGCCCGCTCTGGACATCGACCAGGATATGCGGGTTTGCATAGGCCTGAGCGGAGGCCGAGAGGGCGATGGCGGCTGCGGAAGCTGCGATTGAAAGCGGCCGCAAGGCGGCAAGCAAGCGATTCTGGCGCGTCGACACGGTTCGTCCTTAAAGATGTCCGGAAGTCTCGAAAGTTTCCCCTATTTAACGTATATGGCCATGACATGGCAAAGGGCCTTGATTAAGTTATTTCTGCGGCATCGTGTCCTCGTGATGCGGTTCCGTCCCCGTTTTGATTTCACGACAGGAAGCTGACATGCCGATTTTGAACAGAGCCGCCGAACTTCAGGACGAGGTAACAGAGTGGCGCCGGCATATCCACGCGCGCCCCGAACTCCTCTTCGCGGTCGAGAACACCGCAGCCTTCGTGGCTGAGAAACTCAAGGAATTCGGTGTCGACGAGATCGTCACCGGCATCGGCAGAACCGGCGTCGTCGGCCTGATAAAAGGCCAGGGCGAAGGCGGGCGCACCATCGGCCTGCGCGCCGACATGGACGCGTTGCCGCTTACCGAAATCAGCGGCAAGCCCTGGGCTTCCACGACACCTGGCAAGATGCATGCCTGCGGTCACGACGGCCACACCGCCATGCTGCTCGGCGCGGCCAAGTATCTGGCCGAGACGCGCAACTTCAACGGCAACATCGCGGTCATCTTCCAGCCGGCCGAAGAAGGCGGCGGCGGTGGCAACCTGATGGTCAAGGACGGTATGATGGAGCGCTTCGGCATCGAGGAAGTCTATGGCATGCACAATCTGCCGGGTCTTCCGGTCGGCCACTTCGCGACCCGCAGCGGCGCGATCATGGCCGCCACCGACGAATTCACCATCACCATCAAGGGGCGTGGCGGCCACGCGGCACAGCCGCACCGCACGATCGACCCGATCGCCATCGGCGCACAGATCGTCAGCAACCTGCAACTGATTGCCTCGCGCAATGTCGATCCACTGCGCTCCGTGGTCGTCTCCGTTACCAAGTTCAACGCCGGCTTCGCCCACAACGTCATCCCGAACGATGCGACGATCGCCGGCACTGTCCGCACGCTCGACGAAGAGGTGCGCAATCTTGCCGAAACCCGATTGAAGCAGGTCGTCAACGGTCTGGTCGCTGCCCATGGCGCCGAAGTCGATATCGAGTTCAACCGGAACTACCCTGTCACCTTCAATCATGCGACAGAGACCGACCATGCCGTCCGCATCGCCGGCGAGATTGCCGGCGCGGGCAACGTGAACGCCGAGATCGACCCGATGATGGGTGGCGAGGATTTTTCCTACATGCTCAACGCCCGTCCCGGCGCATTCATCTTTATCGGCAATGGCGACACGGCAGGCCTGCACAACCCGGCCTACGACTTCAACGACGAAACCATCGCCCACGGCATTTCCTATTGGGTGCGGCTCGCCGAACAGCGCCTCGGCGCCTGAAACTGACTTCATGCATCGCGTGCAAAAGAGCTTGGCTTCCGGCCAAGCCTTTTGTATGCATGACGCTCAAGTGGTCCCGTAGCTCAGCAGGATAGAGCATCAGATTCCTAATCTGAGGGTCACGCGTTCGAATCGCGTCGGGATCACCACCATTTGAATGGCGATTTTCGCGCTGCTCACCCTCCAAGTCAGAAAAATGTTGGCCGAAGAAACCTGGCATTCCGCGCATCGGAATGAGCTCGCCGCGGCACGTCATATGAGAACCGTTGCACAAACGCACTAGCCTGCACGAGTTTCCTGACACCAACCTGAATATTCTTGCGACAGCTGAAAAAGAGCATAGACTCAACCAATACTTCATCAGCGCATTGGAAGCGCGATGGCGTTCTTGGATCGAGACTGAATTGACGACCGCCCTACAACCTGCTCAAGATATTGATGAATTTACGCAGCAGGACGTGAGGATCTTGCTTGCCGGTTTCGCCGACAGCTCGAGGCGCCTGCAAAGGCTGGCCTTGTCACACGGAAGCGTGTGGATCAAGCGATACGGAACCGAACGTTCATCCGTTTGGCGGAGCGTTCAAACAGTCTTTGCGGCGGTGATCCCTTTTACTTTTCTCAGGCCATCCCCCAAGCTCAACCACAAAGACATGATCAGTCGCGAAGTTCGGCGGATGGAGACCTTTCGCGAGAGGGGCTTTCTGACGCCCTCGATAATCTATCGATCTCCTACTGCGATCATTCTCAGCGACGCGGGCGAGACCGTCGCTGCCCGGCTGGCTGAATTGGCGGCAACGGACCCACTCGCCCACGATGCGCTCCTCATTAATTGCGCCGGCGAACTCGGACGCTTGCATGCGGCGGGTCTTTGTCATGGACGGCCACACCCACGGGACTTCGTGCTGAATGGCGAAGAGATGCTATATCTCGACTTCGAAGAGGAACCGGAGGCCGTGATGCCGCTGGCAGTCGCCCAGGCACGCGACATCTGGTTGCTTTTGTTCCAGATTGCCTCGACCGCGAACTCCCGTGTGAAGTCTATGAATGACGCTTACGGCGCCTGGGCGGCCAAGGCTCCGTCGGAAGCTGCCGAGGAGTTGCGGAAACTCATCCGGTTCCTGCGCCTGCTTCTCCCCATCGCCCGGATCGTCAATCGCGTCCGCGCGGGTCAAGACATCACCCGATTTGTCGTCGCCATGACATGCCTGATGATGCAGCCGTCCATAATGGACGTCTTGAACATGTAGTCTTGAGGCTCCGCGTGTGCATTGCACTTACGCAAGTGAGATCACCGCCCAGGGCAGACATCAATTATTCCCGAATAGCATTCATCCATTCATCAATTCTTGCTTCGATTGCATTGGCGTCGTAGTTTGCGCAGCCTTATGCTATCAGGGGGAATTGGTATGCTTCGAAATTCGAGGATATTACTTCTTTGCGTTGTGGCCGCCACCGCACTGCCGACATCTGGCTCGGCGCGCAGCTGGCATTCCGATGATACTGCCGCCCTCGTCGGAGGACTGTTGCTCGGCGGCATAGCGGCGTCGGCCGCATCACATGATCACGTGCATCAGAACCAGTACATTCCTCCCCCACCGCCCTATCCACCCCGCAGCGCGCCGTTCAGCCCCGCCCGCGACGTCATTTGCTATCCGCGGCAAGGCGCCTGCTTCAATCCCGACGGCGACTTCCTGCCGACCTGGACCAACCGGCTATTCTGATTTGCGAGGGAACGAGATGAGAAGAGTCGTAGCAGCACTTGCCGCATGCCTGGGAGCCGCTTCACCCTCCCTGGCTGAGAACCCGACCAGCGGCTTCGTTCGCCTGCACGCGATCGACCTGCTCGAGCGCGCGTTGACACAGGAACAGCAGACCAAACTTCAACTTGTCGCCTACCAGACGGCGATTGCCGATGTTTGCCTGGGGTTTACGCTTGACGACGCGAAGATGGCAAAGGCCTTCGAGACCCTTGCGCCAGCCGACGCAGCCAAAATGAGCGACGCCCAGAAGGACTATCACGACAAGCACATCCTGGTGATCTACGGCATTCTCGTCGGCGGTGAGCTGGCAGCGATGTCCGACGACCCTTCGGAAGCCTGTGCAGCAGCCGCGAAGGTCAAGACCGATCCCGACTTCGCCGGCGAAGTCGTCTGGCAATGAGCCGGAAATCCGGCCGCTACGAGCGCGCGGCCCAGGAAAGCCCGCGACGAAGAATGAGGCGCATATAGGGGTGCTCGAACTCGCTGGCGACATGGCCGAGCGCAGAATAGAACACCCGTCCCAGGCCGAACTGACGCTTGAACGCGACCGGCATCGTGACGTTGCGCGAGGCCGCGTCATACTCGCCGGAAAAGCTCGTTGTTGCCAGGACTTCGACTGAGGGATCGTAGTGAAGGTAATATTGTTCGGACCGATAATCGAAATCGGGGATGCCTTCCATCACTGGATCGTGCTGGCGCGTAACGTTGACCCGGAAATCGATGATGTTGCCGGGATGAGCGACCCAGGTCACTCCGGAGACGTAGCGGAAGGATGCACTTTCCTTGAACGAGGTGGCGAGCGCGCCATGATGTCCGCCGAGACCGAGGCCCCCACGCACGGCGTCCACCAGTGCGGCAGCATGCGCCTTCTCGATCGTTTCTCCGGTGATGACAGGCACGAGCAGATCGGCCTTTGCGATCACTGACGAGCCGAAGATGCCGAGATCGCCGGTCACGTCGACGGCAAAGCCATCCTCCTGAAGGAGCTCTCCGACGATGTGAGCGCACTCTTCCGGCTCATGGCCGCTCCATCCGCCCCACACGATGATCGCCTTGCGCATATGCACCTCCCTTGCCAAACGCACTTGGCCGTTCTCACGAACCGACTCTCCTTTACGACAGGAACGCCAGCACAAACCAGTGCAAGCCTTTGCCGATCACATTTTCTGTCATTTGACTGGAGGGCGGAACTTTCCGCCGCACCGGGCGTTTGGGCCGAAACAGGAGTGCTCGCCATGCGCATGAAATTGACGGTGCTTGCATTCGCATATCTCGTTGTCAGCGGCCTGCTGCTCGCGACCGCTTACAAATCGACCGGGCCCATCACCACGCCAAAGACGGATAGGGTGGCGGCCTTCGAGATGGAACGCTTCGCCGGTTGACGTCTAGCTACTCTATCACGATCGCATTGCGCACAGGCTTCGATCCAGCGATCGCTTGCGCGACGCTCGTCGCCCGCTCGAGTTCCGAGGCCGTTGCGACCGTGCCTGTCAGAACCACCGTGCCACCTTCGAGCGTGACTTTCACATCCGCGGCATCAATACCACCGGCCACAGCCAGGGCATTGGCCACAGCCTCCTCAAGAGCAGCATCCTTGTCGGCACCGGTCTCGGGCTCATAGGGCTCGCCATAGAACGTCGGTTGCTTGAAAACCATTTACCTTCCTCCTGTCGCAATCACAAAACGCGGCAAGTGGCCGATTGGTTTCGTGCAGGCGCCGTGAGCCACGAGCGCCGCGGCGACTGAGGGCCAATCAATTTCTGCTGCGCCGCACACTTGCCGCTCATTTCAATCCCCTGTACAGCCAGTGCCAAAAGCAAGAGTCTTGGCGAAGATCACCCGATGATGGCAGGAAAAAGCGCTCCCAGGCGCCTTAGTATTTTTGGCTCAACCGGCTCGATCGGACAGAATACGCTCGATGTTGTCGCACAGCTCGGCGGACGGGATTGCTATGAGATCTCCGTCGTAACCGGCAACGAGAATGTTCAGCTCTTGGCGGCGCAGGCAAAGTCCGCCGGGGCCAAGCTTGCGGTCACCGCCAGCGACCACAAGTATCACTCACTGAAGGAAGAGCTTTCCGGCAGCGGTATTGCAGTGGCCGCCGGTGTCTCGGGCTTGGCGGAAGCGGCCGACCTCGAAGCCGATTGGGTGATGGCAGCCATCGTTGGCACCGCCGGGCTTGCGCCGACACTTGCCGCAGCCCGCAAGGGCGCCACGATCGCGCTTGCCAACAAGGAATGCCTGGTTTCGGCTGGCGACCTCTTCGTCGATGCTGTCGCAAAGGGGGGCGGACGACTGATCCCCGTCGATAGCGAACACAGCGCAATCTTCCAGTCTCTGGACGAGGATCAGCGGCACGCCGTCGAACGGATCATCTTGACGGCTTCGGGCGGTCCGTTCCGCACCTGGTCGCGCGCCGACATGGCGAATGTGACTGCAGCGACGGCTCGAGCGCACCCAAACTGGTCGATGGGACTGAAGATCTCGGTCGGCAGCGCCTCGATGTTCAACAAGGCGCTGGAGATGATCGAGGCGAAGCACCTCTTCGGCGTGCGCCCAGAGCAAATCGAAGTGATCGTGCATCCGCAGTCGATCATCCACTCCATGGTTGGCTACACCGACGGATCGATCATTGCCCAGCTCGGCTGCCCCGACATGCGGACGGCAATCGGCTATGCACTCGACTATCCGCGCCGCCCGAAACTGAACGTCGAGCGGCTGGATTTTGCCAAGCTCTCACGCTTGGACTTCGAGGCACCTGACGAAGAACGCTTTCCGGCACTGAGGCTGGCACGCACCGCGCTGGAACGCGGTGGCCTGCAGGGTGCCATCATGAACGCGGCAGAGGAAATTGCGTTTCACGCCTTCGTCGAGGAGCGCATCGGTTTCCTTGCCATGGCCAACATTGCCGAAGCGGTTATGGACAAGATGATCGCAACTGGCGAAGCGAAGACAATGGACGACGTCTTTGCCGCCGATGCCGAAGCCCGCAGGCTTGCCGCAGAACTGGTATCCCTCAACGAAAAGGCCGCCTGACGGCGGCCTAGCTTTTCCCGAAAATTGTGCCGTCAGGCAACGTGCCGCGCCAGCGCGCAGCGCGACCAGAGCGAATGCAGCGCCTCGACGAGATGCTCGATGTCGGCATCGCTGTGCAGCGGTGTCGGAGTGATACGCAGCCGCTCGGTCTTCTTCGGCACCGTCGGGTAGTTGATCGGCTGCACGTAGACGCCGCAATTGTCGAGCAGCAAATCGGAGATCCACTTGCACTTGGCCGCATCTCCAACCATGACCGGCACGATATGGCTCGGGTTGGGCATATGCGGGATGCCCTGCTGATCGAGCAGCGCCCTGAGCTTGCGGACACGATCCTGATGGCGTGCACGCTCGAACGGGCTGACCTTCAGATGCTGGATCGAGGCAACCGCACCGGCAGCAAGGGCCGGCGGCAGCGCCGTCGTGAAGATGAAGCCGGACGCGAAAGAGCGAATGAAGTCACAAAGTGCGGTCGATGCGGCAATGTAGCCGCCCATGACGCCGAAGGCCTTTCCGAGTGTGCCTTCGATGACAGTCAGACGATCCATCAAGCCTTCGCGTTCGGCAATGCCGCCGCCGCGCGGTCCGTACATGCCGACGGCATGGACTTCATCGAGATAGGTCATCGCGCCGTATTTGTCGGCGAGATCGCAGATTTCCTTGATTGGCGCGATATCCCCATCCATCGAATAGACGGACTCGAACGCGATCAGCTTCGGCGCCTTCGGATCGGCAGCCGCCAGCTTGGCTTCAAGATCCTGGATGTCGTTATGCTTCCAGATCACCTTCTCGCACTTGGCATAGCGAATGCCCTCGATCATGGACGCATGGTTCAGAGCGTCGGAGAAGATGACGAGACCGGGGATCTTGGCGCCGAGGGTGCCGAGGGCCGCCCAGTTGGAAACATAGCCCGAGGTGAAGATCAGCGCCGCTTCCTTGCAGTGCAGGTCGGCCAGTTCGCGCTCGAGCAGAACGTGATAGTGGGTGGTGCCAGAGATATTCCGGGTGCCTCCCGCACCCGCGCCACAGTGATCTATGGCGTTCTTCATCGCCTCGATCACCTTGGGGTTCTGGCCCATGCCGAGATAGTCGTTGGAGCACCAGACCGTGACTTCCTTCGGACCGTCCGCCGTGTGTCGCGTGGCGCGCGGAAAGCTGCCGCGGTGACGCTCAAGATCGGCAAAAACGCGATAGCGGCCTTCGGTGTGAAGCCCGTCCAACTCGTTTTTAAAGAACGCTTCGAAATCCATCATCTGCTCCAGTATCGTGCGAGCGTTTTTTGCCAACGGACGCGCGCACGTCAACCCTTTGCCCTCGCTTTACCATTAACTGCGTCAAAAGGCCCATAGTCTTGAATTATTTTAATTCGAAAAAGCTCATTTTGAGGCAGACGGCAGAAAAATGCGAGGCAGCTTACCTGCCTCGCATTTGCGCGGGTTCCGTCAAGTGGCGGCGGAAACGGCGCGTTTGGCCATCACTTTGATGAGGTTGGCGCGGTATTCCGCACTGGCATGCAGGTCCGACATCAACCCTGTCGGATTGACATCGACACCAGCGACGGAGCCGGCAGACCAGTTCGCGTCGAGCGCGGTCTCCATGGCCGTCTGGCGAAAGACGCCGTCGGATCCAGCCCCTGTGACGGCAACCCTTGCGCCACCAGCACCCTTGGCAACGAAGACGCCCGTCATGGCATAGCGCGACGCCGGATTTGGGAATTTCGAGTAGCCGGCCTTGTCGGGCGCTTCGAAACTGACAGCAGTCAGCAGTTCGCCGTCCTCCAATGCCGTCTCGAACAGACCCGTGAAGAAATCGTCGGCAGGGATCTCGCGCTTATTGGTGATGATGCGGGCATTGAGCGCCAGCATTGCCGACGGGTAGTCCGCAGCAGGGTCGTTGTTGGCGATCGAGCCGCCGATCGTGCCCATGTGCCGGACATGCGGATCGCCGATCATGCCGGCGAGGTCGCAGATCGCGGGACAAACCGCACGCAGAGCCGCCGATGCGGCAACTTCGGCATGCGGAGTCGCTGCCCCGATGGTCACCTTGCGACCATCGACCTTGATTCCCTGCATCGCGGGAATATGCCTGAGATCGACGAGATCGCTCGGCGCGGCGAGACGTTGCTTCATTGTCGGGATCAGTGTCATGCCACCGGAAACATATTTGCCTTCCGATGTGCCCGAAATCATCCTGACGGCTTCATCGACCGAGGACGCGCGGTGATAGTTGGTCTGATACATCGTCGTTCCTCCTCAATGAACCGCACGCGCTGCCATCCACACCTTCTGCGGCGTGGCGGGCATCGTCAGCATGTTGTTGCCGATCGCATCGGTGATGGCATTGATGAGCGCCGGCGGAGATCCGATGGCACCGGCCTCGCCGCACCCCTTGATGCCGAGCGGATTGCTCGGGGATGGCGTCACCTGATGCGAGACCTTGAACGACGGCAAGTCGTCGGCGCGCGGCATGGCATAGTCCATGAAGCTGGCGGTCAACAGCTGGCCGTTCTCGTCGTAGTGCACGGCCTCGAGCAGCGCCTGGCCGATGCCTTGTGCAATACCGCCATGCACCTGCCCTTCGACGATCATCGGATTGATGATGTTGCCGAAATCGTCTGCAGCGACGAACTGGATGATCTCCGTCTTGCCGGTTTCCGGATCGACCTCGACTTCGCAGATGTAGCAGCCGGCCGGGAACGTGAAGTTGGACGGATCGTAGAAGGCGGTTTCCTTCAGCCCCGGCTCCATGCCGCCCGGCAGGTTGTGCGCGGTATATGCGGCGAGCGCCACCTGGAACCACGGCAGGCTCTTGTCGGTACCCGCCACCTTCACCTCGCCGTTCTCGATGACGATATCGCCCTCGTCGGCTTCCATCAGGTGGGCGGCGATTTTCTTGGCCTTGGCCTCGACCTTGTCGAGCGCTTTGACCACGGCCGACATGCCGACGGCGCCCGAGCGCGAGCCGTAGGTGCCCATGCCCATCTGCACCTTGTCGGTGTCGCCATGCACGATCGACACGCTCTCCAGCGGAACGCCGAGACGATCCGACACAAGCTGTGCGAAGGTCGTTTCGTGCCCCTGCCCGTGGCTGTGCGACCCGGTGAGCACTTCTATCGTGCCGACCGCATTGACGCGAACCTCTGCCGACTCCCACAAGCCGACACCGGCACCAAGCGAGCCGACTGCCTGCGAGGGAGCAATACCGCACGCCTCGATGTAGCAACTCATGCCGAGACCGCGCTTCAGGCCGCGGCCGGCAGCCTCGGCCTTGCGCGCCGAAAAGCCGTTCCAGTCGGCGGCCTGCATCGCCGCATTGAGCGATGCTTCGTAGTCACCCGCGTCATAGTTCATGATGACTGGCGTCTGATGTGGGAAAGCCCGGATGAAATTCTTCCGCCGCAACTCGGCAGGCGAAACGCCAAGCTCGCGCGCCGCCGTTTCCATCGTCCGTTCAAGCAGGAAGGTCGCCTCGGGACGACCGGCACCACGATAGGCGTCAACCGGCGCGGTGTTGGTATAGACCGTCCGCACATTGGCATGGATCGCCGGAATATCGTACTGGCCCGACAGGAGCGTCGCATAGAGATAAGTCGGTACCGCCGACGAGAACAGCGACATGTAAGCGCCGAGGTTGCAGATCGTGTCGACCTTCAGGCCGATGATGCGGTTGTCGCTGTCAAAGGCCATTTTCACCTTGGAGACATGGTCGCGGCCATGGGCGTCTGTCAGGAAGGCCTCGGTCCGGTCCGAATTCCATTTCACCGGCACGCCTGTCTTCTTGGAAGCCCAGAGACAGACGATCTCTTCCGGGTAGATGTAGATCTTCGATCCAAATCCGCCGCCAACGTCAGGAGCAATCACCCGCAGCTTGTTCTCCGGCGCGACATTGTAGAAGGCGCTCATCACGAGACGGGCGACGTGCGGGTTCTGGCTCGTGGTATAGCAGGTGTAATGGTCTTCTGCGGCGTCGTAGATCCCGAGCGCAGCACGCGGCTCCATCGGATTGGGCGACAGGCGGTTGTTGTGGATCTCGATTTCGGTGACATGTGCCGCTGCGGAAATAGCCTTGTCGGTTGCCGCGCCATCACCGAGTTCCCAGTCGAAGATCAGATTATTCTCAGCTTCCGGATGGATCTGGGGTGCACCGGACTTCAGCGCGTCGACAGCCTCGACGACAACAGGCAATTCCTCGTAGTCGATTACCACGGCCTCTGCGGCGTCCCTGGCTTCCGCCAGCGAGTCGGCAACCACGATCGCAACAGCATCGCCAACGTAGCGGACAGTCTCCACTGCCAGCGGACGCCAGGCTCCCATCTTCATTGGGGAACCATCCTTCGAATGGATCATCCAGCCGCAAATAAGATTGCCGATCCCGTCAGCAAGCAACTGCTTGCCATCAAGCACGTCGATGACACCGGGCATGGCCTTTGCCGAGGCCGCATCGATCCCCTTGATCCTGGCGTGTGCATGTGGACTGCGGATGAAATAGGCGAATTTCATGCCCGGCACGACCATGTCGTCCGTGTAACGGCCCTTGCCGGTCAGGAACCGCTTGTCTTCCTTTCGCGCGACGCGTGCACCAATTCCTTCAACACCCATGATGTCCTCCCAATGGGTTTCGGGCCTGGCATTCCGCCAAAGTGAATCGTATTCGGCAGTCAGCCAGACAATTCCTGAGAGCTATTCGGCCGCCTGCTTGGCGGTGCCGTGCATCTGCTCGTTGGCAGACAGGACGGCTTTGACGATGTTGTGATAGCCGGTGCACCGACAGATATTGCCGTCGAGTTCATGGCGGACCGTCTGCTCATCAAGCTGGCCGCCGTGGCGCGAGATCATGTCGACGGCCGTCATCACCATGCCTGGCGTGCAGAAGCCGCACTGCAGGCCGTGGTGCTCCTTGAAGGCCGCTTGAACAGGATGCAATTCACCGTTGCTGGCAAGGCCCTCGATGGTGGTGATTGTGGAACCCGACGCCTGGACGGCAAGGATCGAACAGCTCTTCACCGATTTGCCATCCATATGAATGACACAGGCACCGCACTGGTTGGTATCACAGCCGACGTGCGTTCCCGTCAGGCCGAGTTTTTCGCGAATAAAATGGACAAGAAGCGTACGTTCTTCACAGTCACCGCTGACCGCCCGGCCGTTCACCGTCAGTTTCACTTTCGCCATGATTTCCTCCTCGCGCCTCCTCCAGGCGCGGACGGTATCATTTGACGTTTTCGCTTTGGGATCAACCACTACTTTAGGGAGGTCGATTAAATTCGCCGTGTCTGGTTGTGCCAAATTTGAAGGGAAGTTGCGCACCATTTGCGCAAAAAACCGAACCTCAAAAAGAGCGTTGCTTTTTTTGCGCCACAGTTTGACGACTAGCATGACAAAAACAAGAATCAGGGACGGCCACCGCCTGTTGAGGGCGACCAACCTAGGAGTAGAATTTGATTAAGAAGATTGCCGCATTCGCTTTGATCGGACTTTCGATCGCAAGCTGCACGCCGACCCAGCAGGGCGCTGGCATCGGTGCAGCATCGGGCGCCGTTATCGGCGGCGTCGTCACTGGCAATGTGCGTGGAGCAGCGGTCGGCGCCGCGATTGGCGGCGTTTCGGGCGCGCTCATCGGCCGTGTCGCCGAGCAGCCGGGGCAGTGCTATTATCGCGATCAATATGGTCGCCGCTACATCGACGATTGCCGCGGCGGCTATTGAGCCAACGCAAAATCCCCTCGAAATCCCGGGTTAGCAGCCCGGGATTTCTCATTTTTTCCACTATTTCAGCAGCTAAGCGATTTAAAACGGTACACGTCGAGGAATTTTGCCGCTAAGGTTGCCGCCGGCCGGGGGGCGCGAAGCTTAATTTCGAATGTAACAAAAGCGGCGGATGCAAATTAGAGGGACGGCACCGAAACCGGGTATAGCGTATCGGCGCGCAGGCACCATGTTGGTGATCGCGGCTGCGTTCGCGTTTTCGCCGGTTCTTGTCCCGGAGGCTTTGGCCTTCAAGCTTTTCGGCATCACCTGGTGGGGCAAGGACGACGACTCGACCGCCGACCAGGTTCCCGATCCCGTCCGCTACGACGTAACGCTGACGACCGACGCGGTTGATCCCGATCTCAAGGAAGCTCTGGAGAACAGTTCCCGTCTGGTGGGCGATAAAGACCGTCCCGTCTCAGGTGACCTCGGCGTTGTCGTGAAAGCCAGGGACGACCGCGAACGACTGCTGGCCGCTCTGTATGAGAAGGCGCGCTACGGCGGCGTGGTCACGATCAGGATCGATGGCCGAGACATCGACACCCTTCCGCCAAACCCGACCTTCAACCGCTCGCGCCCAGTCCCGGTGACGGTAAGCGTTGCAGCGGGCCCAGTCTTCAAGGTTCGCGAAGTGCAGTTCGGCGGCGACGCAGCACGCCGCAATCCGGCGGACTACGATTTGGCGCCGGGCGAAACGGCCGGGTCATTGACGATCATCAAGGCGGGCGAGAAGATCGTCGACCAGTTGAAAAGCGAGGGCCGGCCGCTGGCAAAGCTGACGACCCGCAAGGTCATAGCCGATCACAGGACCAGCACCGTCGATATCGTGCTTGCCGCCGAGGGCGGTCCCGTCGCGCCGATCGGCGATGTCGGCGTCACGGGCGAGAGGGCGGTTCGAGGAGAGTTTATCCAGCGCTATTCGCGGCTGGACAGGGGTGAGCAATATTCCCCGGAAGCGTTGAGGAAGGCAGGCGAACGACTGCGTGCACTGGGCGTATTCTCCAGCGTCACCATCCATGAAGCAGATGCCCTGGCACCCGATGGCACGCTGCCAATGACGATCGAGGTGTCGGAAGGCAAGCAGCGCTATCTAGGCGTCGGCGCTCAATATTCGACGACGGACGGCTTCGGCATCAACGGCTACTGGGGTCATCGCAATCTCTTCGGTGCAGCGGAAGCATTGCGCATCGAAGGCTCGGTCGGCAGGCTCGGAGAGGCGACAGATATCGGCGATCTCGATTATTCGGCCGGTATCACCTTCACCAAGCCGGGCGCATTCGTCCCCGAAGCGACGCTGCGAGCCAGTGTTCTGGCCAAAACCGAAAACCCCGACGCCTACAACGCGAAGCTCGTCACCGCATCGCTCGGCCTTTCGTATGAGCTGTCCGATCTGGACACGATCACCGGCGCCGGCGAAGTCAGCTGGGAAAGGGACGACGATGCTTTCGGCACGAACAGCTACCTGACCTTCTCGCTACCCTTTCAATACGACCGCGACGCGCGCGACAACAAGTTCGATCCGACCGAGGGCTATCGCGCGATGCTGAAGGTAGCGCCCAGCTACGAGGCATACAACGGTACATTCTTCTCCAGTTTCGAGGGCTCGATCTCCGGTTATCAGGGGCTGGGTGCGGAGGACCGCATCGTTCTCGCCGGCAAGCTTTCCGTAGGTTTTCTGCTTGGAGCAGACGATCTCCAGAACATCCCGGCGACACGTCGCTTTTTCGCCGGCGGTGGTGGCTCGGTTCGCGGCTACGGCTTTCAGGAAATTTCGCCCCGCAACGCCGAGAATGAAGAAACTGGCGGCGCATCCTATGTCACCGCCTCGTTCGAAACACGCGTGAAGGTCACCGATACGATCGGCATCGTGCCCTTCATCGACGTCGGCACGGTTTCTGCCGATGTGGCACCGGACTTTTCCGATATCAGGGCCGGTGCGGGTATCGGCGTTCGCTATGCGACGCCGTTTGGTCCGCTGCGGCTTGATTTTGCCGTACCGCTCAACAAGTACGAAGATGGCACGGATTTCGGCATCTATGCCGGCATCGGGCAGTCATTCTGAAACGCACGCGCAGCTCGTCGCGCCTCGTGCGCCTTGAGCCGCCATAGAAACGGAGTAATGTCCGCGACCATGCAGACACTGGCGAAAATCTTGAACTGGATCGTGCGGCTGCTCGGCTATTCCGTTGGTGTCGTTCTGGTCCTGCTTGCCATCGCCATCGGTGTCTTTGGCTTCACATCCTTTGGCGCACGCATCGTCACCGACCGCGTCGCCTCGAGCCTCTCCAACCGGGATATGACCATCAGGGTCGAGAATCCCGAAGGGCTGCTGACCGGTGGCTTGCGCGCCAGCCAGATCGTGCTTTCGGACACGAAGGGCATCTTCGCGCAGGTCGACGGGCTTGCGATAAACTGGAATCCCCTGGCCCTGCTGACCGGCCGGTTCCACGCCAGAAGTGTCGAAACTGCAGCGATCCACATCCTGCGCCAACCCGTTCGCACGCTCCCGTCGCGTCCGGCCGCGGAAGGCGAAGGTGAAGGCGGCTTTTCGCTACCTGTGACGATCGATATCGACAGGATCTCCCTGCCGGAAATCAACCTCGCCCAATCGCTGATCGGGCGAGCCTTCTCGCTTGCCGCTGACGGCAGCGTGCGCGCCGACAACGAAGGTGGGAACGCATCGATCAACGTCCGCCGTCATGATGCTCCCGACGCAAAGCTCGTCGCCGATGTGGCCTTCATGCCGGATCGCAACCAGTTGCGCCTGAAGGCGAAGCTCACGGAGCCGAAGGGCGGCCTGCTCGCAGGCCTCCTTGCGCTGCCCGGCAACCCGGCCGTGGAAATCGGCCTGACGGGCGACGGACCGATCTCCGACTGGCGAGGCCAGCTACAGGCAGCGCTCGATGGACAGCAGCGCGCCGCGATCCAGGCACACCACACGCTGACGCCTGATAATCTCCACCACCTCGACCTCAAGGGCGGCGGTGACCTCAGTTCGCTGTTGCCGGCCGCCTTCCGCCCGCTTTTTGCGGGGCAGACGAACATCGACCTTGCCGCGACCTTCGACAACAAGGGCAAGATCGATATTCAGACCGGGAATCTGGCGACAGGCGCCGTTGTGATTGCTGCATCAGGCACGCTGGATCCAAAGGGCAAGAACAGCCTGAACGCCAACCTTTTGGGAACGTCGGGGCCCGTCGATTTCCGCTGGCCACTGGCCGAGGGCGAAGCGCGCTTCCTGATATCAGGCATCAATCTTTCGCTGACCGGCGATGCTAAGGCATCCCGCCTCAACGCGAGCGCCTCACTCGATTCCGCCGCGCTGCCGCAGGCCACGATGGGCAACGTGAAGCTGACGGCAAAAAGCGACAACTTCAATCTCGCCGGCCGCTCCGGGAGCGTTCAGATCACGCTCGCAGCGGGTGACACTTCGTTCGTCAACCCCGACCTGAACCGAGCGGTTCGGGGTCCTGTCACGATTACTCTGCCGCTGCAGATCTCATCGGATACGCTTGGTTTCAACGGCGCGACAATAGAAAGCGCAGCCGCCAACGCAGGCCTCAACGGCGCCTATAAATTGAGCGCCAGCTCGTTGACCGGCAACGTCAAGCTCACCGTTCAACCGGCGGCACTGCCGCCGGCAGTCGCAGCCCGCTTCACTTCGCCGATCGTAATCGAAAGCCAGGTAGCCGGGACACTTCCCTCGAAATTCAACGTCTCAAATCTTTCCATCAAGTCGAACGCACTGGAGGCCACGGGCGGGGTCGTACTCGATGAGGACACGCTCGATGCCAATCTCTCCGGTCGCATCCCTGATATCCAAGCGCTGTTGCAAGGTGCAACGGGCCAACTTGACTACCAGCTTAGTGCGAAGGGGAACGTCTCTGCTCTGGCGCTAACGGCAAACATCAAGGGACCCTCGCTCGTGATGGCCGGCCGGCAGGTCAAAGAGCTCGAAGTCAATCTTTCCGGAACGGCAAACCCGGAGGCGCCGAGGGCCGATATCACTGCCAAGGGCACGATTGACGACCAGCCGATCAATGTCAGCACATCCGTTCAGGCAGTGGATGGCAAGATACAGCTTCCATCGATCGCGGCCGACGTAGGCAGCAATCGGCTGACCGGCAACGTTGAGTTGTCCCCGAGCTTCGAACCAACAGGCGCGCTGACATTCGACTTCCCCGATCTCAGCCTTCTCGCCGCGCTTGGAGGACAGAAGGCAGAGGGCGACCTGAAGGGATCGGTCGATATTGCCAATGACAACGGCAAGATCGCCCTCAAAGTTGTTGCATCCGGCAGCGGCCTGAAGCGTGGCACGCTTGTGGTCATCAACCCGAACGTCAACATTGTGGTCAACGACCTCAAGGCTTTCGCCGCAACAGGCACGATCAAGGCGGATGAGCTCGCTTCAGGTCCCAACAAGGCGGAAGGCCTAGCGCTGAACTTCACGCAGCAACAGAACCGCACGAACTTCGATCTCGACGCGACCTATGACAGGGAGCCGCTTGTGGCGGCTGGCAATGTCGAAGTGAATGCCGGTACGACGCTGCTTCGTCTCGACCGCTTCTCGGCGAAACCACGCGGCATCCTGGTAGAACTATCGTCGCCGTCGGAAGTGTCGATCAGCGGCGGCACCGTCGCGCTGAATGCGATGGAACTCAAGACCGGCGACGGCTCGGTTCACGTTAGTGGTTCGGTCGGCGAAACACTTGATATCAAGGCTGATATCAGGAACTTGCCTGCAAGCCTTGCCAACAACTTCGTCCCGAAGCTCGATGCCGCAGGGACAATCTCAGGCAAGGTCACCGTCACCGGCATACCTGCAGCGCCGATCGTCAATTTCGAGCTGGATTGGAAGGATGCGGCCACCAGCCAGACGAAGGGCGCAGGGCTCGCACCCCTAGCGATTGATGCGAACGGGAAGTTCGCCAACAACACGCTCGACTTCGAAACAAACGCAAGCGGCAAGGGCGGGGTATCGCTGAAGGCCTCCGGCAGTGTCGTGACCGGTGGCCCGGACGCGCAGACGCTGAATATCGACGGCGATATCGTCAACGTCCCCGCCGGATTGGCGAACGCGTTTGTTCCCGGCCTGGCTGCCGAGGGTTCCATTTCGGGTAACGTCACTGCGGCGGGAAAGCTTCCGGCTCCGACACTCGATTTCAAGCTGAACTGGAAGAACGCCGCAACAAGCCAGACCAAAAGCGCCAAACTCTCGTCTCTGGGGGTGACGGCGAACGGCAACCTCAAGGACAATATTCTGAACTTCGATGCCGGCGCCCGCGGTAGCGGCGGTCTTTCGCTGCAAGCCACCGGCAATTTTGTGGTGGCTGGTGCCGATGCCCAGACGTTGAAGCTCGAAGGACAGGTAGCCAATATTCCGGCAGCCCTGGCCAATAGCTTCGTCCCGAATCTGGCTGCGGAAGGATTGATATCAGGAAGCGTATCAGCGTCGGGCAAGTTGCCGACACCCGCAGCAACATTCGATCTTTCTTGGAAGGATGCTGCAACCAGCCACACGAAAGCGGCCCGCCTTTCCGGCATCAGGATGACGGCGAACGGCGACTTTGCAGACGGAAAGCTGACGGTCAAAAGCGACCTCACCGCGAACGGCGGCATGGCACTGAACGCCTCGGGCAACCTCTCACTGGCGGGCACGACAATCGAGAGCCTGACGGCCGATGCAACGATACGCAACGTTCCGGCGAGCCTCGCGAACGCCTTCGTCCCCAATCTGGGCGCAAGCGGCACGATCTCTGGGACCGCCTCTGCCTCCGGAACGCTTCAACAGCCGGCGGCAAAATTCGACGTCACCTGGAAGGACCTTGCGACCGCCCAGACAAAAGCGGCGCGTCTATCTGCCCTCGCGCTCGGCGCAAGGGGAACCTTTGCCAACAATACGCTCGACTTCGAGACAAACCTGGACGGCGATGGCGGCTCCGCTCTGAAAGCGAACGGCAAGGTGACAATTGAAGGCACCGCCGTGAAGGGTCTGCAGGCGAATGCGACGCTCAGCAATCTTCCTGCCGCACTCATCAATAATTTCATGCCGGATCTAGGTGCTGAAGGAACGATCTCCGGGACGGCAACTGCCTCCGGCTCGCTTCCTGTGCCGGCCGTCGACTTCAAGCTCGACTGGAATAATGCCGGGACGCGCCAGACCAGAGCCGCCAACCTTTCCGGCCTTCGACTGAACGCCGCCGGCAACATCACCGACAACAAGATTTCCTTCGACGCGACGTTGAACAGCAGCCGCAGCACGCTACTGAAAGCGAGGGGCACGGCAAACCTGCAAGGCGCGAGCGTTCAGGGCCTTTCGGTCGACGCGGATATCGCGAACCTTCCGGCGAGCCTTGCGAATGGCTTCGTCCCGAACCTCGGCGCGGAGGGGACGATATCGGGCTCGGCAAAGACGTCTGGAACGCCAGCCAATCCGATCATCGATTTCAAGGCGGACTGGCGGGACGCGGCAACCACACAGACAAGAGCATCCGGCATCCGGCCGCTATCCGCCAACGCAGCCGGCAAGCTCGCGAATGGCAGGCTCGACTTCAACACGAACCTCGGCGGCAGCGGCGTGTCGATGAAAGCTGGTGGCAACTTCGTCGTGACGGGGCCGAATGCCCGCTCGCTCGCCATTGATGCCGACATCTCCAATTTGCCTGCCGGTCTCGCAAACGCGTTCGTTCCCGCGCTTGCCGCCGAAGGTAATATTTCCGGCTCGGTCAAGGCGTCAGGCAGGCTCCCCCTGCCCACAGTGGACTTCAATCTTGACTGGCGGGGTGCTGCAACCAGCCAGACCCGAAGTGCCGGACTGTCGCCCCTTACCATCGCCGCGAACGGACGCTTGAACAACAATCGTTTGACGATCGACACCAATCTCGCCGGCGATGCAGGGCTCTCGCTGAGGGGTGGCGGCAGCATTACCATCACCGGCAATCGTGCGATGGACATGCGCTTCTCCGGAAACCTGCCTTTCGCGGTCCTGGGCACGCAGCTTGCCGCACAAGGCTTTGTCGCCGAGGGCACTGCCAACCTCAATCTGCAGATCAGCGGCACTGCGGCCGCCCCGTCGGTGAACGGCACGGTGACGACGAGCGGTGCAAGGTTCATCGATGTTCGCCGCAACCTTGCCGTCAACAACCTGTCAGCCGACATCCGCTTCAACGGCAACGAGGCGGTGATCTCGCGCCTTACCGGACAACTTGCCAGTGGTGGCAGCGTCTCCGCGTCCGGCAGCGTCGGGATACGGCCAGACGCCAATTTCCCGGCCAACATCGACGTGCGGCTCGACAGAGCCGTCTATGTCGATGGCACGCTCGTCGTGGCAACCGTCGATGGCACGATCGGCCTGCGCGGCCCTCTGCTCGCCGGCCCGACGCTGAATGGCAGATTGCGGCTGGAACGGGCATCGATCACCGTGCCCGAGAAGCTGCCGAACTCGCTGCGCGAAATCGACATCCGGCACATCAACGCACCGAGGAACGTTCTCGCCCAGTTGCGCGACGAGAGCCAGCAGGGCGCGCGCACAAAATCGAACACCCTCAATCTTGATCTGCAGTTGGACGCTCCCTCCCAGATCTTCGTGCGCGGTCGCGGCATCGATGCCGAACTCGGCGGCAGCGTCACGATCCGGGGAACAGCGGCGGAGCCGATCGTTTCAGGCGGCTTCACCATGCGGCGCGGTCGACTGACGATTCTCAATCGCCGCCTCGATTTTACCAACAGGAGCCGGATCACGTTTGCGGGCGATCTCACCCCTGCACTCGACATGGAAGCCAGTTCGACATCCGGCTCGACAACGCTGACGGTCGATGTGACGGGGCTTGCGACCGATCCTTCGATCACCTTCTCTTCGTCACCGGCCTTGCCGCAGGACGAAGTTCTAGCACAGCTGATATTCGGCCAGTCGTTGTCGAGGCTGTCGCCGGTTCAGATCGCGCAATTAGCGGATGCCGTCGCCCAGCTGGCCGGCGGTCGGTCCGGATCGCTGTTCCAAGGTCTTCGCAACCAGCTTGGCGTCGACGATCTCGACATCAGCACCGATGCCCAGGGCCGTACGAGCGTCAGCGTCGGCCGTTATCTCAACGACCGAACCTACTTCGAACTGCAACAGACGACAGGCAAGGGCGGAGCGAAGGCGATCATCAACCTCGATGTCGGCCGTGGCGTCAAACTGCGCGCCGGAGCAGGTGGAGACGGTGAAGGGGAAGCCGGCATCGTCTACGAACACGAATACTAGAAGCCGGTCTTGCTGGTCTTCAGCAGGATATTGGTTTCTGTCGTATTGATGCCATTGATCAGTCGGATGCGGCGCAGCGTTTCGTCGAAGGAAACGAGATCGCGGTCCTCAAGTTCGGCAATGAAATCCCATTTCCCGTTGGTGCTGTGCAACGCGCGCACCTGCGGCAAACCGCGAAGCTGATCGGCGACCTTGTCCGCAAGCTTGCCCAGTACCTCGATCATGACAATCGCGCGCACGCCCGCCGCGCGGGTTTCATGGCCGGTGCGGACCGTGAATGCTGTAATGGTGCCGTTGGCAACCAACCGGTCGATACGCGCCGCGACCGTCGCACGCGATGCGCCGGTTATTGCGGCAAGGGAGGAAACCGGAGTGCGCGCATTGTGCCGCAAGGCGCTGAGCAGTTCCTGATCAAGATCGTCCATGGGCCGTCACTTTGTCAAAATAGACTTATCAAACTGATCAATCGTAGCGCATTATCGGCACTTTTTCATCTATTTGTCGCCGTGCCGATGTCTCAATATACCTTCGAAACGCGAGCAGGAGAGGGACGCATGCAGCCACAAGCAAGATCGGTCACACTTATTGGAGCGCCGCTGGAAGAAGGTTCGGGACGCCGAGGCGCGGCGATGGGACCGGCCGCGCTTCGCATCGCAGGTGTCGACCAGACCCTGATCGATCTTGGCCACGACGTAGTGGACGCTGGCGATGTGCATGTCGTCCCCGCACGCGACCTGCCGAACCATCCGAAAGCCCACAATCTGCGCATCGTCGGCGCATTCACCCGTGCGCTCGAGGCAGGCGTTTACGAAGCAGCCGCAGCTGGTCGCTTCCCGCTCATCCTCGGCGGAGATCACAGCCTGTCGATGGGTACCGTATCCGGCATGGCACGCTACGCGGCCAAGCAGGGCCGACCGCTCTTCGTCCTCTGGCTCGATGCCCATTCCGATTTCAACACGCCCGCGACCTCGCCCTCCGGCAATATTCACGGCATGCCGGTCGCATACTTTTGTGGTCAGGCCGAGCTTGCCGAAATCCTGCCGAAGGATCGCCCGTTCGTTGACCCGCGCAACGTCTTCCAGGTCGGCATCCGCTCGGTCGATGCACCGGAACGGGAGCTGATCAAGGAGCACGGCGTCAACGTCTTCGACATGCGCTGGCTTGACGAACAGGGCGTTGCCGCAACGATCCGCCAGATCCTGGGCGTCGTGTCCGATGCAAACGGCCTGCTGCATGTAAGCCTCGACGTCGATTTCCTCGACCCGGAGATCGCGCCCGGCGTCGGCACGACGGTGCCCGGCGGCGCAACCTTCCGTGAGGCGCATCTCATCATGGAAATGCTCTGCGACAGCGGCCTTGTCTCCTCGCTCGACCTCGTCGAACTGAACCCCTTCCTCGATGACCGCGGCAAGAGCGCCCGGATCCTGGTGGAGTTGACGGCAAGCCTATTCGGCCGTCGCATCTTCGACCGTCCGACCCGCGCCGCCTGAGGAGAACGACAATGAGCAACTCCAAGAACCTGATCGACACCGAACAGCGCCTCGGCGCCCACAACTACAAACCGCTCGATGTCGTTTTGACCCGCGGCGAAGGCGTCTATGTCTGGGATACGGACGGCAAGCGGTATCTCGACTGCCTCTCGGCCTACTCGGCCGTGAACCAGGGACATTGCCATCCGAAGATCCTCGCCGCGATGGTCGAGCAGGCCGGCAAGCTTACGCTGACTTCCCGTGCCTTCCGCAACGACCAGCTCGCGCATCTCTACGAAGAGCTTGCGGCGCTGACCGGCTCCCACAAGATCCTGCCGATGAACTCGGGCGCCGAAGCAGTCGAGACTGCAATCAAGGCAGTGCGCAAGTGGGGCTACGAGGTGAAGGGCGTGCCTGAAGGCAAGGCCGAGATCATCGTCTGCGCCGACAATTTCCACGGTCGCACGCTGAGCATCGTCAGCTTCTCGACCGATCCCGACGCCCGGACCGGCTTCGGTCCCTACACACCGGGCTTCCGCACGGTTCCGTTCGGCGACGCCGCCGCGTTCGCCGCCGCCATCAATGAGAACACGGTCGCGGCGCTGATCGAGCCGATCCAGGGCGAGGCGGGCGTCATCATACCGGAACCCGGCTACTTCAAGCGCGTGCGCGAACTCTGCACCGAGAACAAGGTGACGCTGATCCTCGACGAAATCCAGACCGGCCTCGGACGCACCGGCAAGCTGCTGGCCGAAGAGCACGAGGGCATTGAGGCCGACGTGACGCTGATCGGCAAGGCGCTCTCCGGCGGCTTCTACCCGGTCTCGGCCGTGCTTTCGAATTCCGAGGTCCTCGGTGTCCTGAAGCCTGGACAGCACGGCTCGACCTTCGGCGGCAACCCGCTTGCCTGCGCCGTAGCGCGCGCCGCACTCCGGGTCCTGACCGAAGAAGGCATGATCGAAAATGCCGAAAAGATGGGCGACTACTTCCTCGAAGGACTGCGCTCCATTCGCTCCAACATCGTCAAGGACGTCCGCGGCCGTGGACTGATGATGGCGGTCGAACTCGTGCCGGAAGCCGGCGGAGCCCGCCAGTACTGCTACACCCTGAAGGATCGCGGCCTGCTTGCCAAGGATACCCACGAACACACGATCCGCCTCGCCCCGCCGCTGGTCATCACCAGGAGCCAGGTCGACTGGGCGGTCGAGCAGATCGAAAAAACGCTCGCCTGAGCAGCATCAGGACTGGGCAATGCTCACTACATTGCCCGGTCAAAAATCAGCGCCTTCAATTTAGATTTGGGCAACACTCTTCCACTAAGGTCTGGAACAACCGTATCGAAACTCCCATTGGGAAGAGCACGCGCGGTTTGAAGGCAAAGTCCATCCTCGCCAATGGTGGCGCGGTTGCTTCTGCCCTGGCTTTTGACGGTTGGGACAATACTTATGGCTACGATCAACTCCACGAATTTCAGCGGCGATACGCTTGAGATCATTGCCTTCAGACTGCACGATCAGGAATTCTGCGTTAAGACGACGACAATCCGCGAAATTCGAGGCTGGGCACCCTCCACGCCGATTCCTCATGCGCCCTCCGATGTCATCGGCGTCATGAATCTGCGCGGTTCCGTTATTCCGATTATCGACCTTGCCTTCAAGCTCGGCATGAAGAGCACGGTGGCCAACGAGCGCAGTGCCATCGTCGTCGCCGAGGTCCACAACATGGTCATCGGCATGCTGGTTGATCGGGTCTCCGACATCCTCACGATCTCGTCCAGCCAGGTCCAGCCGGTTCCGGAAGTTACGGCCTCGTTTGACCGCGCTTTCTGCGAAGGCATCATCGCTTCCGAAAATGGGATGATCTGCTTCCTGAACCTCGCCAAAATGTTCAAGGAAAGCGAGACAGACGATCTCGCCGCCTGATACGACGCCCAACAAGAATGCAGAAGCCGCCCGCAGAGGCGGCTTTTTTGTTGACTGACACAATCATTATAAGAAATGCATCACGAATTCTACTATAGAACGAATATTAAATTCGCTATTTCTCATAAACTAGGCATTAACCGTTGAAGCTTGATCATCGGTTGTGAGGTCTCCAGCGAATTTCGATCTAGGATTGGTAGCGCGACTGTCGGTTGTTTCGCAGGCGCATGCCAACTGTCACACCGGATCAGATGTTCGCGGGCTTCGATCAAAAGGCTGACGCCGCAATGGCGCCTGCATCACGGGGGATGGGGAATGTTCGGTCTATCATCTGATTCAAGGCATGTTCTAGATGCCATTTCGAAGTCGCAGGCCATCATCGAGTTCGACCTGAAAGGCAACGTGCTGAGGGCGAACGAGAATTTCTGCAGCGCGCTCGGCTACGGCCTGATGGAGATCGTCGGAAAGCATCACAGCATGTTCTGTGATCCGGCCTACACGGCGACGGCGGAATACCGGGAGTTCTGGGCGCGGCTCGGCCGCGGCGAGTACGATACGGGCGCCTATAAGCGGCACGCAAAGGGCGGCCGCGAGATCTGGATCCAGGCGTCCTACAACCCGGTATTCAAGCACGGGAGGCCCTACAAGGTCGTGAAATTCGCGGCTGACATCACCGCAGTAAAGAGAAAGGCAGTGGAGGACGCCGGCAAGCTCGACGCGATTTCGAGATCGCAAGCCGCCATCGAGTTCACGCCGACCGGCGAAATTCTCACCGCGAACGAGAACTTCTGCAATGCCGTGGGCTACTCGCTCTCCGAAATCATTGGCAAGCACCACAGCATGTTCTGCGATCCGTCCTATATCAGGACGGACGAGTACACCGGCTTCTGGCGGCGCCTTGCCCAAGGCGAATTCATCTCCAATGAATTCGTCCGCTACGGCAAGGGCGGCAAGGAAATCTGGATTCAGGCCGCCTACAACCCGATCAGGGACGCTGACGGCAAGGTCTATAAAGTCGTGAAATTCGCGACCGACGTAACCCAGCGCATGAGCGCGATCGGCCAGCTAGGCGAAGCATTACGCCATCTGTCGGAAGGCGACCTCACCAGAACGGTCAACTCGCCCTTCGTTCCATCCATGGAGCAGCTTCGCCACGACTTCAACGCCACTGTCGCCAAGCTCGCCGAAACCATGAAATTGATTGGCGACAGCGTCCAGACGATTGCAGCAGGTTCGCGCGAGATCGGGGCCTCGGCGGATTCATTCTCGAAGCGTACGGAGCAACAGGCGTCATCCGTCGAGGAAACGGCTGCCGCCCTCGAAGAGATCACCACCACCGTCAATGACTCCAGCCATCGTGCCGACGAAGCGGGAAAACTGGTGGCCAAGACGAAGCATGGTGCCGAGCAATCCGGCCTCATCGTCCGCAACGCCGTTTCAGCGATGGATCAGATCGAGCAATCCTCGCGCGAGATCACCAACATCATCGGCGTTATCGACGACATCGCCTTCCAGACGAACCTGCTTGCGCTGAACGCAGGCGTCGAGGCCGCACGTGCCGGTGAAGCGGGCAAGGGTTTCGCTGTTGTTGCTCAGGAGGTCCGTGAACTCGCCCAACGCTCGGCAAGCGCCGCCAAGGAAATCAAGTCGCTGATCACGAAGTCAAGCGAGCTCGTCAGGAACGGCGTCGACCTGGTTGGCCAGACAGGCAAGGCGCTGGAAACCATCGTGACTCAAGTGGGCGACATCAATGCGAATGTCGCCGCGATCGTCGAAGGTTCGAAAGAGCAGGCAACCGGCATCAAGGAAATCAACCAGGCCGTCAATTCGATGGACCAGGCTACACAGCAGAATGCGGCGATGGTCGAGGAAAGCACAGCCGCAAGTCACAAACTCGCCGGTGAGGCGGAAGCGCTTCGGGGGTTGCTGGCCCAATTCCGGCTCGCTGAAGCTCAAGCCCAGCGCGGCGCACAAAGGCCTGCTGCTTCTCCGGCACTTCACCTCGTTACCCGCGTTGCCAGGGCACATGGCAGCGCCGCGCCGGCTGCGGGGAGTTGGGAAGAATTCTAGGGCCGGAGTCCGGCAGTGCTGTTGAGTTTTTCCGGGACGTCGGCATTCCGATGCCCCGGTCTCTCGCGTTTCCCGCTAATGCCGAGAGATATTTTCCGCCTCAGGTTTCCGGATAAGCGACGCCGCCTGAATGACGAGTGGATTCAAACCGCTGTCCTTGCTTTCGAGAATCTCGAACAGCTGACGCCGCATGCGCGGCTCCCAGAACTTGTTGATATGTGTAGCGACACCCTGCGCGGCTTCGCTCTCCGGCTGGCTCTTGAAGAAGGTCGCGATCTGGTTTGCCATATAAACCAGTTTGGAATGCGTATCATGCGACATCGGAGATACTTTCTGGCTGGATACGGTGCGGACGTGTGAAGATCTCGAAATCCTCGCCACGCACCAAGGCAACGAGCGTCATACCGGCTTCATCGGCCGTACGGATGGCAAGAGCTGTCGGTGCAGAGATGGCGACAAGGATGGAACTGCCGAGGATCGCCGCCTTCTGCACCATCTCGACGGAGAGACGGCTGGTGACGGCAACGATGCCCTGTGCTCCGGATTGCTGCCGAGCGATCACCGCGCCGCAAAGCTTGTCGAGCGCATTGTGACGGCCGACATCCTCGCGCACCGACAATTGGCCCTTGCCCGGCAGGTAGAAGCCGGCGCCATGTACCGCGTGTGTCTCGCGATGCAGCGGCTGTGCCCCGTTTAACAACGAAACCGCCTCAATGATGTCGCGGTAGCTCACATTGAGCGACACGGCAGACACGTCGGGCACCTTGCGCACGGCTTGCTCGATCGACTCGATACCGCAGAGCCCGCAGCCGACCGGTCCGGCCATGCTGCGACGGCGAGCAGTCAGCGCAGCCGCGACCTCGTCAACCAGCGAGATCTGCACGTCGATACCCTTGTCGCCCTCGATAATCTCGACTCCCGCGATCTGGCCGACTTCGGAAATGATCCCTTCGGTAAGGCTGAAACCAATCGCAAAATCCTCGAGATCCGCAGGCGTTCCCATCATCACGGCATGTGTGCTGCCGCCATAGGAAAAGGCGATCGGCACCTCCTCCGGCACGATCCGTTCGCCGGGCATCACGACACCGCCGCTGCGGGCGGTGCGCTTGACGGCAATGCGGGTTGGTCGCTCGGTCATTACTCCGCGGGCTCCAGCTTGCTGACGATCCGGCGGCTCTGGCGTGCCTGCTCGTCATAGCCGCGCTGCCAGTCGGTCGGGCCGTTGGAGGGCGAAACCTGCACCGCCGTCACCTTGTATTCCGGGCAGTTCGTCGCCCAGTCGGAGAAGTCGGTGGTGATGACATTCGCTTGTGTGTCTGGATGGTGGAAGGTCGTATAGACGACGCCCGGGGCAACACGGTCGGTAATGAGGGCACGCAGCGTCGTATCGCCCGAGCGGCTTACCAGCTTCACCCAGTCGCCATCGCGGATGCCACGCTGTTCGGCGTCGTGCGCGTGAATCTCCAGGCGGTCCTCGGGATGCCAGACGACGTTTTCCGTGCGACGCGTCTGTGCGCCGACATTGTACTGGCTGAGGATGCGGCCCGTCGTCAGCAGCAACGGGAAGCGCGGTCCTGTCCGCTCGTCGGTCGCGACATATTCGGTGCGGATGAACTTGCCCTTGCCGCGGACGAAACCGTCGACATGCATGATCGGCGACCCCTCGGGGTGCGCTTCATTGCAAGGCCACTGCACCGAGCCCATCTTGTCGAGATAGTCATAGGAGACGAGCGCAAAGCTCGGCGTCGTCGCGGCAATCTCGTCCATAATCTCGGAAGGATGCGTGTAGTTCCAGCCAAGCCCCATAGCCTGCGCCATCTTCTGCGTCACCTCCCAGTCGGCATAGCCATTGCGCGGGCTCATGACCTTGCGGACCCGGTTGATGCGGCGCTCGGCATTGGTGAAGGTGCCGTCCTTTTCGAGGAAGCTGGAGCCAGGCAGGAAAACGTGCGCGTAGTTCGCCGTCTCGTTCAGGAAGAGATCATGGACGACGACACATTCCATGGCGGCGAGACCGGCGGCGACATGCTTGGTATCCGGATCGGACTGCAGGATATCCTCACCCTGGACGTAGAGCGCCTTGAACGTTCCATCGACCGCCGCATCCAGCATGTTGGGGATGCGCAGACCCGGCTCATTACTGATCTTGACGCCCCAGAGCTTCTCGAAGATGTCACGCGTCGCATCGTCGGAGATATGGCGATAGCCGGGCAGTTCATGCGGGAAGGATCCCATGTCGCACGAGCCCTGCACGTTGTTCTGACCGCGCAGCGGATTCACGCCGACCCCGGGGCGACCGATATTGCCGGTCACCATGGCAAGGTTGGCGATCGCCATCACGGTGGTCGAGCCCTGGCTATGTTCGGTTACGCCGAGACCATAATAGATCGCGCCATTGCCGCCCTTGGCATAGAGACGCGCGGCACCGCGCACGAGATCAGCAGGAACGCCGGTGAACTTCTCTGACGCTTCCGGGCTGTGATGCGGCTCGGCGACGAAACTCGCCCAGTCCTCGAATTCCGACCAGTCGCAACGCTCGCGGATGAAGGCCTCGTTGAACAGGCCTTCGGTGACGATGACGTGCGCCAGCGACGTCAGGATCGCGACGTTCGTACCGGGCTTCAGCGGCAGATGATAGGACGCCTCGACATGCGGCGAGCGCACGATATCGGTGCGTCGTGGATCGATGACGATCAGCTTTGCGCCCTGGCGCAGCCGCTTCTTCAGGCGCGAGGCGAAGACCGGGTGCCCGTCGGTGGGATTGGCGCCGATAATGACAACGACATCGCTCTTCTCGACGCTGTCGAAATTTTGCGTGCCGGCCGACGTACCGAAGGCCTGGCCGAGCCCGTAGCCTGTTGGAGAATGGCAGACGCGGGCGCAGGTATCGACGTTGTTGTTGCGGAAGCCGGCGCGCACCAGCTTCTGCACCAGATAGGTTTCCTCGTTGGTGCAGCGAGATGACGTGATGCCACCCACGGAATCGCGGCCATACTGATACTGGATGCGGCGAAACTCCGACGCCACATGCGCGAAGGCCTCGTCCCAGCTCACTTCGCGCCAGGGATCAGTGATCTTCTCTCGGACCATCGGATTGAGGATGCGGTCCTTGTGGCTGGAATAACCGTAAGCGAAGCGGCCCTTGACGCAGGAGTGGCCGCGGTTCGCCTGCCCATCCTTCCAGGGCACCATGCGCACCAGTTCTTCGCCGCGCATCTCCGCCTTGAAGGAGCAGCCGACGCCGCAATAGGCGCAGGTCGTGACGACCGAATGCTCCGGCTGGCCGATTTCGATCACTGACTTTTCCGTCAGCGTCGCCGTCGGGCAGGCCTGCACGCAGGCGCCGCAGGAAACACATTCGGACGAGACGAAGTCCTCGTGCATGCCGGCTGAAACCCGCGAATCGAAGCCGCGGCCTTCGATCGTCAGCGCGAATGTGCCCTGCACTTCCTCGCAGGCGCGCACGCAGCGCGAACAGACGATGCACTTGGCGGGATCGAAGGTGAAATAGGGATTGGACTCGTCCTTCGGCGCCCATTTGAGATTGAGATCGCCATTGTTGCGAGCCTTGACGTGGTTGTCGCCATCATAGCCGTAACGCACGTCGCGCAGACCGACGGCGCCTGCCATGTCCTGCAATTCGCAATCGCCGTTGGCGGCACAGGTCAGACAGTCGAGCGGATGGTCGGAGATGTAGAGCTCCATCACGCCCTTGCGGACATCCTTCAGGCGGTTCGTCTGCGTCGAGACCACCATATCAGGTGCAACCGGCGTCGTGCACGACGCGGGCAGACCCGCCCTCCCCTGAATTTCAACGAGACAGAGCCGGCAGGAGCCGAAGGCATCCATCATGTCGGTGGCGCAGAGCTTCGGGATCTCGATGCCCACATCCATCGACGCGCGCATGATCGATGTGCCCTCGGGCACCGTCACCTGGTTGCCGTCAATGGTGAGCGTCACCATGGTTTCGGAGGTCGAGGCCGGCGTGCCGTAATCGGTTTCGTGGACGAGAGGCATGGTCTTACTCCGCCGCTTCGATAAGAGGTGTGGGGACAAAATCTTCGGGGAAATGCGTCATGGCACTCATGACGGGATAGGGTGTGAAGCCCCCGAGTGCGCAGAGCGACCCGAATTTCATGGTGTTGCAGAGATCGGCAAGCAGCTCGCGGTTTTTCTCCGGCTCGATACCACGCGCGATCTTGTCCGCGGTCTCGACGCCGCGCGTCGAGCCGATGCGACAGGGCGTGCACTTGCCACAGCTCTCGACGGCGCAGAACTCCATCGCGAACCGCGCCTGCTTCAGCATATCGGCAGTATCATCGAAGACGACGATGCCGGCATGGCCGATCAAGCCATCCTTGGCCGCGAACGCCTCGTAGTCGAATGGCGTGTCGAACAAGGAGCGCGGGAAGTATGCGCCGAGTGGGCCACCGACCTGAACCGCCTTCACCGGCCGCCCGGATGCCGTTCCTCCAGCGATATCATCAACCAGGTCGCCAAGCGAAATGCCAAATGCCGTTTCGAACAGACCGCCGTGCTTCACATTGCCGGCGATCTGGATCGGAATGGTGCCGCGCGACCGGCCAAGGCCGAAGTCGCGATAATAGGCTGCTCCCTTGTCCATGATCACAGGCACGGAAGCGAGTGAAATGACGTTGTTGATGACGGTAGGACAGTCGAAGAGGCCCTTGTGAGCCGGCAGCGGCGGCTTGGCACGCACAATCCCGCGCTTGCCTTCAAGGCTGTTCAGAAGCGCCGTCTCCTCGCCACAGACATAAGCGCCCGCGCCGGTGCGGACTTCCATATCGAAGGTCTTGCCCGAGCCCAGAACCGACGTGCCGAGGATGCCGGCGCTGCGGGCAATATCGATCGCGCGGCTCATCGCCGCGATCGCATGCGGATATTCCGATCGCGTGTAGATGAAGCCCTTCGTTGCCCCGGTCGCAAGGCCCGCGATCGCCATGCCTTCGATCAGCACGAAGGGATCACCCTCCATGATCATCCGGTCGGCAAAAGTGCCGCTGTCGCCTTCGTCGGCATTGCAAACGATGTATTTACGCTCGCCTGGCGTGTCGAGCACGGTCTTCCACTTGATCCCCGTCGGGAAGCCCGCGCCACCGCGGCCGCGCAAACCGGAATCTGTAACCTCCTTGACGACATCGGCGGGCAGCATCGAAACCGCGCGACGCAAGCCGGCGAGCCCGCCGTGAGCCTCATAGTCATCAAGCGACAGCGGATCGGTGATCCCACAGCGGGCAAAGGTCAGGCGCGTCTGGCGCTTGAGGAACGGCAGCTCCTCCACTTCGCCAAGACGGAGGGGATGATTCTCGCCGGTGACAATCCCGGCATCAAACAGCGAAACGACGTCCTTTGCCTTCACCGGCCCGTAGCCGATGCGCTTGCCGGAAACTTCGATCTCGACCAGCGGCTCCAACCAGTGCATGCCACGAGAACCGTTGCGTACGATCTTGGCATCGAGGCCGCGTGCAGCGATCTGCTCGGCGATCGCTTTTGCGACACGCTCCGCACCCAATGACTGGGCCGCGGCATCGCAGGGAACATAGATCCGGACGGTCATCGACGCGCCTCCGAAATCAGGGCCTCAAGATCGGAGGCGTCCACCCGGCCATGCACCTCGCCGTCCATCATCGCGGACGGCGAGCACGAACAGAGCCCAAGACAGAAGACAGGTTCGAGGGTGATTGCTCCGTCGGGCGTCGTTCCGTGCCAGTCGATCCCAAGCAACGCCTTGACGCGATCCGCCAGCGCATCGCCGCCCATCGATTGGCAGGACTCGGCGCGACAGAGCTTCAGCACATGCCGCCCGGCAGGATGATCACGATAGTCATGATAGAAGGTCACAACCCCATGCACTTCCGCGCGTGAAAGGTTCAGCTCCTTCGCGATGACAGGCAGCGCCTCTTGCGGGACATAGCCGAACTCATCCTGGATCTCATGCAGGATCGGCAGAAGCGGCCCTTCGAGATGCTTGAGATGGTCGATGATCGCGATCGTGCGCGTTGCGATATCGCCTTTGGCGACATGAATATTCATCAGCAGCCCTCCCACGGCCTGCAAATTGCACGTTGCGACGCTGGGCAGGGCGGGCTTTCCTCAGAACCCTATGGCCGACAGAACCGCTCGCGTGTGTTCATTATAGAACTTTCTCAGGGATGGACGAAGCGATCAATAATGCTGTTTCGTCAGACGATAGAAGATTCCTATTAAAATTCCGGGTCCTCTGCGAGGATTCGTGCTTCGTGGAGGAGAGCGGAGACCAACGGCGTGAACGGCTCACGATGGGTCGCGACCAGACCAACAAGATGGTGCGCTTGTGGCTCAACGATAGGAATCATTCGGATCTCAGCAGGAAAGCCGAAGGATTTCGCAACGTTGCGCGGCATGATGCTAGCCCAGCGCCCAGTCCGGACATGCGAGAAGAGCACGATCATCGAGTTGGACTCGAGGGTTGGGTGAGCCGTGACGCCCGCCTCGGCCAAGTGCTGGTTGATGATACGGCGGTTCTGCATGTCTGCCGTCAATAGACAAAGCCGAAGATTGCCGACTTCCTTCCAGGTAACGCTATCGCGATCGGACAGCGGACTGCCGGCGGCGGTGATCAGATTGTAGTGTTCGGCATAGAGCGGCACGCTGGTCACGCGTCCGAGTGGCTCGTTTTCCAGATAGGTGATGCCGGCATCAATCTCGAGGTTCTCCAGCAAACTCAGTACCTGCAACGAGTTGCGTGAGATGATGGAGAAGGTCACATCCGGATGCCGCTCTTGAAACGGTGTTGTAATGCGCGGCAGCATGGCGAGCGCCGTCGGGATCACGGCGATCTTGATATGCCCGGACAGGCCCTTGCGGGCCGCCCGCATCTCCTCGCGCATTGTACGGGCATCGCCGACGATGCGCCGCGCCCATTCGAGCACGCGCTGCCCCTCGGGCGTCAACCCCTGGAAGCGGGAACCCCGTTGCACGAGCATGACACCAAGCTGGTCCTCGAGCTGGCGGATGGCAGCGGACAATGTCGGCTGCGAGATGCCGCATTCTTCTGCGGCGCGGCCGAAATGCTTCTCATTGGCGAGCGCGATGAAGAATTCAAGCTTGTCGATCATTCAGCCTCCGCGCCGAACAGCGGCGTACGGTCATCTTCATGTCCACGGAGGCAGTTCGCAAGGCCGGCTGTCAGTTGTCCTGCGTTCCCGGAAACATCGCGAACAGGAAATGCAAGAGGGAGGTCGTGTCGGGATGAGCGACGCTGTAATAGATGAGACGCCCTTCGCGACGGCTGGAGACGAGGCCGTCCAACCTGAGACGCGCCAACTGCTGGGATACCATCGCTTGCTGAATGCCGAGGCTCTCCTCCAGCTCCCCTACGGTCTTCTCACCCTCTGTGAGCAGGCATAGAATGATTAGTCGCGTGTGGTGAGAAAGTGCTTTGAGAAAGTCGCTCGCTTCTCGCGCTCTTGCAGAAAGCTTCTGCAGATCCCGATCGGCCATGCCAGATCTCGGTGTGGGCAAGTGCATTCTGTATCTCTGGTTGCATAAACGATATGTATTAGTCAGAACACTAACATATTCGCAGCAGCCGGCTGTTTGGATCTGTCAAAATGCCAAAAAAAGTCCCGGCAGCTCAGCAAATGAGCTGACCGCCGTTAATCTCGAGCACCTGCCCGGTGATGTAGCCAGACAGCGAGGGCGCAGAGAGGAAGAGGTAGGCAGGTGCGCAATCCTCCGACGTGCCCAGTCGTTGCAATGGAATACCCTTGCGGGTTTGCTCCAACTTTTCAGGCGAAGAGTAGCGCTGATGGAAGTCGGTCTCTATCGTCCCCGGCGACACGCAATTGACGCGAATACCATTCGGCGCAAGCTCTCTTGCCAGTGCCTTCGAATAAGTCGCGACGAAGGCCTTCGAGGCAGAGTAGACGGCGGAACCCGGACTGCCGCCTGTTAGTGCTGAAATGGAGACCGTGTTGACGATCGCAGCCTCCTGCGCGGCGCGCATTGCCGGCAACAGCGCCCGCGTCACCTCGACAACCGATGTCTGGTTCAGCCGCACAATCGTTTCATACTGGGCATCGGTCAGGGCATCCGCTGGAAAGCGGCCAACCATGGTGCCGGCATTGTTGACGAGCACATGTACGCGGTCGAACGTTGCGAGAACCTTCTCGGCAAATCCACTGGTGCCACCCGGTGTCGAAAAGTCGGCAGTAACGAGAAACGCCCGGCGATCCTCTTCCGCCGTCAATAGGAAGTCGGGGAGATCGCGTTCGGCACCGCGGCCAAGATGCACAAGGACCCTTGCCCCGCAATCCAGAAACTGTCGGGCCACCTCAAGGCCGATACCCCTGCCCCCGCCGGTGACCACGACGTTACGATTCTCGAACAGCTTGGGGTGAAACATCCAGGTCCTCCACGGCGCGATAGAGCAGCGCTCTTGCGTTGTTTTGCAGCGAGGGGAACGTTGCCTAGTCGTCGGTTTCCAGCAGACGCGGACCCGGCCCATCGTTTGCCAGCCGATCATAGGGATTGCGCAGCGGGCAGCTTTCAACCGAGAGGCAACCACAGCCAATGCAATCCGTCAACCTGTCGCGCAGAGCTGTCAGGCGATTGATGCGCGCATCGAGATCGTCCTTCCAAAGTGCCGAGAGGCGCTCCCAGTCGGCGGCGGTGGGCGTGCGGCCGTGTGGCAGCGTATCGAACGCCGCCTGGATTTCTGCCAGGGGAATGCCGACACGCTGTGCAACCTTGATGATGCCCAGCCGGCGCAGCACATCGCGGCCGAAGCGGCGCTGATTGCCGCTTGAGCGGATGCTGGAGATAAGGCCTTTCGCCTCGTAGAAATGGAGGGCCGAGACAGCGAGGCCGCTGCGTCCGGCGACTTCACCCACAGTCAACAGTTTCCGGAATGGATTCTCCATCATAGCAACCTCAAGATTACTTGAGGGTTATAATCGAGTGCCCGGCGCGCGTGAAGTCGTCGTGGCGTTCGCTACCGCCGCAGCGAGCAGCAGCAACAAAAAAGCGGCCCGAAAGGCCGCTTTGAAAAACGCTGAAGTTCGTGTGGATCAATCCTGGTCGATCACACCCTGCAGGTGCGTCAGTTCCATGATGTAGTGTTCCAGGCGCGACTTGTGCTCGTGATGCACGGTGTCGGCAATCTCCCTCTGCGCAGCTTCGATGCGAAGCGTCAGTTCGTCCTTGGACAGATCCTGAACGATCACGGCAGACTCGGCCAGCAGCGTGCAGCCAGTCGGCAGGATGTCGGCGAAACCGCCGAAAACCACGTAATCCTGCTTCGAACCATTAGCCGAACGAACGCTGACGATGCCTGGCTTGATGGTCGTCATCGTCGGGGCGTGGTTCGCCATAACGGTCATCTCGCCGTCGGTTGCCGGAATGACAACTTCGGTCACCATCTCCGAAAGGAGCAGACGCTCAGGAGATACGAGTTCAAAATTGAAATTGTCAGCCATCAGTGACTTACCTTCTCGGCAGCTTCTGTATCTTGCAAATTGGTCCCGCAGAACGGGCAGTGCACTATCGCCTGGTCAAGATACCCAAGACCCTCTTCGGTCTGGATCAATCCCACCACCATCATCATCTTGCCGTCGTCCGATCTGTAGATCGTCGGGGCAGCTGGGGCGGGAAGCTCTGCTGCGACTTCCCGAAGGGCGTCGCAGCAGAAGATCTCGTTGAGAGCGTCGCTCATCAGGCAGCTGCGGACAGCTTCTTGGCCTTCTCGATAGCTTCTTCCATCGAGCCGACCATGTAGAAGGCAGCTTCCGGCAGGTGGTCGTATTCGCCGTTGACCAGGCCCTTGAAGCCCTTGATCGTGTCTTCGAGCGCTACGAGCTTGCCCGGCGAACCGGTAAAGACTTCAGCAACGAAGAACGGCTGCGACAGGAAGCGCTCGATCTTGCGGGCGCGAGCAACGGCGAGCTTGTCCTCTTCGGACAGTTCGTCCATGCCCAGGATCGCGATGATGTCCTGCAGGGCCTTGTAGCGCTGC
Organism: Rhizobium cauense; assembly: GCF_019511525.1. GTDB lineage: Bacteria > Pseudomonadota > Alphaproteobacteria > Rhizobiales > Rhizobiaceae > Rhizobium > Rhizobium cauense. Next base: position 349,238 of record NZ_JAEUAT010000005.1, on the reverse strand, counting down.
AGCGTCGACTGAACCTTACGAGCCACTTCGTAGTGCTCTTCGCCGACAACGATCGGGTCGAGCATGCGCGACGTGGAGTCGAGCGGGTCAACGGCCGGGTAGATACCCTTTTCAGCGATCGAGCGCGACAGAACGGTCGTTGCGTCCAAGTGGGCGAACGAGGTTGCCGGAGCAGGGTCGGTCAAGTCGTCGGCCGGAACGTAAATGGCCTGAACCGAGGTGATCGAGCCGGTCGTCGTGGTCGTGATGCGTTCCTGCATCTGGCCCATGTCCGTGGCGAGCGTCGGCTGGTAACCAACGGCCGAAGGAATACGGCCGAGCAGAGCCGACACTTCGGAACCTGCCTGGGTGAAGCGGAAGATGTTGTCGACGAAGAACAGAACGTCCTGGCCCTTGTCGCGGAAGTCTTCAGCGATCGTCAGACCGGTCAGAGCGACGCGAGCGCGGGCGCCCGGCGGTTCGTTCATCTGGCCGTAAACGAGGGCTGCCTTCGAGCCTTCGCCACCGCCATGCTTGTTGACGCCCGACTCGATCATTTCGTGGTAAAGGTCGTTGCCTTCGCGGGTACGTTCACCCACGCCTGCGAAGACCGAGTAACCACCGTGCGCCTTGGCGACGTTGTTGATCAGTTCCATGATGAGAACGGTCTTGCCAACGCCGGCGCCGCCGAACAGGCCGATCTTGCCGCCCTTTGCGTAAGGAGCGAGAAGGTCGACGACCTTGATGCCGGTTACGAGGATCTGTGCTTCCGTCGACTGGTCGACGTATGCAGGCGCGTCCTGGTGGATGGCGCGCTTGCCGGATGTGACCAGCGGACCAGCTTCGTCAACCGGCTCGCCGATGACGTTCATGATGCGGCCGAGCGTTTCCGGACCAACCGGAACGGTGATCGGGCCACCGGTGTCGGAAACCGACTGACCGCGAACCAGACCTTCGGTCGAGTCCATGGCGATCGTACGGACCTCGTTTTCACCAAGATGCTGCGCCACTTCGAGCACGAGGCGGTTGCCGCCGTTCGTGGTTTCGAGCGCGTTCAAGATCGCCGGCAGTTCGCCTTCGAAAGCAACGTCCACGACGGCGCCGATAACCTGCGTAACCTTGCCGGCGGAGCCTGCCGCGGCCTTCTTGGGGGTAGCTGCCTTAGCCATCTTCTTACCCTCTTTCCCTAACCTCAGAGCGCTTCCGCGCCCGAAATGATTTCAATGAGTTCCTTGGTGATCTGAGCCTGGCGCTGACGGTTGTAGGAAAGCGTCAGCTTGTTGATCATTTCACCAGCGTTGCGCGTTGCATTGTCCATGGCGCTCATCTTGGCACCCATTTCACCGGCGACGTTCTCAAGGAGCGCGCGGAAAATCTGGACCGAGATGTTGCGCGGAATCAGATCCTCGAGGATCGATGCCGGATCCGGCTCGTATTCGTAGACTGCGCCGGCATGCTCCGCATCCTGGACAACTGCCGTGGGGGCCGATGCCGGGATGAGCTGCTGTGCCGTCGGAACCTGTGAAATGACCGACTTGAATTCGGAATAGAACAACGTGCAGACGTCGAACTCGCCGGCTTCGAACATCTCGATGATGCGCTTGCCGATCTGATCCGCATTCTCGAAGGAGACCTTCTTCACGTCGCGCAATTCCTTGCGCTCGGCGATCAGCGAGGCGAATTCACGGCGCAGAACGTCGTAACCCTTCTTGCCGACGGTGAAGAACTTGACGGTCTTGCCTTCAGCAATGAGCTTGCGAGCGTGATCGCGCGCAAAACGCGAGATCTGCGAGTTGAAGCCGCCGCACAGGCCGCGTTCGGCAGTGCAGACGACCAGCAAGTGAACCTGGTCCTTGCCGGTGCCGGTCATCAGCGCAGGCGCACCGTCGGCTTCCGTCATCGCACCGGCGATGTTTGCCAGAACGGCACCCATGCGCTGCGAGTACGGACGGGCGGCCTCGGCCGCCTCCTGGGCACGCCGAAGCTTCGCCGCGGCGACCATTTTCATCGCCTTGGTAATCTTCTGCGTCGCCTTGACGGAGGCGATCCGGTTTTTCAGATCCTTAAGTGAAGGCATCCGTTATCCGTCCTTTAGGTCCGATTAGGCGAAGGACTTCGCGAAGCTATCGACGGCAGCCGTGAGCTTGCCCTTCGTATCGTCGCTGATTGCCTTGTCCGTGCGGATCGTGTCGAGGATAGCCGAGCCTTCCGAGCGAAGGTACGACAGCAGGCCCTGTTCGAACTTGCCGACCTGGTTGACCGGGATCTTGTCGAGGTAGCCGTTGACACCTGCGAAGATCACCGCAACCTGCTCTTCCGTCTTCAGCGGCGAGAACTGCGGCTGCTTCAGGAGTTCGGTCAGGCGTGCGCCGCGGTTGAGCAGGCGCTGCGTCGAAGCATCGAGGTCCGAACCGAACTGAGCGAAGGCGGCCATTTCGCGATACTGGGCGAGTTCGCCCTTGATCGAGCCGGCAACCTGCTTCATGGCCTTGACCTGAGCGGCGGAACCAACGCGCGAAACCGACAGACCGACGTTAACGGCCGGACGAATACCCTGGTAGAACAGGTCGGTTTCGAGGAAGATCTGGCCGTCGGTGATCGAGATCACGTTGGTCGGAATGAACGCCGAAACGTCGTTGCCCTGGGTTTCGATGACAGGCAGAGCCGTCAGAGAGCCAGCGCCCTTCTCGTCGGAGAGCTTTGCAGCGCGCTCGAGGAGACGGGAGTGAAGGTAGAAAACGTCGCCCGGATAAGCTTCGCGGCCCGGCGGGCGGCGCAGCAGCAGCGACATCTGGCGATAAGCGACAGCCTGCTTGGACAGGTCGTCGTAGCCGATCAGCGCGTGCTGACCGTTGTCGCGGAAGAATTCGCCCATCGTGCAGCCGGCGAACGGCGCCAGGTACTGCATCGGAGCCGGATCGGAAGCCGTTGCAGCAACGACGATCGAGTACTTCATTGCGCCGCGTTCTTCGAGAACCTTGACGAACTGGGCAACGGTCGAACGCTTCTGGCCGATAGCGACGTAGACGCAGTACAGCTTGTCGCCGTCCGGGCCGTTGTCGTGGATAGCCTTCTGGTTCAGGATCGTGTCGAGAATGATCGCGGTCTTGCCGGTCTGGCGGTCGCCGATGACGAGCTCGCGCTGGCCACGACCGACCGGGATGAGCGCGTCGATAGCCTTGAGGCCGGTCGACATCGGCTCATGAACCGACTTGCGCGGAATGATGCCAGGAGCCTTGACGTCGACGCGCGCACGGCGGGTCGCGTTGATCGGGCCCTTGCCGTCGATCGGGTTGCCGAGAGCGTCGACAACGCGGCCGAGCAGTTCCGGACCAACCGGAACGTCAACGATGGCGCCGGTCCGCTTGACGGTGTCGCCTTCCTTGATGTCGCGGTCCGAACCGAAAATAACAACACCGACGTTGTCCGATTCCAGGTTCAGCGCCATACCACGGATGCCACCGGGGAATTCGACCATTTCGCCTGCCTGAACATTGTCCAGACCGTAAACGCGAGCGATACCGTCACCGACGGAGAGAACCTGACCGACTTCCGAGACTTCTGCCTCTTTACCGAAGTTTTTGATCTGGTCTTTGAGAATTGCGGAAATTTCCGCAGCGCGGATATCCATCAGCCGACCTCTTTCAATGCAAGCTTAAGGGTAGAGAGTTTTGTACGAAGAGACGTATCAATCTGACGGGACCCGACCTTCACGATCAGACCACCAAGAATTGACGGATCAACCGTGACGGCAATCGCCACGTCTTTGCCGGTGACGCCCTTCAGCGCCGCCTTCAATTCGGTTTCCTGCGCTGCAGTGAGCGCATGGGCCGAGGTGACCTCGGCAGCAATTTCGCCGCGCTGATTGGCAGCGATGATGCGGAAGGCCTTGATCATGCCCGGGAGGGCAAACAGGCGGCGGTTACGCGCCACGACCTTCAGAAAGTTTGCGAAGAATCCGCTGATGCCGGCCTTCTCGCTGATGGCGACGATTGCCTTGAGCTGGTCTTCAGCCGAGAAAACAGGGCTAGAAACGAAACGCTTCAGGTCGTCACTCTCGTCGAGCATGGTCTGGAACCGGTCAAGGTCCTTGCTTACGCTTTCGACGGCGCCTTCCTCAAGCGCCAACTCAAACAGCGACGAGGCATAGCGCTCTGCAACACCAGAAGTAAGCTGGGATGTGTCTGCCACTGGCCCAAATTTCCCTGATTTCAACCCAAGAATCCGGTCCCCGGCGGGCGCCTGACCTATGATCTTGAATTCGTTATGATTTCCCCCAGAAATCGCAAGAGAAGCCTCTTGCTTCTTCCGAAATTCGGGGTCCGTCTAACATAGGATGTTCGGACTCGCAACACGCGTAATGCCCGAATACGGCTTTCCCATCGATTTCTAACGCAAAAATGCTCAAAGCCTGCCGACCCAGAGCTCAGCGCGAGAAATATCCGCTCAACTCAAGCAGAAAAGAAACCGAGAACATATGCGAGCGGGAGCGCCGCCAGTACGATCTGCACAACCAGAAGTAAATAGTTGAGAACCGTGCTCCCCTTATCTGAAAGGAGCGAGATGATGCGCGCAAAAGCAGCCATGGCGAAAGAGGCTCCGAGCGCCATGTAGATCCAGTCCTGTGCCAGCATGATGGCCGAGAGACCGAAGCCGAGATAGAAGCCGCCGACAGAGCGTTGCTCGGCAAAACCGTCGCGTCGCCCTTCGCGCGGCATTACGCCGAAGAGCCGCATCGCGTAGCCCGGAGCAAACATGATGATAAAGCCCGCGAGTGCCGTAAAGGCTGCCGCTGCGAAAGCCAGCTGTTCGCCAAGCTCAGTTGGAAAGTAAAAGTCCATTCGACCGACCCCGAATCCCCTGCTTCGCAGTCCTTATGGCATGATTGGCACGCCCGGCAAAAGCCCGTGGCAACCGCGATCTACAGGAAGCTTTGCGGGTCGACGTCGAGCTGCACGTGTACCGATCCGCGCTCCTTCGGCGCCTGCGCCAGCATGGCCCTGAGAAACGCCTGCATGTCGGAGTTTCGCCGCCCATGCACGAGCAGCCTGAAGCGGTGTCGACCGCGCACCAGCGCAAGCGGCGCTTCTGCGGGTCCAAGCACTGAGATGCCGGAGACATTGGGTGCGGCGTTTCGAATGCCGCGGGCATGATTTTCCGCATCATGGCGCGTTTCCGCCGAGACGATAATCGATGCCAGACGTCCGAACGGCGGCAGAATGGCACGCTCGCGCTCGGCAATCTCGCGCTCGTAGAAGGCGCTGGCATCGCCTGAGACAATCGCTTGCATGACCGGGTGCTGCGGCTGGTAGGTCTGCAGCAGGCCATGGCTCTTCAGGCCGGTACGACCGGCGCGGCCGGTCACCTGCGACAGCAGCTGGAAGGTGCGTTCGGCGGCGCGCGGATCGCCATTGGCAAGGCCGAGATCGGAGTCGATGATGCCTACTAGCGTCATCAGCGGAAAGTTATGGCCCTTGGCAACGAGCTGCGTGCCGATGACGATATCGGCTTCTCCCTTTGCGATAGCCTCGAGCTCGAGACGCAACCGCTTGACGCCGCCCATCATGTCGGACGAGAGCACGATCGTTCGCGCATCGGGAAAATGACGCTCCACCTCCTCCGCGATACGCTCGACGCCCGGTCCGCAGGCGACGAGATGATCGAGCGTACCGCATTCCGGGCAGGCTTCTGGCGTGCGCTCGGCATGACCACACTGATGGCACTGCAGCTGTCTCTTGAACCGGTGCTCGACCAGCCAACTGGAACACTGCGGGCACTGGAAGCGATGTCCGCAAACACGGCAAAGGGTCAGCGGTGCATAGCCGCGTCGGTTGAGGAAAAGGAGCGCCTGCTGCTGCTTCTCGACCGTCTTGCCGATTGCCCGGATCAGCACGGGCGAGAGGAACCCACCCCGCTCGGGCGCATGGCGGCGCATGTCGATCAGATGCAGATCCGGCAGCGCCGCGTCACCGAAGCGGGTCGGCATGTGAATGGTGGTATACCGCCCGCTCTGGCCATTGACCTGGCTCTCGACCGACGGCGTCGCAGAAACGAGAACCACCGGGAAATCAGCAATGCGAGCGCGGACGACCGCCATGTCGCGCGCGTTGTAATAGACGCGGTCTTCCTGCTTGTAGGCCGGATCATGCTCTTCATCGACGATGATGAGGCCGAGATCCTCGAACGGCAGGAAGAGCGCCGAACGCGCGCCGGCGACGACGCGAACCTCGCCGGTGACTGCCTGGCGCCAGACCTTCTCGCGGGTGCGCGGTGCGAGATCGGAATGCCATTCCGCCGGCTTGGCGCCGAATCGATCATGGAAGCGCTCTAGAAAGCTCGCCGTCAACGCGATCTCCGGCAACAGGATCAACACCTGCTTGCCGCGCTTGAGGGTTTCCGCGATTGCCTCGAAATAGACCTCCGTCTTGCCCGAACCGGTGACGCCATCGATCAGCGAGACTGAAAACTCGCCCGTTCGGACCTCAGCCAGTATCTCGTCTGCCGCATCCCGTTGCGGGCCTTCGAGCCGTGCTGCCACGAAATCCGGATCGGGCTTGGCAACCACCGGCGGCGGCGGCAGAAACACGGTCTCGAAAATCCCTTGGCTGACCAGGCCGTCGACCACGCTTGTCGAGACGCCAGCCGCATGGGCAAGCCCACTTCGCGTCCACGAAAGACCGTCGCCGGCGATATCGAGCACACGAGCACGCGCCGGCGTCATCCGCTCCGGCGCGCCGCCGACGAAACGCAAACCCTCGACCATCGGCTCAGGCTCGAAGGCATTCGGCGCACGCAGCGCCATCCGCGCAACAAGCCCGGGCGGCGACAGCGTATAGCTCGCCACCCAGTCGATGAAATCGCGCATCTCCTTGGTCAGCGGCGGGCAATCGAAGACGTGGCTGATCGGCCTTAACTTTTTCGGATCGACGCCATCCTCTCCCCCATCCCAGACGACGCCGATCACCTGCCGTGGACCGAGCGGCACCTGTACGACCGAACCCGGCTCAACCGCCATGCCGTCGGGCACCGCATAGGAGTAGGGCTTCGGCGCGGGCATGGGAACGAGCACCGGAACCGTGCGGGTTGCCGGCGGCGTCTCGAACAACGCTCCAAAGAGATCGGACGAATCTGTGCTCATCGGGCGAGACCATGCCCGGATCGGCGCGAAAAGAAAACCTGCAAGACTGCTGGCACCGGCTTACTCGTCGTCATCCATCACACCAGTCAGCCGCATTCCCTCAATCCATGTGGCGCCGTCCTGCCGTACCACATGGCGGGCGCGGGCACCGCATTTCTCACGCACCGCAGCCGCCAGCGCTTCGGAATGCGTAACAATCCAGATCTGGCTGCTGCGTGCCGCCTCCGCAATCATGTCCGCCAATGGCGGCAGCATGTCGGGATGGAGGCTCGCCTCTGGTTCGTTGAGCGCGATCAGCGGCGGCAGCCGATAGGACATCAGCGCGGCCGCAAGCCCGAGAAAGCGGATCTGGCCGTCCGACAGCTCGCGCGGCTGAAACACGCGGTTCGGGAACTCCGGAAAGGAAAGGCCGAACTCCGCCGTTTCCTCTGGCAGCGGCACAACGAGCTTCGCACCGCCGAGGGCGGCTGCGACGGCCCGATCGAGATCGACGGTATCTTCCCGCGTATGCACCAGCGTCGCGAAGACGGCGGCAATGTTGCTGCCATCCTCATCCAGCAGCGGCGCCGTGACGGCAAGACAGGGCGCGCGCAGCGGCGAAAGACGATCCGTCCGGAAGCCATGGAAGAAACGCCAGCCGTCGATCGCACGCCGAAACGTCCCGATCTCGGGATAATGCCCGGCATCGCCAAGCAACGCGATTGCCGTTTCAGAGGTCAGCGCCTGTTCCGGGTAGTCCTGCATCCGACCGTTCGGCCCGCGGACCGATATGGCGGGGCCTGCGCGCTTCATCATCGTAACCGGTCGCGTCCCGGTCTCAATCGAAAGCTCTTCGGCTTTTATCTGTGGTTCGAAGGGGAACCCTGCAGCCGCCTTCGGTGGTCGCAAGCCGGCTTCCACACGATAGCGGAAGGTGATTGCTCTTTCCTCGTCGAGAAGTTCGGTTTCCAGCCGGATCCGGAAAGGCCCGTTGACGTCCCGGCGCGGCCCAGACCAGAGCGCCGAAAACATCCCGCCTTCACCCGCGATCTCATGCGCCAGACGCCCGCGCGTCGCCGCCTGGATGAGCTGCAGTGCGCGGTAGAGGTTGGATTTCCCAACCCCGTTCTCGCCGATGAAGAGATTGATCCCCGAAAGATCCATGCGGATCGATCGCAAGGACCGGTAGTTCTGGGCAAACATCGAGCGGAGCAGCATGCCTCGCTTTACCCTATCGGCTCAGCGAATTGAATGGGCGCTGGCCATTCGCGGCTCGACGGGCGGGACGAGCGGCAGGAATCGCGCGTCGCCATCCGCATCAAGAGCATGCACGGTATGATCCTCCAGTGCCTTGGTCACCTCGTTGATATCGCCGTCGAGATGTTCCACCGGAATCAGATTGCCAACTACGAAGTCAAAGCGGTCGCCGCGCTTGTTCAGAAGCTCGTGAAAGACCGTCATATCCCGAAGCTCGGTCGACCACTTCGCAAACCAATAGAAAAGGCCCGAATTGCGCGCCGTCATGTGAACCGGCAGGATCGGCAGATTGTATTTGCGAGCAAGCCCGACCGCAGACGTTTTCCACGGACGCTCATTCAAGCGCCCATTCGCCCAGTAGGCGATGCGTCCGGAGGGGAAAAGCACGGTGGCCTTGCCTTCCCTGACGGCGTGATGGGTGATCTGCAGCGTTTCGCGGGTCTTGAGCTTGCTCTTGTATTCCTCGCGCCATTCGACGGGAATAATGACCTCGGCAAAACGCGGATTGACGCGCACCGCATCACGGTTTGCAAACACCATGATATCGGGCCGTTTGTGCTTCAGGAGGTCGAACACGGCAACGCCATCGGCAATACCTGTCGGATGGTTGCTGACGAGGATGAAGCCGCCGGTGTCAGGGATGCGTTCGCCATGCCTGACATTGATGTCGAGTTTCAACAGGTTGCTCATGTACTCGAAGCACTGGAAACCCGGCATGCTCGCAACATCGTTGGCGAAGCTGACCGCCCTGTTGTAGCGCAAGAGCGTGTAAAGGAAGGGACGCATGACCGGCCAGAGCGGGTGCTTCACGATCCTCTGTCCGCGCTCCGCGATCAGGGTATCCACGATATGTCCCGGCTTGCCATGAGAATTCAGGGCAATCGCTTCCGCGAATTGTCCTAAGGCGGTCGTGGGGTGGCGCCGTGGCATGCAAGATCCTGCGTCGTTGGGAAACCAGTTATGTCGATCAATATGATGGAAGCATGACAACCACTTGGCCGGTATTATCGATTCCATAACTATCGTCCCTTCAGAATTGGCGGCAGGACTGGCAAATTCAAGGGTCTGAGACGTGAACGAACTGCTGATCATCGCCGACCCGCGCCTGATGGCGGAACGCTCGGCTTGGCTCGACAGCCTGGCGCGCGAGCGCCGGCTTTCTGAACATACGTTGGACGCCTACGAGCGCGACACCCGCCAGTTCCTCACTTTTCTGACCGGTCATCTCGCGGGCCCTGCAACACTGAAGGACATCCACGCATTGCGACCCGCCGATTTCCGCGCATTTCTCGCCGCGCGACGCAAGGAGGGATCGGGTGCACGTTCGCTTGGCCGCAATCTGGCCGGCCTGCGGTCACTGCTGCGTTATCTTGAAAAGAAGGGGCTGGTGAATGCAGCCGGCGCAGGCGCGATCCGCTCGCCAAAGCAGCCGAAGTCCCTGCCGAAACCCCTGTCCGACAGGCAAGCTATCACCGTCGTCAGCGACGAGGCGCAGCTGCACGAAGAGCCCTGGATCGCGGCGCGCGATGCCGCCGTTTTCACTCTGCTCTACGGCTGCGGCCTGCGCATCTCCGAAGCGCTCGACCTGACACCTGATGACTTCAACCGCGGCGCGGCTACCTTGCGGATCACGGGCAAGGGCAACAAAACCCGGCTTGTGCCGCTGCTGACCGTCGTTACGGAAGCGGTCGAGAAATACCGCTCCCTGTGCCCTTATCATCTGGAGAGCAAGGAACCGCTCTTCCGCGGCGCGCGGGGCGGCAAGCTGCAGGCGGCCATCATTCAGCGCACCATGCAGAAGATGCGCAGCGCCTTCGGCCTGCCGGAAACGGCGACGCCGCACGCGCTGCGCCATTCGTTTGCGACCCACCTGTTGGCTGGCGGCGGTGATCTCAGAACCATTCAGGAATTGCTTGGCCACGCCAGCCTTTCCACCACCCAGGTCTACACAGGTGTGGATTCCTCACGATTGCTTGAAGTTTACGACCGTGCCCATCCTCGGGCGTAATCTTTTGTTAACGGCTTCTCTTAAAGGAATATCCGTACGCCGGGCGTAGAGCTTAGCAATCATAGTGACCGGAACACCATCATGACGATCTCCATCGGCCACCGCAGCCTGCACATACCATCGCCAGGCAATCTCCTGCTCTGGCTGATTGCTGCATTTCACATGCTGCTTGCGGCAACGCTGATCGCCGTGCTGTTCTCGGTCTCCTCTGCTGCTGCCGCTGATGACGATACCTGCACCGGCCGCAACATCTTGACCGATCTCAAACAAAGTGACCCGGCGCGCTACGCTGAGGTGGTCAAGGAAGCGGACGCTGTACCAAACGGCAAGGGCATCTTCTGGAAGATCGAGAAGCCTGGCGTAAAGCCATCCTGGCTGCTCGGCAGCATGCATGTCACCGATCCCCGCGTACTGACGCTTCCCCCGCGTACCCAGGCGGCCCACGACGCTGCCGACACCATCGTGATCGAATCCGATGAGATCCTCGACGAGAAAAAGGCCTCTGCCGCTCTGTTGATGCAGCCTGAGCTGATGATGTTCACCGACGGGACGACGATTGAGAAGCTTTTGTCTCACGATGATTATGTTCGTCTGGAGGAAGGTCTGAAGCAGCGTGGCATCCCACTTGCCGCGGTTTCCCGCATGCGCCCCTGGATGATATCGAGCGTTGTTGCCCTGCCCGGTTGTGAAATGGCCCGCAAGGCGAAAGGCGTAAAGTTCCTCGACCAGAAGATCGCCGCAGACGCCCTCGCCGAGGGCAAGCAGGTCAAAGGTCTGGAAACGCTTGCCGAGCAGCTGCAGGCAATGGCCGAGCTGCCGACCGAATTCCACATGAAGTCGCTGATCGAGACCTTGGCGCTTGGCTCCAAGATGAACGACGTGGTGGAGACCATGACCGACCTTTACCTCTCTGGCGATGTCGGCATGACCATTCCGATGCTGAAGACCGTTTCTCCCGATGGCGAGGATGACGAGGGCGACTATGCCGCCTTCGAGCAGCGCATCATTCTCGACCGAAACAAGGTGATGGCCGAGCGCGCAGCCCCGATCCTTGCCAACGGAAACGTCTTCATGGCCGTAGGCGCGCTCCATCTTCCAGGTGAAGGCGGCGTCGTCGAGTTGCTACGCAAGCAGGGCTTTACAGTAACGGCCGTGAACTAAAAAAACCGCGGCCCTTTCGAGCCGCGGTCCGCAATTCGGATATTTCCACGTCTTACATGTGGATCGGCTTGAAGAAGGCGGCGAGCGCTGCTTCCTTGACCGCTTCCGACATGGTCGGGTGCGCGTGGCAAGTCCGGCCGAGATCTTCGGCGGAGCCGCCGAATTCCATCAGGACGGCGATCTCGTGGATCATTTCGCCGGCGCCGAAACCGACGATGTGGCCGCCGAGGACGCGATCGGTCTCCTTGTCGGAGAGGATCTTCACGAAGCCATCGGTCGCGAGCATAGCGCGGGCGCGGCCATTGGCCGTGAAGGGGAACTTGCCGACTTTGTAGGCGATACCAGCCGCCTTCAGTTCTTCCTCGGTCTTGCCGACGGAAGCGACTTCCGGCTGCGTGTAGACGACGCTTGGGATGACGTCATAGTTCACATGGCCATGCTGGCCGGCGAGGATTTCGGCAAGTGCCACGCCTTCGTCTTCAGCCTTGTGAGCCAGCATCGGACCCTTCACCACGTCGCCAATCGCGTAGATGCCGGCAACGTTGGTGCGGAAATGACCATCGATTTCTACGCGGCCGCGGTTATCGAGCTTGACGCCGGCTTCTTCGAGACCAAGGCCGGCCGTGTACGGCGTGCGGCCAGTCGCAATCAGAACGACCTCGGCTTCGAGTGTCTGTGCATCACCGCCCTTCACCGGCTCGAAGGTCACCTTGGCGCCCTTGCCACCCTTCTCGACGCCCGTCACCTTGGAGCTGAGGTTGATGGTGATACCCTGCTTGGCGAGCATCCGCTGGAACTGCTTGGAAACTTCGCCATCCATGCCGCCGAGGATCGTGTCGAGATACTCGACAACGGTGACCTTGGCGCCGAGACGCGACCAGACCGAACCGAGCTCGAGTCCGATGACACCACCGCCGACGACGATCATCGTTTCCGGCACCTTCTCAAGCGCAATCGCGCCCGTCGAGGAAATGATCACCTTCTCGTCGATAGCGACCTTCACGCCGGGAATGCCGGCGACGTCCGAGCCGGTGGCGATGACGATGTTCTTGCCTTCGATTTCCTGCACCTTGCCGTCTTCAGCGGTCACGGAAACCTTGCCGGCCGAAACGATCTTGCCGGTGCCCTGGAAGGCATCGATCTTGTTCTTCTTGAAGAGGAAAGCAACGCCGTCGACGTTGGCCTTCACGGTCGCGTCCTTGTGCGCCAGCATCTTTTGAAGATTCAGCTTCGGGGCGGCGACCTCGATACCGAGCGCGTCCATGCCGTGACCGGCCTGATGGAACATTTCGGAAGCATGCAACAGCGCCTTGGACGGGATGCAGCCAACGTTGAGGCAGGTCCCGCCATAGGTTGCGCGCTTTTCAACGACAGCGACCTTGAGCCCAAGCTGCGCTGCCTTGATGGCAGCGACGTAGCCGCCAGGGCCGGTTCCGATAACGATCACATCGTAGGACATTGTTTCTTTTCCTTTTCGTTATTTGCTTAGTCAGCCGCGCGGGCGAGCGCGAGGCGGAAACCGAAGCCGACCAGTGCGGCGCCGGTGATGCGGTTGAACCACTTGCCGCTTGCGATGAAGCGGTCGCGAATGGGTTTTACGGTGAAGAAGGTGGAGACGCCGGCGAACCAGGCGACGAGCGCGGCGGCCATGCCGATGCCATAGCTGAACTGGATCAGCGCCGGGGTATCGTGATGCACCAGCGTCGAGAACAGCGACAGGAAGAAAAGGACCGGTTTCGGATTCAGCGCATTGGTGATGAATCCCATGCCGAGGCATTTCAGTGCCGAGATCGGCTGGCGGTCTTCATCCGTCACCTCGATCTCGTTCACTTTGAAACCCGGCTCGCGGAAGGACTTTATACCGAGGTAGACGAGATAGGCGACGCCGGCCCACTTGATCATGGCAAACAGCATCAGCGATTTGGAAACGATCAGGCCGAGGCCAAGGATCGTGTAGCTGATGTGAAACAGCAGCGAAAAGCCCATGCCAAGGCCGGTCATGATGGCAGCACGACGGCCGTGCACGATGCTCTGGCGCAAGATGACGGCAAAGTCGGCGCCTGGTACCACGATGAAGATCGAAAAGACGGCCATCAGGCCCAGAAATTCGAAGAAGTATTGCATGGCGATATGGTCTCCGCGTCCTAACGGCCGCCGCTTACATTGAGTATGGCGCCCGTTATATAGGAAGCCGTCGGCGAGAGAAGGTAGAGGACCGCATCGGCGATTTCCTCCGCGGTGCCCGGCCTCTGCATCGGGATGCTCGGCGCGAGGTCCCGCGCGCGGTTCGGCAGGCCGCCGGACGCATGAATATCGGTATCGATAACGCCGGGACGGATGGCGTTGACGCGTACACCCTCATTCGCCACCTCGCGCGACAGACCGATGGTAAAGGTATCGATCGCGGCCTTCGATGCGGCGTAGTCGACATATTGCGATGCTGACCCCAGCACCGCTGCCATCGACGAAATGTTGACAATCGACCCGCCCTTGCCGCCATGCCTCGACGACATTCGGCGGACGGCTTCGGCCGCGCAGAGGATCGAGCCGGTCACGTTGACGCGCATCATCCGCTCAAGACGCTCGACGCTCATTTCGTCGACGCGCTGCTGGGCATCGACGATGCCGGCATTGTTGACCAGTCCATCCAGCCGTCCGAAATGCCCGTCGACCGCCTGGAACATCGAAACGATATCCTGCGCGTTGCCGACATCACCCTCGATCGCGATCGCGTCACCGCCCTCCGCCCTTACGTCGGAGACGACAGAATCCGCGGCAGCGCGGTTTGCAGCGTAGTTCACGGCGACATTCCACCCCTGACGCGCAGCGAGCCGGCAGACGGCAGCGCCGATACCCCGGCTACCGCCGGTGACGAGAAGAACCGGTCGCTGTGTCATTTCGCGCACTCCTTGAATGCCAGGACGTCCCACGGCGCAACATTCGCCTTGTCGTTACCCCAGATCTGCGATTGGCGGATCGCCGGACCGAGACCCGGCAGAAAAATATGATCGGCCGCGGTAATCGCTTCGTGCTGAAGGTTGCCGATTTCGCCATCGGCATTCGCGCCGTAGATCGTGCCCCGCCAGATCGTGCAGGCCGCGAGATCAGCGCCCGTCACGTCACCGCCGGGGCATTTGAACATCAGGATACCGACAGTACGTTCCGGATCATCGGATGGCATCACATAGCCGTCGAGTTCAATCGAAGTTTTCAGCACGTTCAGCGTGAATCGGTTGCTGGCAGCCGCCGCTTCCGAATCGATCGGCGTGAAGCGCAATTCGTAGGCTCCATCGCGGTCAGTGTAGACCGCGCTTGCCTGCCTGCAGTCGGGGGCGGCCACAGCGGCCACGGGCAGGACCAACAGAAACGCCAACAAGGCGCCAGCCCTGCCTTTGGCAAGGAGTGGTCCCTTGATCATACGCCCTGTGGAGATTGCCAGCGACATCACGCGCCCCGCTGAGGTGGAAAGGGCCGCTCACGCGGCCCAGTCGAATGCTTAGAGATCGAGAACCAGACGCTCCGGATCTTCCAGGCTTTCCTTGACGCGAACGAGGAAGGTCACGGCTTCCTTGCCATCGACGATGCGGTGGTCATAGGAGAGCGCAAGATACATCATCGGACGGATGACGATCTGGCCGCCGACGACAACCGGACGATCCTGGATCTTGTGCATGCCGAGGATGCCGGACTGCGGCGCGTTCAGGATCGGCGAGGACATCAGCGAGCCGTAGACGCCACCGTTGGTGATCGTGAACGTACCGCCCTGCATGTCGGCCATCGACAGCGAACCATCACGGGCAGCCTTTGCCAGACGTGCCAGTTCCTTCTCGACTTCGGCGATCGACATCTGGTCGGCGTCGCGGATGACCGGGACGACGAGGCCCTTGTCGGTGCCGACGGCCATGCCGATGTGGCAGAAGTTCTTGTAGATGATGTCGGTGCCGTCGATCTCGGCGTTGACGGCTGGCAATTCCTTCAGCGCGTGGGTGATGGCCTTGGTGAAGAAGCCCATGAAGCCGAGCTTCACACCATGCTTCTTTTCGAAGACGTCCTTGTACTTGGCGCGCAGGTCCATGACCGCCTTCATGTCCACCTCGTTGTAGGTGGTCAGCATGGCGGCGGTGTTCTGTGCGTCCTTCAGGCGCTTGGCGATCGTCTGACGCAGGCGCGTCATCTTCACGCGCTCTTCGCGAGCCGCATCCTCGACCGTCGACGGGCCACGGGCAGCAGCCGGAACGGCAGGAGCAGCAGCGGCTGCCGGGGCGGCGATACCCTTGGCAACGGCGGCGATCACATCGCCCTTCAGAACCTGTCCACGCTTGCCACTACCATCAACCTGATCGGCCGACAGGTTGTTCTCGGCGAGCATCTTGGCGGCAGCCGGTGCCGGCGGCATCGCCGAAGCGGCCGCTACCGGAGCAGCAGCGGCTGCAACAGCCGGTTCGGCTACCTTTGCCGGGGCGGCGGCAGGAGCAGCAGCAGCCGGGGCAGCAGCACCGGCGCCTGCGGCGATCTGGCCGAGCAATGCGCCGAGGCCGACGGTTTCGCCAGCCTGGGCAACGATCTCCGACAACGTACCTGAAGCCGGAGCCGGTACTTCGATGGTCACCTTGTCGGTCTCAAGCTCGAGAATCGGCTCGTCGGCCTTGATGGCGTCGCCAACCTTCTTGAACCAGGTGCCGACGGTTGCCTCGCTGACGGATTCACCGAGAGTTGGAACGCGGATTTCTGTGGCCATTGTTCAAATCCTGATTTGCTTGTGTTCGTTTATTCGTTTCCGGCGGCAGATGGCCGGAGAATGATCGAGGGCATTGGCAATATGTCGAAGCGAAAACGATAACCGGACTGGATGATCGGATCGGCATCGGCGAGCGCCTGCGCCGCCTTCTGATCCTCCGCCGAGACGACTGCCATGCCCCAGGCCCCCTCGCCTTCGAAGACGGGACCGACGGCGATCGCCGATCCCTCTTCTGCGTTTTGGTGCCAGTAGGCGACATGACGCTTCATCGCGGCCATTTCCTCCCCGGTCGCATCGTGCGGGAAACGGGGGCGAGGCGGCACAAGTCTCAAAAAGAAATATGCCATCGCCCCGATCCCTTAGCCGCCCAACGCATCCTCGAGGAATGCGGCGAGCTGCGACAGATGCTTGGACATCAGACCTGTTGCCGGCGAAGCGGCGGCCGGACGGCCGGTGTAACGGACGCGCTGGTACTTCGCATCGATATGGGCGAGCACCCATTCCAGATACGGGTCGATGAACGACCAAGCGCCCATGTTCTTCGGCTCTTCCTGGCACCAGACCATCTCTGCGTTCCGGAAGCGGGAAAGCTCGTTGATGAGCGCCTTGGCCGGGAACGGATAGAGCTGTTCGACGCGCAGCAGGTAGACATCGTCGATGCCGCGCTTCTCGCGCTCTTCCAGAAGATCGTAATAGACCTTGCCGGTGCACATGACGACGCGGCGGATCTTGGCATCCTTCTGCAGCTTGATCGGACCGTCCTTGATGACCTCGGCATCGTCCCAGAGCAGGCGATGGAAGGAGGATTCGCCGGCAAGTTCCGCCAGGCTGGACACAGCCCGCTTGTGGCGCAGAAGAGACTTCGGCGTCATCAGGACGAGCGGCTTGCGGAAATCGCGCTTCAGCTGCCGGCGCAGGATATGGAAGTAGTTCGCCGGTGTCGTGACGTTGGCGACCTGCATGTTGTCTTCGGCGCAGAGCTGCAGGAAGCGCTCGAGGCGGGCCGAGGAGTGCTCCGGACCCTGACCTTCGTAGCCATGCGGCAGCAGGCAGACGAGACCGGACATGCGCAGCCACTTGCGTTCGCCGGACGAGACGAACTGGTCGAACACGACCTGCGCACCGTTGGCGAAGTCACCGAACTGAGCTTCCCAGAGCGTCAGCGCGTTCGGGCGAGCCAGCGAGTAGCCATACTCGAAGCCGAGGACCGCTTCTTCCGAGAGCATCGAATTGATAACTTCGTAGCGGGCCTGATTGGGCGAAAGGTTGGCAAGCGGGATGTAGCGCTCTTCCGTCTCCTGATCGTAGAGGACCGAGTGACGCTGCGAGAAGGTGCCGCGCTCGCAATCCTGACCCGACAGGCGGATCTTGTGGCCTTCCGTGACCAGCGAACCGAAAGCCAGCGCTTCGGCCATTGCCCAGTCGAGGTTCTCGCCCGTCTGGATCATGTTGGCACGGTTTTCCATGAAGCGCTGGATCGTGCGGTGCGCGTGGAAACCATCGGGAATTTCCGAAAGCTTGCGGCCGATATCCTTCAGCTGCTTCATCGGAACGGCGGTCTTGCCGCGACGCTGCTCGTCGGCATTGTCAGCCGTGCGCAGACCCGACCACTCGCCATCAAGCCAGTCGGCCTTGTTCGGCTTGTAGCTCTGGCCGGCGTCGAATTCCTGCTCGAGATGGGCGCGCCAGTCTGCCTTCATCTTTTCGACTTCGCCGTCACTGACGAGGCCTTCGGCAACAAGGCGGTCCGCATAGATCTGCAGGACTGTCTTGTGAGCGCGGATAACCTTGTACATCTTCGGCTGCGTGAAGGACGGCTCATCGCCTTCGTTGTGGCCGTAGCGGCGGTAGCAGAACATGTCGACCACAACAGGCTTGTGGAACTTCATGCGGAATTCCATGGCGATCTTGGCAGCGTAAACAACTGCTTCCGGATCGTCGCCGTTGACGTGGAAGATCGGGGCCTCGATCATCTTCGCGACGTCGGACGGATAAGGCGACGAACGCGAGAAGGCCGGGTTCGTGGTGAAGCCGATCTGGTTGTTGATGATGACGTGCATCGTGCCGGCAACGCGGTGACCGCGCAGACCCGACAGGCCGAGGATTTCGGCAATCACGCCCTGGCCGGCGAACGCCGCGTCGCCGTGGATCAGCAACGGCAGAACCTTGGCGCGCTCAGAAAGCGGAATGGTGTCGCCGTCCCAGACGGTCGCACCCATGTCCTGCTTGGCGCGAGCCTTGCCCATGACGACAGGGTCGACGATTTCAAGATGCGACGGGTTAGCCGTCAGAGATACGTGGACCTTGTTGCCGTCGAATTCGCGGTCCGAGGAAGCGCCGAGATGGTACTTGACGTCGCCGGAGCCTTCGACTTCGTCCGGCGCGTAGGAGCCGCCCTTGAACTCGTGGAAGATGGCGCGGTGCGGCTTACCCATGACTTGCGACAGGACGTTCAGACGGCCGCGGTGTGCCATACCGAACACGGCTTCGCGCAGGCCGAGATGACCGCCGCGCTTCAGGATCTGCTCCAGCGCCGGGATGAGCGATTCGCCGCCATCGAGACCGAAGCGCTTGGTGCCCTTGAACTTCACGTCGAGGAACTGCTCGTACCCTTCGGCCTCGACCAGCTTCGCAAGGATCGCCTTCTTGCCCTCAGGGCTGAAAGCAACGCCCTTGTCCGGACCTTCGATGCGTTCCTGGATCCAGGCCTTCTCTTCCGGATTGGAGATGTGCATGAACTCGACACCGAGCGTCGAGCAGTAAGTACGCTCGAGAATCTCGATCATCTCGGGGAGAGTCGCGTATTCGAGGCCGAGAACGTTGTCGATGAAGATCTTGCGGGAATAGTCTGCCTGGGTGAAGCCGTAAGCCTCCGGCGACAGTTCCTTGTAGTCTTCGACCGGTGCTGCGATCCCCAAGGGATCGAGCTTGGCATGCAGGTGGCCGCGCATGCGATAGGCGCGGATCATCATGATGGCGCGGACGGAATCGCGCGTCGCCTGCAGGATGTCGGCACCATCGGTCGGCTTGCCTGAGGCTTCCGCCTTGCCCTTGACCTTGGTCTCGATGATCTTTTCGACCGTACCCCAGTCGCCATCGAGCGCCGAAACGAGGTCGCTCTTCGGCTGCAAGGGCCAGTTCTTCTTGCGCCAGGATGCACCCTTGGCCGCCTTTTTCACATCTTCCGGATTGTCTTCCAGCGCCTTGAAGAAGGATTGCCATTCCTCGTTGACCGAGTTGGGGTCTTCTTCGTAGCGCGCATAAAGCTGCTCGATATACGCAGCATTGGCGCCATCCAGGAACGAGGTAATCTGAAACTGCTCGTTGGCTTCTTGCCGTGCCATGGTTACACGCGGACGCTTTCGTCCGCCTCCTGACTTGTGATTTTGCCGGATACTCGACCGGCTTGCCGCATCTGTCGTCAGCCGCCTGTCCGCGGCTCATTTCATTTCGAGGTCAAAACCCGGGCAGGCGGTGCAACCGCTGCCCGGGATATAGATTGGTTTAGCCCTTGAGGACTTCAACCAGCGTCTTGCCGAGGCGTGCCGGCGAAGGCGAAACCTTGATGCCAGCCGATTCCATGGCGGCGATCTTCGATTCCGCGTCGCCCTTGCCACCGGAAACCACAGCGCCGGCATGGCCCATGGTGCGGCCCTTCGGAGCGGTGCGGCCGGCGATGAAGCCTGCCATTGGCTTCTTGCGGCCCTTCTTGGCTTCGTCGATCAGGAACTGGGCTGCATCTTCTTCAGCCGAGCCGCCGATTTCGCCGATCATGATGATCGAGGTCGTGGCTTCGTCTGCCAGGAACATCTCGAGCACGTCGATGAACTCGGTACCCTTGACCGGGTCGCCGCCGATGCCGACGGCCGTCGTCTGGCCGAGACCTTCGTTGGACGTCTGGAACACGGCTTCGTAGGTCAGCGTGCCAGAGCGCGAGACAATACCGACCGAACCCTTGCGGAAGATCGAGCCCGGCATGATGCCGATCTTGCATTCTTCCGGCGTCAGGATACCCGGGCAGTTCGGGCCGAGCAGGCGCGACTTCGACTTGTCTAGCTTTGCCTTGACGCGCACCATGTCCATGACCGGGATGCCCTCGGTGATGCAGGTGATGAACGGGATTTCGGCCTCGATCGCCTCGATGATCGCATCAGCAGCACCTGCCGGCGGGACGTAGATCACGGTCGCATCGGCGCCGGTTCGCTCCTTGGCTTCGGCAACGCTTGCGAAGATCGGAAGCACCGTGCCGTCGACGCCCGACGACCAGGTTTCGCCACCCTTCTTCGGGTGAATACCGCCGACCATCTTGGTGCCGTAATAGGCAAGCGCCTGTTCGGTGTGGAAGGTGCCGGTCTTGCCGGTCAGGCCCTGAACGAGAACCTTGGTGTCTTTGTTGACGAGAATAGACATTCTTTCGGTCCTTCCGGATTAGGCCTTGATCGCCGCGACAATCTTCTTCGCCGCGTCGTCGAGATCGTCGGCAGCCGTAATCGCCAGACCCGACTCGTTGAGGATTTTCTTGCCGAGTTCGACGTTGGTGCCTTCGAGGCGAACGACGAGCGGAACCTTCAGACCGACTTCCTGCACAGCTGCGACAACGCCTTCGGCAATGACGTCGCAACGCATGATGCCGCCGAAGATGTTGACGAGGATGCCCTCGACCTTCGGGTCAGCCGTGATGATCTTGAAGGCTGCAGCGACCTTCTCCTTGCCGGCGCCACCGCCGACGTCGCAGAAGTTTGCCGGCTCCTTGCCGTAGAGCTTGATGATGTCCATCGTCGCCATGGCAAGGCCTGCGCCGTTGACCATGCAGCCGATGTTGCCGTCGAGAGCCACGTAGGCGAGATCCCACTTCGAGGCCTCGATTTCCTTGGCGTCCTCTTCTGTCTCGTCGCGCAGTGCCTTGACGTCGTCGTGGCGGAACAGCGCATTGCCGTCGAACGACATCTTGGCGTCGAGAACGCGCAGATGGCCATCCTTCATGACGATCAGCGGGTTGACCTCGAGGAGAGCCATGTCCTTCTCGCCGAATGCCTTGTAGAGCGCCGGGAACAGCGACTTGGCGTCTTCGGCGGCAGCGCCGCTCAGTTCGAGAGCCTTGGAGATCGCAGCGACGTCAGCAGCGGTGACGCCGGCTTCCGGATCGATGGCGATCGTGTGGATCTTCTCGGGCGTGTCGTGAGCGACAGCCTCGATGTCCATGCCGCCTTCGGTCGAAACGACGAAGGCAACGCGACCGACCGAGCGGTCGACCAGCAGCGAGCAATAGAGTTCGCGCTCGATGTCGGCGCCGTCTTCGATGTAGAGGCGATTGACCTGCTTGCCAGCTTCGCCCGTCTGCGCCGTTACCAGCGTGTTGCCGAGCATTTCCTTGGCGTGAGCAACGACTTCGTCAATCGACTTGGCGAGACGAACGCCGCCCTTGGCGTCGGGACCGAGTTCCTTGAACTTGCCCTTGCCGCGGCCGCCGGCATGGATCTGGCTCTTGACCACGTAAAGCGGGCCCGGAAGCGACTTGGCAGCAGCTTCGGCTTCCTCGACCTTGAGGATCGCCACACCTTTTGCGACCGGCGCGCCATAGCCCTTCAGCAGAGCCTTGGCCTGATATTCATGAATATTCATGGATCTATTCCTGTTTGGATTGCGTCAGCGCGCGGTCTGATTACTTCAGCGCGGGCGCAATGTTGATGCAGGCTTCGCAAAGGCCGGCGACAGCAGCGACCGACTTGTCGAAAGCTTCCTTCTCGGCCTTGTTGAGGTCGATCTCGATGACGCGCTCGACGCCACCGGCACCGATAACCGTCGGCACGCCGACATACATGTCCTTGACGCCGTACTGACCGGTCAGCTGCGCTGCGCAAGGCAGAACGCGCTTCTTGTCCTTGAGGTAGGACTCGGCCATTTCAATCGCCGAAGCGGCCGGTGCGTAGTAGGCCGAGCCGGTCTTCAGCAGGCCGACGATTTCGGCGCCGCCATCACGGGTGCGCTGAATGATTTCCTCGAGCCGCTCCTTGGTGACCCAACCCATGGTGACGAGGTCGGTCAGAGGAATGCCGCCGACGGTCGAGTAGCGTGCGAGCGGCACCATCGTGTCGCCATGGCCGCCGAGAACGAATGCCGTGACGTCCTGTACGGAAACGTTGAATTCCTGAGAAAGGAACAGGCGGAAGCGCGAGCTATCAAGAACGCCGGCCATGCCGACGACCTTGTTGGCCGGGAGGCCGGAGAACTTCTGCAGCGCCCAGACCATCGCGTCGAGCGGGTTGGTGATGCAGATGACAAAAGCGTTCGGGGCATACTTCTTGATACCGGCGCCGACCTGCTCCATGACCTTGAGGTTGATGCCGAGAAGGTCATCGCGGCTCATGCCGGGCTTGCGCGGCACACCGGCGGTGACGATGCAGACATCAGCGCCTTCGATCGCGGAGTAGTCGCTGGCACCCGTCAGATTGGCGTCGAAGCCTTCGACCGGAGAGGACTGAGCGATGTCGAGGCCCTTACCCTGGGGAATGCCGTCGGCGATATCGAAGAGGACGATGTCACCCAGTTCCTTCAGGCCGGCGAGATGCGCCAGCGTGCCACCAATCATGCCAGAACCAATGAGTGCGATCTTGTTACGCGCCATTTCGCTGTTTCCTTTGCGATCAAAATTCGTCAGGCGACGCGCGGAGGGGGCATCGCCCAATGCCGCCATCGCATAGACCCAAAGCCAAAAAATGGCAAACGATTATTTTTGAGCAAGGAATTTCAATCGTTTAGATAGTAAAATTCTTACGTAAACGTAAGATAATTTGTCACCAAAACGTTACTCTGCGGCCCGCCGCCCTTGATGCAAAGCCAGATAATCCGCGCTGCGCATTTCGAAGAGACGCGAAACCGTCCGATCGAATTCGAAGCCCTCGGTACCACGCGCCTGTGTCAACAAGTTTTCAGGCATCGCTGCAGCGGACACATAGAGCCGTACCGCGTGATCGTAAAGCGCATCGATCAGGATAATGAAGCGCTTGATCTGGTTCCGCTTCTCCGGCCCCAGCAATGGTATGTGGTCGATGAAGACCGCGTCGAAGCGCTCGGCGATCGCCAGAAAGTCCGCGGCACCGAGAGGTTTCTCGCAAAGATCGGCAAAGGAAAACCGGGCGATACGATCGGCCGCGAGCGGAACGTGTATCGAACGCCCCTTCATCGGGATCTCGAGAGGTTGCGCCTTTCGACCATGCAGCGCCTGGGTCCACGACGCCTCCATTGCCATGTCGGTGCGCTCATCGATGGGTGTGAGATAGACAGGCTGACTGTCGACTTTCTCCATCCGATAATCGGTCGGAGAGTCTAGCGTCACGACCTCGACATATCGTTTCAACAGATCGACAAAGGGCAGGAAGAGGCTTCGATTGAGGCCGTCCTTGTAGAGGTTGTTGGGCTCGACGTTGGAGGTGGCGACAAGCACGCAGCCGTGCCGGAACAGCTCCGAAAAAAGCCGCGACAAAATCATCGCGTCCGCAATGTCTGTCACCGTGAATTCATCGAAGCAGAGCAGTTCGGCTTCGTGGTAAAGAGCTGCAGCGACCACCGGAATCGGATCGGCCTGCTTCGTCTCGCCCTGCTTCAGCTTCAGGCGGTGCGCCGCGATACGGTTGTGCACATCGGCCATGAATTCGTGGAAATGCGCCCTGCGCTTCTTCGTGCAAGGCGCCATTCCGAAGAACATGTCCATCAGCATCGTCTTGCCGCGGCCGACGCTGCCGTGAATATATAGTCCCTTGACCGATTCCGACGGCTTTTTCTTGTTGGCGAACAGCCAGCCTAGCGCACTCGTCTTTGCCGCCGGTCGCCGCTGCTTCAATCCCGACAGCACCCGATCCAGGCACTTCGCCACATGCATCTGGGCTGAATCGACTTGAAGCGCGCCCGAAACCGTCAGCGATTTCAACTGTTCGCTGACGCTCAGGGAGTAGTCTGGCATGGGTTGCATAAAGGAAGTCCGCCTATGCAGGATCGGCGGCCTGCGCCGCCCAATCTTTTAACGGCTGAGGCCGATCGGCTGCCCAGTGTTGGTCTGGCCGCTGAAGGCGTTCTCGGCGGTCTTGTAGACGCTGCCGATCTGGTTGCCGCTGCGGTCCTTCAGGATAACCTGCTTGCCGGAAACTTCCCAGGAGCCCATCGCCGTCAACTCACCGACACAGCCGCGCGTGCCGCCACGCGAGCCACTGCCGAGATTGGTAAGTGTCAGGAACATGTCGCACGACCCATTGACGCGCCAGCTGCCGACCATGGATTCCTTGGTGACATCCATCGCGTTCGCTGCCATGGCGCCAGGCTGGCCACCGGCGACAGGCGCCGCGCTCGTCGGAGCTGCCGGGAACTGGGATGTGCCGGAAGGCGGCGGAAGCTGCCCGCCCTGAACGGAAGGAACCGGCTGTGCCGTTAGAGGCGCCGGGGCAGAAAAGCTTGCATCATTATATGCGGTGCGCTGGCAGCCAGCTAACGACAGAATGACTACGAGACCTGTCGCCACATGTCTGAACTGCATCATGATACTCCTGATTTTTCCAGTATTGTCCTGAAGTTGCCGCGCAATCACGGCGGAATTATCTTGAAAGGCTGTGTTGAATCAAGCCAGCGCGAGGAGAAATTGTGTCGTTGCGGGAGCAACGCCGTAAACCCGAGACAAATTTGGCGCAATCCTGCACAAATCAAGGCTTCGTGATCGGATAAAGAAAAGGGCCGCGTCAGCGACCCTTTTGCTTTGATTGATCAGACGCGGCGCTCGACCATCATCTTCTTGATTTCGGCAATCGCCTTGGCCGGGTTCAGACCCTTCGGGCAGGTCTGCGCACAGTTCATGATCGTATGGCACCGATAGAGACGGAAGGGATCCTCGAGATTGTCGAGGCGCTCGCCGGTTGCTTCGTCACGACTATCGATCAGCCAGCGGTAGGCCTGCAGGAGAACGGCCGGACCGAGGTAACGATCGCCGTTCCACCAGTAGCTCGGACAGGAGGTCGAGCAGCAGGCGCAGAGAATGCACTCGTAAAGGCCGTCGAGTTTCTGACGATCCTCGTGGCTCTGCTTCCATTCCTTCGCCGGCGTCGGCGAAACCGTCTTCAGCCACGGCTCGATCGAACGGTGCTGGGCGTAGAAGTTGGTGAGATCAGGAACCAGGTCCTTGACGACGGGCATGTGCGGCAGCGGATAGATTTTCACCGAGCCCTTGATCTCGTCCATGCCCTTCGTGCAGGCGAGCGTATTCGTGCCATCGATATTCATCGCGCAGGAGCCGCAGATGCCCTCACGACAGGAACGGCGCAGCGTCAGCGTCGGATCGATCTTGTTCTTGATGTAGAGCAGGCCATCGAGCACCATCGGGCCGCAATCGTCGGCATCGATGTAGAAGGTGTCGATCGACGGGTTCTGGCCGTCATCCGGGCTCCAACGGTAGACCCGGAATTCGCGGGTGTTCTTGGCGCCAGCCGGCTTCGGCCACACCTTGCCTTCGCGGATCTGGGAGTTCTTGGGGAGAGCGAGTTCAACCATGTCCAGATCCTCTTAGTACACGCGAGCCTTGGGCGCGATCTTCTTCGGATCGATACCCTCTGCGATAAGCTCGGTGTGAACCGGGCGATAGTCGAGCGTCACGTCGCCGGCCTCATTGACCCAGGCGAGCGTGTGCTTGCGCCAGTTGACGTCGTCGCGGCCGGCAAAGGCGCCTTCCGTGTAGTCCTCGCGAGCATGCGAACCACGGCTCTCCTTGCGCGCTTCGGCGCCGTAGATCGTCGTGATGGCGTTCGCCATCAGGTTTTGGAGCTCCAGCGTCTCGACGAGATCGGAGTTCCAGATCAGCGAGCGGTCGGTGACCTTGATGTCGCGCATTTCCTGCCAGATGGCCGAGATGCGGCGGCAACCGGACTCCAGCGATTCCTGCGTGCGGAACACGGCCGCGTCTTCCTGCATGGCGCGCTGCATCTTCTCGCGAAGATGCGCCGTCGGCGTGCCGCCGCTGGCGTGGCGGAGACGATCGAAACGCTCCATGATCTTGTCGCAGGCGGCGACGTTCAGATGCGGCACCGGCGCCGCGCGGTCGATCACCTCGCCGGCGCGGATCGCAGCGGCACGGCCGAAGACCACGAGATCAATCAGCGAGTTGGAGCCGAGACGGTTCGCACCGTGCACCGAGGCGCAACCGGCTTCACCGACGGCCATCAGGCCAGGAATGACCCGTTCCGGGTTGGAGCTGTCAGCGTTCAGCACTTCGCCCCAGTAGTTGGTCGGAATACCGCCCATGTTGTAGTGAACGGTCGGCAGAACCGGGATCGGCTCGCGTGTCACGTCGACGCCGGCGAAGATCTTCGCGCTCTCCGAGATGCCGGGCAGGCGTTCGTGCAGGACGGCCGGATCGAGATGGTCGAGGTGCAGGAAGATGTGGTCCTTGGCCTTGCCGACGCCACGGCCTTCGCGGATCTCAAGCGTCATGCAGCGCGAAACGACGTCGCGCGAGGCGAGGTCCTTTGCAGAAGGCGCATAGCGTTCCATGAAGCGTTCGCCCTCGGAATTAACGAGGTAACCACCTTCACCGCGCGCACCTTCGGTGATGAGACAGCCCGAACCGTAAATGCCGGTCGGGTGGAACTGAACGAACTCCATGTCCTGCAGCGGCAGACCGGCGCGTGCAACCATGCCGCCGCCGTCGCCGGTGCAAGTATGGGCTGACGTTGCCGAGAAATAGGCGCGGCCGTAGCCACCGGTCGCCAGCACCACCATCTTGGCGGCGAAGCGATGGATCGTGCCGTCGTCGAGGCACCAGGCAACGACGCCCGTGCAGCGGCTGCCGTCGTCCGACATGATCAGGTCGAGCGCGAAGTATTCGATGAAGAACTCTGCGTTGTTGCGCAGCGACTGACCGTAGAGCGTGTGCAGGATCGCGTGGCCCGTACGGTCGGCAACGGCGCAGGTGCGCTGGACCGGCGGGCCCTCGCCGAAGTTCTGCATGTGGCCGCCGAACGGACGCTGGTAGATCTTGCCTTCCTCGTTGCGCGAGAACGGCACGCCGTAGTGCTCGAGCTCATAGACCGCCTTCGGCGCTTCCATGGCGAGATACTGCATGGCGTCGACGTCGCCGAGCCAGTCGGAACCCTTGACGGTGTCATAGAGGTGCCACTGCCAGCTGTCGGGCGTCATGTTCTGCAGCGAGGCAGCAATACCGCCCTGGGCTGCGACGGTATGCGAGCGGGTCGGGAACACCTTGGTGATGCAGGCCGTGCGGAAACCCTGTTCGGCCATGCCGAGCGTGGCGCGAAGACCGGCGCCGCCGGCGCCGACGACAATCACGTCATATGAGTGATCGACGTACTTGTAGGCCTTCCCATTCTGAGCGGGTGAAGTCGGTGCCATGATACGGTTATCCTACGAATGCAATTTTCAGAATGGCGAAGAGACAGAGCCCCGCCATCAGGATCGAGAAGAATGTGTTGAGCATCAGCAGCCCGATCTTGGCGAACTCTCCGTGCACATAGTCCTCGATGATGACCTGCATTCCGAGCCGCATATGAATGATGCCCGAGATGACCATCAGGCCCATGACGACGGCCACGAAGGGGTTCGACAAAGCGCGAACGACATCGGCATAGGGCTCGCCCGCATGAACGATCATGAAGACGATGAAGAAAATAAAGAGCGGAACGTTGGCAACGGCCGTAACGCGCTGGCGCCAGAAATGATCGGTGCCTTCCTTGGCCGAGCCAAGACCGCGAACCTTACCCAGGGGGGTACGCATATCCATGAGAACAACCTTCAGAGACGAATGAGGAAGCCGATCACCCAGACCAGCACGGTCAGACAGAGCGATATGACGATTGAGGCCTTCGCCATCTTGGTCGAGACCTCTTTATCGAAGCCGTAGCCAAGATCCCATACGAAGTGACGAAAGCCGCCAACCATGTGGTGAAGCAGGGCCCAGGTGTAGCCAAGCAGCACGAGCTTGCCGACGATGCTGCCGAGGATCCAGTTGACCCAATCGTAGTAAGCCTGGCCTGTCGCAGCCGCGATCAGCCACCAGGCAACCAGCAGCGTGCCAACGTAGAGCGCGCCGCCTGTGATGCGGTGAACGATCGACATGACCATGGTGGGGATTGGTTTGTAAATTTGCAAATGCGGCGACAGGGGCCGGTTACTTGTCACATTCGCCATCAGAACCTCGCGGCGTCTTCTCTGCGCTCCGCATTTTCGGAGCATTCAAGGCGATCACACGAATGACAAATTTGTTTGTGTGCGTCGCATCAATGGCGACGTTTAATCACGTAAGCCCCTAACGACAAGTATAATTGCACCCCGAATTTAATTTAATCGATTTGCGTCTCTGGGTGGCGCGAACCTCGCTTGAGCGGCCGCAACCGCCAGCAGCCGCCTGACGTGGCACAAGGTCTTCTGGACAATCCAAGAGTTTTGGCGCATTTTGCCGTTAACACTTTGTTAAGCATTTCATTTTCGGAGTTCCGCGCGATGCTGAAGATTGTCTCCACGCTCGTTTCGCTTGCCGCAGCGGCTCTGATCGCGCTGCCGACCTCAGCGGGCGATTTCGGCAAGAATTCGTTCTCTCGTCACGGCGGCAAGGGATTCATCAGGCACCACACTCCCACAATCGTCGGACGCCCCTTCCGCGGATGGAACGATGGGCGCGTCCGTTTCTCTGATGGATACGGCCGGTCCGCCTATCGCCCTGGTCGCACCCCGTTCATCAAGCGCGCCTCGCTGCCCTATCGCGGCAACAATGGATATGGCGGCTACGGCGGACGCACCGTCATTGTCCTCGCTCAACCGCCGTTGAGCGGGGGCGTGAGCGGCACCTATGCGGGATCTTCCTACGTGTACGATACCAACGGCGGGACCTATGTGAGCGCCAGCGGCTATAGCTTCCCTGCCCAGCAGCGAGGCATTGCCCTTGCTCCCAAAGCGAAGGTGATCAACGTCACGACAAGCAGCAGCAGTTGCTCTTACGAGGCTGGTGTCTGCGTCATCAGACCGTGAAGCGCCAGACGGTCGTTCTCTTCACTTCACTGTCCTCGAGCGCCCGCGTGACGGGTACTTGATACACCGCGCATAATTCCAGCCGCTCCTTGGGAAGGTAGGCTCGGCCTGGATCGCCGACGAGAACGGTGATGCCCTGGTGGCAGAGCATCTCGAACCACGGAACGATCGCCGCGGCAAAGTCGCTATCGTAGAAGACGTCCCCAGCGAGCAGGATATCCGCGTCGACATTGCTGCCTATCAGATCGAGCCCGACAAAGTCGATCTCGACCTTGTTCAACGCAGCGTTCAACCGCACGGCCGCTTCGGTCCAAGGATCGATATCCGCCGCAACGACGTTGGCCGCCCCCGCCATTTTCGCAGCAATCGCCACGAGGCCGGAGCCTGTGGCGAAATCGAGAACGCGCTTGCCCGTCACGACATGGGAATGGTCGAGTATGTAGCGCGCCAGCCCCTGGCCACCGGCCCAGGCGAACGCCCAGAAGGGTGGCGGCAGACCGATTTCCGCAAGCTCCTCTTCCGTCCTTAGCCACAAGTCGTGGGCCTCGTCCGCCAGATTCAGCCGAATTTCGGGCACATGCGGCGGCGCCATCGGACTAGTATTGGCGCGGATGAAGATTTCGGGATCGGTTTTCAACGACAACTCAACGCGGTGGATTGTCGAGGCCGCCGAGCCGGCAGATCTCCAGATACTCCTCATCCGTTACCGGCTGGACCGAAAGCCGCATGGAGGTCACGAGCGACATCTTGGCGAACTTCTCGTTGGCCTTGATGTCCTTCAGCGAAACCGGCTTGGGAATATCGCAGACGGCGCGAATGTCGACACAATCCCAGCGGTCGTCACCCTTGGCCGTCGAGTCAGGGTGAGACAGCGCGCAGACTTCGACAATGCCAACGATCTCGAGACCTTCGTTGGAGTGGTAGAAGAAGCCCTTGTCGCCAAGCTGCATCGCCCGCATGTTGTTGCGTGCGAGATAGTTGCGGACACCGGTCCATTCGGTGCCCTTCTCGCCGGCCGCCTTTTGCTGCTCCCACGACCACGCCGAGGGCTCCGATTTATAAAGCCAGTGCGCCACGCTCATGCCTCCGGATTATTGAAGACCCAATTGAAGGGCTTGATGTCGACGCTCTCAAAGAGCCCGGCCTTCGCATAGGGGTCGCTATCCGCGAGCGCCTTTGCCGCTTCGATCGTATCGGCGTGAATGATGACCAGGCTGCCGCACGGCTTGCCTTCGCCATCGAGGAATGGGCCGGCCATCTTCAACACACCCTCGGCATTGAGCTTGTTGAGGTGCTCCACGTGGGCAGGCCTTGCCTCCATGCGAACGTTGAGATGATCGGGCTTATCCTTGCAGAGGAGAGCAAAGAGCATATCGGAACTCCTATTCAGTCGTTATCGGACGCGTCATGAGCTGATCGATGGCCTCGGCAATGCCGAGTTTGCCCTCGATAATAGCGGAAACGGCATCGGTGATCGGCATGCTAACATTGAGCGACTGCGCAAGGCGCGATGCCACGGCTGCCGCGAAAGCGCCCTCCACGAGGTCCCCATGCGCCGGATCGACCGTCTCTCCTCGGCCGAGGGCAATGCCAAAACGCAGGTTACGCGATTGATGGCTGGTCGCCGTCAGCACCAGGTCGCCCAGGCCGGAAAGCCCCCGCACGGTATCCGCCTGCCCACCCTTGGCGACGACAAAGCGCGACATCTCGGCAAGCCCACGCGCAATCAGTGCCGCGCGCGCCGAATCGCCAATACCCGCTCCCTCGACGATGCCGCATGCGATCGCCAGAACGTTCTTTAGTGCTCCGCCGAGCTGCACACCGATCCGGTCGGACGAGGCGTAGAGCCGGAATGTCGGCCCCGAGACCGCGTGTGCCAGCCGTTCGGCTACTTCCATATCCGACGCCGCGATCGCCATCGCCGTCGGCAGTCCCTTGGCAATATCGGCGGCAAACCCCGGTCCTGACAGCACCGCAATGGCATGCGCCGGAATCTCTCGTTCCAGCATGTCGGTCAACAGGTTGCCTGTCGCCCTCTCGATGCCCTTGGCGCAGGTCACAACGATCGCATTGCTTGCAAGATAGGGCCGGTATTGTCTTGCCGCATCCGCCTGCGCCTGTGAAGGCATCGCGAAGAGCACGATGTCGGCGTCACCGATCGCATCCGGTTCCGCGGAAAAGCCGAGCGACTCTGGCAACTCGATACCCGGCAAGGCGGCGTCGTGCAGGTGTTCGGCCTTCAGGTCTGCGATCAACTCAGGGTCTCGTCCGACCAGCGTAACCGCGTTGCGCTCCGTCAAGGCAATCACTGCGGCAAGCGCAGTTCCAAAGGCACCGGCTCCGATGACGGCAATCTTTTCGCTCATGCTTTCGCTCCACGCTTGCCGAAGCCAAGCAGCGTCTCGGCGTTGGAATCCAGCGGCCAGCGCGAGCGCGGCTGCACGTCGAGATCATCCGGCTCGACGCCTGTGGCCATACGCTCGAGACCTGCCCAGGCAATCATCACGGCGTTGTCGGTGCACAGCCTGAGCGGCGGCGCGACGAAACGGAAGCCATGCTTGTCACAAAGCGTCTGCAAGGTGCTGCGAACCGCGAGATTGGCAGCGACTCCGCCGGCAACCACAAGCGCCGGCCCACCATCGACGTCAGGGAACTCCGCCTTGAAGCGCTGCAGCCCGCGGCCGATGCGATCCTTCAGCGTGCGCGAGATCGCCTTCTGGAAGGAGGCGCAGATGTCGGCGACATCCTGCTCCGTCAGCGGCGCGATTTCGCTCGCGGCCTGCCGCACAGCCGTCTTCAGGCCGGAGAAGGAGAAATTGAGTTTTGCCTCTCCGACCAGAGGCCGAGGAAAGTTGAAGCGATCCGGATTACCGCTCTTGGCAGCGCGCTCGACAGCAGGTCCACCGGGATAAGGCAGGCTCAGCAGCTTGGCTGTCTTGTCGAAAGCCTCACCAAGCGCGTCATCGATCGTGGTGCCCCAGCGCTCGTATTGCCCGACACCTCGGACAAGAATAAGCTGCGTATGACCGCCAGAAACGAGCAGCATCAGATAGGGAAAGGCGAGCCCATCCGTCAGCCGTGCCGTCAAGGCATGCCCCTCGAGGTGGTTGACCGCATAAAGCGGCTTTCCGGATGCCTTGGCTATCGCCTTGCCGGTCATGAGGCCGACAAGCAGACCGCCGATCAGGCCGGGTCCCGAGGTCGCCGCGATGGCGTCGATATCGGAGAGCGACACATTGGCGCGTTTCAAGGCCTCGTCGATCAGGGTATCGAGCGCTTCGACATGAGCGCGCGCGGCAATCTCGGGCACAACGCCGCCATAGGCGCTGTGCTCCTCCAACTGGCTCAGGACGACGTCGGAACGCACCGTCGGCTGCCCGTCGACAGCACGCTCGACCACTGCCGCGGCGGTTTCGTCGCAGCTTGTTTCGATGCCGAGGATGCGTAGAAATGGCGCCATGAAACCTGATCGTTGATTGCGATGGGTCTTAAACCCGTTTACGAGGAACTCCGGTAACAACGGATCAATGCGGATGCAAACAAAACCTTTCCGGATCGGCACCCGAGGTAGCCCGCTGGCGCTCGCCCAGGCTCACGAAGCACGCGACAGGCTGATGGCAGCGCATGGATTGCCGGAGGAGATGTTCGAAGTCGTCGTGCTGAGCACCAAGGGTGACCGTATCACCGACCGTTCGCTGGCGGAAATTGGCGGCAAGGGACTGTTCACCGAGGAACTGGAACAGCAGCTCGCAAGCGGCGACCTCGACATTGCAGTGCATTCCGCCAAGGACATGCCGACCCGGCTTCCCGATGGTCTCTGTCTTTCCGCCTACCTGCCGCGCGAGGACGTCCGGGACGCGGTGATCGGGCGCACTGCGCCCAGGTTGATCGATCTGCCTCACGGCGCGACGGTGGGCTCCTCGTCGCTTCGCCGCCAGGCGCTGATCCGCCGTATGCGCCCCGACATCAACGTCATCACCTTTCGCGGGCTTGTCGATACGCGGCTGAGAAAGCTGCAGGAGGGTCAGGTCGACGCGACGCTTCTTGCGCTTGCGGGGTTGAAACGCCTCGGCAAGGTCGACGTGATCACCGATATCCTTGCTGCCGACACCTTCCCACCCGCGCCGGCGCAGGGTGCGATTTGCATCGAGAGCCGGATTGGCGACTCGCGTATTGATGCGCTGCTTGCCCCGATCAACGACGCGGCGACGTTTGACGCCGTTTCCTGTGAACGCGCCTTCCTTGCCGCGCTGGACGGTTCCTGCCGCACGCCGATCGGCGGCTACGCTATCTGCGAAGGCGACCAAATACGCTTCTCAGGCTTGATCATCACTCCTGACGGCCGCAGCCAGCATGCCGTCACGGTCGATGGCAATCGGCGCGATGCCGCCGCCCTCGGGACTCGCGCCGGGCAGGAAATCCGGGCACGCGCCGGCAGCACCTTCTTCGACGACTGGAGTTGAGATCCCGATGCGTGTGCTCGTGACCCGTCCTCGGCATTCGGGCGAGCGCACCGCGAGGCGCCTTCGCGAATTGGGGCACGAGCCAATATTGCTCCCACTCGCACAGCCCGTTCATGATGCTGACACAGCGTTGCACGCCCTGAAGACGACCGAAGGCAGCATCGCCATCACCAGCGCCGAAGCGATCAGGGCGCTCGCCGAAAAAAGCGCTGAGCTCGCCGATCACCTTGTACGCCCCGTTTTTGCGGTCGGCGAGGCAACCGCCGAAGAAGCACGCGCGATAGGTTTCGTCTCCGTCACGGCATCCGGCGGCAACGGCCATGAACTTGCCGGCACAATTGCGGAAAAGGCCAGTGCCCCCGTTCTCTATCTGACAGGCCTGCCGAGAGCGGAAGCCTTCGAGAAGCGTGCCCGAGAAATCGGCCTGCAGATCAACGTGGTGGAGTGCTATCGGATGCAGCCGATACGGATCGAACCGCAGACGCTACACGCGATTTTCGCGCATCAACGTCCAGATGCAGTCCTGCTTTACTCGCGCCAAACCGCCGAAAGCTATTTCCGCATGATCGAGGAGGAAGTGGGTCTGGGTAATCTGCTTGGAACGCGCTTCCTCTGCCTCAGCAGCTCCGTCGCAGAGGCAGTCCCGGAGCCGCTGCGGGGCGCCGTGAGCACGGCACCAGCGCCGGAAGAGCGCAGCCTCCTGTCGCTTCTTTGAGCGCCTATGCCCAAATTTCATCTAACCTCTTTTCTTAACTGGCATCACTGACTAGTTTCGTCGCATAGCATCAGTATGAGGATCTCATGGCACCAGGAAACCCGCCTCGCCATTCGAAGAGCACCGAAGAGCCGGTCACCATCGATCTGGAAGCGCAGGAGTTTGCCTCTGCCAAGGATGCCGAAGCGAAGGCTGAAGAACCAATCGGCGAATCAAGCCCTTCGAGCGACACCCCAGCCGAACCGGAATCTTCTGACGCGCCGCCGTCCGCTCGCGACGAAACAATCGTGGCCGCCGAACCGACGGGCGACGAACAGGCTCCGCCGCCTGCCGCCCCACAGCAGGGCAGCACGTCGGCCCTGGTCGCCGCCGGTATCGTCGGCGGCCTGATCGCACTGGTCGGTGCAGGGGCCATTCAGTATGCGGGCTACCTGCCCGGCCCTTCCGCTCCCGCTGCGGTGCCAGCAGCCGACGTCAGCGATCTCTCGTCCGAAATCGGCAACCTGAAGCAATCGGTCGCCGCTCTCGCCGCTGCTCCTCCCCCAGCATCAGATAGCACCGCGCTGGAACAGCGCATCGCTGCGTTGGAAGCGACGGCCAAGGAGCCGACGGCGGTTGCCACCGACACAAGCGCGATCGATGCTCTCAATCAGAAGATTGCCGATCTGACCGGTCAGATCGATCAACTGCGCGGCACCGTTTCTCAAGCGGAACAGAAAGTCTCAGACGCTACCGGTATCGAGCAACGTCTGGCGGAAGCCGAAAAGAAGCTGAATGAGCCGCGACAGGACGTTGCCGTTGCCAAGGCGATCGCAGCAGCCGCGCTCAAGGCGGCCATCGATCGCGGTGGTCCCTTCGTTGCCGAACTCGACACCTTTGCCGGCGTCTCGCCGGATGATCCGACAGCCGCAGATCTGCGCAATTTCGCCGAAACGGGCGTTCCCTCGCGTGCGGAGCTCATTCGTCAAGTTCCGGACGTGGCAACGGCGATCGTCGATTCCGTCAATCAAGTGGATCCGAACCAGAGCTGGTCTGACCGCCTGATGGCGAGCGCCAAATCTCTGGTCAAGGTCCGCCCCGTCGGCAATATTGAAGGCGAGAGCGTTGAAGCGATCGCTGCCCGCCTGGAAGACAAGGTCAAGAATGGCGATCTGCAAGGCGCGGCATCCGAATGGGCCGACCTGCCGGCTGAAGCGAAACAGGCATCAGCCGCCTTCAAGCAATCGCTTGAGGCTCGCATACGCGTCGAGGATCTCGTTGGCACTGCCCTTTCCAAGGCAGTTTCGAACACCGGCAAGGAGGGCTGAGGCATGGTAAGGCTCGTCATCTTTGCGCTCCTCGTGCTCGCACTCGGTTACGGCTTCTCCTGGCTGGCCGATCGTCCCGGCGACCTTTCGCTGATCTGGGAAGGGCAGCTTTACCAGACCCGGCTCACTGTCGCCGCGAGCGCCCTGATTGCACTCATCGCATTGGTGATGATCCTGTGGTGGCTGCTGCGGACGATCTGGACATCACCCTACTCCGTCAACCGCTACTTTCGTGCCCGCAAGCGCGATCGCGGCTATCAGGCGCTGTCGACAGGCCTGATAGCGGCTGGCGCGGGAAATGCATTGATGGCCCGCAAGATGGCGGCACGTTCACGCGGTTTGATCCGCGCCGACCAGGAACCGTTGATCGCTCTCCTGGAGGCCCAAGCTGCCTTGATCGAAGGCCGCCACGATGAGGCCCGCGCCAAGTTTGAGGAAATGACCAACGATCCCGAGACGCGCGAGCTTGGCTTGCGCGGGCTGTATCTGGAAGCCCGTCGGCTCGGCGCCGATGAAGCTGCCCGTCAATATGCCGAAAAGGCCGCCGACAACGCACCCTATCTGCCCTGGGCGGCTCAGGCGACGCTTGAGTATCGCAGCCGGGCAGGCCGCTGGGACGATGCGCTGCGCCTGCTGGAGCAACAAAAGGCAGGCCGCGTGATCGACAAGGCGGAGGCGGACCGGCTGCGTGCTGTGCTGCTGACCGCTCGCGCGACTGAGAAGTTGGAAAACGATCCGGCTGGCGCGCGCGACGATGCCACGCATGCCCTCAAGCTGGCCACAGATTTCGAACCCGCAGCAATTGTTGCAGCAAAGGCATTGTTTCGTGAAGACAAGCTGCGCAAGGCTGCATCCATTCTCGAACAGGCATGGAAGTCGACACCGCACCCGGATATCGGCCGCACCTATGTGCGGGCTCGCAGCGGGGATTCTGCCGCAGACCGCCTGAAGCGCGCGGAGCGCCTCGAAGGGATGAGACCAAACAACGTCGAGTCGCTGCTTCTCGTGGCACAGGCTGCTCTTGACACGCAGGATTTCGCAAAGGCTCGGACCAAGGCGGAAGCCGCTGCCCGTATAGAGCCACGCGAAGCCGCCTTCCTGTTGCTCGCCGATATCGAAGGCGCCGAAACGGGAGACCAGGGCCGCGTTCGCCACTGGCTCGCTCAGGCCGTGAAGGCGCCGCGCGATCCGGCATGGGTTGCGGATGGCTTCGTGTCCGACAAGTGGCTGCCGCTCTCGCCCGTTACGGGTCGGTTGGACGCCTTTGTCTGGAAGGCGCCGTTCGACCACGTGGAGGCGGGCGATGAGGGCACGACTATATCCATAGAGAGAGCGCTAAAGACATTGCCGCCGGTGCGCGAAGTCCGTCCGGAGGGCCCGGTAAACGACCACCGCGTCATCGAACTCGAGCGGGCGGCAACGATAGCGGAAGCGGCGCGTCCATTCCCCAGTACGCCCGCACCAGCCAAACAGGCGGCGGAAGCTGCCATTTCACCCGAACCGCGCCCCTTCTTCGGCGGACTGCCGGACGATCCCGGCGTTCGCAATCCAGCAGCGGAGCCTGAACCCAAGACACGGCTTCGCCTTTTCTAGACAAACAGGACCTAAATGTTCGAACGCTTTCAGGAATTCTTTCAGAATCTGACTTCCGACAATGCCAAGAAAGGCTTCGCGCCCGATGACCCGCGCATCGCAGTTGCCGCGCTCTGTATGCAGGTCATGGAGGCCGACGGGCAGGTCAAGGACAGCGAGACCAAGCGGCTCCGCAAGCTGCTGAAGGACCAGTATGGTCTCGACGGCAAGCAACTGGATGCGCTGATCGCCGCCGGCCAGGAAGCGGAAAGCGATGCCGTCGACTACTATCGCTTCACCTCGGATCTCAAGCGCCACCTCAACACGGAACAGCGGCTCGAGCTGATAGGAATCCTCTGGGACATCGTCTATGCCGATGGCGAGCGCAGCGAGATGGAGGATGACGCGATCTGGCGCATCGCCGAACTTCTCGGCGTTTCCGCTCGCGAACGTATCCAGAAGCGGCAGGAGGCGGCGCGGCGGGTCACCGACGCCGAGGTGGTGCAGGACGATGCCGACTGACCTCTTGCAGGAACACGACAAACGTCCGGTCCTGATCGTTCTGCATCAGGAACGGTCCAGCCCCGGTCGGGTCGGTCAGCTTCTCGTCGAGAAGGGCTATCGGCTTGACATTCGCCGCCCGGTTCTCGGCGACAAGCTGCCCTCGACACTTGCCAAACATGCGGGTGTCGTTGTCTTCGGTGGGCCGATGAGCGCCAATGACCCTGATGATTTCGTCAAGACGGAGATCAACTGGCTCGACGTACCGCTCAGGGAAAAGCGACCGCTGCTCGGCATCTGCCTTGGTGCGCAGATGCTGGTGAGACAGCTGGGAGGCAAGGTGCAGGCAAACACCGATGGGTCCACCGAGATCGGCTGGTATCCACTGCATGCCACGGAGAAAGGCCGCATGCTCATGCACTGGCCGCGGATGGTCTACCACTTTCATCGCGAAGGCTTCGACCTGCCGCATGGGGCGGAGCTGCTTGCGCAAGGCGACGCCTATCCGAACCAGGCCTTTCGGTACGGTGGCCACGCCTGGGGCCTGCAGTTTCATGCCGAACTGACACGCGCGATGATGCACCGCTGGGTCGTTCACGGTGCGCACCGCTTCATTCTCCCCAATGCACAGCAGGGTCGCGAGCATCTGGAGGGCCGGATGCTGTTCGATGCCCCGCTGAAGGCATGGCTGAATGAATTCCTCGATATCGTCTTCGCGCAGAAGGCGACAACGACAGGGAAGGCCGCGGCCCCGGTCGAGCGCGCGCCTGTTCCCTGAAGGCCCAGGTTAGTCAACCGCGCTCAGGCGCATCGAGCGTGTCGATCCCTCGCAGCTTCGGGAAGCTCGTGGCCCAGATCGCCGCTACAGCAAGCGTGCCAATACCGCCGATGATAACAGCCGGCACGGCGCCGAACACGTGCGCCATCGTGCCGGCGCGGAACTCGCCAAGCTCGTTGGAGGCGCCGACAAACACCATGTTGACCGCGTTGACGCGACCTCGAAGCTGGTCCGGCGTCCAGAGTGCGATCAGGCTTTCCCTGACATAGACGGAGATCATGTCGGCTGCACCCATGAGCGCTAGCGCCGCAATCGACAGCTCCGTGTTGGTCGAAAATCCGAAGACGATCGTCCCAAGCCCGAACAGCGCGACACCGATAAACATGTAGATCCCGGCGCGGTGCCTCAGCGGATAAGCCGCGAGGAAGATCGCCATGGCAATCGCACCGACACCAGGCGCCGAGCGAAGCAACCCAAGCCCCCACGGACCAAGCGTCAGGATGTCGCGCGCAAAGATCGGCATCAGCGCCGTTGCACCACCTAGTAGAACGGCAAATAGATCAAGGGAAATGGCACCAAGCACGACCTTTTCGGCACGAATGAAGCGAAAGCCACCAAGGATCATGTCCCAGCTCTTGGCCTCGCCAGTCGTCTTCTGCTGCGGTTTCGGGATCATGTAGAGGAGAGTAGCACCGAACACGGCGAAAATGACCGCGACCGTGTAGGCCGTATGAGGATTGATGCCATACAGAAGACCACCGAGAACCGGACCGGTGATGGCCGCCAATTGCCATGAAGACGAATTCCAGGCGATGGCATTGGACAGATGCTCCGGCGGCACAAGGTTCGGCGCCAGCGATTGCATTGCCGGCGACATGAAAGCGCGCTCGATACCGAAAATCAGCAGGACAGCGAATACAGGCAATGGCGAGAACGTGCCTGTTATCGTCATCAACAAAAGCGCCAGCGTGCACAGCGCGCTGACGAGTGAGCAGATCGCGGCAATCGCTCGCCGATTGTGTCGGTCAGCGACGGATCCTGTAACAAGGATCAAGACCAGCGACGGCAGAAATTGCACAAGGCCAATCAGCCCGAGATAGATCGCGCTGCCGGTTTGGTCGTACATCTGCCAGCCGACGGCAACACTGACGATCTGCTGCGAAAAAGACAGCAAAAACCGTGCGACGAAGAACCGGGCGTAGGACGAATGCCGGAACGCCGCGAAACGATCTCCAGTTGGCGAAAAGGACATGAAGGCTTTCCAGGGCAGCAAGCAGGACGCCAACACACGACGCCGCTGTTAAACATGATTTACAATGCGTTTCGAGACAGCACTTGCCCGTTTAGTCGCCAATGTCTACATGTCTGTCAACAACGAACTGGAGACTACAATGCTCGCGCTATTTCAAACCATTGATTTGGCTTTGAATCTCTACACTTGGATCCTGATTGCCAGCGCTATCTTTTCCT
Organism: Rhizobium cauense; assembly: GCF_019511525.1. GTDB lineage: Bacteria > Pseudomonadota > Alphaproteobacteria > Rhizobiales > Rhizobiaceae > Rhizobium > Rhizobium cauense. Next base: position 309,155 of record NZ_JAEUAT010000005.1, on the reverse strand, counting down.
GGCTGCATGCGTTCAACGTAATCAACTCCAGCAACCAGTTCGTCAATTCGGTCGGCATGTTCCTCTACAATGTGACCGAACCGCTGCTGCGACCGATCCGTCGCGTGCTCCCGAATCTCGGCGGCATCGACATCTCCCCGATCATCCTGCTGCTGATCATCTTCTTCCTGCGGTCGTTGATGTGGAATTCAATCTTCCCGCTGGTCGCATAGGCCACCCCTGGACTGCATCCCCCGATCACATATCTCTGTCCATTCGTCTCACGCCCAATGGCGGGCGTGACGCGATAGACGGCGTGGAGACAGATGCCGAGGGCAGGTCGTACCTCAAGGCAAGAGTGAGTGCCGTTGCCGAGAAGGGCAAGGCGAACAAGGCACTGATCGCGTTGATAGCCAAGTCACTTGGTGTTGCGAAGTCGTCGGTCAGCTTCGTTTCAGGCGAAACGTCGCGCAAAAAAAATCCTCCGGATCGATGCCGAGCCGGAGGATTTGATCAGAAATTTGACTGCTCTGGTCGAGCGCTAATCAAGCCTTGTCCTTCTTGAAGCGTTCGATCGCTTCAAGGATCAGCTGCCCGGCTTCCTTCGCGTCGCCCCAGCCGAAAATCTTCACCCACTTGCCGGGTTCGAGATCCTTGTAGTGCTCGAAGAAGTGCTCGATCTGCTTCACCGTGATATCAGGAAGATCGGTATAATCCTTCACCTTGTCGTAGCGCAGCGTCAGCTTCGGCGACGGCACAGCGATGATCTTCTCGTCCTTGCCCGAGTTGTCTTCCATCTTGAGAACGCCGATCGGGCGCACGTTGATGACACAGCCCGGAACCAGCGGACGGGTGCTGGCGATCAAGACGTCGATCGGATCGCCGTCTTCAGACAGCGTGTGCGGTACGAAGCCGTAGTTGCCCGGATAGGTCATCGGCGTATAGAGGAAACGATCGACAACCAGCGTACCGGCTTCCTTGTCCATCTCGTACTTGATCGGGTGACCGCCGACGGGCACTTCAACGATTACGTTGACATCTTCCGGCGGGTTCTTGCCGATGGAAATCGCGTCAATGCGCATAGAGCTTCCCTCTTAAGATTTCGATGGTTGCCAGATAATGGGAATCATCCCGCAACGCAACAAGCTTCGGCAATTTGCCGCCGGGAGCCGAGCGACGCTCACCGCAATGCCTGACTTCCGTGCCGTTCCCGGGCAAGTGTATTGCCGGATCCGAGCAATACCCCTTCCTTCTGTGAGGAGATGCGGCGCAGTCTGCGTCCAAGCTGTTTGCCCCCTCGCCACAGATGGTGGCCGAGCGCGATCCTCCTCTGCAGCCGATAGGCCAGAATACCTGTCACTATCCCCGAGGCAATTGATATTGCGACCGGGAACGGAGCTGAAAACGTCGCTGGATTCCCGGTATCGAACAAGACCTCCGGGACGATACGGTGCAGCAGGTATATATGGTAGCTCGCCGCTGCGATCGAAACCAACAGTGCCGCTGCCGGTGCCGGCAATCTAACCCTCGGTACATAGAGGAGAACCGCGAGCACCGGCACCTGCATGCCATAGAGGAACCACGCCCCCGCCCAGTTCCCACCGGTATAAGCCATGAGCGGCATGACCAGACAGGCAACGACGACAACCGCCATCCGCCTTGCCATCGAGTTCGCAAAGGCGGCGCACCATCCGAAGACCGCAAGGTGCAAGACCCAGGCAAGGGTGAATATCTGTCTCTGGCCGACCGGCCAGAGAACAGGGACAACGAAATGCATCGCCACGGCAACGGCCAACATGAGCATGCCGAAGCGGAATGGATCCCGCGTGGCAAACCGTCGTACGGGCGGCACTGTGAACAGCAATCCCCAGAAGATCAGAAGCTGCGCAAACGCTTCCACGAACCAGTAGAGGTAAGGGAGCATTTCGTGGCGCTCAGGTTCGGCGAAGCCTAGATTCCCGACGAGAAACACCGACGCCCAAGGTATCTTCCACCAGGCGATGCTGAAGCCGAGGACGACAAGGTAATACGGCCAGAGAACGAGACCGAGCGGCCGCAGGAAGCGCCGGAAATCGCCGGCAAAAAGCGCCTTTGATTGGAACCGTGCCAACCCGTATCCGCAAAGCACCAGCATTGCTCCGGCGCCGCCGGGAATAGGCCAGGGAGTGGCATGATGCAGCACTACCAGCAGGATCGCGATGGATCTGAGGAAAATATCGCTGGCAATGGTTGGCTGGCCGCTGGCGGAACGTGACATTGCGGACAGCGCGCCGGCGCTCATCTTTTCCCAACCGTCCGGTACGCTCCCGAGCAACCGCTCAAGACCGACGGTAAGTTCAAGATAACGCAAGGAATCGCCGCCCAGGTCGACAAAGCTGTCTTCCGGAGAAACTCGCAGGGGGAAGAATACCTCGCGGAATAACCCGAGGACGGTTGCCTCTTCCTTCGCGCACGGCTGCTCCAAATGCAGGCGAAGCTGCTGGTAGTCGGTTTTGCCATTCGCCAGACGTGGTAGCTCGGGGAGGCCCATGGCGCGCACTTGGGGCAGACCGATGCCTGCCAGCAGCGCTAGTTCCTCGCGAACTTCCGTTTCGTCGTGCGGCCCGGTGAAGGCCGCAAGCAGCTGTTGGTCATTGCCGACAACTGCGGCAGAGATGCCGCGTTCGGCAAGCGCGATTTCGAGCGAGTCGTGGCCGAGCCGTACGCCGCCGATCTTCGACATTCGCCTCAAGCGACCTGTGATCCGGTACAAGCCATTTGCATCGCGCACGGCAAGATCGCCGGTCCGAAGCTCATCGACATCGGCACCGCGCACCAGATCCGCACGCGTGTCGGCATAGCCCATCATGATGTTCGGCCCGCGATAGACGAGCTCACCGGCAACGTCGGCGCTCGTGATCGTCGTCCCCTCGTCATCCACCAGGCGCAATTCACCACCCGGTACGGCAACACCGATTCCGTCTGCGCTACGTGGCAGGTGCTCTGGCGGAACATAGGCAATTCGCGCCGTCGCCTCGGTCTGGCCGTACATCACGTAGAAACGTTGCCCGCGATCCTGCAGCAAGCCGTGATAGCGCCGCACCATGTCCGGCTCCAGGCGACCACCCGCAACCGTCATGAAGCGAAGATCCGGACATTGCTGCTGGCGAAATCCGCGCTGCTCCAGGAGCTCATAGGAATGCGGGACGCCTGCGAAGTTCGTGCATCGTGCCGCCCTGAAGTCGTCGAGGAAAGTCGGGTCGAGTACCGAGGTTCCGGGCATCCAGATAGAGGCCCCGACCAGCAGGTGGGAATTGAGCACCGATAGCCCGTAGGAATAATGAAGCGGCAGGACAAGCGCACCGGTGTCATTTTCGCCGAGACCAAGATACTGCACAATCTGCGCAGCATTTGCGGCTACAGCCGTCTTCGACAGCCTGACCGCCTTTCCGTTGCCCGTGCTGCCTGATGTCACCAGCATTAAGGAAAGGTCGGAATGCAAGGCTGCGGGGACTGGGACGTTTGTCGCAGTCAGGCGCCAGCGCTGACTCTCGCGCCGATAGACGAGGTCAGGGGAAAATCGCTCCAGGAAGGATGACCAGGCGATCCCATCCTCGGGCGGCAGCAATGCCACCGCATGCCCTCCCGAAAGCGCCGCGAGGTACGCAATGATCGAGTGTTCGGATTGCGCGGCCTCTATCGCGACGAGCTTCTTGCCGGGCCCAATTTCGCGCCTCAGCGAGGCAACGCGGCCGGCGAGTTCGCCATATGTGATCGCGGGTCGGGATGGCACCAGAAGGGCCGGTCGATCGCCCATCCGATCGATAGCCGTCCAAAAGCCATCCGACATGATTGCTCCCCCGCCCGCATCAAAACGTGAGCCGCGACTTATATAAGTTGAATGTGATTTGCAAGTTTCTGCGCTTGAATAAGCCTTGTCAACCAAGCGATACTTGCGAAAAATGCGACCGAGGAGAGATCGCGCTCAACCCCAGATGAAGCCGATTTTCTTTAGCTGCTTCTGGTCGAAGGTTTCCATACCTTCGCAGTAGTCGACACCGCCGTGACTGCGATAGAATTGGGCGCCAGTTTCGTTCTCTTCGAGGCACCAGACGACCATTCCATTGCATCCGAGAGACTTCAGGAGCCGCCTCGCTTCTCCGAACAGCATGTGCCCGAGACCAATGCCTTGATATTCGGGACGAAGATAAAGTTCGTAGATCTCGCCTTCCTGCGGCAGGGCGCGGGCCCGATTGAGGCCGAGTGTTGCGTAACCAGCGACAGTGCCGGCAACATCGAGAACGAGCAGTGTTGCCGGTCCACGCGTTGCCTTGCGCCACCAGTTTTCTCCGCGACGCTCGATCATCTGCCGCAACGCGCGATGCGGAATGATCCCCGCATAGGTGTGTTGCCACGCAAGCCGATGCACTTCCGATATAGCTCGGGAATCGTGCGGTTCGGCCCGCCGAACATCGATCGACAACGTCTTCATAACGCGTACTCTGGTCCCGTTGCGGACAATTAACCATATGCACCAATGCATTAAGGCCGATTGCCCACAGACTTAACATGTGGACGACAGCTGAAATTTAACGCTTTTTTAACTATTGCGACAAGAAGGATTCGACGCAGCACACAAAATAAAAACCCCGGCGCGATGGCCGGGGTTTCAAAGTCTCTACGAAGCGGTTTCGCCTCAGGCAGTCTTCGCCTTGGCGAAGCGCTTGCGGTCGTTGGCGTCGAGATACATCTTGCGCAGGCGGATCGACTTCGGCGTCACTTCCATCAGCTCGTCGTCCTGGATCCAGGAGAGAGCGCGGTCGAGCGTCATGCGGATCGGCGGCGTCAGCTTGACAGCTTCGTCCTTGCCGGCGGCGCGGATGTTGGTCAGCTGCTTGCCCTTGAGGACGTTGACCTCGAGGTCGTTGTCGCGCGAGTGGATGCCGATGATCATGCCCATGTAGACCTTTTCGCCGGGCTCGATCATCATCGGGCCGCGATCTTCAAGGTTGAACATGGCGTAGGCAACGGCTTCGCCCGGAGCATTGGCAAGCAGAACGCCATTCGTACGGCCACCGATTTCGCCCTTGAAGGGCTGGTAGTCCTTGAACAGGCGGTTCATCACGGCGGTACCGCGCGTGTCGGTCAAGAGTTCCGACTGGTAGCCGATCAGGCCGCGGGTCGGTGCATTGAACACCAGGCGAACGCGGTTGCCGCCCGAAGGACGCAGCTCGGTCATTTCAGCCTTGCGCTCGGACATCTTCTGCACGACGACGCCGGAATGCTCTTCGTCGACGTCGATGACGACTTCTTCGATCGGCTCCATCGTGTTGCCGCTGTCATCCTTGTGCATGACGACGCGCGGACGCGACACGGCGAGCTCGAAGCCTTCGCGGCGCATGGTTTCGATCAGAACGGCGAGCTGCAATTCGCCGCGGCCGGATACGTAGAACGAATCCTTGCCTTCGGCTTCTTCGATCTTCAGCGCGACGTTGCCTTCGGCTTCCTTGAACAGACGGTCGCGGATGACGCGCGAGGTAACCTTGTCGCCTTCTGTGCCGGCGAGCGGGCTGTCGTTGACGATGAACGACATGGTAACGGTCGGCGGATCGATCGGCTGCGCGGTCAGCGCTTCGGTGACAGCAGGATCACAGAAGGTATCGGCAACCGTGCCCTTGGAAAGGCCGGCGATCGCGACGATGTCGCCTGCATGCGCTTCTTCGATCGAGGTCCGCTCGATGCCGCGGAACGCGAGGATCTTGGAGATACGGCCGGTTTCGATCGTCTTGCCGTCCTGGGCGAGGACCTTGACGGCTTGGTTCGGCTTGATCGAACCGGAATTGATGCGGCCGGTGATGATGCGGCCGAGGAAGTTGTTGGCTTCCAGGATCGTGCCGATCATCGTGAACGGGCCTTCGGCGACCTTCGGCTCCGGAACGTGCTTGAGCACGAGGTCGAGCAGAGGCGCGAGACCCTGGTCCTTCGGGCCTTCAGGGTTGACGTTCATCCAGCCATCGCGACCCGAACCGTAGAGGATCGGGAAATCGAGCTGTTCGTCAGTCGCATCAAGGCTGGCGAAGAGGTCGAACACTTCGTTGATGACTTCTTCGTGGCGGCCGTCCGGACGGTCGATCTTGTTGATCGCGACGATCGGGCGGAGGCCGACCTTCAGCGCCTTGGAGACCACGAACTTCGTCTGCGGCATCGGGCCTTCCGACGAGTCGACCAGAACGATCGCGCCATCCACCATCGACAGGATACGCTCGACTTCACCGCCGAAGTCGGCGTGGCCGGGGGTGTCGACGATGTTGATGCGAACACCCTTCCACTCGACCGAGGTCGCCTTGGCAAGGATCGTGATACCGCGTTCCTTTTCCAGGTCGTTGGAGTCCATGACGCGTTCTGCAACGCGCTGGTTCTCGCGGAACGAACCGGACTGTTTCAGGAGTTCGTCAACCAGTGTCGTTTTGCCATGGTCAACGTGCGCGATAATCGCGATGTTGCGAAGTGCCATATGTCTAGATCTCTGAGGCTGGGGCGCCGCGCTGGGAGAAGGCGCCAATTTCATTTGGGCGGCTCATACAGTGTTTTTCGCTTTTGCGAAAGGGGGGAAAGCCGGATTGCCTGCCATGCATGGAGATCAACTCGATATCTGCGGATCGAGCGTCGTCCGCCACAGCTCGGTATCGTTCCGATCCATCAGCCTCACTGTCAGTTGCTCGGTCTGCCCGTCGATGTCGACAAGCCCGAAGAACTGCATGCCAGCTGATGGCGGCAGGTTCTGCTCCGCACCGCCGGGTGCGGCTTTCATGAACTTCACCTGCGGCCCGAACGTCATGTCGAGCTCCTGCGGACCATAGGTTCCGGAATGCAACGGACCCGCCACGAACTCCCAGAAGGGCAGGAACTCGCGGAACTTGGCCTTGCCAGGATCGTAGTAGTGCGCAGCCGTATAGTGCACGTCGGCTGTCAGCCAGATCATGTTCGTTATGCCGGCATCGCGGATGAAGCGCAGCAGATCGGCAAACTCAAGCTCGCGGCCGCGCGGGGCGCCATTGTCACCATTGGAAATCGACTCGCTGCCCGTCCGGTGGCCATAATCGTCCCAGATCACCAGCCCGATCGGCAGATCGCAGGCGATGACCTTCCAGGTCGCCGTCGAGCGCACCAGCTCGCGCTTCAGCCACGCCACCTGCCGCTCGCCCAGAAGCCGACACTCCGGCGTTGGCTCGGCATCCAGCCCATGGCTGTTCGGGCCTCGATAGGAGCGCAGGTCGATGAAGAAGACGTCGAGCAGCGGACCGTAAGACACCTTGCGATAAATCCGGCCCGGCTCATCGGCCACGTAGCGGATCGGCGTCATCTCGTGGAAAGCGCGACTGGCGCGAGCCGCAAGCGTGGCGATGGATTTTTCCTTGTAGCGATCGTCATCAAGAAGATCGGTCGACGGCGACCAGTTGTTCAGCACCTCATGATCATCCCATTGATAGAACACCGGACAGACCGCGTTGAATGCCTTCACATGATCGTCGAGCAGATTATAAGCCCACTGCCCGCGAAACTGGTCGAGCGTCTGCGCAATGTCGCGCTTTGCTTCGGTGACGATGCGGTTCTTCCAGATGCCGCCGTCACGCAGCCGGACCTCGTCGGCAATGGGATTGTCCGCGTAGATGGTGTCGCCGGAGTGGATCATGAAATCCGGCCGGTGGTAGGCGATCGTCGAATAGGTGCGCATCCCCTCGTAATCAATGCCCCAGCCCTGGCCGGCCGTATCCCCGGACCACGCAAAACGGATGTTGCGTTTACCCGCCGGCGCCGTGCGAAACTGGCCATGGATCGGCTCCGACAGATCGTTGACGTCCTGCAGGTCGGCCGCGCGGAAGCGATAGAATATCTCCTGATCATCAGGGAGATTCTGGAGCAGCAGCTTTCCCGCCAGATTGGTATCCGGCGTCACGTCTATGGGCGCGACACGCACGGCATTGGCGAACCGATCGCTCGTCGAATACTCGACATAGAGTCGTGCCGGCCGGCTCACTTGCGCCCAGACCACACCCGAATTCGCATCGACATCGCCGGATTGCACGCCCGCAGTAAAGACTGGGCGACTGGACGAGCCGCGTGCGTAATAGGGCATCGCCAGCCCGGCCAGTGCAAATCCGCCAACGGCGCCCATGGATGAGAGGAAGCGTCGACGGGTCGTTTCAGTCAATGTCATGCCAAGGTCTATCCGGCTAACGGGAGGGCCGAAACTATGGCGGCAGTCATGTCATTCGCTTAAAGGCGGCATGACCGTTTTTCGAAATTTCAGCGACAGTTTTGTTACGGGAGCGCCGCTCGGAGGCGCTATTCCGCCACCAATCCGCTGCGGCGAAGCAGCATCAGCAGCAGAAGCGGCAACAGCGTCGTGATGAGGATGGCGATGAAGGCCATCGCCATGCCGAGGCCAATTGACCCCTGCTCGAACTGCCGCCAGATGAAAGTGGCGATCGTCTGCATGCCGACAGGTGCGACGACGACCGAGGCCACCAGTTCGCGCGACGCAAGCGCAAAGACTAACAGCATTGCGGAAGCGAGGCTCGGAAAGACGAGCGGTAGGAGGATGCGGCGGAACGCAGTCACTCCGCTTGCACCAAAGACACGAGCCGCGGCCTCCAGGCTGTCTCCGATCTGCTGGAATGCCGCCGTCGTGTAGCGCACGGGCTGCGGCAGCAGGATGCAGCAATACGCGAGAAGCAGGATAAATGCCGTGTTGTAGGGGGTCGCCGGCAGCCAGGGCATGTTCCAGGCAAGGATCAGGCCGACGGCAACAACGATGCCTGGCAGCGCATTCGGCAGGATCGTCATCGTGTCGATCGCCACGCGTCCGCGGATCTTCGTCTTGACCACGGTATAGGCGGTCAATACGCCGATGAGGCCGGTAATCAATGCCGTACCGATGCCCAGCGAGAAGCTGTTGAGAAGCGCCCCCAGAGCACCGGCGCTGTTGTTGAAAACTGACAGGAAGTTCTCGGCGCTGATGTTGTCGAGCGCCAGACCACCGGAAATCGTCCGCGACAGCGCCGTGAACAGGATCGAGAGCAGCGGCACGCCGGTCGCCAGGAAGGCGACGACGGCAAAGGCGATCATCACCGGAACCTTCAGAGCCCCAAGCGGCCGCTTGTCCTTGGCAGCAGGCTTGCCGCCGACCGTCTGGTAGGAGCGCCGGGCGAGGATCCATCGCTGCAGCACGAATGTCAGCAGAGACATGACGACAAGCAGGATCGACAGGATCGCCGCCCCCGGCAGATCGATCGGCCAATCCGAGATCCGCAGGTCGATACCGGTCACCAGCACCTGGAAGCCGGCGCGGCGACCGAGCGCTGCCGGCGTGCCATATTCCTCGATCGCTGCGGCAAACACCAGCATCAGGCTGGCAACGAGACCGGGCGCCGACAGCGGCAACGTGATCCGAAAGAACGCCCGCGCCGGCGACGCGCCAAAGACCCGGCCGACATCCGCATAACGCGCACCAACCGCCTCGACCGTGCGCGATACGGCGAAATAGACGACGGGAAAAGTGTTGAAGGCCATGACCATGGTCATGCCGAACAATGAAAAAAGGAAGGGTGCGAGGTTGAAGCCCGCGATCTGCTGAAGATAGCCGCGCGGTTGCAACGTCATGATCCAGCCAAGTGTGGCGATGTAAGGCGGGATCATGAATGGAACGAGCAGCAGCACATCCCAGAGCGGCGCGAGCGGGATGCGATAGAGCGCCCGAAACACGCCGAGCGGCACCGCTACCAGCGCCGAGGCCAGCACCACGCAGCTGCCGAGCAGAATGGTGTTCCCGGCCATGCCAACAAGCGCGCTATCGAAAAGCGTCGCAACAAGCGAAGAGAAAGGGCCCGCGAACGAGCCCTGTCCGATGTTGGGAAATATGCCCTGAAGCACAACGGCGATGAATGGAACGCCGACGATAACGGTCAACCCCGCGATCGCCAGCCAGGCGGCCGGCGCAGCGCCGCTACCATCGTTCGTCCTCATCGCCCTGTCCTTACTTGCCGCCGAACGTGTCGGTGACCTGCTTCAGCGTTTCCTTCCGCTTGCCGTAAACAGCAGCGGTGTCGTACTTCAGGAGCTTCAGATCACTGATCAGCGGACGGCTTGCCGGAATGTCCGTACGAGCCGGCATCAGCATCTGGTCGGCAACAAGCTTCTGGCCTTCGTCGGAGAGCATGTAGTCGATGAACTTCTTCGCCTCATCCTGGTTCTTCGACCAGTTGAGGATCATGGCCGGACGCGGCGCGATAACAGTGCCGGATTCCGGGAAGATCACATCGATGTTCTCGCCCTTTTCCTTGGCATTGAGGGTGATGTAATCGACGGCGCCGAAGACGGCAGCCTTCGCACCCTGCAGAACCGGGTTCAGAGCCTCGGCATTGGCACCCGCGATGATGGCGCCGTTGTCCTTCAGATCCTTGAAGAGCTTGAAGTCATCCTGGCCGGCAAGCGCCGCCGTCAGCTCGAAGGACGAGCCGGACTGCGCCGGATCCGGAATGTTGACGAGGTCTTTGTATTCAGGCTTCGTCAGGTCGGCCCACTCGGCCGGCTTCGGCGTGCCGCTCTTGGTGTTCCAAGCGATGCCAAGCGCCGAGATGCCCTGGGCAACGGCGGTGTCGGTCTTCAGGAAGTCCGGAACCTTGGCGGCGTTCGGGCTGGTGTAGGATACGAGCCAGCCGCGCTTGGCGAAGTCGGTCGCCGTATCCCAGGAAGCCGAAATGAGGACGTCAACAACAGGGTTCGAGGCTTCGGCCTCGATACGGGCCATGACCTTGCCGGTCGTTGCCTGGAAGACGTTGACCTTGACGCTCGTCTGCTTGGTGAAGCCGGCCGACAGCTTGTCGATCAGCCCTTGCGGACCAGCGGTGTAGACCGTGATGTCGGCATGGGCGACGCCCGCCATCAGCGTTGCGGCGAGAACGCCGAAAGTGATGCTCTTCAACGACTTAAACATGCTCCAAATTCTCCTCTTTGGACGACTGAACCTCTTTGCCGAACCACCGGATCTGGCCGGGATCGATCGACAGACCGATGCCCTCGCCGGGTCGCAGCTTGGCGCGGCTCAAAACCTGCAATTCGATTGTCTCGGCGCCGACCAGAGAGACGGTCGCCAGATGGCCATCGCCGCGAAACTGCGAGCGCAGCACTGTTGCGGCAAGCGTACCCGGCAGGATCTCTCCCGCGGTGATCGATCCGGTGGGAATGAGGACTCGGACGGCGCAATCGACCCCATCGGCACCGCGCAGTAGCGCGAGGCTGCTGCCTTTGAAGAACCAATGTTCATCACGATACTCGAGCTCGGCGACACCGCCGAGGCGCAGGAAGTCGGCGACCTCAGGCGTTGCAGGCTTATCGATCAGCTCGTCTGGCGATGCCAACTGCTCGATCACGCCGCCACGCATGACGGCGACGTCGTCCGCCAGCGTCAGCGCCTCGCTATGATCGTGCGTCACGTAGATTGCCGTCAGGCCAAGCGTCGCGATCAGCTCGGCCAGTTCACCGACCATGTTCTCGCGCAGTTCACGATCGAGATTCGACAATGGTTCGTCGAACAGAATGAGCTGCGGTTCGGCAACGATCGCTCGCGCGATCGCGACACGCTGCTGCTGACCACCCGAGAGATCGCTCGGCCTGCGATCGGCATAGGCCCCAAGACCGACGCGTTCCAATGCCCGCATCGTCCGCGACTCTCGCTCGGATTTGCCGATACCGCGCATTTCGAGGGGAAAGGAGACGTTGCCGCCAACGGTCATCTGCGGCCACAGCGCATAGTCCTGAAACACCATCCCTAGATTGCGCTTTTCCGGCGGTGAGAAGGCGCCGCTTGCGGCATCGGCAACGGTGCGTCCGGCAATCGCGATCGAGCCCTTCGTCGGCGCGAGCAATCCGGCGACGAGCCTGAGCAGGGTGGTCTTTCCGCAGCCGGACGGCCCGAGCAGCGCCAGCGTCTTGCCCTTGGAAAGCGAGATATCAATGCCCTTCAGAACGGGCGTCGCCCCATAGTGCAATTCCACGCCGGCCGTCGAAACGGCCGCATTGGGCTCTGAAGATTGAGGGGTCATGAAAAAACCGGCATCGGTTGAAAATCGATGCCGGTTGCTTATTAACCTTCAATGACAGTCATGTGACGAAGCAGCAAGATGCCGTCTTCCGTCAATACTTTAGCCGTCTCGCATCGACGACGCGCGACTTACCGCCTCAGGCGTCGCTGCCGGACAATTCTTCGAAGGTCGCCAGACCTTTCTTGACCAGCATGGCATCCGGGCTCGGCAGCTTGCCGCGGAACGCCTTGTAGGCATCTTCAGGGTCGATCGCGCCGCCGACGGAATAGATGTTGTCCTTCAGCTTGGCCGCCATCTCGCGATTGAATGCATCGCCGGTTTCCTCGAAGGCGGCAAAAGCATCCGCATCGAGAACTTCGGACCACATGTAGGAATAGTAGCCGGCTGAATAACCGCCGGAGAAGATGTGCTGGAAGTGCGGCGAGGCATGCCGCATGACGATCGACTTCGGCATGCCGAGCTCAGACAGCACCTCTTTCTGCACCGCCATTGGATCCTCGACCTTGTCGCGGGTATGGAACGCCATATCGACAAGCGCCGATGAGGTAAACTCGACCGTGTTGAAGCCGGAATTGAAGGTACGCGCTGCCAGAACCTTGTCGAGCAGAGCCTGCGGCATCGGCTCACCGGTTTCGAAATGCACGGCATATTGCTTCAGGATCGCGGGAACCGTCAGCCAGTGTTCGTAAAGCTGCGAGGGCAGCTCAACGAAGTCTCGGGAAACACCTGTGCCCGAAACAGAGGGGTATGTGACGTTTGACAGCATCCCATGCAGCGCATGGCCGAACTCATGGAACAGCGTACGCGCATCATCAAGTGACAGCAGCGCCGGCTTGCCCTCGGCCGGCTTCGCGAAGTTGCAGACATTGTAGATGATCGGCAGCTCGCCGCTGCGGCCATTCTTTAGCGGCAGCTTGTGCTGCGACTGGAACGAGCTCATCCAGGCCCCGGAACGCTTGGAACTGCGGGCGAAGTAATCGCCAAGGAAGAGCGCCACCAGCCTGTCTTCGCGATCGCGGATCTCGAACACGCGCGCATCGGGATGGTAGGCAGGGACACCTCTCTTCTCGACGGCGCGAATGCCGAACAACCGTCCGGCGACATCGAAGCAGGCGTCGATGATCTTCTCCAGTTGCAGGTAGGGCTTCAGCTCGGCCTCTGAGAAATTGAACCGCTGCGCCCGGATCTTCTCGGCATAGTGCCGCCAGTCCCAGGGCATGACGTCATGGTTCTTGCCTTCATCAGCGATCAGCTTGGCGATATCGGCTTCTTCCTCGCCGGCACGCTTGACGGCCTTCGCCCATACCTCTCGAAGCAGGTGGTTCACGGCGTCAGGCGTCTTCGCCATCGTGTTGTCGAGCTTCAGTTCGGCGAAATTGCCATAGCCGAGGAGCTTTGCCACCTCGTCGCGGAGCGCAAGCGTATCCCTGATAATGCCGCGATTATCAGTGGCGCCATCGTTCGCACCACGCGCAACCCAGGCCTTGAAAGCCTGCTCGCGCAGGTCGCGCCGCTCCGAGAAGGTCAGGAACGGTTCGATGATCGAGCGCGACAGCGTGACAGCAAACTTGCCCTCTTCGCCACGCTCGCGCGCAGCCGCCGCCATCGCATCCTTCAGGAAGTCAGGAATACCATCGAGATCCGCGCCGTCGGAAAGGATCAGCGCCCAGCTCTTCTCATCGGCGAGCACGTTCTGGCCGAACTGGGTGCCGAGGCCGGCAAGCTTCTCGTTGATCCCCGCAAGCTTCTCCTGCTCAGCCTTCGGCAGCTTCGCGCCCGATTTGACGAAGCCCTTCCAGTGGCGCTCCAGCACACGCGTCTGCTCCAGCGTCAGGCCAAGGCTATCGAGCGCTTCCCACAAGGCATCGATACGGGCAAACAACGCCGCATTCATGCCGATCTTGGAATAGTGGCGCGACATCTTCGGCGAGATGTCCCGCTCCAGCGCCTGGATCGTATCGTTGGTATGCGCGCCTGCCCGATTCCAGAACAGTGCCGACACGCGCGACAGTTCATCACCCGCGATCTCGAGCGCAACGACTGTGTTTTCGAATGTCGGCGCCTCCGGGTTACCGGCGATCGCGTCGATCTCTTTCTCGTGCGCGGCGAGCGCGGCATCAAAGGCAGAGGCAAAGTCGCCGTCATTGAGGGCATCGAAACGCGGCAGGCCGTGGAGACCGTTCCATTCGACGAGTGCCGGGTTGAATTCTGATGTGGAAGGCATGCGGAGATCCTTTGTGGCAGGCAACTGAACAGGCAATATAGGGATGCGCATCCGCAATTGGTATTGGCGATCAGACGCACATCACCCGCCCTGACTGCGAAAACTTCATGGCAAGAAATGATGCATAAGAATTAACTAATCGTTAACGATTGACGTACGTTCGCCACGCGCGGTAGTTTCACTCATCATCTTTTTGCAAGTGGATACGCGCCATGGAAATCCTTTCTGTGCGGTCTTCGCCGAGTTTCCTTTTCAAAAGAAACCAAGATAATTCCAATTATTACAGTGAATTAGAAGAGCAAATCGGCACAAAGACAAAGGCCTCAGCGTCGTTTCAAATCGATGAAACGAACGCGAACGCGCCGGATTTTTCCGCGATCAGCCCCAGCGAACTACGCCTGTATGCAAGGCAGAGCTTCGATGCCGGTGCGATCGATCAAGATACTTATGCCGCGATCTCCGAACCGCTGCCGATGCGAACAATCGACCCGTCTGGCAACATCCTCGACCTGTCGGATGTCACCGACGCGACGAGCTTCAACTTCCGGGACTATTATAAGGACCAGCTGCAGATCGCGACATCGATCGGCGACCCGCAGACAGTAGAACGGCTGAATTCGGTCGTCAGCTTTCTCGACGTCTGATCTCAGGCCTTCCGCCAGCCGAGAAGGCCGGGCGTCGCATGCCAGAGCGCCTGTACCGCAAAGCCCATGAAGAGCACACCGGAGCAGCGCACGATCAGCCGCTCATGCGCACGATAGAACCGCCGAACCGTTCCTGCGCCGATGATCGTGATCAGGATCATGTCGGCCACGATGAAACCCAGGAACGAAACCGCCAGCAGGACGGGCAGCGTGTGGAACTGCAGCGCGCTCGCGGAGCCAGCAACGAGGGCAGTGAATGTCGCCAGCGCGACCGGATATCCCTTCGGATTGGTGACCCCGAAGATCAAACCGCGGCGGAACGGCCGCTCCACCACCATCAGTGCCTGCCCCTCACCCTTCGGCTTTGCCCGAACCGCATTCCAGCCGATCCAGGCAAGGTAGAAACCACAGAGAAGACCGAGCGCGTCGAACACGAAGGTCCCGATTGTCTTCGCCCCGATGATCGCGATCAGAGCTAGCGATGCCCACAGCAGGTCGCCGACCAGATGGCCGCCGACGAACATTGCCCCTGCTCGGCGTCCCTGCCCCGCGCCGATACCCAGCAGCGCAAGGAAGGCAGGCCCTGGAATGAGCACATAAAGAAGGGCTGCCAGAAAGGCGCCCGCCAGCAAGGATTGCGTCATCGAGAAACTCCGGAAAGGACAGCCGCAGCTTATGCGCCAATCGAAAGGCGTCAAGCTGTCATGGCAACCCATGAGATTTTTGAATTGCCGGATCACGCAGCTTGCGACAGAAGAAAAGCCGCAGCCTTCGCGCTGACCGCGCATTTCACCAGAACCGAGTACCCTATGCCCCCATTCCGGATGAGCGAACGGCGAACGAGCATGCTCGGCGCGCTTCTCGCAACCATCGGCCCGATCTCGATGTCGATCTACACACCGGCGATGCCCGAACTCGTCCATGCGTTCCAGACATCAGACTCGGCGATCAAGATGACGCTGTCAGTCTATTTCGCCGGCTTCTCGGTTGCGCAACTGCTTGCCGGTCCGCTTTCGGATGCCTTCGGACGCCGGGCGGCGACGCTCCTCTTCATCGGCATCTATGTGGTCGGCAGCCTGCTTTCCGCCTTTGCGCCCGGCATCGAATGGCTGCTTGCCGGCCGCCTCATCCAGGGCATTGGTGCTTCTGTCGGGATTACGGTGGCGCGCGCCATCGTCCGCGACCAGTTCACCGGGACCGAAGCCTCCCGCATCATGAACCTGATCGGCATCATGATCGCCATCGGACCGGCCGCCGCGCCAACCGTTGGCGGCTTGGCGCTGGCGGCGTTTGGCTGGCAGTCGGTCTTCTTCCTCCTCATCGGCTTTGGACTGCTGATATGTTTCGGCGTGATCGTCTTCATGCGCGAGACGAGCGTGCCCGATCCCCGCCGCGCGCTCCCGCTTCCGCTGCTTCGCGCCTATTTGGAGCTTGCCCGCGAAAGCCGCTTCGTCTCCGCCTCGTTCGTGCTCGGCGGCTCGATCGGCGCACTTTACGCGCAGGCGACGCTCCTGCCGTTCATTCTCATCAAGGTCGTTGGCCTTTCACCGACCGCCTTTGGCTTGGGCATGCTGATGCAATCAGGTTCCTACTTCCTTGGTTCCGTGTGCCTTCGCTATGCGGCGCCGCGTCTGGGCGGCGACGGCTCCGTGCGCGTCGGGCTTGGCCTGCTGGGCTTTGCCGGCATCATGATCGCTCTGTCAGTCCACTTCGTCACGCCATCCTATCTCTCGATCATGGGGCCGATCGCGTTCCTCGCCTTCGGTTTGGCGTTCCTGACACCGCATATGACCACATCAGGTCTATACCCATTCCCGCATATCGCCGGATCGGCATCCGCGATGATGGGCTTCATCCAGATGGGCGGCGGCTTTGCCGGCGGCGTCGCGGGTTCGCTGATCGGCATGCCGCTGCTTGCCTTCGGAACGGTGATCCCGCTCATGGCGCTGATTTCGATCATCAGCTACCTCTGGTTCGTGCGCGCGTCGCAACGCGCAGCAGAGCTCTCCCACGCCACAACGGACGAATGAAAAGGCCCGCACGAGGCGGGCCTTTGATCTCTTGCAGCTGCTCTCGATTACTTCGAGAGGTTGCGCTTGGCGAGCGTACGCAGACGCAGCGCATTGAGCTTGATGAAGCCGGCGGCGTCCTTCTGGTCGTAGGCGCCCTGGTCGTCTTCGAAGGTAACCAGCTTGTCGGAGTAGAGCGACTTCGGGCTCTCGCGACCGGTAACCATGACATTGCCCTTGTAGAGCTTCAGCGTCACTTCGCCTTCGACATGCTCCTGGCTCTTGTCGATCAGTGCCTGCACCATTTCGCGCTCCGGCGAGAACCAGAAGCCGTAGTAGATCAGCTCCGCATAGCGCGGCATCAGTTCGTCCTTCAGGTGCGCGGCACCACGGTCGAGCGTGATGGATTCGATGGCGCGGTGCGCGGCAAGCAGGATCGTGCCGCCGGGCGTTTCGTAGACGCCGCGCGACTTCATGCCGACGAAGCGGTTTTCCACGAGGTCGAGACGACCGATGCCGTTGTCACGGCCATAGTTGTTGAGCGTTGCGAGCAGCGTTGCCGGGCTCATGCGTACGCCGTTGATCGAAACCGCATCACCCTTCTCGAAGCCGACCCTGATTGTTGTCGCCTTGTCAGGTGCGGCTTCCGGAGAAATCGTGCGCATATGCACGTATTCAGGTGCTTCCTGCGCCGGATCTTCGAGAACCTTGCCCTCGGACGAGGAGTGCAGCAGGTTGGCGTCGACGGAGAACGGCGCCTCGCCCTTCTTGTCCTTGGCGACCGGGATCTGGTGGGCTTCGGCAAACGCCAGCAGATCGGTGCGGCTCTTGAACGACCAGTCGCGCCACGGCGCGATGATCTTGATATCGGGGTTCAGAGCATAGGCGGAAAGCTCGAAACGAACCTGGTCGTTGCCCTTGCCGGTCGCACCGTGCGCGATCGCATCGGCGCCGGTCTTGCGGGCGATGTCGATCAGGTGCTTGGAGATCAGCGGGCGAGCGATCGAGGTGCCGAGCAGATAGACGCCCTCGTAAACGGCATTGGCGCGGAACATCGGGAACACGAAGTCCTTCACGAACTCTTCGCGCACATCCTCGATGTAGATCTCCTTGATGCCGAGCATCTCGGCCTTCTTGCGTGCCGGCTCCAGCTCTTCGCCCTGGCCGAGGTCGGCGGTGAAGGTCACGACTTCTGCGCCGAGTTCGGTCTGCAGCCACTTCAGGATGATCGAGGTGTCGAGGCCGCCGGAATAGGCGAGGACGACTTTCTTTACGTCTTTGTGCGATGCCATGATGATGAGGTCCGTTGCAAGAGGGCGGCGGCAAACCCGCCAAGCCCGGTCTGGCGGGCACTTTTAGCGAGATCGGCGCAGGACGCAAGGGCAACGGCTACCATAGGCGGCCCGGATAGTGTTTGACAGGCCGAAAGCGCAACCCATATCTGCCATCGTCCTGACAACGCTGAGGAGAGGCCGGCCGTGACAAGAATCCAAGACATCATCAAGAAATCCAATGTTGCCGTCATCACGGGCGGTGCCTCCGGCATCGGCTTAGCGGCGGCGAAGCACTTTGCCCGGGCGGGCATGAGGGTTGCCATTGCCGATCTCGGCGGCGACCGGCTGGCGGAGGCAGCAAGCGAACTGAAGTCAATTTCGGGCGAAGAGAACGTACTCGCCGTTGAAACGGACGTTGCGCAGAAGGACTCGCTGGAAGCGCTCGAACGGACTGTCATACAGCGCTTCGGCCGTGTGCATGTTCTGATGAACAATGCCGGTATCGGCCCTGAGACGTCGATCTTCAGCGCCCAGGCGGACTGGGACAACATCCTCGGCGTCAACTTGCTAGGCGTCATCAACGGCGTCAGGACCTTCGGCCAGCACATGCTCTCGCACGGCGAACCTGGCCTGATCATCAACACTGGTTCCAAGCAGGGCATCACAACCCCGCCAGGCAACCCTGCCTATAACGTCTCAAAAGCTGGCGTGAGGGTATTCACCGAAGCGCTCGAGCACGAATTGCGCAACACCGAGGGCTCGAAGATCTCAGCCCACCTTTTGATTCCCGGCTTCGTTTTCACCGGCCTCACCAAGGGCGATCGCGCCGAAAAGCCGGCGGCCGCATGGACTGCGGAGCAGACCGTCGACTTCATGATCGAAAGTCTGGAACGCGGTGACTTCTATATCCTCTGCCCCGACAACGACGTGGTTCGCGCCGTGGACGAGCGCCGCATGGCCTGGGCGATGGGGGACATCATCGAGAACCGTCCGCCGCTGTCGCGCTGGCACAAGGATTATGCCGACAAGTTCAAGGCCTATCTCGAACGCAAGGAATAGGTCGTATTAGAAGGTTTGATTAGACATTTTCTGAGAGCCGGATAAAAGCAACCAACGTTTTTCGGCTCTCAGAGTGTAACATGGACTTTCTGCCCAGCATTGCCACGCTTCTCGCCTTTGCCGCCGCGACCCTTCTGCTTGCGGCAACGCCCGGCCCTGACATGACGCTATCGATTAGCCGTGCGCTGGCGCAGGGCAAGAAAGCGGCTCTCTTCGTCGTGCTTGGCACCAGTCTCGGTATCGTCGTACACACGATGCTGGTCGCTTTTGGCGTCTCGGCGCTGATCACCGCCTCGCCTACCGCCTTCCTGATCCTCAAGACCGGTGGTGCCGCCTACCTGCTTTGGCTTGCTGTACAGGCGATCCGCTATGGCTCGAAATTCTCGGTCAACAAGGTGGAAGGCTCAAAGGGTACGCCGCTTGCAAACATTTCCTCGGGCTTCTGGGTCAACCTCCTGAACCCGAAGGTCATCATCTTCTTCATGACCTTCCTGCCGCAGTTCGTCAGCGCCGGCGATCCTGCCGTGACGCAGAAGCTGCTCTTCCTCGGCTTCTGCTTCATTCTGATCGGCATGCCTGTCAACGCAGCCGTCGTTTTCGCCGCCGACTGGCTGGCGAGCTGGCTGCAGAACAACAAGAAGGTTTTGCGCGGCATGGATTTCACCTTCGCCGGCGTCTTCTCCGTCTTCGCTGCAAAAATTCTGCTGACGCAGGCCCGCTAAGCGATCTCCGGGAAGCCTTGGCTTCCCGGCTTTGGCTCTCCTCAGCCGATCAACAGCGCGTCGTCGTCGAGCGTCTGACCTCGCATTTTGCGGAACATGGCGATCAGGTCCTCGACCTGCAGCGTCTTGCGGCTGTCACCGCTGACGTCGAGCACGATTTCCCCGCCATGCAGCATGATCGTACGGTGCCCATAATCGAGCGCCTGGCGCATGGAATGCGTGACCATCAACGTTGTGAGCTTGCGCTCCGAGACAATTTTCTGCGTGAGCCCCATGACGAACTCCGCCATCCCTGGATCAAGCGCCGCCGTATGCTCATCGAGCAGCAGCACTTCGGAACCGGCGAGCGTTGCCATGACGAGCGACACCGCCTGACGCTGACCGCCGGACAGTAGGTCCATGCGGTCCCGCATCCGATTTTCGAGACCGAGATTGAGTTCCGCGATCCGCTCACGGAAATGCTCGCGCCGCTTCGGGCCAAGCGCCGAGACGAGCCCACGCTTTTCGCCGCGACGCGCCGCAAGCGCAAGGTTCTCCTCGATCGAGAGCGAACCGCAGCTTCCGGTCAGCGGATCCTGGAAGACACGGGCGACGAGGCCTGCGCGGGCGGCCGTGGACTTCCGGGTGACATCGGCATGGCCGATCAGAACCTGGCCTTCGCTCGCAAGCACATCACCGGCCAGAACGCCAAGCAGCGTCGACTTGCCCGCACCGTTCGAGCCAATCACGGTGACGAACGAGCCTTCCTCGATCGTCAGGCTAACGCCTGATAGTGCCTGCTTCTGCAGCGGCGTACCCTTGCCGAAGACGACCTTGATATCCTTGAGCGTAATCACGATGCGGCACCTCCGCGGCGAAGGCGGGGAAGAATGAGCGCAATCGTCACCAGAACCGCGGTCACGAAATTGAGGTCCGAGGCCTGCAACCCGATGACATCAGTCGAGAGAGCGAGCTGGATGGCGATACGGTAGAGGATCGAGCCGAGCACGCAACCGATCAAGGCGATCAACAGCCCACGCCGTCCAAGCAGCGTTTCGCCGATGATAACGGCAGCGAGGCCCACAACGATCGTGCCAACGCCCGAGGTGACATCGGCAAAACCATTCGTCTGCGCAAACAGCGCGCCCCCGAGGGCAACCAGCGCGTTGGAGATCGCCATACCGAGATAGATCTGGCGGCTCGTGTCGACACCCTGCGCACGGGCCATGCGGGCGTTCGCGCCGGTTGCGCGCATCGCCAGACCCGAGTCGCTCTCGAGGAAGCGCCAGACGAGGATCACGGCAACGATGACGAGGATGCCGACGAAGAGCGGGCGAACGTAGAAATCACGCAGGCCATGACCGAAGAACGGGCTGATCATCGTATCGGCATTGATCAGCGCGACGTTCGGCTTGCCCATGACCCGGAGATTGACCGAGAAGAGTGCGATCATCGTCAGGATCGAGGCCAGCAGGTTGAGGATTTTGAACCGCACATTGAGCATCGCGGTCACCATGCCGGCCGCAGCGCCCGCAACCATGGCGACGAGGGCGGCCAACCAAGGATTGACGCCTGCGATGATGAGAACCGCCGTCACGGCAGCACCCAGCGGAAAAGAGCCGTCAACCGTCAGATCCGGAAAATCCAGCACACGGAATGCAAGGTAAACGCCGAGTGCGACGAAGGCGTAGACCAACCCCAGTTCCACGGCTCCCCAGAATGCGATCTGACTCAAGGCTCCTGCCCTTTCCTCTGACTTGCCCCGCCTGTCATCGGGTCCAAGCTTTTAATACCATCAGCCGCCCCCGCGTAAAACGGGAGCGGCTGGATGACCAGTTTCTCAAAACCATACGGCGATCAGTCGATCGTCTTCGTCGCGCGCTTAACGACGCTTTCCGGCAGCGTAACGCCCATCTTGGCGGCCGCGCCCTTGTTGATGACGAGGTCGCTACCAGCGGCAACCTTCACCGGAATGTCGCCCGGGTTTTCACCCTTGAGGATGCGAACAACGATTTCGCCCGTCTGCTTGCCGACATCGTAGTAGTTGAAGCCGAGGGCAGCGATCGCACCGCGCGAAACGGAGTCCGTGTCAGCTGTGAAGAGCGGCAGCTTGCTTTCTTCGGCAACGGCGACGGCGCCTTCGAGTGCAGAGATGATCGTGTTGTCAGTCGGGATATAGATGGCGTCTGCGCGGCCGACCAGCGCGCGGGCAGCGCCCTGAACTTCAGCGGACTTCGTGGCGGCGGATTCGACAACCTTCAGGCCAGCCTTGTCGGCCTCGGCCTTCAGGACGGCAAGCAACGATACGGAGTTGGCTTCACCGGAGTTGTAGAGATAGCCGATCGTTTTGACGTTCGGCAGGATTTCCTTGATGAGCGCAAGATGCTCGGCAACCGGAGACATGTCGGAAAGACCGGTGACATTGCCGCCCGGCTTGTCCATATCCTTCACGAGCTGCGCGCCGAGCGGATCGGAAACAGCGGTGAAGACAACCGGAATGTCGCGCGTCGCGGAAACGACAGCCTGAGCCGATGGCGTGGAGATCGGGACGATAACGTTCGGGCCCTCGCCGGCGAACTGGCGAGCGATCTGCGCAGCCGTTGCCGGATTGCCCTGAGCCGACTCGAACATGAACTTCAGGTTCTCGCCTTCCTTGTAACCGGCGGCCGTCAGCACATCGAGGACACCCTTGCGTGCGGCATCAAGAGCCGGATGCTCGACGATCGCCGTGACCGCGACCGTCACATCTTCGGCCTTTGCAGGCAGGGTCAGGGCCAGCGTGGCCGCGACAGCAAGCAGAATTGAACGCATTGGGTATCCTCCAGATATGATTTTGGCCTGCTTCTAGGAAAAGCAGGCCATGAAATCAATCATTAGAAAACACTGAACGGATCAAACTTGCTGATCAGTCGCCAGCTCTAGTCGTCCGCGCCATGGTTGGCGATCATCATCGCCTCGAAGGCCAGCCGTTCGGTTTTGCGCATGCGCTCCGACTCCGACTTCAGCTGGCCGCAGGCAGCGAGAATGTCGCGGCCGCGTGGCGTGCGGATCGGCGAGGCATAGCCGGCAGAGTTGATGAAATCGGCAAACTTCTCGATCTGCGCCCAGTCGGAACACTGGTAGTTTGTGCCCGGCCAGGGGTTGAACGGAATGAGGTTGATCTTCGCGGGCACGCCCTTGAGCAACTGGATCAGCCCCTTGGCGTCCTCCAGGCTGTCGTTGACGTCCTTCAGCATCACATATTCGAAGGTGATACGGCGGGCGTTCGACAGGCCGGGGTATTTCCGACAGGCATCGATCAACTCCTTCAGCGGGTACTTCTTGTTGATCGGCACGAGGATGTCGCGTAGGTCGTCGCGCACGGCATGCAGCGAAATTGCCAGCATCACGCCGATTTCTCCACCGGTCCGGAAGATTTCAGGCACGACGCCCGAGGTGGAGAGCGTCACACGGCGCTTGGAGAGCGAGAGCCCGTCGCCGTCTGTGGCGATCAGCAGGGCCTGCTTCACCGCGTCGAAGTTATAGAGCGGCTCACCCATGCCCATCATCACGATGTTGCTGACCTTGCGGCCTTCCGCTGGCATGATGGTGCCTTGCGGCACTTCGCGATCCGGGAAGTCGCCCAGCCGGTCACGAGCGAGCAGCAGCTGCGACAGGATTTCTTCCGCCGTCAGGTTGCGCACCAGGCGCTGCGTGCCGGTGTGACAGAAGGAACAGGTCAGTGTACAGCCGACCTGGCTGGAGATGCAAAGCGTGCCGCGGCCTTCTTCAGGGATATAGACGGCTTCGATCTCGACCGGACGGCCGGCACCGCGGGCGGGAAAGCGCAGCAGCCACTTGCGGGTGCCGTCGTTCGAGACCTGCTCCTCGACGATTTCGGGCCGCGCGATGGTGAAATGCGTCTTCAGCGTCTCGCGCATGTCCTTGGAGATATTGGCCATGTGGTCGAAGTCGGAAACCCCGCGCACATAGATCCAGTTCCACAGCTGCGCGACGCGCATCTTGATCTGCTTCTCCGGCACGCCCTTTTCGCGCAGTGCGGCGCCCATCTCTTCACGACTGAGGCCGATCAGCGAAGGCTTCAGCCCAGCGTCGGCACCGCCGGTCGCTGCGCCCAAGGGCTTGGTAACAGTCATCGCATCCATGACGGACATAGTCTTTAATCCCGAATTCAACATGCGACCGCCCCGGAAAGCCGGATGACTTGCGGGTAGGAAGGGCATGGTGGCAGAAATTGAATGCGGAGCATACGGCAAGGACCGCGATCTATCCGCTGTTGCGCGGGCCTTTAGCATCATTTTTGCCGCGCGTCACTATAGATGGAAACGACAAAGGCCGGCACAAGGCCGGCCTCCTGATTTCTTTGCCACCAGGCAAGCTGCTTACTTGCAGCCCTCAACCTGCTTGAGCGCAGCGGAAATCCCGGCCAGCGAGTAGCTGTAAGAGGTCGTAGTGCCACGGCGAGACGTTGCATTGATCGTCATCGACTTGCCGCCCTTCATGGCCGCCACGAGCGCAGGCTCCTGAGCGGCGTTCTCGACCCAGCCGGCCTTATCCTTGGTGAACATCACGAAGGTCTTGTCGTCGATAACGACATTGATCTTCGAGTTCTCCTTGACCGTGTAGCCCATCATTGCCTGCGGCTCGTAGGAGATGTTCTGGCCAGGTCGCTGCGAGACGATGAAGAAGTTGTCCCCATGGTCAATGCCAGCCGGCTTCTTTTCCGTCGGCACGGACAAAACGTAGCAGACAGTGCTCGCGCCCGACTTATACGAATAAGCGCCCCAGGCCTGGAACTGCTGTATGCGTGTCGGTGCCGTCGAAGCCGGAGTGGCCTGCTGCTGCGTTGCCTGCGCCGCGGGCTGCGACTTCTTGGTCTGAGCGGATGCAATGCCGGCGGCAGCGAGAACGAGGGAAATGGCGATTGCGGTACTTTTAAGAAACATGGATATCCTGCCGGTTCTTGCGATTCGAGCCCGAAGCGAACGGGCGGCGCATAATCACGATCTGCTTTATTTTGACTTAATTCAGGTTACCAAAGCGTCAACAGGGACAGCGAGATGTCCCTGCCTGTGTCATTCTCACCCAACTGTCAACATCGGACGCGGCGCCTCGCCCGTATTGGCGCGATGCCGTGTGCGCACACGGACCAACGCCATGGATGAATCTAAGACATAAAGATTCAGGCAAGAGTTTGACCTTTTGAGAAACCGATGTAGGTCATAAGCACGGAAATCCGTTGGAGAATTCGCTGAGCCAGGGGACTTTGGACGGAACATGAATGCCGAGGAGAAACAGCGCTTCGCCGACCTCGCCAAGGCCGTTGCGGAACGCCGCGACCAAGAGGCATTCACGGTGCTGTTCGACTACTTCGCACCCCGCCTCAAATCTTGGCTATTGCGACAACGGCTGACGAGCAGCGAGGCAGAGGAACTCGTTCAGGACGTTATGATCGTGCTCTGGCACAAGGCGGAGCTCTACGATTCGACCAGATCGTCGCTGTCGACCTGGCTGTTTCGCATCGCCCGCAACCGCCGGATTGACCTCCAGCGCCGGACGAAAACCCGTATCCTGGATGGGGCAGACCCGACCTTGCAGCCCGTCGCGGAGATTGGTGCTGACGAAATGCTCGTCAACGACGATCGCGACGCCCATGTACGCGCAGCCGTCAGCCAGCTGCCGGAAGAGCAACGAGAAATGCTACGGGCCGCGTTCTTTCTCGGCCAGTCCCATTCACAGATCGCGGAGGCAACGGGCCTACCGCTCGGGACAGTCAAATCCCGCATCCGGCTTGCCTTCGGAAAGCTCAAGAAGGCTCTCGAGGCAGAGAGCACCTGACCAACCAGGCAACTAGATCGTTTTCATGCCTTCCGGCTTGTCGGCTAGCGCGCGGTCAGCCGCTTCGTAGTGTCTCGGCTGGATATGCCTGCTCACCATTGCAAAGGCGGCGGAAAGAACTGCAACGTCGTCGGAAAATCCGATCATCGCGAAAACATCGGGGAGCATGTCTATCGGCATGACAAAGTACGCAAGCGCAGCCAAAAGCACGCCACGCGCCCTCGTGGGAGTCTGAGGGTCCATCGTGCAATAGAACGCAGCGACGACATCGCGCGAGAATGGGATCTGCCGCACAGCCTTCCTGAAGGTCGGCCAGAATTTCGTGCGTACGGTCTCTTTTCGCCGGCTCTGCGTATCTTCATCGCCCGGCAACAGGATCTCACCGAATTTGACGTCGTCCATTCCCGATTGTCCTTTCGTTCATGCGCACATATGGGCGATCGCAGCGGCGTATTCAATCAGATCGGCGTGCTGCAGCCTTCTCCATTTCGGTCGCCAGCCTGAAGTCGAGTTCAGTGAGTCCGCCGACATCGTGGGTGTTAAGCTTCACGTCGACACGCGAATAGACGTTGAACCACTCGGGATGATGATTGAGCCGTTCCGCCGCGAGTGCCCCCTCTGTCATGAACCCGAAGGCCTCGACGAAGTTGCGAAACTTGAAACTTCGCGATATCGACGTGCCCGCATCATCAAGCGACCAGCCGTCAAGCTTGGCGAGTTCGGCAGCGATGGCCTGCCGTTCCAGTTTTTCTCGTTTCATGCAATCGTCCCTCCTCTTTTGATAGTGGACCACAGATGAAACGCATTAGCATCCTGTTTGTTTGCATGGGCAATATCTGCCGCTCGCCTCTTGCAGAGGGCATCTTCACGCATCTCGTCGACGAGGCCGGCATCGCAGATTGCTTCGAACTTGATTCAGCCGGTACTGGTGGATGGCACGAAGGCCAGCATCCGGATCGGCGCTCGATCGCAACGGCCAAAGACCACGGGATAGATATTTCCCGCCAACGCGCCCGCCGGATCACGGCAAAGGACTTCGACGACTTCGATCTTGTACTCGCGATGGATCGCGCAAATATCGACGAATTGCACCGACTTAGCCCAGGAGCGACAAACATCCGCCTTTTCGGCGAGTTTGCCCTGGCGACCGGCGAGGACATACCCGACCCCTATTTTGGGAGCAGCAGCGAGTTTGAGCTCGTCTACGCCAGGCTCTTGACCGGCTGCAGGAAGCTGCTTGAGACGCTCGGCACCGACAAGGCCTCGTGGAGCGGGAAGATTTCTTCCGTCAGATAAGGACCGCCGCCAACCGATTCCCTCGACGACAGAAGGACGAAGCGGGGAACGGTAAAGGCCGAAGTCTGGAAATTTCCACGACCGGCAAGATAATGCACCACGTCGTCGACCCGCGAGGACTTCAACCGCGCCAACGTGACATGCGGCGTGAACTTGCGAGGATCGGGCGGCAAGCCGATGCGCTGGCAGATGCGCTCTATTTCCGCCTGGAGGGCATACATCTCAGGCGAGGGCGAGACACCCGCCCATACGGAATGCGGCTTCTTTGAGCCGAATGCGCCGATGCCATCAAGACGGATCTGGAATTCGGGCCGATCGATGCGGTCGAGCCGATCGACAACTTCGTCTGCCGTGCGCCCATCGACATCGCCGATGAACCGCAAAGTGATGTGGTAGTTCTCCACATCGATCCATCTTGCACCGGGGAGACCACCGCGCAGCAATGAGAGGCTCATCGCGGCATTGCGCGGAATTTCGAGGGCGGTAAACAGTCTCGGCATAACGAGCACTCCCCGAATCTTTTGCAGGTGCTCACACGGAATCACGCATTTGGCACCTGCGCAAGTCCCTAATTCCTCACAGTTGAAATCGTTCCCAAGAATTGCGTGATAGCCGGCTCCATCTTTTCGACCATCACATCGACCCCCTTGCTGTTGGGGTGCATCCCATCCTCGAGCTTCAGGCCGGCATCTAGAACAACGCCGTCAAGGAAGAATGGATAGAGCGCAACACCATGTTTTTGCGCGAGTTTCTCGTAGATTGGATTGAAGCGCGCCGCGTAGTCGGCGCCCATGTTCGGCGGAGCGAGCATGCCGACGAGAAGGACAGCGATTCCGCGTTCCTTTAGCCGGGCAATCATCTGATCGAGATTCTTTTCACTCTCTTCTGGCGGAATGCCCCGCAAGGCGTCGTTCGCCCCCAACTCGAGAATGACGCCATCCGTACCGTCCGGAACCGACCAATCGATTCGCGCCAGCCCCGCTGTCGTCGTATCGCCCGACACACCCGCGTTGGCGATGGTTACGTCCACTCCCTTCGCCTTCAGCAATGCCTGCAGCTTTTCTGGGAACCCATCGCCGGGTGGGAGTTGGTATCCTGCCATCAGGCTGTCTCCAAAGCCAACGAGACTGATAGTCCTTGCGTTGGCGGCGACCGAGAACATCAAGGAAGCCACAATGACGGCGATGTGAAGGCCAGTAACTTTAAAACTCATTCCGCTTTCCCTAGATTGGCAGGACAAACGGCATCTATATAGGGCGAATACTGTTGGCAAAAACCATCATCGAGTTGAGGCGCGCCGATTTGACGCTTGGCAGCGCCGCCGCCTCCGTCCATGTACTCAAGGGTATCGACCTGACGATTGGAGCAGGTGAGTCGGTGGGCATTGTCGGCCCCTCCGGCTCCGGCAAGTCGACATTGCTGATGGTGCTGGCAGGGCTGGAAAAACTCGACAGTGGTGAAATCGAGATCGACGGCACGCCGTTGCATGCGTTGAGCGAAGACGAGGTCGCGGATTTCCGCGGCCGCAACATCGGCATTGTCTTCCAGTCGTTCCACCTGATCGCCAACATGACGGCGCTGGAGAATGTCGCCGTTCCGCTTGAACTCGCCAATCGTCCCGACGCCTTCGAAATCGCGCGCCGCGAACTTAAGTCGGTCGGCCTCGGCGATCGATTGAACCACTATCCCGGCCAGCTTTCCGGCGGCGAACAGCAACGCGTGGCGGTCGCGCGGGCACTCGCACCATCCCCGGCATTGCTGATCGCCGACGAACCGACCGGCAACCTTGACACCGATACCGGACGCCAAATCGCGGATCTCCTGTTTTCGAAACAGGCTGAGCGCGGAATGACGCTGGTGCTCGTGACCCATGACGCGGCGCTCGCCAAGCGCTGCTCCAGGCAGATCCGCGTTCGCTCCGGGCAGATCGAGAGCGATAGTGCGCCTGTGCAGCCCGAGGCGGCCATTGCATGACACTGCTGACACCGCGCGTCTCGCTTGCCTTTCGCCTTGCGCTCCGCGAGTTGCGCGGGGGGCTTAACGGCTTCTACATCTTTCTGGCCTGCATCGCTCTCGGCACCGGCGCCATCGCGGCGGTCAACTCGGTCTCGCAGTCCATCACCGATACGATCGCTACCCAGGGCCAGGAGATTCTGGCGGGTGATGCGCGCTTCGAACTCAACAATCGCGAGGCGACGGAAGCGGAAATGGGCTTCCTGCGCGGCTTCGGCAATGTGTCGGTTTCGACGGGTCTGCGCTCGATGGCGCGCAAGCCAGATCGCTCCGATCAGGCCCTGGTCGAAGTCAAGGCGGTCGATGGCGCCTATCCGCTCTACGGTACTTTTGAAGCGGAACCGAACTATCCGCTGCACACGCTTCTATCCGGGCAGAGCGGTACTTATGGCGCGGTTGCAGCGCCACTACTCCTGGAACGCCTCGGCCTTTCCATCGGCGATGAAATCCTGCTCGGCAATGCCATTCTAAACATCACCGGCACGATCAAGACCGAGCCGGACGCGGTTTCGGAAGGCTTTGGCTTCGCCCCCCGCCTTCTTGTGAGCAGGGAGGCGTTGAAGGCCTCCGGCCTCATCCAGACCGGCAGTCTTGTCGAGCATGCCTATAAGATCCGCATGGACGATCCGGGTGAGCGGTCCACGATCCGGGCTCGGGCGGCCAAAGAGTTCCCGTCCGCCGGCTGGTCAATCCGCACGAGCGACCGGGCAGCCCCCTCGCTGACCGAGAACATCGAGCGCTTCTCGCAGTTCCTTACGCTGGTCGGACTGACCGCCCTGATCGTCGGCGGCGTCGGCGTCGCAAACGCCGTGCGCGCATTTCTCGATTCCAAGCGCACGACGATCGCAACCTTCAAGTGCCTGGGCGCTCCGGCAGCGACCGTGGTCCTGATCTATCTTTTCCAGATCGCAATCATTGCATCAGGGGGCATGGCGATCGGCCTCGTCATCGGAGCGGCGGCGCCAATCGTCGCCTCGCAATTCCTGGCTCAGTTCCTACCCGTTTCCACCGAGTTGACTTTCTACCCCGGTGCTTTGGCCCTTGCCGTCCTCTTCGGCATTCTGACGACGCTGGCCTTTGCCATCATGCCGCTCGGACATTCCCGCGAGGTCCCTGCCACGGCCCTTTTCCGTGAGCAGGGATTCGAAGCGCGCGGCTTGCCCTCTTGGCCCTATATCCTGCTTGCCGCGATCTTTCTCGCAGCCCTTGCCGGCCTTGCGGTGGCAACCGCCTATGATCGTTTCATCGCAGTTGTCTTTGTGGGGGCAATCGCCTTCGCCTTTGTGATCCTGCGTCTTGTCGCCGCCGGCATTGCTTGGCTTGCAAGGCGCAGCCCGCGGGTGAATTCGCCCGCACTGCGGCTGGCGATCGGCAATATCCACCGGCCCGGCGCGCTGACGCCCTCTGTCGTACTGTCGCTGGGCCTTGGCCTTGCATTGCTTGTGACGTTGACGCTCATCGATGGCAATATGCGCCAGCAATTGACCGGGCGTATGGCCGCCGGTGCTCCGAACTTCTTTTTCGTCGATATCCAGGGATCCGAACTCGAGAAATTCCGC
Source organism: Rhizobium cauense (assembly GCF_019511525.1). GTDB lineage: Bacteria > Pseudomonadota > Alphaproteobacteria > Rhizobiales > Rhizobiaceae > Rhizobium > Rhizobium cauense. The sequence continues at coordinate 278,476 of NZ_JAEUAT010000005.1, read as the reverse complement.
AGCCTTGTCAAAGCCGACTCGCCGGGAGGCAAGCTGGTTGAGGTGCCCATGTTGCGCGGTCGCATCCTGGCCTTCAACGGCGAGGACGTCACGAAACGGAAGGTCCCGCCGGGTGGCCAGTGGGTGCTGCGCGGCGACCGCGGGATAACATACTCGGAGACGCTGCCCGAGAATGCGTCGCTGAGTGAGGGCGCATGGTGGCCGAAGGACTACAGCGGCGAGCCGCTTGTCTCCTTTTCCGCCGAGGAAGCCGGAGAACTCGGCCTGAAGATCGGCGATACCGTCACTGTCAACGTGCTCGGCCGCAACATTACTGCCAGGATCGCCAACCTGCGCAAAGTGGAATGGGAGTCACTGTCCATCAACTTCGTGATGGTCTTTTCACCCAACACGTTCCGGGGCGCCCCCCACGCCTGGCTCGCGACGCTGACCGATCCCTCCGCAAGTTCCGGTCAGGAGGCAGCGATCCTCAAGTCCGTAACGAACACCTACCCGACCATTACCAGCGTTCGCGTGAAGGACGCGATCGACATCGTCAATACCCTGGTAGCGCAGCTGGCAACAGCGATCCGTGCTGCGGCCTCCGTTGCGCTTATCGCCTCCGTCCTCGTCCTTGCCGGTGCGCTCGCCGCCGGCAACCGCGCCCGGACCCATGACGCAGTCGTCCTAAAGACACTAGGCGCGACAAGGCAAATGCTGATCCGCGCTTTCTGCTACGAATACCTCATCCTCGGCGCAGCAACCGCGGTCTTTGCCCTCTTCGCCGGCGGTGTTGCGGCCTGGTTCATCACCGCCCGGATCATGCGCATCCCTTCGCACTTCCTGCCTGACGTTGCTGGGCTGACGCTCTTGACTGCTCTGGTGCTGACTGTCGGCATCGGTCTTGTCGGGACCTGGCGTATCCTTGGGCAGAAGGCGGCACCCGTTTTGCGCGAACTCTGATTGATCCCACTGAGAAATTCCCTTCACCTTACGGCGATTTAACCCGATCCCGGGTTGCAAGGGCCTTGTTTGCGAAAGGCGAAAGGCTCATATTGTTGGCAGGCAAGCTGGAGCTCCGCAGCGGCGCCCGGGTAGGAACCCGACACCGTGTTCACATCGGAGCTTAAAAGAGGAAACTATGGCTGACCTTCGTAACTACCAAGGCCGCGCACAAACCGGCGAGATGATCGATCAGGGTTTGCGCAGCTATATGCTGAGGGTCTACAACCTGATGGCGCTAGGTTTGGCGATCACGGGTGTAGCCGCTTATCTCGGCTTCAATTTCGCCGTCCAGGACGGTCAGCTGACGCAGTTCGGCGTCCTGCTGTTCCAATCGCCGCTCCGCTGGGTGGTCATTCTGGCCCCGTTGGCCGCCGTGTTCTTCCTGAGCTTCAGGATTAACCGGATGAGCGTTGCCGCCGCGCAGACGACCTTCTGGGTTTACGCCGCGCTGGTGGGACTGTCGCTCGCGTCGATCTTCCTGGTCTACACGCAGTCGAGCATCACGCAGACTTTCTTCGTGACTGCAGCCGCCTTTGGCGCACTTTCGCTGTACGGCTACACCACCAAGCGTGATCTCTCCGCGATGGGCTCGTTTCTGATCATGGGCCTGTTCGGCCTGATCATCGCGTCGATCGTCAATATCTTCCTGGCATCGTCTGCCCTGCAGTTCGCGGTTTCGGTGATTGGCGTCCTGATCTTTTCGGGCCTGACCGCCTACGACACGCAGCGCATCAAGGAACTGTACTACGAAGCCGACGGCGCAGAAGTCGCCGGTCGCAAGGCGATCATGGGTGCACTGACCCTGTATCTCGACTTCATCAACCTCTTCATGTTCCTCCTGCAGTTCATGGGCGACCGAAAGTAACAGGAACGATCTACGGAAAAAGGCGGCTTCGGCCGCCTTTTTTGTTGCCCGCCCATGCGGAGAATGATTTCTGGAAGTGTCCATTCCCATTGCGGCCGACCGAATGCCAATCTCTCTTCGCGACGTTTCAACATCTGATCTCGATGCCATCACCGCCATCTATCGCGAGTCCGTGCTGAGCGGGGTCGCAAGCTACGAGATCATTCCACCGGAACAGAACGAGATGGCGGCACGTTTTTCTGCGATCACGGGCCAGGGCTATCCTTACATCGCCGCGGTCGACGAAGTTGGAAACCTCCTTGGCTACGCCTATGCCTCAGCCTTCCGGACGCGGCCTGCCTACCGCTGGATGGTCGAGGATTCGATCTACCTGGAACCCGAGGCGCGCGGCAGGGGAATTGGAAAACTGCTGCTCACTGAACTGATCCAACGCTGCACAAGCCTCGGCTTCCGCCAGATGGTTGCCGTGATCGGCGGCGCGCATCCTGCATCGATCGCTCTGCATAAGGCTTTGCACTTCGAGGAGACCGGCCGCCTGAAAGGAACGGGCTACAAGCACGGCCATTGGCTCGATACGATGATCATGCAGCGTGCGCTGGGCGAAGGTGCAGCCACGGACCCCGATCCCTCCGTCTATCCAGGCACGCTGTTCAAGCAGTGAAAGTTCACTTCTCGACCAGCTTCAGAACCTTGTTGAAAACCTTCAGGACTTGATGCAGTTCGTGCCCACGCTTCAGGATCACGCCGTTGGTGTTGATCACGGAATAAGCGCCCTGTTTGGCGGCGAGTTTCGGATTCTTCTCTATTCGAAAGAGCGGCATTTCACCGGACCGCTTGAAAACCGAGAATACCGCTCGGTCCTTCAGATGATCGATCGCATAGTCCCGCCACTCGCCCTCACCGACCATACGGCCGTAGATCCATAGGATCGCGTCGAGTTCGCGCCGGTGAAAGGTCACCGGCGTCGGATCCTTGCTCTGCTTGTATTCATTGAGATCTACGACGACTGAGGAACTGCTCTCGGCTGACCGGCTTTCGCCGCGCCGCAAATCCGGCTGATCTGTCATCAGTCTCCCGGTGCCTCCGCTCGTGACAGGTAAATGACAGTTTGCCTTAGCGTTTACAAATTGCAAGCAGGCGATCGCTCACATTAATCATAGTCTGTGCAATCTCCCGAGCGCCGCAATTCAGTCAAAACAGCGCCTCATTTGCGGGGGAAATTCCCTCACGACTGCGCCGCGGGCCCGTTCGGACCCGCGTTGCACATGAATTGCGCATGATCTTTTTACCAGATTCGATCTGTTGAAAAGGTTGTCTGCGAGTTTGGCGCCAGCGCGCCAAAGGGCCCGGCTGACCGTATCGACCTTAACCCCAGCCCCGAATACGATCAGCCGGGCCGCCCCGTTTTCCATCCGCCAAGCGGACGAAACGGTCAGATATTCTTTCCGGCCATAACGACCGTCGCTCCAAGGATCGCCGACGGATTGCCATCAGCGGTCGAGGATTGAAGCAGAATCGCGCAGCCCTCAAGGTCGGGCTTCTGCATCACGCTGGCTGGCAGCGTCAAGCTCGTTTCCTTGCCCTCCCACATGCCAACCGTCTCCACATCGGCAACACTGTTCAGATAGGCGATCTTCTGGCCGCTGTTCTCACCCTTCTGGACCTCAATCGTCTTTTCGCGGTTGAAGTAGACCATGACAACATTGGCTTTGCCCTGTCCGGCACCGATCTTGATCTCAAGCTGGTCGTCACGCATCTGCGCGTTAACAGGAACGGACAGACCCATGCCTTCGGTCGCATAGCCATCGATCTTTTTGTTGATCGCGCCAAGATCGGCCCCAGCCACGTGGTCGCGGCCATTGACGATAACCTGAGGTGTGTAAACGTTGGCTCGACCCATCGTCCGGGCATAGGCGTACTGCCGCTCGGTGTTTTCCTTGGAGCTTAACGTATCGCTCCAGCCCAGATAGTCCCAGTAATCAACGTGATAGGCGAGAGCAATGACGCCTCCCGCCTCAACAAGCTTGCGAAACGCGGCATCGGCAGGCGGACAGGACGAACAGCCCTGCGACGTGAAGAGTTCTACAACGCCTTTCGGCGCATCCTGGGCAAAAAGTGGACCCGCAAGCGCCACACCTGCAACCAGAGAAATCAGAAACCGCGGGGACATTCACTGCACCTTTTCTTCAGCACCTGCCGCCGCAGGTTCCGATATACGACCGTAGAGATAGTGGTTCTCGATCCAAACGGAAAGTCACGAACGGGTGAGACCAAGCTTCCAGGAAGCCACGTAGAAACACATCGTCGTGACCGACCAGTTACCGTCTCTCGTTCAAACAAAAAACCGCCGGAAATCTCTCTCCGGCGGTCATTGTCATGCAAGTCTGTTAACAATCAGGCAGCGAGATCACGCAGAACTGTCTGCAGAATACCGCCGTTGTTGAGGTAAATCACTTCATCGAGCGTATCGACGCGCGACAGCAGCGGAACTTCCTTCACGGTGCCGTCGCCATAGGTGATCTTGGCGATCTTCTTTTCGCGCGGCTTGATGTTTTCCAGCCCTTCGATGCTGACGATTTCGTCGCCCTTAAGGCCGAGGCTTGCCCAAGTCGTGCCCTCTTCGAAGACGAATGGGATGACGCCCATGCCGACCAGGTTCGAGCGGTGAATACGCTCGAAGGACTGGGCAATGACCGCCTTCACGCCGAGCAGGTTGGTGCCCTTCGCGGCCCAGTCACGGGACGAGCCGTTGCCGTACTCGACACCAGCAAAGATGACGAGCGGAACGCCCTCGGCCTTGTACTGCATGGCCGCGTCGTAGATCGATTCCTCTTCCTTCGACGGATAGTGGATGGTGTAGCCACCTTCCTTACCGTTCGGGCCGAGCATGTGGTTGCGGATGCGGATGTTGGCGAAGGTGCCACGCATCATCACTTCATGGTTGCCGCGACGCGTGCCGTACTGGTTGAAGTCAGCGACGCCGACATGGTTCTCGAGCAGGTAAGCGCCGGCCGGAGACGCAGCCTTGATCGAGCCGGCCGGGGAAATGTGGTCGGTGGTGATCTTGTCGCCGAAGAGACCGAGAACGCGCGCACCCTTGATATCGGAAATGCCGGTGCCGGTCTTGCCCATGCCCACGAAGTAGGGCGGGTTCTGCACGTAGGTCGACTTGTCATCCCATGCATAGGTCTGTCCGGCCGGAACGTTGACGGCCTGCCAGTTTTCATCACCCTTGAAGACGTCGGCGTACTTCGTTTCGTAAAGTTCGCGGGTGACGTACTTCTGGATGAACTCCTGCACTTCGTGCGAGGTCGGCCAGATATCCTTGAGATAGACAGGATTGCCGTTCTGATCTTCGCCGATCGGCTCCTTGGTCAGGTCTTTCTGGACCGTACCGGCAAGCGCGTAGGCAACGACGAGCGGCGGCGAGGCCAGGTAGTTCGCCTGAACATCAGGAGAAATACGGCCTTCGAAGTTGCGGTTGCCCGAGAGTACGCCCGAAACGATCAGGCCCTTGTCGTTGATCGTCTTCGAGATTGGCGCAGGCAGCGGACCGGAGTTGCCGATGCAGGTCGTGCAACCGAAGCCGACGAGGTTGAAGCCGAGCTTGTCGAGGTCGGCCTGCAGGCCAGACTTCGCCAGATATTCGCCAACGACCTGCGATCCCGGTGCCAGCGAGGTCTTGACCCACGGCTTGGACTTCAGGCCCTTGGCAACAGCGTTGCGGGCGAGAAGGCCAGCAGCGATCAGAACCGACGGGTTGGAGGTGTTGGTGCAAGAGGTGATTGCGGCAATCGCAACATCGCCATGACCGAGGTCGAAATCGGTGCCTTCGACCGCATAGCGGTTGGAGAGCTGGCCGGGCTTCTTGTAGTCGGCGTCCATCGAGGTGGCAAAGCCGGATGCAATATTCTCGAGCGGGATGCGGCCTTCCGGACGCTTCGGGCCTGCCATGGCAGGCACGACGTCGCCGAGGTCGAGTTCCAGCGTGTCGGTGAACACGAGGTCGGAGCCGTCGCCTTCGCGCCACATGCCCTGAGCCTTCGAGTAAGCTTCGACAAGCGCGATGCGGTCCTTCGTGCGGCCCGACATGTTGAGGTAGTTGATGGTTTCACCGTCAACCGGGAAGAAGCCGCAGGTCGCGCCGTATTCCGGACCCATGTTGCCGATCGTCGCGCGGTCTGCGAGCGGCATATTGTCCATGCCAGGACCGAAGAATTCGACGAACTTCGAAACCACGCCCTTCTTGCGCAGCATCTGAACGACCATCAGCACGAGGTCGGTCGCCGTAACGCCTTCCTTGAGCTTGCCTGTCAGTTTGAAGCCGATGACTTCAGGCAGAAGCATCGAGACCGGTTGGCCGAGCATGGCAGCTTCTGCTTCGATGCCGCCGACGCCCCAGCCGAGAACGCCGAGACCGTTGATCATCGTCGTGTGCGAGTCGGTGCCGACGCAGGTATCCGGATAAGCGATCGTCTCGCCGTCCTCTTCCTTGGTCCAGACGGTCTGGCCGAGGTATTCGAGATTGACCTGGTGACAGATGCCGGTGCCCGGGGGAACGACGCGGAAATTCTTGAACGCCTGCTGGCCCCACTTCAGGAAGCGGTAGCGCTCGCCGTTGCGCTGGTATTCCAGCTCGACGTTCTTGGCAAATGCCTGAGGCGTGCCGAACTCGTCGACGATAACCGAGTGGTCGATGACGAGATCAACAGGAACCAGCGGGTTGATCTTCTCGGGATCGCCACCGAGCGACACCATCGCGTCGCGCATCGCGGCGAGGTCGACGACGGCAGGAACGCCCGTGAAGTCCTGCATCAGCACGCGCGCTGGACGATAGGCGATTTCGTTTTCGACAGCGCCCTTGTTGTTCAGCCATTCGGCCACAGCAAGGATGTGTTCCTTGGTCACCGACTGGCCGTCTTCGAAGCGAAGCAGGTTCTCGAGCAGAACCTTCATCGAATAGGGAAGCTTCGAAACGCCCGGAAGGCCATTCGCCTCAGCCTTGGGCAGGCTGTAGTAGACGTAGTCCTTACCGTTCACGGTGAGCGTGGAACGACAATTGAAGCTGTCAAGAGATTTAGACACGAGAGACCCCGTTTCTGATAGCGAACACAATCGTGCGGACGCCTATGCACTTTATGCACATCAGGATGCGGGTACGGCCATTTCCGCTGTCCGCACGTGGAGCGAAGCCCATGTTCGGCGCAAGGATGAAATTCACGCCGACCGCTGGCGTGGTTGCGGGTCTTATAGATAATTTCTAAGAAAGGTGCCAGAGAGTGCGTGGCCCATTTTGGATTTTTTTGCATTGCGATGACTGAAAAATTAAACCACGGAAAAGTCATGCATCTTGAGGCCGCCAATCTGGCTGCGCGCCGGGGGGAAGACCTTATTTTCGAGGACGTGTCGTTTCGCCTGGAACCGGGCGAAGCGTTGGTTTTAACTGGCAAAAATGGATCGGGAAAGTCAACTTTACTGCGTGTCGTCGCGGGTCTGCTCCGCCAGGAAAGAGGTTCGGTCAGCGTCACCGATTCGCACGGCAACACTCATGGACGCGTTGGCGAAATCAGCCACTATCTCGGCCACCGGAACGCGATGAAGAGCGAGCTGACGGTCGCCGAAAACCTTGCCTTCTGGCGCCGCTTTCTTGGAGACATCTACGGTGCCTCCACCGTTTCCATCGACGAGGCTGCCGAGGCGGTCGGGCTTGAGGGGATCGCGCATCTTCCATTCGGCTATCTCTCGGCTGGCCAGCAACGCCGCTTTGCCTTCGCCAAGCTGCTTGTTGCCTATCGACCGGTCTGGATTCTCGATGAGCCTACCGCTGCGCTGGATACAAGCGGCGACCACCTTTTCGCGGAACTCATCGAGGCACATCGGCGTAGTGGCGGCATCGTGCTAGCCGCAACCCATCAGCCCCTGGGTCTCGAGCGTGCGCAGGAACTGCGAATGGTGGGATTTGCCCATAGCGGGCCGGGAGTATGGGCATGACGGCCCTCTTGCTGCGCGACCTCAAGCTCTCGATCCGCGCCGGCGGCGGCGCGCTGATCGGCGTTCTCTTCTTCCTCACCGTTGTCGCCGTCATTCCGTTCGGTGTCGGGCCGGACCTTGCGCTGCTGTCCCGCATCGGCCCGGCAATCGTCTGGATCGGCGCGCTGCTTGCCGCCCTTCTCGGCCTTGATCGCCTGTTCCAGGCTGAACGTGACGATGGCTCGCTCGATCTCATGCTGATGCAAGAAACCCCGTTGGTCCTGACGGTGCTGGTCAAGTGCCTGGCGCACTGGATCGCCACTAGCCTGCCGCTCGTCATCGCTTCGCCGTTGCTCGGCCTCTTCATGAACATGAGCGAGACGGCGATCGGCGCGACGATGCTGACGCTGCTTGTCGGTTCGCCGGCGATTACATTCATCGGTGCCGTCGGCGCTGCCGTTGCGGTCGCTCTGCCGCGCGGCGGCCTGCTTGTCTCGATCCTGGTGCTGCCACTGACCATCCCCGTGCTGATTTTCGGTGTCAGCGCCACTTATGCGGCTGTCGAGGGCCCTTCGCCCTTCCTGCCGCCCTTCCTCATCCTGATCGCACTCACGCTGTTCTTCGCCGTCATCGGCCCGGCGGCGGCTGCGCTGGCACTGCGCAACACATCGGATTGATGGAGCGCTCGATTGCGGGAAAAAGCATATCGCGGTAAGGAAACGGCATGAGCGAAACGAGCCTGGCCATCACAAAATTCAGCGATCTCGCCAACCCGACGCGGTTTCTGGCGCTGGCCGCACGCATCCTTCCCTGGATGGCCGGTTTCACGGCCCTCTGTTTTATCGTGGGGCTGTATCTCAGCTTCACGACCGAAGGCGACTACCAGCAGGGCGAAACAGTTCGCATCATGTATGTCCACGTACCATCGGCCTGGCTGGCAATGATGGGATACACGATCATGAGCCTTTCGGCGATCGGTACGTTGGTCTGGCGCCATCCACTGGCGGATGTCTCGGCAAAGGCCGCGGCCCCGCTCGGCGCGGCATTCACGCTGATTGCCCTGGTAACAGGTTCGCTCTGGGGCAAGCCGATGTGGGGTACCTGGTGGGTCTGGGATGCCCGGCTTACGTCCGTCTTCATTCTTTTCCTGATGTATCTCGGTCTCATTGCCCTCAGCCGCGCCATCGACGATCCATCAAAGGCCGCCCGTGTCAGCGCCGTCCTGATCCTCGTTGGCTTCGTCAACATCCCGATCATCAAATTTTCAGTGGACTGGTGGAACACGCTGCATCAATCGGCGAGCGTCCTGCGTCTCGACGGCCCTGCCATCGACCCCGAGTTCCTGCGACCGCTGCTGGTGATGGCGGTTGCATTCACCGCGCTCTTTTTCACGCTGCATATTATGGCCATGCGCAACGAAATCTGGCGTCGCCGCGTCGCAGCGCAGCGTCGTATGGCGGCGCGCCTGGCGAGCCGCGAGGGATAGCCATGACATATGCTTTCTACGTCTACGGCTCATATGGATTTGCTGCGCTTGTCACTGCAGCGGTGACGCTTTGGACCTGGGCGGATGGCCGTGCTCGTCGCAGGGAGCTGGCAACCCTTGAAGCCTCCGGCATCCGACGCCGCTCGGCGCAAGCGAGGGACGGCGAATGAGCACCGCGCCCGAGACAACCCCAACCAAGCGCGGATTTGGGCGTTATGCCGTCGCTTTGATCCCGTTGGTCGTGTTCGCCGGTATCGCAGCCACCGCGGCAAAGATGCTTTACGATCAGGACTTCCACGGCAAGGATATCTCGGAAATCCCCTCCGCATTGATCGGCACAAAGGCGCCGACACTGAATTTGCCGCCGCTCGACGGCGCCAATCTGCCCGCCCTGACCGATAGCGCCATCAAGGGCAAACTGACGCTCGTCAACGTCTTCGCCTCCTGGTGCATTCCCTGTCGCGAAGAGCATCCGATCCTGAAAGAGCTTGCGAAGGACAGTCGGCTCAACGTGGTTGCCATCAACTACAAGGACAAGAACGACAACGCGCTTCGTTTCCTCGGCGAATTGGGCAACCCCTTTGCGGCCATCGGCATCGATCCGAAAGGACAGGCAGCCATCGATTGGGGTGTCTACGGCATCCCCGAAAGCTATCTGGTCGCACCTGACGGCACGATCCTCTACAAGAGGGTCGGCCCGTTCGACGACATCAGTTTGAAGGAAGGCCTTTTCCCCGCGATCGAAAAGGCTTTGGGCAGGCCGGCGTCCTGATCAGATCGCGCTCTGCCAGGTCTTGATCGCCTCGATGGGCCAGATCAGCATCACCACATTGAGTGTCAGGTTGTCGCGGATAACGTAGCCGGTGAACAACTCGAAGAAAATCGCAATCGCAACCGTCAACGCAACGGGCGCCCGAGAAGCGAAGAAGAACCCGACCACCATGAACACCGTGTCCATCGCCGAGTTCAGGATGCTATCGCCATAATAATCGAGCGAGATCGTCGCTGTCCGATAGCGGTCGATGATTACAGGCGAATTTTCCAGCAGTTCCCAGCCTGACTCGATCACCAGCGCCAGAAGCAGCCGCATGGCGATCGGCTTCCCGCGCATAACAAGGTGCGCGATCCCATAGAAAATGAAGCCATGAATGATGTGGGACGGTGTGTACCAGTCGGAGATATGCTGGGAGTTGCCGCTGGAATTGACGGTGCCTTCCCACAGCTTGACATATCCGCAGGTGCAGATGGGAGTTCGGCCCATCATGTATTCCGCGACGATCTGGATCAGCAGAACCGCAAGGCATGCCGCGAACCAGAAGGTTTGATGTCTTGCTCTGTCTGCCGAATCCAGTGTCGTCAATTCTCGGTCTCTCCCGCCGGCGTGACCGTATGCTTCATGATCAGAGGCATCTGCGCAAGCGTGAAGATGATGGTGATCGGCATTGTCCCCCAGACCTTGAAGGCAACCCAGAAATCATCGGAGAAATTGCGCCAGACTGCCTCGTTCAGCACGGCAAGGAAAAGGAAGAAGACGCCCCAGCGGATTGTCAGCTTTCGCCATCCCTCGGCGTCGAGCTGGAAGGCCGCGTTGAAAACGTAGCCGAGCAGTGATTTACCGAAGGCAAGGCCACCAAGCAGCGCAAAGCCGAAGAGCGCATTGACGATGGTCGGCTTCATCTTGATGAAGGTCTCGTTCTGCAGGTAGATCGACAGCGATCCGAAGATCACGACGACGATGCCGGATACGAAGGGCATGATCGGCAAATGCCCAAGCACGACCTTCGAAACCGTCAGCGAAATCACAGTTGCCGCCATGAAGAGCGCCGTTGCGACAAACAGTGGTCCGCCAAGCTCCGAAAGAGCCGGAAACCGCTCGACCAGCCACGCGCCGCGCAGGTTGGCGAAGAAGAAGATCAGCAAAGGGCCAAGCTCCAGTGCCAGCTTCAGCATCGGGTGATGACGGTCGGCCGCACTTGGGGTGATATCGCTCTCTGTCGTCATTCTATCTCAAATCCGTTTGTACCACACGAGACGCTTGCCCGTGTTTGTCGGCATATCTGTGGCATTATTGGCCGAGCCCGGCAATGGCGTGGGCGAAATCCTCGGCCTCGAATGGCTCGAGATCATCGACGCCTTCGCCGACGCCGATGAAATAAACCGGCAGCTTGTGCTTGGCGGAGATCGCCACGAGGATGCCGCCGCGCGCCGTGCCGTCGAGCTTGGTCATGATCAGACCATTGACGCCGGCGACGTTGCGGAAGATTTCGACCTGCGACAGGGCATTCTGGCCCGTTGTCGCGTCGAGCGTCTGCAGCACCGTATGCGGCGCGTCCGGATCGAGCTTGCCGAGGACGCGAACGATCTTCTCAAGTTCCGCCATCAGCTCCGCCTTGTTTTGCAGGCGGCCTGCCGTATCGATGATCAGCACATCGCACTTCTTGGCCTTGGCCTGCTCGAACGCATCGTAGGCGAGACCAGCAGCATCCGCGCCGAACTTGGTGCCGATGAACTCCGACTTGGTGCGATCGGCCCAGATCTTCAGCTGCTCGATCGCAGCGGCACGGAACGTATCGCCGGCAGCTACCATAACCTTCAGCCCGGCGCCCGACAGCTTGGCCGCGAGCTTGCCGATCGTCGTCGTCTTGCCTGTTCCGTTGACGCCGACGACGAGGATGACGTGCGGCTTGTGGCTGAGATCGAGCTGTAGCGGCTTCGCGACAGGCTTCAGCACCTTGGCGATCTCGCTTGCCATGATGCGGCTGACATCCTCGCCGGTGACGTCCTTGCCGTAGCGCTCGGAGGCCAGCGTGTCGGTGACGCGCATCGCCGTCTCGACACCGAGATCGGCCTGGATCAGCAGATCCTCGAGATCCTGCAATGTCTCGTCGTCGAGCTTGCGCTTGGTGAACAGCGCCGCGATCTGACCGGTGAGCTGCGACGAGGTCCGGGCAAGACCGGCGCGCAGGCGCTGGAACCAGGAAAGCTTTGGCGCGGGCACCAACGGCGCGACCTCGGAAACCGCGGGACCGGTCGCAAATCCCTTCGGAAGAACGGGCGCGGCCGAGACATCATCGGAAACGTCATCATCTTCAACGGAAGCAGATGTCTCCTGCTCGGCGGAAGAGTCCGTGATGGGCTGCTGTTCCGCATCAGCGTCCGCTTCGAGCTTGGTAGCCGGCTGTTCTTCGGCTTCGGCAGCAGATGCTGCCTGCGCAATCTCTTCCTCTTCTGCCTGCTCACCGCTTTCCGGCTGCACGGAAGCAGCAACAGGAGCCGTCTCCTCCGGCGCGCTTTCGGCGGCGGTCTCGACCTCGGCTTCGGCCTCGAGCAGCGAGAGCGGCACAACGCCTATATCACTCGCCTGTATCTCGGACGGCAGGACTTCGGAAACGTCCTCCTCGACGGGCGCGAGCGCTTCGGCCTGCTCGGCAACGTCCTCGATCGGAGCGTCCTCGCCTACGTCATCGGCAGGACCGCCGGCTGTGTCCATTTCCTCGGCAAGGACCGGGTCGGCGGCAACGGGAAGGTTCTCCTCGCGCGAGTGCGGCTCCAGTTCGGACTCGAGTGCCTTCGTCTCGACCGGCTCCGGCGCCTGCTCTTCCTCCGGTTTCGGGCCGAAGGTGAAGACCTTTTTGATGAAGTTGAACGCCATGAGGATTCCGTAAACTCAGGCCGCGTCGGCGGCCGTCAATTGCATGTCGAGGTGTTTGCCGTTGTGCCCGGTGATAACAGCCTGCACGAAGCTTCGGGGTGCCAGTCCGGCCGCTGCGACAAGCGTGAAGTTCTCGGTATGCGCCAAACCATTGTTTTCCACCAGCAGCCATTGCTGCGTTCCGACCATTCCGTCGAGATGGGCCTGATGCAGGCGATGTCCAGTGGCGCGAAGCCGCGCCGCACGCTCCTTGACCAACGCGCGATCGAGCTGCGGCATTCGCGCGGCAGGCGTTCCCGGTCGTGGGCTGTAAGGGAACACGTGGAGATGGGCGATACCAGCCTCGTCCGCCAGCCGCGCGGCATTGGCGAACATCTCCTCGCTCTCGGTCGGAAAGCCGGCGATCATATCCGCGCCGAAGCTCATCTCCGGCCGCAGGCGGCGCACGTCGTTGACGAAAGCCAAAGCGTCAGCGCTGGAATGGCGACGCTTCATCCGCTTCAGGATCATGTCGTCGCCATGCTGCAGCGAGAGGTGAAGATGCGGCATGAAGCGCGCTTCCTCGGCGATCAGATCGAGCAGATGCTTGTCGGCCTCGATGCTGTCGATCGACGAAAGCCGCAGGCGGCGAATATCGGGCACCTGCTTCAGAAGTGTCTTCGCAAGCAGCCCGAGCGTCGGCTCGCCGGGAAGATCGGCACCATAGCTGGTCGCGTCGACGCCGGTCAGCACGATCTCCCGGTAGCCGCTTTCGACGAGCTTGCGCGCCTGGTCGACGACCGCTCCCATCGGCACCGAACGCGAATTTCCGCGGCCATAGGGAATTATGCAGAAGGTGCAGCGGTGGTCGCAACCATTCTGGACCTGGATGAACGCCCGTACATGACCGTCGATATGCTTGACCATCTGCGGCGCCGTCTGGCGCACGCTCATGATGTCGTTGACGCGCAGCTTCTCTTCCGCCGAAACGCCGAAATCAGGCAGCGCGCGATAGGAAGCGCTCTTCAGCTTCTCCTCGTTGCCGAGAACAGCATCGACCTCGGCCATCTCGGCGAAGGTTTCTTTTTCCGTCTGGGCAGCGCAGCCTGTCACGATGATGCGGGCATGAGGATTGTCGCGCCGCGCCCGTCGGATTGCCTGGCGAGCCTGACGCACGGCTTCGCCGGTGACCGCGCAGGTATTGACGAGGATGGCATTGTTGAGCCCGGCCTTCTCGGCCTCGGCCCGCATCACTTCGGATTCGTAGGTATTGAGACGACAGCCGAAGGTGATGACTTCGACGCCGCTCACCGCGCTTCCGCTCCCGGCGCCGCATCGCGCGACCAATCACCCGTCGACGGGTCGAGCGTGCCGGACCATTCCCATTCGGCAGGGCCGGTCATGATGACGTGGCCATCGCGTTCGCGCCATTCGATGTTGAGCATGCCCTGATTGGGGCTGCTTGCGACCTTCACCGCGACGTCGCGCCCAGTCCGTCCGGTGCGGGCAGCGGAAACAGCGGTCGCACAAGCGGCGGAACCACAGGCAAGCGTCAGTCCCGCACCGCGTTCCCAGGTGCGCGTCGTGATCGAGCTCGGCGAGGTCACCTGCGCCAGCGTGATGTTGGCGCGCTCGGGGAACATCGGATGATTTTCAAGCAGCGGTCCGAAGCGGCCGAGATCGAACGACATCGGATCGCGGTCGATCCAGAAGATCGCATGCGGATTGCCCATCGAAGCAACGGAGGGCGAATGCAGCACCGGGTTGTCAATCGGCCCGATCTGCAGCTCGATGCGGCTGGTATCGTGGAATTCTTCGGCAAGCGGGATCTTGTCCCACTCGAAGACCGGCTTGCCCATATCGACGGAGATCGTCCCATCCTCGTGCTCGACGGCATTGAGGATGCCGGCCACCGTCTGGAAGGTGAAGACCTTCTTGCCGGTCTCAGACGCAAGCGCCTGCACGACGCAGCGCGTGCCATTGCCGCAGGCCTGCGCCTTCGAGCCGTCGGAATTGAGAATATCGATCCAGGCATCCGTACCCGCAGCCTTCGGGTCGTGGATAGCCATGATCTGGTCGAACTGCGTATCGTCAGCGGCATTCAGCGCGATTGCCGCGGCCGGCGTCACCTTGTCGCCACGGCCGCGCATATCAACGACCAGGATCTTGTTGCCAAGCCCGTTCATCTTCGCGAATTCGACCGTTGCGCTCATAGGTGTCATGTCCGTCTCTGTTTGGGCTGTATATGGCGGAAATGCACGGCAATTACCAGTGGCTTGACGGACCCGAGCACCGCGACACATTCATGAGAGAGCCATACGAAGCCTCATATTTAAGAATGATCGCAACTATCTGGCGCTTTTCTTCGCTTGGGGGCATTCTTTGGTTTGGATGGTGCTTTTGGCAGGGAGGATCGCCGATGCGCTGCTTCACGGTACTTGGGCCCTCGCAGACGGGAAAAACGACACTCGTCGCAAAGCTGGCCTCGCTCGAGGGAACGCCCAGAAAGTCAGCCTCTCCATATGGATCAAGCCTGACGGAATTCGATTTCAAGGACGAAGCATGGTGTGCGATCGACACACCCGGAGCAAACGAGGCGCTGGCCCTGGCGCAGGATGCCCTACTCGCTAGCGACGCCTGTATTCTCTGCATATCACCGACGCCGGACGAAGCGGTTCTGGTGGCACCCTATCTCCGCGCCATCGAGGCATCCGGCACGCCCTGTTTGGTCTTCATCAACAGGATGGATGAACCGCGCGGCCGATTGCGCGATGTCATCGCTGCACTCCAGGCCTACTCAAACCACCCTCTCGTTCTGCGGCAGGTGCCGATTCGCGAAGGCGACACGGTCGTCGGCAGCTGCGACCTGATTTCTGAACGTGCGTGGCGCTACCGGGAAGGGCAGCCGTCTGCGCTGATCGAACTGCCGAAGGACACTGCCGAGCGCGAGCACGAGGCCCGGGCAGAGATGCTCGAACAGCTGTCGGAATTCGATGATTGGCTGCTCGAGGAGCTTATCGAAGACCGCGAGCCGGCAAGCGACACGCTGTTTGCAATTTCCTCACGGATACTCAAGGAGAACCGGGTCATCCCCGTGCTGTTCGGTGCCGCTTCGCACAGCAACGGCATCATGCGCCTGATGAAGGCCCTTCGCCACGAGGCGCCACCGGCAGCCGCGCTGCGGACGAGGCTTGCGGAAAGCTCAGGGGCGCAAGATACGGAAATTTCGGCCGTCAGTTTCCACGCCTATCACAAGGCCAATGTCGGCAAGACGGTCCTGATACGCGCGTTTGCCGACGGTTTGAAGCAAGGCGCGTCGCTCGGCGGCGCCACTTTGGGTCCACTGCAGGAAGCCGGCAGCGGAAAGCCGATCAGCGGTACCGTGCAGGCAGGCGGCATATTTGCCGCTTTGAAATCGGACCATCTGCCGGCGCCGGCCTTGCTGACACAATCCGCCAGCGTCGAACCACCCGACTGGACGACACCGCCGACACCCATGCTTGAAAGGATCCTCGTTCCCGGCAGCGAACGTGACGAAACCAAGCTCTCTGCCACACTGGCGAAACTGGCGGAAACCGATCGCGGTCTCAAGGTGATGCAGGAGGAAGGTACTGGCGCAGCGCTGATCTGCGCACAGGGGCCCGTCCATCTGCGCGACCTTCGAAGAACGCTGTCGGAGGTATTCCGGGTCGAGGTTTCGGACCGCGCGCCGAACCCGATCTACCGGGAAACAATCTCCAAGCCGTCGGACGTACGCTACCGTCACCGCAAGCAGACGGGCGGTGCTGGCCAATTCGCCGATGTGCAACTCAGTGTGCGGCCAAACGAGCGCGGACAAGGTTTCACCTTCGGCGAAAGCGTCAAAGGCGGCACTGTGCCGCGAAACTACATACCCGCGGTCGAGGCCGGAGCCCGCGAAGCCATGGAGAAAGGGCCCCTTGGCTTCCAGGTGATTGACGTCGACGTAACTTTGACCGACGGCCAGTACCACTCGGTCGACAGCTCCGATTTTGCCTTCCGTGCGGCCGGGAAAATGGGCGTCAAGCAAGCGCTGTCACAGGCATCCGCCGTGCTCATGCAGCCTGTCGTGCGCGTCGATATTCATATCCCTTCGGTCTACTCCGGAGGCATGGTGACGCTCGTTTCCTCGCTCAAGGGACAGGTTCTCGGCTTTGACCGCGACGAGAATGCAAAGGGCTGGGACATATTCCGCGCGCTTGTCCCAGGTGGTGTCTTGGAAGAATTGGCACGATCGCTGAAATCCGCGACGCAGGGCATCGGCCACTTCTCAAAGACCTTCGATCATTTCGAGGAGCTTTACGGCAAGGAGGCCGACACCATCGTCAACACGCACGGCTCGGGGGCTCAGCCACACTGATCATGTTTGCGGCACGTCGAAGACCTCGCCTGCCCTGAGCGGGCGGAACCGCTCGGGCGAGATGCCGTGATCGGTCATTGCCGCATCGAGTGCCTTGACCGGTGCATCGATCGCCTCGTCCGTCAGCTGGAACGTAGCAAAGTGGTGCCCGGCGACATAGGCGGCGTTGGCGAGCTGCATTCCCGCCACCGCCTCCTCGGGGTTCTGGTGCTGCCCCTTCATGAACCAGCGCGGCTCATAAGCGCCGAATGGCAGGATGGCGAGGCGAAAACCGTCATGCTTTTGCTGCGCGGCCTTATAGTTGACGCCGCCGTGAAAGCCGGTATCGCCGATGTGATAGATCTTCCCGGCCGGCGTCGACAACACGAACGCCGCCCAGAGCGCCATGCGACGATCCCCCGTGCCGCGCGCCGACCAGTGGTGCGCCGGCTCCGCGTAAATATCGATCCCCTGAAGCGAGATGCGCTCGCCCCAGTCCATCGCTGTCACCTGCATCGTGGGGCAGGCACGGCGAATGATCGTGTCGTTACCAAGCGGTGTAACGACATGCGGCCGGTGTTTCGCCTGCAGACGGCGAAGCGTCGCAACGTCAAGGTGATCGTAGTGGTTATGCGAAACGAGGACGAGATCGATCGGCGGCAGATCCTCGAACGCGATGCCAGGCGCAACGACGCGTCTGGGGCCGGCAAAGGCGAAGGGACTTGCGCGATCCGACCAGACGGGATCCGTCAGGATGTTCAACCCGGCGACCTGAATTAGCAGGGTCGCATGACCGACCATCGTTACCTTGATATCTTCGCCGTCGACACGCAAATCCGGCTTGGCTGGCTGGAATGGGCTTGGAACCGACTTCGGCCAGCGATCGCGACCACCGCCGAACTGCCATCGCATCAGATCTCTGAAACCGAGCGGCTCGATACCATCAGGATTGAAGAAATGCGTGCCGTCGAAGTGATCGGAGACAGGACCCTGATAATAGGGATTGCGTCGCTTGGCAGTGGACATGCAAGAGCGTTTCCGTTGTGTGGAAGGCTGATCTGGGATCGGGCGCGCGGTTTTGAAAGATCGAAACACCGTCTTTTCTCGGCTTTGCCTTGACTCGCGGCGCTTTTTCCTGTTTACCGCCGCTCAATCTGCGACGAGCTTCAAGACTCGAGCCACCGACCGGGGCCCGCAAAGGTATAAACCGATCCCGGAGGTCCACACCCGACAGCGCGATGCGCCCTCGGGTGCTTTTTGGCTATGCGTCTTGTTTTCGTCAAGGAAAAGCACAAGGTTTCCGTCTTCAGGAAATCACAAGGAAGAGCCGATGTTTGAGAACCTCCAGGACCGTCTTGGATCCATTCTGAATGGACTGACAGGCCGTGGCGCGCTTTCGGAAAGTGATGTTTCCGCGGCGCTGCGCGAGGTTCGCCGTGCGCTGCTGGAAGCAGACGTCGCGCTCGATGTCGTGCGCTCGTTCACCGACCGCGTCCGCGAGAAGGCCGTCGGCGCCGAGATCCTGAAGTCGATCAAACCGGGCCAGATGGTCGTAAAGATCGTCCATGACGAGTTGATCGAGATGCTCGGTGGCGAAGGTGTGGGCGTCGACCTGCATGCGGCCGCCCCGGTCGTCATCATGATGGTCGGTCTACAGGGTTCCGGTAAGACGACCACGACTGCGAAGATCGCCAAGCGGCTTACCGACCGCGAGAAGAAGAAGGTGCTGATGGCGTCGCTCGATACGCGACGCCCGGCCGCCCAGGAGCAGCTGCGCCAGCTCGGCGTGCAGACCAATGTCGATACGCTGCCCGTCATCGCCGGCCAGTCGCCGACCGATATTGCCGCACGCGCCGTGCAGGCAGCCAAGCTCGGAGGCCATGACGTCGTCATCCTCGACACCGCCGGCCGTACGCATATCGACGAGCCCTTGATGGTCGAGATGGCCGACATCAAGAAGAAGTCGAACCCGCATGAAATCCTGCTGGTCGCGGATTCGCTGACCGGTCAGGACGCCGTCAATCTCGCCCGCAACTTCGACGAACGCGTCGGCATCACCGGCCTCGTCTTGACCCGCATGGACGGCGACGGCCGTGGCGGTGCGGCACTCTCGATGCGCGCCGTCACCGGCAAGCCGATCAAGCTCATCGGTGTCGGCGAGCGCATGGGCGAGCTCGAAGAGTTCCACCCGCGCCGTATCGCCGACCGCATCCTCGGCATGGGCGACATCGTTTCGCTCGTCGAGCGCGCCGCTGAAAACATCGACGCCGAGAAGGCGGCCGCCATGGCCGCCAAGATGGCCAAGGGCAAGTTCGACCTCAACGACCTCGCCGACCAGCTGCGCCAGATGCAGAAGATGGGCGGCATGGGCGGCATCATGTCGATGATGCCAGGCATGGCAGGCATGAAGGACAAGATGGCTTCGGCCGGTCTGAACGACAGCCTGTTCGGCCGACAGCTGGCCATCATCTCTTCGATGACCAAGGCCGAGCGCGCCAACCCTGATATCCTCAAGCATTCGCGCAAGAAGCGCATCGCCGCCGGTTCCGGCACCGATGCCTCCGACATCAACAAGCTCCTGAAGATGCACCGCCAGATGGCGGACATGATGAAGATGATGGGTGGCAAGGGCAAGGGCGGCCTGATGAAGCAGATGATGGGCGGCCTTGCCGGCAAGATGGGCCTCGGTGGCCTCGGTGGGGGTATGCCTGATCTATCCAACATCGACCCGAAGCAGCTCGAAGCGCTCCAGAAGCAGGCTGAAGCTGCCGGTCTTGGAAAGCCGGGCGTTGGGCTGCCCGGTCTCGGCGGCGGCGGTTTGCCGGGTCTGGGCGGCGCCAAGCTGTCGGGCCTTGGTGGTGGTTTCCCCGGCCTTCCCGGCCTGCCCAAGAAGAAGTGAAGGGGTCGCGTAGAAGATGATTGATCCTGAAATCAAAGCCCAGCTTTCGAACTATCGCCAGTCGATCGACAACATCGACGCGGCGCTGGTCCATATCCTGGCCGAGCGTTTCCGCTGCACCAAAGAGGTCGGCGTTCTCAAGGCCAAGTACAAGTTGCCGCCGGCCGATCCGGCGCGCGAAGAATACCAGATCGAACGCCTCCGCCATCTGGCGAAGGATGCCAATCTGGATCCGGATTTCGCCGAGAAGTTCCTGAACTTCATCATCAAGGAAGTCATCCGGCATCATGAGCAGATCGCTGCAGACCACGCCGAAAACGGCGCCGCAGCAAAATGAACCATACCGCCGGATCAGGCGGTCCAGAAAAGTCCAAGGAGTAAAGAAAATGGCACTGAAAATTCGTCTCGCACGCGGTGGTTCCAAGAAGCGCCCGTACTACCACATCGTTCTCGCTGACGCCCGTTCGCCGCGCGACGGCCGCTTCCTCGAGAACCTCGGTTCCTGGAACCCGATGCTGGCCAAGGACAACAGCGCTCGCGTCACGCTGAACAACGACCGTATCAAGCATTGGCTCGATCAGGGCGCACAGCCGACCGACCGCGTTCTGCGCTTCCTGAACGAAGCTGGCCTTGCAAAGCGCGACGCCAAGAGCAACCCGGAAAAGGCAAAGCCGGGCAAGAAGGCTCAGGAGCGCGCTGCTGAAAAGGCTCAGAAGGCTGCTGACGCTGCCGAAGCCGCTGCTTCCGCAGAATAATCGGGAACTTTCCCTTGTCGAACGGGCGGCATGGCGACATGCCGCCCGTTTTCGTTTCCATTCCACCGCACTTCGTTTAAGAGAAGCCCAGATTTGCGGCTTCATGTGAAGGACGTCATGGCAAAGCTTGAAAATCCCGTTCTGATGGCAACGATCGGTGGCGCCCAAGGCTTGCGCGGCGAAGTGCGCGCCAAGGCCTACACCGCCGATCCGACGGCGCTCGGCGACTACGGCAACCTGCACAGCATGGACGGCCGTACCTTCGAGGTTCTCGATATCCGGGAAATGAAGAACGTCGTCGTCGTCCGCTTCCGCGGTATCAACGACCGCACCGCCGCCGAGGCGCTGAACGGATTGGAGCTCTACATCGAGCGCGATAACCTTCCGGATGACGAGCTGGAGGAAGACGAGTTCTTCTACGCCGATCTCGAGGGCCTGGAAGCACTAGACGACCAGGGCGTCAGCTACGGTACAGTGACCGGCGTCTTCGACTTCGGTGCCGGCGATCTCCTGGAACTCAAGGGTCCGGGCAAGCGCCCCGTATTGATACCCTTTTCGGAAACCTCGGTACTCGATATCGACCTCGAAGGCGGCAAGATCACCATCGACCCACTGGCCGCTGGCCTGGTCGACAGTCAGGATGAGGGTCCGAAATTCACATCTGACGCGCCGAAAAAGAAGAAGTGAGGCTGTCCATGGCGTTTCGCGCGACCGTGCTGACCCTCTACCCGGAAATGTTTCCGGGCCATCTCGGCTACTCCCTGGCTGGGAAAGCGATGGAACGTGGCCAATGGTCGCTCGATCCAGTGCAGATTCGCGATTTCGCCACCGACAAGCGCCGGACCGTCGATGATACGCCCGCTGGCGGCGGTGCCGGCATGGTGCTCAAGCCCGACGTTCTCGCCCGCGCCATCGACAGCGCCTCCGAGAACGACGGCCGTCCACGCCTGCTGATGAGCCCGCGCGGCAAGCCGCTGACGCAGGAGCGCGTGCGCGAGCTCGCATCTGGCGATGGCGTCATCATCATCTGCGGCCGTTTCGAGGGCGTCGATCAGCGTGTCATCGATGCGCGTGAGTTGGAAGAAGTCTCTATCGGAGACTATGTGCTCTCTGGCGGTGAGCCGGCGGCATTGACCGTACTGGATGCGATCGTCCGCATTCTGCCCGGCGTCATGGGCAACGATCTTTCCGGTCTGCATGAGAGCTTCGAAGGCGGCCTGCTGGAACATCCGCATTACACCCGGCCGCAGGAATGGGAAGGCCGCGAAATTCCCGCGATCCTTACCTCGGGCAATCACGGTGCCATCGACAAGTGGCGGCGTGAACAGGCCGTGAAGCTGACGCAGGAGCGGCGGCCAGATCTGCTCACGCGCCCCGCGGACAAGCAATAGCGCTCGCTACCGGGAGATTCGTCGGATTCGCTTTGACAAATTTGTCATTCGGGGATGACAAGCAGGCTCCTTTCGTGTAGGAGCGCACGCGGAAATGGGGCTTGCCCCGTCTGCCAGCAACAAAGAATGGCGAATCCGCTCCCGCCCGCAAGGGTACATCCGGAGGCTAGATCCAAAGGATAGACGTTGAGCGCTCTGGCTGTTTCAGAAGAACCAAAGGTTAAGACGATGAACATCATTCAGCAGCTTGAGGCCGAACAGGTCGCCAAGATCGAAGCCCAGCGCACGCTTCCGGAATTCTCCCCGGGCGACACCGTTCGCGTTAACGTCCGCGTCAAGGAAGGCAACCGTACCCGCGTACAGGCCTACGAAGGCGTTTGCATCGCTCGCTCCGGCGGAGGCCTGCAGGAGAACTTCACGGTTCGCAAGATCTCCTACGGCGAAGGCGTCGAGCGCGTATTCCCGGTCTACTCCCCGGCTATCGAGAGCGTAGAAGTCGTTCGCCGCGGCAAGGTCCGTCGCGCGAAGCTCTACTACCTGCGCGACCGTCGCGGCAAGTCGGCTCGTATCGTCGAGAACACCGGCACCCGCGCCCGCAAGCTCAACGACGCCGAGCGTCAGGCTGTTGCCGAGGAAAAGGCACGCCTGGAAGCTGAAAAGGTTGCAGCAGCTCAGGCGCTCGCAGCCGAGAAGGCAGCACAGGAAGCCGCAGAAGCCAAGGCAGCAGCAGAAGCTGCAGCAGCGGCCGAGCCGGCAGCAGAATAAGTTCTGCGAAAGCGCAAAAATCTTTGCATGAAAGGCGGTCTTTGGACCGCCTTTTCTGTTTTTGAGCCATGGTATGAGGCAATGCTCTTGCCAGTCGCTTCGCAACTATGACAGGTTTCGCGAGCTATATTTTGGGGAGATATTTCATGCCGTTCCGCCGCACCGTCCTTGCAGGACTGACTGCTCTCATTCTGTCGCCGCTCGCCGCCCTCGCCACCGACCTTCCGGACCTTAAGGGCAAGGCAGTCGTTGTCGTTACCGAGAACGCCTATCCGCCGCTGCAGTTCGTCGATCCGAAGTCGGGCAAGGCGATCGGCTGGGAATATGATGCGATGAACGAGATCGCGAAGCGGCTGAACTTCAAGGTCGAGTATCAGAACACCAGCTGGGACGCGATGATCCAGGCCGTCTCCGACAACCAGTACAACATCGGCATGACCGGCATCACCATCAAGGATGACCGCAAGGCCAAGGTGGATTTCTCCGATCCCTACATGCGCTCGCAGCAGTTCATGCTGGTGCGTGGCGACGAAAGCCGCTTCACTGATGCCAAGACCTTCGGTGCCTTCAATGAAGGCCTCGTCGGCGCGCAGCCGGGCACGTCGCCTTTCTACACGGCTGTCTATGAGATTCTCGACGGCAACGAGCAGAACCCGCGCGTGAAGCTCTTCGAAACCTTCGGCGCCACTGTGCAGGCACTGAAGGCCGGTGACGTCGACGTGGTTTTGACCGACAGCGTCGCAGCCAAGGGCTATGTCGATGCCTCGAACGGCGGCCTGAAGGTCATCGGCGGCCCACTCGGTACGGAAGATTTCGGCTTCATCTTCCCGAAGGGCTCGGACCTTGTCGCTCCGGTGAACGCCGCGATTGCGAGCCTGAAGGCAGACGGCACGTTTGACGCGCTGAACAAGAAGTGGTTCCTCGACTACAAGATGGGCGAATGACTCTCCCTTCGGTTAACGCGTGATGGCTCCGCAGCCAGCGCCTGACGGGCATGTGAAGGGCGACTACCCCTGGTGGCTGGTCGCCCTTGTCGTGATCGGCATCGTCCTTGCCGTCGTCATCGTCACCAACGACATCTATGCACAGGTCTTCCGCACCGTCTTCAACGGCGTCGGTGTTACCATCTTCGTGACGCTGGTGGGGTTTACGCTGGCAACCATCCTCGGCCTCGGGATCGCGCTGCTCGGGCTCTCCGACAGCGTCGCACTACGCCAGATCTCGCGCTTCTATATAGAAGTCATCCGTGGCGTGCCGATGCTTGTGCTGCTGTTCTACGTGGCCTTCGTCGGCGCCCCCGGGATCGTCGCGGCTTATAATTTCCTGACCAGCCCGCTGGTCCAGGCAGGATTGAGCGAACCAGTGATGGTCCGCGACTTCTCGCTGATGTGGCGGGCAATCATCGCCTTGATGATAGGCTATTCCTCGTTCATCGCCGAAGTGTTCCGCGCCGGGATCCAGTCCGTCGATCAGGGGCAGATAGAGGCGGCCAAGGCGCTTGGTCTGTCGCGATATCACCGCTTTCGATTCGTGGTCTTCCCGCAGGCGATCAAGGTGATCTTTCCTCCGCTGTCGAATGATTTCGTGGCGATGGTGAAGGACAGCTCGCTGGTCTCGGTGCTCGGCGTCTCCGACATTACGCAGATGGGCAAGATCTACGCTTCCGGCTCGTTTCGTTTCTTTGAAACCTACTCGATCGTCACCTATATCTACCTCATCCTGACAATCGGTTTGTCGCTTGCGTTGAGGCAGGTTGAGAAGCGGATGCGTGGGAAAGACCGACGTTAGCGTCCGAATGATTCGAATTGCCGCCGTCGCGAAAAATTGGTATGTGACAGCGCATGGAATCCAAGTTCAGTTGCATTGGGGCGCATATTTTCGTGCTGCAGGATCACTACCGCCTGCCGGCACGCTTCTTTGCGACCGTTTCCGGTGCGCTCAACAGCCGACTTCGTTGATCGAATGACGGCCGGCGGACCTCTCCGCCACCAGCTCCATTTTTCCATACGCATCCAAGAACGGACTTACCGCCATGAGCGCACCGCGTACCCTCTACGACAAGATCTGGGACGACCACCTGGTCGATCAACAGGACGACGGCACCTGTCTTCTCTACATCGACCGCCACCTGGTCCACGAAGTCACCTCCCCGCAAGCCTTCGAAGGCCTGCGCATGAGCGGCCGCAAGGTTCGTGCACCGGAGAAGACACTGGCTGTCGTCGACCACAACGTCCCGACCTCGCCGGATCGCCATCTCGGCATCAAGAACGAAGAAAGCCGCATCCAGGTCGAGCAGCTCGCCATCAATGCCGCCGAGTTCAATGTCGAGTACTACTCGGAAAACGACAAGCGTCAGGGCATCGTCCACATCATCGGACCGGAGCAGGGCTTCACCTTGCCTGGCATGACGATCGTCTGCGGCGACAGTCACACCTCGACGCACGGCGCCTTCGGCTCGCTGGCGCACGGCATCGGCACCTCTGAGGTCGAGCACGTGCTCGCCACCCAGACGCTGATCCAGAAGAAGGCGAAGAACATGCTGGTGCAGGTCGACGGCCAGCTGCCGGCTGGCGTCACTGCCAAGGATATCGTTCTCGCCATCATCGGCGAAATCGGCACGGCCGGCGGCACCGGCTACGTCATCGAGTATGCCGGCGAAGCCATTCGCGCGCTGTCGATGGAAGGCCGCATGACGATTTGCAACATGTCGATCGAAGGCGGCGCCCGCGCCGGCCTGATCGCACCCGACGAAACCACCTTCGAGTACATCAAGGGCAAGCCGCGTGCGCCGAAGGGCGAGGCTCTAGAGCAGGCAATTGCCTACTGGAAGACCCTCAAGTCGGACGAGGGCGCGCATTTCGACCGTGTTGTGAAGCTCAACGCCGCCGAACTACCGCCGATCGTGTCCTGGGGCTCCTCGCCGGAGGACGTCATTTCCGTTCAGGGTGTCGTTCCGAACCCGGACGAAATCCCGGAAGAGACGAAGCGCGCCTCCAAGTGGCGCGCGCTTGACTATATGGGCCTGAAGCCCGGCACGCCGATCACCGAGATCAACATCGACCGGGTCTTCATCGGCTCCTGCACCAACGGCCGCATCGAAGACCTGCGCGCCGTTGCCAAGGTTGTCGAAGGCAAGACTGTTGCGTCAACTGTCAACGCCATGATCGTTCCAGGCTCCGGCCTCGTGAAGGAACAGGCGGAGCTGGAAGGTCTCGACAAGATCTTCAAGGCCGCCGGCTTTGACTGGCGCGAGCCGGGCTGCTCCATGTGCCTCGCCATGAACGACGACCGCCTGAAGCCCGGCGAACGCTGCGCCTCGACCTCGAACCGCAACTTCGAGGGCCGCCAAGGCTTCAAGGGCCGCACACACCTGGTTTCCCCTGCCATGGCAGCCGCAGCCGCGATTGCCGGTCACTTCGTCGATATTCGCGACTGGAACTAAGAAAAGGAAGCCTCCCTCTCTACTGCGAGAGGGAGGCGATCCCAGCAGACACCGGACGCATTCGGTGAGACAATAGCCGCGTTCGAAACTTCGCTCCATTCCGGTGAGCAACATGAACGCCGCAACAAAACTGCCCCAGAAAAGACGCTTGCTTCTTCTCCGTCATGCTAAATCCGCATGGCCAGAGAACGTGGACGACCACGACCGCCCGCTGGCAAGCCGGGGAGAGAAGGCGGCACCGCTGATGGGCCGCTACCTGGCGCGTGAAAAACTCATCCCTGACCTTGTGCTGGTATCGTCAGCTCGCCGAACGCAGCAAACTTGGGAACTTGTCGCCAAAAAGCTCCCGCCCTCGATTGCAAAGAAAGATACCGACGAGCTGTACGAAGCCTCTGCGGCAAAAATCGCTGCCGTCATACAGACAATCGATCCATCGATCGGAACGCTCTTGCTGATCGGGCACAATCCCGGTTTTCAGGATCTTGCGGACGGCCTCATCGGCGCAGGCGATCCGGAGGCATGTATCGATATCAAAGAAAAGTTCCCGACTGCTGCCCTTGCGGTGATCGAGTTCGATGTCGATCGATGGAAACAGCTGAAACCAAAGAGCGGCGTGCTGGAACGGTTCGTGACGCCGCGCTCACTCGTGTGAGGGGAGTGTCTCCCTCCCCTCGCCTTGAGAGAAGGGAGACGGAGTCAGGTTAGAAATTGGCCGTGTAGGGATCCGGCCCCATACGGGCGTTCTTGTCGTCGAGCTTGGCAATCGCGGCCATGTCCGCCGCATCCAGCTTGAAGTCAAAGACCTTGAAATTCTCCTCGATGCGCGAAGGCGTCACCGACTTCGGAATGACGACAAGGCCGCTGTCTATATGCCACCGGATGATGACCTGGGCGGGTGTCTTTCCGTGCTTCCTGGCGATCTCGCCAATCGTCGCATCGGCGATCAACTTGCCCTGGCCAAGCGGACTCCAGGATTCGGTGGCAATGTTCAGCTTCTTGTGCGCTTCCTGCGCCGCCCGCTGCTGGAAATCGGGATGCAACTCGATCTGGTTGATGACAGGGACGACACCAGTATCGCCGACGATCTGTTCGAGGTGGTCGGGATAGAAGTTGGAAACTCCGATCGACCGCGCGCGCCCTTCTTCCCTGATCTTCACGAAGGCCTTCCAGGTCTCGCGATACAGGCCGCGGTGCGGCGACGGCCAGTGGATGAGGTAGAGGTCGACATATTCCGTACCGAGCTTCTTCAGGCTGCCCTCGAACGCGCGCATGGTCGCGTCGTAGCCCTGATCGGTATTGCGCAGTTTTGTGGTAACGAAAATGTCCTTGCGATCGAGACCGGACGAGCGAATGCCCTCGCCGACACCTTCCTCGTTGTCGTAGCCGGATGCCGTATCGATGTGACGATAGCCGGCGGCAATGGCCGTACGCACCGTCGGTGCTGCGATCTCCTGGGGCGTCTGCCATACGCCAAGGCCCACCTGGGGAATGGAATGTCCGTCATGGAAAGTGATGATGGGTTGCTGTGCCACAATATGTCTCCGGAAGTTTGAAGAATTGGACGGGGCGTGATTGAACCCGCAGTCATGCGGATTTCCCTGCGCGCATTTCAGCCCGTGCGCCGGTCGAAAAAGCATATAGGTCGCCGCAGCAGATTTATCACCCCCGGTATCAAAGAACGCGCACGACGGTGCCCCTGCGCATAAACGGAAGAAGACGCCGCATATCGCGCGGATGAACGGCCACACATCCCGCTGTCGGCTCGTAGCCGGGTTTGATCAGATGAAAGAAGATTGCCGAGCCTCGGTTGCGCGCTCGCGACGTGATATTCCAGTCCATAACGAGGCAGACATCGTATAGCCTGTCCTTGCGCTTCATTTCCTCGTGGCTTGGCCGGAATGGCGCTTTGACGAGCCTGTTATAGTTCGGATCTTCGGGCTGGTCACACCAGAGCATATCCTCCCTGATGCGGCGAATCGCGAGCGGCGTCTCGAGGCGCGCGGGCCGCTCGCCACGGCGAAAGCCGGAGAGAAGCTTCATCGAAGCAATAGGAGTAGCACCGTCCCCTTCGCGCTTGAGGGCTGTTCGCCCCGAGCGGCCGATTGCGGCCGGCACGGTAATCGTGCCGAGCTGGACCAGAGCACGGCTTTTTTTGCCCGGCGCAGGACGAACGAGGAGGGTCATCGACTTTATCGGTCGCGAGCGCCTTGTTTTCTCCATTTTTCTCACATGTGTTGGCCATTGCTAGGATCAGGATTGAAATCACATAGCATCGTATACGACAACAGCTCGGTCACCCGATCTTTGCCAATGATGGAAAATTGGCGTAGGACTGACGGGACCGAAGGCGAGGGATAGAGCCGCATGACCGCACGCACCATTCTCTTGGTGGATGATGATGACGACCTCCGCGAAACGCTCACGGAGCAGCTTTCTCTCTATGACGAGTTCACGGTCCTCCAGGAATCGACAGCGGCCAAGGGCGTCGAGCGCGCGCGGTCGACGCCGATCGATCTGCTCATCATGGACGTCGGACTGCCCGACATGGATGGGCGCGAGGCCGTAAAGCTGTTGCGCAAGGGCGGATTGAAGGCTCCGATCATCATGCTGACCGGCCATGATACGGACTCGGACACAATACTTGGCCTGGAAGCCGGCGCCAACGACTACGTGACCAAGCCCTTCCGCTTTGCCGTCCTGCTTGCGCGCATCCGCGTGCAGCTGCGCCAGCACGAGCAGAGCGAGGACGCCACGTTCAACGTTGGCCCCTACGTCTTCAAGCCGAGCCAGAAGCTGCTGACGATGGACAGTGGCCAGAAGATCCGCCTGACCGAGAAGGAAGCGGCGATCATCCGCTACCTCTACCGTGCGGAACAGAAGGTCGTCACCCGCGACGTGCTGCTGGAAGAAGTATGGGGTTACAATTCCGGCGTGACCACCCACACGCTCGAGACCCATGTTTATCGCTTGCGCCAGAAGATCGAGCGAGATCCCTCCAACGCCGAGATTCTGGTAACGGAAAACGGCGGCTACAAGATCATACCGTAACATGGCGCTGAACGATGACATCAGGCTGCTTTCGCAGCTGCCTCTGTTCCACGGCATGTCCGAGGACCAGTTGCGGCTGATTGCCTTTGGTGCAGACCGACGCGTCATTTCGACCGGTCAAATGCTTTTCCGGGAAGGATCACCGGCAGAAAGCGCCTATGTCATCCTCAATGGCGGCGTCGAGCTGAGCCGGACTGGCCGCGATGGCCAGCCCGAAATCCAAAGCACTGTCGGAGCCGGCACGCTCCTGTCCGAGCTTGCGCTGATCACTTTGGTCGAGCGCAAGTTTACGGCCATTGCGACGGAAGACACGAGCATCATCCGCATCACCCGTTCGCTCTTTCATCGGTTGATCGAGGAGTATCCGGATGCCGCCCGGCTGATCGAGAGCCGAATTCGCGACAACATCGCCGAGCTCGCGGCCAAAGCCGCGGCCCAGCTTCACCGCTTCGCCTGACGGCTCAGAGGTTGAAATGCGCCGTGACCGGCACATGGTCGGACGGCCGTTCCCAACCGCGCGCTTCCTTCAGAATGTCGATGCGCTGCAGGTGGGGGCCAAGGTCCTTGGAGGACCAGATATGGTCGAGGCGGCGGCCGCGGTCGGCAGCTTCCCAGTCCTTGGCGCGATAGCTCCACCATGTATAGAGCTTCTCATTTTCCGGAACGTGCTGCCGCATCAGGTCTAGCCAGGCGCCGCGCTGCATCACCTCCAGCAGGCCCTCGGTCTCTACCGGCGTGTGGCTGACGATCTTGAGTAGCTGCTTGTGTGACCAGACGTCATGCTCGAGCGGAGCGATATTCAGATCGCCAACCAGGATTGCCGAGGTGTTCGCCTCGCCGTTTGCCTTGAGCTGCTTCATTTCCTCGATGAAGTCGAGCTTATGACCGAACTTCGGATTGATCGTCCGATCCGGTTCGTCGCCACCAGCCGGAACATAGAAATTATGCAGGCGAATGCGCCGGCCACCGCGCTCGAAGACCGCAGAGATGTGCCGCGCATCGCCGACCTTGCAATAGTCCTGCCGGTGGTCTTCGACCAGCGGAAAACGCGATGCGATAGCGACGCCGTGATAGCCCTTCTGGCCATGGATGATGATGTGTTCGTAGCCCATTGAGCGCAGCGGCAGTGCGGGAAACAGGTCGTTCGGAACCTTGGTTTCCTGAAGGCAAAGGATGTCTGGCTTATGCTTGAGGACGAATTGCTCGACGATCGGCATGCGAAGTCTGAGAGAATTGATATTCCAAGTAGTAACCGAGAAGCCCATTCGATTGCCTTTCAAAGCCCAACGAACTGGCTTTAGAGTAAAGGCTGCGCCGATGGAACGGATGCATGCAAAGAAAAACGCCCCGCGCAATCGCAGGGCGTTCTTCTTGCAAAGCAATAGAAATCAGTCGCGGTAGGCGGCCGTTCCCGGGATTACCTCGTACGGCACCCTGAAGACCTTGTCGTCGAACTGCATGCCTGTCTTGACGTTGAAGACCATCACCGACGTGTCCTTGCCCTGGTTGTCCGTGATCGTCCACTGGCGGAGATCGTAGGTCTTCGGGTCGAACATCATCGTAATCGTCGAGTTGCCGAAAACCGTGTTGTTGCCGAGCGCGATGGTCGTCAGGTCGGACTCCTGCTTCACGCTTCTTACCGAACCGGACGACAGATCGATCCGCCGCGCCAGCAGCAGGCTGAGCGGTGTCTTCGACAGTGGGTAGAGGTCCCACGTCTTGAGCTTCATGTTTCCGATAGCGACGTTCTTCCCATCCGCGATGACACGGATCGGCGAGGGATTGTCATAGTTGAAGCGCAGCTTGCCGGGACGCTGGATGTAGAACTTCCCGCCCGTCTGCTCGCCGCGCGGGCCGAACTGAACAAATTCGCCCTGCATGGTCGCGACGCTCGAGAAATGGTCTGCAATTGCCTGTGCCGTCGCGCTGCTGGATGCAGCGGATGCCGCTTGGGCATAGGCAACCATCGGGATCGCAGATGCCGCTGCGAACGCCAACGTGCCCATCATATGGCGCCGGGTCATTAAGATGCGATCCAGGAATGAATCGGAGTTGTTCATCTATGTCTCCTTTATGCAACTGAATGCTGCTGAAACGCGGCGCCTTCAAGGCGTAGTTCGCAGACCTGCATAAACTAACGATTTCGAGACCATCAGGTTTCCGTGAAGACCGCGTCATCTATTGATGCGACTTCAACGGTCGAGGATATCGCCTTCGGTCGGAACAAGGATCTCGCGTTTTCCAGCGTGGTTGGCGGGACCGATGATGCCTTCCTGCTCCATCCGCTCGATCAGTGATGCGGCGCGGTTATACCCAATGCCCAGTCTGCGCTGAATATACGACGTAGATGCCTTTCCGTCACGCAGAACGATGGCAACCGCCTGATCGTACGGATCGTCGGAATCCGAGAGATTGGACGTCCCCGCCGGACCACCGCCATAGTCGCCATCTTCGTCGTCATCTGCGGTGATCGCATCGAGATATTGCGGTGCGCCTTGCGTCTTAAGATAGGAAACGATCTCTTCCACCTCCATATCTGCAACGAACGGGCCATGAACGCGCTGGATGCGTCCGCCGCCTGCCATGTAGAGCATATCGCCCATACCAAGCAGCTGTTCCGCGCCCTGCTCGCCAAGGATCGTGCGGCTGTCGATCTTCGAGGTCACCTGGAAGGAAATGCGGGTCGGGAAGTTTGCCTTGATGGTGCCGGTAATGACGTCGACGGAGGGACGCTGCGTCGCCATGATGACGTGAATGCCGGCGGCACGTGCCATCTGCGCCAGGCGCTGCACGGCGCCTTCGATGTCCTTGCCGGCGACCATCATCAGGTCGGCCATCTCGTCGATGATGACGACGATATAAGGCATGGGCTGCAAGTCGAATTCTTCCGTTTCGTACATCGCCTCGCCTGTATGGCGATCGAAGCCCGTCTGCACGGTTCGGGAAATGACCTCGCCCTTGGCAAGGGCCTGCTCGACACGGCTGTTGAAGCCGTCGATATTGCGGACGCCGATCTTCGACATCTTCTTGTAGCGCTCTTCCATCTCGCGGACGGTCCACTTGAGCGCAACAACAGCCTTCTTCGGATCAGTAACAACAGGCGAGAGAAGGTGCGGAATGCCGTCATAGACAGACAATTCGAGCATCTTCGGATCGATCATGATCAGGCGGCATTGCTCCGGCGTCATGCGGTAGAGCAGAGACAGGATCATGGTGTTGATAGCAACCGACTTACCGGAGCCGGTCGTACCAGCCACCAGCAGGTGTGGCATCTTCGCCAGATCCGCGATAACAGCCTCGCCACCAATGGTCTTACCGAGTGCCATGGCGAGTTTCGCCTTCGACCCTTCGAAGTCCCGCGAGGCGATCAGTTCGCGCAGGTAGACTGTTTCGCGCGTCGAATTCGGCAGTTCGATGCCGATCGCGTTACGGCCCGGCACGACAGCGACGCGGGCAGCGATAGCACTCATCGAGCGAGCGATGTCGTCGGCAAGACCGATGACGCGTGACGATTTGATGCCCGGAGCCGGCTCGAGTTCGTACAGGGTGACGACCGGACCCGGACGCACATGGATGATCTCGCCCTTGACGCCGAAATCTTCCAGCACGCCTTCGAGCATGCGCGCATTCTGCTCCAGCGCGTCGGCAGACAGCGTCGAATCGCGCACCACGTTCTTCGGTTCGGCCAGCAAATGCATAGAGGGAAGCTGGAAACCTTCGGGACGAATGAAGGATCCCTGCTGCTCGCGCTCCATGCGAGCGCCAGGTTTCGGCCGCGCTGCAGCTTGGACGACGCGCGGTTCCGAACGCCCGCCGCTGGACTTGGTGGGAGCACGCATCATCCAGTCGTCGTCGTCAGGCAGGATATCGGCCGGACGCGGCGGCATGTCGTCGAACGGCGCATCGTCATCGTCGTCGTCATCGTTGAGCGAAATGGACGGCGTAGAAACGACGCGACGCTGCGAGGCAGCGCGCGGCTCCATCGATGGGTCCATGCGTTCGCCGCGCGTGGCGGGCGCCTTTGCGCGCACCGGTTCGTTCAGCTTGCCGAACTCGTCATCATTGAAATCGTATGGTGACTCGAAATCTTCCTGGCGCCGCTTTCGCGGCCCCATCCCGAGCAGTCGTCGAAGCCGGGCCTGGCTCATGTACCAGGCGTGCGTCAGCGCACCGAAAGCAAGCCAGCCGCCTTCATCCTCATCCTCGTCTTCGTCACCCACCGAGCGCAGTTTCGAACGCGTGTTTGCATACGCCTCCTCCTCTGCCTCGGCTTCTTCCTCGTCGCTACGGCCGACGATGCCGGCGGCAAACAGCATCATCCACACGGTCGGGACAGCAACCACGCAGCCGACCGCCGTCGCGAAGGCGCCGGTCGGATAGGCGCCGACAAACAGCGCCGGAAACCGCAGGATCATATCGCCGATGACGCCGCCGATGCCGTTGGGGATCGGCCAGGTCAGCGGCGGCGGAAAACAACCGATGACGGCCGAGGAGAGCACCGAGCCCAGTCCCCAGGCGGCGGCTCGCGCCGGGATGCGGCTGAAGCGGCGGCCCGAGATCAATGCAAGCGCCCAGGCCACAACCGGCAGCAGTGCGACAACACTCGCCAGCCCGAAGAACTGCATGGCGAGATCGGCAAAGGCCGCCCCACCGTAGCCCAATATGTTGGTTGGCTCGTTGCCGGTCGCATAGGAATAGCTTGGATCAGTGACGTTCCACGTCGCAAGCGCTGCGACCGCCAACGCGAGCAGCAGGAAGATTGCAAACCCCAAGAGGGTCTGCGCCTGCCGGAACATGAAGCCCGAAAGGGAAAAACGGTCCGGCCGGCCATCCATTGCTGGCGATGTGCTTCTTGCCATATGTGTACCCGTCCAATGCGTGAGAGCGTGCGAATCGCCAGGCGTCTGCACCCAGTACCTTCGCCCCACCTAATCAGAGGACGGTTAAAGCGGTATTAACCATGCCGTCCCCACATCTCGCACCGGAAAATAAAAAAGCCCGAACCTATGGAGGTCCGGGCCAAGAGCGGTCTATCCGGTTGGACAGGCCGCGACGGGCTGTTCAGCGGCGCCTGCTTTGTGCAAGCGCCGCAATGCCTTGATTACGAGTGGTAAGCAGCTTCGCCGTGGGTCGACAGGTCGAGACCCTCGCGCTCGGCTTCGACGGTAACGCGTAGGCCGATGACGACATCGACGATCTTGTAGAGGATCGCAGAGCCGACGCCCGACCATACGATCGTCGTCAGAACGCCCTTCAGCTGAGCGAGAACCTGCGTGGCAGTACCCGGGTAGCCCGCCGCGAAATCGGCCGTCGAATAATCGACGATGCCGGCGCCGCCAAGTGCAGGATTCACGAGGATGCCGGTACCGATTGCACCGAGGATACCACCGATGCAATGGACACCGAAGACGTCGAGCGAGTCGTCATAGTTGAACTTGTTCTTCACGACATCGACGAAGAAGTAGCAAACCGGCGAAACGATCAGGCCGAGAACGATCGAACCCATCGGGCCTGCGAAGCCTGCTGCCGGGGTGATGGCAACGAGACCGGCAACCGCACCCGAAGCTGCACCGAGCATCGAGGCCTTACCGCGTGCGAAGTTTTCAACGAGGCACCAGGACACAGCCGCTGCAGCCGTTGCCACGAAGGTGTTGATCATCGCGAGCGAGGCATAGGAGTTGGCTTCGAGGTTCGAGCCGGCGTTGAAGCCGAACCAACCAACCCACAGAAGCGATGCGCCGACCATGGTGAGCGTCATCGAATGCGGGGCCATGATTTCCTTCTTATAACCCGTGCGCTTGCCAAGCATGATGGCGCCGATCAGACCGGCAATACCGGCATTGATGTGGACGACCGTACCACCGGCGAAATCAAGCGCGCCGTAGGAGAAGATCAGGCCGGCAGGCGACGTGTAGGAGCTCGGACCGCCCCAGAACCAAACCATGTGGGCGAGCGGGAAGTAGACGAAGGTGAGCCACAGGACGACGAAGAGCATGACAGCCGAAAACTTGATGCGCTCGGCGAAAGCGCCGACGATCAGAGCAGGCGTGATGCAGGCGAAGGTCATCTGGAAGCAGACGTAAGTCAGCTCCGGGATGGCTACGCCCTTCGTGAAGCTCTCGGAGAGGGTGGTCGTATCGACACCGGCGAGGAAGGCCTTCGAGAAGCCACCGACGAAGCTGTTGAGCGAACCGCCGTCCGTGAAGGCCAGCGAATAGCCGTAGGTAACCCAGATGATCATGGCTACAGCCGTGATCATGAAGACCTGCATGAGAACCGAAAGCATGTTCTTGGCGCGAACGAGACCGCCATAGAAGAGTGCCAGCCCGGGGATCGTCATCAGGAGGACGAGAACCGTAGAGATCAGCATCCAGGCGTTATCGCCCTTGTCGACCGTCATCGCAGGAGCAGCTGCTGCGGCAGGTGCCGCCGTGGCGGCTGCATCCTGCGCGAAAGCGGCGACCGGCGCGAAGAGCGCAGCGGACGCAGCGCCAAGCCGCGCAAAATTGGAAGAAAACTTCGAAATTGACATTGAAAGAGGCTCCCTTGCTCTGCCGCTCTTACAGCGCTTCTGTGTCGGTTTCGCCGGTGCGGATACGCACGGCGTGGTCGATCGAGTAGACGAAGATCTTGCCGTCGCCGATCTGGCCGGTCTTGGCGGATGACGCGATGGCCTCAACGGCCTTGTCGACGAGTTCGGAAGCAACCGCGATCTCGATCTTGAGCTTCGGCAGGAAGCTGACCGCATATTCGGTGCCGCGATAAATCTCAGTATGCCCCTTCTGGCGCCCGTAGCCCTTCACTTCGGTCACGGTCAGGCCCTGAATGCCGATCGCCGTGAGGGCTTCGCGCACCTCATCCAGCTTGAACGGCTTGATAATGGCCATCACAATTTTCATCTGGTTTCCCATCCTTCGTTATCCTCGGCGCGGAGCCGACTCTCCTTGCCGCTGACGTTCCCGAACAGCGACCGGGGATATACATTCAAAGGACGTGCCAGATTCGAAGTGGAAATTAAGCTATTGAAAAATAAAGATTATATAAAAGAGAACCAAGAAACAGGCAAATGATTGCCTAATAATCGCTCAAAAATTATCCAAATGAATAAATATGCCTACTATTTATTCATTTGCCCTTTTACGAATCAGCCCCTCCTGAGCGACCGACGCAATCAGGACACCCTCTCTCGTAAACAGACTACCTCGCGTCAGCCCCCGCGCACCGGAGGCCGACGGGCTGTCCTGCGTATAAAGCAGCCAATCGTCCAGTCTCGTCGGGCGGTGAAACCACATCGAGTGATCAAGGCTGGCAACCTGAATCGTCTGGTCGAAAATCGATGTTCCATGCGGATAAAGCGACGTATCGAGCAATGTCATATCGGAGAGATAGGCAAGAATGGCCGCCTGGTAGAAGCGATCCTCGGGAACCGGCCCGGTCGCCCGCACCCAGACATGCTGCACCGGGTCCAGCTTCTTGTCGGAGAAATAGTGCGTGAGCGAGATCGGCCGGATCTCGATCGGCCGCTCACGCTCCCAGTATTTGCGAATCGGCGCTGGAGCGTTGGCGAGAAACTGAGCCGCGATCTGCTGTTCATCGAGAAGCTTCTCGGGGGCGGGCACGTCAGGCATGGTGATCTGATGCTCGAAGCCGGGTTCCTCGATCTGGAACGAGGCCGACAGAGCGAAGATCGCCTCGCCGTGCTGGATGGCAACAGCGCGACGCGTATTGAAACTCGACCCGTCACGAATCCGCTCCACCTGGTAGACGATCGGCACGGAGGGGTCGCCAGGGCGCATGAAATAGGCGTGCAACGAATGCACGATGCGCTCGCGCTCCACCGTGCGCTGCGCCGCCATTAAGGCCTGCGCAATCACCTGACCACCAAAGACGCGCTGCCAGCCGACTTGCGGGCTACGCCCGCGAAAGATGTCGACCTCGATCGGCTCAAGATCCAGCGTCGAGAGCAGCGTCTCCATCGCGGTCGGCTTTTCGGTGTGGCGCGTCATTTTGTATGGCTCCGGACGGTAGGAAGTACGACAGCGATGATCTATATAGATCAATACGATATTCACAAGAAACGGAACGGAACTCCATGCGGGACATGCTGGTTGTAGGCGCGGGTTATGTCGGGCTTTCCGCTGCCGTGGCAGTCAAGCAGGCGGCGCCTCATCTCGACGTAGCCGTCCTCGAGGCTGCCCCTGCGGGCGTGTGGCAGAAGGACATGCGGGCATCGGCAATCATCGCCGCCGCAAGCAGGATGCTCGAAGTCTTCGGCATCTGGGACGAGATCGAGCCCGAGGCGCAACCAATCACCAAGATGATTGTGACCGACTCGAAGACGTCCGACCCGGTACGCCCGGTGTTCCTGACTTTCGATGGCGAGGTAGAGGATGGCCGACCCTTCGCACATATGATTCCGAACGTCGCGCTCGTTCGGGCGTTGCGCGGTGCTTGCGAGCGGCTTGGCATCGAAATCCGTCATGGCTTCAGCGCGACCGGGCTTGCTATCGAAGATACACATGCGAGCGTCACCGCTTCGGATGGCAGCGTGCTGGAAGCGCGCCTCGTGGTCGCCTGCGACGGTATACGCTCCCACCTGCGGGATCTGGCAGGTATCAAGACGGTGTCGTGGGATTACGGCCAGTCGGGGATCGTCACGACGGTCGAGCACGATCGCCCGCACCATGGCTGCGCGGAAGAACACTTCCTTCCCTCCGGGCCTTTTGCGATCCTGCCGCTGACAGGCAACCGCTCCTCGCTTGTCTGGACGGAACCGACGCCGGAAGCAAACCGCCTGGTCACATCCGACGATCTGATCTTCGAGGAAGAGCTGGAACGTCGCTTCGGCCACAAGCTCGGTACCTTGAGGGTCGTCGGCGAGAAACGCGCCTTCCCGCTTGGACTGACGCTTGCGCGTGCCTTCGTGGCCCCGCGCGTGGCGCTCGCGGGCGATGCTGCGCACGGTATCCACCCCATTTCGGGCCAGGGCCTGAATCTCGGCTTCAAGGATGTTGCCGCCCTTGCCGAAACAATCGTCGACGCCGACCGGCTCGGCCTGGACATCGGTTCGATCAACATTCTCGAGCGCTATCAGGCTTGGCGTCGCTTCGATACTTTCCGTATGGGCGTCACGACGGACGTGCTGAACCGGCTCTTCTCCAACGACATGGCGCCGCTACGCATCGCTCGCGATTTCGGTCTGGGCATTGTTGACCGGCTACCCGGCCTCAAGTCGTTCTTCATCGGGCAGGCAGCCGGCACGACCGCCAAAGACAACCCCCGGCTATTGACGGGACAGGCGATCTGAACCGTCAGTCATCGAGCCCGCGCGCTTCCGATACCAGCATGATCGGAATACCGTCGCGGATCGGGTAAGCGAGGCGTGCCTTCTCCGACACGAGTTCGTTGTGTTCCCTGTCGTAGGTGAGCCGCCCCTTGGTCAGGGGACACACCAGCAATTCCAATAGTTTCGGATCAACGCGACTGAGCTTTTCGTCCATGATCGGAGCTTACTGCAGAACAGTGTCCGAGTCACCGAAGACACGCGCCAGCACGATCTCCGTGATCGCGATCAATGTTTCGGCCCGCGTCTTGAGGTCTGGGGCCTCCAGAAGTGCTTGCTTCTCCGCCGGTCCGAAAGGCGACATCATCGCCAGCGAATTGACCAGCGTCAGATTGCTGGCGCGCTCGACACTTTCCCAATCAGCCTCGAGCTTGTTGGCATCGAGATAGGCCTTGAAGGCTGCGAGAAGCGCCCCACGATCGACCGCATCCTCCTCGTCGCGCGCCGAAAGGTCGGCAATGAAGGGCGCGATGCGGAAGGTTCGGAAGGGTTGATGCGTTTCCTTTTCCTCAAGCAGGCGGAAACGGCAAATCCCCGTGAGCGAGACGATGTAGCGACCGTCGCCCGTTTCGGCAAACGAGGTGATGCGCCCAAGGCAGCCAACCGGAGCCAAATGCGCCTCATCCTGCTCGCCCAGCGCCGGTTGCACCATGCCGATCAACCGATTGCCCGACAGGGCGGCATCGAACATGGCAAGATAGCGCGGCTCGAAAATGTTGAGGGGCAATTGGCCCGTCGGCAGCAACAGCGCGCCGCCAAGCGGAAAAACAGCGATCGTATCGGGAAGATCACCGGGCTTCAAATATCGTGCATTCCCCACTTGCATAGAGACTGGTCCTGCATTGCCGGCAGACGCGACACGATGCGCCCACACAAACGGGAATGTGGGGCCGCCCTCCAAAAACGCAAGGGCGGCCGATCGAAACTTGAAGCGCGAATTATGAAAACAGCATGGCGGAAAGCTTGCGCCGCGCCGAAACCGTAGCGGGATCCTTGAAGCCCCAGACATCGAAAAATTGCAGTAGCTGCCGGCGTGCGCCATCGTCGTCGAAAGCGCGGTCCTTGCGCATGATGTAAAGCAGATGCTCTGCTGATTCTTCGCGCCGCCCCTCGACGTTGCGGATCTTGGCAAGCTTCAGCCGAGCTTCGTGATCGTCAGGGTTTCGCGCAAGATCCTGCTCCAGGGCCACGGGATCGCCGAGCTTGCGTGCTTCCTCGATCTGATCGAGCTTCTTCGACACAGCCTGGATCGCAGGATCTTTCGCCATTTCCTCCGGCAATTCCGTCAGCGCCTCGCGCGCGCGTTCATGCTGGTTTGCGGCTATCATGCACTCCGCCATTCCCGCCAAAGCCTTTGCATTTTCGGGATCGGCCTGCATGACGGCGCCGTAGAGCTGTGCGGCACCATTGATGTCGCCGGATGCCAACAGCTCGTCGGCCTCCTTGAGGACACCTTCGATTTCGGCGGCCTGGTCGGCGCCCGCCGGACCGGCAATGCGATCGATGAACTGGTTGATCTGGCTCTCGGGCACTGCACCCATGAAGCCATCGGCCGGACGACCGCCAACGAAGGCGATCACGGCTGGAATCGACTGGATACCGAGCTGCCCGGCGATCGAAGGGTGGTCATCGATGTTCATCTTGACCAGCTTGACACGGCCCTGCGCTTCATTGACGACCTTCTCGAGCACGGGGGTCAACTGCTTGCAAGGACCGCACCATGGCGCCCAGAAATCGACGAGAACCGGCTGGTTGCGCGACTCCTCGATGACATCCTTCGCGAAATTCGCGGTCGTTGTATCCTTGATGTAACCGCCCGCGCCGGCAACCGGGGCCGCCCCGTAGTTCGCCGTTGCCGTCATCTGGCCGAAGGAATTGCTGTAAGGGTTGTCGTTGCCGCTCATGGATATCTCCCGCCGTGCCGGTCAGCCGGCTTTTCTAGCGCTAAAATCGTATGTCAGGACGTCACTTTCAAGACAAGCGGCTTGTGTCCTGTCGCTTCCATAAAGCGAATGAGATCGCTGCTTGCAATCGATGTCGTGGCATCGTTGGACAACGGATGACAATTGATAATCTCGTCCTTCATAAGATCGGCATCGAGAACGAAGGTCACATTTCCACCCTCGTCATTGATTGCCCCGAAGGCGGTGACCGAGCCGGGTGCGACGCCAAGGTACTCCATCAGCTTTTCCGGCTTGCCGAATGAGACCTTGCTGGCGGCACCGATCAGCGTATGCACCGTCTTCAGATCGACCGCTGCGTTCTCTTCCACAGTCAGCAGAAAGAACTGATCCTTCTTGTCTTTGACGAAGAGGTTTTTCGTGTGGCCGCCCGGAATCTCGTCACGCAACGCGACCGATTCGGCGACCGTAAAGACGGGCGCATGGTTCTTAGTGCTGTGCTTGATCTCAAGACCATCAAGAAAGGCAAAAAGATCGTCCCTGGTCTTCGGTGTCGCGTCGGTCATTGTAAAATCCATGCGGTCGGATGGTGATAGGTGCCTGATTACGTCCCGCCACCGCCTTTTGCAACGCTTCTGATCGACACTTTGCCCTGCATTTGCGGCGTTTCCGATGTTTGGGAATATGGCTTTGGAATTTTTCTTCGAATTTCCGTCATTTCCCTGTTGCATTTGAAAATCGTTTGGGCGATATAGCGCCCGTCGCCGCAAGGTGGCGCCCACGGTCCTCACAACTACCCCGGACCGATGCGGATTGAGCGGGTGTAGCTCAGGGGTAGAGCACAACCTTGCCAAGGTTGGGGTCGAGGGTTCAAATCCCTTCGCCCGCTCCAAATTCTCCTACTAGGGCGATGTTGAATTCAGGCTTCGGCCTGACAATTGCCTGTATTTTCAATACATTAAAAATACCGCGCAATGGCGCAGCTAAATCGCTACGCAACAAGAAACCGACGTTCAGCAATGCCAAATCGTCGGCTCTGGTTTCTCGGAAATATGGATCAGCGCGAATAATCGCGAGACGATGTCCAGCCATTCCCTGCCGCTTCCTTGGCGGGAACAGTGTCACGCTGATTGCCGCGCTCAGCATTGTCGCGAGCCGCATCCACCTGCCTCTCGGCGATGTATGGCGCCAGCATTTGCTCCAAGTGAGCCGCGGTCAAGCCTGCTGCGAAGCTTCTCATCTCATCCCTCACGGTGTTTACACTTTGTAAACACTTAGCCGCTCGTAGAGCCGATCGAAACGGTTCAACCGAACTCTCCACGTGCTTTTGTCCGGGATAAGACAAGCGCCCCGGGACTAGGGCATGGCGACCCGGAGTCTTTCGGCATGAGTGGCCAGCGATGACATGATGTTGGCGTGCAGTGGTACTCCATGGATGAGGGCATCGCGCTTGCGCGCAAGGCCGTTCTCTCCGGGTAGCCGAACGCGCGTCACGCCCGGCCGCGGCGGATTGCTGCGGCACGCCTCGGCAAGCCAGCCCGTCTGCCGCAGAAAGGCATCTCGGCCACCAAAAGCGTCCGGATCGAAAACCTGAACAGTGACGGCAGCGTTCGTACCCTTGAGATCATCGACACGTCCAAGACCGGCAAGGCCCTGCGTGAAGGCCTCAACATGAAGCGCCATGCCATAGCCCTTCTGACCATGGTCGAGCCCACCGACCGGCAACAGCGTACCCCCACGTTCGATGACCCGCGGATCGTTGCTCGGTTCGCCGTTTTCGTCCATCAGCCATTCGCGCTCATATTGCCGGCCTTCGCGCGCGAGCCGCTGCGCCATGTTGACGGTCGTGATCGAGGCGCTGATGTCGATCAGAATGGGATCACCAGGTGTCGGAATGCCGTGAGCGACGGGGTTAGGCGTGTAGACACCCTTTCGTCCCCCGAACGGAGCGACCTGCGCCCCGGATGGGCTGGAACTCGCGATGCTGACCATGTAGCCGCGATCGGTTGCGATGGTGAGATAAGCGGCAAGACAGCCGATATGATGGCTGTCGGCGATTGCGATCGTCGCCGTGCCGTAGGTCGCCGCGCGCTCGCAGGCAAGCTTCACCGCCTCGGATGTCAACCAGGCACCGGGAAGCCGTCGCCCCTGCCATGCAACGGCCGGTCCGCGATCGGACAAGATATCCGGCACGCCCTCGCGCTTCATCACACCATCGGCGATACTTTGCAGGTACCAACCGGCCAGTGCCAGACCATGCGTCGTGTGCCCCATCAGATCGGCCTCGACGAGATAGAAGGCAACCGCGGCCGCCTTGCTCTCCTCAAGTCCGGCGGCGCAAAACAGCGCCTGCGCGAACTGACGCAGCCTATCCGCTTCGTAGCGGGTATCCGGTGTCTCGCCCATGTTTGTCTCCATCTTTGCCGACACCAAGCGTCAGCTCGCCAGAAAGCGGGGCTCAAGGGTCTTTCCGTTGAGCACTGCCAGCACGTTTTCGGCCGACATGACCGAAACGGCGCGTTTGGCATCGAGCGTGACGCCGGCGACATGTGGGGTTACCAGCGTGTTCGACAGCTGAAATAGCGGATTTTCTGTGCCGGGCGGCTCGACTGCGAAACTGTCCAATCCGGCACCGGCGAGATGACCATCTTCAAGGGCTGAAACCAGTGCCTTTTCGTCGACAACTTCGCCACGCGCCGTGTTGATCAGGAACGCGCCTCGTTTCATCAGCCCCATGCGGCGGGCGTCGATCAGATTCTGCGTCTCCGGCGTCAATGGACAGTGCAGGCTGACGACATCAGAGCTCGCCAGAAGCGTATCCAGGTCCGTTTCGCGGATGATTCCATCAAGAAAGGCGTCATCCGGCGCATGCGGATCGAAGGCTGAGACGATCATGCCGATGGCGCCGGCCATTCGCGCGAGCGTCTGGCCGATGAAGCCGAAGCCGACAAGACCGAGTCGCTGGCCGCGCAACTCACGCCCTTTGTATTGGTTCTTATCCCAGATGCCGTCCCGGATCAGCGCATCCTGGCGCGGCAGGTCCTTGGCCAACGCCATGATCAACGCGAGTGCGTGCTCGGCCACAGAGTGTCCATTGCTGCCCGTGGTCATCGATACCGGAATACCGAGCGCCGTCGCTGCCTTCACATCAATGTCGTTGGTTCCGACTCCATGCTTGGCGATATGCCGAAGCTGTCCGCCGGCCCGCATTTCTTCAGGCCCGAGAAGATCGGCAAGCAGGC
Organism: Rhizobium cauense; assembly: GCF_019511525.1. GTDB lineage: Bacteria > Pseudomonadota > Alphaproteobacteria > Rhizobiales > Rhizobiaceae > Rhizobium > Rhizobium cauense. Next base: position 234,397 of record NZ_JAEUAT010000005.1, on the reverse strand, counting down.
GCACGATGACGGCGTCGGGTCGGTGAACCCTCATCACCTCGATCACGCCTTGGCGGTCGATGTAGGGTTGCGTGGAGACGACATTTACACCGGCATCCTCAAGAACCAAGCGTCCTTCCGACGCCAGTTCACCTCCCAGAATGACAACAGTTCTTTCCATCGCTCATCTCCTCCAACGAGCAAAGCGGCAGACGGCGCAGCACTGCGCCTCGACAGTTTAGAGCGCGTTCAGGTGTCAGGCGGCCTGTCGGCGTGGGGATCGTGCCATCAGCCGCGCGTAGGCAATGGCCGAAAGCATATTTACATGGTTGGCTTTGCCCGTGCCGGCGATATCGAAGGCCGTGCCGTGATCGACAGACACACGGTCGATCGGCAAGCCGAGCGACACGTTGACGGCAGTATCAAAGGCGATGAGCTTGATCGGGATATGACCCTGATCGTGGTACTGCGCGATGACCAGATCGAAGGCGCCGTTGTAGGCGCGAGCAAACACGGTGTCGGCCGAGATAGGACCAACAACATCGATACCCTTCGCCTGCGCCAGCTCGACGGCAGGCGCCAGGAACTCGGTATCCTCGGTACCGAAAAGACCGTTTTCGCCGCAATGCGGGTTGAGGCCAGCAACCGCGATGCGGGCTTTCTTGCCAAGGCGCATGAAATGATTGTGTCCTGCCTCGATCGTTGCCAGCACGCGTTCGGTCTTGGCGCGCTCGATCGCACCCTTGAGCGAGATATGAGTGGAAACGTGGATCGTGTTCAGTCGTTCTGAAGCGAGCAGCATGAACGAGCTCTTCGAACCGGTAAGGTGCGCAAGCAGGCCCGTATGACCGTCGTAGTGATGACCGGCAAGGTTCATCGCTTCCTTGTTGATCGGCGCGGTAACAATGACATCGGCATTGCCCGACATCGCAAGATCGACCGCGCGACTGATGTACCGAACGGAGGCGTCGCCGGCGACCGGGCTGACCTTGCCGATCTCAGGCAGTGGCGCACCAAGCTCCACTTCGTCGACCGCGATCTTGCCTGCCGCAACAGCGTCTGCCGGCGCAAAGGAAAGTCCGGCTGCCGCAGCGCGATTGGCACGCTCGAGCGCTTCCGTATTGCCGACGATGACGAAATCGCGCCGCTCCAGTTCCGGCATCGTCGCAAGTGCCTTGACGATCACCTCGGGGCCGACGCCGGCCGGATCGCCGAGCGTCACGGCAACTTTCGCATTCCTGTCCATCACTCACGGTCCTCTTTTGAATGGAAGCGAGCCCTAAAAGGCCGCTTCGTAGATCGAGCGGATATCGGCACGCGACAGATCGCGCGGATTGTTGTCCAGGAGGCGACGGATCGCAAAAGCATCGTCTGCCATCGCGTCCAGATCGCTTTCGGGTACACCGAGGCCGGAGAGCTTCATCTCAATCCCGAGTTCAGCGCAGAAGGAGTAAGCAGCATCAAAGACGGATTCGATACTGTCAGAGGTCTTCTGGCCAAGCGCCTCCATGATGATACGGGTCTTCTCGGAAACCGCCGGCGTATTGAACGCAAGAACATGCGGGAAGATCAGGGCGTTTGCCGCACCATGCGCTACATGCCAACGCGTACCAAGCGGATAGGCGAGCGCGTGACCGCCCGCCGTATTGACAGGGCCAAGACAGAAGCCGCCATAGAGTGAGGCCAGCGACAGACCGGCACGCGCCTCCGCGTCGGAACCGTCCCGAACGGCCCGAGCAAGATATTTCCCGACCAGCCGTGTGCCCTCGATCGCATAGAGATCGATCATTGGATGGGCCTTGCGGTTGGTAAACGCCTCGACGCAATGCGCCATCGCGTCAACGCCGGTTGCCGCGGTCGTACGCGCAGGCACGCTAAAGGTCAGGGCTGGGTCGACAACCGCGATATCCGCAAGCATATACATGCTCTCGACAGCCAGCTTGGCCATCGTCCTCGGGTCGGTGACGAGAGCCCGGATACCGGCCTCGCTTCCGGTCCCCGAAGTCGTCGGCACTTGTGCCAGAGCGACGCGGCGGGGCCCGTTGACCTTGTTCGGTCCAACGACGTCGTGCAGCGTCTGTGACGAACCGGCGAGCACAGCGGCGAGCTTCGCAAGATCCATCGCACTACCACCACCAAAACCGACAATGAGCTGGGCGTCCGCTGCGTTCGCGGCGACCAGCACCTTGTCGAGATTGGCAGTATCCGGCTCCGGCGTCACGTCGGCAAAGACCGTGACTTCCCCGTTGAGCGCCAGTGCATCGACTCGTGTCGCGTTGAAGGCGTCGGAGATTACAAGGATCCGGCTGTAGCCCTTGTCTGCGGCCCACTTGCCGAGGCGCTCAGCGGTGCCGACGCCGAACTCGATCAGATGCGGCCGGACAATTGTGATAGGTGAATCCAAGCTGGCCACTGGACCACTCCTCCCTGCAGGTGTTGCGACGCCCCGCGTCACAAAGATGTAAATTTGTTATACAATGTACCCGCATTTGGCAAGTCGGGAGATTGATCGCATCGGAAAATATTCTGCATTCCCTTATCGAGGTGGCCAAAGACGGAACAAAGCGGAAAATCTATCTATATGATTTTAAACAAATAAACTGGAAACAACTGCTTAGGCAGAAACGAAGCCGCTGCGGGCGCCGAACCACCTCGCAAATCATATGAAGTTGTCAAATAAAGAAGCCGACCCGACGCAACCGCTCATCACGCGCGGCGTCGGATCGAGAATGCTCGCTGGCAACCCGCGACAGCGTTAAGCGGTGGCGTCGGCCGAAAGCCGGACATACTTGATGGCTCGTCGGTAGTAGGTATAGGCGATGTGCACCGTGCCATCGGACCCCTGAACGATCGAAGGGTAGGAGAACTCGCGGTTCACGGAGTCCTTCGAGTTATTGCTGAGGCAGTAGCCGTCACCGGTATCGAGATCGGTGCGACGCGGAAAAGTAACGCCGCCGTCGCTGGAAAATGCGAGACTGAGTGGCGCGCGAGGCACCCCCCAGACGGCCCTACGACGCTCGATCACGTGCGCCGGCACGGTCACATTCTCTTCATCGCCCTCAATCTCATCGTAGAGCGACTGGCGCCTAGCGTCCGACATCTGCCCGTTCGAATGGTTATAAACCATTGCAACAACGCCATTTTTCAGTCTTGTCGCCTGAATGGACGAGTTGTTGTTCGGCAGATCGATCGCCTGCGGCGCACTCCAATGCTCACCGCCATCGCTCGAGCGGCTGGACAGCACCGACTCCGAGAAACGATTCCGATAGAAGGCTACAAGCTCGTCGCCTTCGATAGAAACGATGTTCATGTGAACCGCCCCAACACTGTTGGGCACCTCGGTCAAGCTCCAGCTTTTCCCTTCATCTCGCGAGATAAGGACGCCAGCCGTATCCACGTCGCCCGTCCAGCGTTCGCCGGGCAAACCGACGCAGCGGAAGATCGGCAACAACCAGGCGCCGTGGTCATTCACAGTGATCGGCTGACGGACAAAGGTACCTGGGATATCGCAGAGAACACGCACCTCGCCGAATGTCTTGCCGCCATCCGCGGAGATCCTGCACTTAACGATGGAGCCGTCCTGGTTGCCCGATGTCTGGGAGGTGTAAAGCAGCCAGACCTTTCCGTCCGGCGCACTGAAAATCAACGGATTCTGCTCGGATTTTGTCGGATCGTCGGACATTTTTTCCGGCTGCGACCAAACCTTGGCGCCTGGGGCAAGCCGCGACATGTAAACAGAAATGTCGCCCATACCCTCCATCGTGCCACCAAACCAGACACAGGTTAGCGTGCCGTCAGGTAGAAAGGCCAGGTTGGCGGCATGGTTCTGGATGCAGGGGGAAGGCAGATACGCATCTGCGCGCGACTTCTCACTCCCATTGGCAACAATCTCACCGGTCATCAGCGCCGGAACCGCCTCGGGCGGCAAACCTGTAAATCTCATGATCGCGCTCCTTACGGCAGCTTTGCATAGGCCACGGAAAGGGCGGCATAGTCGGCGTCACTGATCGGCATCAATGGAGCACGCGTGCGCCGCCATGCTTCATTGCCAGCCTTGAGACCCACCATGGCCTTGATCGTCGGGATCTGCACATAGGAGTTGGAAAGCGTTCGGTAGGCATTGATACGAGCCTGCGCTACCTCCACCTCGCCAGCGCGCGTCTCGTCGTGAACCTTGTCATAAACGGTGCGCAGCGAGTCCGCGACGAGATTGGAGGTAGCCGTGATGCAGCCGGCACCTCCCGCCTTCAGCAGGGGCAACAGCAGCGGATCAGCGCCCGCCAGCACGGAAAAGCCCGGATATGCAGCGATGATTGCCTGCATGTTATTGAAATCGCCAGCCGATTCCTTGATGCCAACGACATTGTCAGGGAACGCCTTGATGAGCCTGCCGATCAGAGGAATGGAGAGCGGAATGCCGGAAACCTGGGGGATGTGGTACAGAATAACCTGCAGTCGGCTGTCGCCGATCTTTTCCAGAACCTGCGAGTAGGCGGCAAACAATCCATCATCGGATACGCCCTTATAGTAGAAGGGCGGCAGCATCACGACCTTCGTCACACCGAGCGAGAGGGCATGCCTAGTCAGTTCCACCGTTTCGGGAATGGCGACGACGCCCGTGCCCGGAAGGAGCTTGTCTGCTGGTACCCCTGCCTTGAGTGCCGCCTCCAGAATTTCCCGACGTTCGCTGGAGGAAAACGAATTTGCCTCGCCGGTCGTGCCCAGCAGAGCCACGCCATGACAACCTTCCTGCAACAGACGTTGGCAGTGCTCCGTGAACAGGCCAAGGTCCGGAGTGCCATCGGCATTGAGCGGTGTCGCGGCCGCACTGAACACGCCTGTAATCTTGTGATCGTTCATATCGTCCTCCTCGGATGAACACCGCATCGATGGCGGCAAAGGCGGGAGCTCAAGCCCGCATGATGCGATTTTCATCATCCCCACAGGCCGTGTTGTCAATATGACAATAGGGATTGTCAAACACATCATTTTTTAAATTACTGAAAAATATAAAGAAAATATTTCGCCTCTACTCGCTACTCGGATAGAGAATTAATTTCTGTTGACATATTTACATTATCGAGCGAGTGTCTCGGCATATGGTGACGCGCTTTCGGGATAGAGTGGGAAGTGTGGCTCACGCATTTTGTCATGGGAGGACACGATGACTGAACGGAATGAAGGGAATGCTGCGCAAAAAGCGCAGATGTCGCGCCGCGAGGCCTTGAAGCTGGGCCTCGCCGCTGGCGTCGGCCTCACGATATTCGGGATGAACGCCCGCATCGTGCTTGCCGATGACGGCCAGGTCCTGAAGGTCGCCAATCCGGCGTTCAACCAGGATTGGTCGCCATTGCGCGGCGGCGGCGTTCCTTTCCGCTGGAACTCGATCTGGTGGGCCTCGCCGATGTACTTCGACGGCGAAGGCAAGATCCATCCCTACGTCTTCACCAGCTGGGAGTCCCCGGACAACAAAGTCTGGACCTTCAAGATCGATCCCAAGGCGGTATTTTCGGACGGTAGCAAGATTACCGCTGCCGACGTCAAGGGCTCCTGGGAAGTCGCCTCCATGCCGAACACCAAGAGCCAGCGCGCCGACCAGGTGCTGAGCAAGGTTCAGGGATACAAGGAGATCAGCGGCGGCTCCGGAAACGAGCTCACGGGCGTTGCAACGCCTGATGAAGGCACCGTCGTCGTGACGCTTGTAGACGCCGATCCGATCTTCTTCATGCGTCTCGCCAACCACATCGCGCCGATCACCAAGGCCGCGCAGTCGCGTGGCAGTGATGGAGAGGAGATCGTCGACTGGTACAAGCCAGAAAGCAGCGCGGTCTACTCCGGTCCCTTCAAGCTGACCAGCATCGACATCGACGCCGGCAAACTTGTGTTCGAGCCGAATGAGAACTTCTTTGGCCCCAAGCCGAAGCTGGCACGCATCGAGATCACGTCGATCGAAGACAACGTGACGGCGACATCGCTGATAAAATCCGGCGAATTCAATGCTCACACGGAATTGGTCACTTCCACGATCATTCAAGATCTCGGCCCGGAATTCTCTGCCGGTCCGCTGATCCCCACCAGCCAGCATTTCTGGTTCAACATCAAGCGCGCTCCGATGGACGATCCGAAGGTTCGTCAGGCGCTGATTATGGCTATCGATCGCGACGGCCTCTTCAAGGCCTCCTACCCGGATGGTCCCCACAAGAAAGCGGACCAGATTCTCAACTCCGTTCCCGGCGCTGACAATTCCGGTTTCGAGCCCTATCCCTACGATCCGGAAGCGGCCAAGAAGCTGCTTGCCGAGTCGAGCTACGGCGGGCCGGAACGGTTGCCGAAGATCCTCTTTGTCGGGATCTCTGCTCCCGCCATCGAAGCCGCAGCCCAGTTCATCGCCGAGCAATGGCGGCAGAACCTCGGCATCACGGCTGTCGACATGAAGCCTCAGCAGGACGCCTATGCCGGTCCGGATCAAAACGCGGTGCAGATCTTCCGCGATGACGTCGGCACCCGGGTACCCGATGCCGTTTCCTACCTTGCCGGCTCGATCGCGTCGACCTCGTCGAACGCACAGAACAAGCTCGGCGGATACAAGAACGACAAGGTCGATGCTGCGCTCGCGGAAGCGTCCACCAAGGCAGCGGACGACCCGCAGCGTGTGAAGCTCGCACAGGATGCACAGAAGGCATTCCGCGACGATTGGGCCTTCATTCCGTGGTACTCTCAGGCGATGTCGCGCTGGGCGACGAAAGAAGTCAAGGGCATGGAAAAGAACCTCGACTGGCAGGTCGTGGCGCCTTGGGACATCTCGGTCGGCTGAGCCGGCGACCGCACAGAAAGACAGCCTCCGGGCATTAGCAACCGCGCGAAGACCGCAAGGCCTTCGCGCAAGTTTCAAGAAGAGACGGCATCTCCGCGGGGAGGACCCGAACACGGAGCCATGCCGGCAACAGGTGGGAGGTAACCTTGTTACGCTATGTGCTAACCCGGTTTGCCATCTGGATTCCGTCCGTGCTGATCGTGATGCTGGCCGTGTATGCACTGGCCTTCTACGGCGCCGGCGATCCTATCAAGCTTATCTTTTTGCGGGCACCAGGCGACGTCGCCTACAATCCCGAGCGCATCGAGGCCATCCGCGAAAGCGCGGGCCTGAACAAGCCGTTCATTGCGCAGTTCGGTCTTTACATCTGGAACCTGCTGCATGGTCAATTCGGCAACTCGCTGACCTCGGGCCGCTCGGTCTGGGCCATGGTCTCGGCCGCCGCGCCAGTTTCCTTCCAGCTCGCGCTCTGTTCCATCATCCTGACCGCCGTCATTGCCATTCCACTTGGCATGATCGCGGCGCTTAACCAGAATTCGCGGCTCGACTACACGATCCTCGGGAGCGCGCTCTTCCTCTGGGCAATCCCCGCTTATGTGGCCGGTCCACTGCTCATGGTTGGTCTCATCGTGTTGCTGCCCATGATCAAAGTGCCTTACGGCTGGGGTGGCGTCTTCGACACGCGCATCATTTTGCCGCTGGTTGTCCTTTCGTTTCAGCCGATCGCGCTCATCGTGCGTCAGACACGCGCAGCGGTTATCGAGGTTCTCTCCGAGGATTTCGTTCGCACCGCTCGCGCCAAGGGTGTTCCCGAAATCGTGGTCGCCTTGCGTCATATCCTGCGCCCTGTGCTGACCCCCGTCGTCACGCAGCTCGGCCTGATCATGATCACCATCGTCAACGGTGCGATCTTCGTCGAGCTCGTCTTCGGCCTGCCGGGTCTCGGACGCCTGACCGTTCAGGCACTGATCAATTCGGATTACCCCGTCATTCTGGCAATCACGCTGATTGGATCCTTCCTCGTCATGGCCTCGAACCTCCTGGTCGATGTGCTCTATCCGCTGCTTGATCCGCGCGCCAACGATGCAAGAAGGAGCCGCTGACCATGTCCGCCATCCCTCTCTCCACGGTCGAAACCACGCAGGAAGAGCCTCCTGTCAACCTCTGGCGTGACGCCTGGCACCGCCTGAAGCGCAACAAACTTGCTCTCTTCGGCCTTGTCGTCGTGCTCATCCTGGCTTTCGCGGCAATCTTCGGCCCGTACCTAACGCCATACGACTACCTCAGTCAGGACCTGCAGGCGCGGAATGCCGCTCCTTCGTTGCAGCACCTGTTCGGCACGGACGATCTCGGGCGTGATGTATTCAGCCGCGTCGTTTTCGGCACGCGCACTGCTTTCCTTGTCGCGATCGTCGTCACTTTGATTGCAGTAACGATCGGCCTCGTGCTCGGTGCGATCGCAGGCTTCTTCGGCAATCCGTTCGACAGCGCCATCATGTGGCTGACGGACGTAACCATGTCGGTGCCGAACCTCCTGCTCGTCGTTGTTATCAACGCGTCGCTTAAAACGCCGATCGCGAAATGGATGGAGGCCCAGTACATGGCGACACTCAATCCATTCTATCGGCAGACGATCTGGGTGGATTTCTTCCTCGTCTTCGGCTCGATGGCGCTGATCTCCTGGCCGCCCTATGCGCGCCTGGTGCGCGCTCAGGTTCTCTCGATCCGCAGCCGTCCCTACATCACCGCAGCGCAAGCGCTCGGCCTGTCCAACTGGATCATCATGAAGCGCTATGTCGTGCCGAACGCACTCGGACCGCTGATTGTTTCTGTCAGCGCCGGCCTCGGCACCGCCATGGTTCTGGAAAGTGCCTTCAGCTTCCTCGGCGTCGGCGTCAATCCTCCGACCCCCAGCTGGGGCAATATGATCTCGGACGGCCTGCGCGTGTGGCAGCACTATCCACATCTGCTGGCTGCTCCGGCAGCTGTTCTCGGCCTTGCCTCAGTTGCCTTCAGCTTCCTCGGCGACGGCCTCAACGACGCACTCAATCCGCGGGGCAGCAAGTGATGAACACGACAAAATCCACTGAACGACTGCTCGATGTCCGTGGTCTCACCGTTGAAATCGACGGGCGCAATGGCCCTGCCGTTGTCGTGGACGGGATCGATCTCCACGTCAACAAGGGTGAAACGCTGGGAGTTGTCGGAGAATCCGGCTGCGGCAAGAGCCTGACGATGCTGAGCCTGATGCGGCTCCTGCCCAACAAGATCAAGGTCACCAAGGGAAGCGCCAGCTTCGCCGGCAATGACCTGCAGAAGATGTCGAACAAGGAGCTGCGCAAGGTGCGCGGAGGCGATATCGGCTTCGTATTTCAGGATCCGATGACGTCGCTGAACCCGGTCATGCGCATCGGCGACCAGATCTGCGAGCCGCTGATCTATCATCGCAAGATGAGCAAGGCAGAGGCTCGCGCTCGTGCCGTTGAGTTGTTGCGCCTGGTCGGTATTCCCGGCCCGGAAGAGCGCCTGCAGGCCTATCCGCACGAACTCTCCGGCGGCATGCGGCAGCGCGTGATGATCGCAATCGGCCTTGCCTGCAATCCGAAGCTCCTGATCGCAGACGAACCGACAACGGCGCTCGACGTCACCATCCAGGCGCAGATCGTCGATCTGGTGAAGGATCTGCGCGCCAAGCTCGGCATGTCGGTCGTCTGGATCACCCACGACCTGGCGCTGATCGCCGGTCTCGTCGATCGCGTCGCCGTGCTCTATGCAGGTACCGTCGTCGAGGACGCTCCGGTGGACGAACTCTATGCTCGCCCCAGCCATCCCTACACACGTGGTCTCTTGGCTTCGATACCGAAGCTATCCGATGCGCCTGCAAGCCGATTGAGCTCCATCGGCGGCACGCCGCCAGAGCCGGGCCGTCGCCCCCAGGGCTGCCCTTTTGCGCCACGCTGTCCTTTGGCGGAAGCCGTCTGTCACGAGCGGGTGCCGAAACTCGAACCGATAGCGGGCGCAGGAAACCACCGCGCGGCTTGCTTCGTCGTCCATAAAATGCAGGAGGCCGCGTGATGGGTGCCCAACCACTGCTCAAGGTCGAGAACCTCGTCAAGCACTTCCACGTCAAGCTTGGCGCCTTCGGTGAGCGCGCCGCGACGGTCTATGCGCTCGATAACGTCAATCTCGACATCATGGAGGGCGAAACGCTTTCCCTGGTCGGCGAATCCGGCTGCGGCAAGTCGACCACCGGATTTACGATCCTCAACCTCTACAAGGCGACCTCAGGCAAGGTGGTCTACAAGGGGCAGGATCTGGCGACGCTGGATGAAAAGCAAATGCGGCCTTTCCGCCGCGACCTGCAGATCGTCTTCCAGGACCCCTATTCGACGCTCAACCCGCGCATGACGATCGGTGAGGCGATCGGCGAGCCGATCCTCTTCCACAAACTCTGCACGAAGGCGGAACTCAAGGACAAGATCGCCACACTGCTGACCGATGTCGGCCTGCCGACCCGCTTTGCCCAACGCTATCCGCACGAGCTCTCCGGCGGCCAAAGGCAGCGTGTTGTCATCGCTCGCGCGCTCGCCTGCCAGCCGAAATTCATCGTCTGCGACGAAGCCATCTCGGCGCTCGACGTGTCGATCCAGGCCCAGATCATCAATCTCCTGCTCGACCTCCAGGAGAAGTATGGCCTGACTTACCTGTTCATCGCCCATGATCTGGCCGTCGTACGCCACATCAGCACCCGTGTCGGTGTCATGTATCTCGGCCGCTTGGCGGAACTTGCCACGCGCGAAGAGCTGTTCGAAAACCCTCTGCATCCCTACACCAGGGCGCTGCTGTCAGCCGTTCCGGAAACCGATCCGGAACTTGAGCGGACACGCAAACGTCAGATCCTGCAGGGCGATGTGCCGAGCCCGCTCAACCCGCCGAGCGGCTGCCGCTTCCATTCGCGCTGCCCGATCGCCATGGACGTTTGCAGCAAGCTCGTGCCGGAATGGAAGGAAGCCAAACCCGGTCATCTCGTGGCCTGCCATGCCGTCAACACGGGGCAGACTGCATGACGCTGAAGGTCGCGATCATCGCTGACGACCTGACCGGCGCGCTCGACACGGGAACCCCCTTTGTCGACGCCGGCCTCTCCGTCGCTGTCGCGATCGACACCGGAGCCATATCGGAAACGCTCGCGACCGATTGCGAAATCGTCGTGGTCAACACGGCTTCACGGGCTCTCCCGGAGGAGGAAGCGGCAAGAACGGTCAGCGCTGCGGCGAAGGCCCTTCTTGCCGCCTCGCCTCAGGTCGTACTGAAAAAGATCGACTCCCGGCTCAAGGGAAATGTTGCAGCGGAAAGCGCAGCCTTGGCTGCTGTCTTCGGTCACGACGCAATCGTGGCGGCACCGGCCATTCCAGATCAGGAGCGCTTCACCCGCAACGGCCATGTCGTCGGTCGTGGCGTCGATACGCCGCTGCCGGTTGCAGAGCTTTTCGGCGCAAGCAAATGCGAAGTTCTGGTCCGTGATGCTGAAACGGACAGCGATCTCGACCTAGTGGTTGGCGCTTACGACTGGAGGACGACCCTTGCCGTCGGCGCCCGCGGTGTCGGAGCTGCATTTGCCCGCAGGATCGGCCAACCGAGCAAGGCAAGCAAAGCCTTTGCCGCATCGAGCCGGACCGTCTTCGCGTTCGGCTCCCGCGACCCGATCACGTCGGCACAGATGACCAAGCTGGAGAGTACGGGCGCCCTCGCCGCTGCCATCGATGCATCCATGGGAGCCGTGCCGCCCGATATACAGGTTGGCTTGCCGTTACTCGTTCGCTGCACCGGCGAAATCACCGGCGAAGCCGTGGCAGTTGCCGACCGCTTCGCAAAAGGCGTAAAATCGCTGATTGAGATGACACGCCCCGACATGCTGATCGTGGGCGGTGGTGATACGGCGCTGGCGGTTTTTCGGGAGCTCGGAATTCGGATCCTCAGGCCACAGGGCGAAATCGAAGCGGGCATTCCGTGGTTTGAGGTCACAACGGCCAATGGCCTGCGTTTCCGTTGCGCGGTGAAGTCCGGGGGCTTCGGTAATTCTGATAGTTTGCTAAAACTGATTGCACAGAATCAGGCGGCATAGGCAATGCCGGCGGGGAGAATGAAGGTGGACGAAGCTAGCGGTGTATCGGCGAAAGCCCAGACGGCCTCGACAGCCAAGCCGGAGCGCGGCAAGGCTGTGAAACTGGTCGATCGGGTCTTCGACCAGTTGCAGGAGCGTATTCGCTCCGGAAACTATCCGCCGGATTCGCGGCTTCCCGGCGAGCACGAACTTGCGTCGATGCTCGGTGTCTCGCGCCCGATCGTGCGTGACGCGCTGGCACGGTTGCGGGATCAAGGGATCGTCTATGCCCGCCAGGGAGCCGGCACCTTCGTCAGCGCCCACGGTTCACCCACGACGCAACTCTCCTATTCGCCCGTCAAGACGATCGCCGACATCCAGCGCTGCTATGAGTTTCGCCTGACCATCGAGCCAGCTGCAGCCTACTTCGCTGCGAAGCGCCGCGACGAGGCGGCGATCCAGAAGATTGCGGCAGCACTCGCCGATCTGCGCGAGGCGACCAGCCATCAGCTTCATCGCACCGACGCCGACTTCACCTTCCATCGGGCCGTCACCGAAGCCGCCAACAACCACTATTATACGGCCTCGATCGACGCCCTGAAGGCTCACATCGCTGTCGGCATGCATCTTCATGGCCTATCGCTCCTTGGTCCGCGTCAGGGCCTCGAGCAGGTTTACGAGGAGCACAACAAGATTTACCTCGCCATCGTCGAAGGACGCGCAGAAGACGCGCGGGCTCTTATGAAGGCGCATCTTGAGGGATCCCAGAGCCGCCTCTTCGAAGGCCGAGCTCTGGACCTTTCCATGTAGTTGCGGCAGTCGGCTTGACAGCTTTGCTGCTCTGGCTCTAACCTTTTCGCATTCACCAGGGGGGTCCCCGGCAAGGGGCTGAGATACTGCTATCGCGCGCAGTGACCCGTTGAACCTGATCCAGTTCATACTGGCGTAGGGACGGTGCAAGCGCTCGAAGGCATTGGATTTTCGCGTGGAATCCGTGCCGGCGTCTTTTCATCATTCCGGCTGATGACTGGGTCTCCAAACCTAAAACTTGGAGCCTCAAACCATGAATATTGCCGCAAAGACCATCACCCCCACAGTCACCACGGGCCCCCTGCCCGCCTCCCGCAAGATCTACATCCCGGGCGAGATCCACACGGACATCCGCGTGCCAATGCGCGAAATCAGCGTTCATCCGACATCAGGAGAACCAGCGGTCACAGTCTATGATTCCTCGGGGATTTATACGGTCGAGGGTGCCGACATCCGCATCGAGCAAGGCCTTCCAGAACTGCGCCGCAACTGGGTCGTCGCTCGCGGCGACGTTGAAGCCTATCAGGGTCGCCAGGTGCGCCCGGAGGATAACGGCTTTGCCAGCGGCGAACGGCTGACACCGGAATTTTCCGCCAAACGCCAGCCGCTCCGCGCCAAGGACGGCAAAGCCGTGACCCAGCTCGCCTATGCGCGCGCCGGCATCATCACGCCGGAGATGGAGTTCATCGCCATCCGCGAAAATCTCGGACGCAAGGCGAAGGCAGAGGCAATGGTGCGCGACGGCGAGAGCTTCGGCGCCCATATTCCCGATCACGTCACGCCGGAATTCGTCCGCCAGGAGGTGGCTGCCGGCCGCGCGATCATCCCCGCCAACATCAACCACCCCGAATCCGAGCCGATGATCATCGGCCGGAACTTCCTGGTGAAGATCAACGCGAATATCGGCAACTCCGCAGTCACCTCTTCCATGGCAGAAGAGGTAGAGAAGATGGTCTGGGCCGCGCGTTGGGGCGCCGATACCGTCATGGATCTCTCCACCGGCCGCAACATCCACAACATCCGCGAATGGATCATCCGCAATTCGCCGCTACCGATCGGCACCGTTCCGCTCTATCAGGCGCTGGAGAAGGTCGAGGGCATTGCCGAGAACCTGACCTGGGAGGTCTATCGCGACACTCTGATCGAGCAGGCCGAGCAAGGCGTCGACTATTTCACCATCCACGCCGGCGTGCGGCTCCACTACATCCCGCTCACCGTCAACCGCGTTACCGGCATCGTCTCGCGCGGCGGCTCGATCATGGCCAAGTGGTGTCTTCATCACCACCGCGAGAGCTTCCTCTACGAGCACTTCGAGGAGATCTGCGACATCTGCCGCGCCTATGACGTTTCCTTCTCGCTCGGCGACGGCTTGCGCCCGGGCTCGATTGCCGATGCTAACGACGCCGCGCAGTTCGCCGAGCTGGAGACCCTTGGCGAACTGACAAAGATCGCCTGGGCCAAGGACTGCCAGGTCATGATTGAAGGGCCCGGCCACGTGCCAATGCACAAGATCAAGGAAAACATGGACAAGCAGCTCGCCGTCTGCGGCGAAGCGCCGTTCTATACACTGGGACCGCTGACGACGGACATCGCGCCGGGCTACGACCACATCACCTCGGGCATCGGTGCCGCGATGATCGGCTGGTTCGGCACGGCAATGCTCTGCTACGTCACCCCGAAGGAGCATCTTGGCCTGCCCGACCGCAATGACGTGAAGACTGGTGTCATCACCTATAAGATTGCCGCGCACGCCGCCGATCTCGCCAAGGGACACCCGGCCGCTCAATTGCGCGATGACGCACTGTCGCGCGCCCGCTTCGAATTCCGATGGGAGGACCAGTTCAACCTGTCGCTCGATCCGGAGACGGCCCGCAGCTTCCACGACGAGACACTGCCGAAGGAAGCCCACAAGGTCGCGCACTTCTGCTCCATGTGTGGACCGAAATTCTGCTCCATGCGGATCTCCCACGACATCCGTGCCGAGGCACAGAAGGAAGGGCTCGATGCCATGGCGGCGAAATACCGCGAGGGCGGCGATCTCTACATGCCGATCGACGCTGCCCACGGGTCGCGTGACTGAGATGCACGTTCTCGTCAAAGGGGCCGGCGTTGCCGGCCTCACGGTCGCGCACGAACTCAGCCTTCGCGGTGCCGACGTCACCGTCCTGGATACGGGCGATCGGCAAGCAGCCTCCTTGCTCGCCGGCGGCATGCTGGCACCCTGGTGCGAACGCGAAAGCGCTGACGAGGCCGTATTGCTGCGCGGCCGCGATGCCATCGACCAGTGGAACATGATGCTGCCGGGCGAGGTCAGCAGAAACGGAACGCTGGTCGTTGCCCCTGCGCGCGACCAGGGCGAACTCGACCGCTTTGCCGGTCGCACAAGCGGCTATGAATGGCTGGACGAAGAGCAGGTCGCCGCATTGGAGCCATCTCTGGCGGGGCGCTTCAGGCGCGCCCTTTTCTTCTCATTGGAAGGACATCTCAACCCACGTCGGGTGTTGGGTTTGCTACAGGAAAAGCTCGCCTCCCGGCGTGTCGCGTTCGTCGACCAGGTGACCGAAACCACTGACTACGACGACGTCGTCGACTGTACCGGTGCAGCACGGATCGGACAGACGAACGGACTTCGCGGCATCCGCGGCGAAATGCTTTATCTGGAAACCCGCGAGGTCGTCCTCTCCAGACCGGTTCGCCTACTGCATCCCCGCTTCGCCATTTACATCGTACCGCGCGGCGATGGCCTCTTCATGGTGGGTGCCACCATGATCGAGACGGAGTTTGATGGTCCAGTCTCGGCGCGTTCGTTGATGGAACTGCTGAACGCCGCCTATGCCGTACATCCTGCCTTTGCGGATGCGGCAGTCGTCGAAACCGGTGCCGGCGTCCGGCCGGCATTCGCCGACAATTTTCCACGCGTGAGCCGCGAGGCCGATGCCGTCGTGCTGAACGGCCTCTACCGCCACGGCTTCCTGCTAGCGCCTGCAATGGCGGAGGAAGCCGCGGATCTTGTCTTCGCCAGAACCGAACCAGGAGGACATAGCCAATGAAACTGATCGTCAACGGCGAACATCACGACCTCATAGCACCAACACTGTCCGAACTGCTGACGGTGATGGAATACGAAGGCGACTGGCTGGCAACCGCCGTCAACGGCGAAATCGTCCACCGCGAGGATCGCGCCGACCATGCGCTCAGCGACAACGACAGGATCGAAATCCTGTCACCAATGCAGGGAGGCTGACGATGCTGAAGCTTTATGACGCCGAAATCTCTTCCCGACTGCTTCTGGGAACCGCACGATATCCCTCACCCGCGATCCTTGCGGAGGCCGTCAAACGATCGGGAACAGAGATCGTCACCGTTTCGCTTCGCCGCGAGACCGCCGGCGGACGAAGTGGCGGTGCCTTCTTCGAAATGATCCGCGCGCTTGGCGTTCGGGTTCTACCGAATACAGCAGGCTGCCATGGAGTCTCCGAGGCGGTGCTGACGGCCAAGATGGCGCGCGAGTTGTTCGGCACCAATTGGATCAAGCTGGAGGTGATCGGCAATCACGATACGCTTCAGCCCGATGTCTTCGGCCTGGTCGAGGCCGCACGTATCCTGTCAGCCGAAGGTTTCGAGGTCTTTCCCTACACGACCGACGACCTCGTGGTGGCCGAGAAGCTACTTGAGGCGGGTTGCGGGGTGTTGATGCCCTGGTGTGCCCCGATCGGAAGTGCCGCAGGACCGCTGAACCCAACGGCACTCCGTTCCATGCGCGCACATTTCCCGGACATTCCCCTCATCGTTGACGCCGGTGTCGGTCGGCCTTCACACGCGACGTCTGTCATGGAGCTCGGCTTTGATGCCGTTTTGCTGAACACTGCTGTCGCCGGCGCCGGCGACCCGGTTGCCATGGCAAGTGCATTCGCCAAGGCAATCGAGTCGGGCCACGAAGCCTTCGGCGCCGGCATGCTGGAGCCGCGCGATGTCGCGGTTCCCTCGACACCTATCATCGGAAAGGCCGCGTTCGCATGAAACTGGATCCCTTTTATCTCATCGTCGATAGTGCCGAGTGGATCGCGCGGCTGGTGCCGCTTGGCGTCAAGCTTGTGCAACTCAGGATCAAGGACAAAGCGCCAACGCAGTTGTGCCAGGAAATCCGAGCGGCAAAGGCAATCTGCTCAGCGCATGGCTGTCAGCTGATCGTCAACGATTACTGGCAACTCGCCATCGACGAAGGATGCGATTTCGTCCACCTCGGCCAGGAGGATCTGGAAGCAGCCGATCTCGGCGCCATCCGTGGCGCCGGCCTGAAGCTCGGACTGTCCACCCACGACAATGCCGAGCTCGACACAGCATTGGCGGCGAAGCCGGACTACATCGCGCTTGGTCCGATCTACCCGACCATCCTCAAACAGATGAAGTGGGCGCCGCAGGGCCCGGAACGCCTGCGCATCTGGAAGGCGCGCGTCGGCGAACTGCCGCTTGTCGCCATTGGCGGCTTGAACGTTGATCGCGTAGAAGGCGTCCTGTCACAGGGGGCTGACAGTGCTGCGGTCGTGACCGACATCACCTTGAACCCGGACCCCGAAGCGCGAACACTGCAATGGCTTGCTGCCACAGCAGCGTGGCGAACGGTGGACGAAACCATAGCGTAACCGGCAAATGGCACACTCGATGGGGCGGCGTGTAGTCGCAACGCCGTCAAAAATGATTGATTTGCGGACCATGCTTCCGCATGTTCAACCTGGGCTTGGACAACACGTTGGGCTTGGCACGTATGTTAAAACGGACCGAGGAATCGGACGCTGCGCTGATCGATAGGCTTCAGCAAGGCGCATTCAATTATTTCCCGAAGCACTACAACGCTGAAAACGGGCTCGTTGCGGACACCTCCATCGCTGGCGTCCCGTGTAGCATCGCGGCGGTCGGCTTTTCCTTGTCTTCCTACCCCGTCGCCGTCGAACGTGGCTGGATGCAGCGCTCCGATGCCATCGACTACACGCTGAAGACCCTTTGTTTCTTTGCCAACGGCCACCAAGGCCGCGAGCGACACGCTATCGGCTATTGCGGTTTCTTCTATCACTTCCTGCATATGGATACCGGCCACCGTGCCTGGAACAGCGAACTGTCGACGATCGACACCACGCTTCTTGTTGCGGGCATGCTGACCGCTGCCGCCTATTTTGACCGTAACACCGAAGCCGAGTCGGAGATCCGCAGGCTCGCGAACGTGGTCTATGAGAGAATCGACTGGCACTGGGCGCTGAACAAAGGCCAGACCGTTTGCATGGGCTGGAAGCCAGGTAGTGGTTTCCTGCGTTGGCGCTGGCAGGGCTATGATGAAGCAGTTCTGCTTTATACGCTGGCTCTTGCCTCCCCGACGCATCCGATCCCGGCGTCAAGCTATGAGGCCTTTACCGCGAGCTATTCGTGGATGCTGTTTGGTGACCAGCCCTATCTCTATGCCGGTCCGCTCTTCATTCATTTCTTCTCGCATGCCTGGATCGATTTCCGCGGAATCCAGGACAAACCGATGGCCGATCGCAACTGGGACTATTTCCGCAACACGCAGTTATCGATCGCCGTGCAGCGGGACTACGCTGAGCGCAATCCCGGTCACTTTGTCGGCTACAACAAGGACATCTGGGGTCTCTCTGCCTCCGACGGCCCTCCCCCGACCCGCAATATGCGTGGCGGTCGGCACCCGCGCGTGCTCGGCTATGCCGCCCGCGGTGCACCGCTTGGACCAGATGACGGCACGATCGCACCCTGGGCAGCGCTTGCATCGCTCCCCTACGACCGACAGGCCTCGCTCGACGGCCTTCACGCCTTGATATCAACCTACCCTAACCTGCTTTACGAGGATCGATTCCCTGGCGGTTTCAATCCGACGGTCAAAACCAAGCGACCTGAAGGCTGGGTTGACGATCGCTGTGTCGGCATCGATCAGGGACTTCTTGTGATGACGATCGAAAACGATCGGTCAGACTTCATCTGGGGCCTGATGCGGCGGTCAACGGTGATCCGGCGCGGTCTCGAGCGCGCAGGTTTTACCGGTGGCTGGCTGTCTGAAGAAGAACGTCCCGAACTGAAAACCGCCTGATCAGCGCCTTCCGAAAACATGCGCCTTGCCGGCGATCTCGAGGCGAACATGATCGCCTCGCTCCGGTAGCGCAACGCTCGACGTCTTGATCATGATCGGCGGCAGCGCCACACCCTCAAGCGACACAGCGACAGTGCAGATTGCCCCGCCGAACTCCACTTCAACGACGCGTCCGCGATAGGTCTGCGCGCTTTCATCAGGAACGACCCTGATCTGCTCAGGGCGCAGCATGATCTCGACCTTGCCCTGATGATTGCCATCGACCGCAACGCGGCCAAGCGCGCAATCGGCAAAGCCGTTTCGAACGACCGCCGGAAGCATGACCGCGTCTCCCAGAAAAAGGGCAGTCTCCCGGTCGAGCGGCTGCAGATAGACCGTTTGCGGTGATCCGGCCTGCATCAACCTGCCTTCCCGCAGGACGGCAACCTGATCGGCGAACGAGAGCGCTTCGGCCTGATCATGCGTGACCAGGATCGTCGTGATGCCTGCAGACTGTAGAACGCGCGCGACCGCCTTGCGCATATTTTCGCGCAGACCGGTATCCAGTGCAGAGAACGGTTCATCGAGCAGCATCAGACGCGGCTTGCGCCCAAGCGCCCTGGCAAGCGCCACACGTTGCTGTTGGCCGCCGGAAAGCTGGTGTGGCCGACGCGCAAGCATGTTGCGATCGAGCTCGACCATATCCAGCAGGTCGATAATGCGTCGTTCGCGATCAGGAGCACCGCGCTCGAAACCAAAACCGATATTGTCGGCAACACTCAGATGCGGGAACAGCGCGCCGTCCTGCGACACGATCCCGATGCCTCGCTTGTGCGCGGGTACGGCCGCCGGACCGTCCGCCAGAATCTCGCCGTCAAGCGTCACAAGGCCGTCGTCAGGCTGCTCGAAGCCGGCGATGATGCGCAAAAGCGTTGTCTTGCCTGACCCTGAAGGCCCGACGACGGCCGTGCGGCTTCCGGCTGCGACAGCGAGTGAAATATCCTGCAAAGCCTGGACATGCCCGTAGCGCTTGCTGATGCGATCAATCGTAAGCAGCGTCATTGTCCGGCAGTCCGTTTCGATTGGGCATAGAGAAGGAGGGTGAGCGGCAGCGATAGCACGACCATCATGAATGCGTAAGGCGCGGCTGCCACGTAGTCGATCTCGCTCGTCAGCGACCAGAATCTCGTCGCGAGAGTTTCCACCCCATTGGGTGCCAGCATCAATGTCGCCGTCAGTTCGTTGGTAATCCCGAGACCGACAAGCGCAACACTGGCAGCCGCACCGGGCGCGGCCAGCCGCATGGTGATCTGCCTCACGGCCTGAGCAGGTGTTCGGCCAAGACCCATTGCGGCACGCTCGAGCTCCACGGGCGCCTGCGCGATGCTGGCCCGCAGGCCGACCATTGCACGCGGAAGGAACAAGAGGATGTAGGCGGCGATGAGCGTGGCAAAGGTCTGATAGAGCGGCAGCACCAGACGGACGGTGATCGTCACCAGAGCAAGCGCCACGACCACACCCGGCAGGGAGCCAACATAGTAGTGGCAAGCCTCGAGCAGACGCTGCAGACGTCCCGGCGCCCGCACAGAAAGCCAGGCCATCGGGGCGGCGGCGATCGTCGCAAGTACGCCCCCGGCGATCGCAAGAATGATGGTTTGCACAAACGCATTGCCCACCGTGTCGACGCGCCAGACCGCAAGCCCACCGAGATAGAGCCACCGCAACAGCGTGACCAAGGGGACGCCGAGCGTCAAAGCTGCCAATCCCACCTGAAGCAGGATTGCCGGCAACACGAACCAGCCAAGCCGGCGGCGGTCCGCTGGCCGCGCAGACCCGGATCCGACACGGGCATATCGTTCGTTGCCACGCAGCAGGATTTCGAGGCCGAGCAGAAACAGGCAGCAGCACACAAGAACACCGCCCAGCATGTTTGCAGCAGGGCTGTTGTAGGCGGATTGAAACTGGTCGACGATCGCGGTCGCAAACGTGTCAAACCGGATCATCACGTAGAGACCGTATTCCGACAGCAGGTGCAACGCGATCAGCAGCGAGCCACCGCAGATCGCGAAGCGCAATTGCGGCAGGATCGTACGGAAAAACAGACGCCAAGGGCCGAGGCCGAGGGAGGAGGCCGCGTCCTCAATAGCTGGATCGAGCCGGCGCAAGGCAGCGGCAACAGGCAGATAGAGAAACGGGAAGTACGCCAATACGGATACGAAGACACCGCTCTGCAGTCCACGCATGCCGGGAACGAGGCTGATCCACGCGTAGCTATGAACGAAGGCAGGCACTGCGAGCGGCGCAACCGCCAACCATGACCAGAGCCGCGCGAAGGGGATGTCAGTCCGCTCGACGAGCCAAGCAAGCGTGACAGCAAGGGCGATCGACAGCGGAATGGTAAAGGCTTCCAGCAGCACCGTATTGACGAGCAGCTCACCGACGCGCGCTCGGAATACGAGTTCCCTTACAGTCGCCCACCCAACATCAAAGGTAATCCAGCCGATAAAACCAAGGGGAACCAGACTGAACAGCGCAACGACGGAAGCAAAGAGGATGACGGAAGCGTGAGGTAGACGCGCCCGCAGCCGATCTATTCCCGCCACCGGCCGCACGATCGGCCTGTCATGGCCGGGAACAAGCAATCTGTTGTCCTGCAGCAAGGCCGCCGCCTTTATACGCTGAAAAAGGAAGGCAACCGCCCACGGAGGCGATTGCCGATTTCGTCATGCCCTACGTTTTTCTTGAGCCAAAAGCAACAGTTTTGGCCCGCAAAGGCCTGTAACAGAGAGGTTAGATGATGCCAGCCGCAGTCATCAGTTCGGTCACCTTCTTGCTGTTCAATTTGGCCGCATCGACCTTTGGCGCGTCGAGATCGGTCAGCGGAACGAGCTTGTCGTTCGACGCTGCGTCCTTGCCAATGGCATACTCATAGGACGTTCCGTTCTTGAGGATATCCTGACCGGGCTTGCCGGTGACAAACTTCAAGAACTCCTGAGCTTCCTTGGTATGCTGGCTCGACTTCAAGATACCGCCACCGGAGATGCTGACGAATGCACCTGGATCCTGGTTCTTGAAGTAGTGTAGCGCAACGTTCTTGCTGTTTTCACCGGTCTTCGCCTGATCGCCGAACCAGTAGTAGTGGTAGATCACCGCACCCTCGACTTCGCCGGCATTGACAGCCTTCATCGCGACGCTGTTGCCCTTGTATGGCGTAGAGTTTTCCTTGAGCGCCTTCAGCCATGCGGCGGTTGCTTCCTCGCCCTTGAGCTCAAGAAGCGCGCTGACGATTGCCTGGAAGTCAGCGCCGGCAGGCGAAGCACCCCAGCGACCCTTCCAAGCCGGATCCGCGAGGTCAAGCAGCGACTTCGGCAGCTTGTCTTCAGTCAGCTTCGTCTTGTCATAAGCAAAGACCGTCGAACGGGCGGCAATGCCGGTCCACATGCCATCGGACGGACGATATTGCTCGGGAACCTGGTCCAGGGTCGCCTTGTCAACCGGCGCAAAGAGGCCAGCAGCATCGACCAGCGTCATGGCCGGAGAGTTCTCGGTCAGGAAAACATCAGCCGGCGACGCGTCGCCTTCCTGAACAATCTGGTTGGCCAGCTGCATATCGCTGCCCTGGCGCATGGTTACCTTGATGCCTGTCGCCTTGGTGAATGCATCGATCCACTCGCGTCCGAGGCTCTCGTGCTGTGCATTGTAGACGACAATGCCATCGGATTCCTGCGCCACGGCACTGCCGGTGGTGAGCGAAGTTGCGGCAACGAGCGATGCAACGAGCGCGAACGTGCCTGAAAGGTGATTGAGGGAAGTTTTCATGAAGGCCTCCATGGTGTTTCACCCGAGATCCAAGGATGATGAGCTCGTATATTTTTGTTGATTTGGCATTTCAAGTTTCAGTGACGTCCCGTGCATCACAAATGCTTGAAAACATTCATCAACTTTAGAATTATTCTAGAGCTGACGGATCGTGGCGATGACTTCGTCCTCGACATCGATACCCGTCTCCAGCGCCTGTCTTCGCGCCGTCTGGCCGCGGCGTCCCGGCAGTCGAACACCGGGGTCGGACGAGATCTCGTCCGCCAGCATGGCCAATCGCTCGGCCACGCCGCGCCCACCGCTAGCGATCGGATTGATGACAACAAGCATCTGCCCAAGACCGGGCGCCGACCCCTTGTCGTCGAAAAGCGAGGAGGACTCGAAGGAGAAATTGGCCCCCGTCAGCGCACCCGCGAGAAATTCGACCATCATCGCCAGCGCTGCGCCCTTGGCTTCTCCGGACGGAGCCATCGTCCCCTCGAGTGCCGCAACCGCATCCGTCGTCGGCTGACCGTTCCGGTCAAAAGCCCAATCCGCTGGAATATCCACACCCTTTTGACGCGCGGCCATCACCTTGCCGCGGGCGACTCGAGAGAGCGCAAGATCAATGACGAGGGGGTCGGCTTCCGGGATCGGCGCGGCAAAGGCGATGGGATTCGTTCCAAAGACGGGCTTGCGCCCACCCCAGGCGGCCATCGACGCCGTGGCGTTGGCAACCATCAGAGCGACGAGCCCCATATCCGCAAACCGTTCGACAGTCAGGGCAAGCACGCCGGCGTGGTGCGAACGGTGAACTGCCGCCAAGGCGATTCCCTGCTCCCTGACAATGTCAGGAAGAACCGAGGCCGCGAGATCGAAAGCGGGATAGGCGTAGCCGTGGCAGGCGTCGATCCGAATGACTGCGGGAAACAGCCGTTCCAGCTGCGGCTTAGCGAACCCATCGACCTTGCCTGCCTTCGCCTGCTTTGCGTAGGCCTCAACCCGGCGCAGGCCGTGGCCACCTTGTCCTGCCGCTTCGGCAGCAACAAGTGCCCTGGCAACAGAGCGCGCATTCGCCTCGTCCACATCATTGCGCGTCAAGGCTTCGATAATCAGCGTTTCCGCCGCAGGTAGGGTGAGATGCATGGCGACCTGCAAAAAGAAAAGGGTGATGACGTGTTATGTCATCACCCCTGTCGCCGCAATGCGGCAACGATCATTCGACGTCGAACTTTACGCCCTGTGCGAGCGGCAGGGTCTTGCCGTAGTTGACGGTATTCGTGGCCCTGCGCATATAGGCTTTCCATGCATCCGAGCCGGACTCGCGGCCGCCGCCTGTTTCCTTCTCGCCGCCGAACGCACCACCGATTTCGGCCCCGGACGGACCAAGGTTGACATTCGCGATCCCACAATCGGAACCGCGAGCCGAAACGAAGGTTTCGGCCTCGCGCATGTCGTTCGTGAAGATCGAAGAGGAGAGTCCCTGCGGCACGGCATTGTGAAGCTCCAGGACCTGATCGAAGTCCGTGTACTTCATCACGTAGAGGATAGGCGCAAACGTCTCATGCTCGACGGGGCCAGTCTGCGAGGGCATTTCTACAAGCGCCGGACGGACGTAGAAGGCGTCCCCCGCACCGTTCTCGACACGCTCACCGCCGGTGACCTTACCGCCGGCAGTCTTCGCCTGCTCCAGCGCGGACTGCATGTTGCTGAAGGCCTGCTTGTCGATTAGCGGTCCGACGAGCGTCCCCGTTTCCAGCGGGTTGCCGATTGACACTGAGCCGTAAGCCTTCTGCAAACGGGGAACGAGCTTATCGTAGACGCTCTCATGCACGAACAAACGACGCAATGTCGTGCAGCGCTGACCGGCCGTACCCATGGCCGAGAAAGCAACGCCTCGCAGCGTCAGATCAAGATCGGCCGTCGGGCAGATGATCGCGGCATTGTTGCCGCCGAGTTCGAGGATCGATCGCGCGAAACGCTGCGACAGGCGAGGGCCAACAGCGCGACCCATGGCCGTCGAGCCGGTTGCCGAGACGAGCGGCACCTTGGGGTGGTCTACAAGGACTTCCCCGACATCGCGGCCGCCGATGAGCAGCGTCGACAGGTTGGCAGGTGCGGCCCCGCCTTCGGCAATAAACCGCTTCAGCGCCCGTTCAAAGAGTGCCTGAACGGCAAGCGCCGTCAGCGGCGTCTTCTCTGACGGCTTCCAAACCGTCGAGTTGCCGCACACAAGCGCCAGGGCGGCATTCCACGACCACACGGCGACCGGGAAATTAAAGGCCGAGATGATGCCGACAACACCCAACGGATGCCAGCTTTCCATCATCCGGTGTTCGGAGCGCTCGGTGGCAATGGTCAAACCGTAGAGCTGGCGGGACAGACCGACGGCAAAGTCACAGATGTCGATCATTTCCTGGACTTCACCAAGCCCCTCGGAGGTGATCTTGCCAACCTCGATCGAGACGAGTCGACCAAGAGCCGTTTTCTCAGCACGGAGTTCTTCACCGAGAAGGCGCACGAGTTCCCCGCGCTTCGGAGCCGGAACTGCCCGCCATTCGAGGAAGGCAGTATGGGCAGCCTCGATCGCGGCCTTTGCCTCGGCTGCCGAATGCTCCCTCAGCGCGCCTATTTCCTTGCCGGTAACCGGCGAGGTAACCCGCAGCGTGCCACCGGTGTAACGGTCGGCACCAACGCCCACCTCGGTGAGCAGTTTCTTCGTCTCGGTAGCGAGATCAAGTGCAGAGATGGTCATCGGTTCAACCTCGGTTCTCAGAAGCGGGCGTCGGCGAAATGCGCCACTTGGGCGCCGGCTTCGTACCACATTTCCTTCACCGCGCGGAAGCTCGGCTCGGACGGTGCGGTAAGCGGTAATGGCAGATCGGCTTCCGTCGTGTGCCCTAGGATGAGCTGAGCAAGCGTGCGACCAAAGACCGTGCCAGGTGCAATGCCGCGACCATTATAGCCGGAGAAGCCCACAACATTGGGTGCGAACTTGTGGAAGCGCGGCAGGGCATTGTCGGTCATCCCGATCTTGCCGTACCACTCGCATTCGAACTCGACATCGCCAAGCTGCGGAAACAGCTTCTTCAAGGACCGCTTGGCCCAGGCCGTGTGGATCCCGAGGCCGGTATTGCGCAGCGCACCGACACTACCGAAAACCAGTCGTCCGGCCTGATCCATGCGATAGGACGACAAGATTTCCTTTGTGTCCCAGACCCCTTCTCGTCCGGCCAGGATCGAACGGCGCAGGTTGTCGCTGAGCGGCCTGGTGGCGAGGTTGAAATAGGGCAGATGCACCTGCTCCTTGCGCACCGCTTCCCACGGACCGGTGCTGTAGGCATCTGTCGCCACGATGATCCAATCGGCCGTCACCTCGCCTTTTGCGGTCCTGACGGTCCAGCGGCTACCCTTTCTCTCCGTCGCTATTACGGGGCTCGATGTATGGAGTGACACGCCCGCCTTCACTGCCGCATGGGCAAGGCCGCGAGCATAGGCGAGCGGCTGCAGCGTACCGGCGCGCATGTCGAGCAACGATCCCGTATAGGCGCTACTGCCGACACGATTGGCCGTCTCGCCAGCGTCAAGCAGTGCCACCGGCGCACCGCGTGCTGCCCATTGGCGCGCGCGATCCTCGATCTCCTTCAGGCCGCTCTCACCAACGGCAACGTGAAGCGTGCCGTTCCGCTCGAGTTCGCAGGCAATGCCATGCTTGTCGATCAACTCCATTACCAGCCTTGGTGCATTGCCCAGCAGGTTGAGCAACCGCTCGCCGTAAACGGGGCCGAGAACGCCCGGAAGGTCATCCGGCATGACCCACATGCCGGCATTGATAAGGCCAACGTTACGGCCTGCACCGCCGAATCCGATTTCCTTGGCTTCCAGCAACACGACCCTTGAGCCCGCTTCAGCCAGATGGAGGCTCGAGGACAAGCCGGTATAGCCGCCGCCTACGACGACGACGTCCGCGCTTACAGCGCCCGCCAGCGGGGAGGTCACGGGCGGCTGAGGAGCCGTTTTCTCCCAAAGGCCGTGGGAACGGGGATCGTTCAGCATTCGATCAAAATCCATCCATTGAGCAGGCGACATTCTAGCGCCGCGCGATTGCGTGTTAAATCGTTGATCAGGCTCTCGATCGCAGCTTCCCGTGGGCAAATTCGGCAAGCCTGATCGCAGTCCAAGTTCATTCCGATTCCGTCAGATGAATTACTTTACAAAGCGCTTGAAGCCCTAAATATCGACATTTAGGAAATAGCTTATTCTGAAACGGAATGACAGATGCTGCCATCGCGACGTTTTCTGCCGTCAACCTCCCTGCTGCTCGCGTTCGAGTCCGTTTCCCGCACCGGCAGCGTGACCGCCGCCGCGCGAGAACTCGACCTCACGCAGAGTGCTGTCAGCCGTCAGATCAAGGCACTGGAGGAACAGCTCGGCGTCGAGCTGTTCGTGCGCGAGCGCCAGACTGTACGCTTGACCCTCGCCGGCGACGCCTATGCGCGCGAGATCCGAGAGGCACTGCGACGCATTTCAAGCGCGTCGCTTAATCTCCGCGCCAATCCGCACGGCGGCACGCTCAATCTGGCTATTCTCCCGACATTCGGAACACGATGGCTCGCACCGCGGCTTGGACGATTCCTTGCTGCCAATCCGGGGGTGACGATCAATCTTGTCACCCGACTCTCTCCCTTTGACTTCCGGCTCGATTCCATAGACGCGGCAATTCACTTCGGTCACGCGCATTGGCCCGGCGCGGAGCTGACATTTCTGATGTCGGAGAAGACCGTACCGGCCTGCAGCCCGGAGTTCCGCCGTCGCCACGCGATCAGCGCAGCGGAAGACCTGCTGGAGGTACCGCTGCTACATCTCACGACGCGCCCGGACGCCTGGGAACAGTGGTTTGCAGGCAACGGTGTGAATTTCCGGACTGTGCACGGCATGCTCTTTGACCAGTTCGCGACGGCCGCTCAGGCGGCAATGGCGGGCCTAGGCGTTGCATTGCTGCCGACTTTTCTCATCCAGGACGAACTGAAGCGAGGCGACCTGACTGCAGCCGTCGACCGCGAGATGGAGAGTACCGAGCGTTACTATCTAGCCTATCCGACGGAGCGAGCCGATTACGCGCCCCTCGAAGCATTCCGCAGCTGGATTGTCGAGGAGGCGGCGGTGTAACGGAAGAGCTTGCGCCGACATGGCGCTTTCGACCATTATGTCGCCAACCAGAATTCAATGCAGGAAATTCCCGATGAAGCCAATTTTCGTTCAGCTCCAATGCGCGCCCGGCAAGACCTATGAGGTCGCCGACGCTATCTACCAGACGGAGCGCGTCTCGGAACTCTATTCGACCAGCGGCGACTACGATCTCCTGCTCAAGGTCTACATCGAAGAGGGGCAGGACATCGGCAAGTTCATCAACGACAACATCGCCAACATTCCCGGCATCGTGCGCTCGCTGACGACGCTGACCTTCAAGGCTTTTTGAGCTTACGATCTGGCGAGACGCACAATCTCATCGAAAACCGTCTTGCGCGATCCAGGCGGCGTCAGGTTGTGATCTGCGTCCCCCAACATCACCAGCCGTACGTTCGGATAGCGCGCGAGTCTGCGCCCGCCGGGACCGAACTGAAAATACATGTGTTCGAGACCGACATCGCCTTCACTATAGATGAGCGTTAGCGGCACCTTGCGCTTTTCGAGGGCAGCGAAAGACCTCTTCACCTCCGCCGTGGTGTGTCGTCGGCCTGTCAGATGGTCCAGCAGCGGAGCGATCCTGACCGATATGCGCCTGCTAACAGCAATAACGACGTTTCTTGCCGCCGCCTTCACGTCGACGTCGCCCCGCAAAAGCCGCTTGAAAGTGTCAACCTTCGCAAGGCGCTGCCCATAATCCTCGATGCTGCGAGGCACCGACACAATGTGCTTTTTCTCGACAGCCTGCTTGGGGTCCCAGTAGTAAACGAAGGGATTGATCGACACGGCGGCGCGCAAACGCTCGTCAGCGACGACGGCACGAAAGGCAAGATAGCCGCCGCTGCAGCGCCCTGCCACCATGATCGGGCGGCGTGCAAAGCGCTCGAGGAGATCGATCGCGCACCGCGCGTCCTCGTACTGCACCGGGGAATACAGTATCTGCTCAGGCGCACCAGGGCGCGGTGGACTGTCTCCGGCATTTGCCGAGTCAAAGCGCAGCGAGGCGATACCCTCTCGCGCGAGATTGCGTGCCATCTCGACGATCGCTCGCCCCCACCCGCAATGACGGTCATAGGCCGTCGCCAGAAAGAGGACTGAGTTTCCGGTAGGCTCACCGAGCGGTCGGCAGACGACACCAACCAGATGGTTATAGTCTCCGAAACGGACCGGCAGTTCCTCGAATCCGTCCCCGGTGAGCGGCTCGGACGTCACTCGGCTCGCAGGACGAACAGAGATAGGAGCCGCGGATGTGTTGGCGTCCATCCACTCGGCGAGGAAACTCACGGTCTCCATCGGCATCGTCGAAAACAGGGGATCGGTGACGAGCGCGTCATATCCCTCGAACGCTTGTTGCTCCACGAAGGCTCCGAGAGCCCGCAGACTATCGGCAAAGGTCGTGTCATCGGAACGAGCAGGTCGCTCCAGGATAAGGTAGCGCGCTGCGGCTGTGGCTTCCGGTGTGGCGATTTTGAGTTTGGCGAGTTCCACTGCGATTTCCGCCGGCATCACAAGACCTGCGATCGTCGCCTTGCCTTGCGGCGCGTGATCGTCACTTACGCCAAGGTGATGATTGATGAACTGGGACCAGACGCTGAGTTCACGCAGGTACGCGCGACCATTGAGAACCGGGCCAAGCATGACGATGGCGTCGACACCCTCGATCCGGCTTCCGACCCGTTGCGCGAGCATCGCACCGAGTCCTTGAGCAACGAGTATGATGCGGTCGCATCCGCTGAGGCTTTTCAGCCGCTCCGCTGCCTCGAGGACTGAGCGCTCCCAGGAAGCGATACCATCAGATGCGTGATCGACGTCGAGCGCGTCCCCGGTCGAGGGATAGTCGAACCGCAGGCTTGGCACACCGATATCAGCAAAACGCTCGGCCGTAATGCGAAAGAACTTGCGGCTGCACATCTCCTCCAATCCCCAGGGATTGAGAAAGAGCACGGCCGCCTGCCGCTTCGCGACACCCGCACGCTCCGGCTGGAACAGTCCGATCGTACCGTTGAAGGCAAAAGGCAGAGCGGCGGAGCGACCCGCGCCCTCCACCGGTTCCGTCGACGGTCGAGCAATGGTAGCGGACGCGTCCGGCGCTGCTGCAAGCCTGGCACCTGCCTTGACGGCATGCGCTTCGGGCATTCTTTCCACTATCGACACAGCGTCACCCCGGCGTCATTTTGCAAGACAGCGTTGTTCAGCCTCAAGGTTCGTCCAGCAATCGCCACAAGCAGCTTGGAACGACAGGCTTCCCCGGACAATACAAGCGCAAAAGACCGCCATAGTCATCGCCTTCGAAAGACTTACGCCAAGGAAATGGTCAACGTGGAAGACCGCTCCACAAAACGGTTTTCCGAGGAGTCGTTGCGTCAAAAGCTTCGAATACAGTCAGAATGCGAAGGATCGCGAGCTGCCCAGGCTGGTTACTTCGCCGGTCGGAACTTCGCTGTCGGTCCGCCCCACCAGCGGATGCAGCCGAACGCGCCGAGCGCTGCCAGGAGCAAGATGAAACCAATCGTCATCCGGCCGATAACCATCGACGTTGAGATGGACGGATTGAGCAAACCTGTCAGCCGAAAGGTCAAGGACCCACCCCTCGTCTTGTCGTATCACTGATAGCTGCATTTCAGCATCGTGGAGCGCCTTGGAGCGACCCAAGGGAAAGTAGAAGGCATCTGCGACCACCGCCCCGCCATCCGGCAGACGTAGCCGAGCCACCGCGACGTCATGGGAAGGCGGACCAAAGCGGAACGCATAGGTCGTATCGAAAAACGCGCCAAAGAGATCGGTGGCGGCAAAGCTCTCTCGGCTCCGAGGGGCCAAGGTGAGAATCCGGCCGCCACTAGCGGCATGCTGCTTGCCGTGCCGCAGACAAACCAATTCCAAATCAAGCTGCAGAGTATGTTCGGTCTCATTGAGCACATGGACATCGAGGCCGTTCGTGCCTTCATCCGTTGTGATGACCTGGACCGAGCGGAAGGCGCGGCGCAGACCGTACCACACCGGCTTCGGCTCACCGGTCGAATCGATTACGCCCCAACCCGGCCCAGGCATCAGATCCTGCAGGGTCCAGACCAGTGCACCATTGCAGGTCGATCCCTTGCGGCGCCATTCTGCGAAGGTCGCTTCCGCGACTTCGCCGGTGACGACGCGGGAAAGATCGAGATACCGCTCGCGATCTTCACGCCGAAGTCGCGCCGGATCTTCACCGTAGAGTTCCGCAAGATAGAAATCCCGAACGTCCTCGAAATCCCATGACGCACCGCGATCGCGTGGCACGCGCGATTTCCACAACGGACTGTGGACCGGTGGAACATCCAGGTGGCGCTGCAGCGTCCTCTGTTGAGGTACGTTGGCGAAAGCCAGGCTCTCTGCTGCGAAGCGCACGTTTGCGCGGCGGGCATCCTCAAGCGGCCGCATGTAGGCGCCCACCCCATAGTAGTGCGTGACACCCGCATTCGGAGAAAACGGCATCGCGCCGCCCGAAGGCGAGTTCGGGACATAGGGCACATCGTGCCGCAAACGGCCGGCAATCGCAGGAATGATCTCTTCCGTGATCGGACCCGACCAGTATTCTCTCGGCAGCCCAAGCATCGCCGCCTGCTGATAGATCTCGCTGCCACCGCAGAGCACCGCAAGCGACGGACATCCTTGGACAGCGTGCATGAACTCTTCAACTTCCGCATGGACGTGTGCCGTAAGGGCCTTGTCGTTCTTCGGGTAGTCGAAATTGGCAAACATGAAATCCTGCCAGACGAGCAGACCGAGCTCGTCGCAGAGCCGAAAGAAATCCGGCGTCTCGTAAGCCATCGTGCCGCCAACGCGGATCATGTTCATACCTGCTTCAGCGGCAAGACGTAGAAATGGTTCGTAGTCTGCTTTCCCACCGGGCAATCGAACGATATCGGCCGTCGTCCAGACGGCGCCGCGGCAAAAGACGCGCTCGCCGTTGATCAATAGCGCAAAATCGTCTCCGCTCACCCCGCGATCGACCTCGATCTGTCGGAACCCTGTTCGCCCGACATGATATTCGACGCCGTCAATGACGATGGCGAAATCGTAAAGGCGAGGCGAACCGTGAGTATGCGGCCACCAGACGTCCACGTTACGAAGCCTCAGGATCGCCGAGTAGTGATTCTCACCAACTTTCTCGAAGGCCTGCTGGATGTCTCCGCAACGAAGCGACAGATCCGGATTGTCGACGTCAGTGTGGAGCGAAACGCTGAGCCGACCGGTACCGTCCGCCTCCAGTACAGCGCGGACAGATACGTTGTCGATCGAAACAACATCAGGGCGAACCAGCATGATCGGACGCCACGGGCCGACGGCGTGAATTTCCGGGCACCAGCCTGGCATGCGCCCTAGCAGCGTCGTTCGGACATTTTTCAAACCTTGCGGGGTGATCATTTGCGGGCGCCAGCGAGCCCGCGGCCCAGGCTCAGCCAATCGTGGCGCAAGCGCGCGGAAACAAAGTGCCAACTCATCGCCACCGGAGAGCGTCACGGGGATCTCATGCATGGTGAACATGCTTTCCGACGCCAAGATTTCCTGGCCGTTGAGAAAGACATGGCACAGCGTCGCCAGCCCCTCGAAACGCAGGATAGCGTCACCGGGCTGCGCATCGAAAAGCCGGCAGAGATACCACGCATCGCGGTTATCGAGCGGCTCCGGGTTTTCCCGGTCGAATTGGCCGGCTCTTTCCAACGCCGACGCCACGGTTCCGGGAACGTCGGCAGCGATGAACGAGGCTGACATCGGAATGTCGTGCGGAGTTGCACAGGCTCCTGGTTCTGTCAGAACCAGATTCCATCCCTCGGCAAGCAGAGTTTCCTCTGCGCCGACACTTGCCAACCGTCCCCGCATGCTCAGACTCCCGGCTTCACAAGCGCTCCTTGAGCGAAGCCATCATGGAATCCCATGCATCGGCCGCAGGATCAAGCGCCGCGCGCAGCGGATCGTATTTCTTCCGGGTGACGGCCCGAGCGAGCTGGAACTGCACCGACTTTGCGACTTCAGAAATTCGACGCGCATCGTCGACGGCCGCAACGAATTCGCTCGCGGAGAGCCAGGCCAGATGCTCCGCGGCGAGCTCGAAATTGGCCCCGAACTGTCTCAATGTGT
This sequence comes from Rhizobium cauense, assembly GCF_019511525.1. Lineage (GTDB taxonomy): Bacteria > Pseudomonadota > Alphaproteobacteria > Rhizobiales > Rhizobiaceae > Rhizobium > Rhizobium cauense. The sequence goes on along the minus strand of NZ_JAEUAT010000005.1, from coordinate 201,520 downwards.
TGAAAGCATACTTGTGAAAGAAACCGAAGGGCCGCTCTGCCACGGCTTCCACCTGCTGCGGGAACACCTCTGCGAAGGCGCGGATGGGGTTCTCGACGGGCCTGCGACCGAAGTGAAATCCAAGCAGCGTGCGTGCCGCAGCCCTGACGCGCTCTTCGTCCGGCATGCGAGCCGGAAACTTCGCAAATTCCGTGTAGGGAAGAAATGGTGGGGCTTCATCCGCAAGGTGAAGCTGGAAAAGCCCGTCGAAGTCCTCCCCCTGCAACTGAAAATAACCGCCGTTGTGGAAGTATTCGATACGCTTGCCGGCGAAATCGAGCCTGTTGATGGCCACCGTGGTTTTGCCGTGCTCGGTACGGTAGGCTGTACCTTGCGTATCGGGCATATAGAACGAATCCATCTCGACTAGGCAGAGACGCCCGCGCGCAATCTGCGTTTCGACGTGTGTTTCGACCCGATCGAAAATGGCGAGTTCAGTGACGCGGATGCCATAGAGCGACTCAAGATCCTCGAGAGGCACCTTGAAGAAGGTGAACTGATCGCCCTCGAAGTCCTGCGTCAGCGTAAAACCAAGCATCGCCTCCGGCGCAACACCACAGGCATTGAGCACCTCGATCCAGAGATCGACGTAGCAATTGGTTTCCGGCCACATTCGTTCGCCGGAATGCAGCAAATGCGGTCGATAGCCATCGGGGCGCAGCCGCGGAAAGACGGCTGTTGTGAAATCGTTCAGGCCCACAGCGCTTGACGTATCTTGGCGGGCCATTGCTTCACATCGAGGCCGTGATGATGGAACAAGGCAAGCGCAATCCGCTCAAGTCCGAACCCTACGCAAGCGGTATGCGCGACGCTTCCATCCTCGAGATAGAGGCCCCACTTCGTGCCGAACGCGTCCTGGTGATAGTTGAAGCTCATGCAAGCCGTCGGCTTGGCAACCGAAGTAATCGGAATGAGCAGCTCGAACTTCAGATTCTGATCGCGTTGATTGTTGGCCAACATCTTACCGGCGCGGCCGAAGAACGGATCGTTCGCGACATCGATCGTCACATCGAGACCGACCGCCTTCATCATTTCGACGCCGCGGTCCATCCAGCGCTGCCGGAAATCCGTCACGTGCTGCTCGGTCCCCATGCAAATATACTCGCGCATGCGGAAAAGCTGCTGGCGTGCGGGATTCTGCGAGGGCTCATGCCGGAAGCAATAGGACTGCAGGTCGAAAAGGCCGCCGCTCGCCGGCAATCTGCCGCGGCGGGCAATAGTCGGATAAAGTGGATAGCATGCCGCCGGCGTCAGCACGATGTCGGTTGCCTGCTGGTCCTTCGTCCAGTCGTCGCCCACTTCCATGCACTGGAGAAGGCTGATGTGGTCGAGTTCATTGCCGCAAAAGCTGTGAACGGTGCCGGCGAGCTGCGGGAAGCTCTTCATGTAACCGCTCTTCTCGAAGAAGGCGCGGTTCATTCCCGGCGGAAAGCGCATCGCTTCAGCGCCGTCGGCGCCGCCGAACTTGTCGATGAGGCGTTCGAACGCAGCAATCACATCTTCGAATTGTCCGCTGCGTCCATAAAGACCATCAACGCCGGTATCGATCAGGAGGCCAGATTCAAAAAGCCGGTCCAGAAACGTTGTCTGTACGTCCATGTCGTCACCCCAGTAGGCTAGTGTCCTGCTTGTGGACAAGAAGCATGCTCGACGTGTTGCCGAGGATGCGGTCGTTCGAGATCATGAGCTGTGCGGAATGGGCGTCGCGCAGATGTCGTCCAACGCTGAACGGTGTGCCGTTCTTGTAACCCATGATCCCGCAAATCAGCATCACGTGATTGACGATTTCGAGAATCGTCTCCGACGAGGCGATCTTCACGTTGTTCATGGTGACCGCGAAGCCCATCGAGGAAAGCTTGTCCGCGTCGCTCTTGGCATCCTCGTAAGCCTTCAGGCCTGCGACAACATTCGAGCGAACCATCTGCAGCAGGTTGGAAACCTCGGCCAGCCTCAAGGCTCCGGGAGGAGGTGTTCCAGGCGACTTGCGTGCTGCGGCACGGACGAAGGACTGCGCGCGACTGACGGCATCGACCGCGATACCATACCATACGCCGCTCCAAAGAAGGTGCGACGACGCCAGCATCGATTGAGCCGCGATCTCGGCAAAGGGCTTCGGCAGGATTTGCTTAGCCGGCGCCTCACCCTTGAAGAGGAAACCGTCCGAGCACGTGCCACGCATCCCGAGCGTGTTCCACGCGTGCGTTTTCTCAAGCTCATACTGGTCCTTGAGGAAAACGGTCAGAACCTGGTCGGAAGAGGCAGCATTTGCATGCGCCCGCGAGGTAATCATGATCGCGTCGGCATAGGAGCCGTACGAAATGACCGTCGCGTCTTTCTCGAGGCAACAAACTTCACCGTCCACATCGATGGCACAAATGCTGTTTCTCAGGTTGCCACCGATGCCGCCTTCCGTCGTCGCAGACGCGATCAGCAATTGTTCGCCGGCCACCCTTTGCATGAAGGACCGGTGCCATTCGCTCTCGCCGCCGTGCTCGACAAGACTGCAAAGCTTGATGTGATGCATCGCAAAGACCATGCCGGCCGCCGAACAAGCCTGACCAAGCATCGAGCACAACTCGGCGATCTCGCCGATTGTCGCGCCTTCACCGCCGAAATGACGAGGGATCTGAATTCCGAGAAGGCGCTCGGCCTTCATTGCATCCACTGCTTCGTGTGGGAACCTCCCATCAAGATCCACGGAATCGGCGTGCTTCGCCGCGATCGCGGCCACTCGGGCGACCCTCGCACCAAGATCTGCTTCCGTGATTTTGACCGGAAAGTTCATTTAGGCGACCTTCCGGCTTTCGTTGATCTGATCAATTGTCTTCGCAATGGCCGAGATGCTGGCAAAGGATTTGCGATTCAAAAGATTGTCGGGAAATTCGATGTCGAACGCTTCTTCGATGCCGAGCATCAGCTGTACCGAGGCGAAGGAAGTCAGACCAACCGCATAAAGGTCGGCATCATCGGCAACCTGATCAAGAGGAATCGGGAGCTTCCCGAACTTGACCAGGAGATCGCGAATCGTCGTGTTCATTGTTATTTCTCCAGGTGATCATATCCCGAGTGGCGATTCCGCCGTGTGATTAGAATATCTCTAGTTTGGAAAAGCCAAGATTCCGCTAAATGACGTAGTTAAAACGCATTGAGACTTTCAGTTAAATTTCGATCGAGATAGCGTCTCGGCTTAACAAATTACAATAAAATCAATATCTTAAATCACAAAATGCAGGGATTCGAAGCTGCAAGGCTTGCGACATATTGTCCAAGAATAATACTTCTTTCGACGTTTAAGCTAAACAGTGGGCGGATATCGGTGCTCTTCACCGCGGTAATCCGAGACCGAATAGCAACCTTCCCCGATCTCCCGTATGGCCTGCTCACCGATGACGGCCTTGCCGTAACCACCTGGAATGTCGAGTATGTAAGCGGGTTGGCAAAGACCGGAAATTCGGCCTCGCAGGGCGGCAACAATTCTTTGCCCCTCTTCGATCGTCAACCGAAAATGGCTTGTCCCGGGCGCGAGATCCGGATGGTGCAGGTAGTACGGCTTCACGCGTGTTTCGACGAAGGCTTTCATCAGTTCGGCAAGGACACTCGGATCATCGTTTACGCCCTTGAGGAGCACCGACTGGCTAACCATGACGATCCCAGCGTCGACGAGGCGGGCACAGGCCGCGCGCGCCTCGTCCGTCAGTTCGCGCGGATGGTTGGCATGCAGTGCAACGTAGACCGTCTTCCCGCTTGCCTTCAGAGCTTCGATCAGCGCCGTATCGACCCCGGATGGATCGACGACGGGAACGCGCGTATGAAATCGCACGATCTTGACGTGATCGATCGACGCCAGTTCGCGGAGAATTTCCTCGAGCCGACGTGATGACAGCACCAACGGGTCGCCACCCGTCAGGATCACCTCCCAGATCTCCTCATGGTCGCGGATGTACTCGAATGCCGCCCTCATAGCCTTGGCGTCCAACGTCCCGAGACCCTTCGGGCCAACCATCTCGCGGCGAAAGCAGAAGCGACAGTAAACGGGACACACGTGCACCGCCTTCAACAGAACTCGATCCGGATAACGATGGACGATACCTTCAACGGGGCTGTGAGCCGCGTCACCGATCGGATCCACACGCTCCTCTGGCGTGAGGACGAGCTCTGCCGCGTCAGGAATAAATTGCCGAGCGATCGGGTCTGCAGCGTCTGTGCGATCGATGAGCTCCGCTACGGTCGGCGTCAGTGCAATGGCGTAGTGGGCAGCAACCTCCGCCAGCTTTTCCCGGTCCCGCTGGCCAAGCAATCCGGCACGGTCCAGGCCCTCGACTGTCTTTATGGCGCCGACGCTGTTCATCTGCGATACTCCGCCACTGGCGCCCACATCACCTGATCGATCCGCGACGCACCCGTCGCCAGCATCACGAGCCGGTCGAACCCAAGAGCGATGCCGCTTGCAGCGGGCATAATGGCGAGTGCCTCGAGGAAGTCCTCATCGAGAGGATAGCGTTCACCGTAGATGCGGGCTTTCTCGGACATCTCGATCTCGAAGCGGCGCCGCTGTTCGACGGGGTTGGTAAGCTCGCCGAAGCCGTTCGCAAGCTCGACGCCGCAGGCGTAGACCTCAAAGCGCTCTGCAACGCGGGGATCCCGCGCGGAGGGCCGCGCCAGCGCCGCTTCCGACACCGGATATTCGTCAAGAATGGTCACGCGTCCAAAACCCAGATGAGGTTCGACCTTCTCCACAAGGACACGGCTGAACAAATCGGCCCAGCCATCATCGTCGGCGACACGCATACCGGTTCGCTTTACCTGGTCAGCGAGATGCGCCCGATCCGTCGCGCCATCGGCGGAAACGGAGGCAAGGAGGTCAATACCGGCATAGCGCTCGAAAGCTGCGGCGACACTTATCCGATCAGGCCCAGCGAACGGATCGCATTCCTTGCCTCGATAGGCGAACCGCGTCGTCTTCATGGTTTCGGCAGCAAGCGCCAGGATACGAACACAGTCCATCATCAGGCTCTCGTAACTTTCACCGACACGGTACCATTCGAGCATCGTGAATTCCGGGTGATGCAGGGGGCCACGCTCGCGGTTGCGATAAACATGCGCAAAGCACGCGATACGCTGCTCGCCGGCTGAAAGCAGTTTCTTGCACGCAAATTCAGGCGAGGTATGCAGATAAAGGGGCGCGGCCGTCTGGCCGTCCGTCGTCAGAGCTTCGGTGGCAAACGCGTGAAGATGCGCCTCGTTGCCAGGCGACACCTGCAGCGTGGCGGTGTCGACCTCCAGAAAATCCTCACGAAGAAAGTATCCGCGCAACGCAGACTGGATCGCATTGCGCCCGATCAGGAACGGGCGCCGGTCCAAATGCACGCTCGGCGTCCACCACGGCGATACTTTGGTGATCGAGGAATTCATTGGCTTGTCCTGGCCGGCCTTCCAACGCTAGGGCTGGCTATTTGCCGGATTTTAGGTTAGTTGCGCCCCCAAAGAACAATCAATCGCGTCTCGGGGCTGTGTCGACAGTCCTCTACGACGCCAAAAGCCGAGTTACAAGGAAGTCTTAATGGTCAAGGTCATCGCCTCTTCCGTCCGCAAGGGCAACGTTCTGGACGTCGACGGCAAGCTCTACGTCGTTCTGACTGCCCAGAACTTTCATCCGGGCAAGGGCACGCCGGTTACCCAAGTCGACATGCGTCGTATCGTCGATGGCGTCAAGGTTTCCGAGCGCTGGCGCACGACCGAGCAGGTCGAGCGTGCCTTCGTTGAAGATGTGAACTTCCAATATCTCTATGAAGATGGCGAAGGCTTCCACTTCATGAACCCGGCGACTTACGACCAGGTTGTCGTCGACAACGAGACGATGGGCGATCAGAAGGCCTATCTCCAGGAAGGCATGACCTGCATCCTGTCGATCCACGAAGGCCTTCCGCTGGCTCTCGAGCTGCCGCGCCACGTGACCCTCGAAATCACTGAGACCGAACCGGTCGTTAAGGGCCAGACGGCATCCTCTTCCTACAAACCGGCAATGCTGTCGAACGGCGTTCGTACGATGGTGCCGCCACACATCAACGCCGGCACGCGCGTTGTGATCGCGACAGAAGACAATTCCTACGTCGAGCGCGCCAAGGACTGATCGGCCGCTGTGCTGAGAACCCAAAGGCCGCTTTCGGAAACGAAGCGGCCTTTTTCTTGTCATCCATCGAGCCAGTATCGCGACCTGTTAAAACAAAAGCGCCGGTCGAACCGGCGCTTTCAATTCCAGAACAACAAGGCTGTTGAAAGCCACCCACGTTAGCGCGGGCAACGTGCCTCGTAGCGGCGGCCGTACCTGTCTCTGTAGACGCAGTAGCCGCGGCGTTCGACCGACTGACCGATCAGCGCACCAGCGAGGCCACCGGCCACGGCGCCAACCGCAGCACCACCCCAGCTGTTGCTGACAGCACCGCCAATAATTGCGCCGGTGCCCGCGCCAATCGCGGTTCCCTGCTCGGTCGCAGTGCAAGAAGCCAATGCGCCGACGAGGGCGCCAACGAGAACAATCTTCTTCATCATGACATATCTCCCAGTTTTTTCCGTCGCTTAGATGCGACCCATCAGCAGAAGAATAAGAATAATTACGAGAACTAGCCCCAAACCGCCTGAAGGTCCATAGCCCCAGCCGCGGCTATAACCCCAATTCGGTAGAGCTCCGATCAAAAGCAGAATAAGGATAATAAGCAGTATCGTACCAAGCATGGTTCAAGTCCTCACGGTCATTACACTTGCAATGGACGAGAAACACGCATCACCGATTTTTGTTCCGCATGGATCAGATGCTCGGTTTTCGAGGCAAATTTCCTCAATTGAGTGTCGTTTCCGGCCGTTCCGCGGAAAGTTCTCCTTAAAGTGCAACGCCCCGCATAAACCGTGGACAGAGGCCACCTCGCAAAGGCAGTTGACAACAGTGCCCCAAACCGAACTACGCGCTTTGCGCGAATTCGATGATTCATCATCTTGTGGAAAAAAGCGATTCAAAATCAATACTTAGTCGTGAACAAAAGCTGAATCAGCCGGAGTCAGCGATTCGTCTCCGATTCGTTCTCAAGCTGTTCCGAATCGGAAAACGTGCAATCTACAAGCTATTCGCGCAACCAAAGCCGCACGGCAAAATTCAAATCAGCCCTTGCGTTTGAAGCGTCGGCTGTCCATGTGTTGTCTGCTTCAGAGAGGAGCTGACTTGACCTGAGGCGCCCCCACGCCTCACTTGCGGGACCATGACACTGACATCGCAGCCGATGATACTGAGCGGGCGCGGAGTAACCGCGGTGCTCGGACCGACCAATACCGGCAAGACGCATTATGCCATTGAGCGCATGGTGGCACACGGCACCGGCGTGATCGGACTGCCGTTGCGGCTGCTGGCGCGCGAGGTCTATACGCGCGTCGCGGAAAAGGTCGGCATCCAGAATGTTGCGCTGGTGACGGGCGAAGAGAAGATATCGCCTCCGAATGCGCGCTTCTCTGTCTGCACGGTCGAGGCAATGCCACGCGAAACCAAAGCCGCCTTCGTGGCAATCGACGAAGTGCAACTCGCCGGCGATCTGGAACGGGGCCACATCTTTACCGACCGCATTCTGCATCTGCGCGGCCGCGACGAAACGCTATTGCTCGGTGCCGGCACGATGCGCCCGATTTTGCAGCAGCTGCTTCCGGGAATTACCGTCGTCGAACGACCGCGACTCTCCCAACTGTTCTACGCCGGACAAAAGAAGATCACACGCCTGCCGCAACGTTCGGCGATCGTCGCCTTCTCTGCGGACGAAGTCTATGCGATTGCCGAACTGATCCGCAGGCAGCGAGGCGGCGCAGCCGTCGTTCTCGGAGCCCTCAGTCCACGCACCCGCAACGCGCAGGTCGCGCTCTATCAGGCAGGAGACGTGGAGTACCTGGTCGCGACCGATGCGATCGGCATGGGTCTCAATCTCGACGTCGATCACGTCGCCTTCGCGCAGGATCGCAAGTTCGACGGCTATCAGTTTCGCAATCTCAATCCTGCCGAACTCGGCCAGATTGCGGGTCGCGCCGGCCGACACGTCCGCGACGGGACGTTTGGCGTCACGGGCCAGGTCGATCCCTTCGACGAGGAATTGGTCGAACGCATCGAAAGCCACGAGTTTGATAATGTAAAAGTGCTGCAGTGGCGGACAAAGAACCTTGATTTCGCTTCCATTCACGCACTGCGCGCGAGCCTTGAGATCGGTCCCACCGTCTCCGGCTTGACACGCGCTCTGCCTGCTGTCGACCAGCAAGCTTTGGAACACTTGTCGCGCTACCCCGAAATCATCGACTTGGCAACGAGCCCGGCACGCGTCGAGAAGTTGTGGGAAGCCTGCGCGCTTCCGGACTACCGGCGCATTGCACCGGCCCAACACGCCGATCTCATCTCCACCCTCTTTTCCGATCTCGTCCGCTATGGCACGGTAAATGAGGACTTCCTTGCCGAGCAGGTACATCGCGCAGATCGAACTGACGGTGAGATTGACACGCTTTCGGCGCGAATCGCGCAGATAAGGACCTGGACCTATGTGTCGAATCGGCCCAATTGGCTTGCCGATCCGACACACTGGCAGGAAAAGACGCGGGAAATCGAGGATCGATTGTCCGATGCGTTACATGAAAGGTTGACGAAACGCTTTGTTGATCGCAGGACATCTGTGCTCATGAAGCGCCTGAGAGAGAATGCGATGCTGGAAGCTGAAATCAGTGTAAATGGCGATGTCTTTGTTGAAGGACATCATGTGGGGCAGTTGTCGGGATTCCGGTTCACGCCCATTTCGGGGGCCGAGGGACCGGACGCCAAGGCTGTTCAATCTGCTTCGCAGAAGGCGCTTGCCCTGGAGTTCGAGGCACGCGCAGCGCGTCTCCACGCTGCCGGCAATAGCGACCTTGCGATCAGTTCGGACGGTGCAATCCGCTGGCTGGGCGATCCGGTAGCGCGTCTGGCAGGCAGCGATCACGTCATGCGCCCGCGCGTGATTTTGCTTGCCGACGAGCAGTTGACGGGCAATGCGCGCGACCACGTGGCTGCTCGCATCGAGCGCTTCGTGAACCATCACATCAGCACGGTTTTGAAGCCGCTTGACGATCTGTCTCGTGCGGAGGACCTGCAGGGCCTGGCCAAGGGGCTTGCATTCCAGCTCGTCGAGAACCTCGGCGTACTGTTCCGTCGCGACGTGACCGAAGAGGTAAAGTCGCTTGATCAGGATGCGCGCGCCTCCATGCGCCGTTACGGCGTCCGCTTTGGCGCCTACCATATCTTCGTTCCGGCCCTCCTGAAGCCGGCACCGGCAGAGCTCATCACGCTCCTCTGGGCACTCAGGAACGACGGCCTGGATAAGCCAGGCTATGGCGACCTCATTCCGGTGCTTGCTGCCGGACGCACGTCGGTCGTCACCGATCCGAGCTTCGAGCGCACCTTCTACAAGCTTGCCGGTTTCCGCTTTCTCGGAAAGCGTGCCGTCAGAATCGATATTCTCGAGCGACTGGCCGATATCATCCGTCCGCTGCTGCAGTGGAAGCCGGGTCAGGCAAACCGTCCTGAGGGCGCTTATGATGGCCGCCGTTTCACGACGACGACCGCAATGCTGTCAATCCTCGGCGCAACGCTCGAGGATATGGAAGAGATCCTCAAGGGGCTCGGTTATCGCGCTGACGCGGTAAAGGCTGAAGAAGCTGCCGCTCATCTTGCCACGCAGGACGCTTCGGCTGCACCTGCCGCTGCTGCCGAGCCGTCCGCTGACGACGCTGCCGAAAAGGCCGATCACGACGATGTCGACCAGGCTGAAGAGGCAACTGCCGAAGCGCCGGCTGCCGAAGCTCCTGTTGTTGCGGAAACCGCTGTTGACGTTGCTCCGGCAACTGGGGAAGCTGGCGAGCCGGCCGAACCGAAGCCGGTTCTGCTGTGGCGCCTCGGCGGACGTAACGACAACCAGCGTCAGGCCCGCAATCACGGCGAACGCCGTGGTGGCAACGAGCGCCCGCAGGGCAACCGCCGTCATGGCGGTGGTGAAGGCGGTGACAATCGTGAAGGCCGCGAAAACCGCGATGGCAACCGCCAGCAGCGTGGTCGTGACGGCGGCAAGCCAAATCAGGGACGCGGTGACCGCAACGAACAGCGGGGCGACCGTCAGGACCGTGGCGACCGCAAGGATCGCAACAACAACCGTGGCGGCTCACAGCCGTTGCGCTTCGAGGCCAAGCCACCGCGCAAGGAAAAGCCGATCGATCCGGATTCTCCTTTCGCAAAGCTTGCTGCCTTGAAGGAGCAGATGAAGAAGTAAGCGCATGGGCGGGGAGACACAGCCAGGAAGCGGTTCGCGACAGCGCATCGACAAGTGGCTGTTCTTCACGCGCATGGTAAAATCGCGCTCGCTGGCCCAAAGCCACATTCAATCGGGACATGTCAGGATCAACGGCGAGCGCGCCGTTCAGCCGAGTCAAACGGTGAAGGCCGGCGACAAGGTGGAACTGACTCTCGAACGGCGCGATGTTGTCCTGATTGTCAAATCAGGCGGTGAGCGACGGGGTCCCTATGAGGAAGCTCGATTGCTCTATGACGACCTGACGCCACCACCGGACGAGACGAAGCGCCTCACACCGTACGAGCAGGCGATGCGCGCGACGGGAGCGGGGCGCCCCACAAAAAAGGAGCGCCGTGCAATTGACAGGCTGATGTCGGACGAGGATTAGAAAACTCTGTCCGAACTTCCGGGTTTTGCGATTTCTTTATTCTTGAAATCCGCTGGCAAAGCCGATACGTCACAATCAACTTGCCGGATAGCGTGACTGCCTCCCAAGCAACTCACTGCTTCCTTTCCGGTTGGGGAAAGGCGCGACGTTCCAGGTTGCCCGGCCCCATTGTATGGAAGTCCTGGAGTTCTTCATGACCTATGTCGTGACCGACAATTGCATTCGCTGCAAATATACCGACTGCGTGGAAGTCTGCCCTGTCGACTGCTTCTATGAAGGCGAAAACTTCCTCGTCATTCACCCGGACGAATGCATCGACTGTGGCGTTTGCGAGCCGGAATGTCCCGCCGAGGCGATCAAGCCGGACACGGAGCCGGGCCTCGACAAGTGGCTCAAGATCAATGCCGAGTATGCCAGCATCTGGCCAAACATAACGGTCAAGAAGGATGCGATGCCCGAGGCCAAGGAAATGGACGGCGAAAGCGGCAAGTTCGAGAAGTACTTCTCGGAAAAGCCCGGATCTGGCGACTGATCCTAGCCTGCTCGGAAAGTCTCGGTCTGAACCCGAGTTCAATAAAAAACGCCTGAATCTTGCTCGCGGTATATGGGTGGCATGTGTTGCGCGCATGACTCAGGCGCAGTAAATTATTGATTTCCTCATATTTTTGTGATAGCTTTCCCACACTGATCCATTTGCGGCATGAAGCATGCCCAAACCACCACGAAAGCAAAACAAATCCACACACGCGGTTTCCGTGACAAATCAACGCCTTGAGCCGTAGGGTTCCAAGCTTGTGCGCATGGATATGTTTGTTTTGGTCCGGTGGGACCAGAAGTAAGTCACCCGACGGATCCGACCGTCTCATCCGGGCCTGACTGACCCGGCTCCGGCTGCAGCCGGAAGCGTAACAGGGAGTTTTTGAATAGAATGACGACCCAGCAGAAAAAACCTTCTTCCGCACGTCACGGCTTCAAGACCGGTGAATCGATCGTGTACCCCGCACATGGCGTCGGTACCATCAGCGCCATCGAAGAGCAAGAAGTAGCAGGCATGAAGCTTGAACTTTTCGTTATTGATTTCGAGAAGGACAAGATGCGTCTGAAAGTGCCGGTGGCAAAGGCCATGAGCATCGGCATGCGCAAGCTCTCCGAAACCGATTTTGTTGAACGCGCACTGAAGGTTGTGCAGGGCAAGGCACGCGTCAAGCGTACCATGTGGTCCCGTCGCGCCCAGGAATATGATGCCAAGATCAATTCCGGCGACCTTATCTCCATCGCTGAAGTTGTCCGCGATCTCTATCGCGCCGAAAACCAGCCGGAACAGTCGTATTCCGAACGCCAGCTTTATGAAGCCGCTCTTGATCGCATGGCTCGCGAAATCGCTGCCGTGAACAAGATGTCGGAAACGGAAGCCGTTCGCCTCGTCGAAACCAACCTCAACAAGGGTCCGAAGCGCGGCAAGGCAATCGAAGAAGACGAATCTCAGGACGAGGCTGCATAAGCTACTTGTTTTTCCTGCAAAAAACCCGGCCATCGTGCCGGGTTTTTTATTGGAACTTTTTCCATCCTGGCGCGTTTAGGTGATGTAGCTGCGGACAGCGTCGGGAACTGCCATCACCCTCGAACGTTCGCATTCCTGTAAACGTTCGATAGGAGCGGATCATGACTTCCACGTTTTGCCTGTTTGGCAACCTGAAGAAACTGGTCCTACCCGGCCGCATTACCGGCGCATAACGATAAGCTAGGGCTCCACCTGGAAACGTCCAGAGTTCGGGCCTTCATACCTTCAAGACATGAATTTGATCCGGGCCGCAATGTCCGGAAGCAAGCATTCTTTGCTCTTTTGGCTGACGCCTGAATTCAGGAGACCAATATGAAGAACATGTCTGCAGACCGGCGCATGATTAAAATCGCCATGGCGGCTCCCTACCTTGCTCGCGAAGAGGAACACGATCTAGCAATTCGCTGGAAGAACAATGATGACCGTGGTGCTCGCAACCAGATTGCCATGGCACACATGCGGCTCGTTATCTCGATGGCGGGAAAGTTCCGCAACTTTGGCCTGCCAATGAGTGACCTCGTGCAGGAAGGCTATGTCGGCCTGCTAGAGGCTGCTGCGCGCTTTGAACCAGAGCGAGATGTTCGCTTCTCGACCTACGCGAGCTGGTGGATCCGCGCCTCTATCCAGGACTACATCCTTCGCAACTGGTCAATCGTTCGCGGTGGGACGAGTTCCGCGCAGAAGGCCCTGTTTTTCAATCTCCGCCGTCTGCGAGCCAAACTCGCCAAGGGAGACACCCAGCTCACGCTGCAGTCCATCCATCAGGAAATAGCAGCCGCCCTCGGCGTCAGCCTATCGGATGTGCAGACGATGGACGCGCGGCTTTCCAGCAACGACGCCTCCCTCCAGGCGCCCTCAGTCTCGGGCGACGCCGACAGTGCCGAGAAGATGGATTTCCTCGTCAGTGACGAACCTCTTCCGGATGAGCAGGTGTCGAACATGATCGACGGTGAGCGCCGACGCCATTGGCTTGCGTCTGCGCTGAAGCATCTGAACGAGAGAGAAATGAAGATCATCAGCGCCCGCAGACTGGCGGAAGACGGCGCGACGCTTGAGGAACTCGGTGCCGATCTCGGCATTTCCAAGGAGCGCGTTCGGCAGATTGAAAGCCGGGCAATGGAAAAACTCCGCAGCGCGCTCGTCAGCGCTGACCCCTACATGGCCGCATCGGCCTGAAAGAGCTTACTCCCCCAGTGATGCAACTGGCCCGGCGAAAACCGGGCCTTCTTTTATTCTGCGATAATCTTGACGCGGTCACCTGGCGCCACGGATGCGCCAGTCGGCAGGGCATTGATAAGCTTGAACAGATCGAGTTTTCGGTCCGTCCCCATCATCCTTGCAGCAAGCGTCGTGATGTTTTCACCTGCACGCACTTTGACGACTCTGACGCGCAGGGGCTTCAGTGATGCCGTCTCCTCTGGCGTCATCCGGCGGAAGCTCGCCCGCAGGACATCCGCTGTCGGCTGCAGCGTCGGGCTTCCCTTCGGCACGGCTGTCAGGAACCGAAAGATCTGAGCGTTGTTGCGGATGACGGTGACGTCAAAATCCCAGCGATCCGCGCTTGCTCGCGCTGTTGCAGCTTCCATTCCATTGACTGTGATCTGCTGGATCGTGGAGGGATCAAGGCCTGTGACCCAGCCGCTGGAAATATAGTTGGTCAGGCTCTGGTTCTGGGTATCGGCAACGCCATCGAAGCGGATCGCGACATCGCCTGGCCCGGTCGCCATGACGGCTTCGACCTTGTTGTCGATCTTGAAATCAGGCGGTACGTCGAAGCGGATACCAAGCCCGCCATGCAGGAAGGTCTGGCCACGAACATACCCTTCCTCCGGGCTGTCGCCATAGAGCAGCCCGTCGATGCCGTCGAGATAATAGTCCCTGCCTTTGTCGCCAACCTTCCCTTCCTGGCCAAAGGCGCGAGCATGATCGCGCGCAAGCTCGATACGCTGCGCCGAGTTCGGGTGGCTGGATAGGAAGTCAAGGCTCTGATCCGCCTCAGGATCGACCGACATGAAGCGGCTGTAGCCGGCCATGGAATCCAGGAACCGCGCTGCCGCATAGGGATCGTAGCCTGCTTCCCCGAGCATCCGGACGCCGATAACGTCGGCCTGCAGCTCCTGCTGCCGTGAAAACGCCGCCAATCGGAGCTTGCCACGCGCCAGAGCCTGCTTTCCTGCAATATCGCTCGACAGCACTTCCGCAACCACGCGGCTGGCGATGACTTCCGCTTCCTCGCGTTTCTGTCGCTCAATGCCATGGTTTGCGGTGACGTGGCCCATCTCGTGCGAGAGAACCGCTGCGACCTCGGATGCGTCATTGGCAAGCGCCAGTAGACCGCGCGTCACATAGAGATAACCGCCGGGCAATGCAAAAGCATTGATGGCGGGGGAGTTCAGGATGGTGATGCGATAGGACTGGCTCGGATTCTCAGAGACCGCCGTTAGCGCACCCGCGATACGAGCAACCAGCCGCTCCGTCTTTGCATCCTTGTATTCGCCACCATAGCTTGCAACGATACGCGGATGCTCGCGGGCGCCCATGGCTGCGCGCGGATCGTTCTTCTGCACTTCATCAACAATCTGCGGATTGGACGACGGTCCGACGCTCGGCTGATAGGATTGCTCAAGCATGGACTGACAGCCGTAGAGCACCAGGCTCGCAACACAGACAACCGAGGCCCGCCGGATCAAACGGCACGCTGAAGAGAGCACATCACTGGAAGGCGCGGGCAATTTCCACGTCGTCATGCTGTCCAGTCTGGCTCTCCAAGTCATCTTGCTTGTCGACCGGCCCGCTTCCGCGACCCGCTCGGTCTCATTTTGATCCAACAGGCGTCCGTCCCCGCTCTTGCATTGCACAATCGGGGACACAAGTCTTTGCTGTAACTGATTTCCGCATCGGTTGCATAGCGAGACTCTAAGTAAATGTGGCGCCGTTGTATTTTAGCAAGCCTAACGTGACCTTGCAGTTTTCTCGGTCGCCTCAAAATATGGCAAAAGTGCCGTTGTAACGGCCAGATTCGTCAGCTGCGGAGAAATTGCGTCAATCCGGGATGCCGCTCGCCAGCCAGAAACTCCCCGATCGGGGCCGCCACGGCAACCGCGCCGTCTTCGATAAACAGTCCGAAATCGGCGATGCGTTCTACTTCATCTGGATCGTGCGAAACGACGACGACGGTGTTGCCGGTTTCACGGTGCATTTCCAGAAGCAGCGCGGCCATTTCATTGCGCAAGCCGGGATCGAGCGCAGCAAAAGGCTCGTCGAGCAAAAGCACCGGACGGTTGCGAACAAGCGCGCGCGCAAAGGCGGCCCGCTGCCGCTCCCCGCCGGAGAGCGTCCCTGGCATCCGTCGTTCAAAACCGGCCAAGCCTACCTTTTCAAGTGCGGATAAGATGGATTGGCGATCGGCGGCCTTGAGTTTCATCGCCGGATCAATGCCAAGACCAACATTGGTGAAGATGTCGAGATGCGCGAACAGATTGTTGTCCTGGAAGACGAGGGAGACAGCACGCCGCGCCGGATACTCATGGGTCACATCCGTTCCCGCGAGCACAATCTTCCCTCGCGTCGCGGTATCGAAGCCGGCGAGCAGGTTCAGAAAAGTCGACTTGCCGGCCCCTGACGCGCCTGTGACGGCAATCACGGCGCCGGCAGGAAGGCCGCAGTCAAAATGGAAGTCCTGCGTTCCGAGCCGCAGGGCGACATCCCGCATCTCGATCGAGAAGCGCCGGTCATCCATGATAGGTTGCCTCCCGGCGCGCCGAACCCATGGTGCCAGCGATCGTCAGCAAGAGGCAGACGAGACCGAGGATCAACGCCAGCCCATCAGCATCGTTGGTACGATAGCTGCCCATGCGGCTGTAGACGAGCCAGGGCAATGTGACGAAACGGTCCGAGCCGAATAGTGCGACGGCGCCCAAATCCCCAAGCGACAATGCCATTGCGAAGGAAAATGCCGTGAGTAACGGCCTGAGCAGCGCAGGCAAATCGACCAGGCGAAGTCGCGCCCAACCCGATATACCCAGGCTCGCCGCGAGTTTCTGCGTCCTGCGCTTGTGGATGCCAAAGGCAGGTTCGAGGATACGCATCACGAAGGGTAGCGCCATCAAGGCGTTGATAGCGATGATGAGGATCAGAGCGATCACGCCGGCATCACCGAAATCTCTCAGCGCCAGAAACCATCCCGTTGCAAGGACGATCGGGGGCACGAGAAGCACCAGTGAAGAGGCGCCACCCATGGCGGCGGTGAAGACTCTTATGCTCGGCGCCCGAGAGCTTTGGAGCAGCGCGTGGCGGGCGCGTACGAGCGTCATGGACATCAGCAAGGCAAGAACGGCCGCAGCGATCGAGATCCCAAGGCTTGTTGCGGTTGACTGCCAGAAGATGGGTTCCCTCACGAGCTTCATCAGATCGGAGCGAAGTCCTGCCGCGACGATCGACAGCAAAGGCAGTCCCAAAAAAAGCGTGGCGAATACCAGGACGCCGCCGTCGGAAAGCCGCGCACCGATCGGCCGGCCATCCGGACGCCTGATGGCCTTACCAGCGGTTACGCCCTCATCCCCTGCGGCGGGAAGGAGCGCCAGGCACGCGAGGATCACGGCGGTCAGAACGATCTGCAGCAGGGAGAGGGCAACCGCCCGACCAGGATCGAAGTCAAAGCGGAGCGCTTGATAGATGGCAACCTCGATCGTCGTCGCCGCTGGTCCACCGCCCAAGGTCAGCACGAGGGTAAAACTCGTGGCGCACAGCATGAAGATGAGACCCGCAACCCCTGGGATGGCCGACCGCAGAACTGGCCATTCGATGAAACGGAAAACAGAACGGGATCGCATGCCGAGACCGTTCGCCATCAGCCAATACTCCGCCGGCACCCGCTCCAGGGCCGCCAGCATGAGCCTGCATGCCAGCGGCATGTTGAAGAACGTATGCGCCAGCAGGATGCCGAAAAGTCCATAGACGCTGATCGGCTGCCCGATGCCAAGGTTGAGCAGCAATGAATTCAAGATGCCCTGCCGTCCCCAGATCCCAATAAGCCCGAGAGCCCCGATCAGAACTGGCAGCCCCATCGGAACAGCCATGAGGCGGATGATCCAGACGCGACCAGGAAAATGCTGCTGCCTCGCGAGTGCCCGGGCGAGAGGAATGGCAAGAACGACCGACAGCAGCGTCGAAAGCACGGCCTGCAACAAAGTGAATCGCAAAACGCGCAGAATGTACGGCTCGACCACCGTCGCTAGAATAGACGAGACACCGCTAGAAAGAAGCAGGGCAAAGATCGCAAGACCCACGAAAATGGCAATGCCGGCAAGGCTCAACGCCCCGCCCAGCATCGCTTTTCGGATCTCCGCCTTGGTCGAAAGCATCAATTCATGCTCATGGCAGCCAGCCACTCGTCGATCCAGGTCTTCCTGTTCCTGGCCACGTCTTCCGAGCTCATCAGAAACGTCTTTGACGGTTTCACAAGCTTGTCGAATGCGTCTGGCAATGGTTGCGACGTCGCCGAAACCGGCATCATCCAGTTATTGGTCGGAATGGCATCCTGGAAGGCCGGCGTAATCATGAACTTCAGGAAATCGCGCGCAAGTTCCTTGTCGGGCGCGTTCTTCAGCAATCCCGCCACTTCGATCTGGATGTAGTGACCCTCTGAAAATGCCGCCGCCTGGTAGCGGTCGGTATTTTCGGCAACCATGTGGTAGGCGGGGGAGGTGGTATAGGAGAGCACCATCGGCGCCTCGCCCTTGGTGAACAGCCCATAGGCCTCAGACCAACCGGGCGTTACGGTCAACACCCGCTTCTTGAGTTTTGCCCACGCCTCGGGTGTCTGGTCGCCGTAGACGGACTTGACCCACAGCAGAAGACCAAGGCCAGGTGTTGAAGTGCGCGGATCCTCTATGACGATCTTTTGCGAGGGATTGCCGTCGACCAGATCCTTCATGCTCTTCGGCGGGTTCTTGATTGCCTGACTATCGTAGATGACGGCGAAGTGGCCATAGTCGTATGGCACGAACACATCGTCCTGGTAGCCCCCCGGTACTTTGAGCGCGCCGACGTCGACACCACTCACATCGAACAAGCCGGTTGCTTTCGCCTCGGTGGTCAGGTTCGTATCCAGGCCAAGCACGACATCTGCCTTGGTGCCAGCGCCTTCGAGCTTAAGACGGGATAGCAGCGCGACGCCATCGGCTACACTGACGAAATTGACGCTGCAGCCGCAGGTCTTCTCGAATGCTTCCTTGACCTTCGGTCCTGGGCCCCATTCGGAGGTGAAGCTCTCGTAGGTATAGACGGTGAGCGTCTTTTCCGCCGCCTGCGCGCTTGCGCATGCAATTCCGAAAGACACGACACACGTCGCTGCAAGCAGCGAACGGCTTGCGAGTTTGAATATGAACATGGCACCTCTCCTCTGGTTTGCTTGAAGGGGAAAAGGGCGGTGCCAGATGTCACGCGTCTAATCCCTCCGCCGGTGTTAGCCGGATCAGGTTCCGCGGGTTGGCTTTCAGCCTCTCAGCCGCGCGCCTGATGGCACGGGGCACCCCGTTAGAGCGCTTGAAGATGTATCGCTACGTTTGGCGTCTTGCAAGTGGCCGTCTCAGTCTGCCGTGGCACTTACTCCGCGGCTTCGGCACTGGCTGTGGGCCGTGCTTCAACTGCACGGGGCAACTGCGTCGATTTCAGCAGCAACGCCGCACAAAGCCCGATGAGAGCGATCGCGCATGATGCCGCGAAAAGCGGGGTAAAGGCACTGGCATAGGCTTCGGCAACGGCTTGACGCGTCTGCTCCGGCAAGGCTGCCAGCATCTTTGGAGTCAATTGCTCGATATCCGTGACGCCAGGGATGGAAAGTCCAGTCTTGCTGAGCTGCGTCCCGACGATCGCCCCATAGATGGAGATGGCGATCGATGCGCCGCCCATACGCGAGAGCGTTACCGATCCGGTCGCCGCGCCGACATCGCGCGCAGGGGCCGCATTCTGAACGCCGATGATGGGCACCTGCTGTGCGAGGCCGACACCGAAGCCATGCAGCGCCATAACCGCTCCAATCAGTATTGTTGGCGTTCCTGCGTGAACTTGTGTCAGCAGGGCGAATGCAACGACGCCGCACGCCAGGCTCGCTACCGCAAACGGCTTGTACCGGCCGGTGATGGAGATGATGCGGCCAGCGGAAAGCGATCCGCAGACGATGCCGCCGGTCAAGAGGATGAAGAACGCACCAGCCGCTGACGGGGAAAGACCGGTCGTCGTCTGCAGGAACAACGCGAAATAATTGACCATGCCGATGCCAATCGCCCCGCTCATGATCGACATCACGAGCAACAGGCTGAAAGTGGAATTGCGAAACAGCGACAAGGGAACGATCGGTTCCGCGGCGCGCCGCTCGACGAAAATCCATGCGATGGCCGCAGCGACGCCGAGAGCCACGATGGCGAGGTTCTGCGGAGCCACCAACGAACCAAAGAGCTGCGCTCCGTCGGCGGCCAGCACGATGCTTGCCGTTGTCACGGCGAGCAGCAACGCGCCGGCATAGTCGATCTTCGGACGGCGGTTCGGCTTGCGGTACGGCAGCATCAAAGCCAGGCCGACGAGAACGACGAAACCGATCGGAACATTGACGAGGAAGATCGAGCGCCAGCCGAAGAGATCGCTCATCGCGCCGCCGAGCACAGGCCCGATGGCACCGGATGCCATCAGCACAAGGCTGGAATAGCTCTGGTAGCGCGCGCGTTCGCGCGGCTCGAACAGGTCGGCATTGACAGCGAAGATGGACACCATGATGCCGCCGCCGCCAAGCCCCTGCAGCACGCGGGCCGCTATCAGCGTGTTCATGGATACGGCGAGCCCGCAGACGGCGGAGCCGACCGTGAAGATCATGATCGCCGCCATCATCACATACTTGCGGCCGAAGAGATCACCGAGCTTGCCATAAAGCGGCATCACGGCGCTTACAGCAAGGAGATAGGCAGAGCCGATCCAGCCGAAGCGCTCGAGATGGCCGAACTCCCCAACGATCGTCGGCAGAGCGGTTGCGACGATCTGGTTGTCGAGCGTTGCCATGAACATGGCTGACATCAGGAAAAGGAAGAGGATGAACCGCCGACGATGATCCGTGACAAGCGGCGGCATGGCAATCTGAGTATCCATGAAATGTCGTTCCGAATGAACCGATGAACCATTTATGTGCTATTAGCATATATTTGTCAATGTCACTTGATTGACCTCAGCATATTCTCATGTGACGCATGCCATGCTATGCTTCACGAATGAACGAGAGCCTGATGAAACCTGCCGAGACAGACCCCGCAACCGACGAACCGGGCATTCTGCGCATTGGTCAAAGCATGACCCGCATGCGTCTCATGACTGGGCGGCGGCTAATCGGGAGATTAGCCATCCAGAGTGTTGCACCAGGTCTCGAACTATCGCACCTGGACGTGCTGGATGCCGTGCGGCGCGCTCAGGAGGACGGAGAAGTAACGGTCGGAACAATCGCGGAGATGATGCGGATCGATCCATCGCGCGCAAGCCGAATTGTCGCGGATATGGTAGGACGAAATATTCTGCGGAGAGAAGCATCCCAGGCGGATGCGCGAAGGATCATCGTCGTAATGACCCCGCTCGGGCAGAAGCTGCTATCGGAGATACGCGCACAAAAGCTCGCGTTTGTTTCCACGGTAGTCAAAGACTGGAACCCCGAAGAGATTGAGATCTTCGGTGAGCTATTCGAGAAGTTCATCTCCGGCTTTGAAGACGTTTTTCAAGCACGAATGAAAGATATTGCCGACTGAGCCACAACGGCGGCTCTTTCCCTTGCCCCCTGCTTTGCGCTATGGGCAATGCGCATGAGCCAATCCACCTTCACCATTCTCCTCGGCGGCGAACTGCGCGTAACCGATCGACTGCGTACCGCTGTTGCTGGCAGCCGGTTCATTGCGGCCGACGGTGGAATGCGGCATGCGGCTGCACTCGGCATAGTTCCCGAGCTTTGGGTGGGCGATTTCGATTCAACGCCGTCTGATCTCGATAGTGCTTTCCCTGATGTACCGCGAGAGCCCTATCCTACTGCCAAGGCATCCACAGACGGCGAGATTGCCGTCTCGGAAGCGATCGCACGCGGCGCAAGGCGCCTTGTGCTTGCGGGTGCGCTGGCGGGCGAGCGCTCCGACCACGCCGTTCAGCACCTGCTCTATGCTGTCAGCTTGGCAGAGCAGGGCTATGATGTGCTTCTGACCTCTGGCACCGAGGAGGCCGTGCCGTTGATTGCGGGTTCTATCGAGCTGGACCTGCCGCCTGACAGCCTGTTTTCGGTTCCCGGCTTCAGCGAACTGCGCGGCCTTACGATAGAGAACGCGCGCTACCCGCTTGCTGACTTCCACTTGCCTTTCGGCTCGTCACGCACTGTTTCCAATGTGGCGAAAGGCAAGGTGTGCTTTTCGCTCGAGAGCGGTCGGGCCATCGTGCTCGCCCGCCCCTATGACCTTTCCGGAGTCTGATCTTTGGCGCCTCCCATTCTGAAACTCGACGATATCTTTCTCAGCTTCGGCGGCACGCCGTTGCTCGCGGGCGCGGCCCTGCAGGTGGAGCCCGGAGACAAGATCTGTCTGGTCGGCCGCAACGGTTCCGGAAAGTCGACGTTGCTGAAGATCGCCGCCGGGCTGGTCGAAGCGCAGTCGGGCGAGGTCTTCCGTCATCCGTCCGCGACCGTCCGCTATCTGGAGCAGGCCCCTGATTTCGCGGGCTTCCAGACCGTGCAGGCCTATGCCGAAGCGGGACTTGGTCCTGGCGACGATCACTATCGCGTCACCTACCTCCTGTCGCACCTCGGGCTCACAGGCGAAGAGGATCCCAAAAACCTATCGGGCGGCGAAGCACGCCGTGCCGCCCTCGCGCGCGTCCTTGCGCCCGAGCCAGACATCCTGCTCCTGGACGAACCGACCAACCATCTCGACCTCCCGACCATTGAATGGCTGGAAGGCGAACTGCAGAAGAGCCGAAGCGCACTCGTCCTGATCTCTCACGACCGCCGCTTCCTCGAGAAGGTTTCAACGGCCACCGTCTGGCTGGACCGAGGCACTTCACGCCGGCTCGACAGGGGTTTCGCCCATTTCGAGGCATGGCGCGACCAGGTGCTGGAGGCAGAGGAGCTTGAACAGCACAAGCTCGGCAAGGCGATTGAGCGAGAGGAACATTGGCTGCGCTACGGTGTCACGGCACGGCGCAAGCGCAACATGCGCCGCCTCGGCGAACTGCAGACCATGCGTTCGCAATATCGAGGCCATAAGGGGCCCCAGGGCACAGTGCAGGCAACGGTTTCCGATGCACAGGAATCCGGCAAGCTTGTCATCGAAGCCGACAAGATCACGAAAACATTCGGGGACCGAGCGATCGTTGCGCCCTTTTCGATCCGCGTGCATCGCGGCGATTGCATCGGTCTCGTCGGGCCGAACGGCGCTGGAAAAACAACGCTGCTAAAAATGCTGACAGGCCAGCTCGCGCCCGACACCGGCACGATCAAACTCGGCACAAATCTCGAAATCGCAACGCTGGACCAGAAGCGCGAAGACCTTAACCCGGACGAGACGCTCGCCCACTATCTGACGGACGGACGCGGCGAGAACCTTCTCGTCAATGGCGAGCAGCGCCACGTAACCGGCTACATGAAAGAGTTCCTCTTCCAGCCCGAGCAGGCCCGCACGCCGATCAGGAACCTTTCAGGCGGCGAACGAGCGCGGCTCATGCTGGCGCGGATCATGTCGCGCCCCGCAAATCTGCTGATCCTCGACGAGCCGACGAACGATCTCGACATCGAGACGCTGGATCTGCTGCAGGAGATCGTTGCGGGCTTCCCCGGCACCGTCATCCTCGTCAGCCACGATCGTGACTTCCTCGACCGTACCGTGACATCGACGATCGCGCCGGCAGTTCCCGATGCACCGGACGGGCGGTGGATCGAGTATGCCGGCGGCTACTCCGACATGCTCGCTCAACGAAAGGGCGCCGCGGAGGAGCGAAGAAAGGCCGAAAAGGCATCGGAACGTTCGAAGCCACAGGAAGCAGCCCCCACCGAGACGGTGAAGGCGAAGGGCAAGCTTTCCTACAAGCAGAAGTTCGCGCTCGAGAATCTGCCCAAGGAAATGGCCAAGGCCGAAGCCGAGATTGCCAAACGCGAAGAGCGGATGGCGGACCCAAGCCTGTTCACCAAGGACCCCACCACGTTTCACAAGCTGGCGGCGGAGATGGAAAAACTCCGGAACAGCCTGACGAAAATGGAAGAGGAATGGCTGGAGCTCGAGATGCTGCGGGAAGAATTGGAGGGCTGAGGCAACGCTTTCGGCCTCAGACCCTTATCAGTCACCGAGCCATCACAGCGCGGGCGCGGGTGCGTTTGGTGCTTTTGCCATAACCTTCATTTCCGGCTTGGCAGGCAGAGCCTCGAGGTGCAGCACACGCGGCTGGAAAGTTTCCACATAAGCTTCGGAACGACCGATATAGATCATCGTGGCCTCAGGTATCGAAGCCAGAACCTTCATCATCGTTGACTGCCATTCCGGTTCCATGCCTTCAAGGACCTCATCGAACACGATCCACTTCGGCCGGACGAGGAGCAGACGCGCAAAGCCGATGGCACGCTGCTCGTCTGAATCGAGCAGCTTGTCCCAGCGGGCCCGCGTATCGAGCCGGGAGACCAGGTTGTGAAGCCCCGCCTTCTCCAGCGCGGCGGCGACATCGGCATTCTGATAGGTATCGGCAGGCTCTGGGAACGCCAGTGCTTCGCGAAGTGAGCCGCCGGGGATATAGGCCGATTGCGGGACGAAAAGCATGTCGTCCGTGGGCGGAAGGCCGATCTTGCCGCCACCGCAGGGCCAGAGCTCGGAAAGCGCAAGAAAGAGGAGCTTACGGTTCACGTTGTGATCGCCGTTGATCATGACTTTCTCGCCGGCCTTGATCGTCACGGCACCCTCATGCACGCGGAAGCCGCCGCACTGATCGATCTCTTCGCCGATCTTGGCAGCGATCCGGACATGATCGAGAGTCAGGGTTCCCGGAGGATTGCGTTCGTACTTGATGGTACCCTTCAGATTGATGTCGTCACTCATGCTGGTGAGCGCCTGCCTGAAATCGGTGACACGCATCAGCGTGGCGCGCCATTCGGCAATCGCGCCAAAGTTCGCAACATACCAGCGAAGGGCGGTGTTGACCTGGTTGAAGGCACCGACCGACATCATCAGCTGACCAAACGTCAGGCCGCCGGAGAAGTAGGCGGGCGCTGCGACGATGATTGGGATGACAACAACGAGCCAGCCGTAGCCGGCCGACACCCAAGTGAGGTTGACGTTGGCCATCGCGACCCGCTTGATGACGTCAAGCACGGCGCTGATATCGGTATTGATACGCTGCTGCTCGTTTTCCTCACCGCGGGCCACCGTAATCGCCGGCATGTTCTCGTTGGCATGCATCAGCGCAAAGCGAAGCTCGGCTTCCTTCGAGAAACGATCGGCGTTGAGCTTCACCAGCTTGCGTCCCACCAGCTGGCTGAGGACCGATGCTGACGCGGCATAAAAGATCGCGGCCCAAACCATGTAACCCGGAATAGAAAAGGCATGCGTACCAAACCGGAAGACAAAGCCGCTGGAGAGCTCCCATAGCACGCCGATGAAACTGATCAGCAGAATCGTCGCCTGCACCAGGCCAATCATCAGGCTCGTGGTGCTTTCCGCGAGGTTGCGGGCATCTTCATGGAGGCGCTGATCAGGATTGACGCCGATGAGGCCGCTGGCCGAAAGCCGAAGCGCACGTTTGCGCTGAAGCCACTGATTGACGAGGTCCCTCGTCAGCCCTTCGCGCATGTAGACCGCGGTCATTTGATTGAGCCACGCCTGCACGACGTTGAGCAAAAGCAACATGCCCGCGATTAGGGCAAAGACCTTCAACTGATGGAAGAAGCCTGGCAGATCGCGCCGAGCGATGCTGTCGTAAAACGGTGCGTTCCACTGGTTGAGAATGACGGTCGCATAAGCGGTGGCGAGAATAATGGCGATGAGCGCGGTCGCAATGACCAGAACTCTGCCTCGAACAGGGGAATGCCAGAAAGCCGAAAACATTACCTTCAGGCGATAGCCCAGGCTCAGATCGTACCCTACTCTGTCCTGCCCTTGAATGCTTGGCCTGCCTTCGAGGTCATCTGCCATTACGCGTCCCTAGCAATCATCTTACTTCAATAGACATGGTGATTCGCCGTGTCCACCAACAGTTTCTAGCAGTCATTAACGTGGGAGTGACTTGATATCGACCCCATCCTTCGTTTGAGCAATTGATTCGCAGGTCGACTGGCGCTATTTAAAACGCTCCGTGGTGATTTGGCCGGCCGGCTTGCAGCCACGTTAAAGAAGTTGCTAAAGGGCCGCGTGCGGACCGATAGCGATATATTCGTTGTTTTGATCGAGTGACCGCAATGCCCATCAAGATCCCTGATACGTTGCCTGCGTTTGAAACCCTGGTTCAGGAAGGCGTGCGTGTGATGACCGAGACGGCGGCAATCCGTCAGGACATCCGACCGCTTCAGATCGGGCTTCTCAATCTCATGCCGAACAAGATCAAGACGGAATTGCAGATTGCCCGTCTGGTCGGCGCATCTCCGCTGCAGGTCGAGCTTTCGCTGGTCCGAGTGGGTAACCACAGAGCAAAGAACACCTCGGAGGATCATCTTCTCTCCTTCTACCAAACGTGGGAAGAGGTGAAGCACCGGAAGTTCGATGGCTTCATCATTACCGGCGCGCCGATCGAAACGCTGCCCTATGAGGACGTTAACTATTGGGGCGAAATGCAGCAGATTTTCGACTGGACGGAAACCAACGTCCATTCGTCCATGAATGTCTGCTGGGGTGCGATGGCCGCAATCTATCACTTCCACGGCGTCCCCAAGTACGAACTGAAGGAGAAGGCCTTCGGTGTCTACAGGCACCGGAACCTGAAGCCCTCATCGGTCTATCTCAATGGCTTCTCCGACAATTTCGAGGTACCGGTCTCGCGTTGGACCGAAGTCCGCCGCAGCGATATCGAAAAGTCGGACAATCTCGAAATCCTGATGGAGTCCAGCGAAATGGGCGTCTGCCTCGTGCATGAGCGGAAGGGCAAGCGACTCTACATGTTCAATCACGTGGAATATGATTCGACGTCGCTTTCCGATGAGTACTTCCGCGACGTGAACGCTGGCGTGCCGATCAAGATGCCGCACAACTACTTCCCGCACAACGATCCTTCACTGCCGCCGCAGAACCGCTGGCGCAGCCATGCGCACCTGCTCTTCGGCAATTGGATCAACGAACTATACCAAACGACACCTTACGACCTTAATGATATCGGCAAGACCGGGTAACACCGGCGAGCTGTTGCGCGAACAGCGGCACAGCGCGTCGATCAGGCGGCCGTTCTTTTTTAAACCGCACCGGTTGCGATTTACCGCAAATGGGGGCAGGTTCCCTGCCTTAATTGAAGATATATCAGGACGGTCGTGATGGCGGAAATGTTGAAGCGGGAAGTTTTTGGGCAGACCCAGTCGGGAGAAACTGTTTATCGCGTCGAGATCAAGGGTGGCGGCCTGACGGCCAAGGTCATCAGCTGGGGCGCCGTCATACAGGACCTCCGCCTCGAGGGCCACGACGCGCCGCTCACGCTCGGCTTCGACGATTTCGACAGCTATCTCGCCCATTCCTCCTACTTCGGCGCAACTCCCGGACGTTGTGCCAACCGTATCGGCGGCGGAAAATTCACGCTGGATGACCAAGCCTATCAGCTTGACCTCAATGAGAACGGCGTGACTCACCTGCATGGCGGGAACGACAATATTGCCAAGCGGAACTGGACGATCGTCGAGCATGATGTCGACCGTGTCATACTGAAGATTGTCGATCCCGACGGGCGCGGCGGCTATCCAGGCAACTGCACCATTCAGGCAACCTACTGGGTGCATGGCGACGGCGAACTCTCTGTGACCTACGAATCGACCAGTGACCAGCCGACGATTGCCAACGTTTGCCAGCACGCCTACTTCAACCTCGATGGCCGCGATGACGCGCTCGGCCACGACATCATGATTGCAGCCGACAGCTATCTCGTCACCGATGAACGACAGATCCCGACCGGGGAGGCTCGGCCCGTTGCCGGAACGGCCTTTGACTTCCGTCAGATGTCACCCATGAAGCGGTTCGACGGCGGTGAGCAGGCACTCTACGATCACAATTTCTGCCTTTCGAACGAGCGCACTGCCAAGCGCTCCGTCGTCCTTGCCCGCAGTTTGAACTCGGGCGTTTCGCTGGAAGTGCGCACGACGGAGCCTGGCGTGCAGTTCTATGCCGGCTTCAAGCTTGACACGCCGGTTCCCGGCCTGGACGGGCGCAAATACGGCCCGTTCGCTGGCTTCTGCCTGGAAACACAAATCTGGCCGGATGCAATCAACCACGAGGGCTTCCCCGATGCAGTCCTCCGTCCGGGTGAGGTGCTGCGCCAAGAAACGGACTACATCTTCTCTAAAAGCTAAGCCTCTTCTTTCCTCGAAGAAATGAACCCTCGCAGGTCGCCTGCGAGGGTTTTTTCGTTTCTGGCTGATTTACTGCTTGCGATTGGTTCTATATAGGTTCTATTATTCCTATATGGATAGAACCAGTCTGATAGCAGAACTGAACAGCCGCGGCCTGCGTGACGAAGCGCTCACCGGCCCGCTCTACAAGCGCTTGGCGCAGGCCCTGACTGGCCTGGTTCAGGAAGGATTGTTGAAGCCGGGAACGGCACTTCCCGGCGAGCGCGATTTGGCGGAAGCCCTGAAGGTCGGGCGCGTGACCGTTCGGACCGCCTATCGCGATCTGATGAATTCAGGCACGCTCGAGTCGCGGCATGGAAGTGGCACCTTCGTTTCGAGCAAGGTCGAACGGATGGAGCAATCGCTGTGGCGGCTTTCGTCATTCTCTGCCGACATGCGCTCACGTGGACGCGCTCCTGCGGCAAGGATCTTGTCTAGAACCGTCAATACGCCATCTCCCGATGAGGCCTTTTTGCTTGGCCTCGGCCTTGATGAACCTGTCCTCCGCCTGGATCGTCTGCGCCTTGCTGACGGCCTTCCGCTTGCCATCGAGCGCGCTGTGGTGCCGGTAAAGTTCCTTGGAGAGAATGCCGGGGGGGAAGGCTCTCTTTACGAAGCGCTCACGGCAAGCGGCCACCGCCCCGTTCGGGCGCTGCAAAGACTGACGGCGGTGACGCTCGATCCATCATCGGCCGCGGCACTGGACGTGAAGGCGGGTGCGCCCGCACTCCTGATCGAACGCGTTTCGCGCCTGGAAGACCAGCGCGTTGTTGAATACACCCGCTCCCACTATCGTGGCGATGCATATGATTTTGTTGCGGAATTGAGAATCGGAGATGACCTATGATTGAAAGCCCGTCGCTAATGTTGCAGGAAGCCGGCCAGTCGCCGGACGTTGTCGCAACACTGCTTCAGAAAGAAAAAGCGGCCTTCGATGAAATCGCGAAATTGTTCGCGTCCGGCCGCCCGAGCGTGGTGACGACAGCCGCGCGCGGATCTTCCGACCATGCCGCGACGTTTTTCAAGTACCTGTTCGAGATCACCTGTGGCGTGCCGGTTGCATCGATCGGTCCGTCGATCGCATCGGTATATGGCGCGTCTCTGCATCTGAAGGGCGGCATCCACTTCACGGTGTCGCAATCAGGCGCGAGTCCCGACATCGTTGCCTTGCAGGATGCTGCAAAGCGGGGTGGCGCAACGACGATTGCGGTCGTCAATGTCACCGACAGCCCGCTCGCCAAACAAGCCGACATCGTTCTCGGGCTTCATGCAGGCGCAGAGAAGAGCGTGGCAGCGACAAAGTCTTTCATCGCTTCGGTCGCCGCGCTTTCCGGTGTCACGGCTGCCATCAGCGGCAAGCGTGACCTGCATGCCTCCTTGGAAAAGCTGCCGGAAGCCCTCCAGGCGACTAGCGGGATCGACACGAAAACCGCGGAAGATGTGCTTTTCAACGCCAGTTCGCTCTACACGGCCGGTCGAGGCCCTGCCTTCGCCATTGCGCTCGAGGCAGCCTTGAAAGCCAAGGAGACTGCTGGCCTGCACGCAGAGGCCTTCTCTCTTGCCGAATTGATGCATGGGCCGATGCGTCTTGTTCAACCGGGCTTCCCGATCGTCGCCTTTGCGCCCGATGATCCGGCATTCAGCAACAATGTCCAGGCGCTCGAGCGGCTGCGGAAACTCGGAGCGACCACCGTGCCGTTCTCGGCGCAACCGGTCTCCGGCATCAATCTGCAGGTTCCGACCACGGGCAGCGGCCTGCTCGACCCGCTCGTTTCGCTGCTGGTCTACTATCGCCTGATCGAGTCGGTTACGCGCCGCAAGGGTTTCGACCCCGACAAGCCAGCGAACCTCCTCAAGGTCACGGAGACGATGTGATGCGCAAGATCTTCTCCGGTGCGCGGATCTTCGACGGTCAGCGCTTCCATGACGACAAGGCACTGATCGTCCTGGACGGACGCGTCGAAGCCATCGCAGCGACCAGCGAACTGCCGGAGGGCGAGCACACGCGATTTAACGGCGGCGTGCTTTCTGCAGGCTTCATCGATGCGCAGGTGAATGGTGGCGGCGGCAGGATGCTCAACGATGAGCCATCGACCGCTTCCATGTATATGATTGCCGATGGCCATCGACCATACGGAACGACGGCACTGCTGCCGACGCTGATCACCGATACCGCAGACGCGACCGCGGCGGCGATCGAAGCAGCCAAGGAAGCCGTCAAGACAAACCGTGGCGTCGCAGGCCTCCACCTCGAAGGCCCGCATCTGGCGCCAGCGCGCAAGGGCGCTCATCTTGCCGAGTTGATGCGCCCTGTTGAAGACAAGGACGTAAAGGCCTTCATTGCTGCCAAGGAAGCAATCGGCACCCTGCTGGTCACTATGGCCGCCGAACAGGTCACAGTGAAGCAGGTGCGCGAACTCAGTGAAGCCGGCGTCAGCGTCAGCATCGGCCACTCCGATTGCTCCAGCGAGGCCGCGGAGGCGCGCTTTGACGCCGGCGCGCGTGGCGTGACCCACCTTTTCAACGCCATGAGCCAGCTCGGCCATCGCGCGCCGGGCCTTGTCGGCGCGGCCATCGACCATCCCTCGGTCTGGTGCGGCATCATCGCAGATGGTCACCATGTCGACCCGAAGGCGCTTCGAACCGCTCTTCGAGCCAAACGGGGCGAAGGCAAGCTCTTTTTCGTAACGGACGCCATGTCGCTGGTTGGATCGGAGCAAGACTCCTTCACGTTGAACGGCCGGACCGTCCGGCGCGAAAGGGGTGGCTTTTGCTCTAAACTGGTTCTGTCGGATGGCACGCTCGCCGGCTCCGATGTCGATATGGCTTCCACCATCCGCTATGGCGTGACCTATCTCGAGTTGACGCTCGAAGAAGCCCTTCGCATGGCGACACTCTACCCGGCACGGTTCCTGCGCCTTGACGACTACGGCCATCTTTCACCGGGTGCCCGGGCTGATCTGGTGCATCTGACCGACGCCCTGGAGGTCACAGAGACTTTCATCAGCGGCGAAGCCGCCTAGAATCGAGGACGTGATGACAGCGATCACCGATTCCTATTTCTCCAATCTGATCAGCAGACTCGAGACCTTGAAGACGGAACTCGCGGAGCCAATGGCCTTGGCAGCCGATGCAATCCTCGAGGCCGCACGCAGCGACAAGCGGGTTTATGTATTCGGTACGGGCCACTCGCACATGCTGGCGGAGGAGGTACACTATCGCGCAGGCGGGCTTGCCTTCACCGTTCCGGTTCTCGTCGGCTCGGCGATGCTGCACGAGGGCGCGGTGATCAGCTCCGTCTATGAGCGCACTGAAGGATTGGTGCGGCCGGTGCTTGAACGCTATGGCATGCAGCCGGGAGACGTCATCATCATCGCATCGAACTCCGGCGTAAATGCAGCTCCGGTCGAAGCCGCCGATTATGGCCGCGAAATCGGTGCCAAGGTGATTGCGATCACCTCCGTCTCCTATTCGAGCGCGGTTGCCAACGGGCGGCGCCGACTGGCGGATATTGCCGACGTCGTCTTGGACAATGGCCTTCCTCCCGGTGATGCCGTGATCGACCTCCCGGGTACGGAACTGAAGGTGGGCCCGGTTTCTACCGCTGTTGGTGCAACGGTCCTGAATGCCATCTTTGCCGAGGTGGCGTCACAACTGTCGAAGGAGGGCGATGCACCGATTTATCTCAGCGCCAATATGCCCGGGGCAGCTGCGGTGAACCAGCGACTGGTAAAAAAGTATCGGCCGCGCAATCCACACCTTTGAGAGCGAACGGCGACCGACTGTCAACGCTACGTCGACAGTCGGTCGCCAAAGTTCAATCTACCGCACCGCGAGCATGAGGCGCATATTTCCTTCAAGAACAGCGGCAGGGCTTTTATCCCGCCGCCTCGAAAGGAACGATCCCATGACTCAGATCATTCTGAATTCAGCCGTCGCCATCCTCATTGCGGCCGCCTTCGTAACGACCGCCACTGCCGCTCTTCGCGGCGAAAACCGCGCTATGCAGAAAGTGCCAGCCAGGGCCAAGACAAGGCGCCACCCAAAGAACTGAAAGACAGCCAAATAATTCCTCAAATCGGCCCCAATATCGACACCGGGTTGAACGACCAATGGGTCGTGGGGAATTTGGAGCGCAGGGCAATGACCAGAATTATCGGTGCGGCCGCAATGTTGACCATCGCCATGGCGGCCTATGCGGCATACTTGAATCCGTACGATACGCGTAGCCAGCAAGGCCGCTATTCGCAGCAGATCGAGAGCCACGATAACGGCCTTACGGCATCCATCCGCTAAACGAACAACTGCCCGCCATTGGCGCTGATCGTCGATCCGGTGATGAAGCCGGCATCGTCGGAAACCAGGAAGACGACGCAACGCGCGACTTCTTCAGGTTCTCCAAGGCGGCCCACGGGGATCTGCGGAATGATCCGCTCGTTCAGCACCTTTTCCGGGACCGCGCGAACCATTTCCGTGCCGATGTAGCCGGGGCAGATCGCGTTCACGGTGATGTTCTTGGCGGCACCTTCCTGCGCAAGCGCCTTGGTGAAACCGAGATCTCCTGCCTTCGCAGCGGAATAGTTCGCCTGCCCCATCTGGCCTTTCTGGCCGTTGATCGAGGAAATGTTGACGATCCGCCCGTAGCTTCTGTCGCGCATGCCACCCCAGACCTGGTGGGTCATGTTGAAGAGGCCGGTGAGGTTGGTGTTGACGACCTCGTGCCACTGCTGCGGCGTCATCTTGTGAAACATTGCGTCCCGCGTGATGCCGGCGTTGTTGACAAGGACATCGACCGACCCCAGTTGGGCCTCGACCTTCGCGATTCCCTCGCCGCAGGATTCGTAGTCGGAAACATCCCATTTGAAGACAGGAATGCCTGTTTCGCCGTGAAAGGCGTTTGCTTTCTCATCGTTGCCCGCGTAGTTGGCGGCAACTGAATAGCCTGCGTTCTTCAGTGCGACGGAAATCGCAGCGCCAATACCGCGCGTACCACCAGTGACGATAGCCACCCTGCTCATGTTCCGCTCCCTCAGTTGAAGGCCCCGCTATGCTGCGGGGCTCAGGTTATAGTTGCATTGCCTGCTATTCAAAGAGCTTCAAAGCACATTGCGACACCCATACCGCCACCGATGCAGAGCGTCGCCAGCCCCTTCTTCGCGCCACGACGCTTCATCTCGAAGAGGAGCGTGTTGAGCACCCGTGCACCGGACGCGCCGATTGGATGGCCGATCGCAATCGCACCACCATTGACGTTGACGATCGATGGATCCCAGCCGAGATCCTTGTTGACCGCACAAGCTTGCGCGGCAAAGGCCTCATTCGCTTCGACGAGATCAAGATCACCGACAGACCAACCGGCCTTTTCCAGCGCCTTGCGCGACGCAGGGATAGGGCCGGTTCCCATGACCTGCGGATCGACGCCCGCCGTCGCCCAAGAGACAATGCGGGCGAGCGGCTGGATACCCCGGCGAGCGGCCTCAGCTTCGCTCATCAATACGGCCGCCGCCGCGCCATCGTTCAAACCGGAGGCGTTCGCCGCGGTGACCGTGCCCTCCTTGTCGAAGGCAGGACGCAGCTTTGCCATCGAGTCCAACGTCGCGCCGTGACGGATGTATTCGTCGGCATCGACCGTGACATCGCCCTTCCGTGTCTGGATGACGAAAGGAATAATTTCATCGGCGAAACGGCCAGCCTTCTGCGCGGCTTCCGCCTTGTTCTGCGAAGCGACCGCGAACTGGTCCTGCTCCTCGCGGGAGAGTTGCCACTGGCGTGCGATGTTCTCGGCGGTGATGCCCATATGGTATCCATAGAAAGCATCCGTCAGGCCGTCCTTGATCATCGTGTCGACCATCTTCATGTCGCCCATTTTCGTGCCCGCGCGCAGATGCGCGGCATGAGGCGCCATCGACATCGACTCCTGGCCGCCCGCAACGATGATCTTTGCATCACCGAGCGCAATCTGCTGCATGCCGAGCGCCACTGCGCGAAGGCCCGAGCCGCAGAGTTGGTTGACGCCCCACGCGGTTGCCTCTTTGGGAACGCCAGCCTTCATGGCCGCCTGCCGGGCCGGGTTCTGACCTTCACCAGCCGGGAGCACCTGACCGAGAATGACCTCGTCGACTTCCGCGGCGTCGACACCTGCGCGCTCCAACGCTCCCTTGACCGCAGCGGCCCCCAGTTCATGGGCTGGAACGGTAGCGAAAGCACCGTTGAATGAGCCAACGGCAGTGCGGCCCGCACTAGCGATGACGATGGATGAACTCGACATGACGATCTCCTCGTTAACTCCACCAGATAGGAGGAAACTGACAAAGCTTCACTGTCGAGTCAAACGACAAGAGTGTGCCACTCAATTTTAGGGATTGCTTACGTTGGGACAAATTATCTCTGCCGCAAAAGGGGTTGCCGCATCGCACAAAGAGATTGTCACTGAGCTTCTTTTGCGTCTACATTCCTAGGTGGAGGAATTTCCATAACAATCAGACGGGCTTCGGGAGACTGATATGGCGAAGAATGACGGGCAGATCGTAATCAAGAAATACGCCAATCGCCGCCTCTATAATACGGGCACCAGCACTTACGTGACGCTGGAAGACCTGGCGGAGATGGTGAAGAAGGGGGAGGATTTTACCGTTCAGGATGCCAAGGGCGGCGACGACATTACACACTCCGTGCTGACACAGATCATTTTCGAGCAGGAATCGAAGACAGGCAACACACTGCTACCGATCTCATTCCTTCGCCAGCTGATTACCTACTACGGCGACCAGATGCAGATGGTCGTCCCGAGTTTCCTGGAACATTCCATGCGCGCCTTTACCGAACAGCAGGCGCAGATGCGCGAGCAGGTCACGCGCGCTTTCGGCGAAACGCCAATCGGCAAGAACCTGCAACTGCCGATGCAGATGGTCGAAGACCAAGTCCGTCGCAATACAGAGATGTTCCAGCAGGCCATGCAGATGTTCTCGCCGTTCATGACCCCACCGGCCAAGGAAAGCCGCAAGGCGGAAGCAAAGGACATCGACGAGCTGAAAGAACAGCTGCGCGCGCTTCAGAACAAGCTCGATAATCTCTAGACTTCAGAGCCCGATCGAAACGTCGCGCCCGGCGGTGCGAATAGATACGGCAAAGCCGCCAATCACATCGATCAACGCAATCGTCATCAGGATGAAGAAAACCTGGGTGGCCGCATCCTGGACGAGGAGAAACTCGACCAGGAAGGCAATGAAGACGAGCATCGACAGCATGTGATTGGTCAGGCCGCCGTCATTGCGCGTGGCCTTCAGTATTTCGAAGAACAATACTGCAAGTGCGACGACGATGAACAGATCGCCGAGCGACATGCTCCACATGGCTCCCGAAATCATCGACAGAACAATGACGTCGTTTTCGAGCGACGGAAGCCCGCCACCGCCCATCAGGCCCAGCATCGACATATTGTAAAGAATGAATGGAATAATCATCAGCGGTACGGCATTGAACATATGGCATATCTCCCCTCAACAGGAGAATAGTGCCGTAAACAGCCGCATCACTTCAAGATATCAGAAGAATGTATTTATCCTGAGAAAAGCAAAAGGCCGGCGCATGGCCGACCTTCAACTCTTACAAGCAAAGCGCAAAAGTATTATGCGCTTTCCTTCGGCGTCAGAACCTGACGGCCGCGATACATTCCGGTCTTCAGATCGATATGGTGCGGACGGCGCAGCTCGCCGGAGTTCTTGTCTTCAACGTAGGTCGCAGCCTTCAGCGCGTCGGCAGAGCGGCGCATACCGCGCTTGGACGGGCTCGTTTTTC
The DNA here is from genome assembly GCF_019511525.1 of Rhizobium cauense. Lineage (GTDB taxonomy): Bacteria > Pseudomonadota > Alphaproteobacteria > Rhizobiales > Rhizobiaceae > Rhizobium > Rhizobium cauense. The sequence continues at coordinate 165,827 of NZ_JAEUAT010000005.1, read as the reverse complement.
TCTTCGGTACAGCCATTTCTCTTACTCCACTTCACGGGCAAACACATCCTACGGCCAGACTGGCGGCCGAAACGACGTATCGCGATTTCGGAAATTTTGCGCGCTTATACATGCCTTGAGGGGGCTTGACCAGTCCCCAAGTTTATTTTTTGGAATTCTGGCGATTCAAGGGTCAGACCTCGTCTTCCTCGACAATCCACGGCTCGGACCGCGCCGCTTCTTCCCACTTCTTCCAGGCAGGATGCGCCTTGACGGCTGCGATGTAGCTCAGCGTGTCGCCTGCCGATACGAGGTCATAGACCTCGAAACGGCTCACAACAGGAGCGAACATCGCGTCGGCACCGGAAAAACTGCCGAAAAGGAATGGTCCGCCAGAGTGGGCACGCAGGTCGCGCCAGATCGTCTCGATGCGGGCGACATCGGCCATGACGCCGTCAGCTAGAGCAATTTTGCCCTTCGGCCGTCGGATATTCATCGGGCAAGCGCTACGCAATGCCCTGAAACCTGCAAGCATCTCCATCGAAACCGCGCGCGCAACCGCTCGCTTCGCACGATCCTTTGGCCATATGCCGGCTTCAGGGAAAAGCTCGGCTACATATTCAATGATTGCCAGCGACTGCCAGACACGAACATCGCCGTGTTGAAGCACCGGGACCTGACCGGTTGGCGAAAACTCCCGGAAGCGCGGATTGCCCGCGGCGAAATCGAAGGGAACCAGTACCTCCTCAAAGGGAATGCCCGCGGCCGCCATGGCGATCCATGGCCGAAACGACCATGACGAATAGTTCTTGTTGCCGATATAGAGCGTGAGCTTGTCCAATGGGATCTCCTTCTATTCCTCGGGCGCGAACACAAGTCGCTCCTCGAAATGGTTCATGTCTTCGAAAGTGCAAAACGCGGGCGGCCTCAACGCTATGACGGGAGCACTTTCACGCAGCGTGGCGAGCAGGTGGTCAAGCATGGCCTGCCATGCCGGAAGCGCTGCGTCCTGTAGCCATGCTATCGGATAGCAGAATGTAATGTGGAATTCATATGTATCGTGATCCGGGTGCCTGTAGCCGAACACCCTGGCGAGAGCGTCACGCCACTCCTTCATAACGCGCCGATCCGCGGCCGTAGCACCGTTCACGGTAAGCCCGACCGGCGTTACCTCGGTAACTTCAACATCGAAGGGACCGAGCGACTCGAAGGATTGAAGTCGATCCAGGTAGATCTCGCTCATGCGCTCGATCGCGGTATCAAGCGCCACATCCTGCGGCCAGTAGGGCAGCCTGCGGCGATACTCGATGATCCCCTGAAACAGCGTCATGTGAAGACTGGAAATCGGCGTGAAGGCAAACTGAGATGCTTCCGGCATCTCCAGAAAGCTCTTGCGTGCCTCGATGATCGCCTGCTGCGCAGGCGATCCTTCGACCAAGTGGCAGACGACGGTATTGCCCGGCTCGCGCAGAAATGTACCGCTTGCATCATAGCGTGTCCCCAGATGCTTTGGCGGGACAAGCTTGTGGGTAGCGGAATAGGTAAGAAGGCTAGGCGAAAAGGCGGTCATCATCGCTGGCGATCCGGTCGTTGGTGGCGGGATTTCCGTCCATACTTTTGAATCACGAATGCCGGATGACACTCATAAAGACCAACGACTTATTCCGATATCAATCATAAATGCATCTTATGTATTCGCCCGAGCCACGGGCGCGCCGCTCGATGAGGCTCGCCAGGCGTCGCAGCCCTCGCCCAGGCTTGCCGGCGTTGCGGTCGAAGGGGTTGGGAAGCGACACGGCCAGAAGGGCGGCCTGCCGGCTGGTCAACTTTGACGCCGGCACCTTGAAGTGATGGCGTGCCGCAGCCTCGATGCCGTAGATCCCCGGCCCCCATTCCGCAATGTTGAGGTAGATCTCCATCAAGCGTCGCTTTGACCAGATAAAGTCTGCGGTGACAGCCAGTGGCAGCTCGAGCCCCTTGCGAACGAAGGAACGGCTGTTCCACAGAAACAAGTTCTTCACCGTCTGCATCGGGATCGTACTGCCGCCGCGAGTGGCCTGGCCGCTCAACGTATCCTCGACAAGCATACGCATCTCACCCCAATCGACACCGCCGTGGAAACAGTATTGCCCATCCTCGGACATCATCACCGACTGCACGAGAACCGGAGAAATATCGTCGAGCGACACCCATTGCCGGTCGTAACCGCGCAGCAAGACCAAATCGCGAAGCATGAGCGTGGAGACGGGATGGATGAACGGAAGCAGATAGAGGACGATCAGGACATAGGGAAGGATGACAAGCGCCGCCAGCGCGAGTGCGATGCGCATTATGACGGGACGCCCTTTCACCCAAAGAAACACGTGCCTGTGAAACGGCACGGTCATGCTGTCCTCTCTCTCCGGCGTTATATCCAATTCCCCGACCCAGTCTCTTGCCCTTCTCCTCCATACCGTTTGCGAACTGGCATTGCCAGAGACAAAGGAAATCTTCGCCGGACCATCGACAATTCCGTTGCAGAAGGACTGTGGCTCATGCCAAACAGCGCGCCATGGAAGACGCAAGCTCTGAAACATTCGAAGCCAGACTGACCGCCACGGCGCGGGAAGTTGAAACCGTGCTCGACACTCTGCTGTCGCCATCGGCGCTAAACGACGAGACTACCAGGCCGGAACGGCTGCGGTCGGCGATGCACTACGCCGTCCTGAACGGCGGCAAACGGTTGCGGCCCTTCCTTGTCGCGGAAACGGCATTGTTGCTCGGGGGCGACAGGGACGCGGCGCTGAGGATTGGAGCGGCGCTCGAATGCGTACACTGTTATTCGCTGGTTCACGACGATCTGCCGGCAATGGACGATGACGATCTGCGCCGCGGCAAACCGACGGTGCACATCGCCTATGATGAGGCGACCGCCATTCTCGCCGGTGACAGCCTGCTGACCTATGCCTTTGACATCATTGCGGCTCCCGAGACGAACCTGCCTGATAAGGCCAAATTGGCGTTGACGCTGGCGCTGGCCCGCGCTGCGGGCATCGGAGGCATGGCAGGCGGGCAGGCTCTCGATCTTGCCGCCGAGAAACAGGCGCCGGACGAACAGGGCATTGTCACGCTTCAGGCCATGAAAACAGGAGCGCTTATCCGCTTCGCCTGCGAGGCGGGCGCGATCGTCGCCGGCGCCTCTTTGGAGGATCGCGCGAGATTGCGGCAGTTCGGCGAGCGGATCGGTCTTGCCTTCCAGCTCGCCGATGACGTTCTCGATCTCACTTCCGATGCTGCCACCATGGGCAAGGCAACGGGCAAGGACGCTGGCCGTGGCAAGGGCACACTGGTGGCAATGCATGGCATGGCATGGGCGGAAGCCAAGCTTGCCGAGCAGGTGCGCGAGGCAGAAGCATTGCTGGCTCCTTACGCGGAGCGCAGCATCGTCCTTGCCGAAGCGGCCCGCTTCATTGCCGGACGGAAGAACTGAAGCCGAACCGTTTTCGGTCGCGCTCTATTCAGCCGCCGTCTTCTGTCCAAAGCGCTTTTCGATGTAGTCGATGACAAGCGCTTCGAAGTCGGAAGCGATGTTCGGCCCGCGTAGGGTCAGCGCCTTCTGGCCATCGATAAAGACGGGCGCCGCCGGCGTTTCACCGGTACCAGGCAGCGAAATGCCAATGTCAGCATGCTTGCTTTCACCCGGTCCGTTGACGATGCAGCCCATGACCGCAACATTCAATGCTTCGACGCCCGGATACTTCTCGCGCCAGATAGGCATGTTCTTGCGAATATCGCTCTGGATATTCTGCGCCAACTCCTGGAAGACTGTCGAGGTCGTGCGCCCGCAGCCGGGACAAGCGGCAACGACAGGGATAAACTGACGGAATCCCATCACCTGAAGCAGTTCCTGGGCGACCTGCACTTCGCGCGTCCGGTCGCCGTTCGGTTCCGGCGTCAGCGAGACACGGATGGTGTCACCGATGCCGTGCTGCAGCACATAGCCCATGGCGGCTGAAGAAGCCACGATCCCCTTGCTGCCCATTCCGGCTTCGGTAAGGCCGAGGTGCAAGGCATGATCCGAGCGCTCGGAGAGCATCGAATAGACGGCGATCAGATCCTGTACCTGGCTGACCTTGGCAGACAGGATGATACGATTTCGCGGCAGACCGATCTCTTCGGCCAGATTGGCCGAGATCAACGCAGATTGGACGATCGCTTCACGGGTCACCTGGCGCGCCGAAAGCGGCGAGCCGGCTTCAGCGTTCTGATCCATCAACGCCGTCAGCAATTCCTGATCCAGCGACCCCCAGTTCACACCAATGCGCACCGGTTTGTCGTAACGGATCGCCATCTCGATGATGTCGCCGAACTGCTTGTCTTTCTTGTCCTTGAAGCCAACGTTGCCCGGATTGATACGGTATTTCGCCAGCGCCTCGGCACAAGCCGGATGATCTGCAAGAAGCTTGTGGCCGATGTAGTGGAAATCACCGACGAGCGGCACGTCCATGCCGAGGCGCAACAGCCGCTCGCGGATCTTCGGAACCGCGGCCGCGCTCTCGTCGCGGTCGACGGTGATGCGGACGATCTCTGATCCCGCCTTGAAGAGGGCCGCCACTTGGGCGACCGTGGCATCGATATCCGCCGTGTCGGTATTCGTCATCGACTGAACGACGACAGGCGCGCCGCCGCCCACGATGACGCCGCCAACATCGACGGCGACGGATGCACGGCGCGGCTTCGGATCAAAATCTGCAGCAGAAGACATGTAGAGTTCTTGAACCCCTAAAATTCGTGTCTTTCAGGTGGATCATGCCTGCTTTGTTGTCAACCCGCCCCGCGCATCACTTTTGTTTGGAGCACGGCTCAGTGACCGCCGCCCGAAATACCATCGGCATAGCGCGCGAGGTTCGAGAACAGCAGGACGACGACAAGCAAGACGGGCAGCGCCATGAAGACCACGCTGAAGCCGATGTGCTCTGCCACGAAACCGATCACGGAGGGCGCAACCAGCATGCCGGAGTAACCCATTGTGGTGACAACAGACAGGCCGATGCCAGCCCTCAGACCCGGAACATTGCCGGCAGCCGAGAAGGCGATCGGAACCATGTTCGAAATCCCGATCCCGCAGAAGGCAAAGCCGAGAATCGCAATTTCGGCGTTGGGCGCGAAGGCGGCCAGAAGCATGCCTGCGATAGCAAACAGTGTGCAGATGCGAAGCGTCATCACGCCGCCGAGACGATCACGAACGAGATCGCCGCCAAACCGCATGATCGCCATGGTGAGCGAGAACGCAGCAAAGCCGAAGCCGGAGACGGCCACGGATGCGCCGAGTTCCTGGCGCAGGTAGAGCGCACCCCAGTCCAACACGGCGCCCTCCGGAACCATGGAGAAAAGCGCCATCAGGCCGAGCAGCCAGGGCAGCGGAGTGAGCGGCAGCCGCAGCTTTTCCTTCTTTTCGTCGGGGTGCGGCTGATCTGTCAGGATCATCGGCCACGCGACTGCGAGGAAGACTGCAGCCAGCACGGTTGCGATCTGCGCATGCCAAAGCACGCCAAATTGGGAGATCAGCAACCCTCCGAGACCCGCGCCGATCAGACCCCCCAGGCTCCAGAAGGCATGGCACGAAGACATGATGGCTCGCCGCATCGATTGTTCGACAGCGACGGCATTCGCATTCATGGCAACGTCCATCGCGCCGATGAAGCCGCCGAACAGAAAGATCGAGATTGCTCCGGTCAGGACATTTGGCGACAGCGTCAGCGCAAGCAGGCAAGGCAACAGGCAAACCGCAGCAACCTGCGCCACGCGCTTCGAACCGTAGCGTGCGATCTGCGTCCCTCCGATCGGCATCAACATCAGCGAACCGACGCCAAAAACAAGGATCATGAGACCGAGTTCGAACTTGCTGAGTTGCAGGCGTTCGGCGAAGTCTGGAATCTTCGGCGCCCAGGAGCCGACCAGAAAGCCGTTCATCAAAAACAGCAACGAGACTGCCGCCCTGCCCTTGGTCACGAAACCGCTTCTTGCGGTCGTTGCCACCTTCACTTGATTATCCATGTCTCTTCCCAATATGCGTGGCGACGGAACCAGCCCGGCGCTCGATTGAATTAAGCTTTCACCGTCTCACCGGCCACGATCGTCTTGCAGCCGCGTTCGCGATAGTGAGCCAGCACGGCTGGATCGGCGTCGCTCTCCACCACCAGACACCCACAATGCGCCACTGGAAGAACGCCATGCGGCGCAGCGGTGGCAAATTTCTCCGAGGTCACCGCAACCAGGACCTCCCTGCTCCGCGATGCCGCAAAGCGCTTGAACTCGGCATCCTCGAACCCGAAGGTCGTAACACCGGCTGCCAGATCAATACCGCAGGCGCCGAGCACGCAGAGATCAGGCGACAGCGACTCCATATCCCGCATGGCTTTCGCACCAAGCGCACCACCAACCTGCCGATCGACAAGACCCCCTATGAGAATGACATTGACCAAAGGCTTTTCGAGCAGTGCGGTAGCGATCGCCGGCGCGTTCGTGGCCGCAGTCAATACCATGTCGGCTGGTAGCGCCGCGGCGATAGCAAGATTCGTACTGCCGGCATCGAAGAAGACTGTCGATCCCGGCACTATCTGCGAAACGGCAGCGAGCGCCAGTGTGTGCTTGCGATCCCGCGCAACCCCCATCCGGTGGTTCAAGCTGGTGCTGGCAGGTGAAACCGGCAGCGCACCGCCGTAAACGCGCTCGCAGAGGCCCGCGGCCGCCATCTCGCGAAGATCCCGCCGCACCGTATCCTCGGATACACCGAACTCTTCCGCCAACTCGGCGGCAAGGACACGACCGTTGGTCTGCAGCTTGCGCGAAATGGCGCTTTGCCGTTCTTGCATCAGAAGTTCATTCATGTTCGTGCCGGTTTTCTCAATCTTCTCGCCAATCAGGCAATAACGTGCATAAACAAATGAGAGTAGGCACGCAAGGTGGGCGCATACACGTTTCGTCACGCCACGAAACAAGGCACACCGAAATCGTGAGATATGAGAAAAATATTCGCACCTGCCGATTTTATTCGCAGTTTTCTACGCTTCCTCTTGAATGCTTTTCTGCGATTTTCCATGCATCGAACACACCGTGAATTGGACAGAAAAATGAACCTCCTGAAGACCATCGCTGCCGCAGCACTGATCCAGGCCGCCGCACTTCTTCCCGCCGTCGCAGGCGATAACCTCGCCGCCATCAAATCCGCTGGTGTCTTCAAGATCGGCACCGAAGGAACCTATGCTCCGTTCACCTTTCACGACGCGAGCGGCAAGCTGGTCGGCTTTGACGTAGAGATCGGCGAAGCGATCGCTGCCAAGCTCGGCGTCAAACCAGAGTTCGTCGAAGGCAAATGGGATGGCTTGATCGCCGGTCTCGACGCAAAGCGTTACGACACCGTCATCAACCAGGTCGGCATCACCGAGGCGCGCAAGCAGAAGTATGATTTCTCCGAGCCCTACATCGCCTCTAAGGCCGTGCTTATCGTTCGCGATGGCGACGACAGCATTAAGGGCTTCGCGGATCTCAAGGGCAAGAAATCCGCTCAATCACTGACCAGCAACTTCGGCAAGCTCGCCCAGGAGGCAGGTGCCGAACTCGTTGGTACCGACGGCTTTGACCAGTCCATCCAGCTGGTGCTGACCAAGCGCGCCGACGCGACGATCAATGACAGCCTTTCCTTCCTCGACTTCAAGAAGCACAAGCCGGAAGCGCCGGTGAAGATTGTCGCAGAGCAGGAAAATGCCGATTACTCCGGTATCATTATCCGCAAGGGTGAGCCGGAACTGCTGGAAGCAATCAACAAGGCGCTGACAGAGATCAAGGCTGATGGCACCTACAAGAAGATCTCCGACAAGTACTTCGGCCAGGACGTTTCGAAGTAAGTCGCGGCTACAGACGGCTTGCTGCCGCCGCCACATCCTTTATATGTGCCTGAAAAGCGTCCAGCGAAACCTCGCTGGACGCGTCTTTCTTTGGGGATTGCACCTTGCCGAACTGGCTCCAATTGATGGCGGATTCGCTCGGGCCTCTCCTCTGGGCTGGCCTGATCTTCACAATCCCGCTCACCCTCCTGTCCTTCACGTTCGGTCTTATCCTTGGGCTGATCACCGCAATAGCGCGGCTCTTCGGGCCGGCACCTGTTGTCGCCATTGCCCGCTTCTATGTGTGGGTTATCAGAGGCACGCCGCTTCTGGTGCAGCTCTTCGTGATTTTCTACGGGCTGCCAAGCATAGGCATCTTGCTCGACGCCTTTCCGGCGGCACTGATCGGCTTCACCCTCAATATCGGCGCCTATAGTTCGGAGATCATCCGCGCCGTCATCTCGTCCGTACCGAAGGGGCAGTGGGAAGCAGCCTATTCGATCGGCATGAGCTGGCGCCAGGCGATGAGCCGCACCATCTTGCCGCAGGCTGGGCGCGTTGCGGTGCCGCCGCTCTCCAATACATTCATCTCGCTGGTGAAGGACACTTCGCTTGCAGCCGCCATCACGGTGCCTGAGCTGTTCCAGGCGGCGCAGCGCATCGTCGCAACCACTTACGAGCCGCTGATCCTCTACATCGAAGCCGCATTGATATACCTTGCCCTGAGTTCCGTTCTGTCAGCGCTGCAGGTCCGCCTTGAGCGTCGCTTCGCCCGCTACGGCGGCATGCTGGAGGCAAACGCATGATCGAGCTTTCTCATATCGAAAAGCGCTTCGGCGACGCCGTCATCCTCAAGGACATCAGCATCCGCATTCCAGAAGGAAGCGTCACGGCGCTCGTCGGTCCTTCGGGAGGTGGCAAGAGCACGCTTCTGCGCTGCATCAACCTGCTCGAAATCCCGACATCGGGCATGATCCGCCTCGGCGAGGAGAAGCTGAGCTTCGCCCCGGGCCAGAAAACCGGCTGGCAGGCGATCCAGAAGATCCGCCGGCAGACCGGCATGGTATTCCAGAACTTCCAGCTCTTCCCGCATCAGACCGCCATCGAGAATGTGATGGAAGGACTCGTCACCGTGCTCCGATGGCCGAAAGAGAAGGCGCGGGAACGCGCAATGGAACTGCTGACGAAGGTCGGCATGGCACACAAGGCCGACGCCTGGCCGTCAACGCTTTCGGGCGGTCAACAGCAGCGTGTCGCAATCGCCCGTGCGCTTGCCCCATCGCCGCGCGTTCTTCTCTGCGACGAACCTACATCGGCGCTCGATCCGGAACTCTCGGCTGAAGTGGTAGATGTTCTCGGTCGTCTCGCGACCGAGGGCACGACGATGGTGATGGCGACGCATGACCTGCGTCTTGCTTCGAAGATCGCTAATGACGTTGTCTTCCTCGAGGCCGGAAGCGTGGTGGAGACGGGAAGCGCACGGAACATCTTCACAGCGCCGGAGCGCGAGCGCACCAAGCGCTTCATCTCGACGATTAACGCCGCCCATACTTACGACATTTAAGCACGGGCGGCGGGTAGAGCGTCAGACCGCGCGTGCCGCCTTTAGCGCTCTGCCCCACCAGATGAGCTGGTCAAGCTGGTTCTTGGCGGCCTCGACGAGATGCGCGTAGTCGTTCAGGCTCTTTCCGTCCTTGGCGACCGAGAGATATTCCGGGAACGAGATGTGAACGCCGGTCTTCACTGAAACAGCGCTCATTTCGACGAAGATCAACCGCAACTGCTCGACCGCGCGTGCGCCACCGACGCCGCCGTAGCCAACGAACGCGACAGGCTTATGGATGAATTCGCCGAGGTCGATCGCATTCTTGAGGACTGCGGTCGGGGCATGATTGTACTCGGCCGCCGTGAAAATGTAGCCGTCGAACTCGCGTAGCTTCTTTTTCCAGCGCTCCGCGGTCTGGTTCTGGGCTTCGGTCGCGCTTGCCTGTCCGAGGAATGACATCGGATAGTCCAGGAGATCGAGAACCTCGACCTCGAGGTCGGGGCGGCTTGCGGCAATTTCGGCAATCCACTTGGCGGGATGATCCGCAAAGCGGCCGATACGTGTGCTTCCGACGATAACGGCAATCTTGAGCTTACTCATATCAATCCTTTTCATGGAAAATAAACGGGGCGACCCAAAGGCCGCCCCGTTGCTTTGTTCCTATGTCCATCAGCCGGCGTAACTGACCAACAAGTCCTTGGCATCGATCTGATCGCCCGCCTTGACGAGCACTTCGGCGATCGCGCCGTCCTTTTCAGCGTGTATCGCCGTTTCCATCTTCATGGCTTCGATGGAAACAAGCACGTCGCCGGCATTGACCGTCTGTCCCGGTGAGACAAAGACACGGGAAATGACGCCAGGCATTGGTGCACCGACATGTGCTGCATTGCCGGGCTCCGCCTTGCGGCGGGCAGCAGCCCCAGTCGCACCGTGGGCGCGATCCGGAACCTTGATGCGGCGTGGCTGGCCATTGAGCTCGAAGAAGACAGTGACCATGCCCTGGCTATCGGTCTGGCTCATCGCCTGATTGACGATGACAAGCGTCTTGCCCTTCTCGATATCGGCAAACAGCTCCTCGCCATCGGCCAAGCCGTAGAAATAGGCCGGCGTCGGCAGCACCGAGACCGGGCCGTAGGTGTCGGAAGCCAGAGCGAAGTCGGTGAAGACCTTCGGATACATCAGGTAGGAAGCAAACTCGAAGTCGTTGACCTCCCGCTCCAGCTTGGTCTCGATTGCCTTGCGCTCGGCATCGAGGTCGGCATCGGCAAGAAGCGAGCCCGGACGCACCGTGTAGGGTGTATCACCCTTCAGCGCCTTCTTCTGAAGCGCCTCCGGCCAGCCAGACGGAGGTTGCCCGAGGTCACCCTTGAGCATGGAGACAACCGATTCCGGGAAGGAGACTTCCTTGTCGGCGCTGACGACATCGGCGACTGTGAGATCCTGCGAAACCATCATCAGCGCCATGTCGCCGACGACCTTCGAGGACGGCGTCACCTTGACGATATCGCCGAACATCTGGTTGGCGTCGGCATAGGCCTGCGCCACTTCGTGCCAGCGCGTTTCCAGGCCGAGCGAGCGGGCCTGTTCCTTGAGGTTAGTGAACTGACCACCCGGCATTTCGTGCAGGTAGACTTCCGAAGCCGGCCCCTTGAGGTCGCTTTCGAAGGCCGCGTACTGATGGCGCACTGCCTCCCAGTAGAAGGAGATGCGGCGGATCCATTCCGGATCGAGACCAGGATCGCGTTCGGAACCGCGCAGCGCCTCGACGATCGAACCGAGGCAGGGCTGCGAGGTGTTACCCGATAGCGCATCCATCGCCGCATCGACGGCATCGACGCCGGCATCGACGGCAGCGAGAACCGTTGCCGCGGCGATGCCCGAGGTGTCGTGCGTGTGGAAGTGGATCGGCAGGCTGGTCGCGTCACGTAGCGCCTTGAAGAGGACCTTGGCAGCAGCCGGCTTCAACAACCCGGCCATGTCCTTGAGGGCGATGATATGCGCACCGGCCTTTTCGAGCTCGACGGCGAGATCCGTGTAATACTTGAGATCGTACTTCGGACGCGCGGAGTTCAGGATGTCGCCCGTGTAGCAGATCGCTGCTTCGCAGAGCTTGTTCTCTTCGGCCACCGCATCCATCGAGACGCGCATGTTCTCGACCCAGTTCAGGCAGTCGAAAACGCGGAAGAGATCGATACCGCCGGCAGCCGCCTGCCGAACGAAGTATTTGACGACGTTGTCAGGGTAGTTCTTGTAACCGACGCCGTTTGCCCCGCGCAGCAGCATCTGCAACAGCAGATTTGGTGCGGCCTCCCGGACGAGCGACAGGCGTTCCCACGGATCTTCCGTCAGGAAGCGCATCGAGACGTCAAAGGTCGCTCCACCCCAGCATTCGAGCGACAAGAGATTCGGCAGGGCGTGGGCATAAGTGCCGGCGATCCGGGCGATGTCATAGGTGCGCATGCGGGTCGCAAGCAGCGACTGATGACCATCGCGCATTGTCGTATCGGTCATCAGGATGCGTTTTTCATTGCGCATCCATTCGCTGAACTTCTTCGGGCCGAGCTTGTCGAGCAGCTGCTTGGTACCGTCAGGAATGCCGTTGCCGTTGGTATAGGGGACGATCGGCTCGGCTATGTCAGCCGATGGCTTCGGCCGGTCCTTGGCTTCGGGATGGCCGTTGACGGTGACATCGGCGAGGTAGGTCAGAAGTTTCGTCGCGCGGTCCTGTCGCTTCACCTGCTGGAAGAGCTCCGGCGTCGAGTCGATGAAGCGCGTCGTGTAGCTGTTATCCCTGAACTTCGGATGCGTGATGATCGCTTCCAGGAAGGTCAGGTTGGTAGCGACGCCGCGGATACGGAACTCCCGCAGCGCGCGATCCATGCGCGAGATCGCTTCCGACGGGCTCGGTGCCCAGGCCGTAACCTTGACCAGCAGCGGATCGTAGTAGCGGGTGATGATCGCACCGGAATAGGACGTACCGCCGTCGAGACGGATGCCGAAGCCGGACGCCGAGCGATAGGCGGTGATGCGGCCGTAGTCCGGGATGAAGTTGTGCTCCGGATCTTCTGTGGTGATACGGCACTGCAGGGCGTGGCCGTTGAGGCGAATGTCCTTCTGCTCGGGAACCCCCGATTCCGGCGTGCCGATGGCAAATCCGTCAAGAATGTGGATCTGCGCCTTGACGATATCGATGCCGGTGACGACTTCGGTAACCGTGTGCTCGACCTGAATGCGCGGATTGACTTCGATGAAGTAGAATTTGCCGGTGTCGGCATCCATCAGATACTCGACGGTGCCCGCGCCGATGTAGTTCGTAGCGCCCGCGATCTTCAGCGAGTATGCCGCCAGTTCCTGGCGCTGGGCTTCGCTAAGGTAGGGGGCCGGCGCACGCTCGACGACCTTCTGGTTGCGACGCTGGATCGAGCAGTCGCGCTCGAAGAGATGAACGACATTACCGTGCGTATCGCCAAGGATCTGGCTTTCAACGTGGCGAGCGCGTTCGACGAGCTTCTCCAGATAGACCTCGTCCTTGCCGAAGGCGGCCATCGCCTCGCGCTTGGCTTCCGTCACCTCGCGGGCAAGGTCGGCTTCCGAGCGGATGACGCGCATGCCGCGTCCGCCGCCGCCCCACGACGCCTTCAGCATCACAGGATAGCCGATCGCCGCCGCCATCTTGGCAACCTCAGCCATATCATCAGGCAGAGGCTCCGTTGCCGGCACGACAGGCACGCCGACGGAGATGGCGAGATTGCGCGCCGCCACCTTGTTGCCGAGCTGGCGCATTGTGTCGGCCGTCGGGCCGATGAAGATGATACCCGCTTTGTTGCAGGCGTCGACGAATTCCGGGCTTTCCGACAGAAGGCCGTAGCCGGGGTGGATCGCATCGGCGCCCGAAAGCTTGGCGACACGGATCACTTCGTCGATCGACAGATAGCTCTCAATCGGGCCGAGATCACGGGCAAGATGCGGCCCGCGTCCGACCTGGTAGCTCTCGTCGGCCTTGAACCTGTGCAGCGCCAGTTTGTCTTCTTCCGCCCATATCGCGACCGTTTTTATCCCGAGCTCATTGGCCGCGCGAAACACGCGGATGGCAATTTCCGAACGGTTGGCAACAAGTATCTTGGAAATGGGCAATGCAGTCTCCTCACGGCATCGAAACGGGCAATGCTGCACCCGCGAAGAGAAGTCTTAACGCGCTGTCACGGAAAGTTCAATTTCCTGGACCGCACGAAATAGAATTTCTCTAAGACTAGGTGATGAGCCCATGCCGGAAGGCGACGGCAACTGCATGCTGTCTGTTTTTTGCTTTCAACTTGTCCTGCAGCCCATTCATGTACCAGTCGACCGTGTGGTTCGAAATCTTTAACCGCTTGCCGATCTCCACCGACGTCATGCCTTCCGCGAGATACTGAAGAATTTCCATCTCTCGGCGCGTCAGGCGCGTGTCGATGCCGGAAACCTCTTCGAGAGACTGCGCTTCTCCCTTGAGGTCGAGCAAACGCCAGAAGGCCTTTCGTGCGACTGCGTCGAAAAGCGAGATTTCGACTGGCGAGAGATCCACCTGTGGTCCGCCGACGCTCATATTTCCGAGAATGCCGTTTCGACCCTGGATCGGGAAAATATACCCGTCCTTCAGGCCATGGCTGTGTGCATCAGCCATCATCTGCTCCATGCGGCGATGATGCGGATCCTTGCGAAAAGCTGCAAGGCTGTCCTTCCAGCGGAAGGGTCTTTGAGCGTAGGCGAGGTAACGAACCGTGGGATCGCTGAGAACATATTTTTTCGAAAGATAGATCTGCGGCCATTTCTCCGGCCAATGGCCGGCAAACATCAGGCTGATCGGATCTTCGGTCGGTTTGAAATGTCTCAGGAGACCATAATAGTGAAATCCGTAGGAACGGATGACCTGTTCAAGTTCAAAGACCACTCCCTCCGGCTTCCGACACTCTTCAAGAACGACAAGCAATTGAATTAACGAATGAATATTCATAAAAATGCCCCTACCAAACTGGGCTCTGCGCCGAATGGCCACGACGAGCGGGCGTGGTGGTTTGACCCACGCCCTTTAATGCAATCAAAAACGTCAATCTATGGTGTGCCAGCGCAGCCCTGCAACGCAAGCGAAAATTGCGAAATTCTCACACTGCCCCAAAAAATTTCAGGCTCGATTGTTAGCCGCCTCCTTCCAAAGGGATCTTCCGCGGTCGCCGCCTGAACGCTCCGTTAATCGCCGGTTCAGGTATCTTTTTGTAGCGTCGCAACATCCACTATTTCGCAGGTGCACAAGAGGTATCGCCGTGTCGCTATTCAAGGTCTATGCAAGAGCTTTGCGCTATCTTGGCGCCTACAAGCTCCGCGTATCCCTGGTCGTTATCGCGAACATCGTGCTTGCCGCGATCACGATCGCGGAACCGATTTTGTTCGGTCGCATCATTGATGCGATTTCGGGCAAGGGCGAAGTCAAGCCCATCCTTTTCATGTGGGCCGGCTTTGCTGTCTTCAATACGATCGCATTTGTTCTGGTCGCTCGTGAGGCCGACCGGCTGGCTCACGGCCGCCGTGCTACGCTGCTGACGGAAGCATTTGGCCGCATTATCTCCATGCCGCTCTCCTGGCATCACCAGCGCGGCACGTCGAATGCGCTGCATACACTGCTTCGTGCTTGTGAAACGCTTTTCGGCCTGTGGCTGGAGTTCATGCGCAATCACCTGGCAACGGCCGTAGCCATCGCGCTTCTGGTGCCGACCGCAATGTCCATGGATCTGCGTCTTTCGGGCGTGCTTGTCGTGCTGGGCGTGGCTTACTGGCTGATCGGTCGTCTCGTCATGAGCCGCACCAAGGATGGTCAGGCGTCCGTTGAGAACCACTACCACACCGTTTTCTCGCATGTCAGCGACTCGATCAGCAACGTGTCGGTGCTGCACAGCTACAACCGCATCGAGGCGGAAACGAAGGCGCTGAAGTCCTTTGCCGACCGCCTGCTGCAAGCTCAGTATCCGGTTCTCGACTGGTGGGCCCTCGCAGGTGCCATGAACCGCATGGCATCGACCATTGCGATGATGGTCATCCTGGTGATCGGTACGCTGATGGTTCAGTCTGGCGAGCTTCGCATCGGTGACGTCATTGCCTTCATCGGCTTTGCGAACCTGTTGATCTCACGCCTCGACCAGATGCGCCAGTTCGCGACGCAGATCTTCGAAGCCCGCTCGAAGCTCGAGGACTTCTATTCGCTTGAAGACTCGGTCCGCGATCGCGAAGAGCCGGCCGGCAATGCCGATATCACCGACGTCAAGGGTGAGGTCGAGTTCCGCAATGTGTCGTTCCGCTTCGGCAACACCGCACAGGGCCTGCACAACGTGTCTTTCACCGCCAAGGCTGGCCAGACGGTTGCGATCGTTGGCCCGACCGGCTCGGGCAAGACCACGATGATCAACCTGCTGCAGCGCGTCTACGACCCGGACAGCGGCCAGATCCTGGTCGATGGTCACGATACGACGAAGATCACGCGCAAGTCGCTTCGCCGCTACATCGCAACCGTGTTCCAGGATGCTGGTTTGCTCAACCGCTCGATCAGCGACAACATTCGCCTCGGTCGGGAAGGTGCTTCGGATGAAGACATGCGTCGCGCAGCCGAAGCTGCTGCCGCAGCCGATTTCATCGAGACGCGTGAAGATCAGTACGACACCCATGTCGGAGAGCGCGGAAACAAGCTCTCGGGCGGTGAACGTCAGCGTGTGGCGATCGCCCGTGCCATCCTCAAGGATGCGCCGATCCTGGTGCTTGACGAAGCAACGAGTGCGCTTGACGTCGAGACGGAAAACCGCGTGAAGGCTGCAATCGACAACCTGCGCCAGAACCGCACGACCTTCATTATCGCGCACCGCCTTTCGACGGTTCGTGAAGCGGACAAGGTGCTGTTCCTGGATGGCGGCCGTGTCGTTGAAGAAGGCAGCTTTGATGAGCTCAGCCAGAGCAACGGTCGCTTCGCTGCGTTGCTCCGCGCCAGCGGCATCCTCACGGATGAAGAAGTCCGCAAGGCCCACACGACAGAGGCTGCCTGATCGGAAACAGGCAAGTCGATTGATCAAAGCCGGATGGTTCTGCCATCCGGCTTTTTTATTACTCGACGGAAACCGCTACTTCGAGCATGAGGGCGCAAGGACGTTTGCAAGTCATGTGCGAGGCCGATCTTTCCGCGGCAAATCCGTAGGCGCGCGCCCCACCGCACAAGCTGAGCAAGTGCTTAGACTAAAGTCATAATCCCAAAGCCGCTCTCTGTATGAGGGAGATTTTCTGTCACACTCTCGTCAGGCGAACCGCGACCTGGGGTATGCTTTGAGGAGAGTATGGTCGCGCGCCGCATTTCACATTCGCTCTGTGGAGGACAGAAAATGGCAAATGTCGCAAGCGTCGACGGCACAAAAGCCGGTCCGATGACGGGCGAGGAGAAGAAGGTTATCTTCGCCTCATCGCTCGGTACCGTTTTTGAATGGTACGATTTCTATCTTTACGGTTCGCTCGCCACCTATATCGGCGCGACCTATTTCACCCAGTATCCGGAAGCAACGCGAAACATCTTTACGCTCCTGGCCTTTGCAGCCGGCTTCCTGGTTCGCCCGTTCGGCGCGCTGGTCTTCGGTCGCCTCGGCGACTTGGTCGGCCGCAAGTACACGTTCCTGGTGACGATCCTCATCATGGGCCTGTCGACGTTCCTTGTCGGTATTCTTCCCGGCGCGGCATCGATCGGCATCGCAGCACCGATCATTCTGATCGGCCTTCGCCTCCTGCAAGGTCTTGCACTCGGTGGCGAGTATGGCGGCGCGGCAACCTATGTGGCCGAACACGCGCCCAATGGGCGCCGCGGCTACTTCACCTCGTGGATCCAGACAACGGCAACGCTTGGTCTGTTCCTGTCGCTGGTCGTCATCGTGGGCGTTCAGTTCCTGATGGGCAAGGAAGCCTTTGCCGCATGGGGCTGGCGCATTCCGTTCCTGCTGTCGGTCGTGCTTCTCGGCGTCTCTGTCTGGATCCGTCTGAAGATGAACGAGTCACCGGCATTCCAGAGAATGAAAGCTGAAGGCAAGGGCTCCAAGGCGCCGCTGACCGAAGCTTTCGGCCAATGGAAGAATGCCAAGATCGCATTGATCGCCCTGCTGGGTGCAACGATGGGTCAGGCAGTCGTCTGGTACGGCGGTCAGTTCTACGCGCTGTTCTTCCTGCAGAACGTACTCAAGGTCGACCTGCAATCGGCAAACATCATGGTTGCCATTGCCCTCATTCTCGGCACACCCTTCTTCGTCGTTTTTGGCGGCCTCTCCGACAAGATCGGCCGCAAGCCGATCATCATGGCCGGCCTGCTGATTGCCGCGGTCACCTATAACCCGCTGTTCAAGGCCATGACCTGGACGGCTAACCCGGCGCTTGCTGAAGCGCAGGCCTCTGTCCGCGCAACCGTGACGGCCGACCCGGCTGACTGCAAGTTCCAGTTCAACCCGACAGGAACCTCGAAGTTCACCAGCTCCTGCGATGTGGCAACAGCCTTCCTGACCAAGAACTCGGTGCCCTATGACGTCGTCCCCGGTCCAGCCGGCCAGCCGGCAACGGTCAAGATCGGCGACGAAACCATCGCCAGCTTCGACGCCATTGCGGCCGGCGACAAGGCAAAGGGCATGACGGCGGCCTTCGAAAAGAGCGTCAACATCGCCCTGCATGACGGCGGCTACCCGCTGAACCGCGGCGCCATCAAGGTTCCGGACGCCAAGTTGGATGCCTTCATTGCCGCCAATCCAGAGCTTGCGCTGAACGCAGATGCGGTCCGCGCTGGTACCAAGGAAACCTTGCCCGCCGACAAGCTCGTGGCTGGTAAGCTTCTGACGGCGGATGAGGCAAACGGCGTCACCGACATGGCAGTCTACAATATCGCCGGCGGTGGCACTTTCGCCATGACGGCCGACCCGGCCCGCGTCAACTGGATCGGCACGATCGCGATTCTGTTCGTGCTCGTTCTCTATGTGACGATGGTCTACGGCCCGATCGCAGCTCTGCTGGTCGAACTCTTCCCGACCCGCATCCGCTACACCGGCATGTCGCTGCCCTACCATATCGGTAACGGCTGGTTCGGCGGCTTGCTGCCGGCAACGGCCTTCGCAATGAGCGCGGCTACCGGCGATATCTACTTCGGCCTCTGGTACCCGATCGTCTTCGCAGCGATCACGCTGGTCATCGGCCTGATCTTCCTGCCGGAAACAAAGGACCGCGATATCCACGCCATGGATTAATCCGAACAACAAGGTCAAAACAGTCGCCCGGCGCCCAAAGCGCCGGGCTTTTTCGTTTAAGGGGGCCTCAGAGAAGGCGGCTCAGCCGCGGCGTTGGCCAGCCGCCATCCCGACCGATCGAGAAGACGAGACCGAAGCGCGCGAAAAGGATCGAGGTTGCAAAGGCAAACCAGGCACCCAGCGCAAGACCGGCGACGACATCGCTTGGATAATGCACGCCGATGATGATGCGCGTTGCGCCGAGCCAAAGTCCGATACCGATAAAACCGAGACGAAAGCGCGGGAAGAGAAGCGCGAGCGCCACGAACAGCGCGCCGATGTTGGCTGAATGTCCGGACGGAAAACTCTGGTGCAGGAAATCCATGTTGAAGGGCGCGAAGCTGAAGATCCCCTCCTGATCATAGATCAATGGTCGCGCCCGGCCGATTGCGAACTTCAGAACGTTGGCGACGATGCTGGTAAACAGCACGCTCAGCGCGACATAGGCCGTCATCTGCCCGAAATAGACCATGCGGAACCGCCTGCGGATTTTCCAGAGCCGGCGACGGACAAGATAGCCGGTGGCGAAGATTGTAAGGAGACCGGCAAGGATCCAGGCAAGTCTGCCGATATCGGTAACATCGCCGGCGATCGAGATGAGTGGCGGCGCCAGATCCTTGGCCGCCAGGCCGAGCGGGCGATCGAAGACGAAGAAGGCGATGGCAATCGCATTGACCGCCGAGAATGCAAACCACTTCCAGGGAACCCGCCGATGGATCGTGCGCCGCGCCTCATAGCGCTTCCGCAGATAGCCCCAGGAACTGGGCTTACGATCGACTGTCTCGCTCATTCCACTCCGCTCTTTCATCAATGCAGAACGGGAGATAGGCGCGGCATCCGCCTCCTTCAAGCAAAGGCCCTCCGCATCTGATGATGCGAAGGGCCAGAAACGTGTTTCACGTGAAATATCAGGCAGAAAGCGCCTTGAACTCGGCGAGGATCGCGTCACCCATTTCAATGGTTCCAACCTTCGTGCAGCCTTCGGCCATGATGTCGCCGGTGCGAATGCCCTTGTCGAGCACGTTGGCGATCGCCTTTTCCAGGTTGTCGGCTTCCTTCACGAGGTTGAAGGAATAGCGCAGGCACATGGCAAAGGAAGCGATCATCGCGATCGGATTGGCAATGCCCTTGCCGGCAATGTCAGGAGCCGAACCATGAACCGGCTCGTAGAGCGCCTTGCGCTTGCCGGTCTTGGCATCCGGAGCGCCGAGCGAAGCCGACGGCAGCATGCCGAGCGAGCCCGTAAGCATCGCGGCAACGTCGGACAGCATGTCGCCGAACAGGTTGTCGGTGACGATGACATCGAACTGCTTCGGCGCGCGCACCAGCTGCATGCCACCCGCATCCGCCAGCATGTGCTCAAGCTTGACGTCTGAATACTTGTCCTTGTGCGTCGCGGTGACCACCTGGTTCCACAATACGCCCGACTTCATGACGTTGCGCTTTTCCATCGAGCAGACGCGGTTCTGGCGCGTGCGGGCCATTTCGAAGGCCACGGCCGAGATGCGCTCGATTTCGTAGGTGTCGTAAACCTGCGTGTCGATGGCGCGCTTCTGGCCATTGCCGAGATCGGTGATGGTCTTCGGCTCGCCGAAATAAACGCCGCCGGTCAATTCGCGGATGATCAGGATATCGAGGCCTTCGACCAGCTCCGGCTTCAGCGAGGAAGCGTTTGCCAGGGCCGGGTAGCAGATGGCCGGACGCAGGTTGGCGAAAAGCTCCAGATCCTTGCGCAGGCGCAGCAGGCCGGCTTCGGGGCGCACTTCATAGGGAACATCATCCCACTTCGGGCCACCGACGGCACCGAAGAGAACCGCATCGGCAGCAAGCGCCTTCTGCATGTCGCCTTCGGAGATCGCAGCACCATGCGCATCATAGGCGCTGCCGCCGACCAGGCCTTCGTCAGTAACGAAGCCCGCATCCATTGCCTCGTTCATATAGGCAATGATCTTGCGGACCTCGCCCATGGCCTCTGGGCCGATGCCGTCGCCGGGTAGCAGGAAAAGATTGCGCGCTGTCATGAAACCCTCCGCGGAAAAACAAGTTGCGGCTTCTTAGACCCGCAAAAACGGCATTTCAAGCGAGTGGGAGGCCGATTCGGTACGGTTGCGGAATTACTGTGCCATCGCTCGTTGACCGACCAGCGCAAGCGGGTCCACAAGGGGCTATGTCGCCAAGCTCATCGGGTACGATCATGCCTTCTGCACCGCTCCACCTGGACACCCCACTTTTCCGCACCTCTGCTGACTACAGTGCGAGCAACAAGCCACTCTGGCTGAAGCTCGACGCGCTGCAGCCCTCCGGAAGCTTCAAGCTCCGCGGCGTCGGCGGGCTTTGCCAGCATGAAATCGAAAACGGCGCCCGGGAGATCTTCTGCGCCTCGGGCGGCAATGCCGGGATCGCCGCCGCCTACGCCGGACGGGCACTCGGCATTCCCGTCACGATCGTCGTGCCCGAGACGACGTCGGCGGAAGTGCGTCGATCGATCGAGGCGACCGGTGCCGCGGTGATCGTCCACGGAACGGTATTCGATGAAGCCAACGCTTTTGCGATCGAGCAAGCGAATGCCAGGAAGGCTGCCTATGTGCACCCGTTCGACCATCCGCTCCTGTGGGAAGGGCACGGCACGTTGATCGATGAAGTTGTCGCAAAAGGTGCCGATTTCGATTGCGTCATCGCAAGCGTCGGCGGCGGCGGCTTGCTGGCTGGCATCGTGGCAGGCCTTCAGCGCAACGGCTTGTCTGATGTGCCCGTCATTGCCGTTGAAACAGAAGGGGCAGCATCCCTTCACGCCAGCCTTGCCACTGGCGAACGCATCACCTTACCGGGGATCACCTCCATCGCCAGCTCGCTCGGTGCGCGCCAGGTGGCAGAGCACGTTTTCAATCTGCCGAAGCACCACCCGATCGAAAGCGTGACGGTGAGCGATGCACAGGCGGTCGCCGCCTGCCTGAAGTTCGCCGATGCCTATCGTATTCTGGTCGAGCCTGCCTGCGGCGCCGCACTCGCCGTCGCTGACGTCCATGCCGATAGTCTCGCCCGCTTCAAAAATCCGCTGATCGAAGTCTGCGGTGGCATTGGCGTCTCGCTGGAGAAACTGAAGACCTGGAAAGAACGGCTGCTGTAAGCCGATCAAAGAAAAAGCCGGGCGAAAGCCCGGCTTTGACCATGCAATCTTGCAAGACTTACGCAGCCCAGGGATGGGCTGCAGCATTCTTGGCTTCGAAGCTGTCGATTGCCTTGCCCTTTTCGAGCGTCAGACCGATATCGTCGAGGCCGTTCAGCAGGCAGTGGCGCTTGAACTCGTCCAGATCGAACTTGATCGAGCCACCGTCCGGACCTGTGATCTCGAGGTTTTCCAGATCGACCGTCAGGATCGCGTTGGAACCGCGCGAAGCGTCGTCCATCAGCTTGTCGAGGTTTTCCTGGCTGACCTTGATCGGCAGAATGCCGTTCTTGAAACAGTTGTTGTAGAAGATGTCGGCAAAGCTGGTCGAGATGACGCAACGGATGCCGAAATCGAGGAGTGCCCACGGCGCATGCTCGCGCGAGGAGCCGCAACCGAAGTTGTCACCGGCAACGAGGATTTTTGCATTCTGATAGGCCGGCTTGTTCAGCACGAAATCCTCGTTCAGGGATCCGTCTTCATTGTAGCGGGCTTCGGCGAAAAGACCCTTGCCAAGACCCGTGCGCTTGATCGTCTTCAGGTAATCCTTCGGAATGATCATGTCGGTATCGATGTTGACAACCGGCAGAGGGGCAGCGACGCCCGTCAGCTTTACGAATTTGTCCATGGCCTGGCTCCAATGTCAGCAGACGTAGTTTTGTTGATCAGCGTTTAGTCCAGATTTCGACCGAAATGAAGGAAAATTTATATCGTAGGAGCGGCCACGCGCGGATTCGACGCGCAGCCGGCCATAGTTGCCGTGATATCAGTTTGCCTTAGCCGGCGCATTCATCGCCCAGAGAACCCCGAACGGGTCACGCAGCTGGCCATATCGATCACCCCAGAACATCAGCTGAACCGGCATGATCACCTCTACGCCGGCGGCAACGGCACGATCCCACCAGAAATCGATATCGTCGATAACAAGCTGGAGAGTGAAACCCTGATGCTTTTGAAACGGATGACCATGCTCCGGATAGGCATCGGATAACATCAGCGAGCTTCCGTTGATGTAGAGGTGAACATGCATCGTCCGGCCGTTTTCATCCGGAGGGACCACAAACGCCTCCTCGGCGCCGAACGCACGCTTATAGAATTCCGCGGCCTTCAACGCACCATCGACGGTGACATAAGGCAACAAGCCATTCTTGACTGGCGGCATCGTTGTCGTGCCGGTTTCCGTTGCGGTATCCATACTGTCCTCCATTGCTTGATTGGTTCGGGCAGAAGCCCTGACCTTTCAAAGACGCAGGAAGATCAGTCGAGCCGACAGCGAAGTCGAAATTTTTCAGAAGCGACCTAGCGGTCAGAGGTCGATGATCGTACCGCGACCGTCGTTCCAGATGCGCATGTTCTCGCCGGAGTAAGGCTTTGCCTTTGCCGTTGCGCGGATTGGCGCCGGCTTCATCTTCAGCGAAAGCGCGCGACCGACCATAAGCACCGTCAAAATACCACCGACTGCGAGTGTCACGGAAAAAGTGACGAGCGCGAGCGCAACAAAGGCGGTGATGCCTGCGAGCAGGAGGAAGACGGAACGAATGCTTTGCATGTGTTTAGACCTTTCTTCGGAAAGGAATGTGGTCCTTCATTTCTTTCTCTGCAAGGTGAGCATGGCTTTTTGTTGTCTTGCCACCCATCACAAAGCTTGGCACAGATTTGTGATGACCCGCAATTCTCCGACTCGTTCCTTGAATCTCCGCCGTTCGGTGCTGAGCGTTCCGGCCATCAATGCACGCGCCTTGGAAAAAACCCATGCGCTCGATTGCGACGCCGTGATCTTCGATCTCGAGGACTCGGTGGCGCCGGAGCGAAAGGCGGAAGCCCGCGACAATCTGAAAGCCTTTTTTTCGGGCCCTCCTCTTGTGAACAAGGAGCGGATCATCCGCATCAATGCGCTTGATTCCACATTCGGCAATGCGGACATGGAACTGGTCCTGGCACTGGAGCCAGATGCCCTACTCCTGCCGAAAGTGAATGAACCTCAGGATGTGATGTCCGTCAGCGACCGGCTCGCCGATGCCGACGCGCCGGAGAATCTTCGCATCTGGGCGATGATCGAAACCCCACGCGGCATTCTGAACGCCGCAGCGATTGCCGAGGCCGGGCGTACACCCGGCTCGAGACTGGATTGCTTTGTCGTCGGCCTCAACGACCTTCGCAAGGAAACCGGCGTCCTGCCGCAGCCCGGCCGCACCTATCTCGTGCCCTGGCTTATGCAGGTGGTTCTGGCCGTACGCGCCTATGGCCTCGACGCGATCGATAGCGTCTTCAACGATTTCAGGGATGCCGATGCCTTCAATGCCGAGTGCGCGCATGCCCGCGCCATGGGCTTCGACGGCAAGATGCTGATCCACCCGGCGCAGATCGAAACCGCCAACCAGCATTTCGGCCCCGATGAGGCTGCCATTGCCGAAGCAGAGGCGATCATCGCCGCCTTTGCCGACCCCGCTACCGAAGGCCTGAATGTCATCAATGCCAATGGCCGGATGATCGAGCGCCTGCATCTTGTCCAGGCGGAAAGTCTGGTTCATAAAGCCCGCCTGATTGCAGAACGCCAAACGGCGAAGTGAAAGACGACTTTAGATGAAGCTTTATCGCCTTCTGACCGGCCAGGATGATGCCGCTTTCTGTCACCGCGTGACCGACGCCCTCAACAAGGGCTGGTCGCTGAACGGCTCGCCGTCGATGACCTTCAACACCCAGACCGGCCAGGTGATGTGCGCTCAGGCGATCGTCAAGGAAATCGAAGGCAGGGACTACCATCCGGACATGAAGCTGTCCGAACAGTAAGCGAAGGCTTAGCGTTCGGCCGCTTCTTCGGCGCTCGCCTCGATCCGTTCCATGTCGTCGTCGCTGAGACCGAAATGGTGGCCGATCTCGTGGATGAGGACGTGGGTAATGATATCGCCCAGCGTCTCGTCGTTCTCGGCCCAGTAGTCGAGGATCGGCCGTCGGTAGAGGCGGATACGGTTCGGCAATTCACCGGTTTCCATCGTGAAACGCTCGGAGATGCCTCGTCCCTCAAAGAGGCCAAGCAGGTCGAACGGCGTTTCCAGCGCCATGTCCTCGAACACGTCGTCGTCAGGGAAATCCTCGATCTCGATCGTCAGATTGGTGGTCAGCGAGCGGAATTCTTCCGGCAGGTGGCTATACGCCTCCATTGCCAACGACTCGAAAGTGCTGATCGTCGGCGCGTGGCGATCCCGCCAATCCTCGCTCTGGTCTATGCGGGCCATGAATATTCCTTCCTTTGCCGCCCATATAGAACCTTTGCGCACGATTTTCGAGAGCGGAATCAAAGGCAGGAATAAATTCACATCGAATGCCTGTTGACTCTTTCATCAGCCTCTGGAATCCATAAGAACATAACAGGAACATACAAGACTTGGAGAACGTCATGGCACAGTCGGCCGTGACGCGCGAGCGGCTTTTTGCGCTCCGCGAAACCATTGCAAAGCTTGAAGGAAAGCCCGCGCCTGCCTTGGCTGCCGTGCAAGGCGAAGCCTTGGCCGATAAGGACCTCTCCGCCAAGAACGACAATGGCCTTCGTCTTCCTCTGGGAATCCCCGCGCTCGACGAGGCGATTGATGGCGGCCTGCCACTCGACGGGATCACCGAGGTTCGTTCCGACCTCTTGCGCGAAGCCGGTGCTGGTAGCGGCTTTGTGCTGGCGCTTGCCGCCATGCTGCAGCGCCAGGTGGGAGAGGCCCCCAGTGTTCCGCTGCCGATCCTGTGGATCGCGGACATGGTTTCCACGATGGAGGCAGGCATCCCTTACGCCGTCGGCCTGCGCGATTTCGGTCTGAAACCGGACCAGTTCTTCTATGCCAGTCCACGCAAGCTTGAAGATGCCCTTTGGCTTGCTGAGGCCGCAGTCGAAAGCGGCGTCTTTCCTGCGACAATTCTGGAGGTTCGCGGCAATCCGAAGCCCTTCGGCCTGACCGAAAGCCGTCGTTTGAGTTTGCGGGCGAAAGCATCGAAACGCCCGCTTTTCCTGTTGCGGCAGGCTGGAGAGGAAGAGGCCAGCAGCGCTTGCTTCCGCTTCCTTGTGGCACCCGCGCCGGCACAGGCGCGCCCCTTGCCGGATGGCACGATGCTGGGCGGTAGCATCGGCAATCCGGTTTTTCATCTCACCCTGGAGAAGAGCCGCAACCCGGCTCCCCTCTCCTTTCTACTGGAGTGGAACCCTCATGACCGCCGTTTTTTCGCCGTCTCACAATCAGTCGACCTTCGCCTTCCAGACGAACGCGCAGCGCATTCTGGCACTCCACTTTCCGCATCTTCCAACCGACCGGATATCAAGAAAGAAATGGGGGCTCTCCTGGCGTTCGCGCGGACGTCCTGAAGCAGCACCGATCGTCTGTTCCAGCCGCCTCAACAATACGATGCGGCTGACGGCACTGGACGAAGCAGCCGAAACCCTCAATCTTAGAAAGCATATGGGCGTCGCCGAAGCCCGCGCCATCTACCCCACACTTGATGTGATCGAGGACGACCCGACCGCCAACCGGCGCTTCCTGGAAGCAATCGCCGACTGGTGCGATCGCTATACTCCGCTTGTCGCTCTCGACGGCATGGATGGCTTGTTCCTCGACATCACCGGCTGCGCCCATCTGTTCGGCGGTGAGACATCCCTTCTCAAGGATATTCTCGTGCGGCTCTTCCAGATGGGAATTGACGCGCGCGGCGCCATCTCTTCTTCGCCCGGATTGTCCTGGGCCATCAGCCGCTTCAGCCATGGCGGCATCATCGAGCATGGAGAGGCCGAACGGGCACTTGCCCCCCTGCCCGTCGCAGCCTTGCGCCTCGAGGAGGAAACCATAGGGGGCCTGAACAAGATGGGGCTCAAATATATCGGTGATTTGCTGACCGCGCCCCGCGCCCCGCTCGCCCGCCGCTTTGGAGGCACTGTACTCTTGAGGCTCGATCAGGCGGTTGGAACCGATGAAGAGCCGGTCTCTCCGCGCCTGCCCGTTGCAAGCCTCTCGGTTGAACGCCGCCTGATCGAGCCGATCGGAGCCGAAGATGACATTCTTGCGCTCACCGATCAGATTGCAGTCTCCCTGAAGCCCTCCCTGGAAGCGCGTGGCGTCGGCGGTCGCATCTTCGAACTGGTGCTGTTTCGTGTCGACGGCAAGGTATTCAGGATTTCTGCCGGAACCGCGCAGCCCTTGCGGGAACCGAAGCGCATCGCCGCTCTCTTTGCCGAACGCCTGCAGGCAATTCACGACGATTTCGATGCCGGTTACGGATTCGAAATCCTTCGCCTCAACGTTCTCCTGCACGAGGACTTCGTGAGCTCACAGGGTGATTTCGAACATCGCCAGCAGAAGGACGCGTCTCTTGCTGCCTTCGTGGATCGGGTTTCAGCGCGCCTTGGCGGGGACTGCCTGCAAACCTTCCAATTGCGGGAGAGCCACATACCGGAAAGAGCCGTCATTGCCGTTCCTGCAATCGATCGCCTGTCCGCCCCGAAAACCCGGGAGGGACATCCGCCGCCGGCCAGGAGCGAGCGACCTATTCGGTTGTTGCGGAAACCGGAGCCAATGGATGCCTTTGCCATCGAAATCCCTGATGGTGCACCAGCGAGCTTTCACTGGCGGCGCATGCAGCACCGTGTCTTGAAGAGTGAGGGCCCGGAGCGACTGGCGATGGAATGGTGGCTCGATGGCCTAGATGGGAAGGAAGCCGCTGATCGAGACTATTTCCGAATCGAAGACGATAAGGGACGCCGCTTCTGGATCTATCGCCAGGGCCATTATGAGCGTGACGCAGCGCAGAACTGGTTCATGCATGGGGTCATTGCCTGATGTCCGCCTTCTTCGAAATCGGCGCCAAGACCAATTTCTCCTTTTTGGAGGGCGCCTCCAAGCCCGAAGAAATGGTCGTTCAAGCTGCCGTTCTGAAGCTCGGAGGCCTTGGCATAGCCGACCGCAATTCCGTTGCCGGCGTCGTCCGGGCGCATGCACAGGCAAAGGCGATCCTGAAGAAGTTCGAACGAAAGAAAGCCGGGCTTCTGGAGGAGCGCGAAAAGAAGGACATCATTCTCGATCCGATCCGTTTCCAGCCGGGAGCACGCCTTGTCTTTGCGGATGGAACGCCTGACATTCTTGCCTACCCCCGAGATCGTCAAGGCTGGGCGCATCTTTGCCGACTGCTAAGCGCCGGAAACCTAAGAGCCGAGAAGGGTAAGTGCATTCTGTCGGAAGCGGATCTGATGGAATGGGGCGACGACATGATGCTTGCGGTCATTCCGCATCCGTCCATTGCCGATGATAACAATCACGCAGCGTTCGAAGCCTGTCTGGAGCGTTTCAGAAAGCGCTTTCGGAAAAACGTTTATATGGCGCTCGCTCCCGTCTACGATGGCCGCGACAAGCGCATGCTTGCGACCATCTCCATGCTGGCTGATCGCAGCCGTATCCCGCTGATCGCCACAAACCAGCCGCTCTACCACGACACGGCCCGCCGTCCCCTCGCCGATATCGTGACATCGATCCGCGAGCATGTTCCCATCCCCGAGGCTGGCTTTCTCCTGGCTTCGAATGCCGAACGCTATCTCAAGAGTGGCAGCGAAATTCTGCGTCTCCTCCGAGACTATCCGCACGCCGTAACGAACACGGCGAAGTTCTTTGGAAGCCTTTCCTTTTCGCTCGACGAACTGGAGCACAACTACCCCTCCGAGAATGACGAGGGAGAAACGCCGTATGAAACGCTGGAACGTCTTACCAGATTAGGCGCCGCGAAACGCTTCCCTGGAAAGATACCCGAGAAAGTCCAACAGAATATCGAATACGAGTTGGATCTCGTTCGTCGTAAACAATATGAACCATACTTCCTGACGGTCCATCGGATCATCCAATATGCCAGGCACGAGAAGAAGATCCTCTGCCAGGGGCGCGGCTCCGCGGCCAACTCGGTCATTTGCTATTGCCTCGAGATAACCGAGGTCAATCCGGAAAAGAGCACTCTGCTCTTCGACCGCTTCCTCTCGATGGACCGCGACGAGCCGCCGGATATCGATGTCGATTTCGAGCACGAAAGGCGCGAAGAGGTCATCCAGCATATCTACGCGAAATACGGCAAAGAACATGCCGGTCTGACGGCAGGCGTAACGACTTACCGCACTCGATCAGCCGGGCGCGAGGTCTCAAAGGCCTTCGGTCTCTCCGAGGACGTCCAGTCTGCCATCGGTAGCCTGGTCTGGGGATGGTCGGAAGAAAAACTGTCCGAGCGGGAAGCAAAGGCGGCCGGGCTCGAAACGTCCGATCCAATAACCAAAAACGTGCTGAAGTATGCGTCCGAACTTCTTGGTTTCCCCCGGCACCTCACCCAGCATGTCGGGGGCTTCGTCATCACCAGAGACAGGCTGGATGAAGTCGTTCCGATCATGAAGACGGCGATGCCCGGACGCTACATGGTCGAATGGGACAAGGATGACCTCGACAATCTGAAGATCCTCAAGGTCGACATCCTGGCGCTCGGAATGCTGACTGCCCTGAAACGAGCATTCGATCTGCTCCTCCTGCACTACGACGTCAAGAAGACGCTCGCGGATCTCGGCAACGCCACGCATGAAGACGAGAAGCCGGTCTATGCGATGATGTGCCGGGCCGACACTCTTGGCGTCTTCCAGATCGAGAGCCGAGCGCAGATGAGCATGCTGCCGCGTCTGAAACCGAAGGAGTTCTATGACCTTGTCATCGAAGTCGCCATTGTCAGGCCAGGACCCATCCAGGGGAATATGGTCCACCCCTATTTGAAACGTAGAGAGGAAAAGGCACGGGGCATCCCAGAGACATATCCGAGCCCGGAACTTGAGGGGGTTCTAAAGCGAACGCTTGGCGTGCCTTTGTTCCAAGAACAGGCCATGCAGATCGCAATCACGGCTGCGGGATTTAGACCTGCCGAAGCAGATCAGCTGAGACGCGCCATGGCGACATTCAAACGAACAGGCACCATCGGCAATTTCGAAACACGGTTCATCGAAGGCATGGTCGCAAAGGACTACCCGCGTGATTTCGCCCAACAATGCTTCAATCAGATCAAGGGTTTTGGCGAATACGGCTTCCCGGAAAGCCATGCGGCCTCGTTCGCGCTGCTGGTCTATGCCTCGTCCTGGGTGAAAGCCTATTATCCCGACGTCTTCTGTGCCGCGATGCTGAATTCGCAGCCCATGGGCTTTTATGCCCCTGCACAGCTCGTCAGGGATGCACGGGAACACGGCGTCGAGATCAGGCCTGTCGACATCAATGAATCGAACTGGGATTGCTTGCTTGAGGAGAGCGAATTCAACAGACGTGCAGTCGACTTCCGGCATGCCAGCATGCGGGATGTCATCAAGACAAAGCGAGCCGTTCGGCTTGGGTTCAGGCAGATAAAGGGCCTTTCGGAAGAGAGTATGGAGAAGCTCATTGCCAATAGAGGCAAGGGCTATTCTTCCATTCGCGATCTCTGGCTGCGCTCAGGCCTGCAGAAAGCGGATATAGAGCGGCTTGCCGATGCGGATGCTTTTCATTCCATAAGACTGTCGCGACGGGATGCGCTTTGGGCCGTGCGGGCGCTCGATGCGAAGAGCGCCGCCGAAAAGCTCCCTCTGTTTGACCAGGTAAGCCACATCGACCTGCAGGTCGAGCCCGAGACAAGACTGCCGGAAATGTTGCCTGGCGAACAGGTCATAGAGGACTACCGCTATCTCTCGCTCTCCTTGAAGGCACATCCGGTCTCGTTCCTGCGCGAAGAATTTCACAAGGCAGGTGTCGTGAGGAGTGTCGATCTTCTGACTATCCCGAACGGAAAAAGAGTAACGATCGCCGGTCTTGTTTTGGTGCGTCAGCGCCCGGGCTCAGCCAAGGGCGTCATCTTCATGACATTGGAGGACGAGACGGGTGTTGCCAATGCCATTGTCTGGACGAAGGTATTCGAGAAGTACCGCCCGATCGTCATGGGCGCACGGCTTGTGAAGATATATGGCAAGCTTCAGAGCCATAGCGGCGTGATCCATACTGTCGTCGAGCATATCGAGGATATGACGCCTGCGCTCGGCCTCCTGCAAAAGGAAGCCCGTCGTTTTGGCGTTAGCGATCGTTCAGATGAAGCGCTAAATCCGACCATGGATCCTCGCCAAAGGAAACTCGCAAACTCACTGGAAAAGGCAGTCATGGAGAAAAGGCTGATTTCAAGCGGCGCCGGCGTGCGAGAAACAACTCAAGTCATGCCAAAAGGCCGTAATTTCCACTGAGGCGGCTCATCAAGCCTCTCCTTTCTGCACCGCGCACGCCCAACGAGGCTCCTTTGCGTTTTCACCGCATGCGACGAATGGACCAGTTGGTGATTCGATTCTTTCTTGACAACCGCCGTCTTCTTTTGCACAAAAGGCGATAGTGAATGTCATGTTTGGAATGACGACGTGCTTGTCTGCAGCTGCAATTACATAACTGATCACGAAATCCGCGAAGTCATCAACGAACTTCTCGATCAGGACTGTTGGCAGCTCATAGTGCCTGCAAAAGTCTACCACGCCATGGAGAAACGGGGCCGCTGCTGTGGCTGCTTCCCGAACGTGGTGGACATTATCATCCAAACAACAGAGGAATATCACGCCCGTCACCACTCGACGGAAGCCGAAATATTTGATTTCATGTCCCGCCTCAGAAACTTCCACGAAGAAAACAGGAGAGCGGACATTGAAAGGCGACAAAAAAGTCATCGAGCGGCTTAACGAGGCCCTCTTTTTAGAGCTAGGCGCCGTAAACCAGTATTGGGTCCACTACCGACTCCTTGAGGATTGGGGTTACACCAAGCTGGCTAAAAAGGAGCGCGCCGAATCCATCGAAGAAATGCATCACGCCGACCGCCTGGTCGCGCGTATCATTTTCCTCGAAGGCCATCCCAATCTACAGACCCTTGCGCCACTTCGCATCGGCCAGAACGTGAAGGAAGTTCTGGAAGCCGATCTTGCTGGCGAGTACGAGGCGCGTACAGCCTACAAGAAATCACGCGACATCTGTCATGAGGCCGGCGACTATGTCTCGATGAAGCTTTTCGAGGAGCTGCTGGCGGATGAGGAAGGTCATATCGACTTCCTCGAAACGCAGCTGGAGCTGCTCGGCAAGATTGGCGAAGCGAAGTACGGTCAACTCAACGCCGACTCTGCCAACGAGGCCGAATAAAGATTGGCAATGACCGGCGACCTTGGTCGCCGGTCATTCACTTTGCCGCGCCCAAAGCGGCAAAGTGCCTGAACTCATCGACGACCTGTTCGTAGACGGTCCGCTTGAAGGGCACGATCAGATCGGGCAGGCTCTCCATTGGCTTCCACTCCCACGCATCGAATTCCGCCGCATGACCACCCGGCGGGGGATTGATCGCGACCTCGCTCTCGTCTCCATCGAAACGGAATGCGAACCAGCGCTGCGTCTGGCCGCGAAACTTCCCCTTCAGCCCGATGCCAACCAGTTGCGGCGGCAGATCGTAGTTGATCCAGTTCCTCGCTTCCGCCAGCAGCGTCACCGTGCGAATGCCGGTTTCCTCGTAAAGCTCGCGATAAGCGGCCTCCAATGGATCCTCGCCTTTGTCGATGCCGCCTTGCGGCATCTGCCAAAGTTGCGGCGATCCGTCGTATTCGGAGTTCTCCTCCGGGATTCGCCTTCCCGCCCAAACAAGACCTTCACGATTGAGGATCATAACGCCGACACAGGGACGATACGGCAGGTCTTCAGCTTTTACGATCGGCTTGCTCATTCGCTCTCTCTACTATGGTCTCTTGGGGTCATTGGTCAGCGCAGCGACACCGACGATCTCAATGCCGCGCATCGCGGCCTCCTCGGTCCATTGTGCAATCGCATCGATGCTCTCATCGAATGCGGCAGCGACCCCGATCGCCTGCCCGTTGCGCCTTGCAACTCGCTCTAGTTCGTCCAGCTTCTGGATGATGGCGTTCACGTCAAGCTGCTTGTCCAACTGAACGTCGGCGAAGGCGTATGGCAGCTCGGTTCCCTTCGCAATGATCGCTGTCTTGGACTGGGCCGACGTTCCGTCATCGAGAAACAGCAGCCCACGTTTGCCAATGTCGCGCATGACCGGCTCCATAGCATTGGGATCGGAAAGGAAGCGCCCACCCTGATAATTCATGATGCCGGTGTAGTTGGTGATCTCGCCCATCGCGCGATGCAGGCTTTCGATATTCTTGGCGACCGGCTTCGAGATCAGCAGCGTGTCGGGCCCAGGATCGTTCGCCGGGTAATCAAACGGCTCGAATGGCACCTGCAGCAGGATCTCATGGCCACCCCGGCGCGCCTCCTGCATCCAGCGTTGCAAGCTATTGCCGCTGGCGGCGAACGCAAATGTCACCTCCTCCGGCAGTTGCTGAATGGCACGCTGGGTGCCTGTCTGGCTCAGTCCGAGACCGCTTACGACGATGGCAATCCGTGTCCCGTGCGCGCCGGACCACGGACGAGCATACTGGTCCATCGGGCGACGCCCGTCCGTCCCGACAATTGGCAACCGTCCCAGCGGCGTCTCTTCCAGAAGGGCCTCGTTCGGTATGGCCGCCATCCTTGGATCCTGGCCGACCTGCGACGCATCAACTAGCACCGGACCATTCCCGTCACGCTGTCTTGGAGAGTATTTCGTGACGACCGAACCATCTCCAGTCACCATTTGCTCCACATTGGCGCCCGATCGTGGGTCGGATATCAACATACCGCTGGGAGCAGGGGCAGACTGGTCTTGCGGCGGAACCTGATTTTGAATGGTGTCGGAAGGCGGCACCGGCTGATCTTGCGTCGGCGGGTTCTGGCGGTCCAGCCCATCACCACGAAACGCTGTGTAGAGGGACGACGCGCCAATCAGTACAAGGCAAAGCCCGGCGACAACACGACCCGTTCGCAGGATGCCCGGCCGTTCGCGGCTTGCCTTGCGATTCTGTCCCAGTGGTGCATGAAGATCGGTGTTCAAGCGTCTTTCCCGTTCGGAATCAGGACAGCAAAAAGGCGTCAGGCCGGACACACGATCCGGCCTGACGCCTCGAATTGCGGTTACTTGGCGCTAACGGCCTTGTCCGGATTGGGCGGGAAGGCCGGATCGGTCTTCTTGCCACGCAGCAGGTCGAGCGCGTAGTTGAGCTGGACGTCATCCTTCGGATCCGGAGGAACATAGGCGACCGAGCCGGAGCCCTCGTCCGTTTCGCTCTGACCCTTGATATGGCCGCGCAGGCTCGATTCACCTTCGGTGACCATCTTGCCCTTGAGTTCTTCCGGCAGGGGCTCCTCGACCTTGATATCAGGTGTGATGCCGGTGCCCTGGATAGAGCGGCCCGACGGCGTGTAGTAGAGTGCCGTCGTCAGTCTCAATGCGCCGTTTTCGCCGAGCGGGATGATCGTCTGAACCGACCCCTTACCGAAGGAGCGGGTGCCAAGCACGGTCGCACGGCGCAGATCCTGCAACGCGCCGGCAACGATTTCCGACGCAGATGCCGAGCCGCCGTTGATCAGCACGATCACGGGCTTTCCATCGGTCAGATCACCTGGACCGGCATTGAATCGACGCGTCTCATCCGGATTGCGCCCGCGGGTCGAAACCACTTCGCCGCGCTGCAGCAGCGCATCCGAAACCTGAATTGCCTGATCGAGCAGACCGCCCGGGTTCAGGCGCAGGTCGAGAACATAGCCCTTCAGCTTGTCGGCCGGAACTGTCTTCTTGATCTTCTCGATCGCCTTCTCAAGGTCAGGATAGGTCTTCTCCGTAAAGGAGATGACGCGCAGGTAACCGACATCATCCTCGACGCGCGACTTCACGGCCTGAACCGCAACGACATCGCGGACGATCGTCAGTTCGATCGGCTTGTCGGCGCCCTTGCGGATCAGCGTCAGCTTGATCGGCGTATTGACCGGACCGCGCATCTTTTCGACCGCATCTTCCAGCTTCAGACCACGAACGGACTGGCCATCGATCTCGGAAATGTAGTCGCCCGCAAGAACGCCGGCCTTTGCTGCAGGCGTGTCGTCGATCGGCGTGATGACCTTGACGAGTTCATCTTCCATCGTGACTTCAATACCGAGGCCGCCAAACTCGCCCTTGGTCTGGGTCTGCATATCGGCCGCATCCTTCGCATTCATGTAGCTCGAATGCGGATCCAGCGAGGAAAGCATGCCGTTGATAGCGTTTTCAATGAGTTTATCTTCGGCCGGCGGTGTCACGTACTGAGCACGCACACGTTCAAACACATCACCAAAAACGGAAAGCTCCTTGTAAGTGGACGCTCCCGCCGCTTCCGCAGGCACACCCGCCGAATAGATGACGCTCATCGCGGTCGCACCCATCAATGCGCCGACCAGAACAAGAGAAGCCCTACGAATCATTGCGTGCCTTTCCAGTGTCTTTAGCGGTCCACCACGGCCGGGAATCGACCGGTTTTCCACCTTTTCGAAATTCAATGTAAAGCGTTGGACGGTTGGTTTCCAGCGCCAATGCGGTCGCGCTCGCCACTCTTTTTGCGCCCATGACGGCCAGCGGTTCGCCGGCGAAAACAAACTTGCCCTGGCGCGCGCTGATTGTCTCCATTCCGGAGAGAACGAGATGGTAACCGTCGCCGGCATCGAGGATGATCATTTGGCCATAGCTGCGGAATGCTCCCGCATACACAACGAGTCCATCGGCGGGCGCGGTGACCACCGTTTCCGGATTGGTGGCAAGCGTCATTCCCATCGCCTCATGGCCAGTTCCGTCGGCATCGCCGAACTCACGGAGGATATCGCCAGCCACAGGCAATTCCAACTTAGCCTTCAATTCTCCGAACGGATATGCGGGCGCAATGCGGTTTTTATCAGGCACGCCGCTCTCCGCGAGCGCCTTGGCCTGGGCCCGCTGTTCATCGGTCAGGAGCCTACGGTTCTCCTCGGCTTGGCGCGCTGCGGCGGCAGCCTCACGAACCGACGCAATCTCGGTTTCCATCGAAGCGACGAGGCTCTCCAGGCTCGTCGCCTTGCTTGCAAGATCTTCCGAGCGCTTCTTCTCGGCATCCAGTTCGGCGGCGTTGCTGCGACTCAGCTTCTCGTTTTCAGCAAGAAGCAGGTCCATGCGACGTTCCTCTTCGAGGCTGTTCGTCATCGTCGCGGTCAGGCTGGCCTTCTCCGCCGCACTTGCCGCCTGCAGAGAGGAAAGATTAGCAAGGTCGGCAACAAGCTTGTCGGTTTCCTTACGGACACCAGGGACAACGGCGCCGAGCAAAATCGCGCTCCGCACTGAAGCCAATGCGTCGTCAGGAGTGACGAGGAGTGCTGGCGGCGGATTTCGCCCCATCCGCTGCAAGGCGCCCAACACCTCGGCAAGCAAGCCGCGTCGCTCGTGCAGAGACCGCCGAACCGCATCTTCCTTGACACCAAGGTCGGCAAGCTTTCTCTCGCTGTCCAGAATCTGTTTCTCGAGCGACTTGCGGCGTGTCGCTGAATCAATCAACGCCTGACGAACGCTGCTGGTGCTTTTATCGAGCTCGTCAATGCTTTTCTGAAGCTCAACAACTCGATCAGAGGAAAGGCCTATGGTCTTTGACAGGGATTCGAGTTCGGCCCGTGTCTCGTCCCGCTTCCGCGCCAGCTCGGCCGCCGGGTCCGGTGGCGGCGGCGCGACCGTGGGCTTCGTTGTCGCTGAGGCTTCTGTTACCGTTGACGTCGTCGAAGGCGCGGCCGCATTCCCCTCTGGCGCTTCCTGCGCGAACGCGTTGATCGCGAAGGGGCGATCCAGCGACGCCACAGACACGCTCAAGCCTGCGGCGAGCGCCGGCAGAATGACATACTTTTGCTTGAGCACACGTGTCAGCATACGGAGCTGGAAGACCCTTTCAAATCGCGCGGAGATTAAGCTGATTTGACATGCATTTCCAGATCCATTGAGGTCTGGGGCCTATGCTGCCGGACACTCCTGCGTGAGCGGGCGAGGGTCAAACTCGATGATACGGGTGGCCGGAGAGAATGGTGACAGCCCGGTACAGCTGTTCAGCGATCAATGTACGAACCAACTGATGTGGCCAGGTCATCTTTCCGAGACAAAGCGTGGCGTCGGCAAGGTCATAGAGGGATGGATCGAGGCCATCGGCGCCACCGATCGCGATCGTCAAATCGCGCTTTCCCTGGTCACGGTAGTTTCCCAGAAGATTGGCAAATCCTTCACTGTCCAGTGCCTTGCCCCGCTCGTCCAG
The DNA here is from genome assembly GCF_019511525.1 of Rhizobium cauense. GTDB lineage: Bacteria > Pseudomonadota > Alphaproteobacteria > Rhizobiales > Rhizobiaceae > Rhizobium > Rhizobium cauense. Next base: position 128,758 of record NZ_JAEUAT010000005.1, on the reverse strand, counting down.
CAAGATGAGAACGCTCCCGTCGGTGAGCGACTTTTGCAGCATCAACGCTTCGTCGCGCTTGCGGGTATCGGCATTCGAAGAGCGGCTTTCGGCAACTTCGGACACACGAGAGAATTCAAGGCCGACTGCGGGGCCAGCCTTGGCAAAACGGTCAAAATAACGGGCTGCAAGATCCTTCTCGGGGCCGGACTTCAGCCGCCCCACTGCAAAAAGACCAACACGCATCGCCCGCTCCCGCAAATTCGGCATTTTGCGGCACATTCGTACCGCGGGCCGAGTTCGCTAATCCGACCCAATGAAATGCCGTCTATCAGGCGCCGGACGCGACGTCCAGGCAACCTGTCAGTGCACCGTCTCCTCGTCCATATCAGGCGCGGCCCACATCTTTTCGATGTTGTAGAACTCGCGTATCTCTGGGCGGAAGACATGCACGATGATGTCGCCGGTGTCGATCAGGATCCAATCGCCGCCTTCTTGACCTTCGACGCGGGCACTTCCGAAACCCTCATCTTTCAGGTCAGTCAGCAGGTGGTCGGAGATCGCCAGAACATGCCTGCTCGAGCGCCCTGAGACGACAACCATGAAGTCTCCAAGCGCAGATTTTCCAGCAATGTCAATGGTGACAATATCTTCGGCCTTAGAGTCCTCAAGGCTTGTGAGAACGGCGTGTAGGGCGCGGGCGGCAGCATCGGCGCCACGTTCCGGGCTCTTCGGGACAACGGCAAGCGTTTTTCCCTTGGCGTGTACTGTTGTCAGTGCTTTTCCTTTCTCGGAATGACAAAGCATGCACATCACTGATTTGGTGACCAAATCATGCTTAAGATAGGCACCAAACCATTAACGTTTCAAGACGCGGGCAATCACAAAGCGTGAACAACCGTTTTGACACGACAGATTATCCTTGGCGGCAAACTGTAGGCTACCGGCCGTGTACAGTCGTTGTGACCGCACGTAAAGTAAGCTTCCCGTTCAAGACTCCAAAAGACCCGTCCATGAAAAGCCCTGCCGCAGATACACTCACTCCAATTCTTCGCATCAGCTTTCCCCACGAAGACCGGCTGGGGCGAGGCAAAATGGAGCTGTTGGAGCAGATCCGGGAGACGGGCTCGATTTCCGCCGCGGGCAGAGCGATGGACATGTCGTATCGTCGGGCCTGGCTGCTTGTCAGTGATATGAACAGGATGTTCCGCGAGCCCGTCGTCGAGTCCCAACGTGGCGGTCAGAAGGGAGGGGGCGCTGCCCTAACGCCATTTGGCGATGAACTGCTTGCCCGCTTCCGAAAGATGGAACGCGTGTTGAAGTCTGCACTTGCCGAGGATCTGGCGTGGCTGGAGGAGAACCGATCGCCAAACGACCATGGCTGATCATGGCTCCAGGGCAACGGTCTTGATGATGGCGAAGACGGGCGTCCCGATCCTCAAGCCGAGCCGCTCTCCCGAAAAGCTCGTGATCCGGGCAAGAATTGCGTCTCCACCGCAGTCGACGAGAACATCGATCGTTGCATCGTCGGCCGGCGTCAGACTTCTCACGGTTCCTTCCAGAACGTTCAAAGCGCTCAACGCTTCGGGCTTACGCAGAGCAAGCATCACATCGCGGGAGGGAATGCGGACTCGGACCACCTTGCCGGGGGCAAGCATCGTTCCCGGGACATGAAGTTGCGCCGACTTCAGGGCAATCGTCGCGATTTGATGATGGCCGTTAATGGTTTCGACTTTCCCCTCAAGAAGAGCCCCGGCCTCACGCCGCTCAAATGAGGCAGGCGGATGGCTGAGCACGTCAGGGGCCGAACCGACCGCTTCTACCTTGCCATCCCGCATGACCACGACCTGGTCAGCGAGGCGCGCTACCTCCGTGATCGAATGACTGACATAGACGATCGGGATATCCATCTCGTCACGCAACCGCTCGAGATACGGCATGACCTCGGCCTTCCGGGCATCATCCAAAGCCGCCAGCGGTTCGTCCATCAATAATAGACGGGGAAGCGACAGCAGAGCCCGCCCAATTGCCACTCGCTGCTTCTCGCCGCCCGAGAGCTTTTCCGGTCGGCGTTCGAGGAGGCTTTCGATACCAAGCAATTCAACAATGCGGTCCAGGCTCTCCGGCGAACCACCAGCTTTGGCGAACCAGCGACCATAGGACAGATTGTGGCGAACATTGAGGTGCGGAAAAAGCCGCGCTTCCTGAAAGACATAGCCAAATCTCCGGCGATGCTTGGCGACGAAGATCCGCCGGCCCGTGTCGGTCATTGTCTCGCCGTCCAGAATAACCTGTCCGCTGTCTGGCCGCGCCAATCCGGCAATGATGCGGATCATCGACGTCTTGCCGGAACCGGAACGTCCGAAGAGCGCGGTAATTCCCCGCTCCGAGGTAAAGGCAGCATCCAGCGAAAAAGCGCCGAGTTGCTGCTTTGCTTTCACAACGAGCGTCATTCCGGATCGATCCTCCGACCGGCGAGACGCGATAGAAACTCCGAGGCAAGCAACGCGACCATTGAAATGGCGACGGCGATGAGCGTCAGCCGTAGTGCTCCGGCGTCCCCGCCCGGGACTTGGGTAAAGGAGTAGATCGCGGCCGAAAGCGTCTGTGTCTCCCCTGGAATGTTGGAGACGAACGTAATTGTTGCCCCGAACTCCCCCATCGCCTTGGCAAAGGAAAGGATCATTCCGGCAATGATCCCGGGCAACGTCAGCGGCAATGTTATGGTCATGAAGACCCAAAGTGGACTGGCTCCCAGCGTCCCTGCCGCCTCCTCCAGTTTTCTGTCGACCGCTTCGATCGAAAGCCGGATGCTGCGCACCATCAAGGGGAAGGCCATGACCGCGCAAGCGAGAGCCGCGCCAGTCCAGCGAAACGAGAAGACGATGCCGAAATATTGGTCCAGGAAACTGCCGATCGGTCCACGCCGACCAAATAGGATCAGCAAGATGAAACCTGTGACCACAGGCGGCAGGATCAACGGCAAATGAACAAAGCCGTTGAGAAGCGACTTGCCCCAGAACCGTCCGCGCGCCAGCAAGAGAGCAACGCCGATGCCGAATGGCAGGCTCGCCAGCATCGCGACCACTGATACGCGCAAGCTGAGCAAGATTGCCGTCCACTCATCGTTGCTCAAGCCAAACGCATTCAAGCCGTTTCTCCAAAAATAGAAGGCCCGATCTGACGGGCCTTCTCACGCTATGTCTTCATGCGAAAATCCGCAATCATTTCAAAACGGTGAAACCCTGCTCGGCAAAGAAATGAGCCGCCCTTTCTGATTTCAGGAATTCCAGATAGGCAGCAGCCTCCGGGTTCTTGCTCTCGGAGAGAATAGCGACCGGATAGATGATCGGGGGATGCGATTCCGCCGGGAACGTGCCGACCACAGCAACGCCCGGATCTGCGGACGCGTCGGTCTGGTAGACGATGCCATAAGGCGCCTCGCCGCGCGACACCAGGGCGAGCGCAGCCCGAACGCTTTCCGCACCCGCTACCTTGGATTCGACCGAGGACCAGACACCCAGCGATTCGAGCGCGGCTTTGCCGTACTTGCCAGCTGGCACAGACTTCACTTCGCCCATGGCGAGCTTGCCGTCACCGAGCAGAGCAGCAAGGTCAAACCCCTTTTTGATATCGACCGGCTTGGCATGATCCTTGGCCGCAACAAGGACGATCTTGTTGCCCAAAAGATTAGATCGTGTGTCGGCCTTGATGAGATCTTTCTTGGCAAGGTACTCCATCCAATCAAGATCAGCCGACATGAAGATGTCGGCGGGCGCACCACCTTCGATCTGCTTCGCAAGCGCCGAACTCGCTGCGTATGAGGCGACAGCCTCCTTACCCTCCTTCGCCCAAGCGGCGTTGGCGGCGTCGAGGGCGTTCTTCAGGCTGGCCGCGGCAAACACGGTAACCTTCTCCGCAGCTGCTGCGGGTGTTGCGGCAACACCAAGGAAGACTGCCGAAACGGCAGCGGCGATGACTTTGATCCATTGACGGCGACTGTACATGATTTCTCCCCGAGCTCTTCGAAATATCCGGAGAAATATAACGTTACCAGCGCCTTGGCTAGCGCTATATTTATGCAAGCATAACCATTCCGTTCACTGGCCGCCCTCACGCATTCATGAAGTGCATAACTGAGGTCGCCGAGCGCCCTAGACGATAGGAGTGCCCCCATAATTCTAGGGCAAAACTTCCCAACGAGTTGAGACTCCGGCAAAAATCGTCGTAGATGCAAAAGAATTGAGCAAACTGGACGCAGCGCCTATCCGAAGCCATGCCTTGGGCGCATTGCTGCAATGCAGTGAACCCGCTTCAAAAATCCGGGGTTTATGGTACAACACACTCATCGAACGGCATCTCCTCCTCCCAAAGCCGTTGGATAGGATCGGCAACACTCCTCCTCCCAGTTGTCGATCGAGTTTACGAAGCCCGACGGATCTCCTCCCCCGTCGGGCTTTTCGTTTATCAAACCGCAGAAAAATCGCGTTACTTCAGGATGCCATTCGTTGGCGGATCGCGGTCGAGCTAAGACCGGAACGTGGACCATGAATGAAGGTCCAGGCTGGCGCGCGCCGTTTCCACAGCGCCCGTGAATCGTCCTCATCAACACGGGCAAAATCGAACGTCCTCGCCATCTTCGATGACAGGAACGACAGCGTGGAGCCCGGGCGGTCGATAACAGCAATTGGAAACGTGTTGACGATGTCCTGCCACCGCTGCCACAGATGGAACGTCTTCAGGCTGTCCGCGCCCATGATCCAGATAAAATGGACATGCGGATTGCGCGCCTTGACCCGCGCCAACGTGTTCGCCGTGAAGCTCGTTGCAAAATCGCGCTCGAACGCAGTGACCTTGATCGAAGGATGTCGGGCAAGACGCTCGCTCAACGCAATGCGCTCTGCAAGCGGCAAAAGCTGGCGTCTATCCTTGAGCGGATTGCCAGGAGTGACGATCCACCACAACTGGTCCAGGCCGAGCCGCTTGATCGCAATCTCGGCAACCAGCCCATGACCGTCATGCGGCGGATTGAACGAACCGCCGAACAGACCGACGACCATCCCCCGCTCGGTATGCGGCATGCGAAGATAGCGTCGGTCGACTTCGTCGTTGGTCACGTCAGGGCCGGGTTTGTCCGGTGCCGTGCACCCGATATTTGAAGGATGTCAGCTGCTCGACGCCGACGGGACCGCGGGCATGCATCTTACCCGTGGCGATGCCGATCTCCGCCCCCATCCCGAACTCGCCGCCATCGGCAAACTGGGTGGATGCATTGTGCAGCAGGATTGCGGAATCGACCTCGGTGAAGAACCGCTGAACCACATCTGGATCCTCGGCAATGACAGCCTCGGTATGATTAGAGGAGTAGGTCTGGATATGCTGGATCGCACCGGAAATACCGTCGACAACGGCAACAGAAACGATGGCATCGAGATACTCTGTCGACCAATCTTCCTCGGTGGCAGCCTTCACACCGGGCATCGCCTGAACGACGGCCGCCGAACCGCGGATCTCGCAACCGGCGCCTGCGAGGGCCTCCAGCAACGGGCGAAGATGGATGCTGGCCGCAGCGCTGTCCACAAGGATGGTTTCCACCGCGCCGCAGATTCCCGTGCGCCGCATCTTTGCGTTGACGATGATCTCCTTGGCCATGGCAAGATCGGCCGAGGCATCCACATAGATATGGCAAAGCCCTTCAAGGTGCGCAAAAACGGGCACCCTCGCCTCGCTCTGAACGCGCGCAACAAGGCTCTTGCCGCCGCGCGGAACGATAACGTCGATCGCACCATCCAGTCCGCGCAACATCGCGCCGACCGCGGCCCGATCGGTTACTGGCACGAGCTGGATCGAGTGCTCAGGTAATCCGACAGACTTTAGGCCCTGTACGAGGCAGGCATGAATTGCCTGCGATGAACGCCGCGAGTCCGAACCACAACGCAGAATTACCGCGTTACCGGCTTTCAGGCAGAGCGCGCCGGCATCCGCCGTCACATTCGGACGGCTCTCGAAAATCACGCCGATGACACCGAGCGGCGTACGAACGCGCTCGATCTTCAAGCCATTCGGACGGTCCCAGGCTGCAATCACCTCGCCAACAGGATCCTTGAGGGCAGCGATCGCGCGAATGCCTTCAGCCATCTCGGCCACGCGCTTTTCAGTCAGTGTTAAGCGGTCGACAAATGACGCGAGCATATCCGTGCCGGCGACATCCTTCAGATCCTTTGCGTTCTCGGCGAGGATATGATCCTTGTTGGCAAGGATCGCATCCGCCATGGCATTCAGCGCCTTGTTTTTGGCTTCGGTGGACACAAAGCCCAACGGTCGCGCGGCAGCCTTGGCTTTGCGGCCGATGTCGTTCATCAGCGCGTCAATGTCGGGGCTCTGCGCAACGGTATCAAGCATAGCTTGTGTCCTTCTTCTGCCTTTCCGATTTCGAACCGATCTGCGACGTCATCACCATGTCGTCGCGATGGATCATTGCTGCGCGCCCCGCGTAACCGAGGACTGCCTCGATCTCCGCCGATTTGCGCCCGGTAATCTGCCGCGCCTCTTCGGCATCGTATCCGGCAAGTCCGCGCGCGATCTCGCGCCCATGCGGACCGACGATAGCCACGGTATCACCGCGGCTGAAAAGCCCGACAACCTTGCGCACGCCGGCTGGCAGCAGGCTCTTGCCGGCACCGAGTGCAGCAACGGCGCCCTCATCGACGTGAAGCTCGCCTGCCGGCTGCAGCTGGCCGGCAATCCAGGTTTTTCTGGCGGTGACAGGGGTCCCGGAAGGGGCAAACCAAGAGGAGCGCGCGCCGTTCTCGATTGCCGAGAGCGGGCTGTCCGTCTTTCCTGACGCAATGATCATGGCACAGCCGGCCGTCGTCGCGATCTTGCCGGCATCGATCTTGGTGCGCATGCCGCCACGCGACAACTCTGATGCCGCGCCCCCTGCCATGGCTTCAATCTCGGCCGTAATCTCGGGGATGGTGGCGAGAAATTCCGCCTGCGGATCAAGGTGCGGCGGCGCCGTGTAGAGGCCGTCGATGTCGGATAGCAAGATCAACAGATCGGCCCCGGTCATCGTCGCGACCCGAGCGGCCAAGCGATCATTGTCGCCGTAGCGGATTTCGCTGGTGGCAACAGTATCGTTCTCGTTGATGATCGGCACCGCGCCGATCTTCAGAAGCTGGTTGATGGTGGCGCGCGCGTTGAGATAGCGGCGGCGCTCTTCGGTATCGCCGAGCGTCAGGAGAATCTGACCGGCAACGATCTCGTCCCGTGACAGGCTTTCCGACCAGGCGCGCGCCAAGGCAATCTGGCCGACGGCCGCCGACGCCTGGCTTTCCTCCAGCTTCAAGGCGCCCGAAGGCAGGTCGAGGACGGAGCGACCAAGCGCAATAGCACCGGAGGAAACGACGAGGACATCAACACCCTTGGCCTTCAGGGCCGCGATATCGCGGCACATCGCGTCGAGCCACGCCTTCTTCAGGCCCGTCTTGCGATCGACGAGGAGGGCCGAACCGATCTTGATGACGACACGGCGATAACGCTCGAGCGACTTACGCGTCGTCATTGGCCTCGCCTTCATCGTCCGACACCATATCGCGGTGGCGCAGCTTCGGTGCCTTCGCGAGTTTTTCGGCCGTGCCGGCATTCGCCTCGACGATGATATCCCGCAAGGCACGCAACACTTCCGTCATGCCCTTGCCCGTGGCTGCGGAAATCTGGAACGGCGTCCTGCCGCAGGCCTTGGCAAGTTCCTTGGTTTTCTTCTTCAGCGTAGCATCATCAAGCACATCGATCTGCGAAAGCGCAACGATCTCCAGCTTGTCGCCAAGATCACCGCCGTATGCCTCGAGTTCACGGCGAACGGTCGTGTACGCCTTGCCAACCTTCTCCTCCTGCGAGGAGACAAGATGCAGCAGCACACGCGTACGCTCGACGTGACCAAGGAACCGGTCCCCAATCCCGACGCCTTCATGCGCGCCTTCAATCAACCCCGGAATGTCGGCAAGGATGAACTCCTGGCCATCAACCGTCGCGACACCGAGGTTCGGGTGCAATGTCGTGAAGGGATAGTTAGCGATCTTCGGCCGGGCGCGAGTGACAGCGGCAAGGAACGTAGACTTGCCGGCGTTCGGCAGTCCGACGAGACCGGCATCTGCAATCAGTTTCAGATGCAGCCAGATCGTCTTTTCTTCCCCGGGAAGACCGGGGTTGGCCCAGTCCGGCGCCTGGTTGACCGAGGATTTGAAGTGCGCGTTTCCGAAGCCCCCGTTGCCGCCAGTAGCGAGCCGGAAGCGTTGACCTTCCACGGTGAGGTCGCAGATCAGCGTTTCCTGGTCTTCCTCGAAGACCTGCGTACCGACAGGCACCTTCAGTGTCACGTGGTCGCCATTGGCCCCGGTACGGTCCCTGCCCATCCCGTGCGTGCCGACCTTGGCCTTGAAGTGCTGCTGGTAGCGAAAATCGATCAGCGTGTTGAGGCCATTGACTGCCTCGACCCAGACATCGCCGCCGCGTCCGCCGTCACCACCATCCGGGCCGCCGAATTCGAGGAATTTCTCGCGCCGGAACGAGACGCTGCCCGCGCCGCCGTCTCCAGACTTGATATAGACCTTTGCTTCGTCGAGAAATTTCATTTTACTTCCATTGTCCGGTGGCTGTTCATCGCCCCTCTTGCCGCTTTCGATATAGGCGGTTCAATCGGAGGTCAAAGGATTATCGTGAAGTTTGCGAGCTATAACATACAGTACGGCTTCGGTCTTGATGGCATCTACGACCTCGACCGAATCGCTGCGAGCCTCGAGGGCGCCGACATCATCGCGCTCCAGGAGGTCACTCGCGGCTTCGCCAGGAACGACTATGCCGACATGGTGGCCGACCTTGCGGCGCTTTTTCCCAACCATTTCTGGGTGTATGGACCGGCTTGCGACCTGCATATCGAAGAGGGTTCCGATGGCTGGCCGCCACGCGGAACGCGCTTCCAATTCGGCAACATGATACTCTCGCGCTGGCCGATCCTCTCGACCCGAACGCTGCTTCTGCCGCGCAGCCGAACGATCTCCAAGGTCAATCTCCAGCGCGGCGCAACGGAGGCCGTTATCGAAACGCCAGCGGGGGCAATGCGTGTCTACTCGGTGCATCTCGATCACGTCTCCATCGACGAGCGCAGCCGGCAACTCGTCCATCTGAACGAGCGCATCAACGCGTTCGTCTCCGAGGGCGGCTCCGTCACGGGCGCGGTTGAATTCGAGGTCGATGACCCGCCATTGCCCGAGGATTACGTCGTCATGGGTGACTTCAACATGACGCCGGAGTCGCCGGAATACTCCATTCTTGCCGGCGCCAAGGACGGCTATTACGGCCGCGTTCCGCGCATTGGCACGCCTGTCGACGCGCTTGCGGCGTTGGAGGCTTACTCGCCCGGCAGCTATAGCTGGATGGATCCCAAGGATCATGGCAAACGCATGCATCTCGATTACATCTTTGTCAGCTGCGGCCTCGTGGGCCGCCTTACATCGGCAAAGATCGATACCGACTCGGTCGGCTCCGATCACTTCCCTGTCTGGGTCGAGATCGACAGCTGAGGGTTGAGGCGCCCCGACGCATCGGGACGCCTCTTTCTTCACTTCAAGCGATCCTCGCCTGTTGCAGGGCACCCGGCTTCAGCATCGTCTCGACATGTGTGACCATGGTGTTGCGCGCGAAGCTGTAGATCTCACTGCAGCCGATCATGCGAAAGCCGAGCTTTTCCTGCAACTTCAGCGAGGCCGGATTGTCGGCGAACACGCCGGAGTGAACCGTCGTATCGGGCATGCGGTGCGAAAAGCGCTCCAACACGGCCGATACCGCTTCGCTCATGTAGCCGCGCCGCCAGTAGAAGCGGTTCAGCCAGTAGCCAACGTGCCATAGACCATGGCGAAGCTCGACGGCGACGACGCCGATATGAGCATCGTCGCCAGTCGTGATCGCAAACTGCCAGTCGGGCATGCTGCCAGCCGTCACCGGTACCAGCCAATCGAGCGCGTCCTGCCTGTCGTAAGGGGCCGGAACACGCGCGAGCATGCGGGTAACAGCGAAATCGGACAGCGTGTCCGCGATCGCATCTGCATCGCTCAGCCTGTGTGGACGGAGCACGAGCCGGTCGGTGGCAATGACCGGCAACGGGCCGGGCGTCATCGACTGGCTCCTGGGTCGTTGAAGACTGATCGCGTTCATAAGACGCTCCCCCAGCTTCTCAGCGACATCCAGGTCTTCCGATCAAGCCTGTACCACTCGACCGGCACGTTGCTGCCAAGCGCCAGCGACGCCGCAAGCCCCGATCCCTGGAACTGGAAGCCGCACTTCTGGATGACCCGCCGCGACGCGACGTTCATCACCCGGCACCGGGCATCGATCTGATCGACATCTTCACGCGTGCGAAAGACCATATCGACCAGGGCGTGGCACGCCTCGGTCATAAAGCCTTGATTCCAGTACGGTTCTCCTAGCCAGTAACCGATCTCGACGGTCCGGCCGTCAAGATGCGGCTCAACTCCGCAGCACCCCATGAAGGCGCCGTTCTCGGCTTTGGTAATCGCATAGACGCACTTGCCAATCTCGCCGTTTTTCGTGCGTCGCACGAAGTCGGCGGCATCATTGGCCGTGTACGGGTGCGGCATACGCGACACCATGGTGGCGACTTTGGCGTTGTTGGCAAGATGGGCAAGGGCGTCAATGTCTTCTTCGTGCGGCGCGCGCATGACGAGCCGTTCCGAGAGTAAGACAGGGCAATCGGTCCTTAACCGCTCCGGCCTCAGCCGTTCCTTGGGAGACCGCTGGTCTTCCCTGAAAGACCGCGATTGGCCTTCCCTCAACAATTCGCCTTGCATGTTCAGTCCTCCTTCGTTGGACAAGAAAAAAGGGGAGATGGCGCCCCATCTCCCCTGTTTTCTGGACTGAACCTGATACGCTCAGCCGGGTCGATGAGACGCCGGCTGTTTTAGAGCGCTACCGGCTTATTCCGCTGCTTCCGCTTTCGGCATTACAGACACGTACACGCGGCCATTGGCCTTCGTACGGTAGTTCACATTGCCGGCCGTAAGCGCAAAAATGGTGTGGTCCTTGCCGAGGCCGACGTTGGCGCCCGGATGCCACTGCGTACCGCGCTGACGCACGATGATGTTGCCTGCGATGACGGTTTCGCCACCGAACTTCTTCACGCCAAGGCGCTTGGATTCGGAATCACGACCGTTGCGCGATGAACCGCCAGCTTTTTTGTGTGCCATTGGTGTTCTCCTTTAAACCTTAAGTCCCGTGATCTTACTTGGCAGCCACGATGTCCGTGATGCGGACAACAGTGTGGTGCTGGCGATGGCCGCGCGAACGCTTCGAGTTCTGACGACGGCGCTTCTTGAAGGCGATGACCTTCTTGCCGCGGTTGTGCTCGACCACTTCGGCCTTGACGGAAGCGCCCTTGACGAAGGGAGCACCAATCGCAGCGTCGGCGCCTTCGCCGATTACGAGGACTTCGGTGAATTCAATTGCGTCGCCAGCGGTTGCTTCAAGCTTCTCGATGGTCAGCACGTCGTTTGCCGCCACACGGTACTGCTTACCGCCGGTCTTGATGACTGCGAACATTTTTTATCCTTTCATGTTCGTTCCGGCTCATACCCGCAACAAGCAGGTGGCCGTCTTTTTATCAGTCGAGGTTAAGCAGGGATTTCAGCGGCTTTCGCCCCGAATCTCACTGCCGATGATCCGCCCCGCGCGAGCGCAGGACTGGTAAGGCGCAGACTTATCCACACCTATTGCGAAGCCGAGATACGCGAGGCCCAAAACACTGTCAAGGCAAAAGGATGAAAACCTTGAGATTTCGTCTTGCCAGCCCGAACTTTCATCGCTATGAGACAGCCCGCGCCGAACAAGCGCCGACCAACGAAGCGGAGAGGTGGCTGAGTGGTCGAAAGCACCGCACTCGAAATGCGGCATACGGGCAACCGTATCGTGGGTTCGAATCCCACCCTCTCCGCCATTGATTCAAATCAGCAGTTCTCAAAACCTGATGCCCGTTCGTTCTACGAACGCTTTTCGAAAAAAGCTGCGATGCCAGCCTTTGCCTCGTCCGTTTCCCAGCTGTCTGCGAGCTGAGCAACCACGCTTTCTATGACCTCGTTCGTGATGGGCGTCGCTAGAGAACGCACGAGTGCCTTGGCGCGCGCTGCAGCCTGCGGTGAAGCCGCGATAAATTCGGCCACTTCCCTACCCACGGCCTGATCAAGGTCACCAGGCGCCACAACGGAAGCAACAAGACCGATTGACTTGGCTTCGGCAGCGTCGAATGTTCGACCGGAAACAAAGAGAGATCGCGCGGCGGCGCCGATGCGCGCCACCACATAAGGGCTGATCGTTGCCGGTATCAGGCCAAGCCGGACTTCCGTCAGACCGAAACGCGCGGTCTCCGAGGCGATCACAGTGTCGCAGACGCTGATCAATCCAATACCACCACCGAAGGCACTTCCGTGAACGCGGCCGATGAGTGGCTTCGGAACCTCGTTCAGGACCTTGAACATCATTGCGAGCCGCCGTGCTTCCGTCATCCTTTCCGTCCGGCCCGCCTTGAACTGGGCTCTCATCCACTCCAGGTCGCCGCCGGCACAGAAGCTTTTGCCCGCCCCGGCCAGCACGATAGCGCGCACATTCCTGTCCGATCCAAGCACATTTGCGGCCTCCGTCAATTCATCGATCATTTTGGCGGACATGGCATTGTGCTTGTCTTCGCGAGCGAGTGTAAGCCGCGCGACACCGCGTTCGTCGATCGAAATCATCAGCGTTTCCGGCATATCACGCGCTCCTGAGGCTTTGCGCAAAATGCGCGGCCTGCTCTAGCTTCTCCGGCAAAAGCCCGGTCCGGTAGCCCTTTCGGGCAAGAAATTGCGCGACAGCCAAAGTGTCGACATTGCCCTTCGCGCCCGGGGCATAAGGGCAACCGCCCAGACCGCCGATCGCCGCGTCGAAAACCCTCAACCCGTGCTTCAACGACACTTCGATATTGTCGAGAGCCCAGCCGTCGGTGTCATGGAAATGGCCGGCAAGCATCGTCGCCGGCGCATAGGATAGAACCGTCACCAGCATCTGATCGACCTCCTCCGGCTGACCTTTGCCGATCGTATCGCCAAGGCTGATTTCGTAGCAGCCCAAGGCATGCAGGCTCTCGACCACGCGCGCCGCGGCATCCGGCGAAATGGCGCCCTCATAGGGACATTCGACGACGCAACTGACATAACCGCGCATCGGGATGCCCCGCCGGCGGCTTGCTTCCGCAACCGGCTTGAAGCGCTCGATGCTCTCGGCGATCGAGCAGTTGATATTCTTTTGAGAAAAACTTTCCGAGGCGGAAGCGAAGATGGCGACTTCGTCTGCGCCTGCCGCTACGGCGGCATCGAACCCTTTCATGTTCGGCGTCAGGACCGCGTAGCGGACTCCCGGCCTGCGTTGGATACCGGCCATCACTTCCGCAGCATCGGCAAGCTGGGGCACCCACTTCGGGCTGACGAAGCTTGTCGCCTCGATCCGTTCGAAGCCGCATTCCGAGATCATGTCGATCAGGGCAATCTTCGTCGCCGTCGGGATCAGAGTCTTCTCGTTCTGGAGGCCATCGCGCGGCGCCATCTCGACGATCGACACGTCCCGCGGCAACAATGACGATTCTCCAGGCTGCAAGATCACGCCTCCTCTACCCGAAGCGTCAGAAGCACCGCGCCTTCGTCAACCTGCTGTCCTTCGCTCACCTCGACGGCTTCCACTGTCCCGTCGCGGGCCGCAACGAGCGTGAGTTCCATTTTCATCGCTTCCATGACGACTAGCGCATCGCCCTTGGCAACCTCAGCTCCCGAACTCGTGCGCACGATCTTCACAAAGCCCGGCATCGGGGCGATCAGCCTGTTGCCATCCGCCACATCGCTCGCACTGAAATCGAGTGGGTTCCCGAGGTGGAAGATATGGGTTCTGTGATCGACGCTGACCACCAAGTGATGCGCCGCCAAGCTCGCCTTGGCCTGGACTTGCCGGCCATCGATCTCCACCCGGCATCCGTCCTCCTGCCGACTGACGATTTTCACCGGAATGACGCGCCGGCCGTCGTGTACCGCAAAGAAATCAAACCCCTTAGCGGCAACCCGTAGCGTTGAGTGGGCCCCTTCGTAGGTCAGGGCGACGATACGCTGCATTTCGCTCCAAAGCTGCCAGTGCCCCAGCGTCAACCATGGGTCGCCATCCGATGACTGTCCAAGCGCACCCAGCGACAACACTGCTGCAAGAGCAACAACCGTGTCTGCGGGCGGCTCGATTGCCGTCAGCAATTGAAGATCGCGATCGATCAGCCCGGTATCAGGATGGCCGGCGACGAACTCCTCCTGCATGCTCAACCTGGCCAGAAAGTCCAGATTGGTGGTGACGCCAACGACATGGGAACTTTGCAGCGCACGGGTCAACCGCGACAGTGCGACACTGCGGTTCGGTCCATGCACGATCATCTTGGCAACCAGTGGATCGTAGTGGGCTGAAACCGTATCGCCTGTGCGGATTCCGGCATCGATCCGCGCCGTAACATCCGGAAAATCCAGATGCCTGATCGTTCCCGTAGCCGGCAGGAAGCCCTTGGCGGCATCCTCCGCGTAGATCCGGGCCTCGAAGGCCCAACCGTAGATCTCAAGCTCCGATTGCTTCTTCGGCAGCGGTTCGCCGGCGGCCACACGCAATTGCCACTCGACCAGATCAACTCCGGTAATCGCCTCGGTGACCGCATGCTCGACCTGCAGGCGGGTGTTCATCTCCATGAAGTAGAAGCGGTCGGGCCAGAGGCCGTTTGACACATCCGCGATGAATTCCACAGTGCCGGCCCCACGGTAGGAAATGGCACGCGCCGCACGTACGGCCGCGTCGCCCATCGCGCGGCGCATCTCCGGCGTCATCCCCGGTGCCGGTGCTTCTTCGATCACTTTCTGGTGGCGACGCTGGAGCGAACAATCGCGCTCGAAAAGATGCACGACGTTGCCATGGCGATCGCCGAAGATCTGAACCTCGATATGGCGCGGACGAATGAGGTACCGCTCGATCAGCACGGCATCGTCGCCGAAGGCAGCCTTCGCCTCCCGCCGCGCGGCAGCGAGGGATTCTGGAAAATCCTCTTCGCTGTCGACGCGGCGCATACCCTTGCCGCCCCCACCCGCGCGGGCCTTGATGAGCACTGGATAACCGACAAGGGCCGCCTGATCAGCCAGAAACCCGGCATCCTGCTCTTCGCCGTGATACCCCGGGACCACGGGCACTCCTGACTGATCCATCAGCGCCTTCGCCGCGTCCTTCATTCCCATGGCGCGAATGGAAGATGCCTGCGGCCCGATGAAGACGATGCCCGCAGCCTCGACGGCTGCTGCAAAATCGGCGTTCTCCGAGAGGAACCCATAGCCGGGATGGATTGCCTCGGCGCCGGTCCGCTCAGCTGCCGCCAGAATTCGCTCGGGAGAGAGATAGCTCTCCTGTGCGCTGGCAGGACCAAGGCGAACCGCCTCGTCGGCCATCTCGACATGCAGTGCTCCAACATCGGCATCCGAATAGACCGCCACGGTGGCGATCCCCATACGCCTGGCAGTTCGGATCACCCGGCACGCGATCTCGCCACGGTTTGCGATGAGGATTTTCTGGAACATCGCTACCTCACATCCGGAAAAGGCCGAAACGCGTGTCTTCGATCGGTGCATTCAGTGCCGCAGACAGCGACAGACCGAGCACATCGCGGCTCTTGGAAGGATCGATCACCCCATCATCCCACAGCCGCGCCGACGCATAAAGCGGATGGCTCTGCCGGTCGAAGAGATCGAGCACCGGCTGCTTGAAATCAGCCTCCTCTTCCGGTGTCCAGGGCGTGCCGGCCCGGGAAAGCGCCTCACCCCGCACAGTTGCAAGCACACCGGCCGCCTGCTCACCGCCCATGACCGAGATGCGGCTGTTTGGCCAGGTCCAGAGAAAGCGCGGTGAAAAGGCACGGCCTGCCATGCCGTAATTTCCCGCACCGAAGGAACCGCCAACTAGCATCGTCACCTTCGGCACCGCTGTTGTCGCAACCGCTGTGACGAGCTTCGCACCATTTTTCGCAATGCCCTCGGTTTCGTATTTGCGACCGACCATGAAGCCGGTGATGTTCTGCAGGAAAACAAGCGGTATCCTGCGCTGCGAGCAGAGCTCCACAAAATGGGCTCCCTTCAGAGCCGATTCCGAAAAGAGCACACCGTTGTTGGCGACAATGCCCACGGGGATACCATGGACATGGGCGAAGCCGCAGACCAACGTCGTCCCATAGCGTGCCTTGAATTCATCGAAACGTGACCCGTCGACCATACGCGCAATGACTTCGCGCACGTCGTAGGGCACGCGCAGGTCGGCCGGGACGATGCCGGCGATTTCCGCTGGATCGAACAAAGGTGCTTCGACCGGTTGGCGCTCGACGACACCAGGCTTGGACCGATTGAGGTTGGCGACGGCACGCCTTGCCAGGGCGAGCGCGTGCCCATCGTCGCGAGCGAGATGGTCGGCAACACCAGAGAGCCTCGTGTGAACGTCGCCGCCGCCGAGATCTTCCGCGGAAACGACTTCGCCGGTGGCAGCCTTCACCAACGGAGGGCCGGCAAGAAAGATCGTCCCTTGTCCCTCGACGATGATCGCCTCGTCGGACATGGCAGGCACATAGGCACCGCCCGCCGTACAAGAGC
Source organism: Rhizobium cauense (assembly GCF_019511525.1). Taxonomy (GTDB): domain Bacteria; phylum Pseudomonadota; class Alphaproteobacteria; order Rhizobiales; family Rhizobiaceae; genus Rhizobium; species Rhizobium cauense. The sequence goes on along the minus strand of NZ_JAEUAT010000005.1, from coordinate 112,037 downwards.
CCATGACAACGGCAATCTGCGGAATTCCCGCTGCCGACATGTTGGCTTGATTATAAAATATCCGGCCGAAATGATCCCTATCCGGGAATACCTCGTCCTGGTTCGGCAAGTTCGCGCCACCGGAATCCACGAGGTAGATGCAAGGCAGATTGTTCTGCGCCGCAACCTCCTGCGCACGCAAATGCTTCTTCACTGTCATGGGGAAATAGGTGCCGCCTTTGACGGTGGCATCGTTGCAGACCACCATGCAATCGCGTCCCGAAACACGGCCGATGCCGGTAATCAGGCCAGCGCCGGGCGCCTCGTTGCCATACATGCCGTGAGCTGCGGTCAATCCGATCTCGAGGAACGGTGTCGCCGGATCGAGCAGTCCGGCGATCCGATCCCGCGGCAGCATCTTGCCACGCGCGACGTGGCGTTCGCGAGCTGTAGCTCCACCACCGTTCGCGGCACTCGCGGCCGCTTCCTCGATGACCCGGATCGCCTCGGCCATCGCTGCGCGATTTGTCCTGAAACTCTCCGAGTTCGTCGAAATCTGCGACTTCAAAACCGTCATTGGTCACCAGAATGGTTGTCGGATGAACGTTCGGATCAGGCCGTTTCCGTAAAGAGTTCCCGGCCGATCAGCATGCGTCTGATTTCAGAGGTCCCGGCACCGATCTCGTAGAGCTTCGCGTCGCGCAGCAGCCTGCCGGCAGGATAGTCATTCGTATAGCCGTTGCCACCGAGTGCCTGGATCGTCTCGAGAGCCAGAAGCGTCGCCTTCTCGGCGGCATAAAGGATGCAGCCAGCGGCATCCTTGCGCGTTGTCTCGCCGCGATCGCAGGCGGCCGCCACCGCATAGACATAAGCGCGCGCCGTGTTCATGGTCACGTACATGTCGGCGAGCTTGCCCTGCATCAGCTGGAATTCGCCGATCGCCTGGCCGAATTGCTTTCTCTCGTGAAGATAGGGCACGACGACGTCCATGCAGGCCGCCATGATGCCGATAGGTCCGGCTGAAAGGACGACGCGCTCATAGTCGAGCCCCGACATCAGAACGCGCGCACCACCACCGACCGTGCCAAGGACATTGGTTTCCGGAACTTCACAGTCCTCGAAGATCAATTCACAGGTGTTGGAACCGCGCATGCCCAGCTTGTCGAGCTTCGGGCCTGTTGAAAAACCCTTGAAGGCCTTCTCGACGAGGAACGCCGTGATGCCCCGCGGCCCCGTGTCAGGATCTGTCTTCGCGTAGACCACGAGCACCTCGGCATCCGGGCCGTTGGTGATCCACATCTTGTTACCGTTGAGAACGTAGCGGTCGCCTCGCTTCTCCGCCCGAAGCTTCATCGAAACGACGTCGGATCCGGCGCCCGGCTCCGACATGGCAAGTGCGCCGACATGCTCGCCAGAAATAAGCCCAGGCAAATATCGAGACTTCTGCGCTTCCGATCCATTGCGGCTGATCTGATTGACACACAGGTTCGAATGCGCGCCATAGCTGAGCCCAACGGAAGCCGATGCGCGGCTGATCTCCTCCATAGCGACGCAATGCGCCAGGTATCCCAGGCCGGCACCGCCATAGGCCTCCTCGGCCGTGATCCCAAGCAGCCCGATGTCGCCCATCTCGCGCCAAAGCGGCGTTGGAAAGCTGTTGTTGCTGTCCGTCTCTGCTGCAAGCGGTGCGATGCGCTCAATGGCGAAACGTCGAACGCTGTCGCGGAGCGCCTCGATCTCGTCCGCCAAACCAAATCTCAAACCACCGGAATACATGCCTTCCCTCCCAAGTCCGGCGCGCGGCTACCGCAGCGTCCGGCATGCGTGCGTTATTCTCCCGCTTCACGCGCGTATCTTGTCGGCAGCTCCTCAACTGCCGGTCGGCTCGATAAATTTCGTTGAAGAACGCGAAAATGGCAAGCATTTCCGGCAGTCCAGACGTTTCTGATCGCCAGTTTGCACCGGTGGATGTTCGACAGATGTTGCGTCGGCATCTGCCTTCCTCCCGAGATAGGCGACGACTTCGATACGCACGGGATCTTTGGGCATCCGCGTGAGAACAACACGATGCTAGCACTGGGCGCGCGGAATTTCTGAACCAAGAAGGTTCGCCTCGCGCAAAGTATGGAAAGAATTCGTCGCCTTGGCGACAAGTTCAACCACGCAGGCCGCCCGACAAAATCGACAACCCGAATGGCGAGAAGAACCAATCGCTATGTGATTAGCGCTTTATTGCACGACCACTGCGGCTTTCGGCGATTGCACGCACTTGATGGCGGCGAACCAGCTCGGCTTGTACCTCGGCCTGAAATGTCATGACCTGGTTGCGAACCTCATCTTCGGAGCAGCCGAGCGACGTCAGCTCGTTGGCCAGCCGGCGGCATTCCGTCTTCCAGAAGGAGACAGCATCCTCGCCATGACGGCGATCCAGTTCGGCCGCGCACCGCTCAATGTCACCGGCGCGCGAAGCGACCGGGAAAAGCACGATCTCGCTTGTCGTCATTGCTTGCAGAGTTTTGTTTGACTGTACTGGCATCGACTCATTCCGTTGCGTCCGACTCATTCCTAACCGACCATGGTTAACGCTTTCCTTTCCGCCCTAAACAAACGTGCCGGTTCGATCCCTTCCGAGTCTCGCCGATCCCGTCGGAGCGTGGAATTTTGAACGCGCCCCTCCGCCACAAGCAGGACTTCCGAACGATCAAAAATGCCGCTACGCTTCTCCAAGCTGCTTGTTGATGCAGCGAGGGGGCTGAAACCAGTGAGAAGTGTGATCGCGAAGCCTGTTGCGGCGGCCATCGTGGTGTTCGCACGTGCGATTACGGCAGTGCGCGCCATCTGGCCTAGCAATGGCATTCCCGATGGGCAGTGTATCTATTTCGCCAACCACTCCAGTCATGGCGATTTCATCCTGGTATGGGCCGTCTTGCCGCCGAGCTTGCGGCGCCGAACACGGCCTGTCGCCGGCGCGGAATATTGGCTGAAATCATCGATCAACCGCTTCATCGGCCGTGACGTGTTCGATGCTGTCCTTATCGAGCGAGACCGCGACAAGCGTACCCGTGATCCGATTGAGGTTATGGCTGATGTAATCGATTCCGGTGCATCGCTGATCCTCTTTCCCGAAGGCACGCGCAACCAGACCGACGCACAGCTCCTGCCGTTCAAAAGCGGACTTTTCCACCTGGCCTCGACCCGACCGGGCATTCAGCTCGTACCCGTCTGGATCAACAATCTCAATCGCGTCATGCCAAAGGGCGAGATCGTCCCCATCCCCCTTATCTGTACTGTGACTTTTGGCAACGCCATGCGAATCGAAGCCGGCGAGAGCAAGGAAACCTTCCTTGACAGGGCACGCACGGCCCTGCTCGATCTGTCACCAAAGCACTCAGGCGATAAAGAATGAACGCAGCCAACTCCGATCTGTGGACGCTTGTCCTTGGCATCTTCACGCTCCTCGTCGTTTCCTCGAGCATCGGCTACGCGCTACAGCGCCGCGTGCCAGCCGGTCAGTCGAATACCGCAATCGAAAATCTGAACGCGCGCATCAAGGCCTGGTGGATCATGGCCATTTTGATCGGCCTCGCCTTTCTTGCGGGTCGGATCGGCGTGCTGCTGCTATTTGGCTTCTGCTCTTTCGCGGCATTGCGCGAGTTCATCACACTCACCGACACCAAACGTGCCGATCATTGGGCCCTCGCAGCCGCCTTCTTCGTCGTCCTGCCGCTGCAGTACTGGCTGCTGTGGGAGAGACAATATGGCATCTTTTCGATCTTCATTCCGGTCTACGCGTTCCTGTTGATGCCGATCATCTCGGTACTACGCGGCGATACGGAGCGTTTCTTGATACGTATTGCCGAAGTGCAATGGGCGCTGATGATCTGTGTCTTCTGCGCCTCCCACGTTCCGGCGTTGCTGACGCTGACGATCCCGGGCTACGAAGGCCGCAACGTTCTTCTGATCGCCTTTCTGGTGATCATCGTGCAGCTCAGCGATGTCCTTCAATATGTCTGGGGCAAGCTGTTTGGCCGAACGAAGATCGCACCAAGCCTGTCCCCGTCAAAGACTGTGGAGGGCTTTGTCGGCGGCGTAGCCAGCGCCACATTGATCGGCGCCGCCTTGTGGTGGATTACACCCTTCACCCCGTTTCAAGCCGGGGTCATGGCCTTCGTTATCACGATGATGGGCTTTTTCGGCGGTCTCGTCATGTCTGCAATCAAGCGGGATCGCGGCGTCAAGGATTGGGGCAATCTGATCGAAGGCCATGGCGGATTGATTGACCGGCTCGATTCCGTGGTCTTTTCCGCACCGATCTTCTTCCACATTGTCCGCTACTGGTGGTCGACCACATGATGGTGCAGACGCGTCGTCTGGTTCAGAGCAGTGTGACGCATGTGCTGTTCGCGTTTTTCGCCATGGGCGGCTGGGCGGTCCTTGCCAACGTCAACCATCCGCTACAGCGCGCCCTGCTGGCCGGCGTTGTGCAGGGCGGGCTCTCGGCCTGCCTCACCTTCTTCCTAAAGACGGTGATCGAGCGCCTATCCAAGCAGTTTAAGGGGGCCGCCGGCCTTTGGGCGCCACCATTGATCGCATGCCTTGCTTCCACTGCGATGCTGATCTCGATCCACGCATTGAGCGGCACGCCTGAGATTTTGAGGACGGTCGCGATACCACTAGCCGTCTCGACGAGCTACGCGGCGATCTACAACTACTTTCTCTATCGAAAGAGGATCGGGGCATGACAGAAACTGGCGATCGGCGACCATTGGCAAGCAGGGAGACGCAGTGGGCAAAGCGTGTTGCACAATGGCTGGCCATGAGATCGATCACACCCAACCAGATATCTCAGGCGAGCATGATCGCCGCGGCCCTGGCAGGGGGCGCGTTTTTCCTCGCGGGACAGAACACAGCGTGGACCAGAGCACTCTTCCTGATCCTCGCGGCGGCCTTCTGCCAATTGCGGCTGCTGTGCAATCTTTTTGATGGCATGGTTGCCGTCGAAGGTGGAAAAGGTGCTGCCGACGGACCGTTCTGGAACGAATTCCCCGACCGCATCGCGGATATCCTGATCCTGGCCGGCGTGGGGTGGGGCATTGGCTCACCCGGGCTCGGTTGGGCAGCGGCATCTTTTGCCGTGTTGACCGCCTATGTTCGCGAGCTTGGTCGGGCGTCGGGAACGCCAAGCGACTTCTCGGGTCCGATGGCAAAGCAGCACCGCATGGCGACAATCACAGCCGCGGCAGTTCTGTGCGTCCTTGAGCCCCTCTGGAGCGGACATAATCAGGTCCTGCGCGCGGCCCTTTGGTTGATCGCCATAGGCGCCGCTTTTACGGCCCTGCGACGAGGCCGGAATATCGTTCGAAGCCTGAAAGTCGGCCGCACGGGCAGCTGACGCGCTTCGTTCAATCCGCGCAAGGCGTACCGAAATGGCCGAAAGTGCGCTTTGCAGCCGGGCTAACGAGCAATAGAACAACCGCGCCGCTTCTTCTTTTCCCCGAAGCGGCCTAGGACTAGCCTCGCTTCGGCGAGGCATTTTTCTTTTATCGGCATTTATAAGATTCTTATATCTGCGGCGCAGTGCCACTCTCGAATGCTTATGCGGTTAGGCCTCATATTAAGGCCCGAGAGATCCAAGGATCATCTCCACGCCAGAAAGCATGAAAGGTGCCATCCGGTGGGTGGCGCCCTTTGTCTTGTCTGACTCCAAAAGAACAACAGGAGTCAAGATCGATGATGGACATAGTTCTACTCGCGACAGCAATCATATTTTTCGTTCTGTGCTTTGCCTACACCAAAGCCTGTGACCGGCTTTGACCGGAGGAAACGCCATGACCCTCGACTATATTCTCAGCGGTGCCGTCACCGTGTTTCTCACGGTTTACCTCACCTACGCTCTCATTCGCCCCGAACGTTTCTAACCGCGCGTCCCTCCCAGTCGCGACAGGCGGAACCAATCGGGTATTGAAAGTTACCTCCCATGACCCTCAACGGATGGCTTCAGATTCTGCTCTACTGCGGAATCATCATCGTGCTCGTCAAACCGCTCGGCGGTTACATGACTCGCGTCTTCAACGGCGAGCGCACTTTTCTCTCACCAGTCCTCGTTCCGATTGAACGGGGGCTTTACGCGCTTGCCGGCACCAGTGAACGCGAAGAGCAGCATTGGACCTCGTACGCGTTTGCGATGCTGATGTTCAACCTGCTCGGCGTACTTGTACTCTATGCCCTGCTGCGCTTGCAGGCTGTCCTGCCCTATAATCCGGCCGGGATGGCTGCCGTTGGCCCTGAGCTTTCCTTCAACACCGCCACGAGCTTCGTCAGCAATACCAACTGGCAGAACTACGGCGGCGAAAGCACGATGTCCTATCTCACGCAGATGGCAGGGCTGACGGTGCAGAACTTCGTATCTGCGGCCACCGGTATGGCAATCGCCATCGGCCTGATCCGTGCATTTTCGCGCGCATCCGGCAAGGCGATCGGCAATTTCTGGGTCGATATGATCCGCAGCACGCTTTATGTACTGCTTCCGCTCTGCATCGTACTGACGCTGGTCTACGTCTACTTGGGCGTACCGCAGACGCTCGGCCCTTATGTCGACGCGACCACACTCGAAGGCGCCAAGCAGACAATCGCTCTCGGCCCTGTTGCCTCGCAGCTTGCTATCAAGATGCTCGGCACCAACGGCGGCGGCTTCTTTAACGTCAACTCGGCTCATCCGTTCGAGAATCCAGACGCGATCTCGAACCTCATTCAGATGCTGTCGATTTTCGCAATCGGCGCTGCACTGACAAACGTCTTCGGTCGCATGGTCGGAAACCAGCGCCAGGGTTGGGCGATCCTCGCCACCATGGGCATTCTGTTCATTGCGGGCGTGGCTGTCACCTATTGGGCTGAAGCCGCCGGCAATCCGATAATGCATGCTTTTGGCCTGCAGGGTGGCAACATGGAAGGCAAGGAAGTGCGCTTCGGCGTCGCCATGTCCTCGCTCTTTGCGGTCATAACGACGGCTGCATCATGCGGTGCGGTCAACGCGATGCACGGCAGCTTCACGGCGCTCGGCGGCCTGATCCCCCTGATCAACATGCAGCTTGGCGAAGTTATCGTCGGCGGCGTTGGCGCAGGCTTCTACGGCATCCTGCTCTTCGTCATCATCGCGATCTTCGTCGCTGGCCTGATGGTCGGGCGTACGCCGGAATATCTTGGCAAGAAGATCGAAGCCAAGGAGATGAAGATGGCAGTGCTTGCTATTCTTTGCCTGCCGCTTGCGATGCTGGTCTTCACCGCAATTGCCAGTGTTCTGCCGTCCGCTGTTGCCTCGATCGGCACCGCCGGTCCGCACGGCTTCTCGGAAATCTTGTACGCCTACACCTCGGCTGCCGCGAACAACGGCTCGGCCTTCGGTGGCCTGACCGGCAACACACCCTGGTACAACATCACGCTCGGTCTCGGCATGCTGATGGGGCGCTTCCTGGTCATCGTCCCGGCACTCGCGATCGCGGGATCGCTCGTTGCCAAGAAGACGGTTCCAGCTTCGGCCGGCACCTTCCCGACGGATGGCCTGCTCTTCGTTGGCCTGCTCACCGGCACGATCCTCATTGTAGGCGGCCTGACCTTCTTCCCCGCCCTGGCGCTTGGCCCGGTCGTCGAACACCTGGTTATGATCGCCGGCCAAACCTTCTGAGGTGAAGCAATGATCCTTCGTCACAGGCTTCGCAAATCCTTCAACACACGTCCCGGTTCGCCGGGACGTGACAGCCAGCGGATGACCCGCGCCTCCGACATCATCCTCGTGATGCTCGCTGGCCTCCTCGTCATCGTCGCAGCACTTCGGATCCTACATGGCTGATCGAACACCGATCGCCTTACTCTTTTCAAGCTGGAGTCTCTTATGAGCCAGGCAAAATCAGCGAGCATCATGGATTCTCGCATCCTCATTCCGGCCGTGGGCGCGGCCTTCAAGAAATTGAATCCGCGCACCCTTGCCAAAAACCCGGTCATGTTCGTCGTGGCCACCGTTTCGGCGTTGACCACCGTCCTTTTCATCCGCGACCTCGTCAGCGGTGGCGAAAATCTCGGCTTCTCCTTCCAGATCAATCTCTGGCTCTGGTTCACCGTGCTTTTCGCCAACTTCGCCGAAGCTGTTGCCGAAGGTCGTGGCAAGGCACAGGCAGACTCGCTGCGCAAGGCCCGCACGGAAACCCAGGCAAAGCTGCTGACGGCCAACAACGGCTCCGGCTACCGCCTGGTTCCAGGCACAAGCCTTAAGGTCGGCGATCTCGTCCTCGTCGAGGCCGGCGATATCATTCCATCGGATGGTGAAGTGGTCGAAGGCGTAGCCTCGGTCAACGAGGCCGCAATCACCGGCGAATCTGCCCCCGTCATTCGCGAATCCGGCGGCGACCGGTCGGCTGTGACGGGCGGTACGCAGGTCCTCTCCGACTGGATTCGCGTCCGCATCAGCGCTGCCGCAGGTCACACCTTCCTTGACCGCATGATCTCGCTCGTCGAAGGTGCGGAGCGGCAGAAGACTCCGAACGAGATTGCTCTCAACATCCTGCTCGCAGGCATGACGCTGATCTTCGTTCTGGCCACCGCAACGATTCCGAGCTTTGCAAGCTATGCCGGTGGCTCGATCCCGATCATCATCCTGGTCGCTCTGTTTGTGACGCTGATCCCGACCACCATCGGCGCGCTTCTCTCGGCAATCGGTATCGCCGGCATGGACCGTCTCGTGCGCTTCAACGTGCTTGCGATGTCCGGCCGTGCTGTCGAAGCGGCTGGTGACGTCGATACGCTGTTGCTCGACAAGACGGGAACGATCACCCTCGGCAACCGTCAGGCGACGACGTTTCGCCCGGTCCGCGGCGTTACCGAACAGGACCTTGCAGATGCAGCCCAGCTTGCTTCTCTCGCCGACGAAACACCTGAAGGCCGTTCGATCGTCGTGCTTGCGAAGGAAAAGTACGGTATCCGTAGCCGCGATATGGCGAGCCTGAAGGCTACCTTCGTGCCATTTACCGCCCAGACGCGCATGAGTGGTGTCGATGTCGAAGGCTCGTCGATCCGCAAGGGCGCCGTCGATGCCGTACTCGCCTATGTCGGCGCCACGCCCGCGTCGGTCGCCGGCAATACGGCCGTTGCCATCCGCAGCAACACCGATGTCGTGCGGGAACTGCAGGCAATCGCTGATGAAATCGCCAAGGCAGGCGGCACGCCGCTGGCCGTTGCCCGCGACGGGCGCCTTCTCGGCATCGTTCAGCTGAAGGATATCGTCAAAGGCGGCATCCGCGAGCGCTTCGCAGAACTGCGTCGGATGGGCATTCGCACGGTCATGATAACGGGCGACAACCCGATGACAGCCGCCGCCATCGCCGCCGAAGCCGGCGTTGATGACTTCCTCGCGCAGGCCACGCCTGAGAACAAGCTCTCCCTGATCCGCGAAGAGCAGGCCAAGGGCAAGCTGGTTGCCATGTGCGGCGACGGCACCAACGATGCGCCCGCCCTCGCCCAGGCTGACGTCGGCGTTGCCATGAACACCGGCACCGTCGCCGCCCGCGAGGCCGGCAACATGGTTGACCTCGACAGCGATCCGACGAAGCTCATCGAAATCGTCGAGATCGGCAAGCAGCTGCTGATGACACGTGGTGCGCTGACGACCTTCTCGATCGCCAACGACATCGCCAAGTACTTCGCCATCATCCCGGCAATGTTCCTGGCCTTCTACCCGCAGCTTGGTGTGCTGAACATCATGGGCCTTGCGACTCCGCAAAGCGCCATCCTTTCGGCCATCATCTTCAACGCGCTGATCATCGTCGCGCTGATCCCGCTGTCGCTGAAGGGCGTGAAATACCGTGCGATCGGCGCCGGCGCGCTGCTTTCCCGCAACCTGCTCATCTACGGTGTCGGCGGCATCATCGTCCCGTTCATCGGCATCAAGGCGATCGACATGGTCATTACGGCCATGGGTCTCGCCTAAGGAGTTGACATCATGTTGAAAGAACTTCGTCCGGCAATCGTCATGATCGTTGCCACCACCGCCATCACTGGCCTGCTTTACCCGCTCGCAATGACGGGCGCTGCGCAGGCGCTCTTCCCGACACAGTCAAATGGCAGCCTGATCGAAAAGGACGGCACAGTCATCGGCTCTACGCTGATCGGCCAGGCGTTCACGAGCGACAAGTACTTCCACGGTCGTCCATCGGCCGCGGGCGATGGATACAACGCTGCGTCGTCTTCCGGCTCGAACCTCGGCCCGACAAGCCAGAAACTGATTGATCGCGTGAAGGCAGACTACGAGGCGGCCAAGGCCACCAATCCAAACGTGGAGGTTCCGATCGATCTCGTGACGGCCTCCGGCAGCGGCCTTGATCCGCACATCTCGCCCGAAGCGGCCTACTTTCAGATACCGCGCGTTGCGAAAGCGCGCGGCATGGATGAAGCCAAGCTGAAGGCTATTGTCGACGCCGCCGTCAATCGCCCCGAGCTCGGCATCCTCGGCGAAGCCACGGTCAACGTCCTGGCATTGAACCAGTCCCTTGATGCCTCTATGTCTCAGTAAGATTGTAAGCCCCGGGCGCCTGTGTGCGACCGGGGCTTGCTTGTGAAGGAAAGATGAACCGCATGCCGGAAGACAACCGCGACAAGGTTGGCAGACCCTCACCTGATGCACTGCTTGAGAAGGCTCGGCAGGAGACGCGTGGTCGTCTGAAGATCTTCCTCGGCGCGGCCCCGGGCGTAGGCAAGACCTACGAGATGCTGGAGTCCGGCCGCGCCAAGATCTCTGATGGGGTCGACGTGGTGATCGGCATTGTCGAGACTCATGGGCGCAAGGAGACACAAGCGCTCGTCGACGGATTTGAAGTCATCCCCCGTGTCAAGATCGACTACAAGGGCCGGCCTCTCGAAGAGATGGACATCGACGCCATTCTTGCGCGCCGGCCAAGCCTCGTGCTCGTCGATGAACTGGCCCATACGAATGCCGAAGGCAGCCGCCATCCGAAGCGATACCTTGATGTAAAGGAACTGCTTGAGCGCGGCATCGACGTCTACTCGACGCTGAACATCCAGCATGTCGAAAGCCTGAACGATGTTGTCTCGCAGATCACGCGTATTCGCGTGCGAGAAACGGTACCGGACTCCATCATCGATATGGCTGATGATGTCGAGATCATCGATCTCACGCCCGATGATCTGATCAAACGACTTCACGACGGAAAGGTCTACGTTCCAAAGACCGCCGAACGCGCCCTGACCAATTACTTCACCCCCGGAAACCTGAGCGCGCTTCGCGAACTCGCCTTGCGCAAAACGGCGCAGCGTGTCGACGACCAGCTTCTGACTCACATGCAAGCGCATGCCATCGCCGGCCCGTGGGCAGCTGGCGAAAGAGTTCTGGTGTCAGTCGACCATCATCCGCGCTCGACTTCGCTGGTACGCTACGCCTCGCGGATGGCATCGCGACTGCGTGCTCCCTGGGCGGCCGTCTATGTCGAAACCAATCGGTCCATCGGTCTGACGGAAGCTGACCGCGACGCCATTGCAGCCACGCTTCGCCTTGCCGAACAACTCGGTGGTGAGGCAATCACAATTCCCGGCCGCGAGGTCTCCGAGGAGCTCGTTCGGCACGCGGCAGCGAACAACGTCACACACATCGTCATCGGCGCCCCTGGTCAGCCGACGTGGCGTGACTGGTTTCACCGCTCCATAGCCGACGATATGATCCGAAAGTCGGGCAATATCAGCGTCCACGTGATATCCGGTAGCGAGAAGGATGGAACATCCGCACGTGGCGTGAAAACCGCCCCTTCTGCACCCGCCATCAATATTCAGGCATACCTCGCTGCCACGGCCTATGTTTTACTGGCGCTTGTCGTGGGCGTGGTGCTCGATCAGGTTCTCGATGTCCGCAACCTTGCCCTCGTCTTCCTGATGGCAGTGCTGACCTCTGCTGTTATCCACGGGCTTCGCCCCGCTCTCTACACCTGTATCCTCAGCGCACTGTCGTTCAACTTCTTCTTTCTGCCGCCCCGCTACACGCTGACGATCAGCGATCCGGAAAGTGTGCTTGCGCTTTTCTTTTTCCTGGGCGTCGCCGTCATCGCGAGCAATCTGACCGCCACGGTCCAGCGCCAGGCCGCAGCCGCCCGACAACGCGCAAGGACGACCGAGGACCTCTATCTGTTCTCCAAGAAACTGGCCGGCACTGGCACGCTTGATGATGTTCTGTGGGCGACCGCTTTCCAACTAGCCTCAATGCTCAAGGTGCGCGTTGTTCTGCTTCTGCCCGAAGAAGGCACCATAGCCGTCAAAGCTGGCTATCCGCCGGATGACACGCTTGATGAGGCAGACATTGCCGCAGCGCGCTGGGCATGGGAGCATAACCATGCCGCTGGCCGCGGGGCCGATACCCTGCCCGGCGCCAAGCGTCTCTACGTGCCGCTGCGAACCGGTCGCGCGGCCGTGGGCGTCATCGGTTTGGACAATGACAGGCGCGACGGACCGCTTCTCACACCAGAGCAGCAACGTCTTCTCGATGCGCTGGCGGATCAGGCGGCGCTTGCGATCGAACGTATTCAACTTGTGGCGGACGTCGACCGGGCTAAACTTGCGGCCGAAGCCGATCGTTTGCGCTCGGCCCTTCTCACGTCGATCTCGCATGACCTGAAGACGCCGTTGGCTGCCATTCTCGGTGCAGCGGGTACGCTGCGTGACTACCTCGATTCCATGTCGGAGGAAGATCGCGTCGATCTGCTGTCTACCGTTGTCGACGAATCGGAACGGCTCCACCGCTTTATCGCCAACCTGCTCGATATGACGAAAATCGAGTCCGGCGCGATGGAACCCAACTATGCGCTGCATTACCCAGGTGACATAGCTGGAAGCGCGCTACGGCGTGCCGAGAAGATTCTCGCGCACCACAAGACGATCATGACGATCCCTTCCGACCTGCCAATGGTTCGCATCGACCCGGTGTTGTTCGAACAGGTGCTTTTCAATTTGCTCGACAACGCAGCCAAGTACGCGCCGCAAGGGTCTGCAATCCGGATCGACGGATGGGCCGACGAATACAATGTGATGATTCAGGTTTCAGACGAGGGGCCAGGAATTCCGCCGGCTGACCTCGATCGAGTCTTCGATACGTTCTACCGCGTACGCAAGAGCGACCAGGTTCGGGCGGGTACCGGTCTTGGCTTGTCAATTTGCCGAGGTTTTGTCGAGGCGATGGGCGGCACGATCACTGCCGGAAATCGCACCGATCGTTCTGGCGCTGTCTTCACCATTCGTCTTCCGAAACCAAATGAGATCCCGAAATTGGATGAGCTCAAATGACCGGTTCAACCGTGAAAATTCTCGTCGTGGACGACGAGCCCCCGATCCGCAAGCTGCTTCGCGTAGGTCTGACCGCGCAAGGCTACGAGGTACACGAGGCGGCCAATGGCGCCGCAGCCTTGCAGTCGGCAAAAGATGAACCACCAGACCTGATCGTGCTGGATCTCGGCCTGCCCGACAAATCGGGTCATGAACTGCTGCGTGAATGGAGGGATGGCGGCCTCGCTTTGCCTATCGTGATCCTATCCAGCCGCACGGACGAAGCCGGCATCGTGAACGCTCTCGAGGCGGGAGCCGACGACTATCTGACAAAGCCCTTCGGCATGAACGAGCTCGGCGCACGGCTGCGCGTCGCCCTGCGTCACCGGCTGCAACAGCAGGGCGAACGGGCAATTTTTCAGGCTGGCGGATTGTCCATCGATCTGGTCAAGCGAATTGTCAAAATCGACGGCAGAGAAATCAAGCTCTCGCCGAAGGAGTACGACATTCTGAGGGTGCTGGCTCAACATGCGGGGAAGGTCCTCACCCATCAATTCCTGCTGAAGCAGATCTGGGGACCCGCCGCCGATGTGCAATACTTGCGCGTCTATGTTCGCCAGTTGCGTCAGAAGATCGAGCAGAGCCCGGATCAGCCGCAATATATCACGACGGAAACTGGTGTTGGATACAGGCTGAAGGAGGCAGATCCGCCAGCGGCGTAAGCTTACTATCGGTACGCACGCTCGGAAAGTGCACGCATACCCAGTCCGACCATCACTTCGTAGGCGATGCGGCGGCGCATCGGGTTATGCAACCTGATCGCCGTAGAGCCAAGAAACTCCGTGTCGAGTTGATCGAATGGCTTCAACTCGTGCGAAGTCGCAATCGCACGCGAATAGAACTCCTGGAACGTTTTGTGGCAGATGTAGGTCTTGTACTTGGTTAGGCAGAAGACCGAAAAGCGGCCTGCCTCCCTGCGCAGAAAATCAACCACGCCCGCCGTGACCTCCGGCCAAGCAGGATTGAATGTGTCGTCGAAAACGATCACTCCATGCTCCGCAAGCGTCGCTGCCGCGAGACGGCTGTCAGCCTCGACATGGTGGAGCATATGCCCCCCATCGATGCTGAAGAAACGCACCGGTCCAGCCTTCTCGGTAATTTCCTCTGGCTTTAGCAGCGTGCTGTCGCTCCTGATGACCCGCTGCTCATCGACAAAAAGACCGAGCTGGCGGCCAGCCGCCACAAAGCGGTCATATTGCGTCGTCTCTTGACCCGTTCTCTTTATATCAAACGGATCAATAGCCACGATCTTGGCGACATCGCCGCAAATCTTTCGCAACAAGAAGTAAGATCGGCCGTAGTAAACGCCAATTTCGGCGAGACCGCCCTCCAGCGCGGACGATTTCTGCGCTCGCAAAGCGGCAAGGAATACCAGCGCATCAGGCGGATCAATGTATCCCTCGATTGCCTGAAGATCATGAAATATGAACTTTCGGATAGACGGGTTCATCGAGACCGGTTTCCAGATCGATAGACAACATTTCCACCAAGAACATCATCCTCAACGAGGATCAAACGAATATAACTTCCATTTAAAAGACAAAGTACAAAAATTATACGCCATCTGAAATTGCAGGAATCCGAAAATCGATTCTGAGTCTTTATTTGGCTGAGGGACGTTCAAGGACAGTTGATCCAGCTGAAAAACTCATATCGATCAATTTGCTAATGTCGTCGTCGACAAAATGGGAGCGACATCTCTCCCGCACTCGTTTCTTTCTTTTTCTCGCCATCGACCTGCCTTAAGTCTTCTGCCTATCCGTAACGAAAATTGAAGGTGGTGCATGGCAGGTGAAACGGTTCTGGTCGTGGGCGGCGCTGGTTATATCGGCTCGCACACATGTCTCGATCTCGCAAACAAGGGCTTTAAGCCCGTCGTTTTTGACAATTTCTCCAACGGTCATCGCGAATTCGTAAAGTGGGGACCCGCGGAAGAGGGGGATATCCGGGACAGGGCTCGTCTGGACGAAGTCTTGGCCAAGCACCAACCGGCCGCCATCCTGCATTTTGCCGCCCTTATCGAGGTCGGAGAATCGGTAAAGGATCCGGTTGCCTTCTATGAAAACAACGTCATCGGTACGCTGACACTGTTGGCTGCCGCCCAGGCGGCCGGCGTCAAGGCATTCGTCTTTTCATCGACCTGCGCGACATACGGCTTGCCGCAAAGCGTGCCGCTCGATGAGACGCACCGGCAGGTGCCCATCAACCCGTACGGCCGCACCAAATACATCGTCGAGCAGGCGCTTGCCGACTACGACAGGTATACGGGCTTCCGATCGGTGGTACTGCGCTACTTCAACGCCGCTGGCGCTGATTTCGAAGGCAGGATCGGCGAGTGGCACCAGCCGGAGACGCACGCCATACCACTGGCGATCGACGCTGCACTTGGTCGCCGTGAAGGCTTCAAGGTCTTCGGCACCGACTATGAGACGCGTGATGGCACCTGTGTCCGCGACTATATCCACGTGCTCGATCTCGCCGACGCGCATGTCCGCGCTGTCGAGCATCTGCTACGCGGCGGGGACTCCGTTGCTCTCAACCTCGGCACTGGCACTGGAACGACGGTGAAAGAACTGCTCGGTGCGATCGAGCGCGTGTCGGAGCGGCCGTTTCCGGTGGAATATGTCGGCCGCCGTGAAGGCGACTCTCACACGCTGGTCGCCAACAACGACAAGGCGCGGGAAATTCTCGGCTGGACGCCGCAGTACGATTTGTCTGAGATCATCCGGTCCGCCTGGAACTGGCACGCAAAATCAAACCAGCACTGACGTGCAGATATCCGGTCGCCCGCGGTGCTCCCGTCGGCGACCGGATATACCAGCTCGAGGACTGACTCGATGCCGGCGCAGCACGCTGCACCTGCGCGAACGACCCTTTGAGCCGGCTCGACAAGATCAGGCGAGGCGGCCGAGATAATCCATCTTGCCGACAGGAACACCTTGGTTGCGCAGGATCGCGTGCGCCGTGGCAACGTGGAAGAAGAAATTCGGCAGTGCGAAAGTCATGAGATACTCATCGCCTCGAAACGTAATCTTGTTGCCGCCTGGCGAAAGAGTGATCTCCCGGGTTTCCGTTCCTTCGAGAGATGCGGGCGCGACGGCAGCGAGATAGGCTTCCGTCTTCGCGATTCGCTCGCGCAACTCGGCGATCGTCGTCTCGTTGTCCTCAAATTTCGGTGCATCGGCACCGGTCAAGCGCGCAATCACAAATTTGGCGGTGTCCGTCGCGCGCTGATACTGTCCGGAGAGCGGCAGCATGTCCGAAGACAGGCGCGCCGCAACAAGATCAGTTCCGTCGATGCCCCTCTCCTGCGTGAAGCTCTCGACCCTGTCGAGATAAGTCCTCAACGTCTCAAGGCCGCGCTGGAAGACAGGAACCGTGGAGCGATAGATCGAGATGGGCATGGGGTTTCTCCATAAGGAACAGCAACGTTGGTGGCGGTTTAGATAGGTTCAGGGACCGCTCTTTTCAGCATCGGAGACAGAACCTCCGCGCACTTTTTCAAGCCGCAGTGCCCCTGCCGGAACGTGAGCTCCGGCAGCCGTTTTCTGTTTCCGCCAATCATCGATGCTGAACCTCAAAATTTCTGAAAAAAGGGGTAGCGTATTCCGCCAGCTTTTCTATTCTGCGCTCTTCATTTCGCCCGCTCGGGCACACAGGAACGCAGATGCAATTCGTATTCGACGGCCATAACGACGTTCTTCTCCGGCTTTGGACACATGAACGGGATGGAGGCGATCCGGTCGCCGAATTTTCAAACGGAACAGAACTAGGCCACATCGATGCTCCGCGTGCCAAGGCCGGCGGACTCGTCGGTGGTCTTTGTGCTATCTACGTGCCCTCCGGTGATCTCGTTTTCGCGGATCCCGACAAGAACGGCCACTACGTCACCCCGCTCGCTGCCCCGCTGGAACCGTTGCCCTCGCTCAGAATCGCAACGGAAATGGCCGCTATTGCCCTTCGCCTGGACAAGGCGGGCGCCTGGCGGCTTTGCCGCACGCTGAAAGACATTCGCCAAGCGATGGCAGACGGTGTTTTCGCAGCGGTGATGCATATGGAAGGGTGTGAAGCGATCGGTCAGGATCTGGCTGCGCTTGAGGTATTCTACGCGGCCGGCCTGCGATCTCTGGGGCCGGTTTGGAGCCGCCACAATATCTTCGGCCACGGCGTGCCCTTCGCTTTCCCGATGTCACCGGACACCGCTCCGGGCCTGACCGACGCCGGGTTTGCCCTCGTGCGCGAATGCAACAGGCTCGGTATTCTGATTGACCTTGCCCATATCACCGAAAAGGGCTTCTGGGATATCGCAAAGACAACCGAGCAGCCGCTCGTAGCAAGCCACTCCAACGCTCATGCGCTGACGCCGGTCGCGCGCAACCTTACCGACAAGCAGCTCGACGCGATCAGGGAGAGCCGTGGCCTTGTCGGCGTGAACTATGCGACGGCGATGCTGCGCAGCGATGGCCGCTCCGACGGCGATACCCCGCTGCGCGACATGCTGCGCCATATCGACTATCTGGTCGAGCGTGTCGGCATTGACTGTGTGGCGCTCGGCTCGGACTTTGACGGCGCAACCATACCCGACGAAATAGGGGATGCCGCTGGCAACCAGAACCTAATTGCCGCGCTTCAGCGCGCTGGCTATGGTGCAGGAGATCTCGAAAAATTGGCCAGAGGGAACTGGCTGAGAATTTTGGCTTCGGCGTGGGGAGAAGAGGCCGCCTAAGCTGTTACCTATTGAAATGGCAAAACAAGGGAACAAAGCCATGATAATCAGCAAATTTAACCGCACTTTCCGCCTGCTTTCGGCAGGCGCCGCTCTGTCGATCATGATGGCCGCCGCACCGGCCGCCTTCGCGGAAACGCCGAAGGACACGCTGGTGCAGGCCTGGCACATCGACGACATCATCTCGCTCGATCCGGGTGAAGCTTTCGAGCTTTCGACCGGCGAAATCACCGGCAACACCTACGACATGCTGGTTCGCCTCGACGCCAACGACACCACCAAGGTCATCGGCGGTATCGCCGACAGCTGGACCGTCTCCGACGACGGCCTGACCTATACCTTCAAGCTGAAGCCCGACCTGAAATTCGCCTCGGGCAACCCGATCACCGCCGAGGACGTCGCATGGTCCTTCGAGCGCGCCGTCAAGCTCAACAAGAGCCCGGCCTTCATTCTGCAGCAGTTCGGTCTGACCGGCGACAACGTCGCCGAAAAGGCCAAGGCGGCGGACGCCGGCACCTTCGTCTTTGTCGTCGACAAGGGCTACGCGCCGAGCTTCGTGCTGAACTGCCTGACCGCCACCGTCGCGGCCGTGGTTGACAGCAAGCTCGTCAAGGAACATGTCGCCGCCGTCACGCCGAGTGACGACTACAAGTTCGACAACGATTTCGGCAACGGCTGGCTGAAGACCAACTATGCCGGTTCCGGCCCATACAAAACCCGCGAGTGGAAGGCCAACGAAGCCGTCGTTATCGAGCGCAACGACAACTATTACGGCGCCAAGGGCAACCTCGCCCGCGTCGTCTACCGCCACGTCAAGGAAAGCTCGACGCAGCGCCTGATGCTGGAAAAGGGTGACATCGACGTCGCGCGCAACCTGCAGCCGGGCGACCTCGACGCCGTCGGCCAGAACGCCGACCTCGCCGTGACCAGCACGCCGAAGAGCACGGTCTACTACTTCAGCCAGAACATGAAGAACGAGAACCTGGCGAAGCCGGAAGTCCGCGAAGCGCTCAAGTACCTGATCGACTACGACGCGCTCGGCAGCACGCTTCTGAACGGCATCGGCGTCATCCACCAGAACTTCCTGCCGAAGGGCATGCTTGGCGCCGTCGACGAAAAGCCTTACAAGTTCGACGTCGCCAAGGCGAAGGAACTGCTGGCCAAGGCCGGCCTGGCCGACGGCTTCAATATCACGCTGGACGTCACCAGCACGCAGCCGACGCTCGGTGTCGCCGAAGCGCTCCAGCAGACCCTGGCGCAAGCCAACATCAAGGTGGAAATCGTTTCGGAAGACTTCAAGCAGCTTCTGACCCGCTATCGCGCCCGCCAGCACGACATGGCGATCCTGCAGTGGGGCGTCGACTACTGGGATCCGAACTCGAATTCCGAGACATTCGCGACCAACCCGGACAACTCCGACAACGCAACCAGCAAGCCGCTCGCCTGGCGCAATGCCTGGGACGTTCCGGCGGCTATCCAGGAAGCTTCGAAGGCCGCGCTTCTCGAGCGTGACGCCGACAAGCGCGCCCAGATGTACGCGGAAGTCCAGAAGAATGTCCGCGAGCAGGGTCCGTTCGTGTTCCTGTGGCAGCAGACGGAAGTCGCCGGCCTGCGCAAGAACGTCCAGGGCTTCAAGCTGGGTCCGACCTTCGACACCAACTTCATCGCGCCGATCAGCAAGTAAGGCTCGTCCATTGTCGATCGTTCCTACGACCGCCGAACCAAGGAAGAAGCGCCGCGGCGCTTCTTCTCGCACCTGGATGGTTCTGCGCTTCCTGTTCATCGCCGCGATCACGTTCCTCGGACTGATCGCGGTGACGTTTTTCATCGGGCGCGTCATGCCCATCGATCCGGTTCTGGCGATTGTCGGCGATCGCGCGCCGGCCAGCGTCGTCGAGGCGGCGCGCAAGCAATACGGCTTCGACCTGCCGATCTGGCAGCAGTTCTTCCTCTATACCAAGAAGGTCCTGTCGGGTGATTTCGGCACCTCGGTGCTGTCGACCTATCCGGTCATGGAGGACATCCGTCGCGTCTTTCCGGCAACGCTGGAACTGGCGACGGTCGGTACTCTGATCGGGCTGGCCTTCGGCATTCCGCTCGGCGTGCTCGCCGCCGTCAAGCGCGGCAGCCTCGTCGACCAAGCCGTGCGCGTCATCGGTCTGATCGGCTATTCGATGCCGGTCTTCTGGCTCGGCCTTCTGGGCCTTCTGGTTTTCTACGCCCGGCTCGGCTGGGTGGAGGGACCCGGTCGCATCGGCGTCGCTTATGAGTATACCTTCACGCCGATCACCGGCCTCTTCCTGCTCGACGCCGTGATCCAGGGCGACTGGGGCGCCTTCCGCGACATCTTCGGCCACATCATCCTGCCGGCTAGCCTGCTCGGCTATTTCTCGCTCGCCTATATCAGCCGCATGACGCGCAGCTTCATGCTGAACGAGCTGAGCCAGGAATATATCGTCGCCGCGCGCGCCAAGGGGCTTTCCGAGACCCGCATCATCTGGGGCCACGCACTGCGCAACGCCGCGGTGCCGCTTGTGACCGTGATCGCGCTCTCCTACGCCACACTGCTGGAAGGCTCGGTGCTGACCGAGACCGTCTTCTCCTGGCCGGGGATCGGGCAATACATCACCAATTCTCTGCTGAACGCCGATATGAACGCCGTCCTCGGCGGCACCATCGTCATCGGTTCGGTGTTCATCGCCATCAATCTGCTGTCCGATCTTCTGTACCGGATGCTCGATCCACGGACGCGCGCGCGATGAGCCAGACCAGCCAAACTTCCACGCCCATGACGCGCCGGCAATGGCTGCTGTCGGACCGCCCCCAGTCACGGACGCAGGCGCGCCTCGGCCGCGCCTACATGACCTGGCAGCGGTTCACGGCCAACCACCTGGCCGTGCTCGGCCTGGGCATCATCGTGCTTCTGGTGCTGATGGCGATCTTCGCCGATGTGCTGGCGCCGCATTCGCCGGTAGTGGGCAATCTCGGCGGCGCGCGGCTCTTGCCGCCCGGCAGCCCAGGCTACCTGCTCGGCACGGATGACCAGGGCAGGGATATCCTGTCCCGCCTGATTTACGGCTCGCGGCTGACGCTCGCCGTCGTCGTTCTGGTCGCGGTCATCGCCGCCCCGGTCGGCCTTCTCGTCGGCACCGTGTCCGGCTACGCCGGCGGCTGGACCGACGCGGTGCTGATGCGCGTTACCGACATCTTCCTCGCCTTCCCGAAGCTCGTGCTGGCGCTCGCTTTCGTCGCGGCGCTCGGGCCGGGGATCGAAAACGCCATCATCGCCATCGCCATCACCTCCTGGCCGCCCTATGCCCGCATCGCCCGCGCCGAAACGCTCGCCGTGCGCAATTCGGATTACATCTCCGCGGTCAAGCTGATGGGCGCCTCGCCCTTCCGCATCGTCTTCCGGCATGTCACGCCGATGTGCCTGTCGTCGCTGATCGTGCGGGTGACGCTGGATATGGCCGGTATCATCCTGACGGCCGCCGGCCTTGGCTTCATCGGCCTCGGCGCGCAGCCGCCGCTGCCGGAATGGGGCGCGATGATCGCCGCCGGCCGCCTCTTCATCCTCGATCAGTGGTGGGTTGCCACCATGCCCGGTATTGCCATCCTCGTCGTCAGCCTTGGTTTCAACCTCCTCGGTGACGGCCTGCGCGATGCCCTCGATCCTCGGGAGAGCGGCCAATGAGCACCCTGCTGACGGTCGACGACCTCAAGGTCCGTTTCCCGACGCGCAACGGCGTCGTCGAGGCGGTGCGCGGCGTCTCTTTCACCCTCGGCCGCGAACGGCTGGGCATCGTCGGCGAAAGCGGTTCGGGAAAATCCCAGACCGGCCGGGCGATCATGGGGCTGACGTCGGCCCACGCCGAGATCTCCGCGAAGAGGCTCGATTTCGACGGCATCGATCTCTTGAACGCTCCGCCCAAGCTGCGCCGTGACCTGCGCGGCAACCGGATTGCGATGATCCTTCAGGATCCGAAATACTCGCTCAATCCGGTGATGAGCATCGGCAGCCAGATCGTCGAAACGCTGCGCACGCACGAGAAGGTCGGCAAGGCTGAGGCACGCGATCGCAGTCTTGCGATGCTGGAAGCCGTGCAGATCCGCGATCCCGCCCGTGTCTTCGATCTCTATCCGCATGAAGTCTCAGGCGGCATGGGGCAGAGGGCCATGATCGCCATGATGCTGATCGCAGGGCCGGAGCTCCTGATCGCCGACGAACCGACCTCGGCACTCGACGTAACTGTCCAGCTCGAGGTGCTCGGCATTCTCGACAAGCTGGTTGCGGAAAGGGGCATGGGGCTGATCTTCGTCTCCCACGACCTGCGCCTCGTGTCGTCCTTCTGCGACCGGGTTATCGTCATGTACGCGGGGAGGATCGTCGAGGAAATCGCCGCGTCCGAGCTTGCCAACGCCAAGCATCCCTACACGCGCGGTCTGCTCAACTGCATGCCGTCGATCGGCTCCGACCGGCATCCGCTGCCGGTTCTCGAACGCAAGGCGGAGTGGGCACTATGACCGCGGTCATCTCTATCGAAAACCTGACGGTCGCCTTCGACGATTTTATCGCGCTCGACGGTGTGAGCATCGACGTGGCGACGGGCGAATCCTTCGGCCTCGTCGGCGAATCCGGTTCGGGCAAGTCCACGATGCTGCGGGCGATCGCCGGGCTCGCGCCGATCAGCGATGGCGAAATCCGCGTCGATGGCAAAGCGCTCCACCATCATCGTCGCGACAAAGGCTTTTACCGCGCCGTACAGATGGTCTTCCAGGATCCCTACGGATCCCTGCACCCCCGTCAAACCATTGACCGTCTGCTGCTCGAACCGCTGGCAATCCAGGGCATCAGCGACAGTGACAGGCGGATTGCGCGCGCCCTCGACGAAGTTGGGCTTGGAAACGGCTTCCGCTTCCGCTACCCGCACCAGCTTTCTGGTGGTCAACGTCAACGCGTCGCGATTGCGCGCGCGCTGATCGTCGAGCCGTCTATTTTGCTGCTTGACGAGCCGACCTCAGCGCTTGACGCTTCGGTGCAAGCGGAGGTTCTGAACCTGCTTGAACAGGTGCGGCGAGATCGCAAGCTGACCTTCGTCATGGTCAGCCACGATCTGGGAGTCGTCACCCACATGTGCGACCGCTTGGCCGTAATGAGAAACGGGACCGTCGTCGAACGACTGACCTCTGCCCAGCTTGCGCAGGCGGCGGTGACCGAGGACTACACGCGCAATTTGATGATCGCGAGCAAGGGCTTCGTCAAAGCGTGAACAACGATCCCTTCAAACGAAATTGATTTCGCTGAGGCTCATCGGGCCTCAGCGTTAACGATCAACTAAAACACGACCATTCAACTAGACTATTGACAGCTGCCTTACTTCTGTCATGATCCGGTTAACGCCCGTTAATTTTCGTGATCATGGAGATCAGGCATGTTCTTTCTCGGCGGCATGACCATGGGATATCTGCATCCACCGGCCAAGACCGAGAGAGAAGCTGCAGCCCAGACATCCATCCCTGCGGAAAAGGCCCGGCGCTTCCTCGAGACGCCTGCCACCGTCAAGCCTCGCCGCGATACGACCGGCGACCGCTCGTTGCTTTGGGCATGGCGAATTCTCGTTTAGTTGTTGCAAGGACGTTTTTTTAACGCCCACTGGAACAACGGAATTTTATCTCTACCTATCAGATAGAGAATATAAGAAAATACGCTCAATTAAGAAGCGCGGAGAAGCGGAGGCAACCATGGCAGACTTGGGTATCTCGCATGCTCATGTGAACCAGTACGGTTCCGTTCAGACCAAGAGACCGGCCACGGCGCGCAGCAAGATCCAGCTGGCCGTTCACACGGCGCTCGTCACTGCTGCATTTGTTTTCGTCACAGCGCTCGTCTTCGGCGTCGTAGGATAAACCACACGAACTGTCGCGCACGCAGAGTGCATCAGCGGGAACCATCTGGTGATCCGCCCATTCCCCTGACACATTCATTGCGAAGGAGGATGGCGATGAAAGGCATTTTGCTCTGGTTGATCGGGATTCCGATCCCGCTGATTATTCTGCTTTATCTCTTCCACGTAGTTTAGGCGGAAATTCCACTTTTCGACTACACAAAGGCGCGTCAGTCTTGGCGCGCCTTTTCTGTTGGTATGGCCGTGCCTTGAGAGGCCAATGGAACCAATAAAGCGATACGTCGTTATTTGGTCAGCAAAAACAAAGGAGAGTGCCATGCTCTACTATGCACTTGTGTTTCTCGTTGTCGCGCTGATCGCTGGCGTTCTGGGCTTTGGTGGTATTGCAGGTGCCTCAGCATCTATTGCTCAGGTCCTTTTCTTCCTGTTCCTGATCCTGTTCGTAATCTCTCTGGTGATGCGTCTTTTCCGACGCGCGTGACATAAGAGAAGACTGGAATCCGCAAACCGGCGCTTGCTCAAGCGCCGGTTTCTTTTCGAGAGCTGCGATATTCGCACGCTGCCGAATCCTACCCTTTGAAACTTCTTGACTTGAATTATCGCAATGGTGTCCAACTTTCCCGAATGGGTTCCGCAGGTGGAGGGCGCAACGGAGCCTTGTTCGCGCATAGCCCCCACAGGCCGCGTTTAAACCGTTTCACATCGTCGATTGATTGCCATTTTTGATCTCGCCGCCCGGTGTCACGAAACCTGGCGCTGTTCATGCGGCAGTCATATTTGGCAGTGCAAAAGGCTACGCAAAATCATCATAACTTTGTTTGGATCCAGAACCGAACCCATGAACATTTCCGCCACGTCTCCGAGCCCGTCCCGCGAGTCCGAAACAAAGCAGATCGATCACAACGGTTCGATCCGCTCGACCTATCTTTCAATCGAAGACATAAAGGCGATGGGCGCTTCCGTCGCCACCCGCGGCGTGGAATCCCTGCCGGCCTTTGCGCCCTTCGACTTCTTCGCGCGGCACAAGGAAAACGAGAAGGAGATCTTGCGGGTCTACCGCACTACTGCAACGGACGTGGAGTCGGGCGAGACGATCACGCCGGCGGCCGAATGGCTGCTCGATAACCATTACATCGTCGAGGAAGCAATTCAGGAAGTGCGTCGCGACTTCCCACGTCGCTTCTACCGGGAATTGCCCACGATCGAAGTGAGCGGTGTTCAGGTTCCCCGCACGCTGGCGCTCGCGTGGCTCTATGTCGCCCATACACACAGCACAATTTCGCAGGAAAGCCTGACGGCGCTCGTCGATGGCTTCCAGCAGAGCGAAACGTTGAGGATCGGCGAACTCTGGGCGCTGCCGTCACTCGTGCGCTATGTCCTCGTCGAAAACCTCCGCCGTATTTCCAGCCGTGTCGAGCGCAGCCGCCGCATGCGCCGCCGCGCCAACGAGGCCGCAGACGAGCTTGTGCGGCTGACGGACCCGGCCAAGGCAGCCGAATATCTGAAGTCACTTGAGGCGCTGGCGGAAGACAATACCTTCGCGACACAGTTCCTCTACCGCATGCGCGACGGTTCGCAGGCGTCCAGCGTTGCGATCGCGTGGCTCGACGAACGTCTCGAAGCCCTCGGTCGCGACACCGAAGAGACGACGATGGCGGAGCACAGCCGCCTGTCCTCCGGCAACGTCACGATGGGCAACATCATTCGCAGCCTGCGCGAAATCGACGACACGGAGTGGTCTGTCTGGGTCGAACAGGTCAGCCATGTCGACAAGTTGCTATGGGATCAGTCCGACTACGGCGATCTCGATTCCGGTTCCCGCAACAAATACCGCAAACAGATCGAAAAGCTCGCGAAGCGCTCGCCACTGTCGGAAATGGAGATCGCCCAGCTGGCACTCGACATGACCGAGGACGCAAAAGCCTCAGGTGAAGTGGAACCGCATGAACCGAACGTTGGCGGCTTTCTGACGGGTGCCCAGAGGCCCAAGCTCGAAGCGCGGTCTAACTATCGCCCGACGTTGACGCAGCACTTTGTCAGGACCGTTCGTCGGTTCAACTGGATGTCGATCGCCGTCCCGGTGATCCTTCTAACCGTCATCGCCATGGCGATCGTCGGCAAGTTCATGGCAAATGCGGGCATGGGGCCGCTTGAGATCGCGATCCTCCTGATCATGTTCTCTCTTCCGGCCTCCGAGGGAGCGACCGGTCTCTTCAATACTGTCCTGTCCTTCTTCGTGACGCCGGCGCGACTGATCGGCTACGAGTTCAAGGAAGGCATACCCGAAGAAGCTCGTACGCTCCTGGTCGTGCCGTGCCTTATCTCCAATCGTGACAGCGTCGATGAACTCGTCCGCAATCTGGAAGTTCACTACCTCGCCAACCCGCGCGGCGAAATCTACTTCGCGCTGCTCAGCGACTGGCCGGACAGCCAGGTTGAGGAAACGTCCGCTGACCTTGAAGTGCTGGACTATGCTCGCCGCGAGGTCGCAAACCTCTCGGCCCGCTATGCCTTCGATGGCAAGACACGCTTCTACCTCCTGCATCGCCGTCGCCTCTATAATCCGTCGGAAGGCGCCTGGATGGGTTGGGAACGCAAGCGCGGAAAGCTGCACGAATTGAACCTGCTGCTTCGTGGCGACCGCGACACGACCTATCTTCCGGGCGCAAATATCGTTCCGGCAAATGTTCAGTACGTGATGACGCTCGATGCCGACACGCGCTTGATGCGAGACACGGTCACCAAACTTGCTGGAAAGCTCTACCATCCCATCAACCGTCCGGTGGTCAATCCGGTCAGCGGTCGCGTCGAGAGCGGCTATGGCGTGCTGCAACCGCGTGTTACCCCCTCATTGACAACGGGCGAGGATGCATCGGTCTTCCAGCGCGTCTTCTCGATCAATCGCGGCCTCGACCCCTACGTTTTTACCGTCTCCGACGTCTATCAGGACCTGGCTGGTGAAGGCACCTTCACCGGCAAGGGCCTGTACCACGTCGACGCCTTTGAGGCGTCGCTCAAAGGGCGTATCGATGAGAACTCGGTACTCAGCCACGACCTGCTCGAGGGTTCGATGGCGCGCTGCGCGCTCGTCACCGACCTGGAACTCGTCGAAGATTTCCCGACCCGCTACGAGGTCGAGACCTCGCGCCAGCATCGTTGGGCGCGCGGCGACTGGCAGTTGCTGCCGTACATGTTCAACCCCAAGCACGGTGTAACCGGGCTCGGGCGCTGGAAGATGTTCGACAACCTGCGTCGATCACTGACCCCGATTGCCTGGTTCTTCGCATCGGTACTTGGCTGGTATTTCATGTCCCCGCTTGGCGCACTTGTCTGGCAGATCCTCCTGATTTTCTGCCTGTTCGTTGCTCCGACGCTTTCCCTCATCAACGGCATCATCCCACGCACCAGCGATATCGTCGCCCGCGCCCATCTCTATACGGTCTGGTCTGATATTCGCGCCGCCAACGCGCAGGTCGCTCTCCGTATTATCTTCATCGCCGATTCCGCGTGCATGATGGCCGACGCCATTGGTCGCTCGCTCTATCGTCTGTTTTTCAGCCACAAGCTGATGCTGCAGTGGCGAACGGCAGCAAGCGTCCAGGCCGGCAAGCAGGGAACCGTCCTCTCTTATTACAAGGCGATGTGGCACGCGCCAGTGCTCGCGCTGCTCGCCCTCGCCTTTGCAGCGCTTTCCGGTGACAACGCTTACCTTGTCGGCGTTCCCTTCGCGTTCCTCTGGATCCTCTCGCCGATGGTCGCCTATTACGTCAGTCAGTCGGCCGAGACGGAAGACCGACTCGAGGTTGCCGATTCCGTTTCCAGCGAACTGCGCAAGATTGCCCGCCGCACATGGCGCTACTTCGAAACGTTCACGACGGCCGAGCAAAACTATCTGCCCCCGGACAACGTCCAGGAGACGCCACATGTGATCGTGGCGACACGCACGTCCCCGACCAATATCGGCGTCTATCTGCTCTCCGTCGTATCCGGCCGGCACTTCGGATGGTTCTCTTTCGAGGAGACCATCGATCGGCTCGAACAGACGATCGCGACCATCGAAAAGATGGAGAAATTCCGCGGTCACCTCTTCAACTGGTACCACACGGACACTCTGGAGACGCTCGGACCGCGCTATGTTTCAGCGGTCGACAGCGGTAACCTCGCTGGCCACCTCATCGCGATCTCGTCGGCCTGCCGCAACTGGGCGGAAGCGCCTTCCGCTCACATGCAGGGCAACCTCGATGGTGTCGGCGACACCGCAGGCATCCTCGCGGAAGTGCTGTCCGAACTGCCAGACGATCGAAAGACGGTCCGCCCGCTGCGCCGCCGTCTGGAGGAGCGCATCATCGGCTTCCAGAACGCGCTGGCGGCGGTCAAACGCGAGCACGAGTTCGCATCGATCCGCATTATCAACCTCGCCGTTCTTGCGCGCGACATTCAAAAGCTCGCTGCCAACCTCGATCACGAGGTGAAGTCCGCCTTGAGCGTCGAAGTCACACGCTGGGCGGAATCTCTGGTCAAGGTCTGCGAAGCACACATTTCCGATAGCACCTTCGATCTGTCAAACATCGACGCGCTGCGCCCTCGCCTGATTGCCCTGCGCGACAAGGCCCGCGACCTCGCATTCTCGATGGACTTTGGCTTCCTGTTCCGGCCGGAGCGGCGCTTGCTGTCGATCGGGTATCGTGTGGAAAGCGGAGAACTCGACCAGGCCTGCTACGACCTGCTGGCGTCGGAATGCCGTCTCACCAGCCTGTTCGGCATAGCCAAGGGCGATCTGCCGACGGAGCATTGGTATCGCCTCGGCCGCCAGGTCGTTCCGGTTGGCTCGCGTGGTGCGCTTGTTTCCTGGTCCGGCTCCATGTTCGAATACCTGATGCCGCCGCTCGTGATGCAGGAACGCGGCGGAGGCATCCTTAACCAGACCAACAACCTGGTTGTCGTCGAGCAGATGAACCATGCCCGCAAGCTGGGGATCCCGTGGGGCATTTCGGAAGCGGCGTTCAATGCGCGCGACCATAACCTCAACTACCAGTATACGAACTTCGGCGTCCCGTCGCTCGGCCTGAAGCGTGGCCTCGGTCACAACGCGGTTATCGCGCCTTATGCTTCTATCCTTGCCAGCCAGTACAACCCCGACGCAGCGCTCGAGAACCTCCAGCGCCTGCGCAAGCTCGGCGCACTCGGCAAGTTCGGCTACCACGACGCCGTTGACTTCACGCCGACGCGCGTTCCGGAAGGCAAGACTTGCGCTGTGGTACACAACTACTATGCTCACCATCATGGCATGTCGATCGCCGCGGTCGCGAACGTCGCCTTCAATGGTCACCTGCGCGAACTCTTCCACTCCGATCCAGTGATCGAAGCTGCCGAGCTCCTTCTGCAAGAGAAGGCACCGCGGGATATTCCGGTCATGAGCGGCAAACACGAATCCGACACCCCGGCCAGCATTCAGGACGATCTGTTGCGCCCTGAGCTGCGCAAAATCTATGATCCAGCCTCGCGCGACCGCGAGCTCGTCTTCCTGTCGAACGGTCACTATTCGATGATGCTGACGGCAACCGGCGCCGGCTATTCGCGGTGGAATGGCCAGTCGGTTTCGCGCTGGAAGGCGGATCCCACGGAAGATCGGTGGGGGACCTTTATCTTCCTGCGTGATACGGCAACCAACGAATGGTGGTCGGCGACCGCGGAGCCGAAGAGCGTCGAAGGCGAGCAGGTCAAGGTTCTGTTCGCAGACGAGAAGGCTGAATTTACGAAGATCGTCGGCGACATCACCAGCGAGGTCGAATGCATCGTCGCGACCGAACACGATGCCGAGGCCCGGCGTCTCACGCTCGTCAACACGGGAACCGAGGATCGCTTTATCGAAGTGACCTCCTATCTCGAGCCGGTGCTTGCGACCGATGACGTCGACAATGCTCATCCGGCATTCGCCCGGATGTTCGTTAAGACCGAGATCGGCAAGCGCGGCGATGTCATCCGCGCCGAACGCAACAAGCGCGATCCGAACGAGCCGAACATGGCCGTTGCCCACCTGATCGTCGACAACGCCGGCTCGTCACGCCAAACCGAGTTCGAAACCGATCGCCGCAAGTTCCTCGGCCGTGGACGCAGCCTCGCGGATGCTGCCGCGTTCGATCCAGGTGCGACCCTTTCCGGCACTGACGGCTTCACCCTCGATCCGGTTCTCTCGCTTCGTCGTACGGTCCGCGTACCGCCTGGCAAGAAGGTCAGTGTCATCTTCTGGACCATTGCCGCCCCGAGCCGCCACGAAGTGGATCAAGCGGTTGATCGCTATCGCCATGCTGACGCTTTCAATCACGAACTGGTGCAGGCCTGGACGCGCACGCAGGTGCAGATGCGCCATGTCGGCGTAACGTCCCAGCAGGCCGCCGCCTTCCAGCATCTTGGTCGCCATCTGGTTTATCCGGACATGTACCTGCGCGCTGATGCGGCCGCTGTCGCAGCCGGGATGCAGTCGCAATCATCGCTCTGGCCGCTGGCGATCTCGGGTGACTTCCCGATATTCACGCTGCGCGTCAACGACGACATGGATCTCGATATCGTCAGGGAAGCCTTGCTGGCGCAGGAATACCTGCGGTCGCGTGGTGTCACTGCAGACCTGGTTATCATGAACGAGCGTGCGTCGTCCTATGCGCAGGACATGCAGCACGCCGTCGACCAGATGGCCGAAAACGTTCGCCGGATGGGCCAGGCCGACGGCTTGCGGCAGCACATCTTCACGGTCCGCAAGGATCTGATGGAAGAATCGACCTATCACGCCCTCATCTCGGCGTCGCGCGTCACCTTCCACGCCAAGAACGGCAAGATCCTCGATCAGATCAACCGCGCCGTTGCGCTCTTTGCACCGAGCAAGGAAGAGCAACAGGAGCTCGAGCGCGCCGACCGGGTGAAGACGCCTGTCAAGCGCATCACTCCGGCAACTGCCGCACGGCCATCCAAGGTGGTGATTGAGGAAGAAGGAGATCTCAACTTCTGGAATGGCATCGGCGGCTTTGCCGGCGACGGTCGCGAGTATGTCGTGCGCCTTGCCGGAGGCCATGCAACGCCTCACCCGTGGATCAATGTGATCTCGAATGAGAAATTCGGCTTCCATGTGTCTGCGGAAGGATCTGGTTTCACGTGGAGTGCGAACTCACGCGACTATCAGTTGACCTCTTGGTCGAATGACGCTGTCATTAACCGACCTGGCGAAGCGATGTACGTCGTGGATCGCGATAGCGGCGCGGTGTTGACGCCCTTTGCGAGCCTCTCGGAACGGCAGGATATACGCTTCGAAGCGCGACATGGGCTGGGTTACTCCGTGTTCTCCAGCATCCAGAACGAGCTCGCGCTTGAGGTCACACAAACTGTCGATCGCGAGAGACCGGTCAAACTGCAAAGAATCCGGCTACGCAATGCCGGCTCCAAGCCGCGGAAGCTTCGCCTCTACGGCTACGTCGAGTGGATCTTGGGGAATAATTCACAGAAGACCGCGCCGTTCATCCTGTCGGAACACGATGAAGAGACCGGCGCACTCTTCGCGAGCAACAACTACAGCATCGACTATTCCGGTCGCGTCGCATTCTTTGTCGCCAGCGAGAAGCCATCGAGCTTTACCACGAGCCGCCGGGAGTTCATTGGCAAGGCGGGAACGATCCGGACACCGAACGCCCTGATCTCGGCCGCCAGCCTCTCTGGCACGACCGAGCTCGATGGTGACCCGGCGGCGGTGATAGCGATCGATATCGATATCGCCCCCGACGAGGAACGGGATATCTGCTTCTTCCTCGGCGACACACAGACCAAGGCGGAGGCGAGAGCGCTCATACGCGATATAGGGAAAGTCGCGTTCGAGGACGTGGTCCAAGCGAACCGCGCATTCTGGCAGGGCTTTACTGGAAAGCTGCAGATTTCAACGCCCGATCAGGGCATGAACAATCTGGTCAACACCTGGCTGCCCTATCAGAGCCTGGGTTGCCGGATCATGGCCCGCACGGCCTTCTATCAGGCGAGCGGTGCCTTTGGTTTCCGCGACCAGTTGCAGGACACTTTGGCATTCGTCGTGCATGAGCCGTCGATCGCCCGCAAGCAGATCCTGAACGCGGCCTCGCGGCAGTTCCGCGAGGGTGACGTGCAGCACTGGTGGTTGCCAGGGACCGGGGCGGGCGTTCGAACGCTCATTTCGGACGACGTGGTTTGGCTTGCCTACGCGATCCATCACTACTGCAGCGTCACGGGCGACAAGAGTGTTCTCGACGAACAGCTGGCCTTCCTGGAAGGGCCAGCGCTCCTCGAGGGGCAACACGACTCCTTCTACTTGCCTGAAGTCTCCGAAGACAAGGCAAGCGTCTATGAGCATGCGGCTCTCGCCCTCGATCTTGCCATCGCCCGCAAGGGAAGCAACGGCCTGCCGCTGTTCCTCGGCGGTGACTGGAACGACGGGATGAACCGCGTCGGCATTGGCGGGCAGGGCACCAGCGTATGGCTTGGCTGGTTCCTGGCGGGCGCTCTGCGGTCGTTTGCAGCCTACGCGGAAGAGCGGGGTGACAAAGCCCGCATCGAACGCTGGAGCAAGCACCTGACTGAACTCAAGAGCGCGCTTGAGACCGCCGCTTGGGATGGCAGCTACTATAGGCGAGGCACCTTCGACGACGGCAGTCTGCTCGGCTCGAAAGAAAGTCTCGAATGCCAGATCGATTCGATCGCACAGTCCTGGAGCGTACTCTCCGGAGAAGGCAATCCGGCTCATCAGGCAAAGGCCATGAATGCGGTACTCGACAAGCTGGTCGATCCGGAAGCGCGGATTATCCGCCTCTTCACGCCACCCTTTGCTAACTCGGCTAAGGATCCGGGTTACATCAAGGCCTACCCGCCGGGCGTTCGCGAAAATGGCGGCCAGTACACTCATGCCGCAACCTGGGTCGTCATGGCACTCGCCGAGCTTGGCCGTGGCGATGATGCCTTGCGCTGCTTCGAACTGCTTAATCCGATCAGCCACGCACGCGATCCCGCCTCGGCAGAACACTATCGGGTCGAGCCATACGTCATCGCTGCCGACGTCTATGGCGAAGGCGCGCTTAGCGGGCGTGGCGGATGGACCTGGTACACGGGTTCCGCTGGCTGGCTCTATCGTGCGGTGATCGAGGGCATCCTGGGTATCAGGGTGAAAAATGGCCACTTGCATGTGCGTCCGGCGCTGCCGAGCACGTGGGATGGCTTCTCGGTCGAGATCGAGCATTCAGGTGCTAAATACCTCATTTCGGTCTCAAAATCGTCCCATCCAAGAGGCTACGGTGTGAGCATAAACGGACGTGAGATCACCGATCCCGACGAGGGATATCCGGTCGGATAGCAGCATCTTTCCTAGCTAATCATCCGGCGATTCGTTGCGGCCAAAGGGAAACCTTCTGGCCGCAACTGCGTTTGCAAATCGGACAAGCAGGAGAGACGCATGGCAATAGCGCTAGAACGACCCGTCAGCGCCCGGCAAAGTTCTGTGACGGTGGCGACCCCGAAGCGGGACACGAGATTGGATGTCCTGCGGGGACTGGCCCTCATCACGATCTTTATCAATCATGTTCCCGGCCAGATTTTTGAAAACCTGACGACCAAGAACTTTGGCTTCTCCGACGCAGCCGAAGCGTTCGTCCTGATTTCCGGTATCGCCGTTGGTCTGGCGTATGGTTCGCGCTTTGATCCAGGCGCATGGTTGCAGACCGCGAAGAAGGCCACGAAGCGGGCATTTACCCTTTACCTGGCTCATATGATCACGACATTCATGACGCTCGCCCTGTTTATCACCGGCGCGTCAATCTTCCACCGACCCGGCCTTCTGTGTGAGATCAATATCCTTGCCGTGCTCACGAACCTGAAAGCCGGCATTCCCTCCTTGCTGTTGCTCGGGCACCAGATCGGCTACAACAACATCCTGCCGATGTACGGCGCGTTGATGCTGATGGTGCCGATTATCCTTCTGCTGAACGCGGCAAGCCCGCTCCTTGCCCTGAGCGTCTCCGGCGCCATCTGGCTGTTTGCAGGCATCTATGAGATTGCGCCGCATAATCTCTTGATCGAGGGCTACTGGTTCCTCAATCCGCTGTCCTGGCAATTCCTCTTCACGATCGGCATCGTTGGAATGATGCATGTACGTCGCGGCGGTAAGTTGCCGCGGCATCCCGTTCTTTTTGCGGTCGCCGCCGCTTATGTCGCACTGTCTTTTGCGTGGGTTATCGGCCAACTGTGGAGCTTTGGAATTGCACTGGCCTCACTCGGACTGCCGACGGTGCTGACAGGCTTTGACAAGACGTTTCTGTCGCTGCCGAGATTGCTCCACGTTCTGGCGCTAACGTACCTTGTCATCAACATTCCGGCGATCTCCCGTCTGCTGCGCCGATCTGCGGACAACCCGCTGACCGTGCTGGGCCGCCACTCGCTGAACATCTTCGTGGCCGGGACCATTCTGGCAATGGTTGGTCAGGTCGTTCTCTATATCAACAACCATGACCAGGTCGTTGGTCCTGTGTTGGTGGTTCTCGGTATCGCGATTCAGTTTGCCTATGCCTACCATCTGGAGCGTAAGCGAAAACTGGAGGCTGGTCGTGGCAGACGATCGCCTCAGCGGAACCTGATTCCAATCGCCGTTCGCGCCGACTATCCACGGGATCGACGCTGACAAGCGGATAAGGATCGGCCGTAGGCCGCAACCACGAAAGCAAAAACCTTGACTCCTGTGGAAAACCTTTTAAGAGCTACGGCGGAAAAGGAATATCCATGGTTCGCGACGAACACGCCATTGCTGCATGCAATGACCGGGCACGGTGTGCCGGGATGGATATTGCCGTTCCGGTTTCTTCCAAAACCAAGGCCAAAACGACGACGAAAACCGTCTGACGTCTCTGGCCTGCCGCTCTCTCCCCGGCTCGGCTGGGGACAAGGAAGCCGCGATATTTTCGCGCTTCCCCCCTCACCGACAAGAGGAGAGAAGAGAAAGAGAGCTTGAGAAATGGGTTTTAAAGTTGCAGTTGCGGGAGCGACCGGAAATGTTGGCCGGGAAATGCTCAACATTCTCTCCGAACGCGGTTTTCCCGCTGATGAAGTCATAGCGCTGGCATCCGCACGCTCGCAGGGTACCGAGGTTTCTTACGGCGACAAGACGCTGAAGGTCGCTAACCTTGAGAACTACGATTTCTCGGACACGGACATCTGCCTGATGTCGGCCGGCGGCGAGGTCTCCAAGAAGTGGTCGCCAAAGATCGGCGCCCAGGGCTGCGTCGTCATCGACAACTCGTCCGCATGGCGCTACGACGCCGACGTCCCGTTGATCGTTCCGGAAGTAAACCCGGACGCCGTTACCCAGTTCAGCAAGCGCAACATCATCGCCAATCCCAATTGCTCGACGGCACAGCTCGTCGTAGCTCTCAAGCCGCTGCACGACTTCGCCAAGATCAAGCGCGTGGTCGTTTCGACCTATCAGTCCGTTTCCGGCGCCGGCAAGGACGGCATGGACGAGCTGTTCAATCAGACACGCGCGGTCTTCGTCGCGGATCCGATCGAGAACAAGAAGTTCACCAAGCGCATCGCCTTCAACGTCATCCCGCATATCGATAGCTTCATGGAAGACGGCTACACGAAGGAAGAGTGGAAGGTTCTCGCCGAGACCAAGAAGATGCTCGACCCGAAGATCAAGGTAACCTGCACGGCCGTTCGCGTTCCTGTCTTCATCGGTCACTCTGAAGCGGTCAACATCGAATTCGAGAACGAAATCACTGCTGATCAGGCACGCGACATCCTGCGCGAAGCTCCCGGCTGCCTCGTCATCGACAAGCGCGAGAATGGTGGCTACATCACGCCGTACGAATCCGCCGGCGAGGACGCGACCTATATTTCTCGTATCCGCGAGGACGCGACGGTCGAAAATGGCCTGAACATGTGGGTGGTTTCCGACAACCTTCGCAAGGGCGCTGCTCTCAATGCGATCCAGATCGCAGAGCTGCTTATCAATCGCGGACTTGTGAAGCCGCGCAAGCAGGCAGCCTGAACCAATTGTTAACTATGGTTTGTTAAGCCCGGCTTATTAAGGTAAGGGCTTTCTTGGCGCGGGTTTGCCGTTCTCGGCTTCCCGCGCTTGCCAAATCAAAGACGGTGACAATATTGCTGAAAGCGGGCTGCGGGCCCGGTTTGAAGGCTAGTCAGATCGGGATCGGGGTATCTCCATGCGCATCAAAAGATTTCTGCTGGCGGCCGCGGCGGCCTGCATTCTCCACGCAGTTCCTGCAGCAGCCACGGCAGCCCAGTGCGGCAACAATAGTGCTGGTTTCCAGGCTTGGCTTGGCGAGTTCAAGCAGGAGGCAGCCGCCAACGGTGTCAGTCGCTCGGTTCTTGATCGCGCCTTCGCGAATGTCTCCTACAACCGGTCGACTATTGCTGCGGACCGCGGCCAAAAGAGTTTCAAGCTCTCCTTCGACGCCTTCATGCAGAAGCGCGGTGGCGCCACGATCATTTCACGTGGCAAGAGCATGAAGCGTGCAAATGCTGCCCTTTTTGCCTCGCTCGAACGCCGCTACGGCGTTCCGGCCGGCCCGTTGATCGCGATCTGGGGCATGGAGACTGGCTTCGGAAGCTATATGGGCAATCAGCACACGCTGTCGGCGGTCTCGACGCTCGCCTACGACTGCCGCCGTTCCGACTATTTTACCGACCAGCTCTATGCAGCGCTGCAACTCGTTTCGGAGGGCTACCTCAGCCCACAGGCGCGTGGAGCGGCTCATGGCGAGATCGGCCAAACACAGTTCCTCCCGCGCAACGTCGTACGCTTCGGTGTTGATGGCGATGGCAATGGTCGCGTCGACATGGTCGGTTCGCGCGCTGATGCGCTCGCCTCGACCGCTAACTTCCTGAAAGGCCACGGCTGGCAGGCTGGCGCCGGGTATCAGCCCGGCGAGCCCAACTTCGCAGCGATTGCTGGCTGGAACGCGGCTACGGTCTACCAGCAGGCCATCGCCTATATCGGCCAGCAGATCGACGGAAACTGAGAAGAATTCAGCACAAACAGAGAGCGCCGAACTGCGGTTCGGCGCTTTTTTGTTGGGGCTTAGACGTCAGGGCGAATGAAGTCGCGGGTTTCGGCGTCCATCACCCACAACTCGCCGGTTGAAATGTCGAACCACGCACCGTGAAGTGCGATCTCGCCGGCCTCTTCCAAAGCTTTGATGTTCGGGAACGTCCTGAGGTTCTCGATCGAATTGCGGATCGACACACGCTCAAGCGCAGTTTGACGCTCGGCAGGAGTCATCACGTCGTTGGCGCCGATCTGCTCTGCCGCAGGTTTTACGAGCGACATCCAGCGGCCAATAAAGTCACCGGGTGAAAGGGGCTCGGCGCTTGGATCGAGAGCCGCCCTGATGCCACCACAGCGCCCGTGGCCCATGACAACGATGTCTTTAACCTTCAGGGCCTGAACCGCGAATTCCAACGCTGCTGACGTCGCATGGAAATGACCATCCGGCTCGTACGGCGGGACCATGTTGGCAACGTTCCGGACAACAAAAAGCTCACCCGGGCCCGAATCGAAGATCAGCTCGGGCGCCGCGCGGGAGTCCGAACAGGCAACCACCAGCGTGCTAGGGCTTTGTCCGTGCTCCGCAAGCGCCTTATATCGGTCGCGGGCGTCGGCATAACGGCCGTTCATAAAGTTCCGATAACCGTCGAGAAGGTAGTTTGGAAAACTTTGCATGGTTTTCGATTACCGTGTGATCAGGACAAGATCAATATCGCACTGCAAAATGGCGGCACAACGGTGCGAGCCTTAGCCCTTCCGCCTCTGTGCCGGATGCAAAAGGTGCCGCATCTGCACCATTGCCATTGGCGTCGACAAGCTCGAAGCATCGCTTGCCAGTGTCAGCTCGTCACTGCCCCTTTTCACCGCACGGGCGAGAACCTCATAGACGCTTGCCGTTGCGAGCTGGAGCGCCTTTTCATCCGCCATGCCGGAGAGGAGCCGCGATAGAAACAGGGCCGCCAGAAGGTCTCCGAGACCATTCGGTGGCTTGTCGATAAGTCGATGCTCCGCGAGAAGCGCATGCCGCCCGGAGAGATACAGATTCCCAGTGCCCCCAGCCATCATGGGTACGGCGGAAGTCACCAGCATCCGAGACGGCCCAAGCGACAACGCCGCGTCCATGATCGCAGTGTTGTCCTCGAGCTGAGCGCCCACTAACCAGGCGAGTTCATATCGGTTGGGTGTCGCAAGCGAGGCGAGGGGTATCAGATGATCCCTGATCGCCTCGGCGGTGGCCTGTGGCACATAGAGGCCGCCGAGATCGCCCATAACCGGATCGCAGACATAGAGCAGTTCAGGCTGTCGCTCCCGCAGAGCCGTCACGAGCCGGGCAACGGAGCGCGCCTGCTCAGCATTGCCAAAATAGCCGGAGAGGACGGCCTTCACCTCGCCGATCCACGGCGCGCGAATGAGATCATCGATGGCCGCGTCAAAATCCGTTGCGGAAAAGGTTAGGCGCGTGGAGCGACCATGACCGGGGTGCCAGGGCAGCACGATCGTGGGGAGCGCCCACACCTGGTGGCCAAGCGTCTCCAGCGCGAAGACGGCAGCCCGATTTCCGACGGAACCCCGAACGACGTGGCTGGAGATAACAATGACGGTTCCTGACGCATTTTCCGACATGGCATACTCGACCCTGCTTTGATGAACGTTGATCCCCTTTTTGCGACTTCTCTGTCAACTGTCCTTCATGCGGAGGTGGAAATATCGGCTCCGAGAAAACTCCGATACCACCGCAAGACCAAGATTTTCTGAAATTTGCGTTCCGGTGCATAAAAACGCATGAAAGCTGCCTCAAGACGCCCTCTTTTAGAGATTTTTTCGTCAGATCTTCTGCTAACTTGCGCCAAATCGAGGAGATGAGGGAGTATCTGCGATGGCTGGCCGAAACAATCCTAAGCGAGAAAAACAGCTCGAAAGCGCGAGCAAAATCGCAGCCGCGACCGGCGAGACCTACCTCAATCCCGAATTTTTGTTCGGACGCGCCAGCAGCGACGACCTGGAACGCTATACACCTGAAATGCTGGCGCTTTCCTCCGTGCATTCCGCGAAAGAATTGGCAGCCTGGGCGAGTAATTCGGCGCGAATCACGATCGAAACCATAGCTGACGTGGAGCCCGATGGCGTTGCTGTGTCCGTTCTTTCCGTGACCGATCACAACATGCCATTCCTCTATGAATCGGTGATGGGCGAGGTCACCAGCAGCTATCGCGATCTCTACATGGCCGTGCATCCGATCCTCGTGATGGAAGCCGGCAAATCGCCCGAACTTTACTCAGCCGATATTCCGAGCGAGCCAGCAAATCGCGTCAGCCACATTCAGCTGCACCTCGCCCCCCTCACAACGGCGCAGGCCGCCGACCTCATCAAGCGCGTAAAAACCGTTGTTGAACAGGTGCGGGTAACGGTTTCAGACTGGCGGCCTATGCTGGATAAGCTCGGCACTGTCATCGACGAGCTTTCCGCCTACAATGCCAGCCGCAGAAAGGCAGAACGGGATGAAGCACTCGCCTTCCTGACATGGCTGCGCGATGCAAATTTCACCTTCCTCGGGATGCGCGAATACGTCTACTCGGGCAAAGGTGCGAGCGCAAAGGTGGAGCGTGACAAGGGTGCAGGTCTCGGTATCCTTTCAAACCCCGATGTGCTTGTTCTTCGCACAGGCAAGGACGCCGTCACGACAACGCCTGAAATCCTCGCATTTCTCGATGGCCCTGATTTCCTGATCGTCACGAAAGCGAACGTGAAGTCGATTGTGCATCGGCGCGCCTACATGGACTACATTGGTGTCAAGCGCTTTGACGCCAAGGGCAACGTGACCGGCGAACTTCGCATAGTGGGCCTCTTCACTTCGACGGCCTATACATCCCTCGCCAGCGATATTCCGTTGCTTCGCTCCAAGATCGAGCGAGTGAAGGAACATTTCGGCTTCGACCCGATGAGTCACTCAGGGCGTATGCTGGATAACACACTCGAATCCTATCCTCGCGACGACCTTTTCCAAATCGACACCACGCTCCTGGCGAGCTTCGCGGAGCAGATCAACGATCTTGCCGATCGGCCGCGTGTCCGGGCGTTGCCGCGCATCGACCATTTTGATCGCTTCGTTTCGGTGATCGTCTACGT
The DNA here is from genome assembly GCF_019511525.1 of Rhizobium cauense. Taxonomy (GTDB): domain Bacteria; phylum Pseudomonadota; class Alphaproteobacteria; order Rhizobiales; family Rhizobiaceae; genus Rhizobium; species Rhizobium cauense. Next base: position 71,869 of record NZ_JAEUAT010000005.1, on the reverse strand, counting down.
GCCGCGCGAGGAATACGACTCGATCGTGCGCGAAAAGATCGGAACCTATCTGAAGACCGTCTATGACGGTCGCGTGTCTGCCTATTACCCGGCTTTCCCGGAGGGCGGCGTGGCGCGCGTCCATTTCATTATTGGCCGTTCCGGCGGTAAAACTCCACGCGTGCCCCAGGCAAAACTCGAGGAGGCAATTCGAGCCATCACGGCGCGCTGGGATGATCGGTTCGAAGCTCTCGCCGGTCCCAAGGCTCCTCGTTTGCAGGTAAGCCACGCTTTCCAGGATCTCTTCCCGCCTGAGGAAACCTTCTACGATCTTGAGGATATCGCCGCTTGCGCAGCCGGTGAGCCGATCCGCATCGCGTTCTATACGCGAGAGAAGGACGGCGTTGAGCTGCTCTGCCTGAAGATTTTCCACGCCGGCGGGCAGCTTGCCTTGTCTCGCCGCGTGCCGCTGCTGGAAAACCTCGGCTTCAACGTCATCAGTGAGGGAACGTTCGATATCGACGTAACCCTCCACGGCGGCACGGAAACGCTGGTCGTGTTGCACGATATGGACCTTGAGCCGCGGGGAGGCGTCCAAATCGATCTCCACCGTCATGGACCAATGTTGGAGGAGGCGTTCCTCGCAGCATTCAGCGGCGTCATCGATAATGACAACTTCAACCGCCTGATCGTTTCGGCGGGACTGACTGCACGCGAAACCAGCGTGCTTCGCGCCTATGCCCGCTACCTGCGCCAGGCCGGCATTCCGTACTCTCTGGACTATATCGCTACGACGTTGGACAAGTATCCGGTCATCGCAGCGATGATCTTCCGGCTGTTCTACGACGCGCTTGATCCGAAAATCTCCGAGAAGGTGCGGATCAAGAAGGCCGCCGAGCATCATCAAAGGATCGAGGCGGCTCTCTCTGATGTGCCGAGCCTTGACGATGATCGAATCCTGCGCCGCTACGTCAACGTCGTGGACGCGACACTGCGAACCAACTATTTCCAGCGCAATCAGGACGGATCGCCGAAAGCGATGCTGGCCTTCAAACTCGACCCGCATCTCGTCGACGGCCTGCCCGAACCGCGGCCATTCCGCGAGATGTTCGTCTATGGCGTCGAGGTGGAAGGCGTTCACCTACGTTTCGGCAAGGTGGCGCGTGGTGGCCTACGTTGGTCCGACCGTGCTGAGGATTATCGCACCGAAGTCCTCGGGCTTGTGAAAGCGCAACAGGTCAAGAACGCCGTGATCGTGCCGGTTGGCGCGAAGGGCGGCTTCTATCCAAAGAAACTTCCAGTCGGCGGCAGCCGCGACGAGATCTTCAACGCGGGGCGCGAGGCTTACAAAACCTATATCCGCACGCTGCTGTCCATCACCGATAACATCAGCGGCGCCGATATCGTGCCGCCCAAGGACACGGTCAGGATTGACGGCGACGACCCCTATTTCGTCGTCGCCGCGGACAAGGGAACCGCCACGTTCTCGGACACCGCGAATGCGCTCGCTCAGGAGGCAGGTTTCTGGCTGGACGATGCCTTCGCTTCAGGCGGCTCAGCCGGCTACGACCACAAGAAGATGGGCATCACCGCTCGCGGCGCCTGGGAAACGGTCAAGCGCCACTTCCGCGAAATGGACATCGATATCCAGACCACGCCGTTCACCGTTGCAGGTGTCGGTGACATGTCCGGCGATGTATTCGGCAACGGCATGCTGCTGTCGCCCAAAATCCGTTTGGTCGCCGCCTTCGACCATCGCGACATCTTCATCGATCCTGATCCAGATATGGCAAAGACACTCGCCGAACGGCAGCGTCTCTTCAACCTGGCGCGGTCGAGCTGGCAGGATTTCGACAAGACCGTGCTCTCGAAGGGCGCCATGATCATTTCGCGATCGGCAAAGTCCGTTACGCTGACGCCGGAGGCGGTGGCCGCGATTGGGATAGACAAGTCGGCGGCAACGCCGTTTGAGATCATGACAGCCATTCTGAAGAGCCAGGTTGATCTACTTTGGTTCGGCGGGATAGGCACCTACGTCAAGGCGCCGTTCGAGACGGATGCCGAAGTCGGCGATCGCGCCAATGATCCCATCCGCGTTGCAGCCGAGGATGTGCGCGCCAAGGTGATCGGCGAAGGCGCAAATCTCGGTGTCACGCAGAAGGGCCGTATCGCGTACTGCCTGAAAGGCGGACGCTGCAACTCGGATGCGATCGACAACTCGGCCGGCGTCAACACGTCGGACGTCGAGGTGAACATCAAGATCGCGCTTGCGGCTGCGATGCACGATGCGCGCCTTACGCGGGCAAAACGCAACCAGCTTCTGGCATCGATGACGGATGAAGTCGCAAAGCTAGTGCTCAGAAACAACTATTTGCAATCTCTGGCGATTTCACTGACGGCGCGCAAGGGAACGGCTAACGGCTTGGAACTTGCCCGGCTCATGACGGTGCTTGAAGGTGCCAAGCAATTGAACCGAAAGGTCGAGACGCTCCCTGACGACACAGTCCTTGCTGAGCGCTATGTGGCCGGCAAGCCACTGACGCGACCCGAGATCGGCGTGTTGCTTTCCTACGCCAAGATCGTACTGTTCGATGCCTTGGCAGCCAGCGAACTGCCTGACGACCCTTATTTCGCGGCAACGCTTTCAAATTACTTCCCTGCAAAGATGCGCAAGACCAACGCGTCCGACATTGACGCCCATCGTCTGAAGCGCGAGATCATTGCGACCGTGCTCGCCAACGAGGCCATTAACAGAGGTGGCCCTGGCTTCGCTGTCAGCATGATGGACGCAACCGCAGCGTCGGCGCCGGAGGTCGTGCGTGCGGCAATCATTGCGCGTGATGGTTTCGATCTAGGACGGCTTTGGGCGGAAACCGATGCGCTGGACGGCAAGATTGGCGGCCAGATGCAGAACCGCATCTACGAAGAAATCAGCCACACTTTCACGGTGCTGACACGCCTTCTTCTAAAGACGCAGATGGCCAAGGGCGATATGGCGACCACCATCGAAGGGCTCCAGGCGGCGCTGAAGAAGCTCAGGCCAATTTTCGCCAGTCAGACGGTACCGGAACTCGAGGCGCGTCAGCAGGAGTATCGTGAGGCTGGCGTGCCAGATAAGCTGGCTGCCGAGATCTCCGGGCTGCTCGGCTTCGCGCTGGCGCCCGAGATCATGCAGATCGCCGAACGCACAAGCGAACCGTTGGCTCGTGCCGCGGAGAGCTACTTTGCCGTCTCAAAGACATTCCGGATCGGACGGCTGCTTGCCGCGGGATCGCGCATCATCACGGCCGACCACTATGAAAATCTGGCGCTCGCACGAAGCATCGACCAGATCGCCAGTGCGAGGCGTGATATTGTCATCTCGGCACTCGCCAACCACGGCAAAGACAAGCTTCCGGTCCAGGCTTGGCATGCGGGCGATCGCATCAGGATCAATCGGATAGCTGAAGAGTTATCTGGGTTGAGTGATAGCGGCGACCCGAACCTTGCCCGAATCACAGTGGCCGCAGGTCTCTTGAGCGATCTTGCGCGCGAAGGGGCGAGGTGAGACAGTTCCGCTCGGAATCGGGAGCGGATTGTGAATCGAATCGACTGGACGGGAACGCAGCCGGCTAGGGCATCGGAGAAGGGCATCTGGGGCTGGATGCTCTTCGACTGGGCGGCCCAACCGTTCTTCACAGTCGTAACGACCTTCATCTTCGGCCCCTACTTTGTGTCGCGCCTGACGGCCGACCCGGTCTCGGCGCAGACGACATGGAGCAACATGGCGACGATCTCCTCGGTGATCATTGCCATACTGTCGCCTGTGCTAGGTTCAATCGCCGACCAGTCCGGCGCTCGAAAACCTTGGATTGCATTCTTTGCCGTCATCAAGATCACAAGCCTCTTCGGGCTCTGGTTTGCAGCCCCCGGCTCGCCTGTGATCTATCCCATGATCTTCATGATCCTGGCTTCGATCGCGGCGGAATTTTCCATTGTCTTCAACGATTCCATGATGCCCCGCCTCGTCAGCAAGGACGAGGTCGGAAAGCTATCCAATACGGCCTGGGGCCTCGGCTATCTCGGCGGGATGATCGTGCTGATCGCAGTCGTCGTTCTGCTTGCGGGGAATCTCGAATCCGGCAAGACAATTCTCGGTCTAGAGCCGTTGTTCGGTCTCGATCCGCACCAGGGTGAGGATGCGCGCATCACGGGACCGATCTCGGCCCTATGGTATCTGATCTTCATCCTTCCGATGTTCTTTTTCACGCCTGACATCAGCAAGGGCCTGCCCTTCAGAGCCGCCGTCCGCACCGGCCTTGCCGAGCTGAAAAGCACGCTTGGCGAACTCAAGCAACGCCGTGGGATTGTCCGTTTCCTGATCGCGCGGATGATCTATCAGGATGGCGTCAACGGACTGTTGATCCTGGGCGGTGCCTTTGCCGCTGGCATGTTTGGATGGGCGACGATCGAGATCGGGATCTACGGGATCATACTCAACGTCGTTGCGATTTTCGGCTGCATCATTGCCGGCCGCGTCGATCGGCGTATCGGCTCCAAATCGACGATCGTCATCAGCCTGGTCATGCTGATGCTCGCAACCATCGGGATTGTATCGACGGGACCTGGATATACGCTCTTTCGCTGGCTTGAGTTGCCAACCGCCGATTCCGGCGGCCTCTTTGGCACAGCAGCTGAAAAGGCTTACATTTTGTATGGTTTGCTGATCGGTCTCGCTTTTGGGCCGGTGCAGGCCTCATCGCGCTCCTACCTCGCACGCAGCGTGAGCCTGAACGAAGCGGGCCGCTATTTCGGTATCTACGCGCTTTCCGGCCGCGCTACCAGCTTCCTGGCAACGCTGTTCTTCTCAGCCATCACCTATATGACCGGCTCGTCGCGACTTGGAATGGCGACCTTGGTACTATTCCTGGCAGGAGGGCTGATCCTGCTTATCCGTACGCCCTATCCAGCGGACAGGGCGTAACAGGCGGAGCTTCAGTGCCGGAAGTGGCGCATACCGGTGAAGACCATCGCGACATTGTGTTCGTTGGCAGCGTCGATCACTTCCTGGTCGCGCATCGATCCCCCGGGCTGGATAACCGCCGTAGCACCTGCAGCGATCATCGACAGCAAGCCATCGGCAAAGGGTAGAAACGCCTCTGAGGCAACGGCAGATCCACGCGTCAGCGGCTCAACAAGACCAAGAGCTCTCGCCGCTTCCTCAGCCTTCAGGCCTGCGATACGTGCGGAATCCACGCGGCTCATTTGACCTGCACCGATGCCGGCGGTCTGTCCATCCTTGGCATAGACCACAGCGTTGGACTTGACGTGCTTGGCAACCTTGAATGCAAACTTCATGTCTTCGAGTTCCTGCTGGGTCGGCGCGCGCTTGGTCACCGCCTTCAGCTCAAGATCCTCGACCATGCCGTTGTCCCGGCTCTGGACGAGCAACCCGCCGGAAACGGTTTTCGCCGTCAGACCAGCAGATCTCGGGTCCGGTAGACCGCCCGCTGTCAGCAGCCGGAGGTTTGCCTTGCGCGCGACGATGGCTTTCGCCTCATCGGTAACGTCGGGCGCGATAATGACTTCGGTAAAGAGCTTGATGATCTCTTCCGCCGTTTCCGCATCGAGCGTCTGGTTGAGCGCGATGATGCCGCCGAAGGCGGAAACGGAATCGCAGGCAAGCGCGCGCTTGTAAGCTTCGAGCAGGTTGGCGCCGGTTGCTACGCCGCAGGGGTTTGCGTGCTTGATAATCGCGCAGGCTGCGGACTTCTCCGGCAGGAACTCGGCGACAAGCTCATAGGCTGCATCGGTGTCATTGATGTTGTTGTAGGAGAGCTGCTTGCCCTGAAGCAGTGACGCGGTGGCAACGCCGGGCCTGCGCTCGCCCGTCACATAGAATGCAGCTTTCTGGTGCGGATTCTCGCCATAGCGCATCTCTTCCTTGAGCACACCGCCAATGACGCGATGACGCGGGGTGTCGATCGAAAGCGCCTCAGCAAACCAATTGGAGATCATGGCATCGTAAGCTGCCGTACGAGCAAACGCCTTGGCTGCCATCCGCTGGCGGAAGGCATAAGCAGTTTGGCCGGCATCCGCTGCGAGCTGCTCGAGCAGGGCGGGATAGTCCTCAGGATCGGTCAGGATTGTCACATAGGCATGGTTCTTGGCCGATGCGCGGATCATTGCCGGACCGCCGATATCGATGTTCTCGACGGTCGTCGGGTAGTCGCCGCCGGCTGCTCGGACGTCTTCGAACGGATAGAGGTTGATAACCACAAGGTCGATGCCCTCGATGCCATGCGCCTTCATTGCCGCCTGGTGTTCCGCGTCGTCCCGGATGGCAAGCAGGCCGCCGTGCACCTTCGGATGCAGGGTCTTCACTCGACCATCCATGATTTCCGGAAAACCCGTGACGTCGGAAACATCGGTTACAGCAAGGCCAGCCGCTGCAATTGCCTTGTGAGTGCCCCCTGTCGACAAGAGGCGAACGCCCTTGTCAGCAAGCGCACGCGCGAGCTCAACGATACCGGTCTTGTCAGACACCGAAAGCAGGGCGGTCTTGACTGCTACTTTGTCGGGTGCGGGAATTTTCTTGGAAACAACGGCCATGAGGCTTCTCCGTTTGGTCTTCAGGAGATATCCGGCGAGGGATAAGAGGATGATGGCGCCGCGTTAGCACAGCTTTACGCCCGCGGAAACACTCGCTAGCTCTTGCGCGATAAAAACCAGCGTATTTCCGGCCGATCAGGGTAGGAGAAGGCGATCTCGATCTGATCTGACCCGCAGATGCCCGAGGCGTCCGCGAAGAACACGTCCTCGGCAACCAGTAGTTCGCTGCCGGGCGAGGAGAACAGCCAGGTCTCTCCGTCGGGCGCCGTCAACATCACGGACTCTTTGTCGATTTGCTTAAGGTTTATCGAAGGGTGCACATGAAATCGCGCGATAGCTCGCACAGAACCCTCGATTTTTCCTTCCGGCGTAGTAAGCCGGTCGCAACCCGTGATGATCAGTCCGGTCGCGTTCAAGGTCAGTTCGCGTTCATGCAGCACCCCGTAAGCTTCCAGATAGCCGTCGTGGCTTGCTTTGATCACGTCTCGCCCATCATCGGCGAGCACACGATCGACGCTCACGGTCTTCACGCCATCGGTAATCACATTCGAGACGAAATCCGACGGCGCAAACCGGCTCGAGGAGGTATCGTCGACGGTAACCGTGGTGTGGGCCGCCGTCGTACGCGCAATCTGGACATAGCGCCGGCCGGCAAATTTCGGCGATCCTGCGTTCACGAGAAAGCGATGGCGCCCGGATGACATCTCGAACGACAGGCAACCGGCGTGAGCGGTGCGCGACAGGCCGCCAGCGGGGGGCAATCCTGTGTCGGCGATAACCACCGTCCTCCCCGCGGCCAACCGCTGATAGCGGGAATGAGGCATGGCCTTGAAGGGGTCTCCCGCAGACTCGTCGTAGCGCAGAAGCGACATCAGCTCCGTCGCAAGGGTCGATGTCGCACCATTAAAAAGAGCCAGATCACCGTCCTGATGTCTGAAGAAGCGCAGGGCTGGATAAATGCGGTCAATGCCCGAGATCAGTTTCTGTGGCAGGTCATGGCCAAGATTGACATAGGTCTGCCGCAACGGAAGAAGATCGAGCAGCAGCTCCAAGCCGACTCGCGGATTGCGCGATATATGGCCGCCATCGGGCAAAATCTGGCTATCGAACTCTTGATCCAGAGCCTCGGCGGCGCGCCGCAGCACGCCCGCACGCGTTGGCATTGCAATCGAAGCCATTGCAAGGGCAATACGCAGACGAAAACGAACCTCTCCCGGTGGGGCATGCTTTGCCATTGCGCGCAGAAAGCGGACCTGAAACGCGAGCGACCGCAGAAAACGGCGATAGAAACCGTGATCCGCATTGTGAAGTACAACGGGAGAATGAGAGAGCCACGCAATCACACGCTGTGCCGTGACATCGATCTCCCAGGCGATGCCTTCGATACGCCCTCCGTGCAGAGACAGCCAGTTGTTGACGATGGAACGAGCGACACTTGAGTGGAGATCGCTTTTCCTGGTCCGCATGTGCCGGAGCCAGCCGAAACTGTGAAGCCGCACGGCGAAGGATCGTGAGGGGAGGCTGAAATTGAAGGGCGACTTTCCGCCCGTTTCAAGAAGACGTCCGGCAAGCGGGAAACGGCCATTCAGGATTTCCTCGGCCACATGTGGATCGACGGCTCGCAGGTCCGTAGGCGCAACGGTCAGGCGTTCCGGCGCCTTGACCGTGTGCCGAAACAGGCGCAGCCGCAGGATTGCTCCGCGGCACATCGCGCGCCGCCAAGCCTCCCCCATGTAAAGAGTCGAGAACCGCCCGGACCACATATCTATCGTCTATTGACCCGCGTCGTTAAGAAAAGGTGAATAAGCCGGGAATCAGTGACACTTACGTATCAAATTGTGACAAGTGCTCAACTATGCCAGTTGCCCTTCGATCAGGCAACACGGCGCATGACGACGGCATAGAAGCCATCGAGGCCACCAGCAAATCCGGACGGAGCCTCCAGCATGTCAGGGGTCGTTCGGAATTCGCCGAGCGGGCTGATCGCGGCTTCCAGCCCAGGCCAGCGCTTGGCATCGATCGCAACACGCTCCATGCTCGGTGTATCCGCAAGAACGCGGGCTACTACATCTTCGCCTTCGATCGGATCCAGCGAGCAGTTGGAGAAAACAATGGTACCACCCGGCTTCAGGAAGGCAACAGCATGCCTCAGAAGACGCTCCTGAAGAGCTGCAAGCTTCACTATATCCTCCGGCCCCTTGGTCCAGAGAACATCCGGATGCCTGCGCGTCGTTCCTGTGGACGAACAGGGCGCGTCCAGCAGTATAGCGTCGAATAGTTCCTCTGGCTGGTACTTCGTCAGATCGGATGAAATCGTCTTGGCGCGCAAACCCAAGCGCTCGAGATTCGATCGCAACCGCTTGATACGATTTTCGGATTGCTCGACCGCCGTGACGTCGCCACCGGCGAGAACCAGCTGAGCCGTCTTCCCGCCAGGCGCCGCGCACAGGTCGGCGACGCGCTTACCTGCAAGATCGCCAAAAAGCTGGGCGGGAATGCTGGCGGCCGCGTCCTGCACCCACCATGCCCCGTCTGAAAATCCTTCGAGTGAGGGAATACCGCCTTCGAAGGCCGCCAGCCGCACACCACCTGTCGGCAACGCGAAGCCATTCAGCCGTTTGGCCCAGCCTTCTGCATCGGCTTTGACGGTGAGATCAATCGCGGCAGGTTCCAGCTGTGATTCAGAAATCGAATGTGCTCTTTCCCTGCCATAGGCCCGCTCGAGCCTTTGGAGGAACCATTCCGGCATGACGGGAATCGCGCTGACATGAGCGAGAATCTCTTCCTTCTCCCGGCCAAGGCGACGCAGGATCGCGTTCACCAGTTTGGCGAAACGACGACTGCGCGGATCATGGCTTGCCTGTTCTACAGCAAGATCAACCGCCGCGTGATCAGGTACATCAAGGTACAGGATCTGGGCAGCACCAATTGCGAGGACGTGATGGAGTGCCCGCGCGCCTTCTGGCAGCGGAGATTCGAGCAGCTGAGAGATCGCGGCGTCGATACGCGGCAAATGGCGCAGCGTCGCATTGAGAATGGCCCGCACGAGCGCTCGATCACTCTCGTTGAGCGCTTTGTAGGCAGGATTGCCATGCTCATTGTCCAACGCGCCATCAAGCGGGAGCTTGCGGTCCACAACTGCAGCCAGGATCTTGGCGGCAGCGGCACGAACCTGCAATCCAGGTTTTGCCGGACCCGGGACAGGCCGTGCGTTGGAAGGCTGCTTACGAAATGGCTTCTTCTTGCCGTCTGAATTCAAGACCACGGACCTTTCGGCGGTTGTGAACCACCGCGACCAAGGCCCGTATCCGGAACCGAGCGCGATTTGCGCGTCGGATTATCAGCGCGAGCCTGCGGCGTCGAGACATTCATGCCGCTCCGTGCCATTTCCTCCAGCGCGGCGATCCGGTTTTCCGTATTCGGATGTGTGGAAAACAGATTGTCCATGCCCGCACCGGTCAGCGGATTGATGATAAACATGTGCGCGGTGGCAGGATTGCGCTCGGCATCATAGTTCGGCACGTGCGAGGCACTCCGCGCAATCTTTCCGAGAGCCGAAGCAAGCCATAGGGGATTGCCGCAGATCTCTGCCCCTCGGCGATCGGCCGAATATTCGCGCGTCCGGCTGATGGCCATCTGAACCATCATGGCGGCAAGCGGTGCAACGATCATCGCCAGCAATACGCCGATAAAACCGAGTGGATTGTTGTTGTTCTCGCGGTTGCCGCTGAAGAAGAATGCAAAGTTGCCAAGCATCGAGATCGCGCCAGCGAGCGTCGCCGTAATCGTCATCGTCAAGGTGTCACGGTTTTGCACGTGCGCAAGCTCATGCGCCATGACACCGGCGACTTCTTCCGGCGACAATGCGCTCAGCAGGCCGGTGGAGGCAGCGACAGCGGCATTCTCGGGATTGCGGCCGGTTGCAAAAGCATTTGGCTGCGGGCTGTCATACAAATAAACCTTCGGCATGGGCAGGCCGGCATTGCGCGCCAAGTCTCTTATGATTGAGAAGAACTCCGGCGCATTCCGCTCGTCGATTTCCTGGGCACGATAGGCCGACAGGACCATTCGGTCGGAATTCCAATAGGAAAAGAAGTTCATGCCGGCGGCTATCAGGAACGCAATCATCATCCCGCCGCGTCCGCCAATCAGAAAGCCGACGGCCATGAACAACGCGGTCATGAAGGCAAGCAACATGGCTGTACGGATGAGGTTCATTGCTGTCTCCAAATACCCCTAAGCGGACCGCACAAGGCTAGAGGGTTTCAATTGCGGCGCCGGCGCACTATGATTTGGTCATTCACCAGCCATTTTCAATATTTTTCAGGCGGAATCGCGTGATGCAGGCAGCAGATAACGACAACAACGAAACCGTGACGGCCGAGACGCCTCGCAAGTTGCTTTCGCCAGCTGCCAAGCGCGCGCTTGCCGAGGCGGAAGCGCGTCGTCGAAATGAGAAGCCGGTGGAAATGCCGGCAGAGATCGGTGGTCGCGGCGGTGCCGATCCCTCCCGTTTCGGAGACTGGGAAATAAATGGCAGGGCGATCGATTTCTAAGTAAATATTCCTATTGACCTTCCCTGTTGATCGGAATTTATTCCTTTTATGAGGAAAATTGCTTCACTTATTGCTCTGACCCTTATGGTGTCTCCTGTCGCATCCGTGGCACGCGACGAAATAGAAGGGCCGGTAGCAGCTGAAATCCTACGAGTGATCGACGGAGACACGCTGCTGGTTGAAGCGCGTCCGTGGCCGCAGCAGACAATGGAAGTCTACGTTCGGATTCGCGGTATCGACGCCCCCGAAATGCACTCCAGCTGTGCTGAAGTAAGGCGCGCGGGGATTGATGCTCGCCATGCGCTGGAAGGACTGACCTCAGGATCACCTGAAATCCGGCTTACCCACATCGAGGGCGACAAGTATTTCGGCCGTATCCTGGCAAATGTCACACTTTCGGACGGCCGGGATCCGGCTCAGAACCTTTTGGATGAAGGAATGGTCCGGGCATACGATGGCGGCCGAAAACCGCGGGAAGCCTGTCCCTAAAAAACGAAGCCGCCCCGATCACTCAGGGCGGCTTTTTTCATTAGGCAATCGCCTTGTTCTGGCGGTTTGCGATCAGGTCATCGACAACCGCCGGATCGGCAAGCGTCGAGGTATCGCCCAGAGAGCCGAAATCGTCCTCGGCAATCTTGCGCAGGATGCGGCGCATGATCTTGCCCGAACGGGTCTTCGGAAGACCCGGTGCGAACTGTATCTTGTCAGGCGCGGCGATCGGGCCGATCTCACCGCGAACATGCTTGATCAGTTGCTGCCGTAATTCGTCCGAGCCCTCATTGCCGGCCATCAGCGTCACGTAGCAATAAATGCCTTGCCCCTTGATCGGATGCGGGTAACCGACGACCGCGGCCTCCGACACAAGATTGTGCGAAACGAGCGCGGACTCGACCTCGGCGGTGCCGAGGCGATGGCCCGAGACGTTCAGCACGTCATCGACGCGACCTGTGATCCAGTAATAGCCATCCTCATCCCGTCGGCAGCCGTCACCGGTGAAATATTTGCCTTTATACGTCGAGAAGTAGGTCTGGATAAAGCGCTCGTGGTCGCCGTAGACGGTACGCATCTGTCCAGGCCAGCTATCTGTGATGCAGAGGTTTCCGTCGGCAGCTCCCTCCAGGACCTTGCCTTCGTTGTCGACAAGCTGCGGCTTGACGCCGAAGAACGGCTTCGTCGCCGAACCCGGTTTCAGGTCTGTCGCACCGGGAAGCGGCGTGATCATGTGGCCGCCGGTTTCCGTCTGCCACCATGTATCGATCACCGGGCAGCGCTTGTCGCCAACGACATTGTAATACCACTCCCAAGCTTCGGGATTGATCGGCTCGCCGACCGTTCCGAGCAAGCGCAAGCTCGAACGCGCCGAGCGCGTGACGAAGTGATCGCCGGCGCCCATCAGCGAGCGGATCGCCGTCGGCGCTGTGTAGAAGATATTGACCTTATGCTTGTCGATGACTTCCCAGAATCGGCCCTGATCCGGAAAATTCGGCACGCCTTCGAACATCAGTGTCGTCGCGCAATTCGCAAGCGGACCGTAGACAATGTAGGAATGGCCGGTCACCCAGCCCACGTCGGCGGTGCACCAGTAGATATCACCCGGGTGGTAGTCGAACACATATTCGTGGGTCATCGCTGCATAGACAAGATAGCCGCCCGTTGTATGCAGCACACCCTTCGGCTTTCCCGTGGAGCCTGAAGTGTAGAGGATAAACAGCGGATCCTCCGCCTTCATCTTCACCGGCGGGCACTCAGGCTTAACCGTCGCGATCTCCTGGTGATACCAGAGGTCGCGACCTGGCGCCCAACCGGTCTTGCCGCCCGTACGCCGGACCACCAGAACCTTGTCGACAATAACATGCTGGCGAGCGGCAATATGAATTGCTGTATCGGTATTATCCTTCAACGGCACCGGCTTGCCGCCGCGGACGCCCTCGTCGCAGGTGATCACGAAAGTCGATTCGCAGTCGACGATGCGGCCGGCCAGCGCTTCCGGCGAGAAGCCGCCGAATACGACCGAATGCACGGCTCCGATGCGAGCGCAGGCGAGCATCGCATAGGCTGCTTCCGGGATCATCGGCATGTAGATGGTGACGCGATCACCTTTCTTGACGCCATGCTTTTTCATGACGTTCGCCATACGGCAAACATGCTCATAGAGCTCGTTGTAGGTAATCTTCTTGTCGACGTAAGGATTGTCGCCTTCAAAGATGATGGCCACCTGATTGCCGTTGGTCTTCAGGTGCCGGTCGATACAGTTGTACGAAACGTTGGTCTGCCCGTCCTCAAACCACTTGATCGAGACCTTGCCTGTGAAAGACGTGTTCTTGACCTTGGTGTAGGGCTTGAACCAGTCGATCCGCTTGCCATGCTTGCCCCAAAACTTATCGGGGTTCTCGATGCTTTCCTCGTACCATTTTTCGTACTTGGCCTTATCGATAAGCGCATGGTTCTTCACCGGCTTTTGCACCGGGTAGATCTTTTCCGACATGGAACTCCTCCTCACACGGACACCGGACAAAATGAAGCAGCCCGGCCTGGCTTTAGGCATTCATAGCAGGTCGCATTTGACCGGCAATTAGACAAAGGTCATTTCATTCGTGATCAATTGCAATTCTGTGTCACTACGGTTATATAGCGCCATATTTCCCGGACATAGTGGTGACAATCCACGGACCGCGACACCGGCGCGGACGACAGAAGGACTATATCCATGGCTCAACAATTGCTCATGCCGAAGGCGACCGCCATCTGGCTCGTCGACAACACAGCCCTGTCATTCGACCAGATCGCACAGTTCTGCAAGCTGCATCCTCTCGAAGTGAAGGCGATTGCCGATGGCGAAGCCGCGCAGGGCATCAAGGGGCTCGATCCGATCTCAACCGGCCAGCTTTCCCGCGACGAAATCGCCCGTGCCGAAAAGAACCCGGCACACAAGCTGAAGCTTTCCGAGCCCAAGGTTCGCGTGCCTGAATCCAAACGCCGTGGACCGCGCTATACACCGGTTTCCAAGCGCCAGGATCGCCCGAATGCTATTCTTTGGCTGGTGCGCAACCATCCGGAACTGAAGGACGCCCAGATTTCTCGCCTCGTCGGCACGACGAAATCGACGATCGAGCAGATCCGCGAGCGTACACACTGGAACTCCGCAAATCTGACGCCGATGGATCCGGTCACGCTTGGCCTTTGCAGCCAGATCGACCTAGACATGGAAGTCGAAAAGGCGGCAAAGGGTCGTCCTCTGCCAACCGCGGCCGAACTTGGAGCAACCTTGCAGTCGGCACATGAAACCGAGCGGCTGACGAGCCATGAGCGCGAGGAAGAAAAAGAAATCGACGCCGATGCCGTCTTCGCAAAGCTCAAGTCCCTGAAGTCTTCTCCGAAAGACGAGGACGAAGACGATCAATACTGATTGTCTTGAGAAACCGATGAATAAGGCCCTGCGCAAGCGGGGCCTTTCTGTTTTCAGCATCTACATAGGCAGCGAGCCAAACCCACGCTGGCGCAGAGCCGCCGCGATCTCCTCGAGAATATCAGGATCGTCGATCGTCGCAGGCATCTTCCATGGAACGCCATCTGCAATCTTCTGCATCGTGCCGCGAAGAATCTTGCCTGAGCGGGTCTTTGGAAGGCGCTCGACGATGATTGCGGTCTTGAAGGCCGCGACCGGGCCGATCGCATCGCGGATCAGATTCACGACCTCAGACTCGATTACCGATGTTTCCCGTGAAACATTCTTCTTCAGGACTAGGAAGCCGCAGGGGACCTGCCCCTTCAACTGGTCGGCAATTCCGACCACCGCACATTCAGCGACATCCGGATGCGTCGCGCAGACCTCTTCCATTGCTCCGGTTGATAGGCGGTGACCGGCACAATTGATGATGTCGTCAGTTCGCGCCATGATAAAGAGATAACCGTCTTCGTCGATGTAACCGGCATCCGCTGTTTTGTAGTAGCCGGGAAACTCTGCCAGGTAAGCCGAGCGAAAACGCTCGTCAGCATTCCATAGTGTGGGCAGGCAACCAGGGGGCAGGGGAAGCTTCACGACAATATTCCCAAGGGTACCCGGCGCAACCGGATGGCCGGCATCATCGAGGACGTGGATGTCGTAGCCAGGCATCGGTACGGATGGCGAGCCGTGCTTGACGGGAAGAAGCTCAAGACCCAACGGATTCGCCACCATCGGCCATCCGCTTTCCGTTTGCCACCAGTGATCGATGACCGGAACATCAAGCATGCGCTCAGCCCACTTAAGTGTTTCCGGATCCGCCCGCTCACCTGCCAGGAACAGGCCACGGAAGTTCGGCATCGAATACGCCTTGATGTGAGCACCTTCACTGTCTTCTCGGCGAATAGCCCGGAAGGCGGTAGGTGCGGTGAAAAGAACGCGGACATCATGTTCCGAAGCGATACGCCAAAAGACACCGGCGTCCGGCGCACCAACCGGCTTTCCTTCGAATATCACGCTGGCGGCGCCAGCCAGCAGCGGTGCGTATACGATGTAGGAATGGCCGACGACCCATCCGATGTCGGATGCGGCCCAAAACACTTCTCCCTGCTTGATGCCGAAGATGTTGGCCATCGACCAGTTCAGGGCGACCATATGGCCGCCATTATCGCGCACGACGCCCTTGGGTTGGCCCGTCGTACCGGATGTGTAGAGAATATAGAGTTCATCCGTTGCCCGGACGGGCGTGCATTCGACGTTTGCGCCACGGTTTTTTGCGACAGCGGCTTCGAAATCCGCGTCTCGACCATCGATCAGGTCAGCCACAAGCTGCGGCCGCTGCAAGACGAGACAGGAGGTCGGCTTTGTTTTGGCGATGGCGATCGCACGATCAACCAGGGGCTTGTACGGAATCACGCGCCCCGGTTCGAGCCCGCAGCTTGCCGTGATGATAAGTTTCGCTTCCGAATCGTCGATGCGGGCGGCGAGTTCATTTGCGGCAAAACCACCAAACACAACGGAATGGACGGCCCCGATGCGCGCGCAGGCAAGCATTGAAAAGACTGCCTGCGGCACCATGGGCATGTAGATGATGACGCGGTCGCCTTTTGCGATCCCCCGTTGCCGCAGGGTCACGGCAATGGCGCTCACTTCGGCAAGGACTTCGCCATAGCTGAATGCAGCCTTCGCGCCGCTGATTGGGCTATCGTAGATGAACGCCGTATCACCACCGCGACCAGCCAGAACGTGGCGGTCAACACAGTTGTAGCAGGTATTGGTTTCTCCCCCGGCAAACCAACGGCCATATGGGCCGCCCTCTCGTGAGAAAGTCAGCTCCGGCTCTTTGAACCAGGTGATCGCGGCCGCTGCCTCCCGCCAAAAGGCCTCCGGATCGCCCTCCCACTTCGCATAGGACTGCCGATAATCTCCCTGCATCTGCTCCTCCCCAGGACACTGCAAGTCATTTTGGCAGTCTAGGAGAGGTAGCAGAGGAGTGAAAGCCCGACGAAAGCAGCGTGTCAGCGGACGCCGAAAATCGCGGAGCCAACGCGAACGCTGGTCGCGCCAAAGGCAATGGCCGTTTCATAGTCCCCCGACATCCCCATCGAGAGTTTCTCGACCCCAGAGGCCTGGGCAAGTTTTCCGAGCAACGCGAAATGCGGACCGGGATTTTCATCTGCCGGCGGGATACACATTAGTCCTTCGATGGTCAGGCCGAGTTCGTCGCGACAGAAATCGACAAAGGCCACAGTATCATTCGGCGTGATCCCAGCCTTCTGCGGCTCAAGCCCCGTATTTACCTGGACGTAGAGGCGAGGGGTCTTTGCCTGACGCTTCATTTCGTCAGCAAGCACGCGGGCAATCTTCTCGCGATCGACTGTCTCGATCACGTCGAACAATGCAACTGCCTCTGCCGCCTTGTTCGACTGTAGAGGTCCAATGAGATGAAGTTCGATCCCAGGTGTCTCCGATTTCAGCTCTGGCCATTTTCCTTGGCCTTCCTGAACCCTGTTTTCCCCGAAGATGCGCTGCCCAGCCTGCAGTGCTGGACGTATCGCATCTGCATCGAACGTCTTTGAGACGGCGACAAGCTGAACCGAACCGTCTGTTCGTCCGCCCAGCCGTTCGGCTGCCGCGATGCGTGAGCGGACATCGTTCAATCGCTCTTCAAGTTCCATCACTCGCCTCGACATGACCCTATGAAAAGATGGCAATGCACTAGACGCCTGGGCCGTGCTTGCCAAGGCCCTGCGCGTGAGAAATCGCGGCAGGCAGGCTGAGATCAGGCTCCTTCCGAACCCGTAAAAACTTGACGCTACGGTGGTTTCATGGTGAAGGTCACCACCAACTTCCCCTGATTTTTCGGAAATACGAATACCATGGCTACCGAACGTTATAATCCGCGCGATGCCGAGCCTCGCTGGCAGCAGAAATGGAACGAGTCGAAGGTCTTCGAGACTGACAACAGCGATCCGCGCGACAAGTACTATGTCCTTGAAATGTTTCCGTATCCATCCGGCCGCATCCACATGGGCCATGTGCGAAACTACGCAATGGGTGATGTCGTCGCCCGCTACAAGCGCGCTCGCGGCTATAACGTGCTGCATCCGATGGGCTGGGACGCTTTTGGCATGCCCGCCGAGAATGCAGCGATGGAACGCGGTGTCCATCCCGCATCCTGGACTTATCAGAACATCGCGTCGATGAAGTCTCAGTTGAAAGCGATGGGGCTATCGCTGGACTGGAGCCGTGAATTCGCGACCTGTGATGTCGCCTACTACCAGCATCAGCAGCACCTTTTCGTGGATTTCCTCGAGAAGGGGCTCGTTTATCGCAAGCAATCGAAGGTGAATTGGGATCCGGTCGACAACACGGTTCTCGCCAATGAGCAGGTGATCGACGGACGCGGCTGGCGCTCGGGCGCACTCGTCGAGCAGCGCGAATTGACACAATGGTTCTTCAAGATCACCGACTTCAGCCAGGACCTGCTCGAGGCATTGGAGACGCTTGATCAGTGGCCGGAGAAGGTCCGGCTGATGCAGAAGAACTGGATCGGGCGCTCCGAGGGCATGATGCTGCGCTGGGAGATCGTTGAGGGGACGGCACCGGCCGGAGAAAGCGAGATCGAGGTCTACACGACCCGCCCGGACACGCTTTTTGGCGCCTCTTTCCTGGCGATCGCAGCCGACCATCCGCTGGCTAGGGACGCTGCCGCGAAGAATCCGGCTATCGATGCGTTTTGCGAAGAATGCCGCCGTGCGGGCACCTCACTCGCTGCCCTTGAGACGGCCGAGAAAAAGGGCATCGATACTGGCATTCGCGTCAAGCATCCGCTCGATCCTTCGTGGGAACTGCCTGTCTACGTCGCGAACTTCGTTCTCATGGACTACGGGACCGGCGCAATTTTCGGCTGCCCTTCCGGGGATCAGCGTGACCTGGACTTCGCGCGGAAGTATGGCTTGCCCGTGGTTCCGGTCGTCATGCCGGCAGATGGCGATGTCGCGACCTTTAGCGTTGGCGATGTGGCCTATGACGGCGATGGCGTCATGATCAATTCGCGATTCCTCGACGGCAAGAGCACAAGCGAAGCATTCGAACTCGTGGCTGATCGTCTGTCATCTATGACACTCGGTAACGCTCCGCAGGGCGAGCGCAAGGTCAATTTCCGTCTGCGTGACTGGGGTATCTCACGCCAGCGCTATTGGGGCTGCCCGATCCCGGTGATCCACTGCGAAGATTGCGGCGTTGTTCCGGTTCCGAAAAGGGACCTGCCGGTAAAGCTGCCAGAGGATGTAACTTTCGACCAGCCCGGCAATCCACTCGACCGTCATCCGACGTGGCGGCATGTTGCCTGCCCACACTGCGGCAAGGACGCGCGGCGTGAAACCGACACGATGGACACCTTTGTCGATTCGAGCTGGTACTTCACGCGCTTTACCGCGCCTTGGGAAGGCAAGCCGACCGATCCTGATGCCGCCAATCGCTGGCTGCCGGTCGACCAGTATATCGGCGGTATCGAGCACGCGATCCTGCATCTGCTCTATTCGCGTTTCTTTACGCGAGCAATGCGAGAGACCGGCCATGTGGATGTTAAGGAGCCTTTCAAGGGTCTCTTCACCCAGGGCATGGTTGTGCACGAAACATATAGCCGCGGCACAGGCATGAGCCGCGAGTGGGTCGCGCCGGCAGACATTCGCATTGAGGAACTGGACGGAAAGCGTCGCGCCTACCACCTTTCCAACGGTGAAGAAATAGCGATCGGATCGATCGAGAAGATGTCGAAGTCGAAAAAGAACGTGGTCGATCCGGATGATATCATTGCCTCCTATGGCGCTGATACCGCCCGTTTCTTCGTGCTTTCGGATTCGCCGCCCGAGCGTGACGTCATCTGGTCTGAGGCTGGGGTAGAGGGCGCTCACCGGTTTACGCAGCGGCTGTGGCGATTGATTGCGGAAGCAGCCGACAATCTTCGCGATGTTGTTCCGACTCCGGCTAAGGATGGCGATGCTCAAGCGATCTCGCAGATAGCGCACAAGACCTTGAAGGCTGTGCAGAATGATTATGATCGCCTCTGGTTCAACAAGGCCGTCGCGCGAATCTACGAACTGGTCAACGCATTGGCATCACCATTGACCCGTGTGGCCGCCGGCGACGGCGATCCGGCATATCGCGCCGCCGTACGCGATGCCGCCGAGATCCTCATCCAGCTGGTAGCGCCCATGACGCCGCATCTAGCTGAAGAATGCTGGGCAACGCTCGGTAACGGCGGGTTGCTGGCCGAGACAAATTGGCCACGCTACGACGAGGCCCTTGTCGTTGAAAACGATGTCATTTTGCCTGTCCAGATCAACGGCAAGAAGCGCGCCGAATTGACAATTTCTCGCGACGCAGATCAGAATGCCGTAACCGAGGGTGTGCTTGCTTTGGATGATGTGAAGAAGGCTCTGAACGGTCAGACGCCTAAGAAGATCATCGTGGTTCCGCAAAGGATTGTGAACATTGTCGTTTGATATCGCTTTCAAGCTGGTGCGCGCCACCGGCCTTGCCGCAATCCTGACTTCCACGGCATTTCTTGCATCTTGCCAGGTTCACCCGCTCTACTCCGAGAGCTCCGGTGTCGCGGAAAAACTTACGTCGGTAGGTTTCTCGGAGCCAGCCTCTCGTATCGAGCAGGAGGTCCGCAACCGATTGATTTTCCTTGCTTCACGCGGCGCAGGCGAGCCGGCAAACCCAGAATACAAGGTGGAGCTCAGCGCTCGCTCGAACGTGATCGATACGCTTCTCGTCGAGTCTTCGGATCAGTCTCGGGCCGGACGTGCAACCGTCAGCGTAGACTATACTCTGAAGTCAACAAAAGACGGCCACGTCATCAAGGCCGGGAATCGTTACGCCACCGCGCTGGTTGACTTTCCGGGCCAGGAGTTCGCCAAGCAGCGCGCCATCCGCGACGCGGAGAACCGTGCTGCGCGGCAGGTGGCCGAGTTTGTTGGTGCTGATATCGCGGCCGCGCTCGGCCGCTGAGGAGCGGACGGGTGTCAGAGATCAGATCGCACGAGTTTGAAGGCTTTCTCGAGCGAACCGCGAAGAACTATCAGCTGTTTGTGATCTACGGGCCGGATCGAGGACTTGTCTCCGAGCGGGCATCGCTGATTGCCAGAAAGACTGGTGTTGCGCTCGATGACCCCTTCTCGTTGATAAAGCTCGATATCAGCGATCTGCAGCGGGACCAGGGACGCCTCCTTGACGAGGCTGGCGCAATCGGCCTTTTCGGCGGAGACAAGCTGATCTGGATCCGCGGGGCATCCAACGAGAAGTATCTCGTCGATTCACTTCAGCTCCTCTCCAATGATATGCCGAACGCGACCTTTGTTGTGATTGAAGCCGGCGATCTCAAAAAGGGTTCGCTGCTTAGGAAGGTCGCTGAGGCGGCCCGCAATGTCGCGGCAATCCCGTGCTATGCCGATGATACACGCGCACTCAACGGCCTGATTGACAACGAACTCGCGAGCGAAGGCCTCGGTATCACACCCGCAGCGCGGCAGGCTCTGCTGGATCTCATCGGCGGAGATCGCATCGCCTCTCGGAACGAAGTGCGAAAGCTCGCCCTCTACTGCCGCACCAAATCAACGATCGAAGAGCATCATGTCGCGGAGATCATCGGCGACGCAAGCGCCATCTCCGTGGATGACGCCGTTGATGCCGTTCTCAGCGGAAACCCTAGCAGCTTCCTGCATGCCATGCAGAAGATTATATCATCCAAGACCGCTGTGTTTCTGGTCATACAGGCGTGCCTAAGACAGTTCCAGCTGCTCGATGCCATGAAGACGGAGATGGAAGAGAAACGCTTGCCGGCCGCGCAGGTCATGCAGACACTTGGCCGTCATCTCCACTTCCGGCGGAAGCCGATCATCGAGCAGGCACTGCGCACTTGGTCATCCGATGCGGTCGCCCGCGAAGCGAATCGCTTGCAGGCTGCTATCCTGCAAACGCGTAAGCGGGCGAGCCTTGAAGACAGCATCGCGCTTCAAACGCTTCTATCGACGACGCTTCAGTCAGCTCGCCGATAGGCTTTTCTCTTAGCGACGCTCCAGAAGCCTGCAGACTTCTTCGAGTTGTTCCAATGACTTATACGAAATTCTGATCTGACCGCCGCTCGCTCTGTGGCTGATCGTAACATCCAAACCGAGTGTATCCGACAGCGTACGTTCAAGAGCCAGCGTGTCGGAATCCTTTTGATCCTTTGGATGCACTGCGGACTTAGGCTCCGACTGAGCTTTGATGTCGTGCTGCGCCAGGCGCTCGGCGTCGCGTACCGACATGCCCTTTGACACGATTGTACGGGCGAGGGCCGTGGGGTCGGAGGTCGGCACCAGCGCGCGCGCATGTCCGGCTGAAAGGCTTCCAGCCGCCAAGAGGTCCCGCACGGGTTCCGGGAGCTTGAGAAGCCGCAACGAATTCGCGACATGGCTGCGGCTCTTGCCAATAATTTCCCCGAGATCATTCTGGGTATAGCCATACTCCGCCATGAGCTGTTCGTAGCCGAGCGCCTCTTCTAGCGGATTGAGGTCTGAGCGCTGAACATTCTCGACGATTGCGATTTCCAGAGCTGTCTTGTCATCGACATCACGCACAATGACGGGGATCTCGATCAGGCCTGCAAGTTGCGCCGCGCGCCAGCGCCTTTCACCGGCAATGATCTCAAACTGATTGTCCGCCAAGGTGCGAACGACGACCGGTTGCACGATCCCGTGCTGCCTGATCGAACTTGCGAGTTCGTGCAACTCACCATCGTCAAAAAAACGGCGAGGATTGCGAGGATTGCGGCTGACAAATTCGATCGGCACCATTCGATCGGCGCCAACGCTCGGCTTTGCCGCATCAACCGGGATAGGTTGATCCATCTCGCCAATCAATGCAGCTAGACCCCGCCCAAGCCTTCTCTTCGAGATGTCGTCGTTCATGGTGTAACTCTCTATTATCAATTCACGTTCAGGCGGCCAAGCGCTGGCGCTCGCGCTGGATGACTTCCGACGCCAACTGGAGGTAGGCTTGGCTTCCTGCGCACTTCAGATCGTACAGAATTGCTGGCTTCCCATAGGAAGGCGCTTCCGATACGCGAACATTTCGAGGAATCAACGTATGGTAGACTTTCTCACCGAGATGCGTCCGGACATCGTTGACAACTTGTTGCGCCAGATTGTTACGGGAATCGAACATGGTCAGCACAATCCCCTGGATATCAAGCCGCGGATTGACGGTCTTTCGAACCTGATCGACCGTCTCCAGGAGCTGGCTCAGCCCCTCAAGCGCGAAGAATTCGCACTGAAGCGGCACCAGCACGGAGTGAGCAGCTGCCATCGCATTCATGGTCAGGAGATTGAACGAAGGAGGGCAGTCGACGAGAATATAGGAGAAGCGAAAAGCTTCCTCTCGGGCCAACGCCTTCTTCAGCTTGAAAACGCGATCGCTCTGGTTCGCGATCTCCATCTCGATTCCAAGCAGGTCCATTGTCGATGGCACGATAAAGAGGTTTGGTACAGCGGTTTCCTGCGACACCTCTTCAATACCATGATCGCCAACAAGTAGATCATAGGAAGATAGCCGACGATGCTTCCGGTCTATTCCAAGACCTGTACTCGCGTTGCCCTGCGGGTCCAGGTCAACAATCAGCACCCGCTCACCGATCGCAGCCAACGCCGTCGCCAGGTTAATGGCGGTTGTGGTTTTTCCCACGCCGCCTTTTTGATTTGCGATGGTGATTATCCGATTTCGTTCGCCAACCATTGCTGATGCCCGATCTGTTAAACCAAGCGCTGGAGGTTAAATATTTCCAGAACAACCGAATCCTGCTCGACAGCGCTTCTATGTTCTACCAGATCGAAACTCCAGCTTCCACGTGCTTTCTCAATCTCAGTCCGGTAATCCCGGCCTTTGTGAAGGTAGGCGCGAAGAGCAGCATTCTCACGAGCCCATGGCTCGGCAAAAGCGAACAGTTTCGGGAGATCAGCAAGCGCGCGCGCCGAGATGAAATCACAAGCTGCTACGATCGCAGGAGCTTCCTCAATTCTTACCGGATGAATGGACCCTCTGCCGCCCGTCTCACGAAGTGCCGTCCGCAGGAATGCCGCCTTCTTGTTATTGCTCTCAACGAGATGGACCCACCCTTCATTGAGCTCGGCCAGCATAATCGCTGTAACGATGCCTGGAAAACCACCGCCACTCCCTAGATCGACCCAAATTCCCGGCTTGGGCTGAAGCTGAAATATCTGCGCAGAATCCACGATATGGCGGCTCCACGCGTCGTTCAGTGTCGATGGCGCCGTCAGATTAATCGACTTCGCCCACTTCTGGAAAAGTGCCACAAAGTGTTCTAGGCGATCCTGTGTTTCACGTGAAACACGCCGGCCGTTCAAATTGGTCATGGGACTCTCAAACATTGCAATCACGCAGAAGCCGCAATGCTTTCCACACCACGTCGTAGGTGGACGAGCAATAGCGAAAGTGCGGCCGGCGTCATCCCGTCGATCTTCGCCGCCTGCGCGATACTATGTGGGCGTGCATGTTTCAACTTCTGCTTGAGTTCATTGGAGAGGCCGGACAGAACATCGAAGTCGAAATCGACGGGTACGAGTCTATCCTCATCCCTCTTGACTTGAGCGATATCCGCTGACTGCCGCTGCATGTACACCGCATAGCTCGCTTCAATCTCAAGCGCCTCGCTGACTCGGTCATCTATCTCAACGAGCCCCGGCCAAAGCTTCTGGAGGTCTGCGAAGCTGAAATCGGGACAGGACAGAAGATCATATGCCGAGCGACGCTGCCCATCCTGGTTCAATTTGAAGCCGAAGCGGCTAGCCTCGTTGGGAGTCGTCACCATCGACGACAACAGTGCTCGTCCTGCATCAAGCGCATCGCTATATCGATTGAAACGATCTTTCCGTTGAGCAGACGCCGACCCAATCGCGATGGCGAGTGGCGTCAACCGCACGTCCGCATTGTCCGCTCGCAGCGACAGCCTGTACTCGGCGCGCGAAGTGAACATTCTGTATGGCTCTGCGACACCACGAGACGTCAGATCGTCAATCATGACACCGATGTAGGAATCGGTTCGGCTGAAGTGCACCTCATCTCCGCCACCCGCCAGGCGAGCGGCATTGAGCCCAGCCACCAGACCTTGTGCAGCGGCTTCTTCATAGCCGGTAGTGCCGTTGATCTGACCGGCCAGAAATAGCCCGGGCATATTCTTGACTTCAAGTGAGGGCTTCAGCTCCCGCGGATCCACGTGATCGTATTCGATCGCATAACCAGGCTGCAAAATCTTGACCCGCTCGAGGCCGGGGATCGTACGAATAAACGCATCCTGAATCTCGGCGGGGAGGGACGTCGAGATACCATTAGGGTAGACGGTCGTATCATCAAGACCCTCGGGCTCGAGGAAGACCTGGTGGCCGTCCCGCTCACCGAACTTGACGAGTTTGTCCTCGATTGACGGGCAGTAGCGAGGGCCAACACCCTCGATCTGCCCTGAATACATCGCCGATCGCTTCAGGTTGTCGACGATGATGCGATGCGTTGCCTCGGTGGTACGCGTAACGCCGCAATCAATCTGCGGATTCGTGATACGGTCCGTCAGGAACGAAAAGGGGACTGGGTTCTCATCTGCCCCTTGGCGGCCGACGCTTTGCCAATCAATCGTCGAGCCATCCAGTCGCGCGGGCGTACCTGTTTTCAAGCGGCCGAGACGCAGGCCCAGGCTCAGCAACGTCTTGGAAAGACCAACAGACGGTTCCTCGCCGACGCGACCCGCTGGGATTTTTTGGTCGCCGATATGGATGAGCCCACGCAGGAATGTTCCGGTCGTCAACACCACCGACGCGCACGGAAGAATCCGGCTATCTTTCATAACGACGGCAGTGACGCGGCCCTCGTCAACAGAAAGATCGAAGGCGTCACCCTCAACGATCGTCAGGTTCGCGATCCCTTCCATCTCCGCAAGCATGGCCTGCCGGTAGAGCTTGCGATCTGCTTGGGTACGCGGACCTCGAACCGCCGGGCCCTTCTTCCTGTTTAGCATTCGGAACTGGATTCCAGCCGCATCGGCGACCCGCCCCATGACGCCATCCATCGCGTCGATCTCTCGAACGAGGTGACCTTTGCCGAGACCACCAATCGCTGGATTACAGGACATGATCCCGATGGTGTCGCGGCGGTGTGTCACCAGCGCGGTCTTTGCTCCGAGACGCGCAGCAGCCGACGCTGCCTCGCAACCCGCGTGGCCGCCACCAATTACGATGACATCAAACCGAGAGGTATTCATTGTTCAGGCTCCTGAGATCGTCAGGTGATGAGCGAAGTGGCTAGATGAGTCAAGGCGTTTCACGTGAAACCACGCGCGCAAGCGCAACTCAAATGTTTCACGTGAATCATTTTCCGATGCAGAACTCGCCGAAGATCACATCCAGAAGGTTTTCGACGTCGACGCGTCCCGTTACGCGTCCGAGTGCGTCACTTGCAACTCGGAGATCCTCCGCTCGTAGATCGAGACCGCGTTCTGGCTCATACAGGGATACTCGCAGAGCCCTTA
The DNA here is from genome assembly GCF_019511525.1 of Rhizobium cauense. GTDB lineage: Bacteria > Pseudomonadota > Alphaproteobacteria > Rhizobiales > Rhizobiaceae > Rhizobium > Rhizobium cauense. The sequence goes on along the minus strand of NZ_JAEUAT010000005.1, from coordinate 45,717 downwards.
AAGTCTCCAGCAGTGAATCTCGATGCCTGGCTCTACTCGGAATCGCCATTGACTGCGGATGCACCTTCATCCGCAACCGCTCTACGATCAACGCACGGAGTTCAACAAGTCCCGCACCGTTAGTGATCGAAATAGCGAGATCGTAGTTTGCAGAACTCAGGTTTGGCAGATCGGACTTCGAGCCAACACGAACCGCACCATCCGGGAAAACTCCAACCGTATCTCCGTCGGAAAGATCCTCGAGATAGATCAAGAGATCTGCTTCGGCTATAATACACTCCGCCCGGCGAATGCCTTCGCGCTCGACAACCTCCTCGGTGTCACGAAGGCCCGCCGTGTCGTAGAGCTTGACGAGATATCCGTCCAAGTTGAGATCGACCTGAAGGACATCCCTCGTGGTTCCCGCGATATCAGTAACGATCGCGACGTCGCGCTTGGCCAAGGCGTTCATCAGGCTCGACTTGCCGGCATTTGGCTTACCCGCAATAACGACCTTGAAACCGTCGCGTATAATCTCGCCGGCCTCAATCTGCTGAAGATGGATATCGATCTCATCCACAAGCTTCACCATATCCGCCCATACCTGATCGGATACTGATCCTGGGACATCTTCCTCATCAGGAAAATCGAGTTCGGCTTCGATCAGCGCTCGAGCGCGAGTCAGCCGGTTTGCCCACCCGTAGTATACTGTAGAAAGCCCCCCGGAGCTTTGCTCGACCGCCAACCGCCGCTGCATTTCCGTTTCAGCCGCGATGAGATCCGCCAGGCCCTCGACCTCGATGAGGTCCAACTTGCCGTTTTCAAACGCTCGTCTCGAGAATTCGCCCGGAGCCGCCGCTCGCAGATTCGGAAAACAAGCAAGCTCTCGCTGCAACGCATCGACCACCGCACGTCCACCATGGAGGTGCAGTTCAGCAACATCTTCTCCGGTAAAGGAATGCGGTGCATGAAAGAAGAGCACGAGGCCGGTGTCAATGACTAAGTCATTACGAGTCCGAATCGACCGCAGTACCGCCTGACGTGGCTCAGGTACCTCGCCGACAAGGGCGCGAAGCACATCCTGCACCTCACTTCCGCTAACACGGACAACCGCCAAACCCGCTGGGACGGCTCCACTCGATAGGGCGAAGATCGTGTCCGTGGTAGGGAGCATCTTCCTTCTCCAATGCGAGGCCAACGTGATCCCCTGAGAACGACAAAGCCGGCCACCACAGAAGTGACCGGCTCAATCACGGGAATCCGGCTAACAACTAGGTGTTCATCGAGTCGAAGAAGTCCGGATTGTTCTTCGTCTGTTTCAGCTTGTCGATCAGGAACTCGATCGCGTCGGTCGTACCCATCGGCGCTAGGATACGGCGGAGTACGAAGATCTTCTGAAGATCCTGGCGCGGTACAAGCAAGTCTTCCTTACGTGTGCCGGATTTCAGAATGTCCATCGCCGGGAATATCCGCTTGTCCGCCACCTTGCGATCAAGAACGATTTCGGAGTTACCGGTTCCCTTGAACTCTTCAAAGATAACTTCGTCCATGCGGCTTCCGGTATCGATCAGCGCCGTCGCGATGATCGTCAGCGATCCGCCTTCCTCGATGTTGCGCGCAGCACCGAAGAAGCGCTTCGGGCGCTGCAGCGCATTGGCGTCAACACCACCGGTGAGAACCTTGCCGGAAGAAGGAACAACGGTGTTATAGGCGCGACCGAGGCGGGTGATCGAATCCAGCAGGATGACAACATCCCGGCCGTGTTCAACCAGGCGCTTCGCCTTCTCGATAACCATTTCGGCCACCTGAACGTGGCGCACTGCGGGTTCGTCGAACGTCGAGGAAATAACTTCCCCGCGAACCGAGCGCTGCATGTCCGTCACTTCCTCGGGACGCTCGTCAATCAGGAGAACGATCAGATAGCACTCCGGATGGTTCGCCGTGATCGAATGCGCAATGTTCTGCAGCAACACGGTTTTACCGGTACGAGGCGGCGCAACGATCAGTCCACGTTGGCCCTTGCCGAGCGGCGCGACCAGATCGATCACACGCGGCGACAGGTCCTTAGAGGTCGGAACGTCGAGCTCCATGCGGAAGCGTTCATTCGGGTAGAGCGGCGTCAGGTTGTCGAAATGAACCTTGTGACGGATCTTCTCCGGGTCATCGAAATTGATCGTATTGACCTTGAGCAGTGCGAAGTACCGCTCGCCTTCCTTCGGCCCGCGAATCGGACCCTCAACCGTATCGCCCGTCTTCAGCGAGAAGCGGCGGATCTGCGAGGGCGAGATATAGATATCGTCCGGACCCGGCAGATAGTTCGCATTCGCGGAACGCAGAAAGCCGAAGCCATCCTGAAGCACTTCAACAACGCCTTCGCCGATAATCTCGACATCCTGGCTCGCCAGCACCTTCAGGATTGCAAACATCAATTCCTGTTTGCGCATCGTGCTTGCATTTTCGACCTCGAGCGATTCGGCGAATGCCAGCAGATCCGTCGGGGACTTACTTTTAAGTTCTTGAAGCTTCATTTCAGCCATGAAGTGACCATTACTCTAGTATTTTAAAGGGGGAAGGCGATGTCGAGGCTGTAACCGGTCCTGCGAAGAGATCGCAGACGATCAAACTTTACATACATGCCACAAGGATGAGGTGGGGGGAAAATAGCGAGTAAGGTTCACCGCCGCAAGGGGGCTGCTTAAAATGAAGCAAATTTAACCGGACCAGCCTTCTCGTCAGAAAGGCTTGACCACGACCAGAATGACAATAGCGATCATCAGTAGGGTCGGGGCCTCGTTCATGAAGCGCCAGTAGCGCGCCGACCGTCGATTCTCGTCACGCTCGAAAGCCCGCGCTGCTCGCGCGAAGAAAACATGGACTACCGTCAGAAGCGCAACAAGACCGATCTTTGCGTGCAACCATCCCCCCTGAAAGCCATAGACGGACCAGGCTAGGTAGAGACCGAGGATCCAGGTCAGCATCATCGCTGGGTTCATGATGACCTTCAGCAAGCGACGCTCCATCACCTTGAAGGTTTCCGATTGCGTCGAACCCGGCTCCGCATCCGTGTGGTAGATAAATAGCCGCGGCATGTAGAACAGCCCCGCCATCCACGAAATCACCGCGATGATGTGAAGCGCCTTGATCCAGAGGTAGAGGTCGTCGGGACTCCAAAGAAACAGTCCCACAGCCAGTAGAGCGAAAAACAGGATTGCGAAGTGGGCCCGTCGGCGAGCATACACACCGGGCCTCTCATCCGTCTGCCTCTCCATCACCTGGCGCCCCAGCTGCGAACCTGTTCCACGAGCACGCGAACATTTTCGGGGTCGGCTTGCGGGGTGATTCCATGTCCGAGATTGAAGATCAGCGGCCCATTCCCAAGCTTCTCCAGGATGTCGTCGATTCCCTGCGTGAGCGCCGTACCACCCGCAACAACGCGCATCGGGTCGAGATTACCTTGAACGGCTCCGTCCTTCTGCAGTTCGGCTGCGAAATCCAAAGGCACCGACCAATCGAGTCCGATCGCATCCGCATCTGTCTTCCGCCGGTAGTCCTTCAGCAGGAAACCCGCACCCTTTGCAAAGGCGATCACACGCGCATCCGGCCGTCTCGCCTTGATCGACGCGATCATCCGCGCGACCGGCTTTACCGCAAACGCCTCGAACTCGCGCTCGCCAAGCACACCGGCCCAGGAATCGAAGATCTGCACCGCGTCCGCACCCGCATCAATCTGCGCCACGAGATAATCTGCCGATACTTCGGCCAGCACCGAGAGCAGTCGCTCGAACGCCTTTGGATGCTTATAGGCGAAGAGACGGGCAGGGGCTTGATCCGGCGTGCCGTGCCCGGCAATCATATAGGTCGCGACCGTCCACGGAGCTCCGCAAAAGCCGAGGAGTGTCGTCTCGACAGGCAGGTCTTGCCGGAGGCGCTCGACGGTCTCCAGAACTGGCTTCAAATAGTCGACGACACCATCGGTATTCAGCCGGGAGATACCAGCTTCATCGATCGGATCCATCTCCGGTCCGTGACCTTCGGTGAAACGAACGTTGCGCTTGAGCGCATCCGGAATGACGAGAATATCTGAAAAGAGAATGGCCGCATCGAAGCCATAGCGACGGATCGGCTGAAGGGTGACCTCCACTGCGTGCGAAGGCGTGTAACAGAGATCAAGGAAACTTCCAGCCTTCGCCCGCGTTTCCCTGTACTCCGGGAGGTATCGTCCGGCCTGTCTCATAAGCCAGATTGGTGGCGGACTGATCGCTTCGCCATCCAGGACCCTCATGACTTTCCGGCGATTTTCACTCACACGGTTCTTCCCTATAAAAAAACAAAGATATTTTAAAAGGTTTCTATTTCTTAGAGTCTGTTTCTATCAAGGATTAAAATTCATCCACGGCTAGAGCGTTTTGTCGCGCCGTCTACAGCGCTGAAGAATGGAATAGCCTGCGATTCCTTGCGAAACGTGGATAACCCGAAAAAACATAATTATTTCAGTTAGATCTCAGCTCGGAAACTGCGACGGAGCTGTGGAAAAGATGCTAGTACCGGTCGAACCCCCAAGAGTCATCCACAGAACCAACAGGCACGACAACACTGCTCCCACGGAATTCGATTTGTGGAAAAGTCGGCATGTTTTCCCTTGCCTTACCCCGGCCGCGTCCCTTAGCTCTCCGTCATCCAGTCTTTTCAACAGGTCGCGGAAAATAGCGTGGAGAACCGCACGAACTTCTTCCATCTGCATCTGATTTCTGACTCGACCGGCGAGACGCTGATTTCAGCGGGCCGTGCCGCCTCAGCTCAATTCAAGTCCGCCCAACCGATCGAGCATGTTTATCCGCTAGTCAGGAATCGTAAGCAGCTGCTGCAGGTTCTCCAGGCGATAGACAGCCAACCCGGCATCGTCCTTTATACCATCGTCGACCGCGAACTTGCGACCCTCATAGATCAACGCTGCGCCGAGATGGGAGTGGCATCCGTGAATGTGCTCGAACCCGTCATGAACGCGTTTCAGATCTATCTCGGCGCGCCGTCGCGACGCCGGGTTGGGGCGCAGCATGTGATGAACGCCGGCTATTTCGCTCGCATTGAAGCACTGAATTTCACGATGGATCACGACGATGGCCAGATGCCTGATGATTACAATGATGCCGATGTCGTGATCATTGGCATCAGTCGAACCTCGAAAACGCCGACCAGCATCTACCTTGCCAATCGCGGCATCAAAACAGCCAACATCCCGATCGTGTACGGTGTGCCACTTCCAGAAAGCCTGTTCGCGGCAAGCAAGCCGGTCATCGTCTGCCTGATCGCCACGACTGACCGGATCTCTCAGGTTCGAGAAAACCGGCTCCTCGGTGCCACGCCAGGTTTCGACCGCGGGCAGTACACGGATCGGGCGGCGATCTCGGAAGAATTGAAATATGCTCGCTCGCTTTGTGCCAGACACAACTGGCCGCTGATCGACGTGACTCGCCGTTCCATCGAAGAGACGGCGGCAGCGATTGTTGCCCTCCGTCCGAAGCTGCGCTAAGCGCTGCCGTATCAGAGCTGTTCGAGGCCCCATGTCACCCAAGCTAGTTCTCGCATCCTCCAGCCCATTTCGCCGGATGCTGATGCAAAATGCCGGCCTCGCTTTCGAAGCGCATGCCGCCCACATTGACGAGCGTGCGGTTGAAGCGCCGCTCGAACGCGACGGAGCGGCGCCAGATACCGTCGCCCTTGTTCTTGCTAAGGCAAAGGCAAAGGAAGTCAGCAACCGCTTTCCTGGCTGCCTCGTGATCGGCTCCGATCAGACCATGTCTTTGGGAGCACAAACCTTTCACAAGCCGAAAGATATGGATGCTGCAGCGAGCCATCTGCTTGCGCTCGCTGGCAAGACGCATCGCCTGAACAGTGCAATTGCCATTGCTTACAACAGCGACATCGTTTGGGAGCACGTCTCGCACGCTGAGCTGACGATGCGGCCGTTGAGCAAAGACTTCATCGAACGACACCTGAGCCGCGTCGGGGATAAGGCGCTTAGCAGCGTCGGCGCCTATCAGCTCGAGGGGGAGGGACTCCAATTGTTTTCGAGAGTGGATGGTGACTACTTTACAATCCTTGGATTGCCGATGCTGCCACTGTTGGACAAGTTGAGAGAATTGGGTGCTATTGATGGATGATTCACGTGAAACACTAGGGCCGAGGGCATTCGTCACGGGCTTTCCCGTCGCGCATTCGCGGTCGCCTCTCATCCACGGATACTGGCTGAAGACGCTTGGTTTGCCGGGATCATATCGCGCTCATGAAGTAGCGCCTTCGGACTTTGCAGCCTTCGTGCGTTCTCTGAAGAATGGTGAAGCCGGCTTCGTCGGCGGCAATGTCACGATCCCGCACAAAGAGATGGCGTTCAAGCTTGCCGACGAGCCCGACGAACTGTCTGAGGAACTCGGCGCATCCAACACGCTTTGGATCGAAGATGGTAGACTCAAGGCGACGAATACGGACGGACGAGGCTTTACCGCAAATCTCGATGAGCGCCATTCCGGTTGGGACAAGGCTCATTCCGCGGTGGTCCTAGGTGCGGGTGGCGCCAGCCGCTCGATCATTCAGGCTCTGCGCGACCGCGGCATCAAGGAGATCCATCTCGTCAACAGAACCGTCGCACGCGCGCAGGAATTGGCCGATCGGTTCGGCCCCAAGGTACGAGCTCATGCGATGCCTGCCTTATTGGATGTCATGAGCGGCGCGGGACTTTTCGTCAATACCACCTCGCTTGGCATGGATGGTGAGGATGCTCCGCGGATCGACTTCTCAGTGCTTCGGCCCAACGCCGTGGTAACCGATATTGTCTATGTCCCACTGAAAACACCGTTCCTCGCCCAAGCCGAGCAACAGGGATTTCCCATCGTTGATGGACTTGGGATGCTGCTGCACCAAGCAGTACCTGGTTTTGAGAAATGGTTCGGGCGTCGTCCGGTCGTCGATGGGTCCCTGCGGAACCTTATTATTGCGGACATGGACAAGCACTGATGTTGCGTATTGGACTGACCGGCTCGATCGGGATGGGCAAATCGACCATGTCAAAGCTCTTCGCTGAGTCGGGAGTGCCTGTGAACGATTCTGATGCGGTGGTACATGATCTGTACGCGGGCGAGGCGGCACCTTTGGTAGAAGCTGCTTTCCCTGGGACAACTAAGGACGGTGCGGTTGATCGCCAGGAACTTGGTCGCCAGTTGGCCGGGAGTCCGGAAGGATTCAAGCGCCTTGAAGCCATAGTCCACCCGCTGGTGAAAAAGCGGGAAGCGGAGTTCATCGAACGCGAGCGGCAGCGCGGTTCGGAAATGGTGCTGCTCGACATACCGTTATTGTTTGAGACCGGGGCGGAGAGCCGGGTCGACGTGATCGTGGTCGTCAGCTGTAATCCACAGATACAGCGGGAACGCGTACTTGCGCGGCCGGGTATGACAGTTGAAAAATTCAACATGATTCTTGCGCGTCAAACGCCGGATGCGGAAAAGCGTGCGAGGGCCGACTATGTGATCGATACGGGACACAGTATCGAAACGGCGAGAAAGCGGGTCGCGGAGATTGTCTCAGACCTGAAGCGGCGGCTTGCCAGCGGGGACTTCCTGAATGCGTGAAATCATATTCGATACGGAAACCACGGGACTGGATAACCGTGTAGACCGGATCATCGAGATCGGCGGTATCGAACTCTTCAATCACTTCCCCACCGGCAACACGATCCATATCTACATAAATCCGGGTGACCAGAAAGTGCATCCGGACGCGCTCGCCGTGCATGGCATCACCGACGAATTCCTTAAGGACAAGCCTTCATTCGCCGATGTTGCGCAGCAGATTGTCGATTTCTTTGGCGACGCGAAGTGGATCGCGCACAATGCCACATTTGATATGGGCTTCATAAACGCGGAGCTGGCTCGACTCGATTTGCCGCCGATTTTGCCCGACCGCGTGCTCGATACGCTGTCAATGGCACGACGCAAGCATCCAATGGGACCGAATTCGCTCGACGCGCTTTGCCGCCGCTACGGCATCGACAACGGGCATCGAACGAAACACGGCGCCCTTCTAGACTCCGAACTCCTTGCCGACGTCTACATCGAGATGATCGGCGGGCGCCAGGCCGCGCTGGGGCTTGGAACAGCCGCGACCACGGCAGGCGGCCAGGAATCGATGGTCGAAGAAATTATCATGGGAACGCTTGAGCGGCCGCGACCACTTGCGTCGCGCCTTAGCGAGGGCGAGCAACAGGCCCATGATGCGCTGATCGGCAAACTCGGCCAGAAGGGTATCTGGGCGAAATACGATCTCGCAAACTGAAAATGCCCGGAACGATCCGGGCATCTTGCTTTATCTCGATCGACAATACGCGAACGCTTAGTTCGTGGTCGCCTGTACCTTGGCCCGTGCCTGTTCTTCGGCAACGCGCTGTGCAAACATCTGCGAGAAATCGATCGGGTCGATCATCAGCGGCGGGAAGCCGCCGTTGCGCGTGACGTCGGCGATGATCTGACGCGCGAACGGGAACAGCATGCGCGGGCACTCGATGAAAAGAACCGGCAGCATGTGCTCCTGCGGGAAACCGGCAATCCGGAAGACGCCGCCGTAGACGAGCTCGGTGTGGAATACCGTCTTGTCGCCATCCTTGGCTTCGGCGTTCAGAGACAGGACGACGTCGAAGTCCGTGTCGGAAAGCGGATTGGCGTTGACGTTGACATTGATATTGATGGCCGGAGCCTTGTCACGCGCCTGCAGCGAACGCGGAGCACCCGGATTTTCGAAGGAGAGATCCTTGGTGTACTGGGCAAGGATGGTAAGGCTCGGGCTCGTTGCACCGTTATTGCTGTTTTCGTCGGCCATTGGCTTTTCCTCGAGGGCATTGGATGGTGCCGCTCTATCATTTCGGACATGGCGTTACAACCCTGAGCCAAGCGGCTGGCCAGCCCGAATCAGTCGCCGAGATGTTTTCCGGACCACGGCGAATTGTCATTCGGCTCACGTCGGAAGTCCTCGTCATCGAGGTCTACGACCTTGGGATCCTTGGTGCGGCTCGATCCATCGAAGCCACGAGCTGATCCCACAACAACGAAGCGCCGGCTGACATATTTCCAGGCTAGGTCCCGAACAGCAGGAATGAAGATCAAGATCGCCACGATATCGGTAATGAAGCCGGGAATGATGAGCAATAGCGAGGCAATGACAAACATCGCCGGGCGAAGCATCTCGCGCCCCGGCATCATGCCATTCTGTCCTTCGGCGGACATGCGGCTCAAGATCCCAACGCCCTGGCGCCTGAGCAACGCGATACCGACCATGAAGCTCAGAATAACAAGCGCGAGTGTCGGCCAGAGTCCGATTGCTTTTCCGACGAGGACAAAACCCGCAATCTCGGCGAGCGGAAGCAGCAGCAGGAAACCGGGCAGAATTTTCAATGGCATCGTCCTATTTCGGCCAAAGCCGAGCTCCGTTAGCGGGTCACATTCGCCGACCCATTTGAATCATCTGTATAGGCGGACTATATGGGAGTACAAATCAGGGATGTTAACAGCGATCGCGGCGGGATATGGGCTCAAACGACTTCATCACATTGTTTTTTCTCGTGGCAGCGGTGCTAATTTTTCTGCAGCTGCGCAGCGTCCTCGGTCGTCGTACGGGAAATGAGAAGCCCCCGCGCGATCTTTATACGCCGCGCGATGCTGTTGGACCAGATTCTCCCGATGCCGGGAAGGTCGTGACCTTGCCGCGTCGTGACGCATCTGGAGAGGAAGAAGACCGCTTTGCGGCAATTGATGCTTTCGCTCCGGCTGGCACGTCACTCAACGAATCCCTACGCGAAATCAATAAGGCGGACCAATCCTTCAATCCGAAGGAATTCGTCAACGGCGCCCGTATGGCCTACGAAATGATCGTGATGGCGTTTGCCGACGGTGATCGAAAGACGCTGAAGAATTTGCTGTCGCGTGAAGTCTATGACGGTTTTGAGGCCGCCATCAACGATCGGGAATCCAAAGACGAGAAGGTGAAATCAACCTTCGTTGGTATCGATAAGGCGGAGATTGCCAGCGCCGAGATCAAAGGCACGGAGGTGCAGATTACCGTCCGCATCATCAGCCAGCTGATCTCGGCCACTTACGACAAGGCCGATAAGCTGATCGACGGTGACGCGGAGAACGTTGCCGAAGTCAATGATCTGTGGACGTTTGCGCGTGATACCCGGTCCCGGGATCCCAACTGGAAACTCGTGGCCACCGAATCGGAACATGAGTGAAGACACTCCGGGTTTTGCCCTTCAGGCAATAGACTTCGAAAATCTGGAAGGCTGGAAGGATGATGATCCCTCCGGCCTTTTTGAAGCGATGGAAGCATGCCGACGGCAGATCATTGACATCAAGCCGTATCGGACCGGCTCGCTCGGCCTGACGGCACACGACCTTTTGCCGTTGCTCGAAGCAGCGCAACGCGAGGATCTCTCGTCGGCAGCCGATGCCCGTGCCTTCTTCGAGACCCACTGTCGACCTTTCAGAATACGTCGCACCGACGGTGAGCCGGGTTTCGTTACCGCGTTTTACGAGCCGGAGATCATGGTCTCGGCCGTTCAGAATAGCGAGTATCGCTTTCCATTCTATCGCCGCCCCGATGATCTCGTTGATCTTGATGAGCGCAATCGTCCTGCGGGTGTGCCCGATAGCTATGCCTTTGGCCTGCTGAGCGAAGGTGGCATTGAAGCCTACCCGGAACGGAAGGCGATTGATGAAGGATACCTCGCGGGCAAAGGATTGGAGATTGCCTGGGCAAAGTCAAAGGTCGACGTCTTCTTCGTCCACGTCCAGGGTGCTGCGCGCTTGCGCTATCCCGATGGCGCCGTTGGACGCATCACCTATGCAGCGAAGGCGGGACATCCTTTCTCGGCGATCGGCAAGTTGCTCATTGAACGCGGCGAAATCGACCGATCAGAGATTTCGATGCAGGCCATTCGCCGGTGGCTCGGCGACCATCCTCATCAGATGGATGAGATTCTTTGGCATAACCGCTCCTACATTTTCTTCCGGGAGGTGCCGAACGCAGATCTCGGCGCCGGCCCCGTTGCCGCCGCAAAGGTTCCGTTGATTACCGGACGCTCGCTCGCTGTCGATCGGCTCATTCACACCTTTGGCTTTCCGTTTTTCATCCGCTCCGAAAATCTTGTCCATCTCGATGGAGGCAAGCCGTTCGCGCGTTTGATGCTCGCTCTCGATACCGGCTCCGCCATCGTTGGTCCGGCGAGGGGTGACGTTTTCACAGGATCGGGGGATCCGGCAGGAGAACTTGCTGGAACGGTGCGTCATGACGCCGACTTCGTCATTCTGCTTCCCAATGCAGCCGCAGCGAGGTTTGCCTGATGGCACGAGATCGCAAGCTCAACGCGGAGGAGAGGATACTATGGGGTAAGGTCGCGCGGAGTACGCGTCCGATGCCCGGTAAGACGGGTGAACTTGCAGAGCTCGACGCGTTTTTGACAGAGGCTGAAGTTGAAAAACAGACTGCGGCTAGCCCGAAGCGACCTTCCGAAGGTGAGGTTGAGCCGGTCACCCCTGCGACGCCCAAGGCGCGGTCCGGCGTTCACCATCCGCTCGAAAGGCCGGTTAAGCGCAAGATCGCCAAGGGCCGCCTTGCGCTGGAAGCCCGTATCGATCTGCATGGGCTCGTCCAGAGCGAAGCCCATGTATTGCTTCTCGAATTTCTGATGCGGGCCCATGAACGGGGGATGAGACATGTCCTCGTGATCACGGGCAAGGGGAGCTCGCTTGGTAGCAAGGGCGCTCTGAAGCGCGCCGTCCCGATGTGGTTCTCCAAGCCGGAGTTTCGGTATTTTATCTCGTCCTACGAAACGGCAGCCCATCATCACGGAGGCGAGGGCGCTCTCTATATCCGGCTGTCGCGTCGCCATGGAGAGAGATCGTGACTCCGTTCGGTGAGGCTGTCCGCAAGTTGCGGGAGCGCAAGGGTGTCTCGCAGAAGCAGATGGCTGCAGCCCTCAATGTGTCCCCAGCCTACCTCTCGGCACTCGAGCACGGGCGGCGTGGCCTGCCGACGTTCGATCTACTCCAGCGGATCGCCGGTTATTTCAACATCATCTGGGACGAGGCCGAAGAACTCTTCCTTTTGGCCCGCTCTTCTGACCCCCGCGTGGTCGTCGATACGTCTGGATTGTCGGCCGAACATACCGCATTTGCGAACCTCCTGGCGGGCCGTATACGTGATCTTGACAGCACGACGCTTGGCGAACTGGCAAGCATTCTCGAAAACGGCAGAAAAGCGGACGGAAAACGGTCATAATCCCCTGATTTATGGCGAGTTTAGGTGCGCTGGCATTGGGAAGTTGGATCAAAAACCCTATATTCTGGCGTGAAAAAGGTCGGTGATTCGCAAGTCTCGCCTCGGCCCCGACAACAGGGAAATTCTCGAAAAATATGACCGATATACCCGCGACGGAAAACGGCGTTAGCACCGAGTATGGCGCAGACTCGATCAAGGTTCTGAAGGGCCTTGATGCGGTACGCAAGCGGCCGGGCATGTATATCGGCGACACGGACGATGGTTCGGGCCTTCACCACATGGTCTATGAAGTCGTCGACAACGCCATCGACGAAGCGCTGGCCGGACATGCCGATATCGTGACCGTAACACTCAATCCGGATGGTTCGGTCACCGTCACCGATAACGGTCGCGGCATCCCGACGGATATCCATAGCGGTGAGGGCGTTTCGGCCGCTGAGGTCATCATGACCCAACTGCATGCTGGTGGTAAGTTCGACCAGAATTCCTATAAGGTTTCCGGCGGTCTGCACGGCGTCGGCGTTTCTGTTGTTAACGCGCTCTCCGTTTGGCTGAAGCTTAAAATCCGCCGCCAAGGCAAGATCCATGAGATGAGCTTTACGCATGGCGTAGCGGATGCTCCGTTGAAGGTCATCGGCGACGCGGGCGATGAAACCGGCACCGAGGTCAGCTTCATGCCGAGTTCCGAAACCTTCACAATGACGGAATTCGACTACGGCACGCTGGAGCATCGTCTACGCGAGCTTGCATTCCTGAATTCGGGTGTCCGCATCCTCCTGAGCGACAAGCGTCACTCGGACGTCAGGCAGGAAGAGATGCTCTATGACGGTGGCCTGGAAGCCTTCGTTTCCTATCTCGATCGCGCCAAGAAGCCGCTCGTTGACAAACCGGTGGCAATCCGTGGCGAGAAGGACGGAATTACCGTCGAAGTCGCGATGTGGTGGAATGACAGCTACCACGAGAACGCACTTTGCTTCACCAACAACATCCCGCAGCGAGACGGTGGCACGCACATGGCCGGCTTCCGCGCCGCGCTGACCCGCCAGATCACCTCCTATGCCGATACGTCGGGCATCACGAAGAAGGAAAAGGTGACGCTGACCGGTGAAGATTGCCGTGAGGGGCTGACCGCTGTCCTTTCCGTCAAGGTTCCCGACCCGAAGTTTTCGTCGCAAACCAAGGACAAGCTGGTTTCGTCAGAAGTTCGTCCCGTTGTCGAGAATCTCGTCAGCGAAGCACTGAGCACCTGGCTCGAAGAGCACCCGACGGAAGCCAAGGTCCTTGTCGGCAAGGTGGTCGAAGCCGCCGCCGCGCGCGAAGCGGCCCGCAAGGCGCGCGAACTGACCCGCCGCAAGGGTGCCCTCGACATTGCGTCTCTGCCCGGAAAGCTCGCGGATTGTTCTGAGCGCGATCCTGCCAAGTCAGAAGTCTTCCTCGTCGAGGGTGACTCGGCAGGCGGTTCGGCCAAGCAGGGCCGGTCGCGCGAAAACCAGGCGATCCTGCCGCTGCGCGGTAAGATCCTGAACGTCGAACGTGCCCGCTTCGACAAGATGCTGTCGAGCCAGGAAATCGGCACTCTGATCACGGCACTCGGCACGGGTATCGGCAAGGACGAGTTCAATGCGGAAAAGCTGCGCTACCACAAGATCATCATCATGACCGACGCTGACGTCGACGGCGCCCACATTCGTACGCTGCTGTTGACGTTCTTCTTCCGCCAGATGCCGGAACTGATCGAGCGTGGCCATCTCTACATCGCCCAGCCGCCGCTTTATAAGGTCTCCCGCGGCAAATCGATCCAGTACGTCAAGAACGAGAAAGCCCTTGAGGACTACCTGATCGGCCAGGGTCTCGAGGATGCTGCCTTGAAGCTCGGCAGTGGCGAGGTACGGACTGGCCAGGACCTTGGCGAAGTAATCGGCGATGCGCTGCGCCTCCGCGCGCTCCTCGATAATCTGCACTCACGCTACAATCGCGCTGCCGTCGAGCAGGCGGCAATTGCCGGTGCTCTCAATGCTGAAGCCGTCAGCGACCGCTCGAGAGCAGAGCAGCTTGCCGGTGAAGTCGCCAGACGTCTTGACCTGATTGCCGAAGAGACCGAGCGCGGTTGGGAAGGGAGCCTTACAACCGAAGGCGGCCTCAAGCTTGAGCGTATGGTACGCGGCGTGAAGGAAGTCGTCGTGCTCGACATGGCGCTGATCGGCTCGCAGGATGCGCGGCTTCTCGATCAGCTGTCGGTCCGCTTGAAGGAAATCTATCAGACACCCCCGTCACTCTCCCGACGCGATGGCGATATCGAGATTTCCGGCCCGAGAGCGCTGCTTGACGCGATTTTTGCAAGTGGCCGCAAGGGCTTGACGATGCAGCGGTACAAGGGCCTCGGTGAGATGAATGCCGAGCAGCTGTGGGAAACGACGCTCGATCCGAACGTTCGTTCGCTGTTGCAGGTCAAGGTTTCCGATGCAACTGATGCAGATGGTCTTTTCGCTCGCCTGATGGGTGACGAAGTAGAGCCTCGCCGGGAGTTCATCCAGGACAACGCCTTGAGCGTTGCAAACCTCGATATCTAAGGCGCTGACCGACATTTATCAGCCGCATCTTTAAGAAAAGCCCCGCGCCGAAAACGCGGGGCTTTGTTCTTAGCGTCAGTCCGCTACGAATTTGCTTCTGAAGGCGACATCGGAAAGCGGCTTGCGCTGGCTCGGAAACTCCCGCTCCCGGTTTCGTTCCGAAAGCACGCTCTTGTCCGCAAGGCGACCCACCGCCACGCCCGCTTCCACCCGGTAGCCTTCGGGAATGGAAAAGGCTTGCTGTATCTGCTCGTGCTTGATGCCGCCCATGCCATGCGCGTAGAAGCCCGAAAGGCGTGCCTGCAGTGCGAGGTAGCCCCAGGCCGTGCCGGCGTCGAACGAGTGCGTGTAGCTCTTCTTGCCCTCGGAGAAATCGCCGCTGAAACTCTTGGAGACAACGTAAATCAGTGCCGACGCATTCTTGGCCCATTCCTGATTGGATTCGACGAGTAGGTCGACGAAGCTGTCCCAGTCTTCAGAGCCCTTCAGCGTATAGATGAAACGCCAGGGCTGCTGGTTGGCGGACGACGGTGCCCAATGCGCGGCGTCCAGAATAGTCAGTAGCTCCGATTCCTCGATCACTTCGCCGGTAAAGGCACGCGGCGACCAGCGCTCGAGGAACAAGGGGTCGATCGGATATGGGGATGCGCGGTTATTGCTCGTTGTCATGGTTTTCCGGTGCTTTTTGTCAGGTTTTCCAGTTGATGCGGAGTTCTTCGCGGAAGGCAAATCGTTTGAGGTGCTCGGCGACGACTTCCTGATATCGTTCGAGCTGCGACCGCTCGGCGACGGACAGCGTCAGATGAAGCGCGGCGGAATCAGCCACAAATGCTACCTCAGCTGCGTCGCTGAACGGTATACGACCGGTTTCGGTGGTAAACTCCACCGAAAACTTGTGGCTCCAATGCTTGCAGAGCTGCTGAAGGTATTTGCTGGCATGCACGGTGGCTACCGTGGACGTTGAAACAAGCATATTAAGCTCCTTCCTGCCCGTCTTAGGCCCGATCCGATGGTCTTGGCAAGCAGCCCGCATCGCGCCCAACGGTGCACGGTCTGTTTCAAGAAATGTGGCCTCCCACGCGCGCGAAAGCACGGTAAGTAGATCCGGCATGAACAAGCAGAGGATAGCGTCTTGCTCGTAAACGGTAAGTGGATGGAAGATTGGCAGCCGGTACAGGCGAAGGACGAGAAGGGTGGCTTTGTTCGCCAGACGTCCAGCTTCCGCAATTGGGTAACCCCAGATGGTGCGGCTGGGCCGACTGGACGAGGCGGATTCCGGGCCCAGGCAGGGCGCTATCATCTCTACGTCGCCTATATCTGCCCCTGGGCCTCTCGAACACTGATCGGTAGACAGCTGAAGGGGCTCGAATCGGCCATCTCGGTTTCCGTGGTCGAACCAGCGCTTACGAAGCAGGGTTGGCGGTTTGGCGACTATCCGGGCGCTACGCAGGATCATATCCACGGCGCGACATACATGCACGAGATCTACACCAAGGCTGCCCCCGATTTCACCGGCCGTGCGACGGTACCGGTACTTTGGGACAAGCAGCAGAATACGATCGTCAACAATGAATCATCTGACATCCTGCGTATGATGAACGAGGGGTTTGGAGACCTTGCCCAGAACCCGATCGACCTCTATCCCGTGGAACGGCGTGCAGCGATAGACGATTTTAATGAGCGGATCTATCCGACTCTGAACAACGGCGTCTACCGGGCGGGGTTCGCCACGACGCAGCTTGCATATGAGGAGGCGTTTACCGATGTCTTCCAGTGCCTTGACTGGGTGCAGAGCAAACTTGGTGATCGGCCGTTCTTGTTCGCAGACCATCCTACCGAAAGCGATATCCGGCTTTTTGTCACGCTGGTGCGCTTCGATGTCGCCTATCACGGACTGTTCAAATGCAATTTGCGGCGTCTTTCGGACTACGTCAATCTCCGCCATTTCTGCGGACGTATGCTCGCTTGGCCGGGTGTTGCCGAAACTGTGAATTTCGACCACATAAAGCGCGGCTACTACTCTATCGAAACCCTCAACCCGACGCGGATCGTGCCGGTTGGTCCAGATCTGGCAGAAATTTTCTGAGGCGGCGTACCGCATCGGCGTAAAGCCGTAATGACACCCGTGAATATTTCGTTCATAGGTGATCAAGACTTCGATCTCGCTGAGGAGGAAATATTATGAAGCTTATGCGTGTTGGAGAGGCTGGCCGCGAGAAACCAGCCATGCTCGATGCCGACGGCAAGATCCGTGACCTTTCTGCCCACATTTCAGACATCGGCGGTGAAGCGATTTCGCCGGAAGGCCTGTCGAAGCTCAAGGCGCTTGACCCGAAGGGTTTGCCGGAACTTGAGCCGGGCCGTATCGGCGCCTGCGTCGCCGGCACCGGAAAGTTCATTTGCATTGGCCTCAATTTTTCCGACCACGCAGCTGAAACCGGTGCCACCGTTCCGCCGGAACCGGTCATTTTCATGAAAGCGACGTCCGCAATCGTTGGGCCGAACGACAACGTGCTGATCCCCCGCGGTTCCGAGAAGACCGACTGGGAAGTGGAACTCGGCGTTGTCATCGGGAAGACTGCGAAGTATGTCAGCGAAGCCGATGCGCTCGATTATGTTGCCGGCTACTGCGTTTCCCATGACGTCTCCGAGCGTGCCTTCCAGACGGAGCGCGCGGGTCAGTGGACCAAGGGCAAGTCCTGCGACACGTTTGGTCCGATCGGCCCGTGGCTGGTTACCAAGGACGAAATCGCTGATCCGCAGAACCTTGGCATGTGGTTGAAGGTCAATGGCGAAACCATGCAAAACGGCTCTTCGAAGACGATGGTTTACGGTGTGGCCTATGTGGTTTCCTACCTTAGCCAGTTCATGTCGCTGCATCCCGGCGACGTGATTTCGACCGGTACGCCTCCCGGCGTCGGTATGGGTATGAAACCGCCGCGGTTCCTCAGGGCTGGCGACGTGGTGGAGCTCGGTATCGAGGGCCTCGGCACGCAGAAACAGACGTTCCTGGCTGATCGCTAACCTCCATTTTGCGATCATTAAGCATTCAAGCGCACGATGATGCCGGGGCCAAATCCCCGGCATTTCTTTTTTGCGGTGCGAATGGCAATGTTGCTGCGCAACAAAAACCTGCTAATCTGCGTTGAGGTGCCAGCACGTCGTTGGAAAGAGTCCGATGCCCTTTCAATCGGCATCGTCTTCCAGATCAGAGAAAGGTGGCGCATCTCATGTTTTATCAACTTTATGAATTGAACCATGCCGCATTGGCGCCCTATCGTGCTTTCGCCGATATCATGCGTATGGTCTATGCCAATCCGCTCAATCCGATTTCGCAGACGCCCTGGGGGCGCACGATGGCCGCGAGCCTCGAGATGTTCGAGCGCACGACGCGTCGTTACGGCAAGCCATCTTTCGACCTGAGCGACACCGTCATCGGCGACCGAAGGGTTGCAGTGAGAGAAGAGATCGTCTGGTCACGCGCTTTCTGCAATCTGCTCCATTTTGCACGCAACGTCCCCAACGGTCATGGACCGGACCCGCGCATTCTCATCGTCGCGCCGATGTCAGGCCACTATGCGACGCTGCTGCGCGGTACCGTCGAAGCGTTGTTGCCAAGTGCGGACATTTACATCACCGATTGGATTGACGCCCGCATGGTGCCGATGACGGAGGGCACCTTCGATTTCGACGACTATGTCGACTATGTGATCGAGATGCTCCGCTTTCTGGGGCCGGATACACATGTCATCGCTGTCTGTCAGCCCTCCGTGCCGGTTCTGGCCGCGGCTGCGGTGATGGAAGCCGAAAACGATCCATTCTCGCCCTCGTCGATGACGTTGATGGGCGGACCGATCGATACGCGTATCAATCCGACCGCCGTAAATCAGCTTGCGAAGGAACGGCCGCTGGAGTGGTTTGCCGATAATGTGATCATGAATGTGCCTTGGCCACAGCCAGGCTTCATGCGACCGGTCTATCCAGGCTTCCTGCAGCTCTCGGGCTTCATGTCGATGAACCTCGATCGGCATGTGATCGCTCACAAGGAATTCTTCATGCATCTGGTGAAGAACGATGGTGAGCCGGCCGAGAAACACCGCGATTTCTACGACGAATACCTCGCCGTTATGGATCTGACGGCCGAATTCTACCTTCAGACGGTCGACCAGGTTTTCATCAAGCATTCGCTGCCAAAGGGAGAGCTGGTCCACCGCGGCAAGCTTGTCGATCCCGCCGCGATCCGCAATGTTGCGCTATTGACCGTAGAGGGCGAGAACGACGATATCTCTGGTGTCGGTCAGACCAAGGCTGCCCAGACAATCTGCGTCAACATCCCCGAAAACATGCGTATGCATTATCTGCAGCCCGATGTCGGTCATTATGGCGTCTTCAATGGATCCCGGTTCCGTCGTGAGATCGCGCCGCGAATTGTCAACTTCGTCAAGGAGCATGCCCGTTCCGGGAAGCCTGCGGTAAAGCGAGTTATCAAGGGCGGAAAGTCCGACTGAATTAGAAAAATCTGAATTAGGGATTGCATTTCAAGGTGTTGTCCGATTTGGAAGCGCTTCGTCTTGAAGCGGGCTGGCTGTGTAACCACATCGATTCCAGCGTTCGGTATCTCGCCGAGCGCGGAAAAATGCGAGGACACCGCACGATGAACCAGTCAGCATTGCTTCGCCCGGATTGGACTCCGGCTACCATTGCCCTGATGATCCTCGGCTTCGTGGTTTTCTGGCCTCTGGGTCTCGCCATGCTTGCCTACATCATTTTCGGGGAGCGCCTGCGGGGTTTCAAGCGCGACGCCAACAGCGCCGCGGATGGATTCTTTGCCGGCTGCCGACGTTCGCATGGTCACTATCGCCCGCACTTCTCGACAGGCAATGTTGCCTTCGATGACTGGCGCAAGGCCGAGCTCGACCGCCTGGAAGAAGAGCGACGAAAGCTTGATGAAATGCGCGAGGAATTTGATTCCTACATGCGCGAGCTGCGCCGTGCCAAGGATCAGGAAGAGTTCGATCGCTTCATGCGTGATCGCAAGAATGCCAAGCGCGATAGCAACGGGCCGGTAGCAGAATACCAGACCCCGTAACGTCCACACCGTTCAGCACTAAAATTTGAACCGGCATCATCGATGCCGGCTTTTCTTTGCAGAGAATTCGCGCGAATCATATAGAAAATGCCCATGTTCCCGCTCCTCGCAAAGCCACGTCGTAGCGTTCGAAAGCCGGCTCCGCCCGAGACCCGGACGCTTGATGTAGCTGGCCGCCTGATGCCATTGACGATCAAGCAGCATGAACGGGCAACCCGCATCACTTTGCGCATCGAACCCGGTGGCCGGGCTCTGAAGATGACAATCCCGAGCGGATTGGCGCAGCGCGAGGTGAATGCATTTCTGGACCGTCACCAGGGTTGGCTGCTCACCAAGCTTGCGAAGTTCTCAACGGACTCCGGCTTGCATGACGGCGGCACTATCCTCTTTCGCGGTGTGTTGCATCGCATCCAACACACGGGCAGCCTTCGCGGGCTGACGGAAGCAATTGTTGTTGATGGCAAGCCAGTCTTGAAGGTCAGCGGTATGCCCGAACATCTGGGACGGCGTATCTCGACCTTCCTGAAGAAGGAAGCCCGGGCGGATCTTGAGCGGCTGGCAACGCTGCATGCCCGCTCGATCAACACGCCGATCAGGTCGATTTCCATGAAGGATACCCGCAGCCGTTGGGGATCCTGTTCGTCCGAGGGGAATTTGAGCTTTTCCTGGCGCATCGCCATGGCGCCGCCATCCGTCGTCGACTATCTGGCGGCCCATGAAGTCGCCCATCTCAGGGAGATGAACCACGGACCGCGTTTCTGGGCGCTCTGCAGGAAGCTCTGCCCCCATATGGAAGAGGCAAAGGCCTGGCTAAAGCGTCATGGCAGCCAGCTTCACGCCATCGATTTCGACTGACCAAAGCCCCGCAAATTCAGGTTTTGTCGCGATTTGGCTCGACTCCAAGCGCTTTTCGTGTCACTCCGCTGCCATGAAACCGGATATCAAAATCTGCGGGCTGAAGACGGCTGAAACAATCGATCGTGCCCTTGCGCGCGGCGCGACCCATATCGGCTTCATCTTCTTCGAAAAAAGCCCGCGCTATGTCGAGCCCGATATCGCCGGCAAGCTTGCGGAACCAGCTCGTGGCAAAGCCAAGATCGTTGCTGTTACCGTCAATCCAAGCAACGACGATCTCGACGAGATCGTGGCACTGTTGAAGCCCGATATTCTCCAGTTGCACGGCGACGAAAGCCCGGAGCGGGTGTTGACCATAAAAGCGGTCTACGGGTTGCCTGTCATGAAGGCCTTCTCCGTGCGGACGGCTGACGATTTGAAGCGGGTCGAGGCCTATATCGGTATTGCCGATCGTTTCCTTTTTGACGCAAAGCCTCCGAAGGGATCCGATTTGCCCGGTGGCAACGGAGTTTCCTTCGATTGGAGCCTGCTCACCTGGCTTGACGGCAATGTGGATTACATGCTTTCCGGTGGCTTGAATAAATCTAACATTGCCGAGGCGCTCGGCATCACCAAGGCGCCGGGGATTGACGTGTCCTCCGGGGTCGAGAGCACACCGGGCGTCAAAAGCCTGGCAATGATTGATGAGTTTTTCGATGCGGTCGAGCGGGCCTGTGAGCTCGAAACGGCCTCAGGGAGTTGAGAGTGAACCAGACGCCAAAACCGAATTCCTTCCGTTCCGGCCCTGATGAAGACGGCCGTTTCGGCATTTACGGCGGCCGTTTCGTCGCCGAGACTCTGATGCCCTTGATCCTCGACCTGCAGGACGAGTGGAACAAGGCAAAGGACGATCCGGAATTTCAGGCGGAGCTGAAGCAGCTTGGTACTCACTATATCGGCCGCCCGAGCCCGCTCTACTTCGCTGAGCGTCTGACGGCCGAACTCGGTGGCGCCAAGATTTACTTCAAGCGCGAAGAGCTGAACCACACCGGCTCGCACAAGATCAACAACTGCATAGGCCAGATCCTGCTTGCCAAGCGCATGGGCAAGAAACGGATCATCGCTGAAACCGGTGCCGGCCAGCATGGCGTAGCCTCCGCAACCGTCGCCGCGCGTTTCGGCTTTCCCTGTGTCGTCTACATGGGCGCTACCGATGTCGAGCGCCAGGCGCCGAACGTGTTCCGCATGAAGCTGCTCGGCGCCGAGGTAAAACCGGTGACGGCCGGCCACGGCACGCTGAAGGACGCCATGAACGAGGCGTTACGTGACTGGGTCACCAACGTCGACGACACCTATTACCTGATCGGAACCGCTGCCGGCCCGCATCCCTATCCGGAAATGGTCCGCGACTTCCAAGCGGTCATCGGTACGGAAGCTCGTGAGCAGATCCTGGAGGCTGAAGGACGTCTCCCGGATCTCGTCATTGCTGCCGTCGGGGGCGGTTCGAATGCGATCGGCATCTTCCATCCGTTCCTTGACGACGAGGGCGTCAAGATCGTCGGCGTCGAAGCCGGCGGCAAGGGCCTCAATGGCGACGAGCACTGCGCTTCGATCACCGCGGGTTCGCCCGGCGTCTTGCATGGCAACCGCACCTACCTGCTGCAGGACGGTGACGGCCAGATCAAGGAAGGCCACTCGATTTCGGCCGGTCTCGACTACCCTGGCATCGGCCCTGAACATTCCTACCTGAATGACATCGGTCGCGTTGAATATGTCCCGATCATGGACCACGAGGCGCTTGAAGCCTTCCAGACGCTAACCCGCCTCGAGGGCATCATTCCGGCGCTGGAGCCTTCGCACGCTCTCGCCGAAGTCATCAAGCGCGCGCCGAAGATGGGCAAGGACGAAATCATCCTGATGAACCTCTCCGGCCGCGGCGACAAGGACATCTTCACTGTCGGCAAGATTCTGGGAATGGGTGAGTAAGTCATGACCGCACGTATGGATAAGCGCTTCGCCGACCTGAAGGTCGAAGGCCGGCCGGCACTCGTCACCTATTTCATGGGCGGTGACCCGGATTACGAAACCTCGCTCGGGATCATGAAGGCCCTGCCCGAAGCGGGCTCCGATGTCATCGAACTCGGTATGCCGTTTTCCGATCCGATGGCCGACGGGCCGACGATTCAGCTCGCCGGACAGCGCGCGCTGAAGGCCGGCCAGACCCTGAAGAAGACGCTGCAGCTGGCGGCCGATTTCCGCAAGACCGACGACGCCACGCCGATCGTGCTGATGGGCTACTACAACCCGATCTACGTCCACGGCGTCGAGAAGTTCCTTGATGACGCGCTGGCGGCCGGTATCGATGGCCTCATCGTTGTCGATCTTCCACCCGAAATGGATGACGAACTCTGCATCCCGGCGCTGCGCAAGGGCATCAATTTCATTCGCCTGGCAACCCCGACCACCGACGACAAGCGTCTGCCGACTGTTCTGAAGAACACCTCCGGCTTCGTTTATTATGTTTCGATGAACGGTATCACCGGTTCGGCCCTGCCGGATACCTCGCTGGTTGCGGGCGCCGTGGCGCGTATCAAACAGCATACCGATCTGCCGGTCTGCGTCGGCTTCGGCGTCAAGACCGCCGACCATGCGAAGGTCATCGGCAACTCGGCCGATGGCGTCGTTGTCGGCACCGCAATCGTCAATCAGGTGGCAACGAGCCTCACCAAGGATGGGAAGGCAACCGCCGACACCGTCCAGGCCGTGGCCACACTTGTTCGTGGACTGTCAACGGGTACACGTTCGGCGCGCCTTGTTGCTGCCGAATAGTTTCCCCACATTGGCAAGAGTCAATCAGGAGTTTTCGACTTGAACTGGATCACCAACTACGTTCGCCCCCGCATCAATTCCATGCTGGGCCGCCGCGAAGTGCCGGAGAACCTCTGGATCAAGTGCCCGGAAACGGGTGAGATGGTCTTCCATAAGGATTTGGAAGACAACAAGTGGGTCATTCCGGCCTCCGGCTATCACATGAAGATGCCGGCGAAGGCACGGCTTGCCGATCTTTTCGATGACGGCGCCTATGAAGCGCTCGTCCAGCCGAAAGTCGCGCAGGATCCGCTGAAGTTTCGCGATTCCAAGAAGTACATGGATCGCCTGAAGGACAGCCGCATCAAGACCGAACAGGAAGACACGATCGTTGCCGGCGTCGGCAAGGTTCGCGGCCTGAAGCTCGTGGCCGTTGTTCACGAGTTCAACTTCATGGGCGGCTCGCTTGGTATCGCAGCCGGCGAGGCAATCGTGAAGGCATTCGAGCGCGCGATCGCCGAAAAATGCCCGCTGGTCATGTTCCCGGCATCGGGCGGTGCCCGCATGCAGGAAGGTATCCTCTCGCTCATGCAGCTGCCCCGCACGACCGTTGCGGTTGACATGCTGAAGGAAGCCGGATTGCCTTATATCGTTGTGCTGACGAACCCGACCACGGGCGGTGTCACGGCCTCGTACGCGATGCTTGGCGACCTGCATCTGGCTGAGCCCGGAGCCGAAATCTGCTTTGCCGGCAAGCGCGTCATCGAACAGACTATCCGTGAAAAGCTGCCGGAGGGCTTCCAGACGTCGGAATACCTGCTGGAGCACGGCATGGTCGATATGGTCGTCAAGCGCCATGATATTCCGGATACGCTGGCGCGCGTCCTGAAGATCCTGACCAAGAAGCCTGCAGCAAACCTCAACAAGGAAAGCGGGACGCTTGCGATAGCCGCGAGCGCCTGATCCAACTAGGCGGGTCGCGCGATGATACCAAGGGGCCAAGCCGCAGTGAGCGAAGCAGCGCAGGAAATCGACAAGCTCATGGGATTGCATCCCAAGGGCTTCGACCTGTCCTTGGATCGCATCACTCGGTTGCTTTCCATCCTCGGTGATCCGCAGACAAAGTTGCCGCCCGTCATTCACGTGGCTGGTACGAACGGCAAAGGCTCGGTGACGGCCTTTTGCCGTGCCTTGCTGGAGGCCGGCGGCTATAGCGCCCACGTCCATACCTCTCCGCATCTCGTCAACTGGCACGAACGTTACCGGATCGGCGTCAAGGGTGGACGCGGGCAGCTAGTGGATGATGCCGTCTTCGCCGAGGCTGTGCGGCGCGTGGCGGCTGCCAACGACGGGCAGAAAATCACTGTTTTCGAGATTCTGACGGCAGTTACCTTCATTCTGTTTTCAGAGCATCCGGCCGATGCCGCCATTATCGAGGTTGGCCTTGGCGGTCGGTTTGATGCGACGAACGTCATCTCCGATCCAGCTGTCTCGGTCATCATGCCGATCTCCCTCGACCATCAGCCCTATCTCGGCGATCGTGTCGAACTGATCGCGGCCGAGAAGGCCGGCATCATGAAGCGCGGACATCCTGTCGTGATCGGCAAGCAGGAATACGACGCTGCGCTCGACGTGCTGATGTCGACCGCCGAACGGCTGAATTGCCCGACGGCTGTCTTTGGCCAGGACTATATGGCGCACGAGGAATACGGGCGTCTCGTCTATCAGGACGAGTTTGGTCTTGCTGATCTTCCGCTGCCGCGGCTTCCGGGACGTCACCAGTATGCCAATGCCGCCGCCGCCATCCGCGCCGTCAAGGCTGCCGGCTTTACGGTCACCGAAACCATGATGGAAAAGGCGCTGCTGTCGGTCGAGTGGCCGGGGCGTCTTCAGCGTCTGAGCGACGGCAACCTGATGGCCAGCGCGCCGGCAAAAGCGGAAATCTGGGTCGATGGCGGCCACAATCCTGGCGCCGGCGAGGTTATTGCGGAAGCGATGGCGAACTTCGAGGAAAAGCAGCCGCGGCCGCTCTTCCTGATCATCGGCATGATCAATACCAAGGATCCTGTAGGTTACTTCAAGGCTTTCAAGGGCTTGGCTGAGAAGGTCTATTGCGTGCCGATCCGCGGCAGCGACGCCATGATCGATCCAGTCATCCTGGCAAATGCTGCCTATGATGCCGGCCTAGTCGCCGAACCGATGTCAACCGTCGGCGACGCATTGGAGGCAATCAAGGAGGGGGCCTTCGAACAGGCTCATCCGCCGCGCATCCTGATTGGCGGCTCTCTTTATCTCGTCGGCGATGTTCTTGCCGACAACGGCACACCGCCCAAATGAAAAAAGCCCGGTCAAATGCCGGGCTTCTTCTTATCAGCTTATATGCAATGCTTAAGCAGCGCTGGAGATCCAGCTCGAAAGAGCGGTCTTCGGGGCAGCGCCAACCTTGATGTCGGCAACTTCGCCGGCCTTGAACATGGCAAGCGTCGGAATGGAACGGACGCCGAACTGGGCGGCAAGTTCCGGGTTTTCATCGATATTGAGTTTGGCGACCTTCACCTTGCCCTGAAACTCGACAGCGAGTTCTTCGAGGCTGGGGGCGATCATCTTGCACGGGCCGCACCATTCAGCCCAGAAATCGACGACGACGGGTTCTGCGGATTCCAGAACTTCCGACTGGAAGTTGTTGATATCGACTTTTACGGTAGCCATAGGCTGCTCCTTTACGGATTCCTGTTGAAGCACATGTGAGCGTGCGGTGCGGGAATTTCAATGCCCGGTATTTCACTTTGTCTCGAGTTGCGCAAGCGCCGACGCCAAGGCATCCGGCGTCAGCGTGTGAACGGAACCGTTTTCCGTGTAGACCAGCACGCAATCGACGCGCTTGCCCGGATAGAGCGGCGCCAGGATCTCGCGATAGATGGCAAGCTGCGCCTTGTGGGCAAAAGGGATCGCCTCTGTCGTCTGTGGCGGGACGCGATTGGTCTTGTAGTCGAGCACGACGACGTGATCGTCGAAGACCGCCATTCTGTCGACGCGACCCGAGACTGCGTGGTCCACTTCGCCGATCGTCAGCGTGCCCATGACCGAGACTTCCGCTTGTGCATGGGTCGAGAACACGCCTTCCAGGCCCGGGTCACGCAATAGTTTCATAACCGAATCGACCAGTTGCTGTCGTTCGGATTCGGACCAGAACGATGCGGCTCGCTTGGCGTAACGCATGGCCGCATCCCCTTGCTCAAGACGCGGCACATCAGGCAGCGTCTGGAGCATGCGGTGGAGAAGCCGCCCCTTTTGCAGCGAGCGGTCCGGCTTTCCTTTCTCGGTAAAGAGCGGGGAAGCGACCAGCAGGTCGTCCGCACCATCATCGACGATCGTTCCGACGCCGGATGGGCTCAGCGGGCGAGGCAACTGCCTGCGTTGCGGCAACGGCCTGTCGAGACCGGCTGGGATAGAGTCCTGTCTCATGGTCTGTTCGACACGCTCGATCCGCTCAAAGCTTCGCGTGACCCGCGGAACTCGCCATTCGATGCCGGACCAGTTGCCGTCAGGACCGGAGAAAGTGGCTGCGGATACATGCGGATGGCTGTCCGTCATCGCCGCCGAAATCATCGCATGCCATGTATCGGTGTTGGGGCGGATGCCTCTGTATCCGCAAACGATCAAGCGATCGGCAGCGCGCGTCATCGCGACGTAGAGCAGCCTGCGGTATTCCTGCTCCGCCAGCGATTGAATGCGTGTCGCATCGGCCTGCGTGAGGGAGTTGCTGAGGTCGCCGAGCGGAACCCAGGCTGGCATGGGTGGTTCGCCATGTTCCTGCTCCAGCAGTCTGAGTTTCGGCATATGCGAGTGCGTGAAGGCCTTGGATCCGCCGTCGACAAGGAACACGATCGGGGCCTCGAGACCTTTCGATGCATGGACTGTCATGATCCGGACTTCGTTACGGCCCTTGTCCTGCTCGCGCTTCACCTCTGGTGCTTCGATCTCGAGCGTCGAAATGAAGGACTGCAGACCCGGTAGACCCGAGTTTTCGTGGTCGAGTGCGAACGTCAGGAATTCATCGAGGATATCGCTGACCTCAGTTCCAAGACGAGCAAGGAACTGTCGTCGCCCGCCATGGCATCCCAGGACGCGCGCATAGAAATCGTGAACCGGCAGGCTCTTCGATTCATCGAGGAAAAGCCTGAGACGCGCGACGGCCATTTCGAACCGCGCGCTGCCGTCGACGGCGAACTTCTGCATGTGCGCCCAGGCGCTCTCGCCGTCCGAACGAAGGGCAGCAACTGAAAATACGTCGTCTTCGTTCAGATCGAGAAGCGGGCTCTTCATGAGCGCCGCCAAGGAGAGGTCGTCCTCGGGCAACAAGAGGAAGCGGCCGAGAGCCACGAGGTCCTGCACGGCGATGTGGCTTGTCAGGCGAAGGCGGTCAGCACCGGCAACCGGTATGTCACCGCGTCGCTTCAGCGCACGTGTCAATGCGTTGACGAAGGCATCGCGCTTACGCACCAGGACCAGAATATCGCCGGCCTCGATCGGCCGCTCCCTGCCCTTCTCGACGATGGTCTCCTTGCTGACGAGATTGCCGATCGTGTGAGCAATGCGGCGCGCGAGAACGGATGCCGGCGCACTCTCTGGTGTGGCATCAAAAGGAGCCGTCCAATCTTCCGCCTTTGTGGCGACCTCGGGTGCGACCATCTCCCAAAGGTCGACGGCGCCGGGGTGTCCGATACGGTTGGAACGGTGAACCACAGGCTCGCCCGTAGCGCTAAGCCCACGGGCATTCTCGGCTGGCGTGAAGATATGGTCGACGGCGGCGAGGACATCGGAGGTTGATCGGAACGACAGCGGAAGCCGTACCGTGGAGAAGGCAAGCCCGCTCTGCGAGACGCGCCTGCGCGTCTGCTGGCTTTCCTCTGAGAAACGTTCAGGGCGGGCACCCTGGAACGAATAGATAGATTGCTTTTCGTCGCCAACGGCAAAGAGGGTTCGCACTGTATTGCGGGCGCTTTCGCCGGAAAAGAAGTCCGCGGCCAGTGACTGAATAACGCTCCATTGGATGGGGCTTGTGTCCTGCGCCTCGTCGACAAGGATATGGTCGATGCCCTGGTCAAGCTTGTAGTGGATCCACGGGCCAACATCGCTCTTGTTCAAGAGCTCGGCAGTCCGCGTTATCAGGTCCTCGAAATCGAGTTGGCTACGCTGCTTCTTGAGATCGTCGTAGTCCTTGTTTAGACGGTCTGCGAGAACGAGTGCCGCGCGCGTTGCCTCGTACATGCGCGCTGTTTTCAATCGATCCCGGCACTGCACGACATGCGTTCGCGCCCTTGCTACGGCCTCGATGAGCTCGGGTGCTTCGCTCAGCATCGCCTTCACCAAAAACTGCGAATCCGTCTTTGGTTCTCCTGTGCGGGTCAGGAAGATTGTCTCTAGCAGCGAAGCGCGCCGCGCGGAGTCGCGTTCGCGCGCCACCGTCCGCAAGCTAGCAGCAACATCGTGCGCCTTCGCACCTCCCTTGCGATCAGCGACGTCCAGATAAAGGTCAAACGCGCTGCCGCTCAGTCCAGGAAGCGGCCAATATTCTGTCGCGATTCCAGCTGTCGTGTCATTGCCCGAAAGCCGAAGCTTCTTGCGAAGCACAGCGTCGAGGCCACCTTTGCTTTCTGCTTCTCTCGTGAAGGCCCGAATTGCATTGCGATTGGCGATGATCTCTTCCAGCAGGTTTTCCAGTCCTGACTCATCGCCAAGATTTAGGACGTAGCTGAAGGCCTCCGCCAGTGCGGGGTCATCCTCCGGCGTGGTCGCAGTGAGTAGGGACCTGCGCGCATCCGCCAGAAGAGTTGCGGCTGCCCGATCGTCGAGCACGGAGAAGTGCCCGGCCACATTGGCCTCCAGTGGAAACTGATGCAGCAGCGCCTCGCAGAAGGCGTGGATGGTCTGGATCTTCAGGCCGCCCGGCGTCTCGAGCGCTTTCGCAAAAAGCCTCCTGGCTTCGGCACGCTTCAGCGCATCCGGCGCCTTGCCCTCGATCCGGGTAATACGCTCGTCAAGCTCGTCATCCGACAAAACAGCCCATTCAGCGAGCCGCTCAAAGACACGGTTCGACATTTCCGATGCCGCCGCCTTCGTGTAAGTCAGGCAGAGGATTGCTGAGGGCCGTGCTCCCGCAAGCAGCAGCCGAATGACCCGCTGCGTCAGGACGTGGGTTTTTCCTGAGCCGGCATTGGCCGAAACCCAGGCTGAGCGTTGCGGATCGGATGCGATCGATTGCTGGATGGTTGTCCAACTCGTCCAGGCGATCGGATCATCGTCCTCGGGCAATGTCGGTTCGTCATTCATCGCCAGCTGCCTCATCGGTTTCCGCCGCCGACCATTCGGAAACGCGGGCGAGGTGATCGTAGTCGCCACCGAAGTCGAACTGCTGTGCCGGCACGAGTCGCGAGGTGAAACCCTTTTCGCCCGACTGCAAAAGCGAGACGAATTTTACGAGTTGATCGATCGAGTCCGCGGCAAGATCCATGGCCGACTTCGCCTTGTCGGTCCGGGCCGAGGTCTCGTTGTTGACGGTATCGGCCCGGAAACGATCTCCTGGACGCAAACGCACATAGAGAAGATCCTGCGGAACGAGACTGCCGGCATCCCGGAAGGCGCCGGCGTGGAGCGCAGCCGCCTCCAGCGCCAGCTGAGGATCGAGCAGCGCACGAGCCTGAGCCGGCGAAGGATTGTGCCCGGTCTTGTAATCGATAATGTCGGCGGTGCCCATTCCCATGATGTCGATCCGGTCGGCGACGCCGCTCAGCCTGATATTGATGGTCTCCAACTCAACGCCGCCGCGCACCTCTGTCAGGGTTTTCCGAATACCCGGCTGTCGGCGCGCTTCCCAATCGAGAAACGCGCGGGCCACCTCCCGAAAGCGGGGACGCCAAACGGCATCGATGTGCGCGGGGAGCTGCTCAGTATCGAAGAGCTCGGTCAGAATGGTCTCCATCGACGCTTCTGCAGCCGGCGTTCCGGCAATGTGGCCTTCCCGCACGAAACGGTCGATGATCTTGTGATAGAGCGTTCCCCGTTCCGTAGCGCCAGGGTCCCGGTTGAATGGAGCGACGGGGTCGAGCCGCAGAACGCGCCGCGCATAGATCGCATAGGGGTCGCGGCGCAAGCGTCCGACCTCGCTGAAAGAGTATGATTTAGGCTGTATCTCTAGTGGTGGAGTTGGACTGGGGCGCTGTGTGGGTGCCTGGTGATCACCTTGGTCGATCAGGTTTGCCCAATGCACGAAGCTGTCGCCGCGGCCTTTGAGTTCGGCTTCGAAGTCCCTTCCGCCGAATGCAAGCAACCGCTGCAGCCAGCGCGACGCAACCGTTGGCGTCGAACCTTGTCGGAGCGCCCGTGAATAGATGAGGTGGCGCGTGCCATTGGCCATTTCAAAATCGTGAGCCAGCTGGCCGATCCGTCGCTCGGGCGGCTCCAGCCCAATCTCCGTTTTCATCGTGCGGGAAACGAAGGGGTTATTGGACGTTTGTCCCGGCCATGATCCTTCGTTCAACCCGCCCAGGATGAGAGTATCGACACTCTGTAGGCGTGCTTCCAACGTACCGAAGATGAAGAGGCGCGGATGGCTTAGTGCCCGCGGTTTCGCGGCTTGTCCCGCCAAGAGTGCTGCGACGATGTCGATCCACTGCGGACCGTCGGCGTCCATCTGCCCTTCGGTTTCGATGACTTCGCCGAGCATTGAAGCCAGCGTGTCACCAGCCTCGCCGGACCAGAGCCCGGCAAGGTCGCCACGCTCGTCGCCGGCGACTGCCTCCAGCGCGCGCCCGGTGCGTTGCGCCCAATCGGAAAGCGCAAAGCTGGTCGTCAGGCCGCGCTCTCTGGGCAGGCTGCGAACAAGCGCGGATGCAAGCGGTTCGGTTGCTTCCGCGACGCGGCGGGCAAGGTTACGCGCGCGGTCGACCGCGTCTGTAGGGAGCGCCTTGCGCCATTGCGGCGCGTGGCGATCCAGGGCTTGCTCGGACAACTGTTGCTCAAGAAGTGGTTCCAGTGCCGTAATGTCGACGTCGGCGACGCCACCCCGAAGCGCCAGCAGTTCGAGTGCCGTTGCCGCTTCGGCAAGCGCACCGTTCTCCAAGCCGAAGTGTGCCAGCGGGTGCTTGAGCAAGCCCACGATGGCGACGGGATCGCCTGGGCGAAGCGTAGCCTCGAGCAGCAATTGCAGCAATGTTCCCTGCGGTGTCGCAGAGAGCGGTGTGCCGGCGGAGTCGTCTGCGATGATACCGAAGCGAGACAGTTCAG
Source organism: Rhizobium cauense (assembly GCF_019511525.1). GTDB lineage: Bacteria > Pseudomonadota > Alphaproteobacteria > Rhizobiales > Rhizobiaceae > Rhizobium > Rhizobium cauense. The sequence continues at coordinate 13,830 of NZ_JAEUAT010000005.1, read as the reverse complement.
TGGTCACGCGGCGCGCCAGATTTCGATCGGGGGTGATCAGTGCCGCTCGGCTCTCTCCGTCCTTGCCTGGGCGTTCAAGCGCTAAGCGGAGAGCGATGGCGATGGCCGTGGCTTCCTCTCGCTCATTGCCTGCCTCGATCAGCGAGACATCGGCGAATGCCGAGGACATGGCAGCGTCGGACAACCCTGCCTTCCACGCGCCCCAATCGCTGGTGGCTTCAGCCGGTGAGAGGGCGTGCGACAGGATTTCGTTGCGCCACCGCAATTCCTCAGTCGGCTCCGCAAGCAACAGAACGTCCTCGCGGGTCAGGTTCAGTCGCTTCAAAAGTTGCGCCAGACCGTACTGCGAATGGCTGCGGCTTGCCGGATCGGTGCGATGATCTTTCCGATCATCCGGCGCGACCATTCGCCAATGATCGTCCGGCATGCCGAGGTCGAGGCCCGGCAGTACGATAACGCCTTCGCGTAGATCGGCTACGGCCGCGATCAGGTCGGCGGTGGCTGGCACCGAGCCGGTCGATCCCGCAATGATAATGGGTCCCGTTGGCGGAATTGTCGCCAGGCGATTTGCTTCGGCGCGAAGGATAGCGTTGCGGTGCCTTGCCGGAGATGATTTTCCAAGCTCGTTCAACCGCTCCGGCCAGAAGGCGCTGGCGATTTGCAGAAACTCGGCTGTCAGCTGCCACCAGAGCGCATAGTCTTTTGCGTTCAGGTGGGACAGCTCGGTCCAATCGCGATCCTCAGTCTCGATGTCGTCAATCAATTCCGCAAGATTGCGCGCAAGCCAGATTGCATCTGCGGGGCTCGCAGGGGCGACAAGCGGTGAATCGGAGTGGATGCTGCGAACGATTTCCGGCAGTTTGTTTCGCCAGGCCAGAATGAGGCGAGCGAGTTCCAGCAGACGGGCAGTATTCGAGAGTGGCTGCGCCAGATCCAGTGCCGCCGGCACGGCTTCATCAAAATAGCCACTGTCGTCATCGGTTTCGCCAAGCGGACGGATGACCGGCAAGATTGCCGATCGCCCACCAAGAAGGTCAACGAACTCGGAACGGAGGACGCGTACGGCGCGTCTGGTCGGCAGATAGATGGTGACCTTTGCAAGTGACAGAGGATCGTCAGGGTCATACCGGAAACGCGAGGTCAGCCTGCCATCACAGAGGCTTTCCGCAAGGGTCTTAAGGAAAGGGAGTCCCGCGGCGATAGTCAGGATCCTTGGCCGGTGCTGCTCGGCCATCCGTCATGCAAACGTCCGGTAGCGCCGGATCGTTTCCTCCGCTTCGTCAATTGCCTCCGGCGTGCCGACCGTAAGCCAGTGTCCTTCGAGCACGGTACCGTAGAGCCGTCCTCGAGAGATCGCCTTGTCGAAATATAGGTTGAGGTTGAATGGATCGTCCGGCGCGTCATCGAGGAACGACGTGTCCATCGCAATGGCGCCGGCGTAAACGACGGGACCAGGCGCGGAATCCGCAAAGCGCGTCAAGCGTCCGTCGCCGGCCATGTTGAAGTCGTTCTTTCCATTATGTCCGGTCGTGTCTTCCAACCGCACGCAAAGCATCGCCATATCCATGCTTTGAGGTTGGAAGAATCCGGCTAAGCGTGTCAGGTTGCTTGGAACGCCGGGGCGTTCTGCGATCCAGAAGAGATCGGCATTCGTGACGAAAACCTTGCCTGGAGCAAGCAGCTTCAGGCCTTTGGCGAGGCCGCCGCCGTTGTTCATCAGCCTGTCTCGTTCGTCGGAGACAATGATTTCGAGGTTAGTGTACGAAGCCAGATGGGACAGCATCTGGTCGGCGTGGTGGTGAACATTGACCACCACTTTTTCCACACCGGCTTCGGCAAGCGAGTCCAGCGCGTAATCGATCATCGCCTTGCCGTCGATCTTCACGAGCGGCTTGGGGATGGTGTCGGTAATCGGTCGCATGCGGGTTCCGAGACCTGCAGCGAGAACCATGGCTTGTTTGATGCTCATTTGATCCGAGAAACTATGATTCGCTGGGTACTATTCCAGCCCTTACAAACCAGTCGCGCAAGGGGGCAAGCGTTTCGTGTGCCAAAGCTACGGAAAGATACGACAGCGTGCGCGGCATATGCTTCATATAGCCGGGCTTTCCGTCTCGCTGCATCAGGCGAACCCAGAGACCAGCAAGCTTGCAATTGCGTTGCGCCGACATGATTGCCCAGCTCTTCAGGAAGCGCGCCTCATCAAATCCACCCTGCGCTTGTCGCAGCGATAGATAATCGTCCATCAATTGCTGGAACAGATCCGGCGCGATGGTGACGCGCGCGTCCTGGGCCAGCGAAGCGAGATCATAGGCGGTGGGGCCGATCATCGCATCCTGAAAATCGATCAGTCCGACTCGAGCAATGCCGGTCTCATTCTCTCGCCAGATAATGTTCGGCGAATGAAAGTCACGAAGGAGAAGGTTCCTTTCGGATGTTTCCAATTCGTCGATCAGCTTGTCCCAGATGGCGAGGTATTCATGACGCTCTTCATCGCTGGCAGCATTGCCTCCACGCCTCCAGGGCAAATGCCAGTCGAGAACGAGGCGCACTTCCATCTTCATAGCCGTGCGGTCGAAATCCGGGATGTGGTGGACATGGCTATCCGTGACACGGATGTCCTGTGGGATCGTTAGCGAGTGGAGATGCGCCAGGCACGCGACGCTCGCCCGGTAACGGTCGGCGATAGGTTGACCTTGTGCGTCGAGAACGCCTTCGGTGCCAAGATCCTCCAAAAGCAGAATGCCTTGGTCGTAGTCGACCTTGTAGACCTCTGGTGCGGCAAAGCCGCCTTGTCGAAGCACATTCGCAACAGCGACGAACGGATAGGCATTTTCGGCGATATGCGCGACCTTCGGATATGGTTTGCCATCCAGCACTGGCGGCCCTTCAGGCAGGGGCGGCCAATCCATCAACACGCGTCGCTTCCCGCCTCCGGCATAGATGGCTTCGTAGGCTCGAAGCGAGGCGTCGCCTGTCAGGAAACGACGTTTCGCAAGGGGATAGCCCGCTGCATCCAGGAAATCGCGGATCGCCAAGACGCGACGGATTCGGGCAGCTTGCTTGTCCGGTGCCACAATGGTCAGCCGTCGACCTGAACCCTCGTGCTCGAGCCTGAGCGCGATCCGGTCGACTGGCAGTTCGTCGGCAGCCATCTCAGGCCACTCCACGAGGCAGATGCCGTCTTGGAGCGCCTCATCGAAGCCGAGTTCAGTCAGTTCGGCCGGATCGCTCAGACGGTAGAGATCGAAGTGCGCGACGGGCATGCGCAAGTCATAGGCCTGCACCAGGGTGAAGGTGGGACTTGGTACCTCAAGCTCGTCGTCATCCGCCATCGCCCGCAGGAATGCGCGGGCAAGTGACGATTTCCCGGCGCCGAGGTCGCCCGAAAGGGCAAGGCAGTCTCCTGGCTTCAACGCCAGCGCCAGATCCTCCCCGAAGCGGATTGTTTCCGCTTCATCCTTCAGGGAGAGGGAAATGACAGGAAACCCCGCCATCATTCGGCTGCGACAGATGTCGGGAGATCGATCGAAGGAATCCGGCAGGTCACGATCGTGCCCTTGCCCGGCTGACTGTCAATTGTGACTGTCCCGTGGTGAAGACTGACGAAGCTGTCAACGATCGAGAGCCCAAGTCCTGCGCCACCTCTCTTGCCGCTTTTCGCACCTGTGGCGAAGCGGTCAAACACATTGGCGATCATATCCTGCGAGATGCCGGGGCCCCGATCACTGACGGAGAAGACAAAGTCCGTCCCCTCGCGCTGGCATTCGAGCGAGATCGATGATCCCTCCGGAGAGAAGTTGGCAGCATTCGAAAGCAGCTTCACGAGGATCTGCTTTAGCCTTTGCGGGTCGGCTACAATCGAGCCAAGGTGTGCCGGAGCGGTAATTGCCAGCGTCACGCCACTTTCTTGTAGCCTGTCGGCAATCTGCATCGATACGTCGTCAAGCAGGTCGCCGAGATCGATCGATGAGTAGTTCAAGTGCATGATGCCGGCATCGACCGTGGCAAGGTCGAGGATATCGTTGACCAGTGTCAGCAAAACGGACGAAGAGGTCGAGATGTGATCGATGTATTCCGCCTGCCGGTCGTTCAGCGGTCCGAGTCCCGGCGTACGCAGCAGATCAGTAAAGCCGATGATGTTGGTGAGCGGAGAACGCAGCTCATAGGAAACATGCTGGACGAAGTCGTTTTTGAGTTCGTCTGCCTTGCGCAGCGCCTCGTTCTTTTCCGTCAGGGCGCGCTCGGCACGGACGCTGTCGGTCATATTGACGAATGTCAGCATCGTCTGGGCATTGGGCAGCGGAATCACGGCATAGTCTAGCACGAGACCGGAAAACAGCTCGAGCGTTCCCTGACTGGAGCGGCGCTCATCGTCGAAGCTGGTGATCAACTCGGCGAAGGTCTTCCATCCGTCCGGGCGATCATATGACTGGGAGCATGCCTCGCCAAGGGCGCGGATATGCGTGCCGGATTTCGCTTCGGCCTCCGTAATTCCCCACAGTGCGCGGAAGGCGGGATTCGAGAGGCGAATGCGGCCGTCAGGCCCGAAGACGGCAACGCCTTCGGAGAGGTGATCGATCGTTTCGCCCTGCACCTTTAGGAGCGTGTTGTAGCGAGTCTCGAGGTCGACCTGTTCGGTCAGGTTCTCGAACACCCAGGTTGCGCCTCCTTGCGGATGCGCCGTTGCGAAGACTCGCAGCGTCTGGCCGTTCGGCAAGTGCCAGAGGTCGGACTGGGTATCGAGCGCGCGGTAGACCGAGAGCGCTGTCTCCTTCCAGGATTTCCAGTTCAACTGATCGGGCAACTTCTTTGCAGCGCGCAAACGCTCCAGCAGTTCGGCATTGTCCGGTCGGCTTTCAAGGAAAGCGATATCGAGCTCCCAGAGGGAGACAAACGCCTGATTGTAGAACTGTAGCCTGCGGTCGCCATCGAAGATCGCCACCGGGGTCGCAAGATGATCGAGTGTCTCGGCGTGGCTTTTCAGCGTCCGTTCCAGCTCTGCGCGAACAGCTTCAATGCCTGAAACATCGACGGCTATGCCGGCGGAACCACTCGGGACTTTTACATCGACAACATCGAAGAAGGTGCGGTTGCCGCGTACGACAGTCGAGATCTTGTCATGAAAGGGTGACTCGGGAGTGGCGGTGGCGCGGATGCGTTCGCGAGCGACTGTGGTCAGGAATTCCCGGCCTTCATCAATCGCTTGCTTCGGCGTGGCTGCTTCGACAGCTTCGCCATAGGCATGATTGACCCAAGTCAGCCGACCTTCGGTATCACGCTGCCATACAGGAAGATCGATCGCATCGAGCATGCTCTGAAACGCCGAGATCGAAGAGAGCAGCCTGTCGCGCTCGATCTTGAGCTCGGCAAGCTCGGCTCGAAGATTGTTCAGCGCCACGAAGCGGACGAATGCGCGGCCGCCGGAAACCCGGCCCTGTGCTTCGAGTATTTCCTCGCGGTGTGTTTCAACAACCATGTCGAAGCTGTGGGCCGACCCGCGCAGGCGGTCGATCGCGCGCTCGAGTTCGGATGCCGAGCGTGACTTGAGCCACAGGCCGAAGGCAAGGAATTCGCTGTCCTGCGGCGCACCGGTCTCCGCCGGCAGCTGACCGATGAGCTCGGGGCGCTCATTGCCATCCCAGATGACGATCCGGCGATTCTTGTCCGCAATCAGCGCCTGATACTGCGAGATGCGCTGTTGCGCGTCAGAGAGCGCCGAGCGGATTTCACGGCTCTCGCTTTCGAGGTTGCCGCGCTGGCGAACGACCCAGAGAGTTGAGAGCAATGCGGCGGAGATGACGCCGATAACGACGGAAAGGCTGACAACCTGCGACGATGTGAAGAGATGCGCCGACGCCACGGCCTCGGCTTCGACCTGCGCGAAAACCGGCGGCGCAATCGATGCGATCGCAGTGCCAGCAGCAAAGATGCGCGCCACACGAGCCAAAATTCCTGGCTTCTCGGCGGCAACTTTTGATCTGCCGACAGGTTTCCGTTCGCCTGAATGGAGCGGGCAGGAGTCAGCGTAAGCGCCGTCCTCCGCCTGTTCGACCAGGCTGTGCATCATTTCCGACATGCGCGGTATGTCTCCGTCCTTTAATGTGCCGCATCACGACAAGACATCCCATTTTCGAAGCAAACGGACACGTCCGTGGCCACGAATCGAGTGTTAAAACAATACTTCGGAAGGGAATCGGCGGAAAGGTGTGTGCCAAAAAATAAGGGCGCCACATTTGTCAATGTGGCGCCCCTCTAGATGTTGTGGATATTGATTTAGCGATCAATATCTATAGTGGTCCGCCTTGTACGGGCCTTGCGGTGTAACGCCGATATAGGCTGCCTGTTCTGCCGAAAGCTGCGTCAGCTTCACGCCGAGCTTGTCGAGATGCAGGCGTGCAACCTTTTCGTCGAGGTGCTTCGGCAGGATGTAGACCTGATTCTGGTACTGGCCGGGCTTGGTAAAGAGCTCGATCTGCGCCAACGTCTGGTTGGTGAACGAGGCAGACATGACGAAGGACGGATGGCCCGTCGCATTGCCGAGGTTGAGCAGGCGGCCTTCCGAGAGAAGGATGATGCGGTTGCCCTTCGGGAACTCGATCAGGTCGACCTGCGGCTTAATGTTGGTCCACTTCAGGTTACGCAGCGCCGCAACTTCGATCTCGTTGTCGAAGTGGCCGATGTTGCCGACGATCGCCATATCCTTCATCTGACGCATGTGGTCGATGCGGATGACGTCCTTGTTGCCCGTTGTGGTGATGAAGATATCAGCCGAAGACACGACGTCCTCGAGGGTGACGACTTCAAAACCGTCCATCGCTGCCTGGAGCGCGCAGATCGGGTCGACTTCGGTTACCTTGACGCGGGCGCCTGCGCCCTGCAGCGAAGCGGCCGAGCCCTTGCCAACGTCACCATATCCGCAAACGACGGCGACCTTGCCGGCCATCATTACGTCGGTGCCGCGGCGGATGCCGTCGACCAGCGATTCCTTGCAGCCGTACTTGTTGTCGAACTTCGACTTGGTCACCGAGTCGTTGACGTTGATCGCCGGGAAGGGCAGGAGGCCCTTCTGGCTCAGCTGGTACAGGCGGTTGACGCCCGTCGTGGTTTCTTCAGTTACACCCTTGATGGCATCACGCTGCTTCGTGAACCAGCCCGGCGATGCGGCCAGACGCTTCTTTATCTGTGCGAAGAGAATTTCTTCTTCTTCGGAATGTGGGTTGGACAGCACGTCCTCGCCGGCTTCAGCGCGCGCGCCGAGGAGGATGTACATCGTGGCGTCGCCACCATCATCGAGGATCATGTTGGAGAGGCCGCCATCGGCCCACTGGAAGATCTTGTCGGTGTAAACCCAGTAGTCTTCCAACGACTCGCCCTTGATGGCGAAAACCGGAACGCCGGCAGCGGCGATTGCGGCTGCGGCATGATCCTGCGTCGAGAAGATGTTGCACGAAGCCCAGCGAACTTCGGCACCAAGGGCGACGAGCGTTTCGATGAGTACGGCCGTCTGGATGGTCATGTGCAGCGAGCCGGTGATGCGTGCGCCCTTCAGCGGCTTTGCTTCGCCGAATTCGGCGCGGCAGGCCATCAGGCCCGGCATCTCGGTTTCTGCGATCGTGATTTCCTTGCGGCCAAAGTCCGCGAGGCCGATGTCGGCGACGACATAATCTTTTTCAGTGCTCATTGGGTTCTCCAGGCTGAAAAGCGGCTCAAACTCGAAAGCGCATGTGCATGCGCCGGATAGCGTCCACGCGGCTTGCGCGGCTATGGTGGCCGTTTAGCAGGCTTCTATGACGAAGGCAATAATGATATAAAGAAGTCTTTATATGTTTATATGAGCCGCAATGGGCTCACATTTCTTCGCCGAACCGGTTCTGGATCAGCTCGTCGAGCGCGTCGAGCGCCTGTGCGGCCTGGTTGCCGCTGGCCGAAATAAGCACGCTGGAGCCAGGGCTTGCCGCCAGCATCATCAGTCCCATGATCGATGTCCCGCCAACCGTCATCCCGTCTTTCGAAACGGTGATCGCGGCATCGAAATTCTCGACCAGCTGAACGAATTTGGCAGAAGCACGAGCGTGCAGGCCGCGCTTGTTGATGATCAGAATTTCTCGGGAGAGTGCCGTCATGGGCGCGGTGTGCTCACTATTTGCCACTGAGGACGCGGCTCGCGACGTTGATATACTTCCGTCCGGCTTCGGAAGCCTCGACGAGTGCCTTTTCCATATTGTTTTCGCCGCGCACGCCCGCAAGCTTGATCAGCATCGGCAAGTTCATGCCGGCGATGACTTCGGTGTGGCCGCTGCTCATGACGGATATTGCCAGGTTGGAGGGGGTTCCACCGAACATGTCGGTGAGGATGATGACCCCATGGCCGTCGTCTGCGAGGGATACTGCTTCCAGAATATCTTGCCGCCGCTGATCCATGTCGTCTTCGGGACCGATACAGACCGTTTCGATGAATTTCTGAGGACCGACGACGTGTTCGACCGCATGACGAAACTCTTCAGCCAGCTTGCCATGAGTGACAAGCACAAGTCCGATCATGATATTACTGCTCCTAGTGGCGTATGCAAAACGGTGGGCCCAATATCGCAATGCAGCAATCGCGTCCACCGTGGGGGCACATCTTGGCGATGAAAAGCCGAAGTGCAAGACAAAAATACGACTTTATGGGCCGGATTTGCTGATTTCGCGGGCATTATTGTCCGATATCCGGCGCTTTTGCAGTCAGTACCGCAAGGGGCATGGGAGTGTTAGCCAGCAACCGAATGACCGGCAGATCGAGGCTCCCGGCGACAAACGTCCGCTCGCTTTCTGGCGGGAGCCTTTGTTCGCCTGATGCGCTTCCCGGAAGGATGGCATAGTGCATCACGGCGCTTGCCGCATGCGGGAGTTGGACGATGCCGGTACCCCGTAACTCGATGAGACCGGCAATCGAGGGAGGACACGTCGCGAGCACCGCTCCGTTCTGCCCGGAAATCAGCACTTGATCATCGGCAACAAGCGTCGATGAAATGCCCATGCGCTGTGCTTCGGTCAGGCAGGCAAAGGCCAACATTGACTTCCCCCATCCTGAGGGCCCCATGAAAAGGAGGCCGGTCCTGCCGACAACGATTGCTGTTGCGTGGATGTTCGAAGGTGTATCCGTCATACGTTCGTATCAGCGGGAAGGGCCAGGATGAAGCGCGCTCCGAGGAGCTTTTCAGTCTCAGGATCGATGATGTTTTCCGCCCGCAGCGAACCGCCGTGTGCCTCGGCGATCTGACGGCTGATTGACAGACCGAGGCCCGAATTCTGCCCGAAGCCTTCGGATTCCGGACGGTCAGTATAGAAACGCTCGAAGATGCGATCGATATTCTCGACGAGGATGCCGGGACCGTTGTCCTCGACGTAGACGATACAGCGGGAGCGGGTCCTGACCAGCCGCACGGTGATCTTGCCGTCGTGCTCCGGAACGAAAGAGCGGGCATTCTCGATCAGGTTTGTGACAATTTGGCCGATGCGCAGGTCGTGTCCGTTGACGGCAAACCGCGTCTTTACGCCGGGCTTGCGTTCGATCGCGAATTCGATCTGCACTTCCTTCTTCTTGTTGCGGATCTGGCGCGACACGTCGATGAGGTCGCGGAGCAGGATTTCGAGGTCGACAGAGCCCGCATCGACGCGTGCAAGCTCGGCATCAAGACGTGAGGCATCGGAAATATCGCTGATCAGCCGGTCCAGCCGGCGAACGTCATGCTGGATAACATCGAGCAAGCGCTTCTTGGATTCATCCGTCTTGGCGAGGGGCAGTGTTTCGACTGCACTGCGCAGCGACGTAAGCGGGTTCTTCAACTCATGACTGACATCGGCCGCAAAGCTCTCGATCGCGTCGATGCGATCATAGAGTGCGGTTGTCATTTCGCGCAACGCAATGGAAAGGTTACCAATTTCGTCCTGACGAGCGGAGAAGTCCGGGATTTCTTCGCGCTCCTTTGCGCCGCGGCGCACGCGGATGGCGGCGGCGGATAGACGTCGCAGAGGATTGGCGATTGTCGAGGATAAAACGAGCGACAGCAGAACGTTGACAAGTGTCGCCACCCCGAAAACGCGCATGATGCCCAACCGCTCGGCGTGGACGATGTTGTCGATGTCGCCCGCCTGCGTTGATAGCAGGAGCACGCCGAGGACAGCGCGGAAGCGCTGGATCGGAACGGCAACGGAAACGATCAGTTCACCCTTTTCGGTCGTACGGACCACTGCACCACGCACGCCGGTCAGGGCGTTCATGACCTCCGGATAGATGGAGCCGTCGCCGCCCGGTGCTTCCTTGTAGAGCGGCAGGTTTCCAGGTTGCAGGACCTTGTTGAAGATCGTCGTGAACCACTGGCTCCAGGTCTGCTCTTCGTCATCGACCGGCGGCAGATCGAAACGCAAGACCTGGCCGCGTGAATAGAGGTGGCGGGAGTCGAGCAGCAGATTGGCGTCGGCGTCAAAAATACGCGCGCGGGTTCTGGTCGGTGAAATCAGGCGTCGCAGAACCGGAGCGACTTTTTCGGGGTCGATCGGGAACTCAAGATCCTCGTCGTTCGGGACCGGTGTGATGCTTTGGCCGGCTTGCAGTTCGAGCAGTTTTTCCGGATCGATGGTAATCGAGTTGGTATCAACAGACGCAGAAGCCGAGACTGCACCTGCGATGATTTCACCCTGCGTGAGCAGGCTTTCGACGCGGGCGTCGATCAGCCCCTCGCGGAACTGATTGAGATAGAGAATGCCGCCGACAAGAACGACGAGTGCGGCGAGATTGAAAAACAGGATCCGGCGCGTCAGGCTTGAAAAGACGGCGTTGCCGAAGATGCGGCGGATGATCGTGAAGGGGTGCGACCAACGTCGTCCCCTGACGCGGCGGCTGCTCACGCCTTCCGCCTCATCCAGATCTCTTTCCTGCACCAACTGTGCCAACCACAGGCCCTTTCGGAGAGCGGAACGCTTTCGCGATCAGCAGCTCTCTACAATTCTCAGATGCCGCGCCGCTTTGGCGTCAGGCTGCTTCGCGGAAGCGGTACCCCACTCCGTAGAGCGTTTCAATCATATCAAAGTCGGTATCGACCATCTTGAATTTCTTGCGAAGCCGCTTGATGTGGCTGTCGATGGTCCGGTCGTCGACATAAACCTGCTCATCATAAGCAGCGTCCATCAGGGCGTCACGGCTCTTGACGACACCCGGACGTTGGGCCAGCGAATGCAGGATTAGGAATTCGGTCACCGTCAACGTCACGGGCTCGCCCTTCCACGTGCAGGTGTGGCGCTCCTGGTCCATGACCAACTGACCGCGCTCCAGCGAGCGGGCGAGCTGCTGAGCGGTGCCCGGCTTTGGTGCAGCACCACCGGCTGCGGCGGCGGCTTCGCGGCTCGATGCGCGGCGCAACACTGCGCGCACGCGCTCGACCAGCAGGCGCTGCGAGAACGGCTTGGTTATGAAGTCGTCGGCACCCATCTTCAGGCCGAACAGCTCATCGATCTCCTCGTCCTTTGATGTGAGGAAGATAACCGGGATGTCGGATTTCTGTCGCAGGCGACGCAAGAGTTCCATCCCGTCCATGCGCGGCATCTTGATGTCGAAGATGGCAAGCTGCGGCGGGCGGGCGAGAAGACCGTCGAGGGCCGAGGCGCCATCCGTATAAGTCTCGACCTTATATCCTTCTGCCTCAAGTGCAATCGATACCGAGGTGAGGATGTTGCGGTCGTCATCAACGAGCGCGATTGTCGGCATGGTATTCGTCTCCGTCATCTATGCGCGTCTCCAGGATTTTTGAAGGTCCCCCAGGCGGCCTCTCTGAACCGGATGCGCTTATGGGGGATAAAGGTGGAACAAATTGTGGCAAAGATAAAGGGCGGGATTGTTGCAAAGTTTTGATGGCAACCAAAGATTGCATGTGGTGTTTACGCAGCGATTCGGAATTCAAACGATTTAAAATAAGGCGCCGAAATTTAAATCGATTAATAGTTTGATATTGCTACATTTTATCGACTTTTCTCTATTGCGTTTTAAAAAGACCACCCGTACGCTCATCCTCAGTTCTTAACGGCGCAAGCCTCAGGGAAGGGAAAAGACCATGGAGCTGTTCGGAGTCCACAACCCGGCGATAGAGCTGGCGACGATCGGTTTGGGGAGCGCAAACAGCGTTCGCTACAACTTCGATGCCGCCTCCCTCTATGAAGAATCGATTCGCCGGGGTGAGGCTCAGCTGACTGCTCATGGTGCCTTGCGCGCCTTGACCGGCCAGCACACTGGCCGCTCGCCGCGGGACAAGTTCGTCGTGCGTGATGCCAACACCGACGATCAGATCTGGTGGGATAACAACAAGCCGATGTCGCCGGAGCACTTTGCGCTCCTGAAAAAGGACATGCTCGCCCATGCCGCAGGCAAGGACCTGTTCGTTCAGGATCTTGTTGGTGGTGCCGATGAGAACAATGCGTTGCCGACGCGCGTTGTCACCGAGCTTGCCTGGCATTCGCTCTTCATTCGCAACCTGCTGATCCGTCCGGAACGGGCCGCGCTCGACACCTTCGCTCCGAAGCTGACGATCATCAACCTACCGACCTTCAAGGCTGATCCGGAGCGCTACAGCTGCCGCACGGAAACGGTCATTGCCTGCGACCTGACGAACGGCGAAGTGCTGATTGCCGGCACCTTCTACGCCGGCGAGATGAAGAAGTCGGTCTTTACCGTGCTGAATTACCTGCTTCCTGCGAAGGGTGTCATGCCGATGCACTGCTCGGCCAATGTCGGCCCTGATGGTGATGCGGCGGTCTTCTTCGGCCTTTCGGGCACAGGCAAGACGACGCTTTCGGCCGATCCGGCCCGCACGCTGATCGGCGATGACGAGCACGGCTGGGGCGAGGACGGCATCTTCAACTTCGAAGGCGGCTGCTACGCCAAGACCATCCGCCTGTCGGCAGAAGCCGAGCCGGAAATCTACGCCACGACGCAGCGCTTCGGCACCGTTCTCGAAAACGTCGTCCTGAACGATCAGCGCGAGCCTGACTTCAACGATGGCTCGCTGACGGAAAACACGCGTTGCGCCTACCCGCTGGACTTCATCCCGAACGCCTCGAAGACCGGTCTTGCCAGCCACCCGAAGACGATCATCATGCTGACAGCGGATGCTTTTGGCGTCATGCCGCCGATCGCCAAGCTGACGCCGGACCAGGCCATGTACCACTTCCTGTCCGGCTACACCGCCAAGGTGGCAGGCACCGAGCGCGGCGTAACCGAGCCGGAAGCAACCTTCTCGACCTGCTTCGGTGCGCCCTTCATGCCGCGGCATCCGTCGGAATACGGCAATCTCCTGAAGGACCTTATCGGCCGTCACGGTGTCGAGTGCTGGCTTGTCAACACCGGCTGGACCGGCGGTGCTTACGGCACCGGCAAGCGCATGCCGATCAAGGCAACCCGAACGCTGCTCGCCGCAGCGCTCTCGGGTGATCTCGGCAAGGCGGATTTCCGCGTCGACCCGAACTTCGGCTTCGCGGTTCCGGTCACCGTGCCCGGCGTTGACACGACCATCCTTGATCCGCGTTCGACGTGGCAGGATCCGGTTGCCTATGACGCACAGGCAAGCAAGCTTGTGGCGATGTTCATCGAGAATTTCGCGAAGTTCGAGAGCCACGTCGACGGCGGGGTGCGCGATGCGGCCCCGGGGTTTCGCGTCGCAGCCGAGTAAATCAGCGACAACTGATTGATGATTCACGTGAAACCCGGCGGTCTCCGCCGGGTTTCTTTGTCTGTTCCCAAGGGGCAGCCGATGTGAGATAGAAATCGCATGGCCAGCGACCCGCTCTATATCAATG
>NZ_JAEUAT010000049.1 GCF_019511525.1 Rhizobium cauense | reverse complement strand
GTGAGCGTCCGGTGAGCTGTTTTTGCTGATCGGGCAAATCAGGCGATGTTCTGGCATTCGAACCAGCATTAATGCTGACATTAATACCAGAACAAAGAGGTTTCATGGCTCGCATGGAGATCATGTCCGGTACCGAGCGCAGACGGCGTTGGTCGGACGAGGCGAAGCTGAGGATACTGGCGGAAGCTGATGAGCCCGGTGCTCGCATTGGTGACGTGGCTCGCCGGCACGACATTCATCCGGGCCAGATCCGATTATGGCGGCAATCATTCAGCTATGCCGATCGGCCGACGGTGTTCCTCCCGGTGGAAATCACCGAGGAGGTTGGCGTAAGCCAGCCGCCTACGGCGGCAACGAGGCCGGCGATCGTGGAGATCTTGCTTCGAAACGGTCGGCGCTTGAAGGTTCCGGCTGACGTCGAGTTGAAGCTGCTTGGTCCGCTGGTCGCTTGCGTGGAGGCGGTATGATCGGGCCATCGGGGAACGTGCGGGTCTATCTGGCCTGTGGGGTGACCGATATGCGGCGTGGCATTGATGGTTTGTCCGCGCTGGTGGAGACGGTGGTGAAGGAGGCGCCGGGCTCGGGCGCAATCTTCGGCTTCCGCGGAAAGCGCGCTGATCGGATCAAGCTTCTTTGGTGGGATGGCCAGGGATTCTGCCTGTTCTACAAGATTTTGGAGCGCGGATACTTTCCCTGGCCGACGGCGAAAGAGGGCGTCGCGCACCTGACTCAGGGGCAGCTTTCCATGCTCGTGGAAGGGATCGACTGGCGTCGGCCGGCGTGGACTTCGGCTCCTGGCCGAACGGGATAAAAGCTATATTTTGCAGGGACATCCGAGGCATAACGCTGGTGCATCAGAGGCAAATCGGCTAGATTTGCGGGTATGGAAACAGCGCCGCTGGACAGTCAGGACGAGCTCACTGCTTTGCGCGCACTGGTCGCCGAACAGGCGGCGAAGCTTGAGAGCCAGGAAGCCGAGGTCATCAAGCGTGACTCCATAATCGGGCTTCTTCGCGCACAACTGGAGCTGCTCCGACATCGGCAGCATGGCGCCTCTTCGGAAAAGATCGACCGGAAGATAGAGCAGTTCGAACTGATGCTGGAGGAGATTGAGGCCTCCCGTGCCGAGGCTGAACTGCGCTCCGGCAAAACTCCTCTGCCAGAGTTGGAGGACGCATCCGAGAAGCCGAAGCGCAAGCCCTTGCCCGATGGTCTCGCCACCGAAGAACTGGTCTATGCGGCTCCCTGCAATTGCCCGACTTGCGGTGGCACCTCGTTCTTGAAGGCGGCCGACAGGGTGGTCCAGGTGTTGGAGCACGTGCCGGCGTCGGTCAAGATTGTCCGGCATGTCGAAAAGCGCATGATCTGCAGGGAATGCGATACGACGGTGGCTGGCGAGATGCCGACCTTGCCGATCGAGCGCGGCAAACCCGGGCCGGGACTGCTCGCCCATATCATGATCGCCAAATTCGACGATCACATCCCCCTCTATCGCCTCTCCGAGATGTACGACCGGTTGGGGATAGACATCTCCCGATCCGTGATGGCCGACTGGGTCGGCCGCGTGTCTGCTTTGCTGACGCCACTCGTCTTGTTGATCAGGGCCCATATCGCAGCACTCGACCGAATACATACGGACGATACCCCGGTCGATGTTCTCGACCCCGGGCGGGGGAAGACAAAAACCGGGAGGGTCTGGGTCTACGTCTTTGACGGCAGTGGCTATCAATCCGCCACTCCTGCAGCCATCGGCTATTACTACAGCCCTGACCGCAAGGGCGCGCATCCGGCTGACCACCTGGCAAGCTTCAGCGGTGTCATGCATGCAGATGGCTACGGGGGTTACAAGAAACTCTACGGCAATCAGATCATCGAAGCTGCCTGCATGGCGCATGTGCGCCGCAAGTTCCATGATGTGATCAAGCTGAAGCCGTCGCCGATCGCTGAGGAAGGGCTGTCGCGCATCGGCGCTCTCTACGATATCGAGAACCGTATCCGAGGGATGTCGGCTGACGATCGGCGCACCCTGCGCCAACACCATGCCCGACCAGTTCTGGACGATCTCAAGGCCTGGATCGAAACCACGCTCTCGACTTTGCCACAGAAACAGAGGCTGGCCGAGGCGATGCGATACGCCCTGTCGCGATGGGCAGCCTTGAGCGTCTACATCGATGATGGCCGTGTTGAAATCGACAACAACATCGCTGAACGAGCCATGCGTCCACTCGGAATCGGAAGGAAAAACTGGCTTTTTGCCGGCTCGGACAAGGGCGGTGAGCGCATCGCCAACATTCTGACCATCATCGAGACGGTCAAACTGCAAGGCCATAATCCGGAGGTCTATCTGACAGATGTCCTGACCCGGATCCAGGATCATCCCAAGGATCGACTTGAAGATCTGTTGCCCTGGAACTGGACGCCGGCAAACGCTCGGTGCGAGGCTGCCTGATGGCTTGCTCAAGGTTCATCTACACGCTCAACCAAGTCGCCGGCATGGTAGGCGAGAACCTCGAACTGATCGAGGAAATCACCGCGAACTCGGACAACATCTCCGAGGGCGAACTGGTTTACGTAAGTGATGGCAGTGAAGATGGCACGAAGGGCCTGACCGAGAATGGCATCGAAGAACTTCAAAGCCTACTCGCCGACATCAGGACCTGGGACGGCGGTATCCGCGAGTTCCTCGTCGACACACAATGCGATCCCGACATGATCGACCGCGTCATGGCCGATGAGATGAAACGGGGCCAATAGCTCTCGACACTCGAAAATGCCTTCGCCGGACGCTCAC
>NZ_JAEUAT010000048.1 GCF_019511525.1 Rhizobium cauense | reverse complement strand
GGTTTCCAAGCATTGTGATAAGGTATCTGCACCTGAATAAAATAGGGTGTAAGAAGCGAACGCAGGGAACTGAAACATCTAAGTACCTGCAGGAAAGGACATCAACCGAGACTCCGCAAGTAGTGGCGAGCGAACGCGGACCAGGCCAGTGGCAATAGTGGTTAAAGTGGAACAAGCTGGAAAGCTTGGCCGTAGTGGGTGACAGCCCCGTACGCGTAGATACCATTATTGTCCTAGAGTAGGGCGGGACACGAGAAATCCTGTCTGAACATGGGGAGACCACTCTCCAAGCCTAAGTACTCGTGCATGACCGATAGCGAACAAGTACCGTGAGGGAAAGGTGAAAAGCACCCCGACAAGGGGAGTGAAATAGAACCTGAAACCGGATGCCTACAAACAGTCGGAGCCCGCAAGGGTGACGGCGTACCTTTTGTATAATGGGTCAACGACTTAGTGTAACTAGCAAGCTTAAGCCGGTAGGTGTAGGCGAAGCGAAAGCGAGTCTGAATAGGGCGATTTAGTTAGTTGCATTAGACCCGAAACCGAGTGATCTAGCCATGAGCAGGTTGAAGGTTGGGTAACACCAACTGGAGGACCGAACCCGCATCTGTTGCAATAGATTGGGATGACTTGTGGCTAGGGGTGAAAGGCCAATCAAACTCGGAAATAGCTGGTTCTCCGCGAAATCTATTTAGGTAGAGCGTCGAGCGAATACCCTGGGGGGTAGAGCACTGGATGGGCTATGGGGACTCACCGTCTTACTGATCCTAACCAAACTCCGAATACCCAGGAGTACTACTCGGCAGACACACGGCGGGTGCTAACGTCCGTCGTGAAAAGGGCAACAACCCTAACCTCCAGCTAAGGTCCCCAAGTCATGGCTAAGTGGGAAAGGATGTGAGGATCCCAAAACAACCAGGATGTTGGCTTAGAAGCAGCCATCATTTAAAGAAAGCGTAACAGCTCACTGGTCTAAATAAGGGTCTTTGCGCCGAAAATGTAACGGGGCTGAAGCCATGCACCGAAGCTGAGGATGTGTAGCAATACACGTGGTAGCGGAGCGTTCCGTAAGCCTGTGAAGGGATACCTGTGAGGGGTCCTGGAGGTATCGGAAGTGCGAATGTTGACATGAGTAACGATAAAGAGGGTGAGAGACCCTCTCGCCGAAAGACCAAGGGTTCCTGCTTAAAGTTAATCTGAGCAGGGTTAGCCGGCCCCTAAGACGAGGCGGACACGCGTAGTCGATGGGAACCACGTTAATATTCGTGGGCCTGGTGGTAGTGACGGATTGCTCAACTTGTAAGGTCTTATTGGATTGATCTTGCAGGGACGCGGTTCCAGGAAATAGCTCCACCGTATAGACCGTACCCGAAACCGACACAGGTGGTCAGGTAGAGTATACCAAGGCGCTTGAGAGAACTATGTTGAAGGAACTCGGCAAATTGCACGCGTAACTTCGGAAGAAGCGTGACCCCTTCGCACGCAAGTGTGGTGGGGTGGCACAGACCAGGGGGTAGCGACTGTTTATCAAAAACACAGGGCTCTGCGAAGTCGCAAGACGACGTATAGGGTCTGACGCCTGCCCGGTGCTGGAAGGTTAAGAGGAGAGGTGCAAGCTTTGAATCGAAGCCCCAGTAAACGGCGGCCGTAACTATAACGGTCCTAAGGTAGCGAAATTCCTTGTCGGGTAAGTTCCGACCTGCACGAATGGCGTAACGACTTCCCCGCTGTCTCCAACATAGACTCAGTGAAATTGAATTCCCCGTGAAGATGCGGGGTTCCTGCGGTCAGACGGAAAGACCCCGTGCACCTTTACTATAGCTTTACACTGGCATTCGTGTCGGCATGTGTAGGATAGGTGGTAGGCTTTGAAGCGGGGACGCCAGTTTCCGTGGAGCCATCCTTGAAATACCACCCTTATCGTCATGGATGTCTAACCGCGGTCCGTTATCCGGATCCGGGACAGTGTATGGTGGGTAGTTTGACTGGGGCGGTCGCCTCCGAAAGAGTAACGGAGGCGCGCGATGGTGGGCTCAGACCGGTCGGAAATCGGTCGTCGAGTGCAATGGCATAAGCCCGCCTGACTGCGAGACTGACAAGTCGAGCAGAGACGAAAGTCGGTCATAGTGATCCGGTGGTCCCGTGTGGAAGGGCCATCGCTCAACGGATAAAAGGTACGCCGGGGATAACAGGCTGATGACCCCCAAGAGTCCATATCGACGGGGTTGTTTGGCACCTCGATGTCGACTCATCGCATCCTGGGGCTGGAGCAGGTCCCAAGGGTATGGCTGTTCGCCATTTAAAGCGGTACGTGAGTTGGGTTCAGAACGTCGTGAGACAGTTCGGTCCCTATCTGCCGTGGGTGTAGGAATATTGACAGGATCTGTCCCTAGTACGAGAGGACCGGGATGGACATATCTCTGGTGGACCTGTTGTCCTGCCAAGGGCATAGCAGGGTAGCTACATATGGAAGGGATAACCGCTGAAGGCATCTAAGCGGGAAACCCACCTGAAAACGAGTGTTCCCTATCAGAGCCGTGGAAGACGACCACGTTGATAGGCCGGGTGTGGAAGCGCAGCAATGTGTGAAGCTTACCGGTACTAATAGCTCGATTGGCTTGATCGTTCTCATTGATCAATGCTCATGACTGTCATCAGACAGAAATGATGCAAGACGTGTTCATAAATTAAAGTGGCGAATGCCACCCAGCTTCTCAATTTGTTGCGCTTCGCTGACCTGGTGGTTATGGCGGGGCGGCTGCACCCGTTCCCATTCCGAACACGGCCGTGAAACGCCCCAGCGCCTATGGTACTTCGTCTTAAGACGCGGGAGAGTCGGTCGCTGCCAGGTCTGCCAAGCGCAACACAAAATCTTCTCCGAACGAAAACGGCCCAGGCCGAAACAAAAGGGCCGCCATAAGCGGTCCTTTCTGCTATAATGGGCCAGAAATGACGGGGCAGATGGTCGCAAGTGCCGACTGTGCGCCCCTTACAGGAGACAAATCGCCTTCGGCAATTTGCTCCGGTATAAGGCATAACCGCAAAGCGGTTATGCCGCCGCGATAAATCCCGAAGGGATTTACGCTGGACGCGGGGTGGAGCAGCCCGGTAGCTCGTCAGGCTCATAACCTGAAGGCCGCAGGTTCAAATCCTGCCCCCGCAACCAA
>NZ_JAEUAT010000047.1 GCF_019511525.1 Rhizobium cauense | reverse complement strand
GGTTGGGAGGGGATGTGCGCTGACGGGCGTTGTGACGCTCCCGACAGGTTCGAGCGCGACTTCCTGTCGTTATGGAAAGATGATTCCGCGCGGTGGCTGCCTTCGTGGTTGATCGGCGGCGCGCTGGAGGAAGACGGTAGACCGATCCTGACAAGTAATATCGATTTCGGCGATGCTATTGATGCTTGGGACTTCCACGACGTCGCGCAGCGAGATGTTCGACTATCTACGGCGGTTCTGAACGGGGCACGATTTCCAATCGTAAGCTCGAGTGGGACCATCCGGAACCCGGCACTGCCACAGAAGGTCGATGCGGTTCACATCGTTGACGGCGGCTACTTCGATGCCGCCGGCGTCGAGACGATAAGGGGATTGGCACGCTCAATGTTTGGTGCACAAGGCATTGCGGCAGGAGATAACGTGATGCCGATCTTCCTTTTGCTTTCCAATGATGGCGTCAATCCTCCGTTCGCCGCTCCCGAGAAAGCAAACGCAATGCAGGCGTCAACGCCGATAGCCTGCCGCGGCCACACGGTCAAAACGGGTTGTCCTGGCGAGCCTGGCGCTGCGACCATCGTTCCGGACTTGTTCGGGCCGCTCCAAGGTCTGTTCCGAAGCCGCGGTGCGCACGGCGAAAAGCTGAAGACCCTCCTTTACCTCGACCCGCCCACTCGAACAGGTCAGCGACCGATTGTCCTGACCATCGACCTATGCTCGCTAGACGTCCCTATGAACTGGGCGCTTTCCCCGAATGCCAAGCGGATTGTCAACGAACTACTCGATGGCCAGCAGCCCAGAAAGGAAGGCAGCTGCGAAGCCCAGAATGACACCGACTTCGACACGCTGGTAGCGCTTCTGACGAAGCCGTGAGGGCAGAATGTCTTAGAATCCGACGATCATAGACGCCAGGGTGCTCCCGAGAGGGATTGGGGGCTTCAGAACGGATTTCTAGCACGGGGCTGATAGGGGTGAGAGCTAACCACACGCAATTGGCTGGATGGAGCTAGCAGCGAAATAAGAATTTCCCTAATTCCGAACATGAACGGGCAATGTGTTCTCCCGGTCTTAGCGATGGGACATCGGCGCTATCCTGGTCGTTTCTGACAGCCGTTCAAATCGTCGCAGCGCTCGCTGCGGCCTATTCACTTGCCACGCGACGCACCGAAAGCGCGTTTGGGAGTGAAGGAATGACACCACTTGAAAAGCTGAACGCACTTGTCGCGCTCCGCGGGCAGCACGACCAAACGGTTAGAGCGGCGATCGTGGCAATCTTGTATGGCCGCGAGAAAATTGATGGCCGCACTCCTACCGAAAGATTTCTTGAGGTTGCTATTGCCTGGGTTACGGAAAGTGTGGCCGTAGCCTGAGGCAGCTCTTACGGGAACGCGCCAAAATCCGCCCTGCGATAGCCCGCGACCATCGCGCGTAGCCCCTCGGGTGCGATGACCTCTACTTTGTCTCCCCATTGATAAAGGTGCCAAGTCATTTCTAGCCACCCGGCGGCGTGGAAGCGGACAATCAGGCTCCCATCATCCAGCGGCTCCAGAACCTGCGTTGGATGAAAGCGAAACTCGGCGGCGCGCGTTGCCGCTTCAGGCGCAAAACGCCAGATGACCTCGCCATATTGAGAGGGGTCCTGATAGACGCCGAATGATTGGGAAGCATAGTCGTCCAACGAGAAACCGTCGGCCATCGCGAAGCTCTCATCCAACGCTTCAGCTCCATGAATTCGGTCAGTCCGGAAATTCAGAATTGTGTCACCACGAGAGGGCTGTCGGGCGACCAGATAGCTTCGGTGACCGAGCAGAAGCCCATGCGGCTCGATGATGCGTTCGAGAGCATCCGGCTCTCCGTATCGCAGTCGCAAACGGAATGGACCACGGAGCGCCTCTATGATTGCATCAAGAACGGCTGGCTTGAGGTTGACCCGCGGACCGGGCTTTGTCACCGATCCCATGGCGGTCAGCACCGCCTCGGCATCCGCTTCTGTCCTGAGGGCGTCTCTTGGCGTAAGGCGAGCAAGCTGGCCCTCTCGCAAATCAGATAGCGCTTTGGCGTGCCGGACCCGGCCCTCTGCATGCGCCGAACGGCCGGCGATCTCTAATGCTTCGATAGCGGTCTCTTCCCTCGGCCGCAGCCGATCGAGCATCGGATCGGAGACACGCCAACGACGTCGGCGATCAGGGCCATCCTGCCATTCGACGCCTGTAAACACTGTTTCGAGCGCCTCGGTCATACGCTGAGCGGTCCGGTGGGTAACTTCGAACTCCGCGCAGATTTCCTCGAGGCTAATCCCGATGCGTCTCGTCGCGGCCAGGCGCGCGAGGCGGATTAAATCTTGGGCTTTTGAAAAGGACATCTTTGCTCCTGACGTGGGTGTCCAGATTTGACACCCACGCACATTACAACGCGTTGCAGAGCGGGTCGACATCTCGACCGGGGAAAACGGCAGCTGAAAGCCACCGCCGCGAATGTGGGTTCATGGAAGCAGAGGAGCGAATGATGGCCAGGATTATACGGATTGATCGCCTCGAGTTTTGCAAAGACGAAGCCGAACTTGCGTCGGCCGACGCGAAAGGCGCAGGCTGGGTGGTTCGGAGTTCTGAGCTTCGAATCTCTGCTCCCGCTATCAAGGTCCGGCAGGACTGCTATGAGGGCGCCCCTGGGCATTGGATTGCGACCATTACCGCAACCACGAGAGGTTGGGCTGAACGCGAATATCGTATCCTGCGCCGCAAGGGCGTCCGATTGCGCTTGAGGCAAGGCATGGACGCGTTCGCGCAATCCCTGAGAATTCGAAGTTTCGCGCTCAAGTATAATGCAAGGAGCTCATCGTGAGAGTCGTCGACGGCAAACTGCTCTTTTCATCATCCGATCTCATGCGCTTCGCGTGAAGACACCGAGGATGCGGCCCTGTTACAGAAACAGGGCGACGCCCACGAAGCCGCTCATCTGGCTCACCTCTGTTCCGCGGGGCGCGAAGTCGTCGAGATCAAGTGTGGGAGCCTGATTTCCAACCTCGAGGAAACCCGACAGGGATCGCACCGGAGTTCGCTCATGTCGAATTGGGCAATGGCACCCGCGCCACGCATCGCGGATGCCAGTGGTTCGTTTGGGAAAACTCGGCATTCGATTCAGAGCTGGCTGGTTGGATGCTGGTGGTTTTGGTAGTTCCATAAGATAGATTACGCCACTTCAAGTGTGTAGCCGGTGGGTTCTAGAATGAAGTGCGACTTGCTAATGATCCCAATGGGTTATCAATTGCAAGGACGATGCAATGAAGCGCACCTACTCTCAGATTGGATTGGACGAACGCCGTAAGATTGCTC
>NZ_JAEUAT010000046.1 GCF_019511525.1 Rhizobium cauense | reverse complement strand
CCTCCCCAACCCTCCCCCACAAGGGGAGGGGCTTCTTGCGGCAACCACTGAGCCCTACCGCTGGGCAAGTCGATGCCGCAGGTGTTCTCCCCTTGTGGGGGAGATGCCCGGCAGGGCAGAGAGGGGCTTTCTGCAAAACAGATTTCAGGAGGAACCAATGGCAATTGAAGCATCTACAGAACAGGCGCGCGAACCGCGCATTCGTCTCGGCATGGTCGGTGGTGGCGCCGGCGCGTTCATCGGCGCCGTCCATCGCATCGCTGCCCGCATCGACGACCAGTACGATCTGATCGCCGGCGCGCTGTCGTCGACGCCGGAAAAGGCGATGGCTTCGGGTCTCGATCTCGGCCTTGATCCGTCGCGCACCTATTCCAGCTATCGCGAGATGGCGATCCGTGAAGCGAAATTGAAGAACGGCATCGAAGCGGTTTCGATCGTTACGCCGAACCACGTTCACTACGACGCCGCCAAGGAATTCCTGCGTCGCGGCATCCATGTCATCTGCGACAAGCCGCTGACCTCGAACCTTGCCGACGCCAAGAAGCTGAAGAAGGTGGCCGACGAGAGCGGCGCGCTCTTCATCCTGACGCACAACTACACCGGTTATCCGATGGTTCGTCAGGCACGCGAGATGATCGCCAATGGCGAACTCGGCGATATCCGCCTGGTGCAGGCCGAGTATCCGCAGGACTGGCTGACCGAGGCCGTCGAGCAGACGGGTGCGAAGCAGGCCGTCTGGCGCACCGACCCGGCGCAGTCGGGTGCAGGCGGTTCGACCGGCGATATCGGCACGCATGCCTATAACCTTGCTTCCTTCGTGTCTGGCCTCGAGCTCGACAGCCTTGCAGCCGACCTCGACAGCTTCGTCGAAGGCCGCCGTCTCGACGACAATGCGCACGTCATGCTGCGCTTCAAGGCCAAGGGTTCCGAGAAGCCTGCCAAGGGCATGCTGTGGTGCAGCCAGGTGGCGCCGGGCCACGAAAACGGCCTCAAGGTTCGCGTCTATGGCACCAAGGGTGGTCTGGAATGGGTACAGGCCGATCCGAACTATCTCTGGTTCACGCCGTTCGGCGAGCCGAAGCGCCTGATCACCCGCAACGGCGCCGGTTCCGGCCCTGCGGCTGCCCGCGTTTCGCGCATCCCGTCCGGTCATCCGGAAGGCTATCTCGAAGCCTTCGCGACGATCTACACCGAAGCCGCACACGCGATCA
Source organism: Rhizobium cauense (assembly GCF_019511525.1). Lineage (GTDB taxonomy): Bacteria > Pseudomonadota > Alphaproteobacteria > Rhizobiales > Rhizobiaceae > Rhizobium > Rhizobium cauense. The sequence goes on along the minus strand of NZ_JAEUAT010000046.1, from coordinate 4,338 downwards.
ACGCCCACAAGAAGGGCAAGGCGGTCGACAAGGCTGTGGTCTACCCGACCGTTGATGACGGTGTGAAGGGCGTTGCCTTCGTTGATGCCTGCGTGGCCTCCTCGAAGAAAAACGGCGCCTGGGTCAAGGTCTGATCCTCGTCCGTTTCAGTCATTGATGCAATCAATGGGCGCATTTCCTACAATGTTAGGGAGTGCGCCCATTGTTGTTTAACAATGCTGTGGCAGAAACGAGCGCAACCAGATGGAGAGACCAATGAAATCTTCTGCCGCAGTTCTGGCATGCCTCCTCGCTTTCGCTGCACTTCCTGCTCTATCGCAGGAGCTTCCCACGCGCGTGCCCAACTTCTATGCCGGTCAGCGCGTTCCGGGCATGGTCAATGTCCAGGCGACGATGTCTCTTTCTGTCCCTGTCGATGCGGACAAGGAGACCGCCGAGCAGATCAACGCTGCGCAAAAGGGTTTCTACCTTATGGCGGGTGGACAGTGCGATCTCATCCTGCAGACTCTGGCCGAGAGCTGCCAGATCACCAATCTTACGAGCAACGCCGATCTCAATCGCTATCCCCGGGGCGATGTCCAGCGCAACGACATCATCGTGCGGGGCACCGTCACGATGGCGGTGAAGCTCAAGGACGCCAAACAGAACCCTTGAGTCTCCGGCTGGGTGTTCGGTCAGGCCACTGCCTGCTTGCGCTTGATGAGCGCATCCATGCTGAAGGGGCCGCCGCCGGCAGCAACCAGGTAGAGAAAGACGAAGCAGAACAGGATTGCGGCGACGCCGCCGTTCTGCGCCGGGTAGAAGCTTTTCGAGGCATGCCCGATGAAATAGGCAAAGGCCATCAGCCCCGACAGGACGAAGGCCGCGGCGCGTGTCTTGAAACCAATCAACACGAGGAACCCGAGCGTCAGCTCAAGCAGGCCCGCTATCCAGGACATGGAGCCAACGTCAGGCACGCGCTCGGCGGCGGGGAAATGCAGGATCTTCTGCGTGCCGTAGCTGAAGAGCACGAGCGAGGAGACCACGCGCAGCAGGCTGAGGAGATGCGGCTGTGCCAGGTGGATCGGGAGGAGCATCGGATTCCTTTCGTGATGGAGCTTCCTGCTCTCTAGCCTGCCTTCCCGGCATCGCAAATTCACGACTTCTGACATCGGCGTTATCAGTCTTTTCAATATGATAGCAACGCTGAAGGGCCTTTGCGGGGCGGTGCGGAAGTTGCCGATGCGACCGCTTCTTTCCGAAGCCAATCGAATCATCGCTGAACGCCTGCCAGCTGGCGCAGCTTCAGGGAAGTCATTCGGTCATCCGCTGCCTTGATTTTGGCGTGGTGCCCGCCTAGATTGCGGTCATCGCCAATACCAACAGGATGTGTGCAGCAATGGATTTCACCCCGATCGCAACGCCAGTTCGCCTTGCCATTCGGGAGTCCTTTATCCATGCCTGCATCCATTACCCTGTCCAATCTTTCATGGTCCACGCCTGACGGGCGCACCCTTCTTTCCCACCTCGATCTAAGCTTCGGCGCTGAACGAACCGGCCTCGTCGGTCGCAATGGCGTCGGCAAGACGACGCTGCTGAAGCTCGTTTCCGGCGAATTGCAGCCGCAGTCGGGCAGCATTGCTTTTGGCGGACGGCTCGGCATCCTGCGCCAGTCGGTCCAGGTGGAGGAGGGGGCGACGGTCGCCGATCTCTTCGGTGCCAGTGATGCGCTCGCCATCCTTCACCGCGCCGAAGCCGGCGACGCGACCGCTGACGAACTCGCCAATGCCGATTGGACGATCGAGGCGCGCATTGCCGCGGCGATCGAACGCGTCGGGTTGGACGCAGAGCCGGGAACGCTGCTGACCTCGCTCTCCGGTGGCCAACGGACGCGTGTGGGTCTTGCGGCTCTTGTCTTCTCCGATCCCGATTTCCTTATCCTCGACGAGCCGACCAACAATCTCGACCGCGATGGGCGGGAGGCTGTCATCGCCCTGCTCGCCGGCTGGCGCGCCGGCGCCATCGTTGTCAGCCATGATCGTGAACTGCTTGAGACCATGGATGCGATCGTCGAGATCACCACGCTTGGCGCCCGGCGATATGGTGGAAACTGGAGTGCCTTTCAGGAACGCAAGGCGCTTGAGCTCGCTGCCGCCGAACACGATCTCGCGGACGCGGAGCGACGCGTTGCCGATGTGGTCCGCAGCGCCCAGGTCGCCGCGGAGCGGCAGGCCCGCAGTGACCGCAACGGCCGCAAGAAGGCGGCACGAGGCGATATGCCCCGCATTGTCGCCGGCGGTCTCAAGCGGGCGGCGGAAAACACCAGCGGCAACAAGGTTCGCCTTGGCGAAAAACGTCGCGAGGAGGCGATGGAGGAAGCGTCTGCTGCCCGGCAGCGGATCGAGATCCTGCAGCCGTTCTCGGCGCAGCTCGCCTCAACAGGACTGCCGCCCGGCAGGGACGTTCTAAGGCTGGAAAACGTCACCGCCGGCTATCGGTCGGAGGCGCCAATCATCCGAAACCTCTCCTTCGCGGTGACAGGCCCCGATCGTGTCGCGATCGCGGGGCCGAACGGCTCGGGAAAGACGACGCTGCTGGCGCTGATCACAGGCGCACTAAAGCCGTGGTCCGGAACGGTCTCCGTCATGACCGGTTTTTCACGGTTCGATCAGAGCGTCAGTCTCCTCGATCGGTCGCTATCGATCCGCGAAAATTTCCGCAATCTCAATCCTGGTGCCAACGAAAATGCCTGCCGCGCGGCGCTGGCGCGGTTCATGTTCCGGGCGGATGCGGCCCTGCAACAGGTGTCGACGCTGTCAGGAGGGCAGTTGCTGCGCGCTGGGCTTGCCTGCGTCCTCGGCGGTGCGAAGCCGCCGCCGCTGCTGATTTTGGACGAACCGACCAACCATCTGGATATCGATTCGATTGCTGCGGTGGAAGTGGGTCTACAAGCCTATGACGGTGCGCTGCTGGTCGTCAGTCACGACGAGGTGTTTCTGGAGAATATCGGCATATCGCGAATGATACAGCTTCCGCTGGGAGAAGAAGTTCTCGTCTAGGCGGACGGCTCGGATCAGATGTAGAGGCCGGCCATCTTGCGCCAGGCGCCTGCGCGATGCGCTCGGCCGTTCCAGACATGCAGCTGGTGGCCGACCTGCTTCTCCGCCAGCAGCCGGCTGAGGTGATAGTTGTTGTCGAGGAAGGGGTCGGCGTCACCGATGGTCAGGACAATCTCGACTTCGCGCAGTTTCTCCAACTGCCAGCCACCGTGGAGCCCGGGCAGGAAGTGCGTCGGCGTATGGAAATAGACGGCGTCGTCGTAATAGCCGTCGAACAGATCGCCGAAGGATTCGACCCTGATCGTCAGGTCATAGCGGCCGGAGAAGGCAACCAGCTTGCGGAACAGGTGTGGATGCCGGAAGACAAGGCTGGCCGCCTGGAAGGCTCCGAGGCTGCAGCCATGTACGATGGTGCACTCATGTCCGTTCTTCGATGCCATCAGCGGCAGGACTTCATTCAGGATATAGTCCTCGAAGGCGGTGTGGCGACGAATGCGGTCGGCCGGATGACGGTCGAAGCCGTAGAAGGTCTCGGCGGCGAGCCCCTCGATGCAGTAGAGCTGCAGTTGGCCGGCGTGCAGCTTTTCGGCAAGACTGTCTATGACGCCGAGCCTCTCGTATTCCCAGAAACGTCCCTCGCGGGTCGGAAACATCAGCACCTTGGCGCCGGCGTGGCCGAACACCAGCAGCTCCATCTCGCGATGCAGGCGCGGACTATGCCAGCGCAGATATTCCCGGTTCATAACACCTTGAAGAAATCTCGGACTTTCTCGCGCAGAATCGCGCTCTGCTCAATGCTTCCGGGATAATCGAAGTGTCCCGCATCCAATATGAAGGTTTCATTATATTTTGATGTCGGCAGGGCGTTGGCCACCGCGAACTGGCAGGGCGGCGCGACGGCGGGGTCGAAGAGGGCGACGGCTGCGAGCATCGGCACCTTGATCCGGCTTGCGGCACTGGCGGAGTCGAACATGCGCAGGGCGTCGAGCACGCTTCCATGCGTCTTCTGGTACGTCTGCACGGAATCGGCGCTGCCGACGGTCGGCAGTGTCAGCCATTGCGCCCGGTCGCCGAAGGTCGGGACGACGAGGTGGCCGCGATCGATGCGCGGATCGAACGGGATCGCCAGCGCGCCGAGGCCGCCGCCAAAGCTGATGCCGCTGTAGCCGATGTGGCCCGAGAGCCAGGGATAGAGTGCCAGAAGCGTCGAGACGGCAAGCCAGATATCGTCGACGCAGCCACCGATGATGTAAGTATCCGGGCGCGCGATCCCTTGCAGGACGCGGCCCGACGCATCGGC
>NZ_JAEUAT010000045.1 GCF_019511525.1 Rhizobium cauense | reverse complement strand
GAGGTGCGCGCCCCCGTCGACGGCTTCGTCTATGACCTGCAGGTCCACACCATCGGCGGCATCATCACCTCCGGCGCCACCGTCATGTCCGTCGTGCCGAAGAGCGGCGACCTCATCGTCGAGGTCCACCGCGATAGAGAAAGTATTCGAAGGGGCCGGCTGCAACTGGGCCGCCCAACGAAAACGCGCTTGCCGTCGTCGTGCCGCCATTGATTGCGTCGACGACAAGGATGCCGTTCCCGTTGGTCAAAGCGCCTTGGCCGTCGACATTGGTGATGAACATGCTGGTCGAACCGCTTGCCTGCCCGGTGTCGATGATCAGCTTGTCCGAAGGGGAATTGTCCGTGTCGAGATAGGTGTGCAGCCAGAGTTGCCCATTCTGGCCGACGTAGTTGCCGAAAATCCTGAAGGTGTCATGCAACGAGGTGCCCGGCCCCGGCGCGTCGTTCGTCAGGTCGATGATGCCGGCATTGTTCACCGTCACCAGTTGTGAAGTGTTGAAAGGCACGATGGCATAGCCGAAGGAATTTCCCGCTTCGATGCGGCTGGTGGCATCGACCGAGATGGTGCCGGTTCCGGTCACCGAATCGCCGAGCGTGAGTACGCTCGTCGTATAGATGAACGTCAGCTTGGACTGGTTGATGATGTTGATGGCTTCCCAGTTGGTGAGGTTTTTTGGCTCGTCGCCCCCCTGGTTACCGTCGTCGTTGGTGGTGCGCTCCCAGTTGAGCGTGTCGTTGCCGAGCCCACCGTCGATAATCTTGCCGGCCGTCAGGTTTGCCTGGCTGAGAAAGCCAAAATTGGCGACATCGTCGCCATTGCCCATCTGCACGGTGGCGGCGACATTGCCGATGAGCCAGGTGAAATTGTCATTGCCGTCACCCATATCGACCGAGGTCTGTACGGTGCCGGCGATCAGCCCAAGAATGTCGTCGCCTGCCCCGAGACTGATCGCTCCGGCAAAGAAGCCGTCATTGATCACGGTGTCGTTCGACGTCCCGGTGCTCGTCACCCCGTTCTGTACCGTGCCCGGTCCCAAATTGAGGATGATGTTGGTCCCTGTCCCCTGCAGCAGGATATTGCCGTCAATGAGACCTTGGTTGTTGAGCGTGAAGCGGTCATTGTTTGTGGCGACGACGCCGTTGGTGAAGGTTCCGCCATTATTGTTGACGACACTGGTTCCAGGCCCGGTGACCTCCACGTTGCTGGTCAGGCTCGTCGTATTGTCTGCATTGATGGTCACAGACCGACCGCTCGGAGTCGGGCCGGGCGTTGAACCTGAGCAGTCGATGACGCCAGGTGTGTTCTCGACGCAGGCAGCTTCCGCACGCGTGCCGCCGAGGCCGAGAAGGGCGATAGACGCGACGGATGACTGAAGAAGGAGGAGACGGAAGGATCCGTTTAGCGGTTTGCCGGGCCAGCGCGGTGGAACGTCTGGGGGCCCTGAATGAGGTCTGCTACTACTAGCTGGACATTTGCCTGTTGAACGAACACGAAACTGGTCTGTGTACTCTGGCTTAATCATCGATTACCCCAAGCAGTCAACCCGGCGCAAGGATCGGTTGAGTTCCATTTTATGTCAATTATTTAGGGAGTACTGATGCCCATTCTCCCAACCGTGTGCCTTGATGGCAACAATGCTCTCAAAGTGCGAAAATATATGCATAATGCTATTTATGCGCGATATCGTTGACATGAAGAGAACTTCTGGAGGCTTGGCGGCCTCATAATCACGTTAGCTGGCTTCAAGGCGGCACGGCGCCAAGCACCACCATAAGGCGACTTGCTTTGGCCGAGGTGGCGGGGAACTCGCGTAAGCCCCCGCCATTTTTCCTGATAGCGCTATTGCGGAGCAAGCCGCTCAAGCTCGTTCAGCCGTTTCAGGGCCGCCTGCTGCCGAAGCAAGGCGTAGTTGATGCCGCTCGCATTCAGCGAACTGCCTTCCTGATAGGGGTACTGGGTGAAGTCTGAGAAGAAGTCCTTGATCTTGGCTTGCACGGGAACAAGCAGCCACATGTTGCGGGCAAGAAAGTCGATGGCACCGCCACCCTCCTTCATGCCGCGTTCGTAAGGATCCATACGCAGGTTCGCGATATTGGCCCAGGCAGGCACTTCACGCGTCGCAGTAGCGATATTTCCTTCGCTGTTGATTGCAAAGCTGAGCTTCCAGTCATTCCAGCGGATGGCGTTGAGATTGCCCCCTTGGTCGAAATAGTAGACCGCGTCACGCGGACCGGTCTGAGCTTCGCCCTTTAGCAATGGTCCTAGGTCATAACCATCCAGGTGCACCTTGAAGTCTTTGGTGCCAGCCTTGAAGCCAGCCTTCATCTGCTCCTTGACATCAGGTATTCCGGCAACGCTTGCGAAGGTCGGCATCCAGTCCATAAGCGTGACGATCTCGTTGACCTCCGTTCCGGGTTTGACGACGCCCGGCCAGCGGACCATCATCGGGATGCGGAAGCCGCCCTCCCAGGTGGTGCCTTTCTCGCCGTGGAACATCGTCATTGCGCCATCCGGCCACAGGGCCAGCTCCGCACCGTTGTCGGTCGTGTAGAGAACAATCGTGTTGTCAGCGATGCCCAACTGATCCAGCTGATCGAGAAGCTGACCGACGTGACCATCATGCTCCAACATGCCGTCCGCATGAATGCCCTTGCCGGTCTTGCCGAGAGAGTCCGCCTTCAGATGCGTGAAGACGTGCATGCGCGTCGAGTTGAACCAGACGAAGAAGGGCTTTTCCGCTTTCGCTTGCCGATCGATGAAATTCTTGGCCGCCGCCAGGAACTCTTCATCGACCGTCTCCATGCGCTTGGTATTCAGAGCGCCGGTATCCTCAATCTTCCCATCCGCCGTTGACTTGATCACACCGCGAGGGCCGAACTGCCTGCGGAAGGCTGGATCCTTCGGATAGAAATAGCCTTCCGGCTCCTCCTCGGCATTGAGGTGATAGAGATTACCGAAGAACTCGTCGAAGCCGTGCTTGGTCGGTAGGTGTTGGTCCTGGTCGCCGAGGTGATTCTTGCCGAATTGGCCGGTCGCATACCCCTGCGTTTTCAGCACATCGGCAATCGTCGGCATCCAGTCCTGAATCCCGTGTGGATCGCCGGGCATACCGATCGTCAGCAATCCGGTGCGGAACGGCTCCTGCCCCAGGATGAAGGAGGCTCGGCCTGCCGTGCAGCTCTGCTGCCCATATGAATCCGTAAAGATTGCCCCTTCCTTGGCGATCCGGTCGATGTTTGGCGTGCGATATCCCATCAGACCCATGGTGTAGGCGCTGATCTGCGGGATGCCGATGTCATCCCCGAAGATGACCAGGATGTTGGGCTTCTTGCCGGATGGCGCCGCTGTCTGCGCCTGGGCTGCTGCGGAACTCGCCATACTGGCGACTGTGACCGCACCAGCAGCAAGGGCCGTCGATCCGATCAGTAGGTTGCGGCGCGTGAGGTTGCTGGTGTCGGAGTGTGCTTGCACTTTTTCGTCGCAGGCCATGTCGCATGTCTCCGTAAAACGTGGACGTCTACAGTGGTGTCCGTTGATGGAATGCATTGGCGCGATCCACTGACGCATAGCAGCCGCACAGGCGTAAGTACGTTACGGTAAATGTGCCGTACTTTAACGTTCGCGGAGGGGCCGACACACACGCAAACACAACTGCAAAAACAAAAAAGGCCGCTCCAAGGAGCGGCCCTTATCAACTATCTCCGTCCGGTCGGACGGAGGCAACTTGCTTACTCAGAGGCTGCATCCGCCAGCGCAGGAGCTTCGCCTGAAGCGGCAGCTTCGCCTTCAGCCGAAGCCTCACCTTCAGCAGCGCGACGCGGACGGCGCGGACGGCTGCTGGCAGCGCGGCGACGCGGCTGACGCTCGCGCGGCTGACCGGCGGCGCTCTCCTCGTCCATCGAAACCTCTGCTGGGATACCTTCGATCTCCGGCTGCGGGCCGCTGCCATCGATGACTTCAGGCTGCGGTTCGGCAGCTACGACTTCAACCGGCGCTGGCTGCTGTTCCTGACGTCGCGGCTGGCGAGGCTGATCGCCATTGCGACGCGACTGGTCGTCGTTACGGCGCGGCTGGTCATCGTTGCGACGCTGCGACTGTTCATCCGAACGGCGCTGCTGGTGTTCATGTTGCTGGCGCGGCGGCTGGACGATGACGACATCGTCGTTGTCGATGCCTTCGATATCGTCGCCTTCGCGTTCAGCGCCCTCACTGAATTCGTTGCGGTCATCACGCTGGAAACGTTCCTGCATCTGCGCCTGTGCGGCGGCAATGATGCGGTTGTAGTGTTCGGCGTGCTGCAGGTAGTTTTCGGCGATGACACGGTCGCCCGAGCTCTGCGCGTCGCGAGCAAGCTGCGCGTACTTCTCGGCGATGTGCTGCGCGGTACCACGGATCTTCACGTCTGGGCCGGAGCTGTCGTAGGTCCGCGTCAGCGGATTTCCGCCTTTGCGGTTGAAATTGTTGTTATTGTTATTTCCACCGCCGCCGCCGCCGTTGTTGTTGCCACGCCCGCGACCGCGCTTGTTCTGCTGTCCTGGCCTCATCGATCGTTCACCTGAATTCTCTGTTTGTTGTGGAGTGATGGCACCAACTGCCGTGGCCGGTTGTACCGGCTCAGAGCCCTCGTGCCGCAAGCATAATGCGCCTTCGCGCCAACCTGCCGCTTGTTCTCAAGTCAGTTTGACTGATTCACGCATTGGGTCGTGTTCAACCTTTGAAGCTCTCGTTTAAAAGAGCGGACCCCCGAGGCCGAGCTAGTATCGAACGACTTGTCGTTCTGTCCTATCTCTCCAACGCGTGGGGGCAACCTATATTGCTTCCCGTGCAAATCCAAGCTTTTTCTTCGCAATGGCACCCATGTCCTGTCTAATGCTCTAAATTGTCGCGCATCATTTGAGCGCGAACACGAGCGCCCGGTCATTCTGGCCGTAATCCTTCACGGATTCCAGGAACTTGAAGCCTTCAGCTTCAAAAACATCGATCACGTCGTTCCGTTGATCGTAGCCTATCTCAAGTCCAATAACGCCAGAAGGCTGCATGAACCTTGCTGCATCCTTGGCTATGGCTTTGTAGGCGTCAAGCCCATCCGTGCCGCCATCCAGTGCTGCGGCCGGATCAAATTTCGTCACTTCGGGAGCGAGAGTGTGAACAACCTTAGAAGCGATATAGGGCGGATTTGAGACAATCGCGTGAAACGAGCCGTGGATGTTCTGAAACCAGCTGGATTGAATGGCTTCGAAGCGATCCTGCAATCCGTTTCTTTCCGCGTTTGATTTCGCCGTCCTCAATGCATCGGCCGATATGTCGCTGCCGACGCCTGACGCTTCCGGACACTCGCTCAACAGCGCTAGGCATATCGCCCCTGTTCCGGTTCCTAAGTCAAGGATATGGATATGGCCTTCGGTCTTTGCAAGAGTGCGCAGATAAGGAAGCATCGTGTCGACGAGAATTTCCGTATCAGGCCTCGGCTCGAGCGTTTCCGCCGACAATGACAATGGCAGCCCATAGAATTCGCGTTCACCAAGAATGCGGTGAACCGGCTCATGCGCCAGCCGACGCTCGATCGCCTTGTCGATCAACACCGCCTGCTCATGGGCGACGGTCTCACCACCGTGCGTGATAATGGCGGTTGTCGAAAGTCCAAGCAGCCCCGCAACGAGGACGCGCGCGTCCGCGGCAGCACTTTCGATACCAGCTTCGGTGAAGCGATGCCGGGCTCCGGCCAGGACTTGGGAAACCGTAGGCTCGGCCTGTTTCCCGCTCCCGCTCATAGCTGTTGTTCGCCGAGCTGCGCCAGCTGGCTCGCCTGGTAGTCGGCCATCAGGGCATCGACCACCTCGTCGATCTCGCCGACCATCATCCGGTCGAGCTTGTAGAGCGTCAGATTGATACGGTGGTCCGTCACGCGCCCCTGCGGGAAGTTATAAGTGCGGATGCGTTCGGAACGGTCGCCGGAGCCGACCTGGCTCTTGCGGTCGGCGGATCGCTCGCTTTCGGCGCGTTGGCGTTCAGCGTCGTAGAGGCGCGAGCGCAGAACCTGCATCGCCTTGGCGCGGTTCTGGTGCTGCGACTTCTCGGAGCTGGTGACGACAATACCCGTCGGCAGGTGGGTGATACGCACAGCAGAGTCAGTGGTGTTGACATGCTGACCACCGGCGCCGGAGGAACGCATCGTATCGATGCGAATGTCTTCCGCCCGGATCTCGATGTCGATCTCTTCCGCCTCAGGCAAGACCGCGACCGTCGCGGCCGAGGTATGGATACGCCCGCCCGCTTCGGTTTCGGGCACACGCTGGACCCGGTGAACGCCGGATTCGAACTTCAGCTTGGCAAACACGCCCTTGCCGGTAATGGTCGCGATGATTTCCTTGAAGCCGCCCGCTTCGCCTTCGCTCGACGACAGGACTTCGACCTTCCAGCCGTGCGCAGCGGCATAGCGCTCGTACATCCGAAACAGGTCGCCGGCAAAGAGTGCCGCTTCCGAACCGCCGGTGCCGGCGCGGATTTCCAGAATCGCGCTCTTTTCGTCGGCAGCGTCCTTCGGCAGCAGCAGGATCTGGATTTCCTGCTCCAGCGCCTCCAGCCG
>NZ_JAEUAT010000044.1 GCF_019511525.1 Rhizobium cauense | reverse complement strand
AGGAACCAATCAGCGTCTCAGCCAATCTGCAAGAAACTCTAGAGCGAAGGTCTTCGTCGCCAGCAGCGCCGCCGCCCTCGTTCAGTGAGGGGGCTTATAGGCCACCACCCTTTTCTAAGTCAACAGCGGTTTTCAAAAAAACCGAAGTTTCTTGCATGGCATTGAATTATAACGCGTATTTCCGGAGCGCCCGCTTTAAGTGTCCGCGGAGACCCGGTAGCCGGGTCATTCCTATGGAAATAGGGCCTCAAAACGCGATGGCTAGGCCTCTCGCCCTCACATCTTCACAATCGGATGATCTCAAGGGCGAACGATTTGGATGGGTACGACCCGTCCATTTGACTTCTATCGCCAAACTATGCACTTTTTCGGCGCCAGCCAGAGCGGCCGAAAGAAGCCTACCCGAAAGGACGCGGATCAACCTGCCATGATGACGGAGAAGATGATGATCCGCTCGTTCGGCAACGAGCCCCCGCTTCTTGCCGATGGCAGACGCGCGCCCGACCGCCGCGAGGTTTCATTGCGCTGGCTTTCGGGTACGTTCCTCACCGGCATTACCTCGAGCGTTCTGATGGGCGTCGCCCTTTTTGCGGCACTCGACGGTCGCCAGCAGTTGGCGATCCCGGCTGAGGCCTATGCCAGCATCAACGCAGACGATCAGTCGGACGCCGACGTGACCCGCGGCGGTCGCCTGATCGCTCCGGCAATCGCCGCCAAGCCGTCGGACCGAAAGATCATGGAGGTCTCGACGGTCGTCCATGAGGGCGACAAGGAGGTCGTCCGCCGCCAGCCCTTCGCGCGCGTAAAGATGACGCTTGCCGCCAACCACGTCGCGACAGAGGACTATCCAAGCTTCAACCCGCTGACGATCTTCTCGGCGGATGAACCGGACGGGCAGCCGACGGTTCGCACTGGGCAGATCTATGGTTCAGATGTGGAATCGGAGGTTAGCCTGAAGACCGTGGCTTATCCGACCACGAAGTCCAATCTGCAGGTAGCGCCCGGCATGACCCTCGACGAGATCGAGGAGAATGTCCGCTCCAACGGTTCGGTGCTGACCGATGGCGCAGCGCAGGTGGCCGCACTCTACTACGTGGATCCGCGACGGTTCTCGAATGACGACGCTGACGTCGACCTGACCGCCGGCCTGACCGCCCGCGTTCTCGAGCAGAACATGACGGTCTCTGCCCCGGAATCAATTACCCCTCAGACCGAAGCGTTCGCCGACGACATCATCCCGGTGCGCCGGGACACTCCGATCGTCAAGGCGATGACGGACTCGGGCTATCCGGAACCGCAAGCCAAGGGACTCGCCAACTACCTCTCGCCAATGACCGGGTCGGATGAGCTTTCAAAGGGCGATGTGCTGCGCATCGGTATCCTGCAGAAGGGCGAACAGGCCAAAATCATTCGCGCCAGCGTCTACCGTGGCACGCGCCATCTCGTTACCGTGGCGCTGGACGACCACGATCGCTTCGTGGCAGGGCGCGAGCCGCCGCGGATCGATGCGGTCACGACCGCCTTCGACGACAATTCTACATCGGTCCCGTCCAATCAGAACCTGCCGCGCGTCTATGACGGCATCTATCGTGCAGCGCTGTCCTACGGCATGACCAAGGATATGACCGCACTGGTCATCAAGCTGCTGGCAAGCAGCGTCGACTTCCAGGCCGAGCTGCGCCCGACCGACACGTTGGAGGCGTTCTTCTCGGTCGCCGACTCCAGCGGGCAGGCGACTGCCGGTTCCGAGCTTCTCTATGTCAATGCGCGCTTCGGCGATACGCAGACACGCTTCTACCGGTTCCAGGATCCGGAAGACGGTTCGATCGACTACTTCGACCAGGACGGCAAGAGCGTCCGGCAGTTCCTGCTGCGCAATCCTGTGCCGAACGGTATCTTCAAGTCGGGCTTCGGCATGCGCCGGCACCCGATCCTGGGTTTTGCCCGCATGCACACCGGCGTCGACTGGGCCGCGCCACGCGGAACGGCGATCATTGCCGTCGGCAACGGCACGGTCGAAAAGGCGGGCTGGGATTCCGGCGGTTATGGCAACCAGACCATCGTTCGCCATGCCAATGGGTACGAATCCTCGTACAATCACCAGAGCGCCATCGCCAAGGGCGTCGTAGCAGGCGCCAAGGTCCGTCAGGGCCAGGTGATCGGCTGGGTTGGCACGACGGGCGAATCCACCGGACCGCATCTGCACTACGAGATGATCGTCAACGGCACGAAGGTCGACCCGCTTCGCGTGCGCCTGCCGGGCGGGAAATCCTTGAAGGGTCCGGCACTGGCAAAGTTCGAGGACGAACGGCAGCGCATCGACGCCCTCCTCGGCAACCAGCCACCGCCGCAAGTAGCGAGCAAGTAGCGCAAGCAAAAATGGCGGCCGAAGCCGCCATTCTCTTTTCAATCGTCGAACGACCTTAGGCCGCTTCGTTCACCGCAGTGTTCCTTGTGCGGAACAACAGCCGATCGGAACCGCTGGTGATCTTCACAGTCGAACCGTCAGGCACCTGGCCGGAAAGGATCTGCTCGGCGAGCGGGTCCTGAACGTACTTCTGGATCACCCGCTTCAGCGGACGCGCGCCGTAAACCGGATCATACCCCTTGTTGGCGAGCCAGTTGCGGGCGTCGTCATCGAGTTCGAGCGTGATCTTGCGTTCGGCAAGCAGCTGCACCAGACGCTTCAGCTGGATATCGACGATCGCGCCCATTTCCTCGCGCTTCAGGCGATGGAACAGGATGATCTCGTCGATACGGTTCAGGAACTCCGGCCGGAAGTGACCGCGCACGACCTCCATCACCTGTTCTCGAACCGCCTCGCTGTCGTCCCCTTCCTTGAGCTGGGTCAGGTACTCGGCGCCGAGGTTCGACGTCATGATGATCATCGTGTTGCGGAAATCGACCGTCCGGCCCTGACCGTCGGTAAGACGACCGTCGTCCAGAACCTGCAGCAGGATGTTGAAGACATCAGGGTGCGCCTTCTCGATCTCGTCGAACAGCACGACCTGATACGGCCGCCGGCGAACGGCTTCCGTCAGCGCGCCACCTTCATCATAGCCGACATAGCCGGGAGGGGCACCGATCAGCCGGGCCACGGAGTGCTTCTCCATGTACTCGGACATATCCATGCGCACCATCGCCGTTTCGTCGTCGAAGAGGAAGCGGGCAAGCGCCTTGGTCAGCTCCGTCTTGCCGACGCCTGTTGGCCCGAGGAAGATGAACGAACCGATCGGCCGGTTCGGATCCTGCAGACCGGCACGCGCGCGGCGAACGGCACGCGACACTGCCTGAACCGCATCGCCCTGGCCGATCACCGACTTCGCCAACTCGTCTTCCATCCTAAGCAGCTTGTCGCGCTCGCCTTCCAGCATCTTGTCGACAGGAATACCGGTCCAGCGGGAAACGACATGCGCGATGTTATCGGGGGTCACGACCTCCTGCACCATGGCGCTGCGATCGCTGTCCTGCTGTTCAGCCTCGCCAAGCTTCTTTTCCAGTTCCGGAATGACACCGTAGGTGAGCTCGCCAGCGCGCTGGAACTCGCCCTTGCGCTGGGCGATCGCCAGATCGTTGCGTGCTTCGTCCAACTGCTTCTTCAGGTCTGCCGCCAGGCCAAGCTTCTGCTTTTCCGCCTGCCAGCGGGCGGTCAGGGCATCGGCCTCTTCTTCGAGACCGGTCAGCTCTGTTTCAAGGCGCACCAGACGGTCGGCGGACGCCGTATCGGTTTCCTTTTTCAAAGCCTCGCGCTCGATCTTAAGCTGCATGATGCGGCGATCAAGTTCGTCCAGCTCTTCGGGCTTGGAATCCACCTGCATACGCAGCCGCGCGGCGGCTTCGTCCATCAGGTCAATTGCCTTGTCGGGCAGGAAGCGGTCGGTGATGTAGCGGTTCGAAAGCGTCGCAGCCGCAACCAGGGCCGAATCCGAGATGCGGACCTTGTGATGCTGCTCGTACTTTTCCTTGAGACCGCGCAGGATCGAGATCGTGTCCTCGACCGTCGGCTCCTCGACCATGACAGGCTGGAAGCGACGGGCAAGGGCCGGATCTTTCTCGACATGCTTGCGGTATTCGTCGAGCGTGGTCGCACCGACGCAGTGCAACTCGCCGCGAGCAAGCGCGGGCTTCAGCAGGTTGGAAGCGTCCATTGCTCCATCCGCCTTGCCGGCACCAACAAGCGTGTGCATTTCGTCGATGAACAGGATGATTTCGCCGTTTTCGGCCTGCACCTCATTGAGCACAGCTTTCAGACGCTCTTCGAACTCGCCGCGATACTTGGCGCCAGCAATCAGCGCGCCCATGTCGAGCGCCATCAGCTTCTTGTCCTTGAGTGACTCGGGCACGTCGCCATTGACGATGCGCAGCGCGAGGCCTTCGACGATCGCCGTCTTGCCGACGCCGGGCTCACCGATCAGCACCGGATTGTTCTTGGTGCGGCGCGATAGAACCTGGATCGTGCGACGGATTTCGTCGTCGCGACCGATGACCGGATCGAGCTTGCCTTCACGTGCTTCGCTGGTCAGATCGCGAGCGTACTTCTTCAGCGAGTCAAAACCCTGCTCGGCGTTCGAGCTGTTGGCGGTGCGGCCCTTGCGGATCTCGTTGATGACCTGATTGAGCGCAAGCGCGGTCACGCCGGCATTCTTCAGCGTCGTGGACGTCGAAGCCGAAGGCTCGATCGCCAGTGCCTGCAACAGGCGCTCCACGGTGACGAAACTGTCACCGGCCTTCTTCGCCGCCTCTTCGGCAGTCGAGAGAACCTTGGCAAGCGGCTGCGCAAGATAGATCTGCCCATTGCCGCCGGAGACCTTCGGCAGTTTGGCAAGTGCGGCATCATTGGCGAGGCGTGCGGCCTTGGGATCACCGCCGGCGCGCTCGATCAGCGAAGCGGCCATGCCCTGATCGTCGTCGAGCAACACTTTCAGAACATGTTCGGGGGTGAACTGCTGGTGCCCCTGCGCAAGCGCATAGGTCTGGGCGGATTGAATGAAACCGCGCACCCGCTCGGAGTATTTTTCGATATTCATGCTGTACCTCCATGGATCGCCCTGCCCTCATAAGGCACAGGCCGATGACTGAGATTGAGCTCCCTCAAGTGGCAAGCTCATTGTTCCGCCGCGTTTGGGATTTGCGGCTGAAGAACTTGGGCTGGATATGGTGGAGGATTTGAAAAGTTTAAAGGGGCGCCGAGGCGAAAAACCATGGGCCATTCGACCAGCGGTTTGCCGAGTGCTGCGCGTGACTTACATCGGATCCATGCTGACGACCCGGCCGGAACCGGAGACCGTGCATTTGGAGGTGTATTGCCCGGTTGCCATGGTCAGAACCCAGTTCGCGCCGGAGCGAGCAGCGCCATTTACAACGCTCGTGCCCTGCCGTGCATTCTGGAAGTCGTCCGCACGTCGCATGCAGGCACTAAGGGCCGCCTGCGGAACATTTCCGGAGGCCGCCGCGGCGTTGCCGGACCCGCTGCCCTGGCACGCCGGATACTTGTAGCGGTCCGCTTCGGAAACGTCGGGCGGGCAGCTGCCCGAGGCGGCACTACCGCTCTTCTTCCCGCACGCGCTCGGCTGCAGAGTGTCGATTGCCGAGTAGCGGCCATTCGACACGCGAACCCGCACACAGGTTCCGGTGGCGGCATTCCACCAGATGTTGTTCTTGACGTTGTCGTACCCCCGCGCCTGGATCTCCGACTCCGCACCTGCCGCCCGCGCACCCACGAGGTCAGCGATATCGGCGGGTGACTTGGCAAAAGCCGGCACGGACAAGCCGACAAGGAACAATGCCATTGCAATCTTGCGGTTCATGCGGCTTCTCCTAGTCGCAGCAACGTTCCGTCGACGACGGCACGCGCAAGAGTAGCGTGGGACGCCCGAAGAAAGCAAGCAGGTTGCAGCGATGCCAGCGACAGAACTGTCACTTACTTTCGGCAAATGGTTTCAAACGCAGCCGACTGCGATGATCATCAGGCCCCGCCGCGCCGGAAGGCGCTGTACCTCGGAAATACGATTTCTGCCACTTGTCCTGCGACGCCTTCGACCCAGGTTCGGCGAGACTGGCATTGAAGGCGTTGCGGCTCTGCATCCAGTGATCGTATTCCTTCTGAAGATCAGGGTTCTCGGAAAGATTGCGGATGTCAGGCGCAATCTCCTCCAGGCTTCCGCGCACAAGCGGAAACAGGTGGCAGTACGGCTCATCCGCCTCGAAGTAGACCTTCTGGAAAGGGCGCGTGAACTTCCAGTTCATTGTGAACGTGTAAGGCGACCAATCGGTCTCAATCACCCCCGACAGCGGAGCGATGGCATCCTTCGGTCGGTTCACAGGACCGGTGACGAACATTCCACGCCAGGCTCCGTCCGGAACAGACACGGCACGTGAAATGTAAGCACGCCGTCGCCGAAATGACTGATCGCCGGTGCAACCGTCCCCGATCTGGATCGGATCCGGATGGCATCCTTGCCTCTCCGTCCATCCCACGTCGCCGAAAAGGCTGATGGGCACAAGATCTCCCAACCGTGCGCATTCGCGATATTCAGTGGCAGGCACCGATAGGCGAAACGCTGATCGGTGCTGTCCATCCATTCCCGCTCAACCGGCGCGGGGCGAAGGCGAACCTCATGGCCGTCAATGACGTAGGCGGTCAAAGATTTCATGTAACGACGTCGCCGCTCCGATTTCCCTGACGATACTTGCCACGATGCTCCCTGGTCTGCAACGCTCCCCTACCATTTGACTCTGATGCCGACCTGACCGCCGAACATGTTGTTTTTCGCGCCGTCGACATCGAACGAGTAGCTGAGATCGCCGAACGCCGAGACGTTCTCGCTGATTTCGTAGGCGCCGCCGAGGTTCACCTCGAGCCAGGTTCCCTCCGTCTGCGTCACCAGCGGGAACGTGTTGAACATGACCGTCTGGTCCGCCGAGAAGCCGTGCCAAAGGTTCAGCCCGAGATGAGCGTAAGCTGGTCCGGTGCTGTACTGTAGGCGTGCGCCTAATCGTCCGGTGAAGGAATCGAACGATTCATTGGTGATCCGGGAGAAGCGGTCGCCACTGTCGTCGAAATCGATACGCTGCCAGATGATCTGCGCCTGCGGTTCGATCGTCCACCCTTCGGCAATGACGAAGGGCAGGCCGGTTTCAGCCGATGCCGCGAAGCTCGTTCCGTCGACGTCGGATCCGATGCCGCGATTGGAGCGGCTGGTTCCATTCAACCAGCCGTACTTCGCGATAACGTCGACGTACCAGCCCTCAGGTGACAGATGCGTCCAGTAGGCGGCGACGCTGTCTTCGTTCAGGTCAAGCGTACCGGCAGACAGGTTAACCCGACCGAGCACGTTACCACTGATGTCGCCTGACGTTTCCGCATGAGTATAGAAGAGCCCGAAGCGCTCGGTATGGCCGTTGTCGTGCTCGATTTCGACCAGATCGCTTCCGACCTGGAGCCCCCAATAATTTCCGTCGAACTGGGGCGCGACGTCGTAGCCGGCAATGCTGAGGGTGGCGTTGGTGCCAAGATCGCTGTTTGCACCAAAGATGCGACCCCAGACACCGGGCGGCGGTCCATCGCCGTCCCCTTCCGAGGCATCACCTTGCGCTCCCGGTCCCGAATAGACCAGCGCACCGACACCCGTCAGGAACGACTGGTCTCCACGACGCTGATGGAAGGTCCCCATCGTCATCAGACCCATTCTCTGAGCGACCAGCGGCGCGATCAATTGACCGGGCACCTCCGGACGAATGTTCGGGATAGGCGGCGGCGGAGGTGATGGGGGCGGTGGCGACGGTGGTGGCG
>NZ_JAEUAT010000043.1 GCF_019511525.1 Rhizobium cauense | reverse complement strand
TCCTGAACGAAATGGACCGCTTCCACCTTGTCGAGGATGTCATCGATCGCCTGCCGCAGCTCGGCGCTCGGGCGGCCTATTTCAAGCAGGCGATCCACGAGAAGCTGATCGAACACAGGCAGTACATTGAAAAGTATGGCGACGACATGCCCGAAATCAGCGGTTGGCGATGGGGCGTCAAGAGCACGGTCCGAGTGAGAGGGACTACCTCCACTGAAGGTGACAACGCATAGATGGCATGATTGAGGGCGAGCGCGCAGTTTGCTTCAGGAGGAACGAATTGAAGGGAAGCTTCCATCGCTCGCTGGCGTCCAATTCAGACATAGGCTGACTCGTTTTCCATTCTTGCGAAGCGAGCAACCTTAGGCGAGGGGGACGATTGACTACGCGCAGTGCCTGCAGGCTCGATATCGGTTAGGTTGACAAGTGAATCATCCCACTGGAGGAAACGAAGATGATGAAGCTGACCGTGGTGTTTGGAGCTTTGATCTCGACGCTTGTCCCTGCACTGCAGGTGGACGCGCAGCAGACACGACGCGAGTACCGGAGGATGAACTGGAGTGAAAGCCTCCCTGAATATGTGCGGACCTACCACGGCAGTAGACTCTCCGTCGTGAGCTATCGGACAGCGCATGAGACGGGCTCGCATCCATCACCCGGCGACGAGCGGCACGTAAAGGCAATTCGAGCAGCGGCACGTCAAAACAAGTGGCTTGTCGCCCAGCTAAAAGCTAAAAAGCTGACGCCCGATGACATCGAGTGGGTCATGAGGGCGCGCAACGGCAATATGGTTTTCTACGTGGAGTAAAAGCTGGTCGCAAGGCTGTGTTAGGGGGCATGTGCCTGTACCTTATGTGTCAATTCGAACGATAGCGTCCCTGTGAGGTGCCTCGATGTGGCAGCCAAGTAAGCGCCGCTTGCGCTCGAGTTACAGCTCGCGGTGGCCAGGGCTCAGAGAAAGGGGCGCAACAAGAGCCGTCGCTGCAAGATATAGCTTCGCTGTCTGAACCAATTCGATCTCCGCTACGACTTTGCACCTCCAAGCCCGAACGCAAGAAGGTTTCCCTGCGTTCGGCGCGCTTTCTTCGATGCTCTATTTCTCGAGGCCGCGCTGTTTGAATGACTCGTCGATGGCCTGGTCGACCTGGGCGCGGACTCCCTCGATGTTGAAGCTCGCGCCGCGCTGGCTTGGCGGATACTGCACGAAAGTCTGGAGAAATTCGGCGGCAGCCAATTGCCCCTTCACCAGCAGGAAGTCGTTTCGAACCAACCAGTCGTTATACTGGTCCGAAACGATGTCGGCCCGTTCGTATGGATCCATGCGCAGATTGTACAGCTTAGGAACGCGCCAGGTGACGAGCGGCGTCTGCCAGACCGCAAAGCCCCCAGGGGCCGGCTGTTCGTGAAAAACGACTTTCCACTCGTCGAAGCGGACCGCGACGAGGTTGGCGTCGTCATCGAAATAGAAGAAGTTCGTCCGGGCGCTCTTGTCGGACTTCCCGGTCAGAAAATCCAACTGGTTGTAACCATCGAGATGGTTCTTGAAGGTCGTCAGGCTTCCTTCCGGCTTCCAGCCTGCGAGGAGCCGGTCCTTGACCTCAGGATCTCCGGCTGCGGCAAGCAGTGTTGGAAACCAGTCGAGACCGGACATCATTTGGTTTGTAACCTGGTCAGGTTTGATATGGCCCGGCCAGCGAACCATTGCGGGCACGCGGAACGCGCCTTCCCAGTTGGTGTCCTTTTCGGATCGGAAAGGCGTTGTCGCAGCGTCCGGCCAGGACCACTGATTGGGCCCGTTGTCGGTCGTGTAGACGACGATGGTGTTGTCGTCGATGCCGAGGTCATCGAGGGCCTTTAGGAGCTTTCCCACGTCGCCGTCGTGCTCGACCATTCCGTCGGCATACTCGTTGTAGTTCATGCCGCTCTGTCCGCGCATGGATTCCCGCACATGCGTGAAGGCGTGCATGCGCGTCGTGTTCATCCAGGTGAAGAACGGTTTGCCCTGCTGCACCTGGCGCTTGATGAAGTCGATCGCGGCAGCGGTGGTCTCGTCGTCGATGGTCTCCATGCGCTTCTTGTTGAGAGCGCCGGTATCCTCGATCTTGCCATCCGCCGAAGCTTTGACGACGCCCCTTGGATTATATGCCTTGAGGAATGCCGGATCGTCCTTTGGCCACGTCGGCTGTTCGGGCTCCTCCTCGGCGTTCAGGTGATAGAGGTTTCCAAAGAACTCGTCGAAGCCATGGTTGGTGGGAAGATACTCGTCCTTGTCGCCAAGATGGTTCTTGCCGAACTGCCCCGTGGCATAGCCGAGCGTTCAGCGCCTGTGCGATCGTCATATCGCTCGCTTGGAGACCTACCGGTGCGCCGGGAGCGCCGACCTTGCAGAGCCCGGTTCGAAGGCAGGCCTGACCTGTGATGAACGTCGAGCGGCCGGCGGTGCAGGAGTTCTCAGCGTAGTAGTCGGTGAACCTTATGCCTTCCTTGGCGATGCGATCGATGTTCGGCGTTCGGTATCCCATCAGCCCGTCGCTGTAGGCGCTGATGTTGGTCTGGCCAATGTCGTCGCCAAAGATCACCAGGATATTGGGCTTGGCGGTCTGCGGGGGAGTCTGTGTTGCCTGCTGGGCCTTCGCGGGGGGCGCGAATACCGACGCGGAAAGTGTCATGGCGAGGGCCGCACTGACGCTTAGAAGCTTGCCGGGGACTGTCCTGCTCATTCCTTCCTCCTAAATTAGAATTCCATCTGTCTGACATTCACTTTTCCTCGGAGGGCCACACGCGTCGATTCAATTGGCTGATGCCATATGGCGTGCGAAAGACATTAGGTCGCCAACGTGCGGAGATGAAGATGGGGCACAATCTAGAAGTTTGCTCATGCCATAGATGCATTCGCCGTCGGAACCGAGATGCGGTGCGCCGGTAGATGATGGGTAATTGGCGATTTTGGGCGCATTGCGCTGGCATTGTCGCGCTGACGGCATTTTTCGGAAACTGATGGAGGGAACCAGTGATAAACCGGATTAATAATAGGGAGCGGGCCGAACTTCTCCAAAGGATGTTGCAGAGTGACATCATGCTTGAACTCCTCGACCTTCTCGTCCTAGAGGTCGAGGAGATGGAGAAGCCGCGGCCAACCATGCGCAACCGGCTCTTGAAACTGCGCGCAGCGCTGGCCGAGATCAGCAATACCGGCGCGTATCTCGTTGCCGGGGCAGCACTATGAATCGAGATCGTTCTTAGACCGGCAATAAGGTGGCGAAACGCCGCCCTGCGAGAAGACGAGATGATCCGCCCACAAGTGTTTATAGGGCAGGTGGTGCCGAGAGCATTTTCAGCACAGGAGCGATCCACTTGCTCAAGTGATAGCGCCGGAGGTTGTCCTAGTCCCCGAACAAAGGGCGGGGCGGTTCCTTGGAAACCCTTGCAGTGTCACCACTCATCCGGCGGTTGGGGAAGACGCGTGCGGACAATATAAATTCGAACAGGAATGAGAAGCAGGCAGGCGCCGAAAAAACCGAGGAGCAAGAAGGTCACCCAACCGCCCCAATGATAGCCCGCTTTCTCGGCCAGCGCGTTGAGAATGAACGCTCCGGACATTCCGATTGCAGCCCATCCGAAGGGCAAATGCGTATACATAAAATTGTCCGCCATCCAGCCAGCAAGGAAGCCGACGAAAATCGCGGTAAGCCAGCCAATTTCCCCCTCAGTCATTGGCCATCTCCAGCCTCACTTGGACCAACGATCATGACTGCTACCTAATAGATCGGAATAGCGCTGACGAAAAGGGCACCAGACAAACGAAAGGCTCCAGAGGGTTTTCAAGTCTTTGGAGCCTTTACGTTGTGTCGCTACTGAATCCTGGCTTTTGCTTTGGTCGGTTTTCACTGACTTAGCTTGAGCTTGAACGTTCGAGATACCTTGAATAACACTGCTCTTCAAGGAGCCGCTAATCAAGCCAGCAAGGCTGACCCATTGGCGTTTTTTGCCCATCTAGGTTGGCAGTAATATTCGTCAACGTGCGACTATTCTTCGAGGTCGCGGACGATATCTGCTTCCAATTCGGCGCAGACTGTCTCATATTCCGTGATCAGCGAAGCATCGCTCCCGTCATACCGAAATCTCTCAAGTGCAACGCAGGCCATGTCGTAGGCTTCGAAAAGTTCGCGGATGTCAGGAGAAGAAGTCGAGCTCGCAAAGGCCTGTAAGCGTAGGCGATAAGAAGGTAGCTTCAGCATCAACCGACGCAATCCCGATCGCGCGGACCCCCGATAGTTGTTCGTCGTCCCATTTGTTCCGGCCATTGGCTCGCCCTCACGGCACATCGTAGCAATCGCGAGAGATTTGGGAAGTATGTTACGGTATGTTCTGCGTTCGTTGCTGTTCTAGCCTCTGAATATTAGCGCGGCCTTTTATGGGTCCATTTAAAAAACCAATTGCGGTGGCCCTATCGACCTAATATCTCTTGAACCGTGAGTTAACTTCCTCGGAGTTTTCCGATGAAAGGTTTGGCTGCAACAAATGACCCCACTGTCGCACCTCCTGAAGAGGTGCGAGACCAACTTGAACGAATCCTCGCGAGCCCTGACTTCATTCTTCCCGACCGGACGCGCGGCTTTTTGCGATTCATCGTGGAGGAGACGCTCGACGGTCGAGCCAAGTATCTGAAAGCCGTTACGATCGCTCAATGTATTTTTAAGCGGAACGCCTCTTTCGATGCACAGAACGATCCTTGTGTACGCATCGCTGCAAGCCATCTGCGGCGCGCATTGGAGCGATACTACCTAACGGGTGGGGAAGCCGACCCTATCCTCATTTCTGTGCCGGGCGGGGGCTATGTCCCAAGGTTCGAAAGAAGGCTGGTGGAGTCAAGCAGGCACACTCAAACAGGCAGCCAAACGTCTTCAAATGCCGTCGCAGATACGTCGGAGGAGAGAGCAACGATACCGGCAAAGCGAGAAACTCGCTTGCTCAGCCGGATTATGCTCGGTGCGTTGGCAATCCTGATTGCCGCTGTGATACTTGCCGCTATCGTCGAGCACAACTACTTTGCGCGGGCGACCCCGCCAAGCGGAGATCGAGTCACCATTATCGTCGTCAAACCCTTTGAAAAAATCGGCGATGCGACAATCGCCAGAGATGTATTGAGCGGCATTACAGATGAGATTGTTGTCGGCCTCACCAAATTCAAGGAAATACAAGTGGCAACCGGGGAGATGCCTTACTCTCAGGACAAAGCCCTCCCGACATTCATGCTCGAAGGAAGCGTCCGATTGCGGGACTACGACCTCCGAACGACCGCTCGATTGATCAGGAAACAGGACGGGGCGGTGGTTTGGGCGAGCGATTATACAGTAGGTATGGCGGGAAAGAGCATGCTGAACGTCGAAGCAGCGATCGGACGTTCGATTTCAGCCGCCGTCGCGGCTCCGTTCGCCGCCAGGGTGGGTGTCCCGGTACGCCAGGTACCCCGCAGTTTATGAGCGGCCCGCTGCCTCCTGCCAACGTGAGGCAACACCGCCGACCTACTCCACGTTGCGGGACATCATCTGAATGAACGACGCAAGATCCCTCGCTAATAACGGGCCTGAGCGTTTTGAGAGTATTGCCGAGAAGCTCTGGCGGCATCGTCCGACGATCTTTCAGGAGATCTAACGCAACACGTTTATCGATAACGATGTTCCGGATCTCAATGGCTACTACTGCGTCACATCACACGATACCGCTTGTGACCGGCGTGCGAAACTGAGGAAGCTGGCGCGCTTCTCTGACGTCAGGGAATCTGTCATCGACCGGACCTTACACGGCTGGTCGCCACAGCAGATTGCAGGCCGCACGCGCCTGGAACGCTATCCGATCTCCGTTCAGCCACGAGACAATCTACAAGTTCGCATATACCCCGGCGGTCACGCCATCAAGCGGTGGCGGCTCGTCGAAAACTTGGATTTGTCCGGTCGGCCTTGGCGGTCCTGACTTTCGCGTTACCTCCTTCGCTCACCATAGGGAGAAGACAATGAAGGTGCAGAAATTCAGCGTGGCCGACGCCAACCTCGTTCGGTCTCCCGGACAGGATGGCGATATCTTTGTCGGAAATCTGGTCGACGAGAAAAACGGCGGGCCGATTACCATCGGCTATGGCCGCTACGCCGCGAACCAAAGTCTCACGGAGACGATGGCCGTAGACGACGTGATGATCATCATCGAAGGCAGGGTTTCGGTGTCGACGAGCGCGGGAACCTTGACTGCGGGACCGGGCGAGATTGTCTACATGCCCAAGGGCGAGGCCGTGACGATCACTACGGAGGGCGAGGGGGCTCTAACGATCTACGTGACGTATCCGCATTGGGCAGAGGCCCACGACGGCTGACTGCCTGACAAAGGAGGACGAGGAGGATGGTCCCTTCGTTCTCTGATGGCAGTTGGGTCAACGATCTGCTGACGCTGGTCGGCCGAAGAGATCGATCGGCGTGAGCCACATCGAGTATGCGAGAGAAATTCCTGTCAACCAGATAACCAATTAGCATGGGATAGCGAAGAACGGCTCCAAGGAAGCTCAGCGCGGGCTTTGGCGTCTCATGCTCTAGCTGCCTGCGGTACGTGGTCGGCTCCAGATTACCGCAGCGAGAACGACCTCTAATTGTATCAAGACGAAGATCCCAATGTTGCCTCAGATGCAGGGCGCAGTACCACTATGCGTCTTTGCGCTTGCTTCAGGGTGTCTGGCACTAATGACGCTCATCAGAAGATCTCCCGCCTCGGTTCCCGGCGCTCCCAGGTCGCGGACGGAGTTCATAGATTGCGACCAGCTATGATCCTGGATGATACCGAGAGACCTTGGGGTGTGAGGTGCTTATCGAAAGCATTCGCTTGCTCATGAAAAGGAAGTGTTTCATTTTCACCGACAGCCAGAACAACGTCACAATCCCCATCATGGCGCTGGGAAAGGGGCGTGAAGCGGGATACCTCGGCCGCCGTCAGTGCTATCTCCCTTTGCAAAAAGGACTGCCGCAGCGGCGCAAGATCATAAAGGCCGCCGAGCAAAAGAGCACCCTGAACAGAAGAAGCTTTTTCCCTTTCTTCGAATGAATGTCGCGAGATGTGCGCCGGCGGAGTGCCCGCTGACAGAAAGACCTGACAGGGTTGCCTCCATAATCTGCGATACATTCGATCACCCATCGCTTAGCGCACGACCTGATCGACAATCACTTCATCCGCTGTCCCGCCATGAGCGAATAGTCGACGATCACGGCGATAGCGCCGGCCAAAGTGACGGTGTTGGCGATGCAAGAGTAGTCTCGCTTCGAGAACATTCGCCAATAGCCGCCGTGGATAAACAGGTGGACAGGAAGGTTCTCACGAGGCCGCCTTCGGAAAGAAGATGTCCACCGTTTCATCAGGTCCATCGCCATATGCGACGTCCGCAATCATAGGAAAGGTTTCGCGCGACCTCGCACTGGCCGCGACGATTTCATCGACAATCGCGTCGAAATCCGCAACATGACCACGGATCCGGAATGGGTCGGTTTCCACGAATGCTGCCGAACGCGGTCGATCCGCTGTCTGTGGCTCCATGCAGTTGAAAGACGTTTTTCCCATCAGCAAATAGGGCGGTCATGCGGCTTGGCTCATAGCGAGTTTTTTGTGCTCTCGTAGATCGTCCATGTTGATGAAGCGATTGACCTCCATCCATTCTTCGTGGGTTTCAACGGCGAGGGCTCTGACGAGGCGCGAGCAGCTCTCTGCATTTGAAAAGATGCGCACGACATAGGTCCTGCGGCGGATTTCCTCGTTAAGGCGTTCAAGCATGTTGGTCGATTTCAAGTGCTTGTGATGCTGGCGTGGCAATTGGAAGAAGGTCAGCGCCTGTGCGATTGTGAGACCATCCACCTCCTGCGATAGGAAAAAAGCACCCAAAATCTGAGCCGCCTTCGGGCGGCTTTGCGATCGGGCGGCGGCGGGACTCCATGAATCGGACGGTACCGCGTGTCGCTGTCATATTATTACGCCTACCGCCAAGCCTCTCACCAATGGTTGTAGACCCACCACAGACAATACCCGGCAAGCACCAAGACAAAAATGGTATATACGAAACGTTTTGTCATCTCCGCTCCCCTTAGACGGGAACGTTGAAGCTATACTGCAACCGCCTCGAAGTGAATACGTCTGCTGCTTGCGGCTTAGCTACTCGCCGTCTCGAACCCGTTGAATGTATCGCTTTCGGTCCTCTTCCGTTGCGCCGATTGATAGATCCTGCCCCAGCTCAATACGCTGGGCTACAGGTTGCCAGGGCCTTCCCGGGTTTTCCTTTGTCCATAGCTGCTTCGCACGTCGTTCGATTTCAGGGTCTTCCAAGCTGGTCTCCTCCGTTTCAACGAAGGTAGCACGGGTTAGCTTTAGGCACGAGCTGACGTTGATGTAGCTCTACGCTCCTACTTCGAGGACCTAAAAATTACCACGAGATTCGTGTCCGGCGGTACCGGACCAACAAAGGAGAAGACACCATGAGCGTACAGGCAATCTTCTACGCGAAGCAAATCAACCATCGCGCCACCAATTCCCGACCGACGTCAACGTAGAAGTGAAGATGAGCGCTGCTTTCGGCGACGTCGCCCGAGGGGGATGAAGACTGGTCGAAGTAAACGCCTCAGGGCGAAACTCGCCATGACCATCACCAACCCACCGCGATCGATCGGGTGCGGTCTATCGCTTGACCTTCGAAAAAGTAAGCCAGTAGTTCTGGAGAGGACCGTCATATCGAACACATACAGGGCGCTCCTCATCCTCGCGGTCATCGCGGGTGCAGCCTTTGCCGGATCATCGTCTGCGCCCACTACCATGCGCCTGGTAGAGATCTGTGGCGAGCTCTGTGATGTTCATGAGGTGAACTGCTTCGCAGCAGCGCCTACTAGGTCGCGTCCCCATAAAAGGGTTTCGCTTTAGTCACGATGATGATTCAATGTCCTTGGAAGGAGATTGATATGCGCCGTCATGAACTTAGCGATGAAGAGTGGGCGATCATCGCACCACTTTT
>NZ_JAEUAT010000042.1 GCF_019511525.1 Rhizobium cauense | reverse complement strand
CCGTCAGTTCTTTCCTTGTCGCCATGCTCAACTGCCCCATAGTCGCCCCTGTTCATCCACTCGGTAGGGAGCAAATTATGTGAGGCAACGGTTGAATATTCGGGAACAGTTTCGACGAGGCAATGCGCGTCTCATCTTGATTGTCGCGCTGCAAACTCCACTTTCAACCTCTTTGAAGTGTCTTTCACCGTGGGCATATCTGGGCACCCGCTTAAGGTTTGAGGTCAAGGAGCGCGCGGCCGCTTCCATCCATGGCGAACGGCACAGACGCATGTTGATGCGAAACCATCCAGCGACCATCGCGTTTCACCAGACCAAGGGTCTGACGAAACCAAAGATCGACCTCAGTACCGTCAGTCTTGGTTCCCGTCATGCGGATCAAGCCGCTCCAAAAGGCGACGTCACCGCCAACTGTTAGCTTGGTATCGATCACCTCGCCGCCGATCGGACCTTCCCAAGTGTCAAACCAGGCCTGCAGGCCTGACTCATCCTTGCCGTGATAGACAAGCGGTGGCGCCAGTGAAAACTCGACGGAATCGTCGCTTTCGTGGAAAAGGGCACCGTTGGCATCCTTCTCGCCAAGCGAAGAAGCTCGCTCCATCAGCATAGCCATAATAGCCTCTTCTTCGATACTGTACCTGTTGCTCATGATCATTCCCCTATGTTGTCCGGACAGAGGACGAACGGGAGAACGACTTCCCGACAATGCGCGTGCAAGGTTCTCGCCTCAATTCTCAGCGTGTGGCGGCATGAGGATCACGACACCAACGAGCGGCACCCCATCTCAGACGGGCTACGGCACTCGCACCAGCGCGAATTTGGCCTAGGGGAAGGCGGATGAACTTAAAACCTACAGAGCGGGTCCTGTTGGCTTCAAAGCTTCTCGTGTTTCATTGAGGGAACCCGGTTTGCAATTGAACATCGGCTCAGGCACGATGCAAATTACATCGAGATCGACGTTCTGTGGAAGGATCTGAATGTTTGAGCGTTGGAAGATCTCGCTGACACTTCCGGCCATCGTCGTATGGGCCGCATCCTGTTCGACCACCGACCCGCTCAATACATCCGAAATTACCTCGGCTACCCCACCGCAATTTGCATCCCGAGACAATTCGATAATTGCAGACGCCGTCGGCCGCGCAGGCATCGGCGATGCACCGGTAGCATGGGCAAATCCATCAACCGGAAGTGCGGGCGTGATTCGGGGGGTAACTATCGCGGAGGTGGGGCCAAACTGCAGGAATTTCACGACAACCTTGCGTACGCTATCTGGAGAAACCCGTACGCGCGGGGTTGCTTGCCTGCAACCTGACGGGAGTTGGGACGCCGACCTGCTTCTTCCGCGTTGATGCTTCGTAACTCTAAGGCGGATAAAAAACGTCGCAGCCAATTGCTCGATGATACTGGCATTGTCCGCTTCATCACGCATTGCCGAACACGTCCATACGCCTTGGGAACCATCCGTCCGCAAACGAGCATGCAGTTGCCCAATAGGCTTGCGCATTTCTTCAGGCGACGACTCCGGGACGAGCATGTCGCTTCATTTGCTAAAACCAGTCTTGGGTACGGGGTGCTTCCATCCCAGGCACGAGAGAACCGAAGCGTTGCCAAACGCCCTTGCGTTTCCCCTTGATCGCTAGATAGTGCGATTGGGTGAGTGTTCGCGCTTGCACAAGTTTTAACCACCGTAGTTTGCGGCGCAAAAATTACGCAGATTCGGTTGACGAGACTTGTACAGATATGTATAGACAAGTTACCACAAAGTTCGACTGGCGGTCGCCATTCGGGCAACAGAGTGAAGCTTCCGGGCGGTTCCATCGTCGTGTGAAGTGGCAGACAGGGGAATGTCATGGGCGTTGTTGCTGCCGAACTCCGTTCGGCCGGGTCGACCGGTCAGATCGCTGTTTCCGTGAAGGACGTCGGCATGGTGTTCGGTGACGTCCACGCAGTCCGGAACGCCTCCTTTGACCTACCCAAGGGGCGTTTTCTCACCATTCTTGGTCCATCGGGCTCAGGGAAGACGACCCTTCTGCGCATGATCGCTGGCTTCGACCGACCGACCAGCGGCGAAATCTTCATCAATAACCAACCTGTCAGCGCCGTCCCCCCGCACAAGCGCGCCATCGGCATGGTCTTCCAGAAACTCGCCCTCTTTCCCCACATGACGGCTGCCGAAAACGTTGCCTTTCCGCTCAAGATGCGCCGCCACGATGCCCGCACGATCCCTGAAAAGGTCGAGCGCTATCTCGATTTGGTTCGGCTCGGTGGCTATGGCGCCCGCCGCATTAATGAGCTATCCGGCGGCCAGCAGCAGCGCGTCGCGATTGCCCGCGCGCTCGTCTTCGAACCGGACCTGCTCCTGCTCGACGAACCGCTCGCAGCACTGGATCGCAAGCTTCGCGAAGAGATGCAGCTCGAGTTCCGTCGTATTCAGAAGGAGCTTGGCGTAACGACGATCAACGTGACCCATGATCAGCGCGAAGCGCTTGTCGTCTCCGACGAGATTATCGTCATGAATGGTGGCGAGATCCAGCAGAAGGCTCGCCCGGTGGATGCCTATCGCACGCCATCCAATGCCTTTGTTGCCAATTTCATTGGAGTGACCAATTTCATCGAGGGAAAAGTAGTCAAGCTCGCTTCTCCACGCGTCAGGCTGGACGCGAATGGGCTACAGCTTGCCGGCGTCGTTGCAGATGCCGGGTTGACAGTCGGTGCTCCCTGCGCCGCAGCTGTACGGGCCGAACAGATCCGCGTTGCGCCGAAGGAGCAAAATCTCAACCATCTTGAAACGGTGGTCGGCGGCCAGGTGGTCGACTGCATCTTTGAGGGCGAACGCCTCGTCTACGAAATTCGCGTTCCAGCGTTCAGTGGCATGCTGATGCGCGTCTTCGACCACGATCCAGAATCCCACCTACAGTTCGGCCCGGGCGAAGAGGTTCGTCTCGGCTGGAACGCAAGGGATATGCATGTGTTTCAAAAATGACCCCGAGAAGGTCTAGCCAGAGGAGAATCAGGTAATGTCGCATGAAAAGTTCCTTTCCGCGCAGATCCGCCGTCGGACGCTGCTTGCCTCAATGGCCGCAGCCGGCGCATCCGCCGGCCTCTCTTCGATCGGCGTCAGCAGCGCCTTTGCCCAGGAGCCGGAGAAACCTTCCGAAATCATCGTTCGCGCCTGGGGTGGCAGCTGGGTCGATGCGCTGAAGGCCGGCGTTTCCGACAGCTTTACCAAGATGACCGGCATTGCGGTTCGCCACGACCTGACCGAGGACAACGAGATTCAGCCGAAGGTCTGGGCAGCCGTAGCCCAAAAGCGTGTTCCGCCAATTCACGTCAATTGGGACACCACCACCAACGCGACGAAGTCGGCGCTGCGCGGCGTGACAGAGGATCTCTCGGACCTTCCCAATCTCAAGAACACCACCGATCTCGCTAAGCCCGTCGGGCTCGATGGCTATCCGATCGTCAATACCTATGGCTATGTCTACGTGCTCGCCTATCGCCCTTCGGCTTTCCCGAACGGAGCACCAAAGTCCTGGAAGGACCTGCTCGATCCGAAGCTCAAGGGCCGTATCGCGCTTTACAATGACGGCATCGGTTTCCATTTTCCGTCGCAGGTCGCTGGCGGCGGCAAGCTCGAGGACATCCCAGCCAACATGCAGCCGGCCTGGGACTTCATTTCCAAGATCAAGGAACAGCAGCCCCTGCTCGGCGAGGATCCGGATTTCACAACCTGGTTCCAGAAGGGCGAGATTGATGCCGCCTGCACCATTTCGACAAACGCGCGCGAAGCCAAGAAGAATGGCATCGAGCTTGCCTGGGTTGTTCCCGAAGAAGGCGCCAAGTTCGACACTGACGGCCTCTGGATTCCGAAGGGCCTGCCGGAAAACGAACTCTACTGGGCAAAACAGTACATCAATCATGCGCTGACCAAGGAAGCTCAGCAGGTCTGGCTCGACGGCCTCGGCCTGCCCGGCGTCGTACCTGGCCTTACCCCGCCTGCCGACCTCGTCAACGACCCGTCCTACCCAACCAAGGACGAGGACTTCAAGCACCTGATCCGTATCTCGTCCAAGGTCCAGGTCGAAAACGAGAGCCAGTGGTTCGCCAAATTTAAGGAAATCATGCAGGGCTGAGGCACCACCTGCCCGCCGCGCCCCCTCTGGCGGCGGGCAACCCCATTTCAGTGAACGAGGAACGGTATCATGCGTGCTTCCCGTGCCGCATATCCCCTGACGTGGCGCGTCATGGATGTGCTCGAACGCCTTGCGGCGCTCGTCTGGCCATCGAGCTTTCAGCGAGGCTTGCCCTACCTCTTGCTGATGCCCGCGATCGTACTCGTGGGACTGCTTGTGCTCGGTCTCCTACAGATCGGCGATACGAGCCTTAGAACGCTCGATACCAACACGTTCCTGATGTCGGAAAGCTACACGCTCGCAAACTACCAGCGCGTTCTGACAGAGAGCTTTTTTGCGACGGTCGCCGGTCGCAGCTTGGTGGGTTCGGTGATCGTGACCGCAATCACGCTGCTCTTTGCCTTCCCCTATGCCTACCTCATGGTACGCACCACGTCATCGGCACTCCGCAAGTTTCTGCTTGTCGCCCTCTTCCTGCCCTTCTTCATCGGCCAGGTGGTTCGCGCCTATGGCTGGCTGATCATTCTCGGCAATCAGGGCATGGTCAACGAGGCACTTGGCCTTGTTGGCGTGCCGCCAATGCGCCTTCTCTACAACTATCCAGCCGTTCTCTTCGGCCTCGTGCAATACATGCTTCCTTTCGCCGTACTGATGCTGGCGCCGGCTCTGACTGCAATCCCGAATGAGCTAGAGGCGGCTGCCGCCTCGCTTGGCGCCGGCTGGGTCCGGACATTCCGCCATATTGTGCTGCCACTCTCCAGACCCGGTCTCGTCGGCGCCGGCCTTGTCGTTGTGACGCTTTCGCTCACCGACTTTGCCATTCCGGCCATCCTCGGTGGCGGCACCCAGGATTTCATAGCAAACGCGATCTATGACCAGTTCTTCCGCACCTCCGACCAGGGGCTTGGCGCCACACTGTCGCTGATGCTGGTCGCAGTGGGCTCAATCCTCGTCGGCGTCGTGTTCATGCTGTTTGGCGCAGGCACGCTTGCGATGGGAGGAGACCGCAAATGACCGGCAGCCGCAGCAAATCATTCGTCCTATGGGCTTTCGTCGCGACCGCTCTCGTCATGCTGTCTGCCCCCACCATCGTCGTGCTCGGAGCGTCGTTTACGGCAGGAAACATCATTACTTTCCCACCGGACGGATTGTCGCTGCAGTGGTATGGCAAGATTGCGCAGGCGAGCGACCTGCGTCAGGCCTTCCTGCGTTCTCTGATCGTCGCCGTCATCTGCACCCTGATCGCAATCCCCGTCGGCACGCTTGCCGGTATCGCATTAGCCAAGTACCGGGTACGCTTTGCCCGCTCGATCCAGATCTACCTGCTCTTGCCCTTCACCATTCCGCTGATCGGCTCCGGGATCGGGATGATGCTCGTCTTCGGCCATATGAACGTGCTTGGTAAACTGTGGCCGGTTGGCATCGCTTGCTGCGTCATCAACCTGCCCTTCATGATCTGGGCCGTCACGGCAAGTGCTAGCAATCTGTCGCCCGATCTCGAACTTGCTGCAGCCAACTGCGGTGCCCCGCCCCTGCAACGGTTTCTCTACATCACCCTTCCGGCCGTGCTGCCAGGTGTGATTACGGGATCGCTGCTGATGTTCATCCTGGCGCTGAACGAATTCCTGGTGAGCCTGCTTCTGGTGGACGCCCGAAGCGTGACGCTTCCGGTGCAGATCTACAACTCCATTCGCTCGATCATCACGCCCGATCTTGCCGCCATCTCGGTCGTGTTCATCGCATGCGCCGGAGTTGCGATCGCACTGCTCGACCGCTTGGTCGGCCTCGACATCTTCCTGAAATCGAAATGATCCGTCGGCCCATGCTCAGGCCAGACATACTCCCTTGCCCGCAAGGGCCAGATATCAAGGACAAGACGATGACATCAGTGTCTTTCTATGAATACTCCAAGCTGAACGCCCAGGAAAAAGCTGCCCTGCTGCGCCGCTCGGAAACCGATATCTCAAGCTTCATCGAGAAGGTCGCACCGATCCTGGAAGCCGTCCGTACTGAAGGCGACAAGGCGCTGGCCCGCTTCGGTCGCGAGCTCGACAAGGCAAATGTCACGGAATCCGACCTCAAGGTCACCGAGGCGGAGTTCGACCAGGCTTTCAAGCTGGTTGATGCCAGTGTGATTGAGTCCATCAAATTCGGCATCGACAACATCCGCAAGTTCCACGAGGAGCAGAAGCCAGAAGCCATGTGGCTGAAGGAAATCCGCCCCGGCGCCTTTGCCGGTGACCGCTTCACTCCTATTCGTTCGGTCGCGCTTTATGTGCCCCGTGGTAAGGGGTCCTTCCCGTCCGTGACAATGATGACCTCGGTTCCAGCCGTCGTCGCAGGCGTTCCAGAACTCGCCATTGTCACCCCACCCGCCCCCGACGGTTCGGTCGATGCGGCAACCCTCGTGGCTGCGCGGCTTGCCGGGGTCGAGACGGTCTACAAGGTCGGGGGCGCACAGGCCGTTGCCGCAGTTGCCTACGGTACGGAAACCGTCAACCCAGCGCTGAAGATCGTTGGACCCGGCAGCCCATGGGTGGTTGCCGCCAAGCGGTCTCTGTCCGGCGTCATCGACACCGGCCTACCCGCAGGCCCCTCCGAGGTCATGATCCTTGCCGATGACACGGTCCATGGTGGCCTTGCAGCGCTCGACCTCCTGATCGAGGCCGAACATGGTCCAGACTCCTCGGCCTATCTCGTGACTCACAGCCGACGCGTCGCAGACGAAGCGCTGGCGGCCCTCCCCGAACACTGGGCGAAGATGACCGAACAGCGCGTCGGCTTCTCCAAGGCCGTACTCATGGGCAAGACTGGCGGCGTCGTTCTCACGTCCTCAATCGAAGAGAGCTACGATTTCGTCAATGCCTATGCCCCAGAGCACCTGGAGCTCCTGTCGGAAGAGCCCTTCATTCATCTCGGCCACATCACCGAAGCCTCCGAGATACTCATGGGCACTCACACGCCGGTCAGCATCGCAAACTTTTCGCTCGGCCCCAATGCGGTACTGCCGACCAGCCGCTGGGCGCGCACCTTTGGCCCACTCTCGGTCACCGACTTCGTCAAACGCAGCTCGATTGGCTATGTGACGGCCCCGGCCTATCCTGAATTTGCCAAGCACTCCCACAATCTGGCGATCTATGAGGGATTCTCCTCGCATGCGCTTGCCGTTTCGCCCGTGCGTGATGCCTATCTGAAGAAGGGTGCCTGACCCATGAAGGCCGTGCGGCTATATGATGCGAAGGACCTGCGGGTGGAGGAGGTAGTCATGCCTTCGCCCCCACCGCCGGGCTTCGTCAACCTTCAGGTCAGGGCAGCCGGCATTTGTGGCTCCGACCTTCACAACTATCGCACCGGTCAGTGGATCTCACGTCGGCCCTCGACGGCAGGTCACGAATTCTGCGGCCGTGTGACCGCTGTTGGCGATGGTGTCAGCAACGTCTCACCAGGAGATGTCGTATCCGCTGACTCACGCATGTGGTGCGGCACCTGCCCGGCCTGCATTAGCGGGCGAAGCAACGTCTGCGAGACCCTCGGCTTCGTCGGCGAGGTATGCGACGGCGGGTTTGCCGAAGCGGTACAACTGCCGGCCCGTTTGGTCATCCCTCACGATCCGCAGCTTTCGCCCGACGTCGCCGCCATGGCCGAGCCTCTGGCAGTAGCCCTGCATGCCGTGCGTCGCCTTGCCGTTCCGACAGGTCAGCCGGTTCTCGTCATCGGCTGCGGCACCATCGGCGGCTTAAGCGCCCTTCTCCTCTCGCGCCTGCATGACGGCCCCCTGCTAATGGCGGATCTGAACGAAGAGAGGGCTGCCCTTGTCGCCGAGGTCACCGGTGGTACGGTCGTTGCCCTCGACAAGACTGATGTCGACGCTGCCCTTTCCGGCGCGCGAGTACGGCATGCGCTCGATGCTACCGGCAGTATCCAGGCGATCTCCCGCGCGCTCGACATCCTGTCTGGTGGCGGGGCGTTGGCACTGGTTGGGATCAGTCACGGCAGGCTCGACTTCGATCCGAACATCCTGGTCGAGCGGGAAATATCCCTCGTCGGCTGCCATGCCTTCGCCGACGAACTGCCGGAGGCAGTTGGGCTGCTTGTCGAGCTTGCACCAGCGTTGCAACGCTTCATCGAGGTCGTGCCGACACTCGACGACGTGCCGGCTGCCTACGAACGGTTGCTTCGCGGCGACAGCAAAGCGCTCAAGACGATTATCGAAGTGGCGGGCTAGGCACCACGCCAACTCGTCCCGAATGCCGGACCTTTAAGGCGGCGCTGGAGGAAGTGAACCATGAATGCCCTTTCCGATTCAGCATCGCCGCTTTACGAGAAGGTGAAGGACTTCGTCCTTGGCAATATCGGCAGCGGCAAATGGGGTCGCAACGCCCGCCTCCCTTCAGAAAACGAACTCGTCTCATCGCTTGGCGTCTCCCGCATGACCGTTCACCGGGCACTGCGCGAACTTACATCCGAGGGGCATTTGCGCCGCATCCAGGGTGTGGGAACCTTTGTCGCGCCACCGAGGCCCCAGTCAACCCTGATCGAAATCAGCAACATCATCACCGAAATCAAGGCGCGTGGCAGTCGACACCGGGCCGAGGTCGTCGTGCTCGAGCGTATCAGGCGGCCCGAACCCGAGCTCCTGCTTGCCTTCGAGTTCGATACGGTCAAGCCCGTCGATCACTCCGTCGTAATCCATTTCGAAAATGACCTCCCGGTCCAGCTTGAGGAGCGCCATGTCAATCCTGACCTCGTTTGCGGCTATGTCGACCAGGACTTCACCGTGACTGCGACCTATGACTATCTCCAAAATGCCACACCGCTGACCGAGGTGGAGCACCTGATCAGCGCCCTGCCGGCAACCGCCGACCAGGCAAGCCTGCTGCACATCCGCCCAGGCGATAGTTGCCTCGTCCTCCATCGCAAGACCTGGACCGGCCCGGTCGTTGCCACCGTCAACACCCTGACCTACGTCGGCAGCCGCTACTCGCTGGGCAGTCGCTATCTACACGGCAGCAAATAACTGCGGATTCCTTTGTTCAGAACGCCCCAGCCAGAAAGAATGCCATGATCGAGCACACGAGCCGCACTGCGGAAATCAGGAAAATCGCCAAGGCCGGCGACGGCGGCGCCGAGCGATTGCTGACCGAACTGTTGCGCGACCTCTTCAAGATCGAGGCGCGAAATGTCGTCATCAATCACGACCAGTACAGCCTGAATTCGCTGAACGGCTTTTTCGAGACGCAGGACGGCAACTTCTTCTTCAAGTTCCACCAGGAAGAGGGTGAAGAAGCCATGAGCGGTGAATACTATCGCGCTGATATTCTCGCCCGGGCAGGCCTGCCCGTGGACCAGCCGCTCCTCATGTCTGTGCTTCCGGGTGAACAGATCCTTGTCTACCGCAGGCGTACCGACCCGCGCTTTTCGGATGTGCTGCGGGAGCTTGACCTGAAGGATGATGCGGCAAAGCGAGCAAACGCCGTGGCCGCCGAGCGCAGGTTGAGCGAAGCCGTGCTGAAAGTCTATCTCGAGACACTGCATCCAGTGAGCGCTGATGAGGTGGCAGCAGAGCCGATCCATCGCCTGTTCTATGAACGCCTTATCGACCCTTCGGCCGGCAGCTACCCGGGCGGGCGCCTTTCTAGCTTCTATGTCGGCAAGGAGTTTGCGTTTCCCGGCCTTACGCTCGACTGGGAAACGCTGTCGAAATGCCGTTTCTCCGTCAATGGCATCGAGTACCAGGACAGCATCGGTGCTCTTTTCGACGCCGCTCACGAGCGATTGAACCCGTCGCTGCTTGCCGATGCGGGCGGGGTGACGGCACACGGTGACGCCCATAACGCAAATGTCTGGTATGAGGAGCAGAACGGCGAGGCAAACCTGTCGTTCTTCGATCCCGCATTTGCCGGCGAGAACATTCCGACCCTGCTTGCCGAGATCAAGACGACCTTCCACAACATCCTTGCCCATCCCCTTTGGCTCTATGAGCCGGCCATGGCGGCAGAACGAAACAAGGCGAGCGCTGTCCTGGAAGGCGACCTGCTCAGGGTCACAACGGATTTCGAGTTAAGTCCCGTGCGGCGCGCGCTTCTTGATGTGAAGGCCGAGATGCTCTGGCGTCCACTGCTTAGCGAACTGAAGGCGCGTGGCATGCTTCCGGCCGACTGGCGCCGTGTCATCCGGCTCGGTCTCTTCCTCTGCCCAACGCTGGTGATGAACCTGCGCGCCGGGGCTACGAACCATAACCCAGTTTCTTCGCTGATCGGTTTCTCAATTGCGGTCGCGGCTGGTAGCGAGCCCGTAGTAGGCGAGGATACCGTTTCCCGGTTCCTCGCTCAGATCGATCCCGACCGAGACTGAGTGGCTCCTATAGACATTAAAGGATTTTGTTCAGCACCGTCTCGAGCGCAATGAAGGGTTAATCACTGGGATTCGCACGGCCCTGGCTGAGAACTCAACTGACAACATTCTTCTAATGCGTGTCGCAGCTTACGTGATTCAGGATTCCGTTTATGCGTGAATCATGATTCACTTGGCCATGGAAGGGGGACCACCATGGGCAAGCCGCATCCAATTGAGTTGCGTGAGCGAGTGGTAGCG
>NZ_JAEUAT010000041.1 GCF_019511525.1 Rhizobium cauense | reverse complement strand
AATCGTATCAAACACATGCGGGGCTTGGCCACGCGCTACGACCGCCGCCCTGACAATTACCTTGCTGCACTGAAACTCGTTGCGACAAGAATTTGGATCAATTCAGTTTGCGAGTCCACGTCCTAGCAGGCCGTTTCTTTTGAGCGTGCCCGGTTGTGCTCGTCGGTGACGTCAACACTACCCATCGACAGCCAAGGTCTTACGGCTGGCGTCGCGGCTTCCGGGCTGTAGCCATTCTTCTCTAGCCACATCCACAAGGCACGACCGAGCATAGCTCTCTGTTCCGCAATAAGCGGACTTCGCTCGATATGTCCGCCACAGGTTCACCATTGGGCATGGCCTTAATGTTGAGGATGACAGGGAAGGCGTTATCGCGTTGCCGGCGGTCAATCATTCTCCTTTTCCCATTCTGTTGATCGGTCGTGAGAGGGCCCCTTACGAGAATAGCCCCAGCGACCGGGCCAATGATTGAGGAGGCGGATATGGGGACCGTTTCTCCAGTTCCCATAGGCTCCCTGTCCTTGTGGTCTCCACGTGTTCACTTGCGGCCCGCCGCGTGCACGGCCGCGGCTTGACGTGCCTTTGCCAGTTACCCGCAAAGTTGCGACTAGCCGCGCAACTCCCTTGTGTGTTGAAGTTGTCGTCAGTCAACCACCGCAGGGTAATTACCCAGTGATCGATATCTCTCGATACACCCTCGGGAAATCTGAGTGATCCAGGATGAACCTAGATAACAAACCTCTGCTCAGATTAGTCACCAAGCTGCAGCATGCGCTGGGCGACCTTGTCTGTTCTGCCTTAGACGATCCCGAGGTCGTTGAAGTGATGCTCAATCCAGATGGAAAACTGTTTGTAGAAAAGTCAGGGCGCGGGATTGATTTGTTGGGCGAACTCACGCCGTCTTCCGCTGAGACGGTGATTGGAAGCATTGCTCATCTTCTCAACTCCGACGCTGATGAGCGACGTCCAATCATTTCAGGCGAGCTTCCGATTGGCGGTCACCGCTTTGAGGGCCTCTTGCCGCCCGTTGTGGCTAGTCCTTCTTTCACAATCCGCCGCCGGGCTGCACGTGTCTTTTCCCTTGATGACTACGTGGTGAGCGAGGCAATGACGATTGAGCAAGCGCGTGCCATATGCACTGCCGTAGCCAACAAGATGAACATCGTAATTGCAGGTGGAACAGGCTCGGGCAAAACAACGCTGGCTAACGCGATTCTGGCGGAGATGGTTGAACAGTGCCCGCAGCACCGCTTCGTTATTCTTGAAGACACTGCAGAAATTAACTGCACTGCCTCAAATGCGGTTTGCCTCCGCACCTGTGACAGCGTCGATTTATGCGGTCTCTTGAAAAGTACGATGAGGCTGCGTCCAGATCGCATCATCGTCGGAGAAGTCCGCGACGGCGCGGCACTTACGCTTCTCAAGGCTTGGAACACAGGACATCCCGGCGGGATTGTCACCATCCATGCAAATACGGCTCTCTCGGCCCTCCACCGGCTCGAGCAACTCACAGGCGAAGCCAGTCAGCAGCCAATGCCTACGGTGATCGGAGACGTCGTCGATCTAATCATAGCGATCGAGCGAACGCCACTCGGTCGGCGTGTGACCGAGATCCTGCGCGTCGAGCATTTTGCCGACGGATACTACCAGACAAAACCCTTTGACGAGGATGAGTGAGATGCAGCGTAATCGGAGAACATTGTCGCTTGGGATGACGGTAGCCGCGTTAATGATCTCGCGGTCGCCAGCACAATCTGGTTCAGGTGGTGGCTTGCCGTGGGAAGCTCCGTTGGAGCAAATTCAAGAGTCTATAACGGGTCCTGTTGCCGGTTACATAGCGCTCGCTGCCGTAGCCATTGCTGGCGGAATGCTCATATTCGGCGGAGAGCTAAACGATTTCGCCAGGCGTCTTGTTTACGTAGTGCTTGTGGCCGGCGTACTGCTCGGAGCAACTACGATCGTAGGTCTGTTCGGCGCCACTGGCGCATCGATTGGAACGCCTTCAGGCAACACACCAAGATCGAAGATCGAAGCATTGGTGACGTCTCATGGTTGAGCCAGTGTTCGAACTTCACCGCAATCGCATTCATCGCGCGTTGTCGCGGCCGAACCTGCTGATGGGTGCAGACCGCGAACTGATGCTTGTGACAGGCCTTGCTGCGGTCATCCTCATCTTTGTCGTTCTCACAGTCTATTCGGCCGTGTTTGGACTGGCCGTCTGGGTCGTAATTGCTGGCGTTCTGCGCATCATCGCCAAGGCCGACCCACTCATGCGGCGAGTTTACATCCGCCATATCGCATATAGATCGCAATATCGGCCAACACCGGCGCCCTGGCGTAGATACTAAGGAGACAGGTATGGTTGCTCTCAAGTTCTTCCGCGCGACAGGGCCTTCCTTTGCAGATCTCGTTCCTTACGCCGGTCTCGTCGACAATGGTATAATGCTACTGAAGGACGGTAGCCTGATGGCCGGGTGGTACTTTGCTGGCGCCGATGCAGAGAGTGCAACGAACCTCGAGCGCAACGAACTCGCTCGACAAATCAATGCTGTCCTCGCGCGCTTAGGAACCGGATGGATGATTCAGGTCGAAGCTATCCGCCTTCCCACCATGGACTATCCAGCGCTCGCGCAATGTTACTTTCCAGATCCCGTTACTCAGGCGATTGATGCCGAGCGGCGATTACACTTCGAACGGGATGAGGGGCATTTCGAGAGCCGACATGCTCTCATCCTCACCTACAGGCCGGTAGAAACGCGCAAAGCCGCGTTGAGCAAGTATGTTTACGCTGATGCGCAAAGCCGAAAGAGATCGTACGCAGATGTTGTTCTAAACGTCTTCAAAAAAGAAATTCGAGAAATTGAGCAATATTTCTCGAGCAGCATCTCGATCCGGCGCATGGAAACCCGCGAAACGCTCGATCGCGCAGGGGCACGGCCTGTCCGGTACGATGAGCTCTTGCAGTTCATTCGTTTCTGCATCAGTGGCGAAAGCCATCCGGTCCGCCTGCCCGACATACCGATGTATCTCGACTGGGTCGCAACAGCTGAACTTGAACATGGACTGACGCCAATAGTCGACAGTCGATATGTTCGCGTTGTTGCTATCGACGGCCTTCCTGCGGAAAGCTGGCCGGGCATCCTCAACACGCTTGATCTCATGCCCATGGCATACCGCTGGTCCTCCCGCTTCATCTTTCTTGACAGTGAAGAGGCAAGACAGAGGCTTGAGCAGGCCCGCAGGAAGTGGAAGCAAAAGGTTCGGCCGTTCTTCGACCAGTTGTTTCAGACGCAATCGCGCGCCCTGGACCAGGATGCAATGGCGATGGTCGCCGAGACGGAGGATGCCATTGCGCAAGCTTCGTCTGGGCTGGTTGCCTACGGGTATTACACCCCGGTCATCGTTTTATTTGACCATGATCACGAGGCATTGCAGGAAAGGGCCGAGATCGTTCGGCGGCATATCCAAGCAGAAGGCTTTGGGGCGCGCATCGAGAGCCTCAATGCGACCGATGCTTATCTCGGCAGTCTGCCGGGTAACTGGTATTGCAACGTCCGAGAGCCGTTGATCAATACCAGTAATCTTGCTGATCTGATCCCATTGAACTCAGTGTGGTCGGGAAACCCGGTTTCGCCCTGCCCGTTTTATCCGGTGGGTTCGCCGCCCCTCATGCAAGTCGCCAGTGGATCAACACCCTTTCGCTTGAACCTACATGTCGATGACGTCGGCCACACGCTAGTCTTCGGGCCAACAGGGTCTGGGAAGTCGACACTTCTGGCGCTGATCGCGGCCCAGTTTCGGCGCTACAAGCAAGCTCAGGTCTTTGCCTTCGACAAGGGAAACTCGCTTTATCCGCTAACGCTCGCAGCGGGCGGTTATCACTACGAGATCGGGGGAGACATCGACGAATCGGGAAATGTGCCCCTGGCCTTTTGTCCGCTTTCAGAACTTTCCACTGAGGGGGATCGAGCATGGGCAATGGAATGGATCGAAACTCTGATCAGCCTGCAGGGTATGACCGTCACGCCTGATTGCCGGAACGCCATCGGCCGACAGATCGCTTTGATGGCGAAGTCTCCAGGACGGTCACTTTCGGATTTCGTAAGCGGTGTCCAGATGAGACAGATCAAGGACGCGCTCCAGCCATATACTCTGAATGGCCCTCTGGGTCACCTGTTGGACGCCGAGCAGGATGGGCTCACCCTGGTTTCGTTTCAGACGTTCGAGGTCGAAAGTTTGATGAGCATGGGCGAGAGATGCGTCGTCCCGGTGCTAACCTATCTATTCCGCCGGATCGAGCAGCGCCTGGACGGATCTCCGAGCCTGATCATTATAGATGAGGCCTGGTTGATGCTCGGGCATCCGGTCTTTCAAGCAAAAATCCGCGAATGGTTGAAAGTCCTGCGGAAGGCCAATTGCGCTGTTGTTCTGGCAACCCAATCTATTTCCGACGCGGAACGCTCTGGAATATTTGACGTCCTCAAGGAGTCTTGCCTAACTAAGATTTGTCTGCCGAACGGCGCGGCAAAGGAGCCCGGCACGAGAGAATTCTATGAGCGCATCGGGTTCAATGACCGTCAGATCGACATCGTCTCATCCGCTCTTCCAAAACGCGAATACTACATCGTTTCGCCGGAGGGCCGTCGCCTTTTCGACATGTCACTTGGTCCTTTAACACTGAGCTTTGTGGGTGCTTCGGGCAAGGAGGACCTCAAGCAGATGAAGTCACTGGCGTCCACCCACGGAGCGGAATGGCCGGTTCATTGGCTGGAAGCGAGGGGAGTTCACAATGCGGCTACACTGCTTGGAAGGTAAGATACTTATGGCTTTCGCCACCTGCATCCTGACGACTACTTCGGCCACAGCCGGTTCAGCTACCGGCGCGGCGACCGAGTGGACGCAATTGCTTAACAATGGTG
This sequence comes from Rhizobium cauense, assembly GCF_019511525.1. Taxonomy (GTDB): domain Bacteria; phylum Pseudomonadota; class Alphaproteobacteria; order Rhizobiales; family Rhizobiaceae; genus Rhizobium; species Rhizobium cauense. The sequence continues at coordinate 6,185 of NZ_JAEUAT010000041.1, read as the reverse complement.
AGCTGGTGTCCTTGGTCGGCCAATCAGGAGAGCAGATCAAGAACCAGATAACCCAGATCAATCATCTGGCGGAGCAAATCCAGAATCAACTCAAAATATACGAAAACATGCTGCAGAATACGGCACGGCTTCCAACACACATTTGGGGTCAGGTCGAGCATGATCTCAACGAGTTGCGCGACATTGTGGATCAGGGCCAAGGCATTGCTTTCTCCATGGGCAATGCAGACGATATTCTGCAGCAGCGCTTCAAAAGCTATGCTGATTTCAAAACCAATTTGCCGGGAAACGAAACTTTCTCGTCTATCTATGGGACCTGGTCCAACACCAACCGTGAGACAATTGCCGGAGCGCTGAGAGCGGCAAGCCTAACGGCAGACCAGTTTGATCATGAGGAAGATACGATGACGTCGCTGCGGACGATGTCGGAGACGGCGGACGGTCAGCTCAAGGCCCTCCAGGTCGGACATGAAATTGCGGTCCAGCAGGTGGCACAATTGCAGAAATTGCGTGGTTTGATCTCACAGCAAATCACAATGATGAGCACTTGGCTGCAGAGCGAGCAGACCGAGCAAGACCTAAGTCAAGCCCGTCTTGAACGATTTTTCGATGCTGAGGTAAAGCCAATTCCGCAAGGTCAGGATATGGAGCCTCGCTGGTAATGATTGTTCTTACTCGATCGATTTCTGTTGCGTGGATCGCTCTGGCACTTTCTATGCCGGCTTATGCACAAGAAGGCCAAGTTCTCACGGAACTTCAAAATCAGGTTTCTGCCGCCGCAAGGGGATGGGAGAAAACGGTTCTTGATGCCGCCCAATCTCTGTTTTGGATCCTCGCGTCGATTGAGATGGGCGTTGCTGCCATATCTCTCGCGCTCCAGGCGGCAAGCCTCGAGAACTGGTTTGCAGAGCTCGCACGCAGGATCATGTTCATTGGCTTTTTCGCCTTTGTTCTGGCGCAGGGACCGAGTTTTGCAAAAGCTGTCGTAGACAGTTTGTTTCAAATTGGTGCTGCGGATGGATCGGCGTCGCCTGCCGAGATTTTCGATGCGGGCATCAGGGTGGCGTCCGAGATGTCTCAACAGGCGAGATTCGGACTGTTCGAAAATAACTTAATGGCAATTGTAGTCGCACTTGCGATGGCGATCGTCGTAGTCTCCTTTTCGCTGGTAGCTGCAATATTCGTGTCTGTGATGGTTGAGATGTACCTCGGCCTTTTGGCCGGCATGATCATGCTGGGGCTAGGGGGATCTTCATTTACCAAGGATTTTGCCGTCCGCTATCTTGTGTACGCCTTTAGCGTCGGCATGAAGCTCATGGCATTGGTGATGATCGCGAAAATCGGCTCGAGTGTGCTTCTTGGCCTTTCTCAGGCGCCGACGGGCACGTCAGAGCAGTTGGTGACGGCGCTGGCGATAGCCGGGACGTCGATCGTGGTTTTCATCATATCCATGTATGTACCGAACATCATCCAAGGCGTGGTGCAGGGCGTCTCTGTCACAACCGGCATGGAGACGATCCGTCACGGAGGTCAGGGCGCAATGGTTGCACTCGGAGCCGCCTTTTTAGCAACCGGAACGGCGGGGGCTGCCTTTGCAGCTGCCAAAGCAGCAATATCAGGCGGGTCGTCGCTCGCTACTGCGGCTTTGAAAGGGGCAGCTTCTGGATTGAGCGCCGGAGCAAAGGCCATCGGCGGAGCGGCAAAGGAAAAGGCGATCGGATCGCCGGGCGCCCATGGTGGGTCTGTCCTTGGGCTTGCAAACTCGAAGCTCGACGACGCCCGTGGCAAGGGTTCAAGCCGCGCAACGACGACCGAGCGTGACGATAGGCGATAGCTTAGGGGGAAATCAGTGACCGAACATAACCATAACCCTTACCTGGCGGCCCGGCAGGAGTGGTCCGAGAGGTACGGAACGTACGTTCAGGAAGCCCGCGCATGGAGGATCGTCGGCATTTTGGGGTTGAGCATGGCGGTTATCGGGTTCACCTACGCACTCTACCTCAGCACGCAGGTCAGCCTCATTCCATATATTGTCGAGGTCGACAAGCTGGGCACATCAGTTGCTGCAGGCTTTCCCGAGCAGATTGAATATGCCGATGCACGCGTTGTGCGCGCTTCCCTTGGAAGTTTCGTTGCGAGTTTCCGTAGCGTGACGCCCGATGCTGTTGTTCAGAAGCAGTATATCGACCGGACTTACGCGCTTCTGCGCACTTCGGATCCCTCGACCGAGAAGATCAATTCCTGGTTCCGCGGCAACTCCCCGTTCGAAAAGGCGAAGACATCGACAGTCGCAATCGAAGCCACAAATATCGTGGCCCTCTCGAAGCAGACTTACCAGATCGACTGGACAGAATACGAACGCGACCGGAAAGGAAGGGAGACGGCTACCCGACGGTTTCGCGGGATCGCCACCGTGACGGTGACCGTACCGCAGGACGAGGCTACGATCCGCCTTAACCCGATCGGCCTCTATATCCGGGATTTTGACTGGACAGCCCAGCTTTAGACAGGAGTTTGAAATGGACAAAACAAAGATGGTGGCCGCAGGCTGCCTGGTTTCGCTCGTCTTTGCGTTTGGCGCCGATGCGCAGACGATGACCGCAACCGAAGTCAAGGCAACAGATATTTCGAGCAAGTGGCGTGGTCGTCCCGGCCTCGTTACGATAGGGGCAGACGGCAAGGTGGTCTTTCTTTTTGGCGAGGCCCAACCGTCCGTTGTCTGTTCACCGCTGCAGGTCTGCGACATTGAGCTTCAAGGGGGCGAAATCGTTCGTGATGTGCTGGTAGGCGACACGGTGCGCTGGAAAGTTGAGCCGGCAACTTCTGGCGCGACAGGTGGACAGGCAATACACCTTATTGTCAAACCGTCAGAAGATGGTCTCATTACGTCGATGGTCGTTACGACGTCACGACGCACCTACCACATCCAGCTTAAATCGCACCCTAGCCGGTATATGGCTCGCGTCGGCTTTGAATATCCGGAAGTTGCCTCAAGCAAACTTGCGGACATGAACGCGCGACTAGAGGCTGCTGGTTCACCCGATGCTGCCGTCCCGGAAAAATTGAACTTCTCCTACGCTGTGAGCGGCAACGCCTCATGGAAGCCAAAGCGCGTCTACTCGGACGGCATAAAGACGTACATCCAGTTTCCCAAATCGATTGCCGGTCAGGACGCGCCGGTACTCTATGTCGTCAGCGGCGGCCAAAACCGGATCGTTAACTATCGAATGAAGAAGGACATAATGACGGTCGACTATGCGGTCGACAAAGCGATTCTTGTCTCTGGTGTCGGATGGCGGCAGCAGAAGGTAACCATCCGGCGGGGAGGCTGAGCCAATGCGCGGGCTTAATATTCTGACAATCATGATCTGCACCATTGCAAGTGGCTGCCAGACGACTTCTCCTTCAATCGATTCCAGTTCATCACCGGTTAAAATATCGGACTCCGCGGCAAGCGCGATCGCCGGTGATCTCGCGGGACGTTTTGTCGAGCAGAACGGCGAGGCGGACGTGAGGTCGATCGAGATGGCCAAGGGTTCGGGAAAGTACGCCGCAGCGCTTGAAGCCGCCCTGAGAGGCTGGGGATACTCTGTCGTGGCCAAGAAGGATCAGCACGATCAGGAGACCCCGACGAGACTAGCCTACACGATCGACAAGATAGACGGGATGGTTCTTGCCAGCATCTCGACCCCGTCGATTGGGCTAAGCCGCGCCTATGATGTAGATGCGGTAAGCGCCACACCGAGAAGTCCGCTGTCAATTGTGCGTGGGGACTGAAAGGAATTAGATGGCCAAGTTACATCTCTCACCTCCATCGGAAGCGGATCATTCCATAGGAATGAGGAGGTTGAACCGCCTGCCGATCTTGATTTGTATCTTTGTTGCGCTCGCATTTTTCGGTGTTGTCGTCATAGGACTATCTTGGCGCGGAATGCATTTCAGCGATTCCGGCGACAACGGCAGCGCATCGGGCACCCCGGCAACAAACTTTGGAGATCGGTTGAAGCAAGGTGTCGCCGATGGGATCATAGGAGAGCAGGATGGAAGGCGGCCCCTTGAAGCAGCCAAAGTCCCTGAGCAAGTACAGATCGGTGATGAAAAACCGGCGCTGGCGCCGCAGCGCATAGATCGGATCGAGCGCCGCCTTCAGATGGACTCAGAGAAAGAATGGCGAGCAAGGCTGCAACGAGAACAGGATGAGCAGTTTGTTCGTGAGGTCCACCGACAGAGGATGGCTCGACTGCAGGCGCAGGCCACAGCACTGGACTCCCCCTTGACAGTCGACATATCCCAACACGATCGTCCGTCCAACGACGCGGGAAAAGAGCAGGTGCGTACACTCGCGCCTTCCGACCTTTATGCTGCCGCGGGGCAGAGCTTTGATCCCAATGAACAGGGCTCGAAAGAGCGCTTCTTCAATCAGGACATCGAGGAACTGGGTTATCTACCAGCTCGGCTCAATGGGGGGCTCTCACGCTTTGAGCTGAAACGCGGCTCCGTCATCCCGGCCACTTTGATAACGGGGATAAATTCAGATCTCCCTGGACGGATTAGCGCACAGGTCAGCCAAAACGTGTTCGATACAGCGACCGGCCACCGATTGCTGATACCACAGGGAGCAAAACTCTTCGGGCGATATGACTCCAAGGTTTCCTTTGGCCAAAGCAGGGTGCTTGTTGTCTGGACCGACATCATATTTCCAGACGGTTCCACACTTCAGATTGGTGGCATGGCCGGGACCGATATGGCTGGCTATGGTGGGTTCAAGGATCAAGTTGATCGTCACCTGTGGCGTACCTTTGGTTCTGCAGCTCTCGTGGCGATCATCGGCACTGGCATCGACCTGTCGCTTCCGGAACCGTCGACACGGGCAACTCAAGACACGGCCTCTGACGCAGCGCGCCGAAACTTTGCGGAAAGCTTTGGCCGCGTTACCGAACAGGTAATTTCCAAGAACCTGAACGTACAGCCGACGGTGCAGATACGGCCCGGATACAAGTTCAATGTTTTGGTCGATCAGGATATGATATTTCCCAAGGCCTATTCAGAACCGTACTGAACGAAATAGAAATTCGCACGTGCTTACAGCAGAGACTTTTTCTCGACGCGACTACCCGCAGATTTGCGTCTAGATGTTACACTTTGTACATGCACGATAGCTCCTGTTTTAAACAGGAGGTTCAAATTATGGAAGTGATTGCAATTCGAGAACCAAAAACGACTTTTGATTATTCCTTAATTGATCAAATGCATCAACTGAGGGCCCGCGTGTTTCGCGACAGGCTTGGCTGGAAGGTAACCTGTCGGGCTGATCGTGAGTACGACGAATATGATCTATTTGACCCCACATATCTGGTCATTGTCTCAGAAGGGCGGGTCGTTGGCTCAGTCCGGCTGTTGCCGGCGGACGGTCCAACAATGATTGAGGGGGTGTTTCCGCAATTGTTGGGCGGACTCGAACTTCCAAAGCATCAAAAGATGATCGAGAGCTCACGCTTTTGTGTGGATACCGCGCATGCCGGGGAACGAAGCACAGCCCGCGCTCACCAAGCAACCTTGTCTTTGTTTGCCGGCATTATCGAATGGTGTCTTGCCAACGATTATAATGAAATAGCAACTGCGACCGATGTTCGTTTCGAGAGGTTGCTTAGCCGATGCGGCTGGCCATTGAGACGGCTTGGCAAGCCGGTCATCATCAATGAGACCAGGAGCGTTGCCGGTCTGCTTAGCGCCGATGCCCTGTACTTTGAACGGTTGCGACCACGAGATTGTCAATTATCCATCGTGGGCAAAGCCTGCCTGTCGCTTTCGCAACCGTTTGCAGTGGAAGGAAGCCGCGTCTGAATCCTAATACTCGCATTTGATGAGATCTTTCAAGGGTCGCGTGAAGCGACCATTTGACTACGACTGCCGCCGGGGGTCAGGCCGACCTCCGGCGGCTTTGCACCGGCCGGTTCCAGAGAGGTTGGAACTCAGGTCGCGTGAAGTGCCGTAACATGCAATCTCGGTTCAGAAGAAAATGATGCCGGTTCCGACTGTATTGCGACCTTGAAGGCTGGTGAGCGTCCGGCGAAGGCATTTTCGAGTGTCGAGAGCTATTGGCCCCGTTTCATCTCATCGGCCATGACGCGGTCGATCATGTCGGGATCGCATTGTGTGTCGACGAGGAACTCGCGGATACCGCC
>NZ_JAEUAT010000040.1 GCF_019511525.1 Rhizobium cauense | reverse complement strand
TCCGGTCACGGTAAGCCGTCCACCACGCCGTCGTCGAAACGTCGCCGATATCCTTGGCGCCGCCCTCGCTGAACTTCGCCGGAAGCGGCATCTCCGGGGGAACGTGGTCCGGGCCGCTCACACAGCCCGCGAGCAGTAGCAGAAGCGCCGGAGAGGCAAAGCGAAAAGATGCCATTAAATATCTTCCTGTAACTCGACCAAATCTATTCTTGTCAGAAGCGTTCATGCTTCGCTATCGGCCGCGCTTCGCTCGTACGAGAAACACCATCCCGAAGCAGTTGGCGGCAATGTAGCAACGAGTCTCATTTTCTCACAGTGCATTTATACCACACTCACGCTTCATTTTTTTGCCGCCGCGCGAAGAGCCGGCGGATGACGACGAAGAACGAGGGCACGAAGAAAATGCCGAGAGCGGTTGCCGCGAGCATGCCGCCAAGCACGCCGATGCCGATTGCGTTCTGTGCCGCGGAGCCAGCACCCGTTGCAATCGCCAGCGGTACGACCCCCAGAATGAAGGCAAGCGACGTCATGATGATCGGACGCAGGCGCAGGCGTGCTGCCTCGAGAGTTGCCTCGAGCAGCCCCATTCCTGTTTCCATTCGGTCCTTCGCGAACTCGACGATCAGGATCGCGTTCTTCGCCGCCAGACCTATCGTCGTCAGGAGGCCGACCTTGAAGTAGACGTCGTTCGCTTGGCCGAAGAGGGTTGCCGCGGCAAGCGCGCCGAGCACGCCGACAGGCACCGCCATGATGACGGAGAACGGGATCGACCAGCTTTCATAAAGTGCCGCCAGGCAAAGGAAGACGACGAGGACCGAGATCGCATAGAGCATTGGTGCCTGCGAACCGGACAGGCGTTCCTGGTAGGAAATGCCCTGCCAGGCCACCGTGTAGCCGCCGCCCAACTGTTCTGTCAGCGCTTCCATTTCGTTCATGGCGTCGCCGGAGCTCACGCCCGGTGCAGACGCACCCTCAAGCGGGATCGCGCTGACCGCGTTGAAGCGTGCGAGTGTCGGGGCGCCCTTGACCCATTCCGTGCGGGTGAAGGCCGAGAAGGGGACCATCTCGCCGTTCGAGTTGCGGGCATACCAGTGGTCAAGATCGTCGGGCTGCATGCGGAAGGGAGCGTCGCCCTGGACGTAGACGGGCTTGATCTCGCCGTTCAGCGTGAAGTCGTTCACGTCGCGACCGGTAAATATGACAGAGAGCATCGAATTGACCGCGGAGATATCGACGCCCATCGCGCCGATCTTCTCCTGATCGATGATGATCTTCATCTGTGGCTCGACTTCCTTATTGTTGCTGCGCAGTGCCACGACCTTGCCGCTGGAATTCGCCATCTGGATCAGCCGCTTCGAGGCGGCATCCAGCGCTTCGGTGCCGTGACCGCCGGTGTCGACCAGATACATGGAGAAACCGCTCGAGACGCCGAGGCCCTGAATCGCCGGCGGCAGCAGGGCGAAGACCTGCGCTTCGCGGAAGGTGAAGAACGTCTTGAGTGCGCGCGTGACCACCGCCTGCGCATGCAGGTTGGGATCTGTGCGCTGCGCGAAATCCTTCAGTTTCGTGAAGACGATCGCGCTGTTCTGGCCGGAACCGTTGAAGCCGAAGCCAAGGGCGCCGAAAACGGAATCTACGGCGTCCTTCTCGTTCTCGCGGTAGTACTGCTCCACCTTTTCGACGACTGCCTGTGTCTGCTGTGTCGTCGAACCGGGAGGCGTAGTGACGATCGTCAACAGAACGCCCTGGTCTTCCTGCGGAAGGAACGAGCTTGGCAGGCGGTTGAACAGATAGGCGCAACCGACACCGATGAGAAGAAAGACGAGCATGACGCGGATCGGGCGCTTGAGCAGGTAGCCGATGCTCCTGACGTAGCCGTTGGTCGAGCGCGTGAAGTTGCGGTTGAACCAGTCGCCGAGGCGATGCTTCTTGTGTTCGCCTACGGGCTTCAACATGGTCGCGCAGAGCGCCGGCGTCAGCACGATCGCGACGAGCGCTGAAAGCAACATCGCCGAGACGATGGTAACAGAAAACTGGCGATAGATGATGCCGGTCGAGCCGCCGAAGAAGGCCATCGGGATAAAGACCGCGGTGAGGACGAGGGCGATACCGACGATCGCGCCGGTGATTTCGCCCATAGACTTCTCCGTCGCTTCAAGCGGCGACAGCTTTTCTTCCGTCATGATGCGCTCGACGTTTTCGACGACGACGATCGCGTCGTCGACAAGAAGGCCGATCGCGAGAACCATGGCAAACATTGTCAGGGTGTTGATCGAATATCCAGCCACCGCGAGAATGCCGAAGGTGCCCAGCAGGACCACAGGCACGGCGATCGTCGGAATGAGCGTCGCCCTGAGGTTCTGCAGGAAGACCAGAAGAACGATGAAGACGAGAACAATGGCTTCGATCAGGGTATGAACGACCTTTTCGATCGACAGCTCGACAAAGGGGGTCGTGTCATAGGGATAGGTGATCTCCACGCCTTCCGGCAGGCCGCGGCTGATCGTATCGAGAGCGGAGCGCACGCGGTCGGCGGTATCGATCGCGTTCGCGCCGATGGCGAGGTTGACCGCAAAGCCTGTCGACGGCTGGCCGTTGTAGCGAGACGAGCCGCCATAGCTTTCCTGGCCGATCTCGATGCGTGCGACGTCGCTGAGGCGCACCGTCGAACCGTCTTTCTCGACCTTCAGGATAATGTGCTCGAAGTCGGAAACGGTGGTCAGCTGGCTCTGCGCGGTGATCGTGACATTGAGCTGCTGGCCTTCGACCGTCGGCTGGGCGCCGAGCGAACCGACGGAGACCTGCGTGTTTTGGGCTTCGATCGCCGAGGTAACGTCGCCTGTCGTCAACTGGTACTTCAACAGCTTGTAGGGATCGAGCCAGACGCGCATGGCGTAGCCGGAGCCGAAGATGTTGATGCTGCCGACGCCCTCGAGACGCTGGATCTGATCTTCGATCGAGGTCGACATGATGTTGCCGAGATCGACGGAGTTGCGCTTGCCGTCGGTCGAGACGAGAGAGCCGACGAGCAGGATGCTCGAGGTTGAGCGCGTGACGCTGATGCCGGCGTCGATAACGTCGCTCGGCAGCTGGGACTGGACGAGCTGCAGTTTGTTCTGAACCTGAACCTGCGCGATATCGGGATCGACACTCGTGCCGAAGGTCAGCGAAATGCTGGCAGAGCCGGTCGACGAGGTCGACGTCATATACGTCAGGTCGTCAAGGCCGGTCATGCCGTCTTCGATGATGGTCGTTACCGACTTCTCGACCGTTTCGGCGCTTGCGCCGCGATAGGTCGCGTTGATCCGCACCGTCGTCGGCGCGATATCGGGGTATTGCGAAATCGACAGCGTAAAGATCGCGAGCAGGCCCGCGAGCATGATCGTAATCGCGATGACCCAAGCAAAGATCGGGCGTCGGATGAAAAACTTGGCCATTGGCTTACTGTTCCTGTGCGGCTCTGATCACGGTTCGTCGCGATTACTTCGCGGCGGGCTTCTGCGCGTCACCGGATGGGGCCTGTTCAGCGGGCACGACAATTCCCTTGTCGTTGATCTTCATCGGCATGGGCTTGACGGGCATGCCCGCGGTAATCGACTGGAGGCCGCTGACAATGAGCTGATCACCGTCCTTGATGCCGTCCGTAACGAGCCAGGCATTGTTGGAAGGTGTTGCGTTTTCGAAGATGCGGGTCTCGACCTTGCCATCGGCAGAGACGAACTGCGCCGTCAATTCACCGTTTGCATTGCGGCTGGTGGCAAGCTGCGGCAGCGCGAATCCAGCCTCTGAACCGAGTTCAAGCGTGGCGCGGACATACATGCCGGGCAGGATGACACGGTCGGGATTGGGGAAGCGAACGCGGATGATGAACGTCCCGGTCGTCTCACTGACGACAGACTTCGACATGTCCAGCGTGCCCTTCTGATCATATTCCTTGCCGTTCTCAAGGATCAGGCGAAACGCTTCGTTTCCGGCGGTTCCCTTGATTTCACCCCGTCTCATTGCGTCGCGAAGCCGCAAGAGGTTCGTGCTCGATTCTGTCAGAAGGATATAGACCGGGTCCAACTGGCGCACGGTCGTCAGAGCGGTCGTCTGGTTGGCAGCGACGACGTTGCCGACGTTGTATGCAGTCTGGTCGATCACGCCGTCGAAAGGCGCCGTGATTTTCGTGTGTTCAACATCGATCTCGGCTGCGGTGAGAGCCGCCTTTGCCGACTCGACCTCGGCCTGCGCCTGCAGAAGGTTGGTGCGTGCCGTTTCAAGTTCGATCTGAGTTGCTCCTGACCCGACGAGCCGCTGATAGCGGTCGAAATTGCTCTGGGCGCTCGGGACACTTGCTTCCGCCTTGGCGATGGCGGCGCGCGCCTGCGCGGCAGTCGCCAGATAGGGGGCGTCCTCGATCTGATAAAGAATGTCACCCTTCTTGACTTCGCCGCCTTCCTTGAACGGGATCTCTTGGATGATGCCGCTAACCTGCGGGCGAATTTCGGCAATCTGCGAAGCCTCGGCGCGACCTGGCAGGATCGTGGTTACAGGGAAGGTGCCCTTCGTCAACGATATGACGCCGACTGGGGCGGCCTGCTGAGCTGCAGCGCCCGGAGTACCGGCCGCGCCCTTGTTGCCGCTATCGCTGCAGGCGGCGAGTACTCCGCCAATCGCAAGAGCGGAAGAAACGAGGAAAATGCGCCGTATCATCATGAATTCCCTGTGTGATGGCGTCCGGCCAATGACCCTTCATTCGACAATGAAGGCAGATCATCGGTCCAGAATCAAATGCCACTGATCCGAATTTAAGAAAGACTTTATGAAGTGACGTAATTTATGAATCGTCACTTAGCAAGCGCTATTTTGCAGTGCGGCATCCACGAAGTCGACGATCTGCTTGGCGCGGTTGACCAGTGTGTCCTTATCGTCACGGGCAATCAGAACGGGGTGCAAGACGCTTGCCAGGACGTCGGAGACCGTGGTGGCGGCGGCTTCGGAGCTGCGGCAATGGTAGCGTCCGCTGATGATGCCTTCCCTTATTATGTCCTCGAGCTTCTGGACGATGCGTTCTCGATATCGATTGCCGGCATCGAGCTTGGCCTCCACCGTCATCAAGACCATTTCGAAGATATAGGGGTTTTGCTGGATGTCCTGCAGGTGGCTATCGAGCAGACGCAGGACGAAGCGAAGCAATTGCTCGTTCGGCGGCAAATCCTCATCGAAGGCGGCAAACCGCTCCGCGACGTCGCCGAGATGACGTTCGGCGATCGCGTCGACGAGGGCGGCTTTCGAGCGGAAGTGCTTGAAGACGTTGGCCGGCGACATGCCGAGCGAGGCGGCGATGTCGGCGATCGAAACTGCGACGAAACCGCGCTGTCGGAACAGCAGTTCTGCCATCGACAGAATGTCTTCGCGGGTTTCCTCGGCCTTGCGTCTTGGCCTGCGTGCCATCCATTCCCCCACCGGTCGCAAGGCCGGCATCCGTTTTTGCCGATGCTAGCGCCAACGGCCGACAGCCTGCAAGCCAATGTTGCAGTCTATTTTTCAGCCAGCACTACGAGAAGTAGGGCGACAGATTTTTCCGTATGCGTTCGACGGGTGTCGCGCCGCTGTCATCCGGAACGAAACGCTGTGCCGTGATGCTTTCAAAAGCCTTGATGTAGACCTCGGAGGTCTGTTCGATCAGTTCGACAGGGATCTCGGGAATCTCGTCCTTGTAGGGGTCGCAGCGTTCCGCGACCCAGGCGCGAACAAAATCCTTGTCGAAGCTTGTCGGGCGGGTTCCTGCCTCGAAACTTGCCTGGTAGCTGTCGGCAAGCCAGTAGCGGCTGCTGTCTGGCGTATGGATTTCGTCGGCGAGAATGATGTTGCCGTTCTCGTCCGTGCCGAACTCGTATTTGGTGTCGACGAGGATCAGCCCCTGTTTAGCCGCAAGTTCCTGGCCGCGGGCAAAGAGAGCCAGCGCATAGCGCGACAGCGTATCCCATTGCTCCCTAGTCAGAAGCCCTCGTTCGACGATCTCGGTGGGTGTCAGTGGTTCGTCGTGGCCACCGTCGAACTCTTTGCTGGTTGGCGTTATCACGGGTTCGGGTAGCTTTTGGTTGTCGCGCATGCCGTCCGGCAGACGCATGCCGTACATCTCGCGCTCGCCCTTCTTATAAAGAGTGAGGATCGAGGTCCCCGTCGTGCCGGCGAGATAGCCGCGAACGACGATTTCGACAGGCAGGATATCCAGGCGCTTGCCGATGACGACGTTCGGATCGGGATAGTCGAGAACGTGGTTGGGGCAGATGTCTTTCGTTGCCTCGAACCAGTAGCGTGCCGTCTGCGTGAGAACCTGGCCCTTGTAGGGAACGCAGGTCAGGATCCTGTCAAAGGCGCTCAGTCTATCAGTGCTGATGATAATGCGGCGCCCATCCGGCAGGTCGTAGTTCTCGCGAACCTTGCCGCGGTAGTAGTTGGGGAGCTCTGGAAAATGGGCTTCGGAGAGGATTCGCACGGGCTCGACCATCCTTCTGCATTGATCGTTAAGTTTCCCCCTGCTCTAGTTCCATCGCCGAGGATGTCAAGCAAACGCGCACCTAAAGCCAGAAGACATAGATAAGAAGTAGGGTAAGACCATAGCTTGCCGCGGTCAGCGGTGCTCCGGCTCTCAGGAAATCACTGAAACGGTAATTTCCGATCCCCATGGCCAAAGTGTTGTTGTGGTGACCGAAGGGGGTCAAGAAGTCCAGCGAGGCACCTGCGGCGACAGCGATCAAATAGGCCGATGGCGAATGATGCCCTGTTGCAGCAAAGGCTACGGCGATGGGGCTCATGACGATTGCGACGGTCGCGTTGTTGACGAAGGGCGTCAGCAACATTGACAGGAAGAGAACGAGTGCGACCCCGGCTAGTGGTTCAGTCAGTGACACCATGGAGCCAAGCGTTGAAGCGATCAATTGGGCCGTGCCCGTGGTGGCGACAGCGGAGCCGATCGGGATCATCGCCCCGAGCATGATGATGATCGGCCAGTTGAGGTCCGCCATTGCCTGGCGAATGTTCAGGTACCCAAGGAGTGCCAAGGCAAGCACAACGCCCGCAAAAGCAATATCCGGTGTGACGAGTTCGAAAGCCGTCACCGCGACGCCTGCGGCGAAAATGGCAAAGGGCTGCCAGGATGGCGACGTTCTAGGCGGTGGCTGAGACGCCAGCGGAAGGCACTCGCATTCCTCCAGCGCTTCTGCGATTGCCTTTCGCGGGCCCTCCAGGACCAGAATGTCGCCGATCGACAGCTGCAGATCTGCAAAACGCCCTTCGATGCGCGGTGAGCGCATCGAGAGCGCGGAAACCGTGACGTCGCGACTGCTGAACACCTCCAGGGAGTGCAGTCGCGAGCCGACTAGGGTGCTCTCCGGCATAACAACTGCCTCGATATAGTCGGCTTCGGAACTGTCCATGTTCAAGCGTTGTCGCGAAAGCAGCGTTCCCGATGTTTGAAGCCCATCGAAGACCATCTCGTCCGCTTCGGCCAACAGCAGGTCGCCCGCTTCGACGACGAGCTTATCGGGCGTGCCGAAGACGAACTTGTCATTGCGAATGAGTGTGTGGGGCTGCAACGAGAACCGATCGGGCAGGTCCGAGAGAGGGGCGCCAACAAGTGATGAGCCCGCCGGAATATGCCGCTCGGTGATCCGGCGTCGGTGCGGCGAGATCGGCGCTGCCGAAGCCGTCCTTTCGGTTTCGTCAGGAAACAACCGCGGTGCCAGCCACGCGGTCAGCGCGATGCCTGATATGGCGACTGGCAGACCGACATAGGCAAAATCGAACAGTCGGAATCCCGCGCCGCTCGCCGCCTCCCATGAATTACTGACAAGCATGTTCGCTGGCGTCCCGATCAGCGATACGATGCCGCCCAAGAGGGCTGCGAACGAGATCGGGATGATCAACTGCCGTTTGGGGATCTCAAGCGCCGCACTGACCCGCAGCGTTGCCGGAAGGGCGATCGAAAAGGCGCCGATGTCATTCATGAAGATCGAGATGAAACCGGTCGCTCCAGACAGGGCGGCGATGACTGCGGTGTTTGAAAATCTTGCGCGCACGAAAAAATCCGCAAGCCGATCGAAAAAGTGAGCCCGAGCGAGGACTTGCACGATGAGCAGGATCTCGACGACTGTCACAACCACCGGGCTGGCAAAGCCGGCGAAGACCTGTTCGGCGGAATAAAGGTGAAGGCCATAACCGGCGAGGAGCCCGGCAATCGCGATCACCTCGATGCGGAAGCGCTCCAGTGAAAACAGGACAAGCATCGTGAGTAGGAGGATCAGCAGGGATGCTTGCTCAAACGTCATGGTTTGTCCCGAACCTCAATCCACCCGGAGAATGTAGCGGTTCGGGCCGCGCTGTATAGAGCGAAATATCGCACGCCATGCCGCACGCTGATGACGCCTTCAGGCCGGCGATGGACGCCACGTACCGGTCTCGGTGATCTCCAGCATCGGCGTGGAAAATACGCCAACTGTTTTTTGACGCCATTGTGTGCCGGCTGCGTCGAGCGTGGCGCACCAGCGACGTGACTGCAGCATGGCCGCACCGATCGCAACAGGTTCGATCCCACAGCCGGCAAGGAGCTGCAGTCCGGAAACAATCGAGGTTCCGCTGGAGATGACGTCGTCGATCAGCGCCACGCGTTGCCCCTCCAGCAACGGCAGCATCCGCGGGTCTATGTAGAGACGTTTTTGTTGGCTGGGGGTGGTGACCGACGAGAGCGCCACGGAAAGCTCGTCGCGGTACCAGAATTTTCGGGAGGTTCCGAGCGGCACATATCGTGTGTGCCCGAGTTTTTGCGCCACGGCGGCTGCGAGCGTAAGCCCAAGGGTCGGGAGACCGGCGACAACTCCGACCTGGAAGGGCTTCAACCTCTCGGCAAGCGATTGAGCCAGTACGTCGACGACTTCGAAGCTTGCCTGATTGATAATGAGGGACGCCAGCGCATGTCGTCCGTCTGCCAGCACCCGCACCGGCAGACGAAGCTGTCGTCCATCGTCCAGCTCGGCCAGGTAGGATGTCGAGACATCACCATCGCTCCTAAAGGTGCCCGGGCTGTGGATCTCCTGCCAAAACTCGTGCGCGGCCAATTCTGTCATGCAGTCAATTCCGTTTTGTTGTTTCCATGCCTGCGCTTCGGCGCAGTTCCCTCAGTTCCGCATCCGTCAATGCGCGTACCGCGCCCTTCGGCAATTCGCCGAGTGCCAATCCGCCGATCGCAACCCGCACCAGGCGGAGGCACTCGACGTCCAGCGCTTCCAGCATTCGGCGGATCTGGCGATTGCGGCCCTCATCGAGTTCGACCTCGATCCAGGCGTTCTTGTCGCCGCTCCTCAACAGCGTCGCCGATGTTGCCTTCAGGACTTCACCATCGTGGCGGACGCCATAGGTCATCGCCGCCAGCATTTCGCTGTCCACGATGCGATTAACCTGGACGTGGTAGGTCTTCGTGACATGGGTGAGGGGATCGAGCATCGCCTGCGCGAAGACCGTATCGTTCGTAAAGAGCAGCAAGCCTTCGCTCGCCTTGTCCAGTCGACCGACCGGCGAAAGGTGAGGCGCCTCGAAGCCCCTCAGACATTCATAGACGGTCGGACGGCCTTCTGGATCATCGCGCGTTGTGACCAGCCCGCGCGGCTTGTTTAGCATGAGATAGATCTTTGCTTCCGCAACAACCTCGGAGCCGTCGACCTGGATCTTCGCTGTTGCCAAGTCCACCCAGGCGGAGATGTCCGTGACTTTGCGCCCGTCCACCAGAACTCGTCCGTCCTGGATCAGCCGTTCCGCTTGTGTCCGCGAACAGTGGCCGAGTTTGGAGAGCGCACGCGGCAGGGTCACTCGCCTGCCGGGCGCTTCGCCATTGGTTTTTGCGCGCTCGCGCGATTTTTGAGGTGAGCGCCGCTGCCTCACGCTGTTTCATCCCGTTGGTTCCGTCGATCAGGTTCTGGCATGAACAGGTTCATGATGCCAGCAAGCCGAGAGCAAAACGCGGGGATAATGAGAGGTGTAAGATGGCGCGTAACTTAAGGCCGAAAAGCAAGACGGCGCTCTAGGCGCCATCCGGTTCGTCTTTTGAAGAAGTCAGCAAACCTAGTGGTGTGCCATGAGGCCGGCAAGTTCCTGGCGGCTGATAACAACACCCGCGGCTGCTTTGACGGGGTCAGGATGAGTATAGGAGAGGAAGGGCAGTTCGGGCAGTTCAAGGGCCTGGCGCATGTTCATGATGCCGACTGCCTTGCGGCCACTGGCGCCATCGACACTGACTTCAACAATAAAATGCGTTCGTTGGGTCTCCATGAATAGTCCTCCCAGCTATTTTGGTCGCAGCAGTAACCGCGAAACTTGGTTTTTCTAAGACCAAAGTATTACGAGCCGCATCGACCTTCAGATCAATACGGCTCGCAGTAAAGGCGAGGGATCGGTCTCCTCGCAGATGTCAGCGCCACCAATGACGTGGTGGCTGTTGGCTGCCGCTCAAGAGGTACCCGGCCAGGAAGCCAATCGCGCCCGCGAGGGCGAGGGCGGTCGTTGTGGCGGCGGCATGCTCACGGGCAGCACCCGCGGCCGCTGCACCCTCAGCTCTAATCTGCGCGACAGCGCTCTTTGCGCGGGGGAGGGCATCTTCGTAGGCCTTACCTGCGCGGTCGCGCACTTCATAATAGGCTTCGGCGCCCTGGGCCGAGATCATTTTCTGTAGACGGGACACTTCCTGCTGGAGTGCGGCGATATCCTTGCTGACCGAGGCTCTGATGTCGTCGGTGGTGGCAGCCATGTCTTTCTCCTCTTCTTCTACGCGAACGGAACACGAAAGAGCTGCGATAGGTTCCAGGCGATCTCATCGGGGTAGGGGGGAAATGATCCTCTTCCCTCGAGTTTCAACCCTTAGGGCGGCCTTTTGCGCTGTGGGGACGCGTGGAAGACAGCTTTGCCGCCGATTTTTGACCATTTGATAAAGGAATTTCGCGCCATTTCGAACGCCGCCTGGGCAAGGCCGTTAAGTTCCCTGAAAATCCCCCTTTGGAATCAATCTGTTACAAAAATGTCAAAAAACTTTTGGGAGTGCTGTTGACTTAGAAAAGGGTGGTGGCCTATAAGCCCCCTCACTGAACGAGGGCGGCGGCGCTGCTGGCGACGAAGACCTTCGCTCTAGAGTTTCTTGCAGATTGGCTGAGACGCTGATTGGTTCCTGAGCTTTCGGGTTTGGGTTCGAGGAATTTTGACCGGGG
>NZ_JAEUAT010000004.1 GCF_019511525.1 Rhizobium cauense | reverse complement strand
CCCCCGTGACCGCCATCGTGAGCCAACGCGGGTGGTGCAGACACGGAGGGGCAGATCACAAATGAAGATGTAAGGAGGCAAAAAGCGACTAGGAACTGGCGCATTCGAGTTTCCCTTTTTCGGCTGTCGGGCAAAGACGCAATTCGCGATGCATGATCCGAGCATAGCTCCTCGGCAGTCCATGAGGATCTATCCCGAGGTCTAAATGGCCGATACGAAAGGGCACACCCAGTCCATTAGGGTATGATGCTTTCTAGCGCGGGGCCTGATCATAGCCCGCGGTGACGCTATTCCCAGTTCATACCCAGGGTCGAAGGCTACATGCTGTGGGGGAATGGCCGCGGCCCGGCGGAGAGAATCCCGTAATGAGCTACTATCTGCTCAGCCTTCTCAAGCTGGCGCTGAAGCAGCCGGCGTGTTGGACTTGGAGTCCAGCGCTCTTGCCATTCCAATGGTGGTCGGCGTCGTAGTCCTTCAATACTCACAAAAAGACGCACTCGGAACGAGGTTATTCCATATGCTTGTGGTTTTGTAACGTACACATCCGCCGGCGCGATCATTCATCAAGGAGAGGCGTTGGCGGCTGACATCATGGCTGCGCCTGACGAAATCGGCTTGCACGCCCCCCTTTCCTTGGGCATCCTGCCTGGATCCCTACGCTGGGAGGAACTTAGAGCATAGCAAAGCATTCCTGATCATCTCCATGGGAGGACGTCATGAAGTGCTGCCGACATGCCGCTGTGACCGCGCTGATCTGGGCAACGACCGGCGCAGCATTTGCCGATGAAGCCCCTTTCCTGCAATCGCTTGCGGGTGACTGGACAGGTGGGGGCATGATGAAGCGCACGACGTCTTCTTCGCCCATCAATCTCGACTGCAATTTCAAGACCCAGGCAAGCGGTGAAGTGCTCTCGATGAAGGGAACCTGCAGAGGCATGATCGTGGTCACGCGAGCGGTTTCGGCCAATCTCAAGGTGAGTGGCGCGCAATATGCGGGCAGCTACATTGGCCCGTCGGGGGGCGTGTCCGGCTTGCGCGGGAGCCGTAGCGGTGATGCCATCAATCTCGCTGTGCGCTGGTCAAGGGTAATCAACGGTGATCGCACCGCCAACATGACGATCGAGCGTGTCGACGCAAACGCGATACGCATAAGAACTGTCGACGTTGACCCTGCATCCGGTCAGAAGGTGGTCACGAGCGAGATCAGCCTGCGCCGAAATTGACGCGACGGGCTGAATACAACCTCTCGTCGGAGCCAAGCCTCGGACCTATATAAACGGCAAATAGCTGGTGATTTCCGCCGGCTGAACCGGAGACATATATGAGCCGCGATCCATACGAGCTTCTCGGCGTAAAGAAGGACGCCACGCAAAAAGACATTCAAAGCGCATTCCGCAAGCTCGCCAAGAAACTTCACCCCGATCTCAATCCAGGCGACAAGAAGGCTGAGGAGCGCTTCAAAGAGATTTCCGCTGCTTACGAACTACTGGGCGACGAGGAAAAGCGCGGCCGCTTCGATCGCGGAGAGATCGACATGACCGGCGCCGAGCAGGCACCGCGCCAGTACTATCGCGATTACGCCTCTGCATCAGGCACCGAGAACCCTTATCACAGCAGCGCAGGTTTTGCGGACTTCGGCGACAGCGACGATATCTTTTCCAGCTTCTTTTCGCGACGGGCGCGCGGAGGCGAATTTCGCGCTCACGGATCGGATCGTCACTACTCGCTGGAGGTTGATTTCCTGGACGCCATTAACGGTACGAAGACGCAGATCAGGTTGCCAGACGGACCGGCACTCGACCTAAAGATACCGCCAGGCACACGCGACGGCCAGACGCTCAGGCTCAAAGGCAAGGGCGAGCCCGGCATTGGTGGCGGTTCAGCCGGCGATGCTCTCGTCGAAATTCGTGTCCGTCCGCATCGCTTCTACGTCCGCGATGGTGATGACATTCGCTTCGATCTGCCGATTACGCTGCGCGAGGCCGTACTCGGCGGCAAGGTGCGTGCGCAAACACCGTCCGGTCCTGTCAACCTGACATTGCCGCCACACTCGAACGCAGGAAAGACCCTGCGGCTGAAGGGCAAAGGCGTTGCGAAGAAGGACGGTAGCGCTGGAGATGTTTACATCACACTGAAGATCGTGCTGCCGGACGCCTCGGATCAGCAACTGACCGAATTCATGACCGGATGGACGGCAGGCAATGCGCAGGATCCGAGAAAGGGCATGGAGAGTAGCCATGGATGATCTTGAATTCCGCCGTTTTCTGAAGATCGACGTGACGGTCCTGGAGGTTTGGGTTGAGCAGGGATGGCTGCTCCCGCAAACACACGACGGTGCTCGCGATTTTCGCGATACGGATCTTGCTCGCGGGCGCCTGATCCTCGACCTCACCAGGGATCTGGGCGTAAACGACGCCGGGGTCGACCTCATCATGGATCTCATCGATCAGATCCACGGACTGCGTGGAACGCTTCGGGAAATTCTTTCTGCCATGGAAGGGCAGGACGAGGAGGTCAGGCGTAGGCTGCGTGGTAAGCTCGATGAACTCTCCAAGGTCGCCGGGACTTGATCACCTAGCTATTCGTTTCGGAATGCACAATCGCAGCAAGGAGATGCAATGACCGAGGAACATGGCCATCATCCAATCGACTGGCGCGAGCATGGGGTGAAGGTGATCCCAGGCAATTCGCTGGACCCAAACACAGCGCAGACAGCGGGAATGAACCGGGCAACGGCGATCAATCATGCCCGCGCCGGTGCCGAGAAGATATGGGCCGGGACGGTTACGATCCATGCAAATGCGAAGACCGGCGCTCATCACCACGGTGATCTCGAAAGCATCATCTACGTGGTGAGGGGAAAGGCGCGCATGCGCTGGGGAGACCACCTCGAGTTTACTGCCGAGGCAGGCCCTGGGGATTTCATCTTTGTACCGCCTTATGTCCCCCATCAGGAAATCAATGCCAGTCGCGACGAGACGCTCGAATGCGTTCTCGTGCGCTCAGGCCAGGATCCGGTCGTTGTCAATCTCGATATCGAACCGGTCGAAATACCTGAGGATGTGCCCTGGATCGATCCGATCCATCGATCCTAACCGCGTTGACTGCGGAGGCTTCCAAACGGCGGTCAAACCATACTGTATGTTGGAACAGTAGTCGTGGGCTGAAGCAGTTGGCCAGAGCCTGTGAGCGTCAAATTGCTATCATTCAGGTCTGAACATCCAGCCCGATGTCCAACGTAGGCGCACTATGCGTGCACCAACCGACCGAAATGAGATCGACGCCGGAGGCGGCGATCGCAGCGACTGTCGCGGCCGTCACTCTTCCCGATGCCTCGGTGATGGCACGTCCATCGACGATCGCCACTGCCTCGCGGAGTTCAGCGGGGCTCATATTGTCGAGCAAGACTGCATCGACGCCCTCCTCCATCGCCTCGCGCAATTGCTCCAGCGTATCGACCTCCACCTCTATCTTGACCATGTGGCCAACGCTGGCGCGTGCGCGGCGAATTGCTTCGCGTACGCCGTCTGCAACCGCTACATGGTTATCCTTGATCAGGACCGCATCATGGAGCGCGAAGCGGTGATTCATTCCACCACCGGCGCGAACCGCATGTTTCTCCAGGGCGCGCAGGCCGGGCGTTGTCTTGCGGGTGCAGGCAATCGAAGCCTTCGTACCCGCGACTGCTTCGACCAGGCATGCTGTCACGGTCGCGATTCCTGAGAGATGGCCGAGGAAATTGAGCGCGGTGCGCTCGCCGGTCAAGAGGCCGCGCGACGGACCGGTGATGGTGGCAATGATATCGCCGGGGCTGACCTGGGACCCGTCTTGGAGATGGCGACGGAATGTTATTGCCGGCTCCACGAGATGGAAGGCGAGCTCAGCGGCATCGAGACCGGCAACGACACCAGGCTGCCGCGCAACCATCACCAACAACGAACAATGGTCTGCGGGAATGACGGCTGCCGAGGTTATGTCGCCGGCAAGACCGAGATCTTCGAGAAGGGCTGCACGCACGAGCGGTTCAACGATAAGGCGCGGTAAGGGAGCAAGGGGCATTTCAGGCACTCCGGGCAATGCTATGGGTTTCGGCGCGCGCGACATCAAGCACATCGGCGTAGGTCATCGTTCGGCGCCTGGTGAGGGAGAGTTTGAGCGGAAAATCGACGCGCGCATGTGCACCCCGCGTTTCCTGTCGCAGCATCGCAAATACCGCGATCGATAGAGCGACGATTGCTGGATCTGTAGCAGGCCCGCGACTTTCGGCGAGCGGCAACAGAGCTGCGATCGCGCTTTGAAGATCACTCCGACTGCGCAAGACACCGAGGCGGCGCGATACAGTCGCACGTACAGCCGAAGCATCGGGGACCGGCACGGTCTGCATGCACGTACTCAGTCGAATGACACCTTGGGCGCTGGCGGCGATGTCGTGGGCGGCTCGCATTCCCATGACCGCTGCCTCGAGCAACGAGTTGCTGGCTAGCCGGTTCGCGCCGTGGAGGCCGGTCGAGGCCGCTTCGCCGACAACCCAGAGTCCAGGGATTGAACTGCGACCCTTCAAATCAGTCGCGACACCACCCATGTGGTAGTGGACCGCAGGACGAACAGGGATAAGGTCGCGTGCCGGATCGACACCCGCCTCTTGGCACAGTGCCTGGATTGTCGGAAAGCGCGACGCAAAGCGATCGCCGAGCGCACGACGCGCATCCAGGAAGACATGTCGTCCCTGGGTGAGCTCCGTACTGATGGCGCGCGCGACGACATCACGCGGGGCAAGCTCTGCCCCGTCGATGCCGGACATGAAGCGCTCGCCAGCATCGTTGACCAGGATTGCACCCTCGCCGCGCACAGCCTCGCTGACGAGGGCGAGCGGCCGGCGGGCAGAATCTAGACCCGTTGGGTGGAACTGCACGAATTCCATATCTGCGAGTTCCGCCCCAGCCCTTGCTGCCAACGCAATACCCTGTCCGAAGTTGGACGTAGGATTGGTCGTGGAATCGTACAGCCCACCGATACCGCCTGTCGCCAACACAACACGGTCGGTGGCGATGGCAACCGTCTGCCCTTCCTTGGAGACGGTCAGGCCGCAGATTGCACCACCGTCAGTCAGAAGTGTGCGCACGTCGGTTGCCTCAAGCACAGTGATCGACGGCGTGTTGGTGACGGCGCGCACAAGTGCGGTGATGACAGCAGCACCCGAAGCATCCCCGGAGGCATGCACGATCCGTCGGCGCGAATGAGCCGCCTCCAGCCCGAGCATGAGGCAGCCCGCCCGATCCCTGTCGAACGCGACGCCTGCACACTCCAGTGCGGCGATGACAGCCGGGCCCTGCGCAACGATCTCAGATGCAATGCGGGCGTCGCAAAGTCCGTCGCCGGCCAAAAGCGTGTCGGCTAGATGCAGCTCGACACTATCATCGACGCCAACACTGGCGGCGATCCCGCCTTGCGCCCAGGCGCTTGACGTTTGCGTGCCGAGTGCGGCGCTTGTGACGAGTACGACGGGTTGCGGCGCGAGCGTCAAGGCAGTCATCAGACCAGCCAATCCGCTGCCAACGACCGTCACCTGCCCCCTGAGAGCCGCGAGTGTATCTGTCATATGGCAAGCATCCGCTCGACGGCGCGCCGCGCTGCGACGGCAACTTCTGGATCGACAGTGACCTCGTGGCGGTTTTCTTCGAGGGCGGTTCGGATGTTGGCTAGCGTGATCCGCTTCATGTGCGGACAAAGGTTGCAGGGGCGAATGAAATCCACGTCCGGGTGATGGACCGCCACATTGTCGCTCATCGAGCATTCCGTCAGAAGCACGACACGAGCCGGACGCTTTTCGCCGACGAAATCGGACATTACGGCGGTGGATCCGGCAAAATCGGCCTCTGCGACCACATCTGGTGGACATTCGGGATGCGCCAGAACAGTCACGCCAGGATAGTTCTCACGCAATTGCCTGACGTCGTCTGCAGTAAAGAGTTCGTGAACCTCACAATGACCGTGCCAGGCGAGGACTTCGACCTTCGTTTCACGGGCTACGTTTTGCGCGAGATACTCGTCCGGGATCATCAGCACTTTTGGCACGCCGAGCGACTCGACGACCTGCCGGGCATTGCCTGAGGTGCAGCAGATGTCGGATGCAGCCTTCACTGCCGCCGATGTGTTCACATAGGTAATGATCGGCACCCCGGGATGGGCTTCACGCAATAGAGCCACATCCTGGGGCGTGATCGAATCGGCGAGCGAACAACCTGCCCCCATATCCGGAATAAGCACGGTCTTTCCAGGATTGAGGAGTTTGGCGGTTTCGGCCATGAAATGCACGCCAGCAAGGACAATCACGTCCGCATCGACGTCGATCGCTTTTCGGGCCAATGCCAGGCTGTCGCCGACGATATCGGCAACCCCATGGAAAATTTCTGGCGTCTGATAATTGTGCGCGAGAATGACCGCATTTCGTCGCCGTTTCAGTTCCAGGATCGCCTCGACATCGTCCGCAAACGACAGCCATTCGGCCTTGGGAATGACACGTTGAACACGCTCGTAAAGCGCGGACACTGAAACGCGATGATTCATGACCAGATCCCTATTTATGCTCGGAATGAGTATATATTGGTCAAATCAATATTCTCATATTGAGCATATGTCAATTGCGGGAAACTGGTAGCTTCGATCCAGCGAGCGCACGTTCCTCAAGAACGACGTGACGGTAACGAAAAAGCTTTGCCGGCCGCCCGCCGGTTTCACTCGTCATTTCACCTGTCTCTTCGACAAGCTCCTGCTGTTCGATCAAACGGCGGAAATTCTGCTTGTGCAGGGTCAGCCCAGCGAGTGCCTCGACACAGCGTTGCAACTGCAGCAAGGTGAAGCTTTCGGGCATCAGCTCGAAAACAACGGGGCGGTATTTGATCTTGGCGCGCAGCCTCGCAATGCCTGTCGCAAGGATACGCCGATGGTCGGCAAACATCGGCCTGCCCAGGTCCAGGTCAGTCGGGCAGCCAGCCTCGGCCAAGAGGCCCGCTTCATAGAGCAACTCGTAGCGTTGCAACACCAGATCCTCGTTCCAGACCGTCCCGCCCAGACCAAAGGCAAAGCTCGCCCGCTGTGTTCTCTCAAACTGACGAGAAGGGTCGCGCTTGGCCCACCCAACAAGGCACCTGGCAATGTCATCCAAGATAGCGGGACGTCCAGACCGCCAATCTTCCCAGGGAAAGTAGCTATACCAGCCATGCCAACCGGGCCGGCCGCCACCTGGTGTGGCCTGTTCACGCACGAGCCCAAGATAGCTGATCGAAATCGTCCGCCCTCCCCGGATCTCGTTGTTCCGGTCGCGGTCGGCAAAGGTATAGAGTTGCTCCAGGAAGCCGAGTGGATGGCCAGTCTGTTCCTGAACCCATTCGCGAAGGCCACTCTGCAGGGTACGGTGGCCCATCTCAAACGGACCAGAGGGAAGCGCATCTCCCGAACTGATCGTCATGACGCGCGGTTCCCCACCCGTTACCGCCGCCAACACGGCTATCAACTCGGCATGTGCAAACCCAATCGTCACAGTGGCTACGAATCCATCTCTCTAGAAAGACCAATCTTTCGCACACCAATCCGCCACGCGAAAGCGTCGCGGACCAAATTCCGTTGCCCCCGCTAGCGCAGAAATTGGCGGAAACGGGTGAGCGCAAAATAGAAGAAGATGGCACCGATGGCGAAGAGAGCGGCAAGCTGAGGCCATACCACGCTCAGCCCGGCTCCGCGAAACAGAACAGCCTGGGAGAGGATCACGAAATGCGTGTTGGGTGCTGCCAGCATGATGGTCTGAATGACCTCGGGCATGCTCTCGCGCGGCGTTGTGCCACCCGAAAGCATTTGCAGAGGAATCAACACGAGCATGAGGAGAAGCCCGAACTGCGGCATGGAGCCGGCGATGGTTGCCAGGAAAATTCCCATGCAGGTCATTGCAAACACGTCAAGGATTGTCCCGATGACAAAGAGCGTGAACGATCCTTCGATCGGAACGCGAAGCAATCCCTGAACGATGAAAAGCAACGAGAAGACAGCTGCGAGAACGACGACAAGACCCATCGACCAGATCTTGCTCAGCATGATTTCAACTGGCGTTATCGGCATGACAAGGAGATGCTCGATCGTGCCGTGCTCGCGCTCACGGATCAATGCCGCGCCTGTCAGGATGATCGACAGCATCGTGATCGAGGAGATCACGTTGTTTATCGAGCCAAACCATCCCTTGTCGAGTTGCGGATTGAAGCGCGCACGTAGTGCCAGATCGACCAATACCGGGTCGCTGCCGCGGTGGCGATTGACAAACTCGTTGACCTCGCCCGAGACGATCGACTGCACGTAGCCGCCCCCCGTAAAGGCCTGCGAAATACGCGTAGCATCGATATTCAGCTGAATGGCTGGCGATCTGCCGGCGAGCACATCACGCTGGAAGTTTGGCGGGATGTCGAGCGCAAATGTGTCCAACCCGGCATCCATACGGGGGTCAACCTCTGAAAAGGGAATGATGCGAGGCACCACAAAATATGGCGGATAGAATGCAGTGATAATGCGCGAGGAGATCGGCGACTGGTCTTCATCGACGATCGAGATGGCAGCCCGGTTCAAGGTTTCGGGGGTCGAGTTCGACGCCGTGTAGATCGACACCGTGAAGGCATAGATGATGAGGACGAGAAGCATGGGATCGCGCACCAGCCCCCAGAGTTCCTTCACCCCAAGCCGGTATATGCTCTCTATGCGCATGCTCAATCCGCCTGTTTCTTGAGGAGAACAGCGCCGAGCCCCAGGAGAACAGGTACGGCTATCAAAAGAGGCACAAAGGATCCGGCCAGATCGCCGAAATCGAGCGCCTTTGAGAAGGTGCCGCGCGATATGGTCACGAAGTGCGAGGCCGGGTAGATCTGCCCGACAACGGCGCCGACACCCTGTAGCGATGACACAGGGTCGATCATGCCTGAATACTGGACAGCCGGAATCAGCGTGATCAACGCCGTCCCAAAAATGGCGGCAATCTGGCTATTCATGAAAGCCGAGATCAACAGCCCCATGCTCGTTGTCACGGTTACATAGATTAACGCAGCAAGCGTGAAGGTGAGGAAACTTCCTGTAAATGGCACTCGGAAAATAAAGACGGCGAAGGCCGTGAGCATGAAGAAATTCAGCATCGCAAGGCCGATATAGGGCAGCTGCTTACCAAAGAGGAATTCGAGACGCGTGACGGGGGTCACGTAGAAATTGATGATCGAGCCCAACTCCTTCTCACGCACGACACTGAGCCCTGCAAGCATTGCCGGGATCATCATCAGAAGCAACGGGATGACGCCCGGCACCATTGCAACGAGACTCTGGACATCAGGATTGTAGCGGTAGCGTATCTCGAGCTGAAAATTGCCGGGCGTGGCCGCCTGTCCGTAAAGCTGAGCCTTGCGCCCCAGCCACTCGGAATGCATTCCCTGAACATAACCACGGACAGTTTCCGCCCTGCTCGGCATCGCGCCGTCGATCCAGGCTCCAACCTCGACACCCTGCCCGCGCGAGACATCGCGGCCAAAGCCCGGCGGGATTTCTATCGCGAGAGAGAGCTCACCTGATCGCATGCGGCGATCCATGTCGTTATAGTCGACGATCGGGGGCTTTTCCACAAAGTAGCGCGACCCGGAAATCTGCTGGATGTAGTCCTGGCTGATTGTCGTATCATCGCGATCAAGCACGGCAAAGGACAGGTTCTCGACATCCATATTGATCCCGTAGCCAATAACGAACATCAAGATGACGCTGCCAACAATAGCCAATGTAGCGCGAATGGGATCCCGCTGAAGCTCGAGTGCCTCTCGCCTCGTATAGGCGAACATCCGGCGCGGATCGAAGAGCCGGCGAAACCCATGCCCCTGCTCTGCTGCGGATTTGTCGCCCGAAGCCGTAGACGCAGCGAAGCTTGCGGGCTCCGCATCCCTATTGCCAATCGCATCTTCAAGGTAGGCTACGAAAGCCTCTTCCAGCGTTGCCGCGGATCGGCTCTCAATGATCGCCGCCGGCGTATCACTTATCAGCACCTTGCCGGCATGCATCAGCGATATGCGGTCGCAAAGCGCTGCCTCATTCATGAAATGGGTCGAGACAAAGATCGTCACGTTGTCCTTGCGCGACAGGTCGGAGAGGATCTGCCAAAAGTTGTCGCGAGCAACCGGATCGACGCCCGACGTCGGTTCGTCGAGGATGAGAATATCGGGGGAGTGGATCATCGCGACTGCGAGCGACAATCGTTGGCGGATCCCGAGGGGCAAGGCATCGGGCAAGGCGTCCATCACCTCGGCGAGGTCGAAGCGGCGCACCGTCTCGTCGATACGGGCCGGAATTGCGGCGGGATCCATACTGAATAGCCTCGCATGGAGGTCCAGATTCTGCCGCACAGTAAGCTCTGAATAGAGCGAAAACGCCTGCGACATGTAGCCAATCCGCCGGCGGATCTCGATGTCGTTCGGGTCCACCGCGTGTCCAAAGAGCCGCGCCGTGCCTTCGCTTGCGGGCAGAAGACCCGTGAGCATTTTCATCGTTGTTGTCTTGCCACATCCATTCGAGCCGAGAAAACCGAATATCTCACCGCGCCCGATACGGAAGCTGACATTGTCCACGGCCGTGAAATCCCCGAACCGCATCGTCAGATGCTCCGCCTCGATTGCAATCTCGCTATCGGCACCCCCTATGCGCGCCGGCATCACGACCTCGACATGCCCCGACCGCTTTTCCTCCGGAAGAAGCGCGATGAACGCGGCGTCGAGGCTTGATGTTTGCGTCTTGTTCAATATCTCCGCCGGCGCCCCGGTTGCCAGGATTTTTCCTGCATCCATTGCAACCAACCAGTCGAAGCGGGCCGCTTCCTCCATGTAGGCCGTGGCAACTATGACGCTCATCCCTGGTCGGCTTTGCCTGATGGTATCGATCAGATCCCAGAACTGGCGCCGTGACAGCGGATCAACGCCCGTCGTCGGCTCATCGAGAATGAGGAGGTCCGGATCATGGATCAGCGCGCAGCAGAGGCTGAGCTTCTGCTTCATGCCTCCCGATAGCTTGCCAGCCGGGCGGCCTGCGAAGGCGCTGAGACCTGTGCCCTTCAGAAGGCCCTCGATTCGCTCCTCCCGTTCGTCCTTGCCTTGTCCAAAAAGCCTGCCGAAAAAGTCGACATTCTCAAACACTGACAAGGTGGGGTAAAGGTTCTTGCCCAGTCCCTGGGGCATGTAGGCGATGCGCGGCGAGGTGATGCGCCGGTGTGTCGCGTCAGCAATATCGCCGCCCAAGACGTCAATACGTCCTTGCTGAACCACACGGGCACCGGCAACCAGCGAAAGCAAGCTTG
The DNA here is from genome assembly GCF_019511525.1 of Rhizobium cauense. Classification (GTDB taxonomy): domain Bacteria; phylum Pseudomonadota; class Alphaproteobacteria; order Rhizobiales; family Rhizobiaceae; genus Rhizobium; species Rhizobium cauense. Next base: position 471,837 of record NZ_JAEUAT010000004.1, on the reverse strand, counting down.
ACTTGCCGACGCCATCAGGTCCGATGAATCCGATCATTCGGTTTGCTGGGAGGTCGAGCGTTACAGTGTCGAGGGCCTGCGTCTTGCCGTAAGAAAGGCTGACGCCGTCGAGACGGGCCACAACTTCTGGCGCCCCCTCCGTGCTCGAGCTGCCGCTCATTGAACCGGCGCTCCGGCGACATTGGCCGGCCATTGGGCTTGTGGATCAAGCTTTACGTAGGCCATCCCCGGAAGGCCGGTTTTGACGAAGTCGATATATTTCCGCAGCAGTTCCTGCGGGATCTGCGCTTTGATGCGGAACATCAGCTTCTGCCGCTCTTCATGGGTCTCGACGGTCTTTGGGGTGAACTGCGCCACCGCTGCTACATAGCTGACCTTCGCAGGGATGATCAGCGAGGGCGCTGCATCGAGAACGATGCGCACATCGGCATTATACGCGACCTTGCCGGCCTGCTCGGTCGGCAGGAAGAAGGTCATGTAGACATCACTCAGATCAACGATGTTGAGTACGCGCCCGCCCGCAGCTAGCACCTCTCCCGGTTGCGCCACGCGATATTGCACACGACCATCGCGAGGTGACGTGAGCACGCTGTCGGCGAGATCCGCCTTGATACTCTCAATCTGAGCCTTGGCGGAATCGACAGCCGCCTCAGCGTCGACCACCTGCGCCTGGGCTGCCGCGATGGCCGCCTCAGCGGCGGCAAGCTGGGCTTGTGCGGCAGCCACAGTAGCCCTTGCAGCCGCGGCTGCTGCCTTGTCATCATCCAATATCTGCTGGGAAATCGTGTTCTGCTTGAGAAGCATCATCGACCGGGCATACTTGATCGCCGCGGCGTCAGATTCGGCTTCGCGTTGGGTCACGACAGCGATCGCTGCCTGCTGCTCGGCCTCACGCTGTTTGACAAGGCTATTGGCAGTGTCGATGCCGATGGCCGCCCGACGCAGTTGCGCTTCGGCCTGGCGCAGGCTGGCATCCAGTTGCTCTGTGTCCATCCGCGCCAAAACTTCGCCTGCCTTCACGAAGGCGCCTTCATTCACGAGAATTTCCTGAATGCGCCCTGCTGTCTTCGTCGAGATATCGATTTCTGTCGCTTCGATCCGACCGTTGCCGCTTGCAATGCCGGCTGGGAGGCCTTCGTTGGCGAGCTTCTGCCAGGCAAAGTAACCGCCGACCACCGCAACAGCGAGCGCGGCAATCCAAACCCAATTCTTTGTCGACATCCCAAACCTCTCAATGAAAGCAAATGTCTGACGACGATCTATGGTTGTTATCAACAATAACAACGATTTGCCGCTGAAAATAGCAGCAAGTCAGCCGGATGGTCGAGACTTCAACATGTTGAGCGGGGTGTCGGACACCGGATAAAAAAAGAATCAACACAATTGATCCGATCAATTATCTCCGTTAGGTTGTTCGCTAGTATAATAGTCGCGCAACAACCGGCGTCGAAAGGATAAAAATCATGAAAGAAGGACCCCATGCAGTCGATGTTCACGTCGGAAAGACGATCCGCATAAAGCGTTTGATGCGTAAGGTATCACAGACCGAACTTGGCGACCGGGTTGGCGTCACGTTCCAGCAGATACAAAAATATGAAAAGGGCTCAAACCGCGTTTCCGCCAGCATGCTGGTCGAAATCGCCGGCGCGCTTGACGTTGATGTCCGCTCCTTCTTCGAAGATTTCACCCAGGCCAATGACAATCCGACACCAAGCGAAGAGTTCGTTGTCTCGCGCGACGGTGTGCTGCTCAACGCTGCGTTCCTCTCGATCAAGAACGAACAGGTTCGCAAGAAGATCGTGAAGCTCGTCCAGGCAATTGCCGGCATGGACCAGCTGGACGTCGACTTCGAGTAGAAGCAATTTAAGTGTGACGGCACCACCGTCAATGGCAGTCGAGAAGCACCAGGTTCTCGCTGGCGTCTTTCATTGCGACCTGCGTCTTGGCGCCTATTAGCTTTTCGAGATTGACGTCGAGTTCCCGCTCGGGGTCAATACCGTCCCAATCAATGACGACCTGAAGAAGGGCCATATTCGTCAAGTGCATGAGATTGTGCAGCTTGAGCTTCTGGGCCTCATCTTTCGCCGCTGACAGCAGCCGGAAGATTCTAGCATATTCGCTACCCGTGCCCTCGTCCCTCGTCAGAATATTCATCCGTACTGCCTTCTCTGAATGAGCCTTCAGGGCTTTGATGGCACTATCATTCAGCGTCGGCGTTACTCGGGCGTTACAGGCGTTACCGCACCCGTGACTTCCGCCCGCAAATGCTCCCAGTGCGATGTTGCAGCAAACCCCCAGTCACGCTCCCGCGTACCAAATTCCACTTCCTGCAGGTGCTGAAGGACGAGTTCCGCATCCAGGCGTTTACGCTCGATCTTTCCAGCTCGAATCAAGCGCAGGATCTCCTTGGCGCGACCATCCGAGGAAAATGTGCAGCCTTCAACGACCTTAGGGTATGTCCGCTCGGAGAAATGAACCGAACGGCCAGCAAGCAGAAGCATCTTGTGCTCACCCAGCGACAGCGCCCCTTTTCGGTAAAGGACGTCGATCGTGGGCTGGAAGTCCACCCACGGGATCGACAGTGGCAACCAGCCTAGCTCTTCAGGAGCGTGAACAAGGGCGACGGCCTCGTCATCAACAAGGCGGCCATCCGCATAGTCCTCGTAGATCGAACCAAGTCCGACCATCCCGAATGCTGAGCATTCGGCAGCTCGCAAGGCGCCCATACTGGCGCCTCCGACAACAACCACATCCCTCTGAAGGGCGTACAGAATTTCCTTATGCCATACCGATGGCACCTCACCGAAGTAGCCATCAACTATGCCAATCGCACGCGCACCATCCTGCACTGCTTGCAGTATGTCACCTCGCGCCGCCGGTCCGCGAAAGGCAATCGACGGATACTTGCCGCGAAGTCGTTCGATATTGGCGCCGAAGCTCGGACCAGCAAAGATAACCTTCATTGTATCGCTCCCTGCATAGCCCCGACGGCGCGCAGCCCAAGTTGAATGTACTCGCCGCTGACATCCACCTCGAGACCGGGCACGATCATGCGCACGACCGAGACCGGTAGACGCGGGTGTGAAAGCGGCACAGCCACCACCTGTTCGATCCCGCGGGCGTTGAGGCGGTCGAGGATGTGAGTGATATTTTCCTGAATGGTGCGTTGCGACGTTTCAAACCGGAAGCCAGGGGCGACAGGCGCCTCATCACACAGATTGATGAGTTCTCGCATTGGGCTCCCGTCATCAAGCCTCTGATAGAGACGCGGAGAGAAGTCGTCGCGGCTGCCGGCGATCGCGGTCAGACGGCTTTGGGCTGCCTCGGTGATCGCCCGGAGCGCTGCACGAACGGGATCGGGGTGGCAGCCGCACCCCCCGCAAACCTGGGTCCAACGCGCATCGACGCGCTCGCCGAGGTTGCCTGGAATGATAACCGCCAGAAAACTGGGAACACCAATGTCGGTCGTCATGTCGAGCAGCAAGAGGCGCATGTCCGCGCGCTTGATGCGGTCGACGATGATATCAAGAACCGGATCGGCGAACGCTGCAGGGTCAATTCGCGTACCGCGCAGTTGCTCGTAGGGGCGCAACTGCGTGAGCGCCCACGCGTCGCGCTCGACCAACTCGCAAAGGCCGTGCAACACGGCTTCGGCTGGCCGATTTCCGGACGCGAGCCCGTCACTCGACTGCTCGAACCCAGACGGTCGGACGCCCCGATGATCGAGGCCGACGAGCGGCCACGGCACAAACACGGGTCGGTTGGAGACAATGTCCAGCCCCTCGCTCCAGGCGAGTGGCTGCGCACCGATCTCGGAGGGCACGCAGCGGGCAACGGAATCGAGGTCGATCATGGGCGCACGCTCGGCTCTCATGCCCTCGAGCGTCGCGACCACAAGGTCGCTCGGTTGGATTTCAGCAACACGTGTCTCAACGGCTTCCATCGCGGCGGAGGTCATCGCTGCCTCCTCGTCTATGCCCTTTCCCTGAAAGACGGAAAGAGTGTAGCTGTTGGGTCGAGTGGCAAAAGCCACCGGGATCTCGAGAAGGTCAAGCGCAGTGAGCATCCCAACGCGCGTGATGCCCAGCTCCTTGAAGTGTGGTTTGATCGCCGCGAATGTCTGCCCAGGGTTCAGCGAGCGGTCGTGATAGCTGTTGATTCCGGCCGATGAGAGGCTGAGATCTCCCGCCAGGCGCTCCAGTGACGTCTGAACAGACATTCGCGTAAATCCTCAACGAAACTTCAGGGCGTGTACGATGTTTGCCGTGGCATTCGTGTCGAGCTGTACAGCTTCCTGCTTGAGCACAGCCTGAGCGGCGGCGGAAAGGCGTACTGCAACTGGCTTGATCTGAGTCGTCATCATGTCATCTCCTGTTCAAGGCAGCGTTATGCTGCGGACAGAAGGGAACATGCCTCGACAGGCGTTATTTCGGCGTGACCGAGTTGCGCGGCAAAAAGGGGTCAAAAAAGGCCAAAGTGTAGCGCTTCAGGACAGTCCGGCCATGCGCAGGCCGTCGATCAGCTGTCGGGTGTCGTCGGGATTGCGATCCGGTACGAATCTCCACACATCATCCGTGCGGAAATCAGGAAAACTCTCTAGCACTATCGAAGCGTAGCGCGACGCCAGCTCGCGATCTCCATTCTTCGCGTGCGCTGCAGCCAAAAGGCGTGACGTCGCCGGACGATCCTTGACCCGATCAAGAACCTCGATCGCCTTGGCGTAGTTTTCCTGGACGAAGTGAATGCCGCCAAGGTTCCAGTAGTAGTAATCGGGTGGCAGTGGATTGAGCTTGATGGCCGCCAGGCTCAATTCCAGTGCCCGATCGCTCTGACCGTCATGCAGCAAGGCATCCGCGTGATCTGCAAGGATGTCGGCATCATTCGGATTGAGCATTTGGGCTTCGGCAAAGAAGTCGAGGCTGTCGCTGAAGCGGCGGCGATAGAGAGCAACGAACCCAAGCTCCCGCATGGCCCGACCGCTATTCGGATCGTTGTCGCGCGCAAGCCAGGCCGAGCGCTCGGCTTCCTCCAGCAACTGTGTATCCTTCATCCCCCGCACGAGCCACTCCATGCCGAGCACCCGCGCCATCCCCGCATGGGCGGATGAAAACCTGTCGTGACGTGCAAGCGCTGATTTAAACCACTTGCGCGCCTGGCGCAGATGCTGCAGGTCCGTCTTTGAAACGAGCCGCTTGCCTTCGAGGTAGAGGCGATAGGCCGACGGATTGACGTCGTGCGTCATGTCCAGAAGCTCACGACGTTCGATCGTATCGGCGAGTGTCATAACGATGCGCCGAGCGAGCTGACCGAATGAATGATTGACCTTCTGCATGGCGAGAGGCAGGTCGATCGCCCAAAGCACTTCGGCAGTCGATGTCTTTGTCAATCGGCAGGTCGCGTAGATGTCGTCCTCGCGGCCATGGATCGTCACGTAGACAGTATAGTCAAACCGCAATTCTGGCGGTGGTGGCGCGGTTTGCGCCCCTGCAAGGCTGCGATTGAGGATTTCCAGGCTCGTGTGGGCCGCAATGACCTTGAAGCCACGTTGCTGGCTCAAGCCAATGGTCACCTCCTCCAGCAAGGCCCTCCCGACGCGCTGGAGCACCGGATCGGACAATATCGAATCCGGTGGCAGGATCATCACGCGAGGCTGGCCGAGTGGATCAATCGGAACATCGGGCATATGGGTGGGTGCGCCTTGGACCATGGCGGGCGCGACGATGCCAAGCTCCAGAGCGAGCGCCTGAGTTAGCCCGTCCGGCTCAGCGCCATACTCGGTTTTCAACTCACTGCGGCAACGAAAGTATGCCTGACGTGCAGATGCAATGTCCCCGGCATCAGCATGCCTCTGCATCAAGGCTCTGCATGCAACCTCGTTTGCAGGGTCGGCGTCAACAAGTAGGCCAGCGAGGAATAGAATGTCGGCCGAGGTCCGTTTTTCCGGCGTTTCGAGCAGCGCGATGATATGAGCTTCGCGGCGTTGCGCAATTCGCTGCCCCTCAACGCCGATCCGCTCTTCGGCCTCAATCGTAGGTGCCTTGAACCCTTCCACGAGATCGCCGCGCAAAAAATCCCAAGCGGAACGCGGCAGAGGCGCGGCGGAGTTGCTCAACACCAGGACATCAGCCTCCCAGTCGTCGTGGTTGAACTGCGCGTGGGTATTGGTCGCCCTGATGAGGCGAGGCATATCATCCGGAATGCTACGATCAATACGAGCTAAAAGTTGGCGCAGACTGCCTGCACGCTGTTTGGATTGGTCCGACTGCCAAAGGATGCTGCGCAGGATCTCCCGATCCATGGAGCACTGCGGCGCGGTCACCAGGAAAGCGAGTAGAGCATATGCCTTCTCCGGCAATGCGATTTCACACCCCTGCGCGAAAAGCGCGGGCGTTCCAAGCAGACGGAGGAAGCGGCTCTCTTTCCCTGTCACGGGCAACTCGCGTTTGGAGGATCCGCGCGAAGTATAGGACCAAATAACGGCAACGCAAAAGAATTATGCTGACTTGGTTGAACTTTTCAACCGTTGGGTGCTTTGGTGAGCAAGCAGTGCCACGACGGATCGGAGCTAAAAAGCCAATAATGTCAAGCAATAGACGGATGGCGCCAGTTAGTCGACCGGCGCCATCGTGTTAGTGCAAAATCTGCGATTAGGCAGCAGCAGAAGCGAAGCCGGCAGTCGGGACTTCCGAGATGGTCTTCAGAACCTGCGAAGCGATCTGGTAGGGGCAACCCTGAGAGTTCGGGCGGCGGTCTTCCAGATAACCCTTATAGTCGTTCTTGACGAAGGAATGCGGAACACGGATCGAAGCGCCGCGGTCAGCAACGCCGTAGGAGAATTTGTTCCACGGAGCAGTTTCATGCTTGCCGGTCAGACGCAGATGGTTGTCAGGACCGTAAACATCGATGTGTGCCTGGAGGTTCTTGTCGAACTGGGCCATCAGCGCTTCGAAGTAGGCCTTGCCGCCAACTTCGCGCATGAACTTGGTCGAGAAGTTGCAGTGCATGCCAGAGCCGTTCCAGTCCGTGTCGCCGAGCGGCTTGCAATGGAACTCGATGTCGATACCATACTTTTCGCAGAGGCGCAGGAGCAGGTAGCGAGCCATCCAGATCTGGTCGGCAGCGCGCTTAGAGCCCTTACCGAAAATCTGGAACTCCCACTGACCCTTGGCCACTTCGGCATTGATGCCTTCGTGGTTGATGCCAGCAGCCAGGCACAGATCAAGGTGCTCTTCAACGATTTCGCGAGCGATCGAACCGACGTTCTTGTATCCGACGCCAGTGTAGTAGGGGCCCTGCGGAGCCGGGTAGCCGGTTTCCGGGAAACCGAGCGGGCGACCATTCTCGTAGAAGAAGTATTCCTGTTCGAAACCAAACCACGCGTCTTCGTCGTCGAGGATGGTGGCACGGCTATTGGACGAATGCGGCGTGACGCCATCGGGCATCATGACTTCGCACATGACAAGAACGCCGTTCGTGCGGGCCGGATCCGGATAAAGCGCGACAGGCTTCAGCACGCAGTCCGAGCTGCGACCTTCCGCCTGCATCGTGGACGAACCGTCAAAACCCCAGAGCGGAAGCTGCTCGAGCGTCGGGAAAGCGTCGAATTCCTTGATCTGCGTCTTACCACGGAGGTTTGGCACCGGGGTGTATCCATCGAGCCAGATATACTCGAGCTTGTACTTGGTCATTTGCGAGTCTCTCAAACATAAATCGTGAGCAAATCCTCAAGCGAACCTGGCCATTGAAAGCCCAGACCACGAGGGATACCCTACGATATGCACATGGCGTGCCAGTTTGGCCTTCCTTAGCGAACCGGCGATTTGAAATAGTGGGCCAAGCCAGCAGCCGAAGGCCATAGTGGACGAGCTCGGGACTGCGGAACCAATAGCGGACTCAATCAGTTAGTCTGCCAAAAGGCCGTACTGCAGACCGATCCGATACCGCCAAAGAGAAGCACTACAACCGTAACATTTTTTTTGCACCCAAGCACAAGCGCATCGAATTTAGGCATCTGCATAAATTTTGGATATCTCAAAATTCTGATATAAACCTCAGCAAAACAGAGTGCCCATTATTCAAACAAATATTGCACTTTTTTCAATCATCTAGCGCATTTGTTGAGCACATGTGTTATGGTCGCCCTAATTCCTTTCGTAGGGGATGAACAAGGAGGCACTTGATGGCTATTGGTGTGCACCACGGGACTGCAACTATCTACACATTTCCAAAGAAGCGCTTCGCTGCGGTCGAGCGCAGCCCCAAGGTCGACCTCGAGCGGGATATGATTCCGTCCGTCTACGAAAGCTGCTGGTATCACGAAGAGGCGATGAAGGAAGCAGAAACGCCTGCGACGCCGAAATTCAAGCCTCGTGTTGTCGACTGATCGATTTGACCGGCAACCAGGCTGAACTGTCGTCTTCCGCATACTTGGAGGAGGCAAAACCTGGTGGCTATTACGACGCACTTGCGCATCACTCTCGCACGAGCCATGAGAGGCTTTTGAGTATGTGCTCGGGCGAAGCCAATGGTGAAAAAGCAAATCGCAATCCTCGGCGGCGGCCCCGCTGGCCTGATGGCTGCGGAAAGCCTGTCATCGACGGGGTATGCAGTAACAGTTTATGAGGCCATGCCGACTGTTGCGCGGAAGTTTCTCCTCGCTGGCAAGTCGGGTCTCAATATAACCCATTCCGAAGAATATGACCGCTTCAGTTCACGCTTCGGCGTGTCAAACAGCCGACTGCGCGCTGCTCTGGACGCCTTCAAACCGAACGATGTGCGGTCCTGGGCGGCAGGACTTGGTACCGAAACATTCATAGGGACCTCTGGACGCGTGTTTCCGAGGGTCATGAAGGCCTCACCACTTCTTCGCGCCTGGCTGCGACGGCTTGACCAGCAAGGCGTCACCATCCTCACCCGACATCGCTGGTTCGGTTTCTCCGATGGCGGCTACATCATCCAAACGCCCGAAGGGCCAATGACAATTCATCCAGACGCAGCCTTGCTCGCACTTGGTGGAGCAAGCTGGCCTCGACTAGGTTCCGACGGCAGCTGGTTACCTTGGCTCAGTGAAAAAGGCGTCGCGATCGGCGACTTTCAGCCCGCCAATTGTGGTTTCGATGTCGAATGGAGCGACCACCTGCGCCAGCGGTTCTCCGGCGAGCCCGTCAAGTCCGTAACCGCCACCTCGACGGCGGGCGTTATCCCAGGCGAATTTGTCATCACGCGGCATGGCATCGAAGGCAGTCTCATCTACGCCCATGCGACCGCCCTGCGAAACAGGCTCGCGACCGGCAAGGCGACAGCGCTTGAGGTCGACCTGATGCCAGGGCGCTCGCAGGAGCGCATCGCTCGTGAGATCGCCAAGCAGGATCAAAAGGCGAGTTTGTCAAACCGGCTCCGAAAGGGGGCAGGCGTCGATGGCGTGAAAGCGGCCCTCGTACGCGAGTTGGCCGATGATGCAGATCTGCAAGATCCACAACGGCTAGCAAATCTGATCAAGGCTCTGCCGATCCCGATCAGCGCACCCCGCCCGATTGCCGAAGCGATCTCGTCGGCAGGCGGGGTTGAATGGGGCGGGATTGACCGGAACTATATGCTGAAGGCACTCCCCGGTCTCTTCGTGGCGGGCGAAATGATTGATTGGGAAGCCCCGACCGGCGGATACCTGTTGACGGCGTGCTTTGCCACGGGGCGAGCTGCGGCCAGCGGGATCGCAGCCTGGCTCAACGGACGCTGATTTTCCCAGTCACCCTATATACGCCCAAACCTAGCGTTTTGGCTGGAATGTGTGCTCCTGTGCCGGGAATTGTCCCGTTCGAACTTCCTCGGCATAGCTTTGAGCAGCTTGCGACACCAACGGACCAAGCTCCGCAAAACGTTTGACGAAGCGTGGCTTGAAGTCAGTGAACAAGCCCAGCATGTCGTCTGAAACAAGAACTTGCCCGTCACAGGCCGGCGACGCACCAATACCTATGGTCGGCACGCCAAGTGATGCTGTGATTTCGCGTGCCACCGGCTCGACGGTACCCTCGACAACGATCGCAAAGGCACCCGCTTCGGCAACGGCGAGCGCATCTCGGCTGATCTTTGCCGCCTCCTCATCCGTGTGCCCAAGCGACCTGAAGCCGCCGGCAACGTTCACAAGCTGTGGCATCAACCCGACGTGACCGAAGACGGGCACGCCCCTGGCGGTCAGAAAAGCGACCGTTTCTGCCATTTCCTCGCCGCCCTCAAGCTTCACGCCATCGCATCCCGCTTCCTGCATCAGCCGGACAGCACTGCGGAAGGCCTGCTCCTTTGACTCCTGGTAGCTCCCGAAGGGAAGGTCCACAATGACGCAAGCATGCGAGACGCCGCGCATCACCGCACGACCGTGTGCAGCCATCATGTCGAGCGTGACGCCAACAGTCGTCTCCATGCCGTACAGTACCATGCCGAGCGAATCGCCGACCAGGAGAAGGTCGCAGTGCTCATCGAGCAAGCGTGCAATCGGCGTGGTGTAGGCGGTGAGGCACACCACGCGTTCTTTGCCTTTCATCGCCCGGATCGAAGCCGTCGTCAGTCGCTTTTGCTTGCCGTGCGTGCTCACTATGCGGCCCTCGAACTCTCGAGGGATCTCGCACCTATAACCCGGTTATCGAGGAGCCTTGTCGCTCCGATGCGCACAAAAAGCGCGACAAGCACCGGACCGCCCTGCAGCGAGGCCAGGCGCTCCAGGGTCTCAGGATCACGCACGGCGACGACCTCGGGGGTGGCGAGCGGTTCTGCGGCTATGAATTTCCTTAACGCGAGCTCCATTTCATTCGGGTCACTGCAACCATTGGCATAAAGGCGTTCGGCTTCTGCCAATGCGTTCGGCACAATAATGGCCGCCGCTCGTTCGCGCTCATTGAGATAGACGTTGCGCGATGAGCAAGCGAGCCCATCGGCCTCCCGAACCGTTGGCACCGCAACAACCCGCACGGGCTGGGCAAGATCCTCGGCCATCCGTTTGATCAGTGCGACCTGCTGATAGTCCTTCTCGCCAAAATAAGCGCTATCCGGCTGAACAATATTGAAGAGCTTCGTCACGACGGTCGCAACACCCGCGAAGTGTCCCGGCCTCGCCTCTCCTTCGAGCTGGTTTCCAAGTACCGGCACATCGACAACCGTCAGCATCGGCCGCGGATACATGTCACTGACATCAGGCGCAAACAGGATATCGACACCGGCAGCGTCGAGCATGGCGCTGTCACGAGCCAGATCGCGCGGATATTTGGCGAGATCCTCATTTGGACCAAACTGCAGCGGATTGACGAAAATCGAGACGACGCTCACGTCATTTTCCTTGCGGGCGCGGGCCACCAACTCCATGTGCCCGACATGCAGGAACCCCATGGTCGGTACAAAGCCGATCGCCCTGCCCTCGCGCCGCCAGCCGCAAAGCTGGTCTCGCAACTCTGCTATTGTACGGACAACACGCATATAACCTCCTCCGAACTCCCCGCCCCCACCTCGGGCCGGACAAATGGTGGCGGATAGAACTCGATTTGACAAAAAGCGTCAACGCGGGCCGTTCTATTATATCGATTAAGCAGCAGGCTGGGCATGCGTTATTTCTCCTGCCGACATGGCGCAGACTGTGCTTTCACGTGAGCTCTAAACGAGACAGATCGGCACCAGCAGCTGCAAACGTCGCATTTGTCGGCATTCACTGTCTGCGCTGGCGTTTATCGCAGCCTAATAGGGGGCAAAATTCGTGCACCTCGCGGAAAACTGCCTTGTTGAATTCGGCGTCCTCTTCATCGATTTCTTTATTCTTTTTGTCCAAACTCCGCCCCAGTGATGGTAGAAGAAGGCCTCGATGGACGAATACCCTTCATGGGTGTCACGGCAATGTCCGAACAACGACGGAGGGATGGTGACCAATCCTTATGAGATTCTCGGCGTCCGGCGCGATGCAACCGACGACCAGGTGAAGGCCGCGTATCGGCGTCGCGCGAAGGCGACGCACCCCGACTCAGGCGGTGACCCGGATGCATTCAGCCGTGTACAGAAGGCCTACGAACTGCTGTTGGATCCGGTGCGTAGAAAGGTTTTCGATGACACTGGTTATGACGTGGAACTCGCCGACCCCGTCGATTTACAAGCCCTGATGGTTATTGAGAAGCTGGTCAATCAACTGACGTTGGACGAGCGCGAGCCAGGCACTTTCGATCCCTTGGCGCGAATGAGATCCGACCTGTCGGAGGAAATGCGAAAGGCGCGCTTCAGCAAACGCGAGCTCGAGCGGCACTCCTCACGCATCGAGCATCACCTGGAGCGCCTGGACAAGCGACCTGCGACTGATATCCTGGGCTCGATGTTGCGAGCCCGTATCAAGGCAATCGCAACCGCGATTGGGGAGACGGAGGCCAAGATCAGGGCCAACGAACGCGCGTGCGAAATGCTCTACGACTACGCCTACGAAGTGGATGCCCAGGACGGTGACGAAGCCCTGGCCGTGGAGGATCAGGCGACACCAACAACTCGCCCTAAGCGGGAAGACCGACCGCTTTGGGTCGTTCCCGCTGCTGCGCAGGAAGTCTGATAAGCTTGCGCCGCGGTTACGCGGCGCGTTGCTCGGTTCCCTGGATTGCGGCGAGCTTCCATTCATTTCCGCCCTTGCGCACGAACGTCCAGACTTCCGTGGTTTCCGTCGGGCGATTATTGTCACCGCTGACAAGCTTGCCATTCTCGCGCTCGACGAGGGCGTCGATCGACGAGTATCGCATGGCAAGCGTTGCGTAGTCCGCCCCATCCTCGCGCCAAGCCTCTGCGATATCGCCCTGCAGCAATTTTACGTTCGAGACGTCGTTACGCACACCGTTCGTTGCATTCTCGCCGAGTTCCTCGGCAAGGTAGGACATCGCCTCTGGTGTGGTCAGACGACGCAGCGTGCCATAGTCTTCGGCGCCGTAAGCTGTCTGCACCTCTGTCAGCAATTGCTCGAAACGGTCAAGATCGCGTTGGCTCAAGCCGATCTCGTCCTGAGGTTTCGTGGTTGGCTGCCTTTGCGCATAGCCAGCCCCTGACCCGATGGATGGGATTTGAAACGACCTGTTGTCACCCGGTGCCATCCTGCTGGTCCCGACGCTGCCGGAAGGGCCATAGGCGGGCTGACGGCGGTTGGCAAAATAGCGCATCGCAAAGGAGATCGCGATCGCAATCAGGGCGATTTGCAATAGCATTCCGAGGAAACCGAAGCCACCGCCGAAACCGTGGCCGAGCAGCATGCCAAGGAGGCCACCAGCAATGAGGCCGCCAACCATGGATCGACCGAAGCCGCCGTTGAACAGGCCAGGCCTCTGGGTGTTTTGAGGTTGCTGTGCTGTCGAAGGTGAAGTGGTCTGCGAACGAGGCGTCATCGAGCGTTCGATCGGCGCAGCCGGCGACGGCGCCGTGCTAGTGGCCGGAGGCGCCTGAAAGGTGCGGGTGCCGCGACTGCCGAACCCCGAGCCTCCTGCGCGCCGCGCATCAGCCTCGCCGATCGAGGCAAATACGGTAGCGCCTGTCAGGGTGGCAATCGCCACAATCTTGGCAAAACGCGAAACGGCACGAGGCATCCAGATCTCTCCTGTCATGATGAATGGCGTGTCAGGAACCTATATAGGAACTGCTTTACAGGTTTGAAGCTTTGCGTGTGCAGATCTTTACTGACAGACATCAACCCAGGTCGCGCCGGCGAGTTCCGCCAAACGCTGTGTTGATATCCGAACGGCCGAGTTGGTCGAACCGGCCGCTGGGACCACTTCATCAAAACGCCTCAGTGAGACGTCGCAATAAATGGGCAGCACAGTCGGCAATCCAAAGGGGCACACCCCTCCGACGGGATGGCTGGTGATTTCCACAACTTCCTGAGGTCCGAGCATGCGCGCCTTGCCTCCGAAGGTGTCCTTGAACTTCCTGTTGTCCAGCCGCGCGAGACCGCTGGCTACGAGAAGCATGATTTCTTCGCCAACACGCAGACAGATCGTCTTGGCGATCTGAGCGGGATCGACGCCATGTGCCTCGGCTGCCAAGGCCACTGTCGACGAGCTTTCAGCGGTTTCGATGATCTCAATATCGGGAGCATGTGCGTTCAGGAACGCGCGGACGGTTTCTAGACTCATAATTGAAGGCTAGCGCATGACCTTGACGGAATGAACCCCATAATTTTCACTGCGCCGAACCGGTTTCAATCAATTTCACGCTATTTTCCTGACAGAGGCGACGGATTGAAGGCGTGATGCACCGGTCAGTGATGAATGTATGGACCTGCGGAAGCTGCGCTATGCGAACGGGAGCGGTGCGCTCGAATTTTGTCGAATCGGCCACCAAAATGACGTGGCGGGCGTTCGCAATGATGGCCTGCGCCACTTTGACTTCGCGAAAATCGTAGTCGAGCAGCGCACCGTCCTCGTCGATCGCAGATGCACCGATGACGGCATAATCCACCTTGAACTGCCTGATGAAGTCGACAGCAGCCTCGCCCACGATACCTCCGTCGGAGGCGCGAACGACACCACCTGCAATGACGACCTCAATCGCCGGCAGCAGCCGCAGTCGGTTGGCGACATTGATGTTGTTGGTAATGACCATCAGTTCGTGATGGTTTGTCAGTGCCTCGCCCACGGCCTCGGTCGTCGTCCCAATGTTGATGAAGAGCGAGGCTTTATTGGGGATCAGACCAGCCGCCGCCACTCCGATCGCCTGCTTTTCGGCGGCGGCAATCTGGCGCCTTGCCTCATACTTTACATTCTCGGTGCCACTCGGAAATGTGGCGCCGCCGTGCACGCGCGTCAAAATCTGTGCATCGCAAAGATCATTCAGATCCTTTCGTATCGTCTGAGGTGTGACTGAGAAATGGGCAGCCAACTCCTCGACGAAAACGCGGCCATTCGACTTGGCCATTCCGACTATTTCCGTTTGACGATCGCTCAGGAACATCTGTCCTGTCTCTTTCGTTTGCGTTTCGTTTTTTCCAACGAGCAATGCTTAACAGAGGCTCGAACACACGCAAGTGCGATCACCCGAGGCCCCGCCAACTTAAGCGTGTTACCTCGCTCATGCGTCTCGTCTGCCTGATGAATGAATGTCATGCCGAGCTGGCTTCGGCAATAACCATCGCACGCACACAATTTGATACTGAAAATTGCTGTTTACAATCGGAATCAAACTTGTTTCGTGGCCCGAGACGGACGATAGGAGCTTGGGACGTGACTAGAAAACGAGCGGTTGCTGCCGATGAGCAAGAATATTGCGGACCGCAATTGTGGACGCACACGCAGAAGATGTTGTAGATCAGCAAAAACAGAAATAATATCGGTTACACTGCGGGAGATACCGGCCGATTTTTGCAGTTTTCTGCGATCGCTTCGGAAGCAGAAGGTGGAAAGCAGCGCTCAACGAGTGCCACAAACGACGCGGAACATATGCTCGAATTGAACATGGCAACAGGAATGACGACTTCGCAAGGTTTGATCGGCGCGTATGTGATTAATCTCGACAGCTCCTCAAGGCGCTGGGCAGAAGTATCGTCTCAAGCGACCACGGCTGGCATTCATCTTGATCGGATCCCGGGCGTCGACGGAACGTCGATTCCACCGGCACAACGGTCAGGGTTCAACGAGAAAGAGTTCGTGCGCCAGAACGGCCGGCAGATGCTGCCTGGCGAGTATGGCTGTTATCGAGCCCATATGAGGGCCTTGGAAGCATTTCTTTCGAGCAACTACGAAAATGCCATCATTATGGAAGACGACGTCGAACTGCGCCAGGATTTCACCCTCAGGGCGGCTGCGATCCTGAAAGCGGTCCCGTCTGCTGAGGTGGTAAAGTTGCTCAACCACAGATCAAAATGGTGTCGGACGGTGGCTGTTTCGGAGTATGGAGACGCGGTTGGACGCTGTCTGCACGGCCCGCAGGGATCTGCCGCCTGTTACCTGGTCACACGCGAAGGCGCCCGAAAGCTGTTGAAGAGAGCCGACAACATCGAATTTCCATACGACATGACGCTTGAGCGAGGATGGGAGACGGGTGTCAGCATCTATACCGTACGGCAAAACATCGTCGAACTGTCCGAGCGCTCCGCGGTGAGCCAGATTGCCAGCAGAGCCCAGTATCGTGCCGTCAAGTTGCGAGGACCCCGAAAAATTGGAACCCATTTTCTTCGCTTGATCGAATATGCGCGCCGAATCCGGTATGCATTCTCATGAGGCGGTTGACATTGCGAAGTGAAGTGAAGTCGGTCATCGCCGATTTCGGCGTCGGCTTGCTGTGGTTGGCGATGATGTCTGCAACGCTGATCGAAAGTGACGTCTATCGATACGCAGCACTGCTGTTGATGGGGTTCACCTTCTTCATCCGAAAGGCCGACTCCCGTGCGGTCCGCGGCGACTGGCTAGCGATCCTCTGTGTTGCCTGGGGCGTCCTTGCTCTCTCGCGGTTCCTCTTCGGATTGGTTGTCGTGGGCGAACGAGGTGCGTCGGAGTGGCTTTACGCCTTTGCGATCTTCTTTCCCGCAATGGGCGTGGCACTCCACATGAGCTGGGGCCTCGTCAAGCCAGTTTTCCTGGCCTTTTTCTGTAGCGCGCTGATCCTCTTTATCTTCTCGACGCCATACTCGGCGATCCACGCTGGCGTTCAGATATCTCCTCTACTCCATCACAATTCGATCCACGGCGCGGTCGGTTGCGGCTTCATTTTCATCGGAGCCTTCTATTGGGCACTGCATCAATGGGAGATCGGTAGCTCGTTGCGGAGCAAGCTGTTTATTCTTTCGATCGCGGTCATCGTAATGGGATTGGCGACCTTCAATATCTATGGCGCCAAATCGAAGGGTGTATGGCTTGCGTTGCTGCCAGCTCTTTGCATCATGGCTGCAGCGACACTTCTCTATTTCAGGCGAAAGACAGTGCTCGCAGCCGCCCTTGGTGGGGTCATACTGTTGACATGGGGTGTCTACGAGGTTCGTGACAATGTGGCACACTTTGGCGGCGCCACCCTCAACTCGGTGGTGACGATCACAGGTCGATTGGATAGCGGCGTCCCCCTGCAGCGGATCATGCAGGATGCGATTGTGTCGTCGGAGACGCCAATCTCTTTGGATGAGCGGTTGCAGCTGTGGAGCAATGCACTCGATGTTATCTCGGCTGCGCCGCTCTTTGGAAACGGGAACCAGTGGCTTACAGTTTGGCGCACGACCCCATATGCCAACAGCGTTACCTACACGCTCATGCACAATGGCTATCTTGAGATTCTGGTCCGCTACGGCTTCGTTGGCCTCGCGATACTGGCGGCGATCGTCGTGTCGGCCATCTACCGCGTTTTTCAGGCGTCGTCGGCGGGCGTAATAAGCAGGAGCGCCTTTGCCTGCTACCTTACTTTTGCTGTCTATTTTGCCTTCACAATCCTCAGCAACTCAAACAACCGGCTTGCAATCGGCGAATCCTATTCATTGCTTTTTGCAGCCACGTGTTTTGCCTGTTCGATAAGAATGCGATCCCGGAAGTCTGAACGAAATGACGCTGCTTTGCCGACTGGCACTTCGCCGAACGCAATCCCGGCGCGCATGCAGGGGTAAGCTTGATGCAGGCGGTTTCGGATAGATACGTTCAAAGCATTCTTGACCTGCCGAGGTCCACAAAGCGGGTCCTGGCAGTGCTCGTCGATTCATGTCTTTGCATTCTGACCATCTGGCTCGCCTTTTGTTTCCGCCTCAACGACTGGGTAGCGCTGGAGGGAGCACAGCTGCTGACCATTCCGGTCTCCCTTGTGATTGCCTTGCCGATTTTCATCACAATGGGTCTCTACCGAGCAATCTTCCGCTTCCTCGGCTGGTCGGCGTTCATCACAGTGATCAAGGCCATCACGATCTACGGCCTTGCGTTCATGGTGGTTTTTACTGCCATCAGCTTTCCTGGTATCCCACGCACGATTGGCATCATGCAGCCATTGTTGCTTTTGCTGGCCATCGGCCTGTCCCGCTTCATGGCGCGATACTTCCTGAGCGAGGCCTATAAGCGGATACTGCGCCAAAACGCGCAGACGAACATGCTGATCTACGGTGCTGGTTCGGGTGGCAGACAGGTGGCGGGCGCGCTTAGCGGCAGCGCTGATTTCAAGGTCGTCGGCTACCTCGATGATGACACCAGCCTGCACGGAAGCCTCATTGGGGGTATCGCAGTCTACGACCCCGAAAAGATCGTGGAACTGAGCGCGCGGTTAAACGTACGCACCATCCTCCTGGCGCTCCCAAAAATCGATCGTTCACGCCGCAATGAAATCCTCGAGCAACTCCGGGGCGCCCGCGTTGCGGTCCGCACGGTCCCCGATCTGAACGCCCTTGCCGGCGGCCAGGCGGAATTCACCGATCTGCAGGAGCTGGATATCGAGGACCTCCTGGGGAGAACACCCGTCCAGCCCGATCAGGCGCTGCTGGAACGCAACATCCGCGACCGCGTCGTCCTGGTCACAGGTGCGGCCGGATCGATTGGGAGCGAGCTTTGCCGTGGCGTTGCACGGCTGAAGCCAGCCGCCTTGCTAATTCTCGACCAGAATGAATATGGTCTCTATGCTCTGGAAAATGAGCTCGTTGGCAGCGATCCGGATGCCGATTTCCAGATCGTGCCTCTGCTTGCAAGTGTTTGCGACGAGTCTCGGATCAAGACCATTATGGAGACTTGGCGGCCGAATACGATCTACCATGCGGCAGCCTATAAGCACGTTCCCCTGGTCGAGCAAAATCCGGTAGAGGGTGTGAAAACCAATGTTTTTGGGACGTTGACGGTTGCAAAGGCTGCAATTGCCGCCGGAGCTGACCGTTTCATACTGATCAGCACTGACAAGGCTGTCAGGCCGACCAACATCATGGGAGCAACAAAGCGGCTGGCCGAGATGACCCTTCAGGCCCTGGCGGCAGATGGAGCGTCAACTGTCCTGACGATGGTCCGCTTTGGCAACGTTTTGGGATCATCCGGATCAGTCGTCCCCCTCTTTCGGCAACAGATCCGCCAGGGCGGACCGATCACTTTGACGCATCCAGAAATCACGCGCTTCTTCATGACGGTGCCAGAAGCCACCGCTCTGGTGGTTCAGGCCGGTTCGATGGCCAAGGGTGGGGATGTCTTCGTCCTCGACATGGGCGAGCCCGTCAAGATAATAGATCTTGCCCGCCGCATGGTCGAGCTATCCGGCCTGACCATACAGGATGAACGAAATCCATCGGGGGACATCGGTATCATCACGACCGGGCTTCGCCCTGGCGAGAAGCTCTACGAGGAGCTCCTCATTGGTGACAACCCGGAACCGACTGAGCATTTGAAAATCATGCGGGCACGCGAACGTTTCATGACATGGGAGCAACTGGCACCCAAACTTCAGCAACTCAACTTGGCTGCCGGGGGCGATGTTGAGGGGCTGCGCAGTATTCTAAGCGAACTCGTTCAGGACTATCGTCCGTTCGACGGGGTTGTCGATCTCGTGTCGGTTCGCCAGGGTATTTCGCAGTGACAGGCTGCGCAAGACAGTGGGCCCGGGGCGAACAATGCTACTGATAACCGGTGCGACAGGCTTTGTCGGTCGAGCACTGCAGCAGACATTGCGCGAACGCAAGCTCGAGTTCAAGACGGCTGCTCGCGCTGCTGGGGCGGCAGACCACTCAGTTGGCCATATCGATGGTCAAACCGATTGGAAGGCTCCTCTGACCCATGTCGACGTAGTGATCCATCTCGCTGCAGCAAACCAGAACGTCATCGACGGATCGAACGTGGGGTCTGACGCTTTCCGGACGGTCAACACCGAAGGAACAATCAACCTTGCTGCACAGGCCGCTGCTTCTGGCGTCCGACGCTTTATATTTGTCAGCACGATCAAGGTGAACGGCGAACGATCAGCCAAGGGATCTCCGTTCACGCCGTATGATTCTCCAAAACCGACGACCGACTACGCCGCATCCAAGCTTGAAGCTGAGCAAGCACTGATCGCGCTTTCCAGGTCCTCTGGCATGGAGATCGTCATCATACGCCCACCTCTCGTCTATGGTCGCGGCGTGGGCGGTAGCTTTCGAGCCCTCACGCAGCTTCTTCGCAGTGGGCTGCCGTTACCACTTGCTTCGATCGACAATCGCCGGTCGATGGTATACGTCGAGAACCTCACCGACCTTATTGCAACCGCCGGATACCATCCCACGGCAGCAGGGCAAATATTGCTGGCCGGTGATGCCGAAGCCGTCTCGACGCCCGAACTCTTGAGACGGCTTGCCGCTGCGATGGACCGCTCGGCGCGATTGGTTCCCTGTCCTCTCGCCGTTCTTCGCCTGCTTGGGCGCGCAACCGGCAAAGTAGAGTTGATAGAGCGCCTTACAGACTCCTTGGAAGTCGACATATCGCGTACGCGCGAACTCTTGGATTGGACGCCGCCTTTTGATATGCGGACCGGGTTGAAGCGCTCATTCTGAGCGCTCCGGCGCCAACCCTTTTGCATAGGAACGTGATTTCCCGATGATCGACGGCTTTAACCGATCTCTGAAGCGACTGTTTGACATTTGCGCAGCCTCCATTGGGCTCATCGTTCTCTCACCGGTCTTTCTCGTTCTTGTGATCCTCGTGCGCAGATCATCGCCTGGCGGCGCCCTGTTTTGTCAGGAACGGGTCGGCCGGAGCGAAGTCCCTTTTATCTGCCTCAAATTCCGGACAATGGCCGCGGGTTCTCCCAATGTTGGCTCCCATGACGCGGCATCATCCTGGATAACACCTCTTGGGAAAAAGCTGCGGGCATACAAGCTCGACGAACTGCCTCAGCTAGTCAACGTAGTCCGAGGTGAGATGAGCTTCGTGGGTCCACGCCCCTGCCTTCCAACACAATCTGACGTCATCGCCGCGCGGCGCAAGCACGACGTATTTTCCGTAAGACCCGGCATAACCGGACTGGCCCAGCTACAGGGAATTGACATGTCGACGCCTGAGGCCCTCGCCGAGGCTGACGCTCGCTACATCAGAAACGCTGGTTTCTGGCAAGACATCGTACTTGTCATCAATACGGTGGCCGGAAAGGGCACAGGGGATGCCGCTGCGAAGTAAGACTTGGCAGAACAATTTATCGGCTCTATGCGAACAACCCTGGTCGATTGGAATTCGCAGATTGCACCTACCGAGCCTCTTTCATCTGCGCTAAAGGTAGTAAGCGTTCATCAGGAGAGACCCTGGATGACCACGGAAGAAGCGCAGCAGACCACACCCGAGATAACCCGCGGCACCTGTCATTGTGGTGCCGTTGGCTGGGAGTTTCGCGGCGCTATTCCTGACGCAACGATCTGCAATTGCACGGCCTGCCGGCGATACGGCGTACTTTGGGCCTATGAGTATGATGGTCAAGGCATCCATGTCGACGACCCGAGCAGCGCGCTCACGGCCTATACGTGCGGCTCAAAGAGCCTTTCCTTTAATTTTTGTGGACGCTGCGGCAACCTCGTGAGCTGGCGTGCGTTGAGTCCAAGCAGCAATGGACAGACAAGAATAGCCGTTAACTTGCGCCTAGCAGATCCTGCCGATGTGGCAAACATTCGCTTGCAACGCTTTGACGGTCTCCACAGCTTCGAAGACCTTGCTCCGGACTCACGCACAGTCGCAGACGTTTGGTTCTAGGTGCAAACCTCGCAACCCGCCTCATGAAACATCGGGTAGCGACGTTGCGAGCCGGCCGATGGCCGATCGTGCCGATATTTATGACCTAGGTCGTTCCAGACGGAAACCCAGACGCGTAGCGGTAGACTGATGAGCCACATTGTGGCGTATTCAATCAACCGACGATGGGAGGCCGAAAAATGAACCCGGAAGTGGCAGCACCGCTGCGCCCCACCCTGGCGCTTTTCCGTCGCGAGTGGCTGCTCGCTGTCAGCATAGCGACGAGCGTAGTATACCTCGTCTACGGTGACATTCTACTTGGTTTGCTTGACAACCCGCTGTTGCTGACCCTCATCTTCATTTGGTTGTTTTCCGTCGTACTTGGTAGTGCGCTGTCGGTCGTGCGTCATGCCGACTACCTGGCGGAACGACTGGGGGAACCATATGGGACCCTGATTTTGACGCTCTCCATCACGTCGATCGAGGTCATGGCTATTACAGCGGTGATGTCGCACGGCGAAAACAACCCGACGCTGGTTCGCGACACCCTCTTCGCGGTCGTGATGATCATCCTCAACGGGATGGTCGGCTTATCTCTGCTGGTCGGCGGCTGGCGGCGGCACGAGCAACACCACAACCTTCAGGGCGCTAATGCCTATCTCGGGGTTATCGTGCCTCTGGCAACCCTGAGCATGATCATGCCAGACTTTACGCATCCAGCAAACGGGCCGAGCTACTCGTCCGTTCAGCAAACGGTCCTCGCCGTCATCTCTGTCGGTCTCTACATCATTTTTTTGAGCCTGCAGACCGGACGTCACCGAGGCTTCTTTATCGACGACGCCAGCGAGGCGCCAAACCACAGCGAAGCAACTGAAGGCCCGCTTTGGCTCCCGGTTATGCTGCTCGTCGCATACATGGCACTCGTGGTGTTTCTGGTTGACCAATTGGCTGCGCCGATCGACTACTTCATCGAGACACTTCACGCCCCGATAGGACTGGGTGGCGTCATCATGGCCATTCTCGTCGCAACCCCTGAGGCAATCGGTGCCGTTCGTGCTTCCGTCGCCAATCATCTGCAGCGGTCGGTCAACATCTTCCTGGGATCGGTTCTATCGACCATCGGCCTGACAGTACCAGCCATGCTAGTCATTAGTCATGTCACCGGCCACCCAGTCGTGCTGGGACTGGAGCGCACAGACACGGTAATGCTCGTATTGACCCTGGCGCTGAGCATCATCACCTTCGCCAGCGGACGTACCCACCTCATGCAGGGGGCGGTGCATCTAGTCCTGTTCGTTGCCTATTTCCTGCTGATATTCGAAACCGGATGAGGTTGACTTCGACCCGTTTCATCCTGGAGCGGCGGACGCGTCACATGTCCGCCGCCAGTGTTGTCCGCCCAAATCGCTAAGCGTGAGCGTGCGGATGGTGAACATCCCAAAGGGCCCACAGCGACACTGCGGCAACGAGCACGCCGACGACCATAGCCGTCCACATTGCGCTCGCATTGGCTGCGAAACCGAGTATCCAGGGGGACACAATCAACCAGGCGCCAAGCGCGAGATTTGCCCATTCCTCCCATTCGGCGAACACGGACAGTGCGGCTGTCGCCAGCGCACCAAGCACTATGGCAACGAGCCATACGTTCCAGCTAGCCATCGTCTCGGGCCTAAAGCCCATGACCCAGGGCGATATGAACAGACACACAGCCAGAACCAGATTAACCAGATCCTGCCTCTTCCTTCCTTCCATCAGAATATTTGCCATGATGACCTCCCTATATGAAGCTTACCAGGCATCGCGCGAACTTCGCGCTTAAGTATATAATTTGGTGAGGCAGGCTCTTTTATTCAAGACAAGCCCGAACAATACTTTATGCGTTGCCGCCGCCATTCTCCTTTGAAAGTATAGGATCAGGATTTAGACAGGACACAGCCCTGACCGTTTTCATGCGGCAGCAATTGGCGAAGGTGTCGCGTGCCCCCCCAGGAGAACAGGTCGGATTTGCTGCACCAACAGATCGGGTTCAGCCCTGAGCTGCTCGCCTGCTACTGTAATGGTCGCCAAGGGAGCGGGCTTGCATCTTGGCAAGCTCGATCACCTTCTCCCGCGCCGGCCTCGGCGTCAGATTGTGGTCGGCATCTGGGAGAAGATGCAATTGAACATTGGAATAGGCCGAGAGCTTTTCTCCCGCATCTCCAAAGTTTGTCCGGAACATCTCCTGGCCTTCGTCGCCCTCAGTATAGATAATTGTAAGTGAGGTGCCTCGATCAGCCAGCGTCTGAAAGTCGCGGTGCACATGTCCCGTCAGTTGTACGATCGGCTTTGCGGGAGCAAAGACCAATGAAAGCCCGCCAGCCATTCGATCAACGAGACGCACTGAAATGTTCTTGGTGACCGCGGTCAGGTCGACGCCACCTGCCCAAAGTCGACGAACGGTGTCCATATCGAGCGCATTTTTCATATACGCCTTGAGCGTTTTTGGCAGACCACGAAAACGCCACCGGAATGCAACTGGATTGATCAGTATGCAGGAATCCCAGCGCGGATCGGCAAGCACGCCACGAAAGGCGACGTAGGCTCCACTGCAGCGCCCGATGAGTATGGTTCGCTCGCTTCCGCCGTGGCCCTCAATGAAGTCACGTGCCATTTCCACGTCGGCGATCTGCGCTTCGTCGTAAAGGACCTGTCTCCGTCGCCCAGCTACGGGCGGACTGTCGCCGACGCCGGCACTGTCAAAGCGCAACGACGACACCCCGACATTCGCCAGTTGGCGGGCAAGCTCGACCGACGAGCGGGCCCAACCTGCTGCATGATCATATGCGGTTGTGAGTATTAGCGCGCTAACGCCAATGGAATTTTCTGTCGGTTCGCAGAGGACTCCAAAGAGCCTTTGATCTGGGCCAAAGCGCACGGCTGTTTCGCGAATCCCGGCGGAATGAACCGATGCGGTCATTCCAGCTTTCTTGCTCGGCAACGCGGCGTGCGGCTTATACTGTGATAGCGATTTGATCCAGACGACGAGATTATCGACGAGGTCGTCCGGGATTTCCTGATTCAGCGGATTGGCGACCAGGGCGTCGTAGCCCGAAAAAGCCGACGCCCGCAGATGACAGCCGGCGGCCTGCAGGTGCTCTCGAAACGAATTGTCGCTCTCCAAGCCTGGTCGCTCGGCCAGGAAAATGTCCAGGTTTGTCCGGACCTCCACGCGATTGAGGTCGACGGCCTTCAGGTCTTCGGCGACCGCGCGTGGCATGGTTAGGCCCGCAATCGATCCGGGGTCGCGCTCGCGCAGCTCCGCCTTGATGCCGAGGCCGTCGTCGATCAACCTTGAATACAACGAGAGCTCCCGCAAATAGACACGTCCCTTCAAGACCGGCGCGAGAAGTGCGACCGCCGCAGGCGACGCCTTGGAACCGGCCTCAATGAGCGCAAGGCTGCCACCGATCCCCTGCCCGATAAAGACAAGGTTGCTGGCACCCGAGAGATTTTTAAGCTCCTCGGCTGCCTTGCCGACCTGGTCAGACCACACCGACAAGCCGCCTTCTGCTGAAGTATCGTCAAGCGAATTCCCTGTTCCAGCATAATCGAAGCGCAAGCTTGAGACACCGATGTCTGCAAGCTGTTCTGCCAGGATCCGATAAAATTTGCGCGTGCACATCTCCTCGATTCCCCAAGGATTGAGGAAAAGCACAGCCATGTCGCGCCCGCCTTCTTTAGCTTCTTCAAACAAGCCGATATGCGACCCGAAGACGATCGGCTGCGAGGCTGGACGCGCCCTTCCTTCGTCAAAATTCGTCTCGATACCGCTCACAATCCTGATCCCCCGTACGCCCTGCGTATTACGCCCCAACCAGATACTTTAGGTTCCAAGAATTAGCGTAATCTATACAAGCTCTAGTGACTCCTTGAGTCCGCGCGACTTTCACGAAAACGTGTTCTCTTCTCAGGCTGGTCGCAACCGCCTTGTAAGCGCCGTGCGCACGCCTGCAAGGTTGAGGGCAAATGCCGCTGCCGAATAGACGATGACGCCAGTTACGATCGGCATTGCCAGATCGAAGAGAGCATTCCCGACCTGATGCCTACTCACGAAGTAAGTAGGAACCGCCATTGTCCCGGTGGCTAGAACGACTTTGGCGATTGGACGAAATTCAAATGGCAAGCGATGAGCGCGATAGGACAGGAAGTATCCGGCAAACGCTCCTCCGACCTCAGCGATCAGCAAAGCCCAAGCCGCGCCAACAAGTTGGTAACGCGGAACGAGTACGAACATGCCGATGATATTGATCGCGAGGATGATGACGCCTTGCGCCGCCATCAGGCTCGGCTTTTTCGCCAGCTGAAAACTGACATGCACGAACTGATAGGAAACCGAACGGAACAGCCACGCAAACACAAGGATCGGAATGAGAACGGCGGCCGCATCGCGAAACTCAGCCCCAAGGATCAAGCTCGCGAAACCCGGAGCCACCAGACCCAGCCCGACTACCATCGGCATCAGCACGGTCAACAGAATTTCCGTCGTTTCCAGCAGGTGTCGATTTGTTGCCTTGTGGCCGTCCTGAGCCAGGAGACGTATTGCAACTGGAATCGCTGCCGATCCAATTGCAACGCCAGGAAACAGGATGATTTGCCTGACAAGATCAGCCGCCGCGCCGTAGACGCCCGCTGCCGTCTCGCCGAGATAGGTCACAATAATTATCCGGTCGAGGACGGTGTGCAGCACAAAAATGAAAGACGAAACGGTCATTGGCAGACCAAATAGCAGCATATCCTTCAACATGCCCGCATCGAAGGGATGGCGGGGCCGGCGCCACACACCCGGCGCGTAGACCAGAAGTGTCACGAGATAGGAGCAGGCCACGCTGACGAGTAGGCCTTGCCCACCCATCCCAAGCATCATCACCAGGCCAAAGGAAAACAACAGCGTCAGCACAGCCCGCAGAATGACTGACCACATATAGGCGCTGGTCTGTTGTCGCGCGCGAAAGACTTCCTGTACGAACTCGAAGAGCCCAACCATGAATGCCACGAACACTGCGGGAACGACATAGGCCGAAGCATCCTCGGCAATCAACCACGTCGCAAGGATGACGAGAGGACTGAAAAGCACCAAAGCCGCATAGCCACAAAGCGCGGTCGTGCGTACATCTTTCGATCCGCCTTCGGAATCGAAGCGCAGCACCGAGAATTTTATCCAGCTGAACAGCAAGGTCGAAAGCACGCCGGCGACGCCGGTTCCCACGACGTAGATGCCGTACTCGTGCGGGCTGAGCATGCGTGTGAAGAGGACGACTGAAACAAAGCCGAACAATGCGGAAACGGCGTTTGCGATCATGTATGCCGAGATCTGACGAACCATCATTCGGCCGCACGCGTGAATTCGTTGATGACCTTCATCAGCGCCTTCGGTCTGCAGGCGGCATCCAGCGGCAGCGGACGGTTGGCCCTGCCGTCATCGCGCTTGAACCAAATCGGAACCCACGTGTACCGGTCGGTGATGCCCCAGGTAAGAATTGCGCTCGGCCGCGTCACGTCAGAGATCGCGGATAGAAAATCGCGCGCACGCGCGGCAACCATCTGGTCACGATCATATTCCAGAGCCGGCAGCTTGTTGTCGATAACGTCGAGCTCCGTCACGAGCACCTCGAGTTCCATTCCCTTCACTTCCTCGATGAACCTCGACAGGCCGTCCTTGTCGATTTCGAGGTCCCCTGGAAGGTGCCCCTGGATTCCAACAGCATGAACAGGCACGTCGCGATCCTTGAGGTCACGCAGCAGGTCGAGCAATGCGGTACGCCGATCACGGCATTGCGATGTCGGGTTTTCGATGTTGTAGTCGTTGATGACGAGCTGGGCTGTGGGATCGATCGCCGATACGGTGCGAAACGCCAGCTCGATGTAGCGTTTGCCGAGCCGCTCCTGCCAGATTGAATCGCGGATCGGTGTACCGTCCCCTGGATATTCTGCAATGGCCTCGTTAACGACGTCCCAGCTAGGGATCCGCCCCTGGTAGCGTGCGACAACTGTGGTGATGTGATGGACAAGCTCGCGCTCGGCTTCGGCCGCGCTGGCGATCGTCTTGGTCCATTCAGGCATCGCTCCGTACCATGCAAGTGTGTGGCCACGCATTTGCATGCCATTCTTTTCGGCGAAATCGATCAGACGGTCAGGCTGATCGAACACGAATTGTTCCTGGCTCGGACGCAGGTCGAACCATTTTAGTCCGCCCTCACCAACGACAAGCTGACAACGGTCAACGATCGCTGCCTTGTAATCGAACTCTGTATCGAGCAAGTCCGTACGCACCGCCGCGCCATAGGGGACCCTTCCTCGGGCTGTTGCGGCCTTAGCGGTTGAGGCGTTCCAGACGAAAGGATCGAACCCGCCGGAAGATGCCAGTCCAGCACCAAGTGCGCCGACAACAAAATCCCGCCTGCGCATGAATGAACATCCTTGGATTGGGTCTAAATGGAGCAGGTTTCGACCGCGCATGCGGACAGAGCCTCGCCTGTCTGCTTTCTAGCGAAACCTTGCCACGCGCGCACGCGGCATTCGAAATTGCCATTAATGGATACTTAAGGAAAATCAGGTCTCTTAACCATTAGTTTGCGCTGTTGCGCCATGTCAATCAGATCTCGCCGCCATGTACGAAGCCGCTCCCCGCCATCAAACTCCGGTCGTCAGTACGCGTGGCTGGACAGCGAGCCGGGATGAGAACGCCGCCGCGATCCCACGACCCGTGCTGAGAGTTGCCGAGCCCCCTGCGCGGGAAAGCCATAGCCCTGCAGTCTTCCAGGAACTCTTCCAGCTTGACCTAGCGCGTGTCCTTAACTGGTTGCGTGGCGGCTTTGTCTGGATCGTGGTCTGTGCCTTCCTCGGGGCGGCCACCGGCTACGCGGTCGTCTTCGTGGTCAAGCCACGCTTCACGGCCGGCATCGATTTGCTGGTCGATCCATCGAACCTTCGGGTCGTTGCCGACGACATCTTTTCACAGAGCATGCAGCGAGATACCCAGTTGCTCGACGTTGAGAGCAAGCTGCGTGTCCTGACATCCGGCAACGTCCTTACGCGCGTGATTGACGACCTGAAGCTCAAAGCCGATCCGGAGTTCGTTTCGCCGGCGTCGCAGGACCCCGCTGGCGATGCGCTTCGTGCGCTTGCAAAACGCGTGACAGCCCGACGCGATGAGCGCTCCTTTATCGTCAACGTGGCCGTGTGGACGCAAAGCCCGGCAAAGTCGGTGACCATCACCAACGCCATAGCGACCGCTTTTCAGGAAGAGCTTGCCAGAGCTGAATCCGAGGGTGCCGGTCGGGCGGCAAGCTCGCTCTTTGCACGCCTTGGAGACCTAAAGGCCGACGTCGCAAAGGCAGAAGCCGCCGTTGAGTCCTTCAAACGCGAGCAGGGCCTGCAGTCGAGCTCAGGGGAGTTGGTCAGCAGCCTGATGTCGAACCAGACCAACACCCAGTTGGTCGACGCGAAGGCCCGTCTGATCCAGGCGCAATCGCGCTATAACGAGCTTGTGTCGACCAACCCGAAGAACCGCCTCAATGCGTCGGCGCTGCAGTCCGAAACAATGACAATGCTGCGCACACAATATTCCACGTTGCGCCAGCGCGTCACCTCTCAGTCTGCGGTTCTTGGACCTCGTCATCCAATGATCGTCGCACTCGAGCCGCAGTTGCGGGCACTGGAGGGGCAGATCGACGCCGAGACGGCACGCATCGTGCAAGCTGCCAAGGCGGAACTCGATCAGGCGCGATCGGCTCTCGAGGCGCTGAACTCGCAAGCCAACCAGATGAAATCCTCCGTCTTCCAGGATACCGCCGCGCAGATACACCTTCGCGAACTGGAGCGTGAGGCACGCGCAAAGGCGACCGTCTATGAGGCCTTCATGGCGCGGGCCGGCGAAGCCGCTGAGCGCCAGCAAATCGACACGACCAACGTGCGGATCGTTTCGCCGGCAGTCGTACCGACGGCGCGCAGCTTCCCGCCGCGTGGCTACGTCCTCGCGGGTACGGGCGCTATTGGCGGCCTTGGGCTTGGCCTTGCGTTCGCAGTTCTCTCGGGCTTGTGGCGAGATTATCGCCGGCTCCTCCAGTGCCGAACCAAAGCAGATGAGTGACGGAGGGGCTAACACCGCCGGCAAGGGCACCTTCTTTGCCGCTGTGCTTTTCCTGGCTGTCTTCAGCTACTTCTGGATTGGTTTGAACCCCTTCCCCGATCCAAACGCCGCCAGCCTGTCCACTCCCTATGGCGGAAGCTCCAACCTGCTCAATCAGTTGATTGTGATCGCGATGTCAGGCGTGGTGCTGGTCGCGGTGCTGCAAAATCCCGCGCGGCATTTGTTGCTTCGGCCGCACGGGTTGCTGATCTGCCTGCTACTGTGGCTGCTCTTCACCGGCCTCTTCGCAGGCGATCCGAGCGCAGCATTCAGGCGCATTGTCTTTGCGATCCTTGTCTGCCTCTGCAGCAATGCTGTTCTCCTTATTCCCAAGAACGAGACGCAATTCGCAAAACTGATGTGCGTCGGCCTGATCTTTGCGGTCGGACTTTCCTATTTCGGTATCCTTGCCCTGCCACGTCTTTCGATTCATCAGGCATCGGATGCGCTGGAGCAGTCGCTCGCCGGTGACTGGCGCGGCCACTTCGGCCATAAGAACGTTGCCGCCGCTGCCATGGTCTATGCTGTGTTCTTCAGCCTCTACATCGCCAGGAGTGAATATGCCCGACTGGGCCTCATGATGGCGTTGGCGGCAGCGTTCTTCGTTCTTCATGCTGGAGGAAAGACCTCGTCAGCGATGCTCCCTGCAATTCTGCTGCTTGCCTGGATATTCGAACGTTGGCCGAAGCTCGGCACGCTCGTTCTGGTTGGCGGGCTGATCGGACTAAACGGTATTTTGCTGACAGCATCGGTATCACCGACCTTCAGCGGCCTACTTTCCGCTGTAGGGATCGACCCAACCTTTACCGATCGCGGTTCGATCTGGCGCCTAGCTCTCTCTGCGATTGCCGACCGACCGATTATCGGATACGGCTTCCAGTCGTTCTGGCAGACGGAGGCACTTTTCAACAGTGGACAAGCCATGACCACTTGGGCGGTCACGGCCGCGAACTCCCACAATGGCTACGTCGAGCAACTCATCAATGGTGGTGTTCCCGCCCTCATAATGACAGTTATCTGGCTGGTGATCCTACCTGTCGGCTACGCGCGTCGCGCTTTGGCAGGCAAGAACGATATTGTATTGACGCGCCTTTTTTTGCGTATCTGGTTATTCTCTCTGTTTCTCGCCTGCCTGGAGAGCCCTTTCTTTGGCAACAGCGGGCCAATCTGGTTTACGATGCTTGTCTCCGTCTTCGGCTTGAGATTGCAGGCCAATGCAGGTCTTCTCAATAGCGCACCTGCCCTGCCGGTACTGAATGCCACCGCTCGACCAGTGTCTCCGATCAATTCGACACCCTTCGGAAAACCCCGTTAACCTCGTCCTTAACGGCTGATTGTAGAATGCCCGCAACGCGACTACAGCTTCACCGCCGCCAGCGGGCAATATCATGTCGCTGATCGAGGTTTGCATGATTGAGGAAAGCAAGGGATCCGTTGAGGCTGTTATTTGCATCCCGACGTTTCGGCGGCCGACGTGGCTGATACGAACTCTCACATCTGTCGTCGCTCAAGCTACCAATTTTCGCTTTGCCATAGTCGTCGTCGACAATGACGGGAGCAATCCGGCCGGCGCGCGGCAAGCCAAAGACTATCTCGACACCACGCACGTTCCTTTCCTGATTTTCACAGAAGAAAAGCAGGGCAATTGTCACGCCATCAATCGAGCATTTGGCGAAGCTTTGACAGCTTTTCCGGAAGCCGAATTTTTGCTGATGATCGATGACGATGAAATGGCTCTTCCAGGCTGGCTCGCCGCGATTGTCGACACCGCTCGGCGTGAGAGCGCCGATATCGTGGGCGGACCTGTAGTAAGGCAGTTCGAGGTCCCCGTTTCCGACGCCGTCACCCAGCATCTGCTCTTTGGCTCTATAGAAGGAGCCACACGGGCCATTGC
The DNA here is from genome assembly GCF_019511525.1 of Rhizobium cauense. Lineage (GTDB taxonomy): Bacteria > Pseudomonadota > Alphaproteobacteria > Rhizobiales > Rhizobiaceae > Rhizobium > Rhizobium cauense. Next base: position 440,159 of record NZ_JAEUAT010000004.1, on the reverse strand, counting down.
GCAAATCCACGGCTCTGGCAATTGCCTCATACGCCGCCGAGTGTTTGCGGGCCTCGAATCGCCACTCTTCGATGTTCGCTTCAACTTTCTTGGCGGCGGCGATATGGAGTTCTTTACGCGGTGCCGTAAGGCAGGCTTCCGTACGTGGTGGTGCGCCGAAGCCGTTATCAGGGAATTTGTCCCCAAGGAACGCGTTTCGGCACGCTTTCTGATGACGCGCTCCCTACGAACAGGCAGCATCAACTATGTGATCGATCGGATTCACAGCACTTCGGCAGTACATGTCTTTGCAAAGAACGGTCTCAGCCTCGGCGCCGGCGGTTTAAGGTCGATCGCGCTATTCATTCGAACCTGGCGACTGCTGCCGGCAAGCCATCCGCTTCTGGTATCGCTTGGCCGCACATTGGCGAGCCTTGGCTTCCTGCCAACCCCGTACCGCGCAAGCAATTAGGTCGCTGAGCCTAGCGCAACCTCACGGATCACTTCGATTGGCGTGCGCGTATGCGACTGGATAGCGATGGTCGTCTGGTCAGCCCGCAATCCTTTCACGAACGCGGCAAGCCCGGCTCCGTCGAGAGCCGGCCCCTGCCAGTAGGTCAGGCAGGGGCTTTGCGAGACGCGCTCATGTCGCTCGGCGAGCTCTGCATCGGTCGCGACAGCAACGCCATAGATTAGGTACTCTGAAAAGTGCCTGATGCGCGCCATTGCCTGCCACCAGGGCAGATTGCTTGCGCGTTCGATACGCTTCGTCATTGCCTCAACCGACTTGCGCTCCCAAAGCACCATCTGACTGATGAAGTCGTCGCCAGGCAGTGATGGGGTGCTCAGGCCGAGCAACCTGTGCGCATTCTGCCACCACCGGACATGGCTTGGCCGCGACTGATTGACATCACCAAGCGCAACATAGTGACTAAGCCTGGGTGCCGTTGCAGCCAAACTCAGGTCGAGCGGACGACAAAAGCAGTTGTCTGAATCGATGCACATCACCCTTTCGCTTGGCTGCGCCAACGTCATGGCGATCTTGCGCAATTGCTGGAGGTGCCATCCATAGATTGGTAAGCGGAGAAATGGCGCCCACCAGTAGCGACGACCGCGCCATTTCGGCAGCGGCCAAAGAGGCGGAAACAAGCTGGAAGAGACGACGACACGGCGCCTCTCTCCCTCGAGAGCGGCAAATGCCTCGGCGTCCTCGTCACCTACCACGATGTAGTGTACGTCGTAGCCCGTCACATAGCGGTCGATCGAGTCACAGAGCAGCCGGCAACTGTCGAGGTCGCCGCGATAACTCGGTGTGATGAGCGAGATCGAAGGGCCCATCGTCGCGCTTCCTTGCATCAGTTAATTGCGTTTGCCCATGGCCCGCAGCGAATGTCGAAGCATGGCATAGATGGCGACTGGATTACTGGTCAGGTAGCGTATGGCCAGCCGGCGTGGCTCAAGCAGCATGCGGTAGAGCCACTCTAGTCCCAGCTTCTGCATCCATTGTGGGGCTCGGCTTTTGCTTCCGGCGAGAAAATCGAAAAGGCCACCAGAGGTCTTGATCAATCCGACATTGTGCAATCTGTCGATGTTGCGAACAACGAATTGTTGCTCGAGAGGCACGCCGAAGCCGATCCAGAGGATGTCTGGAGCCGCCGCATTGATTGCCTCGACAATTGCATCCTCCTCTGCACGATCGAAGTAGCCGTTGCGACGGCCGGCAAAGTGAAGCCCAGGATAGGCTTTGGCCATGTTTTCGACTGCGCGGGCATTCACCTCTTCGCTGGCGCCGAGAAAATAGAAACTTACGCCGGCCGTCGCCGCACGCGCAGCGACCGCATGCACGAGATCCGTCGTGGCAACACGCTCCGGGAGTGGATTGGTCGAGGAGAGTTTCGAAAAGAGTACGACCGACATGCCGTCGGCATGGATCTGGTCGGCCTGTCGGGTCATTGTGCGGAAGCTGGAATCTTGCTCGCAGAGTGCGATGACCTGTCCGTTTGCCGAAGTGGAATAGAAGGGCCGGCCACCGGCGCCCCTGCGCTCCAACGCCAGGCGAACGAAGGCATCTGCCGAATCTTCCATCCCGGCCCGCACAATAGGCAGGCTTCCGAGCCTGTTCGTCGGCCACTCAGTCATCGAATAACTCAGATGGGCTGACGCACTGCTATGTCTAGCCATTCACGCACCTTCGAAACAGGCATCGGTTCAAGCCGATCATTAGCTGTTTCGATGAGTGATCGCTGCAAAACCTCGCGCTATAGTTAACCTCTGCTGCACATCGCCAGCGTGTGCAACTTGGCTGGATTGATGATCGCGAGCCACACATCCTACTGTTTTTGCTTGGGATCGAGGCACACCACCATTCCGAGCAATCGTGGTGACTTGTCGCACGACCAGGTTTTACGATTTCCATCCGGCTTTGCCAGCATCAACTCCGACCCAACCAGCCGCACAGGCGCCCCGGTACGGCGGATGACCGGAAATTGTAAGCCGCCCTTTACCAAAAGACGGTATCTACACGATGCGGTTCTGCCGCCGTTCGTCCTGCTCACATAGGTCCCGCATGCCCAAGCAACGCTATCTCGCATTGGTCTCTGACGCTGCCCAAACCTGCGGCGTTGAGGAATTTGCCCGGCAAACCGCTTCGCGGCTCGGGAACCGCGGAGCCAAGCACGTTCTGGACGGTGATACCCTGCGTTTGAAGTCTGCACTCGATGGAGCAGATGCGGCGATCATCAATTTTCCTGTTGTTGCCTGGAAAAGAAAACTGCTGCAACCGATCGCCGCGGCTCTCGTCACGCGCCTGCGGCGCAAACAGCTTGCCATCGTGCTGCACGAGTGGGACGCTCTCGACTGGAAGCGACGCCTCGTCTTGGCTCCGGTTGTTATGATGTCGTCTCGGATCCTGTTTTCGGCCCCAGAAGTGGCGGCGGAATACGCCAGAAGCCGAATGTCTGCCCTCTCGACCGGTCGGCGCGGCATCATACCCATTCCTCCCAATCTTGCGCTACCAGTGGCATTGCGTGAGGGAGCGTTGGCTCGGTCACTCGAAGAGCAGCGAAAGGCCGGGCGGTTCATGCTCGGGCAATTCGGCTCGATCTATCCGAAGAAGCAGTCCACGGCCGTTCTAGAGGTTGCAGCCCGCCTCTTGGCACTTGGACACGACGTTGGCGTCGTGTTTGTCGGTTCCTTCATTCGCGGAACCGACAACGTGGAGCGCGATTTCTACGCGCTGGCTGAGCAGCTTGGCATTTCAGATCGGGTGATCGTCACGGGCTACGTTGCAAATGCCGAAGAACTGTTCGGTATTTTCAGACAGATCGATGTATTCTGCTATCTCTTCTCGGAGGGGCTGACGGCACGCCGGGCAAGCGTGCTTGCCGCAAGCTTTTCCGGAAAGCCTGTTGTCGTCAATGCGCCGCGTCGCCATGACGCCCTTAACCACCATCGCCTGTTTCAGAAGTTGATTGACCGCGGCGCAATTCGCCTGGTCGAAACACAAGCCGATGTCGGCGCGATGGCTAACGCTGTGCTGGAAGCAGCGCGAGGAGGCATAGTACCCATTGATGCGATGGCTGAGGTCGACACGCTATGGAACAGCGTCATCGACATTATTGACGGCAACACCACGGATCGCTGACCGCAGCCAGGCTGACGGGCAATGGGACACAAGGAATTAGCGAGAACCATCCATCGCGACGAAATCTGCGCTCAAGTTTGGTCGACCGCCATTATCGCTTAAGCCGGGGAACAACATCTTTTGGTGAGCGTTTTTCATGTTAGCGGCGGAATGTGTCGTGTAACCATCAGAAGGGATGTGATCCGAGATGGAAATGACGGAAGGCCGCGAGCTTGCGGAGGAATATCTCCGGCTCGGAGGCAAGAGACGCGTAAAGATCGATGACAATCTGCAGACAGTGCGGGCGTGGGAGGCGGATCCACCTGCCGCCGAACAATTTTGGCATGACCGCGTCGAAGCGCTGGAGGCGCATCGACGGCGTGAAGTCGAGTTTTTCCTACCGTCGATCAACTCACCATAAGCGTGGAAGTGGACCGACAGCCGGCTGATTGGCATCCCGGCCACGCTGTGTCGGGAGGGCTACTCGTTTGCCCACCAGTGACGGCTAAGCCGATTCACCTCATCGCGCACGCCATCCTCCGTCCACGACCGGTTTGCCGTGTGAAAAAGATATAACACCATATCGCCCTCCGTCGACTTGAGTTCCCCTCGACAGAAGCTCGAACGGATAGGAACAATATCGCGAACGCCTGCGCGATAGGCGTTCGCGATATCAAAGCGGATCGACCTAGGCAAAAGAAAGCCCACGCCGGCACCGCTCGCAGCTACTATGGCAACTCCGCCAATTTTGTTTCCATCAGATGTGCCAGTCGGTACCCGAGCTTGCGGTCGCAGCGGCCGGACTGTCTGCGAGCGCGTATGCCCTGATATAGTCGATATGCATCTCCGAACCGTTTGCCAGACCGTTGGCAGGTGTCCCTGCCGGACCGCCAATGGCAAGATTCACTAGCATGTACATGGGGTCATGCATGTCGGCAGGGGTGTCTGTCTGGGCGACAGCGACGTCGTCGAAGTACCACGTTATATGGTCCTCGTCCCAGAGGACGCCATAGTTGTGGAACCCGTCAGTGGAGGGCACTTTCACGGGAAATGACGTCATCGTATGCGCCCCGCTCTCATTGGTGTGAACGGTGGCATTGACCGTGTTTGGCTCCTGCCCGCGCATTTCGACGACATCGAGCTCCGGCGGCCAGGAGCCGTCTTCAGGCAGGAGCCAGAATGCCGGCCACACACCTTGCTCGGTCGGCATGTCTGCCCGGATTTCGAAGTAGCCGTAAGTCTGCGCAAAGGAAGAATGAGTGTTCAACAAGCCTGACGTGTAGTCATAGCCGTTGATCTGGGACTGGATTGCTTGCGAGGCTGGCTCTGCGGAGATTGTAAGGACGCCGTTGTTGATCGAGAACGGATTTGCCGCTGCGGTCGGTGCATAGGACGGGTTGATGTACCACTGTAGTTCGCCATTGCCCGAAAGCGTGCTCCCTCGCTCCGGCGCCCACCAGAATTTCGCATCCCACGTTCCCTGATCTCCATTGCGCAGCGATAGGCTGTTGAAATCGTCGGCGAAAGTCAGGGCAAGGTGGGAACGGTCCAGGGTCAGCTGGAATTGGCTGGCCTGAAGGTCCGAAATCTCCGTGTTGGTAAAAACGACGCTCTCACCACCACCAAGATCGAGCCTGAGATTGGCGCCTTCCTGAGTGGTATGGGCCAGAACCTGCTGAAAGGATGAAAGCCCGTAGCTGTTTAACCGGACGGTATCGTCACTGCTGAAATCGACGATCAGGTCGCTTCCGTTCCCTCGGGTAAGGATGAATGTGTCCGCGCCACCGCCGCCAATCAGCACGTCGTTTCCGGCACGGCCATCGATCGTTTGACTTCCGGACGCCCCGGAAATGATGTTGTCCTGCGCGTTTCCGAACGCATAGCGCCCATTGCCAGTCACAGTCAGGTTCTCAAAATTTTCAGGCAGCGTATAGCTCATCCAGGTGCTGATCGTGTCGACACCCGCACCAGGCGCCTCCACGGCGCGATTGATGCCCGAATAGAGGTAGTAGATGTCGTCGCCGGTTCCCCCATGCATGGTCACGTTGACGGAACTGTCACCCCATATGGAATCATTGCCTGATGTGCCGTTCAGCACCGGGCCGGAGCCGGTGGCAGAAAACCATGCGGTTGAGGTGCCACTATAGTAAAGCGGTTGGCCGACGGCATTCGTTATCGACTTTGCCATTATCATCTCCTTTGGTTTTGATGCGGATCAACGGTTTCTCTCCTCCCGTGGCTGCAACTATTCCTCCCGAAATGCGCGGGCCAACTGGTCCGCAAACGGCTTGGCAAGGTATCCGAGTGCTGTCCGCTCTCCGGTTTCAATGAAGGCCTCGACGGGCATGCCCGCTATTGGCTTCAGCTTCCCCAGCCTTTTCCATTCCTCCTGCGGCACAGCAATCCGAACGGTGTAGTAGGATTGCCCGGAATGCGTGTCCGTCGTCAGATCTGCCGAAACGGAGGACACGCGCGCACTCAGTTCCGGCGTCGCCCTGTAGTTGAAAGCGGAGAACCGCAGGCTGACGTCCTTACCGACAGCAACCTGATCGATGTCCTGCGGCGACAGCCTGAGCTCGGGCGTTAGCAGATCATGGTCAGGCACGATCTGCATCATCGCCTCACCGGGCGAAACCACCGCTCCCGCTGCGTGAACGGCGAGTTGGTGGACGATACCGTCTTGAGGCGCCTTGATGTCGACGTGTCTCAGCTCGTCCTCAATGGCAATTTGGCGCTCGACGTATTGGCCACTGTCGCTCTCAGCTTGCCTTAGTTGCTCAGAAACCTCACTGCGGTGATCGTCATCCACCTGGATGATCTGCAGCTGGGTTTCCGCGAGTTTACCTTTGACCTCAGCCGTCGAGGCGACGAGGCTGCCGAGTTCGCCCGTCAGGTCGGCTGCGTCACGCTGCAAGGCGAAGACCCGCGTCGCCGGTATGGCGCCCTGCCGAAGCAACGGCTCGAGACTAGCCAATTCCTTCTCGATAATCCCGATAGCGCGACGTTTTCCGTCGTCTTGAGCGCCCAGGCCTTCGGCCTGCATTTCGAGCTGCTGGACACGCTCCCGCAGTTGCGCCCGGCGTCCACTGAGGGACGCACGCCGGTCCTCGAACAGGCGCCTTTCGCCACTGACGAGTGATGCTGTCTGGGCAGCTGCGGCGGTGACCAGCGCCGGAAAGACAATTGCATCACTGCCGTCGCGCTCCGCCGAAAGCCGGGCAGTTCGCGCTGCAAGTTCCATCAACCGTCGCGTTACAATGGCAAGGCTTGCCCTGGTCTGGGTATCGTCCAGATGAACAACTGTTTGGCCCGCTTTTACGCGGTCGCCGTTTCGGACGAAAACCTCACCAACCGTCCCACCCTTCTGGTGCTGCACCGGCTTGACGTAGCTGTCGACAACCAGCGTTCCCTGGGCGATCACCGCACCGTTGATCTGGATCACTGATGCTAGCCCTCCAACGACACCTACAAGAAGGAGACCAAGCGCAAGAGCCACCAATGTAAGGCGACGGATAGCACCTTCCGATGTCACAACACGCACCTTCATTACGCCCCCTCCCCGCTGGCGCGTAGCAGTCGCACGAAGGAACCGGTAGCTGCCGCAGGTTTCGTCGCCGCCCTCAACGCGTCCCTCCTGGGGCCGAACGCCTTCGCGCGACCACCTTCGAGCACCAGCACTTTGTCAACCACGGAAAGCACGCTTGAGCGATGGGCGACCACAAGCACCACACCATTGCGCGATCGAATTCGCCCAATGGCCTCTGCCAGAGCCATTTCACCCTCCACGTCAAGGTTGGAGTTCGGTTCATCGAGTACGACGAGGAAGGGATCAGAATAGAGCGCCCTTGCGAGACCGATCCGTTGTCGCTGGCCAGCGGACAGGGCCCTGCCCTGCTCGCCGATCCGGGTATCGAACCCATCGGGAAAGCCAACAATCATGTCGTAGACGCCCGCAGCCTTGGCCGCGGCAATGATGAGTTCTGAGGGCGCTGCCGGATCAAAGCGAGCAATATTCTCTGCGATGGTCCCCTGAAACAGCGAGACATCCTGCGGCAGATAGCCGATGTTTCGTCCGAGCGCCTGCGGCGACCATTGGGAAAGCGACGCCCCGTCTAGTCGGATATCGCCCGCAAAGGCCGGCCACAGCCCGACGATGCCCCTCACCAGCGACGACTTGCCCGAGGCGCTCGGACCGACGATCCCAACGGCTTGACCGGCTCTGACATCGAAGGACAGTCCTCGAATGATCGGCATCTTCGAGCCGGGAGCACCAAGGTGAAGGTTTTCGACCGTCAACGATTGCATCGGCGCAGGGAGCGCAACGCCACGGCATGTGTCCTCCTTCAATAGGATCTCCGGTCCAAGCCGTCGCCAGGCCTGCCGCGCAGCGGCGAATCCCTTCCAGTGCGCAATGGCGAGCTCGATTGGAGCAAGTGAGCGACTGACGAGAATAGAGCTGGCAATCATAATGCCACCCGTCGCTTCCTGGCGAATAACCAGTATGGCGCCAACCGCAAGTACTGCAGATTGCAGCACCATGCGAGCAGACCGCGACAGCGTTGACAGCGAATTGATCAGGGTTGCAGTCCGCAGTTGGCTGTCGAGATGACGCCCATTGATCTCGGTCCACCTTTCCGACAGCGCAGATGCAAACCCCATTCCAACGATAGCCTCCGAATTGCGTCTGGCCGTTTCGGCAAACGCCATGCGCTCGGCAAGCATCGTGACTGTTTCTCTTGTCGGCGCCCGTGACTTGAGTTCCGCAAGTAACGCAAGCCCCATCAGTATCAGAGCGCCAGCCGTGGCCGTCACACCGATCCAGGTATGAAACAGGAAGCACAGTGCAATATAGAAAGGCATCCAGGGCAGATCGAACAGCGCTGCAGGCCCCGGACCGGAGAGAAAGCCACGGACTGAGTCGATATCGCGGATCGTCTGCAAGCCGTCTCCTGGCGACGGCTTGCGCGATGCTGACAGGGCAACCGATTGAAAGGCGCGGCCAGAGAGGCGCTCGTCCACGCTCCGTCCAATCTGCCCCAGGAGAAGGGATCGCGTGAGATCCAGCAGCCATTGGAACACAAAGAGGGCCAAGACAATGACGATCAGTCCGACGAGCGTCGGCAAGCTCCGGCTTGGAATGACACGGTCATAGACCTGTAGCATGAAGAACGAACCAGTGAGCGCCAGGATGTTGACGAGACAACTCGTCACACCAATTCCGATGGCTCCTGCGCGCAAGTACGAAAGCAGGCCACTCTGCGGCCGCAACGGTGAAACGGATCTGGTTTCAGACAAATGGGCTCCTTTGGATCATCGCCCAGACGCGGCCGTCGCTTGATACCGGTCATCCGGGAGGGTCGTGGGTTTGCCTAGACTGAGCCAAAAAGGGGCGCATGACGACCATAAAGAGCGGTTGTTGTTCCACCGAAAGCTAACTCACCAAACCAGCTGTTAAACCCGAAGTTACCGCCAAGTTGCGACGTTAAGACACTGTCCCCTTTGCAGTCCGGCGTTGTCGTCACCCGGTCATCGATTATGACCTGCGCGAGCATTTTTTAACTACTATAAAGTGATGGTTGCGCACGCGGTTCGATTTGAGCTTCAATCACGGGCGCAAGATTGATCTGGGACTAGAGGAGCATGATCTCACGCCGGATGATCTGCGCCAGCCAGCCGGTTGGCGAGGAATGAAACTCAAAAGCCGCGCAGCAAGCCAGGCTCTGGAAGGGCAATGCGAAGTAGCGCGTTGCATCGGCAAAATCTTTATTAGCAAACACCGGAACAAAGCATAGAACTGATCCGATATTCTGCGTATGGCACCCGCGCGCATCCGGCATCGACTTGTGAAGACGACAAATCTACTTTCCCACAGCGCGTGACGCAGTGCCCAACACTGGGGTCGTGCTACACGGCTGGTGCAATTGTCCGCCACAATGCCGCCATAGATTTCACGGCTATCTGCTTGCAAAACAAGCGGATAGCGGAAATGAAGTTCCTGGTTCTATTTGCGACAGCTTTTTTTCTCATTGCCTTCCAGGCGCAGGCCCAGATCTGGGGGCCATATGACGACTACGACTACCGCGGCAGCGAAGGCTACTATAACGATCCGTATGGACCATATGGTCCGCCCCCTGACTATTTTTACGGCGAGCCAGCGCCGCAGCGTCAACAAAGAACGAGGAGTGGCAGAGGAACAATCGTCATCGCCACCCGCGAACACACCCTTGTCTATACGACGCCTCGAGGCGAGCAACTTGCCTACCCGATTGCTGTCGGCCGCGAGGGAAAGCAATGGTTTGGTACAACTCATGTCACTTCCAAGCGTAGACACCCGGAGTGGCGGCCAACGGCCAGCATGCGGAGAAAGAACCCGAAGCTGCCCGCAGTGGTCGAACCGGGGCCTGCAAATCCACTCGGCACACGCGCCATCTACCTTGCCGACGGTCTGCTGCGTATCCATGGCACAAATGATCCATCCTCCATCGGCACCAACGCATCGAGTGGTTGCTTTCGCATGTATCGAGAAGATGTCGAGGAACTTTACGAGATGGTCCAGCCCGGAACACGCGTGATCGTACAGTAACTTAGCAAGCTCTAGCGATTTTTTTGGACGCATCAGTCATCAAAGCGTCACGCAGCTCTGTCATCACCGCGCAACGATGTACATTTCAGATTCCTTCCCAGTGTCCCCCCGAATTTCACCCAACGCTTCGCCCCGTCTCGCCCTATTGGCTGACGCCATCCTCCTCGGCGGTGCCAAAGCACGTAGTTCGCTGCGCCGCCGCCTTGATAGCGAGTTGATCGCCAAGGCACCGAGAGATTATCAGACAGAGATGGACATTGCCGTTGAGCAGATCATCGTCGACGCAGTAAGCAGGTCTTTTCCGTCTTACGCGATCAAGGGTGAGGAAGCTGTCGGCAATCGCACTGCCGAGAATGGCGCCCCGATCATCTACATAGACCCCATCGACGGGACAACGAATTTTGCCTGGGGAATTCCCCATTTTGGCATGACAATCTCGATCGTCGAAGATGGCCAGGTCGTAGCGGGCGTCGTCTATGATGCTATGCTGGACGAACTCTTCAGCGCCGAGTCTGGGGGCGGTGCGTATCTGAACGGCGAACAGGTCCGTTGCGTCAGCTCAGGGAGCGTGGAAAATGCCCTTGTTGGCGCAGGCCTGCCGATCCCGGGTCAACTCAAGGCCGTGCAGGAGGAGGTTTACTTCGCTGCGCTCAAGCGTTTGATGGCAACCACCGCAGGCGTGCGGCGCCTGGGTTCGGCTGCGCTGTCGATCGCCTATGTCGCTTGTGGACGGCTGGACGGCTTCTTTGAGGATGGATTGTCTCTGCACGACTACGGCGCATCCGCCTTGCTGGTGCGCGAGGCAGGTGGCATTGTTTCAGCGTTCAATGGCGGACCTGTCACCGAAACCGGAGACATACTGGCCGCGACCGCGTTTCTCCACTCCTGGCTTGTAGAGGGCTTTCAGGTCTGATCTTCCATTAAAAGTCTTTCCAGGCCTACCGGATCATCGGTCGTGATCTGATCGGCTTTCAACTCCAGCAAGCGCCGGACCGTGGGTAGGACGGATGGCACAGAGGATTTGATGGTGTAAGCGTCGACAAGGCGTCCCGCCTCATGAAAAGCACCAATCAGATCATATTCTGCCTGGTCGGCATAAAGCACCAATCGACGATCGAGATAGATCATCTGAGCACGCGCAACGGCGCGCACAGCGCCTGCGACAAAACCAGTGAAATCGTGTGTTTCCATGAGCCGTTCAATGGCGCCGTCGTGACAAGGATCGTAACCGATTGCCATGTCAGGCAGAGCCTCAGAGAGCCGCGCAACGGCGACCGAGTCACCGCCTGATAGGATAACCTTATCGGCAACCTGGGAAATGGCAGCCGCGAATGCGGCTACGTCCCTGTCGCGAATGGCGTACGATGTTTCCTTGAGGTCCAGTTGCAGTCCAGCTTTCCTCGATCTGCTGACTTGAGCGAGCAGCCGCCCCAGATCATCGAGGAGCATAACCCTGTGTCTGCTCGGCGCGCCGAAAGGATCGCGAAGATGGAGGTCACGCAAATACACCTCCGACGCCTCGCGAACCGGGCCGGAACCGGTTGTCGCAGCATTCAATGTCTCGTCATGCAGGACAACAAAACCATCACCGGCGAAGCGCACAAGATCGATCTCCACGCTAGCGCCGAGTTCCAACCCCTCAACAATGCGTTCGCCTGTGAAGGATATGTCACCGGCAAATCGGTGTCCTCGGTGCCATTTTAGCCAGGTCCGATGCCCGGCTTGCTCAATTGCAATTCCGCGGCCCTCAAGCATGTCCGAACATCCGATCGTTATGTGTAGCTGACACGGCCGAGGTCTCGTAAACAAGCCGGTTGTCCCTGAATGCCCGGAAGGCGGCGGCCACCGGCTCTACCGCGGCCCCTTTTGTCCAGCCACTATTACTGGGTGCCATGACCTTCACCCTCGTTCCATCAGTAAGATCCACGTCAACAATCTTGTGGGTACCAAAGTCGATGCTCCGATGGACAATGCCGGTCCCCGTGCCCTTTGCCGCGACAAGCGACAGAGCTTCGGGTCGGACAGCCAGGACGACCTCGCCGTCGCAAACGGGGACAGGGAGCGCAAAGGCTTGATGCTGACTGAAACCATCCCTGATAGTCGTACGAACGAAATTCATGGAACCGATAAACCCGGCAACGAACTCTGTCTCAGGCTCGCGATAGATGCGATCGGGCGAAGCGATCTGCTCCATGCCGCCATCGCGCATCACGACGATCCTGTCAGCGAGCGCGAGCGCTTCATCCTGTCCGTGGGTCACGAAGAGCGTCGTGATGCCAAGTCGCTGTTGAATGTCACGCACCTCCTCACGCAACCGCTCCCGCAGGTGCTGATCGAGACTGGCGAATGGCTCGTCGAGGAGCAGGATCTTTGGTTCGAGAACGAGCGAACGGGCAAGCGCCACTCGCTGCTGCTGTCCGCCGGAAAGCTGCGATGTCATGCGCTGGCCGTAGTCCGCGAGGCCAACGAGCGCCAGTGCTTGCTCGACGCGCTCCCTGATCTCCCTTTTTGGGAGACGGCGGAGCTTGAGACCGAATGCGATATTGTTGAAGACATCCATATGGGTCCAAAGGGCATGGCTCTGGAACACCATGCCCGTGGGACGTTTTTCGGGGGGCAGTGAGGTAACATCTCTTGCATCGATCAGAATGTTGCCCGCGGTCGGCGCTTCGAAGCCTCCAATCATGCGCAGCAACGTCGACTTGCCTGAACCTGAAGGACCAAGCAGGCAGACCAGTTCTCCGTCCTCCACATCGAGGGAAATTTCGCGGACCGCAAACGTGGCGCCGAAACTCTTGGATATTCCATTGATGGTCAAGCGTGCCATCTGAAGCCCTTCCTGGCGTCATCCGCCGCAACGAACATCATGCGCCCAATCCCCTCGCAAAAGTTCCAGTACCGATCACCCTTCGGGCGAACATCAGGGCGACGAAGGAGGGTACCCACAGCATCACGGACAGCACGGCCCCGTACTGAACGACGATCTGGTTGTTGATGAAGGTGACCATCAGCACAGGCATCGTGCGGATCTCCGGCGCACCGATCAGCCATGCCCCTTCAGTTTCGTAGAACGTGCCCACGAAGGTGAGGAGTACTGCGGCAACAATCGTTGGCGCCGCCTGCGGCAGGGTAATCGACCAGAAGACACGCAAAGGTGTCGCCCCGGCATCGCGCGCTGCCTCTTCCATTCGGCGATCGACGTTCTGGAATGCGGAGACTGGAATCCAGATCATCAGCATCAGCGTTCCGACCAGCTGAATGAGCACCACGCCCCAAAAGGAGCTGATCAACCCGATCTGCAGAAAGATCCCCGCAATTGCCACCAGCAACCCGAACTTCGGAAATGCGTGCGAGGCGAGGAACGACAGAAAAAGCACATTTCGGCCCGGAAATGTCATCCGTGCGAAAGCATAGGCCGCCGGTAGACAGATTATGGCGGAGAGGATGGTTACCGTCGTCGTCAGGCGAAGACTGAGGAAAAGTGCTTCCCAGACGTCTGTTCTCGACAGCGTCAGCGACCAGTAGCGCACACCGAATTGCTGCGGAATCACAGCAGGATAGCGCCAGATCTCACTGAAGGCCCAGGTCCCAACGACAATAAGCGGCAGTGCGATGAAAAAGGTCAGCAGCACTGCCAGAACGACGCCTATCCAATCGGCCTCTTGAACTGCGAGCTTCCTCAGCCTCATCAGGAGCCTCCCCTGTTGCGGGCGATCGATCGCACGTAGAAGATCCCGAAGACGAGACAGAAGCCGAATGTGACAACAGCCTGCGTCAGGGCGTTGACGGGGTCATTCATGTCGGAAAATGTTCGCTGCATGAACGGGCCCATCATCTCAGGCGAGGCCGGCCCGAGCAGATAGGGCAGCGTGAAGGAAGAAAATATTCCGAGGATTGCGAAGGACATCGTAACGAGAAGCGAATTTCCCATGCGAGGGAGAATGATTGATCGAAACACGCGCAGTGGCGAAGCACCGACATCCCGCGCTGCCTCGATCGAGCTTTTCGGGATGCTGCCCAGGCCAGCCGTCAGCATCAGGACCGTGAGGGGCAGGTTGTCCCAGACCAGGCCTATGACAGGCCCCCATGGCGTAAGGTACGGGGACGGTAACTTCGGCAGCCCGGCCGCATTGAGCAGCACGTCAACGGCGCCGTTTGGACCGATCGTGCGGATGAGCGCATAGGACAGGATGATCGACGGAACAAACATCGGGAAAATGGCAAGTCCTTGCACATAGGCGGAGAGCCGCCCACGTGCAAAGCGCAGGTAGAGCGCAATCGGTAGTCCGGTCACCAGAAGCAGCATCCCGCAAACACATGTCGTCCAGAGGGTGATCCAAAGATTGGCACGGCTATACGGGTCGCTGAAGAAGAAGTGGTAGGAGGCGAGAGATAGCGTGGACGAGCCGTCTGGGCGAGCGACAAGCAGCGTGCTCGTGACGGCCGACAGGATTGGATAGATGATCAACCACGCAAGGAGCAGCACAGGCAGTGCAACCAATGGAAGTCCCACCCAACCTGCCCTGCTTGCCGACACGGAACGTCGTGCCGGCAGAGGACGTGTCATGGGCCTGCGCATCAGCTGCGGCTGATGCCCGGGGCAACGTTGCGATACCATCCGTCGTTGATGGTGGTTTCCCAATCACCGCCAGGGAATGTGGGGATCGTCGCAGGAATGACGTCTGCGTACTTGTGGCGCAGTTCATCCGAGATGTTCTCCCAGGAAACGCCGGGGAAGCCACCAATTTCGGTGATGATCGCTTCCTGCATCTCCCTGGTCAGAAGGAAGGCGGCAAGCTTCATTGCAGCGTCCTTGTTGGCGCCGTTGGAAAACACGGTCATGCGGGAAAAGCCACCGCAAAGCGCCAGATCTGCCAACTGCACGAGCCCCGTGGTCTCCGGCAGCACGCCCTGCGCGATTGCCTGCA
This sequence comes from Rhizobium cauense, assembly GCF_019511525.1. Taxonomy (GTDB): domain Bacteria; phylum Pseudomonadota; class Alphaproteobacteria; order Rhizobiales; family Rhizobiaceae; genus Rhizobium; species Rhizobium cauense. Next base: position 425,047 of record NZ_JAEUAT010000004.1, on the reverse strand, counting down.
GCACCTGGTCCGACCAGACGGGCGTCATTGTTACTACGCCTTGCGCTAGAAGCTGAATCGACTGGGTATTTCCCGCGGTATAGGCGCCCTTCTCATAAAGCGACGGCGCCAGGTCGTTAAGCAGCGCCCAGGCTGGCGTCAGCGCTTGATTGGCATAGTCAGCGGTGAAATTGTCTATCGTAAACTTCTTCGGGTCACGCCCGTTGGCTTCATGAATGGCACGACGGACAAAGTTTCCGCCCGAGCCGCCCTTATCAGGCCGATTGTAAATGAACTGGCCCGGATTGGCCTTGATCCACGCCGTCAGCTGTTCCCAGCTCTTCGGGGCGTCTTTCGGATCGAGCTTGGTCCGGTCATAGGCCAACAGCACCTGCGATCCGCGATAGGGAAGCGAGTACTTGCTGTCGACAGCCAAGGGGTTGACGTGGTCAAAACCGTCGACGTTCTGCGCCGAGAATTCCACCCAAAGGCCAGCTTCTGAACCCGACGGAGGAAGGCGGGGGTCGAAGTGTTCGAAGATGTCGGCCTGGGGATCCGTCTTGGTCTTGAGCGCGGCGAAGGCGCGGTCTGCAATCGCGCGCAATCCAGTGTTGTCACCACCATCGATAATCTTCACGGCCAGATCCGGGTGCGCCTTTTCGAAAGCGGGACGCACGACATTGGTCCAGAAGTCGATGATGTTCGCGTCGGATCCGCTATAGAGATCGATGGTCGTTGTCGCGGCAGAAGCCAGACGGGGCAGCATCAGCATGCCGGCCGCCGCAGCGGTTGAGGTGACAAGGAAGTCGCGTCTGTTCATAGCCTTCTCCGTTGGCTCGCGTGTAGAAGGCTGTGCTATCCCCGGCGCGTAACAGTGTCATGACAGGCCGGCAACCTCGAGACAAATATTGCACAGCTGTGCAACTTCCGCCGACGAGGAGCTGGCCAGCGATCGTCATGAAGCGAGGCAACCAGCTAGTGCAGATGCTTGAGCTTGTCGGGATTGCGTACGACATAGATTGCAATGATCTTGCCGTCGGCGATCTCAAGGGCGGTCGTCTGCAGTTCGCCATCCGCCTCGCGCGTGACAAATCCCGGCAGTCCGTTGACGAAGCCTACATGCGCGAGGCTTGAACCATTCTTCCGGAAAAGAACAGCCAGATGTTCGTGAAGCCTAAGCACAGCAGAAGATCCAATAATCGGTTCGATCGCCGCCGAACGCTTGCCGCCGCCGTCTGCATGAACACTGACATCGGCCGCCAGCATTGCACCAAGCGCCTTCATGTCGCCGCTCCGCGAAGCAGCAAAAAAGGCCTTGGCAAGTTCGAGGCCCTGCGCGCTTTCAATCTGAAAGCGCGGTCTCGCCTCGCGAACGTGTTCCCGGGCACGAGTTGCGAGTTTGCGGCAAGCAGCAGGATCACGCTGGATTGTCGCCGCAATCTCTTCAAAGCCTAATCCAAAGACGTCGTGAAGCAGGAAAGCAGCACGTTCGAGCGGGGAGAGCCGTTCGAGCGCAAGCATCAGCGGCAGGGTAACATCCTCTTCCTGCTCCTCTTCGACAACAGGTTCGGGGAGCCAGGGGCCTACATAGGTCTCGCGCTGACGCCGTGCCGATTTAAGCTGGTCGAGACAAAGGCGCGTAACTGTGCGGCGCAGGAATGCCTCGGGTTCCAACACCGAACCGCGGTCGGCCCCCATCCAGCGGATGAAGGCCTCCTGCACGATGTCCTCCGCGTCGGCGACCGAGCCCAGCATACGATAGGCCACTCGCATGAGCTTGGGACGCAACGGATGAAAGCTTTCCGCTGCGTCATCGGACACCTGGCTTACCATTAGGCGGCGGCCTGAGCAGCTTTTGCCGCAGCGGGATCGATCCACAGACCGAAGCCAACGGCAAGGCGGTTCCACCCGTTGATGACGTTGATCATGAGCGTAAGCTTCACCTGCTCCTCCTCCGTGAACTGCGCCTTTAGGGCATCGTAAGCTTTCTCATGAGTGTGGCTTTCCGACAATCGAGTAAGCGCGTCAGTCCATCCTAACGCGGCGCGTTCGCGATCGGAATAGCACGGAGCCTCCTGCCAGGCCGACAACAAATAAATGCGCTGCTCAGTCTCGCCCTTGGCGCGCGCTTCCGCAGTATGCATGTTGATGCAATTGGCGCAGGCGTTGATCTGGGATGCGCGGATTTTGACGAGTTCGATGAGGGTTGGCTCCAGGCTGGACGCGACGGCAATCGACGTATTCATCCAGGTCTTCATGAGCGAGGGAGCGGCAGAAAAGAGATCGAGCTTGGCAGTCATGGTTCCAGGTTCCTTCTGTTGGTTCCGACACCATGACGAGCGAGGTCCTGTCAGTGTGACATGGACACGGATTTTATTTGCCTGACATTGCCTCGACCGTTGCAAGGCGATGCCCGACAGTGCGTGCAAGCCGTCCTCACAGCCGGCTTGCACATGTCTGTTTGCGTGCTTATTCCGCAGCTACGGCGACACGGTTGCTGTTCAACGCGATGAGGCGCCTGGCGCGATCAAGTGAGGCACTCTGCTCATTGCGGTAGCGCGCGCCGATTTCCATCATCAAGACGGTGCCAGGGAGAAACTCAAGTTCACTAAAGATATCTTCCCAATCGATATCGCCCCAACCGAGCGGCATATGCAGATCGCCGATGCCAAGCGCAGTGGATTCCTGCAAATGGTATGGCTTGTAGAAGGCCTGCGGTCGGCCGAAAGAATCATGGACGTGAAGGTGTCCGGCGACCGGTGCCATGGCGCGGATCTGATCACGGAAGCTCAAGCCGCGATACGTCGCTTCGATGTAGGCGTGGCTGAAATCGATCAGAGCCACAAGGTTTGGGTGACCGACTGCCTTGACAGTTTCGGCAACCTCGGCCGGCGTCTGGCGGTATTGTCCAGGCTCGGTGGTGAAGATGTTCTCAAATGCGATGCGCACGTCGTAGCGCCCGGAAAACTCTGCCAGTTCGAAAAGGGCATCGCGCTCGCGTCGATCTGCCTCGGCCCGTTCGAAGAGTTGGTCTGCACGCAGGTGGCCGCCGTGCTGAACGATCACTCTCGCGCCAACCCTGTCGCAAACCTCGACGAGCGCCTTGGCAGCGTCAATCTGGTAGCGGGCGGTTGCAGGGTCCATGAAATTGGAAGAAACAAGTCCATGGACCGTATAGCGGAAAGGGAACTGTCGAGTGAGTGCCACGAGGCGCTCGAGGCGCTCCTTGATGACCCTGCCACCTGAAACAAGGTCGATGCTGGTCAAGCCAAGTTCGACGGTCTCGACTCCAAGTCCAGCAAGACGGCGCAAATCAGCCTCGAGGCTGTCGAGTTCCCCGTCTGTCGAGCCCGAGTTGAAACCAGTGGAGATGATGTTGGTCATGGCGTTTCCTTGTTTAGGAGGGCGGTTGTCAGGATACGGGCGGCGGGCTGCCGCACCGAATAGCCAAGGCTTCCCGGCTTTGAAGGAGCCTGGATGGATTGTGTTCTTGGTTGACGGCCTGATAAAGCCTCTGGGAAGCCTGTCACGGGATGGGCCGCGCAGGCATGATCCAGCAAGCGCGTATCAGGTGTCAGCACATTGATGGCGAGGTATAGTAAGGCCAGATAACCGTTGCATGACACCTGCTTCCACGATTGAGCAGATGCGCAGTTTTAGAGATAGCCTCACGCTACCCAGACCTAAGGTGCCGACGAAGCAGCTTCGCCAGCTCAATTGAGATCAGACAGGGCAACAAGTACCCGGTTAGAGCAACATCGACGCGCCGCGATCGAGATAAGTGTCGAGAAACTGTTCCAGACGGGGGTGCCGCGGCTTCTTGAAGACCTCTTGCGGAGCGCCGGTAAAGAGAATCTTCCCGTGGTCAAGGAAAGCGATCTGTTGGCCAACGGTAGCGGCAAACCCGATCTCGTGAGAGACGACCACCATCGTCATGCCTTCCTTTGCGAGATCGCGCATGACGTTGAGCACTTCGCCCGTCAGCTCCGGATCGAGTGAAGAGGTCGGCTCGTCGAAGAGCATGATCTTCGGCTTCAGAGCAAGCGCTCGAGCAATTGCGACGCGCTGTTGCTGCCCCCCCGAGAGCTGAGATGGGTAGTGCCCCGCCCTCGCCTCCAGGCCGACCTTGACGAGCTGGGCCATGGCCCGCTCCTCGGCGTTCTTGCGGCTCATCTTGTGAACCGTCTTCAAGGCTTCGCTAACGTTGCCGAGCGCCGTCATGTGCGGCCAGAGATTGAACTGCTGAAACACCATGCCAATCTGCGCACGGATCGCACGGTTCGCCGCAGCCGGGATGCGCTCGCGCACGCCGTGCGCATTCTCAGAAAAGCCAAGGACTTCGCCATTGACGGAAATCGTCCCGGATGTCGCCTCTTCCAGGAAAGCCATGCAGCGCAGCAGCGTGCTCTTGCCCGAGCCAGAGGGACCGATGAGGCAGGAAACCTGCCCTTGAGGGATCTCCAGATCGATGTTCTGGAGCACGGTAGTTTCCCCAAAGGTCTTGACGAGATTCTTGACTGAGATCGCGGGAAGGCTCATGCGTTGAAAAACCTGAATCTGGTGAGTTTCGTTTCTACAATTCGGCCAAGACGGCCGGTGATCTCGACAAGAACCCAATAAAACACTGCCAACACCGTAAGTGCCTCGACGAAGGCATACTGCTGCGCGCCAATTGCGCTCAATGTCGCTGTCAGTTCCGGTACGGTGATAATCGAGAGGACGGCGGTTTCCTTCATCAGCAAAACGGCCATGTTGAGCGAGGGCGGCAGCACCAGCATGGTCATTTCGGGCAGCAGAATGCGCCGGATGATCTGGCCCTGGCTGAGACCAACACACTCACCAGCCTCGATGTGGCCCTTGGGAACTGCCAGGAAACCGGAGCGGAAGATCTCACTGTAATATGCCGCACCGTAGATTGAAATGCCGATCAGGCCCGCAGGTACGGGATCAAGTGACAAGCCGATGAACGGACCGCCATAGTAGACCAGGAAGATTTGGATCAGGAACGGGGTGCCGCGCAGAACGGCGACAAGCAAGCCGAGTATCCTGTCCAGCAGAACGCCGCCGAACCGCCTTCCGACGGCGACGAAGAAGCCAATAAAGGCTGCCGCGATTGTCCCCACGATCCAAATCATGATCGTCACGCCAGCGCCACTTGCGATCGCCGGCAATTGGTCGAGAATGACATTGATGTCGAAAGTCATCGCGGCACTCCAGGCAAGGAGCGTTCGATCAGACCGCCGGCAAACGCCACGATCCAGTTTATGGCAAGGTAGATGAGGCCAGCGGCCGCAAAGATCTGCAATGGCAAGAATGTGCTTCCGGCAAGGTCCTGCGCCATGCGTGTCAACTCGATGACGCCGACGACCGAGACCAGCGACGAAGCCTTGAGGATGAGTATGGCTTCGTTGACAAGGGCCGGAAACGTCAGGCGTAGCGCGATCGGCGCCTTGATGCGGCGAAAGATTTGGCCCGCTGTCAGCCCGACCATCTCGGCCGACTCGATGAGACCGACCGGAACGCTAGCAAACCCACCGCGCATGTTCTCAGCCTGGTAGGCAGCCGTGCAAAGCGACAACCCGACGATTGCAGCGACAATGCTCGGCACATTCAGACCAATGGCCGGCAGCATGTTGTAGATCAGAAGCAATTGCACAAGCAGTGGCACGCCACGAAAGAAACTGATGAAAATCTGTGCAGGCGCGATAAAGAGCCGCTTCTTTGACAAAAGCATGCTGGAAAGGAGGATCGCGATTGCAAAGCCGATCAGAATGGAGACGACACTGATCGTCACCGTGTAGATCGATGCGTAGAGAAGCAATTCGAAGAGTTTGATGGACATATCCGGCTTTTGTCCGCCTGGCTGTCATAAAGGCTCGAGCAAATTCGACTGCGCCGTATTCAAGGCGCAGTCGATCGGTCATTCGGCAATCAGAATGCCGGATCCTTGACCGCGTCTGGCGTATCGAATGTCGCGCCGAACCACTTCTTCTGTAGCTCGGCCATACGGCCATCAGCCTTGATCTTCAGCAGCGCAGCGTCGATCGCATCCATCAACGGGGCATGATCTGCGTCCTTCAGTCCGATAAAGCCGAAGTAAGACTTCTTGCCGAAGGGTGGCAGAACGACTTCGAAGGTGCCTTCGCGTTGCTTGGCAACAAAGGCAATGTTTGGCAGCGAATTGGCAACAGCTTCGATGCGACCAGCAGCAAGATCGGCGTAGGATTCGGTGAAGGCTGGATACTCACGGATTTCCACCTTCGAGGGCAGCGTTGCGGAAAACTCCTTCAGCTGGTCAAGCTGCGACGTAGCCTTGCCGACGCCAACCGTTTTGCCGGCGATATCCTCCGGCTTGCTGATCGCCGTATCACCAGCCTTCTTCAGGACGGCAATTGTTGCCTCAGCGATCGGAGGCGTGAAGCGATAGCGCTCCATGCGCTTCTTGGTGATCGTCGCCGGACCGGCAACAACGTCGAATTTACCGGCTTCCAGCGCCGGGAAAACGCCATCCCAGGGAAGAGCCACCCACTCGATCTTGACACCAAGTTCCTTGCCGATTTCCGCGAAGAGGTCAACGTTCAGGCCGGCATGCTCGCCAGCGTCGATGAAGTCGAAAGGGGCGAAAGCGGTTTCGGTGCCTACCTTGAGTGTACCGGCGGCTTTGACGGCGGCGAGCGTGTCGGCCGCCTGCGCCGAGAGCGTCGCGCCGACCAGGAAGGCGGCGCCAACCAGGCCCTTAAGCAAAGAACGTGCGATCATGATTATCTTCTCTCTCCAGTTTTCGCTCCCGCAAGGGAGTCGCGTTCCCGATTTAGTCCCGTGCCGCGGATTTCTTTGATCCGCTTTTGACTATACAAATAGATATAGCATGGCCTAAGGTGTCAACGATCAAAGTCGATGGACGCAAATTTTGTGCCGGACCACTGCATGACCAGACGCACAACAGACGATTGTGGTCCGCTCGGCAAACGAGGCATAGCCTTCCAGAGGTCGCAAATTGGAGCCGATTTATCTCAGGATTTTCAAGGATATCGAGGCAAGGATCCTGAACGGTGACTGGCGACCGGGAGACCGCATCCCGAAAGAGCACGATCTGGTTAAGGACTACAGCTGTTCGCGCATGACAGTTAGCAAAGCACTTGCAACCCTCGTCGAGCGAGGGCTTGTGGTGCGCAAGCGAAAGACCGGCTCGTTCGTCGCGTCCCCTCAGATAGAACGAACGGTCATGGACATACAGGACATCGGCACAGAGGCAGTGTCGGCCGGTCACGAGCATCGCCACGAGATATTGGCCCACAAGGTCGACGCTTTGAGCCAGACGGAGGCCGTACAACTGCGTTGGTCGGCAGGTGCCGAGGTGTTGCGGGTCCAGTGCCTTCATATCGTCGACAACAAGCCAACGGCCATAGAACGCAGGATCATCTTTCTGGACGCGGTACCACTGGCCCGAAGCGAACCATTTCTAGATGCACCTCCCGCAAAGTGGCTTCTGTCACAGGTGCCGTGGTCCAAGGCAAAGCATGTGATCCGTGCGGTTTCTGCGGACGCGGCCACAGCACGCATCCTTCGCATCGAACGCGGCGAGCCCTGCTTGAACCTCATCAGACAAACATGGCAGAACGAGCGTATCGTCACCTATGTGGAAATCACCCATCCGGGTGATCGTTTTCAGTTCGCAGGTATCTTTCACCCGGCCGAAAAGGCCTCTTCGCGCCAACACCCGCATGAGGCATTGTCTTGAGCGGCGAACAGTTCGTCAGGGGGATTCCACTCAGGGGCCTACAGGCTTTCGAAGCGGTTGGCCGTTGCGGCAGCGTCATGGCAGCGGCAACTGAGCTCAACGTCTCTCCAGGCGCCATCAGCCAACAGATACGAAAGATCGAGAGTTTTCTTGGGGTGACACTCCTGGAGCGAAGCGGTCGCACGGTGGAACTGAACCAATGGGGACGTCTCTATCATGCCGAAATATCCAAGGGATTTGAGCAATTTGCATTAGCCCAAAAGGTTCTTGAGCGGGCCCTGAACGAGAATGCGCTGGTTCTGAGCGCACTGTCGTCGGTCGTCAATAAATGGATCGGGCGGCGAATATTCGACTGGCAAGCGCTGTATCCGGACGCCCATGTCCGCGTAACCGGCCGCGACAGGGAACCGCGCATGGGATTTGATGAGGTCGATTTCCGTGTCAGCTACGGATCGGATGTGCTCCAGCACGACCACTACACTGAGTTGTTTCGCGACTGGGTCGTGCCTGCCTGCTCGCCCGCGTTACTGAAGGGTCGTAGCGTAACAGCAGCAGGGCTTTTCGATTACCCATTGTTGCATGTCGAGTGGGAACGCCATTTCTCGCCCTATCCGAGTTGGGCCGAATTTGCGACGATGATCGGGACGGAGTTGAAGGGTACCGTGCCCGGACTTTCCTTCACCCTGTCAAGCAGCGCGATCGATGCCGCCGTGAATAAACGCGGCATCGTGCTCGCACAAATGTCGATGATCGCAGACGAACTGGAAGCACAGACCTTGGTTATTCCGGTCGATATCAGAATGCCCCTGCGTGAGAGCTATTTCCTGGCATGGGATCGTTCGGCTCTACAGAAGCCCTACGGTGCGGAGTTTCGGGATTGGATCATCGCCATCTCACGGCAACAGGCTTCAATGTCCCGAGCGCCGTGAAGCAACACTCGCTCGGCAACAAGCAATGTCGATTTGCCCCGATCCTGTAACCAAAACGAACCCACCGGATTTGATTGCCTTACTGCTCAGACCCATCGTAACGCGCAAGTAGTTGCTTTAGCTGCTCATTCTGTAACAGCAATTTCTGAGCCAACAGATACCTAAGCTCGGTGATCTCGCCGTCCAGTTCCAGCGCATCGGTGTTGGCAGCGTTTCCAACCAATTTGACCTCTGGCCCATCGACCTTTTTTGGTGGAGCATTGCGAACTATAGATGTGGGGATTGCGCGTTCAGCGACGTCAATGCTTTTCCTCGTTCGCCGCTTATGCGTTTGCTCAGGCTTCGTTACAACAACCCCGTTTTGGCGTGCCTCTGCAGCTTTTTGCAGTTGAACGTCGGGTTCGGTCTTTGCTGCACCGAGTTCGCTTTGAGCTTCGAAGGAAATATCATGAGCCTCCGCGTCCGGCATGTCGGAACCTGGCAACGATTGTCGTATGCTCAACCTGTCTTTCGTCACCAGCCTAATTGTCGTTGCCAACACCGGCTCGATGTCATCCGCCAAAGAAGGGTTGGGATAAATTTCGCCGACAGGACGAACTGTATCGAGCTCGGCGCGCTGCCCACCATCATCGGTCTGAGCGTTCAGCGGTTCTGCCGGACGGTCTTCGGCACGTTGAGTGGAACCCGGACTTTGGAACGAAACAATACGAGAATGTTCCGCGACTTGGACGTCGGGTTCTTCTGCCTGCAAATCCTGTGCCACAGACTTTTCGTGCGCGGCCTCGTCATACATTTCCGGATCACGTCGAGATACGAATCCGGCAATGACCTTCCACGGTGATCTCATCGATCAGCCTCCCGACTCGGTGTTCTACGAAATTATACCGGGTCGGTGACCGGGCTTGCAATGCTTGCCCGGTCACAAGTCTGATCGCCTGTGGAATTCCCCGATTTCTCGAAGCCCGGCGATCGTTTACTCTTCACGCCACTCCGAGCTTCTTGCGAAGATCAGCGTTTTCGGCGCGTAGTTTGTCGGACAGCGCCTTGCGAAGCTTCTGGTTTTCTTCCTCAAGCTTCAGAAGGTCAGCGAAGCCGTCTGTCGCTGATGCCTTCAGTTCAACTTTCCGCGGCCCACGCTTGGCGGGTTGAGCCTTGGCAGCGACTTTGCCTGCGGCAGCTTTCTTTTCTGCTACGGCTGCTGCTGGAGCTGCTACTTCTTTGGCCTTTCTAGGACCGCGGGTCTTCTTCACCGGTGCACTCACTGAAGTTGCCGGGGCCGCTTCAGTGACTGTCTTGGCCTTGCGAGGCCCGCGGGTTTTCTTTTCCTTTGGTGCGCTCGCAGCAGCGACTTCGGTCGAAGCTGTGGTGTTGATTTCGTCAGCCATGTTGAACTCCTTAAGATCGAAAATGTTATCGAACGTGCAATCGCGCGGTCAATATGCACTTACTTTTGTTTAAAACTTATTGATTTCTGAAATCATGCAATACGCACGTTATTAGCACAGTCAAATGACTGCGCGAAGGAGGGGTTTGATTGCACTTATCGGCAGAAAAATCTGGACGCGCAGACGGTGCCTATCCACGCAGGTTGCGTGCGCCGCACTGATCAGACCCCGTAACGACAGACGATCGCTATTGCTGGCGACTAAAATCGGCTGAGCATCATCCGGAGCAGTTTGTTCTCCTCGATGATCTTCTCTCTGAGTAGAGCCTTGAGACGTCGATTTTCCCGGTCCAGCATTACCAAGTCATCAGCAGCCAGGCCGTCGACGACATGTGCCGGGGTCTCACCGGAAATACCTGCCTCTCCTGCGCGGGGAAGTCGTTTCTGTTGCTGACGTTTGGGAAGTCGCGCAATCCGACGAGGGGTTTTGCTGCTTTCGAGGGATGCGCTCGAGTTGGTGACAACCTCACGCTCCACGCTCAATTGTGTTTCAGCCACCGCTTCGCTCTGGGCGACCGGGCTGCCAGGTGGGATTTGCTCTGCGGCGTAGGCAACCTCAACAGCATCGAGGGCTACGGGCTTGTCCTGAACAACGCCCGGATGGTCGCCAGATTGTGGAACCTCGTTCTCAGAGCCAAGCGGAGGTTCCGCCTCGGCCTCGGCGGCCCGAATGAGGGCCTTAAGATCGGTGCTCTCCCAAATTGACTTCGGAGTGGCGGCAAGCCGGCGACGCGAAGACTTCACTTCGACAACGAACTTTCGTTGCTGTGTTCTCATTTCAACTCAATCCAAAAGGCTTCTGGGAACCGTTGAAGAGGCAGCTTGGCGTTCCGTTTTTCGAGCTTCTCGCCAAGTTGGTTTCCCGGTTGTCGGATACCCTTGTTTATCCAGTTGCCGCTCCAATGAAAAGCCTCTTGTGGACGGAGCAAGGCACACTGCCGTTTGCGCAAGCAAAAAGCCAAACGACTAGACTTTTGATGGAGTGAGGCTCTGAAGACAAACTCGCCCAAGAATGGTCAGGATGGAATCTTCCTATAAATCCAAAGCTGCGCAGGGGGTATGTTGCGTATCATAAACGCCAGATGGCGGACCTCGTAGCCAGCAGGAAGTGCTACGACCGGCGACAGCGGACCGTAGGTTATTTGCACGACAGGCCTCCCAACGGGCACGCGCTCCAGCAGATCAAGGGCCAGCGTCAGCCGTCGGGCCGTGGGCAAGTGCAGAAGCGGAATGGCGGAAATGACACAATCAAATTTCGTGCCTCGCTTGTCGCCCAGCGTGAGGTCGAGTGCAAATGCGTCGCCACATCGGACATCAACACTTGGAAAGAGACCTCTGAGATGCCGACAGAACTCCGGCGAATATTCGATGGAGGTGACGTTGTGAGGTGCAACACCGCGTGCCAGGATTGCCTTGGTGATAACGCCCGTTCCTGGTCCGAGCTCAAGGACAGGGCGACCTGAACTTGGATCCACAACACTTGCCATCTTTCTGGCGGTTACTGCAGACGTTGGAGCAATCGCCCCAACAGAAGTTCGATCGCGTTTCCAGCCTTTTAGAAAGGCAATCTCATCTTTAAACTTAAGCCCAACACGCTGGCGCATGTTCATTTATCGTCCCCCATTCAAAAAGATTGCCTGCAACAGGTGTCCGTTTCGCTTCGATGCTCAAAAGGGTCTCTAGGACACACCAGAGACCAGCAGGGGCACCGAAAGGTGCCGAGCGTTTTCGTCCAAAATGCTGAAGCGATATCGATTATCGTCATCGTACGAAACGCAGTAAGTTAGCCGGTCGATAACGTTGTTGCTGGCATCGAAAGTGAGGACCTTAGGCGTGAGGGCCGTAACTTTGCTTTCGTCGAGATAGACTGAATTACACACGATGATCTGGTCACCTGGTTGGCACGTGCGGGCAGCGGCGCCGTTAAGAACGCAACATCTGGAGCCGCGTTCGCCAAGAATGACATAAGTGGAGATTCGGGCGCCGGAGTTCTTGTTCCAGATTTCCACGAACTCCATTGGGAAGATTCCTGCTTCTTCGCAGTGATCAGGATCCAGCGTGATCGATCCATGATAATTGAGATTTGCCGCAGTGACATGGATCCCATGAAGCTTTCCCGCAACGAACTTGCGCATGATACCTCCGCCTTCGGCGCCCCCGCAGATGCCTATGCACGTTGAAGCCGCAGAAAAAGAGAGCCTCGTCTCCGAGGCTCAGGCGTGGCTTCCAACGGACTAAACAAGCGGTATCTAACGGATGGGGCATGCCGTTAACAGGCCAGATTTTGTCGTTCTGGTACGGTTGTGCTTATTTTGCCCGTTTCTGAGATCAGCGGGCAAGTGGCCCACGGAACAACGTGCGTTGGTTGGGGTCTCAAAGTCGTTCACCAGCCGATGATGCGAAGGAACGGCGTTTAGCAGGTATTCGCCAAGGATCGCTCTAACGTCGGCTTGCTCCATAAGCCAGTCTCGATCATTTCCTAGCATCCACGCGTCCCGAAGTTCGTCCTGGAACCAATTGCCTCGATTTCCGATAACGAGAATCCGATGGCGAGCACGCGTCATGGCGACATTGATGATATTCGGTTTTTCGAGCGTCCAGTTGATGCTCGCTGGGTGCTGTCCACCCAATACGAAGAGAACCGTATCGGCTTCTCTTCCCTGAAAGGCGTGAACCGTTCCTACGGAGCGATCAACCCATTTCTCCACGACTAGAGTGTCGAAGCTTCCAAAGATGTCTGATGCGTTGTCCATCAGATATTGCTTAAGACCAGCAGAAACCTTTCTGAAGGGCGTAAGGGCGAAGAGGTCCGGCAATGTGCCGAGGTGGGCTACAAGGCGCGATATGACATACCCTGCCAATTGTCCTTCCTCAGGGATGTAGACGTCATTCGGCGCTTCGCTCTTACTTACAACGTTGATCCAGGCGCTTGGCCAAGAAACTGGTCTGCGCAAGCTGTTGTCAGCCAGCACCATCGACTTATCGTAAGCGAGGCTGTTGGAGATCGAAAACATCGGCTCCGCGCATCTTCGGTGGACGAGAAGTGGAGCACCAATCCATTTTCCTCGACGGTTCGCTCCGAATGGATTGACCCGGTCCGCGAGTGTTTGAAGCGACGTTGATTTACAGCGAAACGCAGGCGCGACCTCGAACTTTGATGCGAGTGCATTGTCTACCGCGCTGCTAATCGTGCAAATCGGCTCAAGTTGGCTTGGATCCCCGACGACAACCGCGCGCTTTGCACGGGACAATGCATCGATGGCATGGTGGCTGGACGCCTGCCCTGCCTCATCGACAATTAACCAGGGAATGGAGCCTCGATCTAGACTTTGAAAGGAATTTGCAAAGGAACAGAAGGTGGAGGAAACGACCGGAAATAGAAGACTGAACGAACTCCACAGGTGATTGGCACTCGAGGCAGCATCTGCGCTACTTCCCGAATTCAGATCTACCCAGCCAGCCAGGTTCACCTTGATACGATCCCATGCAGCAAAGATAAAAGATTGGTGCAGCTTTATCGCTGCGACGAAGAGATCTGCCCGAGCCTCTTCCAGCGACGTCGACGTTCCCACCAGCATCTGAGCCTTGGCCAGCGGGGTCGCGTTTCGAAAGTCCGCTGGCAAGATGACATCACCGAGTTCGTGCATGGCTTGCTGAATTTGCTCCGCGGCGAGGGCAAGCATCGGATGTGTTGGCTCGTCAAGGCTTGGTGAGACGACAAGTGCTGTACCAGCGCGTTTCCTTGAAGGAGAGACTGTTGCCAAGTTGCGATCAAAGCCAGACGCAGATTTGAGACTGTCAGTCGCCTTTACAATCTCGTGCAGGCGCAAGTGCTTCGCTTTGATCTCATCGACCTTCGCTTTCGCATTGCTGTATATTTTGCGGGCCGCATCCCATGAAAGGGGTGCGCTCTGGTCAAAGAGATTCTCGTCCTCGAGCATCTCGAGGATTAAGTTCGAACACCGATCTCGGTTCTGCTTATTTCCCAACGGGATTGAGATTGCGCCCCATGCATGTGCCGTTACCTGATGCTTGGCCATGACCTGCTCGCCCGGTTTTGAGAAGGAACTCAGCGCATCCTTGTATCGCGATCCGATCTTGGATCGCTTCGGCAGCTCGAGCGTCAGGTTGGAAACCGCGCCGTTGTTGGAACTGGCGATCGCAACCAAAAAATCGTGCAGAGCTGTATCGATCTCAAAGTGGGGACCATGCCCGGCGGCCCGGCGAAAGGCCGTGCAGGGATCGTCATAGCGCACCAACAAATCTGCACGACGGGCGATAATCTCTGCAATAACGTCCATCAGCAGTGTCGTCTTCCCCGTCCCCGGAGGGCCATTGATCGAGAAGGTGCCTTCTTTCGAAAGCCGTGCAAACAGTTCGTTCACAGCCACTTGCTGATGAGTAGAAAGCGAAAAGTCGGATGGCCATCGTGCGGACGGATATCGTTCGGCCCCCAATGCGTTGAGTACCGTTTCATCGCTGGTCGCATCGAAATCGGAGGCTGCTGATGGCTTGGTCAAGACATCCCATGCCGCACCGACACAAACTCCATTTTCCACATCGCTGCGCATTTCTCGCAACAGGTGGGGGTAGACGTTTGCAAAGACGCGAGCATCGCGAATTGTTCTCTTTGCCTTGCCTTCGACCACCTGCCTGGAGCGCGTAACAACGACACACTTGACAGGCGCCCGCAACATATTCGGCAGCTGCAAGGCCGTGAACGCTCGCTCCGCCATCGCTTCAGCAACTGCGACCGGCTTCGATTTTCTCTTAGCGAGCACATTGAAGGCGTCGGCAAGCGCTTGGGAATACTCCTTAAAGCTCATATGTGGTGTTACTACGAGAGCAGCAAGATCATATAGAAAGCGGCTCACGACCAAGGAACCTTTCTCAACTGCCCCCTTTTCGGAAACAGCAAAGGTACCAGCGAAAGTATATTGGTCCTCGAGGGTCTCTGCGCGATCAGGTTGCGCTTGATCTGGCAGGAAATGATTGATGATCAGCCGGTCGCACTCGCCGATCGCTGTGATCCCAAATCGCACGAAGTGCCGATATGCCTTGCCTTGATTGATTGTAAGGGGCCAGGCATCCTTGTGTTCGAGGATGTGCGCAACCGCAAGATTCGCATTTTCGTCTCCATCGTCCTCTGCGATTGGAGCAGTGTATCGCTCGACACTCTCCCAATAGGCAAGGACTCGTGCGACAGCCATGGATGAAGCGTCCACGCTCGAAATAGCTTGGCCATTCAAAAGAGATACCGCGTCCGCCACTGAAAAACCCTTCGCGCCTCATACCACTCGCTCCACCGCGGTTCCCCAAATTGCGGGCTGTCGGAGACAGCTAGAATCGAGGGCTCGCGATAGATCAAGGGTCAGCCGCGATGGTTATCAAACGGTTAACGAAGATCAGGCAGTTGGAAGCTCGCGGAGGGCGACACGGATCCAAGGTCTCTGAGCGGCCCATGCCACTTGCTGTCACTTTCAAATCGCAGATCAGGGCCGGCTACCAAGTCATTTGGCGAGCGCCTCAACAACTTGATCTTTGTGACCGGCCCGAAAAGGAAGCGGCCGAAGTAAATGATCCGCCAGGGAAACCCGCGGCGACGTCCAGATGCCGGATAGCGGCAACTCTCCCAGCGCAATATCTCACGACGAGGAAACGGGGCCTTTTCCGGCGTATCCACCTCAGCGCGGCCCTCCCTTCGACGACCAGGAACAGTTCTTGCAAGGTTACTAATGTATCTTGTCCTACGGAGGCGTTTTGTAATGAATTGGCACAGCAGCGATCATTTCGCTCCCCTGATGCTTGTGATGGGCGGTCAAGAAAAATACAGGCTCGTGAGTTCACTTCGGGAGGTGGCGGAAACCCTCATCGGCGAGTGGCAATCCGAAGACGGCGAGGAATACATGGCGGCAGTGAAAATCTGCTTGGATGCAATCCATGGAAAGCTATCGGCACAAGAAGCTCGCGACGCCCCAATTCGCGCCGCCGACGAAGCGGGAATTCCGGTTATCCGCGTCGTGCACTGATCAACCAATCAGAGCGACGTTGCGTTGTTGGTCCAGGGAGACCTCTTCAGACAACCGAGTGCCCGACAACCCGCTCAGACCGGAAATGGCCTGACGGCATGATCAGATCCAAGGCGCTCTGAACGCAGGTCCAATGCCCCGAACACTCGCGCCAATAATTCCTTTCTCCAGTAGGAGATTTATTGCATCACGAGAGACGCGCGGACGGAATCAGCGTTTTGCGCTCGAGGGTGCCGTAGACCGAGAAAACAAGAAACTCCGTCTCCTGACCGATCCGATCGCCGTCCAGCAGTTTCACGACATCGTCTATCCCGGTGACCGCAGTTCCATTAATCGCCAGCACTAGGTCGCCCTCTTGCAGACCGCCAAGTTGAGCCGGGCTGTCGGGTTCTATACGCCGTATCCGCACCGAAGTCGTCTGTTGCAAACCCGCATTCAAAGCTATCCTTCGATGCAGATCGACCGTATCTGCTGCAATGCCGACATAGCCACGCCGAACGCGGCCAAAACGCAGAAGTTCCGACACCACATAGTTCGCCGTATTGGACGCGACCGCGAAGGCGATGCTCTGTGCACCCCTGATAACGGCTGTGTTAACGCCGATGATCTCGCCGTTTGAGGAAACCAGCGGACCGCCTGAGTTGCCTGGATTAAGGGCTGCGTCAGTCTGAATGACATCGTCGATCAATCTGCCATTGGATGCCCGCATCGAGCGTCCGAGTGCGGATATGATGCCGGCAGTGACCGTCCATTCGAAACCAAGTGGATTGCCGATCGCAACAGCTATGTGGCCACGCCGCAACCGTTTTGAGTCGCCAAGTCGAGCCCATGAGCCGACACTGGTATTCGCACGGATGAGGGCAATATCTGTGTCGGGATCACGCCCCAGGACACGACCCTCCGTTGTCAGTCCCTCGGCGGTCTTTATCCGGACAGTTCTGGCATCCTCAACCACATGATTGTTGGTTACGATCAAGCCATCGGGAGAAATCGCAAAGCCGGAACCATGGCCTCCTCGCCCCCCGATGCGCTCTATGCGACTGACCGCCGGACCGACGAGGTCGACTGCGCCGGCGATAGTTCTAGAATAGACATCAGTCAGCTCCGCCTCGTCGGCGGAGACAATATTTCCATCAATGATACCCATAGTGGCTTCCCGGACGTCATCAGGCGTCTTAGCTGAGGACCGGCAGCAGATGCATTGCAAGAAGCTGTCAGCAAATGAATGTTGATCCCTAACGTGAGATCGGCCTGGCAAGGATTCAAGGGCGCCTGTCGGGCGCGCAGCCTCAGGGATATCTGAACAGCGCGTGCCCCAGTCCGTCTCTGCAGGCGGACTACGCATTCATGCGCACTTTGGACTAACACTAGGGCGTGGCGCTGAGCTGGACAAAAACGTGACCGTTTCCGACCTCGATCTGTTTGAGAAGATCCGCTCTCACCTCTTCCCGCGCTACCGCCTTAAAATGGCGCCACTTTTGGCTTCTCGCACCTGCGGGCAAAGGCGATCCTTCGCGCAAAAATAGCGTGATATGAGGCACTTCGTCGGATTTATAGATGCAAATTCTCACCGAGATACATCCAGATTCCACACAATTATTGTGCGCCGCAAAATGATGAAATGCAAACATATTTTGCTGGATAAGTTGAACCGGGACAGTTGTCGCCATCATCCAGCCGGCAAAATTCCCGATGCTTCGTTACCGGCCTCCGCCGAGCTTGCTTGTGAACACAGCGTCCCCAATGCCGGTCCACCGGACCGGGCCTTGTCGAAGCTGACGCGCGAAACCGACGTCCGACTAACCAATGTCGGGTGTTCGGCCGTATCGAAAGAGGATGATCGTATCACCCACCTCGCCCACACCCGGCTCGGAGATCTGTTCGACAACCAGAACTCCAATATGATCGTTCACCATGGTTTCGGCTAAGTAGACCGCAGTCTCCTCGGCCCTCATCTGCATGGGCTCAAACGCCGGAATAAGAGTGCCGCTTTCATCAACGTCAAACGCGGACAGGGTAATGGTCTTTCGAACACCCGGCATTCCCCAGCCTCATTCAAACCGCGCACCGCCAATGTCCAAGCCGCACAATCAATCTTCATTCTCGCGGCCGAACAACATTCAACAGTGCCCACGAGTACGACATGGCGACTTAACCGGAAAAGGAAAGCTCGCACCCCGTAACAAAGCGCTTTGATCGCAAGCGTATAATCGAATGCAGGTTGGGTGGGGGGTCCTTCGCCTCATGATCATTCAACAAATGCTTGTTGAACTGCGTCGGAACTTTCCAGCTCCATAAGCCACAGCCAAAGAGGCCCGGAGCTGCCGCTCGCAGCACCGGGCTTTGCTTTTCGAGACATTATTCCGAATAGGGCCAGCCGCGGAAACCATGCGCGCTCCCACCGCGCCAATTCCAACGTTACGTTCGGAACAAATCCCTGTATTGCGAGGGCTGCGATCTCAAATATTGCGGGGGTGCGGATACCTGGCCCCCAAGTGCGGCGGCTGCGTGCCATGGCCAACGAGGATCATAGAGTGCGGCCCGTGCAATCGCGATCAGATCAGCGTCACCAGTGGACACAATCGCTTCGGCTTGAGCAGGCTCCGTTATCAAACCAACAGCCACAACGGGGACCTTGACCTCGTTCTTGATGGCCCGCGCAAGTGGGACCTGGTAGCTTGGGCCGACGGGGATTGATTGCTTGGGATCAAGCCCGCCGCTCGATACATGGATGGCGTCACATCCCCTCGCCTCAAGCTCCTTTGCAAAGGCAATGACTTCCGACAGTTCCAGACCTCCGTGAACCCAATCTGTAGCCGAAACTCTTATTGTGACCGGCCTGCTCGCCGGGAACGCGCTCCTTACGGCATCGAAGATTTCCAGCGGAAAGCGCATTCTATTCGCGATCGTTCCGCCGTAGTTGTCAGTCCGCAGATTGGACAGTGGCGAAAGGAATTGATGGAGGAGATAGCCATGCGCAGCGTGGATCTGGACGGCATCGATACCGATGTTGGCGGCACGCCTTGCCGCCGAGACAAAAGCATTGCGAATGCGTTCCAACCCACCCTGGTCCAGAGCATTGGGTGGCGCGTAGTCTGAGTTAAAGGCCACGGCAGAAGGCGCTTCAGTCTGCCAACCATTCGCATGATCGGGCGGGATCTGTTTGCCGCCTCGCCATGGGATGTCCGTGGATGCTTTACGACCGGCATGGGCGAGTTGAATGGCGATTGGGACGTCCGAGTATCTTCGCACGCCCTCCAGCGTCCGAGCCATGGCGGCTTCGGTTGCGTCATCGTACAGCCCAACATCAGCGAAGGTGATCCTGCCCTCCGGCACTACGGCGGTAGCCTCTATGGTCAGCAATCCCGCTCCCGAAAGAGCTAGCTGCCCCAAGTGCATCAGATGCCAGTCAGTCATGCACCCGTTCTCTGCTGAGTACTGACACATAGGGGCGATGACGATGCGGTTAGAAAGCTCCAGCCCAGCCACGCGGAAGGGGTTAAAGAGTACAGGGTTTCGCATGTGGCTCCTTGCGCTCGCGACGCGCTTGTTGCGGGTTGGTCTCTGGCAACGTCGTAACGCATCATTGTCATGATGACACCCTGTCCAGAACGCTACGCAATTCGTACCTAAGTGTAGGTGGCGGTTGGTTCAGTCCCGCTCTTTCGAGCGAGTAGTGCTCCGACAGCCCCCGCGCGAGACGCACAGGCAGATTATGCAAAAATTGCAGGCGCTTGCGGCCATCTAGCCGACGCCGAAAAATCGACATTCAACTAATTGTAGTTCCGTCGGGCGCAGCAGATGGATTGAAACTCAACCCATCGATCATCAATCGTCAAAGACCGCATTGTGGCACGGGTAATATGGCGGCAATGCCGAGCTTCAGCGTGGATTGCTGCATGCCGTACGAGATCGTCAACCCGTCCACATGCATAAGCATTTCTCTCTGCGGTGCCGACATTGTACCAGCGCACAGGAAGTACTCATTCCGAGCTTGCTGGGGCAACCCCAATCAGTCTTTTTGTGGCTCCGCATCTCCGGATGGCGGAATTGCCCCGCGTTAACTTTTCGTTAACCATGCCTGCCTAGCTTCGGGGAAAACAAAGTCTCAGTCTCCGGAAATTTTCGAGGAGGACGCTATGTCGCTCTCAACCGTTCCCGGTAAAATCAAGCTGTATGGCAGCCACGCTATTTTGGTGATGTCTGAAGGAGGTCTGTATCAGACGGTATGCATCTCCAACGATGCTATGCCAGCTGGCGAAAGTGACCTGGTCCAAGGCATCATACGCAACCTGCGTGTGTACGAAGGGATCGCCGATCGCAAGTTCGCGGACGGCCAACTGGCCTATGATGGGCGAGTATGGATTACGTCTTCTGACCTGATGCCACACTGATCAACCGTCCCTGCTAGACGTGACCAGCGTTGCACCAAACTCAGTTCCCTCACAGGCACAACTAGACCGGTTTCATCAATCTGTTGCCGCTGCTGCTCCTGATGATGATCTGATTATTTTATTGTTGTTTGTTGATGATGATCAGCTGTCTCGATTAATTGAGGCAGGGACCATTTAGAAAAACTAAACTGGAAGTTAGCATCGTCGCATTGATGAAAAAAGGCGCGTGGCGTTACCTTAGGCAATCGGGGCCTTTAGGAGAATGACATGGCGCGCAGCGACAAGATGAAACTCGGGACCTTCGTCTATACGTTCGGTTTCCACCCCGCGTCCTGGCTTCACCCGGCAAGCGACGTCCACGGCGCCAATGAATTCAGTCATCTTCTCGAGGTTGCAAGGCGCTCGGAGGCGGCGAAGTTCGACTTCATGTTCATGGCGGACTCGCCCGCTGCCGCAGTCGGCGATCCTGACGCGCTTGCCCGCATACCGACAAAGATGAATCGCTTTGAGCCCTTGTCGTTGCTTTCCGCCCTATCCGTGACCACCAAGGAACTTGGCCTGGTGGCCACCGTTTCGACCAGCTACTACGAACCCTACAATGTCGCGCGTCTCTTCGCCTCGATTGACCATCTGAGTGGTGGCCGCGCCTGCTGGAATGTCGTGACTTCCGACCACGACGAGACCGGCTACAACTTCAATCGAGAAGGCCTCGATCCGCATGCCTTGCGCTATGAGCGCGGCAACGAGTTCGTGGATGTTGTCTTTGGCCTCTGGGATAGCTTCGAAGACGGCGCGCTTCTACTCGATCGCGAGAGCGGCATTTACTATGACAAGAACAAACATCACACGCTCAACCACAAGGGTAAACACTTCCAGGTCCGCGGTCCCCTGAACATTGCCCGCTCGCCGCAGGGCCGGCCGGTCATTGCCCAGGCCGGCGGCTCTGAGCCCGGCATGGACATGGCTGCGCGCACGGCCGAGATTGTCTTCAGTCTCGCCTCCAACATCGACCGGAACCGAGCATTCTACGAAAACGTCAAGAGCCGTATGCCGGCCTATGGACGCAAGCCCGACGACCTCAAGATCATGCCGGGCGTGGTTTTGAATGTCGGTGAGACCGAGGCTGAGGCGAAGGCCAAAGTCGGCTACCTAATTGACAAGATGCATCCGGACGTCGGGCGCCTGATGCTGTCGGAGTTCCTGGAAGCAGACCTTACCGGCGTGCCACTCGACAAACCCTTTCCGATGGAGCGCCTACCGGCCTCTCCAAAGGGGTCGCGCGCGCTGTTCGAGGAATTGGTCGACTTCGTGAAGAGCGGCCGCACGGTTGGGGAACTGGTACGTCACTACGCCGAGAAGCATACGGGAAACGGCATCACCGGTACGCCGACGCAGATCGCAGACTTCATGGAGGAATGGTTCGAAACCCGAGCGGCAGATGGCTTTATCCTGATGTTTCCGACACTGCCATCCAGCCTTGACGACTTCATCAAGCTTGTCTTGCCGGAGTTGCGGCGCCGCGGGCTCTTCCGTGACGAATACGAGGGCAAAACTCTACGAGAAAACCTCGGGCTTTCTATGCCGGTGAACCGTTTTGCGATGGCCTAGATCGCGACCCGACGCAGGAGACAAAGCAATGGACAATCTTTCACCGCAAGCAGTTGTCGAACAATCCACATTCAAACTGTCGATGCGACAATTGGCGGGGGCGGTCAGCGTGATCACCGTTGGCGAACACAACGACCGCACAGGCTTCACGGCGACCTCGGTTTCTTCACTGTCAGCCGAAGTGCCGTCACTCATTGTCAGCGTCAACCGAGCCTCCTCGTCATGGCCCGCTCTAGAGAAGTACCGCCGCTTCTGCGTCAACGTACTGTCATCTGGCCAGGAAGACGTTGCGCAATCCTTTGCCGGATTTGACGGACGACGTGGCGCAGAACGGTATGCGTGTGCGCAGTGGTACCGCCTTTCCACCGGAACATCGGCCCTGAAGGATGCCCTGACCGTTCTGGACTGTGAATTGGAGGCCGCCTTCAATCATCACTCGCATGCCATCCTGATCGGGCGCGTGTGCGCAATTGAGACCCGCGAAGACGTCGAGCCACTGCTTTACTGGCGCGGTGGCTATCGCCGCCTGCATAGCAGTATTCAAGTGGAACGCGCTCAGGCCTGATTTTTCTTCCGGCGCTCGTCGACTTGGCTGGCGATCACGCAGAGAAGCTCGAACATCATTGTGGCACCAGCGAGTGCAGTCATGCCGGCGAGATCGAAGGGCGGAGACACCTCGACCACATCGGCGCCGATGATCGGCACATCAGCAAGCAGCCGGATCATCTGCTGAGCTTCACGGGTCGTGAAGCCCCCGGCTTCAGGAGTTCCGGTTCCCGGCGCCATTGACGGATCGATGCTGTCAATATCGAAGGTAACGTAGGTCGGCAAACCGGCCGCAATGTCGCGTGCTTCCCGCATCACCGCTTCCGCGCCACGACCCACAAACTCTTCCATGTAGATGATGCGCACGCCCTGTTGCTTTGCCCAGTCGTGTTCGCCGGGATCGTAAATGGATCCACGGATACCGATCTGAACGATGCGCCTGGGATCAAGCAATCCCTCCTCGATTGCACGACGGAACGGCGTGCCGTGCGTGTAGGGGTTGTCTCCAAAGTAGCGGTCATTGGTATCGGAATGCGCATCGAAATGGATGAGACCGACCGGCCCTTGTTTCGCGACAGCGCGCAAAACCGGAAGCGTGGTTAGATGGTCGCCGCCAACTGAAAGCGGTATTGCGCCTGCCGCAACGATCTCCGTCATGCCTTTTTCGATACGGTGGAGACCATCCATGAGATCGATCGGGTTGACCGCGAGATCTCCAACGTCGGCGACGTTGGCAATACTGTATGGTTCCGTACCTGAGACATGATGTACCCGTCGCATCAGGCTTGACTGGTTTCGAACCTCGCGTGGGCCATGGCGGGCGCCGGCCCGGTTCGTCGTGCCGCCGTCCCACGGAATGCCAACAAGCGCGACATCCAGGCCCTTTGCGTCCTTCACGGCAGGCAGGCGCATGAAGGTTGAGTGACCCGCAAAGCGTGGAACCTCGGCAGCATCGACCGGTTGAAAGAAACTGCCGCTCATTGTTTGTCCTTCGCGAGAGATCGGTGGTGCAATGTGTGATCGTCCCGCTTGTCGCGCAAGTCCATCCTTTGACAATCCCCAAATCAGACACGTCACAAGATGGCCACTCGCACTTGTTGGCCGCCCACGCAGGAACATGGTTTCTGCGTACGACGACCCTGCCGTCCAATCAGCTTGCCAACCGCCCCATTACAACAGCTTCTCAAGGGTTATGGGAAGGTCGCGAACCCGCTTGCCGGTTGCGTGAAACACTGCATTGGCGATTGCCGGCGCAACACCGACGATGCCGACTTCACCAACGCCCTTTCCACCCAGGACTGAAGCATTGAGGTCGGGAATACCAACCGAGATCACCTGGATCGGCGGTATATCGGCATTGGTCGCAACGAGATAGTCACCGAGATTGTTGTTGACGATGCGGCCATTGCGCTGGTCCACCAACCCCTCTTCGAGCAATGCCTGCCCGATCCCCATGATAATCCCGCCGCGCCACTGGCTTTCGGCGAGCTTCGGGTTGTAGATCCGACCGCAATCGAATGCGGAGACCATGCGCGTGACACGGGTCGTGCCGAAATCCTCGTCCACCTTCACCTCCACGAAATGCGCGCACCAGCTATGCATCGAAAACTCGCCGGCGGTCGGCCCCTGAATGCTCCCCATTGTCGTCCACGCCTTCTTATGGCCATCCGGCCCCTGCTCTCCTTCCGGCAGTGTATTGCGCTGCGTCTCGATACTTTCGCGCCCGAGTGCTTTCATCAGCTCAGGAATTGAGACTGAAAGGCCTCCGTCTCGAGGAACCGATACAAATCCGTTGGCGACGACCAACGTATTGGCGCCGGTGTCGCGAAATGGGGAAGCGGCGTCGGCAAGCGCAAGTCCGATCAATTCGTCGCGCGCAGCCGATGCAGCCTTATGGACCGCGCCAGTGATGGCGCCGGCAAGCATCGAGCCTCCAGCAACGGTGGCGCCGGGAAGTGATGAATCGCCCAGCCGAACATCAACACGTTCGGGCGGAACACCGAGTACCTCGGCTGCCGTCTGGGCAAGAATCGTATAGGTGCCCTGCCCCATGTCGATCGCGCCGCTTACGACTTCGATCGAGCCATCGGCGAGAATGCGGATGAGAGCTTCGCTCGATGCGCGCAGCACCGGAAACGTACCGCACGCCACACCCCAGCCGACAAGTTGCCTGCCATCGCGCATGGAGCGCGGCGCGAAACTGCGGCGTGACCAACCGAACGCCTTGCCGCCCTCGAAAAGCGCTTCACGCAATCTTCGGGTCGACCACGGTTTACCTGATTGTGGATCACGTTCGGCGTAATTGCGAAGCCTGATTTCGACCGGGTCGATCCCAACAGCATAGGCGAGTTCGTCCATCGCACTTTCCAGACCGAAAGCGCTCGGATTCTTGCCGGGCGCACGCAGTGCTCCGGGCATGACCGTGTTCACCGACACCAGACTGTGTTTCGCCCTGAAGTTATCCACAGCATACATCAAAGGCGTTGCCGCGTTTGTCTGCTCGGGAAAATCGGCATAGGTGGCGGTCTCGCTGGAACCCCCGTGGACAATCGATTGCAGCACGCCGTCGGCACTTGCGCCGAGGGCGATTGTTTGCCTGGTTGCCGCGCGGCCACCATATGCAGTGAAGGTCTGCGGGCGTGTCACAGCAAGCTTCACCGGCCGCCCCAACTTGCGTGCCGCTGCCGTTGCAACAGCGCCATAGGCATAGGCTGTGGCCTTGGAACCAAATCCGCCGCCGATGAATGGGGAAACGATGCGAACATTTTCGTAAGGTAGCCCATACCATTCGGCATAGGTGCGCGCCATGCCGTGCGTCCACTGGCTGGGTTCCCAAATGGTAAGCTGATCTCCTTGCCATTTCGCCACGAGACCATGCGGCTCTATCGCCACATGATACTCCCGCGGCGTACGATACTCCGCCTCGATGCGCACCGGCGAAGTCGCAAGTGCTGCCTCCGCATCTCCCCAGCTTACTGTAAGCGCATCGAGCGATCTTGCCTCGCCTGCCTCGGAATCATCAAATCCGATGATGGCAGAAGCCTCCTCATAGGTGACGTCGACCAGCCGTGCAGCTTCGGTGGCCTGCTCCAGCGTTTCGCAGACCACAGCGGCGACCGCCTGGCCATTGAAGCTGATAGCAGGTGAAAGTGGATGGTACGGCTGGTCTTCCGGCCGGTTTCCATACCAGTCGGATGCGACCTTCAAGCCAAGATCGTCATCGGGCGTCAGTACCAGCAGTGTGCCTGCCGCCGCTCTTGCCTTTGCAGTGTCGACCTTCATAACCCGACCGGCAGCGACCCTGGTCTGTACCAGGACTGCGTAGGCGAGCCCCTCGACCGGTTGCTCCAAGGCATATGTTGCTGCACCGGTGATCTTCAGCCTTCCGTCAAAGCGTGAAAGTCGACTGCCGATCGTACCGTCAGAGGCATCACCACGTTTGCGGGGTTCCACGATGGTCATGCGAGACCTCCCATGCTCAAAATGGCGCGCGCAACGACACGCGGCGCGAGTTCTATCTTGTAGCGATTGCTGCCATGGGCCACTGCGCCTTCCACGGCCAGTCGGCTTGCGGTTTCGACTGCGCCGACATCGAGGACCTTGCCAATCAGCGCTTGTTCGACCGACTTTGCGCGCCACGGCTTGGCAGCAACACCACCCAACGCGACGCGAATATCGCGGACCGTCCTACCGTCAGTCTCCAATTCCAGTCCGACAGCAGCACTTGCAGCGGCAAATTCATAGGACTGCCGATCGCGAACTTTCAGGTAGGTCGAGTTTCTGGCAAGCTGTGACGCTGGAACTTTGATGGCGATCACCATCTCGCCATTTTCCAGGAGTGTCTCGCGTTCTGGTGTGTCACCGGGAAGGAGGAAGAAATCCTGCGCAGCCACACTGCGATCACCCAGATCAATCGTTGCATCCAGGGCAACCAGTGCGGTGGCGAGATCACCGGGATAGGACGCAATACACGCGTCGCTCGTGCCAAGTACCGCGTGATTGCGCGTTACACCACCGATCGCAGAACAGCCCGAGCCTGGATTTCGCTTGTTGCATGCGGAAAATGCTCCGGGATCGCGGAAGTAGGGACAGCGCGTCCGCTGCAGAAGATTGCCACCGATGCTTGCCATGTTGCGCAGTTGTGCCGATGCCGCGAGCAGGAGCGATTGTGAAATGGCCGGGTAATTTGCGCGAATCCCGGGGCTTTTGGCGACCTCTTCCATTTTCGCAAGCGCGCCGATCGTCACTCCATCGGCATCAGCGGAGATCTGCGACAGCTCCGAAAGATGGCTGATGTCTACAACCTCCTCGGGCTCAACTACGCCGCATTTGGCGAGATCGAGAAGCGTCGTACCGCCAGCAAGGAGCACCGAGCCTGCTTGCGCGGCACGCTTGCGAGCATCGTAAATCGAGGTTGCCCGGGAATAGCTGAAGTTTCTCATCACGCCATCTCCGCAGCTTGGCGCACCGCAGCCACAATATGATTGTAGGCGCCACATCGACAGAGATTGCCTGCCATGTATTCGCGAACCTCCGCATCAGAGCCTGCACAGCCTTCGCGAATGCACGCGACAGCAGACATGATTTGGCCGGGAGTACAATAGCCGCACTGGAAGGCGTCCTGCTCGAGGAAGGCGACCTGGAGTGGATGCAGGTCCCCGTTTTCGGTTGCCAGCCCTTCAATCGTTGTAATGCTGCGACCTTCAACCTGGGCGGCAAGCGTCAGGCACGCAAGCACACGCTTGCCATCGACGTGAACGGTGCAGGCGCCGCACTGCCCCTGGTCGCAACCCTTCTTTGTTCCCGTAAGCCCAAGTTTCTCGCGCAATGCATCGAGCAGGGTTGTTCGAGGCTCGGCGTCAAACTCATGGCGCCGCCCGTTAATATCAAGGGAAAGGTGTATCATTCGTGTCATGACAAGCTCCTGCTATCGCCACGAGATTTGGAATTCCCCGGTCCAGAAAGATTGTCTCGGCCAGTCGATGCCCTAGGTAAAGCGTCGGGTTGCAAGTCCGGGCACATTTCAGCATGACATTCTGCCCCCTTCTGGATTAAGAAGTGGAAGGCACCCCACAAACGGAGGCGCCTCCGTTTAATCTAGTGACTTGCCGCCTTGCGTCAAGTCCTGAACGCGTTTGGAGCTAATTTTGGCCTCGGCCCCGCCGAAGACAGCACCGTCAACATTACCGCCGCTGCGCGCCGACGCACGGCGCAATCGTGACAAGCTTGCCGAGGTCGCGGCAGCGGCCTTTTCAGAGACTGGTGTCGAAACGTCACTGGAAGACATCGCCCGAAGAGCCGGCGTGGGAATTGGCACGCTTTACCGGCACTTTCCTTCGCGCGAGCACCTGGTCGAGGTCGTCTATCGCAGGGAGTTGGAAAGTCTTGCAGCCGCGGCAAGGGAACTTGCGGCAAGCCACCCCCCGGACGTTGCATTGGAAGAGTGGATGCGCCGCTTCGTTGGCTACATTGCAGCAAAGCGGGGGATGGCAACCAGCCTGAAGATCCTCATGGATTCCAACGCCTCACTGTTTGCCGAAGGTAGCGGAATCCTACGTGGCGCTGCCGAAGAACTCCTAAGCACAGCGGCCGCCCAAGGCTTCGTTCGGGACGATATAGACACGACGGATCTTCTGCACGCCCTATCGAGCATCTATTCGCTTCCGGCGTCCCCAGAATGGAGAGACCGCTCGAACCGGCTCATCGGTCTGCTGATGGATGGGTTGCGGGCACGGAAATAGTCGTACGACCGATCACTAACCGGCTTGCCGACCGTGACGACACATACGAGACCTCTCGTCATTGGGCACCGGACAGAAAAAGCGGCGCTTGCGCGCCGCTCAGACCTCAGGCAGCGCGGACGGCTGCACCAAGCGGAATTTCAACATCGATCTCCAGCACGGACATGTGCTCGTCTCGATCCATCGTCACGCGAACCCGGTCGTTGTCCACTTCGACATGCCGCGCGATAACCGCAAGGATCTCTTCTCGCAGCAGCGATACAAGATCGGATCCGGATGAGACTCGTTCATGTGCCAGCAACACCTGCAGGCGTTCGCGGGCCGCCGGCGCGGTCCTCTGTTTGCCAAAGAAGCTGAAAATGCTCATGCAGCGGCCCTCCGTCCGAAGATCTTGCCGAAGATACCCCGCTTCTCGCCAGGAATGACAACCGGCAGTTCCTCACCTGCCAGCCTGCGTGCTGCATCGAAATATGCCATCGCAGGTGCACAGCGACTATCGGCCAGCGTCACTGGGGCACCAATATTGGACGCGCGCAGCACATCCGTGCTCTCCGGGACGATACCGAGCAACGGGATCGAAAGGATCTCCAGCACATCGTCGACCTTCAGCATGTCCCCACGTTCCGCCCGGTTGGCGTCGTAGCGGGTCAGGAGCAGGTGCTTTTCCATCCTTTCGCCGCGTTCGGCCTTGGCGGTCTTGGCGTCCAGAAGTCCGATGATGCGGTCAGAGTCGCGAACGGAGGAGACCTCGGGATTGGTCACCACCACGGCGACATCGGCGTGACGCATGGCAAGCGTTGCCCCGCGCTCAATTCCCGCAGGGCTGTCGCAAATGATCCAATCGAAATGGCGCTTTAGGTCGTTGATAACGCGTTCGACACCCTCGGCCGTGAGGTTGTCCTTGTCGCGCGTCTGCGAAGCTGGCAGCAGGAAGAGCGTCTCAAGCCGCTTGTCACGGATGAGGGCCTGAGAAAGCTTTGCGTCACCCTGGATGACGTTGATCAGATCATAGACGACCCTGCGCTCCGCTCCCATCACGAGATCGAGGTTTCGCAGACCGACGTCAAAATCGACCACGACGACCTTCTCGTTTCTTTGCGCCAGGGCCGCGCCGAGTGCCGCGCTGGAGGTGGTTTTACCCACTCCGCCCTTGCCCGAAGTGACGACGATGACTTTCCCCATCTTTCTCTCCTGTGTGACAGCCAGCTTCGGGCCTAAGTAAGTTTCTCTGCCTTGATGGAATCGCCTTCCAGCCAGAGCTGGACAGCTTGTCCGCGAAGGTTTGGCGCTATGTCTTCCGCCATCTTGTAGATCCCGTCGATCGCGACCAGCTCTGCCTCGAGCTTGCGGCAGAATATGCGCGCCGAAGTATTCCCGACCGATCCGGCCATCGCACGCCCCCTCAGCGTCCCATAGACATGGACCGAGCCGCCTGCGATTATCTCTGAACCGGATGCGACGGAACCGATGACCGTGACATCACCCTCCGGAAAAATGAGCGACTGACCGGAGCGAATCGGCTCGCGAATGACGATCGACTGCAGCGCAGGCCTCACCTCAGCAACCGGAGCCTGCGAGCGAACGTCGATGACCGGTTCCTGCTGTGGAACCTCGAAGTCCGACACCGGACGCCCTCCCTTCAAAGCGGGTGGCATACCAGGCCCGATCAGCGAGGGCCGGCAACCCTCGATGCCCATGATACTGACGTTGCGCTGCCCAAGCTCGCCAATAAGCCCCTTGAGTTGATCGCGGTCGATCTCAAGATCGCTGAGATCCAGCACGACCGGCCTTCCAAGGAAGAAGCCAGCCGACCGCGCGGCAAGGTCATCTAGTCTTGCGAGCCAGTCATCGAAGGGAAGATCTGGCGAGAGCATGACCGCCAGGAAAGAGCGGCCCTTGATACGGATCGAGCGAGCGTCTGTTAGCACTTTGGTCATCTAGGTTAAGAAATCGTTGAACATTTCTAGTTCTGATTTGGTTAACAAATAGTTAATTTCCGACCGCCGGACCGTTAACAAATGTCGGTTTGACCATCTAAAAAACTCGAAAAAACCGGGAAAAGCACCTTGACTAAGCCCGCCCGGAGAGCACGGCCAGCATAACGCTGAGTCTATTATTCTTGCGGCAACGGATGACGCCCTCGCGGCCTCCCACTTTACCGATTCAACGTCTCAGGTGGCACCGTCGCGGCGATAGCCTTAGCCTTGGCAAGGCAAAGGCCGAAAGGAATGCGGTCGCGAGCCACATGACATCGTCACGGAAAACGAACCGAGCGGAGACCAATAAATTTCCCGTCACGAAAGATAAACGGGCGTTGTTTTGCTTGAGCACCTCGATCTCGAGGCGTATTGTCCGCGCGCTGCCCACTCTTGGGCGCTGCTCATCAATCTGGGCCCCACCCTATTGGGGCTCCTTTTTTTCTCAGCTCGCCTGTTTGAGCGAGGTTGCATCATCGGGCAACACGCGAAGCCCTAGCTCATGCGCGGCAGCGATGAAAGCTGACCTTGCGTCTTCAGACTCGACATAGAACTCAAGAGCCTCCACGGATGTCATCAGCGCCCGGTGAAAAGATGGCGCATTCGACCAATTCCATTTGCGGCTCAGGAGTATGGCAGCGAGATCTCCGACTGTATCAGCGTGACGATAGCGGCCGGCGTTGCCTTCAAATTCGACATCTATCGGGCTGATATAAACGGGGACCTCGCCAACCATACTCCCAATCTCCCTTGACAATCTTATAAATTAGTAAATTGCCGAATGAGTCGTTTTGTCCAGTGCAATTCGCCGCGCAAGCAAGTGACGGATAAAAGAAAAATGGAAAAATTTGGGACTGCTCTACCTTTCATTCGAGCTGGCGTAGAAAGGCCTTGGTCGCGGCCGGACACGCAACGGCCCGGGATAAGGCTTTCCAGCCAACGTTATGGCAGAAAAAAGGCTCTGGCGCCGGGATGCGCGGAACGACAAAGAGCCAGTATCAGGCATGGGGACCGTCTGGCCCCTTCACACCATCTCATGAGTACGACCATGAGCATTGATGGACGCAGCAGCACGGCAGCAGCCACTATTCATATCAACCATTGGTGCCTGACTGAAGGGTGCAGGGCATGGGGTGGCTTTGGTCATGCCAGATCGAAGTATGCTGCTACCGAGTGGTGGTCCTGGGAGCACTATCCCCACAAACCAACCGTCACCGAAGAGGAAGCGGGCGACATTGGAGACCGGCATTCGAACCATGCCGTTTTGTCAGACATATAAACCGGGCAATTCCTGGAGGGTCAAATAGCCCATTCTGGCAGCCGGCGCTTCCTTCGAACGAGTTTCAGTCGGCAAGCAAGAAACGCAAACCTTTCGAAATTGTAATATTGTTTCTCTGGTCCCGAAGACATCTTACGTATAAGTAAACCGTAATTTAGTTCGATTCGGTGAAATAAAATGCGTGATGACACTGCGTTCGTTGAACAAGCCAGCCTCCTTTCCCTTCTTGCAAATGAAAAGCGGCTACTCATCGCTGCACACATTCTCGACGAGGAACTGAGCGTCAACGAACTCGCCGAAAAAGTAGGGCTTTCCCAGTCCGCCCTCTCCCAGCATCTTGCGAAGTTTCGCGCCGCGAAGGTTGTTACCACCCGACGCGACGCACAGACCGTCTATTATTCAACGTCGCATCCGGGCGTTCGAAAAATCCTTGAAGTACTCGGGCAGCTGTTTGAGCGCGGCGGCACAACCAAGCTCGCCAGAGCAATATAAGTTCTGGATGTCAGGCACCCTTCTCAATCGGAAATTTGCGGGTAGGTAAAGCCAAAGGCATGCTCCCGACGCCGAATCCGGGAGGTCGATTGGCGCTGAACGCGAAGCACCTTAAGGTGCCCGCCCTCGCTCGTTGGTTCGCGAGCGCGAAGAAAAGCCGATGCACGGCACGCGAATCGTTGTTCCCGTGGAAACAACTGAACCTGGTTGCCCCACTCACTAGCCTTGCAAAGTAACCAGTTACGCAGTTGAGCTCCACTGCAAGGCCGGGCTGAGGCAGCATTCAAAAACAACAAAGGCCCGCGCGAGCAGGCCTTGATCATTTCGTATTGCCGAGGTTTTAGCGACCGTAAACCAGACGCTTGATGTCGCCGCGGGTCACGCCAATATCCTTCAGCGCTGCATCGTCGAGCCTGGACAGGTCTCTGTATGCCTTGCGAAGTTGAAGGAACTCTCCGATCCTGTTGCCGATTTTCATATCATATCTCCTTGTGCATTGCACAATTATATAGCTCATTGCCTCGTGAATGAGCACTTCGAAAACCGCATATGAGGCATCTCAAATTTGCAACCTCGGCATGCGGGTTGAGAACTAGAGCGCCCCCAGCGCCTCGGCATCGCCATCGCCATCGCCATCGAGAGTTGCGGGAGACAACAGGCGCCGTGATTGGAAAGAGGCATGAATTGAAATCGCTTTATGACGCTCATTTTTGCAACACTCATTTCAATTTATGGCGTTCAGCGCTCAAAGCTGAAATGAAATCCCGCCCCCTCGAGACTAATCTATTCATGTTGAGATTTGGGAGGATCAAACATGGCGCAGGCAGTTGCGGCTTTGGCGCATGGCCGGAACGCACCGGATGAGGGAATTGACTGGCAACGCGTTACCCGCCTTTTGCACCTGTCTCGAATTCTTGACGAGATGGAAGAGACGCGCCTCGTCCCAGAAAAGAAAGTTCTGTATCAATTCTCCGCCCGCGGCCACGACATGGCGCAGATCATCCTTGGCCTGCAGCTGACAAACCGCCACGATGCCGCCTGCGGGTACTACCGCTCCCGCCCGTTGCTCCTGTCCCTTGGTGTCGATCCGGCCGATGCTCTTGGCTCGGCCATGGGACGAGCCGGCGGCTATTCCGACGGGCGCGACATCGGCGTGGTCTTCAACTACCCCAATAGTCATGGCGCGTCGGCACTGCCCATGTGCGGTGGTGTGGGGGCTCAGTACACGCCGACAGCCGGCTGGGCCCAGGCGCTTAACTACTATGAAGCAGTTTTAAGAAAGCACGAATACCGGGATGCAATTGCGGTCGTGCTCGGCGGCGATGGATCGGTCGCATCAAACGGCTTCTGGTCGGCACTGACGATCGCCACAACGCAGAAGCTGCCGATGCTTTTTTATGTCGAGGACAACGGCTACGGAATCTCGGTTCCCTCGGATACACAGACCCCTGGCGGAAATATCGCAGCCAATCTCGCAAGCTGGCGCGACCTTGCAATATTCGAAGGCGACGGATGCGATCCTGGCCAGGTCGCGCGATTGACGCAGGAGGCAGTCAATTTTGTCCGTGAGCACAGAATGCCGGCTCTCTTGCGTCTGTCTGTTCCCCGACTTGAGGGCCACAGTTTTCAGGACACTCAGTCATACAAGAGCGAAGCGCTTGTAAAGGCTGAATGGGCCCGCGATTCCCTACCACGCCTGCGCGACTATCTGGTTCCGTCCGTACTCAGCTCAAATGACTGGGAAAGCTGCCGGCAAGAAGCCAACGACATTGCCGAGGTGGCCCGTGCTGAGGCCGAAAGCCGCGTCGTTGCGTCCCCCGAGACGGTCACCCGTCATGTGTTTTTTGATGGTGAGATGCAGGCCATGGGCGGCCAGCATTGCCACGGCTATAAAGCGCCCGAGAGCATCGACGAGGCTCTTCCCGATGGCCAGCGCATCAACATGGTCACGGCTATCAGGCGTACACTTGAGCACGAACTTGCACTCAACGAACGCATAGTACTGTTTGGCGAGGACATTGGCCCCAAAGGTGGCGTTCATGCAGTCACGCTCGGACTGCAGCAAAAGTTCGGCAAGGAGCGCGTGTTCGACACGTCGCTCTCGGAGGAAGGCATCGTCGGCCGCGCCGTCGGAATGGCGCTAGCAGGGCTCGTACCCGTTCCCGAAATCCAGTTTCGCAAGTATGCGGAGCCTGCGACAGAACAGATCAACGATTGCGGGACCATCCGCTGGCGCACCAACAACCGGTTCGCAGCGCCCGTCGTGTTGCGCATGCCAGGCGGCTTCTTCAAATGTGGTGACCCGTGGCACAGCCAGACGAACGAGGTCGCCTTCGTTCATCAGCCGGGCTGGAAGGTCGCAGTTCCCTCGAATGCGGAGGATGCCGTCGGCTTGCTGCGTAGCGCCTTGCGCGGCAACGACCCCGTGATCTTCTTCGAGCATCGCGCGATGCTCGACCATCAGTGGGCACGCCGCCCCTACCCCGGCGATAACTATGTGCTTCCGTTTGGCAGGGCACGCTTTACCCGTAAGGGTAACGCGATCACCATCATAACCTGGGGCGCCATGGTTCACAGATGCGAAGAAGCGGCTGAAGGCATCTCCGCCGACGTAATTGATTTACGAACACTTATGCCCTGGGACCGTGAGAGTGTGATTTCATCCGTCCGTCGCACGCGACGCTGCCTGATTGTCCATGAAGATCTCGGAACTGCAGGTTTCGGCGCTGAGATTGCCGCTGTTGTCGCCGACGAAGCGTTCATCGATCTCGACGCCCCGGTCTCCCGTTTGACGATGCCCGACATTCCAAGTCCGCACAATCCGGCGTTGCTCGACTGGGCGCTCCCATCGGTCGACCGCATCAAGCAGAAGATCACTGCCCTCGTGGAGTACTAAACCATGGCCGATTTTGCCGAAGTCCTCGTTCCCGTCGAGCAGGAGGGAACGAAGGCGGTTGTCCGCAATTGGCTGAAGCAGCCAGGCGAAAGGGTCGCCCTCGATGATCCATTGGTCGAGCTTGAGACGGACAAGGTGACACAGGAGATTTCTGCACCCGCAGCAGGCATCCTTGACGAGATCGTCGTCGTCTCCGGCACGGATGTGGCGCCCGGTGCCGTCCTTGGCCGCATTCGATTGAACGCAACGACCGCCGACACGCACAGCTCCGATGCTCAACCACCGGCCCACGACGAGAAGGGAAGCAGCGGTGACGAGCGTTTCTCGCCGGCGGTTCGCAGCGCCGGCCAACAATATGGTATCGATCCGACCCGTGTCATCGGCACTGGGCGGGAAGGTCGCGTTACCCGACGGGACATGGAGGCCGCGTTCGAAGCAAAACGAGCGTCGGCGCCTAAAGCCCCATCCCTTAAAGGCATCCCGAACGCTACCAACATGGCCAGCATTGCACGCGAGCCGAACGCCCCCCGTTCTCACATGGTCAGTCATACGCCTATGCGACTGTCCATCGCCCGTCACATGCTGGAATCAGCGACGACGGCCCCGCACGTGACCGCAATCTTTGAAGCAGATTTCACCGCGGTCACCAAGCATCGGGAAAAAAACAAGGCGACCTTGGCCGCCGACGGCATCAATCTGTCCTATACCGCGTACCTCATTGCCGCATGCGTTAGGGCCATGGAGGCCGTACCTGACATCAACAGTCGCTGGCATGATGACCATCTCGAAGTTTTCGATGATATCAACATCGGCGTGGGCATGGCGCTTGGCGACAAGGGACTTGTCGTTCCGGTGATCCGGCAGGCACAAGATCTCTCACTGTCTGACATTGCCGCAAAACTCCAGGAGTTGACCAATCGAGGGCGAGCCGGTCAACTGACCAGCGCTGATATGCGCGGCGGCACCTTCACCATATCAAACCACGGCGTGTCAGGCTCTCTGGTCGCGGCTCCGATTATCATCAATCAGCCGCAGTCGGCGATTCTCGGTGTTGGGAAATTGGAAAAACGTGTGGTCGTGCGCCAAGTAGATGGTGCTGACGCCATCCAGATCCGGCCAATGTCCTATGTTTCGTTGACGATTGATCATCGCGCACTTGATGCCCATCAAACGAATGCCTGGCTGACACGTTTTGTCGAGGAACTGGAAGCATGGCAGGAATAGCGGGTGCAGCTAGTGCCTTCGTCCCTTGTACCGAGATCCTTTCTGCCTGATCGAGGTAGTGCCGGCCAGCTTTTTGCCAGCGTCTGCCCCTCACATCCTTCCTGACATTCTCGACGCGATACACACGTCGAAAACCGCATCTTTTCGCGCCCAATCGCCATTGGCGTGTATAGCACTGCCCTATGGTAGCGTTCTGCATTGACTACAACACGGCATGCGCTAGTTTTCATGCAGAGCGGTTGTTCTAGGCTGATGCGAATCGTTCGACGAACCTAGGTGCGGCGGAATGTGGAGGTCCAATCCCTATGCCGGAAATACGTGCGAATTGGCCCAAGCTGGTTCCACAGGGATCCGAGTTCTTCAGCCGCGCCGAGGCAGTTTTCTCACTTTGGGATACAGGCTTCGTCCTTGTCGACTGGTCCGAGAAACTCATGAAGCGCCAGGATTTCGACAGTCAGACAGCCGTAAGATTATCGGATGTCTATCCAGCGTTGGCACATCCTCCCTCAGCAGATCTGGTTCGGCTGGTCATAGACACTCACAAGCCTCAGACCATCCGCCTCAGCACATCGACCGGTGAACGCTATGACTTGCTGCTCCTGCCGGCCAGCGGGGGCCTGGCAGTCATCGAAATCAGCGCGGATGGTCCGAGCGAGACCAGCGCACAGGAAGCGGAACGAGCACTGCTTCGCCATCAGGCAACCCATGACGTCCTAACGGGCCTGCCAAATCGTCGACAATTCAGCGACGAGTTGGCCCGCTTGCTCCCGACCGGCAACAGAGGCGCCATGGCCCTCATGCAGATCGACCTGGACGATTTCAAGCCTGTTAATGATACGCTCGGCCACGGCGCCGGAGACATTGTACTCAAGCTTGCGGCCAACAGGATTAAAAGCGTGCTCGGCACCTACGAGACTGCCTTTCGGCTGGCTGGTGACGAGTTTGCGGTGCTGCAAGTGTACCATGAGCAACCGGGAGAAGCCGAGAGACTGGCGGATGCGCTCGTTGCTGAATTCAAGAAGCCCTTCTTCGTGGACGGGATCGCAGTTTTCGTCGGCGCCAGTATCGGTGTTGCGATTGCTCCCCGTGACGGCAATGAAGGCGAACAACTGATGAAGGCCGCCGATGTCGCCCTTTACGCGGCCAAGAAGGAAGGACGCCGCTGCGCGCGAACCTTCCATCCGAGTATGCTTCATGTGCTCGAGCAACGGGAATTGCTGAGGCGCAGCCTCAGGGTTGCCCTCGCCCACGGCGAGTTCTTCCTCGAGTATCAACCTATTGTGGATCGCTCTCGTTCTGTCACCGGCTTCGAGGCCCTATTGCGCTGGCGCCATCCAATCCTGGGGGTCATCCCGCCGATCGCCTTTATCCCGATGGCCGAGGCAGACGGTTTGATGAGTGATATCGGACAGTGGGTGCTTGAAGAAGCGTGCCGTGCGGCTCTGAGCTGGCCGGACCACTATACGGTTGCGGTCAACCTGTCGCCCGCGGAGTTTCTGACGGCAGGTTTCACAGATCGCGTGTCGCAAACACTCGACATCGTCGGCTTCCCCGCCGAACGACTGGAGCTCGAAATTACCGAAACGGTGCTTCTCGAACGCACGATCAACAATCTCGACACCTTGAATACGCTAAACGTGCTTGGCATCCAAATTTCGCTCGATGACTTCGGGACCGAATATTCATCCCTGAGCTACCTCAAGAACTTTCCGTTCGATAACATCAAGATCGACAAATATTTCATCAATGACCTCCTGGACGATGCAAAGAGCCAGACGATCGTGCGCTCCGTGATCTCACTATCGCACGGGCTTGGCATGTGCGTCACAGCGGAAGGCGTCGAAACGGCGGAACAGGCTGCCTGGCTACTGTCCGAAGGGTGCGATCGGCTTCAAGGGTACTTCCTCAGTCCGCCAATGCATGTTGACCGCATAGGCCAATTCGCCGGTCACCGCAAAGGACGAGGGGCCATCGGGAATGCTGCCAGCAACAACGCAGCCGCCGACGGCGCACGGATGGCAGTTGGTCAGGGAGGTGCTGGTTGAAGCAGGATGTGACCAAAAACATGGCTTTTAAACAATTGCTCAATCTGGAAATGGAGATGGCGACCTTCACTGCCGATTGGCTCCATTGCGATCAGCTTTCGAACTATGTTGCCCGGGTCGTCAGTCATGATCGCCACGATCCGCTGCGCCATTCCAACCTACTTTCGTCGGCTCTCAACGAACTTTTAGAGATGTCGTTTCGGTCCGATGCAAAAGACGGCGAGTTGATATGCGGCTTTTATCGTCACCAGCACATCGAGCGGATTGAGCTGAGCTTTCCATGCCCGTCGCAGCAGCATCGCTTCTATTCTGCTCTCGTTGAGGGCCTGAAAGACGGCAATACGCTTGCGAGCTACGTCGACATCATCGCGGACGAAACATCACCTATCGAGCAAGCCGTGCTGATGGGACTAACGGTGAACTATGATGCGGAAATAGAACTGCGCTTCTCTTCTGCCGAGGCGCTTACCTTCGTTGTCGACCTCCCACTTGAGAGGCTGCTCAATTGACCGCGAACAGTTCTTCGTCTGTCTTCACCTCGCAATTCGACATGAGCAATCAGGAATTCATTGCAACGGGCGTTCTACGCCCGCGATCGATTGCTGACATCGCGGACGATCTCCGGCTGCTGCGAGACGGTGTAGAGACCGTTCAAGGTGTCTTCTACGTCAATCTGAAGCGTGTCACCCACATGAATAGCACGGCATTCCGTGCCCTTGCACGCGTCCTTGTCGACGCCTCCCATTCGAGACCGGAGCTGCAGATAATCGTTCTCGCATCGAGTGTTGTCACATGGGCGACCCAAATGTTTCGTCACTTGAGTGACCTCTCGCCCAATATCAAGATGGAGATCTACGACTCCGCATTCTATCCGGGCCAGACGTTCGTCGAAAACCAGAGCTTCATTCCCATACTGAGGACGCAAACGAAAATGACGTGGCGGCACGAGCGGGAAATTCTGCCGCGCCACGGGCTTCACAACGGAATGACGATTGCCGACATTTGTTGCGGCATCGGCGATTTCGCGATGCTCATCAGGAAGGAATTCAATCCCGCCAGGATTGTTGCCCTCGATCACTCCATGCCCAGCCTCAAATATGCGCGCGCTGTTGCGGAGCAATTTCAGGTCCGGGATATCGAATACACCTATGGCGACGCATCGCAGATGTTGTTCGAAAGCGACCAGTTCGATTTCGTGACATGCCGGCACTCCTTACAGATCTTCGACCGGCCTGAGCTTCTCCTCAGGGAACTCTATCGAATTTGCAAGCCTGGCGGACGGGTCTACATCACAAACGAGAAAAACTCCCATTGTTTGGGTGAACCACGCGCCGACAGCATCCAGTGGACCTACAACGAGGTTGCGAAGCTCTTTCGGCATTTCGACATGGACGTGGAGATGGGCCCCAAGGGCGCTCGCCTGTTGCTGGATGCCGGCTTCGAGAACGTCAAGATCGAGAGCTTTATGGTAACCAACCTCGACGGAGATCCGCAGGAGTTCGCCGATGTCATTGCTGCATGGGAGGATGTGTACGCCGGCGAAATGTCTGTCAAACGGGGGGATCCACCGGACTTCATAACGAGGTTCAGGCAAGGTTTCAGGGATCACATCTTCGCCGCGCTTCATCCGCGAGGCTATGCCGGCTGGCCGATCTGGGCCGCATCAGGACAAAAGCCGCTATGACGGCGACCCCCGCGAAGACTCTCGGATTACGTTCGTTTCGAACGAAATTCATTATCGTTGTCGGCGGCGCGGTTCTCTTCGATCTTCTCGTCAGCGGCGGCCTGGCGCTTTGGAATGTGCAGCGGCTGTCGCGGGATGCAACGACCCAGGTCGGCGAGGGCCTCGAGAAAGCGAGCCAGGATTACATCCAGTCATCGATAGATTCGACGGCGGCGCAGGTTAGCCTGCTTCTCGGACAGGTACATTCCGATGTCAAAGCCCTCGCCGGCGTTCTCCAGGATCAAATTGATCAACCGACCAGAAACACCGCGATCGGCGCGGCGATGGCAAAGGCGACTCCTGGCGCTGTGACCGTCGCCTTCAACAGCGCTGGCAACTGGGCACAGAACCTACCCGGCTCACCTTCGGTCGTTAGCGTCTGGGGTTATCTCCTCGACAAGGATCACCGTCCGCTGCCGCAGGTACAGACCGATATCGACACGAGCGCTGTCCTTGATCTTGTTGCGCCGAACCTTCTGCGCACCGGTGCCTCGAAGCTCCAGATGTATT
The DNA here is from genome assembly GCF_019511525.1 of Rhizobium cauense. Classification (GTDB taxonomy): domain Bacteria; phylum Pseudomonadota; class Alphaproteobacteria; order Rhizobiales; family Rhizobiaceae; genus Rhizobium; species Rhizobium cauense. The sequence goes on along the minus strand of NZ_JAEUAT010000004.1, from coordinate 384,491 downwards.
ACATCGGCCCCAAGGAGAGGCCGATCTTCAGAACGGCTCCTTATACCGATCAGGCCCAAACATTCGATAAATTGTATCCCGGCCACAACGAGGCAAATTTCTGGGACTTCTTCTTTCCCGGGATTTATGAGTCATGGCAGCAATGGGCGAGAAATCCGGCGTTCCGTCCCGTTCCGGAGAACATTACCCAGACTGCTCCTTACAAGGATGCCATTACAGGAAAGCAGATCGTCAGCTTCTTTCATCCCCTTTGGACCGCCGATCGCCGTGGCGTGACAGGGACAGCCGGGGCCGATATTACGCTCGATCAGCTTGCCGAGGTTGTCGAACATGTGAAGGTCGCTGAAACAGGCTTCGGCTTTCTGGCGATGTCGAACGGCAATGTCGTTGCGATCAATGCAGCCGGCGAAAAGGTCATCGGCCTGCGTGCGGCTAGCGACGAGACTGGAAAAGGCGTGACGGGGCTGGATCGCTCGCTGCGCAACAGCTCACAGAAGGCGGTTGCCTCGCTTCCACTCGATGCAGACGGCGTTGTTCAGCACATTTCCCTCGCCGAAAATGGCGAAGATGTGCCCTATCTCATCGTCACCAAGCAACTCAGCGCCTCCAACCTATGGGTCAACGGTCCGGTGCAGCGCGAAGCGATGTCACTTGGCATCGTCGTGCCCGAACGGGAGATTTATGCCTCTCTCATTGCCGCCAGGCAGCAGATCACGAAGGCAACCAACCGTATCCTAGTCTACCAGATTCTGGCGGTCCTCGTTTCGCTGCTGATTGTCGCAGCCGCCGTCTTTGCTGCGTCCAAGCGTATTACGAGCGGCATCAGCGCCCTTGCCTCGGCCGCCAAGCGCATTGAAGCGAAGGACTATTCAGTCAGGGTCGACATTAAAAGCAAGGATGAGGTTGCGCAGGCCGGTCATGCCTTCAATCGAATGGCCGAGCAGATCAGTTTCCATACGGAAAACCTCGAGAACATGGTCGCGGAACGCACCACTGAGATCGAGGCGGCGAAAGAGGAAATCTCCGCCCTCAATACCCAACTCAAGAGCGAGAACCTGCGCCTCGGGGCAGAACTCGATGTGGCCCGACATATCCAGATGATGGTATTGCCACGCGCAAAGGAACTCGGGGCGGTCGAGCATCTCGAGATCGCCGCCTTCATGCGCCCCGCCGACGAAGTTGGTGGCGATTACTATGACGTCTTGCAGAACGGCCAGAGCCTGAAGATAGGCATCGGCGATGTGACTGGCCATGGGCTAGAGAGCGGCGTTCTGATGCTCATGGTGCAGTCTGTTGCCCGTGCGCTCCTCGAAGCGGGAGAGACGGACCCGTCGAAATTCCTCGCCAATCTCAACCGGGCGATTTTCAAGAACATCGAACGGACGAAGACGGACAAGCACCTGACATTGTCCTTCCTGGACTATGACGGGGAGCGTTTGACGATTTCGGGGCAACACGAAGACCTGATCGTCATTCGCCAGACGGGAGAGGTCGAGCGGATCGACACAGGCGACCTTGGATTGCCGGTTGGCCTGGAGTCCGACATTTCGCCCTTCGTCGATACCCGCGAAATACCCTTCAAAAAAGGTGACCTGATCGTGCTTCACACAGATGGCGTGACGGAGGCTGAAAATCCCCGCGGCGAGCTCTTCGGGATAGAGAGGCTTTGTCAGAGTGCGCGCCGCCTGCACGGTCATTCGGCGGAAGAGGTGAAGGACGGTATCATAAAGGGTCTTATGGCCTACATCGGAACGCAGAAGATACACGATGACATCACGCTGGTCGTGATGCGGCATAGGTGACGTCATGACAACCGTGCTTTTTGGACACGAATACCTCGCTTCTCCGGAGGTGACGCCTGCCGTTCGACTTAGATTGCTTGACGGCCCCCTTGACCTTGCCTGGAAGCATTCGGGCATGACGTCCGACTTCATTGCCGAAATGATGGCGCCCAGATTCCATCCTACGAAGCGGCTCTACAATCAGCTTCGCCAGGATATCGGCTATCTCGCCAACGAGCTCATTGAAAACGCCATAAAATTTCGAGCGCCAGGAGAGGTCGTCGTAGAAGCACTGGCGCAGTCCGATTGCGTTCGACTACGTGTATGCAACTTTGTCGATCGCGAGACAGCCGTACGGTTCCAGCGGCTGCTTGTCACGGTCACGAACGGCGATCCCGGCGATCTGCTGATCCAACAGATAGAGGCAAGCGCAACGTCAGCAAGCGGCAATGCGTCAGGATTGGGATTGTTGACGCTGATGAGCGACTATGAGGTACAATTTGCCTGGCTCTTCGAGGAGGACGGACCTCACCAACGCTCGAGACTTGAAACCTATGCCGCAATGGCAATTCCGCTATCATGAAACTGCGAGAGGTCTCCCTGTGGAAATTAGAGAAGAAGCCTACCGCGTCTGGTCCGAAGGCGGCACGGTATACTTTGATGGAACAATGCGTCTGGCCGGGCCTGAGGCCTACGCGCCCGTCCAAGCTCTCGCCATGAAGGCGCTTGCAGACGGCAATGGAAAGACAGTTCTGGATCTGACCGGACTGGAGTTTCTTAACTCCTCTGGCATAAACTTGCTTGCCAAGCTAACGATCGAGGCGCGCAAGCGCCCGGACGTCCACCTGACTGTGTTGGGTTCATCCCAGGTCTCATGGCAAACGAAGTCGTTGCCAAACCTGAAGAAGCTGCACCCGGGTGTGGACCTAAGAATGACCTGAGCAATCAAGATCCGGGGTCAAGCGAACCTGAATGCTTGCCCAATCGGAATGGAGGCCCAATTGCCTGACGACGAACGATCTCGCCCCCCGTCTGCGCCACCTGACGATGGCGACGGCAAGGCCGTGCAGATCGAACGCCGCCGATTTCCCCGCGAGACAAAACAGCTGGACGAGCAACCATCGCCTCCACCGGCGTTGAAGCCTTTGCGCTTTTCCACACGCGATTTCGAACCGGACAAGCAATTTGCCGCGTGGCAGGCCTACATGGCACCGCTTGTCGACGTCCGCCGTCCGGACAATTTTCCGCCCGATGCGGCTTTTGCAGCCGATCATGCTGCCTGGAACTTGGGTGGCATGCTGGTCGTGCAGCAAACGACCCCTGCCCACAGCTACGTGCGTTCGGAAGCGAAGGTGAGGTCAAGCCTGGTCGACCACTGGCAGATTTCTGTCCTTCGCAGTGGCCGAACATGGACTGAGGTTGATGGAAATGTCACAGCCGGCGAGCCAGGAAAGGTGGAGTTGCGGACACTCGGCTACCCATTTCGCGGGCGATCGACGGATGCCGAGACCCTATCCATCTTCATGCCTCGCGAACTGTTTTACCCCTCGTCCACTGAGATCACGAACAACATCGCTCTCTCTGGGACGCGCACGAAACTGCTAATTGATTTCCTGGATGGTGTGGAGGCAAAGCTCACGCAGCTTGCAGAAGGAGACCTTCCGCATGTTGTCCAAACCGTTCGCGACATGATCTTAGCCTGTGCTTCCTCGACAGGGCATCCGTCCACCGTTCCAGAGCAACTCACGAGCTTGCCGCTGAAGGAGCGAGTGCATCGCTTCGTGCAGTCCAATTTGATGTCCCCAGACCTCACCACCGACCGCTTGTGCCGGGAATTGGGCGTATCACGCACACGCCTCTACCAGGTCTTTGAGCCGGAGGGCGGTGTCCACCACTATATTCAGCGGCGCCGCCTTTTGTCAGCGCACGCTACGCTGAGTGACACGGCCAACAGGCGGCCAATCGTCGATATCGCCCTTGAAGCCGGTTTTTCCTCCGCCGCCCATTTCAGTCGCGCCTTCAGCAAGGAATTCGGCTACAGCCCGCGCGAGGCGAGAAACGTCGCCGTCCCGCCCTATCTCGCGCAGGCGATTGCGCCAGCTCCAGAAGGCGAAGGCGCCCAGTCTTTCGACAAATGGCTAAGAACGCTCGGACACAGCCGTCAAGGCTGAACGTGTCGCGTGTCATCTGAGGCTCGGGGCCGGACCCGCCTTGCGCTCCGGCGAGAAATCCGTGTCTGGCAATCGTGAGCAAGTCGCTCGTGCTTGGGAAGCATGACGAGCGAACGGACCTGCAGAAATGTACGCTGCTGCAAGTTTCAGGATCCGCAGCTAACGACAGCGACGGTATAAGCCTTTAGAAACGAAGCATAAATAACGAAATGCGGGAGGTAGCACTCCTGTTGAATGCACTTGGATGTGTAGCAAAGGCAGACTGTGAGGGAGCGTCCAATGGAGCCTATCCGCCTGAAAATGCAAGCTGCGAATGATCCCAATAGCGCCCTCGACCGCGAGGAAGCGCTTGCGGCGGCGTTCCACGATTTCGTACAGAGGACGCTCGGCGCAGGCTGGAACGAAATGGAAGTTGCCATGAAGTTGGCTGATATTGCCGACGACTACGTAATGGCACTCGCTCGAAGGATACCGGCAAACTAGTATTGAGTAACCATCCACACTTCGCGGGAAGCCAGCGCGAAGTGCCGGAACCCTTCAGCAAGGACCGCTTGCCGCTTCGCGATCTAGCGAGGCGGCAGGTCGGGGACCATAGCGGTCCAGACGATAAAATTCCTGGAACAACCGCCCGCAATTGCTAGTCTCAACACCCATTTTCGGCCGCAGCACTATTTCGCTTTACTCCCTGAGGGGCCACCGGACATGAGGTGGAACGCCCGATCATTTTGCCATTTGGTCGGCAGTATCGACGCAAAGCCGGCAACGCTCTACTATCCAGCATTCTTTGTTGATGCCGATGGACCTTCTCCGGGAAGGCTTACCCGTTCCAGATGCCCGCGATAGGGATCAACCGGACTGCCACTCAATAGAAGCACCTGCATGTCGGAGCAAATTGAGCCCACTTCATTTCGTGCGCCCTCAGCAGTGCTGTGGGTGGGCTTCATTGCGATGTGCATCGGCATGTTCATGGCGATCCTGGACGTGCAGGTCGTCGCCACATCACTTCCAACGATCCAGCAGGCAATCAACATTGATCCTGACCAGATGAGCTGGATCCAGACGGTCTACCTCATCGCCGAGGTGGTCGCAATTCCCCTTACCGGCCTACTGACGCGCGTCTTGACGATGCGATGGCTATTTGTCGCCTCCATTGGCCTGTTTGTCGTCGCTTCAGCAGGTTGCGCTGCGAGCAACAACTTCGGCGAGCTGATCGCCTGGCGCATCCTTCAAGGATTCTCCGGCGGGACATTGATTCCCTCCGTGTTTTCGGCTGTTTTCATCCTCTTCCCAAACGAGAGACAGGCAATTGCCACTACAATTGCGGGCGTGCTCGCCGTCCTCGCCCCAACAGTGGGGCCGATCATCGGCGGGTGGCTGACATCGACTTATTCATGGCACTGGCTTTTCCTGATCAACATCGCCCCAGGGATCATCTCGGCGCTCCTCGCCTGGCGGCTCCTGCCGCGGCAGAACGGATCCGGCTCCGAACTTCGAGAGCTAGATGGTTTGTCCCTTGTAATGATGGCGCTTGCGCTAACGAGCCTGGAGTTGGGACTGAAGGAAGCGCCGACGCAGGGCTGGCTCTCACCATATGTTCTGGGTTTGCTGTTGGCCAGCCTGTCGTGCGGGGCCTGGTTTGCATCCCGGTCGCTGCGAAAGGCACGTCCGATTGTCGAGCTGCGTCACTTCCGCGATCGCAATTTCCTCGTCGGCTCAGCGCTCAGCTTCCTGCTGGGGATCGGCCTCTTTGGCTCGGTCTATCTCATTCCGGTTTTCCTTGCTTTCATCCGGGGACACAATGCCCTGGAAATAGGCACGACGATGTTGGTTACAGGAGTGACCCAGTTGATTGTGGCACCAATTGCAGTTGCGCTCGAAAAGCGAACGGATCCACGTCTTCTTTCGGCAGTGGGCTTCGCTGTATTCGCATTCGGACTTGGGATGAGCGCGTTGCAGGACCCACGCTCGGACTACGACGCCATGTTCTGGCCCCAGGTTGTACGTGGCGCAGCGATCATGTTCTGTTTGCTGCCTCCGACGCGTCTTGCGCTCGGAAGCCTGCCGCCGGCGCAGGTGCCCGATGCAAGCGGGCTCTTCAACCTGATGCGCAATCTTGGCGGGGCGATCGGCATCGCGATGATCGACACGATTATCTACACGCGATCGGAACCCCTTGAACAGAGACTATGGGATGAACTGCGAGCTGGCGATGCAGCCACGGCAGCGTTTGTCGGAGCACCGGCGGGCACGATCAACAGCGCCAAAGGCACCCTCGGCCCCGATGCGATCGCCATGCTGGATCCGCTGGTACAAACTGCAGCAAGCGTTCAAGCAATCAACGAAGCCTGGCTGATCATTGCCCTCCTGACAGGCTGCGCACTGCTCTTTTTGCCATTTGCGAAGCCGGAACATCGCCCTTCTTTCGATCATCCGCGTTAAACGGTGAACACAGCGTTCAGTTGTCTTTTTATGATGGACGCCTCATCCCATGTTATGTCGATCGCAAATCCCACGGCAGTACGCGCCATCCAACGAGTTCAAATCATGAAGAAAATCGGTTTCCTGTCTTTCGGCCACTGGTCACCCTCACCGCAGTCGCAAACCCGATCTGCGGGCGACGCGCTGCTTCAATCCATCGATCTGGCCGTTGCCGCAGAAGAGCTGGGCGCAGATGGGGCGTATTTCCGCGTGCATCATTTCGCCAGGCAGCTCGCATCTCCCTTCCCCCTCCTGGCAGCAGTCGGTGCCAGGACAAGGAAGATAGAGATCGGCACCGCCGTAATCGATATGCGGTACGAGAACCCGCTCTACATGGCCGAAGATGCCGGAGCGGCCGACCTGATTGCAGGTGGTCGCCTGCAGCTCGGGATGAGCCGTGGCTCCCCGGAGCAGGTGATCGACGGATGGCGCTATTTCGGTTACCACCCCCAAGAGGGCTCGACGGATGCTGATATGGGCCGTGGCCACGCAGAAGTATTCTTGGAAGCGCTGAAGGGGGAAGGATTTGCACAACCCAACCCGCGCCCCATGTTCCCGAACCCACCGGGTCTTCTGCGCCTTGAGCCCTATTCGGAAGGATTGCGAGAGCGTATCTGGTGGGGAGCGGGATCCAATGCGACAGCCGTCTGGGCGGCCAAGCTCGGCATGAACCTGCAGAGTTCGACACTGAAGGACGATGAAACCGGCGAGCCATTCCACGTGCAGCAGGCGGCCCAGATCCGTGCATACAGAGATGCATGGAAAGAAGCCGGCCATAGCCGTACACCGCGGGTATCGGTCAGCCGCAGCATCTTTGCGCTCGTCGACGACCGCGATCACGCCTACTTCGGTCGCAGCAGCAAGGAACAGGATTCGATTGGCTACATCGACGAAAACACGCGTGCGATCTTTGGCCGTTCATATGCTGCCGAGCCGGACGCACTCGTTAAACAGCTGGCAGAGGACGAGGCCATTGCCGAAGCCGACACCCTCTTGCTTACCGTGCCAAACCAACTTGGCGTCGATTACAACGCGCATGTGATCGAGGCGATCCTCAAGCACGTGGCCCCCGCACTCGGCTGGCGATAGGAGGCTATTCTAGAAGCGAAGCAAGGAGGCAAGATCAAGGGATCAATGCTTCCTTGCAATCCCCCGCCTACTTTTTGACGACGAGCGCGCTGCGCCCGCTCGTCGTGTCCGCGACAAGTTCAGCAACTTCATCAGCCCGTGCCGCCGGGAAACGCGCAGTGATCTGCGCGCCGGTGTCAAGAAACGCCTCTTGCAGGATGTTAACTCCCAAGGCCGCGAGCCGTGCTTTGAGGAGCGCAAGATCGGAAAATCCAATACGGATCGTCCCTTCCACAGTGGGGACTACCTCAACGAGATCGCCGGCGCGCAGACATGCCGCTGCAGCGCCTCCGTATGCACGGATGAGCCCTCCAGTTCCGAGAAGAACACCACCAAACCACCGCGTCACGATAACAATGACCTTGTCGAGCGACTGGCCATCAATGGCCTGCAATATCGGTTTTCCCGCGGTTCCGCTCGGTTCGCCGTCGTCGCTGAAACGGTACGACTGGCCGATGCGCCAGGCAAAGCAGTTATGGTTCGCATCTACATGGGAGTGCGTGGCAAGCGCCTCCTTCGCGTCGAGTTCGGTGGCAATAGGAATGCCTGTCGCAAGGAAGCGACTTTTCTTTGCCACCTGTTCGACGGATATGGGACGTTCCAGAGAAAACATGATCGCTGTATATGCCAGCGCCGCCGCGGCGCGAAGATGGCTGGCGCGGAATCTTCGACATGGCAGAAACGCCGGCGATCCACTTGCTGGCTCAGGACCACGAGATGCATGCCGGTCCGTGCCAAAAGCAGGGCAATTCGTCCGGCACGCATCACGACCGACGCGTCTTAGTCATCGCCTGCACGCATTCTTGGGCAGATCGTTTGACATGTTGGAAAAGGATGCCGACATTGCCCAACGAGTTCAACGAAGCGGACGCAAGCACGCGAGACCGACAAAGCTTCTGGATGGGATGGACACTATGAACCTCAAGGACCCAACACTCTTCCGTCAAGCTGCCCTCATCGGAGGCACATGGATGGAGGCTGATCCGGCGAATGCCATCGAGGTGAATAATCCTGCGACCGGCGAGACTATCGGACTTGTACCGAAACTTGGCACGGCTGAAACGAAAGCGGCTATCGAGGCCGCGCGGGTTACTCAGAAAGAGTGGGCGGCCCGCACCGCAAAGGAAAGGTCAGGCATTCTTCGGAAATGGTTTGAGCTGATGATCGAAAGCAAGGACGATCTCGGCCGCATCTTGACGCTGGAGCAGGGCAAGCCGCTTGCCGAAGCAACCGGTGAAGTTGTCTACGGCGCGAGCTTCATCGAGTGGTTCGCTGAAGAAGCGCGGCGCGTCTATGGCGATCTCGTTCCCGGGCACCAGCCCGACAAGCGTATCATGGTGATGAAGCAGCCGATCGGCGTGGTTGCCGCAATCACCCCCTGGAATTTCCCAAACGCCATGATTACCCGTAAGGCCGGGCCGGCGTTTGCCGCCGGTTGCGCGATGGTGCTGAAGCCCGCCAGTCAGACGCCCTTCTCGGCCATCGCGATTGCCGTGCTTGCCGAACGCGCCGGGCTTCCGAAAGGGCTGTTTTCCGTTGTCACCGGCTCCGCACGCGAGATCGGCGCCGAGATGACCGCCAATCCGGCCGTTCGCAAGTTGACCTTTACCGGTTCGACCGAGATCGGAGCCGAACTTTACAAGCAGAGCGCTCCGACGATCAAGAAGCTGGGGTTGGAGCTCGGGGGCAACGCCCCATTCATCGTTTTCGACGACGCCGATCTCGATGCAGCGGTAGAAGGTGCCTTGATCGCCAAATTTCGTAACAATGGCCAGACCTGCGTGTGCGCCAACCGCCTGTACGTGCAGGAAGGCGTATATGATGCGTTCTCAGAGAAGCTCGCTGCAGCCGTCGGCAAGCTCAAAACCGGAAATGGTTTCGACGAAGGCGTCATTCTCGGACCGCTGATTGATCAGCCGGCCCTTGAGAAAGTCGAGGAGCACGTTGCTGATGCACTCGCCAAGGGTGCAAGCGTCGTCCAGGGCGGGAAACGTCACGCACTCGGTGGCACCTTCTATGAGGCGACGGTTCTCTCAAATGTCACGAAGGAAATGGTCGTGGCCCACGAAGAGACCTTCGGGCCAGTGGCGCCGCTCTTCCGCTTCAAGGACGAGGCAGATGTGATCGACCAGGCAAACGATACGGAATTTGGCCTTGCCTCGTACTTCTATGCAAAGGATCTCGCCCGCGTCTTCCGCGTAGCAGAGGCACTCGAATACGGCATGGTTGGCGTCAATACGGGACTGATCTCGACGGCCGAAGCACCGTTCGGCGGTGTCAAGCTTTCCGGCCTTGGACGAGAAGGCTCCAAATACGGCATCGAGGAATTCATGGAGATCAAGTACGTCTGCCTAGGTGGGATCAGGTAAGCGCTTGATATTACCCCGGGCCGCATGGCCTGGATGCCCTTATTAGGTAGGGATGGCAGGGGTGCGGAGTGCGCCCTACCCTGAAATGCGGCCCGCCAAAGGTGGAGTTTTGTTTGCCGGCGTAGCGTCCCATCAACCGAAATTACGCGGTTCCTAGCAATAGCGTGATTACCTTACCCATGGTTATTGCTTGTCTTTCGTGCCATATTAGCTGCAGCACTGCTCAACATTTGAGTCGCGATCAAGCGCAAGAATGGAGACGATAAAGATGCTATATGGCCCTCCCAAGCCAATTTCGAATTCCTCTGACTATTTGAAGGAACGAATACTAGGTTTTGCCGTTTTCTCATTGAGCGCGCCGACAGGGCAGCGATCCCGTTTCAACCAGCCGGCCGCGGGAGAGCATCATGCAAAAGGGTGAAAGCGACGTCTTCGATCTTTTCTCGGAAATTTATACAAGCGCCGCGCAAGAAGAACTGAGCCTACAAGAATATCTGCTAGCCTGCCGTGATGATAAGAGTCTCTATGCGACGGCGCAGGAACGAATGGTAGAAGCGATCGGCGAACCAACGCTGATCGACACTAGCGCAGATGAGCGACTAGGCCGAATTTTCGCCAATCGTACAGTCAAGATCTATCCGTCCTTCGCTGACTTCTACGGGATGGAAGACACAATCGAGCGTATTGTGGGCTATTTCAGGTATGCCGCGCAGGGTCTCGAGGAGCGCAAGCAGATCCTCTATCTCCTTGGGCCCGTTGGCGGTGGCAAATCGTCGCTTGCAGAACGCCTCAAGAGACTGATGGAGCAGCGTCCAATTTATACCCTTGCCGTGAACGGCAAGATCAGCCCGATCTTCGAATCTCCTCTCGGACTCTTTCATCCTGAAAGGATGGCAGGCCTCCTGGAGGACAAATATGGGATTGCAAGACGGAGACTGACGGGCCTTATTTCACCCTGGGCAACCAAACGCCTCGACGAAATTGGCGGCGATATATCGAAGTTCAGTGTTGTCAAACTGACACCATCTCGCCTGCGACAAATCGCGATCGCCAAGACTGAACCGGGTGATGAGAATAACCAGGATGTGTCTGCGCTGGTTGGTAAAGTGGATATTCGCCAGCTTGAAAATTTCAGTCAGGCAGATCCGGATGCCTATTCCTACAGCGGCGGACTGAACCGGACGACCCAAGGCCTTCTCGAATTCGTCGAAATGTTCAAGGCCCCGATCAAGGTGCTGCATCCGTTGCTGACCGCAACGCAAGAAGGCAGTTACAACGGGACCGAGAATTTCGGTGCCTTCCCCTTCCAAGGTATTGTCGTCGCCCACTCCAACGAGTCCGAGTGGCTGCAATTCAAGAATAACAAGAACAATGAGGCCTTCCTTGACCGCATCCTGGTCGTAAAGGTGCCGTATTGCCTGCGGGTGACTGAAGAACGCCAGATTTATGAGAAGTTGCTACGCGAAAGTGAATTGGCAAAGAGCCCGTGCGCGCCGGAGGTGCTCGAGAATCTGAGCCGCTTCACGGTTGCGACGCGCCTCCACGTTCACGAGAACTCACCGCTCTATACGAAGATGCGGGTCTACGACGGGGAGAACCTGAAGGACACCGATCCCAAGGCCAAGTCCGTGCAGGAGTATCGTGACGCGGCCGGTGTTGACGAGGGCATGACTGGCATTAGCACCCGCTTTGCCTTCAAGGTTCTTTCCGAAACTTTCAACTACGACACGAAGGAGGTGGCAGCCGACCCCGTGCACCTGATGTATATCATGGAGCAAGCGATCCGCCGCGAACAGTTTCCCAAGGAAACCGAGGCACGCTATCTTGATTTCATAAAGTCCGAGCTTGCTGCGCGGTATGCCGAATTTATCGGCCACGAGATCCAGAAGGCCTATCTGGAATCCTACAGCGAATATGGGCAGAACCTGTTCGACCGCTACATCTCCTACGCCGATGCATGGCTGGAAGACCAGGACTTCAAGGACTACGACACCGGTCAGATTCTCAATCGCGAAATTCTCGACAGCGAACTATCGCAAATCGAGAAGCCGGCCGGTATCGCCAATCCCAAGGACTTCCGCAACGAGGTCGTCAAGTTCACCTTGCGCGCCCGCGCGAAGAACCACGGCCGAAATCCGTCCTGGACGAGCTATGAGAAGCTTCGCGAGGTTATCGAGAAGCGCATGTTTGGCCAGGTGGAGGATCTCCTCCCGGTCATCAGCTTCGGCTCCAAGAAGGATAGTTCGACGGAAAAACAGCATGCCGAATTCGTCCAGCGCATGACCCAGCGTGGCTATACGGTTCGCCAGGTCCGACGTCTGGTCGATTGGTACATGCGGGTCAACAAGGCCGGTTGACGATGCCAAAGCGAGGGATTGGCAGATGCCGAATTTCATCGACCGCCGGCTCAACCCGAAGGATAAGAGCCTCGGCAACCGGCAACGTTTCCTGAAGCGTGCCCGCGAAGAACTGAAGCGAGCAATCAAGGAGCAGGTCAAGTCCGACAAAATTGCCGACGTGGACGCCGCTCATGGTGTCCCCATGCCCAAGCGTGGCGCCGGCGAGCCGACCTTTCAGCCTTCCTCCGGCAGCGGCGAACGGGAATACATTCTTCCTGGAAACAAGGAGTATATGGCTGGCGACAAGTTGTCGCGACCTCAAGGCGGTGGGGGCGGAAGCGGCCGCGGCGCTGGCCGCGGCGAAAGCGAGGATGAGTTCCATTTCATTCTCTCCAGAGAAGAGGTTCTGGACCTTTTCTTCGAGGACCTTGAACTGCCCGACATGGTCAAGCTGAACCTCAAGGAGACGGTGACCTACAAGCCGCATCGGGTCGGCTTCAGCACGGCTGGGACCCCCACCAATATCAATGTCGGGCGAACCATGCGCAATAGCTTCGGGCGCCGTATTGCTCTTCAGCGACCGAGCGAAGCTGCGGTGAAGGCGCTTTCGGACGAGATCGTTGCTCTGGAAGCCGAAAAGGAGCTGTCAGCGCCTAATCGGCGCCGCTTGCAGGCGCTGCGCGAAGAACTGGAGCAACTTGAGCGCAGGCGGCGGCGAATTTCCTATGTCGATCCGGTTGACATTCGTTTCAATCGCTTCGAGCGCCAGCCAATTCCCAACGCCAGTGCTGTGATGTTCTGCCTCATGGACGTGTCAGCATCTATGGGCGAGCGGGAAAAGGATCTTGCAAAACGCTTTTTTGTCCTGCTCCACCTCTTCCTGACCCGTCGTTACGAGCGGATAGATATCGTTTTCATCCGCCATACCGACGAGGCGCGTGAGGTCGATGAGGAAACTTTCTTCTACAGCAAGCAGAGCGGCGGCACCGTCGTCTCCACTGCCCTTGAAGAAATGCTTCGCGTCATCGAGGAGAGATATCCGGCACATCTTTGGAATATCTACGCCGCCCAGGCCTCGGACGGTGATAACATCAGCGGCGATTCAGAGCGCTGTGCTGCACTGCTTCGCGATCATCTCATGCGGCTTTGCCAGTACTACGCCTATGTTGAGATCATTGACGAGCGCGAAACAGAAATATTTGGAACGACCGACAACGGCACGTCGCTCTGGCGGGCCTATCGCAGTGTCGATGGAGAGGTGCCGAACTTCCAGATGACGCGGATCTCCCGACCTGCAGACATCTATCCGGTATTCCGCAAGCTCTTTACCCGACAGCCTGCCATGCGCACGCGCAAGTAAGGACAACCGATGGCGAGACGCTCGAGTTCAGGCCTCCTGTTTGATGGTTCCGACTGGAATTTTGCGACGCTTTCGCGTGCCTACGATGCCATTGAGACGATTGCGCTCGATGAGATGGGACTGGATGTCTATCCGAACCAGCTTGAGATCATTTCCTCAGAGCAGATGCTGGACGCGTATTCCTCCGTTGGCATGCCGTTGATGTATCAGCACTGGTCTTTCGGCAAGCGTTTCATCTTCGAGGACAACCTCTATCGCAAGGGGCAGCGCGGCCTCGCCTACGAAATCGTCATCAACTCCAACCCCTGCATTGTCTATCTGATGGAAGAAAATACCATGGCGATGCAGACGCTGGTGACAGCACACGCCGCCTTCGGCCACAACCATTTTTTCAAGAACAACTACCTCTTCCGGCAATGGACTGACGCGGGTGCCATCCTGAGCTATATGGACTTCGCGAAGAAATACATCACGAAGTGCGAGGAACGGCACGGCTTGAGCGCGGTGGAGGCTATCCTCGATTCAGCACACGCCCTGATGGATCAGGGCGTGTTTCGCTACAGGCGGCCGCCCCGCCTGTCCTCCGAGAAGGTCCGCGAACGGGCACGCGAACGGCTGGAATACGAAGAGCAGACCTACAGCGACCTGTGGCGCACCCTGCCGTTGACGGCAGAAAATCGCAATCCGGAGGATGCTGAGCGAGACGCATCCGAACGCAAGAAGGTCCTCAATCTCCCGGAAGAAAACCTCCTCTATTTTCTCGAGAAACACAGCCTCATTCTCGACCCTTGGCAGCGCGAGTTGCTGCGCATCGTTCGTGTCATCGCACAATATTTCTACCCCCAGCGCCAGACCAAGGTGATGAATGAGGGGTGCGCGACCTACGTGCACTACACAATCATAAACCGGCTTTTTGACCAGGGGCGGATAAGCGAAGGCGCGATGCTTGAACTGCTGAAAAGCCACTCGAACGTCGTATTCCAGCCTGACTTCGACGACCCCCGCTTTCCTGGTATAAACCCCTATGCGTTGGGATTCGCGATGATGCAGGATATCGAGCGCATCTGCACAGCACCGACAGAGGAAGACCGGGATTGGTTTCCGTCCTTTGCAGGCAATGGCGACCCACAGGGAACATTGCTCGATGCCTGGGCGAACCACCGGGACGAGTCCTTCATACTGCAGTATCTCAGCCCGGCGATGATCCGCAAGTTCCGGCTGTTCCTGCTTTCCGATCGCGCCTCAGACAGTTACTGCGAGGTTTCCTCCATTCATAACGAGCGTGGTTATTCAACGATCCGCTCCGCGCTTGCCCGCAGTTACGATATCGGGACACGGCAACCTGACATCCAGGTGATCGATGTCGACCTACTCGGGGACCGACAGCTTCGTCTACAGCACAATGTCAAGAACGGCATCCTGCTGGACGAAGCTAGTCGTGACGCTACGCTTGGCCATATTCGTCATCTGTGGGGCTACGACGTGAGCCTCACGGGCATCGATGCCACGACGGATGCGGTCCTTTACGAGTGCTCGACCGCCGACATTTGAGTGCGGACTTGGCTCCGCCCAGGAGAATTGCCCCCTTGGTTTGCCCAAAGCATCTCGAAGCGATCTTGCCAAACAGGCTTGGGAGGTGCCGCTGACGCACGCAAGGTGTAAACACCGGCCACGCCTCGCGCGACGAGCGGCGTCGATTGATCAGTGGCGCTCAGGAGGTGGCGGGAAGCCCACGATGGTCTCGAGCCAACGGCCACCTCGCTCTCATCCCGGCGTCATAGTAGCAAAGGCAGCTCGCGGAACAATGGCGCCAGGCAATGACCAGCAACCAAACCTACACTCCAAGCCCGACCGCGGTGGTGCGATGGACACCCTTGGGCAGAAAAGGGAAGGCATCGGAAACGCCGAGGTAGTTCGCCGCTAGATGGACAACGGAGAGCCACATCTCGGTCCCCTGGAGGCTCGGCGCCCCCCCGTCGGCGAAAGCGAAACCCTTCCCGTCCTGCCATCGATCCAACGCTTTGACAATGATCGTGCGAGCGATGTCCTCGGCATCACCGCGACGGTAGTCTGTCTGCCGCGCGATCAGGTAGAGCGGGTGGATGGTGTCGAGCAAATTGCACGCGGTATATGTTGTCCCGGTGAATCCCCTGTGGTTGCGATAGTTGAGGACGACCGTCTCAAGCGACAGCTCAGGTAATGGAAGCGGAACTCCGAACTGAGCATAGGTGCCGCGAGTCAGGCGGTAAAAGCCGTTAACAGGCTGGAGCCATCCTTCAGCTGACGTTGGCGAGCCCCAGAGGCCGGTCGTCCGGTTGAGGTTTCGTGTAAGCCAGTCGAACAATTCGTCCCGCGGCTGTTTCACGCCAAAGTACCTCGCGTTGAAATACATGGCCGTCCCGATTGCATCGACCACACTGCCAGCGCTCCACGCGTGTGTCTTCCACGGCAGCCTTGAAAGCCAGTTGTCCAGCTCATCGGGAGTAATTTGTACGGTCTGTATGGCTTGCCGCGGATTTGCGCCAAGAATCTCAAGTGCATAGCCGACAGAAAGGACGTTATAGAGTGCTTTGGGGTCCTCCCTGAGTGTGGCGGTATGTCCGACAGTATCTTTTTCGGGAAACAATCCGCTCTCGACATCTTGTAGTCGCTGAAGCCGCTCGATCGTTTCAGGAACATCGAGACCAGGGGGAACCTCTCCAAAACCCGCAGCGATTTCAATAGCGTCGCATAGGTGACGAGCCGCCGGCCTTCGGATGCCGTCTGCTTCCAAAGATTCGTAGGAGTCGACCGTCTTCCATTGAGCAAGAATCTCGTGCCATTGATCTCGCGCCTTTTTGCCAAGCTTACGCAGGCAGGTATCAACATCCACCCCGACGGACGTCCCAGTAGCCACACGCCGATTGCGTATCACCCGCGCGGGAACACCAGCGGCAATTGACATTGGCGGGATATCGCCAACAACGACAGCTCCAGCTGCGATTATAGCGCCGCTCCCGATGATTGAGCCGTCCAGTATGACTGCATTTGCCCCGACCCAAACGTCGTCACCGATCGATATCCCGACAGTCGTCACCTTCTGGCGATGGATCGGAATCTCGGTGCTCTCAAAGCCGTGATTAAAGCCGACGATCGAAACATGTGATGCGATGCGCACACCGTTGCCACACGTAACCCGTCCAGAGAGGCAGGCATAAGGATTGACAGTGCAATCGTCGCCGAGGACAATTTCTCCTCTAACCAGAGCGTAGCCCGCAATCCACGATCGCTCACCCAACTCGAGCCTCTCAGTGAAAACCGCTGCATGTTCGGCGACGTAGGACGTGTCTGCCAACTTCGCTCCGCACGCTTCTCGAAGCTCCGCCTTGCGTGCGAGATGATCAGGGTGGTCAATGTCGGCGGCCACACGCTCCCAGGGCAGAAACTGGAGCCTGCGAGGTTCGCCTTCAACACCTTGCGGCGGTACACTCAAAGTGTCCATTGTCGTTTCCTGGGCCAAATCAGCCTCCGAATATACGCTTGCCTTCCGCCATTAGCTGCTTTGCAGCCTCCGAGGGACTGATCTGCTCGAAGGCGAGACTGTCGGCGGTGGCCGTTAGAACCTGCTGCGAAAACTCGGCGGCCCCAATTGGAATGGCAGGTGGGTACGGGCCGACCCTCTCCTTCAATGACATGATGTACTCGATTGTCTGTTTCGAAACCTTGTCTCCCGTAGCCGCCACGTCTCCCTGTATTTTCATGTTCACTGGAACACCACGTTCGGTACCAAGCGCATGTCCAGCGTTGGGATCATTGACGAAGAAGTTGATGAACTTTGCGGCTGTCTCCGGCGACTTCGACCATGGCGATATCGACCATAATGTCGAAGGCCGGTAAAACAACCCAGACGGACCCGCAGCCTCGTGCGTGGGTAGCGCGCCGATCGACATCTCGGACTTTGCCAGATTGCCGTAACCGGCAAGCTGATTGGAGTATGCGAATGCCATGACGGCGTTTCCGCTGGCCACAGGGTTAGTCTCGATATTGCCTTTGTCCAGCGCCTGGATGTCGGCTGTCACACACCCCCCCGCCTTCGCAAGCTGGTCCCAGTAGTCGAACCATTCGGCAGCGTCGGCTTCCTCGAACCCGAGGTGACCGTCCTGCGTGAAGAGCGTCTTTCCCCGCTGGCGCAACCACACCTCGAAAACAAAGCTATAGCGCGCGCCGTTGCCTACGGCGAAAATGTTCTGAGTCCCTACCGACTTCCTGAAGTCCGTGCAGATCGTCTTGAACTGCGCCCAGGTTGTGGTCGCTGTCGGTGCTGCTACCCCGGCCTTTTCCAGAGCCGTCTTGTCGATGATAAGAGCCGCGGCGTTTAGAGAGGTGGGGACACCTGTGAGCTTGCCGTCGACTGTTCCGAGATCCAGCGCGCCGGGCGCGAAGTCGTGCGAGCTAATAATGCTGTCCTGGAACTGGGTCATATCCAGAGTCGCGCCGCGCCGCGAATAGTCAGCAAAGGTAACGGGTTCCAAGGCAAAGACATCCGGAACGTTCCGGCCAGCCACCATCGTACTTAGTTTCACCCAGTAGTCAGATGTCGCGACCTGTCCGACAAATTTCACCCCAGGAGCGGACGTCTCGAACTGCTTGATAACCGCGCCGGTTCGCTTTGCCCGATCAGGATTTCCCCACCAGAAGACCCTCAGGGCTTCCTCGGCGGCCGACGCGCCGGGGATGTCGATAATTGCAGCGGCAATTGCACTCGCAATGAATTCTCTACGTCTCAGCATCTTCCCCTCCCAGGTCAATGCCGCCCGCTTGATGCGGCGACTTGGCAACGATATACGAAAAAATACGCAATAGAAGAAAAATTTCGTTTTCTACGAAACTTTTTAAATCGTTGGTCGTATTACCTTTCTCATGCTAGACCTTCCGCCGAGGAGAGAGGGCCTGATGACACGGAAATCGCGAATAGCTGACATTGCAGAAGCTGCAGGGGTTTCCATCGCCTCGGTGTCGAAGGCGCTCAACAACAGGTCTGGAGTTGGAAACGAGAGCCGCGAA
Source organism: Rhizobium cauense (assembly GCF_019511525.1). Lineage (GTDB taxonomy): Bacteria > Pseudomonadota > Alphaproteobacteria > Rhizobiales > Rhizobiaceae > Rhizobium > Rhizobium cauense. The sequence continues at coordinate 365,822 of NZ_JAEUAT010000004.1, read as the reverse complement.
CGCATCCTTGAAGTCGCAGCGCGTCTTGATTATCGGCACAAAACCGCAGATCTGGCTGACGCCTTTCCCTCAGGCATTGCGGTCGTGACCACCGCTGCTCTCTACCTAAACTCGCAGTTCTACGAAGGAGTTATTGGCGGAGCGCTCAAGGCCGCCAATGAGGCGGGCGTGGCTGCGAAAGTACACTTACTTACGCCCGACATTGAAACAGGCAGCGTCAATGTTGAAAGGCTAGTTGCCGAAGAACGCGCGTGCCTGCTGCTGGTCGGCCTCGACCATCCCCTTTTGATCGATCAGGTCGTCAGAAGCCAAGCGCCAGCAGTCATACTGAATGGGATAGACCGGACCATGCGGCTCTCGTGCGTTCTACCCGACAACAGATCAGCCGGCTGGCTAGCGACCTCCCGCCTCCTGTCTGAAGGGCACACTGAAATTGTTCATGTCAGTCGACTTTTCCGGACGTCTCTAAAGGAGAGATTCGACGGGTTCCGCGACGCAATGCAGGAAGCTGGGATCGCCATCGACCCCGACAGACATCTGTTTGATCTGACAGCTGCAGGAATCCTGGAGCCGGATATGTCGAACGCTCTCATCGAGGCAATGCAAAGAGGGCGATTTGCCAAAGCCACCGCATTCGTATGCAGCAACGACATCATGGCGCTCGGGGTGATCGATGCCCTTCGCGCACTTGGCCGCAGCATCCCGCGAGACTACTCGGTCATCGGCATGGACGACATCTCTATCGCACAGCACAGCAATCCCCCACTGACAACCGTTAGAATCGAGCGAGAGGAGATCGGTCGGGTCGGTTGGGAGATCCTCAGGGAACGGGCCCAGAATAGCGAGGCAAGGCCGCGAAGGATTGGGTTGGCAGTCAAGATCGTTGAGCGCGCCACAATCGGGTCGCCGCGCACCTACCTTCGCCCTCGCGTGTAACCATCGGCAAACCAGTCGCCGGACTTGCGGCCGCGAAATCAGGTTCTCCTGCCAATACCATCACGCTGGGAACAGTGACGGGCGCGAGGAGTACTTGCATCTGACAAGTCTCATGCCCTCATCAACGTCTCCTCGCGGCGGTGATTTGAAACTGTGACACGAGAAAATCTCTCTATCAATCTGTTTTTAAAGAGAAATCAACATTATACGAGACTCTCGAACGCGGACTGTCCGCCCCAACATTCGACAGCACGAGGCACAGCAACGTGCCATGTGCAGTATCGCCAGGCGCGAACGCCAACTCCACGAACATTGGGGGTCTTGAGAAACACACCTGCCGGAGTTGCCAGAGGACCACTAGCATCGGTCGACAGCGGCGCTGTTCCTAAACCAAAAATCTATGAACCGCATCCAAGAAGCTGACATATTTAAGCAATATCGCGGAAGACGCCCGAGACTAATGATCATCGAAGTCTGCCGAGACAGCCGGAACCGATCGAGCGATATTTGATCCTTTCCTGGGCTGCGGCAGCTTGGTCGCGACCGCAGGAACGGGTGCCGAGAGCCACTGGAATGCTTAATGCCTTGGGCTAATCCTGTTTGAAACCGGCACCCGGCGAGCCCACCAGGATCGCTCTGAAATCGTTGACGTTCGTACCCGTTGGGCCAGGAATGAACAGATCTGAAAGCGCATCGAAGGCCGTCCAGCTATCGTTTCGATGCAAATATTCTGCGCCGTCCATGCCCAACTGCCGCAAGCGGGGTATCGTCTGTCCGTCCGCGAACGCACCCGCATTATCTTCGGAACCATCGATCCCATCGGTATCCGCAGCGAGTGCCGCGACTGCCTCGATGCCTTCCAAGTCGAGGGCAAGAGCTAGCAGGAACTCGCTGTTACGCCCACCCTTTCCGTTTGACTTGAGGGTCACCGTCGTTTCTCCTCCTGACAGGATGACGACCGGCCTCGTGAATGGCTGGTCCCTGGTAGCGACTTCGCGGGCGATCGCTGCGTGCACCCGAGCGACCTCGCGCGCTTCTCCTTCGATGGCGTCGGAGAGGATGACTGCTTCAATGCCGCCCGCCCGTGCCCTAGCGGCAGCGGCCTGCAGGGAGACTGAGGCCGAGGCAATGAGCCGAACGTCGTTGCGAGCAAAGACCGGATCATCGGGCCTGGGAGCGGATGCGGCATCACTCACGATCCAGCGCATCACCCGATCCGGTAACGACAAACCGTAACGTTTGATAACTCTGAGTGCGTCGGCCTGCGTGGTTCCGTCTGCTATTGTCGGCCCCGAGGAAACCACCGCAGGATCATCGCCTGGGATGTCGGAGACAACCAGTGACACAACCCGTGCCGGATATGCCGCAGCGGCAAGTCGTCCGCCCTTGATAGACGAGACATGTTTGCGCACGGCATTCATGGCACGGATCGGAGCGCCCGACGCCAGCAGTGCGCGATTGACTGCAATCTCGTCCTCCAGTGTCAGGTCACCGGGCGGCGCCGGCAGAAGTGCGGATCCCCCACCACAGACCAGTGACACGACAAGATCGTCGGCAGTCAGCCCGCTTACCTCGCTAAGCAGCCGCCGCGATGCCACCATACCGTTCTGATCGGGGATGGGATGGGCTGCCTCAAGGACATCGATGCGCTCACATGGTACACCGAAGCCGTATCTGGTAACAACGGCTCCGCTCAAGGGGCCATCCCAACGCCTCTCGAAAGCGCGAGCCATCTGTGCCGCCCCCTTGCCTGCGCCGACGATGATCGTGCGACCGCGTGGCCTTGGCGGCAGATTTGCCTCAATCACTGTTGCAGGATCCGCCGCCCTTACGGCTGCATCAAAGAGTGATGCGAGAAATGTACGGGTATCTTCAAGCGCTCCCATGCCCGATTTCCTGTCGTCATGCCACTTCGTGGTTCGCCATGCGCTCTAGCGCGCGCACCAGGCCGGAATGATCCAACCCACTATCGCCATTCGCAGCACAGATGTTGAAGAGTTCTTGCGTGGAGGCCGTGTTCGGCAACGATATACCGAGTGATTTCGCCCCTTGCAGCGCCAGATTGAGATCCTTCTGATGCAGTGAAATGCGGAAACCGGGATCGAATGTGCGCTTGATCATCCGCTCTCCGTGTACTTCGAGAATGCGCGAGGAGGCAAATCCACCCATCAACGCGTCACGCACGCGGGCTGGATCAGCACCTGCCTTCGACGCAAAGACAAGCGCTTCCGAAACCGCCTCGATGGTCAGCGCGACGATGATCTGATTGGCGACCTTCGTCACCTGACCATCGCCACAATCCCCGACCAGCGTTATGTTCTTCCCCATGAGTTTGAACAACGGCAGGGCGCGATCGAACGAAGCCTGCGTACCGCCTGCCATGATGCTGAGCGTCGCATTTCGCGCGCCAACCTCTCCGCCCGACACAGGCGCGTCGACATATTCGGCACCGGTCGCGCGGACCTTCTTGGCAAACTCCTTTGTTTCGATCGGCGAGATGGAGCTCATGTCGACGACCAGCTTGCCCTGGCAAAGGCCGCCGATGATGCCGTTCTGACCGAAGAGAACATCCTTGACCTCCGGCGTATCCGGCAGCATCAGGATAATCGTGTCGGTGGCCTCTGCCAGAGCCGCTGGCGTCTCAACAAATTCCAATCCGTTGTCGATAAGCTCCTGCCTGGGTGGAATGGCAAATTTCGAGGTGATGACCTTGTGACCGGCATTTTGAAGGTGACGTGCCATCGGGGTGCCCATGATACCGAGGCCAATAAAACCGATTGTTGCCATGTGGATTAGCTCCTGATCTTGATGATGTCTGCAGATTGGGTGCGTCGGCGCTCGGCAGTGAGCCAAGCCAAACCCTCGGCGGTCGTTGTGCGCGGCTTGTACTCGCAGCCGATCCAGCCGCCATAGCCCGCGTCCTCAAGTGCATCGAAGACGAACGCATAGTTGATCTCGCCGCTGCCCGGCTCGTTGCGCCCGGGATTGTCAGCCAGCTGGATATGGCGGATTAGCCCAGTATGTCGCCGGTAGGTGCCAATCAGTTCGCCGCGCGTCCGTTGCTGGTGATAGAGGTCATACTGGATGAACAGATTGTCGCTGCCGACTTCGGCAATAATCGATGCCGCCTGGTCCACGGTTTCGAGGTAGAAACCGGGAATGTCGAAGCGATTGATCGGCTCGATCAGCAACGCAATGCCGTGGTCGCGCAATTCCCTTGCTGCAAAAGTGAGATTGGATACGAAGGTCGTCCGGACCGCCTCCTCGGACAGCTCGCCCGGCGCAATGCCTGCGAGGCAATTGACCTGAGTGCAACCGAGGGCCGTTGCATAAGCGATTGCGCTGGCAACTCCCCTCCTGAACTCATCGATGCGGTCGGGCAGAACCGCAATCCCGCGCTCTCCACGCGCCCAATCACCTGCGGGTAAATTATGCAGCACCTGTGTCAGGCCATTGTCATCCAATGCACGGCGCAGCTCTTGCCTGTCGAAGTCATAGGGGAAAAGGAACTCGACGCCTTCGAACCCCGCCTTGGCGGCAAGCGCGAAACGATCGAGGAACGTCGCCTCGTTAAAAAGCATCGTGAGATTTGCTGCAAAACGCTGCATTCGGTTTCTCCTCGGCGACAAGCTCAATTTAGAAAGGCAGTGATGGCGGTCGGCGCATCCTCGCCATGAGCTGCAAGCTCTTCGAACTCGATGACCGCATTGATATCGGTGCCCATCGCAATGTTGGTCACACGCTCCAAGATGATTTCGATGACGACAGGGACCTGGAATTCTTCCATCATTGCCTTGGCCCGATCGAAGGCGCCGGCAAATTCATTTGCGCTGCGAACGCGGATCGCCTTGCAGCCCAATCCTTCCGCAACCGCCACATGATCGACGCCATACCCCTTCTCCGCATCTCCACTTGCATTGATGTTCTCGAAGGCCAGACTGACCTCGAAATCCATGTTGAAGCCGCGCTGTGCTTGGCGGATCAGGCCGAGATAAGAATTATTCACGACTACATGCAAATAGGGGAGCTTATGTTGTGCTCCGACCGCCAGTTCCTCGATCATGAACTGGAAGTCGTAGTCACCGGAGAGGGCGACAATCGGCCGTTTCGGGTCGGCGGCGCGCACACCAAGCGCGGCTGGCAGTGTCCAGCCAAGCGGACCCGCCTGGCCGCAATTGATCCAGTTGCGTGGCTTGTAGACGTGAAGGAATTGTGCCCCGGCGATCTGGCTGAGGCCAATGGTAGTGACATAGCAGGTGTCCCTGTCGAAGACCTTGTTCATTTCTTCGTAGACACGCTGAGGCTTTAGCGGTGTTTGATCGAAATGCGTCTTTCGCAGCATGCTGCGCTTGCGCTCATGGCACTCCTGCGCCCAGGTGGACCAATCGCGCAGCTTGCCGGCCATCTTCCATTCGGTAGCTACGTCGAGGAAAAGCTTGAGCGCCGCCCCCGCATCGGAGACGAGCCCGAAATCTGGTGCAAAGACGCGACCGATTTGCGTCGGCTCAATATCGACGTGAACGAACTTACGCCCCTCCGTATAGGTAGAGATGCTGCCGGTGTGCCGGTTTGCCCAACGATTGCCGACACCCAGTACGAAATCGGCTGCAAGCATGCTTGCATTGCCATAGCGATGCGATGTCTGCAGTCCACACATGCCAGCCATCAACCTGTGATCGTCAGGGATTGCGCCCCAGCCCATAAGCGTCGGGATGACGGGGATGCCCGTGATCTCGGCAAACTCTACCAGGAGGTCGGACGCGTTGGCATTGATGATGCCTCCGCCGGCAACAATCAGTGGCCGCTCGGCCGCGTTCAGCATCGCAATGGCCTTCTCGGCCTGCGCCCGCGTCGCCTCAGGCCGGTATGGCTTGAGCGGTGCGTAGGTCTCGGGGTCGAAATCAATCTCCGCCATTTGAACGTCTAGGGGCAGGTCGATCAGGACGGGGCCTGGACGCCCGGAGCGCATGATATGGAAGGCCTTCTGGAAGACGAAGGGGACAAGCGCCGGCTCCATTACAGTGACCGCCCATTTCGTGACAGGCGCTGCAATCGCTGCAATGTCAACGGCCTGGAAATCCTCCTTGTCGAGACGTGCGCGCGGTGCCTGACCGGTGATGCAAAGGATCGGAACGGAGTCGGCGGAAGCCGAGTAGAGACCAGTGATCATATCAGTCCCGGCAGGACCCGATGTACCGATGCAGACACCGATATTGCCGTGCTCAGCACGGGTGTATCCTTCTGCCATATGAGATGCACCCTCGACATGACGGGCAAGGATGTGACGGATCGTTCCGCGAGCCTTCAAGGCCGCATAAAATGGGTTGATCGCAGCTCCCGGGACGCCGAAAGCACAGTCAATCCCCTCCCTTTCCAGCACGTGGACGGCCGCATCGACGGCACGCATCTTGACCATGGATTGTTCCTCCCTGTTTCAATGGGACGATAATCTATAGGCCGAGATTGACAATCAAATTATGGGAATTATTCCCACCATACGGAAATAAACATTTTCAAGATTTTCGAGATAATCAGCCGCTGCTCGCTCTTCGTTTTTGTGAGTGAGTAAGACTTTTTCTTCCTTCCAACCATTCACAACGACAAAATCGCGATAGTCTATGACAACAGTCTCGGGATTGGACGCATTTCGCTCATTCAACGAGCCTACGAAACTTTCAACGAATTGAATTCATTTACAATTAACCCGTCAGTAGCGGGTATCTTCCAGCCCGCAAAATGGGTCGACTGGGTTCGTTCCGACAAACGGCTTACGACCGAGCATACAGTCCACAACAGCTTCCTGAACGCTGTCCATCGTGGAGTATGCGTTGATGTAGGCTGGTACGCGCGGCGCATCATAGAGATGGTATGGATGGCCAAAGGAGATCATAACCGACGGAATGTTGGTCCAAGGGCGGTACATAGCCTTGAACAGGCCCCCACCTCCGATCTTGTGCCAGTCAACGAACATCCGACCACGCACAAGCAGCGACTCGTCGCCTAACGCATAAATGACGAGGTCGAAGTCGTTCGGGCTTGGTATGATGTCGGGTCGGTCAATCGTGACCTCGAACCCTTCCTTCGCCAGTAGATCTGGCAGCACGAATTTCAGGGGTTGTGGGATCAGCGGATGAACGATGCCTCCGTCCACCAGCAGCACACGCCTTGTTTTCACGGGGTTCAGCGGGAAAATACCCTGGACATCTTTCACAAGTGTAGGCGAGCGGCTGATATACTCGCTCGACGCAGCGACGCTGTCTGGATGCGCAAGTATCTCGCGCGCATCGGCCGCGTCGGAAAGTACATCAGAAGGCTCGAATAGATTGAGGTGCGCCTTGAGCGCCAGCACACGAAGGACCGCCTCCTCAAGGCGTTCGGAAGTAATTCGTCCCTCTTCGACAGCGGCCCGGACTGCAGCCATGTCTTCCAAGGGTGCATCACTGAAGAGGATCATGTCGCAACCATTGGCAATGATGTCAGGCATTGTTTCAGAATGATGACCCCAGGAAGAAAGCCCGCCCATCGGCGTCGCATCTGAAACGATGATGCCATTGAATCCAAGTTCGTTGCGCAGGAGATCAACGTTCAGCAACCGAGAGACCGATGCTGGACGGAAGGCTTCCAGAGCTGCGTCAGGTACTTTCGATCGGATAAAGGCCGGAAGCGATATATGTGCGCTCATGACCGCCAAGACACCTTCGTCGATGAGTGTTTTGTAAAGTCTACCGAAAGTCTTCCTCCACTCCTCCATGGAAAGCGGATTGGTCGTTGTTACCAGGTGTTGATCGCGGTCGTCATACCCCTCTCCCGGCCAATGCTTTGCCGTAGCTGCAACTCCGTTTCTTTGGAGACCCCGAACGTGGGCGACCGCATGCCGCTCGATTTTGTCGACATCTGAGCCGTAAGATCGCGTGCCTACAATAGGAGAGCGGAACGCGGCATTTACGTCGACAACAGGCGTGAACGACCAACGAACACCCATCGCACGCCCTTCGCGGGCCAGAATTTCTGAACTTTTCTCCGTGGCCTCGACATCGTCAACGGCCGCGAGACCGAGTTGACCGAGTACGGGAGTTCCGAAGGCAAAGGAATGACGGCTGCCTTCAAGGTCCGCACTTATGATGGGTGGGACTTTGCATTTCGCGACGAGTTCGGAAATGATCCGCCTCTCAAAGTCCAGATCAGCGGTGAAGAAGCGGGTCACACCGCCGGGCCTTAGCGAACCTATGCGGTCGAGCTCCTCCTGATCTGTCCCAATCATGATCAGCGTGAAAAGCTGTCCGATCTTGTCGTCCAGGTCGAGCGACGAATAGACGTCGCGAACCCACGAGATTGCCGCCTCATCAAGGTTGAATGGTGCCTTGCGCAGTTGGTCGTAGGTCGTCACTTCTTCCTCCCAGAGGTTCTCGCCGAAAAAATGCTAACGCATAAGCGCCACCCGTGACCTGCCATCGTCTCCCCCCCAATGACTCTGCAGAGAACAGCTTAACTCGTAGAGATCAGGCGTTCGGGCTGCGACGTTATAGCAGATGCGCCACCGAGCAATGGCGCTTTGTTGTGCTCTAACAAGGAGTGCATGTGTCAATGTCGCAATACCAACACCACAGCTTTCACTCGAAGCATAATGCGCAAGTTGTCACTCGATCGCCGCGAAACCAGTAAGGAGTTCATTAGAAATTATATACTATGTATAGGCGTATAGGGTGAATGGATCAGCAGAAGTGAGGGGTCACTTAGCGTGGTTCTGCGTATTCCAAAAAATTTACTTCGTAAGGGAATGTATATTGAGCTGGTGGAATGCACAGACCTGGAGTTTTCCGGGAGACGCTTTCTGCTGGAGACAGATTCCGACCTGCATTCCATCATCGCCTCTTCGGCCGAAAACGTTCTGGTCAATCCAACCAAAAGCCGGGTCGACTGCGGGATAGCCGACTCCCGGCAACCCGAAGAACACGTCGAGAAATCTCTGCGCGACTCAGAAAAGCGTGTGCGGATCCAACACGCCTTATCGCAAGCAACCGTATCTCTAAGGGACGGTTTTGACGATTTCAAAGCTGGCAGGTTCGATATCGCCCGGCTCGCACCCGCAGCCAGAAGCATCACCAATTCCATACTGCTTTCGCCGCATGTTTTGGTCGAGATGACACGCCTGAAGACCAAGGATGAGGGAACGTACATTCACTCTCTGGCTGTCAGCGGGCTCATGACGGGGCTCGGCCACCTGTCGAATCTCGGAGAGGAAACGACACGAGACCTAACCATTGCGGGACTGTTGCATGACATTGGCAAGGTGCTCATCCCCAACGCAATCCTTAACAAGGGCGGACAGTTGACGGATGCCGAGCGACGCATCATGCACAGCCATCCCGAGCGAGGCTATCAACTCCTGAAGCAGCACCCGGGAGTGCCTGATCTCGTTCTCGAAATCTGCCGGTTCCACCACGAGGCGCTTGATGGCAGCGGTTACCCGCTCGGCCTACGCGCAGCCCAACTGACTTTGCCAATACGCATATGCACCATATGCGACGTATTTGACGCACTTACGAGCGTGCGCCCGTATAAACGCGCGTGGACCACAACGGAGGCGCTTAAATGGATGTTCGACCGAGGACACCTGTTCGACAGGAGACTGGTCCTGCGCTTGGGCAGCCTGCTTAGCTGAGCGAAGCTCGTGTCGATTCCTGGTCTGCCCTGTGAAGAACGGCTGCGTAATTAAATTTGAGCTGCCTTAGCCAGCAGCAGAAGTCGGCAGAATACGGAACCTGGATCTCCTTGCACATGCTTTCAAGCAAAAGCCTACTCGCCTCCTACACACAATGCGCCCCTTAAGCTATGGCAATGCCTTGGAGAGCGTCAATACGGTCGTTCCACCGGACGGCAGCGATTTCAGAGGCTCGCTGAGCGCGCCCCCCTTTAACGAGTAGACACCAAGCTTGGAGTCTAGGACAACATAGCCGTCGTACTGCCGGATAGTGTCTCCCGGTGCCATCCGAAGTTCCGCGGTCAATTGCAGCTCGCCCTTGTCAGCCAGCATGATCCAGACTGTCGCACCTTTTTCATCTCCGGCCAACTGTCGGCGACGTCCATCGGGGCCCGTGCAGAACACACCGTAGCCGTTTGCGATCCAGTCCTCATCGCCGTCCCCATCAATATCTCGCCCTGTCACGAAATCGTTTGCAAGATCCAGCTCTGAGCCGTCATTGCGCGCGTTGCACACGTCCTGCAGACGAGCAAGACTCTCCAGCATCGCCTGCGGAAAGCGTCCCTGCCATTTCTTGACGTATTCCTGCGCATCTATTCGCCTTGGCTTTGCCCCCTTCACAATCCGCGGCGCCGTCGAAGTCGGCCTGCCCTCATTGGCTTTTGTCAGGAAGGCCTGCAGTCTCGAGCGCAACTCGACCCGGTCGCCATCGGTTGGTTGTCGAAAATAGAGGAGGAGCGCGCGCGAGACCTCTTCCGGAAGATAGATAGGACTGATCCTTTCGGGCTTTTCCTGGATGGTCACGCAGGTATCGGCGTCCTCGAGGAGGTAGAGGACCCGGACCTCCAGTTGGTTCTCGGAGTTTGCCTTGGTTCCGAAGGCGGCAAAGCCCTTTCCGTCACGGATGGTTTGCTCGACAAGTCCACGCGCCCTTTCCGGAACGTTGGCGAAGGCCGATTGCGTGTCCTCCGCGTTGTCGCCCGCGAAAACCGTTCCATCAGAGGAGACATGGAGCCGGGAAGTAACGATATTCTCGAACGCTTCCGATCCCACCTGAAGGCATTTTGGGGAGGGCCCGTCCTTGGAATACCCGATCCCGACCGCCAAAAGGAAAACGGAAGCTACGCAAAACCCGAGCACAGACTGAGGCAAGCCATTCACTCCCAGCTTCAGACAGTTTCGTCGATACCATAACTGCTTCCTGCCGCGGCAGTCGAACCCTTGCGAGGGGCGGCGTCAAGTGGTGACGTTGTCGCCCTTCTGTACTGGCAGCGATCGTTGGCCACCCAAGGGAAAAGGTCGGGTTAGATCACTTGCCCTCCAAGGGCCAACCTAGTTCACTCGTCGGTTTCGAAAAGACGGACTCCTTGCGACGCTAGAAGGTTCCTTTCCAATGGGCAGGACATCGATAAGATCGACCAGCCTGAAAAGATGACAGACGCCACCGGCTTGAATCAGCACGTCGTCCAGCGTCACCCTGAGGTCCGTCGCCACAAAATTTCGCTCTTCGCCATCATCGATTACTGACACAACAAACACGGAAGCCCTGCCTGATCGCTGATCCCAATGCAACTACAGTGCCGGCGACAGGTAAATATTCGGTGTTGTTTTAGATATTACCTTCACGTTCAAAGTACTACTTCCAGACGATCCGCTTATTTCCGCCACAATGACTACATGAGAACTTAACAAAAGGGTGGTATTCTCGAATCCAAGGAGAGAAATCCATGCAAGATCTTACGGTTTCCGAAGCACTGAAAGATCCGCTGATCCAGCTCTTGCTGCGTGCGGACAAGACCAGCCTCGGCCAGTTCGCGCAAATCCTCGAGAGCGCGGCGCGGCGACGTCATCTGCAGCTTGCTGCGCGAAACCTTCCTATTGAAGTAGGTCCTCCGGGACCAAAGTACTTGGTTGACTGAAGCGGAAGCTTCCTCTTCAAACACACGGCGCGCGGGCCGGCAAAACCTCATCAAGGCTGGACGACGGCAAGGGCGACAAGCCCAAGCAAGCCGAGGGAGGTCAGCGACAGCACCCCTGCCAAGAGAACACGCCCGCCCGATGAAAATACAGTGCGCAAATTTACCGACAAACCAAGCGCCGCCATCGACACCGTCGTCAGGATCGCAGACGACTGGCTTGCTGTCTCAACGGCAAGAGGTGAGAAGCATCCAATGCTGCGCAGGCACATTGCGATGAAGAAACCGACGATAAACCACGGAACCAACTGGGTAATCGAGATAGGCTTTTGAGCACGGTCCGACCACCCACTCTTTAGTCGCAGCACCAATACGACAGGTCCAAGCATCAGCACGCGCATCAACTTCACCAGTGTTCCCATTTGAACGCTCAAACCGCCTATCGGTGCGGTGGCGGCCAGCACCTGCGGCACGGCATATACCGTCAATCCGGCGAACATCCCATACTGGATCTCGGTGAGATGCAGCATTGAAAACAGCAACGGCAACAGAAGAACGACGAGGATACCAAGAGCCGCCGTAAACGCGATCGAGGCTGCAACATCGTCAGACTTCGCGCCGATCACAGGGGCCGCGGCAACGATTGCAGAGTTGCCGCAGATCGAGTTGCCACATGCAACCAAGGTCGCCAATCGGTCGGACAAACCAAGCACGCGGCCTATTCCATAGCTGATAGCCAGTGAGGAAAGGACCGTCGCAACGACAATGATCACCACGCGTACTCCTGCGTCCGCGATCGTCGTGACACTGACGGTCGCACCCAACAACACGACGGCAATTTCCAAGAGGTACTTGGCCGAGAAATCAACGCCGTCCCTCATTTTCGGTCCAACGCCAACCACTGTTTTCACGAGCGTGCCCAAAATGATCGCAAACACAAGTCCGTCTAGGGCCTCGAAGCCGAATAGCGTCTTTTCAAACCAGACCAGGATGCTCGAAACCAACGTCACCGAAAGAGCAAGCAGAATTCCAGGATAGCATTTCAACATGTTCGCGCTTTACAAAACACACAGCTCGTAGCTGAGCCATTCTCAGGAATAATCCTCCAATCTATTCATTTCCATCGGATAATATTTGACATTTTATTCGATACAATCGAACGATAGATGATGACCTTCGAACAGCTCGCCATCTTCGTTGCCACCGCAGAACGGCAACATCTGACACAGGCTGCCGCTACGCTCGGCCTCACACCGTCCGCCGTCAGTTCTTCGATAAAATCGCTTGAGCACTTTTATGACCTGCACCTCTTCGACCGGGTCGGGCGCGGCATCCAGCTAACGCCGGAAGGCAGAGTATTTCTGCGCGAGGCGAAAGAGACCCTGGCACGCGTGAGGCAAGCGGAGTCGGTTCTCGCCGAGCTGGGCACATTGAAAACCGGAACCCTCGATGTCCAGGCAAGTCAGACCATTGCCAACTACTGGCTCCCGTCAAAGCTGCTTGCTTTTTCGCGGGCTTACCCCGGAATCAAGGTCAAGCTGACGATTGGCAACACAACAACGGTAGCGGCCGCAGTCAAGCATGGCGATGCCGAACTCGGTTTCATAGAGGGATTGCTTGACGAGCCCGTATTGGCAAACTTTAGGGTCGCCAGCGACAAACTGGTAGTCGTCGCAGCGTCGGGTTACGACGATGCTCAATCCGATGTCGACCTTGCGACGGCGAGGTGGATAATGCGCGAAAAAGGTTCAGGAACACGAAGTGTTTTGGAAGACTCCTTGCAGCAAATGGGCATCAATCCAGATGGAATGGATATCTCGCTTATCCTGCCATCGAACGAAGCAATGCTGACGGCAGTAAGGGGCGGCGGGTGCATTGCTGCTCTATCTGAAACCATCGTCGCGCCGTTCGTTGAAAACGGGCAGTTGCGACTTCTCAACTTTGACCTTCCGCCCCGCCACTTTACGCTCCTGCGACACAAGGAGCGTCATCGGACTGCTCCGGCGAGAGAATTTGAAGCATTCTGCCACACCTATCCGTGAACGAGCGTGCAAGTGTCGATCAGTGCCATCTCATTTAGAAGCAACTCGGTCAGACATTTTCCCTCGTGATCGTAAGGAACCGTACAGGGTCGGAATTGATCTCCGTTGGAATGATCTCCAGCTTGTGGAGAACCATGTCCACAGATCGACGCGCCTGAACTTCCGGAGCCTGATCTATGCAGATATTCATGAGGTCCGATCGCAAGTAGCGCTGCTTCCTATGCGTCAGCTCATGACCAACCCAGAAGATGTCCCGCATGCGCGACCACTTTTGCAGAACGGCCGCGACACCTTCATCCCCGCCTCCCGCGGAGTAGACACCAATTATATTCGGATCACGACGGAGCGCCTCCGCTAGAAGTTCTGCGATCTGAAGATCGTCATCCTGCCCAAGGATCGCATGCAAGAACACATGGTTCGGGGAACCTCGCTCCGCAAGATAGTCGGAGAAGCCCTGGATCCGGTCGCGATGGCCCTTGTAGGTCCCACTGTGACAGATTGCGACGAAATTGCCGGCCTTGGCCGCGAGCAGTCCGGACATATAGTAAGCGGCGGTTCGGCCCGCAGCGTAGTTATCGATACCCACATATGGCAGTCGTCCGTCATCGCACCTGGTCACGATCTGCACGACCACCACACCGGATGCCATGACGGCGCGCAGAGCCTGCTTAACCGCCGGATCGTCCTGCGCACATATAATGAGCCCGGAGCGGCGCAGTGTCGTGCTCGCTATATGGCGCGCCATGGCCGCCGGATCATTTTCCTTAACGAACGTCCTGTGAAGAAGCACGGCGCGGTCTAAAGAGGCGGCAATCCGCTCGAAAGCTCGATTGAGGCGAGCAAAGAAGCTGGTCTCGGGCCGCACGAGAATAACCTCGATGCGGAGTGCACTTCGATGCAGTTCGGCGTCTCTAACCCCGTACTTCAGTCTCTTGACCGCCCTTGTCACTTTCTCTGCGGTCTTCTCGGACACGCCGCCGCGGCCGTTGATGACCCGCTCGACGGTAGCAGTGCCCAGGCCCGCTTCCCTCGCGACATCCTTCAACGTGACCTTTTTCATTGAAGCACTACTCCTTTTACGGCAGCAAAAGACGAAGGCATGGGGCCGCTATCAATACTGGTGATTCTCACAGGAAGGCGCCAGCGCGAAAACGCTGATCGTACCTGCTAAGCTGCGGACATGAGGAAGAGACGTGCAAGGTTTCTTCGGCACCGACAGTTGCACCCGGAAGGTAGCCCGGAGGTGAGTTATGCGGCTCTCGCAGTCTTCAAGAGCGCCTTGAGGTTGATCCCTGGGTCAACCAAAGACGAGATGTCGGGCATTGCTCCCGCTGCTATCAGCATCTCGGCCAGCTTGATATCCTTGGCGGTCGTATTTCCGACGCCAAGGCCGGCGGCCGCCACCAGCCTGCCAGCATCGAGATAAAACTCCAGTTCGCCATCCTGGCCAGTGCGAATGACACGCTGATGCCGTTGCTGCGGCAGCCCCACCACCTGCAGACCGAGATCGTACTGGTCGGACCAAAACCAGGGGATCGCAGCAAAGGGCTCGTTGCCGCCGGCCATGTTTCTGCCGGCCGTTTCGCCCTGCGCCCGCGCGTTTCGCCAACTCTCAAAACGCATGTGTCCACCGCCGAGCTGCGAGACCGCCGCACAGTCGCCGGCCGCAAATACATTCGGGTCGGTGGTAGAAAGAAATCTGTCCGTTAGAATTCCATTTCCAGTGCCGATGCCGGCGGCCTCCGCAAGAGCCACCTCAGGCACGACGCCGATTGCTGTCACCACCATCTCGCCTGGCACTACGCTACCATCGGCCAGAACGACGGCGTCGTCGGCAATCTCGCGTATCGCTTGGCCCAGGTGAAATTTTACGCCCTGCCTGACATGCTTTGCATGCAGGCTTTCTGCAAATCTTGTCGGGACGGCCCGCCCAAGCGGCTTCGGCGCGGCCTCGACGATACCCACATCCATCCCCTTGCTTCGCAAGACTGCCGCAAGCTCCATGCCGATCAGGCCGCCTCCGATGATGGCGACCGAGCTACACTTGTCCGCACGTGCGAAGATCGCATCCGCATCCGAGTACATCCGGAACTCCAACGCCCGCTCCGATCCGACACAACTGATGCCTCGCGGACGCGCACCGGTCGCAAGAAGGAGCTTGTCATAGGAGATTGTCGTGCCGCTGCTCAGCTTCACAGAGCGCGCTGCAGTATCCAACTGTGACGCTGCAACGCCCTGAAGATAGCGGATACCCAACGCCTGGAGAGCCCCGGCCGTGCAAATCGCCTTCAATTGCACGGCGCCATCCATGGGCTTTGACAATGGAGGACGCTCATAGGGAAGATGGGGCTCATTCCCCACCAATGTGACGGTCCCCGAGAACCCTGCTTCACGCGCGGCAAATGCAGCCCTGGTTCCACACTCGCCTGCCCCGACGATAACAATTCCGTCCATGGTCCGTCTCCGAAGTAACTGACGCGCGCTCGGCGTGCCAGTCGCGAGAGCCTAATTTCGATGGGTGTACGCGTTGTCCGGGTCGGCTGGCATACATGCTGCCTGCCCCCAAGTTCCACGGATTTTGCGGCCGCTAGGCGAGACCAACGCGAATCTCACCGTCGACTATTTCAGCAGGGTAGGTCTTGAGGTTCTCGCATGCGGGGAGCCTGAGTGCCTCACCTGTCCGGTAGTCGAACGCGCCGGAGTGCTTGGGACATTCGACCTCGAAATCCATCACGAGACCGTCGGCCAGATGGACTGCCTCATGACTGCAGAGGCCGGCAGTGCAGTAAACGCTGTCATCGGGAGCGCGGTAGACCGCAAAAGTACGGCCGCCATGGTCGAAGCGGATAGCGCCTTCCTGCTCGATGTCGTTCAGTTTGCAGACGGGGATCCAATTGGTCATTTCAGAGCCTCCTCGGCGCCAGCTCGCGCACTGCGCGCTGCGAGTTTTTCCTTCCGTCTGCGGTACCGCTCCTGCATGCGCGCTTCCCCCTCCGGAGAGCCGTCGTGCCAGGTGCCAAACCACTTATCCAGCGGAATGAGTGCATCCCCATAATTCACCTCAAAGTACTTGTGATGCAGGTAGTGAGCATAGGCGTGGCTATCGATCAGCGTGTTGTCACCGACCTCAACTTTGTCGAAGCCCACATGGCCCGGAATTGCTCCAAATCCGGCGTAATGGAGCTGGTAAAGCATGAGGACAGGATTGGAGGGCAGGATCAGATGATAGAATGCGGTGCCGAAATAGAGCAGATGCTCCACGGGATGCATGGAAAGTGATGACCAAGGAGACGGGTTGACCGAGTTGTGGTGAACCGAGTGAACCCACTTGTAGAGGAAAGGTGTATGGATCAGCCGATGAATGCAGAAGAAGTGGAATTCGTGAATGACGGGCACCACGAGTGCGACGCATGCAAGCGCCAATGGGTTTTCCGCGAAGCCCAGCCATGGTGCGTAGCCGTTAGCATATGCCCATAACATGCCCGCCTCGACCAAAGTCCAGATCGTCACGCCAGACAGAAAAGTCCGCGCTATGTTGTCTATGTTCTGGCTCTCGAACCAGAATGCCTTGCTCTTCTGTTCGGTAGGGAACTTGCCGTTGTATTTGAAGCGTCTTTCCTGTCGCTTGAGCACATAGAGATGAAGCTCGAAGGCACCGTAGAAAAGGAAAACGCAAACGGCATTGACGGCAAAGAGCCATGTGATCCAGTCGATGCCAAAGGTCCGCATCACCTCGGTGGGGGGAATGATCCAAGCCCAGTATGCCACTGCTGACGCCGCGAAAATTGCGTTCCATGGCAGGAAATAGTGGGGCAGCCATTTGAGTATGGCCTTGAACCGTATGGGAAGCTGAAACAGCGGGGCGTATTCAACGGGCCGGTTCGGGGCCCAGTCACCTCGCTTGTTGCGAACGCCAAATCTCAGATCGTCCATTTCCTCTCCTCCAGAGGCGCGCGAACAAGGTACGCTCCATCACGCCGCTCCTCCTCAACTTGAAAACTACCACCCAGGCGGTCGTCCTCCGAAACCTATCTTGATCAAAATTGATCAACGCGCTGGCGATTGAGTCTTCGCTTGGAGCAGCGGAACAGGATGCATCCGTTCTGACGAACGTGCAGAGTGGCATGGCTGTTGGTTGTGCCAATAGAAATGGCTGTGTTCTACAAAGTTTGGGTTGACCACTATCAATGGCGAGGAGACACTTCGTCTCTCAGTGTCGCGGGAGGACAAACGATGGATGAGGCAGACCGGTGGCGCCACATGGCAAATGCGCCGAAAGACGGGACTCGAATCCTCGTCACCGTCCGCCCATCCGAACAAGGGCCGGCAGAGGTTGATCTCGCTTACTGGTCGAATGGAGATCAGTTTGGCCCAGAAGGCTGGCGTGCCTCTGATTCTTCCCCTGGCCGCATCATTGAATATGCCGAGCCCGAGCTTAAGTGCTGGATGCCGATGCCAGCGGTCAGCCGCGCCTCTACACCCTCACCATGGGAAGGCGATGACGCTAAGGAACTTGACGGGTCTGGTATCTAGCGAAGCGGCAAGAATGACAGCAGCGGGTTGCGCCGGCACTCGTTTATTTCGTTGCATAACCTTGCAACGAACGCGACTGGGCGCGAGTGACTCTTCCGATCAGGAATTGTAGCGCCGATTGAACCTTGTGACGCCGAGATAGGTGTGGCCCTCTCGTCGGTCATCAGCGACGCGATCGGTCTCGACGAGGCGTGGCTATACGGATTGTAGAATCATTCCCCACTGACGCCACACATCGCCGAGCAGCCGCCAAGTCCCCGAAATCTGTCTGTGGGCGCCGATGCGGCTGATCATCCCCTAGTCCAATTGTCGAGAATTTCCACGCATTTCTTGGCCGTCTTGACGCCTGATGCACCCGGGCAGTTCTACTCGCCACCGATGGGCCAAGCTGGAGGCATATCCACAGCCAGAGCTGGATACCAGGTTGACCCGTTGACAGATATCCTACAAGTGGATATCCATACTTGAATTAGGATCCAGCCTTGGAAAGTACCAGCATGGCCCTCAAGTCAATGAAGCCCCTGACGCGCGCGCCTCTTCTACATGTTTCCGTGCAGGAGAGCCTTCGCGCCTACATCGACGACAACAGCCTGGAGCCTGGAACGCTACTTCCGCCGGAATCAGAGTTGGCGACGCAACTGGGCGTAAGCCGCAATTCGCTTCGCGAAGGTATAAAGGCACTGGAGTCGGTCGGCGTGCTGGAATCGCGCCGCGGCATCGGGGTTTTCGTCAAAGCATTCTCGTTCGAGCCGTTGCTTGACAACCTCGCATACGGGCTCGGCGGTGCCCTTCGCGAGATCGAGGAGGTCATCGAAATCCGCCGGACGCTTGAGGTCGGGCTGATCGGCAAGACTCTCGTGATGATCAGCGATGAGGACATCGCTGAGCTGCGCGCAACCGTCAACAGGATGGGCGAACACGCGCAGCGTGGCGAGTCCTTCGCATCAGACGACCAGCAGTTTCACACGCTGCTCTTCCGTTGCCAGAACAACGAGATGCTTGCGAGGCTGCTCGATGTCTTCTGGCTGGCCTTCTACAAAGCTTCCGATTTCGTGAACCTTGCCAATGTCGATCCCGTCGCAACCTGGAAGGATCATGCAGCCATCGTCGATGCTGTCGAGGCCCGAGATGTGCTCGAGGCGCAGCGGCGTCTGGACCGCCATTATGAAGGCATTTCGCAGGTTATCGCCGCCAACAAGACGAATTCAAATGTGGGAGGAACACGATGAAACGACTGGCAAAATTATCATCAGCGATCACGCTCGCCGCCTTGGTGGCAACGACGGCCATCCCTGTCTTGACAGCTGCTCCAGCGCAAGCAGCTACCTTGTCGGGCGGCTTCGACGTCGGCCCTGGCGGCTTCCAGGGCAACTTCAATCCGCTTGCGGCAACCAGCGGCTTCACCTGGCTGAGCATCTATTTTGAGCCGCTCGTCACCTATGACGAAAAGCTGCAGAAAGTCGTCGGCAAGCTTGCAGCATCCTATGAGGTCAGCCAGGACCAGCTGACATACACCTTCAAGCTCGCAGACGCGAAATGGCATGACGGCCAACCATTCACCGCCAATGACGCCAAGTTCACCATGGGACTAGCCCAGAATGCAAAAACCGGCTCGGTCCTTGCGGCAAGATTGACCGCAATCTCGTCGGTGGACGCTCCCGACGACAAGACCCTTGTGATCAAGCTGTCCGCCCCTTCGGCGAGCCTTATGGACACTTTGACCAAGGTTATGATGCTGCCTGAGCATGCACTGTCGAAGATCCCATCCGACCAGCTTGCCAAGAACAGCTGGTGGTCGACCTCCCCGATCGGGACAGGTCCGTTCAAGTTCACCAAATATGTGACCGACCAATATGTGGAGCTGGCGGCCAATACGGACTATCGGGGCGGCAAGCCAGCGCTCGAAAAGATCATCAACCGCTACTTCGCAAATCCCGCGGCCGCAATTGCTGCTCTGCGAGCCGGCGAGATCCAGTTCACCTACGTCGATGCCAATGATCTGACTGCCTTCAAGGAAAACGCCGATTTCAGGATCATCGAAGGAGACTCCTTCGTGGTCAACTATCTCGGCTTCAATCACGACTCGCCGATCTGGAAGGATGTTCGCGTCCGCCAGGCAGTGATGTATGCGATCAATCGGGATGCGGTCATCCAAAGCCTTTATGGCGGAGCAGCCAAGCAGGCAAATTGCGCCTATGTCACTGACCGGATCGTACCGAAGGATCTCGAAACCTACGCCTACAACCCGGACAAGGCCAAAGCATTGCTCGAAGAGGCCGGGTGGGACAAGATCAACGGCGATAAGCCGATCACGCTGCTGACCTATTACACCACCCCACTTGCGGCTAACGTGATGGCCGCTGTACAGGCGATGCTCGCGCAGGTCGGCATCAACGTGACGCCACGGGCGGTCGACACGCCGACCTATAACAGCATCGTCCTCAATGCCACTCCGGATACTGCACAGTTCCAGATGGTCTACGCCGGACTCCAGAACGGCCCGGATGCAGGCAGCATCAATGTTGGATTGAACGAAAAACAAATCCCGCCGGCCGGTCCGAACGTTGCGCGTGTCCGAATGCCGGATCTGACAAAAGCGCTCGATGCTGCACTCACTGAGACCGATGTTGGCAAGCGCGACGCGCGGTACCAGGATGTCTGCAAGGTGATGAATACCGAGCTTCCATGGGGCACGCTTTGGGTCGCAAACCGCTATGGCGTTGCCTCCTCCAAGCTCAAGGACTTTGTCTGGACCCCTGCTCCTGGCGGCGGCCCCTACGAGGCCCATCCGGAAAAATGGGCGATCGCCGAATAGGGCGCGCATCAAGGGAAAAGGAGGTGGTGGCTGATACCACCTCCTCATTTGAAGCGGAAATCCAATGCTGAACTACACTCTCCGGCGCCTGCTGATCGGGGTGGGCATGCTTGTTGCTTTAAGCCTGCTTATCTTCGTGATGCTGCGCCTCACACCCGGCGATCCAATCGACGCCTATATAGACCCGAATGTTCCGGTCTCACCGGCCGTGCTTGCGGAGCTGCGCCTAAGGCTTGGTCTGGATCAACCATTGCCGGTCCAGTATTTGGCCTGGTTACAGGAAGCCGTGACCGGCAATCTCGGCTACTCCACCAAGCGTCCGGACCAGCCTGTTCTCGGTCTCGTTTTATCACGCATTGGCCCAACCGTTCTCCTGATGGGCACCGCGATCGCAATCGCTATATTTGCCGGCATCTCTTCGGGCATCATCAGCGCGGTTCGCCGCAACTCGATCGCCGACATCTCGTTTTCTGTCTTCGCCGTTACCGGCATCTCCAGCCCGCCGTTCTTGAGTGCGCTTGTCGGCCTTTATCTCTTTTCCGTCTACTTCAACATACTACCATCCGGCGGGATGCTGACGCCGGGTCGCGACTTTTCCCTTGGCGACCTCCTCTATCACCTCATCCTGCCGGCATCATTGCTTGCCGTTGCACAGACGGCGCTCATCATGCGCTACATGCGCGCCTCAATGCTTGAGGTCCTAAATCAGGACTACGTGCGCACCGCCCGGGCCAAAGGTGTTTTCGAATTCTGGGTGATCGTCAAGCATGCCACACGCAATGCGCTGCTGCCTGTCGTAACTCTGATCGGCTCAACGATCGGACTGGCCATCGGCGGCGCGATCTTCATCGAAAGCGTCTTCAATTGGCCAGGCATGGGCCTCCTTATGGTCAACGCAGTCGAGACCCGCGACTACCCGGTCATCATGGGATCGACACTGGTGATCGGCGCATGTGTGATCTTTGTCAACATCCTGACCGATCTTGCCTATGCAGTGATCGATCCGCGCATCAAGGTGAGCTGAGCGATGCTGGCAAAAACCCAACGACGCAGCCCAGGCCCGCTTGCCCGTGCTTTTGAGCGTTTCTGTCTGAATAGGGCGGCGCTTTTCGGCTTGGCGATCATCCTTCCCATGCTGATCGCCATTCTCACCTATTCCTTCTGGTTGGGTTTCAAGCCCAACGATATCGACCTTCTGGCCATGAATGCAGGGCCGAGCGCCAAGCACTGGTTCGGTACCGATGGGGTCGGACGCGATATCTTCGCTCGCGTTCTGGAGGGAGGGCGAATATCACTCATGGTCGCGGTCGCATCGACCGTCATTTCGGCGGGGATCGGCTTCCTGGTTGGCGCGATCTCAGCGCTTGCCGGCCGGTTCACAGATGCAGTCACCATGCGGTTCGTCGATCTGGTCATGACGCTCCCACCAGTGATTTTCCTGCTGGTGCTTGCCTCAATTGCCGGTACTGGCATCGCGCCGACCGTATTCGTGATCTCGCTTCTATCCTGGCCACTTCTGGCTCGCATGGTCCGCGCGCGACTTCTCGAACTTCGCGAGCGAGATTTCGTTACAGCTGCCAGGGGTATGGGCGCGGGCCTTCCGCACCTTCTGTTCCGGCACGGCCTGCCGAACTCGGTCGACATTCTCGTGGTCTTCGCAACGCTGCAGATCGCCAATGCGATACTGCTGGAGGCTGGCCTTTCATTCCTCGGGCTCGGTATTGCCCCGCCTGCAGCAAGCTGGGGCAACATGCTGAATGCGGCACGCTCGACTGCCGTTCTCGAACAATATCCCTGGCAATGGCTATTTCCCGGCGGGGCGCTCGTCCTCACTGTCCTTGCCATCAACTTCATCGGCGACGGTCTTCGCGACGCGTTCGACCCTCGCGCAGACTTAAACTGACCATTGAAAGAAAGCGAAAATGAGCAAGTTCAAAGGTGTCGTTCCTCCCGTCGTCGTTCCGTTGAATGCGGATTTCACCGTCGACTACCCATCATACACGCGGGTGTTAGAAAATCTTATCGAGGCCGGGTGCCACGGACTTTTCGTCCTCGGCTCGACCAGCGAGGTCGTTTTCCACGATGCCAAGACACGCCGGGAAATCATCGAACACTCGGCAAAGGTCAATAATGGCCGCGTCCCACTGATTGCTGGCGTTATTGACGCAACAACTGATCTGGTCATCAATCATGCAGCCGTCGCCAAGGCTGCCGGAGCAGATGCGGTGGTCGTCACCGCCCCCTACTATACGGTGACCAGCCAAAGCGAAATCCTCGACCACTTCCGTTATATCCGCGATGCCGTCGATGTGCCCTTGATCGCCTACGACATTCCAGTTTGCGTGCACGTCAAGCTGCAGCGCCAGACGACTGTCACACTTGCCAAGGAAGGCACAATCATCGGCCTGAAGGATTCCAGCGGTGACGATGGCAACTTCCGTTACGTTCTGCTCGACCTTGCCGACAACAAGGACATTTTCCTGATGACGGGCTCCGAGATCGTTGTCGATAATGCGCTTCTGATGGGTGCGCACGGCGTCGTCCCCGGCATAGCCAATGTCGATCCGCACGGCTACGTCCGGCTCTGGAATGCTGCCAAAAGTGGTGACTGGGCCGCAGCTCGCAAGGAACAGGAACGCCTTTGCAAGCTTTTCGAGATCGTCTGGGTGGGCAGCGGCCGGGTCAGTGGAGGAGCGTCCGGCATCGGAGCTTTCAAAGCCGCAATGAAAAGCCTCGGTATCATTGACACGGCGCTGATGCCGCGTCCGCGTGCACCTCTCAACGAGGCCGAGACCGCCAAGATAAATGACATCCTGCGCACTGCAGGCCTTCTCTCCTGATGGATACCATGACGAAGACCGCCGGCACTATTCTCGACGTCAAGGGATTGCGAACCGTCTTTCGCATCCGTTCCGGCGAAGTGACGGCGGTCAACGGCGTTGACCTTACGGTTGCAGCCGGCGAGACATTGGCACTCGTTGGCGAGTCCGGCTCGGGCAAGTCGGTGACAAGCCTGTCGATCATGCGCCTTCTGACGCGAGGGATCGGCCAGATAGCCGAAGGTACGATCCACCTGAAGCGCAAGAATGGTGCCGTCAGCGACCTGACCGCGCTCAGCGAGCGCGAGATGCGAACCATTCGGGGCGATGACATCGGCATGGTGTTTCAGGAGCCGATGTCTAGTCTCAACCCGGTCTACACCATAGGCGACCAGATTTCCGAACCGATCCGCATTCATCGCCGCGCAGACCGAAAGTCGGCGATGGATGCGGCCGTGACACTTCTAGACAGCGTCGGCATTCCGGACGCACGCCGCCGGGCCGGTCAGTATCCGCATGAACTCTCGGGCGGGATGCGCCAAAGAGCGACGATCGCCATGGCGCTTGCCTGCGATCCGACATTGTTGATAGCGGACGAACCAACGACCGCCCTTGATGTCACAATCCAGGCGCAGATCCTGCAACTTCTCCAGAGGCTGCAGCGCGAGCGCGGCATGGCCATGCTGTTCGTCACGCACAATCTCGGTGTCGTTGCAGAAATCGCCCATCGAGTGGCGGTCATGTATGCCGGCCGGATTGTCGAGACGGGCCCTGTGGCGGACGTGTTCCGCAATCCTAGGCACCCCTACACGATCGGCCTACTGGCTTCGATGCCAAAGCTCGGCGATGCGAGCCGTATGAAGCAGGCCGGCGAGCAGCTGGCAGCCATTCCGGGCATGGTGCCAAGCCTTGCAAACATGCCTCCGGGCTGCGCCTTCGAACCACGGTGCCGCTTTGCGACCGAAGACTGTCGTCGCGCCATGCCGCCGCTTTTCGACGTCGATGCGAACCACAAGACCCGCTGCATCCACTGGCAGGAGATATAGACGATGAGCGAACCACTCCTGTCAGTGCGCGATCTTGAGAAAGACTATGTTTCCGGCGGCACGAAACTGACCATACTACGTGGCATAACCTTTGAGATCGGCAAGGGCGAAGTCGTAGGACTGGTCGGGGAATCGGGCAGCGGCAAGACAACGATTGGCCGTGCAGTCCTGCGACTTATCGAGCCAACTGCCGGCAGCGTCAGCTTCGCAGGTAGAGAGATCACAAAGCTGTCGGCATCCGAGTTGCGGCGCGCCAGGCCGCGAATGCAGTACATATTCCAGGATCCGTTCGCCAGTCTATCGCCACGCATGACGATCGGTGAAATCCTGACCGAAGGTTTAAGAATACAAAAGATTGGGACGTCGAAGGAACGGATCGAGCGGGCCCGCAAGGCGTTGGAGCAGGTCGACCTACCCGCTGATGCTGTCAATCGCTATGCCCATGAGTTCTCCGGCGGGCAACGCCAGCGTATCGGTATTGCCCGGGCACTGACGCTCTCTCCAGAGTTTATCGTCGCCGATGAGCCGGTCTCCGCGCTTGACGTGTCGATCCAGGCCCAGGTGATCAACCTGCTTCGCGATCTACAGCAAAGGCTCGGCCTGACGATGCTGTTCATAAGCCACGATCTCGCCGTCGTTGAATATATTTGTGACCGGGTGATTGTTCTTTATCTCGGACGCATCATGGAGATCGCTACCAGCGCGGAACTTTATGCCAGACCAGAGCACCCCTATACCAGGGCCTTGCTTTCCGCGATCCCCTCACCCGATCCTGATGCCCCCCGCAACCGGCAGGTTCTAAAAGGCGATATTCCAAGTCCCGCCAATCCTCCAAGTGGCTGCGTTTTCCGTACACGCTGTCCGAACGCCCTGCCCAAATGTGCAGATCTCGTTCCCCAACTCCGGGAAACCTCACCCGGTCATTTCAAAGCCTGCATCCGCGACGACCTGAACTGAGGGCAAATGCACACCATGAGCAAGAATAGCCGACGCCATCCGATCTCCGGCAACTGGGCAACATTGCTTCTGCCGATTGCCGACGACGACAGCATCGACTATGCCGCCCTTGAGCGGGAGATCGACACTCTGATCGAGGCCCAGGTCGACGGGATCTATTCAAATGGAACGGCAGGCGAATTTCACAATCAGACGGAAGAGGAATACGATCGTATTCAGGAGCTTCTGGCCAGCCGCTGCCATGCTGCAGGGGTGCCTTTCGTGATCGGAGCCTGCCAGCCCGCGCCCGCCATCATGCTCTCCCGACTGCGCCGCTCAGTAGCGCTCGAGCCAATGGCGATCCAGGTCATACTTCCAGACTGGTGGCCGGTGACCAATCTAGAAGCCATCGATTTTTTGAAAGGGGCTTCGGAAGCCAGCGAAGGCATTCCCCTCATCCTCTACAATCCGCCGCATGCCAAGCGCGCGCTAGAGCCCCGTGACCTTTCCGCGATCTGCACTCCCTGCCCTTCGGTCGTTGGCATCAAGCTCGCTGACGGTGATGCCTCGTGGTATGAGGATGCGCGGGCTCATCTGGCCGAGTTCAGTCTGTTCGTCCCGGGCCATCATCTTGCAACGGGAAAGCAGGAAGGGATCGCAGCTGGCGCCTTCTCCAATGTGGCGTGCTTGAGCCCATATGGGGCCCAGAAGTGGACCGATCTGATGGCCACTGACATTGAAGCGGCGCTTGATATCGAGCGGCGCATTTGTTCGTTCATGGACGATTATATCGTCCCATTCCGCCGCGATCAGGGATATTCGAACGCCGCATTGGACAAGCTGCTCGCTGCTGTCGGAAATTGGGCACCCGTCGGAACCAGATTGCGCTGGCCTTACCGTTCGATCGACGCCCATCACGCTCAACGCCTTCGCCAAGCAGCTCATGCAATCGTTCCGGAGCTTTTCTCCTCCAGACTTGCGTGATGAAGCCAATCAGGAATGGCGAGTGGACCAACAGGCATAGGCTCGACCGAGGGAGATCGAATAGCAGGTCAGGCAGGTCAACTGCAGGCGGCACTACCCGAGCCGCTAGGCGATCTGCACATGATTTCGTACGGCCATTTTCTCGACCTGCAGTCTTGAGGCTACTGCATACTGAATTGCCAAGCCGGCCATGAGCGTGGCGAGATCTACGGCGGGAGAGAACACATACGCATCTCTTAGAACCTGAAGGGCGATGCATACGAGCGAGCCCCAGGCGAACACAGCCAGTCCCTGTTTTCCAAGCAACGACACCGGGGCAGCCTTGGCACTTCCAGCAATGGCGCGGAAGCTTGCGAAATGCGAGATCACATACGCCAAGGCAAGAATATGCAGTAATCTCGGAAGCGGCAGCATTCCCTTGTCAAAACCAACAAGCAGAGCCGGATGATCACCCCAGTTGGTCAGGTCATAGTGTTGGCCCTGAATAACGAATGCTGCAAAGACAAGGTATCCAATCGCAGCCGCCATCAGGACCGGACTGTATCCAACGAACGTCTCACCCTTCTTTGAAGCGATACCAGCGCACAATCCCACGCAGAAAATCAGCTGCCATGAGAACGGATTCAGGAACCAGAAGCCTTCGGTAGGGAAATTTGGAAGATTGATATTGTTCAGTCCAGCGACCGCCCAGATCGATACCGATACACCCAGCAAAGCAGCCCGACTATGGGAGGCTAGGGCGAGAAAAACTGGTGTCGCCGCCAGCAGCACCATGTAGAGCGGAAGGATGTTGAAGTAGCCGAGCTGGTGCGTCATCGAAAGTACGCCCAAGGCGGTCGTCCACGGAGCTTCCAGATAGGACACCATATTAACGCGTTCCGAAAGCGCGGTTGTCCCCAAATAATTGTGGCCGGCCATGAGAATGACGACTGCCAGCACAGTCGTTAGCAAATGAACGCTGTAAAGCCTGCCCGCACGACGCAAGATGCCGGCAATCGCATGGACTCGATCACGCGCGTAAACACTCGAATAGGCGAGACCAGCCGACATGCCTGACATCAGGACGAAAGCTTCGGCAGCATCCGTGAAACCGAAGTTCTTCGACGTAGCCCCTTCCAGCATGTTGCCTGGCACGTGGTTGATGAAGATCATAACCAGAGCAAGGCCACGGAAGAAATCAAGGCGCGGATCGCGGCCGGCCGATAGTGCGGCAGGATGATACATTGCTGAATTGTCCTGGTGATTCATTGCAGTTGACGACGAACCCACGGTAGCAATCGCCTGATGAAGCCCACATGAACGAGCAGTTCATGTTGCCAACTTCCAAAAATCGCCGGTTACGCCGTCATGATCATGTTCTGCATACGGTAGCTCAAAGAACTGTCATGTCGCGACCGGCTTTTTCAGCCTCCAAGGGCACAGATCTGGCAAGGTGCAAAGACGGACGCCTAACGACGTGCCTTGGGCCGGGTTGCGAGCACATTGCGAATCGAAAAACTTGAATGAATGCGCGAAACCCCTGGCAAGGCCGAGAGAATTTCCTTGTGGATGCGCTCGAATTCTCCGGCATTGGCGACTTCGACGCGCAGCAAATAGTCCGACCCTCCGGTCATTAGGAAACACTCCTTGATCTCGGGGTGTCGCCGCACAGCTGCTTCAAAACGGTCGAGATAATCCTCCGTTTGACGGTCGAGCGTGATGTTGATGATCACCGCAATGGTCGTCTCGACGTTCGACGTATCCACCAGCGTAGTGTAGCCTCTGATAACTCCGGCCTGCTCCATCAGCTTTATGCGCCTGAGGCAGGCCGACGGCGAGAGCCCCACTTCGCTCGCCAGCCGGGCATTGCTGGTTCGCGCATCTAGCCGCAGCAGTCGAAGGATGTTGCGGTCTATCGCATCTACACCAGTCATTGCAGATTATTCCAAATTGTCGTCTTTTCATTCAATGATCATGAATACACACAATTATCAATCACTCTTTCCTCGGCAATTTCACGATCGTTTCAATAGGCTCAGCATGAAATCGGAGGCGCCACATGGATACTGCTCTTGGGGAGGACGGGCCTAGTAGGACAACCCGCACGAGCGGGGCCTGCGGCTATCTGACCATCAATCTCGCCGCTCTTGAGCGCAACTATGAAAGGCTGGCGAAGGAAGTGGCACCGGCGCGCGCAGCGG
Source organism: Rhizobium cauense (assembly GCF_019511525.1). Lineage (GTDB taxonomy): Bacteria > Pseudomonadota > Alphaproteobacteria > Rhizobiales > Rhizobiaceae > Rhizobium > Rhizobium cauense. Next base: position 336,914 of record NZ_JAEUAT010000004.1, on the reverse strand, counting down.
CCGTTGTCAAGGCCGACGCCTATGGACTTGGTGCCTCAAAGATCGGCGCCACGCTCTACGCCAGGGGCTGCCGGCATTTCTTTACCGCCCAGTTTGTCGAGGCGGTTCGGTTGCGACCACATTTGGACAAGGACGCGCTGATATTCGTGTTGAATGGCCTGCAACCTGGCAACGAACCAGATTGCGCGCGGGAAGGCATCGTCCCCGTCATCAACTCCTTGGAACAGTGGCAACGATGGTCAACGCAGGCGCAGACGCTGGGTCGCAGGTTGCCCGCCGTGCTTCAATTCGATACCGGCATGTCGCGGCTCGGCCTGCCGCCGGAGGAGCGTGGGGCTGTCGCCGCGGCGCTTGGAATGGGAGGTACGGTCGAAGTCCTCTTCATCATGAGCCACCTTGCATCCGCCGACGATTTTGAGAGCGGACAGAACGGCGACCAACTCGCAGAGATGACGCGAATTGCACAGGAGTTCGCTGGATTCGACATCTGCTTTGCCAACTCTGGTGGTGTATTCCTCGGTAGCAATTACCATGGCGTGCTTGCTCGCCCCGGCATCGCGCTTTATGGCGGCGCGCCAACGGCGGGCGTGCCCAACCCGATGGAGCAAGTCGTGCAGCTCGAGGTCGCCATCGTGCAGTTGCGCACTGTGCCAGCGGGTGCGCGCGTCGGTTATGGCGGCACTCATGTCGCATCCGTTGAAACCCGTCTCGCGACCGTCGCTGCCGGTTATGCCGACGGCCTTCCGCGTAGTCTCAGCGGCAAAGGAGCCCTTTACTGCGACGGTGTGCGCCTACCGATTGTTGGCCGCGTTTCCATGGACAGCGTTACGATTGATGTCACCGCGCTTCCTGCCGGTCGGCTTTCACTCGGCAGCCTGGTGGAAGTCCTCGGCCCTAACCAGACTCTGGAAGATATCGCGAGAGACGCCGGCACCATTTCCTACGAAATTCTGACCGGTCTTGGAGATCGATATGACCGGCATTACCGATAAACTTTCGCACGCAATGAGGACATCATGAAAGTCACCGTTCTCGGTGCCGGCATCGTCGGCGTAACGTCGGCCTATGAGCTTGCCAAGGCGGGCCATGAGGTGACGGTCGTCGACCGACAGCCGGGCCCTGCGCTGGAGACGAGCTTCGCCAATGCCGGCGAAGTCTCCTTTGGCTACTGCTCGCCTTGGGCAGCACCGGGCATTCCGATGAAGGCAATGAAATGGCTGTTCATGGAACACGCGCCTTTGATCCTGCGCCCCAAGGTCGACATGGCGATGTTAGGCTGGATGGTGAAGATGCTCTCCAACTGTACGTCCAGACGCTATGCGATCAACAAGAGCCGCATGCTTCGCCTGGCCGACTACAGCCGCACTTCGCTCGCTATCCTGCGGGCGGAAACGGGTATCTCCTATGACGAGCGGATGCAGGGTACGCTGCAACTGTTTCGTACGCAGCAGCAGCTCGACGCCTCGGGCAAGGACGTCAAGGCGCTCGGCGCCGACGGCATTCCTTACGAGGTTCTTGATCGCGATGGCTGCATCAGGGTCGAGCCGGCGCTGAAACATGTGCGCGAAAAGATCGTCGGCGGTCTACTGACCCCCAAGGACGAGACAGGTGATTGCTTCAAGTTCACCAATGCCTTGGCCAAGAAGGCGGTGGAACTCGGCGTCCGCTTCCGCTACGGGAGCATTGTCCGCGGACTTGACGTGGAGGCTGGCCGCGTACGCGGCGTGGTAACTGCGCACGGAACGACGCAGGCCGACGCGGTAGTTGTAGCGCTCGGCAGCTTCTCGCCACTCCTCGTCCGGCCGCACGGCATTCGCCTTCCGGTCTATCCGGTCAAAGGCTACTCGTTGACGATCCCGATCACAGACGCCGCGCGTGCGCCGGAATCGACCGTCATGGACGAGACCTTCAAGATTGCCATAACCCGCCTTGGGGACCGTATCCGTGTCGGCGGCATGGCGGAAATATCCGGTTACACCAACGATCTCGGCGAGCCCCGTCGCCTTACACTCCAACATTCCGTCACCGACCTGTTCCCCGGCGGAGACGTCTCAAAAGCAAGCTTCTGGTCTGGCCTTCGCCCGATGACACCCGATGGCACGCCCGTCATAGGTCCGACAAGTGTCTCCGGTCTCTACCTCAACACCGGACACGGCACGCTTGGGTGGACGATGAGCTCTGGCTCCGCCCGCGTTATCGCCGACCTCGTCAGTGGCCGCAAAACGGAGATTGACGCCACCGACCTTGCGATCGCCCGCTACACCTGAGGGCTCTATAGTCCACCGTCGAAATGCCAAAAGCCTGATGCCGTTCTGCATAAGGCTTTCGACATTTGGGAATGTTTTGCCGGAGCCCTGAAACCACGCAGGGCAACAGATCGCGATGGCCATTGTCGGTGCTCGAGGGCTTTTCGCGAATGGAAGACGGGCACGTTGGCCCTGCGTTGATTTGGCGCCCGCCGGTTTGTTTTGCTGCGGCGTCTACAAATGCCGACCGCCCTACCATCCATCGCCATCGGCCTTCGCATCGGTTGCCCGCAGCACGATCGCGTTCATTGTGGTCCGAAATGCTCGCTGCCTACGGTGCATCGAACAGTTCGTATACAGCCACAGCTGAGATTGATTAACAGACGGCATGGTCCTCAGGTAAGAGCGAAGGAGCGTTGGTAACGAGCCTATTGCGCTGATCCGCTGGTTGCCTGAGGATTTTCCATCTGACCTCAGCACCGAGCATCGGGCCGAATTCGCATGACCGCGCGACGCAAAAATTGCATGCAACCGTATGGCCGGATTGTGATCTAAGCGTCTGCGATGATGCCGGTGCAAGAGGCTAACGGGCACGCACCTATCGGTATCCACTCCTAGCATTTTTGCCAGTTGTTTCGGCGCACTTGCCGAGCGCAAGATTGGCGCATGTGATCGTGCGTGCGCATCGTTCCGGTGCCTCGTCGTCGATCGCACCCGTACCGACAAGGGGAACGATCGTCGTGGCACGCAAGACAATCAGTGAACGGCTGGCCCAACTGGAAGCACAGCGAAAGACTCTGCAAATGCGCCTCAGCAAGCAGGAGCGTGCCATGGATACGCGGCGCAAGGTGCTGATTGGCGCGCTGGTGCTGCACCGGCTGGAGAACGACCCCGATCTGCAGGTCGCTGGTGGGCTGGCCCGATGGCTGAAATTTGAGCTTCCGAGATTCCTGGTCCGGGACGCGGACAAAGAGCTGTTTGCGGATTTGCTCGCAAAGCCACCTGCGTTCGCAAACACCCATCAGGGCGATATGGAACGATGAATCAAATAGCTCTTGTTAAACGCGCTATCATCAACATGTTACGCACTGCTGCTCGAGACCCAATATGGGCAATCGTATCACTGGTCGTTTTCCCGCTTCGGTATGCCAAAGTGTTCGTATTGGGGGTGTTGAGCTATGCATTCGTCACGCTGACCGTTGCATTTGGAATCGACTATCTGACCCTCAAAGTCCTCGGCAGTAGCGAAGGCGGCATTGTATTCATTCTTGGCCATTGCGTATTCTCACTGTTTGCCGTCGTCCTATTCTTCCGAATGCTCTTTGCGCCTCTGATCATTCATTTCGGAAGCACTAATGAGCACACCCACGGAACCGCGCGCTTTGCCAGTAGGCGAGAAATCAAACCCTTGACAAGGTCTGGCCATGGCTTGCTCATCGGCCGCGCACCGAGCTCAGGACGGCTCATCCGATATGACGGCCCGGCACACCTGCTTACCATGGCCCCAACGCGAAGCGGCAAAGGGGTTGGGACGATCATCCCGAACCTCCTGACAGCTGATCGCTCTATAATTTGCGTCGACCCGAAAGGGGAGAACGCAACAATATCTGCTGATGCGCGATTGCGATTCGGTCCGGTACATATCCTTGATCCATTTGGTATCGCCGGCAAACCCTCTGCGGCCTTCAATCCCCTCTGTCGTTTTGACCCTGACAGCATCGACGTCGCCGAAAACGCGTCGACACTCGCCGACGCGCTTGTGTTCGACGAGCCAGGACTTTCCGGCGATGCCCACTGGAATGAGGAGGCAAAGGCGCTGATCGCAGGGATGATGCTTCATGTTGTTGCGAGCCAGCCAGAGGACCGCCGCACACTGACGGTCCTGAGAAGCTATCTCACCCTTGCACCAGGTGACTTCCGAGCGGTACTCGACGACATGCAAAGGAGTGACGCGGTCAATGGACTGATTGCGCGTGCTGCTAACCGGTATCTTGGTAAATCGGATCGTGAAGCGAGCGGCGTGCTTTCCACTGCACAAAGACACACGCATTTTCTCGACAGCCCACGCATGACCGATGTGCTGTCGCGGTCGGATTTCTACTTCGGAGATTTGAAGGGAGACAACGCGACCGTCTTCCTCGTGTTGCCACCAGACAGGCTTGCAGCCTATTCACGCTGGCTCCGCCTGTTGATCTCGCAAAGCCTGACCGAAATGGCATGCACGTCGCCGCGCGCCTCGGCCGCACCCGTTCTCTATCTTCTCGACGAATTTGCAGCTCTTGGTCATCTGGCGTCGATCGAAAGTGCAATGGGATTGATGGCAGGTTACGGTGTTCAGCTTTGGCCGATCGTTCAGGATATCCACCAGTTGCGAGCTACCTATGGTCAGCGCGCTGGCACGTTTCTGTCGAATGCCGGCGTCTTGCAGGTCTTTGGCGTCAACGATCACGACAGTGCCCAGCTCTACTCGGATCTCCTTGGCCAGGAGACCGTTGTATTCAATACGACCGCTCGGGCCCTCGATCCAGAAAGAACCAGCCTGTCCTTCGCCGAGCAGCATGTCGCCCGTCCGCTTCTCACCCCGGACGAGGTTCGCAATCTGCCTTCTGGTGTCGAGCTTCTGTTCATTGCAGGGCAACGGCCGATCGTGGCGCAGAAGTTGCGATACTACGGCGACCGGGAATTTGCAGGACTGTTCGACGGCGTGCGAAACTGAGGAGCTGGCATCAGCAACGCCCATCTTACCGAGCGCGACGACCGCTCTTAAAAGTGGACCTTTCTCGCTTTCGATCGATCAACCTTTTTCACCCAGAAGTTAGGGGCGTGGCCATAGTCATCTTGCGCGCTTGTTCCCTTCAGGATGGGCCAAAGGGTTGTCGAGTCAGTGAGTTTTCTGTCGGAAGCTGTGGAAATCTGGCACTCTTGCCCGCTTTTACTGCGACGCGTCAATGACAGCGACCGGAACAGGTGGCAGGGATTCTCGTATCAGTAATACGGAGACGACAATGACAACCACAAATGAAATCGCCGACAAGATCGCCACCGAGCATGGGCTAACAAAGGCACAGGGCAAAGCAATCGTTGAAGCCGTGATCGCCTCCATCACAAGCGCCGCCGTTGCAGGCAATGAGACGTCCCTGCCTGGGTTTGGAAAGTTCAAGGTAAAGGCAACACCTGAGCGCGAGGCACGCAATCCATCGACGGGCGCAACTATCAAGGTTGCCGCGGCCAAGAAGCTGACCTTCCAGCCTGCCAAGGCACTGAAGGACGTACTGAACAAGTAAGTCACGAAGGCCCCGCTCGTATGGCGGGGTCCCTATTTGCCGAGGGCGGCGTCAGTCTTGATCCGCGCCCCTCATCACGAGGTTGGAGACTGGCTCGATCCAAGGCATTCCGCTTGAAAGGTCCCTCGGTCATCGTTTGGCGTTGGTGGTCCAACCAATCAGGCCGGAAAGCCGCGCTGTCCACGACATCTATGAACGTAGTCACATCGGGGTACTGCTCTGCGATACTCCCCTCTGATTTCGGCCTACGATCCTTCCTGAACCTTCCGCGTGCGATGAGCGCCGATGATTTTTCGTGACAATACAGCTCGTCTTCTGGCGCCACCACTAACGTCTGTCGAGCAAGCGAAGACGCCAGCGGCGAGGAATGTATGAAATTGGTCGAGAGATCAGCCGCGTTACCGTTGCCCGACGTCGTCGTCCGGGCAGTGGTTGCGACAACGCTGATTGGGCGACAATCGGGCTAGCCAGTGAGAACGGCCTGACGGGCGCGCCTCTGCCATAGCGTCATTTCGCGTAGAGGGCACTCGAGCGCTCAAGATGCTTGAGGATCGCCATTTCCGAACCGTCGACGTCATTGGCCTCGAGACGATTCACGATTTCCTCGTGTTCCGCCAAGGTGAACTTCTCCTTGCCCGTCCAGATCAGCATTTCCGTATGGTATTCCTTTAGCCAGGCGAGCATTGCTTCGCTGACAGCCACGTAGATAGGATTGCCTGAAATCTGAGCGATGCGGGTGTGAAAACCCATATCCGCATTTATGAACTCTTCCGCTCGGCCGAGGGAGTTTCGTTGGCGCTCTATTATCTTCCTGAGATCGCTGATGTCATTTGCTGAGGCCCGCTGCGCGGCTTCCCGGGCCATGCCTCGCTCGAAAAATATGCGCGCACTCTTCAGCTGCTCGAGAGAGTCTGTTGATTGCGAGAGCATGATCTTCGCCGTCAGGTCGACCTGCTGAAATATTGACTTGGCCGTCAGCTTCAAAACCTTTGCGCGCTCTCCGTGCGAAATGTTTACGAGGCCTTTGTTGGCAAGGGATTGCATCGCTTCACGGATCGCCGGACGACCGACCCCAAAGCGCTCCATTAGCACGCGTTCGGAAGGCATTTCGTCGCCGGGCTGCAATTCGCCCGACGTAATCATCCGTTCAAGTCTGTCAAAAACCTCGTCCGACAGCTTTCGGCGTACGATCTGTTCGATGGGTTGGCTCATTAGGTCTCGCTGACTCACGTGTCACCCCCTCCTACTACTTTCCGCGCCCTGCGCAAAGCGCCACCAAATTTCAGCTCTGAAAATTTCACTTTCAATCATATGGGATACTCATTATACCACATCATGAGTTGACGCCATGACAAATTGACCTGGCGAGAGGAGCAACTGCATTTCATGATGATTACGCTGACTTATCGCATCGAGACGCCCGGTAGTGTCGAGGCAATGGCGGACAAGATCGCTAGCGACCAGTCGACCGGAACCTTCGTGCCGGTTCCTGGTGAGACGGAAGAACTGAAGTCGCGTGTCGCCGCCCGGGTACTAGCGATTCGCCCGCTCGAGGACACAAGTGAGCCGACCTGGCCGGAGATTGCTCCCGGTACGCGCCTCAGGCGCGCCGACGTCGACATCGCCTTTCCCCTCGACGCAATCGGAACTGATCTGTCCGCCCTGATGACCATTGCGATTGGTGGCGTCTACTCCATCAAGGGTATGACCGGCATCCGCATCGTGGATATGAAGCTACCCAATGTCTTCCGAGCCGCGCACCCTGGACCACAGTTCGGTATTCAAGGAAGCCGCCGCCTGACCGGTGTCGAAGGACGCCCAATCATCGGAACAATCGTCAAGCCGGCGCTTGGGCTGCGCCCGCATGAGACGGCAGAGCTTGTCGGTGAGCTTATCGAATCCGGTGTTGATTTCATCAAGGACGACGAGAAGCTCATGAGCCCGTCGTACTCGCCCCTCAAGGCGCGAGTGGCGGCCATTATGCCGCGGATTCTCGATCACGAGCAGAAGACCGGCAAGAAGGTGATGTATGCCTTCGGCATCTCGCACGCCGACCCCGACGAGATGATGCGCAACCACGACATTGTCGCCAAAGCCGGCGGTAACTGCGCCGTCATCAACATCAATTCGATCGGCTTCGGCGGCATGAGCTTTCTGCGCAAAAGGTCAAGCCTGGTACTTCATGCCCACCGCAACGGTTGGGACGTCCTTACACGGGATCCGGGCGCCGGTATGGACTTCCGGGTCTACCAGCAATTCTGGCGGCTGCTCGGCGTCGACCAGTTTCAGATCAACGGCATTCGGGTGAAGTATTGGGAGCCGGACGAGAGTTTCGTCTCTTCGTTCAAGGCGGTCAGCACGCCTCTCTTCGATGCGTCCGACTGCCCTCTACCCGTGGCTGGTTCCGGCCAATGGGGCGGCCAAGCGCCCGAGACGTATCAACGAACAGGTCGCACCACAGATCTCCTCTATCTTTGCGGCGGCGGGATTGTCAGCCATCCTGGCGGTCCGGCTTCCGGCGTCCGTGCCGTGCAGCAGGCCTGGCAGGCCGCGGTGGCGGACATCCCCCTTCAGACGTATGCAAAGGACCACCCTGAACTGGCCGCCTCGATCGCCAAATTCAGCGACGGCAAGGGCGCCTGACCGCCATGAAAAACCTCCTCGTTAGCTACTATGGCGATGACTTCACCGGCTCAACCGACGTGATGGAGGCGTTGACTTCGCATGGTGTCGCAACAGTCCTCTTTCTCGATATCCCCTCGCCCGAACTGCTCGCTCGCTTCAAGGACTGCCGTGCGATCGGAATCGCCGGAACGAGCCGTAGCGAGACGCCGGAATGGATGCAGTCGCACCTCACCCCGATCTTTGAATGGCTCAAGTCGCTCGGAGCGAATTTCTGCCACTACAAGGTCTGCTCGACGTTCGATTCCAGTCCCGAGACAGGGAGTATTGGAAAGGCGATCGACATAGGGCGTACGACCTTCAAGCAGACCATCGTTCCGGTCGTCGTTGGCGCGCCGCAACTGAAGCGATACACCGCGTTCGGCAATCTTTTTGCCGCTTACCAAGGCAGCGTCTATCGCATAGATCGCCACCCGGTCATGAGCCGTCACCCGGTCACACCCATGGCAGAAGCGGATCTGACTACTCATCTGTCGAAGCAGACTAGCCTGCCTGTTGCCTTGGCGGACCTTGCAACGATCACGGCCAGCGATGCCGACATGCGCGTTGATCAATTGCTGGCAGACGCGATCGGAATCCTTTTCATCGACGTGGATTCGGAAGCGACGCAGGCTGCCGCGGGGCGGCAGCTCATTCGCCTTGCTGGCCGGTTCGGAGGCCTCCTCGCCGGATCGTCCGGGATCGAATACGCCCTCCTCAACGCGTGGCGGCAGAGCGGGAGCGTAACCGGCAATACGACCTTTCCCGACGTTGGCCCCGTCGACCGCATCGCCGTCGTCTCTGGAAGCGTCTCCCCGACGACGGAACGTCAGATCAGACAAGCGAAGGAAGACGGCTTCGCTGAGATTGCGCTTGATCCTCTAGCACTGGTTTCGGACGGCGAACGTGCAATAGACACTGCCGTTCGCAAGGGCATCGAGAGGCTTAACGAGGGACGGAGCGTCATTCTTCATACAGCGCTCGGGCCTTCGGCCGATGTTGGCAGCGATATCGATAGAATATCCGGTGCCCGCCACACGCTTGGTCGAGCGCTGGGTACGATATTGCGCCAACTCGTGGAACGCGAAGGACTTCGTCGTGTGGTTATCGCTGGCGGCGATACTTCAAGCCACGCCCTAAGACAGTTGAAGGTCGAGGCGCTGACCACTCTCCTCCCGCTCCCTCAGACTCCCGGTTCACCGCTTTGCCTCGCACACGGAAGCTACCAACCAACCGACGGGCTCCAGATCGCGCTCAAGGGCGGGCAAATCGGAATGGACGGTTATTTCGCGCAGATACGCGACGGAAGGACACATTGATATGACTTTGTGGGTGGGCACCAGCTTCAAGATGAACAAGACCCTTGCCGAGGCGCTCGCCTTTGCAGGCCGCCTGGCGGAAGTTGACCGAGACCGCGATCCGCGAATACAGCGGTTTGTCATTCCATCCTTTACCGCGGCGCGCGAAGTCAAGCGAGCTCTCGCGAGTACCTCTGTCAAGGTTGGGGCACAGAACATGCACTGGGAGGATGCGGGTGCATGGACCGGCGAAATTTCGGCGCCAATGCTAAGGGACTGCGAACTTGACCTGGTGGAACTTGGCCACTCGGAGCGGCGGGAACACTTCGGAGAAACTGACGAAACCGTCGGCTTCAAGGTGGCGGCCGCGGTTCGCCACGGCCTGACGCCACTAATTTGCATCGGCGAGACATTGGACCAGCGCGAGTCGGGGCGGGCTGACGCGATCTTGCGAAAGCAAGTTGAGGCTGCACTGAGCCCCGTTGCCGACGTGGCTGACGAGCAAGTCCTACTCGCGTACGAACCCGTCTGGGCGATTGGCGTCAACGGCATTCCGGCCACGGCCAACTATGCATCCGAACGCCATGGCAAAATCGCAGAGGTTGCCATGGGGATTCTCAAACGTCCGGTGCCCGTCCTCTACGGCGGAAGCGTCAATCCGCAAAACTGCGAGGAACTGATCGCACAGGAGCATGTCGATGGCCTGTTCATAGGTCGATCGGCTTGGTCCGTCGACGGCTATCTCGACATTCTGCGCCGCGTCTCTGCGGCGATCGAACCCTGATTTCAAGTGCTCCAAGGTTTGCGAAAGGAACCTACCATGAAGATCGCGATTGGCGCGGATAGCGCCGGGAAACCGCTGCTCGACGTTATTGCCTCACACCTTGCGGGCAAGGCCGACCTGGAAGTTCATGATCTTAGCCAATCGGGCTTTTATGCTGACCTTTCCCAAAAACTCGCACAGACGATCGTCGATGGCGAGCATCAACGCGGTATCCTGATCTGCGGCACAGGCATCGGGGTCTGTATCTCTGCAAATAAGGTTCCGGGCATCCGCGCTGCGCTAACGCATGACACCTATTCGGCCGAGCGCGCGGCAAAATCGAACAACGCCCAGATTATCACGATGGGCGCACGCGTCATCGGACCCGAACTCGCCAAATCGATTGTCGACGTCTGGCTTGCATCCGAATTCGATCCCCAGGGAGCGTCGGCCGGGAATGTCGAAGCGATCGATCGACTTGATGCGCAGAAACCGTCGCACAACTAGACATATCGATGACATGGTGATTGACTCATCATACCAGTTTGTGCTCCTATCCAGATATAGAAAAAGGTGAGGAAACATGACGACTATTGCCCTCTTTGGCGCCGGTGGCAAAATGGGCTACCGGCTTGCAAAAAACCTGAAGGGCTCGCGTTTCGACGTCCGCCACATTGAGGTGAGTGACGCCGGCAAGGCGCGGTTGAAAAACGATCTCGGGGTCGACTGTGTCGCCCCCGACGCAGGACTCGACGGGGCCGAGGTCGTCATCCTGGCCGTTCCCGACACAGCGATCGGGAAAGTCGCTTCAGGCATCGTCGACAAGCTGAAGCCAGGGACAATGGTCATTGCTCTCGACGCCGCAGCTCCATTTGCGGGCCACCTGCCGAAACGGGATGATCTCACCTATTTCGTCACCCATCCCTGTCATCCGCCGATCTTCAATGATGAAACCGAGATGCAGGCCAAGAAAGACCATTTCGGCGGCCTGTTTGCAAAGCAGCACATCGTCTCGGCGCTGATGCAGGGTCCGGAGGGAGCCTATGAGCTTGGAGAGGAAATCGCCAAGGTTATCTGGGCTCCGGTCATGCGATCGCATCGCGTAACAGTGGATCAACTGGCGATGCTTGAACCCGGCCTTTCCGAAACGGTCTGCGCGTCTTTGCTCGTCGTCATGAAGCAGGCCATGGACGAGTGCGTGGCTCGTGGCGTGCCTGAGGAAGCAGCACGCGATTTCCTGCTCGGCCACATGAATGTTCTCGGCGCGGTCATCTTCAAGGAAGTAGACGGCGTGTTCTCGGATGCCTGCAACAAGGCCATCGAATTCGGCATCCCTGCCTTGATGCGCGACGATTGGAAGAACGTCTTTGAACCAAAGGAGATCGCCGAAAGTATTCGGCGTATCACCTGACACCATTGGGGAGGCAATGCCTCCCCTCTTACCGCCCCAGGGGAGTTGGGGCTTCGTTCACACTCGGGAGGAAAATATGAAACTGACACGCAGACTGACACTGGCAGCTTTCGCTGGAGCCTTGGCGCTCGGAACCGCAATGCCGGCATTCTCCGCCGACCTTATTGCCATCATTACGCCCGCCCATGACAACCCCTTCTTCAAGGCAGAAGCTGTGGGCGCCGAAGCCAAGGCCAAGGAACTCGGGTACGAAGCCCTCGTCATGACCCATGACGACGACGCCAACAAGCAGTCCGAAATGATCGACACGGCGATCGGTCGCGGCGCCAAGGCGATCATCCTCGACAACGCTGGTGCGGATGCATCTGTTGCTGCGGTCAAGAAGGCCAAGGATGCCGGCATCCCGTCCTTCCTGATCGACCGCGAAATCAATGCCACCGGTGTGGCGGTCGCCCAGATCGTTTCCAACAACTATCAGGGTGCACAGCTTGGAGCTCAGGAGTTCGTGAAGCTGATGGGAGAAAAGGGCAACTATGTCGAATTGGTCGGCAAGGAGTCTGATACGAACGCTGGCATCCGCTCGCAGGGCTACCATGACGTCATCGACGACTATCCCGATCTGAAACTGGTAGCCAAGCAGTCCGCGAACTGGAGCCAGACAGAAGCCTACTCGAAGATGGAAACCATTCTACAGGCCAACCCAGACATCAAGGGCGTGATTTCCGGCAACGACACAATGGCCATGGGCGCAATCGCAGCCCTACAGGCAGCCGGCCGCAAGGACGTGATTGTAGTAGGATTCGATGGTTCCAACGACGTGCGTGACTCCATCAAATCCGGAGGCATCAAGGCCACCGTCCTGCAGCCAGCTTACGCTCAAGCACAGCTCGCGGTCGAGCAGGCCGACGCCTACATCAAGAACAAGACGACACCCAAGGAAGAGAAGCAGTTGATGGACTGCGTTCTCATCAACGCTGACAACGCCGGCGAGCTCGAAACTTTCGCCCTTACAAACTGATCGCCGCACCGTTCAATGCAGAGGGCGTCCACGACGCCCTCTGCAAGTTTTATGTTGTCACAGAGGCCTGTCGCATGTGGAGAATGAAGGGCGCTTTGCTCGCCGCAATTATCGTCGCGGTGCTGCCAGGCTGCAAAATCATCAAGACCCCGACCCCTGAGGAAAAGGCGGCGGCTGCGGCCAAGAACGCCTTTGATCCCAATGCAAAAGTCGATGCGATTTGGCAGCCAGAAGTAGTCCCCTATTTTGAGAAGAGAGCGGGCGATCTGAAGGATGTGATACTCCTCGTGGCCACGAGCCCCGACCAGGCGGGGCAGAAATACGGCAACCCGGGAAAACAAAGCAGTTCACCGTGGACGTATGCGGTGAAATTCACCGGAAAGGTGATCGCCGCCGATACAGCCTCACGCGCGGCAACTCTGGATGTCGATACGGACGGCGATGGTAAGGCCGACGCCAAAGTACAGATCGGCCCGGCCCTTCGCGGTACGGCGCTTCGCGACACGCTGGACTTCGTCAATTTCAACGAATTCAAGAACCAGATTGAATGGGCCCAGTTCGGCAAGGCATTCAATGAAAAAGCCAATTCTGCTTTCCTTGCCGCAGTGCCCCGCGACGGGCTGGTCGGCAAGACAGTTACGGTAGTTGGAGCATTTCCGTTACCTAGCGGCGGCCAACCTCCGCTTGTCACGCCTTCGGAACTGACGGTGGGATCATGAGCGTGAGCGAGGCACCAAAGGACGATATCATCCTGCGTCTCGAAGACGTGTCGAAGGTTTATTCAGGCATCGTTGCTGTCAAGCGTGCCAATCTCGAGCTTCGCCGGGGCGCGGTGAACGTCCTGGTCGGCGAAAACGGCGCAGGTAAATCGACGCTGATGAAGATCATCGCTGGTGTGGAGCGTCCGACGCTTGGCAAGATAATTGTCGATGGTCAACAGGTCTCCTTCGACAGCCCTGCCGAAGCTCAGGCCCACGGCATTGGCATGATCTTCCAGGAGCTCAATCTCTTCGCCAACATGTCCGTCGCTGAAAACATCTTCGCGACCCGCGAAATCACCCGCGGCCTGCGGGGCATCGATCATAAAGCGCAGGTCGAAAAGGCGAACGCGTTTCTGAAGCGCCTGGACGCCGGGATCAACGCGGAAACGATGGTGGAAGACCTTCCCATCGGCCAGCAGCAACTCGTTGAAATCGCCAAAGCGATGTCGCTCAATGCACGCATCCTCATTATGGACGAACCGACCTCGGCGCTTTCGGCTGCGGAAGTCGAGATCCTCTTTAAGGTAATTGCCGAGCTCAAGGCCCAAGGGGTCGCCATCGTCTACATCTCGCATCGGCTTGAAGAACTGATGCGGATCGGGGACTACATCACGGTCCTTCGCGATGGACAGATCACCGGCCAAGCAGTGGTCCGCGACATCGACACACGCTGGATCGTACGGTCCATGATCGGCTCCGACGCAAAGGACTTCGCAAAATCCGTAGATCACGCGGTCGGCAAGGAGATGTTCCGTGCTGAGGACATCAGCCTTCCACGAGCGACAGGGGGTCTTGCCGTCGATCATGTGTCACTCTCGGTCAAATCGGGCGAGATTCTTGGAATCTATGGCCTGATGGGCGCTGGTCGCAGCGAATTCTTCGAGTGTGTGCTGGGGCGCCACATGCACTCGACCGGGAAGATCTTCATCGATGGCGAAGAGATCCACGCGCGCGATGTGACCCGCCGTATCCGCAAGGGGCTGGCTCTGATCCCTGAAGATCGGCAGCGGGAAGGCTTGGTCCAGGTCCTTTCGATCGCCAGCAACCTGTCGCTTGCGAGCCTCAACCGCTTCGCCCGCTTTTTCCATATCAATGCTGCCGCCGAGAAGGATGCCATTCGCGACGCCATCAAGGATCTATCGATCAAAGCATCCAATCCGGACTTCGAGGTAACCTCGATGTCAGGTGGCAACCAGCAGAAGGTAGTGATCGGCAAGGCGTTGATGACCAATCCGAAGGTCCTTCTCATGGACGAACCGAGCCGCGGCATCGACGTCGGCGCAAAGGCGGACGTTTTCCGCACCATGCGCCGGCTGGCCGCAAACGGTCTCGCGATCCTGTTTTCGACCTCTGACCTCGAGGAGGTCATGGCCCTTTCGGATCGCATCGCCGTTTTGAGCAATGGCCAACTGGTTGCTGTTTTCAACCGGAACGAGGCGACGGAAGACGCCATCATCGCGGCTTCGGCCAAGGGACACGGACATCAAGGGAAACTCGCGTCATGACGGCGGCCACCTCATCCACTTCTTCGCCGACGAGCACGAACGGCTCTGTTCTACTTACGCTGATGAAGCTCAGGACGTTTATCGCGCTTTTCGCGGTTATTATCTTCTTCGCGATCTTCGCCCCGAATTTCACGTCGACGGCGAACATGATCCTCATGTCGAAACACGTGGCGCTGAATGCATTCCTCGCCATGGGCATGACCTTCGTCATCGTTACCGGCGGCATCGACCTGTCCGTCGGCTCGATCGTCGGGCTTTGCGGCATGGTAGCCGGCGGGTTGATCCTCTACGGCATCGAGCTGCCAATTGGCTATACGATCTATTTCAACCTCTTCGAGATTGTGTTGATCACGCTGTCGATCGGGCTGCTGATTGGCCTCATCAACGGCCTGCTGATTACCAAGCTCAATGTTGCTCCGTTCATCGCAACGCTCGGCACGCTCTACATCGCCCGTGGCCTTGCCCTGCTTTCCTCGGACGGGCAGACCTTTCCAAACCTCGTTGGCCGCCCTGAATATTCAACGACTGGCTTCGACTTCTTCGGTGCGGGACGCATTCTCGGGCTGCCGGTGTCGATCTGGATCCTGATCGCATTGGCGTTGCTGGCTGCCTATGTCGCACGTTCCACGCCAATCGGGCGCCACATCTTTGCCGTTGGGGGCAACGAGCGTGCTGCCCGTATGTCGGGCATCCGTGTCGATATCGTGAAAATCTTCGTCTACATGTTTTCCGGGCTTTGCGCAGCAATCGTGGGAGTCATCATCTCCTCAGAGCTGATGGCTTCCCATCCGGCGACGGGTGAGAGCTTCGAACTCAACGCGATTGCGGCAGCCGTCCTTGGCGGCACCTCGATGTCGGGCGGTCGAGGGACAATCGGCGGAACCATCATCGGCGCCTTTGTCATCGGCATCCTTTCCGACGGTTTGGTGATGATGGGCGTCTCGTCCTTCTGGCAAATGGTCATCAAAGGACTGGTGATTATCATCGCTGTGGTTGTCGATCAGGCGCAGCGCCGCCTGCAGCAGCGCGTTACTCTGATGCAAATGGCAAAGGCAAGTTGAAATGTCTGAATTGAACGGTGCATTAATCGGTTGCGGATTCTTTGCGGTCAACCAGATGCACGCCTGGAACGATGTCGATGGCGCAAAGATCCTTGCGATCTGCGACCGCGATCCCGAAAGGTTGAAAATCGTCGGCGATCAATTTGGCATTGAGCGACGCTACAGTGATGCGAATGCCTTGTTCGCAGACGGTGGCTTTGATTTCGTCGACATCGCCACGACGGTACAAAGCCATCGTGTTCTCGTCGAGATGGCGGCTCAGCATAAGGTGCCTGCGATCTGCCAGAAGCCGTTCGCCAAGACGCTTGCCGATGCCAAGGCAATGGTCGCAGCCTGCCGCGCCGCAGGTGTCCCACTAATGGTCCATGAGAACTTTCGGTGGCAGACGCCGATCCAGGCGGTCCACAAGGTTCTGAGCGAGGGCTCGATCGGGAGCCCCTTCTGGGGCCGCTTCTCCTTCCGCTCCGGCTACGATGTCTTCTCCGGACAACCCTACCTCGCCGAGGGAGAAAGGTTCATCATCGAGGACCTCGGGATCCACACACTGGACATCGCCCGCTACATCCTTGGCGACGTGCGCACAGTTACGGCCCGGACCGGGCGCGTCAACCCGCGCATCAAGGGAGAGGATGTAGCGACGATCCTCCTCGATCACAAAAGCGGCGCAACATCGATTGTCGACGTCAGCTACGCTACGAAGCTTTCGCGCGAGCCTTTTCCCGAGACGTTGATCGAAATCGATGGTTCCGAGGGAACGATCCGACTTACGCAGGGCTACCAACTGGAGGTGACAAGCGCCACCGGGACTATGACCCACGACGTGTCTCCGACACTTCTGTCGTGGGCCTCGCGCCCCTGGCACAACATCCAGGAGAGCGTCTACGCAATCCAGCAGCACTGGGTCGACAAACTGAAGCAGAGCGAGGACCATTCGACCTCAGGGCACGACAATCTGAAGACTTTTGCGCTTGTCGAAGGAGCGTATGCAAGTGCAGCCAGCCACCAGACTGTGGACGTCGGAGCAATGCTTCAATGACCGTCGATGCTTTCACCCTGTATGGCACTCACGACGTCGAAGCGCCACCGGTTCGACTGAGTGCAGGAAAGCTCGAAGTCGATCTCGTCAAAGGCAACCTGCGCACAATCCGCTACGATGGAACCGAGGTGCTGCGGGCAATCTCCTACCTTATTCGCGACCGCGACTGGGGCACATACAGCCCGGAAATCGCAGGTCTGAAGGTCACGCAGGGTGACGGCTCGTTCGAGGTAACCTATCGAGCTCGATGCAACGGCCCGGATGACACTAACCTCGTCATTGATGTGCGCATCCACGGAAAAAGTGACCGCCTCGACTTTGAGGCCGATGCGGTCTCGGAAACGGGTTTCGAGACCAACCGCTGCGGCTTCTGCGTTCTTCATCCGATCGTTGGGGTGGCCGGCGCCCCCGCTTTGGTCGAACACGTCGACGGCGCGACGCAAACCACAAGCTTTCCCGATTTCATCGAGCCCTGGCAGCCCTTCAAGGACATGCGCGCCATCACCCACGAGGCAATCCGAGGTGTCACCGCCGAATGCCGCATGGAGGGCGACACCTTCGAAATGGAGGATCAGCGCAATTGGTCGGACGCCTCCTACAAGACCTATGTCAGACCGCTTGCTCTTCCGTGGCCCTATCAGATCCCGGCCGATCAGCCCGTCAGGCAGAAGATATCACTGATCATCAAGGACAGCCGCCCCGAACAGCCATCCTGCGCGCCCGCCTCGGGTGAAGCGATCAAGCTTCAGCTTGGAACCCAAACCGGCACGATGCCGGCAATTGGTCTGATCATTACGCCCGAGGAGGCTGAGGCCTGTCTGTCCGCACAAGGTTTCCTTTCGGAGATCGCCCCCCAGGAACTGCTCTTCCATTTCGACCCAGGTGCCGGGCATGGGGTGGAAGCGCTCAAGCGGTTCGCGGAGATTGCCGCCGCGCACACCGGGCGCTCGATGTTGGAAATCGCGCTTCCCTGCAAGCAGTCTCCAGGAAGCGAGGCGCACGACATTGCCCGGCAGTTGCGTTCTGCAGGTTTCAAGCCCGGTGCGATCACGATCTCGCCCTCCGTCGATCGGCAATCCACGCCGCCTGGCAGCAAGTGGCCCGACTGCCCGCCGCTCGAAGAGATCTATGCTGCGGCTCATACAGCATTTCCTGACATTCGCATCGGCGGCGGCATGTTGAGCTACTTCACCGAACTCAACCGCAAGCGTGTGCCGGAGGCTCAGCTCGGTTTCATCAGCCACTGCACCAATCCGATCGTGCATGCTGCCGACGATCTCAGCGTGATGCAGACTCTGGAGGCGCTACCCTTCATTACGCGCTCGGTGCGAGCCATTTATGGCGACAAGCCTTACCGGATCGGGCCCTCCACCATCCCAATGCGGCAAAATCCCTACGGTAGCCGCACAATGGATAACCCGTCGGGTGAGCGCATCCCGATGGCCAACCGTGATCCTCGCCACAATGGAAAGTTTGGTGCGGCATTCGCGCTGGCTTATGCGGCAAGCGTTCTGGATGCAAATCTCGAGTGCCTGACGCTCTCAGCGCTGACGGGACCCTTTGGATTGATCGCAGGCGCGGACGAACCGAGCGAAGAAGGTGATTGGCGACCGTTGTTCGGCACCATTCGCACACTCGCAGCACTGGCGGGTTCAGAATGGCGAGAATGCATCTCGAGCTCCCCGTCCAGGGTTCTCGCGTTCGCTTGTATCACCGCAGAGGGCTCGCAGCTCCACATTGTTAACCTGACAAACGACGAACAGGTGGTCGAATGCGGTGGTCTCAGGCGTGGGCTGCCTCCCTTCGGCACCGCCCTCCTCCTGCTGTCGGATTGACCTCGAGCGCCGCGGCTGCATCTATCGTATCGGAGCTCGATCTGGGGAGGTTGGCGTGAAGACCAAGAAGCTAATAAATTCCGGTGCGGATGCCGTCGACGAAATGCTGGAGGGCATTCTGGCGGCCCATCCCGAGTACTTGTATGCGGTTGAAGGCGTGCCTCGCGCGATTGTCGCGAAGAACGGTCCCCGAAATGGAAAGGTCGGACTTGTCATAGGAGGTGGCTCCGGCCACGAGCCGACCTTCCTCGGATATGTTGGCAAAGGACTTGCCGACGCAGCGGCCATTGGGAACGTCTTCGCATCACCGCCGCCCGATCCGATCATCGCATGTGCAAAGGCCGCCGACAGTGGCGCCGGTGTGCTCTTCATGTACGGCAACTACGCTGGCGACGTCATGAATTTCGACATGGCGGCCGAGTTGCTCGCATTGGACGAGATTGAGGTGCGAACTGTCTTGACGACAGATGATGTGGCCTCGGCTCCTCCCGAACAGAACGAAAAGCGGCGAGGCGTGGCCGGTAACGTCTTCATATTCAAGGCGGCGGGCGCCGCATGCGATCTCATGTATTCACTTGATGATGTGGAGCGTGTAGCTCGCCACGCGAACTCGAGAACCTATACCATGGGCGTTGCTCTCTCGCCTTGCTCTCTTCCGCAAACCCTGAAGCCCAATTTCCTCATCGGCGAAGACGAGATGGAGATCGGCATGGGCATCCATGGAGAACCAGGTGTGGCTCGCGGCCCATTGAGGTCGGCAGACGAGGTGACCGATCAGTTGATGGACGGCATTCTCCGGGAGATGGGCGCCGCTGTCGCCGGTGATCGGGTAGCGATACTGGTCAATTCGCTCGGTTCGACGCCCATGATGGAGCTCTACATCATGATGCGGCGGGTAAAGGCCCGTCTTGAGGACGCCGGACTGCTGATCCACACGTCACTCGTCGGGAACTACTGCACCTCGCTCGAAATGGCCGGGGCCTCGATCACGGTGATGCATCTCGACGACGAGCTGGAGAAATTAATCGATCATCCCTGCGACTGCGCAATGTTCAGGAGGTAGCAAGATGGCGATAGCCTCGGGGGAACTGCAGCAGATTTTTTTGCTGATTGCGGACGAAACCGCAAAAAACCGCGACCGCTTGTGCGAGCTGGACGGCGTGATCGGCGATGGAGATCACGGTCTTGCCATGGATACAGGCTGGCAAGCGGCATCGAAGGCCGTGCTCCAACTTGACGAGAACGACGTTTCCCCAACAGCGCTGTTCAACATCGCCGCCAAGGCGTTCTTGAATGCAGTGGGCGCCTCGTCTGGTCCGCTGTACGCGACCGCATTCATGCGCGCAGGTACTGCAGTCAAGGATAAGCACGTTTTGTCAGACGACGATTTCCTGATCGCCTTCAGTGCGATGGCACAGGGAATTCAGGACAGGGGCAAGGCGGAGATCGGCGAGAAGACCATGATCGACGCGTGGAAGCCGGCGGCAGACGCTGCGACGGAAGCCAGGCGTACGGGGGCCAACGTCTCGGCATGCCTTGAGGCGGCGGTTCGAGCGGCGCACGACGGCTGCGAGGCGACGCGTGGCATGGTCGCGGCGAAAGGAAGGGCCTCGCGACTAGGCGATAGGGCGATTGGCCATATTGATCCGGGTGCTGCCTCCGCGGTCATCATTATTGAAGCGATGTCTGCGTTTCTAGCTCAGCGCGATGGTTAGCTCATCATACCAGTTGACATGTCGATCACTATCTGTAAAAAGGGCTCAGCTTACATAGAGGAGGATGGTAATGCTGACCCTAAGTGCACAATTGAAATCCGCGAGCATCGTTGCCATTGCCGTGGCAACCCTGTCGGCGACGCCTGTACTGGCTGAAGATATTACCCTCTGGACGCTTAACTTCGACAACAACGCAGCCAACATCGCCCTGAAGAAGGTTGCGAGCGACTTCGAAGCAGCCAATCCTGGCACGCACGTCGAAATCGTCCAGCGCGCCGTGGACGAGCACAAAACGGCACTTCGCGTCGCTGCTGGATCCGACAAGGGTCCAGATATCTATTTTAGCTGGGCCGGACTGGGCCTCGGCGGCGAGTACGTGAAAGCCGGGCTGTCGCTACCGCTCGACAAGTATTACACGGAATACAAGTGGAACGACGAATTACTGCCGTCCGCCGCTGCCTTCGCTGACCTCTACCCCGGTGGCAAACACGGCGTCCCGTTCACGTTCAAGGGTGAAGCCGTCTACTACAACAAGAAGCTTTTCGACCAGGCCGGCATCAAAGAAGAACCGAAGACTTATGATGAGCTTCTTGCCGCAGCGGAGAAGCTGAAGACTGCCGGCATTCCCGCCTTTACGTTCGGCGGGACGGTAAACTGGCACGTCATGCGCCTGATGGACGTTATCCTCGAAACGAAATGCGGTGCCGAGAAGCATGACGCACTAAAGGCGATGAAGGTCGATTGGACGAAGGAGCCATGTGCGACCGACGCTTTTGCGGAATTTGGAAAGTGGACAAAGGACTACACCCTGCAGCCGTTCATGGGCATCGACAACAAGCAGTCCTATAGCCTGTTCACAGCGGGGCGTGCGGCGATGATGCTGGAAGGCGACTGGCTGGTAGGCCAGCTCAGCGGCAGCGGCGCAAACCTGGATGACTACGGCATTTTCCCATTTCCAACGAACACCGATCGGCTCTATGGGTTTGCTGAGTACAACTACGTCAGCACAAAGAGCAAGAACCCTGACATAGCGGCGAAGTTCCTCGACTACTTCCTGTCCGACAAGGTTCAGCAGGACCTGGTCGGACAGGTCAGCTCGATTTCCGTCAACAAGAACGTTAAGTACACAAACCAGAAGCCACTTGAAGCTGAGTGGCTCGACATCTTCAAGAAGTACGGCAACGTGTACATGAACGGCGACCAAGCGTTCCCGCTTGACGTTACGACGGAGTATTTCCGCATCATCAACGAAGTTGCCTCCGGCAACGTTGAACCAGCGGACGCGGCAAAGCAACTCCAGAGCTTCATTGCAGGCCGGACCTAATTCCTCCCAGAGCGCCAGCCGATTGACATGAATGTTGGTCGGCTGGGGCACCGTTCAATGAGCTGGCAGGGTCCTTGCGCTGCCAGGAGGAGAGCATGTCACTACGTCAAACTTCCCACGATCCCCGCATTCAAGCGCTTATTCTGCTCGTTCCAGCATTGGCAATCTACGCAGTGTTTGCGCTTTATCCGATGCTTAACGTCGTTTTTCTGAGCTTTCAGAAATGGAATGGATTGGACGCGAACCGCCAGTTTGTGGGGCTCGCCAACTACAGCGCAATTTTCACACGCGACCCCGTCTTTTGGGTTGCCTTTCGCAATACGGTTATCTGGACTCTGATGAGCCTGGTGTTTCCACCGATGGTGGGCCTCCTCCTGGCGCTCAGCCTCAACCAGAAGATCTTCGGACGCAACAGCCTGAGGGCAATCTTCTATCTGCCGGTCATCATCGCCCCGATCGCGGTCGCGACCATGTGGAAGTGGATGTATGACCCGTTCTTCGGTCTTTTCAGCCAGATACTGACCTCTTGGGGCATGCAGGCCTGGATCAAGGATTGGCTGGGCAACAAGGACATAGCCCTCTACTCCGTGTTCGTCGCCTATATCTGGCAGACGGTCGGCTTTTCGATGGTTTTGTTCCTCGCCGGCCTGCAAAACGTCTCTCAGACGCTCGTCGAAGCCGCGCGAATCGACGGGGCGGGCCGATGGGCCGTCTTCAAACACGTGACGTTGCCGGCGCTGCGTCCGACCATTACCATCGTGCTCGTCCTTTCTATTATCTCGTCGCTCAAGGCCTTTGATATTGTCTACGGACTGACAGGCGGCGGTCCGGCCCAGTCCACGCAGATGCTCGCACTTTGGGCCTTCACGCAAGCGATGCAGATCTTCGATTTTGGCCGAGGCGCAGCGATCTCGGTCGTTCTCTTGCTGATCACCATGGCGGTCGTCATTCCCTATCTTCGGTGGACACAGAAGCACGAGGAGGTTGAATCGTGACAGCAATCCCGACCGATCCTGCCGATGTGCATCTCGATGCGAAACCGTCCTCGATGAAGCATGATCCCATCCTGATTGGCCTCTGGATCGCCTTGGTGATCGTGGCGCTGATCTGGGTCGCACCATTCGTCTTCATCGTCTTCACCTCCCTGAAGACGCCTGCCGCGGTAACGAGCACCGGCGCGTTCATGCCGCCGACCGAGCTTGCGTTTGACAATTACAGTGGTGCGTGGAGTCGAGGCAACTTCGCCAATTCGTTCTTCAACAGCGTCATTATTACCGTCATCAAGGTGCCGCTGGGTCTGATGCTGTCGGCAATGGCGGCCTACGCGCTAGCCAAGATAAAGCTCAGGTTCAGCAAGGTTCTATTGCTGCTTGTCGTCTTCGGCACGATGATCCCGTTCCAGGTCATGCTCGCACCGCTCTTCACCCTCGTAAATTCGTTCGGGCTGATCGATACCTATCCGGGTGTCATCCTTCCCTATATCGCGTTCGGCGTTCCCTACCAGGTGTTTATTCTGCATGGCTTCTTCAAAGGGATTCCGAAGGAGCTGTCGGAGGCAGCCCTGATCGACGGAGCAACACACTTCACAATTTTCAGGCGGATATTCCTTCCTGTCTGCCTGCCGGTGCTCGCCGCCCTTCTCATCCTAGATTTCGTATCCACCTGGAACGAATTCGCGATGGCACTGGTCCTTCTGCAAGACCAGAAGATGTGGACGCTGCCACTCGGCCTCATGTCCTTCCAGGGCCAGTTCTCGAGCAACTACGGGCAACTCAACGCCGCCATCGTCATGACGGTCCTGCCCGCGACGATCGTATACCTGATGTTCCAACGCTACTTCGTGTCCGGCCTCACATCCGGTGCGGTAAAGGGCTGAGGCCGCAAGATTTATTCTACGAGGAGAGTATTCAATGTCCGATGCAACAGTCGAAAAATGGGGAGTGTTCGAGGCCTCCTTCCAAGGGCCCTCCGATGGCAACCCCTATCTCGACGTGGCGTTCGATGCCATCTTTGTGCACAAGAGCCGGGAGGTACGGGTACCAGGCTTTTACGACGGCAATGGTGTCTATCGGGTTCGCTTCATGCCCGATATCGAGGGCGAATGGTCCTTCCGTACCAGTTCGAAGACCGGAGCGCTTGACGGCAAGACTGGAGCCCTAGTTGCCACGGCACCTTCTCCGGGCAACCATGGCCCAGTCCGGGTCCGCAACAAGTTCCACTTTGCCTACGCAGACGAGACACCCTTCTTCTCGTTTGGCACGACCTGCTATGCCTGGACGCACCAGCCGCTTGAGATGCAGCAGCAGACTCTCGAGACGTTGAAGAAGACGAAGTTCAACAAGATCCGCATGGGCGTCTTCCCGAAGGACTACCCTTACAACGTCAACGAGCCCCTCTATGCCTGCTTCGAGAAAGGCGCCGAGGGCAAGGAAGACTTCGACCGTCCAAATCCCGTGCTCTTCCGCCACTTTGAAAAACAGGTTGCAGCCTTGTGCGAGCTGGGCATTGAAGCTGACATCATCATCTTCCACCCCTATGATCGCTGGGGCTATGCGGACATGTCAGCGGAACAGGACTACCGCTACGTCGCCTATTTGGCGGCGCGCCTGTCGGCCTACAGGAATGTTTGGTGGTCGCTTGCCAACGAGTACGACTTCCTGATCGACACCAAGCCGATGGCCCAATGGGATCGCTATTTCCACATTCTCGAGGAAAACGATCCATACCAGCACCTTCGCTCGATCCACAATGGCGACGTGACAGCGAATTTTGACCACCGTAAGCCCTGGGTCACGCACACCTGCATTCAAAATCCCGACGTCAAGCGCACCCAGGAATGGCGAAATGCCTACGGTAAGCCGGTCGTCAACGACGAACCGGAATATGAAGGTGACATTCTGCAGTCTTGGGGCAACCTCTCCGCGCAGGAACTGGTGCACCGCTACTGGATTACGATGACGCGGGGGGGCTATGCCGGCCACGGCGAAACCTACTCCCACCCGCAGGACCTAATCTGGTGGGCCAAGGGGGGCGAACTGCGTGGCGAAGCCTGGAAGCGCATCGGCTTCCTCAGAGATCTTCTCGAAGCAGATGTGAAGCACGGGCTGGAACCCCTTGGAATACTTGGCGAGTGGCCGTGGTCGCGGGTGTCTGGCGCTCGCGACGGTGATAGAGATTTCCGGCTGATCTATCTCGGTGAGCACCAGCCCATCGTTTGGTCATCCGGCCTGCCGCTGGACAGTGATGACTACGATGTCGATGTCATCGATACCTGGGAGATGACCATAACGCCTGCCGAAAAGATCGCGGCGCCTGTACCCCATCCGACCCGCCATGGAGCAATCGTACGTGGTGGAAAACCGGACGCCGCCTTCGGCGTCGCTATTCCACGCAAACCGTACCAGGCGCTGCGGGTTCGCAGGAAGCGCTAGTCTAGGGAGTTCCAAATGTCTGGATTGAACATAAAGAACGTAAAGAAGTCCTTCGGCGCGGTAGACATCATCCACGGCGTCGACGTCGACATCGCCAACGGTGAGTTCGTGATTCTTGTCGGCCCCTCCGGCTGCGGCAAGTCGACCTTGCTGCGGATGATCGCCGGCCTTGAGGAAATCTCATCCGGGCAGATCAGCATCGACGGCCGGGTCGTTAACGATCTGCAGCCGAAGGACCGCAACATCGCGATGGTCTTCCAGAACTATGCGCTTTATCCCCAGATGACCGTCGCCCAGAACATGGGCTTCGCCCTCGAGCTTGCAGGTGTGAAACGGCCAGAGATCGACAAGAAAGTCAGCGAGGCCGCTGCTGTCCTTGGCTTGGAACCTCTGCTTGCGCGTAAGCCCGCACAATTATCCGGCGGCCAACGGCAGCGCGTTGCCATGGGGCGGGCTATCGTTCGAGATCCGAAGGTTTTTCTGTTCGACGAGCCGCTGTCCAACCTCGACGCCAAGCTTCGGGTGAAAATGCGTGCGGAGATCAAGGCGCTGCATCAGCGTCTAAAAACGACCATCGTTTATGTGACACACGACCAGATCGAAGCCATGACCATGGCTGACAAAATCGTTGTTCTGCAGGGTGGCCGAGTCGAGCAGATTGGCAGCCCTCTCGAACTTTATGACCGCCCGCGCAACATATTTGTCGCCGGCTTCCTGGGGTCGCCCTCCATGAACTTCCTCGAGGGAACTCTTCAGAACGCAGGCAGCCCGGCATTGACCCTCGTAGGGGGCGCACGGGTGAACCTTTCTAGCGCTCCGAGCGCATCGGCAGGCAGGGCCGTGGTGCTCGGCATTCGACCCGAAGACATCGCGCTGGCCGGTGAGGAAGGGGTCGATGCGGTCGTGAAAGTCATCGAACCGACCGGCTCCGAGACCCACGTCGCTGTAGAAGTTGAAGGCAAGGAACTGACATGGGTTGTCAGAGAGCGCGTTGAACTTGTCCCCGAGCAGCGAGTAAAGCTTTCGTTAGGGACCTCGAAGGTTCACTTTTTCGACCAGAAAACCCAGCAACGCCTGGATGCGTAGTCCGGTTCGAAGGGTTGACCTGCGCGGATCAATCGACAGTCATAAGATTACTGTGCTCGTTCGCGACTGCCGACTTTTCCAGGCGGCCTTGCCAATGACCTCGCGATATCGACGATGTCGTCGCGTGAGGCAGTTGGGTCTTCCTTGTTCCAGGCAACGCCAAGCCCGATCCGGAAGTCGATCCCCCTCACCTTCTTCAGCTCAAACGCACGGTTTGGAAGCTCAAGCGTCCATTCCGGCGCAAAGCCAATACCGAGCCCGGCCGAGACCAGTGATACCAGCGACCAGGTGTCATCACAGCTATAGGCGATGTTCTTGGTCAGGTCGTACTCCTCGAACTTCTCATTGAAGTAGCGCTCTGTGAACGACAGGTTCTGCCGGTTGAAGGCAATGATCTTCTGATCGCGGAGGTCATCGATCGAAATGTCATCGCGCTTTGCCAGCGGATTGGAATGGCCAACGGCCAGATAGTAGCGCTCATGGGCAATCGAGAAGAAGCGCAGCGAGCCGATGTTTTCGACCGGGCGGATGAAGCCGAGATTGATCTGGCCACTCTCCAGGTTGCGGATGATGTCGCCGGTGTTGCCCGACGAGATATGGATGCGGACATCGGGGAACTTGCGGGCGATCTTCGACAGGAACGTCGGCAGCATGCCGATAGTGGCGGGATAGACGGTGCCGATCCTGATCTGTCGGATGCGGCTGCCGCCGGCAGCCCTCGTCAGCTCGGTGCCGAGCTCGACCTCGCTGAGGATGCGGACACAGCGATCGTAGAACGTCTCCCCTGCCCTCGTCAGTTCGACCCGCCTGGTGGAGCGGATGAACAGGGCACAGCCAAGCTCGCGTTCCAACGACATGACATGATTGCTCAGCGCTGGCTGGGCAATCCGCATCTTGGCTGCCGCCCTGCCAAAGTGCAGTTCCTCGGCCACTGCCTTGAAATACGAAAGTTGGCGCAGTTCCATCGACTAATCCCTCCGGCCACAACAGCCCAGTTTCGAAAACTACATTTTGTTCTTATATCACTCCATATTGTTCGTGGCCAGAGGCGTGTCAGTGAGGAACAAAGTGTTCCTATGGAGACACTCGCTAGACGCTTACAGGAAAGAGCCCGGCAATTGGGCATTTCGAACGCCGAAGCAGCGCGGCGGGCGGGTCTAGACGAGCGCCGTTACGCCCACTACGCTTCGGGTCGCCGCGAGCCCGACCTGGTCACACTCGTCCGAATTGCTTCCGCTCTGGGAACTTCGCCAAACTGGATGCTCGGCGTATCGACGACTACTAGCGATCCGGAATTGGCGGAATTTATCGAACGCTTTGCCAATGCTGCCAATGGCATGAGCAAACAAGAGGTCGAACTGTGCGTCATACAGGCGGAAGCGATTGTCGCGGCAAAAAGTCGTCAATAGTTCAACCACCATTGTTCGCCACGGGACGAGTCGAATATCCGGCATGTCGGGCATCCACGAATGCTTTGCCGGAAAAGGAAACTGATGATGGACACAAGGTCCAAACGCGGACGCAAAGCAGGTGAGAACGCGGCCCCCGCGTCCGTCCAGGTTCTCGATCGCAGTCTCGTGCTGCTTTCAATCGTTGCTGAGGCCGACGGATCGACATTAACGGCTTTGGCAGATGCGACAGGAATGGCAACCTCAACCGTACATCGCCTGCTCACATCGCTGTCCGCGCACGGTATGGTGGTGAATGACAGCGACACCGGTTTGTGGACCGTTGGGCTGCGCGCTTTCGAAATTGGCAATGCCTTCCTCCGCAACCGCAAGGTTGGAACGATCAGCCGCCCCTTTCTAAAGAAACTTATGGAAGAAACCGGGGAGACCGCGAATATCGGAATTGAGGACGACGGTAATGTTGTCTTCATCTCGCAAATGGAAAGCCACGCGCCGATGAGGGCTTTCTTTCGACCGGGAAAGCGCGGACCAATCCATGCGTCTGGCATTGGCAAAGCTATTCTATCAACTTGGTCTGACAAGGAAATTGGCCAGTTGCTATCAGGCAAAAAGCTCCAGAGTTTCACCGACAGGACCCGAAATACGCTTCCTTCCTTGTTGCGTGATATTCAGGAGATCCGCCGTCGAGGGTGGTCGCTCGATGACGAGGAGCATACTGTCGGAATGCGTTGCGTCGCAGCCCCGATCTTCAATGAGTACGGCGAGACAATCGCCGGAATTTCGATTTCCGGCCCTTCTGTGCGGATTAGTGATGAGAAGGCGTCGTTGCTCGGACCCGTTGTGCGCGACAGTGCCGATCGCTT
This sequence comes from Rhizobium cauense, assembly GCF_019511525.1. GTDB lineage: Bacteria > Pseudomonadota > Alphaproteobacteria > Rhizobiales > Rhizobiaceae > Rhizobium > Rhizobium cauense. Next base: position 308,207 of record NZ_JAEUAT010000004.1, on the reverse strand, counting down.
GACCCGGGCCATGGGAGGCAAGAGGCCCGAGGAGCTTTAGCCTCGGCCTGTCACAGAGGATTGGCCGAGGCATCAGCGCGTCATATAAGTTCCGGCTCGGGTCGTTCAATTTGGTGGGGCCGCTGAAGAGGGTGTTTGCGTGCTTTGCCAGCGACGTAAACCTCCGCAACGCACCGGTCGTCGCCCATTGTCTGCATCACAAAAAGCTCGTCCACCAGGGACGAAGCAACCTGCATACGCAATTCCATCGACGGCTTGGCACGACTGTTGAGGACAACGAGATCGGCATCAGCGCCGAGATGAAGCGAGCCGATCCGATCATCAAGACCAAGCGCACGCGCATTGCCGAGCGTCATCATGTAGAAGGAGTTAAGCGGTGAAAGCCGCTGTCCTTGCAAGTGCAGCACCTTGTAAGCCTCGTCCATGGTTTCGAGCATTGAAAAGCTCGTCCCTGCACCTACGTCGGTGGCGACAGAGTACCTCGCACCGGCGCGATCAAACCGGTCGCGGTCGAAAAGCCCACTGCCGAGGAAGAGATTGGACGTCGGACAGAAGACACCAACCGCTCCGGTCTCGGCAAGAACAGACACCTCTCGATCGCTGAGATAGATGCAGTGCCCAAGCAGCGTTTTCGACGATAGAAGCTCGTAACGGGCATAAATATCGGTGTAGTCCTTCGCGTCCGGATAGAGCGACGTTGCGAAGGCAATCTCGTCGCGATTTTCCGAGAGATGGGTCTGGACATAGCAATCTGGGTGCTCCGCAACGAGCACTCTGCTGGCGTCCATCTGCGCCGGTGTCGACGTGATCGCAAAACGCGGGCTGATTGCGTACTGCGCGCGGCCGCGACCATGCCACTTTGCAATCAACCGCTTTGTCTCGTCATACCCTTGTTGCGGCGTATCGCGGAGCTTTTCCGGTGCATTCCGGTCCATCATGACCTTGCCGCCGATCACCAACATGCCGCGCTCCTCTGCGGCTGTGAAATAGGCGTCGACACTTTCAGGATGCACCGAGCAGTAGGCAGCCGCAGTTGTCGTGCCATTCGATAAGAGTTCATCCATGAAGCGCCCTGCAATCATCGATGCGTGCTCTGGCTTTGCGAATTTCTGTTCCTCAACAAAAATGTAGGTGTTCAGCCATTCCAGCAACTGCGCACCATAGGAGGCAATTGCCTGGGTCTGCGGGAAATGAAGATGCGTGTCGATAAAACCCGGGAGGATGAGATTCGGCCGGTGGTCGGCGATCTGCGTTTCGACTGATGTGCTTTTCCTCACCTCGGCAAAGTGGCCGAGGCCGGCGATCTTGCCGTTGCGGACGAGGACAGCACCGTCTTCGAAATATCGGAAGGCTGACGTGTCATCGATATGCCGCGGCTCCTCGACAAAGGTCAGCACACGACCGCGGATCAGTATCTCTGTCATTCTGCAGTTCCTTGTTTAGTGGCCTGTTCATACCAAGCGACAAGCAGGCGGCGCTCGTCATCCGAGACGGCCGTGACATTGGCGGGGGGCATCGCATGCGAGCGGCCGGCCTGCAGGTAGATCTCACGGGCATGGGTTGCAATCTGCACGTCCGTTTCGAGCATCACGCCCTTAGGCGGCACGATGATACCCTCCCAGCCAGGCTCCTTTGCGTGACACATCGAACAGCGTCCAAGGACGGTATCGCGCACCTTCGGGAACACGTCCGCCGCCAGGAAGGGCTTTTGCGCTTCCGAAATCTGCTCGGGCTCTCCAGTGAGGATCCGTGGTACCGTCGACAGCCACATTATGACGATGAAGAGAAGGACGGTGACCAACCACGTCCAGGTCGGGTTGCCGGCATTTGCATGACGCGTGTTGAAGTAGTGTCGGATCGTCACGCCCATAAGAAAGACGAGCGAGGCGATGATCCAGTTGAACTGAGTGCCGAACGCCAGAGGGTAGTGGTTGGACAGCATCAGGAAGAGGACAGGCAGCGTTAGATAGTTGTTGTGCGTGGAGCGCTGCTTGGCCTGCTTGCCGAGTGCAGGATCAGGAGTGCGCCCGGCGATGAGGTCGGCGACAACGTTCTTCTGGTTCGGAATGATGATAAAAAAGACGTTCGCGGACATGATCGTCGCGGTAAAGGCGCCGAGATGCAGAAATGCAGCACGCCCGGTGAAGAGCTGGGTGTAGCCCCATGCCATCGCCACCAGCATGAAATAGAGCAACACCATTAGCCGCGTGTTGTCGTTGCCAAACGGCGACTTGCAGACGAGGTCATAGACAATCCAGCCAAGGGCGATCGACGCAAGGGAGATGCCGATTGCAATGGGCTTGGACACGTCGAGCACGTGCGGATCTATCAGGTAGAGATCGGCGCCGGCATAATATACGAGGCAAAGCATGCCAAACCCTGACAGCCAGGTAACGTAGGATTCCCATTTGAACCATACGAGATGCTCTGGCATGTTCGAGGGTGCCACCAAATACTTCTGTATGTGATAGAAACCACCGCCGTGGACCTGCCACTCCTCGCCATATGCACCCATGGGTAGGTCCGGACGCTTGCGCAGCCCAAGATCGAGGGCCACGAAGTAGAAGGAGGACCCAATCCAGGCGATGGCCGTGATGACATGAAGCCAGCGGACGGCAAAGGTCAGCCAGTCCCATGCGATGGCATATTCGTACATGCAACTCTCCCTATTTGGGAGACTCTTGCCATTCCCTGACCCTCGCCGAAACGGCGGTTAATCCTCAACACTTTCAAAAAAATCTATAAGATCACCTGTGCTACGGTTCCATTTCGCAAGACTTCAGGAAGACTTATGTCCTATCTCGATAATGTGCGCGTCTTTGTCCGGGTGGTTGAGCTTGGGACGTTGTCGTCTGCCGGACGCGACCAACGGGTTACGCCGGCCGTTGCCAGCAACCGAATCCGCGAACTGGAACGCCATCTTGGCGTGCGGCTTTTCAACCGCACCACGCGAAAACTCTCGCCGACCGAACATGGCCGCGTCTTTTACCAGGGTGCGCTGAAAATCCTGGATGCCATCAACGAAGCTGAGAGCGCAATTGCCGATCTGTCACACAATCCGAAAGGATCCCTGCGAATTACCGCGCCTCTCGGCATCGGAAGGCGGCTGATCGCAACAGGAATCCCGGAATTCCACGACAGATACCCCGATATTGAAGTCCGGCTTCGCCTCTCCGATCACAATATCGATATTCTTGGCGAAGGCGTGGATGTCGCATTCAAACTCGGAGTCATCGAGGATTCCGACTTGCGCATGCGCAATATCCTCAATTGCGCACGCGTGATTTGCGCCGCCCCAACCTATCTCGAAAGGCGTGGAATACCCGCCGATGCCGATGCATTGATCAACGACAAGCACGAGTGTCTTCTGCTGCGTTATCCCGGCTCCAAGGAGTATTACTGGACGCTTCAGACCCAGGAGGGTTTGCGTAAACTCGAAATTTCGGGCCCCTTCGATTCTGATGATGGCGATGTGCTGACGCAGTGGGCATTGGAGGGGCGCGGCATCATCAACAAACCACTTTTCGAGGTTAAGAGCCACCTCAACGACGGCACGCTAGTCGAGATCCTCACGGATACCCCGCCGGCGAATGTACAATTGGCGGCGATCTATCCCCACAAGCGCTTCCAGGACCCCAAGGTCCGCCTGATGATCGATTTCATGACCGAGCGCTGTCAGCGGCTCATCGCCAGAATTCTGGAATAGCGATTGCGTCAGTGGCTCGCTGCAACGCCAAACGTACGAAATCGTGATGGAACAACGCGCGTCCTGAGGGTTTCGATCCTTAAGTATAGTTGTGCTGGAACGAAAGGCTGTGGAAAGTCGGGTTGCGACACCATGGCAGGCGCCCAATTGGGTTTCTGATAACCGTTGCTGTGGTATTGCCCGATCTCACCCGGGAGAGATTCGATGGCCATAATTGACATTCTGACGTCCGTGGCTCTCGCTGCAAGCTCGACCATGACGGCGTCCATTTCGCCACAAGAGACCAGCGTACCTACCTTTCGCCCGTTCGGCGTTGCCCAGGATGCCTCGCCCTCTGCGCTTGGCTGCAAGCCGATCCAGGGCATAGAGCCGGGTGCAACCGGACAGTACGCGTGCACGAGCCTGCCCGACGGAAATGACCTCTTTGACCAATATGTGCTTGCGTACGTCCGCGGCATGGGAATCTGTAACGTGGTTGCAGTGTCACGCTATATCGACGACGATCAGCGGGGCACGACGACACGACAGGTCTATCACGAAGCGGCCACCTTGCTCGCCACCGAGTTCGGTCCCGCCGATGAAAAGGTCGATCACGTCGTTACGGCCAAATTTGGAAAGGACGGGATGTTTCGTGATGCCGTTATCGCGCAGGAACGACAAGTGTTTGAACAGTGGGACAATCTGAGCGGCAAGTTTCAAAATGCACAATCAGCGAGCGTCACCATATCGGGTAGTGAGGACTGGGGCCTGGCAGTCTACAGCATTTTTCGCTTTGCTCACAACGACGCATGCCTCAGCAATCTGGAACAGCAGACCGGTCTGTCCGGCGACGAGTAGGTCGCGAGACTCCCGCTCGTACACCAAGGGCCGCCGTTTGCCCAACCGGCGGCTGGAGAGGGAGCATTGACCAGGCTCGCGAGCGTTTCTGGGCGGATTATCTATCCCAAAAACATGGCCCGTAAGCGAGCAAACAGAGTTGGCCGTTCCACACCAAGGACACCCCGCACATAGTGAGCCGCTGTCGCTGCACTCACCGTCGCGCCGAAATGGCAATAGCACAAAACATTGTGCAACTCGCCATCGGAGAGGCCGAAGAACTTCTTGGCCTGGCCATAGGTATCATTTTCGAGCCCGGCTGCCCGCATGATCGGATCTTCGAAGGCCACCGAGATCGGTGAGTTATCGCTGCGCAGGAGCGCTAGCACTGCGGTCGGTTGATGCTCGGTCTGGTAAAGAGTTGCCAGCCGCCGATGCGGAGCACGATCGAGGAGCTCCACCCATCGCTCGAGACGCTCGCTTCGCGACATAACCCGGTGCGGATATTCCTGGTCGATATCCGCGATGTGTTGCAGTTGCTCCAATGTCTGGTGTTTCATGGTGGGCTCCATTTGGCTGAGAAATACGCAACCCCATTCACACGTACGCCCTAATTAACGGAGCTAGGGGACGGCGAAAACCAATCAAGATCGCCTCGACACGTTTTGTGCGAGTTGCAAATAAGTTGAACGCCGGCCATGGATTGGATCCCTTTGCCTTCCTCCCACACATGCCGCCGGCGGCAATAACCTATGATTTCTATAGATTAAAGAAAGCGTGAGTTCCGCCGCTCGCCAAAAAGGAAAAGTCTTGCCTCGAAGCCTTTCTCAGGATGCTGCATCGTGGCGCCGAAGTAAACGGGAGACAGCCTATGAACGCGCAACTGCACCACCTCAACTCGGACCGATCTGCCGCCAACGTGCTAGAGAACGAACAAGAGGCGATTGTTGTCGCGCAGGACCTCGCCGAGCGGTTTAAGGCAACAGCATCGAGGCGTGATAGGGAAAGGCTGCTCCCCTACGCCGAGCTTGACGCCTTGTCGAAATCCGGTCTGCTCGGAATCACCGTTCCGGAGCAGTATGGCGGGTTGGACGTTTCCAACTCGGTGCTTGCCGAAATCACTGCCATCCTTGCAGAGGCAGATGGCTCAATCGGGCAGATTCCCCAGAACCATTTCTATATCTTGGAGGCACTACGCACGGACGGAACGGAAGAGCAGAAGCGTTACTATTTCGGCCGTGCACTTGCGGGCGATCGCTTCGGCAACGCACTTTCGGAGCGTGGCACGAAGACAGTAGGCCACTACAATACCCGCATCATACGCGACGGGATCGGGTATCGTGTCAATGGACGCAAATACTATTCGACAGGCGTTCTGTTTGCGGACTGGATCACAATATTCGCACTCGATGAGGAAGAGCGGCTGGTCATGGCCTTTGTTCCGAAGGGAACGGAAGGCGTCGAGATCGTCGACGACTGGGACGGCTTCGGTCAGCGAGTGACGGGCAGCGGCACCACGGCGCTAAACAATGTCTACGTGCACGGTGATGCCGTTGTGCACCACCAAAAGGGGTTCGAGCGTCCAACGACGATCGGCTCAGTTGGTCAGATTATCCACGCCGGGATCGATCTCGGCATCGCTCGCGCAGCCTTTGCCGAAACGCTTGACTTTGTACGCACAAAGTCACGCCCGTGGACGAACAGCGGTGTCGAACAGGCATCGGACGATCCGCTAACGATCGCGAGAGTTGGTCAGATCGCCATTCGACTAGATGCGGCCACCGCAACGCTGGAGCGAGCCGGTCGCAAGGTTGACGCAGCACAAATCGACGCGACGGAAAACAAGGTCGTCACAGCAACACTTGCCGTGGCGGCCGCGAAGGTCCTGACCAGCGAGATTGCGCTCGAGGCCACCAACACACTCTTCGAGCTTGCAGGGACTGCTTCGGTCAAGCTCGATCTCAATCTTGACCGACACTGGCGAAACGCGCGCACGCATACGCTCCACGATCCGGTACGCTGGAAATATCACGTCGTCGGCAACTACCATCTGAACGGTGCTATTCCGCCGAAAAGCGGCGCTTTGTAACGCGACAGGATCCCAGAGTTAGAGCCGCCGGCTCATAACCGCTTGGTTGGGGGTTCGAGTCCCTCCGGGCCCACCACTTTTTCCAGGAATTCGCGCCGTGCGGCCCGTATCGTCGGCTTCTCCTGGTCAACAGGCTGACGGCTCTAAATCGCCTCCTGCCCCTCCTATTTTACAGGAAATCGCCGGCTTTTCCAAACACTTAGTGAACCCATGGATTGGTCACTCCCGCGGCCCACCGAGCTGTTTCGGCGTCTGGAACGCTCAACGACCGCGACAGCAACGGTTCGAAGCGCCTCGCCCCGCCGCGGCTCGACAGGAATTCGCTCGCGGTGCTCCAGCGGCTGGTCAACCAAATGGTCAACGAATCAGGGTCCTGCCCGTATCAAATGACTGGCGAATAAAGGAAGGCCGATTGGCTGTCAGGTCACCGCTTTCGCTCCCCAGCGTAGCAAAAGCACCGGTTGCACCATCCCTCCGTTTCAGTATACGCCAAATCTCAAGCCAACGCATAGCAATTGTCCGGCGGACATTCCACAGGGCCGGGCCGGTCCAAGATGCGGACGCTGTAGCCGGTCGATCCAACAGACGGAAAAGCTCCCTGCCCCCCAGAGTCAACCAGCTCTGAGCCTGCTCGACATGAACGGACCCAGGGGTAAGTGGTTGCAGTCTCCACATTGCGGCAGCAACCATTGGATGCTAAATTAGCGGGTATCAGCATTGGGGCGGAGGGACTTCAAAATGAGAAAGGCTCTTTTAAGCATCGGCGCGATCGTGTTCATGGTATCGGCGCGCATGCCGGCGAGCCTCCAGAGATCCCCGCTACCGCCAAGAAGGCCACGATGGAAGAGTTCAAAGCTCTTGCCGACGGGAAGCCAGTGAAAGTCGAGATCTTCGATTTCGAGAAGCCGGTGACCACTGATCTGGTTTGGAACTGGAAAAAGGCATCGATCACCGGCAAGGCCAAGGTCGACGGAAAAATGATAGACGTGAAGACAAAGCTCACTTTCAAGGGCGATAAGGCGTGCTCGACACCAAAGGGAGAGAAGCCGTCGTGCCACACCATCTACATCGATGGGAACAGGTTCTACGAAGTGCGTGATGACATGAAGGTCCATGCCGTCTCAACGGTCGGCTAATCCCTCGGGCGTCGTCCTCCCTACCCGGCTCAACGCTGTCGCAAGCGTTTGCTGGAAGCTCATCTCGGCCGCCCGACGGTGGCTCAATTTTCACAGCTTGCTCGTTCTCCCAAGTTTCCAGCTGTTGCAGAGACATTTCACCAATGGCCACGCGTAGCCCTACGATCCTGGTCTCGTCGCTAACATCGAAGCCGTCGAGCCGCGAATTGGCAATCGCATCACTGACGAGCTGTTCCGGCGAAAGCCTCAAAGCGTCCCGCAATTTGATCTCCTTGGGTTACCGAGAATGTAGCACAGCTCTTTCGTCCACCAACGAGGAGGTTGACTTTGATAGCGACAAGGAACAAAATGGGAACATTACGAGATGTATCATTCAAACTACCGTATGGAAGCCCCGCAAATGCTCGTTCGCCTTCCGAAGATAACGAGCGATTTTGAAACCGCCTTCAACGCATGGTGGGCGGCGCAGACCGATGACTTCAGGTCAACTCATGACGAACTGGAACACAGGCGCGGCTTCAAGGCCGGCTTCACGGCGGGCCGCAAGAAGACGTCCAGGCGGTATACGTTCATGACGGGCAAAATGAAGATCACCATCTGGGCAGCTGATGTTGGCTCCGCCCGAGCCCTTGCCGTGAAGGAGGCCGACCGTCGCTTCCGTGAATACGGCTTAAATCCGCCGAAGGCAGGTTGGTCACTGAGATTGCTCGGGAACCGCGGATCATGAGCCTTGATGGCCGCAGCAGCGCCGTTGGCGCAACTATGCACGTTAATCACTGGTGTTCTGTCGCTGGATGCAGCGTATGGGGCGGCTTCGGTCACTCCTCCTCAAAATCCGAGGTAACTAGGTGGTGGTGTTGGGAACATTATCCCTACAGGGCAAGCGACGCGCGACAAGAGGCTGTCCAAATAGCCGATGTGCTCGGCCGTTAGGAGCTTGGCTTCCCCAGCGGCAGAATTCTGTTCGCAGCCATCCACGCCCAGTCGCCTGTCAGTAGAAGGTTCCCCCCGGGCGTGATGTCAGCTTCGCTAAACCAGTTAGTGGATGGCCCGTGAAGTGGGAGCGTTTACTCTCGTCGAATACAGTCCAACGTATGTGCCGATCAGCATTGCGGCAATGTTCTCCGCCGTGCGATGACCTTTGCGGTACAAGTCAACAGCCGCGCTGGATAGCACGGTGGATGTCCGTTGATCCGGGCTTTCCTCGTAATAAACATACCATGCCCGAACGGCGTTCGACATCATCTTGAGATTAAGGTCATCTCGTCGTTGCATGACATCCCTCCCTGAACTTGTGTGCTGTAAGTTGTAACTCTCCTCTTGCACCACTTTGGGCGTCGAGAACGTCCACTTTGTGGCGCGGCAAGGCTGGGTGTCGTGCAAAGCCATGCGTTACTTCGAGGCCGATTGTGCGATCGAAGACCATCTCGGACGACGGTGATCAACTTCGGAACCATCCGGAATCGTCTTCGTTTGCCTCCCCGGAAGGTAAAACAAATGCACGACAATAAACTCAAGCTGGGGGTTACCGAGGAGAAGCTCTCGGTCGACAAGGAGCTCGTCGCCGACGGATGTGTCGAGGTTCGGACGAGGACGTGCAAGGTTCACGAGGACCTGCTGCTCGATCTTCGCCGAGATGAGGTGGACGTAGAGCGCGTCCGGATCGATGGTTTCGAACGACAAGCAAGCCAAGGAGAAAAATCGTGGCTAACCTGTACAACGAGAACGCCCCTGGCTTCCGTATCGGGCTCTTCCTACAACACACTGTCGGCATTCTTCGAGACGCGGTTGGTCGGAAGCGGAGAACGCGATTTCGCGACTGAAAGACGTTGGGATTGGCAACGATTCCATTCGTTTCCTTCCCGGCTACGAAAGCGATAGCGACCGCACAAACGTGGCAAGCGACGACCGATCCGGCTTCTGGGCCACGCTTGAGGATTGGTTCTTTCCAGATGAGGATCGTGCAACTTACGCCGAAGGCCTTCGCCGCTGCGGATTTCTGGTTTCCGTTCAGGTAGACGATGCCAACTACGAATCGGCTCACGACCTTCTCGATGACGAGGGTTCAATCGATATCGACGAGCGCGCCGATCAATGGCGTACCGAAGGCTGGCAGTCTCTATCCAATGAAGCCTATGGCTCTTCCACGTACGACCGAAACGCGGCCACGGAACGCGGGCGCGTCGCGGGCTCCGGCCTATCTGAACAGCGAAAATTCGATGACGATCTCGACCGCGTCGTCCCGCAGGCGAACGCATCCCGCGAGGATGTTTTTGATGCCGGTGACCGCACCCAGACCATTCCAGTGGTCGAGGAAAATCTTCGTGTCGGCAAGCGAGACGTGAACCACGGTTCCGTTCGCGTCAGAGCCTATACGGTCGAAGAGCCCGTCAGCGAAGATGTTCGCCTCCATGACGAAAACGTCGAGATCGAGCGCAGAGCAGTCGATCGTCCAGTGAGCGACGCTGACGACGCCTTCCGGGATCGGATGATTTCGGCTGAAGAGCATCACGAAGAAGCTGTCGTGCGGAAGGAAGCTCGCGTGGTCGAGGAGATAGGCATTAGGAAGACCGCATCTGGTCGAACCGAGACAATTAATGAGACTGTGCGCAAGACAGAAGTCGAAGTCGATGACGAACGCAGCCCTCAATCGCAGTCCCAGAACGGCCTTGGACAGTCTCAGACCGGAAAGAACAATTCGTTTCGTCAGGACTGACAACGGCTGAGAATGCGCGAGAGCCCGGCTACGCAGCCGGGCTTTCTGTCTTCTCGCGTTCTACGGCTTGTTCTATGCCGGAGGTGCGGTTCGAGGCGGGACGCGACCTCGCCCGAAACTCAACAGAATCTGAGTGAAAGCTGAAGCCAACCGAGAAGGTATTCGGGGCTTTCGGTAGTTAGAAGGAACGGAACTCCCGGACCTCGAGACGGCCCGCAAAGAGGCAAGACGGGCCGCCAAGGAAATGGTCGCCGAGATGTCGCTGCAGGAGGAACGGCGACGGCATGGCCCTTGAGATCGCCGATGGCGGCGGCACAATTCTAGCGACTATCCAGTTCCGTAAACTCTTGAAGCTCGAATAAGGGGGACCGTCAGCAGGGCAACAAGTGCGGCGGTAATATCTCCATCCCAGCACGCATCCTGGCCGAACATGTGCACGAAAATAATGATCACACTATTGATTTCCGACTGAAGAGACTATCTCCGGGGGAACCGAAAATTAATCAGGAATTTCGAACCGCAGCAATGGATGATCTTGGGCGAACTTCAATTCAAAACGCTAGAGAGATAACCCATCTTCTCAAAATGATAGCGCATCCGACACGAGTCTTGATCTTATTGCTTCTGGTGGATGAAGCGAAGACCGTTAGCGATATCCAGCAAAGCGTTGGCGTCCCGCAAGCGATGGTCTCCCAGCACCTAGCTCAGCTTCGAACGGCGAACGTCCTTGCTCGCCGAAAGGTTGGGCGCTCGGCGTACTATGAGGTAGCCGATCCGAGGATTAAGCCGCTCTTGCGACTCCTACAGTTTCCATCATCGAAGAGAGACGCGTGATCCTGTCGTTCGGCGGGTGCGTATCGCCAACACGTTTGAACGCTACCGGGACGCAAGGGTGACACCAGTTTGGATTTTCCGGTTCCTATTGGATTGCCCCGAGGGCTACGCCACCCGAGGTCGCCCTGGGGCGCAACTCCTGAACGCCCTGACGGGCGGGAAAATCGAGGCTGTAAAATGCGAGCTTATACGAAGAAGCCACGGCTGGAGTTGGGCTGAAGCCGCGGTTCCTTCGCATAGGCGATGGCGGAGGGGCCGCCGACGCTCAACGACGATAAATCGCTTTAACTTTATACGAAAGCTGGACTGAAGTCCCATCGAGGGCGAACGGGCAGTGGAAAGCCTATCAATGAAGGATACCATCTGAGGTGCTGCCATCAACGTCTAGGTTAGCGATGATGAGCTTCGTAGCCTGCTTCATCACATCCGCCGCTCGACTTCCGTCGCCGTCTAGCAGCAACGGCAGCGCAGCTTGAATCGAGCGGAACATGTCCTCGACGGCCCTTACGAGGTTTTCGTTTCCGTCACCTGCTGAATCTTGGTGCATCTTGTGAAGGAGACAAATCAGACGGGCGCATGCCTCGTGTCTCTCGATGATCGTCATTTCTTCAAAAGACTTACTCACCACAAACCCCGAATCTTCAGGTCTTCCGCCGACATCATCTCCATAGCCAAGCGATGCATTGATGGGGCGACGGTGCCAGGACCGCGGCGGTGACCATCGTTGCTCCCGGATCCTTCGTGCCCTGGCGCTTGGCATCCGAGAATTGTAGGTCAGTGAACCTCGCCTGCACATTGGACCAAGGTCCCACCGATCACCATTGTTGCAATCTAAGCCGCTTCTTGCAGCCGCCGCCTTCAAAACCTCCTCAAGTCACTGCGTCGGTTTCGCGAGCTGCGTTACCGCCGACGTCAACGCGATCAGGGGCTCGCGGGATCATCCTGCCTACGATCAGGACAAGGAGCGCCGCTACCGCCAGGCAGGCGGCAAGGAAGAACATCGGAGCGATGGTGCTGCCGGTCGTGTCCTTGATCCACGGCACGACATTCTGGGCCACGAATCCCCCGAGGTTCCCGACGGAGTTGATCGCCGCGAGGCCAGCCGCCGCACCCGCACCCCTTAGAAAGCGTGATGGAAGGCTCCAGAATACGGGTTGGCCAGCAAAAATCCCCGCTGCAGCGATGCTGAGAAACACGAACTGGAGAAGATGATTGGGGATGACGGCGGAAAGGACCAGGCAGATAGCTCCGATCACCGCGGGAATAACGATGTACGGGGTTTTGGCGGCAGCCTTGTCTGCCCGGGTTGGGACCACGTAGAGTGCGATCGCGACAAGAACCCATGGGATGATGTTGAGAAACCCGTTGGCAGTGTTGCTTACCCCAAAGCTCTTCACAATCGTGGGCAACCAATAGCTCAATCCGTAGGCCGCGAGTGGGAACCCGATGTAGCAAGCCGACATCAAGAGAACGCGTGGGTTGACCAGAGCTTTGAAGCCATCGCCGGCGTTCGCTTCCATCCCGGAATTTTCTGAAGAAAGCCGACTTTTGAGCCAGTCCTTTTCCTGCGCGCTAAGAAATTTCGCGCTCTCCGGTCGGTCCGAGAGGTAGAACAGCGTGATGAACCCGGCGATGACGGCCGGAAATCCGGTAGCGAGGAAGACCCATTGCCAGCCCGCGTGTCCGTAGAGACCGTCCAGATCGAGCAGCACGCCGCCCAATGGTGCGCCGACTGCGTTGGCGACTGCGCTGAAAATCATGAACAGCCCGACCATGCGTCCGCGATAAGATGAAGGGTACCAAAGTGTCAGAAGGTACAAGACGCCCGGAAAGAACCCCGCCTCGCACGCTCCCAGCAGAAACCTCAGTAGGTAGAACATCGTAGCGTTCTGCGTGTAGGCCAGTGCAATGGTGACCAAGCCCCAGGACACCAAAATCCGGGCGAACCACTTGCTAGCGCCGAACCGATCCAAGAGCAGATTGCTCGGCACCTCGAAAAGAAAATAGCCGATGAAAAACAGCGACGCACCGAGACCGTAAGCGTATTCGCTCATCCCAAGGGCATCGACCATTTCGAGCTTGGCAAAACTCACATTCTGGCGATCGATATACGCGATCAGATAAAGAACGCCCAGGAACGGCATCAAGCGCCATGTAATCTTTGAAATAAGTTCTTTCTCGACAATCACAACAGTTCTCTTTCTCATTCGGCACGCGGGTGAGATAGGCCGACTGCCTCACCGATCAACCTTTAGGAGAACTGCCTAACACCCTCACCTGCCACCAGCGACTATACGCACGTATGGTTGAAACCCTCGCGCGTTTGTCGGTTTGCTTTTCTCGGGCGGAGGTAGCGACGAATCTCCGCCTTGATATCGTTGGGAACGAAAACATTGGCATCACTAAACGAAAAGCTCAAAGCGGCCGCCGGACCAATAATCGCCGCGCTGGTCCTCGGATTATCATGGCTTTCCGGGGCAATCACGGCTTCGCCCCTGTCGGACGCCTTTTTCAGCCAGGTCGCTTTGGCCGGCGGCTTCCTCCTCGTCCCGTGGGAAGATTTACGCCGCTCGATGACGACTAAGGCGGCCGACCCTCCACGCAGGTTCTACTGGACGGTATCGACACAGGGATTTCGGGATTTGTAGGCATGCATCAAAAGAACTGCCTCCCCATCAATAACTCCACCGTCGCGAGATCGTCCCGAGAAAGATCGCCCACACAACCTGGGACGGTACACGCGACCGCCCTTGAGTTCAGTGAAAATCGCCTTTCGCCCGCTTCCTCCACTTCTTCCGCGAATGCCTCGAGCGCGCACTCCCCGTCAGCGGATTTTCGAAGCGCAAGGCGATTGGCAACCTGTTGTCGGACTCGGTGCGTGGAGCCGCCATCCGAACCTACCGGGCACTCGAGGTTCAGGAAGCTGATTTTTCCGATATCGTGCACCAAGTCCCAAGTATGTCGAGGCAACTCGCCAAGGAATTAGGGGCGCGGCTTAGGCAGCGGAGCGGCATGATCAGGCCAAGATACGCGCGTCCGAGGGTCTTTGTCGCGTCGGCGTCGGAGTCGTTACCCGTAGCGAAAGCTTTCGAGGCGGCACTGTCTCCAGTTGGAGACATCCAAGTATGGGCGGATGACAGGGTCTTTAAGCCATCGACTAACACAATGAACAGCTTGCGGGGCATGCTGGATCAGATGGATTTCGTAGTCGCTATTTTCAGCCCTGATGACAGCCTTTGGAGCCGACGAAAACTCCTCAATTCGCCAAGGGACAACACCGTTTTCGAGCTTGGCCTCTTCGCTGGCAAAATGGGAATTGAGCGCGCTTTTTACGCAGTTCCTAATGGAAAGAAGGTAAAGGTCCCGACCGACCTTGCCGGGATCACTCACCTCAGCTACGAAAACGGAGTTCCCCCAAAGGTCGACAAGGCCAGTGCGACTATCCGCGATCGGATCGCAGAACTTGAACCGCGTTAGGTCTCCGGCAAACAGCTCTTCATCTCCGCAAGCCTGCTTGCCATGATTAGTGTTTAGTAACTAGCCCTTCTGTTGGTCGGTCGCATAGTTAGTCATGTCAAAGCCCAATTCCTCTGCCTACTGCCACGCGCGTCCTACGTCAGCGTCCGAGAGCAAGTAACTCGAATAGCTGACGGGTTGAGCATCCCTCAAGAACGCTCCCGATTGCAGGTCCGCCATATTGGTTCAACTGATGGATTACGGCCTCGACATGCGACGCTGCGGTAGCCAACGCGGCATTCGCACGATCTAGCTGCGAGGCCGTGATTTGAGCGGTCGAACGCCGAGCTTCCAGAGCGACTTGGAGCGCCGTTGTTTCGGATTCCAACGTGGCCATCAATGCTAAAAGGGCGCTCGCCTTTTGCAGAGTGGCATGCTTCGCATTCACCTCGGTAGCGATCTTCGGGGCGGTTGCTCCATGTTCCAAAGGTCAGCGCAATACCGAAACGCGTGAACCCTGCGGACGTTCGCCGTGGTCAGCTTTCCAGATTTCCCAGTTATTGGATCGCTCGGCGGTGCCTGAACTATACGCAAGTTAGTCTGGCGCAAGTCACCTGCGTCTGAGAACCCTGTAGCGGATCGTGATGGTCTAATCGGAAAAGGAGAAGACATGAAATCCATATGCGTTTCAATCCTGATCACGCTATTCGCTGCCGCCGAAGCGCTTGCAGGTGACACAGGCCCCCAGCCTGCGCAGCCCGGTGCTGAAACCTTCACTCTGGGGGACTTCCGCATCACTTCGCTGAGAGATGCGGTGAACGTCGTACCGAACGACGGTTCCGTGTTTGGCGCGGATGTAGGGCCGAAGGCAGTGGCTGAGGTTCTCACAAAGGCCGGACAAACGACGGGGGCCATCACACTATCCGTTGATGCCCTACTCGTCCGGAAAGGTGGCGAAGCTATCCTCATTGACGCGGGGCTAGGTCCGACGATACCTGGCGCGCTAGTCAGCAGCCTCTCCCTAGCAGGCATCGCGCCAGAGGAAGTGACGGCGGTTTTGATCACCCACGTACACAGCGACCATATAGGCGGCCTTGTCACTAAAGACGGACAACCAGCGTTCAAGCATGCCGTGATAAGGATTTCGGAAGCCGATTGGGATTGGCTTCACACGCAGCCTGCGATGGCGGAGATCACTAGAGTGATTGCACCGCAGGTGAAGACATTCAAACCTGGAGAGGATGTGGCTATGGGCATCAAGTCGGTCCGCATTCCGGGACACACCCCTGGCCACGTCGGATACATGATCTCATCTCAAGGCAAGACGCTGCTGGACGTAGGCGACACGGTTCACAGCTCCATTGTTTCCCTTGCCAAGCCAGACTGGGCGATGGGGTACGATAGCGATCTTGCGGTCGGCGAGGCGAGCCGACGAGGTGTGCTCACCAAGCTTGCAACGGATCACCAGCTCATTTTCGCTCCACATTTTCCCTACCCGGGCGTGGGATGGGTCGTGTCGACGAAAGATCATTTCGAATGGCTTCCAAAGAAATAGGCTGCGTATTGGCCACATGAAGTCAGCAAACAATGGAGTAACAGCGGACACTGAAAAATATGTCCGCAGGTGCTGCTGGGTAGCGGGGTTTTCGTTCGGGGTGGCGACTGCCAAGCCGGACAACTTAGTTCGGGCTCTAGTCCTTTGCGGGTTGGGCAGCCTCGGTCCCTTTTTTGCTACCGCGCTCATGTTCGGGAGCACTAGGCGGCACGTAACGAGGATCATGTGATGAAATCCGAAAAAACAGATGGATCCAAGGGTGTTCGCGCCGTTGCGTTGGCAACGGCGATTATGACGTCAGCCCCACTGTACGCGCAAAGTACCAACGGCGAGCACATGGGCACGACCATCGAAGCGCCTGAAATCGCTCCGATTGGGGTCAGACCGGCCGCATTCATGAAAGTACCGGGTTCGGCACAGGGGCCGGAGATTGACCGAAAAAACGGCTATCGGATCGAACGCCTTGGCTCGGGTCTCTATATGGTCACCGACAACGCCTACCAGTCGATGTTTATGGTCTATGATCACGGCGTTGTCGTTGTCGATGCTCCTCCGTCCTATGCCGGGAAACTCAAGGAAGCTATTGGCGAGGTTACCGACAAACCAATTACGTATCTTATCTACAGCCACTCGCATGCCGACCACATTGGCGGCGCGGGCGGTCTCGGAGACATTCCCGTAGTCATCGCTCACGCTGAGACAAAACGCCTACTGGTGCGTGACGCAGACTCGCAGCGCCCTCTTCCAAATGTAACGTTCAACAAACGGTATACCCTTAAACTGGGATCTCAAGTTCTCGAGCTCTCGTATCCCGGAAATGGCCATGAGCCCGGCAACATCATGATATACGCGCCGGCCCAGAAGGTTCTCATGTTTGTCGATGTTGTCTTTCCAGGCTGGATGCCGTTCCGACGCTTTGGCGTCGCTCAGGATATTCCGGGGTACTTTGAGCAAGTTCGCGAACTTGGCCACCATCCATTTGAAAAGCTGGTTGGCGGACATGTGAGCCGCATTGGCACACATGAGGACGTAGAACTACAGATCGAGTTCAATGATGACATCAAGGCCGCGGCCTCCGCAGCCTTGCGCGGCCAAGCCTTCGCCACGGCGGCCACCGGGATCGAGCCGGCGAACTCCTGGGCCTTTGTCAGTGACTATACGGCGCGTGTCGCTAGTCAATGTGTTGCAACGATGACACCGAAATGGAAGGATAGGCTAGCCGCGTTCGATACATTCATCTGGGACCAATGCTACGCTATGGAGCAAAGCATTCGGGTCGACTAGAGCGCAGCCAAAGACACCGGTCGATTGTGCCTGTCCCAACGTCTCCACGAAATACTGCACGAGGTCGGCTTCAACCTCGTGCACAGGAGAATATCGAGCGTCGCCACGGCTCTTCGCCGTGGCGGCTCCAGCAATCGATGCGAGCTCACTTCGCCCTGCGTGGAGACAGAATTACCCCGTCGAACACTTTCCACCGTTTGGGAACAAGCACCTCTCCCCGGAGCCTTCGCAAATTGGCACCTGCTCCATAAGGCCGCAAATATCCGACCGTGCTGGCATGTTGGCCGGACGGCGATCTGTCGTATAAAAGGCAGATTGAATTTTAGATTACGAAGTGATGGCCACAATCGAATATCCGACCCCAGAGCCCACGCAGGCTCGACCCAAAATAGAAATAGCGGCCGCCTTATCTGGCGTCGTCATATACACTTCCGCTAACGGCTTTATGACCGGGGGACTAGCAGTTGCAGGGCGGCAGCTAGGATTGACTGAAGTCGAGGTTGGGTTGATTCTTGGCCTCGGGGCTCTGATCGGCGTCATCGCCGCACCGGGGTGGGGCTACGCCTCCGAAATATGGAGCCGTCGGAAGCTGATTCTTTGGGCCGTCCCGATGGTTGCGTTAGGGCCAGCGGTAATGGCGGTCGTTACGGGACAGCCCGTGGTGCTGTCGGCAGCCCTGTCGGGGATTGTGCTTAGCGTTGCTCGCCTGATCCAAGCGGTCTTCGGTGCAGCTCTGATCCCAGTGGCACAAGGTTACATGGCGGATTTCACTCAGCCTTCGCAACGGGTTCGCGCTATGGGCGGCTTGAGCGCCGCCATCAGCTTTGGGACCCTAAGCGGTTCCTTTTTACTATGGCTCACGGGCATGCTGGGGGTGGCCTCCGGCTTTGTCATAATCTCGGCGCTCGGCATAATTGCGTTCCTGATGGTACTGGCGTACCTACCAGACGCCCTCCCTCGCGCCGCGCTACCACGCGAGGAAACGACACTGCCTCTCCCCAATATCTGGCCCTATCTGGCGATAACCCTTGTTGGCTTCACGTGCTATACAACCGTTCCGCCGATTTTTGCACTCCGACTTATGGATCGATTTGGGATGGACGGAGGCACCGCCGCCGCCCAAACCGGGCTTGTGCTCACTGCCGGTGTTTTAGCCGTTTGTTTCGCACAAGTTTTGATTGCGGTGTGCAATTTGAAGCGCCCTCGCGTGATGCTGCGCGCTGGCAGTGGAGGCATTTTCATCGGGTTGGCAATGCTTCTGTTTGCCCACGACATATTGGCGATGTGCTTTTCGATGGCCGTTATTGGCTTCGCTGTAGGATTCTTGGCACCGGCAGTCTTAGGGGCGATAAGTCTCCTCGGCGGACGGGGAGCGCAGGGAAAAATCGGAGGAATCAACATGGCGGCGCGCGGGCTAGGCTCCGCGATCGGCCCGGTGCTTGGTACCACGCTTTATCAGGCTAACCACGACGCCCCTATTTGGGGTTCGCTGGCCCTAGTCGTGGGCATCTTTCTTCTCACTTTCATATCCCGCGACGCACGCGCCATTGCGAAATGACAGTCAGCGATGGACATTCGCCCCACCGCCCCCTAATGGTCAATGTATAGAATTTCGATAGTAGATCGTGAACTCTGCAGGCCGTGAACGACCGGGTTTCCCGCGGGGCGACATAAAGCAGCACCCGACCGCCAATTCTTGTTGTGGACAAGATCGCGGAGATCGTGACGGATGACGCGGCGATGACACAGAGACTTGCCTTCCCACGCCTGGCCATCTTGGTCGCCTCTTTCATAGCCGGCAGCTTCCTGTATTGGCTTAGCTCGAGCCCGATGGGGCTGTTGTTGCCAATCGTTGCGTTGGCACACTTCTTTGATCGAAAAGTCCTGTTCTTTGCGTGCTGGGTGCTGGCCTTGATGTTAGCGGGCGCGGTGGTTGTCGCTTCTGTCAATCATGGCGGGATAGGCACCTTGGCGGTATCGTGGGCGACGTTTTCTGCTGTAGCCCTGGGATGCGTCCTTATTACCAGGTTCAACCGTCCGTCACAGTCTCCGTCGCAAATTGGCGGTGCATCGCGGGACGCCGTCAGCCAGCATCCATCCCTGCTAGACGCACAATTCCTCAGCACCGTCCATCCCGATGACAGAGACATCGCAAGCCACGCATCGTCACGTGCTTTCTGGAGCGGATTCCCACAGATTGTACGCTACAGGCAGCTTCAACCCGATGGCAGTTACAGCTGGACCGAACTCAGGGCCGAGCCAGGTTACTCGATCGCCGATGACACCCCTGCAAAAATCTCGGCCCAACATCTGCCTTGGTCCACAACCAACGCGATCGGCGAAACGGCTGAAGCCACACGAACCGCACTCATACTCGAGACGATATTCGGAACGGGATGGGCGATGGACACGACTGGCCGCTTTACCTATGCGACACCCAACGCCCAGACGACGATTGGCCAAACGCTTGAGGAAATGAACAAACAGCTTACTGATCTGGATTTTCTCGACGGCGGAGATCTGGGCTGGAAGCACATATTCCACCCCGACGAGTACGAACGAGTGGCTGCCTCTCTTCGCCATAGTCTACGGGTAGGAGATCATTGGAATAATGAGTATCGGCTGAGGCGCGTTTCCACCGGCGAATACGGCTGGCACCGGGTCGCCATGAGGCCAACCCGGGATCGCGACGGTCATATTACTGGGTGGTACGGAATGTCGATTGACATCACCGTCTACAAACAAACCGAAGCCGCCTTGCGCGTGCGTGAACAAGAACTGTCACAGCTCGTGAATATGGTCCCAGTGCATATCATGCGTTTAAGTCACGAGGGGAAGCCGACATTCCTCAGCAAAGCTACGCTGGACTATTTTGCGCTGGATGACCAGTACATTGAGCACTCCGAGGCGACCCTCGCGGCCATGCGAAGCGCCATACATCCCGATGACGCTGTGAGGCTGACGTCGGCTCTTCGTCAAGGCGCGGAACTCGGCGATCGAATCGCAATACGCTATCGGGTCCGTGGCGCGGACCGAAATTTTCGGTGGATGGACAGTCGTGCGGAGCCGATACGAGACGCGAGCGGAACCATCGTGGAGTGGTACGCTGTTTCGCTAGACATCCACGATCAGGTCATTGCACAGGAGGAACTGCGTCTCGCGCACGAGGATCTAGCCAAAGCGACCCAAGCCGCAAATCTAGCGGAGTTGTCCGCATCAATCGCACATGAAGTTGCTCAGCCTCTGGCCGCGTTGCTGTCAAGCTCCGAAGCCTGCAAGGAATGGCTTGCGCTTGATCCGCCAAACCTGGATCGAGCCCGGCAGGCACTGCAACGTATCATCCGAAGCGGGAACGCGGCGACCGATATTATCAGCCGTATCCGCGCCCTGTTTGCTCACTCGGGCGATGCGCGCGAGCCGAGTAGTATCAGCCGCATTGTTGGGGAAGCCCGCGACCTGCTAGCCGAAGAACTCCTGCGCCATGGCGTGACGCTGGAGATCGAAATTGATCGTGACCTGCCCGCTCTCCAGCTCGACAGGATTCAGATACAACAGGCGATTATCAACCTTATGAGGAACGGCATAGAGGCAATCGGCCCGAACTCCGATACTAGAAGCCTTGGCATTCGGATACACCGTGTTGATGATGCAATTCAAATAGCCATCAGCGACTCGGGTCCAGGCGTAGAGACCCCATCGAAAATATTCGAGCCCTTCTATACGACTAAGGGGCATGGCATGGGGATGGGGCTCGCGATATGCAGGTCAATCATAACCTCACATGGGGGCCGATTGTGGGTCGAGAGCAACGTGCCACATGGCGCGGTCTTCGTGTTTACTTTGCCGATCGCCGAACAGCCGGGCCTGTCTTTTATTCAGTAGCGCCCACGCGACCAAACCATTTCCTCCACAGCGGCAAGATCATACGTCCTCGCACCGACGCCGGTCCGTTCAGACGAAGAATTGCTTAGCTATTTCTCGATCGACGACGGTCCCCGTCTGTTGAGCTGATCGAACCGAGGAAAGGTGTTCCAGATTCTCATACACTCATGCCCAGTTTGGTAGAGCAGCGATGACGGCACTGCTCTACCTTAGCAACTATTTGTCCGGGGTCGTCAGCTCCGTTTCCTTCGTATCAACGACAAACACGGCGAGCAGTTTTGCGGGTTCGGTCTCGCTAGCGTTGGCGCTAATCTTGTGATGATCGCCCGGCGATTCTATCCAATGCTCACCCTTTTTGTATACTTTTGGTTCGTCATCGTTCACGGCGCTCTTAATGCTCCCTTCGAGGACGGTGGCGTAGATAAAGGCGCTCTTGGCGTGTGTGTGTGACGGATTGGATCCGCCTGGGCCGTATTCGACCAAGACACCTCGTAAGCTCTTGCCCGGTACGTTTGGAAGAACATGATCGAAAACAACAGTTATCTTTGCGCGATGCGGCTTGTCTGCCGCGATCGCGGGCATAGCCAAGGACATCGCGATGGCGGCGGTGGTAAGGATGCGAAGCATTTTGTATCTCCTGTTTAGCGCCGCCTTGACGAACGAGCGGCTGGCTTACGCTATGCAATCCACTGTCGATATCTGAGCTATACGATGGTTAGTCCCGTCCCCTGTTGATAGCGGCCTCGCGCCGTCCCAGCGCAATTCGATCTGCCAAAGACTCGACATTGGTGAAACGCAAAAAGGAGTTTTGCTATCGGCTGGAGACAAAGGGAGCCGGCGAACCGGGACCTCGCCGCAGACCACCTGCTTGGACGCGGGAACTGATGCCATCATACGCATAGCTTGACGGGAGCAGGCGGCCGTGGCCCCAACTTGTTACCCGTCAAGTCTGAGTTCACACCTCTACGAAGAGGATATTTGCACGGTCATCGCAACATCGAGGCGCGATGCTCGATTTAATAGTCCCATTGGACCGGAACCCAACGATACAAGTCTCCCGCAGCGACCACCCGGCCCACTGATGGAAACGGCATATGAGTCGAGACAAGCCACGAGCCCGACGCTGCCAATTCCGCCATAAGCCGTAACCTGACCCGCGTTGCTTCCTCCGGATCATGCTCGAATCCATTATGCCATTCTGGATGGTCAAACGAGACGGGAAAGATTGCATCGCCTCCGAACATCAATCTATCGTTCCCGGATTTCACCCGAACGACGCTATGACCGGGAGTGTGACCGCCCGTCACGCTCACGGTGACACCATCCGCGACTTCAGCTTCCTGCTCAAAGAGTCGCAAATAGCCCGAATACTCCTTCAGGAACTCCTTCGACGCTTTGCGAGCTAGATCTGCGAGAGCTGGTGGCATCGCGGTCTTGGAGAAATCGGGCTGCTCCTGCTCCCAGAATTTCGCTTCAAGGGCGGAAAGATGCACCCGCAGGTCCGGACGGAGCTGCTGCTTTACCCCGTGAGCTAGCAGGCCCCCAACATGGTCGAAATGCATGTGGGTTAGGACAACGTCGGTTACCGAGCCTAATTCGACACCCGCTGCCTCCATTCGCTGGATCATGTGTCCTGCGCGCGGAAAATCCGGGTATTCTTCCCCGAGACCGCTGTCGATCAGGATCGTCTGCTTTGGTGTTTTGACAACGACTGCGTTGAGCGCCCAGCCAAACGTATCGTGCGCGAGAAGCCTATCATCAAGCCAGGCGTTAAGGCTCTTGGTGTCAGCGTTTGTCGCCATTGACTCTGCCGGTGGGGCAAGCACGCCATCACTGATAACTATAACTTCGATGTCACCGACCTTGACCGCATAACGAGACGGAACCAGCTCATCCAATTGCGTACGGGGACGGGTTGAGACTTCGGTTTCCATATTGATCTCCTTTGATATTTCCTAGCCAGATGCCGCAATCGGGGCATGTACCCACACGGGGAAAATCCAAAAGCGGCCGCGTCTTTCTATTCGACTGACAGATATGACCGAAGCTAAACACAGGTTTGGGTATAGCTGGTATCCCCGGTCCGGCGTCGGGGTCTGCAACGGGACTCACTTGGAACCGCGCACACAGACGCTGCACGGCACGGTCCTCCCAAACTAAAGTTTGGTTACCAACCGCGACCCACAAAGCTAGCTTCTCGAGGTGTCACGCAACGGGCCTTGCGATACAAACGCACGATGCAGTTGGTTCGAAATCAAGTGCTCGTTGACGGTGACCATTATTCCAAAACAAAGGAGTGCGAAATGTCGCAACCGTCAAATCACCCGTCACCCGTCCGACAGCTGCAGGTTCCGCCCGAAAGTGCGTTCCATACCGGCAAGAAGGGTGCTGAGGAACTGGTTCCCTCGCGATACGCGGTCAAGATCGGCGACATCGACGTGATGGTTGTCAGCGACGGCGTCTTGCCACTGCCGACGGTGATGATGGGGCATAATGCCGACCCTACTGTTCGCGCCAACTGGATGGTCGACCAGTTTCTTCCGCCGGATGCGTTCGACTGGCCATTGAACGCAGTGGTCGTTCGTAGTGGTTCGCAAACCGTCCTTCTGGATGCGGGATTGGGCCTTGATCCCGACCTCAACCTGCCGCGCGCGGGACAGTTGCTCCAGCGCCTTCAGCACGCAGACATCGAACTCGCTTCCGTCACCGATATCGTTCTGACCCACATGCATATGGACCACGTTGGTGGCCTGCTAGTCGAAGGCATCAAGGAGCGTTTGCATCCAAATCTTCGCATCCATGTCGCAGCCGCCGAGGTAGCGTTTTGGGAGTCGCCGGACTTCACCAAGACGAAGATGCCAGAAGGGTTCCCGGACGCGCTCAAGGCGACCGCCAAGAGCTTTTTGGCGCAGTATAGAGCAAATCTGGTGCCGTTTGATGACCAAGTCGAAGTCGCGCCGGGAGTCGTTGCCCACCGAACCGGTGGTCACACCCCGGGTCACTCAATCATCCGTGTTGCATCGGGGGACGAGGCCCTAACCTTCGCCGGCGACGCGATCTTTGCGGTCGGCTTTGACCAGCCCAATTGGCACAATGGTTTTGAACACGACCCTGAGGAGGCCGCACGTGTCCGCATTGATCTCCTCCGCAAACTCGCAGGAACTGGCGAGCTCCTCGTCGCAACCCACCTGCCCTTCCCGTCCCTCGGCCGTGTTGCCGTCGCCGGTGAGGTTTTCCGTTGGGTCCCGGTATTCTGGGACTACTAAGGATAACGGCGTTTCCGCGGAAACAATGCCGGTCGCCGCAGCGATGACACCTGCGAAACGAGGAAAATGCGGTGGCATTTGCGGCAGCAGTAGCTGTCCTAAATTCAATGCAAGCGCGGATGTCCGGCAATAGCCGGACATCCATTCTCCGTTCGGGCCAGCTGCATACACCTGCGTTTAGGTTCAACTAGCCGGCCAAAAGTGGAAAACACGACCCCTCCCCGGGCCTACGAGGTTGACGTGAGATGAGAAGATTGGCGGCGTGCTGCTGTGGTGAACTGACGGCAACTACGAATGGATCGCCAGCCATGGTCGTCCTCTGCCATTGCCAATCTTGCCAGCGTCGCACTGGCTCCGCCTTCGGTGTGGCTGTCCTGTTTAACTCAGAGAATGTGCAATGCTTCGGCGAAGGACGAGCATATACACGGGCTGGCGATAGTGGGCACAATGTAACATTCAAATTCTGCCCATCCTGCGGCACGACCGTCTATTGGATGCCAAACGCCTACCCCGGCCTGACGGCCATTGGTTTAGGTTGCTTCGAAGATCCTTCTGACCTTCAGCCTGAGAAGGTCGTGTATGGCCACCTGCGATACCCGTGGGTCACTCTGCAGGCTGACTAGCTGCCCCAAACCATGATGGTACCGAGCTTTTTGACCGCTCGGCGCGAACGCGATCTCGCACTCTGAGACGTCCATCCCTCCCAAGGCATCTACCTACCATGCGATATGGACTCGAAGATCGACGCGCCCTTGGAGCGGAATCGCGACCTTGCCTGTAGCGCCGTCGCAAACTACCGGCGAGACGCCTTCGCGCGCACTTTAACTAGATTTGTCCGATGCGCAGTCGCTCGGCTCTACAGCCGAGCATTCAGCGCCCGTGGAAGCAAACGCGACCGTTTTCGGGTTCAAGCAAAGTCG
The DNA here is from genome assembly GCF_019511525.1 of Rhizobium cauense. GTDB lineage: Bacteria > Pseudomonadota > Alphaproteobacteria > Rhizobiales > Rhizobiaceae > Rhizobium > Rhizobium cauense. Next base: position 282,547 of record NZ_JAEUAT010000004.1, on the reverse strand, counting down.
AAGGCCGCGCTAACAATGATCTCAACCCTGTCCCCAACGATCGGATATTTGGCACTGACACCGAACTCCGTTCGACTGATTACCGCCGTGGCTTCGAATCCAATTGTCGGTCCACCCTTAAACGGGTTTCGTCCCCCTCCGATGAAATCAACTCCAAAGGCTACCTGTCTGGCAACACCATGCAACGTGAAATAGCCCTCGAATACGGCGCGAGCGTCGCTAAGCATCTTGAGTCCGCGCCCGGTCAACGTGATGCTAGGAAAGCTGTCCGCGTCGAACCACTCGCCACTCCTTAGCTCCTCGTCGAGGTGTATGCTGTTGGTTTTGATTTGCGCGGTTGGCACACTGACCTCGAGCGAGGTGTTTTCTGGGTAGTCGGGGTCTATTTCGAGCCAGCCTACCGGGCTCAGAAACTCTCCCCAGTAATTGCTTACACCAAAATGCCGCACTTTGAAGAGCACCCGGGTGTGGATCGGATCGACCAGATAGCGGCCCGCGACAATCTTGTGAGGGTTGGTGTCGATGGACAGAGTCTGCGTCGCGTTATCGGTCAAGGGCTTGTCCTTTCGAGATCAAGATGCTTGGACTGGGCGACCAATTACCAAGCGATCTCGAAATTTAACCAGCAATTCGCTGATCGCGTGAGCCAAACAATGGTTTACGTTGACGCCATCGCGTCCTCCAGACCCGACGATCAAAAAGCTCGCTCCAAAACATCGGTAGCCAAGTATGCCGAGGGTGGCATCGAAGCAATTGTCGCAGACACGACTTCTTCGCGAACGGACTGCAAGGATGTGACCATTCGGAAGTAGGCCTCGACGAGAGGCAAATCCTCCCAAAGCACAGCCAGGCCCAGATAACGGAGCCTTACCAAACTGACAGCCCAGAAGATATCAGCGAGACTGAGGCTATCGGAGCACAACCAATCTGTTGTGCTCCGCTCAAGGTCGTGGTTAAGCTCTACAAGCCGGTCACGCGTGGAAGTCCGGAGGATTTTCTGGAAGGCCGCGTCGAACTGCAGCGTCTTGCCGCCACTCTCCTTCGATATTTTGGCTCGGTAAGCCTGAATGAGCGCCGGGTCGTCCGAATTGCTGGAAATGAGTGCGTTAAGCGCTTCGATCTTTTCGTCGTAGACGGTCCTCATACCGTCCTTGATTAGTGCTGGACGCCGGTCACTGTCCGGATGGAAGCCATACAGGAGCCCAGGATGCGGCGTGAGATCGACTGCCTCCAATTGGCGAAGCACCTTCTGTCTGTCTTCCTGCACCTTCGGCATTAGCGAACCCGCCCCCGGAATGGCCGCATCGATATGAATGCAAATGCGTAAAGAGTCTACGATCACCTCTCCGGTCTTGAGGTCGACCAAGGTCGGCACAGCGCATGCATCCAAGCCGCAACTCGATACTGACGACACTCCGGAGTAAGCGTCCGCAAGCACTCCAGAACCGGCAGCCTGGCCGAGGCGTCTTAGTCGGACATAGTCAGGACCGTAATTTTCTGCTGCAATCAGTTTACCTTCTTGGTTACGGCTCGCGAGTATGAGCATCTCGTTAGACTCGTAAGCTACGCCTCGCTGCGATAGGGTCGCTCGCACCTTCTGTGAACAAAACGACATCGCTGCATGGAAAAGCACAAAGCGTCCCTTTTCAAGGCCCTCGGAACTCCGCTCCACGCCGGCACGCTCGCTGTCAGCTATACATTCTCTCGCCTTCGCGACCATCGACTTCAATTGAATTTCCTGCATGTCGTATCCCCTAGTGTCGCACCACGAGCTGCCCGAAATCGGCGGCAGACCTCGACACTGTTGTTGGCGTTTCGATGAAGGACGCCAGCTGCGAGGCTGGCGTTTCGTTAGGCCACCAGCCCGCGAGCGGTCCAGACTTCGGGAAACGGAATCTCTTCCATAGTGGGGAGGAGCCACTGGATCGCATCGACGCCGTGATACGCGGGCCGGGAGCCAAATGTCCGGCGCGTTGCCATGAGGTGTAGATATTTCCAGTTGGTGAATTCCACCGCAATGTCGGCAAGCAGTTCGGCCAAAGCCCGCCAATGGTCTGCAGGATCGTCATTTCGATAGATCTCTGCCCATATAGCTTCGACCTCTTTGCTAGGTTTGTAAGCCTCGGCGTAGGCCGGTTTCAGACAGGCTTGGGGCACAGGTTTCCCGTCGCGCGCCAGCGCGGCCAGAATGTCGTCGTATATACTCGGCGAGTTTAACCGCTCTGTTAGCTGTCGATGTCTCTGCGGTTGCGGCTCGAAGTGCTCAAGCGACGGACGGTCTTTCACTCCAAGAAGGAAGGTCATCTCACGGAACGTCCAGCCCTGCAGGGCAGTGTCCTTGCCGTGCTTGGCGCTCAGGCCTTTTAGGATGGGCATCAGCTCTGCCGGCGTGAGCCAGGAAAGCGAACGCCAGTTGGCATTGAACGCCTCCATGTGGCTGACGATGCGCCGTAGAATCCGGTTCGTCGCCGCGATCTGATCACGACGTAACTCGGCCTGCGCGGTTATTAGTTCTCGGGTGATGAGCGCCCAGTAGATCTCGCTAATCTGCACGTTAGCGAGAAACGCAGGCTCGGCAGGACTGTCGCTAACAAAGTCCTGCAGCGTATGGAGGACTTCAGTCTGGACGTATCTGCTGTAAGGCGTATGGCCGTCACTACGGATCGGCTGGCTAGTCCCGGTATCATTCATTGTTCCGTCCTCTTGTTTTGGCTTGTCGCCACCGGCTGTTCGCATCCGGTACAGGGCAGCGTATGACCAATTCTTGGGGTCGGACAGGCAGCCGTTCTTCGACTCAGCGTTCAAAAAGCTGGACGATGTCGGCCAAGTGGCATGCGGCCGACTTGGGCGGCCGCATGCCATGGGTGATTACGCGAGGCCAGCCTTGTCGAGGCCAAATGCCTTGTCGGCGGAGCCTGGAACTGCACGGAACGCGACGCTCGCGCGGTTCCAGCTGTTGATGACCATAATCTGGAACGTCAGGTCGGAGATTTCCTTTTCCGAGAGCTGGCCGCGAACCCTTTCGTAGATTTCGTCAGAAACGCCGCCTTCGGGCAGCTTCGTCAGCGCTTCGGTCCATGCCAGTGCGGCACGTTCGCGGGGGCTGAACAAGGTGGACTCGCGCCATGCCGCAAGGTGATAGAGTCGCAATTCGCGTTCGCCGTGGATCTTGGCTTCCTTCGAATGCATGTCCAGGCAGAATGCGCATCCGTTGATCTGTGAGGCACGGATGTCGACCAGATCGAGGATGGATTGCTCGATGGAGCCCTTCTTCACTTCCATGCTGAAGCCCATGAGGCTCTTGAAGAGCTCGGGCGAGAGCTGTGCGTAGTTGATCCGCTGTGTCATCGTCTTCTTCCACTTAAAAGTTCATTGAGCACCCGCACCACTTTCAAGTCCGCGGGCCGGATGAACCGTGGGGTACGATGCTCCGTCAGGATAGCTATACACGCGTTTATGTTACGCACATGATGTGTTCCCGGCGGGTGTCGCGCCGCCGGGAACACAGACTTTCATGCCGCGAGGAGTTCGGTCGTCGGTCCGAAGAATTCATAGTGAATTCTGCCGGGAGGGATGCCCTCTTTCAGAAGGCCGGTGACCATGGACGACAAAAAGCCCTTGGGACCGCAGATATAGAAGTCCGCTGTATCGAACGGTGTATTCTCCTTGAGCCATGGAACGGTGATGAACCCGTCGTGGTCATGGGACAATCCGACGGCGTCGTCCGCGGTCGGCTCGCTGTAAAACGTATGCACGGTCGCACGGCCGTGATCGGTCGCCAGCTTGCGGACATGACGGTCCATTGCGTGTGTCTGACTGTTTAGCGCACCGTGCACGAAATGCGTCTCCAGTTCGGGATATTCAGAGGAGATCGCCCCGAGGATACTCACCATAGGCGTCAACCCCACACCACCCGAGAGAAGTACAATGGGTTTCGACGGTTCGTCCGGCAAGTAGAAGTCTCCGGCGGGCGGGGTGACTTCGAGAATGGAACCAACATCCATAGCGTCGTGCAAATACTTCGACCCTCCCTGCCCGTTCATTTCGCGCTTCACTGAGATCCGATACGATTCATTATTCGGAGCGCTCGATATCGAGTAATTGCGCTTAACGGTCTCTCCCGGCGCAATCGCAAATCGAACTGTCAGATATTGGCCTGGCTTCTGGCGCAAGATCGGACCTCCGTCCACCGGTCGCAGAGTGAACGAGGTGACTACACTGCTTTCCTTCACCTTAGCCTCGATCCGGAACCTACGCCAACCGCTCCATCCTCCGGTTTGCGCCTCGAGTTGGTTTCGGATTTCGAGCTCCCGTTCCTTTAGAATGTCCGCCAGAAACCAGTACGCCTCGCCCCAGGCCTCGAGGAGCTCTGGCGTGGCGGCTTCCCCCAATACGTCTGCAATAGCCGAGAGCAGTGCCTTGGCAACGAACGGATAATGCTCGGGTAATATGTGATATCCGATATGTTTGTGTGCTATCCGCTCGACCACCGGGACGAGGGCTTCAAGATTTTCGATGTTCTGCGCGTAGGCCAATATTGCTCCGGCCAGCGCCTTGACTTGAGATCCTCCTTCTCCCTGGTTTGCATGATTGAAGAGTTCACGGATGTGTTCGTCCTGGAACAGGATCGAATACATCCGACGGGTGATTTCGGCTCCGTGTGCCGCAAGGGCGGGAACACTGAGTTTGACGAGTTCGATCGTTCGTGGTGACAACGGCTTTGGCATGGATATTCCTTTCTTTTCAATGAACCAGAGTGGCCGGGTTTCGGTCGTAGAATTCGAACGTGAGGGCGACTGGGCCTGCTATTTCCAGACGGTGCGGCGTGTCAGGTCTTACCACCACCGCCGTTCCGGCCCCGATCAAGCGACCGTTTGACGACTCGCCTTCGAAGTAGCGGATGTCACCCGTGCTAACACGGACGACTGCCCATGTTTTCTGGTCAAGGCGGTGTCCACGAAGAAGAACAGGCGGCAGGTTCTGATGGGTAAACTCGCACGACGTTTTGTATGGGCGCAGGTCCGAGGCTTGAGGGGCTGTCTCACGTGTACCGAACATCGCCATCCGAAATCGGGTGGCAATTCTGGCAGCCTTGGCCTGCAGTAACGACGCTTCTTCGGAGGTAAGCATCTCGCTTGTCGTCGCCTTCCACAGCGTGAGCCAGCGTTCAAACATTTCGGGCTTGAAGCGGTTCATATGAATGAGGTGCATTGCCAGCGGATTTCCCTTGTACTGGCCAGTCATCAACGTCACCGATGACCAGAACTCGCTGAGCCTGGCCAAGTGTTCGTCCCAATCCTCAACGACGGAGAAAACTGGCCCGAGCTGTCCGTCGACGCGAACACGGTCATAGAACCGCCGAACCACCTGCTCGATTTTTTTCTGGTCGAGTCCTGCCATTGAGTGCTCCTAAACATTCATTCGACATGCATGTATATCCGCAACGAAAAAGATGCTATCTACATGCATGTTTTTTGAGTTGGTCTTTTTGACGCAGGAACCGTAATGCGCCTCACCCGCTACACTGACTACGCGATACGAGTTTTGATATTTCTGGGAGCAAGAGATGGCGAGATATGCTCGATCCGCTCTATTGCCGCAACCTTCTCAATCTCGCAAAACCATCTGATGAAAGTGGTACAGGACCTAGCTGCCGCGGGCTTCATCAATTCCGTTCGTGGGCGCAACGGCGGCCTGCGGCTCTCACGCGAGGCCGCGGACATCAATCTGGGAACCCTACTCCGACATACGGAGGGCATCACTGACTTATTGGACTGTCCTGCCTGCATGGTCAGAAGCGGCTGCGGAATGCCCAGCATCCTGTCTGAAGCTACCGCCGCATTCATCGGAGTTTTTGATAAGTACACTGTCGCCGATCTCGTTCGGCGTAGAGAACTGCTCCGCTCGCTGCTTTCGGCGTGAGCACCACGCTCACCTGTACGAACAATATGGTTGCAGCTGCAACATTGATGGTCAGCTGAATTCGAATTCTTGGTGGCCTAACCGCCTGTTTTTGATACGAAATGCCGTCCACTCTCACGACTTCGACGGCGGGTTCAGCGTCTGTAATTTCCAGCTAGGCACAAGCTCGCGTTTCTAGCCGTCAGGTGCGCAACGGGGGATTTCAATCTCCGGCAGGCTGAGATCGAGGATCTGATCAGGCCTTCGCGTGTTCCGTCGCCCGGCCGAACGCCGTGTCCGAACGTCCACATAATTCTCAGAGGCACATAGGAAAGGTAGCCCCATGATTTCCGCGATATCTTTGGCTCGCAGTTACTCCGCAAGGCTCGCACTTGGCGTCCTGCAAAACAAATCGTCCACGGAAGCGAACACCAGCCCTGCATCCAAACTTCTCAACTCGCTAAACTTCAGTGACAGCACGTCGACCCGCCTCGACTCCAAAACGCTCTCAGTAATTCTGCAGGCTTTGCACAATCGCGGTGATGGAGTTGCCGTCGGAGACAACACTCAACAGAACACGACCGGATCGATCAGCTCAAGCGACTTTATGACGAAACTAAAGGCCCGGTTTGCAGACGGCGCTAGTAACCCGATAAGTTACGTTAACAATCAGAACATGCTCAAGGCAATGAAAGACGGAGCGCTTACCGTCACAAATCCCACAACTGGGGAAACGGTGACTGCCTATGAGCCCGACGGCAACAAGAGCGCCCCTAAGCCGGACAAAGGCGACCCGAAGGCCTGGAACAAGTTCCTGGATGAGCACTTGAAACGCGATGCCAATGGCAACTTTTCAAAATCACCAGATGGGTCCTACATCGATGCAAAAACTGGACAGAACGCTTATTTCGACAAGATTGACGGCAATTACTATTATTTCACATGGCCCGGAAAAATGTCGACGGACGTCTAACTGACGGTGCCGGCCTTGCGTAACAACCGCAATAGAACGTTGGTTTACCTCCGTTTAGGGGCCGGATCGTCTAAAATCGGCGTATGTCCACCGAGCCAAGCACGCAGTCCGACCTAACCGTCGAAGCAGACACATCCTTCGCCGCATCGATAGCCGCTGCGATTATCGGTGGCCCTCACATCGTGACAGAGGAACTGCATTCCGACGTTGGCCGCAAATGGTATCGGGCGACATCGCCGAACGGCCGGGCCGTTCTTGTTGTCGTGGCGGATGTCGACCCCTCCTCGAGCAGGGAGGAGGAGTTGACTCAAGAGCTCGAACTACTCCGCCTCTTCGCCAATAGCCCAGCGATATTGCATCCGCTCGACATCAGTGTAGGAGCCAAACGGGCCGGAATGGCGCTGGAGGACCCCGGGGGCATCCCGCTCGGCGGGGTCCTCCGAACAGTCGAATGGCAGTCCAGTTCTTTCTTCGGTCGCAAGCTGGAGCTGGCTTGCCTTATCGCCGGGGCGCTGCGCCAAGTTCACGAGACAGGATTAATCCATGGCGACGTGCGGCCCGAGAATTGCTTTCTCGAGACATCAGGTAAGGTCGCACTGACCGGTTTCGGTCGGGCAGGCCGGACCATAAACTCTGTTCGGTCATCGTTCGGAACGCCAGCATATATGTCCCCTGAAGAGACAGGCAGGACAAACCGCCACCCTGATCAACGCAGCGATCTCTACAGCTTAGGCGTGACGTTGTTTGAGCTGCTTACTGGGACCCTGCCATTCTTCGCGTCGGACCCATTGGACTGGGCGCATCGACATCTGGCTACGCGCGCCCCCAAACCCAGCCTCAGGTCTGACGGGCTCCCCGAACAGCTCGACGCCATCTTGCTCAAGTTGCTGGAGAAGGATCCGGATCATCGATATCAGTCTGCCAAAGCGGTGGAAAGCGACCTCAGACGCTGCGCAACTGAATGGGCCGCCGAAGGGAAAGTTGAACGCTTTCCCGTTGCGCGGGGAGATCTACTCAGGCGCTCGGGCTACGAAGCGGCTTTGTACGGACGCGATGTGGCCCGACAGCTACTCCTGAACTCGGCAGAACGGGTAGCAGCAGGATCGGATAGCGAAGTGGTGATCGTTACCGGGGTCGCGGGTATCGGAAAGTCGTCCCTCGTCGCGGGCATCCAGCAGACGCTTGTAGGGCGGGGCTTCCTCTTCGCAGAAGGAAAATTTGATCAAAACAGATGGGGAACCCCTTACGCCACAATTGTTCAGGCATTTCGGGGGCTCGTTCGACAATTGCTGGCGAAGGACGAGTCGGAACTCCTGGAATGGCGGGAGAACTTTACCACGGCTCTGGGAGAGAATGCGGGACTGATGATCGATCTCGTCCCCGAGCTTGTACATTTAATTCGGAATCATCCGCCCATTCCGGCCGCTGAGCTTTCTACCGCCGCAGTGAGGTTCAGATACCTGTTCAAAGCCTTCCTGAGTGTCTTTGCCACCGCCGAGCATCCGCTCGTAGTTTTTTTCGACGACCTGCAATGGCTCGATCCGGCGACCTTGGATCTGATCCAAGGCCTCGCAACAGAGCATCAGCTCCAACACACGCTTCTGGTCGTCGCATACCGTGATGACGAAGTCGATCCAACGATCGCCACCGTCTTGCGCAATGTAAGGCAAATGCCTGGCCGTGTCACGGAGATCAGGCTCGAGAAACTATCGAACGCCGACCAACAGCGGCTGTTGGCAAATGTATTGTCGTGCGCTTTAGAACGCGTTGAAACCCTGGCTGCCATCGTTAACGAGAAGACGGACGGAAATCCGTTTTTCACCTTCCAGTTTATTCGACAGCTAGCCACCGATGGCTTGCTAGTATTCCAAGCCGAAAGTTCGGAATGGGGTTGGAACGATAGAGAAGTCGCAAATCGAAGCGTTACTCAGAACGTGGCCCAACTTCTTGGACTTCAACTAGACGGGCTGCCGGACAGAACAAGGGCCGCACTCGGAATTCTGTCGCTCTTGGGCAGCACGACCGACATCAACACAGCCACACTCGCACTGGGAATGCAGGTCAACGAACTGGAGCCGACTTTGCGGCCGGCCGTCGAAGCGGGCATGGTGCGGATGTCATCCGATAACGTCTTTTTCATTCACGACCAGATTCAGATGGCTGCCTACGTTTCGATAGATAGTTCGGAGCGTGCCAAAGAACATCTGAGGATAGGACGCCTCCTGCTTGCCACCGCCGACATCAGTGAGTTTGATGAAAGAGTTTACGAGATCGCCGGCCACTTCGACAAAGCACTGGATTGCATCTCCGACAACCAGCGAGTAGCCGTCGCCAAGGTCTTCATTGCAGCAGGCGAACGAGCGAAACATGCAAGTGCCTACACGTCCGCGCAGGCCTATTACGAAAAAGGGATATCTGTCCTAAATCGCGAAAGCGCGGAGAGCCACGAGCTTACCTTCAAACTGCGATTGGGCTTGGCTGAATGCGATATTGTCACTGGAAACCTATCGTCCGCCGAAATGCGGCTCGCGGCGCTGAGTGAAGCGACAAGCGCCTTCGCGGACCGGGCAGAGGTGATATGCCTGATGGTGCTGCTGTTCTTTACGACAGGACGAAATGTCGAGGCGGTGGAAACCGGGGTCGAATTCTTAGTGACTGCTGGCATCCAATGGCCCTCAAAACCAGAACACGCGGAGGTGGTCTGCGAATTCGAAGAGCTTCATCGGCTTTTGATCGAACGACCGATCGAGAACCTCCTTTTCGCTCCCGAAATGGCTGATCCCCACATAGCGTCTTGTATGGCGGTAATGACCGAAGTCTTCCCCGCGGCCTATGCAGTGGACCGACGGCTGATGGAATTCCTTCTGCTACGCATGACTGTACTCAGTTTGCAACACGGCTTATGCGACAGCTCGAGCGTCGCCTTTTCCGCGTTAAACATGGCACTGGGCGCTCAATTCGGTGACTACGCAACGGCTTACAGGTTTGGGGAGCTCTCGCGAAAGCTCGTCGATCGGGGCCGTGGTGGAAGATACAAGGCACGCGTATACGCACTGTTTGCGGGCTTCGCGGTCCCTTGGATCAAACCACTGAGTTATAGTACTCCCCTCACCGAAGAGGCGTTTCGGATCAGCACGTCAACCGGCGATCTAGCCTTCGCCGCCTACAACGCCCGAAACGATATCACGCATCGACTGATGTCGGGCAAACCGCTGCCTGACGTGCAAAAGGTGACGGAAGAAACGCTGGCGTTCGCACGAACCGTGGAGCTTGGAATTCCGCACGAAAACTTCTTCAGCCAAGCGCGGTTCATAAAGAAGCTAAGGGGACTTCCCACCGAAGGGAGTGATGATGTCGACAGTTGGGCGACCGGGCATAGCAACCCACAACCTCGTAACGCAATGATGATCAGTTACCACTGGGTTTTTCGCCTGATCGAAGATTATCTGACGGAAGATTTCCCAGCCGCTCGGGAAGCCGTCTCGCGCGTCGAGCCGATCAAATGGGCAATGCGATCCTCGATCGAGGAAGCCGAGTTCGAATTCTACGCTGGCCTTAACGCTGCCGCATTGGCAGTTCGCGACGTCATACCTAGCGGTCGCCGCGAGCAGCATCTCGAAGACCTTCGCCGGCGTCACGCCCGCCTAGAGGCGTGGGCAAGCGGATGTGAAACGACTTTCGCTTGCCGTGAATCTCTGCTTGGTGCCGAGATAGCACAACTGGAGGGGAACAGTGTTGATGCGCAGTCACTCTACGAGAGGGCTATCCGGGGTGCCAGGGCAAACGGATTCCTCCAAGTAGAGGCCATCGCCAGCGAGCTCGCAGGCCGGTTCTATGTCACCCACGGATTGGACATCGCGGCGGAAGCCTACTTGAAGCGCGCGAGGGAGGCTTTCTCCCGATGGGGCGCGGTTGCGAAAGTGAGACTCCTCGATTTCCGTTTTATCAACCTGACCAACCGTGAATCCCTACCTCAATCACACGCGTCGCTGGCTTTGCCTGTCGCCTCGCTGGATATCGATGCAGTCGGCAAGGCTTCGCGCGTATTGTCGAGCGAGACCATACTCGCCAGTCTTATCGAAAAGCTGATGAAACTCGTCGTACTGAATTCGGGGGCCGAGCGCGGCGTTTTGATGCTCCTATCAGGAAACGACCTGTACATAGAAGCGACGGCCGTCACCGGGGAAACCGAAATCGAAGTCCAACAGAATAGGAGGCGATGTGCTGGGTCCGAGCTTCCGTCGTCGGTTCTCAACTACGTGCTGCGCACCAAGTCTCCCGTCGCCTTGCACGACACGGCGGTCGGAATGTTCGATCCCGGTGACGAATACTTCCACGCGAACCAACCACAATCGATCCTATGTGTGCCCGTATTCAATGCAACGAGTCTAATCGGTCTTCTCTACGTCGAGAACAAGATCGTCTCCGATGTCTTCTCGGAGGATCGGACCTCGGTCCTGGACTTCCTCGCCTCGCAGGCGGGAATATGGCTTGGGAATGCAAGACTTTACTCGGAACTCCAACGCAGCGAGGCTTGGTTACGTGAGGCGCAGCGCCTGAGCCGCACAGGTAGTTTTTACTGGAGCGACGAACTCGATAGGCTCGAATGCTCCGAGGAAATCTATCGCATCTGTTGCCTTCCCCACGATCACCCGCTGACCATTTTCCAGCTCGGAGAGCTCATTCATCCTGCGGAGCGGTCGGATTTCCACCAGTTGGTCGAAAACGCCCGGCATCTCGGCACGGAAATCGATCGTCAATTCAAACTACAATTGCACGACGGAAGCATCCGCGACGTCCGTCTCGTTACACGAACGGCAAACGACCCCGCCGGTGGCCGCAGGCGTCTTGGCTCCCTACAGGACGTCAGCGAAATGCAGCGAACGCAGGATGTTCTCGCGCGCATCAGTGCAGAACTCGCGCATGTCTCGCGCACCGCCACGCTGGGAGTACTGGCCGCGTCGATCGCACACGAAGTCAGTCAGCCTTTACTAGGCGTTGTAGCAAACGCCGAAACCTGCCAGATCATGCTTAACTCAGAGCCTCCAGATCTCGATGGCGCGCGGCGTACGGCGGCCCGCAGCCTCAGGGATGGAAACCGCGCGGCCGAGACTATCAGGCGTTTGCGCAGCTTGTTCGGCAACAGGACGCCTACTGTCGAGCCTTTTGATTTAAACGACGTGGTGCGCGAGGTGCTTGCGCTTGCCGGTAGCGAACTTCAGGCTCATGGTATCCTGCTCAAATCCTCGTTTGAACACGGATTGCCCGCTGCCTCCGGGGACAGGGTTCAGGTGCAGCAAGTTGTGCTGAACATCCTGCTCAATGCGGTAGATGCCGTTCAGTGTCAGCCCGGTGGCCAGCGCGTCGTTAGCGTCTCCTCCAGATCTTATGGCAGTGACGAAATCCGAATGGATATTAGCGACAATGGTTGTGGTATTGACGATGAAGACAACGAACGTCTATTCGAAGCCTTCTACACGACCAAGCAGAACGGCATGGGCGTTGGACTGTCGGTAAGCAAAGCGATCATCGACAGCGTTGGGGGACAAATCTGGGCGGCGACAAATTCGGGGGGCGGCGCGACCTTTTCTTTTACGCTCAAACGTGCCAGCAATTGGGCTGGCAAGCGACGCAGTATTGAAGAAAAAAGATCACTGCCAGACCGCAGCTCCTGACTGGAGACGTTATCGACATGCACTCCCGGCCGACCATCACGATCATCGACGACGATCAATCGGTGCGGGAATCGATGATCGATCTCCTTGAGGTTTTGGGCTTTTCACCGACCTCATATGAATCAGCCTTCGACTTCTTAGCTTCTCCGTCGCTCTCGCGGACAGATTGCTTATTGCTCGACATATCGATGCCTGGCATGAATGGGGTTGAGCTCAATGCGGAGCTGACGAGCCGTTCGATTGCCATCCCCGTGGTATTCATGACGGGACACGCACAGGAAGCGATCATTTCGGAGGCAAGATCAGCGGGGACATGCCTCTTCAAGCCGTTCAGCGGCAAGGAACTAAAGGCAGCAATCGAGGCTGCCATCGCCCAATAGTCTATGCTTGGCCCAACAGTTCCTGCTTTGGTTCCGACACGGCGAGGCCTAGCGGCAAAGTGAAGACGAACGCAGCTCCCGTCGGTTCGGCCTTCTCCGCCCACAGCCGCCCGCCATGAGCTTCAACAATCGACTTGCAGATGGCAAGGCCCATCCCCATGCCATCCGACTTCGTCGTAAAGAATGGTTCAAACACTCGTTCGGCGAACGCCAGTCCCGGCCCGCTATCGCGCACTTCAACCCTTACGGCATCCCCTTCCCGGCGGGCATCAATCGAGAGCCTTGCTCGGCCAGCGCCGTTATGTCCGGCCTCCAAGCCGTTTCGTATTAGGTTGACAAGGACCTGCTGAATCTGCACGCGGTCGAGTGAAATGCTCGGTAGATTTGGTTCTATCGTCACGTCCAGCAGCACATTTCTGCGGACCGCCTCTTCCACTAGCAATTCGCGCGCTGAACTGATGACCCGCTCGATAGAGCTCGGCTGCCTGGCCTCGTTGCTGTGTTTGAAAAGTGCACGCACGCGCTTGAAAACATCGGTCGTCGTCTCCGCGCTCCGTACCACCCGTTCCAGAGCTTTGAGTGCGCGCTCAACATTTGGCGGATCCGCTGTAAGCCAACGTTGACTTGCATCCGCACTCGAGACAATAGCTGCGAGGGGCTGCCCAACCTCGTGGGCTATCGAAGCAGTCAGCTCGGCAAGACTGGCCGCCTGGCTGGCGCGCTCGAGGTTTCGTTGGGCAAGGCCAAGTTGCTCCTGATCGCGCATCCAGTCGTCGATGTCGACACAGACGCCATTCCACTGAACAATCGTGCCCTCGGCATCGCGCATAGGCGCTGTGCGAGTTTCGACCCAGCGATACTTTCCGTCGTATCGCCTTAACCGATGTTTCATCACGTAAGGCTCGCCAGAGCGCAGTGAATGCCCGTAGCGCTGCCGCACAAGATCAAGGTCGTCAGGATGGATGATCGCATCGAGCGTTCCCTCCAGTCGAGATTCACGAATGCCATCTTTGTCCTCGATTCCAAAGCCGAGGAATTCCTGGAGCTTTCTGCTGCGATAAATCGGCATTCCTTCTGGCGTGGCGCAATAGATCATCGTCGGAAGGGTTTCGACGAGTTCCCTCAGTGCGCGCTCGCTTTCTCGCAGGCCTTCCTGAACCGCCATCTCGTCATCTACATCGATCAAGAGCCCGAACCATTCCGTGATGTGCCCATTGCCGTCGCGGAGAGGCTCGAACCGGCCATCTGTCCACCGGTAACCGCCGCCAGGAATCCTCCGGCGATACTTCACGGAAAACGCCTCACCGTTCTCGATGCCTCGCAATACCGCCCCTACTATTCCAACATCTCGCGGATGGACATATTGCAGAGCCGTCTTGACGAGCTCTGCAAGATTGGCGGTCGATAATCCGAGTTCGTCCAAGTACCGCCTGCTGACATAGAGAAGTTCGCCCTCGGGCGTCCAACTGCAGACGTGGACCGGAATGACGTCGATCAATTGCTGAAGGTGCCACTCACTCCGTTTAAGCGCCTCTTCCGTCCGAACCTGATCGTCAATATCAAGGCAGAGGCCGCTCCACTGCACAATGCGTCCATTGTGATCATGTAACGCGGCGGCTCTGCTCGACATCCAGCGATATATTCCGTCGTGCCGGCGAAGCCGATAGTCAGCTGAAAAAGCCTGCCCTGTAGATATCGATTGCACAAGTTCGGCGCGGAACCTCGCGCGGTCGTCAGAATGGACTGCGAGGTGAATCATTGCATCAAGGCGACTAGCGCCCGGTTGATCCAACGCATCGACGTCTATCCCCAGAAACTCGACCATCGGCCTGTTGAAAAACGTCGGCTCGCCATCAGGTCCCAACCTCCATAGATTGCTGGGGACTGAATTCACGATCTCGAGCAAGTCCACCTCTCCGTCCCGAAGCACCGCAGCAGCGTCACGCGCCTGACCTATGGATTCGCCTGCTGAGACGCACTTCAACGCCAAAGCCAGGCAGAGCGACGCGCCAAACAGCAGCGATACGTCTATGACTCCCGGCTCATGTCCAACAAATATCATCGCTAACACACAGCTGAGGAGTGCAGCGACTATACCAAATTGCATCCTCCGCAGAATTCGACCTCGGACCGAAACAAGCACCGTGGCGACGACGGGAAGAAAGCCCAGTGTTGTCCCGGCAAAAACCAAGACAACGACACCTAACGAAAGTCCGAGGGCGATAGCTAGAACAACTCGCTGACGACGGGACAAACCGCCAAGCCGGGTTACCGACTGCATTGTATTTCGTGGCATGGCCCTCAGCCGCGTTCAATTGGCAAAAAAACACCATCACGCTGCGCTGACGGTCAGGATTGCAAGGTAGCAGATCGCAGAGGAGATGGGGAGCCTTCGGTCACACTTTCCGAAACGGAAGCGACTCAAATTGCGAGCTCATAAGTGGCTTCGCTGACAGGTCTGGCACACGCTTGCGAACAGCGCGTGGTACAAATTCCCTACACATCAAGAGCCCGGCACGGCACCCGCTCGCGAGTCGCCGACGCGACCCACCAGTCCAATGTGCACTGTACATAACGCTAGCGATTATCGATTGTCGCTGACCATCTGGAAATAGTGACTTCTCGATAGACACCATGAACCACGAAGGGATCGCTATCGCTGAAGGTTTGTAACTCCACCAAATCGTCGACCTCCGCTAATACCACCGCACCGTTCTGGCTGCCGAATTTATCGAATACCGGTCCAGATAGGACGATTTTGAAAGTGGCCGAACGTAAGTGGTGCCTATGCCTTTTCATATGCTGGTCCCGCTCATGCTCCATGTCTGGATTTGAAGTGGCAATACGAATAGCAAGCATAACGAAGCCCCTGTGCTGGAATGCCATGTGGGAGGCTCATCGCCGTTCGGAACACGATGAGCGCTCGATTGGTGCCAGATTCTGTATGTTGGGGACGCGGGTTACATCGCGCTTGGCGTGAGAACGAAGTCCCAGTTGACGAAGTAGTATGGGAGGCGCTCGTCAAGGTCTTGCAAGCCCAACTTCGTGGCGTCGTCGGTTGAGCGGACCTCCTGGAATTTGGCGATGAGTGTTTCCCTAACGCCGAAGACTGTGTCCTCGTCGAGATATCGGCAGTCGTCCGGAAATATATGCGTGATTACGGGATCGTAACCCGGCGCGCTAACGATAAAATGTATATGGGCAGCCCGATTTGGATGGCGGTCTAACTGCCCCAAAAGCTGCCCAACGGGCCCATCATCCGGAATAGGGTAGAATCTCGGTTTTGTAGACCGATACCAATAGGTGCCGTCTTGCTCGGCAGCAAATACGCCACGTAGGTTCCAGTCAGGCTGAATATCTTTTTGCTGGACGTCATAGAAGCCATCGTTGTTTGTCTGCCAGACATCGACGAGAGCTCCAGCTATCGGTTTTCCTTGTAGATCTGTAACCTTTCCTCTGACGATCAGCCGGTCTCCCTTCCCATCAAGACAAATATTTTTGCCGTTTTCGTAGCGAGGCGCTGCAGGCACGTAGAACGGGCCAAGAACGGTGTTTTCGGTGGCACCCGACGGTCTGCGGCTGTTGATTATTTCGACCAGCATTGACACACCAAGTATGTCGGAGAGCAAGATGAACTCCTGTCGCCAGTCTGTGCATTTGTGGCCCACTGCCGTCAGGAATTCGATTGCCTGTTGCCACTCATCGTGTGTTGGCTCGATCTCTTTCGTCAGCGCGTGGAGATGCTCCACGACCGCCGACATTACCAGTTTCATCCGCGGGCTCACTTCTGAGCCCATGCGCGCATTTACTGTCGCAACAGAATTCGCCTCGGTAAGAAAGCGTGCATCTTGCGTTGTCGCAGTTGTTGTCGCAGTCGTTCTCGTATCCATTGTGTCCTCCAACTTCAGCTGCTTAAACCTACGGTGCCGGATGATTTCCGGTATAGGCACGTCTCAGTAATGCGATCAGCGAATTTCGTTCGAGAGCTCTGGGATTTTTGTATGGCTTCGAAAGGGCAGCATCGACAGCAGGTTCGATGCCATCCTTGGCCATACCGAGGTCTGCCAGAGTGGTTTTGATCCGGAGCCGCTGATTGAATTCGTAGAGCGACTGAGCGGGATCGCGCTGGTTGAAGACCCCGCACAACTTCTCTACGACCTCGGGAATAGCCGGACTGTTGTATGCTAACGTGTGGGGAAGCAGCGTGGCATGTAGTTCGGCGTGCGGCAAATCGAACATCCCGCCAAGCGTGTGACATAGCTTGTGATGAAGAGCCATCGAGACCGACCCAAGACAAATACCACTCAACCAAGCACCGTAGAGCGCTTTTGCTCGAGCATCTTCGTCATCGCGACTTTCCGCAATTTGCGGCAAGGAGCCATACAAGGCCGAGATCGCCTCGAGAGCCATCAGATTTACGACTGGATTTCGATCTTCCGCATAGAGGGCCTCAATGGCGTGTGCCATCGCATTCATCCCGCTGGCCACGGCAGCCCCACGAGGAAGCGTCTTGGTCAGTTCCACATCGTAAATGACAGTTTCGGGCTGAATCCGCGGATCGGACCTCGTAACCTTCCGACCGTCAGCTGTCTCGCCCAGGATTGGCGTCATCTCGGACCCGGCGTAGGTCGTAGGGATGACGATTTGAGGGAGGTCCGTTCGCCAAGCGATCGCCTTGCCAAGTCCTGTCGTAGAGCCGCCGCCGATCGCAACAACTCCGTCAATGTCCAGATCTCGAACTACTCGCAGGGCATCCTCCGTAACCGAAACTGGGGTATGCATCGTCGCATCGGCGAAAACACCGGCGGCGACTGCCCCTACCGAACTAGCGCAGCGCCTAACGTACCCCTCCTGCCCTGGCGTGGCGAGAAACAGCGCACGCTTGAGTCCGAGCCGCTCCAATTCGATTCCGAGTTCGCTCACCGTCCCGGTGCCGAACAAGACCCGAGTGGAAGAAGCGTTATACGTGAACGAGTACATTGTCTTGTTCCGGGTGATGCTCATCAATAGAGGTTCCGTGCCGGCGCAACGGTGCGCCAGCACGGTCTTCATCAGGCGGCGTTGACGCTTGTGCGCTCGCCTGGAGAAGTGATGTAACCCTCGTGAACGTCCTGCGCCCGCGCATATTCCGGTTGGAAGCGCACGTTGGCATAGTGAGCGTTCTTCTCGGCCTCCTGTGCACGTTTCCCGAGTTCCGCCGTGTCACCGAAACCGAGAACCTCCCGTGCCAGCGCAGTAAGTGGACCATCAACGTGATACTCAGTTCGCTGGAGAGTGAGTAGGTTGATCAGATACAGAGGCGTGCCGTTGAACTTTTCGAACATCTCGTGACGAGTACCCCACTCCGTAAGGAAACGCTCGCTTATCTGGCGGAAGATCTTGATGCGATCGTGCGCGCTGATTTCCGCACCGCGCAGCGCCTCTGCCAGCTTGGGGCCAATGTACGGATCGTCGAGTTCTCGCTTTGTCGGTTGAAGGACAATACCCCGGCCGCAGAATTCGATCAGCATGTTGACCATCTTAGGCTGATGCTCGAGATAATGTGCTCGCCCAAAGTCGATATAGATGTTGTTCGGCTTGAAAAGCCCACCAGGGGTGGCGAACCCTGTTTCCTCAGCCGCGAGCATAAACGCCGTGCACGTTTCGCGGAATCTGATCAGTTCGGCGAGCTGGGACTGGACGACTGGGTTATTGCTCGTTCCCAGGGATTGAGTGAGCAATAGCGCGAGGCCAACCATTAGTTCGGCATGAACGCAGTGGCGGATCTGCGTTTCCAGGTGGACCCAATCAAACTGACGCTGCGGGTACCACTTCGCATGCTCGGGGTTTCCGATATGTTGGACCTGACTCCAAGGGATCAGGACGTCGTCAAAGTAGACCATCGCGTCCAGTTCGTCACCGATCGTCGCCAGCGGACGATCATACGGATCCGCGTTTGGCTGAACGCGAGATTCACGGGCGACGACGGAGATGCCTTTGGTAGCGATCGGAACCAGCGCATAGACCGTCTGCTCTGCTGTCTGGCCAGGTCGCCACAAGTTGCCAATGAGGATATGGTTGACGAAGGGAACTGATGTTCCGATGGCCTTCCAGCCCCTTACCAGGATGCCATCATCGCGCTCTTCCACGATACTAAGCATCGGGGTCTCGCCGAGCGCTTCGACGCGGCCCCGATCAAATTGGACGTCGACGAACATCGGGGAGATGGCTAAGTCTTTGCTGGTCACCTCCTCCCATTGGCGTTGAATGTTGCCCGAGAGATCGCGATGACCGTTCTTGAAAATAGAGTTGTCAGCCCACGGCTGCTGATCGTCGACCTGGGTGAACATCACGCAATTCATTCCCATCGGCGGACGGGTGAAGATACCGCCCTTGAAGTGGCGGAAAATAAAGTCGGCGTATTTGCGGCGACGGACAGCATCCTCCTTGGTGCGGGGAAGGAACCAATGCATCGACTGACGATTACCCTTCTCGTCGATAAACGTCGCGATATCCTGGTTGGCCGGATCGAGATGAAGGTCGTAGTATTCCGCAATTGCATTGGCGTAGCCACGCGTCTTGGGATGTGTCGTTACGTCGTCAATTAATTCTCCGCCGACGTAGACTTTTCGGTTGTCGCGTAGCGACTCGAGGTATTCTTTACCCGTTCTCATGATCTATCCTCTGGAGTGTTGGAGTTCAGTTGTTTCTGGAACGTCGTTGCGTCCCAGTAGTCTTCGCTGCGCGAGATTTTTCCGTCCTCGAGTGTGAGAACCATAAGCCCACGGAGTGAGATTTTTTGGCCACGAGGCACGATCGGTCCCAGTGCGGCTGACAAGGTGCCAGTCAGCGTGTACTGCACCGCAGCTTTCTCGTTGGTGTCGGTAATGATCGACTCGAGCTTCCATGCCGCGTCCGGAAACCAGCCGAGAAATTTCTGAAGCCCTTCGACAATAGCCTGTGCGCCTACCTTTGGACGCCCATGCGCGATGTCCTCATGCGTTGCGCCTACTGCATAGAATGCCGCAACATCTCCCATCCGGTGACTGTTGTAGGCAACGTAGAGAGCCTCGACGAGTTCGGTTGCATTCGTGGCGGCGTTCATCACGCGGCCGCCATCTTTATTGAGACGCCCTGCATGTACTGCCCCTCGCCGTAGAGAAGCGGCTTTTTCGAGGAGGGTGCAAGCACTGCCCGAACCTGCGCAAGAAGAACGAGGTGACTGTTCACAACGAAGGTCGTATTGGCCCTACAGTCGAACGTGATGAGTGAATTCCTCAACACTGGCATCTGGACTGTGTCAGGGACTTCCTCGAATGGAAGAACGAAGGCTTCGATGAATTTGTCCTCACGCGGTCGTGAGCAGAATTGGGAGATTGCGACCTGCTCGTCGCTAAGGATGTTGACCGCGAACCGCGGATCCCGGGTGATGTCGCTCGCAGTGACCGTTTCTCGATTTACGCATGCAATTAGCATGGGTGGATCCATGCACGCCGGACTGAAAGCGCTCACGGTCATTCCCCACGGACGCCCCTCGTGGAGCGTTGAGATGACCGTCACGCCACCCACGAATTTGCGCATTGCCGAACGGAATGCCAGTGCCTCTGGCCCAGAGTTAAGTTCCCACTTTTGAAGTACATCCAAAGCGTCTCCACACTGAAATGAGTGCGTTCTTTCGTCTAAATCACGCATATTTCCTCCTTGGCGCAAGCATTACTTAACTTGCACTTGCTAAAAACAAAGAATTGCGCTTCAGAACGCCAATTGTGCTTCATCTTTACGAAGCAGCAAGCTTTGCGTTCCCCGTTATTTTATTTTTTGTTGACAGCGATGTTACGGTTCTGTCGTAATGTGTCCAATCGATTATTCGGAACTCATCTATCCAGCGTATCGATACATCTGGAGGACAATCTATGAACCTACGTGGCGTCGATCTAAACCTGCTTGTGGTTCTCGACGCGCTTCTTCGAGAAAAGAGCGTCAGTCGCGCGGGTGAGGTTGTCGGGCTAAGTCAATCGGCGACGAGCGCGGCTCTCAGCCGTTTGAGAGACTTGTTTCATGACCCGCTGTTGGTGCGTGTCGGACGCCAGCTTGCATTAACCCAAAACGCACAGAATTTGATTGAGCCTCTCAAAGATGCTCTGAGCAAAGTTCAGCAAACTCTGATGCAGCAAGGGGGATTTGATCCCCGCCAGGATGCGAGAACTTTCACGATAAGCGCCTCGGACTATGCAGTTCTCGTCTTGCTTGGCCCGCTGGTGAAGCGTCTTGAGGCCGAAGCACCGCATATCACACTTCACCTCATACCACGCTCGCACGATCCCGAAAGGATGCTCCACGAGGATCTGGCGGACGTCGTAATTGAACCCAGCGAGCTTCTGCCGGATAGCGACTTTCCCTCCGAACCTCTTCTCAGCGACCGATGGCTGTGCGCAGCTGATTCCCAAAGTAAGGTCTTCGCTAAGCCAGGGAAGATCTCCATGGAGGCATTCCTGAACTCGCCCCATCTCGCATACGGCATTGGCCCCGATCGACAACTCAACTTAGCCGATCAGCATCTGGCGCGTGAGGGTGTTAGTCGCCGAATAGCGGTAACCGTTGAAAGCTTTGTGCTGGTTCCATTCCTCCTGCGGCGAACCAATTTAATCACCTTGGTACTGGAACGGGCTATATCCGAGCTGGGCGTGTCCGGCGTCATCGGCGTGGAGCCGCCCGTTGCGTTGCCTGATATTCATGAGCGTATGTTCTGGCACCCGAGACATACCAGTAATCTCGCACACTGTTGGCTGCGCGGCTGCTTGCGAGAAACGGCGGCCAAAATTCAAGCAGGTACCGCGCTCATTGGCTGATCAAACACACGCAGCCGCTATCGGGTCAGCAAAACGATGACCCATTCGCACGGTCGCTCTTTTGAAGCCTTCTAACAGTCTCGGCGATGAATTCGGTGAACACCTGCAATCGATGTGTGGGCATTCTGCCCAACGCATGGAGCACCTGGAAAGGCATTGGCTTGAGGATTGTCGATGGAACCACTTCAACGAGGGATCCGCGAGCCAGATCTTCTTGCACAATCAATCTGATCACATACCCGAGCCCAATCCCGGATTTTACCGCCTGTCGGATTGCCACAGCTGTATCAAGATCCAATCGGCCTTTTGGGACAAACTCCGTGCCGTCAGCAAACCGTACGGGATAAGCTCGCCCCCCGATTGAGTACCGCGCAAAGGGTAGCTCGCGCAGTGCGTCCGTGGTCGCAGCCTTGTCCGGGTTTGCCGCAAACGAAGGGGCCGCTACCACGGCCATTTCCAGTTGCGTCAGCGTGCGCGAAACAAGCGAATTCTGGTCTGTATAGCCTACTCGGTACGCCGCATCGTAACCGTCGCGGACGACATCCGAATGGCGGTCAGTCATATCCAGTTGCAGCGATATACTCGGATGCACGGCCATGAACTTCTCGAAGATCGGCGCAAGAAGCTGTCGGCCGAATTCGCCGGGCAAGCTGACCCTCAGGTGACCCGACGTGTTTTGATTGCTTTGAACGGCATCGCCAGCTTGTTCGATCTCCGTGAGGATAGGCCGAACCCGTCGAAAGAGCGCCTCGCCCTCCTGTGTCAGACTCAGGGTCCGTGTGGTGCGGCGAAAGAGCTTAGCACCAAGCATCGCCTCAAGCCGAGACACAGCCTTTGAGGCCGAAGAGGGGCTCGTTCCGATGCTAAGCGCTGCCGCGGTGAACGATCCCGTCTCGACGGTCCGACAAAACGCGAGCAAGCCCGCGGTCTCATTTAGGAGACCTTGCAACGCGACCCCTCCAATCTCCGGCAGCATAGAGCTTGCATTTTGGATTCCCCCTAAACAACTAAGTCTTCGATGCTGGTTCCGGCGAGCACCGGTTGCCACCAAGTCGTCCAACACGCAGATTTATAGCTCGGTTTCGCGATCCGCTGATAGATCGCTGGCGACCGTTAGGCCTAAAACTGTCCGACGGGCCTTCGATAGCTTCAAGGATCTCAAGAATGGTGATGTCGCGCGCCTCTACTGAGTTGGTAGCCTCCCCCCAGACCGGGGTACCTACCAACACCTCGGTGCGTGCTAGGGCTTGGAGCGTCTTTGCGAGGTATTCTCCAGAGAAACCGCGGACCTCGGAGAGAAAGATCGTTGTGAGTGGTACGCCGGACCCCGCGATGAGTGCGCAGGATTGGAGTGCTTGCTTAACCCACGTCCGCAATTTCATCGCTAACTTTCCGGAAAGACGTCAAACGCGCTGTCACGCCGGATAAGCCGGCGGATGCGAGGGTAGTGCAACCTGCAATCTGTGGGTATTGAACTGAGGTATGCCTATATCCGCCCAGCGCTTTGTACTATCGGCTGGTTGTTAGGGGCGTAAAGGCCGTCACCTTGGGGACCTCGACCGCGAGAAAATCGACGAGCGACCGAACTGCCGGAAGCAACCCACTCTTGTAGGGAATCAGCGCGCTCATGCGGGCGTCCGCAGCCATCCACCCCGGGAGTATCTGACAGAGTCTCCCCGCTTCTATGTCCTCGCGGCACATATAGCCCGGCAATGCAGCAACACCCAGGTTGGCGCATGCTGCCTCTTTCAAGGCAATCATATTATTGCTGAGAAACCGTGGCTCTATGGGAACTTCAACCTCTTGACCTAGCGGCCCCTTCAACCGCCATACCTGCGCCCCGTGGCGGTCGTTCGCAAGCGTTGAATGTGACGAAAGATTATCCGGATCGGCCACTTCTCCCGCTTGGCGCAGATACTCCGGACTGGCGAACAGATACCATGGCACACTGGCAATCCCTCTTTGGACCAAGGTTGAGTTCTGAAGGGATGCGACATGGCCACGCAACGCTAGATCGAATCCCTCGGCAACCATATCGACCAAGCGATCGGTTGCGATCTCAACGATCCTCACCTTCGGATATCGGTTCAAGAAAATTGGAATGACATCGCGAAGAGCGAATTGAGCAATCTCGACTGCCGTTGTGATCCGGATCGTTCCGCTTGGCTCATGTAACCTCTGGCGGACGAACTCCTCAGCGGTGTCTGCAGATTGAATAAGCTGGAGTGCATGCTGATAGAATTCCGCCCCTACATCCGTCATTCCGAATTGCCTGGATGTCCGGTTGATCAGCCGTACCCCAAGGGAGTCCTCAAGTTCGCGTACTCTATGGCTAAGGGTTGACTTGGGCACGCGGAGGCTTTCGCCCGCTGCGGTAAACCCCCCGCGATCCACCACTTGGACAAAGAAGTAAACATCTTTGAGATCGAGCATTGGTACCTATCACTTTGGCGCATGTAAGCACGAGAAGGTCCTCGCGACGCATCGCGACGACCAATTAATCGGCGGCATGGTGGTGTGACGTCAAGTACCTGACGCGTTCAGCTCACGAATTCAACGAAATCTTCGATCGCCAGCTTGTGGTTTTCCATGTTGTTCTCGGGCAGGCCGTCGTCTGCCCAGCCCAACGACATACCCGCGACCACCATGTCCGACTCTGGAAATCCCAGTTCCTCTCGGAGCAGTCGATGCTGCAGAGACCAAATCTGCTGTGCGCACGTATCCAGCCCTCTGGCTCTGGCCGCAAGCATCAGATTCTGCAGGAAACACCCGTAGCAGATGAAGCTTGCCCACTCTAGCTTTCTGTCCATCGTGAAAATCATACCAACGGGGGCTTCGAAGAATCTGAACTGGCGCTCGACGTCCTTTAGCCTGCCGTACTTATCACTCCGAGGAACCCCGACAGCATCGCCAAGTTGGCCGCGGAAGAGATTAAAACGACCGATGAATGGGTCATGCAACGGCTGTGGAAAAAATGGATACTCCGGTGCGAGTTTTTCTGGACCTGCCCGAAATATGTCGACTGCCTTGGCTGTGATACGATCTCGCGCATCACCCGTGAGCACGTAACACCGCCAAGGCTGGGTATTACTGGAGCTAGGAGCGAAGCGAGCCGCGTTGAGGATGTCGGTAACCGTCTGGGTAGGAACGGGAGTACTTAGAAAGCCCCGTTTAGCGCGCCTTTCCATCATTGTCTGGTCAACGACAGCCGCTCGGTCAATTTCGGATCTTTCCCACTTTAGATTAGCGTGCATGACAGCTCCCCTTTCGTTTTTTTGAGCTGTTGAGAAGAGTAGTCGCTCTTTCGAGTTTTAGAAGTTCCTGTGCTTGTACGCACGGTCCAACGACTTGAACGATGGGTCCGAGCATCCGAGGCAAGGGCGCGTCAGCTAGTGCCCGATGAACATATTGCGTATCGCGTGCACCAAATGCGCGCGGTTTCCATCTTCATGATTAGGAGGGGGCGACCCTGCCTCGGCATGTGATCCGTGTAGATGTAGTCGTCTCACCAACTCGTCCGCTAAATGCGGCCGGCTGGCTACTAGGTCGTCGAACACTGCCCTTTCAATCTCGTAGATGGTGACGGGAGTCAGTGTCACAGATTGGCTTTTCTCAGACTGCCCAGCAAAGATTCCCCACGCGCCCAGAGCATCGCCGGGCGCGAGCCTCGCAATGATCTCACCTTGATCACGGCGCAAAGCCACGCCTTCCCGGATCACAAGCAATTTGTTGGAGATCGAACCCTTTGGCAGCAGCTCCTCACCCGGGGCCAGTTTCTTCTCGGTCGCTCCAGCGGCGATCAGCTTTATCTCCTCCTCGGACAGACCGGAAAACAATAGCATGGATCGCAGTAATGTCAGGGCCGAGACCTTAGGAGCGGCAATCTCGCTTGCTTGAGAAATCTGGCTTCCTAGCGGCGTCGCCAAACTAAGGCCGTTGGCGTTGCAATGCCTATAAATAAGGTCGATGACCTCGTTCCTAGCGGCGCTACGCTGAGCCAGGCTGGTGACCCTGAAGTAAAGTTGAAGGTCGACCGCGGCCGCATCGATGCCCATAAGAGATACATTTGATGGCGGCTCTTGAACAATGCTGTTGCAACTACTGAGGGCATCCAGCATCACGCGGAGCAAAAACGCGGGGTTGTGTGTTGGTACAATTCGGACCCCCAACACCAACTGATGAGCTTCGTCAGGCTTGCTAACATTGGTCAACCCCTGTTTTGCGAGCACGCTGTTGGGCATCACTACGAGATTCTGGGCACCCGTCAGAAGGTAAGTCGAACGCCAATTGCTGGCGACCACGCGGCCCTCCGTTCCGTCAGGCAGCAATATCCAGTCTCCAATTGTGTAGGGCCTTCCAAGAGTTAGGGCTACACCCGAGAAAACGTCGCCGAGGGTATTCTGCAACGCGAGACCGAGAATGATAGCGAAGACGCCAGACGTTGCGAGAATGGTCCCGATCGGCACTCCAAAAACGAAGGCCATGACAGACAACAGCACACCGAGGTAGACCATAGCAACCAGCAGATCCTGTATAAGGCGTGCTTCCCGCGGCCTCCCATCCAGCACGATATAGATCCTGACAAATCCGATCGTGGCCCAAGAAAGATGCGTCCACCAAAGGATCTTGGCTACAACAACGAGTGAGCCCGCGCCGTCCAAGTGTGGTGCGTCGAACCGAAAAGGCATGATTCGCGCCGCGACAAGCGTCGCGGTCATCGCCAGAAAGAAGGCGATCTGCGTGACGAGCCGCTCATTTGGTCGAGATCGGCCCTGGAGATGCCACACGACTATGCCCGCAATGCCGAGCACATTGATAAAGGCAGTAAGCAAAATGGTATTTTGAAACATTCGAGCCGCGACTCGACAGGCAGTGCGCAGAAAATCCGCTCTATCCCGCCGCCTTTCAGAGGATTTTGCTCGAAAGCGTACCCTCTGGAGCGCGACCAGGATATTAAACCAATTGGTAGGGGCTCTGATCGAATATGTCGATCCAGCCCGGCTGCGCCTTCACTCGCGCAAGCCATGCCTCGATGGCCGCAAAGCGGCCCATTTCATATTTTCCCTGATGTGCCAGCGAAACGTAAGTAAAAACCGCCAAGTCGGCGACTGTGTATCGGTCGCCCACTAGCCATTCATGATTGGCTAGCCAGCGCTCCAATTTTTCAAGTCCCAAGTAGCCATCAGCATGCAGTCGCTCGATCTGCTGTGACATTCTGTCCGCCAATCCACGAATATGATAGACTCTGGCCATCGCAAGAAATCGCTGGAGATCTCCCTGTTCGAAGAACATCCAGCCGATCACCTGCGACCGAAGATATGGGTCATCATAAAGGTACGGTGTACCCTCGCTTAGGTAAAGTAGGATGGCAGCGGACTCCACCACTGTGCGCCCGTCTTCGAGCTCCAGAACAGGAACGCGGCTGAAGCGGCTCAACTTGTAGAAATCGTCGGTTTTGGTCTCGCCCGACTCTAGGTCGAGAGTGTGTCTCTCGAAGGGTACCTTCAGCTGGTTGAGCAGGATTCTAATCTTCCATGAGTTGCCTGAATAACGGCTGTCATAGAGTCTGAGCATCGCGTGCGTCCCCTCGCTTTTTTGATCCAACGAGTCACACTTTATCTCCTAACCTACAGGTATGGCTATCAAATCTGCGTTTGTATTCGATCTCCTGAGTTCAACCGGCGATGTATGACCGAATGTATTCGGCCTCGTATTCGATGGCTCTGATATGGTGTCTGACGGCATCACCAATCGATACGATGCCCGCCAGACGACCGTCGTGCTCTACGGGAAGATGTCGTGCCTTTTGTTCGTTCATAATCTCCATCAGGCCGTTGATGCTGGTCGTTCGCGTGCAGGAAAATACGTTCCTCCACATGACCTCCGATAGCTGCATCTCCATGCACGAGATACCACGCTGAGCGATCGCGGCGACGACATCCCGCTCGGTGAATATGCCCTCTATACGGTTCTCCCGGTCAACGATGACCACCGCGCCGATATGGTTCGAGTGTAGCAAGCGGCACGCGTCGTTTACCGTATCGGTGCCAGCAGCGGTTACGACATGGCAGCCCTTCTCCATCAAAATCGCAAGTACAGACATTTTGCCCTCCCCTTTAACGTTTCATAGGATCGACGCGGCTCTCGCGGAAACCTAGTCGAGCCTCAACCTCGGAGGCGAAAGCCAGAAGCTCTCCATCGCGCCCCCTCCCGGCGACGATCTGCAATCCAACTGGCATCCCATCCGTACGCGCCGGAGACATTGGCAATGAGAGGGCTGGCGTGCCGGCGAGGTTGAACGGCGCGGTGTAGATCATCAGCGCCTCTCGAATGCTGCCGCTCCATTTGCCAATCGTAATCCGATCGGTCCCACGTGTCGGCGCGGAGCACGGGCAGGTTGGCAAAACCAGAAAGTCACAATTTATCATTGCGTTATCGAGCTTGCGGACGAACTCTCGGCGAAGGCGTTGGCTGGCGGCGTAGTTTCCGATCGTCGTCTCTTCCGCCAACGCAAGGCGACTAGCGGTCTCGGCCCCATAAGATGCCTGGACATGTTCTCTGTCGTGCCGGCTGAAATGGACCATTCCGGCTTCGGCAAGCACGATCCCCGCGAACGCCTCAAACCCTCGCTTGAACGATGGGAGGTCATCCACTTCGACCACCTCATAATGCCGCTCAAGGACAGTCCGGGCCAGCTCGAACGATATCTCGACGTCCCGCGAAATCGGCAGGTCAGTGGCCTTGACCGCGATCCCCACACGATACCGCGAACCGCGCGGCGCATCGTTGCTTCTAATGCCGAGGGCGGCTGCCACCATCTTCGTATCGCCTACCGACCTACCCATAATTCCCACGTGGTCCAACGACGGAGCAAGAGGAAAGACACCATGTGTAGACAGGAGGCCATAGGTGGGTTTGAAACCAACAACTCCGCAGAGCGCCGCGGGAATGCGGACCGACCCACCTGTATCGGTGCCAATTCCCACATTGACAGCTCCATAGGCGATAGACGCCGCCATCCCGCCGCTCGAACCGCCGGGAATCTTACTGTGATCCCAGGGGTTGAGCGTATCACCAAATCGCTCGCTTGCAGTGGTCACACCCCAGGCGAATTCATGCGTTGTTGTCTTGCCAACAACAACCGCCCCACTTTGCTTCAGGCTACGAACAACCTCGGCATCCGTCGAAGGTACGTTCTCTGAATACGCCGGCGAGCCATATCGCGTTGTTAATCCAGCTGTATCGAACAGGTCCTTGACGCCAATAGGAATACCTTCCAATGCTCGAGGCGTTCGATTTCGATAGTAATCGTCAGACAAGGCCGCAGCTAGTCTAGCCCCCGGCTCGTCGATTTCCGCAAACGCACGAATTTGGGCGCGGCAGTCCTTGGCGACCGCGATTGCCGTGTCAGTTACGCCCGAGGGAAGTAGCCGCCCCGCAGCGTAGTCTTGAAGCAATCCGGCTAGTGAGTCGTTCATGTCGGTTTCTAACTTTACCAGAGACTTTCGAGCAGGGCGGCGAGTTTGGCATGGGCATCGATGCCAAGGTCCTCGACCTCCCGTGGATAGTTTTCGACTAGCAATTCGGCGACCTGCGAGAGCATCTTTCTCTCGAAGCCGACCTCCCTCAACTTGGAAGGCAAGCCGAGCAAACTGACGACTCCGCCAATGTCTCTTGAGAGAACGGACGCGGCCTCGCGTCCGGACGCCCGACCATTGAAAACCCTGAGCTTCTCGCCGTAGAATGGTGCGCAGGCTTCGATGACCGGTGCCAACGTGATGCACGAGGTGAGGCTGTGCGGAACACCGAAGGTGCCGCCGAGGATGTGACCTATACGATGACTCAAACCGTAAACTACGGAAGCTGGAAAGAAGTAGCATTGCCAGGCGGCCAACTGAAGTTGGAGCAAGTCTTCCAGCGCGATTGATCCAGCCTCGAGCGCATTTTGTGTTTCGCCGCCCGAAGGCCAGCGATTAAGAACACCCAAGAACCGAGCTACGCCGCTCGCCGCGAGTACCGCGTGCGGATGGTCTGGCTCAACCAACCGCATTCCCTCAACGGCATGATCGATCCCCTTGATGGCAGAGGATAGTAGTAGGCCGCGCGGTGTTCCTCGTATTAGTTCTGGGTCGATAACTACGACCCGCGGAGCTGTTTCCTTAACTGCATAACTCCGCTTGAACTTGACCGCCCCTGCCGTTTCGGTAACGCCGAAGTAATGTGAGAACTCTGAGCCCGACAATGTGGTCGGGAGTGCGACGATTGGGAGGTGCAATCCATGACGCCGCTGGTTGAAGTGTGACACTGCCTTTGCAGCGTCGAGTACTGAGCCGCCGCCGAGAGCGATGATCGATTTGGCCCCGGTGCTTTCGCACGCCCGAAGCGCATTGTTGACAGCGGTCTCAGGGACATGCGGCGGGAATTCCAGGTACTCCCCTACCACATCTGGGCCGATGGCCGCGGCTATTTCATTGGCTAAGCCAGCCAGCGGCTCGACCGTAAACAATATCGGCCTCTCGATGCCGTAATGATTAAGCTTTGCCAGGGCGGAGGTAAGAACCTGACGGCCCCAGATGACTTTTTCCTGCGGTAGAAAATCAAGCTGCTGCATGTTTCACTCCTGCCATCTAGGGCCATCATCGCTTACGGCAGCACGGGGACCGGTGCGGGCCGGTACGCGATATGACGCTCGATTTCACGGCGTTCACTCTCAAGCCGCTCCGGGAGGCATAGCCTTTGACCGAGATAGCCTGCGTCTTCGTCAACCGAGAAGCGATTCGGAGTGGAGAGCGCGCAGATATGGCCATCCGGATCACGGAAAAGGAACTGCCGCGCGTATACCGTGTTCTGAATCGTCGAAACGTCGATCCCGACCTTCTTGAACCGCGCATATTCGTGGGCAAGAGCGTCCTCGTTCTCAACTTCCAAAGCGAAGTGATGCGAAAGTCCGGTACCAAGCCTGCCGCTCTTGTAGCCAGGCAGGCCAAAGAACGTCAGCACCGAGCCAGGCGACAGATCCTCGTCGCAAGCGTAGTAGAAATGTGTTCCACCCTTTTCGTCGAGATAGTCGGTTTTCTTGATGAGTCTGAGGCCGACCTTCTCCACGAAGAAATTCTCGGTTCTTTCTGCGTCACTTGAGATGGACGTGATGTGGTGGAAGCCGCGGAGAGCGAAGTCGGACGTTACCTGTGGAAGCGGCTGCGGCCATGTTTCGGCGGCAACCTGCAACTCGTCACGACCGCCGATTTGGTTTTCCTTGGGTTGCGGTCGGAACCCTGAGCCGAGGACGGCCTCATCATGTCCGAACCCCGGCTCTGTCGTCGCTATTTCGATAATTGCGCCATCGGGATCGCGCAAATATATCGCATGGAAATAGTGTCTGTTGTAGGGCCCTGTAACGTGTACGCCGTGATCTGAAAGCCTCCGCTTCCACATCAGCAGGCCGTCACGGTTCGGCACGTGAAGGGCAAGATGATGGTTGGTACCGGCTCCCCATCGCCCTTTGGGATCGCCGACGCGAGGATTAGCGACACCGTCGCGCGTCGCGTCCTGCTCGATGAAGCCCTTGTCGGGCATCATATAGAAAATAGGGTTCCATTCGATATAGGTGATGGTTTCGCCGCGTCGAGGCTCGCCATGGAACGCTTGAAACCCAAAGGTGATAATCGGCAAACGGGCGTCATGATGGTGAACTGTCCGCTTAACGACCGGCAGACCGAGGACCCTACTATAGAAGTCCTCCGTGCGCTTGATATTGGCTGCAACAAAAGTTTGGCTGCTGACGCCTCTAATTACCATCTGGTTCATGTTCCACCTTTGCGAATTATCGTTCCTTCTCGGCCTTTCCTGGCTCGATTGCTGGGCAGCCTAGAACTACAATCAATTCCTCAACAGCTGGCACGGCCGAAACGGAGCGTCCAAAATCATGGACGGCGCTTGCCGCGAAGGACGGACTATGGGGCAGCACGCGAATCCGCGCGCATCGTCCAAATTTTTGGACGCACATTCTGGCTTTTAACGGCTTCTTACTCTGGCTCGGGTTCGTCATTTTTGGTGGCAAAGCTGTGGCATGAGCTGACAGCCGTAACCAGGAGGCCGTTATGTCGAAACCTAAAGTCCTGATCGCGTTCTATTCGCGAAACAGTTCTACTGAAACCCTTGCAAACGCGATCGCCCAAGGCGCGATCGAGGAGGGTGCGGAGGTTCGCCTGCGGCGCACGCGCGAGTTTGTAGGTGACGAAGTGATGTCTCAGGTGCCGGGTTGGCGTGAAAACGCACGCGCGATGAATGAGAAGTACGAAGCCCCGAGCGAAGCAGACGCCGAATGGGCAGATGCCATTGTGTTCGGGACACCTACCCGATTCGGCTCCATTTCCTCCGAACTCAAGGCCTACATCGACGGCCTCGGCGGCCTTTGGTTCCAGGGTAAACTCAATGGAAAGGTTGGTTCGGTCTTCGGCTCCACCTCTTCCCTCCACGGTGGAAATGAGTCCACGCTGCTGTCCATCTATACCCCTATGGCACACCTTGGACTTATCATAGTCCCGCTCGGCTACGCTGACCCCGCGATGTTCAAGGCTGGCACCCCTTACGGCGCGACACACGTTTCCGCGCGCGACAGCCTAAAGCCGGATGACGAACATCTGGCCGTCGCACGTTTCCAAGGTCGGCGCGTCACCTCCGTGGCTCGCGGGTTGCTTCACACAAAAATTCCAGGCGAAGCCGCCTGACAACGCGATGACGATGCGCCCTCGGCGCATCGTCATCGATCGGAATAGGTATGTTAAAACCCATCTTCAGTCACGGTAGATCATTGTCCGTTCGCCTCGTCGGCTATGCCATTGCCATGTGGCGCTCAATGGGCGAGCTCGGAAAATCCTACTGCGTTCACGATTTCTCAACACCAACCGAATTTTCGCTTCGACTTAAACCGTCGAGGGAACCAACCGAATGACCCGATCGAAGCGAACGTACAGGCCCCGGTCGGGCCACTGAAGAGGTGTAATGGCCGGAAGAGCTAACACCGAGATCGATACCACAAGGCACGTCATGGACAATTTAGCCGTCGAAATTGCTGACGTGTCCAGCGAAAGCATTGTTATCTATGACGCGGAAGGACGCATCGTTCACTGGAACGAGGCGTCCCACTTGCTCTATGGCGTCGCGAATTCCGAGGCTGTTGGAAGGACATCGGCTGAGTTGTTTGGGGCGTCAATCGATATTCCCGAACTGGACCAGATAGCCTGGAAACGCTCCTGGCAGGGTATGGTCCAGCGCCGCTCGGCGGACGGAGTGCGTCTGCTCGTCGAAATTCGAGTGCGGTTTCATCGAGACAAACACAACGGAAAGGACCTTTTGATCGAATTTGGTCGCCGGGCAGATCCACGCACAGTCGACGGCCGCTCGGTCGATATCCAAAAAGACTGGGTAGCTGTCTGGAATATCGATGCATCGGGTGCAACTGCGGCGCTCCTTGAGATGACTCGAAACACCCAAAGCGGAGCGAACCATCTATCATCCATAGATCCAGGACTTGTGGCGGACTACCTAAGAATTGAAGATCTCAACCTCACCGCTGCCAAGCTGTTTGCAAACGAGAGCTCCCCAGTCGCGGTCATTGGAAAGAGCGCGTATCGCTGCTGGCCAAAGAACCACAGGGATTCCCTGCTGGATATGACGCTGACTGTGCTGCAAATGGCGGAGAGCGACACCCCGATCATCAGGCGAGTCATCGGGGCAGACACGCTTACCGTCTGGCGCGTTAGCGCCGAACACCCTTCGCTCATATCCATTAGCGTGACCGGATCGTGGAGCGATCCTGAGGCTTATTGGGAAATCGCCGCAAGCGAACAACGCTATCGAAACCTGATCGATAACATCCCTCTTCCTGTATGGCAGGTGGACGCTCGCGTCATGAGTGGCGTCATCGAAAACCTGAAGTCCTCCGGTGTCGATGGCATCGAGGATTACCTTGCGGCGCAACCCGACCTAGTCCGTTTCGCAAGCGAGGCAGTCGTTGTCACGGAGATAAACGACAGCGCGATGCGTCTATTCCGAGGACACAGACGAGAAGAGTTCCTGCAGGACGTATCATATCTCTTTGCTGGCACGCCCACTGCAGCCGCTCGCGTGGTGGTTGCCCACTTCGGAGGCGAGAGAAATTACAGCGAAGAAATGAAGATCCTGACGTTCGACGGCGAGCTTATCGACGTTTTGTTCTACGTTACTTTTCCCCAATATCCAGAAAAGTTGGACAAAACGCTGATCATGATGATCGACGTCACAGAACAGCGTCGTATCGAGCGACAACTGAGGAAGATCGAGGCCGATTTCGCGCACGCCGCTCGAATTTCCGCTCTCGGTGAATTGGTGACGTCGATCGCGCACGAGGTACGTCAGCCGCTTTCAGTCATCGTCACCGACGCCGACACCGGAATGCGCTGGTTGGGTAGAGAGGAACCCAACCTTCCCAAGGTGAGGTCGATCATGGCGCGGATAATGGAGAACGCTCATAGGGCGAACGAGGTGATCCGCCGCATAAAGGATATGGCGGTAAAGTCCGACCCCGTCCGAGATCTCGTCGATATCAACGATATCGTGCGGGAGGCCGTCCTCTTCGTGCGATCGGAGAGCCAAACACACTGCATAGCCATTACCACCAGGCTCGCCAGTGGCCTTCCCCGCATTCTGGGAGATCGCGTCCAGCTCCAGCAGGTCGTGGTCAACCTTTTGATCAACGGCATTCAGGCGATTGCTGCCGACAATTCTCGCACCCGCGAAATTTCTGTCGAGACAAACCAGTCGGCCGACAACATAACCCTCGTCGTCAGGGACACTGGAGGAGGCATCCAAGCCGATGACATTGACAAAATCTTCGAGGGCTTCTTCTCGCGTAAAGCAGACGGGATGGGGATGGGACTCGCCATTTGCCGGTCGATCATTGGTGATCACGGCGGCACGATTTGGGCAGGAAACGATGGAGCCCGTGGTGCCGTGTTTCGAGTAACGTTGCCGATCGTCGATGGTACGGGAGAAGTTGCAATTGAAACAGTTTCGCGTGGAATTGCAAACAGATAACAAACGTTGGTTTACTTGTTCGGCGAGGTATGTGCGGTAGAATGGGCGCTGATCTACCATCAATTCCGGTTGGAGGACCCGCAATGGCAGACGCTGCCAAATTCGTCGAGCCCGAACTGGTGCCGCGGCAAGTCGTCCACATCGTCGAGGACGACCACCAATTTCGGCTATCGCTTCTGGATCTCTTCCAATCCCTCGATATAGAGGCCGAAGCGTTCGAGGACGCGGCCTCCTTCTTTGAAAGGGCGTCAAAAGCCAGCTCGGGGTGTGTTCTCCTGGATGTCCGGCTCCCCGGGGTCGACGGCATCGAGTTCCAGGCGACCCTGAGCGCCAATGGGTTCGACCTGCCGGTAGTCTTCATGACCGCCTACGGTGACGTCGCGACAAGCGTAACAGCGATGAAGGCCGGCGCGGTGGATTTTCTCCAAAAACCGCTCCGTACGACTGAACTGGTTGATGCCATCAGGGCAGCCTTTTCCCTGGATCGGGATCAGCAACAAGAGAGGCTCCACCGCATTGAGGTCCGATCGCGTGCTCAGACTCTTACGCCCCGCGAGACCCAGATATTCGGGCTGGTCGCCAGTGGATTGATGAACAAGCAAATCGCTTTTGAACTGGGGATCAGCGAAATAATGGTGAAACTTCATCGCGGCAGTATGATGAGGAAAATGCAAGCCAAATCGTTAGCCGACTTGGTTCGGCAATATGAACTTATTAACTGGGTCCCAACCTCTCGACAACAGAGATAGACAACCCCAATGCAACAGCGCCACAACCAGAGGTTCAATGCGCCCCAAGCCCTACACCACGGTCGCGATAGTTGATGATGATCAGTCTGTTCTGGAGTCACTCCACGACTTCTTCGAAGCAATTGGCATTGACAGCAAGACCTACAGCTCCGCGGATGAATTCCTCGCTTCCGGTGATGTGAGTAATGTGCATTGCGTGCTCGCCGACCTAAAAATGCCGGGCACTAGCGGTCTGCAGCTCTTGGAGTCGCTGGTAAGGCAAGGCGGACCTCCAGTATGTATTATGACTTCGTTCGCTGACACCAGAACCAAAGCAACTGCCATAAACGGGGGCGCAGCGGGATTTCTGGAAAAGCCCATCAACTCCACTGACCTGCTCGCCTTCATCTCCACGAAGAGCCGGCATTGAGTAAGCGGCGTTCCGCCTACAGGGAGCGTTCTGAATAACTCGATCGTTGACACGCTATCCTTTTAAATCACTTGCAATACACGTTGTGAAAAGGGATTTATCGGGAGGGGATACGCAGCAGGCGGCGACTGTAACTGGAAATCACGACGGAGATGTGCTTGTGGCGCAGCTTCCCGTTGCCTCAGCCAAATCCATCCTTTCAAGCAGCAGCTCTCCCCATGCGCCCATTGTCTCGTCCTTACCCATTAGAGCCACACCTTGGGTATTATTGAGCCATCTGGCCGCCGACCCAAGCTCGGGTCCTGCTCTCGGCCGACGGGGCGGTTGTGGTGATTTCCTGGCGGAACGACGGCAGGTCTCGTTTGAGTCGCGTGCCGTCCGCGATCCAAACCAGGGGGTCGTAGAATGCCTCTCGAGACGATTTCTCGTGCAGCGAGATCGCCGAGTGCTGGAACTCGACAATGGTTCCACTCGCTGTCTTGACGTCCGCTATGTGAACCTCGCCATCCGTTGTCAGATGACGGATTTCCTGCCATTCAGCGGGAAACTGGTTTTTCCATGCTCGATGTCGTTCCGTCTCTGGTTCCCACCATCGGTCGCAAACAGCCGTGCTGACATGAGCCCAGTGGTGCAAGCGCTTGACGCCGCATTTAGCCAGCGTCGGCGATCCACAACCTGGGCAGCTACCGCGCAGCCCACTCGTCGCTTCCTGCCGGATTCCGTCTACAAAGGCGAACTTCATTGTATCTCCAAACAGCCATGAGCGCGCCATAAGGGACACAAGCTCGGTTCCTAGTGGGAAATATGGCGGGCGGCTTGGTTGCCGCTTGGAGGTTCTTCGGGCGCGCGGACACCTATAGTTTTCAGGATTTGAAGTGCAGAAACCATTGAAGCCGGTGGTTTCTACTCTGACTATATATTCTGAATATTGAAGCGCACTCAACTTTAGATAACAATAAAGTCGAATCGCTGGGTGGGGACGGTTGTGATTTCGAACGATATTGATGACGACGGACTGCGCGCGGAATTCAGGCGCTGCTACCACCATCTGCCAACGCTCGAACGCCTCAACGAAGTTTTAAAAAAGCGGTACTCTGACGCCGCCAACGAACTGCAGATACTGGTCATCCGACGGCTCAGGGAGCTACGAACCTCGGCAAGCCCGCTTCCATCGAGCGCCGACCCAGCCACGAACTGGATGCAAGCATTCCTTCAAACCCGTGACCTTGGCCAACCTGATGGACGCCCTTTTCACAGATACAGGATGACGGATCGGGAGTTCGAATCCGGCAGAACGCTACTTCGTGTGCTCGCGACCAAAGGCAGACTGGTCCCGAGCAACCGCAATGCGTGTGGTATCTTCGCCGCGTTCTGCGCCGAGTGGTTCAGGCGGGAGGCGAAGTCGACCTTTCGCAAGTGGGACGCCCTGGCACCGGATATCTTTCCCGCCATCCACGGAAACCAGAAGCGGGAGATGGCAGAGGTTGGTCTTCTGTTCTGGCATCGTCGCGTAATTGAAATTGGCGGAGCGAAAGAATATTTGCTATCGCTTGCGCTCGAAGGTGGCGTCCCAGTTAGGATTATCGCCGAGGAAGGCGCTGGTTGGCTCCGGGACTATCTGCGACGGCTGCTGCGCCATGCGATTGCAGCCCACGAACTTCAGGCTGTCCGTAGCTTCGCACATGATGAGTCCTATCGCGTCAAGTTGAGCTATAGGCACGACACTTTTGTCGACCTCTGCGCCGAGCTTGTCACCGAACTCGCAAAGTGGCGCGCCCTCGTGGAGAGCGAAGCACTCTCAGGCATTG
Organism: Rhizobium cauense; assembly: GCF_019511525.1. Taxonomy (GTDB): domain Bacteria; phylum Pseudomonadota; class Alphaproteobacteria; order Rhizobiales; family Rhizobiaceae; genus Rhizobium; species Rhizobium cauense. Next base: position 244,747 of record NZ_JAEUAT010000004.1, on the reverse strand, counting down.
ACCCTGTCTCCTTCCTGGACGCGAAGTACCCTGCGTGGAAGGACACGATCCCGGTCTACTTGCCGCCAGGAGGGGACTCTGCGGCACGAGTTCTGTTGACTGGGCTCATTACCGAGAAAATTGAGTCGTTCACGGGAGTGGGTATTGGCTGCGAACGATATCTCTGCCTTGAAGCAAGCGGTTGGCAACCTGCCCTGCGTATTCAAGCGGCGGGCGATATTCCTGTCGGCAAGCTTCTTGGTCTTTCGACGTTAAGCCGTTGGCGGGCGATTCCTACGGGCGTACTCGCCGACTACATTCCCAGCCAGTTCGCACTCCTCGAGCCGCCGTCAGAGGACCAACAAACGTGGCGAGCCCGTCCACTCGCTGACCTGAGCCGCCTGATTGTCGGCTTCCCCTTTTCAGCTCATGTAAGTGTTGACCTGAGTGACAACAGCAGGTTCCACACGTTTAATTGGCCGAATGGAAATCGGGTCTCGTCGGAGGTCGTGGTTTTCGACGAAGATGAGCCCACGGCGTACCCTTCTCTGTTGCGGTTGGTTAAGACCGGGTCAGCCAGCCTGCCGTCAAAGAAACTTTACGTCCTCGTCCCTGCGATCTGGACGGTGAACGGTGACGAAAAAGCGTTGGGGCGTATCTGGTCGATAGATGACAAGTCTCTCGTTGAGGTTCTCGGGACCGTCTACTTTTCGGAACCCAGCGCTTCCGCAGATGGGCGATACCGAGTCGAGGCTGGCCGGGAAGGACGAGTAGAAACCCTAGATGTGAATGCGCGCCACTCCACGGGCGTGATGGCGAACGGTGACTTTGACATCCTGGAAACGCCTTTGACGTTCCGCATATTACGAGACGGGGTGCAACGATCCATCGAGCGCGATGAGCTATTCTACCGTGTACCTGGTGGCCAGTGGATGGCTATTCCCCGCGGCGAGATCGCCGATCTCGGGATGCTAGAGATATCCTGGCGTGATCCCAAGGCGAACATCCAGATCGAGAAAAGGAAAGTCGCCGTCGTTCAGCACGGCGCTTCTGTTAAGGCCAAAATAGCCGCGCAGACTCAAGGGCAGCTGTCCATCACCGATCTGCCCGGGTGGAAAGTCCGCCTACAGGACAGCGCGGTCAGAACCGTAACGGGAGACCCGAGCGGTAACGGCTTCGAATATTTGGCGACGCCCAAGTACCGACTTTCTGCCGAACTGGTGCCAGCATCGGGACACCCTATTCCCATCGTCGTACCTGTCTCTGCACGCGACGCGATGGTGGTGGACCGCGCGGGAAAATTGGTGCGGGAAGGACAGCAGATAGACCTGGCATCACTGCGTGGGTCGCGAGCGGTATCGTCCCATAAAGCCAATCTCGTAATATCAAGAAAAGGCTCGAAGTCACAAGACATCTGCGTAGAAGTCGATGGCGAGCTGGCAATTTCCTCCTTGAAGCCATTGATCGAGCAGATTCTGGCAAGCTCCGACCAGCAAGACGTACAGCTTGATTTGCATTTTGTTGGCGATTCGAAGCCTCCAATCCGGTTGGCGCGATATCGATTGGATCGCCCTCCCATCCAGGGTAGCGCGGTAACCCTCCCATCAGTCGGATCGGCAGTGTTCCGGGCGGTTCTTGCACCAGAGCGTGAACGCAACTTGGTTAAGGACGATGACGGCAAGTATAGGCTGCCTGACGATGCATATGGACCCTGCCTCGCCTATCTGCGGGACGGGCCGGATATCTTGACCAGACCCGCGCTCTTGTTTGGTATCGCCGACCTTCCGAATTTCCGGGTAGGCTCCCTGCGGTGGGGCCTCGCTATTCGGTCATTCAACGATCTGCAAGCGGCCATTTCCAAGCGCTTGGAGGAAATGGGCACCGAAATGGATGCCGTCGATGACCTCAAATATCTCCGGTCGATGATCACCAATCTCGCGGGCTTACCGCCTTCTGCCATGGAAGCCTTGCGTCATCTCCCTCAGCATCCAAAGGCGTTGGTGCGCGCGCTCTTGGGGGCTGCGGATAATCAGGAACGGTTGTCGGTGTGGGGGCTGCAGGGGCAACTACCCTTCATCTGGCTCGCCATACCCCTTCGCTGCTGGAAAGAGGCATTCGATGTCGAACGCACGATGCTCGAAGAAGCGCTCTCTCAAGTTCCGGGCTCCGACGAATTCCGGATGCAAATTCTAGTCAAATATTTCCGGGATAAGTTCTACGATCTCGTCGGAATCGAGCCGGCCTTAGCTGTCATCGTCTCTGCAATCGGATTTCCGCTAGCAACCTCGGCGAAGCCTATCGAGAGCGTCTTCGAGGATTTCATCAAAGATGAGCGCGAGCGCGAAACCGAGGGCACTCCTGTCCATCGAGCCTCTCCTCTAGCGCTTCGGCTTGAGGCACTAGGCATGGCGCTGCCCAAAGAACTCCAAGTCCGTTTCACCCTTGCCGAATTCGATGCAGTCAACGCGCCGGTTCTTCTGGCTGCCGCGGCGTTGGGCCGCGCTACTATCGACCCAGACCTCGAAGTTTTATTGCGCGTAACGCTCCGTGATCACGGCGGCTTTGTCTCCCAAGCCTACCCCCATTTCTTCAGCATGCTCAGGACCAAACAATGAAGCCTTTCGAAACTTTGTCCGACATCAGACGCCGCTCGGTCGACGCTGTCGTGGCGCAGCTTGGCACCAACAACGAGGACCTCAACAGGCATCTGCGCGCCATGCTGGGCAGCGAGAGTGCCGCAGAAGGCTCTGTAATCCAGGACCCCGTCATCGAGGGGGCGCATCCATTCGTTGCCGCCTCAAAGAACATGGAGCAGGTCCCTTCGGAGGTACTACATCCTAAGCTGGTCTCCATTCTCGATGGGCTTGCCGAAGATGACGAGTATCGATTTCCCAAATCCAGGAAGCCGTTCCGACACCAGATGGCAGCTTGGGAAACGCTCTCCCAACCGGGGGTCCCACAGTCTGTCTTGGTAACGTCCGGTACGGGTTCTGGGAAAACGGAGTGCTTTCTGTTTCCGATCCTGAGCGATCTGCTAAGGCAAAACGAGGGGAATGCCGCCACCCTCGAGGGCGTTCAGGCAATCCTGCTTTATCCCCTTAATGCACTGATCGAGAGCCAGCGCGCACGTCTTTCAGCATGGACAAGTCCTCTCAAGGGCAAAGTTCGCTACTGCCTGTACAACGGCGACCTGCCTCAACCAGCGCAACCCGAGAGTGAACGCAAAGCCAATCCGGAACGGCAGATCGACCGGCACCAGCTGCGATCTTCTCCCGCGCCGATCCTTGTTACCAACATCACAATGCTCGAATACATGCTCGCGCGTGCCGAGGATCAGCCGATCATCGAAAAATCCCGCGGGAAACTTCGCTGGATTGTTCTCGACGAAGCTCATTCTCTCGTTGGTGCCGCCGCCGCCGAGACGGCACTGCTTATCCGCCGCGTTCTCCTCGCCTTCGACACCGCACCGGAGAATGTACATTTCGTCGCCACCTCGGCGACGATCGGGGATGATCGCGATACGGACGACAAGCTTCGGCAATTCCTCGCCGAGGTTGCCGGGGTACCTGACAGCCAGGTCCACGTCATTAAGGGGGAAAGGACGCTTCCCCACCAGCCGCGCGCTAGCACCGCGCAGCTTGATGTGTTCTCAGCGTCAGCCTCGGAACTCTACGACCACCTGGGTGGTCAATCCCAGGTCTGGGATTTCGTGAAGGCGCTCAAAGAGAAGCCGCAGCCGCTGACCTCCCTAACAAGGTTGGCGAAGTCAATGGGAACCGATGCCGAGGCATTGCTCTCTCTTCTTGGGTCGGCCGAGAAGCCGCATCCAGAAACAGGAGAGCCCGAACGGCTTGCGCCGATGAGGGTACATAGTTTCGAGCGCGCGATCCCGGGCATCTGGGGATGCATCAATCCTGGCTGCGGCAAGTCTCCCGCAGGGTGGCCTTTCGGGAAGCTCTTCTCGGTGAAATTCGACACTTGCGACGCGTGTGACGCACCCGTGGTCGAGTTGATCACATGCACGGAGTGCGGAGAGCCGATGCTGGAGGCGGAGGAGGACCGAACAGCAGGGAGGCTCCGCCCTTCCCGAAGAGGTCTCGCCCGTGACGAGTTCCAGTACGAGGCCGAACGCGATGGAGGGCTTGATCCGGAAGAATCCGATGATGAGGATGACGGCGAGGAGCAAGCCACGCAGGCGCAGTACGTAGCCAAGCAAACGATCCTTTTCGCTGCCAAACCGTCGCGTGCGTCACGTACGATTAATCTCTCAACGACGGACTGGCGCGTGTTGGCGGGTCCCTCCGACGGCTCGATAGCTTTGCGTTACGAGGAGAAATCGGATGCCGACGGCACATGCCCATGCTGTGGTACGAACGCGCTGCGCGGGATCGACAATCTTCTTCGACCAGTAAGGTTCGGCGCGCCATTCCTTGTTACGGCGGCAGCACCGATCCTTCTTGAAGCAGTCGATCCGAGGCCGAATAGTCAACGTACTCTGCCGTCGTCGGGAAGAGGCCTGATTTCTTTTACGGATAGCCGACAGGGAACGGCACGAATGTCGGCAAAGTTCCAGGCCGAGTCCGAACGTAACTTCGTCCGCTCGTTTATCTATCACGCTGTGCAAGGATCGTTGTCGGACACCGCTGAAACTCCGGAAGTCACAAATCTGCGTAATGTTATCAGCCAGATGGAGCCGATGGTTGCCGCAAACCCCGGCCTTCAACAGATTATTGACCAGCAGCGCGCCGAGATCGCTAAGCTGACAAGCGCCAGTATGGCTGGCGTCGGATGGAACGAGCTCGTTGAGCGCCTGTCCAAACGCCCGGAGATCGAGTTCTGGCTCAAGGAAGTCTGGGAACCGCGCGATCCCGACCGCTTCGGCGATCCACGAAAGCTTGCCGAATTCCTTGTCTTGAGAGAGCTGTTCCGGCGGCCGCGTCGCGCCAACTCGTTGGAGACCTTGGCTCTGGCAAGCTTGAAGTTCTCCTCCATCGAACGTGCTGCCACTATGCCCCGCGCGTTCGCGGATCGTGGGAAGACCCTGACAGACTGGCGTCACTACCTCACAGCCGTCGTCAATCATTTTATCCGCGCGAAATCCGCAGTGGCAGTTGATCCGCGGACGATGCGGTGGATCGCCCCTCAAATCAGATTGCGCCCGCTACTCGGCCCCGGACGATCTAGCGGCGGCGACAAGCGCTTCGTCGTGTGGCCCAAGGTACCGCGGAACCTCTCGAGCCTGTCCACGCCCCAGACGCTGCTTATCCTGGGCCTCAACCTAAACATCGCTGACCCGGGCGACCAAGACGACATGCAGGACTGTCTTCAGATGGCTTGGGATCAGCTGCAGCACGTCCTGAATTCCGACCGCGACAATCCCGCGCTCGACTTCACCAAGGCGATGATCGCTCCCGTGACCGAAGCGTACAATTGCCCGGTCACGAGGAAGGCTGTGGAGATAGCTCCGTTCGGGCTTTCTCCTTATAGTCGTATGAATGCTGCACCGGCTCCGGCTACGCCTTTGAAAATGCCGGTGATGCCAGTTCAGCTTATTGCGCCGGATGACCCGGATTCGGCAAGGTCCACTGTTTCGGACTGGTTGATCGCGGACCAGTCTGTTGCCGACCTGAAACAGGCAGGAATCTGGATCAATATCTCGGATCGCCTCGCGCTGTTCGTGGATTACTTCCGGTCGGCCGAGCATTCAGCACAGCAGGAGAGCCAACGCCTCAGGGACTACGAACGAGATTTCAAAGACGGACGGATCAACATCCTGAATTGCTCCACGACCATGGAGATGGGCGTTGACATCGGGTCGGTGTCCACCGTGATGATGACAAACGTCCCGCCATCGATCGCCAACTATCGGCAGCGTGTAGGTCGAGCTGGCCGTCGCCGCCAACCATTCTCCATGGCGTTTACGTTCTGCCGAGACAGGCCGTTGGATCGCGAAGCGTTTAGTAATCCGCTCGCCTATCTCGAAAGATCAATGTCCCCGCCTAAGGTGGCGCTCAACAGCCGCCCTATCGTTCAACGGCACGTGAATGCCTATCTTCTCCGTCAATACATGCTTTCACGGGGCGGTGATGCGCTCAAGTTGACCATCGGGGCGTTGATGGGATGCCCGGTGAAGGTATTGGAAGGCCGCGTCGAAAATTCTCCGGTTTCGCAATTCCTGCAGTGGCTCGGAGAACCGTCAACCGCCGTTGCCAGCCAGCAGCACCTCAAGAAACTCGTCGCGCGATCAGTCCTGGAGATGGAAAACACGCTGATCGACGACTGCAGGGTGGCGATGCAGCAGGTCGAGGAAGCCTTCGTCCATGAATGGGAAGGCCTGCGCCAACTCGCCCGCGACGAAGGCGAGACGATGAAGGAAGCTGGGCGCGCCCGCATGTCTCTTGAGCTCCAAAGGTTGTGCGGCGAGTTTCTGTTAAGCGCACTGGCCGACCGCGGGTTTCTTCCAGGCCACGGCTTCCCGACGAACGTCGTGACGTTTATCCCGCATCGATCGAAGAAAGCTAAAGACGAGGAGCAGTCAAAAGACGGTCGCCGGCACACGCGCTTGTCGGGACCACAACGATCGCTCGATCTGGCGATCCGCGATTATGCGCCCGGATCGGAAGTGGTCTTGGACGGTTTGGTCCACCGATCGGCAGGTGTTCTGCTCAACTGGAAAAGACCCGCGACCGAGGAGAAGGTAAGAGAAGTTCAAAGCATCAAGCGGCATTGGCACTGCGCCCAGTGTGGAGCTGCGGAAACCACCCTCCAGGATGTTCGCGCGTGCCGGGAATGCGGGTCTCAGGTTCTCAGCGTCGAGTATCTCCGCCCGAGCGGCTTCGCCGTGGACTACTGGAAAAAGGAACATGCCGACACCGACAGGATCGAATACGTTCCGCCAGAAGAACCAATCGTGTCGATCTCGGACGAGCCGTGGGTCTCCCTCCCGATACCTTCGCTCGGGCGGTACCGTGGAAGCCGTGAAGGCAGCGTCTACTATTCAAACAATGGCCCATCCCAGAACGGTTACGCGGTTTGCTTGCACTGCGGTCGCGCCGAACCCGAGAAGGAAGCGGTTCCAGCCACCGAGGGACAGATTTCACCGTCTCCGCTCGACGGCCATCGCCCGCTGAGACGGAAGGCCGCCGACGGCCCCATCGTCTGCGAAGGCGTCGAGAAAAAGTGGAAAATCAAGCGTCATCTCGCTCTAGGCTACGAGATAACGACCGACGTCTTCGAGCTGCAGTCATCGCTTCGGATTCCAGATGCTGCCGCAACGGCTTTGGTCATCGCTCTGCGCGAGGCGCTCGCACGTTCTCTGGGCGTCGAGGCCGATGAGATGGGATACTCGGTTCACGGGTCGAAAAACGAACTCGGTGGCGACTGCAGCTCGCTTCTTGTTTTCGACAGAAACGCAGGCGGTGCCGGCTTCTCGATCTCGATGGGCGACGATATCGCGCAAGTTCTGCGCGATGCGGAAACTATTCTCGACTGCCGCAACCCGGGATGCGTCGATGGCTGCGCCGCATGCGTGCTGACGCCAGATGCGCCGTTCGAGGACGGCAAGCTCGACAGAACGACCGCTCTTGCCTTCGTCAGATCGCATTTGAGCTTTGGTGCTGCGGTTGACCCAGCGGAACGTTTCTCCGACGACACCAAACTCTCCATTTCAGTCACTGACGAAATCGACCGGGAACTCAAGCGTCGACACAGTCCAGTCGTCCGCATCTACTTCCCCGAAGACGCTGACTTAGGCCAAGTCCCATCCTGGTCAATCATGCAGAACCTGAGTACTTGGGCGTATCGAGGATATCGAATCGTCGTCGTAGTCCCGCGCTCAGCGATCGCGCTGGCTGATCAGGCTTCGAAGCTCACACTCCACGCACTGGGTCATCGTCTCTCCCAAGCCGACGGAGACTTCGCGATCCATACTGGCCCCACGCCGACCAGCAGAAGCGGGGCACCGATTTTCGCCAGCGTCACCGGCGGTCCGGATACCACAGTCTGGGTGACGCGGGACGGAGCGCCGCGCTACCCGGGGGTAACGTGGGGTCAGCCGAGAGAAAGCTCGATCTACCGAGGCACGATCTCGGAAATCAATCCCACATCCCCAATCCCTCCATCCGACTTACTGCCCCAGTCGAGCGCCAAGGTGCTTCTCATCGAGAGCAATCTCGACCGACCTATGAGCCTTTTCGGGAGTGGAATGGCAAGCCTTATCCGGGCGAACCTGGTCGAGCTCGGCTTCGAGGCTGGTGCGCCCATCACCCGGATCGAATACAAGGACCCCTATGTCCGATCTCCACTCACAGCCAAGTTGCTGATCGACACCGCGTCTGCGCTGCTAAAGGGATCAGCTTCCGGGTCCCTGAAAATTACGACGTCGCCACCGAAGCCCGCGGTATCTCCCCCTAAGTACCTCTGGAATGACTGGCCGGATCAGGTTGCGTTGGCGTCAGTGCAGAAGCAATACGGCTTGCTCAAGAACGTAACCGTCGATGTCGTCGTGGGCGAGTGCGGCCATGGACGTTTCCTGGACTTATCCTTCGCGGACGGCCGCACAGCCTCCGTGATCTTTGATCAAGGGTTCGGCGCTTGGTCCCCGACTGTCCGCGACAGTCGCACGGTCCACGATTTCAAGCAGTCGGACTCCGCTCAAGCGGTGTCGATGAGCAAAGCGAACACTATGCTGTCTCGAAAGGGAGTATGGCCCACCTATGTCGTGCTGAAGGCAATCTAACGGCTGGCGATCTGTCGGCCATGGCAAAGTCGACCCTCTGGCCGGCGGTCGTTAGCACACCGCAATAGATACCAATCGCTCCATAATCAAACCGAAGAAGCTCTCCTCAAGCGACGAGCCAGTTATGCCATGGAAGAAGATATATGAGACAATTTCGTCAAGACCGCAGGCTTCGGAGGTGACACGCGGTTAAACCTGCGAAACCGTCCACGTTTCCTTGATCGGATCGGGACCCGCGACGCGTTACAGGTTCCGGTTGTGTCAGCGATTTTTTAAGGGAACTATAGGATAGAGGTTCTGTCGTTCCGACCGATACGAGACATTCATGGCCCGCCCCGAAAACTGGAGCAAGCTCCTCGAACTGCATTTGCGCCAGAACCACGGCACAGCCTTCCAGGCGTTCGTGAACAAGGTATTCGGGCGCATCCACGGCAACGAATTTATTCCGATCCGGGCGAACGGCTCGAAAGGCGACAAAGGACTGGATGGCTTCATGGCTCCCGGCGGAACCGTATACCAGTGCTATGGGGCAGAGAACGGGAAAAGCCAGAAGTCGTCAAATGTCTGCAAGAAGATGGTCGACGATTATGACAAAGCCCGGAAGTCTGGCCTCGATATGAAGGCTTGGAAGTTCACCCATAACATGGTTGACGGTCTCACGGCCGACATGGTGATGGCGCTCGACGGCCTGGTCAAGCGAGGAAAGTCCGACGGCGTAGAGGTGGGTCACTTCGGTATCGAGGGATTTCCGGTCGCTGTTGCGCAGTATGAGTGACGACGATTGCCAGGAAATAATCGGTTTCATGGACTCGCAGGATGTCGACAAATCAAAGCTGCCACCGGCCCTGTCGCTTGTAATTGCGGACCTCGTCAAGTCTTTCGGACCAGCTATGGACAGTTCCAATGGCAAATGGGTCGTACCCGTCAACAAGTTGACATACAACGATATACCGCTCGGATGGCGCATCCGCATGCGCCAGTACTATGTTTTCTCGCCTGAAGTTAAGGCAAGCCTAGCAACAGTGGACAGCGACACCGTTACGAACGGGCTGCGCAGTCTCTACAAGGATTTTCGTGACCAGGGACTCCCGCCAAACGACATTTTGCACGAACTCCACTCAGCAATCATGGGGCGTGTCACGCAGGAGAACGCGGAGTACCGCGAACCGGCCGCTATGGCCATTCTCGCTACAATGTTTGAGGTTTGCGTGATCTTCGAAGAAAGTCCCGTATCGACCCCCACGGTGACGATCGATGATTTTGCCAACTAAATTCCTTCCCGCGGAACGATCCCTAATCGTCATAGGAGGCGAGATCATCTCCCTTCTCAGAAATGGCCCGCGCTCGGTGAGCGAGTTGTGGGAACGTATCCGTAGTGACAAGGCCCGAAAATACCCGGTAGGCTATGACTGGTTCACCCTCGCCCTCACCCTGCTCTATATGATCGACGCCGTTGACTGGAGATCGGGGCTAATTGCGTTGAAGAACGGATCGAGTTCATGATTTTCGAGATTGGCAGCTCAATCAAAACCTTCAAAACGCTCAGGTTTCATGAAGGTCTCAACATCCTGTTGGCCGAGCGCAACGAAACTTCCGGGGAGACTGAGACCCGCAATAGCGCCGGCAAGTCCAGCATTATACAAATCGTCCACTTCCTGCTTGGCGGCGACAAGACGAGCGACACGTTTCTGCAGTATCCCGATGTGGCGGACGCATCCTTTTGGGGAGATTTCGAGTTTTCCGGTGTTCGGGTTCGCGTGAGGCGTCAGGTCAACAATAGCGGCGTGGTCTACCCGGATTTTGCAGGAGGTATCCCGGAGGGCATCGCCTACACCACCGACTTACTTGGTCTGGTCGCGGTGCAAAACGAAGATTGGAAGGCTTGGCTTGGCACTGTGACATTCGGCTTGCCTCTCGAGCGCAACAAGCCTCCGTTCAATGCTCCACACGCACCGACCTACCGAGGACTGATCGGCTACTTTGCCCGTCGCCGCGAAAACGGGGGCTTCCTGTCTGCCACGCAATTTCAGAGAAAACAGTCCGAGAGCGCGCAGAGGATCGCCTTGTCCTACCTGTTCGATCTCGACTGGACGCTCGCGATCGAGTTCGAGAAACTGCGGGAGGAGCGACAGCTCCAAAAGGCAGAAGGCAAGCGTCTGAAAGCCAAGCTTGACGATAAGACGAACACTCTGTCGCGCATTTTCAATGCGATGACCGCCGCCGAAGCCGACGCCAAGGCACTTCGGAGGGATGTGGCCGACTTTCAGGTCGAGCAGCACTTCGACGAACTCGTAAGTGAGGCTGACGCGGAACGATTGAAGCTTGAGAGGCTCGCCCGCGAAGCTGCCCGCCTCACGACCGCGCTAAGGCACATCAATGAGAGCCTGGAGGAGGAGGTGCCTGCAGACGCTGAAGTGGTCAACCGTGTCTACAGCGAAGCTGGCATCAACCTGCCAGGATCAGTGTCCAAGCGTTTTGAAGACGTGAAAATCTTTCACGAATCCATCCTCGCGAACCGACGTGTTCATCTCGGGGAGGAACTGGCCTCTGTCGAAACGAGGCTTGCTGAGATCGACGGCGAGAAGACCGTGGCTGCCGGCCGACGTTCGGAAATCCTGAGACAACTCGAAGGCAAAGGAGCGTTCAGCGATATGGCGATGATGCAGCAGCGGCTTGCGCAAAAGGAAGAGACGTTCGCTCGATTGCAAGGACAGTTTGAGGACGCCCAGTCCATCGAGTCAAAGAAGACGAAGACGAAAGCCGTCGAGAACACGCTTCTCCTGCGACTGCAGAATGACCTTGCCGCCCGCTCGCATGCGATTGGCGAAGCTGTCAGCGCGGTCCGCGAAGCCCGTACCGCGCTCTACGCCGATCGATGGGGCGTGTTTGAGATCAACGCATTGCCGTCGGGTCCAGAATTCAAGGTCGAGATCGAAGCCGGGACCAGCGGTGGGATCGCCAGCATGGAAATCTTCTGCTTCGACTACGCGCTGTATAAGGTCGCCTCCAAAAGGCTCGGCGGGCCAGGCTTCCTTATTCACGACAGTCATCTGTTCGACCCCGTCGACAGCCGACAAAGAGCGACCGCCCTGGAACTCGGAGCGCGCCTGACGGCTGAGGTCGGCGGTCAGTACATTGCGATGCTAAACTCGGACGAGTTTGAGAGATTGGAGTTCGCCGAAGGCTTCGATGCTACGAGCCATGTTTTGCCCGTCGTTCTCGAAGACACTCCAGATGGCGGCCTTTTTGGGTTCCGTTTTGGCTGAAGCCAGAGATGGCAATAGTCCAATGTCTAGGTCAGACGCGTTAGCTCGGCAAGGCGCTGAAGCGTAAGATTTCCAACCGCTTCACGTTCGACAAATTCATCTACCATTTCAAGGACGGCTCGCACGTCGCCGCCCTGCATCGGCATCGTCAAAACAAGTTCTTCTGTCGTGTCGATATCAAGCGGTTTTTCTACAGCATCAACCGCAACCGTCTGAAGCGTGCGCTGAAGGCTATCGGGATTCCGAAGCCCGAATTCTACGCGAGGTGGTCTACGGTCAAGAACCCCTATGAAGGCGGTGGGTACGTCATCCCATATGGTTTCGTCCAGTCGCCTATCGCGGCAACGCTTGTGCTGGCGAAATCCCCCGCCGGCATCTACCTCCGCAATCTGCATCCGAGCGTCGCGGTTTCGGTTTACATGGATGACATCTGCTTGTCCGCTCAGGATGAGGACCAACTTCGCGAGTCGTTTGAGGGCTTGATTGCTGCGTTGAAAGATGCGGGGTTCACTCTCAATGGAGAGAAGACACGCACACCATCGCCTCAAATCGACATTTTCAACTGCAGCTTGGAGAACGGCATCACTGAGGTGTTGCCGCATCGTATCGCTGAATTTCACCGTGAGCCTCATACTGCCGCAGGTGAACAGGCGTTCGAGGCATATTGCGATATCGTGAAGTCGCATACATGGCGTGTAGGAGCGAAGCGCCGCAAGAAGCGCAAGCATTTCCTGGCGCGGCGCGCGGCGCTCGCTGCACGGGCAAGTGCGGCGACAGCTCCTGCGTCCACGCCACCGCCAGCGGCTCCGTCGAACTGAGCTATACGGGCGGAATTCCCAACAGCCCAGTGACGACCCCGATGTAGAAACCCACGATCATCCGTATCATGCGGTCAGCGAACTTCAACTTTTCGGGGTCACTGGTTTTGAAATACAGGATGAGGAAGCCGATAAGCAGGATAGTGATGCAGACAATCATGAAAACCACGATGCCTTGCCGCATCCAACTGACCGCGACCACCGTAGCGTCCTTGCTGTCCTGTGCGTAAGCCTCGGTGACGGGCCCCGACGAGAAAAATTCCTGAAGCCAGTTCTTCTTCTGCGGTGGCGGCACCATGCTCTTCGGGGACGAAGCGCCGCGGCGATCCTGCAAGGTAAACCGGCAGGGTGACATAAGGATCGTCGTTCGGTTTTGACAGCTTCCATGGGCAGCGAAACCGCTTGTCAGAACGTCTAGCCAACTGTGTGATCTTCCAGGTCGATTACAAGGCTCGGGTCGAAATCCAGGACTGGTTCGTCGGGGTAGCCTCGTGGGTTGCAGATCACCCGGGTGTCGACGATGGTGTAGTCGCTTCGATTGTGCAGGTGTCCGTGAATCCACGCGAGGGGTTGGTACTTGGCGATGTCCGGTTCGAGACGAAGCTCGGCGTCAGCGGATCGCCGACGAATTCCGGAGCAAGAGAAAGGATACTGTGCGCGTGATGCGTCACGATGACCGTCGGACCAACATATGCCTCGTCAAGGGTGGTCCGGATAAAGTGCTTGTCCATGTGATTGAAACCGCTCGCATGGGCTGACGTGAACCGCTGAAACGGCTCCTTCGAAACCTTGATTTTTCGATAGTCGTTGAGTTCGGTCTGCGCACTGCGCATCGCCCAGGACATGTTGCCGTAAATGTTGATGTCACTCCACAGCGTCGCGCCAACGAACCTATAGCCGCCAACAGCGACCGCACGGCGGTTCAGCACGTGGACGTTCGGGCAGCGATGTGAAGCGGTGTCCAGCGCCTCCTTCGTGCGCTTTCGCGTGCCGGCATCGCGACCGTCTTTGCATTGAGCTTTACGGACTGAGCGTGGATCCATGCTAGTGCTATTTGCCACAGCGGTAGTTTTCGCACCGGCCTATCGCGCTGGGTCAATGTGCGACGAAAACACCGCTCACGCTCAAACTGACGTATAGTGCATATCTTCGTCCGGAACGCGTAGTTTCTTGTTCATTGCAACAGGAGTACGGCATCGTGTTTGGAGAGCGGGGCTTTAGGGACCTCATTAGCCTGACGAAATCATTGTGGAAGAGGTTAGCAACCGATCGCCTATGTGGCCGAAAGATTGAACCGGTTGTAATCCCAACCTATGTGCCGCAGGCATATCCTGATGGTCTACCATTTGGCGGAAGGCGTGGGCCCGATCGCGTGCCTGATCTCGGAAATCACGAGAATCAAAATCCATGAGGATACTGCATTTAATCTGCAGTCCCCGCGGACACGCATCTGCCAGCGCCGGTCGTTCTCGTCGGACGATTGAGAGATTGGTCGCATCAAATAGCGAAGTTGAGGTTACCGTTCGATGCCTGAACGACTCGAACATGCCGCATATTGATCGCGAGTTTTCGATGTCGTCGCGCGCGCATTTTGTTGTCGACGAGCCGCTTGGGTCGCGCCTTCTTTCCGACGAACTTATCGATGAGGTCGTCGAAAGCGAAGCCATCGTGCTCGCCACACCGACGCATAACCTGACGATACCATCCGCACTGAAGGCCTGGATAGACCACGTCGTGAGGCCGAACAGAACCTTCCGCTACGTTGGCAACAGGATGGTTGGCCTCCTCTCCGATCGACCCGTATTCGTAAACATATCCTCGTCGCGGGGCTTTGGATTGGGCGACGGCACGGACTTTTTGCGTCCATACCTCCGGACAATTTTCGCCGCGATGGGGATAACCAGCATCGAGTTTTGTGCTGCGCTGGACGGCGACGATGCTCGATTCACCCTCCCGCCGCACACTCCTGACTTCCTGCAAGAAGTAACCGGAGAGACGGCACACGAGGCTATCCATGAGCTTTGGTCTCGCTATTGGTGACCCCAGGTCAGCTTGACCCAAAGGAGAGAAAGATGAACGGAAGAACGGCTGATCGCCACCTGGAGGTGATTGAATGGCTGTCACAGGGTCTTCGAGATGAAGCCTCGTCCGAAAGGATTTTCGTACAGCTTTGCGAACGCCTGATGAGGGCTGGCATTGCACTCAGTCGAGCGACCTTGCACTTCAGGGTTCACCATCCACAATGGTTAGGGACGCGCCTCATATGGCACAGAGGGCATAGCGACGCGGACGTGCAGAACGTTGCCTACGATGTCGAAGCAACGGACGTCTTTCTAAAAAGCCCGTTTCACTTTGTCATAACCACTGGAAATGAGGTCCGGCAGAAAATCCAGATACACGGCCCTCACAAGTTTCCCGTCTACGAGGAACTACGCGATCAGGGCCACACTGACTACGCTGCGTGGCCACTCGACCATACGCAGGGGCGTCGGCATCTAATAACGTTTGCCACGGACAGGCCGGACGGTTTCAACGAGGCCGATATCACCTTGATCCACAGGACCTTGCCGCTCTTTTCTTTGGTCACAGAAATCCGGCTTAAAAACCAGTTAGCGCGAACGCTGCTTCAAACGTACGTCGGACCGCACGCCAGTGAACAAATCCTGGACGGTGCGACGACACGGGGAAGTGGCACGACGGTGAGTGCCGCGATTATGATCTGCGATCTGCGGAACTTCACGCTTCTTTCGGGAAGCCAGCATAGGGATCGGGTCATCGACATCCTGAACGACTACTTCGATCTAATGGCTGATCCAATTGAAAAGCACGGCGGAGAGATTCTGAAGTTCATGGGCGACGGCCTGTTGGCTGTGTTCCCTCTCAACCAGCCGAACGCGTGCCAGAGGCTGATCGCAGCCCTAACCGCTGCTTACGAATCATCCGCACGCGGCACTTCAGCAAAATTTCCGGTCCAGTTCGGAACCGGGGTTCACGTAGGAGAAGTGATGTATGGGAACATTGGTTCGCAGCGGAGGCTGGATTTCACGGTAATTGGCCCAGCGGTTAACCTCGCGTCGAGGCTCGAAACCATGACGAAACAACTCAAGAGGCCCGTTTTGATTTCCGCAGACTTCGTCGCTTCGGCTGAATGTGCGGCGCAGACAGATTGCCTCGGGATGCACAATATCAAGGGCTTCGACGAAATGATCGAAGTCCATGCACTCAAGATCTGAAAATCGGCGTCGGTTCCTTCGTACATCCGCGGTGCCGGACGACGCTTTAGCCGACACCGCGGTATGTCGATGTCGTCCAAGGAGAGTTGGATGCGACTTCTTCAAGCTGGACCTAGCGCACCGCTAGATCAACCTAACCGTAGGTATGGGTTGAGATAAGCCGTGAGAGCTGTTCGCTTTTGGCCCGGACCGAGCGTTCTCTGACGTTGGATATTCCAAGAAGGAGCCCTTTGCCCGGTTCTTGAGATTGATACCACGGCGAAAGCGGAAGGATGCCAAGGGCGGCCTTCTGAGCCTCGTTGGCAATCGCGACATCGTCGGCGGTTCCAGGAAAGAACAAGCGAACCGACAGCCCCCCTTCATAATCGCATCGAACTCCAGGATGGATTTCACGACGGAGGTTCTCGACCAGCAATGTCTTACGTCGGGCGTACAATGTCTTCATACGTCGGAGATGCCGGTAGAAATGCCCGCCAGCCATGAAGTTCTGCACTGCTTGTTGGGCGACGACTGAGCCGGCGGGCGCAAGACACTCCACGAATGTGCGAAACAAGGTTGTGAGCATTGAAGGCACGACGAGGTAACCAAGCCTGAGACCCGGGTTTAGCGTCTTGCTGAAGCTGCCGATGTGGAGTACTCGCTCAAACCTGTCATCCGCAGCCAAAGCCGACGTTGCCCTGCCCGATAGCTGCAATTCACCAGCGTAGTCGTCCTCAATGATCCAGGCATCGGCCGCGTTAGCCCAATCCACGACGTCTGCGCGTCTGGCGGCCGACAGAGACATTCCGAGCGGCGCTTGTTGGCCTGGTGTTAAGACGGCAAACCGTACATCCCGCTCCGAAATTGGAAGCTTTACTCCTTCATGATCGACAGGGGCAGCAATGGTCTCAACTCCAGCTTGCTGTAGCGCGAGCCGAGTACGGGGAAATCCAGGGTCTTCTACAAAAGCCTTAGTGCCACGGAGTCCCATAGCGCCAAGCACGACGCCGAGCGCTCCAGCGAAACCTGATGTGATGAATACTTGGTTGGGATGGCAGCTATAGCCACGGGCGGTCGCGAGATATCCGGCTATCTCGCGCCGCAAGGAAAGGAGTCCCTGTGGATCCGGATAAATCCGGGTTTGCGCACTTTCCATCGCGATCGCTCTACGCCAGGCACCGTGCCACGCCTTTGACGGGAACTGATCCTGCGCCGGAACGCCCAACTGAAAATACTGGGGACCTCCCTCGAAATCGTAAAACAATCCCCGCGGAGCCCGCGCCGAAGGGAGGTTCTCGGAAGGCTCGTCCGGAAGTGTCGTGGACACCCAAGTTCCACCCCTCCCCTTGGTAACGATTAGGCCCTGGTCTTTCAGCAGTTCGTAGGCTCGTTTGATGGTCCCCCGGGACACACCCAACTGCGCAGAAAGATCCTGCCAAGAGGAAACACGCGATCCCTTCTCGAGCGCGCCACTCAGGATTGCCGAGCGCATTCCGATGAAAATCTGTTGAGTAATAGAGACCCTGCGCTCACGGTCCAGCAGCGGGAGAAATACACCCGTCATTCGGTACAACGCCTTTCTACCTTATTGGGCCTATCGAGTTTCAGCCCCTTGGATCATGGTCCCCAAAAGCTGAACATGATGGAGTCGATATGTTTACCCGAGCGCTTCTGATACTGGCCGCCGCGACGTTGTCAACGCATACTGTTAGCGCATCGGACGTCCAGGGAGCGCCAGCGAAAATATCGGTTGTGTTCGATAAACCGCTACCAAACGTTCCGGGAAAGAGCATGAAGGGCGTACTCGTCGAGTATGGACCAGGTGGCTCGTCCGCAGCACATATCCACCCAAAGTCGGCCTTCATCTACGCGACGGTTCTCGAAGGCGCGATCAAAAGCAAGGTGAACGACGGCCCCGAGAAAGTCTTCAAAGCAGGCGAGAATTTTTCCGAACTGCCGGGTGATCGCCACGGGGTGAGCGCCAACGCCAGCGCGACCGAGCCTGCCAGCCTCCTCGCCGTGTTCGTCGTCGACAGCAACGAGACGAACCTAGTCACGGACATAGAGCCGTAGTCGCGCCCATCTTCCCCGCTCGAAGACGATTTGCACCCTAACGATAGCATCAGCAGAGCTCGTCATGAAGCATGTCCTCGTACTCGATCGAGACCAGGCGACGAGGTTGGAACTTATCGAGCTCATGGGGCAGCACGACATGCGGGTTACCCCTGTCTCCGACAGCAAACATTTGCTGGACGTCCTGTCTACTGATGTGGTTGACGCCTTGTTGATCGAGATCGCAACTGATGAATTGGTTAGTGTAATTCGCCAACTCAAGGCGGTTACGCATGCCCCCATACTTGTTGTCGGGGCACAGAAGTCCGTTGAAGAGGACAAAGTTCGCGGGCTGGAAGCTGGCGCGAGCGACTACATCTGTAAGCCTGTCGGAATACGAGAGCTCGTAGCTCGGCTAAGGGCAGCAATGAGGGACAGGCCAACTTCAGTTCTCCGGCCGGAGCGACGTTCGTATACGTTCAGCGGCTATCAACTTCTCATTCGTCAACGACTGCTAACTCATTCCCATGCCGGGGAGATCAAACTAACAACAGCGGAATTCAATCTGTTAACTGTATTTCTTGCCAGTCCACGAAGCGTATTGACGCGGGAGCGCTTGCTGTCGGCAAGCAGGCTTCACGAGGGCGAGATTTCAGATCGCAGTCTTGATGCGTTGATATTGCGACTCCGCCGAAAAGTCGAAACTGATCCCGCGAACCCGCGACTGATACGCACAATACGCGGCACTGGCTATCTTTTCGACAGTGACGTCGTCTCCGAAATCAAAGGCCCGGCCAAATCACGCCCCTGACCGATGAGCCTGCAAAGGGGTTCCGGTGCAAACTTCGGTATAGCTTCAAGAACTGTCGTTTAACGCCTAAGGTCAGCTAAAGCCGCAAAGCAGCCGCCAGGATGCGGGGAATCCGCATCCTGGCGGCGGGTTTCGGTTGACAGATCGCCCCAATCACCAGCGCGCCTCCCACTGCTGCCGCAGGCAGGCAACGGATGTCAGCACTATAGGTCTCAGTATGGCCATCACCTCTTACACGCAATACCTGCGAGATCTTAAACGGATCATTGATGGCATTCGCAATAAACCCTTCAAATTCGACGGTGCGGATGTTCAGGTTTCATTGTGCAAGAATGGTTTTGGCTACAGATGCCGTAATCGCGTCGAAAATGGGCAGCTCTTCTCAGAGCACGATATTGGACCTTTAAATGGCCATGGTTGGCAGCCTGACCACGAGCAACTCGCACGCGCTGAGATCGACGAGTTCTTCGAACTGCCAGAAGTCTTCGCGTACTCGGATCGCGCTCTACATGCCGATAAGAACCCACTGTCCGTCGCGCATTGGGATGCGACGATTGGTATTGTCGAGATTGAAGTCCGCGAGCGGCTTCTGCCTCCTCGTGGACAGCGCATGCTGTTCGCGGGCTTCACAGACCTGATACACGCCGAGTTCTTTCTTGCGGTGGAGCGCGATCTTTTAGTCCAGAACCACCAACCCGGAACCGATCTGTATGAGTGGCGGGAGACTCTCCAAAACAAAACGACGTCGCTATCGATGCCGGTCTTGGCTGAGTGACCTCGAGATCACGCCCTCAGTCCGATCGCAATTTTCATAAGACCGTCAACACATATAACTCATGTATACGTTTTAATACGTAACTATATCTATATTTTAAACTTCTTGCTTGAGTCTGCTTATAGTAACTCATGCAAGAAAAGAAATTTTTTACTTCGGAGAAAACAATGAAGAATCCTTCCCTTAGCGCCACGCGCCGCAACGTCGTAGCTGGAACCTTGACCCTTGCTGCGGCGGCGGCGGTTGGAGCGCAGTCGGCGACAGCGGCAACCAAAAAGAAGGCACAGGCGGTGGGGTCAAACAGCCACAACTCTGTCACCGTCACCGATGGCACCCGGATTTTCTACAAGGATTGGGGACCCAAAGACGCACAGCCTATCGTGTTCCATCATGGCTGGCCCCTTAGTGGCGATGACTGGGATAACCAGATGCTCTTCTTCCTGGGGAAAGGCTATCGGGTCATTGCGCATGATCGACGAGGACACGGCCGGTCTTCGCAGGTGAGCGGTGGCCACGATATGGACCACTACGCCGCCGACGTTGCCGCGGTGGTAGAACATCTCGACCTTCGCAACGCGATCCACGTCGGCCACTCTACCGGCGGCGGCGAGGCCGCGCGCTACACGGCTCGCTATGGGAAGGGTCGCGTCTCCAAGCTGGTACTAATCGGTGCTGTGCCACCAATCATGGTGAAGACGCCCGCGAATCCGGGCGGGCTCCCGATCGAGGTCTTCGACGGGTTCCGCTCTGCACTCGCCGCCAATCGCTCGCAGTTCTACATTGATGTGGCAAGCGGTCCATTCTATGGCTACAACCGTGACGGAGTGAAGTCAAACGACGCCGTGATCCAGAACTGGTGGCGTCAGGGAATGACGGGAGCTGCGAACGCCCACTACTTGGGGATCAAGGCTTTTTCCGAGACGGATTTCACCGAAGATCTAAAGCTCATTGACGTGCCCACGCTCGTGTTGCACGGCGATGACGATCAGGTGGTCCCAGTTGCCGACTCGGCGGAACTATCCGCGAAGCTCCTTCAGAAACCAACACTGAAGATTTACAAAGGTTTGCCCCACGGTATGGCGACAACGCACCCAGATGTCGTGAACGCCGACATCCTCACATTCATTCAAGCATAACTGCCTTGGGGCGCGAGGTGACGAGCGCCCCTTTTCCGAGCAGTAGTCGCAAGCGAATGGATGGAGCGCCTACCAGCGACCGCGCTGCGCTAAGGCGTCGTCACGGATATCCGCGAAGGCGGTGGGAAAACAAAAGGCCGCAGATTTCTGCGGCCTTTCTATTAAGCACCTGTTTCGGAACCGATTAGCGTGCCGGCGGCGGCGTTGCCGTCTTCACCCACTCTGAATAGGAAGTCCGCCCAAGGTGGACGCCAGCCCCCGGCATCAGCATTTTGTCATCGAGCACCACGCCGAAATACGGTGTCTTGTCATCGACGACGATCTCCCGCTTGTCGCCGATCTGACGGAGGTACCTCTCCACGGCATCCGCGATGCGGATCGGTTCCGGTCCCGCGATCTCTTTCACGCCGTTAGAAGGTGAACCCACAGCTATTTCCGCGAGAGCGTCCGCGACGTCGTCGGAGAAAATCGGCTGCATCATCGCTGGAGAAAGGTGGACCTTATCGCCCTGCGCACCAGACTGAGCGATCCCGAACATAAACTCGAAAAACTGCGTGGAGTGAACCAGGGTATACGGAATCTTCGATTCCCGGATAAGATTCTCTTGAACCAGCTTGGCTCGAAAATAACCGCTGTCCTGCAACCGCTCGGTACCGACGACAGAAAGCGCCACATGGTGTTTTACCCCGGCAGTTGCTTCTGCCGAAAGCAAGTTACGCCCCGAAGTCTGGAAGAACTCCATCACTGCCTTGTCTTCGAACGACGGAGAGTTCGCGACGTCGACGACGACTTGCGCCCCTGTAAGCACTTCTGCGAGCCCCTCCCCGGTTACGGTGTTCACGCCCGACGCCGGAGATGCGGCAATGACTTCATGACCCTTGGCCTCGAGGCGCTTTACCAGTTTCGAACCGATCAGGCCGGTTCCGCCAATCACGACGATTTTCATTGTTCGCTCCTATTACAGTGATATAGCCGCAGCGCCGGAAATACCGGTACGGCGGACCGTGCGGTCAGGGTTACAGACAAGAGGCCGAACGACCGTTCGGTTGAGGATTTATCCAGTTTAGCTGAACGATGACGCCCTGACCTGTGGAAACTCTAGGGGATTATCCCTGTGGGCATAGCTAAACGTAGGTTGGGGATATTCATTTCGAACCGCGAAATACACCCGCGCTTGCTCTCGCGGGTGTGTGTCCCTCGAGGAGGACAAGAAAGGGAGGTCCGAAGGTTGTGGTTTAGTCCCGCTGTATAATTTCCGCCTTGCGGACCAGATCGGGAAGAGAGCGGCTCTGCATCTTCCGCATAACGCTCATACGATGGAGCTTGACGGTCATCTCGCTGATGCCGAGCTCGTAGGCCACTTGCTTGTTCATCAGGCCTCTCACGACCGCAAACATGACCTCAGTTTCCCGTGGCGTGAGCATATCAGCAAGCACCCTTACCCTCTCGACCTCGGCAGCAGTGTTGCGGCGCTTAGTGTCCAATTCGATTGCGTGATCGACGGCCTGGAGAAGGTCCTTATTGGAAAACGGCTTGGTTATGAAATCGGTAGCTCCCGCCTTCATTGCACGAACGCTGGAGGGTATGTCGGCAAACGCGGTTAAGAAGATCACAGGGAGCTTGCTTCCAATCGAAATGAGGCGGTCTTGGAGGTCAAGCCCGGTGCCGTCCGGCATCCTCAGATCAACGACAACGCATCCGGGCGCAGTCGTATCGGCTCGTTGGAAGAACTCCGAGCCGCAGGAGAATGCAGATGCACGCTTCTTCGTGACCAGAAAGAGATCGAGCAGCGCTTCCCGCATCGCCTCATCGTCATCGACGACGTAGACGATGGGTTCAGCGATCGCTTCCGGTTTCACGTCTGCGTTTGGCATCTTCGTACCCGCCTTTCAGCCCCTGCGCGCGTCAAATTGACAGCGCACCGCCAATCCGGCCTTTCGAGATCATTTAGCACGGTTCAGCGCCGGCGGGATCATAAACCTTGGTTTAGGTCCTCAGCACACGAGCCGTCCACCTACAATATTGAGGCCGCGCCAACTCTCGATATAGAGACAAAAGGTCAAGCCAACACTTCGTTTAGTCGAACCGCCCGCCTCAAACCCCTACGATCCGGCATCATTTGCAAAGGAGTTAGCCATGAGGGTGGTCGTTGTGGGTGCTAGCGGCACCATGGGCTCAAAGGCCGTAAAATATCTTGAGCGCGATGGAAGGGATGTCGTAGAGGCGTCCAAGAAGACCGGAGTAAACGCCTTCACCGGTCAAGGTTTGGACGAAGCCTTCGATAGCGCGGATGCAATAATAGACGTGACGAACTTTGGCTCGTTTGGATCCGGTGACGCCCTCGAGTTCTTCAAACAGGCCGGAACCAATCTACTGACGTCGGCACGAAAGCACAACGTCAGGCATTATCTCTCCCTGTCTGTGGTCGGAGTGGAAAGCCTCGTCGAAAACGACTATTTCCGTGCAAAGCTCGTCCAGGAGAACCTCATCCGCGCCTCCGGCATCCCCCATACCATTATCCGTTCCACACAGTTCTTCGAATTTTTGAACAGTATAGTGAACACCTCTGCGGACGACGGTATCATCCGGCTTCCATCTCTTCTGCTCCAGCCAGTCGCCGGCGACGAAGTAGCTGCCTGGATAGCGAAACTCGCCGCCCAAGAACCTCAAAACTCGATCGTGGAAATCGGAGGCCCAGAATCTGCCGATCTCCTGGATCTTGCGAAAGAACTGCTGACGATCACCGAAGACACGCGGCCAATGGCTTCACAACCGGAAACGCGATACTTTGGGATTTCGGTACTCCGTGAAGGTCTGGTCCCCAAAGGGCCCACCGCTCTGGGAAAACTCACATATCACGACTGGCTGTCGAGGACTCTGTACGCTTGAATTGATTGCCGGAGCCCACGGCTCCGGCACTAATTGTCGGGCGCTCCCAGTCAGAAGCGTGATGCTGTCAGACTTTTGTGCGCCATACTGGACTGCATGCAAGCCCAAACAGTACCAGCGATGCCAAAAAGTGCCGGCAGGCTTACGGCGGGAAAATCGCGAACCAAGACAGATGCCGAGCAAATGCCAACAGCGACCTCCCAGAGATGGAAGCAGGCGTGAGCGATCAGCCAGAGGGTTGCGGCTGCCCACAGTTCGGTGCGGCGCTCCGGTTTGAACGTACCGATCGCGAAGGCAACTGCAATAAACCCTTGGATGATGCCAATATCGCGGATGAAGTGCTGATTGTAAAAGCCTGTATCGGTAACACCCGGAACGAAATAGTACCAACCCTCGGGATCGTAGAGCATGTGAATCGAGAGCCATGCGGCCAGAACCACATTGAACCAAACCATTGCGAATATACAATATTTGAGAGTTTGCATTTCAATCTCCTTCGGTTGACTGCCGAGGAAATTATCATCGTGACATACTCCAAACCTCCCAAACAAAGGTTTGGGCATCGAGCGACGAGCCATACAGACCTCACGGTGGTCGACGGGCTCGCGTCCGGCTGCAAACCGTCTGTCTGACTCTTGCATTCAGACCCGACTTCTACCGATATGTGGACTTGGCACAGACGAGATCGAGCTTTTTTATCAACTGGATAAGTGAGCCCACTTCCATTTTCTTCATCATTCGACTCCGATGGATCTTGACCATCATTTCGCTCACGTCGAGACGGTGAGCGATCTGCTTGTGAAGATCCCCTACCACTACGTATTTCATCACTTCGCGTTCCCGGCGTGTCAATGTTTCGATCAATCGACGTGTGAGGGCCTGTTCGGCTGCGAGGGCGCGAGCAGCCGAGTCTCGGTGCATGGCACAGCGCACCGCATCGAGAACGGCAGCGTCATCGAGCGGCTTCAGGAGAAAGTCGCACGCCCCCCGCTTCATAGCCTCGACAGCCATGGGAATGGTCGCATCCCCAGTCATGAACACAATCGGCAGTGAATAGCCGTGGGTCGCGAGTCGTTGCTGGACATAGAATCCGTTGATGTCCGGAAGGTTGGCGTCCAAAAGCAAGCAACCCGGGCTCCCGAGGTCGGCAGAACCGAAAAGTTCCGCGCCGGTCCCAAAGCCGCGCGCGTCGATGTCCGCTAGCTGGAAGAGGTTCAGTAACGAGAACCGTGCGTATTCGTCGTGATCGACAATGAGAACCTGTGCCATGCCGTGCGACTCCATTCGATGCGGCATGTGAGGCTCTGCATTCCTCTCAGCGCTGCTCTTGGCTTGAGATGTCGGAGGAGGCAAAGCGACCTGCCTCCTGCCTGAAGCTATCAGTTCGCGGAAGCGGCCTGTTCAATCAGCTTTGTAACTTCGCCAGCGTGAGAGATCATCACGACATGGGAAGCACCCTGAACCGCAACGGTCTTCCTTGACTTCGCTCGAGCAGCCATCCATTGCAGGGTTTTGGGCGGGATGTTTTTATCTGCGTCACCGTAAATGAACCATGACGGAATATCCTTCCAGGCGGCGTCCGAGGCGGCTTCGGCCAATGCAGCGTCGGAGATAGGGCGCTGCGCTACCGCCATGAGCCGAGCCGTGACGACTGGGACGTCTGCTGCAAATTGTTTGGGAAACTTGCTCTGTTCAATGTAGAGGTCCTTCTCACCACCCGGCAGCGCGACGGGCTCATCCAGAGCAGTTGCGAGCGTACTCCCCGGAAATTTAGCGGATAGATCGACAGCGGACTCTCCTTTTTCGGGCGCGAAGGCAGCTACAAACACAAGCGCCTTAACATTATCGGCACGAGCTGCTGCGCCGCTTATGACGGAGCCGCCGTAGGAATGCCCGACTAGCACGACAGGTCGCTTCAGGGTTTTGATAACTCCGGCGACGTACTCTCCATCACTCTTAACGCCCCTGAGAGGGTTGGCGACCGCCACTACAGAGTATCCATCCTTCTCGAGGCGGCTGACCACTTGGTTCCAGCTTGATGAATCGGCGAAGGCTCCATGAACCAATACGATTGTCGGCTTCGGCGTGTCCGTATGCCCGGCAATTGATGACACCAGGTAAAGGCCCGCCGCGACTGCGAGCCGTGCGATGTTGCGCATTTGCTTTCCTTTGATTTTTAGAAGCTCTACCCGCCGCTGACGCATTGTGGATCATATTGGGTCGGGAGCTTTGGCGGATCTGACGACAAGCGGCAACGACAGTTTGATTACCGTCCCCCTCCAGCTCAACCTAAACAAAGGTTTGCGGCTGCCATCAATGAAGCACCTCTAGTCTTCTCGTCCCCTTCAGCGGCCCTACCGACGGCATAACGCAATCGGCAACTGGGACGTTGTTCTCCAGCCCGGCAACCTTATAGTCTGGTAGGCGTAGATTCAGCCCGAGCCAATGGTGGATGCTCTCAGCAAAGATGCAAGTAAAGGGAACATCACCAACGGCCGAGCCTTTGGCTATCAAGCGGCGACTCCCATATCGGGTGTCGACCTCAATTGCCTTAACATAGCCGCAGCCTTCACCGATGAATCGATGCAGCTCGTTCGCGAGGCGCGGCCGGTCTGTTTCGGCAACCCTCGTACCGAACTTCTGAATCTGCGTCCCCTCTCGGCGGCCTTCCGGTTCAAGCCAAAAAGCTCGGATACCACGTCGTCAGCAAGCACGATGTCCTGGCCGATCACCCAAGTCAGCAACTCCTTGCCGTCAAAGCGCCTGTAGATGTTACCAACGGGCATATTTGCCGCGGTGGCAACGGCCGCCATCGAGAACCCATCGACGCCCTTATCCCTGAGAACAATCTCGGCGGCGGCGATAATCCTTTGACGGGCCTCGCGACTGCGCTTCTGTTGAGCCTATCACCTTTAGCGAGTAAGAAGTTGGTTCAATGCTCATTCTCGGCGTCTACCATAAGCGTAAGCTGCATTCCAAGCTTGGGCCCGCCTTAGCTTCTCCGGCGCTGCAAGCCAACCACTCGTTTAATTGGCGATCCAAACATGCGAGGCTAAACCCGCTGCATCCCGCGCGACCCCGGATGCGGGATTTAGCTAGCATCCCTTCAGCCAACACTGAGAGACATCCTATGAAGCTCTTCTACTGCCCGTTTGCCTGCAGCCTTGCCGATCACATCGCCTTGGAAGAGGCTGGCATCGACTTTGAACGCGAGCGCGTGGACCTCAAGTCAAAGATGACTGCAACGGGACGGAACTACAACGAGCTCACATCGAAGGGTTATGTTCCTGCGCTCGAATTAGACAACGGCGAAATCCTCACCGAAAACGTCGCAATCCTCGACTGGATAGCGTCACACTATCCCAAGCTCGGTGTGCGAGGAGAATTGGGGCGCACGCGCCTGCTGGAGACCCTCGCTTATATTTCAACTGAATTGCATCGTAGCCTGCGGCCACTTTGGCATTCCGCTAGTGCTCAGGAAATGGAAGACGCACGCTCGGCGATCGAAACCCGTCTGGGATATCTGTCAGAGAGTCTTGCCGGCGACTACCTATTCGGCGACGACGTCACCGTTGCCGATTGCTACCTCTTTGTTATGTTGCTTTGGGCCGAGCGCTTCGGTCTCGAAGCTCCGAGGCCCCTGTTGGCATTCCGCGAACGAATGAGAGCTAGGCCCGCTGTGAAAGTGGCCTTGGCAGTCGAAGGGCTGAGCTAAACGGTTTCGCCGACCCGCTGTGGCATGGCGGGTCGGCGAACATTCCTCAAGCTAGATGCATGCCACCATCAACGATCAGTTCGATTCCGTTGACGAAGGTCCCCTTCGACGCGAGAAACAGCGCCGCCTCCGCGAGTTCCTCAGGGCGGCCCATTCGACCCGCGGGTATCAAGTTCGCCATATGTGCCTCGAACCCCGGCCGCTCTACATCGCTGACGCCCAGCTTTCCGAGAATCTCAGTCTCGACTGGGCCAGGGCTTAGGATGTTGACACGAATGCGACGGTCTTTGAACTCGATAGCCCAGTTTCGAGCAAAGGCCGCCAAAGCTGCCTTCGAGCCAGCATAAACAGTATGCTGAGGAAGTACCTTTGTTGCCGCCAAGGAGCTTGTGACGATGATATTTCCGCCGTCACGGATCAATGGCGCGATCGCCTGTACCCCAAAGAAGACACCCCGCGCATTTATATCAAAATGCCGGTCGAATTCGGCTTCGGTGACCGTCGACGAGCCTTCTAAGTTAATGATCCCAGCGTTCGCCATATAAATGTCAATAGCGCCGAATTGCCGCTGTACGACATCGGCCAAGCGGCGATGGAAGTCGACTTCGGCGACATCACCACATACGCCAATCGCGTTGTTGCCGATTTCTACGGCCACAGCATCAACGACCTCCTGGCGTCGACCCGTGATCAAGACCTGCGCCCCCTCCTGCGCGAAGCGCTTGGCGGACGCCTTCCCAATTCCGCTGTTTCCACCGGTTATTATAGCGACTTTACCTTCAAGTGATTTCATTGATCGAACTCCGTTTTCGATTTGACGGAGATACGATCAGGCACCGACGAGTATTAGCGGCCTCCTTGGAACATCAGTCGTTCCTCAGGTTGAGGAATTGACCGAGTCGGGTGGACATGCGGGCCACAGCGAATTCAGTCGACGCGCCCACACACAGCGGGGTCGCCCGATAGCCCTGCGCAACGCCTGTTAGACCGGTCCTTCACCAGTGGACACCGAATACCCTTTTTCGCCAGCCTCCTGTCTGTATCTCTGCATCAAACGTTGGAGGGATCGCCTATTGAGGCACAGCTGCCGCGATGCGAGCGACAGGTTTCTGTCGCACCACTGGAACACCGTGAGTATGTGCGCCCGCCTCACCGTCTCGATATCAGGAATGTTTTCGAGAGAACCGCTCTCGGGATTGTGACCGTCCAGCAGAAACGCGACAACAAACGCGACGTCCAGTGGCTTAGGCAGCAGATCATCCGCGCTAGCCTTGACGACCGCGACCGTTGCCCTGACGTCGGCAAGCCAAGTATGCACGACTATCCGGCTGGTCGGATTCAGCGCTCTTATTTTCGCGATGAGCTCCAGGCAGTCATCCCCCTCAAACCTCGATTCGAGAAGCGCTAGGTCAATGCTCTCGTTGGCGACGAAGTCTAAGGCATCGTCGAGGGTCTTGGCGACAACACTTCGAGACCGCAATTTTTGAGCTCAGTCAACAACGGGCTGCTCGCTCGCTGCATGGGGTCAGCCAGAAGGGCCTTGAGAAGACCGGCTCGCGACCGGCCAGCATTGTCGATTTCGGAATAGGTCAGCATTGCAGTGCCCCTTGGCGGGCCATAAATAAAATGTCCGACGCACTCTTCCGGCACATCACGGCCGGTTGGGGAAACGGCGCGAAATGTTCCGCGCCGTTTCCTTGAGGCGCGTAGAAAAGCCCTTGATTACCTGCCGGGAAATCAGGGCAGATCCCTACGCGCAAATCTTTATTTCGCTACTGGGTATCCAGGTCGAGCGCTTCCGCAAGCCGCACGCCATACTCCACGTCAGCACGACGGCAGTTCTCGACATGCCGCGCCTTTACGGCCATCGAGACTCCGGTCATCGCGTTGGCGGTGTTAGCGACGAGTGCCTCCTTCTGAGCCTCGCTCATCAGCCTGAACAAGTCACCGGGCTGTTCATAGTGGTCCTCTTCAACCCGATGATCATACCGCTGAGCCGAGCCGGATAGCTCGAGCGGCGGCTCGCGATATTCTGGTTGCTCCTCCCAACTCCCGTGAGAGTTGGGCACGTAGCTTGTTTGTGCGCCGTAGTTGCCATCGATTCGCATAGCTCCGTCCCGATGATACGAATGATAGGGACAACGTGGCGCGTTAACCGGGATCTGATGGTGATTGACCCCGAGACGATACCTCGCCGCATCGCCATAAGAGAATAGACGTGCCTGCAGCATCCGGTCCGGTGAGAAGCCAAGGCCCGGTACAATATTCGCCGGCGTGAAGGATGCCTGCTCAACCTCGGCGAAGAAGTTTTCCGGATTTCGGTTGAGTTCGAGCATTCCGACTTCGATAAGCGGATATTCGGAGTGTCGCCATACTTTGGTGAGGTCGAACGGATTGTGCCGATGGGTCTTCGCCTGCTCTTCCGACATGACTTGGATATAGAGCTTCCAACGCGGATACTGGCGGTTCTCGATACTCTCGTAGAGATCCCGTTGATGGCTTTCTCGGTCTCGTCCAATCAGATGAGCTGCTTCATCATCCGAAAGGTTCGCGATGCCCTGTTGGGATTTGAGCGTGAACTTCACCCAATGCCGCTCATTGGCAGCGTTGGTCATACTGAATGTGTGACTACCGAACCCATGCATGTTCCGAAAAGTTTTGGGGATCCCGCGATCGGACATGATGATCGTCACCTGATGAAGTGCTTCAGGCAACAGGGTCCAGAAGTCCCAGTTGTTCTCAGCGCTTCGCATACCTGTCCGGGGGTCCCGCTTGACCGCGTGGTTGAGATCGGGGAAGCGAAGTGGATCTCGGAAGAAGAAGACTGGTGTGTTATTCCCGACAAGGTCCCAGTTCCCCTGCTCAGTATAGAATTTGATGGCGAAGCCACGAATGTCACGCTCAGCGTCGGCCGCGCCACGTTCGCCGGCAACCGTTGAGAATCTGATGAAGATCGGCGTTTTGTTTACCAGCTTCTGAGAAAAGCGCCGCCTTACTGTAACGCGTAATGTCGCCGGTGACGGTGAACGTACCAAAAGCACCAGCACCCTTGGCATGCATCCGGCGCTCCGGGATAACCTCTCGATCGAAGTGTGCCAGCTTCTCTATCAGCCAGATGTCTTGGAGGAGTGCCGGACCCCGTGGCCCAGCCGTTTCAATGTTGAAGTTATCCGTTACGGGCGCACCCGCTGCCGTCGTAAGCTTGTCCTGAGTCATCGTGCTTGCCCTCGCTTCTGAACGAGGGCAATAGGCCACCGACATCTTGTTCAGTACAGCTATACCCTCGTTTGGTCGCGCAGCGGCGCGCGAGCACTCAAGCGAGTACAACTGGAAATATATAAATGGTTGCGGTTGCAACATAGCAGTCCAATACCCGTTTTCGGCAAGTTTGAAGCAAGGCCTTGGTTTCAGCTTGCGCCCACTTACCGCCACCAACGGGAAATGGAGCGTCATGAAAGTTGGGTCCCTTACTTCAATTTACAGACCAATTCCGCCGGCCAGTAACAAGCCGCCAATAGCCGCGGACGAGAGGATGGCTCTACCTTCCTCGGCACGGACAAAGGCTCCGCCCGCGACGAGCGATAGCCAACTGGTCGCCGATTTTCACGCGCGCATGGCTCGCCAATCTCTCGACTGGGCTGATTCCGACAAGGACGGGCGAGTGACCAAGGATGAGTACATGGCTGGCCAAGCTCGTCTCGCCGAACTCAGTAACAATCCGAACGATGTTGCAGGCAACGAGGAACGGTGGGCAGCAATTGACACAACCGGCAAGGGCTGGGTCAACGAGACCGAGCTTGGCGACGGCCTCGCGAAAATGTTTCCAGTGAGCGTCGGACATCTCGATCCCGGCTACGCCGAACGCCTGCGCAATTTACGCACTTAACCTTTTCAATCGTTACTTCAGGAGCATTTCAATGAGCATCTTTGGCAGCATGAAAACTGCGATATCCGGCATGAACGCGCAGGCAAATCGTCTGAGCACGGTTGCGGACAACATCGCTAACGTCAACACGGTCGGCTACAAGAGCGCGTCGATCGCATTCTCCACACTTGTGGTGCCGGGCTCTTCCGGCAACTACAACTCTGGTGGCGTGCAAAGCACGACACGATATTCCATCACAACTGAAGGCAACTACAGTGCGACGACGTCGGGGAGTGATCTGTCGATCAAGGGTGATGGTTTCTTCATTGTTCAGGGCGACGACGGCACTACGGTTCTGACGCGGGCGGGCGATTTTCTCCCTGACGAGAATGGTAATCTCAAGAACTCGGCGCAATACACCCTGATGGGATACCCTTACACTTCCGGATCTCCCGCGGTCGTGGTCAACGGCTTTGATGGCCTCGTTCCAATCAACGTCAAAGACCTCGGAGGTCTCGTTGCAAGGCCATCCGATGCAGGATCTTTTAGCGGCAACCTAAACTCTAACGCGACTGTCGCGCCCACTGGGACAGATACACTCCCGAGCGCGAATAATCCGTCCACCACAACGGCGGACACGAAAAAGATGTCCGTCGTCGGTTACGACAACCTCGGCAATACAGTGATGTACGATTTGTACTTCACTAAAACCTCAGCGGGAGATCCGACGGCTACCCCACCAGTCGATTCGACGTGGGAAATTGCGATGTTCCGCCATGCTGACGCTGCGTCTGGAAATAGCCCGTTCCCCTATTCCAGCGACGCGGTTGCTGTAGAGACATTGACCTTTGACGAGAACGGAAAGCAGACGAGTACCGGCACAGTCACCATCGACGACCCGGTGACCGGCAACACGATCGACATGGACTTCAGCAAAATGGGCCAAGTCGCGTCCGACTTCTCCGGCAACGGTCAGCTGAATGGACAGGCACCAAGCGCCGTCACGGATATCAAGATCGACAAAGACGGCACGGTTTACGCAATCTACAAGTCGGGCGACCCCAAGCCGATTTACCGCATCCCTCTGGCGACGGTCGCAAGCCCGGATTTGCTAACGCCCCTGAATGGTAACGTCTACGCTGCCAACGGAGATTCGGGCGTAACTGTTACAGGCTTCCCCCAAACGAACGGACTTGGTGTCATCAATTCCGGTTCGCTTGAGGGCTCAAACGTGGACCTCGCCGATCAGTTGACGACGATGGTGGAAGCGCAACGCAGCTACACCGCCAACTCAAAGGTATTCCAGACGGGCTCCGATATCCTCGACGTCCTCGTAAACCTGAAGAGATAATCGATACGCGGCCGGGCGCTACCGCCGTGCGCCCGGCTTCGGTCCTTCCATTGATTGCCAACCGCGCCTTTTCATCTCGCTAGAACGCGAAATTAAGCGTCGCTTTGTATCGCCTCGACATCCGGTAGTATAATGCTAACAAAACTTATTCTCTCCGCAGAAGAGCAGAACGCCTTGCAGCGGCTCGGGGGTATGGTGTCCACCCGCACAATCGGGGCACCTGAAGGCCGCCTCGCCAACTGGACAGCTTCAGGACCTGGGCCTGTTGCTCTTATCGGCGGTGAGTGGGTCAACGGAGTCGCACTCTGCCCAAAATTCCTGATCACCCATCCGAGCCGTGTGGTTTCATTGACATGGAATTGGGATACCGGAAGGCTTGGCGAGTGGAGCGATTTCGCTCTGCTTAGACTCATGATCCTGGATGTTGAGACAAAGAGTTGTTGGACTCTCGACGTGACATCACTGCCAAGCTCGACGTTCATTGTACCCGAAAGCGCCCAGATCTCGGCGAACTGCGCCGTCGCGCTGCAGCTGAAAGCAGGTGAACGAGTTGGCAAGCTGTACAGTCCTCCATTTGTGAGGTCCATCGAAGTTGCGGTTAGATACCGGACTCGACCCTGAGGCAGCCAACGTTGTAGGGCCGGTCGCAGCCCGGTCTTGGACGCTGCGTCCAACAAGGCGCACTTTCGGGCCCTGGTTCTCCCCGCCTACCTAGCCGGTGCTTCAACTCTCAAGGAGATATTAGATGGTCAAGACGTGGTTGGTGACTGGGTGCTCGAGCGGCCTGGGGCGCGCGATTGCAGAGACCGTTTTGGCACGCGGCGATCGGTTGATGGCGACCGCGCGAAACCTCACAGGATTGGAGGACCTTGATCGCCAATATGGTGACAGCATCCGCCTATCCGAACTTGATGTTACTGCTGAAACCCTCTGCCAGAAAGCCGTTCGTGAGACAGTTCGCGCTTTTGGCGGGATCGATGTCCTGGTCAACAATGCCGGCTTCGCGCGCGTTGCACCATTTGAGCAGACGAGTGCCGACGAATTCAACCACGAGATCGATGTGAACTTCTTCGGTGTCGTCAACATGGTGCGCGCCGTGCTACCAATAATGCGCACAAATAGGTCGGGTACCATCTTAAACATCTCCTCATCCGCCGGGCGCGTTGCGGCAGCGGGAACTGTCGCCTATTGCGCGGCGAAATTTGCGGTTAGCGGGTTCTCGGAAGCTCTCGCGCAAGAAGTCGGCCCATTGGGCGTGAGAGTTGTCTCCATCGAACCGGGAAGCCTCAGGACAAACTGGACTGCGACCGCCCTTGCACATCCACCTGAACTCTTGCCGGACTACGAAGCGATCATTGGGCCAAACATGGAGTTCGGCAAGACGATCGTTGGTCAGGAGCCGGGCGATCCGCGAAGGTGTGCCGCGGTTATCTGCGACCTTCCGCTGAGCTCAGAGTTACCACAACATCTGTTGCTTGGGAGCGATGCGGTGAAGCGCGTAGATGGTGGTGATCGATCGCGGGCGCTGGACGCCGCGAAATGGTTGGCCGTCAGCGAGTCAATCGGGTTCTCGAACTGATCCTGATTCCTATAGCTCGTAAGAAAAAGGGGCCGTCTCCGGCGGGAAGACGGCCCACTATAAGGACGTGGCGTCCGCTGTCCTCGGCAATGAGGGAGCCGAGGAGAGGTCAAGTCGCTTGGGAGGGGGAGGGCCGCGATCTTGACGATTATATGTTACTCCGTCGGGCATTCGGGAACAGTTATACCTTAGTTTTGCTTGGCTCGGCTTGGAGAAACGCTATCTGCGACGGCGCACCAATTTTTTGCGACGGTTATTGAACGAGACTTTTTGCTCAGGCGTATCCAACAGAAAGTGAGGCCCACTACCGCCCGCTAGCTATCGAACGGAGTGTCCATGATGAAATCTGCTGAAGATGGCACTTGATAACCTGGTACATACCGCTGGCCAAAGTCGCGCAGAAAATTGTCATAGCTTGTCTCGGGGACGTTTCTAACCATATGGCAAAAGCAGCTGGTCATCTTCTTTTTCAGTCCTAGCCGTGGGAAAGCTTGGACGATCGCTCTTATCTCGACAACCGAGATCCGAGAATATTGCAGTCCTACGACGTCGAGGCAGATGCCGGCTGTACACAGCGCTACCTCCGGCTCTTTGTAGAGCCCGATCGACGGAGTGGAGTTGAGCGCAACGCTATCCCAGATGAGTTGCGCACGCTTGCCTAGAACGCCGGCCTCCCAAGCAAAACGTCTCGCGATATCTGCTCCCTCCACCTCGAAGCGGCGGGGTCCCTGAAAGGAGGTGTTCAACGTCACATCGTGCAAAAGGGTACCCAACGCCACGACCTCTTCGTCATGATCGACATTCTGGATTTTTGCCAGGCTCACAGCGAACAGCCATGATCGCACCACGTGATTGAACAGATATGGCTCGTATACTTTTCCAGCGTACTCCAAGGCCTTCCGCACTATTTCTGTGTCCGGCACAACAACGCCAGCTAGGATTCGCTTTTTCTCAACGGACATCTTCATCTCTGGGGTAGCATTTCGACTTCCACTGGGATGGTATTGTTAGATAACTTGGAAAATCTTGGTCACTATACGTTGTGTGTAGCCAGACCGTTATTCGATCCAACTCGGATCGCCCGCTGATCCCCGACGCTTGCATTGTCGGAACGCCTGCTCGATGACAATCCGTCGCAGCCTCATGCACTCTCCGATATCAGCCTCCATTACATCTCAATAGCCGATGACGCAGCCCGTCAGACCTGGTCGGTCCATTTTGAGAATGTTGCTGCCTGGCCGTGGCTCTTCCCATCCTCGTCCAATAGCTGCCAGACAAGACCGTCTTCCATTCTAAACCGAGCACCCGATTTGCGCACACGGAGACAACGGTAGTTCTCAATGAAGCCATTGGTCGTGACGGCATCGAGCAATCGTTGTCGCTCTTCTCTTTCCGGTGCTTCAGCCGAGAGCCGTGAGGGCAAAGCGGTAAATTCCCACCATCCGTAACCGAAGAGATTTTGGGCTCTTCGATTCGCGTAAACAAACCTCGGGTCAGAATCGGTGTTGTGCGCTACCACGACAAAACGAGCCTCTCCGTATAGCCAAGCAGGACCCAAGCCAAGGTGGACGAGTGGCCGCCCGACCAGTCGCAGGTAGCTCTTTGTCAGGAGTTCGAAAAAGGCAGGATCAGTAGATAGGTTCGGCACTTGGGTGGCTCCAGAAGGGTTAACGCAGTTTAGACCCAAGACGTCGATAGACCTTGGGCGGGCGGCGGACTGGTATGGGAGGGGGTGCCTCAATAGCACTCAACGGCGACATTCATTGCCGCCTCTTCCTGTCGGATCCGGATAGACAGCGGGATCATGTAAAAGCGGCAAGCCGAGAATCAGCGTCCAAAAAGAATTCAGAGCTACAGCGAATCCAACCAGCTCTGGCAACACGTTGAGGAAGTAGTTTGGGTGCCGTGAGATTCGGTATAGCCCTGATTTGATATGCGGATGGTCCGGCGCGATCAGGAGCTTCACGGTCCAAATATAGCCGAGACTTCTAATCACAAAGACCAACTCGACCATCGACAGCAGTACAGCAGCACACTTGTGCCATATCCATGTCACCACCGGCGTGTCATTCTGTAGCCACTCTACTGTCGCCAGGACATAATATGCCGCATGGGACAACGCGAGAGTTATCGTGTTGGCACGCCCAATTTCGCGGGAACCGAGAGCCCGCAGGCGAATTTCATTGACCGTTGATACAGCCAAACTCACGAAGCGGACGGCGAAGGCGAGCAAGATGAAAGTCGGCAGAAGGGAATCCATGGATATCTCGATCAACTGTCACAGATGCATCAGCTTTCTGAGCATCGGAGCTGCCCTGTCAAATCAGGTACCGACACCTCAAACAACGTACACTTCAGTTTGATTGCGCATTGAAACCATCCGGATATTCGTACGAAGCGTGCTGCTAGGTGAACCGAAGTTTAGGATGCACGGCAAGCAATCGCCGGATAGAGCAATATCGCACTCTGATCTCAGTCCTTTCAAACAAGCCGGCAGCCCAATGACATTCCGACTCCACTTGATTTCCGATCAAACTGGAGTTTTCCGAGTTGATGACATCCTTTGGGTAACATCGACCGACGGCGGAGCAATCGAAGACGTTTACTTGGTGCTTGCATCCTCGCCGAAGTCCGGCCTCTTGGAGCCGACGACCCGTAAGGATCGCCGGCCCGGCCGCATTGTTCATTTTGGCGGAGGCAAAAAAGCAGTCAGTGCAGTCGTCACGGCTGCGGGTTGTTCTTCGGGGATCCAGTGCCCCGCCCCCTCCACGACCACAGAACGAACGTTCCTCGCAACGTGGCCAATATGGTCGCCGTATACCGCGCCTAATCCGCCAACACCGCTCATCGCGAGGACAGGCATTTTAAGCTTGCGCTGAGCGAAGGTCCTGTTCGCTACGACGTCCTCAGGAAACGCGCGATAGTATTCGAAACCAGCACGAAGCGCTCCAGGCTGAGAATAGGAACGGCCATATATTTCGTCCGCCTCGTTGTCGAATGCGCGCGAATTGACACCTTCTACGTTATGAAACCATTTCAGGTATTCGAGCTCACGCCCAGCAATCAGCATTTCCGGAACGTCTCGCAGCGCGTGAAATCTGAAATGCCAGGTGCGTGGGCCCTGGACCCACTCGTCCCAAGGCTCTATTCCCGGCAACGGCACGTCCAAAATCGCCAAAGTCTCGACCTCGGCGGGATGCTGAGCAGCGTAGGCGTAAGCGACCATCCCGCCCATGTCGTGGCCTGCTAGATTTATCGTAGGGCCAAGACCAAGATTGTCCACCAGTTTCCGAATATCTTGTGCAATAGCCGCCTTTTCGTATCCGGCGGCGGGCTTTGCCGTATCGCCCAACCCGCGCAGATCGGGCGCGAGAACCGTGTACCCCCGAGCTACCAAGTCTGGCATAACATATCGCCACATGTAGGATGTGGTCCCCCAGCCATGAAGCAGAACGACCGTTTTTGATCCACCGCGAGCAAGTAGGTAATGGTAGGATACACCGTCAACACTCGACTTCCCGTCGACTATCGAGTTGGTCCTGGCGGACGGACTATCGGCCAATACGGCCTCCGCCATGCAATGACTACCACCTGTTAGAACCCAGAGTCCCAAGGCAACAGCAGCAAATCTTCTCATCTCACACTCCAAATCGTCCAATGGGACGTCCTGAAGACGAGAAACTCAGCCGGACGTATATAGAACCATCGTTTACGGCCGACCCATAAAGTCCAAAGGATGCCCGGCCCCTCAGGGCCGCGCATCGTCAGTTCGCGCCGCTCGCCCACAGTCCATAAACGGCTAGCTGGCCTGGGCCGATATCGGCATATCCAATCGCACGAATTGCGACCTCATCAGAGTCTTGATCGTAACTGGCAAGGAGATAACCGCTGACTGGCCCATACTTGCCGTATATCTGACCAGAAACGCCGTAGTCGTTCGGGCCATCCGTGAAATCATCCGGTAGATCATCGAGCGACAAACCAATCGAAATTATCCGACCCGTATTGGTAGCGAATAGCATTCCAGCGAGTGTCGTTTGTGGCGAGAATGTCGGTTTCGCCGCTCGCATCATCATCCCACCAGCTATATTGCATACCGACGCGCAAGCCAGCGATGTCGATATATCCTTCATTCAGGAACGTCTCGTCATCGATGTTTGTCCGCAGCGTGATGAGGCCAGTGAGCGTGCCCCACTCGGTATCGCTCTTCGATGAGAACGAAACCTGACCTCTGGTGAAGAATGACCAGTCGGAAGTTCCGCTAATATCCCTACCGAAGCGAACCTCCGTACGAATATAGCCTCCAATCTTGAGGCAGGTATCCGAGCCGGGAATGAAAAAGTAGCCCGTGCCGTAGGCGTCGCAAACTCGGACATACTCCACGGTTCCGGCTGCGCCGCTACAATCGCATGGTGCATTTGAAAGTCCGACCTCCGGATCGGGCTTGGTGCCGACGAGCCATTCTTGCCCTATCCCGCCAATTTCGTGTGGCTGCCTGTCACCAGTCAGCCCCGTGCTTGAATTGCGGGAAATCCACCGTGGCTTTCTCCACGCTTGACGCGCATGGAAAGCCGGAAAACAAGGCGTTCAAAAAAGCCACTCTAAATCGCTATCCTTTGGCATCCATCGGAAGCAATGGCCATCCAGTCGCTGCAATATCTGAACCGATCGGGTACCTGTTCATCGTGACGACGAAGATGGAGCTCGATGTTGCCGTAGCGAGCGCTGTTGGCCGCGGATAAAGGCACAGCTTTGAAAGGCTTGGGGTCTCGGTGACCGGACCGCGACTGACTGTAAAAAGTCAGGGTTCCAAGGAGAAGCATCTCGTCGCCCAATGTGGTGAGTTCCGGCAAATTCTCAAACCGATGAACTAATTTCCCGCCACGAAGGCCGTATTCGGTCGGCTCCAAAATCGCCTGCACGTTCTGCTCCCAGTTGACAGGCCATTCAAGGTCTTCGAGGACCCGCGCCGATGATACAACAGCGTCGAATGCCTCTTGATGTTCTTCAGTAAGACCATTGAACGAGCTGTTTGAGAACCGGACCATCTGCATGCGTCGAATAGATGACACGTAGTTTTCGATAGCTGCGCCTAGTCCTTTCTCAAAGGGCCACCGGTCAGAAATGCAGCCGTATTCTGCTACCCGAAATTCCAATGCGACTCTCGGCAAACTAGCGTCCCGCGTGATTGACAATGCCTCTTCAACTCTCTTTTCGGTGGCATCTTTTCGAAGCAGCGAAGCCAACTGCCGTCGATAATACAGATCCAGCCTTTGCTCCTGCACGTCGGTAAGTTCAATCTTCTGATCCATCCTCGGGGCTCCCTTGTAAGACAAGGATGGTGCCAGATTTCGTCGGCGACAACTGGGAAAAGACACTTTGATAGAAC
Organism: Rhizobium cauense; assembly: GCF_019511525.1. Taxonomy (GTDB): domain Bacteria; phylum Pseudomonadota; class Alphaproteobacteria; order Rhizobiales; family Rhizobiaceae; genus Rhizobium; species Rhizobium cauense. The sequence goes on along the minus strand of NZ_JAEUAT010000004.1, from coordinate 205,173 downwards.
GGTTTTCACCGGCGATTGGATATAGCCGCTGGGCGCAGCTAGCCGGAGGCATTGGCTACATCAGCCTGTGAGAATGTGCAGAGGAGTGCCCATGAAGGCGAGCTCGTTCAGCGAGCACCATACTTCGTACTAATGACGCACCCGGTTTCATCTATAGTATCAAACTTGGTCCGGACCACGTGGATCTCGTACGACATTGGCGCTCTGACTCCTACAATAAAAAGCGAGGGTGCCCATTTAGCGTGCCGTGGATCCGCTTCGGCCGCAAGAGCCCATATCCACGTAACTTCGCATTGTAAAAATTCGATAGAAAGCTCCTGAGGAGCGGAAGTACCACCGACGACTGGGAAGTTCGAGCGGCTCAGAACTCGCTGCGAAGGCCCTACAGGGAATGCGAGATTGCTTGCAGGTGTCAGGGACTACCACGGAGGCAACGGCACGCTATGAGACGGGTAGATGCCCCCGACAGCAGTGGGCATCTTGCAACCCCTGCCACCTTACGCAGCTTCGGCGAAACGATCTTGCAGTTCGCGAAAGCCATCAAGTCGCTTCTGGATGGCGATCGCCAAGGTTTGCGTTTCGCGCCATGCGAGCTGCAGCGCGACCTTTTGGTCCTCGGTTTTGCGCTGCGCATGCAACGTGGTTATGTCATCGTAATTGATCGCGGCGTTAGCGCTTGCATCTTCGGCGGCGGCAAGCACGACGGCCCCAGCCAGCGCGTTGACAAGAAGTTCCGTATCGGACCGCATGATCTTCAGGCGATCAATCGCGGCAGTCAAAAGTTCGGTCATTTTCCTTCTCCAACAATTTCCGTTGTCAGAATGTTGGGCCTAAGCGCCTGATCGGGTCAAGCCGGTTTGGGGCATTTGGCTGATTTGATTTCTCGGACCGTCTCGCAATTTTCAGTTCCGCATTTGCTTTGCGAAAAACCTCGCCACGCTTTCATGAACGCGCGCAATCTCCAGGCGATTCACTTGATTCAAAGCATGCCGCTGAAAACAACCATCTCAGTCGCTTTCCGAAACACCGTATTTGTTCAAGGATCACTTCGCTTCAGCGTAGAGGGCCTCTCCATCGCGGCTAAGGAGGATGACCAGGGCTACCTGAATGACGTTACTCGGCTAAATGAGGCCAGTGCGGATACATCCGCGCGGCCACGGCCTTCCTCATCGCGATGGCAAGCGCATCGTTGAAAATCTCCAGTGCCCGTTTTGCCTCGTCCTCGGTCAGCCAGCCTTCGTCGATCCGCCAAGATTTGTAGAAAAGTGCATCGAAGTCATACCGCCTTATCCAGTGTATAGTCGCCCTCACCTCCTCGTGAGTTTTTGGCGGCATCCTCAGCACCCATTCTTTTGAGGCCCCCTCGTCCTGTTCGCTATCCCCGGTCATGTATACTGCGATATCTTCGTCGGTAACCAGAGCCAGACGTTCTACCTCCTCTCGTATCCTCGCCGGCATCTGCTCGCATGCATCGTTAACTGCATCAAGGAAACGGGAATCCTTTGTGAAATCGATCCGCCATTCCACGGGGTTGTCACGCCAAAAAATTGCTTCGGACGCTGCAGTCCATTCGTTCCCATCGAGCAAGCCCAGCATGCGCAGGAGTGAAGCAACGCCCGGACTGGCATAGGCAGCCCACTTCTCGTATCCGGGCGGCTGATGGAGACTTTCGTTTTCTGCCCCGAGCGGTTGCTGTGGGCCGATGTCTTCGGACGGAAGAAACGTGATCAACCCGTTCTCAGCCGCGAGAAAGATAACCGCAACCGCGACATCGTCGCAGCGGGGCAAGATTGCGGGCAACTCGGGGTTTTCCCGCGGTACTGCTCCATCAATGGTTTCGTCGGCCTGACCCATTGCGACAAGCGCCTCGCAAGCAATTTGAAAGGCCGTCACGAAATGATGTTGCCATCCCGATTCGCGACTGCCCGGGAGATTCGCCGCCAGGAACTCGATGACCGGTCCGACCCACTCCGCCGTCGGCGGCTCGCCTTTCCCGCCCTGCGCGTCCTCTGCGGCTTTCGCCAGACCCGGCATGAAAACCGGATGGTCGAGAAGACCTTCCATCAGATCACCGAGCTCAAAAGCGATCTCTAGGGTCTTCCAATAAAGTCGTGTCTCGCCCAGCAACGCGACTTCAGCAATTTCCCTTTCGGAGGCGCTCGCCAGTCCCCGCAACGAACGGGCAGGAACCGCGAAGGACGAGCGATTGGTGAATTCGACAACGACGGTTCCGGCCCGTCTGTCGTAGCGAACAGTGCGCGGTGTTGGATGGGACATTCGAACTCCAGCGCTCAAGGTGGTTGTTGGTCTACAATTCGTCACCCGGGTCGGGATCGGCGTCGGGCGCGCGGTCGAGGATGGACAACGCGGCGTCTACAATTTCGCCTCTTGGTCCCGGATTCGGAGTAACCTCGACGACCAAATTCGGATCGAACCCGGTCTCCTCTTGCGGATACCCACGCGCGTTCGAGACGATCCGCGTGTCGGAGACCAAGTAGTCGTTACGGTGATGGACGTGACCATGCACCCATAGCCGAGGCCCGACCTCGCGGAGCAGGTCTTCCATGTCCGACGCATAACAGGCGCTGAGTGGATCGTGCCGAAAGCCCAAGCCGAGCGAATGCGGCGATGGGGCATGATGGGTGACGACAACCGTCGTCTTTGTTCCTGCGTTCTCGCGAAGCTCGGCATAGATAAAATTGCGGGTTTCGACGTGCTTCTGGTAGGCGTCGAGCGGTCTGAATTTTCGAAACGGTCGCTTTGACAGCTTGATCTTCTTGAAGTCATTCATTCCAGATCCGGCGTAGGACATGGCGACGGTGGGATTTCGGCCATACAGCCTGAAGTCGGTCCACAAGGTCCCGCCGACGAACCTGACGCCGTCGATCTCGCACGCCTCGTTCTCGAGAAAATGAAGGTTTGGAAGGTGGGAGGCGTACTCGCGGGCGTCACGAATGCCTTCCTCGATCGCGGTTGAATAAAAGTCGTGATTCCCTGCGACGACGACCACCGGAATTTGCTGCGCGAAACCCTTGGCCAACCAACGAAGGCCGTTAACGATGCCTTTTATCGCAACGTCGCCAGCACAAACAATGACGTCGACACCATTCGGCGGGGTCTGCAAAAAAGGCTCGCCAAATTCGAGATGGATATCGCTTACAATCCAGAGCTTCATGGTTGTTTTCCCCTCATGAACTCCGGCGTGCCGAACACACCCATTATCAGGCGGGCGATTTGGTGGTCCACACCGAGCCGCTTCCAATGAAGCCGCATGCCACCGATCAGCTCGACTTCCGCGATGTCGCCCTCGGGTGCATCGACCAGGCCCTGCAGCGACCGGGCCGGAACCGTGAAGGTCGAGCCGTTGTCGAACTCGACGACGATCCGTCCCGAGGCCTGGTCGTAGCGGGCGGCGCTTGCGGCCGGGTGTTGCAATCTCGGTTCATCAGTCCGCGCGCCTCCTATCACGATCCGGCGTCCGAGGGGCGGGAGGTCAATTTCGGCGAGGCCCGCTCCCAGGGACTTTTCTCGGTCGGGTCCGGTCTTGCCGCGGCGATGTGTGAGCTTTCTCGAGCGCTTTGCCATCATCTAAGCCCCCGTGGCGCTGCGCGGCAGCTTCGCAAGGCTCACCGTCGGCCTTCGGTGTCGTTTCACGATCTCAACGACCTCGTCCCCCGTCATGGCTTTCGTTTCCATAAGACGCCCGACGATTTCATCAAGGGCGGCACGGTTGGCATTGATTATCGACCTCGCGCGGACAAGTTCGCACTCCAGGACATCATGGACACGGCGACGAAACTCGGAATTGTGGACACGCAACGCTCTCAGTCGCTCTGACTGGAGGTCCTCGACAATCAGCGTGTGCCCCATGCCCCGTCCTCCTTCGAGCGCCGTTGCGAGCTCCGTTGCGAGATTGAGGTCTGCGGTTTCGAACCCCGACGAACCGTCGGCGAAAGTGCCGAAGTGTTCCAATTCGGCGGCTAAACCGCCGACGCAGACGGCGATCGCGTTGAGGTAGTCCGACCGCGTCTTCGGCCTTCCCTCGGCCTGACCGTATTCGACATAACCCAACTCGCTGGGTTGCCCCTGGATACGATAGCGCGAAATCTTGACCTCGTTGACATGTCCGTGGCCGATTTCGACCGCAACGAGGGCATGACCCGCTTCGTGGACGGCGAGTACCCGGAGGTAGTCTTCGGTAAGCTCCGCCAATGGCCGCAACTGATCGATGATGTGTTCCGCCGAAAGGGCTTCGAGGCTCCGCCGCGCTTGTCGCCTGGCGTCCCGAACCAGCTGTTCGATGTCGGCACCAGAGAAATTCTCGCTTGCCTTCGTGAAACGATCGGCGTGGGATTCATTCAACTCGAACCCACTGTGAAATGCCAAAATCGCCAGCCGGGATTGCGCGTCGGGGAGCCCGACTATGAAATGGCGATCCAACCGTCCGGCCCGCCGAATTGCCGGGTCGAGGTTTTGTGGATGGTTGCACGCCGCGACCACAACCACACCCGCGCGCTGATGGAAACCGTCGAGGAGTTCCAGAAGCCCCGAGATGGCGGTCGTCATGTATGCGTTGTTGTGATCGTGGCGGTTTCGGGTGCCAAAGGCCTCCACTTCATCAATGAACAGAATGGACGGAGCTTTCGACCTGGCCTCCTCGAAGGCATCCCGCACGGCCTTCAAAAAGTCGCTAAGTGAACCTGCGCTCTGCCATGTCGAGAATGACCCGGCGATGACGGGTACCAGGCAGGTGTTGGCCAGGGCACGGACGAACGTCGTCTTTCCGGTTCCCGTCGGCCCGCTAATCAAGACTCCGTCATCGACGTCCTCCCACCGGATACGACCCGCCTTGTAATCCGCAAGGTCGCGCGCGAGATCATACCCCCACTCCACCAATGGACCGTATCCGGCCATGTCCGCGAGTGTCGGCCCACTGACCTTTGGTTCTGGCACGTTGGAGCGCGTCGACGGAAGTTGCCGTAACCTCTGAAGAGAGAGTATCGGCGAGCGGCCTTCCTGGAAGGCCTTGTCCAACCGGGACCACGGCTCCGAAAGAAGAAGTTCGACGTCTCTCTCGACGATGGGCATCCCGAAACGCCTGAGCGCGGCCTCGACATGCCCCCGGCTCCGCAGCGGAACATCCACCACAATGTCCGCGAAGAGCCTCGCCTCGTCATCCAGGGCTTTGTCAGGCTCCTTTGCAAAGATTGATCGATCTACTCCCAAGACTTCGAACTGGTCGCGGTTGGAGTAGCGTCCGCCCCAGTCACTGACAAATGGGCGGGCACCTTCCTTGTAATCCGCGACCCCGTGTAGGAAGACTCGGGCGGCGGCCATATAGACGGAAAGGCAGCCTTCCTCCTGAAGACAAAGGATTCCCTTGAACCTGGCGTTCTTCTTGTTCCAGGGTCGAAGTGCCGCGGCGATCCCGCAGAAGGCGATGAAGACCGGAAGGGTAATGGAGGTTTCTTCGCCGGGATTGCTCGGCTTCCACGGGACTGGAGGCTTTCTGGTCGACGGCGGCGGGGGCTCGTTTGGAACCTCCAGAAATTCTACGGTGTCCATCAATGTGAATCCCCGAACGACTTGCCCCTCGTCCGGGACCTCTCCTCCCAGTATTCCGGTTCGACGCGTGCGCCCAACCCGTACCAGCGGGACATCGTGCGCGCGATGCCGCGTTCCGGATCGAGATAGAAAAGTTCGCTCGAACACGCCGGCCTTCCGTCGGCGATGATCGGATGTCCGAGTGGCCGGCCGACCAGGCAGGGCACCGGGCGGGTCCCCAGAGCCCAGCTGGTCAGGACCGCTTTCGGTTCGATCGCATCGACGCAACGGTCGATGTTTTCGAGGTCGTCGGCGAGACGTCGCAGCTTCTCCACGAGTTCCGCTCCTGACCTTTCAAACCGAGCGCGGGAAACCGAATCATCATGCCGCATCGCGAGTCCTCGAATCATTGCCCTCATTTAGAAAGGCGTACGGAGTCTTATAGACTCCATTTGAGATAGTAAAAGACCTCATACGGTATCAATTGACATTTTTTCGGAGGGCCGGCTTCTCAATAGCAATGAGGATACCTGCCCCACCGGACGCCCTGCGCGTCGCTCGCGCGCTGATGAACCTCTCGCAGCGCTCCGCCGCGGCGGCCGCTGGCGTGCCGCACAGGTATCTCACGATCGTCGAGACCTCGGACGCGCGGATCGGCACCAACCTTGAACTTGTCGACTTCTACACCGCGGCGGGAATCGAGCTGCTTGGCGAGGCAGCCATCGGAAGCGAGATCAGCCGGGCCGGAGCCCGGTGGTCGGCCCCGGCTTCGCCGGACGTCGGCGAAGCCGGGAAAGCGGCGTTTCACGTCGAGGACACCCGGGTGTCGTTTCGGGCGGCGCGGGCCTTGGTGAACAAAGGGCAGGCCGAGATCGCCGAACTTGCCGGCCTGAGCCGGGCCACCGTGAAAAGCCTGGAATCCGGAAAGGTCTGGGAGGAGTCGCACCGGACGCTTCTGACGTTCTACCAAAACGCCGGTGTCGAGTTCGTCGGTTGGGGCGACCCGGTCACCAACGGCTATTTCGGCATAGGCGTCCGCTGGGCCTCAAAGGCGTCCGGGCGCGAATGTCCCCCGCATCCGGCCCCGCCATGATCGAGCGCGAGCCGGCACCCCACGAGCCCCCTGGAATCCGGCCTTTCGCAGCTACGATCCCGCCCGGCGCATTGCGAGCCGCCCGGGCGCTCATGGGACTCACGCAAACACAAGCGGCGGGGGCCATCCGTATCTCCCGTGCATCGCTGGCCGCTTGCGAGACGGGATCGGTGGATACCACGTTGAAGACCATCGCCGCGCTGCGGGAATTCTACCAAGGGCGTGGCATAAAATTTCTGGGACGGACCGACTGGGCACAAAACGTGGTGCACGGCTCGGGCGCGTACTGGCATTACCAGGCGGCGGTGTTGCGCCGCTTACCGCTACCCAAAGAGAGGAACTTCTCAGCCGCCAGGGCGCTTTTGGGACTTGAACGGCGGGAGGCGGCCGATGGCGCGGGCCTGACGTCGCGCCAGGTGGGAAACCTCGAGAACGGCGGGTCCTTTACCAAGAAGAGCCACGATTGCCTCCGCGATTTCTACGTGGGCCGCGGAGTGGAATTTCTGAGTGTTCTGGCTTGCCATCGGTTCGTTGGCCTCGGGGTGCGCCGGGCTTCTGATGAAGTATCCCCGCCGCAATCGCTCTGGGTAAACCGCGGCGACCACCTTTTCACACGGATTCCGACCGTCTGGAAACGAAACCAGTACAATTGGAGCTGATTTTGACCCGGTTTGCGCATCGTGCTTTCCTTTGTCGGTATCGCCGGACGAGGAAGGTGAACAGCCATGGCCAAGCGCCCGCCGCGCAGCGTCCATCCGCAACGTGAGGTCTGCGCCCTCACGGCGCTTTCCAGGCAGACGATCTTTGGCCTGAGGCAGCGGCGCTTGTTTTCCGAGGGATGGAGATTTGCGACCGGCCGCACGGTGTGGCCGGAGGACGTGATCCACCCCTTGCTGTTTGGAAAGCTAGAAGCCCGGTCCGCCGGAACCCGGCGGAGGCGGGTGGAGACGACGGCGGGAACGGCGATGCAGGGCGGCCGCGCCCGCATTCAAGACGGCCGCGACGTCGTCCAATCGGCTGGATTTCGGCCCTCGGTCCCTTGATGCGGCTGGGGAAGTGGGGGGGCGTGCTGTGGACCGGAGGCTCGACGAAGGCACTGCTGCGCGCCATTGCGGAGCAGCATTGTGAAGGTTCGCCGTAGCCCGCGCTCAGGGCCCGCATGCGCCAGCCGCCATGCGGGACGTCGGCCCGAACGGTAGGTGCCAACTGCGGAAGGAATATCCGATGCCAGGCAGGAAACGAACGCGGCGGCGGGTGCCGGACAGGAGAAAGTTGATAGCGAGGGATCCGCGCGGCTTCTACAGCATGAGGGAGACCTGCGAAATCACCTCGCTGTCGAGGGGTACGATCGACCGACTGGTGGAGGACAAGTTGTTTCCCGAAAAAGTCCCGCTGACGGACAATCCCCTCGGCCGCAAGGGCTTCCGGGTGTCGGAGGTCCTGAAGTGGCTCGCCGACCGCGGTTGACGCCGCCTGGGCGGCGTCTACCCGGAGCGAATGCCCGCCTTCTCGAGCTCCAGGAAGAGCTCGTGGGCCCCCGCCACCAATCCCCTGACGATCGCGTCGAGCGACAACGAAAAAAGCTTGCCCGGCGTTTCCATCCACTGCCGCTGCCACGGAACGTCGTAGTACGGACTGTAGGCCACCAGCTTCAGCAGGCCCGTGGGAACGTTCCGGGTCTCGACCCAGGTCGGCGGGACGTGGTCTTCCGCCCGGCCGCTGTCGGCGACATAGCGGCCGCCGCCGACGTACCGCATCCGCGTCGGCCTGCTCGTCTCCACGACCGCAAGCCCGATCGGCACGCCGAACACGGACACGAAGGTCGGGCGGAGCGGCGACCAGGGGGGGAAAACGCCCTTGCGCCGTCCGGCCCCGACTTCGGCGGTGTCGATCCTTGTCCGGACGAACCCCCTGGTCGCGGGCGCGATCGCCACCCAGTGACCGTTCTCCGGCGATTCGAGCCGCTTGAACAGGTCGCTTGTGAACCGCAGACACTTCTCGAGGCCGTCCTTCGAGCAGGCCATGTCGACCAGCCCCCTTCTTATGCCCGGCTTGAGATAGTATCCGTCGGGGCCGGGTTCGGCACGCCGCAACGCCTTCGCGGCGGGTTTGACGAGCTCGTGAAGCCGTCTGCTGTCCTGGAAATCCGCGAAGGTCAGAGGTCCCTGCGGCTGCGGAACCCAGCGCGAATGGTTCCCGTGCTCCGTCGGGTCGCCTGGCTTCCAGCCATCCTTCACTCCGGCTGACGGGGGCGGCAGCGCCGGCGGCGGTGGCCGCGGCTCCCTCTTGCCCCAATGGCCGAGCGGCGGCCGGGGGATTTCCAGGGCACTGCAGATCCGGGCGAAGATTTTGCCCGAAACCCCCAGCAGTAGTCCCGCCCTCTTGGCCGAAACCGACCAGGCCAGTTCGTGAAGCTCTTCCCTTGATATCACCCTGCCATCCCTGCGGCTCGCCATGTCGGCCTCCCGTCGCGCTCGCCTATTCGTCACTGTCCGGATCGTCCGCCCGGAAGCCGGCGGCGGAGCCGTCGAGCACCCGAAGCAGCCTGTCGGTGAATTGCCGCATCGCCTTCCGGCACGGCGCGATGAATAGGTCCTGGTTGTAGTCCTTCTTCTTCCGGTGCCCGATGACATACTCCGCGATCTCCTTGGGAACGCCCAGCTTCGATAGCGCCGTGCGGACCACCCGCCGCAGGTCGTGCAACCAAAAGCGGTCCATCGCCGATCCGGGCATGAGTTTGCGGAACTCCTCCTCCACCCGCGCGCGGAAGTCGTCCATGTCGTACGCGGTGTACGGCGTCTGGCCGTTCGTCACGCTGAAAACGCAGTCTCCCCAGCCCTTCGGCTGTCCCCGGCGCAGTTCCTCCAGCAGCGCGGCCGCCTCGTCGGTAAGGGCGACATACAGATCGCCGAGCTCGTTCCCGTGCTTCACCCGGTCCTTCGGAATGGTCCAGAGTTTTTTCCCGATGTCGATTTCCGACCACCGGATGCCCTCGCACTCGTCCCTGCGTCGCCCGCCCGTCAGCAGCACCAGCCTGTACATCGGCCCGTCCGGGTAATCCATCGCCACCGACGCCCGCCAGTACGCGCGCAGTTCCACCACGTCGAGCGTCCTCTCGCGAACCACCCGCACAAACTGCATCGACTCGGGCGTGACGTCGGCGACGGGGTTGCCCGTCACGTTGCCCGGCAGGCCGTAGGCTTGGTACCTGGACGCAGCGTTCACCCAGACGAAGAACTGCTTTATGAGGCCGAGCGCCTCAAACGCCCGGCCGGGAACGCCCCTGTCGCGTATCTTGTCGATCAGCGTGCCCACGTCCGCCTTGGTGACGTCCGCGAGGGCCTTGTCAATCCAGTCGTTGCGCTTCGGATTGAGGAATTCCGCGCGAAGGCAGTTGGCGTCCGCCGCGGCATGGCAGTTGCGTGTGCGGTTGGGTAGCCAGGCGATGTGGTCCTTCATCGCCGACCGGAAGGTCCTCCGCGCGTCCACGAGCGCCTCCCGCTCGCGCCGCTTGCCCTCCTCTCTCGGGTCCAGCCCGCGTTCGATCATCGCGTTCCATTCGGCCGCGACCTCGCTTGCGCGGTCCAGTGTCGTTTTCGGAAAGGTGCCGATCTTGAGGCGGGTCGGGTCGCGCTCGCCGGGACACCGGACGATCAGCTCGAACACCTTGTCCCGCCGCCCGATCCGGAGGAACAGGTTCGGGGTCTTTCCGTCGGACTCCTCGCGGCGCTTTTCGTTCCTCTTGAGGCGGAACTTCTCGATCCGCTGCGTGTCCAATGCGCGTGCTCTGGTCATGGCGGCACTCCTGGTCGGGTCAACGGTTGGTCAACGAAGTGGCGGCCGGAGGGATTTCCGGCGTCCGACGAGAAAAGCGCCGGACGCCGTCGAACGCAACGACTTCAGCGGGTTCGAGCAGTATGGTGACCATGGGCAATTTCGGCCCAGACCGTTCCCGCGCCTCATAACCGCTTGGTTGCGGGTTCGAGTCCCACCGGACCCCTTCTGACATAATCCGCCCGGCCGACCGCGTGGAACTAACACGAACCCTACGGGACCTTACCATTTTCTCATCCATGGCGAAGTGCGGATGATCCATCGAACTCGCGCAGGTGTTCCCATAGCCTCCCCCGAACGACTTGCGGCAATCTGCGGCCAAATGCTGGAGAACCTGATCCATCGACTTCGCCTCGCTTAGGCCCTAGATCATGATTGAGGTACCATCGACGAGAGCCACCCAATGTCCAAGCGAATAGCTTTACTTTCGGTTCTTCTGCTCACCTGCACTTCATCGGCTGAGGTTAGCGCCACTGAACAGGAAGCGGCGGAAAAGTTCTGCCGGGATCTTCAGGTTGGTGCAGACAGCATTTGCGTGGTTGACGCCGACAAGAAGCTGATTTCGATAAAGCGCCGGGTCTACGGGGAAACAGAACTTCCGGACTGCGGCAAGGTAGCGGACATGGGCAATAGTGTTTTCCCGACCAAGGCCGGGTGGACGCTGACCATTGACGTTGACGCCGATGGAAGGCGACAATCCGTATCCTGTGTCTTTGATTGAACTCCCTTGGCACAGTGCGAGAGCGTCGGCTGCGTGTCGGTAAGCCATTGCATGGAGATTGCGGCCCGCAATCGGAAGCACTAGTCCTCGACTTCCTCAAGTTTGTCAGCTTGCCCCTTGTCGATCGCTTCATGCCATGCCCTTGGAAATCACAGCTATCCGCTGAGGTGGGTGCGGCAGACAATCTCGACGCCTCCGCTCCTCGATCACGTCTAGACGGTGTCCTCGGTGTATCGACGCGTTTCATGTTGAAGGCCATTCCCGAGCGGTACTGGTCCTGGAAGTTGCGAACCCGACTACCGCTTCCATCTCGTCAATTCGCAGGATCGGGCCGGCGACGGCTTGTAGTATGCCGTAGAGCATCTTTTGCAGTGTCACCGCGTGTCGAGCGTTGTTATATCCGCCCTGGCAAGGGCGCACGCTGAAACTCGTTCAGGCAATTACCGTCAAGACCATTAAACGATTTTCACGGAACAGATTTACCATCCCACCAAAGTATAGGCGCAAACTTCCTCACTCGATATTGAGATTGAAGGCATTGTAGGGTGAGATGGCCCTTTCCAATTTATGGCGTTAGAATGCAGCGTTACCAGATAGAACCACTCGAAAATGGAAAGTGGGTGGTCACCGACCACCATACCGGGAAACAAATTTCCGACCTGGCGGGATCGCCTGAGAAGACGTTGCTAGAGGCGCAAGCCTTGGCCGATTTCCGAAATGCCATTTCCCCTCCCCCTGCGCAGGAACGTGTATCCACACGCCTGCAGACGCTCCGTCGAACCTGGGCGCTACTGACAGCACGGCGGACTGGATAGAGGGTGCTGATAGACGGGTTCTCCCCTGCACTGAAAAGGGCAGGATTGCCTGACTAGAGTGGATAAACGGACACTGGGAAAGTGAACACCGATGATGTCGGTCGGCGCCGTCGGATCGGCGCTGGTCGCGATCAGCTATTCAGCTGCGGCTGACTTCGAGTAGTGCATAGCTTGAAGGTCCTCGATCAGCCCCGGGCCCGTAGGATTCCAGTCGAGCTGCTCCCGAGTCCAGTCGCTGGAAGCTTGCATGCCAAGGCCGGCAAAGATCGACATCCATCCGAAATACGCTGGCGCGTCCTCGGTGGATAGAGACACCGTCGGCAGGCCCAAACCAGCGGCCACAGCTTCGGCAATATCTCTCATGGCAACCCCTTCCTCAGCGACGGCATGGTAGCGTGCGCCTTTTCGGCCGCGATCGAGAGCGAGAACATAAAGCTTAGCTACGTCGAGCACGTGTCCAGCCGACCACTGGTTGTTACCTTGGCCGATATAGGCAACCGACCCCTTTCCACGGGAGTGCTCGATAAAGGGGGTGACAAGGCCCTGCTTTGTTGTGTCGTGCACCTGCGGAAGCCGTACGACACGCACATCAACTCCGACCTCGAGCAGGGCGTTGGCGGCCTGCTCCGAGGCGATCCGCGGGATCGGATGCAGGGCGTTGAACACCGCTTCGTTGGCGGGCCTGCCGTCTCCAGCATCTCCAAGCGCGACACCGGAGGTGATCAGAAGCGGCCGGTCTGATCCCTGCAGGACAGACCCTAGCGCAGCGATCACTCGCCGGTCTTTCTCACAGTTCTCTACCATGTTCGAAAAGTTATGGTCGAACGCGGTGTGGATCACGGCGTCAGCCTTTTCTGCGCCGGCACGTAAGCTGCCAAGGTCTTCAAGGGTGCCGCGATGGGGTTCGGCGCCCGCCGCCGCCAGGGATCGCAATCCGGTGTCTGACCGTGTCAATCCGAGTACCTGGTGCCCTGCTGCCAGCAGTTCTGGAACGATGTGCGAGCCGATGAAGCCGGTCGCACCTGTCAAAAATACGCGCATGGGAGGTCTCCGAGATTGTTCTGGATCCCAATCTGGCATAACTTCTGTCCTGTTAAAGTAGTGACTTTATCATAGTATAATCTTCAACAGGATCGTCATGACGGAAATGGAAAACGCGCTCGGGACTTTCCTTAGGGACAGGCGTATGCGGCTAGACCCGTCTGCGTTCGGCTTCGCGGGCAGTCGCAGGCGCACGCCAGGTCTTCGTCGAGAAGAAGTGGCCCAACGGGCAAACATCTCGCCCACTTGGTATACGTGGCTCGAGCAGGGACGGGGCGGCGCGCCATCGGCCGATGTTCTCAACCGTATCGCCAGAGGCTTGATGCTGACGGAGCCAGAGCGTGAGCATCTCTTCGTTCTTGGCCTTGGACGTCCCCCGGAGGCGCACTATACGCGTTCGGACGAGGTCACCCCGCGACTTCAGCGAGTGTTGGATTCGATGCCCATGAGCCCGGCGATCATCAAGACATCGACCTGGGACGTCATCGCGTGGAACAACGCGGCCACGAAAGTCCTCACCGACTACGGCTCACTGCCACGCGAGCAGCGCAACATTCTGCGCCTGATGTTCACCAATTCCGGCATCAAGGCCGCGCAAGAAGACTGGCTCAGCGTTGCGCGCTACGTCGTGGGCGCATTCCGCGCCGATGCCATGCGGGCAGGTGCCGGGACGGAGATCACGCGACTGGTCGACGAGTTGTCTAGACTGAGCCCGGAGTTCGAGACGTTGTGGCGCGACAACAATGTCGCCGGGAGGGCGGACGGGTTCAAGCGACTCCATCATCGGACACAGGGGCTCCTTGAACTTGAATTCTCCTCCTTTGCGATCGAAGGGCGTCCAGACCTTGGCATGCTTGTCTATAATTCGGCATCGGCCGAAACATCGAGACGGATTGAACTTCTCGTCTCGGCCGATTGAGGAAGGACGCTTTCCTAAAGTTTGAGGCTGAACCTAGTGTTTAGTTCAGCGTGGCTGATGGGTTCTTTTGTGCCTCGAGCCGTGAGGCCGCGGCCGTATAGCCACCGCCCATTCCGTCCAGAAAGTGCAAATGTGACCCTCGAGCGCCGATTGGCACGAGGCAGGTCATCAGCGCGTGCGACTGGCGATGCAGCCCGAAATAGACCTCGCCCCGTTCTTTTGCCGAAGTTAGAAGCGCTTCGACTCTCTCGATCTGCTCAGGCGTACAGTCCAGGGTGAGGCGAAGGACATCGTCATACCTCCTGTAGTCCGAATTCAAAACGACGTCTGCCCATCCCTTGCCGCCGAGATAATCCTCGGCGTCCTTGCTGATCACAACATCGTCGGGAACCGGGCGCGATGATCCGTCCTCTGCACCAAGCGCGGCAAGCAATCGCCTTGCGAGGAGCGTGAAGGCCTCCGACCTTGTGTCCTTTGGCTCCACAAGAAGGGAAAGGATATCGCCGCGCTGAGTTGGGATAGGTGCCCACTCGCAAGTCAATCCTCTCAGGTCAGGCGTTGCGTATTCCGCGCATGGCAGTAGGGCATAATTTCCAGCCTTTATTTCCCGGTCAGCCCAGTTCAACCCGCCGCCAGCAAACATGGCATACGTGGCTGCTTCCGATGCGGCGAAATGCGCGACCTTCACGTCCCTTCCGGCCGCACGTATGTCTTTCACGGCCACAAGCCCGATTCTGAGATTGAGTTTCAACTGATCGCGAGCATAGCCGGCGACTCGCCGCAGAACGCTGATCGCAGTCTCCTTTACACCGGGGTCGAGCGCAAACGCGGCACCATCGCCGCGAAACACGAATGGAAAGTCGAAATTGCCGAGAGCATTGCCCAGCGCCGCTATGGCCGAAGCGCCCACGTAATTGACATCCTTGTAGTGTCCTCGCGCAATAGCGGTGGTTGAATCGACGACGTCGGTAATTCCAATCAACCAGTCGTCGGGCAACGGGGTGTACGTTCTCGTGTCCAGTAGTACGGCAAAGTCACTACTGGCTTCGAGTTGTCCGAATGGCTTGTCCATTGAAGCGTCCTAACCTCAAAGTTTGGCCGCCTGGCCGGCCAATGGAGGCAGGCCAGGCGGGTTTCTGTTTAGATGAGAGTTGTCACAACATCGACGTTGCCATGCGTTGCCTTTGAGTACGGGCAGATTTTGTGGGCGTCATCCAAGAGCTCGGTTGCTACTGCGGGGTCGATGCCGGGAACGCTGACATTGAGGCGAGCACTGAGGAAGTACGATCCATCCTCCAGATTCAAGTCGATCTCGGCGTCCACCGCGATTCCTGACGGAAGCTTGATGTGCTTCTGCGACGCCGCGTACTCGATAGCGCCCATGTAGCAGGCCGACCAGGCAGCCCCGAATAGATTTTCTGCTGCCGGATGTGGCTGCTTCATCTTGATGTCCAGATGGCCATCGCTGCTGCGTGCGCCGCCATCGCGGCCGTTTGTGTTGTGGGTCTTACCCGTAAAAAGAACCTTGTGTGTCATGGCGAAACTCCTCTGTGTTGGTTGAATGTCTGCACCGTTGTGCTGCCAACAGAGGTACTGCCGGACGACTGAAATCGCACGTTAGGCGTTGTTAGACGTTGATTGCCGCGGCCCTCCAACAAACAAGGATTAACAACGCCTAACGTGAGCGTCGGGCCTCCTCGGCGTAGGTATTTGGGCAGCACAACGGTGCAGACTCTCAATCGCCAATTCTCGAGGAGAGAGACCATGACCACCACCAGAACCGAAGTTATCGACCTGGACCGACGCCGACTTCTAGGTGCCGCGGCAACCGGCATTACCGCCCTCGGCATCGCAAGCCTATTGCCCGGACGCTTAGATGCGTCGAGCGATCCCGAAGCGATCCGCCCTTTCCGGGTCAACGTTCCAGAAGCTGATCTTGATGACCTACGCTATCGGCTCGCCCATACCCGCTTGCCGGAGAAAGAAACGGTGAGCGATTTCTCGCAAGGGGTGCCGCTGAAGACCATCAAGCAGGTATTACGCCACTGGCAAACCGCGTATGACTGGCGCAATGTCGAAGCCCGGATCAATGCCGTACCGAACTTCATCACGGAGATCGACGGCCTCGATATCCACTTCATCCATGTTCGCTCGAAGCATGAAAACGCGTTGCCGCTTATCGTAACGCATGGCTGGCCGGGATCGATCATCGAGCAATTGAAGATTATCGGCCCGCTGACCGATCCGACTGCGTATGGAGGCAAAGCCTCCGACGCATTCCACGTGGTCATCCCATCCATGCCCGGATATGGTTTCTCCGGGAAGCCTGAGGCCTCGGGCTGGGGGCCAGAGAGGATTGCAACCGCCTGGATTGCCCTGATGCGGCGTCTTGGATACGAGCACTTCGTCGCCCAGGGTGGCGACTGGGGAGCCCTTGTCACCGACATGATCGGCGTTCAGGCTCCGCCGGAACTGCTGGGCATTCATACGAACATGCCAGGGGCCATTCCGGAGAACATCAATAACGCATCGTTTGCGGGCGCGCCTGCTCCGGAAGGCTTGTCGGACGAGGAGCGGCGTTCCTACGACCAGGTCTTCTTCTACAAGCACGTCTACTACGCCTTCCTGATGGGAACACGGCCGCAGACGCTGACCGGATTGGCCGACTCTCCGATTGCTCTTGCGACATACATGCTCGACCACGATGCGCGGAGCCTTGAACTCATCGCCCGTGCCTTCGACGGCCAGGAGGAAGGCCTGAGCCCCGACGATGTTCTCGACAATGTCACGCTGTTCTGGCTGACCAATACAGGCGTGTCAGCGGCTCGTCTCTATTGGGAAAACAAGCTCGCATTCTTTGCGCCCAAGGGCGTCAAGGTTCCTGTCGCAGTAAGCGTGTTCCCGGATGAGCTTTACGAGACGCCGCGCAAGTGGGCCGAAGCCGCTTACCCCAACCTCATCCACTACAACAAGGTGGAAAAGGGCGGCCATTTCGCGGCCTGGGAGCAGCCCAAGCTTTTTGTTGATGAAGTGCGGGCCGGATTCCGCAGCTTACGGAAGTCTGGTTGACCACCACCAGGCGCGCGCACTGCGCGCGCCTCCCTCCTTACCGGGGTACGATCATGCGACATGTGCATACTGCCAAGACAGAGACGATTGGCAGCCGTGAGAATGGCTTCGCCCGCAGCTCGGACGGTGTTCTCGATATCAGGCTTTCAAATCCTGCCTGCAATCGGCCGGGCGCCAACCCGGAACAGCTTGTAGCGATCGCGTGGTCGGCAAGTTTCGCAAGTTCGCTGAAGCATGTCGCCGACCTCAGGCAGATCAAGCTCCAGGCCGATGTCAGGATATACGCCAACGTCCATTTATCCTCGGACGACCACGGATACGTCGTTGGCGTCTGTCTGGATATCTGCCTGCCGGGGCTGGATCGCGAGACTGCATTTATTTTGATCGAAGCGGCTCGCCTTGAGTGCCCATACTGCAGAGCAACTCGCGGGAACATCCAAGCGTTTTATAATCTCGTCTGAGCACTGAAGGTACGCAAACCGAATGTTGGCTCCGAGGAAGCCGTTGGGGTATAACGAACCCGGCGGAGGTGCTCAGGGGGAATGCCATGACGCGGGCTGGTGGCGATGCAGCAGGGGAGCTGTCCTTCGGCCCCTTTTGTTTGAACATCGGTCAGCGGCTTCTTGAAAAGGATGGTGTTCCTGTCGAGCTTGGAGCACGCGCTCTGGACCTTCTGATCGCACTTGTATCCACTCCGAACACGCTTTTGGGCAAAAGCGACCTGATGGCCCGGATTTGGCCGGACGTTGTCGTTGAAGAGGGTAACCTGCGCTTTCACATGACCGGTCTGCGCAAGGCCCTCGGCGATGGGCAGGATGGTGCTCGATATATCACTACTATTCCCGGCCGGGGCTACTGCTTCGTCGCGCCGATCAAAACAAACTCGACCCCTGCCCTGCTTCTCACTGATGGCGGAATAAAATTCAGGCATGCCAATCTTCCCAATCGATTGGAACGCATGGTCGGGCGCCAGCGTGACATCATTGATCTCTCGGAGAGGCTGTCGAGGTTTCCTGTCGTTTCCATTGTGGGGAGTGGGGGCGTTGGCAAGACCACCGTCGCAATTGCATTGGCAAACCATGTGGCGTCGACGTTCGATGGAGCGGCGGTACTTGCTGATTTCGGAACGCTGAGCGATCCATCACTCGTTTCGCCTGCCCTCGCGTCCATGCTCGGAATACCGGTCGGCTCCGATGACGTGCGACCCAGCTTGCTCGCCTATCTCCGTGACAAGCGTATCCTTCTTGTGTTCGACACCTGCGAGCACGTGGTCGAAACCGTGGCAGACCTTGCGGCAAGCATAATCGATGTCGCACCGCAGGTGCGCATCCTGGTCACGAGCCGCGAAGCTCTCAGGATTGAAGGCGAAAGCATCTACAAGCTCGACACCTTGGCCTGCGCTCCTGACGATCCGGAAATCACTGCCGAAGCCATCCTATCCTATCCGGCTTCCCAATTGTTCGTCGAACGGATTGCTGCAAGCGGCGCGACCTTTGCCATAACTGACCAGGACGCGCATATCATCGCGACGATTTGCCGGAAGCTCGACGGCATGGCCCTTGCGCTGGAACTGGCCGCGAGGCGGGTCGAGGCCTACGGCCTCACCCAGACGGCAGCCCTACTTGATCAGCATCTTGCCCTCGCCTGGGTGGGATCGCGTAATGCGCCGCCTCGTCACAAGACTCTTCAGGCAACGCTCGATTGGAGCTTCGGGCTGCTGTCTGAACCGGATCGCACAGTACTTCGGAGACTGGCGATCTTTGTTGGCGATTTCACGCTTGACGCCGCCTGGGAAGTGATTGCGACTCCTTCCCTCGATCGACCTTCACTCTTCGGGGCCATCGATAGTCTCGTTGCCAAGTCCCTTTTGAGCGCGAACTCGTTTGGCGCGATGATGCGCTATCGATTGCTCGATACCACGCGCGCCTACGCGCTTCATGGGCAAACTGAAGAAGATTGCGTGGGACTGGCGGAAAGCCATGCATCCTATTACCGGCGATGGTTGGAGCAGTTCGGCCCGGATTGGCCAGCGTTGTCCAGCGGACCGGAGCGACTGCCCTATTTCCTTGGCATTAACAACGTCCGTGCGGCCCTGGAATGGGCGTTTGGCGACAACGGCAACGCCGACATCGGCATCAGTCTTGCCGCTGCGGCGGTTCCTGTATTTCAGGCGATGTCGCTCTTTCCCGAATGCCAGCGCTGGTCCGAGCGCGCTCTTTCTGCAATGGGTGATCATCGGCAGGGAAGCCGTGAGGAGATGCATCTTCAGGCTGGTCGCGGAATTTCCCGCATGTATCTTGAGGGCGGCCGTGACACGCTCCCCGCGCTCACCAGAAGCCTCGAGATAGCAGAACAACGAGGTGACGCGGTCGATCAGCTAAGGGTTCTCGGCCCATTGAACATGTTTCATCTCCGAACGGGAGATTTCAAATCGGCGCTCCAATGTGGGTTTCGGTGTTCTTCTGTTGCTGAGAAAACCAAAGAGCCATCCGCGATGTCGCTTGGACACTTCTTTCTCGGCAACTCATTGCACTTCTGCGGCGAACTCGGCCACGCCAGGCTGGAACTGGAGGCCGCGTTATTGAGCGATCCGCTGCCGAGCCGCGTATCGGGCAGTTATGTCGGCTTCCATGGGCGCGGGCTAGCAGGCGGAATACTGGCAAGGAACCTTTGGCTGCAGGGCTTTCCAGACCGAGCGGATTCCCGGGCGCGGCAGACGATCAAGGAGGCAGCTGAAGCGGATCATTCGCTAACGCTTTGCATCGCACTCCTCGGTGGCATCACTGTTTTCCTTTGGCGCGGCGACCTAGACGGAGCGGAAGCGCACATTGACTGGCTGGTATCCCGCGCGGGGCTGCACTCCTTGTCGCCCTACGTATCGGTTGCGAAAGGCTTCGAAGGAGAAGTCGCCATCCGCCGGGGCGACCCCAGCGAAGGCGTCGATATCATTCGTCGATGCATCGAGAGGCTGCATGGGTCGAACTATGAAGTCTTCACCACCATGCTCGAGCTCTCGCTGATAAAGGGCTTGGCGGTGTTGGGCAAAGTCGACGAAGGCTTGGAGCGGATCGAGAATGCCATCCAATCGGTCGAAGCCAACGGTGACCTTTGCTACAAACCGGAACTCCTTCGCATGAAGGGGAACCTCTTGCGCTCGATTTCACCTTCGGATGAGGCACGAAGGAACATTGCGGCCGCCATCGACGCAAGTCGGAAGATGGGTGCACGAGGATGGGAATTACGCGCCTCGTGCGATCTCGCTGCTCTTGAAGCGGACTGCGGCAAAAAGAAAGAAGCCGCGGCCATCCTTCAGCCAATCGTCAATGAGTTTGACGAAGGCGAGACCACCGCGGATTTGAAGGCAGCTGAAGAAATGCTGACGCGAGCCGCATCATAACGCCGGACCCTCAATCTATTCGACCGGGTCACCTGCGCGATATATTTGATAAGAATCGAACACGCTCCATTTCGCATATCATTCGCCGCGCGGGAATGAATAACCGTCTGGTCCAGCGAATGTGAGTTTCCCGCCTACGTCGTCCCCCGTATGAAGCGCCCAATTTCGCGAACGGCCGCGTCCCACCACAGGGGTCGCACGCGTCGAATGTTTACTTACACGGCCCGCAACGCAGGCTCCACATTGTAGGCGTTACGAATTTTAGCCACTTCCTGGCTGGAGCCGAAGATGACCGGATCTTCCGAAACGGCAAAACTCACCGCTGGTGACTTTCGGCACGCGTCCAACATTACCTCGTTGGAGAGAACGTCCAGCGGCTTCTGGATTTCTCCTTGGATGTTGATGGCATCGGTTGTTCCCGTCAGTCCAGACAATGATGAGCTTCTCAAGCTGTCCGATATCTGCCTCGTAGCCTGAGTAATATTGCGCAATACGACGATCAGTTCATCGCTCAGCAATCTGTTCCTGTGGCCATCGAGGTATGCTTCGAATAAGGTCATCAGTCTGAATCCTTTAAGAATGAGATGGGCGATCAGTCGGCGTAAGAGCGTCAATCAGCGGACAAGGCGGTTAGCTGAGGTCGTTTCGACCAGCGGGGCAATGCGGAGGCGGGCCTTGGAAACCGAGCAGGCTTAAACCGCGATGTTAGAAGGAAATTTGACGGCCGTTCCGTATCTCCACAATGCGACGGGACTGAATGAAACCAGTTTTATTTCGCGCCGCAACACGAAATTTTGAAAGCCAAAATTAAAATCGATTAAAGTTTTTTTAATCGTTTTAGGTGCGTTACCCAGCCCCTGGCTTGCCATCGAACCTTCGCGGACTACAGCGAACGCGATTGTCGGGTTCTGGTATTTGTCGACACCTGAGGGCTGGTGGGATGATGGTGTCTCTGGCGCAACGCGCGGAGAAGGAAATCGATCAAATCCGCGGTTGCCGTGGGACGTCCGTTCCTGCAGCGCTGGACGAAGGCAGACGATGGTGCGGTAGCGTGCCGCGTTGTGTACTATGATCTAGCCTGCGCCTGAGAGTCCTGGCCTCTAGGCCCGGAAAGGAGAAATTTCCCGGACCCTCTGTTTCGGAAAGACCCTAGCGCCAAGGAAGGTGTCCGACTGTCACGTTGGGCGGACCGAGCCGCGACAAAGGCTGTTCAACTGTAGAGGCTCACTTCCGGAACCCTGTCGTTTAGAACGAACTCCCCAACTTCCTTGGCTTTGTAGAAAACTGGGTCGTGAAGCGTATGGGTGCGAACATTGCGCCAGAATCGATCGAACCGATGCCGCTCAGCGGTGGAGCGAGCCCCTGTCAGTTCGAAGACGCGTGACGTGATGTCGAGGGACACATGTGTCGCATGGACCTTGGCGGCATAGGCCTCTGCTGCCGCCTCCCCGCGCTCCCGTTCGCTTACATGATGCCCTCTGGCGAGACTGGCCTGGACGGCCGCTGCTGCACTGTCGGCCAGTGCGACAGAGGCTTTCAGGGCCGCGGTGAATTCGCCAATGCGTTCGAGGATATACGGGTCGTCTGCAGCGCGCTCGACGCCGGATGTAACCCAGGGTCGGGTCGTGGATCTGACGTAGTCGATCGCCGCCTGCAGCGCACCCTCTGCCGTACCGAGATAGAAATTGACGAAGACCAGCTGAATCAGGGGCGTGTTGAAGGTGGCAAGCACGGGTGGTGCAGCATGCGGCGCATCGACAAAATCCTCTTCATAGACCGGGAAGTCATGAAACTCGACACTGCCGCTGTCAGACAGGCGCTGGCCGAAATTATCCCAGTCGTCATTGGCGGTATAGCCTGGGCGACTTGTAGGAACCGCAAAACCGACAACCTCGCCGTCGAGGCTTGCGTTCGCGTTGATGTAATCTGACACGTGCGCCGCCGTGGAGAACGACTTGCTTCCGTTCAGCACGTAGCCCCCGCCGCGACGGGTCAGGACGAGACCGGGATCGCGTGGATTGACCGCAGCCCCCCAATAGAGGTTCCTGGCAACTGTTTCGTTCCCAAGGACGCGGGCTCGCGCCTCGTCGAACGCCCAGTAGACATACTGGCTGTTGACATAGTGGTAGCCGAGAAGCTGACCGATGGAGCTTTCGCCACGTGCGAGAATGCGCGTAAGCTTCAGCCCGTCTACCCAGTCCAATCCGCCGCCACCCGTCTCGGGCGCATGCAGGGCATTCAAAAGGCCGGAATTCTTGAGCTTGACGATCTCGGCAAGCGGCGGGCGTCCCTCCCGGTCAAGTTCAGCGGCACGCCTTGAAAGGTCGGCCGAAATGGCCTCTGCACGGGAGAACAAATCCTCCCGGCTAGTATTACGATTGGTTGCAAAGAGGACGTTAGACTGACTCATGGGGCAGACTCCGGTTCATGAAACGGCACCGGCGGGCGCATGTTGCCCCGCCGACGGATCGAAATTGGGCGCTTAGAAAAGCTTGTCCGGAATCCAGCTTGCGGTTGCTGCGTCGCTCGCGCTGAAGGCCGGAACCTTCTGAGCGAGGTCCTCAATGGTCTTGACCCCTGCCGCCCGAAGGCTCTCCTGGGTCAGCAGAGCCGGTTTGACGACGATCTGGTGCGGGACGTTCTCGCCCGCAACCTGGAGCGCGGCCGCGCGAACGGACACGGCGCCGACAACTGCCGGATTGGTTGCGACGGTTGCCACCCAGGGGCTACCCTCTTCCGTGATCTCCTGAATGTCTGCCGTCGAAACATCAGCAGAATAGATTTTCAGCTTGTTTGCTATGCCGAGATCGTTCGCAGCGAGCTTCACGCCGCGAGCAAATTCGTCGTAGGGCGCAAAGACCACGCTGATGTCAGGGTTGGCCGACAGGGCCGCCTTTGCCTGATCGGCTGTCGAGGTTGCAGTCGTGTCATTGACGACACCGAAACGCGCCTTCTCCAAAACGCCTGAATTTTCCGATCGGAACTTGTCCCAGACCTCGTTGCGACGATCGAGTGGCGCAAAGCCAGCGACATAGGCATAGCCCGCGCTGAAATTCCTGCCGTTGTCCTTCACAGCCTGGTCGAGCCCCAGTTGTGCAAGCTCGTGATCGCTCTGTTCGACCTGCGGGATCTTGGGGTTGTTGAGGTTCACGTCGAAAGCCACGACTTTGATGCCCTTGTCCAGCGCCTGCTGGGCGACATCTGCGAGCGATTCCGGCAGGCCGTGATCGATCACAATGGCCGAGACACCGAGGTTGATCGCTTGCAGCACCTGTTCGCGTTGCTCAGCAGCGTCCTGGCGTCCCGGGAAGACACGCAGGTCGATATCGAGCGATCTTGCCTGCGCCTCGGCGCCGGCCTGATAAGCCTGGAAAAAGTCTCCGGCGGAAATATAGCTGATCAGTGCTATCTTAACGCCGCCCTTGTCGAAGGGAGCGGGTGCACCGGCAAGGCCCCCGGCAAAGGCCGCGTCCAGGACGAAGAGTGGGATGGCGGCGCTCAAGGCGAGCCGTGCAAGTAGTTTCATCGTCGCGTTCCTCTCAACATTCGAAAGCGTCGTCTGATGGATTGCAGATCCCCGCGACGCTCGAATTATTAGATATAAACTCTATGTTTTTAGTAGATTAAATCATCTGATTTTGTGCGCCTCGAGAGATTGTTTGTTTCGTTGGAAAGACCTGCCCGGCAAAGGCTTGCCTGGAAATTCGGCCTGCCCCCACGTCAATATCAGCCGCACAAAGTCGATCGGAAACGCCGCGATGCCACTTCTTCATATTGGACACCTGACACGCAGCTTCGGTGCGACCCGCGCGCTGACGGGGGTCGATCTCTCCATCGAGAGGGGAGAAATTGTCGCTCTGATGGGCGCAAACGGCGCCGGGAAGTCGACGCTCGTCAAAATCCTTTCAGGCGTACTAGCTCCCGACAGCGGCGTGATCAGCCTTAACGGAGTTCCCTTTGCGCCAAGGACGCCATCAGAGGCGGCCCACGCTGGCATCGCAACAGTGCATCAATCGACGGACATCGTCGGCGCGGCCGGCCTCACTGTGGCAGACGTGCTCCTCCTTAATCGCCTTGCAGAGCGCAAGACGCCGTTTTTCGTCTCTCGTCGGAGCCTGCGTCGCCAAGCGCGGATAATGCTCGACGCTCCCGGATTTTCACTGCCGCTTGATCGCGATTTCGGCGATCTTTCCGCAGCCGACCGCCAGCTTGTGGCGATTGCCAGAGCTCTCGCGGATAAGGCAGAGCTACTCATCCTAGACGAGCCGACTGCCAGCCTTTCAGGCGACGAGAGCCGACGCCTGTTCAACATTCTTCTGAAGCTGCGTTCACAGGGACTTGCGATCCTCTACATTTCCCATCGTACGACCGATCTGGAAGCCATCGCGGATCGGGCTATCGTGATGCGCGGTGGCCAGGTCGTCCGCAGTTTCCGTCGGCCGATCGACTTTTCAAGCGCAATTGAAGCGATGATTGGTCGCCGGCTCGAGGTGGCACGTCCAAACGCTGGTGGCCAGGACGGTCGTCTCGTATTTGAGATGCGAAACGCGCGGCTTGTGCCGACGAGCCTACCCTTTGACCTGACGATAAAAGAGGGAGAGGTTGTCGCAATCACCGGGGCACTCGGTGTCGGCAAAAGCCGGCTGCTTTCTGCGATCTTCGGCGCGAGCAGGCTTGCTGGCGGAGAGATGGTGCTCGACGGACAACCGCACGCACCGCGATCCCCTGCCGAGGCGATCGCAGCTGGCGTTGCAATGGCTGCGGAAGACCGCCACCGCTCGTCCTTGATGCCGGAGGGATGGCCCGGACATGCCCTGGCAGCCACCATCAGCCTTCCACACCTGGCGAAATGGTATCGCCGAGGTTTCCTCTTTGGAGACCGGGAGCTGCGCGAGACAGACAAGGCAATTTCCCGTCTCGGAATCAAGGCGTCGGATCCCCTGGCCTCGATCTGGAGCCTTTCCGGCGGCAACCAGCAGAAGGCTGTGATTGCCCGTTGGGAGGCGGAGCCTGGGCGGTTGCTTCTGCTCGACGAGCCGTTTCAGGGTATCGATGTCGGCGCACGACGCGACATCATCGAAGCAATCCGCGCCCGCGCCGACCGTGCCACTTTGATCGCAACCTCCGATCCGGAGGAAGCCTACGAGGTAGCCGACCGCATCCTGAACATTGATCGCCATACGCTCTGGCCGATCGCAACCGCCAATCCGGCCACTCAGGGAACCTATGCATGACGATGACCGAGCAAACCACTTTGACCAAGGATGAAGCAGCATTAGTAGGCGATCATCAGGATAGATTAAGCCTGAGTACGCTCCTTCGCTCTGCCGCGGTGTTCATTCTTCTGGGCCTCATGCTTGTCGGTTTTGCCCTTGCCGAGCCGGCTTTTATCAACCTCGGCAATCTGATGAGCATCCTGCAAGCGGTATCCGTCGTCGCAATCCTCGGGGCCGGCGTCACGGTAACGCTGGCTGTCGGCGGCTTCGATCTTTCGATCGGCGCAGTTGCTGCTTCAAGTGTCATGGCGGCAAGCTACGCCATGATCGTCTGGCAACTGGACGCCTTTGCGACTGTCCCGATCGTCCTGGCTCTCGGCGCGGCAATCGGGTGCATCAACGGATTCCTTATAGTCAGACTGCGCGTGCCCGATCTTTTGGCCACACTTGCCATGATGTTCCTCTTGTCCGGCCTACAGCTCATTCCGACTGCGGGTCGCTCCATCTCGGCCGGGCTTGTCCTGCCTGATGGATCAAAGGCCACAGGTGGTTATGATCCGACCTTTCTACTTATCGGCCGCTACAGCGTCTTCGACACAATTCCGGTCTCTGTGCTGTTGATGGTGCTTGTCGCCCTGGTCCTCTTTGTTCTTACCGAACGCACACGCATTGGACGCCTACTTTATGCAACCGGTGGCAACGAGGTGGCGACACGGCTCGCAGGCGCATCTCCCGCTCGACTGAAGACGCTTGCCTATGTCATTTCAGGCACCCTTGCATCTCTCGGCGGAGTAATAATCGCCGCCCGCGTCGGACGCGGCGACGTGTCCTCCGGTGGTTCGTTGTTGATGGATGCCGTTGCCGCCTCGCTGATCGGCTTCGCGGTCCTCAATCTTCGTCGCCCCAACGTGCTTGGAACCGTGGTGGGGGCAGTCTTCGTCGGCGTGCTCCTGAACGGCCTGACGATGCTCAACGCGCCCTACTACACGCAGGATTTCGTCAAGGGCGCAGTGCTGGTCGGTGCCCTGGCACTCACCTATGGCGTTGGCCGCAACGTGGATCGCTGAGGACAGGTGGCCACCCTTTGAAATTTTCCCGCGAGGCCGCCCTTTTGGAATGACGTTTCTCCTTAATGATTTAATTCCATATATTTTATGGATTACTTTGAATGAGAGGGCTATTTCATGACTAACGAAACGGAATCCGGCTTCGGCCGCCGCGAAATCTTGAAACTTGCGGCCGTCGCGGGCGCGACATTTGCAGGGGCAGGCGTCTTCGCTTCGACATCGGCAAGCGCTGCGGAAGGCGAACTTTCGCTGAAGGGCAAGCGGGTCGCAATCAGTGCTACCGGTACCGACCACTATTTCGATCTGCAGGTCTATAACGCCCAGATCGAAGAGGTGAAGCGGCTCGGCGGTGAGCCGATTGCTGTCGACGCGGGACGCAACGACGGCAAGCTGATCGCCCAGTTACAGACGCTGGTCGCTCAGAAGCCGGACGCGCTCGTGCAGATCCTCGGCACCCTTAGCGTCATCGACCCATGGCTGAAGAAGGCCCGCGACGCTGGCATCCCGGTGCTGACGGTTGACGTCGGCTCAACCAATTCGCTGAACAACACAACCTCTGACAATTGGGGCATCGGCAAGGATCTCGCCTTGCAGCTGGTCTCCGATATCGGCGGCGAAGGCAACATCGTCGTCTTTAACGGCTTCTATGGCGTCACACCTTGCGCCATCCGCTACGACCAGCTTGTCAATGTCATCAAGTATTTCCCGAAGGTGAAGATCCTTCAACCGGAGCTGCGCGACGTCATCCCGAATACGGTCCAGGACGCGTTTACGCAAATCACTGCGATCCTCAACAAGTATCCCGAAAAGGGCTCGATCAAGGCGGTGTGGTCCGCCTGGGATATCCCACAGCTCGGCGCCACGCAGGCGATCGCTGCTGCCGGCCGCAACGAGATCCGCACCTATGGCGTCGACGGCAGCCCCGAGGTTCTTCAGCTCGTTGCCGACCCTAAGTCCCCGGCCGGCGCTGACGCTGCCCAGCAGCCGGCTGAGATCGGCCGCATCGCGATTCGAAACGTCGCCAAGCTGCTGGCCGGCCAGACGCTGCCGCGAGAGACGTATGTGCCTGCCCTCCTCGCAAACAAGGAAAACGTTGGCGAGATTACCAAGAAGCTCGGCATCGGCTGATTACGTCCAGGCGATGCGGCCAACGCCGCATCGCCACCATTCTCCTAAAGAGCCAGCAACATGACCGCACCCGCTGCAACTGAAACAGTCGAGCTTGGCGACGACATCATTCGCTTCGAACACATTGTCAAACGCTTCGGGGGCGCGCAGGCACTGGTCGGTGCTTCCCTCACCGTGCGGCGTGGCACAGTGCACGGCCTCGTCGGCCAGAACGGTGCTGGCAAATCGACGCTGATCAAGATCCTCGCCGGACTGCACATACCCGACGAAGGGCACATAACCGTCGAAAACCGCATCTATGACCGCCTGACGCCGCATTTATGCGAAGAGCTTGGTATCCATTTCATTCATCAGGACCGGCTTCTGGTACCAACGTTTACGGTCGGAGAAGCACTCTTTCTCGGTCGTGAGACACGACTTCCCCGCACCCCGTTTCTAGATCGCGGAGCAATGCAGCAGCGCGCAGAGGAAATTCTTCTCAGCCATTTCGGCGTGCGCCTGCCCAAGAGTGCGTTGATCGGCGAGCTGTCAACTGCGGAACGGCAGATCGTCCAGATCACGCGCGCCTTGCTGAGCCATCCAAAGGTGCTGGTTTTCGACGAGCCTACGGCAGCGCTCGTTCAACGCGAGGCTGAGACACTCTTTCGTCTGATCCGGCGCCTTCGCGACGAGGGCGTGACCATCATCTACATCTCACATTACCTCAACGAGATCGAAAAGCTCTGCGACCACGTAACGGTGCTTCGCAACGGTCTTGACGTCGCCTCCCAGCCGATCGCCGAAACTTCGGCAAAGGCGATCGCCAGGCTGATGATCGAGCGCGACATCACCGAGATGTTCCCAAAGTCAAACGTAGTTCTGGGCAAGGAAATCCTCAAGATTGAGTCACTGTCGGCGGCAAGCCGTTACGAAGACGTCAGTTTTTCTCTGCGCCGCGGTGAGGTGCTCGGCATCACCGGCCTGCTCGGCTCTGGAGCAAAAGACCTCATCCGCACATTCTTCGGATTGGAGCGAGCGACAACCGGCCGGATCGAACTGGATGGCAGATCGACACAGCTGCGAAGCCCCACGCAAGCGGTCGAGCGAAACGTCGCATTGGTGCCCGAGGATCGGCGCGGCCACGGTGTCGGACTGGATCTCAGCGTTTCCGAAAACATCACATTATCGAGCCTTGAACGATATACCCGCTTCGGTTTCCTGAATCGGACACGAGAAGGCGCCGAAACCGGCGACCTGATCCGGCGTCTGCAGATCAAGACTTCCGGACGCAATGCTCTCGTGCGCACACTATCGGGCGGCAACCAGCAGAAGGTCGCAATCGCCAAATGGCTGAGCCGGCAATCGGAACTCTATCTCCTCGACGAACCGACCGTCGGTGTCGATATCGGCTCCAAGGTTGAGATATACGCACTGATCGGAGAGCTTGCCGCCCGCGGCGCCGGCGTGATCGTGCTTTCTTCTGACCTGCCTGAGCTGGTGGGCATTACCGACCGCATTCTCGTCTTCTTCCGCGGGCGTGTCGTCCGCGAACTCATCTCTTCAACTACGACAGCGGATGAAGTGCTGGCCGTCTCGACCGGCGCCTCCGAAGAGGTTCGCCATGTCAACTGATATGCAATTTGCCTCCTTTTCGGTTGATCCGGCTCCCGATGTGCCTAAGTCGCAAGCGAAGCTGGCGGCAAGCGCACTCCGTTTCGGGTCTCTGTTCACCTTCGCCGCTGTCCTGCTCATTTTCTCGCTCACGGCGCCCTACTTCCTGACAATCGGCAATATAGGAAATGTTGTCGGCCAATCGGCGATTTCTGGTGTTCTTGCGATCGGCCTGACGGTGGTGCTGATAGCCGGTGGTTCGAACGTGGTCACCGGCGGCATCGACCTGTCGCTTGCCGCCAACATGGGCTTGAGCGCCGCGGTCTACGCTTCGCTGATCCAGCTTGGCTATGGCGATCCTGTTGCAATTGTTGCTGCAATCTCCACCGGACTTCTGATCGGTGCCGTCAATGCGGCAGCAGTCGTGTTGGCCGGCATCGTGCCGCTCCTGGCAACCCTGGCCGTAATGAATGTCGTTGCCGGCCTGGAACTGGTACTGACCCAGAACACGGTCGTCCCCGCATCCACTGACCTCTTGACGGCGATTTCAACCACTGGCGGCTTCGGGGTGCCTGTCCTGGCTTACATCCTGATTGGCATTGCGACCCTTGCAACTGCAATCGTCCAATACACACCACTTGGCTTGCGGCTATACGCGATTGGCGAATTCCCCGACGCAGCCCAGGCGGCAGGCCTTCCGCTCAAACGCCTGCTTGCAGGGGCCTTCATCGCCAGCGGCCTGTGCGGCGGTCTAGCCGGTATCCTTTCGGTGTCATACCTGTCCGGCAGCACAACGGGTTCTGGCGAGATGCTTCTTCCAGTCGTCGTAACCGCCCTGCTTGGTTCGGTATTCTCGCGCCGCCTCGTACCGACGATCACGGGAACCCTGGTATCCGCCCTGTTCGTGGGCTTCCTCGTCAACGGCTTCCAGCTTCTAAACCTGCCAAGCACGCTCGTCAGTGGTGTACAGGGCCTCTTGATACTGATCGTCGTCTCCGCCACCACACTGCTGCGCAAACGGGAGTTCTGACCATGTCAGCTTCGACCATCGCCGGGCGGTCTCTCGCCGGTCTTTCCAGGCACGGCCTAGTGCTCGCCCTGATCGCCGTCTCCTCGATCTTTTCTGCGGCTGCGCCGACATTCCTGACCGCCGCCAATCTCGAGAGCATCCTGGTCAACAACTTCACGCTTCTCGCGATCGTCTCGATCGCCATGACGCTCGCCGTAGCGGCTGGTGGGATAGATCTATCAGTCGGCACGGCGGTTGACTTTTCAAGTTTCGCGTTCGTCTCGCTCGTCCTTGCCGGCCAACCCGTCGCCCTGGCACTTCTCGCCGCTCTCCTGGCAGGTGCCCTTGTCGGAGCCTTCAACGCGATCCTGATCTCCGCAATCGGCGTGTCGCCGTTCCTTGCAACGCTCGGCACGCTGTTCATCGGGCGAAGTGTCCAACAGCTGCTGACAAATGGCGGCAACCCCGTCTATCTTCCTCCGAATGGTGTTCCCGATGCTTTCCGATTTATCGGTCACGGAACGATCGCGGGCATTCCCGTTCCGCTCCTGATCGTCGCCGTCGTGATAGCAGTCACGGCCGTCATGTTTTCGCGAACACGGTTCGGCCGCGTTGTGATGGCGATCGGCATTCAGCCGAGCGTCGTGCGATATTCCGGCATAGGCCTTGGCCGGCAGGTCGCCGTTACCTTCATTCTTGCAGGCATAATTGCGGCAATCGCGGGGATCATCCTGACGTCTACCGTCACCGTCTACATCCCCTCGTCGGGCAATGCCTTCCTTCTGAATGCGATCGGCGCCACCTTTATCGGAACGACCTTCTCCCCGCTTGGACGCCCGAATGTCGCCGGGACAGTGCTTGGAGTACTCCTCCTCAGCATCGTTTCCAATGGCCTGCTGTTAACCGGACTGAACTTCTATTGGCAGCAGGTTGGCACCGGCAGCCTCATCTTCGCGGTGCTGGCCTTCAGTTTCATCAACAGGCAAGCCGTCGGCACCGCCTGATGGCCGCCAAACCAAACTCAATGCAGGAACAGTGACATGAGCCGAGAAATCAGGCTGAACGCCTTCGACATGAACTGCGTCGGACACCAGTCGCCAGGCCTCTGGCGTCACCCGCGCGACAAATCCTGGACTTACAAGGATCTCGACTACTGGGTACACTTGGCCAAGACCCTGGAGCGTGGCAAATTCGACGGGCTCTTCATCGCCGACGTGCTAGGCGTATATGATGTGCTGAACGGCAATGTCGATGCTGCACTTCGCCACTCGGCACAGGTGCCGGTTAACGATCCTCTGCAACTGATTCCAACCATGGCCTATGAGACCGAACACCTCGGCTTCGGGCTGACCGCATCACTATCCTTCGAGCACCCCTATACCTTCGCCCGGCGGATCTCCACTCTTGACCATCTGACCAAGGGGCGGGTCGGTTGGAACATCGTCACATCCTACCTGAACAGCGGCGCACTCAATGTCGGCCAGCCTGCACAGACGAACCACGATGATCGTTACGACCTCGCGGACGAGTACCTCGAGGTCTGCTACAAGCTTTGGGAGGGCAGCTGGGAGGATGATGCCGTTGTCCGCGACCGCCTGAAAGGTGTCTTCACAGATCCGCGAAAAGTTCATCCGATCGCCCATTCAGGCAAGCATTTCAACGTACCGGGCATTCACCTTAGCGAGCCTTCCCCGCAGCGCACGCCCGTTCTTTATCAGGCAGGCGCATCGAGCCGGGGGAAGGACTTTGCAGGCGCCCATGCCGAGTGCATTTTCGTTGCAGCTCCGTCCAAGCCGGTGCTCAAGCGCTATGTCGCCAATGTCCGACAGGCCGCCGAGCGGGCGGGCCGCAACCCGCGCGAAATCCTCGCCTTCAACCTCCAGACAATTATCCTCGGAGAAACGGACGCAGAAGCGCAACGCAAGTTCAACGAATATCGTCAATACGCATCGCTTGAAGGCGCGCTTACGCTGATCTCCGGCTGGACGGGGATCGACTTCGGTCAGTTCGGCCCTGACGAAGTGCTGCGGCATCGTCATACCAACGCCGTGCAATCGGCCGTAGAGACCTTCACCACGATCGATCCCGGCAAGGAATGGACGGTACGCGAGATGGCTGATTGGGTCGGTGTCGGTGGCTTTGGCCCGGTCTTCGTGGGGTCGCCTGCAACTGTAGCCGACCTGATGCAGGAGTGGATGGAGGAGACGGATGTCGACGGCTTCAACCTCGCCTATGCGGTGACGCCGGAAAGCTTCGAGGATGCGGTCGACCTTCTGGTTCCTGAGCTTCAACGGCGCGGCGCCTACAAGACGGAGTATAGAGCAGGAACCCTCCGGGAAAAACTGGGCGGCAAAGGCCCGCGCCTGCAGGCCCCGCATCCGGGCGCAACCTATCGCGAGCTCGGACAAGTCTCGAGAAAGCTTGCCGGCTAGCCACAGGGGAGCTCAGCGAGCGAACTTGCGGGCGGCCGCAACGCAGGCAATGACCGCGGCGGTCACGGCAAACATGGTCCATGTCACCGTTTCGTGCAGGAGTGTGGCGGCCAGCGTCAGACCGAGGAAAGGCTGAAGCAATTGCAATTGACCGACGCTGGCAGTGCCGCCTTGGGCCAACCCCCGATACCAGAAGAAAAAGCCGATCAGCATGCTGAAAAGCGAGACATAGACGAGACCGATCACCGCAGGCGCGTCGATGCCGTCAAAGCTTGCCGGCATGTACCAGGTGGAGGCAAGGATCATGAGGGGCAGCGACAGGACAAGCGCCCATGAAATGACCTGCCATCCCCCCAGTGTTCGCGAGAGCTTCGCGCCTTCGGCATATCCGAGCGCGCAGAGAAGGACGGCCGCCACCATAAGGACATCTCCGAGGGGTGCGGCGGTGAAGCCCTGCGCCAGTGCAAAGCCGCAGACAAGCGCACTTCCCGCGCCCGCAAAAAACCAGAATGCCGGCTTTGGACGTTCCCCGCCCCGCACGACGCCAAAAACAGCAGTGGCAAGGGGCAACAGTCCGATGAAGACTATCGAATGGGCGGAGGTCACGTATTGCAGTGCCAACGCGGTCAACAGGGGAAAGCCAATAACCACACCCGCGGCGACCACCAATAGCGGCGGCACATCATGGCGGCCCGGACGTCTTGCACCGAAGCAAAGCAGCAATCCAAGTGCAAGCATGCCTGCAATTGCCGCCCGCGCGACGGTCAAAAACACCGGATCAAATTGCATGACCGCCACACGCGTGGCAGGCAGCGAGCCACTGAAGATCACAACGCCGATAAGGCCGTTAAGCCATCCAGATGCCATGCGGTCCATACGAATTCCTCTCGTCCATCTCTTGCTTATGAGCTCACAGCCATGGCATCGCCAGCGACAGTCTGGTACAGTTTGCCAAAACTGTTATGCTCGAGGTGGCAGTACGGATGGAAGAAAATACGAAACCGAACGTCACCCGCGTGGCGATGGTCATGGCCACGATCCAAAAACGGATTGCCGGTCGAAACCTGACGCCAGGCGCAAAGCTCCCGTCGGTTCGATCGATGGCTGCTACATTGGACGTCTCGACATCGACAGTCGTCGATGCCTACGAACGCCTGGTGGCCGACGGCACGATCCTGTCTCGACCGGGATCCGGCTTCTACGTCGCAAACCAGGCGGCTCCGTTTTCCCTTTCGGACGTCGGCCCGAGGCTCGATCGCGCCGTCGACCCCTTCTGGGTGTCGCGACAATCGCTCGAGGCAGAGGAAGGCGATCTCAAGCCGGGTTGCGGGTGGCTTCCGCCTGCGTGGCTTCCGGAAGACGGCATTCGCCGCGCCTTGAGATCGCTTTCGCGCAACAGCAGCGTAGCGCTGACCGACTACGGCCCTCCGCTTGGATTACCGCCACTGCGCCAACTCATCGCCAGGCGACTGGCCGAACGAGGGGTGGAGGCTTCGCCAGATCAGATCATATTGACTGAATCCGGCACCCAGGCGATCGACCTTCTTTGCAGGCTCCTTCTGGAGCCTGGCGATACGGTCTTGGTGGACGATCCCTGCTACTTCAATTTTCAGGCCCTGCTCAGAGCGCATCGCGCCAGCGTCATCAGCGTCCCCTATACGCCGTCAGGTCCCGATATCGAGATCTTTGCCCGGACCGTCGCCGAGCATCGGCCACGGCTCTACATCACCAATTCTGCGATCCACAATCCGACTGGTGCGACACTCTCACCTGTTGTAGCACACAGGGTCCTGAAGCTTGCCGATCAATTCGACCTGACTGTCATTGAAGACGATATATTCGCTGATTTCGAACACACACCCGCCCCACGCCTGGCAGCCTTTGACGGACTGGAGAGGGTCATCCACATCGGAAGCTTCTCCAAGACGCTGTCTGCGGCGGCCCGTTGCGGGTTCATTGCGGCAAAAAGGGAATGGGTCGACGGGTTGACTGACCTGAAGATCGCGACAACCTTCGGCGGCGGCAGGCTTGCGGCCGAGCTTGTCTATCACGTGCTGAGCGACGGCAGCTATCGCAAGCACACCGAGACCTTGCGAGACCGCTTGTCGCGGGCAATGTTCGATGTTTCGGTCCGTCTGAAGAACCTGGGCATCGTTCCCTGGCTGGAACCGACGGCCGGAATGTTTTTATGGTGTAGGCTGCCCGACGACACCGACGCAGCCGATCTTGCGCGTGCCGCCCTTGAAAGGAAGATCGTGCTTGCGCCTGGAAACGCATTCAGCCTCACTCAATCCGCAAGGACCTTTGTACGCTTCAATGTGTCTCAGACACTCGATCCGCGTATTTTTGATGTCCTTCGCGATGTGCTGAACAGCTAAAAAACCTGCCGAGTCCGAGGTGGATACCCATTTTGTCGGGATCAGCGATCAAACATGTCCTGCCACTGCTTTTCACCGACCATGCAGTCGGTCGCAGGCTGACCAGCAATTTTGATCGTTGTTGGCGGAGATGGAAGACCGCTTACTTCGAGGACGAGCTTGCGCCGGATTGCAACAGCAAAGTCCTCGACCTTGTAGACTGGCAAGACGAAGGAACCGGGACCGCCTATCACGCAGTCAGCGTAATATTTATCGAGCCCTCCAGGTGCCCCGGAAGGCCGCAGCATGATCGCCAGCCCATTGATGACAATGCCAGCTTCAACAGCCTTGTCTCGGGTTGGCGCGACGGGATTGCCTGAATTGTTTGTACCGTCTCCGGAAACATCGATCACCTGCCGCATGCCTGTGTAAGGGCTGGACACGATCATTGACGCCCCTTGGGCAATCGCGGTCGAAATCGACGTTCGACGCTGTGTCGTGATGGGGCGCTGCTCAAGCTTCCTGGCAAAATCCACTGCATCCTGCTCGGTCTCGATCATGTGCCAATCGATGACGGAATCGGGGACAACATAGCCTGCCCATTCGAAGTAGCTGATGGCAATGCGACCAGTAAGCCCACCAGTCACCGCGTCGATGAACTCCTTGTGCTTCAGCGCTTCGACATAGCCCTCGCGCTGAATGCGAACCTCTTCCTGATCCATGGAGCGGGAGGTATCAACAGCAAGGACCAGCTTCACATCAACCTCACCTCCCCCTAGCTGCTCCGCAACGGGTGTAGCACCGGAGAGGCTGATCAGCATCGCGAGCGTTTCAAACATTGGCACTCCGATCACTTGGGTTTGTTCGCCCGCCAAAAATGTACCATAGCTTGACCCCGAGGCGACGTCGCGCCGTACCCTTTCAGTCAAATTTCGGTGATAGTCCTCAAGCTTGCGGTCCGAACGGGCCGCGTTCACCTGCGGATGGGGGCCAGTCACGTCGCACCGCGCCTGCCCCGTGCCTCCGGCCTCGTGATTCGAACGCTATAACCAGCGCTTTTTTCCTGAACGAGGTCGACCTGCCTAAGTCGAACGCCCATTGCCCGAATCGACGCCATGTTCTGCTCGACCAGTCCTCAACCGCTTTTTAAGGTTACGGTGGATACCGACAATGCCATCGACCATCAAAAAATGCCTCGCTGGGGGCAAGTGCCTCGCCTGCTCCCCGGCGCCTGAGGTTCGGCGGGGCAACATCTTTGGGGAAACCAGCCATACTTTTTCACAAGGCTTCGTGGATGGTCTGGATTTTGGCCGTCGAGGTGTCTAGGGTCCACACGCAATGTTGATGACCTCTGAGATACCGACGATGCTGCGTCTCCACCGGGCTATGTTTCTGGCCCGTGAGATCGACCGCGTTGAACAGGATCTCGTGAAACAGGGCCTGGCCCATTTCCATGTGTCTGGTGCCGGCCACGAATCGACGGCACTAATCGCCGACCACCTGGGCACCGAGGACTGGCTGCACCTCCACTATCGCGACAAAGCGCTTCTCGTGGCGCGCGGCATGCCGCTGAAAGAGTTCTTTTCCAGCCTCCTCGCAACCGCGGGCTCCCATTCCGCAGGCCGGCAGATGAGTGCGCATTATTCCGCACGCGACCTAAAGGTCGCCTCGATGGTCGGCCCTGTTGGCAACAACGCGCTTCACGCAGTGGGCAACGCGCAGGCGGTAAAATCCCACCCGAATGCGCCGGTCGTCATCTGCTGCGTTGGCGATGGCACGACCCAGCAGGGCGAATTCCTCGAGGCAGTCGCGGAGGCTGTCCGCACCGAAGCCCCGGTCGTGTTTGTCGTCCAGAACAACAATTGGGCCATCTCGACCAAGACCCCTGGGCAGACCTTTTTCGACCTGCCGAACGGCCCTGCCGAGAGTTTTCTCGGCCTGGAAATCCGGCGCGTCGACGGCGTCAATCTCGGGTCCACTCGCGCCGCCTTCGAAGCAGCAGTCAACCACACCCGCACTACTCGTGGCCCATCCATCGTCCTGATGGAGTTGGAGCGTCTCTCCGACCACACGAACGCCGACGACCAGGCACTTTATCGTACAGCCGACGATCTCAAGACTGGCAAGTTCCGCGACCCCCTGGAGGCCGTGCGCCAGTTGCTGCGGGAATCGCAGATTGGCGACGCCGCGCTGGCGCAGCTCGAAACCGACCTTACCGCCGAGGTAGCAGCCGCTGCGGCCGAAGCGCGCCGCGAAGCAACGCCCACAACCAACGGCGAGGCCAAGGCTCCCTACCCGGCCAGCTTCGTACGAACCAAGGAGTATCGCGGCGACAGCCAGTCGGCGACGCTCTCGATGCGCGAGGCGCTCAATCGGGCGCTGCGCGAACACCTGGCGGGAAATCCCGATGTTCATCTGTTAGGTCAAGACATCGAAGACCCCAAGGGCGACGTGTTTGGCGTCACCAAGGGCCTCTCCACCGCCTTCCCGGGCCGCGTCCGTAACGCACCCTTGTCGGAATCGACCATTGTCGGCACCTCGATCGGCCGAGCGCTGACAGGCCAGCGTCCGGTTGCGTTCCTGCAGTTCGCCGATTTCCTGCCTCTCGCCTTCAACCAGATCATCTCCGAGCTCGGCTCGATGTACTGGCGCACGGACGGTGCATGGCAGGTTCCAGTCATCCTGATGGTTAGCTGCGGTGGCTACAAGGCCGGCCTCGGCCCGTTCCATGCCCAAACTCTGGAATCCGTCCTTGCCCATGTTCCGGGTATTGACGTCGTCATGCCGTCGAGCGCTGGCGATGCTGTGGGCTTGCTGAATGCTGCCTTTGAGAGCATGCGTCCAACGGTCTTCCTTTATCCCAAGAGCCTGCTGAACCATTCCGATCGCCGCACCTCCTCGGATATAGACCGCCACTTCGTCCTTCCCGGCCGTGCTCGTACCGTGCGCACTGGCAGCGACCTCACGCTGGTCACCTGGGGCAATCCGCTTACCCAGTCCCTGCTTGTGGCCGACACACTTTCAGCGGCCGGTGCCGAAACGGATCTCTTCGACCTGCGCTCAATCTCACCATGGGACGAGGATGCAGTCTTGCGTTCGGTGCGTCGTACGAAGCGCCTTCTCGTCGTTCACGAAGACAATCACACGGCCGGGTTCGGCGCCGAAGTGATGGCGACGGTGATGGAAAAGGCCGGCATCCCGGTTAGCGCCAGGCGCGTCACGCGCGACGATATCCACGTGCCATTCCAGTTTGATCGCCAGCTCGAGACCCTGCCTTCCTACCGCCGGATTATGGAAGCTGCCGCGGCGTTGCTCGAATTCGATCTCGAGTGGGAAGCACCGAAAGCCGATACCGGCCCTCTGGCAATCACCGCCATCGGCTCCGGCCCGGCCGACGATGAAGTCGAGATTGTCGAATTGCTGGTGAAGCAAGGCGATACCATAAAGATTGGCGACCTCATCGCCGTCGTCGAGGCTACCAAAGCCACCGTTGAAATACAGGCGACCGTGACCGGCAGGGTCCTCTCGGTTCCAGTCGAGCCGAGGCAGAAGATCGCCATCGGAGCTCCGCTCGTATTTGTCGAGGCCGACGCGGGCACCACCCCGCGCCAGGCCGCCGTCAACGCCGAACGCATCGACAAGGCAATCCTCAAGCGTCGAGCCCTTCCCGTCGCAGCTCCGGCCGTAGTCGGCCGCTCGCGGGCCGCCGTCGGCGTTACCGCCATTGCCGGCGTCACCGGCGGCCGCACGGTCAACAATTCGGACCTGCGCGGCAACTGGCCTAAGCGCGATGCAGGCGATATCGCCAAGTTGACCGGCATCGAAAGCCGTCGCTGGGTCCAGCCGGGCGAAACGGTGCTCTCTCTGGCAACTGCTGCAACGCAGAAACTTTTGGAGGAGCAAGGCCTTGGCATAGAGCACATTGACCTCGTCATCGCCACAACCGGCACTCCTGACATCGTCACGCCATCCTTGGCCTGTCGCGTTGCCGACGCCGTAAGCACGGCGGGCCGCGCAAACCTGCCAGCCTACGACATCAATGCCGCATGCTCGGGCTACCTTTTTGCCCTCGCCCAGGCGCGCGATTTCGTGTCCAACAATCCCGCGGCTCGCGTGCTCGTCGTTACGTCGGAAGTGCTGTCGCCGCTACTCGACCAGGACGATTTCAACACTGCAGTGCTGTTCGCCGACGCAGCAACCGCCTCGCTCGTCCAGGGCCGGGATCACGAACAGCCAGCACTCTTTACCTTCGCACAGCCGACGATTGCCGGGGCCCCGGAGTCCGGTAATATGCTCAGCGTACCGCTTGCCGGCGAAGGCTACATCAAGATGAATGGCCGCGAGGTCTTCGCGGATGCTGTCCGTGCCATGTCCGCGACGTTGACCTCGGCCTGCGCTGCCGAAGGCATCACCATTGATGACATCGACCTGTTGGTGGTCCACCAGGCCAATCAACGCATCATTGATGCCATAGCCCGTCGATCCGGTCGCCCGGCACACTCGATCATTCGCACTTTCGGCAATACCAGCTCTTCGACAATTCCGCTGGCATTGATGGATGCCCTGCCGACCACGAATCCCGGAGACAGGCTCGGCCTCGTCGCTTTTGGTGGCGGCATCACCTATGCGGCCGCAGTTGCAACCGTCGGAAGACCGCGCTGATCATATGTGCGTGCGCCTTGGGACCCACGGTGTTTCTGTCGCGTGCCCACGGTCGGACGGCCCGTACCTCGGGAAACATCGGCTCTCGCTGGTATCTGCGCGGTGAGCAAAGTCCCGAAGAAGTCTGCCGTGACCGCTGCTGCGCCGTTGGCGAAGCAGCGAACTTCCCTTTCCCTAGCCCGTGTCGGCAGTACCTTTGATCTTGTGCAGAAAGCGCGATCCAGGTTTCCCGCGCGGCAGCTACCTCAGGCCGTGCTGACATTGAGCAATGCGATTGCGGTCGCTTCGTCTGTCATCAACCCATTTATCAATTTTCCCGTGAGCGCTCCGTGAAGAGCCGCAACCTTGCGCTTGCCCTTGGCTACCCCGATCACAAGCGTGCGGCTGCAGCACGGGATCGGGGCGCTCGCCACTCGATCGTTTGTCATTCCCTTGATCAAGTTGCCGTGCCGGTCGAAGGTCCATCCTACGATCTCGCCAACCGCGCCTGCTCGCTGCAACTCGACCAATTCATCCCTGGAAATGAAACCGTCGATCGAAAGCGGAGCCTCAGCACCAACATCACCAACCCCCACGAACGCCACGTCGGCGCGTGCTGCAAGGGCCAGTGTCTTTCCGATTCCCGGTTGGCTATGAAGAGTTGTGCGCTCCTGCCTTGACGAGGCAATAACAGGTACAGGCATAGGGAAGCATTTGGCGGTAACGAGGTCGGCCATCTTGAAGACGACGTTATAAAACCATACCGAGCCCTCGCGTGTGATATTGCCGGTCAGTGATACGATCCGGTGTTGCGGCGCCTCGACCGGCACCATTTCCTCAACCGCGGCCTTGAGCGTGTGACCCGTTCCGATTGCGACCACTAGCGGCTTCGGGGAGGAAAGGCGTCGCTCAATCTCTGCGGCTGCGGCCTGCGCCAGTCCGCCGGGCCCGTTGGCGTCGCGGGTCTCAGAAGGCACGATTTCGACAAATTGCAGACCGTATCGTTGGCTGAGTCTGGCACCAAGCTCCATGCAATCGCCGACAGCGTGGTCAAAGCGAATCTTGATTAGCCCATTTGAGACTGCACGAGCGACCAGACGCTGTGCCGTCTGCCTGGACACGCCAAGCTTGTGCGCGATCTCGTCCTGGCTTTTTCCGGCCATGTAGTAGAGCCAGCCAGCCTTCGCCATGAAGTCAAGCTTGGCGTTGGCTTCCTTCTTTGCAGTCATCCATGCATCTCCTTACAGAATCCTGAGATCCGCCTGTCACGTTGGTCCGCTGCTCTCATCCCGCGGTGAATGCGTGCTCTGGCTGGGCCAGGAACTTGCCGAGCAATCCGCGCAAATCGGCACAGCCCTCGGCAACGCAACTGCTCCAGCTTGCGGGAGGGTTTCACGCCTTCGCGGCCGTGGATCGCCCGGTGCGACAAAGCCAATCGCCCGCACGCCAGAAACATGCGCTGCAACGGCCCCGCGAGGCGATCAAAGGTCGACAGCAAGAGTTCCAGCGCGGGCCGAAAGTGCCAGGATCGGATCGTCACTGGTGATCCAACCGACATTCCTGGCAAGCCAGCCCTCAAGGCCTGCCCGATCATTCAATACCCAGACGCAAAGACGCTCGCGCGGTACGATGGCGGTGATTTCCTCGAATGCCTCCGCAAACAACGCCTTCTCCACGGCGACGATTTCGGCCAGTGTTGCTGCTTGGCTCACCGATGCGGTAAGACCGAGGGCCTCGACAGAGCGGGAATTGATGGAACAAAGCCTGCCGATCTCGGGCGCGACCCGGCGGCATTCCGCGAGGACATCGAGATTAAAGCTTGTCAACAAGCTGCGCCCGGCCAGGCCGTGGCGCCGGATCGCATCGGCCGCCTGCGTCTCAAGCCCGGAATATGGGGTTCCATTAAGATCAGCCTTCAGCTCCACATGCAGATCGACCGGACGTGAAGACGCGAGAAATCTTAGGGCTTCGTCCAGGGTCGGAATCCCTGCATGAGAGCCCTTTAGCGCTATGGTCATTCTGTCGTTTTTAGAAAGAGCCCGTACTGTTCCGCTCGCCTCGGCGGTTCTATCGAGAGTTGCGTCATGGATGACCAGTAGTTCACCCGCATCCGTCAGATGCACGTCGAGTTCAATTGCATCCACATTGAGGGCCAGTGTCCGTTGAAATCCCTCCATCGAGTTTTCCGGCCACAGGCTTCGGGCCCCGCGGTGGCCCACTATTCTTGTCATGTCACACCTGCCGACGATGGGGTGGAGCCGCACCTTTGCGGCCTTGCCAGCCGTCATTTAGAGGCATGTCACAACCGTTTTGTGACGTTTGACGCCGGAGGTGGGCAGATGCCCACCCGTTTTCTTTTGTCGAATCCGGCGGGGTATTGCACCGGCTCGCAAGAACGTGTGGCTTGAACTGCAGGCATTCGCTTTGAGACGCGATTGCCTGTCGTTCAAAGACATGCGCGGCAATTGGCGTTGGTGAACTGACGTTGCTTGACGTCAGCACCCCGATCTATCGTCAGCGCTAACTTTGCTACACCAAACGATGTAGAGCAGTCAGTTCGTCACGGGGCCCGATACCTTGCTCAGGCTACCGAACCCGCTATGCCGTCCAGTT
This sequence comes from Rhizobium cauense, assembly GCF_019511525.1. GTDB lineage: Bacteria > Pseudomonadota > Alphaproteobacteria > Rhizobiales > Rhizobiaceae > Rhizobium > Rhizobium cauense. Next base: position 162,687 of record NZ_JAEUAT010000004.1, on the reverse strand, counting down.
CAGCCACGTCGGCGTCTCCGAGCGCGAGCCCGTTTGCCGCGAGATTTTCTCGAAGGTGACCGAGCGAGGATGTGCCGGGGATCAGCAGGATGTTCGACGCGCGTTGCAGCAGCCAGGCTAGCGCCACCTGCATGGACGACGCACCAAGCCTTGCCGCGACATCAGACAATATGGACGACTGCAACGGTGTAAATCCGCCGAGCGGGAAGAACGGTACATAAGCGATGCCTTCGCGGGCAAGATCGTCGATCAGGGCATCGTCTTTGCGCTGCGCCAGATTGTACTGGTTCTGCACACAGACGATCTCGGTGATTGCCCGGCCTTGGACGATCTGCTTGCGGGTTACGTTGCTCAGTCCGACATGACGCACCAGACCTTGCCGCTGGAGATCAGCCAGGACCGCAAGCGGCGCCTCGATCGAGCCTTCGGCAGGGCCGTGCACGTCGAACATAATCCGAAGGTTGACGACATCAAGCACATCCACACCCAGATTGCGAAGGTTGTCGTGCACCGCTGCCGTCAGCTCCTCGCGCGAAAAGGCCGGGTTCCATGACTTGTCCGCACCCCGTCGTGCGCCAATCTTGGTGACGATAACAAGATCCTCAGGATAGGGGTGAAGCGCTTCGCGGATAAGCTGATTGGTAACATGCGGGCCGTAGAAGTCGCTGGTATCTATGTGGTTTACGCCCTTCGCAATGGCCTCCCGCAGCACTGCCACGGCCGCGTCATGATCCTTGGGTGGACCAAAAACGCCTGGCCCTGCGAGCTGCATTGCGCCATAGCCCAGCCGCCTGACGCTGCGGTCGCCGAGGTTGAAGGTACGGGACGGATCGACATTGGACATGCTTTGCTCCTTTCGAGAGATCACCAGGATAGGTGTTGTAATCGTGCATGAAAACTCGATAATTCTGCACAGGCTGTGCGGAGTGGCGAACAATGAAAATCGATCTGAGCGACCTCAACGCCTTCGTAGAGGTCTCCCGCGCCGGCGGCTTTCGCGAGGCTGCGAGGGTTGGTGGAAACAGCGCCTCCTTTCTCAGTGAAGCGGTCCGCCGTCTCGAAACCAGGCTGGGCGTCAGGCTCTTGAACAGGACAACACGTAGCGTCGTCCCGACCGAAGCAGGCAAGGTCCTGCTGCAGCGCCTTGGTCCAGCCTTGACGGAGGTGGAGCTGGCGCTCGATGTGGTCAATGGCTTTCGCGACAGACCGGCAGGTATGTTGCGCCTAAATGTTCCTGTCAGCGCAGCCCGGCTTGTTCTGCCGGCCATTGTTCCGCCGTTCCTCGCGACCTATCCCGACATTCGACTGGAGGTGGTCACGGAGGAGAGCTTTGTCGACGTGCTCGCGGCTGGGTGCGACGCCGGCATCCGCTACGACGAGCGGCTGGAGCAGGATATGATCGCCGTCCCGATCGGGCCGCGCATCCAGCGATTTGCGACCGCGGCGTCCCCGGCCTATCTGCGTCGCAATGGCCGCCCACAACACCCAGGCGATCTGCTTGCGCATGCGTGCCTGCTTGGCCGCTTCTCGAGCGGCGTGATGACGACGCCATGGGAATTCGAGCGCGGCGGCGAAGTGGTGCGCGTCGATCCGACCGGTCCCCTGATCGTGCGGGTAGGTGGAGGGACTGACCTTGCCGTCGATGCCGCAATCGCCGGAACAGGGGTGATTTACCTTTTTGAAGACTGGCTGAGACCGCATTTCACGAGCGGCGCCCTCGAACCCATCCTCGAACCATGGTGGCAGCGCTTCTCCGGCCCATTCCTTTACTACCCCGGGCGACGGCTCGTGCCAGCGCCGCTCAGAGCGTTCATCGACTTCCTGAAGTCCCCGGAGGCACGGATTTGATGCCATGCCTGCAGCAAAACGGTGCCCGCATTGCAGCGGGCTCCCACCCTTTTTGGATCGTCAACATGCTTGGCAAGGGCCGCAACCCCTCATTCAAGTTCAATCTTCGCGTCACGAACAACCGGCGTCCACTTGGCAATCTCCGCCTTCACATGGGCCCCGAGTTGCTCCGGCGTGGACGCTATGATGACGGCGCTGAAGTCAGCCATCTTCTTGCTGACCTCTGGGTCGGCAAGCGCCTTGTTGGCGGCAGCGTTGAGACGCTCAACGACATCCGCCGGTGTGCCCGCGGGCGCAAAAAGCGCGTTCCACGTATAGGTTTCATAGCCGGGGACGGTCTCGCCAACCGTTGGAACATTGGGGAAGGACGGCGCGCGTTCCTTGGTGGTGACCGCAAGTGCTCGCAAAGTACCGCTCTTGATATGACCTGATGATGACGGCAGGTTGTCGAACATGATTGGAACCTGATTGCCGAGAACATCGTTCAACGCCGGGCCTGATCCCTTGTAGGGGATGTGCTCCATGTCGACGCCGGCCATTGCCTTGAAAAGCTCTCCGGAAAGGTGCAGCGGGGTACCGTTGCCTGAAGAGGCATAGCTGTAGGTCCCCGGATTGGCCTTTAAAAGAGCAACCAGTTCGGCCAGGGTCTTGGCTGGCAATTCAGGATTGACGACAAGAACGTTGGGAACCAGGACCAACAGCGAAATTGGCGCAAAATCCTTTTCGGGATCATAGGGGGTCGACTTCAGGATCAACGGATTGAGCGCATGGGTCGCAACTGTTCCCATCAGGATCGTATAACCATCCGGATCGGCACGCGCGACGTTGTCGGCGCCAAGATTGCCACCTGCTCCGGCAACGTTCTGCACGATGACCTGCTGGCCAAGGTCTTCCGACATCTTCTGCGCAAGAATGCGGGCGACCACGTCTGTCGACCCGCCGGCGGCAAATGGGACAACCAGCGTAACCTGACGATCAGGGAAATCAGCCGCTTGCGCCGGCAATCCCGCCGACAGGACTGTCGCCAGAAAAAATCCTCCGGCAAGCGTGCCTCGACGCGTCAGCTTCAGTCTTGTCATCCTCATTCCTCCTTGTTGCAAACCAATTTCCATGCGCCTGAATGATCTGTTCAGTCCTCCTCCTGGAACACCTCCTCGCGCTTGGCCTTTACCGAGGGCAAGAACACGACCAACAGGACGGCGAGGGCGATAAGAAGCAGCACAGCGCTGATCGGACGCGTGATAAAGGTCGTCGGATCGCCGCGCGACAGGATCATTGCGCGCCTGAGGTTTTCCTCAAGCAGTGGCCCCAGCACGAAGCCGAGAAGCAACGGCGCCGGCTCGCACCGCAGTTTGACAAGCAGATATCCGGCCAGCCCGAAAAAGGCGACGGCGTAGAGGTCATAGACGTTGCTGTTGACGCTGTAGACCCCGATCGAGCAGAAGGCCATGATGATCGGGAAGAGCACGTAGTAGGGTATCGTCAGCAACTTTACCCAAAGGCCAATCAGCGGCAGGTTGAGGACAACCAGCATCAGATTGCCGATCCACATCGACGCGATGATCCCCCAAAACAGCGCCGGTTGCTCGCTCGCCACATTCGGTCCCGGCACTATGCCCTGTATGATCATCGCGCCGACCATCAGCGCCATCACCGGATTTGCAGGGATGCCCAATGTCAACAGCGGAATGAATGAGGTCTGCGCACCGGCGTTGTTGGCCGATTCTGGCCCAGCCACTCCAGCAATTGCTCCGTGGCCGAACTCCTGCGGACGGTCAGAGATGCGTTTTTCCACCGTATAGGAAGCAAAGGCCGCAAGGATGGCACCGCCACCTGGCAGGATGCCCAATGCTGATCCGATGGCCGTGCCCCGGAGTACCGGCGCGACCATCCGTTTGAAGTCTTCGCGCGTCGGCCAAAGGCCACTGACTTTTGCCATCAACACCGTGCGGGTCTTTTCACCCTCCAGGTTGCGGAGGATCTCAGCAACGCCGAACACGCCGACGGCGACAGCAACGAAGTTTAGGCCGTCGGCGTATTCTCGAATGCCAAGGGTAAAGCGGGGCGTACCCGTATAGATATCCGTCCCGACCAGCCCAAGCAGCAAACCAAGGGCAACCATTGCAAGTGCCTTGATGATCGAGCCATGCGCAAGGGCAACCGAGGAAACCAAGCCGACGATCATCAGCGAGAAGTATTCGGCAGCACCGAATTTCAGCGCAAGCGCAGTCAGCGGGATGGCGAAAATGGCTACGAGAAAGGTCGACACGGTGCCGGCAAAAAAGGAGCCCAGCGCAGCAATCGAGAGCGCTGCCCCCGCCCTGCCGCGACGGGCCATCTGATAGCCGTCAATCGCGGTCACGGCAGAGGAAGATTCGCCCGGCATGTTGATAAGGATGGCTGTCGTCGATCCGCCATACTGTGCGCCGTAGTAGATGCCGGCCAGCATGATCAGCGACGAAACTGGCTCGAGCTGGAAGGTAATCGGCAACAGCATGGCGATGGTGGCAGTTGCCCCGATACCCGGCAAGACACCGATGAGCGTGCCGAGAAGGACGCCAATCAGACAGAAAAGAAGATTTTCCGGCGAAGCGGCCGTACTGAATCCGAGTGCGAGATTGCTGACGAGATCCATGGGCGCCTCCTAGAACCGAACCCAAGGGCCGAAACGCTCGAACGGCAGCCCAAGCGCGTAGCTGAAGACGATGACCGAAAAGAGGGTTATTGCGGCGGCCAAGGCGATTGCCAGCGGCACCTTCATCCGCGTCGACGCAAAGGCTGCAACGAGCGCGGCGACGAAGAGTGAGGGCACGAAGCCAAGACCGCGTACAGTCAATCCAAATATGATCGGCGCCGGGAGGATGAAGGCCATTCCACGCACCGCGATCGGACCGAGCGGCTCGCCTTGGACCCGTATCGCCTGGACCAGTACGATCAGGCCCAGAAGTGTCAGAACAACAGCAAGCACAAGCGGAAAATAACCCGGCCCCATGCGCAACGCAGTCCCAAGCTCAAGGTTCAGGCATTGGTAGATGAAGAAGCAACCCACCCCTATGAAGAGCCCGCCACACAGGGCGTTGGTGCTGTCGAACTTCAGTGATTTCATAGCTTCCCCCCGCGGCAATAGAAGCACTGACGGCGGATCCCTTGCAAAGCGGTTAGGCAGCCCGCTCGGAAAAAGGCCGTGCCGCCCGAGGACATCCCGGGCGGCAACCGTCAGCGACGACGCTAGTCTGCGTATTGGCCGGCCGCCTCGATCACCGGCTTCCAGCGAGCGATCTCGGTTTCCAGCTTGGCCTTCAGGACCGCTGGCGTTGCGTCCGCTTCTGCCGACGGCTCTGTGCCTAGCTCGGCGAAACGAGCAACAACGTTCGGGTCCTTGAGAGCAACCTGCAGCGATTTCGAAAGCCGCTCGGTCACGTCAGCGGGCGTACCCTTCGGCGCGTAGAGCCCGTGCCAGATACCGACCTGGAAATCGGCAAGGCCGCCTTCGATGGCCGTCGGGACATCCGGGAGAACCTTCAGACGCGTGGGCGAAGTCACGGCGTAAGCCTTGATTGTGCCGCCCTGGATTTGCTTGGTGGTGTTCGTTGTCTGGTCGCACATGATGTCGACCTGGCCACCGAGCAGGTCGGTCATGGCAGGTCCGGTGCCCTTGTAGGGAACAGTGGTAAGAGGCGTCTGAATGGCACTCATCAGCATCATGCCGCAAAGGTGCGAGGCCGCACCGATGCCGGCATTGGCGACCGTGACGCTTTCCTTGTTGGCCTTGACGTATTCCACAAGCCCCTTGAGGTCAGTCGGCTCGAAATCCTTGCGCGCGACGATCGTCATCGGCACGTCTGTGACGAGACCCACATATTCGAAGGCGTTCAGGGTGTCATAGGCCAGCTTGCGGTAAAGCGTGGCACTCGTCGCCATGCCAATATGATGCAAGAGAACGGTGTAGCCGTCCGGGTCGGCCTGAGCTACGCGTCCGGCTCCAAGTGTGCCACCAGCGCCACCGACATTTTCGACGACAATCTGCTGACCAAGATCCTTCGACATGGACTCCGCCACCAGACGGGCCACGGTATCCGTCGGGCCGCCGGCGGCAAACGGCACCACCATCGTGATCGTCCGCTCAGGGTAGGTCTGAGCATGTGCAGACGCGGACACGAGCGAAGCGGCAGCAATGGCCGTCACGCCCAGCAAAGCATTCAGTAGTTTCATGTTTCTTCCTCCCAGCAACTCTCCGGGCGGCTCCCCCCGCACCGGTGATCACTCATGTCACTGTGGAGCGCGTGCGCGGACCGACAACCGCCAGAGGCGCCGCATTTCTAATTTTTCAGCACCTCATCAGGCAAAATGGGTAGGAACGGGGACAAAGGCGCGCCGTAATGGGTGGATTTCCACCCATTACCCATCGAGTTCCTCCTCATTCCTTCTCCCCTTCTCAAGCCCATATTTCTGCATTTTCTCGTAGAGCGTCTTGCGCGAAACGCCGAGGGTCTCGTAGACGGGCCGCAGGCTCCCGCCATGGGCGGCAAGCGCGCTTGCAATCAGGCCGCGTTCGTAAGCGGCAACCTTGTCGGCGAGCTTCTGGTTCTCGTCCCCGATATCTTCGGGCTGGAGATCAAGGCCGAGCACGAGCCGATCGGCAGCGTTTCGCAATTCGCGCACATTGCCGGGCCAGCTTCGCAAACCGATCTTGGCAATGGTTTCCGGTCGCACCTCCACGTCATTGCGACCATAGCGAGCCGCCGCTTCGCGCACGAGTTGGAGAAAAAGCAATGGAATGTCGGCCTGACGCTGGGAAAGCGAGGGCACGTGGATGGTCGCAACGTTGAGACGGTAAAGGAGGTCGGGACGAAAGCGTCCTCGTGCAACCTCGGCTTCGAGATCGACCTTGCTGGTGGCGATGAAGCGTACGTCGAGTGGGACAGGCTCGTTGGAACCCAGACGGGTAATGATGCGCTCCTGCAGCACGCGCAGGAACCTCGCCTGCAGATCCGACGGCATCGAGCCGATCTCGTCGAGAAGAATCGTACCGCCACGGCCATGCTCGAACTTCCCGTATCGTGAACGGAGAGCACCGGGAAAGGCACCGGCCTCATGTCCGAAAAGCTCACTCTCGATCAGGGTTTCCGGCAGCGCAGCGCAATTGATGGCGATGAACGGTTTGTCAGCGCGCGCGCTGGTATCGTGGAGCGCCCTGGCGACGACTTCCTTGCCCACGCCGGTTTCACCTATGATCAGGGTGTCGGCATCGGTTGCAGCAATTGCTCGCAAGCGATAGCGCAGGTCTACCATGATCTGTGTGCGTCCAGGAAGACGAGCCTCAATGTCGTCACGCTTACCAGCCACGGCACGCAGCCGCCTGTTCTCAAGAACGAGACTCCGCCGATCGAGCGCACGCCTGATGATGCCGACGAGGTGCTGGGCGGCGAAAGGTTTTTCGACGAAGTCGTAGACACCTGCGTGCATCGCGTTGACCGCAAGCTGCACGTCCGCATGCCCCGTTACCAGGATGACCGGTATCTCGGAATCCATTTCGCGTATGCGCTGCAATAGTGTCATCCCGTCCATGCCGGGCATTCGAATGTCACTGATCACAACGCCGTCGAAGCCATAGCCGATACGCGCCAGTACCGGCTCGGCACTGGCAAACGTCGTAACATCGAGCCCAAACAGACTGAGTGCCTGGGCGGACGAACGGCGCATCTCCTCCTCGTCGTCGATCAGCAGAATCCGGTTACCCGTCATTCGGCGGCCTCGCTAATCGCCGGTGCCTGATTGAGCACAATACGGAATTCCGCGCCCCCGTCGGATGCGTTGGCGACGGTAAGGCTGCCGCCGAAGTCCCTGATGATGTTGTAGGAGATTGACAGGCCAAGCCCAAGGCCACGGCCGACGCCCTTTGTGCTAAAGAACGGGTCAAATATGCGTTCCGTTATCGCGGGCGGCACACCCGGCCCGTGGTCGCGGATCGTCAACACCACCTTGTTTTCGGTGCGCTCCGCAAGGATGTGGATGCGTCTGTCTTCCAACCCTTCAACAGCGTCGGCCGCATTGGTAATGATGTTGACGAGAACCTGTTGGAGCCGCACCGAGCCAGCCTGCACCAAAGTCGACGAATCGCCGAGATCGACCAGAAGTGTCGCGTCCGCGATCTTCAGGCGTACCGCAACGATTTCAAGTGTATCGGCCATCGCATCGGCGAGCGAAACCGGCCCGATCTTCTCGTTCGGTTTGCGCGCAAAGTTGCGCAGGTGTCGGCTGATCGAAGCCATCCGATCGATCAGTCCGGAGATCCGATGAAGATTGTCACGGGCCTCATCCGTGCGATCGCGCTCAATCAACACGGCGGCACTGTCGACATATGTCTTGGCGGCGGCAAGCGGTTGGTTGAGCTCGTGGGACAGCGCTGCGGACATCTGCCCAAGGCCTGCAAGCTTTCCCGCCTGAATGAGGTCGGCTTGCGTCTGGCGAAGCTTCTGTTCGGTCAACCGTCGCTCGGCAATTTCCTCCTCGATGCGTTGATTGACCCGCGCGAGATCCGCAGTTCGCTCTCTTACCCGATGCTCCAGCTCGTTGTGGGCATCGATTTGCATCCGCATTCTTTCCCGCGCACGCGAACGGCGCTGCAAGACAATGGCGACGACAAGGCCAGTCAGACCGATGGAAAGTAGGACCGCAATCAGCATTGTACGTGCCTGCGCGTGCACTGAACTCGTGTCCATCAAGACACTGACAGTCCAGTCCGCGTCCCGCATGTAATGCGAGAGCGTCAGATACTCCCTTGTTGCCTCCGGGTCCGCAATCGTCGTGAGACGATGCCCGCCAAGCTCGTGCTGCCTCAAGGGAAGTTGCCTCAGTGCGGCCTCGGCGTAGCGACGCGATGCCTGGGTGCGTTCAAGGCGCTCACTCGTCAACGGCAAGATACCGGAATAGAGCCACTCCGGGCTGCCGGTCATGAAGATGATGCCTTCCGGATCTGAGACCAGGATCTTGTATTCACCGCCCTTCCAGGAAGCTTCAATTGAGTCGATATCCACTTTGAAGACAATGACGCCGCGGATTGCCTCATCCACACGGATCGGCGCAGCAAAATAGTAGCCTCGTTTCAGTGATGTCGTGCCGAGTGCGTAAAACCGCGCCTGGCGCCCTTCCGCAGCATCCTGAAAGTAGGGCCGATAGCTGAAATTCTCTCCAACGAAGCTGGTTGGGCCGTCATAATTGCTCGCGGAAATCGTATCCCCATTCACCCTCATCACATAGATGTCGGATGACTCAAGGAGCGAGTTGATCTCCTTCAGGTAAATATTTGCCGCTTGCCGAAGCGCCGGATTATCGGGATCACTCACCAACTTCTTGATGTCGTCGTGGTCAGCAATCAGTTCCGGAAGCGGCTCGTATCGACTGAGATGTCCTGCAAGGGCCGAGACGGCGAGGCGAAGCGCAGAGCCCGCCTGCGATGACGCCTCGTCCATATAGCTTCGGGTTACAAGCTCCCTGCCAGGGACGACCGCAGCATAGCAAATCGCCGATAACAGGCAGAAAGCGATTAGCCCACGAAAACTTTGGTTCACGAACGCGGGCTCCTCCTTCCCTCGTCGCGGCCAATTCGGCCGTCAGGCCAAGTCTAGAGGTCAACGTCGTGGTTTCCAAGAGGCTTCAAAGGAGGCATGGAGCCGTTTCGCAAAAGGCTGCTGGATGACAGCCAACGTCCGGATTGGCCGCCCGCCCCTTCACTTTAACATTACACGCCGTGTCATTGAGTGACGGAACGACTGCGGGGACAGGTCGGTTATCCCACATGAAAGGAGCCAGAATGACCGAGAAACACTCTGAAACGACCTACTCACCTGCCTCACTGCAAGAACAATATTGCCTCGACAAGGCTGAAGCGCGACGGTTGCTGACGAGCTTCGGCAATCACCAGCGGGAGATGGACAGATTGCTCGCGGCACGCGGCAGGTCGCGATCGCATCGAAAGCACGACCTTCGCACACCGCTTTGGCGCGCTCCCTTTGGCATCGGGTAGCGGCAGTTCGTGCACTGGATCGCCTGGCGCATCCCCTTTACCGCACTCCGTTAGTGCAATTGGCATTCTGGGCGCATTCGACCCTCAAATGACGCAATCAGCGAGATCCCCTGTTCAAGCAGGATGGTGGCAGCCCTGAGTTCGCGCTGCGAGAGGTCGCCAACAAACCCACGGATTGTCTTGGCAAGACAGGTCGAGTTCGCGGCATAGCGAACGTCGCCGATATCTTGCGCCTCTTCCGCCGACTCTTCCAGGGCTTGCGCGACCATCGAAATGATGTTCGTCCGTTCACGAAGTGTCATTTCGTCAAGCGTCTTGCCAGGTTCCTGCATCGAAATCTCCAAACGCGCATGATCGCCACACGGTTACCCAACCGCTCCGCACACGCTCTGACTGATTGATATTAAGGAGGCGACGATCGCCCTGGTGGTAAGATGGATATCCGAGCGCATCGAGGCAAGGCATGGCTTCCATGCAGCCTGTGCATGTCAATTCGTCAGTACGATCGTTCGCTCAACCGTTGCCACAATAAAGCTGCCGACATAGTTACATATGCGAAGCAGTAAACAGGGGGATCAGTCATGAGCGAGAGCTTGATCGAACGCGTGACGGCCGAACTAAAACAGCTCGCCGCCGAGATTGCGGCCATCAATGCCAGGCCGCTTCAAGACGTGCCTGATGTCGAACTTATCTCGCAAGGTGGGGACGCCGACTTCAACCGGCCGCGCCGACCCGGGCCCTCCACGAGAACCAAACGACGGATCTCCGGCAAGCGCGCCAATCAAGGGCTTTCATAAACCCGTTCAGTCGCTATTGTGCCCGACGAGAGACGATTGCGAGATTATCATGACAGAGCAGCATCAGGACCACCTTCAGGAACGGATAACGATCCTTGGCGATCTTGATGCCGCCTCTTTCATTCCATGGATCCAGCGCCACGCAGCCAAACTTGGCTTGTCGCAGGCGATATCTCGCACCAGCGCCGATCGCATCGAACTCGAGGTCGAAGGACCGGCGGAACTGATCGACATGATGGAGATGGGATGCTCTCTCGGCCCCATCGACGTCTGGGTCGAGGCCATCGAGCGTACGCCTATCGGTAGCAATGCAAGCTGAGCGGCACCTGCAGGTTCGGTAGACATTCAGTTATGCACTGCCCCATATTTCATCAGCGTTGCCAATGCGAAATAATTATGCAAACGTTGCGCCTGCCTGTCGCAGGCGGCCACTCCACCCGCCGCACCTGAAGCATGGCAAAGCATTGGTAATGTTTGGAAAGTTTGATCATGCCATCCGATACGACGGGCTCTTGGACGCCAGTCGCCCTTTCCGCTGATTTGCCGGCGGGAACGGTCATACCGGCACGCACACCAGCCGGATCTTTCGCACTTTGGAGAAGTGAATCAGGACGCCTTTCGGCATCGGCCGACCGATGTCCACATCGCGGCATGCGGCTATCCCACGGCTTTGTTCGCGGTGAGGCGCTGTCGTGCATCTATCATGGCTGGAGCTACGCAAGTGAGGGACACTGTCTTCGCATTCCGGCACATCCAGGCCTCGTGCCACCGGAAACGATCCGTGTCGCAACCCAGAAGGTCGCCGAATCGGACGGTGTGATTTGGGTGGCCGTTGGAGAACCGGCTGACCAGCCGCCGCGCTTTGAGGGCCTGGTCCCACTGCGCTCGTTGGCCGCACAGGCCGGTATTGCCGCGATCGAAGAGGCAGCCGGCGCGAAAACAGGTGCCGACGGGGTTGTTCGGCAAGTCGTCGATTCCAGAGAGATCCGGTTCCTGCTTGTTGAACAGGATCATGACCAGACGCTCATCCATGTTCTTCTTGACGACAAGACCGCTTCCTCCGATCGCATCGCGGCGTCACGCGCTGCCGAGACATTGCGGCGAAGCGCGGAAAGCGTCCAGGCTAAGGGGGCCTTGGTATGACATACGGAGCCATGCTCAACGAGTGGTATCCTGTCGGCCTCGTCAGCCAACTTGGTAAACATTCACACAAGACCGCCCTCATGGGCGAACCGATCGAGGTCTCGGTCGGCGCCGACGGTACGGCGAGTGTAACAGCTGACAGTGGGCGTGCCTTGCCCGTCTGCGTTCGCTATGGACACGTTTGGTCGTCCCTCGGCGAACCCCAAAAGGAACTTTTTGCCATTCCCGAGGCCGACCAGCCCGGACGCCGCTTCGTCGATGTTGGCGTTGTTCGGGTGCGCTGCTCGCCGCTGCGCGCAGTCGAAAACTTTCTCGACATTGCACACTTCCCCTTTGTGCACACGGACATCCTCGGTGCAGAACCACACACCGAAGTCCAGAACTACAAGGTCGAGATCAGGGACGTCGAGGACGAGGTTTGGGCAACCCAGGTGAAGTTCTATCAGCCGCAGGCCGCGAAATCCGCAAGCGGCGGCATCACCACCGAATATATGTACCGTGTCCCGGCCCCGACCTGCTCGGTGCTCTATAAGACCTGCCCACCTCGTCCGAGCGAGTGGGATGTCATTACTCTTTTCGTGCAGCCTCTGGCCGAGGACTTGTGCGACGTTTGGCCATGGATGGCGCTGTTTGACGATGAAACCTCAATGACCGATCTCATCCATTTCCAGCAAACGATCTTTCTGCAGGACCGATCGATCCTGGAAAACCAGATCCCGCGCCTTCTTCCGCTGGATCCCGGAATGGAGATCCCAACACGCGCCGACCTTACGTCGGTGGCGTATCGCCGCTGGCTGAAACGCCACAACTATACCTATGGCGCACAACTGGTGGCGCAATGAAGCTCTACGACTACATCCTTTCGCCCAGCTGCTACAAGGTGCGCCTGATGGCTGCGCTCACCGGCACGAAGCTCGATATCAGACCGGTTGATTTTCACCCCGGTGGCGAGCACCGCGGATCCGAACTCCTGGCGCTCAATCCTGCCGGATCGATCCCGATCCTTGAGGACGGGGACCTCCTCCTCACAGAGTCCTCGGCGATGCTTGTCTATCTTGCTGCAAAGAGCGCTCCCGAATGGCTGGGTGACGGGACGGCTGACGTTGCTGCCCGGGTCCAGCAGTGGCTGTCATTCTCGCATCGGCTGACCGCGAGCCTTGGAGGCGCGCGTCTGCACGAGATGTTATTGCGTCCAGGCAATATCGCTGTCCTGCAGGCACAGGGAATTGCTGCGCTACGCGAATTGGAAGCGGGGCTTGTCGAACAAAACCTGCGCGGCAAACAGTTCCTGGCTTCGGACAGTCCAACCGTGGCCGACATTGCCTGCTTCCCTTACGTGGCGCTTGCGCCGGACGGAGGTGTTTCACTCGATCCCTATCCTGCAATTCGACGTTGGTCGCGCGCCATACGAGCGCTTGATCGGTTTATCGAGATGCCAGGCATACATCGGCTGCACGAATTGAAGCCCGAGCCACAGATCGCACCGGGCGAGGAATGAGATGACCGGCTACCTACTGAAGAATTGTGCAGCCGTGATCGTCGACGACGGCAAGGGACCGACGGTCCATCGCAATGTGGATGTCCTCACGAGCGGACCGGCGATCAAAGCGATCCGCGAAAACCTCAGCCAGGGCGAACTGCCGGGCGGCACGATTGTACAGGACGCCACCGGCTGGTTTGTCTATCCCGGGCTCGTCAACACGCACCATCACTTCTTCCAATGCTTCGTGCGCAACCGCGCAGATCTCGACTGGACGAAGCTTTCCGTCATCGAATGGCTCGACCGGATCTATCCGATATTCTCGCGGCTGAACGAAGATTGCTTTTATCATTCCTCGGTCACCGCAATGGCCGAGATGATCAAGCATGGCTGCACGACGGCCTTCGACCACCAGTACTGCTTCCCAAGACATGCTGGCAAACGACTGATCGATCGCCAGTTCGAGGCAGCAGATCTCCTGGGGATGCGTTTCCATGCCGGCCGTGGCGGTAATACGCTGCCAAAATCCGAAGGTTCGACCATTCCGGATGCCATGCTCGAGACGACGGACGAGTTCATTGGTGATTGCGCACGTCTGATTGACACCTATCATGATGTCAGCGAATTCAGCATGCGCCAGGTGGTGGTGGCGCCTTGCCAGCCGGTCAATTGCTACCGTGAAACCTTCGTCGAGTCGGTCGCCCTGGCACGTGATCGCGGCGTCCAGATGCACACGCATGTTGGCGAAGGTGAAAGTCCGGTCATTGAGGCGCGACATGGCATGCGCACGGTAGACTATTGCGCGGACCTCGGCTTTGCAGGCCCTGATGCCTTCTACGCCCATTGCTGGGAGCTGACGCACGACGAACTCAAAAAGATGGCGGCAGACGGTACCGGTGTTTCCCATTGCCCCGAGCCTGTCTATCTGGTCGGAGCCGAAGTGACCGATATTCCCGCCATGGCAGCCTTCGGCCTGCGCGTTGGTCTCGGTTGCGACGGCGCGGCGTCAAACGACAATTCAAACCTGATGCATTGTGTGCACTCGTCCTACATGCTGCAGTGCCTGGCTGCATCGACGCGCGAGCATCCCGTTCCACCTCCGGTCGATTTCCTGAGCTTTGCAACAAGCGGCGGTGCCGCGCTGCTCGGCCGTCGCGACATTGGCCGACTTGCGCCGGGCATGGCCGCGGATCTCTTTGCAATCGACACCCGGCGCATGGACTACGTCGGAACACGACACGACCCACTCAGTCTGATTGCCAAGGTCGGCATCGGGATGCCGACCGATATGACAATGATCAACGGTCGCGTCGTCTGGCAAAAGGGCGAATTCGTGGGGCTCGATGAAGCGCGGCTGTTTGCCGAGGCGGAAGCGGCTCTGGCGACAGTGGATTTCTAAGACACCAAGAAGGGGAACCAGACCATGACAAATATCACTCGCAGAACACTGTTGCAGGGAGCCGCGGCAGTCGGCCTTGCTGGTACACTTGGAGGTCGCGCCGCGTTTGCTGCCGACGAACCACTGGGCATTACGCTCGTCGTCCCTTCGCCGATCGGCGACGTCGGCTGGGGTCATGCTCTGGCTGCCGGGCTGGAACCGGTCAAGGCCGCGTATGGCGACAAGGTTAAAGTAACGGTTATCGAGAATATCGCCGAAGGGCCGGACGCCGACCGGATCATGAACAAGACGGTCGCAGACGGGAACAACTTCCTGATCGCCGGGTCGTTCGGATATCAGAACGGTGCGTTGCAAATCGCCCGTCGCAATCCGAAGGTCACCGTCCTGCATGCCTCTGGCTTCCAGGTGGCTCCGAACTTCTCGCCGTTCGCTGCCAAATACTTCCAGGGAACCTATCTCCTGGGCATGGCGGCGGCTGCGCTTTCCAAGACCGGCAAGCTCGGTTCGGTTTCTGCCTTCGCCATCCCCGAACTCATCACCTCCATCAATGCGTTCACGCTCGGTGCGCAGGCAGTAAATCCCGATATCGAGGTTTCCGTCGTCTGGGTGAACTCCTGGTTCGACCCGGCCAAGGAGCAGGAAGCGGCCAAGGCTCTGATCGCGCAAAAGTGCGATGTCATCTTCTCCAATGCGCAGGACACGCCCTCCGTCGTTGCGGCATGTGAAGAAGCCGGCGTTTATTCGTTCAACCTCAACTCCTCCATGAAGAGCTACGCTCCGAAGACATATCTCGGCTGCGTTTCAACCGACTGGTCGCCATTCTTTAAGGCTTCGGTCGACGCTCACCTTGCAGGCACGTTCAAAGGCGCCAACACCTTCCTTGGCGTGGCCGACAAGGTTGTCGAGGTGGTTGACTGGAACCCCGCAGTCCCTGCTGACACGATGACGAAGATCAAGGCCGCAGAGGCAAAGATCGCCGATGGAAGCCTTTCACCATTTACCGGCCCGATTACCAAGGCAGATGGAAGCGAAGGCGTCGCCTCAGGCAAGACCATGACGGATGCCGAAATCGTCGCCATGGACTGGCACGTCAAGGGCGTGACCACGCCGCTGCCGAAGTAACCCATGACCGCTCCGCTTCTATCCCTTCGCGGCATCTCAAAGAGCTACGGACAGATCCATGCCAATCAGGGCATCGATCTCGACGTAGCGCCGCAATCGATCCATGCAATTCTCGGGGAGAACGGGGCGGGCAAATCGACGCTGATGAAGATGATTTACGGCGTCGAGCAACCAGACAGCGGGACCGTCGTCTGGGAAGGAGAACCCTTGACCTTCGCCTCTCCTGCAGAGGCGAGGCGAAGGGGGATCGGTATGGTCTTCCAACACTTTTCGCTGTTCGAGACGCTGACTGTCGTTGAAAATATCCAGTTGGTTGTTCCCGGCAAAAAAGCTGACCTTATTGAACGCATTCGCTCGCTTGGTCGCGACTTCGGCCTTGAGGTCGATCCGCTCGCGCATGTTCACGTCCTGTCCGTGGGCGAGCGGCAGCGCGTGGAGATCATTCGCAGCCTGATGACCAATCCAAGGCTGCTGATCCTGGATGAACCGACCTCCGTCCTTCCTCCACAATTGGTAGAGAAGCTTTTCGATACGCTGCGCAGGCTGCGTGATGGCGGCGTTTCAATCCTTTTCATCTCTCACAAGCTCGAGGAAATCCGGGCCATCTGCGACAGGGCGACGATTCTGCGCGGCGGGCGTGTTACGGGACATATCGATCCACGGGAACACGACGCCCATGACCTTGCACGCATGATGATCGGCCGCGACATGCCCGAACCCATGCCTGCGGTAGCCTTGTCCGGGGGCGAGAAGCGTCTTGAGATCGTTGGCCTTGACCACCGACCGGACGATCCGTTCGCCGTCGCGCTCTCCGACGTCACGCTTACCGTGCGTGCCGGGGAGATCCTCGGCATCGCTGGCGTTTCGGGCAACGGGCAAAGTGAGCTTGCTTCACTGATCTCCGGCGAGACCGTTTTGACAAGGGACAAGCGTGACAGGATATACATGATGGGACAGGACGTCGGCAGGCTCGACGCCGCCGCCCGGCGTCAGCTGGGATTTGCGTTCGTTCCGGAAGACCGGCTCGGGCGTGGCGCGGTTCCCGAAATGTCGCTCGTTCTCAACAGTTTGCTGACGGCTCATCCGTTGAACCTGTTGCGCCGGGGCCTGATCAACAGGGACAAGGTAACCGCTCTTACGAATGACTGCATTCGCCAGTACGACGTGCGCACGCCCGGACCTGAAGCGGAAGCCGGTGCGCTTTCAGGCGGCAATCTGCAGAAATTCATCGTCGGCCGCGAGATCATGCTGGCGCCGAAACTGCTTTTCGTCGCTCAGCCGACCTGGGGCGTCGACATTGGCGCGGCGTCTGCCGTGCGCCGAAGGCTGGTCGAATTGCGCAACCAAGGCATGGCCATTCTCGTCATATCCGAGGAACTCGAGGAGCTTTTCGAGCTTTGTGATTTCATCCAGGTTCTCTATCACGGCACGCTGAGCCCGCCGCTCGTGACGCGGGACACTCGACCCGAGGAAATCGGTCGCTACATGATCGGCGCCCGGCCCACCGAGAAAGTCAACGTATGAGCGCCTTGTTCGCCGGCTTTTTGCCCACGCTTGTTCGCCGGGAGCGCGCTTCGCTTGTGGCAACCCTCCTCGCGCCTTTCATTGCCCTGGCAGTGACCATCGCAATCAATCTTGGTCTCTACGTGCTGATGGGGCGCAACCCCGTCGATGTCGTCTATGCAATGCTTCTCGAACCATTCCTCTCCTGGGCATCGTTTTCGGAAGTGTTGTTGAAGGCAGGCCCACTTCTGCTGATCGCCCAAGGACTTGCGATTGGCTTTCGCGCGAAAGTATTCAACATCGGCGCTGAAGGTCAGTTCATACTGGGCGCGATCTTCGCCTCTTCAATCCCGATCTGGCTTCCCGAAGCAACGGGCCAATGGATATGGCCATTGATGCTTGTTCTTGGCGTTCTCGGTGGCGCCTTGTGGGCTTCGTTGACGGCATTCTGGCGGGTGCGGCTCAACGCAAACGAGATCCTCGTATCACTGATGCTCAGCCTCGTCGCCGCGCAACTCCTCAACTATTTGCTGCTTGGCCCCTGGAAGGATCCGAACGGCTTTAACTTTCCTCAATCCGTGATGTTCCAGTACGACGCGATGGTTCCCATCCTGATTTCCGGAACGCGTGTTAATGTCTCTCTTCTGGTCACCATTGCACTTTCTTTTGCGGCCTGGGTTTTCATGCAGAGGAGTTTTGCCGGATACAAACTCCAGGTCGGCGGCCTGGCGCCACGCGCTGCGGCCTATGCCGGCTTCAAGGAGAGCCGCGCGATATGGCTTTCCCTCTTGATTGGTGGTTGCGCTGCGGGGCTTGCCGGGGCGGCTGAGGTTGCCGGTCCCCTGGGGCAGTTACAACGGTCGATTTCGACTGGCTACGGCTATTCTGCGATCATTGTCGCCTATCTCGGTGGCCTTCATCCGATAGGCATTATGATCTCCGCCCTGTTCATGGCTGCACTCTATATCGGCGGCGACAACGCCATGGTGTCGGCAAACCTGCCGATTGCTGCCGTCCGTGTTTTCCAGGGCAGTCTTCTGCTTGCTTACCTGGTTGCCATCGCCTTCGTTCGCTATCGTTTCGAGTGGCGGCGTTCCGCCTACCGGGGTCAGTCATGAATGCTATCGAGTTCATTCTTGCAGGGATGCTCGCGGCAGCAACGCCGTTTCTCCTCGCTGCACTCGGCGAGTTGGTCGTTGAGCGTGCTGGGGTTCTCAACCTTGGCGTGGAAGGGCTGATGGCCTTTGGGGCGGCACTCGGCTTCATTGTCGTCTATCACGGCGCCGGGCACATGCTGGGGTTCTTGGCAGCAGGGCTTGGCGGCGCGATACTATCCCTTCTTTTCGCGGTGATCGCCCTTGGCTTTCGTGCCAACCAGGTCGCAACCGGTCTCGCAATCGGCATTCTTGGTCAGGGCCTGTCCGCGTTGTTCGGAAAGACATATGAAAGCCTGACAGTCAAAGGGCTCCCCAAGCTTTCGATCCCCGGGCTTTCGGACATTCCAGTTGTCGGTGGGCTTTTCGTTCAGGATATCGTCGTTTGGCTGTCACTGGCCGCCACCCTCGCTATCTGGGCAATGTTTGCCTATTCGAAGATTGGACTGATCGTGCGCGCTGTCGGCGAAAATCCGAAGGCCGCGCACGCCATCGGCTATCACGTCATCGCGGTTCGAGTTGCTGCGGTAGCGTTCGGCGGCATGATGGCAGGCTTTGCCGGTGCATATGCCTCTGTTGTCTATACCCCGCTCTGGGCAGACGGCATGATCGCGGGACGGGGTTGGATTGCGATCGCGCTGGTCGTGTTTGGGACCTGGCTTACCGGCCGCATATTCCTCGGAGCGTGTCTCTTCGGGGCCGTGTCCTTGATGGGCCTTGCAGCGCAGGCGACCGGACTGAACGTTCCGTCCCAGTTGCTTGCAAGCCTGCCCTACCTCGTCACCATCATTGTGCTCGGCATTATCTCGGCCGACCGTCGACTGCTGAAGCTCAACGGCGTCGCTTCGCTTGGTGAACCATTCGATCGGTAGTCACATTACTGCCTGTCTGCCTTGATCATAGGCTTACCGCGCTCAGTCACCGCAAAGGTGAGCGCGGCAACCATGATCTCGGCAGCCGCCAAGGTCGCAATGACGGACGGCCGCTTGTCCTTGATCGCAGTACCCCCGATCGGGCAGACAAGACGAT
Organism: Rhizobium cauense; assembly: GCF_019511525.1. GTDB lineage: Bacteria > Pseudomonadota > Alphaproteobacteria > Rhizobiales > Rhizobiaceae > Rhizobium > Rhizobium cauense. Next base: position 143,186 of record NZ_JAEUAT010000004.1, on the reverse strand, counting down.
CTAGAAGCTCTGGCCTACCCGCGTCACGCGTCAACCAGTTCTTGAAGGTGGCGCGCTTGGTTTTCGAACCGATCATCCCGACATAGGCGGCGTCGTCGCGCCGGAGGGCTTCTGCTGCAATCAGGAAGTCGAGCGCATGGTCATGGGTGAGAATGACGAAGGAACTGCCTGATGGAGCACCGCGTACGATAGCCTCCGGCATGGCAGTCAGGCAGGTTTCGACGCCGCTTGCGCGGGATGCAGCAAGCTCGTCTTCGCGCGTATCGACCAGCACTGTACGCAGCGGCGCCAGCGACAGTGCCAGGGCGAGCGCATCACCGACGTGTCCGGCTCCAAAAATGTAGACGTTGGGCCGTCGGGCAATTTCGGCATCGGTTCGAGCGATCAACTGGCGGGCAATTTCATCCGAGACTGCGGTGAACGTCAAACCAACCCGGCCTCCGCAGCATTGACCGATCTCCGGGCCGAGCGGTACGTTCATCGTTGCCGTCGACTGGGATTGGCGCAAGGTCCGTCGTGCCTGGTCCATCGCCATGTACTCCAACTGCCCGCCGCCGATAGTCGAAAAAGACTGGTCTCTGGAGACCAGCATCCACGCGTCTGTATCGCGCGGCGTCGAGCCGAGCGCCCCCGTCACCTCGACAAGGATGCAGTCCGGCTGCTTGCGCAGAAAATCCCGCAAATCGTCGCGAGCGGCAGGCATCCGGTCATCCTTTCCTTTCAACAGCGCGAATGCGTTCAATGGCCATCAATACGCGTTCTGGCGTGGCGGGCGCATCGATGCAGGGAGGGACATGATAGTCTGCAACGCTCGCGGCCGCCATGGAGATTGCCTCCAACACCGATATGCCGAGCATAAAGGGTGGCTCGCCGACCGCCTTTGACCTGCGGATGGTCTCTTCCCTGTTGACCGACCACTCCGCAAGGCGAACGTTGAATATTCTTGGGCGATCGGATGCGAGCGGGATCTTATAGGTCGACGGTGCGTGCGTGCGCAGGCGTCCCTTTGCATCCCACCAGAGTTCTTCCGTCGTCAGCCAGCCCATGCCCTGCACGAAAGCGCCTTCGACCTGGCCAATGTCCAGCGCCGGGTTCAGCGAACGCCCAACGTCGTGCAGAATGTCCGTGCGATCAACCTGATATTCTCCGGTGAGAATATCGACGCTGACTTCCGAGCAGGACGCACCATAGGCATAATAGAAGAACGGCCGGCCACGCCCCTCCGCGCGGTTCCAGTGGATTTTCGGGGTCTTGTAGAAGCCGGCCGCCGAAAGCTGAACACGCGCGCCATAGGCGGACTTGATGAAATCGGCGAACGGGATCCTATCGGCGCCAACACGGATAACGTTCGGCTCGAAGGCAACATCCGTTTCCGAAAGACCGTAGCGCTCGCACGCGAAAGCGACCAGCCGTGCCTTGATCTGCTTGACGGCGTCGGCGGCGGCCATGCCATTGAGGTCCGACCCAGACGATGCCGCTGTCGCGGAGGTGTTCGGGACTTTGCCCGTCGAGGTTGCGGTCACCTTTATCCGGTCGAGATCGACGCAGAATTCGTCGGCGACGACTTGTGCCACCTTGGTATAGAGGCCCTGCCCCATCTCGGTGCCACCATGATTGAGATGGATCGAGCCGTCAGCATAGACATGCACCAGCGCACCGGCCTGGTTGTACTCGGTCTTGGTGAAAGAGATGCCGAACTTTACAGGCGTCAGAGCAATGCCACGCTTGATCACACGGCTCTTGCGGTTGAATGCGACAATCTCTCTCCGTCGAGCTCCATAATCCGCGGAGGCTTCGAGCTCCTCGATGATCCGACCGATGATGTTGTCCTCGACCGCCTGATGATAGGGCGTGAGGTTGCGTCCTTCGTCCCCATAGAAATTTAGCTTGCGGATCTCGAGCGGATCCTTGCCGAGCGTGTAGGCTATATGTTCGATCATCCGCTCGCCCCCAACCATGCCCTGCGGACCACCGAAGCCGCGGAAAGCCGTGTTCGAGACAGTGTTGGTCTTGAGGGGCCGCGAGCGCAGCCGCACATGCGGATAGAAGTAGCAGTTGTCGGCATGGAAAAGCGCGCGATCCGTCACGGGACCTGAGAGATCGGCCGAAAAGCCGCAACGCGCCGCAAACGTCGCGTCCACGGCCTCGATGCGTCCGTCATCGTCGAAGCCAACCTTGTAGTCGACATGAAAGTCGTGACGTTTTCCGGTCGCCGTCATGTCGTCGTCGCGGTCAGGCCTGATCTTGATGGCGCGGCGATACTTCCTGGCGGCCAGTGCCGCAACGGCGGCGAAGAGGTTAGCCTGCGTTTCCTTGCCCCCGAACGCTCCGCCAATGCGCCGCACGTTAACCGTGACCGCATTGGATGGAACACCAAGCACCTGGCCAACCATGTGCTGCGTTTCACTCGGATGCTGCGTTGAGGAGTAGAGTGTGATCTCGTCGTCCTCGCCCGGAACAGCAAAGGAGATGTGGCCCTCCAGATAGAAGTGGTCCTGGCCGCCAATGCGCATCTCGCCCTGGACAATGTTTGTCGCCGCCTCAAAGCCCGCCTTGATGTCCCCGCGCTCCAGCTTGAGAGGGTCTATCACAAGCGGATAATTCGCCTTAGCGGCCTCAAGGACATCCGTCACGTGTGGCAAATCGGCGTAGTCAATCTTGACCTTGGCGGCGGCGCGACGGGCTTCCTCACGCGTTTTGGCAATAACGGCAAAGATCGGTTGGCCGTGGAACTCGACACGGGTGGTCGCAAACACAGGGTCGTCGTGCTTGTGGGCCGGACTGATATCGTTTTCACCTGGGATATCGTCAGCCGTCAGCACACCGATCACCCCGGGGCTCGTGCAAACTGCCTCGAAGTCGATCGCCAAAATCTCCGCATGAGCCCGCTCAGACAAGCCGAGATAGGCATGCAGCGTCCCAGCCGGCTCAGGAATGTCGTCGATGTATTCCGCCGTTCCGGTCACATGCTTGTGGCCAGACTCGTGACGCTCCATGTCGTGGACGCCACCGCGAATGCGATCGATGGGCTGCATGACGTTCATGTCTTGTCTCCTCACACGGCCATCCTGACGGCCCGGTCGAGCCGTATGGGCTCAGCAGTGCTCGTTTCCAGATAAAACCGCCGCAACAGGTTCTTCGCAACAAGCAGCCGGTAGTCCGCCGAGGCCCGCCAATCGGTCAGCGGCGTATAGTCTGCCGCAAGCGCCGTCAGCGCATGCTCTATGCCTGCTTCGGTCCAGTCCGCCCCCATCAGGGCCGCCTCTGCATGGGCGGCCCGTTTTGGCGTGCCGGCCATGCCACCAAAAGCGATCACAGCGTCACTGACGCGTCCCGCGTCATCGACATTGACGCGAAACGCACCGCAAACTGCGGAGATATCCTCATCCAGCCGCTTGGTGATCTTGTAAACGGCATATCGGACATCTTGCTCAAGGAAGGGGACGTGCAGGGATTCGACGAATTCGCCTGGCTGCCTGTCCTGCTTGCCATACTCGATAAAAAAGTGCTCGAGCGGTACTGCGCGCCGTTCCTTGTTCTTTCGCAAGGTGACGGAGGCGCCGAGCGCGATCAGCGCCGGCGGTGTATCACCAATCGGCGAGCCATTGGCTATATTGCCTCCGACAGTCCCCATGTTGCGAACCTGCTGACCGCCAATGCGGTTCCAGAGTTCGCGAAGCTGCGGGAAATGCTCGGCAATAATGGGATAGGCTTCGGTGTAGCTAACGCCAGCGCCGAGCGTCACACCGCTGGTGTCGACTTCGATCCGACGCATTTCCTCTAGATGTGTGAGGTGGACGACCGGCGAAATGTCACGCATGAACTTCGTGACCCAAAGCCCGACGTCGGTCGAACCCGCGACAATCCGGGCATCAGGCTCCGTGGCGTAGACCTCGGCGAGGTCGTCGAGAGAGGCTGGAAGGATGAACCGATCACGTCCCTCACCTACAACGACGCGCTTGTTGTCCTTGATTGCAGCAAGCTGGCGGCTGATCGCTTCCCTCTCGCGAACGAGGGGATCGCTTGCGAGATCTCCGACCGATGAGATTGCCTCGGCAGCGCGGACGATCGCGGCGTAGCCAGTGCAGCGACAAAGGTTGCCCTGTAGCGCCTTCTCGATCTCGTCGATCGAAGGCTTCGGATTTTCCATCCAAAGACCGTAAAGCGACATCACAAAGCCAGGCGTGCAGAAACCACATTGCGATGCGTGGGTGTCGACCATCGCTTGCTGGACGGGATGCAACGGCCCGCCTGGGACCGCCAGCGCATCAACAGTTACGACATGACAGCCATCGAGCGACCCGACAAAACGGATACAGGCATTGACCGTTTCGTATTTGAGGCGTCCCGCCAGAAGGCGACCAACCAGAACCGTGCAGGCGCCGCAATCTCCTTCTGCGCAGCCTTCCTTCGTGCCACGAAGTTCGCGATCGAGACGCAGGAAGTCGAGCAACGTGCGAACCGGGGACACTGTTGAAAGCTCGACCAATCGGTCGTTCAGAAGGAAGCGTATGGTTTTGCGGATTTCGACGGTCATGGCCTAGCTCCCGCGATAGGTCGAATAACTGAAGGGCGAGAGCAATAGAGGGATATGGTAGTGCCCAGCCTGCTCGGTGATCCCGAACCGGACGGGAATAACGTCCAGAAAGGCAGTCCGGCCATCCTCTCGTCCCAGATAGTCGCCGGCATGAAAGCGCAGCTCGTAGGTCCCTGCCTGCATTTCCTCCCCGCTCAAGAGCGGCTCGTCACAGCGACCGTCGTCGTTTGTCCTCGTCTCAGCAATTGGCTCCGCGCGTTCGCCGTAAATGCGCAAAAGCTCGATGCGCAATCCTTGCGCCGGTGTGCCCCGAGCAGTGTCGAGCACATGGGTGGTGAGCCGACCGGAGCCAGAGTGAGATTGCATGCGGTACCTCCCGAAGACTGCATTTCGTCGGGTCAGTATCGGCCACCCGATTACCCTTTTGTAGCGGGCCAATGCTTCGAGACTTTCAAAATTTTCGACGGGAATGGCGGCCAGAATTTCTGGGTAGGAATTGCCATTCCCAACGTTTGGAGGAGCGTTTCTTGAGATACCCCCGAGACTTGCACGGCTACGGTGCCGAACCGCCGGACGCAGCCTGGCCAAATGACGCCCGCATTGCGGTTCAGTTCGTCGTCAACTACGAGGAAGGCGGCGAGAATTGTGTCCTGCATGGGGACGCAGCCTCGGAAGCGTTTCTTTCCGAGATTGTTGGCGCACAAGCCTGGCCTGGCCAGCGGCACTGGAACATGGAGTCGATCTACGAGTATGGCGCGCGCGCCGGCTTCTGGCGTCTCCATCGCCTGCTGACTGAACGGGAGATACCGGTCACAGTCTACGGCGTTGCGACAGCACTGTTGCGTTCCCCGACCCAGGTCGCAGCCATGCAGGCCGCCAATTGGGAGATTGCCTCGCACGGCCTAAAATGGGTCGAACACAAGGACATGCCCCCGGAGGAAGAGCGTGCTGCGATCGCCGAAGCCATCAGGCTGCACGAAATCGTTACTGGTCAAAGGCCCCGTGGCTGGTACACCGGCCGCTGCTCTGCGCGGACGGTAGATCTCATCACGCAGGAGGGCGGCTTTGCCTATATCTCGGACAGCTATGCTGATGACCTCCCCTACTGGCGGACACATGCGGGGCGCGCGCAACTCGTCATCCCTTATGCGCTCGACACCAACGATATGCGCTTCGCGACTGCCCAGGGGTTTAGCAGCGGCGATCAGTTCTTTTCTTACCTCAAGGATTCCTTCGACATTCTCTATGCCGAGGGGCTGGCGGGCAGGCCGAGAATGCTCAGCATTGGCCTGCATTGCCGCCTTGCCGGAAGGCCTGGTCGGGCAGCCGCGCTTTTACGTTTCATTGACTACGTGAAGGCCCATGAAAAAGTGTGGCTCGCGCGGCGCATTGATATTGCCGAGCACTGGTCAAGAACGCACCCGTTCGCGACCGAAAAAGATCTGCCCTCCCGACTTTCAGAGCAGGAGTTCGTTGCCCGCTTCGGGGGCGTTTTCGAGCATTCGGAGTGGATTGCGAGGCGCGCATTTTCAACCGCACTGGCTCCGGCCAACGACAACGCAGCCGGGCTCCATGCCGCGTTGACCGCGGTATTTCGGGGTGCCTCGGATGAGGAGCGGCTCAAGGTGCTGATCGCACATCCGGATCTTGCGGGCAAACTGGCCCTCGCAAAGCGCCTTACGGAAAGCTCGACGAGCGAGCAGGCGGCAGCCGGACTCGATCATCTCACCGATGATGAACGCGTCCGGTTCATGCAGCTAAATTCCCGCTACGTCGCGACCTTTGGCTTCCCTTTCATCATGGCAGTTAAGGGCCGGAGCAAAGCTGAAATCCTGACCGCATTTGAGAGCCGCATCGCTAATGACCGTGCAACGGAGTTCGAAACAGCCTGCCGACAGGTAGAGAGGATTGCCTATCTGCGCCTTGCCGAACTGCTGCCACACTAAAAGAGGGAGAGTAGAATGATCACAGAACCACAATCGTTGCCGGCATTTGCCCGCAACGCGACAAACCTCGCTTCCGCTGGTCTCGGCGCCAAACCCGTGTTTGCGACGGATGAGTTCTTTGCGCCTTTGTCGCGTATGCTCGACGATGAACCGGCCGTTTTTTATCCGGGCCGGTTCGACGACCATGGAAAGTGGATGGACGGCTGGGAAACCAGGCGGCGGCGCGGGACCGGACACGACTACGCCATCGTAGCCCTTGCAGCTGCCGGCAGGATTACAGGCTTTGACGTCGATACCTCCCATTTCACTGGCAACTACCCGGCCGCCTGCTCCATCGAAGCCTGCCGTGCGCCGACTGGGCCGGATACCGGGACCGAATGGACCGAGTTGCTCGCCTTGACCTCGCTCGGACCAAGCGCACACCACTATTTCGCGTGTCAGTCCGAACAAAACTTTACCCACGTGCGGCTGCGGATCTATCCGGACGGAGGCGTCGCACGCTTGCGCATCTATGGCATAGGGGAACTTGACCGCGTGTCTGCCAGCGACCGATCCATCGATCTCGCCTCGGCCCTTGTCGGCGGCAAGATCGTTGCCTTTTCCAACGGCCACTATGGCCATGACCGCCTGATAGCGCCGGGAAGAGGTTCAAACATGGGTGACGGCTGGGAAACCCGCCGACGGCGGGAACCGGGCAACGACTGGATCATCGTCAAACTCGCAGCACGCACCATCATCGACCGGATCGTTGTCGATACCGCGCACTTCAAAGGCAACTTTCCTGATGCCTGCTCGGTCCAGGCAGCGGACCTCTCAACAGCCGGCAAGGACCTGGAGGCGTTGGTAACTGCCTCGTCGATGTTCTGGCCAGAAGCACTTTCGGCCAAGAAACTCTCAGCTGACGCACTCCACGAGTTCAACGGCATCATGATCGGAAAGATTGGCGCTGTGACCCACGTTCGGCTGAATATCTATCCCGATGGCGGCGTCAGTCGTCTGAAAGTCTTTGGCAAGATCAACGAGGAGACGAACGGATGAGGACAATCGAGATCCGCCCGCTTTCTCGCGAGGCCTTTGCACCCTTCGGTGAGGTGATTGAGACTGACGGAGCCCATAGCTTCCCAATCAATAGCGGCAAGTGCACGCGTTACCATGACCTTGCCAGGATCGAAACGACTGGTGAACAGGCACGTCCGATGATCAGTCTGTTAAACGGCGAGCCATATGAGTTACCACTCGAATTGCGTATGGTGGAACGTCACCCGCTCGGCAGCCAGGCATTCATACCGCTCTCCGACAACCCGTTCCTTGTCGTCGTGGCTGAGGAAACAGAAGCAGGTCCGGGTGAGCCCCTCGCCTTCAGGACGGCGCCCGGTCAGGGCGTCAACATCGGCCGTAACGTCTGGCATGGCATCCTGACACCTCTCGAAGGCCAATCGGGCTTTGCAGTCGTCGATCGCGGCGGAGAAGGTGTCAATCTCGAAGAGCACTTCTACAACGAGCCTTTCCTGATCCGCTAGTTTTCAATTCCACTCCACCTATGAAGGCCGGCCTATCAGCCGGCCTTTTGTCGTTCGCCAACTCGTCTGCGTGTAGTGATTGGGCAAGCTCTGCGCATAACATTACCCAATCGAATGACGGACGACCTACGGCAGCTTTGCTTGCAGCAATTCGGTGACCTTTCCCAACAAGAAATGGGGTTGCGCAAGGCAACCCCATCAAGCTGAGAGGATTGTCGTACACCTAGTTCGCGAAGAACGCGAAGCGGATGACGAACAGGGCGGCAACGATTTGCGTGGCGGGGTGGATGATGTTCCACTTACCAGTGCACACCTTCATCACGACAAAGCTGATAAAGCCGAAGGCAAGACCATTGGCGATCGAGTAAGTAAATGGCATCGCCAACGCTGTCAGGGCTGCGGGTGCCGCTTCTGTCAGGTCGTCCCACTCCACTTCCGTCAATTCGCGCATCATGAGACCGGCGACATAAAGGAGTGCCGGCGCAGTCGCGTAGGTCGGAACGGAAGCGGCAAGCGGCGAGATGAACAGCGACGCCATGAAGAGCACGGCAACCACCATCGCGGTCAATCCGGTGCGCCCCCCCGCCTGAACCCCAGAAGCGCTTTCGACATAGGCCGTCGTGCTGCTCGTCCCCATCAGCGAACCAGCCACGATTGCCGTGCTGTCGGCGAGTAGGGCGCGCCCCAGATTGCTGGGCTTGCCTTCCTGGATGAGATTGGCGCGCTTGGCGACACCGATCAGCGTGCCGGTCGCATCAAAGACTTCCACGAGGACAAAAACAAGAATGACATGGATGAGGCCGCCATGAAGGGCGCCGACAATGTCGAGCTGGAGAAAGGTAGGGGCCATGCTCGGTGGCGCCGACACGATGCCCTGGAAGGTGCTCACTCCGAAGATCCACGACAGCACGGTAACAGCAAGAATGCCGATCAGGATAGCACCACGGACCCGCAACGCATCGAGTACCGCAATCACGAAGAAGCCGAAGATAGCGAGCAACGGACCCGTTTGCTTGAGATCGCCAAGGCCAACCAGCGTTGCCGGATTGTCCACCACGATCCCTGCATTCTTGAGCGCAATGATCCCCAGGAAGAGTCCGATACCGGCTGCAATCGCACTGCGCAACGAATGCGGAATGCCTTGGATGAGCCAGCTCCGGATTCCCGTAACCGTGAGAAAGACGAAAATCAGGCCTGAGATGAATACTGCACCAAGCGCCTGTTGCCAGGTGAAACCGAGAGCGGCAACGACGGTGAAGGCAAAGAAGGCATTGAGGCCCATACCCGGCGCCATGCCAATAGGCCAGTTCGCGACAAAGGCCATAATCCCGGAACCGAGCGCCGCAGCAATACAGGTTGCGACAAAAATCGCGTCACGATTCATGCCTGTCGTCGACAGAATGTCGGGGTTCACGAAGATGATGTACGACATCGTGAGAAATGTCGTGAGGCCGGCCACCAGTTCGGTGCGGACCGTCGTATTGTACTCACTTAGCTTGAAGAGCCGTTCAAACATATTTCCTCCCTTGGCGACGCGCTCGGCGCGACCGAATGACACGAGCCGAGCAGCTCCTCCGGCCGCCCGGCCATTGCATTGGCCGATTTGCAAACACCATTTCTGGCGACCCTTCGATGACTGCGATCGTCTCGATCAGGCAACGGCCAGGCTTCGTCCCGAAGCAATAGCCGCCTTATATTCGGCAGGGGAATTGTGCGCCGATTAGAATACTATCGCCAGCCGGGTATTTCCATGCCGCGAGCGAAAGACTTTCAAATTTTTCAGGTAAATCAGGGAGCTAAACCCGAAAGAAGTTACGCATATTCCGTATGTTATGTCTACCCTAGCCGGAAGCGCCACGCCCCTCGCGTCGGAACGCGTCTGGGCTTTTGGACATCCACTTGCGGAAGGCGCGGAAAAAGGCGCTGGGCTCTGAATAGCCGAGTTGGCTCGCGATATCGCCCGTCGTCTTGAACGTGTTGAGGAGCAGATCGACGGCAATATCACGACGTATATCGTCCTTGATCCCAGCGTAGCTCTGCCCCTCGTCGCGCAGCCGATGACGAAGGGTCGACGGCGGCATACGCATTTCGAGCGCGAGATCGGAGAAGGTCTTCCACGCGGATGGAGGGACCTTGTCCAGTCGCCGTCGGACACTGGAAGCAAGTCCCGCATCATAGCGATAGCGTACCAGGATATTGGCCGGCGCCCCCCGCAGGAACTGCTTCAGTGCCTGCTCAGTGCGCATGACTGGCAGATCAAGCATTGCGCTGTCGAAACCCAGGCGACTGATTGGCTGCGCGAACCTGACCGGCGCACCAAAAAAGAGCCTGTAGTCGGCCCCCTGCTTCGGTTCGCTACAGCGGAAATCCACCAGCCGGATCGGAATGCGCCTTCCGACAAGCCAGCAGGCTATTCCATGAATGAGTATCCAATATGTGCGATAGGCGAAAGCTGAACGCGGTCCGCCGGCATCCGCGAGCTCGATCTGGGCAAGCCCGTCCCTGACGACAAGCCGGCCGCGAGGATCGTCAAGCACAACATCAAGGAAACGCAATGCCCGGCGCAACGCATGGCCGAGTGTCGGCGCATGCAGGATGCAATGGCAAAGCAGCGTGAAGCTACCACTACGCATCGGCCGCCCCCCCATGCCGAAGAATTCGTCGTCGAGCTCGCTCGCGATTGCGAGCCAGAGAGCGCCATAGCTCTCTGCCGACACCGGTTGATTGACGACGGGCGGCAGCCCCAGTGACGAAAGCAGCGGTTCTGTCGGGCGGCCCATCCGCCGCAGACTGTCCAGCGCCTCCTCGACGAATGCCGGCGCGATCATGCGCCTTTCAATCTCCGCCACGAACTCCTCCACCTATGGCAAAACTGTCCGAAATAATGCAGCACTTTAGTCATCGCTTGCAATACGACGACGGAATAGAATCTATGCGCTTGGGATCGTGCCGGGAGGATGGTGCGGCCCGAGAGACGATGGCAAGGTGATGGGAGCAGACCGATGCTGATCCGTGAAGGAACCTTTATCGTCACCGGTGGCGGGTCGGGCCTCGGTGCCGCAACTGCACGCATGCTCAGTGAAAATGGCGCGCGCGTTGTCATTGCGGACCTTAACGAGGCAGCCGGGGCGGCAATCGCCACTGAGCTTGGCGAGGATGCCTGCTACGTCAGGACCGACGTAACCAGTGCAGAGGACGGAGCCGAGGCGGTGGCGACTGCGCTGGCCACCTTTGGCGGCCTGAGTGGCCTGGTCAATTGCGCTGGTGTGGCGCCTGGCGAGAAGATTATCGGCCGTGACGGACCGCACGGCCTAGACAGCTTCGTGCGGACAATCACTATCAACCTCGTCGGCACCTTCAACATGATCCGTCTAGCGGCGGCGGTAATCATGCAGCAACAGCCCGACAGCGAAGGCGAGCGCGGTGTCATCATCAACACCGCCTCCATCGCAGCTTTCGATGGGCAAATCGGACAGGCAGCCTACGCGGCGTCCAAAGGTGGCATTGCCTCGATGACACTTCCGATCGCGCGCGAGCTTGCCCGCCACGGCATTCGGGTCGTGTCTATCGCGCCGGGTATCTTCGAAACCCCGATGATGGCGGGCATGCCGCATGAAGTCCAGGAAGCGCTTGGCAAGAGCGTGCCCTTCCCGCCCCGACTTGGCCGACCTGCGGAATTTGCCGCGCTGGTGCGCCATATCTGTGAGAACAGCATGTTGAACGGCGAAGTCGTTCGCCTCGACGGCGCGCTGCGCATGAGTGCGCGCTGATCATTCGGCCAAGGAGGCTTGATACATGGCATTGCAGGACCCTGTCGTCATCGTCGGCACCGCCCGCACCCCAATCGGCAGCTTTCAAGGTGAGCTCGCGGCGGCGACAGCACCTGACCTTGGCGCGACGGCCATTCGCGCGGCGCTTCAGCGCGCTCGATTGAAGCCGGATGTGGTCGACGAGGTCGTCTTTGGCTGCGTCCTGCCTGCCGGCCAGGGGCAGGCCCCCGCGCGGCAGGCGACGATCGGTGCCGGTCTTCCCTTTTCCACCGGCGCCACCACCGTCAACAAGATGTGCGGTTCCGGCATGAAGGCGGTGATGCTGACCCATGATCTTCTCGCCGCAGGAAGCGCCAGCGTTGGCGTGGCAGGTGGAATGGAAAGCATGACCAATGCGCCCTATCTCCTTGATCGTGCTCGTGGTGGTTACAGGCTCGGCCACGGACGCGTCATCGATCATATGTTCCTCGACGGGCTGGAGGATGCTTATGACAAGGGACGTCTGATGGGCACCTTTGCCGAGGACTGTGCTGAAGCATACCAGTTCACGCGCGAAGCACAGGATCGCTATGCCGTGACCTCGCTCTCACGCGCTCAAAAAGCCATTGATTCCGGCTATTTCGACGCCGAGATCACGCCGGTCACAGTCACGTCAGGAAAGGCTGAAAGGACCGTCAGCCGCGATGAGCAGCCGGGGAAGGCGAAGCTCGACAAGATCCCGCTCCTAAAACCCGCCTTCCGCGAAGGCGGCACGGTAACTGCTGCAAACTCCAGCTCGATTTCTGACGGTGCAGCCGCCCTGGTGCTGATGCGCCGTTCCGAAGCTGAACGCAGGGGACTGCAGCCGCTTGCAACAATCCGCGGCCATGCTACGCACTCACAGGCGCCTAGCCTCTTTGCAACGGCTCCAATCGGCGCCTTGCGGACCCTCTCCGATCGCACCGGCTGGCGGCTCGAGGATGTCGATCTCTTCGAGATCAACGAAGCATTTGCGGTCGTCGCCATGGCGGCAATGCGCGATCTCGGACTTGCCGATGAAAAAGTCAATGTGCACGGTGGCGCCTGCGCACTTGGCCATCCGATCGGTGCGTCCGGAGCGCGCATCCTCGTGACACTGCTTGCCGCACTCGAGCGCTATGACCTCAAGCGGGGCATGGCAGCCTTGTGCATTGGCGGTGGCGAAGCAACCGCCGTCGCGATCGAGCGTAACTAGGGTAGGCAGGGAGGAGACAAACATGATCCTTTCCGAACTACAGCAACAGATTCGCGATCTCGCGCGCGATTTTGCTCACGAGCGGCTCGCCCCGGGTGCGGCAGCGCGTGACCGCGATCACACGTTCCCGCGCGAGGAGCTCAACGAGATGGGCAAACTGGGTTTGCTCGGCATGCTCGTTCCGGAAGAATATGGCGGTTCCGACACGGGCACCGTCGCCTATGCGGCCGCGCTGGAGGAGATAGCCTCTGGCGACGGCCCCTGTTCCACCATCATGAGCGTGCATAGCTCGGTCGCGTGCGTACCAATTTTGAAGTTTGGAACCCCGGACCAGAAAGAGCGCTTCCTACCGAAGCTCGCGAGTGGCGAGTGGATCGGTGGCTTTGCGCTGACGGAACCGCAAGCCGGTTCGGAGGCATCCAATCTGCGTACTCGCGCACGCTTAGATGGCGATCACTACGTCCTCGATGGTGCCAAGCAGTTCATCACCTCAGGCAAGAACGGTCAGATGATCATCGTCTTTGCCGTCACCGATCCCGAGGCCGGCAAGAAGGGGATCAGCGCTTTCATCATCCCGACCGACACCCCGGGTTACGAAGTGATCCGCGTCGAAGAAAAGCTTGGCCTTCATTCGACCGACACGTGCCAAATTGCCTTTAGCAATATGCGAATCCCAGTCGATTTGAGGTTGGGAGCAGAGGGCGAAGGGTATCGGATTGCGTTGGCGAATCTCGAGGGAGGCCGCATCGGCATCGGCGCCCAGGCGGTCGGCATGGCACGCGCGGCTTTCGAGGCCGCGCGCGAATATGCGCGTGAACGCACGGCTTTTGGCAAGGCGATCATAGAGCATCAGGCCGTTGCCTTCCGTCTTGCCGACATGGCAACCCAGATCGAGGCGGCCCGCCAACTCGTCTTTCACGCTGCGGCGCTGCGCGACAGTGGACTGCCATGCCTTTCAGAGGCCTCAATGGCGAAGCTGTTTTCGTCCGAGATGGCAGAGCGGGTCTGCTCGGATGCGATCCAGATCCATGGGGGCTATGGCTACATGGCCGACTATCCGGTCGAGCGGATCTACAGGGATGTCCGCATTTGCCAGATCTACGAAGGAACAAGCGACGTGCAGAGAATGGTGATCGCACGCAACCTATAAGAACAAGACTTGCGACGGCCGCTTCTTAAGGGAGTTGCGGACATTGGACCTGGGAGGGAAAATACGACATGACGGACACAGCTCAACTGAGCCTCCATGTTCCCGAACCCGCCGTCCGGCCGGGTGGACAACCTGATTTTTCCAACGTGAAGATTGCCAAGGCGGGCGTGGTGCCGCGACCCGAGGTCGATGTTGCGCCCGAAGAGATCCGCGACCTTGCCTACTCTATCATCCGCGTCCTCAACCGGGAGGGCGAGGCAGTCGGTCCCTGGTCGGGCATGCTTTCTGACGAAGAACTGCTGACCGGCCTGCGCAACATGATGAAGCTTCGCGCCTTCGATTCCCGAATGCTGATGGCACAGCGCCAGGGAAAGACCTCCTTCTACATGCAGCATCTCGGTGAGGAAGCCGTGAGCTGCGCCTTCCGCAAGGCCCTGCGCAAGGGCGACATGAATTTTCCGACCTATCGGCAGGCCGGGCTTTTGATTGCCGACGACTATCCCATGGTCGAAATGATGAACCAGATCTTCTCGAACGAAAGCGACCCACTTCGCGGCCGCCAACTGCCAATCATGTATTCATCGAAGGAGCATGGGTTCTTTACGATTTCGGGCAACCTTGCAACGCAGTATGTGCAGGCTGTTGGCTGGGCCATGGCCTCGGCCATCAAGAACGACAGCAAGATCGCGGCGGCCTGGATCGGGGATGGATCGACGGCGGAGTCCGATTTTCATTCGGCGCTTGTTTTTGCCTCCACCTACAAGGCGCCGGTCATTCTGAACATTGTCAACAACCAGTGGGCGATATCGACATTCCAGGGCATCGCGCGCGGCGGTTCGGGGACATTTGCAGCACGCGGGCTTGGTTTTGGAATTCCGGCGCTGCGTGTTGATGGTAACGATTATCTCGCTGTCTACGCAGTTGCGCGCTGGGCGGCCGAGAGGGCGAGACGCAACCTCGGACCGACGCTGATCGAGTATGTCACCTATCGCGTCGGTGCTCATTCGACTTCCGACGACCCGAGTGCCTACCGACCGAAAACAGAGTCCGAAGCGTGGCCCTTGGGCGACCCGGTTCTGCGGCTGAAAAAGCACCTGATCATCAGGGGTGCATGGTCGGACGAACGGCATGTCCAGGCCGAAGCTGAAATCATGGACGAGGTTATCGAAGCCCAGAAGCAAGCGGAGCATCACGGTACGCTGCATGCGGGTGGCAGACCGTCCGTTCGTGACATCTTTGAAGGTGTCTATGCCGAAATGCCACCCCACATCCGCCGTCAGCGGCAGAAGGCAGGTTTCTGACATGGCCAGGATGACGATGATTGAAGCGGTGCGTAGCGCCATGGACGTTTCGATGGCCCGCGACGACAATGTGGTCGTGTTTGGTGAAGACGTTGGCTACTTCGGTGGCGTGTTTCGGTGTACGCAAGGGTTGCAGGCAAAATACGGCAAGACACGCTGCTTCGACACGCCGATCAGCGAATCCGGCATTGTCGGTACTGCGATTGGCATGGCCGCCTATGGACTGAAGCCGTGCGTCGAGATCCAGTTCGCCGACTACATGTATCCGGCCTACGATCAGATCACGCAGGAGGCGGCACGCATCCGCTATCGTTCCAACGGCGACTTTACGTGCCCGATCGTGCTGCGAATGCCAACTGGCGGCGGCATCTTCGGCGGCCAGACACATAGCCAGAGTCCTGAAGCGCTCTTCACCCATGTCTGCGGCCTGAAGGTCGTCGTGCCCTCCAATCCCTATGACGCGAAAGGACTACTGATTTCGGCAATCGAAGATCCGGATCCGGTGATGTTCCTCGAGCCGAAGCGGCTTTACAACGGCCCGTTCGACGGGCATCACGAACGTCCGGTCACCCCCTGGTCGAAACATGACCTCGGTGAGGTTCCAGACGGACACTATTCAATTCCGATCGGCAAAGCCGAGGTCCGACGGTCGGGGGCAGCGGTGACCGTGATTGCCTACGGAACCATGGTCCATGTGGCGCTTGCAGCCGCGGAAGATTCCGGAATCGATGCCGAGGTGATCGATCTGCGCAGCCTGTTGCCACTTGATCTCGATACCATCGTCCAATCCGTGAACAAGACCGGACGCTGCGTTGTTGTCCATGAGGCGACGCTAACGTCAGGTTTCGGCGCAGAGATCGTGTCGCTCGTGCAAGAGCACTGCTTCTATCATCTTGAAGCGCCCGTCATGCGCGTCGCCGGTTGGGACACACCCTATCCCCATGCCCAGGAATGGGACTACTTTCCCGGCCCCGGACGGGTCGGGCGGGCACTTGCCGAAGTCATGGAGGCCTGACACATGGGCGAATTCGTCATCAAGATGCCCGATGTCGGCGAAGGTGTAGCCGAGGCCGAACTTGTCGAGTGGCACGTCAAGACGGGAGACCCTGTCCAGGAAGACATGGTAATCGCCGCCGTCATGACCGACAAGGCGACGGTCGAGATCCCGTCACCCGTGACTGGCACCGTCATCTGGCTCGGTGCCGAAGTTGGTGACAAGATTGCTGTCAAGGCGCCACTTGTGCGCATAGAGACGAGCGGCGATGTGGCGCACGATCGGGTCGAGGCGCCTGCTGCGCCCGCCGCTTCGACAGCACCCGACTCTGAACCGCGGACAGTCCAGCCGGCAGAGACGCAGTCGCCAAAGCCTGCTCCCGCCCCACGACGCGAGGCTCCGGCACCTGCCGAAAAACCGTTGGCGTCGCCATCAGTGCGACTGTTCGCCCGCGAAACCGGTGTTGACCTTCGGCAACTCAAGGGATCGGGCCCTGCCGGGCGGATACTTCGCGAAGACGTCGATCAATTCCTGGCTCGTGGAGAGCTGCCGTCCGTTCAGCCTGCAATGGCGAAGAAGACGTCAACAGAAGAGGTCAAACTCACAGGCCTCAGGCGTCGCATTGCAGAAAAAATGTCGCTTTCGACGTCCCGCATCCCCCACATCACCTATGTCGAGGAAGTCGATATGACGGCCTTGGAGGAACTCAGGGCCACCATGAACCGCGACCGGAAGCCAGAGCAGGCGAAGTTGACTGTCCTGCCGTTCCTGATGCGGGCCATCGTAAGGGCGGTTGCCGATCAACCGAACATCAACGCGACCTTCGACGATGACAAGGGTATTCTCACCCGCCACGGCGCCGTCCATATCGGCATTGCAGCTCAGACGCCCGCTGGACTGGTTGTGCCGGTTGTCAAGAATGCCGAGGCGCGGGGTATTTGGGATTGCGCCGCGGAGATGGGCAGGCTTGCGGAGGCTGCGCGGGCAGGCACCGCGACCCGTGACGAGCTCGGCGGCTCCACCATCACCATCAGTTCGCTGGGATCGCTGGGCGGCATCGTTTCAACGCCCGTCATCAACCATCCGGAAGTCGCCATCGTTGGCGTAAACAAGATCGCCGTGCGCCCCGCCTGGGATGGCACTCAGTTCGTACCGCGCAAGATGATGAACCTCTCATCGAGTTTCGATCATCGCATCGTCGACGGTTGGGATGCTGCCACCTTTATCCAGCGTGTCCGGGTTCTGCTCGAGACCCCCGCCCTCATTTTCATCGAAGGCTAGGATCCATGAAAGAGATTGTCTGCAAGCTTCTCGTTATCGGTGCCGGTCCGGGGGGCTACGTCTGCGCCATCAGGGCCGGGCAACTCGGCCTCGACACGGTCATCGTTGAAGCCGACAGGCCGGGCGGCACGTGCCTGAATGTGGGCTGCATCCCCTCGAAAGCCCTCATCCACGCCGCCGAGGAATTTGGCGCGACGAAGCAGATGATGACAGGCAAGAACGCCATGGGCATTCGCGTGGAGGCAACAACCATAGACCTTGCGAGGACCATCGCCTGGAAGGACGGCATCGTCGGCCGCCTGAACGGTGGCGTATCTGCGCTGCTGCAGAAGGCAAGAGTAAAGATAGTTCACGGTCGGGCGTCCTTCCGCGACGGCAAGACGGTGGAAGTGGAGACCGAGGTCGGGCTGCAGGTCATTCGGGCCGAAACCGTGGTTATCGCGACCGGTTCCGAACCTGTAGAACTCGCAGCCCTGCCCTTTGGAGGTCGGGTCATCTCGTCCACAGTGGCGCTCTCGCTGACCGATTTGCCGAAGAAGCTCGTTGTCGTGGGCGGCGGGTATATAGGGCTCGAACTCGGTACTGCCTTCGCGAAGCTCGGTTCGGAGGTAACCGTCGTTGAAGCGATGCAGCAGGTCCTGCCGCAGTATGATGGCGATCTCGTGCGCCCGGTGCAACGTCGGCTTGGCGAACTCGGCGTACGGGTCCTGACAGGTGCGAAGGCAAAGGCGCTGTCGGACAGCGGTGATGCGCTGGCGGTCGAAACCGCGGATGGGCAACAACAGCAGCTTGCTTTTGACCGCCTGCTTGTGACCGTTGGCCGGCGGCCACGAACTACGGGATCGGGAATCGAGGACCTCGACCTCGACCGGACCGGACCATACCTGCGTGTCGACGATCGCTGCCGCACCTCGATGCGCGGCATCTATGCGATTGGCGATGTAACAGGGGAGCCGATGCTTGCCCATCGCGCCATGGCACAGGGAGAAATGGTAGCCGAAATCGTCGCCGGCAAGAAACGTGCCTGGGACAAGCGTGCAATCCCTGCGATCTGCTTCACCGATCCGGAAATCATAACCGCTGGCCTTTCCCCCGACGAGGCACGTGCGCAGGGCTATGCGATCCGCGTCGGACAATTTCCCTTCAGCGCCAATGGTCGCGCGATGACAATGCTATCAGAGGAAGGGTTCGTGCGCGTCGTCGCACGCGCCGACACCAATCTGGTTCTTGGCATGCAGGCTGTCGGCGTCGGTGTGTCCGAACTTTCCGCCGACTTTGCGTTGGCACTTGAAATGGGCGCGCGACTGGAGGACCTTGCGGGCACAATCCATGCCCACCCGACACGTAGCGAAGCCGTCCAGGAAGCTGCCCTTAAGGCGCTTGGGCACGCATTGCACATTTGAGGTGGCATTCATGCACCTTCAACTGCGCAGTACCAATTTGGACTTTGCCGCTTTATCTGATAGCTGGCGCGCTCCACCCGACCGGAGCATTTGAGAGATGGCAGCCGCATTCTACCGAGACTACATCGTTGACCTTAATTCAAGGATCGATGACATCCACGCAATGGTAGAGAGTTATCAAAGCTATGAGTTGAAGATGGAGTTGCTCGCACAAAAGAACCTCGTGAGCTACACGGAGCGCAAGGTAAAGGGACAGGTTGACGGCCTGGCCTATCGCCGGGACTTCGAAGCCGGCCAGGCTGTGCAGATGCAACAAAAAAACGCCTTTGCCCTGTTCAGTGGCTTCTTCAATCTCGGCCAGTTTCTGGCGTTCAATGGGCAGACCCGTGAAAAGGACGCCCGAAGGTTTGCCGAGCTCCTGACTGCCAATTGGCAGTATCCGACCTGTGCGATCCATCTCGTCTACCGCAAGAAGGGACAACCGAAGACGGCGTCGACCAGAATGCATCTTGTCGGCCTGAACGGTGAGGCGGATGCCGCAGTCTATGAGCAGGCAATTGACAGGACCGACGGCCTGGTGGCTCACCGACCTTTCCGATCCGACCTCTTCTGGGAATGGAAATAACAATCAGGACAAAGGGCTTGACCTAGAGCTGCCTTCCTGATCGTTATCTCTCACGGATGGGAGCCCATCGAGCCATGGCCATGATGAGCAGCTTCATTGCCTTGGGAATGAACATGAGAGGTCTCGGGTTGGGCCCGTAGCTCCGCAATCTCATCCGACTTGGTCGCAAGGTACGATATCAGATCTGCAGCATCCGTCGCCGACATGCCGAGGTTTGGCATCCGGACGCCCTTGTACCTTGCGTCGAGTTCCGCAAGCGTTGGATCTTTCTCGGCCCGCAGCCGGAAGGGATTCATGATCATTTTTTCAAGCCACGGCCGGTCGCGCCTGACGGTGACATCGAGAAGGTCCGGACCAATACGATCGCCGACGCCGATCGTGTGACATGGTGCACAGATTTTCTTGAACAGGACTTGCCCCGGTTCAGCCTGGAGCTTGAGACCCTTTTGGTCGGTAGCCGGTGCCAAGGGAGTAGCTGGTGCATGATGCCCCTCGCGCCACGCGGGATCCATGTCACGGACAGCGAGTTCGACGTTCTCGATATCGGCAAACGGTGAGTTTCTGGCCCACTCTCCGGTGGCGTCATTGCCAAGCACGATCTCGTTGCGGTGATCTGTTGCAACGTCACTCTTGTTTCCAAGCTTGGCGTTGATGGCCCTGATATCATCCGGCTTCCCGGTAATGAATGTCCAGCCCGGCCCTTTATAGAAGGCATCGGCAAAGCTCTTCAGTTTCGCGGGTGTGTCGTTTTCCGGATCGACGGTGATCGAGACAACGAAGATCTTCTTTCCGATCTGATCCTCAATCCTGTCGACGACCTGGGTAATGCGTGCTGTCGTCAACGGACAGAGGTCCGTACAGCTGGTAAATATGAAGCTGATGAGGACAATCTTGCCTTTGATCAGATCATCATAGAAATGGACCTTCTCACCATTCTGGGTGATAACTTCGACGTTTGGGAAGTACTCCTTGCCCCAACGTGAACTGCCGGCCGCCGCGCTTCCTCCGTACAGGAGAGAAAGTGCGATAGCGACAATCAGCATAGCCACCGGCCAGCGCTTCATTGCATCCTCCCGAGGCTTGCCAATAAGCCGGATGCGGCCGCGAAATCACACGACCGCATCAGGGCTTCGGAACAGTCTCCAATTGGGCTTGCACCTGAGACTGAGTATTTTTCCATCCTTTCGGCGCGCCTTCGGGCAGAATCTCGGGGGTCGTGAAGTAGACACCGTCGGGGGTCGGGTTCGGAGTAGGCGTCACCGCCGCCTGGGGTGTTCCAGCAACCCCGGTCAGCAGCTGAATCCGCAGCAGCATGGCGAAGTCTTCGTGAACGGTATTGTGGCAATGGTTCACATAGGACCCGCCGAATTCGCCGAACTGGACCTGGAAGGTGACGCTGCCACTTTCTCCAAGCCGCCACACGTCCTTTCTTGCCAGATTTTCGGTCGGCCCCGGCGGCTTGCCATTGCGCAGCATCGTGACGCCTTCCTCGAAGTGCAGGTGAATGGGGTGATCCCATCCGCCACCGCCATTCTTGTAGGTCCAGTGCTCCACTTCACCTGCTTTTGGAACCAGCAGGGAAATCCTGTTGGCGTTCATGGAATGCGACGTCTCGCCATTGATGCGAATGGTCCACGGGAAGTTCACGTATTCCCCGCAGTCTGGGGTGCAGCCGTTCGGTCCACGCGAGTCTCCGGTTCCCGACTTGCCAAATTCAACAACGCGCGTGCGCACCGGTGTGACGATCGGGATCTGCTCGGTCAGTACTGCCGGCACCTGGCTCCTGTCTAGGTCGGTGGCGCGGTGAATGACACCTGGAACATCCACGCTTTCGACGGCACCAACAATCCGGAACTCGAGCATCGGACCAACAACGGGATCGTCCGACGTGCCCTTCAGGGCCTTCGAAAGGCTGAATTCCTCCTTGAGTCGCCGCCCATCCTCGTGGCGCACTTGATTGACCACCTTGATGCGGTCACCAACCTTGAAGCCGGAGAAATCGACGATGAAGTCGAAGCGCTCTCCCATAGCCTGTACGGGCAAAGATGGCATCGTCAACGGATTGACGACAAGGTTTCCGTCATTGGCGATGAACTTGATCGGAACCGGATTGCCTTTCGCATCCGCGAGCCCGAGCTTCAGGAAGCGCGACATGCAAGCGTTGAGGGCACGGAACCTGTACTTGCGTGGCAGCACTTCGAAGAAGGGTGCAAACCCGAAGTTGACCAGCGGAACGTCGCCCAGCATGCCGTCGGTGTCGAAGATGTCGAAGTAGAGCTGACCGGAGGCGTCGCAGGCGCAGTCAGAGAAGATCAGGTTGACGTCAAAATCGGTGTTTCCCCACCCAAGCAGCTTGCCGCTCGGCAGTCTGAGATTGACGCCGTCCTGCAGCTCCTCATTGCCGCGGTCCGGGCCGCTGTAATAGTTGATGGCACCAAGGTTGCCCTTGTAGACATTCTCGGCGGTGAAGAAGAAACGGTGGTCGTGGGCCCACATCGACCCCTGCAGTTCGCGGAAATCACCGGCGACATTGACGAGGCCGGTATTGTCGTCAGGACCGGAGGCGCGCGGGTCGCCGGCCTGGGTGTTGATCAAGTCGCGACGGGCAAGTGTCGTGCTCCAGCGATAGTCGTAGAAGGTGCCGGGGAAGTGGTGGACGTTTGCAGCCCCATCGCTTTCCGCGCCATTGTGGGCGTTGTGGAAATGCAACTGACTTTCGTTGCGGCCGAAGCCGTTGTTTGCTGCCCGGTCAGCAGGCAGGTCGTTGTAGACCCTGGTGATGATCGGCTCGCCGTAGCGGCCCTTGATCAGGAATGGCGGCAGCATGCATCCGCCGTATCGTCCTGATCCATAGGTCCAGCAGCTATTTGGATGCTGCAGCGGGAAATTGTCGTGGAAATAGCCACCCGATCCCTGGGCAACCTGACCAAGCCGCATGATGTAGCCGACCTTCGGGAAGAACTCGTCCCAGCGCTGGTGCGCGAAGACCTCGCCTGGGGGACGTCCTTCAATCGGCCCGCGATAGGTCAGCGGATTGATGAATTGCCGGTTGGTCGGATCGGCGGAGAAATCCGTGTGATAGGACAGCCGCTTGGCCGGCCGCTCGCCGAGGCTGGCCGGAAAGGCCGCGTGTCCTTCGGCCGTTCGGGTGATCGGCAGCGGTTTGAGATGGTTCAGCCTGTGCATTGGCTGCGTGAATTTCTGGATGCCGAACAGCGGTGTGCGCGGCGTGCCAGTCGGAACAGCCGCATAAGCGCTCTTTGCGAATGGGCTCAGCCCGTTCTTGCACGCCAGATATCCGCTTGCGGTGAAGATGCCCCATCGCAACAACTCGCGGCGGGTCACTTGCCCCTGGTTTAACGCCCTGACAATTTCTGCACGATTGTCTCGTGCATGCTGCGCTTCTCTCTGCCTGATTCTAGATGCATCGTTAGGAATATACATTCGACCAGCCCCCAATCAAATGTAATCAAGCGCATCAACGCATGATGGCAAAAACAGCCTACACCACAAAACCCTGAATAACAAATGTTAACTGCACAAATCATGATAACAAGTAGTACTTTTAGAATACAAATTGCGACTTCTATGCTTCACAACACATAAGGAGTAGTTGAGTTTTTCGCAGAATTTTTGTATAGTTTAGCTATAAATATTTACGCCTAAAGATTTTATCTCGATCGATACTGCATAGTTTTTAGACAGTTCAGGGGCGACATACGGCGATGCCGAACTTTAGGTACCGAGCGATCGATCTCTCGGGGCATATGCTCGAGGGTGTTCTGCAGGCAGGCTCCAGCGCACTGATGGCCGCTGAGCTGGAGCGACGATCGTTGCTTCCCGTCGACATAGAAGAGGTTACGCGCACAGGCTCGGGGTTGTCTCTGTCGCTGCAATCGCTCTCGACCCCGTCCTTTGACGACATCACGGCCTTCACAGAAGACCTTGCGGCACTGCTTTCCGCAAGCGTCGCTCTCGACCGCGCGTTGCAGATTATCCATCAGTCCACAAAGCGGCATGCGTTGAGCGTGATGACACGGTCATTATGGGAGGTGGTTTCAAAAGGGCACAGCTTTGGCGAAGCGATCTCGTCGCACCCGGCTTCCTTCCCGCCGACCTATATCAAAATGGTCGAGGTGGCCGAAATTGCCGGCAATCTAGATGTCACGCTGCAAGTGATCGCGCAGGAGAGACGGCGAGGTCGGGAGCTGAGACAACGCCTGACGTCAGCGCTCGCTTATCCTGCGTTTCTCGTCCTTGCTGCGATGGGCGTACTGTTTTTTGTTCTCACAGTCGTCATTCCGGAGTTCGACAACGCGCTCGCAAGCATTGGCTCGACAGCAAACAATTCTGCCTCCGTGGTTTTTGCCCTGTCGCGTGCAACGGCAGCCAACAGCGGCCTGATTGCCGTCATTGGCATCGGGATTCTCTGCGGCATCCTCTTCATCAGCCGCAGCAAGCCTGCAAGGGCGATGCTAATTTCGCTGCTCGGCCATCTCCCGGGCTTGAACACGCTACTGATGCAGGAGCGTGCCGTCGTCTTCTGTTCGACGTTTGCCATGCTGACCAAAGCCGGCGTCGACCTTCCGACATCTTTGCGCCTGATCCGCGACCTGATGCGCGATGAAAGCTCGGCGGAGCTCGTGGCCGATGTGCTCGCCCGCGTCAGGGACGGAAGCCAACTTACGGAAGCGCTTTCGCGTGCGTCCTTCCTTCCTCCCTACGGTCTGCAGATGCTGCGCGTCGGCGAAACCACCGGCGACACCGGCAAGGCCGCCTTGCGGGTCGCAAGCTACTACGAAACGCGACTTGACCGTTCCATTGCCCGTGCGACCGCGATCATCGGTCCGATTGTGCTTTTGACCGTCAGTGCGCTCATTGCCTGGATCATCGTCTCTGTGATCACGGCCTTGCTGAGCCTCAACGAACTGTTGCTGTGATCACCATGAAGAAGCCGCTCCCAGCCAACATCAAATCCGACCGGCGCCGAAAGGACAGAGGCGACGGCGGCTTCACGCTCTTGGAGCTGCTGGTGGTACTCGTCATCCTGAGCCTGGTCGCAAGCATTGCCGCTCCGCGTGTGCTTGGCTATCTCTCGGAGGCGCGCGTAAAAGCAGCGCGACTGCAGATAGAAGCCCTGACCTCCGCATTCGACCTCTTCTATCTCGACACCTCGCGCTATCCGACGGAGCGCGAGGGTCTTAACGCCCTGGTGAGCGGCGCGGCGATCAAGCGCTGGAAAGGCCCATACATCCAGCAGGCTTCCATACCGCTCGATCCCTGGGGACATGAATATCAATACCGCATTGGCGACAAGGGGCGACCCCGGATCATTTCCTTTGGTGCCGATGGCGTTGAAGGGGGAGCCGACAATGCCGCTGACATCACCATCCAATAGCGCCCCGACGAGAGACGGCGGGTTTGCCCTTCTGGAGCTCCTTTCCGCACTTGCGATCATGGTCTTTGTCGTCGTGATGGCATTGCCGTATGTCATCAACACTGGACAGGCAATGGAGCTGAAGGTCCAGGCCGCAGAGATTGCAGCGCTCTTGCGCTACGACCGAAACATCGCCATGGCCGAAGGTCGCACGGTCGTCTCCAGGATCGATACGCACCATGGCACAGTACTTTCGGGTTCTTCCGCGAAAAGGATTGTGCTTCGGGAAGGCACGGCGATACGCATGAAGCATGTTTTGCGACCTTCCGCGGCCGGCGTGGTTGCGTTTCAGGCCAGCGGGCGCTCGTCGGGTGGAACCTTCGACATTCAGGGACCGCGCGGAAGCTTCAGAATATCGGTCAATCCCCTGACCTCTGGTATCGTGCTGTCGACGGTCGAATGAGGCCCGGCATGAATGCGAACCCATCTCACGACGACAGGGAGACATGCGCCAGGCACAGCCGGGGGTTTACGCTCCTGGAGGTCCTGGTTGCGGTCGCCATCCTTGCCGCCTTACTCTACGTGGTCCCAAGAAGCCTAGTTTCGGCACGCGTCTCAATAGCCCAGTCCCAAGCTTGGCTAGAGGCCCGCCTTGTCGCCGAGGAAGTGCTCGCGGAGGAATTGCAGGGCAAAACCATGCGCCCCGGCTCCTTGGGCGGGGTGAGCCACGGCCGCAGATGGAGCGCCACCATCACGCCATCAGCTGTCGCCGACGGGCGCGGCCCGGAGGGGCAGATCCTGCTCGAAGCACGCCTTTCAGTCGAGGTTTCACCCTCCCGCAGTCTGGCTGTCGACAGGATCTTGTTGGGGATGGCAGAATGAGAAAGGCGCGCCAGAGAGGAGACCGTGGTTTTGCGATGCTGGAGGCACTGGTTGTGCTTCTGTTGAGCGCACTGGTCTTCCAGGCGCTTCTTCTGGCAGCTTATCTGGTGACCCGCTCCTCAACGGCCGCCACCCGCGAGGCCAGCAGCGTTGAGCGGGTGGCGACCGGGCTTACGGCACTGCGTCGTGACTTATCAGAGATCGCGGCAATCAAGACCAGTGAAAGTGTCGGCGCGCCCCTGCTGTTTTACGGCAGCGAACAGGCTGTCGGCCTTGCAACCGGCTCGGCGTCCGACCAACTGGTCTGGATATCGGTTCGATCGGGAGACCTCGTTCGATCGGCAACGGCGCGCCTGCCCTCAGCAACGGGATTTGAAAAGGTACGATCCGAAGCGCCGACCGCTCTCCTGCAAGGTGCGAGGAAGTATCGCTTTTCCTTTGCACAGAAGACCAAGAAGGGTCTGGTCTGGACCAATTCGTGGTCTGGTCAGCCCATTCTTCCAGATATCATCCGCTTGGAGGTTTGGGCCAGTTCGAATACACAACGCCCGCCCCTGATACTCGTGGTTTCGCCGCGCGTTGATCCTCCGCGAACATGCCCGGAAGGTGCTGCATGTGAGGAGGGCGCCGATGCGACGTGACGGAGGATACGTCACCCTGGCCACCCTTGTCGCCTGTTGTCTCCTGGCAGGCGTCGTGTCGACGCTGGTTCTGCTGGCACAGCCGACCCTGGTACTGACGCGCCTGGGCGTTGACGATCTCGTAACGGAAAGCCTTCTCGATAGCGGCGCGACGGCTTCATCCTACCTCCTGTTCACCGAAGGCAAGAGCGCGCAATCCATCGATGGCAGCACGATCACTTTGACGACCGGCACCGTCACGCTACATGTTACCGCCGAGGCAGCACGGCTTGATCTGAATACGTCGCCTCCGGAGTTGCTGAAGGGGCTCTTTTCTGCAGTGGATGGCCAATCACTTTCGCCTGAGGCTTTTGCCGCACGCGTCGTTGACTGGCGTGACGAGGACAATGAGCGGACGCCCGAAGGAGCAGAACGCGCCGACTATACCGGGCGCGAAGCAAGTTCACTTCCCATGAACGGAAAATTCCAGTCTGTCGGCGAGTTGCGCTTTCTGCGTGGACTGAGCGAGAATGACTATATGAAACTCGAGTCGTTTCTCACGGTGCATAACCGGACCGGCTTGCTTTATCCGGGGGCTGCCTCCCGGAAGGCCTTGCTCGCCATCCCAGATATGAGTGAGGCAGATGCGTCGGCACTTGCCGGCCTCGCCAGCGATGATGAAATCGACGAGCAGCGCTCCCTGATACAAAAATACAAAGGTTTTCTCACGGAGGAGATCCCGACCGTTTATCGCCTGAACCTTGTCGCGCACAGCAAGAGCGGTCGCACCGGTACGGCGGAGATGATCGTTGGCGATGCCAACGACAGTCCCAAAGGCTATGTCGTTTACGCGTGGAGCCTTACAGGTCCGGAGGCTCGCTGATGGCGGGGCATGTTAAATGGCAGGGTTGATCACATCCATCAAACGCAGTTTTTCAGCACTCGTGCGCGAGATGGTTGCCTGGCAAGCGGCTGCAAACATCCCCCCGAAGAACCGGGGAGCGTTCCTTGTCGTCGAGGAGCCTGAAAAGCTTGTTTGCTTTCGCACCTCCCGGGCAGGCCCTATCCACAAGGCCGAAGGCCCGCGCGACGATCTCGGCTGGCTCGGCAAGGTCGTTGGAACACAGCCTGTCGAACTTCGCCTGGCAGCCGAGCGCGCAGTGGTTCGCACCTTGCAGCTGCCAGATGGCAGCAGAAATCATATTGATGCAATCATTCGTCACCAACTCGAACAGCTGGTTCCCTGGCCCGCCGACAAGATGACATTCGACTATGACCTGCAGGACGGCGAGACAGCGAAGGCGTCAGATCAACTCCATGTGCGTGTCGTCGCGGTTTCATTGGCCACCATGCGCTCGGCGATCGAGCCGCTCAATGCAGCAGGCGTCAAGTCGGTTGTCGTCGGCCTGGCAGCCGATCCACCTGGAAAGGCCAGCACGATCAACCTGTTGCCAGGTGCCAAGGCAGCGCTCGCGGCAAGGCGTTCGCGCATTGCGCTCGCCTCTCTTTGCGTCCTGGCAACGATTGGAACGGCAATGATTACCGTCGGCGGCTGGCGCCTCTATGTGGAAACGCAGGAGGCAAAGCGGATCGAGGCCTCGCTTTCAGGGCTACGCAATACAATCGATGTCGCCCGGCAGAACGCGGAACAGGCGGGCAGTTCCGGCTTGAGACTGGCCCGCAAATTTGATGCCGTTCCCATGGTGCTTTTGTTGGACGAACTGTCAAAGGTGATCCCTGAAACAACCTATCTGACCACTCTTGACGTCGCAGACCGGAATGTCCGCATAACAGGTCTGTCGGCGAATGCTTCCCGCCTGATCAGTCTCATCGAGGATACGGACATGCTTGAGGCCGTGAACTTCTCTGCGCCCGTTGTTCGAGACGCGAACAATGGAAAGGAACGGTTCGAAATCCTTGCCCATCTTGCGGAAGGAAAATCTCAATGAGCCGCAGAAGGAACGCCGGAAAAAACGTCAAAGCAGCTACAATCACGGTACTCGCGGGCCTGCTCCTGGTACCATCCGGAATTGCGACATGGAGTTTGATTGAGGCACGTCACCTGTCGCAAGCCAACGCCGAAGCGCGGGTCTCGCTCGAGGCTTTAAAAGCGAAATTGGCGGCGATCGACGACACCAGCGACGATATTTCGAATGGAGACGCTGCAGTGGCCTATTTGCCCGGGGATACCTCGGCGGTCGCCGGAGCAGAGCTGCAACGCATCATGACTGATGTCATTGGTCAGACCGGAGCAAAGATCGCCCAGTTCGAATTCATCGAACCGTCGGACGACGCACCCGACAACGGCACGGTCGAAATGAGGGTGATTTTCGAAACGTCGACGGAGCCGCTGCAACACATCCTCTATACGGCCGAAAGCAACCGGACGGCGCTTGTCTTCCGTTCCATTACGATAGAGAGCGCTGAAGCTATCGAAGACAGGACACAACCACCGGCCCTTCGCGTCTCGGCGTCGGTCGAAGGCTATTGGCGGAGGGACAAGCTGTGACGTGTCTTGCGAGAATAGGCGTTGCGGCAGGTGTCGCCATTCTTTCGATCACCAGCATCGCACTGTCCCAGACCGAGCAACCGGCACCGTGGCTAAGCGGGGTCACGCTCGAAAGACTCCAAGCCACACGACTGCACCCATTGTTTTCTCCCTCGCGCCAACCGCCTGTCGTCGAGGCGCCAGTTGCCCAACCAGCGCCGGCCGTCGCGAGCATGTCCGAAGCCTCGCCGGTGCTGCCGGAGATAAGGCTCGTGGGGATTGTTTCGACGGGAGGAAGCCATCGGGCGCTCCTGCAAGACCCCGCAAGCGGAGAGATCCATCGGTTGAAATCCGGCGACAAGCTCCAGAATTGGGTCGTCTCAATCGTCGACAATCGCACCGTGAAGCTCGAACAGAACGGTCAAGAGCAGAACTATCGGATGTTTGCCCCCACGCAGTAGCCAATCAGACAGTCACCCTGAGGACCTCCTCGATCGAGGTGAGACCCTTGCGGTATTTGGCCATCCCATCGTCAAGCATTGTGGTCATCCCGGCCCCGACCGCTGCGGCTTGTATCTTCTGCGGATCGACGTCCTCCCTGATCAAGCCGCTCAGCTCGGCATCGACAGGCAGGACTTCGAAGATTCCGACGCGGCCACGATAGCCGCTGTCGCCACAATACGGACATCCGACCGCACGAAAACAGGTATCGCCGGGGCGTGGAACGAACCCGCGACGCGCAAGCGCTGCGGCCTCCACGCCTGTCGTATCGGTGACTGGCGACCGACAGCGTTCGCATAGCCGCCTCACAAGTCGTTGCGCAATGACGCAGCGAAGCGCCGAGGCGAGCAGGAACGTCTCGACACCGAGATCCACCAACCGGATGACGGCGTCGGCGGCACTGTTCGTATGCAAGGTCGTCAGCACCAGGTGCCCTGTGAGCGCGGCCTGGATACCAATTGACGCAGTTTCACTGTCACGCATCTCCCCAACCATCATAATATCAGGATCCTGGCGCAGGAAGGAACGCATGGCATTGGCAAATGTCAGATTGATCGATGGCTTCACCTGGGTCTGACTGACGCCGGCAACCTGATATTCGATCGGGTCCTCGATCGTCATGATCTTGCGCTCGGGGCTGTTGAGACTGGACAGCGCCGCCGTCAGGGTGGTCGTCTTCCCACAGCCGGTCGGGCCGGCAACCACGATCAACCCATGTGGTTCCGCAAGCTGTGTATTCAGGATCGAGTAATCGCGCGGCGCCATTCCAAGGCGAGAAAGGTCGAGTGCCTCGGCACCCTTGACCAGAATACGGGCCACCAGGGCCTCGCCATGCAGGGTCGGCATTGTCGCCACACGAAAATCGGCGCGCGTTGTGTTGATCGTGATGCGCGCGCGCCCATCCTGGGGCAGCCGATGTTCGGCGATGTTGAGACCAGCCAGAATCTTGATGCGTGAGACGACGCCGCGGGCGATTTCATTGGGCAGCGGTTGCATGGTCCGAAGCATGCCGTCGACACGCATGCGCAATCTCACACCATCAGGCTGCGGCTCGATGTGAATGTCAGTCGCAGACAAACTCAGAGCCGTTTCCAGAAGCTGGTCAACGGCGCGAACGATGGGCGCACCACTTGCGAGATCGTGCAGACGATCGAGATCCTCCTCTGCCGGCGCGTCCCTGCCCGCCGGTTCGGCCGGCACTGCTTCTGGCGCTCGATCCCGTGTCAGCAGGCGTTCGAACAGCATGGCCATTTCTTCGAAGGTCGCGACCTTCATCTCCACACGACGCCCAAGTGCAGCAACTGCGGCCTCGATTGCCTCCTCGCGCGCCGGATCTGCAATCACGAGGATCGGCTGCCCCCGCTCGAGCGCTGGAAGAGCCCATGCAGCTCGAAGGAAGCGCGGTGACAGATCCTCGGTAAGCTCGTGACGGAACTCGACCCGGTCCACCGCAGCACGACCAAGTCCGTGAAACTCGGTGATCGCGGCGGCAAGCTGATCGCCCGAAAGGACACCGCTTTCCCAAAGCCCACTGTAGCTCGCGGGCGGGTCCTTGAGCATCCGCTCAAGCGACAGCCGTTCGGATGGGCCAATGAGCTCATCGCTGGCGGTCAGATAGCGGACGAAATCGGCCAAAATCGTTGTGTTCGCCATTCGAGCGGTTGCCCCGTTTCTGATCCCACCGTTTCGGCGTGGATGGTGATGACGACAGCCTCCGCCAAGTTGGTCGACAAGTCCATGCCGACATTCGTGGTAGCGAAAAAACGTCTTAAAAACCGCTCCACGGTAAGGTGTGAATAGCGGTCTTTATCGATAGTACGACCCCTGAAAAGTGCTAGGCTCAAACACTGAAAGCTGGAGAATCAGTCGAGGGGAGATGAGATCTAGCAGTGCGATCGGCCGGGCGGCTTTGCTTTTGAGTTGGTGTTGTTCACTCGCCACGAGTTGCGTGTTGCCTGACCATGGCTCCATGGACAGTTCCACATCAATTCTCGGTTCCGTTACGAACGCCGACCTCTCGGCTCGCTCCCCGCGTCCTGACGGAGTGACCGCCTCTGGCAATGGCAGCAGATCCAATCCTGCTCAGGGCGTCACCTATGTGACCGCGGGCGATGGGGTCGTTGACCCGATGCACACCGGCCAGACGCCTGCTACCGGAAACGAAGTCAACCTGAACTTCCAGGGAGCTGACCTCAAGGACGTGGTGCAGGTGATCCTGGGGGATACGCTTGGTCAGACCTACACGATCGATCCGAAAGTGTCAGGCAGCGTGACGCTGTCCACCGCTCGCCCGGTTGAGAAGGGCGAGTTGCTGTCGATTCTGGAAACGCTTCTCAATATGAACGGCGCCGATCTCGTCCGGCGCAACAATACCTACCAGATCGTCGAAGTCGGTTCGGCGGTCGCCAGTCAAACCTCGGTCAAGGGAAGCGGTCCTGGCTTCGGCATCACGATCATTCCAGTCCGCTACATCGGCGCACAGACCTTGGCCCGCCTGATTGATGGTTTCGGCGCGAGACCTGGAGCGATCCGCGTCGAAACAACGCGCAATCTCCTTGTCGTCGCCGGTAGCGGCGCTGACCGCCAGGCCGCTATTGAAACGGCAGGGGCCTTCGATGTGGACTGGATGAAGGATCAGGCCGTCGCTATTCTGCCCTTGCAGAACGCCAGACCCGAGGCTGTGATACCCGAGCTCGAGCGAATTTTCGCGGCTAAGGGGACGGAAAATGGCGCCATCCAGTTCATGCCAATGCCGCGCCTTGGCGCCATCCTGGCCGTATCGCAGAGCCGTACGCTGGCAGAGCGAGCACAAACCTGGGTCCGGCGCCTGGATAGAGAGAATCCTGACTTCGGCCAGAGTGTCCACGTCTACCGCGTGAAGTATCGAGACGCGACGAAGATTGCCGAACTGCTGCAAAGGCTCTTCTCGACCAGTGACGAGGAGGAAACGGAGGGAAGTACGCCTGCATCCCAGCCATCGGGGGAGACCGATGCGGCTGCCGCCGCGGCCGATGCGGGTGCTACCCCTGATGTAGGGACGGACACTGCCGAAATAGACCCGGCGCGATTTGGCGCGCCTGCTTCTAACGGCCTCGGTGCGGATTCTGTGCGAATTCGGGCAGACCCCTCGAACAATTCGATCGTAATCTACGGTGACCTCGAAATGCGCCAGCGGGTTCTCGGCGCGCTTACAAGGATCGACGTGCCGCAGTTGCAGGTCGCAATCAGCGTCACGATGGCCGAGGTTCGGCTGACCGACGATATGCGTTTCGGCGTGCAGTACTTCGTCAAGAGTAAATCCGTGAAAGCAGGGACCGACCAGGGATCCTTCGGCCTGTTCAACGTGCTTGCCGACAATATTGCCCGCGAAGTTCCCGGCTTCAACTTCGTCCTGGGGAGTGACAGCAGCCCTGACGTCATCATCAGTGCCCTGGACGCGGTCACCGACGTCCAAATCCTGTCGTCGCCCTCGCTTGTCGTCCTCGAAAACGAAGTCGCGCGTTTCCAGGTCGGCGACCAGATCCCGATCATTACGCGCACTGTTACCCCCGTCGATACTGCGGACGCCCCTGTCAGCAACCAGGTGGAATATCGCGATACCGGCATTATCATGAACGTTCGTCCACGCATTGCCGAGAACGGCGTGGTTGCCATGCGGATTGAACAGGAAATCTCCTCGTCATCCTCGCCAAACAGCCTCACGCCAACGATTTCCAACCGAAGCATATCCAGCTCGGTGTCGGTGGTGGATGGCCAGACCGTCCTGCTTGGTGGCTTGATCAGCGAACAGGCGCAGCGCGGAAAGGATGGGATTCCCGGACTTAACCGGCTGAACGTCGTTGGCAACCTTTTCGGGAGCAAGAACCGTGGCAACCAGCGGACCGAGCTTCTGATCATGATCAGGCCAATGGTTATCCGTGATGGACGCGACGCGCAAAGCATCGCCCAGGAATTGCAGTCTAAGATGTGGGGCATGAGCGGGCGCAAGATTAGATAGTGTCGTGGCCGAAAACCATCCCTCTCCACCTGACGGCCGTAGCCTTGGCAACACTGGCAGCGGTGGTCGTCGGGTTGGCAACGCTGCCATTGGATCGTACGCTACTTGCCGCAGTTCTCGCCGCTCTGGCGGCCGCCATTACCGTCGAAGACTGGCGGCATTTCCGAGTTCCCGATCTTATGAACGCCGTGTTGGCGCTAACAGGCATGATCGCCTTCGTTGTCGGCGTTGATCCGCTGGGGCAGGATGCGACACGGTCATTGCTGACTGTCGTCATCGATGCGACATTGACCGGAGGCGCACTGTTGCTTGTACGCGAGGGCTATTTCCGATTGCGGGGAATAGAAGGACTGGGGCTTGGTGATGTAAAACTGGCTGCGGCGGCAGGAGTGTGGGTTGGCTGGCAGCAATTCGCCCTGGTCGTCCTTCTCGCTACCCTGGCCGCACTTTTTTTTGTGCTTTTGAAAACGATCCGGAACGGCGGCTGGACGGCAAGCGCCCATATTCCCTATGCATCCTTTCTCGCGCCAGCAATCTGGTTCGGATGGTACATCGCGCAGTGGAGCTCATTGTCTTTTTCCTGAGGTCAGCGCCGGATGCTCAGCCGCCTCGGATCGACCCCCTCCAGACCAGCTCCGCATGAAGTTCGATCGACCGCCCTTGACTGTTGTCGCCACTCTCCCCCCGAGCTTGAGAAAGCCACTCGACAGCCTTTGAAGCAATCGTCGAAACCGGCTGGGCGAATGTTGTAAGATCATAGGAGGTCCAGGACGCCTGTTCTATGTTATCAAAGCCCGCAATGCACAGTTGGCCAGGCACCGAGATCGAGAACTGATGGCGGGCCGCATCCATGAACCCACAGGCCAGAAGGTCGGTTGCGCAGAAGACAGCGTCCGGGCGCATAGCACGCGTCAACATCCTCTGGGCCAGGACTTTCCCCGCCTCGTAGCCCGTCCAGCCATACCGCTCGACGGAAACTTCCATTCCAAGCGCAGCTGCCGCTGCAACGAACCCTTGTTCGCGCGCCATCAGGCTCGGTGTCCTCGCCTCCGAATTGGCAAATGCGAGCCGTCTGCATCCTGCCCTCACGAAGGCGGTGACGACCCGGCCGGCTGCCTCACGATCGTCTAGGTTGATCCGAAGAGGACCGGGCTCATCATCGTCACGGTTAATGAGGACAAGCCTTTGTCCAGTCCGAAGGCACAGTTGCGTAATGGATTTGTCCGGCATTCCGGAAAGTATGACCGAGGCATCCGCACGATAGCGGATCGCCTGGCGAAGCGCATGGTCGACACTCCCGTCAGAGCGGTCCGTGTTGATCAGCATCGCAACCTTGCCTGCATTCTGGAGCAGCAAGGTCAGCTCCCGCAGGAGCGCAGAACGATATGGTGTGGCAAGGTCGGAAACGATGAGACATACGATGCCACTCTCATTGCGCATCAGACCCCGTGCGAGCTCGTTGACGTGATATCCAAGTGCCTCGGCCGCCTCGAGGACCCTTCGGCGGGTCCCGGCCGAAACGCTGGCACCAGGCGTGAACGTGCGCGACACGGCGGAGCGCGAGACCCCAGCCCTGTCAGCGACTTCCTGGGCGCTTACAAATACCTTCTCAGACACTCGTTTTGGTCTCCCGCTTGCAACGACTTTGCACGTTGCTGCAAAGCTGTACAAGCGCTTCCCTGATCATGACGACATGAAACTTTTATGAACGAAGCAGTTGAAAGCGTTCATCTATTGAGCGGTTTCTTTGCACACCAGTGCGGCCAAGCGGAACGCACAGCCGCGTAAACTGAAAGCTCATACGGCTTGGCACGTGCAACCTCAATCCGCTTCGTGAGACCGGTCAGGGATCAAGGCTATCGCGAGCGCAAAACCATCTTCGAAGCATATCCACCCTCCAGGAAGGGCCATGGATGATCCTCCAATAGCGACTAACAACCATAGGGGGTAATTTTACTCCAGTCGACAATCCGACATCTCCCACGCACACGCATAAATAAGCCTATCGGCGTAGGCCATGCGAGGGGCCATACCGCAGATTACTGTCGTTCTCTCTCGCGATAAACATGACAGGATAGCGTTTCTGGACATGTATCGCAGTGCGATTGGGGGGCGTTTGTCATGCTGAGGATCAACATAAAAAGCCGCGACTATTTGAGCGCGTATGGTGGCACCTCGAGCGTTTATAGCGCAGTTGCAACGGGCAGTGCACTCCTGGTGAATGCGACGGCGAGTTCGTCGGCCAGCAACCCGCAAGTTACCGACCCAACCACCGTCGGCTCGGTAACATCTCTGACGGGATCCCCGGCGACAACCACACTATCGCCTTCGATTGATAACCCAGCCGCGTCGCAAGCGACACCAGGTGCAAGTGCCGCCGCTACAGGCGACTCGACCGGCGGGGCTAGTCTCGCCTTAACCGACGCCGCAACGCAGACTACGAGTTCCTCCAATCCTGATGCACAAACAACCGTAAAACCACGCACGGTCCTGGCTCCGGATCCCACCACGTCCACCCTTACTATGGTTCCGCTGGAGCCTGCCTTGTCGGGCGCCCCATCAGTCACGCTACCGGTCCCAGTTGCAAGTGATGTGTCCACCGCTCCGGTCCTGCGTTTGTTGGCAGCAGATGTACCAGCAGCCGAGGTGGAAACAACACCCACTTCGGAGCCTGCGACCGTGCCGGTAACGGCCTCGTTGACAACGCTGACAGCGGTGGCAGGCTCCGATACAACCGCCGAGGCAACCCCAACCGAACCGACCGCCGCTCCCACGCTGAACAAGATCGCCCTTGAAAACATGAAGCAGGGCAACCCGATCAGCGAATGGGGCATCGACGGCGACGGTGATGGCAACATTCAGGGCTTCGCGACCGAAATCAGCACCAACATCGGTCAGACCGTCGACTTCAAGATTGCAACTGATTCAACACACTACCGCATCGACATATACCGCCTTGGATATTATGGCGGCGATGGTGCGCGCAAGGTTGCCTCGATCGACAAATCCCTGACGACGGCGCAGATACAGCCACACCCGATCGTCGATATGTCGCTTGGTCTCATCGACTGTGGAAACTGGTCTGTTTCTGCCAGTTGGGAGATTCCGGACGACGCAGTATCCGGTGTCTATATTGCCAAGCTGGTTCGCGAGGACGGCACTTCCGGACAAAGCATCATTCCATTCGTCGTCCGCGACGATGCCTCCACAAGTGACATCGTCTTCCAGACTTCCGATACGACCTGGCAGGCTTACAACGCCTGGGGCGGAGCAAGCCTCTACTACGGCGAGGTGCCCGTCGATCCAGCAGATATGATCGGCTACATGCCGCCAAACTGTAGCTGCGGCCTGACCGCAATCGGCCGTGCCTCAGCAATCAGCTACAACCGCCCGATCATAACCAACACCAGCCCGATCGGCGGTACGCACGACTTCATTTTCGGCGTCGAGCACTCTGCCATCCAGTGGCTGGAGCAGAACGGCTATGACGTCTCCTATGTCACGGGGGTGGACGCCGCGAGGAATGGCAACCTGCTTTTGAACCACCAGGCCTATCTGTCGGTCGGGCATGATGAATACTGGTCTGCCGAACAGCGCGCCAATGTCGAAGCCGCACGTGACGCCGGTGTCAACCTTGCATTCTGGAGTGGCAACGAGTGCTACTGGAAGGTCCGCTGGGAAAGCAGTATCGACGGCAACGGCCAGGCCTACCGGACCATGGTCTGTTACAAGGAAACCTGGGGAACGAGCACAGATCCGAGTGACATTGGCACAGGCACCTGGCGTGATCCACGCTATGCCGACCCGGGACAGGAGCCTGAGAACTCCCTGACCGGGACCATGTTCACGGTCGACAGCTATCGCTTGGACACGATCTCCATCCCCTATGACTATTCCAACCTACGCTTCTGGAGAAACACCGACGTTGCCAATCTCCAGCCTGGCGAGACGTATAATCTCGTTCAGAACCTGCTCGGTTACGAGTGGGATTCCGACGTCGAAAATGGCTTCCGGCCAGACGGACTGATAAACCTTTCTCTATCGAGTGTATCGGTCAACAGCTACCTGCGTGACTACGGAACAACGGTTGGTGATGCCGTCGTCGAGCATAGCCTGACCATGTATCGGGCCGAAAGTGGCGCTTTGGTCTTTGGGGCAGGCACCGTGTTCTGGTCATGGGGCCTGAACGACCAGCATGAGGGCCCCGCGACACCAACGGATCCCAATGTCCAGCAGGCCATGGTCAACATGTTTGCGGATATGGGAATCCAGCCGACGACCTTGGATGCGAGCCTGATTTTGGCCACGCAGTCGACGGATACACTCAAGCCGACGTCAACGATTACGTCGCCTGTTATCGGCGCAAGTTTTGTCGAAGGACAGCGCGTCACAATCACCGGCACAGCCCAGGATTTCGGCGGCGGCATCATTGCTGGCATCGAGATCTCCACGGATGGTGGGCAACACTGGTTCAAGGCAACCGGCCGTGAGAACTGGAGCTATAGCTGGAATGTGCAGGCAAGTGGCACCTACACCATCATGTCGCGCGCCGTTGATGACAGCGTCAACATGGAAACGCCTTCGGCCGGCAAACAGGTGACCGTTGTCCTGCCAGAGACATCCAGTCTCTGGACCCTTGCATCAAAGCCGACGGTGGAAACAGCGATCGATCGCGATCCCGTGGAGCTTGGGGTTCGTTTTCAGGCGACAACGGGTGGCTTCGTAGAAGGAATTCGCTTCTACAAGGGCTTCTATAACACTGGTGAGCATATCGTCAGCCTGTGGAGCAGCACCGGAACGCTGATCGCAACTGGTGTCTCCGTCAACGAGTCTCTCTCCGGTTGGCAGACCGTCATGTTCTCCAGCCCAATTGCGATCTCTGCCGGGACGACCTATGTCGCCTCCTATCATAGCAACGGGTTCTTCTCGGTTACCGAGAACTATTTCGGTTCGACGTACAGCAACGGACCTTTGAAGGCCGTCGACGGTGGCGGTGTCTATGCCTACAGCACGACCGCAGGCACGTTCCCGGGCAACAGCCCTGGAGGCTCCAACTATTGGGTTGATGTCATTTTCGATGCCGGGCCGAACAGCGTTCCGGTCGCGACAGATGACAGCGGATTGTCGATCTCGCGAAATGGCACGCTGACGATTTCGATTGCCTCGCTCGTTGCCAACGACATGGATCCAAACGGCGACGCGCTTACCATTACGTCCGTCGGAAATGCCTTGAACGGAACGGTTTCGCTGGACACGCAGACCGGCAATGTCATTTTCACACCGAATGCAAACTACACTGGCCCAGCAAGCTTTACTTACACACTCTCCGACGGGCGCGGTGGAACGGATCAGGGCAATGTCAGCCTGACCGTCGAGGAAGGACCTGTCGGCCAATCGCTATTCCAACCGGGCGACGGCCCGAGCGGGGCGGGCTTCCACGAAAATGCTCCAATGGAATTGGGCATGAAGTTTACGGCCTCGACAAGCGGCACGCTTACAGGCATTCGCTTCTACAAGGCCGCAGGCGATACCGGCGCCCACACCGGTTCAATATGGACTGCGGACGGGACCCTGATTGCCACTGTCACATTCACGAACGAGTCCCTGAGCGGGTGGCAGACGGCCAAGTTCACGTCACCGATCCAGATTTCGGCCGGGACGACTTACGTTGCCTCCTACCACACGACCGGCAGCTATGTAGCGAGCGCCAACTATTTCACGACTTCTTATACCAGCGGCGCGCTCACTGCCTTGTCCAGCACGGCCAGCGGCGGCAACGGCGTGTTCTCCTATGGTGCCAATACCACCTTCCCGACATCCAGCTACCAGGCATCGAACTACTGGGTCGACGTCGTATTCAATCAGTCCACGGTCAACAATTCTCCGGTCGCGGCCAACGACAACGGGTTTACGACCTATTCCAACACCGCCCTGTCGATCGCGGCGGCAAGTCTTCTTGCCAACGACACCGATCCTGACGGAGATGGGCTGACCATCACCGGGGTCAATGGTGCATCCAACGGCACTGTGACGTTTGATAGCCAGACCAACTCCGTCATCTTCACACCAACAACGGGATACACGGGTGCTGCAAGCTTCAGCTACTCGATTTCTGACGGCCGCGGAGGAACGTCCTCGGCTACTGTTTCTCTTAATGTCGGGGCCCAGGCTACCGGCACCGGCTTGTTTGCCACCTCAGACACACCGAGCGTTCCCGCTGGCAACGATTCATCGTCTGTCGAATTGGGCGTCAAGTTCGTGGCATCTGCGCGCGGCGAAATCACCGGCTTGCGCTATTACAAGAGTGCGCAGGACGTCGGCACCCACGTTGGCTCGCTCTGGAGCAGCACCGGTCAACTTCTGGCAACGGCGACTTTCACCAACGAAACAGCAAGCGGTTGGCAAACCGTAACCTTCTCGCAGCCGATAACGATTTCAGCAGGCGTCACCTATGTCGCAAGCTATCATTCCAATGGCTTCTATGCAGCAACACCAAACTACTTCACGACCAGCCATACCAACGGAGTTTTGACGGCACCATCCAGTTCGACAAGCGGTGGTAACGGCGTCTATGCATACGGTACCGGAACGCTGTTCCCATCGGAAACCTACAGTTCGGCCAACTACTGGGTCGACGTCATCTACCAGCAATCAAATCAAAACGCTGCGCCTGTCGCCGTCAATGACAATGGCCTCTCTACGGGGATCGGAACCCCGATCGTCATCCAGGCATCAAGCCTGCTTGCCAATGACAGCGATCCCGACGGGGATCAAATCTCGGTTGCCAGCGTTGGCAACGCGATCAATGGAACTGTGACCTTCGACAGTCAATCCGGCGCGATCACCTTCACTCCCCTGGCTGGATATACCGGCGCTGCAAGCTTCGACTACACGGTGCAGGATCCGCAAGGAGACCAGTCGACAGCCAATGTATCGGTCAACGTGCTGAACCAGGGCAACGAGCAGAACGTCTTTGCGGCGGGAACCACGCCTGCGATCAGCTCGGTGAATGACAATAGTCCGGTCAACCTCGGCATGAAGTTCCAGTCCGATGCGGCAGGTTGGATCACTGGTATTCGCTTCTACAAGAGCGAAGAAAATACCGGCCCTCACACCGGCTACCTGTGGACGGCAAGCGGAACGCTGTTGGCAAGTGCAACATTCACGAACGAGACAGCAAGCGGTTGGCAGTCCGTCAATCTCTCGCAGCAGGTCGCGATCGATGCCGATACGACATACGTCGTATCCTACAGCACCAATGGCAACTATTCGGCAACGGGCAACTACTTCAGCGACAGCACGACCAATGGCAATCTGCAGGCCATGTCGTCAGCGTTGAGCGGCGGCAACGGCGTCTACGCCTACGGCTCGAGCGGGCTGTTCCCGACGAGCAGCTATAACAGCACAAACTACTATGTGGACGTGGCATTCAGGCAGCAGCTCGCAGCGTAACAGCGAGTGGAGGAGTATCGATGACAGGTGGCGACAAGCGCCTCCCAGTAACGGTTTTGGCGGGTTTCCTGGGCGCGGGAAAGACAACCATCCTGAACCATGTATTGCGTAACCGGGAAGGACGCCGGGTCGCTGTGATCGTCAACGACATGAGCGAGATCAACATTGACGCAGAGCTCGTTCGTGGCGGTGGTGCTAACCTATCGCGCACCAATGAGACACTCGTTGAGCTCACCAACGGGTGTATCTGTTGCACACTACGTGACGATCTCCTGAGCGAAGTGCGTCGGCTCTCTGCCGACAATCGTTTCGACTACTTGCTGATCGAAGGCACCGGGATAGCAGAACCCCTGCCAATTGCCGCAACCTTTTCCTTCCGCGACGAAAATGGCAGCGCACTCTGCGACGTTGCCAGGCTGGACACGATGGTCTCGGTTGTCGATGCGGCAAACCTTTTGGCAGACTACTCCAGCGCAGACTTCTTGAGCGATCGCGGTGAAACCCGGGACACAGACGATGAGCGAACACTCGTCGACCTGCTCGTGGAGCAGATCGAATTTGCCGATGTCGTCGTGATCAACAAGGTTTCCGAGGTTAGCGCCGAAACGCGCACAACCGTGCGCCAGATCGTTGCCGCGCTCAATCCCGATGCCCGTGTCGTTGAGACCGATTTCGGTGACCTGCCCCTTTCCACCATTCTGGATACCGGCCTTTTCAGTGAGGCCAAGTCGGCCCGTCACCCATATTGGCACAAGGAGCTCTATGGCTGGGGCGATCATGTTCCCGAAACCGAAGAGTACGGGATTTCGAGCTTCGTCTATCGCGCACGCCGGCCTTTTGACCCCGCAGCTCTCGATCGCTTTCTGGCACAGCAATGGCCAGGCCTCATTCGGGCCAAGGGTCACTTCTGGCTTGCTACCCGGCCGAACGAAATCGGACTGCTTTCGATTGCCGGAACACAGCGGCGCACAGACACCAGGGGCTTCTGGTGGGCGAGCGTATCAAAGGCGCACTGGCCGCGTTATCCGCAATTTCGCGAGATGCTCGACCGCCATTGGGACGAGGCATGGGGCGATCGCCGTCAGGAACTCGTCTTCATTGGCGCGGGCTTTGATCAAAAGGCAATTAGCGCCGCACTTGATGACTGCCTGATCGGAGAACAGTCGCGCTTTGACCCGGATCTCGGCAGGGATCTCACGGATCCCTTCCCTGCCTGGCAACACCTACAGCATCACCATCCATAATCACGTATCACAACGAGGAGACGACAATGAGCAATGAACTTTATGCAGACGGAATTGGCGAAATCACCGTTACGGGCACCATTGTGCGCATCGATCTGATGTCGCTGTCGGCCACGGAACGCGACGCGAGCAACAACCCGAAGCCGGTCTTTCGGCAGCGCATCATCATGCCGGTGGACGCCTTTGCAAATGCGGTTGACCTGATGCAAAAGGCATTAGGCGGACTGGTCGAAGCCGGTGCTGTGCGCCGAATTGGCGATCTGCCATCGAGCCCCAAGGCTGAAATCGTCCAGCCGTCTGGCGCCTCGGCAAACGCCTCGCCGAATTTCAACTGACAATAGCTTTCGTTCAACGCCGACACCCGGGTGGGCCATGAGTACATTTTTGCACACCAACCTACACTGCCTTGCTCTCGTAGCACGCCATCACGGCGTTGATCTTTCACCCGAGCGCCTGCAGCACGACTATGCGGTCGACGAACGTCCGGTCGAGATCCGGCAGTTGCTGCGCATGGCCAAGGATGCTGGGCTGCGTGCACGACAGATAAACCTGTCCTGGACGTCGCTACTTCAGTTGGGCGAGGCCTTCCCGGTTCTAGCCGAACTCGATAACGGTAACTGGGTCGTCATTGCCGGACCCGCCATGGGTGAAGAGGAGGCAAAGATCAGGGTTCTCGACCCGCTCGCCGAGCGCCCTGATTTCATTCTCCTGAACGAGGAGCAGTTCACCAGATCCTGGCGTGGATCTGTGG
Source organism: Rhizobium cauense (assembly GCF_019511525.1). GTDB lineage: Bacteria > Pseudomonadota > Alphaproteobacteria > Rhizobiales > Rhizobiaceae > Rhizobium > Rhizobium cauense. The sequence continues at coordinate 100,134 of NZ_JAEUAT010000004.1, read as the reverse complement.
TGATGATGAAGCGAAACTTTGGCCTTAACGACGCAGACCAACCCTTTGGCTTTCGCTGGTTCATCCCCGAGATCATCAAACAGCGAAGCTTCTTCCGCGACGTTGCGCTTGCAGCGATTGTCCTCTACGGCCTAGGTCTGATGACACCGATCTTCTTCCAGCTTGTCATCGACAAAGTGCTGGTTCATCAGAGCTACGCGACGCTGACTGTTCTGACCATCGGCATCGGCATTGCACTTGTCTTCGACGCGGCCTTCAGCTTCCTGCGCCGATACCTCTTGCTCTATGCAACCAACAGGATCGATATACGCATTGCGACGCGCACGTTCGGTCATCTACTCAATCTCCCAATAGCACTGTTCGAGCAGGCCTCTGCAGGCGTTCTTGTCAAACACATGCAGCAAACCGGCAGGATTCGCGAATTTCTCACGGGTCGACTGTTTCTGACGCTCCTCGACGGCGTATCGCTGCTGGTTTTCATTCCGATCCTGCTTCTCTACAGCGTCAAACTGACACTCGTTGTCATTGGGTTTGCAGCGCTTGTCGGCCTCGTCGTCATGCTTCTCGTCGGCCCCTTCCAGCGCCGGCTTCAGGCGCTCTACAAGGCTGAAGGCGACCGGCAGGCCTTGCTCGTTGAAACCGTCCACGGAATGCGCACCGTCAAATCGCTGGCTCTCGAGCCGCGCCAGCGGCGTGCTTGGGACGACTATTCGGCGCAATCGATTTCCGTGCGCTTTCGAGTCGAGAAGATCTCCACCGCTGCTCAATCGATGACTGGGCTCCTCGAGAAACTGATGAGCGTTGCCATCATTGGGCTCGGCGCACTGGACGTCTTTAACGGCACGATGACGATTGGCGCACTGGTCGCCTTCAACATGTTGGCTGGTCGCGTCTCTGGCCCGCTTGTCCAGATCGTGACGATGGTACACGAATACCAGGAAGTTGCACTTTCTGTCCGCATGCTCGGCGAGATTATGAACCAGCGCCCGGAGCAGGCCGGGCGCGGTCGTGGCATCCGCCCTTACCTCAGAGGCAACATCGAATTTGACAAGGTGACGTTCCGCTACGGACCGGATGGTCCGCCGGCACTCGACAACGTCTCCTTCAACATTCCGGCCGGCTCCGTCTTTGGTGTTGTTGGCAAGAGCGGTTCCGGCAAGACCACGATCACGCGACTGATCCAGGGGCTTTATCAGAACCAGCAAGGCATTGTCCGCATGGACGGTTATGACAGTCGCGAAATCGACCTCGTGCATCTGCGCACCAGCACCGGCGTGGTCCTGCAGGACAACTTCCTTTTCCGCGGCACTGTTCGCGAAAACATCGCAGCCGCAAAACCGGATGCGAGCATCGAGGAAATCATGGAGGTGGCACGCATTGCAGGTGCCGAAGAGTTCATCGAACGGCTTCCACGCGGTTTCGACACGATGCTGGAGGAAAACGCCTCTAACCTGTCGGGTGGCCAGAAGCAGCGCCTGGCCATTGCCAGGGCACTCATCACCGATCCGAAACTGCTCATCCTTGATGAGGCCACCAGCGCGCTCGACCCGGACAGCGAGACGATCATTCGTCAGAATCTCAGCCAGATTGCCGCCGGGCGAACGGTGGTCATCGTTTCGCATCGCCTCTCAACGCTCGTCGATGCCGATGCCATTCTCGTCGTCGAACGCGGAAAGATCGCCGATATCGGAAAGCATGACCAACTGGTCACGCGATGCATGACATACCGTCACCTTTGGTCCCAGCAGATGAGGCAGGTAGCATGAACGCCCGCGCTGAAAAACCAAGAGAGAACCTGCCTGTTCCGACAACTGCTCCCGTTACGCAGCCGGCCCTCAGGCGCTCTTTGCCAGCCGCCATAGCGGAGTTTCAGTCAGACGCCGTGGAGCTTGAAGAACGCGCGCCGCCACGCGTCGCCCGCATGACACTCTACGGTATCACGGCGCTGATTACGGCGGCTATCGTCTGGGCATCCGTTTCATCGATCGATGAGGTCGTCATTGCGCCCGGCAAGCTGATCACCACCCAACCCACCATCGTTGTGCAACCGCTCGAAACCTCGATCATCCGGACGATCAATGTCACGGCTGGCGAAATCGTCCAGAAGGGCCAAACTCTTGCCACGCTTGATGCAACCTTCAGCCAATCTGATGTCGATCAGCAGCGGACAAAATTCGTCGCACTCGACGCCCAGGTGAAACGCCTCGAGGCCGAACTTGCTGGTACGGATTACACTCGCACGGCAGGTGGATCGCGTGACGAGCTGCTTCAGATGCAGCTGTTTGGCCAGCGCCTTGCCTACTACACGGCACAGCTGCAGAACTATGATCAACAGATCGCCGCCCAGGCGGCGACAATTACTTCAAGCCGAAACCAGGAGGTCGTCCTTACCAATCGACGCGAAACACTGTCAGAGATCGAGGGCGCGAGGGAACGGCTCTACAATCGCGAGAGTGGATCTTTGATAACGCTCCTGGGCTCGCGAGACGCCCGGCTTGATGTCGAGACCAGTCTCTCTGCGGTCCAGGGGAAGGCAGCTGAGGCCGAGCATACCTTGTCGAAGTTGAAGGCAGATCGACAGGCGTTTATCGAGGACTTTAGACGCGCCGCCATGGAGCAGCTTGTCGACCTGCGCAGCCAGCGCGACACTGCCGCCGAGGAGCTCAAGAAGATGGAGCTTCGGCGCGACATGGTGGTTTTGACCGCGCCTGCCGATTCTGTTGTGCTTGACCTCGCAGCGCGCTCGGTCGGCTCCGTGGTTCGCGAAGCAGAGCCAATCGTGACGCTGGTTCCGCTCAATGTGCCACTGGAAGCAGAGGTCTCGGTCAATACGCGCGACATTGGCCGCATCACCTCCGGCAAGGAGGCGCGGATCAAGTTTGACGCCTACCCATTCCAAAAATTCGGCACCGCATCTGGGGCCGTGAGAACCGTGAGCCGCGACGCTTTCACCCCGTCGCAGCAGGAGGCAGTGACGCAGACGGCAGCACCCTACTTCAAGGCACGGATACCGATCGCGGACCCAAGGCTGAAAGGCTCGGATGAGCCCGTGCGGCTGCTTCCCGGCATGACGGTTTCGGCTGAGATCATGGTCGGCCATCGTACCATCATCTCCTACTTCCTCTATCCCATATTGCGGGGTCTCGACAGCGCAATCCGCGAACCAGGCTAGAATAGAGGGTTCATGGCGGCTTTTAGAGCAGGTCGATGCCCCCCTGCGCAGCGGGGGTGCAGCGCCCGAAACAATGTGATACGTCGCACTGCCACCATCCAAGGAGGAATCGGTGACGGCAGCGACCAATCCGGCAGATGCCCGGGCAAGTGAGTTGATACGACGCGTTCTGGATGAAAGCCCGCTAAAGGCAGCGAGCTTTATCGTGACCATTTACGGCGACGTCGTTGAACCGCGCGGAGGCATTGCGTGGATCGGCAATCTGATCGAGACCTGCGCGAAAGTTGGCATCAGCGAGACGCTCGTGCGTACCGCCGTCTCCCGGCTCATGGCCGCCGGGCAGCTTTCGGGAGAACGGGAAGGACGGCGCAGCTATTATCGCCTGTCCCGGTCGGCCGGTAGCGAGTTCGCGGCTGCCGCACGCGTTCTGTTCGGCGCTCCTGAGGAGAGTGGGTGGCAGTTTGTCCATGTGACGGGGTCTGCGGTCGAAGAGGGAATGCAGGCACTCAAGCGTGCAGGCCATGCGCGTCTCAGCGCCCGTCTGGCGGTGGGCCCCGCAAGGCAGATAACTGCGACAATCCCCGCCCTTATCTTTAGAGCAGAACCGCCGGAGGATCCGAGTGCCCTGCGAGAATTCGCTTCCGAGTATTTTGACCTGACAGCTCATGCGCAGGCATACGAGACGTTCTCCGCGCAGTTCGGCACTTTGGCCCCGGCCGACCCCATCAATTTTTCGCCTGCCATGGCGTTGACCATCCGCCTGCTGTTGGTGCACCGCTTCCGCACGGTTCATCTGCACGACCCTAGACTCCCTGCCGCCGCACTTCCTGACAATTGGCCAGGAAAGACAGCACGGCGGTTGTTTGCACGACTTTATGGACAACTGTCACCCGCTGCCGATGCACACGTGGCCCGGACGTTTCTGGCTGCCACAGGTCCGTTGCCTTCCCAGACCGCAGCGACGGACCGACGGCTAACAACGCTGCTGCAAGAGATACCCTAGCCATCAATCAAATTTGGCCGGCAACACTGCTTTCGTGCTAGGATTTTGTTGCGGATTTTCAAATATCACAGAATTTCAGAAAAATTGCGTTGAAGCGTGACATATCGCGTGCTAAATACATGACCGATCGGTCGGTTAATTCAAATGAGTTGGCGGACCTGTGGGAGCAGGAGGAAATCGCGCATGTCGGAAGCGTTTATCTGTGATGCCGTTCGTACACCCATCGGCCGCTATGGCGGCGCGCTTGCTACGGTTCGCGCAGACGACTTGGCGGCACTACCCCTCACAGCGTTGATGGAACGCAATCCTGGCGTCGATTGGAGCAAGGTCGATGATCTGATTTTCGGTTGCGCCAACCAGGCTGGCGAAGACAACCGCAATGTTGGCCGCATGGCCGCGCTACTGTCGGGCATGCCTCTCACCGTCCCTGCGACCACTGTCAATCGTCTGTGCGGCTCCGGAATGGATGCTGTCGGAATGGCGGCCAGGGCAATCCGTGCCGGCGACTGTGATTTCGTGGTTGCCGGTGGCGTCGAGAGCATGAGCCGCGCGCCCTTTGTCATGCCGAAGGCAGATAGCGCTTTTTCCCGTGCCAATGCGGTCTATGACACCACCATTGGCTGGCGTTTCGTCAATCCCAGGATGAAAGCACAGTTTGGCGTCGATTCCATGCCGCAGACCGCAGACAATGTTGCGGCCGATTTTGGGGTCAGCCGCGCCGATCAGGACGCATTCGCAGCTCGCAGTCAGGCCCGGTGGGCGGCGGCGCAGGAAGCAGGTCACTTTGCCGATGAACTTGTCGCCGTGAAAGTTGCCCAAAAGAAGGGCGACCCCGTCATTGTTGACCGAGACGAGCACCCTCGCCCGGGCACGACGACAGACCAGCTCGCAAGATTGAAGGGCGTCAACGGTTCCGATCTCAGTGTTACGGCCGGCAATGCCTCGGGCGTCAACGACGGCGCAGCTGCCCTGATCGTAGCCAGCGAGGCTGCTGCAAGGGAGCAAGGTCTGACCCCGAAAGCACGGATCGTCGCGATGGCGGCAGCTGGCGTTGAGCCCCGTATCATGGGAATCGGTCCCGCCCCTGCCGCGCGGCGCGTATTGGAGCGCGCTGGACTTTCAATCGACCAAATGGATGTGATCGAGTTGAACGAGGCGTTTGCCGCCCAGGCACTCGCCGTGCTTCGCGATCTGGACGTCCCCGACGATGCGCCCCATGTCAATCCAAATGGCGGCGCCATCGCGATGGGCCATCCGCTCGGCATGAGCGGGGCGCGCCTGGTAACGACGGCAACCTACCAGTTGCACCGCCAGGCCGGTCGCTATGCGCTTTGCACCATGTGCATCGGCGTCGGGCAAGGCATCGCAATCATAATCGAGCGCGTCTGACGCGCGACGGCAAAGGAGACGAACCATGTACGCACAAATGGTCAAAACCGACAGCGCCCGCGTCAAGACGCTCGATGAGATGGACCCGGTCGAACGCTCATTCCAGGAGCGCATCGACGCCGGCCAGAAGATCGAGCCGAAGGAGTGGATGCCGGAAGGCTATCGCAAGACGCTGATGCGCCAGATCAGCCAGCATGCACATTCTGAAATCGTCGGGCAGCTCCCTGAAGGCAACTGGATTACCCGTGCTCCAACGCTAGAGCGCAAGGCGATCCTTCTTGCCAAGGTCCAGGACGAGGCAGGCCATGGGCTTTACCTATACTGTGCCGCCGAAACGCTCGGCATAAGCCGTGACGAGATGTACGAGCAACTGCATAGCGGCAAGGCAAAGTATTCTTCGATATTCAACTACCCGACGCTGAGTTGGGCCGATATCGGCGCGATCGGCTGGCTGGTTGACGGCGCAGCGATCATGAACCAGGTGCCGCTGCAACGCTGTTCCTACGGGCCTTACGCCCGCGCCATGGTTCGCATCTGCAAGGAAGAAAGCTTCCATCAGCGCCAAGGCTTCGACATCCTGATGAAGATGGTCAAGGGTACGTCCGCCCAGAAGGAAATGGTGCAGGACGCGCTGAACCGGTGGTGGTGGCCGTCGCTGATGATGTTCGGCCCCTCTGACGACGCATCTGTCCATTCTGCCCAGTCAATGGCCTGGAAGATCAAGCAGAATTCGAATGACGAACTGCGCCAGAAGTTCGTCGACCAGACAGTGCCGCAGGCAGAGTATCTCGGCCTCACGGTCCCCGACCCGGATTTGCGGTGGAATGAGGAAAAGGGCGGCTACGACTTCGGCGAACCAGATTGGACCGAGTTCTTCGCCGTCATCGCCGGGAATGGCCCATGCAATGCTGAACGCCTGGGCGCCCGACAAAAGGCCTGGAACGAGGGTGCATGGTTCCGTGACGGTCTTGTTGCTCATGCCGAGAAGACGAAATCGCGTCGCGCCGCTGCGCGCATCGCAGCAGAGTAACGGCTGGATGCCTCGGCGTCCGCTCAAAGCAGTCGCATTTTTAACAACACGCGACTTTCCGGGCTATCGCTCGCGAGAGACGCAAGACGGGAGAAACATCCATGTCCAGCGAATGGCCTCTTTGGGAAGTCTTTATCCGCGGCCAGCACGGCCTCAATCACCGTCATGTTGGCAGCCTGCACGCGCCCGATGCCGAGATGGCGGTCAACAATGCGCGTGACGTCTACACACGTCGCAACGAGGGCGTGAGTATCTGGGTGGTGCGCTCAAGCGACATCACCGCGAGTGCGCCTTCCGACAAGGGCCCTCTGTTTGATCCGTCGAATTCGAAGGTCTACCGCCATCCAACCTTCTTCGACGTTCCCGATGAAGTGGGGCATATGTGATGAGCGTCTCCTCCAACACAGCCGTCAGCCAGACCGCGCTTTTCGAGTTTCTGACCCGCATGGGCGACAATGCGCTGATCCTTGGCCATCGCGTTTCCGAATGGTGCGGTCATTCCCCAGCGCTCGAAGAAGACATTGCTCTATCCAATACCGCGCTTGATCTTATCGGCCAGACACAACTCTGGCTCGGCCTTGCGGGTGAAGTGGAAGGCCTCGGTCGCAGTGCAGACAATCTCGCCTACCTGCGCGATGCTCGCGACTTCCGCAATGTTCTCCTTGTCGAACGCCCGAATGGAGATTTCGGCAAGACGCTGATGCGCCAGTTCCTGTTCGATGCATGGCATTTCCTGATGCTCAAGGCGCTTTGCGGTTCTACCGACAAGCGCATTGCCGATATTGCAGAAAAGGCCGTCAAGGAAGTTGCCTACCATCTCGATCGGAGCCGCGATCTGATCATTCGCCTCGGCGACGGCACCGCCGAAAGCCATCGCCGCATGCAGGAGGCGCTTGACGATCTTTGGGCCTATACTGGTGAACTCTTCATCGACGACGCAGTCGACACAGAGCTCGCAACTTCCGGCATCGCTCCGGGTCCGGAAAGCCTGAAGGCCACGTGGGATGAACTCATTGGCGAGACACTCTCTGAGGCGACGCTGAAAAAGCCAGCCGACAGCTTCATGCACAAGGGCGGAAAGCGCGGCGTTCATACCGAACACATGGGCTTCATCCTGGCCGATCTGCAATTCCTGCAGCGCGCCTATCCGGGCGCCACCTGGTAACGGAAGGAGACGGTCATGATGGCCGTGACTTTGCCTTCGCCAGCCGACGTCTGGCAGTGGCTCGCAGAGGTTCCGGATCCCGAGATTCCGGTGATTTCTCTGGTCGACCTCGGCATCATCCGCCATGTCGCCTGGGATGACGAGACACTGGTGGTAACGGTGACGCCGACCTACTCGGGCTGTCCGGCAACAGCGATCATCAACCTCGACATTGAGCGGACGCTCATTGAAAAGGGGATCGAAAAGCTGCGGCTGGAACGTCAGCTTTCACCGGCCTGGACGACGGACTGGATCAGCGACGAGGGTCGCGAGAAGCTCAAGGCCTACGGCATTGCGCCACCCGTTGATGGCACCGCGATAGATGGCCTGCTGCGCCAACGTGTCGAGCGCCTCTCGGGTCGCTCCAACCTGACGATCGCCTGTCCGCGCTGCGGATCGGCAAACACCGAAAAGATCAGCCAGTTTGGCTCGACGCCGTGCAAGGCCAGCTATCGCTGCACCGATTGTCTGGAACCATTCGACTACTTCAAGTGCATCTGACGCTTTGCCCAGTGAGGTCCGCAATATGGCACGTTTCCATTCTCTTCAGGTCACCGATATCCGCCGCGAGACACGTGACGCCGTGGTCGTTACCCTCGCTCCGATGGACGAGGAGCGCGATGCATTTGATTTCACGCAAGGCCAGTATCTGACGTTCCGCCGGAAGTTCGATGGTGAGGAACTGCGCCGTTCTTACTCGATCTGTGCAGGACGCGACGAAGGCGTCCTAAGGGTCGGCATCAAGCGGGTCGACGGCGGCTGCTTTTCCACCTGGGCAAATGAAGAACTGCAGATTGGCGACACAGTGGAGGCGATGCCTCCGATGGGTGCGTTCTTCACGGCGATCGAACCGGAGATTTCCAAGACCTATCTTGGCTTTGCCGCCGGCAGCGGCATCACGCCAGTGCTGTCCATAATCAAGACCACGCTGGCGCGTGAGCCGCGCTCCCGCTTCACGCTCGTCTACGCTAACCGGCAGATAAGCTCGATCATGTTCCGTGAGGAACTGGAAGATCTGAAGAACACATACCTCGGGCGCCTTTCCATTTTGCATGTGCTGGAAAGCGAGGCCCAGGATATCGACCTTTTCACCGGTCGCATCGACGCTGACAAGTGCACAGCACTTTTCAAGCACTGGATCGACCTCAAAACCGTCGACACCGCTTTCATCTGCGGACCAGAGCCGATGATGCTGACGATCGCTGCCGCCCTTCGTGATCACGGCATGCGCGAAGAGCAGATCAAGTTCGAGCTCTTTGCATCCTCGCAGCCGGGTCGGGCGCGCCGGAAGACGGAAAGCCTCAGCTCTCAGGATCGGTCCGCTGCCTGTGAGGCGACGGTCACCCTCGATGGTGCAACCCGGGTATTCAAGATGCCAAAGCAGGGGCAAACACTCCTCGAAGCCGCGCTCGAGAACAATATGGACGCACCTTACGCCTGCAAGGCAGGTGTCTGTTCCACGTGCCGGGCCAAGGTGATCGAGGGCGAGACCGAGATGGAAGTCAACCACGCGCTGGAGGACTACGAGGTTCGCCAAGGCTACGTGTTGACCTGCCAATGTTATCCGCTGAGCGACCGGGTCGTAGTCAGCTACGACCAGTAAGGCGCGCAGAAGCGAGGGAGGAATGCTGATGTCCGATACGATGCCGATCGAGGAGTATCTGCTCAAGGGCGGTGTGCTGACGTCGCCCGACAATGTGACACCGCGCTATCGCGGCGAACTTCTGCGCCTGATGGCGAGTTTCGTTGATAGCGAGCTTGCTGGCGCAGCCGGCTTTGCCGACACGATCAACGATGCGCCCGGCATCAAGGAGCGCATTGCCTCCGCGAAAATCGTTCTCGAGAAGACCGACCATGCTGGCCGTGTCCTCGAAATCATGGGCAGCTTCGGCGCTGATACCGAACGATACGCCGTCCATCACCCCTGGGACGCCCGCCTCACCCGTGAGGCCGATATCGGGTCTGCGCGTCAGGGCGGCGACATGCGACTATCCGTCTTCCACTATCCCCTGCACGGTTGGATCGACGCGGTCGTCATGAACGTCCTGATGGGGACTGCTGGCGCCATCCAGCTCAGAGAACTCACCCATGTTTCCTACCAGCCGCTCGCCGAAGTGTTCCGCGCTATTCTGCCGCGCGAGGCACATCACACCGAACTCGGCATCGAGGGACTGAAGCGGGTTGCTGAAAGTGAAGACGGAACGTCGGCGGCACGTGAAGCGATCGCCTACTGGCGCCCGCGCGTTACGGCAAGTTTCGGCCTCTCCGGCTCGGCCCGCTACGAAACGCTGGCCCGCTTCGGGCTACGCCACACCCCCAACGAGGCGCTGCTGTCCGAATGGCAGGCTGCCATCGATGCGCAGCTTGCAGCGCTCAACCTGAACTGACCGGAAGGATGAAACAATGAACGTTCTGGTAAACCCGCCACGCCGGCTGGAAAGCTTTGTTTCTGGGCGCTGGGTTCCGGGCACGAAGGACGGCACGCAACTGCTCGACGCCTCGACGGGCGAGCCGGTCGCACTGATCGATTCCAGTGGCATCGATTTTGCGGCGTCTCTGGCCTATGGCCGCGAAAAAGCCGGACCTGCACTGAGACGATTGTCATTCCATGAGCGCGCAGCGATGCTGAAGGCGCTTGGTCAGGCGCTGATGGATCGGAAGGACGAGTTCTACGCCCTTTCATCGGCAACCGGCGCCACAAAGACCGACAGCTGGATCGACATCGACGGCGGGATCGGCACCCTTCTCTCCTATGCCTCCAAGGGTCGGCGCGAACTGCCAAACACTCGCGTCCTCGTCGATGGAGACGTCGAAACCCTGTCGCGCGACGGTACTTTCTCGGCCCGGCACATCCTGTCGCCGCTGCAAGGCGTCGCAATCCATATCAACGCCTTCAACTTCCCAGTCTGGGGCATGCTGGAGAAGCTGGCCCCGACCCTGCTTGCCGGCATGCCGGCAATTATCAAGCCAGCCAGCCAGACTGCCTATCTAACCGAGCTCGTCGTGCGTCGCATGATCGCGACCGGCCTTCTGCCGGAAGGCGCCGTACAACTGGTCTGCGGTTCGGTCGGCGATCTTCTTGACCATGTCGATGGACAGGATGTTGTTACCTTTACGGGATCCGCCTGGACGGGACGAAAGCTGAAGACGCATCCGGCAATCATCGACAATTCGGTCCGTTTCACAATGGAGGCGGACAGCCTGAACGCCTCTGTCCTCGGCCTAGACGCTGGCCCTGGCACAGAGGAATTTGAGCTTTTCGTCAAGGAAGTCTCCCGTGAAATGACAGCAAAGGCGGGCCAGAAGTGCACAGCGATCCGCCGTGTCATTGCGCCACGCGCCTATTGCGACGCGCTGGTCTCGGCGCTTGGCGAGAGGCTTGGCAAAACAACCCTCGGCAATGCCGCCGATGAAAACGTCCGAATGGGGCCGCTTGCGAGCCTCGCCCAACGAGACGAGGTGCGCGCGCGAATACGCGATCTGCTTGCCGATGCCGAGATTGTTGCCGGCGATCCTGACGATGTGCGGGTTGTCTCCGGCAATGCAGATAAAGGAGCGTTCCTCAATCCGGTTCTTCTCTACTGCGACAGGCCTTGGGAAGCGCAGGCAGTTCACGACGTGGAAGCCTTCGGTCCGGTCAGTACGGTCATGCCCTATGACAGTGTTGAGGAGGCCGTCAATCTTGCTCGCCGCGGCAAGGGAAGCCTGGTCTCGTCGGTGTTCACAAACGATCCCGGTTTTGCCGAAGAGGTCGTCCTCGGCATGGCGCCTTTCCACGGCCGCGTGCTGATTGGTAACCGCATGAGCGCCAAGTCTTCAACCGGCCACGGCTCGCCATTGCCCGGCCTTGTTCATGGTGGCCCAGGGCGCGCTGGCGGCGGCGAGGAACTCGGCGGAATTCGCGGCGTGAAGCACTACATGCAGCGGACTGCCGTCCAGGGTTCGCCGACACTTCTGTCCGCTGTGACCGGCCGCTGGGTTCCCGACGCGGAAGTGCGCAAAGACGACGTACATCCATTCCGCAAATCGCTCGCGGAACTCCGCATCGGCGACCAACTCGTCACCGGTACGCGAACAGTCGGCCTCGAAGATATCGAACATTTCGCCAATTTCACTGGCGATACGTTCTACGCCCACATGGACGAGCAGGCTGCCCGTGCCAATCCGTTCTTCGATGGGCGCGTGGCACACGGTTATCTGATCGTCTCCTTTGCCGCCGGCCTCTTCGTTGACCCGGCTCCCGGCCCGGTTCTTGCGAACTACGGTGTCGACAACCTGCGCTTCCTCACTCCAGTCAATCCGGGCGACACGCTGCAGGTGCAGCTTACCTGCAAGGAGATCAACCCGCGCATCGGCGCAGAGCATGGTGAGGTGCGCTGGGATTGCCGGGTAACAAACCAGCATGGCGCGACGGTTGCGCAATACGACGTGTTGACGATGGTCGCCAAGACAAGGGACTGATCAAATGGCGCAGGTCTATTCCTATGATGGTGTTGTGCCTGTCATCCACCCGACGGCGTTTGTCCATCCCGCCGCCGTGGTGATCGGCGACGTCATCGTTGGACCGGCCTGCTATGTCGGGCCTTGCGCCGTGCTCAGGGGAGATTTCGGACGGATTACCATGGAGCGTGGTTCAAACGTTCAGGAAACCTCAGTCGTGCACAGTTTCCCTAACGTCGAGGTTATCATCGGCGAGGACGGTCATATTGGCCACGGCGCGGTCCTGCATGGCTGCAGGATTGGCCGCAATGCAATGGTAGGGATGAATGCAGTCGTCATGGACGAGGCGGTTATTGGCGAAAATGCCATTGTTGCCGCCATGGCGTTCGTAAAGGCCGGCGCAGAAATTCCGGCAAACAGTCTTGCTGTCGGATCGCCGGCGAGAGTCATCCGGGAGCTCAGCGAAAAGGAGATAGCCTGGAAGCGACAGGGCACGGGCGTCTATCAACGCCTTGCGCTGGAAGCGAAGGACAAACTCAAACCCGTCAAGCCGCTGAGGGAACCGGAAGTTGACCGTCGCCGGATTGAAGCACCCGCATATGATCCGCTGATCCTGGAGCGACTGAAGCTCGGTGATTGAAGTACTCAGCGCACCGCCTTGACACCCTCCAGGATCAGTGTTGTGGCGATATCTGCATATTCGTCACGGCTAACCGGACCGCCGGGGCGAAACCACATGTAGACCCAGTTCATCATGCCAAACAGCGACATCGTCACTGGCATCAGCAGTGGCTTGTTGGCATTGAGATCCGGATTGATCTCGATGATCGTGTTGGAGAAGCGCTTGACGATCCTGCGCTCGATAGCCCTGAGCTCGTCCAGCTGTTCGGGTGACAGGGCACTCGTGCCATTGAGCTGTACCTTGTGCTCGTTGTCGGCGCCCCGATAATTTTCCAGCACCTGGCGAACGAGGAGCCGAAGCCGCTCCTGGGGTGTCGCACCGGGTTGGTCGGCGGCGGCCACGGCAGCTTCCAGTTCCTCGAGGTGATTGCGGATGATGTCAAAGATCAGCGCGTCCTTGCTCGGATAGTAGTGATAAAGCAAGGCCTTGGAGACATTGCTGCGCGATGCAATGTGGGCCATGGAAGCCTTTTCCATCCCCATCTCTGCAAAAACCGCAGCGGCGCTGCTCAAAAGGCTCCGTTGCTTCTCTTCAAAATCGATCGCGCGCGTTCGTGCCATATGATCCTTTGTCCTGTCCTTCTTCGCGCCCTCCACGCGACGAGCTCATGAAAGCTTTGGCGGTGCTTCCCGGCCGTTTCGGCATGCCGGGAAGCAATCGCCCTATTCCTTCGGTCTGTTATCGACGACCCGCTTTGCCTTGCCCTCGGAACGGGCGACTCCGCCCGGGTCGCGAATCTCGATCCTTGTGGTAACACCAACGACGCTCTTGATGTAGTGGGCAAGGGATTTTGCCGAGGAGGCACGTGCGATTTCGTCTGCGGCCTCCGGTGTACATTCCACATGAACGGTCATCTGATCCATCCGGCCGGCCCGGCTGAGCTCGATCTGGAAGTGTGGCGCAAGTCCCTGACACTTCAGGATCTGCTCCTCGATCTGAGTCGGGAAGACATTGACGCCGCGAAGGATCATCATGTCGTCGGATCGACCGGTGATTTTTTCGATGCGCCGCATGGAACGCGCCGTTCCCGGCAGCAGGCGTGTCAGGTCGCGCGTGCGGTAACGTATGATGGGCAAGCCTTCCTTGGTCAACGTTGTGAAGACGAGCTCGCCCATTTCACCGTCAGGAAGAACCTCACCCGTCGCCGGATCGATAATCTCGGGATAGAAGTGATCTTCCCAGATGTGCAGGCCGTCCTTAGTCTCGACGCACTCGCTGGCAACGCCGGGACCCATCACTTCAGAAAGACCATAGATGTCGACAGCATGCATGTCGAACGACTGTTCGATCTCCTGTCGCATTGCGTTCGTCCAGGGCTCCGCGCCGAAGATACCGACCGCCAGCGAACTCTCGCGGGGATCTATGCCCTGGCGTTTGAACTCGTCGAGGATGGAGAGCATGTAGGAGGGTGTCACCATGATGATGCGTGGCTTGAAATCCTGCATCAATGTGACTTGGCGCTCGGTCATGCCACCTGACATCGGCACAACGGTACAGCCGAGTCGCTCGGCACCGTAGTGAGCGCCAAGGCCACCGGTGAAGAGCCCATAACCGTAAGCGACATGGACCATATCGCCTGACCGGCCGCCGGCTGCCCGGATTGAACGGGCCACCATATCTGCCCAGGTGTCGATATCCTTTTGCGTATAGCCGACGACGGTCGGCTTGCCCGTGGTACCCGAAGACCCATGAATGCGGACCAGCCTTTCGCGCGGCACGGCAAACATGCCGAACGGATAGGTGTCGCGAAGGTCCTTCTTGGTGGTGAACGGGAACTTTGCCAGATCGGCCAGCGACTTCAAATCCGACGGATGCACACCCGCTTCGTCGAAGCGCGCGCGATAGAATGGCGAGTTCTCATAAGCGTGGCTCAGCGACCATCTCATCCGGTCAAGTTGAAGTGCCGCAATCTCGTCACGCGAGGCTCTTTCAATCGCCTCGAGATCGCCTGGGCGGGGTGATAGGTCTTCCATGTCTGTCTCCTCCGAATTAAACAACCGCGGCGTTACGCCCCTTCCGATAAAAGGGTGCCCTTGACGGTGCGCGAATGACCGCGGAACTCGGCGATATGCTCGCCATTCTGATTGGTCACGTTGATATCGTAGATGCCGCCGCGACCACGCCGCGAGACCTCGCGCGCGGTTGCCGTCAACAGATCGCCGGCAAAAGCCGGTGCGATGAAGGTGACCGAGCAATGCTGCGCGACTGCCCGCTGGTTGTAGGTATTGCAGGCAAAGGCAAAGGCGGAATCGGCCAGAGTGAAGATATACCCGCCATGGCACGTTCCGTGACCATTGGTCATTTCACCCTTGACGATCATGGAGATGACCGCCATGCCTGGCGCCACACTTTCCAGGGCCATGCCGAGATTGCGCGAGGCGTTATCCTCCCGCCACATCGCATCTGCGCAGGCATCGGCGAGCCCCTGCGCCGTCAGGGCCGTCCTGTCCGTCATCGTCCCTTGAACTCCGGCTTGCGCTTTTCGAGGAACGCTGCGACACCCTCGGCGTAATCCGCACTGCGGCCGGCTTCGCGCTGGAGATCGCGCTCGAGTTCCAATTGCTCGTCGAGCGAATTGGTGGCGGCGGCCTGTATGGCGCGCTTGGTCATACCGAGCCCCCTTGTCGGCCCTGCTGCGAGCTTCGTTGCGAGGGCGCGCGCTTCTTCAAGGAGCGAGGCGTCGTCGACTGACTTCCAGATCAGACCCCAATTTGCCGCCGTTTCGGCGTCGATCGGCTCCGCTGTCAGTGCGAGTGCCTTGGCGCGCGCCTCACCAAGCAGGCGAGGTAGGCTCCACGTGCCACCAGAATCCGGCACCAGACCAATCTTGGCAAAGGCTTGAATGAACCGCGCTGAGCGGGCGGCCAAAGTGATGTCGCAGGCAAGCGCGATGTTCGCACCGGCCCCCGCTGCAACACCGTTCACCGCACAAACGACTGGCTTGTCCAGCGTCCTGATTAGCCGAATGAGCGGGTTGTAGTACGTTTCGATTGTACGTCCGAGGTCCGGAGCAGCTCCTCCCTTTCGGGGATCGCGGTCTCCGAGATCCTGCCCGGCGCAGAAGCCTCGACCTGCAGCGGTGAGCAGCACGGCTCGCACGGACAGATCCTGGTGTGCCCGCTCGAAGCCGGCACGAAGGGCCAGATGCATCTCTTCGTTGAAAGCATTGAGCTTGTCGGAGCGATTGAGCGTCAACGTAAGGACGCCTTCGGCAAACGCCGATAGGACGGTGTCGGATTCGGACATGTTTCCTCCAGTTCCGCCAGGATCGGGCGGTTCATGAAAAAACTCTTGCATAAACCGACCGGCCGGTCAATTATAAAACCACAGCATGAGAGGAACATGTGATGGATGCCCTTTTCGACCGCCACCAGCCAACGCTCGCAGCAGCCCAAAAGGCGGCGCAGGCACGCGGCTATTGGTCTGCCTATCCCGAAATTCCAAGTGGCAAGATCTATGGCGAGACGGCCAAGGATGAAGGTCTCGCATCCTATAATGCGCGACTCGGCAAGCTTTTTGAACTTCCCGCACATCCAGCAACCACCACGGTTGGAGACGAAGTTTCGCCTTTCGGCCCCGCTCTTGGCATCACATATCCCGCGTCTGATCCCGAGACCCTGATTTCGGCTTCTCTCACTGCCGCACCGCAATGGGCAGCAGCCTCCGTCGAGACGCGCGTTGGCATCTGCCTCGAGATATTAGCCCGCCTCAATCGTCTCAGTTTCGAAATGGCCAACGCCGTCATGAATACAACTGGGCAAGCCTTTGCCATGGCGTTTCAAGCCGGCGGACCGCATGCGCAGGATCGGGGCCTTGAGGCTGTTGCCTACGCCTACACAGAGATGGTCCGCACCCCGCCAGAGGCCACCTGGACCAAGCCGCAGGGCAAGGGCGAACCGATCGTACTCGAAAAGCATTGGCGCATCGTGCCACGCGGCATCTCGCTGGTGATCGGCTGCCAGACCTTCCCGACCTGGAACAGTTATCCGGGTCTCTTTGCCAGCCTTGCGACCGGCAACACGGTCATCGTCAAGCCCCATCCCGGCGCCATCCTGCCCCTGGCGATCACAATCTCGGTTATGCGCGAGGTCCTAAGCGAGGAAGGGTTCTTGCCCGATATCGTGCTGCTTGCAGCCGATGCACCCGGTGCAGAAATCACCCGTGACCTCGTGCAGAACGATGCGGTCTCCCTTATCGACTACACCGGATCCAGCAGCTTTGGCGAATGGGTTCGAAACCATGCGGGCAATGCCCAGGTCTACACAGAAGAGGCCGGCGTCAATTCGATCGTGATCGCCTCGACCGACGACTTTGCCGGCATGTGCGCAAATATTGCGTTTTCGCTTTCCCTTTACAGCGGTCAAATGTGCACCGCCCCCCAGAACATCTACGTTCCCAAGGCAGGGATAGGGTCGAACGAGGGTCATAAGAGCTTTGACGACGTGGCAAATGGCATTGTCGCCGCAATCGATGATCTCTTGGCCGATCCGGCGCGCGCCGCCGGCATCTGTGGCGCAATCGCCAATCCGACCACTATGGCCCGTGTCGAAAGCGTCCTTAGCCTCGGCAAAGTCATTCGTCGATCTGCTCCGGTCGCTGCCGGAGAGGCGCGCACCGCTACCCCGCTTATTCTCGCCGTCCAAGCAGATCAAACGGCCGTCTACGAAGAAGAACGCTTCGGCCCGATCACCTTCATCATCGCTGTCGCCGATGCGGCCGACGGCGTTGGCCGGGCCAACTCGCTTGCTCGGCGGAAGGGAGCGATCACTGCAGCACTTTATGAGACCGACGAGAAACGATTGGCGACAGCTGTGGACGCTTTCGCAGCTTCAGGCGTCAACCTCTCGATCAATCTCACCGGCGCAATCTTCGTCAATCAGAGCGCTGCCTTCAGTGATTTCCACGTTACAGGCGCCAATCCGTCAGGCAATGCCAGCCTGACCGACGCCGCTTTCGTAGCCAACCGCTTCCGTACCGTCATGTGGCGTCGCCCGAAGGCGGCGTGATGGCTTTGACTTAACCCTTTGTTCTCTTGGGAGGAGACTGACATGAAATTTGCGACAACGACCGCGCTGGCGGGCACGCTAGCGTTTGCTCTCGGCCTGGCAAGCCCCGCCCTTGCCGATATCCGTATCGGCGCAACCGTCTCGGAAACCGGCCCCGCCTCGTTCCTCGGCGATCCCGAAGCAAAGACGCTGAAGCTCCTGGTCGATGAGATCAATGCTGCCGGCGGCGTCCTCGGCGAAAAGCTTGAGCTCGTTATCTATGACGACGGCGGCGACCCCAACAAGGCACGTACCTTCGCGACACGGCTTGTCGAGGATGACGAAGTGACCGCGGTTATCGGCGGCACCACAACGGGAACGTCAATGGCTATCATCCCGGTTGCAGAGGACGCGGAGATTCCGTTCATTTCGCTTGCCGGAGCAATCGAAATCATCGACCCGGTCAAGCCCTACACCTTCAAGACGCCGCATACTGATCGCATGGCCTGCGCAAAAATCTTCGATGACATGAAGAAAAAGGGCTTTACGAAAATCGGCATGATTTCCGGCTCAGACGGCTTTGGCGCGTCGATGCACAAGCAATGCCTGGCAATCGTTGGCGAGTACGGCATCGAGGTCGTCGCGGATGAGACCTACGGGCCGACTGACGCCGACATGACCCCACAACTCACCAACATCAAGAACACGGCCGGTGTACAGGCAATCCTGAACCCGGGCTTCGGCCATGGGCCCGCCATTGTCACGCGCAATTATGCGCAGCTTGCCGTCGGCCTGCCACTCTACCAGTCGCACGGCGTTGCCTCCAACGGCTTCATTGATCTCGCCGGCGCAAGTGCTGCCGAGGGCATTCGCCTGCCGGGCACCGCGCTTCTGGTCGCGGACATCCTGCCGGAAAATGATCCACAGCGCGCCGTCGTAGCCTCGTACAAAAAGAGCTACGAGACGGCCACCGGCAAACCGGTATCCACCTTTGGCGGCTATGCGCATGATGCGCTGCGCATTCTTGTCGACGCGATTAACCGTGCCGGCAAAGCCGAACCTGAGGCAATCCGAGATGCCATTGAGTCCACCAAGGGTCTGGTGGGGACAACTGGGACAGTGACGATGTCCGGCGACGACCACCTGGGGCTCGACCTCACGGCCTTCCGCATGCTCGAGATCCGTGACGGCGGTTGGAAGATCGTCGAGTAAGCCACTGAGCAGGCAACGGTCGGGGCAGAAAAGTGCTCCCGCCGTTGCGCGGCGCCAATTGGGGAGGCACAAATGGCCGAGTTCATGCAATTTTTGCTGTCCGGTGTGACGGTCGGCGCGGTCTACGCGCTGGTCGCACTCGGCTTCACCATCATCTACAACGCATCGGATGTCGTGAACTTCGCCCAGGGCGAGTTCGTCATGCTCGGCGGGATGATCACAGTCTTTTCCTACCAGGCGGGCATCCCCCTGCCACTGGCGGCAATCCTTGCCATCCTTGCCACGGCGGCAATCGGGGTTGCATTGAACAAGCTCGCGATCGAGCCGGCGCGGGGGGCTCCTGTCGTGTCGCTGATCATTATCACGATCGGTGCCTCGATTTTCATTCGCGGCCTCACACAAATCACTTTTGACAAGCAACTGCACAGTCTTCCCGCTTTCTCCGGCGACACGCCGATTGCGCTTGCTGGAGCAACCATTCTACCGCAAAGCCTGTGGGTGGTGGCCGGAGCGCTTGCGGTCTTCATTGGCCTCTGGGTGTTCTTCACCAAGACGCTGACCGGACGCGCCGTCCTGGCGACGGCCAACAACCGCATCGCTGCACAACTAGTCGGCATCAACACCCGCTACATCATGACGCTGAGCTTTGCACTTTCGGCGGCAATTGGCGCTTTGGCAGGCGTTCTCGTAACACCGATCACACTGACAAGTTATGACGTCGGCATATCACTCGCGCTGAAGGGTTTCGCTGCTGCGATGCTAGGCGGCATGGGCAATCCCAAAGGGGCGTTGGTGGGCGGACTTCTGCTCGGCATCCTCGAAGCGATGACCGCGGGCTACATCAGTTCGCAATATAAGGACGCGGCAGCCTTCATCGTGATCCTCGCCGTCCTCTTCGCCATGCCACAGGGCATCTTCGGCCGCAAAGTGACGGATCGGGTATGACGATGAAACTCTCCTCAAAAGCAACAACGCTCCTGGTGCTCGCGCTCATCATCGTCGCGTTGCCCTTCGTGTTTCCATCCTCTTACTATTTCCGCGTCGGCTCGTTGATCTTCGTAAACGGGGTTGCTGTGACTGGTCTCGTCATACTGACAGGCTATGCAGGCCAGATCAGCCTCGGGCACGCCGGTTTCGTCGGCATCGGAGGTTACAGCTGCGCTCTTGCACCTGTTCACATCGGCCTGCACCCTGCCCTGGCGGCAATCCTCGGAGCAGTACTTTCGGGTCTTGTTGCATGGCTCGTCGGCCGACCGATTTTGCGGCTCAAAGGATACTACCTCGCCGTCGCAAGCCTTGGGCTCGGAGCACTGGTTGCCATGGTGCTTGCCAATGAGGCTGCGTGGACTGGCGGTCCTGACGGCATTGCTGTCGCCGATCTCGGACTCCGGGCGCTGCTGAAATCGCTCGGCCTCGACATGTCAAACCCCGTCTTCTGGTATGCCTTTACCGGCCTCATCATGCTGATTGGCGCCTGGCTTGCCCTCAACCTTTTTCACAGCCCGACCGGCAGGGCTTTGCGTGCGCTGCACGGCTCGGAGGTCGCCGCCCGTACAGTCGGCGTCGATGTCGCCAAATACAAGCTGCAAGCCTTCGTGATCTCGGCAGTCTATGCGTCGGTGGCGGGATCGCTCCTGGCACTGCAGAACAAGTTCATCACACCCGACGTCGCAGGCTACATGCACTCGATCGAACTGATCACCATGGCCGTTCTCGGCGGCGCGGGTTCGGTTGCCGGCGCGATCCTCGGCGCTGCGATCCTCACAACGCTGCCGCAGGTACTGACTGTCTTCCAGGAATATGAGCAGCTCGCACTCGGCCTGATCATGATGCTCGTCATGATCTTCA
This sequence comes from Rhizobium cauense, assembly GCF_019511525.1. GTDB lineage: Bacteria > Pseudomonadota > Alphaproteobacteria > Rhizobiales > Rhizobiaceae > Rhizobium > Rhizobium cauense. The sequence continues at coordinate 79,169 of NZ_JAEUAT010000004.1, read as the reverse complement.
TGCGCAACGGCCTGCTACCGAGCCTGGCACGCCTCGTCAAAGGGAGGGGAGAATGAGCCTGCTTCAAGTCGAGGGTCTCGGGATTGATTTTGGCGGATTGCGGGCGGTCAATGACGTTAGCTTTTCCGTAAAAGCCGGTGAGATCGTCTCGGTGATTGGTCCAAACGGCGCCGGCAAGACGACACTGTTCAACATGATCTCCGGCGTCTATCTGCCCGGTCGGGGCCGCATTCTGCTTGCTGGCGAGGATGTTACCGGTCTTGGCCCGCATCTGCTCGCCGAACGCGGGCTGTCGCGCACCTTCCAGAACCTGCAGATCTTCCAGGCCATGACCGTTCTCGAGAACGTGACCGTCGGACACCATCTGCATGAGCGAGGTTCTATCCTGGCCGACCTCTTTTCGCTGCCCTCGTCACGGCGCCGCAGTCAGGTGTCCGAGGCTGGCGCTCATGAACTTCTGGAACGTGTCGGTCTCGCCCAGGCTGCTCAGCGGACCGCTGGGTCGCTTTCTTACGGCGCACTGAAGCGGCTTGAGATAGCACGAGCGCTTGCGCTGCAGCCGCGCATCCTTCTTCTCGATGAACCGGCTGCCGGCTGCAATGCAGTGGAGACGGAAGAAATCGATCACCTGATAGTCGAGGTCGCTGCTCAGGGCGTCTCCATTCTTCTCGTGGAGCACGACATGAAGATGGTCATGCGGATCTCCAACCACATCGTCGTCCTCGACCACGGAGAAAAGATCGCGGAAGGTGAACCAGCGTTGGTCTCACGCAATCCGCGGGTCATCGAAGCCTATCTTGGGGCGCAAGGTGTGGAGGCAGCCAATGTTGACGGTTGAAGGGCTGCGGTCGCGCTATGGCCGCATCGAGGTACTGCATGGCATCAATCTTGAGGTCGGGTCAGGGGAGATCGTTACTGTCGTCGGCGCGAACGGCGCTGGCAAGACGACACTCCTGCGGTGTCTGTCCGGCATTCAGCCGGTCTCAGCGGGTTCCATTGTGTTCCGGGGAGAAGCCTTGAACACTGTTCCTGCCTACCGTCGGCCGGCGCTCGGTCTATCGCAATCGCCGGAGGGCCGGCAGATCTTCACAAATCTCACTGTCGAGGAAAACCTCCGCCTCGGAGCGTTTCTGTTCTCGGACGACAAGGTCGACCGTGACATGGACGAGGCGTTCACCATGTTTCCGGTGCTTCGGGAGAAACGAAACCTGGCGGCCGGTGGCCTTTCAGGCGGCCAGCAGCAGATGCTTGCAATCGCACGCGCGCTGATGGCACGTCCTTCCTGCCTGCTTCTCGACGAACCGAGCATGGGGCTGGCTCCGATCTTAGTCGCCCAGATCTTTGAAGTGGTCAAAGGCCTTCGCGCGCTTGACGTCACTGTACTGCTCGTTGAACAGAACGCCTTTGGGGCGTTGTCGATCGCAGACCGCGGCTATGTGATGGAGACCGGCCGTATTACAATGTCGGGACCAGCGCAGGATCTGATTGCCGACGAACGAATTCGCGAAGCCTACCTGGGAATCTGACGCCATGACCGTGAGCATTGAACGCACCGGCGATATCGCCGTCGTCACCATCGACAATCCGCCCGTCAACGCACTTTCGCATGCCCTGCGGCAGGATCTGTGGAATGCGGCCGAGGCGCTGGATGCCGATCCGTCGGTACGAGCGGTCATTCTGATATGTGAGGGACGGACATTCATCGCCGGTGCCGATGTCAACGAGTTCGGCAAGCCGCCGATACCCCCTCACCTGCCCGATCTGGTGGCGCGCATCGAGACGGCTGCCAAGCCATGGGTCGCGGCAATTCATGGCAGCGCTCTCGGCGGTGGTTTCGAAGTGGCGCTCGGCTGCCGTTTCCGCGTGGCTGTACCGTCAGCGAGCGTTGGCTTGCCTGAGGTCCGGCTCGGTATCGTTCCCGGCGCAGGCGGGACAGTCCGACTGCCGCGGCTGGTCGGTCCGGCATTGGCCGCCGAAATGGTGACGACCGGTACGCCGGTCGCTGCGCCCAAGGCCCGCTCGCAAGGCTTGATCGATGCGATCGTCGAGGGGGACCTGGAAAAAGGCGCAATCGACTTTGCTCACGCCGCGCTTGATCAATCCCTACCGCTCCCCCTTAGCCAACGTGGGGTGCCCACAGTGGACGAGACGTTCTGGGAGACAACCCGGAGAGCCGTCGCCAGCCGTGCCAAGCGCGAGGATGCGCCGCTTCGTGCATTGGCTTGCGTGCGCAAGGCGGCCGAGGCTGACTTCGAAGGCGCGATTGCATTCGAGCGCCAGACATTTCTGGAGTTGCGCGGTTCATCTCAGGCGGCGGCCTTGCGTCACGTGTTTTTTGCAGAGCGCGCAGCACCAAGGCCCCCGGAACTCACCGGCGTCGAGCCCCGGGCGATCCGTTCCGCCGCGGTTATCGGCGGCGGCACAATGGGGGCAGGCATTGCGGCGGCCCTTCGCGATGCGGGGCTTCCAGTCACGCTCGTTGAGCGCGATGAAGTTGCGCTCGAGCGCGGTCTCTCCAATCTGCGATCAATCTTCGAAGGCGCGGTCAAGCGCGGAAAAATCACCGCGGAGACCGCGGCTGAACGGCTGTCTGGCGTAACCGATACGATAGACTACAGCCGCCTGGCGGGGGTTGACCTAGTCATAGAAGCGGTCTTTGAGGATCTCGAGGTGAAGCGCGAAGTCTTCGACAAGCTCTCTGCGGTCTGCCGCCTCGATGCTGTCCTGGCGACCAATACCTCATACCTCGATCCAGAGCAGATAGCGGGTAATATCAGGCATCCCGAACGCTTCCTCGGGCTGCACTTCTTCAGTCCGGCCCATGTCATGAAGCTGCTGGAGATCGTTCCCACCGCCCAGACCGCGCCCGCGACCCTTGCAACGGGCTTTGCCCTTGCGCGGATGCTCGGCAAGGTCCCCGTGCGTGCCGGCATCTGCGACGGCTTTATCGGCAATCGTATCCTCAAGACCACACGCGCCCAGGCTGAGCGACTGCTGCTTTCGGGCGCGACACCGCAGGCCGTCGATACGGCCATGCGCGCCTTTGGTCTGCCAATGGGCCCGTTCGAGGCTCAGGATCTCGGCGGGCTCGATATCGCGGGATTCCAGCGCCGGGCGGCGCGGGCACGCGGTGAAACCCCCTTCGCCCCCATCGCGGAACGTCTCTGCGCATTGGAACGGTTTGGCCAAAAAAGCGGTGGTGGGTGGTACGACTATGCAAAAGGCGATCGCAGTCCACAGCCCTCGAAAGTCGTCGCTGGCATTATCGCTGAAGAAGCTGGACGGACACCGCAACGCCAGTGGGATGAATCAGGGATCATCGACTGCATTATCTTGCCAATGGTCAATGAGGCGACAAAAATCCTGCAAGAGAAGGTCGCATTGCGGGCGGAAGACATCGACCTCGTGGAAATCCATGGATACGGATACCCCCGTTGGCGTGGTGGCTTGATGCACTATGCCGAAGCGCGAGGGTTGGCGGAGATTGCCGTAAAGCTCAGCGAGCTTGCAGCAATGGATCTGGCCGAGCCCGCCAATTTCACAGGTGACTGAAGCAGGCACGACGTTTCGGCACGAAGCGTCGTTTAGGCTGCAAACGCAGGACGTCAGTCAGTAGCCGTACTGTTCCTGGCTATATTGGCTTTTGTTGAGGACAACACCAAGCACATTCGTTCTCTCACGCAGGCTCTGTTCGCAGATATCGACCTCACTCATTGTACTTTGATCGGACGCGGCAACGAGGATGACACCATCGACATTCGGCAGGAACGCAAGCACGTCATCGGTCGACAGCATAGGAGGCAAATCATATAAAATGACATCCGGCTTTATCTCCTGACGCATAGTTTGGATGGCCTGGGCTGCCGAGGCACTTTGAAGAAGTTCGGCCGAGAACTGGACAGCTTGCCGATTTGGTGCGATCGCCAGGTTATCTCCGTACCGAAAAAAGGTCTCGCGCAGGCCAGCCTCGCCTTTCAGGAAACTCTCCATCGCACCTGGCTTCTTTATCGCAAGAGCCTTCCCGATCTGCGGTCGCCGTAGGTCGAGATCAACAAGTGCCGTTCGACAATCCCTCTGGTTGGCCAAGCTGAAGGCAAGATTGAGGGCAATGCAAGTCTTGCCGCATGCCGCGGTCGGGGAGGTAATGGCAACCGAAGTCCAGTGATTTTCCCTGAGGAGGCGGAGCAGCTTCGTCCGCATCATGTCAAATGCAGCATGGGCCGGTGATGATCGGTTCAAAGTGACAATGCGATTATTGGCTGCCGCATCGTTGTCGATGGCAAGTGGGGATAACCCTTCCCACGTCCCTCTCACAATCTCCAGTGTTTCCGGCAAGGTCGGGCCCCGATCGTCGAGTTCGACAACCCCTCTACTACGCGACGATCTACCTACAGATTCCATTACAGGTCCTTAACACTGCGTCGAAGCCTGACGCTATTCGGGTTCACTTTTTCAGCCCACGGTCCGGCGTTGACATATTCTACCGAAAGCTGAGTACTCGCTTGACGCTATTGATCCTTCGTTTCAGTGGAGGTGTTCTTGCTTCATAGGGGGTGTTGATGAACGGGATAACCGCCAACGGTTGCGCCTGGAGCATCTGGACCAACTCGGTCGGACGACGGATTGTTTTGTTCAGGATTTCAAGCAAGGCGATGATCGCGAAACTGATTGCAACACCGGCCATGAAGCCCGCGAGCACGATCATTCGCCGCCGCGATCGCAACGGTGATTGCGGTTCTGTGGCCGCCTCCAACAATGAAAACCGGCCGCCATCCGAGCGTGCTTCTATCTGTTGACCTAACGATGCTTCGGCTCGTTTGGCGATTGCCGTGTTGTATTGTGTCTGTGTGTTCGCGAGCGTTCGTTCAAGCGCGTTTAGACGGATGTCGGTGGCAGGCGTGGCGCTGATCGACTGAGTGAGTGAAGCAATCTTCGCGGTTATCTGACCTTGCTCCTTATCGATCGCGGCTATCCGCCGGTCAACGTCGGACAGCTGAAGATCAAGTCCGGTTTGCGCCTTGGTATCGACACCCTCTTGCTTCTTTGGAACGACATTTCCGCGCAGGGCGGCAATTCGCGCTCGTAACGCGATGATGTTGGGGCTCGTTTCGGAAAAAACGGAGAGCTGGTCGGCAAGGGCTTTGTTCAGGTCCAAAAGCATCTGCTGATCCGCAGTAAGAGGCTCGCCTGTCGGATATTTGCCCGTAACCATATAAGTCTCGACCAGAAGACTTCGCCTCGTGCGAAGATCCGATTGCTCACGTTCGAGCGATATCAGACGTTCCTGTAGAGTGCTTTGTTGAGTCCGGCGAAACTCGAGACTCTCAGGGAGGGTATCCCGATTGTCGTTTTTGAATTTCAAGAGATCCCCTTCAATTCGACCGAGGTCACTGTCAAGTCTCTTTACCTCCTCGTTGAAAAATTCGAGCGTATCTCCTGCTCTATCTGTTCGTTGTTTCTGGTTGCTGTTCAAAATCGATGTCGCAAGTTCATTTGCAACCTTTGCTGCCAATGCCGGAGTGCCCGCCTCGAACCCAACGGTGAACACCGATGCACCGTCCCCGCCACTCAGTTCTGTTTCCTCAAAAATGAGTCGTGAGCGTAGGTCCCTCACTACATGTTCGATCGGCGGCTTCTCTTTTTCATCTGCATAAATTTCGAGCTTGCTCGCAAGCTTTACGAGATTGTCTCGTGTCGTCAGCTGTTGTTGGATGATCTGCAGTTGGCCCAATGAACTTGTTGGCACTGTCGACCGCACAAGATTAACAGGTATCTGAGGCGCCTCTACGAGGATTTTCGCGGTGGATTGATAGCTACGCGGTAGGAGGAGAGCGACAGCAGTAGCGATGGCCGTCGTCACAACCACGCATGCTAAAATTAACGGCAATCTCCGCAGCAAAATTGAAAGATAAAAACGGACATCAATGTCACCCATCACGAAGTCATCCGAACAAAAGAAACGAGAGCGGCCTACTGTGGAGATGACATCTTCGACCAGTTTCGGGAACCACGATAGTTGATCGATAGTGGGTGCCTGTCCGATGGCTCCTAGTACATTTGACTAGTATTTGGTTTGGGCCTTCCCGTATCTTCTAGCCAAGAGGCGCCGCCCTGCCCGTCACGTCTCTCAGATGCTAATCATTTTTGCTGAGGCGCCACTCTATTGCATTGACGCAGCGGCCCAATGTATCATTAAAGCAATGGCGAATATTAGAATGTATAAATTGCGGCCATGACCCCATTTTATATTTCTAGTTCGCATTAACAGTTCCGGACCCCTGCTAATGCATCAATTTATATTGAGGATGAGATTAAGAATTATTCTGCGGCGGCTAGCACAGCTATCCGCCGCAGCATTTGCTGGGCTGGCTTTTCTCAGCGTCAGTGCAGCTTTCAGCGCTCCCCTTCTTCCAAACACCAAGATCCGACTAACACTTGTGCAGTGGATCCCGACCAAGGGGACTTACGAGCAATGGGCTACAGTCGGAGGCGAGTACACCGTCTCGAACATGGGCACTATTTCGGTTCCTCTTCTAGGACCTGTCTCCATCGACAACATGGATGAGGCAGCGCTGGCATCATCAGTCGCAAAGATGCTGAAGGAAAAGATCGGACTGGTTGATGAGCCGGCCGCCACAGTCGAAATCCTCAAGTACCCCCCAATCTACGTCGTAGGAGACGTCACGAATCCTGGTGAGTACGAGTTTCACAACGACATCACCGTCCTGCAGGCCCTTGCAATGGGAGGGGGCCAAGTACGTGCTGCGGCGGGAATGCAAAGCTCACTGGACATCACCAAGATGGTTGGTGGTTTGAAGGAAATCGACGACTCCACGATCCGCAATGCTGCAAAGATCGAGCGCCTCGAAGCGGAGATGGCCGGTGAGACGACTTTCCACTCGCGCCAAGAGAACGAGAACTTGAATCCCTTAGCTGCAGCTATTTACAAGCAGGAAGAGGCAATATTCGCCGCCAGAGCAAATGAACTGGCGAGGCAAGCGAAATCGCTGTCAGGCCTACGTGATCTTATGGCCGAAGAGATCGATGTGTTGCAGGAAAAGATAAAGGGCACCGATGCCAACATCGTCTCCGTGCAGCAGCAACTTGACAGCACAATCGCCCTAATTGCGCGGGGAGCCGCTGTTCCAGCGCGACAGGCGGAGGTCGAGCGTATGATGAGGGGCTATCAAAATGATCGACTTGATCTCACGGTCGCAATCATGCGGGCTCGCCAGAACATTAGTCAGGCGACGCGTGACCTCGAAGGTCTACAAGACAAGAGACGGACTCAAGTTGCTTCGGAACTGCAGGCTGAGCGTGCAAACGCTGAACAGTTGAGGTTAAAAAAAGAAACTAGCCAGAAGGTCCTTATGGAAAGCTTATCGTCCGGCGACGCCCAAAAATCAGACGAAGAAGCGAAGCTACAATTTCGTATAGTCAGGACTACCGCTGGGAAAAGCAATGAAATTGTCGCGTATGAAACAACGACAATGATGCCCGGAGACGTCCTTAAAGTTGTCCGAAGCGCATCGACCTCCCCGAAGGCGACCGACGCGACTGCAGACAAAAATAGCCAATGATCAGCAAATTCGACAACGAAGATGACGTTGACGAGCCCACTAGTGGCCCTTCAACAATACGTTCTCCCAATGGAACGTGCCGCAATAGCAAGAGCTATGTGCAGATAGTCAAATCGACGATGCTTATCGGCGGATCGTCGGCCATCAACGTGATCTTCTCCATTGTCCGCAACAAGGCTATGGCTATTCTCCTTGGGCCCGAGGGCATAGGGGTGATGGCTCTTTACAATTCGATTGTTGATATTTCACAGACCGTGGCAGGAGTCGGGATCAGCGCTAGCGGTGTACGCCAGATTGCAGCTGTCAGTTCAGAGGAAACCGGGCGAATTGCCGAGGTCGCAGCAGTTTTACGTCGCGTTTCCATACTCTTGGGTGTCGCTGGGGCAGCCCTTTTGCTGATGTTGTCTGCACCTGTCGCGCAATTGACCTTCGGAAATTCCCAATACACGCTCGGCGTAATGGTCTTGTCACTGGCCGTCGCCTTCCAGGTAGCGGCAGGAGGACGAGTGGCGCTGGTTCAGGGCATGCGCAATATATCCGGCCTCGCCTGGATGAGCGTACTGGGCGGTCTTTTCAGTGTATTGATCGGAGTTCCGATCATTTACCTCCTCGGAGAGCCTGGAATTGCGATCTCCCTGGTTGCTGCGGCGATCGCAAGCTTTGCGACCTCGTGGTGGTTCAGCCGAAAGATCGAGATCCCGCGTGTGTCCCTCTCGACGCGACGGGCATTGCAGGAAACAAGTGCCTTGTTAAGGCTTGGCATCATCTTCATGGCAAGCGGGTTTCTAACGATGGGAAGCGCCTACGCTATCCGCCTTATCGTCTCGTCAGAGAGTGGATTGCACGCCGCCGGCCTTTATCAAGCCGCTTGGTCACTGGGTGGACTTTATGCAGGCTTCATCCTGCAGGCCATGGGCACCGATTTCTACCCGCGCCTCACGGCTGTGGCGCAAGACAATGAAGAATGCAATCGGCTAGTTAATGAGCAAACCGAAATCAGCATACTGCTGGCCGGGCCCGGGCTGATCGCGACGCTGACGCTAGCACCCGCCATCATGGCTTTATTCTACTCATCGGCCTTTCAGGGAGCGGTCGATATTCTGCGCTGGATCTGCCTAGGAATGATGCTGCGGATCGTGGCTTGGCCCATCGGATTCATTGTTCTTGCTAAGGGCGCGAAGGCGATTTTCTTCTGGTCGGAAGTCGCCGCTGCTATAGTGCACGTTGGACTTGCATGGCTGTGCGTACCAGCATTTGGTGCTGCTGGCGCTGGCTTTGCCTTCTTTGGTTTGTATGTTTGGCACAGCGTTCTGATGTATTTTGTGGCGCGACGCTTCACGGAATTTCGTTGGTCACCCGCCAATCGGAAGCTGATCGCCGCATATCTGCCGGTTTCGACGCTCGTCTTCGCCGCATTCCAATTCCTGCCGCTCTGGCAAGCAACGACCCTTGGCCTGGTTGTCGCAATCCTGGTGGGTCTCCTATCGCTGAGGATGGTTGCTAGCCTGCTGCCACAACACACGCTCCCGAAAGCCATCCGCCCACTGCTCGAGAGTATGCGCAGCGTGTAAACCATCTAATGTCGGTGGCCAGCTAGAACGAACACAGGTTAGAATCTATCAGCGTTTTGGTCGTGCACGTTGACCGACATAGCGACATCGAGCTGCAGCGATCTACACCGTTCGCCATTGACTGAACCAGTGGCTCGCTAGGGATGTTGTCGCCCCGGTTCGCCACTCCAATAGCCGCGACAGCTTGCCACGGCATTCCTGGGGGAAGTTGGAGCGATTACAAACGGTCGCGTCTCGACGCCTTCAAACCGATACGGCACCCACTGTTGCGCCCAAGAGCGCCGATGGCACCGACCGATCAGACTGCCCGCTCTATTGCCAAGTCACGCTCGGAAACGGACAGGCTCACTGCCTCTATAACAGCGGCAAGATCATAGTTTGTCATCTGCGCAAACAGTGGGAGAATGATTGAATGCTGCTGCGCCAATACACTTTCGCGCAGGCTAGATGCGACGAAGTGCAAGCCTGTTTGTGTGTAGGCATCCTCGAGGTGGATGTTCATGATCCCGCGCCGCGTGGAGACACCTTTGTCAAGCAACTGCTGCATTACTTCGCGTTGGTCGAGATCTTCTGAAAGCCTCAAACAAAAACTCTGCCAATTGCTGCGAGCCCATGTAGGTTCGACTGGCAGTGCAAGCGCAGACCTTCCAGATAATTGTTCGGCATATTGCTTTGCAATCTTGCGCCTCTGCGCGATGATCGTAGGAAGTCGCTTCAGTTGCTCGCGGCCAACCGCCGCTTGCATGTCCGTCATGCGGTAATTATAGCCGAGCTCGGGATAGGATTCGAAAATCACCTGCTTCGAGCCGTGTCGAACAGCATCAGTGACACTCATGCCATGTTGCCGCCACAAGCGGAACTTTCGGTCGTATTCTGGATTGGCGGTCGTAAGCATACCACCATCACCGGTGGTCACCACCTTGCGGGGGTGGAACGAAAAGCAGGCAATGTCGCCATGCGGCTTGCCGATTTTCTCCCAGCGACCTTTCCAGAGTATCTCGCTCCCTGTCGCGCAAGCAGCATCCTCGATCACAGGTATACCGTGACTTACCGCGATGGCAACGATACGAGCCAGGTCGCATGGCATTCCAAGCTGGTGAACGCAGATTATCGCCTTGGTACGAGGCGTGATGGCTCCTTCGATAAGGTCCGGATCGATGTTATAGCCGCCCTTTTCAATATCGACGAAGACAGGCACAGCGCCGCAGTAACGGATCGCATTCGCGGTGGCGATGAAGGTGTGGCTTACGGTGATGACCTCATCGCCAGCATCTACCCCTACTGCCCGCAAAGCAAGGTGGAGCGCGGTCGTGCAATTGGAAACGGCACAGGCATGACGTGCACCAACGAAGTCGGCGAACTCTTCCTCGAAGGCTGCAACTTCAGGTCCTTGGGTTACCCACCCTGACAGAATGACCCGCCGGACTGCCTCGACCTCGCGCTCGTCGAGAACAGGCTTGGCAACTGGAACCGGGTTCATGCGGCCTCTCCCGCGTTCAAGCACTTCTCCTGGCGCCACCACTCAACGAGATCAAGCAATCCTTCTTCCAATGTCACCTGCGAAGTGAAACCAAGGAGAGTCTCAGCCTTGGCCGTCGAGGCAAGGCGCCGCGGCACGGCGTTGACCTTCCGCGCCGGGCCGAATTGCGGCTCCAGTGAAGAGCTCATGACCTTGGTCAGCAGCGCGGCAAGTTCACCAAGGCTCGTCTCGCTGCCGCTCGCGACGTTGAAGACCTCATCGGTCACATCGGATTTCGCCGCGAGTAGATTGGCACGCGCAATGTCATGCACATGCACGAAATCCATCGTCTGCGTACCATCACCGAGGATGATTGGCGGCAACCCGCTGGCAATTCGCTCCATCCACCGGATCAGAACTTCCGTGTAGGCGCCATAGACGTCCATACGCGGCCCGTATACGTTGAAGTAGCGAAGGGCAACGTATCGCAGGCCATACATCTCCGCGAAGCTCCTCAGCAGCCCCTCGTTGAATGCTTTGGCGGCGCCGTAGATGGTACGATTGTTGTAAGGATGATGTTCCTCAGTGGTCGGGAAGCTATTAGCCAACCCCAGCACCGAGGCCGAAGATGCAGCCACTACCTTTGAAACCCCCGCTTGCACAGCCGCTTCGAGTACATCGAATGTCCCGCCTGCGAGAACGTCAAAGGCAAGGCGAGGCTCTTCGGCGCATTGGGTGATGCGAATGGCGGCCTGATGGAAGACGACATCAATACCTTTGCTGACCTCCTTAAGAAGGGCACGATCCCTGATGTCTCCTTCAACAATAGTTACATTAGCTCTATCCACTGCTTCAGCGAGGTTTTCGCGTCGGCCGCGAACGAAATTATCCAGGATCACTATTTCCCGGGGCTCCTCTCGCGCGACGAGATCCGCGATATGTGAGCCGATGAGACCAGCACCACCAGTGATCAAAATCCGCTTGTTCTTCATATTTCAACTCTCCGAATTTGATCCGCTCGCATCCTGATCCGCTCGCCAGCGTAGGAATTTTGCGGGAACACCTGCAACAACAGAGAAGGGTGCAACGTCCTCAACGACAACGGCACCTGCGCCAACAATCGCGCCTTTGCCGACGGTTACACCAGGAAGGATGGTGGCATTGGTGCCTATGTCTGCCCATGCGCCGATGCGCACTGGCTTGATTTCCAAGTCAGTGCGGATAATCGGCATGTCGACCGGCATTGCAGTGTGACTTGAACCAAGGACTTTCGCACCCGGGCCCCATCCAACATGGTCCTCAAGTACGAGGTCGCGCGCATCAAAGTAGGCCTGAGGGCCGATCCAAACATTGTTTCCTATCCGGCAGGTACCGTCGAACCTACCCTGAATGTATGCCTGTGCGCCGATAAAGACCCCGCTGCCAATTTCAAACGTCTCGGGGTGTTTGAACCCAGCTCCGCTTCCAACCTGCAAGCCGTCACCACAAACCTGTGCTAGGCTCTTCCATATTGTCTTGCGCATGAAGCTGTCGACGAAGCCATCTCCCGTCGCAAAACGCGCATAAAGTTCCACAAGACCTGAGGTGCCATAGGAGCGCGTCAGTTCCTCTGCCAGATGAACGATGTAGTCGGGATCCGCAGCGGTTTGCTGACGCCCGTGCACGGCAAGTACGACGCGCACGCCGGTGAGAGGGTCAGCTGACATAGGCGTCCTGCTCCACGGCGGCTGCAATCTGCTCCACCTGCTTTAATGTCAGCTCTGGATAGATCGGTAGCGAGAGAACCTCACAAGCCGCAGCCTCAGATACTGGGAGATCTCCGGCTTGGTATCCGAGATCGGCATGCGCCTTTTGAAGATGAATGGGGATCGGATAGTGGAGCCCGGTAGAGATGCCTTCTGATCTCAAGGAGTGCTGGAGATGTTCGCGCTCGCGCGTGCGCACCGCATAAACATGGAAGACGTGGCGACGATCCTTCATCGCGGCCGGAATACGCACAGAGCGCGAGTCCGCCAGGAGCGTTGAGTAGCGATCTGCCCGAACCCGACGTGCTTCCGTCCATGTTTCTAGGTGCCGAAGCTTGATTCTAAGGATTGCGCCCTGGATCTCATCCATTCGATAGTTGAAACCCTTTAACGTATGGTGATACCGCTGCTCCTGGCCCCAGTCTCGCAGCATTCGGATCTGCCTGGCGTGGTCGTCATCATTGGTAACGACGACACCGCCTTCGCCGCAAGCGCCTAGGTTTTTACCGGGGTAGAAGCTAAAGCAGCCCGACACGCCAATGCTTCCCGCCCGCCGTCCCTTGTATTCGGCGCCATGGGCCTGGCAGGCGTCTTCGATCACCGGAATTCCATGCCTGTCCGCAATCGCCTTGATTGCATCCATGTCTGCCATCTGCCCATAAAGATGGACTGGGATTATGGCCTTGGTCCTTGGCGTTATCGCTGCCTCCAACTTGGCAGGATCCATTGTCAGCGTCATCGGCTCGACATCGACGAAGACCGGGCGAGCGCCCGTGTAGCAGACAGCCGAGGCAGTCGCGACGAACGTGAAGGATACGGTGATAACCTCGTCACCTGGACCGATGCCAGCAGCAAGCAAAGCTAGATGCAACGCGCTTGTGCCTGTGTTTACGGCGATCGCATGTTTTACATCGCAATATGTCGCATACTCCTCCTCAAAGCGGGCGACTTCTTCGCCAAGGACGTAGTGACCCGACGCGAGCACGCGCATCACCGCGGGCTCAACCTCACTCCTGATAGCCGCATACTGAGCTTTAAGATCGAGAAGGGGGATCATGCAATCAACCTCGCCGGCTCAAGTTCGACAACACGCCCGCGCTGAGCAAGGGACTGGCTTGCAGCTTCGAGGATACGCACGACGCGCAGCCCCGCATGGCCATCGGCGATCGGCTGACTGTTTGTCATGACACAATCGACAAACTGCTTGAGCTCACGGCCAAGCGCCTCGGTCATATCGAGCTGCGGGGCGTACATATCGCCTGTGCGGTAGCCCACACGCATGTCGTAGACTTTTTCGCCATCCGTCTGCGGATTGCCGTTGAGCGTAATGCCCTTGTCATAAACTTTGATTTTCTCACTCGGCTCGAGGTCGTCATAGACGATCATCTTGCTGCTGCCACCAATCAAAGTACGACGAACCTTGACGGGTGCTAGCCAGTTAACGTGGATGTGGGCGATCAGCTTGCTTTCGAAAAAGAGCGTCAGATAAGCGATGTTTTCGGGCTCGCCGGCGACATGACCCATGCCCGTTGCGGAAACCGCCACAGGCTTTTCCGGGAGGACGTAGTCCATGATCGACAGATCATGGACAGCAAGATCCCAGATGACGCTGACATCGTGCTGGAAAAGGCCGAGATTTACGCGTACGGAATCGTAATAGTAGATGTCTCCGAGGCCATTCTCTATGATCTCGCGCATCTTGCGAACAGCACCAGTATGAATGAAGGTGTGGTCAACCGCGAGAATAAGCCGGCGACGTGCGGCCTCGTCTACCATTCGGCGAGCCTCTTCTGAGGTCGAAGCCATAGGCTTTTCGACAAACACGTGCTTGCCCGCCATAAGTGCCTTCATCGCCAGCATGTAATGAGCAGATACCGGCGTCGCGATGGCCACCGCATCAACGCGAGGGTCGCGCAATACCTCGTCGAAATCGTCGGTGATCTGAACCGTTGGGTATCGCAGCTGAACGCCAGCAAGGCGATCCTTCTTCAGATCGCATACCCAAACAAGCTTTGCGCCCGGCGTCTCAGCTAGGTTCCGAACCAGGTTTGGTCCCCAATATCCGTAACCGACAACAGCAATACCGATCATCGTGCCCCCCCGGATGAAACGACTTCGACTGGCGCATCCTTTGCGCGGCCGATAATCCGTGCCGGCACGCCGGCAACAATTGCGTAAGCAGGAACGTCCTTGGTGACGACAGCACCCGCACCAATCTGCGCGCCCTCCCCAATCGTAATACCCGCGACGATGGTGGCGTTGCTGCCAATTGACGCGTAGCGCTTGACAAGCGTCGGCACAACGGACCAATCAGCATCCGATTGAAGCGAACCATTGAGGTTGACCGCGCGTGGATGGAGGTCATTGGTGAACATCACACCATGACCTACGAAAACCCCGTCTTCGATAGTCACGCCTTCACAGATAAAGGAGTGGCTGGAGATTTTGCAGTTTTCTGCAATCGAAGCGTTCTTCTGAATCTCGACGAAGGTCCCAATACGCGAGCCGCGACCAATGGAACATCCGTACAGATTGACCAGGTCTGGGTGATGGATGACAACATCATCACCCAGCATTACGCTTTGTGCGATCATGGCGCCTGCCTCGCGCAGCATCCGATCGACCCCAACAGATCGTCACTTAACTTGAGCATATAACGCGCCCCTCAGATGATTTTGCACTGAGGATAGAAAAGTCTCTTTTCAGCCCTCGAGTAAAGGAAACAAAAATCGGTAGTTTATCGATCGAAAGGAGTACGCAAGGAACCATTTTTCCATTTTTACATCAGCTTGATAAGTATTGTATGGATAAACGCATGTATTTATTTGAGCCGTCATAGCGCATGTTTTGCGGGGACCGCGCTCAGATCCGACCAAAAATACGTGGAGCGGGGAGGTCGCGATTGCCATTTAAACTGGGAAAGAATGCAAGCTTCAGGTTCATGAAGCAGGCAGCTTCGATCTGGATGACGGCTCGCGTGCAAACCAACCGTTGTAAGCGCCAGGCCAAGCGACTGATCATCAATGAGGGTCCGAAGGCTCTATCCGATAAAATCAGAACCAAGCTGTCGGATGCACTTCGCCCCAAGACATTCCTGTGGCATGTGTTTCCATCTGATGTGCTGCAAGTTGACCTCTCGAAGCCAACGAAGCCGACCATTCCTACTATCAGTGACGGTGAACCGATCGAAATGAACTGGCTCGTTGGTCCCGCCAGTCCTGGGTCGGGCGGTCACACAACCATATTCCGGACACTAAAGCACCTCCAGAGTGCCGGCTACCGAAACCGAGTCTATTTTTACGACCCCTATGGCGGTGATCCAAAATACTACGAGCATGTCGCACGGTCCCACTATGGTCTTACCTGCGACATCGAAGACCTTCGCCTCGGGATGAGGAATGCACACGGCATTGTGGCAACCTGCTGGCCCACCGCATATGCCGCATTCAATGCGCCCTGCGACGGCAAGAGGTTTTATTTCATCCAGGACTATGAGCCACACTTCTATCCAGTCGGGACCAACAGCGCCCTGGCAGAGGCCACATACAAAATGGGGTTTCACGGCATTACTGCCGGGCGCTGGCTCTCAGAGAAGCTTTCCCGTGAGTTCGCGATGGAGACTGATTGGTTTCCCTTCGGGTGCGATACTGGGCGCTATCAGTTTGATCCCGGTTCGCGACGCTCCGGGATTGCATTCTACGCCAGAGGAGGAACACCACGCCGTGCAGTAGAGATAGGCCTGCTTGCTTTGGAATTGTTCAACAAGCGACAGCCCGAAATAGAGCTCCATCTTTTTGGCCAGCGGATGGGACGTCTTCCTTTCAAGTTCATCAATCACGGGCTCGTCTCTCCGGAGAAGCTCAACAATATTTACAATAGTTGCTTTGCCGGATTGAGCTTATCGTTGACCAACGTCTCGCTCGTTCCGCATGAAATGCTGGCCTGCGGGTGCCTACCAGTTGTGAACGATGCTGAACACAACCGGATTGTCCTTGAAAATGACAATGTGAGGTATGCATCCCTGCTTCCTCATGCCCTCGCGGAGGCCCTAGAGGCTGTTGTCACCATGCCCGACTTTTTCCTCGCGTCACGACGGGCAGCTGAGAGTGTTAAAGCCACGTCTTGGGCCGCAGCAGGAGAAGCCGTCGACAGAGCACTGCGTCAAGCGCTCACTAGACCCCAAGGGCCGCCGATCGGCGAGTTCGAGCAGACGCGCTCAAGAGTCCGCCCCATGCCAGTTCTAATGAGGTCACCATGACAACCGTTGATGTCGTGATTCCCTGCTATCGCTACGGAAAGTTTCTCAAGGAGTGTGTTGAGAGTGTGACATCGCAAGTGGGCGTTGATGTTAGAGTGCTTATTATTGATGACGCCTCACCTGATGGGTCCGGCGAGATTGGAGCGGCGCTTGCTCGAGAGGACTGCAGAGTTGAGTTCCGTCAGCACCGAACAAATCAAGGGCACATTGCGACTTATAATGAAGGAATAGATTGGGCGAGTTCCGATCTATTTCTTCTTCTCTCGGCAGATGACTATCTTGCGCCAGGCGCTCTCGTTCGTGCAGCAAGTCTAATCGGAGCAACACCGGAAATGTCATTCGCGTTTGGTAACGCGACACTGAAGTATGATGACGGGTCGCAAATTGCGCGCAAGCCATTTGGTGACTCGCTGAACGCTCGGACCGCTGTTTTTTCCTGCAATGATTTCGTCAAGGCAATGCAAGGCAGAAACATCGTACCGACGCCAACAGCAGTTGTGCGGACGACCGCCCAAAAGAGCGTAGGTGGATATTCGCATGAGCTTCCGCATGCCGGCGACATGGCGATGTGGCTTAGTTTGTCGGCGGTAGGACCGGTCGGCTTTGTGGGGGCAAATCAGGCGATCTACAGAATGCATTCGCACAACATGTCTCATTCATATTCAGCGGCGCGATTGCCTGACATCCAACAGAGATATGCCGCAATTATGCATTTCCTCGCTACTGGTGGAAGCCGACAGAAAAACGCGGATCGCCTCCGGCGACTGTTGTTGCGTGATCTGGCCGGGAACGCCGCTGCACAGGCCTCGGCAGCATTCGATGAAGACGAGGCCGAGGTCTCACGTCAACTAGCAGACTTAGCAAGGGAGATATATCCGCGTATCTGTTACACGGCGCCATGGTTACGGCTGTATCTTCACAAGCTGGTTGGCCAACAAGGTTGGCGCCTTCTGCGCGGAGCGCTCGGTGTCTCGCGATAGCGAGCCAATTGAATCTAGCAGGAGCTCCGGGACGCCTGGAGTCCCGGGGTTGGCCAAGTGGGCAGTCATCCACTGAGAGCTGAGGGATAAGCAAATGTTGACAGAATCTGAACAACTCGACGGGCAGTTTCTCGTTTCCACCGAGCCTAAATTTCGAAGTGGCTGGTCTCAGCTACAAGTTGGCAGTTTGCACGTTTCCCTCGCTCCGCTCACAAGAGTCCTGAACGTGTATGGTGCGGATGGCGACCAAATTGGGGTGCTTGTGGGGACACCGATCGATCTCGAGGGCGGCCGGGTGATCACCGGTCGCTACACGCTCCCAGCCGCACTTGGAGAAGGTGACAATATTGATGAGTTCGTCGAGGAGCACATTTATAAGCTGTCAGGCAGCTTTCTTTTCTTGCTAAGCACTGCAATGCACAGGCGCATCTACCTCGACGCAAACGGCACCATATCGCTTGTTTATGATCGCGACGCTCGGATAGCTGGAGCAACGGCGGCCGCCCTGCTAGCCGGTGATAAATATAAACAGCGTTTTCGAGCACGGCTTTACAAGGCTCTTGATGTCGACAACGCCGGTTGGTTTACAGGCGACCTAACAGCTCACACTGGGATCAATCGCCTCCTCTGCAATCATTATCTGGATCTCGACACTTGGGCCGTTACTCGTCACTGGCCAAGCCGTCCCCTCGAAGTTTCTTCGGATCCGACATTGACCTGCGCAAGGATATTCGAACGGGTTAGACAAACCATCGAAATTCTGGCTCGGACCGGAACGACAAGCGTGGCTTTGACTGCGGGTAGCGATTCACGCCTATTACTTTCTTGTTGTCGAGACCTCCTTGGTGAGGTGTCCTTCGCAACAGTCAGAGCACCCAATGCTGACATCGATGTCGCCTGTGCACGACGCCTAGCGACAAAATTCAAATTACCGCACGAATTGTTGGCCTATCGTGAGGCAACGCCCAAACAGGCGGAACTCTGGAAACTCAGAGCCGGTCATTGCGTGGGTGGGAACAATGTAAAGATGCATCCGAGCGTCATCCCCCTGGAGGGACGATACTTTGTCGGCGGCCTCGGCGGGGAGGTTGGGCGCGGCTTCCTCTGGCTCAATGCCAGACCGGACCTTCCAATCGACGCAAAAACTCTGATAGGCCGGCTAAAGCTACCGCAGGATGACGAGCTATTGCGTTCGGTCGCCGCGTGGCTTGCTCCGATTTCACATTTCGACGCCTTCCTGATCCTCGATCTCGCGTATATCGAGCTTAGAATGAGCTCATGGGGGTTTTGCGATTCTTATGTAAAACCCAAGCAGCAAGAGTTGCATCCGATGATTTCCAGGGCAAACTACGCGGACATGCTCTCGTTGCCGCCTGATGTCAGACGTAAGGGACACATCTATTTGCAACAGATAGAGCGGTCGTGGAAGGAAATTTCCGAGATCCCGATAAACAAATACGGCAACTACAGAGACGTCCTGACCCCTGCACTCACGGCGATACGAAATCCGAAACGCGCTTATAGAAAGGCACGACAGCTTTTGGGCGCAAGAGCCTGACGGCGCCAGGCCGTCCTGCGCCACGCACCGCGAAAACGGCCTCGCCCCCCTTAAGACTGCGGTATGCCTTATGATCGCAACCAATAGGCTCACTCAGCATAAAGGGCAAACCTCGCTTCATCCTTGTGAACGTCCGCAGCATTTCCAGGAAGCGCGATCTTGACGGCTTCTTGGGCAGGGATATTCCTTTTGCCCTGCGCTCGCCGCCTAACTTCCGATTTTCGAAGTACGCATCTCGCAATGGTCAGCCGCGCAGTGACGAGTGCTTCAGCGAGCTGTCTGGTACGGCGTTTCCGCCCGGCCTCCCCCTTGGGCATAGCGTCCCATTCCCAGCAGGCGATTACCTTCCGCGTGCCGGCTCAGTTTGCTGTCAAGAATCCATACGCCAGATCCGACAATAAAGAAAAACCAAGCGTATGCAGCCACCCAGAAGTGCACGGTTGAGCCTACAAAAGCAAACGCGACCATGCAGATCAGATATGACGTTCTGCAATCGTCGACCTGAGGACTACTACCCTTAGTCTTCGCGATGGCAAAGCAGATACTAAGCATGGAAAGGACTATCAGCAAAAGGCCTGGCAACCCGTGCCTCATCGCCATCAAAAGCCAAAAGTTGTCGACACTGTCTCCCATCCAAGCCGGCCGCGCCCAATCGCCCAGCCCGATTCCGAAAAACGGATGGCTGGCGACAGACGCAGAGCCATATTCCCAAATCGAAAGCCGATACCATCCGGTTTGCTGTTCGAATGTGAAATGCGAGATGTAGAACTGCGCAGGTGTTTGGTTCGAACCAAGCTCGACAACAAGGTAGCCCAGAAGGGCGATTGTCCAAATCAACTTCCACCGACCCGCGAAGCCGCCAAGAATCCAGTTCCACAACAGCAGCGAAATTTGAAAAAACACACCACCGATGGGCGCAGAGGACATCGATAGTAACGCAGCGAATCCCACGAGAAATGTTAGGGAACGGCGTGAAGGATTGGAAAGTCTCCCCTTTGTTGCCAAGCAAGTCAGCGCGACCATGCTCCCGCAGAAGGTACCAAACAGTATGGAATGGCTAAAAGGGCCCTGGACGCGCCAAAATCCCATCCGGGGAGCCATCGTAGTTATAGCTTCCGTGCGGAAAATTGATCCAAAGGCCAACAGGAGGAGATTTTTTCCTGTTACCCATTCGTATAGAGCGAATGGCAACACGCAAACAATCAACTTGGCGACAAAGATCACCATATTTTGAAAGTCTTGAACATTTCTTATGTAAACGCGAGCCAGCAAGTACGAGCCCATGGTCTCAATAAAGAGAATTCCCGCGGGCTCAATTGCTTGATCGACACCCTCAACAGCGATGAACGCAATCGCGGCCCACGCACAAAAAAGGAGAAGGCCGAAATCGGCCGGTTTCTTCTTGCCAGCTTTTCCCCGCAGCCACATGAAGAGACAAGGTACGAGCAGGGCTAGGAGAACAATCCGATAAAGAGAAAGATTCACGGTTCCAATCGGAAATACCCAGGGGATTATCAGACCCAATAGGAAGACTTTGACCGGCCACGCCAAACGCGTGTGTTCGGAAGCTAGACCATGGATCCTTGTGCGACCATTGACATTCAAACGAACGCCCGGATCGGCAGCAGAACTGCGCAGAACTGGCTGCTCCTTGTGAGAGCCACGGTGGCTAATTGCTATCATTTCTGCCTGGTCTCATTCTCGCTTGCCTGTCATTCGAGATAATTCTTAGATGAGCAGACCAAAATAATAATCGTAGCCATCTGCTGCGGCGACTAGTTCTTCCGATGCTTGTGTCCTCCAAAGGGACTAGCCCAGGGATGGCTTGAGGGCAGTACACACGACAATTCGCTGCCTATGCCGAGCGTGACTGGCTTAAGCTGAGCTTGGGTGTGTTCATTAATTCGGCATAAATCGCATCCATCTGGTCGAGCTTTGCTGACCACAGTGCGGTTTTCTGCGCATGAGCGTACGACGCCGCAGCCATTCGCGCACGTAATTCGGGGTTCGCCACAAGCTTACGCACCGCAGCCGCGATGTCATTAGCAAGGGCCTCTGGCGTTGAAATCCCGAGTTTGATTGCGCAAAGATCAGATGTCGCACTACCAGGACCGCCACGGTCAACCACGATAAGCGGCAGTGAAAAGCTCATCGCTTCAAGCGCAACGTTTCCGCCTGGCTCGCGATAGCTTGGGAACACGAAGATGTCGGCATCCCGGTAGAACTGCGGAAGCTCACCTTTTTGACGCCACCCTAAAACTGAGATCCGTTTACCGAGATCAAGCGATGCGATAAGTGCCTCGCATTCGCCCCGATCGGGACCGTCTCCAACTATCGCCAGCTCAACAGGTAGATCGCGAAGCACTGCCATGGCTCGAATGATGTCACGTGCTCCTTTCGTTCTGATGAGCCGCCCGGCGTACAGCAAGCGCACCGGGCCTGCTCGTGCTGAGCGGTCGATGGAGGGGGGAACGACATCAATGCCCGTTTCACTCATCACCTCGAACCGTCGCACCCGGACAGGGGACAAGATCTCCTCGACATATCCAGCGATACCGAGAACGCAATCAGCGCTCGCGTAGCTGGCGCGCAAAAGGGGGTCCCAGCGCAGGCGATACTGATCGATGCTCCGCAGCTTAGTATACCACGGCGCCGAACCGTCATCAGCGGCAAATCCCGGCGGGGTCGACAGTCCACCGCCCACCGGCCCGATAACCAGTGGCAGACCAAGATTTGCGGCCGGTGAGGGATAGCGCATAGCAACTGGCACAGGCTGGTGCACGATATCGAAGCGGACCCCGTCCGATATCGCTTGGCGTATCCAACGTCGTGCGCGGTAGTAAAACGGTATATAGCCCGGCTTTAAAATGCTGTTCAGCCGCTCCGCCCGACCTAGAATTGGTGGCTCACTCCACTCGACTATTTTGACATTGCTCAGTTGTTGTGAAGCAGGAGTTGCGCCTTGCTTATGATATGTAAGCAGGGTCACGTCATGACGCTCACCGAGCCGCCGGGCCCACTGATGTGCGACCCACGCCTCTCCAATGTCCTCTCCATTGCACGTCGGTGCAACCAGCAATAGCTTTGCCATCTCAAAACCTCCGTCTACACTCTGAATCGCGCCCGCACTTGGCTGCGAAGACTTCGCCAGATGGGAGTTTGGCCCGCCAGGACGCTGTTTACGGTGATATCTGTCGTATCGGCTCGAACTGACGTCCTCGGCTTCAGAAAATCCGCGACCCTCGCGTTTCCACCGCTGCTTGAATAGGCCGTGGTGTATCCACAACGCTTTAATTCCAACAGAACAGAGTTGTTGTACCACCCGAATGGCAACGATGCGGTACGAATGTCCGCCTCACATATTTCTGTAAGTCGTTCCCGCGACGTTTCAAGCTCGTAGGCAAGGATTGAGGCAGGAAGTTTGGTCCAATCTTGATGATCAACACCGTGGCTTCCGATACGCATCCCCATCCCGAGAAGGGTCCGGATGTCGTCTATGTCGAGAGATCCGTGTTGCCCGATGCGGCCGGTCAGGACAAAAAACTCCGCGCTGAGACCACGGTTTTTCAATTCAGGGGCCGCGATCAATAGATCGGAGGTATTGCCATCGTCGAACGTGATCTGGATATTCTCACGATTGGGGTGATCCGCGATCAGGTCAAGAATTGTCTGGAACCGCTCGCGACCCAGCCAATAGTCTGTTTCTCCTGGCTCAAGCGGACGCAGCGGCGCTCCTATGCCATGGAAATTGACAATTGGGTATGCGCCTGTGGTTGCCATACTAGCCCCGCGTGCTTTCCACGAATGCTTCCGCCGACCTATGTGGAGTGACCGCACTCATCATCGCAGCACGATGGGATGCACCACGCCACGATCTGGCAGCGTGTCCAAAGACTACCCCCAGTTTGAAAATCAAAGTTCGTAGCGCCCCATGGTGACGGCGATAGTAGCGAATTCTGTTTGCGGTTAGTAATGCAAAGAGCCGAGGCCCCGTACCACTTCCTCCGCTGGCATGCATTACCTTCGAGCGCGGTTCATACACAATCTCAAATCCAGCCTCGCGGATCCTTCGTTGATAATCCACCTCTTCGCTGTAAAGGAAATATGATTCATCCCACGCACCGACAGTTTTGCGCGCGTTAGCCGAAACGAGGAGAGCGGATCCCGTCGCCCATTGAACAGGCCGACGCTGATCGTAATGACGCGACTCATCAATTATTTCTCCCAACCCGAGCCGCGAAGCCAGCTTGCCGCCTAGAATCGCATCTGCCCAGGCTGTGACAATCGAGGGCTCGCGCCGTAGCGTGGGATCGATCGTCCCATCTTCCCTAAAGTTTATCGGAACGACCACTCCCACAGTCGATGACGCAACGAGTTCAATTAGTGGCTTCACCGCCCCCGGATAGAGCCGCAGATCGGGATTTAGAATTAGCAAGTGAGAGCTAGTGTTTGCTCTTTCTGAACCGATATTGATCGCTGCAGCGTAGCCGGCGTTTCTCCCCGTTCGAATGACGGTGGGGCGCAGCCGGTGAGCCTCCGCGATTTCTGCCGATCCGTCTTTGGAATCATTATCGACGACAATGATTTCAAACCCATTCACCTCGTCCAAGCCATCGACGAGGGAATTCAATAGCGCCGGCAGGGCATCGGCACTGTTAAACGTCACGATGACCACTGCAACGCTCGACCCTTTGTCGTTGGGCCTACGTCCATGATCAAGTGCATTGCTCGCCACGGCCGTCATGTTCCCCTCACCAACCTGAGTTTCGCCTTACTCGCAATTTGCAAAGGGCCATTGCGAGTGGTTCACGACCCCTGTCCCTAACCGACGGCAACTTGCGGCGCCGCAATTTGCTGATCAACAAATGACGCGAGCGAGCCGACCGTCTCGAACAACTCAGCGCTGAAATCCTCGTCATCTATATGGATGCCAAAGCGGGCTTCGAGAGCTTGCGCCAAGCTCAGCACAGCGAATGAATCAAGTTCAGGCAAATTGCCGAAAAGCGGAGTCGAGGGATCCGCGATGCGGGTCCTATCTTCGATGCCGAGGGTTTCGGCGATAACATCTTTCACGGACTCAAATGTTGAAGGGTTCATGATGCCTCACATTTATTTTGGAGATCGAAAAGCGGATCTCGGTAACGACGACGATTAGACGAGCACTTCCGGCGGCATCGGATGCCCCAAAAATGCGGTAGGACTGGCTGTCAGACCATAGGCACCCGCTTGAAAGATCACGACAAGGTCGCCGACGTCGGCGGGTGGCAAGCAGACATTGTCCCCCAGCAAGTCCAATGGAGTACAGAGGCAACCGACTACCGACACGGTCTCGCGCTCATGTCTGCTCATCTTGTTTCCAATGACGATCGGGTAGTTCCGACGGATCACCTGGCCAAAATTGCCTGATGCGGCCAACTGATGATGAAGCCCGCCGTCGACGACAAGATAGGTGCGTCCTCTCGAAACCTTGCGGTCAACAACTTTGGTTACGTAGACGCCAGACTCCCCGACGAGGTAGCGACCGAGTTCGATCGCAATCCTTGCATCAGGCATTGAAGGCCGTATAGCAGTTTCAACCAGTTCATTCAGCCTTTTGCCAACGGGCACTAGATCGAGCGGATCATCTTTTTCGAAATACGGAATCCCAAAACCACCGCCGAGATTCAGGTATCGAACAGACTGCCCGTAGCTTTCAGCTAGCTTTAGCAGGAGTTCGACATTACGAGACAAGGCTTCGCAAAGTATGTGCGAATGGAGATTTTGCGAACCCGCAAATACGTGGAAGCCAAGGAAATCCAGATCTGCACTGGCAAGTTTTGAAAGCAGCGACGGTACCTCTTCCGCATCTACACCAAACTGTTGCGGGCCGCCGCCCATCTTCATCCCGGAGCCCTTGACCTGGAAATCGGGGTTTACCCGCAAGGCCACTTTGGGGCGGATACCAAGACGATTGCCGGCTTCGATGATGCGCCAAGCCTCCGTTTCCGATTCCATCTCGATCGTCACGCCAGCGGCGACCGCTTGCGTCAGTTCGGCCGACGTCTTGCCAGGACCTGCGAAGCTTATGCAGGAAGCGGGCACGACCGTATCGAGTGCAGTCTTCATCTCGAACGCTGACGCAACGTCGAGTGAATCGACAAGGCTAGAAAGGTGTTGGACCACCGCCGGCATCGGGTTGGCCTTGACGGCATAGCTGAGTTTGACGTCTTTCGGGAGAACAGAACGAAGATAGGCCACCCGAGCAGTTATCAAACGTCGATCATACGCGAAGAACGGTGTTGTTCCGACCCGCTCGGCGAGTCGATCAAGGCGGACGCCGCCAACTGCCAAACAGTCTTCGGCTACCTCGAACATGTCAATGGAAGGATGTACGCTCACTGTCCCAGTTGCTCCCTCAAGAGTACGCGATCGAACTTGCCATTTGGGTTTGTTGGAATGGATGCCATTTCGACGACTTTTGAAGGTACCATGTATTGTGGCAGTCGATGTCTGAACGCCGTCAGCAGGGCGCCTACATCAAGTGTCTCGGCAATCGGGCTAGCAACAAGCACGATCCGCTGGCCGAGTGCTTGATCGTCAATGCCCATGGCAACGGCATCGCGCGCCAGGCCCGAGGCGTAAGCAACTTCCTCAATTTCGGTTGGACTGACACGATAGCCAGACGTCTTGATCATTTCGTCACGACGCCCAACGAAGTACAGGAAGCCCTCCTCATCCCTGACGACAGTATCTCCGGAAAACACCGCCATTTCCGGTTGCCGCCAGGCAGCGCCCGTTCCTGGCCACGGCCGAAACCGCTCGCCGGTACGAACAGGATCGTTCCAGTATCCCAACGCGACGAGGGGGCCCCTATGAACCAGTTCGCCCGGTTCCCCAGGACTGCAGAGTGTCCCATCGGGCCGGACCACCAGAATTTCTGCATTAGGGATCGCTTTTCCGATCGAGTCCGGCCGCCGGTCGATCTCTGACGGATCGAGGTAGGTCGACCGAAAAGCCTCGGTCAGCCCATACATCAAATATGGAGCCGCATTGGGAAAGGACGCACGCAGCCGGTCAAGTGTTGCCTTCGGCATCCGTCCGCCTGTATTTGCAAAGTAACGCAGTCGCCCTCCGACCTCGGCCGGCCAATCAAGAGCCCCGACCTGGATCCAGAACGGCGGAACGCCAGTGATCCCTGTAACCGCGTACTTCTCACAGAGCCGTATGACATCGCCGGGCAGAAGATAATTCATCAGCACGACATGAGCGCCCGAATTGAACGCTGTCGTCAGTTGGCTTAAGCCCGCATCGAAACTCAATGGCAGGACCGACAGGATCGTGTCGTGCGGACCATTGCCGAGATAGTGGCTTACACTCTCGGCGCCGACGATCATGTTGCGATGGCTTAAAACCACGCCTTTAGGCTTACCGGTGCTTCCAGACGTATAGAGAATGGCAGCGACATCGCAGTCCACACCTCCAAATGGCGGAGGGGGGGCCTCGCTTGAAACGAGTTCGCCCCATGAGTGCGTCCTTGGGTGCGTTTCATCCGTACCTGCTTCAGCCCGCGTGCCATCGACAAGGATGACATGTTTGAGCGATGGCGTCTCGACGAGGTGGCCATGGAGTTGGGCCAGTCGATCTGCAGATGTTACCAATACACTGACGTCACAGTCAGCCATTATGTAGGCGACCTGTTGTGGTCTCAGTATCGGGTTTATCGGCACAGTCACGCAGCGAGCAGCAGCAGTGCCAAATATCGAGACCACAGTTTCGAGCCGTTTGTCGAGAAGAACGGCAACCCGATCGCCCAAAGCCGTTCCGAGGGTATCAAGGGCAGATGCAAATCCGCAGGCGTTCAGCCACAGTTCAATATAGCCGGTGGTGGCGCCCTTGTATGTCAGTGCAGGAGAACTACCAAAGTTGGATGCTCCCTGGCGGAGCAGATCGGCAATATTGATCTTGATCGGCGACTGCATTGAATCCCAAACTCCCTACCACGGTACGCACGTAAGTTCGCTGTAGAGGTAGTCGACCTCGCTTGGAGACACCCTGTTGCTCAAGAACATCTTCGGGCGCGGCGATCGAAGAGGCATGGAAAATCGGGGGTGCACGTCGGCAAAGCGCTTCTCGACGAATGTTCCCACAATTCCAAATTGCGTCAGCAGGTGGCTGTAAATGTGATGAGCGGTCTCCGCAAAAAGGGCACGGTCTCCCACATGCAAGATCGATGCGAACACCCGCAACCGTTTGCGGGTGTCCTTGCGGAACATCACATAGCAGTGTCGATCACACTTGATCACAGCAAGATGGTGTGCGGCGGGAGCAAGCGCATGGTCCCTATAGATTTCAAGATCACGCGCGTCGAGGAGGCCTTCCAGTGATTGCGGATCGGTCACAATCGAAATGCCGCTTCTCCATCGAGGTCGAGGTAGATTTATGACCAATGCGGCAGCGGTGTCGATCTGCTGAAACTTAAGCCGACGATTGAGGGGAACGACGTTTCCGCTCGGCGAAAGATCAGTGAAGGTATAGCCGCCCTGATCAAGCAGCGCTTTCAAAAGGCGCAGCCCATGCGATCGATAGCCGTCCAGCACACACCAGGCACTTAGGTTGCAGAACCTCTCGATCTTACTGCCAACGCGCCGCTCCGAGTAAAAGGCGATATGAACACCGACAATCCGCCCTCCATTGGTTAACATGTAACCGTGATTGGGCGCTGTTGATTGCCATGAAGGTTGAATGGCAGATGCCCAGGCTGCGGGCGATAGCCGGCCGTTGAGTTCCGCGTGAAGGAAATCTGCCACCAATTGCACGTCGTCAGAAGAAATCGGACGAAGCAATGTACTTCTATCGCTTTCTTGAGACGTTTCCCGCGACACAGCAGTGTTTTCCTTTTGCTACTCATGTAAACAAGCAAATCTTCAAAAGCATTTACATGTAATATTACATCGATTCATAGATACCCATATGGTTGAGCCAAAGATCAACCAAAGACGACCCTTTTTAACCGGTTTGGTAACTGGAGCGGCGCTACCCGAGAACATTATTGTCGTGCCTTCATGTGTTTCCACGCACACGGGGGGAGGCTGCCATTTCTAGCAACCATCACATTCTGATCCTGGTCGAAAATCTACCCGTCCCGTTCGATCGCAGGGTCTGGCAAGAAGCCAAGGCGCTCGTTGAGGCGGGTTACGCAGTGTCGGTGATCTGCCCCAAGGGCAAGGGGCACAACGAAAGCTATGAAGTCCTGGACGGGGTCCACATTTACCGGCACCCTCTTCGCGAAGCCACCCGCGCGGCCGGATACTTGCGCGAGTATTGTCTTGCGCTTTTTCATCAGACCTATCTTTCATTTCGCGTTCGGAGACGCCAATCGATCGACGCCATCCAGGCGTGCAATCCGCCGGACCTGATGTTCCTCGTGGCGCTTATTCACAAGCTGCTATTCGGTACCCGCTTTGTATTCGACCACCACGACCTCAGCCCAGAACTCTACGTCACAAAGTTCGGGCGCAAGGATCTGCTCCACCGCTTGCTATGCTTCTTTGAGCGCCGCACTTTCCAGATAGCGGACGCCAGTATTGCGACGAACGAGACCTTCCGTGAGATTGCCATCTCTCGCGGCGGGATGGCCCCTGATCGCGTGGTCGTAGTCAAGAGTTACCCGGAGGCATCACGTTTCCGGCGCACGCTCGCCGATCAATCACTGGTCGTCCCCGGTAAACACCTCATCGGTTATCTCGGCATCATGGGAGAGCAGGACGGTGTAGAGACCATGGTTCGGGCACTCGCCGAAATTGTGCATGTGCGCAAGCGAAGCGATGTTCACGGGCTTATCATCGGCGACGGTCCGGAGCTCGCTCGACTAAAGAAGCTCGCTGCCGACCTTAATCTCGGTGATGCCGTGCACTTCAGTGGCTATCTCAGCGGCCAACCGCTCATGGCGCATCTATCGGCTCTCAATATTGGAATCATTCCCGACCCACCCAATGAGTTCAACGACAAGCTCTCGATGAACAAAGTCTTCGAATACATGATGCTCGGCCTGCCGATCGTTCAGTTCAATCTGCGGCAGGCGACACGCGACGCTGCTGACGCCGCTCTGGTCGTCAAGGAGCACTCACCCGAAGCACTGGCAAACGGTATTCTTGCACTAGTGGATGATCCGCAACGGTGCTTGGAGATGTCAGTCGCGGGTCAAGCAATAGCCGAACGTGAGTTCCAATGGACGAATGAAGCTCGCCGCTATCTGACTGCCTATCGCACGGTGTTTCGCAGGAGACTGGATGTCAATGATAAGCGTCATTATCCCGCATCTTAACCAACCCGAGATGCTCCGGACCTGCTTGGCCGCTCTGTCACGTCAGACCGGCCCAACGGGGCCAGTTGAGATAATCGTGGTAGACAACGGATCCAACCACTTGCCATCAGAGGTGTGCGCAGCCTTTCCAAACGTCACCCTTCTGTCGGAAACGGTTCCTGGCCCAGGCCCCGCGCGCAATCTTGGCGCGGCGAATGCTAACGGTGAATACCTCGCATTTATCGACGCTGACTGCATTGCCGATGACGGGTGGCTATCGGAAATTGAACGTCAATTTTCGGCAGACGCGACGAAATCGATTCTTGGCGGCGACGTTCGCATCGGGTTGGAAAGGCCAGGCCAACCCACTCTTTTGGAAGCATACGAGAGCGTCTTCGCCTACCGCATGAAAGAATACATATCCAAGCAGGGTTTTACTGGGACCGGCAACTTGGCGGTCCGCGCAACCGTCTTCACCTCAGTTGGTAAATTCGGCGGCATCGATATCGCCGAAGACCGCGATTGGGGTCAACGCGCATTGGCGAAGGGGTTTCGTACGCATTACTGCGAAAAAATGATCGTCTACCATCCTGCTCGAAAGACATTCTCCGAGCTTGCCCTTAAGTGGCAACGGCACACTGCCCACGACCTGGCGCGGGCAAGGCACAAGCGCGCCTGGAGGTTGCGCTGGATCGTGCGCGCTGCCGCGGTCGCTCTTTCGCCTGCTGCGGAACTCCTGCGGATCTGCACCTCAGACCGTCTCACTGGGTGGAAGGCACGAGGATTGGCGTTTGCGGGGCTATTCCTCATCCGTAGCTATAGAGCAGCAATCATGTTCTCCCTTGCCTGCGGCGCGACGGATGCGACGACGCTCAGTCGTCGCTGGAACCCACAGTCCTTGCTGGAAACTTTGAAGAATAACTAAAGCACCGTAGTTGCTTCGATCATTGGCGATCCGTCGAGACTTGGTGAACTTTGCTACCCGTCGAGGTGAAATGCTATGGAGAAGGTAGCGAATAGACTTACCGCGCTGGCGTGCCTAACGGCTGCCTTGGGGCTGGCGCAGCTTGCCGGCAGGGCGCAGGCGTTCGACCGCAACTCGTTCCCTGGCCCGCATAACACGGGCATACCCAAGGCAGTCGAACTCACGCCCTACGCCGGTCCATGCGCGATAACCGAACCGAATACGGTGATCGATTCCAGACGTGTGACCTGCGATTTGTATATCAAGGCGCCTGGTGTTCGAATAACACGAAGTATGACAAACCGCATCGATGTCGATACCCCGGGCGCCTCGCTTACAATCGAGGACAGTGTAATTGATGCCGGGCGCTGGCAGGCCGCTGCTCTCGGTTACTCCAATCTGACTGTGAGACGTGTCGAAGTACGAGGCGGCGGGGCCAGCATCCATTGCGCGCCAAACTGCATCATCGAGGACTCGTGGCTGCATGGTCAGTACATGCAACCTGGGCAACCACAACATCTTGGCGGTTATGCCGCGTTCGGTTGGGGCGATGTCACACTTCGCCACAACACGATTGGTTGCGACGTACCGGACAACGACGTGGGAGGTGGATGCTCCGGGAGCGCCCAGATTTACGGTGATTTTGCAGCGCTTTCCGGGTTCACGTTTGAACGCAACTTGTTTCTGGCAACGCCAGGTGGCTATTGCACGTCGTTCGGATTAAACCCTGGGAAACCATATGGCGACAACCCTACACACATCGTAGTTAAGGATAACGTGTGGCAACGCGGACCTAACGGTCGGTGTGCCGGATATGGACCGACAACCTCCTTCTACGTTGAGGGCGAGGGCAACATCTGGCACGGCAATGTCTGGGACGATGGAACCATGCTCGAGCCGCAGTGACTGATGACTGAAGTGATTAGGTCAAGAATCAGTTCCAAAACCGCCAGGTGTCGGCGTTATCACTGTAATTGCTTCGCCGGCCTTCAAGATGGTTTGATCGCTTGCCTTCAGCGTCTCCACGCTGCCATCCACACGCCGTACGCTCGTAGTTCCCACATCGCCGACACCTCCTCCGGCCGCGCCACGAGGCGGGTGATTGCGGTGGGAGGATAAAATTGCGCACTCCATCTGCTCGAGAAACCGAATGGTTCGCTGTGTTCCGTCGCCCGAGGTCCATCGCCCCTTTCCACCTGACCCCGCTCTGATGTGAAAGTCTTCCAGAATAACCGGAAATCGAAGTTCCAGAACCTCCGGATCAGTGAGACGCGAATTCGTCATATGAGTATGGACGCCAGCCGTTCCTCCAAAGCCCCGGCCATCGTTCATCTGTCCGGCAGGTGAGCCCGAGCAAATCGTCTCGTAGTACTGGTATCTTGCATTTCCGAACGTCAGATTGTTCATCGTTCCTTGCGAATTGGCCATCGCTCCCATGGCGCCGAATAGGGCATTCGTCACATGCTGTGATGTCTCGACATTACCGGCAACAACGGCGGCCGGATATGCGGGCCTCAGCATACAGCCATCCGGGATTATTATGTTTATCGGTCGAAGGCAGCCGGCATTCATTGGAATGCTGGTTTCAACCATCACGCGGAATGCATAAAGAACGGCAGCGCGCGTGACCGGTTCTGGCGCATTGAAGTTGTTTGCCTGCACTTCAGACGTTCCAGAAAAATCGACCGTTGCCTCGCGCCTTCGACGATCAACCGTAATCTTCACCTTGATTACCTGGCCCGTGTCAGTTGGATACTCGTATTGGGCCGCATCTGGAAGACGGTCGATGACACATCGCACGCTTTCTGCAGCGTTGTCCTGCACATGCCTCATATACGCCTCCACCACAGGTAGCCCGAAGTGTGCGATCATCTTGCGCAGTTCCGCCACTCCTCTTTCATTTGAGGCGATCTGGGCCTTTAGATCAGCAATGTTCTGATACGGATTGCGAGCAGGATAGGGATGATCAGTAAGCAAGTTGGAGATCTCTGCTTCCCGAAAGCGGCCGCCTTCGACAAGCCGGAAGTTGTCGAAAAGCACACCTTCCTCGTCGACGGTTGTTGCCAAGGGCGTCATGGACCCCGGCGCAGTTCCTCCGATGTCAGCATGATGTCCGCGGGAGGCGACGTAGAATAGGATGTGATCTCCCGCGTCATCAAAAACAGGCGTCACGACAGTTATGTCAGGCAGATGCGTGCCGCCGTTATAAGGAGCGTTCAAGGCGAACACGTCACCGGGGCCAATTTGGCCGGCGTTCAGCTTGATGACGGTTTCGACCGATCTGTCCATCGATCCAAGGTGCACAGGCATGTGCGGCGCGTTCGCCACCAGGGCGCCGGTTCGATCAAAGACTGCACACGAGAAATCCAGCCGCTCCTTTATATTGACGGAATGGGCGGTGTTTTGAAGAGTTACGCCCATTTGCTCGGCGATCGACATGAAGAGGTTATTGAAGATCTCCAACATGATCGGATCAGCCTCGGTACCCCGTGCGGCTGCGTTCCGTTTTTTCTGCACACGACGCATCAGCACATGATCCTTCGATGTGATTTCGGCGCGCCACCCAGGTTCGACAACGATCGTTTGGTTGGTCTCGATAATTAGTGCCGGACCGTAGACCTGGTTACCGGCGACCAGATCCGCACGCAGGAAGACCGCCGCATCACACCAGTTTCCTTCGAAGAACACCCGACGGTTTTCGACAGAACGCGCAGCGCTTGGCAGAGCCTCGCGATCAATCTCGTGATGGTGGCCAGGCGACCGATCGGCTCCTTCAACGGCAACCGTTTCAATGACGACTGTCTTCCCGTCGTAGATGAAACCGAATTGTCCCTTGTGGGCCTTCTCGAAGCTGGCCCTGGCGTCAACAATCGATCCGCCGCTAAAGTCGATCGGCAAGGCGGTATCAGTACCGTCGTAGCGCAAATGCAGAACAGGTTTCACATCAACTGAACCAGCGGAGACGCCTTGCTCTGCCAGTTCTGCACGAACCTCGGCGCCCAGTGCACCGATCAGCCCCCCCAACTCTGAGAGCACCTCTGCCGACAAGGTTTTAATAAACGCTCGCTGGCGCGATGCAAAAACAGAAGACAGCCCCATGCCGTAGGCGGAAAGAAGACCCGAAAGTGGATGGATTAGTACAGTAGACATGCCCAGAGCATCCGCAACGAGGCAGGCATGCTGCCCGCCCGCACCCCCAAAGCAGTTCAGGAGATACCCGGTGACATCATAGCCGCGCTGAACCGAGATCTTCTTGATGGCATTTGCCATGTTCTCGACCGCAATCTTGATAAACCCTTCAGCAATGCGTTCGGCACTGTGTCCGGTGGCCACCTGCTCGGCCAGGGCCTCGAATTTGCGCCGTACTTCATCGGCGTCGAGTTGCTCGTTCTGGCCCGGTCCGAAGATTGCCGGAAACAGATCTGGCTGCAACTTGCCAAGCATCACATTGGCGTCGGTGACCGCTAGTTCGCCGCCGCGCCGGTAGCAGGTTGGTCCGGGATTTGCGCCTGCAGAATCAGGCCCGACACGGAAGCGGCCAGCTTCGAAATGAAGGATGGAGCCGCCGCCAGCCGCCACCGTATGAATTCGCATCATCGGCGCCCTGACACGCACCCCTGCAACTTCCGTGTCGAATGCGCGTTCGTAGTCGCCATCATAGTGAGCTACATCCGTTGAGGTACCTCCCATGTCAAAACCAATAACCTTGGTGAACCCGGCGAGCCTTGCAGTCTCCACCATGCCAACAACGCCACCGGCAGGCCCAGAGAGGAGAGCGTCCTTGCCCTGGAATTTGTCTGCGGCAGTCAGGCCGCCCGATGACATCATAAAACTCAGTCGTGGAATGGACCTGCCGGTGGCCGCGACCCCCAAGTCGCTCGCAACCTGCCTGATGTAGCGAGACAGGATCGGTGAGAGATAAGCATCGACGACAGTCGTGTCGCCCCGACCAATGAGCTTGAGCAGCGGCGAGACTTCGTGGCTGACGGAGACCTGTGCAAACCCCGAGGCCCGACACAGTTTGGCGACAGCTTCCTCGTGTTGCGGATATTTATAGGAATGCATGAACACAATCGCCACAGCATCAAAGCCATCCGCTCGTGCTTCTGCAATCGCCAGCTCGAGGTCCGAAAGAACAAGCGGGAGCTCGATCGACCCATCAACCCGTATTCGCTCATCGACCTCGACGACGCGCTCGTACAACTGCTCCGGTAATATGATCTCTTTGGCAAATATATCCGGACGTGCCTGATAGGCGATGCGAAGCGCGTCCCGAAAGCCTTTTGTGATCAGCAACAATACCCGCTCGCCCTTGCGTTCCAGCAATGCATTGGTCGCCACCGTCGTTCCCATGCGGATGTCACCGATCCGATCTGGTGGAATGGGCTCTGTCCCTGCAAGCCCAAGCAATCCACGAATCCCATGGATCGCAGCGTCTCGATAGGCCCCCGGATTCTCCGAGAGGAGCTTCCTAGGGTGCAAGCTTCCGTCGGGAGCACGCCCCACGATATCCGTGAATGTGCCCCCACGATCAATCCAGAAGTCCCACACTCCGTCTGACATGTACTTGCTCCGTTCAGCCGCTCAAGCATCGCATTGAATGCCCCGGTTCTTCGCCCAAGACAATGAACAAGTCCTCCTTTCCATTCAACGGTGAGAATTGATGGGGTCGGACCACTGATCAATACGGCGATCACTGTGCACTTTCAAAATGCCGCATTGAGATTTATTGAACTCTCGCATAGAGACATCTCCATCAGGAGGGATGACTGTTGCGAGCCAAGAACGCCATGATTACGCAGTGGGTGGTGCGCATGATCTGCATCATTGCGCTGCTGTTTGTCGGTTCTGCTCATCAGCCCCCGTCCTTTGCCAAGGGAGCCTCGGTTCCCCCAGAGCTTGCGGAGTATGTTCTTCCAAACGGTACTTTGCCCGTTATCTGCATTGCCGGAAAAGCAGACAAAATACACAAGCATGACAAGGCGAAGGTGCATGGTTGCGAGGCTTGCCAGATCGCTGCCTCGGTTCTCCTGCCGATTCCTGACAAGGATCAGGCCATCGACGTTCGTGTCGTGGCTACTTTAGCTGCCCCTTACGAGGAAACCATCTCTCCCCAACGCAACCTGCCGCCAAACTCCGGACCGCGGGCGCCGCCTCTCGATCCTGCGCTTGTGTAAGGCCTGCTTCGGCTGATGCCCGCATTTGTATTTGTGGCAGTTGGCATATCGGCTCGAAGTATATTCTAGCGGTACCCATTTCTATTTCGCACGCCCCTGCCGGGCAGTGAGTTGCGTCGGGAGAACACATGAAAAAGCTTTCCAACATTGTCACGGCCTTCCTTTTTGCTGGCCTCTTCGCCTCAATCGCCGCCGCCGATGACGTCAGGGTCGGCGCCATAGAGATCCGACAGCCGCAGGCGCGTGCCATGGTACCGGGCGCCAAGGTGGGCGCCGGCTATATGAAGCTTACCAACACCGGTTCCACCGATGACCGCCTGATCAGCTTGACATCCGACAGGGCGATATCAACAGAGATCCATCAGATGAGCGTCACCAACGGGGTGATGACCATGCGGCCCGTCGCCGGTGGGCTCGAGGTTCCAGCGGGACAAACCGTCGAACTGAAACCGGGTGGCTATCACCTGATGTTCATGGATGTATCAAAGCCTTTCAAGGCGGGCGAGACGATCAAGGCGGTCATGACTTTTGAAAAGGCAGGTAAGGTCGAGGTCGAATTTGCTGTCGGCGGTGCGGGGGCAAATTCGCCCTCAACGGACCACCACACAGACATGTCCAAGCCGCAATAGGTCGGTCGACAGTTCTGCTAGCCAACGCACTACAACCACGACCCGAATAGAAGGCCTGAAAATGTCAAAGCTCTCCCGTCTGACCGCGCTCTCCGCCATTGCTCTCGTGGGCATTGCCGGGCAGGCCCTCGCGCACGCCCATCTGACCAAGAGCGTACCCGCTGACCAAGCAGTTGTCGCAACCTCCCCGGCCGAAATCGACCTGCATTTCTCAGAAGAACTCAACGTCAAGTTCTCCGGTATCAAGATTACCGGGCCGGGCAAGGCCGCCGTCAAGGCGGGAGAGCCTGCTTTGATGGACGAGGGCAAGACGTTGATGGTTCCACTTCCCGAAAAGCTTGAACCAGGGGTCTACACACTCGAATGGCATGTCCTTTCGACGGACGGCCACAAGACGAATGGCACCTATAGCTTCACGGTCAAGCCGTGACACCAGACGCTGCACTTGTCCTGTGCCGCTTCCTGTTTGATAGCTCCGCCATCTTCCTTTGGGGGGTATTTGCCTGCCTATCCTGGCTAATACCAGCAGAGCTCGCTCAACCAGTCTTCCAGCGACTTCGGAACTGGCTCACCTTCGCGCTATTCCTGATCACTGGCACGACTGTATCGATGTTGCCTCTGCGCGCGGCAACGATCGGGGAAGGTTGGGCCGATGCGCTAAAGCCTGACATGCTACTGTCCATTCTGACCGACACTAATGTCGGGCAGGCCTGGATCCTTCAAGCCTGCGCCGCGGTTCTACTGATAGCGTCGTGTCTGATGCGTTTGGGGAACCGGATCTCCGCGATCATCGCCGGATTGCTGCTGGTTACTCTGACAATCAGCGGCCATGCCGCAATGAACAGCGGCTGGCTACGGGCGCTGCACCGGCTGAACGATGGCCTCCATCTCCTGTCTGGCGGCTTCTGGATCGGGGGACTGGCGCCCGTCCTGGTGACATTAGCGATGCTCCGCGATACACGATGGCAGAAGGCCGCACGCGCAGCACTGATGCGATTTTCGTCCGCCGGACATGTGGCGGTCGCAGTGGTGATTGCGACCGGAATCATCAATACGATCCTGATCGTCGGATCCCCTCCCCTGGATTGGCGGCTCAACTACCAGCTTCTGCTCAGCGTCAAGATTCTGTTCGTATGCCTCCTCGTCGCACTTGCGCTCACCAATCGTTACCTCCTTGTGCCGCGGCTCGCGCGCAATCCGTCGCTTCGACCCTTGATCCGCGTGACCACCGCAGAACTAGCGCTGGGCTTTGCCGTTCTCGGCCTTGTTGCCGTGCTCGGCACGCTGCAACCGATCTGAGCGTCAGCGGCACCCGGATGATCTACGTCAAATGACGGTGGCTCCGATTTTTTGCTTTATCCCACGAACTCGTCGTGCCATTTTCCGCCCTGATATTTGCAGATAATCAGGGGCACACATGTTTTCAAAGACCACCAAATTTAACGCCGCGCTTGCCGCCTGCGTCCTTGCGCCCTCCCTGGCTTTCGCACACACCGGGGTCGGACAAACTGTTGGCTTCGTTCACGGCTTCAGCCACCCGATCTCAGGCCTCGATCACGTTCTCGCCATGGTTCTCGTCGGGATCCTTGCATGGCAGCTTGGAGGTCGCGCACTTTGGCTTGTCCCGGCAACCTTCGTGACCGTGATGGCCGTTGGCGGCACACTCGGCATGATGGGCATCGCCGTTCCTTTCGTCGAGGCCGGAATTGCCTTTTCCGTCAT
This sequence comes from Rhizobium cauense, assembly GCF_019511525.1. Classification (GTDB taxonomy): domain Bacteria; phylum Pseudomonadota; class Alphaproteobacteria; order Rhizobiales; family Rhizobiaceae; genus Rhizobium; species Rhizobium cauense. The sequence continues at coordinate 41,244 of NZ_JAEUAT010000004.1, read as the reverse complement.
CGTGCTTGGAGCCGTCGTCGCGTTGGGAATCAAGGCTCCGGTCGCTATCATGGCGGGCGTTGTTGGCCTGTTCGCGATCTTTCATGGTCACGCGCACGGCTCGGAAATGCCGGCCGCGGCCGGAGGCCTTGCCTATGCAGCGGGTTTCATGCTGGCAACGGCAGCATTGCACATTGCCGGCATTGCTGCAGGCTTCCTGATTGGCAAGGTCAGCGAGCAGAAGGGAGCAATTGTGATGCGTTCGGCCGGCGGGATCGCCGCGCTGGCTGGTGTAGCGCTGTTCACTGGTCTGGTCTGACACTTAGCTGCCCGGTCAGGACCGGGCAGCCTTCATCTCACTCCAATGCCAGCCGTTAATCCCCCATCAATGCGGTGATCTGAGCCGGTAATGAATGCGGCCTTGTCGGACGCGAGAAAGGCCGCGAGCGAAGCAACCTCTTCCGGCTCCCCGATGCGGCCAAGCGGATGTGCTTCGCCGAAACGTTCAAAGACGGCATCGACGTCCGCATCCTCTCCCTCGAACATGCGTGCCGCCAGTTCAAGGATCGGTGTGCGTACCGAGCCAGGACTGATCGATACGACCCGAATCCGGTCATCGGCAAAATCGATCGCCATTGCCCTTGTTAGCGCGTGGATCGCGCCCTTCGACGCGACATAGGCCGAAACACCGCGCTGGCACGCAAACCCCTGCACACTTGAGATATTGATGATCACGCCGCCCCCACGTTTACGCATCTCCGGGACGCCGTGCTCCGCTGTCAGATGAATGGACCCGACATTGACAGCCATGCAATGCATGAAGGTCTCGAAGGGCGTATTCGTGGCATTGCCATAGGGATGCACGGCCGCCGAATTGACGATAATGTCGATACCGCCAAAGTCAGCTACGACTTGTGCAAAAGCGTCACGGACGCTTGCAGGCGCCGAGACATCGGCATGGATCACGCGTATCCGCAACCCAGCTGCGACAGCAATCTCCTCAAACTCTCCGTTCGCCCCACTATCAATTCCAAGCGAGGCAACGGAGGCACCCTCCCGTGCAAGATACAATGCAATCGCGCGTCCGATCCCTGACGTCCCCGTGACGATCGCAACCTTGCCGCTGAATTCTCCCATAAAGGCTCTCCATGCTCTTATCGCGTTATTCGGAAATAAACTCGAGGCCCGCACTCAAATGTCGATCCATGTGATAGACGAAGCCGATCCGGTCGCGACAGCGGAGCGCCTGGAGGATGTCCTTGTGTTCGACGACAACCGTCTGCAACGCCAGTCGCTGCGATTTTCCTGCCAGCATCAGCCGCTGAATGACCGGTTTCAGCATTCCGTAGGTCTCCGACATCGTGCGATTCCCAGCCGCATCCACCAGCAGGCGGTGAAACTGGAAATCGAGCTCTGATGCGCGCTCAGCGTCCTCCGCTGTCAGGATCGCCGCGTTAACTGTTTCCAGTTCAGTCAAGGCCGCTTCTGTGAGGTGTTCGGAGAGAAGATCGAAAAGGTTCATCTCCGTCAGTCGCCGATATCCCTGTATATCGCGAAATGCATCAACTGAAATCTCCATGGCAAAGGAGAAAAGGTCGCGCATCGCATTCTGATGCTGGTCAGTCAGAACCGCGCCAACCTTCTGCCTGGATTCGGCAACACCATATGCTTTCAACGTGCGGAAGGCCTCGCGCACAGTATTACGGCTCGAATCGAACATTTCTGCCAGCTCAGCCTCGCTCGGCAATACATCGCCCACTCCAAGACCGCGCTCACGGATGAGAAGCCGGATTTGTCGGACGACATCATCGACTGCCGAGCCGCGACTGCTTGTCTCCATTCCAACGACCTCCGTTTCCGCAAAGCTAATATGTTGGACTTAATTTGGCAATGTATCGTTCTTCTCTGGCTCTTTACAACAATACAGCGCTTAATTGCCCAACATTTAATACGGGGGATGAAATGCTCGAGAGTTGGCGCTGGTTTGGACCGCAGGACCCAGTCACGCTGTCGCACGCCCGTCAGGCAGGTGCGCATGGTATCGTGACAGCCCTCCACCATCTTTATGATGGCCGTGTCTGGACCCCGGATGATATTGCCGAGCGGATGGCGCTTGTCCGCAATGCCGGCATGGTCTGGTCAGTCTGCGAGTCCATTCCCGTCAACTCCGCCATCAAACTGCGCAACGAGAACTGGCGCCGCTATGTCGACGCGTGGAAGCAAAGCCTCGCCAACCTCGGCAAGGGCGGCGTGCCCGTCGTATGCTACAATTTCATGCCGGTCGTTGACTGGACGCGCACCAATCTACTCTACCCTACCCCGGTCGGCGGACTGGCTCTTCGCTTCGACATGATCGATTTCATTGCATACGATGCCTTCGTACTTAAACGTCCTGGTGCGGAAGCAGGTTATGAAGGAGCCCTTGTCGAAGCCGCTCGCAAGCGGCTGGAGGGCATGAGCGAACACGATGTGGAAACCCTGGAAAGGAACATCATCGCCGGTTTGCCGGGTGGCGAGGACAGTTATACCCGCGAAACGATCCGCAGACACATCACGTCCTTTGACGACCTTTCGGACGACGATATGCGCAGCAATCTCGTCGAGTTCCTCAAGGAGGTCGTGCCAGTCGCTGTCGAAAACAATGTTCGCCTTGCAATCCATCCGGACGACCCGCCATTCTCGCTGTTCGGGCTGCCTCGCGTCGTCTCGAAGACGGAAGATCTAGATGTCCTTTTGGCAGCGGTCGATCACACGGCCAATGGCATAACCCTTTGTGCCGGGTCCTATGGCTCGCGCCATGGCAACGACGTGGTTGCCATTGCTGACCGCTTTGCTGAGCGGATCCATTTCGCCCACCTGCGCAACGTGAGCAAGGAGCCCGATGGCTCTTTCATAGAATCAGAACATCTTGCTGGCGACGTCAACATGGTGTCACTGATCTCGGTCCTTCGCCGCGAGGAGCGCCGTCGGGCGGCATCCGGCAGGACGGACAGCGTCATTCCGATGCGTCCCGACCATGGCCACCTTCTGATCGACGATCAGACGAAGAAGGTCAATCCGGGTTACTCGTGCATAGGCAGGCTCAAAGGCCTGGCGGAACTGAGGGGTGTGATTGCAGCGGTGGACCAGCTTGACGTTCAGGCTGCGTAGGCTACCGGCTTGCCGTGGCTCGGGCCTCAAGTGCATGCCTTAGCGAGTTCTGCACGATCGAAGGCGTCGTTGGCTTGCTGACGACGCCAAGTGCTCCCTGCAACCGCCCGGCGACTGCTTCGGGATTGCCGGTCATGAAAACCACCGTCACGCCGAACTCCTCGACGAGACGTCGCCCGATATCAGGCCCTGTCGCTCCGTCAGCGAGGTTTACATCGACAAACGCGATATCCGCGCAAGGAGCCAGTCTCATTGCTTGCTCCTTGTCGCTTGCAAGTCCGACGACATCGAGCCCCATGTCCTTGACAATCGATTCAAGGTCGACGGCTATCAAGAACTCGTCCTCAACGATCAATACGCCTTGAGTAGCGAGCTCGTCCATCCGCGATTTGGTTTCGACACGACTGTCCATAAATCATCCCTGTTCATTCATTCCAGGAAACTGGTTAGGCCCAACTGTATGTTGGCGGATAAATAACGGGGCTTGTGGCGATATGTTCCGCACTGGAGCGAAATAGTTTAGCGGCAAATCGTTGTTAACATTGACAAATTGTTAACACGAACCGCAATGTCCGTAAGGCCTCTAAAATTCTGCCGGGATATCAACCGGTTATCCAGAAGGATAAAACCCTGCAAAACGCAGGTTTCGCACCACAGACACCGACCACCTCACCACAATCCAAGGCAGTTATTACGAATAACGACAACCTAGAACAGGTTACAGGCGTTGCAGAAAGAGGCGGCTCTTATCCACCACGACCATTGATATCGAAGGATTAAAGAATTTTTCCCCATGAGACTTGGGGTCCTGACGTCAATAATTACCTCTAAAGTGGGACTGGGCAAAATTCGAGCAGACAGCAAAATTCTACAATTTCGATGGCCTCAACATCATTTTGGACAGAGCTTTGAGCATGAATTGGCACCCTGGGATTGGCGACCCAACGGTTAGCGGATGGATTGCAGCTGTCTTGTACCTGATTGCGAGCATCAACTGCTGGAGAACTGCGGGGGCTGTCTGCCTTGAGAAGCAAACCCGCTATTCGGATGTCGGCCTTTGGCGCGTCATCTCCGTTGCTTTTCTCTTTCTCGGTATAAATAAGCAGCTTGACCTTCAGTCTGCTCTGATGGAAATGGGCAGGGTCGTCTCGAGATCGGGTGGCTGGTATGAGCAACGTCGGACGCTGCAAGCCATCTTCACTGTTGTCGCTGTGGTCTTTTGTCTGGCCGCGACCCCAGCAATTGCTTCCCGAGCCAGAAAGTCTCCATTTCAAGCGCGGCTTGCCTTGGTCGGTTCAACGTTCGTACTCGCGTACGTGATAATCCGCACGGCATCTTTCAACCATTTTGACCGCTTCATCAGCAACCGCTACTTGGGCTTCGAGTGGAACTGGATCCTGGAGATAGCCGGGATAGGTATGGTTCTGCTTGCTAGCGAATGGCGACGAGTAAACGCACAAAAGGGGAGGACTAATCGTGCCTCGAGCTAGCGAAGCAGGATTCGGCTCGGCTCGACGACAAAAGCACCTTGCTCCAGTTTGGCACGCCCCACGACTCGGTTGTGCTCGAGTTGACAACCGCCCATGGAGTGCGGAGAGTGCAGCGGATTTGCGCCAGCATCTTGGGGGGACCAATGCCCGTACGCGCGTTTTTTGCCATCACCGCCATTGTCCTTTCATCTATCTCCGTGAGCCTTCCAGCCTTCGGCGCGGACGCAAAGCGTGAGATACAAACAATTCAGGACGCTGATTACTTCGGCTTCGATCTGCGCACCGAACAGAATCTCACACTGGATCAGTGCAAGGCATCCTGCATCGGTGACAGGTCCTGCAAGGCCTTCACCTATAATCCGAAGGTGAAATGGTGCTTCCTGAAGTCCGACTTCAAAACGATGAATGCCTTCCCCGGTGCCATTGCGGGCAAGATCGTCGAGACGACGGCTGCCGCAAAACCAGAGCCAGACATCGGCGCTGCCCCTCGTCTCAGTTTCCTCTCCGGCGATGTGATCCAGCAAGCGCGCGATGACAAGACAAATCTTGAAGTGGCCGACGATCAGCAGGGCCAGAGCGCCGATAGTCTGATCGCCAACGGGCGCCTCGACCTGACAGCAGGCAATGCCATCGATGCGGTAAAGTCCTTCCGCAGTGCGCTCGCTCTCTCCCCCGAAAACGCTGATCTATGGCTGGAAGCGGCCCGTGCTGGTGATAGCTTCGTCAAGACCGACGACAACAACGGTAGCGACATTTACGGACAGGCTGTGCTTGCTGCCATAAATGGCTATGAGTTGACACGCACGACGTCGGGTCGCGCCGAGGCACTTTCCGTCCTTGCTGCTGCGCTTGAGAAGAACACCAATTATCGCGCCGCCCTCAACGCCTACAAGGCAAGCCTGGCGCTGGTGGACTCCAAGGAGGTCCAGGCAGCGTTCCTGCAGTTAATATCAACACAGGGCTTCCGGATTACCGAACACACTGTTGACACAGACAGCGCCAATCCGCGCGCCTGCGCGACATTTTCCGAGTCCCTTGTGAAGACCCTCGACTACACGCCTTTCGTGACGCTGAACGGGGTTGCCCCCAAGGCTCTCGAAACCAAGGACAAGCAGGTTTGCGTCGAGGGTCTGACCCATAGCGAAAACTACAAGATCACCTTCCGGACTGGCCTACCCTCTTCGGTCGACGAGGTCCTCGAGGCCCCGGTGAGCCTCGATATCTACGTCAAGGACCGGACAGCAAGCGTGCGCTTTACCGGCGACAGCTTCGTGCTGCCGTCGACGGCGCGACGCGGAATACCGATCGTTTCGGTCAATATGACCGCCGCCAATCTAAAGCTCTACCGCATCGGCGATCGAGGCATCGCCCCGCTTCTGACCAGCTCGCAGTTCCTTACCCAGCTCGACGGCTATAGCGCACAACGGATCGAAGATGAAAGCGGGGAGCTTGTCTGGCAAGGTTCGATCGACCTTGCCAACGACCTGAACAAGGACGTCGTCACCAGCTTCCCGGTGGACGAGGCGCTGCCTGAACGCAAGCCTGGCGTCTATGTGCTGACCGCAACGGCCCAGAACGCCCCGAGCCAGGACTGGAATGCGCAGGCCACACAATGGTTTGTTGTCTCTGACATTGGGATCACGACCTACGCGGGAACAGATGGCCTCAACGTGTTCACCCGTTCACTCGCCTCGGCAAAGCCGCTCGCTGGCATTCAATTGCAGCTCCTGGCGAAAAACAACGAAGTGCTCGGAACAGCAACAACGGATGAGAACGGCCAGGCGACATTCACGGCAGGCCTCATGCGGGCAACGGCTGCCCTGACGCCTGCAGTGATCACGGCGAAGAATGGCAGCGCAGACTACGTCTTCCTTGATATGACGCGTGCTGGTTTCGACCTCTCGGACCGCGGTGTAACCGGACGAGCCTCGCCGGGCGCCATCGACGTTTTGAGCTGGACCGAACGCGGCATCTACCGCGCCGGCGAGACTGTTCATGCAGTTGCGCTTGCCCGCGATACAGATGGCAACGCCATCTTGAACCTGCCGCTCACCTTCATTTTCCTGCGTCCCGATGGGGTCGAAGACCGCCGTGTCGTCAGCCAGACCAGCAATGTCGGCGGTTACGCGATCGACCTGCCCGTTCAGGAAAACGCCATGCGCGGCACCTGGACGATGAACATTCACACCGACCCAAAAGGCTCTCCCATCGCCACGAAGACCTTCCTCGTCGATGACTTCGTGCCCGATCGCACCGACATGGAAATCACGACCGAAGCTAAGGTCATCGGTCCTGAGACGCCCGCGACGATCAAAATCAACGGCAGGTACCTCTACGGCGCGCCAGCCGCAGGGCTTTCGCTTGAGGGCGACGTCGTCATCAAGCCAACGCGGCAGGCAGACGCATTCCCGGGTTACTTCTTCGGCCTCGCTGACGAGGATGCGAGCGAGGACACACGCCAGACCATCGAAGGCCTTCCCGTGCTCGATGAGAAGGGTGAGGGTATTACGGAACTGACTGTCGGTGATCTGCCAGCAACGACCCAGCTTCTCAATGCCACGGTCTATGTCCGTATGCAGGAAGCCGGTGGCCGTGCCATTGAGCGTTCCCTCGTTCTTCCCGTCAAAAACGAGGGTCCGGCAATCGGTATCAAGCCAGAGTTTTCCGGCGACCTTGGCGAGAATTCGATCGCCAACTTCACGGTCATCGGAGTTGATGCAGGCGGCAGCAGGCAGGCAATGAGTGGCCTGCGTTGGAAGCTCTATAAATTGAACCGCGACTATCAATGGTATCGGGACGGCACCGCCTGGAAATACGAGCCGATTTATACTGCCGAGCAGGTTGCCAATGGCAATATCGACGCCTCCGTCGACGGAGGCAAGATATCTTCTGCTGTTGCCTGGGGGCAATATCGCCTCGAAGTTGAAAGCACAGAGACAGATGGCCCCGTTTCCAGTGTCGAATTCGATGCGGGCTGGTTCGTTCAGGCGACATCGACAGAAACACCTGACGGGCTTGAGATCGCTCTCGACAAGGACAGCTACAAGGTTGGCGAAACAGCCAAACTCAAGGTCTCGTCGCGATATGCCGGCGAATTGATGATCGCGGCTGGCACCGAAAGTCTCGTCGCCGTTCAGAACGCGCCGGTTGGAGAGAATGGCGGCGAAGTCGACATTCCGGTTACCTCCGATTGGGGTGCGGGAGCGTATGTAACCGCAACGTTGTTCCGCCCCGGTGATGCACAAGACAGTCATATGCCGATGCGCGCCATTGGCGTGAAATGGCTGAAGGTGGACCCGGTCGACCGTGCACTGCAGGTCGCGATCGATGCACCGGAGAAGATGCTACCACGAGCGCCGCTACCGATCACGCTTGCGGTTGCCGGTGCAGGAGCAAATGAGGACGCCTACGTGACAGTAGCAGCTGTTGATGTTGGCATTCTCAATCTGACACGATACGAGCCTCCAAATCCTGAAGACTGGTATTTTGGCCAGCGTCAACTGGGCCTTGAGATCCGCGATCTTTACGGGCGGCTGATCGACGGATCGCTCGGCGCCACCGGTAAACTTAGAACCGGCGGTGATGGCGGCGCAGTCGCCCTCCAGGGAAGCCCCCCAACGCAGAAGCTGGTCGCCTTCTTTTCCGGTCCCGTGAAACTGGGTGCCGACGGCAAGGCCCTTGTCACCTTCGACATGCCGCAGTTCAACGGCACTGCACGCGTCATCGCGGTCGCCTGGTCTAAAACCGGCGTTGGCCATGCAACAAAGGATGTCGTCATCCGGGACCCCGTCGTCGTGACGGCAAGCATGCCACGCTTCCTTGCCCCAGGAGATACCTCGGAGCTTCGGCTGGATATTGCCAACACGGACGCACCGGCAGGTGACTTCAAGCTGACAGTTGCAGGCAACGAGGCGGTGGACATTGCCCAAGCCTCGCAGACGATCCGCCTTGAGGCCGGCGCGAAATCGGCCCTGACGCTTGCCGTCACCGCCAAGCAGCCAGGGAATGGCAGCGTTTCGATCAATCTTTCCGACGCAGCAGGCCTGTCGCTGGACCAGACGGTCGAAGTCCCTGTCCGACCCGCTGTTTTGCCTATGACCGAGCGCCGGGTTCTGGCATTCAATCCAGGCACAAAGCTCACTATCGACAAGGCGTTGTTGGCAGACAGCGTGCTACCAGGTGCCTCAGTCAGCGTCAGCGTCACACGTTCGGCCGCCTTCGACATTCCCGCCCTCATGATGTCGCTTGACCGCTATCCGTTCGGCTGTGCCGAGCAGACAACGAGCCGTGCCCTGCCGTTGCTATATTTGAGCGAGCTTGCTAGGCAAGCTGGCCTGGATGATGACGCCGATATAAAGAAACGCGTTCAGGACGCCATCTACCGCGTGCTTTCCTATCAGGCCTCGGCCGGCAGCTTCGGCCTTTGGGGTCCCGACAGCGGCGACCTCTGGCTCGATTCCTACGTGACCGATTTCCTGACCCGTGCTCGCGAGCAGAAATACGACGTTCCTGATCGCGCGTTTGTACAAGCGCTTGAAAACCTCCAGAACGCACTGAGCTACGACGTCAACGTCAAGGACCAGGGCGACCAGATCGCCTACGCGCTCTATGTTCTCGCCCGCAACAAGAAGGCGGCGATCAGCGATCTTCGCTATTATGCCGATACAATGATCAACGACTTCCCAACGCCACTGGCCAAGGCCCATATCGCGGCAGCGCTAGCGCTCTATGGCGATGCGACCCGATCGAGGAACATCTTTGTCGACGCCCTGCAGATGTCGGAACAGTCGCTGATCACACGCGTCAATCTCTCTAGAACAGACTACGGTTCGATCCTGCGCGATGGTGCCGCAATTCTTGCGCTTGCCGCCGAAAGCCGTCCGGTTCCACCCGTGGTGCCTGAACTTGCCAAGTCCGTCGCCAAGGAATGGAACCGCAGCAAATACACCAGCACCCAGGAGCAAGCATGGATGCTCCTTGCCGCACGCGCCATTCAGGGCGGCGATGACTCGATAAGGATCGATGTGAACGGCGCGCTGCACAACGGCGCCTACATGGCGAAGATGAGCGGCGAGGCATTGATGGGTAACGCGCTGACGCTCACCAATCAGACCGGCGAACCCGTTTCGGCGGTCGTGACGACCGTCGCCGCCCCAGTCGTGCCACCACCAGCCGGCGGCGATGGTTTTGCCATCGAGCGCACTTACTACACGATGGACGGCGAACCCGCGAACGTGACCGAAGCGAAACAAAACCAACGCTATGTCGTTGTCCTTCACATCACGGAAAGCAATAACTGGCCATCGCGCATCGTCGTTACGGATCTGCTGCCGGCGGGCTTTCAAATCGACAATCCGAGCCTCGTCGACAGTGCGCAACTTACGAACTTCGACTGGATCGGCGAAGTGACAGCCGCCCACACCGAATTCCGTACCGACCGGTTTGTGGCCGCGTTCAACCGCTCTGCGGACGACAATCGCGAAATCAACGTGGCCTATGTCGTACGGGCGGTTACGCCCGGCACCTACGATCATCCGGCTGCCGTCGTCGAGGACATGTATCGACCAGTGCTTTCTGCGCGCACTGCGACTGGCAAAATGGAGGTTACCGCAGCGCAACCATGAAACTGACGAGGAAACTTGCAATCGTCAGCGCCGCCGGCATTGTCCTTGCCGGCGCGGGGGTTTTCCTGCTTGACGCCGCGGACCGGGCCTATCCGCCCCCGCTTGATAAGACCGATACCGTATCGGTGGAAGTGCTGGACGCCGATGGCCAGTTGCTGCGCGCCTTCGCAACGCCTGAAGGTCTCTGGCGACTTAAGACAACTGCCGGCGATGTCGACCAGCAGTTCATCAAGATGCTTGTCGCATATGAGGACCAGCGATTTTACAGTCATGGCGGTGTCGATCTGCAGGCAATCGGGCGTGCCGCTATCCAGCTTTTGACCAACGGTCGCATTGTATCGGGTGCATCGACACTGTCGATGCAGGTCGCCCGGCTGATTGAACCCCGCCAGGGACGGTCGTTGTCGGCCAAATTCCTGCAGATCGTGCGCGCGGTCCAGATCGAGCGGCGGCTGTCCAAGCAACAGATCCTCGATCTCTACCTGACCCACGCCCCCTATGGCGGCAATCTCGAAGGTGTGCGCGCAGCAAGTCTTGCCTATTTTGGAAAGGAGCCGCGACGGCTGAGCGTCGCCGAGGCAGCACTTCTTGTCGCCCTGCCACAATTGCCCGAAAAGCGACGCCCGGACCGAAATCTTGCGGTTGCTAAGGCGGCCCGCGAAAAGGTGCTGAAACGTGTCGCGGTCGCGGCTGCTGTTGGTGAGGGCGAGGCGGCGCGCGCAGAACTGGTGGCTGTGCCGGAGAAACGCCTGGCGCTGCCTGCGCTCGCGGCGCATGTGGCTGAAGCGGCCCGGCGCAAGGATGCAAATGCCAAAAGACACGAGACGACGCTGAAGAAGTCAGTGCAAGTGGGGCTCGAGAGCGTTGCCCGTGCTGCCGCTTTCAAGATTGGGCCGAAGTTATCGATCGCGATGGTCATGGCAGACGCACAAACGGGTGATATCATCGGTGAGGTCGGTTCGGCCGATTATTTCGACGCCAGCCGCTCGGGCTGGATCGACATGACCCGGGCCAGCCGTTCGCCCGGCTCCACACTGAAGCCCTTCATCTACGGGCTTGCCTTTGAAGAAGGCCTGGTCAGCCAGGAGACGATCATCGAGGATCGCCCGGCCGATTTCTTCGGTTATCGCCCGCGAAATTTCGACATGACCTATCAGGGCGACGTCACCGTACGTGAAGCCTTGCAACTGTCCTTGAACGTTCCGGCCGTGAGGTTGTTGGATGCCGTCAACCCGGCAAAGCTGTTGATCCGCTTTCGCCGCGCCGAAGTGCGCCCACAGTTGCCTCCAAATGAAACGCCGGGACTCGCCATTGGGCTCGGAGGGCTTGGCATCACCCTGAAGGACCTGGTGCAACTCTATACCGCGCTTGCAAATCGCGGCCAACCAGCCCGCATCGGCGACGGCGTCAATGAACACCCGGGCAAGCTCGACGGAGAGACCCTTTTGAACCCGGTGGCCGTTTGGAATGTCGCCGACATTCTGTCCGGCGTCATTCAGCCGCCCGGCGCTCCGAAACGAGGGATCGCCTACAAGACCGGCACGAGCTACGGCTATCGCGATGCCTGGTCCGTCGGCTACGACGGACGCCACGTTCTCGGCGTTTGGGTCGGCCGTCCGGACAATGGAGCGGTGCCAGGATTGACGGGTTACGGAACGGCTGCCCCCATCCTGTTCGAAGGCTTCGCAAAATCGGGGATCGCCACCACGCCCCTGCCCCGTGCGCCATCGGGAGCAATGCGGATCGCACAGGCGCAATTGCCGATCAGCCAGCGTCGTTTCGCCATCACCCAAAGCGGTCTGCTGGCAACGTCGGGTCGCGAGCCGGCACCACAGATCGTCTACCCTCCCGAGGGTGCGCGTGTAGACCTTGGTGCGAAGAGGGGCGTACTCTCACCCTTGATGCTGAAGCTGCAGGGAGGGCGTGCGCCATTCCGCTGGCTTGCCAATGGCAAACCGCTGCCTGATATAACCAGACGTCGCACCAACCAGTGGATTCCGGATGGTGGCGGCTACTCGAAGCTCACGGTGATCGACGCCATGGGGAGGGCGGCGAGCGTGGGCGTTTTCGTCGAGTAATCCTTCATCGAAAGGACCGCTTTTTGCCGCTGAACCCGAAACCGATCCGAGCCTTTTGCCGCACCCATCTACTGAAGAGATTTTTCGCTTGACCTTCCAGTTGCTGGAAGGTTCATAAGGTTATCCACTGCCGGATCGGGCAAAGGAGAACCGCATGGACAGCAGTCCGGACCATTCCCATCACAATCATACCAATTGCAATCACCACCACAATGACGACCACCCAGCCACGGACGCCGTTGTTCGCGATCCCGTATGCGGGATGACCGTTGACCCCGCAGCTGGCAAGCCCTCGCTTCAGTATGACGGGCAAACCTACCACTTCTGCTCGGACGGATGCCGGAGAAAGTTCGAGGCAATGCCTCAGGACTACCTGACTGCGAAGGATCCTGTCTGCGGGATGACTGTCGAGCGCGCCAGCGCCCGGCATTTCGCAAAGCATAGTGGCGAGAAGTTCTATTTCTGTTCCGCTGGTTGCAAGGCAAAGTTCGAAGCCAACCCTGCCGCCTATCTCGACGGGATCGGTCCTGCGTCGAAACCGGTGCCAAAGGGAACACTCTACACATGCCCTATGCACCCCGAAGTTATAAGCGATCATCCAGGCGATTGCCCAAAATGTGGCATGGCGCTGGAGCCGATGGGGGTTCCGCCCGCTGACGAGGGCCCGAACCCCGAGCTGGTTGATTTTACGCGCCGGCTTTGGGTCAGCAGCCTGCTTTCCGTTCCCCTATTGGCAATCAGCATGGGTCCGATGGTCGGCCTTCCCCTGCGCGATTGGATCGGCGAACCGGAAGCGACGTGGATAGAGCTCGCCCTCGCCACGCCCGTTGTCCTATGGGCGGCCCTGCCGTTCTTCCGTCGTGCCTGGGCTTCGCTCGTTAATCGCAGCCCGAACATGTGGACCCTGATCGGGCTCGGCGTTGGAACAGCATATCTTTACAGTGTCGTTGCAGCGATCGCGCCCAATATCTTCCCGCACACCTTCCGGGGCCATGGGGACGCTGTTCCGGTCTATTTCGAGGCGGCCGCCGTGATTGTCGCTCTCGTCTTCGTCGGCCAGGTTCTGGAATTGAAGGCAAGAGAGAAAACTGGCTCAGCCATACGCGCACTGCTGGATCTTGCCCCAAAGACTGCACGACGTCTCAATGCCGACGGTTCGGAAGTCGACATTGCCGTTGATGACATCCAGGTGGGCGATCATCTTCGTGTTCGGCCAGGCGAGCGCATCCCGATTGACGGTGCCGTCGTGGATGGGCAATCGACCGTCGACGAGTCGATGATCACGGGCGAGCCGATTCCGGTTGAAAAACACAAGCGCGATGCCGTCACTGGCGGTACGATCAACAAGAACGGCAGCCTGGTTATGATCGCCGAGAAAATCGGTGCCGACACGACTTTGGCGCGCATAGTCGACTTGGTCGCAAAGGCACAGCGATCGCGCGCACCCATACAGGGAGCCGTCGACCGCGTTTCGGCAATCTTCGTTCCTGCCGTTGTTGCCGCCGCCGTGATTGCCTTCATTGCCTGGACCGTTGTCGGTCCCGAGCCCCGAATGGCGCATGCGTTGCTCGCAGCAGTTGCCGTACTGATCATCGCATGCCCCTGCGCACTCGGCCTGGCGACCCCGATGTCGATCATGATCGCAACAGGCCGGGGCGCCCACGAGGGTGTTCTGATCAAGGACGCCGAAGCACTCGAACGCTTTGCGCGCGTGGACACGCTGATCGTTGACAAGACGGGAACGCTTACGGAAGGAAAACCCAGGCTTACTGATGTCGTCGCGCTTGGCAGCATCGAAGACACGCGCCTGCTGAAGCTTGCAGCCAGCCTTGAGCGAGGATCCGAGCACCCTCTGGCCGAGGCCATCGTTTCCGGTGCACAGGAGGGCGGCGTCGATATGAGCGACGTCAGCGACTTTGAATCTAGAACCGGCAAAGGCGTCGTCGGCAACGTCGACAACGCAACAGTAGCGCTTGGCAATGCCGCCATGATGGAAGATCTCGGCATCGACGTTGTCATTGTCGCGGAACAGGTTCGTTCGCTGCGCGATGGCGGCAAGACAGTCATGTTCGTGGTTATTGACAACGAGCTTGCCGGCTTTGTTGCCGTTGCCGACCGCATCAAGCAGACCACCGCCGCCGCCATCAAGGCGCTGCACGAGCAGGGTCTGAAGATCATCATGGCAACGGGGGACAACGAGCGCACCGCCCGCGCCGTCGCAAAGAGCCTCGGCATTGACGAGGTTCGCGCCGATATCCTGCCGGAGGGAAAGAAGGATCTGGTCGACGAGCTGCGAGCCAATGGGGCAACAGTCGCCATGGCAGGTGACGGCGTCAACGACGCACCAGCGCTTGCCGCAGCCGACGTGGGCATCGCCATGGGCACAGGTGCTGATGTTGCGATGGAGAGTGCCGGCCTGACGCTCGTCAAAGGCGACCTGAACGGTATCGTCAGGGCGAGGAGACTTGCAACGGAGACAATGCGCAACATCCGGCAGAATCTCGGCTTTGCCTTCGGCTACAACGCACTCGGAGTGCCTTTGGCAGCTGGTGTCCTCTATCCCGTTTTTGGACTGTTATTGTCGCCAATGATCGCGGCGGCCGCAATGAGCCTGTCGTCTGTCTCCGTCATCAGCAATGCGCTGAGGCTGCGGCTTATCAAACTATAGGAGATGCCATGAATATCGGGCAAGCAGCGGACCAGTCCGGATTGGCGCCGAAGACAATTCGTTACTACGAGGATATCGGTCTTATCCGCCCCACCCGGGGCGGAAACGGCTACCGCGACTATGCGCAGACTGACGTTCACAAACTGCGCTTTTTGCAGCGGTCACGCGGGCTAGGCTTTTCCGTAGAGGAATGCCGTCAGTTACTGGCACTTTACGAAGACAAGGGGCGGGCGAGCGCTGACGTGCGAGAATTAACCCAGGCAAAGCTGGCGGAGATCGACCGCAAGATCCGGGAGCTCACGGGGCTTCGTCGCACGCTTGAACACCTTGTCCATGCGTGCCACGGAAATGATAGACCGGAGTGTCCCATTCTCGAGGAACTCTCGGACGGTTGGCCCGGCCAAGCATAGGGTTGTCTCAGTGCCCTGACGCCACGGGCAGCAATCGCGAACCTGCTCATCCCGGCTCCACGGCCTTACTGATAAGTGAGCATCCTCTTGCCAGCAAAAATGCTCGGGGCGCGCTCAATCCTAGTCAAAATGCAACAGAAAAAGGCAATCGACTGCAGGCCTATTCGGCAGCCACCGAGAAATAATCGTTCCTTGACGAGGAGGCGAGCGCCAGTATCTTTGCCTCGGTCCTTGCGATCAACTCATAGAATTCGGCCTGCGCGTCCACGTCCAGCTGAATGACCGCATTGACATCATCGGGTGTGTCGCAAATACATGCGACCGCCGAGATAGGGCAGGTCCCTCCTGGATAGCGCTTGCCAGTACCGACGTATGCACGCCGACCCCATCGCTCGCTATATACAGTCTCCTCGCGGTCAATCTGCAATATGCTTCCTTTGCATGCGGTCACGATACCGGCTTTGCCGTAGGCAAACCAATGGTAGTTCAATTTCCGTAATATATACTTGCCAGTGATGTCGACTCCGTCGAGCTCAGCCGGGTCTTCAATCATCCTTATCATGGTGGGATCCTCAACTCTTGGCAGGGCACGTGAACTCGGGTCTGGCGCGCCCGTTGCGACACTTCATGGCTGCAAATCACACCACTAACCCAGGCGAAGGGTATTTCGCCGATATTACATGCTCGTGAATGTATAGGATTGATGAGCCGGCTGAACTTATACATTGGTGTAGGTGCAACCGCCGCCACCTGCCTCAGAGCAGTCCGGGCGCCGGACTAGCCGGTTTGGCAGAGCAAAGGTGGTCTGCCGCGTGCGAGCTTGGCTGCGCACGATTCGTTGGCTGACCTGCCCGTTTCTCGGCCGCTGGGCCGAGAAACGAACTCAATTAATGTATAATGTTTTGATTGCGCTCGGGCGCGGTTAGCGGCGGTAGCTCCAATTCAAACGGACTACAGGACATCGGACGTCAGGCTGTGAACCTCCGCGCATGTCCCTGATCGAGCCGGGAACAGTTGAACGCCCTCCCCTAAGGTATCAAGAGCAACTTGCCGGTCGTCGAGCGGCTTTCCATGTCTTTGTGGGCGCGGGCTGCATCAGCGAGCGAATAGGTTCCACCGATGCTGACTTGTAGTGATCCGTCTTCGATCCAACGAAAGAGCTGTTGCGTGCGTTCGCGAAAGAGTTGCGGCGTGTGGATATGATCAAAGAAGACCGCGTAGCCAATCTTGATGCTTTTCGGCAGGCTCATGATATCGAGCGCTCCCGGGCCACCAAGGACTGGTCCGTACCAGCAAAACGTGCCTGAGCGACGCAGCGCAGCAAGCGACCCCTCGAAGGTCCTGGGACCGGAGCCATCGTATACGACATGCACGCCGGTGCCATCGGTAAGACGCAGAACCTCGTCCGCAAAATGTCCTTCTGTGTCCACGATGACGTGTTCGGCGCCGGCCCGCTTCGCAGCGACGACCTTGTCTTCGGACGAAACCCGCCCGATCACGCGACCACCGCGCAGCCTGATGATCTGGGTCAGGAGCAATCCGACCCCGCCGGCCGCGGCATGAACGAGCGCCGTATCACCCGGCTGCACCGGATAGAAGTCCGTCGCGAAGTGACTGGCTGTAAGGCCCTGCATCATCACGGAGGCAGCCGTGCGGTCGTCGATGGAATCGGGAAGTTTGACAAGAGAATCTGCCGGTATCGAGTGACGCTCGGCATAGCTTCCCGGTGCATAGACCCAGGCGACGCGGTCACCGGGCTTAAAGGCAGCGACACCATCGCCAACAGCAAGCACGCGACCGGCCCCCTCGACACCGAGAATTTTCGGGTTCTGCATTTCCGTCCAGGCCATGCCCTGCCGCACGCCAATATCCATGAAGTTCACACCGGCAGCGGCTATATCGACGACGACGTGTCCAGGTCCCGCAACTGGTTCCGGACGCTCGACAAACTCCAACACATCGGCTCCGCCGATGCTGTTCATAACGACAGCTTTCATAGCACTTCCCTTTTCTTGACTAATCATTCCATTATTGCGCAAAATTTTTTGGTCTTCAGGTAATCGCCCGAATTGCCAACTGACCGAGTGACTGAAGATGGTCCCTGCCGGCGCCAGCGCGCACGGCGATGCGCATACCGGCAATGTTGGCAAACAGGAAATCGGCAACCGCTTCGGCCGACAGGCTTTTGTCCACATCTCCAGCCAATTGCGCCTCGCCAATTCGCTCGCACGCGGCGGCCTTCAATCGCCGGTCGGCAGCGTTGCGCAACGAGGACAGGTCCGGTCGGCTCTGGCCGAATTCACAGATGGAGTTTACGCCGAGGCAAGCCTTGCCGGCATTTTCGATCACCCTCAAGATCATTGCGCGGATCCCATCCAGGGCATTCGCCTCGCCGCGCATCACCGCGATGTGCGCACTGGCCTCGTCGGCCGAGTAGCGCTCGACTGCCAGGCAGTAGAGCTTCCACTTGTCCCCGAAGGTATCATAAAGGCTCTGCCTGCCGATTTTCATCGCACCTACAAGCATCTCCGTCGAGGTGCCTTCGAAGCCGTGCTCACGAAACACCTCGATCGCCGCGATCAGCGCCTCATCCTTGTCGAATTCCTTGGTCCTAGCCATGGAAGCGATATAGGGATACTGGAACGATCTGTCAATAATTAGATCCACCAAAAATTGACCGCCGTGTGTCGGCACTTCGATACGCCCCTTGACGATATCTCGCGGGCCGGGTGGTTCCCAGTTTGAGGGACCCGCGGGCACCTAGCCCCCTATCCAATCTCGTTCAGGCTTTGGCTGATCCGTTCGAGGCTGAGCATCGCCCGATCAATCAGGATTTCAGCAAAGCGATTTGAAGCGCCGATCTCTTCGGCATTTGCATCGAGTTCTCGAGATATCTTCGTTAGAACCCCATGCAAATCAGCTCTTCCAAGGCTCGATGCGCGCCACGCCAAAAGCAGCATTGCGCCAGAAATCGCACGGATCGCCTCCTGATTTTCCAAGCTCGGATCGAGAGTTGCATTAAGACCCTCACCAGAAAAAGAGGGCCGTACTACCGGCAGGCTCAAATTGGGAGGAGCGTCCATTGCCTTGCCTCGATTAGAGCGATGAGATGGCTTGCGTCTTTTGGGGAAGGAACGTCACTTGTCGATTGGGTCAGGACATGAGCGCCTTCAGGTGCATGCCTACCCGGTCTGGATAGCGGCATGGCCGTCGAGAACGACGCCCCGTATCGCGACACACAATCGGAGAAACCTCCCCCATGAAAGCGATCAGAGGGATCGGCGAGTGGTCTCGAAGAGGAACCACAGACGCCGTTCGGTTTCGTCGATCCAGTTTTCGATGAGGCTCGTTGTCGCATGATCGTCGTGGGACGAGGTCAGCTCATGTAGCTGTCGAAGGACGGAGACGAGTTGCTTGTTGTCATCGCGAAGCTCTGCCAGCATGTCTTCCGGCGTAACAAAATCCGCATCATTGTCGAGTAGCCGCTGCAGGCGCGCAATATGTCCGATCGAGCGCAGTGTCGTTCCACCGATCTTGCGTGCGCGTTCGGCGATGTCGTCCGTCATTGCAAATATCTGCGCGCCCTGCTCGTCAAGCATGAGGTGGTAGTCGCGAAAGTGTGGCCCCGAAACATGCCAGTGGAAATTCTTCGTTTTCAGATAGAGGGCGAACACGTCTGCCAGCAACGCCGTGAGGGCTGCTGCAATGTCCTGTGTCGCATTGGGCCCAAGATCGGTTGGCGTTGCGAGCGGAAGGCTGCGGGCGCTGGCGGCTGAGCGGGTAACCATAGTGACTTTCCTTTCTGGTGGACCGACTGCAGGCCGGCACGGTACGCGGCCTTTATCGCGGCAGAGAATAGAGAAGGTGACGCGCACGCCGAAATCGCCCGCTGGTGTAGGCCAGGCCATACCTAAGTGTAGTTACGCAGTCGATGGGACAGGATTAGTGTTCATTCATCGCCTCAACCCCTCAATGAGGCGGGTAGCGCACTTGCCGCTATCGGGCTCCGGCGTCCTCCCCTCCGCCCGAGCCTACGGATCCTCCCAAGGTCCGCAAAGGCCGTCTCCATCCGCCCGGAGACGGCCTTTTTTTGAGAACCGCTCGGAATTTCAAAAGATGACAAGGGCAAATGGTTCGAACCGATGCCCTCGTCGGACGATTCGCACAGCTCAGGTGCGCATCGTTGCGCTCTTTGCAAGACATCCTTGAAACCCAAGGAGAAAATGGCACCTAGCTCGTATGAGGGCATGACATGCATGGCAATATCTCCAATCTATCCGGAGCCTCAAGCACAAGCCACGCGAGTCTCGGGATCGTCGTCCTCAGCCTCATCGCCGACCTGACAATCGCCGCAATCAAATTCGTTGCCGCTAACATCTCGGGCAGCACCGCCATGTCGAGCGAGGGTGTTCATTCCCTAGTGGATGCCGGAACCGAGGTTATCCTCCTCTATGGCCTGCTTGCCTCGGGAAGGAGGGCCAATCCTGAGCATCAGCTTGGCTACGGCCGCGAACTCTACTTCTGGAACTTCGTCGTTGCCGTTTTGATCTTTGCGCTCGGCGCCGGCGTTGCTCTGCTCGCAGGACTTCACCAGCTCGCCCGACCGAAACCTATCGACAACGAGGCGGTCAGCTACATCGTGCTTGCCTCCTCTGCGGTCATAGATGGTGCAGCTCTCTGGGCCACGATCCGCCGTACCGGCGCCGGCCGCGGCAAGGACAGCCTGCTCCGGTTCCTACAACGGCGAAGAGATCCGACTGCGTCCACGATCCTGTTTGGCGGCGTTGCCTCACTGGTCGGCATTGGGGCAACGGGAGGCGGGATTCTTGCCTCGAGCATAACGGGTGATCCGCGCTTCGATGGCTTGGCTTCACTGGTGATCGCCGCCATCCTGGCGATCACAGCGTTTAAGCTTGCGGCCCAAAGCAAGTCGTTGCTGATCGGCGTTCCGGCCGATCCTTCCGTCGTTACCGCGATCATCGAGGACACTAGGAAAAACCCGACGGTCAAATGTGTAAACGGCATGATCAGCGCTCACCTGGCTCCAGAGCAACTGATGGTGGCGATGAGCGTTTGGTTCGAGGACGAGCTGTCCAAGGCCGGTGTAGAGCAGGCAATTGCCAATATTGAAGACGACTTGCGCCGGCGCCACCCCCAGATCATCGCCCTGTTCATCAAACCGCAGTCCCCAGAGCGATATCACGCACTAAATGGCCGGGGCATGCGCTATTCGCATGTGCGCATACCGGGCGAGCGATCGGTAACACCCTATGCCTCTGTATAATGGGCAGCGTCCACCAGCGTTGCTAGCCTGACAAATGATTGTGCCACTCAACTGCGGAACAGCACGAAGGAGCTTCGACATGAAGGATCAGCGTCCAGAAGGTATCGAGCAATACGATCAGCCAGCAGGTGGATGGGGCGCGCTCAAGGCGGTTGCCAAGACACTTGCGCATCAACAGGTGGTGGCACAGGGCACGTTGACTCTGCTGAAGGCCAACCAGCCGGAGGGCTTCGATTGCCCCGGCTGCGCCTGGCCGGACCCCAAGCACACCTCGTCATTCGAATTCTGCGAAAACGGCGCGAAGGCAATAACCTGGGAATCCACAGCCAAGCGGTCAGGACCGGAGCTCTTTGAGAACAATACGGTCTCCGAGCTGTGGAAGTGGTCTGACCATCAGCTGGAAGATGCAGGGCGGTTGACAATGCCGCTGCACTACAACGGCCAGACCGATCGCTACGAGCCGATCGAATGGGACGAAGCGTTCAAGCTGATCGCCATCGAATTGAACAAGCTCGATGACCCGAACAAGGCGGAATTTTACACATCCGGCCGCGCCTCGAACGAAGCGGCCTTTCTCTACCAACTCTTCGTTCGCGCCTTTGGCACCAACAACTTTCCCGACTGTTCCAACATGTGCCATGAGGCAACGAGCGTCGGGCTTCCAATGTCGATCGGGGTCGGCAAGGGAACCGTAACGCTCGAGGATTTCGACTACGCCGACGCTATCTTCAGCTTCGGTCACAATCCTGGCACCAACCATCCGCGAATGATGACGACATTGCACAATGCGTCGCGCCGCGGTGTGCCGATCGTCGTCTTCAACCCTCTTAAGGAGCGTGCGCTGGAGCGCTTCGCTGCACCTCAAGATCCCGTTGAGATGGTCACTCTTTCCTCGACGCCGATTGCCTCAGCCTATCACCAATTGCGAACGGGCGGCGACCTCGCTGCGCTGAAGGGCATGATGAAGGCCGTGTTTGAGCGAGATGCCACCGACATCGCTGCCGGCGGCCCAGGCGTCCTCGACCGCCCGTTCATCGACGAGCACACGCTCAGCGTTGAAGCGGTTCGCGCGGACGTGGAAGCGACCAGTTGGGATCAGATCGTTGCCGTCAGCGGCCTTGCACGAAGTGCAATCGAGAGCGCGGCCGACGTCTACATTAACGCCAAGAATGTGATTATTTGCTATGGCATGGGCATAACCCAGCACGCCAATGGAACAGGCAACGTCCAGCAAATTGCCAATCTGCTGATGCTGCGTGGCAACATCGGGCGTCAGGGCGCCGGGATTGCACCGATCCGCGGCCATTCCAACGTCCAGGGCGATCGCACCGTTGGAATCACCGAAATTCCAAACAAGGCATTGCTCGACGGAATGGAGCGGGCATTCGGCTTTCGTCCGTCCGGGGAAAAGGGTCACAATGCGATCGAGTCAGTGGAAGCGATCATCGCCGGTGAATCGAAGGCGCTGATTTGCCTCGGAGGCAACCTCGCCGTCGCAATGTCCGACCCGGAAGTCACCTGGAAAGGCATGCGCAAGCTCGATCTTGCAGTTCATATTGCCACCAAGCTCAATCGCTCCCACCTCCTGACGGCAAAGACCTCCCTCGTCCTGCCCTGCCTTGGACGGACCGATCTCGATACGCAGGCCTCCGGCCCACAAGCGGTGACTGTCGAGGACTCCATGTCCATGGTGCATGCCTCACGCGGCTTCCTGACGCCACCCAGTGCGGCCTTGAAGTCAGAACCCGCCATTATCGCCAACATCGCCAAAGCGACACTCGGCGATCGTTACGGCATCGACTGGGACGGGTTGATTGCCGACTATGACAGGATCCGGGAGAAGATCGAAGTGGTTTTCCCTGACTTCCATGACTTTAACAGGCGAGTGCGGGTGCGCGGAGGCTTCCGCCTCGATGTCGCCGCCTCATTTCGCCGATGGAACACCGAAAGCGGCAAGGCAAACTTCCTTGTCGCGGCCGGCCTCGACGAGGATCCACTGATCAAAAACCCGGACGCGCTGGTTCTCACGACGATCAGAAGCCACGATCAGTACAACACCACGGTCTACGGCCTGGACGACCGTTATCGCGGCGTCTTTGGCAGGCGTGACGTGATCTTTTTGAACAAGGACGATCTTAATCGCCTTGGCCTGAAGGACGGCGATCGCATCGACGTTCGCGGTCTCGTCGGCGCCAAGGAGGGAACACACGTCGTCCAGGGCTTTACGGCGGTTGAATACAACATCCCGAAAGGCTCGGCAGCTGGGTACTATCCTGAATTGAATGCTGTGATGTCCCTGCGCCATTTTGACCGTCTCTCGGGCACCCCCTCTTACAAGGGCGTGCCCGTCATGGTCGCGGCCAGCAACGGCTAAACCAGTACCCGTTAAGTACATGCTTTGCGTGTCATCGATGCGGGCGAGCCCAGTAGGGTTTGCCCGCATATCTTGCATCGCGCTACACGTTCCTCCCAGTGCACCTACACCTACGTATAATTCAACGCTCCAGCGTCTGGGGCTAGCCTCCCCCAAGCAACAATCGAGGCACTCGGTTCGCTCCGAGCAAGATGCGAGGAACTCACAATGTATCAGGATTCCATCACGAATTTTGCCGAGGCGGGCGAGCACAAGGCGCTCATTGTCCGTACGCAGTTCTTCGCTTTCCTGATTGGAGCCGCCATGGCAGGCGCCTATATCGGCTTCGGCGATATCCTCATGTTCACCGCCGGCGCGCATGCCGACCCCGCCTGGGCTCATCTCGTCATGGGCGTGGTGTTTTCCTCGGCCCTGACAATCGTTGTGTTCGCGGGATCGGAGCTTTTTACCGGCACCGCGATGTATATGCCGCTCGCCGTTCTGACAGGACGTGCGCGCCCCTCCGACGTGATGCTTGTCTGGGCCAGCGCGTGGATCGGAAACCTGATCGGTGCCGTGATGCTTGCCGCCCTTTTCCATATGGCAGGTGGTGGCGTTCTTTTGGGCGATGGAAGCCAGGCGTTCTTTTCGGCGGTTTCGGCAAAGATGTCAGCAGGCTCTGTCGAACTCTTCGCGCGCGGTATCCTTTGCAACTGGCTGGTGTGCCTGGCAATCTGGATGGCAGGGCGCACAGATAACGCTGCAGCCAAGATCATGTTGATCTTCTGGCCGATCACAATTTTTGTGGCAGCTGGATACGAGCATTCGGTCGCCAACATGTTCACGTTCTCGATGGCTCTGCTTGGCGAGCATCCCGCAAACATCACCCTCACTGGCGCGATCCATAATCTGGTCTGGGTTACGCTTGGCAACCTGATCGGGGGTTCCGTGTTCATGGCGCTCGGCTATTGGTTACAGTTTCATAGCAGCGGGCACGTTTCGTTCGTGCCGCCAGCGGTAACTGCCCGTGCGAAGGTCCCAGCCGACCGAAACAGGAAGTGAACCCGCCATGGCCGACCAACTCGCTCTTACAAGTCTCAGCCCGTCGCCGCCGTCCAGTCGAGCACCAGTTGAAGAGGCCCCCAGTGCGAACCCACAACCCTCGACGACCACCGCGACAATGAAGCGCCTCGCCATTCCCCTTCTTGCGGTAACCGTCGTCGGTGGTAGCGTTGCCCTCGTCATGGCCGACTGGAACCAATGGGTGGCGGGCGCAGCCAGGCAATCGACCGATGACGCCGTCGTCAATGCCGATGTTTCCACACTCAGCTCGCAAGTGAGCGGCACGATAAAGAGCGTGCCCGTTGGCGACTATCAGCGGGTAATGAAGGGCCAGTTGCTCGCGCAGATCGATCCCCGCGAATTTGATGCCGCCGTCGAGGTCGCAAGGGCAAACCTTTCGTCCGCCAATGCCTCACTTGCAAACCTTGCCAACCAGATCGAATTGCAGAAGGCAGTCATTGAGGCCGCCGAAGCGCAAAACGCGTCGGCGCTCGCCGCCCAGACGCAGACAGAACTTGAGTTCCACCGGCAGACCAGTCTAGGGGATGCCACGTCGCAGCAACAACTGCAACAGGCACAAGCGGCTTATCTACAGGCCCAGGCCGCCGTGAAATCCACCGCGGCTGCGATCGATCAGCAAAAGGCCCAGCTCAAGGTACTTGATGGACAAGAACCCCTGCTGCACGCTCAGGTTGGCGCCGCACAGGGGAATCTCGACACCGCGCTCATTCATCAAGGCTATACGAGCATATATGCGCCCTTTGACGGCATCCTTGGGCGCAAACTAGTCCACGAAGGCGATTTCGTTGCAGCGGGCACCAGCGTCAATTCGGAAGTCCCGCTTCCGAACGTCTATGTCACGGCAAACTTCAAGGAAACACAGCTGGCTCATATGACGCCCGGACGCTCGGCAAGGATTTCGATAGACACATTTCCTGGCCAGACGCTCAGCGGCAAGGTTTCCAGGCTGTCGCCAGCAAGTGGTTCCATCTTCGCACTCCTTCCGCCCGACAACGCGACCGGTAACTACACCAAGGTTGTACAGCGCATTCCGGTCAGGATTGACCTCGACCCGGGCCAGCCGTTGATCGATAGGCTCAGGCCCGGGATGTCGGCGATCGTTGACGTCGATACAGCGGTAGAGACGAAGCCATGAGCCTCGCGCCGAGCGCCTTCGGTCCGGTGACAAGCGGCACCACTGCCAGCCGCCCACATCTCATTGTCGCTGCCCTTTTGCTCGCGTCCTTCGTGGTTGGTTTCGACACGAGGGTGTTTACCGTCGGCCTTCCAGACCTTCGAGGCGCCTACTCATTGGGGGTCGACGAGGCGTCCTGGCTGAGCACCATTGCCAACGCACCGCAAATCCTCATCTCATCGGCGGTGGCATGGCTCGCCACGGTATTTGGCGTGCGCCGGGTGATGATCCCTTCAACTCTCATCTACGCCTGCATCTCGTTTTCGATCCCCTTGGTGCATGACGGTTCGGCACTGTTTGCGCTTCATGCCGTACGAGCGCTCTTGCTGGGCTTCTTCATTCCCGCCACCATCATGGTGATCTTCCGCAATCTCGACATGAAGTACTGGCTGGTCGGAATAGCGATCTACGCGCTTCGGCTTCCTCTTTCGCAAAATCTCGGCTTCGTTCTCGTCGGCGTGTATGGCGATTACCTTGGCTGGCAATGGATGTACTGGCAGGACGTGATCGTAGCGCCGCTCATCGCGCTGTTGCTCATCATTGCGGCCCCGAAGGAAGAGATCAATGTCAGTCTGCTTGCAACGGCCGATTGGGGCGGAATGCTGCTTCTTGGTTCCTCAATGACGATGCTCTACGTCGCGCTTGACCAGGGAAACCGGCTCAATTGGTTTCAGTCGGGCATCGTCACATCGCTTTTTATCGGTGGTGCCATCCTTGCCATCGGATTCTTCATCAATGAGAACCTGGTGAAGTCTCCGTGGGCTCACGCCAGCGTCATCCTGTCGCGTAACATTGGAATCGGCTATGCCATCATCGTTGCCTTCACATTTTCGAGCTCGGGCGGATCGATCGTCATCCCGTCCTTTCTTCAGAACGTTGTCGGGCTGAGGCCAATCTCGATCGCAGAACTCTACGTTGTGGGAGCAGTTATTCCCGTTTTCGCCTTCATCACTCTGGCTGTGCACTTGCAGCGCCGGGTGGATTCCAGGGTGGGCATCCTCCTCGGTCTCGTGGCGATGGCAATCGGAGCCCTTCTGGGCTCAAGGTTGACGATTGAATGGTCACCGTGGAACTTTCTCCCCGTCGTTCTCCTGTTTACCGCCGGCCAGTCATTCACGTTCTTTTCGACGGTCGTCTATCTGCTTGCCAACACCGATCCGAAGCGTTCAACGGCTGCTTCCGCCTACATCCAGGTCATACGGCTCGGGAGTGCCGAACTGGCTGTCAGCATACTGAACACATGGCTGCGGCAACGCGAGCAATTTCACTCCAACATCCTAGGCGGTCCGATTGCGGCCTCGTCGCGCGATCTCCATGGTACGATCAGCAAGCTGGAAACACTGTTTGGCACCTCTGCTCGAGGAGGCCTGGAAGCCCTATCGGCAATCGCGACCGAGGTCCGCACACAAGCCTACGTCCTCGCCTATGCGGATGGTTTCGTGTTGTCGTTTTGGTTTGCAATTGCCGGCCTGCTGCTGGTCGCATTCATGGGAGCCATGCCATTTGGCCCATTGCATCCCGATTTTCAACGCGGGGCACGAAAGACCGTAGAGGAGAAGGCGGCTTGACCGGCTCGCAGCGGTGTGGGCACGATCCTTGAAACCGCAGTGCAATTGCCAGCGGCAAAAGAGCGCCCAGGATACAGTTGCATCGATATGGCAGACCACACCTATGTATAGGTTAGACCCGTCCCGAAACAGGGTATGCTCGCGACCAAATAGACTGGGGGAACAATGTCTATAGCGACAACTTTAATTCGGCCTCACGATACGGAGTGGGGTCACAGCGTGGCCTTCGGCCTGATCGCCATTGCGCTCGCAGCAGCCGTCTTCTATGTGGATACCTATACCGACATCGAGGGTGCCATCGCGGTTCTCTATGTCGTTGTCATGATTATCGCAGCCCAGGCAACAACGCGGCTAGGGCTCCTGATCACAGCAGCCGTCTGCGCCGGCCTCACCCTGCTCTCCTATGCCATGACGCATAGCGACGACGCCGACCTGCAATCAACAATCCGCCTGATCGTCTCCCTTGCAGCGTTGTTCGTCACTACCATCCTGCTTTTGAAGACAGAAACAGCGCGCCTTACGACGCTTGCCATCAACTCCGCCCTGAAGGAGAGCGAGGCCAGGTACCGCTCGATCTTCGATCGAACCCGCGTGGCACTCTGGGAACGTGATTATTCCAGGCTGCGCAACTATTTGATGAATATCAAGGCGCAGGGGGTGACTGACATCCGGGCGCACGCACATGCCAATCCAGCCTTCGTCGATCACTGCGTCGGCCTGATCGACGTCGTGGCTGCAAATGAAGCTGCGCGCGAGTTGATGGGGACACAGTCTTCGACACCCGACGCACTCAGGCGCTCGATCGTCCCCGGCAAGGCAAGTTTTGTTGATGTCTTGCAGGCTCTCTTGGATGGCGACAGGATATTTGAAGACAAGGTCGAGGTCAGGACCGAGGCTGGTGAAAACAAGCTCGTACTGCTTAGCATCAGCTTCCCGGAAGATCCGGCCGCTTTCAATCGCGTGGTCGTGAGCATGGTCGACGTAACCCAGCGCGAAATGGCTTTAAAGGCGCTTGCCGAAGCACAAGCCGAACTGACAAAGGCATCGAAGGCCGCAACGGTCGGTGCGATGTCGGCATCGCTTGCCCATGAGCTCAACCAGCCGCTTGGTGCTATCGTCGTCAACTCGCAGACCCTGCTGAGATGGCTCGACCGTGACCCGCCGGATCTTGCTGCAGTGCGCCGTTCCGCCGAGCGCATGATCCGCGATAGTCAGCGTGCAAGCGAGATCATTCAGAACACGCGCAATCTCCTGTCCCCTTCAAGCAACACGCTTGAGACCATCAGCCTGGAAAGCCTCATCGACGAGACGATGGCGCTGATGGAGCATGAACTGCAGCGGAGCGGAACAACCGTACTCGTTGATCGCTCCCCTCAGCTGCCAGCGGTCGCAGCGGTCAAGATCGAGTTGCAGCAGGTCCTCATCAACCTGATCACGAACGCTATTCAGGCGATGGACGAGAACAAGAGCCCCAAGCGAACCATCAAGATTGCAGCAGAGCGGCCTGACATCGAGCATGTCCGCATCGCAGTTCGTGACACCGGCCCTGGAATCGCCGAAGGTGTGAAAGACAAACTGTTTTCGCCTTTCTTTACGACGAAGGCGACCGGCATGGGCATGGGGCTTTCTATCTGCCGCAGCACTCTGGAAGCACGCGGCGGCAGATTGGAGGGAAGCAATCATCGTGAAGGTGGGGCGATCTTTGAAATGTACCTGCTGATCAAGCCGGAGATGGAACATGCCTGATAAACGCGAGCGCCGAAACGAACCGCTTGGACCTGTCATTTTCATTGTCGATGATGACCAGTCGATGCGCGAGGCTCTGACGGACCTTTTCCGATCGATGAAATTCGATGCAGAGGCATTCGAAAGCGCAGCGAATTTCCTGGAGATGGCGAACTTCAACCGTCCAGGCTGCATTCTCCTCGACGTCCGCTTGCCTGGCGTTAGCGGCCTGGATTTCCAGACACAGTTGGAGCGTATTGGCAACAAGATGCCTATCATCTTCATGACCGGCTTTGGCGACATTCCAATGAGCGTGAAGGCAATGAAGGCTGGTGCCGTCGACTTTCTGACCAAACCATTCAAGGATCAGGACATTCTTGACGCAGTTGCGACGGCGATGGAACGCGATTCCGCCCGCCGGCGCCAAAATGCTCAAAGCGAAGCGGTTGCCTCCCTCGCGGAAAGCCTAACCCCGCGCGAGCGCGAAGTCATGCAAGCCGTCGTCAAGGGATTGATGAACAAGCAGATCGCCTATGCGCTCGGCATCAGCGAAGTCACCGTAAAATTGCACCGAGGCAACGTAATGCGGAAAATGGACGTCCGTTCGGTTGCCGAACTGGTGAGGAAGACCGAAATGCTGGGCGAAGAGGTACGACCACCTGTATCTTAGTATGGTATCTTTGAATCGGGCACGAGCGCATAACTGGAACTACCAAAAAGCAAGAAAAGGTCGGTTCATTGCCCCCAGTACCTACCATAGCCGTTGTCGATGACGATCAGGCCATCCGTGAAGCTATGGATGATCTCGTCAAGTCCTTCGGTTACGAGTGCCGTTTGTTCGCCTCGGCGGAAGAATTCCTAGCATTCGAGCCGCGATCTGCAATCGATTGCATGCTCGTCGACGTCAAGATGCCCGGCCTGAGCGGGATTGAACTGCAGGCCGAGTTGAACAAGCACTCCGAGCGTCCCCCGATGATCTTTGTCACCTCGTACAAGGATGAGCGGACGCGCAACACGGCAATGAACGGTGGCGCGTTCGCGTTTCTGGGAAAGCCGGTCGATATCGAAAAGCTGATCGGTTGCCTGGAGTCCGCGCTCGCGGCCTGAGACCAAAAGCCCCGTTAAAACGCAAGGGTTACGCCCGAAGTTTCAACACGCGGTAACGGCGGTCCCTTGAGACTGGCGCTGAGGAGTGCATCACCACGCCGGTGTTTGCAGATAACTGCCCAGACAGGCCGTCTGGGCACGTGGCTTCACGTCGCCTGTTTCGGGCTTGTCCCGGGCAGACCAGCACAAGGAGACAAGATGATGTTTTCATTCACGAACACCCACCTGTCTGAGACCGACGGAAAGCTGTCGCTGAGCGTCAGCCTCCTTAATCACCTGTCGCGCCGATCATACACGTTTCGGTGCGAGCTTCGACGCTGCGAACCTGTTCAGCCGACCGACGTTGCCACCTTCGACAAGCGGCTGGAGTCGTTGCGCAGATCGATCGACAACTCCTTCTCCGACAACTAGCCTCCCGAGCATTCTCATAAACCAATCGCCCCCTCTGAGCGGGTCGAATGGTCATCGGTGCACGGTCTTCCGTCAGGTGACATCAACCGCGTTCAGGCGATGGCCAACAAGCACCGTTGTCGGACGTCCAGACCACAATCCAAACCTTTCCGGTTGTCATTACCTCCTGGCAAATGGTTGAACGTGTCCTCAGGAATTGGGTCACAAGCCAGGAAACTCATACCTTTCGCGAAGCTGATTAGACCTGCGTATAGGTGCGTCGATGCCGCTTCGGCCCTACCCTCTCGTCATGACCAACTTGACAGGAGGGCATTATGCTCCGCTTCAAAATCAGACCGACTGTCCCGGCTCACGTGCTGTACGCCATCGTCAAGTTCCTCTCGTTCCTATTCAAAGACGCCATCGAGGTGAGCGCCCAACATTCCAACTGGCTGTGGGCCAAGCCGCGGTATGTGCCTGTCCGCATCCACGATTCCCGTCACCGCTGACACAGCCCCTGGATTGTCCGGAGCCTGGCAATGACAACAATTCGCACCATTCCGACCCCTCGCAAGCATGGTTGGTCGCTGACGCAATTCGCTATCATCACGCTGGCGGCCGCGTGTGTATCGGCAGCACTGTTTTGGGTTGCCGGAACCGAGCCGACTGCGGCAGCACCGGCGCCTGACGTCCAGACAGTACCGGTACAGGTCACAAAGCCGACTTTGGAAGACGTACCGGTCTATCTCGATGGAATCGGTACGGTGCAGGCAAACTTCACCGTGAACATTACGACCCGCGTCGACGGTGAACTCCAGAGCGTCCTTTTCAAGGAAGGCGCCCCGGTGAAGAAGGGAGACCTTCTCGCCGTCATCGATCCTCGTCCCTATCAGGCCGCTTCAGATCAGGCAGCTGCTAAAATTAAACAGGACCAGGCCGATCTTGCGAATGCGCAGTATTTGCTTTCGAAGGACCAGAAGCTGGCCCAGCAGCAGATCACAACCCAGGAGACAGTGGAACAGCAGCAGAGCCAGGTAGCCAGTCTTGTTGCTCAATTGGCTCAAGACCAGGCCGCCAAGGAGGCCGCCGACGTTTCTTTGTCCTACACTGAGATCATGTCACCGATCGATGGTCGCGCAGGAATCAGGCTAATCGATGCAGGAAATCAGGTCCATACGACCGATACGACACCTATCGTTACCATCACGCAAATCCAGCCAATCACTGTCGTGTCCACGCTTCGGGAGGACGATCTCGGAGCTGTCCGCGACGCAATGAAATCCGGTCCTGTTGAGGTTGCCGCACTTTCGATGGATCAATCCCGTTCGCTGGCAACCGGTGT
The DNA here is from genome assembly GCF_019511525.1 of Rhizobium cauense. Classification (GTDB taxonomy): domain Bacteria; phylum Pseudomonadota; class Alphaproteobacteria; order Rhizobiales; family Rhizobiaceae; genus Rhizobium; species Rhizobium cauense. The sequence continues at coordinate 9,819 of NZ_JAEUAT010000004.1, read as the reverse complement.
TCTTTCCGTTATCAACAATGTCATTGATCAGAACAGCGGCACGGTACGGATCAAGTCGACGTTCCAAAATCAGGACGATGCCCTTTGGCCCGGGCAACTGGTGCTGCTGAGGGTGACACAGAAGACACTGCATCAGGCTGTCACGATCCCGTCGTCAGCGCTGCAGCGGGGCGCCAACGGCTTCTTCGTCTATACGATCGACGCCAAAGGCAACGCGACGGTCTGCAAGGTGACTGTTGGACCGATCGAAAACGGGCGCGCCGTCATAACAAATGGCCTGACCGGCAACGAGCAGGTTGTGACCGCGGGTCAGTACCGCCTTGATGCGGGAACGCGTGTGTCCGTGCAGCCGGCTTCACCCACTGCGACATCCGGGGAGTAGCACGATGTCTATCTCCACGTGGTTCATTCACCGGCCGATCGCAACTTCATTGCTTATGGCTGCACTTCTTGTGATCGGGGTTGTCGCCTACCCGCTTCTGCCCGTTGCCCCTCTGCCGCAAGTCGATTTTCCGACCATCCAGGTATCGACGCAGCTGCCGGGTGCAGATCCAAAGACGATGGCGTCGTCCGTAACGCAGCCCCTTGAGCGGCAATTCGGTCAGATCCCAGGCGTCACGCAAATGACGTCCACGAGTACTCTCGGCAGCAGCTCCATCACCCTTCAGTTCGACCTTTCGCGTAACATCGACAGCGCCGCGCAGGATGTGCAAACCGCGATCAACGCTGCAGGCGGACAGCTTCCGACGGGACTGCCTTCGCCACCTACCTATCGAAAGGTCAACCCTGCCGATCCCCCCATCATGGTGCTGGCGCTGACGTCGGACACTTTACCGCTTACACAGGTCGATGACTATGCCGAGAGCGTTCTTGCGCAGCACATCAGCCAGATCAACGGTGTCTCTCAGGTCTTGGTCTTCGGTCAACAGAAACCCTCCGTGCGGATTCAGGTCGACCCGCGAAAGATCGCAGATATAGGACTTTCGCTCGAAGACGTCAGGACGGCGGTCACAGGCATCACGACGGACGCGCCCAAGGGAAGTGTTCAAGGGGCAGAGCGGACCTTCACGATCTACGACAATGATCAGCTATTAGACGCGGCCCCATGGAATGATGCGATCATTGCATATCGCAACGGCGCGCCGGTGCGCATCAGCGACGTTGGTCAGGCGATCGACGGTCCGGAGAACACGCAGCTTGCGGCCTGGGCTAACGGCAAGCACGCAATCCTGCTTCCGATCTTCAAGCTGCCCGGTGCAAACGTCATCAACACAGTCGAGCAGATCAAGGCGACACTGCCACAGATACAAGCGATCGCGCCTGCTGCGATCCACCTTTCGATCTTGAGCGATCGAACAGTCACAATCCGCGCCTCGGTACTCGACGTCGAAAAGACTCTGATGATTACCGTTGTGTTGGTCGTGATGGTGATCTTTCTGTTTTTGCGCAATCTTTGGGCGACCGTCATCCCGAGCGTCACACTCCCATTAGCCCTGCTGGCGACACTGGCGCTGATGTATGTCGCCGGATTCAGCCTCGATAATCTGTCGCTGTTGGGACTGAGCATTGCCACCGGCTTCGTCGTCGATGACGCAATCGTCATGGTCGAGAACATTCACCGCCATATGGAGATGGGGAAGTCGCCGACGCAGGCTGCAATCGACGGTGCGAGCGAAATCGGCTTCACCATCATTTCGATCAGTATCTCGCTCGTTGCCGTCTTCATACCGCTGCTGCTAATGGGCGGCATCGTCGGAGAGCTGTTTCGTGAGTTCGCCATTACGGTGACATTGACGATCGGCATTTCCGCACTTGTTTCACTGACCATCACGCCGATGATGGGAGCAAGGTTTCTCAGGGATGAGAGCGCGTCCAGCCATGGCGCGCTATATATGGCGTTCGAACATGCCTTCGACCTGCTCCTTGCCGGCTATCACCGGACACTGGATATTGCCTTGCGCCACCATCGCGTGACGATGCTCGCGTTCCTCGCATCGCTGGCGGCGACGGGCTACCTCTTCATCAATATCCCGAAGGGGTTTTTTCCGACCCAGGACACCGGCCTGATAACGGGAATCCTCGAGGCTTCCCAGGATATCTCGTTCGCCGAGATGTCGCGACATCAGATCGAGGCAGGCGACATCATCGCCAGTGATCCCGGCGTTGCGACAATTGGCATGGCAGTAGGAAGCGGCTCGGGCCAGACGGTGAACACTGGCCGAATGTTCATTACCCTTAAGCCCCTCGACGAGCGGGACGCATCCGCCAGCGAGATCATCAACCGTCTGCGACCTAGGCTTGCAAAGATGGAAGGTGCGCAGGTCTTCCTGCAACCGGCACAGGATATCAATGTGGGTGGAAGAAGCTCGGCGACACAATTTCAATACACATTGCAGGATGGGAACACTGAGGAGTTGGACGACTGGGCAGACAAACTGCTCGCCAAATTCAAGACGTTGCCTGAGCTTGCCGACGTGGCAACAGACCAGCAGAACGGAGGCGCTACTGTAACCCTCAAGATTGATCGGGATGGCGCCTCTCGCTATGGCATTTCGCCACAGACCATCGACAACACGCTCTATGATGCGTTCGGTCAACGTCAGGTCACGCAGTACTTCACAGATCTGAACAGCTACCACGTCGTACTCGAGCTGGCGCCACAGTTCCAGAATTCGCCGCTCGCAATCAACGGCATCTACATCAAGTCGCCGCTAACAGGCGAGGAGGTACCGCTCAATCAACTGGTCACACAAACGACCGAGCCTACCGCAGTTCTTGCGGTCAACCATCAGAGCCAATTTCCTTCGGTGACCTTGTCCTTCAACCTTAGTAAGGGCGTGGCACTCAGCCAGGCGGTAGCTGCGATTACCAAAGCCGAAATAGAGATGGGCAAGCCGGCCACCTTGATCGGCAGTTTCCAAGGCAATGCGCAGGCCTATCAAAGCTCGCTGGCGAGCGAACCACTGCTCGTGCTTGCCGCTCTCGCCGTGATCTACCTGATCCTTGGGGTGCTCTACGAGAGCTATGTCCACCCCTTGACTATCCTTTCGACGCTTCCTTCTGCCGGTCTTGGAGCGCTGGCGATGCTGTGGCTGTTTGGATTTGATTTTACCGTGATAGCGCTGATCGGGGTCATTCTGCTGATTGGGATCGTCAAAAAGAACGGCATCATGATTGTCGACTTCGCCATCGCAGCGCAGCGTCAAGACGGGTTATCGCCGGAAGCAGCAATCCGGCAGGCCTGCCTGCTGCGTTTCCGTCCGATCATAATGACCACTTGCGCGGCACTGCTTGCAGGCGTGCCATTGATGATCGGTCACGGCACAGGTTCAGAGCTTCGCCAGCCGCTCGGATACGCGCTCGTCGGTGGTTTGCTGATCAGCCAGGTCATGACGCTCTACACGACACCTGTCGTCTTCCTCTACCTCGAAAGACTCAGCGAACTCATCAGTCGGAAACGCCGCTCCGTTACCGGTGCAGAGGCACCGGCGGAATAGTTCCTAACCCATCCATGTCAAAGGAGTGACAGCTATGGAGCCTCTATCACGACGCACAGTGCTTGCCCTTGGAGCAATGGGAGGCACCGCACTCGCGGCTGGCGCTGCCCATGCTGCCAGTTTCGGCAATCCGGATCAGCCGGCCGAGGGTGCCATCAACGCCAATCCCGCGGGCCTTTCGGATCCCGGTCCAAAGAATCCTGCGATCGGCGAGCAATTCCCCTCGTTTCAAAGCCCCCCGGCAACAGATGTTGGCGACATGCAATTGTTCTGGGGATCGTTCAACAATGCTGCAAAGCGCATTCAGAATGGCGGCTGGGCGCGCCAAGTGACCAAGTCGGACTTTGCGATCTCCGATGCGGTTTCCGGCGTCAACATGCGCCTCGGCCCCGGTGGAATCCGGGAAATGCACTGGCACCGCGCCGCCGAGTGGGCGATCATGACCAATGGGCGCTGCCGTGTAACGGTCCTTGATGCTCAGGGGCGGGCCTACGTCCAGGATGTAGAAGCAGGTGACCTTTGGTATTTTCCAGCCGGCTTCCCGCATTCGCTGCAGGGGCTTGGACCCGACGGTTGCGAGTTTGTGATCGTCTTTGACGAGGGCGATCAGTCGGAATACGGCACGTTGCTCCTAACTGACTGGTTGGCTCACACGTCACCGGAGCTGCTGGCCAAGAATTTCGGCGTTCCCCAGAATACCTTCAAGAACATTCCATTGCAGGATCTCTGGATCTTCCAGGGCAAAGAGCCCGGACCGCTTTCTGCAGATCAGAAGGCAGTAGCATCGGCAGGTTTGCCTCCCTACCCCTTCACGTACAGACTGACAGCCTCGGTCCCATTGAAGCAGAATGCATCAGGAACGCTCCAACTCGCCGACAGCAATTCCTTCAAAGTATCCAAGACGATTGCAGCGGCGATCGAGACGATCAAGCCCGGCGCAGTGCGTGAGATGCATTGGCATCCGAACGCAGACGAATGGCAATATTGGATCAAGGGCGAGGGTCGCATGACGGTGTTCGACGCCGGCCCCCGGAGCCAGACCGCAGATTTCCGGCCAGGCGACATTGGCTATGTCAAGAAAAGCCAAGGGCATATTATTGAGAACACCGGCAAGACGGATCTGCAATTCGTAGCCGTCTTCAAGGTGGCAGAGTACCAGGAGGTTGGCCTATCGTCGTGGCTGACGCACACACCCGCCGCGCTCGTGGCGCAGCACCTCAATGTCAGCCTTGCCGATATCGCCAAGTTTCCGGCAGATCAGCCGGGCATCATGCCGCGCTGAACCCAATCCTCGCGCTTCCATTCACCGCGATGCCGATCAGAGGGCGAGCCCCTCAGATCGGCTTTCGATCTTGAGCGGATGCCCCCGCAAGCGCGTGCTCCAAAACTCGTCCCCTGCCTAGACCATCGTTCAGGTCGACTAGACCGACAGATGATGCCGCCCCCCAGGATTGGCCGGCATTCTTGGATCATCACGATCCCGATACGCTCAATGCAAGCTGTGGACCCAGGAGACGACCATGTTCAAGGCACTACTGATGGCAGTAGCACTCACGCTTTCACTGGCGCTTGCCAGCAGCGCCGAAGCAGCACTGGAAGCAACAGTCAACGAGGCTCCGGTTTTGACGACACAAAGCGTCGTTCTCTCCTTCTCTGATCAGGTGGATGCGGATCGATCAACAGTACGCGTGTTCACTCCTTCCGGACACGAAATAGCGATTGAAGATTTGCGTACTGGTGGTCACGGTACAGACCTCGTTGCGCCGATAAAGATCCAGCTATCACCTGGTGTGTACCGCGTCCTCTGGCGGGCTGTCTCCCGCAATGGGCGCACGAGTTCAGGCACGTCGGAGCTAATGGTTCCATCCGACAGCGCCAGGCGTGGATCCGCGGCCTCAGATCACTGAACACCAGTATCCGCCATCCCGTAAAGTTTCAGCGAGCTCAGATAAATGGACAACGCGCTCTTCCTCTCGCGGTTACAATTTGCGTTTACCGTGTCGTTCCATATCATTTTTCCCGCCTTCACCGTGGGTCTGGCCGCCTGGCTGACATTTCTTGAAGCCCTTCGGCTCTGGACGGGGCGCGGCCTTTATCGCCGCCTGTTCGACTTCTGGCTGAAGATCTTCGCAATAGCCTTCGGCCTTGGCGTTGTCAGCGGCATCGTCATGGCGTTCCAGTTCGGCACCAACTGGAGCGAGCTCTCCCTGAAATCCGGAGCAATTCAGGGACCCCTGCTGGGGTACGAGAGTTTTACCGCATTTGCGCTTGAGGCAAGCTTCTTCGGCATCATGATCTTCGGTCGAGAAAGGGTACCAGCGTGGTTCTATCTCTTCGCGTGTGCGATGGTGACGCTCGGGACCAGCCTTTCGTCATTCTGGATCATGGTCAATAATTCCTGGATGCAGTGGCCGGTAGGTTTCGAGACAAACGCCGAGGGCGTATTCGTGCCTACCAACTGGGCGGCGATCATCTTCAGCCCGGTCGTCTGGGTCCGCTTTCCGCACATGCTTCTTGCCGCCTATGTGACGACATCCTTCTGCGTCGCCGCAACGGGTGCATGGTATCTGCTGGGCCAACGGCTCAACGAGGAAGGAGTTGCCATGGTTCGCATGGGGCTTGGGCTGGCCGCTATTCTGGTTCCATTACAGATTGCCTTTGGTCATCTGACGGGCGACTACGTTCACGACAAGCAACCTGCGAAGTTTGCGGCCATCGAGGGCCGCTGGGAAAACGAGAAGCCGGCGGCCGAGGTGTTGATCGCATGGCCAAACCAGAGCGCCGAGGCAAACGACTTTTCGCTCAGCATTCCCTATCTCGGTAGCTTTATCGGATCTATGAGCTTTACGTCGGAGGAAGTCGGGCTTAAGTCCTTCCCCGTCAACCAACGACCTCCGGTTCTAATTCCATTCTTCGCGTTTCGCGCAATGGTTGGCTGTGGCTTGCTGATGCTTGCACTCGCCTGGTACGGCTCCTGGGCCACTTACCGGCAATCGTTGACCAGCAGGCGCTGGCTCCTATGGGCGCTGTTTTTCAGCTTTCCGCTCGGCTTCATTGCAACATTGACCGGGTGGTTTACGGCTGAGGTCGGTCGACAGCCCTGGGCGGTCTATGGTGTGTTACGCACCGCAGACGCTGTCACGCCCTCTCTAACCACGCCCGAAGTTGCGATCAGTCTTGCCGTATTCGCGATGATCTATCTCACGATCTTCGTTGCTGGTGTCGCCTACGTTTACCGCATGCTATGTGCCGGTCCCGATCCAGTAGCCGAGGAAATTGATGAGAACGCGAATCCGAAACGCCCTTTGGCCATAGCCCAAAGCCACCCTAACCTCGCGGAGTAGATCCGATGATTGATTTCTGGGCTGCTGCACTCGCACTCACGCTGCTTCTTTACGTGCTCCTTGACGGTTTCGATCTTGGAATAGGAATTCTTTTCGGATTGACGCGATCCGAAAGCCACAAGCATGAAATGGTTTCCGCGATCTCGCCAATTTGGGACGGTAACGAGACCTGGTTGGTCCTGACAGGAACGATCCTGTTCGGCGCCTTCCCGGTGGTCTATTCGTTGCTGCTCAGTGCCTACTATATTCCAATCTTCCTCATGCTTGGAGCGCTCATCTTTCGAGGGGTTGCCTTCGAATTTCGCGAAAGAAGCACGAGGCTCCGCTGGCTTTGGGATTCAGGATTTGTCGCTGGCTCGCTTGTGGCCGCTTTCGTACAGGGTGCAACGGTCGGTGCGTTAGTGGGCGGTTTACCGAACGACCACGGTCGCTTTACCGGCCACATGTTCGGCTGGCTGTCGCCGTTCTCCATACTCTGCGGTATCGGCCTTTGCATTGGCTATGCGTTGATTGGAGCTGGCTGGCTAGTTAAGAAAACCGAAGGAGAAACACGCGCGGTAGCCTATCGGCAGATTCCTCGCCTTCTTCTTGGCCTACTGGCATTCTTGGCGATTGCTTTCGTCTATAGCTTGATTGAGAACCTTCCGGTGATGGCACGGTGGTTCGATCGGCCAGTACTCTTTGTCTTCCCGCTATTCGGCTTCTTGGGTGTCGTGGCGATCTGTTACGGCACGCGGACGAAGAAGGATTCGCTCCCATTTGCCGGTGCTGTAATCCTGTTCATGTCCGCCTTTGGAACGCTGGCCGTCTCGTTCCTGCCCTACATGGTGCCATTCTCGCTGACCATCAAGCAGGCCGCAGCACCGGCATCGGCATTAAGTTTCATGTTCTGGGGCGCCGGAGTGTTCGTTCTGCCGCTGACCCTCGCCTACACTGTCCTTGTCTACCATCTGTTCAAAGGGAAAGTCCGAAGAGGTCAGGAATATCATTGAGACGCGACAAGACAACAAGTGGCCGCAAAGCGGACCTGGGCCATGAGGGGCTTGTCAGGGCAAATGGGGATCGGACGGTGATGAACTTGAGGTGCCGCCCATCAAACAGGTGGGCTCTAACGCCCTCAGCCTATTTTGTATAGCTGACCGATGTTAGGCCCAATTGCTATACGCTCCACACCGGTGAAAACTTCATAGTCGGAGCCCCGCACGAGACCGACGAGTGTCATCCCTGCTTCTTCAGCCGCGCGTATGGCAAGTGCCGTTGGAGCGGAGATTGCAATCAGCACCGGGCTGCCGAGGATTGCCGATTTCTGGACCATTTCGACGGAGATGCGGCTCGTGACCACAACAGCCCCATGCTGTCCACTTGCGCCGCTCCGCATCACGGCGCCGCAGAGCTTGTCGAGTGCATTGTGCCGCCCAACATCCTCGCGAACCGCGAGCAGCCCCGCGCCCGGCACATAAAAACCAGCGCCATGGACAGCACGTGTCTCATGATGGAGTGGCTGGGCGCCATTGAGCAGGAAAACCGCGTCAGCCAGATCGTCGCCTGTGAGGGCGAGGCGTGAATCTGACACATCGGGTACTTTCCGAACGGCTTGCTCGATGGACTCGATGCCGCAAAGACCGCACCCGACGGGACCCGCCATGCTACGCCGACGCGCACGCAGAGCCTGTGTGACATCCTCCGTGAGGAATATCTGGACATCGATCCCGAGTTCGGTCTCGACGACATCGATCGAGGCAATCTCGCTGGCGTCGCCTATTATTCGTTCGGTAAGGCTGAAGCCGATCGCGAAATCTTCAAGGTCGCCCGGTGTTGCCATCATCACGGCATGCGATGAGCCGGCGTATGAAATTGCTATCGGCACTTCCTCCGGCACGGTACGCATTCCCGTCGACAACACAGCGTTTCGATAGGAAAGACGACTGACCGGGACGGAGAGTAGACGCGCGTCCGACATAAGGTCATTGCCCCTAGAGCGACGGAGGCCGCTTAAGCAGACGCTGCAGCGTTCGTCGATGCATCGACAACTGACGCGCCGCACGTGCCACATTGGAACCGCACGATGCATAGACCTCTCTAATATGCTCGTGACGGATGCTGTTAGGGGCCGGGAAGGATGGCGGGAGCGTCAGGTAGTTGGCATGCTTATTCAAGAGAATACCGACCAATAGGTCGACATCGGTCGGCTTGGGCAGCACATCGCTGGCACCCGACTTGATTGCACTCACGGCGTTGGAGAGGTTGCAGAACCGGCTGTGGACCAGTGTGCGACAGCGCGGATAGCTATTGGCAATTGCCTCGACAAGGTCCAGACCGTCCCCGTCATCCAGGACAAGTTCAACAATGGCGAAGGACACCGTCCTTTCTCGCAGGTGCCGCTTCGCCGCATCCGCGGTGTCAGCAAGGCACACGTGCAGCCCACTTTGAACCAGGCGCTCGACGAGCGGCGAGGTCGGACCGACATCGGGATCAGCAATCAGGACCGCGGTTCGTCTTGTCGCAGCCGGATGTTCGCTCGAATGAATCAGATCAGCTGGCGCCATCGCTATCCCCTTTGCTTGAGTTTGCATGAAGTGTAGGAGGACAACGCGATGGCAGATACTATACATACGGTTAGATCGGCTAAAACACTTGTACACGCCGTTCCCGGCTAACGCCCGCCAAGAAAGGTTCCGAGTGGCCATTCCGCCGGGCAGTTGAGCCAAAGTCACCCGAAGCTTTTTCTGAGATCCTCCGCGATGATGCACCGGCGTGTCCCATATCTCGCCGTCGGGAAGATGCCACAGGTGAGTGAATAGAACTAAATTTGTAAGCACGATGCGCCCAGCGAATTACACCTGTAGCACCCTTGGAGTGCTCCCCGTTTCGCCGGACAGGTCAGCTATTGAGATGAAGCGTTGATGAACTCCCTTGGGGAAGCCATCTTCAGCGCTGAATGTGGATGGATTTCGTTGTAATCCTCGATCCATCCGTCG
>NZ_JAEUAT010000039.1 GCF_019511525.1 Rhizobium cauense | reverse complement strand
AGTGGTGCGATGATCGCCCACTCTTCATCGCTAAGTTCATGACGGCGCATATCAATCTCCTTCCAAGGACATTGAATCATCATCGTGACTAAAGCGAAACCCTTTTATGGGGACGCGACCTAGTCCGTGGGATATGCACTCGTCAAACGGTCCCTCGCACATGTCGTGACTTGGTTTCGATGCGTCCTGCGGTACGCACGCCTCGCTCTTCTTCACTCGAGGTCCCTCACCTCCATTGATCGACCAGATCATCGTGCTTGCTTGCGACTTTGGGGGGAACAAAAAATTGCGCCGGCCGTTTGAAGAAAGAGGCAAGTCTATGTCTACGAACCCTATAGCAAACAGCCGTGCAAGCTCATCAGAGCTACTCCACGCCATAAAGTTGGCCTTCCACGTTCATTCAGGACAAAGTGATAAGACCGGAGAGACGTTTTTCTCTCACTGCAAACGCGTCGCTGACACAGTTTATGGCGATGACCAGCGAACGGTTGCGTATCTGCACGATGTTGTGGAAAAAGGTGAGAATTGGACGCTGGAGCGTCTGCTTCAGGAAGGATTCCATCCGGTCATCGTGGATGCCGTAGACGCTCTCACCCATCGTAGTGGAGAAAGCGACGAAGCGTTCGTGAAGCGCGCTGCCGCCAATGGCATTGCGCGTCCGGTAAAGGTCGCAGACCTGCAGGACAATCTTCAACAAGCACTAGCGGCTGGCCTCGACGCCTCGAAATACGAAAGCGGGCTTAGCATCATCGAAAGCTTATCCAACAGACGCGGCTGAACCACCGACTAACGAGAGGGAGACACCGCAGGCATTCCCATGCTGTAAGATGGCTTCGCACGCTGGCGGCACGGCTGCTCCTAGCGCCAGGCCGCTATCATGCTAACTGATGTCAAAGGGAAGTCCATGAACGTCACACAGATGAAAATGGCACGCGTTGCACTTGATTGGGGAGTTGGTGATCTGGCTGCTGCCTCCGGCGTGAGCGCAGAAGTTATCGATCGCATTGAGCGGGACGGCCGCTTTCCCCCGTCGACCATGGGCCTACTGCAGGGGGCCCTAGAGGCCAACGGCCTGACGTTTCTTGACGGAAACTACTCGGGCTCGGGTGGACCAGGCGTAAGGCTAAATGGTCCAACAAATCGATCGATTGACGTGGACATCCATCAAGTTGTTCAGTACGAGGAATACCTTGTAAATGACGCTCCCCCCGGAGCCGGCGGGTAAAGCAACTGGCTCGGCGACCTCCTATCGCCGAAGACACATTTCGCTTTTTTGCCAACCTATATCTGCACACGTCGTCGAGGACAAAGAGTCGTCAGGGGCAAGTCACCTCACCCGCCGCCTTAGATCATTATTTCTCAATGATATTTGCCTCGACCACCGGTGGGAGCAATCTCTTCCAAGGTGGATATAAGCTTCTGAAACTCCACCAGAATTATACAGAACTCGGCGTCTTTGAGCGCAACAATTTCCATTAGCCCGAAGGAAACTGAGGCTATCAAGCGATCGATCGCAAGGCAGCGCTCCGCTGGCTCCCCACCCAACGTCTTTCGTCGATATGTTCTCAACTCATCCAGTATCCGTTCAATGAGCGCATGGCGACGTGCCGGCGTGAGTTGGGGCAGAGATGCTTGTGCGCGTTGTATATCGTTCACGAGTGTCTCGACCATGCGATTCCTCCCCTGCAGGCCTAAAGGATTAGCACCACCATCGTGGCAGGAACACGGACCTTAGTCCGGAACCCAGCTATAGTCCGCTTGCGTACAAAGTCGCAGCGAGGACCGGTGCTGTAATTTGGGTTGTGCGTCACACAGGTCGGCCATTGCTTCATTGGCACCCAATGAGGAGGCCGCGGGTTCGGGACGATGGGCTAGATCCGCGACCCCCTCTGCTCCTTTGCGGAGGAGTTTGGGAAGAATGGAAATCTCCATGATGACGTCGCTTCCCTCGTTAAGACCTAGGTCAGGAGACACTTGTCGCAAGCTGGACTAAAGTCCGAGTAGGAAAGCGCTGACAAACGCAGAAATCAGCTGAAACTCAGACAATGACTCCGACCAAGGTCTGACCTACATAGGCACTTAGGTCTCAAATCGTTGATTAACTTGGAAATGCGCGAAGCTTTTATACATATTAACTGCACGCAACGGATCCCGGAACGAGGTAATGGACCATATTAGACGCATGCTGTTGAAAGTTCTCGCCGCGGGCGCGATAGGCGTCTTCGGGCAGAGCAACCTAGCGCTTGCGCAAAATGGCAACGGAAACGGGGGAGGCAAGGGCAACGGTGGGGGAAATAGCGGCGGCAATGGGAACGGAGGGGGCAACGGTGGCGGCAGTGCGAATGGTGGCGGCAACGGCAAGGGAAGCGGTAATGGGAATGCTGGCACCAGCGGTAGCTCGGGCGGCAGTTCCAACAGCGGATCCGCCCCGTCTGGCACCTCTTCCTCAGGTCAAGGTAGCAATTCGTCGGGAAGCTCGCGCTCCGACGTAGGTGCCGACGGATCATTCTCCGTTCAGCATCGAAATGGAATCAGCGAAACCCTTTCCGCCGGGCGTTACATCATGAAGGATCAAAAGGGGCGCACGATCATCAATCGTCGCGCCAGCACAAAGGACGTCAGCCGACTAAGGCGGCTGTTGCGCTAACTAGAGCATCGTTTTCCATCGGAGTGCAGCCTCGGTTCGATTGGTAACGCCGAGTTTTGTCATGATTTGCGTCATGTGATGTTTTACGGTCTTTTCCTGGAGGTCGAGGTGGCGCGCAATCAGTTTGTTGGACTGGCCCTCGGCCACCAATTCCATGACTTGCCGCTCCCGGGTCGAAAGCAACCGATCGTTCGCGCCCAGCGGTGGCCGAGTGAGTGAATGATCCACCAGCTTCGCCGACATCACCGGCGAAATCCAGCGCGAGCCATTGGCGACAGCGCGTATCGCGTCGGCGAGGCTCTTTGCGCCAACACCTTTCAGGACATAGCCCATGGCGCCACGGTTGATCGCCACCGTCAGCGCGCCGATATCGTCTGATGCCGTTAACATCAATATCTTCGTCTGTGGGCTGCGACAAAGCACCTCGTCTATTGCCGCCAATCCATCCCCAGGCATCGAGACATCAAGCAACAATACGTCGGGACGCACTGACGACGCCATACTGAGCGCATCAGAGCTGGTCTCACCCTCTGCAACCACAACAAAGTCACTTATCTCCGATAGGCTGCGGCTCACACCTTCGCGAAACAGTGGATGATCATCGACTATACCAACTGTTATTGTCACTCCACTTCCTCCATGCCCTTAGAATCCAGTTTCATCGAAACAGTCGTTCCGCGGTCTCCGCTGCTCACGTTGAACTCTCCTCCGAGACTGTCAATGCGTTCCCTCAGCCCCGCCAGCCCAAGGCTCGTGGGTCTCACTTCATCCGGATCAAATCCTTCTCCCCGATCGCTGACCTCGACCTCGACTGACCCGTAGCGGGAAACAGCCCAGACAGATTGTTGAACACCCCCTCCGTGACGGTAAGCATTGTTAAGAGCCTCCTGAATAAAGCGGTAAACGCAGATCTTCACTGCGGCCGCTAACTCGAACTTGTCCTCCTCCACGACGAGATACACGACAGATCGTGTTTTTTGCTGGTGCGCTTCCACGGCGCGGCGAACAACTTCCTCGAACGCTCCATTCTCCACCTGTGGAAGAACCAGACCAGCGCAAATGTTTCGAATCTCGGCCATTCCCTCGGCGAGGCTCGAACGAATCCAAGACAGCTCCTTCTCGCGCGTTTCCTCCGTAGTCGTGGCACTAACAAGGATGTCGCTTTCTAGACGGAGAGAAGCATATGCAATTTGCTGGGCTGGACCATCATGAAGATCGGCCCCGATACTACGCAGGTAGGTCTCGTTCAGTGCGGCAGCGCGCTGCGAAGCGCGGCGCAGGCGCCTCTGAAGACCCTGATTTTCCGCGAGCAGCACGGAGAGCTCGTCGACCCTTTGCCGCAGGTCCTGCCGTTGACTTTCAATCAGTCGGCTACCTCGAAACACGATGACAGACAACGTCAGGAAAAAGGTCGCCGTAACGACTGCGACGGAGATCCAGCTGCTCAGTCGAGCGCGTGCTAGGCTATCTGCTAAGCCACTCGCAGTTTCGTAAAATTCAAGGACGCCAACCGTCTCGCCGGACCACGGCTGCAAGACCGGATTATAAATCTCCATGAGGGGTTTGCCGAGTTGACGCTCTTTATGGCTCTCCAGATCCCGTGCCACCTCGTATCGCGCTACAAGAGAACCTTTCAGCGCCTCACGGAGCTTATCATTGATCGGATACCGCTTGCCGATAAGCGTCTTGTCGTTAGCGTAAAGTATTGTTCCATCCCCTCGCCAAAGTCTGAAGGAGACAAGCCGCTGTCCAAGGGCCCCCTGCCCAAGCGTTTCATCCAGCGCCTGCGCACTGGCGTCGTCCAAAACTCCCTGGATCTTCATATCTGGCAGCAACGGAGCGACAACACTGTCAACATATAAAGCTGTAGCAGCCCCTGAGTTGTGGATAACCGCATTTTGGATAAGGTGGGTCACCACGAAACCGATCAAGAAAAGTGCGGCAATGGATACGCACCCTCCTGCGATAAGGAACTGCGAGGCGAGAGACTGAGAATTCCAACGGCTGAGCCACTGCATCTGAAACCTGCTGAACGTCTATGCGCCAGACATATCGCTTCTTTAGAAACTTTCCAGAGAAGGTCAGTATCAACTGCTCACCAGCGCAAGGCTCAAAGTTGGCGCCTTACAGACAAAGTTGATGCAATTGACCCTTTATCGGCTCCAACCAGCCACGAGAAGAGACCGCACGATCATGAGGAACGCCAGCAAGGTTGAAGAGGGTAAGGCGATAGGAGGGATCAAAACTTCACATCGCTTGACACCGGCGCCGACGATTGTGAGGAGGTTTCGATCTTTCGCTTCTTTCTGACGGAACTTGATCTCGAGCAAAGCGTTGCGTGGCACAGCGGAGGCAAATTAATGGACGACGAATCTTATAACTGGGTGAGCCGGCGAGCACATGAGATCTGGCAAACGGAGGGTTGCCCACAAGGTAAGGATCGCGAGCATTGGTCGCAGGCGGTAGCGGAACGATTAGAGCTCGAGAAGGGGATAATGACGAATCCCACCTCCTCGATTCAGATCCACAAGGTGCTCGTGGTCGAGGACGAACCAATTATTCGCTATGCAACAGTCGATGCTCTTGAGGAAGCTGGCTTCGACGTACTCGAAGCTGGCAATGCCGACGAGGCGTTCGCGTTGCTTGCGGGAAACGCTGTCGACGCCGTTTTTACCGATGTCAATATGCCCGGCTCCACCGATGGACTTGGGCTGTCGGATCGGATACGCGCAATCTCGCCAACAACAAGAGTTATTGTAACCTCCGGCCACGTGAGGCTCGGTCGGTTTGACCTCGCAAGTGGCGTGTCCTTCATCCCCAAGCCCTATACATATGAGGCGCTCATTGGCATGTTGAGGACCCCCCTACACCACTGATGTCTGCCCGGCCGAGATCTCAGTACACAGAAGGGGAGCGCAGACGAAAGAGCAGGTCGTCAGGATTTTGTTGCGCACGGATCCGCGCTGCTTTATCTAAATTAGCTATTCTCCTTCGCCCTTCGTGCGGAAAGCGTATTCCACTAGCAGTCCTCCAGTGGAAAGCGGCAGCCGGGCACCTCAAGGTCCACCGACCTTTCCTTTTGCAATGAGCGCAGTGGCAGCTTCTCCCTTGACCCTGTCACTTCGCGCTCCCTTGTTTGCCGAGCTGGCCTCTTGGAGCTTGGACTTCAATTCATCTCAGCAAAGCCTCAGCCATCCAACATGCAACGAGAATATTTAGCTGCTGATGATTCCATCGACATGCAATTACCCTTCAGCTTTCATCAATCCGCTTCTCGTTCTCAGAAACAATAGACAGCTGCTTCCAGTCGAGGTCCTCCTGCAACTCAAGATATTGAGTTGGTCCTATAAGATCCGCCTCACGCAATTCATCCAGTCGTTGACGTTGCGCCATTATGGCGTTCAGGCTCCACTCACGTCGCAGGGCCGACGGCGAGTCATGATCGCTCTCACAAATATCCCTGTAGACCGCTCGGACAGCTTCGGCCTCCCCGGCGACTTCGCCTTCCAGCCGAAGCAAGGCCGCTTTAGCCATCGACTTTCTTGCCCAATGTATTTCCTGCCGCACCTTTTCCTCTCTTCCCAGCCCGAGCAGCCGGATCATCGGCGCGAGAGTTACACCCTGGATAACCAGCGTCGCCAGCACGACGAAAAAGGCTGTCAGGACGACAAGATCCCGCTCTGGAAAGTTGGCAGGTAGCGCGAAGGCCGTCGCAAGTGTGACGAGGCCGCGCATACCCGCCCAACCTACCAGCAACGTCTCGTTGCGCTCGAAGGGCACCAGTACGCTCCCACGGCGATGTCGGTAACCGATGACTGCGTGAAAGAAGGCGGCTATCAGCAACCGAGAAGCGATCACACCAATGATGATGAGCGAAGCGAACGCTAGCGCCCTTTGCAGTTCGTTTGACGACATTTCTCCAAGGATTCGGCGAGCCTGCAAACCCATCAGGAGGAACGCCACCACATTCAATAAAAATACCACCGTTGTCCAAACGGCGAATGAATGTACGCGCATGCGAGGCGAGTCACCCACTGTTGAGAGTGTGGCGATCGTCATGGCGCTCGCCACCGTGGCCAACACGGCGGAAAGATGAAGGTGCTCGGCGATAAGCCAGGTTGCAAAGGCGTAGACAAACTGAAGGAGCGTACCGCCCACACTGTTGTCCGTCACCGGCCTCAGACGAGAAACGAGAAAGCCGATTGCGATACCGAGTAAGATGCCGCCTGGAGCTGCAAAGGTAATCCGTGCAATCGTGTCAAGGTCAAAGCCTCCGCGGGCGTGGATGGTCAAGGCTGCACTGAACAAGAGCAGCGCCGTAGCATCATTGAAAAGGCTTTCGCCTTTCAGGAGCGCGTCCACCCGCCGGTCGACGGGTAAGCGGGATAGTACAGCGGTGGCTGCCGCGGCGTCGGGCGGCGCCACAATGGCGCCAAGAGTAATCGCCACGGCAATCGGAAGTCCAACCGTCAGCGCGCTGATGGCAACCACCACGCCGGTGGTAACGAGCACGGCGACGACAGCATAGACGAAAAGGGGCATCCAAAGTCTTCGGGCAGTACCCAGCGGGAAATCATAAGCAGCATCGACCAAAACAGGGGCGATGAACAATGCCAAGGCCGTTGGCGGATCAATCGGAATGTCGGGTGCACCGGGAAACATCCCTACCGCGACGCCTGCCGCGGCCAGAATTCCTGGATAAGGCAATTGCATGCGTCTTGTCACCTGCAACAGCAGAATTGCGACCGCTAGCAAGGCGACGAGAGTTTCGAAGAAGGTCATGCTCCAGATAGTAGCAGGCTTTTACGCTCGTTGAAGAGCCCTCGATTCCCTAGTAGAACGTCGAGAAAAACCAAAAGCCAAACGACAAGAGCGGAGTTCCGGACCATGGGTTATGACGTAGCAATTGTCGGCGCCGGGGCAGCCGGGATCGCCGCGGCCCGCACTTTGTCGGATGCGGGGCTCTCCATCATCATTGTGGAAGCCAGCGACCGCGTGGGCGGTCGTGCCTGGACCATCGAGTTGGGCAGCATGGCGTTGGACATGGGCTGTGGATGGCTCCACTCCGCCGAGCGCAATCCCCTCGTCGGCATCGCGACCAATGCCGGATTCACGGTCAGGCGAGGGCCGACGGCATGGGGCAAGCAGTGGCAAAACCTTGGTTTTGCGGCAGAGAACCAAATGCTTGCCGAAGCAGCCTGGAGCGAGCTTATGTCTCGATTTCGCGACGACCCGCCCCCCAGCGACCGAGCGGGGGATGCCCTACCTATTGCCGGCGAATGGAATGCCTACTGTAACGCGTTGAGCGGGTACTTGAACGGGGCACCCCTTGATCGCATTTCGATTGCGGACTTCCTCGCCTACGACAACCATGCCTCTGACGCAAACTGGCGAGTTCATGAAGGGTACGGCCGTCTTGTGGCAAGTTGCCTGCCCAACATTCGGTTGATGCCAGCAACGCCTGTTCGCCGCGTAAGGCTGCTGGAACAGGGGGTTGGCCTTGACACCGACCGAGGCCAAATTATTGCGGAAATGACGATCGTCACGGCATCGACAGAGGTCCTTGCCAGCGGGGCCATCGTTTTTGACGGCGCCGCTGACGAACAGCTTCACGCCGCAAGTCAGTTGCCACTCGGCTTTGCCGAGAAGCTGTTTTTTGAGTTGTACGGAGAGCACGGCCTCGAGCCTGAGACCCACCTGTTGGGTGACCCCCACAACTCCGAGAGTGGAAGCTATTACATACGGCCTTTTGGGCGGCCCTTGATCGAGGGTTTTTTCGGAGGGACGGGAGCTCTCGCCATTGAGCATGCTGGATTGATGGATGGGTTTGCTTTTGGAGTAGAGCAGTTATCGTCTCTGCTTGGTAGCAGCATCCGCGCTCACCTGCGTCCGATGGCAGCGTCTTCATGGAGCCGTGCCGACTGGATAAAGGGGTCTTACAGCCACGCGCGCCCCGGCCGGTCGGGCTACCGGCAAACGCTCGCCCAGCCTGTAGGCGATCGGTTGTATTTTGCGGGCGAAGCCACTCATTCTTCTGACTTCTCGACTGCGCACGGGGCATGGCAGAGCGGCGTCAGGGCCGCGAAAGAAGCTATGAAAAATTGGATTGCCTGATAAAGCGCGCTAGCGTTGCAATACGGCCTTGAACGAAGCCGACCAGAAAAGACGATATTGGCAGCCGTCGATTGGAACAGAATTCGCCCTGTTCGGTTTTCCTCGACATACGGTTTTTCGCCGTAACTGACCGCGGAGGAAAGAAGATGAGCAGCATTGATAGCGGAACGTCCGGTGCGCCAATGCGCGCGGCTCTAAGCACACTCAGCGCGTTCTTCGATGACCAAAGCGCCGCTGAAGACGCCATAAGAAGATTGAAGGACATTGGTTTGGCAGACGACCAAATCCGGTTCATGCCCGGATATGAAGCCGATAGTGAAGTGGCCCACAGCGACCACAATAAGTTCTGGGACGGCCTGTCTGGGTGGCTTTTTCCCCTCGAGGATCGTGCCGCGTACGCCGAGGGGCTGCGGCGGGGCGGTTTTTTGGTTTCCGTCCAAGTGGACGATCAATCTTATGAAAGCGCCCATGACATCCTCGATGACGAGGGCAGTATCGACATGGACGAAAGGGCGGATTTATGGCGCAATGATGGGTGGGACGGGGGTCATAGTGCTCTTACGAGTTCTAAGGGGGAACTCTCCCCCGACACTGATCGCACCACGACCCAATACGCACAAGACGCGGCACTTAACCGCCGCGATCTGGAGAAGTCGACTCCACGTGTCAGGTCCTATCGCTCGCCCTAGTGCTGCGCGGCTCGAAATATACTCAACTGGTCACATCAAGTGACCAGTCGGTTGAAGATAATGCGTCAGTGTATTGACAGGTTGCTTTCCAGCGAAGCAACGGGTCCCTATACCTCAACGGCAGGGTAGTACCTGCCAAAGCGCGGCGCAATGAAGCGATTCATGGAGGCCACGATCCACCATTTCAAACTTTACCGAGGGCTTCCGGACTCCCGCATCCGAGGTCTACGCTGCAGTTGAAGCGCCAAAGGGAGAGTTTGGCGTCCGTCTTGTAGCGGACGGCACGAAACGCCCCCTTATCGGTGTAAGATCCGCGCCCCTGGCTTCACGCACCTTCAGGCAATGGACTTTCTCTGTCGGGCCACCAATTGGCAGATATTTCGGCTATCCTTGGATCGTTGGACATCGTGTTTGGTGAGGTAGACGGTGAGACGCGCACCAGAGACTGAAGAACGTCGGCGGTGTGTCGCCAGTAAAATGGCAGGTCATCGTCGGCGGGTGCTGGAGCGACCACGCGTTCATCATCGAGCAATCCACACAAGCTAAAATCACTGGATGGCTGTTGGAGGTCGGCCCGTCGCTCTGCCAGACGCACCCGCATCATCCGGTCCATTCGGATGATGGGTGCGCCTACAGCGCCGTATCGATCTCTCACCGCCGCGGAAAGGCTTGATGCAGCGGCCGCTTCTGGCGCCGAATGCAGCCAACGAAAGGTAAGGCAACCCCGGCCTGCATGCCAACGACTACAGCGGGTCTAACGAATATTTCAAGGCGGGCGGATCGGATGGATCTACCGCTAGAGCTCGCAAGAAAAGAAGACAGGCGACGGGTTATCGGAGCGAAATCTAGCGTTAAAACCGGGAACCATCGTAAGCCACCGTTGTTTTCAAAGCCCGCCGGCGGATCAGGGCGGTCACTGACAATGGATGAGGGTATGAAGCTGGCAAGGAGAGACTGCATCATCATCGGAGGTGGGCCGGCTGGATTAACGGCCGCGATATATCTGGCGCGGTACCACCTCTCTGTGATGGTTTTCGATGACGGAACCAGCAGGGCGGCGAGCATCCCGATTTGTCATAACCACGCGGGATTTCCAGGCGGCATCAATGGTGCTGAGCTGCTCGCCCGGATGCGCGCCCAAGCCATCATGTATGGCGCTGAGATTCGTAGTCAGCGCGTTTCATCATTGCGCAGCGCGGGGGGAGCCTTCCGCGTTTCCTTCGACGATGGCGCCCTGCCGGCCAGAACCGTTCTCATCGCGACAGGCGTCGTAAACCGGATGCCCTCGATGCCAAAGGACAAGCACGACGAGGCACTGAAGCGGGGGTTAATCCGCTACTGCCCCGTTTGCGACGGTTTCGAGGTCACGGACAAACGGATAGCGATTATTGGGCACGGGGCGAAAGCATACAAAGAAGCTGTGTTTCTTAGAAGTTATAGCCGATACGTTACCTTGCTTTCGCCTTCGGGACAGCATCAACTCGAGCCGAATGAAGAGGCACGGCTGCGGGAACTGGGGATATTGGTAAAGCTGGGCCCAATAGAAATCGATATTGAACAAGAGAACATTGTGGTCTGCGCCAGCACGGGCGACCATCGGTTCGATACCATATACCCCGCTTTGGGCTCAGATATAAGATCCGAGCTCGCCTCAGGAATTGGAGCGAGGTTGTCGCAGGAAAGATGCGTTTGCGTTGACAGTCATCAGCGCACGAACGTGCAGGGTCTGTATGCCGCTGGAGACGTGGTGAGAGGCCTGGATCAAATCAGCAATGCGATGGGACAGGCGGGTGTTGCCGCAACGACAATTAGGAATGATTTGTGTACTCTCTCGCCATTGGTCCGATGACCTTTATCTAGATGAGCCGGCAAATCGGCGTGCTGGAACTGCGTGCCATCAGGTGTTTCGCGTCTGATAATCAACCCGCGTCAACCGACCCAGCATATGTGAATACAAAGGCACGTCTTCGTGGAAGATGCCACCCATACGAGGTCACGGGTTCGGCGCGATTCGCTAAGGTCTGGAAGCAGGCGTTATTCAGATCCTGCTGCCCCGCCATCCCGAAAACGGAGCAGCTTTTGGGGACGTACGAAGCCTGGTCACGAAAAGGTTCGGCGGCGTTGCACCTTACGCGGGCGCTCCTGCGCAAGGTCACTGGGAAGATGGCGGGGAGACCCCGAAAGCGACCAGACCCCGGCAGATATATTTGTCCGAGGAGCAAATCCCCGCATCTATGATGTTCACGACATTGGATTTCGGTGCGGCTTCGGCCTTGCCGCCCTTGGCCGTCTTCTTCGGCTTCAGCGCCTTCTTCTTCTCTTCGATGAGCTTCAGGAGGGGCCTGGTCTGGATGAGATCGTTGACCATGTCTGGCGACCAGGGACTTTTGCTTGATGAGCTTCTGAACCAGCGGCACAAGGTCGGGATCGGCCTCTTCGTCAATGTCTTCGAAGTAGCTCTCTTCCGGCCGCACTTCGTCTCCGAACCGCAGTGACCAGAGAACGATGCTTTCGTCGCGCGGCTCCAGGATTACGGCGCGCTCGCGACGTCCCATCACCAGCTGAGAAACGCTGACGACCTCGTCGGATTTCATCGCGTCACGAATGACGGCGAAGGCTTCGTCGCCAACGGCGTTGTCCGGCGGCTCGGCGAGGTTGAGGAGGATGGTCGATTAGCCAGCCGGTCCTTTCAGAAAACATACGACGAGGCCGCCCTGAGCAATGCCATCGCGACAGTCGAGAAAGACCCGGCGAACTGAGGTCCGGATTCAAGGGGATGACGTAAATGCTGCTCGAAGACCTCTATCGCTTGATGAAGACCAGGCATGTGCAGGCACAGGCTGTCGTCGACACGATGACTCAGCCCGTTGTCGTACTGGACAGTAACCTGTGTGTGACCACGGCAAACAATTCCTTCATAAAAACCTTCAACGTCGACCGCGAGGATGTCCTCGCTCAATCGTTCTTCGATCTCGGCAACGGATAAGTTGTTGACGCGCCCCGCGTGACGAGACCGATTTCGGACGCCATTCTCATCGCCACGACACGACTTCCGCCTTTCGAAGCCCAATTTCGCCACGCGTCCGCTCATTCGGAGTCGCCCTATGGTGTCGCCGCCTACTACGTTTCGCAACGAGTCTGTTGATGCAACGGAGCGTAGGTGCCAGCTGCTACAGCGGCTCCATGACCTCGGCGACTGGGCGGAAGGCGAGATCCTTGAGCGATATCGCCACGACGAGGAGGGGCTCGGCAGCGGTTATTATGACCTGGAGCCGAGACTGAGCGAGCATCAGATGTTCGTAAGACGGTTCGTGAGAAGCATCCAGGCTCAACGGTCGAGGAGATCTCGGTGGGTGCAAGCCTGCCGTCTCCGAAGTGCAAGCGCTGACTAGGACGTGGACTCGCAAACTGAATTGATCCAAATTCTTGTCGCAACGAGTTTCAGTGCAGCAAGGTAATTGTCAGGGCGGCGGTCGTAGCGCGTGGCCAAGCCCCGCATGTGTTTGATACGAT
>NZ_JAEUAT010000038.1 GCF_019511525.1 Rhizobium cauense | reverse complement strand
CAAAGCGGTTATGCCGCCGCGATAAATCCCGAAGGGATTTACGCTGGACGCGGGGTGGAGCAGCCCGGTAGCTCGTCAGGCTCATAACCTGAAGGCCGCAGGTTCAAATCCTGCCCCCGCAACCAAATTTCACTCAACGACAACGATGTATTGCCACCGCTCAATCTTGAGGGTGGCATCGCGTATTCCTAACAATCGCCGAAAACAGGTGTGGCGAGAACCTTGACGAACCATCATGGTTCACCAATAATAAAAGTGAACCAAGGAAAGACAGGTGCCATGACCGCTGCATTTACCGTGCGGGTTTCGGATGAAACCGCGAGCAAGCTTAATCAGATTGCGGAAAAGCTGGATCGCTCCCGCGCCTATATGGCTGCCGAGGCCATCGAGGCTTTCGTTGAGCAGCAGGAGTGGCAGCTTGCCGAGATCGAAGCCGGGTTGGATGAGGCCGATCGCGGCGAATTCGCCAGCACCGAAGACGTGGCGAAGGTTGTTGGGAAGTACGTCAAATCCGCCCGCCAATCATGAGCCGGAAACGCATTCGCTGGACGCTTCGGGCGTTGCGGCGACTTGATGAAATCGGCGCTCATATCGAGCAGGACGATCCCGACGCGGCAGCGCGCGTGATTGCCAGAATTGTGACGGTCGTGGATATGCTCGCCGACTTACCCGCAAGTGGGCGACCCGGCCGTATCAAGGGCACCCGCGAAATAGTGTTGGCCGATATTCCCTACATCATCCCGTACCGCGTCAGTCGAGATATTGAGATCATCACCGTCATGCACGCCCATCGGCGGTGGCCACAGACGTTATGACGTGCCGCGTACATCAGCCCGAGTCTTTGACAAATCCCCTTGGGGATAAGGGGAGGATGCCGGTCGGCATCGGGCGAAATAGGGGCTTACCCCGATTCATCGTCCTGCTGGCTGTAGCAAGCTTTACGGCAACCAGATCATCCAAGCTGCCTGCATGG
This sequence comes from Rhizobium cauense, assembly GCF_019511525.1. GTDB lineage: Bacteria > Pseudomonadota > Alphaproteobacteria > Rhizobiales > Rhizobiaceae > Rhizobium > Rhizobium cauense. The sequence goes on along the minus strand of NZ_JAEUAT010000038.1, from coordinate 12,699 downwards.
CGCATGTGCGCCGCAAGTTCCATGATGTGATCAGGCTCAAGCCATCTCCGGTCGCTGACGAAGCCTTGTCGCGCATCCGTGCGTTCTACGATATTGACGATCGTATCCGCGGCATGTCGGCTGACGAGAGGTGAACACTGCGCCAGCAACACGCCAGACCCATTCTGGCGGACCTCAAGGCCTGGATTGAAACAACGCTTTCGAGGCTGGCGCAGGCCAACACGCATCGAGATATAGGGCTCGTCATGGCAGGCTGCCTTCCAGTTCGTCTTCGATATGGACCCTGATGATATCGTCGAAGGATTTTTCGGCGGTGAAGCCGAGCGCGGTTGCCCGCTTTGCCTCAAATCCCGGTGCCCAGCCGGCGCACATGCGCATGATCATCTCATCAGGCTCCCGCCGAATCAGCGCTAGGGCCTTCTCGCCGGCGACGCGACGCAGCGCCTCGATCTGCTCGCCGACAGTAGCGCTCAGCCCAGGCATGGACAGGTTGCGCCGCGGACCAACCTTCTCGACATCGATCGTCGCGCCATGGATGAGAAAGCCGACGGCGGACCGTGGCGACGCATGCCAGTGGCGTATGTCGTCCGGAACAGGCAGAACGGCCTCCTGCCCGACAAGGGGTTCGCGCAGGATGTTCGAAAAGAAACCGGAAGCCGCTTTGTTCGGCTTGCCTGGGCGAATGCAGATCGTCGGGAGGCGAATTCCGATGCCCTCGAAGAAACCACGTCTCGAATAGTCCGAAAGCAACAGCTCGCAGATCGCCTTCTGCGTGCCGTAGCTGGTCAGCGGCGTGGTGTGGAATTCGTCAGGGATGGGATAGGGCAGGGGGGCGCCGAACACGGCGATCGAGGAGGTGAAGACGACGCGGGGCTTGTAGCGATCCTCGCCGTGGGCAAGGCGGATCGCGTCAAAAAGGAGGCGCGTGCCGTCGAGGTTGATGCGATACCCCTTTTCGAAATCGAGTTCGGCTTCACCCGACACGATAGCGGCGAGGTGGAAGATGACATCCGGGCGTCCAGTTACGAGCCGCGCCGCTTCTCCCGGAGTCGAGAGGTCTACCGTCTCTAGCGTCACCTTGCCGCCAAAGCCTTGCGGCGGCTCTGGCGTTACGACATCGACGAGTGTCATGCTCTCGATCGGCTGATTGCCCAGCCTGCCGCCTGTAGCCAACCTCTGTGCGAGCTTGCGCCCGACCATGCCGGCGGCGCCGATAATGAGAATGTGCAACTGTTCTTCCTCCTTCCCTACGGAACACCGATCCGATCAAAGACAGGCGCTCATGAATAAATATATTGTAAGGTTGTCTGATAACCTTATATCGTGTTTTTGAAAACAGCATATTTGCCTGCGGCACCGGGTTGATCGCCAAGTGTTTCGATGTGCGGCAGAAAGCGAGGAAGATTGTGAGCGCGATTGACACAGCCATAGGCCTCGACCGGCAGAGACATGTCGTCGATACCCTGATCCAGTCTCTCGGGGAAGATATGGTACTGTCGGGCGAGGCGATCGAAAAATATTGCCGAGACTGGCATGGAGACGTGACGTCCGGCGCGGTCGCGGTTTTGCGTCCGCGCACGACGGAAGAGGTTTCCGCAGCCACTAAGGCTTGCGTCGCGCTCGGCCTGTCGATCGTTCCCCAAGGGGGCAATACGGGTCTGGCCCTGGGAGCAATTCCCGACCGGCCGGAAGATCAGGTGGTGATAAGCCTCGACCGGATGAACAAAATCCGCCGCATTGACGCTGACGATTTCTCCGCTGTTGTGGAGGCCGGTTGCATCCTGTCGGAATTCAAGGACGCGGTCGCGCGGGAGGGCATGTTCTTCCCGCTGGCGCTTGGCGCACAAGGGTCCTGCCAGATCGGCGGCAATGTCTCGACCAATGCCGGCGGTATCAACGTTTTGCGCTATGGGATGACTCGCGAGCTGGTGCTTGGCCTTGAAGCAGTCCTCCCGGACGGTTCGATTTTCGACGGATTGTCTACACTTCGTAAGGACAATCGGGGCATCGATCTGAAGCAGCTCTTTATTGGCGCTGAAGGGGTGTTCGGCATCATCACCGCCGTTGCGGTCAAATTGACGCCGGAGCCGGATCAGGTCGCCACCGCGCTTCTCGGGCTCAATTCACTCGACGATGCGATCACCCTTTTCCGCCGCGCGCGTCGCGATTGCTGCGACCTGATGTCCGCCTTCGAGTTCATGCCGCCGCTTGCTTTCGTTCTCGCCCGCGAGGCAATTCCAGACCTTGCGATGCCGATATCCGGCGATTACCCCGCTTATGTGCTTCTGGAGATATCCGGGTCCGGCCTAGTCGATATCAACGAGCTGATGGAGCGGTTTCTGGGTGCCATGATGGAGGAAGGACTTGTTCCAGACGGTGTGATTGCGAGTTCCAGGACGCAGGCGCGCAACCTCTGGCTTTTCCGTGAGGGGATGAACGAGGGTCAGGCCAAGCGCGGGCCGCATCTGAGGACAGACGTTTCCGTCCCCCTGTCGCGCCTTTCCGACTTCGTGCGCGACGCCGAACAAGCTGTGGCAGCGGCCGTGCCGGACGGTGTTTGTGTCTCCTACGGTCATGTCGGCGATGGCAATGTGCATCTGAACGTGCTGCCTCCGGGCGGCCTGTCCCGCGCGGAGATCGAGGCGCGCATCCATGATGCCAAAAAGGCGATAAATTCGGTCGTCGATACCTATCATGGCTCGATCAGCGCGGAGCACGGTATTGGCCGTCTGAAGAAGGCCGACTATGAGATGCGTATCCCTCCGGTCCGGCGGGGATTGGTTGCGGCATTGAAAAAGGCTGTCGATCCGCAAGGCGTGATGAATCCGGGTTGCCAACTGGATTTCGAGCGGCATTCATAGCGGCAATGGGTTGAGGCGAAAAAGGCATGTCACTGGATTTTGGACAGATCAGGCGCAACGAGCATCTTCCGGCGCGAATTGCCGCCCAGATCGCCCGCGAAATCACGGAGGGCCGCATCCCGCCGGGGAGCAAGCTGCCGACTGAACACTTTCTCGCCAGCAGTTTCGGCGTCAGCCGCTCGGTGGTGCGTGAGGCGATTGCCCAATTACGAAACGAGGGTTTGGTTGAGACCAGACAGGGCGTCGGCGCCTTCGCAACCGAGATCAAGGCGCGGCAGTCGATCCGCATCGAGCAGGACGATCTTCACGACCGCGCGACCTTCAGGGATCTGTTCCAGCTGCGCATGCCGCTGGAAATCGAAGCTGCGGGCCTTGCGGCAACGCATCATGTCGACAGCGATCTGACGAAGCTCGACGAGGCCTTGGCAAGCATGATGGGGGCGGACAAGTGGACGGATCAGGGGATTGTTGCCGACCTGATCTTTCATCGGGTCATCGCAGCTTCGACCGGCAACGAATATTTTGCCTTGTTCGTCGGCTTCATCGCAGAGCGCATCAGTCTTGCCATCAACGCAGCGCGTGCCGCGGCGGTGCTCGAGGAAATTGTGGAACTGACGATTGCCGAGCATGTAGCGATCCGCGATGCGATTGCCAGTCGCGATCCGAAACGTGCGCGCGAGGCGATGAAGCGGCATCTGCTCGGTGCCGCCAGTCGGCTGGATCTAACCCTTGAGGCCGACTGAAATCGTCCGGCGCTGGCCGCTTGCCGCATTAAGCGGGGGCGCCATCTTCCCCGAGGTGCCTCTTTTTCGGAGATAATTTCCGCGCTGGACAGCACAAGGAAGTATGACTACAAAACAGACCTGCGATTGTCAGACATCCTGACAATCTGGCAAGATGGCGGGGAGGTCATGTTGTCGAGGATGAGGAGGTTTTGCTTGAGTTCGACCGCATCCCGCGACGCCGTTGCGCGGCCGTCTGGTAAACTGGGTCGATCGCAGTGATGCTTGCCCCGAATGGACCTTCGGCGCGGCTGCGCTGATGAAAAACCTGGCCAAGCGTGGCCTGTTGTAACGCAGACTGGGGAGTAACGCGTGCAAAAGGTAGTCGACCATTTCTACAAGATTCTCGAATTCCTGCTGATCGTCCTGCTTTCGGGCATGGCAATTATGGTCTTCGTGAACGTCATCATGCGCTATGCGATGAACTCAGGCCTGACGGTCTCGGACGAACTCGCACGCTACTTTTTCATCTGGCTGACTTTCATCGGTGCCGTCGTGACGTTTCGGGAACATGGGCATCTTGGCGTCGAAACCCTCGTGGCGCTGTTGGGCCGCAAGGGACGCATCTTTTGCATGATCCTGAGCAATCTGGTGATCATCGCCTGTTCGGCCATCTTCTTCTGGGGCACCTGGAAGCAACTGCCGATCAACTGGAGCATGAAGGCCCCGGTGACCGGCCTCTCCATGGGCTTCGTCTACGGCAGTGGCTTCTTTACCGGCTTCTGCTGCGCCGTCATCGCGCTGGAGCGCCTTTTCCGCCTGATCACCGGACGGGTGACGCAGGAGGAAATTGAAGCGTTCGCGGGCGAAAATATGACGATCGAACAGATGGCGGAGCGGACCTGATGACGCTTTTTGTTTTCGTCGCTTCACTGATCGGCGCCATGGCGATTGGGGTGCCGGTGGCATTCTCGCTGATGTTCTGCGGCGTCGTTCTCATGTGGTACATGGGAATGTTCAATACGCAGATCATCGCGCAGAACATGATTGCCGGCGCCGATACGTTCACGTTGCTGGCTATACCATTCTTCATTCTGGCAGGAGAGCTGATGAACGCCGGCGGCCTGTCGCGGCGCATCATCGACTTCGCCATTGCCTGCGTGGGGCATATCCGCGGCGGCCTGGGCATTGTCGCGATCGTCGCGGCGCTGATCATGGCCAGCATTTCCGGTTCGGCCGCCGCCGATACTGCCGCGCTCGCGGCCATTCTCATCCCGATGATGGCGAAGGCAGGCTATAACGTTCCGCGCTCGGCCGGCCTGATAGCCGCAGGAGGCATTATCGCGCCCGTCATCCCCCCATCGATGGCCTTCATCGTTTTCGGCGTTGCTGCCAACGTCTCGATCACCCAGCTCTTCATGGCCGGTATCGTCCCGGGCCTGATGATGGGGCTTGCCTTGGTCGTGACATGGCTGATTGTCGTGCGCAAAGACAATGTCCAGCCATTGCCGCGTGCGTCGGGTGCCGAGCGCCTTCGGGTGACCGGTCGCGCTCTGTGGGCTCTCGGCATGCCTGTCATCATCCTTGGCGGCATCAAGGCGGGCGTTGTGACGCCGACCGAAGCTGCCGTGATCGCGGCGGCCTATGCGCTGTTCGTTGGCATGGTAATCTACCGGGAGCTCACGCCGAAGGAGCTTCCAAAGGTTATCCTTCAGGCGGCCAAGACCACTTCCGTCATCATGTTCCTCGTTTGTGCGGCTCTCGTTTCCGCCTGGTTGATCACCGCCGCCAACATTCCGGCGGAAATTACCGGCCTCATCGAGCCGTTGATCGATCGTCCGACCTTGCTGATGTTTGCGATCATGATCCTGGTGCTGATCGTGGGCACAGCCTTGGACCTAACGCCGACCATCCTGATCCTGACGCCGGTCCTGATGCCGATCATCAAGCAGGCAGGCATCGATCCGGTTTACTTCGGCGTTTTGTTTATCATGAACAACTGCATTGGCCTTCTGACGCCGCCGGTCGGGGTCGTTCTCAACGTTGTCAGCGGCGTCGGCCGCGTTCCTCTGGGCAAGGTCACGGTCGGTGTCTGGCCGTTCCTGCTCGCCCAAACGCTCGTACTTCTGCTCCTGGTCCTGTTTCCGGACCTGGTTATCGTACCGGCTCGCTGGCTGCACTGAGGCCGGCACGCCAATTCTGTTTCAACATCCATGGGAGGATATCATGCGAAAACTGCTACTTGCCACAACTGCCATCGCCTTCACCCTGTCTGCCTCAGCGCCGGCATTCGCCGAATTCACCGAGCGCAACATCCGCGTCTCCAACGGCATCAATGCTGATCACCCGGTCGGTAACGGCATTGAGGCGATGCAGAAGTGCCTTGACGAAAAGTCAGGCGGAAAACTGAAGCTGACGGCATTCTGGGGCGGGGCTCTCGGTGGCGACCTGCAGGCGACACAGGCACTGCGTTCCGGCGTCCAGGAAGCCGTCGTGACGTCCTCTTCGCCGCTCGTCGGTATCGAGCCTGCACTTGGCGTCTTCGATCTGCCGTTCCTCTTTTCCACCGCGGAGGAAGCCTACAAGGTGCTGGACGGCAAGTTCGGCGACATGATGAATGAGAAGCTGGCGGCGGTGGGCCTCGTCAATCTCGCCTATTGGGAAAACGGCTTCCGAAACCTTTCCAATTCGGTTCGTCCGGTGAACAAATGGGAAGACCTGGAGGGCATGAAGGTTCGCGTCATGCAGAACAACGTGTTCCTCGACACCTTCCAGAACCTTGGCGCCAATGCGACGCCCATGGCATTCGGCGAAGTCTTCTCGGCTCTCGAAACGAAGACAATTGATGCCCAGGAAAATCCCTATGTGACCATCGACACGTCGAAGTTCTTCGAAGTGCAGAAGTATGTCACCCAGACCAACCACGCCTACACGCCTTTCCTCTTCCTCTTTTCCAAGGCAATCTTTGACACCTACGCGCCCGAAGAGCAGGCAGCTTTGCGGGAATGCGCTGTCGTTGGCCGTGACGTCGAGCGCCAGGTCATTGGAGATCTGAACAAGAAGTCGCTGGAGAAGATCAAGGCCGCCGGTCTTGAGGTAAATGTGCTTTCGCCCGAAGAACAGGCCCGTATCCGCGAGAAGTCCATGGTCGTCTATGAAAAGCATAAGGCCGAGATCGGCGCCGATGTCGTCGATGGCATCCTCGCCGAGCTTGCCGCAATCCGCAAGTAACCTGCGGGCAGGCCAGATTTCGGCATGATCGTCATGGGAGCCCGCTGTTCGTCAGCGGGCTCTTTGGGTTCAGAACGAACCGCGTCACGGCATGTCGAGCGGTGCATCGGGTTGGCGCTTCGTCAACTGTTGCTCGCGGAAGAAAATGAACAACCCGGAGCTAATGATCAACGCCGCACCGAACATCATGGTGAGACGCGGCACATCGCCGAAGAACATCCAGCCGAAGACAATCGCCCACAGGAGCAACGTATATTGCAAAGGTGCGACCGTGGCCGCATCCGATATCTTTAGTGCGCGATTTACAAGCATATGCGCGCCCATTGCGACCGCGCCGAGCAGGCATAACAAGCCAAACTCCGGAGCAGAGGTCAGGGGTTTCCAGTCCCACGGAGCGAAGAGAAGGCCGGCAAGTCCGGCTCCTGCGAGCTGGAACAGCACCAGCGTCTTGTCCGGCGTGGCCCGAAGTTTCCGGCCGGAAAGCAGCATGAAGGCGAACGCGAAAGTGCCGACGATCGAAATGACGGCCGGCATGGTGAACATCGCACTCGATGGTTCCAGCGTGATGATTACGCCGATGAAGCCGACGAAGATCGCCGTCCACCGCCGCCAGCCGACCTTTTCGCCCAAAAGGAGAGGGGAGGCTGCCGCCACATAGATCGGCGCCGCCAGCCAGTAGGTCATGACGTCGGCCAGCGGCAGATACATGACAGCGTAATAGAAGCAAAATACCTCCAGCGTCGAGAACAGCACTCGCGCCGCCTGCAGTAGCGGCCGCTCGGCCTCAATGATCGGTTTCCAGCCCACCCGCCAGAGAAACGGCGACAGGATGAGCAACGCTGCCAGACTGCGGATAAGGATCACCTGACCCAGTCCGTAGCTGGCCACCAGCCATTTTCCCATCGCGTCGTTTAATGCGAACATGAGCATCCCGAGCAGCATGAGGCCCGGTCCGGCAATCGAACCAAGGCGCATCCCCGCTACGGCGGTTTCATCGTTTGCGATCATGACTATCCCCGGACAAATCAGATCGACGAACCATCGGAGACACGTCGGCTGACGGTGAACGCCCGCTCAAGGTCCGGGTTGAGTTCCATTCCGAGTCCCGCGCCCGGCGGCACGGTAATCATGCCGTTGCGAACCTGCGGAAGGGCGGTGACAAGGTCGCGATACCAGGTGTTGTAGAAGGCACGCACGCTTTCCTGAACAAGGGCATTCGGCGCGTTTAGGGAAAGATGGGTGGAGGCGCAAAGCACGACCGGCCCGGTGCAATCATGCGGGGCAACGGGAAGATGCCAGGCCTCTGCCATGGCGGCGATCTTGCGCGCTTCCGACAGGCCGCCACACCAGCTGATGTCGAGCATCACAACGCCGGCAGCGCCCGTTTCGAGATAGTCGCGGAAGGCCCAGCGCGATCCGAGCGTTTCCGAAGCAGAAATCGGTGCCGGTGAAACCTCTGCGTAGCGCTTGAGGCTGGCGAGGCTGTCCATCTTGATCGGGTCTTCATGCCAGAATGTATTGTAGGGGGCGAGCGCCTTCGCGATCTGCATTGCCGGCAACAACTGCCACATCGAATGGAACTCGACCATGATGTCCATCCGGTCGCCGACGGCGGAGCGGATTTTTTCGAATGGGTCGAGCGCCTGTTTCAGATCCGGCATGGATATGTAAGTTCCACGAGATTTTTCGGCAGCGGCATCGAATGGCCAGATCTTCATCGCCGTGATGCCCTCTTCGAGCAGCGACTGGGCGAGTTCATCGGCGCGGTGCAGGAAGCCGTTCAGGTCGTCATAGCCTTTCCCAGCGGACAGGCCGTAATTGGCGGTCGTCTGCCCGGTCGCCTTCTTGATGTATTCCGTACCGGCGCAGGTGTTGTAGGTGCGGATTTCCTTACGGGTGAAGCCACCCAGCAACTGCGCGATCGGCAGACCCGTCGCCTTCCCAAAAAGATCCCAAAGCGCGATATCGAAGGCAGAATTGCCACGCACTTCGGCGCCGGATGAACGAAAGCCGAGATAGCCGACGAGATCGGCCGCAAGCCTGTCGATCTCAAGAGGATCACGGCCGATCACGCGCGGAGCAATATATTCGTGCACGTAGGCCTCAACCGTTTCTGCGCCGAAGAACGTCTCTCCAAGTCCTGTCAGACCCTCATCGGTATGCACCAGCACCCAGAGCAGATTGGCGCGTTCCGCAACCCGAACGGTTTCCAGCCCTGTAATCTTCATCATTCCCTCCCACCGGATATCTGCTCTGATACGAGCTCGTCTATTTCATCATCCAACCTTATTGTCATGTTGTCGGACGTCATAGAAGCGACAATCGTGGTTTCCCGGCACAGGCCTGAGATTTTTGGAAATTTTTCCTAGGCTAATTGGCGCTTTGATGAAGCCGGTCGCGCAAGGCGTCGATGGTCGATCTCAGTGTTTCGAGGGTTTCTGCGTCCAGTGCAGCCGCTTCGCCGATGCACTGCATGACATCGCCCGCCCGTTCCTGCAGGGCGCGGCCTTTTTCCGTCAGATGCAGAAGCACCTCTCGCTCATCCTGCGGATTGCGCGTTCTTGTGATCAGCCCGGCCGCGTTCAGTCGCTTGAGCAAAGGCGACAGCGTGCTGGAATCGAGAAAGAGGGTTGATCCCAGCTCCTTGACATTCTGCCCGTCCTTGTTCCAGAGCGACACCATGACCAGATATTGCGGATAGGTCAGCTCAAACTTTTCCAGCAAAGGTCGGTAGAGCTGGGTGAAGGCGTGGCTCGCGGAATAGAGGGAAAAGCAGAGCATTCCGGCGACGCCGGAATTATCGGCTGGCTGTGTCATTCCTATCTCCTTTTTCCACAAATTACTTTGTGCGCGATCTATTTGCAAGCGGTTGACATTCGGATTCTGCAGCGATATGTATCGCGCACAAACAAATCGCTGACAAATTATAAATCGTTCACATCTGCATCTCAACCCGAAAGGAATTCGTCATGTCCAAGTTCGCTGTTATCATTGCCTTCGCCGCCGCACTCACGTCGGGCAGCGCAATCGCCCAGCCGGCGAAGCCCACTGTCGTTCTGGTCCATGGTGCTTTTGCCGACTCCTCCAGTTGGAACGGCGTCACGAAGATCCTGCAGCAGGATGGATACACGGTCGTTGCTGCTGCCAATCCGTTGCGCAGCGTGGCCGCCGATGCCGCCTATGTCTCGGGTGTCATTTCCAGCATCAAGGGACCGGTCGTCCTGGTCGGCCATTCCTATGGCGGGCAGGTGATCTCCACGGCCGCCAACGGCAGGGACAACGTCAAGTCGCTGGTCTTCGTGGCAGCCTTTGCTCCGGAAGCCGGCGAAGCCGCCGCCGATCTCGCGGGCAAGTTCCCGGGCGGTACGCTCGGTCAGGCGCTGGCTGCTCCCGTCAAGCTTGCCGATGGCGGCATCGACCTGTCCATCGACCAGTCGAAGTTCCACGAGCAGTTTGCCCATGACGTTTCAGCTGACGAGGCCGCGTTGATGGCCGTCAGCCAACGTCCGATCACGCAAGCAGCCTTGACCGAAAAGTCCGGCGATCCGGCCTGGAAGGCGCTGCCCTCTTACTTCATCTACGGCGACGGCGACAAGAATATCCCTGCAAAGGCGCTCGGCTTCATGGCCGAACGAGCAGGCTCCAAGCACACGGTCGTCGTTAAGGGGGCATCCCACGTCGTCATGGTCTCGCAGCCTGAGGCCGTTGCCGATCTGATCGAAGAAGCAGGGCAGTAACGTCTGCGGTTGTGTAGCGATGAAGCGCCGCCGGGAAACTGGCGGCGCGATCTGCTGAAACTCGACCGAAAGGTTTTGGGTTAAATGGGAATGTGCACACCGGTTGGTTCGAGCTCGCCGGTGCTTTGTGCTTGGGGTCATCCGCTTGAGGCGATGGTCCGGCGCTGTCGCTCAGCTCTTGCGACATGTCCTCAGAACGAAATCCGCGCCTTCCCGAGCCACGGGATCTATTATTTCTGTTTCTAGCTGGACACCGAATCATCGAAGAAGATGAAGATTGATTGCGGATGCGGCGTGGATAGTGACGGCCGGCCGCTGTCAATATGACCCAGCTTCGGTAGATCGTTGTTGCAACCGGACCTGAACCGGGATGGCAGTATCACGGCTTGCGCTTACGATGCACCGAAACTGCGGTGGCGATACAGCCTCTCATTCATGGAAATGAAACGACAGTCCAAGTCCTCAAGGAAAAGGACAAGGAGGCACATCGGTTCACATCCAGCTTGAAGCCGATTTACTTGCAATTGGCGTCGATCGGCGTGACGACGAATGCTTGAAACCGCCCACAGCAAAGGAGTACGTTAAGTTGACGCTGTTGCCCCTGTCTACGGTCGGGTCCGCGTCCTGTCGCGCTAGTTTACCTGCTCGGACGGCATGCCGCGCGGGAAACGTTCAAGCGCCAAAGAAGACGGAAATACTGACATTGCTCCGGCCTGCAGAGTTCGTCATGAACTCGCTCTGTCATCCTATCCTTTCTTGTCGGCACTAGAAATCTGGACTATATATCCAGATATAGCGTGGAGGATAACCATGGGCAATGCCGCACAGAAAAGAGCGACGCAGAACTATCGCACACGCATGACGCAGCGGGGCCTCACGCGCTTCGAGATCATGGCGCTTGAATCCGACCGCGAACTGATTCGCACGCTTGCGCGTCGCCTAGCTGAGGAAGGCCCGGACGCGGAACACGTCCGTTTGGCTATCAAGACAGTCGTCGGGGGTAAGCCGCCGAAGCCAGGAAATATCCTAACCGCTTTGCGGCGCTCGCCGCTCGTCGGCGCCGAACTCGACCTTTCCCGCCACCGTGAAGAGGGGCGCAAGGTCGATTTGTGACACGCTTTCTTCTCGACACGAACATCATCAGCGACATCGTAAAGCAAAAGCCATCGGAGTCGCTTCTGGCCTGGATGGGTGCGCAAACCGACGAGAACCTGTTTATTGCCTCGCTGACAATCGCAGAAATCCGGCGCGGCATTCTGGAAAAGCCGCGAGGCAAGAAGCGTGACAGCCTCGACGCCTGGTTCGCGGGGCGAGAGGGGCCGCAGGCATTATTTGCCGGTCGCATCCTGCCTTTCGACGATAAGGCCGCTCTGCTCTGGGCGCGACTCATGGCGGAGGGAAAAATGGCTGGCCGCCCCCGCAGTGGTCTCGACATGATCATTGCGGCCGTCGCAGGCGCAAATGATTGCGTTGTGGTAACGGATAACGAAAAAGACTTTGTGGGGCTCCAGATCATAAATCCGCTGCGCGGTGGCTTGGAGGAGGGAGAATAATGACGGCTGCGCCGCCGGTACCTGTCGAGTATCAGCTCATTGGCTTGGCGGAAGCGGCGATCTTCTGCTTGCGCTCGACCAGAAATAAGGCGCGTTCGCCCGGCAGCGCTGCGAAAAATTACGATGCGGCTCTCGGCAACCAGACGCCGAAGCAAGGAGTTCGGGGTTCTCGGCGATCACAGTCAAGATGAAATCCTGCCCTTAACGAATCTTCAGATCATCGGTTGATGACATCGCGCACGATCGTCTCAAACGCTGCCCAATCCGAATTAAACCGAACTGGAATCTCCTATCGTCACACCTCATTCCTCTCTGAATGCCTTCATCATCTGATCGGTAAATGGTTTGAGGATGTACGACATTGCGGTTCGTTCACCGGTCTGGACGAACACCTCGACAGGCATTCCGGGGATGAGCTTGTTGTCCTTGAGGAGGTCCTTGTCGGCGAGCGACAGGGATGCGAGGTAGTAGGGCTGTCCGGTTGCGCGGTCCTGCGTGGTTGCGGCGGCGACGACCTCGACCTTGCCGTGGAGTTCTGGCGTGGTGCGCTGGTTAAAGGCAGTGAAGCGCATGCGGGCCGGCTGGCCGGGGGCGA
>NZ_JAEUAT010000037.1 GCF_019511525.1 Rhizobium cauense | reverse complement strand
ACGTCTCCCTCAACGTCGCCATCGGCGGCGGATACAATCCAGGCGCGCCGCGCACAACAGCACCGCCAAAGGCAAGCTGAGCAGAACCAGACAGAAAGCCCCGCAAACGCGGGGCTTTTTTATTGGCCGCAATTGGCAATCCGACGCAGGATAAATGACAGCGGCAGCTACTTTGGATTCGACAAGCGCCATGCCCTGATGTAGGCAGTGGTTAAACGATTAATCTACGCACGTCGGAAACCATGCCTCCCACGCGACCTGGGCCGAATCTGAGCAGGATTGCAACGTCGCTCGGCGTGTCCGTCGCGACGGTGTCGAATGCCCTCTCCGGCAAAGGGCGTGTTTCCGAGCGGCTCGCGGAGAGGATCAAGGAACATGCAGCCGAGCTGGGCTACGTTCCAAGTCAGGCCGGACGCGCGCTGCGCACCGGCCGTAGCGGCGTTCTCGGCCTTGTCCTTCCCGATATCGCCAACCCGCTCTTCCCCAAGCTCGCCCAGGCCATCGAATTTGCCGCCAGTGGTGCTGGCTACGGCGTGCTGATCGCCGACTCCCGCGGTAATGTCGCCACGCAGACCGAAGCCATCAATCGGCTGATCGAACGCGGTGTCGAGGGCATGGTAATCGTCCCACGCCGCGCGACCCGAATTTCCGCGTCAGCCTGTCCCGTCGCCGTTATCGACACGGCCTCCACGCCAGGAAACACGGTCGCCGCGGATCACATGCAGGGTGGTTGGGCGATTGCGAACCACTTGGCCGAGCTTGGACACCGGCGCATTCTCATCATCGGCAACAACCCCGGTTCGAACGTCCAGAATGATCGCGCGGGCGGCATCCGTTCGGGTCTCCGTGCCGGAATGCGCTCTGCCACTCTCTGGATCGAGACGCTGGAACGGCAAGGCGGCAGCGGATGCAGCTTGGGTCTCGCTGGAAAAGTGCGAGAGGGCTATACGGCGTTTGCTGCGCTCTCGGATCTGCAGGCGCTGCGAGCCCTTACAGAATTGCAGCGTGACGGCATCGACGTACCCGCGATGGCCAGTGTTACCGGTTTCGACGATCTGATCTGGTCTCCGGTCATCACCCCATCCCTGACGACGGTGGCGATGGACATGCACACCATCGCAGAGATCGCCATCACGTCGTTGCTGCAGACCATACAGACGCGCGGCAGCCGCGAGGGCGTGCTTGTCACGTCTGAGACCGACCGAGTTCCAATGCAACTGATCGTTCGCCAGTCTTCCGGGCTGGCGGATCCCACACGAATATCCTGACAGACGGAGAACAGCTGACATGAAGAATGCCCTCATCGCTTCGGCCGCGCTATTGGCGCTGTCGCCCCTCGCCGCAAAGGCAGAGGAGAAGACGCTGACGATTTCCGTCTATGCCTTCGCTCAGGATGACTTCAAGACCATCGTCTACGATCCCTTCGAGGCCAAATGCGGCTGCAAGCTTGTCGTCGAGACCGGCAACAGCGTCGAGCGGCTTGCCAAGATGGAGGCCAACAAGGCGAGCCCCGTCATCGACATGGCTGTCGTCTCCATGGCCGATGCCCTGTCGGGCGCCCGCAAGGATCTGATCGACAAGGTCGACACCGCAAAGCTCTCCAATTTCGGCAAGCTCTACGACCTCGCCAAGGACCCGAACGGCGACGGCATGAGCGTCGGCTACACCTTCTATGCCACCTCGATCGCCTATCGCTCCGACAAGATGAAGATCGAGTCTTGGGCAGACCTGCTAAAGCCTGAATATGTCGGCCATGTCGCCTTCCCGAACGTCACCACCAACCAGGGCCCTCCGGCGCTCTTCATGCTCGGCCAGGCGCTCGGCAGCGACAACCCGGATCTCAAGGCACCGATCGAAGCGCTCGGCGAGAAGAAGGACGAGATCGTCACTTTCTATGAGAAGTCCTCGCAACTCGTGCAGCTGATGCAGCAGGAGGAAATCTGGGCTGCTCCGATCGGCCGCTTCTCTTGGGCCGGCTTCACCAAGCTCGACGTTCCCGTCGCATGGGCAACGCCCAAGGAAGGCCAGACTGGCGGCATGAACGTCATGGTCGTCACCAAGGGCTCGAAGAACCGCGATCTCGCCCTGCAGTTCATGGATTTCTGGCTCTCCACCGAAATCCAGACGAAGCTTGCCGAAAAGCTGGTCGACAGCCCGGCGAACAAGGAGGTCAAGCTCTCCGAGGAAGCCGCTAACAACCTCACCTACGGCGAGGAAACCGCCAAGAGCCTGAAGCTCATCCCGTCAGCAGCTGCGCTCGACAACCGCGCCGCCTGGCTGAAGGAATGGAACGAGAAGGTCGGTCAGTAAAATCCAGGCCGGCCCGGTAGTTTGTCGGGGCCGGCCCCTCCATCCGTCGAAAGTCGTTCATGTTTCAGAACCGCGCAGAAGCCTTGGCGCTTGCCCTGCCCGCAGCAGTCTTTGCCGCGCTGGTCTTCCTGTTGCCCGTCGTCGTCCTCCTCTCCGAAGGCTTCCGCATCGATGGCAGCTGGACGCTTGGCGCCTATACCGGCTTCTTTTCCGAGCAGCTGAACCGTACCGTCTTTCTGCGGACCTTCCGCCTGGGACTTGAGGTAACCGCGGTCTCGGCCGTCATCGGCTATGCCGCAGCCTTCGCCATCGTCAACCTGCCGCCCAAGGGCAAGGGCCGGATGATCGGCCTCGTGACGCTGCCGCTGATGATCTCACCGGTTGCCCGCACCTATGCCTGGATCGTCATCCTCGGCCGCACCGGCATCGTCAACCAGGCCATCCAGGGCCTCGGCCTCAGCGACGGCCCGTTGCGCCTGCTCTTCACCGAAACGGCGGTCTTCATCGGCCTGCTGCAGCTCTTCCTGCCGCTGATGATCCTGTCGCTGATCAGCGCCCTCGAGAACATACCGAAGGACGCCATTCCCGCCGCCCGCGTGCTCGGTGCCAACTGGTTCCAGGTGTTCTGGAAGGTGATCCTGCCGCTCACCCGCGAAGGCCTCGTCGTCGGCGGCACGCTCGTCTTCACCGGATCACTGACCGCCTACATCACCCCTGCCGTTCTTGGCGGCTCGAAGGTGCTGATGCTGGAAACGCTGCTCTATCAGCAAGTATCGGTTGCCAACAACTTCGTCGCGGCAAGCGTCATCGCCTTCATGCTTATTATCATGAGCTTTGCCGCCAACATCCTGCTCAAGCGCCTTGCCACCGCGAGGAACAAGCGATGACCGCGCGTATTCTCTCTCCACTGGTTCTCGGCCTTTTGCTGATCTTCCTGATCGGCCCGTTCCTCATCATCATCGCCGCATCGCTCTCGGCCGGTGACACGCTCGCCTTCCCGCCACAGGGTCTTTCCCTCAAGTGGGTCGCCAAGGTATTCACCATCGACAGCTTCCGCGAAAGCTTCGCCATGTCGATGTTCCTTGCGGTCTGCGGCACACTTTCGGCGCTCATCCTCGGCATTCCCGCCGCCTACGCGCTGTCGCGCTACAAGCTGCCCTTCGGTGAAACCGTCCGCACGATCGTATCGTTGCCGATCATCGTGCCCGGCATCATCGTCGGCCTGGCGCTGCTGCGCTATCTGGTCGTGCCATTCGGCTTCAACATCACGCTGGCCCTGTTCATGGCGCACACTGCGCTCGTGCTGCCCTACGCCGTGCGCGTCGTTTCAGCCAGCCTCAACAACCTGCGCTCGGATATGGAAGAAGCAGCCGTGCTGCTCGGTTCCTCACGCGTCGGCGCCTTCTTCCGGGTCGTCATGCCGAATATCCGCGGCGGCATCCTGGCGGCCTTCATCCTTGGCTTCGTGACGAGCTTCAATCAGGTGCCGGTCTCGCTCTTCCTCTCCGGTCCCGGCGTGCGCACGCTGCCGATCGATATGCTGGGCTACATGGAAACCACCTACGATCCGTCGATCGCGGCGCTCTCCTCGCTGCTCGCATTCCTTTCCATCGGCATCGTCTTCCTTGCCGAACGCTTCTTAGGGTTCTCTCGTTATGTCTGACGCCTATCTCACACTCGACAAGCTGACGCTTGCCTACGGCGATACGGTCGCGGTGAAGGATCTGGATCTCACGATCGCCAAGGGTGAACTCGTCGCCCTGCTCGGCCCCTCCGGATGCGGCAAGACGACGACGATGCGCTCGATTGCTGGTCTGCTTGCCCCCGCATCCGGCCGCATCACGCTCGATGGCGACGAGATCACCCGCGTTTCCGCCAACAAGCGCAATGTCGGCCTGGTCTTCCAGTCCTATGCCCTCTTCCCGCATCTAACCGTCTATGAGAACGTCGCCTTCGGCCTGCGCCTGAAGGGCATCGGCGGCAGGGATCTCGATACCAAGGTCACATCAGGCATCAAGTCCGTCGGCCTCGCCAAGTTTGCAGATCGCAAGCCCGCCGAACTCTCGGGCGGCCAGCAGCAGCGCGTGGCCCTTGCCCGCTCCATGGTGATGGAACCGAAGGTTCTGTTGCTCGACGAACCTCTTTCCAACCTTGACGCTCGCCTGCGTCTGGAAATGCGCGCCGAGCTGCAGCGCGTCCAGACGGAAACGGGCGTCACGATGATCTTCGTCACCCACGATCAGATCGAAGCCCTCGCGCTCGCCGACCGGATCGTGGTGATGCTGAACGGCGGCATCGAGCAGATCGGCACGCCGGAGGAAATCTACAACAAGCCCGTCTCGGCCTTCGTCGCCGATTTCGTCGGCTTTGAAAACGTTTTTGCGCTGGAAAACGGCAAGCTCGCGACATCCACCACATCAGTCGAGCTTTCCGGTCCAGCGCCGCAGGCCGCAAAGGGCCTGGCCTGGCGTCCGCGCATGGTGAACCTTGGTTCAGGTCCTTACCAGGGCACCGTGCGCGGCACCTCGTTTGCCGGAAACACCCGCGAATATCTGCTCGACACACCGCTTGGCCCCATCAAGGCCGAGGTCGATGCCGAGCTGCCGACGCATGCGATCGGCTCCGCACTTGCTTTCGACCTGCCGCTTGCCGCAGCAGCGCCGCTCTCACGCTACAGGTAACATCATGGGCGTCTGGATCGACAC
Source organism: Rhizobium cauense (assembly GCF_019511525.1). Lineage (GTDB taxonomy): Bacteria > Pseudomonadota > Alphaproteobacteria > Rhizobiales > Rhizobiaceae > Rhizobium > Rhizobium cauense. The sequence continues at coordinate 9,439 of NZ_JAEUAT010000037.1, read as the reverse complement.
CGACATGGGCTTTGATGATATCGCCGCGATCCTCGTGGTGACACACGCTAAGCTCGACATATCAGGCATCTCGCTTGTCTTCGGCAACACGCCGCTGCCGCAGGTGCGGGTCAATGCATCAGGTGCTGCCAAGGCCTTCGGTTGGAGCTTCCCAATCCACAGTGGTCGCGCCATGCCCGTCCTCGGCTCGCTCGAAACCGCGCAGGCGATCCTCGGCGAAACAGGCATTCCGACATCAGGCCAAGGCTTGCCCGTCGCCGCGCCGCTGGTGGAGAGCGACGCTTTCACCGCCCTCTGCCGCTGGCTCGAGACCGATGGCCCGCATCGGATCCTGGCGCTCGGCCCCTTGACCAATCTCGCCGCCCTCGCATTGGCACGCCCGGACCTCGCGGCCAGGATCACCGAACTGACCTGGATGGGCGGAGGCGTCACGGCGGGCAATCACACGGCATCCGCCGAGTTCAACGCGCTGGCCGACCCGGAAGCCCTCGCCATCGTTCTCGCTCACAATCTGCCGCTGCGCATGGTCGACCTCGATCTCTGCCGCAAGGTTATCGCCACGCCTGACGACGTTGGCTCGGTGCGAGACGCTGGCGGCCCCAATGCTGCGTTGCTCGCCGATATGCTCGACGGCTACATCGGCATCGGAACCAGCCGTGGCAGACCGGGAATGGCGATCTACGACCCGTCAGCCGCAGTCGCCTTCGTCGCACCCGACATTGTTACGTTCCGTCCGGCGCGCATCGACGCCGAATTGCAGGGTCAGCATACGCGTGGCCGCACCGTGGTCGAGACCCGCGCGACACATGCAACCTTCAACGCCGAATATGCCGTCAATATCGACGCCGAAAAGGCCCGCGCCCTTATCCTCGGCGCACTGATCGATGAGGCCAGCCGATGAGCGCCGCGGAACCGAAGGATCTCGACGATCCCGCACTTCGCACCCGCGCCGTCGCCGCCGCGCGCGGTGACGCGCCTTTCGACCTGCTGATCTCGGGCGGACGCCTGCTCGATGTCGTCACCGGCCTGACCCGCGACGCCGATATCGGAATCGTTGGAACGCTGATCGCAAGCGTCCACGCACCAGGCAGCCGTACCGACGCTGCGAAGACCGTAGACGCGACAGGCAGCATCGTTTCACCGGGCCTCATCGATACGCACATGCATATCGAAAGCTCGATGGTAACGCCCGCCGCCTATGCGGCAGCCATCGTCCCGCGCGGCGTGACGACTATTGTCTGGGATCCGCACGAGTTCGGCAACGTGCATGGCCTGGATGGCGTACGCTGGGCAATCGAAGCGTCCCGCTGCCTGCCGTTGCGCACGATTGTCCTTGCACCCTCCTGCGTTCCTTCCGCGCCGGGGCTTGAAGTCGCCGGCGCCGATTTCGACGCATCGGTCATCGCCGAAATGCTGCGGTGGCCTGGTGTAGGTGGTGTTGCCGAAGTCATGAACATGCGCGGTGTCATCGACGGCGATCCGCGCATGACCGACATTGTGAATGCCGGCCTCGCTTCCGGGAAACTCATCTGCGGCCACGCGCGCGGACTTGAAGGCGCCGACCTGAACGCCTTCATGGCTGCCGGCGTCACTTCCGATCACGAACTGACATCCAGCGCCGACCTGCTGCAGAAGCTGGCCGCCGGGCTGACCATCGAGCTACGCGGCTCGCATGACCATCTGCTGCAGGAATTCGTAACCGCGCTCAACGACATCGGCCATCTGCCGTCGACGGTCACGCTCTGCACGGACGACGTCTTCCCCGACGAACTGAAGAATGGCGGTGGTCTCGACGACGTCATCCGCCGGCTCGTCCGCTATGGGATGAAGCCGGAATGGGCGCTGAGAGCCGCCACTTTCAATGCAGCGCAGCGATTGAAGCGCCCGGATCTCGGCCTGATCGCTGCCGGTCGGCGCGCCGACATCGTCCTCTTCAAGGATCTGGTCGACTTCGACACGAAGACTGTTATCGCCAACGGTCAGGTTGTCTCGATTGGCTCCAGTATGACCGTCAGCATTCGATCCTTCGACACAGCGCCGCTCGAAAACTCGGTCAAGCTGTCGCCGCTCAACGAGAATGATTTCAAGGTCACTGCCGATGGCAAGCGTGTTCGCGTTGCGACGATCGATCGCCCGCGGTTTACGCAATGGGGCGAAGCCGAAACCGTCGTGGAAGACGGTTTTGTTGTGCCGCCCGTCGGCAGCACGCTGATTGCAGTGGCGCATCGGCACGGCAAGGTCGAAGGACGGCCGCGCGTCGGCTTTCTCACCGGTTGGGGAACATGGCGTGGCGCCTTCTGTACGACAGTTTCGCACGACAGCCACAACCTCACGGTTTTCGGTGGCAATGCGCGGGATATGGCAGTCGCGGCCAACGCGGTGATTGCTGCGGGCGGCGGCATGGCCGTTGCGAAGGACGGCAAGGTCGAGGTTCTCTTGCCGCTTCCGATATCCGGGCTCGTCACCGCGGCCTCACTGGAGGAGACCTCCGCGTCGTTCCGTGCAATCCGCAAGGCCATGGAAAAGATTGTCGACTGGAAGCCGCCCTATCTCGTTTTCAAGGCCTGCTTCGGCGCCACGCTCGCCTGCAACGCCGGCCCGCATCAGACGGACCGAGGGATCGCCGACGTCCTAACCGGCAAGGTGCTCGAACGCCCCGTCCTCGAGATTCTATAGCCCCACGTTTGCCACCATCTGACAGGCGTGAGCGCTCACTGCCGCTTCGTCTGCTAAGCATGCCAGCTGAAATCTACAGCGCGGCCTTGAGCTCGCGCTCGACTAGCGAGACCCAGAACGCTGCGCCGTGGCCGAGGGCACCATCGTTGAAGTCGTAGGCCGTGTTGTGATGCAGGGCCCCATCGACAGCCGGCCCGTTGCCGAGCCAGACGTAGCATCCCGGCGCATTCTGGCCGAAGAAAGCGAAATCATCGCCAGCGGTCGAGGGCGGAAAGCTCGTGCGCACATTCGCGCCAAACACTGCCGTTGCCGCCCCAAGCGCACGCGCTGTCGCGTCACTGTCGTTGACGACAGGCGGGATGCGTCGTTCGAACTGGTAATCGACCGCAATGCCGAACATCGCTGCCGTACCAGTGGCAAGCCGGCCGATCTCTTCCTCGAGCTGATCGCGAACCTCAGGCGAATAGGCTCGGGCGGTACCGCCGATCTCGACAATATCAGGTATCACGTTAAGCGCCTTCGGGTCGCCGGCCTGGAGAGAGCAGGCACTGACCACCGCCGGCTGCAGCGGGTCGACGACACGCCCTACGATCGTCTGCAACGAGGCAAGGAACGTGCCTGCGGCGGTGATCGGATCCTTGCCGAGGTGAGGCTTCGCCCCATGCGTGCCGGTGCCGCGGAAGGTCACGCGCCAGCTATCCGACGATGCCAGTTGCGGTCCCTCGACGACAGCGATTTCATCGACAGCAAGGCCTGGCATATTGTGCAGACCATAAACAGCGTCGCACGGGAATAGTTCAAACAGCCCCTCCTCGACCATCCTGCGGGCCCCGCCCCTGCCCTCTTCAGCCGGTTGGAAGATGAAATGCACGGTTCCGGAAAACTCACGCGTTGCCGCGAGATGCCGTGCCGCACCAAGCAGCATTGCAGTGTGGCCGTCATGTCCGCAGGCATGCATCTTCCCGGCAAACTGAGATTTGTAGGGCCTGTCAGCCACCTCCGGCATCGCAAGCGCGTCCATATCCGCCCGCAGCCCGATCGTCCGCGTGCCATTGCCCACCTGCAGCGTACCGACCACGCCCGTGTGACCAAGCCCCCGATGGACCTTGATGCCCGCCTCTTCCAGAAGCTTCGCCACGATGCCGCTCGTGCGCTCCTCCTCGAAACCAAGTTCGGGATGTGCGTGCAAGTCACGACGCAACTCGGTGAGGAAGGGCAGATCGGTTTCGATCCGGGCGGGAATGGGCATTGCGGTGGATGTCCTGTAAATGCAAGCGGGCGCCAGAACGGCGCCCGTCGTAATCCATTCGTTATTTAGCAATTAGCCCGGAAATTCAACCGTTTCGAACAGCGCCGGCACGCTTGACACGGTTCAAGCGCGGATGGCCTAATCTCCGCAACGCGAAAGGGCCGCCGATGAGCGACGATCAGACTTCGAGCGACAGCAAGCTCACAACATCAAAGCGCCGCTGGGCCGCCGAAGGAAAGTTCCTTACCGGCCGCATCAGTCGCCCCGAAACCGACCGCCTGCCACCCGGGCAGCACCTCGTCAAGAACTGGCCTGTCCTGGATCTCGGCCAGCAGCCGATCATCTCGACTGATACCTGGCGCCTCGAAGTCCGTGGGCTTGTCGAAACGACACTCGACCTCACCTGGGCAGCCTTCCAGGCGCTCGAGCAGAGCACAAGGATCACCGATATTCATTGCGTGACGACATGGTCGCGTTATGACAACAAATGGAAAGGCGTGTCGACCCGCGACCTGCTTGACCATGCGATGCCGAAACCGGAAGCGCAGTACGTCATGCTGACAAGCTATGACGGCTACACCACGAATCTGCCGCTCTCAGATTTCGCCGCCGAGGATGCGATCCTTGCAACTTCCTGGGAAGGCTTGCCGCTGACGCGCGACCATGGCGGCCCAATGCGCCTTGTCGTCCCGCATCTTTATTTCTGGAAAAGCGCGAAATGGCTTCGACGTATCGACCTGCTGCCAGCTGACACAGCCGGATTCTGGGAAAAGAACGGCTATCACATGCACGGCGATCCCTGGCGCGAACAGCGCTATTCCGGGGATTGATGTCGCAGCAGGCGCCGCAGGCAATAGCCCGCGGCCAGAAGAAGCGCAGCGACTGCCGTGAGTGTCGCCATACTCGCCGGATGCAGCGGAACGTCTTTCCATGACGGGCGAACGACGTCGGCAGTATTGAACGCCTCGCCACTGAACTGACAGGTGATCAGCGCCAGGCCGCGCAGCACCATGCCCTTGTCGATTGCCGAGACGATGGCTTCGGCCTCGGCCGCCTCGCCGGCCATGCTCCGCATCGACAGCAGCACGGCCTTGGTTGCCGCAAGGTAAGCGTGCGAACATTCGTTGAATGGGCTCGCCTCGTCAGTCACGCCGCCGGGCATCCTTCCCCACAGGCAATAGACGTGCTGGATCTGCGCGTAGTTCAGCAGGCGTCGGAACCGTTCGTTTGTGTCCGTGGCGCTCGATGCAAGATCGATGATGCGATCACGATACTCCGCGATCATGATCATTTCGCCGTGTGAAATTTCCTCGATCGCGATGCCGGTATGGGAGCCACCACCGCTTCGCTGATGCGCGCCTGCGGAAGCAAAGCAAAGCTGCAGCACCGCAACTGTTGCAGCAACGAAAATGAAACGACGGCTGTTCATGGCCAGGAACAGGCTCCGGATTTCTCCGGAGCCATCTCCGATCAATGGAACGCCGGCGCGCGAACGCGCGGCTTCGAAGCGACACCAAGCTTGCGCTCGGCGAGAACACCGAAGGCCACGCCAAGGACGCTCCAAAGGATCACATGCATGCCGATCGACGTTGTGCGGAAGTGCCAGAGCACCGTAGCCGAATAGTTCTCCGGCACCTCATTGATCGGCGGCAGTAGATACTGGACGAGACCGATGAAGACGACGTAGGCGAGGCCAGCGGCAATCGCTGCATTCCAGGTACCGAAGCGAGGGCGCAGGCGGCGTGCAAGCGCAATTGCCGCGACGAGTGCCGCGATCGAAACGACGATCATCAGGAAGAACAGCTCGGTCCTGACGCCGATCGTATCAGGATTGCCAACCGCCGGCGGAGTGGCCGGGTACTTGACGTTGGGTACGATCACAACGGCCACAAAGGCTGCAACAGCGATGACGGCGGATGTTCCCCGCGCGCCGAGATTGCTGAAACGCCCCTGGACAAACGCAAAGACGAGCGCAAACAGGCCGCCGACGGCAATGCTGTAGGCCATCACACCGGTGAAAAGGCCGAGACCCGCCTGCGTGGCACGGCTGACGATTTCCGGTTCGCCAACTTCGCCTGCCGCCTGGGCAGCGGCTTCCTCGAACGCGATCGCCTGGTCCACAAGCGGCTCACCGAAGGTATGGGCAAAGGCAAAAACGAGGACGCCAGCGATCAACCCCGCGAGCATTCCGCGAAGCAAAAGATTTCCAACCATGTCATGAACTCCCTTAGTGGCAGGGAAAGCCGAGAAGGTGCCGGCCGTCATGCACGAACTCGTGCACGTACATACCGTTGAAAAGCGCCATCGCGCCCTCTTCGGTGCCAACGAAGTAGATGGCGATGAGCATCAGCAGACCGCCAAAGATGGCCCACGGCAAAAGCTCGCCAACGGGAATTGGAGCCGGTGCGGCGACGGGCGCAAAAGTAGAATCAGACATGTATTCCTCCTGGAATGACGCGTTCAGTCGAGAATTGCTGCGTGGTAGGGTCTGACTTCCAGTCCGAGGTATCCTCATCCTGATCACAGTGGCGCGACCGCACCGGAATTTCACCGGTTTCCAAACCCACAACATAACCGTTATATCTGCGGCTTCGAACCTGTCAACGAAACTTCATAGAGCACAGGCCACCCTCCCTGCTACCCGGAGACGACCAACGTGATGACGCGCCTCACTTGGATCTGCCACGGCTCCACAGCCGCCAACCGCGAGGCCCGTTTCCCGCAGGATGAGCCGTTGAACGAGAAGGCGATCATTGCCACCCAGGCGCTTTCCTCACGCCTCAGTCCTGCTGACAGCGTTTTTGCCAGCCCGACCTTGCGCGCCCGGCAGACGGCCGATGCGCTCGGTCTGGAGCCCATATTCTCGGATGCGCTTGCCGATTGTGATTTTGGCCGCTGGGCCGGACGTTCGATCGCCGAGATCCAGCAAGCCGAGCCCGACAATCTGGCCGCCTGGATGGCACGACCGGAGGATGCCCCTCATGGTGGTGAGCCCATCGCCGCCGTGTGTGTGCGCGTGAAGGTCTGGATGAACGAGCATTTGCAGGCGGGGGGCCACATCGTCGCCATTAGCCATGCCGCGGTTGTCAGGGCCGCCATCATCACGACGCTGAACGCGCCTGTCTCGTCCTTCTGGCTCGCCGATATCGAGCCGCTCGCGCTCATTCGCATGACAAGCAATGGAAAGCGCTGGTCACTGCGCGTGGAAGGCGCCTAGTTATCAGGCGGTAATTTAGGCAAGCCTTACGCAAGCGAGCAATGGCATAGTTTTCAGACTCGGCACAGCGCCGGGCCGTCAATCCTTCCCCCAAGGAGGACCAAGCATGCCATATGATTGGAGCGGCGCGCGGATGCGACGCACGCGCCTGCTACGCACCACCAGCGCATTGATGCTCCTCTTGCTTGTCATCGGCGCATCTCTGCTGATCAGACTCTGAAGACAACAGGCGGGCGGCCATGCCGCTCGCCTCGTTTGCGGGCCTTTCGATCGCCGCTTACTCCAGGTTAGCGGCAGATGCCAAGAATTCGCCCTTTGGTTTCAACAAACGCTTCAGATTTCAATGCTACACCGGCGCCCGGGTGGAGATGGAGTGAAGCATGTCGGTGTTCTTCCAGAGCAGGGCCGGACGGCAATGCCTGTTGGTCATGGCGTTGGGGGTGACACTGTGGCTCGTCGGCGCGATCCTAGAATTGGATAACCTGCTCGTCGCCTTTGTCGGCGCCTACGAGAACTATGGAGCAGACAAGCTCGTTCTCGCCCTCGGCATTGGCGGTGCCATGAGCTTCGTCTATTCGATCCTGCGCATTGTCGATTTGCGCAAGGAAATGGAATTGCGGGCAAGCGCCCAGACCAAAGCCGACTGGACAGCAACCCACGACCACCTGACCAAGCTTCCAAACCGTTATGCGTTCGAGCGCAAGGTCCTCCCACGAAGGACGAAGACCGACGTCGAAGGCGACGAATGGGAGCACAATGTCACGATCTTCTCCGTCGACCTCGACGGTTTCAAGAAGGTCAACGATCTCGTCGGCCACAATGGCGGCGACGCTCTGCTGATCGAAGTGGCAAAACGTATCTGTGCGATCGGCAATGCGGATTGCGTCTATCGATTTGGCGGTGACGAGTTCGTCGTGGTTGCGCTCGGCCTCTCCTCCCGACACGAAGAACGCTTCGCGCACTTGCTTATCCAGGCCGTGACACGCCCCATTCACGTCAACGGGTTTGCAGTCGAGGTCGGCGCCAGCGTCGGGTACGATCGCTGGCAACAGGGGCAGGAACAGCTCGAGGACGCCGCCCACCGCGCAGACCTCGCGATGTACGAGGCCAAGTCACGTGGCCCCAATCATCAAATGGCGTTCGAAGCCTCGATGCAGGAAAAGGTGGCAAAGCGCGCAACACTGGAAGCGAAGCTGCGCGCTGCGATCCAGAAAAAGGCGATCCGCCCGTTCTACCAGCCGTTGATCGATCTCAAGAGCGGCACAGTCTGCGGCTTCGAGGCGCTCGCGCGCTGGACGGATGAAGAAGGCGTCGCCATTCCGCCGCCTGTGTTCATCACGATCGCTGAAGAGACCGGAATGATTACCGAGCTGTTCGAAGATCTTCTGGCGCAGGCCTGCAAGGATGCCCTGGCCTGGAACGACAACATCACTCTGTCCTTCAACGTCTCTCCGGTGCAGATGGAGGACAAGCTGCTGGCCTCGCGGATCTTCAAGGTACTCTCGGCGAATGGCTTGCCGCCGCATCGCCTGGAGATCGAGATCACCGAAAATGCGCTGATTCAGGATCCGGCGGTTGCCGCAATCATCCTGGACGAGCTCCACGACGCCGGCGTCCAGATTGCCCTTGACGATTTCGGCACCGGCTATTCCAGCCTCGCCCAACTCGCCCGCTATCGCTTCGACAAGATCAAGATCGACAAGAGCTTCATCGCGACTTGCCGGAACGACGAGCGGCAGGAAAAGATCATCCGCGCAATGCTCGGGCTCGGCCGCAGCCTCAACATACAGACGACGGCCGAAGGCATCGAAGAACACGGGCAGCTCGGCCACCTGCTTCAACTCGGCTGCGATGTCGGCCAAGGCTACCTCTTTGGCAAGGCAATGCCCGCCGAAGCCGCGCGCGACTTTGTCCGCGATCGTAGCGAGGCATTGGCTAGGGGATAAACGCCACCAATCTTGGAATCGCTGTTAGACCTCGCTGACGGGTGACGTCAGAGCGTTGGTTCTGCGGCGGCTATCCCACTGGCAATGCACCTTCCTCCCGTGAGCCGCGATCATCGATCGGCCCACCTCCTGCTATGCAAACTGGGGCAGCCCGCTGTCGTGCGAGGGCGCTGGCCCACGGACACCACCTTTAATCGGAATGGGCGACGATAGATGTTGGTCTCGGCTTCCAAGCCCCTCACCCGATCGCCTGACATAAAGTAGCAAAGCCCGGGGCGCTCCCCGGGCTTTGCTTCTCTGATCTTGTGCCAATTACCACATAAGACAGCCTTCTAGTTGCTGTCTCTTATA
>NZ_JAEUAT010000036.1 GCF_019511525.1 Rhizobium cauense | reverse complement strand
GCAAAGCGGTTATGCCGCCGCGATAAATCCCGAAGGGATTTACGCTGGACGCGGGGTGGAGCAGCCCGGTAGCTCGTCAGGCTCATAACCTGAAGGCCGCAGGTTCAAATCCTGCCCCCGCAACCAAGATTTAAAATAGACACACAGTCCGATCGATCGCCGAAAGCAAGCGCTGCCCTTTCGTGAGGTCGCTTGGACGGTACTGATGCGAACTACGGCACGAACACCTTGATTGCTTTTTCCCGGATACCGAATTTTACCGGAGTTTCGGTTATCAGTTCGCCGTCCAGATTGACCGGGCGCGGTTTGCTGGTGCGGATCCTAAGATCTTTCGTGGAGAATGCGCGTACGTCGTCCCATTGACCGTGTGTTCCCTTCCGCAGGGTGGGCAGCAGCCTGAGGAGCCGCCACCAATGGTCAACCTCGAGACTATAGAAATCGAGCATGCCATCGGTCGCGGTTGCATCGGCGTGAACCGTCATGCCGCCGCCGTAGAAGCGACCATTGCCAACCGAGACCTGCAACGTCCTCAATTCCTCCGTACGACCATCATGCTCCAGCGTCGCGGTAAACAGCCGCGAACGAGCAAGCAGCTTGGCCGCGACGATTCCATAGCCCAGTTTCCCCCATCGTTTCTTGGCTTTTTGGGTCAGGCTCATCGCAAGGTCAGCGCTGAAGCCGATACTCGCGACATTGAAAAATGGATGGCCGTTGGCGTCGCCGAGATCGACATGGGAGGTCTTCCCGAGGGCAATGACGTCAATCGCTTCAGCGGTGGCCAAGGGTATGCCAACCGTGCGCGCGAAGTCGTTCGCGGTCCCTAGCGGGAGGACTCCGAGAGGTAACCCGGTGTCCAGCAATCCCGCTGCGGCCGCGTTGAGACTGCCGTCGCCCCCACCGACGATGACCATGTCAACGTCTCGCGCGTGATGTCGTATGGCGGCAGACCCGCTGTTGAACCCCTCAGTCGCGCGAACGACCTTGATGCCAACACGCGTGAGATGGTCATGGACGAGTGGGAGGCTTTTCCCGCCGTTCCGCGAGCGAGGATTGACCAAGAGCAGCGCAGTCTTGCCCGTCATGCTGCGCAACCTCGCGCAGGAGAGCGCGATTCCGCAGTTGCCGAAGGGTGCCCAAGAATAGTCATCGAGGAACTCATATCCGATATATGTGCGGTGCAGCAACGCGGTTCAAGTTGCCAGGGTAACCCACCGAAGCCAGAATTTCGCATATTGGTATATAGTGAGTTGGTTCCGAGGAACTGGCTATGCAAGTTGATCGATCCAGCGTCGCGACCGCGTTGAAGTACGTCCGTGTAGCGACGGCCAGTACGATGTTGCTCGCGACGCTCCTGGCGGCGAGCCAAGGCTATGGCTGCAGTGATATTTCCGACGAGGGCCTGATCAAGAAGGCTGGCGATGCGCGCTCGGTTCACGTCGCGAGGCAGCCGGGTAGTGGCGCTGTAAGTTCTTCAAGTGCGCCCGTCAACGCCATCCTGGGTGCTGTCGGTGCTTTCAATGATCTACAGGCTCGCATCGTGACTGGACCGTTGCTGGAGCGTCTTATTGTCGAGAGCCGGGATGCGGTCATTGGCGGCTCACTACCTATTCCTCCATGTATCCGGCTGCAGCTAACCGGTTATGCCAGCGAAGATTCGATGGACCGCGTCCGCTACAAGGTCGATGACGAGGGGTCTTTCAACCTTGCCCAACTCCTTGTGGAAGCCGGATTTGCGGATGCGGTTACCCTGGTGGACGTAATCGTGTTTCGCCGCGCCAGTGCGGCTGCGAACGCCGCGGCGTGGGCTCACGAGTTGACGCATGTGGATCAATTTCGAGCTTGGGGCGTACGGGGTTTTGCAGTGAGATATGCGCGGAATTGGCGAGCCGTCGAAACACCGGCCTATGTTAAAAGCGATGGATTCGACCGATGGCAACGATCCCAGCAGAAAGGCGCCTCCAAGGAGCGCGCTTCTGGGCCGATCGACTGCAGACCGGGCGCGGTCCGCAGCCCGTAGAGCAATATTCAAGCGCAGCAGCCGACCGCTGGCGGAAATCGTGGCAACGCGAGCAGTCATCAATCGGATCGAATGAAATATATGTCATGTGATGAATTATATTGACATCGATCTCATGCTGACGCTAACTGGGATCACCGGGTTCGAGGAGGAATTCCGGTCTTCAGGGCATCGGCGCCGTTTCGCGCCTTTGGGTAGTTTGGGAGGGGCTTCGGCCTCGAGGAGGACACTTGCGCACTTTTCTTACCACGACCGCGATCGCGGTGCTTGCCACAACCTTTCTTGCCGGGCCGACGTTTGCCGCGACGGAGAACCCGTTCCGCTGCAAGCCGGGCGAGAAATATACGATGAACGTCATGGTCTCGGGCGTCGAATACTGGTTTCCGGTCTATGAAATGTTCAAGCAGGCCGGCCAGCAGTTCGGCTGCGAGACTGAATATACCGGAACGCCGGAATATGACGTGAACAAGCAGATCGCCACCTTCGACCAGGCGCTCGCGCAGAACCCCGCCGGCATTCTCGTCCATCCGATGAACTCCGACCCCTTCATCGAACCGATCAACCGCGCAATCGACCAAGGCACGGCCGTTGTCACATTCGCGGCCGACTCGCCGCTCTCCAAGCGTGTTTCGTTCATCACCTCCGACAATACTCGCGAAGGCATCTATGCCGCTGACGCGATCGCCGAGAAGATGGGCGGCAAGGGCGAATATGCGGTGCTGGAAAATCCGGGTCAGGATAACCACGACAAGCGCATCGCGGCCTTCATCGGCCGTATGGAGGAGAAATGGCCCGACATGAAGCTTGTCGGTCGCGCCGCCTCAAATCAGGATCCGACCAAGGCCTATCAGGGCCTCAACAGCATAATCCAGGCCAACCCGAACCTCGGGGCGGTGTTCATGCCGGAAGCAAACTCCGCGATCGGCGCCGCTCAGGCCAACAAGGAAAGCGGCGGCAAGGTGCTCGTCATGTGCGCCGACGTCAACGCCAACATCCTTGACATGATCAAGGCGGGCGAAGTCTTTGGCTCGATCAATCCCAACCAGGGCATGCAGGGCTATATGGGTTTCATGCTGCTGTGGCTCGCCAAGCATCCGGAACTTATCGACCCGATGAATGATGCCAAACGGTCCGGTTTCAATCCGATGAGCATTCCGGTCGTGGACAATGGTCTCTCCATCGTGACAGCGGACAACGCGGACGATTTCTATTGGGACAAGTACCTGAAGCGCCGGGGCACCAAGGGCATCGAAGAGTAAGCGCCGGGTGACACCATCCGCACCCGGGCGGTGCGGATGGTCGGACGGGAGAGGGAGAACTGAGATGGCCGAGCCGGTGCTGTCGATCCATGGCGTGACCAAGCATTTCGGTGCGATCAGAGCGCTGACCGATGTCGACTTCACCCTGGAAAAGGGTGAGATCCATGCGTTGTGCGGCGAAAACGGCGCCGGCAAGTCGACGCTGATGAACGTGATCGCCGGTGTGCTGCAGCCAAGCGAAGGGGAAATTCGCGTCGACGGCAAGGCCGTGCGCATCTCCTCGCCTGCCGTTGCGCAAACGCTCGGTATCGGCCTCGTGCATCAGGAAATCGCCCTCTGCCCGGATGCTACGGTTGCCGAGAACATGTTCATGGCGGCAACCAACCGCCGCCGTACGCTTTTTATGAACTACCGCAAGCTGGAACGCGACGCACAGGCGGTGATGAACCGGCTTGCCGCGATCGATGTTCGCGGCAAGGTCGCGAACTTACCGATTTCCAGCCAGCAGCTCGTTGAGATCGCCAAAGCGCTCACGCTGGACTGCCGTGTGCTGATCCTCGACGAACCGACCGCGGCGCTGACCGAGACCGAGGCCCAGCAGCTCTTTTCCATCATCCGCGACCTCAAGGCGAACGGCATCTCGATCATCTATATCAGCCACCGTATGGCGGAGATCTTCAACCTGTGCGACCGCGTAACCGTGTTTCGAGACGGTCGCTATGTCTGCACCGATCGCATCGCCGATGTGACGCCGGACGATGTCGTGCGGCGCATGGTCGGCCGCGAGATCACGCAGCTCTATCCGAACAAGCTCGGTCCTGGCGAAGCCTCCACCGAGGCGATCCTCGAGGTTGGCGGTATGGGCGACGGCACCCGCTTTCATGATGTCCGCTTTGCGCTTCGCAAGGGCGAGATCCTTGGGATCGGCGGCCTGATCGGTTCCGGCCGTACGGAGATCGCCGAAGGCATATGCGGGCTGCGATCACGCACGTCAGGCGACATCCGCCTGCATGGCAGGCTTCAGGAAATCCGGGCCTACTCGGATGCCGTCAAGGCCGGCATCGTCTATCTGTCGGAAGACCGCAAGGGATCGGGCGTGTTCCTGGAGATGTCGATCGCACAGAATATCTCGGTGTTGACCCTCAAGGCGTTGACCAACCACGCGGGTCTGCTGAACGGTCGCGCCGAGGCGGCCCTGGCACAGGATTTTGCCCGGCGGCTCGCCGTGCGCACGAGTGGTGTCGAAGCACCCGTCAAATCACTCTCTGGCGGCAACCAGCAGAAGGTGGCGATCGCCAAGCAGCTCGCCGTCGAGCCCAAGGTGATCCTGATGGATGAACCGACGCGTGGCATCGACGTCGGCGCCAAGGCGGAAATCCACCGACTGCTGCGAGAGCTTGCGCGCTCGGGAATCGGAATTGTTGTTATCTCATCGGAGATGCCGGAACTGCTCGGGCTTTGCGACCGTGTGCTTGTCGTCCGCGAGGGACGCATCGCGGGAGAACTCGGCGCGGAAGACATGACGGAGGAGGCCGTGATCCGCCTCGCATCGGGGATCGGTACAGCACGGGCGGCAGATCATGCTGCATGAAGACGGAAAGGCCAGGGGAGAGACGAGAATGGCGATCGACACGATGGCGACGGGCATGCCGAAAACGGGGGCGTGGAAGCGCATCGGGACGATGCGAGAGGCGGGGTTGATCGCGATCATCCTGATGCTCTGCGTGATCATGAGTTTCGCGTCGCCGCACTTCCTGACGCTCGGAAATTTCCGCGCCATGTTGATGAGCTTTTCGGTGGAAGGCATCGTCGTCGTTGGCATGACGATCCTTCTTATCGTCGGTGGTATCGACCTTGCCGTCGGCTCGGTCGTCTGCTTCGCCATGGTGCTCTCCGGCTCGCTGTTTCTGGCAGGGCTTGATCCATGGACAGCCTCGCTGATCGGCATCCTCGCAAGCAGCGCGATCGGCGCGATCATGGGCTTCTTCGTGACGGTGGTCGGGCTCAACCACTTCATCACTTCGCTTGCCGGCATGGTGATCGTACGCGGCCTCTGCCTCATTATCACCAAGGGCACGCCTCTCTCCCTCTTCACGCTGCCGCCTGGCTTCAAGGCGGTGGGGCAGGGCACGTTCTACGGCGTTCCCTATGTAATCCTGATCTTCTTCGCCGTCGTCGTCCTGTTTGATTTCCTGCTGCGCCGGGCGACCGCTTTCCGGAAGGTGTTTTATACCGGCAGCAACGAGAAGGCGGCGCTCTATTCCGGAATCAAGACCAACCAGGTGAAGTTCTGGGTGACTGTTCTCTGCTCGACGCTCTCAGGCGTTGCCGGCGTGATCTACATGTCCCGTTTCGGTGCCGCGACGCCCACTTTCGGCGTCGGTATGGAACTCAATATCATCGCCGCGGCAGTGATCGGCGGCGCCTCGCTCAATGGTGGTTCGGGTACGATCTTCGGCGCCATCCTCGGCATCGCGCTTCTCTCGGTTGTTACCAGCTCTCTGATCCTGCTCAATGTCTCCGTCTATTGGCAGGATATGATCAAGGGGTGCATTCTATTGGCTGCCGTTTCCATCGACCATTTCCTGCACAAGCGGAAGGCCGCCTGATATGCCGATTGCCAAGTTCAAGCCCAAGACGACGACCGCGCCGCGCGAGGAGATCGTGATTGCACGCCAGATGCACCAGGCACTCGTGCTGCACTTTCTGGAAGGCCTGACTCAGGCCCAAATTGCCGATCAGCTTGGTATCTCGCACGCCACAGTCAATCGACTGATCAAACGCGGTCGCCAGCTCGGCCTCGTCGAGATCAAGATCAAGTCGCCGATAGAGCCGCTGGTCGATATGGAGGAACGCCTGTTGGCATTGGGCGGCATCAGCCGCGCTATCGTCGTGCCGAGCGTTTCCGATAATCCGCAGACGGCACTCCAGGCCGTCGGCGATGCGGCGGCAAGGCTGCTGATCGAGGAGATTGATGATGGCGACACGATCTGCATCACCGGCGGCAAGGGGGTCAGCGCCGTCGTTGCCGGGTTGCAGCCGCCACGCCGCTTCAATGTCGAGGTGATTCCAGCCACGGGCTGTGTGCAGGGCAAGCACTATACCGACGTCAACCACGTCTCGACCCTGATGGCCGACCGGCTGGGCGGGCGCTCCTATCAGATCCACGCACCGCTCTTTGCCGATGACGCCGAGCAGCGCGGGATGCTGAT
This sequence comes from Rhizobium cauense, assembly GCF_019511525.1. GTDB lineage: Bacteria > Pseudomonadota > Alphaproteobacteria > Rhizobiales > Rhizobiaceae > Rhizobium > Rhizobium cauense. The sequence continues at coordinate 9,940 of NZ_JAEUAT010000036.1, read as the reverse complement.
CAACATGCGTTCCGTGGCTGATGTCTTCCAACGGGCGCGCGAGGCGAAGATTGCGCTGGTTGGCATCGGTTCGATCCTGACCGATGACTCGAGCTACTATGATCTGCATCCTTCATCCAGCACCGACCGGGCGGCGATCGAACGCTCAGGCGCGAGCTGCGAACTGCTGGCTCACTTGCTCGATGACCACGGCCGGGTCTGCGATTACAGCCTCAACCGCTCTCTGGTATCGCTCACGTTGCCGGAGTTCGCCTCCATTCCGATGAAGATCGGGGTTGCGAGCGGGCCGAACAAGGCAGGCCCGATCCTGAGCGTGATGCGCGGCAATCATCTGGACACGCTCGTCACCGACGAGGCGACTGGTGCGCGCATTCTTGAAATGGCATCCGAGGAAGGACATTTGGCATGAGCGGCGAGCAGTTGACCCGCGAAATCGGACGCTCCGGCGTCAAGGCGTCGGCCGTCGGGCTCGGAACCTGGGCGATCGGCGGCTGGATGTGGGGAGGGAGCGACGAGGCGGAATCGGTGAAGGCCATCCAGGCCTCGCTCGAGGCGGGTGTCAGCCTCATCGACACCGCGCCGGCCTATGGCCTCGGCCGCTCGGAGGAAATCGTAGGCCGGGCGATTGCTGGCCGCCGCGACAAGGCCGTGATTGCCACGAAATGCGGCCTCGTGTGGCACACGCAAAAGGGCAATCATTTCTTCGAGCAGGATGGAAAGCCGGTGCACCGCCACCTCGGCCGGGATTCGATCATCCACGAGGTGGAGCAAAGTCTGCGCCGCCTCGGTACAGATCACATAGACCTCTATATCACCCACTGGCAGGACGCCACGACTCCGATCGAGGAAACGGTCAGGGCGCTCGAAGAACTGAAAGCGTCGGGCAAGATCCGCGCGATCGGGGCCAGCAACGTCAACCGAGTGGAGCTCGAGCAATACATCAAGACCGGTTCGCTAGACGCGATCCAGGAGCGATTCAGCATGATCGATCGCGAGATCGAGGCGGACCTGCTGCCGCTCACCACTGCAAACGGCGTGTCGACGCTCAGCTATTCCTCGCTGGCGCTCGGCTTGCTTTCCGGCACGATCGGGCCTGACCGGGTCTTTTCCGGCGATGACCAGCGCAAGGAGAATCCGCGTTTCTCCGTGGCCAATCGGAAAAAGGCGAAAGAATTCGCTGAGACGGTCCGGCCCATCGCGGAGCTACACGGAGCCAGCATCGCTCAACTCGTGATCGCTTGGACGCTGGCCCAACCGGGTGTGACCTTTGCGCTCTGCGGCGCCCGCAATCCGGTGCAAGCAATCGACAATGCCCGAGCGGGTACGATCAGGCTTTCGGCCGATGATCTCGCGGTCATGAATTCGGCGCTTGCGGCGAAGCTGGTCAATATGGACGGATAACGGGCTGCCATCATGAATCGTGAAGAAACATTGGACGGGCTTCGCAAGAGCCCGAGCGTGGACGTGTGTGTCCTCGGCGGCGGCATAAACGGGGTGAGCGTCTTCCGGGAGCTTGCGCTGCAGGGCGTAAACGTACTGCTCGTCGAGAAGTCGGACTATTGCTCCGGCGCGAGTGCGGCGCTCTCCCGTATGGTTCATGGCGGGTTGCGCTATCTTGAAAACGGTGAGCTCAGTCTGGTGCGGGAATCACTCGTGGAGCGCGATCGGCTGCTGCGGAATGCGCCGCACTATGTGGCGCCGCTGCCGACCACGGTTCCGATCTTCGATGTATTCTCCGGGCTCGCCAACGGCATCGTCCGTTTCCTCGGGCTGACCCGCCGCCCGAGCCGCCGCGGCGCGCTGGCCATCAAGGCCGGCCTTAGCATCTATGACTTCCTGACGCGCAAGCGGGCGCTGATGCCGCGTCACCAGTTTCGCGGGCGCCGGAGCACGCTTGCCAAATGGCCGGCGCTCAATCCAGCGATTCGCAGCGCCGCCACTTACTTCGATGCTTGGGTAAGCCATCCCGAACGCATCGGTATTGAGCTCTTGCGCGATGGGCAGTTGGCCAGTGCGACAGCTCGGGCTCTGAACTATGCCGAAATCGAGCACGAGGAGAACGGGCAATTCCGGCTACGCGACGCGATCTCCGGCGAGACACTGGTGATCAAGCCGTCGGTCGTCATCAACGCCACTGGCGGGTGGATCGACATAGCCAATGCGTCACTCTTCCCTCAGGAGGCTCGGCCTGCGCCGCTGATGGGCGGCACCAAGGGCTCACATCTCATCATCGACAACCCGGCGCTGCGCGACATGCTCGACGGGCACATGATTTACTATGAAAACGAGGATGGGCGCATCTGCATCCTGTTCCCGTATCTCGGCAAGGTGCTGGTCGGCTCGACGGATATCCGCGTCGACGATCCCGGCACGGTGCGATGCGAGGCGGACGAGCGGGACTACATCCTGCAATCGCTTGCCTTCGTGCTGCCAGGCGCGGTCATCCGGCCAGAAGAAGTCGTCTTCCAGTTTGCCGGGGTCCGCCCGCTGCCCGCAAGCAACGACAGTTTCACCGGCCGTATCCCGCGTGATCATTTCTGCACCGTGCTGGAAGGCCAGAATGGCGGACCACCGGTGCTCTGCATGGTCGGCGGCAAGTGGACAACCTTCCGTTCCTTCGGTGAAATGGCCGCGGACATGACGTTGGAGCGCCTTGGCCGGTCGCGCCGGGTCGATACAGCCGAGCGCACCTTCGGTGGCGGTCGCGGTTTTCCTGATGATCGCAGCGGCTGGTCGCGGCGGCTTTCGGCAGCGACCGGACTTGCCGAGGACCGCGCTGCCATGCTTTTCGAGCGATATGGCACCGATGCCGCGGATGTCGCCCGCTTCATTGCGGCGGCGCCGGACAAACGCTTGCCTCATGCGGGATACAGCGCCCGGGAGCTGATCTGCCTCATCCGCTTCGAGGCGGTCGAGCATCTGGACGATCTTCTCCTGCGGCGCACGACGCTTGCCATCACCGGCGAACTTTCGCTGGTCATGGTGGATGCCGTGCTTGACGTCTTGGCCACCGAAAAGGGCTGGTCGGCACAGCGGATCGCCGAGGAGCGCTTCCGTTTTCTGACACTCATGCGCGAGCGCCACGGCGTCGCTGAAGAAACCCTTTCCGCAAGGAACGAACAAAGGAGTGAGCAATGCGAGACAACCGCAAGGTCCGGATGAACCGGCTGTTCGGCAACGGCCGTTGCCTTGATGTGGCGATCGATCACGGCGTATGCAACGAGCCGTCCTTCCTCGATGGACTGGAGAGTATGCCCGGTGTCCTCAAGGCACTGGTTGATGCGAAGCCCGATGCAATCCAGATGAACTATGGCCAGGCCGACCTGCTGCAGGGCCTGCCGGGCAAGGACAAGCCGGCACTGGTCATGCGTATCGACATGGGCAACCCCTACAACCGCATCCGCCACCGAGACATGTGGGCTGTGTTGCAGAACGAAGCCGAGCCGCTGATCGGTGCACTGCAGATGGATGCGGCCTGCGTGGTGGTCAACCTCTTCATGCTGCCGGACGAGCCGGATCTTTTCCGCCAGTGCGTGCAGAACATTTCCCGCGTCAGGGCCGACTGCGAGAAATACGGCATGCCGCTGATGATCGAACCGCTTGTCATGCAGCCCGTTACGGAACGGGGGGGCTACATGGTCGACGGCGATGCGGAGAAAATCGTCACGCTGACACGGCTTGCCCGCGAAATGGGCGCCGATATCGTCAAGGCCGATCCGACGACCAATTCGGAGGATTTCCATCGCGTTGTCGAGGCGGCGCGCTGCCCGGTGCTGGTGCGCGGCGGTGGAAAGGAGGACCTGAGTGCGGTTTTCGCGAAGTCTTCCGCCTTGATGCGGCAGGGCGCAATGGGCATGGTCTACGGGCGCAACATCTACCAGCACGCCAATCCGAGCGCCGTCGTGCGCGGGCTGATGGCGATCATCCATGACGATGCAGGCGGCGAGGAGGCCTTCGCACTCTACAAGCAGGGGTGATGTCCAGCTTTTGGGTGGAAGGGGAACCTTGGGAGGGGTTCGGAATGCAAAAATATCTGTTGGGGCTCGATGCGGGCAACACCGTCATCAAGGCCGTGATCTTCGACCAGACTGGCCGCGAGCTGGCACATGCCGGGGAGGAAGGCCATAGCCGTATGCCCTCCCCCGGCCATGTCGAACGCGATCTTGGCGAACTCTGGTCCAATGCGAAGCGTGTTATCCGCACCTGCATCGACAAAGCCGGGATTTCAGCGAGCGACATCGCCGCGATCGGTTGCGCCGGTCATGGCAACGGCCTCTATGCGCTGGACCGCGAGGGTGCGCCGCTTCTCGGAATCCAGTCGCTCGATACGCGGGCGACAGGGTTGGTCGAGGAATGGGCGGCTGAAGGCGTTGGCGACCGGACGGCGCCGATTGCCCGGCAGCGGCCTTGGCCCTCCCAGACGCCGACATTACTCGCCTGGCTCAAGCGTCACAGGCCCGAGCTTTTCCAGCGCATCGGCACGGTGTTCTTCTCCAAGGACTTCGTCGTCAACCGCCTGACCGGCAGCCGCGTAAGCGAGGTTTCAGACATGTCCGGTGCCGGCATGCTCGACCTCGCCGCGCGCCGCTACGACAAGACGCTGATGGCAGCCTACGGTCTGGGCGATAGCATGCACATGTTGCCGCCTCTGATTGAGAGCGCCGATATTGCCGGTCGGGTGACGAACGACGTCGCGGCAGAAACCGGGCTTGCCGCCGGCACGCCCGTCATCGGTGGTCTCTTCGACGTCGTCGCCTCTGCACTCGGTTCCGGTGTATCACGGACTGGCAGTGCTTCGATCATCGCCGGTACCTGGAGTATCAACCAGGTGATTATCGACGGTCCCGATCTCAATGGACCGGTCTTCATGTCCTCGACCTTCGACCGCACGCGCTACATGGCCATGGAAAACAGCGCGACTTCCGCAGCAAACCTCGAATGGCTGGTGCGGGAGTTCTTCGAAGGTGAGCATGGCGAGGGTGTCTCGCCTTTTGACGCCTGCTGCGCGTTGGCGGCGGCGGTGGCACCCGCGGCAGATGATCCGCTCTACCATCCTTATCTCTACGGCGCCCAGCAGGACGGTCATGCGCGTGCCGGCTTCTACGGCATGGCCGGCTGGCATACCAAGGGGCACCTCATCCGTGCGCTCCTGGAAGGTGTCGCTTTTGGTCACCGCCAGCATATCGAGACCATTCGCCGGGCCGGCGCCACGTTCGACGAGGCGATCCTTTCCGGCGGCGGTTCACGCAGCCGGCTTTGGCCGCAGATCTTTGCCGATGTGCTGGGCGTTCCGGTTTGTGTCGCTGCCTCGCGGGAAACAGGCGCGTTGGGTGCTGCGATTGCGGCAGGCACAGGCGTGGGACTCTTCGCTGATTTCACTGAAGGCGCGACCGCCATGGTGCGGATCGACCGGCACTATGCGCCGAACGCTGCGCTCGCCGACCACTACAAACGCCGCTACCAGCTCTATCAGGACATCGCCGAGGCGATGACGCCGCTGTGGCGGCGGCTCTCCGCGCGCGAAGAGCTCGCGACAGGAGTTGCAGCGTGACGATGTCTATGACTGAAACGCCGGTGGACGAGGGTAGCTATGATTTCATCGTCGTCGGCGCCGGCTCGGCCGGCTGCGTTCTGGCAAACCGGCTCTCGGCCGACCCACGAAACCGCGTGCTGCTTCTCGAGGCGGGTGGCTCGGATCGTTATCACTGGGTGCATGTGCCGATCGGCTATCTCTATTGCATGGGTAATCCGCGCACCGACTGGATGATGAAGACGGCTGCTGAGGCCGGCCTCAACGGTCGCGCCTTGAACTATCCACGCGGAAAGCTGCTTGGGGGCTGCTCCTCGATCAACGGCATGATCTACATGCGGGGGCAGGCGGCAGACTATGACGGTTGGCGGCAGGCCGGCAATGAGGGATGGAGCTGGGATGATGTGCTGCCCTATTTCCTGAAGTCGGAAGATAACTACCGCGGCAAATCTTCCATGCATGGGGCCGGCGGGGAATGGCGTGTCGAACGCCAGCGCCTCTCCTGGCCAATACTCGATGCTTTCCGCGATGCGGCGGAAGAGCTTGGCATCCCGAAGACCGACGATTTCAACAATGGCGACAACGAGGGCTCCGGTTATTTCGAGGTCAACCAGAAGGGTGGCTTGCGCTGGAACACGACGAAGGCATTCCTGCGGCCAGCGATGAAGCGCAAGAACCTGCGGGTGCTGACGGGCGCCGAAACGGAGCGGCTTGAGTTCGAGGGCAAGATGGCGACCGGCGTACGGTTCCGGCTCAACGGGCGGCTCTGCGTCGCGCGCGCTTCCCGAGAGGTCGTGCTCTCAGCCGGCGCGATCAATTCGCCGAAGATCCTCGAACTCTCGGGCATCGGACGTCCGGAAATACTCTTGACGCTGGGTATTCCTGTTCATCACGAGCTTTCGGGGGTCGGCGAGAACCTGCAGGACCACCTGCAGATCCGAACGGTCTTCAAGATCGAGGGCACCCGTACGCTGAACCAGCTCTACCACAACCTTTTGAGCCGGGTCGGGATGGGCGTCCAATATGCGATCAGCCGGTCGGGTCCGCTCTCGATGGCGCCGAGCCAACTCGGCATCTTTGCGAAAAGCGACCCCGCGGTTGCGACCGCAGATCTCGAATACCACGTCCAGCCACTCAGCACCGACCGGCTGGGTGAACCGTTGCATCGCTATCCGGCGGTAACGGTCTCTGTCTGCAATCTCCGACCGGAAAGCCGCGGCACGGTGCATGTCACGACACGCGACGCGACGATCGCGCCGGAGATCCGCCCTAACTATCTCTCGACTTCAGGCGACCGCATACTGGCGGCAGCATCCATCCGCCACGCCCGCAGCCTGATGCGAACCCGGGCGATCTCCGGCTTCCGTCCGCAGGAAGTACTGCCAGGCAAGCAGTATGATAGCGACGAGGACCTTATTCGCCGTGCCGGCGACATTGCCACCACGATCTTCCATCCGGTAGGCACCTGCAGGATGGGCAGCGATCCAACGGCGGTGGTGGACACAAAGCTGCGCGTGCACGGTCTCGAAAAACTGCGCATCGTCGATGCCTCGATCATGCCGACCATTGTCTCCGGCAACACCAATTCACCCGTGATCATGATTGCGGAGAAGGCGTCGGACGCCATTTTGAAGCAGCTCTAGGCCTTCAGTCCGCAGGGAGCCCAGGCTACCCCGGGATATTGGCACGCCCGAGAAGATGTGCCGACGATCGCCAGGCGTGATGAACGATGTTATCGAGCCGCCGAGCGGTCTCGATCCGTGCGAAGGCGTCCGCCGCGGTCAGTTCACCTGGCGCGACAGATCCAAGTGTTGCGGCGCGGTAGTCGCGCTGCAGGGCGTCGAGTTCCGATGCCGCATCGTGAATCTCCGTCAGCGCCCTCGCAATCTCCGGTGAAACATTCCAGCCAATAGGGGGTGCCTTCACGCTGAGGGCGCTTTCCGAAGTAATAGAGTTGCCAATCTCCTGTGCTGCGCGCATGGCCTTTACGCTGAGTTCGATGAGAGGTGTGTCTCGATCCGCGCTTTGTGAGGTTTTCGGGAGACCGTCATCCGCCAGAATTTCGACCAGGCGCGAGGCGTGGTCGAGCGCGTGCAACGTATTCGTCATTCGCAGCCGTTCGCCCTCCGCCTCCGGAGGTTCCTTCAACTCTGACAGGAAGTCCCGCACCTGTTCGAGTGTCGAAGCCGCCGTTGTCGCCTGCGTCGAGAGGCTGCCGCCATCCGAAAGGCTGGCAGAAACCGACGCGGACGTTGTCGTCAGGACGTCGGCGATCACACGGCGGGCGGTCTCAATGGCGATCACGGGACTGGCGAGCGCGCTCGGATCGAGCGCACGTTGAAGCGGAGTCTGCCTTGATGGCAGCAGGCGTTCCACTACGCGAGTAAACCATTGCGTGGCCGGAAGCAGGACCGCGACCCCAACGACATTGTAGGCCGTATGGTAGGCGGCAAGGAGTGTCATTCCGTCGACTGATGACAAAAAAGACTTCATCAACGGCGCCGTGAAGGGAAAGGCGACGATCGCAATGAGCGCCGCGATGAGCTTGAACAGCACATAGGCCAGAGCGAGGCGTTTGGCCGTCGCGCTAGCGCCAATAGCAGCCAATGCCGAACTGGTCGCCGTCCCGATATTCTGGCCAATGATCAGGGCCGCGCCCTGTTCCAGGTTCACGGCCCCGGCGAAGAAAGCCGAAATGGTAACAGCGATGGAAGCTGTCGAGGATTGCATAACCGCAGTCATGGCAAGGCCGACAACGATAAGAGACAGGAGCCCAATCGTCCCTTCTCCCAGTCCAACGCCCGGCGTTCCCAGTACTGCCGGGAGGTCGGAAGGGTGCAGCGTTTCGGCAAGGCCACCCATGCCCTGCTGAAGGGTTGTCAGACCGTAAAGCACCAGTGCGAAGCCAGCGAGCGCACCACCCGCTGCCGCAATCCGGCCGCCGCCGATTAGCCTGGCCAATGCCCCTATGAATATCATTGGCAGCGCGTAGGTTGAAAGCGACACTCGCACGCCGATCAATGCCACCAACCAACCGGTACCCGTCGTGCCAACATTGGCACCGAACACAAGGCCGAGCCCTTGCGGAAATGTCAAAAGACCGGCGCTTACAAGGCCGATCGTCGTCATTGTCACTGCGCTCGATGACTGAACGAGGAGCGTAACAATTGCGCCCCAGAAGGCGCCGGAAAGCGGCGTGGCCGCCGCCTTGCCAAGGACGACGCGAAGAGCCGAGCCTGCCATCGCCTTCAAGCCGTCAGTCATGACAGTCATGCCGAGAAGGAACAGTCCAACCCCACCAAGAACGGCAATCGCTGTCGACATGCGTGTCTCCCACCATGGGCTTTAGCCGGATCGGTGATAGCACAACCTGTGATCGCCCATCAATGTGGCCGGCCCACGCCACGCCGGTGGCGTAAATACTGCAGCATGACCTTCCCGAGTCGAGGAACATTTCGCGTATGTTCTTGTACGGAAATTGAGCAATCCGCGATCGACGATCAAACCGCGCTTTAGCTCGCCCAGTACGCAGTCTCTTTACTATGTGGGACGCGGTCAGTTCCTGACGAGCGATCTGTTAAGAAGCAACCATCGGAATTTTTACCCAAAATTAGTATGTGTCATTGTAACCATGAGTAAGAGATTCTGTGGCTCAGCTCATGGCCATGTCGAATTTCATCTAGCAGGCCGGATTCTCGTTCAGAAGTCTCCGCGCAAGCTGGCAGGGGAAACAGAGCGGTAGGCTCTGCGCGCATGATGCTTTTCCCGACGCCGTGGCTCGTCCGAGCGATGTTCTACGAAATTTGTGTGTCTGCCGAGGATCGCCGCATTTTTGCTTGGCGTCGTCGGATGGATAACGCTGTCCGCAGGTGCAGGATGCGCCTGAGCCGTGATCGATTGAGCGGAATCGTCGCTCGTCCAGATCCATGGCACGGAGTGACATTTGCAATCAGTCAACGCTAAGGGCGCCTTTTATGACCTCGATCATTTCGTCTTTGACCCCAACTCAAATCCGCTCTCTCTCCACTGCCACAATTACCTCGCTCACGACAGAAGACGTCCAGGCGCTGACGACCTCCCAGATCAAAGCGCTGAGCAAGGATCAGATCGCTGCATTGGAAGCTGAGGACATCACTGCTCTCAGCGATGAGCAGTTGGGTTCGATTTCCGCAGCCTCTATGGTCGGTCTGAAGGCCGAACACCTTGCTGCCCTCGACTCTTCCAAGATAGGAAGCCTCGGCGCAGCGCAGGTCGCGGGACTTAGCAGCGCCCAGCTTGCCCTGCTGACGGCCGATCAGGTCGAAGGCTTCACGACGGCCCAGGTTGGCGTGTTGAGCGCCACGCAGGTTGGTGCGCTCGGTGCCGACGACATCGCCAAGTTCTCCGCCGATGAGATCGCGGCGCTGGGCA
>NZ_JAEUAT010000035.1 GCF_019511525.1 Rhizobium cauense | reverse complement strand
TTGACCGGCAGACGCCGGATCAGGCTTACTTCAACGCGCTGACGCCAATGATGGTGGCGGCATAATCGAGGCGGAAATCCACTTAGCGAAACGCCCCAATCTGTTCAGACAAACCGAACCAGCTCTGTGGACAGCAGCCGCTTTACCTTGGGCTGGGAAAGGATTGCACCCAGGAACTTCGCAGCGATGTCACCATCAAGCAACCGGTCGCGGTTCTTCGAAAACACCGAATGGTCCCAAGCGGGATCGTCAACGCCGATGTCGACGAACCAGCGGAAGAGAAGGTCGTATTCCAACCGTTCCATCAGAAGTCGCTCAGAGCGGATCGAATAGAAGGCTTGCAGAAGCATGGCGCGAAGAAGCTTTTCTGGCGCAATCGACGGCCGCCCGATCGGTGAATAAAGCGCTGCAAAATCCTGTTCCAATAAAACGAGCGCTTCATTCACGATCTGCCGGATGGCCCGTAGAGGATGATCTTTTCGAACACGAGCCTCCAGATCCACATAGCTGAAGAGTTCACCTGTCCTCACATCGCCGCCGCGCATCCATCAGCTCCAAATCGCAATAAAGCGAGTGAATCACGACAGGAGACTTGCGCCAATGCCTTTTTCAACAGCCTGCTAAAGCTCACTGCGATTTAGAGAAGACAAAGTGCTTATTCAGCGCATATGAAAGGGCAATATATATTGCTCCGGCGGGAAGTTGAGCAAAGCCCTTATGGACGTGAAATATGTCGATGAGCGTTATTAGCACAAAGAGATTTGCGGTATATGACACTATGAACACCAAAACGAACTTGAGGGGCTCGGAGATGCTCCTAGAGCCCGCTCGGAACGTAAAATATTTGTTCAGGAAAAATGATGCCGCAAGACCAACTCCGTAACCGGCAAGGTTGCTCGTCACCGCATCTAGCAACAGAACATACATGCAGGAAAATATAACGGCATATCCCAAGAGAGAATTGAATAGGCCAACACATAAGTACCTGAGAAATTGGTTCATTTCGCGTGCCGAACTACACTGCAGTATTGTCCTCCGAGAGGCAGCCACCAAAAATAATCTTCCAACTTTACAAGTGAGGAAAGCCTTGGTGGAACGAAGAGGCAAAAAGATCGATCTACAACTGACATATTAACTTGGCTGAATCGTGCCGCGAGTTCCGAAGGGCGCAAAAGCACCGCATCCGCATCGAATGGGCACGTATTTACGATTGAGCGTGTGATCGGGTTATATGGATTGTGCTCGAAGACTGTCATCGTCCCCGACCGAACCAGTCTTTTACTGAGCAAGTCGCACACGGCGGGACGTTCGACGGGTGCAATATGGTGGAAAACGCCAGCGATAAAGATCAGATCGAATTGCCCGATTTCTAGCTCAGGGGTTTCAACCGCGAACGTCGCAGCCCTATTTTCTGCGGCCGCTAGTTCCAAACTTGCCGCAGAGATATCGGTCCCGAATACTTCCGCATCAGGAAACATCGCCTGCAGATAGGGAATATTCCTCCCGATGCCGCACCCGTATTCCAGTATCCTCGCAACCTGATGCTTGACTTTTTTCCGCGTCAACCTGACTTTGTATTCGGCAAAATAGTCCTCATTGCTCGTGAAAAAGCCTGTGCTCTCGCGCAGAAGCTCGTTATAATTATCGGTGTATTTGTCAAAATCTACCTTTTCACTCATCAGACGATATCTCCTCATCAATAATGTACTTTGGCCTGGCCTTCACCTCATTATAGATGCCGCCGATGTAGATCCCAATCACCCCTAGGATTGTCAACTGCACTGCGCTGAATAGGAGCAGCAGCGTTACCATACTCGTCCAGCCACTCGGCAGTGATCGGTCAATGAAGAAATTGACTATAGCCGTGAACATCAACACCAAGGCAACAATGCCAAATGCCGCACCGACAACTATTCCAGTCTGGAGAGGTTTTGTGCTAGAAGAAAGGATGCCGCTGGAAGCCAACCGAACCATCTGCGAGACGGAGTATTTCGATTGGCCGGAAGCCCGCGGTGCCGCGGTGAATTCGACTCCAACTTGGCGGTAGCCCATCCAAGTAAAGAGCCCGCGCAGGAACATATTGCGTTCTGGAAATTCTGCCACCAGCGTGGTAGCTACACGCTTAGAGATCAACCTGAAGTCCGCCGAGTTGGGATTGATCGGGACGTCAGATATGCGATTCAGTGTATCGTAAAACAGATTCCCCAAAAACTTACGACCGGTTCCGATATCGATTGTATCTTTGCGAACCGTGAAAACAACGTCAGCGCCCTCTCTAAAGTGCCGCACAAGCTCGGGAATCAGCTCAGGTGGATGCTGCAGATCGCTATCCATCATAATCACTGCGTCAGCGTTGACCGAGTATTCGATTCCCGCGAGGAGCGACATCTGGTGACCAAAACGGGCGCTCAGCGCAAGAACCACTACTGTGGTGTCTCGCGCGGCAATTTCTCTAAGGATCTCGAGCGTATTGTCCGTACATCTATCTACTACGTAGACCACCCTGAAATCCAGGTCGATGCTGTTTGTAAGAACACTACTCAGCCGGGCATGAAACTTCTCGATTACGTCAGCTTCGTTGAATACGGGGCAAACTACGTTGAGTTTGATCGTTGACATTACTTTGCCCTCATCAGAGCGATCGTACGTTCAACGTCTGCGTAGATAACGGGTATATCAAATCCACTGCGCCCGTAAGGTCGCACACCCTCGACAACAATATCCATTGCTAACCCCCGCTCCCTTAACATCCCCTGAAGCAGTTCTCTCATCGAAATTGGCTTTCCACTTGCAACATTATAGATTGAGCCGGATTTGCCCGCATTTATAATCGCCATCAACTGCTCCCCGGCTTCCTCAAGCGATATGTAGTCTCTGACTGAGGCTAAAGGACCCGTCTCAATCTTGTCGCAGCTTCCAGCGGTCAGTTGTTCAAGCTGCTTATTGATGCGGCCAACAAAAAGCCGCTCAGACATGCCAGGGCCATTGAGATTAAATATCCGCGCGATAACGACGTCCTGTCCCCTATGCGAGCAGAGAACTCCCCACTGCGTCTGCCAAGACTTGGTGAGCCCATAAATCGACACCGGGCGCAACACCTGCTCAACCGAGACAGGGTTTTCCTCAGGATAAACTATCCCATATTCTGCCGCTGATCCTGCCAACAGAACTCGGGCGTTAAGATCATTCTCCTCGAGTGCGGCGAGCAGATTCTTTGCGCCAATGACATTTGTGGCAAGCGCCAGCGCAAAATCGTCTGAAAACACCGCGGATAGGTGTATGATGACTTCCGGCCTGAGAGATCTAAGTGCGCCCGAGAGATCGGCGTAGTTGCGGACGTCGACCGACATGGCATCACAGCCTTCAACACTTGATCTTCCGGCCTGAACAACATGATGGCCGATGGATCGAAGCTGTATTGCCAAAGAACGACCGAGGGCTCCCCAACCACCTGTGATCAGCACTCTACTCAAGACAGGCGTATCCCCAACTTTCCGGCAAGCTTGTCAAAATTCTCATCTGCGTACTGATAGTCATCTGGCCTGCCAATATCCAGCCAATACCCGGAAAATGGCCTGATCGTCGCTGGCCTACCTGTGGCAAGTCCATCCAGCATCAAATTGTCAAAACCGTATGTCCGCCCTCTCTCAAGGCGCTCTACCACCTCTCGGCTGAGGCAATAGATTCCCATGCTCACATCGAAATGGAACGTGGGTTTTTCCTCGAACGACATCAATTTTCCTTCCGCGTGCTTTAGCACACCAAAATCAATCCTGACGTCGCGACGGTACGCAGCAACAGAAACCTCACTCCCAGTTTCCATATGTTCCCTCAAGAACTCGTGATACGGCAAATCAGACAAGATATCCCCGTTCATGACCAAGAAATTCTCCGGAAGATCCCTTATCAAGGTCAAGGGACCGATTGTACTCAGCTCGCTCTGTTCGATCGAGTAGTCGAGCTTTATACCCCAGCGTGCACCGTCCCCGAAGTACGCCATAATGAGGTGCGAAAGATGGTTCACTGCTAACGTAATGTGAGTGAACCCAGAGCTACTAAGCTGCATGATAATAATCTCGAGGATCGAGAATTTCCCGCCAAGTGGCACCAAGGGTTTAGGGATCAACGTAGTGTAAGGTCTCAACCTCGTTCCCTTACCACCTGCAAGTATGATGGCCCTCATTTTACTTCCCCTCCTTAGCCTCAAACATTATAGAGCCAGGCTTTGTAACGGTTCAGATTTTCGGGCTTCCTGAACCATTCCACTGTGTCACGCAATCCGGCTTCAATGTTGTAAGAAGCGTCCCACCCTGTAAGTCTCTTGATAAGACGGTTGTCTCCAATCAGTCGAAACACTTCTGACGCTTCGGGCCGGAGACGTTCGTCGTCAGTAGCGATTGTGGCACTCGGATTGATTTGCGCGACAAGGGTCCGCGCGATATCTCCAACAGATACCTCCGTTCCTGTGGCTATATTTACCTCTTTACCGATGGCCTCCTCGCATTCAGCCAGCGCGAGGAAACCTTCGACTGTATCCTTCACGTAGTTGAAGTCACGCGTCGGCAAGAGGCTGCCTAACTTTACTTCGGCAGCACCTAGCAAAAGCTGTGTGATCACTGTAGGGATAACAGCTCTCGCCGACTGGCGCGGCCCATACGTATTGAACGGTCGAACTATCGTCACCGGCGTGTCAAACGACCTAAAAAATGATTCCGCCAGACGATCAGCTCCAATCTTTGTTGCACTGTACGGTGACTGCCCCTGAAAAGGATGCGACTCATCGATCGGAGCATATTGGGCGGTGCCGTAGACCTCAGATGTAGACGTTATCAAAACTCGTTCGGTTCCGAGACTTCTGGCAGCTTGGAGTACGTTCAGAGTGCCCTTAATGTTTGTGTCGACATAGGAGTCGGGCGAGTGATACGAGAATGGGATTGCGATCAATGCCGCTAGATGGAAAATTACGTCGCATCCAGCCATTGCAGTTGTGACTCCATTTGGATCGCGAATATCTCCGGAGAACACATCCAAGTCTTTGAGCTGGGATGGCGGAAGCGAGTCTAGCCAACCCCAACTGTTGAATGAGTTGTACAAGACAAAGGCGCGTACATCGCATCCACGCTCCAACAGCGCCTCAACAAGATGGCTGCCTATGAATCCATCCGCCCCTGTTACAAGAACCTTCTTGTTCCTCAAATCCATGATTAGTCCTCTTTTAGAGTCGGATTAACAAACTGAAAGTACATTGAGCGCGCATCACCGTTTGCAGGCACTCTATTCCCCTCGAATCGGAAGTTAAGCTTTGCCGTTTGCCTCGCTGCGAGCTCTAAAGGTACTGAAAAGTCGCCACTTCCCGATTGCAAGTCCACGGTCATATCCAGTCCCGACCCGGAAATATGCAACTTGCCTCCAGGCAGACTTCGAAACGCAGTGGAGAATCTTACGCGCCGCGGGGTCGAAGAGGGATTACTCAACAATAGTCGCGAAACGCGTTGCGACCATCGAAACGCCCCCCCCCCGTCCACCTCAGCCTCCTTCTGGTAGGTACCAGAGGCAAAACCGAGAAAAGGAGCGTCCGGTGAAGGACCGTCCAGAGGCCCCGTTTGATTGGTAGAAATCAATCCAGCTTTTCCACTTAGATCAAAAAATGCATACCGCTTTGAGTTGGACTCAAGCTGCGGACTTCCTATCTGGCGGCGGAGCGAAGCCTCAACTTCCGTGAGTCCCTGCTCGCTGTAGCCGTACCGATCAAGCCAGAGCCCATTGAAACCCGAAAGGGCAAGGTTCGCCAGAAATTTCGGATCTGACAGGGACCCGATCCTTTCGTGCCAAGCTTCCGCCCTGTACGAAAAGCTGGGCCAACTCCAACTCAAAGCTCTAGACCAAACGAATGGACGGCCGTGATCATAAGCTTTCATTCTATTTTGGCCAGCGTCCAGCGGGAAAGTGGTCTCAGGCAACTGATAAATTTGCCTGACATTTGGGAACCGCTCTTCCACTTTTCCTACAAGGTCTTTCTCATCCAATGCCTGCGCGGTATCTGCACTGTATCGCCTTACCAATGGCCGCGCGGCATCACCTTGATCAATCACGCCCACAAGGAAAATACCAGCACCAAGACCAATGGAAGCACTTTTCCTGGCCCATTTGCGAGTTCGAAGCACCGGCCTGTTCTCGAGAGAGCCAAGCATGTCTGACAGCAGCGCACATAACACGAAAGCAGAGAAAAATGCGATAAAGACGATGATCCGGTTGTACGCTCGAATATCCGGCGCAACGAGTAAGTTGAAGATTGAGCCGAGCCCCCCAATCGTGGCGACGAATGTTCCAAACAACACCAGAACGCCTGCAGCCCAACGCACGTCATTACGACTGTGCGGACCGGTAAATAACGCGTAGAATATCGACAAAAGATACCCAAAAGCCAGTACGACACCTAGCCTGACAAACCTATTCTCATTCTCGAGTGGGAAACCTGCCTTATTGACACGTCGCTCCAGCATCGCTGGGCTGATTATCTGTCTGATCTTCAGACCATAGTAATCTGCCTCCACCGCGGATTTATAGCTCATATTGGGCGGCACGCCGTTTGCCGTCCACGTGACAGCAGAGGGAACAAAATTAATCGCAGAAAAAATGCATATTATCGCAACAAATGGCGCAACAGAAACGGCTGGCCTCACACTTTTCTTGACAACGGCAGCCACAACGGCAGCACATAGCAAAAACAAACAAGAAAAAAAAGCGTTGTATACGTAGTCAAGACCAATGAATACGCAAGAAATGAAAAGTACTACTCGCTCCGCGCCATGGATTCTTTTGTTTTGGCTACCACAGATAATCCTTAGACAATATGCACATATTACAGGTACAAATATGTAAGTGAGACTAATATGCGCTACGTTGCGCTGCAGGGCGTATGGAAGCAACGCATACATCGTCGACACGAGAAGCACTGGCGCCCATCTGAAGCCGAAAAGTCTCATGCTATAGGAGCAGACAACTGACGTCACAACACAAGACAGTAACCAGTACAAGTTTAGGATTACGGCAGGGTTGGACGTGAAAAGCGAAATGAACTTCATCACGGCGGACGATGCAGTAATGTTCTGCGGAAATGCCGCGGCATCGAATCCAAACGGAGCGCCTAGATCAGACACCCACCATATCCACCCGCCGGAAGCAATCGACTTGGCAAGTGCTAACTCAAATATTGTATCACCTTCATAATTGAAGGGAATTCCGATATCAAGGCGCCATACTTTCAGAATAATCGCGAGACATAATGATGTCAGGACGAGCTGAACAAGGTAAAACAAATGCTCGCGGCGAAATAGCGGACTGGTCATATGTAGGGGCACAGCTACAATCTTAGGGTCGGTGTCGTGCCGCGTTTACACTATTTAACTAGGCGTTCATACTGCTCACAATACAAATCCACCATCTTCTCGGCTCCCAATTTTTCAAGGTACCGTCGCCGGGCATTGTCGCCATATCGCATGGATGCGGACGGCGACGCTGCTATTTTTTTCATTGCCTCCGCCAGCGCCTCACTATCCAGAGGAGGCACGACCAACCCAGTGATCCCGTCCAGATTAATGTAGCTCGTTCCAGTCCCGATTTCGCAAGAAATCATTGGCTTCCCAAACATCGCGGCTTCTACTAATGACAACCCGTAGGCTTCTGACCGAAGGTGGGAAGGAAAGACAAATCCAGCGCTGAGTTCAAGAAGGCTGGCTTTATCGCTGTCCGGCAAGGCGCCCAGAAAGTGGACATTTCGAAGGTTATGATCCTTCGCGTACGCCCTAAGGGGCGCCTCCATCGGCCCCTCTCCAACCACCAGAATGTCAAGTTCGGTTTTCCTTGCGGCCTCCAAAAGGATATGGACGCCTTTGTAATAGCGCAGAACACCTACAAAGAGGAAAAAGGGCCTAGGAAACCTTGCTTGCCAGCGTCGCTTCATGTCATTGGAAGCTCGCGGATAATCTTGCTCATCCAAACCAAGCGGGATAACCGTAGTTTTCGCCAGATAGCGCTGTAAAATTTCACTCGTCGCTAGGTAATTGGGCGACGTCGCCACGATCCTGTCCACGCTGCTTAAGAAGCGGTACATGATCGGTCTATAGAAAGGCAAAAGGAACCGCTGCTTCACAATATCGGAATGGTAGGTGACGATCGTTGGTTTTTTGCTACTTGAAGCCAGATGAACGACATCCATCACCGGCCACGGAAAGTGATAGTGCACGATGTCGGCCTCTTCGCTCAGGTCTCGAAACCGACCGAAAACCTCGCGCGAGAAGCCTGTCGATGCGAATTCAAAGTCGAGCTTGACCTTGTG
This sequence comes from Rhizobium cauense, assembly GCF_019511525.1. Classification (GTDB taxonomy): domain Bacteria; phylum Pseudomonadota; class Alphaproteobacteria; order Rhizobiales; family Rhizobiaceae; genus Rhizobium; species Rhizobium cauense. The sequence continues at coordinate 8,817 of NZ_JAEUAT010000035.1, read as the reverse complement.
TGCCATATGACCGTCAAACTCGCGGCTATTTTGCTCAGGCGCCCTACTTAGCGAAAGCACATCAGACTTCACACCATACTTGGCTGCCCCCTTTGCGATCGCATGAATGGTCCGCTCCACGCCGCCGAAGGTGTCAGGCCAATAAGTCTTGAAGAAGTGCAAAACCCGCATATCACTCCAACGCCGGGTCAACAAACTGCCGGTCTTTGTCATACCAAAGTCATTCTAGGTGCAAGGCATGGGCATCCGTGATAGGCGTAACCCAAACGCAGGCTTGGTGGCCATTAAATGTCACCTAAGTCTGCATACGTGAGCTGGGTGCCCCGCGCACCGGCTATTTAGCCCCTTTGAGCAGGTAGTCCATAAAGCCTGCCGCCGGCGTGTTCTCTAAACCCTGAGCCAGCGAGGATGCCAATGACGATTTGCCGTACACCACAAACGCAATCAAGGATTGCACTAGAGCTTCCCGCCAATTGGCATTGTCTTCTAATCGCCTGAAGAATACTGCATCGCCCCAACCCAGCCAGTCCCGAGATTCGTTGTAAGGCGTGTTTGCGATCGGATAGTGGCACAACGTGGGGAAGTCGACTAACTCGAACCCTTTTGTCCGCATATACTGTTCGATTTCCGAGAAGAGGGCTTGGCCCTTGTAGATCTCCACGAACGAAACCTCGCAATGCACGACTAAGGTACGCCTTAGTATTTCGTTTGCATGCCTCAGAGCTTCGAGTTCGAAACCCTGAATATCGAGCTTTAGCAGGTCGACGTAAGCCTCCTCCTTTAGCGCTTCATCCAACGTCGACGTCATAACGGGCTCGGTGGCCACCGTACGCAGAGGCGCGAGCTCAAGCAGTCGGGAAGTTACAACTTGGTTGAATGGAAGCAGCGATGACGTTGAATCGGGCTCATTTGTATGGAAAACGTGCTCCTTACCATCGCCGACGAACGCGGGCAGCAGCGTAAGTCCCGGTCCTTCACTCTCCAGTCGTTCCACGCGGCGATGCTCCAGAGGCTCAAAGCCAATCACCCGGGTGGGCACCTTCTGATCTATTAGACCCGCATAGACATGGTCCTCACTGCTTAGGATCTGCGCTCCAACGTCAACAATTACAACCGGAGAGCTCCTCAACATCCCCGGTAGAGCTTCGATTGCCGCCGATTCACCCGAAATTTGCGACGTCGCCGATGGGCGCTTGGATTTGTATTCCTCACTTAAAATCAATGCCTCAGCGATTACGCCGAGGTTAGCTCCACCCTGCCAGATCGCAATCCAATTGGCGAGCCCGCCGGCGTCTGGTTCACGCGCCAGCAACCCTAAGTAGAGCCCACGAATTATCGCGCGCATTTCATCAATGGGCGGAGAGAAAGAGGGAGTATTCTCGTGTCTTGAACTCATTCGCCTTGAGACCCTGTTGTCTTTACAAATGCATGACTGTCTAACCATTGCCAATTGGTAACCGGGTGTAGGTTGACAACACCGGCCCAGATAATGGCAGAAGGGTTTGGCAAGACCTTGAATGAAATTACGTCGTGCATGTAGCTTAAGACTTCACGAAATACCCCACCGGGCATACTTCCGTTGGCCAACCCAACCGTGATCGTGTAGTCTCCAGGTGAGAGATCGACCGCGAAGGAAAACCGTACTTCTAAGTGAGAGTCGGTTTGTGCCGCACCCAATACACGGCTCATGCAATAGGTATTTGACTCGAAAATAACCGTACCTGTGGCAGTTCGAATCTTGAAACCGACGTGCGGATCTTCGAGATATCGATGAAGTCGATACCTCACGATCAACTCGACCGACTCTTCGCTGAGAACAACTGCTACCTTTTCGCCGGCTCCGTTCAACAATGCAACGTCAGCGCAAGTTGCACCGTCAGTTGACATACTACCTGCGCTGCCGCTGACCGCCTCCCCACTATCCAAGGAGTTACCAGGGTTGATTGTGGGTTTGTCGTCACCTTCGTGACTCTTCACCAATACATCGGCCTGATACAAATCCACGGCTTCTTTAGGGGACCCATCACTGGCTATCGCGCCAGCGCGCAAATAGATGGCTCTTGTGCAGAACTCCAGGACTGTTGACATGCCATGCGTCACAAATAGTAACGTCGTACCATCCGCTACATATTGCCGAATCCGATGATAACACTTTTGCTGGAAATGCACGTCGCCAACAGCGAGTGCTTCATCGACAATGAGCACGTCCGGTCTATCCGCAACAGCGACTGCAAAGGCCAACCGAACCTGCATCCCACTTGAATACATCCGGACAGGTTGATCAATGTAGCTTCCAATCTCGGCGAACGCCAGTATATCAGGCATTCGCCGGTCGATTTCTTCAATACTATAGCCCAAAAGCTGACCGGCCATGTATACATTCTGCCGGCCTGTAAAGTCGGAATGAAAACCCATGCCAAGCTCTAATAGCGCGGCCACACGACCTGCGACATTCACAGTACCAATGGTAGGCTGTGTTGTTCCGGTAATCATCTTCAAGAGGGTGCTCTTACCTGCTCCATTCACTCCGATGATACCTACAGCTTCGCCGGGCTCAATTGAGAAATTTAGATCCCTGAGCACCCAATGCAGGTGATGACGAGGTTTATGGCGCGGATCCGACCATTCCGCGAGACGCGCCCAGCGAGAAGGATACTGCCTGTAAGCCTTACCGAGGTCGCGGACTAAAATAGCGCTCATTAGAGTTCGTCCACCATTTCGCCTACCCTGTTGCGAAATAATCTTAAACCAAGCATAGACAAGCCGATCGCCAGCACCGCCGTGTAGACCAGGCCCTGAAATCTAGGCCATTCACCCTGCACGAGAACGCCCTGCACTCCTTCGACAAGATTCACCATCGGATTGAATGCAATTATTTGCTTAACACGCTCCGGTAAGATTGCGACTGGATACACAATCGGCGTCAACCAGAACCAGAACGTGATTACAATTCCGAACAGCTGCCCTACGTCTCGAAAAAACACGTTGAGCACACCAAGAATCAACCCCAAGCTCGCACCAAAGACTACCAATAGTGCGATCAATGGCACCAAAGATACGAAAACTAGTCCGGGGAAATTACCCGTGACCACCAGAAAAATTGTGAAAAGGCCGAACACAATGCTGAAATTTAGCAAACCAATGGCCACTATTGTCACTGGGAGGCAGAGTCGCGGAAAATTTAGTTTCTTCAATAGATTTGCATTTTCCAGGAACATGCTCTGCGAGCGAGTTGTGATTTCCGCAAACAGGCCCCAAGTCAGAATTCCCGCACACAAGTGAATACTATAACCAAAAGTACTAGCCACACTTGGTAACTTTGCGTGCATTATTTGAGAAAAAACAATGGTGTAAACCAATATCTGAGCCAAGGGCTGAAAAAAGATCCAAGCAGCTCCCAAGAGGGAATTGCGGTATCTCGACTGGAATTCACGCTTCACGTTTCCAAACACGAACCCCCTGTAATTCCAAACCGGACGTAACAGCGCCAGCATCATACGCACCCACACACAACTTGAAGGAAACTGATGCCGTTCTCGTGCAAACACTCGCGCTGCAATTCGACGGTTACCAAATCGGCGATTCTAAGTTTGTCCACAAGAAGCGTGTAGCTCGTAGAGATGCAGTTGAAGTTGTTGGTGGTCACAAGAATCTCCCGCGCGCCATCTGTAAATCTTCTCTCCAACTCAACACAACCCTAGCGCGACGGGACGCTGGCACATTGCGGGCTCGGGCGTCGTCGGCAGAGCTTCGAATGCGCCATCAAAGAACAGCCTCTCAAGGGAGCTCATGCCCACTTGGCGTCAACATCTTATTCTGAACCGCAGCTAACACGCACGCCTTTGAGACGCAAGCGTGGTATAAGCAAGGCCGACGCGTTTCGAACAACGCAGAAGTCGGCGTTGCCCTCGATGTTAGCGTAGCCCCCCGAAGCCAATCGAGGCGCACTATTGCTGGACTTTCGCGTTTAGTCATCTACCGAAGGAACACCTTCATCGGGTACGGGAAGCAGAAACCAAAACCACTGACTTCGAAGGAAATCACTTCGGATACGACTTCAATGCCCAGAGGAAATGGTCGTTTTCTTCGTGGCTGCCTATGCTGACGCGAATGAATGTCTCAAAACCCGTCTGCTTCCACGGTTTGACGATGACGCCGCTTTCGAGCAGAGCCTCGGCTAGGTGAGCCGCAGTTCTGCCGGTGTCGATGAACAGGAAATTGCATTTCGAGGGCGCTATCCTGAAGCCCATAGCCTCAAGGGCGGTTCCCATCCGTTCCCGTTCCAAACGGGTAGACTCGACCGACCGCTTCAGGTGATGCGCATCATCCAGTGCTGCCATTGCCGAGAACTGAGCGATCGAATTGGTGTTGAACGGTGTACGTGCGCGATTGAAGAAATCGCAAAGATCCCCGTCGCTGACTATGCCATAGCCAATGCGCAGACCCGCAAGGCCATAGGCCTTGGAAAAGGTCCTGAGCACGACCCAGTTGCAACCGCTGTCTTTCAGCATCTCGACGGCGCTTGGATAGTCTTCACCGGCGGCATATTCCGCATAAGCCTCATCCACGACAATAAGGGTCCCCGGATCGAGTGCAGTGATAACCTTCAAAAGATTGTCCGGCGTAAGCCATGTGCCAACCGGATTCATCGGGTTCGAGAACATCAGCATCCGCGGTCTGCGGGCGATCGCCGCTAGGAGCGCCTTCATGTCGATCGTTAGGTCCTCCGTCACCGTGACGCGTTCGATCCGTCCGCCCATCAGGGTCACATAGTCTTCGTGTAGCGGAAAAGAGGGATAGAGTGTCGCCATTGTATCGTCCGGTCGCACAACCGATCGGCAAATGACCGCAATGAGGTCCTCCGAGCCGTTGCCAAGAACAACTTGATTGCGGAGAACACCGAAGTCAGCAGCCAGGCGGGCGCAAAGTGCACGGCCCTGAGGATCGGGATAGAGACGAGCAAGCTCGCCAATATCGGGGAACAGCCCGCGTAGCGTCGGCGAGGGCCCGAGTGGATTTTCGTTTGAGCCAAGCTTGGCGACTTGGTCAACGTGGTATTTGGTGCGCACCTCCTCCAACGTCAATCCGGCATTGTAAGGAGCGATCGCGCGGAGTTCATGCCGGATAGGGCTTGAAGGATTTGTCATTTATTGTCCCCATGAGTGTGTTTGCAGCACGACACCAATTGCGAGCAATGCGATGATGTGAGCATATGTATAGACATGTCAAGACAAGTATGCTGTTCATTTCGGAAGCAAGACAAAGGAGCCTCTGCCATGACCCGTCCGAATTTTGATCTTTCCGGCCGACGCGCCCTCGTCACTGGAGCAAGCCGTGGCATCGGGCAGGCAATCGCAGTTGCGCTGGCTGAGGCAGGTGCTGATGTAGCGGTTACAGCACGGGCAGTCGACGGACTTGCCGTAACCCAAGCACTCGTTGAAAAGACCGGCAGACGGACAGTGGCGTTCGCACAGGACGTTCGTAATGTCGAGGCCTGCGGTGGCGTCACGAGAGCGGCAGCAAAGGCTCTCGGTGGCCTTGACATCCTAGTCAACAACGCGGGCTTCGAGAACGTCCGGTCCTCATTCGACGTGGACGAGGCGCTCTTCGAATCGATCCTGTCTACCAATCTGAAAGGGGCTTTCTTCTGCGCTCAGGCTGCCGGCCGGATCATGGCTGAGGCGGGCGGCGGAGCGATTGTCAATCTTTGCTCGCTGACCTCCTATGTCGGCATTCCAACAGCAGTACCCTACGGGGCCTCGAAGTCTGGTCTGCTCGGTGTAACAAGGGCCCTGGCTGCCGAGTGGGCCGAGCACAATATCCGCGTCAACGCCATTGCACCTGGCTATTTTAGAACGGCTATGACGGAGGTCTTCTACGAGAATGAGAATTGGCAATCACGGATGCTCGATAAGATACCACAACGCCGCTTCGGTAACGAAAGCGACATCGGTGGCGTTGCGGTCTTCCTTTGCAGCGATGCAGCCGCCTACATCACCGGTCATTGCATTCCTGTCGACGGTGGCTACCTCGCCTCGATTTAGAACTTCGACCCTCATCGCCTGTCGTGTAGCGTGAGTGCAATGAATTGCGCGCAGATCTTTGATAGCTGCGCTCCCAGATCCCGCGGCAGAGCCCGCCCCGCACGCGACTTCTCTTTTGGGGCCGCACGACGAAAGCACGAAACAAGGCGAGAAGCAGCGTCGCAAGCGCTTGGTCAAGCCACGTCGGCGACCAAAGTGCCATCGACCCGCTGCGTCGGACGGGTCGAAACCTTCGCCAGATTCGGGCTAGCAGCTCACCCTTCGTCCCTTGCATTTCGAATAGACAATTGCCGATGCAATCGTGCCGTCTCATCAGGATTGTCCTCAATGGTGACAGTCCTCATGTTGTTTCGGCCGTATCGTTCGGAGATGAACTTGCACTCTCGTTCGGCTTCGGCCTCGGACCGAGCGATGATAAATACATCAGAACCATCAATCACAGCATACCGCATGTCGTTGCTCCCGCAGCACCGTGCCCCGAGATCATGCTCCACGCACGACGGAAAAACAACCTTGTGGCGAGTCCCGATCTTCTACTCGCCGCCAGCTCGGGACATCCGCGATCCATGCTGGCATGAAGTGCCATTTTGCAGTTTGCGTTGCGTCCAGGTTCCGCTAGGTTGGTCGAAATGCGCAGTCAGAAGATGTAGCCATCTAACTTTGCACAGGATGCTCGCATGAATGAGGATCTTAGTAAGTGCGGTGAGGAAAGGAACTCAAACTTCCTTCAGCGTTTATGCGCCGTACTCCTTGTCCTGATCACGGGTATAGTTTTTGCGCCGCTCATCATCGCGCTAGGACTTCTCGCCGCGATCCGCCGCCGTTGACAAAGGGCGACTATTCGGGACCGATCAGGCGGTATGGCACGGTCTCGAGGAAGCTGTCGCGTTCGACACCCCTCACATTTGACGGGAGTCGCCTTCCATTTTTTCCAATCTCCAGCGATCACGAATGCCCCTGACGCTTGCCCACACGCGCCCGCGACCCTCAATCGATCGCACCGCCAGCTGCAGCGCCTTTTTCTAGTGAGCAGGATATCCCGCCGTGCGGTTGAGATCTGTTTCCACGGTGTTTGTCGCCCTGGTAAACAAGGCCCACGAGGGCCAGCACCACACTGGGAACCTGCCACTGAGGCTTGCTTTGCGCTGTGATAGTGGTAGACAGCGCCGCAACAGAATTGCGGGTGTCATTCTCAAGATCGATCTCGCGCCAGCCGAGATTAGTCCGTGAAAGAGCGTGACGCTCCCGACAGGCACTCGCAATACCCCGTGAAAGAACGACGAATTGCGCACAAATTCGTGCAGTGCAATCCGGTATTACAAGACAAAAGACAACAGGTTTCCCAATATGACCGTGCTTACCCCATCCCAGATTGCCGCCCTAAAACTCGCTCGGGACGGCGATCTATACCCCCAGCCATCCAATAAATGGACGCACCAGAATGCGACCGTAACCTACGCGAAGTCGGACCGCTGGAAAGAACGGCCCCTTAAAGTGAAGTCCGTAACTGCGAAAACATTGGACGAGCTAAAGGCGCCTGGCTTTTTGGAGCGGCGCCATCTCGATGATGACGGGTCGAAAGATGTCTACGGGATAACAATGGCTGGGAAGGTATGGCTACTGAAGAACAAGTAGCCTTGAGCGCCGACCACGCCGAGCAAGGCTGGTGGCACCGCAGGAGGCGGATTTTGCCTGACAGACGTAGCGGAGGAAAGCGATAAGAGCCTCCGCTATCTCCTCAGGGCGTCTCTTCCATGATCAAGACAGATCGATGGCGACGTATTGGAACTCCTGTAGCGCGACAATCTGGATGAGATCACGTATTGCCGCACTTAACGATGCTCCCCGAGATGCCCACGTTGCCTCATTCATTTTGCTCCCACGTTGGGGCGAAGGAGGTCGGGCGCGGAGATGGTTGGGTTTCGGAGCGCCTGGCCTCCTTCGCGAGCGCCACGGCGCCTCAGTGTGGCCTTTCGACCTGCTGGACCGGCAGCTCCTTGTTCAAGGTACCAAACAGCAAGGCGTCCGCCTGTTCGCTGCGCCAGACCTTCAGCCGGCGCTGAAGTGTTCGAAGCAGCTTGTGGGGATAATCGCCGGGATACTCGGCCTGCAGGCGTGACAGAAGTTCACTGCCGGTTCGCCATGGCTCGGCTTCGAACCAACTCCGCAAATCGGCGGTCGCCTTGACGAGAGGGTCAGGACGCCGCCGTCCTCTTTTGGCTTTTACAATCGGGCGATCCGTCGGCCGGGTAGCTCCGTCCTTCCAGGCCGTCCGCAAACTCGCGAGGAAAAGGTCGATCGGTTGAGCTACCCCGTCAGTGCGCATGGCCGGCGGCGCGTCGGCAAGCGCAGCGAGTCGCTCCTGTAGGGTGCGAATATCGCGCAATAGCAGGACAGGATCGAGCCTGGAGTAGATTTCCTGCAGACGGGAGCGGACTGCATCTGACGTGCGAGCGTCGGCAATTAGACGCTGATGCGGCGTGGCTGGCGGACTATACGTCTTGCGTACACGAGCGCCGTCGCGCTGCTTCGCGATCAATTTGAATGATGGCTGAAAGAAGTTTACGAACAGCCGCGCTGATCGGTAGAGCTTCGCTAGCACTGTGGCGGCCTCCAGTCCCTCGAACCGACGATATCCGACCATCCTGCGCACCACGGCGCCATTCTTCTGCTCGACAAAGGCCTGGTCGTTCTTGCGGTAGGGGCGGCAACGCGTGAAGACGATGTTGGCGGCGTCACAATAGGCCTTCAGCGTCTCGTTCATGAAGACGGT
>NZ_JAEUAT010000034.1 GCF_019511525.1 Rhizobium cauense | reverse complement strand
CCGCCAAAGTCTCTTTCAAAGAACCGAAATCTCTTCCGGTCCCGCAAGCTTCGCCGCCCACGTTTCTCTTTCTTCTCATCTTCAATTGTCAAATAACAGACCAGATACCCCGGTCAAAATTCCTCGAACCCAAACCCGAAAGCTCAGGAACCAATCAGCGTCTCAGCCAATCTGCAAGAAACTCTAGAGCGAAGGTCTTCGTCGCCAGCAGCGCCGCCGCCCTCGTTCAGTGAGTGGGCTTATAGGCCACCACCCTTTTCTAAGTCAACAGCACTCCCAAAAGTTTTTTGACATTTTTGTAACAGATTGATTCCAAAGGGGGATTTTCAGGGAAAGGCATTTCCCTCAACTTTCGCAGTGAAATGCCGCGACCTTTGCCTGCATCATCTGTTCGAACGACCACCACTGGCTGCATGGTTTCCGGATTTATGGATCAGCAGCGCCCCGACGACCGTATGACTTGCACGCAAAGGGACTGTCCCGATAGTTTCGGCAGAAGATACCACAGGGGCCGACGTTGTTTTTCATAGAGCAACGACGCCGTCCCCGCCCATGAGATGACGACGCGCACGTGACCCGTACGACCTTCCTGCCGGATCTTCCGGTTTCGCATGTCCTTCCCGCCATATGTGCCGCACTCGGCACGCGGGGCCGCGCGGTGCTTTCGGCACCGCCTGGCGCCGGCAAGACAACGCTCGTGCCTCTCTATCTGCTAGACCAGGAATGGCGGAGAGACGGCAAGATCATACTTCTGGAGCCGCGGCGCCTCGCGGCACGCGCGGCAGCGAGCCGCATGGCCTCGCTGCTTGGCGAGACCGTCGGCGAGACCGTCGGCTATCGCATGCGCCTCGACACCAAGATATCGTCTAAAACTCGGGTCGAGGTTGTCACAGAGGGCGTGTTCGCGCGGATGATCCTCGACGATCCCGAGCTCTCCGGCGTTTCGACCGTCATCTTCGACGAGTTCCACGAACGCTCACTGGACGCCGACTTTGGCCTGGCGCTGGCGCTCGACGTTCAATCGGCGTTGCGCGACGACCTGCGGGTGCTCGTCATGTCGGCAACCCTTGACGTTGCGCGCGTCTCAGCACTTCTCGATCAACCTCCCCTGATCGAAAGCATGGGACGAAGCTATCCGATCGACATCCGCTACCAGGACCGCCCGGGCGGCGAACGCATAGAAGATGCGATGGCACGTACAATCATTGACGCCCACGCGAGCGAGAGCGGATCGATCCTCGCCTTTCTTCCCGGCCAGGCGGAGATTGCCCGGACAGCCGAGCGGCTCGAAGGGCGTTTCGACCGGCATACGCTGATCGCGCCCCTCTACGGCAACCTGACGCAAAAGGAACAGGATGCAGCGATCCGACCAGCGGAGCCCGGCACGCGCAAGATCGTGCTCGCTACGTCGATCGCCGAGACGTCAATCACCATTGATGGCGTGCGTATCGTCATCGACAGCGGCCTGCAACGGCTCCCGGTGTTCGAGGCCTCGACGGGAATCACACGGCTGGAAACCGTTCGCGTCTCGCGTGCCTCTGCCGACCAACGCGCCGGGCGCGCGGGGCGAACCGAGCCCGGCATCGCGGTCCGTCTCTGGCATCAGGGACAAACGACTGCATTGCCGGCATTTACACCGCCGCAGATTCTCTCCAGTGATCTCTCCGGCCTTGTCCTCGACCTCGCACATTGGGGCGTTCAGGACACCCGCTCGCTGGCATTTGTCGACCAGCCACCGGAAACCACGCTTTCGGAGGCGCGCGCGCTATTGCTCCAGCTCGGCGCGCTGAAGGACGGCGCACTGACCGCACGCGGAAAGACAATGCGCGACCTTGCGCTGCCACCTCGCCTCGCCGCCATGGTGGTTTCGGCCGGCGAGACCGGGCATGCGCGGGATGCCGCTGCCCTCGCAGTGATGCTGACCGAGCAGGGCCTCGGCGGCCCGAGCATCGACCTTGATGAGCGCATGCGGCGCTTCCGGTCAGAGCGCGGCGATCGGGCCGAAGGTTCACGCCAGCTTGCGACTCGGTTGGCCAAGGGGCTCGATATCACCAAGGCAACTGAACCCAGCCACGCAGGAAGGCTGCTGCTGCACGCCTTTCCTGACCGCATCGCGCTCCAGCGTGGCGCTAGAGGCCGGTTCCTGATGGCTAATGGACGCGGCGCCGAGCTGCCGGAAACCGAACGCCTCGTCGGCAGCCAGATGCTCGTCATCGCCGATCTCACAGGCCGCGCAGCACAGGCGCGCATCCTCGCCGCCGCCGAGGTGTCGCGCGCCGACATCGATGAGGAACTGCCTGGTGCCATCTCGACAGCCGATCAAACCTTCTTTGACAAGCCGAGCCGCCAGGTCAGGGCCCGACGCGCAACGCGCCTCGGGGCGATCATCTTCGAGGAAACACCGCTCCCCCGTCCCTCAGGCGAAGCCGTCAGCCGCGCACTCGCGGATGGCGTGCGCGAAGTGGGGCTGGAACAGCTTCCATTCTCCAAAGAAGCCACCCAGCTTCGAGAAAGGATCAGCTTTCTTCATCGCAGCATCGGCGATCCGTGGCCAGATGTCAGTGACGGCGCTTTGCTTGCGCGGCTGGAGGAGTGGTTTGCGCCCTACCAGAGCGATGCCCGGGGCATTTCTGACATTTCAGCATCGGGTCTTTCGAACGGGTTGATGGCGCTGATACCGCACGAACTGCAGCGGGATCTCTCGCGCCTCGCCCCCACACATTTCGAAGCACCGACGGGCCAGCGTCATCCGATCCAATATGACGGCGAGGAACCGACGCTGACGATCCGCGTGCAGGAACTCTTCGGCCTCAGGCAGCACCCTACAATCGGGGGTGGCCGGCTGCCGCTGCTCCTCGAGCTTACGTCTCCGGCACATCGCCCGATACAGACGACCCGCGACCTGCCGGGCTTCTGGGCCGGCTCGTGGAAGGATGTACGCGCCGACATGCGCGGCCGCTATCCCAAGCATCCCTGGCCGGAGAGGCCGGAAGAGGCCACGGCAACGACAAGGGCGAAACCTCGTGGTACATGAGCCGAATAGGGTTCAAGGAATGCACATGGTCGATAATGTCGAGAGTTCGCAGGAAGAGGACAGGCACAGCAGCAGGCGCCTGAGGCTGCAGACACTGGTTCGGTTGAGATGGCTTGCCGTCGGTGGCCAGGCCGTGACCGTCTTCATCGTTGCCTTCTGGCTGAAGTTTCCCCTTCCGCTTGTTGCTTGCGTGGGCCTGATAGCAGCGTTGGCGGCGGTCAATTTCTACCTGATGATCCGCTATCCACCGACGCACCGCCTCTATCCAGGCGCTGCTTTCACACTGCTCGGCTTTGATCTTCTGCAGCTTTGCGCGCTGCTCTACATTACCGGCGGCCTCGCCAACCCGTTCGCTGCTCTCGTCTGCGTCCCTGTCATCATCTCGTTTGCGTCGCAGCCGATCCGCTACAGCACTGTACTCATTCTTGTCGCGATGATCTGCATTACCATTCTCGCCATCTCGCCGTTTCCCTTGCCCTGGTTCGACGGCGCTGCGATCAATGTCCACACGGTCATGCAATTCGGCGTCTGGTGCTCGATTGCATCGACGATGGCCTTCGCCGCCTTCTATGCGTACCGGGTCTCGATGGAGGCGAGTCAGCTGGCCGATGCGCTGGCCGCGACAGAACTCGTGCTGCAGCGGGAGAAGCACCTATCACAACTCGACGGCCTTGCCGCTGCGGCGGCCCATGAGCTTGGGACACCACTTGCCACGATCAGCGTCGTCGCCAAGGAGATGGAGCGCGAACTGAAGAATGACGATCGCTTTCGAGAGGACGTGCAGCTTCTACGCAGCCAAAGTGAACGCTGCCGTGACATCCTGCGTCGGTTCGCGACGCTTTCGGCGGAAGGTGACGCACACCTTCGACGTCTGCCGCTGTCATCCATGATGGAAGAGATCGTCGCACCGCACAGGGAGTTCGGAATCAAACTCGAACTCATCGAAAAGAGCCCGCGCAGGGGCGAGCCTGTCACCGATCGCAATGCCGGGATCATGTATGGCCTCGGCAACCTGATCGAGAACGCCGTCGACTATGCTCGTGACAAGGTCATCGTTACTGTCGAGCACGATTCTCGGAAGGTCCGCATCACCGTCGAGGATGATGGTGAGGGCTATTCCCCCGACATCCTGACACGGATCGGCGAACCTTACGTTACCAAGAGACAACGAGAGGACCGGGCCGGCGGGCTGGGACTTGGGCTCTTCATTGCCAAGACGCTGCTGGAGCGATCCGGCGCATCGCTTGTGTTCGAGAACCGCATGCCGGAAGCAGCCGGAGCACGTGTCCGTGTCGAATGGCCGCGCATGCTGATCGATGCAAGTTCGACAAAATGACATTATCTGAATAATGAAAAACGGAATAGTTGACTTATATCAGGCAGGGGTTGCCGGGATTGACCAGTATGAACGAGATCGACCAAGAATCCTCTCTTGCAAATGCGGACCATATCGGCCCGGACGCCAGCCTGCTGATTGTTGATGATGACGGACCGTTCCTGCGCCGCCTGGCGCGCGCCATGGAAACGCGCGGCTTCAAGGTCGAGACAGCCGAGTCGGTTGCCGAGGGCGTCGCCAAGTCGAAGAGCCATCCGCCGAAATACGCCGTCGTCGATCTGCGACTTGGCGACGGAAACGGTCTTGATGTGATCGAGGCAATTCGGCAGCGCCGGGACGACACGCGGATTATCGTCTTGACCGGCTACGGCAACATTGCGACGGCGGTTACCGCGGTCAAGTTGGGCGCGGTCGACTACCTGGCGAAGCCGGCCGACGCGGACGACGTGTATGCCGCGCTGACACAGCGGGTCGGTGAGAAAGCGGAATTGCCGGAAAACCCCATGTCCGCCGACAGAGTACGCTGGGAGCACATCCAGCGTGTCTATGAGATGTGTGAGCGCAATGTTTCCGAGACGGCGCGACGACTCAACATGCATCGCCGCACGCTGCAGCGGATCCTCGCCAAGCGGGCACCCAAATAAGCTTCAGACATCGTCAACTTCGAACGGCTTGCCGCTTGCCCACTCGGCCATCAGCAGGCGCTGCGCGGCTGCCCGGGAAAAATTCAGGGTGACCGACTTGCGCGTGGCGGGTGGAAGGCGATGCTCCGGCGCCTCGCGGATCATGTGCGCCCCGTAGCCGTCAGACAGAAACAGGCCGCAATCCTCAGGGAAGATTTCGAGCGGAACATCCTTGTGGGTGGCAAAGAATAGCCGATCGCAATGCAGGCGATATTCCGGCCACTTGCGATCGACCCGAAAGTCCTCGGTCGAGGTCTTGATCTCGATGATCCAGATTTCGCCCTTTTCCGAAATGGTGATCAGATCTGCCCGCCGCCCGCTTGCCAAGGATAGCTCCGGCAAGACTGCATGACGCATTTCATGAAGTAAAATCTGAGTCCCGCGGCGCACGAGCATAGCTCGGTCCGACTGCCGGCCATCTATTAACGGATTGTTATTATAAACACTCAAAATCGTCATGGAAAACCGTAGGTCTGGCGCGCGCGTTGTTGCAAAAAAACCATGCGCTTCTACTTTGCCGCTGCGTATTGGTTTTGCCGCACTGCAACAGCTTGCAAAGGCAAAGTTAATCGAAAATAAACCATAATCAAAGATGGTTCAAAAGACCGTTCCTCCCAGCCTATTTCCTAAGAGACATCCATGCGCATCCGCAATGCATTTCCTGTATTCGGCCTGATGGCGACGCTCGCTCTGGCCGGTTGCTCCTCGACTACCGAGAGCGCCTCCGTCGAAGAGAAGGCCGCACCGGGGCCGATCGTCCAGACCGCGCAGATCTTCGACGACGCCTACGGCGTGACGACGGATGCCGGATATTCGCTGCCGGCGATTCCGATCCAGAAGGTGAAGCCGCAGTTCCACCGCCAGATCGTCTCTTACGAAACCACGGAGCGTCCCGGCACGATCATCGTTAATACCCGCGAGCGCTTCCTTTACTATATCCTGCCTGGCGGCAAGGCGATGCGTTACGGCATCGGCGTCGGGAAGCAGGGCTTCGCTTGGGAAGGCACGGCCTATGTCGCCTGGAAGCAGGAATGGCCAACCTGGCACCCGCCGAAGGAAATGGCCGAGCGCAAGCCGGAAGTTGCCAAGTATGTCGAGGAAGGCATGGGCCCGGGCCTCAGCAACCCACTTGGTGCGCGCGCCATGTACCTCTTCAACGAAAAGGGTCAGGACACCCTCTTCCGTCTGCACGGCACACCCGAATGG
This sequence comes from Rhizobium cauense, assembly GCF_019511525.1. Taxonomy (GTDB): domain Bacteria; phylum Pseudomonadota; class Alphaproteobacteria; order Rhizobiales; family Rhizobiaceae; genus Rhizobium; species Rhizobium cauense. The sequence continues at coordinate 13,227 of NZ_JAEUAT010000034.1, read as the reverse complement.
GCTTCGATCGGTACGGCTGCCTCCTCGGGCTGCATTCGCCTGATGAACCAGGACGTTATCGACCTCTACAGCCGCGTCCGCCCGGGCAAGACGACATCGAAGGTCATTGTCATCCAGTAAGCTGGGTTTCAAATTCCGTATAAGAAGGGCCGCCGGAACTTTCGTTTCGGCGGCCTTTTCGTTCTTTGGTCTGGATCAAGCCGCCTGCTTGGACTTCAGTTCGAGGCGGCGGCGATGCAAGACCGGCTCAGTGTAGCCGTTCGGTTGCGCCCTGCCCTTCAAGACGAGGTCGAGTGCGGCCTGGAAAGCGATCGATCCCTCGAAATCACGGGCCATCGGAATATATTCGGGATCGGACGCATTCTGCTGGTCAACTACCGTTGCCATACGCTTCATCGTTTCAACGACCTGCTCTTCTGTCATGACCTTGTGATGCAGCCAGTTCGCCATATGCTGAGCGGAGATGCGTAGTGTCGCACGGTCCTCCATGAGGCCGACGTTGTTTATGTCCGGCACCTTGGAGCAGCCGACCCCTTGATCGACCCAGCGAACGACGTAGCCCAGAATACCCTGAGCATTGTTATCGAGCTCGCGCTGGATTTCCTCCGACGTCCAATTCGGACGAACAGCGACGGGGACAGAGAGGATATCGGATAGCTTGGCGCGCGCGCGATCCTTGAGACCTTGCTGGACACGGCCGACATTGACGCGATGGTAATGCGTGGCGTGCAGCGTCGCGGCCGTCGGCGACGGGACCCAGGCGGTATTGGCGCCGGCTTTCGGGTGCGCGATCTTCTGTTCCAGCATCGCCGCCATCAGATCCGGCATGGCCCACATGCCCTTGCCGATCTGCGCATGGCCGGAAAGGCCACATTCGAGGCCGATATCGACATTCCAGTTCTCGTAGGCAGCGATCCACGCGGCTTGTTTCATGTCGCCCTTGCGGATCATCGGCCCGGCTTCCATCGAGGTATGGATTTCATCGCCGGTGCGATCCAGGAAGCCTGTGTTGATGAAGACGACACGTTCGCGGGCGGCGCGGATGCATTCCTTGAGATTGACCGTCGTGCGGCGCTCCTCATCCATGATGCCCATCTTGATGGTATTGCGCGCCATGCCTAGCGCATCCTCGACCCGCGAGAAAATCTCGGCGGCGAAGGCAACTTCCTCAGGTCCGTGCATCTTTGGCTTCACGACATAGACCGAGCCGGTGCGAGAATTCTTCCGGCGGCCGTTCGGGCCGACGTCGTAGAGCGCGATCATGCCGGTGATCATCGCATCCATGATTCCTTCCGGCACTTCGTTGCCATCGCGATCAAGGATAGCCGGATTCGTCATGAGATGACCGACGTTGCGGACCAGCATCAACGAGCGACGGTGCACCTCGAAGGTGGCCCCTGTCGGATCGTTGTATTCCAGATCGGGATTGAGTTTGCGGATGAAACTCGAACCAGCCTTGGACACCTCTTCCTGAAGATCCCCCCTCATGAGGCCAAGCCAGTTGCTATAGACGACAACCTTGTCTTCGGCGTCGACGGCAGCAACCGAGTCTTCGCAATCCATGATGGTCGTGATCGCCGATTCCAGCCAGACATCGGAAACATGGGCCGGATCGCTCTTGCCGATCGCGGTCGAGGCATCGATGACGACGTCAATATGGATACCATTGTTTTTCAGCAGGATGTGGCTCGGCGCTGCGGCGTCCCCCTGGTAGCCGGCGAAATGCGCCGGATCGGCAAGCGAGACGTGCTCGCCGTCGGTCGAGGTGATGGCGAGAGCGCTATCCTGGATAGCGAAAGTCGCAACATCCTTCCAGCTCCAGCCATCCAGGGGCGCGGCCGTGTCAAGGAAGTCGCGAGCCCAGGCGATGACCTTCTCGCCGCGCTTCGGATTGTAGCCCTTGCCCTTTTCCGCCCCGTCGCTTTCGGGAATCGCATCCGTTCCATAAAGCGCATCGTAGAGCGAGCCCCAGCGAGCGTTGGCGGCGTTTAGCGCGTAGCGCGCATTCATCACCGGAACGACAAGCTGTGGGCCAGCAATCGAAGCGATCTCAGGATCGACGTTCGTGGTCGTCACCTGAAAATCGGAGCCTTCCGGCAGGATGTAACCGATGTCGCGAAGAAACGCCTGATAGGCCTCCATATCGGTCGGCGCACCGTGCTGGCGATACCAATCGTCGATCCGAAGCTGAAGAGCGTCGCGCTTGGCGAGCAACTCGCGATTGCGTGGCGCGAGGTCGTGGACGATAGCCGAGAAATCGGCAAAGAACTTGTCGGCATCGATCTTCAGGCCAGGCAGCGCTTCCTTGACCAGGAACTCATGAAGGACGGCTTCCACAGCAAGACCGTTTTTATCGATGCGGCTCATTCAATATCTCCTAGGACCCACGCAGTTTTTTGCATGCTGCCACTTTGCGTGGCTTTCATTCATAGTCAATTATGCAATAGTTCGAAAGATTTATGCCAATTTTGGAAAAGACCTGGGAGTGACCCGCATCGGCAGTCCGTTTTGCGGCTGTGTCGTCAGTTTCTGAACCGGCCAGGGTTTCGTCTGTTCCGTCATATCGAAGCGAAAACGATGCATCAGTACCGCCAAGGCGATGACGGCTTCCTGTAGCGCAAAGGTCGCACCGATGCAGACACGCGGGCCGGCGCCGAACGGCAGGAACTGGAAGCGGCCGATCTTGCCGCGATTCTCCGGGAGGAAGCGTTCCGGGACATAGGCTCGCGGCTTATCCCAATAGAGTTCGTGACGATGCAGCGTCCACGGCATGATGAGAACCGTCACGCCCGCCTCTATCTCGACCGTTTCACCTTTCGCATCAGTCCAGCGATCGTCAGCGATGGCGGCGCGGTTGATCGATGGAGCCGGTGGATAGAGCCGCAGCGCCTCTTCGAAGGCGGCACGTGTGTAAGGCATCAGATCGAGCCACTTCACTGGTTCGGCGTCCTGCGACAACACACGATCAATCTCTTCTTCCATCGCCTCGCGGATATGCGGCGTGTTGGCGACACAGTAGAGAGTCCAGGCGAGAGCGCGTGCCGTCGTTTCGTGGCCGGCACCGATGAAGGTGAGAATGTTATCTTCTATCTCTTCGTCCGTCAGTCCGCCTGTCGCGGCCTGATCAAGGAGCAACGTCAGGAAGTCGTCCGGCGTGGAGGCACGATCGGCCTGCATGCGCGCGAGCCGGGCGTCCATGGTTTGGCGCACGATACTGCGAAACTTGTCGAGAACCTTCTGGCCGCCAATGCGGGTGACGCGTGGAACCCAGGATGGCGCGCGCAGGAGGTCCATCGGGTCGACGCGCCCCATACGGTGCAGGAGCGCGTTGACGTCATCGGCGAAGCTGTCGGAGGAGGTGACGATCTCGCCCGAAAACAGGGTATCGGCGAGGATTGCGAAGGTCAGCTCCGTCATGTCGGCGGCGATCTCGAAGACCTTGCCCTCGCCGCTAGCTGCGGATTCGTATTTTCTTGCGTAGTCTTCGGATTGACGCAGCATCTGCCCGGCAAAACCGTTCGCGTGACGCGGCGTGAAAACCGGTGCCACCGCCTTGCGCGAGCGCTTCCAGACATCACCTTCCGCCGTGAGCAGCCCGTCGCGGAGAATAGGGCGCAGGATGAGCTGGCGAATATCCGACATGCGGTAGTTCACTGCATTGTCGACGAGGACGTGGCGGATCAGGCCGGGATCGTTGACGATCAGGGTCCGCTCACGAAAGAACCGCGTCTGAATCCAAGGCAGCGTATAGGAGGGTTCGCCCCACAGCTCCAGCGGATTACGCAGAATGGTACGGATAATCTCAAGACGGCCCGGCGGCGCCGTACGGGGCAACGGCGCAGGCGGCACAAAGGGGTCCGGACGCATGTCCATCATTCAGCCTTTCGCGGAAGACCTCAAATCTCCCGGCAAGCCAAAAACTAGAGCAGGCGTTCCAGCTCGTCCAGCTTATCGTTGACCAGCCAGCCGTAATAGTTCTCCTCCGGCCAGACCGTTTCGCCGCCAGCGCTATTCCTAGCGGCAAGCGCGGCGGCGCGCTGGCGCGAATTACCAACATTATAGAGCGTCGCCGTCAGTCCCGGGTTCTTGGAAATGTCCATGCCGGCGATCTGCTTGTAATCGTCGATGGACCGGCGGATGGAGGCTGCGACAAAGGCGAGCGAGATATCAGGTTGCATGATCGCCTTATAGACGGAACCGGCATCCTTCTCGTTCAGCTTCTCGTAGCCCGACACCCTGGAGACAAGATCCGAAAGCATAAGCGCCGTCAGCGGGTTGATCTGGCCGAGGCCGAAGGTTTGGCCCGCATAGAAGGGCTGGAAGAAAACGGCGCTGAAGCGATTGTTTGGATAGCTTGAGCCATCCACCGTCTTGCCGCGAAAGTCGCGTTCCCAGACATCCTCACGGCAGCTCCACAGCGTGTAGGAATCGCCCTTGCCGGCACATTCGGCAAACTGCGGCCGCTTGATGAAGTCATCGACATCCTCGCCATCGTAGGCGAAGCGGAAGCTTTGGCCGGCATAGGATGCCGCTTTCACATAATAGGACTGCAAACGATCATAAGCGTCGACATTGTAGGTGTGCTCACCAACAATCGCGCCGATCACATGGATCGGGTCGATGCCGTAAGCCGCCGACACCTTCTTGATCTTGGCCATCAGTTCGTGATCGGAGGCCAGGAGATCATGAACCTTCTCGTACTTGCGATCGAACGAGCTCTTCGTGCCCTTGGTGCGCCTAACCGAGGCGCCGGGAACGCTGGGTTGCTCGGCATGGCGATTGCCCGGCGGGACGACCTGCATCGCAAACGCGGGCGCGCAGGTCATCATGGCAGCTGCAATCAAGAGGCTGGTTAGAAGGCGTCGCACGGATAAGCGGTCCCATCAGGTTATAGCATTGTCGCGAAGCGCGCTGACTGGACCACAATCTTGGCCGAATAATGCTGGCGCCTACAGCAAAACAGGCCTTTCACTAAAAAGTAAAAGGCCTGCTGTCGAGAGTACAATCCTTCAAAATCTCGGCATCACATCATCAAAAAACTGACGCGATGCACCTTCATCACAGGATGAAGCGGGAGAGATCCGTGTTCTGCGCCAGATCGCCGACGTGCTGGCGGACATATTCGGCGTCAATCGTCACGGTCGAACCGCCCCGATCCGGAGCGTTGAAGGAGATTTCGTCCAGAACGCGCTCCATGACGGTCTGAAGACGGCGGGCGCCGATGTTCTCGACCGACGAATTCAGGTGGACCGCAACATCAGCCAGAGCGTCGATGCCGTTGTCGGTGAATTCGAGCGTCAGGCCCTCGGTCTCCATCAACGCCTTGTACTGCCTGATAAGGCTCGCCTCGGTCTCCGTCAGAATACGGCGGAAGTCTTCCTTGGTGAGCGGCTTGAGCTCGACGCGGATCGGCAGGCGGCCCTGCAGTTCCGGCAGAAGATCCGACGGTTTGGAGACATGGAATGCGCCAGAGGCAATGAAGAGGACGTGGTCGGTCTTCACCGGGCCGTATTTCGTCGAGACCGTCGTGCCTTCGACCAGCGGAAGCAGGTCGCGCTGCACGCCTTCGCGCGAAACACCGGCACCCATGCCGCCGTCGCGAGCGGCAATCTTGTCGATCTCGTCGAGGAAGACGATACCGTCATTCTCGACCGCCCGAACCGCCTCGCGCTGGATGACTTCGTTGTCGATCAGCTTGTCGGATTCGTCACGGATGAGATCCGTGTAGGATGCCTTGACCGTCGTGCGAACCTTCTTGGTGCGGCCGCCCATCGCCTTGCCGAACATTTCGGAGAGGTTGAGCACGCCTATGTTGGCGCCCGGCATGCCAGGAATGTCGAAGCCGCCCATGCCAGTGCCGGTGTCGGCGATCTCGATATCGATCTCCTTGTCGTCTAGCTCGCCGCTGCGGAGCTTCTTTCGGAAGCTGTCGCGGGTCGCCGGCGAGGCGGTCGAGCCGACAAGTGCATCGAGTACGCGCTCTTCCGCGCTCATATGCGCCTTTGCCTGCACCTCGCTCCGCTTCTTCTCGCGGACGAGGCCGATGCCAACCTCTACGAGGTCGCGGATGATCTGCTCGACGTCGCGGCCCACATAGCCGACTTCGGTGAACTTCGTGGCTTCGACCTTGATGAAGGGGGCGCCGGCCAGCTTGGCGAGACGGCGGGAGATTTCCGTCTTGCCGACACCGGTCGGGCCGATCATCAGGATATTCTTCGGCATGACTTCGTCGCGCAGATCTGGATCGAGCTGGTGGCGGCGCCAACGATTGCGCAATGCGATTGCAACAGCGCGCTTGGCTTCATGCTGGCCGATAATGAAACGGTCGAGTTCGGAAACGATCTCGCGGGGGGAAAAGGTGGTCATGTGTCCGTTACTCCGGTGCGTCCAACGCCATGAAGTGCGCCGGACCGTAAATGGAAGTTCTTGTATCGATGTATTGGAAGCCTGCTTTTTCGTAGGCTCTGATCGCCTGGAGGTTTTCGGGATCTGGATCGATCACGATGCGCCTGGCGCCGCTGGCGAAGAGCTCGGCCGCGAGCTGACGAATGATCGCAGTGCCGTGCCCCTTGCCCGTCAGCTCGGGAATCCCGATCGATATATCGACACCCAGCGTGCCTTTCGGCTGGTCCTGATAAGGGTGACCGTCTTCCAGATGAGGATCATAGCTTTGCAGATAGCCTATCGGCTGCCCGTCCATTTCCACGATCATCGGCCTTGTCTCGACGCTTTTCATCGCCTCTTCGATCGCCGCAAGCTCCGTCTCGGGCGCGCCCCACCATTTCGCGACATGCGGCTCTGCCAGCCACTTCGCCACGAGGCCAAAGTCCTCATGGCTGATGTCGCGGAAACGGTAGCTCGGGGCGCGCTCAGCTTTCGGCATCCAGGGTTTCCACCACGACATTATGGTTCGTATAGACGCAGATATCGGCAGCAATATCGAGGGCGCGACGCGCGACCTCCTCAGCCGATTTGTCCGTGTCCATGAGTGCGCGGGCCGCAGCGAGCGCAAAATTGCCGCCCGAACCGATCGCCATGGCGCCATGCTCGGGTTCAAGGACGTCGCCGTTGCCTGTGATCGCCAGCGTCACCTGCTTGTCGGCGACGAGCATCATGGCTTCGAGGTTGCGGAGGTACTTGTCGGTGCGCCAGTCCTTGGCAAGCTCGACGGCTGCACGCATCAGCTGGCCCGGATACTGTTCGAGCTTCTTTTCGAGGCGTTCGAGGAGCGTGAAGGCATCGGCCGTGGCGCCCGCGAAACCGGCAATGACTTCGCCCTTGCCGATGCGCCGCACCTTGCGGGCGTTACCCTTCATCACGGTCTGGCCGAGGCTTACCTGACCATCGCCGGCCATGATGACCTTGCCGCCCTTTCGAACTGTAACAATCGTTGTCATCTATTCACCTTTGCCCGTCTGCGGGGCTCGTTACGTCGGGCCGAACGCCGGCCCTGTCGAGCCCTATGTAAGTGCGTGAATGCCGATTGCAAATGGCGTCGTTTTCTGCCGCCGCGGTTCTGGATATTTCATGGCTTGCCTGATAAGGAACCCGCGTATTTCCCGATGGAGCAGCCATATGGCCGAGACCGCAGCAAGCCGCACGGGTACCGTGTCCCGCAAGACGAACGAGACTTCGGTTTCCGTTTCCGTCAATCTTGACGGCACCGGAAAGTCGAAAATTTCGACGGGCGTCGGCTTCTTCGACCATATGCTCGACCAGCTATCGCGACATTCGCTCATCGACATGGAGATCGAAACCAAGGGCGACCTCCACATCGACGATCACCACACGGTGGAAGACACCGGAATCGCCATCGGCCAGGCAATCGCCAAGGCGCTCGGCGATCGCCGCGGCATTACCCGCTATGCCTCGATCGACCTCGCGATGGACGAGACGATGACGAAGGCCGCTGTCGACCTTTCCGGTCGTCCCTTCCTCGTCTGGAACGTCGCTTTCAGCGCGCCGAAGATCGGTACGTTCGACACCGAGCTGGTTCGCGAATTCTTCCAGGCGCTTGCCCAGAACGCCGGCATCACCTTGCATATTCTCAACCATTATGGTGCCAACAACCACCATATTGCAGAGACATGCTTCAAGGCCGTTGCCCGTGCGCTGCGTACGGCTACAGAGATCGATCCGAGACAGGCGGGCCGTGTTCCCTCGACGAAGGGCACGCTCGTCTGAGCCCCCTGAGGGAGCTTGACGATATGACTTCCAGCTATCTGGTTCTGACTGCGCCTGCGGGAACGGACGCCAACCACGACAAGACGCGCTTCATTCGCGACGGCTTTACCGTGCTCGGCTTTCTCTTTCCATGGATATGGTTGGCCTTCCATCGCCTGTGGCTCTACGCGATCGCGGCGTTTCTCCTGCAAACCCTTGGCGGCGCTCTCGCGGACCGGGCGGATCTCTGGCCGGTCGGCGTGGCGATCACCTTCGGCACCAGTCTGCTGGTAGCGCTTGAGGGTCAGCACCTGCGCATCCGCAATCTAGTCGCGAAGGGCTGGGGCGAAGCCGGCCTCGTTTCGGCCGACTCGCTGCAGACCGCAGAAGAAATCTATTTTTCGAGTGTCCAGACCGACACTGGCGACAGCCGATCGGCGCCCTCTCCGCAATGGGATCCCACGACCCATGCCCCTCGACACGGCAACGCCACCTCGCTCGGTCTTTTTGGTTTTGATGGAGGACGCTGATGCGCGTCGCAATTATTGATTATGGTTCGGGAAATTTGCGGTCGGCGACGAAGGCCTTCGAACGCGCCGCACGGGAGGCCGGCATCGACGCCGTGATAGACCTGACCGACAAGGCCGAAGCTGTAGCGGCCGCCGACCGCGTCGTGCTGCCGGGCGTCGGCGCCTATGCCGACTGCCGGCGCGGGCTCGATGCCGTTTCCGGCATGTCCGAAGCGCTGATCGATGCAGTCGAGAAAAAGGCCAGGCCTTTCCTCGGCATTTGCGTCGGTATGCAGCTGTTGTCGTCGCGCGGCCTCGAGAAGACCGTCACGAACGGTTTCGGCTGGATTCCCGGCGACGTCGTTGAAATGACGCCCACGGACACCAATCTGAAGATCCCGCAGATCGGCTGGAATACGCTGGATCTGAAATCCCCTCACCCGCTGTTCGATGGCATTCCGACGGGATCGAACGGGCTGCATGCCTATTTTGTTCATTCCTACCATCTGGCGGCCAAGAACCCTGGCGACGTGATCGCTACCGCTGACTATGGCGGCCCTATCACCGCGTTCGTCGGTCGCGACAACATAGCCGGCGCCCAGTTCCATCCCGAAAAGAGCCAAAAGCTCGGCCTCGCCCTGATTGCCAATTTCCTGCGCTGGAAGCCCTAAGCTCGCGCACTGCAAGGACAGAAAAATGATCCTATTTCCCGCAATCGACCTCAAGGATGGCCAGTGCGTTCGCCTCAAGCTCGGCGACATGGAGCAGGCGACCGTCTACAATCCCGACCCCGGCGCGCAGGCGAAGGCTTTTGAAGATCAAGGCTTTGAATGGCTGCACGTTGTTGATCTGAACGGCGCCTTTGCCGGCGAAAGCGTCAACGGGGCGGCCGTTGATGCGATCCTGAAGGCGACGAAGAACCCCGTTCAGCTTGGCGGCGGCATCCGCACGCTCGAGCACATCGAAAGCTGGCTGTCGCGCGGCCTCGCCCGCGTCATTCTCGGCACGATAGCAGTGCGCGATCCAGCACTGGTGATCGAAGCCTGCAGGAAGTTCCCCGGCCGCGTTGCCGTCGGCATCGATGCCAAAGGCGGTAAAGTCGCAGTCGAGGGCTGGGCCGAGGCTTCAGAACTCGGCGTCATCGAGCTCGCGAAGAAGTTCGAGGGCGCCGGCGTTGCCGCAATCATCTACACCGACATCGACCGTGACGGCATCCTTGCCGGCATCAATTGGGCGTCAACGCTTGAGCTCGCCGAGGCCGTGTCGATCCCGGTCATCGCATCAGGCGGCCTCGCTTCAATCGAGGATGTGAAACGGATGCTGCAGCCTGATGCACGCAAGCTCGAAGGTGCGATCTCCGGCCGTGCGCTGTATGATGGACGTATCGATCCGAAAGAAGCTTTGGCGCTGATTTCGGCCGCACGCGTGAAGGAGACTGCGCAATGACTCTGAAGGCTCGCGTCATTCCCTGCCTCGACGTCAAGGACGGCCGCGTCGTCAAGGGCGTCAACTTCGTCAATCTGGTAGACGCTGGAGATCCGGTCGAGGCCGCCAAGGCTTACGACGCTGCCGGCGCCGACGAACTCTGCTTCCTCGACATCACCGCTTCTTCGGACAATCGCGAAACGATCTTCGACGTCGTGGCTCGCACCGCCGAGCAGTGCTTCATGCCGGTTACCGTCGGTGGTGGCGTTCGGACGATCGCCGACATTCGCAAGCTGCTGCTTTGCGGCGCCGACAAGGTTTCGATCAATTCGGCCGCCGTCAACAACCCTGATTTCGTTGCTGAGGCCGCCGACAAGTTCGGTGACCAGTGCATCGTTGTCTCGATCGACGCCAAGCGCCGCCGTACCCAAGCCGTCGGCCAGGACAATCAGAGTGCCTGGGAGATCTACACGCATGGCGGTCGCAATGCGACCGGCATCGATGCCGTGGATTTTGCTCGGAAGATGGTCGAGCGTGGGGCCGGCGAACTGCTCGTTACCTCAATGGATCGGGACGGAACGAAGGTCGGCTACGATCTCGAACTGACACGCGCCATCGCGGACTCGGTTCGAGTGCCCGTCATCGCCTCTGGCGGCGTCGGCGACCTCGACGATCTTGTGGCGGGCGTCAAGCAGGGACATGCCAATGCGGTGTTGGCCGCATCGATCTTCCATTTCGGGACCTATTCCGTCGGCGAGGCGAAGCGCTATATGTCCTCGTGCGGCATCGACATGCGTCTGGACTGAGTGAGAAGCAGAATCATGAGCGAATTTACTCTCGCCGACCTTGAAAAGATCGTCGACAGCCGATCGAAGGCTTCCCCGGATGAATCCTGGACGGCAAAACTCGTTTCCGCAGGCCAGCCGAAAGCTGCGAAGAAACTGGGCGAAGAGGCGATCGAGGCCGTGATGGCTGCGATTACCGACGATCGCGAAAACCTCACCTACGAAGCCGCCGACCTACTTTATCACCTATTGGTCGTATTGAAGGTCGCGGGCATTCCGTTGCAAAATGTCATGGCGGAGCTTGAGCGCCGTACAGCTCAATCCGGCCTGAAGGAAAAGGCGAGCCGGCAAAGTTCATGAGTATCGCAAGACAGCTCATCGGAGCGCCCGAGGCGCTCGATCACTTTCAGGCGAATGCCTATTCGCCCTACCACTTCTTTTCTTCCGAGGAATGGGCGCGCTTCCGTGCCGATACGCCGCTCACCTTGAAAGGCGACGAGGTCAAGCGGCTGCGCTCCATGGGCGACCCGATCGACCTCGATGAAGTGCGGCGGATCTACCTGTCGCTGTCGCGCTTGCTCTCGGCACATGTCGAATCGTCCCAGCTGCTTTTCGAACAGCGCAATCGCTTCCTCAGCCTCTCCAATGTGGCGAAGACGCCCTTCGTGATCGGCATTGCCGGTTCGGTGGCCGTCGGCAAGTCGACGACCGCCCGTATCCTGAAGGAACTGCTGTCACGCTGGCCGTCCAGCCCGAAGGTGGATCTTGTCACCACCGACGGCTTCCTGCATCCGAACGCTGTTCTGCAGCGTGAAAATCTGATGCAGCGCAAGGGCTTTCCCGAAAGCTACGACACGGGAGCGATCCTGCGCTTCCTGGCAGCAATCAAGGCCGGACAGCCGAACGTCAAGGCGCCGTCCTATTCGCATCTGGTCTATGACGTCCTGCCGAACGAATACAAGATCGTCGACCGGCCCGACATTCTGATCTTCGAGGGCATCAATGTGCTACAGTCGCGCGACCTGCCGGCCGGCGGCAAGATCGTGCCGATGGTTTCCGATTTCTTCGACTTCTCGATTTACATCGACGCAGACGAAAGCCGGATTCACGATTGGTATGTGACGCGCTTCATGCGACTGCGTGAAACGGCGTTCCGTGATCCGCACTCCTTCTTCCACCGCTATGCCTCTATCAGCGAGGAAGAAGCGCTGACGATCGCGGAAGGCCTCTGGGAAAACATCAACCTCAAGAATCTGCGCGAAAACATCCTGCCGACACGCCCGCGTGCCGACCTGATCCTGCGCAAGGGCGACAACCATCTGATCGAACAGGTTGCGCTGAGAAAGCTCTAGGCCGTTACCCGGCGAAGCGTGAGATTGATGCGGCCGCCGTTCTTCAGCAGCGTCGATGTCGACGGATAGATCTTGTCGACGCCGTGGAAGCAAAGGCGCCCTTCCGCACCCAAAACAACGACATCGCCGCTCGAAAGCTTGAAGGAGAGCGTGGCGTAGTTGCGCGAGAGGCCTCCGACGCGAAACAGGCAGCTGTTGCCGAGCGAGATCGACACGACAGGCGCTGCGAGATCCTGTTCGTCCTTGTCCTGATGCAGGCCCATGCGCGCCTCGTCAGAGTAGAAGTTGACGAGGCAGGCCTGTGGCGCCTTGTCGTAGCCGGAGACGTCGTTCCAGATTTGCAGCAGTTCCGAGGGTATTTCAGGCCAGGGCTTGCCCGTGATCGGATGAGTCGGTTGGTAGCGATAACCGCGCTCCTTGTCGGTGACCCAGCCAAGTGCACCGCAGTTCGTCATACGAACCGACATCGGTTTGCCCGTCCCGGGCATGACGGGCACGAACAGCGGCGCCTCTGCCACGATTGATCTGACGATATCGACCAGGGCCTGCTGGCGCGTCCGGTCCAGATAGTCGGGGCGATGACTGACGCCGTTGGGCAGCTTCAGCATATCAATCTCCGAGCGGTCGCCCGCGCATCTTCTTGACCTCTGACCGACCCGACTTCGCTTTCAGCCGCCGCTCGACCGACCCCTTTGTTGGCTTGGTTTTCTTGCGCGGCGGCGGGGGCGGTTTCGCCGCCTCGATAATAAGCTCTTTCAGCCGCTCTCGTGCGTCTTCGCGGTTGCGATCCTGACTGCGAAAGCGGCTCGCCTCGATCATCAGCACGCCTTCTTTCGAGAGGCGCTTGCCGGCGAGCTTTACGGCATTTCCTTTCACGCGCTCATTCAGCGACGGCGAGTTCGGAATATTGAAGAAGAGCTGGCTTCCGAAACTTTTGTCACTACGCATGGAGGAGGGGCGGACACTTGCGTTCCAGTCCGTGAGGGAGGTTGT
>NZ_JAEUAT010000033.1 GCF_019511525.1 Rhizobium cauense | reverse complement strand
CAAAAGTGGTGCGATGATCGCCCACTCTTCATCGCTAAGTTCATGACGGCGCATATCAATCTCCTTCCAAGGACATTGAATCATCATCGTGACTAAAGCGAAACCCTTTTATGGGGACGCGACCTAATGTAAATGGGTGACGGCGACCAAGTTTGCTTGGGTCGCCGTTCCCAAACATAGGGTAGTCGCGGCGCGATCTCCTAGGCCATTTTCTGACTTGATGCTGGTAGGGGTGGTTGCCCCCGATAAGATGGGAATACGGGCTCTCGATCGGAACCGGGCCCAAACATCATTCGTTGGAGGCAACCATGAACCAGTATATCGGGCTCGACATTTCGTTGAAAGAGACCGCGATCTCAATTCGGCAAGACGGCAAACGCATCTGGCGCGGCAGGTGCCCTTCGGACCCCAAGCTTCTGGCGAGGATGATCCGCATGCACGCGCCGCACGCAAGGCGCGTTGTCTTCGAGACCGGGCCGCTGTCGACGTGGTTCTATCACGCCCTGACGGCCGAGAGGATGCCGGCGATCTGTATCGAAGCTCGACATGCGCAAAAGGTCTTGAACGAGACGCTTAACAAGACCGATGCCAATGATGCGGACGGGTTGGCGCAACTGGCGGAAGCCGGCTTCTACAAGGTCGTCCGGACGGACAGTCAGCGATTAAACAACCTGAGGTCCGGAAGCGGATCTCACCTGCTTGTGAATTCCGTGGGACCCGCTGCATCCAACGTAGTACTTGGTCTGAATGCGCGTCTGGCCTCGAGCCTGCGAAGTTTGCCAAGGGAAATATAGTCCTCGACCAGGCGCTTCTCGGCCGCAAACGGATGGAGTTCCCACCCTTCGTGTCCGAAGCCTACAATGGTTATCCTTGCCCCGGGAAACTGGTCGAGTACGCTTGCGATGACAATCATCCCACTGCTTGGAACGACATATGGGCTGGGGTGGTAAAGATGAAGCGCATCGTCTACCCAGTCATGAATACGTTCATCGATAACAATGCATTGCTTACCGTTCGCGCCACAGAATGCCTGAAATTCGGGCGTCCCGTCGTCGCAAAAGTCATCCAGTTCCGGGTGTCGAACTGCAAGAACGGGCCGTAAGGCCGCAAATTTCCGCGGATCGCGCACGCACCAGATCTCCTTGGCTTTCATGACCGCCGGGTGAGACCGCCAGGCGTTTGATTCCAGCATAATCTTGGCAGGTCGACCGGTGTTGCAGACCGCTACGACGTCAGTTCGAAGTCCACTGCTGGTGCTGGAACGGCAATCGTTGAAGCGAACGATCAAGTCCGCGGTTTCGATGGTGGTAGCGTAACGGGGATCAATTTCTCCATTACCAACAATCATGACTTGTGTCATCACAGCGCTGCATCCTCTCTACGGATTGATGAATGGGCCGCAATGAACGGCGTCTTGAACTGCAACCCGCCCTGATAGTGACGGGCCACATCTCCTGGTCGGCCAGTGCGAGGCCGTTGTTGCAAATTTAAGCCATTTGATTTTATTCGTAACAGTTGGAGACCGAGGAAGCCGGCAACCCCTTCCATGTTACGATCGTAAGACGATTGATCGATATCCACGCGTTCTCGTACTGGTCATCGCTCCCCAGTCGCGATAATTTTGATGGCCTGGCGGCGGGGAGGGGAACTGACAGCTGATGGCGATTGAGAACGAAGCGGAATGGGGTTTGTCGCGAACAGTTCTAGACCTTACGTGGGTACCGACGTGGGGTGGGAAAGAACGGGCTACTTGCCATCCCGGACAAATAGCCATTGGCGCCCGAGGGCCGCTCACTTGTTTGGAAGCAGTGTCAGATTTGCCTAAGGTGGAAGAGGCGAGCCTCGCTGGACGTCCGGGCGAAGCGAGGTGGCGCGCATTTGCACTCCCGAAGGAGTGCCGTCGGTGAATATCGCCCTTCTGTTGGTCGGTGCGACAACGCTCGGGATCGTCCTTCTCGGCTATTGGACCCGCGCGCATCGGCAGGTGAGTCTGGAGCAGTGGGCCCTCGGCGGCCGCCGTTTCGGAGCACTGCTCGTCTTCCTCCTGATGGCGGGAGAAATCTACACGACGTTCACCTTCCTGGGTGCCAGTGGCTTCGCATACGGGAAGGGCGGATTGGTATTTTACATTCTGACGTATACCTGCCTGGCATTCGTATCGTCATACTGGCTGCTGCCGCCCATCTGGCGGTTTGCTAGCGCCAAGGGGCTTGTGACGCAACCTGACTTCTTCGAAGAGAAATATCGCAGTCCCGGTCTTGGCTTGCTCGTCACGTTCGTCGGGCTCGCCGCGTTGGTTCCTTATCTGATCCTGCAGCTTAAGGGACTGGGAATTATCGCGGAGACCGTGTCGAATGGCGAAATTCCCAAGTCTGTCGCCGTCATAGGCGGCGCGATCGTGATGGCGTTGTACGTCATTGTCTCGGGAATGCGTGGTTCTGCCTGGGCTGCGGCCGTGAAGGATTGCACGACCTGGATTATCTGCGCGTTTCTCGGTGTCTACCTCCCTTACCACTACTACGGAGGGATTGGCGCGATGTTCGAGCAGATTGAGCTTGCAAGGCCAGGGTTTCTGTCCCTTCCCGATACCGGAGAGACAATCGTCTGGTATACCAGCACGGTTGCGCTGTCTGCACTTGGCCTGTACATGTGGCCGCACACCTTTTCTTCTGTATATACGTCAAAATCGGAAGCAGCTTTCCGCCGCAATGCGGTTTTCATGCCGCTTTATGCGCTCGTCATGCTGTTTGCCATGCTGGTGGGCTTTGCTGCTGTTCTGCAGATTCCAGGACTGGAAGGCGGAGAGATTGATCTTGCTCTGCTCAAGCTCTCGATAGCGACCTTCGATCCTTGGTTTGTCGGTGTGATCGGCGCGGCTGGCGTGCTCACGGCGTTGGTGCCGGGGTCAACGATACTGATTGTCGGCTCTACACTCGTCTCGTCGAATATCTTTAGACGGTTGATGCCCTCGTTTTCGGACCGACAAGCCACGACATGGGCGCGGCTATCTGTGCTGTTGCTGACTACCATCGCAGTCTATTTTACGATCGTTGGCGGCGACAGCATCGTCGCGATCCTGATCATGGGCTACAGCATCGTGACCCAGCTCTTTCCCGCCCTTTTCGCCAGTCTGTTGCCACGGAACCCGTTGACAAAGGAGGGGGCGGCCGCCGGTATTATCGTAGGTGTTGGCACCGTCGCAATTGTGTTGACGACCGGCTTGAACATATCCAGCTTCTTTCCCGACGCCCCCGTCGCCGTGAAGCAAATCAATACGGGTTTTATCGCGCTGACCTTGAACACGCTCGTCGCCTTTCTCGTAAGTGTGGCGACCGCGCCGGTAGTCTCGGTTCGTGACCACTGAGGAAGATGCGGGCGTTGAACGCGCCCGCTGATGATCTTGCGTCTGAATTTGCGTTCCGCGAATTCTCTTTTGCTCGATCACGATCGTGCTAAGCTGATCCGTCTTGAGGGGCTGCTTTGTGGATGGGTGATGAGGGTAATTCTTGTCTTCGGTTTGGTCTCCAGCGTGTTTGTGGGAAACATAGTTTTCAACACAGATGGGAAAGCTTGGGGCCTTCCGATCTTCTTTCTCTGGAACGTCTTCAGCGTGTTTCTCATAAGCGCCGGCATGTTGCTCATCTATCTCCTTGATCCGAAGAACGGCGGACGAAAGTAGCGTCGCCACGATCTGGCGAGGGCAAGATAACCGGATCCGGGTCGCCCTGGGTATGAGATTGAACGAGCATAAAAGGCCGAAAGGTCGCTGGCGGCCCGACAGCTTTTGGATTGCACCCTTGTGGCGGTGAAGCCCAGAATCCCTCGATATGTCCTGATCGTCGACGCTTCTGTATGTCGCAAAAAGGCAGCGGTGTGCGCGCAAATTGATGCTTTCCGTATGCTGTAGAATTCCCTAGTCACAGAGATAACTCAACGAAAGGAGCGCACGGCTATGGCGACACCATTTTATTGGAACGAGCTGAATACCTATGACTTTGCCGGGCTCTCGGCGGATACTACCATTGCAATTTTGCCGATCGCGTCGACCGAGCAGCACGGGCCGCATCTGCCGATCGCCACTGATGTGGCTATCGCAAACGGCATGTTGGTCGAGCTCCGCCGCCAGCGACCCGCCGATCTCGATATCCTTGTCCTGCCCACACAGGAAGTCGGAAAGGCGAATGAGCATATCTACGGACCAGGAACGCTCTCGCTCCCTGCCGAATTATTGATACCGGTCTGGACGGCAATCGGCGCCAAAGTCGCAGAAGCGGGCATCCGTAAAATGGTGATCGTCAACTCGCACGGCGGCAATGTCGATATCATGAGCATAGTGGCGCGCGAATTGCGCGTGCGCCACCAGATGGCTGTTGTCTCGACGCAATGGGGACGTTTCGGCCATCCAGATGGCATGATCAGCGATCACGAATCCCGATATGGGATTCACGGTGGAGAGGTCGAGACGTCACTGATGCTGCATTTCAGGCCGGAACTCGTGCGAATGAACAAGGCGGAAAACTTCGCGTCCAAGGCTGAGTGGATGCGTGAGCAGTCAAAGTATATTCAGCCGCTTCCGCCTCACTCGCTGGCCTGGATCGCGCATGATCTCAATCCCAACGGCGTGGTGGGCGATGCATCACGCGGGACTGCCGCGAAAGGGGAAGCGATCTGCCGCCATCAGGTGCAGGGTTTTGTCGAGCTTCTTGAGGATTTGAAGCGCTTTCCGCTCGCAAATCTACACGCGCGTTAGGTCTCAGGGAGCCGGCGCTCTGGCGGGAGCAATGTGTCCCTTGGCCTGCAATTCCTGAACGAGGCCCGCAAGCTCAGCCAACAGATACTCGACAAAGAGGCTGGTCGCCGCGTCAAGCGACGCCCGGGCACGGGCAAACAGCTTCATCGGTTGGTGTCGGCCATGAGGCTCGGCAATCGGACGAAATACAAGTTCGCCCGCGCGGCATTCTGTGATGACGTCAAGCGGATTGAGCAGGGTCAGCCCAGCCCCGCATTTGACGAGCTTCTTAAGCATTTCCGACGCATTGCTTTCCAGAACGGGCTCTACCGAGACATCCAGCCTCGCAAGAGCGAGATTGATGACCTCGCGAAGGCTCGTCCCCGTCTGCGCCAATACCAATCGCTCCTGGACAATGTCACCAAGACTGATTGGGCCAGTCCCTATCAGGCGATGCCCCGGTGGGAGTACAACGCCGATCGGAATGTCGAAGTTGCCGAGCGTGCGTATTCCCGGGGTTGCCGGAATGTTGAAGCCGAGGCCGATATCGACGTCGCCAGAGAGGACCGGATTGACCGTTGTCGTACCCGCATCGTTCCTGATCTGGAAGAAGACGCGCGGGTGTTCTGATTGGAACCGCGCGATGATTTCTGCCAGTGGGCCCGATGCGAGTCCCACGGTCGTCACCAGCCTGACCTTTCCGGCCTGCTGCATCTTCAGGCTCCTGATGCGACCCTCCAGTCGATCGTAGTTCTTTAAAACCTCCCTGATGTGCTCGATGCAGAGCTCGCCTGCCGCCGTCAGGCGCAGTCCTCGGGGCAGGCGTTCAAAGAGCGGCGCACCGATCTCCTCTTCCAGTGCCAGGATCTGTCTGTTGATGGCGGAGGAGGCAACGTTCAGCCGCGCGGCGGCCTTGCGGATTGACCCGGAACGGGCGATCTCGTTGATATAAAGCAGCTTCCTAGAATGCAGCATTCGACCCCTCGTTGCATCAATTTTAAGCGCTACGCACAAATTAGGCACAGGCTTCTCCTGGGATGCCAAAAAGGCATCGTTGTGCACGAATTTTGATGCTTTTCAATCAGCAACGCAATCGCTCAAATGCAGAAAATCGGACGCCAAAGAGCGCCCGAGCGCTCACAAAAGGGGAACGCCGACTATGTCAAAATCATTGAACAAAATGGCATTTATCGCAGCACTGGGCATTGGTTTCACCGCTGCGGTCGCAGTTCCTGGGTATGCGCTCGACAAGGTTAGCTATGGCACGAACTGGTTGGCCCAGGCCGAGCACGGCGGCTTTTACCAAGCCGTTGCAGACGGTACTTACGCCAAGCACGGGCTCGACGTTACGATCGTACAAGGTGGTCCGAACGCGGCAAACACAGCATTGCTGATCTCCGGCAAGATCGACTTCTACATGGGCGGTCCACAGGGGGAACTGTCTGCCGTCGAGCAGGGCATACCGCTTGTCGACGTCGCAGCAATCTTCCAGAAGGACCCGCAGGTGCTGATCGCTCACCCGGACGCTGGGGTCGCCAAATTCGAGGATCTGGCCAAGCTCAAGACCTTGTTTCTCGGCAAGGATGGCTATCTGACGTACTTCGAGTGGATGAAGGCGAACTATCAGGGTTTCAAGGACGAGCAGTATAAGCCCTACAACTTCAACCCCGGCCCGTTCCTTGCAGACAAGGAGTCCGGACAACAGGGTTACTTGACTTCCGAGCCCTATGAAATCCAGAAGCAGACCGGCTGGGAGCCCAAGGTTTTCCTGCTTGCCGACAATGGGTACTCCCCCTATTCGACGATGATAACCACGACCCAGACGATGATCGACAGCAAGTCGGATGTCGTGCAACGCTTCGTGGATGCCTCGATCGAGGGTTGGTATAACTACCTTTATGGGGACAACACCAAGGCGAACGAGCTGATCAAGAAGGACAATCCGGAAATGACGGATGGCCAGATCGCCTATTCGATCGCCAAGTTGAAAGAGTACGGTATCGTCGAATCAGGCGAGGCTCTCGATAAGGGAATCGGCTGCATCACCGACGAGCACTACAAGAAGTTCTTCGCCGAGATGGTCGGCATCAAGGTTTTGAAAGCCGATACCGACTACACGAAGGCCTATACCACCAAATACGTCTGCAAAGGCGTCGGCATGGCTCTGAAGAAGTAAGCGCCACATGGCTTAGCCGCCACCGCGGCAAAGCCTGTTCCCTGATTTAATGAGACAGGCGATGTTTCCAGCCCCATCTCCGATTCCGGCAAGTAGAGACCTGCGCAAAAGACCACTCGTCTCGATGCAGTCTGTCTCCAAAGTGTTCTCCAGCGGCACGGTTGCCCTTTCTGGGATGTCGTTGACAGTGGAGAGTGGCGAGTTCATCAGCCTATTAGGGCCGTCGGGCTGCGGAAAATCGACGGCGCTGCGCATTATCGCGGGACTGGGCGACATCTCTGCCGGGACGATCGACTGGCCAAGTTCCCGCATCAATGCCCGTGGCTTGCCGGAAGGCGACATTAGCTTCGTCTTTCAGGAGCCGACGCTGATGCCGTGGAAGAATGTCTTTGGCAATGTCCACCTCCCTCTGAAGCTGCGAGGCATCTCCAAGGCGGCGGCGCGCGACGACATCATGAGCGTCTTAACGACTGTCGGCCTGCAGGATTTTGCCGAAGCCTATCCGCGCGAGCTCTCCGGTGGAATGAAGATGCGCGTATCCATCGCGCGTGCATTGGTCACAAAACCAAAATTGCTGCTGATGGACGAACCTTTCGCAGCGCTTGATGAAATCACCCGTCAGAAGCTGAACGACGATGTTTTGCGCCTCTGGAAAGAGAGCGGCATCACGGTGATCTTCGTCACCCACTCGGTCTTTGAGTCAGCCTACCTCTCAAACCGGATCGTCGTCATGAAGGCCCGCCCCGGGCGGGTCCATGCCGATCTGCCACTCGTCACCAGTCTCGAGCGAGATGCCTTCTATCGCACCTCCGAGGAATATCGGCAGGCATGCGAGACGGTGTCGCGCTCACTGATCGGCGCCATCAACGCTGCAAAGGAGAATGTATGAGCGCGGATGTTGCCGAGGCATCGGCGCCCGATCTGCCGAATGCGATGACGGCGAAGCGCCGCGACCTGGCGTTCAAGATTGCAGTGCCGTTCGCGACAGTCGCTGTTCTCATGATTGTGTGGGGGCTCTACGTCAAACTTTCCGGCGTACCCCCCTACATTCTGCCGGGTCCCGGGGCCGTTGCTGCGGCCTTTATCAGTGACTGGGGGACGCTTGCGCCCGCACTCTGGGTAACGAGCAAGATTACTTTCCTGTCTCTGTTGCTGGCGCTTGTCGGCGGTGTCGGCTTTGCTGTCTTCCTTGTGCAATCTCGATGGATCGAGATCGCTTTTTATCCGCTAGCCGTCATCCTGCAGGTCACCCCGATCGTCGCGATTTCACCGCTGATCCTGATCTATGCACCCTCGACACAGGTCGCCCTGCTCATTTGTGCCTTTCTCGTTGCCTTCTTTCCGATCCTTTCCAACATGGTGCAGGGGCTCAAGAGCGTGGATCACAATCTGATCAACCTGTTCGAGCTTTATGGCGCCTCGCGCTGGCAGACCTTGCTCTATCTGAAGATGCCGGCAGCGCTGCCCTATTTCATGACAGGCCTGCGCATCGGCGGGGGGCTGGCGCTGATTGCAGCGGTCGTTGCCGAGTTTGCAGCGGGTTCGGCCGGCGCAGGTTCCGGCTTGGCCTTTCGGCTTTTGGAAGCGCAGTATCGAATGAACATTCCTCGCCTCTTCGCCGCGCTACTGATGCTTTCGCTGCTCGGGGTGGCAATCTTCGCGATCACCTCCTTCATCTCCTGGCTCAGCCTGCACCGCTGGCATGAGAGCAGTCTCAGGCGGGAAAACTGATGACGTATTCGTTCATGTCACCACCAAACGCTGGCCGCTTTGTACTGAGCAATGCGACCCTGCCTGCCGTTGCCGTTGAAGGTTTCAATGCGCTAGCAACGGAAGGCCTCGTCCGCGCCGATGTCGTTATCGAGAGCGGGTTTGTTTCGGCGATCCTTCCCGCTGGCAGTGCGTCCCCGGAGATCGCCAAATCAGACCTGCGCGAGGGGATGGTCTGGCCATGCTTTGCCGACGTCCACACGCACCTCGACAAGGGGCACATCTGGGCGCGCAGCAGCAATCCGGACGGAACGTTTATCGGGGCGTTGCAGGCGGTGGGCAACGACCGCGCGGCGTATTGGTCGGCTGACGATGTGCGCAAGCGAATGGAGTTCTCGCTTCGCTCCGCTTACGCGCACGGCACGAGCGTGATCAGAACACATTTGGACTCCGCCGCCCCGCAACACAGGATCTCTTTCGACGTTTTTTGTGAGGTGCGAGACGCGTGGAAGGACAGGATCGCACTGCAGGCCGTCGCTCTTTTCCCGATGGACGACATGGTAGACGAAGTCTATTTCAACGATCTTGTCGGGGTCGTGCGCAATGCGGGCGGCCTGATGGGCGGCGTTACCAGGATGGGACCGAACCTTGCGTGGCAGCTCGATACGCTCTTTCGTGCTGCGACGGAGAATGGCCTCGATGTCGACCTCCATGTCGACGAGACGGACGACCCTGGGGCGCAAACCCTCAAAGCGATTGCCGAGGCCGTTCTTAGGAACCGGTTTAAGGGTAAGGTGACGGCCGGTCACTGCTGCTCGCTAGCAAGGCAGGATGATGGGATTGCCGAGCGCACCGTGGAACTGGTCGCCGAGGCCGGGATCTCGGTTATTTCGCTGCCAATGTGCAACGCCTACCTTCAGGATCGCCAGCCGAACCGTACGCCACGCTGGCGTGGTGTGACACTCTTCAAGGAACTTGCTGCGGCCGGCGTCGCGACGGCGGTCGCGTCCGATAATACGCGCGATCCTTTCTACGCCTATGGTGACCTCGATGCGGTCGAGGTGTTTCGCGAAGCCGTGCGCATTCTTCACCTGGATCATCCGCTCGATACGGCCGCGCGTGTCGTCACGACCTCGCCCGCTGACATCGTCGGGCTCGCCGACACCGGCCGCATCAGCATCGGCAAGCCCGCCGATCTGGTTCTCTTCAGCGCGCGTCGCTGGAGCGAATTTCTTTCGCGCCCCCAGTCTGACCGCGTCGTGCTTCGTCGCGGCAAGGTCATCGACCGGAGCCTTCCTGATTACCGTGAACTCGATAGTGTCGTTGGAGCCTGACATGCCGGATTACCAGAAGATAAAAAAGGAACTCGATGGCATCGCAGTCGAAGACAATCCGGCGCTCGTGCGCCAGAAGAGCCGCGACTTTTACTGGTATTCACCGATCCTGAAAGCGCAACTTGATGGCGTCACTGGCGATCTGATCGTGACGCCGAAAAGCGAGGCGGAGGTCATACAGACCCTCAAGGTCGCGTTTGCACATGGCGTTCCTGTAACCCCACGGGGCGCCGGCACGGGCAATTACGGCCAGGCTATGCCGCTTTCGGGCGGCATCGTTCTCAATCTCGCTGCCATGGACAAGATCAAGGAGATCCATCCAGGCAGAGTGATTTGCGAGCCGGGTATCGTGATTGCCCAACTCGACAAGCAGACCAAGGCGCATTCAGGCCAGGAACTTCGTTTCCATCCGTCGACAGCGCAGACTGCAACGATTGGCGGGTTCATCGCCGGAGGGTCGGGCGGCGTTGGGTCGATCGCCTGGGGCGGTCTTCGCGATATCGGAAACATCATTCGTCTTCGGGTGGTGACCATGGAGGCGGAGCCGCGGGTGCTCGATCTCACCGGCTGGGACCTGCAGAAGGTCAGTCACGCCTATGGTACCAACGGCATCATCACGGAAATCGAGATGCCGCTGGCACCTGCGTATGATTGGGTGGACGTACTAGTTGGCTATGATGACTTCATGGAGGGCGTGCGCTACTCGGACGCGCTGGCGAAATGCAACGGTATTCTGGTCAAGGAAATCGCACCGATCGCGGCCCCTATCCCCTACGACTACTTTACGCGACACAGACCTTTTATTCGGCAAGGCCAATCTGTCGTCGTGCTGATGGTAGCACCGCACTCGATCGACGCTTTTAGCGCCTTTACCGTCGCCCAGAAGGGCGAGATTATTTTCCGCTCCGACAAGGTTGAGAGCATGAAGGGCATTCCACATGCCTATGAGCTCGCCTGGAACCACACAACATTGCGCGCGCTGAAGGTCGATCCAACGTTTACCTACCTGCAAGTCCAGTACCCCGGTCCGGACCATGTAGCGAAGGTGGCCAAGATGGTCGAGATCTTCGGTGATGAGGTTCCCGGCCATCTCGAGTTCATCAAGTTCGATGGTCAGATCCAGTGCTCGGGCCTGCCGCTGGTGAGATACACGAGCGAGGAGCGGCTGGAGGAGATCATCAAGATACACCAGGACCATGGATGCCCGATCTTCAACCCACACCGCTACACGTTAGAAGAAGGCGGCATGAAACAAACCGACAAGGTTCAACTCGCCTTCAAGCATGAGACCGATCCGAAGGGTCTTCTCAACCCCGGCAAGATGATCGCCTGGGACAACCCCAACTTCGACTTCTCATCAGGCCAGAACTACCTATTTCCGGGACTGGCAGCAGTGATGGAGGCCACGTGAGAGTTCTGGTCCTTCACTCGCATCCGGTAGAGTCAAGCTACGGGAATGCGCTCTACATGCAAACGCTGGAAAGCTTGAAGACAGCTGGACATGAGGTCGATGACTGCAATCTTTACGCAGAAAACTTCGATCCGGTTCTCTCCCGCCATGATCGCATGGTTTACCACGACTATCCTGAAAACACCGAGTTGGTGAAGGACTATGTCGATCGGCTTAAGCTTGCAGAGGGTCTGGTGATCGTAACGCCAGTGTGGAATTTTGGCTTTCCCGCGATCCTGAAGGGCTATTTCGACCGGGTCTGGTTACCAGGCGTCTCGTTCGACCTCGTCGACGGCAAGGTGGAATCGAGATTGCGGCATATTCGCAAACTCGGTGCCGTCCTGACTTACGGTGCTACACCTTTTCGGGCCTTTGTTGCGGGAAATCCGCCTAAGAAGATCGTAAAGCGAGTGCTGCGTGCCCAGATCAATCCTAGAAGGTCGGTGACCTTTCTGGCCCATTATGACATGAACAACTGCACTGCCGAGACACGCTCGGCCTTTATGGGTAAGGTGAAGACGGCGATGGAGCGGTTCTGAGGTCAGCGACCGTGATCAGTAACGCCTTGACTAGAAAACCTTTGCTGCGGTCACCTCGACTTCGACGAGAAATTCCGGTCGCGTAAATCCGCCGACGATTATTAGGGTCGATACCGGTTTGGGGTCGAGTGTATATCGATCACGCACCGCCATGTAGGCAGGAAAATCCTCCCTCTTCGTGACGAACCCAGAAATGCGTATGACATCCGCAAATGTCATGCCGGCCTCGTCGAGTATCGCATCAATCGCCTTGAAGCAAAGTTCGGCCTGCGCAGTGATATCCCCGGGGATGACGTCGTCAACACCGATCCCCAGCTGACCGGATGTGACAAGAAGCGACGCGCCGGCGGGCACGAGCAGGCCGTGATTGTAGTTTCCGAAGGGTTTGCGGACAGAGGGCGGATTGAAGGCTCTGCTCATTAGATTTCCATGGAAAGGGTCATGTTTCGCCGTTGGTCCGGCTACTAACTGGAGGTCATGGTGCAGCGGGTTTGCGACTGAAACAAGCAGCTCTTTGCGGTTGTGCCGACAAGAATAGGGCTTTCCACAGGAAGCCTCGTCGCGCGCTGGTGGGCAGCAGAATGGGTCGAGCTTGCTCACACTCAGGGGGACGCTGGCATTAGGGTCTAGCACGAAACCGCCAGGCGGTGGCCGACGCTTTCGCTCGTGGATGAGTTCTGCCAGATAGGGGCAACTGGCGCGAGAACCGGGAAATCATCTAGGGGGTCGCGCCGGGTCACCTGCGCCGGTTTAGCAGGGCGGCACGAATCTGCTCGCTCTTGCTGAGGGGAGGCAGGGCCGTCACAACGCTTTCCGTAACCATACTCTCCTCCATCGGCGCGTTGCTGTGCGTGAGCGTCTGGTAGCGCTGCTGTGCCGCCATCCGGTCCGCATCCGACACGGGCTCGGCTGGACTGCCTTGCAGGTCGAAGCGCATGGAGCCGGGCTGAGCGGTTGCGAAGAAATACCGCTTGGAATGCAGGTAGGCGCCGGTTGCCCGGCGCAGCGTCGTGACGCCGACACCCGGCTTGAGGAGCGCGCGGATGTCATTCCAGAGGCCGAGTGCAAACGGCCTAATCGGATCGCCGACTTTCGCCGGCAGAATCTCGATGGGGCGCTCGAGCAGAGCATTGATCGCCCGCGCCTTGGCAAGGTCCGCATCGTTTGCCGGGATCGGGCCGCGGCTTGTCGTCCAGGGTTTCGTCATTGGCAGGTTCCACTTCAATGCCCGACCTAAATAGGGATCCTGAAGGGAGTTTGACAGTGCGGTGTCATGGCGCATCAAACGAAGCCACAAAATGCAGTCCCTCGCATGCTTTAGCTCCCTGCATGCAACAAGCTCAGGTCGGGCGGCACGGGGAGGACCGCCGCCGCCCGGCGTCGGTTGCGGTCTGCTCGGTGGCCACGAACCGCTGACCGTGACGGCGTATCAGTCGTATTGCGTTAGACGTCGATCGGCTCCATTGCCCGACTGCGCAGCGTTAGGAGGCCGCCTCGCGTTGGTTCTGGCGGATGACGTCTACGAAGGCGCGCAGTGCTGCGGGTGTGTGGCGATTGCGAGGGTAGTATAGGGAAAGCGGCGCCGGCGGAGGACGCCAGCCTTCGAGGACGCGGCGGAGCTGGCCGGCTGCCACCGCGTCACGGGTGATCGCATCCGCCAGATACGCGAGGCCGAAGCCAGCCTTTGCCGCGTTCAGGATCATCGATTGCTCGTCCAGAATAATTGAACCTGGGACGTCCAGTCGGATTGCCTTGCCCTCCCGCTCAAACTCCCACTGATAAATGCCACTTCCCGCCCAGCGGGACCGTATGCAGCGATGGCTTGCGAGGTCGTAAGGTGTCAGCGGCTCCGGGGACATTCGAAGGTAATCTGGTGCGCCAACGACCGAGAAGTCTAGCGAGAAGCCGAGCGAGACCGCGATCATATCCCCGGGAACCGAATTTGCTGTTCTTATCCCGGCGTCGCATCCCTGCAGGACGATATCGACCAAACGGCTGTCCGTAACAAGCTCGACCGACATTGCGGGGTATCTTTGCAGATAGTCGGCTATTATGGGGTGCATGATCTCGTGCCCCGCAGTCACCGAGGTGTTGATCCTCAATGTTCCGCTTGGCTGTTCGGCCTGACCCTTGGCGTCTTCAATAGCCTCTGCGATTTCCGCCATTGAGGAAGCGAGCCGACCGAGAAATCTCTCTCCAGACGCCGTGAGAGATACGCTTCGCGTCGTCCGATGGAAAAGCAGCACGCCGATCCGGGCTTCGAGATGCCGGATAACACTGCTCACCGCAGTCGAGGACATGCCGAGCTCATCGGCCGCCGCTCGAAAGCTGCGATGCTTTGCGACTGCTATCGCCGTCTCATACTCGATCAGGCCTGTCTTATGCATTGTCCTGTTTCTCAACCTAACTCATCCTGCTTTATCCTGCTTATCAAAGCAATTGGCCAGGTCCATATCTCACCTGAACAGGAGAACAGGTTGATGGACCTTAATCTACACAGTAAGCGCGCGCTCGTGACTGGATCCTCGTCCGGCCTGGGCGAGGCGATAGTACGCCTTCTTTCCGGTGAGGGGGCTGCAGTCATTGTGCATGGACGGGATGAACGGAAAGCTGCGCAGGTTGCCGCCTCGGTGCGCAGCTTAGGTGGCACGGTCGATCTGGTGCTCGGCGATTTGTCGACGGACGCTGGCGCTGACGCTGTGTGTCAGAAAGCTCTTTGCAACGGCCCGGTGGACATTCTGGTTAACAACGCCGGCTACTATGGACACGCCGGGTGGGACGATACCGCTGAGGACGAATGGCTGGCCGCCTATAATGCCAATGTCGTGTCTGGTGTCAGGATGATCAAGCGCCTCGTGCCAGCCATGCGTCAGCGTGGGTGGGGTCGCGTCATTCAAATTGGAGGCGGTCTCGCACAGCAACCGATGGCCACTCAGCCCGAATACAATGCGACGCTTGCGGCCCGCCATAATCTTGCGGTTTCACTCGCTCGCGATCTCAAAGGAAGTGGCGTGACGTCGAACATTGTCTCGCCTGGTGCCATTCGGGTTTCGTCCGTAGAGGATTTGTTGAGTGCAGCCGCGAGCAAATTCGGTTGGGGCACAACATGGAGTGACGTCGAGGCAGGAGCCTGTCGCGATCTCGTTCCGAATGACATTGCTCGACTGGGCAGGCCGGAGGAGATCGCCGCGGCCGTTGCCTACCTCTCCAGCCACCATGCGGATTACATCAGCGGAGCCATGATCCGCGTCGACGGTGGCCTGAACCGCTCCATACCGTAGCTCAATCAAAACCTGAACCTGAAGGGATCCCTAGATGGATATGCAATTGACGGGTAAGCGCGTCCTGATCACCGGAAGCACATCGGGCATTGGAGCCGAATGTGCCAGAATGCTGGCGGCTGAAGGCGCTAGCGTCGTTGTCAACGGCCGCAACTTTGAACGCGCCAGCATCATTGTGGAAGGCATTAAAGCCGGCGGTGGCATCGCAAAAATAGCGTTGGGAGATGTCACAACGGATGAAGGCTGTTCGGCTGTTGTCGACGCCGCGAAAGATGCATTCGGCGGGGTCGATATCCTCGTCAACAACGTTGGAAATCCGACGCAGGAGTCCCACCCCTCCTGGTTTGATGCCTCACTCGAGGAATGGATTGCCGATTTCCATCAAAACACCATCGCCGCAGTCCGCCTTATCCATGCATTCGTGCCGGCGATGAAGGTCCGAGGCTGGGGCAGGCTAATTCAGATATCGTCACGCAACGCTATCTCGCCGCACGCATTGTTTCCGTCCTATGGAGCAGCGAAAGCAGCTTTGAACAATCTTACGCTTAGCCTGTCAAAGGAACTTGCAGGGACGGGCGTCACTTCGAACGGGATCATGCCCGGTCTGATCTATACGCCACAGCTCGATCAATGGTTTGCTGAAACAGCCCATCGGCAGGGGTCTGATGATCCGGAGTTTGGCAAGGACTTCGTTCTGAAAAACATTATCCACCAGACGGTAAACCGCCTGGGTATGCCCAGGGACATTGCCGCTGCCGTTTGCTTTCTCGCTAGTCCAACCAGCGACTTCATGACGGGTACGACATTTCGCATGGATGGTGGCTCGACGCCAACCGTGTGAGCGGTCGCCAATGTTGCCCATCGCGAGCGATGGCATGGAGGCCGCCCTTAAGCGTTCTAGCTTTACCACACAGAGCCTCTTGCTCTTTCGGGGCAGGGACGACGGCAGTGAGCCGCTTGCGCCGCCAATTAGGCTCAATCACTGATATCAACGCCGTCAAAGCGATGAGCATCTGACGGTTCGATTTGATAGCCTGTGACTTTGGGGGATGTCACGACTGTGATCAGGCCGTTGGCGAGCGGAATCCACGGGGCCTCATCGGCGGCGATCTGTTGGGCCTTCTCGTACAAGGATGCTCGAAGCTTCGGATCATTTTCAGATCGAGCTTCTTCCAAGATGGCATCGAAGTCCTTGTTGCACCAGGCGGCCTTATTGTTGCCGCCGACTGAAGCGCAGGCAAGAAGGGGGGTAAGGAAGCTGTCCGGATCACCATTGTCGGCGGTCCATCCCGCGAGAACCGCTCCTTCGTGCGCCGGATCGCTTGAGCGCTTGAGATACTCGCCCCATTCGAAAGAGATAATTTCGGCATTAAGGCCGATCTTTGCCAGATCGGCCTGCAGCAATTCTGCAGTGCGTCGGCCGTTCGGATTGTACGGACGCGATACGGGCATGGCCCACAGGGTAACTTTCTGCCCCGCAAGCCCCAATTCCGAGATGGCATTCTTCGCTGCGTCCGGATCGTATTGGACGGTCTTCAAGACCCGGTTGAAGCCCATCATGTCAGGCGGCAAAACACTGTCGGCAACAACGCCGCTGCCTTGATAAACGGCGCTAAGAATCGCTTTCTTGTCGATCCCCTGGGTTATCGCGCGGCGTGCCCGCGGGTCGTCGAAGGGCTTCTGTGTTGTGTTAAAAGCAAGATAACCAACATTGAGGCCAGGCCGTTGCAAGACCTTGAACTCTCGATCCTCTTTCAGCGAAGGGATGTCCGCGGGCGTGGGATACACTGCGATCTGGCACTCGCCGGCCTTTAACCTTTGAATACGTGTGGCGGCATCCGTAGTGATTGCAAAGATCAGATCGTCGATCGGCTGCTTGCCGCCCCAATATTGGCCGAACGCTTCATAACGAATGGCTGCGTCGGGCTGATAGGCGGCAAAACGGAAGGGGCCCGTACCGATCGGCTTCTGGTTGAGATCATCCACATGACCTCTCTTGACTAGCTGATCTGCATACTCTTTCGAGAGAATGGAGGCGAAGTCGAGTGCAAGCAGTCCCAGGAATGGGGCATTTTTCGTTTTCAGGGTAAACCGCACTGTTAAAGGATCGATCTTTTCGATTGCGGCCAATGATTGCGGAAAGCCAACATCACTGTAATATGACCAGCTTGCTCCTATCGCGTAGGCATCGAATTCGTGCTTGCCTGACTGGCGTTCAAAGCTGAAGATCACGTCATCCGCATTGAAATCGCGGGTCGGGTCGAATTCGTCATTGCTGTGGAATTTGACGCCTGCCCGCAAGTGGAATGTATACGTCTTACCATCGTCAGAAATATCCCAGCGTTCGGCGAGAGCGGGAACGATCTCCGTAGAGCCGCGCTTGTATTCCACCAGCCGATTGTAGATTGTTTTCGAAGAGGCGTCGAAAGTCGAACCCGACGTATAGCGAGCGGGATCGAAACCTTCGGGACTTGCTTCCGAACAATAGATCAATGATTTGGCGAAGCCTGTGCTGGTCAATCCGAGCGTCAGGAGGATGGCGGCACCAATTGCGATGGATTTCACTTCTGGAGATCTCTCAATTTCAAGATGTTTGTCTGTGCGAGTGGGTGGGAACCGAGCAGGCGTGATGACCGTTCTTTTCGATGTAGCGTTGGTGCTTTTCATCGGCCAGTTCGAGGCTCACGTAGCGAATGATCTGCGTGGTAGCTGGCGCTGTGGAGTCTTGGTTGAAGCTCGCCTTCAAACCTTCAGCAATAGCCGCCTGTTCGTCTGAATGGACGAAAATCGCCGATCTCACGCCTTCGCCAATCTCGTCGCGCTGACGATCGAAAGCTGTCGGATCGTGGCTTTTCCAGAAGAGTTCGATCAGGCTCTGATAGCTGACGACTTCAGGATCGAAGTCGAGCTGCACGACTTCGATCCTGCCGGCTGGCGTCGAGCCGTCTGTGCCGGTCGAGTGGCCGACGCGCGCATCAGTAACGCCGTCTATGGCACGAAAGTAGGCTTCTGATCCCCAGAAGCAGCCGGCACCGAACGTTGCTTGGTCTATAGGCATACTAGGCTCCTTCTTGCACTGCAAAGGCACGCCAACCAGCCGCGTCCATAATGAAACGGTGATCTCGTCATTCAAAGCCTTTCGCGGATGGTGTGATGTCGACGGCGAGAATTAAATATATAATTTATTGATTTAGTTGATTTTGTTGAGCAAGCTATTTGTTCAAACGGCGAATTCTGGAGCATTTTCGTGCGGTACTGTATGGGGCAATACAAAGATTTTCCTAATCGTGGTACTACGGCTCCATATTGATCAGCATGGTTTCACTTTCGCGGTGCTGGCGCATTCTCCGCAAATGAAGGAAGTGTTCCCAACCGCGCGATAATATCGGTGATATGGGGCCATCGCTCGAGGTCTATACCAAGGCGCCGTGCGCCGATGGCCTGGGGAAACAGAAAAATGTCTGCGATACAGGGTTCATTGCCGATGGCAAATGCGCCTCGTCGATTATCGGCGAGAAGCCGTTCGACAGCGCCTAGCCCCTCTGCCGTCCAATGGCGGTTCCAATCGGCAGTCGCTTGCGCATCAACACCGAGCGTTGCGGCCAGATGCAATCCAATGCGCGGCGTGAGAAGCGCATGGATTTCAGAAGCTATCGCCATCGCGATTGACCGGGCCGCCGCCCGCTCAAGGAGACCGCGCGGAAGAAGTGGGGGCTCTGGCTGAAGCTCATCCAGGTACTCGATGATTGCCAGGGATTGCGTGATCAGGGACCCGTTTTCAGCCAACAATGCTGGTACCAGCCCCTGCGGATTTATCTTGAGATAGTCGTCTTGGTGGCTCTCTGCATGCGCGCCGAGAATTCCGATTGATTGCGTCTCAACGGCCAATCCTTTCAGAGCCAACGCAATACGAACGCGCGATGCAGCGGATGAAATCTCGTTTAGATAAAGCTTCACACATGTCTCCTTCGCGGCCTCAGAGCTTCGAGTGTTCAGGAGGCGCAGGTGCATCCCCCTGAAGCGGTGTGGACGCCGACAAGGCCACCAGGCCGTTCAGCGGAGATGGCTCCTTTGAGGTGATGTCATAGACGCACGGCGCGGCGAACACGCCTGCCAAGAGAATGCAAATCAGTGCGAGTTTCATGTGCTACTCCAGGGACGAGCGAAGGCCCGTCCCATTTCTTGATGTTGCGGATGGATTGTTAAGGTCAGACGACGTTGAGCTCAACATTGATGTTGCCGCGGGTGGCTTTGGAGTAAGGGCAGGTCTGGTGCGCTTCTTCGACGAGTACACGCGCCAGTTCACGTTCAATGCCGGGCAAGCTGACATTGAGACGCGCCTGAAGGAAATAGGAGCCATCGGTCTGCCCGAGATCGACTTCCGCATCAACTGCCGCCAAGGCGGGCAGAGCCATTTTGCGCTTCCCGGCAGCAATTCCGAGGGCTCCGATAAAGCAGGCCGACCAGCCGGCCGCGAAAAGCTGCTCCGGATTGGTGCCGCCCTTGCCGCTACCCGGAGGGGAAAGCTTAATGTCGAGCGCGCGATCGTCGCTCTGTGCGGATCCGTCGCGACCACCTGTCGTATGTGTCTTGCCGGTATAGAGAACCTTGTCGATCTTGATCATAGAACACTCCTTCATTCGTGACCGCTCTTGGCGGGGTTTGACGAGAGGTGTTTTGAAGCGGTGACGTATCCGGCGTGTTTCTAGAACCCGGTCTATTTGTAACGAACCGTAGCGAGTGCCGTGTCGATCCGGCGCCCAATTGCGCGACGGACACCGACAATTATCAGCGTATAGTGACTTCAGCCGCCAAGCCGCCGCCATTTCGATTGTAAAGGCGAATTGCACCGCCAAGTGCCGACGCGAGCTGCTGCGCTATCGCAAGCCCCAGTCCCGATCCGCCGGTTTCTCGATTTCGCGATTGCTCGAGACGAAAGAATGGCTGCATGGCTGCCTCGATTTGATCGTCAGGGATTCCCGGCCCGCGATCGAGGACAGTAAAGGCAATCTCGCCTCCTTTCCTGTGCTCCACCGTCACCTCGGCCGATCCACCGAACTTCAACGCATTGTCGATGAAATTGGAAAGGATGCGCCGTAAGGCATGCGGTTTGGTCATCGCCGTTCCCGTAATGATGCCACTTGAGGTAACCTGTTGGCCCGTGTCCTGGTAGTCGTAGCAGATGCTCTCGACGAAGGACGTGAGGTCAATTCGCGAAAACTTCTCGCCGTTCCCATGCGAGCTGCGGGAATAGGCGATACCATCGTGAACCAACCGTTGAAGCTCCTCGATATCATGCAGGAGCTTGACCCGCTCTGGTGTGTCGTCGGCCAGGTCCGCGCGAAGCCTCATCCGGGTAATTGGGGTTTGAAGGTCGTGCGAGATTGCGGCAAGGATCTGGACGCGCTCTTCCAGGTAGTGCGCTATCCGGTCTTGCATTGCATTGAACGCTCTGGCGGCGTTCGCGACTTCCGTCGGGCCGCTGGTGCTCAAGGCCAATCCCTTCTTGACTGGATCGAGCGCATCGGCCGCGGCAGCGAGCTCTGCGAGCGGGCGTGAGGCCTGTCGAACAGCGAGCCAGGCGAGGAACCCGATCATCAACATCTGAAATACGAATACATACGGTAACCAGGTCGCCAACGGCATGATCCCTCGTGGGGTGATGTCGATCGTAAGCGGCGTACCGTCACTCAGCGTAAGATGGGCCTGTAGTCGTTGACCATCTCCTGGAATTGCTTCCATGCGGATCGGCCAGCGATGATCGATTGCGTCACCGATCGTATTGGCTATTTCCTTGCCTCTGAGGCTGTCGTCGGGGAGGCCGGGTTGGCCCGATCCCAGCGAAAAGCGGTAGTTGTCCCGGCCCAACAGTTCAGTGACATCTCCCCGTAGGTCCCTTGGAAGACGATCCAGAACGGCAATGGACGTGGCGATATCCCGCTCAAGCGTACCGAGCATCACCGCCTTGGCGGACATGTAACGCTCGGCGTAGAGCACGCTAAACGAAAGCCCGTACGCAATCACGAGACCAACCAGGAGGATAGCAAACATCCTCGAGCGCAGGCTGCTCGGCCAAAAGCGCCAGCGAGAGAAAGTCATTGACGCGACTCCGAAACCTCGATCGGAACGGAAAAGACATACCCTTCGCTGCGAACCGTCTTGATATAGACCGGCTCGCGCGCATCATCACCTAGACGCTGGCGCAGTCGGCTTACGAGGAGATCGATTGACCGGTCGAATATCTCTGCGTCGCGTCCTTGAGTTAGATTGAGGAGCTGGTCTCGGTTGAGAACACGCTGCGGGTGATCGATAAACACTCGAAGTAGCCGGAATTCGGCACCACTCAGCGCAATGGTAGTTCCGGCGTTGTCGAGCAGGTTCCGCGCGACGGTATCGAGCCGCCATTCGCCAAACCGCAAGATCTGTCCAGCTTCGGTCACCTGGAAATTGGGCGGCAGCATACGGGTGCGTCGTAGAACCGATTTTATCCGGGCGAGAAGCTCTCGCGCGGCAAATGGTTTTGGCAGATAGTCATCAGCGCCCATCTCAAGACCCAGGACACGGTCCATCTCGTCGCTGCGCGCTGTTAGCATCAGGATGGGTGTTGCCTTGTGCTTGCCGGCCCGAAGTTCACGGCAAAGCACCAGCCCGTCGTCTCCTGGCATCATAATGTCCAGTACGATCAGATCTACGGTGTTCGTTTCAAGGAATCCGCGCATCTGTCGGCCGTCAGCTGCTACCGACACGCGCAGGCCATTCTTTTTCAAGTAGCCCGAAACCAGCTCACGAATTTCACTGTCGTCATCGACGATCAGGATGTGGTCGATATGGTCCATGGCCTTTCATTCCCTCCAGTAACAAATTTCAGTTGGTTCCGACGAACCGGTACCCGTTTTTCGGTTGTCTTGATGAGGCCCCCCGACCAAAACACTCCCGACGGTTTCATAAATAGGCCAGCATGTATCCTGCGTATGTCGGGCGGCTGCCGGATATGAATGCTAGTGTACCTTTCAGTTGATTAGATACACTTTGATACGGTCGCCGAGATTGTACGGCCGAATCACAGCAACAATACCTGTCCATTTCGATCTGGTCGCTCCCTCTGCAAACCGCGGCGGCAGGCTATAGCGGCGGCGTCATAGCCCCTTTTCTCATATCAGCCGCTGCATGCTCTTACCCCCTCACTGGCTTTACCAGCCCGTCCGTCTTGGTCCCGAGATCAATCCGGGCAAGCGGTGGTTCTATTCTGGATGTAGCACGAGCCTGACGCCAGAAATATCCGTGTAATTTCCTAATGTTATGCCGCGCTCTGCGCTCCTTCGTCATGAAGACCTTACCCGTTCCGACTTATTCGAGGCATACGCGGGACGATTACATTTGAAATAACATTATGAACCTCTGAAATTTTGAGGACTATCATCCAGCATAACTTGGCATTGCGGAAAGGCATGTTGGCGCTGACCAGGAAATGACTGAGCCAGTGGGCATCGAAGTAAC
The DNA here is from genome assembly GCF_019511525.1 of Rhizobium cauense. Lineage (GTDB taxonomy): Bacteria > Pseudomonadota > Alphaproteobacteria > Rhizobiales > Rhizobiaceae > Rhizobium > Rhizobium cauense. Next base: position 4,816 of record NZ_JAEUAT010000033.1, on the reverse strand, counting down.
GTTGGGGTGCGCGGGGGATGCCAGTTGCCAGCAATTTTTGGACTGGCGAGCGCCTTCCACGATGTTGGATTTCGTATTTTGGAAGGTGGAGACATGCTGAAATACCTGGAGCGATTCAAAATCTCTGTGTGCAGCACGTCTTTTGAAGTTTGCTGCACCGGTCGTTCAACCGACGAAATTCCAAACGACTGGCGATTGTGCCGCGCGACGTCTGTCGGAACCTCCCGGGCTTCTGAGCGGGGAGGCATCGATGTCGCTGGTTAAGGGCGAATACTGGGGTGCCGAAACTGACGTTGACGCGTTCGCTGTGCCGACCACGGTTCCATCCATAGCAGTAGCCGGAAGGCCATCGCTTTCCCAATACGGCCTGGAGGTCCTTCGAAGCGCTGCGCGGTGCATTCGTGGTGCTGTCACGCGTGTTATGCCAAACTCTATTGCGTCACGATTGTTTTTGGGATCGATTGCAGCACCGGTTTTCGCATTCTCGGCTCTGGTGCCTTTCGGCGATCTTCTCAGAACGCAAGTGATGTTAATGACCTTCGCCGGGGCAACATTAATTGGGCTGACGCTGACCGCTGTCGTAATCCGGCAGACATTGCGCCCCTTTAGTGATCTTGCCGTAGCAGCCAAAAGACTTGGAACTGAAGGCAGCCTGGAACGGTTGCCTGAGAGCGGTCCGTGCGAGGCGTCCGTCGTGGCGAAGGCCTTCAATACGATCTCGGAAAGGGTCAGCAGGCAAGTAGAGGAGCGCATTCGGCTTCTGACAGCTTTCTCGCATGACATGCAAACGCCTATAACGAGGATGCGACTGCGGGTGGAACTCGCTGAGCATTTCCCAGAGAGGGAAAAGCTGCTGCGAGACCTTCGCGAGGCTGAACGATTGGTCCGCGATGGGATCGCTTATGCCAAGAACTCTCACATTACCAGCGAACATGAGACGCCGGTCGACTTGCGCGCATTCATTGAAAGTATTGTCTTCGATTATAGAGACACGGGACGTGACGTATCCGTCAATGGTGCCATTCAAGGTGTAAGAACCGTCAAACCTGCTGCCCTGCGACGTATACTGTCGAACTTTATCGACAATGCGCTAAAATTCGCCGGCGCGGCTGAGATTGCGGTGCGGATAAATGCAGCCGGCGAGACGGTGGTCGCCGTAATGGATCGCGGACCCGGGATCGCACCCGACAAATTCGATACTGTTATGGAGCCCTTCGTCAAACTCCAACATCGTTCAACGGATCAAACGACCGGCGTAGGGTTGGGTCTGGCAATTGCTCGGCAGTTGGCTTGCGAGATGAACGCCTCGCTTTTGCTCGAAAACAGGCTGGGGGGTGGATTGTCGGCCCAGATCGTCCTGGCGAAGAATAATGCGGACGAGGCCTAAACTAGTCTGTATCTGAATGTACCGGACAAACGTTCGGAGACATCTGGATGCAAATCGGCGCCATCTCAAAACATCCTCGATACACCAGCGCCCTAAACGGGTTTGCTCGCTAGCCGCGGTATCGGCGCGATCAGGAAGCCATGTTTGAAATGACTGAAATGTTGAACCATAGTCCTCACGTCTACCGAAAATTCAGTAGCGTTCTTGACCGCTTAGTCTATGAACCTTTGCCAGACGACTGGCTAATTGGGATGACGGATGTCGTCGGATCGACGAGCGCCATTCAGGAGGGGCGCTACGAGGACGTCAATTTTCTGGGCGTCTCCATAATCGCGTCCATAGGCAATGCGTTGGGCAGCTTTGACTTCCCATTCAGTTTTGGCGGAGACGGCGCGACGTTCGCATTACCGTCCGAACGTCGACTGCAGGCCGAAGCTGCGTTGAAACAGACCGCCGAATTCTCCAAAAGGCGGTTCGCGCTTGAGATGCGTGCGGGTCTGATCCCGTTGGAGGAAATCAGGCGGAATGGTCGTGACGTTCGCATTGCGAGGTACGCTGTATCGGAAGATACGACATATTTCATGTTCTCGGGTGGGGGGCTCAGATGGGCAGAAGGAGAGCTGAAAAAGGGTCGGTACGGAGTAGGGGACGGTGCGGCCAGTCTGCTCGATCCCGACCTGACCGGATTGTCCTGCGAATGGGACCCGTTCGAAAGTCAACGCGGAACGATACTTTCCTTACTGGTGGAGCCGCGAGACTCGCTGTCCGATCGTGCCTTCAGCAGCATTGCGCGTGACATCATGCAGGTTCTTGACGACGTTGATCGCAGCGCCAACCCCGTTCCCGCGACCCTGCCGAAACGGAAGGCAGGCTTTGATAGCGTGGATCCGAGCGCATGGGCCGCGGTCGCATCCAATTCTGACTTCCGGAAGTTTGACGACGTCTTGAGGCTCACCGTTGATTGCACATTTGAGCAAGTGGACAAGGTTGAGACGCTACTTCGCAAGTCCGTTCAACGCGGAGAGGTGAGATATGGCCTTCACTGTCAATCGCACGCGATAATGACTTGTCTTGTTCCGGGCGCCAGCGCCAACTCCAACCTCCATTTTCTGGACGGACTGGATGGCGGCTATGCGCGGGCAGCGGCGATGTTGCGCATGAGTGCCTGAGGACCGGGTCAATCCGACGGATGGACGCCCCAATGCCCGGGGCGCCTTGAGGTTCTGCCGGAACTTTTGTTTAGTGCCTCAATTCAGCGACACGAGAGTGTAGGGAGTTTGTCAGGGAAAGAGGAACCCGCTCCTCGGTAAAGCTGCCGACAAACGCCCGTAGCTCTGCTGTCTGTCGCCAATTTTCATCCGCGTCGACCGGCTTCAAGCAAAGGTTCCTCACGCCAAACCGAATGGAAAAGCCGTTGGAGTGCATCGACTTTGGGCTGTTCGACAAAGGCGATGTAAGGCTGCGTTGGGTTGTTGACCAGGTAATCCTGGTGGTAGTCCTCGGCCTTGTAGAACGTCTTGCCGGCTTCGACTGTAGTTGCGATTGGCGAGCTGAACGCGTGACTTTGATCGAGTTGTCTGATGTAGGCGGAAGCGACGTTAGCCTGCTCCTTCGTTTGCGGGAAAACGGTAGATCTGTACTGCGGCCCCACATCGGCTCCCTGACGGTTGAGTTGCGTAGGGTCATGAGCAACAGAGAAAAACACCTGCATTAGTGTTCCAAAGCTGACTTTGCTGGCATCGAAGACTATTCGCACAGCCTCGGCATGACCGGTACTTCCAGTCTCGGTTAGTTCGTAGACGGCTGTCTCGGCACTTCCACCAGCATATCCGGCGGTAGCTGAGAGCACCCCGTTCACGTGCTGGAAAATACCCTGTGTTCCCCAAAAACAGCCGCCCGCAAACACCGCGGTCTGGATTTTGGACCTGTCCCTTGTGGCGACGACAGGTGGTGGCACCACCCTCGGCTGCTCGGCCGCGGACGGCCCACCAGCCGACCAACCGTAGTAAACGACGCCCAGAACCCCACCTGCGAGCAACAACGGGCGGACGTTTAGTGCGCGGGCCAGCAACGATTTGACATGATGCATTCAATTCTCCTTTTCAGAACGGAACAAATCTCAGCGAACCGGCCGGGGGGAGAGGTGGTGTTGAAACACAACGCCTGAGCCCAGGCCAAAGTAGGCATCGAAGAGCGAATTTACTGAAGACGCTCCTGAGCGTGAGTTCACACTGGGGAAGTATCTGCAATATGTCGAAAGTCTGCACCGTTTGTAACGCAATGCACCACTTGGGTGGTTGCATTACATTGCTGATCACCGTTCTCCGTGGTCCGGGCGAAGTCCTCTGAAATCTCGAGGTTCAATCGCGGTCTAGTCCGCCCAAAACGCCGCAGTTGAGGCAACGTGGCTTGTGACAAACCGCTACATTGCTGGTGACTATCTTACCCAGGAGGCCAGTCGATTGCTGTAGGAGCGCACGGCCCAACCTAGTGCGGAGCCTCCGAGCAGAAGGCGAAGCGGCGGGTCGTCGCTGTCAACGAGCCCCATCAACTGCTCGACTGACGAAAGGGGATCATTGGCAAGCTCATTACCAAGCGAGGCGTAAAGGCGTGAGCGGGCGCCGTCATAGGCGCTATGCATTTGCGAGAAGCGCATCGACGTAGGAGAGGTGAACTCGGTTGCGTATATGGCCGGCTCGAGGATGGAAACCTTGATCCCGAGATCCGAAATCTCTTCCGAGAGGGATTCCATCATCCCTTCCAGGGCCCATTTGGACGCATTGTACATCCCGATGGTTGGTTGCCCAACGAGGCCGCTGACGCTTGAGACGGCGATGATGTGACCACTAGCCTGCGCGCGCATGATTGGGAGAACCGCCTGCGTCACCCAAAGTGCACCAAAGACATTCGTATCGAAAAGCGCTCGCGCGTCGGCTTCGGCGACTTCTTCGACCGCGCCGGCCAGACAGTATCCTGCATTGTTGATAAGCACATCGATGCGGCCAAAGTGCTCGATCGCGCATCGTGCCGCCGTAAATGCTTGGGATCTCTCAGCCACATCAAGCTGCACAGGTAAGACATTGTCTCCATACCGATCACTCAACGCGGAAACGCTGGCAACGTCGCGAACCGCTGCAACCACACGGTCGCCCTTTGCAAGTGCCGCCTCCGTCCATGTTCGTCCAAATCCGCGAGAGGCGCCCGTCACCAACCAAACCTTTTCCCGAGACATCAGCAAGTTTTCCTTTGCTTTACCCAGAGGTTACCTAAGTCCCGACGCATGCTGGCGCAAACAAAAGGGTTGAACTGCACCCCAATTCGACCGGACACTCAGCATAAGCAGGAAGGCTCAAGCACAGGCTTGAGGATAGGCTTATGTCTAACGAGTTTCGACAGGTTGATCTGATGATCGGTGACGTCAGGCGGCGA
>NZ_JAEUAT010000032.1 GCF_019511525.1 Rhizobium cauense | reverse complement strand
TGTCGTCGCCGTCACCGGCTGTCACCACGTCGTCACCGTCCTCACCCTTGAGGATATCCGACCCGGCATCGCCGACCACGATATCACCGGCACCACCACCAAGGATCGTATCGGCACCACCGGCACCAACAAGGACATCCGCAGCCACTGTCCCGATCAACGTCCGTGCCGCAACCGGCAACGGCGTTGTGCCGTCGTCATCGTCGTCCCCACCAGAGGAGTTGTCGTCATCATCGCCGCCGCCCGAGCTGCCGTCGTCGCCGTCATCATCGTCATCGCCACCCTGGTTCTGATCGTCGTCGTCGCCGTCATCATCGTCATGAGGCTGAGCCTCAATCAACTGAGGTGTTCCAGCGGCATGGAAGCTGATCGAATGTCCGGTCGTCGGATTGCTCAGAGTCGTCATGCCGGCTTCATCGGTGGCGGTACTGTAGCTGGCTGCGGTCGCGCCCTGTGGCAGCTCGATGACGTCTTGTGATCTGAGCGTCCCGATAATGGTGTCCTGACCGCCGTTCGACCGGAAGACGATACGGTGGGCGGAGGTAAGCGCCGAGATGTCGATCACGTCATTGCCGACATCGCCGTCAATGGTAATGGTATTGAGATTGAGACTTGTCGTGCTGAAATCTCCGATAACCACCACGCTGTCGCCTCCGACTGCACCGCCCCCGATACCGCCGGGCGCGCTGACATTGAGGGTACTGACAAATATCTCCTCTATGTTGTCTAGCTCGGCGATCACGGTGTTCGCCGTGGTGCCGTTTCGGGTGATGACAATCTCGGTTTCGGCACTCAGTACCAGACCGGTGATCTGCGCAAGAGCTTCGGTCCGGGTATAGATCCGGAAGGTCTCTGCACCCGTGTCTCCATTCAACCGATAGGTATCGACACCGGCGCCGCCATCGACAATATCGCGACCGCCTGTGCTGCCGGTTTGAGTGATCGTGTCAGAGCCCGCGCCCGCATCGATAAAGTCGTTACCAGCACCGCCATTGATGGTATCGACACTGTCAAGTCCGAAGATGGCCTGCGATCCGGTCGCTCCGACTGCACCGTTAAGGTTGGTGTTGGCAGCATTGTTGCCCGCCACAATCGCATAGTTTACACCTGCAAAGCGCAGCGTCTCGACCGAGGTCAGCGTATCGATCCCATCTGCACCGGTCGTATCCGTCACCGTCACTGTGAAGGTCTGACCGACGAGCGTCGCAGCAAAGCGATAGTTCGTGATTGGCCCGTTGAAGACGGCCGTATCGCCACCGGCACCACCATTGATCGTGTCATTGCCGGCACCGCCGGCGATGGTGTCGGCACCACCGCCACCGTTCAGTGCGTCATTTCCGCCGTTGCCGTTCAGGGTCTCACCCAAAAGTGCGCCGTTCGCGACATCATCTCCCTCCGTTCCATTGAACGGTGTCAGGCCGACCAGACTGCTCCAGTTGACTCCAACGGGAGATGTGGCCGCTGAGACAACCTGTTCCGCGTTGCCAAACCCATCTGTGAAGCTGACGATGACGCGCAATTGAAGTCCAGCTTGAGCCCCGAAGAAGGTCAATGGCAGGTCTTGCGGGGTAAATGACGCACTGGTCGCGCCCGCAATGCTCGTCCAGGTCGTTCCATTGGCGGACGACTGCCATTGATAGCTGAAGGTGCCCAGGCCGTTTGTGTCTGCGACGGACGCCAAGTTCAGCGTCAGAGCCTGCCCTTCCAAGGGCGTCTGATCCAATATGACGGGTGCACCTGTCGCCGGCGAATTGAAGAACATGGCCGTATCAACGATCCGGTCAGCGAACTGAAGCTTTTCGATGTTGAACAGGCGATCGGTTCCGTCCGCCTCGCGGGCACGCCCGGTGGTTGGATCGACAACAACTGGGCCGACCGTTGTATGCGCAACCGTCAAGCTGCCATCGGCATTGCCGGTGATCGTGTAGTTGTCGAAACTGTCCCAGTAGACAGCTGCATCGACATCGCCGGCGCCGCCGCCGTCAAGGATTTCGCGAACGATCTGCAATTGCCCCGGCTTGATCTCGCCCGAATACATCCTTGCCTGGATCTCGGAGAGCTCATCGATGCTGAATGCCGACCAGGTCTGGCCGCGGGACGTATCCGGAGTGACGAGAATGCGTACATTCAGCCACTTGTCGCCATCGATAATGTCGTTGCCGCCCATCCCCTCGATGACGTCGCTGCCAGCGCCACCGAGAATGATGTCCGAAGCATCTGATGTATCCATGACGATTGTTTCGGTTTTGCCCGCAACAGTGACCTGCGTGCGCTGAAGGTGGGCAGTCAACTCCTCGAGTCCGTCTATCAGATGCAGGTTCTTGGCAAGGAGCGCGTTGGAATAGGAGTCCAGCGGCGCGTCTGGATCGACCTGCGTCGCGTTGCCGTTTTCGTCATAGGCTCCGATCACCACATCGCGGCCACGCAACACGTCGTCTCCGGTCCAACCTGAGAGACCTTCCACCAGATCGAACCGGTCTCGAAGGATATTGTTCTGCTGGTTCACGAAGATCGAGATGTTCATGTCGGAGTTGGCAGGCTGAGTGTCACCCTTGTGGATCGCCCAGTCGAAGCCGGCCATGCCGTTGTTGCGCTGAATGCCCGGCCCCTGGAACATGATGTCGTCGCCGGATTCCGCGTCGTAGTCATTGTCGTTGCCACGACCGTTCAGGACGTCGTGACCGATGATGGTCGAATTGAAGAACAGTTCCGAGTTTTCGCCGGCAAGCGTATCGAAGCCGTCGCCGCCTTCGAGCCAGTCGTCACCTTCGTTGCCGGCAACAAAGCTTGGGCCGCTCGCACCACGAATAAAGTCGTTGCCTTCCCCACCGCTGATCGTCTTGCTTTCGCTGCCGCCGTAGATGAAGTCGCTATCATCACCGCCGAAGATCAGGTCGAGACCGTTGCCGCCATTGATGACGTCCTCGCCGGCATCGCCGTGGATGACGTCTGCCGCGCCGACATCCGTGCCGCTGTCGGTGATGATGTCGTCGCCGTCACCACCATGCAGGTGATCGACGCCGAAGCCCCCTTCGAGCCGGTCGTCGCCAGCGCCCCCCCACAGCGTATCGTCGCCTTCACCGCCGATGAGCGTGTCATTGCGGGAGCTTCCGCCGAGCACGACATGCTCGCCGCCGGTAAAGCGGAGATAGTCGACAGTCCCGTCGCCATCGAGATCCTGGCGGATGACAAGCGGGTTGATTGCCTGCAGAATGGGATTGGTTCCGGTCGGATCGACTGAACCCAAACCCGCATTGAACTGCTTTGCCTGATCGATCTCAAGCACGTAGTTCGCCGTCTGGAAAGCCGCGCCGTTCAGGTGAACGTTCTGGTCCTCCGTGTCGGTGTTGCGCATGACGAGCTGGGCAAAGGAGTCCGCTTCAAGTTCGTTGAGCAGGTTGAGGCCCTGAGTGCGGCTCAGGTAGTAGAAGCGGTCACCGTTCTGCAATTTCTCCATCTGTGCTTCGAAGACGAAGTTAAAGGTCGACCCCAGCATGCCGCCGAACGGCATCTTCTTTTCGGCAAGGCCACCAATCCAGAAGTCGACGGTATCCAGACCAGTTGTCGTCACACCATTCTGCAACGAGGCCCACGCCCCCCGGCCGTTGAGGAAATCCAGGCGATCCTCTGGCGCCCCAGTCCCCCCAAGGACGAGCGCGGTCGCTGCTGCGCGCTTGTCCTCAAGCGTTGTCGCGTTCGCAATCGTGGTATGCGTTCCATAGGCCGCGATGAAGTTGATCAGCGAGGCCGGATTCTTCAATGAGAGAGCAAAATCGAACCAGCTCTCGTAGGGCTTCAGCATGCTATCCTGTGTCTGCGCATAGAAGTCGCGGCGCGCAGCGTTGAGCGAGGGCACACCGGTTTCTCGGGCGCGGGTCATGTTGAGCGCAGCAAGATCAAGCGGCAGGCCAACGAGGTTGTTGCGCAGCGCATCGGTAACGTACTCATCGATTTCGTTGCCGACCTGCCGGCTCATGCCACGCAGGATGGCGCCGGCGGCTGCTTCGGCATCGACCCCGCTTTGTGCAAACATGATCGGATTGAGGAAGGCATCCATCAGCTTGACGTCAGCCTGCTCTTGGGCAGTCACTTCGCCGTCAGTGCCGAGCAGCAGGTTCAGGCGGGATACATCTTCGGTCAGCATCGAATGACCGAAGCGATAGACGACGTGGGCGAACTCGGCGGCAATCGCCGGATCGATATCCACGCTGTTGGAGAAGACAAACGGATCGATGTTCGGGGAGACAGCCCGCGCGAACTCCTCGAAGACGAGGTGCTGATAGACCATTTCAGTCGAGAAACGGCCCGCCTGGAAAAGTCTCTCACCATCCCACACGAGGGCGTCGATCTCCGCCTGCGATGAGGGAAGAGCATCGACGGGTTGCAGCAGCCATTCGTTGAGGAATGCAACGTCGGCATCAGGTCCGGAAATCAGCTCCTGCTTGATCGCATCGATCTGTCGATTGTGTTCATGATGAAAGAGGTGGTGGACAGAGGTAAGGCCGATGTTTTCGTTGCCGCGGCCGTCGCCGACGATGTAGTGGGCATCGAGCAGTTCGTTGTCGTAGGCAAGATTGTTGCCGCGGTTGTCGACAGGTACGGCATTGCCCGCCACGAGGTCGTCATCGGGCATCAAGGCCGGCAGTGTCGTCGGATCGCCGTCGGTATCAGCGAAAACCGGAGCAGCCGTATGGGCGATATCATTGAGGAAGGCGCGACCAGCAGAAAGCGCCGACGAAGCCTCCGCCGGGTTGGTGAGATCACCCTCGATCGAGCCGGTTGACGTTACCAGCTGCGGGAAGCCGTTCGCACCGCGCACGAACTCGCCATAAAGATCGGTAGCGACCGCCGGAACCCGGAGCACATCCCGGTCTGTCAACTCGATGCCAAGGATATTCAGGGCCTGCGCCTTGACGTCCGCCCAGGTCGGCGGACCGCCATTGATGCCCTCCAGCATATGGCCGGTCGCGACCGGCTTGGCATCGACAAGAACATATTCGCGCAAGAAGACCTGATGCGAGGGGTTCGACGTATAGACCTGGTTGAGGTCGATCCATGGCGTGGTTTCGTTGGTGTGTTCGCGAACATCGTCAGCAGTGCCAATTATGCCGTCTGCGCCGGGCTGGTTTTGCGCTCGCGTAAGCACCATGAAATTGGTCGGACTGCCCGGCACATAGAGCGGATCGTCCGGATGAAGCGGAATGTAGACCGTGCCGCTGCCGCCCTTGCTGACGAGGTCGAGGCCGTGATCGAAGAACTGGCCGAAGAGCGTGAAAAACCCGTTGAACGGGGCCGTGTCGCCAAGATCGGCTGACACGTTCGGGATAAGAACAGAGTCACCTTCCATGGTGACACCGAGCGCTTGTTCCATCACCTCGTAGGCTGCGAGCTTTGCACTAGATGTCGACGTGACGATCCCTTCTGCGAGCTCGACGGCTTCCTCGGCGGCAGCTATTGCGTCCGGCGACGGCGGTGGCCCGAAAAAAAGAGCTGCCAACGCCCCCTTTGCTGCTGCCAAGGACTTCTCGGCTGCCTTGTAGTCTTCAAAGGCGCTCAGTGCGGCCGCGTAGGCAGCTGCATTTGCTGGCACCGCAAGCACACTGTAGGGATCGCTGTGACCGAGATTGATCAGCGCCGAGATCATGGTTGCAGGATTGGCGATCGATTGGTCGACAACAAGATTGGAAATCACGCGCGGCTGTGAATCGTAGACGCTCCCCGAGGTCTGCGCGTAGCTGCTTCCGGGTGTACCTGGAAAACTCGGTCCGTGCAGTCCTGCCGGCGCCCCCTCGGCTGGATTGAACTGCGCGTCGAGCAGTCTTTGCATAACCTGGTCGGAGGACCCGTAATGCTCCTGCCCGGGGGCCAAATTGTTAAAGCTGCCATCAACGGTCCTCAGGCCATAGGGGACGAGCTGGCTGGAAACGAGTTCCGTCAATGATGTTCCGGATGCATGAGCCTCGGCCACCTTGATCTGCTTCAGGATGAATTCGAGGTCATGTTTGTTGAGCTGGACCATTTTACCCTCCACGATCCGCGTGTCACCGCAGTTTGTTCAAAGCTTCGCCGTCCAGTGCCCGAGGCAGCTGGCTGGCTCTGCTGGTTCCAAGATGTCGTGCGCGCAACCTGCTGAGAGGCTACGAGTGACGATGATCAAGGGTGGCAAATTGCGCGTCCTCGTTGAACATCGAAAAGTCCAACGAAGTATTCGATCAACGTCGGACTAGAAACTCGTGCTTTAGTTTTACGTTGAAGCCAGAAGGGGCCGGAATTTGCCTAGACTTAGGACCAGTTCGCGTCGGCTATTCATTGTAATTATATTTTCTGCTGGAAATCTCGGTGGATATTGAGAGTATGAGCTGACGCGGTGAAACAGGCTGTTCGAGGGGGGCGAGGTTGCTTGGAAGAATCCCGGTCGCCGGAGATGGCGATCGTTCGACTTCACGGAAAACAGCGGTTGCCGAAATTCCCCCGGCGCGGTTTCGGTTGCCGGGCTACGACTGGATGGCACGGCAAACGCTCTCCGTCCGTTTTTTGGCGGCGAGCGGTCTTCTGATCTTGATTGCCGCAACAATAGCGGGGCACCTGATCGCCAGTGTTCTTGTGAGCAATGCAACCAACAGCCGCGCCGCATCGACCGCGTTGCTTGTCCAGCGCATGATCCAGCCAATTGCGCAAGACCTGGAGGTTTCAGGACAACTATCGAATGCGGCGGTTGTCGAGCTCGATCGCCTTTTCGCAGCACCTGAAGTGCGGCAACGCTTTCCCTATCTCGACGTATGGCTGCCCGACGGTACCGTCGTGTACTCCTTGTCAAAAGAGCTTGTGGGCAAGCGTTTCGAGCAGCCTGACGGCCTGAAGCACGCTCTTTTGGGCGAAGTTGCCGCCCGGCATGCCGACCTGCAAGCAGGTGAACACACAGAGCGAAACATCACGACCCCGTACCTGGAGATTTACAGCCCCATTCACGACAAGGACTCAGGCGCCGTTTTTGCTGTCGCGGAGATCCACGAGGATGCCGCCGTAGTCGGTGACCAGCTTTTCTTGCTGCAAGCACAAAGTTGGGGGATCGTCGCGGCAATGTACTTGCTTGTCATGATCGGCCTGTTCGGGATCGTGCATCGCGGCAGCATGACGATTGAGCGGCAACGCAAGCTTCTGAAACGCCGTGCCGAGCAAGCCGAGCGCACGCGAGACGAAGTGCAGGAATTGCGAAAGCGAGATCGGGAAGCCTCTGTCCGCCTTGCAAGCATGAATGAGAATTTTGCGCGTGGCATCGGCGCAGATCTGCATGATGGTCCAGGCCAATTGCTCAGCTACGCGTTACTCCAGCTCGAGCCAGTTCGTGTTGCCAAAAACCGCAGCGCCCGCGACATTGCCATCCACACCGTCTCGTCGACGCTTACGGAAGCGCTCGGTGAAATCCGCACCATCGCCAGGTCTTTGTTGCTGCCAGATATAGAGCGCCTCGATCTCGATCAGATCATCACAAGGGTTATCCGCAACCACGAGGCTCGCACGGGCAGCAAGGTAATTTTCGAGCCGAGTCGTGCCAAGCCCGAGATGCCGGCCGCGATAAAGACGTGCATTTTCCGATTCGTGCAGGAGGGCCTCAACAACGCCCATCGCCATGCTGGTGCAGAGGGTCAGCAGGTCAGATGCACGCTTATCGATGGAAAGCTCACGTTGGCAGTCTATGATCGCGGCGCACAAGCGGAAGGTTCTTCCACCGGCGCGTGCAGCATGGGCGGGACGGGCATGGGCATCCACGGCCTGCGACAACGGGTCGAGAGCCTTGGCGGGACACTCATATTCACTGAGGCACCGTCAGGTGCCAGGCTGGAAATGACGATCGATTTGGAGCACTGAATTGAGGATGCAATCGGCTATTTCGGTAATTGTCGCTGACGATCATTCGCTGTTTCGCATGGGCGTCATCCAGGCCTTCGCCGCGGCAGGCGGCATCAAGGTGGTCGGCGAAGGCGCGAGCAAGGAAGAGGCGATCGCCCTGACGGAAGAGCGGCAGCCTGACGTTATCCTCCTCGACATCTCGATGCCTGGTAGCGGTATCGAGGCGGCACGCGAAATTCGAGCAAGATGGCCCGCCGTGAAGATCGTCATGCTGACGGTTTCCGAGGAAGACGATGACGTGCTGGAGGCACTGGAGGCCGGTGCCACCGGCTACCTGCTGAAAGGGTCGATGGCCCCAGACCTCATCTCTGCTGTCCAAAGCGTTGCCGCAGGACGTTCCTATCTTTCATCGAATGTCGGCATGCGCCTCTACGACGTCCTCCGCAATGTCTCGGAAAGCAGAAAGACAGACAGTCTGATTGGGAAGCTTTCCACAAAGGAAGCTGCGGTCTTTGCGCTGATCGGAAAAGGCCACACGAACCGGCAGATCGCGGAGGCGACCGGCGTCCAGGTTAAGACTGTGAAATTCCACGTCTCACGATTGCTATCAAAGCTTGGACTAAGAAACCGCGTGGAAATCGCGCTGCTGGCGCAGCAGAGCGGCGTCGGCAAGACTGCCCGGGGGTAGTCGGTCCGCGAAACAGCATTTGGACCGGGATCGAGCTTTTGTAGTCTCGGTGCCGGTAAGAACCGTGGACCAGCAGTCGGCCCGGATGTAGCGTCAAACGCGTCTTTTGTTCATTCGCCAGCGATTGACGCTCATCAATCCAATTCGCGCTCATTTTGCCGAGTTCGGCATTGTTGCAGGCATCTGCGGCAACGCACCGCGGGCTATTGACCGAGACCTGTCTGCGGAGAGCACCATAACCAGCGGCTGTGCCAGCGCCGCAGCAAAAAGTTCGGACACCTAAATATCTATGAAAAGTACCGATCGGGACGATCTTGTTTAGGAGAGACAGGAAAGAGCCAGAATCATCCCGCTCGGGACGATCTAGGCCCACCTAGAAAAGCACGAGCACCGGCCTCCCGTGAAAAAAAAGCGGCCTCGCCACAATGCACCTGGCGGTCACTGGGTCTGCTGCTTCCATCTTGATGATACCCTGCAGCGGCTTTGCGGCGATTAGTGCGCGGTTGCTGAGGTCGACCTTGCCACGCTTCGACGAGGAGCACCTTCAAGCCTGACCAGACGGTGGGGACGTGCATGTCGAACGTCCACCTTTATGTGTTTGCCGGAAGCCGGCGGGCCATCATTTGCAACCCCCGAACGGCGTATCTGCGCTTAATCGACTCGTCCAGAAACACCAGAAAAAACAGTACACCACTATGGCATCGACGCCTGGTCGATCATACCTGTAGTCCTCGTTTGCGGTTCGCGATGCATGTGTTTTTGAGCAAGGAAAGACAATAATGACCGAGAAATCCCCCGCCGATAACTTCCCCGCTGGATACGAGCTTCCCAAGGTTTGGACCTGGGAGAAGGGGAATGGCGGACAGTTCGCCAATATCAATCGTCCGGTCGCCGGGCCGACACATGACAAGGAGCTTCCGGTCGGAAAGCATCCGTTGCAGCTCTATTCGCTGGCGACACCGAACGGCGTCAAGGTCGGCATCATGCTCGAAGAGCTGCTTGCTGCAGGCTATTCCAGTGCGGAATACGATGCTTGGCTCATCAAGATCGGCGAAGGCGATCAGTTCGGGTCGGGTTTTGTGGATGCCAATCCGAACTCGAAGATTCCCGTGCTGGTAGACCATTCAACGGCCGAGCCGACTCGGGTGTTCGAGAGCGGCTCGATCCTTCTCTACCTTGCCAACAAATTCGACGCGTTCCTGCCGAAGGACCATAAGGCCCGAACGGAGACAATGAACTGGCTCTTCTGGCAGATGGCGTCGGCGCCGTATCTTGGGGGCGGCTTCGGTCATTTCTATGCTTACGCGCCGATGCTCATCCAGTATGCGGTTGATCGCTTCTCGATGGAGGTCAAGCGCCAACTCGACGTTCTTGACCGGCATTTGGCCGACCATCGCTATATGGCTGGCAGCGACTACACCATCGCCGATATCGCCATCTGGCCGTGGTACGGCGCCCTCGCGCAGGGCAAGACCTATGGTGATGCAGGGACCTTCCTCGATGTTCAGAGCTATCGCAACCTGCAGCGCTGGACGGCCGAGATTGCAGAGCGGCCTGCGGTGAAGCGCGGGCGGATGGTCAACCGTATGTCTGGCGATCCGTCCGAGCAACTGCACGAACGCCACGACGCTTCCGACTTCGATACGAAGACACAGGACAAGATTGGCCAGGCCTAATCGTTGACGCCGGTGGGCGACCACAATCAATCGACCGATAATGCGGCGCCGGGCTCGATAGGGTGTCGGAGCCGCCAGACATACAGGCGTCCGGGCGCTGTCTCCAATCAACACGGCCGCCAAACCTGCTCTCCCAATAGCCGGAGGCGGCTGCAAGCAAAATGCATAAAGGATTGCTGGAGGCGCTTCGCTCGAACCGGATTCTCAGCAGTGATCACGCGTCTTCACTAACGTCGCGCCAGCAAGACTCATCGGTCGCCGTCCAACAGCGCGCAATCCGTGTCTTCGCCCAGCAAGGAATCCCAAGAATGAGCACTGTGTCCATATCTTTCGCCGCCTGAGGGCTTTGCGTGCGTGACCGGTCGACACATCCGCAGGTGTGGTTCATGAAAACCGGGTAAGGCCGCGAGTTGTGAAGCGTATCATAGCTGTACCTTGACGGGCGTAAGACTGTGGATCGCAAGACAACTCCGCCGGCTTGGCTGGATTGAGAGGCGGATCCATGGGGTTGTTTGGAATTTTGCTGGGACTCGGATTGCTGATGTGGTTCGCCTACCGCGGATGGAGCGTCCTGCTCCTGGCGCCGGCGGCGGCCCTTATTGTTGCAGCGGTCTCGGGCCAGCCACTGCTTCCGCACTGGACCTCGACGTTCATGGGCGGCACGGCGCGGTTTGTTACGCAGTGGTTCCCTATGTTCCTGTTGGGCGGTATCTTCGGAAAGATGATGGATGACAGCGGGTCCATCACGTCGATCGCCCGTTTTCTGACCGAGCGGCTGGGCGTCAAGAGAACCATGCTCTCGGTGGTTCTTGCATCCGCCGTTGTCACTTACGGCGGTGTCAGCGTGTTCGTTGCCTTCTTCGTACTCGTGCCGATGGCGCGGGAAATGTTTCGCGCCGCGGACATCCCAGCAAGGCTTATGCCGGCCGCGATTGGCCTCGGCGCCTTTACGTTCACGATGTCGGCGATGCCAGGTACGCCCTCGACGAACAACGCCATACCGATGCCCTACTTCGGGACGACGACCTTTGCCGCACCCGGTCTCGGCATCATCGCTTCGATCATCACCTTCGCCTTCGGCATGTGGTGGCTGGCGCACATAGAGGCGAAAGCGCGTGCCGCCGGAGAGGGCTATACGGATGACGAAGCGGAAGTGCTCATCGATGAGAACGTGCGCGAAAAGGCAACGCTCTCCGGCGATTTTGACCCGAGTGAGCTGACCCACGGCCAAAGGAGCGGCAAACCGCCGTCCTTCCTGATGGCAGTTCTGCCTCTGATCGTCGTTATTAGTGTCAACTTCCTGATGGCATTGGTAGTGCTGCCCAGAATTGACTTCTCCGGAGCTGAAGCCGCTCTGGGTATTAATATCGCTTCCACGATTGGCGTGTGGGCCGTGCTTCTCGCGCTGGCCGCCGCAATCATCACCGTGATTGTCGTGAATTACGGACGCCTGGGCGCATTGCGCGAAAGTCTCGACGCGGGCGCCAATTCGGCTGTGTTGCCGATCATGACCGTTGCAAGTCTCGTTGGCTTTGGCGCGGTGGTTGCGGCCATGCCTGCTTTCAACGTGGTGCGCGATGCTGTCTTAGAGATACCTGGCGGTCCGCTTGTATCGCTGGTCGTGGCGATGAACGCACTGGCCGGGTTAACGGGTACGGCTTCTGGAGGCATGGCCATCGCGCTCAACGCGCTCGGCGCCGAATATATGCGTCTTGCGGCTGAACACGGCATCGATCCGGCGTTAATGCATCGCCTGACAACTATCAGCGCCGGCACGCTCGATGCCTTGCCTCACAACGGCACAGTGCTTCTGCTCCTGCAAATCAGCAAGCAGACACATGCCGGAAGCTATTTTGACATGGTGATGACGGTCATTGTCAGCGTCATCATCTCGCTTGTCGCGGTCTTCGTGCTCGGGTCGATGTTCGGTTCGTTCTGACCAGGCCCCGATTGGCCCATAAGAGCATGAGTTCGATGGAGTGCCTAAGCTACTGGATGTCAATCGTTCCTAGTTTATCAACCTTAGGGAGATTCGTGCCATGAAAAAGATGCATCTTCTGATCCTTGCGCCGTTGCTGATGGTCAGTACGCCGGCATTCGCGCATGTTGGTCATAGTGATCATGGTTCCTTCATTTCCGGCTTCCTGCATCCTCTTTCGGGGCTGGATCATGTTCTGGCCATGGTCGCGGTTGGTCTCGCCGCGGTCATGCTCGGAAGCCGAGCAAGGCTCGTTATTCCTGCAGTCTTCGTCAGTGTTATGCTCCTCGGCTTTGCCGCAGCACTCGCCGGTGTGCCTCTGCCTTTCGTTGAGCCGGTTATTCTCGCATCGGCTGTCGTCATCGGACTGGTGGCTGCCATCGCGCGGCCGACGACTTCGCCCACGCTTGTCGCCGCAGTTGTCGGCGGCTTCGCATTTTTCCACGGGCATGCGCATGGCGCCGAGATGGCAGGTGCAAGCGCATTTTCTTTCGGTGTAGGCTTTGTCCTCGCGACGGCATCCCTGCATGCGCTGGGAATCGGACTGGGCATAGCCCTCGGCCGTCTGACGCAAAGCACGACAGCCTTGCGGATCGCCGGCGGTGCCACGGCACTTGGCGGTGCGCTGTTGCTGGCGAGTTGAAGGGCATAAACAGTTCGATCACTTGTAATTCAACGGCCGGCTTCTGGTAAGCGCTTCGGGAGATATGTGATGTTCCAATCAACATCAGGCGGCCTGCCCCTCCAGCTACTGCGGCTAGTGAGTCCAAGTCAGCCGGTTGGTGCGTTCGCATATTCCCGTGGCCTCGAATGGGCGGTCCAGGATCGCACGGTTTGCGACGAGGCAACCGCCCGCGACTGGATATTCGGGCTGATCGAACACAGCTATGCCGTCTGCGATGCGGCACTGTTTTTGCGCATGTGGCATGCGCTGGAAGCGGATGACCGCGCGGCGTTTCTAAAAGCCGACGCATGGCTCTCGGCGGCGCGTGAAAGCATGGAGGTGGAGTTGGAGGACAAGCAAATGGGTGCATCGATGCTCAAGGTTCTTTGTGATCTGGGCGTCTCCTCCGCGAATTCCTTTAGAGCGGCGAGGCTGACCTACCCGGCAGTCTTTGCTCTCGCCACCACCCATTGGAAGATCGCGTCTGCTGATGCGCTGCGTGGATTGTTGTGGACTGCTGTGGAAGGGCAGGTGTCGGCAGCCATTCGCCTGGTGCCGCTCGGACATACAGCCGGCCAGCGCCTGCTCATCGCGGCCGCTGATGTCATAGAGCGCGCTGCTCGCAAGGCGGAAACCGCAGGTGACGACGAGATCGGCAATGCAGCGCCGGCAATGGCAATGGCAAGCGCATGGCATGAAACGCAATACAGCCGGCTTTTTCGTTCCTAGACGCCGAGGAGCCCCGGCAAGCTGCGAAGCACGCAGCCCAAGCAATCCAAGGAGGATGAGTGCCTTGATTTCTTTGTTCCGCGGGCTCCGGTCCATTCTCATACTTGCTGCCGCGGGCGTATTGTTCGGCGCTTTCCTGATGTTCTGGGAGGCCATTTTGATGCTCGTGGAGACCTTCCGGATGATACGGCTCAATCCGGATATGTCGGTCATTGTCTCGGTCCTTCGCGCCACGGACAAAATTCTCCTGGGTATTGTCCTGATGGTGGTCGGCTGCGGCATCGCCCTTGGCTTTGCCCTCGATATCCCGCCAGAAGAGCGAACGAGACTGCCACAATGGATGATCATCGATACTGTCGCTGAACTGAAAAATCTCTTCTTCCAGATGATCATTCTCTATCTGGTCGTGCATTTCGCCGCTCAGGTGGGTGAAGTGCAAACGCCCCCGCAGTGGGAAGCACTTGTACTTCCGGTGTCGGCGCTCCTTTTGGCGGGCGCGATGAAGTTGACGGCCAGTTCGCACCAATTGGCGGAAGAGTCGCGGCACGAGAGAAGCGAGGGACCCGATAAGAAGAGACCAAATGAGCCCGCGTGAGAGCGCTTGTGTGATCGCGTTCGACTAGAGCGGAAATGAGACGTCGATGTAGCAGTGACAGGCCGCAAGGCCGAATTGGGAAGGGGTTTTCGCCAATGGCGAATGGTTGGCACGCCGAGCTTGATTTGTGGTTTGCGAACTCCGACGGGAAAACGCGCCTGATGCGCAGACGGCATGTCGGGCCGCTTGCGGTGCAGCGCGCCTTTCATCCCGAGGATGATGGTTCCGCCCACGTCTACATACTGCATCCGCCCGGTGGTGTGGCAGGCGGCGATGTTCTCAATATCACCTGCCGTCTTGCGCCTCAGGCGCGCTGTGTTCTCACCACACCGGGCGCGACGAAGTTCTACCGCAGCGAAAGTGGCACGAGCACGCAGCGCATGCGCATCGATGCCGGCGCCGGCGCGGTCTGCGAAAATCTTCCGCAGGAGACAATCCTTTTTGAAGGAGCGGATGCCTCGATCAACACACGCGTTACGCTCGCCGAGGACGCAACCTATGTTGGTTGGGACTTCGTCAGTCTCGGTCGCCCCGCCGCGGGCGAGGGCTTTGCAAGCGGACGGTTTGCCCAGCGCGTCGAGATTTTTCGCAACGATGAGCTCATCTGGTTCGAACGAATGGCGTTCTCTCACGCGCCGGAGGTCCTGGACGCGCCGGTCTTCTTTGCCGGAAAGCCTATTGTCGGAACGATGGTATATGCGGGGGTAGTGCTGGAAAACACTGTCGAGCACATCCGCAACGAACTCGGCGCGCAGGCTTGCGGCGTCTTTTCGGCCAGCCAGCTCGAGCGCGTGATCGTTTGCCGCTACCTCGGCCGGCGCATGTCGGAGGGCAAGTCACTTTTTCTGCAAGCGTGGAGCATCCTTCGTGAACGCGGCCTGATGAAGAAGGCCGTCGCTCCACGCATCTGGGCAACGTGAACAGCAAAACAAGGAGGCAAACTCATGGAACTGCTACCGCGTGAAAGAGATAAGCTCCTGATTTTTACAGCCGGGTTGGTTGCGGAGCGGCGGAGGGCGAAGGGCCTGAAGCTGAATTATCCTGAAGTCATAGCCTATATCTCGGCGGCCCTCCTGGAGGGCGCCCGTGAGGGGCGAACTGTGGCGGACCTCATGTCCTACGGCGCAACGCTCTTGACCCGCGACGAGGTCATGGAGGGCGTGCCCGAGATGATCCACGACATCCAGGTGGAGGCAACCTTTCCCGACGGAACTAAGCTCGTCACCGTCCATAACCCGATCCCGTGAGGAGGCCAACATGATCCCCGGCGAATATTTTATCGAGAATGGCTCGATTGAACTCAATGCGGACCGGCAAACCCAAAAGGTCGACGTCGCCAACTCCGGCGACAGACCGATTCAGGTCGGCTCTCACTATCATTTCTACGAGACGAACGAGGCTCTTCTGTTCGACCGTGAGCCCACGCGTGGATTTCGCCTCAACATTCCGGCGGGCACGGCGGTCCGTTTCGAACCGGGGCAGGAACGAACCGTGGAGCTTGTGGCGCTCGACGGCAAGCGTGAAGTTTACGGGTTCAACGCCAAGGTCATGGGCAAGCTGTAGGAGGCTATGATGGCAACAATCACAAGGCAGACCTATGCCGATCTCTATGGCCCCACCAAGGGCGACCGAATTCGGCTGGCCGATACCGAACTCGTCATCGAGGTCGAGGAGGACCGCACGGTCTACGGTGAGGAGGTAACCTTTGGCGGAGGCAAGGTGATCCGAGATGGTATGGGGCAGGGTCAGCGTCCGTACGCCGAGGTCGCCGACGTCGTCATCACCAATGTCATCATTGTCGACCACTGGGGCATTATCAAAGCCGATGTCGGCATCAAGAACGGACGGATCTCTGGAATCGGAAAGTCAGGCAATCCCGATATCCAGCCGGGCGTGACAATCGTGGTCGGCGGCGCGACGGATGTCATTGCCGGAGAAGGCAAGATTCTCACTGCGGGCGGAATAGATACGCACATTCATTTCATCGCCCCGCAGCAGGCGGAAGAAGCGCTGGCAAGCGGCACTACCACGCTTGTCGGCGGTGGTGCCGGCCCGACCGTCGGCACGCTCGCGACCACTGTGACGGCTGGTCCATGGGCGATCCACCGCATGCTAGAGGCGGCAGAAGCGCTGCCGATCAACGTAGGATTGCTCGGGAAAGGCAACGTCAGCCTGCCCGATCCGCTGCGCGAACAGATCCGCGCCGGCGTTGTTGGGCTCAAACTTCATGAGGACTGGGGCACCACGCCCGCGGCGATCGACAATTGCCTGACAGTCGCCGACGAGATGGATGTGCAGGTCGCCCTTCACAGCGATACTCTCAACGAGAGTGGTTTCGTACGCGACACCTTCGCGGCCATGAAGGGACGCACGATCCACAGCTTCCACACCGAGGGCGCCGGCGGCGGGCATGCTCCTGATATCATCACGGCGGCGGGCGAGGAGAATGTCCTTCCTTCGTCCACCAACCCCACAAGACCCTACACGATCAACACCGTCGACGAGCATCTCGACATGCTGATGGTCTGCCACCACCTCAGCCCGCAGATCCCGGAGGACGTCGCATTCGCCGAGTCTCGCATCCGGCGCGAGACAATCGCGGCGGAAGATATTCTTCACGATCTCGGCGTGTTTTCGATGATGTCGTCGGATTCGCAGGCGATGGGCCGCATTGGCGAGACGACCTTGCGCTGCTGGCAAACGGCTCACAAGATGAAAGTGCAGCGCGGTCCTCTACCTGAGGACAATGGCCGCAATGATAATTTCCGCGTGAAGCGCTACGTCGCCAAATACACGATCAACCCGGCCCTGACACATGGATTTGCCGATCAAATTGGCTCTATCCAGGTCGGCAAGCGCGCCGATCTCGTACTCTGGAAGCCGGCATTCTTCGGGATCAAGCCGCAGCTGGTCTTGATCGGTGGCATGATCGCGATCGCTCCCATGGGTGATCCCAACGCGTCGATCTCGACGCCTCAGCCGGTGCACTACCGTCCGATGTATGGCGTGCTGGGGAGGGCGCTTGGTTCGACGGGGGTCACATTCGTCTCGCAGGCGGCACTCGACGACGGGATCGGCGAGAAGCTGAAGCTGTCCAAGCAGCTCGCGGCGGTGAAAGGCACGCGGACGGTGCGCAAGAAGGACATGGTCCACAACAATCTGACGCCGAAGCTGGAAGTCGATCCGCAGAATTACAATGTGCGCGTCGATGGCCAGCTGATTACCTGCGAGCCGGCGGACGCGTTACCGATGTCGCAGCGCTACTTCCTCTTCTAGGGTAGGGAAAGCTCGGGCGTGAAGTCGCGCCCAGAGCCGGACGAACACGCCGAGGGAACGAGGCACGCTGAAGCTTCCGGGTTTAGCCGAAGGAGCAGAGATCAATGAATTTGGATCGTTTCCGTGATCATCCATCTTGGTTCTTCGTGGATTGGTCGCTGCGCGGCGTCGGCCAGGTCGTCTTTCAGAACAATCCGCTTTCGGGGCTCGTGATCCTTGCCGCGCTCGCGTGGAACTCATGGATCTATGCCGCGATCTGCGTGCTGGGCGTCATCTCGAGCACGGCGACCGCGCTTGTCCTCAAGGCCGATAGGGCAATCATGCGTGACGGGCTTTATGGCTTCAATGGTGCCCTGATCGGGCTAGCGCTGGTTGCCTTTACCAGTGAGGATTTCCGCACGGGTGCCATCCCGTCAGTTGCCATGGTTGTCTATCTTGTCTGCGCCGCCGCCTTCACCACCATGGCTTTTGCGAGCATGGCAGCGGTTCTGGCGCCCTACAAGACCGCGCCCTTGACGATGCCTTTCGTCCTTGTCGGATGGCTGTTTCTGTTCGCGGTTCTAAAATTTGATGCGATCGATGCAGGGCCGATGGCCAAGCCGATCTCGCCCGAACAGTTTTCCGAAGCAGTGCCCTATGTCCTCGCGACCTGGTATGAGGGGATAGGCACCTCGATCGGACAAATATTCTTCCAGGATAACTGGATTTCCGGCTACCTCATCGTGGTCGCGATTGCCTTGAATTCCCGTATCACCGCTGCAATGGCGCTGCTTGGCGCGGTAGTTGGCACGCTGGTGGCAGCCGTCTACGGCGGCCCGGAGGGCGCGGTTCGCGACGGCCTCTTCGGCTACAACTCCGCACTCACCGCGATGGCACTGGGGGGCGTCTTCCTGGGGTTGACCTGGCGAAGCCTCCTCTATGCGGTCTTTGGCGCTGTCATCTCAAGTTGGCTCTGGGCGTCCGTCGCCATTTTCCTCAAGCCGATCGGAATGCCGGTCCTGACCTCCACCTTCGTCCTCGTGACTTGGCTCATGTTGCTGGGGCAAGGCGCGTTCAAATCGCTTGCACCAGCAGCGGAGGAGGAGCCTACTGATTGATCAACATGTCAACGTCATCCGCACTTCGCGGATTGAGTCCGGGCTGCGGCTCCATCAGATCTTTCTATTGCTTGGCTTTGGGCTCGCGCACACCCGCGCTATTGGTTTGGGAGGTTCACATGGCATCGAAGAACGGTCCTCTGCGCGTCGGCATCGGCGGTCCTGTGGGTTCCGGCAAGACAGCCTTGACGGAAAAGCTGTGCAAGGCGATGCGCGAGCGCTATTCCGTCGCCGTTGTCACGAACGACATCTACACGAAAGAAGATGCTGAAGCGCTGGTGCGCATGCAGGCGCTGTCATCCGATAGGATCGTCGGCGTCGAGACCGGCGGATGCCCACATACCGCGATCCGCGAGGATGCTTCGATCAACCTGCAAGCCATCGCAGGTCTCAACGAGCGTATTCCGGATCTCGACGTTGTCTTCATCGAATCCGGCGGCGACAACCTGGCGGCAACCTTCTCGCCGGATCTGGCAGACCTGACGATCTACGTAATCTCTGTCTGCCAGGGAGAGGAAATTCCGCGCAAGGGCGGTCCCGGCATCACGCGCTCCGACCTGCTGGTCATCAATAAGATGGATCTCGCGGCGTATGTTGGCGTCGATCTCGAGGTCATGGAGCAAGATGCCACCCGCATGCGCGCCACCCGCCCGTTCGTTTTTTCGGACCTGAAGAGAGGGAAGGGCGTTGATAGCATCATTGAGTTTCTTCAGGTGCAAGGTGGGCTCTAACCGGTGCGCGATGCCGTTGGATGCATTTGATACGAGTGTCGAAGCGAGAGGTTTCAAATTTCCGCATGGCTATCGGTACTTGAAGGCGTGGGAGGAACTTTAGCAATCGCACCGAAGCTCTCGGTAAGACGGTCATTCCACATGGTAAGGTGCGATGAAGGATTGAGCGTCCGCATGCTTAACCCTCTTCGGCGACGTAGTCATGGCACACGCCGTTCTGGCGCATAGTGCAGCGTCCATGCGCGATCAACGGTCGGCACATTTTCCAACAGCAGTCGATGCAGTCGCCCCCACCGGCTACCGTTTGCCGTAGGATATTTCGATGCCAGCATGGCCACCAAAGCGACAAGCGCTATCTGCCAATGCGCATTTCCAGTTTCGCGAGCTTCTTGGCGGCTATTGCCTAATCCACTAAGCGGCCCTCCACGTATCGGTGTTTCACCATCATGTGTGTAACAAAATCGGGCGTTTTCACGTAGTTCCGGTAAGCTGTATATGCAGTGGAATATACCGCTTCAGGCATGAGGCTTGGTGTGTCAGGTGAGGCGAAGCGAACATGTTTAGCAGACGCCTGTTGTTTGTCGGTGCGGGACTCAGTGTCGTAGCATCGCGTTTTGCTTGCGTTGATGGAAAAGCCGTCGCGGCGCAGAACTTCCCCGTCTCACATTCTGATGCAGAGTGGAGAAGGATTCTTACGACCGACCAGTACTCTGTGCTGAGGAAGGAGGGGACGGAGTATCCCTTCACCAGCCCACTATTGAACGAGCGCCGCAAGGGAAATTTCGCCTGTGCAGGCTGTGGTCAGGACGCCTTCTCGTCGACTACAAAGTTCGAAAGCGGCACGGGCTGGCCGAGTTTCTGGGCGCCGATCGAGGGCGCGGTCTCGACCACCCAGGACAGCTCAATGGGCATGGTGCGTACCGAGGTTCACTGCAGCCGTTGTGGCGGCCATCTCGGCCACGTCTTCGACGACGGCCCAAGGCCGACCGGGCTGCGATACTGCATGAACGGCGTCGCCCTCATTTTTCATCCGGCCTCGGCCTGACGCTTGGGAGCGGCACCGAGCAGTGTCGTATCTTACCGAGGATTTCGAAGATCACCGGTTGGGAGAGCTTGGCGACCGCTTCACCGATGCGGAGATCAACCAAGATGCGACGCTCTTATCGTCGTGGCAAGCTAAGACGCTGCAGGTCTCGACTGATGAAAATCGAAGATGAAACCGGGCCGGCCTATCCATCTCTACCGGTTTTTAGCTGAAATTTTTCCGAGTGGACTGGGTGTGGGACCCGTCCGATCTAGCGGTAGCTATCGCAGCAGACCGTCGATGTCGAATTCTTCCCAGCCTTTCAGCTCTGCGGGCGGCTCGGTCGATTTGACTTTCGTGCTATTCGCTTTTTGGATCTTATTAAGCGACCGCGTCAGTTTTGCCTGATAGGCCGCCCGCCGCCGCTTCTCCGCCTTCGCCTCGACATCCTCTTCGCGCCACTGGTCGGCGACGCTCCGGTCAAGGAGGTCTTCTACTACCTTTGGATCAAAGACGTGGAACGTGATCCGCCGGGCTCGCCCATTCAATCGCACTGTTCGGGTTCCTGCACTTTGGAGACGGCCATCCGCGAGCCACCGATGCCGTTCGCTGGCTTTGATGGCCAAGATGTCCTGGATCTCGCGAGGAATGACTGGCAGTTTCTCGATGTCTTTCATCGCGTTGGCAATCACGGCCGCCGTTGCATTGAAGACGGCCTTCTCGGTGGCTGGCATTGCAAAGATGAGTTCAGTACCTTCTAAGGCGAGCGATTTCTTCGTTGCGGCGGGAATCCGCGCCTGCAGTTCCTGGAGGATTCCTTTCGCTCGCACGGCAGATCCAAGGGTAGCCGCGGGAGAAAGTGTCCATGTCCTTAGCAGTTCGACGCCGCTCTTCTCGTGTTTTCGCATTCCGCTTAGGTGGGATCGGCCAGGTTCAAGGTCAACGCCCAAAAAATCCCCTTCTGAACCGGCAGTTGTCCGCCGGGCCACGGAACCAAACGCGACGGCAGAAGTTCCTTAACCAGACACGGGAGCCCTGTTCCCAACCAGGCCATGATCGCTACCCTCACGATCACCGGTCAAGACATCGCCCTCGGTTCCTCCCTCCCGAACCGAGGGCTTCTCTTTCGAGGACGCTACCATAAGTGGTCGGTCCCGGCGGCGGCGCCCCGTATCTGGCCTTTGCTAGCAGCCGACACATTTCATCCGTTCACCCGCCAACTAGGATCAAGTGAAGTGATCCAGGCCGGTTTTCGGATTCTCACCGATTCATAATGGGCGCATTACATTTCTCAAAGCTCTACGGAGTCGAGGAAGGGACCGCCTTGTTTGGAAAGTTTGCGCCAGAGGAGACGCGTGGAGATGGAATAGGTTTGAAGTTCTCCCGATAAACTCAATTATTCTGAGTTTACGGGTTTTTTGTGAACCCGAGGGCCGATTGCTCCCACCGAAACCTGCTAAGGGAAGGCTGCAATGGAGAAAATATTGATGACTGCAACGCTCCCGGCTTCCGGCCGACCAAGCTCGGCTGCTTCGCTTCCACTCAATGCAGTGCGCGTTTTTGATGCGGTGGCACGACGAGGAAGCTTGCGAGCCGCAGCCGAGGAACTGCGCGTCGTGCCAGGAGCGGTGCGCCAGCAGATGGCGAGCTTAGAGGATCATCTCGGCGTCGCGCTGCTCTCGCGCGAGGGTGGGCGAGTTGCGCCCACCGATGCTGGTCGGCGTTTTGCCGATGCGGTCGCCGTTGCGCTTGGCATCTTGACCCGCGCAGCAGACGAGATTGCAGCTGCGGGACGGCGCCATCGCATCCGGCTTGGCGCGCCGATGGCGCTGGCGACCAACTGGCTGGTGCCCCGCCTGTCGAAACTGATGGCCGACTTGCCGGCGCTCGATATCGACATCATCCCTGTGAGCGTCTCCCTCACGCTCACCGACCGGCCCGACCTCGATGCGCTCATCGCCGGCGGCGAATACCGACCGTTGCCGGATATTGCTTCCTTCAGTTTCATGGACGACGAATTTGGTCTGGTCGGCGCGCCGCCCGAGGCAGAAAGGTTGCAAATGGCGGTTGATACCGGCGAAGTTGCGGCAACCACCGCTATAATCGGCCGCGACGTTGCCTATCTCCTCGACGACTGGTTCCGCGAAAGCGGCATGCTGCCCTTACGTTTCCGCAAGCGGATCGAAACCGAAACTCTAGAGCTGGCCATAGCAGCCGCCAAAGCAGGGCTCGGCATTGTCGCCGCACCCCGCGCCGCCATCGAGCGCGACCTGGCGGAAGGCGCTCTGGTGGCACCTCTTGGTTTCGTCGCCCGGCCAGTCGGCTACCGGCTATGCTGCCGCAGCATGGATGCTGAAGAAAAGACGCTTCTGTCGTTGCGCAACTGGCTGATGCGGGAGGGCGCAGGAAAACTGCCCGCTGGCGCAGAATAATGTCCCTGTTGGGCGCCGCCTACAAAGGCCAATCTGGCGCGTAAACCACGAGACCAGAGGACAGGCCCATGCAACAGGAACGGCAATTTTCGCGCATTGACTGGGTGGCCTCGAGTTGCCGCTTGTTGCGCGGGATCGCGGCGGAGTTTACTCGCACGCAACCCTTTGCCGGCTTGACGATTGGCACGGCCATCCATCTGGAACCGAAAACCGCCGCGCTGCTGTTGACATTGAAGGCTGGTGGCGCGCGCGTCGTCGCGACCGGCAATCTCAACAGCACCCAGCCGACGACAGCCACCTTTCTGGCTGAGAACGGTATTGTCATCATTGGCGAGCGCACCGGAGACGCCGGTGCCCATCACGGTTTCATCGACGCACTGCTGGACGAAAGCCCCGACCTGCTGCTCGACAATGGCGGCGACCTCTTCGCTCGCTTCCTTGAGCGTCCTTATGGCAACCTGATCGGCGGTACCGAAGAGACAACGTCCGGCCGCACGCGGCTGACGCCAGTACGCGACAAGCTGGCACTGCCAATCCTCGTCATCAACGACAGCCCGATCAAACAATTTGCGGAAAACCGCCATGGCGTGGGCCAGAGCCTGTTTGAAAGTTTTCTGCGGTTCACCAACCGATCAACAAACGGCAAGCGTGTTGTTGTTTTTGGCTACGGCGCATGCGGCAAGGGAACCGCGGCATGTTTCCGCCACGGCCACAGCGTCGTCAGCGTCGTCGATATCGATCCGGTGACGACGTTGGAGGCGCATCTCGACGGATTTTCGACACCGCATCGCACCGACGCGATCCGCACTGCTGATGTCATCATCACCGTAACGGGATACCCCGGCATCATCACCGCCGCCGACCTGCCGATTTTGAAGGACGGGGTCATACTAATGAATGGCGGACACTTCCCGCATGAGATCGACCGTCACGGCCTGCTCGCCGATCCGACCGTCGTCTCGGTGGAGACGTCACCCGAGGACATGATCGCGACGCTGACCCTTGTCGATGGCCGCCGCCTCCATCTGCTGGGGGATGGGCACATGGCCAATCTCGCCGGTCCGCGTCCACTCGGCAACAGCATCGAAGCGATGGACCTCGGCTTTGCCATGCAGGCCCTCTGCCTGGAGCGAGTGGCCAGCCGTGTGCTTGGGTCTGAAGCTTCCCTCGTTCCTGTCCCGGCTGATATTGACCGAGCAGTTGCCTGCGAGTTCCTAGACCTCAACAGGTAGGGGAGGCCATGCCGTCCATGCGGTAATCCAAGACCCTGACTAGACCGAGCGTGCGCTCTGGGGCCGGAATGGGCGTAATTGGTAGACTCGTGGATCGTCGGGGGAACCGCCCTCGGTGAAACGAGCGGGACACATTACTCTTGACTGTTAAGAGGCCGCGATCTTCTTGGCGGCTTCCCGGACAAGACGGAGCCGGTCGAGTTCGAGGAGTGCGTCTGGAAGTGCACGATGAGCTGGGGTGTCGGGCTCCGACTGCGCGATTACATCGGCGACCAAACCCACAACATCGATTTCACCCATCCATCCCTCGAGGATCGCTAAGGCTGCCTCCACAAAGACGTCATCTGATTTCCGCAGCCGCAACGTGTGGCGTGGCATCCCGCCGCCCCGAAGCAGCGCGCTCAGCCACTTTCCGTCCCACGATGGCGAAGTCGCATAGAGCTCGCTTCCGGAAAGCTCAGACACAATTTCCTTGGCCACGAGTTCAACGTTGCTGCCCTCCTGCTCCAGTCGCGCGCGCGAGATGCCATGAATCTTTTCTGCATCTTCGGACCAGTCCGTCCATCCGGGCTTGGGCCTGATCAGGAACGACCGCGAGCGGCCATCCTCGAAGACCCAGGCGATCTCGATGGGGTAGCTGTGCTTGCTAAGCGAGGAGGCTTCGAAGTCGAGGAATACGATCATGGCCGCTAGGTAGGGCGGGATGAGGACGATCTCAATGTTCGATCCCTCCTGCGTGCCGATGCCGGGAAACTCTTAAAGAAAAAAGAAGACTCATTTGAGAAATGGTCGGAAGTCTTCCCGAACAGAGTTCACCTTACCTCCGGTACCATGCCCACGATATAGCACTTACGTGAGGAATATTGACGATATATGCTACCCATCCCACAATTGTGCGATGACGAAAGGATTGTTCCGATGGCATCGGGAAGCATTCATGGGAAGGTTAGCGGCGCGCCGCAAGACCACATCCAACAGCAAATTGGGGACGACGGCCTGTATGAGAACGCCAGCGAATACATTCGCGCGCTGATCCGACGTGATCTGCAAACCCGTGATCTGCAAACCCGTGATCAGGCGTGGGACGCGCTCCAAAGTGAGCTCGCACCGGCCATGCGTGCGGATGATAACGAGTTCGTCGCAGTTTCCGCCGAAGATGTCATCCGACGCAATATGCGCCGCTGAAAATGACCTATCCTTTTTACCCGCGCGCGGGATGCGGCGCAGGGCAAAATTTGGCACTTGAAAAGTGGGAGAGATAGAGGCGGTGACCTACATGAAAGGCCTGCATATCCACTTGCAGCGCTTGCGTTAGGAAAAGGCGATCTGGCGTAAGCTTCCGCATCGCCTTGCTGTTCCATCCGATGTGGAGCGCGAGGCTTACGTCAGCCGCTACGAGCATCACTATGTCTTGTCCCGCGAACTCAATAACGGCGATCTTGGTGTGATGAGCATTTTGCATGAACGCATGGGTGTACCCGTGCGTCTTGCCGAGGACTTGGCGGCTCTCTCCGAGAAAGCGGAGCCCAACAAGAGATAGGGTTGGCGATTCCCAAGCCAGGGCGGAGCCAAAAGCCGATCTTGCCAGATCGCGAATGCAGTACTCTTTGGCAACATGGAGTGTACGGCGTGCCCGCCGAATTGGTGGCACCAGGGCTTCTGGCTCGTTCGCCACGAGACCTCGGCTGTGGAAAATAGAACAAATCAGGAATGTATCGCTGGATTTGCCCTTCA
Source organism: Rhizobium cauense (assembly GCF_019511525.1). Taxonomy (GTDB): domain Bacteria; phylum Pseudomonadota; class Alphaproteobacteria; order Rhizobiales; family Rhizobiaceae; genus Rhizobium; species Rhizobium cauense. The sequence continues at coordinate 9,407 of NZ_JAEUAT010000032.1, read as the reverse complement.
TCTCAGCCTACCAATGCATTTCTTTGTTGAGGTCAAGGCTTGGCTTTTCGATTCGTCCACACAGCCGATATCCATCTGGATTCACCGCTCAGGACATTGGCTCTGCGCAATGGCGAACTCTCGGAGTTGATAGGTCTTGCAACTCGCCGAGCGTTCATCCGCATAATTGATCTTTGTCTTGAGGAGCAGGTCGACGCACTCGTCCTTGCCGGCGACCTGTACGATGGCGACCAGACATCCATGAAGACGGCAAGGTTCCTCGCCGAACAACTGCGTCGACTTCATGATGCTGGCATCAAGACCTTCATCATCCGCGGGAACCACGACGCTTTGTCGAAGATCACAGCGGAACTGATCATGCCGGATAGCGTGACGGTATTTGGCGCGAATGCCCAATTCGTGCGGCTGGATCGTGAGCGGAGCCATTTACCAGTTGCGATTCATGGCATCAGCTTTGCAAAGCCACATGCGCCCGAGAGCCTGCTTCCTCGTTACGCCGTTCCTATTGCGGACGCGATCAACATCGGGATTATGCACACAAGTCTTGGCGGAGCGGCAAGGCACGACCTTTATGCGCCATGCAGTGTTGCGGATCTCCAGCGCAGTGGCTTCCGCTATTGGGCGCTGGGTCACATCCACAAACGCTCGGTGGTTGAAGATGCATCCTCCGTGATTGTCATGCCGGGCATGCCACAGGGTCGCGACATCAACGAGAACGGTGCAAAATCGGTGTCGCTGGTTACCATCCAAGATGATCATTCGGTGGTGATAGAAGAGCGACATACAAGCGTCGCGCAGTTCGAGCGACTTACCGTTGACGCATCGAGCGCTTCAGACTGGGCAGACATGATTGGCAACGCGACCAAGCAGCTCGAGACGCTGCGGGCCGGGGTTTCGTCCGATCACGTTGTGGCGCGTGTCGAAATCACGGGCGCGAACGAATTGTCCTGGCGTATCCGCCGCGACGCCGACCTGCTGCGAACGGAGCTGGAGACAAGAGGCGCTATGATAGGGAACGTCTGGATCGACAAGGTCGAGATCTCATGCGTGCCGCCTCCTGTGGGCATCGTTCAGTCTGGGGCCTTGCAGGAGCTGGCAGCGATTATCGACGCCGAAATTATGGGGTCTGCAGATTATCAACGTGAGGTTCGTGCAATTGCGGACGAACTCCGAGGCCAGCTTCCGCCCGAACTTCGCGATATTTTTGGAGCAGACGAGGAGTCGTTCCACTCCTACTTGTCGTCATCTGCAACAGATGGATCGTCTGACGTACTGGCACGCCTGCGCGGCCGCGAGGGGGAATAGTTGCGCATTAATCGCCTTGATCTGACGCGGTATGGCAAGTTCACGGACGCAACAATTGACTTTGGATCGCGGCCGATTGGCTCCCCCGACCTGCACATCGTCTACGGCCCGAACGAAGCTGGGAAGTCGACAACCCTCGACGCGATACTCGACCTGATTTTCGGGATCGGGAACGCCACCAAATACGGCTTCCTCCATCCCTATCCGACGATGCGTCTAGGAGCAAACATCCATGTGGGTGGGCGCGATCGAGAATTCGCTCGGATCAAGAAGCAGCAAAACAGCCTCCTCGACCACGAAGAAAAAACCCTGGCTGATGCCGAGATACGGGCCGATCTCGGGGGCATCGATCGTGACGCCTTCGCCACGATGTTCTCCCTAGATGAAAGCACGCTGGTTAAGGGCGGCGAGAGCATCCTGGCAAGCAAGGGCAACCTCGGCGAGTTGCTGTTTTCGGCCAGCGCGGGCTTGTCAGACCTCAGCAAACAGCTTCTCGAGATCCGGGGTGATGCCGATAGCTTCTACAAGTACCGTTCGCGCAGCGGTACGCTCGGGGAGCTCAAGGCAAAGCTTGCTGACCTCAAGAGTGAAAAGGATGCACTAGACCTTCAGGCAAGCGACTACCAGCGCTTGGTAGGAGAGCGGGATCGGTTGCGCAACGCGTACCAGGAGGTCGTCGCCGAAAGGGCAGGCATCCAACGGCGTGTCGACGAAATCAGTCGCACTCTGCGTACGCTACCATCCATGACGCGACTTGCTGCATTCAAGGAGCGCTTAGCGGCGTTGGCTGACGCCCCCGATCCCCCTGCGTCCTGGCAGCAAGAGCTTCCGGATCTCAGGCGTTTGGATATCGAATATCGCGTCAAGGAACAGGATGTCTTGCGTTCACTCGCGATGGCAGAGAAGGAATTGGGCGAGATTACGCCGGATCTTGTCGCGCTAGGTCTCGCGTCGCGAATGGATGAATTGGCTGAACGCAAAGCCCGGTATCTAACCGCCGAGAAGGACATCCCCAAGCTATCAGCTCGCGCCGCTGAGCTGGCGATCGAGAGCCTGCTGCTCCAGCTTGGGCGCCCGAGCGAGCCGTCACCAGCACGGCTGGTGCTTGATGCTGCAACGGTCGGGACGTTGCGCGAACTGATCAGCTCGAAATCTGGTATAGACATGCGAAGGTCGGCTGCGGCAAACGAGCTGGCCAAGCTCGAGCGTGCCCTTTCGCCGGACGGCAGCGGTGTTCCCAAGCCACCGGACGCCCTCTCTCCGCAGCAGGTGAAGGCATTCGAGGTGCTTTCAGCAACGCTAAGAGCGATCCCGAGATCGGATGAGGAACTGGCACTTCGTTCGATTATGCGCCGGCGCGATGCCACCTCGGCTGCTCTTTCTGAAGCGTTGGCGAAGCTCGGCCCATGGCGCGCCGAAACACTGGCAGTCCTGGCCGAAATGGCCGTCCCTTCCGCTATCAGACTGGAGACCTGGAAGAACGAGTTCAAAGATGCAAACGAGCTTGCCAGGACCGCGGGCATTGATCTCGACCGGCTGCAGCCAGAGCTTCGTCGCCTTGAGGCCGAGATGGCGGCAGTTCGTGTGGGAGCTGGAGAGATCGATGAGGCAGGCGCAGCCGCCAGTCTTGCTTCGCGCGAACGCGCGTGGATCCTTCACCGCCAAGCATTCGATGACAAGTCCGCAGATGCATTTGAAGCGGCAATGCGCGCAAACGATCACGTGGTAGCACAACGGCTCCTGCATTTTGCGGAAGTCGGCAAACTTAACCAGCTACTGCAGCGCCATGCATCGGTTGCGGCCGATATCGAGACCGCGACAAACGCTCGAGACGGCGCGCATTCGGCGCTGGAACGGGTCCGGTCTGAGATCGCCGGATATTTGGATACCGCCGCTCCCCATTGCGGGTTGGATACGCACCCACTGGAACTCGAGGAATGGCTTCGCAAGAGAAATGTAGCCCTGGCGGTCCGCGATGATCTCAATGAGATCGAACATGAAATAGCCAACGTCAACGATCGCGCCGCTAAAGCAAGGGAGCTTCTGACGAAAACCCTGGCCAACGCCGGGGTCGGCTTTGATGCTGATGCGGACATCGCAGCACTTGTTGCGGTGGCTGAAGGTGGGCTGCACGACTTCCACACCAGGATGGACCACTGGGAGAAATTCGAACAGCTCAGGAAGCAATATAACGAGCGAGCGCAAGCGCTTGATGAGGCTATACATTTATCCGAGGATTGGGATCTTAAATGGGCAGCAACCTGCAAGGGATGCTGGCTCGGCGAATCTAACACGGTGCCGGACATCGGCGCCGTGGGCGAAATTCTGGCGACGCTCGGTAAACTCGCATCCGCGATCGAAAACAAAGAAAGCCTGATTGATCGCGTTCAGAAGATGGAAAAGGACGTCGCGCAGTTCCAAGCCATAGTGGCCGAAATCGCCGAACGGCTTGGGCTTCCGGTTGCCGGCTCGCCGGAGGAGGTCGCACAATCAATCGCAGATGCGGTTCGCATTGCCCTATTCAATCAAGACCGCCGCGAAAAGCTCGACCGCGATCTCGAAGAAATACACCGAACGCAACGCGGTCTGGCCGTCTCGCGGGAGATAGTCGACGCGCGAATACAAAAAATGTTGGATTTCTTTGATGCATTAAGCCTCGAAGAGGTCGAGGCCCGGATTGAGTTGTCGACCCGACGCCGGGAGCTTAAGGCATCCATAGATGAGCTACAGCAAGAGCTGATAGAAGTGTGCGGGGCTCGGGATTTCACTGAGGTCGAAGAACGGGCATCCCAGGCAGACAAGGAGACACTCGAGGCCGAACTAGCCGAGCTTTCGCCGGTTCTTGAGGGTCATGAGAGACGGTGGAACGATCTGTTTCACGAACTATCAAAAGCACAGGAAGCGCTTGAAAGTGTTGGAGGAGATGCCCGAGTAGCTGCGATCGAGGAACGTCGGCGTACCACCCTTCTTGAGATTGAGGAGAGAGCTCGACACTACATGGAATTGCGGGCTGGTATTGCAGCTGCGGAGCATGGACTGCGGCTATATCGCGATCGGCACCGAAGCGGAATGATGACACGGGCGTCTGAAGCATTCAGATTGATCAGCCGCGGGAGCTATCAGGGGGTGGCCGCCCAGCCGGGTAAAGACGGCGAAGTGCTGATCGCACGCTCAGCCTCCGAAGGATCCAAGGTCGCCGACGAACTTTCCAAGGGCGCTCGATTCCAGCTTTATCTTGCGCTGCGCATTGCGGGCTACCACGAGTTCGTTGCCAATCGACCGTCCATTCCATTCATCGCTGATGACATCATGGAGAGCTTTGACGATTTCCGCGCAGAGGAAGCGTTCAGGCTATTTGCCGAGATGGCAAAGCATGGGCAGGTCGTCTACCTGACCCACCACAGGCACCTCGTCGAAATCGCGCGGAAGGTTTGCCCGGCGGTTCATTTGCACGATCTTGGAGATGTGGCGCCCAAAAAGAAGTTCGACATCATAGCAGCGGAATAGGCACGTCGAACTGCCATCAACATTTCCATCGAGGGCATTTCGGCGCCAAGGTGAAAGCAGGTCTTCACGATATCGATCCACCAGGACCGTGGCTCACTTGCTCCCACGCACCCAAACCCTCTGTTCGTGCCACGCTTGCTGCGAGGCTCTCCGCAATTTCCGCAGCTTGCAGGGCGGCCTCCAAACGGCCGGAGGTTTTGTACGGATAGTGCTTCCAGCACCACCAGTCCTGCCTATCTCCCTTACAAAATCCGAACCCTGCCCAGTCGCCACAATGGCATTTGCGCGCCACGAGTTTGGGGGCGCGTTGTAGCGTAGGGCGCTCTATGTCACTCATAAAACCTCCTTCAAGACCCAACCCATTTTGGGCCGCTTCCAACCTCGCTTGGCGGCTCTTGCATCTGCCTCAGCGGCGGCTTTCTGCTTCGCGTCCAGCAGCCCATCGGCCCAAACCGTTATGCGGAAGCGGCCTGCGGCGAAGATGTACCGATCGGTGTTTGCTCTGCGACCTGACGCGTAACCACCGCGGTATATCTTCTTGGCGACACTGATATTGACCCGATCCTGGAAGTTAGGTCCTTGAGCGACCCACCATTTGCGGAAGGCCACCTCGAAATTCGACTTCGATGATCGGCTAGTTCTGTCGAGCACCTCAAAGCCCCCGGTCGACGTTGGGTAGCGAGCCGCGGCTCATGTTTCGGCTCATCGCAGCCTTCGTCAGTTCCAACTGTGTACGAAGAGCTCTGATGTCGCAGAGAAGCGTAGCGATGGTTGCCTTGGCATCTTCGTCATGGAAGGCGAGGGCGGCCTCAACCTGGAAATCTATATCCAATTGCCTCGTGGACTTAGTCGACATGACCTGCCTCCCTGACGAGGGCATGGAACGCACGCATGGCGTGGTCAACATCGCCCGCGCACTCGAACCAGATCGGGGAGCGCATGACGACCCGAGAGCCGATGGCACTGTAGTAGCCACAGGCTCTCCGCGTCGGCGGATCGCAGGCGACTTCGAAGTATCCAAGCGGCCCGCCGGACATCATGTCGAACACGTCTGCTGAGTAGACGGACCATTTTTGATAGTCTGGTTTACCTACGAGGCGCGCCATCAGAAGGGGATGGATCTCCGCTAGCGTCGCCTTTGCCGGCGGCGTCCAATAGACGCCGGCGTAATCCTGCGGGCGCGCCTGTGCGATCGGCATGTTCTTCATAGCCGTGTTCCTTCCTCCTGAGACAGTGGATGTTCCTATTATGTTCTCTTTTGTCGCGGAGTCAACATTGGGGTAGAAGTATGCGACGAAAACTCACCGCGGGTCCCGCAAAATGGAGAATCTCATTTCCTGGCTCCGCCGTTTAACAATCTGCTGGATGATTGTGGCAGCGTTTGTCGCAAGCGTCGCAGACCAAGCGTATGCAGAGGATTTGCAGAGGGGAGCGAGGCTTTTCAAAGCATGCGTGAACTGCCACGTCGTCGACAACGAACGCAGTACTTTCGGTCCGTCGCTGAAGGGCGTCATAGGAAGGAAAGCTGGCAGTCTCCAGAGCTACAGATACTCCCCGGCGATGCGCAAGGCTGGAGACGAAGGCCTAGTTTGGACGGCCAGGGACCTGTCCGAATTCCTTTCAAAACCAAGCAGAAAGGTGCCTGGTACGACGATGCGGTTCGCGGGCCTGTGGGGGTTCGAAATCGATGACCTAATTGGCTATCTCGAGACAAACCCGTAGAGCCGCGTTATGGACGAACCGCGGTGAATCAGCTTAGGATTCCGCACGGCTATCGTGACAATGAAACGGGAGGTGGGAATGTTCGGCTTTTTTAGGCGAAAGAAACACACTCCGTTTTCGCCTGAAGTCCAGTTGCTTTGGGCCGAAGTTGAGAAATTCCGAGTCCGGTATCGAGGACACGGTGCAGTCAACGAAAGAGCGTTCGATACAGTTGCCCACGAGATTTTTAAGCGACTGACGCACCAGGGTAATTTCGCAACAGACCTGATTTTGAAGCGCGGTTGGTCTGTGTCCGATGCGACGAGCATGATGATCGCCGAATATGTTTCCGCCGAAATTCTGTCCGGCCAAATGCACAGCGACCACGGCATCCTCAATGAGATGGGCAAGGCCTACCTCAAGCTGTTCAAAGTGTGCACCGAGAGGATGATAAGTTCTGGTCGTATGCCCGCGGACGAGGGTCATGATGGGGTTCGAGCGTTCGAAGAAGAGATAGCAACGATTGGATAAATTGGCAGCGATATGCCAGTCGATCGCGTGCCAGCCCTGAAAGGGCTCAGAGAGCCTATCCAGAGCGCCGACTATTCTACGCCAATGCGACCGGCTGATGCGCGGCGATTGACCCGCTAGGGTCGAGCAGGGACTATTGCGGTGCAGCCCGTGGAACGGCCCTTACGTTGACCAGAATAGGCGTCCAATCAAATGCATGCAGGAGTTGGCTAATGCTTGTCCCCAGCGGGCAGTGTACCGTTGCTGCGCGTTGACCCCGAGCCCAGTACGATCTGCTCTGCCAGCTAATGCAATGTCGGCGGGTATTCGCACGCTGCAGGGCAGATACTCGATTCCCGTCGTTCTTTAGTTGGCGCCAATCGTCTATATCACCGCCGCCGGAAGCGAAGGAACACGATGAAAAAGAAAGTGAACTCGTTGGAAGCCACAAGGGAGTGCGTTTCGACCGCGCGACCCTTCAAAGGTGCTTTGATGTACGTAGCTGTTGCCATCGTTGCAGTGACAGCGTGGTCGGTGACTGACAGCCACAAGGCGGAAGCAACAAAGAGCGAGCACGTCGCAGCGGTTACTCACTAGATACCAGGCGACGGGCTTTCGTTCCGGAATGAGCCCTGGGGCCGAACAAGATCGCGGAAATACTGTGCAATCCTGCCCTCGCGGCTAGCCTGTTCCGCTTCCCACCCGAATTTCCAAGCATCGTGGCCCGCCACCCAATCACCAAGCGCAATTGCGTCCGTGCTCGGCAGTCGCTCTGGTTTGAGGTATGGATTTTCATGTAGTTTGAGACCTAAAATCCACGCCCTCGAGCCGGCCTCCTGCAGTTCCATCAACTCCTCAATTGTCATTCAATACTCCCCGCATCCGAGAATACGCTAGTTGCTGGATCAATGGTTTGCAAGCGCCTCCTAAAGTACGCATCGTTCTCGTCGCAATCAGCCGACGGCGATACATGCTGGACCAAAACTGGTTGGAGCCCTAAGAGGCCTTGGCTGCCGAGCCGAACTTCACAATGGAGCGGTATAGGACCCGTCCCGGTTCTCGGCGTACCACGGTGGGCAGATGAAACGACCAAGGGCTTACGGCAAGCAGGGTTGCCGGAGCGCTGACTCCAGCGCGGTGTCAGCTGGCCGTTCCTCTCTCAAGATGGTAGAGCCTGCAAAACAACAGGCTCTAAAATGAACATTGTACTCCTCAATGGATTTATGACGGACGCGACCCTTTGGGATGACGTCCTTCCGGCGTTGCAGGCGATCGCGAGCGTGACCGCTATCGATCTCAATGCAGCGACCTCAATAGCTGAGATGGCAGACCTGGTACTGGCCGAGGGGCCGTCCTCGTTCGTCCTTATTGGATTTTCGATGGGCGGTTATGTTGCGCGCGAAGTGGTTCGGAAGTCACGAGGACGGGTCACGGCTCTGATCTTGATAGCAACGTCTGCGCGAGGTGACACACAGGAACAGGCGAAAGGAAAGAAGCTCGCGGTTAAGCTGGTCGACCCGGAGCGCTTCCACGGTCTGAGCCGAGGTGCCGTCCAAAGTTCGTTGCATGAAAGCCGCTCGACAGATGAGAGCATGGTCCAAAGAGTACGCGCGATGAGCGAGCGTGTCGGCGTCGATGTTTTTATTCGCCACGCCAGCGAACCGAGGGGCGGGGATTTGGATAGGTTGCACGCCATAACGTGCCCAACGCTCGTCATCGCTGCAGATGGCGACCGTTTGCGAAGCATTGATGAGGCTGACGAACTTGTTCACGGTATTGCCGGCTCCGGCCTAATCGTGATTGACGGATCGGGACACATGATACCGATCGAGCAGCCCGAGGCGCTGGCGGCTGTGATGGTAGCTTGGATCGAGACCATTATGCACGACACCCCCTAGGTGGTCGAACTGGCACGTTCGAACCTAGCTGGCCAGGTTTTCCGGCGAGGGCAGGACTTAGGCGTGATTGGTTTCCGGGCAACTGATCACAAGAGGCGGGGCCTGAGGGTCCTGCTCGGTTGTCTGTCGTCGGAATTCTCGGCCATTGGTTTCGTGGGCTTTCGAACCTCGACAGCAATTTGTCGATCCCCAAGTGGGAACGTCCACTAAGGTTGCCGATGATGCAAGCGGATTGAAAGAGCCTCGCAACGTCCCCCGGCTGCGAGGCTCCTTGATACACCCGTCGATGAGCACGTCTTGTCGTCCAAGCCAACTCTCAAGGCGTGGGAGTATCGTAAAGTGGCTGCTTGGCCATGCCCAGAGCTGGCTCGGGAAATTTGGACAGGACGGATAAGTGGAATTTCTGCCTGACTTCGGCTTAGATGCCGGGAACAGGAGATACCATGACGAGACGACCGCGCCGGAACCATAGCCCGGCCTTCAAGG
>NZ_JAEUAT010000031.1 GCF_019511525.1 Rhizobium cauense | reverse complement strand
GCAAAAGTGGTGCGATGATCGCCCACTCTTCATCGCTAAGTTCATGACGGCGCATATCAATCTCCTTCCAAGGACATTGAATCATCATCGTGACTAAAGCGAAACCCTTTTATGGGGACGCGACCTAAGCTCCTCAGAGATCTTCAGGATCGCTTCCCGAGCGCCAATCTCGTGGGCGGCGACCAGGACTACGAAAATGTCGTCGCCCGTGTCGTCGGAATGGTAGAAGCTCCTGGCCTGGGTTTGGACCTTCCTCTCGACGTACGCGGAACCGCGTTTCAAAGGCGCGTATGGACCGCCCTGAGGCAAGTGCAGCCAGGCGAAACGGTGAGCTACGAGGAGCTTGCTCGTAGAATTGGGAGCAGGAAGAGAGGAAAAGCGGTCGCCAGCGCCTGCGCAAGCAATCCTCTCGCAGTCGCCATCCCATGCCATCGGGTGACGAGGAACGACGGATCCGCCTTCCGCTATACCTGGGGACTTGAGCGGAAGGCGGAACTGTTGCGCAGGGAAAGCAGCGACAGTAAAACGAAAAAAGTGGTCTCCAACACCTCGTCGACAGAGGATAACGGCTCTTTGACGGAAGATGGCCACTGGAGAACGGTGCCGTCCCGCTGGGCAAATAGCGACCGGCTTCGCTGATCACTTTTGCCGTAAGTGCCGTCGCGTGGCTGGTTTCGAGCGATTTGCTCTGGCCGAGACCGTCTGCCGCCGCACGTATTGTTCAGGCGAAGTCGGTCGACAGCGAGACTGCTCGCCATTCGTTCAGGAGCGTAAGCCTCTCAGGCTAACTCGCTCGTTTTCACCACGTTGATGAACGCTCTGAGCGCGGGCGGGACGAGCCGGTGGCCCGGATAATAGAGGCGCAGACCTTCATATAACGAGGACCAGTCGTCCAACAACGACACCAAGGCGCCGGTCTCGAGATGAGCACGGCACAGTTTCTCCGGAACGTAGGAAACCCCTAAGCCGCGGAGTGCGGCTTGGAGAGCAAGCTCCGATCGATTGACAGTAAATGCGCCCTTAGGCTCGATGGAAATCTTCTTGCGTCCCTTCTCGAATTCCCAACGATAGGGAATACCGGTCGCAGGTCTTGATCGAACACAGTCTAAGACCTCCAATTCTTCCGGAGAGACAGGAAGGTGACGGCCTTTCAAGTAAGCTGGCGATCCAACCACCTTCATGCATGACGGCGCCCCGAACTTCAGAGCGATCATGTCCTTGGGAACATCATCGCTCAACCGAAAGGCTGCATCGAACCCTTCCGCAACGATGTCAACAAAAGCGGAGTTCGCGACTAGCTCAAGCTGTACGTGGGGATACTCGCTGAGAAATGTCGGTATCACGGTCTCCATAAGCAGGGTTGCCACGACATCAGACGCTAAGACGCGCAGTGGGCCCCGCGGGCTGTCCTTGGTATCTGCCGCCTCCACCAATGCCTCATCCAAATCATGGATTAGGGGCGACAGCCGGTTGGCGAGCGCTTCGCCGGCTGACGTGAGCGACACACTTCTTGTGCTTCTGTGGAGAAGGCGCGTCTCAAGACGCCCCTCAAGCCGCCGGATGAAATGGCTGAGTGTCGATGGCGCAATGCCAAGTTCGTCGGCTGCTTTACGAAAGTTGCGATGGCGCGCAGCCGCCAGAAATGCGCCTAGTTCAGCGAAGGTTGGCTTTTCATTCATGGCCAATTAGCTAACAGTCCATCTAACGTTGTCCAATTCTCATTCATGATCTCACTCGCTATTTGAGAGGACGTCAAGAATATGAGGACCTCTGAAATGCATAAAGTCTGGTTCATAACTGGAATTGGCCGTGGGCTGGGGCGCGAACTTGCCGAGCAGCTCCTTGCGGCCGGGCACTTTGTTTTCGGTACTGCCCGCGACCCGTCAGATCTGCAGGAGCTAATTGCAAAACATCCCGATGCCCTTGCAGTTGAGCAGCTGGACCTTGCCGCTGGCGCGCCGAGATTTGCCGCTATCGTTGAAGCCGCCGCTAATCGTTTCGGCGGTATCGATGTCCTCGTCAATAACGCCGGCTACGGTCTCTTTGGTGCGGCCGAGGGCATCGAGGAAAAGCAATTGCGACGGCAACTCGAAGTCAATCTGATCGCCCCCATGCTCCTTACTAAGTACGCGCTCCCGCATATGCGCGCACGCGGGAAGGGCACTATCATTGCGATTTCGAGTTACGGTGGCCAGGCCACACATCCCGGGGCATCCGCTTACCATGCGAGCAAATGGGGGCTCGAAGGCTATTTTGAATCGCTTTCAAAGGAGATCGGCTCATTTGGGCTCCGCGTACTGATCGTAGAGCCTGGTGCGGCGCGAACATCTTTCCGCGGCGCTGCAGCCGAGCATCTATCCAACACGCCTCCGGGATATGAGCAAACTCCCATCGCCTCTCTCGGATCGGTACTGCGAGATCCTGCTCGCAACCCCATAGGCGACCCTAAAAAGATTGCCGCCGCTATCATCGAAGCGACCGACAATCCCACGGACGCTCTACGGCTGGTTCTGGGTAGCGATGCCTATACCAATATCACGACCGCGCTGTCCCAGAGGCTGAACCAAGTCGAGGGTCAACGGCTCTCGGCCGCGTGGACAGATTTCACGTAATCCCATCGGATACGCGAGCTTATGTCGATCTCCGTACTGATGGCGCCACCGCAGACATCTGCGGTGGCGCATCTCTAGTTCCACGTCGTTCCCCTCAGGTTTGTCCGCGTCTCCAGATTTCGTCCAGAGCCAAGGCACTTAATTCCATCACGGCAGCCGCAGCACCGATCATCCACACATTGCCGATTGCGATGATCCCGGCGCCGATCGCGCTGCCGATGGAAAAGCCGAGATACATGGTGGATGTGTTGAGAGAGAGTGCGACGGAGGCGTGGCTCTGTCCTCCGGCAACGATCAGTCGAGCCATCTGCGCGGGAAAGAAGAACCAGACACTGAACCCCCATCCGGCGACGGCGAGAAGTGCCAGCAAAACGGCACCCATGCCCGGAAGTATTGTGGCAACAGCCAAAGCGGCGAAAGACAGGGCGAGTGCAATAAGCGAGAGCTTCGCGACCTTGAGCGACCCGAACCGATCGTTCAGTGCGCCGCCGGTGAAGACGTCGAGCGCTGCGAATACGCCCCATAGCGTCACGGTTGCCGCAATGCCGCTGTCGGCAAACCCAAGCGTCTGCGAGAGGTAGGGGGCGATATAGGGATAGGCCGTATACGCGCCCATCGACCAGAACAGCGTCACCGACAGCAGTTCTAACACGGGTGCCTGACGGATCACGCCAATACGCTCGCCGAGGCTTGCGATAGTCATGTGAGCACCGGCGTCGCGGCCGACACCTGCCAGGATGCCGATAATCGCGGCAGCCCCCATGGCGGCGACCATTAGAAATGTCGAGCGCCAACCAAATGCGTGGCCGATGATCGAGCCAAGCGGTAGGCCAAGTGCGATCGCGATCGTCATACCGCCGCTGACGATAGCAAGCGCGCGTCCGCGTTTTTCTGCGGGTACGATCATTCCGGCGAGCGCATTGGCGTTCGGTGCATAAAGACCGGAGGCGATCGCCATCAGGATGCGGGCACATATCAGCGTGGCGAACCCTGGCGCAAAGGCCGCGACCAGATTGCCGCCCGTGAAGAGCGTCATGGCAAGTAGCAACGTGTCCCGCCGACGCATGCCACCGGTCACGACCGTCGCGATCGGCGAACTGAGTGCTAGTACAAGGGTAAAGACGACAACCAGCATAGCAGTCGCCGAAAGGCTCATGCCGAGATCGGCCGATATGGTCGGGAGCAAGGGGGCGATCATGAAACCCTCGGTGCCGATTGCGAAGGTTCCGAGTGCCAGGAACCAGGCGGGCAGCGTGGATGGCTCGGATCGGTGCACTTCCGGGCCGCTGACAGGTATTGCGGACTTTAGGTCATGTTTCTGCAGCATGGTAACCTCCAGCCGAATACCCGGCCGCCTTCTCGGCAACCGGGCCTCGGCCTGCCGTCTCAGACGGGGATCGGGTTTGCGACCAGAGATTCGTTGAAGGCGTTGAAGAGCGCGTGCTCTCCGCTGCCGGGATTGTCGCGGATCGCTTTGATCTCCTCGACATAGATCTCCTCGGCCTCGGTACCGAGACCCTTCATGGTCTTGTCGATGAAGATGTCGAGCGGCATTGCGCGGGGATCGCCGCTCTTCCTGATCAGATCGGTGTCGACCCAGGGCGGTGCGATTTCCAGTACGCTGACATTGGTGCCGCGCAGCTGGAAACGCTGCGACAAAGCATAGGAATGCAGCGCCGCCTTGGTAGCGGAATAGACTGCGGTGGATGCGAGCGGCAGATAGGCCAGGACCGACGTGTTGTGGATGATCGTCGCTTTCGGCTGAGCCTTAAGGTGATCGATGAGCGCAGAAGTCAGACGGATCGGGCCGAGCAGATTGGTGTCGATGATCCGCTGCGATTGCGCGTCATCGATCCTGCCGGCCGCGTCGTCGAAAGGCATGATGCCGGCATTGTTGACGAGGACGTTGAGCGAGGGATAGTCGCGGACCAGCCGGGCTGCGACGCGCTCGATATCGGCAGGATCGGCGATGTCGAGTTCGACGCCCTCCATGCCCGGATTGGCAGCGGTCACCTCATCGAGTAGCGCCTTCCGGCGGCCGGCAATGATGACCTTGTTGCCAAGGCGATGAAAGGATTCCGCCAAGGCGCGGCCAATGCCGGATGTGCCGCCCGTGATGAAGATCGTATTGTGCTCAAGTTGCATGAACGCTCTCCTTGGATTTGGGTTTCGGTAGAAACCTTGCTTCGATGGGAAGATCATGCCTCATGGCCTCGCTGTCTCAAATGACAACTAAACGTCATTTTAGGACATGAGCCCCGCATGATCGGGATGGACCGGTGTTAGGCGACGCGCTCGACCTTCGGAAAATCAAGCACCGTGCCGACGATGTTGTTGACGCTGTTGGTGAGGATGTTGACGGCTACGTGAGCGATCGTCTCCAGGATTTCCGCATCCGTTAGGCTCTGGCTGCCTCAAGCGCTGCAGCCGCTCCCTGCCCGTGGGTCGCGTTAATTGCCAGAGCGAGCTCGAGAATGGCCTGGATCTTCGGATCGGACGTTCGCCCCATTTGGGCACTGGCCCGGTCCTCGGCGCTGACCCCAGCCGCGGGCGCTCCGCCAGTATGTGCGGCGAGGCAATAATCGCAGCCGTTAGCGGCTGCGATAGCGATAGCGATTTGCTCCTGCGCCGCGGCGGAAAGGACGCCGTCGCGCGGAAATCACTTGCTTCCGGTATAGACGTCGAGGGCTGCCGGGGCATGGGCAAGGACCCGGTAGAGGTTAGGGACTTTCCCCATGGTGGCCTTTGCCGAGGCAAAGACCTCTGCCACATGCGGTGTTACTTCGTTGTCTGAAAGCGTGGAAATTGCTGACATGGTTGATCTCCTTCAAGCGCCGCGATGATGCGCAGCAGGAGAGTGTCAAGCTTGTAACTTCGTGCTATCGGTCGTCCTTGACCACCGGCGTCGACAGGCCGGGTCTACAGAGTGATCGGATCGAGCAATTCGAAGAAACTTCAGGCGGCGACCTCGGCACGATCACCTTCGATCAGCCGCAAGCTGCGGCGAAGGCTTTGGGGCGGCTGGCCGAAAGTGCGCAAGAACGCGCGGCGCATTCGGTCGCGGTCGGCAAAGCCGGTATCCCTTGCAACAATATCGATCGGGTGGCGACCGTCTTCCAGCATGGCCTTCGCTGCCTCCAATCGCAGGCGCTCAACTGCCTTCGCCGGCGATTGCCCGGTTTCGTCACGAAACAGACGGCTGAACTGGCGTGGGCTGAGGCTCGCGGCTTCAGCGAGTTCTTCTACGGTCAGAGGATTGCGAAGGTTCTCCTTGGCATAGACGAGAGCCCGACGAACCCGATCCGAACGGGGCTCAAGTTCCAGCAAGGCAGAAAACTGTGATTGGCCGCCGGGCCGGCGGTGGTAGACGACCATCTTGCGGGCGATAAGGCGCGAAAGTTCCGCACCGTGATCGTCCTCGATCATGGCGAGCGTCAAGTCGATGGCCGCACTCATTCCGGCAGAGGTCCAGATATTATCGTCATGGGCGAATATCCTGTCTTCGTCGACTGCGACTGCCGGATAACGCTCCCTCAACGTCCGGGCATGGGCCCAGTGTGTGGTCGCGGTGCGACCGTCCAGCAAGCCGGCTTCGGCCAAAAGGAAGGCCCCGGTACAGACACCGGCGACGCGACGCGACTGGCGCGCGGCATCGCGGATATAGGCAAGCAGTCTCGCGGAGGCAGGTTTCGGAACGAGTTCTCCGACCACCATCAATGTATCGGGAAAATCGCCGAGCGGTTCGGTCTCGATACGAATGCCGACTGACGAGCGGATTGTGCCACCCTTTTCGGACATGACGGTCAGGCGGTACATCTCCTCGCCAAGTGCGTCATTGGCGAATTCGAAGGCGGTCAGAGCGGCCATACCCATGACCTGGAAGCCATCTTCCATGATGAAACCAACGCGTCGCATGCCAACTTCCGCATTAGGTCCGTAATTGACGGACAAGCTAGACCATAGATTTCTCAGGCGTGGGCTTCGCCACGCTCCGCAACTTTCGCCTCTCGTGGATCAAGACCCCGTGGTTTGCCATAAAGGCTTATGTTGGCATCGCCCCAATATTTAAGCGCAAGCAGGATCGGCTCCATGCTGCGACCAAGTTCCGAAAGGCTGTATTCGACTTTCGGCGGGACCTGCGCATAAACCTTCCGCTCGATCAGGCCGTCGTCCTCAAGCTCACGCAACTGGTTAGTCAGCATGCGCGGCGTGACATTGACGATATGCTTGCGGAGCTCGTTGAACCTCAACGTGCCGGACAGGAGGTGGAAAAGGACCACCGACTTCCATTTTCCATCGATGAGGCCGATGGCCGCCTCGACCGAGCAGCCGGGAGAACAATCGAAACGGGAGTGTCTCGCTTTTGCCATGACAGTATCCTTTTTGATACTACGTGCGTTATTTGTGCGTATTGCGCTGCTACGAATATAGACCATTTTGGATCCATATCAATCAGCAATCCCTCTTTCATCAAAGGAGCAAAACCATGAAAGCAATCGGTTACAAGGCGGCAGGCGCGATTGAACGGGACGACGCCTTGCAGGACATCGAACTTCCCCGTCCGACACCGGCGGGCCGCGACATTCTCGTCGAAGTCGAGGCGATTTCGGTCAATCCGGTCGATACGAAAGTTCGCAAAAACGCTAATCCGGAAGCGGGTCAATGGAAGGTTCTCGGCTGGGATGCCGTCGGCAAGGTGGTCGAAGCCGGGCCTGACGTGGAAGGCTTCAAGGTCGGGGACGAGGTGTTTTACGCTGGCTCCCTGATCCGACCCGGCGCGAACAGCCAGTTTCATCTCGTGGATGAGCGTATCGTTGGGGCTAAGCCAAAGACACTGTCTAACGCCGAAGCTGCAGCTCTGCCGCTGACGGCCATCACCGCCTGGGAAATGCTGTTCGACCGGCTGGATATTCGCAAGCCCGTGCCAGGTGCGGCAAATGCCATCGTTATTATTGGCGGTGCGGGTGGCGTCGGCTCGATCGCAATCCAGCTCGTACGAGCGCTTACCAATGTAACGGTCATCGCCACAGCGTCGCGTCCGGAAACGCAGGAATGGGTGAAGAGCCTCGGTGCTCACCACGTCATCGACCATTCCAAGCCGCTTGCCGAACAGGTTGCCGCGCTCGGTATTGGCGCCCCGGCCTTCGTCTTCTCCACGACCGAGACCCATCGTCACCTGAAGGAAATCATTGAACTCATCGCGCCGCAGGGCCGCTTCGGGTTGATCGACGACCCGGAAAGCCTCGATGTGCTTGGCTTCAAGCGCAAGGCTGTATCGATCCATTGGGAACTGATGTTCACCCGCTCGATCTTCGAGACAGCCGATATGGCCGAACAGGGCAAGCTGCTCGACGAGGTTTCGCGGCTGATCGACGAAGGGAAGATCCGTACAACCGTGACGGAGACGATGTCTCCCATAAACGCCGCGAACTTGAAGAAAGCACATGCCGCGATCGAAAGCGGAAAGACCAAGGGCAAGCTCGTGCTCGAAGGTTTCGAGGCCAAGTGAAGAGGCGAGGGCGGACGATTAGTCGTCTTGCCGCCCCGATCTTCGGGCGAAGGTTACGTTAAAGAGACAGGACAATGGATAAGATTGCGCCGGAGGTTATTCACCTCGTTGCAAGGTTAAAGGCAAAGCCGGAGCAGCGGTCTGCGCTCTTCGATGCATTGAAGGCGATGGTGCCTGATGTGCGAAAGGAGGATGGCTGCCTGCTCTACGATCTCACCGTCGACCGCGACGACCCAAATTCAGCGGTGATGCTGGAAAGCTGGCGAGATGGTTCAGCTCTTGAGGCGCATGCCCAGGCGGCACCGTTCAAATCGCTGGCGGCTCGTTTCGAAGTGCTTCTTGCAGAGCCCTTGCAGCTGCAACGTCTTCAGAAACTTCTTTGAAAGCGGATTATCGCCGCGTTCGGAGCCAATTGAGACAGGAAGGGTAGTATCATGACATCTCTCGCAAATAGCCGCGTTCTCGTTGTCGGCGGAAGCTCGGGAATCGGCTTGGCGGTGGCAGAAGCGGCCACCGCTGCCGGTGCCGCCGTCACGATCGCCTCGCGGTCGCGTTCGAAGCTCGATGAAGCGTTGAAGTCGCTGGGGCCGCAGGCTGGATTGGCGGTTCTCGACACAGCGGACGAAAACACGCGGACTGGCGCCAGGATCGGATCAGATGGGAAGACGTGTCGTCCGGTCTCTTGCTGAGCGGTCCTCCCGGCACCGGAAAGACTATGTTTGCATCGGCGCTCGCCCGATCCTGCGGTGTCAACTTCACGGCGACGTCGTCGGCGCAGTGGCAGAGTAAAGGCCACCTCGGAGATATGCTCAAGGCGATGAGATCATCTTTCCGCCTCGCGGAGTTCGAGGGCCCCACCATCCTTCTTATTGATGAGATCGATTCCATCGGCGACAGAGCCACGTTCACAGGCAGCAACGCCGACTATAACACGGAGGTCGTCAATGCGATGCTTGAACTTCTTGACGGGGCCGAGGGAAGGCGCGGGGTGGTCGTTATCGGAGCGACGAACTATCCGGAGAAGGTCGACGCGGCTCTCAGGAGGCCGGGTCGACTAGACCGACACTACGCTCTCGAGCTTCCGGATCTCGACACCAGAGCACAAATTGTCGGGCTGCATCTGGGCGGCATCAAGATCGAAGACGACGATCTCCTAAGCATCGCGAGAGCAACGGTCGGTCGTTCCGGGGCCGACCTCAAGCAGTATGTTGTCGACGCAATGCGATTTGCCCGACGCCAGCGAAGACCTGTCATGGCAGCAGATATTCTTGCGCGGGTTCCACCCGTCAAGCCGCTTGAAAGCGAGGAACGCCGGACAGCATGCGTTCATGAATCCGGGCACGCTATTGTCGGCCTCGAGTTGGCGGTCGCCGATATCAACCTCGTCGCCGTAGCCAAACAAAAAGTGGCTGGGCAGTCGATGCAAGGTTATGTGCAGTGGAATATTCCATCTCCCTCGTTCCGCAATCGACAGTCCTACCTCGACAAGATCACCATGCTACTTGGTGGAATTGCTGCGGAGAGAACGTTCTTTGGCGAGCACTTTGATGGAGCTGGTGGTTTCGTCGGCTCCGACCTTCAGATCGCGACCGATCTGGCGACACTCATCGTTGCGGCCTTCGGGATGGGTGACACCCTGGCGTACACGCACGCACCCACGCCGGAACTCCTGCAAAGGCTCAGGGAGAACGATCCGGACGTGCGTTACCAAGTTGAACGGGTGCTGTCTGAACAGCTTGCTAGGGCTTGCGAGATTGTTGCTCGCAACCGAACCGGGATCGAGAGGTTGGTGTTGAACCTGGAAGACCGCGAAGTAATGCCGGGAGATGAAGTCCGAACTATCTTGGCTCATGCTACCGGCACTTCCGAAAAGAGGAAGCCTCGACGAGGCAAGCGTGACCCGCGAAGAGCATCGCCGTTGTAACTTGCGCGTGGCCGACCGACATTCGACATGTGGGAGATCAACGCGATGAATGATGAGAAAATAATGGCTGCCCGACAATCGCTGATAGTCGAGCGACGTGTTAGGGCCGGAGTAACTTGGAAGCCCCCAAGTTGGCGGCACGCGGAGCTTCATGCGCGAATCCATCTGAACGGAGATCACCTCATCCACGCAAGGCTGGTTCTGTACGGTGTGATGGCGGTCCCAACCGACTACATTGTCGGCACCGCGATCGATCCGGACGCGCTAGAAGATGAGTTGAATGATCTTATTCCAGAGATGCTTTCGATGTTCGCCGACAGCTCGTACTTCAGTTACGATCATATTCATCTGGGGATGGCCAAAATTCCTGCCGCCGTTATTGCCGAATTGGAAGAGCATTTTGCCATCAGAGATCCGGTTTCGTAGTCTAAGGCTGAAGAGTTCCTAGACCTTCTCAGCGAAACCTGCTGAGTTCCCTATCCAACGCGACCTTGAAGTCTTTGTCCGCGCGGGCAACGGCCCCCTTGGATCTCAGTTTGCAGTCATGGGTGACCAGGGCCATGTCTCCTTTCAAAGCGCGCATGCGTGGATGGTGACGTCTTTGCTTGTGTAGTAATCGGCGTCCCCACGGCCCATCGTTTCGATGGGTAGGAGGTATGGATCTTTGCCCTCGGGCGTGATCTCAAGAACGAAATCAGGTCTGCAGCGCTCGACAAAGCCATTGAAGATTATGGTCATATCCACGAGCGGCTTTACGATATCGAATGCTGGTCCATCCACAGCAGCAGCAGCCTGCGCATCTCGAAGAATGTCCAGCGTACGCTTCTCGTAGCTGCTGTCCATGGGGCAGCAATTTTCGGAATAGGATGGCTGGACGAAGGCGCCGAATGCAGGATAGTCGTCCGTCGTTTCACTGTCTTGAGCATGGCTCACGAGACAGATGTAGCTCCCATGGGCTTCCAGCTCGTCTTCGGCGAAGATCTTCGGCCGCGTTAGTAGGTGTGAGGCAGAATTGTCGTGGAAGGTCAGTGTTTCCTCGACGATGGATTTTGCTACACCACACAGGAACCCATGAGAGGTCGGCCTTCGTGCGGCCAGATAGGGGAGTGGTTTCGTATTCGGTCAACAAATGAAAGCTGCCCCGCACTCGTGGTTTCAGGCAGGACCATTGACGGATAGGAAACGATCACATCGCCAACCGAGATTTCGCGCGATATCGGCAGCGCGCTGGCCTGCTCCCGGATGCGCTCATATTGAGCCGTCCGCTTCGCACGGTCCTCTTTCCAGCGCCACCGATTGATATCCGCCCTCTCCAGGAGAGTGAATAGGAGATGAGCGTGGGTGGAAAATCGACGTCTCCGCTCTGCAGTTCCGCCAGCGTGCTGGAACCGCTCACCTCTCTGCGTAAATCTCCGATAGATTCGATAGGACTCCGGCGGGTCGCGTGGTTCACGAGCCGCCTCGATTATTAGCAAGTCATCCTTGTCTTTCTTGGCGGCCTTCGTCCCGCGGCGCTTCTCAAAGTCGCAGTTCTCGGGGTGGTGGCCGCCTCTTGCAGCTTGCCGCCGAAGTGTCTTTCCATCGACTACGTGTAGCACAGGAGCATCTCCTCTCGGACTTATGCCGTCCGGGCCTGCTTCGGGATCTCCCTGGCAGTCGCATGCTATCCAGAGATCCCGCCGTTGGAGATGTTCGAAGAAGTCGGAAACCTCATCGGCCTCGACATCGTCGACAGGACGCAACCTCAAAACACAGGCTACTATCTGCTCTTGAAATTCCGCTGATATTTCTTCGACCTCATCGAACCGAAAGCTGGCCTTCTTGATGAAACGGAACATGCTTTAAACTGCCTCGCTCACTAGCTGCTCTGGTGAACGACTGTCGATCTCAGGCACCAGCGATGGTGCCGCCACCGCCTTTCTTGGGATGGCCCCGATATCACCGCTTGCTTTGCCTGCTTGATGACCTTTCGAAGCGCGAACTTGCCGTTACAGATGGAGCCCTCATCGAGTATTTTCGCGCCAACGCCAAAGAGCGCACCTCTTGTTGAGATCTTCGAGACCAAGGATTGGGGACATGCTTCGATACTCGTGCGTGGCTGTTCCGAAATCAAGGAGAGAGGATGATGCGGAACTTCGCCTGTGTGGTCTCAGCAGGTAGAGTTGGGTCGTGGCAAGGAGACGGAAAGCGTCGTCTGTGATCGAAGCAACAGAGCCTCCGGGCTGCACAAGAACCATCTCGAACTCGAGTTTCGCCCGGCGCGACTTCTCTTTGAAATATGAGAGGTCCTTTATGCCGCCCTTGAGGAATCGATTGTAGCCCTCGCGTCCCCAAAGTTCGTTGCGCCGCTTTAGATCCTGGTAGAGCGTTGTAAGTCCGGCGTGCTTTGCGGTGATGCTCTTCTGTGCTTGGCCGCAAACGACATAGAAATTGCGAATGTCCAAACTTGCGAATTTTCTGCGAAACCCGTCCCTCATGTGGACCCTTGCAGTGGACGAGGCACAGCCGGATCGTGGTGTCGTCGACGTCCTTGAGGCAAACGAGATCCGCAGCTTCGCCTGAGCCGTCGTCATTGAAGACAACGTCATAATCCCCCCTGAGCTGCTCGAACGTGCGGAACTGGATCGTTTGCTGGTCGCCAACCTTGTGCATCGATTCCTTGTTCAACGCGATACCATCCCAGTTCCAGGATTCGAGCCTCTCACGCTGGAAAAGGACTGCGTCGAGCTTCACCGGTATATGGTAGCAATTGTAGGAGTAGGTGCCGTCCGCATACCCGCCAGCTTTCGGAAGGCCCTTGTTGATGCTTTCAAAAATGCGTTCTCTTTCCCAGCGCAAGCCGAAGGAATCCCACGCGACTTACCTAAAACGATCACACCCACGGACGGTCCCCTCGGAAAAGTGCGACATCTGGGAGGCTATCCGAAGTAGGCGCCGCCGCTGTCATCTGATACCAAGGAGACCACAACCGCATGGCGGGGTTGTAGCTTCCGACAGTTCTCCGGCTGAACCGGGTTATTGTTCTGGCTCGTGACGAGCCTATTCGCACCAAAGGATTCGCCCCTCGCGAACCCAGAAGTGAGACGTGCACCCCGACTTTCGCCAGACTGATGGGCGGAGCGACGGCTCTCTGGCCTTGTTCACGCTGACATCCCAGCGTGGCCGAGCCTCCTTCAGGATTATCAGTTCGATCCTGTCTCCGCATCCGCACGGGCACCGCATGCCGACACTCCGCAGGCTTATCTGACCGCTACCCTTACCGCCATCGTCAAAGGCCACAAACAAGGCCAGGTCATTGAACTGCTTCCTTGGAATTACGGGGTTGCGCGGCTGCACTTCTGACAAATGACCACCCGCCGCCCCAACGTGACGAGCCGAGTCTATTTTGTTATGGTCGGACGAGCTTCTAAGCGATGGTAGCTCGCTGCTGGAGGGCGGAATGGCGCGTTATTTTGGAACGAATATGCAACAACGCCTGCAGGCTCGGGTGGAGTTGGAGGCCGAATTCATCGCGGCTACACCCGGCGCATCAGGCCGGTCGTATGATGGGATGTGATGATCCAGAGAAATTCGGATGGGATCGCATCGGCGAGATTATCGAACGGGACGGCGTTTGCGGGTTCCGGCTCATTAATGCGACCCATATCGAAGAGATCAGGTCTGAACTTTCGAGCCGAGGATGCAGGCTCGATACTTGGGATGTCTTCCTCGCGGACCGCGATACGGCACTCGCAGCTTCCGAGAAATTCGCGCGGCGGTCGCTGCCTTCGGAATATTCTTTATGGCCGACCCCAACTGATCCGGAAAGCGATGAGGTGCAGCGGCTTCAAGCGATGATGGCAGGTGCTGGTCTGGTGCCCTTTTCCGGATCAATGTTGACTGGAGCAATCGGCAGCGCCACAACCGTTGTGATGGGCGACACCGAAGGCAACGTGGCCGCTTGCGCACATGGATATATGCCGCATAACGTCTACAGCCCATATCATAGTTGTGCTTGGGGCGGTCTCGTTGCAGTGTTGGAATCGCATCGTGGCAAGGAACTTGGCAAGCTGATCAACGCCTTGATTATTAGTCGTGTGTTCCGAGACCTCAAAGCTAGTCACATTTACGAACTCGTCTCGGCAAGTAATGTTGCGTCACAAAGAATGGTCGAAGCCTGCGGTTTGCGGCTGGAACCAACGCTCATCTGTGGGATCGCAACGCTCAATCAGAGCGGGCGATTCACAAAATAGGTTACGAAATCAAGGCATCTATCCTGCCCAGGTGTGAGACGGACATCGCTTACGGCGAACTCTTTCGTGCATTGGAACAAAGTCGAGCACATCCCACTGGTTCATCACTATCGGTACAGCGGCGGTGGCTCGCGCGATGTGTCCGACGCGGAAGCAGGTAGTTTTCTTTATACCCGATCCTTCCGGGGCTTACGCCTTGGCGGCGGTCTGTGCAGCCTCGAAGACATCGCGTGCAGACGTAGTCCCCGCTACGTGTTCCTACCCTCGACGCCGAGGTCCATCCATCCCGCATTCACGGCCTCGTACATTTCTTCGGCAGGTCCGCTGTGGCCCTTCGGGATGCCGAATTGCTCCAACGCTTCCGCCCGTCCTGCACGCGGGGTTGCAAAGGCCTTCACGTCGAGATTCAGGACTTTGCCCAATTGCTCGGCGACTTCATCCGCGCTGACCATCGAGCCCATCTCGACGATGCGCCGCCCTGACCATGCTGGCCCGGTCAAAAGGGTTGCGACCTCCGCGCCGATGTCGTTAGTCGCGACCATGGTCGATTTCCGGTTTGTCGGATTGTAGAAGGCCGGTAGCGTTACGCCCTGCGCGACCTGCAAGCCGAAAAAGAAAATTTTCGAAGAATCCGCCTGCACGCACAAATGCGACCGGCGATACCAGGTCGCGAAAACCTTGCTCCAGAAGCGACAAGGCCTCGATGACCCCGTGCCCGCTGGTTTTGTTCGCGCCCATAGACGAAAGTGCCACTTCTCGCGGCGGCGCTGCCTTGGTGAGCGCCTCAACATAGTTTGCAATCACGCCCTCTGGTGACGGCGCCCAGACAGGCGGCAACATGACGAACGCGCCTTCGACGCCTTTGAGGGACAGCGAGGATGAGAGCACAAAGCAGCCCTCAAGTTGCATTGGACCTTGGTGGCACTTGCTACCGAATTGCGCAGTTTTTCGTGAAGGGCGCTTGTCGCGCCTGTGCTGTCAGGGCGAGGAACGCCCCGATCCTGAGAACCGCGGGTCATCCCCGTGCGACGATCGCAGCTCTGCTTGAGGATCGGGCGAAGCTTCAGGAACAGCTGGAGATCGCGAAAGCCTGCATGAGAAAGGGTTTCACACGAGGCTGGCGCCCAGGTCGCGAGTTCGAATAGGCAAGGTGGCGGGAAGCGAACGCGTCGGAAACCTCTCCGTCGCGCTCGAGTGAGAGATCATATTCTGCCTTCAAGTTATCTGGGTGGTCAGTCGACAAGTTACAGGGCTACTTAGATATGATTGCCAGAACGCGGCAATTCCACTGACGTGGGAGCCCGTTCCGAAACATCATTCAGCGTACCGGATCGCTGCCAGCCGCTACCCGCGAAAGGGCTCTCAGAGTGTTGAGCAGTCGCGTTTGTCGGCTAGCGGCCTCGCATATGGGAAGCGGCTTACTTTCCTCAACCCGAGAATTGAGGGTGTTTTGGCTGCGTCAATCCGGCAATCTTGGCTCCATCCTTCGACCTTTAGGCGGAGATACTCAGACACCTTCGTAGACGAGTTCGGTAAACAGGCCGGGAGTAATAACGAACTGGCCCCACTTCTTGTCGAACTTCGCGGTCGGCTTTGCAGCAACGACCTCGCCGACCGACATCCCTTGGTTCTTCAGCTTCGATACGGTTTCCCGAACAGCGACGAGCATGTCGTGGAACGCCTTGAGTTCGGCCTTATTGCTCACGGGGTTGCCATGCCCCGGGATAACAATTGTCTTATCGTCAGCGATTTCCAGGCTCTTCTTGCAGGCGGCGATCTTCCCGTCGATGCTTCCGCCCGTCGAGTAGTCGATAAAGGGATAGATCCCGTTCCAGTAAGTGTCACCAGTGTGCAGGATATTCTGATCAACGAAGTGGACGCCGACGTCGCTGTCGGTGTGAGCTGCCTCGTAGCAGACCAAGTGAAGCTTGCAGCCCTGCAGCACGACCTCGTTGTCAGAAGAAAAAACCTTGGTGGGAATTGCACCCGCCGGGGAAGGGGGGAACGTAAAATCCCAGTCTGCCACCCTCTGGGTTTCCATCAACCGCTTTTTGGTATTCTCGTGTGCCATGATGGTGGCGCCCTGAGCATGTACCCACTCGTTTCCATCGGCATGGTCGAAGTGCCAGTGGGTGTTGATGAGGTCAGTTACTGGTTGCGAACCTAGCGAGTTGAGCGCCTGTACGATCTTCGGACGCGTTGCGGTAATTCCGGCGTCGATCATTACTTTCCCGTCTTTGCCAACGAAAACTGCGATGTTGCCACCAGAGCCTTCGAGAATGTAGACGCCACCACGCAGCTTGTGCGTGGCAATATCGGCCTTGGCGGCCGCACCTCGAATCATTCCGACAAGCTGATGTGCTTCCGCGTAAGCTTCGCGTGGAGAGAGCCAGCCGCCAGCCAGGCCGATCGACGCGACACCGATGCAGCAAAGGCAGAAGCCGCGGCGAGAAAGTTTTGGTGCAATCGTATTTTTCATGAAGACCTCCAACGATGGTTTACTCGCGACCGGGTTCATCTCTGGCGCGCGTCTAGGACTTCTTAGCAATTACCGTCGCTATGTTATTGTAACATCCGGTGCACACTGATCGGGGCAAAAGCTAGTTCGCGTTATTGTAAGTGCCAACTTGGTACTGGTGCGGATGCGACGCGTCCCGGTTACTTCGTACGCGAACCTCAGCAAACGGCGTCGCCAATCAGGGCTTGATGGAAACGCGATCCATGTCGCGGCGATCAAGATCAAGCGTCAAACCGATTGTATCTGGCAACCCGAAAGAATATCGCGGTCCTTCAGGCAGGACCTAAAGGAGGCCATAGTAGTCAATAGCTTCCGCGAGCTCGGCTTGCTCGTAGCCAAAGTGCGATAGGATAGCCTCGTAGAGAACCTCGAACGTTTCCCGTGTCCTTGCAAAATTCTCTGGACCGGGGTCGGCGTGTAAAACGACAACGTTCATCGCCAGCGTTTTCAGTAGCTGATGAACGGCAGCATGTTCTTCCGACAGACGCGCGATGACACGTTTCAATCCCTCGCCACCTTTCTCAGCGATCGTGGGAAAGATTTCGTTGTCCTCCGATGTATGGTGAAAATCGAGGAACTGGCACTCCCGACCGCAGAGATTTCCAAACCTACGATAGTTTTCCAGCAGCTCCAACGAGGTCACCTGCTGGGCGAGGGAACCTGTTGAGTCTTCACCGCTCTGGACGCGGTCCATCATGCTTTTTGTCTCCTCGAGCGCAGCGATGTGCATCTCGTGGATCATCGCCAGCTTTCCTCCTGCCAAACGATGTACGTCTGTCGCTCCGCGAACGGGCGGGGCTTTGGGCCGCTGACCTTTGTCAAAGAGATCGAAAACATTCATTGGGGTGTACCGCCCAGGCGAAATTGAACAAAGAATTTCTTCCTAGTGAAGAGTTGGTCGAGCGGATTCGTGATTGCGGAATGCTAGACCGGATAGTGTCGTACCCCCACTCTCGATGTCGAATGAGGTGCCAAAGGATCTTAGCTCTCATTCCGAGCCGCCTCTGTCTAGCCGGAAGGCCGAAGGCGTTAGTGCCGCAGGAAAATCCTGATAGCAAACTGGCCGCAGAAAACGGTAGATTGCCAGAGTTCCCACAGAGGTCGATCTGCCGTCAGAGGTTGCGGGGAAGGGACCGCCGTGAACCATCGCAGGAGAGACCTCCACCCCAGTCGCGAAATTGTTTACTAGAATTCGCCCTGCCAGCAACTCGAGTGAAGGTAGAAGTCCCTGTGCCAACTCAGTGTCAGCCTCGTTCATTTGGAGAGCTACGGTCAGTTGACCCTCGAGTGAAGCGAGGACTTGTTCGAGTTCCGCTTGGTGAGCACACCTGACTACAAGGCTCGCTGCCCCAAAGATCTCTTCCTGCAGCTCCGGATCCTCCAGCACCGCAGACCCGGTCGTCGAGAAAAGGACAGCCTGGCCCTCTAACGTGGTCCCAGCGAATCCGCGTCCAGCGACAGTAACGGTCGATTTGGCTTCCATCTTGGCGGTCTGGCCTTTGAAGGCGTCACAGATGCCCGCTGTCAACATTGTCTGGGCTGCAGCCTCCGCGATATACGATGCGGCTGCGGACACGAACTTATCGACGCCGCGTCCCTCGACGATGAGAATCAATCCGGGGTTTGTGCAGAATTGGCCAGCCCCAAGTGTCAGCGACCCGATGAAATCCTTTGCTATTTCGTCCCCACGACTTTCGAGAGCGGACGGAAAGATAATGACCGGATTGATGCTGCTCATTTCGGCGTAGACAGGGATCGGCTGTTTTCGTTTTGAGGCGATACCCGCCAACGCCAGGCCTCCGCGCCGGGAGCCAGTGAAGCCAACAGCGCGAATTCGGTCGTCCGCGACGAGGGCTTGTCCCACTTCGAGCCCGGCGTCGAATAGCAAACTGAAGACACCCGGAGCGAAGCCGGAGTCGGCGACGGCTCTCTGAATCGCCCTTCCGACAAGTTCCGACGTCCCTGGGTGTGCTGAATGCGCTTTAACGATGACCGGGCAGCCTGCAGCAAGAGCGGACGCGGTGTCTCCTCCTGCCACCGAGAACGCTAGCGGAAAGTTCGAAGATCCGAACACAGCGACAGGCCCCAGAGCGATGTTGCGTAGCTTGAGGTCCGGCTTGGGAAAGGGGATCCTACTTGGGTCAGCGGGATCGAGACGCAACTCCTGGAAGCGGCCTTCGCGAACTTCGCTAGCGAAAAGCCGCAACTGACCGACTGTTCGCGCACGCTCGCCCTCGATCCGGCTCTTGGGAAGCCCGGTCTCGGCGCTTGCCCTGTCCACAAGCTCGTCGCCGAGGGCCAGAATGTTCAAGGCGATGCGCTCCAAGAAGAGCGCGCGTTCATGTAGGGGCGTTTCGCGATACGCCTGAAAGGCTTCCCAGGACAAAGCCACCGCCCTTTCGACATCGTCAGGGGTCGCGCCATGAAAGGCTGCTCCGAGCCTGTTGCCTGTCGTTTGCTCGACTGCGAAAAAGGCTTTGCCTTTCCCGATGAAGCTCGCCTCCCCAATCAGAAGTTCGCCTTTAACAGCCATCGTTTTCTCCATCATTTGACTGCGCTCCGGGTCATCCCTCGAGCGGCGTCCGCCGGGACATTCTGTACTTCCTAGCTCCCGCACGCTGGCCGCCCATGTTACCTTGGGCGGCCCTCCTGGCAGAAATGATGTTTGAAGTCTGCCAGACCATTCCAATGTGCCGCGGTAACTGCTTCCCGTCAGATTCGGTTCAGAGCAAGCACGAGTGCCAGTACACCCATGCTGAAGCAATACAGGCTGACGATGATGTGGAAGCTGGGCAAGGCCCTGACCCGGGCAACAGCGTTAATGCGTCGTTGATACGGTGAATATGACCTCATGGTTTGACTTCCTTCGAGTTCCCTGAATTGCCGCGCGACGGTCCCTTTCGGGTTTCGTTTGGCGAACGATCGCGTTCGGTATGGCTTTCGCCCCGTGGGATAGTGCCTGTGACAATCCTGTCGGCCTTTGTGTCTGGCACGGCGTCGACCTTGGGAAAAATCAGGTCCGGGAACCACGTGGCCGAGGCGGTCCTGATCGGCACGGTCAGCACGATCGCTGCCAAAAGAGCAGGAGTAAGGTAGCGTCGGCTCTGCTGGCTTTTTTTGTACATGCGTGGTTCCTCACTTTGATTACCAATGGGATCGGGGTCGTCATTGAGGCTAGGATATGGAACCGTCCGGAGGTGCGATATTCTATATAAGTCTCGTCCGGTAACTCCTTGGTATTATGAACATCATCTCGATCGCATCGCGTCGACGAGTGCCAAATCGCAAGGTCTCTCTCGCTCGGATGGATTTCTAGCTTCTGCCAAAGACGAACGAGCGACGGAAACCGCATTGAGGCGCGAAACGGCCGCGCCCTCATGACATTGGAAAGGGCGCTAGACTAACCCTATACCCGTGTCGCCGGGTATCGTCTCAATGTCTAGCACCCGACATTTGGTCGTTGTTCAATCCTGTCCAAGCAGCCGAGGCTCGAAGAGCGAACTCCGAGAGACATTGGCGCTCGACTTCGCTACAGCGAGGACGACTAGATCTGCCAGGGGTTCAATCGCTACGACCAACATGTACGCGAGCCCGAAAGTCCCGATGGACGCGAGGTTATCTGCGCCCATCCCGTGGCCGTACAGTGCCCAGAATGCTACCCATGTGACGATTCCCGCCTGATAAGCAACAGATAGGGTCAGCGCCTGACGGTAAGAGAGGTCGACATACCTCATTCCGGGCGCAATCGCTTGCGTAGCAACAAGCCGGAGAGCGAAGAGTGGTACGAGAAGCGTGGTTACATTCATGCCGTATTGCGGCAGATCATACGGCGCGAAGAACATTCCTTGGGCGAGAAGACCAAGTGCGAGTCCGATCGCCGCGGGTGCCATGCCAAAAAGCAGAAACAGGGTGGATCCGAGGATGAGATGTACCTCTGACACGCCGACGGGGTAGTGTGGCAATACCTCGAAGAAGCAGAAAACCAACGCAGTCGTGACAATGCTTCTTGCGACGAGAGACAGAACACCGCGCCTGCTGATTTCTTCCCCTGCCAGCTTGAGTGTAAATAGACCGGATGCTCCAGCTGTTGCGTAGCTGAGTACGATCTTGGAACCGTCTACTATTCCTGGTTCGATATGCATGGCTTTCTCCAAAGCGGTTGGTGCTTGTTGTGGGAATGATGGAATTCACGGTCTGCCGCAGGGATGTGCCTGCGATACTCAGGCGCTTCAATCGAGGACCAAATGCTGATGGCGCTCGATCGGTAGTTCGTCACCTAACCCGTGACGGGCGTATCGGCGGCGAATGCTATCTTGTTGATGGCCATAGCGATGAACATTCCGACGATCTGTGCCAGAATGAAAGCAGCGGCAGTCATTGGAGAAAGGCCCGCAAGGCCTGGCGCGAAGATCGCTGCAAGGGTGACCGCCGGGTTTGCATATGAGGTAGAGGGGGTGGCGATAATAGCCGCCACCAACCAAGCACCCACGGCGAACGGTCCAGTGTCCCATTTCGTGCTGCGAGCGCAACCCAGTACGATTGTCATCAATCCGGCTGCGGCTACGATTTCACTTAGGAGGTCCCCAATCGAGGGAGCAGCGATCAAGTCAGTGCGGAGCAAACAGCCGAACATCGCAGCAGCAAGCAGAGCGCCGAGAGTGCCGCCGATCGTCTGCCCGACGATATAAGCAACCGTACAGGCGATCCCGCGCTCACCGTTGAGCCATTGGGCAAGGGTGATCAGCGGGTTGAAATGGCCACCGGACACTTTCCCGAGGGCAACTATTAGGCCGACGAGTGCTCCTGCTATCGAGACTGCGACGAGCAGAGACGCAGCCAGTGACTCGGCTGGCACGTGCTTGGATGCAGCTATACCAGATCCCACCATCGCAACGACAAGGAAGGCCGTACCCACCGCCTCGACAAACGCGCGCCTGAAGACTGGCAATTGAGGGTTGTGCTCGAAGAAACTGGGAACCAAGCCCTGTTCGCCTGATCTAGCTATGTTGCGCACTTGGGACATCGGAAAACCTTCTTTCGACCTCCAACATCTTTGTCGCCAGTTCTTCAGGCGTCAAAATGCCCTTTTGGAAGAGGATATTGGCAAAGGCGACGATCCAGCGTTCGTAATACGACAGCTTTCCGATCATCTCAGCTCCGAGAGCCTCTACGCCCCGTCGTTTCTCTTCAGTGTTGACGATCTTATGGAAGTCGAGCACGTCGGCCAATGCGTGGCATCGCTTTTCCCAAGGCAGCAGCTCGTGCTCGACGCGTTCGATCTTACCGGCTTCGTCGCCACCGATGTCGTTTGGAAGTTTTCTTACCAGAGTTTCGGAACCCATCACGCTGCCTCTCTTTTGTAATCGACTTGGATGACGCCAATCATGGCATCACGGGTAACCAACTCGGCCAGTTGCGCTTCGGTGAGATGTTCGGTTCCGGCGGGTCGCATCGGCAAGACCAGGTAGCGGACGATTGCCGTGGAATCGCTGACGCGGATCTCGACATCGTCAGGTATCGACGTGCCGAACTCCTCCAAAACGACGCGTGGCTCGTAGACAGCGCGGGCGCGATAGGGCTTGAGTTTGTACCAGTCGGGCGGAAGACCGAGAACCGGGCGCGGATAACATGAGCAGAGCGTACAAACGATCAGATTGTGTACGTCAGGAGTGTTTTCTAGGACGATCAATTGAGTGTCGTCATAGAAGGTGATGCCCAGTTCCTCACATCCGGTGCGCCCATTTGCGAGAAGACGAGATTTGAACTGGGAATCCGTCCAAGCCCTTGCGACGACTTTTGCCCCAAGAGCGGGTGTGCGCGAGTCAAGTACTTCGATTTGACGACGGATTTCGTCGGCTCCGAAAAGCTTCCGCTCGATTAGCAGCTCCCGAACCGAAGTCTCCATAAGATCGAAATAATCCGGCTTTTCGTCGGCAGTAATGGGTGTATGATTATGATCATGGTGGTGGTCATGATCGTGGTCGTGCTGATCAGACATCGGAAAGTTTCTCCAGCCAGTTTTCGAAGATCTCAATTCGAAGGCCGTCGTTCGGCGAACCGACGTAATCCGGCCAAATCTCGGTCATCGGGATGGCGACGCGGTAATAATGGCCCTTGGAGCCCGCATTGCGGCCGTATCCCTCTTCCTCGTTGTCGACGGCCATTTCAGGCATAATGGCCTCGATCTTTCCGTGCTTGCCACGGAGATAGGTAGGCATCCTGTAGTGCCCGATGGGCGAACGGGTTGCGATCGCAACGTCGTCACCCTCGTGGAAAATTGGGACCTCACCCTGAGCCGGGACTATGCCGGCGATTTTTTCGATTGCAGCTTTCAACCGATCCTCCATCGAACGTGTTGAGGTGGTCTACGGCAGCACCTAGCGAGTTTATTGTAAAATTCGGTGCTTGCGGACGGCTGCCTCGCGCCTATCACGCAGCTCGCTTCATGAGGCTTGAGAGTTTCAGCGATGAGGCTTGTGGAGGGTTGAATCGTCCAATACCGGAGGAGAGCCGCATGACCAGATCTGCCCCGAAAGGAGAACTGGCGATGATCAAAACACCCGTTAAAGCTTCGGAAGATCTGCGGGATGGAGCCGAAACGCTTCCAGAGTTCGAAGATTTGGGCCTCGAAAAACAAACATTCCTCCACTCGAATTCCGAAGAATTTGTTGAAGAGGCCCTGATGGAGTCCTTCCCGGCAAGTGACCCGCCCGCATCCGGACGAATGGAGTGAGTTCTGCTGCTTGTTCATTCGGCGATCAACTGGCTATGAACCCACCATCTCCAGCCGCCCACTGAAACTGCGATTCTATCGATCTCCATCCCGCGTCGAAGGATCGAGCATACTAATCCTGTCTGTTCGGCGACCCCAGTTGCCGCCGTCAAAGAGCTTCAAAAGGTAGATCATGTCTGACACACTCACTAAACGCTCACTCCGCATCGCAGTGGCTGGCGCTACAGGCCAGATCGGTTCTGCGTTACTCTCGAAGCTCGTCAAAGAAGACGTAGAAATCGTTGCGCTGTCACGTGATCCCTCAACGGACCGACTGCCCCACGGTATCGCACCGATGGTTGTCGACTTCGAAAAACCATCCACTCTATCGACAGCTGTCGAAGGAGCCGATCAACTCTTTGTCGCGCACGGAACGAGTGCACGACAGGTAGAGAACGAGATCGCCGTGATTGATGCGGCGGTGGCTGCCGGAGTCGCGCACATTGTGAAGGTCTCGGTCATGGGGCCGCCTGTAAGACTTCATCCCTTTGACTGGCACGCAAAGATCGAGGCCCATCTCGCCACACGCGATGTTGGGTACACGCTACTTCGCCCGTCGACCTTCGTTGATATATTGAAGCGCAGAGCGGCTTTTGTGGCTCAAGGGACGTGGGGCGGCGCCGCGGGCGAGGGGCGGGTCAACCTCATCGACACCCGGGACGTCGCGGACGTCGCGCTCGCAGTACTTCTCAATCAAGAAAATCTTCAGGCGCAGCGGGCCTATCATCTTACTGGTCCAGCATCAGTCAGCATGCCTGAAGTCGCCGCCGAACTATCCCGTCTGCTCGGCGCACAGATTTCATACGACCATCGCACGCCTGAGGAGCACCGCAAAGTGCTGTTGGAAGCAGGGCTGAGCGAGATGATCGCTGACCTTCAGCTTGGGCTTGATCGCCTATTCAAGCTATCAGTCCAGGCGGAAACGACATCCACGGTTTTTGAACTCACCGGTCAACCACCCCGGTCAGCTTTCGCCTGGCTGAAAGAGAACCTTGCTGCGTTCCAGCCTGTCAAATAGTCGTCTTTCCCTTCGGCCCTGGGGGGCTGGTTCGCCCCCAAAGTTTGGCTTTGGAAGAATGGTCTCGCGGACACCGACCGGGGGGCAGGGACCGCATCGAACTATAAGCAGCTGACCAAAAGCGGTTTTACTGAAGCGGCAGTCCGAGGCTCGACCGTGGAGGGCGCTTGTAGCGCCTGTGCTGTCGAGGCGAGGAACGCCCCGATCCTGGCTCAGGAAGCCGAGACGGCGACGGGAAACCGGGCCATGGCATTTGGCGGAGGGGGACGTTCCGGATGCCACCTCAGTCGCAACGCCCAGAGCTTGGTGTTGCGCCGGAATCGAAAGCTTTCGAAAATGCAATTGGCACCGGCGGCTTCAACTGTTTGTGACGAACAGCCGATAGATCGCCGGTGGCAAGACTAACACGCGACTTGGTGCCGTCGTCGCTGCTGGCCGTGGTAGTGACAAGGGGCGGGCCGCCCCCATGCGAGGATGGCCCAACACTCTAGCTAGTTGGCTTCAGCCGCGTCTTCGATCACCTTTGCCACTCGGTCCGGATGGGAAACCATCACGACATGCGAAGCACCCCTGACCTCGATGGTTTCCTTGGCGTTCGCACGCTTGGCCATCCACTTCATAGCTTCCGGTGGGATGTTCTTGTCAGCGGAACCGAATATCGACCAAGAAGGAATTTCCTTCCACCCGGCATTCGTTGCCGCTTCGCCAAGCGCGACATCGGTGACTGGACGCTGCGCGGCAGCCATAGCGGCGGCGGCCTTTGTCGACACGTCTGCTGCGAACTGCTTGTGGAACTTATCCTGCTGTATGTAAAGGTCCTTTACGCCGCTCTCCAGCTCGACGGGTTTGTCGAGCGTCGATGAAAGGGTGCTTCCCGGGAACTTGCCGGAAAGCGTGAGCGCGGATTCCCCGGGTTCCGGAGCGAATGCCGAGACATATACCAGCGACTTGATCTTGCCGTCCTTCGTTGCCGCTTCTGAGATCACCGCGCCGCCGTAGGAATGTCCGACGAGCACAACGGGCGTATCAAGATTCGCGATGATTTGCTTGAGGTATGCGCTGTCGCCCTTGACGCTACGCAGTGGGTTTGCCACCGCAATGACGCGATAACCATCGGATTCAAGTTTTCCGATGACGCCATTCCAGCTGGACGCGTCCGCGAACGCACCATGGACCAGGACGATCATCGGCTTTGTGCTGGCCGCGTGGGCCGGAACACTAGCCAGTGAGGTGGCAAGCAATGCAGGTGCGATTAGTCTCTTGAACATGGGACATCCTCGTTCGATTTTCGACGGTCCGAGAATGCGCGATGTCAGGCCCAAGATATTGTACATTTAGTCAAATGGACGCCTGCTACAAGAACAAAGTCGATGTTGGTCTCGCCGGAAATCCACAGAAGGGGCACTCAGATCGCTTTGGTTACCATGAAGGACAGGGACAAGGTCACTTCGGCTACCTGTAGGCCCCGAGAAGCATCTGCCGCTATCATTGCCGCGGTGGAGTAGAATTTCACCGTGGAGCCTGAGCAGCTCCGCTTTGCCGGAGAGGCCGAACTGGATCAATTCGAGTCAGGTCTTCTTTCCTGCGGCCGTGAAATGCCGCTCTCCGCTCGCAGGTGTCTTGTCGCGTCGTGCGATGAAGTGCTGGGTTGTTGTGACTCAAGCTGGGATAAAAGATCACATGGGTAGGCATCACTCAAAACGGCTTACTGCGCCAGGTGGAACGGACATGGACTACGGGATCTACATGTGGGGATGTCGCCGCCGATGCGTTTAGAACGGAAGCGACTTTCTGCCAGCATCTTGGCGTAGCCAAAACAATCGGTCCTGAAGGATTCCCTGCGTGGTGTCGTCGACCTACTCCACAGCGCGTATCGCGCGAGATTTCGTATGCGATTGAAGCCTCTGCGAACCGAATCGCCTTTTAGACACACCTTCCGGGTTGCTGCCTCGAATCCACGTATGGTGAAGCTGCAGGCTCTCGGTTATTCGTTCCCCGGATGCAACGCGCAGTGGGTGTGTGCACCGGACTGGATATTGGCTTGATCAACAGAATCCGACCTGGCCGAACATTGCATTGCGGCCTGTGAAGTTGCCAGGAAGAGCAACTCCGGGATGGTCCAGCACGTGATTTCCATGGCGCTGATCGAACTCGGTTAGGTTTTAGCCAACCCGTTGTCGCCATCGCGAGCGCGCCACTTAGCCCGCCCGCGATGGCCTATGCAGCTAGGAGATTAGCTCTTTACAAAGGCGAGCAGATCCGGGTTGATGACGTCTGCATACGTGGTCAGCATGCCGTGCGGGTAGCCCGGATAGACCTTGAGCGTGCCGTTCTTCAGCAGCTTCACCGATAGGCGGGCCGCGTCGTCGATCGGGACGATCTGGTCATCGTCGCCGTGCATGACCAGGGTCGGAACCGTGATCTTCTTGAGATCTTCAGTCTGATCGGTCTCGGAGAATGCTTTGATGCCATCGTAGTGCGCCTTCGCGCCACCAATCATACCCTGCCGCCACCAATTCTGGATAACTCCCGGATAAACCTTAGCGCCTTCGCGGTTGAAGCCGTAGAACGGACCGGAAGCGAGGTCCAGGTAGAATTGTGCGCGGTTAGCTGAGAGGCCGCTGCGGAGACCGTCGAAGACTTCCATCGGAAGGCCGTCGGGGTTGGATTCGGTCTTGAGCATCAGTGGTGGGACTGCTGAGACAAGCACCGCCTTCGCGACGCGCTTCTGAGGCTCCCCATATTTTGCGACGTACCGGGCAACTTCGCCGCCACCCGTTGAGTGGCCGATATGAACGGCGTTCTTGAGGTTCAGATGCTCGTAGACTGCGGAAGCGTCGGCCGCATACTGATCCATATTGTGGCCATCAGCTACCTGCGAGGAGCGACCGTGGCCCCGGCGGTCGTGAGCGACGACGCGATAGCCGTGCTGGACGAAGAAAAGCATCTGCGCGTCCCAGTCATCGGAAGACAACGGCCAGCCGTGATGGAAGACGATCGGCTGGGCATCCTTGGGACCCCAGTCCTTGTAGTACAAGTCAACGCCGTCCTTGGTCTTTACGAATGCTTCGGTCATTTCAAGCTCTCCTTCGATAGTTGCGGTTATCTTTTTGTCTGCTGCGTTGGCGACGGGAACAAACATGGAAAAGGAGACGGCTGCCCCCGCAATCAGTGTCTGTCGGCGAGAAAGGTCGTAGGTCACAGGTAGCTCCATGTTTCCGCCGGGTCTCGGCATGGCGGGAAGTTAGGGGAGGAGCGGGCATCGTTATTGTATATTTGGGCACAAACGCGCGGAGGCCGCGACGGGCTCATCATCTGAAATGGATGACATTCGACTGCCCCTGGATAGGATCGCTCAATATGGCCCGACAGATTATCGCTAGAGGATGAGAGGGCCGCTACTGCGGAAGTCACGGCCGATTCATGTTCCAGGTCAGAACGCACACTCCGAATGACCCGATGGAGCAGAAAGGCGGTTGTCGTGGGATTTGCGGGGAAGCTCTCGCAGGTCGCGCCCTAAATCAAGGCGCAGAAGTTCAAGCACTGTGTCGTTCGATTGCACCAAGAAGCTGTTCGAGATTGGCCCGTCTGACGGGGGCACTGACCGGACGAAGGCGGTAGTCGTAGCGACGGGTGCGCGACAAAGGAAACTGGACGTTCTGAACTTCGGCCATTTCGAGGGGCAGGGCATCCACAATGCCGCGGCGGCCATGGAAGGGATCCTGTGTGCAGCGACCTCGCGTGATTCCTACGCAGCTGCTGTGAAGACCAGCTCCGTTACCCGATATAAGTCTTGATGCTTGTCTGCGGTTCGTTCTGCAACGTAGTCGCCTCCATGGGTTCCGGGGCCTTCGGTCTCGCTTGCTAGCTGCGAGCTATGGGGGGGTGCCATCAAGGGAGTTCTGCGGCTGGCCGAAACTGAAGCAATTATGGGTGGATGCCCGCCTAGGATAGCGCCGTTGAGCCGGACTCGAGGATCGCACGATCAGACAATCTTGAAGCAAACCGATGTTCAATCCTCCCGGCACAGATCCGGCAATGGGCGCAACCGCGCTACAGACGGGCGAATGGAGATCGTGAGATGGCGACCGTACTTCCAGATATAGGCCAGGTTTCTTTCGTGGAGATTGATGGCATCAACGTTCGCATGGCGACGGGAGGACGGCCCGAAGGGATCCCCGTGGTCATCACCAGTCCCTGGCCCGAGAGCATTTATGCGTTTAGGGGAATTCTGGCAGCAATCGGAAAGGGGCTCCCTATGTCGCCATTGACTTGCCGGGCTTCGGCATGTCGCAGGGCCGCTCGGACCTCATGTCTCCGAGGGGGATGGCTCGTTTTATCGTGCTGACCGCTTGGAACCTGGGTATCACACGGATGCACGGTATCGGGCCCGATATTGGCGCTCTCGCCATGCTTTCTGCCGCAGCCGACCGTCCCGATCTTTTTGAAAGCCTCGTTGTCGGCAGCGTCGCCACGAGGGTCGAGCTGGCTGCAGGCGGTTTGGTTGATCTGATCGCGTCTCCACCTGGCGCATTTGCAGAGGAGCAAGGGGGCGATCTCGCGGTAGGTTTTGTAACGGCCGCATCTGCGAACACGCCGCCGCCGTCCGTGATTGAAGACTACTGGCACTCGTCGTCTGCCGGACGCTTTGATCGGGCAACGAATTTTGTCCGGTCCTATTCCGAGGAACTCCCGGTCCTCGAGAAGATCCTCCCGCAGATAGAAGCGCCTGTCCTTGTGCTCGCGGGGCGTCACGACCCGATCGTCCCGCCTGCCAACGGCGAATTCCTCGTGGAGCGCATCGGTCTCTGCCGACAGATTCTCCTAGATGGTGGCCACCTTATTTGGGAGGACGCAGCGGAAGAGTATGGTGCCGAAATCCAACGCTGGATTGGTGCGGACTACAATTTAATGGGCGCCGTCAATCATCGGCG
The DNA here is from genome assembly GCF_019511525.1 of Rhizobium cauense. Classification (GTDB taxonomy): domain Bacteria; phylum Pseudomonadota; class Alphaproteobacteria; order Rhizobiales; family Rhizobiaceae; genus Rhizobium; species Rhizobium cauense. The sequence goes on along the minus strand of NZ_JAEUAT010000031.1, from coordinate 19,456 downwards.
CTGATAGCGTCGAGACTTCGAGAGTTGCAGGGATCGGAAAAGCCTCCACGAATTATCGCCTCAACGAGGCAAGGACGCGATCCTTCAATAAAAACCTTCCCGGAGCGCCGATAACGCGACGCGATTGGACCGAGTGGTCAAACACAAGGTCGCGTCTTCATGTTCCAGAGGAAGAAAATAGATGCGAGTTCTAGTTCTGTTTGCGCATCCGGCGCAGCGGAAGTCCAGTATCAACACGGCGATGGCGGCAAGCGCCAAAGGCTTAGAGAGCGTGACGTTCGTCGATCTCTACGCAGAGTATCCCCGCTTCTCCATAGACGTGGATCGCGAACAGCGTCGGCTTCTGGAACACGACATCGTTGTCTTCCAGTTTCCCGTATTCTGGTATTCGACCCCGGCTCTTCTCAAGCAATGGCAGGACCTGGTTCTCGAGTACGGCTTTGCCTACGGCCCACGGGGCAAGATGCTGGCGGGAAAGCATTTGATGGCTTGTATCACCACTGGTGGCAGCAAGTCGGACTACTCGGAAAACGGCGGCAACCGACGGGTCGTTGAGCAGTTTCTCTATCCGCTTGAACAGACAGCTACGCTCTGCGGTATGGAGTATCTTCCTCCCTTTGTTCTTTATTCCGCCAATCATCTCGACGAGGAGGTGGCGCAACATCACATTCAATCCTACCCGCGGCTCCTCGCCGCACTTCGCGATGACAGGCTTGCCATCGCAGATGTCCGTCGGCTGCCGACTTTCGGGAGCTTTGATCTACCTGATCTGGTGAGGAACTGACCGTTGGAAGGCTTCGCATCCTACGCACTTTGCTATCTTGCTGCGGCGGTCCTCGCTGTTATCGTGTCGCAGCGCATCGGACTGGGTTCCGTAGTCGGCTATATCGCCGCTGGCGTCCTGATTGGCCCTGTCTCCCAGATCTCGATGGCGGGATCAGCAAACCTCGAACAGTTCTCGGAATTCGGCATTGTCATGATGCTATTCCTGATCGGCCTGGAGATCGACCCCCAGATGGTCTGGCGGCTCAGAGGCAAGCTCCTCGGCCTTGGCGGGCTGCAGGTTGTCGCCACAATCGCTGTAGTAACGATCGCCGGGATTGGTCTCGGTTTCGATTGGCGCCAAGCCGTGCTTTTTGGCTTTGTAGCGGCCCTATCTTCCACCGCTATCGTTCTCCAAACCCTCGAAGAGAAAGGCCTTCTCAGATCGGATGGTGGGCAGGCGAGCTTCGCGGTGCTTCTGTTCCAGGATCTGGCGGTGATCCCCATGCTCGCGTGTATTCCGCTGATCGCCGGGAACGGCCATGGATCACCGACGGGGCATGGAAGTACTGATTTGTTGGCAGGGCTCCCCGGCTGGATTTCGGCGATCATCACCGTCGCGGCAGTTGGAGTAGTGGTTGCTGTGGCGCATTTCCTGTCACGCCCGATCTTCCGGACCATAGCCCTTCTGGGACTTCGCGAGGTGTTCACCGCTGCGGCACTGCTAGTAGTCGTCGCTATAACAGCTCTCATGTCTGCGGTAGGCGTTTCGCCCGCACTTGGTGCGTTCCTGGGAGGTGTTGTTCTCGCAAACAGCGAGTTCAAGCATGAGTTGCAGAACGACATCGAACCATTTAAGGGGCTTTTGCTAGGATTGTTCTTCATGACAATCGGAGCAAAAATCGTTCCCGAGGTACTGTTTGCGAACTGGCCAGTTGTAGTCTGTGCCACACTGGGTTTGATTACGATTAAGGTGCTGGTCCTACTTCCTCTGGCCTGGCATTTTCGCGTCCGCGGACCTTCTGGATGGCTTTTCGCTTTTGGGCTTGCACAGGCAGGGGAGTTCGGCTTCGTTCTGCTGTCGATCAGCGGAGATCGTGGAATTCTGTCTCCTCAATTGGTTTCGGTATCGGTCCTGGTCATCACATTCGGTATGGTCGTCACACCCCTACTGTTCGCGCTTTCCGACCGGATCGTAGTCATGCTCGAGAGACGCGGAGGCCATCGCAGAACAGTTGATCAGCCGGATGAGGGCACGATCATCCTCGCGGGGGTAGGGCGCTTCGGGCAGATCGTGAACCGAATGCTTCTCGCGAACGGTTACAAACCTGTCGTCCTGGATTATCGAGCAGACGTTGTCGACAATGTGCGAAAATTCGGAGTGAAGTCGTTTTTCGGAGATGCAGGACGTCCAGATCTACTGGATTCGGCCGGGTTAGGCCACGCGGCATTGCTCATCGTTGCGATAGATGACCCTGACCGCGCGACGGAGATCGTTTCCTACGCACGCAGAATTAATCCCGGCATCCTGATCATTGTTCGCGCATACGACCGTCTCCATTACTACAAGTTGGTGGATGCGGGAGCGGACCACATCGTTCGCGAGTTGTTCGACGGTTCGATGCAAGCGGCTGGGATGGCGTTGCAGTCGCTCGGAATGCACCCCTACGAGGTCGAGAAGCGGAAGACGGTGTTCGTGGAGCAAGATACGGCGGGCTTGGCGCGGATGGCCGCCGTAGTCGATGGCGACACGCCTGTGGCGAACAACCCCGATTTCATTGCTGGTTTCAACGACATCGGAAAGGTAATCGAGAACGCGATGATGGGATACCGTTCCGGTTACGACGAAATGGTGTCGAGGGGATGGAACGCGCCGGATTCCGCCTCCATCCATGTGCCCCCCGAACACCAACGAGCATTAAGCTTCTTGAGAGGCGCAGACAGCCGTAGATGCGAGGAGCGGTGACGAAAGCCTGGGCGATTCAACGGCCACGACAAACATTGCTCACACCATCGCCAGGACCTTCGCCTGCAAGTTTGTGACATCGTTGAGACGACGCCTGTGATGAGGCTGGCCGCCTCCGGCCGCACCCAGCGCTTCTCCGGTGTCGAGGTCGCTCGCCGCCGCCGCGCCAATTTCCACGCCGACCACATCTAGTCCGCTTGACGCGACGACTTGGCGCGCTCCGGTGTCACCATCCAATTCGCCGAGCGTCTCAAGTATGGCTTTTAACGCAGGGCGAAACACGCAAGACGAGGCGCGTACGCTGTTTACCGAGGTCGTATTACGCATGCTTGACCAACATGCGTCACTTCTGGCGGGATCGCTACCTTCCGCCCCGAGATGGAGCCAAGCGTATGACCGCCTGAGAGATGCACCGCACTCGGGGGATAATTTCCTCTTCGAAGGTGCCGTAGACGTCAAATCGACGGAGCGCACCGATTTCGTCAGCGACCGGAGCATTTCGATAAGCTCGAAATCGGAGCTGACGAACGCCACCCATTATCATCGTCGCATGACATTCAACGCTTCTTAGATCGAGATCACCCTTTGGACAGTCAAATATAACCAAAAGGTATGGTCTCGGCACACCGTGGTCCGAACAGATTTCGGGCTCGGGGAAAGGCAACATCTGCTCATCAAAATCCAAATCCAAATCACGGAGAGCCTGATGAACGCCTACGCCCCGCCCAAAGATCACAAGATCATCGCCGCAGCCTCGCTGGTAATCGTCTCTGACATTGATCTGTCGCGTGCCATGACTGCTGCCACGCAAGCTCCCGTGGTGCTTCCGGACCAGTCCGCCGAGGTTGTGCAGCGTGACCTGCTTCTGCCTTGGCAGCGTCGAAAGATCATGCGGTTCATTGAAGCCAACCTTACCGAAACCATCAAGGTGGAAGAACTGGCTGCCATGACGAAACTCAGCAAGACATACTTCTCCAGGGTCTTTAAAGCGGCATATAAAGAAAGCCCGTATAGCTATGTCCTTCGTCGGCGTATGGAGTTGGCGAAAGAACTGATTACAGAGACCAACGCAGCTCTTAGCGAGATCGCATTGGATTGCGGCATGGCTGACCAGGCTCACCTCTGTAAGACGTTCCGAAAGGTCTTCGGCACCACGCCGAATAACTGGCGCCGTGTGGCACTGACCGCCAATCGCGGTTCCGGCAAATTGCGTTCTCGCGAGCATCGTAGGGATGCGAACGCTGCCCGTTTCAATTGATTGTCGCGAGCGTGCGGAGCTGAAATTGACAATCTCATTGGATGGTCGAGTGAGATCGTTAAGGCAGACGCGGCTCCGTCGCCTAGGGCCGCCAGTCTGCCCGCCTAATGGCGCATCGCTAGTATGGCCCACCTCACTCCCTTGAAATAACAGAAAGGAATTCAAATGCGTCTAATTGCTCTCATGGTCCCACTTTCGGTGCTCCCTCTCCAACCCGCATTCGCAGCTTCGGAGCATTTCGTGGCAGGGCGGCTGGAGTGCAATCTTTCCCGAAGCGAAGGTGCTGTTCTCGGCTCAAAGCAGAATCTCGATTGCCTCTTTCTCCCTTCCGAACAGGGTGCCCCGGTCCGCTATGCCGGAGTTATCGATAACTTCGGTATCGATGTCGGCGAGGTGAAAAATGCCAAAATGGTGTGGGCAGTCGACGCGATCAGCAAACAACACGCTTACGATCTTGAAGGGACATATCGTGGGCTCGAGGCTGCAGCAGCTGTCGGCATCGGTGTCGGTGCAAAGGTACTGACGGGCGGCACTCGCGGCACTTTCTCGCTCCAACCTGTTGCCATTAGTGGGGAGGAAGGTCTCAACATCTCGGTGGGAGTTACCCAACTGCATTTGAAAGCCGCAATGTAATCGGCTCATGCATTTAACAGCTGGGCGGGGGCGACGTCACCAGGCGTCGGCCCTTCACACCTTTTGGCAACCCTGTAGTCCGGGCGCGAATTTTACAAGCACTTTCAGGGCTTTCGTTGCAAGCCCAATCGCCAATACCCGATCGCACCGTGGCGGGCAGAATTTGAAACGGTAGGACAACCTGTGATGATAACGATCATGACATTGTTCGGAGAACCTGGAGATGTGCAGACTTGGCGTGTCACAACGAGCGGGCGGGGTTTGGGGCGCAAGATCGTGGACGTGGCGCTAAACGCGGGACACAGGTAGTAGCCGACCGTGCGGAACAGCCGCTGAGAAAGGGCCGGGAGCGCTTCGGCGAACGGCTCAAAACTTTCGCTTTGGATGTGACCGATGCTCAAGCCGCGCAAGCTGCAATCGACTCTGCGATCGATCAGTATTCCCGGGTTTCGTTAACAACACAGCCACGACCTGCCGTTCGAACAGACAACTGCTGCCGAATTCCAAACGCAAATAGATGGCAATTTCTACGGCGTCGTTAACGTTGTTCGGGCTGCCTTGCCCTCGATACGTACGAACCGACGACGACCCACCATCAATATCTGGGCGAGTCGGCGCCCCGGGGCTCAGCGCGTACCAATTCGCAAAATGGGCGGTGGGTGGTTTCACCGAAGTCCTCGCAAAGGAACATCAAATCGCCTTCGCCCGAAGGCTCAGGCGTCCTCAATGCACCTGATTAGGTCGTCAGCTAGGATCGGTTTCTTGAGAACTTCTCGCGCTCCGCCAGCGATTGCACGTCGCCTTGTGACTTCGTCCTTGAGAGCCGTCATCATGATGATAGGCATCCTGGGCCACCGTGCCTTCACGATGTCCAGCAGCTCAAGCCCGGTCATCTCTGGCATGTTAATGTCCGTCAGCAACAGATTGACCAGTTCGATATTATCGTACGCGAGGAACGAGCTTCCTGAACTGAAGGGTAGCGCGTCATAGCCCATGGACTCAAGAAAGCCCGAAGTGGCCTCGAGAAGCGCCCCGTCGTCATCGACGATCGCTACGGATTTTTTGTCGCCAGACACCTGATGTTCCTTTTTCCCTGACTTGCGGGCTATGACATCTAGTTAGTCTGACTGGCGCGCTTTTGTAATAATACGATTGTATGGGTCGGTCCGCGTATCGGATGGGGAGCCGTGACTCAGGCGAGCGCCTTGAGGATCTCAGCCTTCCGGACCAGATCGGCGAGTGAGGTCACGTTCATCTTGCGCATGACGTTCCCCCTGTGAATTTTTACGGTTACCTCAGAGATGTCGAGAAGGTGGGCGATTTGTTTATTCAGGAGGCCTTTGACTACAGCCTCCATGACCTCGTGTTCTCTCGGCGTGAGCGACGAGGCCGCTCTTATCGCTTCATTGGCTGCACCCAGCTCAAGACGGCGCTCCCGGTCTTTCTCTACCGCAACAGAGACGGCATCTAGCATTTCTTGATCGCGAAATGGCTTGGTAAGGAAATCGGTGGCTCCGGCCTTCATCGCGCGAACGCTCATCGGAACGTCTGCGTATCCCGTCATAAAAACGATCGGAAGTCTGTTGCCCATGGCGTTCAGCTTTGCTTGGAGGTCGAGGCCGCTAAGGCCCGGCAAGCGGACGTCGAGTATGAGGCAACCGGGACGGTCGGGGAGGGGCTCAGCCAGCAGCTCGGCAGTCGAGGAAAAGCCCAGGGAATCGATACCAACCGAGCGAAGGACATCTCGGACACCATCACGCATCCCGTCATCGTCATCCACGACGACGACAAGCGGCGTTTCGGCTGCCGCGTCCTGATTGTTCCGATTACCTAAAGCAGCCGTCATCGGCATCGACCTCAAAGCTATCTGGTTTGGTATTGCAATGGGAACTCGGCCACAAGATTGCTCCAAACGACACGCGAATAACTACTACGCGTAAGAGTAAAGCTCGACCTAGCCATAAGGATAGGTTCTGGCCGCGACCCGATATTGTAGTGTCCGAGAAGGTTGGGAGGCCGAAAGATCGCAATCCTCAGGACCGTTTCGATGACCGTTATAGCCCAGCCCGACACCGTACACCTCGGTGACGAACCGATGTCGAGCGGAATGACATTCCGTATCCTGATGTCCAGTCTGGTCGGCACCTCCGTCGAATTCTACGACTTCTATATCTACGCGACAGCAGCAAGCCTGGTGTTCGGCCCACTCTTTTTCCCGGCGACCGTGTCCTCCATGGAATTGATCGGCGCGTACGCGAGTTTCGGCATCGCATTCATAGCTCGACCCGTAGGCGGGGCGGTCTTTGGACATTTCGGCGATCGGGTGGGCAGAAAAGCAACGCTTGTGGTGTCTCTTTTGTTGATGGGCGCATCTACCGCGGCGATCGGACTGTTGCCCACCTATGCTATCGCCGGATGGCTGGCTCCGGCTCTTCTGTGTCTATTGAGGTTCGGGCAGGGGCTGGCGCTTGGAGGAGAATGGACTGGTGCGGCCCTTCTAGCCGTCGAGAACGCTCCAAAGGGCTGGAGAGCCCGATATGCGATGTTCGCGCCGCTCGGCGCTCCAATCGGGTTTCTGCTGGCGAACAGTCTGTTCCTCGTCCTTACGTTGACGCTATCTCCCGAACAGTTCTCCGATTGGGGCTGGAGAGTTCCATTCCTTCTGAGCGCGCCGCTGGTCTGGATGGGGATCTGGATCCGGTTCAACTTGGTTGAGACGCGGGACTTCCACGCTGCGATAAGCAAGGCGAAGCCGTCCCGAGTTCCGTTGCTTGACATCTTCCGGCTACATATGGACCAAGTCATGTTCGGGGCGTTCGGTGTGGTAGCCTGCTTCTCGCTCTACTACGTTGTGACTGCCTTCGCCCTCGGGTACGGAACTTCGGAGCTCGGCTATACGCGGTCTTCGTTCCTCATGGTGGAGCTTGGCGCGATCTTGTTCATGGCGGCAGGTATCATCGTGGCGAGCTGGCTTTCGGATCGCATCGATCCAGAACGGATCCTCATCTTTGGATGCGTCGGCACGATCATTTCCGGGATCGTTCTCGCACCTATGTTGGGAAGCGGCTCCCTTTTCGTCATATTTATCTATCTGGCGTTCTCGCTCTGGGTAATGGGTTTCGTGAACGGGCCGCTTGGCGCCTGGCTGCCCGGTCTGTTCCCTACCCGGGTGCGATACTCGGGAACATCGGTGGCCTTCAACATAGGTGGCATCATCGGCGGAGCGCTGACCCCTGTGGTTTCACAGGCACTCTCCCAATACAGTGGCTTGGTGGCCGTCGGCTTCTACCTCGCCATCACAGGGGGCCTGAGCCTTATTGCCTTTGATGCAAGCGCCCGGCGGAAAGCCCTCGACGCGCTTGCACAGAGCGATATCAGATACAGATCTATCTTCGAGCAGAACCACGTCTCGCTCTGCGAAGTCGATCTGTCCTTCCTATGGAAACGGTTGGAACCCATCCGCGCTTTTCCGCCGTCAGAGCTCAGGGCATACCTCGATGCCAATCCGGCGGTAGTTGACGAATGCGCGAAGCTGATAAGGTTCGTGGACGTCAACGGCGCAACGGTGCAGTTGTTCGGCAAAAACAGCGATAGGGAGGTCCTTGGCTCCATCGACCGATTCCTTCCTGCGCATAGCGAGTTGGCGGAGGCTATCATTCTGGGGATATGCTCCGGTGGTGATCGCGTCGAGATGGAAGCGCGACTGCTCCGCGGCGAGGGAGCCGAGGTTATCGTGATCTTTGTCATAGCGTTTCCGGAAGACAAGGACACCTTTGACCGCGTGGCTTGCGCGATGATCGACGTGACTCAACGGGAACAAGCCAAGGAGGCACTGATTGCGGCGCAGGCAGAACTTGCTCGCGTCGGAAGGGTTGCGACGGTAGGAGCGATCTCCGCTTCGATCGCTCACGAGGTGAACCAGCCTATCGGGGCTGTCGTCATGAGCGCTCAGGCATGTGTTCGCTGGCTCAAGTCAAATCCGCCTGATATCAAGGCCGCCTCGACCGCGGCCGAGCGGGCCATCACTCACAGCATGCGGGCAAGCGAAATTATCCAGCGAACGCGCGAGCAAGTCCGTGGCGCCAGAAGAACTCTTGAAACAGTTGATCTGCGGGACATCGTTACGGATGTCGTCGGACTTCTTGACCGGGAACTGATCTCCGCATCAACACGTGTCACCACGCACTTTGAGATTCACGAATCAATCGTACTGGCCGATAGGGTGGAGATCCAGCAGGTCATAGCCAATCTCGTGACCAACGGACTTCAAGCCATGGGAGGCGTATCCGCGGATCATCGTGAGCTCGGCATTTTGCTGTCCGCGGCTGAGCCTTCCCTGATAAGACTGCAGGTCAGAGACCATGGCACCGGGATAGCACAGGAGAACCTCTCCAAGCTTTTCAGCCCGTTTTTCACTACCAAAAGCGACGGCATGGGGATCGGTCTGGCAATCTGCAAAACGATTGTAGAGGCCCACGGCGGTTCGCTCACCGCCCGGAATCACGACGATGGTGGGGCGATATTCGAGATCCTGTTGCCGTTATCGGTCGAAGAAGAAAACCTGCCTCTCGTGGCCGCGACTGTTGCTTAGTGTGTATCGGTGGCTTGCAGATTCATGGGCGTGTCGGCGGGCCTAGCCGATCGCTTCGTCGGAATCGTGGCGAGCGGGCCGCGACGACACCTAGTTCGCGGCTGCGGGCTTCTGCTGGACTCGTAGTGTCGCTCTAGCTCTGCACCGAAGCTTCGCGCGTGACCGCGACGTCCGCGAGGTCTCGAAGCAGCTTCTCGTGTGTTCGCCAAAAGATGTCCGGTGCCTCCTTGGCAAGTTCCATCCACAGCGGCCCCTGCATGGTTTCTTCGGTCCAGAGATGACATCCTCGCTCGGTCGGCGTGATGATCCACGCGTCGTGGGCTCTGGAGGACGGCGATGCTTTTGGGCCGCCAGCCCATGCGATGCGCGTCATCGGCTCGAACTCGACGACCGACGCCGCGACGTCCTGGCCCGCAAGATTAGTCTCGAAGCGGCTGCCAAGCTGCAGGTTCGTGTGTCCGTCGAGGAGTTCGACGTGGGAGACGCCCAGATAGTAGGTCGGCCAGGACAGCGGATCGGTCAGGAGAGACCAGATTTTGGCGGGCCCCAAGTCAATAGATCACATACGTCTCTAGGGGTGTAGCTATAGGTCCCGAGGCGACTACTCCACCACTGGATCAAGGGGAACGACAGCGTGCGGACGCCGCTGGTGAGTTCGCTGTATGTGAATTCGCGAGGTACGCTGGTCTCTCAAGGTGGGCGAACAACCGTCTACACATACAACCCTGAGAATCATTAATCACCGTCTCAGAGATGGATCCATGGCTTCTCGCCCCGAAGTTACAGCATGGCGGGTAGAGCATTGGCCGAAGGGGTTGGATTCTTTCGTGAGTCCTTCTGCGGGCAGGTAGTATTTCCTCGCTATCGAAATCCGTATCTCGATCCCTGGATCCTGGTCTAGTGGCAGCACGAGCGGGAGGAGGGCGAGCCGAGCGGCCATTCTTCGTCACAGTCTCGACGTCGCTTACCAGATTTTTCCAGGCTTCTGGTGTCGTGATGAATCCTTTCCCTTTTTGTTATAGCAATCCGGCTTCGCCACGCGCCAGGCATGTATGGATAGAGTGGAACGTGCTGAACAAAGGGTACCACCGGAAGGAAGATCGTCGGAAAGTCCCGACCTGGACGGTGACCCAAGGCGCGGGCAGGTGGGGCGAAGAACCGCTTCATAGTCTTGCGGCGGAGACTTTACGTTCCCGCCAGATGTCGCTTCAGTCGTCCGACCCAGGGGGTGGTCGAGCGCCGGGAAAAAAGTCCTGAAATTAACGTCGTCACCGTTAGGAACACCGCCTTCAACCCTTTGTGACGAATATCCCTTTTGACGCAAGAAACCAATTTTGATCTAGGGGGTTATATTGGGCTGTTTAACTCCGAATGTCGCAATGAACTGGCTTCGCGGAAAACAGTGTTTCCAGCACCTAGAGGGACTTCCGCTAAACTCTCGTTCGCCCGGCGTTCACAGCGGATGCTTGTACTGTTCAAGGCGCATCTGTGTACTGACGGCTTCCAGAAGCGCGGCAAGGTCATTTTCGCCAGAAAGTGCACGGTCGACTGCAATCGACATCGCCACGCGCCCCTGATCACACTCTGGAGAAACATGGTTCCGCTCGCACCACTTGCGGACGACAGCGGCGACTACTTCGGCATCACGATCTGTAAGATTAGCTAACAGAGACATCGCTATGCCTCCTTTCGGTCTCGGCCAGACCAGCAGACCACTGTACCCTGAATGGCCAGCATAGCAACGAATTTTCTGGGCCGACCGATGCGCCAACTTCGATGACGATCCAGTAGCGGCCCCTTAGAGATTCGGGTGACACTCGTCACCACTCATGAGGGAAATTCGGCCCGAGGCGCGCGACTGCACCATCCCGAGCTAATGCCGCGATAGGCGATGCGCCTCGAGGCGGCTTTATGCTTGGCAAGGTCGGCGGGGCTCTTCTTTTCGCTTGTCCTTCGGTAGGGTTGCCGATCTCCTTCCCTGGAAACACTTCGGAACCCTACCCGGCATGCGTGGGCTACATTACCTTGATCGTCGGCCCAGCCGATGACTTGGATAGCGTCTTCAGTGGTACGTCTTTCAATTCTTGACATGCGCAATCTCCTTTGAGTGCCGATCTATGCAGTCGGTCACGCAAGGCGAAAGGTGGTTTAGCGCATCCTCGGGCTCATGAAGTTCGCTCTTTGTGATTTAACGCCGAACTAGGTCGGCGTTTGCATTGATGGCAACTATAGGGCACGGATCGTACAAAACCGTCTTCTTGGCAGATCGAATCTTGCAAGAATATCGGCTGGTTTTGACGTCTTATCCATACAGGCGAGGCAAACGGTCGCATCCTCCTCCCAACGACCGCCTCTCCGCGAAGGTGTCCTCATCGCCTTCTAGTCGTAGTCCATCCGCCGTGGCTGCGACTTTGCGATCCCTGCCCTGGTCCCCCTCCCAGAACGAGCAGGGATCGCCGCTTTCGCGTTCAACAGGCTCACAGCAGTCAGCGAAAAAATACAAGGCGGCGTCGATGGGGGCAGGATTGTGCAATCCGTCACGCAGGAAGCCGCTATCCCCTGATGCCATCGCTCATGCTGCCTCCCGCATGACGCCCGAAGCCGGGCGGATCGAAAATGCGCAGCAGTTGGGCGCCGAAGGTTTTCAGCGCGGAAAGGCAAGAAAATGAGACGTTGGCGGAACTATGTAATCGGGATCTGTTCCATCGCGGTCGCGGGCCTCGTCGGCTCGGCCGCGTTCTTCTTCTGGCCTCATGGCCTACCGCAAGTAGAAGCCAGCAAGTCCCAGCCAACAGGTGCCAATCTGATCGCACGCGGTGAGTATCTCACGGTCGCAGCGGACTGCGCCGCCTGCCACACTACCAAGAGCGGGAAGCCCTTTGCGGGCGGATTGCCTTTCAAGCTGCCTTTCGGGACAATCTACTCGCCAAATATCACGCCGGATAGGACTGCTGGGATTGGCGATTGGAGCGATGCTGAGTTCGTGAGGGCCATGCGGTCTGGCGTCGGCAAGCATGGCGAGGATCTCTATCCCGCTTTCCCATACAGCTCGTACGCGCTGCTTTCGACCGACGACATTCTCGCGATCAAGGCCTACCTGACGACGCTCGCCCCTGTGTCAGATTCCGTGCCGGAAAACGCACTTGCCTTCCCTTTCAATCAAAGACCCCTGATGCGTGGATGGAAGCTTTTCTTCGTACCGTGGAGCCCATTCCAACCTGATCCCGGCAAGGACAAGAGGTGGAACGATGGCGCATATCTGGTCGAAGCCCTTGCGCACTGCGGCGAATGTCACACCCCCCGCGGCTCGATGTTCCAAAGGAAGCAGGGAGTGGCGTTGTCCGGCGGGGATGTCGATGGCTGGCAGGCCTGGAACATCACGTCAGACAAGGAGCACGGCCTCGGGAACTGGAGCGACCAGCAGATTGCGGACATGTTGGCCACCGGACACGCCAAGGACCGCGGCGTTGCAGCAGGTCCAATGCGTGAAGCAATCGACCTAAGCCTGAGCAAACTACCGCAGTCAGACATCGACGCTATCGTGGCTTACCTCCGTACAGTTCCTCCTGTGCCAGGCGAAGCAGATCACAAAGCGGTACGCCGCGAACGAGGAGAGCTAGACGCCAGCTCTACCTCGACTTCTACGACTTTGCAGGCGGGCAAAGATATCTACGCTGGGGCATGCGCGAGCTGTCATGGTTGGAATGGTGAGGGGCAGTTCAATCCACGGGCCGCGATTCTCGGCGGACACTCGCTCGCCGACCCGGCAGCGAGCAACGTCGTAAGGGTCATCCTGCAGGGCTCCTCAGACCATGCCTCGGCCCCAGGAAAAACCATGCCCTCATTTGCGAAGATTTACTCAGACGCGGAGATTGCCGCATTGGCGAACTACGTGGTCGAACATTTCAGCGGACGAGAGGGGACTGTAACCGTCGAGCAGGTTTCCCACGCCCGCTGATCGCACAATCTGGCAAAGGCCCGCGAACGGACAGCGCGGGCCAATTCTCCAAAACTTGTACTGGACCAATGCGATGAACGCACAAAATCTTGTCGCTGGAAGAAGCGCGCCTAGAAGCCAATTCGTCACTGACGATCCAGTCGAAATACTTCGCTACGCACGGGAATCCTTCAAGGATGGTGTCCCGGTTGCGTTGGTCACGCTCGTCGATATCCGGGGAGGGGCCGCGCGGCCGCTGGGAGCGCAGATGACGGTGCGTATCGATGGTCTGTACTGTGGATTTGTTTCCGGCGGATGCACAGAGGCAGCCGTCGCGTTTGAGGCAATGGAAGCTCTAAATATTGGACATGACAGGTTCCTTCAACTGGGCGAAGGCTCTCCGTTCTTCGACATTGTGTTGCCATGTGGCGGCGGCATCCAGCTCTCGATTCACGTCATCAGGCAAATTGAAACTATAAATGACGTGCTCGGGCAATTGGCGCGTCGCAGAGAGGCAGGATTGCTCTACCATCCTGGCGCGGAGGCGATATCTTGCCGTTCGTCAGGACAGACGGGTTGGCAACCCGGCGGCTTCCTGAGAATCTACAGACCATCCACTCGACTGATTGTTTCGGGTAATGCGTTGGAGGCGAATGCAGTCGCCCAAGTCGCCAGGGCGGTCGGATACGATGTCGATCTTGTTGGCAAATCTTTCGAAAGGAATGTCTCGGACGTCTCTCCAGACAAATATTCGGCGTTTGTCCTGTTGAATCACGATCTGGATGCTGAACTGCCCGCGCTGGAAGCGGCGCTCAAGTCCCCCGCTTTTTATATCGGCGCGCTGGGTAGCCGCCGGACTCATGACAGACGTAGGCAGGCGCTGGCGAGACTAGGTTACGGCGAAGCGGAAATTTCGCGGATAAAGGCTCCGATCGGTATTTTCGACAGGGCGAGGGATGCTTCTTCGCTCGCATTGTCAGTTACTGCCGACATCGCCGCACGAGTCGCCGCGGATGTTAGCGAATCCTAGACCTCAGCCGTCTCGTGGGCGGCTGAAGTGGGTAACCTCGTTCTCTTCCCTAGTCTCGCCTATATTCGAGAAGTCTCATTGCGATCGACATGAAGTCATCCAGCGATCGCCGATCATTCATGACCTTCATTCTCAGTACAGTACCCTCCCAGCTGTTGATGAGGAAGCGCGCCATCTCGAGCGGCTCAAGACCGCTCTTGATCTCCCCGATTTCCTGGCCTTCTGCGATAACCCTTGCGAGCAAGTCCGCCCACGTGGAAAGCGAATCCTTTAGCGCCTCCCGAAGGAGCGGCACACTGTCCGAACTTTCCGCCGATAGGTTGCCTATGAGACAGCCTTTGTCGAAGCCGTCTTTCTCATACCGCGAGATAAAAAACCGGAAGTGCTCCCTAATGCGGGTGAGGGGGGAGAGAGCAGCATTAGACAATATTTCCCGTTTGGACGATGCGACATATGTCTCCAACACTTCAAGAGCGAGCCCCTCCTTTGTCTTGAAGTAATTGTAGAAACTGCCCTTTGGGACGCCAGCGGCATCAACAATCTGCTGAACGCCGCAGGCACTGTAGCCGAGCGCTTGGAAACGGTCTTGTGCGGCAGCGAATATCTTATCTCTGGTCGGTGAGGCCATGAGGTTCTCCTTAGGTCCCGGCGTATGAACGGGGCTACCCGAATTCAAGTGTGGACGGTCATCGAGCTACAAAAATAACTCGGTTGACAGGACAATACGACCGGTCATATCTAAATGCAACCTAAGACGACCGGTCATATTTAGCTCTGCAGTACCCCGACGGAGACGCTTCCATGGCGACAGATATCCAGAACACCAACCTCACGCCTGCTTGGATAATGGCGCTCGGCACTTTCGCTATCGGGACCGAAGGGTTCATGATCGTGCCGCTGCTGCCAAACATGGCCGCTGACCTGCAGCTATCCGTTGCCACGCTGGGAACGCTCGTCACGGTCTTCACGCTGACCCTCGCGTTCAGTTCGCCAATCCTGACGACCCTTTTCGGCTGGGTGGACCGTCGACGTCTGTTGATCTTGACGATGGTGTTCTTTGCGCTTGCAAATCTGGTCGCTTGGAAGTCGAGCGGGTACTGGGGCATCTTTGGTGCTCGGGTTCTCTTGGCTGTTGCAGCAGGAGTCTACACGCCAAACGCCAACGCGCTAATCGGCGTGTTAATAGCCCCAGAGAGGCGCGGCAAAGCACTCGCCGTGGTGAATGGCGGCATGACGATAGCCATCGCATTAGGCCTGCCGATTGGATCTCTTGTGGGCAATGCGCTTGGATGGCGAGTCACGTTCCTCGGCGTTGGCATCCTCGCGGCTATTGCGGTGCTTGGCTTGGTCTTCGGGCTTCACCGATCGATCGGAACTGGAATGCCCGTGCCCACTCTAGCCGCCAGAATCGCGGTTGCTAAGCGGCCACCCGTTCTGCTCGGGCTTGCGGTTACACTCTTTTGGGCGATCGGTGCCTACACCGTTTGGACCTACATCGCTCCCTACCTGGCATCTGTCGCCGATTTCGGTCCCAATGGTATCAGTTTCATCGTCTGCCTGTGGGGTGTCGGCTCGGCGGTCGGTGTGTTCAGCGGTGGCGCCCTCAGCGACGCGTTCGGTGCCAGGGTCGTGATGGGTGCCAGCCTCGTGATCCTGACTATGGCGTTCCTCGCCCTGTCGTTGACCGCTTTCTTCCTGACACCCTCGCAAGCCATCGTTCCGATCGTGCTTTCAGTAGCCGTGTGGGGTGTGACCGTCTGGGGCTTCTTCCCGGCTCAAATATCCAACCTGATCCACGTTGGCGGGCATGCCTCGGCGCCTGTCGTGCTCTCACTAAACACATCGTTCATGTACGGCGGCTTTGCCATCGGGAGTGCCATCGGCACCTTCGTCTTCGCTCATGGACAGGTAGCCGATCTCGGCTTAGCCGCAGCCCTAGCCGAAACGATCGGTATCGTCCTGCTTTACGGTTTCGCCGCCAAGGCGGAATCACCAAACCCGTCGCCTGCACGCTGAATCGGCAGGTCGACCCAGGTTCCCAACGCAACGCAAAACCAAGGAGAATGACTATGAAAATGACTGGCAACACGATCTTCATCACTGGTGGCGGCTCCGGGATCGGCCGTGGCCTTGCCGAAGCGTTCCACAAGCTGGGGAACCAGGTAATCATTTCGGGACGCCGCAAGGCCAACCTTGACGAGACCATAAAAGCAAATCCCGGTATGGCTGCGTACGAGATGGATATCACCGACCCGGCGAACATCGAGCAGGTCGCCGCAAAGATCGTCGCCGACTACCCGGCATTGAACGTGCTGTTCAACAACGCTGGCATCATGCCCTTCGACGACGCTGCCAAGCCGATTGACGAAAAGACGATGCAAGACATCGTCACGACGAATTTTCTCGGCCCGATCCGAATGACATCCGCGCTAATTGAACATCTCAAGAAGCAGCCTTCTGCAGTCATCATCAACAACACATCCGTGCTTGCTTACGTGCCGCTGGCATACAATGCCGTCTACTCGGCGACGAAGGCTGCCCTCCATTCTTTCAGCATGTCGCAGCGCTTCGCACTCCGCGACACCTCCGTGAAGGTCCAGGAAATCGCTCCGCCGTGGGTCGACACGGACCTTATCAAGAAGAGCGGAGATCCGCGCGCAATGCCGCTGGACGCCTTCGTGAAGGAGACCATGGAGAAACTTGCGACCGACAACGAAGACATCTACGTGGATGCCATCAAGATGTTGCGCGACAATCCGGGCTCGAAAGAGCACGAGTTCTTTTTCCAGTTCAATGAGGCGATGGTTAAGGAACCTATCCCGGTCTGAGCGGGGCCCGCTAAAGGCGAACCCGCCGGATTGGTCGATGCAAAAGGGCCTCAGCTGTAAGCTGAGGCCCCTTCATTTTGTTTTCGCAAATCGCGACCTTCGGGTCAGCGAGATGAGGGCACAGATCAGCGTTCGGGAGCAGCAGGCTACACTCGACGAAAGCCGGATGATGTCACCAAGGATACTCAGTTCTCTTCAATGGCGTCGTCCGCCCGGGGTTTCGTTCTGCGGACGCTCAGGGAAGCGGCTCGGCCGATCACGCCGGAGATTCCCCGTAGCCTTCGCCCGTGACAACGGACTGGGCAAGACGACGCGAGACTGTGCCTAAATCCGTGGCCATCTTTCTTGACGAATGTGGCCACGCATCCCATTATGTCCTCGGACAGCTGGAGATGATGATATGGACGCGAGGATACTCAAGCAGGTGCAGGTGGCCCGCAACGTCAGCAGACAGGACATCACTCACGGCCTTGTGGAGACCATTGTCCAGATCGGGGGCGATCCTCTGACCGTCAGGAAGGCGAAGGATGAGCTGAGCGCAGTGCTAGCGAAAGCCCGAAACGGCGTTCCGCAAGTCATCGGCAATATCAAGAAGGCCGATGATATGGCGGTCGTGATCTCCGTCAAGGATCTTGCTGAACTCCTTACCGCAGCGCGGCAGCAGGAGACCTTCGGGGAGGCGCTCGACGCTATCGGCTTCAAGCCGTATTCCGGTGGCCGCATCATCGTCGGTCAGGGCCACAAGCGCGAGCGCCTGCAGCGCAGCAACGCCTCCGGCGGGAAGATGGCCCTCTGACGCATGTTCTTGCTCTCGACGCAGGCGCTGATGGATATCATCTGCGAAAACCCCGACGTGACTGCGTGGATCCGCCCGATGCCAGCGCAGGACATCCATGCCAGCGTCGTATCGGTCGCCCACGTCCAGGCGGAGATCCTCTCGACGCCGATCGAGGAAGGCCGGGAGGTTATGGATCTCGCGCTCAGGGCGTTCGTGTCCTTCGCCCGCAGGAACAACGCCCTCGAACTCTTCGACGAAGGGGCGGGGGCCGTATTCTCACGAATCGCCCAGCTCGAGCTCCGGGTCCATGACGACGAGGATCTCGGCGACATGTCCCGCATGGTCGTCGCCACGGCGATCGACCGCAACCTCGTGCTGATCGAGGGCGAGCAGCCGTATCACGGTCAGATCGACGGCCTTCGTGTCGAGGATCCATATGACGGCTTTCGGCTCGCACGGGGTTGAACTCGAAGCACCGAACGATGGCTCCGCATCTTCATCGGCGAAGGTTACTAAGCGTGAAGGTCCGGCAATAAGGTGAGAACAGGGAGTGCTGGGATGCTCGGTAGTTCCCAGCGGCTGATTGCCTGACATGCGCTCCGAAGCCGGGAATTCGGAGCTCGTGGCAGTTGCAACCTAATTCCGCATTTTCTACCGATACCGTCGGTAGTCAGTCTCAGTCGAAATGAAATTCGGATAGATCCACCGAGACGATGAGCGGTTCCGGAAGCGGCGTGTTGTCCGGCTTGCGCGGAAAGATACGCATTTTCGAGGGGAGCACGATGCCGTCCACCTTGAGCGGATCGAGCAGGTAACGGGCTGCCGCATTCTTGCCTTGGATGTCCACCTCGTAATCGTGCCGATAAAGAATGCCGTCCTTGTTGAAATAGAAGATCTGCTCGGTGCTGTGTGTCGCGATCTCGTCGGGGAAGCGAACGTGAAGGCGACGCAGGGTCTCCCCATTCTCCTGCCACGGTTCGATCTCGTTGCAAACCACGCCGGGTCGTTTGAGGATGAAGGGCGACGTCAAATAGGTCCACATCGTGTACCCGGAGAAGTACGCGACCTGCGGATTGCTCCACGGAGTTTCCATCTCATAGCCCTCAAAGGATTTTCGCGGATCGAGAAGCTCCTCGACGATGGCGCCCTCGGGCGTCTCGATCGTCACGCGACCGGGCGTGAACGCCGATTTGTTATCGGTGGGAGCAAATGGCCAATGCGACACCCATTCCTGCTTGAGGTCCACTTTGACATAGCAGTCCACCAAGACTTCGGCCTTGCCCTTGAGACCCCAAAGGACGCCGCCCTGATGAAGCTTGGCCGTCAGGTAAGAGAATTTCTGAAACTGCTCCATTCCACCGTGGGCTTCGATGGCGATGTCTAACAGGTTCTTCATGCATTGCTCCTTGGCTAGAGATTTGAAAGCTTTTAACGCTCCCTCTCTGTACGAGGATCGGGCATGACTCCATTGTAAGATTGGACACCTATGGCGGGGCGAGCGATGCTGTGCGCCTCGCTCTGCCGAATGATGACGAAGGCTACCCTCAGAGCTGGTTCGGTTTGTCTGAACAGATTGGGGCGTTTCGCTAAGTGGATTTCCGCCTCGATTATGCCGCCACCATCATTGGCGTCAGCGCGTTGAAGTAAGCCTGATCCGGCGTCTGCCGGTCAAG
>NZ_JAEUAT010000030.1 GCF_019511525.1 Rhizobium cauense | reverse complement strand
CTTGACCGGCAGACGCCGGATCAGGCTTACTTCAACGCGCTGACGCCAATGATGGTGGCGGCATAATCGAGGCGGAAATCCACTTAGCGAAACGCCCCAATCTGTTCAGACAAACCGAACCAGCTCTCCCACTGTGCTCAAGTAGTAGTGAAGCCACCCGCGCAATTGTCCGCCATTCCAGATGCTTATCCTGTGGAGATCCTGTGAATTGAGAGTGGATGGTCGCAATATCGAGACAACGTTCAGCATTGGTTGCGCTTCTGCCACTCCTAAGCCTGTTCAAGCTGAATCACCGGGCCACCACCTAGCTTAGCTAGCACGCTCCGGCAAACGGCATCATCGACAACGTTGGCATTACCGATCGCAGTTCTTGGGAAAGAGCGCGAACGAGCCGGCTCCCGCTATCGGATGTGACTACGCAGCAACGGCACAGTGGACGAGGTGCCATTGATCGATTTGTTTGTCATATGATTCTGCACCAACTTGAGATAAGTCGGCATATGCGCCCGTGTGGCCAACTGTATCAGATCTGACGCGTAGCGTTCGGTGCGCTCTTTTTGCGCCAACTTCCGGCTTAACTGCAATTGGTCGGAGACAATAGTCACCAAAAGCGCGGCATAGGAGTCGGTGCCCCGAGCGGATCTCGAGCGCGCCTCGCTAAGCCAGTTGGCCGCGAGCTCAGGCTCATCTGTCGCCATGTATGTGAGAGCAATAGTGCGCGCAGAAATGCCCTCCCAGCACGGATCTTCAATTCGGCAACTCAGCGCAAAGGTATCTTCCAAACCAAGCCTCAACGCCTTGGGATCATGCCGCTGCCTAAGCCTGGTCTCTGCAAGGAGCGCTGCCGGCCACGGCCTAAATGCCACCCATCGTTGTTCGTCGATCATTGCGAGTGATTTGACGAGCCAGCTCTCAGCAACGTCGAGCCTGCCTGCTCCAAGCAAGCCCCATGCTCCTAGAGCGAGCGACCAAATTTCACGCCGGCTGCTTCCTGCGGCACGTGCTTGGGACAGTGAGGTCTCATAGTGCCCGAGACCCTCTTCGATACGACCCCAATCGACGAGGTTGAAACCGAGGACAGAATGAAGGCCTGACAGGCTCTCGGTATCGTCGGCAAGTTCAAGGCCACGCTGGAGGAAACGGGCGGCCGAGGGTCGGCGACCGGCCAGCGCATCGACATAACCTAGCTCTCTCAAAGCCTTCGCGGCGATGACTTGTGCGCCGCTTTCTTCCGACAGTTTCACTGCTTGCCTTAAGTATAGCGCGCCCTCGTCGTCGTAACTGCGAATAGAATGTACCAGCGCAGTTCCAAGCTCGAAGGTTGCTGCGGCCGTAAGGTAGCGATCGGATATCCTTTCTGCGGTGGCGACCGATTGCCTGAGGCTATCGATCCCGGCGTCAACCGCTCCTGCAGACAGGGCCGCCAGTCCCGAATCCATCAAAGACTTCACAACTGCTTGAGGCCGAACGGTGGCGGGAGGAGCTGTGACACTTCGCCGAGCAGCACTCCAAAGCGCAGAGGATGGCCTTTCGCCCAATTCCGCAACGAAGGTACGTTCAACCTTCTCAATGTGCTCGCACGCGGCAGCGTGACGACCCGCGTTGGTGAGGCTCCGCACAAGCAAAATATGCGCACTCTCATCATAGGGCCTGCGCCTTGCCCCGATCTCGGCCAATCGAACTGCAGATCGATTATCGCCCAGTGAAAGCGCCTCGAGTGTTCGCTCTCGGATCAATTCTTCAATAGCGCCCGCTACACGTTCGCGCTCGATCAACAGCCACGTGGAGAACTCCAGACTGCAGCGCGGATCTATCCCCTCGAGAAAGACGCCGACATCCTGCACGGCAAGATCGGCGTGGTGAAGCTGCAAGACATCGATCTCCGTGTCGTCCGGCAGACCGGGGATGACTGGATCTCCCGTTAGGCATTTGTCCCTGCCAATTGCCTTGCGAATGGAACCAAGACACCAGCGCAACGCACCTAAAGGATCAACCACATCCGGGAATAGCTCACGAGCGAGAACGCCCCGCTCCAACGGGCGCTTGCTGAGCAAAACCCGTGCGAGCAGTGCCCAGGCTTGGTGTCCACGCAGCGATTGCTCGCCTCCATCCGCCCGGGTGATCGCCGGCTTCCCGATAAGACGGATCTGCAATGGCATGTCGACCCCTTTCCAGAAAATACCCTGAAGATGCCGAGAATACGTTTGACCCAGCGTGAGAGGGATATTTCACCGACACCTAAACTGTCTCACGGTTCGTCACACGTCGAGGTCGTTTACTTGGGGAGCAAGTGAAGACCGCAGCGGACGAACATAATTCACACCGAAAGGAAAGCAAACGTGCGCCAATTCATCATCGAAAGAACGATCCCTGGAGCGAGCGAGCTCAGCAAAGAAGCCCTCCAACAGATCTCAGCGAAATCCAACGACGTCGTGTCTGGGCTGGGTGAGCCGTACAAGTGGGTGACCAGTTACGTCGCCGGAGACAAAATTTACTGCATCCACGAGGCGGAGAACGCAGAAGCGGTTTATCGCCACGCAAGGGAAGGCGGGTTTCCGGCCGACAGTGTAACTGAGGTCAAGTCGACTATTGGGCCGCAGACTGCTGTTAGCTGAAGGTCATCGGCGGTTTGGCGGGAACACCATTCCCGCGCCGCCTTTGAATGGAGAAGCCCCACTCCGGCCGGGGCTGCTCTGTTACGATCAGGCATTGAGGCCGATCTGCGTCCATCCAGCGCCGGGTTCGATCGGGCGGTCATGGAGGATGCGAAAGGCACCATCGCTGAATGAAGCGCAGTCGAGAGCGCCGTCAATGTCGTTCTCGTCATTGTCTCTACAAGCAGCACTAAGATCGCTTGTCATAGACCCCAACCTGCCGGGTCAGGGAGCATTGGCCCTTCCGACATCAAATCTCATGTAGGCAATCCATAAACGTCGGCGGGCTTCGAAACGCCCTTCAACGAGAAGCTGCCAAGTCTTTCGAAGTCACCCTGGACGTTTGACGCAAACGAACCGGATGCCAGGAGACTGCGTCCTATGGAATCGCAAAGCTTCTCGATGCGCGCTGCTTCGTTGACCGCCTTTCCGATCGCCGTAAAATCCAGACGGCGCGTGGAGCCAACGTTCCCGTAGAAGACCTCGCCGACATGGAGGACAATATCGACCATGATTGCCGGCTCGCCGGCTGTCACTCGTTTCCGGTTGAGCGCATTGTTCGCATTCATAGCCATTTTGGCCGACGCCAAGGCACGTTCACATGCGTCGGAAGGGTTATCGATCCCTGTCGGAAAAATGGCAAGCAGGCTGTCACCCATGAATTTCAAGATCTCTCCGCCGGCCTGCTCCACCGGTTGCCCTATCGCCTCAAAATGTTGGTTTAGCCAGACAACGATGCGATCCGGTGCATATTGTTCATTCAGCGATGTGAAATTCTTAAGGTCAGCAAGCAGAATAGCGGCGTTTATAGCCGTTCCGTCGCCACGCTGCGTTTGCCCATTTAGTATACGACCACTTGTATGGCTACCGGTGTAAACTGCAAGCATATCGACGGCGATGCCCAATGCGGCAATGCGATAGCAGGCAAGTGCAAGAGCGGGCAGAAACCGGTCGAGATCGGCAATCTGCTTCTCCGAAAAGCCGTTGTGCCCGATACCGGCCAAGGAAAACCCGACGCCGCCAAGAGCCGTTCCTTCCGGAAAGGCAACAAGCTTCATCACGTAATCGGTAGCGCCACCGCCCGCTAGCTCCTGCAGCAGCGGGAAAGATTCCGTCCCGTCTTCAGACGGCAACCTCCACCGACCGTACAAAAGACCGTTCGAAAGCAGGTGCGAAATCGGCGACCTCAGAAACATCTCCTGGCCCGCGCCGTCGTGCCCCTGGATCTCCACCGAAATGCCCGACGACGGTGCCCATGCGACTGAGAAACCTCGCTGTAGCGGGTCGATCGAAGGCATGGCGATCGAAGCTCGAACAAGTGGATAGCCCATCCCGAGCAATCGCTCCGCAACGCCGGCGAGGATCTCTTGGATGCTGTCCGACGAGAGGCCCATACCGATGATCCAATCGACTAGCTCTTGCATCTCCTGCATTCTGGACATTCCTATCGGGGTTCAAACTTGAGCGATCGGCCGCGACCATCCTTCGCCCGATCGCCGAACGCAGCGCTCGGACGCGATGAGCCGACTGAATGAAACCTCTTCGAATTTAGTACACCGATCAAGTCACTGAGGACTTGGGTGGGCCCTGATCGTCGGCCAGTTGTCACCATTTTTTGTGGAGTAGGGGCCTCTGTCGCTGGTCTTGTCTCCGACCCATTATGATTCAATTGTGCGAGGGACGCTACGCGCTTTGGCTAATTGGCAATGGCGGCGATCTTTCGATATACGCCACGAGGGATGGCAAATTCTCCTGAAGTCTTATGATAGTCAACGCCCGTAACGCCCGGTATGTGCACGTCTTTTTCACGTAGGCGGCGTACTTGGCGAAGTGCCCGATCGATCCGCCCCTCAGTTCTCGCACCAGGCATGATTGCGATTACGGTTAGGCCAACAGCAGGCGAGGTGGTCCCTGAACGGAAATCCGGCGTATCAAGAGACCACGGCCCACCCGAAAGGCCCGCCGAAAGCATCTCCACCAATAGCGCGACATTTGCGCCCTTGCGGCCGCCGAAGGGCAGCAGGGCCCCTTCCAACGCCTTTTCTGCATCCTGAGTCGCGTTACCGTCAGCGTCGACAGCCCAGCCCTCGGGGAGCGCGTTTCCCTCTTCGGCTGCCCTGACTATATTGACGAATGCCGTGGCGCTGGATGCTTGGTCGATAATGATCGGTGGCGTGTCCTCGCCAAGCGGAAACCCGAATGCCATCGGATTTGTGCTATAGACGACCGGGCCTCCAGCTTGCGCGACCATCATTGCATTTGCGTTGGTTGCCGCCAGGCCAATAACACCCTCATGACAAAGCCGGCGGACGTAGTATCCAAGTTCACCAGTCGTGTAGCTGTTGGTCTGTGTAAAGACGGCGACCCCAAAGTTGCGAACAGCGTCGAGGAGCTCTGGGAATGCGACATCGAAGCCCAACTGTGCAATCCCGCGATCCGCGTCCGAGACGAGAAAAGCTGGAAAGGCCCGAGCCAAATGCGGCCTTGGCTTGCAATTTATTCGGCCCTCGCGAAAGCCTTCGAGATAGTCCACGAGGTGGGGAAATCCGAGAGTAGGTGGCCCGTAATTCGCCGCCGAAAGCGTAGCGTCCACGAGAGACCGTGCGCTAGAGATTGCAGCACCACACGCCAGGCATGCTTTCATGGCGAGCGCCTCGGCCTCCTCCTTTTTGAGCACGATCTCATCCGGCATATCAGATCTCCAATCCCGCTTTTCTACCTTCGTAGAAGGCATACGGTGCTTGCCGTGGTGCTGCGCAATCGCCTATCTGTCGTGCAGGAATACCGAGTTCGAAGAGGCTCGGCATCAGCCAGTCCATCGGTCGATTGGTTGTTGCCATGACTAGGCTGTCGGCCTCCAGGAAGTTGCGTTCACCGGTGTTGTGGTCCAGAACCGTGGCGCCGTTGCCGTGCCATTCGACGATGCTGACCTCCGTCGTCCACTGTACGCCGAGCTTTTTCAATGCCTGCCGCAGAGGAACATCGGCGGCTGTTCTTTGAAGCTCTTTTCCCACGAGAGGATCGGGCGTGGCGATTGTAACCTGGTGGCCGTCCTCGGCGAGCTTCCATGCCGTCCCGCAGCCCCGCCAGCCGCCACCTTCGTCGAGGAGAAGGACTCGCTTGCCTGGTCTTGCCTGCCTTGCCATGATTTCCTCGACGGTGAATACACCGCCTTTTTCGAGCCCAGGCATCACGTCAATTGTCGGTAGAGCCTTCTGAAATCCGGTCTCGGGGGAATAGGAACCGGTGGCTACAATCACCACGTCCACCTCCGACGGGTCGATGTCGTTTGCCTCCACATAACTGTTCAATCTAATGTCGACGCCGAGCTTCTCGAGTTGTCGCTCATACCAGGCAAGCAGATCGAGGATCTGGGCGCGCCTCGGTTGAAGCCCCGCAAGCAGAAAATTGCCCCCAAGGCGCGTGCCAGCTTCCGAAAGGACAACCCCATGGCCGCGTTCGGCCGCCGTCCTTGCCGCCTCCAGCCCAGCAGGACCGCCGCCAATGACAAGCACGCGCTTTGGATCAGATGTCTTGATAAAACGGTCGCCATTCCATTCAAACTCACGTCCGGCCGAAGGATTGATCAGACAGCTTATCCAGTAATCCCGGGAACGACGCCCCCAGCACATCTGGTTGCAAGATATACAGCCGCGAATGTCTTCAGGACGACCTTCGCTGGCCTTGCGTGCCAGGTGCGGATCGGCAATCTGTCCGCGAACGATCGACACCAGTTCTGAGGCGCCTTCGCCGAGGACCGTCTCGGCATTCTCAGGCGTTCTGATATGGCTTTCCGCGATAACGACCGCAGTCCTCACGACCTTCTTGAGACATGCGGCAAGATCGACGCCGAGTTTTTCAGGATAGATGAATGTCGGCATGAGTTTGTAAAAGTCGAGATACCCGCCCGACCCGCACGTGACATAGTCGATCAGTCCAAGCGCGTCGTGGAGCTGTACGATCTCAGCAAGTTCGTCCCTCTGCAGCGCGGCTTTGACATCCGGCTCGTCGCTGACTGCGAGCCCGATGATGAAATCATCCCCACAGCTCTCTCGTATTCGCGAAAGAATCTCGCGAGACATGCGTGTGCGGTTTTCGAGCGAGCCTCCCCACTCGTCTTCGCGCCGATTGCTCCATGGCGTCCAGAATTGATCGATCATCCCCAGGTAGGCTGCCCATATTTCGACACCATCAAAGCCGGCCGCGCGACATCGGCGCGCTGCCGCAACAAAGCCGTCGATCGTCTCCCAGATCTCGGCTTCGCTCATCGGATGCGACCCGTCGCTGTCGTGGTAGCTCGGCAAACCGGACGGCGACCAGTGCGGATGGAACGAGTTGTCGGAATCACCGTTTGCGCCAACGTGATAGAGCTGCTGGATCGCGACAGCCCCATTCTGCTTGATGGCTCGAACAAGCTTTTCAAAGTGCGGTATGACGGCATCGTCGGAATGACGGAAATTTCTTTGCGTCAGAACAGCGGCAGCATGGACAGGCATCGGTTCAACAACAATCATCGCCGCGCCGCCCATGGCTCGCTCCGCATAGTAGGCAACATGCCGTTCTGCCGGCACACCTTCGACGGCCATGTTTGCTGTGTGAGCACCAAAGACGATGCGATTGCGGAGAGTGTGTCCACGAATTCGGAGTGGACTAAAGAGGCGGGGGAACTTTTGAGACATCGTCACTCCCGGATGCAAGTTGTCTCTGGGATTAAACTGGGATGGTCTTCTCGGTGCCAATAAATAGTGGGTACGCCATTGGGCGTTTGGCGCCGCGACGCTAAGAACGCCAGGGAGCATAGGACCGCGCGATGAGGTCCCATGCCCGCGTCGAGAACATCAGCGCCGCAAAGCCTTAATGGACGAGCGCAATGGTATCCTCTCGTGTTGCGGCGATATCCGAATTGACCATCGCGCTCGCGAGCTGTCGGAAGGTGACCACGCCGACCGGGCGGGATCCTTGGCCGATGACGGTAACATCGCCATCGGGAACCGACGCCAGCAGGCGAACGGCCTCTTCGACAGTCGTCGTAGCATCAACAGTGATGCCGCTGACGGCAGCTCCTGGCCGCATTGGCCTCATGATCGCGCTGACCTGGACCACACGGCCGCGGTTGACCTCCTTTACGAAATTGGCGACGTACTCATCTGCCGGCCGCAATACGATATCCTGGCTGCTACCCTGCTGGATCACCTCACCATCGCGCAGGATGGCAATCTGGTCGCCCAACCTGAGAGCCTCATCGAGGTCGTGGGTAATGAACACGATAGTCTTCTTGATCTCCCGCTGGATGTCGAGAAGTACCGTCTGCATGTCCGTGCGGATCAACGGGTCGAGCGCGGAATAGGCTTCATCCATTAAAAGAACGGGCGCGTCATTTGAAAGGGCTCGCGCCAGCCCGACGCGCTGCTGCATGCCGCCTGAAAGCTGGTTCGGATATCTCTCCTCAAAGCCCTTGAGCCCGACGCGCTCCAGCCACCGCATGGCAACGTCGACGGCCTTCGAACGCTCCACCCCCTGGACTTCAAGGCCGAAGAGCGTGTTGTCGAGTACGTTGCGATGTGGCAGGAGCGCGAACTTCTGAAACACCATTGCCGTCTGGTGCCGGCGGAATTTGCGCAGCTCTGCCTCATCCATCTTGACCACGTCCACGCCATCGACCAGCACTTCGCCGGCGGTCGGGTCGATCAGTCGGTTAATGTGACGAATGAGCGTCGACTTCCCGGATCCGGACAGACCCATAATGACCTGGATGGATCCTGATGGCATTTCGATATTGATATCACGCAACCCGAGGACGTGAGCGTGTTTGAGGTTTAGTTCGGACTTGCTCATTCCGTTCTGAACCGCCTCGACATACGATCTCGCTTGGGGACCGAAGATCTTGAAGAGGTGGCGGATCTTGATCCCGCCGAAATTATGGTCAGCCATGAACGATCTCCCGATGCTTCTGGAGCCGTTTGCCATATGCCTGGCTGACCCGATCGAAGATGATGGCGATGCCGACGATGGCAAGGCCGTTGAAAATGCCCAGAGTGAAGTACTGATTGGCGATAGCCTTCAGGACCGGTTGCCCAAGCCCCTGGACGCCTATCATCGATGCCACCACGACCATTGCCAGCGCCATCATGATTGTCTGGTTGATCCCAGCCATGATGGTCGGCAGCGCGAGCGGCATCTGTACCTTGAAAAGCTTTTGGGAATTTGAAACTCCAAAGGCATCGGCAGCCTCAAGGACATCCTTGTCGACAAGCCTGATGCCAAGGTCGGTCAATCGGATCATCGGCGGAATGGCATAAATCACGACAGCGATGAGACCGGGAACGCGGCCGATTCCGAGCAGCATGACGACGGGGATAAGATAGACGAAACTCGGCATGGTCTGCATGACATCGAGGATCGGATGAACAACGCGCTGAAACCGGTCAGATCGCGCCATCAGAATGCCGATCGGCAAACCGAGCGCGATGGATAGGACCGTGCAGACGAAGATCATCGAGACCGTCCGCATCGTGTCTTCCCACATGTCGAAATAGCCGATGAGCAGCAGTGTCACGAGACAGCCCAGAACGATCTTCAGGCTGCGGCTCCCGAGCCAGGCAACAATGAGAACCATGACGGTAATGATTGGCCACGGCGTCTGGGTCATGAACCGGTCGACGGCAATCAGGAAATGCTGCAATGGGGAAAAGAAGTTCTCGATTGAATCGCCGTATGCCCTCGTGAAGGAGCGAAATCCATCGTCAATCATCTTCTTGAGGTCGCGAAGACTGTCGTCATTCATGTGCGGAAATTTGTAAAACCATTCCATTCGGTTCCCCTTTCTCTGAAAGAGCCGTGACAAGTCTTCTGGTTATTTTCCGGCTTCTGAGTTGGCGGCGCGTGTCAAAACGCGCCGCCTGTTCAACAATCAAAGCGAGGCTTCGATTTTCTTTGCAGCGTCTTCCGACACCCACTTTGTCCAGATGTCTTTATTTTCCTTCAGGAAGTGCTTTGCACCATCCTCGCCGCTCGCCTGATTGTCCGTCATCCATGCCATGAGCTTGTTGACGGTATCATTGCTCCATGAGCGCTTCTCGAGGTAGGCCATCACATCTGGCCCGGCCTTTTCCGAGAAAGGCTTTGCTACCAGTGTTACGATCGTGTCGACGGGCCATGCGTTCGGTTTTGGATCGGGGCAATCAGCAACCGTGTTGCAGCGTTTCCATTCAGCCGCATCTGCCGGAACGCCCGCTTCAAGCTTCACCATTTCATACTTGCCAAGCAGTGCGGTCGGGGCCCAGTAGTAGCCCACCCAAGGTTGCTTGCGCTCGTATGCTTTTGCGATTGACCCATCGAGGCCGGCGCCAGAGCCGGTGTCCACCAGCTTGAAGCCTGCTTTTTCACCGTCGAACGCCTTGAAGAGCTGTGACGTAACGACCGTACCACCCCAACCCTGCGGTCCGTTGTAGACTGCGCCCTTTGAGGAATCTTCCGTGTCCGGGAACAGTTCCGGGTGCTTGAGGACGTCAGGAATTGTCTTTAGATCAGGGTGGGCGTCCGCCAGATATTTGGGAATCCACCAACCTTGAATGCCACCATCGGGAAGCGGCGAACCAACCTTGATGATGCGCCCCTCATCCGTGCCCTTCTTCACGACCTCAGGAAGAAGGTCGACCCAGGCCTCCGGAGCGATGTCGGGCTCACCTTTCTCGGCCATTGATGTGATCGTCGGAACGGTATCGCCGACAGTGATTTCCGCCTGGCAGCCATAGCCTTCGTTGAGGATGATCTTATCGAGGTTCGACAGAACTTCGGCACTTTGCCAGTTCATGCTTGCGATCGTGACGTTGCCACATTCTGCAGCATTTGCGTATGAGGCTGCTCCCAGCAGCCCAAATGCCATGCACGTAGAAGCCAATAACTTGCTCATTATCGTTCCCTTTTTTTAGCGGCATGTATTTCTGAGCGAACCGCCGCGAAGCCCGCTTCAACGGTCGTTAGGAAGCATCTCCCATACTCACCGATTTCTTGAAAGCTGCGTCCAATCCATTGGAAACAGCCTCGTCGAATCCCGACGCGCGCATCGCCTCGATGCCGGCCGCGGTCACGCCGCGATATTCGAGAAAGCGGTCTACGACCTCGGTCGGACTATCCGGGTGCCGTTCCAACAGGCGCCCGGTTCCAATCAGCATCGTTTGGACAGCTCTCTGAGCAACCTCGGCAGACAAGCCTTGACCGATCGCGTGCTTCATCAATGCTGCGGCAAGGAGTGCGGGAAAAGCGGGTCCGGTGCCCGACATGCCCGTGAGGTAATCGATGTCCGATTCATTAGCCACCTCGTCTTCGATACCACAGGTGCAGAAGATCTTTCGGACCAGAGTGCGGTCATCAGCGGTGACGGCGGCCGTCGCCATCCAAGGTGTGTAGGAACACGAGACTTCGGCGGCAGCATTGGGGAGGGCCCTTACAACTCTTTCGGTCGCATGCCTTTCGATAAGCGCCGAGGCACGAATACCCGCCATGACCGAAATCAGCAGCTTTTGCTCCAGGTTTACACGAACCGAGCCCCAGTCTTCGGGTCGGACAGACAGGATTACGACATCTGAACGGTCAACAAGGAGTTGATTGTCCGTCGTCCAGTGCGAGGTGGCGAGGCGATCTGGCCAAGTGCGGCGATAGGAGAGCGTGAGGTCATCCGGATCGGCAAGGCCCGCGCGAAGGATAGACTCTGCGATGGAACCGCCAAGCCAACCTGCGCCGCCAATGATCCCGATCCGTACCTTTCCGTTCATCTCGTTCCTAGCCTGGTTTGTAGCCATGTCTTGCAAAGAACCGGTCAAGTTCTCGCTGCTGCGGCGTTTCCCCTGTGTAAATCGCGATATATTCGGGGATGCGTTTCATGCGCACACTCGTACTCTCGTTCGATTGCATCGAGATATAGCCGATCTGAACGAGGTAGGTCGTCCGGGCGCGGACGTCTGCGGTGATCTCGGTGTGCCCGAAACGTTTGAACATAGTGGCAAGCGCGTCCATCCGCTTTCGGTCCGCCTCATGAACCTCGCGAAGAATATCTTCAGACTGCAGGGCCCAGCTACGCACGGCAAACTCGAATTTGCTGTCAAAGAGCCGACTGTCCAGCCAGCAGTCGAAGACATTCAGCATCGCTTCCGCCAAAGTCTCGGCGTAGGCTTCCGACTGCCGTACGATTGAACCTGTATTCTTGTCCCGCCAGCGCGAGACCAGTCCGTCCAAGAGCTCTTCGCGATCCTTGAAGAACCAGTAGAAGCTTGTGCGCGACAAGTTGAGCTTCTTTGCAAGGGGCAGGATTTTTACGGAATCTATTCCGGACTCCAGCAGGGAGTCATAGGCTGCCTCGAGCCATCCCTCCTGCGATCCACGCCAGCCACTATCGCTCAAATTTTGATCCATACTCAATTCCTAGCAAATGGTTAAGGCCGGCACAATCGAAAATGTACATAGATGTCATCAAAAATGACTTCTCTGTTTTCGTTGTTGACACATGTGTACATTCCGCCTAGCGTTTCGGCCAATTCCCAATTCGGAGCACGACCGATGACGAACGATCCCCTGCTGCAGCCGTATCAGCTCAAGCATCTGACGTTACGCAACCGCATCATCGTGACATCCCATGAGCCGGCCTATCCCGAGGATGGCATGCCGAAGGGGCGTTACCGGGCTTATACGGTCGAGCGAGCCAAAGGCGGCGTCGCCATGACAATGACGGCGGGGTCCGCAGCCGTATCCAAAGACAGCCCGCCCGTATTCAACAACCTCCTGGCATACAAGGACGAGATCGTGCCCTGGGTAAGGGAGATGACGGACGCAGTCCACGAGCAGGGCGCTGCGATCATGATTCAGCTCACCCATCTTGGCAGACGAACGCGCTGGGACAAGGGGGACTGGCTCCCCGTGCTTGCGCCATCTCACCATCGCGAAGCAGCGCATCGCGCATTCCCGAAGAAGCTGGAAGATTGGGATATCGAGCGCATCATCAATGATTTTGCCGACGCCGCCGAGCGCATGAAGGCCGGAGGGATGGACGGCGTTGAGCTCGAGGCATATGGCCATCTCATCGACCAGTTCGCATCGCCGCTTACAAACGAACTCGATGCCCCTTATGGCGGATCACTCGAAAACCGAATGCGCTTCTGTATCGATGTCTTCAAGGCGATGCGCAAGAGAGTGGGCGACGACTTCATCCTCGGCGTCCGCTACACGGCAGACGAGTGTCTTCCTGGAGGTACCGGTCAGGCAGAGGGAATTGAAATCTCCCGCAGGCTACGCGACAGCGGCCTCATCGACTACCTGAACGTCATCCGTGGACATATCGACACTGATCCGGGTCTGACGGATGTCATTCCAATTCAGGGCATGGCCAACTCGCCCCACCTCGACTTTGCTGGCGAAATCAGGGCAGCAACCAACTTCCCGACATTCCATGCGGCAAAGATCCCAGACGTCGCCACGGCTCGACACGCAATTGCGGCGGGCAAGGTCGACATGGTCGGCATGACGCGTGCACATATGACCGATCCTCACATCATCCGAAAGATTGTAGAGAAGCGGGAAGAAGACATCCGGCCTTGCGTTGGTGCAAACTACTGCCTCGACCGCATCTATCAGGGCGGCATGGCGTTCTGCATTCACAACGCAGCAACGGGGCGCGAGCAGACGATGCCGCACATCGTTCCAAAGGCGGAGGTACGCAAGAAGGTGGTTATCGTGGGCGCGGGACCGGCAGGTCTTGAGGCTGCCCGCGTCGCAGGCGAGCGTGGTCATGAGGTGGTTGTATTTGAAGCCGCCAACAATGCCGGCGGCCAGATCAGACTGACCGCGCAGAGCGAACGCCGTCGCGAAATGATCAGCATCATCGACTGGCGCATGAGCCAATGTGAGAAATACCATGTGAAGTTTCACTTCAATACGTGGGCCGAAGCTGAGACAATCACAGCGGAAAACCCGGACGTCGTGATCATCGCGACGGGCGGATTGCCGCACACCGACGTGCTCAAGAAGGGAAACGAACTTGTCGTTTCCTCCTGGGACATCATCTCGGGAGACGTGAAACCCGGTTCCAACGTTCTTGTGTTCGACGACGCAGGCGACCATGCCGGTCTTCAGGCTGCCGAGTTCCTGGCGAAGGCCGGGGCCAAGGTCGAGATCATGACGCCGGACCGGTCGTTTGCTCCGGAAGTCATGGCAATGAACCTGGTTCCGTACATGCGCTCACTGCAGAAACGCGACGTGACGTTCACCGTTACGTTCCGCCTTGAATCGGCCGAGCGCAACGGCAACCAGATCGTCGCAAGGGTGGGGAGCGACTACGGCGGAGTGGAAAAGGAGAGGGTCGTCGACCAGATCGTCGTCAATCACGGCACCATCCCACTCGATGAGCTGTACTTCGAACTTAAGCCGCTTTCCCGAAATCTGGGTGAGACCTCCTACGACCAGCTACTCGCAGGCCAGCCTCAATCAGTTATCCGCAACCCAGAGGGCCAATTCCAGCTCTTCCGCATCGGGGACGCTGTCGCCGCAAGAAACACACATGCGGCTATCTACGACGGTCTGCGCATCGCGAAGGACATCTAAGCCGTTGAGGACGTGTAGACGCTCATGACGAATCGCGACCAAGATCTTCAGTATTTTATTGATGCATGCTTCGCCGCTTTCGACCAGACCGTAAGCGACCCCGAAGGACGACGTTCGATAGCCGAGATTTTCAGGCTGCTGGCACTCCTAGGCGAGCAGCGTGAAGGAGGTGGAACCAGGATGCCTGCCTGCGTCCACCTCCACAACGCCTTGCACGTCTCGCCAGCAACAGAAAGCCTTCGCCGGACACTCGATGCATTCCGGGCAATTGAACCGAAGATTACCTGGCGTCGACGTGAAGACACGACGGGTACGGCAAGCGAAAATTTCAACGACGGGCATGCCAACGGAATGATCATCGGACCAGGCGGGATCGAACTTCGATCTGACGTTTGGCTGGGGGTCACGCTGATGGCGCCCAAAACGAGATATCCTGACCACACGCATGCTCCCGAAGAGACGTATCTCGTCATGTCCGAGGGGGAGTTCCAACACGGAGAGTCATCGTGGTTTTCGCCAGGCGTCGGAGGGACCTTCTACAATCCGCCCGGTATCTGGCATGCGATGCGCTCCGTAGAAAAGCCGCTTCTTGCGTTCTGGGCGCTGCGCCCGTGCACAGGTAGGGCAAATTCGACCGATTAACCAACAGGTGCAGCAACCATGAAAATTCTCGTCCCCGTAAAGCGAGTGGTTGATTACAACGTGAAGATCCGCGTGAAGCCAGATGGCACGGGCGTCGAGCTTGCGAATGTGAAGATGTCGATGAACCCGTTCGATGAGATCTCGGTCGAGGAAGCGCTGCGGCTGAAGGAAGCCGGCAAGGCCGAAGAGGTGATCGTCGTTTCGATCGGTCCGGCCAAGGCCGAAGAAACGCTGCGCACCGCGCTCGCCATGGGTGCGGACCGCGCCATCCTCGTCGAGACCGACGATGCCGTCGAACCGCTGGCCGTTGCCAAGATCCTCAAGGGCATTGTCGACGCCGAACAGCCCGGCCTCGTCATAACAGGCAAGCAGGCGATCGATGACGACAGCAACCAGACCGGCCAGATGCTGGCGGCCCTTCTCGGCACGGCGCAGGCGACCTTCGCCTCGAAGATCGAGATCGAAGTTGCTGGCCCTGGGGGCAAGGCCCAGGTGACGCGTGAAGTCGACGGAGGCCTGCAGACGATCGAGGTCAAGCTGCCGGCGGTCGTCACATCAGACCTTCGCCTCAACGAGCCGCGCTACGCCTCGCTGCCAAACATCATGAAGGCGAAGAAGAAACCGCTCGACAAGAAGAGCCCCGCTGATTTCGGTGTCTCCACCACGCCGCGCCTGAAGGTCCTGAAGACCGAGGAGCCGTCCGGCCGCAAGGCAGGCGTCAAGGTCAAGTCGGTTGCCGAGCTCGTCGAGAAGCTTAAAGTCGAAGCCGGCGTGCTCTAAGGGTTCGAGAAAGGGAGATAGTACCATGGCCATTCTTCTTCTGGCTGACCACGACAACAACCACCTTTCCGACCAGACCGCCAAGACGCTGACGGCGGCATCGCAGATCGCCAAGGAACAGGCAAGCGACGTGCATGTGCTGGTCGCCGGTGCCGGCGCCAAGGCGGCGGCCGAACAGGCCGCCAAGCTCTCCGGCGTTTCCAAGGTACTGCTCGCCGAGGACGCAAGCCTCGCCAACAATCTGGCCGAGCCGCTGGCCGCCCTGATCGTCCAGCTTTCAGGCAGCTACGACACCATCATCGCGGCAGCAACATCGACCGGCAAGAACGTCATGCCGCGCGTCGCCGCCCTGCTCGATGTCGCGCAGGTCTCGGAAATCATTGAAGTCGTCTCGTCAGACACCTTCAAGCGCCCCATCTATGCCGGAAATGCCATCCAGACTGTACAGGCGACCGACGCCAAGAAGGTCATCACCGTGCGTACGGCATCGTTCTCCCAGGCCCCCTTCGGGGGGCAACCTGCTGCCGTTGAGGAGATCTCGACGGCAGCCCCTTCTTCATCGCAACTGTCGACCTTCATCAAGGACGCGCTGTCGGCCTCCGACCGTCCGGAACTGACCTCCGCCAAGGTCATCATATCAGGCGGCCGCGCGCTCGGCTCGGCGGAGAAGTTCAGGCAAGTCATCCTGCCGGTCGCCGACAAGATCGGTGCCGCCGTCGGCGCAAGCCGTGCTGCCGTCGATGCCGGCTATGCCCCGAACGACTGGCAGGTCGGCCAGACCGGCAAGGTCGTCGCCCCTGATCTCTACATCGCCTGCGGCATTTCGGGCGCAATCCAGCACCTCGCCGGCATGAAGGATTCGAAGGTGATCGTCGCCATCAACAAGGACGAAGAGGCGCCGATCTTCCAGGTCGCCGACTACGGCCTCGTGGCAGACCTCTTCGAAGCATTGCCGGAATTGGAGCGGTCAACCTAGCCGCATGTATGTGGCCTTGGCACTGTCTTGCCGGAAAGATAGAGGGGATGGGACGGCTGCCCACCCGCCGTAACCTCCAAT
This sequence comes from Rhizobium cauense, assembly GCF_019511525.1. GTDB lineage: Bacteria > Pseudomonadota > Alphaproteobacteria > Rhizobiales > Rhizobiaceae > Rhizobium > Rhizobium cauense. The sequence continues at coordinate 35,246 of NZ_JAEUAT010000030.1, read as the reverse complement.
GCGTAAAGCTTTGATGGTTCAAGCATGCGCGAAACGTCACGGGCTCGATCAAGGTAGGCGCCATGCCTTCCCCAAGCGCACACGACGAGGTCGCAGCATTCTAAAATCTCGCCCAAGTACCGATCGTTTTCTGGGCCCAACGGGGTCAGCGTGGCCGTAAATCAGTTTTGGTTTGGGCGATCGGAGCGCAAAGAGATTACCTATGATCACACCACCAAAGCCCCATGATTTCGCAAAGGAGATACATCGCCGAAGTGTGGGATCGATGATGGACGCGTCCGCGATGGAAGGGTTCAGCATCAGAAAGCCAACCGCTCCCTTCAAAGGATCCCACTGTCGTTCTAGCCGGTAGCGGTAGAACCCACATTCAGAAAACAGGGCAGAGGAGATTGTGAAGTCGCTCATTCACTTTCGTCCGTCACCTACTGATTAGGCCGACCACGTCTGCGAGTATCCAGTTCCCTCAGAATTCCTCCCACGGGAAAGTGTCTAGTCGTTCTGCTCCTTGAGAGGTAACAAGCACTTGTGTTTCAAGCTTGATGCTCTCCGAGCCTGCCTCCGCAATCAGGCTTTCGACATTCAAAACCATATTCTCTTCAATGACGCCATTGAAGTTCTGATCGAAATCAGGGTGAAGCAAGATGCCGGGCCATTCGTCTGCCATTCCTGTCCCGTGCACTGCCAAGGTATAGCGATAGGGCAGGTATTTTTCAGGAATGCGCCAGCTCTTTTCATTGAATTCAACGAAGGACGTACCAGGGCGAAGGATCGACAGATTGTGTTCGATCTGGTCCAGCGCCGCTGAGTAGAGTTCCTTTTGTTTGTCATTCATTGCGACATGTCCGCATGTCCATGAGCGCGAGAGGTCGGCGCAATACCCGTATGGCCCGATCATGTCTGTATCGAAAGAGATCATTTCCCCTGGCTTTGTGACGTAGTCAGAGCACTCGCGGTACCAGGGATTGGTTCGTGCGCCGGCGGTCAATAACTTCGTCTCAAGCCACTCGCCCCCACTTCGAGCGTTCTCAAAATGTAGCTCAGCCCAGATTTCCCGTTCGGTTCGCCCAGGCTCAGACACCTCGTACATTCGTGCCATGCCCGCTTCGCAGACACGAATGGTCCACCGCATCAATTCGACTTCTTCAGGACTTTTGATCGAACGCGCTCGTTCCGCCAGTTCCTGACCGTCCAGCAGTTCCAAACCACGTTTCCGAAGCTCCGATGCCGGCGCTGGCTCCAACCGGTCGACCGCTAGTCTTTTATTGCGCCCGTTGGACGTCAGGATGTCATTGATCTCGTCAGCCCACTCCTGCATCCGCGGCTCGACAAGATTGCCTGACGTGAAGAACAGGAAGGACTTTGACGTTCGGATTTCGTCGATGCCGGGGAGGCCGTCGTTCACATGCTCGGCGCCCTCGAATTCAAACATGATAGCAGGACCATCGGCCAGAATGAGCGCATATCGCGAGGGGTTGTGCATCGTCCAGATGCTCATGTTCGACGAGTCGAACGCGTAACGTATGTTAACGGGGTCGTATAAAAGCAGTGCCGAACAGTCCCATTCCTCCATTTTCGATCGGAGACGGTTCAACCGATATCGGCGGGCGCAATCAAGTGTCCGAGGCGAGACCGGACTGATGAGCGGGCGGTCGGCTCCTGCTGGATTAAGGTATCCCTGCTTGCGCTCGTCCTTGAACACCGAAGCGCGCCCGCCGGAAATGCTGTCTCTAAGCAGCATGGTCGATCCCTGGTTTACTGTCGATTGATAGGTGAGCGGCCGGTGACGACACTATCGGTCAATCACCAGGTCACCGAGCGGTTTGGAACAGCAAGGCAGGAAAAATCCGGCATCGATCTCTCTTTGCCTTATGCCGCCGTTGTGATTCATATCAACTGCACCAGAAACGAGCTTCGACTTGCAGGTGCCGCAGACACCGTTGGCGCATGATGACGGCAGCCGCACCCCGGACTTCTTGGCGCAGCCAAGTATCGTCTGGTCGGCGGCGACCTCTATTTTTCGAGATTGCTTGGCGAATTCGACCTGAAAAACCTTGTTTGGTTTCGGCACTTCAGTGCCGCCCGCCGCTTCCTCGATGATTGCGGCATCGAAGTTCTCCTCGATGTAGCGGTCTGCAGGCACACCGAGTCTAGCGGTGATCGAACGTGCTGCGGCCATGAACGGCGCCGGGCCACAGCACATTACCAATCTCTCCGTAATATCGGGCGCGGCGAGCTTGAGAAACTCAGGCGAGATACGACCAGTCAGCCCCGGCCAGGATGGTTCTCCATCGACGCTCTCGGGCAAGAATTGCAAGCGAAGCCCCTTCATACGTGCGGCGAGAAGACTCAGCTCGTTGCGGAAGATGAGGTCCGCCGGGGAGCGAGCGGCATGTAGAAAGATGACGTCGGCAGGCTCGCAGCGATCTGCCAGATCGCGCACAATAGACATTACCGGCGTAATGCCGGACCCGCCTGAAAGAAGCAGAAGCTTTGGCGCAGGAAGGCGAGGACAGACAAACTGTCCGAGGGGCCCCTGAGCCTTCACGATCATGCCGCTTTGCATGTTGTCGTGAAGCCAGTTCGAAATTCTTCCGTTCACGACCCGCTTGACCGTCACCGTGAAAGCATTGGAGCGGTGCGGTGACGAGGAGATGCTGTAGCAGCGTGCCTCTGCGTCGTCGCCGATCGGAAAATCGAAGAGAAAGTATTGCCCTGCATCAAAACTGAAGCGCTTGCCTTGCGCTGACGCAAAGGTGAAGCTCTTGACGTCATGGGTCTCCTGATGGACGTCTAGGCACACCAGAGTGTCGTCATGCTCGGGGTCCCATGTATCGCGCACGGCCGAACCGTCCCGCTTATGTACGAAATCAGTATCCATGTGCGCGCATCCGATCGATGTACCACGTTGCGAACTTGTCGAGGTTCGTCTCCGAAAATCGTGAGTAGGGGCCAGGACGGTAAGCAGGGTCAAGCGCGCCAGCATGAGAGCGTGCCACAAGGTCAGCGTCCTGATCGGTTGTTGCTATCCAGACGTCGGTGAGCTTGTCCTGATCGTAGTCGACGCCTTCGACCGCGTCCTTGTGGACCAGCCATTTCGTCCGGACGAGCGTCTTGCCCGCTGACAATGGAATGACGATGGCGACAACAGCATGATCACCCATGAAGTGGTTCCATGAGTTATGGCCCCAAAGGTGGGTGTCCCCCAGGTCCTTGCGTGTCATGTGACCGAGCAGTTTCGATGACGCTGCTGTAGCGTCATGGGTCTGGGATTCACCCGCTCCGGCGATAATCAGTCGTTGGGTCCGGAAGTTCGTGGCACAGTTTGAAAGTTGCTCGACGGCAGCAGATGGAAACCCGTTCGCCTCCCATGCCTTGGTCCGTTCCTCATACAGTCGAAAATGCTCTTCAGCCTGGGCGCGGTCCTCCGGGCTCAATGTTTCGGGGTCAAAGCCGAAGTCGAGGTCAACGAAGGATACGCAGAGCTCGGGGTGGTTTGCCGAACAGTGGTAGCACTCACGATTGTTCTCCATCGTCAGCTTCCAGTTGCCGTGCTCGACTACGTCAGTCTGATGAGCAACCCTCGCATTTCTGATGTCGTAGGGTGCAAGACGCTCGACCATCGTCCGTTCGAGGACGTCGATGTCGTCTGGCGGATTGTCCGAAAGGCAAACATAGATGAGCCCGCCGATCGACTTGAAGGTCACTGGTTTCAGCCCGTGACAATCCTTGTCGAAATCCTTGCCCATGTGGGGAGCGTAGCTGAGCTCCCCGGTGAGTTCATAGGTCCAGGTATGATAAGGACAGACGAGCTTTGAAACGATTGTGTTGCCGGCGTCCAACAAGCGGGAACCACGGTGCCTGCAGACGTTGTGCAGCACCCGGATCTCACCCTCGTCATCTCGCAGCAGGATAAGGCTCGTTTTGCCGATGTCGATGACAGCGGCGTCGCCTGCTTCCGGTACATCGCAGTCGAGACCAACGCAGATCCAGTGTTTGTGAAAAAAGACATCGATATCAGCTTCGAAGACGTCTTCACGCGTGTAGAGGCCAGCAGGCAACGAGTGCCCGTTCGTGCGAGCGTCGAGAAGCGCGGAGATTGACGAGGGAAGTTTGTTTAGCATCAGAGCCTCTTATACTTGCCTTGGTGCAGACTGCGCTTGCTCCTCAGCCTCTTCAACGGCATTAATTCTCAAGTTCGCATAATGAATTGTAATGTGGTGGAGCAGGAAATGCAGTTTCGCAGGCGCTTGCCGTCGATGACGGCGCTGATCATGCTGGAGGCGGTCCTTCGCCGGAAAAGCTTCACGCTTGCGGCTGGCGAACTCGGAGTGACGCAGGCGGCCGTCAGCAGACAGATTGCTCTCTTGGAAGACGAGCTTGGGCAGCCGATGTTCGTACGCAAGCATCGCGCGATCGAGCCGACCGCTGCATGCCTCGTACTCGGCGCCTCCCTGGCGCAGAGCTTCTCAAACATTTCCGATGCTATAGATGCGATCAAGGGGGCGGCGCAGGATGTAGTCACCATCGGTGCGACTGTGGCGTTTTCGTCCTTCTGGCTGCTTCCCCGGCTCGCCGATTTTCGCGCCCAGAACCCCGGCATTCAGATCCGTGTCATCTCCCAGGATGCAAAAATCGATCTCGACAGCGGTGCGGTCGATCTTGCTATTCGCTACGGGGTGCCGCCTTTTGCCGATGGGACTGTTATCGCCTCCCGAGGGGACGTGATAATGCTCGTTTGCTCGCCAGAATATCTCGCCCGTCGAGGCAACGGCCGACCATTGACCGTGACGGACGAGTTCATAGAGACGGATGCCGAAGACCGGTCCTGGCTCTCTTGGGGCCAGTGGCTCGCTGAACTTGGTGTGCACTTCGAGGTGAAGCCGTCTTTGCGTTTCAGCCACTACACGGAAACCATATTCGCGGCGCGCGCGGGCCAGGGGGTTGCCTTGGGTTGGGGCACCCTCGTTCAGACCTTCCTCGATGACGGCACGTTGGTCACGCTCGACGAAACGAGGCTGTCGCCTGAAGGCCGTTATAATGTTTTGCTGCCGTTGAAATCCAGAAGGACCGTGGCAATCGACCGAGCTTCTTCTTGGCTCACCGCTGCGCTTCACAAATGATCGTGTTGATCAGATCGCAACAAATGCGCGCCTGAAATCGTGCTGACGAACAGGCTACGAAGGTATCAGGCGCTCACGTCGCTGTTAGCCGCAAATTGCCTCCGCCTCGATCTCGACTTCATAGTCACCAACCAGGTTGCCGGCTTCGATCAGCGTATTGGCCGGCAAAACAGTTGAGAATACCCGGCCATGGGCGCGCGAAACCGGCTCCCATTGGCCCGCGTCGCGCAGATAGACACGCGTGCGCACCACGTCCTCCATACTGCCGCCAAGGGCGGAAATCGACGCCGCAATCTTGTCGAGAATGTAGGTGGCCTGCGCGCCTGGATCACCAGGTGCCACACAACGGTCGCCGCCGTGGGTTGCAGTCGTCCCCGAGACGAGAATCCGGTCGCCGATCCTGACAGCCCGGCTATAGCCGGCGATCGGTTCCCAGACGCTGCCTGAAGACACCCGCAACCGCTCGGGTCTGCCGGGCACCGGCTCTGCGGTATAGATCGATGGTATCGCGTCGAGATGGTGGCTCAGGTCGCCAGAGGCGGTGAGGAAAGGCGGCTTGCGATATTCGTCGCCGCAATCGCCGGGGATCGGGAGTGTGGTTTCGAAGGCGGCGTCGAGCAGGGCTTTGTCCTCGTCATCGAGGGCGAAGGAAAAGACGTTCAGATTGTCATCGCGATGTTCGCTTTCTCCAAGCCGCGCACCGATGATGATGGCAGCGACCGCCTCTTGCTCGAGCACCCAGCGGCTCGCCACGTTAGAGATGGAGACCTGATGTTTCCTGGCGATTTGGCTGGCCGCACCCAGGATGGCCTGGAATGGCTCCCAGCCGCCGGCGGCATCGATGAAACGCTTGTATTTCGAGCGGCTCCAGTCGGCAATCTCGATGGGTTCGGACTTGCCCAACCATTTCTCTGAAAGAAAACCGCCGCAAAGCGTGCCATAGGCAAGCAGTTTGACGCCAGTTTTACCGCAAAGGTCGGACAAGGCCCCGGCGGCCCGGCGGTCGACAAGCGAGAATGACACTTGGTTGCTAGCGATCTGGATGCCGTCAGCAAGTGCGACAGCGAGATGAGCGGCATCGAAATTGGTCAGGCCGAGCGCCGAGATCAGCCCTTCTTCCTTCATCCGTTGCATCTCATGCAGGGCATCCAACCAGGCAGGATGTTCAAATGTCCACCAGTGGAACTGCAGGAGATCGATCCGGTCCGTATCAAGTCGGCGCAAGCGTTCCTCGACGCCCTTGCGGACGACCTCGCGCGTCATCGGCCCCGGTTCTGGGCACCATTTGGTAAAGGCGACGGGCCGGTGCTGTTCATCTGGATAACGGGAAAGCAGCGTTCCGGTAATCAACTCGGCCGAACCATAGTGGTCGGCCATATCGAACGTGTCGAAGCCTTTTTCCGCATAGGCCTGCAGGGCATCGGCGCCGATCCGCGGATCAATTGTGGACCCGTCCTTCTCCATATCGGCAACTTGCCACAGGCCGCAGACGAGGCGGCTGATCGACAGCCCGCCAGAAAGAAGAACACGTGCGGGAGACTGGATCATGACGGTCATTCCTCGGATTTCGGTTTTGTTCGTCCGACGCGCATTGCTCGGCCTTGGCCGAGAATGCCGCTTGGACGAAGGAGCAGGATGAGGCAGAGCCCAACCCCGATAGCAACGATCTGCAGCGATGAGGCGCGAGCCTGCTGTTCGGGCGGCACGAAGGCTGAAACGGCTGCCGCCGTCAGCGCCCACAGACCCCAGACCAGAATAGCACCAAGAATGGCACCGCGATTGTTGCCCGAGCCGCCAACGATCAGCATGGCCCAGACCTGGAAGGTCAAGATCGGCAGGTAGTTATCAGGTGCGATGAAGCCGATGAAATGGCCCTGGACCGCGCCGGCAAGTCCCATGATCGCGCCGCCGATTGTGAAGGCCTGCAGACGAAAGCGGATCGGCCGCTTGCCCAGCGCCTGAGCGGCCATCTCGTCCTCGCGAATGGCCCGCAAAACGCGCCCCCAGGGGCTTTTTGCCAGATGCTCAAGCCCCAGATACAGCGCCAGCACGACACAGGTCGTCAGTGCCAGATTGGCCAGGCTGAAGGCGAGCGGGTCGGAGGCGAGGCTGCCGAAGGGGCGAGGGATGAAGCCGATGCCGAAAGCACCGCCGGTAACTGGCTGGATGTTCAGTACGCAAAGCTGCACGGAAACGGCAACGCCGAATGTGGCAATCGCGAGATAGTCCGATCGCAATCTGATTGTCAGCGCCCCGACCAGCCAGGCTGCGATGCCCGCCGCTAGCGCAGCACCCAGCCAGCCGATGGCGATCGGCAGGTCGAATCCACCGAAGCGATCGGGGGTTTCGGGCGTCGTCAGGAGTGCCGAAACATAGGCGCCAATCGCAACGAAGGCTGCGATACCGACATTGAAAAGGCCGGTCTGGCCCCATTGGACATTGAGCCCGAGGCACATGATCGAATAGGTCAGCCCCATTGTCAGGAAAAAGGCGCCGTAGGCGAGGATATCGATGTTCATGCAGCCCTCCCGAACAGGCCGCGCGGGCGAACAAGGAGAACGACGACGAGGATGACGAAGGAGACGGCGGCGCGCCATTCGGCGCCGACAAGTTGCACGGCAAGCGATTCCGACAGGCCGACGATCAGGCCGGCAAGCATCGCGCCTGGCACGCTACCTATCCCCCCGAGGATCGCCGCGGCAAACAGCGGTAGAAGCAGGTCATGGCCGAGATACGGCCGGATCTGCACCAGAAGTCCGGTCATGATACCGGCAATGCAGGCAAGGGCCGCACCGAGGAACCAGACGACACGGATCACCCGACGGACATCGACGCCTGCGATGCCGGCAAGAGCCGGGTTCTCGCTGACGGCCCGCATCGAGCGCCCGATATTCGTCCTTGTCATCAGCACATGGATGGCGACTACTGCGATGAGGCTGAGACCGAGCGACAAAAGCTGGTCCGGCGTGGCACGCAATCCGCCGCCAAGTTTGACGGCGATCTGCAGCGCTTTGGAGTAATATGCCGGTTTGGAGGTGAAGATGAACTCGAGCAGGCTGCGTAGCGCCAGCGATGCACCGAAACTGGCCATGACGGGGATGATGATGGCACTGCCGCGCCGACGCAGGCGACCAAACAGCAGTGCGTCAACCGCAAGTGCCAAAAGGCCGGTGAGAAGAATGGCGAAAATCGCGGCGATCGGCAAAGACCAGCCAAACGAAAAGGGTGCGATCGGCTTCACAAGTGTCGTCGACAGCATGCCGAGCGCACCGCTGATCGCCATCGCGATATAGGCACCCCAGGAGAGAAGTTCGCCATGGGCGAAGTTGGCGAAGCGCAGGATCGAGTAGGTGAGGGTGACGCCGATCGCGCCGAGCCCGATCATGGCGCCCGCCACCAGACCGTCCATCAGAAATTGCGGGTTCATGACTGTCCGGCCCCTTTGGAATGATCCCCCGCGTGCGCGGTGCCGAGATATAGTTTTGCAACAATCGGATCATCGAGCAGCGAGGCCGCGACACCCTCGTGGCGGATCTGGCCCTCGACCAGGATGATCGCACGGCTGGCGATCTTGATGGCCGCCTTCACATTCTGCTCGACGAGAATAACCGTCACGCCCGTGGCGTTAATCTGTGCCAGCATGTCGAAAACTTCCGAGACGATCTTGGGCGATAGCCCGGCCGACGGCTCATCGAGAATGATGACCGGGGGATCGACGATCAGGGCCCTTGCGACCGCCAGCATCTGGCGCTGACCGCCTGAAAGAGCGCCGGCCAGTCGAGAGGGCGCAGTCGCAAGATCGGGAAAGCGTTCGTACAGTGCCCTAATCCTGTCCCCCCTTAGGGGCTTTGGCAAAACCGCTGCGGAAAGTTGCAGGTTTTCGTGAATGCTCATCGTCGCGAAGATGTTTTCGGTCTGCGGGACAAAGGCAAGGCCTTGCGTGATCTTGCCGTGAGCGGGAACGCCGGTGATGTCCCGGCCTGAAAGCGCCACGCTGCCGCTATGGACCGGCACGACACCAGCGATCGCCTTGACGAAAGTTGACTTGCCAGCGCCGTTCGGGCCGAGAAGAACCAGAAGCTCGCCTTTTGCAACGGATAGATCGACGCCGCGCACGATCGGCAGGTCCGGCTCATAGCCGGCCACGAGCGCGCGGGTCTCGAGTGCAGGGATGCTGCTCACGCCGCACCTCCCAGATACGCTTCGATCACGGCTGGGTTCCTTGCAACCTCTTCCGGTGTGCCCTCGGCAAGCGGTCGACCGAGCGCCATGGCCACGACGCGCGAGCAAAGGCGCGCGACCATGTCCATATTGTGCTCGATCAACAAGATCGACTTGCCTTGCGCGTTCAGTGTGATCACCCGCTCCATAATGGTTTCCAGGAGCGCCGGATTGACGCCGGCAGCCGGTTCATCGAGCAGGATCGCCCGCGGATCGGCCATCAGTATGCGAGCCAGTTCGAGCAGCTTGCGCTGGCCACCGGAGAGGACCTTGGCCGGCTGATTTTCGAGGTGCGAAAGCGTGACGAATTCCAGGAGCGTCCGGGCTTTGTCCACCGCGGCCTTTTCCTGCCGACGGACGAAGCCTGGGCGCAGGAAATTTGCAAATAGCCGTTCACCGTGCTGCGACTGCGCACCGGCAAGCACGTTTTCGAGCACGCTCATCTCCAGGAACGGGCGCGGGATCTGGAAGGTGCGACCTACCCCGGTTGCGATGCGTTTTTCCGGACTGTCTTGCGACACATCGCGGCCGGCAATCCATATCTCGCCGGAGGTCGGCTTGAGTGAACCGGCAATCAGGTTGAAAAGCGTTGTTTTGCCAGCGCCATTTGGACCGATCAGCCCAACCATCTCGGAAGGGCCGAGCCTCAGCGACATCTCGGCGACAGCGGTCATGCCCTGGAACCGCTTGACCAGATTGCGGGCCTCAATGACCGCTGCCGGGGAGGCGAGCGCATTTTGGACCGTATCGGTTGGGGACTTGGGCATCGGCGAAGAAAGGCTCTTGATTTGATGAATGATGTTTGATCAAACTTTACCAGCTGATGAAAAGCAACCGGAAAAACGGACTTGGCGGCTGGAATGCGGGAGAAGTGGATGGCGGATCATGCACGACAGCCGCGAGAGCGCGGTGATAGCTCCACCATGCGGGACGTGCTGTCGCCGGTTGGCCGCGAAACGCTACATGATCGGGTTTATAATGAGCTCCGCCGCTCGCTGATCAACGGCATGTTCGACGCTGGCGATGTTTTGCGTATCGTCGATCTCGCCGAGCGCCTGCAGACAAGCACGATGCCAGTTCGCGAGGCGCTGGGCCGGCTTGTCTCGGAACAAGCGCTCGAAGCGCTTCCGAACCGTTCGGTGCGTGTGCCGCTGATTACCCGCGAGCGGCTCGACGACCTAGCAAGGGCGCGCATCCTCATCGAAGGGCAGATGGTGGTTCTCGCCCTGCCTAATCTGACGGCAGACGATTTTGCCATCCTCAAGAAGGTTAACCTCGATTGCGACGCAGCCTTCGAGCGACATGGCAAAGATATCGGCCAGGTCACCTCCGAGCTCAACCAGCGTTTCCATTTCCATATCTACGAAGCCGCCGGCTCAGCAGTGATGATTCCGATCGTCGAGAGTCTCTGGCTCCAATCAGGCGCGATCATCCGCAAGGCTGCCCATATACATGACGAACATGGCGGGCTGGCCGCGACCGACCATCACTGGGCACTGATCGAGGCGCTGGAACGGCGTGATCCGACTGCCGCCCTGCAATCGCTTTCCAACGATATCAGCCGTTCTTTCGACCTGATCCGTGGACGACTGGATCAAGACGAGGGCCTCGCGAGACAGGTGGACAATGACTAAGCGCGACGACGGTTTCGATCTTTTCGACTTGCGCGTCGATGTGATCATTCCCCAAGGCGGAGCCGTCTATTGTGGGGCAAAGCCCGGCGATTATTTTGAGTTGCGTGGGGAAATGCTGCATCTGCCGCCGGGGCAGGGGATCTCGATCTACTCCCTGTCGTCCGTCCTGCCCCTTCTCGCCGCCAAACAGCGCCCGACGCATGCGAATGACTGGATGACGACCGATGCTGATATCGCCTGTCCCGATCCGAATTGCTCGAGCCGGCTGAGGATCACCCGCACGGGCATCCGACGCTTCAGCCATGCCGAGACCACCGCGGTTCCCTTGAACCCTCCATTGAATGAGAAATAGGCAAGACGACATGCAACGCATCACTATCGCGCCCGACTACGAGATATCCCGTGTCATCCGCGGCGGCTGGCAGATGGCCGGCGGGCACGGACCGATCGATGCGGAAACGGCAGTGGAGGATATGGTAGCGTTCGCAGATGCCGGCATCACCACGTTCGATTGCGCTGACATCTACACCGGCGTCGAGGATCTGATCGGCCGTTTCCGGCTGCGCTATGCGGACCTGCGTGGGCAGGAAGCCCTGTCGAAAATCCGCGTCCACACCAAGTTCGTGCCTGATCTCACCGTTCTGCCGACGATCAGTAAAGCCTATGTGGAGGGTGTTATCGACACGTCCCGCAAAAGGCTCAATCTCGACCGTCTGGACCTCGTGCAGTTCCACTGGTGGGCCTATGATATCCCCGGCTGGCTTGACACCGCTGTCTGGCTGAAGGAGTTGCAGCAGGCCGGCAAGATCGACAAGGTAAGCGGTACCAATTTCGACGTTGCCCATATCGAGGCAATCATCGGTGCAGGCGTCCCCATCGCCTCGCTGCAGCTGCAATATTCGCTACTCGACCGTCGCCCGGAAAAGCGGATGGTAAAGCTTGCGGCCGAAAGCAATTTCGCGCTTTTCTGCTACGGCACGGTGGCCGGCGGGTTCCTTGGCGACCGTTGGCTCGGCAAGCTGGAACCGGAGCATCCGCTCGAAAACCGCTCGCTGACCAAATACAAGCTGATTATCGACGATTTTGGCGGCTGGGATCTTTTCCAGACCCTGCTTTCGACGCTTCGCAGGATTGCCGACCGGCATCAGGTGGATATCGCAACCGTTGCCAGTGCCGCGATGCTGACACGGCCTGGCGTGGCTGCGGTGATCGTCGGCGCCCGCAACCGAGATCATCTCAAATCCAATCTGGCGATTGCCGATATCCGGCTGACGGATGCCGACCGTGCCGAGATCGACGGCGTCCTTTCCGAGGCAAGACAGCTCGAAGGCGATGTTTACACGCTGGAGCGCGACCGGGAGGGGCGCCACGGCAGCATCATGAAATACAATCTCAACAAAGGGGAACAACGATGAGAAAATCACTTCTGCTTTCTGCGATGGTCGCCGGCCTTGCAGCATCCACCGTCTCGAGTTTTGCGGCCGAGTGTGACATCACTGTCGGCCTCGTCATGGAACTGACAGGCCCTGCAGGCGAATATGGCCAGGCCGGCGCGAAGTCGGTCGCCATGGCGTTCAAGGATTTCAATGACGCCGGTGGTGTCGGCGGGTGCAAGATCGTCGCCGATACACGCGATAGCCAGAGCCAGGGCAATATCGCCGTCGATCAGGCGACCCAGTTGGTGAATATCAAGAAAGTGCCGGTCATCATCGGCGGCATCATCTCGTCGGTGTCGATCCCGATCCTGACCTCCGTCACTGCCCCGGCCGGTGTCGTGCAAGTTTCGCCCGCCTCGTCCTCGCCAACGCTGACAGCACTCGGCCGCGATGGCAAGACCAACGGCGTTTTCTTCCGCACCATCACGTCCGATGCCCTGCAGGGCACAGCTGCAGCCAAATTCGCAATGGATCAGGGGCTGAAAAAGATCGCCATCATCAACGTTAACAACGACTTCGGCGTCAACATGGTGAAGGAGTTCACCACGGCCTACCAGAAGCTCGGCGGCACTATTACCTCGACCACGCCCTATAACGAAAAGCAGTCGAGCTATGCATCGGAAGCCAGTGCTGCCATGGCAGGCGAGCCGGATGCACTCTACCTCGTCAGCACGCCGGTGGACGGCGCAACGATCGCTCGCGCATGGGTTTCGGGTGGCGGCGCCCAAACCTTCCTCTTGAACGACGGCATGAACTCGAAGGACTTTATCGAGAGCGTGGGCGCGCAATATCTCGAAAATGCCTACGGCACCTCTTCGGGCACCAGCCCGACCGCGTCGACCGAATATTTCAACGCCAATTACTCGGCTTTTTCCGGCGGTATCTCACCGTCTGCGCCCGCCGCTGACCGATCCTACGACGCAGGTGCGATCGTGGCGCTTGCCATCGCCAAGGCAGGAAAGCCGGATGCTGCTGCGATCAAGGCAGCCATGCCTGAAGTCGTTGCAGAAGGCGGCACGCCGATCCACGCGGGCAAAGCCGAATTCGAAAAGGCACTCGGCCTCATCAAGGCAGGAAAGCCAATCAAGTACGAAGGTGTCATTGGTCCGGTGAGCTTCGACCAGTATGGCGACATCACCGGCCCGTTCCGTCTGTGGAAGATTGCCAATGGCGAGGTCACCACGGTCGGTGAAATGAGCGCCGAGGATGTCGGCAAGATCAAGGCTGGCCAATAACGCAAAAGACCCGGCATGAGTTATTGACTTATGCCGGGTCGTCCATCTCGCTGCCGCTGTTTCTCATGCTCGTCGCAAGGTGACGGGCGCAGACCAAAACGATCGACCGAGTGCCGATCGCATGGGCAGGGGTGAAAGCTATTTCTCCGCAAGCGACCTCAGATAGATTGATAGGAGCTGCGTCTGCGAGGAAATGCCAAGCTTTCTATAAACATTGCGCCGGTGCACCTTCACGGTCCCCGTAGAGATCGCAAGCTTTATGCCGATCGATTCCGACGAGTGCCCCTGAAGAACGAGATCGACAATCGCCGTCTCGCGGCTCGTCAGGCTGAGATCGCGCCAAACGATATCCGTCGGCGGAATATTGCCCGGCTTACCCCTTGAACGGCGGCTCTTGTCGCCAGCTCTCAGCTGTGCATCAAAACGCGGCGCAAGCCTTGCCCAATAGTGCTTCACCATGCGTGCGACCAATGGCTGGGTCTTTTTCAGCAACGTGAACTCTGCGGGAGTGAACGATCCGGTCTTTTCGATGCGCATCAGCGAAAGCACGACAGTAATGTCATCGTCGGTCTGGACAAAAAAACCGACCTCCTCCGCCAATCCCGTCTTGATGTAATAGGTACGGTAATACTCGCTTGAGAAAAACCTGTCCGGGGCCAATTCCCGCATGCGGAAAACGTCCTGACGGCGCTCCCGCGCAGTATGATAGAAAGGATCGAGCAGGTAGGGCCCAGCCTGATAAAGTGTGACGAACACCACATGTTCCTCAGGGCTGAAGGTGCTGTAGAGATCGATCGGCCGCTCGTTACCCCGATAGGCGAAGACAACGACGTGATCGAACCGCACCAACGCCGCCAACATTTGGCGAATAGTTTCGCCAATCTCCATATCGGCCATCGCAGGTCGGCCAATCATCGTACCGAAGGCGCCAAACAGCGCTTCCAGGTCAGTGCTCATCTGGCAGGCTCCTTTGCGCCACGATAGTCCCGATCGATATATACCTTCCACGAAGCATCATTCGTCAAAATACCCCTCTCGGGGTATATACCTCGCCAGAAGCTCCGGCTTACTCTTTCCTCAACGACGGTGGCAATAGGGCGACGAAGATCGCCAATTCCAAACCAACCGCAGGGAACAGACGTGGCATCCGCTTCGACGAACGACATCGAATTCCGTTCGGTCACCAAGAACTATGGCGCCGTGACCGCCGTAACGGACATCAATCTGAATGTGCCAAAGGGCGCCTTCCTCGCGCTGCTCGGTCCTTCCGGCTGCGGAAAGACAACTTGCCTGAGGATGATCGGCGGCTTCGAACAGCCGAGCGAGGGCACAGTTTTGATCGACGGCCGCGAGATGAATGGCGTTCCAGCGTATCGGCGCCCCGTGAACATGGTGTTCCAGCACTATGCACTCTTCCCGCATTTCAATGTCGAGCAGAACGTCGCTTACGGACTGAAGCAGATGCGCCCGAGAATCGAGGCGCGCGAGATCGACCGCCGGGTAGCAGAGGCGTTGGAGATGGTCCGCCTCAACGGCTTCGCCAAGCGCCGCATCCACGAAATGTCGGGCGGTCAGCAGCAACGCGTGGCGCTCGCCCGAGCTATTGTCAACCGCCCGTCCGTACTCCTGCTCGACGAGCCGCTCGCTGCGCTGGATAAGAAGCTGCGTTCCGCCATGCAAATAGAGCTGCAGACCCTGCAGCGCGAACTTGGCATTACCTTCGTGCTCGTCACCCACGACCAGGAAGAGGCACTGTCAATGGCCGACGTCGTCTGCGTCATGAGCGCCGGGCGCATCCGCCAGCTTGGTTCGCCGCAGGAAGTCTACGACCGTCCGGCCGATCTCTTCGTCGCCGATTTCGTCGGTAAGACAAACCGGATCGCCGCAACCGTAGAGGCCGATGGTACGACCCTGCGAGTGGCCGACGGTTCGGCGATCGCGTCGGCCAAGCGGCTGGCCCCGGGCACGGCGATTGCCGCACTGCGTCCCGAGGCAATCCATCTGACGCGCGGTCAGGCAACCACCGGCGCAGCGTTCAAGGGAACAGTGACGCACCGCATCTTCCTCGGCTCGTCGGCCGAATATGCGGTCAACGTTCCCGGTCTCGGCGATTTCCTGATCACCGCCGACCGCCGCAGCATGAACGAGACCGAACTCGTAGAGCCGGGCGAGGAGGTGTTCCTCGGCTTCGACCCCAAAGCCATCCATGTCTTTCCAGCATCGAATGCATAAACCAAAACAAGGGAACAGCATCATGAGCAAGGATTATAAGGACAATCTGCCAATCTCTGCCGAAGGCTTCATGGACGAGTTCATGCGCCTGAAGCGCGGCTCCATCAGCCGTCGACATTTCCTCGGCATCACCGGTCTCGGCCTCGCGACCGCCGTGATGGCGCGCTTCCCCGGCGCGCTGTCGACGCCAGCCTATGCCGCCGGCGAGCTCGGTACGCAAATGTCGATCGCCACCTGGCCGAACTATCACGATCCGGCAACCTTCGAGAATTTCAAGGCCGCGACCGGCGTTGCCGTCGAGGTCAATGTCTTCGGCTCGAACGAGGAAATGCTGGCGAAGCTGCAGGCCGGGGCTTCCGGCTGGTCGCTCTACGTGCCGACCAACTATACCATCTCGACCTATCACAAACTCGGCCTGATCGACGAACTCGACCTTTCCAAGCTGCCGAATTTCAGCCAGGCGACTGAAAGCCCGCGTTTCACCAAAGAGGGCCAGATCGACGGCAAGACCTACGCCGTGCCGAAGAACTGGGGCACGACCGGCTTCTCGGTCAACACCACGAAGATCAAGACCAAGCTTTCAAGCTGGAAGGACTTTTTCGAGATCGCCCAGACCGAAGGCGACGGCCGCACGATGGTCCACGACTACCAGTTGACGACGATCGGCAGCGCGCTGGTCTCGCTCGGCTACGACTTCAACTCGATCAAGGCCGACGAACTCGCCAAAGCCGAGGAGCTTTTGATCAAGGTCAAGCCGCATCTCTTCGCCATCAATTCCGACTACCAGCCGTCAATGCGCTCCACCGATGCGTGGCTGACCATGTGCTGGACCAATGACGGCGCGCAGCTGAACCGCGACATGCCGGAGCTTGCCTATGTGCTCGGCACCGATGGCGGCGAGATCTGGACTGACTATTACGCCATCCCGAAGGATGCGCCGAACAAGGCCGCCGCCTACGCGCTGCTCAACTACCTCATGGATCCGCAGAACGCCGTGAAGGAGCATATCGCCAACGGCGCGCCGACCACCGACAGCCGTGTCATTGCGCTGCTGCCGAAGGAGGTCACCACCAACAAGATCGTCTATCCGGATGAAGCCGCATTGACGCCGTTGGAATTCGGCGCCGCCGTGACCCTCACCGATCCCGGCCGTGCCGAGCTTATGGCGCGCTTCAAGTCGGCCTGATCGCTCATTAGCCGTTCCGGTCTCCGCATTTGGCGGGGGCCGGACCGCCTCACGGACTTTCGGAAAAGAAGACGCATGCCCCTGACCCTTGCCACGAAACGGCGCCTCGTCACTGCTGCCCTTGTCGGGCCGGCCAGCATCTGGCTGTTCGTCTTCCTGGTGCTTCCCTTCATCGCCATCATCATCTTCGCCTTCGGCGAACGGGCGCCGGAGGGCGGCTACCAGGCGGCATTCACCTTTGCGCAGTTCGCCAATCTGGGCTCCAGGTCCGCCGCTTTCGTCAATACGCTGATCCTGGCACCGATCGGTGCTGCAGCCTGTCTACTGGTCGCCTATCCGGTTGCCTATTATCTGGCGGTCAAGGCAAGTCCGAAGCGGCGTCTGCTGCTGGTCTCGCTTGTCGTCGTTCCCTTCTGGACAAGCCTTCTCGTGCGCACCTATGCCTGGATGTACCTGCTCGGCGCCCGCGGTATCCCCCATCTTCTGGAATTCTTCGGCATCGAGAATGTCAGACTGATCAATACACCCGGGGCCGTGCTTTTGGGGATCGTCTATGGCTACCTGCCGCTCATGATCATGCCGATCTATGTCAGTCTTGAGAAACTCGACCAGCGCCTTTTGGAGGCGTCCGCCGATCTCGGCGCCAAGCCGGTCTCGACGTTCTTCGGCATTACTCTGCCACTGTCGCTGCCCGGTGTGATGACCGGAGTGGCGCTTGTGACGATCCTGCTGCTCGGCGAGTATCTGATCCCGCAGTTGCTCGGCGGCGGCAAGGTGTTCTTCATTGGCAATGCACTGGTCGATCTCTTCCTGCAATCGCGTAACTGGCCGTTCGGCTCGGCGATTGCGGTGACGCTGGTCGCAGTCGTCGTCATCATCCTGCTGGTCGCCATGCGCATCGCCTGGCGCGTCGCCGGCACGCGTCAGGTGGATCTCGTCTGATGCGCGCGCTGGTTACCTTCGTCTATCTCTTTCTCTACACGCCAATCGCACTGGTCGTGTTGTTTTCCTTCAACTCTGGGCGCAATGCCAGCGAGTTTGTGGGCTTCTCGACGCAGTGGTACGGGCGGGCACTCTCCAACACATTCCTGATGGATGCTTTGCAGAACAGCCTGATCATCGCCTTTACCAGCGCGGCACTGGCCGCGATCTTCGGGACGATGGCGGCCATCGGCATGGAGCGGCTGAGTGCCAGGATGCGCGCTCTTTTCGACGGGCTGTTCGCTGCTGCCATCGTGGTACCGGGCGTCGTCATCGGCATCGCGACGCTGGTGGCACTGGTCGAGGTCTTCGGTTTTATCAACCCAGCCATCGCCGCGATCTGGCCGGGCGATCAGCCGCCGAGGTTGGCACTTGGATACGGATCGATCATCGCGGCCCATGGGCTCTTCACCATGGCGCTGGTGACGATGATCGTCAAAGCGCGCATCGCCAGCCTCGGACGTGACATCGTTGAGGCATCGAGCGATCTCTATGCGACGCCGCTCACGACCTTCCGGCAGATCGTGCTACCGCAGATCATGCCGTCCATTCTCGCCGGCTTTCTGCTCGCGTTCACCTTCTCCTTCGACGATTTCATCATTGCCTTCTTCGTCGCCGGATCGAACACAACGCTGCCGATCTACGTCTTCGCTTCGATCCGCCGCGGCGTGACGCCGGAAATAAATGCGATCGCGACGATGGTCTTGATCGCATCACTCGTCCTCATTCTCATCGCGCGCTTCCTGATGCGCGAAAAGACAACGACAAACTGACCGGGGAGATGTCATGATACTCAAGGATCGCGTTGCAATCATCACCGGGGCGGGCTCGGGTATTGGCCGGGCAGGTGCACTGATCATGGCGCGCGAGGGTGCCCATATTGTCGTCGCGGACACTAATCTCGCCAATGCAGAAGAAACGGTTCGCCAGATCGTCGAGACGGGAGGGAGTGCCGAAAGCCTTCCGGTCGACGTCACCGACGACAAAGCGCTGGAAAATGGCATTTTGTCTGTCGCGGCACGATGTGGACGCATCGATATTCTGCACAATCACGCAGGAGCACAGGTCGCTGGCGACCTGGAGGAAGTGCCTGTGGAAGGGTTCGAAAAGTCGTGGAGCCTCAATGTCCGGGCGCATTTCATGGCGTCGCGCTTTGTCATGCCCATCATGAAAAACGCAGGAAAGGGCGTGATCCTCAATACCTCTTCGTCTTCAGGTGTGCTCTACGACCGCGAGATGATTGCCTATACGACGACCAAGCACGCAGTCATCGCTATGACCCGGCAGATGGCCGGCGACTATGCGAGGTTCGGCGTTCGCGTCAATGCACTCTGCCCCGGTTGGGTCGATACGCCGTTCAATGAGCCATTCATAGCCCAGATGGGCGGGCGCGCTGCGATCGAGGACTATATCGCAAAAAAGGTTCCGCTCGGGCGTTGGGCAAACGTTTCCGAAATCGCCGAACCTATCCTCTTTCTTGTTTCAGACCGGTCTTCCTATATGACTGGACAAATCCTCGTGGTCGATGGCGGCGAAACAATCGTCTAAACTCGAGTTTTAGGCGCAGGCTATCAATACTGCGCCGGATTTGCAGCCCTTTGGATGCACGACGGAGCAAAGCCGATCGGTGTTCGGTAGCGCGTGCCACCTACGTCACCAAGGGCTAGGGTCCGACATTCGGTACCTGCTAGGCAAAGCGACCGCAGTTGACCAGAGAGGCTGCCCACTACAGGGTTCTGCTGGGTGTCGAAACACCATCATCCTAGATCGGAAAACTGAGACTTTGGTCTGAGACTAAAGACTCGAAGATAGTGCGACTATAGTGCAATCGACCACTAGACTGTGGTCTCGCTGATCGTGCGACTTAGTGTACTCGCGTACAGGTGCTCGAACTCGCATAATCACCAAACAATTGGCCCGGGGGGGCCCATCTAACAGTCCTGGACATAGCTCCGGCAGCGTACCCAGTCGGCAACGCACTTCACTCGTGCGGGGGCGAAGCTTTGTCAAAGGCTCAAGGCAACTATTGGAGGGTGGCATGGTACAATTTATTCGCTCTGACCTGGAATTCATCTTGCAACAGATCATTATTGCGGAGCGAAATGCTGCGGGCGAAAGCCTGTCTGACATCTTGCCAAGCGCCCAGTTGCCATTCGGGCTGCGGACAGTCGATGGCTCGTTCAACAATCTGGCCCATCCCGAATTCGGTGCTGCGGACCTGGCGTTCCCGCGCTTGACTGACGCCTCGTTTCAACCGGCGGAGGCGGGCACCAGCTACGCTGTTCCGGGCGCCCTGGTCGTTGATTCTGAACCGCGAACAATTAGCAACCTGATCGTCGATCAGACAAATAACAACCCGGCAGCGCAGGCCGCAGCTAGTCAGAACCCGGGATCAAGCACCGTCATAAGCCCCGGGTTGGATGGGATCTTCGGCACAGCAGACGATGTCCCCGTCAATTTCATTCCAAACATCACACCCGATGTGGGTCTGTCGGCACCGTTCAACGCCTGGATGACCTTCTTCGGACAGTTCTTCGACCATGGTCTCGATCTGGTGACCAAGAGCCAGAGCCAGACCGAAATCGTCTTCATTCCATTGAAGGAGGATGACCCGCTCTTTAGCACAGCGCCTGGCGCCCTGAACTTCATGGTCCTGCAACGTGCTGCCGGAGGGCAGGCCGCGACCAACACGACTTCGCCCTTCGTCGACCAGAGCCAGACCTACGCCTCGAATGCCTCACATCAGGTGTTCCTGCGTGCCTATGAGCTGAATGCCAATGGCGATCCGGAGGCGACCGGCGCACTGATCACCAACCGCGACCTTGGCGCTGATGGCCGGTTCGGAACGGCTGATGATCTCGAGATT
Source organism: Rhizobium cauense (assembly GCF_019511525.1). Classification (GTDB taxonomy): domain Bacteria; phylum Pseudomonadota; class Alphaproteobacteria; order Rhizobiales; family Rhizobiaceae; genus Rhizobium; species Rhizobium cauense. The sequence goes on along the minus strand of NZ_JAEUAT010000030.1, from coordinate 14,335 downwards.
GGCGGCATGGCGACCTGGGCTGTTGTCAAGGCGCAGGCGCGTGACATTCTCGGCATCAATCTCACCGATGCCGATGTCGGCAATGTGCCAGTACTGGCCGTTGACGCCTATGGCAATTTCTTCCGGGGACCCAATGGGTTCCCCTTGGTCATGATGACCGACGGCAGCTTCACCGAGGGTAATCCGGATGCTCCGATCAGCCTTGCGGGCGCTGCCCGTACCGGCCATGCCTTCCTCAACGACATCGCGCACAGTGCCGATCCGACTGGCAAGACCCCAGATGCAGATGGCGTCGTCAACACTGGCCCGCTTGCTGCCGGCGATTACGACAACGAACTTCTCGACGCGCATTACATCGCCGGTGACGGCCGTGTGAACGAAAATATCGGCCTTACTGCCGTACACGCCGTATTCCACTCGGAACACAATCGCCTTGTCCAGCAGACCAAGGACGTAGCCTTGGCGACTGGCGATGTCGCCTTCCTGAACCAATGGCTCGATACGCCGCTGGATCCAGACACGACAACATTCCCGCTGACGCAGGCCCAAATCGATGCACTCGACTGGAATGGCGAACGCCTGTTCCAGTCTGCGAAGTTCGGCACCGAAATGCAGTACCAGCATCTGGTGTTCGAAGAGTTCGCCCGCACTGTCCAGCCCCAGGTCGATGAATTCCTGGCACCAAACGGTTATGACACCACGATCAACCCGGCGATCCTTGCGGAGTTCGCCCACACGGTTTACCGGTTCGGCCATTCGATGCTGACCGAGACGGTCGATCGCTACGACCCTAACTTCAACACCGTCGGCGGCGACCCGCAGCTCGGCCTTATTGCGGCCTTCCTCAATCCGCTGGCCTATGCCGCAAGCGGCGTGACGCCCGAAGAGGCGACCGGTGCGATCGTACGTGGCGTCACCCGCCAGGTCGGCAACGAAATCGACGAATTTGTCACCGAGGCGCTGCGTAACAACCTGCTCGGCCTGCCACTCGACCTGCCGGCACTGAACATTGCACGCGGCCGGGATACCGGCATTCCCTCGCTCAACAATGCGCGGGCCGAGTTCTTCGCCATGACCGGCGACAGCCAGCTCAAGCCCTACATCAGTTGGGCCGACTTTGCCGGCCATCTGAAGCATGCCGAATCCCTGATCAACTTCATCGCCGCCTATGGCACGCATACGTCGATCACCAGCGCAACAACACTGGCTGGCAAGCGCGCGGCTGCAACCCTGATCGTCCTTGGCGGCGCCGGAGAACCGGGGGACCGCCTCGACTTCCTGAACGCGACTGGTGCGTTTGCCGGTGGCTCGCTTGGCGGCCTCAATGATGTCGACTTCTGGATTGGCGGCCTTGCCGAAGAAAAGATGCCGTTTGGTGGCATGCTTGGCTCGACGTTCAACTTCGTCTTCGAGACCCAGCTTGAATCGCTGCAGAACGGCGACCGCTTCTACTATCTGTCGCGCACAGCCGGCATGAATTTCGCGGCCGAGCTGGAAAACAATTCGTTCGCCAAGCTGGTCATGCTGAACAGCGATGCGACGCACCTGCCGAACGCGATCTTCACGACGCCGAACTTCACGCTCGAAGTCGATCAAGCCCGACAACACACCGGGCTCGGTCTCGATGGCCGCGCGGATCCGACCGGCGGCATCGAGATTAATGGCATCGAAGTCGTTCCGCTCGTCATCCGCGATAATCCGGCGACGGCGACCGCCGACACGAACTACCTTCACTACACCGGCGAGGATCACGTCGTCCTCGGTGGCACCGAGGGCAACGACATCATCATCTCTGGCGACGGCGACGACACGCTCTATGGCGATGGCGGCAACGACCGACTGGAGGGTGGCTATGGCAATGACACCATCCTCGGCGGCGCTGGCGACGACATCATCCAGGACCTGGGTGGCGACGACCGGCTCGAAGGCGGCGAAGGCAACGACGTCATCCACGCCGGCAACATGATGGTCGGCGGTGCTGGCAACCTCATTCTGGGCGGCGCTGGTAAAGATTACATCGTCACGATGGAAGATATCTCGACCACCTTCGGTGGACAGGGTGACGACTTCATTTACAGCGCCAAGACCAGCCTGCCACCGACCGGCAACGAAGGTGACGACTGGATCGAGAAAGGCACGCAGGACGGCGCCCCTGGCGACAACTTTGCACCCCTACTGGCTGACAACGTCATCGGCAACGACATTTTCATCGGTGGTGGCGGCTTCGACGAATTCATCGGTGAAGGCGGCGACGACATCTTCGTCGGCAGCGACGCTCAGGACAAGATGGACGGCATGTCCGGCTTCGACTGGGTTACCTACAAGAACGACAACCAGGGCGTCACCGTCGACCTGACGCTGGCCGCACTGGCCCAGCCCCACGGCGAAACGCCTGCTGCCAACACCGGCGTTGTCCAGCCCGTGGCTGCCTCACCGGCTTCAATCCTCGACCGCTTTGCCGAGGTAGAAGGGCTGTCCGGCTCACGCTTTGCCGACATCTTGCGCGGCGACGATGTCGACGCGGTCACGATCCTCAACCATGGCGGTGCCACGGGCGGCGTGCTGACCAACGTCGCCCTGATCGACGGGCTATCAGCACTCTTGAGCCAGGCCGGGCTCTCGCCTGCGGGCTTTGCCACCGGCAACATCATGCTCGGCGGCGCCGGCAGTGACCTGCTCGAGGGCCGCGGCGGCGACGACCTGATCGACGGTGACCGGTGGCTGAATGTGCGCATCAGCGTGCGGGCGAATGCCGATGGCACGGGCGCGGAGATCGCAACTTTCGACAGCATGGTCGCTCCGCAACTGCTGCAGAACATGCTGAACGGCGTCTGGAATCCCGGTCAACTCGTGGCGGTGCGCGAGCTGAAAGACGATGATAACAGCTTCGATACCGCGATCTTCTCCGGCAACAGGGCCGACTACACTGTCACGACAACCAATGGCATCACCACCGTCACCGACAATGTCGGCACGGATGGCACCGATACGCTTGTCAATGTCGAGCGGCTGCAATTTGCCGATCAGACCCTGACGCTTCCGAACGGCATCGGTCAAAACATCAACCCGACCGGCCAGCTCGCCCTCCTTGACGCAGAAACCAACGCAGCCGACAACACACCGACCTCAGGACAGCTCCTGCGAGTCTCGATCGCGGGGGTAACCGACGCTGACACCGGGCCCGGTGCCGTCAACGGCATTATTCCAGGCTCCATCTCCTATCACTGGCAGTTCGAGGCGACCCCTGGTTCGGGCATCTTCGAAGACATCATCCTGCTGCCACTGGGCGATCTGGCTTTCCAGAGCGCCGATGGCACGACGTTCCGGGTCACCCCCGATCTAGTCGGATCGTCCCTGCGCGTGAAGGCGATCTTCACAGACGGCCATGGCGTTACCGAGACAGTGTTCTCGGCTCCGACGGTGGCGGTCGCTGCGGGGGCTCCAGCTCCCACACCAGTCGCCCCGATCCAGGTCGCCGATGCAACAGCCGGCGGCGAGGGCATCATGCTGGTGCGCTCCGACCTCAACTTCATCCTCGACCAGATCAAGATCGCGGAGGCGAATGCTCTCGGTACGCCACTGACCTCGCTGCTGCCAAATGTGCGTGTGCCGCTCGGCCTGCGCACCGTCGATGGTTCCGGCAATAACCTGCTGAACCATAACCAGAGCGAAACCTTCGGGGCGGCCGACAATACCTTTCCGCGTGTGACCGAACCTGTGTTCAAGCCAGCACAGGGTGGCACCTCCTATCAGGACACAACCGATACCTTCGTCATCGATTCGCAGCCGCGCACGATCAGCAATCTGGTGGTCGACCAGACCATGAACAACCCTGCTGCGATCGCAGCGGCGCTACGCAATGCCGGATCGGAGAATATTGCGGCGGATTCCGCGGCAGTCACGACTGCCTACCAGGCACTCAACACGGCGAAGGCCGGCACCGACCAGGCGGCGATCACGGCAGCGCAAGCCAACTTCGATGCAGTTGCAGAGAGCCTTGGCCTGACGGTCGTCACCAGCCCCGGCCTCGACGGCCAGTTCGGAACTGCTGATGACAAGCAGGTCTTCGAAATTCCGAACATCGCCCCTGATGCCGGACTGTCCGCGCCGTTCAATGCCTGGATGACCTTCTTCGGTCAGTTCTTCGACCATGGTCTCGACCTCGTGACCAAGGGAGGCTCCGGCACGGTGTTCATCCCGCTCCAGCCGGATGATCCGCTCTTTGTCCCTGGTAGTCCAACAAACTTCATGGTCCTCACCCGGGCCACTAACCAGCCAGGTGCGGACGGGATTCTCGGGACGGCCGACGACATTCATGAGCACACGAACACCACCACGCCTTTCGTCGACCAGAACCAGACCTATTCTTCTCATCCATCGCATCAGGTCTTCCTACGTGGCTATGAGCTCAACGCCGATAATGAACCGGTGGCAACGGGCCGTCTGATCACCAATCGCGATTTGGGCCTCGACGGAAAGTTCGGTACTGCCGACGACACCGAAATCGGCGGCATGGCCACCTGGAAAGTGGTCAAGGCCCAGGCACGCGACATCCTCGGCATCAATCTCACCGATGCCGATTACGACAACGTGCCGCTGCTGGCGACCGACGCCTACGGCAATTTCATCAAAGGGCCGAACGGCTTCCCACAGGTCGTGATGAAGGGGCTGGACGGGATTGGCGGAACCGCTGACGACATTCTAGTAGAAGGCGATCCGCTTTCGCCGATCTCCCTGACCGATGCAGTACGCACCGGCCACGCCTTCCTCAACGACATCGCGCACAACGCCGTACCGGTCTTCAGTGGCGGTGTCCTTGTTCCCGATGCCGACACGGATGCCGGCAATGCCGTTGCCTTCGGGCCGGGCGGCAACAATCTCGAGTATGACAATGAGCTTCTCGACGCGCATTACATCGCCGGCGACGGCCGCGTGAACGAGAATATCGGCCTCACCGCGGTCCACGCGATCTTCCATTCCGAGCATAACCGCCTGGTTGAGCAGACCAAGAATACCGTGCTGGCGTCGGGTGACGTCGCCTTCCTGAAGGAGTGGATCATCCTGCCAGAGGGCGAAGACATTGGCACGTTCCCGACGACAGCAGACGAGATCGCGGCCCTGCAATGGAACGGTGAACGCCTGTTCCAGACCGCTAAATTCGGTACGGAGATGCAGTATCAGCATCTGGTCTTCGAGGAGTTCGCCCGGACCATCCAGCCGAATGTCGATCTCTTCTTCGCGCCAACCCAAGTCTACGACGTAGACCTCGATCCGTCGATCGTCGCAGAGTTCGCGCACACGGTTTACCGCTTCGGTCATTCGATGCTCACCGAGACGGTCGACCGCTTCGATCCGAATTTCGATGTCGTCGGCGATCCAAACAGCGCCAACGCGGATCAACAGCTCGGCCTGATTGCGGCCTTCCTGAACCCGCTTGCCTTCGCAGCCAGCGGCACCGATCCGGAAGAGGCAGTCAGCGCCATCGTCCGCGGCGTCACCCGCCAGGTAGGAAACGAAATCGACGAGTTCGTCACCGAAGCTCTGCGCAACAACCTGCTCGGCCTGCCGCTCGATCTTCCCGCGATCAACATCGCGCGCGGTCGTGATACCGGCATTCCATCGCTGAACGAGGTGCGCCGGCAGATCTTTACGGCAACCGGCGAGGTGCAGCTCAAGCCCTACACCAGTTGGGCGGATCTGGTTCAGAGCCTGAAGCACCCGGATTCGCTGATCAACTTTATTGCCGCTTACGGCACGCATGCCGAACTGCTGGCGGCGGACGTCAATACCATGGCCGAAAAGCGCGCCGTGGCGACGGCCCTCGTCCTCGGCGGTTCGGCAACGATCAACGCCGGCACAGCCAGTGAACGCATCTTCACCGCTGACGAGGCAGATCGCCTCGCCTTCCTGAACGCGACCGGCACCTATGCCGGTGGCTCGCTTGGCGGCCTCAACAACGTCGATCTCTGGATCGGCGGTCTCGCCGAGGAAAAGATGCCGTTTGGTGGCATGCTGGGCTCGACCTTCAACTTCATTTTCGAAAACCAGCTCGAAAAGCTGCAGGATGGCGACCGCTTCTATTACCTTGAGCGCACCGCAGGTCTCAGCTTCAACGCGGAACTCGAGAGCAATTCCTTCGCCAAACTGATCATGGCGAACTCGACCGCCACGCATCTTCCTGGTGTCGTCTTCACGACCCCTGGCTTCACGCTCGAGGTCGACCCGACGAAACAGCATACCGGGTTGAATGAGGCTGGGCCGGATGGCATTCAGCTTGATGACCCCAATACATTGGTGGACGAAAGCGCCGACAACGTTGTGGGAGCTGATGGCATCGCGGGCAATTCCGACCCGACAAACGGCGATCCTTTGCTTCCCCTCGTTATTCGCGACAACCCGGATACTGCCGGGCCTGACAGCAATTATCTCCGCTACACCGGAGACCAGCATGTCGTTCTCGGTGGTACCGACGGCAACGATATCATTCTGTCGAGTGAAGGCGACGACACCGTCTGGGGTGATGCCGGCAACGACCGCATCGATGGCGGCGACGGCAACGACCAGCTTCGGGGCGGATCCGGCGACGACATCATCACTGACACGGGCGGTGACGACAACATCCAGGGTGGCGACGGCAATGACGTCCTCCATGGCGGTAACGGCGTCAACCTGATCATCGGCGGTTTCGGCAGCGACTTCATCGTCACCGGCGAGGACGCATCCGAGGCAATTGGCGGCCAAGGCAACGACTTTATCCTGGGCAGCAAGGCCAACGAACAGGATATGGGCAACGAAGGCGACGACTGGATCGAGAAGGGCACCTCAGATGGAGCGCCTGGCGACAATTTCGATCCCCTCGGCAATGACCCAATCATCGGCAACGACGTCTTCATCGGCGACGGCGAGAACGACAAGTTCAACGGCGAAGGCGGCGACGACATCATGGCCGGCAAGACCGGCCTGGGTGACCGCTTCATCGGCGGCTCCGGCTACGACTGGGCGATCTACAAATACAACGACACCGGTGTCTATATCGACATCTCCGATCGCTTCTTCGATCAGCCGGCGGTGCCGGGAGGATCGACCTCGCTCAGCCGCTTCGACTTTGTCGAAGGTCTCTCCGGTTCGAGATTCGGAGACGTTCTCCACGGCGATGACTCCGATGCCACGACCCTGCCAACCGCAGGCGCTACCGGCAGCGTGCTGACCAACATCGACCTGATCAATGGCTTGCGGGCACTGCTTCCCCCCGGCGCGACCTTCTTCGATGGTGGCAACATCATGCTGGGCGGCGGCGGCAGCGACATCATAGAGGGCCGCGGCGGCAACGACATCATCGATGGCGACCGGCACCTGAATGTGCGCATCAGCGTGCGGACCAATATCGATGATCCGGCTACGGAAATCGCCTCCTTCGACAGCTTGGAACCCATGGTTCCGTTCATGCTGAACGGCACCTATAATCCCGGCCAACTCGTCGTCGTTCGCGAGATATTGACTGGAACGGCAGCCTTCGACACAGCCGTGTTCTCAGGCAGGCTTGCCGACTACTCGGTCACAACGGTCGGCGGTGTGACGACGGTGACGGACAATGTTGGCACCGACGGCACCGATCGGTTGACGAACATCGAACGGCTGCAGTTCTCCGATGGGTCTTTGGTCCTCGGCGGCACGAATGCCGCGCCTTCCGGTGTGATGTCGATCCTCGATGGGGGAGGAACACCTGTCGAGACCGCTGCAACCGGTACGGTATTGACGGTTTCCTTGGACGGTATCACGGATGCCGACAATGAAACCACCAACAATCCGACCGGGACAATTGCCGGACCGGTCGACTATTTCTGGCAGGTCGAAACTGTTCCCGGGACAGGCGTCTATGAGGACATCCTCACCTTCGGCGCAGGCGAAGTCGAACGTGCCCATGGCACGAGCTTCAAGGTCACCGATGCGGAGGCCGGACTTAACCTGCGTGTGCGTGCCATCTATCAGGATGGCAACGGAACGCTCGAGCAGATCTACTCGGCACTGCCGTTAGTACCCGGCGTCGGCGTTACCCTGGTTGGCACGCGTGCCGCGGACACTTTGACCGGCACGGAGTTTGCGGACACGATTACCGGCGATCGTGGCGATGACACGATCCTTGGCCTTGGTGGCGATGACACAATCGACGCCGGCCGCGGGGCCGATACTGTCGACGGCGGCGATGGCGACGACACCATCCTTGGTGATCGCGACAACGACACCCTCAATGGTGGGGCCGGGGACGACAACATCGACGGCGGTCGTGGTGATGACACCATCAATGGCGGCCTTGGAAATGATGCGATCCTTGGTGATCGCGGCAATGACCTGATCATCGTTGGTTCCACCGAGGGACGTGACATCATCGACGGCGGCCGCGATACAGACACCGTCCGCATTGTAGGCGACGCAAGCGCGGAAGCCTTCCGGGTTTATGCCCGTGCCAATGCGATTGCGGCCGGAATCACTGTCGCGGCAGCCACCGAGATCGTGGTCACGCGGGGCACCGCGGTGGTCGCCGAACTTGCCAACATCGAGGAGATCCAGATCACCGGTGGCGGTGGTGGCGATACCTTCCAGGTCATCGGCAATTTCGCGGCGACAACGTTGTTCACCAACACGATTACGATCGATGGTTCATCAGGTGACGATACGGTCGACATTACTTCGCTGACGTCGGCGCATCGGATCGTCTTCACTTCCAATGGTGGTCACGACACCATCATTGGCACCCTGCGTCCGCAGGATGTGATCAAGCTTGCACCTGGTGCGACATTGGCCGACTACACGTCGACGACGGCCAACGGCATGACAACGATGTCGAACGGGACCCATTCGATCACGTTCGCCAGCGCGGGCACGCCGACCTTTGAGGCCGACGCCGGCAGTGGCGGCGGTAGCGGTGGAAACGGCAATGGGGATAATGGTGGGGGAGGTGACACCGGCGGAGGAGGCAACGATGATCCGGCAGGCAACGGCGCCTTCCATCTGACTGCCAGTGACCTCACAGCCCTGAAGAACCTGGTGAACGGCCTGGAGGGCGGCGAAGATAACGATGCGGTTGGCATCCGTGATCTCGAAGGCACCGGCAACAATCGCGCGCACCCAAACTACGGGTCCGCCGATCAGCCGTTCATCCGTCTGACGGATGCGCATTTCGGTGATTACAACGACAGCACTCACAACCGCGATATCAACCCGCTTTTCAACGGGCTGGACCCGCGCGCGATCAGCAATGCGCTTGGCGCCCAGGAGGCAAACCTGGCTCCCAGTGCAGAGCATGCCAACAGCTTGTTCACTGCCTTCGGTCAATACTTCGACCATGGTCTCGACTTCCTGCCGAAGGGCGGCAACGGTACGATCCAGATCGGTGCACCGGGCGCCGGACATACGCCCGGCACCGACAACCCGGCGGATCTGACGCGCGGAACAGTGGCCGGCTTCGATGCCAATGGCATTCCGGAGAACCTCAACAAGACCTCGCCCTTCGCCGATCAGAACCAGGCGTACGGCTCCGATGAGCTCGTCGGTCAGTTCCTCAGGGAAGGCGACGGCAACGGTGGATTCAGCGGCCGACTCCTGGCCGGTGCGCCCGATCCGTCCAACCCGAACTTCAACCTGTTGCCCAACCTGCGTGAACTGATCATGCACCACTGGGCCAACAACACGGTCTTCACGGCAGCTTCGTTGCCGGGCGGCCACATGGCCTTCCGCGACTATTTCGCCGGGCTGGTCGATGCAAACGGCCACATCAATGAGGCAATGTTGCCGCAGATGAGCTCGAATTTCATGGGCAGCGGTTTTGCGCTGCTGCTCGACACCAACCCGTTCGTCAGCCTGCTCGATCACTATGTAGCAGGCGACGGTCGGGCCAACGAGAACATCGCCCTTACGGCAATCCACACCATCTGGGCCCGCAACCACAACTTCCATGTTGCCGGGCTACTCGAGGCTGGCTTCACCGGCACTGCCGAGGAACTCTTCCAGGCCGCCAAGGTGATCAACGAGACCGAATACCAGCGCGTCGTCTACACCGACTTTGTCGACAAGCTGCTGGGTGGCATGAAGGGTGATGGCGAGCATGGCTTCAATGAGTACAACCCCGACGTCGATGCCCGCGTATCGCACGAATTCGCAACCGCGGCCTATCGCTTCGGTCACTCGTTGATCGGCCAGAACCTGACCGTGATGGATGCACAAGGCCATCCGACCCAGGTCGCGTTGTTCGACGCCTTCCTCAACCCGACGAACGACGCCAGCGCGTTCACAGCCCCATTGCCTCCCGGCTACGTGCCGCAGCCGGGCTATGAACAGCTTGGTATCAACGGCGTCCTTGCCGGTGGTGTCGTGCAGGCGGCAGAAGAGGTCGACGTCAACATCGTCGATGCAGTCCGCAACGATCTGGTGCGTACGAGCGCTGACGTGTTTGCCTTCGACGTTGCCCGCGAATGGGATGTCGGCCTCGGCTCGATGAACCAGATCCGCGCGGATCTCCTGGCATCGACCGATCCCTATGTGCATGAGGCGGTCGGCTTTGCCGGCGACCTCACGCCCTATACCTCCTGGGAAGACTTCCAGACCCGCAACGGCTTGTCGGATACGGTCATCAGCCAGTTCCGTCAGGCTTATCCAGACCTCGTACTGCAGGCAGGCGACATCGCGAAATTCAAGGATATCAATCCAAACATAGAAGTCACGATCCAGCCGGATGGAACCGGCGTGGTCAAGGGCATTGACCGTGTCGACCTGTTCGTTGGCGGCCTTGCAGAAAAGCACATCAACGGCGGCGTCGTTGGGCAGACCTTCTGGGTGATCCTGCACGAGCAGCTGGACCGCATCCAGGAAGGCGATCGCCTCTACTATCTCGAGCGCGTGGAAAATCTCGACTTCTACGACATCGTCGAGGAGCAGGGCTTCGCCGCAATCATCGCTCGCAACACCGGGCTGACCAACCTGCCGGAGAATATCTTCGGAACGAACCCGCAGGACGATCAGGACGATGACGACGACCAAAACCAGGGCGGCGGTGATGATGACGGCAACACCGGCGGCGATGACGATGGCCAGAATGGCGGCGGTGATGATGGCGACGACGACGACGATCAGAACCAGGGTGGCGATGACGACGACGATGGCGATGACGACGGCCAGAATGGCGGTGGTGATGACGGCGGCGGCGACGACGATCAGAACCAGGGTGGCGATGACGATGATGACGGCGACGACGACGGCCAGAATGGCGGCGGTGATGACGGCGGCGGCGACGACGATCAGAACCAGGGTGGCGATGACGACGACGATGGCGACGACGACGGCAGCTCGGGCGGCGGCGATGATGACGACAACTCCTCCGGCGGCGATGACGACAACTCGTCTGGTGGGGACGACGATGACGACGGCACAACGCCGTTGCCGGTTGCGGCACGGACGTTGATCGGGACAGTGGCTGCGGATGTGCTGCTTGGTGCCGGTGGTGCCGATACGATCCTTGGTGGTGGTGCCGGTGATATCGTGGTCGGCGATGCCGGGTCGGATATCCTCAAGGGTGAGGACGGTGACGACGTGATCACGGCCGGTGACGGCGACGACAGCGTCACCGGTGGTGACGGCAATGACGAGCTGCATGGCGGGTCGGGTGACGACATGCTGTTCGGCAATGCCGGTCGCGACATGATCCATGGTGAGGGCGGCAACGACTTCATCGAGGGCGGCGCCGGTGAGGATCAGGTCTGGGCCGGTGCCGGCAACGACACGGTGATCGCGTCTGCCGGCGACGGCGACGACCAGTACTGGGGCGGCGACGGCAACGACACGCTGGATTATGCGGTGGCGACGGCGAACCTGACGGTGGACCTCGGCAACGGCTTCATGCAGCGCGGCCAGGTGTCCGGAGGCACAACCGGGACGGATGTGGTCTACGGCTTCGAGAACGTCGTCACCGGCTCCGGCCACGATACGATCACGGCCACGGCCGCGGTCAACATCATGGACGGCGGGCTTGGCAACGACACCTTCCGCTTCCTGTCGGCGGGAGCTGCAAACGGTGACACGATCCACGGCTTCCAGCCTGGCGACAAGATCGACTTTGCGGCGATCGACGCCAATACCGGGGCGGCGGGCGTGCAGCACTTCTCGCTGGCATCGGGTGGTTCGCTGACGGCGGCCGGCCAGGTTGTGGTCACGCATGAGGTGCTTGATGGCAACGAGTTCACCGTCATCCACGCCAATGTCGACAGCAACACCGATGCCGACTTCGTGCTGATGCTGAAGGGCAACTACAACCTGACGGCCAGCGACTTCAACGGCGTCTCCTGAGGGGACGAGCGCGCCTCCCCGACCGGGTGATCCCGGTCGGGGGCTTTGTTGTTCAATGCGCAGGATCCGATGCCTGGTGATGGCCAGGATCCGCGCCGCTGATGTGGGGGCATGCGATGACGAAGAAGAAGAGCGAGCCGCAGTACAAGATCACGGGATTGCGCGGCATCCTTGTCTATCTGTTCGGACTGTCCGGGATCATCAACATCCTGGCGCTGACCGGCGCCTTCTACATGCTGCAGATCTACGACCGGGCGCTGACCAGCGGCTCGATCTCGACGCTTGTGGCGCTGTCGATCCTGGCGATCAGCCTCTACCTGTTCCAGGGGATGTTCGACATCATCCGCTCGCAGATCCTGATCAGGCTCGGCGCCCGGCTGGATGCCGAGCTTGCGCCGATTGCCCACAAGGTGGTGATCGAGATGCCGCGCTACGGCTACTCGACCTCGGAGGCGATGGAGCGCGGCCGCGACGTCGACACGCTGCGCGGCTTCCTGTCGAGCCAGGGTCCGGTGGCGCTGTTCGACCTGCCGTGGATGCCTGTTTATCTGGTATTCGTCTGGCTGCTGCACCCGATGCTGGGGATCCTGACGGTCGGTGGCGCGGCGGTGCTGACGGTGCTGACCATCGTTGCCGAGCTTTTGACCCGGCGGCATTCGCAATCGATGATCAAGGCCTCGGTGGCGCGCAATTCGGTGGCGGACTCGAACGCCCGCAACAGCGACATCATGCATGCGATGGGGATCACCGGCCGCGCCGTCGAGCGCTTCGAGAAGGCCAACCGCCGCCACCTCGACTGTCAGACGAAGACGTCAGACATCGGCGGCACGCTGTCTGGACTGTCGAAGGTGCTGCGGATGATGCTGCAGTCGGCGATCCTCGGCATGGGCGCCTATCTGGCGATCCGCGGCGACCTGTCATCAGGTTCGATCATCGCCTCGTCGATCGTCACGGCGCGCGCGCTTGCCCCCGTCGATCTGGCGATCGCCCAGTGGAAGGGCGTGGTCGGTGCGCGTCGCAGCCATCAGCGGCTGAACGAGACGCTGGCGGTGCTGAACGACAAGAGCGGCTATGTCGAGCTGCCGGCCCCGCACGAGAGCCTGACGGTCGACAACATCACGACGGTGGCGCCGACGAGCGGCGCGGTGCTCTTGAGCGAAGTCAGCTTCACGCTGAAGGCCGGGCAGGCGCTTGGTCTGATCGGTCCGTCGGGTGGCGGCAAGACGACGCTGGCGCGCTCGATCCTCGGTATCTGGCCGGTCCTGCGCGGTTCGGTCCGGGTCGACGGAGCCGACCTCAGCCAGTGGAACGAGGCCTTCTTCGGCGAGCATGTCGGCTACCTGCCGCAGGACGTGGCGCTGATGGAGGGGACGATTGCCGAGAACATCTCGCGCTTTGCCGAGACACCGGATGCGCGCAAGATCATCCGTGCGGCCAAGGCCGCCGACATCCACGAGATGATCGTGCACCTGCGCGACGGCTACCAGACGGAGCTCGGGCCGCACGGCACGGCGCTGTCGGCCGGCCAGCGCCAGCGCATCGGCCTGGCCCGCGCCCTCTATGGCGATCCCTTCCTGGTGGTGCTCGACGAGCCGAACTCCAACCTCGACGCCGAGGGCGAGGAGGCGCTGACCAAGGCGATCGCCAAGGTGCGCGAGCGCGGCGGCATCGTCGTCATCGTTGCCCATCGCCCGAGTGCGCTGGCCGCCGTCGACATGGTCGGCCTGGTGCAGAACGGCCGGCTGGCCGCCTTCGGACCGAAGGACGAGATCATCCAACCCGCCGCCAAGCGTCCGCTGGTCGTCGGCAAGACGCCGCCGGCTGCCGGTCGCGACCGGATAGCCAACGCCGCCGCCGAATAGCGGCCGGCGGATGACAGGTGGGATTGAGCAGGGATAGGAGGTGGCATGAAAGTGCCGCATCCTTAGAAGGAACGGATCACTGAGATGCAGATGGTTATCGAGGAACAGTCACGCTTCCAGCCTTTCGGCTTATCCTG
>NZ_JAEUAT010000003.1 GCF_019511525.1 Rhizobium cauense | reverse complement strand
CACCCCGCAAATGCCTTGGCTATCGCACGCCGGCCGAAGTCTTTCGCAAGAAACTGCTCGCGCAGATCAGACATGCCGGCTAGCTTGATGAGCCACAAAAGTCGCGGTTCAGCATGAACTCACACCGGTACATTCTATTTCCAAGTGCGACATGCCAATGATTTCAATGGCTTCACTTTGGAGAATTTTGGCATGTCCCGATGCTATACGCAGCTTTCTCTCGCCGACCGACGACGCCTACATCAGCTGGTGGCGGCAAAAGTTCCCATCAACGAAATGGCCCATCAGCTTGGCCGCCATCGTTCGACGATTTACCGCGAGATCAAGCGCAACACGTTTCGCGATCGTGAACTGCCGGACTACGACGGTTACTACAGCACGGTAGCTCACGATATCTCTAAGGAACGGCGACGCCGGCTGAGAAAGCTGCGGCGGCACCCGAATTTACGCACGGAGATCATCAACCAGTTGGAGGCACGCTGGTCTCCGGAGCAGATCGCCGGGCGCCTGTTGTTGGAGGGGCACAGCCTCGTCCGCGTTTGTAAAGAGACAATCTATCGCTTCATTTACAGCAAGGAACATTACGGGCTTGGCCTCTATCAGTATCTACCGGAAGGGCGTCGCAAACGTCGTCCACTGCGCTCCAGAAAGCCGCGAGACGGTGTGTTTCCGGCCTCGCATCGCATATCCCAACGCCCTGATTTTATTGGAGATAGATCGCAGTTTGGACATTGGGAGGGTGACCTTATCATCTTCGAGCGACCGTTTGGCCATGCCAATGTGACGTCCCTCGTCGAACGCAAGAGCCGCTACACCGTGCTGATCAAAAACCCGAGCCGGCATTCGCGACCCATCATGGACAAGATCGTGCGGGCATTCTCCCGCCTGCCCGCCTTCGCACGTCAGAGCTTCACGTTTGATCGCGGCACAGAGTTCACGGCATTCCGGGCTTTGGAAGATGGTATCGGTGCACGAAGCTGGTTCTGTGATCCAAGCGCGCCCTGGCAGAAAGGTGCCATCGAAAACGCCAACAAGCGCATCCGCCGCTTTTTACCGCCGAACACCGACCTCAGCCAGATGTCGCAGGCAACCCTGAACCAGGTCGCACGCATCCTCAACCACCAACCCAGAAAGTGCCTTGGATATCGGACACCAGCCGAAGCATTCATGGCCCACTTGCAGGAGGAGGCCTGATCCCCTACCCTGAAAACCGGCACGTTGCACTTGGAGTAGCTTCTCCAGTTGTCCAGGCTGCCGAACGGCTCGACCTCAGTCAAAGTCAGGTCCATCGGCTGCTACAGGCCTATGACCGAGATGGTCCCGCTGGCCTGGTTTCTAAGAAGCGATCGCAGCCGAGCAACCGGCGCCACAGCGAGGAGTTTCGCAACGCGGCGCTGGATCTGATCCGGGAGCGCTATCTGGATTTCGGTCCGACGCTGGCGCGTGAGAAGCTGATCGAGCTGCACCGGATCTCTGTGGCCAAGGAGACGTTGCGACAATGGATGACCGAGGCCGGTATCTGGGTTTCTCGGCGGGAGCGCAAGAAGCGGGTTTTCCAGCCACGCGGCCGACGTGACTGCTTTGGCGAACTGGTGCAGATCGACGGATCGCATCACTGGTGGTTCGAGAACCGCGGCCCCAAATGCGCCTGCTTGTCTATATCGATGACGCCAGCGGCGATGTTCCTCTCGATCATAAGCGGCATCGCGCTGATACTTCAGAATTCCTTTGGTTTATCGATACTCGGCTGCGTGCTTGTCGGGATATGCGCCCCCTCGCTCGGCATCCACTACTCATTGCGGCTCAACAGCCTGGTGACGCCAGAGATGAGGGCTGAGGCTTTCTCCGTGCTGAAAATTTCGACTTCATTGGGAACTATCCTCGCCTCGGCGACTCTCGGCTGGACTTCTGTCACGTTTGCTCTGACCGCGTCGATATGGATGCTCGCCTGCGCGCTGGCCGCAATTCTCTGGAAAGACTTCCCTGGGCGACGGTTGACCGAGACGCGCCCCAGCGGCGCCGGACTAGCGACGGCCCCTGCCCTGACCGCGCGGCGACGAAATGAACGGAACGACCGTTGATGTCAATGTCACTTGACGAGGACGCAATCACTTATGGGTCCAACGACGGCCTAGCGATCTTGAACAGCCTGCCCGGCCTGGTCTGGACAACAGACGAAACAGGCGTCCTTTGCTATGCGAACTCACGCTTCACAGAGTTCACTGGCCTGATGATTGATCAGGGTGGCTCGCGACAGTGGGCGACCTTTCTGCATCCGGATGATCATCTCCTCGTCGTTCCGGCGCAGAAGGGGGGAGTTCAACTCTTCGCCGCCCGTTTGCGGCGGCGGGATGGACAGTTCAAATGGTTCAATCTTTCTGCGTCGCCAATGAAAGGCCTCGGAGTGGAGGTCTGTTGGCTTGCGACAGAACGCCTTGAGAGGATCGACAACCAGAATGGCAACGCCGATCGTGACTTTCTGATTTTCCTGGATTCCTTGTCCCTCCAAGCGCTTCTACTGACGCCATCCCTAGAGCTTGAGTTCGCAAATCAGGCAGCATGGCGATGGTATGGCTTGTCACCAAGCGCCGAGGTGCAAGACAGATCAGCCCACTTCAATCTGAGCGAACTGAAGGAAATCGCCTTTCACTTGCAGGCTGAGCAGGATCCAATTGAACCAGCTGTCGTGTCGTATCAAGGGCGCTCTGCGGACGGAACGCTGCGCTGGCTGGAGGCACAGGTCGTACAAATTCGGACGCAGAACGGACAATTGGCGGGCCATTGCGTCCTTCAGACCGACGTTCAGGACAGCTGGGATTCCTCCCACCTGCTCGGGCAGGAAATGAAGATACTAGAAATGGTCGCGCGAGGCGCACCGTCGGCAAGTGTTCTTCAACGGCTCTGCGACCTAGTCGAAGATTTGGTTCCGGACCTCGTTTGTGCGTTTCTCGAGCTCTCGCTTGACCGCAAGCTCTTCCGCGTAGGCGCGGCTAACAGTCTGCCCGGCGCGTTCTGGGAGGTCTTCGACGGCAGGAGCGTGATTTCGGACAAGGATCCTTGCTCCACGGCCGCTCTGTCAAAAAGGACTGTCGAGATCGCAAATCTGACCGAAAGCGACCAGCGTGACACGTCGATTGGCGAGATCATGTTGGCCAACGGCCTCAATTACTGCCAAGCCATTCCCATTCTGTCCCCGTATGGCAACACGGCAGGGATATTTACAATCCTACGTCATCAGAAAAGAAACCTCGAACCTCGCGAGGAGCAAGTAGTCGATCGAGCCAAGCACATCGCAGCTATTTCCATAGACCGGACACGTCACGAGGAAGCTCTTCTGAAGCGAGAGACGCAGGTCGAGCGGAGCCAGGCGCAACTCGTTGCCGCTCAACGGATTAGTTCAACGGGTAGCTTTACATCTGATATCCAGCGGGATGAAAACATCTGGTCTGAGGAATTCTATCGAATATTCGACCTGGACCCTGAACTCAAGCCAAGCATCGATGCGGTCAGGGAAAGGGTTCATCCAGAAGACCTGGATCTTTTTGACTTCGAGATGAGGAGAGGGTTTGCCGGCGAGGATGCCGATTTCGTCTTTCGGATCATCAGGACAGACGGGACCCTCAGGTTCATTCGAGGACTTGCGAGGGTTACAAATTACATCGGCGATCACCCGGTGTTCATGGGAACGGTACAGGACATCACCGAGACAAGACGAGCGGAAGATGCACTCCGACGCGGCGAGGAAGCACTTGCAAAAGCGCGAGAAGAACTCGCGTATGTGTCCCGCGTGATGACAATAAGTGCCCTGACTACGTCCATAGCGCACGAGGTGAGCCAACCACTTTCAGGCATTCTCGCGAACGCCAATGCATGTGTCCGTCTGTTGGCGCTTGATCCACCGAACATCGCCTCCGCAACAGACACTGCCCGGCGGACGATCCGAGACACCATGCGTGCGACCGAGGTTATCAAGCGACTTCGGGCTATGTTCAATCGACAGTCTCCTGCCATGGAGCAGATCGATCTCAATGAGATAGCTCGCGAGGTCATTGCATTGTCGGCGCGAGACATGCGTGAGAAATTTATCGTCCTGGAGGCCAGGTTGGCGCCAGAGTTGCCACCCGTCACAGGCGATCGCATTCAGCTTCAACAGGTCATTCTCAATATGGTCTTGAACGGGATTGAAGCCATGGCGGAGACCGAGGAGCGGCCTCGCCGTCTGCTGGTACGAACTGCACTGGTGAGCGAGGATATGCTCACGCTGTCCATCTCGGATGCGGGCGTCGGGATCGCCCCTGAAGATACGGAAAAGATGTTCGAACCGTTCTTCACGACCAAGCGCAACGGGATGGGCATAGGCCTCTCCATAAGCCGCTCGATAGTCGAAAATCATGGCGGCCGAATGTGGGCGATGTCGAACGACGGACCAGGCGCGACCTTTGCCTTCTCTCTTCCTAGACTTGGCAAGCAGACGACTGACCGATCGGCGACGTGAAGCGCGCGTCAGATGGCCGATACCTAAGTCTGGTTTGCAACGGCTCGAAGATAGCTATTCTCTGATCATCGCCTCTTCCTCCTAAGGCGATACGCTGATGCAGCGACAGCGCTCTCGCGTCCTCCCCTCCGCCGGAGCGCGCGGATCCTCCCGGTCCGCTGAAGGCCGTCTCCACCCGCCCGGAGGCGGCCTTCCTTCTCAGCGGGCGATACCATTGTGCAATAGGATTCAGGCCTCAGGCGCGGCTAGGTGGTTGCCTAGCAGCGACGAGAGGTAATCCATATGAGCAAGCAAATCGAACTTGGCTTTCCCGCTCCTGGCTTCATGCGGGCGATATTCAAAAATCCCCCGATTAACCTCGTCGATCCGGAGACCATTCTTGAGCTTTCCGCTCTGATCGAAAAACTGGAAACCGATCCGGAAATCAAGGTCGTCGTGTTCGAAAGCGCTGATCCGGACTTCTTCCTCGCCCACTACGATGTGCTCGTAGACAAGGCCAGAACAGCTGCAATGACCAAGGGGCCGACAGGCATGCATCCCTGGCTCGACGTCCTGGTGCGCCTCTCCAGAGCTCCTGTCGTGTCGATAGCATCGATCCGCGGCCGGGCCCGTGGCGCGGGTAGCGAGTTCGCCTTGTCGTGCGACATTCGATTTGCAAGCGCTGAGAAAGCAGTCCTCGGACAATTCGAGGTCGGCGTCGGCGCGGTACCAGGCGGAAACCCGATGGCGAGGCTAGCGGGCCTGATCGGACGCGGTCGCGCAATCGAAGTGGTGCTCGGCGCCGATGACTTTCCGGGGGCGTTGGCCGAACGTTACGGGTACGTGAACCGAGCCATTCCTGATGCGGATCTCGACGCGTTCGTCGATCGCTTTGCCCGGAGGATCGCGGGATTCGACAAGGATGCGCTAGCTGAAGCCAAGCGATTTATTGACGAAGCCTCCTTCCCGGCGACGATCTCTTTCCGCCCACGCTCGATCAGTTCTTCATCTCAACCAGACGCCCGACAACGAAAGCTCGGATGGCGAAGCTTTTGGAAGCGGGACTGCAGAAGCGCTCAGACATCGAGCTGAATCTCGGCCAGCATGTCGCGTCAACCGGGGTTGACGACCTGCCAAGCTACACTGCCGCACAAGAACAGTGATCGATAATGCCAACCTTTGCATTGGATCGCGTCGCGGCTGAAAGCGCCGAGTTAGGGAGGCCGAGCAAGGCAGCCCCTCGCTCAATCATGACGCTCTGCTATGTGACTAGACAGGTCGCCTCGCACCTGTTCGGAATGAGGAGCCAGCGATGACGAAAAGACGTCCGGATGGAATTGAGCAATACGATCACCCAGCTGGAGGCTGGGATGCCTTGAAGGCGGTCGCGAAGACACTGGCGCATCAGCAGATTGTTGCTCAAGGCAGCCGAACACTGCTAAAGGCAAACCAACCCGAGGGCTTTGATTGCCCGGGTTGTGCCTGGCCAGATCCCAAGCACACCTCCTCCTTCGAATTCTGCGAGAATGGCGCCAAAGCCATCACATGGGAGTCCACTGCGAAGAGGACGGATGCCGACTTTTTCCGGCAACACACGGTTTCAGAACTATGGGAGTGGTCCGATCATCAGCTCGAAGATGCGGGCCGATTGACCCTGCCGTTGCGGTACAATGACAAGACCGAGCATTATGAGCCGATCGCCTGGGACGAGGCATTTGCGCTGGTAGCAGCCGAACTCAACAAACTTGACGATCCCGACAGAGCGGAATTCTACACGTCTGGACGGGCTTCCAACGAGGCAGCGTTCCTCTACCAACTTTTCGTGCGTGCCTACGGGACTAACAACTTCCCGGACTGCTCGAATATGTGCCACGAGGCCACCAGCGTCGGCTTGCCCAAGTCCATAGGAGTGGGAAAAGGCACCGTGACGCTCGAGGATTTCGACCACGCGGATGCGATCTTTAGTTTTGGACACAACCCCGGCACCAATCACCCGCGCACGATGTCCACCCTTCACGAAGCGGCGCGCCGCGGCGTTCCAATCATCGTGTTCAATCCTCTGAAGGAGCGTGCGCTCGAACGCTTCGCCGCGCCACAAGACCCGGTTGAGATGGTAACGCTTTCTTCGACCCGCATCGCGTCAGCGTATCATCAGGTGCGGGTGGGCGGCGATCTCGCAGCACTCAAAGGCATCATGAAGGCAGTGTTCGCGCTTGATACTGAAAGTCTGGATCGTGGAAAGCCGGGCGTCTTGGACCGCGCTTTCATATCCGAGCACACGACGGGCATCGAGGCCCTCCTGGCTGATATCGAAGCGACCCCCTGGGGTGAGATAGTATCGGCAAGCGGCTTGTCACAGGCGGCGATCGAGAGCGTCGCTGAGGTCTACGCGCATGCGACAAACGTGATCGTTTGCTATGGCATGGGCGTCACCCAGCATGCTAGAGGTACGTCGAACGTTCAGCAAATCGCCAATTTGCTCATGCTTCGTGGAAACATCGGCCGTCGAGGCGCCGGAATTGCTCCTATTCGCGGTCACTCCAACGTTCAGGGCGATCGGACGGTGGGCATCACCGAGATCCCGGGTCAGCCACTCCTCGAAGGCATGGAACGGGCTTTCGGCTTCCAGCCTCGCGCAGACAAGGGACACAATGCGGTAGAAGCCATGGAGGCCATCATCGCGGGCCAGTCAAAGGCCTTGATCTGCCTCGGCGGCAATCTTCCGGTCGCGATGTCCGATCACAAGGCTACCTTTGCGGGAATGCGAAAGCTCGAACTTGCTGTCCACATCGCAACGAAGCTGAACCGCTCCCACCTCCTCGTCGCGAGGACATCTCTTATCCTGCCCTGCCTTGGTCGAACGGATCTCGATACTCAAGCGTCCGGTCCGCAAGCCGTCACTGTCGAGGATTCCATGTCTATGGTCCACGCATCCCGAGGGTTCCTGAAGCCGCCTGGCGATATGGTCAGGTCCGAACCAGCGATTATAGCTGGGATAGCGAAGGCCACGCTTGGTGATCGTCACGGCATCGACTGGGACGGCCTTGTTGGAGACTACGATCGCATCCGCGACAAGATCGAGGCGGTCTTCCCCGAATTCTTCGACTTCAATGTGCGGGTTCGCAAGCCGGGCGGTTTCCGGTTGGACGTGGCCGCCTCCTTCCGTCGCTGGAACACTGTCAGCGGCAAGGCTACCTTTCTGATCGCGCCGGGAATCCGCGAAGATCCGGCGCTCGCAGCGATACAAGCCCTCGTCCTGACGACGATCCGCAGCCACGATCAATACAACACCACCGTCTATGGCCTCGATGATCGCTACCGAGGAGTTTTTGGCCGACGCGATGTCGTCTTCATGAACCAGGAGGACTTGGCCAATCGTGGGCTCGTCGACGGAGACCAAATCGAAATCCGCGGGCTTCTGGGCGATGAAGAATCGCACTCGATCAGCGGCCTTACTGCCGTGGCGTATGACATCCCAAGTGGCTCTATCGCAGGCTATTACCCAGAAATGAACCCGGTAATGTCGCTATCTCATTTCGATCCGCAATCGGGCACACCCTCATATAAGGGGGTGCCCGTCACGGTGACACGAGCCTCCGGAGTTCCTATATCACGCACAGTAGTTCAATAAGGAAATTGTAGCATGACGATCATTGGAAACCTGCTTATCGCGGGATCGGAAAAACGCGGCACCAACGGCGAGTTCCACGGCATCGAGGCAGCCACTGGCAATCTGCTTCCGGTGTCATTCGGCGGAGCAACGCCCGAGGATGTGGAACGTGCTGCAAGCGAGGCCTGGGCGGCTTTCCAGCTCTATCGCGCGACCGATCTCGAATCCCGGGCAGCTTTCCTCGAGACAATTGCGGAAGAGGTCGAGAGCATTGGCGACGTTCTTATCGTCAGGGCGATGGCAGAGACTGGTCTGCCGCGTGGAAGGCTGGAAGGTGAGCGTGCGCGTACTCTCGGCCAGCTTCGACTGTTCGCCAAGGAAGTTCGCGACGGGCGCTTCCAGGAGCTACGTTTCGATGGTGCCGATCCGTCTCGCAAACCAATGCCGAAACCAGATCTTCGGTTGCGAAACGTCCCACTTGGCCCGGTGGCCGTATTCGGTGCCTCCAACTTTCCCCTCGCGTTCTCTGTCGCCGGCGGCGACACGGCCTCGGCTCTCGCCGCTGGTTGCCCAGTTATCGTGAAGGCTCACTCGGCGCATCCGGGAACTTCCGAACTCGTCGGCAGGGCGGTGCAACGCGCCGTGGCGCGCGCGAACCTGCATCCCGGCACATTCTCCCTAATTTTCGACACCGGATTCGAGGCTGGGCAGAAGTTGGTCGCAGATCCCCGAATTCGCGCAGTCGGCTTCACCGGATCCCGCCGAGGCGGAACCGCACTCATGGAGATAGCCTCGCGTCGGAAACAGCCGATCCCGGTCTACGCCGAGATGAGCAGCATCAATCCAGTCATCCTCTTTCCAGATGCCTTGAAAAACCGCGCGCGTGAAATCGCCTCGGCATTCGTTGCTTCTCTTATCCTTGGAGCTGGGCAGTTCTGCACGAACCCTGGCTTGCTTCTGGCTGTCGATGGAGCAGACCTCGATACGTTCACCCAAACGGCTGCGGAGCTGCTTCCCGAGATCAGCGCGCAGCCGATGTTAACACCGTCGATTGCGAAGGCATATTGTGACGGAGTGACAAGGCTCGAGCAGCACCCGGAAGTCAGGTCCATCGCGTCGGGGAAGACCGGATCTGCATACGAAGGTGCGGCCGCACTCTTCGAGACCTCGGCGGAATCCTTCCTTGCGCACCACGAACTGCAGGACGAAGTGTTCGGCGCCGCTGGGCTGATCGTGCGCTGCAGGAATTTGACTCAGCTGAATGAAGTCGTGGATGCGTTGGAAGGACAGCTTACTGTCGCGCTCTACATCGATGACGGCGATCAGGATGCAGTGACCTCCCTCATTCCGAAGCTTGAATTGCTTGCAGGAAGACTGCTGGTGAATGGGTTCGGTACGGGTGTGGAGGTCTCTCCTGCGATGGTCCATGGCGGCCCCTTCCCGGCGACTTCCGACGGAAGATCGACATCCGTGGGTACGCTCGCGATCTACAGGTTTCTGAGACCAGTCTCGTATCAAGATTTCCCCGCCGCACTACTTCCCGCCCCCCTGCGGTAAGACGCTATCCCGTGGGTGGCCTGACCAAAATCAATTGGCCACCCAATCCCGCTTTTCATAAAGCCGCCGTCTGAGCCCCTCCTTGGTGCCGATGCAGCTGGCGCAACGCCGCCGAGGTCTGTATTGCCTTAGCAGGCTGCGCATCATCGCTGTTTCGTTCGCGCCGAGCGGTCGCTTACCTGTCGGAGGGGATCCGTACAGCCCGACTGGCCATTTACGCCTAATTGGAAGATCAGGAAGCGACGAGCGGGACCGCACTCTTGCACAGTTACTACCAGATTAGGTCCGGCACGACGGCTTGGCCTTCGACGTACCCGTAAAGCTTGAAATCAGGGTGGTACCCAAGTTTAATACGCGACATCGGCTCTTAGACTGTCTGAACGTCAGGGTTTCCAAGATCGCATGCTGACGTTCACGCGGGGTAGTGTGGATGCGGTCTATCTGAGGGTATTCGGTAAACCATCGTCATTCGGAGGCGACGCAGTGATTGCTGATCCCACTCAGATTTCTCTGGCCTACATGCCGCCCACGTCATCACAGACCCGGAGAGCACTTGCGGGCGCCGTCGCGCTACTCATCGGACTAGCCGCGTTTCTGCCGTTCGCTGCAATGCCGCTTCCGAGAGTCGACGGCTTCATTCCAGCCCTGGATGCTATTATTTTTGTCAGTGATTTAATCACTGCAGGATTGCTCTTTTCGCATTTTTCGGTCACCCGATCAAAAGCACTTTGGGCACTTGGCTGCGGCTATCTATTTTCCGCGGTGATGGTGGTTGGCCATCTGGTGACTTTTCCTGGCGCCATTTCAGATACCGTCAGCTTTGGCGGCGATCTCCACATCAATTTCCGAGTCTATCTGTTGTGGCACCTTGGAATTCCTGTGGGTGTTTCCGCCTATCTGTGGTTCCGCAAGAGAGGCGACCTCTTCCAACAACGGGCGCAAAGCGGGATAATTCGCGACTCTGCCATTGCAGCTGCGATCTCTCTGATTATTTGCACCGCCTGGCTGACACTTTTGCCCCCCGTGAACCCGGTAGAGGGCCGATGGCTCACGGTTATCACAATGGCTGTATGTGGTTTTGCCCTGGTTGCGTTGTGGATGTTTCGGCGCTCAACGCTCGATCAGTGGCTTTTGGTGGTTGTGCTTGCGATGATTGTGGAGCTTGCAATAACTGCGCTGATTGGGGGACGGGGACCGAAGGTCGTGACACTTGGCTTTTATGTTGGACGTTTGTTTTCTCTTGTCACGTCGACATTAGTCCTCTTTGCCCTCCTCGCCGAGACGACCAAGTTGTATACCGCGGTTGCACGCGCCGATCTGCTTTCGTTAGTCGCCCGTGATTCCCGTATCCTGTCTTCTGACATAGAAATGCCCCAAACGATTGAGCGCCTACTCAGAGTGTTCATGGAAAACTCTCGCGCCTCGCTTGGTCTTCTTATTGGGCCATCTGGTGATGAATACCTGGTACTTGGCCAGGCACACTCGAAAGGCTCGAAAGGCTCGAAAGTCACCGTTACGAGGCCTCGTGCTCGGATGAGCGATGACACATGTCCACGTGCGATCCTGGAGTATGTCATTCGTTCAAAAGAGACGGTAGTTCTGGGCGCCTCAACCGAGTCAGCCTTCAAAACCGTGTTTTCCGGAGATCGGTATTTGTCCCAGCACCACCCCGCGTCTGTGCTGTGCCTTCCATTGGTTCATCAAGAGCACCTCGTGGGCTTGATCTATCTTGAAGAGGCTTTGACACCGCATACGTTCACGCCGGAGCGCACGCAACTGCTTGAGGTACTCGCTTCTCAGGCGGCCATATCTTTGCAGAACGCTGCGCTTTATACCAATCTGCAGCGCAGCGAAGCTTTCTTAGCACAGGGAGAGCGTGTGAGCGAAACAGGCAGCTTTGGCTGGGATGCAGCTAGCGGCGATTTGTACTGGTCTCAACAATTATACTCGATGCTCGAATATGACCAGACGTTGCTCCCGGCTTCGATGGAACATGCCCTTGCACGTGTGCACGTCGATGATCTTGAGCATGTCCGCCGACTGCTTGAGGGTTCGCTTCGAAATCGAACAGAATTTGAAACTACGCTTCGTCTTACAATGCCCGACGGCAGAACCAAGCACGCGCAGATTACTGGACGATCTATTCCGACAGGTAATCTGGCCTTTGTAGGTTCGGTGCGCGATATCTCTGAGCACGTTCAAGCTGAAGCTACGCTGAGAAAAATTCAAGCAGATCTGGCTCATGTGTCTCGCGTCGCAGCACTCAACGCCATGAGTGCGTCAATCGGTCATGAAGTCAGCCAGCCGTTGTCAGGGGTGGTCATCAACGCCCGAATGGCCGCTCGCATGTTGGCCGCCAATCCGCCCGATGTCGAAGGCGCCCTCCAGACGGTTGAGCGCACGCTCCGGGATGCCAATCGCGCAGCGCAAGTCATTACGCGACTGCGAGCGATGTTCGCAAAGAAAGAACCAACGCTGGAATTGCTCAATCTCAATGAAGCCACGAAGGATGTCGTTGCACTCTCTTCCGTCGAAGTCCAGCGTCACAAGGCCCGCTTGCGCATTGAACTTGCAGAGGATTTGCCTTTTGTGCACGGCGATCGGGTTCAACTGCAGCAGGTTATCCTCAACCTCGTTCTGAACGCGGTCGACGCGATGGTTTCAGTCGCCGATCAGCCCAGAATACTCACTATCAGCACTGGCCGGGAGTACGACGGTACGGTTAGGTTGAGCGTTCGTGACAGCGGTGTAGGCATACCTGCCGATGTGGTTGATCAACTCTTCCAGCCCTTCTATACGACCAAGCCTAATGGTCTTGGCGTAGGCTTGTCGATCTGCCAATCTATTATCGACGCACATCATGGACGCCTCTGGGTCGAGCAGAATAAAGGCCCAGGAGCAACGTTCAGTTTTTGCCTTCCGCCCGCTTAGGTATGGAACAGGCTGCAGCCAGTTTTAGGTCAGACCTCACGTTCGCGAACAAAACGGCAAGGGATGTAGGCCCCCGCGATTGAGGTGTGGGCGTGAGCCGTGATTAATTCGACAGGCTTTCGTGAATCGAGGCACTCAATTGTGCTTATGTAGGATCGGTCGATCTGCACCACGGTGCACAGGTCTCGCCGACAATTCGGATCGAGTTGCTGGCGCCTGTCGAGGCGGGAACCCAAACTCGTGCGGCCTGCGGTGGCTGCCTCACAGACACTAATGCGACGATCAATGCGGCGATGGCCATTAGGATAACGAAGCCCGGGAAGGCGGATCCCGTAGGGCGATAGTGCGACATAGTTTTCTCCTTCCGACCATTTGAGGGCCGTCATGGAGAACGAGTATGTCGAATGCCATCCCAATCGGGATTGAACATAGGTATCGCCGATACCTTGGTATGACCCAACACCTTCGTTCAGTAGCGGCAAGCGATTCATCTCTCCAAAGTCCTATCGACTTCCCGCTCGGGCACCCCCTGATATTTGAGGGGTCCGAAGCGATATCGAGGAGAAGACGATCATGAGCATCAACAAACTTTCCATCCTGACCCGCCGTTCATTCAGTGGCGGTGCTCTCGGCTTGACTGCCGCCGGAGTCCTCGGCGCCATCGCAAGCACTGCACGCGCAGATCAGACCAGCGCTCCAAAGCGGACCGCACTCCCTCTGAACGCCAGCGAGACAGTCGATGCTGGCGACCTCAAGGTAGCCTACTCATCGGTCGGACCGCAGGATGGATCACCCGTCATCCTGTTTCACGGCTGGCCGTATGACATCAACAGTTTCGCCGAAGTCGCCCCGATCCTGGCGGCACGGGGCCACCGGGTGATCGTTCCGTTTCTCCGCGGGTACGGCGGCACGAGGTTTCTCTCGAAGGAGACGAAGCGTAACGGACAGCAGTCCGCGCTCGCTGTCGACGCGATCAAGTTGATGGACGCCCTAAAAATCGATCGTGCCACTATCGCCGGGTTCGACTGGGGCGCTCGCACCGCCGACATCGTGGCCGCGCTTTGGCCAGAGCGTTGCAAAGCATTGGTTTCGGTCAGCGGGTATCTCATCGGGAGCCAAGCCGCCGGAAAGGTTCCCCTACCTCCGTCAGCCGAGCTGCAGTGGTGGTACCAGTACTATTTCGCGACTGAACGGGGACGCGAAGGCTACAGCAAGTACACGAACGACTTCGCCAAGCTGATCTGGAAGCTCGCCTCGCCTCAATGGCAGTTCGACGACGCCACTTTCGACCAGACGGCTGCCGCGTTCACAAACCCGGACCATGTCGAGATCGTCGCCCACAACTATCGATGGCGCCTCGGGCTGACTTCGGGAGAAAAGCGGTTCGACAAATACGAGGCGAAGCTAGCGACGGGACCGGAAATCTCCGTCCCCACGATCACCATGGAAGGCGATGCCAACGGCGCGCCGCATCCTGATCCGAAAGTCTACGCTGGCAAGTTCAAGGGAAAATATGAACATCGCCTAGTCTCCGGCGGCATCGGTCACAACCTTCCACAGGAGGCGCCAGCTGCTTTTGCCCAGGCGGTCATCGACGTGGATGCATGGTCCTAGCTGAAGAAGTGGAGACTGCGATGATCGATTTTGCCCACGAATGCCCACCGCGCATACTCGACAGTTTCTTTGTCGGGGGGCACTGGGTGAGAGCTTCCGGGTCCGAACGGAAGAAGATTGTGAGTCGGGCCGATCGCAGGACGCTGGCCGAGGTGCCGATAGCAACTGCAGACGAGATCGATCTGGCAATCGCATCCGCGGCAAACGCCTTCGAGCATGGGCCATGGCCCAGGACACACCCAGCGAGCGCGCAGCGATAATGACCACGTTCGCCGAAGCGCTCGAACGACGCGTGTCCCTTTTTGCGAAGCTTTGGACTGCGCAGGTCGGCGCCCCTGTCGCTCTGGCAAGTCGGCTGGCGCCGCTCGCTATAGCGCGGTTGAGGTAATTCACAGGCCTCGCCCTCACCTTCGAGTTTGAAAAGAAGCGCAACACGACGCTTGGCACTGCGCGGATCCTTTCCGAGCCAGTTGGTCCGGCAGCGATCATAATCCCCTGGAACGCGGCCTTTCCTATCTTGATGACCAAGCTGAGTGCGGCCTTGGCCGCCGGATGCACGTGTGTCATCAAGCCTTCCCCCGAAAGTCCGCTGGACGCATATCTGGTCGCTCAGTGCGCCATGGAAGCGGGCATTCCACCGGGTGTCATAAACGTCGTTCTCGCCGATGCGGAAGGAAGCGCGCGCTTGGTTGCGGATCGGCGCATGGTAAAGGTGAGCTTCACGGGCAGCGTCGGAACAGGAAAACGAATTGCCGTCGTGGTCGCCCCGAGAATGGGGCGGCTCACGCTGGAGATGGGCGGGAAGTCGGCGGCCATCATACTCGATGACGCAGACCTGAAGCAGGCCATGCCGACGCTTGAACGCTTTACGATGCCCTTCTCCGGACAGTTCTGCTTCGCGCAGACGCGCATACTGGTACCGAGATCCCGCGAAGCCGAAGTCGTAGACACCTACGCCTCAAGACTGTCGACGCTCAAAATCGGCAACCCGTGGGAGCCCGACACGCATGTCGGTCCGCTGCTGAACGCCGCACAGTTCGAAAAGGCGGTTGCCTATATATCGCAAGGACTAAGGGATGGCGCCGAGGTCGTGACAGGCGGAGTTCCGGACAAGGTCCTGTCTTCCGGGCATTTCGTCGAACCAACTGTCTTCCGCAACGTGGCGAGGGAAATGTCGATAGCGAGGGAGGAGATTTTCGGCCCCGTGGTCACTGTCCAGACCTTCGAGGACATCGACGAGGCCGTCGCGATTGCGAATGACACGGACTTCGGGCTGAGCGGCTCGATATTCGGAAATCCGGCGACGGCTTTTGAAATCGCCCGCAGAATTCGGACGGGCCAGGTGCACATCAATGGAATGGAACTCGCACCGTCCGCCCCTTTCGGTGGTTTCAAGGACTCGGGGATTGGCCGCGAAGGCGGGCCAGAGGGGCTCGCCGCATTTCTCGAGACCAAGGCTGTCCTTTTTCCCTCCTAGGGCAACGTTTGAAATTCCTGGGAGCACGGCAATTAGTGCCTACGCCTCCTTATTATCGTTGAGTTCCAGGATGGTCGCTGCTTGCAGCGCTGCCGGATCGTCCGTCTTGGCGCGCAGATATCCGAGGAGGGAGGAAAAGTCGCTGTCGCACATGCTTGCGGGCATCAGAATTCCAGTCGAATTCATTTCGTCGAGGTCGACGGCGCCATCACCATTGTGGTCGAGCTTCTGCTTCATGTCGACCGTGGGGCGGCCGTTGTCATCAAGTGCTACGCCTGGCCTGAGGATCTGGTCGAAGTTATCAAGTTCGTCTCCCGTCAGCTTGCTGTCTCCGTCTCTGTCGAATTTGGCGAAAGCCTTGTTAAGCAGCTGAGAAAGCGGCGCGGTATCGGCAGCGACGGCCATCAAATTCTCCTGTAAGCAATGATATTCAGTAAAAAGCGGCACGCGTGGCGCCGCAGCGAAAGCATCTTCCGCCTATCTTGAGCGGACCTTACCGCACAAGGGCGAGAGAGCGGCGATCTACACCGCCGCTGTCTCTGCTATCAGCCAGAAATCAGGCGCTGGTAGTCGCGAAGCATATCAGCGTCCTCAACCGAGCCATGGTGATGGAGCTGCCGCCAGGAACCATCATGTCTGATGAACCAACGCGTAGTTCGAAATGCGATCTTCAGCTCTTTGTCCGGGGTAACGCAGTTGCCGCGCTCCCTACCGACGAAAAGATGCCAATCGGGTCCTCCCTGACTGGTGAAGTCATGAAAGGCCACGCGGACCTTCGCAGGGCCATTGAAGAGCTTGGAATAGCCCTCCTCGATCGCAGTCCAGCCCCGACGGATGCCGCCGATCGGGTTGTCCATGCTTGGTGCCTCGCCTGCCAGCCAGACGGCTTCCAAGCCGGGAAGATCGGCGGCGTTGAAGGCCCGGTAGAATTCGATCAGGACATCGAGCGGGCCGCTGTCTCCGGACTTAAGCTCGACGCCTTCAATCTCCGAAAGTTGGGGCTTCATAACAGGCCTCGTCGATCAAAGAAGGCCGAGCAGCGATTTCGCCGCCGCGGTCGACGAGGCCGGGTTTTGGCCCGTGACAAGATGACCATCCACGATCGCAAAACTCTCCCAGTCGCCCGCTTTCTCATAGTGCGCGCCCAGCGACTTGAGATCATCTTCGACCAGGAACGGCACCACCTTGGTGAGTTGTACCGCTTCCTCCTCGGAGTTCGTGAATCCGGTCACCCGCTTGCCCTTCACCAGCGGGTTCCCTTGGAACGTCACATGGTGGAAGACGGCTGGCGCGTGGCAAACCGCTGCAACGGGTTTTCCGGAGCCGTAGAATTCCTCGATCAGCGAGATCGACTTCTTGTCCTCGACGAGATCCCACATGGGCCCGTGCCCGCCCGAATAGAAGATCGTGTCGAAATCCTTGGCCTCTACGGTCGCGAGGCGCACCGTGTTCGCAAGGACCGACTGAGCATCCTTGTCACCCTTGAACCGGGTCATTGAGTCCGTCTGATTGCCTGGCTCGTCGCTTTTCGGATCGATCGGCGGCTGCCCGCCCCGCGGAGAGGCGACCGTAATGCTGGCACCTGCATCCTTGAAGACATAGTAGGGTGCCGCAAATTCCTCCAACCAGAACCCGGTCTTCCGGCCCGTGTTGCCAAGCCGATCATGCGAAGTGAGAACCATCAGGATCTTGCTCATCGTTATCTCCTTGAAAAGGTTTAGACGGTCGGCGTCTGTCCGGTCTGACGAACAGCGGCCAGCTCGCTATACTGAGGCGGCGCGCGCTCGATCGACCTCATGAGCATGCTCAAGTGACGGGGCGCATGCCATTGTACGATGGTGTCGTGGAAACAGGCCGAAAACGGATGCCGATACCATCGTACAATGGATTTTCGCCAGGAAACTCGCATGCTCTGCATCGAGGGACGGCGGGATATCGATCATCAGGGCAATAGTGTCCGCGCCCACTCGTGATATAGTGTTTGCACTCGATGAGCTTGCGCCCTCTTAAGGAGGCAGCACATGTACCGGATGACCTCGGCGATGAATCATGCGACTCCCGCGCCTCTGAACAGTCTGAGCGGACCGACGGTGTTCGTGGTTGACGACGACATTTCAGTTAGGGAATCCCTCGATCTCTTGATTGGTTCTGCAGGCTGGCGGCCAATTCTTTTTGACTCAGCCCAGTCATTCCTGGCGGCAACGCCAGTTGCGGGACCGAGCTGCCTCGTGCTGGACGTCAATATGCCGGGGCTCAACGGCCTGGATCTCCAGTCCTTGATCACCAAGGGTGGGAACCGAACGCCGATTATCTTCGTATCTGGGTTCGGCGACGTGCCAATGACCGTGAAGGCTTTGAAAGGCGGCGCTTTGGATTTTCTGACGAAGCCGATCGACGCCGAGGCACTTCTAGCCGCGATACAGTCGGCCCTTGTCCAAAGCCAGGAACTCATTCGCGACGAGGAGGAACTGATGCGTCTCCAGGCCTGCTACGATGCCTTGACCCCGCGGGAACGCGAGGTCATGTCGGGGGTTGTGAAGGGTCTATTGAACAAGCAGGTCG
Source organism: Rhizobium cauense (assembly GCF_019511525.1). Taxonomy (GTDB): domain Bacteria; phylum Pseudomonadota; class Alphaproteobacteria; order Rhizobiales; family Rhizobiaceae; genus Rhizobium; species Rhizobium cauense. The sequence continues at coordinate 529,459 of NZ_JAEUAT010000003.1, read as the reverse complement.
CGTTCGAGCTCGACATAAGCGAGATCACAGTCAAGGCGCACCGCGGCCAGGTGATGCGGAAAATGAGCGCCCGCTCTCTCCCGGATCTTGTAAACATGGCGGCAAAGCTCAGGCTTGATGACGGTCGAGAGGTTCACTAGCGCTCCTGAGGCCTATGATGGACTCTGGCCGGGAACATTACGATCATCGCCACCAGTATCACGGCCCCTACGACCAACGTTATGCTTGCAATGCCTAGGGCGAGAGCAAAGGCACTGTCGGAGTTTTCTTGTCGGGCGAATATTGCGCCTACGACTGGCGGCCCCAGGATCTGGCCGACTGCGAACATCGCCGTCAGCAGCCCCATGTAGCGCGCGTGATGACTTGACCGGATCCTTCTGATCTCGTTCATGGCAAAATAGCTGATCGCGGTGAACGGGACACCGACCAGAATGCTGCTTAGGCCAAGACCGACTGCGTCCTCCCAAACGACGGACACTGCTACGCCTGCCGCCTGCACGAGATACGAACCGACGAGGTACAGTCGAGCGTCGGCGTTCTTCCGCACACGCGACGCCAGAAGTGAACCCACTACGGCTGAAACGCCAAGCAGCGGCCAGAAGACCGTCAGCAAAGGAGAATCCGGTATTGCGTTCTTCGCGATGACAGGAAGGTATGTCGCAGTCACGATGTAGCCGAAACCAGCGAGCCCGTAGGCCACGGCGAACATAGGCATTTCTGCTCGCGGGACCCGACCCGGCGTCCCCGCGCTGCCGACATAAAATGGCTCCGCATCTCTGCCAGACTTTCGAAAGACACGCCAGATTACTGCGCTGGTCACCGCCGAAATGATGGCAAATGCCGTCCATCCCCACTGCCCGGTGAAGCTCAACGCTGTCATTGCGCTGGCCGCCAGACCCGATATCGCAATCCCAGCTCCTGGCCCGGTGAAGATTGCACTGCCGATCGAGCCGGGTGCCCCGGAGAGCTGCGCCAAGCACCAGCCCGACGTAAATACGAAGCCAATCGCCGACGCGACACCCGCGAAAAATCGCAGTCCTATCCATGTCGACGGAAGCGGCAGCGCCATCAGCGCGGTCAGCACGATGGTCAGGACGAGAGCGGATTTGATGATCGCCGTCTGGGACCACGCTTTCGGTATAAGCATCGCCCCCAGCGCCCCGACGAGATAGCCGACGTAGTTTGCGGTTGCGAGCCGTCCCGCAAAAGCGAGATCGACCGTTCCATCGTGCAGCATCATCGGCAAAATTGGCGTGAACGCAAAACGACCAACACCCATCGCGATTGCGAGAGAAGCGGATCCTGCAAGAATGATTATAAGTTGATTGGACACTCGTCGCGACATGGGGATGCCTCCGGCGTAAGACGGTCTGATTGCTGAACTGATATGACTTGGCAGGAAGCTCCTTGGGATGGCTCGCCAGTTTGGCGTCTCTGCCGCACCCAAAATATGCGCTCGGGCCGCTGTCTTAATTGTCGCGCTGCGGCAGACAGTCTGCCGCGCGCGGCTAGATTCGACCTTTGGCCGAACCCGCGTCCAAGGCTGCCATCGCGTCCTCGAACAGCTTCAATGTAAGCTCTGCTGAGGAAAGGCGTCGCGCCAATCCGACGGCCTGCCCCGCCCAGAGGTTGGTGAAATCATTTCGTCCTTCCACCTCCGCCTTCGAGCGGATGGCGGCGAGCGCCACCCCGGCGGTTGGGAACGCGGGCGCCACGTCCGAAAGCGGGCCCAGTTCTCGCATCAAGCGGTTTACAACTCCTCTTGCGGGCCGTCCCGTAAAGACATTGGTGATGGCCGTGCTCGCGTCGCCTGCACGACGTAGTGCATCAGCATGCAGATCCGGAATTTTGGCCTCCGGAGTCAGGAGGTAGGCAGTACCAATCTGCACCGCCGACGCTCCGAGCATCAGCGCCGCCGCTACTCCGCGGCCATCCGCGATTCCTCCGGCAGCAATAACCGGAACCTTAACCGCGTCCACGACCTGCGGAACGAGCGCCATCGTTCCTACCTGGGTGCTCATGTCCTGCGTAAGAAAGTTCCCCCGGTGCCCACCAGCCTCGTAACCCATTGCGATCACGGCATCGACACCATGCGCCTCGAGCCAGACAGCCTCGGCAACGGTGGTCGCGGACGACAGCACTTTGGCCCCCGCGGCTTTCACCCGGTTAACAAGTTTTCGGTCGGGAAGACCGAAATGGAAGCTCACCACCTTGGGGCGGAACTCTTCTACGACCTCACAGAACTCGTTATCGAAGGGCGCCCGTCCGGGGCCGCTGATCGGGGCGGCAGGGTCAAGGCCAAGTTCAACGAAATACGGCGCCAAGAGAGCCCGCCACCGCATCTGACCAGCAGGATCCGCCTCAGGCGCCACGTGGCTGAAGAAATTCACATTGACTGACTTGGACGTTCTCGCAGTAATCTGCGAGAGCGCCTCATGCAGTTGCTGAGCCGAGTACTGCGCGCTTGGCAGCGAACCCAAGCCACCAGCTTCGGAAGCGGCGATCACCATTTCTGCCGTTGTCGCTCCGGCCATCGGCGCCTGTATGACGGGAATCTCGATTTCCAGAAGGTTGAGGATCCGGCGATCATGCCACGTTCTCATTTCAGGCTCCGTTCAATGCGCTGCGCTCCAAGAGTTATTTGAAGAGGCAACGGGGGTCTATTGGACCTTGGTGTCCGTCATCAGCCCTAACCGATCCAAAGGTATCGGAGACACCTTCGTACAATAGCGTCCGCACATCCTTTGGCGCGAGAGTTGCCACCAGCGTCCCACGGGGAAGCCCAAATTCGACAGCTACGATACTCCGGCGTCCTTCGTCGGACGCTGTCGCTCGGAAAAGCAAATGGAGGCAGCACAAAATGAGTGTGCACAAGACGGTTGTGATTACCGGTGCATCGCAGGGCATCGGCGCCGGGCTCGTGAAGGCGTTCCTCGACAAAGGCTGGAGCGTCGTCGCGACGTCTCGGCGGATCAGCGAAGCGACGTCGTTTGATCGTGCGGGAAGGCTGGAGCTTATCGATGGCGACGTTGGTGATCCCAAGACGGCGGAGCGGGTCTCCCAGGTAGCTGTCGAACAGTTCGGCTCCATCGATGCCCTGGTAAACAACGCGGGCGTCTTCTTCACCAAGCCGTTTCTCGAATACACGATCGAGGACTTCCGGCGTCTCTCGGCGACCAATCTCGAAGGCTTCGTCCACTTCACGAAACACGCGGTCAGACAGATGCTTCGGCAGAGATCCGGTGGAAGCGTCGTCACGATTACGTCTTCGCTGACCGACCACCCGATCGCCGGGGTGAAGGCATCCCTGCCGATGATCACTAAGGGTGGTCTGAACGCAATCACCAAGAGCCTGGCGCTGGAATTCGCCAGCGACAACATCCGGGTGAACGCGGTTTCGCCGGGCGTTGTCGACACACCGCTCCACGCTACGGGTTCACGGGACTACCTTCGATCCTTGTCGCCGATGGGTACCATCACGGCGGTGCAGGAAATCGTGGATGGCGTGATTTACCTCACGGAAGCGTCCAATATCACTGGGGAGGTGCTGCACGTCGACAACGGCGCACATCTCGGCAAATGGTAGCGGTGAGCGCTGAGGCGCGAATCCTGGAGAGCTCACTGGTGCTCCCGCCGCCGCCGACCCCGTTCGGGGCTTATGTCGAGACTGTTCAGGTCGGCTCGCTTCTCTTCCTAAGTGGCATGCTCCCTGTTGTCGGACATGCACCACAGTACATCGGACGCGTTGGCAGCGAGCTCTCCGTTACCGAAGGTTACGATGCAGCGAAGACCGCCTGCCTGAGTGGATTGGCGGCCGCGCGGGCGCATCTCGGATCTCTCGATCGCATACGCACCGTAGCCAAGCTGGGTGTGTACATAGCCGCCCCCGACGACTTTCGCGAACACCCCAAGGTCGCAGATGGAGCTTCCGAGCTTCTGCTTTCGGTCTTCGGCCAGAGCCGCCTTCCGCCGCGCATTGTGCTCGGTGTTTCCAGCATTCCGCTGGGGATGCCGCTCGAAGTCGAGCTCGTTCTCGACATCAATCCATAGCCATTCCCGCTCAGCAACCATGGAGACCGCAATGAAACCGAACTCAAATCGATCCGTTGGGACTGCGATTTCGTCGAAATTCCTGACCGCCGCCGCCCTGCTCATGCTTCCGGGGCTGGCACTTTCCGGCCAGACCATGGTCGCCGAGACGAGCAGCAAGCCTGCAGACATCAAGTCCACGCCGGGCAGCGAGCGGCCGCAGATCCGTGTCGAGAAGCGCACGCCCGCCTACTGGCGCGTGACTTTCGACAATCCGCCCTTCAACATCTTCGGTCCGGAAACGATTCCGCAGATGGAAAAGGTGGTCGCCGAAATCGAGACCGATCCCAAGCTGCGGGTGGTGGTTTTCGACAGTGCCGTCCGCGGCTTCTTTCTGACCCACTACAACTTCACGCCGCCGCTCGCCGAGTCCACCAGTCTCCCTGCTGGGCAGACGGGCCTGCACCCCCTGCCCGACATGCTGGTTCGCATCAGCAAAGCACCCATCGTGTCGATCGCGCTCATCCGCGGCAGAGCCACTGGCGTCGGTAGCGAGCTTGCCCTGGCGAGCGACATGCGTTTCGCCAGCCGTGAGAAAGCGATCCTTTCGCAGTGGGAAGTCGGCGCGGGATTCGTGCCCGGCGGCGGCCCCATGGCTCGGCTGCCACGGCTGATGGGACGCGGTCGCGCTCTCGAGGTCCTGCTCGGTTCGGACGATGTCGATGGCGACCTCGCCGAGAAGTACGGCTACGTCAACCGCTCGTTCGATGATGACAAGCTGGATCCGTTCGTCGATGCACTTGCCGCACGCATCTCCGGGTTCGACAGGCAGGCGATCGCCGACACCAAGCGGCTGGTCGACTTCGCCAGCCTCCCCAGCGATCCCGAGATCGGCGCAGGCTGGGATGCGTTCATCTCGTCTGTTCAGCGGCCCGTGGCGCAGAAGAATATCGGCCGCCTGATGGAGATGGGCCTGCAGACGAACACGGACATCGAAGCCCGTCTTGGGCACTACACTGGAACCTTGGCCGAAAAGTAGGCCAAGGACGGCACCCGCGCATGAGTTCGGTAGGTTGCGCGGGTGCCGACACAAACTTGGAAAATGGTAAGAGTTGCTGATTTCGTTCCCAGTCGACCTGACCTCTAAACACTCCTAGTCCGCGAGATCGTTGAACTTTCTGAGAAATGCCTCCTGTAGGAGCGCGTTTCCCACTAGGGCGCGGCCGTAGTCTCGGATGTAGCTCTCTATGAGTTCTTGAAAGCTGTCGCGATAGACAATCTTCCGCTGACAGTCCACGGCAGGCGAGCCGCTGGCCCATACGATCCATTCGCCCTTTGTCCTCGCTTCGTGGAGGAGTCCACAACGGACATTCCCATAGAAGTCCCACGCCTGTGCTTTGGTAAACATACTGGCGAAGGGGGCCGTTCTTCGCAGGAAGTCACAAAAGAGGTCCCTGCTATTCCGATATTCATGCGGCGGCTTTGGATTTTCGTAGCGGAACCTTTTACCTTCACGGAGAGCCGCCAGGAATTCTATGAGCGCGCATTGAATCGAGACGATCGCGAATCCTTCCCCGTTCCACTTCAAAGCGTCTCGCACAGCGGCAATAGGAGTTATGTATCGACTTTGCAGACGCGCCAACAGGAAGCCCTCGAAAGCCTCCTTCCATGGACCTCCGTCACCACCGGGAACAAGTCTCTCCGCAAAGTTATGCCAGTCTTCTTTCGTCCTACCTGGAGCGATCAGCTGCGAGCGTGCGGGAACAACCGGTACGCTAACTTTCACCTCTCCCGCGTTTTTGATCACCATTAGTGCGCCCACCCTGCAGCAATCAGATGCAACTCCTGTAGGAAAAACGTTCCTCAGAACCGTCCGCCCGCAATATCCAAAAGCATTGGGTACCGTAGTCGGCTGACCTCACCTCGAAACCCTTCAACCCGGATCCGATCTTAGTGGCTGCTTCAGGATGACGTTTCAGTGCCTCGAAAAGAAACGCTCCGTCGACATCCGATACTGCTTGCCCAGGTTTATAGCGGTTGAGCATGACTTTGAGGAAAGCCAATGCATCTGTCTTGCGAGGAAACTGATGACCAGCAATATAAACGGGTTGAGGTTTCGCCATGAAAGCACTTCCATCAATTTAAGTTGGTCGGGAGGAAGGCGAGAGTACCCTGAAGACGTGTCGAATGCCGCCCGACAAAAAGCTCCTGTCTTATCTCCGGCCAAGGCATGGCTGTCGCGATGATGATCTGATGCTCGACGGGCGACTGGTCCGAAATTTCTATCACCTGCTTTTGGAAATTATGACTCCGGGCTTGCTCGATACCTTTGTCTTCAGTGATGTCGATCATGAGAAAGCGAGGGTGACGGAATTTCCGATCATAAAGAGCGGCCTTTAAGAAGCCGACGAGGAAGGCGGCCTTCAAAATGACGCGAGAGCTTGCGGAAAAATAAGTGTGCTCGTCAACGGTGATGGAGTTTTTCGCAAAAGAGAAGTGCACATGCTCAGGATTCTCGAAAGTGTCCTGACGTTTGAGATCTCCTTGCAGGATTTCGATAATGTTCTTCTCAATGCTCGTCCTGGCTGTCCGGAGCCGATCGGTTTGACTGAGCTGAAGCGAGGCAATGCGGGAACCCAACGACTGCATCTCTTGATCGAGCTGCGCCTTACGCGCGGATAGGTGGCCGATCTTATTGGCCAGCTTGACCTGAGCCTCGATGTCCTCAATGGACTTGTCGATATAGCCGAGCTTCCGCTGCAGTTCGCGAAGCTGTTCGCGAGCCTTGGATGTTGGTACAGAGCTAAGATCGGCAAGTTCCTTTGATTTTTGTCGCCAGCTTGCTGTCAAGGCTTTCAGAGTGGCCTGATGCTTATCGAGGCGCTCCGCCCGGATTGTCTGAAGGCGCTGCGATTGCTTTATCTGTATCGATATCTCGTTGATAATGCCGACAACTCGTTCGCGCGCACGTTCTGCGTCCAGTGGCGCGTCTTGCACAGGTGACAAGCGTCCACCCCATGATCGTGCTCGATAACTTCCGCGTAGCAGGCGGGGCACGTTCCAAATCGCACGTTGCCCACTACGCTTGCGGTCAGATCTGCGTCTCGCAGTGCTTCGAGCCGGGATGACAAGGTCCGGATGAAAGACGCTGAATCCGATATCTCGAATTCAACGGAATCTACCTCGGCTTGCTTCACCCGGATGTCTGCCTGCAGTTTCTGAACCTGCTTGTAGAGATCGTTCTGAACCTGAAGCGTTATCTTTTCCGAGGATTGGGTTGAATAGAAAGCTTCCTCCGCCTCAACAAGCCGCGCCGAAGTATCGGCGCGCTCTTCGACCAAACTCTTGCGACGCTGCTCGATCCAGTCAAGTGTCATACTCTCGTCGCCGCCTCCGAGGACCTTGAAGATGCTCCGCAGCTCCGCGTTTGCCTCGGTGATTCTTTCTCCTTTGTCCGCCTGCGTTGCTGAAGTTCGTAAATCTCGGTGTCGAACGCGCCGCAAAGAAGGTTGCCCACCGCCTCGCGAAGGTTTTCAGAGTCGAACCCTTCGAAGCGGAAGAGGCCGTGGGAGAGAGCTGATCTGCATAGAGCAAGCGTAGGATTTGGTGGATGGTTATGTTCGACGTGCCCTCGACTGCAACATCGGGCATTTCCAGGAGCCGGAAGATCGCCTGAGAGAAGCTTTCCTGGCTCGTTGACCGAGAATACGGGTATCGGTGCCAAGCTTCTATCGGCGCCTCCAGTGCTTGCCCATAGCGTCCGCCAAAAATCTCCATGGCGGATTGCGAGGAAACATCGATTTCCCGGCGGAGCACCGCAGGGTCGCCGTTGAATTCGACCTCGAGCCATACGTGATCGCATTTCAGCGCGTGCTCACTCCAAGCGGAGCGGTCAAGGTTGCCCCCTAGACCGAAGAAAATGAAGTTCATTATTGTGGACTTGCCCGAGGAGTTGTCGCCTCTGACTACGTTCACGCCCGTATGAAAAGCTTCGTTGTACATCGTGTGGCTACCGCGCTTCACAACGAGGCGCTTGACCACGAGGGAAGGCTCATAGCGTATCATACCGATACTCCAGAAGATTTGTGCGGTCCTTGAGCCCGTCTTTGCCCCCGAGCGGATACCTAGCGCGAATCTGACAAAGGATCTCCAGTATGTCGTTCATTCGGGTATTCAGTTCGAAGCACCGATATTTGAGCGGATCCGGAATTGCCTGTTTTGTAAATTGAACCTCGTTACGATCCCATGCCTCTGGGCTGAGATAGCCACTGAGGACGAGGCTGGTCGCGGCCGCTCGCTGAAACGGTTCCATGCGAGAGAAGATGACGGGATCATCCGGCATGGCGCCATATGGTGCTTGTTCGACGTATGACTTGCTCACCCTTCTCCAACCCGCATCCTGGTCGAAGAACTTCATTTTTTGAAGCCGGAACGGGAAGAGCAGGTAGAAATCAAGGATTCGGATCGTGTCGAATGGCACCCTCGTGATCATGTCGCAAGCTAAGTGAAGCCTAAGAAACCGGAATGCGGCATGATATGGATCAAAGGCCTCGTTGTAAGTGAGCTGCGTCATTTTGCAACCACGCCATGATGCCACTTGATGAAACATTGCTCTGCAAGCCAGTATACCATGCCTTGCACCAGGTTGTGGTTCACGGCCATTAGGTCGCCACCGCATTCTTCAACGATAGGATTCACGCGATCCGGTCGATAACCATCGCGTTAATTTCCTCGGGTTCCTTTTTGGGGATCTGGCCGTAGATCACCTGGGTGAACTCATTCTCGGCCTTGGCCAAGATATGGACGAAGATCTCCTGAGCGGATGAGTAAAGCGACCAAGTTTCGAGAAGTTTCGCGAACATCTCCTTCTTTTCGATAGCATCGTCATAGTAGGCGGAACGCCCGCTGACTGCGAGCTTGGCTTCGAGACCATCAATGCCGTCGGGGGCACGTCGAGTGTGATAACGAGCAAGCTCGTCTATCGTTGTCTGCGTCTGCTCGTTGCAGTCGTACTGCTCTTTCAGCTTTTGGAGCAGCCTCTCGATCAAGCTCTTCTTGGCTTCGACGTTATAGTAGTCTCGCCCGACGACTGGGCCGCCGGCGCGTACATTCTGCTGGTTTGAGATGTTTCCGTGGCTGGTCGCAATGCTCATGGGCAAGACAGCGTGCTTCGCGCAAATTACCGCTTGTCGCGGCCTACGATGTCTCCGCGAGCCTTTGCTCCGGATTGATCAACGCTGTTCCCATGACGGTCGGCGCGCATCGTCTTGGTAAGCTGCAAGGTCAGCAGCGATCCTCCGACAAGCCCCGAAAGCAGGCCGCCAAGGAAATTCCACAAATCAAAGCTCATATGATTCCCCAACCATTCGCTAGAATATGTGCCTGTCTTTTTCCTTCACTGCAATAGCGTAGGTTGTGGATTCAATGCCGAGGTTACCCTTCCCGAAAGGATCCGCCTGCGAACCTCAATACCGTTGAGTTCCTCAGCTAATTAAGGCCAAGCCTCTTTGTAGGGATAGAAAATGCTGTAGATGTCGCCTCACTTTGTGTGACGACATCTACTTTTCCAGGTTCAATCCTGTGTAGACCTTGCCGCCATCGTGGCCTTCGCCCACCACACCAGCTCGTCGAGCGCAGTCTTAGCCGACGGCAAGAGATTGGCCTCGATTTCCTCGATTGGCTTGTTGCCGCCAAGCGGAGACGTCGCGAAGAAATCGCCGGCGCCGATGTGTACCGCGGCGTGGGTCGAAACCATTTGGAGCTCTACGCCGATGCCGCGCAGATGCTCGAGCGCGCGTGCTCCGCCCATGCTTCCGTAGGCGATTGCGGTGAAGGGCTTGCGGCCCCACTCGACATATGCCTGGTCAAGCGCGTTCTTGAGAACGCCAGTGATAGAGTGATTATACTCGGAAACCACGAAGATGTAGCCGTCATAGCGGCCCACGGTTTCTTGCCAGCGGATAGCCTCGGCGCTCTTGCTGGGCGCCCATGCGTTCGACGCCACTTCATCGAAGAACGGCAGCGGATGATCGCGCAGATCGACGACTTCGACATCGATGTCGCTGCGCTGCTGGGCCTGCTTCAGCATCCACTGCGCAGGCTTGTCGGCGAACCGCGTCGGACGGGTGGAGCCGATTATCAGGGCGATCTTGGGCTTGTTTGACATTGTAACCTCTTGGTTTGGAGTTGGGATCAGTGGGAATTATTTCGCGGCGAGAACATCCGCGTATGCGTATAGGCCGGGCGAACCTCCGGTCATGATGAAGAGCACGTTGGAGTGAGGCCCGATTGCCCCGCTTTCGATGTCGGATAGCAAACCTGCCAAGGCCTTGCCGCCATAGACCGGATCGACGAGAAGCCCTTCTGATCTTGCGAGAAGTTCGACCGCGTCGATCATGCTGGAGGTCGGCATGCCGTAGCCTTCGCCCAGTTGAGCGCCGCTTATCCGGAGGTCCTCCGCGCTCACGCGAGCGTCGAGTGTGAGGTGCTCCAGGACCGCGTTGACCTTGTCGGCCGTTGCGGGGAGGCACTTGTCTGCAGGCGAAAGCACCGTATACGCGGCGATCCGCGAAGGGTCAGAGCCCGCAATGACCAGGCCTGCTGCCAACCCGGCGTGCATGCCGCCGCTGCCGTTCGGTATCACGAGCTGATCGAACGCGACGCCCATTTCGTCTGATTGCCGGGCGAGTTCGAAAACGCAATCCACGTATCCGAGGCAACCGATCGTCGTTGAGCCGCCAAGGGGCGCCAGAAGCGCTTTCCTGCCAGTTTCGGCTACTTCGTCAACCCGGCGCTGCGCATAGGCGCCAGCATCATCACCCGGGTCCAGTATATGAACGGTGGCGCCGAACAGACGGTCGAGAAGGACGTTGCCGTTGGCCTGATAAATTTCGGTCGTCCTAGGGACCATCTGAGCAAGAACGAGCTCGCAGGCGAGTCCTGTCCTGGCGCACGCCGCGGCGGCCAATCGCGCGAAGTTGGATTGAACGCCTCCAGTTACTACGAGGGTGTCGCATCCCTCCGCCTTCGCCTGTCCCAGGAGGAATTCAAGCTTGCGGAGCTTGTTGCCGCCGCCGCCGAGTTCCATGAGATCGTCTCTCTTCGCCCAGATCGATACGCCCCTACTCCGTTCGCCCAGAGCTTCCTCGAGGCGCGCCAAGCGCTGGATGGGTGTCGGACCTTTCATCAGTCGCTCACGGGGAAAGCTCTGCAAAGGATCTCGGTCGTTCATCATCGTCACCCTCAATGTTTTCACTATTGCGGCTGCCGCGTTTTGGTGGTCCCGCTACGGGGCAGCCGATTTCCCGACCGCCGCTAGTGCGACGCGGCGGAGACGTGATAGCGCGAAGCGGGAACACTTCGCGACAGGTTCGGCATCAGTTTCTGCCGGGCTGCCTCGTAAGCATTCCAGTCATTTTCATCGGGCACCGAGGGCAACGTAATAAGCTCACCCATGTCCAGCCCGGCCAGTGCTGCATCGACGGTATCCTCGGGTTTCATGACGATTTCAGTCGGAAGCCTATCCAACGACCCGCCCGAGGCATCCCAGAAAGGCGTCTCCACGGCGCCGGGAAGCACAGCCTGGATCCTGATGTTCTTATCCGCGAACTCCTTCTGCAGGGAGAATGTCAAGGCGATCACGAACGCCTTGGTTGCCCCGTAGACCCCGTTGAGAATTTCGGGCGCGATTCCGAGCGCCGATGCCATGTTGATGATGGTGCCGTTGTCGCGAGCGGCAAACGATGGTGCCGCCGCGTATACGAGGCGCGTCAGTGCCGTGACATTGACCTTGATCATCCGTTCCATTGCTTCGACGTCGGACATCAGGAGAGGTTCGACGGCGCCGACACCTGCATTGTTGACGAGCATCGTTATCGTAGGATCGCTCCGCAGAATCCCTTCGATCTTCAGCAAGTCATCCCGCTGCGCGAGGTCGGCGCGGATTGTGGTCACCTTCCGTCCGGTCGAGCTCGAAAGTTCCTTCGCGACCCTGCTGAGAGCATCATCGTTCCTAGCCACGAGCACAAGGTCATAGCCGCGGCGAGCGAGGCGGTCTGCGTAAATTGCTCCGAGGCCAGATGACGCACCTGTGATGAGCGCGGTTCCTTTCCCAATAATGGTCATTTCAGGTCTCCTGATGTTTGAGGGATATTTTGATCTGGCCCACGACGGGATCCGGGTTGGCCGGATCCCGCTCCGAGGCTCGTCAGGCCATGCTGCTAGACCGACCGGAGTGACTTGAACGCGGCCCGCAGTTCGGAGCTGAAAAGGTCCGGCTCTTCCCACGCGGCGAAATGCCCGCCCCTGTCGACTTTATTGTAGTAGATGAGGTTGTGGTACGCCTTCTCGGCCCAGCTCTTCGGCGCCTGATAGATCTCGCCCGGAAAGACGGTGATGGCAGCCGGGATCTTGATATCAACCGCGTTGAAGTTGTTGGCATTGTTCTCCCAGTAGAGCCGCGCGCCCGATGTGGCGGTTCCGGTGAACCAGTACAGGGAGATGTCGTCCAGCATCTCGTCGCGCGTGAGCGACTTCTCGGGATCGCCGCCACTGTAGGTCCAGTCGGCAAACTTGTCGTAGTACCACGCGGCCAAGCCGACCGGAGAGTCCGTCAAGGCATAGCCGAGGGTCTGGGGACGGGTGACCATCATCAGGGCGTATCCCGCACCCTTGGTGTAGAGCGCGTTCATCTGTTCGTAGGCGATCTTTTCCTCGGGAGACAGCCCCGCCGGAGCGGGTTCGCCATTGGTCAGCGCCTTGGCAATATCGGGAGGCACAGTCGCAGGCATGTTGGTGTGGATGCCGAGCAGCCCTTCCGGCGCTTGGCGGGCCATCGCATCGGAAATGACAGCGCCCCAGTCGCCACCCTGAGAAACGTAGCGGTCATAGCCGAGCCGCGTCATCAGGACATGCCATGCCCGACCGATACGATCCGGCCCCCATCCTGTCTCCGACGGAACTTCGGAAAAGCCGTAGCCAGGCATCGACGGCATGACGACGTGGAACGCGTCATCCGGAGTTCCGCCGTGAGCGGTCGGATCCGTCAGCGGTCCGATCGTCTTGATCAGTTCAAGGACCGAGCCCGGCCAACCGTGCGTCATAATCAGCGGCAGCGCGTTCTCGTGCTTCGACTTCACATGGATGAAATGAATGTCGAGCCCGTCGATCCTCGTCATAAACTGCGGAAACGAATTGAGCTTTTTCTCGCCTTTGCGCCAATCGTAGTCCGTGCCCCAGTATTCTACGAGCGGCTTGAACTTCTTCAGCTGGGCGCCTTGGGAACGATCCCCGACGGTTTCCATCCCGGGCCAGCGAGCTGCGCGAACGCGACGACGCAGCTCATCGACATCCTTCTGCGGAATGGCCGCTTTGAACGGCCGGATCGCGTTTTCAGGAGCCGCAGCGCGAAGGCGCCCGGGCAGAAGGCTGAGCGCAGCTGTCGCCGCCGTGGCAGCGAGAAGCTCCCGCCGGGTCGGCGCGAGAGAAATGAACTTGGCCTCTACATTTTGTGACATGACCTTCTCCGTTGATGTGGCAGCGATCAGCTGCGTCTAGGGTTCGTCGGTCGCCGCTCCCGCGCTATTGCACCATGGTATCGGCGATACCTTTGGATCAGCCGAGCCCGCCCAGAAGCCGACACCATCGGATAATGGACATGCGTCAACCGCTGGCTCATCGTCTCCCGCGCCACGAATGCAACCGAGGGAGATCGATATGACCGGTCAGGAAATCATCATGCCAACGATCGACGCAGCGAGTGATCTCAACATGAAGCTCGAGGTAGTCGTCATTCCAGTCTCCGACGTCGACCGCGCCAAGTTCTTCTATACGGGTCTCGGCTGGCGGCTGGATGCGGACGTCTCCGGTAGCGACGGCTTCCGAGTGGTTCAGGTGACGCCACCCGGGTCGCCCTGCTCCGTCATCTTCGGATCCAGGATCACGTCCGCACAGCCTGGCTCGGCTGAGGGACTTCACCTGATCGTGTCCGACATCGAGTTGGCTCATGCTGCTCTCGCCGCTCGCGGCGCCGAAATGAGCGGCGTCTTCCATGACGCTGGCGGTGTGTTTCACCGTCGCGGAACGGAAAACCGCCTCCCCGGCCCGCACCCATCACGGGCCAGCTATGGCTCTTTTGCATCATTCAGCGATCCGGATGGGAACGGCTGGATACTCCAGGAAGTCACGAATCGTCTTCCCGGCCGTATAGACGCAAAGGGGGCTTCCTACGTCTCGTCCGCTGATCTCGCGAGCGCTCTTCGCCGTGCCGCCGCCGCTCATGGCGAACATGAGAAGCGAACTGGCGGGAAGCACGACGAGAACTGGCCGGATTGGTACTCAGAATACATGACCGCGGAGCAATCCGGTTCAGAGCTTCCGACCTGACATCTACTTTGCAGTCCGGTCTCGACCCTTCTCGGAGTCCGCAAAGAGTTTTCGGTATTCGGCTGTCGGGAGGCCACCCCAACCCCAGTTGTCGAGATCGACTTCTTCGATGACGACATAGGTGGACTCGAGAGGCTTGTTCAGGACATCGAGCATGACCTGGCTCACTCCGGCAATTATCCGGGCCTTTTCTTCCGCGGTTACCGAAGTGCGGTCGGGCGTCGTGCCCTCCCGGGTAACCTGAACCGTGACGATAGGCATCTGTCTTTCCTTTCATCGATTGTCCGAGATGGACGGGCGCCGATCGAATCTGATCGGCACCCCTCCACCCGTTACCAGCGACCAGCGTTTTGCCCGCCATCAACATGGAGGATCTCTCCGGTAACGAAGCTGGCGTTCTCCAGATAGATCACCGCATCGACGATATCGCTGATTTCGCCCATGCGACCGACCGGATGGAGAGATGACATAGCGGCATGCGTTTCAGGCGCGTGCATCGGAGTCTTGATGATGCCGGGTGAAACGGCATTAACGCGAACGCCCGTTTTGGCGAACTCGATTGCGAGCTCTTGCGTCACCGAATTCAGACCACCCTTGGTGAGCGAGGCGAGCGCCGCTGGCACGCCAGCGATAGGCTGGTTCACGAGGCTGGTCGTGATGTTGACGATATGGCCGGAACCCTGCTCGAGCATGACCCGCGCTGCGCGCTGAGTGATGTGAAAGAAGCCGGAAATATTGACCCCGAAGTTGTAGTCGAAGTCTTCCTGGGTGAAATCAACGAACGGCTTCGCCGTAAACACGCCTGCATTGTTGACCAAGGTGTCGATCCGGCCGAACCGATCGATCGCCTCACGTACCGCGCGTTCCGCGGTTTCAGCCTTCGCAATATCTCCCGCGACCGCATGGATACCAGAGTCGGTGCTTGGTTTGATCGAGCGGGATGTAGCGACGACGTTATAGCCGCGCTCGCGATATGCCTTTACCAAGCCTTCGCCAATGCCCTGTGAGGCACCGGTGATGATGACAACCTTCTGTTGACTGCTCATGATTTGCATCCTTTCCAAGTGCTCGGCCATTTTCCGGCCGTGCCTACGCTCTCGGCGTCGGTGCATTTGATTTAGATGCAATTGGCATTCGGGAGAATTGCCGTCGCAAGGGCGACAATCAACCGATTTTCGGCATAATTTGCGCCATGGCTCCGGAGTCTGCGGCGATCTTCGAGAGAGCTGCCTTTAGTTTTGGACCTGCGAAATCGACGAAAGCCCGAACCTTCGGTACGGAAATTCTTCCCTGCGGGGTTAGGAGATGGACCGGCAGCGCCAATGGCTCGAACGCGGGTAGTATTATCTGGAGGGCTCCATCTCGGACCAGTTCCGCTACGTGATATGAATAGAGCCGTGTTATCCCCATGCCTTCGGCGGCCGACGCCGCGGCCGCACGCACACTGTTCACGACATACCGCGGCGAGAAATGTACGGTTCTGGGGATCGTCGCTTCGCCGACGGGGCTGAAGCTCCAGGAATCGATCCCAAAATTCGAGAATGCAATGATGTCGTGCCCCAGGAGGTCGGCAGGCTCTCGAATTGCCTTATGATTTGCAAGATAGCCCGGTGACGCCACGACGACCCGCCGGACGTCTCCTCCGATACGGGTCGTAATGTGCGTTGAGTCCGTGAGGTTGCCTATGCGGAGCGCAATATCGACCCCTTCATCGACCAGATTGACGAAACGGTCGAGCATCAACAGCCGGACGGACACGCTCGGATGCTGCTGCAAGAATTTGTCCAATATCGGTCGAAGGACTTCCTCCCCGAGGATGGGAGGCGCCGAGATTGTCAGCACGCCGCGTGGCGACGACCGCTCGCCGCCTGCAATGATGTCGGCCTCTTCAAGGTCGAGCAGAACCCTGCGGCAAACCTCTACGTAACGCTGTCCGGCCTCGCTGAGCTTGAGACTGCGCGTAGTGCGGTGAAGAAGTTCGACGCCCACGTGCTCTTCAAGCAGACCTAGAGCTCGGCTGATCGCGGTAGGCGAACGCTTCAACTTCCTGGCGGCCGCAGCTAGACTGCCCTCCTCTACAGCGGTGACAAAAACCTTCATCGCATCAATGCGATCCATTACTCGGCTCCGGCAGATGGTTACCCTTTCATCCTTGCAACAGATGCCGAAGCAAAACCAGCGTCGACAACCACCATTCATCCGATACCATTAGACAATAGACAGCAGAAACCCAAAGATGCATGCGTTGGGCGCATAGGCTTGGAATGGCGTGCGGATGGACAACGATTGCAGCCAGATAACATCGGGATTTTCGATACGACGAGGCGTCCCGTGACGGCGACGCACCATGGCCACATCCGCTTGGCTGGCGCGAGCCTTGGTCGCCATCGGCACATTTGCGCATTTTTCCACAATTCAAAGGAGGGCTTTGAGATTCTCGGCCCGTTCATCCTTGATGGCCTTCGTTGCGAACACAAAGCTGTCCATCTTGTGAGCGCGGACAAACGGGAAGACCATATCACTCGCCTGCGGTGCGAAGGGATCGACACCGACGCGTCGCAGCTCACCGGGCAACTCGAAATTCGGACTACAGTCGACGCTTATCTCAAGGATGGACTATTCGACCAAGATCGAATGGTGGAAGAATTCTCCGCAATGGCGAGCGGTAACGCAAGCGGTGCGTTTCCATTGAGCCGTATCGTATGCGACATGGATTGGGCGGCCGACACTCCAGAGCATCTTCAGGACCTCATCGAGTTCGAATCCCGGGTCAATGAACTATGGGAGCAACACGACGACATTGTTGTCTGCGTGTATGACCTCGCCAGATTTGACGGCGGGACGGTCGTGAACATCATGCGAACGCATCCACTTGTTTTGATCGGCGGAATTCTCCGAGAGAATCCATTCTACATCCCGCCGACGCAGTTCCTCGCGGAACTGAGCGAGAGGCGCTCGGAAAAAGGGGGGCAGTCGGCAGCTGCTGAATAACGATATGCCAGACATGGTCATGGTCGCGTCGGAGAACGAAAGACTACGGCGTTGCATGAACAATATCCTGAGTATTACGGCGCTCCCGGCGGTATGGACTGGGGGGAGCGTCAATGAGATTTGTACTGCCCTGCTTGATGGGTTGAGGGCGATCCTGGATGTCGATTTCTTGGTTCTCAAGGTCGGCAGACACGAGGAGCAAGATGCAGTGCTGATGCAGCGTCCCGATAGGGGATCGGTCCGCGAAGCGTTCAGTGACTTGTTGAGGACTCTAGGGACGAGCGTAGCTGACTGGCCCCGTGAGGCCGAGGTAGAGCGAGATGGTTCTACATCGAGGGTGCTGATCGAAAAGATAGGCATGAATGGCAGGGCGAGAGTTCTTGTAGCCGGATCGACTGCAGCATCCTTCCCCACCGAGGAGGATCGCATCGTTCTTCACGTTGCCGCCAGTCAGGCTGCCGTCGCCATCGCAGAAGCATTGCGGTTTCGCGACGACACCCGCGCCTTGGCCGCGCGCGAGCTAAGCAAGGTCGTGGATGCTATTCCGGTGATGGCTTGGTCGACCCTGCCCGATGGCGAGGCGGATTTCTTCAACGAGCACTTCCTAACCTATCTCGGAATAACGAGCGAACAGGCCGCAGGATGGGGATGGACGGCTTCGCTCCATCCTGACGACTCTGGGGCATTGCAGACCGTATGGATGCAACTGCTCGCTTCTGGAGCGCCGGGGGAAACCGAGGCTTGGCTCCGTCGCTGGGATGGACAGTATCGATGGTTCCTGTTCCGCGCCAATCCGGTATACGGCGACGACGGATCAGTCGTTCGGTGGTACGGCACCAACACCGACATTGATGATCGGAGACGGGTTGAGGAAGAGTTGCGCCGCAGCGCGGCATTGATGACACAGGCGCAGCGTCTGACCGTGACGGGGAGTGTGTGGTGGAGACCCGCAACCGAAGAAATATACTGGTCCGACGAGGCATACCGGGTGGCTGGGCAAGTGTCGGGGATCTTGCCCAGCATGGAAATGATTTTTGACCGCTGCCATCCCGAAGACTTTCCGATCGTCCGGGAATCAATCTCAAACGCGATAAGCCGCGGCGAGAACGTCGACATCGAGCATCGGCTCGTCATGCCAGACGGCGCCACAAAATATGTCCATGTGGTCCTGCAAAATATCGGTGCCGACCCCGCGGATCCGGAGTTCATCGGTGCCGTCGCCGACATCACGGATCGGAAAATCGCCGAGGAAAATCTGCGACGAAGTGACGTTCTGCTGAGCGAGGAACAACGAATTAGCCGAACCGGAACGTTCTCTTGGAAAGTTGACACTGACGAGATCACTTTCTCGGACGAGCTCAACCGAATCTTCGGCTTCGAGACTGGTCGTGTGATCGACTTCGAGGGCATAGGTCAGAGGGTCTATGAAGAAGATCTTCCGCTGCTTGCGACCAAGATGGCTGATGTCAGGCAGGGAGGTGACAATCCGGACTACGAGATCCGCCTTTTCGTTGATGGCGAAGTAAAACATGTCCGGGTGGTTGGACGAATAGTGCGGCACCTCGACGGCAGCATGGAATGCATCGGCGCAGTTCAAGACGTCTCGGCTCAGCGAATAGCGGAAATGGCCCGCGACAAACTTCGTACCGGAATCGCCCAGCTTGCCAGGGTCACGAGCCTTAGTACCATGGCGGCATCTATTGCCCATGAGGTCAATCAGCCTTTGTCGGGCATCATCATGAATGCGAGCGCATCCCTCCGCATGCTTTCAGCGACCCCGCCAAACATTGACGGGGCGGTCGAGACGGCGAAACGGACGATCCGCGATGGCAATCGGGCATCGGACGTGATTATGCGCCTGAGAAACCTATTCAGGAGAGGAACGGCGACGGTCGAGCAGTTGGATCTCAACGAAGCCATCCGCGAGGTTATCGGGCTGCTGTCCAGTGACCTGCGGCGGGGAAGAATTCTACTGATCGAGGAACTTTCCGATCCACCGCCATTTATCCTCGGAGACAGGGTTCAACTACAGCAAGTAGTAATGAACCTCCTTCGTAACTCGATCGACGCAATGATCGATACTGCCCAAACGCAGAAGAAGATATTCATTCGCACGGGCGTGGGCCCGGACGAGGTCAGAGTTGTGGTCGAGGACCATGGGGTCGGTCTCGAACTAACTGACGTGGAGCGGCTGTTCGACGCATTCCACACGACCAAACCCAACGGTATGGGAATAGGGCTGTCTGTGAGACGCTCGATCATCGAGGCACACAAAGGAAAAATGTGGGCCGAGGCCATACCTTCTGGTGGCGCGATATTCGGCTTCGCTTTACCGTTCGATAAGGACTCGGTCGACAGACCATCGCCCCCGGGAATGAAGACATCATGAAGACGCAAGAGCCGCTCGTTTCAATCGTGGATGATGACGAGTCGGTCCGAGAAGCCTTGCCCGACTTGATCCGCATATTTGGCTTCGACGTCCGTGCGTTCTCGTCAGCTGGCGAGTTCCTTGCGTCCGAATGGTTGAAGAAGACCGACTGCCTCGTTCTGGACGTTGCCATGCCTGGTATGTCCGGCCCGGAATTGCAGGAAGAACTTGCCCGGCGAGGCGAGAAGATTCCCATCGTCTTCATCACCGCGCATAAAGATGAGAGCGAGCGAATTCCGCTGCTTCAGAGCGGCGCCGTAGATTGCCTGTTTAAACCATTCAGCGACGTTGCATTGCAAGACGCACTTGATCGAGCATTGCGCTGATGCGTCGTTACTCTGCGCCCCCGCCACATCCAACACCTTAGGACAATATACGAAAGGTTGTCGAAAACGTACGCTGTCCAAGCAAGCCGAGCTCGAAAGGACAGTCATGGAAGCGGGGCTCGTTGGAGTTCTCGACACTTTGCCGGGTATGGTGTTCAGCATCAACCCCGGTGGCGTCATCGATTTTGTAAATCGGGCGCTCGCGGATTACATTGGCATTCAATTTCAAAGCGAAAAGGACTGGAATTGGCCGATCGCCATCGAGCATCCTGATGGCTCGACATTCCACTCGAAACTCCGATCGATGTTGGATCAGAGCCAACCATTCCAGATGGAGGTTCCCCTCACCTTTCCAGACGGGGTTAGCCGCTCGCTTCTTCTGCGCTGCAACCCCATGAATGATGGCGCGGCCGAACGGCGATGGTACGGCATCGCTACTGAGTGTACCGTGGATAGCCGTCTCCGTGACAAAAACGACTTTCAACGTATCGTGGACAGCATTCCGGTACCGGTGGCGGTGACGACGCCCACAGGCGATGTGGAGGCTCTCAACAATCCGGCTCTCGACTACTTTGGCATGGCACTGGAGGAGTTGAAGAACTGGAAGGCGACGGAAGTCGTTCATCCGGAGGACCTCCAAGCGACCATTGAGGACCAACTAAATGCGCATCTCACTGGGACATTTTACAACGTCGAAAGTCGACACCTGCGCCACGATGGAATCTATCGCTGGCACAACGTTCTCGGTCTCCCACTTAGAGACGTCGACGGCACAATACTGAGATGGTTTCATCTCCTGGTCGACGTCGACGACCGCAAGCGCGCGGAACTGGAACTAGCCGCGCGCGAACGCGAGGCGCGATTGGTCCTCGAGAGTATTCCCGCGGGCATAGGCGTTATCGGCATCAGTGGCGAGGTTGAGACGATAAACGGTCCGCTTCTGCGCTACTACGGACGCACGATCGAAGAGCTTCGGGATTGGGCTAACACGGACGTCGTTCATTCCGATGATATGCCAAGGATGATCGATGCAGTCGATCGTGCCGTTACGTTCGGTCAGCCCTACGATCTCGAGGTTCGGCTCCGAAGGGCAGACGGGATCCATCGCTGGTTCCAGGTTACAGGTTCCCCACTGATCGACGATGGTGGACGGATCGTTCGCTGGTACGCCTTGCACGTCGACATCGACGATCGCAAGCGAGCCGAAGAGGCACTTGCCGAGCGCGAACGGGAATCAAGGTTCATAGTCGACGGCATTGCCGGGATGATCGCCATTTTCTCGCCTGATGCGAAACTCATCGGCGGCAACCAACAGATAATTGACTACTTCCGGCGCCCAATTGATGAGCTCGACAACTGGGCCACTAACGGTATCACTCATCCAGATGACCTACAGCTGTGCATCGACAGCTTCATGGATTCCATTGAGACTGGGGAGCCGTATGACTACGAAACCCGGTTCTTGCGCCACGATGGGGTTTGGCGATGGTTTCAACTCAGGGGTCTTCCGCTCCGCAACACCGACGGTGAGATTATCCGCTGGTACGGGCTGTTGACTGATATCGATGATCGGAAGCGAACGGAGGAGCAACTTAGACGCAGCGAAGCATTCCTGGCGGACGCACAGCGTTTAAGCAAGACTGGCAGCTTCTCACTGCGACTGGAGACCAGCGAGATTGTTTGGTCGGCAGAGACTTATAGGATATTTGGCGTTGATCCGGCCAACCCCGTCACCCTTGAAACTGTGCTGTCGCGGTTGGATCCTGAGAGCGTGCTCAAAGTTTGCAGCGTGATCGAAACTGCTCGCGCAGGAAATGGCGACTTTGACTACGATATCCGGCTTGTAATGGCGGATCAGTCCATCAAGCATGTTCGTGTGCTCGCACACAGTGAAAAGACCAAGGACGGCGAGCAGGAGTTAACTGGAGCGGTCCAGGATGTCACAGAGAGCCGCAAGGCGGAGGAAGCAATAAACGAGGTCCGTTCAGAACTTTCATACGTGACCCGGATAACCAGCCTTGGAGTGCTAACCGCCTCCATTGCCCACGAAGTAAACCAGCCCTTGGCTGGAATCGTGACTAATGCGAGTACGTGCCTTCGTGTCCTCAACACCGAGCCCCCCAACCTCGAAGTGGCCAAGGACACGGCTCGGCGCATGATCCGCGACGCCAACCGCGCTGCGGATGTCATCGTCCGGTTGCGAGCGCTCTTCAGTCGTAAGCCGCCGTTGATCGAACCCGTTGACATGAACGAGGTCGCCACAGAGGTGATAGCCCTCGCATTCAGTGAGATCCAGCGAGCTCGGGTTTCGGTCACAACAGAATTCGGCAAGGCACTCCCCACCGTCGCTGGCGCGCGAGTACAGCTGCAACAGGTGATCATGAACCTGCTTCGCAACGCTATCGAGGCAACTTCAGCCGTCGAGGGCCGCCCGGCCCGTATCGTCATTAGAACGGAAGCCAGAGACGTAGAGGTCCGTTTGATCATCGAAGATACCGGGATCGGCTTCGGGATGGATGGTACAAAGCGGATCTTTGATGCCTTCTACACAACCAAGCCCGATGGAATGGGCATCGGGCTATCCGTCAGCCGCTCTATTATTGAAAGTCACAGTGGTCGCCTGTGGGCACAGAGCAATGCCTTGCACGGAGCGACAGTCGGTTTCTCCGTGCCGATCCACTTACCCGGGCACGAAGTTGAAGGTGCTGAGCCAGATGGTCCGGATGCTCCACGAGAGAATCCGGAAAGGGGGGAGCGATGACGAAGCGGAAACAAATCTCCGTGGTTGATGATGACGAGTCCGTTCGAGAGGCACTGCCAGACCTTCTCCGTTCGTTCGGATTTGATGTCCATACCTTCGGCTCGGCCGAAGCCTTCCTGCGTGCTGACGCCTTCGCATTCAGCGATGGCATGATACTCGACATTGCCATGCCAGGCATGACCGGACCCGAGCTATTCAAGGAGCTTACGAGGCGGGGGAACCAGGTTCCGACGATATTCATCACTGCGCTCAAGGATGAGGTCCTGCGGACCCGACTAATGAAGGACGGCGCTGTAGAGTGCCTGTTCAAACCATTCGGCGATGAGGAACTTCAAGTGGCACTGGCAGCGATAGACTAGATTGGTCACGTTCGCAAAGTGGGTGATCCGCAAAAGGCACAGCGATAAGCCTCCTGCTTCAAAATGATGTAATTTCAGGTATCGAGATGGGCGCGGATCGACCATGGAACCGGATTTCGGCGAAATCTTAAATGCAATTCCAAGCATCGTGTTCACTGTCGGCGCAGACGGACGCGTTGATTTCGTTAACGGGCGGTGGGAGGAATATACGGGCCTGCGATGGTCGGCGAGAGACCGTTGGCGATGGGAGGAGGTCGTCGAACCTGATGACCTCCCAGTTCTATTGCGTGCAAGCAGCGAGGGCTCGAGCCGTCGTGAAGTTCGCTTGCGTGGCTCGGACGGCAACTTCAGATGGTTTGTGATCGACTTCAGGCCACTCAGGACGCCAGCTGCCAGCAGCCCGAAGTGGTGCGCGATAGCCACCGATATCCAGGATCAACGAACAGCGGCCGAAGCGCTCTTTGAGAGTCAAACGAAGCTTCAGCTGATCGTCAACTCCCTTCCCGGCTTGATAATCGTCCTCAGATCTGACGGATCAGTCGAGACCGTAAATGACCAGTCCTTGCGTTTCTTCGGCTACGATTTTGCTGAGCACCAGCGATGGCAGACGAACGACATCATCCATCCGGACGATCGGGCGCGAGGTGTCGCGAAGTTTGCCGAAGCTGTCGCCATCGGCCAGTCTTACGAGGTGATCGAAAGGTTGCGCCGCTATGACGGCGTCTATCGTTGGTTCCAAATCCGTGGAAACCCTGTTGCGGAAGACGATGGTACGATCGTGCGATGGTACTTCTTTCTCAACGACATCGATGACCGCGTGCGCGCTGAGAAGGCCCTGGCTGAAAGCGAACGTGAGTTTCGTCACATCGTCAACATGGTGCCGGGGATGATCATACTCTCGAGACCGGATGGCACTCTGGACGGAAGCAATCAGCAACTCCTCGATTATTTCGGCATAACGCTGAACGAAGTCCAGGACTGGGCAACGAATGGCATCACCCATCCCGACGACGTGCAGATCAATATCGACACCTTTATAGGTTCGCTGAAGAGCGGTGAGCCCTATGACTACGAAAGCCGCTATCGGCGCCACGACGGCGTTTTCCGCTGGTTTCAGGTTCGTGGCCAGCCTCTTCGGGATGCCGAAGGCAGCATCGTGCGCTGGTACGGCCTGCTGACGGATATAGATGATCGCAAGAATGTTGAAGAGGAGCTGAAGCGTAGCCAGGCCTTTCTGGCTGCGGGCCAAACAGTGAGCAGCACCGGAACATTTTCCTGGAACGTGCAGACAGACGAACTTCGCCTTTCCGAGGAATGGTTGAAAATCTTCGAGCTGGAGGGTGAAGAGGTAACACTTGATAGAATCAGGCAGCGGGTTCATCCCGATGACTTGGCGTTTCTGGCAGAAAAAATGAGTTCGGTTCGGGAGGTTGGGGGCACTCTCGACTATGAGCTCCGATTGGTGAATCGCGATGGCACGATCAAGCACATCCGGGTGATCAGCCAAGCGATCGACCATCAGGACGGACACAGGGAGTCGCTTGGCGCCATTCAGGACGTAACGCAAAAGCGTCAGATCGAGGAGGCAACCGACCAGCTTCGAGCGGAACTGGCACGGCTGACAGGTTTTCTCAGCCTTGGGCAGATGTCTGCGGCGATCGCTCACGAAGTCAACCAACCGATATCGGGGATCCTCACCAACGCGAGCACCTGCCTGCGAATGCTCTCGACGGATCCTCCTGACGTGGCAACGGCATTGGAAACTGTCCGACGGACCATCCGCGATGCCAACAGGGCGACAGAAGTCATAACAAGGCTTCGCGCCCTGTTCGGCAACAGAGCCATTAGCTTCAAGGAGCTCGATCTCCATGATGCAGTCAGAGAGGTCACGACGCTGCTCGCCAGCGAGCAGAGAAGAAGTGGCGTGGTCATTCGCACCGCTTTCGCGCCAGATCTTCCTTTGGTGAACGGAGACCGAGTGCAATTGCAACAAGTCGTCAGCAACCTCATCCGCAACGCTATCGACGCGGTCAAAGAGGTTAGAGATCGGCTTAAAATGATTGAGATCTCGACCCGACTGGACCAAGAGGGATTCGTGATCCTAGCTGTTGCCGACAATGGCGTTGGTATCGATACCGATTTTGCCTCACGGATATACGAACCATTCTACACGACGAAAGCAGATGGAATGGGCATCGGACTTACAATTTGTCGGTCGATCGTCGAGACCCACGGCGGCAAGCTGTGGATGGAGGCCAACACTGGACCCGGTGTTACAGTCCACTTCTCGGTCCCAACATGTGCGGTTAAGGGCGAAGTGTCATCTGCCTCCAAATAGACACCGCTACCGATACCAAAGTGTCGTCCATACCATCGTGCAATAGTGGCAACGCTCCAAAGATGTGACGCTCCTCCGGGCTAAAACGAGCAACATCCCAGGAGGATGCCATGTCGCAGATACAGGCACAGGTTACCCGTCGAACTCTTCTTGCCGCTGCCGCGACGGCAGGCGCAGTGGGGATGATTCCCCAAGCTTTTGCCGCCAGCCAGGCTCCGGCCATCAGGCCGTTCAAGTTCAGGGCTTCCGATGAACAGCTAATTGATCTCCATCGCCGGGTGGCAGCCACCCGTTGGCCTGACGAGGAAAACGTAGCAGACGATTCCCAAGGGGTGCGTCTCGAAACGATAAAGAAGCTCGCGAAGCATTGGAAACATCATGACTGGCGCAACGTCGAGGTCCGCCTTAACGCGCTTCCGCAGTTCACCACGGAGATTGATGGTCTCGACATTCACTTCATCCATGTGAAGTCGAAGCATGAAAACGCGCTACCGATCATCATCACCCACGGGTGGCCGGGCTCCGTGATCGAGCAGCTGAAGATCATCAAACCCTTGACCGATCCGACCGCCTACGGGGGCACCGAAGCAGACGCCTTTCACGTCGTTATTCCATCCCTACCCGGTTATGGCTTCTCCGGAAAGCCTCGGGAAACCGGATGGAACCCGCCGCGTATTGCGAAGGCTTGGGCCGTGCTCATGGAGCGTCTGGGATATACCAAGTACGTCGCCCAAGGCGGTGACTGGGGTAACGCGGTGACTGAACTCATGGCCGTCCAGCAGCCCCCAGGCCTCCTTGGCATACACACCAACATGGCCGCCACCGTTCCCGCCGAGATTTCGAAGTCCCTGGCTGCAGGGACACCCCCGGAAGGCTTGTCTGCCGACGAAAGGCGGGCGTGGGATCAGCTCGACGATTTTAACAAGAATGGCCTCGGCTACGCGATCGAGATGAACAACAGACCGCAGACGCTCTACGGCATTGTGGATTCGCCGATCGGTCTGGCAGCCTGGATGCTTGACCATGACATCCGCAGCTATCGCATGATCGCGCGGTCGATCGACGGAGAGAAGGAAGGTCTCTCCCCTGACGACGTTCTCGACAACGTAACCCTTTACTGGCTGACTAACACGGCGATCTCGTCGGCGCGTCTTTACTGGGACAACGCACATCACCCGAGTGGCGGCTTCTTTGATCCGCGCGGCATTAAGATTCCGGTCGCAGTCAGTGCCTTTCCGGACGAAATCTACCAAGCGCCCCAGAGCTGGGCCGAGAAGGCATATCCGAAGCTCATCCACTACAACCGCCTGCCGAAAGGCGGCCACTTCGCGGCCTGGGAGCAGCCCGAGCTGTTTACTTCGGAACTCCGCGCCTCGTTCAAGTCGCTTCGCGACCAGATCTGACCAAGCGGCGCGGACCGTCCGCGCCCACCCCTCTTAGCCTCGCCAACTCAACAAGGAGAATGACTATGCGTGAAAATCAGATTGTGGACTCCAGCTTCACCGCCATCATCAACGCCCCGATCGAGAAGATCGACATCCCGGCATGGTGCTTTTCGCTGCCGGAAAAGGAATACCAGGGTTGTTCGCCTGCTCACATTGCGGCTGGGTTCACGACTGCGCCCGACGGCACGCGGATGTCGATCAACGTCGAGACGATCGGTGGCAGCCTGATGGTGCAGCACTATCACGAGACGCTCGGCGAGAAGACTCATCTCATCCTCGACTCCGACTCCGACGTCTTCACTCCGACGGGGCGCGTGGTCATTCACGTTACCTGGGAGCTAAGCGTGAAGGCGCTGGACAAGAACCGTTGCGAATTCACGAACCGGGTTCAGTCCTTCGCGACCGACGAAATGATGGCGGGGCTCGACCGCCAGGGCATTCCGTTCGAGATCTTCAAGACCCAGCGGCAGCCGATGTCGATCGCTCACAACAAGGGCGAGACCCCGCTGTTCGCCGCGAGCATCGAACGCTTCGCACTTCGTCAGAACCCCGCCAAGGCAGCCTAGCCCGGGAGACCGTCATGACCCATCTGACCGTTCCGTACGATATCGCGAACACTGGCCTGCTGGTTGTCGACCCCTATAACGACTTCATCTCCGAGGGCGGCAAGATCTGGCCCCGCATTCAGGCCGTCGCAGAAGCAAACCACTGCGTCGAGCACATGGCGCAGATCCTGCAGGCGGCGCGTGATGTGAAGATGCCTGTCTTCTTCGCCATGCATCATCGCTTCCGCGAGGGTGACTACGAGAACTGGAAATACATAGCGCCGATCCAACGTGCCGCCTGGCACCGCAAGAGCTTCTCATATGGCACCTGGGGCGGCGAGTTCAGAGCGGAATTCGTTCCAGTCGCTGGTGAGAGCGTTGCGCAGGAACATTGGTGCTCCAGCGGATTCGCGAACACCGACCTCGACAATCTCCTCAAGCGCCGGGGGATCCAGCGGGTGATCGTGATCGGCCTGATCGCGCACACCTGCATCGAAGCGACTGTCCGGTTTGCGGCTGAGCTAGGATATGATGTGACTGTCATAAACGATGCGGTGGCCGATTACTCGGACGAGATGATGCGGGCGGCGCTCGAGATCAACATGCCGAACTACGCGAATGCCATCATCTCTACAGAAGAGGTCCTCCAGGCGATTGCCTCGGCCGCAGCGCCTGCGGTTGCTGCCGAATAAACGGCTGCGCCCGCTGTTCGCTCGGCTGACACCAAGCGTATCCCTAACGTAAACTAACGGAGCATAAGATGGATCAGCAATCCAAAGTCCTCTATACGGCAAGAACCCATGTCAGCGGAGGCCGCGAGCACGGTGTAGCCCAAAGCTCCGATGGTCAGCTCGATCTCAAGCTCGGCGTGCCCGGCACTCCGAGGCCCGGAACAAACCCGGAGCAACTTTTTGCAGCCGGGTGGTCTGCCTGCTTCGAGAGTGCCATAGGCATTCTCGTCAAGCAGAAGCATCTCAAGCTCTCGGGTGAAGTGACCATCGATGCCGAGGTCGACCTCAACCTGTCCCCAATAAGCGGATACTCCCTCATAGCGCGCCTAGCTGTCAGGATACCCGGCGTGGATAAGGACGTCGCGCAGCAGCTAGTCGAGGAAGCGCATGCGATATGCCCCTACTCGAAGGCCACACGCGGGAATATCGCGGTCACGCTCACGGTTGTTTGACGACGACTCCTCACGAAATTGCGAATATCGCTGGCGCTCTCCAGCGCTATTTTCACTAATCATGCAACGTCAGCGGACGCGTCGCGGCTTCATTTCATGGCTGGAGAGAACAATTTCCCAGGTGATCAAATTTTCGAATTTCGCAATGTTTTCAATGGCATGGTTCATCGTTTGGGCAAGATGTGGGTGCGCGTGTCATCTATTGCAAGGACGATGCAACGAAGCGCACCTACTCTCAGATTGGATTGGACGAACGCCGTAAGATTGCCCGTTGGAGAACGATGTTCCCGATCTCAATGGCTACACAAGCTCGCCACGCCTTGAAATTCGTGATTACTATAAATGGAATTACTATAATCGAAATTATGTTAGCGAGTACGTTTCATTTGGTTGAGGATGCAACCCGCTGAAAGGCAGGTTTCCTTTTCCGCCCGCCCAAGGCCGAATTAGAGAGGATAATGACCTGAACATCCCCTGATCGAGCTCGTCAGAGATGCGGTGGACTCTGCGTCCTCGACCACTCGTATGGGACTGCGCTGCTGGATGAGTGAGGTTAGGTAGTTGCGAAAACCCTGATCATGTCGAAGCTCACTGGGCGGCGGCGATCCAACGCAAGGCCGTCGCGGATTTCCATAATATGCTCACGCATCAGCGCGACCGCCTTTTCAACCCTGCCCGCCTCACAGTGCTGAATGAGGTCTTCGTGATGGTCGTGCCAACCGGCTAACCCCGTTTGATTTTCGAAGAGATTGACTATCAAGCTGGTGCGGGCAACGAGAAGCCTTACCTGCTCCGCAAGGACTCGATTTCCTGACAGTTGGGCCATTTTCACGTGAAAGCCACCGGAGAGATGAATCGCTTCGCGCACGTGGCCTTGGGCTCGGAGCTTGTGCTCCTTCGCGATATTGTCCCGAAGACTTGCCATGACCCTGGGGTCTGCAGCTCGCGCGACGGCCTCAGTCGTCCCAGCCTCAATTGCAACTCGCGCCGCAAACACGTCCAAGGCTTCCTCGGTATCTGGTGCGGCTACGTAGGCGCCGCGGTTCGGAATGAAAAGAACCAGCTTTTCCCAACTCAGTCTCTGTAACGCAGCAGCAATCATCCGCCGTCCAACACCAAAGGCTTCGACAAGCGCCATCTCGGTGAGCTTGGTTCCTGGCAACAGACGTTGATCGACGATGGCGTCGAACAAATGCTGATATGCGTCGTCCGCGTCATCAGTCTGAGGCCGGTTGCGGTCGTTCATAATGCCTACCAGTTGTTTGTTCTTCTGGCTCATCTTTAGCCTCTCAGATGAAACTGCGCTCACTGGATTGTGCACAATCTTGCGCACAGGTTGGTTTCTCGGACTTTTGCAGCTTGGCACAGGCCTTGCAAAACCTTTCTGCGACAACAGCAGGAAGGGAACAGACATGAATAGCTTTACTACTTCGAGACGCGTCCTTTTGCAGGTCGCGCTGGCCACACCATTCATCATGAAGGCGAGACGAAGCCTTGCCGCCACACCCGTGAAGTTCTCATTTGCGGTGCCGTTCGACGGGTCGATTTCCATGTACCTGCTCGCTCAGCAGAACGGCTGGTACAAGGAGGCCGGCTTGGAATGCCAGTTCGACACCAGCGGCGGCTCCGGCGAGGCAGCCTCACGCACTGGGTCAGGCGTTTACGACGGGGGCACCGTCGACATCAACAACTTGGCGGAATTCAACTCGAAGAACCCCGACGCGGATGTCCGCGCCGCCTACATGATCTACTTCAAGAGCCCACTTTCAGTCGCTACCCTCAAAAAATCCGGAATTACCAAGCCAGCCGATCTGGAAGGACGTACGATTGGTGCGGCCGCTGCCGACGGCGCGTATCGGCTCTTTTCCACCTACGCCAAGGCCACCTCGCTCGACGTCACTAAGATCAACTGGAACATGGTCGGTTTGCAGCTGCGCGAAGCGACCCTCGCGGGCGGTGATGCGGATGCCATTCTCGGCTTCGATTCAACCATCTACTTCGGCCTTCAGAAGGCGGGGGTCGCGGCTGACGACATTAACCTCCTCTACTATTCGGATGCAGGCCTTGATCTCTACGGCAACGCCATCGTGCTTTCTAAGAAGTTCCGCACCGAAAACCCTGAAGCGGCCAAGGCCTTCATCGCAGTCAGCGCTCGCGCCTATCAGGCAGCGATCGCCGACCCTTCAGCGGCGATCGCGGCGCTGAAGGCCCATTCGCCACTCATCAAGGCGGATCTCGAAGAGCAGAAGTTGCGATGGCTTATTAAAAACCAGTTCACTACTGACGAAACTCGTAAGAACGGCATGGGTGGCGTCGATCCGGCACGCCTTTCGAAATCGATGGAAGCGGTTGCTGCAGGTTTCGGCCTGCCTTCCGTCCCGAAGCCCGAAAGCCTCTTCGATCCCTCCTTCTTGCCCTCGGCAGATCTCCGGAAACTGCCGGCATGACCTTCGACTTGGTAATCCGCGGTGGTACGATCGTGACCGCTTCCGACGTAACGAAAGCCGATCTTGGCGTGAGAAACGGCCGTATCGCGGCCATCGCGGAACATATCTCGGAAGGTAACATGGTCATCGATGCCGGTGGGCGCCTGGTTCTGCCCGGTGGTATCGACGCTCACTGCCATCTTGATCAGCCGCAGGCCCCCGGCCTTGCCGCCAAGGGCGCCAAGATGGCGGACGGTTTCCGATCAGGAAGCATCAGCGCCGCCTTCGGGGGAACGACGACCATCGTTCCCTTCTGCGTCCAGCATCGCGGCGAGTCCCTAACTGCCGCGGTTGCCGACTACCATCGCCGCGCCGAAGGTCAGTCGGTTACAGACTATGCTTTCCATCTGATCGTGAGCGACCCGACGCCGGCAGTGCTTGGCCAGGAGCTGCCCGCGCTGATCCGGCGCGGACACACCAGCCTCAAAGTGTACATGACCTATGACGCTATGCAGCTCAGTGACCGCCAGATCCTCGACGTCTTCGAAACCGCCCGGCAGGAAAAGGCTGTTATGCTCATCCATGCAGAGAATCATGAGATCATTGGCTGGTTGGCCGACAGGCTCGAATGCCAGGGCCGGACGAAACCCGTGGCGCACGCCACGTCGCGTCCCCTTCCAGTCGAGCGAGAAGCGACGCACAGAGCCGTAACGCTAGCGGAGATCGCCGGCGTGCCATTGGTAATCGTCCATGTTTCGGGTGGCGAACCCCTCGAAGAGATACGCCGTGCGCGGGCTCGTGGTCACGTCGTCATCGCCGAGACCTGCCCGCAATATCTCCTTCTCACTGAGTCCGATCTGGAGATGCCAGGTATGCTCGGCGCAAAGGCGATGTGCAGCCCTCCTCCGCGTGACAGGGAGGCTCAGGCAGCATTGTGGCGCGGAATAGAAGACGGCACGATAGAAATCTTCAACTCCGATCATGCACCCTATTGCTTCGACACCGATGGCAAACTCAAGGCCGGGCCGAATCCTTCATTTCGCGCCGTCGCGAATGGCATTCCCGGACTGGAAACCCGCCTGCCAATCCTTTTCAGCGAGGGTGTCGTCAAGGGACGTATCGATCTGCCCCGCTTCGTGGCGCTGACCGCCACCAACAATGCAAAGCTCTATGGCCTTCATCCACGCAAGGGAACGATCGCTGTTGGCGCCGACGCAGATCTCGCAGTCTGGAACCCAGAAAAACGCATGACCATCACCAACGACATCCTGCACCATAATGTGGACTACACGCCGTTCGAGGGCATGGAGGTCCAGGGATGGCCTGAAACCGTCGTGAGTCGCGGCCAAGTCATCGTCCAAGACAATAAGTTGATTGGCAAACCTGGCAGAGGACGGTTCCTGGCTCAGGACTCGTCGTCCGCGTGGAAGACACGGGAGATCAGTGCATGGATCTGAGGATCAAAGGAAAACGTGCGTTGGTTCTGGGAGGCAATCGCGGCATGGGTCTCGCGATTGCCACAGCGCTCGCGACGGAGGGCGCCGAGGTCCTGATCGCCGGGCGAGACGAAGCGGCGCTCGCTTCTGCAGCCGCCGAAATCAGCGCTGCGGGAACTTTTGTCGTCGATCTTGCCGACACGACTAACCTTGCTGGCTTCGCGGCGGACGTTGGCGACCTCGACATCTTGGTCAACAATACGGGCGGCCCACCGTACGGCGGTGCGATCGGGCGAGACATGTCAGATTGGGAGGAAAGCTTCCGGGCGATGTCGATGTCCGTCATCCGCCTCACCGATCTCTTCCTGCCAGCTATGCGTGCCCAGAACTGGGGCCGCATCGTAACGGTCGTCAGCACGGGTGCCGTGCAGCCGATACCGGTCCTAGGGATATCCAACACCATTCGCGCCGGTCTGATCGCATGGTCGAAGTCAATCGCTCCCGAGGTGGCGAAGGACGGCGTGACGGTGAACGTCCTCATGCCTGGGCGCGTTGCGACGGAGCGTGTCGCTATGACCGACGGGGCGACGGCAGAAAGAGAAGGCGTCTCCGTGGAGACAGTCCGCCAGCGATCGCTCGCGCAGATCCCGGCCGGCCGTTACGCCGAACCGGAGGAAGTCGCGTCCGTCGCCGCCTTTCTTTGCAGCTACCCGGCATCCTACGTGACCGGCAGTGTTTATCGCGTGGACGGAGGATACGTGCGCCATGTCTGACTCTCTAGTAAGGCCAGCGATCAAGCTCACTCACAAGGCCGCCATTTTGGTACTGAACGCAGCGATTGAGACCGCAGAAGCCATGGGAGTGCCGCAGTGCATCGCCGTGGTCGACGAAGGCTGCAACCTGATGGCTTTCGCACGGATGGACGGCTCGCGCGTGCTGTCGATCGAAAGCGCGACGCGCAAGGCGATGACGGCAGCGACCACCGGTCAGCCGACCGGTGGCATATCGGCGGACAAGGCACTCCTACTGGCGGAAGCGACGTCGGGACGGATGACAAACCTTCTCGGCGGATTGCCTCTTATCGTTGACGCTCAAATCGTGGGCGGCATTGGCGTCGGCTCAGGCACGGGAGAACAGGATCTGGAGATTGCCAAAGCGGCTGTGCATTTCCTTGAAGGTGTAATCGGCGGAGCCCAGAACAGATGACAGTCAACGTCGCTCAGACAGAGGCAGGAAACGCCAAAATAGCGCAGCTTGAGAATGTAAGAGTTCGCTTCGGTAAAGGCGATAGCACTTTCCTTGCGCTGGATCGGACAAACCTGACCGTCCGGCAAGGTGATTTCGTGGCCATGGTCGGTCCGTCCGGCTGCGGCAAGTCGACGATCCTGAAATTGGTCGCGGGTCTGTTGCGTCCAACCGAGGGCGTCGTGTTCGTGGCCGGTCGCGAGTTGGGCGCAGAACAGATCGGCATAGGAATGGCGTTTCAGAACCCAACGATGCTGCCTTGGCTGACAATCCGCCAGAACATCATGTTGCCCCTCAAGATCGTGAAGCCATATGCCGAAACCTACCAGCGAGATAAGGATACGGTGTTCCGCGAGCGTGCAGATGCTCTGCTTGCCAAAGTGGGTCTTGCCGGTTTTGGTGACCGCCGTCCATGGGAGCTGTCCGGCGGCATGCTTCAGCGCGCCAATCTGTGTCGGGCCCTAATTCATTCGCCGAAACTGCTAATGCTCGATGAGCCGTTCGGCGCGCTCGATCAGTTCACCCGTGAGGAGCTATGGGCAGTTCTGCAGGACCTGTGGATTGAGACGAAGCCAACCGTCTTCCTCGTCACGCACGACCTCAGAGAGGCTGCGTTCTTGGCGAGCCGTATTCTGGTCATGAGCGCCCGGCCAGGGCGCGTAACGCAGGACCAAACGGTGGACTTCCCTCGTCCCCGCAATCTGGAAACGACGTTCAAACCGGCATTCACCGACCTGACCAACGATCTTCGGCGCCTCATCTTCGCTGCGCGTCAAGGTACGGAGGGCTCTGCATGAGACTTAACCCGAAAATTGTAGAAATAACAAAATCCGGTTCTTTTATCGTCTTTCTGTTCCTTGCATGGGAACTGGCCTGCGTCATCTTCCATATCAGCCCGATCGTCCTTCCTCGGCCGAGCGCCATCCTTTCAACGCTCATAACCGAAATGCCGGCGCTCTGGCCCCACATCCTCCAAACGCTTGCCACCACAATGGTGGGTTTCTTGCTTGGGGTAGTGATCGGCGTGGCGCTTGGCGTTTTTGTGGGCATGTCACGCACTGCCTACAACACCGCCTACCCGCTTCTGGTCGGATTTTCGTCTGTTCCGAAGGTCGCGGTCGTGCCGATCTTCGTCCTTTGGTTCGGCTCCGGCACGGTTCCCGCCATTCTGACTGCGCTTACAACCTGCATCTTTCCGATAGTCGTCAACGTCGCGACAGGATTGGCGACAACTGAACCGGAAATGGAAGATGTACTGAAAGCGTTAGGTGCGACACGTTCACAGGTACTGCGGAACGTTAGCTTGCCGAGGGCCATGCCTTACTTTTTTGCATCCCTTAAGGTGGCTGTGACCCTGGCCTTCGTCGGAACGGTTCTCTCAGAAACTGTCGCCGCGAACCGTGGCATCGGGACCGTCATGATGATGGCTACCTCAAGCTTTGACGTACCATTGGCTTTCGCGGGATTGTTCGCTCTCGCCTTCCTGGGCATCGTGCTCTACGCGGTCTTTGCACTGCTAGAGCAGCGAGTTTGCGGGTGGGCCAATCGAAAGCAGGACTTTGCCGTCGTGTAGTTCTTGAAGAAGCCCTCCGCCGTCGACGGTCTACAGAGCGCGGGCCTTGGAGTAGTTTTTCTCCAACGAGGCAGCATGCAACCTCTCTCCCGATATTGTCCATCGAAGGTGCCTAGCCGCGAGCGGCTTACGCCGACGTTTCCCAAGGATTGATCACGGAGGCATCGGTGTCTTCGAAGTCCTTGACGTTGCGTGTGACAAGGATGAGGTCGTGAACGATGGCGGTCGCGGCGATCAACCCGTCGATATCGCCACGGGGCCGGATTGCCGCGATGCGGCCCCATTCGACTGCGATTTGGTCAGTTATCGGCAAAATGCGGTCACGATGGTTGTGGCGCAGTTTGCGTAGCCATTCGGTGAGGTGCGCGGCAGTCTTCGGATCCGACTTTTGTTTGAGGGAAATGCCCCGCATAATCTCCCCGAGTGTGAGCACACTCAAGTGGATGCTGAGCGGATCGACAGAGCGGAGCCAAGACACGGCTTGCGACGTCCCTCGCCGAGCCTCCGAGACAATGTTTGTGTCAACCAGATACATCAGAAGGCCAAGTCGCGGCTTGGTGTCTTGGTACGTACATTAACCTCATCAGCGAGTTGATCGTCCCAAGTGGGACCTTCAAGCAGATCATCGACCAACGTCGGCCGGCCAGCGCGTAGGGCGTCGTAGTCATGAGCGGACAGCACGACGGCGGTTCGCTCGCCGCGCAGCGTGACAATCTGCGGCCCCTCATGGCGCGCCTTCTGCACCACCTTCGAGAATTGGTTCTTGGCGTCCTGTAGTTGCCACTCCATGGCTCGCACTCCATCCTAGCTAGACAGTCTAGCTATATATCCCTGTTTGCCTGCCATTGAAAGGGTCGATTTACCAAGCAGCCGATCGGAGACCTGGGCGCAATGCCGCACGATCGGCAACCTCACGCCATGGAATTACGGCCAACCGAAAATCCGATCCTGCGGTCTCCAGGCGATCGATTAGCGAGGAAATCTTTTCTATTTAGTGATGGGACAATTGGGTCAGAAGATACCGCCCGAGGTTTTTGTGCCGCATTTGCGCGAGGATAGGCGATCCCCTATCCTCTTAAAAATTGCATAAATGCACCCGGGTTAGCTTCTCTCTCCAAAGTTAGAATGTCCTGACTCCGCAAAGTAAGAATGTCACGCTCCCTTTTTTGATGAGGCGGAGATTGGCGATGGGGTTGGCAGCGAGGGGCGAGCGTGACCAGCAGCGGACGGATGGAGCTTGAATTGCGTCGTATCGGGTGGGCGTTTCTCGCTTTTCTCCTCACAATCCTCATGGTCTTAGCCGCTGCTTGGGCCTCACTCGCTTTGTGGTACCGCCTTCCCGCCACCGAGTTCGCCAGGGGCTTTGCTGCCGGGCTATTCGCTCTACTTGGGGTGTTCGCAATCATTTCATTGTTTGGCCGGTGGCGCTTCAAAGCCATCGTCATATTCGCAGCGGCGCTCGCACTGGTTCTGATCTGGTGGAACACGATCAAGCCCGCCGAGAACGCATCGTGGGCACCCGATGTCGCTCGACAGGTCACAGGTGAATTTAACGGCGACCTCCTGACACTAACAAATGTGCGGGACTTCGATTGGCATAGCAATACTGACTTCTTGGAGCGATGGACCACGCGCTCCTATCATATGAGCAAGCTCCAGACGGTCGACCTTTTCATGTCGTATTGGGCTGGACCAACAATTGCCCACGTAATTTTCAGCTTCGGTTTTGAAGGTGGCGAGCAGCTTGCCTGGTCAATCGAAGTGCGTCGCCGGGTTGGCGGTGCATTCTCGCCCGTCGCCGATTTGTTCAAAAGCAATCCTTTGGTGATTATCGCAGCAGACGAACGGGACGTGGTCGGCGTCCGTTCAAACGTCCGTGGCGAAGACGTCCAAATCTACCGTCTGAAAGCGTCACCGGAACAGGCGCGTGCGCTCCTTCGCGAGTATGTTGCCGACGCCAACGCCCTTGCCGCGACGCCGGTGTTCTACAACTCACTCACGAGCAACTGCACAACGACGGTCGTTAAAATGATGCGTGTGGTTGGAGCCACGGTTCCATTCGATTGGCGCCTCATCGTCAATGGCTATCTCCCGGACTACGCTTACGATCATGGGGCTTTGGATACGTCAGCGTCGCTCGCTGAACTTAGGGCCGCCGCTCATATCGACCAGCGGGCGCGGGTCGACGCACTGTCGCCGGACTTCTCAAAGTCGATACGCGTCGGCGTACATTCGCCGGCGCCGGCGTTTCCACAATAAGCGAACGACGGCCGCTGTTTTGATTTCGCTCGGAAGCTGCAGACGCTCCGACAGGAGAGTGGCTTCACTTTGGCGGCGACGCAGGTTGGCTAGTGAGGTGAAACTCTCAGCTCGAGAGTCGTGCTTCTTGGACCGCAGCTAAGTATGATCGCCCAAGTTTCTGGCCCGCGGTTAGCGATGGAAGGTAAGATGGATGGTGCCACTCGGTGCCGTTTCAGATTTGACTTCGTAACCCGCCTCCAAGCCGCGCAGATCATCCCATAAGCGCACGCCGCGACCGAGCAGGATTGGCGCAATTGCTACATGAAGGCGATCTACAAAACCTGCTCTTAGAAAGTCACGAACGACAGTTGGCCCGCCGCCGATCCGCACATCTCTGCCGTTCGCCACCGCAACAGCCTGCTGGAGCGCATCAACTGGAGTGGGATTGAGGAAATGGAAAGTGGTGCCACCAGCCATCTCGATGGAGGGGCGAGGCTTGTGTGTGAGAACGAAGACCGGAACACGGAACGGCGGCTCATCGCCCCACCAACCACGCCAGTTCGGATCGTTTGGGAAATTGTGGAGCCCGAACATGCCCGCCCCCATAATCTCGGCGCCCACGTCGGCGAAGTATTGCCTCGCGTAGTCGTCATCCACGCCGGTGGTTCCGGCTCCACTAGTATCCTTGAGCACGCGCTCACGGAAAGTTCGCGTTCCCACATATGCGCCGACTAGGCGCGGCCAGTCCTCCCCGAACGGGACTTCGGGCGTTTGATCGGTCGTTGTCGCGAAACCATCGAGTGAGATCATGAGATCGACGCGAACAGCCATGGAGCTCTCCTTGCGAGGGGTTGTACCTGGCTGTCCAGCCAGGGGTCGATACTAAGGTAGGTGCCTTTATAAATGATTGTCACACTAAGGCAAGTGCCTTATTGTCCTTGACCGTCGCCCCAATGCGTCTTAACAATTCGCATGCCCTATCATTCGACCCCTCTCGACCTTGCCTTTCACGCACTAAGCGATCCGACCCGTCGTGCGGTCGTGTCACGGCTTGCTGACGGCGAGGTGCCGGTCAGCGTTCTGGCCGAGCCATTCGACATGGCGCTGCCCTCCTTCGCCCAACATCTCAAGGTGCTTGAAGACTGCGGACTGATCGCCAGCGAGAAGCGTGGACGTAGCCGCTGGTGCCGGTTGGTACAGGCGCGCTTTGACGAGGCGGCGGACTGGATGATAGCGGAGCGGAGGCGCTGGACCGACCGATTGGATCGGCTGGAGCTGTACCTGGACAAAGCGGGAGCGGATGATGAAGACCACGGCAACCCTGTTTGACACCTGGTCGCTTGATCGAGAAATTGTGCTGGTGAAGCTGCTCGATCACCCGCGCGAAAAGGTCTTTGCTGCCTGGATGGACCCCAGGGCGCTTGCCGAATGGTACGGTCCAGCCGGTCTTAGGATCGAGAGCCATGAGGCTGATATCCGTGAGGGTGGGCTCTGGCGGTTCGACATGGTGGGTGTGTTCGAGGGCCAGGAGCAGCGCTTCCCGAACCTTATGCGCTTTCTTAAGGTCGTGCCGAACGAGCGGATCGTGATGGATTATGGCACGCCCGATCCGGACGACCCCGACCGATTTCGCGTCACGGTGACTTTCGATGAGCAGGCCGACGGAAAAACAGTGCTGACCTTGCGTCAGCTCCACCCCAGCCCAGAACGGCGTCGGACCGTCATCGGCTTTGGCGCAGTCGAATACGGACTGCAAACCCTGGATGGCCTTGCGGCCTGGCTGGACCGCTGAGCGTTGGCGTGTCGCTCACCTGTGACGTAGTCCGCTTCATTGGTTCGCGTTCGCGAGGGCGTGACCAATGCGGTCCGGATCTATCCGGATGCGATTTCGTCACCCGAGATCGATGTATGGCGACGATCGACCGGTAGGATTTCAGTCAGACCGAGTCGCGCTGGGTTCGCAGATTGGAGACAACGCGTCGGTTCTGCACCTTGCAGGAGCGACTCGTGCAATCACGGACTTCGCGATCATTGCCGTAGCCCTTGGCCCATACGCGACTAGGATCCACGCCCTTCGAGACGAGATAGCTCATAACCGCATCGGCGCGCCGCTGCGATAGCGACGTCATTGCGGAGGCGGATCCTGAATCGTCGGCAAATCCCTGGAGCTTGACCAGCCACTGCGGATTGCTGTTGAGCCAGATTGCCTGCTTATCCAACGTTGCTTTGGCGACGGAGTCGAGCGTGGCCGAATCCTGCGCAAAGTAGGTCCGGCGACCGACGTTCAGAATAAAGTCCTCTTCGGTGCCGGCCGCGACGTTCTCGAAGCCAGGCGCCGGATCGTTGGTTTGCCCGGTCATCGGCGGGGCGGCGGGTTCCTCAACCTCAGCTATATCAGTGGTGCTGCAGGCGACCAGCGTCAGGAGCATCGCCGCAGCAGCGAGCGACCTCGAATATCTAGTCAAAACAGACATCAAGGAATTTTCCTCACTCGACTGGGGTTGCTTGGGCGGCATTTTGAGCCTGATCCGCAATATGGGGCAGTACTTGTACCGCCGTGCCGATTGGGCACCGCTGATAGAGATCGATTGCATCTTCGTTGAACATGCGAATGCAGCCGCTGGAGGCATCCTTGCCGATGCTGCCTGGCTCCAGAGTGCCGTGGAAACGATAGCCGGTATCGACACCGTCGCGGAGCAAGTACATGGCGCGCGGGCCAAGTGGGTTCTTCGGAGATCCGCCGTCAACCGATTCCGGTAGCTCCGGGTGGCGCTGGCGCATCTCTGGCGGTGGTGTCCAGCGCGGCCAAAGTGCTTTCTGGTCGATCGTGGCCCGGCCATACCATTTGAAGCCCTCGCGGCCAACACCGACGCCATAGCGAATGGCCGTCTTGTTCTCCATGATTAGGTAGAGAAAATGGTGCGTCGTATCGACGACAACGGTGCCAATTGGCTCGCTGCTGAAATATTTGACAACCTGGCGGTGCCACTTCCTGTCGATCTTGGCAAAGTTCGTGCTTCGGAATGTTACGCCATTGTCGACGGTCGTGCCGGAAAAATAGGAGGACGCTGCAGCAAAACCCGGCTTCTGCACCGCCAACGTGCCGACCGAAGCCAAGCTACCGAGCATAATTTCCCTGCGCGTCCACCCCATCGGCATCCCCTCGAAAGCCAAGCAGCGAAGCCCTCATGTAAAGCAGATTTTTCGTAACCGACAAGATTAAATTGTAGATTATCCTGTTCATACACGGATATGCCGCTAGTAGCTTGTCGTTTGCGCTTTGCCTGCAAATAGGCGAGCACTGGCCGCGGCACCAACGACCGACGTCACTGCATCCGCTCGATGACGCGTGTCGTTGCGGATGGGATTGTTAGCGATGAGCGCGCAGTCTTCAGCGGATCGAGATCTCTGCGACGTGTGTGCTTCATCTGAGCGACCGCCAAGTCCGCCGTCTTTGCAGCGGATGTGCAGTGACAGTGCGGCGTCGAGCCGGTACAAGGCGATCGGCCGGCCGCCAATAACCGGATCAGCGACGGTGCTTGGGATGATGTGGTGACGCTTGTTCGCGAACGCTATACGGACTTTGGGCCGCCCTTGGCGACCGAGGGCTTTGCCGAGCGCGACCGATTGGGTATCGCGTTCGCCGACGTGCGGCTTGAAGTCGGATGCCGGCATTGGGCTGTCGCGCGAGTAATTGATATGGTCGTCAGGATATAAGCTGGAAGTGGCATTTTTTGCCCATTCGGTGTTCGACAAGGACCAATTTGGGGCGTGCGGTGATCGCCGAGAATACGCGGCTCGGCGGTGTGCTGCGTGCTAGCGAAAAAGTCCGTAACAGGGTCTGCGTCCAAGCTGATACGGTTGTTGAATACGAGCGGCATAAGGTGGCGTCGTAGGTCCATCCAGGTCGTGAATCGCTCTCCACTATAAAGCCGTAGTTGCGTGTTTTTGTTCTGGCTGCGGGCTCGTGTTCAAGCGGTTGTTCTGATTGCACATAGGCTACTGCACTTTTGAAACATCGTCCGCGCTTAGCTTTATGTTCCCTGAAAATCTGAAGGAGACAGCTATGAGACGCGCGATCGTAGTCGGAATTGCATTATTTTCTTCGGCGCTGGTTGCGCCTCAAGCTATGGCGCAGACGAAATTCGGCTCGGAGGCTGGATGGGACATTATGGTCAAGCCAGACATGGGGCCTGGATGCTTGATCACCAAGGCAAATGCTGACGGTACACAGATTCAGATGGGCATCGATGCAACAGGTGCAATGCGAGGCTACATGGCCCTCTACACGAAGGCTGACGCCAAAGTCACCGCAGGCGAGAAGCTTCAGGTTCTGTTCGATGTCGATGGCGAGCAATTTAAGGGAGAAGCCAAGGGCCAGGTCATGGATGGTTATAGAGGAGCATTCGCGTGGGTCACCAACGCGGACTTTATCTATGATCTCGCCAAAAAGAACGCGGTGACAATTACGCCACAGGGAGGCTCTCCAGTCGTTGTCAAGCTGGCTGGCACCGATGCCGCTTTCAAGGCGTTGAGGGCCTGCCAGGCTGCACAGTGATATTGGTCGGTGCGCCCAGACGGGATAACGGCTAACACGTTGCGATCGTTCGTTGCTGATGGGGCAACAGTCTCGCGAGTGGTGCTAAATCATCTGTCACTTCAATCAATGGAGTGGCAGATGGTGCGGTATGCTCCAATAGGTGCGGGTGGGTTTTCAGCGCCGAGATGCGGGCGGAAAACCTTCTCGCGGCGACCGTCCGTCAGCCGTGCCGATTGATTCAGGCCGAGTTTCATCTTCGAGTGAGAGATCTTCTTCAACGTAGCAGTGGATCCTTTACATACCACCTTTCTTGATAACCGCATCAACGATGTAACTGGGCCGGCGGATTAGGTTTGCAGCGGATTTCTGTTGCAGGTTGCAGCCGACCGTCGACAATTGTGGGGGGTGCGCCAGGTCTGCGCGCTGGCGGTGTTGGCGTCGTTCCGGGATCGTTTCGGTCATTCGCCCGACTGGACGCTCTAGAACGAACCATGAGATTAGCTTGCGTGGCGCAAATTGGCCTTAAAAAGGCGCGGAGTGAACATCCCTTTCCTAATAAGAAAATAAAGTCCGCGTCAACGAAAGAATACGCGCGTGAATCGCGCGGGGAACGCACTAAAATGACCCCGTCGGAGTACAGGGCGGCGCTGGCAGTCATGGGTTTGACGGCCAGCACCGTGGAAGAGCTTTTTGGTGTTGATCAACTTACCAGCCGAAGATGGGCGGCGGGCGAGCAGGCGGTTCCGCGCGCGGTAGCCCTTAGTTTGCTGCTGATGGCTTCAAACAGTATTCCGGTGACGCAGGCTCTCATCTTGGCTGGAAGCCCACGGTATCTTAAATCTGCTTGAACGTGTCGGGCTGTCAGCTCTCAGTAGCTGCAAGGGCGGTCATTGTTGAAACCAAGCGCACAAGCTGAATTTAATGGAAGACTTCCATCCCGCTGCGAAGTCTGAGTTGTGCAGCTGGCTGCGATCGTCAGCAGGCTGCTCAGGGCGGCAGTCAGTGCGAGGCGACGAATTCGGTTCATCTGACTTTCTCCTTCGGCGGATCAAGCATCGGTCGATCCCAACCCCGCAACTCTACCACGCCATTGCAGCGCTGGGCGAGCGGCAGCGGTTGCCCCAATAGTTCGGTCGCAAACGGATCGTGAACACGTGGAGCCAGGATCAATGAACTCTGAGCCGCATGGTCGCATGCGGCTCAGGAGTAGTCGGCCAACTGCTGTTGGGCAGTGGTATTGCCCTACCCGATCGACATCAGGCTTGCGTTACCACCGGCTGCAGCGGTGTTGATAGATGTCGAGACCTCTTCCAGAAGCCAGTTGAGGCAATAGGCGTCCGGATTGCGTTCGAGCTCAGCCGTTGAAGCCGACTGCGTCAGCAGCAGTGGACCGGGCATCGCTGCGATCTTTTCAAGAATGGCGGAGACGCGATCTCCTTCTCCTTCGATGAGGGCGCCCGCCATCGGTTCCGTCCCGGGGGATTGATCCAGCCAAGAGATACGCTGTGCAACACTGGTCGGCAGCCCGCTCAACTTCTTTCGCAGACTGTCGTCGCCTTCGATAGCAGCGCGATTGCCAGTTGCAAGAACCGCCGACAGTTGGTGAAGCAGGCCGGTCACGGAGTGTGGGGCGCACAGGATCGTCCCACGGGCATGCAGCGCGTAGAGATTGCGTTCGCCGACCGGGCCGGCCAGTTCGACCTGGAGGCCGAGAGCCGACTGACTGCCGAGATGCCGCGCCATTTCGGCG
Source organism: Rhizobium cauense (assembly GCF_019511525.1). Taxonomy (GTDB): domain Bacteria; phylum Pseudomonadota; class Alphaproteobacteria; order Rhizobiales; family Rhizobiaceae; genus Rhizobium; species Rhizobium cauense. The sequence continues at coordinate 485,460 of NZ_JAEUAT010000003.1, read as the reverse complement.
TTGTCTGCAAGCCCCTGCTGGTCCAGCCACTTCGCAAAGTCCGATAGAGCGGGATCGCTGTAGACGGAGCTGTGCTGCGGTGGGATTGGCGGCGTTGTTACGAGCCGTCCGAGGTAAAGCGGGCCTCCGGCCTTCGGACCTGTGCCCGAGAGGCCGCGCCCTCCAAAGGGCTGCACGCCGACAACTGCGCCGATCACGTTGCGATTTACGTAGAGGTTGCCGGCCCTCACCTGGGCGGTCACATTGGCGATGGTCTCGTCAAGGCGTGTATGGAGACCGAATGTCAGTCCGTAGCCTGTGGCGTTGATCTCGTCGATGAGACGACCAAGATCCTGGCGTCGCCACTTGATCACGTGCAGAACAGGCCCGAAGACTTCGCGCTTCAGTTCTGAGATTTTGTTGATTTCGATAATGGTCGGCGCGACGAAAGTTCCCAATTTGGTCGCATCCGGCAATTCGACACGTTCGATGGCGCTACCGGCGCGGCCCATCGCGGCAACGTGCGCCTCGATGATGTCCTTTGCTTCGGAGGTGATCACCGGACCAATGTCAGAAGCCAGTCGGTTGGTGTTGGCGATCGACAGCTCGCGCAATGCACCCTTCAGCATTGTCAGGGTGCGGTCGGCCACATCTTCCTGCAGGCAGAGAATGCGAAGTGCCGAGCATCGCTGTCCGGCACTATCGAAAGCAGATGCGATCACGTCGCCGACGACCTGTTCGGCAAGCGCAGACGAATCGACAATCATGGCATTCTGGCCGCCGGTCTCCGCGACCAGCGGTATCGGCTTGCCATCCTTTGAGAGACGCTTTGCCAGTTCGGTCTGAATGATCCGAGCAACTTCGGTCGAGCCGGTAAACATGACGGCGGCGGTCTGTGGTGCTGCCACGAGTGCCGCCCCTACCCTGCCGTCGCCGGGCAACAGCTGGACAACGTCGGCGGGAACGCCGGCATCATGCAGGATGCTAACCGCTTCAGCCGCGATCAGGGGTGTTTCTTCGGCGGGTTTGGCAAGAACGGGATTGCCGGCGACCAGTGCTGCGGCGACCTGCCCGGTGAAGATGGCTAGCGGGAAGTTCCAGGGGCTGATGCAGACGACTGGTCCAAGTGGCGCGTGCGACGGGCCGAGTGTGCGGCGGGCTTGCTCGGCGTAGTAGCGCAGGAAGTCGATCGCCTCGCGTACCTCGGCCACAGCGTTGAGCAGAGATTTTCCGGCCTCGCGGATGATCAGGCCCAACAGCGTCTCCATCCTTGCCTGCATGATGTCTGCGGCCCGATCGAGCAACGCTGACCGTTCAGCGGGAGCGACTGTTGCCCATGAGGGTGCAGCTTTTAGCGCGGTCGCTGCCGCGGCGGCCGCTTCCTCCGCGGTAGCCTCGCGCACAATGCCGACCGCATCCCGGTTGTCGGCGGGGTTAAGTACCTGGCGCGAGCCCGCTCCAGTCTTGGTCTGACCGGTTGGAGCTGCTGTCCATGACATCGTTGCACTCGCCTTCAACGTCTCCGTCAGCGCCTGCAGAGACTCTTCGTTGGAGACGTCGAGGCCGGCGGAATTTTGCCGTTGGCCATAGAGTTCGGCAGGGAGCGCGATCTTGTCGTGCTTTTGACCGGGTACCGGCATCTTCGCGACGATTTCGACAGGATCGGCGACGAGCTCGTCGACCGAGACGGTCGGGTCGGCAATCCGGTTGACGAAGGACGAGTTGGCGCCGTTTTCGAGAAGGCGCCTGACAAGGTAGGCGAGCAAGGTTTCGTGGGTGCCAACAGGCGCATAGATGCGGCACGGTCGGTTGAGGTTCTGCCGACCGACAACCTCGTCGTATAGTGGTTCACCCATGCCGTGCAGGCATTGAAACTCGTATTTTCCGACATGATAGTCGCTGCCGGCCATGTGGTAGATGGTGGCGAGCGTCTGCGCGTTGTGGGTCGCAAACTGCGGGAAGACCGCGTCCGTGGCGGCAAGCAGCTTTTTTGCGCAAGCAATATAGGACACGTCGGTGTAGATCTTGCGGGTAAAGACGGGGAAGTCCTCCAGGCCATCAAGCTGCGCGCGCTTGATTTCTGCATCCCAGTAGGCGCCCTTGACCAGGCGCACCATGATCCGCCGGCCGGCACGGCGAGCAAGGTCGATGATGAAGTCGAGTACGAAGGGGCAGCGCTTGCCGTAGGCCTGGACAACGAAGCCCATGCCGTTCCAGCCGCCAAGATCCTCATCCAGGCAAAGCGTTTCGAGGATATCAAGCGACAACTCCAGCCGGTCGGCCTCCTCCGCGTCGATGTTGAGGCCGATGTCATAGGACTTGGCGATGAGCGCCAGCGCCTTTACCTTCGGCAGCAGCTCGCTCATGACACGTGCACTCTGGGCTCGTGAATACCGCGGATGCAACGCGGAGAGCTTGATCGAGATACCCGGACCTTCGTAAATGCCGCGCCGGTCCGAAGCCTTGCCAATCGCGTGGATCGCCGTTTCGTAGTCCCTGTAGTAGCGTTCGGCATCCGCGCCCGTGGTCGCCGCCTCGCCGAGCATGTCGTAGGAATAGCGGAAGCCTCGCTGTTCCAGGGGCTTGGCCCGCTGCAATGCCTCGTCAATCGTTTCGCCGGTGACAAATTGCTCACCCATCATGCGCATTGCCATATCGACGCCGCGCCTGATGACTGGTTCGCCGCAGCGCGCAATCAGCCGCGTCAGAGCTGCTGACAGACTGCGATCATTAACGGTCGACGTGAGCTTGCCGGTTACCACCAGTCCCCAGGTGGCTGCGTTGACGAAGAGCGAACGGCCACCACCGAGATGTGCCTTCCAATCACCTTCTGCAATCTTGTCGCGGATCAGCGCGTCACGGGTCGCGGTATCGGGAATCCTCAGCAGCGCTTCGGCGAGACACATCAGTGCAACGCCTTCCTGGCTCGAAAGCGAATATTCATGGACGAGCCCCTCGACGCCTGTCCCCCTGTGCTTGGCGCGCAGCGCCTCGATGAGCTTGCGGGCGGTTGCCGTTGCGCCGAGCCTGACCTTGTCCGGAACTGACGCCGCATCGACAAGGCGCGGGACACATACCGTCTCAGGTGTGCGGTAAGCCGCGGTTATTGCGCGACGCAGATCACTCTGCGGGCGAACCGCCGGCGCGAAACCTTCGAATGGATTTAGGGCGCTGTGTGATTCATTGGTGGTTTCGTTCGCCACCGCGTCGTTGGTGATCGTCATGTCTCTTGCTCCGGGTCAGGATGATTGCAGAACATAGCAGATCTATTGAGGTAATTTCTCTTGATAATGGCCATGACGGTGGCTATTTGACTAATATAGGCCAATGACGAAGAGGATATCATCGGTATCATGGCAAACGGCAGGGAAATTGACCAGTTCGATTACAGGATCATCGAGGCTCTTGTCGCGGACGGTCGCATGTCCATTACCGACCTTGCGAAGAAGGTCGGTCTGTCCAACACGCCCTGCCAGGTGAGACTAAAGCGATTGGTCGAAGATGGCTATATCTTAGGCTTCCGCGCTATCGTCGATGTAAAGAAGCTTGGCAGGAATCATGTGGCCTTTACGGAAGTGAAGCTGTCCGACACTCGGGAGCATGCGCTCAAGGCCTTCAACATAGCTGCGCGAAAGCTGCAGGAGGTTGAAGAGTGCCATATGATCGCTGGGGCCTTCGACTACCTTTTGAAGATTCGCACGTCCGACATTGCCAACTACCGTCTGGTCCTCGGTGAGAAAATATCGACGCTTCCTTTCGTGGCCAGCACTTCGACGTTTGTTGCCATGGAAGCTGTCAAGGAAAACGGTGCCTGACTGGACGCAATCGTAGTCGGCTAACGGGCCGACCCCGTGGCTCGCAATCCCTGCTGGGTCTCTGGCATATTACCTATTTACAACTAACATGTTAGTCTGCTACGTCTGACCTATTGATTTGGGAGGATTGATTTTGAGTGAGAAGTTCGGGCTTTCTGTTGCGCTGACCACACCATTCGATGGCAAGGGCGAAATCGCCATCGATGTCATGATCGCGCAGGCCAAGCGAAGCCTGACTGCGGGATGCAAAAGCGTCACGCTCTTCGGCACCACCGGGGAAGGGTCGTCGATCGGCACGCTAGAGCGCGAACGGATCATCAACCAGTTCCTCGATACGGGGATTGCGCCCCATCAAATCGTTGTGGGTGTCTTGGTAGACGCGGCCGAGGACGCGGCTGCGCAGGCCGGCTATGCCCTTTCCAAAGGTGTGCGGAACATCCTGCTTGCGCCTCCTTCCTACTTCAAGAATGTCAGCGACGACGGTCTTTTCACATGGTTTTCCGCCGTGTTTGCCATCCTTGGTGACAAGGCTCGCGATGTCATTGTCTACAATATCCCCTCCGTGACGATGGTGCCGCTGACAGTATCGCTGATCGGGCGCCTGCGTGCTGCATTTCCTTCGGTCGTCACTGGCATCAAGGATTCCTCTGGCGACTGGCCGTTTACTGAAGGGCTTCTAAAGGAACATGGCGATATCGCCATTCTGATCGGCGATGAGCGCCATCTCGCAAAAGGCGTGCGCCTCGGTGGTCAGGGCGCGATTTCCGGAATGGCGAATTTCCTGCCTGCCGAAGTCAAGGTAATGGCGGAAGAAGGCATGGATGATGTTCGCGTCGAGGACTTTGTCGCCGAGCTTTTGAAGTATCCGGTGACCGCGGCCGTCAAGGTCATGGTTGCTCGCCTTACTGGTGAGGACGTGTGGCTTTCTGTTCGGCCGCCGCTCGTTTCGATTTCCGCGGAGGGACAGGCGCAGCTTGCTCTTGCCTTCGATGCGCTTTTCCGCTCCAAAGCAGCATAGGCGTCATGTACGAGGGGGAGGCAATGGACGGGATGGACGAGCAGCCGACGCTGCGGGAAAAGGCGTATGAAAGCTTCACGCGCCACCTGCTGGCTCGTGACGTACGTCCGGGTCAATTCGTCTCCCAGCGACGTCTCGTAGAGTTGACCGGATTGACGCTTGCAGCGATCCGCGAACTTATCCCGCGTCTTGAGGCCGAAGGATTGATCAAGACAGTTCCGCAGCGGGGTCTGCAGATCGCTCATATCGACCTGAACCTCATTCGGGAAGCCTTCCAGCTTCGGCTCTTTCTGGAAAAGGAGGCCGTCGCACTCTTCACCCAATCTGCATCCGATGAGACGGTGGCGGGACTCATCAAGCAGCATTGCGACATTGCCGATGCCATCCTGAACGGCGACGGCTCTCACGAGCTGGAAGTGCGCGCGCAGGCCGTGGACTGGGGTATGCATGACGCTTTTATTGACGCCCTTGGTAATACCATCATCTCGAACGCGTATCGCGTCAACTCAATCAAGATGCGCTTGATTAGCCAGGAGCGCTTTCGCATCGACGGGCGAGTCGGCCCGGTCATGGGAGAACACCTGAAGGTCTTGGAGGCGATCGAGAGAAGATCAGCGCAGGACGCTGTTACCAACCTTGCCGCCCACATCAATCACGCGAGGGATCGCGCACTTAGGATCTAGTTGACAACAAGCCGGCGATGAGGAGATCGGCGGCAACAAGAGGAGGAGTTACATGCCATCATCATTCTTAAATCCGACCCGACGCGGCTTTCTCGCCGGTACCGCGGCTCTTGGCGCGAGCGGGCTGATCGGCATCCGTCCGGCAGCGGCCGCCGTTGACTGGAAGCGGTTTGCTGGGACCACGCTCGAGGTCAATTTGGTCAAGAGCCCACGCAGCGAAACGCTCATCAAGTATCTTCCCGAGTTTGAAGAACTGACCGGGATCAAGGTCAATGCGGAGGCCACGCCCGAGCAGCAGCAGCGGCAAAAAACCACCATCGAATTGAGCTCAGGCAAGCCGAGCTTCGACGTGGTGCACATGAGCTATCACGTCCAGAAGCGACAGTTTGAGAAGGGGGGCTGGCTTGCCGATATCAGTGGGTTCCTCAAGGATCCATCACTGACGGATCCATCACTGGTCGAGAGTGATTTTGCCGAAGCCGGCATGACCTTTGCCAAGGATTCTGACGGCGTTTTGAGGTCCCTGCCCTTCTCGGTCGACTACTGGATCGTCTACTGGAACAAGGCGCTCTTCGAGAAGAAGGGACTTTCCTATCCAACCTCCTTTGATGAGTTGGTGAGTGCGGCCGAGGCGCTGACCGATCCCTCGACCAATACCTACGGTTTCGTTGCTCGCGGTCTAAAGAACGCCAACACGCCGGTTTGGACGACACTGCTGCTTGGCTACGGATCTAGCCCGCTTGGCCCTGACGGCAAACTCCGCACCAATTCGGACGAGGCCGTTGAGGCCGCCAAGCTCTACCAGCGCCTGATGACCAAGGCAGCACCTCCCGGCGTTTCCGGCTTCAACTGGGCAGAAGCGCAGTCGGCCTTCCTGCAGGGCAAGATCGGCATGTGGCTTGATGGTGTCGGCTTCGCTCCTCCGATCGAGAACCCCGAAAAATCGCGTGTGGTTGGCCAGGTCGGTTATGGCATCATGCCGAAGGGCCCAAAGGCGCAGGCAGCGGCGACAACCGGAGATGGCCTCGGTGTTGTGGCTGCGAGCCAGAAGAAGGAGGCCGCATACCTCTTCTGCCAGTGGGCAATCTCCCATGACATGGGTGCGCGCCTGCTTCAGGCCGGTGCCGGTGTTCCGTTCCGTCAGTCCGTGCTCGAAGACCAGAAGGTTCGTGAGGGCGTCAAGATGCCGGCTGCCTGGCTCGATGCCGTCGCAGGTTCGGCGAAAGTGTCGCAACTTGCCTTGCCGATCATCATTCCGGTCACGGAGTTCCGTGATATTTATGGGGTTGGTCTCACCAACATGATCGGTGGCGCCGATCCAGCCTCAGAGCTGAAGACTGCCACAACTCAGTTCGAGCCGGTTCTGGCACGAAGCGAGGGATAATGGCCTCAGTGAGCATGGAAACCGCAACCGCGGTCAAAGCCAAGGCAAAGCAGGGGAGCAAACCGGGTCGGTTTGCTCCCAACTACTGGCCGTTCGTCATTCCCGCCCTGGTCGTCGTGGCGGCTGTTATCGTCTTTCCATGGGTCTTTACCCTCTGGATGAGCGTCAACAGCTGGACACTCGGGCAGGCACAGGTCTTTGCCGGGTTGGACAATTACCTCCGCTTGGCGACGGACATGCGCTTCTGGGATTCGTTGTGGCATACCGTGCTCTATACGACCTTGTCGGTCGCAGCCCCCCTATTCCTGGGGACACTGGCTGCGCTCATCTTTGATGCGCAATTTCCCTTGCGCGGAATACTGCGCGGAATATTCGTGATGCCGATGATGGCGACGCCTGTCGCCATCGCGCTTGTCTGGACAATGATGTTCCATCCACAGCTTGGTGTTTTGAACTATCTTCTCTCTTATATCGGAATAGGCCCGCAGGAATGGATCTACAATCAGACGAGCGTCATTCCGTCACTTGTGCTCGTTGAAACCTGGCAATGGACACCGCTGGTCATGCTGATCGTGCTCGGCGGTCTGGCGGCAGTGCCACGCGAACCGTACGAGAGTGCGGAAATAGACGGCGCCAACGTATGGCAGAAGTTCCGTTACCTCACCCTGCCGATGATCGCGCCGTTTCTGATGATTGCTGTCATCATACGCAGCATCGACGCGGTCAAGAGCTTCGACATCATCTACGCGATGACACAGGGCGGACCGGGCACGGCATCCGAAACGATCAACATTTATCTCTACAACACAGCCTTCTCTTACTATGACATTGGCTATGGTTCGGCGATGGCCGTCATCTTCTTCATTCTCATCGTGGCACTCTCCTTCGTCCTCCTGATGGTGAAGCAGCGTGCCAACTGGTCCGATGGGGGGGCAGGTTAATGAAGCGCAAGGCAATCGATCGCATCGGGCTCCTTTTCGTCGCCCTGGTCATGGTCTCGCCAGTCATCCTCTTCTTCCTGTGGATGATCTCATTATCCCTGAAGTACGAGATCGACAACGGCGCCTATCCGCCGATCTTTATTCCGGAGCGCTTCGCCTGGACCAATTACCTCAAGGTTTTCGAGGAAAACAACTTCTTCCTCTACCTGTGGAATTCGGTTCTGGTCACTGGCGCGGCAACGCTCCTGGCGCTTGTGATCGGGGTTCCCGCCGGCTACGGCATCGCTCGTCTTAAGGCCGAGAAATCGGCTGTCGTCATCATGATTGCCCGCATGACGCCCGGCCTCTCCTTCCTGATACCGCTCTTCCTGCTGTTCCAGTGGTTGAATTTGCTGGGCACACTTTGGCCCCAGATCATCATTCATCTGGTGGTCACCGTTCCGATCGTGGTCTGGATCATGATCGGTTATTTTGAAACAACGCCTATGGAACTCGAGGAAGCAGCAAGCATTGATGGAGCGACGCCCTGGCAGGTCTTCCGCCTTGTGGCGCTTCCGATCGCAAGGCCGGGCATTGTCGTGGCATTCATCCTGTCGGTGATTTTTTCCTGGAACAACTTCGTCTTCGGCATTGTCCTTGCAAGCCGTGAAACGCGCACGCTGCCCGTCGCGGTCTACAACATGCTGTCGTTCGAACAGGTCAGTTGGGGACCGTTGGCCGCTGCGGCCCTGATCGTAACCCTGCCAGTCCTGGTTCTCACTGTCTTTGCTCAGCGCCAGATCGTTGCCGGTCTGACGGCAGGTGCCGTGAAGTGATGCAAGGGGACGTTGCGAAAGAGCAGTCGACACGGCGGCGCCACGTCCTGTGCGTGGGAGCAGCGGTCCTCGACACGCTTTTCAGGGTACGGATCATGCCGACGGGTCAGGGCAAAGTCCTGCCGTATGAGATGCTGCAGATCGCGGAGGGCATGGCCTCGAGTGCCGCCTTTGCAGTTGCCAGACTTGGCGGGGAGGTCAGTCTCTGGGGAGCTGTTGGGGACGACGAGATCGGAAAGCGCATCGTCGACGATCTATCTGCTGCGGGTATCGATACGGTCGGTATGAGGTGTGTCACGGGCGCTCGCTCGGCGGTATCGACGATCCTGATCGACGACAATGGCGAGCGCCTCATTGTCCCCTTTTATGATCCACGGCTGCATGAGCTGACGGAAGCGGTTTCGAGCGTGGATGTTTCGGCTTTCGATGCAGCCCTCGTCGACGTTCGATGGCCGGAGCTTGCTCGGCAGACTTTGATTGCGGCGCGTGAAGCAGGCAAACCAGCAGTTCTTGATGGTGACGTCGCGCCGGACGGCGTAATCGAAATGCTGGCACCTGCAGCCAGTCACATCGTCTTTTCTCAACCAGCCGCCGAGCGCCTGGCGGGCAGCGTCAATCCCATAGAGATGGTCCGGCTTTTGAAGCAGCGGTTCGGCCATGCCTTTGTCAGTGTGACGCTTGGAGAAAAAGGGTCCTACTGGTTTGATGACGACAGGGCCACTATCCGACACCTCGAGGCGCCGCGCGTCAAAGCCGTGGATACATTGGCGGCGGGCGATATCTTTCATGGAACCTTCTTACTGACACTCGCCGAAGGCATGGCGATCGACGATGTGATGCGTCTCTCGTCAATGGCGGCCGCAATCAAATGCCAGATATTTGGCGGGCGCATCGGGGCGCCCGATCGAGGGGAGCTCGAGAGTGCCCTCCTCGCTTGGCCTGCCAAGGCGGTCGATGTTAGCGCAGCTGTGAGATCGAGATAGCGTTCAGGGGCAAGCGGCCTTGGAACGGTCATGGTGCACCGCTCAACCGATGGTTCGCCACCGCCCGCTGAGGGAGGCAAAGGGTTAGGCGAATGCGAATGCATCAGGCTCATCAATGGCTAAGAGAAGGGCAGCGCGTTGCCGCAATCGCCGAGCGCCTGGGCTATGATTCAGAGGCTTCGTTTAGTGGAGCATTCAAACGGATCATAGGCGCTTCACCGGTTACTTTCAGGAACCGTGTAGCGAGCCCTATGCATTAGCGAGTTGCAATATGCGGCAATTGTGGAATACTACATTAAGACGAATTTTCGTCCATTATCCCGGAATGGTTTCGGAGCCTTCCCAGTCCTCCGAGACCTAAACTCGTACGGCCTAAGCCGAAGTCGGTTTCGGCCGTACGTGTCTAATACCTCAATCAACCGAATGGTCAGCTCGCCAACAATAGGGGAAATTCTATATTTAATACGAGTAACCGGCGGTCACTTTTGGAAGGTAGGCCGAAGCATGTCAAACATCTCGGTAACATCGGATTTTGTCTCGGAACTCGCTCGCGCGGTAAATCAAATTCACCTGTTGACGCTCGAGGAGCGGAAGGGGTTGGTCGCTCGCGGGATCAACTGCATCCATGAGCTGAAACATGCGCTTGACACTAGTGGAGCCGATACACCCATGGCATCTCGTACGTTGAGGGATATTGAGACGCTGATCAGTGAGATGGAAGATACTCCCGACGAACTCGTGGCCGCTGCATTCCTCGTTTTGTGCGAGCAGATCAACAGGATGCTCTCAATCTGTGAAAGCGTATCTGAGACAAAGAAGAGGTAGTCGTGATGCGGGTTTGCGCGGTTCCGGTTGGGTCCGCTCCCGTTCATTCATGCCCAGGCTACCACCAGCGAGTTGATTCCGGGCCTCAAGATCGGCGCTTGCTATAGGCTAACTACGTTCTGCAGTTCGCGGACCAATCACTTCCAAACGCCTTAGACCACTGTTATGTTAGCGACCGTGAATTAACGCTTGCGACGGTATTGGATTTGGGGAACCTTCCTTCAGGAAGTCGAACAACCGTCCCGCCATTCTGGATCATAAGGCTCGTGGTATTCTGCTGCGTCCCCATTGTCGGTGCCTTTGCACTGTGGAGCGCAGGCTATTGGTATTATCCCGTCACAGACAAGACTTATCCGGTTTACCACAATGAGGCCCTCTCCTCTCAGCCGCCTGGCGATGCAATTGCCGAGGATGTTGGCCCACGATCAATAGAGTTCAATCTCGCACGCCTTTTCGAGGCCCCAATGCCTGAGCTGACCAGCCAGTTCATGCGCACGTGGCGGATCTCTGGACCCCAAGTCTGTGCAGCGTTTCGAGACGCCGGTATCGAGGCGACAGAGTGGCGCGCCGCTTCCATGCGCAGTGTGAGTTGTGAATGCTACTTTCAACGCATCTACGAACGTGACGAGATTCGTCCTCTACGCTCGACCTTCCTGCGCGTTCGCGGCAACGCGTGGGGTGAGGTTCTTGAGATCAGTGGCAGAATTGTTGGGCCCACAACAGATGATCAGGGAAGCCTCGATCCGTCCGTCATGCGCATCTTCAATGTTCTCGTCAGCCAAGCAAAATGGGGAGACTTCCAGGACACGCTGGTCCCGATCCAGAAGCTTATGGATGTCCGATCGGAGCGCTTCGGTGCAGCTTTCGAGTTCACACGGACACTGAGCCAGGAAAAGAGCTACGATTTTGCCCTGGTCCTTTCCCAGAATTCCAACGAGCAGTCTCGTACGAAAGCTTATTTCTCCAAGGAGAGATGGATGGCCAATCCTAACTACACGCGGAGACGTCCTGTGCTTCAAGTGGAAACGCCGTGAGAGTGACCTTCCCAGTATGAGGGTGTTGCGGAAGGTCTCGTCCGCTAGCGGTGCCGATTTTATGGGTGACAGGGGCATTCTTCTCTGTCACAAGAAGCCGATGAGAGACAGGGGCGCCCGCCGGAAGGTGGGCTGAGAAGAACCCTTTGAACCTGAACCGGATAATGCCGGCGGAGGGAGTCGCTCGGGACTTGCGCAGCCCGCAACGGTCCCCGCGCCTTTCTTCTCCAGCTGAAAGGCACGCAATGGAAGATCAAATCTCGCCAGGATTGCTGTTGCGCGAATTGCGCTCGCAACCACCGTTGGTCCATTGCATCACCAACTTCGTTGCGATGAACATCGCTGCCAATGTGCTCCTTGCTGTCGGCGCGTCTCCTGCCATGGTGCACGCTGAGGAGGAGGCCGGTGAGTTTGCCGCGATAGCTGGCGCCCTTACAATCAATATCGGTACGCTCTCGTCGGGCTGGATGCGCGGTATGGAAGCTGCTGCCAGCGCTGCCAGGGAGTGCGGCAAACCTTGGGTTCTCGATCCGGTCGCCCACTACGCTACAGGCTTTCGTCGTGCAGCCGTTGACCGTTTGCTGGAACTCGGTCCGACCGTCATTCGCGGCAATGCCTCCGAGATCATCGCGCTTGCAGGTGGCAGCAGTCGTGGGCGGGGTGTCGATAGCCACGATGGCGTTGAGCAAGCGGAAGAGTCCGCTCGGTTGATCGCTAGAGCACATGGAGCGATTGTTGCGGTAACCGGCGTCGTGGATTTCGTGACCGACGGATTGCGCGCAGCTCGCATCGCGGGAGGTTCTGCGTGGATGCCGCAGGTCACCGCGCTTGGCTGCTCGCTGACCTGCGTGGTCGGTGCCTTTGCAGCCGTCCGACCTGAAATGCCCTTTGAAGCAACGGTTGCAGCACTTGCAACGTTTGCTGTTGCCGGGGAGACGGCGGCCAGCAGGGCCGATGGTCCGGGTTCGTTTTCCTGGCGGTTCCTCGATGCTCTTGCCGCACTCGATGTCGCTTCTCTCGATCATCAGGCGAAGGTTTTCGCGGCATGAACAGGCTCGATCTGTCCTTATACCTCGTCCTCGACCCGGGTCTCTGTGCCGCGTTCGGCATGGTCGAGACGGCGCAGGCCGCGGTTGCCGGTGGGGCGACTGTTGTGCAGTTGCGCGACAAGCTTGCCGACACAGCACGGATGATTGAGACCGGGCGCGCCATCAAGGGGGCGCTGTCGGGTACCGGCGCGCGCCTTATCGTCAATGACGACGTGGAGGCGGCGATCGCTATCGACGCTGACGGACTGCATATCGGTCAGGACGACATAAATCCGGTCACGGCGCGACGGTTGATCGGGCCTGACATGATCCTTGGCCTCTCGGCCGAGACCGAGGCATTGGCCGCCGCAATCGATCCGTTGATCGTCGACTATGCCGGCTTGGGGCCGGTTTTTGCGACACCAACCAAGCCAGACCACAAGCCCGCGCTGGGGTTTGAGGGGCTTGCGCGGTTGGTACGGGCTTGCCCGGTGCCGTCAGTCGCAATTGGCGGTTTGAACGCCCGCCACGCGCGAGACGTCTTTGCTGCGGGCGCACAGGGCCTTGCCGTTGTCTCGGCCATTTGTGGCACACGCAATCCCTGCGGTGCAGCCCGTGAGATCACTGAGAGCATTGGAAAGGCAAGAGCATGATCCGCAATGTGCTGTCGATTGCAGGTTCCGATCCTTCAGGCGGAGCCGGCGTCCAAGCCGATCTCAAAGCGCTTTCCGCGCGCGGTGTTTATGGCATGGCAGTGCTGACCGCCTTGACCGTCCAGAACACGCAGGGTGTTTCCGGTGTTCACCTCGTACCAGCCCGCTTCGTTGCGGATCAGATCAGGGCTGTCTTTGCCGACGTTAAGGTGGATGCAGTCAAGATCGGTATGATCGCGACGGCCGAGATCGCCGATGCTGTCGCCGACGCCCTTGCGCCCCACCAAGATGTTCCAATCGTTCTTGATCCGGTAATGGTTGCAAAGGGTGGAGCGGCCCTTCTCGACGTTTCAGCGGTCGACGTACTGACCCGGCGCCTTTTGCCCCTCGCGACGCTTTTGACACCGAACCTGCCCGAGGCTGCCGCACTGCTGAAAGAAGAAGCTGCCGAAAGCCGAGGCCAAATGGCGGATCAGGCCGACCGCCTACGCGGATTCGGGCCGGTGGCCGTGCTCGTGAAGGGAGGACACCTTGGAGGCGTTGAGAGCCCGGATGTGCTGGCGACAGTTTCGGGTGTGACATGGTTCGATGCCAAGCGGGTTCCGACCGCAAACACACATGGAACGGGGTGCACGCTTTCGAGCGCGCTTGCTGCGGAACTGGCAAAAGGGGCGTCTCTTGAGGAGGCTGTTACCCGTGCAAAGGCCTATCTTGCCGGCGCGGTTGCCCATGCCAGTGGACTGAGGGTCGGGTCCGGTCATGGCCCCGTCCATCATTTCCATGCACTCTGGTCAGAACGATCGGTCTAGCGCGCAGCCTCGGCTGCCTAGCGAAACGTTCAGCATCAGGATTTAACCGCTCCTGCCGTCAGGCCCGCGATGATGTGCTTTTGCGCCAGGAAGAAGACGATAACCGTAGGCATAATGGTCAGGGTGATAAAGGCGAGTACCAGCTGCCAGGCCGTTCCGAACTCACCCCGATAGACCATGATGCCGAGAGGCCACGGATACATTTTCTCCGAGTTCAGCATGATGAGCGGCAGAATATAGCTGTTCCAGCTGCCGACGAAGGAGATGATGCTGACGGTGGCGATGATCGGACGAGAGAGGGGCAGCGAAATGTGCCAGAAGAACCTGATATAGCCGCAACCATCGACGATCGCTGCCTGGAACAATTCTTCCGGAAGGTTTCTAAAATAGTTTCTAAACAGCAGAATGCTCATCCCAAGGCCGAAGGACACCTGCGGCAGGACGACACCCCAGTAGGAATTCAACAGTCCAAGGTCCCGGATCCTGATGAACAGCGGCAGGATAGCCGTTGCGGCCGGGAACATCAGGCCGATAAGAAAGTAGTTCAGAAGGAAATCAGAGCCGAAGAATTTCACATGCGCGAAGGTGAAGGCGGCCATGGCCGAGACCGATACCGTTAGGCAAACCGTCAAGGTGGCGATGATCAGTGAATTCATCATCTGCCGCCAATAACGGTCGCCAAAAAGGATGTCGGTATAGTTTTCGGGGTGCCAGGCAACCGGCAGTCCGAAAGGGTTGGTGCGCAGGTCGCCGAGATCCTTGAAGCCACCCAGTGCTGTCGTCATCAAAGGGACAAGCACGATTGCGGCAATGATCGTCAGCGAGACGTAAAGGTAGATCTTTGTGCCGGTCGGAACCCGGGATGTTGATGCCATGTCAGTCATTGCGCATGAATATCCGTTTGTAGCCAAAGGCGAGGGTCACGCAGATGACAAAGAGGACCACGCCTACGGCACTGCCGAGACCGACCTGCATGCGGGTGACGCCAAAGTTGAACAGGAAGGTGACCATGGTCTGTGTCGCATTGAACGGACCACCGCCGGTCAACGGCATGATGAGGTCAAAAAGCTGCAATGAGCCAACGACGGCAAAGAAGACGGACAGGCGGACCGTGGAACCGAGAAGGGGTAAGGTGATGAAGCGGAACCGCTGCCAGCCGCTTGCGCCATCGATCTCGGCCGCCTCGAGGACACTTTTGTCAAGCGACTGCAGGCCTGCAATGAAGAGCATCATGTGGAAGCCGAAATACTTCCAGACGATCACGGCAAGCACTGCATAAATCGCCAGGTCCTTATCTGCCAGCACATAGGGGGTTTCAACACCGATCAGATGGGCGGCCGAAGCAAATAGGCCATAGTCGCCGTCATAGACAAAGCGCCAGATCAGACCGGCTGCGACCTCCGCGAGCACGTAAGGCAGAAAGAAGATCAAGCGGAAAATGACGACGCCGGCGATCCTGTGGGCGAGCATCATGGCCAGCCAGATAGCCAGCGGAATTTGAATCAGGATCGAGATGAAGATGATCAGGGCATTGTTTTTCAGCGCCGTCAGGAAGGCGCTGTTCTTGAACAGCACCTCGAAATTCCGCATTCCGACAAACTGTGTCGGCAATCCGTAACCATCCCACTTGTAGAGGCTATACCAGGCCGCCTCCCCCATCGGCAGAATGACAAATATCGTAAACAGCAGCAGCGCTGGCGGGAGAAACAACAGCAGAACCGGCAGGCGCCGCGCCAGGCTTGGATCCTTGGTCCGCACCGGCGCCTTTACGGCCGGGCGCGCCCGGATGGCGCTCGTTTCTGTGATGGTAGTCATTGCCGATCCCTGTTGCATTGCCTCGAAAGGCGGCGCGGAAGCGGTTCCGCGCCGCCGTGGTCCAGATCAGAGCTGATCCTGCTCGAAGGCTTCCTGGATTTGCTGAGCACCCTCGGCGGCGCTCATCTGTCCCGATACGATTGCAACAGAAACATCGTTGACCACACGGCCGACGGACGGACCGAGATCCTGATCGAAGAAGTTCTGATGCCAGGTTGAGTGCGCGAGCTGTTCGGCTGCCTGGTGCATCAACGGATTGGTCACCCCGTCGTCAGCACCGACGGCGACGGGGATGAGCATGCCGGCCTTGGCCATCTCACGCTCGTTCTCGGCATTCGTCAGATAGGCAAGAAAGTCGAGGGCCTCAGGTGGTGCCGTCTTCGTAACGGCCCAACCGTTCAGACCACCCAGGGTGTCCGTCACTGTTCCAGCGCCGCCGGAGACTGCCGGGAACGCGAAGCGACCGATGTTTTCTGGATCAAGGCCTTTTCCGTCGCCCGAATTGGTACGCTGGTTGGCAGCCGTGTTTTCGAACCCGAGGATCATCGCAGCCTTGCCGTCGCCAAAGACGCCAAGAGCTTGTGGCCAGGTCGCGCCGAGATAGCCGGGTTGGAAGGGTTCAAGTTTGCCCAATTCGGCAAGTTGCTCGCCCGCCTTGATGATCGCGGGATCGTTGAAGCCCTCGCCCTGCCCGTTCTTGGCCGCGTCGAAGACCTTCTGGCCGCCATCACGCATGACAAGATAGCTCCAGTAGAAGTGGATCGGCCATTTTTCGCCGCCGCCGCCAGCGATCGGTACGATGCCTGCATCCTTAAGCTTCTTGACGGCTGCGAGGTAGTCGTCCCAGGACTTGATGGATGCTGCGTCGACACCGGCCTTTGCAAACATCTCCTTGTTATAGAAGAAGGAAACTGTTCCCATCTTGTAGGGCACAGCGCCAATCTTCCCGTCAAAGGTCAGGCCGTTGATGGATGCCGGATTGTAGCTCTTCAACCACGCGCCATCCTTGGCATTCATCGCGTCTGTAAGGTCCATGAGCGCACCTGTTTGAAGCTGCTGCTTCAAGACGCCGCCACCCCAGCTGAAAAACAGATCCGGGGCATCGCTCGACTGTAGCAATGTGGGAAGCTTGGCCTTGAAGGCCTCGTTCTCCAGGAACTGCATTTCGATCTTTACGCCGGGGTGTTCGGTCTCATACTTGTCTGCGATCTTCTTCCAGACCGCGAGATAGTTCGGGTCGATCTCAAGATGGAGCCACTTGACGGTCGTGTCGGCCGCGGCACTTCCTGCGGCAATCAGGAGCGCCAGTCCGGTCGCCGCTGAACGTGCGATGAAACGGCTGCGCAACAAGGCTTTCGCCCTCATATGATCAAACATGATTTCTCCTCCAAAAAAGGGAAAAATCGTCCTCTTCAATTTTTTCCCTTATGCGGATTAAATCATCGGGAGGTTTCGCAGAATGTCAACTCCCCTTGGTGAAATTGGTAGATTCGCCTTGACAGAGGGGGTTGCTGGCGCGCTATTTAATTCGCATACCGTTGAAAATATCAGTCGCCGCAACTCGCGGAAAATGGAAGAACCCGGCAACACCTCATGAAGACCGCAGATCCGGAATTGATGCGCGCGATCAATCGCTTGAACGTGCTGGATACGATCCGCCGTCATGGGCCGATTTCCCGGGTCGAGATCAGTGAACGCACGCAGTTATCAACGACGACTGTTTCCGCCATCACTGCCTCTCTGCTCGATGACGGCCTGATCCTGCCTCGCCACGAGGGTGATATCCGCAACGAAGCGGCCCGTGGGCGCCCGCGTGTCATGCTTGAACTCAATCCGGATGCTGCGCGCGTCGTGGGTGCCAAGATCGCAGCCAACCGCCTGGTATTCGTGGTGACCGATTTTCGTGGGGATGTGCTCTCCAACCTCACCCTGCCTATCCGGATCGATCGTCAGCCAATCGGAGTTATTGCAGACTTGGTCGAGGACGGTGTGCGTCGGTGCGTCGTCGACGCCGGTCTGTCACTTGAGGACGTGGACACGGTTTGCCTTGGCCTTCCCGGCGTCATCGAACACCGAACGGGTCATATCCGCAGCAGCCCCATATTTCGTGACACAAACGTCGATTTTGCCAGCGAGATGACAAGCCGGCTCAATACACCGACGATCGTCGAAAGCGATGCACACGCAATCACGCTTGCCCACCATTGGTTCGGGAAGGCCCGCGATCTCGAAGATATGGTGGTGATTTCGCTGGAGCAGACGCTTGGGCTTGGGGTTTTGCACGACAATCAGCTTTTCCGAGGCGCCGGTGGGCTCAGTCACAATCTCGGGGATCTGGTTCTTGGTATGGGACCGCGCGGCATCGTGCGGCTGTCGAGCCAGGCCGGCGAAAGCGAAATCCTTGGCGAACAGCCCGTTGGCGGACGCTTTGCAGAGGCGATCCGACTGGGACGCGGCATGACGCATGCTCAGGCGCTGATCAGGGCAGAAGACAGCGGCCTGATCAATGCAGCGATCCGCGCGGGTGAAGCGGTCGGGGTTGCTATCGCCAATATTGTCACCCTGTTTGCGCCGCCGCGCGTGATCATTGTCGGGTCCAGCCTGGCACTTGGCGAGCCGTTTCTCGACAGCCTGCGCAACGCTTTCGCTCTTGCCATTCCGCCCTCGCTGAAGGGCGTTGCCGAACTCGTATTCGACGACTCGACAGACAATTTCTGGGCTCAGGGGGCCGCCGCGGTAGCGCTTTACGAGCTCTACGAGTCGCCCTGGAACACCACCGGCCCAGCGCTCTGAGCCACAAAATCACGACATCCAACGGGAGGAAATCATGGAACGAGTCGGTATCGGCATCATCGGGTGCGGAAATATTTCTGGCGCTTATCTGAAGGCGATGGCGTCCTTTCCCATTCTTGATGTTCGAGGGGTGGCGGACCTCAATCATGCGCTTGCGGAAGCAAAGGCTGGCGAATTCAATGTGCCCGCAAAAAGGATCGAGGAGCTTTTTGCTGATCCGACAGTCGAGATCATCGTCAATCTGACAATCCCGAAGGCGCATGTTGCGGTTGGTCTTCAGGCCCTCGATGCCGGCAAGCACGCCTATTCCGAGAAGCCACTCGGTATCACTTTCGAGGAAGGAAAGAAGTTGGCGGACGTCGCCAAGGCCAAGGGCCTTCGCATCGGCGCGGCCCCTGACACGTTCCTTGGAGGCGGACACCAGACGGCTCGCGCCCTCATCGATAAAGGCGTCATCGGCCAGCCGGTTGGCGGCACGGCAACCTTCATGTGCCCTGGGCACGAACGATGGCACCCTAACCCGGCCTTCTACTACGAGGTTGGTGGTGGGCCGATGCTCGACATGGGCCCGTACTATATTACCGACCTCGTCAATCTTTTCGGTCCAGTAGCAAAGGTCGCTGGCTTTGCGGTGAGCCCACGAAAGGAGCGCGTTATCACCAGTGAGCCAAGAAACGGCGAGCGCATTCCCGTGCATGTTCCAACCCATGTTGCTGGTCTTATGGCTTTTGAGAATGGGGCAGTGGTGCAGATCGGAATGAGTTTTGATGTTGCCGGCCACAAGCACGTGCCGCTGGAGATCTACGGCACTGAAGGCACTTTGATTGTTCCGGATCCGAACCACTTTGGCGGCGATGTTGAATTGCTGAAGAAGGGTGGTGTTTTCGAGCAGCAACCCCTGACGGCGCCTTATGCCGATGGGAACTACCGTTCGATCGGTGTGGCTGATCTCGCCCATGCGATCCGTTCCAACCGTCCGCATCGCGCCAGCGGCAGTCTGGCACTGCACGTTCTCGAAGTTATGGAGGCTTTCCATACGGCTTCCGAGACCGGAAGAACGGTTGACATAACCACACAAACCGAGCGGCCGATGCCGCTGTCGGAATCGCTCGTCGACGGCCGCTTGGCCAAGTAACCATCTGGAGGAAAATATGCGGGAAGCACTTATCGTCTGGGGCGGCTGGAGTGGCCACGAACCACAGGAGTGCGCGGCTATCATCAAGGACATGCTGGAAGAGGACGGCTTCAAGGTCTATGTTGAACATACGACCGAAGCGTTCGCGGATCCGTCGGTCCATGACCTCAGCCTCGTCGTACCGATCGTGACGATGTCGAAGATCGAAAAGGAAGAGATCAAGAACCTTGCGGCGGCGATTGAAGGTGGTGTCGGCATTGCCGGGTACCATGGCGGCGCTGGTGACAGCTTTCGAGAGTGCGTCGAGTACCAGTTCATCATCGGCGGGCAATGGGTCGCCCACCCGGGTAACATCATCGACTACATGGTCAATATTACGCGGCCGGACGATCCGGTCATGGAAGGCATCACTGACTTCCCCTATACCTCTGAGCAATATTACATGCACGTCGACCCGTCGAACGAGGTGCTTGCAACGACGAAGTTCACAGGCGACCACGCCTATTGGATCGATGGTGTCGTCATGCCAGTCGCCTGGAAGCGCAAATACGGCAAGGGGCGTGTCTTCTATTCCTCGCTCGGTCACCAGGCAAAGGAATTTCTCGTGCCAGAAATGAAGGCGATTTTCCGGCGTGGTGCGAACTGGGCGGCGCGCTGACAGCTGGATAGCTAAAGGCACCTGTGCCATCGCGCCCAGCCTCTAACTGAAGAGGCGAACTGGTTCTTGAAGCCAAACCGCTTGTGTTGAAAAAGGTGCAAGCGGTTTTCTTCTCCGGAGACGTGCCATCAATCGCGTTGTCTGCCATCGCTCGCAACAGCCGGCTGGTGACCGAGGCCCGAATACCCGTTTCGCGCCCCCCGCATCTCGGACATAGCTTGCCGATCAGATCTCGAAGCGTCTCCAGTCCATTGGAGGAGCCATCCACAGCATCACGAGCGAACGTTGCTTTGAGAGGGGGTGCGTGCGATGCAAGCGCGAGGAGTCTGCGTCCAGCGGGGTCACTTGTGCGCAAGCACTGTCGTACCCGATGTGAATTGAAGATCGTAGAAAATCCTCACGGACAGGACAACACCAGCGATCAGGACGACGACCCCCGCACCTTCAAACGGGGTGGGCCAACGTTCATGCGCGATAAGTCCGCCCACCACACCGAAAGCTGTTTCGGAGACGATCAATTGCGCGGCCAATGCAACGGGCAGTGTTCGTGACGCGATGTTCCAGGCCCAAACCCCGCATACTGTTGCAAGCAGGGCCAAAGATGTTCCCCAAACATATAGATTGCCAGCAGCGCTCCAGCCGAAACCCAACATCGGAAGCTGGAAGAGGTCCATCGCGGCACCGACAGGATAGAAGGCCAGCATCAAGACGCCGCCGCTGACCAAAATCAGCGCCGTCCATACGCCGTTGGGCATTTCTGGTCGGGCGGCCAGTGCTCCCTGATTGGCGAGGGCAAACCATACCCAAAGCCCTACGGCCGCGAGTGCGAGCGGCACGCCAAGCCACAATGAACGGACAAAATTCAATCCTTCAGCCGTGAAAGCCGTACCGTTGACGAGAAAGAGGCCAGACAGCACCAGCACCAAAGGGATCACAAGGGATCGCCATGGCAGTGATCCCTGACGCTGATTGCCAATGACCATCAAAACGATCGGCACAAGACCGAGAAAGGCCGGAGCGACGACCGGGCCGGCAAAGATGGCCGCTCCCGTCACGGTCAGGAAATAACCAACCATATCCGATGAAGGCGAGCCAGACGGCCTGCAGGTAGTTCCGAAACGTGAGATGACGCATGACGCGTTTTTCCGAGAACAGAATGCAAAGGCCGACAAAGGCTGAGACAACATGGCGAACAAGGGCAAAATCGAAGGTGGAAAACTCACCGATGATGATGGGGACAACGAAGTTCAGCGAAAAGGCAAAGGCCGCAAAGAGAGCAGCGAACACACCAACGTAAAAGTGCCGGTTCATCATGGTCACCCCTTTTGAAATTGCATCGCCAGAGTTTGACCTCCGCGACGCCCGACGACGTCGGTTCGCAATCAAGCGAGACCTTGAGGTCGGGCGAGTGGCAAATTACCGGCCGCACGCATTGGCCGATACCCAGCCAAAATGAGAACCACCCTCTCGTGGCTCGTCGGTGGGATCAACACGTCCGGGCTCCGCCCCGTCGGAAGAATCTTGGCGCGCAAGTGCGTTACGGCAAATCAGAAGGCTGAAGGGCTCCCCAGTGAAGGCGGAGAGTCCGCGTTAGGCCGTGACCAGTCATCCGGGGAATAGTTGATATAGCTTAGAGGCCGCTCGCCAAATACGCAAGAAACCTCCGCAGTTTGCTAGATCTAGCAAGCCCACGGCAGCATCGCCAAGCCCTATATGACCCGTGTGCAGGGGGTCATGCCTGCGTTTGCCCCAGCAGTTCCGCCAATCGTTCTTGCCAATGCGGATTAAGCCGTCTTAGCGGTTCTAAGGTATCGCCTGGCGGGTTCTCCATTTCGCTCATCAGTTCGTGCGATGATCTTGCCTCTGCAAGGCGCCCGACAGCCACATAGCAGCAGGCTAGCGTTTCTTGGACCGGCCGCCACGCGGGGCGCACCTTTCGGGCTCTCACCGCAGCAGCTAGCGCGTTGGTTCCGTCGCCTGCAAACAAGTGGGCCAGCGCCAGAAAATTGAGCCAAACGAAGTTCTGTGGGTCGTTGGCATTCAACATGAGGCCATGTTCTAGTGATGCAATGGCACTGGGTGCACTACCCCTAAAGAGCTCCGCCATTCCCAAGACAAGGTGGCCAAGCGCGAAGCTCGGGCTGATTTCGATCGCCCTTTCGGCGGCAAAGATCGCCTGTTCGGGTGCATTCGCGTACGCGCTGCAGATCGCCAACGCGTAATGAGTGTACGGGTTCTTTTCGTCGAGCCGAACTGCCGCCAAGGCGGCGTCCAATCCTTCCCTGATGTCCTCGGGAGGATGCTCGCTCCATCCATAGGCGACGATGCCTGCGCTCACGCGACCAAGCCAGAGATGGGCTTCGGCAAGTTCGGGGTCAAGCCGACACGCCTCCCTGAATAGTTCTCGTGCCACTAGGTGGGTCTGCTGGCCAACGTGGTGGAAATGCCAGGTCCCCTGCCGCACTATCTCCCACGCCGTCATATTTCCAGTGTGCCGCGCCGCCGCGGGGAGTGACGCCGTCTTTAGCAATTCTGGCTCAATCGCGCCTGCGATCCTCTCCGCGATGGCGTCTTGAACTGAGAATGCCTCTTTCATTTCCACATCATAGCGTTCGGCCCAGAGTTCACTGGCCGAGGTGGTCTCGACCAGTTGAGTTGAGACCCGAAGGCGACCTCCAGAGCGGCGCACGCTTCCTTCGAGCACATAACCGACACCCAGTTCTTGGCCCACCTGCTTGGCGCTGACAGACTTGTTCCTGTAGACGAAACTTGAATTACGCCCGATCACTCGAAACCACCGAAATCGCGTGAGTGCAGTGATTACGTCTTCGGTGATGCCATCCACCAGATACGCTTGTTGCTTGTCATTGCTCAAATTGGCAAACGGGAGGACCACAATCGATGGCCTGCCGGAATTTACGGGCGAACCGGGCGACGCCGCTGGCGGATCAGGGGCAGCAGAGTGCAGGCTCTTCACCCGGCCGGCAAAGCGATATCCCGTACGAGGTACCGTGGCGATCCAGTGGGGCCCCTCCGGTTGGGGGCCTAGCATCTTGCGCAAGGCGGCGATCTGAACCGAGAGATTGCTCTCCTCAACGATAGCGGCGGGCCAGGCAGCCTCCATCAGCGCGGATTTGCTGACGACCTGCGTCGAGGCCCGCACGAGCGCGTGCAACAGCAACAAGCCCTTATAGCCAATTGCCACCCGCCGCCCTTCACAAGTCAGTGTGCCGCATTGCATGTCGAGAATGAACGCCCCGAACTCGAACCGCTGCGGAGCGACGCTCTCGGCCACCGCCTCTTTGGAAGATTTCAGAACTTTTCGCCCTCCCATTAAGGACTCCAGTTGGTCTTTTTGTGATCCTTTGCGCAGGTCGACCAGACTATCACAGGGGAGATCAAAATGACGATTTCAAAAGAACGAACCGATGCAGGTCCAGGCCTCTCGGGGGGCAAGGCCTTGGTATCCAAAGGGGACGCGGGATACCGAGCTGAACAGGGATCCGATTACCTGCCTGGCGTCAGTGCGGAGTCAGTTGGCTCAACAGCACTGTGGCTCGGTATCGCTACGATCCCGCCTGGGAGACGCACCAAGGCGCATGCGCATGAGCGTCACGAGAGCGCCTTCTACATGTTGAGCGGTGAAGGGTTGGAGCTGTGGAGTGGCGACGAACTCCAGCACCGCGATGTTATGCAACCAGGAGACTATCTGTATATACCCGCGAACGTCTTGCACGTGGCCGTCAATCGGGGAACCCAACCCGCCGTGTTTGTCGGGGCGCGCAACGAGCCAACAGCGCAGGAAAGCGTTGTTCTTTATCCTGAAATGGATTCCCGAGTGCCGTGACAGAAGGGAGACTGCTTGGTGGGTTAGCAGTCATCCGGTGCTAATCCCTTGCATTCAACTGTATCCATCAAGTTTGCAAACGCAAAAGCGAAAGGCTGTTCGAGGCCAGACCGGTGGATCGCCCTCTGTGAGACAGACGTAGCTAGTTGTTCGTATTGCTAAAGCGCCGCGTAGCTACGCCAGAGAACGTAGAGGCTGACGCAAAGTATCACCCACCTGAAGACCTGCGCGAGGACGTTCCTGTAATTTGCCAGTCGCGTGGCGGCAATCGTGCCGACAATACCACCACCAATGCCACCTAGAATGAAGTAGCCCGCAGTCAACCAGTCGACAAAGCCCGACGCGGCATAGTTCACAGCCGTCGCCAATCCGAAAGTGCCAACCGCAAGCAGCGAGGTCCCAATCGCGTTTATGAGGGGCATGCCCGTTGCGACGAGGAGACCGGGGACGATAAGGAAACCGCCCCCTATTCCGAAAAGGCCGGAACATCCGCCGGCAAAAAGCGCGATCAGGCTTGTCTTTCCGTGTGCCCGTATCGTCAGCGACTGCGCCGTCACGCCCGCTTGGCTCCTCGTCCTTTTCATAATGAAACTCACGAGCATCATCAGGAGGCCAAACATGAAAAGCAGGCTTTGGCCGTCGATGAGTTTCCCCAGACTGGACCCCAGGTAGGCACCGAGACATCCGGCGATCGCAAAAATCAATGCGCATCGCCACCAGACATGACCCTTCAACGCATGGCCGGCCAAATTGAGATACGCGTTGGCCGAAACAGCGAGAGCCCCTGTGCCAATCGCCGTGTGAACATCG
Source organism: Rhizobium cauense (assembly GCF_019511525.1). Lineage (GTDB taxonomy): Bacteria > Pseudomonadota > Alphaproteobacteria > Rhizobiales > Rhizobiaceae > Rhizobium > Rhizobium cauense. The sequence continues at coordinate 460,435 of NZ_JAEUAT010000003.1, read as the reverse complement.
CGCATTCCGACAACATACACCAGCAACGGCGTTGCGAGGATTGATCCGCCTCCCCCGAGCAAACCGAGAATGCAGCCGATCAGCGATCCTGAGCCGAGAGCGAGCATAAGTTGGGGGAGAGTGCCATCCACGTTGTTACGCGCCCCACGCCGATCCCGACAATGCATTGAGGGGGATTTTTAGATAACGACGGCCGTTGTCCTCGGTCGGCGGCAGTTCCCCTCCCCGGATATTCACCTGCAGCGCGTGCAAGATTAGCTTCGGCATGGGCAGGATCCTGTCGCGGGCTTCGCGCAAGCTGATGAAGTCGCTTCGCGATTGGCCGGCGACATGCGGGTTATTCCTACGCTGCTCTGCAACCGAGCTTTCCCACAGGGCCTGACGTCCTTGCGGCATGTAATCATGGCCGGTGAAGAGGCGTGTCTCTTCCGGCAGGTTCAGGATGTTCTGGATCGACTGCCACAGGCTTGCTGCGCTGCCACCTGGAAAATCAGCGCGGGCGGCCGCTATCGGGCATGAAAAGCGTATCATGGATGAAGGCTGCGTTGCCAACGACGTAGGTAATCGACGCCAGGGTATGGCCGGGCGAATGCATAACGCGAACGTTGAGCTCGCCGATACTGAAAGTGTCGCCATCACAAAAAAGCCGATCCCATTGCGAACCGTCGCACGCGAAATCATGCCAGTTGTAGATATCTTTCCAGATCTGCTGCACTGCCGTCACATGCTGACCGATCGCTGTCGGCGCTCCGGTCTTTGCCTTGAGAAAACTGGCCGCCGAAAAGTGATCTGCATGAGGATGAGTGTCTAAAATCCATCCAAGCTTCAGGTCGTTTTCCTCGATGTAGTCGAGGATGATCGTCGCATTGGTCGAAGCAGTCGTGCCGGACTTCTCATCGAAATCAAGCACCGGGTCGATGATGGCGCATTGCCTTGTTTTCGGGCACGACACGACATACTGGATGCTGCAAGTGCGAGGGTCGTAAAATCCCGCGACCTCAGGCTTTTGCATAGGTGCTGCCCTCTCGTGCTCCTCCACGCGCAAAGAAGATCGCGCGGCTCGGATCGACGTCGTAATCCTTTTCGAAGGTCGTCGCGTCAGCAGCGATAGTTGCTACTGAATCGAGAATGAACTGCACCTTCTCGTCTGGTAGCAGCACACTAAAGTTCAGCCGTACAAAGCCGGGCTTCTTTAGTTCGTCTCCCGAGAGAATGGCCTGTCTGATCTCTTCGGATTGCTGTTCATCAATCGAGAGCAGTCGGTGGACATAGGGCCCGGCACAAGCGCAGCCACCGCGCGCCTGGATCCCGAAGCGATCACTTAGCATTCGCGTCACCAGTTGTTGGTGCACGTAGCCGCCTTTCCCGTTCCTCACTCTGAAGGAAAAGATCGGCAGCCGATCGATATTGGACAGACCGAGCAACTCCAGTTGTGGGAGGTCCTTCCATGCTTTGAAGGCACGTCGTGCAACGTCGTGATTGCGCCTCGTCATCGCATCAGCCCCGATCGCATCCTTGACGATGAATGCAAGGGCCGCGCGGATATCACCGACCACGTTCGGCGTGCCGGCTTCCTCGCGGGATTCGAGACTGTCGCTATAATCGTGCGCTTGCGGTGAGACGAACTTCACCGTACCACCACCCGGCCACGTCGGTTTTCTCATCGAAAGTCCGGCGCGCCGAAGGATCAGGATTCCGGAGGCACCTGGACCACCGATAAACTTGTGCGGCGAAACAACGATCGCGTCGATTTCCGCATCAGCGGCGGGTGACATGGAAATCGGCACATAGGGGCCGGCCCCCGCATAGTCCCAAATCATCTTTGCGCCATGAGCTTTGACCATCGCAGTAATCGCCGCAACGTTGCTGGTGATGCCGGTGATGTTTGATGCGGCGGACAGCGTGCACACCGTCAATTCGGCATTGCCGTCCTTCAGCGCATCTGTCAGCAGCGACAGGTCAGGCCCGCCCGATGGGCTCTCGGCGATTTCGACAACCTCAGCACCACTTTCTCGCCAGGGCAGAATGTTGGAGTGATGCTCGTAAGGGCCAACAATAATGCGAACGTGCTTACCTGCCGAAACCGCCTCGGTGATGCCATACAGATTGATGAGGCGATTAATGCCAGACGTCGCGCCCGAGCCCGTGAAAATCACCGCATGTTCTTCATTCGCCCCGCAGAATTCCGCGATCGTCGCGCGAGCTTCCCGGCGCATACGGGTCATGAACGCTCCGCAGTAGGAAGCCTCCGTGTGACTGTTGGCGTAGTAGGGGAGGATGTCTTCCAGAATGAAACGTTCGATTTGGTGGAGCGCACGACCGGATGCAACGTAGTCTGCATAGACCATTTCCTTCACCCCGTACGGGCCGGCGATCTTCGCGTGCGATCCGACGAGTCCCTCCCGCAGGTCGTCCATCACGCCGCTCCGTTTCAAACTCCTGCGAAAGCTGGAAATTGGGGATTCGGTTTGTCGTGTCGCAGGTGGTGCAAAGTCCACGATCGTTCTCCTCGGCCTCGTGCGTTGACACCGATCGTATCCTCCTTCACGTTCAATTGAATCACCTAATTTTTACGAGTTCTTACGAATGTTGGGTCAGATGAACGAAGAACATACCAAGATAGACGATTTTGATATGAAGATTCTGAGTGCGATGCAGCAAGACGCCAATCTTTCTCAGCGCGATCTCGCGGAGAAGATCGGCTTGTCTCAAAATGCCTGCTGGCGACGACTGCAGCGGCTGCATTCAATTGGCCTGATCAAAGGCGCACACTGCGATATCGATCTCCAGGCGTTGGGGTTTGACCTGACTGTCTTCGTGATGATCCGGACTCGCCACCATTCAAAGGAATGGAGCGAAGGGTTCCGCGCGCATGTCGAGGGTCTGCCGGAGGTGATCGATTTTTATCGGATCGGTGGAGATTGGGACTATCTGATCAAGGTCATCACCAAAGGCATGTCCGGCTACGACGCATTTTATCAGAAGTTGATCACGAACTTCGACCTTGCAACGGTCACAGGCTTCTTTTCCATGGAAGCGATCATCAACAATCGGCCGGCCGATCTGAGAAAACTGACCTCCAAGGCCCCGGGGTCCACCCGGCCGAAACCTACCCTGACGCGTGACCGCCTCTAGTGCCTCAGCAAACACCCGAATTCTTCCGCGAGCGTTAAGTTCTCACCGCAAATGCGCGCTTTGGGGGAAGCAAGCAGCAACATTTTCGGCCGGATCAGGAACGCCATTTTGCGGAAGGCATAGGCAATGCGTCCCGCTCAGCCCGCTTCTCCTCGATACGACTTGCCTCCCTGAAAACGGCGGGAAGGTGCCGCCAACCTCCTCGTCAGAACCGTCATGGCGTGGGGGGTGACTAGATAACGAATTCCTCCGCGTACGTCTGTGGCTCAGCAACAACCGTAACCTCTACCGGAATGATCCAGTTGGCCGCGTAGCTCTCGGAGTCGGAGCGCTGGAGGTCGGGCTGCACGGACCCCGCCTCATCGATCGCGCGACATCGCAGTGTGTATCGCCCCACTTTCTCAGGGGTCCACACATACTCCCACAAGCGCCATGCAAAGGGATGTTCTGTTTCAAGGAGCCTTCCCTCGCGCCAGCCGCTGCCATCTCCGGTGCACACCTGCACCTGACGGACAACAGCCTCTCCACTCCAAGCTGCTCCGAAAATCCGATACGGTCGGCCGACGATGAGATGCGCCCCCTGTACGGGACGCGCGATCTGCGCTTTGACCTCCATCTCCGCAAGGGGGACCAGTCTTGGCTCCCCGAGGCTACGCTCCCAACGGAAATAGTCGCGTGCCTGCCAGTAGCCAAGGAACGGTCGCTCCACAACCGTGATATGAGTAATCCACTTCACCCAAGCCATGCCGAACCAGCCACCCACGACCGCGCGTAGCGGGTAGCCGTGATCGCGCGTTAACGGTTCCTCGTTCATCGAATAGGCAAGGATCGTGCTGTCAGCGATTGCCTTCTCAAGCGGTAAACTACGCGCAAAAGCGATGGGGCCGGGAGAGGCCGTTTTCTTGTTCGTGTCGACGATTCCACTGTCTGCGCCTGCGAGCAGAACCTCACATGCGGTTCGCTTAACGCCCGCCATTTCCAAAATCTCGCGCAGACGAACACCTTTCCATGCGGCATTGCCGACCGCGCCGTTCTGCCACTGCAACCCCTCCTTCGGCGGCACATAGTAGACGCGCCCATTCCCTGCGCACTCAACAACGGCGGTGAGGGTCGTGCTGCGCATCGCCTTGATGGTGTCGAGGTCAAGCTCGATCGGCCGCTCCACCGCTCCGTCAACCCGCAATCTCCAGTCTCGCGCATCGAGGTCCGGCGACGGGAAATGGTTTCGCACGAAGAACAGCCCGGTTGGGATCAGCCAGTCGGAGAGCGACGCAAACGGAAACTCGATGTTCGGTGGGGATTTCTGTCGAACTATTAGACTGGGCTGCTCTGGTGTCGGCATCGCTTTCGTCTCCCCTTCCAAGAGCACAACCTCGGCTCTCGCTCGCGAATTCCGGTTTGATCACACCGCCCCTCGCCGTGCGTCTGTAGCGTTAGGCCTTTGGCCGCATCCTAACACATACCACACGTTCCTCGGATCGCCGTCTAACGGCAGCAAGCCGCCCCCAGTCCGGCCGTTCAGGCCATGCGCCGAAGCTCCTGAAAGCCGCTTCGCTGCAGTAGGAAGCTTCGGAACGCGTACTCATCGCTCGCCAGCGAGATTGAACTCTGATCTTGGAAATGGGCGCCTGGGCAACGCTGGGGATACCGGTCTTGGGCTGTTACCAGACGGCAAATGGTCATGCGCTTCTATCATCAAAGTCGTGCAGATTTCCATATTTCGATCTTCAAGGTAACATTCGCAGGCGCATTGGGCGCGACACAGGAGATGGCTGGTGACCCGCGTGCAAATTTCGCAGGACGTCTGACATGGGCGCGACCTCAAGCCGGAGACCCACTGGTGTGCGGCAATTCCTTGACCTTGTGCAGCAGCGGGAGTGGATAGCGGGCGAGATCGAGTTGCCGGACGCGAGCGACCGCGTAGAGTCTCTTGAACAGCGTTTCAAGTATGTCGCTCGATTTGAGAAGCTCCGTACCCGCCCGCAAGCAGGGGCAGCCCTGGAGATTCTCGGGCTATACGGTCCAAGCTGTATTCCGATACTGCGCAAGACCGAGCGCTATTACTGGTCGGTGTCCTGTCTGCCGTCGACTTCGGACAAACCGCTCATTCGCGTCAATGCGAGCTGGATGGAGCTTTTCACGCTCTATGCCAAGGGTGACGATATCAGCGCCCGATTCATCGTGCACCTCTCGGATTTCACTACAGATCGTTCAGCCACGCCGAGCCGAGTGGACGAAGCTTTTCTCGTGCAAAGCGTCGTAGAGGCAGAGGACGTCAGTTATTTCTTCCCGCGTGGTGAGGACATTTTCGGCATCAATGTGCGTGGCGCTGGGTCGATCCGCAAATTCCTCGCGAGCCGCCGCGTGGTGAGTGCCATTCGCACGTTCAATCTGACGCATATGAACCGTGGGCGGAACGCCTATCAGGCGAGCCACTGCTACAGCGTGGCCGACTACATGCAGGCAGATTGAAGGGTTTGTGCACGCCATTCGACGTCGCAGTGCCACTTCGCGATGCCCGCGCCCGCATACCAAGCGGCTTTGCGCCCTCATCTCGGCCGTTGAGGTGAGCTGCCGTCGCCTGAAAGCGAACAATGCCATCGCAGGGGTAACCTGGGACGATTGTTGTTCAGGCACTACGGGTGGAGAAGACCAGCAACATATTGTTGGTAGGCATGTCGATCGTCTCGCGGAGTTTAAGTCCAGTGGCCCCACCCACTTGCTCAAGGTCAGCGATATCACGCAGGCCCCAGGATGGGTTTTTCTCCTTTAGAGCCGCATCGAAAGCAGCGTTCGAGGGAGCATTGTGTGCGCCGTCGCGCATGAATGGGCCGTAGAGAACAAGAAGCCCACCAGTGCGAAGCAAACGGCCGGCTCCTGCGAACAACCCTAAGCTTGCTGCCCATGGCGCGATATGGATCATATTGATCGATACGATGGCGTCAAAACGCCCCGTCTGTTCGACGCCCCATCGTCCTGAGCACACGTCGATATCCAGCGGTGCCAGCACATTCGTCAGCCCTGCGAATTTGATCCAGCTTGAGGTGCTGGTGCGCGCGTCGGCATCCGGATCGCTTGGCTGCCAGGTGAGGTTGGGCATTCCTCCCGCAAAACACACGGCGTGCTCGCCGGTCCCGCAACCAATCTCCAGTACGGCGCCATGTGTTGGAAGGACACGTTTCAGGGCCGCGAGGATCGGTGCCGAATTTCGGGCAACGGAAGGCGAGAACATGCGCTGGTCGGCGCTTACGTCGCGCAGTTCCAGCGCAACAGGCGAGCGGTCATCCTTTTCTGTGGGCATGGGTCGTGAATCCCTTTGGGCGATGTCTCCCACCCTATAGCTGAAATGGTGGGAGAGAAACCAAGGATTCCGGACTTCAGAAGGCTGCGTCAGCGATTGTCCCTCCTGTCACATCTCTGGCAGGCCGGCCTTTCGGAAACCGTCGACAAAGTGGTCTCGTACAGATGCATCACGCAGCGGTTGGGAGCCGACCCAATGGCCGATAGTGAAATGAGGGTGGGCGATCAGGAACAACTCTGCTTCTCGGCGCGCCTCCTCAAGGTGGCCCAACTGCGCAAGCGCAGCTGCCAGGAATTTGCGAGAGTTGGTACGGTATGTGTCTTCCCTACGGAGCGTCGCTGTTGCCGCCTCATAGTCACGCGCAGCATATTGCGCCTGCCCGAGATGACAAAGATACCAGCAGGTTGGATAGGGATTGAGCCGCAGAGCCTTTTCGATCTGCGCTACTCCGTCGGCAATCCTGCCGTCCAGCACGGACATGTCCGACATGGCGGCCCAGGTGTCGGCGTGGTTGGGGTCCAGCTCCAGGGCCTTGGCGAAGGCGGCCTCCGATTCCTCCCATCGGCGCTCATAAGCCAAAATCGTCCCCAGAACGTAATGGCAGCCGGCATCGTTGGGATCAAGGTCGACCGCCCTCTGCGCGAACGCCACCGCCATCCGACGATTAGGATCTTCGGGCTCGCCGAAGTGGGTCCAAGCAAGCCAACGGTTATAGGCGAGTAGACTGAGCGCCTCTGCATAGGATGGCTCGAGCTTAACCGCGCGTTGGAGCAGCATATAGGCCTCACGCTCAGTTTGCGGCGACTCTTCCGTCAGACGGCGGGCGCGCACGCACAGATCGTAGGCCTCAAGGTTCGTCGGCCGATTGCGCTGGGCCGGGATGGTCAGACGGCCTACGAGGGCCTCAACTATCTTGGCGTTAACTTCATCCTGTAACTCGAAAACATCTTCCACCGTCCTGTCAAACCGGTCGGCCCACAATTGCTCACCGCCAAGCGTGTCGATCAATTGGGCCTTGATGCGGATACGGCCCATTGCGCGTCTGGCACTCCCCTGGAGGATGTAGCGGACGCCGAGGTCCTGGGCGACCAGCCGTATGTCAACCGGCTTGCCCTTGTAGCCGTTCACGGAATTGCGCGCGATGACGAAGAGGCCAGCCGTTCGGGAAAGATCGATGATCAAGTCCTCGGTCAGGCCGTCCACGAAAGGCGCGTCCGCTTCATCCCCGCTCATATTCGTGAACGGCAATACAGCAATCGAGGGACATTCGGGCAGCGGCAATATGCTCGGCAGCGCATCTGGCCAATGCCACACGTGCACGGGGCGAGACAGGTTCTTCAGGTAGCGCTCGCCTCCATCAATGAACCGGTCATCAATCTTGCCGATGATCTCGCCGTGAACATTGGCGGAAATGCAGATACCTCCGGGTGCGGCCTGCGTCTCGAGGCGTGCCGCGACATTGACGCCGTCGCCGAGGACGTCGGAACCGTCGTCAACGACATCTCCGAGATTGACGCCTACACGCAAAAGCATGCGCCGGTCTCCGGAAACAACAGAGGCGGCCCGTTGCATTTCCAATGCTGCTGAAACCGCACGGACCGCGCTAGCGAACTCGATCAAGAATCCGTCGCCCATGATCTTGAAGATGCGGCCGTTGTTGCGCATCACCGCCGGCTCAATAATGCCAGAACGGAGTTCCTTGAGGTTCGCCAGCGTTGCGACCTCATCAGCCTCCATCAGGCGTGAAAATCCCACCACATCGGCAACGACGATGGCAGCAAGGCGACGCTGAAGAGATTGATCCGTCATAAGAGGACAAGCCTAACGACTGAGTTAGCAAGTTATTGTTCAACTGCGGGTGAGTCAACAAGCGGTAAAAGAAAGTGTGCAGGCGATCTCCACCTTCATCGCCGCAGATGGAGCGCGCAGGAAGTTTAGCTTAGTTCGCAAGGTCCCGGCAAATATCAGCCTCAGTTTCCCGCCAGCAGGTTTCGAGTCCCCACCAAGGGTTGAGCTCGGTTATCGTTAGAATGGCGTCCGGGGCGGCTGGGGCAACCTCGTATAGTTCGAATATCTCCAGCAGCGATCGTTCGCTGGCCTCATGCAACTTTTGCCGAACGGCCGGAAGCCGCAACATAAGGCGGGCTCTCCCGCGATTCGCTGCTTCCCTATCAATAGAATCCTGCGCCATCGAGCGTACCCCTAGAGGAAACATGGCAGCGCCGATCGCTACATGGAAGTCAGAGGCCTCCTGTCCGCAATGGGGCCGTAAGCAGACCTCCACGTCATGGGCTATGATGTCCGCTTTGGTGGTTGGGTGTCTTCCCAGTGGACGGTCGGCCATTGGCCCCAACACGGACAACTGGCGACCTTGGGCCCGAACGACTACTTTGCGCCCCCATTTCGGTCGTTGAACGAACCATGGCGTCCGCTCGAAAGCGGACAGCCGAACAACTGGACGAGGTGGCATCTTTTGCGCCCGCATCCCGGACATAGCTTGCACCCCAGCAAAATCCCATAAACGGACATCTCGGCTGCCAAGAGCTGCCATACCTAGACGCTGGCCGCGTTGATCGCTTCTGAGAGGGCGACGGGCGACTTCTCGCCGCCATTGCTCGGTCAACGGCGACACACATCGCGGCCCGGCCGCGTTCGGGATCCAAGGAGACGCCATGATCATCGCACCATTGGCTGACAACATCGCTGACCGTCTGAAGGTCGTAGTCATCCAACTCAACGAAATTGAGGAGAGACATAGCGGGTGCTCCGATTCGGCAAGAGCACGTATCAGCTCCCAAGCGGTCTCAGCCGATAGAATGGAACCGATGGCGACATCATACTCTGAGCTCGGAGCTTAGCAACGAACGCCTAACCCCGTCGCAGGGAATTTGACGATCGCGCCAAAAGGCTCCATTCATCCCGACAGTTCACCTCAGCACTAATGTCTTCGCTCATGCGATTTCCAACGGCTACGCGGTACACTCCTCGCAATGCCCAACGAACGAGGCAGTATCGATCGCAAAAGTGAACAAGCCACTGAGCGCTCGATTTCGTAGAACAGAATTCGCCAGGAGCGTTGGTGAGATGGCCTAGGCTTTGCATCTTGATCAGCGGACTCGCCAATAAAAAAAGGCCGGGGCGAAACCGCACCGACCTTCCTCCCATCGCTACTCATACCAGTGCCAGTACATCCGTGGTCAAAAGCGGAAAGCGATTGCGGCAAATTGCGAGCGGCAGACACGTTCCAGCGCTCATCAGCAATGCCGATGAGAGGCATATAGGCACTCGATGCATGAAACACAAGCACAATTTTTGGTTTTGTTCGCCAAGTCTGATAAAAATAAAAATTGCATGAATTACATTGCATCCGGAGCCGCGCTCAGGCATCGTCATTTCTTCAGCAGCCAATGTCACGGGCGCTGCTGCATTAGGGCTCAGAGCCCTTGCCCCAAATTGAAGGAGGACCAATATGTCTTCCGAGTTCGGCTACGTCTTACATTCCAGAGACCTCACGATGCTGCAAAGCGTCTTGGATGCGGCTGGATACAGTACTGCCAGTAGTGTTGCTCATCCTGAGCGATACAACGTCGCAGCGAAGCTGCTTTTTGAACGTTTCCAACACGGGATGACCTCCGCCGACGACCTATCCAGGGAACTGGAAAGGCATTTTGGCGGGGCGATTTCGGCAATATCTCCACCAAGCTTCGAGCGGACGCGCGCCTCCATTCAGGGGCGGCCTGTCCGGTAGAAATTCCTGGATTGTAGAATTTCTCTTCCTTCCCGATGCAGCAGGCCGATGGCATGGAACATCGCGCTAAGGCGGGGGTTGAGTGAGTGGATCGCACGGGTGAGGAATGTTTCTCCCTCATGTCGTACGCTTGCTAACTGTGGGATCCACTATTCTTGAACGTGGAATCGGAGACCCTGTGTCGGTACCGGGTTGGCTAGTCTTAGTCGTTGAACGCAACCGGGTGCTGCATACCGTTGCATCCGCAGAAGAAGCCCTTGATATGCTTTATGCGAATTGGCCGGTGACGAACGGTCGCGCCTTCTTCTCGGCAATGCAGGCCTGTGCTGGCACGGCGGCGGGTACAGTATCCCAGGGGGAAGCGCAGTCAGCATTTCTCGCAGCGGCTCTTGATGCGCGGGTCGTGTTTCGAACCGCCTAACCCAGGCCCTCGTTTTGGGATCTGTGTGCTCAAATAGCAGTATCGTCCTGCTTCTCGACGATCGAACCGAGGTGACCACTCCGCGACCGGCTACCCAATCTTCCCCTTCATTGCGGACTGCCTATGCCTATTTATCTGGAGACGGAAACAAAGCTCGGTGCCGTCGATAGTGAACTCCCACACGATTGGAGTGCGGCCATGTTAGGACACAGATGGGAAAAACCTCTCGTGCTGGGAGACAGCCGCATTCGTATGTTGTCGGCTCCCCGGAGGAGGCATTGACCTGGCTCATTCATGAACCGAACCAGAGTGCGGCCAAATGGCAGCGAGCATGGAAAGCGTGCCAAGCGGTCGTTGAGGGTCGGATGAAAACCGAAGACGCCAAGTCCACTGTTCGGCTCGCGGCTGCGCGCTGAGTCAGTCACGCACCTGGTGGCTGGCGTGAGCGCCAAAACGATAAGCTTTGACATTTCCCGTCTTACAACTTTTGCGGTCCATTACTCGCTCCGGATCGAGTGCCCATTAGCTCCAGCGATATTGTGAACACATCGGGGAGCGGCGCAAAGGCAGGCGGACGTCAGCTAGGGGTCGATCCCCGACCTTGGCGGCAAAAGCCCCTATGTCCTCCCAGCAGACGGTCCGAAAGCGGCCGCGTGAATCCTTGATCTCACGCTTTTTCCTGAAGGCCATGATGGCCGAAAGGAGAACTAAAATGGGTATTGCACAATACGATCCTGCCGCAATGGGCCGACCGGCCTGGAACGCCTGCCGAAAAGTCGGCGTCAAGAAGCCCTTGAAACAGCGCAGATTTGGGCGATCCGCTTCTTGCTAGACCGAGAGGGGCGCATGAGAGATCGCGCGCTGTTTGATCTCGCGATCGATAGTAAGCTCCGGGGCTGCGATCTAGTTAAGATCAAAATTGGGACTCTTGTCACAGGTCAAGAAATTCGAACCCGCTCGAAAGTGGACAGCCGAACAACTCGACGAGGTGGCATCTTTGCGCCTCGAAACAGTGATTGCTACTTGGCCGCCTTGTTGGCCTCTTGCTGAAGGCGCTTAGCCCTTAGCTGCGCGGTCTTCTCATTCCTCGCTTCGACGACAGGGTCGATTTTAGGGTCCTTACCGGTACGGGAAAGGAATTGTGTCTGGGTCAACCCAAATTCCGTTTCGGCGCGTTCTCGGCTCTTGCTCATCCGTTCATTCATTGCTGGGTACCTACCGTTAGGAAGTTAAAACGCGCGGCCTTCCGGCTGCTATCTAAAATCAGCCCGTTTAAGAACGATCAGGTTTTTGGGTTTTGACGTATATACGCGCTCCGCCACGCCAATAATTCTAGCTCGAAGGCTGTCAAACGCCGCGAGATAGGCTTGTTCCGATGTCGCTATCTCGCACGGTCCTTTCGCCAATACGTCGATGTCGACGAAGAAGCGAATTTCGAACATGCCATCGTGGCCGAGGAAGCGAACCCGCCTAGCGGACTCGTCATAGCTTCTGGCTCGGTTGGGAAACTCAATTGCCACGGAAGACCTCCCAATCTTCTGGTCGCGCAACACGCGTTGCCGACAAAGTGCCAAACCACTTCACAGTCGAGGCTGCTACATGCGGGGGCCGCATTTTAAACGCCCCGCGCTTACCAGAGGACACCCTTGAACGTGACATAGACGATGAATGCGAGGCTGATTGCCGGTGTCGATTTGACGAGAAAATCCACGTAGCAAAACCGTAGAGCGGATCGCACTAAATTGTCCGTGGAGAAAATAATAGTAGCGGAAGACATACCGTCCTCCCATGTTGGGGCTGGAACGCTTTCTGCGTCCCCACCCGGCAGCGCCCGTTTCAGAAGCTGCCGATGACTTGCATATGGTATGCCGGCAGAACAATTGCAATGCCCATCTGCATACTTGGTCGCCAGAACGAGAGGGCACCCGTAATCATACTCCGCCTTCGGCAAAAATCTCTATCAGTTGGTGGGCGATGGTGAGCCGAATTGACTCGCTATTGTCCTGCTTATGTGAGCAAGTGCTTATGCCCGGTCTAGTTCTGTTCCTGGGATCGACCACTGAGCTTTTTGGAGTCCGCTTCCCACCCCTTAGCGGACTCCTTCTGTCGATGATGGGGAAGTGGTGCTAGGTGAGGCGTATTTGCCCTTCAGACCAGCGACGGCTCTTTAGTCATCCCAGGCGTCCTGGCTGATTGATAGCGAATGCCAAGTCACCCTTGTCGGCCTAAAGAGCTGCGAATGCGACCATAAAAGTGTACATTTAATGGCGAGGACTTCGCCGCGGTGAAGGCGATACAGAGGTCAACGTTGGTGCCACCCGAAAAACGGCTCGCCTTCAATCTCTCCAAGCGAGCCGCCAATATATTACTGCCGTAGGTCTATTTGCGTCCCCCTCCCGGACGGGATTTGCCACCTGCTCCACCTGCTGTCTTGGCGTCAGCGGCCTGCCCGAAGTTTGTGCCTCCTAAATGACCCCCGCCGCTCGTATTCGCGACTTGGCGTTCTGTTCTGCGCTGGATCTCAGCCGCATCGGTTTTGCTCATTCGAAATTCACTTTTCGTTGGAGGAGTGATCGCTGCCGGACGCAGTCCGGAAGACAAAGATCGATTTTGAGAGAAAAGGTCTGCTTGACGCCAAGTGGCGCGAAACGAAGCTCGACTAGCAAACTCGATGTGGCACGCTGAGCCGCCATTGTGTTTAAACAAAGTTCGCGGTCAGCGGACGCGCTAACAAAAAGGCCGGGGCGAAACCGCACCGACCTTCCTCACATCGCTACTCACACCAGTGCCAGTACAACCGTGGTCAAAAGCAGAAAGCGATTGCGGCAATTGCGAGCGACAGATGCTTCCCAGCGCTCATCAGCAATGCCGATAGCGATCATGTAGGCACTCGCTGGATGAAACGTAAGCGCAATTTTTGGTTTTGTTCCGGAAGTCTGATGAAAATAAAAATTGCATGAATTGCATTGCGTCAGGAACCGCGCTCATGCATGCGGTGTTAAGCCCGGAACGGAGGGCACCTCGCCGCTTTCGCCAGGACGGTCCGCTAGTATCATGATCAATGCATCGCGCTCCGGCCCAAATGGGCGCTGCTTCAAAAACGAACTCAGGGTAGTTGTTGTCTCATGACCGCCCGACGACGGGTTCCCGAGGTGAACAACGACCTCTGTATGGGTCACCTCATCGTGGCCCAAGAACCACCGATCACCATTCGTGCTTGAGGCGAATTCTCTTAGATTTTCCAAGTTGACGCTCCTTCTTTGAGGAGGAACTAAGACTCTGCAGCGGAATTACCAGCAGAATTCTTGCAGACGCATTCTCCTGCCATGCAGGTTGTCCTAGAACCGCAGGCGAGCAGTCCCAAACTTCAGTTCGTCGGCGTGTCTCTTTCCCCAGCTGACCTCCGTTGTACTGGTTGAACGCATGCTCAAATCGTGATGTCGTTCAACTTCTCGGCGATTGAACTGAAGCGGGCACCCAGAGACCGACGCATTTCCTGCCTTTCATGCGTGCTGCGAGCACCCATTTATCTGAAGGTGGAACGAATACTCGATGCCGCGATAGTGAATACATTGGAGTGCGGCATGCTGGTACATCGATGGGGAACGCCTCTCGTGTTTGGAGACAACCGAATTCGTATTGTTGTCGGCTCCCCGGAGGAGGCATTGACCTGGCTCATCCACGAACCGAACCAGAGTGCGGCCAAATGGCAACGAGCATGGAAGGCGTGCCGAGCGGTCGTTGAGGGTAGGATGAAAACGGAAGACGCCAAGTCCGCCGTTCAGCTCGCGTCGACGCGCTAAGTCATTCGTGAGCGTACGCTGTATGGTCCGCTCCGCTTACTAGGCTCGCCAATTTCGATGATGCGGACCTCAGGCGGCTGCCGGGTCGAGGTCCGGCAGCCGCCTCTGCTTGATACCATCTCGACGGCTGCGCGTGTTTGGCGCTCGCTGCTGCGCGCGCGTGCATTCTCCATTGACCTGGGCGGCGGCAGTCAAACCGGACGCCGCTATAGCCCCAAGACCGAAACGGCAACTGCTGCATAGAGATCCGATCTCAACATCATCTGTCTCCTATATCGCCAAGCGGAACGCAACAACGAGCAAGCCGCAGTGGCAGAGACAAGCAGGAGCAGGTAAATGGAAGTACGTTACGGTAAACGCATGCGTAAACGCGGGTTCTGAAGTTGCTTAGGGGGCAGATTCGGACATCGACTCCGAATACTTGGATTTCCGCATTCGTCTGTGATGTCCTAGGACCGGACGTCTGGTGCCGGCCCTAATTTGGACGTCTCTCGTTGGTGAACTCACCACGTCTGTTGGGCGCAAAGCAGGCATCCCGAGCCCACCAAACGGGCTCGCAGAAAGCAGCGTTTTCGGAGCCGTCCTACCTTCGGGTTACCAGTGACGTTAGGAAAATTCCCCATTTTGGTTAGGTGCTGGGCGATCGGTCGGCATTTTACCAGGATGGCGGACTAACTCTCCAATCTGCTCAGCCATAGCGGCTGAGATCCAGTCCTTCTGTCGATATCTGGGGCCTGGTCTTGTTAATGAGATCCGTTAGCAAACGACCAGAACCGCATGCCATTGTCCAGCCAAGCGTACCGTGCCCGGAGTTGACGTAAAGATTATCAAGGACCGTCTTGCCGATGATCGGTGTTCCGTCGGGCGTCATCGGGCGCAGCCCACACCAGAACTGGGCCTTGCTTTGGTCCCCTGCTCCGCCGAACAGGTCCTCAACCGAATGCACAAGTGTTGCTTTACGACTGATCGGCAAGTCTCTGTTAAAACAGGAAATTTCGGCCATGCCGCCGACTCGTATGCGATCACCGAGGCGGGTGATAGCAATCTTGAAGGTCTCATCCATAATCGTAGAAATGGGCGCGCGGCTCTCATCGACGATGGGGATCGTGATTGAGTATCCCTTCACCGGATATATGGGGACCTTCAGCCCAAGCGGCTTCAGCAAGATTGGAGTGAAGCTGCCGAAAGCGGCGACGAAGACATCACCGTCGAATGTGCCCTTCGAGGTTTCAACTGCAGTGATCCGTCTGGTTTCGATGCTCAGCCTTTTTACGTCAATTCCGTAAGTGAAACGTGTGCCGAGCAACTCGGCGCGCCTGGCGAGTTCGTTTGTGAACTTGAAACAGTCCCCGGTCTCGTCGTTGGGCAGCCGCAATCCACCAACGATCTTGTGCTTCACCGGCCCAAGTCCTGGCTCGGCTGTGACACATTGCGTTGCGTCGAGCACTTCGAACGGCACGCCGTCCCTGGCAAGAACCTCAATGTCCTTTGTGATCGACTCGAGCTGGTCCTCGTTGCGGAAGAGCTGCAGGGTCCCTTTTGTCTGTTCGTCGTAGGGAATGGCGGTCTCGCTGCGAAGCTCGATCAGACAGTCGCGGCTGTATTCGGCAAGCCATGCGGGTCTTGTTGATCGCGTATCGTGCTGAGGTGCAGTTGCGCAACATCGCCGCCATCCAGGCCCAGGTGGCAGGGTCAAATGTTGGCCGAACGATCAGGGGCGCGTGCTTCATGAAAAGCCATTTGATGGCCTTCCGAGGAATGCCCGGCGCCGCCCAGGGCGACGCGTATCCCGGAGAGATCTCGCCCGCGTTGGCATAACTTGTCTCCAGCGCCGGGCCACTCTGGCGTTCGAATACCGTTACCTCGTGTCCTGACCTTGCAAGATAGTAGGCGGTCGTGACGCCGATAACGCCAGCTCCAAGAACGATGATCTTCATCACAAACTCCAGGAGAAAGATGCCGGATCGAATTGGTATCGGAGGTAGAAGTAACGATATCGGGGCGCAACTTTTGTGGTAGATGATATCGGCGATACGGCCAGGCTCCAAGTCTCAGGTCGTGCCTCAGGATGGTCTATTTGCCCTTCGTTTCATGAAAACCAACAACAGCGGCAGCAAGCTTGCAGCTTTCAGATCGCACCGGCTGTCTTTCACTCGTCCCGCTACTCCGAAGCTGATGATGCGTCGACAACGCGGTTGTTGACCCGATCCGCAGCCGGTCAGCGATTATGGCTAGCGGCAGAGCGTTCGCCTACGTCATTAAGATGCAGGACGGAAAGGGTTCCGAGTGCTAGCTTGACATATGTGGGGTTGGAGTTGGGCGTCGTATGTATGACTTTTGCATCATAGGGGGTGGGATCGTCGGAATGGCGGTCGCCATGGCGCTGCAGGAAAAGGTACCCGGCGCCACCATCGTCGTCCTGGAGAAAGAACCCGATCTTGCCAGTCACCAGACGAGCCACAACAGTGGCGTCATCCACGCCGGGATTTATTACGCTCCGGGGTCACTAAAGGCAAAACTGTGTCGCGAGGGCGCCGAGGCAACGAAACGCTTCTGTATGAAGAACCAGATCCCTTTTGAAACCTGCGGAAAGTTGTTGGTGGCGACCAACGAGGATGAAATGCAGGGCATGGAGGCGTTGGAACATAGGGCAGGAGAAAACGGGATAGGATATACGCGGTTGACGACGGCGCAGTTGAGAACAGACGAGCCCAATATTGCCGGTCTCGGCGCGCTCCTTGTTCATTCCACAGGTATCGTTGACTACGCTGTTGTATGTCGAGCCATGGCACGAACCGTCGAGGAGCGAGGCGGTGAAATTAGAAGTGGTGCCGCCGCCAGGGCCATTCACGAGCATGAAAAAGGTGTCCGTGTCGAATGCGCGACCGGGGTTGTCGAGGCTCGCAGACTGGTGGCGTGTGCGGGCCTGCAGTCCGACCGTGTAGCTTTGATGGCTGGCTTGAAGATTGATCATCGTATCGTACCGTTTCGGGGCGAATACTACCGACTGCCTCAATCCATGGCGAAGGTCACACAGCGTCTGATCTATCCAATTCCGGATCCCGACCTGCCGTTCCTTGGCATTCACCTGACGCGAACGATAGACGGCGGCATGACTGTGGGTCCGAACGCGGTGCTTGGGTTTGCGAGAGAAGGTTATGAGAAGGGTAGCGTCGCACCGGCGGACGTTAGCAGCATGGCAACGTTTCCCGGTTTCTGGAAGATGGCGCGCAAGAACTGGCGGTCAGGCCTATCCGAGTTTGCGAACTCCCTGTCACGGCGAACCTATCTACGTGAGTGCCGGAAATATTGTCCATCATTGACAATTGATCATCTGCAAAACCCGCAGGCCGGCATTCGCGCGCAGGCGGTCATGGCCGATGGAAGCCTGGTTCATGACTTTCTCTTCAAGCAGACTGATCGAATGCTGCACGTGTGCAATGCCCCATCCCCCGCAGCGACCTCCGCCATGCCCATCGGCCACATGATCGTCGATCGGTTGTTTGATGGCAGCATCACACAGACCGCTGCTTCAACGTCCCTTAAAGAGGCTTGAATGTGGTCCCCAGGGAGCCTGCCCGGCTTTGGTCAGCATCGAGGCGGGAAAGGCCGATGTGTCACCGTCGCCTATGCAGGAATACGTTGGATAGCTACCGAAGGTGGTCTGACACCTGAGCGCTCCGTCTGTTGCGGATCCTAGGAAACGGAAACGGGCTTAGAGCGAAATCGACCGACCGTCATGGGATCGGCCCTTCTGCAAAGTTGTGGGGCCAAGCCCTTCATGATCAGTTCGGCATCAGCGACAGCCATGGCGCCGAGGGCATAAAAGGCGTCGCGCGTTCCCCCGGTTCTGTGGGCAGAGAGAAGAATGCCAGGCGTCGAGCGGATAGGGTCGTCGCTGGCAACCGGTTCTTCTGGAAAAACGTCCGTTGCAACAAGGATATGACCTGTCTCGGCAGCCCTCACCATGGCCGGAAAGTCGACGACAGCAGCTCGGCTCATGAGGAGGAACGCCGCCCCGCGCTTCATCAAGGCAAACTCGCGCGCGCCAATGAACGCCTGATTGTCACTGGTAACGCTGGCGAACACGAAAATGACCTGGCTCTCGCTCATCAATTCTTCCAGTGTTGCAGGAGCGCAGTCAGCCCTCGTGATTACCTCCGCTGGAAGCCACGGATCAAAAACGCGGACGAAGTTCTTGAATGGCCTGATGAGATCTCTGAACTGGCGACCCAGATCCCCGAAGCCGATGATGCCGATTGGCGCGCCGGCAAAGCGGAACGTTGTTTTGTTCCCCGCCAAGCCATATTGCTCATTGCCTGCCCGAAATTCGCTGTCGGCCTGTGTAATCCCACGCGCAAGGTCAAGCGCCATGCCTAATGCGGCTTCTGCGACCGGAGGGGCGAACGCTGCTGCTGGAGTGATCACCCAAATCCCGCGCTCAACACACGTCTGGTAGTCGACATTCGGTAGAAAATTCGACTCGACATTGATGATTGCCTTCAAGTTTCGCGCCCTGTCCAAGCGCTCTCTCGGCATGTCGGTCTGGCCGAAGATCAATACGGTGTCAGGAAGAAGTTCCTCGACCTGTTCGGCAGGCATTGGGCGATCTTCTGAGATGACTACCCTTCCGAGCCGCTCAAGGCGATTGCGCACGTCGGGTTCCATGATCAGATCAACGATCCGCGGCAACGGATCGACCAAGACGACGCCACGTGTCATGTATGCCTCTCAACAACGGCCTCAGGTGCACCTATTACCCAACATGCGGGTTGAAGTGTCAACGCGTCCGGTCCTCCAAGCACCAAACTGCCTTCATAAATTATCCCGTCCCGTCTATCGCGCGCTGTGCCCTTTCAGTGCTAGCCTGCGGCAAAAGAAGAATGCCGGAGGATGAAATGACGAAGAAGACGCTTGGTGACTGGCAGGCACTCGCTGAAAAAGAGCTGCGCGCTGCGCCCGATGCGCTTGTCTGGAACACGCCCGAGGGTATCGACGTCAAGCCGCTCTATACGGAGGCTGATATAGCAGGTGCCGAGCACCTGGGTTCGCTTCCCGGCTTTGCACCCTTTACCCGCGGCCCGCGCGCGACAATGTATGCTGGGCGCCCCTGGACAATTCGCCAGTATGCCGGTTTCTCCACTGCTGAAGCTTCAAACGCCTTCTACCGCAAGGCACTTGCAGCCGGTCAACAGGGTGTCTCGGTTGCTTTCGATCTTGCGACGCACCGTGGTTATGACAGTGATCATCCGCGCGTCGTCGGGGACGTTGGCAAAGCAGGTGTCGCAATCGACAGCGTCGAGGACATGAAGATCCTGTTCGACGGAATTCCGCTCGAGAAGGTCTCGGTCTCGATGACGATGAACGGCGCAGTCATTCCCGTTCTGGCAAGTTTTATTGTGGCCGGTGAGGAACAGGGAGTTCCCCGTGCCCACCTTTCCGGAACCATACAGAATGACATTCTCAAGGAGTTCATGGTTCGCAATACCTACATCTATCCCCCCGAGCCCTCGATGCGGATTGTTGCGGATATCATCGAATATACGGCGAGGGAAATGCCGAGGTTCAACTCGATTTCGATCTCGGGCTATCATATGCAGGAGGCGGGTGCGACCCTGGTGCAGGAGCTTGCCTTCACACTCGCAGACGGGCGCGAATATGTGCGGGCTGCACTCGCCAAGGGCCTTGATGTCGACGACTTCGCCGGTCGCCTCTCCTTCTTTTTCGCGATAGGAATGAATTTCTTCATGGAGGCCGCCAAGCTGCGGGCAGCACGTTTCTTATGGACGCGTATCATGGAAGAGTTTCAGCCCAAGAAGGCGTCATCATTGATGCTGCGTACACATTGCCAGACCTCGGGCGTGTCGCTGCAGGAACAGGATCCCTACAACAACATCGTCCGGACAGCCTTCGAGGCGATGTCGGCAGTGCTGGGCGGTACACAATCGCTTCACACGAACTCCTTCGACGAAGCGATCGCCTTGCCCACCGAGTTTTCGGCCCGCATAGCCCGCAACACACAATTGATCCTGCAGCATGAAACCGGTGTCACGAAAGTCGTCGATCCGCTTGCAGGCTCTTACTATGTGGAGAGTTTGACAAAGGAACTTGCTGACAATGCATGGGCGCTGATCGAGAAGGTCGAGGCACTCGGTGGCATGACAAAGGCCGTCAATGAGGGGCTGCCAAAGCGGCTTATCGAAGAAGCGGCTACGAGACGCCAGGCGGCGGTCGACAAGGGCGACGATGTGATCGTCGGAGTAAACAAGTATCGGCTCGAAACCGAGGAAGAGATCGAGATCCTGGCGATCGACAATGCCGCAGTGCGTAGCGCTCAGATCAAGCGGATCGAGGAGACAAAGCGCCGACGTGACAGTACTGCCGTGCAAGCGGCGCTAGAAGCGCTTGCCGCAGTCGCCAGCAGCGGTAAGGGAAACCTTCTTGGAGCAGCCATCGAGGCTGCGCGCGCACGCGCGACAGTTGGCGAGATGTCAGATGCCATGCGCCGCGCCTTCGGTGACCACGCGGCCGAACCCGAGGTCATCAAGGATGTTTATGGTCACGCCTACCGCGATGAGCCGGAACTTGCCGTGTTGAAGAACCGGATGACAGATGTTGGCAAGATCCTCGGCCACAGGCCAAAGGTGATGGTCGCCAAGCTCGGTCAAGATGGCCACGACCGTGGCGCAAAGGTGATCGCCTCCGCGTTTGGCGACATCGGATTCGATGTCCTTGCCGGACCGCTCTTCCAAACTCCAAAAGAAGCGGCGGGCCTTGCTGTCGCCAGCAAGGTGCATGTCGTTGGCATGTCTTCACTGGCTGCCGGGCACAAGACGCTAGCCCCCCAACTCGTGGACGAGCTAAAGGCGCTGGGCGCAGAAGACGTGATTGTCGTCGTTGGAGGCGTCATTCCCCGGCAAGACTACGAGTACCTCATGGAACACGGCGTCGCAGCCGTGTTCGGCCCGGGTACGAATGTTCTCGATGCGGCGAACTCGGTCCTCGACCTGCTTGAAGGGAAGCGACGAAACCGCTGATCTTCGAGCAGTAGCGGCGCTTGCGAAAGGCGAATTTTCACCGCAGTACGTTCGTCATAATGGATAGCGAAACTTCTGGGTTGTTGGACGCGCACCGGGGCCGCCACTCGCATAACAAATATCACCTAGGACTTTCCCAAAAACTGCGGAACATGAAAATCAATTTCATAGTTCCAACTTTTTTCGGGATTCATGTTGACGGGTTCGAATTTTTGTCTCAACTTGACGAAAATAAATTACGTAAGTGGGAACGAGAATAGCATGAAAGTGGGAATTATCGGGCTCGGTTTCCGGCTCGGCTACCTTGGCTACGTCTTTAAGTCTGTCGATGAGAGCTTCGAGATCGTCGGTTATGTCGATCCCGATCCTGCGGGCCTTCCTGGCCTTTTGGAGAAAGGCATATCCGCCGGTACCGCATATGCCTCCCCCGAAGAGCTGATCGCTAATGAAAAGCTCGACCTGCTGATGATCGGTTCTCCGAACCACATGCATCTCGACCACATCCGCCTCGGTCTTGAAAGCGGACTGAAGGTTTTCTGCGAGAAGCCGATTGTCACGACCATTGGCGAGAGCATCGAGCTGGCGCGACTGATGGCGAAGTTCGGACACGAACGTCTCATGGTTGGCCTCGTGCTGCGCTACTCCTCTCTCTACAAGGACCTGCGTGCCATTCAGGCGGCGGGAAAGCTTGGCCAGATCGTTTCGATCGAAGCCTCCGAGCACATTGAGCCTTATCATGGTGCCTTCTTCATGCGCGACTGGCGCCGCTACGAGCGCTATTCCGGCAGTTTCATGCTCGAGAAGTGCTGCCACGACCTCGACCTCTACAATGGCGTCGTCGGCGCGCGTCCCGAACGCGTTGCGAGTTTCGGCGGCCGCAAGAGCTTTACGCCGGTGAACGATCCGGCGCGCGAAGGCATCAATGATCTCGAATTGTTCCATCGCAAGCCGAGTGGCTGGATGGGCTCCGACAAGGTTTTCGACAGCGACGCTGACATCATCGACTACCAGGTCGCGATCGTCGAGTATGCGAACGGCGTCGGCATGAACTTCCATACCAACCTCAACGTCCCCGATCAGTTCCGCCGCTTTGCCATCATGGGCTCGCGCGGGATGGCTGAAGGCGACTTCGTGCGCGGTTATCTTGATGTGCATGAGCAGTTGACCGGCAAGAAGGTGGTCGAGAACAAGTACGTCGCGACCGAACTGTCCCAGCACTATGGTGCTGACGAACAGATGGCCGCGGATCTTCTCGAAAGCGTGCGTACCGGGACCGAGCTTCCTGTCTCGACGCTCAATGCACTTGAGGCCGGTATCCTTGCGCTGTCCATGGACGAAGCGCGGATGAAGAAGGCGGTCGTCGACCTGCGCCCGGTGTGGGACAGGTTCGACGAGGCGCTACACGCAAGAGCGGCTTGAGGAGGACGGCAAGATGGGCGTCCAACGCAACGCAGTCATCTTCGCCTGGATCCTTCTCCTTCCGGCAGTCCTCTACGTCGCAGTGATCGTTGCCTATCCGCTGGTCGACACGTTCATCCTGTCCTTCACCGACGCGTCGCTGAAGAGGGTGACGAACTGGGTTGGCTGGGCGAA
This sequence comes from Rhizobium cauense, assembly GCF_019511525.1. Lineage (GTDB taxonomy): Bacteria > Pseudomonadota > Alphaproteobacteria > Rhizobiales > Rhizobiaceae > Rhizobium > Rhizobium cauense. The sequence goes on along the minus strand of NZ_JAEUAT010000003.1, from coordinate 437,397 downwards.
CTACCAGAAGATATTCAACGAGACCTTCGCCGAAGTCATCATCCGCACCTTTGTGTGGACGTTCTTCTCCGTCTCCATAAAGATGATCATCGGCGTCTTCGGCGCGACGATGCTGAACTCTGCGGTTCCCGGGCGAGCACTCTTCCGGGTGCTGACGATGCCGCCTTGGATCGTCCCGATGGCTATTGGAATTTTCATGTGGGGCTGGATGTACAACGGCCAGTTCGGGATGATTTCCGGCATGCTTCAGCGCTTTGGCTTCGTGGACGCGCCGGTTGCTTTTCTTGCTCAGGGGTCAACGGCGTTCTGGGCGACGATCATCACAGACGTCTGGATCGGTGTTCCGCTGGTGACGCTCTATATGCTCGCGGCCATGCAGGCTATCCCACAGGACCTATACGAGGCTGCCTGGACCGATGGGGCCGGACGCTTCTATCGCTTTCGACGCATCACCTTGCCGTTGATCGTCCCTTCGATGATCACGATGTCGATGCTTTCACTGATCGCGACATTCAACTCGTTCGATATCATCTGGATCCTGACGCGCGGCGGCCCGAGCGGTGAAACGACGACGATGATCATTGATACCTACCGCACCGCGATAGGCTCGAACAAATATGGCGAGGGTGCTGCGCGTGCCGTGTTGATCTGCATCTTCCTGTCGATCTTCTGCGTCTGCTACTTCCGTCTGACCAGCCGCGTGGCTTCTGGAGGCAAGCGATGAAACAACCCCCACAGCTGATCAATCGCTATAAATGGTATGAGATCGTTGGCATCTATGCCGGGATACTGGTGTTCCTGACCTTTGTACTGGCGCCGTTCGTCGAGGGCTTCCTGGTCTCGCTCAAGCCGCTCAGCCAGCTCTTCTCCTCGCCTTATCGGTTCATTCCCGAAAACGGTTCTTTCGAGGCGTACCGGACCATGTGGATCAGCGTGCCGGGCTTTGCGCGCTACATCTTCAATTCGTTCTTTATCTCGACGGTCGTGACGGCCGTGGTCCTGGTACTTGTCATACCCGCCGCTTATGCGTTCGCTCGGTTCGAGTTCAAAGGTGCAGGATTGTTGCTAGGTGCCTTCCTGGCGGTCAACATGTTTTCGGGGGCGGTGCTGCTTATTCCGCTTTTCCGTCTGATGCGGTCGCTCGGCCTGCTGAATACCTACTTTGCAATCATGGTACCAGGCGTTGCCTTCCTGATCCCGTCGGCGATCTGGCTGCTCAGAACCTACATGATGCGCATTCCGCGTGAATTGGACGAGGCTGCCTTCGTCGATGGGGCAAGCCATTTCTATACGCTTCGCCGCGTCATCCTGCCGATTGCCATGCCCGGGATTATGGTGGTTGCGATCACTACCTTCATCGGCTCGTATGCCCAGCAGTTCATTTTCGCTCTCACCTTCAATTCCAAGACCGAATATGCGCCGCTGCCGGTTGGGCTTTTTGCCTACTTCGGCCGCCAGGAAGTGGTCTGGAATGAGCTGATGGCTGCAAGTTTCGTCGGCATTGCGCCGGCCATGATCGTGATTTTCTTCCTTCAACGGTATCTCGTCAGCGGGCTGACTGCTGGCGCGGTGAAACAGTAAGTCAACCACCAGAGAAAAACGGGAGCAACTACGTGACGATTCAATTCAAGACGGGGCTGATGGCCCTTGCGCTGCTCGGCTCGACCGCGCTCGGCGCCATGACAGCACACGCCGCTGACCAGGAAATCAGCTGGATCTATTGCGGCGACAAGATCGATCCGATCCACGAGAAGTATATCAAGGAATGGGAAGGCAAGAACCCAGGTTGGAAGGTGACACCCGAAGTCGTCGGCTGGGAACAGTGCCAAGACAAGGCCACCACACTTGCTGCTGCCGGCACGCCTGTTGGCATGGCCTATGTGGGTTCGCGCACGTTGAAGGAATTTGCCCAGAACGAGCTCATCGTTCCGGTGCCGATGACCGAGGACGAAAAGAAGAGCTATTATCCGAACATCGTGGATACGGTGACCTTCAACGACACCCAGTGGGGCGTGCCGGTCGCCTTCTCGACCAAGGCTCTCTACTGGAACAAGGATCTCTTCAAGCAGGCTGGTCTCGACCCGGAAACCCCGCCAAAGACCTGGGCTGAAGAAATTGCCGCCGCCAAGGCAATCAAGGAAAAGACCGGCATTGCAGGCTACGGCCTCCCGGCCAAGACCTTCGACAATACGATGCACCAGTTCATGCATTGGGTTTACACCAACAACGGCAAGGTTATCGACGGCGACAAGATTGTTATCGACAGCCCCGAAGTCCTTGCGGCACTTCAGGCCTATAAGGACATCACGCCTTACTCCGTCGAAGGCGCAACCGCCTACGAACAGAACGAAATTCGTGCGATCTTCCTTGACGGCAAGGTTGGCATGATCCAGGCAGGTTCGGGTGCCGCCGCCCGTCTTAAGGACACCAAGATCAATTGGGGTGTCGCGGCGCTGCCGCTCGGTCCTTCGGCAAAGGGTGAAGGCACTCTGCTGATCACCGACAGCCTGGCCGTGTTCAAGGGAACTGGCGTCGAGGACAAGGCGATCGAATTCGCAAAGTTCATCACCTCGCCAGGTCCACAGGGTGAGTACGAGCTCCAGGGTGGCGCGGGCCTGACGCCTTTGCGTCCGTCGCCAAAGGTTGACGAGTTCGTCAAGGCCGATCCTTCGTGGAAGCCGTTCATCGACGGTATCGCTTTCGGCGGTCCCGAGCCGCTCTTCACCGACTACAAGGGTTTCCAGAACTCGATTATCGAAATGGTCCAGTCCGTCGTGACAGGCAAGGCCGAACCGGCTGATGCCCTCAAGAAGGCTGCCGGCGAGATCGAAGCGTTCAAGTAAGCCTTTGTGGGGATCGCGGGCGCAACAACCGCGATCCCTTCTACTATCGCATGCAGTGCCGCAGTGGTGGCGACCGGAGACAGGTTTTGGGACAGCTTCTTCTCAACAAGGTTCAGAAGTCTTACGGCGACTTCGAAGTGCTCAAGGGTGTTCAACTTGAGGTCAGGAACGGTGAGTTCGTGGTCTTTGTTGGTCCATCTGGCTGTGGCAAGTCCACGCTGTTGCGCATGATAGCCGGTCTCGATGCCACGACTTCAGGCGACATCGTCATCGATGGTCTCAGGGTCAACGATCTGCCTCCGGTCAAGCGCGGCATTGCAATGGTGTTCCAGTCCTATGCGCTCTATCCGCACATGTCGGTGTTCGAAAACATCGCCTTCCCGCTGCGTGTGGAAAAGATGGAAGAACAGAAGCTGAAGGCCAAGGTGGAGCATGCCGCGCGCATTCTTCACCTGGATCAGCGCCTGCAACAGAAGCCCGGCATGCTTTCGGGTGGCCAACGTCAGCGCGTGGCGATTGGCCGCGCGATCGTGCGGGAGCCCAAGATCTTCCTGTTCGACGAGCCACTCTCAAACCTTGACGCGGCATTGCGCGCCGACATGCGCATCGAACTTGCCAAGCTTCATCGGCAGCTGAAAGCGACGATGATCTATGTCACGCACGACCAGATCGAGGCCATGACAATGGCCGACAGGATCGTCGTGCTCAATGCGGGCGAGATCGCGCAGACCGGTGCTCCCCTCGAGCTCTATCACAAGCCTGCGAACATTTTCGTCGCCGGCTTCATCGGTAATCCCAAGATGAACTTCCTGCCTGTCAGGTGCACCGGTGTCAGTGATGCCGGCGTCGAGATTGACTACAGAGGGCAGAAGGCCGTTATTCCGGTTGCGCCACGTCCGGATGCTGTTGGCAAGCCGCTCACACTCGGAGTGCGCCCCGAGCATATCCATATTGGTTCGAGCGATATCACGTTCACCGTTACGCCGAGCGTCATCGAGCGCCTTGGCGCGCAAACGGTTGCCTACGCATCGCTTGATGGCGAAGGTGAGAATTTCTGCGCGACCCTGCCAGGAAGTGCCGGCGTTCGTCCGGAACAACCGTTGGTGGCCGGGATCAACGTTACTGACTGCCACCTGTTCGACGAGGCAGGCATCGCTTTCGAACGGCGGGTGGAACTGACGGATATCGATATGAACCTGCTCGACCCGACGGCGGCAGCCTGACTGGTCGACGCAGTCAGGCCAGCTCCTCAGTAAAGAGGATAAAAGAGCCTGTTGGCGGGGTATGAGTATGCGCCCCTATCCACTATCCCCAATCGATACAAGCAGCTGCGAAGTGCCGTGACGTGCCAGGGGTGGGCAGGATAGGGCGAACCCCGATAATTGGCTTCGGGCAAGCAATAGCGATATGCCCTGTCGTACCGCGCCAGTAGTACCTGACTGGAATCCATCCGAACGCCGTGATAGGTCTGCCATTGCGCCGGCGGCTCGGCCGCCGAGATTGCCAACAGACTTGCCGCTACTCCCAATACCACTGAGATTCTCATCGACATGACCTCCCGCGTGCCCAATGCGCGCGTAAAATAAGATGCTTTTCAATTAGCTAAGGTCAAGGGGGATACGCCAAAGGAAGGCGCATGGAGCGGGGCTTCGAAGCCATGCTGCGCTCATAATTGCATTGAAGATAAGAGCTCCGGGTTGGCCAATGCCGTCCTGGTAGACGGCATTGGCTCTATGCAAATGGTGGCTTCCTAAAGAAAGAGGCGCGTACTCCTCGGTAGCCCCCGACATCAGCGCTGGCTGTTAGTTGCCAGGCTTGTTTTTGATGGCCGCATCGATCTGCCGCTTGACTGCATCCAGATTGAAGGATGCCGGGTCTTGCATCGGCGGGTAGTCGACTGCGGTGAGTGCCAGTTTCCCCACTTCCTGCTGGACGCTGACGAAGCGCCAAAACTCACGTGCAAAGAAGTCATTCATGTAACCCCCACCCAGATCATTGAGGCTCTGTTGACCAATCGAGGGTGTCCGCTCGAATGGATCCTGCCGGATATTGACCATGGTGGGCATGTCCGTCGTTACCTTTCCGCCGGGCCAGCCCTGAGGCTGTTGGAAGAACTGGAATTTGAAGTTGTCGATCCTGATTGCGCCTAGAGCAGGGCCGGCAAAGTAGAAGAATTCATGCCGCGCGGACGGCGATTTTCCGAGCAAGAGATCCATCTGATTGTAGCCATCAAGGTGGTTCTTGTAGGTTCTGTCGCCCCATTTCACACCATTGAGCAATTGGTCAGTGATCTCCGTGTTGCCAGCTGCTGCTACGAGCGTCGGGAACCAGTCCAGAGCCGAGAATATGCCATTTTCGACTGTGCCCGGCTTGACCTTGCCTGGCCAGCGAATGATGGCGGGTGCACGGAAGCCGCCTTCCATTACAGTACCTTTGGTGCCCTTGAACGGTGTCATACCACCGTCGGGCCAAGTGAACACTTCCGCCCCGTTGTCGGTCGTGAAGATGACGATGGTGTTCCCGGTCTCGCCCGCATCTTCCACGCATTTCAGGAGGGATCCGACACTGTCATCCAACTGTGCCACTCCAGCTTCCTCCAGCCCGTAGTTCGTGTCGCTGTTCATCAGGGCCTGATACTTGGGTGACAGGAACGTCCAGACGTGCATGCGTGTCGTGTTATGCCAGACGAAAAACGGCTTATTATCTGTTTTGGCCTTATCCATGAAGTCGCACGATGCCTTGACGAGCACCTCGTCAAACGTGCCCATGTCGTACTTGGCCTTGGGCATGACGTCATGCATGTTCGGCACATTGGACATGTCGGGGTAAGGTGCCAGTGGACCTTCATCGATGATCCGTTGCTTGCCGATCTTGCCCCAACGCGGCTGCTCATTCGTGTCGTCTGTGTCCGTTGCAAAGCTGTGGACCAAATTCCGCGGTCCCACTTTGTCTCGGTAAGATTGGTCATTCGGGAACGAATACCAATAGGGGTCCGACATGGCATCGAGGTGATAGAGGTAACCAAAGAACTCATCGAAGCCGTGCAGTGTCGGCAGATACTTGTTCAAATCACCAAGATGGTTCTTGCCGAACTGGCCAGTGGCATAGCCCTCGTTCTTTAGCGCTGCGGCGATGGTAATGGCCTTGTCGGGCATGCCGACATCAGCTCCAGCCTGACCAACGGTCGTTAGGCCGGTGCGCAATGGAATTTCTCCCGTGATGAAGCTTGCCCGGCCCGCAGTACAACTTGCCTCCGCGTAGTAGTCGGTGAACATCATGCCCTCGGACGCCAGCTTGTCGAGGTTGGGCGTTTTCCCAGACATTATTCCTCGATGATAGGCCCCGAGGTTGAACCAGCCGACGTCATCGCCCATGATCACAAGGATGTTGGGCTTTGGTTGTGGCTGCTGGGCGGTTGCCTGCATGGGGAGCGCGGATGTCAATGCGGAAGCCAATAGACCAAAGCAGAGATTTCTCATGCTGTTCATGGCGTGTACCCTCCGTTCAATCACCCTGGATTTTGATCGGCCCCTCAATGCCAGAGGCGGCCCCCTCCGGAAAAAATCCATGGAATCACGTGGCATGCCCGCCGGAGTGGGCTGGATGGAAGTTTATGCTGCTTCGAATAGTTCGCCCTAGGGTGGCGATGGTTTTCGCGCCACCTAAGAGCGGTGGCTGGCGATAAAACACGCGCTTGGACGCGCCCGCCTCAGAGATCGACGGTCGTCCAGCGCGAGTATCGCACATCCTGGCTTTCGCCGCCAGATTGAAAGGTCGTAAGAGCTAGAAGGCGACTTCCCGAGATGCCGATGCCTGAGGAGGCAAGGTTCAAATCAGGGCAAAGGCAACCGTCGTGGAGGCGTCAGCGTTGTTTGCCGCCCTACCAGACCAGTCCCCGGGCGGCTACATTTTCGACGCGCGTCACCACCCCATCACGATGAAACACCATGGTGTCGAAGAGATTGGAGACGACGCAGGTGTGGTTGGGGATAATGCGGACTTTGTCGCCGATCTGCGGGCGATGGTCACCACATTTCGACAGGTCGATGACGCCGTGTTCTTCCGAAAGGCCGGTGATGACAGCGTCGGGGTAGCCAACAACAGTCCCGAAGTCTGCAAAGCCTAGAAGATCGGAGGTAAGCGCTTTTGAGCCTGCGTCGATGACAGCGCGATCAGCGGTCGGACGCGACACGACCGTCGCCAGGACATGCATGGCACAGTCCGCCTCATCGCAGTGGCCGGCACGCACCATGGACCGATCGTTGTAAATGTAGGTGCCGGCGCGATGCTCGGTCGCCGCGGTAACGAGATGTGCGTCAAAGAGGCTTGGCGTGCCGCCGTTACTGACGATTGGGCACGCGATACTCTCTTGCTCAAGCAGTCCCAACGTATTTACGAGGAATGCCTGCACGGCCTCGGCGGCTGCGGGCTTCGGATAGTTCAGCAATCCGGCGAAGGAAAGACCGGGAGCCGCCTGAATCCGCTGGGCAAGCGCCTTTGCCTCCTCGGGCGTCTGGACACCGCAGCGCCCCCCACCAGTGTCGCATTCGACCAGAACTGCCAAGGGGCGGCGAAGCGCGAAGTATTCCGAGAGGCCGTCGACTGTCACGATGCTGTCGGCAACGACTTTGAGATCCGAGATCCGGTCGTTGAGTGCGGCCAGTCGCTCGAGCTTTTGCGCGCCAAGGATGTTGAAGGTGATCAGGATGTCCTGGAAGCCGGCTGCGGCAAAGACCTCGGCCTCGCTGATCTTCTGGCAATTGATGCCTTTTGCCCCGGCTGCCACCTGCTCGGCGGCGAGCGCTGGGATCTTGTGCGTCTTGATGTGTGGCCGGAAGTTCAGGCCATGTTCATCCATGTAAGCCTGACACCTGGCAATGTTTGCAGCCAGCCGGTCTTCGTCGATGATCGGCCTCGGCGTCGAGAGGTCACAGACCCTGTCGCCCCGCTTGGCCACGACCGCGAACTGGTTTTCCTGCATGGACAGCTCTCCGCTAAAGGCCGTAGGGGTCAGCGACCATCGGCCAGATGTTCTTCGGCGCTCGACGGTATGCTGTCTTGGCCGGATTGTTGGGATAGGGCGTTCCGGCCGAGCAGTAAATGATCTCCGCTGCAATTTTCGAGAATGACGCGTAAAAATGGTTGGTGGATTTGATGACGAGGATCTTCTTCGACAATGGGTCGATCCCCATGACTGAGAAGAGACTTGGGTCAAAGCTCTGTGCACGTGTCGAATTCAGGATGATATCAATGCCATCAAGCGTGATGTGTACGGCGTCCCCGAATGGTGCAAAGCTCTCGCCAAACTTCATCTCCGCATTTTCGACGAGCTTTACGACCTTGACGACACCGTCGACCGGGTTGCCGGTGCCAGGTGCAGACTTTGCGCCGAACCGCAACGGGATCTCAGCGCCCTCCCCCGCAGCCATGCAGATCTGTACGGCCATCGGATCCCAGATTGTACCGATTGCTGCATCTGTTACGCCACGTTCGAGAAGCTCCTGAAGGAGAACCGTTGCGTCGCCCGCAGTGCCGCCGCCGGGATTGTCCCACACGTCGGCGATGACAACGGGCCAGGAAGTCGCAGCCTTTGCCCGTGTCACGGCCTCGATTTCGTCAATCTGCGGCATGATGAAGGTGCCGCGCTTGGAAAATAGCTCAAGGCCGAGTTCTCGCGCCAAGGCCTCGCCCTTCTCTGGCTTGCCGTTGGTGACGACAAGCATCTTGGTACCCATTTCCGGTACGTCGCCTGCCATGAAGCCATGGATGACCGAGATTGAAAGGATGTCCGCGTCTTCCTTTTCCAGTCGCATGATCCTGTCGACAAAGGAGCGCATTGGATCGCGTGAGGTGGGATAGACGTCTATCATCCGGCAGTCGAATACGGACATGACCGGGTTAAGGCGCCCTTCCAGGGTCTCGACAGCGATGCGCCAGAGGTCTTCTGCCCGATCGACGAAGTCGGTGTGCGGAAACTCCTTGAAGTAAACAAAGAAATCTGCGGCTGCGAGCCGTTTGGCGGTCAGGTGGCTGTGCGGATCAAGTTCGGCACAGACGAGAATATCCGGCCCGACGATCTCGCGCACACGCGCCAAAATGTCGCCCTCGGTGTCTTCGTAGCCGGCGGCAACCATGGCGCCGTGCAGCCCGAGTATAACTGCGTCGACTGGCATCGCAGCCCTGAGCTGGTCCAGCACCTCGTCGCGCAGCCCTTCGTAGGTCGAGCGGTTTACCAATCCGGCCGGGTCAGCCCAGGCGGCGGTCCCCTCGATCAGCTCCCACCCCTTCTTTGCGCAGACGCGGCGTCCCACCGTAATGGGCGCCGAGCACAATGTCGGGGTTTCCGGGTGCTGACCGGGGGGCGCGTAGAGGGATGCTTCAAACGCGCGCCGATCGACGCAGATGGGGGAAAAGGTGTTGGTCTCGGTCGCGAGCGCCGCCGTGAAAATGCGCAAGGGTTCGGCCTTTATGTTGGTCAGCCCATCGGGTTCGGCAGATAGCCGGTAAAGCCGGATATCTTCCAGCGACCTTCATGCAGGCGGCAATAGTACAGTGTCTGCCACTGCATCACATCGCGCGTGCCGTCGGCCTTCATGATTCCGCCGTCGAACTTTTTGCGCACCAGCGCCACGTCGCCTTCGATCTCGATGTCCTCGAGCGTCGTTGTGGTGAAGATTGCGGTGCGAGTGTCCTCTGAGAAGGACTGGGTTGCAAAGTCCTTCGCCTGGCGCAGCCACTCGTCGCGGTAAGCGGATAGCGTTGGAAAGGCCAGACGCCACTTGTCGGGGCTTACCTGCTTGCGCCCGTCGATGCCGATGAAGCCTTCCTCGACGAAATCATGCTCCACCATCGACCAGTCAGTCCCTAGGAAGGCGTCGATGTCACGGGGGACGAGCATCTCCCAGATCGAGTGCCGCGCAATGTCGGACGCCGGAAATGGGTTTTTAAAAGGATCGCGCATTATCTCCCCCGGATTGAAATTCTTTTCATGAATAGCGTTTTTCACTGGCCAAATTCTGCTTTCTATGGTCACTTGTCAACTTAATACGAAAATAATTTGCAAGGATCGGTCGATGTCCATCAAACGCTATGGCACGGTTCAAAAGGGCGCTGGCGGCAAGCCCCTACCCTTTGCGCGTGCCGTCGAAGCCGACGGCTGGCTCTATGTCTCTGGTCAGGTTGCCATGGAAAATGGCGAGATCATCGACGGCAATATCGTTGCCCAGACCCACAAGACGATCGAGAACGTGCTGGCGATTTTAAAAGAGGCTGGCTATGGCGTTGAACATGTCGTGCGCTGCGGCGTGTGGCTCGATGATCCTCGGGACTTCTGGACATTCAATGCGATCTATCAGCAATATTTCGGCGAACACCCTCCGGCGCGGGCCTGCGTACAATCGTCGATGATGGTCGATTGCAAGGTCGAGATCGACTGCGTCGCATATAAGCCCAAGGCTGAATAAGAGAGCTGCCGAGGAGGCCGGGATGGATATTTTTTCCACATTGCAGGAAGAGAAGGCCCGGCTTTCGCCCTCGGAAAATCGTATCGCGGACATTCTCCTCAACGACTTCGAATTTGCGGTGAACGCCTCGATCATCGAGCTTGCCGAGAAGGCCGATGTGTCGCCCCCAACCGTAACGCGCTTCTGTCGGCGGCTTGGCTGCGAGAGCTTTTCTGACTTCAAGGTTCAGCTCGCGCGCACAGCCTATGTCGGGATGCGTTACCTCAAGCCGGAGCCCAAAAGCACCAATCCGGGGGATGTCGCGCAAGACATCATCACCAAGGCGCAGAACGCTCTTTTTTTGCTTCATCGATCGCTTGACCTCGCGGCAATAGAGCTCGCTGCCGAGCGGCTGTCGCGCGCCGACATGATATATGCCTTCGGCTCTGGTGGTAACTCGTCAATGATCGCAAACGAAATGCAGAACCGCCTCTTTCGTTTCGGTCTGCATGTAACGGCGAGCTCAGATCATGGCATGCAGTTGATGCTGGCGGCCGCTGCCAAGTCAACGGACGTCTTGATTGGCTCGTCCTTTACGGGTCGGAATGCGGAACTTGTGCGCGCGTTTACGTTGGCGCGTGAGGCACGGGTGACGACGATCGCACTAACCCAGAGCGATAGCCCTGTTGCGCAAGTGGCGGAAATTGTCGTGCCCATCGACCTTCAGGAAGGAAGCAATATCTTTCGGCCGACCTCGACGCGCATCGCCTATCTCGCTGTTGTCGACATTCTCGCGAGCCTCGTTGCCTACGCGATCCAACCAAAGGCAGCCGTGTCGCTGCGCCGCATAAAGCAACAGCTCGTTGCCCACCGCGATGGTGACGACAGACAGCTGCTCGGAGACTGAAGAATCCATGGCAGGAAGGGATGCAGAATGACAAAGGCGATAGCGATCGTAACTGGCGCTGCGGGTGATATCGGCCGAGCCATTGCGGCCCGGCTCGCGGTCGATCACGACGTCATCCTGATGGTCGATATTGACGTTGCCGCGGGTGAGAAGGCCGCACGCGCTCTCGGTCCGGCCGAGCGTTTTGTCGCGCAAAGCTGCGACGTGACCAATGAGGCAAGCGTTGGTGAAATGGCCAAGCGGGCGGCCACGCTCGGCTTGGTCCGAACGCTCGTTAACAATGCGGGGGCTGCGCGCGCCGTCAGCCTGCATGATACGACCGCGGAGATCTGGCGGATGGACAACGCTCTTAACCTGGAAGCTGCGTTCCTCTGCTTCCGGGCGGTAGAGGATCAGCTCAAGGCGTCGAAGGGTTCTGTGATCAACATAGCCTCTGTCAACGGCATGAACGTCTTCGGCCACCCTGCCTATAGTGCCGCCAAGGCAGGGCTTTTGCATCTGACCAAATTGATTGCTGTTGAGTATGGCAAGTTCGGCATCCGCTCAAACGCTGTCGCGCCAGGTACGGTGCGGACACAAGCATGGGAGGCGCGTGCGGCGGCCAATCCGAACGTATTTGAGGAAGCGCGGCGCTGGTATCCGCTCCAGCGCGTCGTCGATCCAGCCGACGTTGCCAATGCGGTTTCGTTTCTGGCCGGGTCGCAGGCTGCCGCTATCACCGGTGTCTGCCTGCCGGTGGATTGTGGCTTGACCGCCGGTCAGGCGGAGCTTGCCCGCACATTCTCCCAATCCGAGCACTACTGAAATACATCATATGAGAGGAACCGATATGGACATGGCGTCCTACCGCCTGGAGAGCACGTGGCAGCCGGACGGTGGTCCGAATGGCCGCTTCACTTTTTCCCTGTTCAATCTTTCGGACGTCGCGCTGTCTGGCTTCAAGCTGGTTTATACGTCGTTGACGCGCGTGATCGATGCAAAGGCCTGCGATAATGCGACCTTCCTGCGCCGCAATGCCAATTTCCACGAGTTCGCACCACCGGCCGGCCTTTCGCTTGACCCCGGCAAAAGTTGGTCGTTTACAGTGAGCGGTCTTCACAGGCCCGCGCGCCATTGCACAGATGGGGCCAAGTCGGCCTATATCACGCTTTCGGATGGGAAGCATGTGGCGGTTGCGGTGTCCGATCTGCTTCTTGAGGGTCGCGTCAACGAGCCGCCACCGGTGCTCCTGCCGGAAGGTAAGCTCACCTTGCCTTTTTCGCTGCAGCCCTGGCCAGCGGCGATTGACGCAACGCCGGGCGACGGCTTTCCCGTTGTTCTTTATCCAGCGGACGGTTCCTCGCAGGATGACCTGCGCGCCGTCTCGACCGTGCTTCAACTTAGCCGTCGTCTCTATGAGAGCGCACACGCGCCCTTCAGCCTTGCCGCCTCCCCACAGGGCCGCGAATTGCGGTTTGCGTTGGATACGGCGATCGCCGGTGAAGGCTACAAGCTTGATTTCTCGTCCTCGCAAATTACGCTGTCGTTTTCCGATGCTGCTGGGCGTCAATATGGGCTGACGTCGCTGGCGCAGCTTCTGCATGGTGCCCGCAGTCAACCGCAAACGTTCCGTTTTCCGATCTCAGGCACCATATCGGACAGACCCCGATACGGTTGGCGCGGATGCCATCTTGATGTGTCTCGGCAGTTCTATCCCGTAGCCGACGTCAAGCGCCTGATCGACATACTGGCGTGGTTGAAGCTCAATATCTTCCATTGGCATCTGACCGACGACGAAGCGTGGCGCCTTGAGATCAAGGCCTATCCGGAGCTGACAACGACTGGCGTCTTGCGTGGTCCTGACGAACCCCTTCTGCCACAGCTGGGCAACGGGGCTGAGCCTGTCGGTGGCTTCTATTCGCAAGTCGACGTGCGCGATATTGTGGCTCACGCCATGGCGCTGAACGTTGAGATCATCCCCGAGATCGACATACCGGGCCACAGCACCGCGACGCTGACCGCGTTGCCAGACCTGACAGACGGTCAGGAGGCGCCCGAGAGCTACCATTCGGTTCAAGGATATCCCAACAACGCGCTTAATCCCGGCGTGCCGCTCACCTACGAATTCCTTGAGAACGTACTCGATGAGATGGTCGAGCTGTTTCCCTCCCGTTACCTCCACATCGGCGGAGACGAGGTGGCCAACGGGTCCTGGCTGGCATCTCCACTTGCAAAAAAGCTGATGGAGCAGGAAGGCATCTCGGGCACATTTGCCCTGCAGTCCTATTTTCTGAAGCGCGTCAAGGCGATGCTGACGGCACGTGGCCGCAAGTTGGCAGGCTGGAATGAGGTGGCGCATGGCGGCGGCGTTGCTGCCCAAGACACGCTGCTGATGGCCTGGGAAAATCCTGAGGTCGGTATCGATCTCGCAAAGGAAGGCTACGAGGTCGTCATGACGCCTGGCCAGGCGTACTACCTTGACATGGTTCAGGCAGAGGCATTCCAGGAGCCCGGCGCAAGCTGGGCTGGAACCGTGCCCCCGGCACACACCTATGCGTATGAAGCAGAGGGTGATTTCCCGGAAGACCTGAAGGACAAGTTGAAGGGCGTTCAAGCCTGCATATGGTCGGAACACTTCCTGTCGCGCGGCTATTTCAATCGCCTCGTCTTCCCGCGCCTGCCGGCGATCGCGGAGGCTGCATGGACGCCCAGAACGATGAAGGACTGGCATCGCTTCGCCGCTATCGTCCCCTTGAATCCTGAATTGTGAGGTCTGTTATGCGGATTGCTGTTGGTGGAATCCACACGGAGTGCAGCACCTATTCGCCGGTGCTGATGGCGGTCGAGGATTTTCGCGTGTTGCGCGGACAAGACCTTCTTGCTGCAGACTATTTCAGCTTTCTCGATGCTGATGGCGTAGAGCATCTTCCGCTCTTGCACGCGCGGGCCGTACCCGGCGGTCCGGTTTCGCGGAAGGCATATGAGGTCTTCAAGGCAGAATTTCTTGAACGGCTCAAGGCGGTCGTGCCTGTCGACGGCCTCTACCTTGCCATGCACGGTGCCATGAATGTCGAAGGCATGGACGATGCAGAGGGAGATTGGATTTCCGCTGCCCGTTCTGTCGTTGGATCAGATTGCGTGGTCGCGGCAAGTTATGACCTGCACGGCAATGTCAGTCAGAAGATCGTCGATCAACTCGATATCTTCGCGGGTTATCGCACAGCGCCACATATCGACGTACGGGAGACAATGGTGCGTGCCTGGTCGATGCTTGTCGAGGCGCTGCGGTCGGGCACGAGGCCGGGTATCGCCTGGGCGCCCGTGCCTGTTCTATGGCCAGGTGAACGCACCTCGACCGAGGATGAACCCGCCAAGAGCCTCTACAATGCGTTGCCGGATTTCGACCGGCGGGACGGCGTACTCGATGCGAACCTCATGATCGGCTACGTCTGGGCGGATGAGCCACGCGCAACGGCCTGTGCGGTCGTGACAGCAACGGACAGGTCCGCGGCGGTCGTCGCTGCCGACGAGATTGCGTTGTCCTATTGGAAGGCGCGCGAGGACTTCGTTTTCGGCCCGGTGACCGGTCCACTTGAGGCAATGCTCGATATCGCCGAGGATACCGCGACAGCACCTGTCATTCTGGCCGATTCAGCCGACAATCCAACGGGAGGCGGCGTTGGTGATCGGGCTGATGTGCTAAACGCGCTAATCGCGCGCGGATTTGAAGGAGCGCTCTTGGCGGGCATTACTGACCAGCCGGCCGTCGAGGCGTGCTTTGGCGTTGGTCCAGGAGCACGGATCACGCTTGATGTCGGTGGTACGCTGGACCCGTCCAGCACGCCGGCCCATATCGAGGCCGAGGTCGTTTTCCTCGATGATCCCGGTAGCCCGGCCGAGCGTCAGGCAGTCGTGCGTAGCGGCGGCATTACAGTGGTGCTGGCTGCGCGACGGCGCCCGTATCATAATATCGCGGATTTCGTACGCCTCGGGCTCGATCCGAAAGCAGTGCGCATGCTCGTCGTGAAGTCAGGCTATCTCTCACCGGATTTGGCGCCGATTGCCAATCCAAACCTGATGGCCCTGACACAGGGCGTCGTAAACCAGGACATCGAAGGTCTGGTCAGCAAGCGACGCGCGCGACCGGCTTTCCCTTTCGATCGCGACTTCTCTTATGCACCGCAGGCGCGCCTTTCTGCCCGCTGGAATGACTGATTTCTCCTTGCTGGCAGGTTTCGGCTTTCAGCCGGACCTGCTAGAGCACTCCGCACCCACCACCGGGTGACTCGCCACCTCGACCTCGAAAATGACCCGTCTCCTGCCTGATGTATTCCGCAACCCGACGATCCGGGGCAGCATGCTTGCGATCTTCGCGTTCGGTTTCGGAGGCGCCGCAACGTCTCCGTACCAATCGGTGATCGGGATTCGCGAGCTTGGCCTTAGCAACGGTCTCTATTCGGCGCTGATATTTGCTGCGGCCGCCGTCAATGTCACGGTCAGTATCCTGCTTGGTAATCTCGCCGATCGGCTTGGAGAGTACCGGTCCTTGATGCTGACGGTCGCCGTCTTCGGCATCTTCGGCTATGGCGCGGTCTACTTCTTTCCTGCGCAGGCGACGTTCATTCTCAGTGCGCTGGTCTTCCTGCCTATCTATAACGCACTCAATTCCCTGCTCTTTGCCAATGTGCGGGCAACAACCAACAGTATGGCGCGAGGGGACGTTGCGACCGTGAATTCCGGCGTACGCGCTATGATCTCACTGTCATGGGTGCTGGTGCCCGGGTTTGTCGGAGCGCTCCTCTCAAGATCGGAGAGCATGCTGCCAGCCTACCTCCTGGCGGGCCTGTCCTGCGTGATCTGCCTGGGGCTGATGGCAGCGCTCCTGCCACGCCACAGGGGAACTGACAAGGCTGCGACACATCATCTTTCCTATCTTGCTGCGCTTGGTGAAGTCGTGTCGCCGCGTGTCTTCATCCGCGTCCTTGCCATATCGCTGATCAGCAGCACCCTTCATGTCAATGGTGCTATCCTGCCTCTGATCGTTACTGGAGCTGCTGGCGGGACAGTCGGCGATATTGGCATTTTAGTCGGCATCGTCGCGCTCCTGGAGGTCGTCTTCATCGTTGTCTGGGGGCGCGCCCAGCGCATCATGAACCATGTCACTGCACTCGCCATTGGAACGATTATCTACGTCGTCTATCTCCTGGTTCTGGGTGTCGCTTCGGCACCATGGCACGTGTATGTCCTGACCCTGCCGAGCGGTATTGGTGCAGCGGCACTGATCAGCATCCCGATAACCTACCTGCAGGATCTGATCGCAGAAAGACCCGGCCTCGGGAGCGCGCTGATTTCCGTCAACATCTTTCTCGGAGCTGGTTTGAGCGCCCTTCTCTTTGCGTTTGGGACCGGCGTCTCCAGCTATTCTGGCACGGCCATGATTGGCGCTTTCGCGGGCTTGGTCGGGCTTGCAATGTTGTTGTTTGTCGACGGACGCAAACGCCGGCGCTGACGTCCTACAGTCAGTCAAAAATGACGATGCCCGCCGCGAGACCGGCGGCGGGCATCTCTTGCTAGGCTCGGGAGAGAGTGTGAGCCTTAGATGTTGGCGAGCAACTCGTTGATGCGTTGCTCCATGTCAGCAAGGGCTGCGTCAACCTCTTTCTGACCGGTGATTGCCGCGCTCATCTCCTGGCCGATGATGTCCTGGATTGCGAACTGCCGCTGGACGGTCGAGGGAAGCGGCGTGCCAAGCGTGGCAATCGCGGAAATCGTGTCACGATGTGGCAGGGCCTTGAATTGGTCCGAATCCAGCACAGCCTTGACCGAAGGAAGATGACCTGTGCGCGACCAGTCGAAGTCGTTGTCATGGAAGAACTTCAAGAACTTGCCGATCGCAGCTGTTTGCTCGTCCGAACGGTCTTTTTGCGAGACTGCCCAGCTGTGGCCATCAGCATACTGGGACTTCTTCCCCGGGAAAAGCTGTGGGTAGGGGTAAACCGCATAACCGCCGGCGTTCAGTGCGGTGCCAGCCTTTTCGGAGGAAGCCGTGTAATCGCCGATAACCCAGGTGCCGTTCAGGTGAACGCCGCCCTCGCCTGCGAGGAAGGCATTGATACCGGCCGCATAGTCGAGATCTTTGGTGGTGTCACCGTTGTCGTAGATCGCTTTATACATCTCGACGACCTTTTTGGCCTCGGGCGTGTTGATTTTGACCTGCTTCGGATCGGCAAAGAAGTTGGAGTCCTGCTGGAACAGGTATGTGTAGAGATTGCGCGTATAGAGCGCGACTTCGTTTGCGAGGTTCTGGACGAAGTACGGCTTGCCGGTTTTCTCCTTGAACTGCTTGGCCTGTGCGAGAAGTTCGTCAACGCTCGTTGGCAGCTTAGGCGTGCCATCCGCATTGACGAGGTCTGCCTTTTTGAAGAGGTCCATGTTGATGTGATAGAGCATGGTCCAGTTGTCGATCGGCAGCCCGTAGATCTTGCCGTCCTTGGTCACGCCATTCAGGCTGGCATCGGTGAAGTCTGACGAGGCAACCCCAACGGATTTCAGCACATCGTCCAACGGCAGCAGGAGGCCCTTGGATTGATAGTCGGCGAGAACCGACTGGTGGATGGTGACGATATCGGGTGGGTCGCCGGCAGCAAACTGCGCGGTCAACTGATCATAACCCGGCCACTCGACAGTCGTCACCGTTACATGGACATCCGGATTGTCGGCGTTGAACTTGTTGATCATCGACGTGATGATACCGCACTCGCCGACGGCTTTGCTGACGTCGGTATTGGTGCCGAAATCTGCGTCGCAGGCACCGAAGAAGCGCTGGACGGTCAGTTCAGTCGCCGCAAAGGCCGGGCTTGCGCCGGCAATGGCGATCACCGAAGCCGCCGCCAGCATGTATTTTCTAAGGGTAAGCGTCATTTCCATCTCCTCCTTCATGGGTCTTCGACCCTTGGCTTGAAGCCCCCTCCCCGGGAGCAGGTTGCAACGCAACGTTGGGCGTCAGCGCACGGCGGCGCCGGAGACTGCCGTCACGATGTATTTCTGGAAAAACAGGTAGAGAACGAGGATTGGCGCGCCAGCAAACACGGCCTGCGACATCAGGAAGCCAAGGCCCTCAGATTGCGCAAAATTGGTCTGGGTCGACGCAATGCCAATCGTCAACGTGTACATTTCTTTCTTGGTGCCCGAAATCAGCGGCCAGAAGTAGTCATTCCAGGCCCCGAGGAAGGTGAAGATGCCGAGCGTTGCTTGCGCTGGGATCGTCAGTGGCAGGAGGACCTTCCAGAAGATCTTGAAACGGCTGGCGTTATCAAGGAGGGCCGCTTCGTCAAGCTCCTTCGGTATGGCGCGAAAATACTGCGTCATCAGGAACACGCCAAACGGCGCGGACAATCCCGGAAGGATCAGGCCGTGATAGGTGTTGTGGAACTTCAGCCAGCTGAAGATCTGATGGCGTGCAATCAGCACCGCTTGCTCGGGGATGGCAAGACCGAGCAGCACGATGATGAAAAGTGTGTTGCGGAACGGGAAATTCAGACGCGCGAAACCGTAGCCGGCCAGTGATGCGAGGACCAGCGTGAAAATCGTCAGCCCGCCAGCGACAACAAAGCTGTTCAAGATCCAGCGGAACACCGAGGAGGTTGCCAGAATGTTGAGATAGTTGTTGATCGTGTAGGGAGCATGGAAGACGGAGTTCATGTCCGCCATCAATTCCTTGTTGTCCTTGAGGGACAACCCGATCACCCAGAGCACTGGCGCCATCATGACCAGCGCGCAGACAAGGGCCAGAATAAGTATCACACGGTCGCCGGTCGAGCGGCCGACCATGTTTCCACCCGATACAGCGGTCATCCTTCTTCCCCTTTGCGGCGCGAAATGAAGTACTGCGCCATCGCAGCAATCAGGATCAGTATGAAGAGAACTTCAGAGGCGGCAGCACCAAGACCGAGGTCCCACTTGGTGAAGGCTGCTTCGTAGATGTAAAGCACGATCGGCTTGGAAACATTGTTCGGACCGCCGAGGGTCATCAGCTTCGCCTGGCCAAAGAGCTGGAATTGCAGCACGACCTGGATGATCAGGACAAGCACAAAGGTCCGCCGGATCGAAGGCAGCGTGATGTACCAGAGCGTTCGCCAGCGGCTGGCATTGTCGAGTGCCGCTGCCTCATAGATTTCTGCCGGCACCTGCTGCAGGGCTGAGAGAAAGAGCATCATGGGCAGACCGATGCACCACCAGACGGTTGCGATCGCAATGCCGATCATGGCGAGGTTCGGGTCGGAGAGAAAGGCAGGTGCTGGCACACCGAACCAGCCGTAAATCGTGGCAAGAAGACCGAAATTGCCGATGAAGACGATACGCCAGATCAGCGTGACGATCGTGACCGACAAGACAGATGACGAGAAATATACGGCGCGCAGTGCTGCTGCCATCTTCGTCTTGCGGTTCAATGCTAGCGCCAAGAGCAAACCCAAAAGGGCCAATGTCGGGACTGTGAGAAACACGAAATAGAATGTGTTTCCAACGGCCTGGAGGAAGATCTTGTCGTTAAACAGCCTGATGTAGTTGCCGAGACCAACAAAACGACCGGTCCCGAAGGCATCAGCCTTGTGAAGGCTGAGCCAGATACCCCAGAACAACGGCACGACAAGGAGGGTCACAAAAAAGAAGAGGTATGGCGCGACGAAAAGCGCGTTTCGCCAGAGCGGTGCATTGATGTTTTGCACTTTCACTCTCGCCGCGACACCGGTCGCATCTCTCGCAGGTGAGAGTGTCGCCTCAGCCATGGCCAACCTCCTCATTGTGCCAGGCCTTGCCAGCATCGTCGAAGAGATGCGTGCGCGTGCCATCGAGATTGAGCCCCACTTCGTCGCCGATAGCGACCCGGCTGTTGCCGATATCCTCGGCGACGATGACGCTCCCATCGCTCAGGCGAGTGTAGAGAAGGGTGCGGTCGCCTAGGCGCTCCAGCACATCAACCTTGCCCGTTGTGGTCGGGGCAGCACCGTTAGCCCGCTTGACTGCTTCGGCACGAATGCCGAGGGTATACTCGCCTGCCTTGACGCCCTCCGCCCGGATCGCCGTCTGCAATTCGGTTCCGTCTTGAAGCCTGGCGCGAACGAAGCCATTTTCTTCGGAAAGACCAACATTGAGGAAATTCATCGTTGGTGAACCGACGAAGGTTGCGACGAAGCGACTAGCCGGACGAGAATAGATCTCCATCGGCGTACCGATCTGCTCGATCTTGCGATTGTTCATGACGACGATGCGATCGGCGAGCGTCATCGCTTCGATCTGATCGTGCGTGACGAAGATCATGGTCGATCTTACCCGGTTGCGCAGTTGCGCAAGCTCGACGCGCGTACGAACGCGAAGCGCAGCATCCAGGTTTGACAAGGGCTCATCAAAAAGGAACGCTTTTGGTTCCTTGACAATCGCACGACCGATGGCAACGCGCTGGCGCTGACCGCCGGACAACTGGCCAGGCTTGCGCTCAAGCAGATGACCGATTTCGAGCATCCGGGCAGCCTCGGCAATGCGTGCGGAGATCACCTCGGTCGAAACGTTGATGTTGCGTAGCCCGAAGGCCATGTTGTCGGCAACTGTCATATGCGGATAGAGCGCGTAGGACTGGAATACCATGGCGATGTCGCGCTGACCGGGGGGCAGCGTATCGATACGCTCGCCGTTGATCGAGATCGTGCCCTCGTCCACGCTCTCAAGGCCCGCGATCATTCGAAGAAGCGTAGATTTGCCGCAACCAGACGGACCAAGGAACACCATGAATTCGTTCGCCTTGATCGACAAGGAAAGGCCGTCGAGGACGGTGATCGAGCCGTAGCGCTTGGTGACATTATGGATTTCGATATTAGCGGTCATCCGACTGCTCCTGAATTGCAGTCAGAACCCGAAAAACCGATACCAAACAATGAATGGCATGCATCCGCTGAGAGAGCACCGGCCTGGAAAAGCCGGTCTCTCTCAGTTCGTGATTGTGCCAAAACAGAAGCGTTTGCTCCCATCTTTTCCTCCCAGTGGCACGTCAAAACCGGTGTGCTGACGTTAAATCATACAATTGTTTTGTCAACATATCGTTTGATACGTATCAAGAAACACGATTTAGATTATGCTTGAAGGCGGATCATTCGATATGAGAGCGGAGCGATCCTGGCGCTAAGCTTGCCATCAACGAAGCTCGAGCCGGTGACGGCCTTCGGTACGACGTTGTCGGGCTTTTCAGCGGTGTTGGTGATGGTGAGGTCACTATGGACGACGACCTGATCATCGATGACCCGCAAGGCGCCAAACTCGAGCAGGCTCGCATCGAGATCAAGCGTCTCCGTGCCGTGACGATTGACGATGAAGAAGGTAACGGTCTTCTTGTCCGCATCATGAACGGCCGACACGTCGAGATAGGGCACGTCGCCGAGGTCGTCGACCTTGTAGGTCGGGCTGTCGACCATCAACTTCAGAGCAGTCCCGCGCCCGTAAACGGAAGCAAAATAGTAGGGATAGTAGATCGTCTGGCGCCATGCCGGGCCACCTGGAACCGTCATGATCGGCGCGATCACGTTGATGAGCTGCGCCAGGCAGGCAATCTTTACGACGTCGGCCCGGTTGATGAAGGTATTGAGGATGCAGCCAACCTGAAGCACATCTTCGAAGTTATAGTCATCCTCAAGCAAAGCAGGCGCATGCGGCCAGCCATTGGCGCCTGCAAGTGTTGCCTTGTCGCGCTCCTTGGAGTGATACCAGACGTTCCATTCGTCGAACGAGATGTAGACGTCCTTGGTTGAGCGCTTCTTTGCCTTGATGTAATCGATCACGCCGGCGACCGTGCCGATGTAGTTGTCGAGTTCGATGCTGCGTGCGAGATAGTTGGCCGTGTTCTTGGCGCGGTTTTCGAAGTACATGTGCAGCGAGATGTAGTCGACCTCGTTATAGGTGTGATCGAGGACAGTCGCCTCCCACTCCGGATAGGTCGGCATGTGTGCGTTCGATGACCCGCAGACGACCAGCTCAAGCGAGCTGTCAAAGGCGCGCATTGCCTTGGCTGTCTCATGCGCCAAGCGACCGTACTCGTCAGCCGTCTTGTGGCCGATCTGCCAGGGGCCGTCCATCTCGTTACCCAGGCACCAGAGTTTGACGTCCCATGGCTCTTTGCGGCCATTCGCGATGCGCTTGTCGCTCCACTCGCTTCCGCCGGAATGATTAACGTATTCAAGGAAGTTGCGGGCTTCATCAAGGCCGCGCGAACCAAGGTTGACAGCCAGCATCATCTCGGTGTTGGCCGACGTGCACCAGTCGGCAAACTCGTGGATGCCGACCTGGTTGCTCTCGGAGGTGTGCCAGGCAAGGTCGAGGCGGGTCGGGCGGCTCTCTTTTGGGCCAATGCCGTCTTCCCAGTTGTAGGCCGACACGAAATTGCCACCGGGGTAGCGGACCATCGGGACATTGAGCTCCTTGACGAGCTCGATGACATCCTTGCGCATGCCACTCTCGTCAGCGGTCGCATGGCCAGGCTCATAAATGCCTGTGTAAACGGCCCGACCGAGGTGTTCGATGAACGAACCGTAAAGCCGCGGGTCGATGTCCGAGATTGTATATTTGCTGTGCGCTGTGACCGCAGCCTTCATGATATCCTCCACTATATCCTTATTTGTGATGTGTATCACAATTTGAGTTGAATAAAGCGGATGCCGGCAGCTCGGTCAAGCCTAAAGTTCACAAAACCGGATAGACTCACCGGGTCTTCAAGCGAAGCAGGATGTCCTGGTCGTAGTTGCCGAAACCTCGGCCGAAAATATTGACACCGCCGGGGTGCTTGGCATCGTCTCGCACTCCGATGCGAAGGCGAATCGAGTGATGCTCATCGAGTTTCAGGTTTGCGAGCGTGACATCGGAAATGCGCAAGCCATCGACGAATGCGCCGTCGTCGTTGATGCGGAAGTTCTTGAGCTTGCCATATTGCGATCCCTTCAACTTCCACCAATCCGGGGTGAAAACCCCGCGTTTATCGCCAAAGTCGCCAGGCGACGTCCAGGTGCCGATATCGGCGCCGTTGACGGAAAGCGTTATGTCGGATGGCCAATCAGCGCTTGTTCCAGGAACCTCGGAGCTAAGCTCCATCACGAATTCGATTTCCCGAATGCTCGTATTCGTCAATCGCGCATTGTTGGGAAACTGATATTCGACGTAGCCGCGCGTAAACCAGATAAGCCCAGCCTTCATGCGATCCGGATCAAGGAAGGTATTCGGAACGTCAAGCAGCCCGATGATGCCATCGGCGGAACATAGCCCGCAAGGCGCCGTCACTTCGAAGCTCGTATAGAGCCCCAGCGGCATGGATACCTCGATTGCATCTGGTTCAGTTTCTTTGATTTCGTTCTTGAAGACGACCAGAATCTCATCATAGACGCTGCGGCAGACCTTCTGGTTGCCCTTTCGCGCCTTTAGAGTTTCCGTCTGGATCAGTCCTGCTTCTTCCAGCATCTGGACGTTCGTAGAAACGCTGGATTGCGGCAGTTCAAGTATGTCAGCAATTTCATTGACGTTCAGGGCCCCTTTCTCATGCAGGAGCTTCAACACCGCGACACGAGCCGGTGATGCGAGACCCTTGAGGATAGGCATGCCTGCTTCGGGGTCGACGACAAGGAAATTCCGGCTCATGGGGTTCCGATCTGCGAAGGTGATCGGTTTTCTATATCAGAAAAACTGATCTTATCAATAGGCGATTGCTGGAGATCTGTGGGAACTGAACTGCTTCGCCGTGCGGGGCAATGCTGAAGAGCGGATTCGTGCTGGCCTAGGACATGAACCGGGTTACGTAAGCAAAGCTTCTGGCTGCGAATTCATAGGGCTCTTGTGGATTGTCGTGTTCGACGACCAAGGTGCGGGCGCCGTTTGCAATGGCTGTGCGCCATAGCAATGGCCAGACGAGAATACCCGAGCCGACGTCCGACCATCCCTCCTCCTCGGCTTTGGCGCCATCCGGCGCCTGGTCCTTGACATGTGCCGATGCGAGCACGCTTGCGTACCTGTGCAACCACTCGCCCGGAACCACACCAGCACGAGCCAGCCAGGCGATATCGGCCTGCCATACGAGTGGACTTCCCCTCGCTGTGTCAAACATCAACTCGAAGCCATATCGACCTCCGTGGAGGCGAGTGAAGCCAGCGGTCTTGTTGTGATATCCGAGTTGGACGCAATCCCCCTTAAACCGGTCTGCCAGTGCACCTAGCTCACGGCCGAGGCGTTGCCAGGCGCTCGCAGTTTCCTGTGCGCCAGACGGTGCCGGATGAGGAACAAACAATTCGCCGATCCCGCAGCTATGACAGGCGTCAACGAACATTGCTCCCTCGGTCCTCAATGCTTCCAGGCTGACATGCGCAGTCGGCGCGGTCAGTTGATGGCGACGCAAGCCGTCCCTTAGCTCGCCAACGTCGCGCAAATGGCTTTCGAGAGGCTCTACCGAACGGAACCCGGCGCGGGCCGCTGCCGACAGTTGTGCCTCAAGCGACCCAAGTCCCCTCAAAGAGAAAAGCTGCAGGGATAGTGTCGGTTTCATCCTAGAGCCTCCGGGCGACCCGTCCCTGCCCTCGGTTGGTCGGTGGTGATTTGAAATAGCATGCCTGCGGCGGGGTTTGAACGCGTGGCATCAATTTCTAGACCAATCCCCCCAAGTTGTTTTGCAAAGCAAGCTGAAACCCAACATTGGAGACCACCTTCCCCAACCAGTATCGGGCACGTTGCGGCCAAACCCATTAACGAAACCCATCCGACGCCGGTCGCGTTCCAAAGGCGCTTTCAGATCAACCCCTCGCTCAAAAAGGTCCCGCGGCAGTGCCGCGGGACCTCATGTGGCCGTGACCGGGAGAGAGATGGTCAGGCGGCCTGAACCTTCCGGCTGTTATGCGCCCATTCCGGCAGCCAGTTACCGTGAGCAGCGAGTAGATCGTCGACCATGGACCAGATCTGGTCAAGGTCGAGTTCGGCCGCAGTGTGGGGGTCCATCATTGCGGCATGATAGATGTGTTCGCGATTTTCGGTCATCAGCGCCTGGACAGTCAACTCCTGGACATTGATGTTGGTGCGCATAAGTGCGGTCAGTTGCGGCGGCAGATCGCCGATGAAGGTTGGCTGGATCCCGGAAGCATCGACCAGGCATGGAACTTCGGCGGCGCAATTATATGGCAGAGAGGTGATGCAGCCGTTGTTTCGGACATTTCCGTAGATGACGGACGGTTCTCCGGTCCAGACCGAATTGATGATCGACGAGGCATACTCCTTCGATTGCTTCACTTCGATCTTGTCGGCGGACCGATAAGCCTCTGCCTGTCCCTTCCACCGTTCAATCTGCTCTATGCAGCGCTTCGGATATTCATCGAGTGGAATACCGAATTTCTCAATCAGATCTTCGCGGCCTTCCTTGATGAAGTATGGCGTGTATTCCGCGAAGTGCTCCGAGCTCTCGGTCACGAAATAGCCAAGGCGCGTCAGCATCTCATATCGGACCTTGTTGGGGCAACGAGGATTCCAGCCGGGCTTTGGTGCACGGCCTTCGCGATAGGCGCGAACGAGATCCGGATAAAGATCCCTGTAGGAGCCGTCGGCCTGGCGATGCTCGAACTTGAGATAGAAGGCCATGTGGTTGATGCCAGCGGAACGGTAACGGATGTCCTCGTAAGGGATATCGAGATCGTGCGCGAGCTCCATCGCCGTGCCCTGCACCGAGTGGCACAAACCCACCTGTTTGATCGTCGGATACTTTTCCGCGATCGCCCAGGTATTGATTGCCATTGGGTTCACATATTGCAACATGATCGCGTCCGGGCAGACGGCGAGCATGTCCTCGCAGATTTTCCAGAGATGCGGCACCGTGCGCAATCCGCGCATGATCCCACCGACGCCAAGTGTGTCGGCAATCGTCTGACGCAGCCCATACTTCTTCGGGATGTCGAAATCCGTGACGGTGCAAGGCTCGTAGCCGCCAATCTGGAAGGCAACGACGACGAAGTCAGCACCCGTCAGTGCCTTGCGCTGATCAGAGTAAGTCTCGGCCTTTGCCTTGACACCGAGTGTCGAGATCAGCTTGTTGACGACAACGGCACTTTCCTCGAGGCGCTGGGGATTGATATCCATGAGCGCGATCGTTGCGCCCGATAGCGCTGGGCGCTGCAGCACGTCGCCGATAATGTTTTTCATGAAGACGGTGGAGCCAGCTCCGATGAATGTGATCTTGGGATTTCTTGCCATTATAACCTCCGGCATGTGCAATCAGGCTACTTCGAAAGCGGCTTTGACAAGGCGCTCCGTGTAGGCGGTCTTGGGGTTGGTGAGAACTTCGTTGACGGGTCCCTCTTCCATGATCTTGCCATGCTGCATGACGATCACACGGTGGCAGAGAGCACGCACGACCTTGAGATCATGCGAGATGAAGAGGTAGCTGAGGCCGCGTTCGTCCTGCAGCTTGCGCAAGAGCTCGATGATCTGGGCCTGGACGGACAGGTCGAGTGCCGAGGTCGGCTCATCGAGCAGGATGAATTCCGGTTCGAGTGCGACGGCGCGGGCGATCGCGATGCGCTGGCGCTGACCGCCGGAAAACTCGTGCGGAAAACGCGACAGAATATTGCCGGGCATGCCGGCTGCAATCAGCGCCTCGCGAACACGGTCGAGCCGTTCTGCCCTGGTCGCCCCAAGCTGATTGACGATCAATCCCTCCTCGATGATCTGACCGATCGTCATGCGTGGGTTGAGAGAGGAGAACGGGTCTTGAAACACGACCTGCATTCGCGACCGCAGGGGGCGCATTTCAGCCCGCGACTTGCCGTGGATCGGCAGCTTGTCGAAGAAGATCTCGCCGCCATCAGGATCGTTCAATCTGAGCAGCGCCTGCCCGAAGGTCGTTTTCCCGGATCCAGACTCCCCGACAAGTCCGAGCGTCTCGTGCCGGCGAAGCGTCAGGTTCAGGCTGTCAACTGCAACCAGTTCCTTGAGCTTCGGTTTAAAGAAGCTGCCATGGCGCATCATGAACGAGACGCGCACGTTGCGTGCATCAAGGATGACATCCGACCCCTCCGGCAACGGATTGGCCTGGCCGCGCGGCTCGGAGCCCAGAAGATGCCTGGTGTAAGTATGCTGCGGGTTGGCAAAAAGCCGCTCCGTCGTGTTGTGTTCGCGCATTTCACCATGCTGCATGACGTAGACATAGTCGGAGAACTTGCGCACCACTGTCAGGTCGTGGGTAATGAGGATCACCGCCATTCGCAGTTCTGTCTGAAGGTTGCGAATGAGATTGAGGATCTGGGCCTGCACGGTGACATCGAGCGCCGTCGTTGGCTCGTCTGCAATCAAGACGTCTGGATCGTTGGCAAGGGCCATGGCGATCATCACACGCTGGCGCTGTCCGCCCGACAACTGATGCGGATACTGCTTCAGGCGTGCTTCCGGGTCGGGGATCTGAACGTGCTTCAAAAGCTCCAGGGCGCGCGCTTCGGCCTGCTTGCGGCTGACCTTGCGGTGAACGCGGATTGCCTCCACGATCTGGGTGCCGATCGTATAGATCGGGTTCAGCGAACTCATGGGCTCCTGAAAGATCATCGAGATCCGGTCGCCGCGCAATTTTCGCCGCTGACGCTCGGAGAATGTCAGGATATTCGTGCCGTCATATTGGACGCTCGACTTGTCGGAGACGGTCGCACGCTTCGACAAAAGCCCCATGACTGTACGGGCCGTCACCGACTTTCCCGAACCGGATTCGCCAACAATGGCAATCGTTTCGCCCCGGTAAAGCTGAAAGGAGATATCTTTTACTGCATCGACAATGCCGTGCTCGACCTTGAATTTGACGCCGATGTTTCGGGCATCGATGACAGGTTGTTCCGAATGTGCCTCGTGGTCGTGACGTACGGGTGGTGCGAAGGAGTTGACGAGCGAGAGTGCCATCTTCAATACCTCAGTAAGGATCGACCGCGTCGCGCAGACCATCACCCAACGCGTTAAACGCGAAGACGGTGAGCAGCACGAAGCCGACTGGCGTAAGGATCCAGGGATAGGTCCCGATGACGGAGTAATTGGCGGTATCCTGCAGCATCAGTCCCCAGGAAATCAGCGGCGGCTTCACGGCAAAGCCGAGAAAACCCAGGAACGATTCCAAGAGCACGACGCTTGGGATATGCAGGGTGACCGCAACAATCACATGGCTCATTACGTTCGGAAAAATGTGCTGGAAGATGATGCGTCGGTCGGTTGCGCCAACCGCCATCGCCGCGCGGACATAGTCGATCCTTGCAAGCGCCAACGTTTTTCCGCGGACCTCGCGCGACATCTGCGCCCAGCCGAGTGCGGACATCACGACGATGACAAAGGCGAGAAATACGTTGGTCGGCGCGGTGACGGGGATGAGCGACGTCAGAGCCAGATAAAGTGGCAATTGCGGGAAGGCCAGAACGATCTCCACAAAGCGCTGTACCCATGCATCGAACGTCCCACCGAAGTAGCCGGAGACCATGCCGACGGTGGTGCCGACAATCGTGACGATAAACACGACGGTCAGCGCGATCATCAGCGAGATGCGAGAACCGATGATTGCCCGCGAGAGGATATCACGGCCAAACTTGTCGGTTCCGAGGAAATGGACCGGCTGACCGTCGATTGTACCGAAGAAGTGGCGGCTGGCAGGTATCAGACCAAAAACCCTGTATTCCGAACCCTTTACGAAAAAGCCGAGCATACGCGGATTTTCGTAATCGGGACCGACGATTGGCTGGAAGGTCACCGGGTCTAGCTCCTCGGATTCTCCAAGCGCATAGACGCGGGGCGGATAGGTGAAATTGCCGTCCTTGTCGTGAAAGCTGATCATCTGTGGCGGCGCGAAACCGACGTCTGTTGCCTTGGGGTCCATCGGTGCGAAGAAATCGGCGAAGACTGCCATCAGGAGAAGCAGACCGACGAGGATCAGGCCCATCATGCCGGTCCAGGAGCGTCTCAGCCGGCGCCAGACAAGCGAAAGGTAGCTCTCGTTGCCATGTGGGGCGTTCTTGACCGTGTCTTCGTGTGGCGGTGGTGGAGCGGAATCAAAGGCGAGCATGTCAGGCTCCTCCGTACTGGCGGACGCGCGGGTCCAGCAAGGCAAGCAGCATGTCGGCGATGATGTTGCCAACGATGAGTGTCGCGGAAAGAACCATCATGAACGTTGCCGTCACATAGACGTCGCCGATTGCCATGGAGCCAACGATCGCCGGCCCGACAGTCGGGAGTGAGAAGATGATGGCAGTCTCGATTTCGCCGGTCAGCATGTAGGGGAGTACCACGCCCTGGTACATGACGAGCGGATGCAGTGCGTTCGGCACCGCATGGCGCATCACTACTGCGCCGCCCGACAGGCCCTTGGCGCGTGCCGTTTCGACATATTGCGCATTCAGGGTATCCAGCAAATTGCCCCGCATGACGCGCATGTTGTAGGCGAGGCCACCGAAGGTCGCGATGGCGACCACGGGCCACACATGGCTGACGAGGTCGACGAATTTCGCCCAGGACCAGGGAGCACCGCCATACTGTGGCGAGAAGAAGCTGCCGATTTCCGAGACGTTGAATTGGAAGACAAGCAGGTAGACGATAATGAGCGCCATCAGAAAGCGCGGCACCGTCATCCCAAGGAAGGAAACGCCCGAGAGCAGGCTGTCGATCCAGCTGTACTGGCGCGTGGCGGCCCAGATTCCAAAGCCGATGCCAAGCACCGAGGCGAAGATGTGGCAGACGAGCGCCAGCGCGAGTGTGCGCGGCAATCGCTCGGCCACGACATCGGCGACCGGCTTGTTGTAGAACATGCTATGGCCGAAATCGCCTTGGGTTACGATGCCCTTGATCCAGTTGAAGTATTGGATGACCATCGGCTGATCGAGCCCGTGGGCGACACGGTAGGCCTGAGCCTGTGCGTCTGCCTGAGCAAACGAGGCGCCACTCTGATTGATCAGCTGAGACCGGATGTAGTCGGCATAGTCACCGGGCGGAGCCTGTATGATCGCGAAGGTCACGATGCTCAAAATGATGAGGACAGGTATCGCAGAGGCTATGCGCACGAGCAGGAATCGTAACATCGGACGGTTCGCTTCTCCTTGCCGCCAGTCGCGCCTGTCGGTGCGGCCGGCTTGTTGATATTGCCCGGCCGCGCTTCACGCGCGACCGGAGTGCTCGGTTGGGAGGGAGCTCTTAGTTGATCGGGCCCTTTTCGCCGGGCTTGCCGGGCAACTGTTCCGGGAACAGCTCGTATTTGCCCTGCTTGTCGGCGGCCACCCACAGACGTTCGCGGATGACGGAGTCTTCAGCCCAGTTGAACATGAAGATCGGGGTACCTTGAGGCACGTTCGAGAAGCGCTTGTTGATGATCAGCGCACCCGGATACTCCGTAAGGCCGACGGTATCGACATTTTCGGTTGCAACCTTCTGGTACTGCTTCATGAGCTCGACACGCTCGTTGTTGTCCTGGCTAGCCTGGAACTTCGTGACGATGTCGACGAGCTTTTCTTCGTAAGGCATCAGGTCAACCTTGCCGTCCTTGCCAGCGCGGTGCTGCCAGCTGGTGCGTGGGCCGACCGGCGCAAGCTGCTCGGTGTTCTGCACAACCGATGCAAGTTCGGGCGAACTGCGCTGGATCAGCCAGTCGAAGCGGCCGGCATAGTGGGCATCGTCACGCTTTGGTCCATCCAAGGCATTGAGAATGACCTTGATCCCAAGCTTCTCCATTTGTCCGATGACGCCTTCGGCGAGGCTCTTGTCGGTCGCGTAGCCGTTGTTGACGAGGAGTACGATCTCGACGTTCTTGCCGCCTTCCGTGTTGGCCGGGAAGTTGACAAACCCGTCTCCATCCGAGTCCTTAAGTCCAGCCTTTGCAAGCAATTCCTTGGCGCCCTTCAGGTCGAAGGGGTAATAGACCACAGAGTTGCGATCGTAGAAGCTTGTACCGGACGAGATGCCACCGGGATAAATCGCCGTGAATGGACCCTTCACCAGGGAGTCGCCGATCGCCTTGCGGTCGAGACCCATGGTAATTGCCTTGCGGAAGTCCTCGTTGCGGTTGAGTTCGCGGATCGCCTGGCCCCGTGCGTCAGGATCACCCCAGCCGTTCGCGGACAGGTTCATGCGCAGGTTATAGCCGATCAGGCGGGGACCAAAGGCGAGACGAGCCGGTGCGGTTTTCTCGGCAGCGCGCTTCAACGACGCCACGAAGTTTTCCGGCTGCTCGAGGTTGGAAATGTCACCCGATCCGGCAACGGCCTGCACGTCACGATCTGCCCAGGTCGACAGCTTGTAGTGCAGTTCGTTGAGGTAAGGCAGCTGGTTGCCCTTCTCGTCGACCTTCCAGTAGTAAGGATTGCGGCGCATCACGATGATGTCGTCAGGACGGTACTCGACAGGGACCCAGGCACCCATGACCGGCATATTCATGTATTCCGGGGGGAAAGCATTCTTGAACTGGTCGTAGGTGTTCTTCGAATACTTCGGATGCTGCGGCTTCAGGATGTGCGACGGGCCAGGGCAGAAGCTCGGGTAGGCCATCGTGTAGAGATACTGCTTCGGGAAGGCGTCCTTGAACGTCCATTCCACCGTATAGTCGTCGATCTTCCTGAGTGTCGTGCCCTCTCCGAAGGCTTCAGGCGACGCGCCACCGCCGAGCGGCGAGACGTTCGGGTCGATGACCTCGTCTTCCCAGTAGAACATGATGTCGTCAGCGGTAAACGGAACCCCATCAGACCATTTCGCACCTTCAACAAGGTGCATCGTCAGCTTGTGACCGTCCTGCGACCAATCCCAGCTCTTTGCGAGGTTTGGAAGCGGTTCGGTGTCCTTGGCCTCCACCTGGAAGAGTGGTGCCGTGCGGGTCAGGCATTCCGAAAGACCAATGTCGATACCGCCCCAGCCCTGTGTCTGGCCAGCGCCGTAGTTCCAGCCTTCGGGCCGGCCGCCGATAACGTGACGGAGGGTGTCGCCGTAGACGCCTATTCCGTCGACCATGTTCTCGGTCTTGAAGACGAGCGGCTCCTTGGGCAGGCGATCCTTTACCGGCGGAAGCTTGCCGGCGTCGACGAAGTTCTTCTTCACCCAATCCGGTTCATTGTATGCAGGAAGCGCTTTGAACTCCTCGATGGAGTCTCTCGAGACGTACTTGATCTTGCCCTCAGCCGGAAATTGCGGCGGAGCGGGCGGATTGGTCGGCTCTGATGCGTAGGCACTAAGGGCCGAAACGGAGACGCTGAGCGCCAGTCCGGCCATGATGCCAATGTTGCGATAGTTTCTCATCGTTTCTCCCTCTTGCTTCAGGGTGCCTCAGGCAGCCCCGCTTCTCCTCAAACGATCCGGCGACGGGCTTAGGGCGATGTGGTCACTCCCGGGACCCCATCGCCACCCGTCCTCCGGGAACTCAGACAGCCTGTTTGAGCGCCGCCTTTTCGGCGCGCAGCTCGTCGATCGAGCGAACGTTACGGCGCGCTGCACCAGCCCATTCACGGGTCTTGACGGTCGACTTCGCCAGACGCTCCTTGGCGGCTGGGACCGCATCGGCGTATTGCGGCAACCACCGGGCCTGGGCGACGACCATCTCGTCGACCATCTGCCAGACCTCCTCAGGAGTGGCGACTGCGCCGACAAGCGGGTCGTGCAGTACGGCGAGCTTCAAGAGGTCGATATCGCCGCTGATCGCGGCATGAACCGACATGCGCTGGACATTGATGGATGCGATGCAGGTCGCAGCGCAGGCTTCCGGGATGGTGATACCGGAGACCATGTTGATGCCGAAACGGTCGACGAAGCCGGGAGACTCGATGATGGCGTCCGACGGCAGGTTCGTGATGACGCCATTGTTCTTAAGATTGAAATGTCCGCGGTAGACGCGACCTGTCTCAAGTGCTTCGAGAATATGGCTCGCATGTTCGTTCGAGCGCTTGGCGCGATCGATCGGCTTGGTCGCCGACTCCAGGAACTGCGGGAACTCGGTTTCGAACCAGTTGCGGGTCTCTGTCGAATGCCTGAGGTAACCGCCAGTTTCGCCGTGGATCCAGTCGGACATGTCAATCCACTTGGTGATTTCGTCCGGGCGCTTGCGGTACCAGGGCAGGTATTCGGACAGATGGCCATTGCTCTCCGTGGAATAAACGCCGAACCGCTTCAAGACATCGATCCGGAGCTTTTCCTGTTGCGAGAACACTGGGTGTGCTTCGAAGGCGGCGATCAGCTCGTCCTTGCCGATCTTTCGACCGTTGAGCTTCAGATCGACGAACCAGGTCTGATGGTTGATCCCCGAGCATATGTAGTCGAGTTCGTTCGCAGACTTGGCGCCAAGCACTTCGGCGATCTGTTCGGCGCCGTGCTGAACACCGTGGCAAAGACCCACAGTATCGACCTTGCCGTACTCGATTGCCGCCCATGTGTTCATGGCCATCGGGTTGGCATAGTTCAGGAACTTGGCACCAGGTTCGGCGACCTTGCGGATGTCCTTGCAGAAGTCAAGGATGACGGGAATATTGCGCTGTCCGTAGAGAATGCCGCCTGCGCATATCGTATCGCCAACACATTGGTCGATGCCGTATTTTAGTGGAATGCGGATGTCGTCCGCATAGGCCTCCAAGCCACCAACGCGCACGCAGCTGATGATGTAGCGCGCGCCAGTCAGCGCCTCGCGGCGATTGGTCGTGGCACTGACCTTGGTTGGCAGTTTGTTGGAGGCGACGATGGTGTCGAGGATCTGCTTGATCATCTGCAGATTGTGTTCGCTCATGTCAGTGAGGGCGAACTCGACGTCCTGAAACTCGGGCACGCAGAGGATGTCGGTAAACAGTTTTTTCGTGAATCCGACGCTGCCTGCGCCGATGATAGCGATTTTGAAACTCATAATCCTTGCCTCTATGCGATCAATTTGCAGGCGCTGAGCGATGAGAAGAAGAATAGGACGCGGGCTTGCGCTCGACGCCAAAAAAGGCCAGAAATCCGGCTTATTCTCCTCCCCGCCGCTCCTCGGTGCTGGCGGTGTTCTCTCTCTTGAGGGCGGATTATGCTTAAATTTTTCGAGGTCGCCAGAGAAGGATTATGCTTTCATGGGTAATTCTGTGCTGCAGAAATTGATTGACAACGGCCCTGTGATGCGGACGGTGTCGCTACCGCGTGGCCGGCAGAGCTTGCACACCATGCCGACAAGTACTGGCTATGAAATCCGCGAGAATGCGACCTACGACTGGGATGGCCGCAAGCGCGGGCAGACGCCCTTTACCGTTCTGCAGCACACGATTGGGGGCGCGGGAAACCTCAGATACGAGAATCGGCAGCTTCGTGTGAGGGAAGGCGAGACGCTTTTGGTCCTCGTTCCGCACAATCATCGCTATTGGCTGGAGGATGGCGATCGCTGGGAATTCTTCTGGATTTCGATGAATGGCGAAGAGGCGTTGCGCATCCACCGATCGATCCTCGCTGTGACGGGACCAATTCTGAAGCTTCAACCAAAGACGATCGAGCACCTTGCTGATTGCAGCTTGCGACTGATTACTGGTGGTGAGACGCCGGGACTTGCGTCCGCAATTGCCTACGAGGCGGCGATGGCACTTTACGACGACGTTTTTGGGTCGCACCCGGTGTTCAGTGAAGAATATCGGACGATGCAGCACGTCATCGACTATATCATGGCCAACCTTGAACGCCCCCTACCCGTCGAGGATCTTGCGCGGGTTGCTGGCTTGAGCAGAGCACATTTCTCGCGCATGTTCGCCGCCAATGAAGGATTGCCACCAGCCGAATTCGTGTTGCAGAAACGGTTGAAGCGCGCGGTGAAGCTTTTAACAAAAACGGCCAACATGCCCGTGAAGGAAGTCGCAATTCGATCGGGCTTCGAAGACGCAAACTATTTCTCCAAGGTGTTTCGGCGTGTCTACGGCACCAACCCGACCGAATTTCGTACGACAGGCATGTATGCGAGCGTCGGCAAATCGCACTGACGCTCACATATGTTGGTTCCTCTTGTTACTTGTAGGACAGGCTGGGATACCAGGTGGGCGGGCGCCCTTCCGGTGTTGTGTCGAGCACGGTCCATAGTGGCATAAAGTCAGGGGCGCCGCGGGGATCCTGGCCCGGATCGGCTGTCGCTTGCCCCATTTCTGGGTTCCAGAAGTGCCGGATCGTACTGTCCTTCATCGTGAAGACATTGTAGGCCGCATCGTCACTGCCATCAGGTCCAATCGCATGATAGTCCCGGCTGAACTCATCAGTAATGTCGTGGTATAGAGGCAGGTGATTCCAACCGCGCTCCTTCTTGAAAGCCAGGAGTCGATCGATCGGCGAACGCGCGACAACGGCGAAGGCGACCTGCTGATGGATATCCGGCATCTCTCCGTCAAGCGCCGACAGCATCGACGTACACATCGGGCATGGTCTCTCGCGCTGCGGCCCGTACATGAAGCTGTAGACCACCAACGTAGGCTTATCTCCGAACAAATGACCTAAGGTGACCTCGCCGTCCGGACCCTGGAAGCGGTAGGCCTTAATCACCTGTCCGCCTGGAGGTAGCGCACGGCGCTTTTCGGCAACCTGTTCGATATGCCGGCGCAGTTCGATTTCCTCTGCGAGCAGGTCATCACGAGCTTGCCTGTATTCCGGGCTCTCGTTTGGAAAGCTGAGGCCATTTCGTCTTGCCAGTTCCGTTGCTGAAACAAGGTTGCGCACATCCATCGCAGGATCCTCCTCTGTTTTTCGACGGTACAATGCGACGGATCTTGCAACAGTACCCGCCGCCCAGACAAGGAACGTATGACGTTAGGTAAATTCGACACCCTGTTTGAAAAAATTTCATCCGGGGGCCTCTAACTGCACTTTCTAGGCGCTTGAATTTGCTGCAATACGATCGTTCGTTGCAGCCGCGCAGAAAATCGTCAATCTCGAGCTTTAATGCCTCTTTCCCATCCAGTTTCGGGGCCTATGTCCACTTCATCCTCCATCTCCTGGAAGGACGAGGGGAGGCTCAAGGCATCGTGGCAACCGGTGTGCGAGCCTCCCTCCATGGAGACAACGATGCGATCCTTCATATCCTTGATTGAGGCCGCCGTCATCGCGGCGGGGTCACCTGTGGCATCCGAAGATGGCGGAGGCTTCGAGCGCGCCAGGGCTGTGTGCTCCTTCCTCCAAAATACCGGGCTGAATGGTAATTGCTCTGTCGATGCAGACCAGACGATTATCGAGGTCTCGCTAGCGGGCCACTACGACAGTCCCGCTGACTGTCCGAAAGTTGTCGACATGCTGCGAGCGCATGGCTTCCAGCTGGGTTCGGGCTGGGAGCTGCGCATCAGGGCGAGCGTCAAGGACGAACCCGCCGTCATGGAGTGTGGCCTGGCGCCCCAAGGAGAATAGTCGCACCCCTTGCGCTCACTAGCATGGATCCCGGGCTATTGTCCGGCTTTCGGCGCAATCGTCAGCTGGGATCCATGCGCATCGCGGAGTTCGTTGTCGCCAGGCATGCGGTCCCTTGCCTTATGGAGGAGGACTGCTCGGTGGCCGCCTTGTTGGGCCGGCTCGATCAATGTGACGTCTGAATTGCCGGGATTGTCGGAACGCTCGAACCAATCCACCGTGTGGCGCAGAAAGTTCATTTCGAATGCTCTGTTCGTGACGCCGTGACCGACGATGACCAGGTCGTTTTCGGCCTTGGTTAAGTCATTCATCACGGTTTGAAGAAACAAACGCACTCGTTGGGCGACATCGGCCCTGCTTTCACCATCTGGTGGCCTTGCATAGAACTTTCCACTGGTGCTGCGCAGTCTCGCCCATTTCTCGAATTCGTCCGGAAATTTCTGCTTGCGTTCTGCATGGTCGTAGATCTCGGTGAAGAGCCCAAAATCCTGCTCGCGCAACAAATAGTCTTCCCTAACCTCTTCGATCCATTCAAAGGCAGGGCTTCGAGCAATGCGTCCTTGCTTTGCCGTGTTCTCAGATAGGGAGAATACCAGACGCGTAGTTTGGGCGTCTCAAGTCGGCGCAACTCAGCGACATAGTCTGCCAGTGCCCGTCCGGCCACGAGTGCCTGTTGGTACCCCCATTGTGTCAGGGGAACGTTATGATCGCCAAACTGCCGGTAGGCCTGCTCATTGATGTTGCCCAGTGATTCACCGTGGCGGACAAGAAATATACGCATCAGCTGCCGTTTTCCGTTATCAGCGCTCGTCTATCATGATGGTTGAGCGGGCCGGCTGCAACCTTCGGAGTGAGCATTGTCAGTCGATTAGGGGTGAGTGGAAGTGAACGCGATTGGTTTTCGGCTATCTTTTGGGTGATCCTCCTGAAGATCCGCGTATAGAAGGAAAACTACGGACGATTGGCAGGAACGACTACTTTACGTGCCATGTCGGCCGTAGAGACCAGCTTGGCCGCTGCCCCAAAACAGACGTCACCAGCGATTGGGCGGGACGACCTGATTGCGCTATATGTAGCGACAAATGCTGCCCCAGGCGGTGAGCCAATCTGCCCCTAAACGCTGCATACGTTTTGGCGCCAGGACACCATAATGAGACACGGAATCACTAAATTCTCTTTTCAGCAGGTTGATGTCTTTTCCGCCAAAGCTTTGCTGGGCAATCCGCTGGCGGTTGTCATTGGAGCAGATTCGTTAACGGCATCTGAGATGGCTGCCTTTGCGCGCTGGACGAACCTTAGCGAAACGACTTTCCTCCTACAGCCGAGGTCGGCAGATGCCGATTACCGCGTTCGCATATTTACACCTGTTGCTGAGTTGCCCTTCGCGGGTCACCCCACTTTGGGGAGCTGCCACACTTGGCTGTCGTCCGGTGGGAAGCCAAAGAGTGCCGAGATTGTCCAAGAGTGCGAGGCGGGACTAGTCCACATTCGGCGCAACAATGGACGACTTGCTTTCCAAGCCCCCGAACTGCGGCGATCAGGCCCGGTGGAACTCGACACACTGACGCTAGTTCTCAAAGGCTTGCGGTTGACATCCGGTGACATCGTCGATGCCAACTGGGTGGACAATGGCCCTGGCTGGCTCGCTGTCCGACTGCGATCCAGGGCTGACGTCCTCGCGCTTCGTCCGGATTTCGCCATCCTGTCTGGATTACGGGTCGGTGTCGTTGCCCCCTGGGATCCAGCAAAAGATGGGCGGGAAGCGGATTTCGAGGTGCGTGCCTTTTCCGCGGCCGGTTTTGAAGACCCGGTAACCGGCAGCTTGAATGCAGGCATCGCTCAATGGCTGATTGGTAACGGCATCGCTTCTTCATCATACATTGCCAGCCAAGGTACCGTCCTTGGACGGGAAGGACGTGTTCATGTGGAGCTGGTCGAAGATCAGATTTGGGTCGGTGGCGACGTTACAACTTGCATAGAGGGCGTGGCAGCCCTTTAAAGCAGCTGGCCACCATGATCGTATCGCTATCGATGATGTCCGCAAAGTCGGATTTGAGATGAGGGACGATCTTGGCCGGAGCATCACCGTGGACGTGATAGCGCCTAGCGCCCCGAATCGAGACGATGCTGCATCAGCATCTGCATGTCGATAATGACAAGCGCTTGTTCCAATTTCCAATTCTCTCAGGATCCGTGAGGTGACGGAAGGGCCTGCCATTGGCCAATCATGCCCGGAAACGGCCTAATTCCAGACCTTCGGTTGGTAGGTGTGATGGCAGCGGACGGTCTACAAACGGCTCCGAAGCTGCCAGCGCCGCAGATCTCTCAGTTGGCGGAATCTGCAATGTAAATCCGGAAAACTATTGCGATTGCGCAACACAGCGACCTTTAGTCCCTTAATATGAGGTAAGACTTATATACGAGGTATTGCCCGCTCAGGACCGGTCCACATAGTCTCCAGCCCAGACGGAGGGGAAAGCCATGATACAGATTGATTGGCCCAAGCCGATGCTGCAATCAAAGATCACTGATCTGATTGATCGGGTTTTAAGGGCATGGTGCGCCGAGCATGGGCACGGGTTCGGCAGCAAGGAAGTAAGAGACAAGGCAAGGAGCCTTCTCCAGTGGATCGAATTTGGGGTCACAGACGAATGCGAGCTCGCGGACCTCATCCGCGACGATGTCGTGCTCACCCGGCGTTAAGTTCGGCACCTCTGACAGTTATGTAGACCGCGTCCGCTGCAGCCTCATTGGCGCCATCCGGTCCTATCACCCAATGTGGCAGTGCTGTTTCCCGCGTTGGCGCTAGAAATGCGCCATTGGGTTACGGGCGGATTCCATCGGAGAAATCTTTAGAGCTCAAGCGGATTCCGAAATAGCCCACAGATTCGGCAGACAGGCGAATTTGACATCGCGCGCCGTCGGGGGGACCCTTGAGGAACAGCGATTCGGATCGCTCCGGCTTGCAACAGCGATCCGCCGTGCCGCGCGTCAATCCGTCTTGTCGAGTCCAAAGCTATCGGGAGAAACACCATGATACCTTCGAGTCTCTTCTATGATCTCATTGATTCCCAAATCGCGTTTAAGATCGTGCAGAGGAATTTCAACAGCCCCAACTTCATCTTCAGCGTACCGCGCGCGAAAGATGGGCAACTGCGAATGACGATACTCGGGGGGCAGGCCCTGGTCGGATCCGCCGATGCCATACTGGCCCGCCTGAATGCACTCCTATGCGCGCATCCCTCGTCTCAGCCGCAGCATTCCTTCAGGCAGGTTGCCGACAATGGAAAGGTGATAACCTATTCGCTCTTCCCCGAAGGGGAGAAGAGCAAGCATCACGGTATGCCTGAAGAACTGTCGGTCGAGTGCCGGATCATGCCCGCCGATGATCCAAGCTCAGACCGAGAAACGGTCATTGTCAACGTAATCATAGATGGAAGGCATAGTCTTCACCTTATGGAAAAGATCGGCAACGATAACTTCCAGGAGGTCAGTCGCCTTTCGGCGCATGCTCTGCCAAAAGATATTCATCAGAGGCTGGCGGCCAATGGATACTATCAACAGAGCTTCGTAGCCTTGTATGGCGAAGAGGCGCTCGAAGAGGCCAAATCAAAGCTCAAGGCTACCAGCAATCGATGGGCGCGCCCCAATGTCGACCCGCCACACGCTCGTCATTGAGCGCGGGTTCCTGGACGCGCGCGCAGCTGGCTCGGTATGGCGCACCTAGCCTTGCGTACTCATAAACTGTCACCTTCGGCTTCAGCGCCGAGTGAATAGGCACTCTACGGCTCGTCGTGTCTAAGATGCGGACGAAGTTGCAGAGGATGGTCTGCTGCTTATCGCGCCGCAAGCATTGGCAAAATCAAGCCCCAGCGCGTCTCTTGAGGTGGTCCGGATGGTTCGAAACCGAGTTTCTTGTAGACGGCAATCGCGCGTTCGTTGGCCGGGTGAGGATCAGTCCCGATAACCGGTACACCAGCATCGAAGAGAGCCCTCATTCTCGCACCGATAAATGCTGATCCGTGCCCAACGCCGATCATTTCGGGGTCTCCTATGAATTGATCTATCCCTCGCGATCCCTCGGGAAGCCCGGCAAAATGGTGATCTTCCCAGCCGTGGACGGTGTAGTCCTGCATGAACGCGAAGGGGCGTCCGGCGGTTGAAACAATGAAACGCGCTACACGGGAATCGGCCAAATCTTCTGCATCGTAAGGCTGATCTGAGTCCCACCATGCGCGGACATGCGGGTTCGATTGCCATTTTGCAAGCAACGGGAGATCACCCAACGTCGCTTTGCGAAAACTGTATTGGTCGGCGGCCGTCATTTAAAAAGGGACCTAGCCGCCATTCATGAATGGATCCGCTAGCGCGGCCGCGGGTCGGCTGATCGGATATTTTGTGGTCGATATTCTCTTGGAGAATTTTGCCGCACCGTCCCTCTCGAGCAGAGTACGAAAGTTCGGGTGCATTCCTCCGTCCTCGTAAGCCAATGGCTGAGGAGAATTAGCGGTAATCAGATCCGCCTTTTCGATGTCGGAGTTTGTCTTGGCCGTGACTGCAAGATCAGGCTGGTCGATCCTTGGGGGGCAGGCGTCCAAAGGATTGCTTGGCTCGCCACCCGCAAACGTGGCATTGAAAACGTACTTTTTGCCGCAGAGGGAGACCCTCGGCTCCCGACGGGTGACCTCGAATGCGTCGTAGCCCTCCTTGAGGTTTTTCCAGAAGGGCATGTTGGGGTCGTTGCGGTACATCGCAAGATTTTTCGGCGTCATCCGAAAAGGATAGGCCTGGACCTGAAAAGCGGTTTGGCGACCGTGGAGCGCATTCTCAACGACGGCATAAATCTCGCCGATACCTTGGTCGCTCATGGCGTAGCATCCTGACGAAGAGCATGCGCCATGCACCATCAGCGCTTCACCGGTATACCCCAGTGCTTCTTCCAGCCGGTTGGGATAACCAAGATTGAACGAAAGAAAGAACTGAGACTTCGGATTGAGACGGCTTGTCGAGACGCTGTAAAAACCCTCCGGCGCCTGCCTGTCACCGTCGGTGGTCTTCGGCCCCAGCTTTCCTGACCAGCGACACATTGGGTACTTTTTCAGGAGGGCATACTTGCCCGAGCGATCAACCTTCCAGATCTCAAGTTCGCTTTCCATCTTGAATATGCGGACCAGGACCGGGGATTGTTGGGACATGC
Source organism: Rhizobium cauense (assembly GCF_019511525.1). Taxonomy (GTDB): domain Bacteria; phylum Pseudomonadota; class Alphaproteobacteria; order Rhizobiales; family Rhizobiaceae; genus Rhizobium; species Rhizobium cauense. The sequence continues at coordinate 395,646 of NZ_JAEUAT010000003.1, read as the reverse complement.
CCCTTGCCTTCATATCGGAAAGCAATTTCGGAGGGACTTCGCGAGCCTCCTCGCGCAGGTCATCGAGTGTCTGAGTGCATCCGGCAAGCGACAACGCGGAGAGGCAAAAGGCGATCCCGTGCAGAGTTGCGCGCTCAACATGAGGTTTCAGTAACCGCCGCAAGCGGTTGTTCCAATTCGCAAAGGCTTGCATGTGACTTAGCTTCCCTGTTTCCCCGCCGTCCTCATGGGAACACTGACGCTGGCCAGCGACGTCCGGCTGGCGATTCACGAGCCTATAGTGATGGTGTTCGAGGGATGCGTCAACGATCCTCGAAAATTGAGCCACGCTGGGACCGTTCTGCCATTCGAACTTTCAGATCGGATGACTGACGTTTGTCTTCATGATCCGTTTGCTACTGCGACGCTGGTGTGAATCGGGCGACCAGTGCATGCCGGTCACCGGGATAGGTAAAGCGCACATGGGTAACCGGCCCGCGGTTGCTCCAGGTGCGGCGCTCGACGACCAGACAGGCGGTGTTGCGTGGGATGCCGAGGGCTGTAGCCTCGTCCGAACCGGCCGACACCGCTTGAATGCGGTGCTCGGCACTGCTCCACGGGATCTGGTTGATAAGCCAAGCACCCGGCGCCATTTCCGAAAAATCGGCATTAGCCGCCTCGGGGACTGTCGAGAGGCTGATCAAGCGTTCCTCCAGGCAGAAGGGGCGCCCGCCTGCTTCATGGATGCAGGCGACATCGACAACCGATGATCCTGGCGCAACGTCGAGGCGGCGGATGTCCTCAGCCTTCGCCTTGCGTTGCTCGCGTTTCGATACGGCAAAGGAATAGGCAAGGTTCAATGATTGGACCTCGGCCCGGATGTCGTGAATCTCCAGGACGGCGGATTGTGCCTGTGGCTGCGTGACGAAGCTGCCGGATTTCTTGCGGCGCTCAATGAGGCCTGCTTTGGCAAGCTGGGTCAATGCCTTGTTCACGGTCATGCGTGAACAGTCGTATTCCTTCGTGAGGTCCACTTCAAACGGGATGCGGTGACCCGGCGGCCACTCGCCAGAAACGATGCGGCCTTCGATGTCGCTCACGATCCGTTGGTGCAAGGTTGCATCCTTGCTTTGATTCATCGTCACGCTCCGTTTGGTACCTCCCGCTCTACTGTCTCTGTCGCGGTGTGGAAAGTCCTATGCTGCCAGAAGCTCGCCCATCGCCTTCAGGAAACGTCGGTTGATCGCGTCGCGCGCGACGTGACGCCCGCCGGTGACCTGCTTGCGACCAAGGGCCCAAACGCTGTCGATCGCCACCCCTCCTGCGAAAACCCAGTGATCCAGCAATTGGTCCCCGGACAGATAGGGAACAGCTGACGTATCCAATGAAATGAGATCAGCATGGCTTCCGACCGCGATACCGCCCGGCGCCTTCAGCGCGGCGCCCCCGCCCGCGATTGCGTGATCGAAGAGGCTGCGAGCCGTCGAGCCTCCCGGTACTGCGACCACATTGCGCGCCCTCAGTGCCAGACGCTCGGAGTATTCGAGCTGCCGCAATTCGCCGGAAAGGGAGATCAGCACGTTTGAATCCGAACCGACGCCCAGGCGGCCACCCTCTTCAATAAAGAGCGGTGCCTGGAAGGTGCCATCGCCGAGATTGGCTTCGGTAATCGGGCAGAGGCCGGCGATTGCTCCGCGTCTCGCCATACCGCGCGTTTCATCCTCGGTCATGTGCGTCGCATGGATCAGGCACCAGCGCTCGTTGACCGGAGCGTTCGCCAAAAGCCATTCAACCGGTCTCGCCCCCGACCAACCGATGCAATCCTCGACTTCCTTAACCTGCTCGGCAATATGGATATGGATCGGGCCATCGCCGGCAAGCGGCACGACCTTTGCGAGTTCCTCGGGTGTTGCAGCGCGCAGGCTATGAGGCGCCACGCCAAGCTCAGAACCGGCAAGTGCGCCTGTCACCTTGCTGCAGCCATCCATCAATGCAGCAAACCTGTCGAGCGAGTTGATGAAGCGCCGCTGACCGTCGATTGGTGCCGCGCCGCCGAAACCGGAATGGGCATAGAACACCGGAAGCAGCGTCAGCCCAATTCCACTCGTGCTTGCCGCCGCCCCGATCCGCTCCGCGAGTTCGGCAATGTTTGCATAGGGTGTCCCATCCCTGTCGTGATGCAAGTAATGGAACTCGCCGACCCTTGAAAAACCGGCCTCCAGCATCTCCATGTAGAGTTGGCCCGCCACGGCCTCGACATGCTCCGGTGTCATCGACAGGGCGAACTTGTACATCACAGTACGCCAGCTCCAGAAGCTGTCGTTTGCCGGCCCCCTCACCTCCGCAAGTCCAGCCATCGCGCGTTGGAAGGCGTGGCTGTGGAGGTTGCTCATCGCGGGGACCAGGGTGTCGTGGTGCTCGTCGCCGGGCTCAGCTGCAACGCCTGTTTCAACGCTTGCAATACGGCCATCGACGATCGTCAGGCTGACGTTCTCCTGCCATCCCGACGGAAGAAGTGCCGCACTTGAATGAAGTCTGGTCGTTACCGTCTGAGCCATAACGCTTTTTCTCCTCTTTGGCGCCGCGCATCTTTCTTTTCGATGGAGCCGCACAAAATTTCACTTGTCACCCGTTTATTATGTATATACATGTTTCCACATAAAGGAAGGCGCAAAGCTGATGAACGGGAACAAAATTTCAAGCCATGAAGCGTTTGGAGACCTCCGCCAGCATCTGTGGCGGAATGCGCGGCTGGCAACGCTCGACCCGCAAGAGCCGGGTCTCGGGGTCATCGAGAAGGGCGCCATCGTTACACAGGGTGGCCGCATAAGTTTTGTCGGCCCAGAGGCCGAATTGCCGGTGTCTGCGATCGAGCGTGCCGAGATTACCGATCTTGAAGGTCGCTGGGTCACTCCCGGTCTCGTCGACTGCCACACCCATATCGTCTACGGCGGCAATCGTGCCCGTGAGTTTGAAATGCGACTGGAAGGCGCGACCTATGAAGAGGTCGCTCGCGCAGGCGGCGGTATCGTCTCTTCCGTCAAGGCCACGAACGCACTCACGGTAGACGGGCTTGTCGAAGCAGCACTCCCACGTCTTGATACGCTCATCTCGGAAGGTCTGACGACGATCGAGATCAAGTCGGGCTATGGTCTGAATATCGACGGCGAACTGAAAATGCTGCGCGCTGCCCGCCAGCTGGAACGTGTCCGACCGGTTCGCGTCGTCACCTCATATCTCGGCGCTCATGCCACGCCCGTCGAATACAAGGGCCGCAACGAAGACTACATCACCGATGTCGTGCTCCCAGCGCTTGAGCGCGCTCGAGCCGAAGGGCTTGTCGATGCAGTTGATGGTTTTTGCGAGGGGATCGCTTTCTCGACAGCCGAGATCGCGCGCGTCTTTGACAAGGCCGTGGCGCTTGGACTTCCAGTGAAGTTGCATGCCGAGCAGTTGTCGAACCTGGGCGGAGCAAAACTTGCGGCATCCTACGGTGCCCTCTCCGCCGACCATCTCGAATATCTCGATGCAGAAGGTGCCGCCGCGATGGCCGCTGCTGGCACAGTGGCCGTCCTGCTGCCGGGCGCATTCTACGCCATCAATGAAAAACAGGTCCCACCCGTTCAGGCGTTGCGGGATGCCGGAGCCCATATCGCGATTGCAACCGATTGCAATCCCGGCACCTCTCCTCTGACGTCGTTGCTGCTGACGATGAACATGTCCGCGACGCTCTTCAGGCTCACAGTCGAAGAATGCATCGCTGGCGCTACACGAGAAGGCGCACGCGCCCTCGGCGTCCTCAACGATACCGGAACGCTTGAGCCCGGCAAGTCGGCGGACTTCGCCATATGGGACGTCGAAAGCCTCGCCGAGCTCGTCTACCGCATCGGCTTCAACCCGCTTCATGCACATGTCTTCAAGGGCGAAAGGATCGACCGTTGACCATTACCCTTCATCCCGGCTCTGTCTCGCTCAAGGATCTGGAAACGATCTACTGGACCAGCGAACCGGCAAAGCTCGACGTTTCTTTCGATGCCGGCATCAAGAAGGCCGCCGCACGCATCGCCGAGATCGCCGCCGGCAATGCCCCCGTCTATGGCATCAATACCGGTTTCGGCAAGCTCGCCTCGATCAAGATCGACAGCGCCGACGTTGCGACACTGCAGCGCAACCTTATTCTGTCCCATTGCTGCGGCGTTGGCGCTCCGCTTCCTGAAAATGTCGTTCGCCTGATCATGGCCCTGAAGCTGGTTTCGCTTGGCCGTGGCGCCTCTGGCGTTCGGCTGGAACTCGTGCGGCTCATCGAAGACATGCTTCAAAGGGGCGTCATCCCCGTCATCCCTGAAAAGGGTTCCGTCGGCGCCTCTGGCGACCTCGCACCGCTCGCCCACATGGCGGCCGTCATGATGGGGGAAGCCGAAGCCTTCTATGCCGGCGAACGTCTTTCCGGCAGCGCAGCGCTTGAAAAGGCAGGTCTCAAGCCTGTTGTGCTCGCCGCGAAGGAAGGCCTCGCGCTGATCAACGGAACGCAGACCTCAACTGCGCTGGCACTTGCCGGTCTTTTTCGGGCCCACCGTGCTGCACAGGCCGCACTCATTACCGGTGCGATGTCAACAGACGCAGCAATGGGATCGTCTGCTCCATTCCACCCGGATATCCACACGCTTCGCGGCCATCGGGGCCAGATCGACACTGCCTCGGCGCTTCGGGCACTTCTTGAAAATTCCGTCATCCGCGAAAGCCACATCGAAGGCGACGAGCGGGTGCAGGACCCCTATTGCATTCGTTGCCAGCCCCAGGTCGACGGGGCCTGCCTTGATTTGCTCAGGTCCGTGGCGCGCACCCTTGAAATTGAAGCAAACGCAGTTACCGACAACCCGCTCGTGCTCTCGGACAATTCGGTCGTCTCGGGCGGCAACTTCCACGCGGAACCTGTTGCCTTTGCCGCCGACCAGATCGCGCTTGCTGTCTGCGAGATCGGTGCAATCGCGCAACGGCGCATCGCGCTCCTGGTTGATCCGGCCCTCTCCTACGGGCTGCCGGCCTTCCTGGCAAAGAAGCCTGGTCTAAACTCGGGCCTGATGATCGCAGAAGTAACGTCGGCCGCCCTGATGTCGGAAAACAAGCAGATGTCGCATCCGGCCTCGGTCGACTCGACACCGACCTCCGCCAACCAGGAAGACCACGTGTCGATGGCTTGCCATGGCGCACGCCGCCTGCTGCCGATGACTGAAAACCTCTTCAATATTATCGGTATCGAGGCGCTGACCGCGGCCCAGGGCGTGGAGTTCCGCGCACCTTTGACGACGAGCCCTGAACTTCAGAAGGCTATATCGACGATCCGCAGCGCAGTGCCGACGCTGGAACTCGATCGCTATATGGCGAACGATCTTAAGGCTGCCGGCGAACTGATCGCAACGGGCGCGCTCAACGGAGCTGTTTCTTCCGGAATCTTGCCGGTTTTGGAGAGCTGACATGGCGGTATGTGAAGTCAAACAAGGTTCGTCGCCTGTTATCCTCGGGTTTCCACACACCGGTACCGAGGTTCCAGCAGGCATCTGGGAACGTCTGAACGACAACGGAAGAATTCTTGCTGATACCGACTGGCACATTCACCATCTCTATGACGGGCTTTTGTCGGATGTAACGACGGTTCGGGCGACATTCCATCGCTACGTTATCGACGCGAACCGCGATCCGGCTGGTGTGAGCCTTTATCCCGGCCAGAACACAACAGGCCTGGTTCCAGAGACGGACTTCGACGGCAAGGCGATCTGGAAGGATGGAGAGACCCCTACGGAGGCCGACATTGCAACGCGCCTGCGGGATTTCCACGCACCCTATCATGCGGCACTAGCGGCCGAGATCGCACGGGTGAGGTCAATCCATGGGGTGGCGATCCTTTATGACTGCCATTCGATCCGTTCTCACATCCCTTTCCTCTTTGAGGGAAAACTCCCGGACTTCAACATCGGCACGGATATGGGCAAGACCTGTGACAGTGCTATCGAAAAGGCAACGCTGACTGCAGTTGAAGCTGCCGACGGTTACGACAGCGTGCTCAACGGCCGCTTCAAGGGCGGATGGACCACGCGGCACTACGGCCAGCCGGAGATCGGCGTACATGCCATCCAGATGGAGCTTGCCCAATCGACGCATCTTGAGACCGAGGCACCACCATTTGCATACGACGCAGCAAAGGCAGAGCGCCTGCGCATCCATCTCAAAGATATTCTGGTGCGCATCGAACAGATCGCGCCGGGCCTGAAACGATAACAATCACTCGACAGGGGGAACCCACATGACCTCAAACCCACGCCACAACATCCGCGAGATCCGCGCGCAGCGCGGCAACGAGCTCACCGCCAAGAGCTGGATGACCGAAGCGCCTTTGCGCATGCTGATGAACAACCTCGATCCCGACGTCGCCGAAAATCCGAATGAACTCGTGGTCTATGGCGGTATCGGCCGGGCCGCTCGCACCTGGGACGACTTCGACCGGATTGCAGCGACGCTGAAGACACTGAACGAGGACGAGACGCTCCTGGTCCAATCCGGCAAGCCGGTCGGCGTGTTCCGCACCCACAAGGATGCTCCACGCGTCCTGATCGCCAACTCCAACCTCGTACCGCACTGGGCGACATGGGATCATTTCAACGAGCTCGACAAGAAGGGCCTTGCCATGTACGGCCAGATGACGGCTGGCTCATGGATCTACATCGGCACGCAAGGCATCGTTCAAGGCACCTACGAGACCTTCGTTGAGGCCGGCCGCCAGCATTACAATGGCAGCCTCAAGGGCAAGTGGATCCTGACCGGAGGCCTCGGCGGTATGGGTGGTGCCCAACCACTTGCAGCTGTCATGGCCGGCGCATGCTGCCTTGCCGTGGAGTGCGATGAGACCCGTATCGATTTCCGCCTGCGGACCCGCTATGTCGACGAAAAGGCAAAGACGCTCGACGAAGCGCTGGCACTGATCGACAAGTGGACGAAGGCTGGCGAAGCCAAGTCCGTCGGCCTATTGGGCAATGCCGCCGAGATCTTCCCGGAACTCGTTCGCCGCATGAAGGCCGGTGGCCCGCGTCCGGATATCGTTACCGACCAGACTTCGGCCCACGATCCGCGCAATGGCTACCTGCCTGCCGGCTGGACTGTCGAGGAAGCAAAGGCCAAGCGCGAGAGCGATCCGAAGTCTGTGGAAGTCGCAGCGCGTGCCTCCATGAGACAGCACGTCGAGGCCATGGTTGCCTTCTGGGACGCCGGTGTTCCGACGCTCGACTATGGCAACAACATCCGTCAGGTCGCCAAGGACGAGGGTCTCGATAACGCTTTCGCGTTCCCCGGCTTCGTACCTGCCTACATCCGTCCGCTGTTTTGCCGCGGTATCGGTCCGTTCCGCTGGGCAGCCCTGTCCGGCGATCCTGAGGATATCTACAAGACCGACGCCAAGGTGAAGGAGCTGTTGCCTGATAACAAGCACCTGCACAATTGGCTCGATATGGCCAGGGAACGCATTTCCTTCCAGGGCTTGCCGGCGCGCATCTGCTGGGTTGGCCTCGGCGATCGCCATCGTCTCGGCCTCGCCTTCAATGAGATGGTCAAGAACGGCGAATTGAAGGCTCCCGTCGTGATCGGGCGCGACCATCTGGACTCCGGCTCGGTCGCCTCGCCGAACCGCGAGACGGAAGCAATGAAGGACGGGTCGGATGCAGTCTCCGATTGGCCGCTGCTCAACGCGCTTTTGAACACTGCATCGGGCGCGACCTGGGTTTCGCTCCATCACGGCGGAGGCGTTGGCATGGGCTTCTCGCAGCATTCGGGCATGGTGATCTGCGCCGATGGTACGGATGATGCGGCACGCCGGCTGGAGCGTGTCCTGTGGAACGATCCGGCAACCGGCGTTATGCGCCATGCTGATGCAGGCTACGAGATCGCCCTCGATTGCGCCAAGGAACAGGGCCTGCGTCTGCCGGCGATCCTCGGGAACTAGTCTTTCGACCCGGGCCTCACTACCTCTGGGGCCCGGTTACCGTCTTGGGAGCCCACCATGGTCCGCGCCACCGTCATCAGGTCAGCCACCTATCGCCGCATGCCGTGGAAGAATGGCGGCGGTGAAACTGTCGAAATTGCGGTTTCGCCGGAAGGTGCAGCACTGTCTGAGTTCAACTGGCGCGTCAGCATGGCGACAGTTGCAACGGATGGGCCGTTCTCGATTTTTACCGGAATAGACCGCACACTCTCGATCCTCGAGGGAAACGGCATGTCGCTGACGATAGATGGAAAGGCCCCGGTCCTTTTGACTGGGACAAGTGATCCCCTCGCCTTTGCCGCCGATGTCGTTGTGTCGGCGACGTTACCCGACGGGCCGATCACAGACCTCAACGTCATGACCCGACGCCAGAGTTTACGCCATACGGTTGAAAGACTGGTTGTCGGTCCGAGTGCAACGGTGCGGCTATCAACGCCGACGTTCCTACTCCTCTGCCGTGGCGCCCCTCTTGCCGTCGAGTGGAATGACCAGCGCGCCGATCTCAAGGCTGACGATACACTTCTCCTCGAAGGCGCCGAGGGTACTGATATCAGGTTGGTCGGTAAGGCAACCTGCTTTCTGATCTCAATCGGGTCCATCTGAGCGCAAGCGTCAGCAGCGCCATTTGGGGGCTTTCCTTCGGCCAAGGCGCGAATGTTCAAGGCCCTTTGCGGCGCGAAAACAATATTGTTCTTATAGTCTATAAAATAGATAGTTTTATCTGTGTACCTTTGTGTGGCCGCCCTAGTGTTTCCATGTCGAAACAAAATTCGTGCGCTGGAGCCGATGCTCAGCCACAAGGGGGCGAAACATGAATATCAGGACACTATTGACGGCCATTACTCTCGGTTCCGCCAGCTTGCTGGCGCCTTTTGTTGGCCAAGCCGCTGAAAAGAAGGTCGTTGTTGCCTATCAAACCGACGCGCTGCCTTCTTCAGTCGCGATTGCCAATGGCGACTTTGCCAAGGCGACCGGTTATGAAATCGATTTCCGCAAGTTCAATTCCGGAGCAGAGATCTTCGCAGCCATCGCATCCGGTGATGTGCAGGTTGGCTATGTCGGCTCAAGCCCATTCGCTGCTGCGACTTCGCGCGGACTGGAAGTCAAGGCCTTCTACCTCTCCTCGATCTCGGGCATCGACGAGGCCCTCGTTGTTCGTAACGGCTCGGGAATTTCATCGCTTGCTGATCTGAAGGGCAAGAAGCTTGCCGCAGCACCGGTCTCTACCGATCATTATCAGCTCCTGGCGCTCATCAGGTCGCTGGGATTGACGGAAAAGGATGTCGAGGTCTTTGCAATTCCGCAGCCCGAGATCGTCGCCAGCTACAACAGGGGTGACATCGACGGCGGCTTCGTCTGGGATCCCGCACTGACGGAACTGAAAAAGAATGGCAAGGTTCTCGTCACATCCAAGGATGTTGCGGATAAGGGCGCTCCGACCTTTTCGGCCTGGGTTGCAGCATCCGGGTTTGCCGATGAAAATCCGGAATTCCTGAAAGGCTTTGCCGGAGTGATCAACAAGTACTACGCATCATTCGCCTCCGACAAGAAAGCCTGGGATGCAGATGGCGACAACGCAAAGCTGCTTGCCAAGACGCTTGGCGGAACACCTGAGCAGCAGGCCGCAGCACTCAAAAACCTGACGCTGCTGACGCCAGAAGTCCAGGCTTCTGAGGCTTGGCTGGGTGGCGGTGAAAAGTCCGGAGCAGCAAAGATCCTCAAGGATACGGCTGCCTTCCTTAAGGGCCAGGGCAAGGTGAGCGAAGTCCTGCCAAGCTACGCGGCATTTGTCACGCCGGATGCGCTCGTCAACCCAAGCAACTGATAAAAAACGCCAATCATCCATTCGGTCACGCTGGCGCTTGAAAGGCGCCGGCGTGCCACATTTGAGAGACAGCTATGCTCAAAGTCGATCACGCAAGCGTCTATTTCCGGACGCGGGACGGCCAAACGGTCCAGGCCCTCGATCGGGTTTCCCTTGAAATTCCGGACGGCGGTTTCGTTGTGGCGCTCGGTGCCTCGGGTTGTGGAAAATCCACGCTGCTCAACGCGATTGCGGGTTTCCTGCCGCTATCGGCAGGCACAATCACACTGGACGACCGACCGGTCAAAGCTCCCGGTGCGGATCGCGGTGTCGTGTTCCAGAAGGATACGCTCCTGCCGTGGAAGACGGTCGTCGACAATGTGGCGCTTGGCCAGAAATTTGCCGGAGTACCAAAGGCGGCACGGCGTGCACGTGCCGAGGAGCTCCTCACTCTGGTCGGACTGAAGGATTTTGCCAAGGCCTTCCCTTACGAATTGTCCGGCGGCATGCGCCAGCGTGTCGGTATCGCCCGAGCGCTTGCGGCCGACCCCGACATTCTTCTGATGGACGAGCCTTTTGGTGCTCTCGACAGCCTGACGCGCGAACAGATGCAGGAACTCCTCGTGTCGGTCTGGAAGGAAACCGGAAAGCGGATCTTCTTCATTACCCACTCGATCGAAGAGGCTCTCTTCCTCGGCACGCAGGTGGTTGTGATGTCACCGCGGCCCGGTCGGATCGTGGCACGCTTCGACCTAGATTTCGTTGGCGACTTCGCGCGCAGCGGCGATGCGCGGTCAATCAAGACAGCACCGGAATTTGGCAATTTGAGAGAAGAGATACGGACCATCCTGCATGGTTCCGAGGCGTTCAGGAGTGCGGCGGAATGAGCAGCGTCAGCGAAACAAGGGGCGTTGTCGTGACCGCCCCGGTCGACCAGCCGAAAACTGTTCAGATGAAGGGTTTTGGTGTCAGGGAAGGCAGTACCCTTGTTATCAGCCTTGTGACTGCAGCAGTCCTGGTTGCCATTTGGTGGGGTATTGCAAAGCTCGGATTGGTACCCCGACTATTCCTGCCGACACCGCAGGAAGTGATCACGCAGATCGGTGCCGTCTATCGCGATGGCTATGCCGGCGCGTCCCTTTGGGAGCATGTTTCGGCGAGCCTGTTCCGGATCGCAACAGCCGCGGCGATTGCCATGGTGGTTGGCATCCCGGTTGGTTTGCTCATGGGGCTGAACAGGTGGGCAAAAGGTATTTTCGATACACCCATCGAATTCTATTGGCCCCTGCCGCCGCTTGCCTATCTGCCGCTGATGATCATCTGGCTCGGCATCGGCGAAACATCGAAGGTAACGCTCTTGGTGTTGGCAATGTTTGCGCCAATCTGCCTTTCGGCCCAGTCAGGTGTGCGTTCGCTTCCAATCGAGCGCGTCAACGCTGCGCGCTCTCTTGGAGCAACGCCATTCCAGCTTCTTGTCAACATTGTCTTGCCATCGGCGTTGCCCGAGATTCTCACAGGTATCCGCATCGCGCTTGGCATCGGCTGGGGCACACTTGTCGCGGCCGAGCTGATCGCTTCCAATCGTGGTATCGGCTATATGATCATGTCTGCTTCGCAGTTCCTGGCAACGGACGTGGTCTTCGTCGGTATCGGCATCATCGCTACCTGTGCATTTGCCTTCAGCGCTGCGGTTCGCCTCTTGGAAGCCACCCTCGTTCCGTGGAAAGGTAAGAGCTGACCGGCGAGCGCCTTCAGGGGAAGATTACGTGCAGCAAAAGCAGATGCAGATCTACGCGTTCGACATGAACTGCGTCGGGCATATCAATCATGGCCTGTGGACCCATCCACGCGATCGATCGCTCCACTATACGGACCTCGACTACTGGGTGGACCTTGCCCGCACAGCCGAGCGCGGCAAACTGGATGGCATATTTCTTGCGGATATCGTCGGCGTCTATGACGTTTACAAAGGCAGTCCGGGCCCGGTCATCGAGGCCGGCGCGCAGATCCCCGTCAACGATCCACTCATGCCGATTTCGGCGATGGCTTATGCCACGCAGAATCTGGGGTTCGGAGTTACGGTCAACACCACCTATGAGCCGCCCTTTCTGCTTGCGCGGCGCATGTCGACGCTCGACCATTTAACGAAGGGGCGCATCGGCTGGAACATTGTCACCGGCTATCTCGACAGTGCCGCGCGTGCGATGGGCTTTGAGCAGCTTCCCGAGCACGATCAGCGCTATGATGCGGCTGAGGAATACCTTGAAATCCTCTACAAGCTTTGGGAGGCAAGCTGGGACGACGGTGCGGTAGTTTGCGACAAGTCACGGGCCGTCTTTGCAGATCCGTCCAAGGTGCGCGCAGTCAGCCATGCCGGCAAATACTATCGGATGGAGGGAATCCACCTGTCACAACCGTCGCCGCAGCGGACACCGCTGCTCTTCCAGGCGGGAGCGTCTGCACGCGGGCAGGACTTCGCCGCAAGGCACGCCGAATGCGTATTCATCGCAACGCCAAGCCCCCAGGCGGCCAAGCCGACAGTCGATGTATTGCGGCGCAAGGCTGAATTGAACGGGCGTGGGGCCGAGGCTTTGCGTGTACTCAGCCTCGTCACGGTCGTTGTCGGGCGCACGGAAAAAGAGGCACAGGGCAAACTTGAGGATTACCGGAGGCATGCCAGCGTCGAGGCATCGCTCGCCCATTACTCCGCATCAACAGGTGTCGATTTCTCGAAGTATGGGCCCGATGATCCGATCGAGCAGACATCCACCAATGCCAACCAGTCTGCACTGGCTGCAATCACCAAGGAGGCGTCAAGGCCGGTGACGTTGCGCCAGATCACCGATCAGATGGTGCTTGGCAGCCGGATGAAGCCGATCGTCGGCTCGCCAGAGCAGGTCGCGGATCGCCTGGCGGAATGGGTTTCGCAGGGCGGTGTGGATGGTTTCAATCTGGCGCGCACCGTGGCGCCGGAAAGCTTGCGCGACTTTGTCGATCTTGTCGTGCCGGTGCTGCAGGAGCGCGGTCTGTTCAAAGCAGACTACGCTGAAGGGCCGCTTCGACAAAAGTTGTTCGGCGGCAGCGGCAGGCTGCCGTCTTCGCATCCTGCCGCCGCATTTCGCACTTGAATCATTTGTGGTCGAGGCGAGCGACCAGGCGATCGCCGAGCCACTGGATTCCGCAGACCAACACGATAAGCACCGCAACGACGGCAACCATGATTGTCGTCTCAAAGCGCTGGTAGCCGTAGCGGATGGCAAGGTCGCCGAGGCCACCAGCACCGATTGCGCCGGCCATCGCGGATGCTCCGATCAGGGTAACCAGCGTCACGGTGAAGCCTGCGACTATCCCCGGCAGTGCTTCGGGAACCAGGACCTCACGGACAATCGTCCAGCGATTGCCGCCCATGGCCCGCACTGCATCGATCAGGCCGCGATCCACCTCACGCAGTGACACTTCCGCGATGCGCGCGTAGTAGGGCGTTGCGGCAATCGCAAGCGGCACGATGGCTGCCCAGGTGCCGAGCGCCGTGCCGACGATCAGCCGCGTAAGCGGTATCAGGGCAACCAGCAGGATGATGAAGGGTACCGAGCGGAAGCCGTTGATGATCGCGCCGAGGACACCGTTGATCCAGGCGTTCTCGGCAATTCCTCCCTTGTTGGTCAAGACAAGGGCGAGACCGAGCGGCAGGCCGAAGACAAGCGAAATCAACCCGGAGGCACCCGTCATCAGGATCGTCTCCCAGAGGGAGCGAAGCAGAAGATTAAACATGATCGGTGTCATAGCCGAGAACCTCCACCCGCGCCGAGCGGGCTTTCAGAAATTGCAGAACCTTGTCCTTGAGTGCCGGGTCGCGCATCGGGACAGCAATGAAGAACCGTGCGACGGGCTGGTTCTGGATATGATCGATACCGCCATGGACCAGCCGAAAGGACTGCGGCAAGGCAGTTGACAGGTCGGCGAAGACGGCGCCTTGCGCGGCCGGCCCTGCCATGTCGATGCTGAGGATCGCCTCCTGCCCTGACGTCGGCGAGAGCCGTGCTGCGATATGCTCCGGCAACTGCGGGCGGCTTCCCGAAAGCAGGCTCTGGGTAATCGGCGCTTTCGGATCGGCAAAGACCGACCACACCTCGCCCTCTTCAACGATGCGGCCTGCGTCAATCACGGCGACGCGATCGGCAATGTTGCGAACGACCTCCATCTCGTGGGTAATCAGCAGGATCGTGAGACCAAGCTTGCGGTTGATATCCTTGAGCAAGGTCAGGATCGAACGGGTCGTTTCAGGATCGAGAGCGGATGTCGCCTCGTCCGAAAGTAGCAATGCCGGGCGTGCGGCAAGCGCTCGAGCGATGCCAACGCGCTGCTTCTGGCCACCTGACAGAGAAGATGGATAGGCCTTTGACTTGCCGGCAAGCCCGACGAGCTCCAGCAATTCCTGGGCGCGCTTCAGACGCTCGGCCTTCGAAACACCGGCGATCTTGAGCGGCAGAGCTACATTTTCCTCGACGGTCTTCGATGACAGCAGATTGAAGTGCTGGAAGATCATGCCGACGCGACGGCGCAGGGGCTGCAATTCCTTTTCGTCGAGGCCGACGATGCTCTGGCCTTCGATCTCGATTTCGCCGCTGTCAGGCCGCTCGAGACCGTTAAGGCAGCGGATCAGCGTGGATTTGCCGGCACCGCTGCGGCCAATGATGCCCAAGATCTCGCCTTTGTGAACGGTTAGCGAGATACCATCGAGTGCGGCTGTGGCGCCAAAATGCCGATGCACGTCAACGAGGCGAACCACCTCTTCCGGCACGACTTCCGGCGGGGCCTCTATCGCGGAGGCCGATACAACTGAATTCATAGTCTTTCCCTTCGGAAACGCCCAAGGCGGCCCGGGCAAGGAACGCCCGGGCCGCCTTGTTCAAACGCGCCTAACCCCCGGCGCGAATAGTTGATTAATAGGCGCTGACGCCGGTTCCCTTATACACCTTGTCGAACTCGGCCTTAACCGCATCGTTCTGGTAGGAGGAAACCAGTGTTTTTACCCAGGCCTCGTTCTCACTGCCCTGCTTGACCGCGATGAAGTTGCGATAAGGGTTGTGGGCGATCGGCTCCTGTGCAATGCGATCGGAAGCAGACAGTCCGCTCTTCAAGGCCCAGTCGGTGTTGACTACGGCGGCATCAAGATCCTCGATGGCACGGCCAACAACGCCGGCATCGAGCTCCTTGATCTCGACGTTCTTCGGGTTCTCGGCGATATCGGTCACAGTGGCAAGAATGCCTGTGCCATCCTTCAACTTGATGATGCCTTCGTTCTGCAGGACCCGCAGGGCACGGCCTTCGTTGGAGGGATCGTTCGGAACGCCGATTGTCGCACCTTCGCCGATTTCGGCGACAGTTTTGTGCTTCTTGGAGTAAAGCCCGATGGGCCAGACGGCGGTGTATCCGACCGGGACGATATGATAGCCGTGCTGCTCGACCTGATTGTCGAGATAGGGCTTGTGCTGAAATGCGTTGGCGTCAATTTCACCACGCTCGAGCGCTTCGTTCGGCTGGGTGTAGTCGTTGAAGACGACGGTCTCGATTTTCAGGCCGTTTTTTGCAGCCTCGGTGGTCACAACCCGCCAGACGTCTTCGTCCTCGCCGCTCATGATGCCAACCTTGATCGACTTGTCTTCAGCGAAAGAGGCAACAGGTGCGGCGAACGCAACGAGTGCAAAGGTCGACGCTGCGATCGCGGCAAGGCTTGCGCGACGTGTCAGGCTTGGTGTGGCGGACGTCTTCTTGTTCATTTTGGTGTTTCCCGTCTTCTATTTGATGTGTGCTGGAACGGCTGAGATAATTTCAAAACTGCTGATCGTAAACCAAGCAATCCGATCTCTATTGCGCTGCAGCACGGAAAAACTCTTCGGTGCTTGCCCGGAGTCGCGGGATAAAAATTCTACTGATTTTATAGAATATTGTCGTTGCCGGCCCGCTTGCTGCTCACTAAATTAAACCATCCGAGCGCGAAGGACAAATCTGTGCTCTGATTGTCATAGTGATTTTCTACCGCGGGCATTGACGGCATGATAGCAGAGGGCAGTAGCGGCGGCACGATCCGCCGACCCGTGGTCGCGATTATCGGCGGAGGCGTTTCGGGCGCCGGGGTGGCCTACCACCTGACACATTCCTCGATCGGCACACCACCGGCAATCCTTGTCTTTGAACCGCGCGGTGAACTCGGCCGCGGTCTCGCTTACGATACCGCCGATCCGGCCCATCGCATCAATGTTCCCGCCGCCCGCATGAGCCTTCTGCCTGACAGGCCGGAGGATTTTGTCGAGTGGATCGGCCGTACTGATGCTGTTGCGGATGACCCTGATGCTCACAGGCCTGATGGCAGCCTCTATCCTCGCCGTCACGTTTTCGGTGCCTATGTCGCCTCTGCACTGTCGCCGCTCCTGCGCAATGGTAGCGTACGCCATCGTCGCGCGAGGGTTACGGAGGTACGCCGCGACGGCACGCTCTGGCAGATATTTGATAGCCAGGGCGGGCAATGTTTTGCCGATTTCGTGGTGATCGCCACCAGCCATCCAGCGCCCTCGACGCCGGGCGCTCTGAGAAGTCTTGAAGGCCATCCACGGTTTGTCGCCGATTCAACGGTTCCTGGGTCACTTGATGCCATCCGCCCTCTCGATCGATTGCTGATCGTTGGAAACGGTCTGACGGCGGCCGACATTGTGGCATCGCTTGCAAGGACCGGGCATCGAGGACCGGTTACGTCAATCTCGCGACGGGGACTGAGATCGAGGGGGCACGCGCCGAATCCGCAGGATCCATTTGGGGAGTTCGAGGCCGCTCCCGCCCATAGCGCCGCAGCGTTGCTGCGCAGCGTCAGGCGCACAATTGACGATGCGAAGCTGGCGGGGCTGACCTGGCACGCCGTCATCGATCAGGTGCGCAGCCACGGGCATGCGATCTGGCAAAACCTGCCCGTTGCCGAGCGCTGCCGGATTGCACGTCACATCAGGCCGTACTGGGACGTTCATCGCTTCCGGATCGCACCCCAGGTAGAAGACGTGCTTGAGCAGGCCATTGCTGAAGGCAGGATGGAGGTGCTGGCGGCCTCAGTCCTCAATGCGAAGCGTGACGATGAAGCCATCCACGTTGAACTGAAAAGGCGTAATGGCAGCCCGGTGGAGCGGAGCTTTGACGCCGTTGTCGTGACGACGGGACCGGCGCATGGTGGCATCCTGAAAAGCCAGGCATGGCTTTCAAAGTTACACGATCAGTCGCACTTGCGGCTCGATCCTACAGGTCTCGGCATTGCCTGCACCGACCGCTCAGAAGCGATTGGAGGCGACGATCGGCCAGATCCGACCTTGTTGATCTCTGGTCCGCTGGCACGCGGCACATTCGGAGAGTTGATGGGCCTACCGCAGATCAGTGAGCATGCCGCCTTCGTGGCCAATGAGCTTGCGAGAAAGGTAAGTGCGAGGAACGTGCGGACCTAGCTGCTGCTGCGGTGGGTGTCAGGAAGACGAGTTGGCTGCAGTTTCCGCGAAGGCCTCAAGTTCTGGATCGAAGTCAATCTCAACGACATTGTTGAAGACCGCTGTGGCGAGCATGATGCCGGCAAAAGCGACCAGATCGACCAGTGTCTTGGTATCATAGCGGGCCTTCAACCCGGTCCAGATCTCCGCGGGGATTGCATTGGAGTTGGCAACGATTGCCTTTCCGAAGGCATCGAGGAGAGCTTCCTCCTCAGAGAGCGTCAGTGCTTCCGGATCAAAGCCTGCGGTAATCAGGGCCCGTCGAAAGAAGGTGATTGCGATCTTCGAACCGGCAGCTTTCGAAATGGCGTGCGAGAAGATCCAGATCGATCTGTCGTCGATTGCCTGAAGTTCGCGGCGGAGCGTGAACCACTCGGCATAGATACGGTGGGCGACCGGGGAATGGAGCAGCGTACGCTTCATGTTCGTCATGCGTCCGCGCACCCGCACCTCCTCGTCATGCGCGGCCCTAACCTCTTCGGAAGCCGTCGGGTAGTCGATCTTCGGGATGTGGCTCATGACAAATCTCTCAAGTCCGGCACTTTGGGAAGCGGTAGTGTGTACGTTAGGCCGACGACTTTCGCTCGCCGACTTTCATATCGTCGCGGGCTGTGGTCGCGACGACACCACCGTTGTTCTTCGACCGCATCAGGCGACCCATCGTCTGCAAGCGTTCTATGAGGTCGCTACCGTCCTCAGAGGCGCGCGTCAATTCGAGTTGCTTATACTCGGATGCGGCCTGTTGCCAGTGATGTCGCTTCGTCCCGCCGGACGGCCTTCTGCTTCCCAGAGCGCGTAGGCACGCTGATTGATCCAATCGTCCTTACTGCGTGACATGCCAGCCCCTACCAATGAAAGGAAATTGTCGCCTTCATCAAGCTGACAAATGGGCATTACGGAGTCGTTACTGCAGTGCGGAAAATTCGATCCGGCGGTCAATCTGTTCTCGCGCGAGGACCGTCAATCCTTCGGGGCGTGGCGACGCTCAGCCAACTCCACGATGATCCCGTCGGGATCACGAACGAAAGCGACCCTGTCCAGCACCTCCGAGTTGACCGCGGCACGTGGTCTTTCCTTTATCTCGACGCCAGCCGCTTCCAGCGTCGCGAAACTTTCATCAACGCTGTCAACACGAAAGGTGATATGCAGCACGCCTGATGTGGACGCCGGCAGGTCCCCGGCACGCGCGCTGCCGCCCGGCGGCGCAAATATCTCGAGCATGCCGCCACCGGCGTCAAGGAAGGCCACTTCCGTACCATTGGCCATGGTCTTGCGCAGGTGAAGGCTGAGGCCCAGGAGATCACAATAGAAGGCGAGCGACTTGTCCATATCGCCGGTCACCATGCCGACATGCTCGAAGCCTTTGATCATTGCATTAGGCTCCCGTGGCCAGGCGGCGTTCTTCTTCCGGCAGCCAGGAGTGGTAGAGCGGATGGTCGGCGAGGATAGGCAGAGGCGTCGGCAGGCCGGTGCGTTGCGAATGGTAGGCGGCTGTAACGAGCTCCAGTGAGTTGCGCGCATCCTCCAAGCTTACCGGCAACTCGCCACCGGTGGTCAATGCGTGGTGGAACAGTTCAAACTGGCGGGTATAGCCGTCCTCGTTGACAACATAGGCAGCAAGTGCTTCGTCCACGCGCCTTTGATGTTCTTCTGTCCCCGCAATGAAGGTCCACGGGTCGCGGCCCATCGTATAGGGTTCGAGAATGCTCTCGACGACAAGATCGGAGAAGCAGAACCGCAGACGGGAGATTTCCTTGCGCGATCCCAGCGTCATCGACAGCGTCGCCAGCGACCCATTCTTCATCCTTACCGACAATGCGGCCGTATCCTCGACCTGGATCGGATTGACGAGTGTCGCCCCAAAGGAGAAGACTTCAGCGCATGCGCCATGCACGTAGTTGAGCATATCGTGGGCGTGAATGGCATGGCCGAGGAGGCCGCCGCCGAGCTCGGTCACCCACTTGCCGCGCCATGGCACTGCGTAGTAGTCCGGTCCACGCCACCAATGGGTTTCGATCGTCGTCAGAAACGGGCTCCCGGTCAGTCCGAGGTCAATCAGCATCTTCAATTTCTGAAGCCCGGAGCCATAGCGGTACTGGAAGATCGGCATGAGCTTCGGGCCTTCGGCGCGCGCGACAATGCGGGCCATTTCGTCCACTTCGGCGATTGAACCAAATAGCGGCTTTTCGCAGATCACATGCTTCCCAGCCTCGATTGCCTTTCGGCAAAGCTCGAAATGCGAGCTCGGCGGTGTGCAGATGTCGATAATGTCGAGATCGGAGCGAGCGATCATCGTTTCAGCATCCTGCGTATATTCAGGAATGCCGAATTCTTCACATAGCGCCCTGCCCCGATCCTCGTCCAAAGAACATAGGACAGTGACATCAAACAATTCCTTGTTCCAGGCAAAACCCGTCAGGTGGCGTGCGGCAATGCCCGCTCCGATGACGCCGACACGAAACTTCTTGGACATGACCCGGCTCCTCAGCGATGACCCAGACGGGCAGCCTTTGCTTGTGCTTCCAGTGACAGGCGGCAGACTTCGTAGACATGATCTTGGGACATCGCCGTCTCGGTGCGGTCGCGCACATCGGCAGCAAAGGCGTCGAAATACTCGAGCTTCTCGCCGCTGCAATCGATATGGACCATTTCCTTGCCGTTGACGAGGAACAAGTGGTCCTTACCCGGACGCCCGGCGATATCAATATATTTGCGCAGTTCGATATAACCTTCGGTGCCGAGGATTGTCAGGCGGCCGTCGCCCCAGGTTGGCAGAGCTTCCGGCGTAAACCAGTCGACGCGAACGTAGCCCGACGCCCGCTCCGAGCGAAGGAGGACTTCGCCAAAATCCTGAAAAGCCGGCTTGTCCGGCATACCAAAATTGCCGACTGAGCTTGCCACCACTTCGCCGCTCGTCGAGCCTGTGTAGAAGAGGAACTGGTCGACCTGATGGGATGCAATATCGACAATGATGCCGCCGAACTGTTCGGGATCGAAGAACCAGCTTGGCCGTGTTGGCAACTGTAGCCTATGCGGTCCCATGCCGAGGGTCTGGATAACCGTGCCGATCGCGCCTTGCTTTACCAGTTTTCCCGCCTTGACTGCGGAGCGCACGCAATGACGCTCGGAAAAGCAGATCGAGAAGATTCGGCCGGTCTCGGCAACTGTGCGTCTAACCTCTTCAAGCTGGGCGAATGTGGTCACGCCAGGCTTGTCAGTCATGACATCCTTGCCGGCCTTCATGGCCCGGACGGCCAAACCTGCGCGGTCGCTTGGGATCGCGGCGATGCAGATCACGTCGATCGAGGGATCGGCGAAAATAGCGTCGCGGTCGATCTGCGGGGCGTCCGGGTAGGTCTTCTGGAATGTTTCCAGCAGTGCGGGCACTGATGTCTGTGGGCAGTATCCGGCGAATTCCGCACCTGCCGCAAGCAACCCTTTCACGTGATCAAACGTGTGTCCATGATCGATCCCGACGACGGCAAATCTCAACATAACGGCAATGTCCTCCTGGGGAGTTCATAGGGTCCGGATTGTGAGTCCGGGAACCTCCTCCGGCCGAAACAGATCCTGAAACCCAATCGCTGTCAAGATTGAATAGCTGGCGCAAGAGGCGGAGCAACCTGCTAAGTTACGGAAAATACGCGATAAAAAGTTGTATCTAAATAGTTATTTATTTGTGTGCTGTCGCTGCTTCCTCAGCACTGGCGGGGTGTTGATTTGCGCTGAGAGCTGACCCGGGACAGCGGGAAAATATCACTGAGAATTGACCCATGTTTCAATCATCCCCTGTGGTTTCAGCGGGGGCTCTGGAGTGATCGACATGGCGTTACTGAGCGTAATCCGACGCTGGCATTTTCGGGATCAGCTATCGATCCGGGAGATATGCCGCAGGACGGGCTTATCCCGGAATGCCATCCGCAAATATCTGCGTGCCGGCGGCGTTGAACCGAAGTTCAATGTTCCGGAGCGGCCGAACAAGCTTGATCCATTCGCGGATCGGCTATCCGCTTGGCTGAAGACCGAATCCAAGAAGAGCCGCAAGCAGAAGCGGACGATAAGCAGTTACATTCTGATCTGGTGAGCCTCGGCTATGATGGTTCCTACTGCCGCGTTGCAGCCTTTGCTCGAGAATGGAGATCGGACCGACAGAGAGAACTCCAGACGACAGGACGTGGCACGTTTGTCCCGCTGGCATTTGAACCGGGTGAGGCGTTCCAGTTCGACTGGTCTGAGGATTGGGCCATCATTGGTAATGAACGCAGCAAGCTGCAGGTGGCACATACAAAGCTGAGCTACAGCCGTGCCTTTATCGTCCGGGCCTACCTGCTGCAGACCCACGAGATGCTGTTCGACGCGCACAATCATGCGTTCCGCGTCTTCGGTGGAATTCCTGGCCGTGGCATCTACGACAACATGCGCACAGCGATCGACAAGGTTGGCCGTGGAAAAGAGCGTGACGTCAACGTCCGCTTCATGGCGATGGCCAGCCACTACCTGTTCGAGCCCGAGTTCTGCAATCCGGCTTCAGGTTGGGAGAAGGGGCAGGTCGAGAAGAACGTTCAGGATGCGCGTCATCGCTTCTTTCAACCGATCCCGCGCTTTCCATCATTGGAAGCCTTGAATGATTGGCTTGAGCTTCGGTGCAAGGAGTTCTGGGCAAAGACACCGCATGGTCAGGTACGCGGCACCATTGCCGACATCTGGGCTGAGGAGGCTCTGGCTCTCATGCCTGTTTCCAGGCCGTTCGATGGCTTTGTCGAATATACAAAGCGTGTCACGCCGACCTGCCTCGTGCATCTTGAGCGCAAGCGCTACAGCGTCCCGGCCTCTTTCGCCAATCACCCGGTAAGCCTTCGGGTCTATCCGGATCGTGTCGTTATCGCAGCGGAAGGTCAGATCGTCTGCGAGCATCACCGCGTCATCGATCGTTCCCATGACTGCCCGGGACAGACCATCTACGACTGGCGGCACTATCTGGCTGTCGTACAGCGCAAACCCGGCGGTCTTCGCAATGGTGCTCCGTTCGCCGAGCTACCGGACGCACTCAAGAACCTGCAGCAATACCTGCTCAAGAAGCCGGGTGGAGACAGGGAGATGGTCGATATCCTGGCGCTTGTTCTTCAGCACGATGAGCAAGCAGTCCTGTCGGCCGTCGACATGGCGCTGAAGTCCGGGGTTCCGACCAAGACTCACGTGTTGAATCTGCTGCATCGCCTTGTCGATGGCAAATCCTTCACGCCGCCGACGCTCGACGCACCCCAGGCACTGGTGCTCACCAATGAGCCTAAGGCCAATGTCGAACGCTACGACACCTTGAGAAAGACGGAGGTTCGTCATGCGTCATAACCCGGCAAGCGGTGCGATTGTCATCATGCTACGGCAATTGAAGATGCACGGCATGGCTCAAGCCGTCGGAGAGCTGACAGAACAGGGAGCGCCGGCGTTTGAAGCTGCCATTCCGATCCTGTCACAGCTTCTGAAAGCGGAAACGGCTGAACGAGAGGTGCGATCGACGGCCTACCAGCTCAAGATCGCACGCTTTCCTGCATACCGCGATCTGAACGGCTTCGACTTCGCCAGCAGCGAGATCAACGAGGCGCTCGTGCAACAGCTCCACCGCTGCGAATTCTTCGATGACGCCAATAACATTGTCCTGGTTGGCGGCCCCGGCACGGGCAAGACGCACATTGCCACGGCGATCGGTGTCCAGGCCATCGAGCATCACCACAAGCGGGTTCGGTTCTTCTCGACCGTCGTACTGGTCAACGCACTGGAACAGGAAAAGGCACAAGGTCGCTCCGGGCAGATCGCTAATCGCCTTGTCCATTCCGATCTCGTCATTCTCGACGAGCTGGGATACCTGCCATTCAGCGCGTCAGGTGGTGCGCTGCTCTTCCATCTGCTGAGCAAACTCTACGAGCGCACCAGCGTCATCATCACCACCAATCTCAGCTTCAGCGAATGGGCCAGCGTGTTCGGCGATGCAAAGATGACAACCGCGCTGCTCGACCGGCTCACCCATCATTGCCACATCCTCGAAAGCCCAAAACAGCAAAGGAGAAACGCAAGAGCTTGACCATCAAGACCGACACGCACGATATCTAAAAGGCGGGTCACTTCTCAGTGCAAATCCCCGGGTCAACTCTCAGCGCAAATCAACAGGAAGGATGCTATCCCGTAGCTAGCTCCCAAATTGAGAGGAATGCTCGTAGGTCCCACGGCGGGGTATTTTGTTTTGGCGCAACTTCTCTACCGAAGCCGCGCCAAAAATTGCCAAATCAAGCGGCCTTGAAGGACAGGCTGGACGTCCTGTAAGCAATCAAATCTTCAATGGTAATAAGGTGAAGACCGTGTCTCTCGGCAAACACTTCCAGCTCTGGTAGCCGAGCCATCGTTCCGTCGTCGTTTGCCACTTCGCAGATCACGCCCGATGGAGAGAGACCAGCAAGCCGGGCAAGGTCAACCGCCGCTTCTGTGTGGCCTGGACGCGAAAGAACCCCGTTTGGATGGGCTCTAAGCGGGAAGATATGTCCTGGACGTGCAAAATCCTCGGGACGGGAACCGTCGGTGACGAGAGCCCTGACGGTCGCTGCGCGATCGGCAGCGGAAATCCCGGTAGTTGTTTCTGGGATATAGTCCACTGACACAGTGAACGCCGTTTTGAGTACTTCGGTATTGCGCGGAACCATCAGGGGAATATCGAGTTCATCGAGCCTCTCGCCCTCCATCGCGACACAGATGAGGCCACGGGCGTAGTTCATCATGAACGCAATCGATTGGGGAGTAACTGCCTCGGAGGCAATCACGAGGTCCCCTTCGTTTTCACGGTCGCGGTCATCGACTACAACGACGATTTCGCCACGCGCAATCGCGGCGATCGCATCATCAATCTTGGAAATTGCCATTCTCTTCTGCCTTTCAAGGGTTGCCGCGGGAGCGGCGAGCATGGCCTTTAACAGCCACAATTTTCCCTTGGGCGAACAAGCATACAAGTCGTCGTCGAACACGGCGACCCCTGCGTTGCTCTCTTCCATCCGGACTATGACCGTCGGCTCCGGCATCTCACCGGATCTGCTGACCCTTCGCTTTCACGAAAGCGCTCGCGGGCTCCGAGTTGCCTCGATACCGCCGGTGGGGAGTTACACCCCGCCCTGAGAACATGAGTAACATAGACATTCACTGTATCAGATCGCAAGAGGAACGGTGCGATAAACTCGCGAAAAAAACCTTCGCGCCATAAACGCACCGTTCCCCATTGTCGAACGGGGGGGCTAGGACATGATCAAGCCACCATCAACATTGATCGTCTGGCCAGTGATGTAAGTGGCATCGTCGCTAGCAAGGAAGGTGACGAGGCCAGCAACGTCCTCGCCCGATCCGGCACGCTTCATAGGAATACCTTCAACCCATTCCTTCATCAACTCGCCCGGGCCATAATTGCCGAGCAGCTTGCCCCAAGCCTGATCGTTGTAGGCCCACATATCTGTCTCTATGATACCTGGGCAGAAGGCGTTTACGGTGATGTTTTCCTTTGCCACCTCTTTGGCGAGACTTTGAGTGATGCCAACAACGCCCATCTTTGAGGCAGCATAGTGCGGGGTGAAGATGAAACCGTCACGCGCCTGACCCGACGCTGTATTGATGATACGGCCACCACGTCCATGCTTGCGCATCCGCAAAATCGCTTCCTGTGCACACAGGAAGACGCCTTTAGTGTTAACCGCCAGGACCTTGTCCCATTCGCCTTCGGTCATATCCTCGATACGGGCAATCGTAATGACGCCTGCGTTCTGGATCGATACGTCGATGCTGCCGAATTCCTTTTCCGCCGCGTCGTAGAGTGCTTTAACGCTGGCCTTATCGGTGACGTCTCCGACGAACGAGATAGCTTTGCCACCGTCCGACTTGATCTGCTCAGCGACGGCATGGACCGAATCTTCGTTGGCGGAAACCACGAGGTTGGCTCCTTCTCGCGCGAACCGCTTGGCGATTGCAGCACCAATACCGCGGCTTCCGCCGGTGATGACGACAGTCTTGTTTTCGAAGCGTCTCATAGTCTTTCCTTCTGATTGTCTGACGATGTTGAAGCTCAAAAGCGGCAGCCGAAATTCGCTAGGCTGCCATCAGGAGGCGGCCAAAATGATCTCGGCAAAATCTGCAGCCTTCAATGAAGCGCCTCCAACCAGGGCTCCGTTCACGTTGGCGATCCTGAGGATATCGGCAGCATTTGAAGCCTTTACCGAACCCCCATAGAGAATTCTCACCTCACGACCGTCCTCGCCTAGACGCTCTTCGAGCATCCGCCTGATGGAGGCATGGATCTCCTCGATCTGCTCCAAGGTCGGAACAAGGCCAGTTCCTATCGCCCAGACGGGCTCGTATGCGATTGCCATGTTGGAGCTTGAGGCACCAGCCGGAATTGACCCACGCAATTGCCCATCGATGATCTCAACTGCTTTCCCCTGGTCGCGCTCACTGCGGGTCTCACCTACGCAGATGATCGCCGTCAGTCCGGCCTTTTGAGCCGTAGTCGCCTTGCTGGCAACCGTAGCGTCGGTTTCATGATGTAACACGCGACGTTCGGAATGGCCGACAATTACGAAACGAGCACCCGCATCTGCAACCATTTCTGCTGAGACATCCCCAGTGTGTGCACCTGAAATTTGCGGGTGGCAGTCCTGGGCGCCGATTACAATGTTCGACCCATTGGACAGCACAGAAGCTTTTTCAATCAGCGTGAAGGGCGGGCAGACGACGATATCGCACGCCGCCGTGCCCGTTAGTCCCTTCAGCGCCTCGATCTCAGCCAGGGAGGAAGCGAGACCGTTCATTTTCCAGTTGCCTGCAATAAGCTTTCTCATGGCATCACCAGCAGCAGAACCCACCGTCGACGAGGAGGTCGACGCCGGTCACGAAACTTGCAGCATTCGACAAAAGGAACACAGCTGGACCTACCATCTCATCGACCGTTGCCATACGCTGCATCGGTGTCTGCTCTTCAAACAGCTTTGTCTGATGAACCATCTCCGGTCGTGTGTTCATAGGCGTCGCAGTGTACCCAGGAGAAATCGTGTTGACACGGATCCCGCGCTCCACCCACTCCATCGCCAACGACTTCGACATATGAATTACGCCTGCTTTGGAGGCGTTATAGTGTGCTTGGCTCAGTCCCCGGTTGACGATCACGCCAGACATTGACGCAATGTTGACGATGGCGCCTCGCCCGTTCTTCAGCATCGCGCGAGCCTCGGCTTGGCAGGAAAGAAAGACGCCCTTGAGATTAATATCCATCAACGTCTGATACTGGTCCTCCTCCATCTCTTCCGCGGGATTGGCGTTGGCTATACCAGCCGCGTTGACAGCAAGTTCCAATGGGCCCAATTCATCCTCTGTCCGCGCTACAGCCTCGCCGAGAGATGACTTGCTGGTGACGTCAGCCGCGATTTGTAGTGAACGTCGACCGGCAGCCTGAATGAACCTAGCTGTATTGGCTAGACCGTCATCTGTGCGACGATCAAGCAGCGCTACGTCTGCACCGCACTGCGCAAGACCGATAGCGATACGCTGGCCAATTCCGCTTCCTGCGCCGGTCACGAGGGCAACCTGGCCGCTGAGATCGAATAGCTTTGGGGCGTTCAGAGAGATGTCGGACATCGCTCTTCCTTTCTATAACTGCATTGTTTCGACTATTTAGATTGTCGCTAGTTCCATGACGGAGACATCGTTCGCCTCGTCACGGTTGAGAATTCCTGCCTGCTTGCCCTGCGCGAGGACCAAGATGCGGTTCGATACCCCGAGAACTTCCTCGAGGTCCGAGCTGACGACGATGACCGCAACACCCTGTTTGGCGAGATTCGCAATGATGTCGTAGATACCCGCGCGGGCGCCGACATCGATGCCCCGGGTAGGCTCGTCGAGGACAACAACCTTCGGATCGCGCATCAGCCATTTGGCGATGACTACTTTTTGCTGATTACCGCCCGAGAGGTCGGAGGCATACTGCTCCGCCCGACCTTTCACGCCAAACTTGGCGACGGCCTTCTCTGCGAATGTACGCTTAGCGCCTGGCGTGATCCAACCACCACCCAGCTTGTCCAGATTGGCGTAAATTATATTCTCGCCGATCTTGTGACCCACGACCAGCCCTTGATCCTTGCGATCCTCCGGAACCATGGCAATGCCCTTGGCAATCGCGTCGGCTGGGTCGCGCAGTGTGAGCTCTTGACCTTCGAGCTTTATCGAGCCTGCGCTGATCGGATCCGCTCCAGATATGGCACGAACTAGTTCAGTACGACCCGCTCCCACCAGTCCAGCAATCCCGAGGATCTCGCCCGCCTTGACGTCAAAGGTCACGTCGCGAAATGAATTTTCAGGCGAACTCAAACCCGAGACCTGCAGCACAGGTCGGTCGGTCGGTACTGGGAGCGTCGGAAACATCCGTTCGAGCGAGCGTCCGACCATGCTCTCGACGATGGTGCGGACGGGAGTGGAGCTGTCCGCAAATTCCTGCACGCGCTCGCCGTCACGCAACACCACGATCCTGTCGGTGATTTTCTTGATCTCCTCCATGCGGTGAGAGATGTAGATGATGCCGACGCCCTCCGAGCGGAGCTTTCGGACCTGCTCGAATAGAGCCTCGGTCTCCGCGCCGCCAAGGGCAGCCGTCGGTTCGTCGAGGATCAGCAGCTTGGCATTGAGAGCAAGTGCCTTGGCGATCTCTATGAGTTGTTGATTTGCCGTAGAAAGTCCCTCGACCTTCCGGGTCGCAGGAATATGCAGGTTGAGGCGGGCCAGCTGTTCTTGGGCGCGGCGGACCATCTGCGCACGATCAACAACACCGTTCTTCATTGGCCAACGGCCAATGAAGACGTTTTCTGCAATGGAGAGCTGTGGCAAGAGTTGCAGTTCCTGATGGATCAGGACAACGCCCTTGTCGATCGCCTCTCTTGGGGTGGCTGGGGCATAGGACTGCCCCAGCCAAGTCATGGATCCTTCGGATGGCGTGCGCGACCCGGCGATGATGCCGGAGAGCGTTGACTTTCCCGCTCCGTTCTCCCCGAGAAGTGCGACCACTTCGCCGGGATAGACATCCAGGCTGACGTTCTTCAAGACCTGAAGTGGTCCGTAGCGCTTGGATATGCCTCTTAGTGAAAGAACCGGATCAGTCATGGCACACCTCCTCAAGATCTAAACGCTGTTACGGGTGATTGGCGATAAAGCCTGCGACGTTTTCCTTGGTCGTCAGCGTCGCGTCGAGGAGTTGCACTGGCGGCACCTTTTCACCAGCGACAAGCTTTGCGGCGTTTTCGACAGCGTCCCGGCCCATTTTCTGTGTCTGCTGTGTGGCAGTTACGTCAAAGACGCCCTTGCTCAACGCTTCAAGGGCAGCAGTATCACCATCGAAGCCACCGACCACTATCTTCTGGGAAGGGTTGGCGACTTTGATCGCCTGGGCAGCCCCGAGCGCAAGTGCGTCGGCCTGGGCGAAGACGATTGAGACGTCAGGATTTGCCTGCAGCATGTTCTGCATGATCTGGAAGCCTTCGTCCTGGCTCCAGATGTTCGAGTACTGCTCGGCAACGACCTTTACATCAGGGTTAGCCTTGAGCGATTCAGCGCAACCCTTGGAACGGTCGACTTCTGGCGTTGTCCCCTTCTGGCCGTGGATGATAACCATCTTACCCTTGCCGCCAGCCTGCTTGAGAATGTAGTCGCAGACGTTCTTCGCGGATGCCACCGAATCCGTTGCCAAGAAGGTGTCGCCAGGTGCACCGTCGGCGTTTCGATCGACGTTGACCACAGGAACACCCGCACTCTTGGCGAGCTTGACTGGAACGGTTGCGGCGGCAGCGCCTGCCGGAATGTAGATCAGTGCGTCGATGTTCTGTGTCAGAAGGTCCTGGATCTGGTTGACCTGTGTTGGGCCGTCGCCCTTCGCGTCGACCGTTACGACCTCGATGCCACGCTTTTTGGCCTCGGCCTCTACCGATTGTTTAATCTGGTTGAAAAAGTTTGCCTGCAGGTTGGCAACGGCCAAGCCTACTTTCTTTAGTTCAGCCGCATGAACGGGGCTGAGCGCGAGACCGAGCAGGGCGGCAGACGCGAGCATGGTACGTGCAATTTTCATAGTAGTTCCTCCGTTGTTGGATACGACCCTCGGGTAATCCTCCCCCTTGGGGTATTGATCCGCCCCAGGCATGGGACGGAATTCCTGAGGCCGCCGATCTGCGGCAGCCGTCGTCAGGCGCGACGCCGACGAATGGTCTCTGCGCCGACAGCAAGGACGATGACGATGCCGATGATTACTTGCTGCAGAAACGGCGAAACATTGAGAAGGTTGAGCCCATTGCGAAGAACCCCGATGATCAGGACGCCGATGAGCGTGCCACCGATTCCTCCGGCGCCTCCGGAAAGTGACGTCCCGCCAATTACAACTGCGGCAATGGTATCCAGTTCGTAGCCGAAACCGCTGGAGGGCTGCACCGAGTCCAGGCGTGCGGCAAGTACGATACCTGCGAGACCGGCGAGGACCGCGCTTACGACGTAGACGCCAATCGTCACGAGCTTGACGTTGATACCAGCGAGACGTGCCACTTCTGGGTTTCCGCCGACTGCATAGAGCATTCGGCCTTCCGAACGAAAGTGCAGGAAGAGCCAAGCCACGAGGACCACAGCAAGCATCAGGAAAACGGTTGCTGTAAGAACTCCAAAGTGCCGGTCGATAGCTAGCATCATGAACCAGTCTGGAAAGCCGACGATCTGCTGGCCGTCCGTAATCATGTTCGCCACCCCGCGTGCAGCCGACATCATCGCCAAAGTAGCGATGAACGCCGGGACCCTGAACTGCGTAACAAGTAGCCCCACAATCAGGCCAGAGATCGCTGATGCGATAAGCCCAAACACGATCCCTATTGGAAGCGGCAGACCCGCGACGTTTGCAGTCCAGCCCATCACCATCATGGCAAGGGCGAGCACCGAGCCGACAGAAAGGTCGATACCCCCGATGAGGATAACGAACGTCATCCCGACCGCCATAATCCCGAGCACGGTGATCTGATCGAGAATGTTCAGACCGTTTCGGACGGAAAGAAATGCGTCAGTGCTGAAGCTAAGAAAGATGCAAAGCGCGAGCAGGCCCACAAGCGGACCGGTAGCTCCCTTTAGCTTGCTTAGCCAGTTCCCGGACGGAAGTCGCTGTTCATGGATATCGAGCGCCACCATCGTTCCTCCCTAGATCTAGGTTGGTAGCCAATAATCGTTCAGGTACGCATAAATATTCATACCTGCTGGAAAATTCATTAACAAGTTGCTTAGGCGGTGTCAACTCGTTTTGATTAGGGTCCATTCGCGCAACCTTCACCGAGAGGGCTTGACTAAATCGGAACTTGTGCAAAAATATTGATATGTGAATATTTATGCATGAGAGAGGAAATCATGGATATCCAAGAGCTAGAGCGGAAGGCTCGCGAGATAAGATTGCGCGATCTTCAGGCGGTCTTTGAAGCTGGCGCCGGTCACATCGGCGGCGAGATGTCGGTAATCGACATTCTGACGGCTCTCTATTTCCGCGTGCTGAAGATCTGGCCCGAACAGCCAAAGAACCCAGACCGCGACAGGTTCGTACTGTCAAAGGGGCATACGGCGTGCGCACTGTACGTGACCCTTGCGAAGCGAGGCTTCATCCCGGAAGAGGAAATCGCGACATTTCTGAAGCCCCATTCGAGGCTCAACGGTCATCCGAACTGCAACAAGGTTCCTGGTGTCGAGACGAACACGGGTCCTCTGGGCCACGGCTTGCCAGTCTCGGTCGGCATGGCGAAGGCCGCAAAGCTTTCTGGCGCCACGTATCACACCTATGTCGTCACCGGCGACGGAGAGATGCAGGAAGGCTCGAACTGGGAAGCCATCATGGCTGCAGCACAATTCAAGCTGGACAACCTTACGCTTATTATCGACCACAACAGGTTTCAGCAGGGCGCGGCCTTGGCGGATACGAACGATCTTGCACCCCTTCGCCCAAAACTCGAAGCTTTCGGCTGGGAGGTCACAGAAATCAACGGAAACGATATGAGCGAGGTCGTCTCAGCGCTAGAGCATCGCGGGACAGGGCCGCATTGCATCGTTGCTCACACCAACAAGGGTCATGGAATTTCGTTCATGCAGGACAAAGTCGACTGGCATCACAAAGTTCCGAGCAAGGAACAATATGAAATTGCTTTGGCAGAACTATCGGAGGCAGTGTGATGAACGCACCAGTAGCCACACCAAAGCTCTATGATTGCCGCGATGCGTTCGCAGCGACCCTCGAGCGCCTGGCAACAGAGAATGAAACTATCGTTGCGGTTTGCAACGATTCCGTGGGTTCGTCGAAGCTCGGAGGTTTCAAATCAAAGTTTGCGGAGCGCCTGGTAAACGTCGGGATAGCGGAGCAGAATATGGTCGGTGTTGGAGCTGGCCTGGCAAATGGGGGGCGCATTCCCTACGTTTGCGGCGCATCGCCCTTTCTTACTGGGCGGTCGCTCGAGCAAATCAAGGCCGACATCTCCTACTCGAATGCAAATGTGAAGCTCGTTGGTATTTCTTCCGGGATGGCCTATGGCGAACTCGGCCCAACGCATCATTCTATCGAGGACTTCGCTTGGACCCGCGTCCTGCCCAATCTTCCAGTGATCGCGCCCTGCGACAGGATTGAGACCGCAGCGGCGGTCGAATGGGCGGCGACCTATGCGGGACCGTGTTTCCTGCGCCTGTCACGCGTTGGCGTTCCGGACCTTCTCCCGGAGGGCCATAAGTTCGAATTGGGCAAAGCGAACCTGTTGCGTGAAGGATCGGATGTCACGCTCATTGCCAACGGGACCCTCACTCATCGCATCGTGAAGGCCGCAGAAATTCTTTCTGAGCGCGGTGTAAGCGCCCGGGTCCTCAATCTTGCTACAGTTCGTCCAATCGACGAAGAGGCGATCATCAAAGCGGCTAAGGAAACAGGCGCCATTGTAACGGCCGAAGAACATTCCATCTTCGGTGGACTCGGTTCCGCGGTAGCCGAAGTGGTGGTCGACAACGCTCCTGTTCCAATGAAGCGTCTTGGCGTGCCGGGGATTTACGCGCCGACCGGGTCGGCCGAGTTCCTGCTCGATGAGTTTGGCATGGCCCCGACCGCAATCGCCGATGCCGCCGAAGCTTTGATCAAGCGTAAGTAGCCTGGACGGCAACTGCCAAACCGGGGCGCCGGTGCTTGCCGCCCCGGTTCATGTAATTCGGAGGAAATCATGCGGGCTATTCTTGCTATCGACCAGGGAACAACCAATTCAAAGGCGGTTCTCGTTAGTGAAGTGGGAGAAGCGGTGGCGAGGGGCTCGGCTCCTGTCGGCATCTCCTATCCCAAGCCTGGCTGGGTGGAGCAAGATCCTCGTCGCCTCTACGCATCCGTCTGCGAGGCAGTCGAAGCCTGCTTGGCAGCGGCGCCTGGCGTCACGGTGGAGGCAGTCGCCATCTCCAATCAAAGGGAGTCGGTTACCGCGTGGGATGCGGAAACTGGTGAACCGCTTGGTCCTGTCGTTAGCTGGCAGTGCCGCCGCACTGCCTCAGACTGTGAGCGCTTGGTCGCCCAAGGGCGTCTTGATCGTGTGCAAACGCTCACCGGTCTTCCGCTTGATCCAATGTTCCCAGGTTCCAAATTTCGGTGGCTCCTCGACCGCGTGCCTACCGCTCGCCCGGTCCGCTTGGGAACAATCGACAGTTGGCTCATACATTGCCTGACCAATGGGGACCGCCATGTCTGTGACGCGTCGAACGCGGCAAGAAGTCAATTGTTCGATCTCAAGCAGCAAAAGTGGAGCGAGGAACTCGGTGAGATCTTTGGAGTCGATACATCGCTTTTGCCCGAGGTGCTGGATAGCTCGGCAGATTTTGGAGCGACCAAGGGGCTTCCAGGGGTACCCGACGGCACTCCCATCAGGTCCGCGATCGGGGACAGTCATGCGGCTTTGTTCGGGCACGGCGCGTTCAAGCCGGGAGACGGCAAGATAACGTTTGGAACGGGCTCGTCGGTAATGACGACACTTCCGCGCTTCATTGCGCCCCAGAACGGTGTCACGACCACCGTCGCGTGGCGTATCAACGGAACACCCACGTTCGCTTTCGAGGGCAATATTCTGGTTTCAGCAGCCAGTCTGCCTTGGATGGCTGGCATTCTTGGCCTGCCAGACGTGGCAGCGCTCGTCCATCTGGCGGAGACCGCAGAGCCGGGCGGACCCGGTTTTGTGCCAGCTTTTGTTGGACTAGGTGCACCCTACTGGAACTCTGATGCCCGGGCCCTATTCTCGCAGATCAACTTCAGCACGACGCGTGCGCAGATGGCACGAGCAGTGACCGACTCGATCGCTCTCCAAGTCAACGATGTGATCACGGCGATGCGGAAACAGAGTGGTGGAGTACTTGGCGCCCTTTATGTGGACGGTGGTCCCAGCCAGAATCGGTTCCTGATGCAGTGCGTGTCGAACCTCATCGAACATACGGTCATCCAATGCGAAGCCCCAGAAGCATCGGCGCTTGGCGCCGCCTATTTGGCGGGTTTGTCCCTTGGGTTATGGCGCGATCTGTCTGTCATCGAGAGACTTCCCAGAACCACACAATTCATCTCGCCGGTGACTGTCGATCGAAAAGACCTTCTCAATACTTGGAATGATGCGCTTCACCGCTCGACTGGTAGTCAAACACCGGCTACATGTGAATAAAAATTCACACCGGATCAGCAATGTCTCGCCTAAACGAACTACGGCTTATTTCGCGAGTTGCCCAGATGTACCACATCGAGGGGCGGCGACAGGCGGACATCGCACAGCATCTCCGCCTCTCACAAGCCACAGTATCGCGTATGCTGAAACGGGCAGAAGCGGAAGATATTGTAAGAACGACCGTCATTCCGCCGGTTGGGACCTACAGCGATCTCGAACAAGCTTTGCGAGAGAAATACCAGCTACCTGAAGCGGTTGTAGTAGAGTGTTCGGAAGACCGGGACGGCGCTATCATGGCACGTATCGGTGAAGCCGCAGCTCATCTTCTTGAAGTGACGCTTACCCCAGGCGAAATCATTGGGGTTTCGAGTTGGAGCCAGACCATCTTTAAAATGGTTGAAAACATACATCCGCAAAAGAGTGCGAACGCCAAATATGTCGTCCAAACCCTCGGTGGCATGGGTGATCCCTCGGTACAAACGCACGCAACTCAGTTGACTACGCGTCTAGCTCGTTTGACCGGCGCCGAACCAAAGCTGCTGCCAGTACAAGGCGTGACGTCGTCGCGAGAGGCAAAGTTGCTGATGCAAACTGATCCGTTCGTCAGAGAAACAATCGACCTATTTGGCGCGATAACGTTGGCGATTGTGGGCATCGGCGCCGTCGAGCCGTCAGAGCTTCTCGCGCGATCCGGCAACATCTTTTCATCGCGCGAACTGGCCGATCTAGCTGAAGCCGGGGCAGTCGGTGATATATCACTTAGGTTTTTTGACAAAGAAGGAAGGGGCGTGAAAACGCCTTTGGATGAGCGGGTAATTGGATTGCCGCTCGAGGATCTGAACCGAGTGGATCGAGTTATCGCCTTAGCAGGCGGATCGAAGAAGACAGCTGCAATATCTGGTGCCCTACGAATTGGTGTCATCGACACTTTGATCACCGACAAGTTTACCGCGCAGCGCCTAGTTGCTGGGTGACAGTCGGGGCGAGTGCGCCGGATTTCCGATCCGCTGGGCGGCAATTTCTGAATGCTATTGCAAGAACCCCTGTTCGGTGAGCAGTCGGCCTGCTTCTTCGCGCTTCTAACTATGCGCACCACGGCGCCATTCTTCTGCTCGACAAAGGCCTGGTCGTTCTTGCGGTAGGGGCGGCAACGCGTGAAGACGATGTTGGCGGCGTCACAATAGGCCTTCAGCGTCTCGTTCATGAAGACGGTGTCGTTGTCCGTATCCAAGCCGAGAAGCGCGAAGGGCAGTTGCTTGCGCAATTCTGTGAGCACACTGCTCAACAGTGTCTGTTCGCGAACCAGCAGCGGCGCACATTCCGTCCAGCCAGTCGCGATGTCGGTGAGAACAAGGGTTTGGATGAAGCTGCCGCGGGCCGAAGCGCCGCAATGGGCGACGAGATCCGCCTCAACGAAGCCTGGCGCCGGGTTGTTCCAATCCGCCGAGGTTCTAATGGGAATGCTCCGTCGCAGGGCATGTGCCGCGGGCTGCCGTCGAGGACGTCCCAAACCCTCTCTGATCGGTGCCAGCGTCCTGTCGATCGTGGCCGCGCTCATCGCCAGCAATTTGCCGCGGATCTCAGGCGCGAGGTCAAAATGACCGTGCCGTTCCATCGCCTCGACAAGGACGGGCAGCAACGCCTTCAGCCGCTTCCCGCAGAGCCGATCAGACGCCTCCCACAGCAATATGAGCGCGTTGCGTTCCGCTTCATCATAAACCCGCGGCCGCGCTCGCCGGCCTGTAGGTTTTCTCTCGTGATGCCGCAGCAGCCGCATCGCGTGCTTGCGGTGGAAACCCGTGATGACGACAAACTCATCCAGAATTCTCGCCTTTTCCGCTCGCGTCGAAGCACGGTAACGCTCCGAAACCGCCGCCGTCAGTTCTTTCCTTGTCGCCATGCTCAACTGCCCCATAGTCGCCCCTGTTCATCCACTCGGTAGGGAGCAAATTATGTGAGGCAACGGTTGAATATTCGGGAACAGTTTCGACGAGGCAATGCGGGTGGACGAGACGATCGACGGCGGCGAGTGTCATGGCGGGATCGGGGAAAACCCTGTTCCATTCGCCAAAGGGCTGGTTGGCGGTGATCATGATCGATCGCCGCTCGTAGCGCGCTGAGATGAGCTCGAAGAGCACGCTCGTTTCCGCCTGGTCCTTGGTCACATAGGCGAGATCGTCGAGGATGAGCAGATCGAACTTGTCGAGCTTGGCGATGGCGGATTCGAGCTGGAGTTCAAGCGAGGCCTTATAGGACCTCGCGCACTTCAAGCTAGGTTGGTTACGCCCGGCGCTATTTCGCTCGTCGGCGTTGGCTGTAGTAATTACAGCGGTTCCCTTCCTGCAAGGCGCCAAAAATTTGCCAGAGGCTTTGTTTCTTATCACCATGGCGGTCTCAAATGCCAAAGTCCCCTTTTGCGCTTGCTTTTTGGGTAACCTTTCTAGCACTGGCAAACTGGACGAATGTGTTTGCGGCAAGTCTCATCTTTTCGATGGGGGTGGCCGCTGGTCATATCGTAGGCTTCCAATGTGGGAGCCTAGCCAACGAATCGTAGGTGCCGAGACAACGGCTTTCGACAGAGTACCATTAGGACCGTCAAGGCAACCAATCAGCTTCCGAAGATCCCCGGGGGACTTCGGCGAGCGGGACGTGGCGGCAAAGCCGCGATTCGTTATGTGAGCTTTATCTTTTGATTGCCGGTCGTTCCGCTTCGCGGCCGATAGCCGCCATTCGACTTTCGTTGTGCCATCAAGGTGACCTTCCAAGTCTGACAAAAGGAACAACAAGTGTCACCGTTTGTTTTAGCGTTTCCAGCACGCCTTGGTGGCTGGAGAGAACCATCGCCGCACAATGCAAGGAGACGACGTGATGGGCGCGGACATACACGAAGAAATAAGATGGCGTGCTTTCGAGATCTGGGAGAACGAGGGTTGCCCCGTGGGCGCCGATGTAAAACATTGGCTCCAGGCAGAAGACGAGTTGCTCGGGGACGACGAGCACGAAACGATGCAGGAACTAATCGATGAAGACGACCGAGATGACGATGCGGTCGAACGTGGGGTGAAAACAAGTGCCGAAACTTTGGTTCCGGAGGTGGAAATCACTACCGGAGAGAAGCAATCTGATAGTCAGATTTCGAAAACCGAGGGGCCATGAAACGAGACCGTCCGCCAATTAATAGGCCCTCCTCGTTGCACTCTACGGCAACTCCGTCACTTGCTGCGGAAGCGTTTGACCCGATTATGCGTGCCGCAACTTGCGTCGGAGCACCATATTCGTCTTCCACCTTTGGAATGATCTAGGAAAAGCCAGCCACAATTATCGCCCTTGCATTCCTTGACCGGCCTGCGTTCTTTTCTGGCGGTCAGCAGCTCGTCGGTGGCTAGGACGAACAGGAAGAAGAGATCTGGGAGTTCGCGCAATGGCAGCTTCCAGCCCAACGCACCGTTCGCCAGTTCGAGCCGCTGTCCCGCCCGAGCTGCAAGGACTTCATTTTCTACCGTCGCAACATGATCAAGCCCCAAGTGGCCCGACCGATCCTCTTCCAAAAACAGGTTGTATGATGCCTCTCGAAACGCGATCGCCCGCTCAAGCAGTAATGCCGCTTCCTCGGGCTCTTCCTTCGCCTTCTCTCTCAGGTAGGTGGCGTCGCCTGGAGTTAAAAGAGCAACCCGACCAGCTAAGATGACGAGGTCATCGTAGGAAAGCAGGAGATCGGGTCCGATGCGCCCTCGCCTGCTATCTACTGTATTTACAAAGTCGAGCGCTGGATGGCCGCCACTCAACCGCATGTCGTGGACCGACTTCGCCATATTTGTTTCCTTGGAACCGCCGCCACTTCCAATCGTTGTAACGAAATATACCGGTTTTACACGTTACGGGAAAGAGGCGGGATATGCCCTCGATCAACACGACAAAGTTCCTCGTTTTGTGTCTCGTGTGGGGCCTAACTTGGATTGGCGTCAAGGCGGGAATTCAGTCGGTTCCCCCGATCATTTTCGCCGCCACCCGGTTCATCGCCGCCGGGCTTATTCTTCTCGCCTATGGTTGGACCAGCGGCTCCGTCCACGGAATTTCCACCAAGGATATCAGCCGTCTTCTATGCGCAAGCCTCTTGATGATTACTTTTTGCTATGGTCCCCTTTTTTGGGGCATGCAATTCATTGCGTCGGGGACTGCGGCCGTGCTGGAAATGTCGCTAACACCCCTAGCACTCCTTGCCTTTGGCTTTTTGCTCGGCCAGGAAGTCTGGAACTGGCGCCGGGTTGTGGCCATGGCCGTAGGCACTCTCGGATTGGTCCTTCTCTTTGAACACACTGCCACCCGCCCAGAGGTAAACTCGATGACGGGCGCGGTAGCGGTTAGTGTAGCGGCGCTCTCCTCCGCACTAGGCTCAGTTATAGCTCGCCCGCTAATCGCACGATATGGCAGCGTGCTCATTTCGGGGTCAACGACCTTTCTGGGCGGTGCCATGCTACTATTGTTCGGTTTGGCAAGTGGGGACAGCCCGCGTACTCTGGTGGCGTTCCTTTGGCCATGGTCTGCCATAGGCGGCTGGTTGTTCCTGATCTTTTTCGGATCTGTGGCTGGCTACAGCCTTTACTTACAGCTCCTTCGCGACATCGGACCGGCTCGCGCTGGCAGCTTCGCCTTTGTGTCGCCGGTCATCGCCGTGATCGTTGGAGTTATTGTCGCTGGCGAAACCGTTGCCGTGATAAATATCGTAGGCATGGTTCTCCTCCTCTTCGCGGCCGGTGTGTGTCTTTACGCTGGTAAAACAGAGGAAAAGGGGGTCGGTCAACCCGAGGCCGATCTCACACCTTTGATAGGAAAAAGCTGCCTCGCAAGTCAATCGGCCGGTATTCGAGGGAGGCGCTGACGGCAAGTCGGTTCCCCCTTGCCACGGGTTGGTTCCCTCACGGCCGCCGACGGGTTTGTTGCCAGGATTCGACATTAGGGTAAGGTAGCCATCAGGCCCCATATCGGCTGAGACCGCTTGGGAGACTATACATGCTCTTGCCTGACGAGAGCGCCTTTCATGTCTCTTCTCAATTTCGTTGCACTGGATTTGGACGATCACGATCTTGAGATGGTGATCGATATCGTCCGTCATTGGTGCAATGATCACGGCGACGCTACGCTCATAATGGCAGGCATCTTCTTTGCGTACGAGCGGACAGACTAAGCTCCGCTTCCGAAGAACGAGAGCTTGAAAACAATGCGACGACTTGAGGCGAGTCGATCAACCTCGGGAGGAGATGAGGTCTAGCATCGGGAAGCTGACCTCGACGGGTGTCGATGGTTCCCGGGGGTATCGGAAGTCAGCTCGCACGACAACTGTCGCAGAAATCGCATCCATTGTCGCTCATTCAGTGGATAACCACTCGAAGGCTCTTCCGAGCGTAGTCAACCTCCCGCGATTATTTCAACGGTCGGTTCCGCCGTGGCGGTCCGGAAGGAGAGGTAGAGGGTCGCAGCGGGCCCTTCCCCATCGTCGAAGATCGAAGTTGCTATAACCGGCGAGGTGCAGCCGCATACCGGTGGCAAGTGCTTGCTGGCGGGCATCGTCGTCGGTTTCGGCAAAGATGTTGACATTGAGGATGCTCTCAGCGGGCAAGCCGGATGCAAGGAGTGTGTAACGGGTCATGTGGCGGATTCTCCGTTAGGTTTTCTTCCTGTTGGCGGGCACTCTGAATTTGGGCGCTTTCGGCTGGTCGGGACTTGGCCTTATCGCGCTTGCTCACAAGCAGGTCATGGCGGAGCTTGGACACACCGGATTGAGCTTGCTCCACTCTCACCATGCCATGAGGTCGGGTAGTTCTGGCGCATTGTAGATTGTTCGCGCTCTTGCCGTTAACCGGAGGGCACGTTCTTGCTACACACCTTAGCCTCACTCGAGCGACAAGTTCATGGCTGGAAGTGGTTGGATGTCGTTTGCGCCTAGGGAACATTTTGCACCGTCCTTAGTTTCTCGGATGCAGCGGTTCGCGTAATAACGCTGTGGACCCTTAAAGCATCCGCCCAAATGCTGGTCCGTCTAAAGGCCCGGCGGGAGCACTCCCCGCCGGGCCTTTGCTTGTTTGTTCGCCTCTGCCGCAAACTTCGCAGCATATTCGGTGGTAGTTGGAACTTTATTCCCCTTCGCCTGTTCTCGTAATGCGGCGTTCCAAACACGTCGTAGGACCCAGCATTGATCCTTTGTAAGGTCCGCAACAGGCCCGGCGCCCGCAACCAAGCACGCCGGGTTTGCTTTTCTTCCCTCACCTTTGGAACTTTCGACCGGCGCGCCGGTTAGCGGTTTGCAATGGGATTTGACAGGTTCATTGCGCGCTGGCGTCCAGTCCCTCTAGTGCCAGCGGAAAAGGCTCGTCGCTCCCAGCGTCGGGCCTTTTCAGTCTTTGGAACTTCCCCTCGCGCTGGCGGTTCATTTAGATGCAGTGCAACGTACCGCGAACGGATTCGCAAGCCCTCGCGGATCCGCCCGACGTAGACGCCCGTCCCGTGGGGCTTTTGCATTCGATCCCCAAAATAGTTCACTTCCGACTCCGTCGATCGCCGCCTAAAAGGGATTCGCTGCGGTCAGCAATGAACAAAGGAAATCGGGATGTTCGAGCCATGGGTGGGATCCGATTATGCGGATCGGGGGAATATTATAGGCGGCGCACGTCTGCTTGTACTGGGTGAAGCACACTATGATGCCAATTCGGAAATTGGGGATGGAAGACCTGAACTCACCAGAGATGGTCCAAAGCTATATCCACGGTAGGCTAGGATCAAATGCGACATTCTTTCGGCGCATTGAGAGGCTGGTGACGGGGCGATTCGATCGCGGGCTTAGTCCGGCTGAATTGGCAGCATTTTGGAACTCGGTGGTCTTCTACAACTACATCCCAGTAATCGCCGGCAACAAACCTGGCGATCGCCCTCCAGAGCATCTCTGGGAAGGCAGGACCCCGCATCTGTTCTTTGGCTTGGTGAAGCGGAGAGAGGCCGAGATCATCCTCGTATGTGGGCGCGAACTCTGGCGGAAGAAGGCTCATCAAAAGGCAAAAAAGGCTGCCTATCGCGTCGGCGCCAGGCCCTTCGAGGCCCACGAGATAAACTGGTCACCGGAGTGGGGTGCAGTTGCAACCCACATTCTCCATCCGTCAGGATCGCGCGGCTGGGGCTACGAGGAGAACGTTCCGCCTGTGGACTACCTCTTTGCAGAGATGAACAGACGGCGCTTGGCAAAAGGCATCGATCCCGTGGCGACGTGGCGGTTGGCCTAACTTCTTACCGCAAG
This sequence comes from Rhizobium cauense, assembly GCF_019511525.1. Lineage (GTDB taxonomy): Bacteria > Pseudomonadota > Alphaproteobacteria > Rhizobiales > Rhizobiaceae > Rhizobium > Rhizobium cauense. The sequence goes on along the minus strand of NZ_JAEUAT010000003.1, from coordinate 354,287 downwards.
GATGGTGCAACTAATCTCGGAGCGGTGCGTTTCCTCACGTGCCAATCCGAGGAACCACAATGAAAATCATCATAACTGTAGCCGCCATAGCGATGGCCTTGTCCAGCGGCGTTGCCTTCGCCCAGCAGCCTAGGGATACACCGTCTCCGCCCCCTAACGCCACGACTGCGGCTCCCGAAACGACAGCGCCTCCGCAGCAAGCAGCACCTTCTTCAAGTGAGGACCGCCAACGTTCTGATTGGCATAGAGGACGAGGCGATCGGCCACGGTCGCCACGGGCCGCCCGTTTTTACGTTCAGGATGGAGACGTCAAAATTCGCATTCAGTGTGCCGATGACGAACCAACAAAGGTTTGCGCCGACCTCTTATTGCAAATGCTGGACAGATTGGAAGGATCGTCATCGTACGAGCGCGACCGTGCTCGCGACAGAGACCGCGATAGCGACGACTAACGAAATTGCTGACAAAAAGACCCGCCAGCATTGGCGCTGACGGGCCAGTTTCCTCTGTGGTGCGCCCAGGTTGGGGCGATGCCGCTGGTGGCGGCTAATAAAAAGGCACGCCATCACGGCGGCCGGCGCGCATGAACGCGCCTAAGGCTTCTTGCGTGGCGTGATGAGGTCCCAAAGTAGCTCACCGAGCCGGTATGACTTGAACATCAGCCAATCCATCGTCGAGCCGCGTAATCCGGGCGGTTCCACCCTTTCTTGCGCCCTACCCGCAGATGCTCGAGCGTTGCAGCATCTGCCGGTTACGATCTGCTGCCGTGCAGCAAAGAACCATCGGCCCCTCGCAGTAGCAGCAAAGACCGTTCTGGTTTTGGAAGATTTCGACCACGTATTGCCGCTTCACTTTCGACTTCACGGCGGTGCTCCGCGGCGAGTGAGTGGGTTTGAGCGCCGAACCGAGCACGTCCTTACGGGGCGGTCGTGGCATTAAGGAGGAGGATCTGATAAAGCTCGCGACCCATTGCCGAGCGCGAGCGGGAAATGACAGTGGCGAATTCGCGATGCAACTGGACTAGTTGGCCGACCCGAGATCGGGCTCGAGAAAGCAAAGCGTATCGATTTTAGGCTCTGCCATTTTTTTTGGAGGCCCGCGGCTCAAATTCGCGGGGGAAACCACGACGCTTTCGCCAACCCTTAGCTGGGTTCGCGCCTGAAGCAACGAACTGGCGCGGTCGCTCGAACCGACGCATGCAGTCGATCGACAGTCGCTGTTGGCGACGCCGCACCTCATCAATGAACTCGACCTGTGCGCAAGCAGAACCCGACAATCAAAATGAGTTGATAGGTTCATGGGGCTGCTGCAATGTGCCAGAAAGGGCTGAAAAGCGCCGCGATACAACGTAATGGAGTCCGATTTGCAAGAAGATCCGGTGATTGTCTATTCGCCCCTCTGCACAAAGTTTGAGAAAGATGGACGAGTAGTCGAGGTGACCATCTTCAGGCTGGAAGCCGAAGCCTCCTGGCACCTGGAGGTCATCAACGAGAATAACACTTCGACAGTGTGGGAGAGTTCTTTCGCGTCAGATGGCGAGGCTTATGCCGAATTTCTCTCGACGGTCGCAGACGAGGGTATGGGAGCATTCGAAGATGTGCCCATAGTGCTTCACTAATTCATTACAGGAGGCCTGAACGGCTCCGATGCTGTGCGCAATGCGTAGTCGCGTGTCGCCTCGGTAAGCCGGAGAGAGCTATCTCCTCATGCGTGTTGGAGTGTGTTGCCAGCATTGGTGGTCAGCGCAATCCTCGACTTTCGAGCCACGACAAAAAGGAACTACAGCGACGCTTCAAGGCCGGTTTTACCACCGGTCGGAAAAACAAGCTTCGTCGCTTCGCATTCATGGCGGGCAAAATGAGGGTAACCGTTTGGGTTGGTGCCAATGGGACGGCAAGGCGATGGCGTCGCAGGAGGCAGACAGGAGCGCGGTAGCGATCGGTGTTTCCCCACCGCGAACCGGTTGGACTTTGCGTGGTCGGCAGTGACCGGCCATGAGCATTTACGGGCGAAGCAGCGCGGCGGCGGCCTCGGCCCATCGACCGTGTCCCCGGCGAGTGAGCGGTTGAGGAGCCGATACTGATTTGACCGGTTAACGAAAGAGGACCGAGTTGACGAAGACCGAAATCATGCCGCCTCCCGACGACCCATCTGATCGTTGTCTCCGCTGCCAGGAAGCTCTTGAAGAATACTTTTTGCAGTTGGTGCGATCGGCCGTGCCTTCTCGTTGGAGCAAGGAAGAGGTGGCGGTCGCGCTGGCAGAGCTAGCCGATCACAACGTGCTTTCTATCCTAGCGTACCAGCAAATCGAGAACGATCTCCAGATTTTGAAGTCTCGCAAGTCAAGTTACGGAGGCGGTCATACTTTTGGGTGAAGCTAGGCTGATTGCTGCTCCGTAAATCGCTCTCTATAGGTAATATAGCCAGTCCTTGCTCTGGCTGGAGCCACGGCGTGTGTTGTCTCCCCAGGCAATCCGCGCCGTGGTTTCAATCTAATCCCCCACGCGGCTTGCGCCTAATCGAGCCACAAGTTGCCTTCCAGATCAGCTTTCCATTGTCGTGGGCAGGTTTTATCCGGCCGGAAAAAAGGCGGGGATAGCGAGCCTAGACCGAAGCTGCGACGGGGTTAGGACCAATGTCAACTCATTAAGGGTGGCCGCGATACCCAGGGCTCGTGGCATTCTCACCGGTGAAACGGAATGGTTCAATACGGTCGGGCCGGGCGCATGTCTTTCGTGGATGAGCCTGCATGATTTGGCAGAGCCAAGCGTCCGCGCGGGTTCGGCCACGGATCGAGTAGTATCATGACGCGCGCGCCATTAACCGACAGCCATACACTCTACGCCCAAGATGTTGTGGATGCGACGTCTCTCTTACCGGGAGAACATTGCCTCGAGTCCGGGCAGCATTCAATATAAGACAACACTAATGTTGCGTGATTGGAGAATGCCTTTGGCAAATAGTCGAACCCGCAAAAACGTTAGAAGTGCCACCGCCTTGGAGCGCGCGGTTGTCTCGGTCTGCGCAGAGAGTGTGATCGAGGACCTTCGAAACACGCTCAATAGGGCATCCTCCGTCATAAGAAGGTTTAAGGAAGACGGAGACTCGGAGGCGATTGCCGCCGCCATGGATTCGATCAGATACGTGCTCCCCTCGACCGCGGTACAGCTGAGGAACGTCAAGCGAATGGTTGGCTTCGGACCGGGGTCCACAATAGCTCGTCGACGCGGCAAGCGCAGCCATGAAGGGCTTAGGTCGGCGAAGGCGTGAGCGGGTCGCCGCTTGCGGGAATCTCACCTTCCGCGAAAGCAATCGGCACCGGCCGAATTACCAGCCCGTACGTGGATCGTCGCTCGCGGGCCACTCCCTATGCTCCGGGAGGATCAAGCCAAGACTTAGTTTAGATTGGCGCAATATGGGGGAGTGTTAGCGTCCGGCCCAAATCGTGATTGCTTCAATTACCGGGACGCTGAGACGGAGGAGCAAACCACAGAAAACAGTGAAGTTGTGTATTTTAGGAATAGCTTAAACTGCCGCCTGTGCTAGCATTTGACAACACGACAGCGATGGAGGGAGCGCATGTCGGCATACTCGACGTTTGTTTGCACAGTAGCGGTAACTTGTTCGGTTGCGCAGGTCGCGATTAGCCAGCCTCCCGCGCGAGCGCTTGACCAAATCGAGTTGGCCCATATTGAGCGCAAGGATCAAAAGCATGCCACTGAGGAACGAGAGGCAGAGATAAACGAGATGGCCAGGGTAGCGCTTTTGAAAGCGCGGCACCTCTCAATCCAGGCAGTAACCCCGTAATCTGGAACTCCACTTGCGACGGGCGCGAACATACGCACCTGGCATTAGCGGGTGGTTATTCACGTAGCAAGGCGGCGGCGGAACCGTTCGCCCTCAACTTCAATACACCGGAATTCCCGGTCGTCGTTCTTCGGCCCAGGTTCGCCTGGGGTCGACGACGATACCAATGCCGGGTTGGGTCTCGACTGACCTCAGCAATGGTACCGATAACGGCGCTGCTTTGACTGCTTAGGCCCAGCGTCAACTGTCGTTCACGGCGGATTGCCAAGTGTGCGAGGAGATCAAGATCGGATTCCAGGATTCGTTCCGGCAGGCCGAGCAGGCGAGGTAAGTCCACGCATCAAACACATCGAGTTCAAAAGCAAAGGAGCTACAGCTATGAACTCAGCCCTAAAGGCGCTGTTTGTGTCAGCCACTGTCAGCCTGATTGGCCCTTGGCGGTTGCCGCCGACAACGGCGTAACCGTCACGCCGCTCATGAACAAGGTCCTTTCGGATTACCCCGGCAAGGAAGGACTGATGATCTTGGTGGAGTATGGGCCGGGCGGCGCGGATCTTATTCACAAGCATGATGCACATGCTTTCATCTACGTCCTGGAGGGCACGATCGTGATGCAGCTCAAGGGAAAAAAGGAAGTCGCTTTGTCGCCGGGTGATACCTTCTATGAAGGCCCTTCGGACATTCACCTGGTCGGTCGCAATGCAAGCACGTCTGAACCGGCGAAGTTCATCGTCCTGTTGCTCAAGGACAAGGACGCTCCTCAAATCGGTGGAGAATTGATCGGCACGTGTCGGCTAAAATGGCCGCAAACGCCCGGAGCGGTTACGCGCTATGTCCGAAAACGACCATAGTACAACTTCCATCTTTCGATTTCTTGCTCATTGTACCACACCATCTTTTCTACGGCCGCTGCAAACAGCGCAGCGGCTCAGCGGCAAAAATGGCGTCGACGCGGCAACATCGAAGAGAGTGACGCGGCAAGGAGCCATTCCCCAATTGACCGAATGCGTGGTACGGACGACTACATCCTGAGAACACTGTGAGCTAGGGCAAAGCGCCCTCTGCCTTGAGAACCTCGTAGATCCCAAACAGCGCATTCTGGATATCGCCGTCATATTCGACCCAAAGCGGCTCGCGCGTTGGTTGCCCCGGCTCCAAAAAGAAGCCGCACGCAATCCCATGGGCAGCATCCGCAGCGATCTCGATACCCCCACAGGGCGCGGCCGACGGGATTTCAAAGACAGCAGAATAGTACAAGGTGAACTGCCGCTCCGGTCGTGAGACGACCTCTTGTATAAGCCGCGGATGCGTCTCTGCTATTTCTATTTCCTCGGGAGGTGTGGCATAGGCACCGGAAAGGTCGTCTTCATCGAGTCCGTTCTCAATCACACGCGAAAGCATAACCGCTCTCCGTCTTCAGAGCATAAACAGCTAGGAATTCCGTTTGGAGGTTCTTAGTATGTTCTCATTTTTCAGATTGTCAACGGATGCTTTCGTCGAGGAGAATTTCGAACTGGAACGGCCGTCTGCGCTTCTAGGAAGCCTAACGGTGGGACATGGATATTTGGCTAAGGGTCCGGTCGGGCAAGAGGAGAACAGCAGCTATCTGCAGCGTGGAACGAGGCGAATGCGCTAAAGTGGCGCCGGCGCAAAGCTACAGGCGGGCGAGGACCAATGAGCGCGGACGGGGTGAATACGATGGTTTCCGCGATTCCCTGTCCCGCCTATTTACATCTGAATTCAGGGCCTGCGTGTAGTCACCCCGTCAAAGCTAACCCGCCGATATTAACTCAGGACGTGACTCTACCTCACATATATGCGATAACGCTAATATGCTCAATCAGGGGGGGAGTAGAGATGCGGAAAGTGCTGGTAGCGGCGCTTTGCCTAGTGGCGCCATTCTTGGTATCCCATCAACGTGCTAGTGCGACTGAATGCAAAGCAGAGGTCGCGCCGGATCTTTTAAATCCTAAAATCGAGAGTAAGAACCGGGACCTCGCAAAAGGAATTGTGTGTTTCGCGTTACCTATCAACATTGAAGTTTCAGTGACCCCAACTCCCGACGATATCAAGGCAGCCCGAAACATCGTAATCCTCGCAGGCAAAATCATCGGGAACGGGTCCCCTATTGCGTCTACCGGAGCGAAAATTATAAGCCCAGGCGCGCCGAAGGCCGCCGCTATTTCGGCTTGGCCTTCCGGCGGAAGCGGAGGGGCGTCCCTCCAAAAGAAGAAGCTGACCGCCGAACAAATACACTCGATCGCCTCCGCGCTTGAATGCCGATCACTTGCGCTGATTGGCGATCCACCTCCTAGATGCGGTTCTATTGGCTGGGATAAGGCCGCGGTGATAGAGATGGCGGGCAAGATCATTGGCAATGGCTAAGTGAAAAGGGGGATCGGAGTTGGCGGTCCCATCAGCCCCGCTGCCTTGCAAGACCGAGGGGCGGCCTTTCAGGTCGCTGCACGTCCACTTCAGCAATGAAGCAAAGGACGTGGAGTCGTGAACTCAAAGAACCGCATGAAAAAGCTCAGATGTCAGGCAACCGAGAGCCAGGGCGGGCGACGCTACTACTGCCGCTCCGCCTTGTGGGAACGCGACCCCGAAGCGTTCATAGCAGAGTTTGGATTGTCGAAACGGGCTGTCTCGTCCTTTCGGTGTACTGCAGAGCACCTACAGGCCGGTGTGACGGAGGGGGAGATAGCAAGAAGAACGTCTTCGCGGCCTGCCAGTTCTGCAATGGGAACCGCCACCCGACGAAGCGGCGGAAGTACGCCGCATCCTACGCGAATTTTGTTCGATTGCGGGTAGAACAAGGTCGATGGCGTTGGACTACGCTGCAGGGTAGCCCAGCGGGCTGAATCATAGCGAAAGGCGACACGTCTCCGACACGATGGACATTCACCGGTAGCGAATGGCCGGAGCGGAAAACTCGCGGCCCAAGATCTTGGCAACTGGCGGCATACAATTGGCTGGATAGCGCAAGCGATGAATTCAGTCGCCAACTATTTGCAAGACGTAGCAGCTTGAACGCCGAAACCGGGAATACAAAACGAGTCTTAAAAGCTCGGCGAAGCCGCAAAGTCGGCGATCAGTTTCACCGACAGCAATAGTAGCGTTATCTCCACAAACCGGAAGAAGGCCCCGTCAGGGATGACCTGCGTAAGTCTCTTGCCGACAAACGTTCCGATGAACGCCGCAGGTGCCAGCCAGAGGACCAAACGGGTGTCGAAGTTTGAGAACTGTTGCAGTTCCCAGTAAGGTACGATCTTTGCCGCATTTATGATTGCGAACAGGATCGTCGATGTCCCGGCGAACTTCATTTTCTCAAGCCGTTGCGGGAGAACGTACATCTGAAAGGGTGGCGCCCCCGAATGCGAAACAAAGCTCGTCAAACCGGTTACCGCACCCCAGAATGCCCCCGAGGGAACGTCGGCGTCCCTCGCCTGCTTCCGATACCGCTTCCCAAGCCAAGCGTTGAGGCAGAACAGAATTCCCACTAGACCAACCAGCATCCCGATGAAGACGCTTGAGAGATAGGCACTAAACATCCAGCCTATCAGCACGCCGACTAGCGCTGAGGGTACGAGGATCGCCAAGTTTCGCGCAGAGTAAGTATGTCGGTACAGGTAAAGTCCGACCATGTCGCTTGCCACGAAGATGGGCAGCAACAATGCGGCGGCTGTGACGGGAGAAATGACCAAGGCCAAGAGTGGAACTGACAGTGTCCCGACGGACGGTAACCCGCCCTTTGAAAGGCCGACCATAAATGCCGACAAGGCAGCAATAGCAATTATAAGGGGTGTGTGCTCGATCATAGATACTTGTGTTTAGAGGCGGGTGCCGCGTGAGGTCAACGCGCGGTCTTGTCCGAATGCTTGCGCTCGATCATGCGAGAGAGTGTAGTGGCAAGCTCGCTGTCATTCGACCGATCAGCGGCCATCTGGCGGTAGACACCCTCCATTCCCACAAAAATCTCGGCGGCAGGGTTTTCCGGACCAAGGAAGTCGGCGATTTCTTTCATCTCGGCTACCCAGCGATAGGCCTTCGGATACATGTCAGGAATGCTTTTCGAGAGCTTGGCGAGCAAATCCCCTTGGCTCTCGTTCATTTCCGCCATCAGAGCCTCATCGGCACCTCTTTCAGCCGCAGCCAGAAGCATTGCAGTAGCTAATCCTGTCAGCCCCTTATTGATGCCGGCATAGCACATCTTCAGCGCCGAAGCGGCGCCTACCCCACTTTGCAGTAACCTAGCGTCCAAGCCGTGGCCATTCAGTGTATCGACCACATTAATCCCGCCGCCACTTACGTATAGTCTTGGACCCGCGTGGCCAACTTTCGGCGGGCCACCAATAATGCATCCGTCGAGTACGCGGCCAAGGTTGCCGCCGAACGCATGTGCGACGGCAGACATCGTCTCTGGCGAAATTGCGTTGCAATCCACAAAGTGTGCCGGGGATATCGAGCCGGTCATTGCGTCAGCGACCTGATGGGCGACAGACGGGGCTTCCGCAGGTGGCACAATTGATAGGATGATGTCCGCCTCGACAACAGTCGCTAGATCGACGCTCCGGATACCAATTGCCGCTGCACGAGCCCGAGTCTCCGAGGAGCGACCGTCCAGGATGGTTACCACTTCGGCACCCTTGGACAGGAGAACTGCTCCAACCGCGCTTCCCATTGCACCCATTCCGATCACAGCAATTCTCGTCATGTACCGTGCATCCTTTTCTTGTTTCCTGTTACCTGCCGCAGCGTGAGGTGAGCATCGTGTGGCCGCTAATGTTCAAGCTGCGAAAATACCGACAACCAATTGTAAAGACGGAGCAAAGAATTAGAGAGATCGACCACATGGCTTGTCTCCTGCGGGGGTCGAACGCGCCTAACCTTGCCTATGGCGAACACCTGCTTTAGCTCATTGGCAAATGGAGCAGGACAAATGATTTTCCTAGTGGTTGCCGTCCCGATTATTCTTGTGTTTTTTCTTTTGTCCCCCCGGCCGACGCTGATTGCACTGATCATTGTCCTGTCCGTAGGTGCGGTCGTGGCCATCTATCTCTATTTTCAACAATCCGACCGGAACGGTGTAGCCGCCATGGTTTCCGGTAGCAGCACCGGCACAGGTGGCTGCGATGACCACGCCCGCACAGTCCTCGTAAAACTGTCGAATGCATCAGACAGACAGGTGAACGTCATTCGCTTCCGGTTGATCGCGAAACGCGCTGGCTACAGCAATGAGACATATTCGGACTACTTTACCAGCAACAAGATTATCACGCCGCATAGCGACTTCGAGTCCTGCTGGGCGCTTAACCAATATCGGGGCCTCGAGACATTGCCGGGTAAACCTTTAGCCAGTGATTTCGAATGGTCCGTTGAAATCTCGTCAGTGGATTTTGGTAGCTGATCCGCCTCCCCCAGGATGGGCTTGTGGCTGGAGCGCCCACACGTTGCACTCGATAGCGCAAAATCAAGGCCGCGAATTGACTCGCGACCTCACGCCTGACGATACTGCAGCGATCGCGGTGTTTCGTGGGCGAGTTTGCAATGTCTGATCCCGCCGCCGCGGCTAATCCGCAACCCCATAAACCCCTACGGGTGCCTCTAAGCCCCTGAGAGAATGTGATCCAAGATCAACAAACTCCTCCGATGCGCCAAGTATTTCGACGAAATCCGATGAGAGCAGCACTGGTCTTTTAATCACCTTGGTCAGTTCCTCCAGCCGGGACGCCACATTGACTGCAGGACCAATCGCGGTGAAGTCCAGGCGCTTTCTCGATCCAATGTTGCCATACATGACATCGCCGACGTGGACGCCGATACCGTATCGGAGCGCCGATTTGCCACTCTTCGCAAGCTCAACATTCAGCGCTGCCATTCGTTGCCTGCCGTCTTCGATAGCTTGCAGAAGGTCGGCACATGCATTGGGCTTGCTAAGCGGGAAGATTGCCAGAAGGCCATCCCCCATGAATTTCAATATCTCGCCACCACGGGCCTCGACTGGTTCGCATAGAGCGTCAAAGTAACCGTTGAGGATTTCGATGATATCGTCGCGGGGCCACAGGTCGGACAGCGCGGTGAAATCGCGAAGGTCGCAGATCATAATTGCGGCGCTGACGGTCTTGCCGCTACCGCGCGTCGTAGCTCCTGCAAGGATTTCTGCACTCGCATGTGGGCCAACATAGGTTTCCAAGAGCGTGCGGGCCATTGCATTCTTCATTCGGATTTCGCTTGCTAGCGCGAGCGCCGGCAGCAAATCCTTAAGGTAGGTAATCTCGTATTCTTTGAAGCCACCGTGCTGCTTCGTCGCGAAGGTAACAACGTGCCGTTTGCCCCACGTATGCTGGATCGGCCAGGCCACGTAGTCGGTGAAGCCGTCTCGCTGAAGCTCCTCGAAAAGCTGATATCGGACAACGTCGATACTATTAGCATGAAGGTGTTGCCGGACCTCCGACGCTCCATTGTATATCTCGGTGGCCGGTCTGCGGAGAAACAGTTCAGTGGTGTCAACGTCGTAGTCGAAGGTGTCGATATGGGCTTCCTCGACACCGGGCTGCCACAGGATACGCGCACCTTGCCATTGCGGATGTTGGATCCTCAGGTGAAGCGATGACCTCGCAACGGGTACCCCCGCAACCACTAGACGCTCGCACATCTCGACCAGCAGATTGTCAAGGAAGCGCTGCGAACTGGTTTCATTCATAAGCCAATCAAGGACTGGTCGACGCTCGATCGGCCACGTGCCAGCGCTCGAACCTGACGGAAAATGCGAAATTGTACTCATTAGAATCCTCCGAGGCACGCATCTTAAGGTCGCAGCAGAAGACGGGGAAGAAAAATATCTGTCAGGCATCGGACACCGGGCAGGTACGAGGCACCGTTTACGAAATGGAGCTACTCGAACCCTAATCCACCACTCGGCCTAGCTGCATTCGGACCTGAGGAGTTGCCAGGTAAGTGGTTGGCAATTGCCCAACCGCACTACGTTGGGAGGGGGTAGGACGCGTAAGACCGTCGTCTAATAGCGAGATTTGCAAGCGCCTTTTAGCGACGGATGGCTGTTTGCCGGGAGCATGGTCGTCTACGCGGTCGACATAGGTCGCCGCATTATGGTGCTTCGCGGGACAGTCCTTCCAATGTATGTCTCGCACGCTGCGAGCAAACTCGCGGTGCAACGGTCTTAACGGAATGGACCAGCCTCGGTCCCGGCAGGGACGCCTCTTCACGCCATGGGCGCTAACAGACCTGTAAGGTTAGGTGGTGGCTGTCGCCCTGTTGAAGATCTCACCGGAGCGAAGCATCGCATGCATAATGACTGCGAGCTTGCGGGCAACAGCGACAGCAGAACGTTTGAAGCCGATCTTCTCGCGTAGTTTTATACCCCAGTTGCGCAAATCGCTGTCCGCCCGGCTGCGTGTCAGGATCACGACCGCGGCTTCATAGAGAAGCGAACGCAGATGGGCATCTCCACGCCGGGAGATATGGCCATCATAGTCTACCTCGCCGGACTGATAGCGCCGCGTCGTCAACCCCAGCCAGGCGCCGACCGAGCGCGACCGCTTGAAGTTCGCTGGATCCTCGACGGCAGTTAGGTAGGCAGTCGCTGTGATAGCTCCAATGCCGGGAATCGACATCAACAACTGGCATTGCTGGCTTCTACGCGCTTCGGCGAGGAGCTGTCGCCCTAGCTTTGCCGCCTGGTGTCGCAGGCTACGCCACGCTTCGAGTAGGGGCAGAACTATCTGCGAAAGGCCGACATTGTTAGTCAGGAGGGAACGAACACTTGCCTCAAACTTGCCACCCATGCTGCATGGAACAATGAGCCCGAACGTCTTCATCACTCCTCGAATCTGATTTGCTAAGTCCAGCGTCGTGCGCATAAGTTTCGTTCGAGCCGCGACCAATGTCCGAGAGAGCATGCTGTCATAGCCCTTTACCCGAACTTCGCGGAAGAAACCGACCTCCGCCAAGTGCGCGAGCCCATCGGCGTCATTGGCATCAGTTTTGTTGGCGGCCATGTCGAGCGCTGCTTTGGCGTGACGGGCATCGACGCAAATGGCAGGGAGTCCCTTGGCGCGAAGGGCATGATAGAACCATACCGAGAGAGGGCCCGTTTCGAACACCACACGCTCCGCATTTGGCGCTCGCCTGCGGATAAGTTCGGCAATGGTGGCCGGATCAGATGCGCACTTCCCACGCCAAATCCGCTTACCCGCGCGTCGGATCGAAATTGCCGTCTCTTTCATTGACACATCGAGACCGATATACTCTGTCATGGCTGTTCTCCATTGATGCTGGGCCAGGCGTCCAGTCGAGAGCCCGTATCTCATCATATCGGGGAGCAGCCACCTTCCAAGATCAAGCTCGGATCCAGAGGGGTCTCGTGCCCGCGATTACACCATGTATGTCCTTCTTCGTAGCTGAGGTGGCTCGCCCTACACTGGTCTTCCGAGGGTTGCTCGGATAGCCCGAGCCGATCCTCATCACAGGAGGACGAGCCGTGGCACATTATAGAGAAGCTTTCGTCGGAATCGACGTTGCGAAGCTAAAGAATGCGATTGCTGTTGCCGAGTTCGGGAGAGACGGAGAGATCCGGTATTTCGGTGAGGTTGAAGCATCAGATGTCAGCATGCGTCGCGTTATCCAGCGGATCGCTGCTAAGTTTGATCGTGTGCATTTCTGCTATGAGGCCGGCCCCACGGGCTACGGCCTGTATAGGCTCATCAAGGCACTTGGCCATGAATGCACGGTTGTTGCTCCGTCCTTGATCCCTCGGAAGCCAGGCGACAGGGTCAAGACGAACCGTCGCGATGCGCTCGCGCTCGCCCGGCTATTGAGGGCCGGCGAGCTCACCGCGGTCTGGGTTCCCGACGAGGGTCATGAAGCAATGCGAGATCTCGTTCGCGCCCGAACTGCCGCCGTCGAGACATTGCGGGTCCACCGGCAACAGATCAGTGCCTTTATGCTCAAGCACGGGCGCATCTACCCACGCAAGAGAGGGTGGACCATGCGATACTTGATCTGGCTGCAAGAGCAGCACTTTGATCATCCAGCGCATCAGATAGCGCTACAGGAAATGGTCGACGCAGTGCGCGTCTCAAGGGAGCGTGTTGATCGACTGGAGAAGGTGATTGAAGAGTTTGTCCCGAATTGGTCCCTCGCACCGATTGTTCAGGCGCTACAGGCCTTGCGTGGCGTTGATCTGGTCGTTGCGGTGACATTTGCTACAGAGATCGGCGATGTCAGTCGATTTGAGAGCCCTCGTCAGTTGATGGGCTATCTAGGCCTGGTGCCTGGAGAACGGTCGACTGGAGAGACGACTAAAAGAGGCGGGATAACGAAAGCCGGAAACAGCCGCGTCCGGTCGCTGCTTGTTGAAAGCGCCTGGACTTACCGGATCCCCCCGCGAATTGGCTCAAAGAAGCTTTACAAGCTGGAGAAGGTTCCATCGTCGGTCCGCGAGATCGCTTGGAAGGCACAAACTCGGCTCTCAGCACGGTATCGCTTACTGACCTCGCGCGGAAAGAAATCCACCGTTGTTTGCACTGCGATTGCGCGCGAGCTCGCTGGCTTTATGTGGGCTGTTTCGAAGGAGGCACTCCAGCCCAGACTCTAGTCACAACCCACTTCTCGCGCATTGGCGGGGGCGGGGCAACGGTAGGGGAACTTCCGTTCGCGCTTTGTGGCCGGTATGACCGACGCCCGCAGTAAGACAGGAACAGCCCCGGACGCAAAATCGGGAATGCGGTATCCAACCCGCGTATCAGAGCTTGATCACCGACGTCCATCAGTTCCGCCTCCACCAATACGCGTTCATCGTAATCGGCCGACCATTCGAGCGGAGGCTATCTATGCCCAAATCATTGACAGCGGACATCAGAGCGCTCATCGTGACGACGGCAGAAGCTGCGACACGCCACAAACCTTGCGGATAAGGCATCACTTTCATTGCTGGAGAGGGTCCGCCCAGAGTGCGGGGCAAGCTTGGTGTCAGTCGTTTGTTTCGGGGCCTTCATCGCAGTTCGGGAGTGATGCCCCCTGCTTCGGGTGCCGGGAACGAATCTTGCACGGTTACCATTGTGTTTATCGTGTAGAGGCGTTTTGTAATGAATTGGCACAGAAGCGACCAATTCGCTCCCCTGATGCTGCTAATGGGTGGTCGAGAAAAATACAGGCTGGTGAGTTCACTCAGGGAGGTGGCGGAAACGCTGATAGCCGCGTGGCCGTCTGACGATGGCGAGGAATACATGGCGGCAGTCAAAATCTGCCTGGAGGCTATCCACGGGAAGCTTTCGGCCCAAGACGCTCGCGAAGCGCTCATCAGAGCTGCTGACGAGGCAGGAATACCGGTGATCCGCGTCGTGCACTGACTTGCATGGCTGAGAGAACGCACAGGTTGCGTCTGAAAGAGATATTAGTGCGTGAAGCGATAGCTTTCGGTATGCTACCATGGGTTCAAGACAGCTGGTTTTGCGTTCTGCATCTGGGAGGCGTCGTTGGAGCAGGTCCAGACCGTTATCGAGAGCCTGACCTCGTGTCCGACCGCAAGTGGCCTGGCAACGAGATTGGCTGCAAGGCACCTCGAACGAAAAGGCATAAATCCAGAGCCCTTCCTGGCGAAGGCCGGTATCTCGCCTCGATCTGTCGTGGAACGTGGACGCATTAACGCGAAGTCGCAGACACTTTTCCTGGACTTGGTGTCGCGTGCTGCTGGAGACGAATTCCTTGGACTAACCCTTGCGGGGGAATGTGATCTCCGGGAAACGGGCATGCTCTACTATGTGGCCGCCTCGTCTCCTGACTTGGGAGACGCCCTCGATATGCGCGGCTAGGAAACGAGGCTCTGGTCCTGCGATTGCAGCAGAAGCAGAACTGGTCTGTTGAACTGTCCTATTCTGGCCTACCACGCCACCAGGACCGTCATCAGATGGAGCTCTTTGCTTATTCTTGCCTTCGTCTGTGCAGAAGACTCGTCGGTCGAAATCTAAGCCCGGTCAGCGTGAAATTCATTCATCACAGATCCGGCGACACGGGTCAGATCCGCCGGCTGTTCGGTTGCGACATCGAATTCGACGCCGTGATGTCGACGAGATATCGTTCGACATCAGAATAATGGAGCTGCCCTTGGTCGCGGCGGATCCCTACCTCAACCAGCTGATGATGAAGATGTGCGACGAGACAATGGCTGTTCGCTCGACCAATATCAGCCCTTTTCGTACTATCGTCGAGAACACCAACGCACCGCTTTTGCCGCACGCTGAAGCAACCACACGGACCGTCGCAAAGCGACTTGGTCTCAGTGAGCGAACCTTTGCAAGGCGTTTGGCGACCGAGGGATTGAGCTTCGGAGAGATCCTTGACCAACAACGGCGCGATCTGGCGTTACGTTACCTTGGGGAGGATCTTCAGGCCTCACAGATTGCATGGTTGCTGGGGTTTCATCAGCCGAGCTCGTTCAGCCATGCCTGCCGCCGCTGGATCGGAAAGAGCCCATCTGAGTTCCGGCGGGCTCGTGAAACTAGCCCCGCACTGGAGCTAACGAAATAAAGCCGGCGTCGCATCGGGCGTCTCCTCGCCTGTATCGTGCGAAAAAGCAATTCGACCGCCCGGCCCGGAAACCATGTATTCCATTTCATGCACGATGCCCAGGCTGATAGTACGGTATGGCATCGAACCGCAAGCATTTGGCATCAGCAAGCAAGCCACTTACATCAGCTTACCCTATCTTTCCTTTGGCCCAGGCGAAGCCGATGAGCAGTTTCCTAGATGGTCTTTGTAAGCAAGGCATTTCCCCAGACTGAAAGTCGGCCCGGATAGAGCCGGTGCTGACCGTGGCGTCCCGTGGATGCGCAGCGCGATCCTGGTGAGACCGAGGCGTGCAAGAAAATTTGGCAATCTGAGTTCCGAGGATGGCTAGGCCATCTTGTGTGTAACTCATGCCGCGTTGGACATGAATGGGGATTGGAAATGGATAGTGATTCTCCGATGGAGGACGAGGTCAGGTTGCTGGCTCTCCTCGCCAATGAAAAGCGGCTTCTCATCGCATGCCACCTTCTCCGCGGGGAATGTAGTGTCAGCGATCTTGCAGAAAAGGTAGGACTGTCTCAATCAGCCGTTTCCCAACACTTGGCGATCTTCCACGCGGCAAAAATAGTCACCACACGCCGTGACGCACAGACGATCTACTACTCAACCTCGGACTACGGCATTCGGAGGCTCTTGGAAGCAGTAAAACTGACATTCGTACAGCCGGCATGACGGAAATTCCCGACCTTGAAATGGAGTTCTCCGTTGCGGCTGACGATGCACGCGGGAGCGTCATTGCGCTAATCACCATGATTTACCGGATCTGCGAGTATAACGGCCGTGGGACTGCTGACGCCCTCTTGACGGCGTTGATTGCGGCGACGACTATCTGGACGCGTCATGCGATTGATCCGACCGACATAAAAGGCTTTTGCGCCTATATCGATGAAGCGTTTGTCTTGTCGTGAGATTGGTTCCCTGTCGCCCGGGAAAACCTGCAGTGAGTTACAGAGTCGAAATTGCGCCTGTGACGTTCGCGGCAAGCGGGCGCACCGCCAACACCATCCACGTATTCTGTTGGGGGTGTTTATAGGCTCGGCCAACCAATCCCGGGCGGCAGCTAGTCTATTGACCGATCGAAATGTGCAGCTTGCCGACGCGCTCGCGGCAATCGATCAAGCTAGAGCGGCGCATAAACAACAAGGCTCCGAGTCGGGAGCCAAGTCATCGTCCCAATCCATCGTGTGACGAAATTAGTGTCGATGGACTGCGAATAGGGATACGTCATGCCAAGCGACAAGCAAGACCGGTTTTTCGTCTCTCGCGGTGCTGACAACATGTTTGCCGTAATCGATCGCAACACTGGGTCGCCTGCAGACCTTGGTGTGACATCGATCAAGCTGCTGCAGAGCGAGGCCGAGGAGCTTGTGAAGCGGTTGAACAGGCACGCCATAGTCGGTGGGCCTCTCAAGGGAAAAAAGTGATCTTTCTCGACCAACCAGCGCTTAACCCAATTCTTTGGGGTCTGGGAAGTCATCGTCCATGGCATCGCTTTTACAGCAGAAGGAGCATTGGCATGAGTGAGAAGCGTAAGCACGTGTACGAAGCACTCCTGGAGGGAGCCACGCAGGGCCTTTCGGGCAAAGCACTTTACGAGTTCGTCCTTGAACGGTGCCCCAAAGCTACGAGCAAGAAGATCGTTCGCGCTTCGTTGCTGGCATTTGCAGACCCGGATCTCAAGGATCGAAACGTCCTGCACACAATTTATGCGTCGCCATTGCGCATCGACTGAACGAAGTTGGCGACATCGGCGATTCGGATGAGCACGAGAATTCCGCGGAGAAAAGTCCCTTACTCGGAAAGACTAAAAAGCTTCGTGCGCCCATCACGGTGCCAGAGGCTGCCAAGGAAATCTGAAAGGAGCGGCTGCTTACGTAGGCAGTTGCGCTTTTGCATAACCGACCCGAGAGCAACTTAGTCTCCCGCCCCTCGTTTTCAGCGCCGAATTAAGCCCGTCCAGTCGCTTCGGAAGGCGAGCCAGTTGGCGCGGAGGCTATCATCGAAACGAGCATTGCGCTGACAAACAGTGACGAATGTGAGTTGATAATCCTTCCGGAGCTCAGCTTCAGTAACGGACCATCGATGTCGACCACGAGATCCGTGAAGGTCTCCTCGCCCCAGCCTTCCGACGTTCCCTGGATCCAGACAAAATTGTAAGTCGCGCCAATATCAAACATTTGTTTCCCCTTATGCCGCCCTGGAGCATACATGCCATTGTCGCATGTTAGGATCCTTGCGGAAAGTCGGTCTAGGCTACTCCGGAACTGAAGCGATCTCCCCGCCCGGGGTTGGGTCGTGGACGCCTGCATGGCGAGCGATGGTTGGACAGTAGCTTCCCCTGTCGCCAGCAATTACCGGAATGTCAGCGGGACTTCCTTTTCGCGCAGATAGGCGGCAGTGTCCGCTTACATGGTGTCTCGATTGGGGAACTCTGCAGCGGCGGTCTCAATTCGTCGGTACGCAGCCCTGTCGTCCAAATCGATCGGCTCCAACGACACAGAAATGGTCTCCTGCTCATGGCAACAGAAGAGGATTAGCAGGAACGACGGAGCCGGAGGGTAGCAAGCGAAGTGGAGGCGCCAAAAGCAAATTGAAGCAAAGCATTGCGAACGAACCAGGCGAGGATCACCCGTCCATGCGCTGCAACGCTAGAACTAATCATTGTCAAAAGTCGCGCACTCGCGTATACCGTGCATTGTTGCAACATTTAGGTGTTTCCTCCGCGCCGTTGCAGCAGTTGTTCCCCTCGAAGGCGGCGGCCTTCGCACCTAAAGGCCCTCGAGATTCGATGGGCCTTTTTTCTGATCTCCGCAGTGCTTGGCCAAGAGGTAGGCGCTCCCCTCTCTAGGCTTTGGAGGAGGTCCTGGATAGGCGACCCGTGAAGGCCAAAGATGCGAAACGCCATAGCGCGTTCTATGGGACCGCTTTCACGAGACGGTTTGGGTGAAACTGGAAGATCTCGATGAATGGCGCAGGGTTCCGCCCAGCGAACAGCAGTCGGCTCAGTTTCCCACGCTAGTTCCTTGGATGGTGTGGCAAACTATCCAAAATTAACAATAGCTGGCCAATCATATTAGCACGACCTTGCAAACCCTTTGGCGCGTGATAGCTTGTGTTGACGAGGGACAGACATTGACTATCGAGGAACTGATCAACTTGCAGGAAGCAGGCTCCAGGGCGCGAGTTCTTGGGCTTGGGTCCGATGAAAATCCTTATCTCAGTCCAGATTGCACCCCACCCAATGATAACGCTCAAGAGGAACGGCAGGCACGTCTCGATGCGTGGAAGTTCGGCTGGGAGGCGGAAAACGCGAGTTGTGAAGGCACGCTCTCCACCTTCGTGTCCAGTTTGCTCCAGTCGGATGCGCCCTGACTATTTCGAGTTTTGCTGTGTTCGCCAAGCGATGTCCCGACGACGCAATAAGTCGATATAGCGTTCCCGGAGGGTGCCAATATCGATCTCACGCCGCACCCATTCCTCCAGCCATTCTTCAAACTCGGGAGATCGCTCTACAGGAAGTCCTGCTCTCTCCGCGCGTCTGAACGCTCTTTCGATAATGGCTCGGCGATCCTCGATCGGTTTATCATTCTGCATTGTGCGAAAGTCTCCAGATCGCATTGCACCAACGCCTTAATTGGGCGCAAGGTGGTCAAAAGGCCAACCTTTGATTTGCGGGCCGTATGACGGTCAGCAACATCGCCGACGCGAGACAGCTCGATAATGTTCGTCACCTGGGAATCGGCAGTCGGCTGCGTCAAGCGATCAGATTGAGGTATCAAGCGTCATCCGACCGGAGGGTTGCGACGAGAGGATATCGTTCCCCTCTGTCGGTTTCGACAAAATGGGCGAGCGGCCGACGATCTGTGAATTTTTGGAATCTCATTTTTCAAACCGTACCGAAACGTCTGAATTTGCCCTATTAGGTTCGCCTCACATATCGTAGACAGCACGGGCTTCTCTCTCCCCGATTGAAGCTCAAACTGAGCCTCGCACAGCGAGGCTATTTTTTTGTGATCAGGGAGGCGCGGCAGGTTGGCGGCCCCACAAGATCACCGAAAAGGTCGTTGGATCGCGCCTACGTGGGATCTGTTGAGTGGACCTTTCCTTCGGCGTTGAATGCCTAAGTCTCTGTTGAAAATACGCAAACCCCGAACGGTAGATTGATGGCGACAGCGGTTATTATCGGCATTCTAATTACCTTCCTTGTAATCGTCCTGGTACTGTATCTTGTTCAGCGTCTTCCCGTTGACGCCAAAACAAAGCAAATTGCGCAAATCATCGTAATTATCATCGGCATCGTATCGCTTCTGAAGTACCTCGCCGTCTGGTAAAGCAGGAAAAATCAAAAGCGACATCCGCTCAACAGGTGCTCGACGGCTGATTAAACTCACCTTAGACGATCGGAGCAATCTTCAAGGAGTTGTCTGGGCTGCACGCGTACATAATGGTCATGCGCTTCCTAACCCGGGGTAGCTGCCGAAAGGTTGCTTGGTCGATGGCATGGTTCTGGATCAGCTCGTGATTAGGATGGAGCAAGAGCCGTCGGCGGCAGTAGATCTCCGGATGGCAACGAAATCACCAGCAAGTCCCTTGATGGTCTTACCACAACCTTCGACGAGATGCGGCGCTCGGAAAGCCACGCTAAGACGCTAGCCGGTTCGGAGCTCCGAAAGCTCGAAGCGCAATGTGTCTACCGACCGGTTCCACGAGTGGCCTGATTGACAAGTGGCGACTTTCGCTTGGGGCGCCACAAGCAATTGGATGGTTCATAGTGTCCGCTTTCGTCGAGGCGGGCAAGAATGGTACCGGAGGGACGTGTGCCCATGTCCTTGAGGAAGGCCGCGAAACTAGTGGCCCATCGCTCAGTCATCTGAACCCCTACTGCACCGAACTTGCCATACAGTGGATCGGACGGGTTCGTGCATCGGCTCTTCGCTTCCGCATAGGATCGTCTGGTCGGCGTGACTTTGTAGTCGACAGAGTGTCCGTGTATTAGCGATCGCTGCCGGGTGCGCTCTGCTCGCAGGCAGCCGCAGCTTTTGCTGTCTCCACGTTTTACGGATGCGAGGAACATCGAGCGTTCGTTGCCACAATCACACCGGAAAAACCAATGCTTATGGCGCTCGGGTGCACGGTCGCGATGGAGAGCAGTTAGACGACCAAACCTCCGACCGGTGACATCTTCGCCGACAGGCATTCCGTTTCCCTCCGTTTAGAGCGCGGTATGCATATTAGAGAATAAGCATACAGGGGTCGGGTCCGGCAATAGGCTGAAACCCCGGACAAGCGTTAAACTGGATAGAAAAGGCTCCACCGCCGCTAGGGTGGGATCGCATTGGGATCGCGAGCGTACCATCGCCTCGCGCGGCTATGCGCTCAGGACCTTGGCAGCTCGCTACAAGCGATTGTCTCGACGGAGCAAGCGACGCAGCCGGATATCGCCTATTTGCTAGACGAGTGAACGCCGAAACCGGCTCGCCGGTCACACGCATTGAGCATGGCGTGTCTTGATGATGGCTGCTCTAAATGGTTGGAAACACCACAAATGAAAAAGCTGGCGTTCGCCGCTTTGGCCGAGTGTCCGTCCGCGTCCCGCCGCCCTGCCGATGTCTGTTCATGTCAGAGCGGCAACCACCTCTTAGCCGTCTCCGCGGCCAAGGTGTATGAGCTTGAAAGGCAGATTCTTGCCGGGGTGGCGAAGCTAACCTTATTCCTCCTGTGCCTTGTCGCTAGCACAGCCTATTTCGCCCGCCTCAAGACGTACCGGATCGATGCTTTCTACGAGGCCAAGCCGTTCACCCACACCTTCTATCACGCCCTCATGCAACGCGAATGGTGGGGGGCGATTGTTGCCACTATCCTTTTCGCAGTTGGCGGACACGGCACCAGCTCAGGGGACATAGGATCATGATGGTCACGATAGACGACGCGGCCGGGTTCGCTATGGCCGCCGTCAAAGCGGGCACTGTTGCCCGGCGCGACTACGGCAAGCTGGTGGAGGCGTACAACACGCTTGCCGAGCTTGGCGAGGAAGCTGGCGCCCCGTTCGCCATCAGGCTTGCCGACACCCTCATGCGGAACTACCGCAACATTATCCTCAACCATGACGAACGCGGTTTGTGGATCGGCACGGTGGCCCGGGAGTATGGGTGGACGCCTGACGCTTTGCAACCACGCATCTACGAAATGTCCACCGGGAAGATTGTCCCGAGCGTCCATGTTCGGCTCTCGGCGCTTTCCTGGGACAGCGTAGCGGCAAGTTCCTCTATGCTGGAGGATGACCGCCCATCGAAGTGGGACGCCCAACCAGCGGAATTCGAGGGTATTCAACACTAGATCCGGGACCATCGGCTGGCGGGATGCATAGCTGCGCTGCAGAAATAGGGGTTGCCCGACTCGGGTAGCTTCGATACACAACCAGCCCAAGCGAGCGGCCTGCCACACAGTTGGTTTTTGCCGCTAGCAGCAACACAAGGGCGCTCCCCATTCGGGTTGAGCGCCCTTAGTGTTTTGTGGACCCCGAAGCGTCTACTCGTTGTTTCTTTCGGAGAGCCGAGGCAAAGCGCAAACCCGCATCTTGCAAACGTGACATTGGTGGGTATTTTGCGGATCGCAACTCAACCGAGGATTTACATTGGCTACTGGCACAGTGAAATGGTTCAACTCTGAAAAGGGGTATGGTTTCATCGCCCCTGACAATGGTTCTCCCGATGTGTTCGTGCACATTTCGGCGGTAGAACGTTCGGGACTTTCAGGCCTCAAGGATGGTCAGAAAGTTAGTTTTGAACCGACGCAGGATCGACGTTCGGGCAAAACAGCGGCTGAAGATCTCCGCGCGCTTTGATCAAAGGCTGCCGCGCAAGACGCGGCAGCTCCTTTCTTCGGACTCGGGACAGCGTGGCCCTTATTTAGCGCTGTGGGGCTCCGGGCAGCTTCATCGGCGGCGCTTTTACCGAACGCGGTGGCAGCGGCTTGCTCGCGACGGCTTACTGAATTCGCTCACCACGATCTTTCAAATGCTCGTTGCGCCTCCAGGGTAGAGGAAGCAGGGAGCTAACCGGCCGCCGCGCATCTGTCGAAGGACACCACGCGTTGGGTCGGTTGTGATCGTCGCCAAGATTGATATCTCGGGGCAGTACCTCAGCCAAGGCAACTGCGGGTAGACCCATGACCGGTATACCTTTCCCTAGCCACGCTTCAAGAATGCTCTTAATCCGCTCAGATCCATCTTGAGGTCGAACCATCTTGAGGTTGGGACGTAGGACTGACGGAGGGGTTGTCCCCTCTCCCAATGACGAAAAGATCGCTTGTGCCAGTTCAGCGCGGGTGTGGGTGGGGGTGTCCCTAGACGCCGACTCCTTCGTGTGACGCGGTGCTCCCATTCGACTGCAAATGACCTTTGCAGTGACCGCTTCGCAGACCCTCTTCTTGTGAACGGCGGCCTTTTCGCGGAGCGTCGCCATACGACCGTCTCAGTGATATCATGGGGAAGCACGGTCGCGGCGTCCTCGGCGAGGACCGGGCGCGCCTGATCGAGGGGCTTGCTCGTGCCGGGCTGAATTGAATGGCTGGATTTGTGTGTACTTCTTCAGCTCTGCCGCCTACCTAACGCCAATTGCAGGACCAGCGCATTCCCTGCGCAGGACGGCGACAGGTAAGGTCGCGGCCACAGGAATGTGTGACGGTCATTGCGGTTCGCCCACGACCACTGCCGCGTGGAATTGCCTCACGGGCAGCGATGTGAGCATCCGCCGGGCAGGTGCTTAGGCTTGCTTTCTGTGAGTTTGTTGGTGGTGCAACCGCATTCCGAAGCGTCGGTTTCGCGGGTGCCTGTACGGCCACGCAGCGACCATCTCGTTCCTTGAAATTTTGCGCGCAGGCGAGCGGGCAGATCCGGATTTTCTGCAAGCGAAGTTGTTCGAGAAGCGTCATTGATGGTTCCAAGGATGCAACTTCGAATTTACTGTGTTTGGTGAACTGTGCCAGAGCACTTCGACTTGCAGCGCCCCATAGACCGTCCTCATTGCCTGCTCTGCAGCCGACCCGATTGAGTTCTTTCTGAATCGAACGTGCAAGTTCGCGATCCTCCTTCTCAAGATTTGATCTATCGGCTTGCGGCGGGAGCGCCGCGAGTTGACCTTGTGAAGCTGTGAACCCCCCGGTTTCATTTCGCTGTTGGGTGGTCGCGCCTGGTGCGTTCTTCAAATTCGCGACGGCTTGGTCACCAGCAAGCCGCTCGATGTTCCGGATCTTGGCCTTCGCAAGCGCTACAAATGCCCCGTTTGGATATTGCTGGAGATAGGCGTCGAGTTCATCCCGATCAGACGATGCCTTGATAGTCTCCCAGAAGACAAGCTCGGCCGCACCATCGATCGGCCTAGGATCGGGGCTTCCTGTGGCTTGCTTTGATATAGGTTTCAGAACTACCTCGCCGGTCAGCGACGAACTATCCCAAGGTACCTGTCTGCCGTTGGTGGCATCAAGCACATCTCGCCTCACATCTATCAGTTCGCGCGTGATGTCTCGCCCTGGCTTTCCAAGATGACGTAGGAGGGCTGCGGTGAACGGTGAGTTTCGGCCGACACCATCGAGCGCGACATTCCCAGGTTGGGTAGCGAAAGCGATGAGGGAGCCGATGCCGCTCCCGACCTTAGCTAGGCCTCGCCCGATCGAAAAGGAGCGGGTGCCCATGGACCGGGCAAGATTGATCGCAAGTGGATTATCCCGGCAAGCATCAAGGAACACCAAGTTCACGTGCGTCTGCCGCTCCATCGCGGACAGGACCATGTTCATCGGTACAGCTTCGAACTCCAAGTCGATGTAGGAAGCAAGCGTAGCGTCGACAGGTGCGATGTAGTTTTCGCCATTTACCTGCAATCCATGCCCCGCATAGTAGAACAGTGCGATGTCAGCGCCCTCGAGTTTGGCGACGAACTGGCGGATTGCTGCCCTCACACCAGCAAGATCGAGGTCACGCCCAACAATGACTTCGAAGTCGAGACTACTCAGCTTGGATGCCATGTCACTGGCATCGTTAGCTGGGTTCGGCAATTCCGGTACACTGCGGTAGGCAGAATTTCCAATAACCAGCGCCACGCGTGTTTCAGCAAGCGCCTCTGCGCACGTAAACATCACCAAGATTGAAAGGGCAATTCGAAGGCTTCGCATAACCTACCCCCGGGGTGCTGTCGTTATGGTCTTTGCAAACCAGACTACACAGATCAAAAAGAGTCTTTCCTGTCCGGCTGTACCTACTTGACCTCCATGTCGGGTATGGAACCTGAGTTCCGTCTACTGGTTGAGAAAGTCGAGGCCGATCTTGTTCGCAGGTGTTTTCGCAAGCTAGATATCTACCTTGCCGTGAGACCGCTCCTTTCAGCGTGCGTCGGTTTCACGGGAGGCTTGCCTACTTGCCCTCTCGGACAAAATTCGTTCAGAGCGAAAACCCTAGCCGCTCGGCGTCTGACTTTGTGACAATGCCGGTTACGGCCTGACCCTTATCGTTCTGCCACGAGAGGTAGGTGCCCAGAGTCGAGCGTAGAAAATTTCCGTCGATGCTGTCCGGTACCATCTGCAGCTTTTCCTGCAGGGCCGCCACTGTAGGTCCCGACGAGCCATATCGGAGAGCTCTGAACTCAAAATCCGGGCGAGAACTGACAAGGGAAGCCTCGTCCCCTGTCAGGAGGAAATAGGTAAATGTCCTTCCGTCGTCGCTCGTTGCTCCGCGGGCTCCATCCTTGATGACAGGCGGATGGACCAGGCCTGCGTCTTGGCGAAATTTCGCCCAGGCCCCAATCGGAACACCATTCTTGTATCGCCCCGCAACAACCTGACAGCCCGCCGAGGAGAAAAATGGTGGCTTAGCGCGGTAGTTGAGTATTGCTGCGTGAATGTTGTCGAAGGGTAGATTCCCGTTGAGATCATCCCAGATTGCTGAGCGATCATTGGCGGCGTAGCTTAGACTCTTCGGTGACCGCAGGACCCAGAGCGGTTGTTGCTGACGGAATGCGCCTGGCTGTCTGTTTCCCCGATGGGGGCCCACCTTGTATCGATGCACGCCAGTAGGAAGCATGTTGCACCCCACGGCACCACGAATATATGCGTCCATAAGATCCACGTTTGGAACCGTGGATCCGCGACACAAAGAGATCGTGCCGCCCGTTCTATTCCATACACCTATCAGGCACTTCATGTTCAAGTGGTCGGGCCGCGCGGTGACAACGGTGTGTTTGGCAGATGCAGGCGAATAGTCCTCTCCAGATGGGACTGTGCATCCCCGCAATCCAAAAAGGATGATGGAGCTCTCACCAAGGTCAAAGGCATTTCGCTCGGCGAGTACTTTGAGAGTCTCGCCTGACAGCTCAAATTTTGTTCCAGGAGCGGCAAATTCCGCAAGTGGTCGATAGTCAAACGACACGTCATCGGAAGGCCAGTGTGGGGAAGGCCGCTCGTTGGACGATTGCTGGAACCAGAAGTTCGAGATCGTTGCGCGAGCAGCGAAATCTGGTTCACCTTCTTCTTTAAGTAGTTCAACGATTTCAGCGTCCGAAAGGGGATCCGTGGCTTCAGGCAGCTCATCTGCTGTCCCGCCAGTCTGCATATCGAAGCTCAAGACCAGCGCTCCAACAGCTGCGGTCACGCCTCCAGAAAGCAGGTTTCTTCGAGACAGTATTGCGTTTGCGCCGTCATTTTCGGTCATGGTCCAATCTCCCTCCAGCCCCTGTCAAAGGTTCACCCACGGTTGCTTCACACGTCTGTGGTTTGCAGGCTTCCGGTCCGGCTAGCGAACTTCCTGCACGCTGACGGACACGAATGGGAACGCTCGTCATCGTCCAGGTCGTATCGTCGCCTTGGGCGGCGGTAATCTGGCCCCTCGCCCCGCTCAAGTATCGATCGAGCGTTCGATGCAGCGTCCCGACACTATCGGCCGGCGCGCCTCGATTTGTTAGAGTTAGATCACTCCATCTGACAGGGTTTTTTTCCTGGGTTCCAAAGACCAGGATCTGATCCTGTACCTCATATGGACTCGTCGCGATCAGCCGTTCGTCTCTGTCGCGAAACTCGTAAGTCGATCCCGGCGAAACGAGCTCCACTCTTCCGTTGCTCGGGAAGCCTATTATGCTGCCGTCGGAGGACAGAACGAGACCGCCGACCAAAAGTGGATAGGGTGATTGCGGATCGACCTGAACCCTGATGTGGGTTTCATAGCATTCGGGTACAATCTGCTCCGTGTTCGGTGGCGCCTGCGACCAAGTTGCGCCCGCGCAACTTGTTTGTCTTGCCTCTGGAACGATTTGGACCTTCAGCGTCTCTTGATCGATAAAGTCGCTACCACCCTCTCCCTTCAGGCGCAGGAGAACGCGCTGTCTCGCATGTGATCTCAGTATTTCGGTCAGTTGCTCCGCCTGCCTGTCTGGCGGCCCCGATGGTATCATATTGCGGATCTCGTTTGTTGGGCCCCTCAAAACAAGGGCGTTGTCTCGATCGAGACTAGCCTGCAGCTGCCCGCCATCCGTAAGGCTGACCAACCCTTTCAGTTCATCGTTCGACAAGATCGCTTTTCGCAATATTGCGGCAGTGTCCGCGGGGATGCCGCCGGCTTCTCTTTCGGGCATGAAGCTGATGGTCAAAGCGTGGTATTTGTTGGAGGGGCGGACCAAAACCGCAATATCACCTTCGATCACCGGCGGTGCGCCTTGTTGTTGAACCACTGTTGCTGTCGCGTTGAACCCGCTGAAGGATCGCACCACCGCAAGGCCCTTAGCCTTCCTGGGATCAAATAGCTCCTGGCCATCAATCGCCCCTTCGTATATCCGCAATTCCGCATTTGGTCCGATTCCAGGCAATGGCGGACCGGTCAACTCGATTTGCGGCGGTCCAGAGCGGTCGCCATGCGAGAGCGATCGGATAGTCCAGGAAATTGGAGCCTTTCGGGCAAAATTCTGGAAGACGAGGCTCTCTATATCCCCCTGCACAGAGGGAACCTGTGGCGTTCCCGCGGCGCTGAGCAGTGGCGGAAGCCGTTTGGCAACCTGCGCATAGGTCTGGCGGGGAGAGCCGGACAGAATGTCGACAAGCGCCTGCGTAAAAAGGCCTACACCGTTCTCCTCCATTGCGGCGGTGCCATCGGTAGCAGCGGAAAGTATGGTGAGCCCTGAAAACGATGTCGGTGTCCAATCGGTCGCATCGCCATCGCTTACTTTAACCGAGCTACCGGCTATAGGACGAATCCACCGCTTTTTTAACCCCGAGCGCCCCCTCGCAGCGCTTCCTGAATTACATGAATCGAGGATCAGTGTTACGTGCGATGATTTTTCGCTGAACTTGGCGAGCCACCGATTGAGGTCGTCGTCTAAGAGGTCGCCATGACCACCCATTCGCGAATCATGAAGAACGATTGTTTCATCCCTGCCATCGGATTCATCACCACTAAGGTCATCGGTCTGTGATCCGTGGCCGGCGAAATAGATGACGACGACGTCATCCTTGGTGACAACACGGTCCAGCATTTTCTGGAAAGCATCTTCCACGCCGATAATAGTTGCGCGCTCGTCCGTGACTACGCAAATATTCTCGCGGGGAAACGCGTAACCGGTGACGAGGAGGTCCCGCACTCTATTCACGTCATTGACGGGCCCATCGAGCCTGCTGATTTCAGGATCGAGGTAATTTCCGACGCCGATGAGGAGCGCTAGCCGCACCTGGCCGCCAACCGAGATTGGTGAAGCGACGGCGCAGTTTTCCGATGCGAGAGCCACCATCGGACTAATCGAAACTCCGAGGGTCACGAACGCAAGCAGGATCGTCACGACACGTCGTCCCTTGCGCCTCATTGCGCCCTCCGACGCTCACACGGACTAACTGTATCCTCCCAAAAATAATATCAGGACGAGCGCCGGATTGCAACTTTGCGTTACTTATCGAGCGGATGCACTTTGGAAAAGCACTTGCTTTTCACTGCAATACGCTAGAGCAAACCGTTACATCCGATGTGGCGAGCGCAGGTTGACTGCAACTTGTCGATTACCGCCAATCTATTTCAGTCCGCGACGGAGTCGGTGATCCGAAAGCGGGCGACAATATCGCCCTCGCACCACATGGGGAAATTGGTTCCCCACTTATTGTTGTGCAGGTTGAAGCGGATGCCCTCGGCAAAGCTCGGGTGGGTCTTGCAGAAGGTCATAAAGTCCCAGCTCTGCGGTGCCACCAGCGGCGTATCCAACGGCTCGATCATCAAGGTGGAGGCCTCCCGTACAGCTGCAACGGCCTGAAGCTGTGCCCCGCCACTTTCGGCAATGCGGTCAGATGAGTGCCAGAGGCCCATCTTGCTGAAACTCCAGTCCGACGCACCGGCCGGCGTGAAGGTAAGGAAGCTTGCCTCCGGCATTCTGTTCGCAGGCTTGTCGCGCAACACGAACGTAAGAAGCAAGGCCTCTCCAACTTCCTCCATATGCACAGACAAGATTGGAGGTGCCCCATACTGTGCGCTTGCCTGGGGAGGCATCGAGAGCATGGCAGAGGATCCCTCTGCAGCCGTCAGCGCCGGCGTGAAGACCTTGGAGATGCCAGCGCCAGAAGCGCCAAGGCCCGGCTTGTCGTGATCGAGGATCGCCCACTCTTGCCGATGCGTCAGGTAGGTGTCCATATGCCGCGCAATGTCGGTAGCGTCGTAACTCTCGTAGCGGTATGCGATCAGCGACGCGCGCCCATTTCCGTCAATTCGGCCGTCAATTGTGCGTCCGGCGGGCGTGACAAGTGCAGTGAGATCGCCGGTTGCTGGATCGACACGAGCCTCCCATCGGCCGGCACGGATCGTCGCGGCCCGAGCCGAAATCGTAGGCAGGGCGGGTGCCGATAGACGAGCGAGCGCCGCATCAGCAGTCTTGCGGTCATCACCTTCCAGCACTGAGACGGCGCTTTCGATGTAAGCGCGCTGTTCAGTCCAGGACGCTTCCGAATAGGCAAACCTGTAATCGGATGCCCGTGCTATTTCGAAATCCTTCCGCGACCAGGCTTTGTCGTCCCGGAGATAGGTCTTGATGTCAACGCCGCAGGTGTGCTCAGCGACCATCGCCAGGCCCCGCCCGAATGCGAGCCGGTTGGGTGTCAGTCCGCCGTCGACAAAGCGGTCATACTGGCGCTGCAATGCTAAAAATCGGGCGGTCTTTTGTGGGTCCGTGGCGCTTCCGTGGATCCAGCTGTCGCCGAGTTCGATGTCGAGGATCGGAAACTGTTCGCGGGCATCCCAGAGGATGGCACCATAGTCTTCGAGTGTTGCTGCACATACGATGGCGCCTGGTGCCTGGTGCCGCATCTCGCGATAGACATCCACGGTCTGAGCCACGCTCTGCGGGCCGATGTTGTCGCTGGTGTGGGCGAAACTCAGCGCGTCGCTCATCCCTTCCAGAAAATAGGTCTCGCCATAGGAGCGTTGATACATCACGACAATCTCTTCGCCGCCTGGCGCGCGCCACCGGAAGACATCTGGCACGTTCGGTGGTGGCGAGGCTGTGTTGACGCCGAGATGCAAAAAGCGAATGCCGGCCTCGGCAAGGACCGGCACCATCCCAAGCGTATGGCCTGGGACATCGGTCATCTTGGCGGCGATCGTCTTCTTGCCGAAACGGCGGTCGAGCTCCTGCGAATAGGACAGTCCCGCGCGGAAAAGCGCCGGAGACATAAGTTCTGTATGGGTCGTGTAGGGCAGCCCATGCCACCGTATAAGACCACGCTCGATCGCCTGTTCCAAACGCCTCATCTCTGCCGGTGAGCGGGTATTAAGGTGATCCCAGATCAGCCAGGCGCCGGTCGTCCAGATAAAGCGCGGCTCATTCGGGTTCTCGGCGAAGAAGTGTTCGCCAGTCTCGATTGCCTGCGGAATGAACCGTTCGTGATACTGTTTGCGAACCTTCTCTGCGTGATCCGTGAAGCCAATGTCTAGATGCGTCTTGAAGACAAGATGCACGCGCTTTTCTGTCATTTCCATTTCAATCAGCCAGCCAGTTGCAATCAACCCACCGTGCCGCGCACGACAAGCCGGGTACCGAGCGTTTCGGTCAATGGACCGTCTTCGGGGTTTCTGAGACGCCGGAGGATGAGGCGAACGAGAGCGCGTACGCGGTCCTCGAGATCGATCCGGACGGTAGTAAGATTGTAAGCTTTCCAGTGCGACTGCGGAATGTCATCGAATCCGATGACCTTCACGTCGTTCGGCACCGAAAGGCCGAGATCGTGACGCAGCGCGTCGATCGCCCCGAAAGCCCCGACGTCATTGGCGGCAAAGATCGCATCTGCACCGTCCTCGACCCGGAAGAGGTCTAGCGTGGCGCGATAGGCGGTGTCGTACGTATAGTCGCCATCGATGACCGTCGGCGGCTGCATGCCACGCTCGACGAGGATTTGGGTGATCATTCGCTCGCGCTCTCGGTTGGCAAGGGACTGGCGCTTCCCGCCCAGATAGGCAACGCGTTGGGCGCCAAAGCCCTGCAGCAGTGCCACCGCTTGCTCGATGCCGTCCCGCTGGCGCACGAGTAGCCGGTCGTAGAGGCTGGAGGACTTGTCCCCAAATTCCGTACCGTCGTCGTAGATCACGTAGATCGGTACGGCTCGGTCGAGAAATCCGGTGAGCACATCGGCGTCGACATTCTCCGTGAAGGCGATGACTGAATCGGGGTTGAAGCCGCGCATGTAGGTGAGCAGTGTCTGATCCATACTGAAATCGGCCTTCGCCTTGAACAGCAAGGTCGCGAAACCTTCGGCCTGCAGCGCAGTCGTCAGGGCGTCGATCTCCTGGCTTTCCCAAGGCGAACAGACATCAGGCACGATCATGCCAACCAGATGTGAGCGGCGGGTGACAAGCGAACGCGCCGCCACGTCCGGCGTGTAGTTCAGGTCACGGGCAATCTGCAGGATCCTGTCGCGCTTTTCCGGCTTCAACGATGCATTCGGGTTGAACGCACGGGATACGGCGACGCGCGAAACATTTGCTTCGCGCGCCACGAGATCAGCCGTGGCACGGGCGCCTCTTCTGTCATTTCGTCCGGTCATGATCTCATCATCAAAATGAAAACGTGTGCAATGAGCATGAGGTTTGAACAGTAACGCGTCAAGAGGCAATGATGATGTCGTGCCGATAGGGGTATTATGCAGCTGTTTTTGGTCCCGTATTTCATTCTCTATCGATGTTGGAACTGTTGACAAAAATGAAAACGTGTTCACTCTTAGAGGGGTAAGAGGTGAGGTTCGCCAGGAGGAGGGATCCGGCAGCCACTCTCGCACCAACACTGCTTGTCCGGCCAACGGACCAATTGGGAGGAATTCACATGCGCAAGGACATACGTTCTCTGTTGCTGGGCGCTTCGGCGGCGATTGCGCTGTCGAGCCAGGCTTTGGCGGCGACCGAACTCAATATCACCTGCCGTTGTGTCATCGGTGGCGTCAACAGCGGCATGGCGGAGTGGATCGAGAAGAAGGTTATTCCCGCCTTTACCGCCAAGATGAAGGCGGACGGGAAAGACGTTACCGTCAAGCTGACGCAGTTCGGCGGCGCTGATGAGCAACTGACCCAACAGCTGGCGCTGGACTTTTCCAGCGGCGCCGGCGCTGATGTTTCCGGCTTCGACGGGTTCCTCATTCCAAGCTTCGTTCAGGGCGGCCTCCTGAAACCGCTTGATGAGATCGGTGGCGCTGATGTCGCAAAGTGGGATGGCTGGGGCCATATCTCTGACGGCACCAAGGCGCTGATGAGCTATCAGGGCAAGCCCTATGGCATTGCGCTCGGCACCGACGCCCGCATGATCTTCGTGCGCAAGGACCTGTTCAAGAAAGCTGGCATCGACGCCGATAGCTGGCAGCCGAGTTCCTGGGCAGAACTGCTCGATGCCGCCCGAAAGCTGAAGGCGGCGGATCCGGCAAGCTTCCCGTTGCAGATCAATGCTGGGGTCTCGATGGGCGAAGCCACCACGATGCAGGGCTACTGGATGGCATTGCTCGGCACTGGGGAGCAAGTGACCGACGAAAGCGGCAAATATATCGCTTCGAGCCAGGGGATCCTTGATACATTGAACCTCTACAAGACTGTCTACGTCGACGACAAGCTCGGCGATCAACGAGCCCAGATGCTCGGTGATGGCCGCAACCGTACATTCGCGAACTTCCGCGATGGCAAGACGGCGATGCTGATCGAAAGCGACTGGTTCTATCGTTCGGTCACCCGGCCGGGCGCGGAATTCGAGGTTGCAGACCGCGACAATGTCATGACCTGGAAGAAAATGCCGTCTGAAAAGCCGGGCCGCGGTCTGCGCGGACAGGATTTCGTGACGATTTCCGGCGGTACCGGGTTCGTTATCAATCCGCATTCGGACGCGCCAAATGAGGCCTGGGCGCTGCTCTCCTTCATGAATAGCCAGGAGCAGCTCACCGCTTTTCAGGAAATCCAGCCGGCCATCCGTATCAGGAATGACGTGGCAATCCCGAATTCGCCCTTCCTGACCGAAACCGCCAAGACGCTGCTGCCGTTGACGACCGCGCGCCCGAACGATGCCAACTATAACAAGGTCTCGGCTGAAATTCAGCGCATGACCGAGGCTGTCGTGTCCGGCGAACTGACGCCCGAAGCCGCAATGAAGCAGTACAAGGAAGCGGTCACCGCAATTGTTGGCGAAGAGAATACGGTCAGCCGTCTCTGACCGTCAGAATTAACCGAGGGCCGACCGACAAAGCCGGCCTTCGCGTCGCGGCGGGCGCTGCTACAGGGTAATCGCGCATGAAAAAATTCTCCCTGCTTTCCACGCGCGCGGGCGCAGTGTTTCTTGCTCCCGCTGCCGCGCTGGTCGGCGTTTTCGTCATCATCCCGTTCTTCTGGGTGATCGTCGTCTCCTTCACCAACAGAACGTTGCTCGGTCGCACTGCTATCGATCCCGATTTTGTCGGGCTGCAAAACTATTTCACGCTGTTCAATCCCGCGACCTTCTTTACGCGGGGCCAGTTCGGGTTTTCGCTGATCCTGACTGTCCAGTTCGTGTTATTTTCAGCGCTGATCGGGCAGGCATTGCTCGGTCTTATCCTTGCTTGGCTCAGCCAGTCGGTTTCGCCGACGCTCAAGAATTTCCTGCAGACTGCTGTCATCGCTGCCTGGATCCTGCCTGAAGTGGTCATCGGTTTCGCCTGGTTCGCGTTTCTCGATTACGACAATGGCACACTGAACATGATCATGCATGGCCTCGGCCTGCCGCCCGGTGATTGGTTGCTACAGCAGCCCTTCTGGGTGATCGTGATCTTCAACACCTGGCGCGGCTCCGCCTTTTCGATGATGCTGTTCAACTCGGCCTTCCAGTCGATCCCGCCGAGCTATTTTCAAGCCGCCGATGTTGCCGGTGCAAGCTCCTGGCAGAAACTGCGCGATATCGCCCTGCCGCTCATTCGCGGTCATGTGGTAACAGACCTGATACTCATCACCATGTGGACGTTTAACGTCTTCACCCCCTTCCTTTTGACAAACGGCGGCCCGTCTTATCGGACCGAACTCCTCTCGATCTACACCTACCGAGTAGCCTTCAAGGACTTTGAATTCGGCCGGGGTGCTGCCGTCGGTGTGGTCATCATGCTGATCAACCTCGCATTTGCGCTGGTCTACTTGCAAATCGCCAAGAAGAAGAAAGCGGAGGCAGACTGATGCAGGTTTCTCGCAGCATTTATGTGCGCCGCTCGGTCTTCTCGGTCGTCGCTTCGCTGATCGGTGTGGTCTTCGCCCTGCCCTTGGTCTGGTTCATATTCGCTCCGTTCAACGCGCGCGCCGAACTGGGACTTGCTATCCCCTCGCCGTTTACACTCTCAAACTTTGCGACAGTGTTTGAAAACACCTTCGCCATGCGTGCGCTGCTCAACAGTCTGATCCAGGCTTTTGGCGGTGTGATACTTGTCGGCGGCGCGGCGACGTTGGCAGCCTATGCATTGTCGCGCTCGTCAATTCCTGGCAAGGGCGCAGTTACTTATATCCTCCTGCTTTTCTCCTCGGTCGTGTCGGGCTCGGCGGCGATGGTGCCGATCTTCCTGATCGTCTCGGCAATGGGGCTAATCGATACACATCTCGCGGTCATCCTGGTCTTTGCCGGCGGCCTGCTGCCGACCGCCATGTTCATCCTGCGCGATTTCATCGACGCCATTCCGCGATCCTATGAGGAGAGCGCGATGGTTGCCGGCGCGTCGCCGATTCAGGCCTTTTTTGATGTCGCGCTTCCGGTCATCCGGCCAGGCATCGTC
This sequence comes from Rhizobium cauense, assembly GCF_019511525.1. Classification (GTDB taxonomy): domain Bacteria; phylum Pseudomonadota; class Alphaproteobacteria; order Rhizobiales; family Rhizobiaceae; genus Rhizobium; species Rhizobium cauense. The sequence goes on along the minus strand of NZ_JAEUAT010000003.1, from coordinate 319,634 downwards.
GTAGTCGTCGTCTGGGCATTTGTGAACATTTGGGGCAGCTTCCTGATCCCGTTCATCTTGCTTCGCAAAGATACCCTGATGCCGGCTTCCGTCGCCATCTACTCCTTCTATTCGGAGGCGGGCACGCCAATCGTTACACTACTCGCCGCGTATTCCCTCATCTACTCGCTGCCCGTCATCGTGCTTTACCTATTCGTCAACTGGAAGTTCGGCTTCCGGTTCTTCGGCGGCATCAAGTCGTAATTGGACTTTTCTCATGGCTTCAGTCGAATTCCAGAACGTCTCCAAAACCTTTGGCTCGTTTACTGCGGTGCCGGACATCAGCCTCTCGATTGCCGATGGCGAGTTTGTCTGCCTGCTCGGCCCTTCCGGCTGTGGCAAGACCACAAGCCTTCGAATGATCGCCGGGCTGGAAACGCCTTCCGCCGGCAAGGTGCTGATCGGCGGCAAGGACGTCACCTACCTGCATCCAAAGGACCGGCAGATCTCGATGGTGTTCCAGGACTATGCACTTTATCCGCACATGAACCTCGCGGACAACATCGCCTATCCGCTAAAAGTTCGCGGCGAGTCCGACGACAAGCGTCATGCCCGCGCGAAGGAAGTGGCGGACGTCTTGAAAATCGGGGATCTGATGAAACGTCTGCCGAGCCAGATCTCCGGCGGCCAGCAGCAGCGCACCTCGCTTGCGCGTGCGCTCGTCTACCCGAGCCAGGTCTATCTCTTCGACGAGCCGCTTTCAAACCTCGATGCCAAGCTTCGTCTGGAAGCACGCGGCTTTCTCAACCACCTGCAGCGCGACATGGGTATGACAGCCGTCTACGTGACCCACGATCAGGCCGAGGCAATGGCGCTTGCGACTCGCATCGCCGTCATGGATAAAGGCCGCATCGTGCAGTTTGCGCCGCCCATCGAGATTTATCGCCGGCCGGCGACGACATTCGTGGCGAACTTTGTCGGCAATCCACCGATGAACCTGGTTCCAGTGGAGGCCATGGTCGACGAGGGGCAATTGCGATTGCGGGCCGATGGCCTGACGCTATCCAGCCTTCCTGTTTCTGAGGCCATCGCCAAAGCCGCAGCGCAAGGCAAGATGACGCTTGGGATCCGTCCTGAACACCTGCGAATGGCGCAAACCGGCGAGGCCAACACAATTGCCGGAAGGCTGTTTGCCAACGAGAATATGGGGCCGGAAAGTCTGGTGACGATGGAGCGTGCGGATTCTGGCCGGGTAACAGCGCGCATCTTCACCGACGACGAAATCCGCGTCGGCGATCAAGTCAATCTCGCCTTCGATACCCGCCACGTGACGTTGTTCGACGGGACCGGCGCCCGCATTCCGGCAATAGGTGAGTAAGCCGTCATGGTCGACATTGCCGTTCACGTGACCCGTGCCGATCAGGCAGCCGATCCGTATTTCTATGTACCCGTCGATATACCTGACGGCACGACACGCATCGACGTGACGATGAACTACCCAAAGGCTGACGATTGCATCATCGATCTCGGGGTGCTCGATCCTCGCGCTACTGATTATCCGACTGACGCCGGTTTTCGTGGCTGGAGCGGCGGAGCGCGTGATCGGTTCTTCGTTGCGAACGATGATGCGACGCCGGGCTACATTCATGGCGACATCCCCGCCGGTGTGTGGAAAGTAATGCTCGGTCTTTACAAGGTACCGCCCGATGGCGCCGATGTGCGGGTGACGGTGACCTTTGACAGCGAGCCTCGCGACCTCTTGCCGCCGCCGGCACGGACGTTCCCGGTGCGCCAGGGCGCGGGCTGGTATCGCGGCGACCTACATTGCCACACGTTCCACTCAGACGCGGCCGGCTCGCCCGAACTCCTTCATGCAGCCGCAAAGCAGGCAGGCCTCGATTTCCTCGCGGTCGCGGACCACAACACGATTACCCAGCGGCGTTATTTCCACCCAAATTCCTCCGCCGACCTTGTTTTTGTGCGTGCGATGGAAATCACCACGGCGGTCGGACATGCCAATGTTTATGGCGTTGATGATTGGATCGATTTCCGCATGACCAAGCCGGAACATGCCCACACTCTGTCGCGCCTCGTCCATGAGCATGGCGGGCTTCTTTCGATCAATCACGACAAACCGACGATCCAGTGGGACTATGAGCTGCCGAGGATCGACTGCATGGAAGTTTGGCAATCCCACTGGATGGCCTGGAACTGGGTGTCGCTAGGCCGCTACCAGGACCGGTTGGCCTCGGGTCTGAAGATTTCCGCGATTGGCGGCAGCGACTTTCATCAGCCTGCGCGGCTGTTGCCTGAAGGTCCGCTTGTTCTCGCCCGACCGACGACAGTACTGTGGCTCGCTGAACTTTCTGAAGACGCCGTCCTCTCCGCCATGAAGGCAGGGTGCGGTTACGTGACAGAAAGCCCAACCGGCCCGCACCTGGCGCTTTCCGCAAACGGCCAGCCGATGGGTTCGACAACGCGAGGTGAAGTTGCCGCGATGGCAGAAACGAAACTGGCGGAAGGCGATACGCTTGCGTGGATTGATGCGACCGGCGTGATTTCGACCGAGACGATAGGATCCGATGACTGGACCGGTCGTTTCACTGGCAGGCCAAAGGCTTTCTTACGCGCCGAGATCATCGCCGCTGCCAGCCGCAAACGCTTGATGTCTGAATTCTCTGCGGCGCTCGAAGGGCGTTCGCTTCCTTGGCAGCTCAAGGGCGTCGACATGGCAAATCAGCCGATCCGCCGGGCTATCAGCAATCCGGTCTATGTGGAAGATGAGGTGGGCGTCGGGCCATCGCGCTAGATAGATACGCACGCATGTAAGGCCGTGACGGGATTTGAACTGTATTGCCGCGAATGACAACAGGTGAAGCGCCTGAACGGTCGATCGTTATGGCGTCAGTCCGCATTAAGACGAGGGCGATCGAGTTGACGAGGCGGATCATCTCGCCAAGGTAGAAGAGAAACGCATCGCCTTGCACCATCTGCTCTGGCATCGCGTCTTCCATGCCAACGAAAGGGACTGCTCGGCCGTTTCGCGGCTTTGCACTAGCTTCGCAACTACCGGCCAGGAATATCGAAGGGTAGTCACCTCGAAGATCAACCGCGCAGCGAACCCGCGGCACGTCCGAAGTATGGCTGGCGTTCTGTGGTCGGACCTAGCGCGAGTTAGCTGGAGAGTTCCCAGTTCTTGGGGCATCTAGCGGCTCTAGACCTGACGCAGCCCTCAGTGATCAGCTGTGTGTCACGCTCGACGACTGGGGCATCATAACAGAGCCAAATTCCGATCCCGCTAAAGACAGGCTTGCGAAACGCATAAGTGTGTGCTTATGTGTGGCGATGATGGAACACGATATTTTCCGCGCTTTGGCGGATCCGACCCGCCGCGCGATTTTCGAAAAGCTGGCGAATGGGGGCATGAATGCCAGCGCGCTGCGTCAGGGCATGGATATCAGCCAGCCGGCGATGTCCCAGCATCTCGCCGTATTGCGGGCGGCAAGGCTGGTGCGCGAACAAAAGGAAGGCCGCTTCGTCAACTATGAAGTCGATCCGGACGGGTTGGCGCTTATCGCGCAGTGGCTGGCGAAATACCGCGCTTATTGGCCGGCTCGCATCGATGCTCTCAAGCTCTTGCTGAAGGATATGGATCAATGAACGACATGAAAACCGAGGTGCAGGAAAGCGGTTTCGAGCAGCGATACGATCTCGACGCGTCGCCGGAGAAGGTCTGGCGGGCGATCAGCATTGCGGAATTCCGGGAAAAGTGGTTGCCGAGGGAGGCGCTGGCCGATCCATTGTCGCTCTCGGCGACGCCGGGCAAGGAAATCCGCTACAAATTGCGTGACGATATCCCGCCCCATCTCGAAAGCACTGTCACCTTCACGATCGCACCGAATGAATCGGGAGGAACCAGCCTGCGGATCGTTCACGAGTTGACCGGCGCAGCCTTCGAGCGGCTTGCGAAAACGGCCGCCAACGGCAACACCCAGGCTCTCACGCTCGCCGCCTAACGCGGCAAGCCCACCCGACAAATCTCGAATGATTGGAGTTCGCCCATGCGCGAAGCAATGCAACTCGTCCCTATGGTCGTCGAACAATCCAGTAGAGGCGAGCGGTCGTTCGACATCTATTCCCGCCTGCTGCGTGAGAGGATCATCTTCCTCAACGGCGAGGTGAACGACACCCTCTCAGCGCTTGTCTGCGCACAATTGCTGTTTCTCGAAGCCGAAAGCCCCAAACGGCCGATCCATCTCTACATCAATTCGCCAGGTGGTGTCGTAACCAGCCGTCTCGCGATGTACGATACGATGCGTTACATTCACGCCCCGGTGCATACGCTATGCATGGGAACCGCCCGCTCAATGGGGTCGTTCCTGTTGATGTCCGGCCAGGCGGGCGAACGCACTGCGCTTCCCAATTCCAGCATCCACATTCACCAACCTCTGGGCGGATTTCAAGGACAGGCATCGGACATGCTGATCCATGCTGAAGAAATTCAAAAAACAAAGCATCGCATGACTCGGCTCTACGCCAAGCATTGCGGCCGCACCTACGAAGAATTCGAGCAAGCAATGGATCGCGACCGCTTCATGACGGCGGAAGAAGCATTAGAATGGGGCCTTATCGATCGGATCCTGGAGGTACGGGAAGATGCCACGGACCATGTCGGCGCGACGTGAATGGGGCCCGCTGCTATTCGAGGCCGGCGTGACTTCGCGGGTCTCAACGTTCCCAGCGATGGCAAAGTTTGTCGAATCAGTGAAATGTGTAAGAGGTCTTGATAAAATACGAACTGCCGACCGTGCGTCCCGTCTCCCCCGTTCTTGCAAGAATGCCACCCAGCATTATGGTCAACTAGGTTATTGGTGAGGCAATGCAGACATCGACGCACGATGATATGAGCTGGACTGTTGCCGCCGCGAAGGCCAAGCTTTCGGAGGTTATGGAGCGTGCGCAATTGGTACCTCAGACGATTACCCGCAACGGAAAGCCGAGCGTGGTCGTTGTCTCTGCGGAAGAATGGCAGAAGAAGACCGCACGCCGGGGATCGCTTGCGGAGTTCTTGGTGGCGTCACCTCTGCTTGGCGCAGATCTGGATATTGAGCGGCAACATGACGAGCCGCGTGACTTGTCCCTATGAGACATCTTCTCCATACAAAAGTTCTGTCGGAGGTGACAAAACCCCGCCCCGCTGAAGGTGTCTCGAATTGGCTCACGGTCTGGACGAGGATCGCACATTTATCAGCATCGTCTCGATCTGCCCCAGCGTTTCGAAAACAGGATTGTTCCGGTGGAAGGGGCCGTCGCCCTGGTGTGAGGCGACCTGATGGCGCTTGCCAAGCGAAGCGGCCCGGGGCTCGCATCAATGGACGGTCTCATCGCGGCTACGTCTATCGCTCATGATTTGACACTTGCGACACGCAACATCAAGGATTTCGATGGCTTCGGAATAGATATCATCGACCCATGGGCCGGCTGATGAGGCCCCTTGCGTTTGGGACTGAAAAGATTTCCCCGTCATCATTACCTACGAATGCGCCACAGACCAGGATCCCGGATTGCACCGCATATCCCAGGAAGATCTTTTCCCACAATGAAAGCAGAAGCCCGGACCGTCGTCGTTATTTCCCATGACGATCGGTTCTTTGGTGCCGCGGACAGAGTGGTGAGGATACAGAATGTAGGTGTCGCTAGCGACACCGCAAGCCTGGTTTCGATCAAAGACGGTGCCATTGAACATGGGTCGCCGATCATCGGTTGCGGGCACGCAACCGAGAAGAACAAGATGAGCTGGGCAGAAAAACTGGTCTTTTCCCAACAAAACAAGCGAGGCATGGGGTCGCGGCTCCACTTCTCCAATTGTCTATTGGGAGGTAGGTTGCAGCGTGTTTTTCTCTCATCTAACTGCGCGGAATCTGCTGCATGTGCCGGCGAAAAGCGCATCCTTTCCACTATCGACCTTATCCTTTCGGCGGTCTCGTCGACATGGGACTAGAGGCAGACGCTCTTCGCTCAACTGCTCACATCGTCTGGACTGCATACCCTGTGTGCAAGTGGCTAACCTGGCTCTCGACGCCGAAAACGTTGTGACATTTGAGCGACATAGGCAAGGAATGCAACAGCTGCGACCGGCATATCTTGACTCAAATAGTAATGTTTTTATTGATCCGCGCGAAGGCGACTCGCCTTTCGGCAGTGCAAAAATACTGCCCTGAAATCTTTGTCTTGCGTCAGATGTCCACTGGCGCCTCTGCTCGCCGGAAAGGGTCGCGCGATGTCAACTTCTTTAAAACGAATCTCTCTGCGTCGCGGTCTCTTGAGTTCCACCATGCTCATCGGCGTTGTTGCTGCGACCGCGCTCAACGCGGGTTTGGCCCTTGCTCAGGACAGCGGCGCCACTGAGTTGCAGAAGATTACCGTCACCGGCGACGGTTCGAACCCTCAGTCCATCCAAGAGGACAACGCAACGGTCGTGCCCAAACGCGCGATTTCGGCCACGAAGACGGATACGCCGCTGCTCGAGACACCACGCTCCATATCGGTTGTCACCCGTGAAGAAATGGATGAGCGCGCGGTGACCGACATGATCCAGGCGGCTCGCTACGCCTCTGGCGTCACCACGGGGGCGTTCGGCTACGACCCGCGATTCGACCAGATTTACATCCGAGGTATAGAGACCACGACCGCCGGCGACTTCCGCGATGGCCTGCGCCAGCCGATTATGAACTACGGCTCGTTCATGACCGAGGTCTATACGCTTGATCGCATCGAGATCTTGAAGGGTCCGGTATCAGTAATGTATGGCGCAGCGAGCGCCGCTGGCATCGTCAACCGCATCTCAAAGCTGCCGCTAGAGGGTGAGCACCACGAAGTCGAGCTGCAATACGGTACGATCGGCCGCAAGCAGGCGGCCTTCGACTTTGGCGGACCGATCAACGATGAGATAGATTACCGTCTGGTCGGATTGGCCCGCGAAGGCGAAGGAAGCTACGACATTGCCGATGATCGCTATCTCCTGCAGCCGTCGGCCACCTGGAGACCGAGCGAAGATACGACCTTCACCGTGTATGGCCTGGCGCAGAAAACCGAGACCGGCGCAAGCGCCTGGAGCTATCTGCAGGATGGCGACGTCTTCCTCTACACCGACCCGGACTTCAACAGCCAAAAGGTCGAGCAATATCAGCTCGGCTACCAGCTGGAGCACAAGTTCGATAACGGCATGACCTTCCGCCAGAATGCCCGCGCGGGTGACACGGACCTAAAGGCGCATTACCTCAACCGTGTTCTTGTCAACGCGGACGGCAGCTGGCCGACGACCGCAGTGACCGAGGACATGCGTGCCTATCAGATCGACAACCAGCTCGAAAGTCAGTTCGATACCGGCAGCGTCTCGCACACGCTGCTCGGCGGCCTCGACTACACATGGGTCTCGTCGGACTTCGCCATGGGTAGCAGCAGCGTCGCGGCGAATACACCCGGCTCCATCGTGCCGGTTCCTGCGCTAGACTACTTTACTGGCAGCAGCCTCAATCAGACCGGCATTTATGCTCAGGATCAGATGGAACTTGGCAACTGGCGCGCCGTAGCGGGTCTTCGCTACGACTGGGCGCACCAGGAATCCACAATTAAGGGTACTGGCGGCTCGACCAGCGAGAAGGATGATGGCGTCCTCTCCGGCCAGGTGGGGCTGCTCTATCTGTTCGACAACGGCATCGCGCCATATGTCAGCTATGGCACTTCGTTCGTCCCATCTACTGCGCTAGCAGAAGATGGCTCGGTTCTGGACCCGACCAAGGGACGCCAGATCGAAGTTGGCGTGAAGTACCAGCCCGAGGGTGAGAGCTATTCCCTGAGCGGCGCCGTCTACCGACTGGTAGAGACTGGCAAGCCACAATATGCCTCAAGCTTCCTGTTTTCCGAGAATTCGGGAGAGAATACCTACACGGGATTTGAGCTCGAAGGGCGCACCCAATTCGACAACGGCATCAGCTTGATCGCCGCCTACACCTATGCCCATGCCGAAATCACTGGCAACAACGACGCCACATTGATTGGAAACGTGCCTTCGACGGTACCGCGCCACGTCGCCTCTTTGTGGGTGAACTATGAAATGCCGGAAAGCTCCACCATTCCTGGGCTCACCATCGGTGGTGGTATCCGTGCGATGAGCAATTCCTTCACCAGTGACGCGAACACGTCACGGAACCCTGGTGCCGCGTACTTCGATGCGGTGATATCCTACGACTTTGGCGCGAGCTCCCCGGATCTTAAAGGCCTGTCGCTCGCCGTAAGTGCCACCAACCTGGCCGATCGGCGCGAACAGGTATGCACAGATGGCTATTGCTACACCGGCCAGGGACGCACGGTCATGGGTTCGCTGAAGTACAAGTGGTAACGCACCTTTCAACTCCTGCCGATCGAAAAGAGCGACATGGGATGAACATGACTGAAGAAGCATATGCCTTGCCCGGAACCGTTCATTTTGACTTGGAGCCCATGGATGGTGGCGATCCTTACCGGATCTTCCTGTTCATACCGAAAGGGGAGCCGCCTGCTGGCGGCTGGCCTCTTCTGGTCACCACCGACGGCAATGCGACCTTCCCTTTCGCGTTCGCCAGCGTAGTGACACAGGCGCCGTATCCAACCGGGACCAACGTCGACTGGGGTGTCATTGCCGCGATCGGCTATCCTTCCGACGAACCATATGACGCATTTCGGAGGGCCTGGGACCTTGGTCCTCCACCAATCAAATCCTATCCGCCCTATTTCGACGGAGGACCTCCTGTTCGCATCGGTGGCAGCGGTCAACTCCTCGACTTTATCGAGCATCGGCTTTTCCCGCGGCTTGAGGCAACGACACGGATTGACCCGACGCGCCGATCGCTTTTCGGGCATTCCTTTGGAGGGCTTTTTGCACTTTATGCTCTCTTCGAACGCCCGAAACTCTTCGCCAACTGGATTGCTGCAAGTCCGACGATTTACTGGGAAGGGAGCGAAATCCTGAACAACGAGGCCGGCCGGCAACCGGTAACCGGTCCGTCCGTCTTCCTGCATTTGTCAGCCGGCGAGTATGAGGGCGATGACCTCGCTCCCTTCCAATACCACAACGAGGATGCCGCATCCCGTATCGAAAAAAGGAAGGTGGAGCGCACCGTCGCATTGGCGCAGGAAATGGCAGATCGGCTGAATAACCCGGCAAGTGGCATTCGGACGCAATTCGAACTCTTCGCGAGAGAGACCCACATGTCCGTGCTTGGACCAGCCGTCAACCGAGCCGTGCGTATCGCGTTCGAACGCAGTGTCGGCGTGTAATCGTCCCTGTCATCGGCATGAGCGAGCGAAAGTGAGGCGCGCAGGCAATCGGTGTTCCCCGCGCCAAAACTTCGCGGTTAGGAAGTCGCCAAGTCCGCCAGCGATCAGCTGAAGGACCTCGGTCGGCTTGCCTTGGGTAGCGTGACCCACGCCCCGAAGAGTTGGCGGCAGTCATGGTTATTTGGGTCATGGACAACAGCTCTCGATGGTGGAGCGTCGCCCGGTCAGTATGCCGGTCCAGCGTTCAAGTATCAGGGGCGAAGCTCGTCTGCTCCTTTGCCGAGACAATGATGTGGCCTTTGGCACCCAATATTCGCGAGACGATCTCCTCCCTAAATCCATTCATCACGGACATTGTCAGGATCAAAACCGCCACCCCGAGGATGATGCCGAAGAATGACAGGACTGCGATTGTCGAAAGTGCGGTCCCTTTCCCCCGTGAAGACAGATTCCTCCAAGCCAAAATGCGCTCAAAGTAGGAAAACGGCTTAACGGCGTGCATTCGACCCCACAGAAAGTGAAAATTGCTGAGCGTTGATTGGTCGCTCGAACGACGGTCAATCAAAATTTCGACTACGGCATCAGGAAGACGGGATGCGGCTTCGTTCGGCACTATGCTTGCTCAATGACGATCAACCCGGATTTAGTTCAGCAGCAGGGCATAACGTGTGTGCCGACGTTCGCCCGTGCGCGTTAGGGCACCAAGCTCTACGAGTTGCTGAAGGTCGCGTGTGGCTGTCGCGCGGGATGTGGCTGTGATTGAAATGTAGTTCTCCGCGCTTAGGCCTCCCTTAAAGCCCGCTATCCCCTCTTTGAAAATGCGCGCGATTACCTTTTCCTGCCGCTCGTTCAGGCGGCCTCTAAACCGGTCGTAGAACTTTGTTTTTTGAATGAAGAAAGCTATGCGCTCAAGCGTCGCCAGTTGGGCGGCAAGGATCGTCTCTGAGAAAAAAAAGACCCAGCCCGTGATATCGAGTGTACGCTGGTGGCGCTCAAGCTCGGAATAATAGGCCTTTCGGTTTTTCTCGATTGTGGAGGCAAGCGAGATCAGGCTGGGCTGCCCTATGTTTTGAGCGAGGGACTTCTCGGCGAGGGCGCGTCCAATGCGGCCATTCCCATCTTCGAATGGATGTATGCTTTCAAAGTAGAGATGACCAACCGCTGCGCGCGTCAAGGCCTGGAGTGGTGTTTGACCTGTTGGTCCGGATTGATTGAACCATGCGGTGAAGGCCTCCATCTCAGTGGCAACTTGGTGAGATGGGGGAGCCTCAAAATGTATTGTTGGCTTATCCAGTCGGCCTGACACGATCTGCATGGCATCGGCATGCACGCGGTAGCCGCCCACCGTTTCAATGGATCGATTTCCGGCCATCAGCATTGCGTGCCAACGGAACAGCTCCTCATGACAAAGCGGCTGATGCCAGTTGCGATAGACGTCCGCCATCATCTCGGCGATCCCCCGCTCTTGGGGGCGAACCTGTCGATCATCTGTGGTGAGCCCGAACTGTCGGCGCAGTGATGATTGAACGCTTGCGCGGTCGAGATATTCTCCCTCGATCTCTGAGGTTTTGATAGCCTCGTCACTCAGCAGCTCAATACGAAGCTGACTACTGTCGTCCTCATTGAAATGCCGAACAGCACCGATCACCTCGCCGGCGGACTGAAGAAATTTCTGCTCCAACGGGATCAAGCTTGCAACATCGTACCTGAAACTCGGCCAATCGCTGCTCTGCCAGTTCCATTGCATGAGTTATAGCCCACCTTTCTATAACTCATGGTTATTCGCATTGATGAGCTATGGCAAGCTTTTCTATGGCTCAGTCGCGAACCTCATGTGCTCAACCGAACGGCGACGACCGGCTGGAAGCCGCCTGTTGCCGAACACATTCGTTACGTTGCCCTCCTATTCCCGCTCGCCTCGGCATCGGCGCCGCGATCTCTCATCAGGCGGATGCGTTCAGGACAGCCTGCGCCCACCCCTTCGGTCGTTCGAGAAGCAAGGATTGCGGCCCCCACGCTTTGACTCGTCCCGCCAAGTGCCGGCAGCTTCGGGAACTGGCTTCAATTTTTCACCGGCCCGGCGGACCGTCGTTCGACAATCCGCGACACCACACGAATGCTACGTGCCGGCTGATCCGGCAAGCGCGGCCGTCGAATGCGTTCGAGGAGCAATTGCAGCGCCGCGGCACCCGTTTCCCGTCCTTCTTGTCTGACCGTTGTGAGGCCTGGGGATATTTGCATCGCCGCTGAGAAGTCCCCGAAGCCGACGACGGAAACGTCGTCTGGAATTCGAAAGCCCTGCCCCAGAAGTTCGGAAACGACGGTCACGGCCAGTCCATCATGAGCGCAGAAGAAGGCAGTCGGATGCATGCCCTTTCCTCGCAGTTCGCCGAGCGCTGTTGCAAACCCGGATTGCTCTTCGAACTGCATGACATGCAGTTGATATTCACTATTCTGCTCAAGGATCTCGCGCATGCCGTAGTAGCGCTCGTGGCGACCGCGATAGATCGGCAAGCCGTAAACATATGCAATCGATCTATGCCCAAGGCTCGTCAGGTATCGCGCCACCGCCTGGCCGGCCTCATGATCTGACCCGCTGACGCTGTCGATCTGTTGCAGAGGATCGGTCCAGCCCAGTCGCACGATGGCGGCGCCGCCAGCCGCGGCGGCCCGCGCTATCCCCTCCGGTGTGTGGGGACCGACAAGGATAAGCCCTGCGAAATTGGCGCTAAGTTCCTCCAGCGCGAGCTCGCTATGTGTCCAGCGTATTCGGATGCCAACGCCAAGCCTCTCAGCCTCCTCCTGGACTCCGGTCTGGATCTGCACATTGAGCTCACTGTTGACGGGGTCGATGTCATAAAAGACGACAGCGATCTCCTCGCTGTCCGACGGCTTGTTGCGGTTGACGGGCTTCGTATATCCAAGCCTTTCCGCTACTTCCGAAATGCGCTTTCGCGTTTCTTCACTGACGCCAGACTTGCCGGCGAGAGATCGCGAGACGGCATATTTGGAAAGTCCGACCTCGTCTGCGATACCCTGGATAGTAACTTTCGTCTTGGTCTGCATGTCCGCCTCTTTTCTCGCCACCGCTATTGGATCGGCCTTCGCGGAAAATAATAGAACATAACGCTTTACCTAACAAAACGCATATGTAAACCTCATAACAGTCCAAACAATAACAAAATTTATGGACGTTTTTAGGAGGAGATACCCATGCTTAAGCTGAAACGCCGTGCGTTTCTGGCCGGGACTTCGGCCGTCTTCATTCTTCCAGCCCTGCCGAGCTTCGCCGGCGGCTACAATGAGGCCGCCAGCCTCAAGGAGCAGACCTCCAAGGGCGCGTTGCCACCGATAAAGGACCGGCTTCCTGAAAACCCGCTCGTGGTCAAGCCGGTCGAGAGTGTCGGCAAGTATGGCGGCGACTGGAAGCTCGCCCTTGTCGGTGGTGGCTCCTTGTCACACCTGTTCCGCTACCAGGCATATGAGCCCCTGGTGCGCTATACACCTGATTGGTCGGGTATCACCCTTAACGTTGCCGAGGCATTCGACGGCAACGAGGATGCAACGGTTTACACCATCCGCCTTCGCAAGGGCATGAAGTGGTCGGACGGCCAGCCCTACACGACGGCCGACGTCAAATTCTGGTACGACACGGTTCTGTCTGACAAGCGCGTTGCCATTACAGGACAAGGCCATTGGAAAACCGACGGCAAGCCGGCCAAGCTCGACATTGTCAACGAACAGACGTTCAAGGTGACGTTCCCGAGACCAAACGGCCTCTTCCCCCTTCAAATGGCCTGGTCGAACAATGACCACACAACCCGCTGCCCCAAGCACTATCTCGAGCAGTTCCACATTGACTACAATCCCAAGGCCGACGAGGTGGCCAAACAGCGCGGCTTCCAGAGCTGGATAGCTGCGTTCCAGTCGATGGCCGGTTTCCAGGACGACAATTCCTTCTTCCTGAACTCGTCGGCAAAACCCTGTCTGTTTGCCTGGAAGTTCACGGTTGCCCCCGGTGAAAACACCGAACGGGCGGTCGCCGAGCGAAACCCTTATTACTTCAAGGTCGACACGGAAGGGAACCAGCTCCCTTACATGGACCGTATCGTCTACCAGATGGTCGCCGATCCGCAGGTCTTGCTCCTGAAGACGATGCAGGGCGAGATCGACATGATGGACCTGTACATCGCCACGCCGAACAACAAGGCGGTCCTTTATGATGCACGCCAGCAGGGCGGATATGACTTCTACACGCTGACCTCGACCGAGGCCAATGTGATGACGTTCATCTTCAATCTCAATCACGAGGACGAGACAAAGCGGGCCCTCTTCCGCAACAAGAATTTTCGTGCGGCAATGTCGACGGCACTTGATCGCCAGACATTGATCGATGCGGTTCTCGTCGGGCAAGGCGCGCCAGCACAGCCATCGATCAAGCAGGGCGACCCTCTCTACAACGAACAGCTTGCCACTCAGTTCACGGCCTACGATGTCGAAAAGGCAAACGCCATGCTCGACGAGATCATTCCCAAACGGGATGATCAGAACTACCGGCTGGACGACAAGGACCGTCGCCTGACGATCATCTTCGAGATCGATCAGGCACGCGCAATCTTCCTCGATCTGTTCCAGCTTGTGATCCCCATGTTCCAGGCTGTTGGTATCGACGCGCAAATGCGCACCATGGACAGGTCCCTGTGGGAAACGCGTGTCAGGCAGGGACGCAGCTTCGACGCAACAGCCCACCAGTTCGGAGCAAATGGCGGCGTCGCTGCCATGCTCGACCCGCGCTATTACGCACCGACCGACAGCAACGCATTTTACGCGCCGGCCTGGGCTCTCTGGTACGTTGACCCGACGAATGCCAATGCAGAAGAGCCACCCGCAGAGACCAAGAAGCAGCTGGACCTCTACAACCAGCTCAAGGCGAAGCCCGATAAGGCTGGGCAGCAGGAAATCATGAAGCAGTTGCTTCAAGGTGCGGCCGAGAACTTCTACGTCTTTGGGGTTTCGCAGCCTCCGGACAGCTACGGGATCGTCAAAAACGAGATGAAGAACATCACGAAGACCATGCCGAGCTCGTTCGGGTGGCCGACCCCGGCCCCGACCATGCCGGAACAGTTCTACAAGGCCTGAGGGCTACAAACAATCAGACCCTGCCAAGGCGCCTGCAACTGCAGGCGCCGAGCGCTACCTCTTTGTCAACAATTCGGATCACGGATATGCTTGAAGCAAGACGACAGAACATGGACACTCTGAGGACGCCGGAGTGGTACAAGACCGCGACGCGCTGGACGCAGTTGACCTTCGTTGAAGACGACCCCGTCCGCTACGACCCGGCGTTCTGGATCGACGTGTTCAAGCGTACCAAGTCCAACGCAGTCTGCCTCAGTGCCGGCGGTTACATCGCGTTCTATCCGAGCGAAATTCCATTTCACTACGTATCGCAGCATCTCGGAGACACCGACATCTTCGGTGCGCTCGTCGATGCCGCACGCAAGCTCGACATGCATGTCATGGCCCGCGTCGATCCGCACGCAATTCACAGCGACGCTGCGAAGGCGCATCCGGAATGGGTCATGGTCAACGCCAACGGGACACCTCGCGAGCACTGGGCCTATCCTGATATTTGGGTCACGAATGCCTACGGCGAATACAACACCGTCTTCATGCCCGAGGTCGTCAAGGAGATTGTCCGCAAATACGATATCGACGCGATCTTCGCCAATCGCTGGCAGGGACATGGCGTCGACTACAGCGAAGACAGCGCCCGTCGTTTCAAGAACATGTTTGGCCACAACCTGCCCGTCAAGGCAGACACCCAGGATCCGGCCTGGCAGGCGTGGCTGCAATGGCGCCGGCGTGTCCTGACGGATATCATCGCCCAGTGGGACGATGCCGTGAAGGCGATCAAGCCCCATGCGAGCTTCATTCCGAACATGGCGGGATCGTCACTGATGGAATTCGATCTCGACGTCATCAAGAAGCATTGCCCGTTCCTCGTCGTCGACCATCAGGGACGCCGTGGCGTCGAACTTGGATGGTCGGCCGGCCGGAATGGCAAGCGGATCCGCGCCACCTTCCCCGACCGCCCCGTTGTGCTCATTACCTCGATCGGACCGGAGGAAGAATACCGTTGGAAGGATGCTGTGACAGCACCAGAGGAAATGCAGCTCTGGGTCAACGACGGGACAGCACACGGGCTCTATGCCTGGTTCACCAAGTTCAACGGCGTCGTGCCCGACAAGCGTTGGGTGGAGCCGATCACTGACTCCTTCCACCTTCAGGCTGCCGTGGAACCGGTTTTCGAGGCGACCTCGCCGTCCGCCGAGATCGCGGTCATCGATCCGTCGACGACGCTTCGCCACTGGGCGCCGGAAGAGCGGAGCAATGGCGAAAAGCACGACCTCGGATTCTACCATGCGCTGGTCGAGGCACGCCTGCCTTTCGAACTTCTGTCCGACCAGGTTTTGACAAAAGAGAACCTTGATCGCTTCAAGGTGATCGTTCTTGCCAATGCCGCATGCCTGTCCGACGCTCAGATCGAGGCTATCCGGCAATATGTCGATCGCGGGGGCAGCGTTGTTGGCACCTTCGAGACATCGCTCAGGGACGAGAACGGAAAGCTGCGAAATGACTTCGGACTGTCGGACGTATTCGGAGCGACACTCGTTTCCGGACCTCGCGGCATCGTCAAGAATACCTATGTCGCGCTGTCGGGAAACCACCCGCTCAACGAAGGTTATGATGGCGCCGAACGGATCATGGGCGGGACGCGCCTCATCGATGTCGACGTCAAGGGTGATGCCGTTACACCCTTCCTCTATGTGCCTGACTTCCCGGACCTGCCAATGGAGGAGGTCTACCCCAGACAGGAACCGAAGGGGGCCGGGGTTATCGCACGCGAGACCGGCAATGGTGGCCGCGCGGTTTTCATCCCATGGAACATCGGCGAGATCTTCTGGGAGGTCATGGCTGCTGACCACGGCCGGCTGATCGCAAATGCCGTTCGCTGGGCGCTCGGCAAGGACCCGCGCATCACGGTCAAAGGCTCAGGGGTTCTTGATCTTGCCATGAGAGAGAACGCTGAAGGCGTGGCGCTCTCCATGCTCAACCTGACAAACCCGATGATGATGAAGGGACCAGTTCGCGAGAACTACCCGCTTCCGGCACAAACGGTTTCCCTGGAGGTTCCTGACGGAAAGTCCGTTGCGAAGGCGTGGCTCGTCCTGGCGGATCGTGCAGCACCCTTCAGCATCAAGGACGGTCGCGCAGAAATCGAGGTTGCCGCGATCGACCGGCTGGAAGTGGTGCACGTCACCTGGAAATAATGGAGCAAGATTCTCCGCCCCGGCTTGGAGGAAGCCGGGGCGGAGAGAAAACCTGGCAACAGGCGCCTGCAGACGCCTGTCTCGAGGGAGGAGATACCACCTCATGCTTGCCTACATTCTGAAGCGCATGTTTTACATGATCCCGACCTTGATCGGCATGTCGCTGATCTCCTTCATGATCATCCAGCTACCCCCTGGCGACTATCTGACCTCGATGATCGCGACCATGAGCGAAAGCGGCCAGGCCGTTGATCCGGCCCAGATTGCCAGGCTGAAGGAAATCTACGGCTTCGATGACCCGTTCTACATCCAGTACCTCAAGTGGATGTGGGGGATCGTGAGCCGCGGTGACTTCGGATGGTCCTTCGAATGGAACCAGCCTGTTTCAGGACTGATCTGGGCGCGCATGGGATCGACGCTGGTCATTTCGCTTCTGAGCCTCATCTTTGTCTGGATCGTTGCCTTGCCGATCGGAATTTATTCAGCGGTTCGCCGTCATTCTGTCGGCGATCACGTCTTCACCTTTCTCGGCTTCATCGGACTTGCGATCCCCAATTTCATTCTTGCGCTGGCGTTGATGTACGTCGCGTACCGTTTTCTCGGCCAAAGCGTCGGAGGCCTGAATTCCCCTGAATTTGCCGAGGCGCCATGGTCTTTCGCAAAGGCCATCGACTTCCTGCATCATCTTTGGATTCCGATCATCATCATCGGCGCATCCGGTACCGCCGCCCTGATCCGTATCCTGCGCGCAAACCTGACCGACGAGTTGCATAAGCCCTATGTCGTGACGGCGCGCGCCAAGGGTCTTCCTGAATACAAGGTCATTCTGAAGTATCCCGTGCGCATCGCATTGAACCCCTTCGTCTCGGCAATTGGATGGGTCCTGCCCCATCTTGTCTCCGGCGTTACAATCATTGCCATCGTGTTGAACTTGCCGACCGCAGGCCCACTCCTCTTCCGCGCTCTTGTCTCGCAGGACATGTACCTGGCCGGTAGCTTCATCTTGCTTTTGTCTGCGCTGACGTTGGTGGGCGTTCTGCTTTCCGACCTGTTGCTTGCGCTCCTCGATCCGCGCATCCGGTTCAACTGAGGAGGCGGCCATGACAGCGAACAAGAACATTTCCGTCAACGACGTTCACCCACAGGCCGCTCTCGAAGGTCCCTCGATCAGCCCGCTCAAACAGGGGCGTGCCGTGTCGACCGCGGCCGTTGGCCCGTGGCGGCTGGTCTTCGGCAAACTGATCCGTCAGAAGGTTGCCATGGTCGCGGGTGCGATCATTGCGCTGCTCTATCTGGTCGCCCTCTTTGCAGAGTTCCTGGCACCGGCCCTGCCCGCAACCGCAAAGCCCCAGTACACTTATGCTCCACCGCAGGCGATCCGGTTCTTCGTCACCAATCCCGATGGCAGTTCCGAGTTCAATCTCCACGTAAAGGGCTACAAGGTAGAGATCGACAAGGTCGCACTGCGTCGTACCTTTGTGACTGATGATACAAAGGTCGTCCCGATCGGGTTCTTCGTGAAAGGCCCGGCCTACAAACTCTGGAACCTCTTTCCAACTACCACGCATTTCATCGGACCGATCAATCCGAATGATCCGATGTATTTGCTGGGCGCGGACAGACTGGGGCGCGATGTCTTCTCCCGGCTCATCTATGGTACGCGTATCTCGATGTCGATCGGTCTCGTCGGCGTTGCAATGTCCCTTGTCCTCGGTGTGGTCATCGGTTCGATCTCCGGCTTTTACGGCGGTTGGGTTGACACCGCGATCCAGCGGGTCATCGAGGTCATCAGTGCAATGCCGACAATTCCGCTGTGGCTCGGATTGGCTGCCGCAATTCCACTGACATGGTCTCCCGTCAGCGTCTACTTCGTCATCACGGTCATCGTCTCCCTTCTCGGTTGGACGTCACTTGCCCGCGAGGTGCGTGGTCGTTTTCTGGCCCTTCGAAGCGAGGATTTCGTCACGGCGGCCAAGCTCGACGGTTCAAACGAAATGCGGTTGATCTTCCGGCATATCCTTCCGTCACTGACGAGCCACATCCTGGCCGTCGTCACCCTTGCGGTGCCAACGATGATCGTAGCCGAAACCTCTCTCTCGTTCCTCGGTATCGGCCTGAAGCCACCGGTCGTCAGTTGGGGTGTCCTCCTCCAGGATGCACAGAACATTCGCACGGTGGCGACCGCTCCCTGGCTGCTGATCTGGCCCTCGTTGGCGGTGGTGGTCGCGGTCCTTTCGTTCAACTTCTTCGGTGACGGACTGCGCGATGCAGCCGACCCCTACGACAATTGAGGAGGAAACAAATGTCCGACCTAACAGATGACGTCGTCCTCAGCGTCGAAAACCTGTCGATCGACTTCAGCCTTCGGACCCACATCCTGCACGCCGTGGAAAAGGTCAGCTTTCAGCTGCGTCGCGGCAAGACCCTTTGCCTTGTCGGGGAAAGCGGGTCGGGCAAGAGCGTGACAGCCCGGTCGCTTCTTCAGATCGTCGACAGACCCGGCCGCATTGTCGCGGGTCGCATTGTCCTCACGGAGGCTGGCGGCGAGACGGATATTGCCTCGCTTGCGCCGACCAGCCGCGCAATGCGTGCTATTCGCGGCAAGCGTATCGGTCTGATTTTCCAGGAGCCGATGAGTTCCCTGTCACCCGTCCATACCATCGGCTCCCAGATCGTGGAGGCGATCAGGCTGCACAGCGACCTCGACAGGAAGGCGGCCCGAGCCCGCATGATCGACCTCTTGCGCCAGGTGGAGATTCCAAACCCCGAGACGATGGGCGATCGCTATACCTTCGAATTCTCCGGCGGCATGCGGCAGCGGGCGATGATCGCAATGGCGCTGGCGGCAAACCCGGATATCCTGATTGCGGACGAACCGACGACAGCGCTCGACGTGACTACCCAGGCAGAGATTCTCGACCTCATCAAACGCCTTCAGGTCGACCGTGGAATGGCGATGCTTCTCATCACCCACGACATGGGCGTTGTGGCAGAGGTTGCCGATGAGGTCGCCGTGATGCGCTTCGGGCGGATTGTCGAGGCGGGCACCGTCGATGCGATCTTTCATGATCCGCAGCACTCCTATACCCGCCAGCTTCTTGCCTCGACGGTCAAACTTACGCATCACGCCGAAGGCGTCGTGCCTGCCGCGCCCGCCGCGAGCGCACCGCCCGCGCCCGTGCTTTCGGTCCGCAATCTGAGCAAGGTCTTCGGCTGGCACGGGACGACCAATACACTCAAGGCCGTCGACGATGCGAGCTTTGACCTCTATCCCGGAGAAAACCTTGGCATCGTTGGTGAAAGTGGCTCCGGCAAGACGACACTCGGACGGTTGATCCTGAGGACAGTAGAGCCGACCACTGGTTCCGTGATCTTCCGGGGAAAAGACGGTCACGAGACGGATGTCACGAGACTTGGAAAGAAGGAGCTTCGCGCCTTCCATCGCGAGGTGCGGCTGGTCTTCCAGGATCCGTTTTCCTCCCTCAATCCACGCATGACCGTAAAAGAGGTGATCGGCGACCCGCTCGTCGTCAATGGCTTGGCAAAGGGTAAGGCCTTGGAAGAGCGCGTCGCCGAACTGATGCGGCTCGTCGGCCTCGATCCGCTGGCGATGGAGCGCTATCCGCATGCGTTTTCGGGCGGGCAGCGCCAGAGGATCTGCATCGCCCGGGCGCTGGCACTTGATCCGAAGATCATCATTGCCGACGAGGCGACAGCAGCGCTCGACGTATCGATCCGCAGCCAGATCCTCGATCTCCTGCTCGACATCCGCCAGCGGCTTGCCCTGAGCTTCCTGTTCATCTCGCACGACATCTCGGTCGTGCGATATTTTTGCGACCGGGTCGCGGTCATGCATCGTGGCAAGATCGTCGAAATCGGCGACGCCGCCCAGATCTGCACGGATCCGCGCGAGGCCTACACCAGAAGCCTGATCTCAGCCGTTCCCAACCCTGATCCACGTGACAAGCGTCTCATGCACCGTCAGCGTTTCGTTGCGCCGGCCAATGCATAGGAAGGAAAATACGTGCCAAAATTTTCTGCCAATCTTTCATTTCTATACCAGGACCTGCCGTTCCTCGATCGGTTCGAAGCCGCTGCAAGGGACGGGTTCGGAGCACTCGAATATCTTGGCCCCTATGCTGAGCCGAAGGAGAAGGTGGCGGAAGCATTGACGTCAAGCGGACTTAAACAGGCGCTCTTCAATGTCCCCTCCGGCGATTGGGCGGGTGGCGAACGTGGCATTGCCTGCCTGCCCGATCGTGTCGAGGAATTTCGGGCGGGCGTCACGCAGGCGATCGACTACGCGACAGTGCTTTCCTGCCGACAGTTGAATGTCATTTCCGGCCTTGTCCCTGCAGGTGCCGATCTTGGCAGCCTGGAGGAGGTTCTTGTCGAAAATCTCAAATACGCTTCGGTCCGATGTGCGGATGCCGGGATCCGACTGCTGATTGAGCCAATCAATCTGCGCGACATCCCTGGCTTCTTCCTGTCGCGGACGGATCACGCCGAGCAGATCCTCGACAAGGTCGGTTCGGACAATCTCTATATCCAGTACGATTTCTACCACATGCAGATCATGCAGGGCGACCTGATCCCGACCTTCGCGCGACTGAAGGACAGAATCGCCCATGTCCAGATCGCAGATAATCCGGGACGAAACGAACCCGGCACCGGCGAGATCAACTACCCCTTCATCTTCGCAGAGCTTGACCGGCTTGGGTACGACGGTTGGGTCGGCTGCGAATACAAATCGAAATCCGGCACCAGCGAAGGCCTTGGCTGGATGACCCCCTATCGGAAGTGAGCGAGACATGAACATTGGTTTTATCGGACTGGGCGTCATGGGACGCCCGATGGCTGAACACCTGATCGACGCGGGCCATCAGGTCAACCTCAGCCGTGTGAAGCAGGCATCGGAGTATCTCGTCACCAAGGGCGGCAAAACCATCGACAGCGCCAAAGCTGTGGCAGAGACTTCAGACATCATCATCCTGATGTTGCCGGATACGCCAGACGTCGAAGCTGTCCTTTTCGGCGAGAACGGCGTCGCCTCGGGTCTTTCGGCGGGCAAGCTGGTCATTGACATGAGTTCGATTTCGCCGGTCGCCACGAAGGATTTCGCGACCCGCGTTGAAGCACTCGACTGTGACTATCTGGACGCGCCGGTATCGGGAGGCGAAGTTGGTGCCAAGGCGGCCTCGTTGACGATCATGGTCGGTGGCAAGGAACACGCTTTTGAACGGGCAAAGCCACTTTTCGAGACGATGGGTAAGAACATCACTCTCATCGGCGGTGTCGGTGACGGTCAAACCGCAAAGGTCGCCAACCAGATCATTGTCGGACTGACAATCGAGGCCGTGTCCGAAGCACTTCTATTTTCGAAACGGGCCGGCGCCGATCCCGCGAAGGTGCGCCAGGCGCTGATGGGCGGTTTTGCTTCGTCCCGGATCCTCGAAGTTCACGGCGAGCGAATGGTCAAGGAAACGTTCGATCCGGGTTTTCGGATCCGCTTGCACCGAAAGGACATGGCGCTGGCGGTGGACGCTGCCCGTGCACTTGATCTCGCTCTGCCCAACACTGCGGCGACCCAGCAGCTCATGAATGCGGCGGTTGCCTCGGGAGATGGCGACCGCGACCATTCCGCATTGATCAAAACACTCGAACGGCTCTCCGGAGGCGCCCGCTAACCCTATCCACTGACGCTCGGCTTATGCCTCAGCAACCGACGCCAAACCGTCGGACGGCGAAGCCATGGCCGGCATTTCCCAAATCTTGGAGGACCATAGAATGCTGCGTGATGACATCCAGTTCCCCTACGGGGCCGTATATTTTCGAAAATCAAATCCCCCGCAGGAACATTGGGACCGCGACTATGGCGTTGCGGCTGAAGACGGCTTGAACGTCTTTCGCCATTGGTTCATGTGGGGCGCGATCGAGACAGCACCCGGCGTCTATGACTGGGAGGAATATGATCGGCAGCTCGATCTTGCCGCGAAAAATGGGATCAAAACCATCATTGCCGAGATGACACAGACGGTGCCTGATTGGGCAGTGCGCAAGTATGCCCATGCGAACCAGATCACGTCAGATGGCCGGAAACTTAGTTCGAACATGGGCGTGTCGTCAGCGACCGGCGGCTTTGGAAAGAATGGTGGTGGAGTCCTCACCTTGAACTGCCCTGAAGTCCGTGAGGCAGCTGGTCGTTTCCTGACGGCGATGGCCAAGCGCTACAAGGATCATCCGGCTCTTTATGGCTACGACATCTGGAACGAATGCAACTACGCCGAGGACGTCGATTACAGCAACTATACGAAGGCAGCGTTCCGGACTTGGCTCGAGGCAAAATACGGAAACCTCAAGGCGCTCGCCAAGGCATGGTACCGCTACAGTTATGCGGAATGGGACGATATCGAGCCCCCGGTCCAGATGGCAGCCTACCCGGAATGCATCGACTGGCTGCAGTTCAAGCGGGACAACTTCTATGAGCAGATGCAATGGCGCATCGACACGATCCGGTCGGTCGATAGCAAATGCCTGATTGCCGCGCATGGAGTCTCGGGCGCTATTCCCGACATGGCCTCGCATGGCTGCGACGATTGGCTGGCGGCGTCTAAGGTCGAACTCTACGGCTACACCTGGATCCAGGCACGAAAAGGGACTGAACCGTGGAAGACCTGGTACGGCGTCGACATCAATCGCGCTGCAGCCCGTGGAAAACCATTCTGGCACGCAGAGCGCCAGGCTGGACCTCTTTGGCTGCAGCCCCAAGTGATCGGGCGTGACAAGGAAGATGGGCGGGTCGCCGAGCCGGAAGACATTCGGATCTGGAGCATGACGTCTCTTGCCGGGGGTGCACGAGGCATGATGAACCTGCGCTACAGGCCATTGCTCGACGGTCCCCTGTTTGGCGCCTTTGGCGCCTACGGCATGGACGGGTCGCGCACGCCGCGATCCGAGATGCAGGCGTCGCTCGGGAAGTGGGCCAATGACCCTCCCCAGGCATCCCTTTGGGCCGCAAAACCCGTTCGCGGAGAAATTGGGATCATTGTCGTGCGCGAGACGCAGGAGTGGGACTATCTTCTCAACCACGACCGCCAGGAAAAGCCCTACAAGGATGCCATGTGGGGTGCCTACAGGGCGTTCCTCGACCAGGGTGTTCAGCCTGACTGGGTGCATATCGACGACATCGATGCCTACACTGTACTCTACTTCCCCTACCCGATTATGTTTACCTCGGATCAAGCCGACCGGTTGAAAACCTGGGTCGAGAATGGCGGAACGCTGATCTGCGAGGCCTGCCCCGGATATTTTGGCGACCGCGGACATGTAGGTCAGCAACAGCCGAACTTCGGTCTCGATGTGATGTTCGGAGCACGTCAGGTCGATGTCGAGTACATGCCAGATATCGGTGACCGGATCCGGTTCAGTTTCGGCGGCCAAGAGGTCCAGGGCGGAGGCATGCTCCAATCCTATGAGGCAACGAGAGGATCAGCGCGCGGGACGTTCGACGACGGCCGCCTGGCGGTTGTCGAAAATGCCTACGGTGAAGGGCGTACGCTGTTGGTCGGCACAAACCCGTCGGTCGGATACTTTGCGACCAATGGAAAGGCCAACTGGGCGTTCTTTGGAGCGTTGATTGACTGGACCGGCATTGAGCGTCATGCCGCGCTGTCAAATCCGGCGCTTTTTGCACGGGTGCACAGTGGCGTGAAAGGCAGCTTCCTATGGCTTGTCAATCCGACGCGGGAAACTCAATCGACAGAAGTCAAACTCGCCGAGGCCCATGGGCTCATTCAAGCGGGGAAGACCGTTCGATGGCCACTCGGTCATCAAATTCAAGGGGGTAAAATCGAGGTCCCGCCTCGAGACGTTGTCATTCTGCAGATTGGCTAAACCAAAGAAGATACTGGAAGGCGAGCCGCACTGAGCGGCCCGCCTCTAAGCCGACATGGAGTCTGCTGGTTACAATGCTCGTCTCATCTCCTCGCCTGTTTCTCTCGTCCTTGTTTGAAGCCGCTGTAAAAGCGGCTGATCCGTTGACGGGCATGCTTGCCCACCTGCCCCGAAAACCGAAGGGGCGGACGGTGGTTGTCGGGGCTGGGAAGGGAGCTGCCCAAATGGCAAGAGCTCTGGAGACGGTCTGGAACGGACCGCTCGAAGGCATTGTCGTGACCCGCTACGGATACGGATGTCAAACTGACCATGTAGAGATCATTGAAGCGGGCCACCCGGTGCCTGACGCCGCAGGCCTTGCCGGCTCGAAACGGCTGGTCGAGGCTGTAAGGGACCTGTCGGCAGATGACCTCGTCATTGCGCTAATCTCCGGTGGCGCCTCGGCGTTGCTACCCTCGCCACCGGAAGGTCTGACGCTGAAAGACGAAATTGAACTCAACGAAATGCTTCTTGCGTCCGGTGCGCCAATCTCGGCGATGAATGTCGTTCGCACACACTTGTCGACCATCAAGGGCGGACGGTTGGCTGCAGCAACGTTAGCCCCCGTTGTCAGCCTGATCGTCTCGGATATCCCAGGTGACAATCCAGCCTATGTCGGTTCGGGCCCTACCGTGCCCAACCAATCAACCCGGCACGAGGCGCTTGATATCATCGCCCAGTACGGCCTGAAGTTGCCCGAGGCGGCGCTGAAATACCTCAATTCCGAACATGCCACTTCGCCTCGACCGGATGCCCCTGTCCTTAGCCGAAACAGCCACCATATCGTCGCCTCTGCGGCAGTTTCGCTTGAAGCCGCAGCCTCGCTCGCCCGTCAGCAAGGACTTCACGCGGTGATCCTTTCGGACGCAATCGAGGGAGAATCCCGCGATGTGGCGCTCGTCCATGCCTCGATTGCCAGGGAAGTGGTCCTTCGCAACCGACCCTTTGTCAAACCCGTGGTTATCTGTCCGGTGGCGAAACGACCGTGACACTACGCTCGAGAGGCGGCAGGGGTGGCCGCAATGGCGAGTTTGCTCTCGCTGCGGCTCTTGCGCTGGATGGTCTGAATTTCCATTTGCTCGCCGCCGACACCGACGGGATCGATGGGTCTGAACACAATGCTGGAGCCTTCGCCGATGGCACTACCGTCAAGCGATTGCGCGCCTTGGGCGTTGATCCGCGGCGTATCCTTGATGCAAACGACAGCTATACTGCCTTCAGATCGATCGATGACCTTTTCGAGACTGGACCTACTGGAACAAACGTCAATGATTTCCGAGCGATACTACTTGCGTAAGACCCTGTGGGAGCCGCCCAAGTCCAACATCGATTACTCTCGTCTTGTCAAAAAGATGTAGCACGGCCTGTCCCAGCCGGAATTTGATGCGGTCGATATTAAGGGTCGCGGGGGGCTCGAAGGACAATCGTCGCGGTCTGCTCGAATGACGGCCGCGCACTTGGCTCGCCAGCCGACGGATTCATCGTCCTGAAGACAGCTGGAGCACTCCTCAAGCCTTAATGCCCTAGGCAAACATATTTGGGCCGATCTCCTCGGCAACTTCAATGATTACATCCGCAGGGACGTTACTCCTCCTTGCCGCGGCGCGAATGGCTTCAGGATTTGGCGCCTCGTAGAGGCAGTAGGTCTTTTTCCGGTCGGCGCTGAGGAAGGAATAAATCCACTTCACCCCTTCGTCGTCATTGATCAGATTGATTTCCTCGACGCCCTCTTTCGAGAGTTGGAGTTGTTCGGCAAAGTTTCTTTCGATGATATAGCGTGGCATGATAAGCCCCTCTTCTCACCTCTCGCGGCAAACTTCTGATTTCAGTGAATAGTAGACTTCAATCGTTGTTGCAGTCTGACCATTCCCAGTTCGGCCGCAGTTGACCGGGCATGTTCGGATAGAGACATTGCTCTCTTTATCGCGGCTCGGCTACCAATTTTCATTAGGAGTTCTGAATATTCGGCCTCTGCATGCGCGAGCCACGGTCTCGAGCGGATCGCCGAGTTCATCTCAAGGGCATGCTCATAGTGTTTGGAAGCCCGATCAAACTCTCCTAGTGCGACGGACAACATGCCCAGATAGCGGCTTGCTGCACCGAAGCAGACAGTCGCCATGCCGATCGTGACGGTCATCTCCTTGTAGTCGAGCATCAGGTTGTAGAGTGCCCTCGATGCTTCCACGTCCCCCAGACCGGCAGCGACTTCCGCCAGGAACGATAGAGATGCGCTTCGTTTTCCGTCGAGCGGAAGGACGAAGCGTGTGCTGGAAAGGTCTTCCAATCTCCGCTGGGCCGCTTCTCGATAGCCGAGGTCAAAAGCGACCAACGCAAAACCCGGTAGCCAGGTGACTTCGTCCGGGTTTTCCTCGATCAACAATTTCATGACCGGTGCGACTTCTGATAGGCGGCTCTGCTCCCGGCGGATCGCGAACATCTGCATCCCGTAGACACCTTCGGGGGCTACACCAAGAGTATGCTTCCCCAGTTTCAGCGCATCTTCGGCGATCTCTTCCGCTGCAGCGAACCTTCCATCTAGAATTGCCATCATCGCCCGCGCGATCCGAGCGTAGAACTGGACATTGAGATGCTGGCGCTTGGTGCCGAGGTTCTCCAAGGCGTCGACCGCGCGATCCGCTCGTGCGCGATCGCCCAGCTCGGTTGAAACGTAGGTGTCGATAGAAAGCACCCTGGTTAGCACATCGTCATCATCGATTTCCCCCGCCAAGCGCCTTATTTCATCCACGCGGGCTATCCGGTCGTTTCTCTCAACGATGGATTTGACAGGGGAAGCTGTTAGGAATGGCAGAACGGAGAGTTCCACAAGGGAGGTCTTATCGCCAACATCCCGGGCAAGTTCTATTCCAACCTTACTGCATTGTGCGGCTTTCTCACTGTCACTCAGGTAGGCATATGCACGCGCGAGGTGGCTGAGAAGCTGGCAACGCGATCTCTTGTCCTCTGGTTGAACCATAGCCATGGCTTCCTCGAGTAGCGGCAAAGTCTCGGAAAGCGAGTTCGAGGAGAGAAATTGGGAGCCGTCAAGGCCGACCACCGCGCGAACAAAGCCCAGCGTGTCTGCGGCTTTCCGTGCCAATGGGGCGGCCAGCCGATATTTCACCACGGAATCCGTCATGCGGCCTGCAGCGTACAGGGCATCGCCAAGCTTGAGAACTGCGGCGAGCAAGTCCTTCTGCCGATTGGGTACCTCCGGTGCCTGTTCCACGATCGTCAGTGCGTTTTGGAAATGATCGACCGCCTCGTAGTTGGCCGATCTTGCAAGGGCGCGTTCTCCGGCCTTCATCCAATAGGGAAGCGCCAGCTCTATCCGTTGCGCGTTTTCATAGTGCTGGGCAATGAGCTCAGGCTGCGTGACGGTGACGTCCGGATACTGATCGACGAGAACCTTAGCGATGTTCTCGTGGAAATGCCGCCGTCGTCTGTTGAGGAGCGATTGATAGGCCGCGTCCTGAATGAGGGCATGGCGAAAAACGAGAGCGTCGTTGCGCAAGGCGCCGCCGGCGACGACGATTTGGCTAGTCTCAAGGTGGGCTAATGCGCCCTCAAGTGTTCGCTCATCGAGCCCTGCTATCTTCGATAGAAGGTCGCGATCGAACTCCCTACCTATCACCGAGGCAATTTGCGCGACCTCTTTAGCCGTCGTCGGCAAGCGATCCAGACGTGTCATCAGCGATCCCTGCAGACTGTCCGGGATTTCTAGGTTGAGCGAGGTTAACTTTCCGCTCTCCGTGATCGAGCGGGTCAATTCCTCGATGAACAGGGGTATGCCGTCCGTTCGCTCGGAAATCATTTCGACGAGCTCTTCAGGAATGTTGCGGTCCATCGATTCGATCAGCTCACGCATCTGCTCCCGGGTAAGACGACCAATGGAAAGCGTCGTTGCGTGAGCTAGTCCAGTTGTCCAATCCGCGCTCCATTCGGTTCGATGGGTTACGACGATAAGGGCGGATGTCCCATGGAGCCGACCGACGAGTTCTTGCAATACTTCGCTTGTGGACGGGTCCATCCAGTGTGCGTCTTCAACGACCATGAGCACCGGAGCGATCCTGGTCGCAAGCAGCAAACGGTTCGCTATTGTACGGACGAGAATTTCCTTGCGCTGATGGGCGGAGAGCGCAGGCGGCCTGAATTCGTCACCAAGGTCGAGCGAAAGCAGCTCGGCGTATATCGCGCCGACCTCGGAGGGATTCTCGCCGTAGCGGCTCACCAGCTTACGAAACTTCTCGACGCGTGTGTTCTGATCGTCCGTCGGCGCAAATTGCGCGACCCTACTCAGCCGTTCGACGATTGGGTAAAAGGCAGAGGTAGCGTGATAGGGCGAACACTGCAGTCGGATAAGTTCGTGCTGGGTCTCGCGCAGGCGCTCTTCCAAGGCCTCGACGAGGCGCGATTTCCCGATGCCTGCTTCCCCGGACAGGAAGATCATCTGGCCCTGGCCGGATTTCGCCAACTCCCACCGTTCCAGCAGCAAGCCGATCTCGCTGGCGCGGCCGACAAACTTCGAAAGCCCGCTGGGATGCGCGGCTTCGAAGCGGCTTTCCACCTCTCGCTCGCCTCGGACTTCAAATACCGCAACGGGTGAGATGAACCCTTTGAGTTCCCGCTCGCCGAGGTTCATGATTTCGAAGGACTGCCCGGCTAGGCGGCGGGTGCTGTCGGCGACCAGGATTTGGCCGGGGGCGGCGGCCCCTTGTAGGCGTGCCGCCAGATTTGGTGTGTCCCCGGCGATCGATCCGCGTTCATTCACATTGCCGACGGTGTTGCCAACCACCACGTGTCCAGAGGCGATACCGATCCTGGCCTTCAGTGCCTGCGCGTTCGGCGACTGTAGCACGTCGACGGCCGCCATCGCTTCTAGGGCGGCCCGGATCGAGCGCTCGGCGTGATCCTCGTAAGCCATGGGCCATCCGAAATACGCGAGCACGCCATCACCAAGATACTTGGCAACATGTCCTCCGAAACGCGTTACCGCGCCGGCGACACTGTCCTGATAGCGGCGGATCAACTCGTGCATGTCTTCCGGGTCGAGCTGCGCCGACAATGGGGTCGATCCGACCAGGTCGCAGAAGAATACGCTGAGCAGCCGCCTGTCAGCAACTGCGTCAGACGCTTCGGCGGAAGGCGGCTGTTGGTTCGAACGCTGCTGCGTGAGTCCGCTTATCGCAGCCAGGATAATCTTCCTGTGTCCAAGCGAGACCCCGATTTCTCGCAGGTCCGATTCCGCGATGTGAGGTAGCGCTCGCAGATCGACGTCATTCTCAACGAAGGCCGCGGCGTACTTGCCGAGACCAAGTTGGGCTAGCCAATCCTCAATCGTCTGCATCGACCTCAATCCGCTCAACGGTTCCCCAAAAAAAATATCACGAAGGGCGGTATCTTTCCACGCCGTGGCACTGGCAACTCCGCCTCGGGGAATAGAGGGCCTGAAAGTTCGGTTTGGATACCGCCGACAATCGTTTTTAGGGCCAGCGAATAGTAGGATTGTGGACTATCCGCGTCTTTCAGCGCATTCTTTGGGCTCGCAATCGACGGCTTTGGGGAGCGGTTCCGTCGTCTGCGCATCCGTAAACGCCTCTCGTCAACATTCGGAAGCTCGGCTTCAGGAGGGTGTTATGATCAGCGAAAACATCGGCAAGCTGACACAGATTTTTCGCGGTGCTCTTATCGGGCGCGACCATAGCGAGTACGAGGACGCGCGTAGGCTCTACAATGCGATGATCAACAAGCGGCCGCTCTTGATCGCTAAGTGTACGGATGCTGCCGATGTGATTGCCGCCGTAAACTTCGGACGTGATAACGAGCTTCCAATCGCTGTGCGCGGAGGCGGCCATAACGGAGCTGGGTTTGCCAGCGTCGACGACGGTATCGTCATCGACCTGTCGCTAATGCGGGGTGTGCGCGTCGACCCGGCAAAGCGCACAGTTCGCGTTGCTGGCGGTTGTACAACTGGCGAGGTCGACCACGCCACCCACGCCTTTGGACTTGCAATCCCCTTTGGTGTCGTCTCGACTACAGGTGTGGCGGGTCTGACCTTGAACGGCGGCCACGGGTACCTCACCCGCCAATATGGACTTGCCATTGACAATCTAATCGAGGCTGACGTGGTCTTGGCGGACGGCACATTCGTCACCGCCAGCAAAACCGAGCGCTCCGATTTGTTCTGGGGGCTGCGCGGGGGCGGCGGCAATTTTGGGGTCGTCACCAGTTTTCTGTTCGAGGCGCATCCTGCGGACACCGTTTATGCCGGTCCGATCTTTTGGGAGTTGAAGGACGCTCAGAAGGTGATGCGCTGGTACCGCGATTTTTTGGAGACCGCGCCGGACGAGTTCTACGTCTTCCTCGGGCTGCAGACAGTCCCCTCCGCCGATCCGTTCCCAGTTGAGCATCGCGGTAAACGGATCTGCGTACTACTGGTTTCCTACAATGGAGCGGTCGCAGACGGGGAGAAGGCAGTTAACACCGTGCGCAGTGCGCTTCCGCAGCCGATTGTCGACTTTGCCGGTCCGATCCCGTACCCGACACTTCAAGGCATGTTCGACGGACTCTTTCCGAAAGGCCTTCAATGGTATTGGAAGGGCGATTTCGTCAAAACACTCCCGGACGCGGCAATCGATGCGCACATCGAACAGGTGGCTAAGGCGCCCAGCGAAGCTTCGTGCATGCACCTCTACCCGATTGATGCCGCCGTTCATCGCAAGGGAAGAGATGAAACGGCGTGGAATTGTCGGAATGCCACATGGTCGATGGTTATTGCCGGCGTTGACGTCGATCCACACCAGGCGGCGACGCTGAAAAAGTGGGCGACCGACTACTGGCAGGCGGTGCACCCATTCAACCTCGCCGGCGCGTACCCGAACTTCATGATGGATGATGAAGGCGAGGCGCGCCTGAAAGCCACGTACGGCGACAATTACGAGCAACTTGCCGATGTCAAAAAGAAATACGACCCGAGGAACCTGTTCCGGACGAACCACAATATCCGCCCTGCCGGGTGACCGCCAAGGGGCGAAGCCGATTAGTGCGACTTCTATCCTGGCGGCCATTCTGATCCGTGGCTGCCAATTCTCTGCTCTGGCAGCGCAAACTCTTTATTGGCCAAGACATTCATGCCTTGAGGCCGAGCCCACGACCCGCTCTCAGACGAACTCTTAGAGACGTAAGAGGCATTCCAGTCCTCGTCCTCGGCCGTCAATGCCTTGTTGTGAGTGATCTCGATGGATCCGCCTGCCCAGTGATCGCCGTGAGGTTGCCGACGAGGATCGGGATCAGCCGAGCGAGAAGGGGGCGGACCCTCGAGCTTGCAGCCGTTATCCACTCATCTTGCCGCTCAACAGGAGCTGGCACCCCGCGCGCTCAGCCTCGTAAACATGGCGAACGGCTTCAGCCTTTGCTCGACCCGCAACGAGAGCATTCCCTGCTTCCGATTTGGATCACCGACACTTCACAACCTGCTCCCATAGCCCGGTGCCTATGGCTGCATCTTGCGATCCTATTAGACAAAAAATGCGCAAATATTCAGTCTCGTGCCTAGAATTTAGTCTCTGAAGGATAGCAATAATGACATTTGAAGCGCAAAAGCCGCTGTGGCTGTACACGGCGGTCGAGCTTGGCAAAGCCTATCGCCAGGGGCAGCTCAAGCCCAGCCAGGTGGTCGAAGAGGTCCTAGCGCGCGCGGCGCAGGTCGATCCTATTCTCAATCTCTTTGCCGTTCTCGATGTCGAAGGCGCCCGCAAGGCCGCAGCCGAAAGCGATGCCCGATTTGCAGCAAAGACGCCGCTCGGCGATTTCGACGGTGTGCCGATCACCATCAAGGACAATATCCCGGTCAAGGGTCTGCAGCTCGCCTGGGGCAGCAATCTCTACAAGGGCCAGATCTCCGAAAGCGACGAGACGCCGGTCGAGCGGCTGCGCGCCCAAGGCGCCGTCATCCTCGGCAAGACCAATGTCTCGGAATTCACGCTCGGCCGTGGCAATGTCAACACGCTCGCCTTCGGCGTCACGCGTAACCCCTACGATCCGGCACTGACCTCCGGCGCTTCGACCGGTGGCGGAGCGGCCGCTACGGCGTCCGGCATCGGCACCGTGGCAATCGGCACCGATGGCGGCGGCTCCATCCGCCGCCCAGCCTCCTACAACAATCTCGTCGGCCTGAAGCCCTCGACCGGACGCGTCGCCCGCGTCAACGGCCTGCCCCCGATCCTCGGCGACTTCGAGATTATCGGCCCGCTCGCCCGCACCGTGGCCGATCTCGCCCTGGCGCTGTCGGCCATCGAAGGCCCCGATGCTCACGACCGCGCTTCCTACGGTTTTCTAAAGGGCGGGATCGAGCCGGTTCGTAGTGGCCAGAAGGTGCTCTTCGTGCGCGACGTCGCCGGTATGACGGTGGAGGAGCCGATTGCAGCCTCGGTAGCCGAGGCGGCCGAAAACCTCAAGGCGCTCGGTTTCATCGTCGTAGAAGGCCCTGCTCCCTTCGATGCCGCCTTGTTCGAAAAACATTGGCCGGTCATGGGCGCAACCGGACTTGCTTGGCTGCTGAAGGATACGAATTGGGAAGGCAAGGTCGGAGCGCCCTACCCGCCGATGATCGAGAAGGGCCGCTCGCTGACGGCTATAGAATTCTTCGATGCGCTGATGGCGTATCGCGCGATCTACGAGCAGTTTTCCCGCGCCTTCGATACCTACGATCTTGTGCTGACTCCCGCAGCCGGCGCCATGCCGTGGAAGGCCGAGGATTTTGCGCCGCCCTATCACCGGGCCTTCACCGGTTTCGTCAATGCCGCCGGCCTGCCGGCGATTTCCATACCGGCTTCGCCGTCTTCGAGCGGCATGCCGATCGGTTTCCAGCTCATCGCTCCCTTCGGGGCCGACTGGTCGCTGGTTTCCATCGCCAAACTCTATGAGGAGGCTCATCCGTGGATTCAGAACGCACCCGCGATCTGATGTACACCAGGAAGGAGAACAAGATGGATTCGGTGATCAGGGGACGGATCGTCACGCCGGACGGCATTCTGGAAAACGGCTGGATCGCCGTTCAGGGCCAAAAGATTGCAGCGCTCGGCACTGGCCCCGCCCCCCAGTGCGAGGAAGTGACGGACTATGGCGACCGTCTCGTGCTGCCTGGTATTATCGATGGCCAGACCCATGCGACGAACAGCACCGGTCTGTCCGGTTTTGCGCCGGCCACCGCCTCGGCACTGGCCGGCGGGGTGACTACCATCGTCGACATGCCCTACGACACGCCGCTGCCTCTCGATAGGCCGGAGCGGCTAAACGCGAAGATCGCGGCGATTGCGGCGCACGCTCATTGCGATGTCGCCCTTTATGGAACCGTCACGGCGGAAAGCGCCCTCGATCATGTGGACAGCCTGATCGAGGGCGGCATTTGCGCCTTCAAGATATCTTCCTTCGAGAGCAGTCCGGTACGCTTCCCCCGCATTGATGAGGCGCTGACGCTCGATCTTCTGGAAAAGCTAGCAGGGCGAGACCTGCCGCTCGGACTGCACAACGAGGACCAGGAAATCGTGCGCGCCCGCACCGCAAAAGCGCAGGCCGCAGGGCGAGACGGCATCGGCGCCCATTCTGACAGCCGGCCGCTTGCGGCCGAACTTGCCGCCACTGGCCAGTTCCTGGCGATCGGCCAGGCCACCGGCGCCCATGCCCATATCGTCCATATCTCGCACGAAGAGGGCTTTGCCCAGGTCGGTGCCTTTGCCGGTATCGGCGCTGCCGTCACCGGCGAGCTTTGCGTCCACTATCTCTGCTTCGATCCCGAGCGTGACGGGGATGCCCTCGGCGCGCGCATGAAGGTCAATCCGCCGATCCGGCCAAATGCGATCGATGGTCTCTGGCGGGCGCTACAGCGCGGCGAGATCGCCTTCGTCTCCTCCGACCATGCCAGCTGGCCGATCGACAACAAGCTTGGCGTCTCGATCTATGCAGCCGGAGCCGGCATTCCCGGCCTCGAAACGCTTGTGCCTGCCTTCTTCACAGCGGCGCAGGCGCGCGGGCAGGATGCGGCACTGCTGACTGCGGAATATCTTGCGGCGCGGCCTGCCCGCTTCTTCGGTCTTTCCGAACGCAAGGGCACGCTTGCCGCGGGGCTCGATGCAGACGAACAGGGCGATTTCACCTGGGACGCCGCGCAGGCCCATGACGGCCTGAACTGGAGCCCCTTCGACGGACGCCGGTTCAGCGTCCGGATCTCGGCTACATGGCTGCGCGGAAAACCGGCCTGGAATGGTTCCGAAATCCTGCTTGCGCAGGGCAGTGGCCAATACCTGCGCAGACAGGGCCAGGGTTGGTTCTCAACACATTGAAAGGTTACGTCTCATGGCGCAAATCACAGCCGTTTCGGGCGGCGTCTACGTCATCGCGGTCACGCCGTTTCTCGAAAACGGCGCGATCGACATTGAAAGCCTCGACCGGGTGACGGATTTCTATATCGAATCCGGCGCGACCGGCATCACCATCCTCGGCATGATGGGCGAAGCTCCGAAGCTGACCCAATCCGAGGCGCGCGAGGTGGCGCAGCGCGTCATCTTGCGGGCGGGAGATGTTCCCGTCGTCGTCGGCGTCAGCGCGCCGGGCCTTGCCGCCATCGGCGAGCTTGGTCGCACGGTCATGGACATGGGCGCGGCCGGCGTGATGATCGCGCCCCCCATGAGCCTGCGCACCGACCAGCAGATCCTTGGTTATTATCAGCAATGCGCCCAGACACTCGGCGCGGACGTGCCGATCTGCCTGCAGGATTTCCCATTGGCAACCACCGTACAGATCAGCAACGATCTGCTCGGCCGTATCATCGACGAGGTGCCCGAAGTGGTCATGCTGAAGCATGAGGACTGGCCGGGTCTCGACAAGATATCGGCCTTGCGCGCCGCCGAAGCCAAAGGTCGCCGGCGGATATCCATTCTTTGCGGCAACGGCGGCGTTTTCCTGCCGGAGGAAATGGCCCGCGGCGCGGATGGCGCGATGACCGGCTTCGGGTATCCGGAAATGCTGGTGACGGTCTGCGAGGATGTGGCCAGGGGTGACATGGATCATGCGCAGGACGTGTTTGACGCGCATTTGCCGCTGGTGCGTTACGAGCAGCAGCCCGGAATCGGCCTTGCCGTGCGCAAATACGTGCTGGCGCGGCGCGGCGCGATTGCGTCCGCCACCATCCGCAAGCCCGGCGCACAGCTGAATGCGACAGCCGTCGCCGAGGTCGAACGCCTGATTGCTCGGCAAGAAGCGCGCCTTTCTGCTCTGGGCTGATTCAAGGTCTCACATGCAAAGGCGGGCGTCGAAAGACGCCCGCCTTTGCATGTGGCAAAACCACACGTGCCTACTCGACAAGAAAGCAGGACGGTGTTTTGCAACCCCGGCCTGCATATTGCGAAGGAGTTTCGTCTCAGTGACTCAAGAAACTGCGGATGCGCTGCGGCGCCTGATCAGAGAAGAGCACGCCCGGCGCAGCATCCTCGATGATGCGGCCGTTCTCCATGAAGACGACGCGATCGGCGACGTTGCGGGCAAAACCCATCTCATGGGTCACGACCACCATCGTCATGCCCTCACGGGCAAGCTCGCGCATGACTTCGAGGACTTCGCGGGCAAGTTCGGGATCGAGCGCCGATGTCGCTTCATCGAAAAGCATGACCTTCGGCTGCATGGCGAGCGCGCGGGCTATGGCGATACGCTGCTGCTGGCCGCCGGAAAGTTCGTGTGGCCGAGCCGAGAGCTTGTTGCCGAGCCCGACGCGGCGGATCAGCGCTACTGCCCGTTCATGCGCCTCTTCTTTAGATGCGACGCCGCAGGCGACCGGCGCATACATGACATTCTGCAACACCGTCATATTGCGGAATAGATTGAACTGCTGGAACACCATGCCGGTTTCCAACCTGTGGAGCCGTAGCACGCCCTCTGACGCCGTTTGCAGCTTACCGCCCTTGTCGACCTGCCCGACGAGATGGCCACCGACCCAGACCTCGCCGGCCGTCGGCCGCGCCAGGTAGTTGATGCAGCGCAACAGCGTCGTCTTTCCCGAGCCGGAGGGGCCGATGATGGTGACGGTCTCGCCCTTGCGGATCGTCAGATCGACATCGTGCAGCACCGTAACGGGTCCGTATTCCAGCCGGATATTGCGCAACTCCACGATATTTTCCGGGTCCGGGCGTTCCGGCCAACGCCGGACTTGTTTGGCTGTATTCATGGGGACGTGACCTTTGCGGAAAGCCGGCGCTCGATCCGGATAAGTGCAATATTGATCGTTGCGTAGATCGCGCCGGCGATGAGGACATGGACGAGCGGATTGCCGCCCGCATAGATGCGCCCGTTCGCGACACTCATGATCTCCGCGGTGGAAATCGCCGAAGCAAGCGAGGTCTCCTTGAACAGAACGGTCGTACGGCCAATCAGCGGGCCGGATGCGATGCGCAGCACCTGCGGCAGCAGCACCGTGCGAACAAAGCTCCAATAGGGAATGCCGAGCGCGCGGGCGGCCTCCGCCTGACCCGGCGGCACGCCCTCATAGGCGGCCCGGAAAATCTCGTAATAATAAGCAGCGGCGAAGAAGGTGAAGGCGACAATCGCCGCAACCATCGGCGAAACGTTCCAGCCGGCCCAAGTCGAGCCGTAGAACGTGAGGAACAGCAGGATCAGCGGCGGCGTCGTCTGGGCAAGCCAGCTATAGATGCGGATCACCGCCCCGCTGACACGGCGTCCGCCGACGTCGAGCAGCATGAAACCGAGCCCGATCGACACCGAAAGTACGCCGCTGACGACGAGCAATAATAGCGCCTGCCCAGTCCCCTGCAGATAAAGCATGATCGTCTGGCCGATGTCGCTCATGGCGCGGCCTGCTCTGCGTCTGCGGGTAGGAAGGAGAGCGTCATGCGGACGGCCGCCATCGCCGCAGACACGACGGGAACGCCGAGGCGACGGGAAATCTCTTCGGCGACGCCGGGTCCAGTCGCTGCCCCGTAAGCCCAGATGAAGACGAGATCCGGCCGTGCCGGCAAAAGGTCGTTGACGATCGCATCGAGATCGTTGCCGCCGCCGCTGAAATGGATCGGCAGATCAGTCGCCCATGGCTGTTTTCGCCAGCCTTCGAGCTGCTGGCGGCGCTGGCGGTCGCCGTAGACGATGAGGCCTATGCGCGCGGATGGCATGGTACGTGCCAGCATTTCCGCCTGTCCCGCCATGGCATAGGCGGGTAGGATGACGGGACAACGCGAGCGGATATCGAGCGCAGGCAGCATTTCGGCCGCGCAGACGATGGTTAGCGCCACGCCCTGTTCTTCAAGCCGGGCAACGGCGTCGCCAAGGCGGGCCGTCAGCGTCTCCCGGTCGAACCATGTGCTCATACCGGGAGGACCGACGCTGCGGTCCGCATCCGCCTGGTGATGAAGGGCACGGATGGCGGGCGCACCGGACAAAGCCTCCATGCCCTGCAATTCGGCTTCCGTCAGGCCGTCGAGAATATGCTCCCAGACGGGCACGACATTCAAACGATAGGCGGTGAAAAGACGCTCATGCAAAGCTTCGAGATCCGGGCGCGGGCCCTGGCCGAGGCTGACGAAGCCGAGCTTCAGCGGGCTCATGCGCCTGCCTCCTTCTGCGAGGGCACCAGCCGGCGCGCCATGTTCCAGCGTACGCCCTGGGCGGCGAGGCTCAGGATACCGCCCATGAGGATATACATGAGGGCGGCGGCGATCAGGATTTCGAACGGTTGGTAGGTCATGGAAACGATTTCGTTGGCCACCGAAGTCAGTTCCGGAATGGTGATGATCGAAGCGACCGACGTGCCTTTGAGGACGAGAGTGGCATTGGAAAGATAGGTGGGCGTGAAGATCGGCAAGGCCTGTGGAAAGACGATCTGCACCCAGATGCGCCATCCGGGCAGCCCCAGCGCCCGCGCCGCCTCGATCTGGCCGGGATCGACCGCTCGTAGGCCGGAGCGGAAGATCTCGATATTATAGGCGACTGCCGAGAGCGTAAGGCCGATCACCGCCACCGGAAGCGGCGCGAGCACGATGCCGAACTGCGGCAATCCGTAATAGAAGAAGAACAGGATGACGAGCGTCGGCAGTGAGCGCAGCAAAAGCGTTGCGGTATCGAGCGCCCGCGAGGCAAGCGACACGCGGGTCAGGCCGACGACCGACAGCGGCAGTGCGATGATCGTCGACAGAACCAGCGTCAGGGCCGTTAGCCACACGGTGACCCATGCCGCCTTGAAGAGAAGCGGAAGGTTTTCCGCAAGATAGTTGAAATCCATGCTGTCCGCTTCCCGTCGCGATCACTTGCCGTCGATCCACGTCGCTTTCAACTTGTCGATCGTGCCGTCGGCCTTCAGTCTGGCGAGCACATCGTTGACCGCTGTCAGCAGGTCGGGCTCGTTGCGGCTGACCACCAGGCCATGTGTATAGGGTGAGGTGCTCTCGACGACGAAGCCGGGCTCGAGCACGGTCATACCCTCCTCATCACGTGCATGGAAGCGGGCAGTTAGATAGTTCATCGACACGGCATCGATGCGGCCGTTCTTGAGGTCGAGCATTTCCTCGGCAATGCCGGGATAGGTGGTGACCGAAACGTCGCCATCGAAGATCTTTGCGAGGATCGGGCCTTCCTGCCCGCCACGGACGACGCCGATGCGGTGGCCGCGACCCTTGTCGACAGTGGTTATATCGCTGGTCTTTGGCACAACGAGCGTGGTGAAATTCTCGACAGTCGGCTCGGACAGATAGAGGTCTGGCGAGGCCATGCGCGCCGGTGTGCGGGCAACCGCCGAGCAGATCATGTCGAACCGTCCGGCCTTGAGACCAGGAATGGTCGCGGCGAAATCGACACGGACGAATTCGGTCTTCAGGCCGAGATCCTGGGCGATGCGCTCGCACAGCGCTACGTCAAAACCGCCCAGCGAACCATCGGAATTGACAAGGGTAAGCGGCGGCGCGTTGCCGGTGGTCGCGATCGTCAGCTGGCCCTCTTGGACGAGAGCCTGTTTGAAATCGGCCGCGAGCGCCTGGCCCGCAACCACGAGCCCTGCTAGGGAAAGGGCGATCAGTCTGATACGCTTCATAATGTTCATCTCCAGTTTGGCAGACGGTAAGGCCCGCCGGTTCCCTGCTTCTTGTTTTTGCTGGCTCAAAGATGAGCCGATAATTTGCCTTCATGCCAGACTCTTTCAGGCAATGGAGACATAGGCAAATACCTATGCGTTATCTGCGGGTCAGTCGAAATGCATCACCGGCGTTCCTACCCATCCCGGCAACTGATCCGGCCGCGCAGGGGCGAAAATTTCGAAATAGCTGCATCCTTCGGGGCCACAGGCAACGACACCGTGGCGTGCCTGCGAAGGCACGAAGATGAAGTCGCCTGCCTCCGCCTCAATTTCCTTGCCATCGACGACGATGGTGCAGCAGCCGGAAAGGATGACCATGACCTGCTCGTTCTCATGCCAGTGCAGCCGGCCGTCGAAGGCGGTATCGGCGGCATTCTCAATGAAAACGGCCGAGATGGAATCGCCGCAGACTGCCTTGCGCATTGTCCCCGCTCGCATTCCGACCGCAGGCGGCAAGTTGTTCCAGTCGACTTTCATCGCGTCACACGCTCACGATCATGCCGCCGTCGATGCGGATGACCGAGCCGGTGAGATAGGACGCGCGGGTCGATGCAAGGAACGCGACGACATCGCCATATTCGCTCGGCTCGCCATAACGTCCGACCGGAATGGAAGCGACAGAGGCTGCGGCGACCTGATCGACGCTGCGCCCCTCACGGGCAGCCTTCTGTTCATCGAGGAAGGTGATGCGCTGGGTGGCGATGCGGCCGGGCAGCACGATATTGGCGGTGATGCCGAAGCGGCCGACTTCCGCAGCCAGCGATTTCGACCAGCCGACGAGGCTCATGCGCAGCGCGTTGGAGACCGCGAGATTGGGGATTGGCGCGATCACGCCCGAGGAGGTGGAGGTGACGATGCGGCCCCAGCCGCGCTCCTTCATGCCCGGCAGCACGCTGTCGGTGATCTTGATGACAGAAAGCACCATGGACTGGAAGTTGGCGAGCCAGAGTTCGGCCTTCTGTCCTTCGGCCGGGGTCGGCGGTGGGCCTCCGGTGTTGTTAATGAGAACGTCGACCGGGCCAAGCTCGTCCTCGATGCGGGCAATGTTTGGGGAGATCGCATCGAGGTTTGCGAGGTCCCATTGCAAGGCAATCGCGCGGCCGCCTTCGCCAGCGATTCGTGAAACCGTCGCTTCGGCTGCCTCGAGCGAAATATCCGCTACCGCAACGCGCGCACCTTCCCGCGCCAGCGAATGGGCGATCGCGCCACCAAGGCCGCCGCCGGCGCCGAGCACCAGTGCGGTCTTATCGTTTAATCCGAAATCCATGATCCATCCTCTCATATGGTCCACCCATCGCGCGCGGCAGACGGGAAGCACGGCAAGAGGATTTCCAAGAAGCGGCCGTCCTGTCTAAGTGGATTCCTTTATCCGCATATAGCCGATTGCCTATAGGTCGCCGGAAAGGGCCGGGATTTCAGTGCAGGCCGCACAAGCGGCATGACGCCGCACCTTGCCGGCGCGCGCCACGTTACATTTGGCGATTGATGGAGCCGGCTACTAATGATTAAGGTAACCCCACTTCGGCAGGCAGGCCCGAACAAAAACCTTTAGAAAATGACGCGAGGCCTACTATGCGACCCAGTGTCCGGCACCTTGAAATCTTCAGGCTGTTCTCACGCGTCCTGAACGTCACTGAGACCGCTCGGATCCTGCGAATTACCCAGCCCTCCGTCAGCCAAGCACTGAAGGATCTGGAGATGCAGCTCGGTGTCAGCCTGCTGATCCGTTCGAAAACGGGTATGAGGCTCACCTCCGCTGCGGAAGAGTTGCTGAGCTCCATGGACGGCGTGCTCGACAACATTCAGCTGCTGTCCGACCGCGCAGCCCGGCTACGCGGCGAACAGCGCAACCAGCTTTCCGTCTGCACGGTGCTGCCTCTTACGGCCGCACTTGTGCCCCATGCGATCGAGCGCGTTCGGAAAGAAAAGCCCGACGTGCGAATCGTCATCGAGAGCTATTCTAGTCGAGAAGTCATCCAGCGCGTGCAGGATCGGTCGGTTGATCTCGGGCTCACCTTCCTGCCGATCGAGGTTCCAGACTTGATTCAGCATCCGCTGATGACGACAGAGATGGCCTGTCTTCTGCCGCCCGGCCACGCGCTCGCGGCCAAAGACGTCGTCACGGCCGACGATCTCCTGGAGGAGACCATCATCACATTGGGGCTGCAAGTGCGGCAGGAATTCGACGTGCGCCTCGCCTTCGACCGGCCGCTTGACGATACCCGCTTCATCACTACCAATCTTTCCACCATCGCGTCGGACATGGTGCGCCAGGGCATGGGGGTGGCGATCACCCTCCCCTACGTTCTCCAGCATCTGGAGGGCAGCGAGGTGGCGGCCCGTCCGTTCCGGCCGCTGATCAAGCGCTCTCTCGTGGCCATCTTTCACAACCATCCAGGTCTGTCGCCCATCGGCCGGCTATTCCTGAAACACCTCAGGGCAGAACTGCGCACCTTTGCCGAGATCATCGGCCAATACGGCCTGACCTCGCGCATTCCAAGCTAGCGCCCGCCTGCGTTTTCGAACATCGTGCGCAGGCCCTCGCCAAAAAGGGTGATACCGGCCACCAGTGCAAAAATGGCGAAGCCCGGAATATTGACCAACCAGGCTTCGAAATAGACGAAGTCCTTTGCTTCTGCGATCATGAGGCCCCAGGAAGCGGCCGGCGGGCGAATACCTAGCCCAAGGAAGGACAGCGCTGATTCCAGCATGATCGCATGGGCCATCTCAAGGGTCGCGACGATGACGAGCGGCCCAAGCATGTTGGGCAGCACCTCCCGCAGCATGATGTGCAGATCCGAAAAGCCCGCTGCCCTCGCGGCCAAAACGAATTCCGCATTCTTCAGCCGCATCGCCAGGGCCCGCGACACCACAAGGAACTGATCCCACAGAAAGAAGGCGAGGATCAGCATCATCAGCCCCAGCGAATTGCCGAACAGACCGACGAGCGAAATGGCGGCGAGCATGATCGGCAGGCTGAGACGGACGGTCAGCAGGAACACTACGAAGGCATCCGTCCGGCCGGCGCGAAAACCGGCGGTCAAGCCCAACCCAATGCCGAGCACGGCTGAAATCAGGATGGTGCCGAAGCCGACGGCAAGCGACATGCGGCTGCCATAGATGAGCCGGCTCAAGACGTCGCGGCCAAGATGGTCGGTGCCGAGAATATGTTCCCAGCTGCCGTCGATGAAGACCGGCTTGACCAGGCGGTCGGCAAGCGACTGGTCATAGGGCGAGTGCGGGGAAATCAGCGGCGCGAAGATGGCGACCAGCACCGTCAGGACAAGGACCGTGCCCCCCACCCAGAACCCTGGCACGGCAACGGGCAACCGAAAGCGGGAAAGGCTCGGCTCTGCCACATGAGAGGTGGATGTCGACATGAAACTACTCCAGCCGGATGCGCGGATCGATTGCGCGGTTGACGAGGTCTGCGAAAAGCGTCAGCACCACATAGGCCGTGGATACCGTGAGAACGGAGGCCTGCACGACCGGGTAGTCGTTCTGGTTGATCGCCTCCCAGGTAAGATAGCCGATGCCGTTGATGGCAAAGATGTTCTCCACGACGACGGAGCCGCCGAGCAGGAAACCGAACTGGACCGAGGCGACGGCGACAACAGGCACGAGGGTATTGCGCAGCGCATGTCGGAAGTAGATCGCCGGCAGCCGCAACCCCTTGGCGCGTGCCGTCCGGATATAGTCCGACGCCAAGACATCGACCATGCCCGAGCGCACGATGCGGATGATCGCCGGCATCGAGTAAAAGCTGAGCGCCAGCGCCGGCATGGCGAGATGCTGGAGGTCGGTGCCGCCGGTGATCGGCAGCCAGCGCAGATTGAGCCCGAATAGCAGGATCAGCAGGAAACTGGTCCAGAAGATCGGCGTCGCGCCTCCGAGCAGCGCGATCAACAACACAACCCGGTCGACGAACGAGCCGGGACGAATGCCGGCCGCCATGCCCAGTGGAATGGCAACGACAGTCGAAAGCGCCGTCGCCAGCCCACCGAGCTTCAGGGTCACCGGCATGCGCTCGGCTACCAACGCCATCACCTGCTTGCCGTAGTAGAACGACGCTCCGAGATTGCCGTGCAGCGCATTCCACAGCCAGTCGGCATATTGGATATGGAGCGGCCTGTCCCAGCCATAGG
The DNA here is from genome assembly GCF_019511525.1 of Rhizobium cauense. GTDB lineage: Bacteria > Pseudomonadota > Alphaproteobacteria > Rhizobiales > Rhizobiaceae > Rhizobium > Rhizobium cauense. The sequence goes on along the minus strand of NZ_JAEUAT010000003.1, from coordinate 275,802 downwards.
TCTTGCGCAGGAATTCCACATAATCGGCGCCGGCATTTTCGCCCGCGAGTGAAATTGCAAGGTCGCCCGACACCTTGAGCATGACGAAGCTGACGAACGAAATGGTGAGAAGCACCATCAGCGCCATCAGCGCACGGCGGATCAAAAAGCTTTTCATGCCTGCCTCCCAACGTCCCGGGCGAAACCTGCGGTCACTTCCAATGGTATTTCCAGAACTCGACGTTCTCGTCTTTCGGCACCGGCCCCTCGAGCTCCGAGGACATTACGTAGTTGATCGGCATGGTGAAGAGCGGTGCCCAATAGGCCTGGTCGGCAATGCGCTTGAACGCCACCGAGAAAGCCTGCTTGCGGCTGTCCCCATCATTGGTGCTGCCGGCCTTTTCCAGCGCCGCATCTACCTCGGCATCCCGCGACTGGTCGTCGGGGGCGCCGTTGAAATAGAACTTCGTCGGCGCCCCCGCATCTGCGATCCCAGACGAACCAAAATCGTCGATGACAAGCGCTGCCTTGCGGTCGCGCCGCTGCTGCACGACGGCCGAATATTGCTGCCAGACCAGATTGGCGCGGATGCCGACCGCGCCGAGATAACCGACGATCGCCTCGGCCACCGGACGCGAGCGGAAGCCGTAGATATCGATATCGAAGCCATCGCCATGGCCGACTTCGGCCAGTAGTTGCTTCGCCTTTTGGGGATCGTAGGCATAATTTTTCACATCCTGCTCGCAGCCGAACTGGATGGGGTTGCAGGCGGTGCGGATCGCCTCGGCCGAACCGCCGACAAGTGTCCTTGCGATAGCTTGCCGATCGATGGCGTAGTTGATTGCCTGACGGACTCGCACGTCCCTCAGCGGTCCATCCGGCATCGCAAGGCCGGCCGCATCCATGGTGAGGAACCCAATGCGAAAGGTTGGCGCATTGACCGCCGTCACCGTCGGGATGGCGGCGAGGCGCTCGGCCTGATCGGTCGGTATGTACCAGGCCCAGTCGACACCACCGCGCGCTAGCTCGGCAACCTGTGTATTCACGTCAGGAATTGTGCGGTAGACGAGCGTCTTGATCGCGGGCTTGGACTTCGGCCCGCCATCGAAATAATTATCGAAGCGCTCGAAGACGATGTCCGAGCCCTGCTTGCCGACGACCTTATAGGGGCCGGTCCCGATGGGCTGCTCGGAAAAGGCCTGTAACCCGACCTTGTCACGATGACCGGCCGGCATCATCGGCACCTGGACGATGTATTGCAGGGCAAGCGGCGTCACTTTGCTGGCGTGGAACCTCACAGTGTAATCGTCGACGACCTCCACCTTCTCGACCCAGGCGGAGGTGATCCGGTCGAACACCTTGTTCTTCGGATCGGCCGCGAAATTGAAGGTGTAGGCCACATCCCTGGCGGTGAAGGAGTCGCCGTTGTGGAACATCACGCCCTTGCGCAGGTGCAGTTCGAGCGTTTTCTCGTCGATCCATTTCCAGTCGGTCGCCAAGAGCGGCTTCAGTTCGAAAGTCTGGGTGTCGCGGTAGATCAGGGTATCGTAGATCAGGAGGCCGAGCAGGAAACCCTCTCGCCCCGGTGCGTAGAAACGGTCGAGGCTCGGCAGTTGCGCTGCAAAGGTCGCAACCAGCGTGTCATCGGCCTTTCCGGCAAATGCTGGCGGCGCTGAAAGTGTCGAAGCCGTCACGAGCGATAGGGCGATAGTAGCGGAAATCAGTCTAGGCATCATGAACTCCGGTCAATGAGAAACATTCAGGCATTACGGCGCGGTTGCGAGTGGCTTGATTGGCCCGCCGCGCAAATCGGGTACCGAGGAAATCAGAAGCCGGGTGTAATCCTGCCGCGGCTTTAGAAGCACGTCGCGGACACCGCCGGTCTCGACGATTTCGCCATGACGCATCACCGCCACGCGATCCGCCATATGGGCGACCACACCGATATTGTGGGTGATGAGCAGGACAGACAGTTTTCGCTCTCGTCTCTGTTCCTGCAGAAGATTAAGGATCTGCGCCTGGACAGAGACGTCGAGGGCCGACGTCGGCTCGTCGCAGACCAGGATTTCGGGATCGGCAATCAGGGCACGGGCGATCGCCGCGCGCTGGCGCTGGCCGCCAGAAAGGGCCGCGGGGCGGCGCTGCGCATAGGCAGGGCCCAGCCCCACCTCTTCTAAAAGCCCGGTCGCCCGGCGAAGCGCACACGCCCGCTGCTCGCCACGCGCAAGCAACGGAGCCGCCACGATCTCTGCCAGCGTGTGGCGCGGATTGAGCGAAGAATAGGGATCCTGGAACACCGGCTGCACATGGGCTGCGCGCTCTCGGCGCGACAGGCTGCCGATGTCCTTGCCGAAGCAGAGAACCTGTCCCTCGCTTGGAGAGGCAAGCCCGAGTAGGATGCGCGAAAGCGTAGACTTGCCCGAGCCGGATTCGCCGACAATGGCTAGCGTCTCACCCTCGCGCAGGGCGATGGACACATCGTTCAGAGCCTTGAAAGCTTGACGGCCGGGATAGCTGTGGCTGACGGCGCGCGCCTCTAGGGCAACGCGGGGAAAGGGCGACCCGTCACGCATGGAAAAGCTCCATTTTTTCCGGTGCGAGAAGACAACGGCAGATTTCGGCATCGCCTCGAGACCGCGCCGGCACCGTTTGTGTGCGACATCTGTCCTGAACCAGAGTGCAGCGAGGCGCAAACGCGCAGCCTTCGATCTGGCCGCTCAGCAACGGCACCCGGCCGGGGATCGTGCCGAGTTCGACCGAGACGCCAGCCGGCGGAGGGGTCGTCGAGGGCACGCAGGAGAGCAGCGCCCGGGTATAGGGGTGTCGGGGACTAGTGAGCAGGTCGCGCGCCTTGCCGGTCTCGACCACCTCGCCCGCATACATGACGGCGACGCGATCGGCGATCGCCGCGACGACGCCGAGATCATGGGTGATGAAGACGAGGCCGATGCCGTGCTCCTGCTGCAGGGATTTGAGGAGCGCCAGCACCTGCGCTTGGACAGTGACATCGAGAGCCGTGGTCGGCTCGTCGGCGATGATCAGGCGGGGCCGCGCCATCAGGACCATAGCGATCATGACCCGCTGGCGGAGGCCGCCCGAAAGCTCGTGCGGATACTGGCGCAGCCGATCGGCGGCATTGGCGATGCCGACCCTCGTCAGCAAGGAAATCGCGGCGGCATTCGCCGCCGCATGATCGCGCGCGATATGGCGTAGGTGCACCTCGGTCAGCTGGCGTCCGATGGTCATGGTCGGGTTGAGCCCAGTCATCGGATCCTGGAAAATGAAGCCGATGCGCTTGCCCCTGAGATCTTCGAGTTCGCGGCGTGACAGCCGCAGGATATCCCGACCTTCGAAGGCCAGCCTCGTGGCCGAACAGCGTGCTACAGGCGGCAGCAGTCCGGTGACCGATAGCGCCGTCAGCGATTTCCCGCAGCCGGATTCACCGACGATGCAGAGGGTTTCGCCTGCATCGACGGCAAGGTCAACGCCACGGACCGCGTGAAGCACGCCGGCGCTCGTGATCACCTTGATGTTCAGATCGGTTATTTCCAGCAACGCCATCGATGCGCCTTCCGCCAGTGTCGAACGTTTGTGGACCTGGGGAAATCATGGCAAACTGATACCAGTAAGGAAAAATACGATTTTCAGATGGCGCCATAGCTTGGCACCTATGTCTGCTTAGCTCATGGCGCGAGCACGAGTGGCCACACGCAAATCAGGCCGGACGTTGCAAGCGTCAAGGAAACGATATTCTCATTGCAGTCGAACTCTCTGCCGTTAGCTCGCCTTGGTGATCAATATGTGGAAGAAATAACTTCAAATTGGCCAAATTGAAAATATTTCAATCCAGATTCATGAGCGCCCATCTACGCTCTCGCAGGCAATCGCGAGCGTGGCCTGCGCCAGCACATCACAGCCGATGACAGCATGCGCAGGTTCGACATACTCAGCCTCATTGTGACTGAGCCCATCGCGGCACGGAGCGAAGATCATCGCGGCCGGCGCGACACGGTTGACGAACAGTGCATCATGAAAGGCACCTGACAGCATCCGCATACTTTTGACCTTGCGCACACTTGCTGCCTGCTCGACCGTCTGCTGCAACGTGTCGGAAAAAATGCAGGGTGCCATATCAAAGGATCGGGCGATCTCGGCCTTGCAACCTTGCCGCTTCGCTTCCTCCACTATGCGCGATGTTACGAACCGTTCGATCTCGTCCAGCCGTGATGGTTCGGGATGACGCATATCGACCGTGCAGCGGACCTGATCTGGGATCGCGTTGACCGAGCCAGGCTCGGCTGAAATCCGCCCGACGGTGAAACGGGCGTCCGGATCATCAGGCATCACCGCCTCGTAGAGGCCTGAAAGGGCAGCGGTCAGCGCACGCAGCGGATCACGGCGGTAGGACAGTCCGGTGGTGCCGGCATGGGCGGTCTGGCCCTTAAGCGCCACATCCAGCCAACGTGTGCCCTGAATGCCCTTCACCACGCCAATGGGAATATCGTTCGCCTCGAGCGAAGGCCCCTGCTCGATATGAACTTCTATATAGGCGTGAACCGGAAAGCCGAGCGGCAACATCTCGGCCTCCGGCAGGCTCGCAATCGTTAGCGCGAGTTCCTCGGTAAAGCCGGCGCCATCGGTAGCGGCCTTGCTTTGCCAGGCGATCGGGATCTCGCCTGCCGAAAAGGCCATCGATCCCATGCAGCCAGGCGCAAAGCGGCACCCCTCCTCGTTGGTCCACGAGACGACAACCACGGGACGATCCGTCTCGATGCCCGCGTCTTCTAGGCTCTCCAGCACCTCGAAAGCGGAAAGCGTCCCGAGCGCGCCGTCGAACCGGCCGCCGGCCGGCTGGCTGTCGAGATGACTGCCGATGACAACAGGCGCGAGCGTATCGACCCGGCCCCTGCGTCGGATAAAGAGGTTAGCCATCGGGTCCTGGAGGACGATGAATCCCCTCGCCCAGGCAAGCTCGGCCAGAAGCCGCCGTGCGCGGCGATCGCCTTCTGTCAACGCCTGGCGATTGACGCCTCCCTTTGCCGTTCCGCCGATGGTGGCAAAAGCTTCGAGGCGGGCATTGAGACGATCGCCGTCGATATCGAGCATGGTCTTACCTCAGAGATAGGGAGCGTCGTGAAACGCGATCTCGAGCGCCTGAGCGCGGCCGAAGATGCCGCTAAGGCGGGAGCGTTCGTCCGGGCTCATGGCTGCGCCGGCGGCATCCAGCTCGGCCTTCAGCCACAGCGCCTGAGCGGCGAAGTCCTCGTGCGCGTGCAGGTCCACCCACTCCTTAAGCAGAGGATCGCTGATCGCGTAACGGGCAGCCTCCTTCGACCAGGTCCAGTACATCCACTCGGCGGCAAACATTGCCGCGACCGTATCGAGGTAACCACCATCGCGGGAGATCGTCAGCATGCCGTCACGGAAGAAGGCTACTTCGGGGATCGCTGTGTTATAGGCTGCGGGATCGATGCCGCGCTCGGCAAAGGTCTTTTCGAAATAGGCGATCTGCTGGTTGGCCAGTGCATCGAGAACGCCGATCAGCCAGCGCTTCTGGGCGATCGTCTCGGCCTTGGCGGCGGCAAAGGCGAAGATCGAAATTGCCGTGTCGACGAAGGCGCCCTCGAAGACGAGATAGCGCTCGAAGACGTCCTTCGAAAGCCGGTTCGCCTTGATGTCCGTGACGAAACGATGGCTAACCATCGCATCGAAGACGGCAGCATTTTCACGCAGGATCTGCTCGGACAATGTCTCGCTCATATCAGCCTTCCAGACCCGGACGCGCCGCTTCGACGAAGGCTTTGACGCGGGAAAGTTCCACCGGATTCCACCACACACCACCCTCCTTCAGCGAGGACGCGACGATGACACCATTGGTGCGCTTCAGGATCTCGACGATGTTGTCCTTGGTGACGCCGGATCCAACGAGCAGCGGCAGATGGGTCGCTGCGCCGATCGTCTCGATCTCCTCCACGGTTGCCGAATTGCCGGTGCGCTGGCCGGTGGCGATCACCACGTCGGCGTCGAAGAAGGCGAGGTCGCGGGTCAGTTCCTCGATCGTCCGGTCGGCGGTGATCGCGTGGGCGCCATGCTTCACATGGCTGTCGGCGAAGATCTTGATGTGTTCGGCGCGCAGAGCCGACCGGTATCGCATAGCTTCGGCCGCGCGGCCTTCCATGAAGCCCTCGTTGGCGACATAGGCGTTGGCCCACTGGTTGACGCGGATGAACTTGGCGCCGCCGGCCATGGCGATGGCGAAGGCCGGGATCGGGGCATTTGCGAGCACGTTAATCCCCATCGGGATACCGGTCGCCCGTCCGATCCGATCCGTGACGACGGACATGAAGGCGGATGTCTCGGGGCCGATATCCTCGGGCTTGGAGAAGGGGATGTCGCCGTGGTTCTCGATGATCAGACCATGCAAGCCGCCTTCGATCAACGCCTCTGCATCGCGCATCGCCACGTCGTAGATAGCGTCCACCGTCGCGCCGCGGTAGCGCGGGGCACCGGGAAAGGGGGAGCAATGGATCATCCCGATCAGCGCCTTGTCAGTGCCGAATATTTGCCTTATGGCGCTTGAATTATTATCCGAGATCGTCTGCATTTTCATTTCCTTTCGAAGGCCAGCCATGCCTGCCAATGTTCGTGCTCATGTCATCGGTAACGTCGCTGTCGACGAAACCATCTCCGTTTCGACCATGCCGGAAGCCGGGGCTTCGATCCTTGGTCGCGAAGAAACGCGCGACCTTGGAGGCAAGGGTGCGAACCAGGCCGTGGTCATGGCCCGAACAGGCCTCCCCACCACCCTCGTTGCGGCCGTGGGTGAGGATTTCCGCGCCCAGACCATTCGCGATCAACTTGCTCCGGAACCGGTCGAGGCCAAGCTGATTGCGCTTACCGGCCGATCCAGCGATTTCTCCATCATCTTCACCACACCCGATGGCGAAAACGCCATCGTCACCACCACCGATTCAGCCGGTTCGCTGACGCCACAAGAGGCCATCGCTGCGCTCGACACCGCCGCTTCAGGCGACCTCATGGTCCTGCAAGGCAATCTCAGCGAGGCAACCACGCTTGGCCTGCTCCAGGAAGCCCGCCGCCGCGGCCTCGTTACCGCCTTCAACCCCTCGCCCCTCAGGCCCTATTTCGGCGACTTCTGGCCGCTCGTCGACATCGCATTCCTGAACCGGGGTGAGGCGGAGAGCCTCACAGGTTCGTCCGATACGGCAGCGACCGAAAAGCTGCTGCAATCGGGCGTGCGCCACGTCGTGCTGACGCTCGGCGGCGAAGGCGCCCTGCTGGCAAGCCGGGGGGCGGCCATCGCCAACATTCCGGCCGTGGCCACCAAGGCGATCGACACCACAGGCGCCGGCGACACCTTCATGGCCGTAGCGCTGGCTTCCGCCGCGTTGCGCGGCGTCGAGCTCGACGCCCGTGCCATCGTCCACGCCGCCTCCGCCTCCGCCCTGACAGTCAGCCGTCGCGGCACCCGCTCGGCCTTCCCGACCACCGAGGAACTGCAGGCGATCCTGGCGCGCTGAGGCGCGCCAAGGACCATTGACGCCTCAGCGCTTTTCGCTCAACCAGCCGAGGATGTTCTTCCAAAGGCGGCCGTAGCCTTCCCATTCGCAGAAGGCCGGCGACAGCCAGTGCGGACCGATATCGGATGTCCAGGCAGCGCTGCGCCCCTGGCCGAATGTCCCGGTGACAAGCAGCGGATGGCCGCCCTGATCATCCGGCAGACGGGCCACAACTTCGACATCGGCGCGGTCGCGCACCTCCACCTCGTTAACGCCAAGCAGCAGCGGCCATTCACCGCCCACGCCGGCAACCGTCGGGTGGTCCGCCTTGGTGATGACAGCACCCGTACCTTCCGGAATCTCGACACGATCGTCATAGGGCAGGCAGGTGACGGGGAGCACATCCTCGACCGCCGTGCGGCGCCAGCGCGCCTTGCCGTCGATGCCCTGGAAGGAGAAATAGCCGCCAACCATCAACAGGCCGCCACCCTTTTCCACCCAGGCCTTGATCAGCTTCAACCGGTTCGGCACGGTCTTGGAATGCAGCCAGACGGCCGGCGGCAGCAGCAACGAGTTGGCGCCGATATCCGACAGGATGACCACGTCATAGGCGTCGAGACCCTCCATATCGAAGGGGAATTTTTCAACTGCCTCATGGGCCGGCATGTAGGTCAGCTCGTACTCGCTGCCTTCGAGCGCCTTTACCAGCGGCTCGGCGCCGAGATGGAAGGTGACGCTGCCGAACTGGTCGAAGCCTTTATAATGGGTGGCGGAGCTGACCCAGCTCTCGCCGACGAGGAGGACTTTCTTGGTCATGGTCTTTCCATTTCTATTATCGATCTGCGATCAGGCCTTGGCCTCGAACACCGATCTCGGATTGTCGCGCATGAGAATATCAAGCTGTTGATCGGTCAGCCCGTGGCGCTTCAGCCGCGGCAGAAAGTGCTTGAGGATGTAGGCATAGCCATTGCCGCCGTAGCGCGTCAGCATCATCTTCAGGAAGACGTCGTGGGAGAGCAGGATGCGATCAATATGCCCCCGCTCCACCAGCTTGACGATGGCACGCGCCGCTTCCTCGTCGCTCGGGCACTGCACCTGCTGGTCGGCGTAGAAGAAATCCATGCCGATCATGTCGTATTCCAGGAAAGCGCCGCGCGCGGCGAGCTCAGCCTGGTAGGCGAGATCGTCATGTGACGGGTTCATGTGGCAGAGGACGGTGTGGCCGAGCTCCGCCCCCTCGTCCGCCGCGATATCAAGCACCTTGTGACCGAGCCTGTACCAGCCGGGAAGATGAACCATCAGCGGAAGGCCGGTGCGCGCCTGCGCCCGCGCCGCCGCGCGCAGCGACTTTTCTTCCTGATCGGTGAAATCTGAGGACACGCCGATCTCGCCGATCAATCCGACTTTGATGTCGGTGCCATCGACACCGACGGTCGCCTCCTGAACGATCTCGTCGGCGATCTGGTCGATCGTCATGCCCGCGACCTTGGCCGGATGCGACGAGCCAAGATAATAGCCGGCGCCCATGATGATATTGAGCCCGGAAGCCTGCGATATCCGCTTCAGCGCTCGGGGATCTCGGCCGATGCCCTGACAGGTCGGCTCGACGACCGTGTGGCCGCCATGTGCCGCGAAATCCTTGAGCTCGGTGATAGCAAGTGGCTCGTCGTCAAGCGTGATGTTGTGCTTGTTGACGAAAGGATCCTGGTGCAGTTCGCTCAGGATCTCGATGCAGACAAAGCTGTCGGCGAGATACTGGCGTTCCGGCGTATTTGGTGCATGCCACCAGCAGCGGCAGTCGTTGAGGATATGCTCGTGCATCAGCGTGGTACCGAGGGCGGAAGCGGAGATTGCGCCCCCAACCGTCATCACCTTGCCCGAACGCACATGCGCTTCTGAAAGTTCGCTCATGCCGCCCTCACTTCTTCTTTCCGCCGAAGCGGAAGTTGGTGGTGAAGATCTTGGTATTCAGCCAGATTGCCACCAGGATGATGGCGCCCGTCACGATCTGCGTGAAGAACGGCGAGATGTGCATCAAAATCAGACCGTTGCCGATGACGGCGATGGTAAGCGTTCCGAGCACCGTGCCGAGAATGCTGCCGCGTCCGCCCATCAGCGATGTGCCGCCGAGAACCACGGCCGCGATGACCTGCAGTTCGAAGCCGACGGCGGCGTTGGACGAGCCGGAGCCCAGGCGGGCGGCGATGAGAAGTCCGGCCAGTGCGCAGGCAACCCCCGAGACCATGTAAACCGAGGCGACGATCCATTTTGCCGGCATGCCGACGCGGCGTGCTGCCTCGAGATTGGAACCCACGGCCACGACCTGCCGGCCGTATTTCGTGTAGGCGATGATGGCGTAGCCAATCACCGCCACAAGCACGGCGATGAGCGCCGGGACCGGAAGCCCGAGGAATTCTCCCCGGCCGAGCCAGAAGAAGCCGGGCGCGTCCTTGATCGGGATCGAGTAACCCTGCGTCAGCCACAATGCGAAACCACGCAGAATGGAAAGGCCCGCAAGCGTGACAATGAATGCCGGGATGCCCTGGTAGGCAACGAACCAGCCCTGGGCGATGCCCATCAGCGCACCGAAGGCGATCATGCCGATGACCACAGTCGGCCATGGATAGCCCATGGCCATGATGATAGCGGCCACCGCATTGACTAGCGCCACCTGCGAACCGACGGAAAGATCGATGCCGCCGGTGATGATGACAAGCGTCATAGCAACCGCCACAACCAGGATGGGAGCCGCCTGGCGCACGACGTTGAGGATATTGCCGAGCGTCAGGAACGTGTCCGTGGTGGCGGAGAAAAAGACGAGGCAAGCGAGGAAGAACACGGTGATCGACAGCACCTGCGCGTGTTCGGAAAGGAAGTCGGCGACCGGCGATCCGGCCGCGCGTTCGGTATAGGCGTTCAATGCTTCTGCCCTCCGACGATAAGCTGTACGAGGTCCTGCAGGTCGGTCTTGGCGATGTCGCGCTCGGCGACCTTGGTGCCTTCATACATGACAGCGATACGGTCGCAGACGCGGAAAAGATCCTGCAGACGATGGGTGATCAGGATGACTGAGACCCCCTTTGCTTTGACCCGGTTGATCAGGTTGAGCACGGCTTCGACTTCGGCCACGGCAAGTGCCGATGTCGGCTCGTCCATAATCAGCACCTTCGGATTGAAGGACGCGGCGCGAGCGATCGCGATCGCCTGCCGCTGGCCACCCGACAGTTTCTCCACTTTCGCACCAAGTCGTGGGATGCGGATTTCGAGCGCGTCAAGCATGGCGCGGGCCTCGGTCAGCATGCGGGCTCGGTCGAGGAACGGCCCCTTGGTCAGTTCGCGGCCGAGAAACAGATTGCCGACCACATCGACATGGTCGCACAGGCTGAGATCCTGGAACACCATCTCGATATTGCGGTCGCGGGCATCGGCCGGCCCGCTGAAGCGAACCTCCCTTCCGTCGACGGCGATCGTGCCGTCATCGGGGATATAGGTGCCGGAGATGACCTTGGTCAGCGTCGACTTGCCGGCCGCATTATCGCCGACCAGTCCCAGGCATTCGCCAGGATAGATGTCTAGATCGACACCGCGCAACGCCTGATGCGAACCGAAACTCTTGCGGATACCCTTCAGTGAAATTCGGGGCTGGCGAACGCCGCCTTCGCCGGACTGCCGGGGGAGGATTTCTCCGCCCCCGGGTCCTGCGACAGCGGTTGGGTGCTGTCTGTCAGAGATCATTTGAAAACGGCCCTGTAGGGTTCGACGTTTTCCTTGGTCACGATGGTGATCGGCACCGAGATCGTCTTCTCGACGCTGCCGCCGTCCGAGATCTTCTTCAGGGCATCGACGGCGGCTGCACCCATGGCAGATGGATCCTGCTGGATGACGGCGGTGACATAGCCCGCATCAAGGCCGGCGATCGCCTGCGCCGTCAGATCCCAGCCGAAGACCTTAACGGACGACTGCTTACCCTGGCTTTCGACGGCGGCGATGGCACCCATCAGCGCCGGCTCGCCGGTGGCGTAGACGGCGGTCATGTCAGGGTTGCCAGTGATCAGGTTTTCTGCGGCGGCTAGCGCGTTGTCCTGGATGTTCTGGCCGTCGACTACGCCAGCCGTGGTGACACCTTCAGCATCCTTCACGGTCTTTTCGAAGCCTTCCTGGCGGACATTCTGGATGAACGAGTTCAGTGCGCCGACAACGCCATACTTCACCTTGCCGCCCATGTTGCTCTTCACGTAGTCGAGGAAGAATTTGCCCATGTCGGCACCGGCCTTCGCATTGTCGACGCCGATCTGCGCCTTCTGCGGGCCGTCCGGGAGGATAGCATCGATGGCAACTACTGGAATGCCCGCGGCTGCGGCCTGCTGCACGGCGGGCATGATGCCGTTAACGTCGATAGCGACGACCGCGAGGCCGTCGACCTTCTGCTGGATATAGGTTTCGATGGCACTGTTCTGCGCGGCTGGATCGTTGTTGGCGTTAAATATCACCAGTTTGGCGCCGGCCGCGTCGGCTGCCTTTTGCGCGCCTTCGTTCATCTGGTTGAAGAACAGCGCCTGCTGGTTGATCTGCACAAGCGCGAAGGTCTTTTCAGCGGCAATGGCACTTCCGAACGAGATGCCGGCAAAGACCGTTGTTGCGAGTGCAGTCGTAAACATCCTGCGTGTGAGAATAGTCATGTCTTGTTCCTCTGGTTAGGTTCATCTTCGTTGCTTTTTTATTGCTTCGACGGCGGTGCAACGGAGTTCCGCACAACGATTTCGACCGGCAGCAGTTCTTCGGAGCTCAAGCTCTCCGGCTCCTGCCAGTTTGTTTCAAGAAGCAGCGCCAGCGCCCGCTCGCCAAGCGCCCGGACGGGCTGGCGTATGGCGGTCAGCGGCGGTGCGAAAAGATGCAGGGGGCTCACATCGTCGAAGCCGATCACAGAGACCTCGCCGGGAATCGAGACGCCCTCGGCGCGGAACACTTCGATCAGGCCGATTGCGATCTCGTCGGAACTGGCGAAAATGGCGGTTGCCGGCTTGCCCTCGTCGATAAAACGGCGCGCCGCCTGCCGGCCGTACTCCACCGTGAAACTGCCCTCGAGGCGTGTCAGCTGGAGCGGCTCCCCCCGCTCCATGAGCGCACGCTCCAGCCCCCGGAAGCGACGGCGCGTGCTGATCATTTGCTGCGGGCCGCCGATATAGACCACGCGCTGATGGCCATGGTCGGCAAGATGCCGGCCCGCGAGATAACCACCCTCCTCGTTGTCGCAGAAGAGCTTTGGCACCATTGCTTTCGGCACGTCTTCGTCGACGATGATGACCTTTCCAGTCTGATTTATCAATGCACCCAGTTCACCCTCGTCAGGGTGATTGGTAACGAAGATGAGACCGTCGACATGATTGCGGGCAAGCGCCGTCACGTACGAGATTTCACGGCCAGGACGGTTGAGCGTTGCATGCAGCGATAGCGCGAGCCCGCGCTTGTCCGCCTCCTGCTCGACCGCGGCGACAAGGGTGGCGAAGAATGGATTGGCGATGTCAGGCACCACGAGACCGATCGTATCCGATCGCCCGCGGCTCAGGCGACGGGCATGCGGGTTCGGCTCGTAACGAAGATCCCGGATCGCCTTGTCAATACGTTCTTTAGTTTCCGGGGGAAGCTGGAGCGAACCGTTCAGGAGCCGCGACACGGTCGCCACCGATACGCCAGCGGCGTCGGCAACATCCTTCAGGCTTGTAGCGCGCTTGCTCGCCATAACGTCTCCATGCCCGGGCGTGTGACCGACCATTGTAAAGCGATTTACTAAACCGCTTTACGATGACATCGAAGAGCTTCCTGTCAAGCGTAATATTTAGGCACGAAGAAAAATTAGGCGCGAGCGAGCACTCCGCGACGTTGGCTACATCGACTTAGATTATTGCTCTCGAAACAGAACACACCGGTCTTGGGATATGAACGGCTGACCCGGTTATTCTAAGATATGATAGTCAGGCGATCCAAGAACGTCACTTTAACGGAACGACTGATTTGGGGCCGGCAGCAGTCATTGCCCAGTTCCTTCACCTTCGATGCATGCGTCGACCGCCCTTCGGGCCCATTGGGCCACCCGACCTGATCGAGACCCATTGTTTATGGTGTCTTGATCGCTGCATGGATTGCTTCGGCGGCCTCGGAAAGCTTATTTTCCTCGTCGTTCGGCTGGCTGTTGGTCTGCACGGTGATCAGAATGCCATCCTTCTCGTACCACACATAAAGAGTGCGATAGCCCAAGGTCATGCCCTGATAGAACCACGCCGGGCCGCCTGGAATCATGCCCTGCACGAGGCCGAGGGCAAAGCCCTGAGGATGCTCCTCGCTGATCTCCGTAATCGGTTCACCTGTCTTGGTCGAAACCATCGACATCCATTCGGCTTGTTGCATCGGCGGAACCACACGGCCCTCGAACACGGCGCGCATCCAGCGGGTAACATCGCGCGCGTTGGAGATAGCGCCGCCCGCGGCCTGAGCCCAAGAGGTGCTGTCTTCACGCACGTCGCGGCCAATCATCGGCTTGTTCCAACTTTCCTTGCAGTCGGCCGGCTGGTATTCGGCGCATGCGGTGTTTTCGAAATAGCCGTGCGCCAACCGGGTGATCACTTCCGGTGGGTAGGTCCCCGGAGAGTAGAAGGTGGAGTGGAGGCCGTGCGGCTGGATAACGAGTTCACGAACAAGCTCCTGATAGGGTCTGCCCGTCACCTTGGCTGCGATCAGGCCGGCGAGAATGTAGTTGGTGTTGGAGTAGTGGTAGCCTTCAGTCACCGGCAGTTTATTGCTGCCGTTGGGATATGCCGCGTCGATTAGTTCTTCCGCGGTTAAGTCGCGTTTCGGCTGCTCTACCCAGCTACGCGAGATGAATTCGGTCTCAGAATAATTCGGGATGCCACTGGTCATATCGAGAAGGCGGCGGATGCTAACGCTGCCCCAGGCGGGATATTGCGGCAACCACCTTCCAACCGTGTCATCGATTGAGAGGAGTCCTTGGGCTTCCAATTTCAGGATCACTGCGGCAGCGAAGGACTTCGAAGTGCTACCCATGGCAAAGAGGGTATTCTGGTCTACCGGCGGGTCGTCATCGGCTCTTCCGGTCTTGCCTGCAAAGGCTTCGATGTTCGGACCTGATGCGCCAAGGCTGACATAGGCGGCGATGCCGGTGACACCCTCGACCGGTGAGCGTTCCGCGAGCCAGGCGTCTAGCGCTTTCTGCACGCGCTGAGTTTGCGTGGGCGTTTCGCTGGCAAACGCAGTGCCCGTGACAAAAAGGGCGATTGCTACCGCAAGTCCTCGACATCTAGCCAGTTCCATGATCACGCCGCCCCTCCGGAAAGTAGCCATTCCTTGAAATGAACATGACAGATCGCGAATAAAATACTGGCCGAACTAGCAAAACGCTATGGGCCGGGATGCTCGTGACAATAGAAACTACAACTGAGGGGCGGACAATTGGGCGAAACTCTTGACCTCCGTAGACCGAGCAATGACAAATTAGATGTGGCAACGACTGCCATGGGTGCCGCCGTTGAGCGCTGACCACATTTGGCATGGGGCCGGCCGCTGTGCCGGACGGGCTTCCTCGCCGTGAAAGGACTCGAACCGCCGACACCGTCGTTTGGCCGATAAGTTCGCGCCGAATTTCCATGGACGGGCAACTACTTGCCCTCGGGAATAGCTGATTTGGGGCCGGAAGCTGTCGGTCCGGTTCCGAAGAGCAAGGCTGATAAAGCAGACATCCACAGTGCGTTCGAAACATGAAGTACAGGTTCGAATCTTCTACGGCGGGCCGAGAGCGACGAAACGGAGAACTACGTCCACTTCATAGTCCTCTAAATCCCTCCTTCAAAGACAGAGGAAGTGTGGTCCGGGTTTGAAAGCTCAACGTCGAAGGACAAATGCCAGTCATAGAGGGCTATGTCGGAATATTGCGCCATTGGCCTGCCGCGTGCCGAGTTCGCCCACCTTTCTTTCTACGGAACAGCTTTACGCCTCAATGACGAAATGGAGAGGCTTCGTTCGTGGCGACTTCCTGAATGAAATCCAGAAACGCCCGAACCTTCGCCGGCGGCAAATGGCGCGAGGGATGATAAGCGTAGAGTGGATAAAGCTCCTCCGACCATTCCGTGAGGATCGGTACGAGTTCCCCACGCTCCACGAACGGGGCCAGGCCGATCGCGAGGCTCTGGAATATGCCCTGGCCCGCCACACAGGCGGATATCGCCACCGACGGATCGTCCAGGACCAGTCGGCTTGAAACCTTGACCTCGACGATTTCTCCGTCGCGATGAAACTCCCAGGGAAAGGGCAGGCCTGTCTGCGGGTCGCGGAACTGAAGAGCCTCGTGATGGACGAGGTCGTGAGGCGATTGGGGTGTACCGTGCCGATCCAGATAGGCCGGCGCCGCAACTGTCAGGATCGGCGTCTCAAGAAGCTTGCGCGCGATGAGGGATGACTCATCGGGCGGACCGAAGCGCACCGCCACATCAATGCCTGCCATCATCTCCTCCCGGTAGTTGCTGGTGGAGAAATCTACCGACAGCAGGGGGTAGCGGACGAGAAACTGCTGGAGACTCGACGCAAGCACCATCCGGGCAAACCATGGGTCCACCGATACGCGCAGCCGGCCACGCACGATGGCTGCAGCACCTGCAGCCTCGGCGGCCGCTTCGTCGAGGCCGGCCAGAAGCGGCATCACCTGCGCGTGGAACCGTCGTCCCTCCTCGGTGAGGCTCACTTCCCGGGGATTGCGATCGAAGAGCCGCACGCCAACTCGGGCCTCCAGACGCGCGACGGCCCGGCTGACGCCCGAAGGCGTCAGGCCGAGCATCTCCGCAGCGCGGGCGAAATTTCCGGCCTCCGTCACGGCGGCCAGAACGCCAACGCCGGTCAGCAATCGCGTGTCGAAAGCCGCCATTCCATCTTCCTTTACCGGCACCACAACATCGGTGAGTACGCGTCATCATAGCACTGACATTAATGCGCGTGAATCACATCATGGCACGACGTAGAACATCGGCATCGCAACACCATCAGGGGCGAACCGCAAAACTTATCGGTCCTCCCCGAGCCGGAAAGGAGTGAGCCATGAATCAGATAACACGCAGAACCATGCTTCAGCATGGAAGCACGCTGGGGGCCTTTCTGGCTCTCGATGCGATCAGCCCCGCCTTGGCCGAGACGGCACCTGCTGCCTCGTTGCGTAATTCCGCAGCGATCGATGCTGCCTTGCGCGGCGGCGTCTCCCGGCACGATGTCGCCGGTGTCGTCGCGATGGCGGCCACGGCGAATGGCATCGTCTAGGAGGGGACCTTCGGCAAGGCGAACGTGACGACAGGCGCGCCGATGACCGTCGACACCGTGTTCTGGCTGCTGTCGATGACCAAGGCTTTCACTGCCACCGCCTGCATGCAGTTGATCGAGCAGGGCCGTATCGGTCTCGACGACGACGCGGCGAAATACCTGCCGGAGCTCGCGTCGCCGCAGATCCTCGAAGGTTTTGCCGCGGACGGAACGCCACGCCTGCGCCCGGCCAAGCGCGCCATCAAGGTGCGCCATCTGCTGACGCACACGTCCGGCTACACCTATTCGATCTGGAGCGAGGCGCTCACCCATTACGAGCAGGTGACGGGCATGCCCGACATCGCGACCTGCAAGAACGCCGCCTTTACCGCACCGCTCGAATGCGAGCCGGGCGAACGCTGGGAATACGGCATCAGCATGGATTGGGTGGGCAAGCTGGTGGAGGCGGTGTCCGACCAGTCGCTCGAGGTCTATTTTCGCGAGAACATCTTCGCGCCGCTCGGCATGAAAGATTCGGGCTTCCTCATCGGCTCGCAGCAGAAGCGGCGCGTCGCCAGCTTCCACAGCCGGCGTGCGGATGGCGGGCTGGAGCCGGCGCCGTTCGGAATGCCACAGAGGCCGGAGTTCTTCATGGGTGGCGGCGGCGCCTTCTCGACCCCCCGCGACTACATGGCCTTCCTGCGGGCTCTGCTGAACGGCGGCGCACTTAATGGCGTGCGCATCCTGCGGCCGGAAACGGTCGCCATGATGATGCAGAACCAGATCGGCGAGCTGAACGTCCACGAGATGCGCTCCGCGCAGCCGTCGTTCTCACGCAGCTTCGACCAGTTCCCCGGCCAGCCGCACAAATGGGGCCTGTCCTTCGACATCAACACGCAAGCAGGACCGAACGGACGCTCCGCCGGCAGCGTCTCCTGGGCTGGCCTGCTCAACTGCTACTTCTGGCTCGACCCGGTGAAGCACGTCGCCGGCGCGCTCTTCACCCAGATCCTGCCCTTCTACGACGAGCGGGTCGTCGCCCTCTACGGCGCGTTCGAGCGAGAGCTCTACGCCAGCCTCGCCTGACAGGCGCACTCAACATCGATCCTTTTGGAGAAACCATCATGTACGCAATCACCGGAATCACTGGCAAAGTCGGCGGCGCGCTCGCCCGCAACCTTCTCGCCGACAAACTCCCCGTTCGCGCCATCCTGCGCGATGCCGCAAAGGCGGCGGAATGGAGAGCACTCGGCTGCGATGTCGCCTTCGCCGAGATGGACGATGCGGATAGTCTCGCGTCAGCCTTCGAAGGTGCCGAGGGTGTCTTCATCCTGCCGCCATCGGAGTTCGACCCGGAGCCGGGCTTTCCCGAAGCAAGGCGCGTGATCGATGCCGTGAGCGCGGCACTGGTCGAGGCGCGTCCTGCCAAGGTCGTGTGCCTGTCGACGATCGGCTCCGATGCGCCGCACGAGAACCTGCTTACCCAGCGCACGCTGCTGGAGCAGGCGCTTGGTGGCATCGGCCAGCCGGTCACCTTCCTGCGGCCCGGCTGGTTCATGGAGAATGCCCAGTGGGACGTCCCCTCGGCGCGCGACGAAGGCGTGCTGCACAGCTTCCTTCAACCGGCTGACAAGCCATTTCCAATGGTCGCGACACAGGATGTCGGCCGCACCGCCGCCGAGCTGCTGTGCGAGGACTGGAGCGGAACCCGGATCGTCGAGCTGGAGGGCCCGGCCCGCGTCTCGCCGAACGACCTCGCCCGGGCCTTCGCCGAGGCGCTGGATCGTCCCGTCCGGGTCGAGATCGTGCCGCGCGAGAACTGGGAACAAATTTTCCGCGACCAGGGCGCGCGCAATCCGCTGCCTCGCATCCGCATGCTCGACGGCTTCAACGAGGGCTGGATCGCATTTCGCGATGAAGGCAGGTCGGCCGTGAAGAGCACGACGACGCTGCAGAGCGTCATCGCCGAGCTTGTCAACGCCAGCCAGGCCAGGACGGCCGCCTAACACGGATCAAGCGATGCTTTCAGGCACCGGCGGCACGCCGCCGGCGCGGCACTCGCGAAAGGACATCATCATGGACAGCATCATCACACAGGGCGTCACCATCCCGCGCCTTGGCTTCGGCACCTTCCGCATGCCCGGCGCCGATGCCCAGCCTGTGGTCGAGAGCGCGATGGCACTCGGCTATCGGCATATCGACACCGCCGCTATGTATGAGAACGAGGCTGCGGTCGGCGCGGCCGTGGCGGCCTCCGGCGTCGACCGGAACAAATTGTTCATCACAACAAAGGCTTGGCACGACCAGCTCGGCCCGGATGCGCTTTACCGCGCCCTCGATACCAGCTTGCGCAAGCTGCGGCTCGATCATGTCGATCTCTACATGATCCACTGGCCATCGCGGGACATGGACATGGCGGCGACGCTGGAGGCGCTTGTCGCGCTGAAGGAGCGCGGCCTGACGCGTGCCATCGGCGTTTGCAACTTCAATCTGCCGATGATCCGCCGCGCGGTCGAGGATATTGGCGTCCCAATCGCAAGCGTCCAGCTCGAATATCATCCCTTCCTGTCGCAGGCGCCGATGCTGGCCTATCTGCGCGGCAGGGGTATTCCATTGACCGCCTATGCGCCACTCGCCCAGGGACGGGCTGCGAACGAGCCGGTGCTTGCCGGCCTCGGCCGCAAGCATGGCACCAGTGCCGCGCAGATGGCCATCGCCTGGCTACTGGATCAGGAGGGCGTCATCGTGATCCCGAAGGCAGCGCGTCGCGAAAGCCAGAAAGCCAATCTCGACGCCCTCACGATCCGTCTCGACGATGACGACCGCGCGGCCATCGCCGCCCTGCCGAAGGACCAGCGTTACGTCCGCCCGCCCTTCGCGCCGGATTGGGACGCCAGCGCCTGACGCCTCATCCCGAATGTTCAGATCAACCCCGACCAGGAGATTGTCATGTCCATGCCCCGCTATCTCGTCACCGGCGCCAACAGCCAGCGCGGCCAACTGGCGATCGCCGAACTTGCCCGCCGCGAGCACCCGGAGGCTGTCTTCGCGATGGTCCGCGATCCAGCCGCCACGTCCTTTCCCGCGGGCGTCGACGTCCGCCAGGGCGATTACGATAGCCCCGAAACGCTCGACCTCCCCTTCGCAGGTATCGACCGCCTACTGCTGATTTCTTCCAGCGCGGTCGGTGGACGTGTCGCCCAGCACCGCAACGTCATCGAGGCGGCAAAGCGTGCCGGTGTTTCGCGGATCGCCTATACCAGCGTTCTGCACGCCGACACCTCGTCGCTCGAACTGGCCGAGGAGCATCGCCAGACCGAAGCGTTGATCGCCGCAAGCGGCATTCCCCACACATTGCTGCGCAACGGCTGGTACACGGGTCTTCCTCAATTTTTGTGGTTAACAAATCGTTAGTGGGCATGGCGCTATGGGCGGGCATGCGAACGAGATCCAAATGGTCGCCCGGTCCGGGCATTAAAGTGCAGAGCGTCGTATCCAACGACGACGGTGATTGGGTTGTGTCTGCTTGTGGGCCATCCTCTGGCACATGCCCAGATTGCCAAAACCAAAGCAGAAGTCGGCATGGCTGGTCGTACCGCAATCTTCAGGACCTGCCGGTCCAAGGCAAGGAAGTGACGGTAAGGCTTCAGTTGAGCCGTTGGCGTTGCACATATCGGCAGTGCAGACGACAAACATTCACAGACCATGTCCCGGCGATTGCCTCTCCTTACGGCCGCAGAACAACGAGGGTCGCCGAAATAATAGGCCTGCTGGGGCACAGCACCGGCGGACGGCCCGGAGAGCGATTGATGAGACGGCTTGGGATGCCGATCAGCGACGACACCATCCTTCGGCACTTGAAGCGCAATGCTTCACGGGTCGACGACGAACCCGCGGCACGGATCATCGGGATCGACGACTGGAGTTGGAGGAAATCTTGGCGCTACGGTACGATCATCGTTGATCTTGAACGCCGAAAGGTCATGGACATTCTCGAAGACCGGAGCGTGGCAAGCGTTGCACGATGGTTGAAGCGGCACCCTTCCATTGAGGTCGTCAGCCGAGATCGATGCGGACTTTACGCGCAGGCCGCTCGTGAAGGTGCGCCCCAGGCGTCTCAGGTGGCGGACCGCTTTCATCTCATCCAAAATCTTCGTCTTGCTATCGAGGAACAGATGAGCCTCTCCGGTCGAGCTACAGGCAGGGCGCTACTACCAAACGAGGATATCGAAACCGATCATGACGATCGGGCTTTGCAAGAGCAGGCGCTTGAAACGCCTTGGCGCAATCAACTTCGCCGGGCGCATCGGCAGTCCCGGAAGGATGTGTTCGAGACTGTGCACGCCTTGAGCAAAGAAGGCCTGACCTGCTCCGACATTGCACGTCGCACAGGATATGGCCGACGCAGCATCACGAAATGGCTGACGTTCGAAACCCCACCCGATCGACGCAGGGGCGCGATACAGCCGACATCACCTCTGTACTTCGAAGCGTTCCTCACACAGTGTTGGATGGATGGCAACCGCCGTGGTCGGCATTTGTTTCATGACATAAAGCGCCGAGGATACACCGGCAGCTTTTCTAATCTTGAACGCCTCCTGGCAACATGGCGCCGCGCCGAGAGGCCGGAAGCGGATGAGAATAAGGTTGATGCTGCGCCGGCTCGGATTGGGCTCTCTGACAAAGCACCTGACGATGTGCCTGTCCGCGATCCGCAAACCGGTCATTTGATCTCACCCATTGTCGCGGCTACTCTTTGCATGAAGCCGCGCGGCGCGCTAAACATCAATCAGGCGCGGAAAGTCGATGCCCTCAAACAGGGATCACGGACGTTTACTGTTCTGCGCAGCTTCGCCATGCGATTTCGCGGCATATTTCGTGGCCGAACCTCAGCGAAACTGGACCAGTGGATCGACGATGCCATTCATTCTGGTCTCGCCTTCCTAGCCCGTTTTGCCCGTGTACTTCGCCGTGATATCGACGCCGTCTGTAACGCCATCGACCTCCACTGGAGCAACGGTCAGGCGGAAGGACAGATCAACCGACTGAAGACGATCAAGCGCGCAATGTATGGCCGGGCGGGACCAGAGCTGCTCAGGGCGCGGATGATGCCAATCAAATTGACCGATCTCCACGCAAATTGAGGAAGACCCAATTAAGTGCCATGAGCTGCCGAAACGGGCGCATTCTTACAGTTAAATGCCAAACGACAATGCCAGTACCGTAGCGGCAGCCATGGCCAGTTCTGCATCTCTGCCCTCATTTTTCTGCTTATAGCCTCTTGCACGACACAAGGAAGTCCGGCTGCTCGTCCGCGGTTTTCGCCTGATACAGAGGGGTAGTCAGACAGTCCCCCGCAGTTGTCGCTTGCTCTCCGTCAAGGATCTGGCGCCGGCAGACTGTCTCCTGGGCACTGGGTAGCAGCGATGATTGGTCTGCGGCCACGACTCCCTCTCGCCTCAGAAGCTCGCATTTGCGATCGATGCCCCAGGTGTAGCGGAAGGCGGATCCGTCGCTCTTTGTTACACGATGGCAGGGAATGGCTACGGCCAGTGGATTAGTCGCGCACGCGCTAGCCACCGCCTTCCCTCCTTTCCTGCTCCCGATCCTGCGAGCCAGCTCCTCGTAGCTTACCGTGCTGCCCGGCGGGACTTCCCGTAGTGCGAGCCAGACCCTGCGCTGAAAGGCGGTCCCTCGCAGATCGAGCGGGAGGTCGAGTCCGACCTGCGGCGCCTCCACCATGCCGACGACCCGAGCGACGACCCGCTCGTAGTCGGCGTCACCTCCGACGAGTGTGGCTTTCGAAAACCGCTCCTGCAGGTCGCCGAGAAGGGCGGCCGGGTCGTCGCCGAGCAGGATCGCGACGACGCCCTTGTCGCTCGACGCGACGAGGATCGAGCCCAGCGAGGTCTGGCCGACGGCGAACCTGATCCTCTCACGGCGGCCCCCCGCCCTGTAGTCGGTCGGGACCATCCCGAGGGCTTTGTTAGAAACGGCATAGAAGCGTCCACTCGAACCGTATCCCGCATCGTAGAACGTCGACGTGATCGTCTTGCCTGGCTTCAGGCCGTCGCGCAGAAGGGCAGCACGCTTTTCCTGTTTGTAAGCGCGAGGAGTCATTCCGGTGCATTTGCGGAATATCCGATGGAAGTGCCCCTCGCTGATCCCCAGGGCATGCGCGAGAGCCGCGACCGTAGGCGAGCTGTTTCCAGCGTCGATCAACCTGCAGGCCTCCGCGACCAAGGCCGTGTTTCTCTTCTCGAACTCCTCGCCGTTCGGGCGGCATCTCCGGCAAGGGCGGAAGCCGGCCGCCTCCGCCTCCGCCACGCAGACGAACCGTCGCATGTTCTCCGGCCGAGGCGGACGCGAGATGCAGTTGGTCCGGCAGTAGACGCCCGTCGTGACGACGCCGCGGAATACCGGTCCCGTCGCTGCATTTCCGATGTCCGCCGATTCCGCCATCAGGCTGCATTCCTCTGCATCGAGCCAAACGGGTTGTCGATGAGGTAACGCCACAGGCCGTCCGAACCGCGGCGGGCGATGTCCGTCGCAGTGGCCACCATGTTGATCTCGGTCCCATCCTTCGCGGTACCGATGTACGACCAGTCGAGGATGAGAGAGGCGACGTCGCCGGCGACGAACAGATGGCGCTGGGTGATCGACATCTGAAGGCCGAGGCTGAAGTACTTGGCAAGCTCCTTGCCAATTGCGTCTTTGCCCACGTGAGCGACGCCCGCGGCGTCTACAATCAATCCTTCGGGATCGTAGAAGCCGAGCATGGTCTCGACATCGAGCGAGTTCAGATGAGCGAGAAGAGCTGGGACGATTCCTTCTGGCGTCGAGGAGAGTGCGAGCGTGGTGGTCATTCGATGTCCTTCGTTGTTGTTCTGCTCCTGCGAGCGCCCTGACTATGGCTGGGTAACAAGGCGGCGAAACTCCGTTTTCTGATCTGATATTCGGAATCTCAAGCGCGCCACGTGATCGGGGATTGATACTCAACCAAATCATAGACATTTTATATCCACGATTAGGAGATGCAAGATGAAACTGAGCGAAGGCGTTGAGCAGGCCATCCACTGCACGGCATTTCTGGCAGGCCTGTCGGAAGACGGCGTGCTGTCGGCGGCAGCCCTTGCGGAATTGCACGGCGTTTCGACCAGCTATCTTCTGAAGCACCTGCAGGCGCTGTCCGGCGCCGGGATCGTCGCGACGACGCCGGGACCGAAGGGTGGCTATCGGCTGGCGAAAGCGCCGAAGGACATCAGCCTCCTCGACATCGTCCTCGCAGTCGAAGGACCGGCACCCGCCTTCCGGTGCGCCGAAATCCGCCAGCGAGGGCCGAACCCTCTTCCGCAGCGCTATTTCACAAAACCCTGCCAGATCAACGCCGCGATGCTGAAAGCCGAGAAAGCGTATCGCGCAGAACTCGCCAAGGTGTCCGTCGCGGACCTTCTGGCGGATCTCGGCGCAGATGACGACGGCGGGATCGCCGCCCGCGGATGCGCCTTCCTGGAACTCCACGAACGCAAGACGGGCAATCGCGCCTCGTCATAGGAGAAAGCAGAAATGAGTACGTTAAAGAAGGTCGCCGTCATCGGCGGCACGGGCCTGATAGGCTCGAAGGCAGTGAAACTGCTGCGGGACGCCGGCCACCAAGCCGTCGCCGCAAGCTCCCGCAACGGCATCAACGCCTACACGGGCGAAGGACTGGCCGAAGCCCTTGCGGGCGCAGACGCCGTCATCGACGTTTCCAACATGATGTCGTTCGACAAGACTGTGATAACCGACTTCTTTGGAACGTCGAGCAGCAACCTGACGAGCGCAGAAAAGGCCGCGGGCGTACGCCACCACGTCGTCCTTTCTATTGTCAACGCCGATCAGCTCGCGGCCAATCCCTACATGGCCGGCAAGCTGGCGCAGGAGGAGACCGTCGCGGCGTCGGGCCAAGAGTACACCATCGTCCGCGCGACGCAGTTCTATGAGTTCATCGAGACCCTGGCCGGCGCTTATGCGGCGGACGACGCGGTGAAAGTGCCGGATATCGACTTCCAGCCGATCGCGGCCGACGACGTCGCCGCTGCTCTGGTGGAAGCCGCGCTCGGCGAGCCGAAGAACGGAACCGTCGACCTTGCCGGACCTGAACGGGGACCGTTCGAATCTTTCATCGGGACTTATCTCGATGCCAGGGGCGACGCTCGTCCGGTCAAAGCCGACGAGGCCGTCGACTACTTCGGCGCTCCCGTTGTCGCCGGCTCACTGGTTCCCGGCGGAGACTACATCAAGGGCGCGATCACGATCGCCGAGTGGCTCAGAACATAGGAGGGAAAGAATCATGAAGACCATCTTCTATGCCGCTACGGCACTTGCGGTCTCTCTGGCCACAGCTTCCGCTCATGACGTCGTCAAGCCTGGACTTGTGTACGACACGAAGGACGCAAAGGTGACGCTGGTTTACGAGCATCCCCTCCCGGACGTTCCAGGCAAGAGCGTTAAGGGCGTGCTCGTCGAGTACGGCCCCGGCGGCTACAGTTCCGCTCATACGCATGCAAAATCCGCCTTGATCTATGCGACGGTTCTCGAAGGCGCGATCCTGAGCGCCGTGAACGGTGGCGAGACGAAGACCTTCATCGCCGGTCAGAACTTTACCGAGCTGCCGGGCGACCACCACGACGTCAGCGCCAACGCCAGCAAGACCGAGCCGGCGAAGCTCCTCGCCGTCTTCGTCGTCGACACCGATGACGACGCCTTGACGACGCCGCGCAAGCCGTAGCGCTAGCTACCAGACCTACCCCTCAACTACTGCACAAGCAACGACGGTTTACCCGGCGAACGGAGAACCGTGTCCACGAGAAAGGAAAACGATATGACCCGCATGAACTGGTCCGAAGTCGCCCCCGAGGGTGCCAAGGCGCTATTCGGCGTCCATCACTACGTCACCAAGAAGACGAACCTGCCTGAAGAGCTGATTCATCTCGTCTTCCTGCGCGTGTCGCAGATAAACGGCTGCGCCCATTGCATCGACATGCATAGTCGCGATCTGCGCAAGACGATGTCCGTCGATAAGATCACGCTTGTTCCGGTCTGGGACGAAGTGCCCCAGCTGTTCAACGATCAGGAACGGGCCGCTCTCGCCTGGGCCGAGGAGGTGACCAACGTCAGCCAGACCCACGCCTCGGACGAGGCTTATGCCGCGGCCACGTCAGCCTTCGAACCGAAGGATCTCGTCGATCTGACGATCACGATCGCCGCGATGAACGCCTTCAACCGCTTGGGCGCACCATTCCGGCTTCCGGTGGCGGCCAAGGCCTGATCAGCGTCCGGTCATCGCTCGACGAGCACCCTGCCGGTCCGGACAGGTCCACAGGGTGTTCCGCTCACAGAGGCAATCCCAGCAACCGCGTCGCGATCTCCCAGAGGCGGACCGCGTTGTCCTCAGCAACGGCGTATCTCGCCACGCCTTTGAAGGGCCCAGGTCCCCGCTCGTCAACGACCGAGGCCTCCTGGCAATCGTCGAAATATCTACCGGAAATGCCTTCGACGAGCGGCGAACCCGCCAGCAGCACCGACGTGGCTGCCCCCTGCTCTACTGTCTTGCGCAAATGCTCGGGGGTTCGCAGGCCTCCGGTGTGCTTCTGAAGCCCCGTGGCAATCGCTCCGGGATTGAGCGCGTTGGACGTTATCCCGTCGCTGGCCCAGTACTTGGTGATCCCAACGGACAGCAGGATGCAGGCTGTCTTCGATTGCCCATAAGCAAGCAGCGGATCGTATGGAATGAAGCGGAAGTCCGGATCGTCCCAGAACACGGGCGCGAACAGGTTGCCAGTCGAGGCGACGGAAACGACACGGGCACCATTTGCCTTGGCTAGATGCCGTCGCAGCGCTAGCGTGAGTGCGAAATGCCCCAGATAGTTCGTCGCGAACTGCATCTCCCGTCCTTCCGCAGTCCGCTGGATTTCCGGAATGGCCATGACGCCCGCATTGTTGACGAGAACGTGCAAAGGCTCGTTCCAGTTCTCCGAGAATTCCTGCACGGAAGACAGATCCGCGAGGTCGAGGCGCCGAACGCGCAGTTGAGCCCCGGGCATACTCTTTTTCAGCTCAGCGACTGCCTTCTCGGCCTCGTCCGGACGCCGAGCTGCAATGGTCACGGCCGCGCCTGCGGCGGCAAGAGCTCGGCTCGTCTCCAGCCCGATGCCAGCTGCTCCTCCGGTTACGATGACGTTCAGGCCGGCAAGCTCGACGCCTTCCAGGACGTTGGCGGCCGTAGATGAAAATCCGAAAGGTTTAGGTAAAGTCATGGTCGTACTCCTTCAGTAATCGACTTGTCCCGAAGGTAAGCACGTGGCATTCGTGAACTAGATGACTGAGACTACACGCAATGATGAGTTAATTCGTACAGTCGGCTTGCTCCCTCCTGGCGAGCTAGCGGCCTTCCTTGCCGTGGCCGAGCACGGCGGTTTTCGCGCTGCGTCCCGAGTTCTGGGCCAGACGGCGTCGGCGTTGAGCCACGCAGTCGCCGGACTGGAGAGACGTCTCAAAGTGAAGCTCTTCCACCGTTCGACGAGGAACGTCTCGCTGACAGAGCCTGGGCGGAGACTTGCGGAGCGGCTCATGCCGGCGCTCAGCGAAATCGGATTGGCGGTCGAGGAACTGCACGAACAGGCCGCTTCGCCGTCCGGGCTTGTACGGATCAACTGCGATGCCAACGCCGCCGAGCAGGTGCTGATGCCGCTGTTGACGCGCTTCATGAAGCTCCATCCTGCGGTGCGCTTTGAGATCAAATCCGAGGGCCGACTGGTCGACATCGCCGAGGGAGGCTTCGACTGCGGAGTCCGCGCAGCGGAACTCGTTCCCGGCGAGATGGTCGCAATCCCGATCGGCCCGGACCAGCAGCATATCGTCGTGGCGTCGCCTGCCTATCTCGACGGAGGGCCAACGGTAGGGAGTCCATCGGATCTCGGCATGCACCAGTGCATCCAGCTTCGCATGGCGAGCGGGACGATCTATCGGTGGGAGTTTCAGCGTCGCGGCGAACACGTGGTCGTGGCGACGACCGGCAACCTTGTGGTCGACCAGTCCCGACTTCTTCTGGCCGCGGCTCTGGACGACTGCGGGCTTGCCTACGTCACGGCGTGGATGGCGGCAGATGCTCTTGCCGAGGGAAGACTCCGGCAGGTGCTGGCGGAGTGGACGCCATCCTATCCTGGCCTCTGCCTGTACTACCCGAGACATCGCCACCTCGGTACGGGTATGCGTGCGTTTCTTGACTTTCTGAGAAAGCAGCCGTCGAATTCGAACTCTTGATGAGAATCGAACCGTCACACGAAAAGGCTCCACTTCAACCCCACCGCGGCGGTGTGCCGATATGGGCCTTGAGCGCTTCCGTAAACGCCCTGACCTTTGCAGACGGCACCTGGAGGGCACGCAGGAGATAGATGCCTGACGATCGCTCGTTCCATCGCTCGCCGCGGAGCTTCAGCCGGATGAGATCACCTGCCTGCGTGGAGGGCCCCGAAACCCAGCTTGGCAAAAAGGCCACTCCCATTCCGGAGATCGCGGCGCTATTGAGCGCTTCAAAATCATCGGACCGGAAGGCCACCTGTTTGCAGGCTTCGCCGGCGGGGCAGCCGAGAATGTCAGACCATCCGAGCAGATCATTGCCATGGAGCTTGTCAAGAAGGCGATGATGGCGGAGCGCAGTCTCGTCCTCCGGCTCGCCATGCAGTTCGACATAGCCAGGGCTTGCAACGAGGATGCGGTCAAGCGGAGCGAGCTTCGTGGCAATCAGGGAGCTGTCCGCAAGCTCCCCCATCCTCACCACAAGGTCGAGCCGTTCGGCCACGGGATCAGCCAGCCGCTCGGTAAGATCCAGCTCGACATGCAGGCCCGGATGGTCCTGCGCTAGCGATGCCAGTACAGGAATGACATAGCGTTTTCCGAACGTCGGGAAACAGGCGATCCGCAGCGTGCCGCTGACCGCACTGTCGAAGGCGGCAACCTCGGCATGGGTATCGGCCAGGTCATCGAGCAGGCGCTGGGCGCGTTCAAAGAGATGACGGCCCGCGTCCGTCAATGACAACGCCCGTGTCGAGCGAACAAGAAGAGTAACGCCCAGATCCTGCTCGAGCGCATCGATCTGTCGAACGACAGCCGAAGGCGTGACAGCCCTACGTCGAGAGGCCGCCGAGAAGCTCCCAGTGCGGACAACGTCGACGTAAACAGCAAGATGTTCAGCGAACCGTGGGTCTCTCATCTTTGCCTACAGCGCAAAACCGTTTCGACCATTCAGTTCGTTATCATCTGCGGGCATCCGGAGCATCTTCCTTCTCATCAACGGGCGGTCGCCCAACAAACAGAAGGAACACTCCAATGGTCAAGGTCCTAGACACAATTCTCTCCCAGTCCGCCTATTCCGCAGAGATCGACGTCCCGTTCGAAAAGATCGACATTGCCGACTGGCTCTTCACCCTGCCGGAAGCCGAATACCTGCGCTGCTGCCCGCCTGATCACATTGCAGCCGGCGTCACATGGACCGACGACAGTCGTCGCATGTCGATCAATGTTGAGCAGATCGGCTCGGGCCTCGTCGTGCAGCATTATGTGGCCGAGGTCGCCGAGCCTGCCTACTGCCGCATGAACTCGATCTCCGATGTGTTCACAGCCAATGGCCGGACTCAGGTCAATGTCGTTTGGGAACTGATTGCTGAGAAGATCGACGATGGCAGGACCCGCTATACCAACAAGGTTACCGCCCACCCGACGGATGTGTTCATGGCTTTCCTCAGCGAGCACAGCATCAAGTTCGAAGATGCTGCAGCAGCCCGTCAGGCCGCAGGCGGCGACCACAACCGTCGTGAAACCCCTCTCTTTGCTGCAAGCATCGCCCGCCGGGCCCTTTCCAAGTAAGGAGATATCCAAATGAAGGCGATTATCTTCGATGACTTCGGAGGCGCGGATGTTCTGCGCCTCGCCGATGCACCCATGCCCGAATTGCGCCCAGACGATCTTCTGATCAAAGTCATGGCGGCTGGCGTCAACCGCGCCGACCTTCTTCAACGCGAAGGCGTCTATGGCTCGCAAAGCTACGGGGACAGCGCTATTCTCGGGCTGGAGGTCGCTGGCGAAGTCGTGGCCATTGGAGACACCGTTAGCGGTTTTGCTGTCGGAGACCGTGTCATGGGCATTGTTGGTGGGGGCGCATATGCCCAGTATGCGCGCGTCGATAGTGGAATGGCAGTTGTCATTCCGGCCGCCTTGTCCTTCATGGAGGCTGCCGCAGTCATGGAAAGCTTCGTCACAGGCTGGGAGGCTCTTGCCCATCTCGGACACGTCGCAAAAGGTGACACCGTCCTCGTTCATGCTGCAGCAGGCGGCATCGGATCGGCCGCCGTCCAGCTTGCAAGGACTGCCGGAGCCACTGTTCTGGCCACTGCTTCGGCAAGCAATATCGACAACGTGCTGTCACTTGGCGCCGATGCTGTTTTTGATTACAAGCGGGTGGATTTTGAGGCGGAAGTTGTTGATGCGACGGCGTCTCGCGGGGTCGATCTCATTATCGACTTTGTCGGCGGGTCCTACCTCGCTCGCAACATTCGTAGTCTTGCTCCCGGTGGTCGGCTTGTCCAAGTGGGCCTGTTGGGGCGGGATGACAACGCCATCATTCCGCTCGGGACTGTTCTTCACAATCACTTGCAATTGCTTGGCACGGTCATGAAATCCAGATCGCGCTCAGAGAAGAGAGCAATGATCCGCCGGTTCAGGGACGATGTGCTGCCAATGATGGGCAAAGAACTTCAGCCCGTTGTAGGGGCACTGTATCCGCTCTCAGCGACATCGGATGCCCATCGCCGGATGGAAGCCGGTGGAGTGTTCGGCAAGATCGTTCTTGGCGATTTTCATGGGTGATGCCGGATACGTGAGCTCTTGGACTGAGTGGAACTCGCGAACTGTACCGCGATAAGCCAAAAGATTGACCGGCGGTGAGTTTTGCCCAGCAGACTTTTGCAGGATGAAAGATGCCGGCGTGGTGGACAGGGCCGCTGTGAACGGCCCTACCCCTGGAGCGCTGAATTTATAGCGTCCAGCCTCCGTCGATTGTCAGGCTCGATCCAGTCATGAAGGACGTGTCGGCACCCGTGAGATAGGACACCATTCCCGTAATTTCCCTGGGGTCGGCAACGCGCTTCAAGGGGCTGCGGTCAGACAACATCTCAATGGCGCCGGCGTTCATGTCAGTGTCCGTTGGATCAGGTTGGATGTTGTTGACGGTGATGCGCCGCGGAGCCAGATCAAGGGCCAAAGCGCTAGTGTGCCGATATGCGCTCAGCCTCAACGATTACCTACTGACAAGCCGGTCAACTGCTCCGAAAGCAGCCAGAGCCGTCCAGCAGCCTGTGGATCCATGGCCCATGGCGCCACGCCTTTGGTGCCATCCGTCTCCGCCTGCGGCAGGGCTACCTCGCAATCTTCGCAATACACACCGCCGATACCGTCGAGTTCGGGCCGCGTTGCTGCCCAGACGCTTGTTGCTGCCCCTTGTTCCGGCGTCTTGAGATCGCGCGATGGATCCACCCGGCGATTGCCATTCTCGTCATAGACATCGAAAGAATTGATCTCGTCTTCGCTCAGATGGCGGGCGAGATCAGTCAGGATGACGCCGGGGTGCAGCGAAAATGCCCGCACGCCAAGCGCGGCTCCGCGGCGATCAAGTTCCAGCGCGAACAGAGCGTTTGCCGTCTTCGCCTGGCCATAGGCCTGCCACTTGTCATAGGGGCGCGTCTTGAAATCGATATCGTCGAAATCGACCTGGCCGATTTGATGCCCGCGCGACGACACCGAAATCACCCGCGCGCCGTCCGCCTTGACAAGAGCCGGCCACAGACCTGCAACCAGTCGGAAATGGCCGAGATGATTGGTGGCAAACTGGCTCTCGTGCCCAGCCTGATCCCTGGCAAGCGGCGTCGCCATGATGCCGGCGCTGTTGACCAGGATTGAGATCGGCATGCCCGCCACAACGATCCTGCCAGCAAAGGCGGCAACCGATGCGGGATCCGCAAGATCCATCGCTTCGATAACAACATTGTCGATACCGGCAAGTGTGCGTTCGGCCTTTTCGCGATTGCGGGCTGGTACGATGACACGAGCGCCGGCACCTGCGAGTGCCCGCGTCGTCTCGACGCCGAGACCGGAATAGCCGCCGGTGACAATCGCCGTCTTACCGGAAAGATCGACACCTACGGTGACCTCGCGTGCCGTGCTGGATGCGTTGAAACGAGATCTAATGGGTTTCTGTTCGGACATGTCGTTACTCCTTCATTTATGGCTCTGGTGCCCGCTCCCTATATCGGATAGACTTTCGGAGCCCCCAGCCTGTAGGATCCAGATTTCTGTCGTGATCGTCCAAAACATCCAGGATCCCCTGTCCGACGTGCTCAGCGCCATCGATGCGCGGGCGCTATTCTCTGTGCGATTTGCCGCCGGAGGCTCGTGGTCTGTTGCTTTTCCACCACCGGGCTACCTCAAATTCAACGCGATCCGCGAAGGTGGTGCCTGGCTGGTCTCGGAGGGAGAGGCACCGTTGCGCATTGAATCGGGCGATTGTCTTGTGGTCAGCGGCAAGGCGTTTACGCTTTGCAGCGATCCCAATGTGAAGGCGGTTGCGGCGGCAGAGGTGTTCGCCGGGGGCAATCTCGATGTCTCTGTGGGCGATGGCCGGGATTTCGTGCTGCTCGGCGGCAGCGTCAACCTCGACACCGTCGACGGATCACTCCTCACCGACGCCCTGCCGCCGGTCGTAGTTGTCGACCGCGAGGAGGCCGGACCGATTGGCTGGCTGCTCGAACATTTGGACCTGGAGTGGAACAGCGCAGCACCGGGCGCTCGCATCGCCTGCAACGACCTGCTGCGGCTGGTGTTTATCCATGTCCTGCGTGCCTACATGGCGCGCCAGACATCGCAGCATCCCGGCTGGATCGCCGGCCTTGCGGATGCCCGCCTGGCGCCGGCACTGCGGGCAATACACGCCGATCCGTCGCACCGCTGGACGGTTGAGGCACTCGCGTCTCTTGCTGGCCAGTCCCGCTCCGGATTTGCCGAGAAATTTCGCACCACCGTCGGAGCATCGCCGATAGACTATCTCGTGGGCTGGCGGATGCGGCTTGCGGCGGCCCGGCTGCGGCGTGGCAACGAGCCACTGCCACGGATTGCACAGTCGCTCGGCTACGCTTCTGACAGCGCTTTTGCTGCCAGCTTCCGCCGCGCGCTTGGCCAATCACCCGCGCGTTACCGTAGTCTGTATCGCGACGCAATGCACAGTGGGACGGTCAACATTTCAGCAAGTCATCATTGTTTGCGACCGCTTTCAAATTGAACCCACTCCGCATCGTGCGCCTTGAAGGGATACGAACTATCGGCCGGTCATTTCGGTAGCCGATTGATATGATATACAAATACTTAGCGTAAAGTCGTCCGAACCGGCGGATTTGCTCGCCATGGAGATCCTTGCCGTACCGATCGTTGACCGGTATTGCGTTGAGGGACGCTCAGCAACCAACGAGGACAAGATGGCAACTGGCACTGTAAAATTCTTCGCTCAAGACAAAGGCTTTGGCTTCATTACTCCTGACAATGGCGGCCCAGACGTATTCGTTCACATCTCAGCGGTCGGTTTCGGCGGCTCTCTTCAGGATGGTCAGAAGGTCAGCTACGACATGGGACAGGACCGCAAGACCGGCAAGTCGAAGGCCGAGAACGTCAGCGTTCTTTGAAGTAGTGTCGCCACGGCTCGCCTTCCGGCAAGGTGCATCGCCGGAAGGCGGGCAATAGACATTGTGGTTCAAAACGAAAAGCCCGGAATTCCCGTTTCCGTGATTGCATACCGGTCCGGTGTTGCGCCAAATTGGCTAGCAAAAGAAATTTCGCGAGCAAATCGATGGCGGAACTAACGACTACCGACATGGCGTTGATTGACAAGATCTTCGGAATGTACGGCGGATATGTCCTGGACTTCAGCAACGACCGTTTCGCGGCATTTTTCAACCGCGATCTCAAGATCGACATCTATCACGACCGCTATGCGATATACGGCACCTCCAAAGGGAAGCATTTCCGTGCGTTCCTTGAGATCTCGCCGAACGCAGACGTAGTTCGCACGCTCACTGCGTTGTGGGAATATCGCGAAACCGGAATGCTTGATCGTGGGGAAGAAGAAACGGTACCCAACGCACGACAGCGCCTTAGCAGTATGCTGCAGAAGCTAGGCGGAAAGCCACTTCCGTCCGATCCCAACGCCGCACCTGCGCCGCCACCGCCGGCACCCGAACCGAAAGGACCGAGTGAGGGCGTCCTTCTTGCGCTGGAGCAGGAGTTCCTTGCTCTAACCGCGATGGACGAAGCCCCCCAACAGCGAGGATACACGTTCGAACGCTTCTTGAAGCGCTGGTTCGACGTATGGGGCCTAGATGCACACGCGTCGTTTCGTACCGCAGGCGAACAGATCGACGGTTCATTTCAGCACGAAGGAAGCACTTACCTTGTCGAAGCCAAGTGGCATTCGCGGCCGGCTGACGCCGCAATGCTTCACAGTTTCCAGGGAAAATTGCTAGAACGCCCGGATTGGACCCGAGGGCTCTACGTTTCGTACGGCAGCTTTTCCGGCGAGAGCTTTGACGCTTTCACCGCCCGCCGCTTGATCATGATGGATGGCGCCGACATCTACCACGCCCTGAACCGCCGGCTCGATCTTGGAGAGGTCGTGCGGAAAAAAGTCCGCCATCACTCGGAGCGGCGCCAGCCCTTCGCCCGCGTGACGGACCTGTTCCCTGCTTAACGTTGACGGATGAAATTGCTTGCCACTGGGTTTGAACTCCGAGGGCATCCCTATTGCAACCTTCGCGATGAAAGCCCAGGTCGATCCCAGGCGAACGGTGATACTGCCCTACCACCGTTTCGACGCGGTCGGATACGTCACCGTTGGGTCCCCGTTTCTCAAATAGAACCTTCCGCTCTGAGAAGCTCAAACAGCCTTTGTATTAAAGGGGTCATCACCTAACTTATTCCCCTCCGATCTCGCGGATCACTTCAAATGGCTCAAAACTCATTCAGTAAAGCATACTCAGTCAGATGATCTGGCACGCCCAGCGACTCCATCCGCTGGCGCAGCCCCTCAAGATCGCCGTAGTAACTGACTTTCCAGCGGACCCGATTGACGTCGATGCTCGCGATCACCTCGTCAAAGTAGGGGTGATCGACCTCCGACACCGAATGCCCCATCACAACAATCCTATCGACATCCGACAGCCCGGTGAAGAAGACCGCGTTCCTCTCGATGACTTTGGCCGTGGGCTTAAACGTGTCCCTGAAGTAGTCGTCGACAATCCCCTGCCCTTCGACGACACGCATATCCGCATCCTCTGGATCCTGCTCGAAACGATAGGGATCCGGATTTGGATCGGGCTCCCATCCATGGCCCAGCACCAACGTCTCCGTTGGGTTGGCGGCCGCTCCATGGATATGCAAAACGTTACTGTCGGGTACGCCGTACAGGCGTTGTAGCGACGGCGTGTAATTGAAATTCAAGAAGACCGCTGAGGGATCCACCGGAACGCGCTGGCCGCTAAACTCAGCAGCGAATGGGACAGGAAGCTGGCGTATCCATTCGGCGAAGCGCATCCGCAGTGTCGTCGAGATTGCCTCGACCGCCTGCTGAATCTCGTACTGATAATCGTGGTGATATGCGTCGCTCCAATCGTCGGCACCATATCCGACCAGAAAGTTGGAGGCGTCCTCAATCAGTGAATCGCTGTCGAAGGACGCCAACCGATCCTCGAATTCGGCCCAGAACTGCGCATCCATCGCGAAGTATTTCTCGACGACCTCGTAGGTCTTGGCATCCGACCGCCGGAGATACTCTCCGAACGCCTTATAGGATGACGGAATTCCGTGGTGGAGATCGAAGCCGTTTCCGATGATGTAAAGAGTTTTCTCCATCCCAGCCCTTCAATGTTTTCCCGTTGGCCAACGCCTTCGCTCATCTGCGCTGCTCTTCAATCGCTTACCTCCATATCCGGCTCCGCGATCAACTCCTCCGCCAATTCCGAAAGCCAAGGCGAAACATCATCGATCGGAACCGCGTTGGCGTGAGCCGTGTAATATTCGCCGACCGTCCGGAAGCGCTCCCCGAACCGCTCCGTAAACATCGTCTGCAGCTTGGCGTTTCTGCTCAAGACGCTCGACATGGCGCGACCACCTCGCAAGAACCTGATCGCATGCGCCGTGGTGCTTACGCTTCACCGTCGGATGCTCCGCAAGCAGCAGGTAGTCCTTGAAGACCGCATTCTGGCGGATCGTCTCGGGCCCGCCTCCCACTGGATGAACTTGAATTCGGCAACGCGGACATTCGCCTCCAGATCGAAATCGCGGCCCGTATTTCCCGCCCCGAGAGACACAGATTCGACGCGCCTCCGGCTCGAGAATATGTGGCAAGCACATGAGAATGCCGAGCGCGTGGATTGTGACGTTGATCTGTCCGGCAAGCCGCTTCATACCGGCCGCGGCCGCAAGCACCTCACGTCCTGCCCCAGCATTTGCGAGGAAGCCCGTGCAATCAACGGCCGAAACGCCTCGCACCGCGCCTTCGATGCGCGATAATGTCTCCGTCAAGTCCGGGCCAGTAGAGCGGCCGAGCAGTTTCACGATTTCAACAGGATCTGCAGTCAACCTGCTGCCCCCAGCTCAGCGCGCATCCACTCCGTCAACTCTTCGTCCAACGCGGCGTCGACATAGACGTCGCAACGCGGCGCGATCCCCGCCTTCACGTCGATCACCAGATGAAGCCCAACCAAATACCCGTAAGCTCCTGCCTGTTCGGTCATCCCTTTGAGCTTCCAGATGTCCCCATCGAAGTCCTTGTTGACCGATTTCTTGAACAATCAGGTCGGGGACGATAGCGTCCTTCCCAATCAACTCATTATCGCTCAGGCCATAGCGAAGGCGTTTGATCACATCCTCGCGGCGATTCCATTCCAGATCGATCGACCAGCCAGCATACTCCCCATGCAGGAGATCCCTAATTCGAGCGACAAGCGCGCGCTCTGCAGGATCGGCATAGGCAAGATCCTTATCCTGCAGAAGTGCACGCACCGCCGCCGCGAATACCGCGAGTATTTCTTGCAATCACCCCTCATGACATTCATGTACCATGAAATACCTCAATGAAAATCGGGACCTCGACGTGAACATCGAATTCGGCGGCAACAAAACAAAGCCCAACACTCTTTGCTTTTCCTATACGCCTGACGATGACACCGGGCTCCCGCGAAATTCCGACAGAAGAACCCGACCATACGAAATTTTTTGGAGCTGAATTCCGTGACCGAACAGCGATCGCGCTCATCGCAATGGCTCGCCTGGATGAACGACTACGTCGACGCTGCGAAACGCTTCATTTCAGAAGATCCGGTCGACGTTGCCTCAGAAGAGGAACGGGAGCTGATAGCACTCAAAATGGCGCTGTACGCCCGAGCGCTGACACTGTTCGAGGGTGCTTTGCTCCTACTCGAGAACGACAGGCAGCTCGATTTTCGCATCCATTCTCGCGGCGTCCTTGAAGCCACTATGTACCTTATCGCGCTGGACCGAAATCCCGCTTTCGTGGCGCTAATGAAGGATGACGACTTCAAGAGCCGGCATTCGCGCGCTGGCCTTCATCTCGGCGCGAAAACGTTTCCCGGCACTGACGACGTCAGGCAGCAGCTTGAGGAATTTGTCGGTCTAGGGCTCCAGGGTGCAAAGGCGATCCAACTCGGCACGCTCCTGAAGGGTAGCGACTTCGATCGGCTTTATCGCAGCTATCGCGATATGTCAGGGGATGCGGCTCACGTGAGTGTCACCGCCCTGAACCGGCACTATATCGAAAATCCCAACACGGGATTGGCAACACTGACGATCCATCCGGAGCTGGATGACAACGATTTTCAGGTCACGATGACAGAGCTAGGCATTTCCATCACAATCGCGACGCTGCTCATCATGAAGGTCAAAGAAAAGACTGACGTCTGGGACGAATTCCAGACGCTTCTCCAACGCTACCGGGCGTTGGCGAGCGAACAGCAGCAGGCCGCGCAGGCGATGCAGCACGATAGAAACGAGTAGCAGATTTTGAATTCAATCTCTGGGGGAGTTCAAATGGGAAATTTCATTGCAGCTGTTCACGGTAATCGACAGGTTCTCGTTGGCCGCATCGTGACGATGGATGGGAAGGGCACGATCTACGCCCATGGCGCCGTCTGCATCGAGGCTGACCGTATCGCCGCCGTCGTCGCTGACCCTGCTCATGTTCCCAGTGATTTCGCGGGCATTACGCCGATCGATA
This sequence comes from Rhizobium cauense, assembly GCF_019511525.1. GTDB lineage: Bacteria > Pseudomonadota > Alphaproteobacteria > Rhizobiales > Rhizobiaceae > Rhizobium > Rhizobium cauense. Next base: position 237,639 of record NZ_JAEUAT010000003.1, on the reverse strand, counting down.
CGCGCGGGACGATCTTCCCGGGCCTGATCGAGCTCCACAATCATCTGAGCTACAATTTCCTGCCGCTTTGGACGGTCCCGAAGACCTACACCAACCGTAATCAGTGGCGCGAACACGAGCCCGACTACAAGATCTCGATCTCGCTACCCTCGAAAGTGATCGGTGCAAATGCCGACCCTGATTATCCCCGCAGCATCGCGCGCTTCGTTGAGTGCCGGTCGCTCCTCGGCGGAACGACGACAACGCAGGGCCTGAGCCGGGGCGGCGGGGCGAAATGGTACCAGGGCCTTACACGCAATGTTGAAGCACCGCGCGACCCTGCCTTCCCAACCGCTGGCGGGCAAACACTGGACTACACAGCCGCCGAGATCGCAACAGAGCTCGTCCCCGCCCTTCAGAAAGATCGGCCCTTCTTCTACCACCTCAGTGAAGGGACTGATCAGGACGCGCGGCAACGTTTTCTTGATCTCGAATACACGCCCAACACGTGGGCGATTGATCCAGACCTGATTCCGATCCACTGCACGGGGCTCCACGCTGCCGACTACCAACGCATCGCCGCGGCCGCGGGCATGGTTTGGTCGCCGCTTTCCAACCTCCTCCTTTACGGCAAGACCGCGGACGTCGCATCCGCCAAGGCCGCAGGCGTGCCGATCGCACTCGGTTCCGACTGGTCGCCAAGCGGGAGCAAGAACCTCTTGGGCGAGCTCAAGATTGCGCGCATCCTCAGTGACCATTTGGGAGGCCTGTTCTCTCCGGAAGAGCTCTCACGGATGGTGACATCAACGCCCGCGAAAATGCTCGGCTGGCAGGGTCAGGTCGGTAGCATTGAACGCGGCCTGAAGGCGGACCTCCTGATCCTCGACGGTGACGCGGGTGATGCGTACGCGCAGCTCATCGGCGCGCGAGAGAATGACGTGCTAGCTGTGCTGATCAATGGAAGGCCTCGGCACGGTCGCCTTGGCTTCCTCGATTTCGACGCCAAGGAACAAGAACGTATCGTCATCGGCGGGAAGGACTACGTCCTCGATTTAACCGAAGCCGGCGACGATCCGCTGGCAGGGCTTTCACTTGGTACTTCGATCGCCAAGTTGACGTTCGGCCTGGCGCACCTGCCTGAGCTCGCCGCAACCGCTCCATCACCCACGATCATCGGATTTCAGGCGATCGAGCGAGACGCCATCACAATCGATTTCGAATTGGAGGATGATCAGCAATTTTCAACATTGCAGGACATCATGAAGACAGCGGCGCCAGTGTTGAGACCATTGCCCATGTCGCCGATCACGGCGGTCGACGATCCCGATTTCATCCCGGCTTTGAAAGCCAACATCAATCTCCCGCACTACGTGAAGCAAGCCCTCTAGCCGGCCGGGACAGCCAAAGGCGACGTGATGCGAAAAATCCCGCAGTGGGAGTTCGATTTCTACGCTTTGTCGCTCCCCTGCGGCCACGGTTTTGGCGACGAGCCACCCGTCGGAGCGTGGGGTGGGTCGGATGGTCTCACCTGCGGGATTGTCACCCGTAACTCCGCCACCAAAGAGTTTGGCACGATTGTGATGCGCCGGCGCGTGGACTCCGTCTGGACGATCACCGGGCGAGCGAGCGGTTTCCGTTCAATGGACACAGCAATCGAAGCCTTAAAGCCATCGCTCGCACAGGGGATACCGCCGGAACCTGTCCCGTCGGGCGTCGTCGCACACCCGCCACTCTTTGATCTCAAGGGTCGTGAGCCGAGCGATGCATTTCGACTCCTGGCAACCACTGCGCGTCAGCCCGCCGCATGGGCCCTGAACCAACTCTACCTCGCCTTGCCGAGGCCTGATCGCAACTGGGTGAGCGACTGCCAGACGACGAATTTTCACACCCGCATTTGGGAGGCTCAGCTCCTCGCCTCATTTCGAGAACAAGGACTGCTTGTCGAGCAGCCGTTCGAGTCGCCCGATTTTCGCATCGAGAACCGCCTCGGCGGCGAAGCCTGGGTCGAGGCTGTTACGGCAAATGCGCTGGTGCCCTACAATCACGTCAATGCGCCTTTCGCGGAGATACCGACGGACAGGGAAGAAATTTTCTTCGGCAGCGCCGCATTGCGCTTTGCAAAGACAATCGGCAACAAACTCGCGAGACGGTACGATCAGCTCCCCCATGTCGTCGGAAAACCGTTCATCCTAGCTGTCGCCGATTTTCATGCGTCTGGATCGATGATGTGGAGCCGAGAAGGCTTGATCGGCTATCTCCAGGGATCTGGCGCGACCGTGGCCGAGATCGACGGCCGGCTGCAAGCTGTGCCGATGCCAGCTGAAACGCTTCTTGGCCCCGCCCAATTCCCGGCCGGCCTATTTGCAAACGACCGACATTCAGAGCTTTCAGCCGTCATTTTTTCTAACGCCTGCTCAATCTCCAAGCTCAACCGCGTTCCGATCACCGCAGCGGGTGCGCCAGCCGGATACCGCTATACCAGGATGGGAGAGTTCTTTGATCGGGCACCGAGCGCGCTGAAGGGCATCCCCTTTTGCCTCGATATAACGAGCGACGAATATCGCAATCTTTGGCCGCATCGGTACGAACCCTGGACCGCCGAAGTTGAGGTCTTTCACAACCCCTTCGCCTGCCATCCCGTGCCGTTCGAACTGCTGCCGGAAGCACAACATTGGTTCGAGGCAGATGGCGAGTGGCAGTGCAGTTCCGTATACGAAACGTCGATTTTGTGGTCGCAGACATGGATCACCGACGCTGACAAGCCCGCACCCACACTGCAGGACGTTCTTGAAGCGAAGCGTAGCACTGACCGTTCCACATTCGGATGAGGCGGCACGCGTCCGCGGTGATTCAAAAGCACCTCACGACACGCACGGCTCCTCTGGACAACAAGAGTGCCTGCGCCGATTAACAGGAATTGTTTCCAGACCGACATTGGTGGCAGCGGGATGCGCACCTGATATGACGCCGGCCTGGCGCACGATCGATGCTGCCTCTTGTTGCAGTTAACCGCAAAACTCTCGCTTAACATGCTCAATGACTCAAGCGCCGCATTTGATTGCGACTAGGCTTTCGCACTTAATGTAAGGCTCTTAGCGCATCAACGAAATCAATGATGCACTTCGATGTCTACTCGATTGAAAGAGGCGAAAACGCCGAACAACATTTCCCAGCGTGCGGGCTTTTGTTGCAAAGGCTTCGCGGTTACGCGCACTCACGAAGCGATCGAAGGGCATGCTGGACATGCGACTGATGCCTCCGAAATCTGCGGACGTTCGACAACGCGCAAGACGGGCTTCCCGCTCGCAATCGCATCAATTTGGCGATGGAACTCGTGCTTTTCCAAAGCATACATGCCGCCTCGCGCACCTTCAAATCCGCAATTCCATGCAGCTAACGCCTGTCCAAATCGCAGGGCATCAACGAGTTCGCCCTCTCCGCAGCCGCGTAGCCCTTCAAGCCCGCGCGAGGCGGCTCTCGTCAGCAGCCCCGCGGTACACCAATCGCCCGAACCGCAGGTATCTACCAAAGCAGGTGCCGGCAATGCTGGCAGGATGTGCCATTCTGATGGCTTACCACTCAGGCAGTGTCTGTAGCGGAGTCCGTGTGAACCGAGCGTCTGAATTTCCAGCAATGTCGGCCGCGTGCCGGCCATCGTTCCGTCGGCCTCCGCTAACCTTTGATCGGAATACTTCACCACATGGGCGATTTGTAACGCCTCATCAAATAGCTTTTCATCAGATTTTCCTGATGGTTCAAATACCACGACAGCGCCTGCCCTGCTTGCCTCAGCGGCCAGTGTAAGTGCGGCACGAGAAACGCGATCGAGAAAGTAGACCGACGCTCCTTGAAGAGCCGGGCTGATCCGCTCCACAGAGTGCTGTGTCACCGGCCGATAGCTCGGCAAACGTTGACCGCAGTGCGGGCACGTCCACAGGAAGCGGTGGGTCGGAGATCCATCGCGTGCTCGCCGAATCTGCTGGATAATGATCGGCGTATGACCTGTGGGCGCACAATCCGTATAGTCGAGCTTTACGCCCCATCTTGCCATGTCGACGCGCACCCGTTCAGAGGCAGGGTCTCCGTTCATACGGGCAATCGGGTAAGCATCCCAACCGAGATAGGCCATAATGGATAAAACGTTTCCGCATGTCCCACCGGTCCACGAATGCACCGGTGCTTCACTGTCAACACCGATAACCAGGTCAAGCGCAACCAATCCCGTTCCAAAAATCGTCGGCCTAGCAATGGAACGCGTCATTGGATCAGTCCTTTCTTCAGCCTGGGCCGGGTCTGTGGGTAGACATCACCCTCAAGCCAGACGTGAATGAGATGCGGCGCCGATGATGCAAGCTCCACCAACGGTTTGAAATCATATCCTATCGACTCGAGGTAAGCGACCGGTAAATCCCTTTCCAGTGCGGCCATCAACGCCCCGAGAGACATTACCTTCGTACCCAGCGGCGAGAGAATGAGGATCGACCCGCCGGCGCCCCGGAATACCGGCTTGCGAAGATCGTCAAGCCCGAGGATGGTCCGATACAGATGCAAAGGATCCTGTTCGTCGGCGTAGACCACATCGCGCGCATCCACTTTCCAAGCACTATCGAATTCGACGATGTATTCTTCAGCCAGGTGGTCACCAAGGCGGGGATCGCGCGCGGGAAAAGGCAGGATTGGGCAGGTGTCATGGGGTGCAACGAAATCATGTACCCGAGAAAGGGCCTGCTGGCGGCCTTTCGCGAGCTGAGGAAGCCAAAGCTTGGCCGCCTTAGAAGCGGCATCCAACGTCAGTCCCCCTTTGAAGCCGTGGACGTATCCGGGTGCGTCGCTCGCAACTGAGGAAATCTGAGAGTCCAGATTAGGATCGTGCGCCACAAAAAGATGGAGGTTGGGCGGCCCCTTGCCTCGATCAATCCGCTCTACAAAAAACCGGATCAGGGGGAAAGCTGTCCCAACGGAGAGGGCACTGATATCGACGATCACATCCGTGATGTCGCTCATGTCCTGGCGCGATGCCGCCATGGCCACGTTCCTGCCCCCGATTACGGCGCCGTCGGGACCGAAAATATCGATGGCGACTATTTCACTGACAGGCACGCCCTCTCGCAGCCTTTCCATGTTCGCCTCGGCGCGCCGCGTCAGCTCCGGGACAGGGTTCGGACGTTGCTCCCGTACGAATAAGCCCCTGACATCGGCACCCGCCGCAACGAGCCGGTCAGCGACTTGAGTTGCGCGGGGGTCGAACCCGGCGCCCGCGATCAGGAGGGTCTTTCGTTCACCCAACGCGAAATAATCGGCGACGAATGCTTCCGCTTCTCCTCCGTCGTGCGACACGCACGGATCCCAACGCCAATTGCGTGCCATTCATTGCACCTCGCCTGCCAGACGCACCAAATCCTCTACCCGTCGCTCAAGAAAGCCTCCCCTCTTCAGCGTCAGGCCATTCTTGATGAGCAGGAGGCCGGAGAGTTCGACCAGGCACCAGACCTTGTTCTTAGCGTTGTGGTTTGGCACCAGGACAAACGCATTATAGGCAACGCCGAACTGAAGCACTTTCGCCAGATCAGGCTGCAATTTCGGAATGAGGTCGAACTCCTCCTGCAAAATTCCAAAAGCGTTTGCCCCACCCTTGAGTGACGCGTTGCCTTCCAGGCTCTTGATGATGCATTGGTCGGCAATACCCTTCGACAGCCGTCGCACAGAGTGGTGAAGGGGGAAGTCCCAGTCCCGGATCATTTCCTCGGCGCGCTTCTGAAGCAGGTTATGCTGAACCTGGCTCGTCAGTGTCGGCGATTTCGATCTTATGAGCTGGGTTTCCGACTGGGCAACGAGGCGCGCCGCCAGATGCAGGAATTGCTCGGCATTTTCCGAACTCGCATCACAGAGAGTATCGATGCCGAAGAAGTAGGGTCGATCAAACTGATGAAGCAGATGAATTTTCGCGCCATCGGCAATATCGGGACCCGCTGACAGAGGCCGCGACGGTTCTGCGTCTCCACCGTCTTCGTCTTCGAACAGGCCCCGCTGGGGGGTGCGGTTGACATAGCGTTCCAGCAATATCGCCAGCATCGCGAGCTTCAGGTCGTCTGACAGCTCTCCTGACTTCTCCAGGTAGTCGATGACTTCGCGTTCAAGGCCCGCTCGCCTGTCCGCCGTTATCTTATAACGCCGCTGTATCGCGTTGACCTTACTTTCGAGCTTTTCGGCCTTTGAGGGGGAAAGGCTGTCTACGTGCGTTGAAAGCAAATCACCGAGCGAATTGAGGCTGCGGCGATTAAAGACCTCCATCTGACTCAAATACCGGCCGGCCATATCCTTTGCCATCTTACGGAACGCACGGCGTTGATGAGCGCGGCCCTCGCTGCTCTGCATCCAGATGGCTGTAATTTCCCTCGCACGTTTCAAGCCAGGCTCGTCTTCCTCAAAGACATTTTGCCCTTCGATGAGAACATCGGATGGATTGAGTGCGTCGAGCCGGGTCAATATCCAACGTGCCACGCGCAGCTCGCGTCTTGCCAACCAGCGCTGCAGAGCCAGAAGTTGGTTGGGATGAAGGTAGTGGGCATCGTCGAAGACCACGAGCGGTATTGTTTGAACGACCTCCCCTCCATCCCTCAACTTGAAAGCATCGATGACATCTAACGGCCGGTAGGCCGTCGCTGCCATGTTCTGTTCGACCTCGTCGATCTCGGGCGGGACGAGCGCGGCCGAAATCTCGTAAATGGCGGATTCCATCTCGCGGGCTCTCCGCTGCAGATCAATCCCCCTTGTTCCACCGATGGCCTCAAGCGCTGCGTCTGCATCGGGTCTTGCGATAATCTCGATATCCTCGGGCGCGATTCCAGCCGCCTCTGCATCCCTCAGCCATCCAAGGACAGCCCGTGCCTGCAAAAGCGCGACGGTTAGAGATGCCTTCAAGGCGTCGGGGTAAGGAAACTCCCAGAACTCGCGATATTCGCTCTCGAGCGATATCCGACATCCAATCAGCGCCGGCCGGCTCTCTTTGATAGCCGCACAGGCCGTCAGAGCGTCAATGAGATTCTTGTAGGTCTCAAATCCGCGGTTTCGAAGCAGAACTCTCAACGTCGAATACTTGAATAGACGGGCAAGCGTTGTCTTGCCACTTCCTGGCGTGCCGATCACCATCGCAAGACGGTCGTAGAGCTTACCAGACTTTGCAGGCTTTTCGAAAAAGGTCGCAAGCGGCTCCGGCGTTACGACTGCGAGGAATGCCTCGTCCTGCTGCAGATATTCTGTGGCGCGCTTTTCGAAGGGATTAACCAAGTCTCACCTATACATGTCTCTGGCGGCGACGAAAAAGCGGACTCATCGCAGGTGCGACCTGACCGTCCTCCCGCTCCCCACCTTCGGTCTCGGCCCACAATAAGGCGACGGAATTGTTGGGCGTGTTGTGATCCAAGATCAGAGGCAGCGCACATCCGCCATAGCCGAGGCCAAGATGCGCCTTTCCTCCAACGTCTGTATGCTTTGTACGGATGATTGGATCATAGAAAATGTCCGTCAGCTTTATGAAGTCGCCAAAGTCATTTCCTGGAGCGTCAATCGGAAGGTCAGCCGGCAACACCGTCCCGAAAGAAAAGTGAACCGCTGACGCCCAACCTTCCGATCTGAGGGATGACCGCGCCTCCTTTTCACGTTCTACCATGATCGTGGACGCTGCATGCGAACCGATATAGTGATGGATGCAAAGCTCCCAGTCGTCAGCGAATATCTGTTTGCCGCCCAGTCCTTGTCTCGCAAGCCCAAGTGATTCCTTGAACTTGGTCAGTTTGCCTGACCACTTTGCTTTCTGTTCATTGTAGCGAAGAAACGACGTGCCGGTTCCCATGAAATCATCGATGAGGTAGACGAGCCTGAATTTGGCCTGCTTGTCCTCAAGTGCATCCTCCAGCTGGCCAACGAGGTCCTGCCACTTTTCGGTATCGAGCTGCGTTGAAACGACCAGCTGCTCATTGTTGAGGAGACCGACGTTGCTGTGGCGTAATCCGTCGATCCGGGCTCCATCACTCAATCCCATGAAAAGCGTCTGCCGTCGCAACCGTTCGACCGCACGGCGAGCATCCTCGTCTGCATAGACCCTATAGGGCGGAATCCCCCGCTCCTTGGCGACCATGCGCACGAGACGGTCGCGAACGACCTTTGGATAGAGCTGCTCTACGAGCCTCTGCATTTCGTTCGGCCCGATATACACGAGTGCCTTGCGAACAAAATCGTATGCCGTCCTGCGTTGCTCCGCGGTCCCGAATTGCTGCAACCAGGTTGCAAGGCTTTCGATAAACCGCATCCCCGCCTGGAAATCCCGGTATCCGTCATACTTTAACCGGGCCATGAGCCGCAGCCAACGGAACTCTGTCCTGGCCTCGTCATCATTCCATTGCATGATTTCACTGAGCACCCTCAGCCCCAGGTCCTCGTTCATTCAAAAGCCCCTCTCCGAAACCGAAGCCCCTCCCCCTTTGATTCTAGGGCCTCAAGATACATCCGCGTTACTGCGATCCCCCGTTGTCCTGCCTCTGCGAAGTTCCAGCACGTATCGGGATCGACACTCACCTCATCCACACTCAGGCCTGGAAAATTGTTCAGCAACTCGTAATCATTACCCGGCCAACGGCCACGATCGCCGATCGCAAGTACAGCGCGATCTGACGCCATGTCGAGGACGTGCCGTACAACATTTGTCTTCGTGACGCCCGTCGCGACGATGTCGACGGAATGACTGGACCTCGTGACGATCGCGTCCCTGCATCCCGTCCTCAGGATGATCTGATGAGTAAGGTCCCAGAGCCTGTTCTCCGCCATATAATGGCGTGGCTCAAGCGTGATCTGATATCGTCTGTTGGTCTGATCGGCGGATCCTGCCAGTTCTTCGCTTTCAGCAAGCGCCGCAGCGAGATCCTTAAGCTCGGGACAGACTTCATCGGTACCGTCCGGCCAGGCGTCATCATCAAGTGACGCTATCATCGAGCCATTATAATAGCCGACGACGACTCGCGACCACAGCCGCTCTGGAAGCACTTTCCGCAGATCTTTCCTGACGGAAACACCACGACCGGTCGCAAACGCGAGAACAGCGTCGCTCTCTGCGACCCGGACCAGTTCCGCCGCCATGTCAGGCCTTGCTGGCTGGAACCTATGGCGCGTGTCGACAACTGTCCCATCGTAATCCAGAATGACTCCGCCGAATGCCGTTGCCTCCAGCCGGTCTGCAAATCGAGAATATGCCTCCTGCCATTGAGTGAGTGTTCCGCGTCGTTCGAGACGCAAGACGCTTTCCCCGGTCTTGCGCTCTATGGCGGAAATCGCTCTCGTGCTCATGTTCTTGGCCGGCCTTAGGCGCGGCCGGACAGGAAGGCTCAGGTGATAGAGCTTCCTCCCGAAATCCGGCACACCCGGTTGCCCGGGATCGATCCCGCGTGCGGACCCTATCCAACCCGTGACATGCAACGCAGCAAGGAGCGACCCAATTTGAGACGTGATCCCACGACCAGGAATCTTCAGTCGAGCCGTCGGCACGCCAGGTGGTATCAACGCGAGCGTGCGGTCAGCAATTGCCTCGTCCTCGTCGCCGACAAGGGCGAGCACGGACGACTCCTCGCCGCGTTTGGCAAGCCAGTGATGCCGTCCGTGGGCAAAATTTCGGTAGTCCGCGATCTGCGCGACACCTAACGCTGCTTCAGTGAACTTCGATTCAATGTCGATCGCACCGACTTTGGTGGACGGCCCGTACAGGACAATCGTTGTCGACCTCGCCCACAGCCCGTTTGTGTCGGCCCTCCATTGCTGGACGGTTTCGGTATCCGCGTTGAGCATCGGCGCAATGCGATCTTGGACATCCGTCCAATCCGCTCGGGGATCGAATATCCCCTGATAGGCCCGGGCAAGAAGCGCGGTGAACGCAAGCAGTGAATTTGTTGCCAGAAAGCCATCCTTGCCCGCCGGCGGTGAGAACATCAGCAAGTCAACAAATGGATGGCGATCACAAAGTTCGGTGACCGGACTTCCCGGTCGACCGCACATGACAGCAACCTGGCGATGCTCCCGTTCAATCAGATACTTTGCCGCAGCGTTGATATCGACATTGCTTCCGCCCGCCGTCAGCAGCCACTGTGCGACGTTCGCGTCAAGGATGGCGTCGACGGCCTCGAGCGGGGTATTCACAACCGCGGGCTTGCCGCCAAAGGATTGATGCAGCCACACGAGGGCGTGCGCTGCAGTCAACGATCCGCCGGAGCCGATAGCGGCCAACGGCGAAAGGCTGGCCGTCTTCACCGCTCTCTTCAATGGGTCGATGTCGACACTGCATGCCCAGTGAAAAGTCTCTTCTAGCCTTTCGAGCTCGTTCGCGTAAGGTTTTGCCATCGAAATCCCCTTGGTTCCTTATGGAACGTAAAGGGAACAGAGTCCTTTTTCCATAGCAAACATCTCGTGATTTAATACGAAAAGCCTTGATGCGGGAGTCCGGCGCTAGCGTGAATTCACATCGAAGCCTAATTTATCAACAGTTGTATTTTCGTCACCTCGTGGGTCACTCATCAGATCACTGGAGTGCGCGCTGTCAGACTGTAAGGGACCCAGTTTGGTTTGTGTCCGGATAAGGCGAAAATGCCTCGGGTTCTTCACCCTTGCTGCCACTGTTAGACCGAAGAGCCGCCACCGGCCGGACCGATTTTTTGCCCGCAGTCAGGTCACTACTGTCCCGGATGGGCTCCCCGGGCTCAAACCACTTCAAGGCGACCGCTCCCTGCGATTCGCCTAGTCGCGTCGCTTTGAGTGTTCTATTCATCAATTTCTTCTTGGGGATCTCTTATCTGTTACCCTGCGCACCTGATGATATTGTCGTGGGATGAAACCGATTCATTTATTCTACTCTTGGCAGAGTGATCGCGACAGCAAGGTGTGTCGGAATTTCGTCCGCCACGCGCTAGAGACAGCCATCGAGAACCTGAAGAATTCCTACGGCATCGAGATGTATCTTGACTCGGATACGGCCGATGTACCGGGCACTCCTCACGTTAGCGAGACGATTCTGCGTAAGATCCGGGAATGTGACATCTTCGTCGCGGATGTCACGTTTGTCGGAAGCACTTCAAATGGGAAGCAACTTCCCAATCCGAATGTGATGATCGAGTTTGGCTATGCACGAGCAATTCTGCCAGATCGGCAGATACTGCTGTCGATGAACACTGCTTTTGGCCAACCTGGGGACCTTCCCTTCGACCTCTCCCATCTTCGCCATCCGACGCAGTATGCCGTACCCGAGGAAATGAGTGATACCCAACGCCGCGACCAACGCGCGAAGCTAAGTGTAACTCTAACATCGCATCTGAAAGCGATCGCCGGCGAAGTCCTTTCGGTGAGGGCATCTCAGAAGCCGAGCGCCGACATAATTGCCCCGGCCCATGCCATTGTGACCAACCTGGTCCAGATGAGCAGCCGTGGAGAGACGCCGGCGATCATCCCAGGGATCGTGTCCACTGTAGTGGTGTAGCTGGACGGCTATGGTCCCATGCTCTCCGGCGTGAGCCGGACTGATCAACGTGCCACTGCCGGCAAGCTGATCATAGGATCATCGCTCATCTGGCCGATAGTTTCTAGGGTCATATAGCGTGCCCGCTGCACGGCCCATTTGATGGCATGGACCGCTCCCTTTTCCTCAGCGAATATGGCGCTGTCTTTTTAGCTCAGAGGAGCCATCCCATGCCTGTTGTTACCATTGGTCTTGATCTTGCAAAGACAGTCTTTCAAGCTCATGGCGTCGATGCTGCCGGCCAAACTGTTCTTCGCCGTCGCCTTGCACGCAATGAACTGTTGGCATTTTTTGCCAAGCTGCCGCCATGTTCGATTGCGATGGAAGCATGCTCAAGCGCTCATCACTGGGCTCGGGAGCTCGTCATTCTAGGTCATGACGTTCGGCTCATTCCGCCGCAATATGTTAAACCCTACGTTAAACGGAACAAGACTGACGCGGCAGACGCTGAGGCGATATGTGAGGCTGCGGGTCGGCCTAACATGCGCTTTGTCCCGATCAAGACTCGAGATCAGCAGGCAGTACTCGTTCTGCATCGGTCTCGTTCCTTGCTGGTGCGCCAACGAACGGCATCGATCAACGCTGTAAGGGGATTGGTTGGTGAGTTTGGGCTTATCGCATCGAAAGGCCGCTACCGCATGTCAGAATTGCGGCAGCGCATGAATGCAATGACGCCAGAGCAGCTGCCATCGGTCGCCTGCCAAGCTATCAATACCCTGTTTGATCATATCGATGTACTTGAAGACCAAATTGCTGCTGTCGAACGGCAAATTGTCGAGTGGCATAAAAGCAACGAAGACAGCCTGCGGCTGGCGACCGCGCCGGGCATTGGCCCTATCACGGCGAGCGCGATCGTTGCAGCTGTGGGGAATGGTCGTCAGTTCCAGTCGGCGCGGCATTTTGCGGCCTGGCTCGGATTGACACCAAGGATGCATGCAAGCGGGAAGAAAGAGCGGATCGGAAGGATCAGTAAAGGAGGGGACCGATATCTGCGGGCGCTTCTAATCCATGGCGCGAGAGCGATCGTCGGCACGTTGTTCCGCAAAAACGTAACGCCTCGACCTTGGCTGCTTGCACTGGCGGCACGCAGACCGACCAACGTCACAGCTGTCGCCGTCGCCCACAAAACAGCGCGTGCGTTGTGGGCAATGCTGACACGTGAAGAAAAGTACCGCAAACCAATTGCCGCAGCACCGTCTGTAGCATAATAGCTCCAGCACTGTTCCCACGACCAGTGCTGGCTTGCGAGGGTAAGCGAATGTGATGGCAAACCGGTATGATCCGGGTTCGGCAAAGGCCCATGAAATGATGCGAGCCATATGAGCTCGTCCATTTGTCTGGCCGCCGATCCGCGAATACCATCAAGGCCAGCGGCCGAGCGGCTCGCACAGATAGGCCGGATACACGACCGCAAGCACCGTGTCTGCCGTGACGTTCAAATTATCCTTGCAAACCGGGAGCGGTCCATACACGTCATTCTGTTCGAGCAGCAACGCGCCGACGAGTCTGACGATAGCCTCATCGTTGGGGAAGATGCCGACGACCTCTGTGCGTCGCTTGATTTCGCCGTTGAGCCTCTCAAGGGAATTGATCGAATGGAGCTTGACGCGATGCTCTTTGGGAAAGCTCATATAGGCGAGGACGTCGTGTTCGGCCTCATCCATGATGGCGGCGAGCTTTGGTACCTTCGGACGGATCTGGTCAGCGACGGCGCGCCACTGCAGGCTTGCAGCCTCTGCCGTCTCCTGGGCGAAGGCAGTGGCGATGAATGCCGACACGACCCGGCGGCCACTCTTTCCGGCATGCGCCAGCACGTTACGGGCAAAATGAACCCTGCAGCGCTGCCAGGTCGCGCTGAGAACCTTCGAGGTTGCCGCCTTGATCCCTTCGTGTGCATCGGAGACGACGAGCCTGACGCCGCGCAGGCCGCGCCGGGTCAGTTTGCGTAGGAACTCCGTCCAGATTGGCTCCGCTTCGGAGGTGCCGACCTCCATGCCCAGAACCTCGCGCCGACCATCGGTGTTGACGCCGACGGCGATGATGACGGCAACGGATACGATCCGGCCGCCACGACGCACCTTGAGGTAAGTCGCGTCGACCCAGAGGTATGGCCAGTCGCCTTCGATCGGTCGATCGAGGAAGGCCTTCACTTTGCCGTCGATCTCCTCGCAGAGCCGACTGACCTGGCTCTTGGAGACACCACTCATCCCCATTGCCTTCACCAGGTCGTCGACCGAGCGGGTCGAGATGCCCTGGATGTAAGCCTCCTGAATGACGGCTGTCAGCGCCTTCTCGGCCATGCGCCGTGGCTCAAGGAACGACGGGTAGTAGGTGCCCTTCCTGAGCTTGGGGATACGCAGCTCGACGGTGCCGGCGCGCGTCTCCCAGTCCCGGTCGCGATAGCCGTTGCGCTGAGCCATGCGCAACGGGTTCTTCTCGCCATACGCGGCACCGGTGGAGGCCCCAACCTCCATCTCCATTAGGCGTTCAGCGGCAAAACCGATCATCTCACGCAAAATATCGGCGTCGGGGGTCTTCTCTACGAGCGTGCGCAGGTTCATCATGACATCGGTCATCGGTGGTTCCTTCCAATCAGGTTGGTGTGAGCAACCCGACTTTACCGGAGAACTTCGATGACCGCCGCTTCGCCGCTCGCTCGCTACGGCGCGATTGAGAACGCGCTCACGAGCGGCTTCGCTACCGCCGACCTACACCACTCGGCGGGACACGACCATCCCAGGCCCACGCTTGGTTATGAAGCTCGTTACCGCAGAGGCTGCGACTGTGGGATCGGTAGTTCCCAGTCGCATCAATTCAATCCGCCCCAGATTTATTCCGACTGCTTACCGAGAGAGCGTCGCGGAGACCAACACGACGGAGTGGTCTGAATTCGATCCGCCGCGCGTCATTCAAGGCCGGCCTAATCCGGAGTCGCGATGGTATTTTCGCGTTTTGCGTTCTGGTGCGATTGATGCTGCAATTATGGTCGGGGCCCGCATCGATGACGACAGAGACATTTTGGTCGATATCGAACCACTCGAAGCGCGAATTGTCGAGATGGCCGAGCGAATGGGGGAGATAGCCTCTAAAATCGGGTCTGGAGGCCCGTTGGTCATCCATGCTGGCCTTGAGGGATTGGACGACGTGCGTTTGGTCGGTCGACATAAGGCCAAGCGATTGCTCGCGCCTTACGTGCATCTCGGCACGATCGACCTGGCGTCAACGGCAGCAATATCGATCGAAAGTCTACAACAGATGCTTGATGCCGTATGGCTTGCAGCTGGCTTTTCCGATGGATCACCGCTCTTTGCCGACGGTCTGATCGGCGAAGAGCGCAGGACAATGCTTGCCGCACCAGAGGCGATCAGCGGTAGAGCTTGACGCTGACGCTAGCTACATGCATTGCAGAGATCAAGTTAGAAATCTGGCACTCCAAAATGCCCGGTATCTTTGGAGGACATAGCTTCATCAGTAACGGTAAATATAACCTGTTGATGTGACCGACGGCACGTTGTCCGTTGCGTCGAACAAACGCTAGTTTCTGCAACATGACGCATGTACCGATCGACCGACGTTTATCCGTCTCCCTCCACGGCGAAACCGTGGTCCTGCCCCTGAGCCAACTCCGGGACAGGCCCTTCGTCGTGCTTCTGGGCGAGCCCGGGATCGGCAAGACGACGGCACTGAAATACGAGGCGGCGCAAGAAGGCGGGCTGGTCGAAACCTGTCGCGAGGTAATGGCCGGAACGAGCAAAATTGTCGGCCAAACGGCATATCTGGACGCGCTCGACGAATTCCGATCCGGTGAAGACGGCAGAAACAAGCTGCTTCAGCTGGCGAAGTCGATCACCGAGGCCTCGATTTCCCGTTGGCGGCTGACCTGCAGGGCCGAAGACTGGCGCGATGTCGCCGATCTGAAAGCCATGCGGAGTGCAGCCGCAGATCACCCTATAACCGTTGCCAACCTCCTGCCTCTCGATACAGACGAAGCGATTGAGATCCTCGTGGGGCTTGGGGCAGATGATCCGGCAGAGATCGTTCGGGAGGCAAACGCCAAGGGTGCGACGGCTTTTCTTGAAAGTCCATTGAGCGTTCGGCTCCTGTATTCAGCGCTGCAGTCGAGTGGAGGTTGGCCGGAGACCCGATATGACCTGTTCGATCAAGCGACCCTTCAGCTGGCCTGGGAGCATGATGACGAAAGGGTCATCGACGATCGTCCTAGTGCCGACGACATCATTTTATCGGCTGAGGAAATGTGCTTCTACCAACTCGCAACGGGAGCAAAAGCGATCTGGCGGGCTAACTCGCTCCCGCCGGGCGGCAGTGTGAACGACTACGTCCCCGTCCAGGGGCTATCCTTCGATCATGCCGTGGCACGTTTTACGCTCGACACGGCTCTGTTTCGCGGAGAGGGGCATGCTTTCGAGCCATTCCACAAGACGATCGCCGAATATCTGGGCGGCCGCTACCTTGCCCGCAGAGTTACCGGAAAGATTGATGGACACCGGTTTCCGCTTCAACGCGCAACAGCCTTGATTTCCAGTCATGACGGCAAGGCTGCGAGCGAAATGCGCGGACTGTTCGCATGGTTCACGGCCCACCTGTCCCGACTTGGCGATCACGGCGGTGCTCTTGCACTCATCGAGCTCGATGCCGCAACCGTGCTCGCCTACGGCGATGCTGCCGTGTTCCGCACTGATGAACGCCGCACCATCCTTCACAACCTCGATCGCGAGGATCCATATTTCCTGTCTTCACGCAACGGATCGACGGTTCTGGGCGGGCTGGCCGGAGAGGATCTCATCCAGGACTTCGTCGAGATACTGGATGCCAACAAGAGTTCCCACCTTCAGATAACCGTCCTTGAAGCGCTTCGCGACGGTACACCCCTGCCTGCCATGCAGACAAAGCTACGCGAGATTATACTCGACGACCGCCGTCCGACCTGGCAACGGGATCGCGCAAGTGATGCCTGGGTGAAGCTGGCTCCCGATCGGTCCGAGCGTCGGCTACAGCTATGTCACGACCTCGAAGCGACCCCCGTTTCTTACGATCAGATCCAGCTGCGGGCTGGTTTGTTAGCGGACCTCTCGACGACTGTCGTCGGCCCAGACACGATCCGCCAGCTTTTGACCGACCTCAACAATCTTCCCGCCAAAGAGAGCGAGACCCATCACATGGGGGCATTGCTCGCCCTTTTGACGGAACTGAAGAAGCGCCCACGAGCGAATTATTTCGACGAGCCGAGCATAGCGCCACCCGGCAAAGACAGGGGCTTAAAGAGTGAGGTGCGCCATTTCCTGCAGCGCACGCTCGCCTCGGCAATTCTGTCCTCCCTGGATATCAGCGCAGAACGCTTGTGGGGATGGCTCCGCGCTATCCGGGAATACGAGTGGGACCGACTTGACGACGACCTCGCGGGTGCGGTCGCCGCCTGGATCGAGAAGGATCCCGATCGGCGTGAACTGGAGCTCTTCGACGCGATTGCGGACAAGGTCGATCCAAGGGACGGTGCCTGGGTCATCAGCAATCATTACATTCCGACCGCGCGCCGTGCCCCATCGCAGAGCCTTCTCGAGGCCCTTTTCAGGCGCGCTCGGTCTGAGCCGGATGAGGCAACGCGGCGGCGGCGTCTTGAGATCGCCGCTTGGGCCGTACGAACCGAGAGCCTCTGGCCAGTTTGGAAAGACAGGATCATCGCGGCGCTGGACGCCGAGGGTGGTATGGAGGAGCTCTCTGCGGCCTTGCTGTCAGACCCCAACGCGAAATGGAAAGAAGACGAACGGCTCCGGAAGGAAGCAGAAGAAGCCGAGGTCGAGGCGACCCGAGTAAACAATGTCAAGGAATTGAGCTCCAAGGTGAACGGCATCGCCGCAGCCAATGCGAGTGAGCACGACATTCTAGGGTGGGCCGCCGTCCATTATCGAGACACCGCCATCTCAGACCGAAAGGCGCCGCTGGCGACAGTCGAAAAATACACCAACGCACAGATCGCCTCGGCGATTGCCGAGGGTTTTGTCCAGTACGCCATCCACGTCGACACGGGATTCACTGTGGCAGATCTTGGCGAGATGGAAGCCAAGAACTCCAGTTACAGGAAGGAATATGTCGTCGCCTCCGGCGTTCACCAGATCATCATGCAAGATCGCGCAAGCGAACTGAATGCATGCCCGTTGGTTACCCCGATCATCGCTCTCCGCCACCGGTATTACGGCGGCCCCGATGACAAAGCGATGGAATCTTGGGCCATGGAGCGGCTCGGCGACGATCCGGCCCGCGGTGCTGAAGCCCTGGTCGCGTTCTGGCTGGCCACGATCGATGCAGGCGGTGCGAGTCTTGACTTCCTCCACTTCCTGCAGGCATCCCCCGACCTCGCATCAAGGGCCGTGAGCGGCCTTCTGCAGGTACGGCCAGACCTGGAAGACCGGCCGCTCGAACGCGCTTTGTCTGTCGCAGCCGCCGTCATGTCCGGTTCGGAGTTGAAGCCCATTGTTGAAAGAGCCCTCGCCTGCGAACTTAGCGAAAAGGCGCGCGCGATCTGGAGCTTTGTCCGGCTGGCATTGAAGCCGGAGGCATTCGAGGCCAGCGACACGGCTGAAGCGCTGGAAGCGACCTTGCTTGCCCCGGATGGCGAGCTTGTTGAGCGGCTCCAGGCACTGTCCGATGCACCGGTGGTGCTGGACGGTCTTCGAATCAGGGTGCTCGGACGGTCTCATCCGGCACACGAGGACGACTGGAACGAGCGCGGCAGTCCGAGCCGCATCGTCAGGGCAGCAATCCAGCGGCTCCAGGTGTCCCTTGACCCAAGGGCCGGTGCATTCTTCAAGGAGCTGCCAACGATTATCGATCCGAGTTGGGCGCCAATCATCGCTCACGCGGCCGCCGAACGGGGACGGCTCCTGCGCGACAAACTCTATGTCGCTCCATCTCTTTCCAAGCTGAAGCAAGCTCTGGCGGGCGGCCCGCCCGCCAATCCGGCCGATCTCGTCGCGATCGTTCGCGAGGAGCTTGATCGATACAAACGGACACTTCGCACAGGAAGCGAGACACCTTGGAAGCGATACTGGAACGCGGACGAAAACGGCGCTGCGACCAAGCCACAGATAGAAAATGAGTGCCGCGACCGCCTGCTGGAACTCTTGCGACCACAATTCGAGCGATACGGGATCGTAGCAAGCGCCCCGGAAGCCAGAATGGGAGAGAACACCAGGGTCGACATTCTCCTATTGTCCTATGCGGGCAAAACGGTTCCGATTGAGGCAAAACGGCACTACAATAAAGAGATCTGGACAGCGCCGGTCGAGCAGCTCGCGGGCTACGCCCAGACCGAAGCTGCGAGTGGCTACGGCGTCTACCTCGTCTTCTGGTTCGGAACCGAGTTCGCTCTGCCGCCTCGGCTGGATGGAACAGAGCGGCCCACGACGGCACTCGCGTTGGAGAAGCAGCTGACCGCGGACTTGCCCGCCACTTTGAAGGACATGTTCACGGTGATCGTGCTGGATGTCTCTCGGCCGGAAGCGATGATCAATGCTACCGCCAAACCGAAAAAGTCCAAGCACAAGCCGAAAGCTGATGGCAATAAAATGTGAATCCTGCCGACTTGGACTTCTTCATTAACGAAGAGCATCTTTCTCATGGCGCGACAGCGAGATTTGAAAACCAAGCTGCTCCTGACAATTCCGGATCTGATTGTTGTGAACCATCCGCTCCCTATTCAATTGCGACGCCTGACTGTCTGTCACACTGACCATCTGGACGATAAGCGTCCACTTTACGACCCTGGATATCAGCGATAGGAGGCTCGTATTTCATCATCAAAGATAGACGAGTGCTAGAGTCCCCAAGCCCGAAACCTCCCCCTCCCCGTCATCTCCCTCAAGCCTAACTCACCAAGGCTACGCCGCGCCGCCTGCGGCGTGACGTTCAGCGTCTCAGCGACCATGCCGGCCGACACCAGCGGTTTTGCGATAACTAACTCGACCAGTTCCGGCAGTTTTGACGAGGCGCGGCGCCCCTCCAGTTTTCGATCCATCATCGTTTTCGCGAGCGCCAGCCGGTCATGCTCCTTTATACCGATCTCGGAGGCCGCCATCAGCCCTTGGGCAACGGCGAGCAGCCGGGTCACGCGATCGCGATGCCGGCGCCGGTCCACGGGAATGGTTTTAAGGCCGAGATTGATGGCAGCGAGATGCGCCGCGGTGGTGATACCGGCCTGGCGGAGGACCGATGCCGCGAGTGGCCGGCCGAGCCAGGGCGCGTGCTGCAGCACCGACAATTCGTTCCAGGCATCGAGGGCGACGATGGCCTGCAGCACCGCCGGCAAGTCTTGCGTCTGTCGCAGCACGCCCTGCCATTCCTCGAGCCGCTCGTCCTCGTCCCAGTCGAGATCGTAAACCAGCGGATCCTTTTCCCTGGCCCGAGCCGGGCCGGGCTTCTTTGCTTGTTCGATGGCAGCCTCCGATCGGGCCAGCACCGCATCGATGGCAGCGAATTCTTCCGCAAGCGGGCCGGTATCATCGTCCTCCTCCCCCTCCCCTTCTCCGACCGTGCCAACATCCGGCGCGACGGCGTCGATCGCGACAGCACCGTCGGCGCCATGCGACGCTGCAGGCGGTGCCTGCCCACGGAGGCTGCGGAGGCCTTCGGGGCTGAGCGCCCAACCGGGTGGCTGCGCCGCCATGCGCCGGCGGGTTTTCAAAACGTCGCGGGCGATGGTCAATTCATGGGTCGGGGTGCGGACATCCTTTGTAGCGTCGTGGAGGACGAGGTCCTCGAGGTGCACGAGCTCGCCGTCGATCCACAGCGAGGCGCAGGCATCTGCGAAATGGGATCGTTCTATCCAGCCCTGCCCGACCGGCGAGCGGGCGATGCGCTCGTCGAGACGCGCCAAAGCGATGCCCGCCCGAAACGCTGGCTCCATCAGGCTGGTCATCGGCAATCTCGCTAGATCGTAAGACATTGAAATCGTGGTAAATGATTTGTTAAACGAACTCTATCTAAATATTAGGGTTCGCCACATCGTATAATTGTGGGTTGGCGTGCTAACCATCGATAATGATCGGTTATCGATGGTCGAGCGAAAATGCCAATCAAGACCGTGGACTTAGCGCGCAATCCCCATAAGCCGCGCTCGATCCGCAAAGCATCGGATAGATCCTTCGATCCGTACCATTCCCTGACGGGTAGCCATGGTTGTCTGCCCCCACCATTTTCGGATGAGTTCAAAGAGCAGAGCGGACCAAACAGATAGCGCCCGCGGGCGATCCAATTCACAGTTCCGATATCGCAGAGGTAAATGACCTACCGGCCGGCTGTGACGGTCGGAGAGGCTTTGTCCGCTACTGCGCGCCCCGGCCTTGCCAATGACCTCGCGATATCAACAATGTCATCGCGCGAGGCAGTTGGATCTTCCTTGTTCCAGGCGACACCTAGCCCGATCCGGAAGTCGATCCCCCTCACCTTCTTCAGTTCGAACGCACGGTTCGGCAGCTCAAGCGTCCATTCCGGCGCAAAGCCGATGCCAAGACCGGCCGAGACCAGTGATACCAGCGACCAGGTGTCATCGCAGGAGTAGGCGATGTTCTTGGTCAGGTCGTATTCCTCGAACTTCTCATTGAAGTACCGTTCCGTGAACGACAGGTTCTGCCGGTTGAAGGCGATGATCTTCTGGTCGCGCAGATCATCGATCGAAATGTCATCGCGCTTTGCCAGCGGATTGGAATGGCCAACGGCCAGATAGTAGCGCTCATGGGCAATCGAAAAGAAGCGCAGCGAGCCGATGTTTTCCACCGGGCGGATGAAGCCGAGATTGATCTGGCCACTCTCCAAATTACGGATGATGTCGCCGGTATTGCCCGACGAGATATGGATGCGGACATCGGGGAACTTGCGGGCGATCTTCGACAGGAATGTCGGCAGCATGCCGATGGTGGCGGGATAGACGGTGCCGATCCTGATCTGGCGGATGCGGCTGCCGCCGGCGGCCCGTGTCAGCTCGGTGCCGAGCTCGACCTCGCTGAGGATGCGGACACAGCGATCGTAGAACGTCTCCCCTGCCCTGGTCAGTTCGACCCGCCTGGTCGAGCGGATGAACAGGGCACAGCCAAGCTCGCGTTCCAGCGACATGACATGATTGCTCAGCGCTGGCTGGGCAATCCGCATCTTGGCTGCCGCCCTGCCGAAATGCAGTTCCTCGGCTACTGCCTTGAAATAGGAAAGTTGGCGTAATTCCATGTAAAACCCTTTATTTGGGAAAAGGACTACAAACGTCACCTCGCTGTTTGCCATTGCTGTAATCGTTGACTATCCTGACACGCGAACGTGCCTTAATAAGACAAGAGTCGTGAGCGGTACGCGCTGCCGGTGTTGTCTTATCGTGTAAATTCCAATGTCCTTTCACAGCGACTTTTAAATGCGGATACCTCGGTTCCATCGATTGATTATGACGCACGGTGCGTCATCCGTACGAGTAGCACACCGTGCGTCATTCGCACAAGCAAAAAATGCGTGATCCGCTATGAGTAGAAACGATCCTCATTTCAGGTTGCGCATACCCGAAAACTTGAAGCGCGAAATTGAAGCTTCCGCGCATGCAAACTCGCGATCTATCACAGCTGAGATAGTTACAAGATTGGAGACATCGCTTGGGATGAGCGGTTCGCATACAACAAGTCTCGTTGCCGAAATTGAACACCTTCGTACGCGGCTTGCTCAACTTCAAAGGGCAATCGTTGAGAAAGACTTGGATCCCACCTGAGATTGAAGAGGCTTGGCTATTCGGGTCCCATCCAAGTCTTGTACCAAATGCACTAAGCTGAGTAGGCAATAGTCGGACCCGATGTACGGCGTGCTATGCAAGCAAAACGAGTAGTGCTGCAGCCTGCTAGAGTTGACGGCGCCGTTACGCCAATGGGCCGTGCGCTAGACAACATTGGCTTCTGACAGTCGAAATGAAACCTGCCTGCTTGTGAAGTGCAATCGCCACCGCCCCCTAGGTACTCCAGGGGAGATGCCGGAGACGCCACACGAGAAATCTAGTAACTGCAGGGCCGGTCGTTGCCAAAGCCACCGGCGCAGGCTGGACGCAATGCAAAGTCAGCGTTGTTACGGCCATAACCGACCGAACCCGTTGTTCGAGGATCAACTGAGCTGGTTGAACACGCCGTTGCGACGCCGGTGACTGCTACGAGCACGCCGACGCACACGATTTTCCGAAGCATTTCCATTTCATCCTCCCAACATCGCCTACCGCAATTGCGACGGAAACTAGTTCTCGGCGCGATTGTGAAAACGGCTGGTGCGATCACTACTTCGTCATCGATGGCAAAAGCTCGCCGTTTCTACTGCCGGGGTGACGTTGGTCGTCTCAGCGCCGGGCTTCCGCCCGTTTGGCACAAAGAATGCATGGTGGTTATCAGGGTTCCTTTTGCTTGGAGGGAAGAATGACCGCTTTGGTTACCGATATCGTCAGCGCCACTGGACAGCTCGAAGCAGCCATCCTCGATGTTACTGCTGCCGTCCCCACTGTCTTCATTAGCTCTAAATCAATGAAAGAAAAAGCAAAATTGCTTCCGCAGGCGTTGGTAGAGCAATATCCGGAGCTTTCCTCGATCGAGCGGGAACTGCGCGGCGTATTCGAAGCCTGCTCGCACGCCATTGATCGCAAATCAGTCAATCCGGTGGTTGCAAAAGCGGCAATCGCTATCGCTGAAGAGTACCGGCAGGTCATTGGAGAGCTGAAACGCAAAAACTAGACGTCAACGTCGGTTCTGCTGACTGCCTAAAGTCGTGTCCAGATCAGCGAAACGCAGATTACCTTCATGGTGCAGCCGCGCATGTGTACCGTGTCGCCACTAACCGTTAGAACACCTCTGAACGTCTTTTTGCTCTCCGGCTCGACGATCGTTCCCGTGAAATTGCCGTTGCGTCCCTGGAACGAGCCAATACGTTTGCCCGCATTGTTGCCCGTCTTCATCGTGATGCAGTAGCCTTGCGCGCACTCGTCAATGGCGGCCGTTGTGCCAACCTGTGTCTTCCAGAACCCGACGACAGGCTCTTGAGCCATAACTCCGAATGCCACGAGCGCCATCGACGCTGTGGTCAACACCAGTCGTTTCATGGCTTTCGCTCCCCTATTTCAAGAGACAGGGTGGCCGCTGGCACGACCTAAAGCGTTTTAGTATACGCCCCGAAAGCGTCCTCCTCCAGCTTTCGTTGCCGAAAGGCGGATGATGAACCCGGGGCTTGCAACCGCAGCCCCGGGGTCTCGAAGCTACCGCGTCAAGCTTCCAGCCACTTTACCTGCTCTGGGGTAAGCTTGATGTCGAGTGCCGAAAGGCTGTCTTCCAGTTCGGCGATCGTGCGCGGCCCGATCAGGGGGATGACCGGGAACGGCTGGGCAATGACGTAAGCGAGCGCGATATGTATCGGGCTGCGGCCGAGCTTGTTTGCAAGCTCGATCGCCCTGTCCCGGCGCTCGAAATTTCGATCCGAATACCAACAACGGACGATTTCTTCGTCGTCATGCTTGTCGCGCCCGGCACGGTCGGTAAAGAAGCCGCGCCCCTGGCTAGACCATGCGAAGTTCGGGACCTGCTTTGCATTCAACCATGTCTTCCAGTCATCGTTGGACGCTGCCACGCATCCAGCCCAGATCGGATCGAGCATCTCGGCGAGCGAGAAGTTGTTGGAAAGCGCTGCCGGTGCGGTCTTGCCGTTTTTCGCGGCGTAGGCAGCGGCTTCGTCCATGCGTTCGCGCGTCCAGTTCGATCCACCGAAGATGCCACGGATGCGACCACGCTTGACCTCGGCGTCCATCGCGTCAACGAACTCGCCAACGGGGATATCAGTGTTGTCCCGGTGCATGAAGTAGATGTCGACGTAGTCGGTCTTCAGCCGGTTCAGCGATTGATCGAGCTGCTTTGCGATGACATCAGGATAGCAAAGCGGCGAATGAACACCCTTGCCGATCAGCACGATCTCTTCTCGGGGCACGTTGCGGCTGGTATGCCAGTCCCCGAATATGCTCTCGGTCTTGCCGCCGCCGTAGACAAAGGCGGTATCGAAGACATTGCCGCCAGCCTCGTAGAAGGCGTCAAGCGTGAGTGATGCGGCAGCAAAGCTCGGGAAGAATTCGAAGCCAAGCGTGACAACCGAAGCAGGTTTGGAGATGCCGGGGATCTGACGTTGCGGAATGCTGTTGCCACGCTTGACGACAGCACCTGCAAGGTTCGTCGTGCGCTTCTGAGCCTTCTCGACTCCATATTCGAGGCCAATCGCGGCACGCCACTGATCGAGAACGCGAAGGTTTCCGATCGAGTCGGCCCAGCTCATGCCGGGCGCGCGGAATTCCTTTTCGCCGGCGCGGATTGCATCTCCGGCAGCATCCACCTCGAAGGAATAGAGCCAGCGGTCTTCCTTGACCTCGATCGTCTGCTGCTCGTTGCCCTTGAATATCTCGATCTTGCCGATACCACCCTTGTGGCCCGACGCGAACCAGAAATCCTTGACCTCCAGGCGCCCTTCGGAACCAATGATGCGCAGCGTATTGTCCTGCTGCGCCATGATCGAGCAAGACACTTCGGCGATGATGCCGTTCGGGAACTTCAGGACGGCGGACGCCCATTCATCGACGCCGGACTGTCCAAGGTGTCCGACACCGGAGACCTTTTCGGGCTCGATGAATGGCTTGCCCTCGGTTGCCCCCGCAATCAATCGCGCCATAGAGACCGGGTAGCCGCCGACATCGAGGATACCGCCACCGGCTGTCTCGTTGGCGAACAGGCGATGGTCGGGCCTGAATGTCCCCATGTTGAAGCCGAAGCTCGAGCGAATGATCCGGACCGTGCCAATGACACCGCTCTTGACCAGTTCGATGATCTTGGCAGTCTGCGGGTGGACGCGATACATGAAGGCTTCGCCTGCGAAGACGCCGGCCTTCTTGGCCTCGTGATAGATTGCGTCGGCGTCAAACGCGGAAAGCGCGATCGGCTTTTCGACGAGGACGTGCTTGCCAGCGCGGATCGCCTTGATCGCCCATTCTGCATGGCCAGTGTGGGGTGTCGCGATATAGATGGCGTCGATCTCTGGATCCGTCAGCAGCGCATCATATCCCTTGACGATGCGGGCGCCAGGAAAGCCCTCGGCAAGCCCTGGCTTTTCGGGGTTGCGCGTGGCAATTGCGACCAGCTTTCCTGTGCGCGAATGCGCAATGCCGTCCGCGAATGTGCGTGCGATGGTGC
Organism: Rhizobium cauense; assembly: GCF_019511525.1. Taxonomy (GTDB): domain Bacteria; phylum Pseudomonadota; class Alphaproteobacteria; order Rhizobiales; family Rhizobiaceae; genus Rhizobium; species Rhizobium cauense. The sequence continues at coordinate 211,869 of NZ_JAEUAT010000003.1, read as the reverse complement.
CTGGGCCAATGATGCCCCAGCGGATCGGTTGGTCTGTGCTCATAAGAATTCCTCTTTCATTGCAAGTCTTGGGAGAAGGTTCTCGGTCAGCGGAGGCGGTTGCCGGCGCTGTCGAACAGGAAGCTGCGATCGGCGCTAAGGCCGACAGTCAGCGTCTCGCGATTGCCGGCCGCGCGAGATTCAGGGCGCTCGATGATGATTTGTTCGCCAGCGACCGTGGTCGCGTAGATATAGCTGGTGTTGCCAAGGTGTTCGGCGACGTCGATCGTGACGGTCAGGTCCGTGCCGCCCTGCCCCGCATCGACGAAGTGCTCCGGGCGCACCCCAAGTGTCACCGACGCACCGGGGTCGAGTGAACCTGTTACCGGCATGGTCAGGCGGACATTCCTGTCGCCTGCAAGCGCAATTGTCACACCAGCAGCGTTTCGCTCCACGACCTCAGCCTTCAGGAAGTTCATTTTCGGGGAGCCGACGAAACCTGCGACGAACTGGTTGGCCGGATCATCATAGAGGTCAAGCGGAGCGCCCACCTGCTCGATGTTGCCTGCCCTTAGAACCACGATCTTGTCGGCGAGCGTCATCGCCTCCGTCTGGTCGTGGGTGACATAGATCATCGTCGTGCCGAGCTGCTTGTGAAGGCGGGAGATCTCGACACGCATTTGGACGCGCAATTCGGCATCGAGGTTCGACAACGGTTCGTCGAAGAGAAAGACCTGTGGCTCGCGTACGATCGCGCGGCCGATCGCGACGCGTTGGCGCTGGCCGCCAGACAGCTGTTTCGGGCGGCGCTGCATCAGTTCGTTGATCTGAAGGATGTTGGCGGCATGCTTGACCCGCTTTTCAGTATCCTCCTTTGGGTTGCCGTTCATGCGCAGACCAAAGCTCAGGTTCTGCTCAACCGTCATGTGCGGATAGAGCGCATAGGACTGGAACACCATCGCAATGCCGCGGTCGGCCGGCTCCACGTCATTGACGACCTTGCCGCCAATGTTGATCTCGCCACCCGTGATATCTTCAAGGCCTGCGATCATGCGAAGCAGTGTCGACTTCCCGCAACCCGACGGGCCGACGAAAACGACAAACTCGCCGTCCTTTACCTCAAGATCCGCGCCATGGATGATTTCCAGCGCGCCGAAGCGCTTGACGACATTTTTCAATGAAAGTTCTGACATCAGGCGTTTCCCAATTATTTGACTGCGCCGGCCGAGATGCCGGCGATGAAGTGGCGCTGAAGGAACACGAAGACGACCAGGATCGGTGCCGTCAGCATCATGGCACCGGCCATAATCCCTCCCCAGGACACCTTGGTCAGGCCGATCAGAGTTCCAAGCGCCACCGGTGCCGTCATCATTCCAGGCCTGGAGTTGATGAGGAGCGGCCAGAGATAGTTGTTCCAGGAATGCAGGAACAGGATGATGGCGAGTGCTGCCATCGTCGGCCTTGCAAGCGGCAAGGCGATGCGAAGGAAAATCTGCCACTCCTTGACGCCCTCGACACGCGCCGCGTCGAAGAGTTCGCCAGGCATCATCGAGAATGCCTGTCGCATGAACAACACGCCGAGCGAGTTGAAGAGCGGTGGAACAATGAGCGCGATCCAGGTGTTCGCGAGCTTGAACTCACGTGCCACCATGATGAACTGCGGAATGACGACGACCGCAAAGGGCAGCGTGATCGTGCCTAGAATGATCCCGATGACAACAGAACGGCCGACGAAGCGATAGCGGGCAAGCGCCCACCCTGCCATCGAGGTCAGTAGCACCGACAGGACGGTATAGATCGCCGCAACGCCAATCGAGATGAACATTGCACGGATGAAGTCGGTATCAGCCTGCAGGTTCTTGAAATTCTCGATGAAGTTCGTCGACGGCCAGAGCACGATTTCGGGGCTGAAGATCCCGAAGTCGGACATCGTGGAAAAGACGAACATCATCCAGAGCGGAAACAGCCAGATAATGGCAAGCGGCGTCAGGACGGCGTGTAGAGCGATCTGCCGTAAGAGCAGCGATTGAGATTTCGATCTCATTTGGGCTCCCTTCCGATCCAGAGGTTAAGGAGCGATATGGCGACCGCAAGCGCTGCCATCGTGTAGGCGACGGCCGAAGCGTACCCGAAATTGAGGGAGCGGAAGCCTTCGCGATAGAGAAGAAGGCCAAGCGTTTCAGTTCCACCGCCCGGACCGCCGCGATTGGTAATCAGGAACGGCTCGGTGAAGAGCTGCATCGTGCCAATAACCGACAAGATGACGCAGAAAAGGATGATCGGCTTCAAGAGCGGCAGAGTAATATGGAAGAACTGCTGTGTCTTGCTGACCTTGTCGAGCGTAGCCGCCTCGTAGACGTCGTCAGGAATAGACTGCAGACCAGCGAGAATGATGATCGCGTTGTAGCCTGCCCAGCGCCATGTCACAGCGATAATGATCAACGTCATCGCAGCATTGGCGTTGTCGAACCAGGACACGGCTGGAAGGCCGACGAAGGTGATGATCTTGTTGACGATCCCGAAATCGAAACTGAACATCAGCCGGAAGACCGCGGAATAAGCGACCTCGCCGACGACGACGGGTGCGAAGAAGGCAAAGCGGTAAAGCGGTCGCGCCTTCAGCAGCGGCGAGTTCAAGAGCACTGCCATTACAGTCGCGAGCGCGATCATGACCGGCACCTGGATGACCAGGATGATCAGCGTGTTGTAGAGCGCGTTGTAAAAGGCCGGATCACCAATGAGGCGACCCCAGTTGATGGAAAGACTGAACTTCCATGGGTTGACGCGGGTGTTCTGAAACGATGTCAGAAACGAACTGATGATTGGCCATATCCAGAAGGTCGCAAAGATCAAGAGATAGGGCGCAAGAAAGGCGTAAGCGTTCCGGTTCCGGATCGGCATTCTATTCTCCTCACAGACGAGACGAGCCACCCCTTGGGATGGGAGTCGGGCGCCGTCTGGCGCCCGACGCTGTTACTCATTTCGCAATGGGAAGACCGGTCGCCGTAGCGATCTGGTTTGCCGCGTCATCAAGCGCAGCCTTCGCGTCCGGATAACCGCCGGCGAAGTATTTGGTCTGGGCAGCGCGGTAGATCGAGTCGGCATCGGTCTGGAATGCCGTGCCGCGGCTCGGTACAATCTTCGGCAGGGTCGAAAGGATATCGGCCCAGACTTTCTGGTCGTGCCAATAGGGCAGCGGCTCGTTGACGAATGGATCCTGCACGGCCGTCAAGAGCGACGGTACAAGGCCGAAGGACTTCAGCATTGTCACCTGGCCCTCATTGGTGCCGAGCGCATAATTGACAAAGGTCCAGGCTGCTTCCTTGTTTTCCGAGTTGGCAGCGATCGCAAGCGACGAGCCACCGAGGTTTGCCGCGTGCGGCCCATCGGCGGTCAGGCTTGGCATCATGTAGACGCCCCACTTGCCCGAAAGGTCGGGCGAGCCGGACCGGATCGTGCCTTCGTACCAGCCACCATACATCTGGCTGGCAACCTTGCCTGCCGTGTTGGCCTGGATCTTTTCGTCCCAGATGGCGGCAGTCAGCGTGCCGGCATCCTTCATCTGCTTGACCTTTTCAAGGGTCGCGACGCAGGCAGGCTGATTGATGGTAATGTTCTGGCCGTCCGTCGAGAAGTAGCCGCAGCCCTGCTCGTTCGAAATCATGCGGAACCATTCGCTATCGCCGTTGAAGTCGGCTTGCGCCATGACGACGCCAGGATTGGCTTCCGAAATCTTCTTGCCGGCAGCGATGAAGTCGTCCCATGTCTTGATGGTCGACGGATCAACGCCTGCCTTTTCGTAGAAGTCGCGGCGATAGAAGACTGCAACCGGACCAGAATCCCACGGCATTGCATAGGCAACATCGCCAACTTCAAGCTCCGTGCGCTTGAATTCCGGGAATTTTGCCTGGATTTCCGGCGTGTAGCCCAAATCCTTCAGGTTTGCGAAGCAGTCGGGAAAACGGCTCCAGAAGATTTCTGCTTCGAAGTTCTCGACGCTGACGATGTCCGGCAGTCCTTCGCCGCCTGCAGCGCAGGCTGCCAGCATCTTGTCGAAGACCTGCTGGTTGCCGAGATCCTCGACCGTAACCTTGATATCGGGGTGTTGCTTGTTGAAACCTTCAAGGGTGGACTTCAGTGCCGATGCGGCAATGTTCCAGCTCCAGATGGTGAGATTGCCCGACTCCTGCGCGAACGCAGAACCTGATGCAAGCAGTGCAACCGCAGCGGTCGCGCTGATAAGTTTGAAGCGCATTGAAAATCCTCCCTTTTCAATTGCCGTCCCTTAGCGAACGCGGCTAGACTATCTGGAAGGGAGCCGCTGTCTCCTAAAAAGGGAACATGGAATTGGCGGAAAGTAAGATCGTAAAGCGGGCTGTCTACCAACCGGGAGCGAGCAGTATCGAAGGGTTGCCGACGGCCCTTCAGATGTTTCACAACCATCCGCCTGTCATGCTGATGCCGCATTGGCATGTGCAGGTTGAAGTCAACTACATCATGCAGGGCAGCGTCCACTATCGTGTGAATGGCTGCGAAATCACCATGCAGTCGGGCGATATGTGCCTGTTTTGGGGTGGGCAGCCGCACCAGATGGTGGATCGGTCAGACGATGCCATCTATGCCGGTGGACACCTTCCGCTTGTCCACTTCTTCCGGATGCGGTTGCCGATCAGCATCTCCAGCCGCCTGATGAACGGCGAGATTCTTTTTACCTCGGCAACCGACGCTGCTGACCGTGAGAATTTTCCACGGTGGGTGCGTTATGCCAAGTCTGGTGATCCGGCCAAGGCCCAGCACGCTGTCGACGAGATGCTGCTGAGGGTGGAGCGAATCGCACTTGAGCCGTATTCGCTGTTGCCGACGCTTGGGCCGACGGATGCTGATGACATCGAGCAATGCTATCCGCAATCATCGCGCAGCGTAGCGCGGATGTGCGACTTCATCGCGGCCAACTTCCTGCAGGAAATTGATTCGGTTGATATTGCTCGCGCAGCCGACCTTCATCCGAAGTACGCCATGAACCTTTTCAAGAAGACGACCGGCATGACGCTCAACAAGTACGTCAACCTGCTGCGACTGTCCCGTGCGCAGGCGATGCTGATGAATGACGAGGCAAATGTGCTGCAGGTCGCCATGGATAGCGGCTTCGGCTCAATCAGTGCCTTCAACAAGTCATTTCGCCATATCGCGGGGATGTCGCCTTCCGATTTCCGCCGAGATGCTCGTATGGTCACGCAATATGCACCCTGAGGCGTTCGAAGGCTGCTCTCGTTACGGACTGCGGGTGGTGGCAAATACGTTATAGAGAAGCTCTGCCGAAGCCGACAGCTCGCGGTCCTTGAGTTTGACGAGGCCGAAGCCCGGAACGGAGATGTCGCCCTCGATTTGCAGCGCCTTGACGAGACCGTGCCGCTGGAGGAGAGCCGCCACCGGTTCAGCAAAGATGCCGAGCCGCTGGCTCTGCAGCATCAGGAGCATCGTGAGCAGGGCATCGGACGTCGATACGACACTCGCCGGTACGATGCCATGCCGCCTTATGAAATCGTCGACCACTTGGCGAAGGAACGATCCATGTGGCTGCAGCACCCAGCTCTGATGCCTCAAGTCATCCTCGGTGACGAGAGGCTTTGTGGACAGGGGGTGATCGGTCGCGACAATGACGCGCAATGTCTCCTGGCCGACCGGCAGGTAGTCGAACCAGAGCGGGTTCATGCCACTGGGGATGCGGCATACGGCAAAGTCGAGCCTCCGGCTCAAAACGTCTTCCAGCAGAACATCGCTGCTGCCAACTGAAATGCTGATGTCGATCGTTGGGTGTGTTTCGAAGATCCTTTTGAGCGCGGGGGCGACATAATCGGCTGCCGGTGTCATGATCGTACCGAATGCAACACTGCCGCCCTGCCCGGCTGCGGCGACCACCATTTCGTATTCTGCGCGTTGCGCTTCTGATATCAGCATCTTTGCATGGCGAACAATGACCTCGCCTTGCGGGGTCGGCGCGAGGCCGCGATTGTGGCGCTCGAAGAGCTGGTGCCCGGACATCTGCTCCAGCTCATTCAGAGTTCTGGAAAGCGCCGGTTGCGAGACGCCAAACATTTCCGCAACCACGCCGAGCTTTCCGTGCTCGCTGAGCGCCACGAGCATCTTCAAGTGTCGCAGCCTGAAACCGTCCAATCCCATAATGCCTCACTCGATATAAGAGATTTGCATATCAAAATGCGAAAGACTGATTATACATTCCTGTATCGATCAGCTAAGTGCATGACAACAACCGCGTCAACGCAAGGAAATCAACCGTGGCAGAGAAGACACCTTCCCCGAATCAGAGCGTAGTTCAAGAGCAGGACGGATCCCGTCAGCTTCGCTCCAAGGCGTGGTTTGACAATCTCGCGAACCCTGACATGACCGCGCTCTACCTCGAGCGGTACATGAACTTTGGTCTCAGCCAGGAAGAACTTCAGTCGGGACGGCCGATCATCGGCATTGCACAGACTGGCTCCGACCTGTCGCCATGCAACCGTCACCATATCGAGCTTGCCAAGCGTGTCCGCGAAGGCATCCGTGACGCCGGCGGTATCGCAATTGAATTCCCCGTCCACCCGATTCAGGAGACCGGCAAGCGCCCGACCGCAGGTCTCGACCGCAACCTGTCGTATCTCGGTCTCGTCGAGGTTCTCTATGGCTATCCGCTGGACGGTGTCGTTCTGACCATCGGTTGCGACAAGACGACGCCAGCCTGTCTGATGGCCGCGGCCACCGTCAACATTCCGGCGATCGCGCTTTCGGTCGGCCCGATGCTGAACGGCTGGTTCCGCGGCGAGCGTACGGGCTCCGGCACGATCGTCTGGAAGGCTCGCGAGATGATGGCCCGCGGCGAAATTGATTATCAGGGCTTCGTGAAGCTCGTCGCCTCTTCCGCTCCGTCGACTGGCTACTGCAACACCATGGGTACGGCCACCACCATGAATTCGCTGGCAGAAGCGCTCGGCATGCAGCTGCCTGGTAGTGCGGCGATTCCGGCACCTTACCGCGACCGTCAGGAAGTTTCCTATGAAACCGGCCTGCGCATCGTCGAGATGGTGCGCGAAGACCTGAAGCCTTCGGACATCCTGACAAAGGAAGCGTTCATCAATGCGATCAAGGTCAACTCCGCGATTGGTGGATCCACCAACGCTCCGATCCATCTCAATGCTCTCGCACGCCATGTCGGCGTCGAGCTGACAGTTGACGACTGGCAGACGTATGGCGAGGAAATCCCGCTGCTCGTCAACCTGCAGCCGGCCGGTGAATACCTCGGCGAGGACTACTACCATGCTGGTGGTGTTCCTGCGGTCATGGGCGAACTGATCAAGCACAACCAGCTCAATACCGGGGCTATGACCGTCAACGGCAAGACCGTCGGCGAGAACTACACCACCGCGACGATCGAGGACGACAAGGTCATCCGCCCATTCGAGCGTCCGCTCAAGGAGCGCGCAGGCTTCCGCGTGCTGCGCGGCAACCTCTTCTCGTCAGCAATCATGAAGACGAGCGTGATCTCGCCAGAATTCCGTCAGCGCTACCTGTCGAACCCGAACGATCCGGAAGCCTTCGTCGGTCGCGCCGTCGTGTTCGATGGCCCGGAAGATTACCATCACCGCATCGACGACCCGTCGCTGGCAATTGACGCTTCGACAGTTCTCTTCATGCGTGGCGCCGGTCCGATCGGCTATCCGGGCGCTGCCGAAGTCGTCAACATGCGCGCGCCTGACTACCTTCTAAAGCAGGGCATCAGCTCGCTTCCCTGCATCGGTGATGGCCGTCAGTCCGGCACGTCGGGCTCGCCGTCGATCCTGAATGCTTCGCCGGAAGCCGCCGCTGGCGGTGGCCTCGCGCTTCTGAAGACCGGTGACCAGGTTCGGGTTGACCTGAAGAAGGGGACTGCCGATATCCTCATCAGCGACGAAGAACTTGCCGAACGCCGCAAGGCGCTGGAGGCAGCCGGTGGTTACGTCTATCCGGAGAGCCAGACGCCCTGGCAGGAAATCCAGCGTACTTACGTTGGCCAGATGGAGACCGGGGCCGTGCTGGAGCCCGCCGTCAAGTATCAGCGCATCGCTCAGACCAAGGGTATTCCGCGCGATAACCACTAAGCGCTTGCGAGCTTGCTTGCTCTGACATCAGGCCCAATGTCCTCTGGCATTGGGCCTGTTCTTTTTTGACAGGACGAGGACTGGATTTCTTCAGGTTCGACCTTGCCGTCCGGCATCTATTGTGATCGATTTTCGCGGCCGCTGGGTTGGAGGGCGGCCGGTTCGTTTTTCATCTTGAGCGCGTCCATCGCTCGCGTGACGGAACATGTCGATGTCTTACACTCTTCTGGATTCTGCCGCCAAGGGCGGTTTGTTTGTCGGTCGCGCCTGGAACCCCGATGTCCAGGGCCCTGCCGTCGTTGTGGTGCGCGATGGCCAGTTGGTCGACATCACATCGAAAGCGGTGCCGACGATGAGCGCGCTTCTTGATGAGGCTGACCCGGCCCTCCTCGCACGCTCTGCGCGCGGTTCCGTGCTTGGCGCGTTGGAGGACGTTGTTGCAGCCGGAATTGGCACACCAGACATGTCGCGTGTACATCTTCTTGCCCCGGCCGACCTTCAGGCCATCAAGGCATGCGGCGTGACCTTTGCACAGTCGATGATCGAGCGGGTGATCGAGGAGAAGGCAGCAGGCAATCCGGATCGGGCTGCGGCAATCCGCGAGCGCGTCAGCACACTGATCGGTGGCAGTCTCAACAATCTGAAGGCAGGCTCGCCGGAGGCCGCAAAGGTCAAGCAGGCCCTCATCGAGGAGGGTATCTGGTCCCAATATCTGGAAGTGGGGATTGGACCTGACGCAGAGGTGTTCACCAAGGCCCCGGTCCTTTCGTCCGTTGGTTGGGGCGCAGACGTCGGCCTGCACCCGATCTCGACTTGGAATAACCCGGAGCCAGAAATTGTCCTCGCGGTCAACAGCCGCGGAGAGATCAAGGGCGCAACGCTTGGCAATGACGTCAATCTGCGCGATGTCGAAGGACGCTCGGCGCTCCTGCTTGGCAAGGCGAAGGACAACAACGCATCCTGCTCGATCGGTCCATTCATTCGCCTGTTCGATGAGAGCTACAGTCTGGATGACGTGCGCCAGGCCGAGCTTGATCTGAAGGTAACGGGCGCGGATGGCTTTGTCCTTCACGGCAAGAGTTCGATGTCGAAGATCAGCCGCGATCCAACGGATCTGGTGCGGCAGACCTGCGGTGCCCATCACCAGTACCCTGACGGTTTCATGCTGTTTCTCGGGACACTCTTTGCTCCCACGCAGGATCGCGACGCGCCGAACCAGGGGTTCAGCCATAAGATCGGCGACGTCGTGGAAATCTCGTCGGCAGGGCTGGGAACACTGGTCAACACCGTTCGCCTCTCAACGGAATGCTCTCCCTGGGTTTTCGGGATCAGAGCTTTGATCGCCAATCTCGCCAAACGGGATTTGGTGTAGCTTTCAGGCCAATCATGCGTGGCGGTCGAGGAAATCTGCCGCCAGCAAATTGACCCACCTGTACTCGTGCCGTCGGTCGCATATATCCATGGATAGCAAAGCCGAGGGCCCGAGTACGCGATGAATAAGGTGGCTGTCGTATTGATCTGTGCACTTGCTCTATTCGGGTGCACCACAAAGGATTTCTCCTCGCCGGGCCTGGATCCTATCCCCGGCAGCATCACCTATGGTGGCCAGCCGCGTACGAAACTGGCAAAGTCGCCACCGGGGTCGACCTTCCCTCACAACTTTATTGACCAATGGGGACACCAGGTCGAGGAGACCTACATGATACAGCCCGACAAGTCCTTGAAGATTGTTCATCGCGAAATCCGGCCCATCCGCTTCAACCGCTAGTTTGCGTCGTCCAATGATGGACGGCCCGTGGTTAAGTGCTGCCTGATGGCGACCTGTTCAGGTTGAAGTCACGTTCTTGTCAGAAAATATTATCTTGCTATGAGGAACTACCAATTGAATTCGGTCGGTAGCTAATACACATTTAAGGGGTGCGATACCGGTAGTTCGGCGAAGTCGCCGCTGGCCAGCACATGGAAACGCTTAAGATGAATGCAAAGACTCCGAATGCCATCGATACCTACGTCGGATCTCGTGTAAGGATGCGTAGGCAGCTCTTAGGTCTCAGCCAGGAACGATTGGCCGATCAGATAGGTGTTACATTCCAGCAGGTTCAAAAATACGAAAAGGGCCTTAACCGGATTGGCGCCAGTCGATTGCAACGCATTGCCGAAGTGCTGAGCACTTCTCCAAGTTTCTTCTTCCAGCAGAATGACTCCGATACACTCCCGCCCGCGATCCTCGATGTTGCCGCGACTGCGGATCCCGTTGCAGAATTCCTGCATTCCAAGGAAGGCCTGGCGCTCAATCGTGCCTTCTTGAAGATCACCGATACGCAACTGCGCGAGAAGATCGTGGCCCTGGTCAAGGCCATGGCACAAGCGCAGGAAGGTCGTGACATAGCAGTTGAGTCCCTCAAACCGGGCGAAACCTTCGTCTGAGCGGCAAGGTCGGAGCTGATCCGCTGGCTGTTGTGCGCCCCTTACGCTCTCTCAGCCCACACTTTTGAGAGCTCTACCAGGGTAGCGACCGCCTTTTCCATGTCCTGACGGCTGATCCATTCGCGAGGCGAGTGGAATGCGTGGCCCCCGGCAAAGATGTTCGGGCATGGCAGCCCCATGAAGGAGAGCCGCGAGCCGTCAGTGCCGCCGCGTATGCTACCGCGGACCGGTGACATTCCGGCGCGACGGATAGCCTCGACTGCGTACTCGACGATCTCCGGATGACGGTCCAGAACGACTTTCATATTGCGGTATTGCTGCTTGACCTTGAATGCGTAGGTGGAGCCTGGATATTCCTTCATCACCTCTTTCACGATCCCTTCAAGGAGCTTCTCCTTGTCGACAAGGCCTGCCTCGTCGAAATCGCGAACTATAAAGCTCAGCGACGCCTTTTCCATCGAACCGGTCAGGTCAGTCGGGTGGAGAAAGCCCTGCCGCCCCTCCGTCGTCTCTGGTGCGAGATCCTTTGGCAGACGGTCGATGATCGTTCCGGCAATCTTGATGGCATTTTCCATCTTGCCCTTGGCAAATCCCGGATGGATGGCAACGCCCTTGATTTGGATCTCCACGCCGTCGGCGGAGAATGTCTCGTCCTCGATGTGGCCGGCAGTCTCACCGTCCATCGTATAGGCAAACTGTGCCCCGAGCTTTTTGAGATCGACCTTGTCGACGCCCCGACCGATCTCCTCGTCCGGCGTGAAAAGCAGCTTGATCGTGCCGTGCTTGATATTTGCGTCCTGCATCAGGATCTGTGCCGCACTCATGATCTCGGCGATACCGGCCTTGTCGTCGGCGCCAAGCAACGTTGTGCCGTCGGTCGTGACAATGTCGTTTCCGATCTGATCGGCGAGCGCGGGGTTTTCGCTGGCTCGAATGACCTGTTTCTTGTCTCCGGTCAGTTGAATGTCACCGCCCTGGTAGTTGCGTACGATCTGTGGCCGAACGTTCGTCCCGGTGAAATCAGGCGCGGTATCCATATGCGAGCAGAAGCAGATGACCGGAACGTCCTTCTCGACGTTCGAGGGAACTGTCGCATAGACGTACCCGTGTTCGTCCAGGTGGGCATCCGAGATACCGATCGCAAGCAATTCCTCGACCAGCACCCGGCCGAGATCCTTCTGCTTCACCGTTGAGGGCTGGGTTGGCGACGCCGGATCCGACTGGGTGTCGATCACGACGTAGCGAAGAAAGCGATCAAGGACGGTATCGGTCATGGCGGTTCCAGTTCGCGGCTCACGTCGCCTTGATACAGATTTTGTTGCCAGGCGTGAATAGTCAGCCTGCGGGTTGAGAACGGTATACGCGTGCTCCGGCGTTTTCGCGTCTCATGAGATCATACCTACGCGCGGTGTGCTAACGATCCAATGTCCGGCGCCCCGATGCGACCTGGTCAGAGGGGCCGTGCTTTTCCTGCACGGATCCTTGTGCGTCCTATATAGGCCAGTGCCACATCGGATATGTCGCTTCGAAATGCAGTTGCCGCGGGTTCGAGGGACAACCGGAGGGTGGAACAAAGATGGAAATCATTCATTTCCCTCCCATCAGAGAGGAGAAAGTGACATGACATACGACCCGAATGACCCCAATCGCGTCCCCAACCTGGACCGTGACCTGAGCACGAAGAACCTGGATCGTGATATGACCACCAGGCCTCTGACGCGCGGTTCGAACGCCTGGATCGGGTGGGTTGCTGCGATTGCAGTAATGCTTGTCGCCGCTTTTGCGATCACCGAATGGTTTGACCGTCCGGGCACCGACCCGAACCCGACAGCCTCCACGACGCAAACTGAACCGATGAAGCCTCCGGTAGAACCAGTCGCTCCGTCGGTAGAGCCGGCAGCGCCAGCACCAGCACCGGCTGCTCCGTCGACCGGTACTACGCCGGCACAGTAAGTGTACCGATGTGAGCTCCCGGCGCTAACATTGCGCCGGTCGCTTAACTCGATCACAGCGCCCTAAGAAGTCAATTTCCGGGTGGTGCGTTTGCACCGCCCGGAAATTCGTTTGTTCCTCAGTCGCTGACAAACCAAACCGTCTCATACGCTGCTCTTGACGAAATGCGATGATTTCAGTTCGATGTCGCCGTCATTGGCGAGAACCTATCATGATGGCACTGGCAACTGGGGGGCTCATCGCAGTGTTGCTGGCATGCGCCACTCTGGTTGGCGTGTGGATCAGCCGGCGTCTTCCAGAACATCACCTTTCCGAGGACTCGAAGGACGCCATCAAGCTCGCGACTGCGGTCGTTGGGACTCTTTCGGCGCTGGCCATCGGCTTCCTTGTTGCATCTGCCAAGACAACTTTTGATGAGGCGGAAACCGAACTCAAGACGTCGGCCGCCCGACTTGTGCTCCTTGACCGTGTGTTGGCCCAGTATGGTCCTGAGACAGCGGATGTGCGAGACCGGCTTGTCAGACTGGTCGGAGGCCGTATCGACCAGGGTTGGAGTGGAGCGACCGGCGATGTCCTTGCGGCCGAGGCGTCAGAGGATGTGGGCGTCGAATCCGTCCAGAGGGTCCTCAGAGCGCTTGTTCCAGTAAGCGAGGTACAAGGCCTCCTCAAGGCGCGCGCATTGGAAGTCAGCGGAGCAATCGCCGAGGCGCATTGGCTGGTCCTCGAAACCGGAAACGAGGGATTGCCGACCGCATTCCTGGTCGTGCTCTCGTCATGGCTCGTCCTGATCTTTTTGACGTTCGGACTGCTATCGCCCTACAACGCCACGGTGATCTCGATCGTCATCGTGTGCGCGCTTTCCGTCGGAGGCGCGGTCTTCATCATCAACGATATGGCCTATCCCTATGGGGGCCTGATCTACGTATCAGACGAACCGCTTCGGATCGCGCTCGCGCGCATGGGGCACGGTTGACCTCCCCTTTGCGGCGGTGGGCGTTGATCAATGCGTCGCTGCGCGCTTCCTTGAGGCCGCGAGAATGTAGTCATCGGCAATATCTGCGATTGCCATTGCGATCTCAGTCGGCGAGAAGTCAGGCAGATTTTCGGCATGAATGATCTGGTATACGGCTTCCTCGATCTTTTCACGGCAGGCGGAAAGTCGGTCGGCGTGACTGATTTCTATCGAACGTAGTTCCATGGCCCTTGTCTCCGGTCGTGCGGCACATAAAGTGCTGAAATGTTGATGTTATTGAGCAAGTGCACGTTTTGGTGACAACCGAGACGTTATCGACCGAAGCCCTACGTATTGCTCAGTCCAACTAAAAAATCCCTGCTCCAACGGCGTTCGCGTGGAACTCGTCGGCGTCAAGGTTCAACATAGCCGTGAAAAGACGATAGGCTCAAAAGTCTGGATGTGCGTGTGAAATCAACGTGACACAACGAAGAGTTGGTTTCACGCGCTGTGCCGCTATCTTTAAGTAGTAGATGTGCCTGATATATAGCGGCAGGATACTTTGAAGAATCGCAACAGATGAGCAATTAGCTTCTTGAAATAATTTACTCTCGGTTGTATTTTGGACCGACGTCGCAATAATACCAGTCTGACACGAGAAAACGGGGCTGCTATGAAAGCCAAAACGCCGAGCGCCATTGATGCCTATGTGGGCGAACGTGTCAGGGTCAGACGGAAGTTACTTGGCATGAGTCAGGTAAGCCTGTCGCAATGTTTGGGCATAACCTTTCAGCAACTCCAGAAGTACGAGAAAGGTGTAAACCGCATCGGCGCTGGCCGGCTACAGCGGATTGCCGAAGTGCTCGGAGTTCCCGTGGGCTTTTTTTTCGATGACGAGCAGCCGCACACGGCGGGCCTGCGTCTAAGCGCCGACACAGATGAAGTCGCGCATTTCATAGCGTCGAAGGAAGGGTTGGCATTGACCCGGGCCTTCATTGCGATCGAAGATCCGAATATCCGCCGAAAGCTGCTCGCACTTGCAAGAAGCCTCGGCAACAATCAATCGGGCACGGATGCACATGAGGGTTGGGAGCATGGGGACGATACACGGGGGTAGGCAAATGCTTCGTCTCGTGGTGTCTAGGCAGGGATGTCTGCCCCCAACCGGACCCGTGCTATGGTCTGAGACGCGGCGTTGAGCAATCTGCGACCTGTTTCAAATTCCGATCGTTTGGTCTCGTCGTCAGAGACCCTGGCTCGCGTTGCACCCGTCCTGGCTGATTTCGGAATAACCCGCGTGGCACGCCACACTGGCCTCGACAGTATCGGCGTCCCCGTATGGTGTGCCTATGTCCCGAACGGGCGATCGATTGCAATTGCCCAGGGTAAGGGTTTGACGGACGACGATGCGCGGGCCTCTGCTGTTATGGAAGCCTTGGAGAGGGTCGTCGCCAGTTGTCCGGCGGTTCGCAAGGTTAGAACGACCGCTCACGAACTGCGGGAACGGGGCCTTCTATTCGACAGGCTTGATTGTCTTGTCGGGCGCGGCGAAATGGATGTTGCCATCGAGGAAGAGATCGACTGGGTGCTTGGGACGGATCTGCTAACAGAGCGAGAAATCTATGTACCCTTCGAAGCGGTACTTCTCGATCGAACGGCCCGTAACCGTTTTTGGATGTCTTCGGACGGCCTTGCCTCCGGCAACACACAGCAGGAAGCCATCCTGCACGCCGTGCTTGAACGTATCGAACGCGATGCATATTGCCTCTGGCAAATTGGCCCTGAGGAGGACCGGCTTGCGCGCTGTGTCGATCCAGTGGCCTTCGGGAGCCCTGAATTGGACGAACTCGTCCGCAAAGTTGAACTGGCCGGACTTGCTATTCGCCTGTTTGACATGACCAGCGACATAGCTGTCCCCTGCATCACCGCGGTACTCGGACCTCGAAAACCGCGCAATGATGGCATCCGCTTCGTAGAGGTGACAGGTGGTAGTGGGGCGCATCTTTCGCCTGTTCGTGCAGCTATCCGCGCCATCACCGAAGCGATCCAGTCCCGGATCACATACATTAGCGGTGCCCGCGACGATCTCACGCCCGAGGCGTTCGACAGACCGGTTCCTGCTTCGACATTGCGTGCGCTTGATGCAGTTCATGTCGTTCGCGACGAGATCCCCGGTGTACCGGAGCACCCTATCAGGGAGCAAATTAATCTGGTTCTTGACGCGCTGCGTCTGCGGCAGATCGCTCCTGTGATTGCCCTACCGCTCAGTGCGCGCGATCTTCCGTTCCAGGTGGTGAAGGTCTTCATTCCTGATCTGGAAAACCCCGAAGGCGCGCGAGCGCGGAGTTTCGGTCCCCGGGCGGTGACAAGGGCGATCTTCTCGTGAAAGTCGTTTTTGTCGGACCAAGCCTCCCCGATGCGAAACACCTGGTCAGTGATGAAATCACGATATACCCGCCTGCGGTGCAAGGGGATGTCTTGACGGCTGTGCAGGCAGGCGCGCGTGTGATCGGCATCGTTGATGGTGGTTTCGAATATACCGCGCCCGTCTGGCACAAGGAAATTCTCTATGCCTTGTCACGGCCCGTTCGTGTGTTCGGCGCAGCAAGCATGGGTGCACTGCGCGCGGCCGAATGCGGCGTTTACGGCATGGTTGGCGTAGGGCGGATCTACGCAGAGTATGCTGCGGGGACAACTGTTGACGACGCAGACGTGGCGCTCCTCCATGCGCCTCAAGAGTTGGGGTACAAGGCGTTGACTGTTCCCCTCGTCAACGTTCGATCAACCCTCGACAAGCTGGAGGCTCGTGGTGAACTGTCAGCTCCGGTCCGGCTGGCACTCGAAAGCACCGCAGGAAAGCAGTTCTTCAAGGGACGAACCTGGCCAACGATCGTTGCGCATACTGATCTCCCAGGCATTGATAGGCAGGAATTGCTGCAGTTTTTGCGGAAAAACGAGGTTGATCAAAAGCGAGAGGATGCCCTCGCCCTCATTGAGGCCGTGCGGGCAGCTGAGGACGCTCCTGAGGGCGATCTCAGTTGGCAATTCAATGAGACCTTTGTCCGGTCTGCGTGACAGAAAGCCGGACGGCACTGCCTGAAATGCAACAATAGAGTGTGTCACGGGCATTTCACGGGCATTTCTCGCGCCTGCTTAATATTATTCCCCTGTTCGAGGGAGAATAGAGATGAGTGCAGCGTCGGCCAACAGCCCGATTGATCTAGGCAGCAGCGAGCGGTCTTCTGACGAGATGGATGAACTCGTCGCACTGGCGCGCATGATCGCATACGCAAAACATGCGGCTGAAGATGTCGAGCTGGTGGGGGCGATGCACTGGCTCGGTTTGGCGCTCAATGAAGTCTTGCGTGAAATTGGCGACGGTCCGCATGAGGGCTTGGCGGATGTCCTGGCTGCCAAAAGGGCGCTTTGCTTGAACTGAGATGGCCGCAGAAGCGGGGCCGGCACGATGTGCCGGCCTATCTCAATTGCTTTGAATATACACAGAGCTTTTCTGAGTGGCTGTAGTGGTTGCTCCTGTAGTATTCGGCCACGCCGCCACTACTGCGGGAGACAAGCCATACATGGACATAGCCCATGGCTCTTGCCTCTCCCTCCAGTTGCTGTAGCAGCCGCGAGCCAATTCCGCACCGCTGATGCTCGGGCCGTATGGCTATTTCCGCGACGTGGATACCGCGGCCCACGACCGAGGTGTGCGGCAGACCAAACGCAAACCCTACCGTCTGTTTTCCGTCGCAAGCAGCCACAGCAAGGCACATCGGTGTCGTTGTGAGTTCGTCGATACGGGAAATTGCATTCGGCAGGCACCACTCCTCGTGCCAGGGCGCTCGGGCGTAAGCCTGAACGATAATATCAGCGCTCTCCAGCGCCTCGTCCCTGCTCATTCGTCTATAAATAATCGGCATTCACTTCACTTGTCGTCATGGACACGCACTACGTTTCATGACGCCTCCTGTTCACTCAGCCCCTTCGACGTTAAAGCACAGGCTTTGTGGGTTGTGTTGTGACTTCATCGTGACACGCGTTTTTCGCGAGAGGACACGCTGGAATTAAAGGCCTTTTCGCTCCGAGAATGCGACAATACACGCTAGCGTTTATATAGGCGTCACGCTTTTTTCTCCAGTGGTGACGAGGGTTTTTGTCGGGGCAAGGCATCCCGGCGGACGGCCGCGCCAAGTTGATGGAAATGTCCGTGTCGCAATATTGCGACAGTTGTGGCCCCCCAATGCTATTCGGCGGGACACGTGTTCCCGCGCCTCGAATTGCCAAAGGCGCTCCGTTGGGCCAAGGTGCACCAAGAATTGGTTGGAGGAGCCAATGCGTGAACTCGCTGCCCATGCGGAGCATGTCTATACGTGCGCCCAGAGAGATTCGGCCGCTGCAAACTCATCCATCGTTGCATCATGGCGGCGATGCATCTCCATGCATAGGCTAGCGCCCGAGCAAATGCGCCAGCCACTTCGCGTTTCCGACCAGGAGTGGAGGAAAGCACGGGAGGCGAGCGAGCATCTCATCGCCGACGCTTCGGTCGAACTCGACCGTTTGTTTGCAACAGTGGGCAGGAGCGGCTGTTGTCTGATCCTGACCGATCACAATGGCATAGCGCTTGAACGTCGCGGTGCTGCCGGCGATGACAAGCATTTTCGTGAATTAGGTCTTTGGACAGGTTCGGTCTGGACCGAGGCCAGCATTGGTACCAACGGCATCGGAACGGCAATCGCCGACGAACGATCGGTGACGATCCTTCGTGATCAGCATTTCTTTTGCTCGAATATCAGCCTGGGGTGCACAACGGCTCCAATCCGCGACCACCGCGGTCAGCTGGCCGCAGCCCTCGACATATCAACCTGCCGCGACGACGTGAGCGACGTGACGCTCGGAATTTTAGGGCAGATGGTCCGCGACGCGGCTTTGCGGATCGAAGTCAATCTGTTCAAGAGTGCCTTCCCAGGTGCGCGCTTCCTCATGGTCGCGGGCGCCAACAACCCGACGGCGGCCCTGCTTGCTGTCGACCGCCATGATCTCGTCCTCGGCGCCACTCGCGCCGCACGCCTGGCGCTGAAACTCGACGACCGGCGCATCTCGGCAGGACTGCCCGCGGCCGATGCGCTCCAGGAACAGACCATGTCCGCCGACGAAGACCTTGTCGAGGCCGAACGGGCGGCACTACTGAGGGCCTTGTCGCGCTCGAGCGGAAACGTTTCGCAAGCGGCCGTTGCGCTCGGCATGAGCAGGGCAACGCTGCACAGGAAAATGAAGCGGCTCAATCTGCATTGACAGCGCCAGCCCGTGTCGCAGTGTTGCGACACTGTGCACTGCGGTATCGAGCGCTGTAACTTCCTGCTCCCGCAAAACTCGCGCACACTTTCCTCCTGCCGGTTCTTTCCCGGATCCGGACCATTCAAGGGAGGAATACATGCTGCATCAAAAGATCGTCGAGTCACCGTTCAAGACCAGGTATGGCAACTTCATCGGCGGTGAATGGCGCGAACCGATCGAGGGGCGTTACTTCGACAACATCACCCCTGTTACCGGTGGCAAGCTGTGCGAGGTGGCCCGGTCGAGCGAACTGGATGTCAATGCGGCTCTCGACGCCGCGCACGCGGCAAGTGAAAAATGGGGCAGGACCTCGGCCGCAGAGCGGTCCAACATTCTCATGAAAATTGCAGAGCGCATGGAGGAGAAGCTCGAACTTCTGGCGCAGGCCGAAACATGGGACAATGGCAAGCCCATTCGCGAAACAATGGCCGCCGACATACCGCTGGCAATCGACCATTTCCGGTATTTCGCCTCCTGCATTCGCGCACAGGAAGGTTCGATCGGCGAGATCGACCACGACACAGTGGCATATCACTTCCACGAACCGCTTGGTGTCGTTGGCCAGATCATTCCCTGGAACTTCCCGATCCTGATGGCGGCATGGAAACTCGCCCCTGCACTTGCCGCTGGGAATTGCGTTGTTATCAAGCCAGCGGAACAGACGCCTGCGTCATTGCTTGTCTGGGCAGAGCTTGTCGGCGATCTCCTGCCGCCTGGTGTGCTCAACATCGTCAACGGTTTTGGCCTTGAAGCTGGCAAACCGCTGGCGTCCAGCCCTCGCATCGCCAAGATTGCCTTTACGGGTGAGACCACAACCGGCCGGCTGATCATGCAGTATGCAAGTCAGAACCTCATTCCGGTCACTCTCGAACTCGGTGGCAAGTCACCGAACATCTTCTTTGCCGACGTCATGGCCGAAGACGATGATTTCCTGGATAAGGCCCTGGAGGGCTTTGCGATGTTTGCGTTGAACCAGGGCGAGGTATGCACCTGCCCTAGCCGCGCGCTGATCCAGGAATCGATCTATGAACGCTTCATGGAAAAGGCGGTCCGTCGTGTTGAAGCCATCAAGCAGGGCAACCCCCTCGATACGGCAACAATGATCGGGGCACAGGCTTCGAACGAGCAGTTGGAGAAGATCCTTGCCTACCTCGATATCGGTAAGCAGGAAGGTGCCGAGGTTCTAACAGGCGGATCGCGCAACGATCTGGCCGGCGAACTTGCCGGGGGCTATTACGTTAAGCCAACGATCTTCAAGGGCCACAACAAGATGCGTGTCTTCCAGGAGGAGATCTTCGGACCGGTCGTGTCGGTAACCACGTTCAAGGACGAAAAGGAAGCGCTCGAGATTGCCAACGACACACTCTACGGATTGGGTGCCGGCGTTTGGAGTCGCGATGCCAACCGTTGCTATCGCTTCGGCCGGGAGATCCAGGCTGGTCGCGTGTGGACGAATTGCTACCACGCATATCCCGCGCATGCGGCCTTTGGTGGTTACAAGCAATCGGGTATCGGACGCGAGACGCACAAGATGATGCTCGACCACTATCAACAGACGAAAAACATGCTCGTCAGCTACAGTGAAAAGGCGCTCGGCTTCTTCTGAGGCTTAGTTGCTTAGACCCGCTAAGAGGGGCCCGCCCATTACGGTGCGGGCCCATTTGGGAGAGATGACGATGGATGACAGGGCCGTTGAGGAGCCTCGCGTGACAGCGACCGATAGCGCAATCGCGCTGATCGACGAGATCAGAAGAGATCATCCTTCCATTCTTTTCCACCAGTCGGGTGGATGTTGCGATGGCTCGTCGCCGATGTGCTATCCCGCGGATGACTTCATTGTCGGCGATCACGACATCAAGCTCGGCGAAATCGCCGGCGTGCCTGTCTATATCAGCGCCTCTCAGTTCGAGGTCTGGAAACACACGCAACTGATCATCGATGTTGTACCCGGTCGGGGTGGCATGTTCTCGCTCGACAACGGGCGAGAAAAGCGCTTCCTCACGCGCTCCCGCATGCTCAGGCGGGAGCCAGGTTGACCGACGCTGTCTCCACGACCCCACTAAAAAAATTGGTTCGTTGACTTGAAACTTTCTGACCGCGGTTCCATCTACGGGGCATCACCTGTATCGATAGCCTGCAGACGTGTCCGTTGGGCGTGTCGCGTTCGCTGTCCAGGAAAGAAAAGGCGCTCCCCGAAAGGGTCGAGCGCCTTTTTCTTTTTGACATCCGCTCCCGCGCGCCCGAAACAACGTATGATGTGGCACGAGGGAGAAGATTCCAGATGAACGATAACGTCATTCAATTCCGACGTCCGAAACCACCGAGACCTCCTCGTCCGGGACTTCGCAAGCTCGCCATAGCAGCCGGTGTCCTTGCGCTGTTGATCGCGGCGTGGAGCTATTTCACCTGGTTTGGAACACCGACCTGACGCAGGGCGAGGAGAAAGCGCCAAGCCCGCCGCTTTGCACGCAAATTGCCTCCATCTTCTTCATCGCATCAGCTCCCTGCTGACGAAACAATTCATAGGGACTTGCGTTTACCGATCAGTTTCAATCGAAATGGCATAGCTCAAGAAACATACATATCGCGGAATGTGAGATTGCGATGAAATCTCCCGAAATCGACAATGTCGACCGAAAGATCCTCCGGCTACTTCAGAGCGAGGGCAATCTCAGCCATGCAGCATTGGCAGAGCGGGTCGGCGCGTCTAGCGCCTCGTGCTGGCGCCGCATCAAGGCCCTCGAGGCATCCGGTATGCTCGGCCCGACAGTCCGGCTCGTCAGTCCTGAGGCCGTCGGTCGTGGGCTCACCGTTTTCTGTCAGGTCAGAATGAAAGCACATGATGCTGCAGCAAGAGGTGATTTCGAGCGTTTCGTCGAAAGTCACGAGGAAGTCCTCGAATGCTATTCGATGTCAGGTGACTGGGATTATCTCCTGCGCGTGGCAGTCGCCGATGTTCAGGACTATGAGCGCCTGCTCATGCAAGGCGTTCTTACCCACCATGCCGTTGCAACCTCTTCGTCGCATTTTGCCCTGAAGCGCGTGAAGTACTCCACTTCGGTTCCGGTCTGAGCCCATTGCTTCCGCGTTCACTTCATGACCCAGGAACTGCCAGCGGCGTGATGGCTGGATCTTGTCGTTTCCATGGGGGCCACTATTCATCAATTTCAATCGCCTCCCCCTTCTCGGTCTGACGGTGGATGATCTGGTGTAGTCGTTGGCGGTGACTGGCGGCGAATTTGCCCACTAGCCAATTCGACCAATTCCCCTGATGGCGGTGTTAAAGGCGAACCCAATCACCGCGCCCAGGAATGCTCCAACCGCTTTAACGAAGGCGTCGGCCAGGTGTGGATGTCTGCTCGCTGAAAGATATTGCAGCGCCTCGATTGCGAAAGCGCCCGCGATACAGGCGATACCCACGATCAACCAGTGTTTCGGATACCCAACGACAAATGCGCCGGCCAGCAGCAAGAAAGCCAACGCCCTGTCCACTTGAACTGGGAGCACCACGTCACTCGGTCGCATTTCGATCGGTGAGACGGTCGAGAAGATGATAAAAGCCAACAAGAGCCAAGCGCAAATCGCCGAGAATCTTGAAATAGACATGCCGCCTCTTTTGGTTCGATTGACGGGCTGGCCGGGCTCGGTGTTGGCCGAGGCAAGATGATTGCATCCCTGAGTTCTGCTGATCAGCGATACACGATGGCCGCCGCGCGGTCGACGGTGCGCGGGCCGATATTGCTGTCAGTGCCTCTACATCATTCAGGGGCTCGAAGACCCTACTGACTACCGCCAAAGTCGTACGTGCCAAGTTTGCACCTTGCCTTTTCGCAAATGCGCACATGTGTATACGTCTATTAGCAAGAGCGAAGATTGCAGTGCTGATCCATCCAAGACGTGCGGAGGATTTTTCAATGCCCTTCTATGAAGAGACAAGGCGATTTCAATGTGCGGGTCGCGCTGGGAGGCTACACACGGTCATCGAGCAGATCAGAACCGACCCCACGAAATTTGCCGACCTGAAAGCGGGCAAGATCGACTACCTGACGGAAAACGGTGACGTCGTTCAACGTTTGGACGATGAACACTTTCTCATCCTGATCAGCGAAGAAGAACTCAAGGTGCAGCAGTAAGATCGGCCTTTTGTGTCGGCTTGAGATTTGGCTGCCCCAATTGAAGCAACCCCAAACTAGAGGGTGATTTTGTATGCGTACTTACGAACCGTCTGAGTTTATTTCACAGTTGGGTGCCAACCAGCTTGTCGAGCCATTAGACTTAACGCTGATTGGGATGGTCAAGGTCGATGAAAACGACAGCTCTGTTTTGAGTTTTTCATCTTCGCTCTGGTGCGAGCAATGGATATCCATTCCCGTCTCCTTGATCTCGTCGGTGTCACATATCCGGAATGTGAAATGCAAAGATCACCAGCATCCACTTGCAAAGATTGTGCTCGCTGAACCTGACAAAGATAATGCGCAGGCGGTCCTTTTCATGCAGCTATTCGCCCCAGGCCAAAGCGAACGCACCCGCCAAACGAATGGGAAAGGCGAGTGCAATGATGACGCGGCAGGGGTGCGAAATCCTCGAATTCGACGACGTGCCGTATCTCTGCTGTGACGGACAATGTTGGATAATGCTATAGAAGGAACTGACCTGGGCGCGCCTCTATCCGCCCCACCTCATGTTACAGCCAGAAACGCAGTTTGAGGCGACATCACTCCCGAAATGTATATAGCCTCCTATCCGTCAAGGAGGGACTGCGATGTTCTCGGAAACAACGAAGGTGGATTGGCATGGCGCCGCCATGGTTCTGGTAATGCCGCTGGCCATAGCTGCGGTATCCTTTGGGTGCCAGTTCTTTCTCTAGGTTTACAGGCCATAAGGGTCGGGCAGCTGCCGCAAGGAAGGCGTCGATCGACCCTTTGGTGAAGCCCAAGCGGTGAAGCCCGCGTCCCTCATCGGTTCGGCGAGACCGAAGGTGTCAGAATATCAGTAGGCAGCCTTAACCGCCTTGGCGGTCCACGCATCCACATCGTCTAAAAGGGCCTGCCGCGCCACTGGTCGGCATGGACGGCTTGGCAAGAAGCGCATCCAGCTCCTCCTGAGCAACTCGCCGTCGTCGTCCGACCAGCGAACGATGGCGCCATCTTCCTCTGCTACAAAGGACATGGATGAAAATCCGGTTTAGCCCGAAGGCTCCCGAGCCGCCGCAAGAATAAACGTCCGTGTTTGAGCCAGCGGGCACAAGAAGACTTGGACCCGAAGCGTCTGGTCAGATCGGTCGCGACTTTACCGCGTGCAGAACGTCCACCTCCCCACCTTTTCCTGTGGAGGGTGACAGGGCAAGTGCGGTCAAAGCAGAGTTCTTAGTATCATGATCGAGCGCCTTGCGCGCAGACGCGTGCATGTGGAGCATCCGCTAAGGGTTTGCCGAATCTCGCGAATCAAGATAGCTCTGTAACTACGCAAAATTAGCGAACTATCGCATTAAAGCGAAACAATGGATGCGGTAGCTGTTCATCAACGATGTTGGTGCTTAAGCTTTTGAAGCGAACTGAGGAAAGAATTGTGAATCGGCACCTAAGCAGCCTCGACTTCATGCAGAGCTTCTCCACGAAACTGGAAGTGGCGCTGCAAAACCTTTCGATGGCGCAATATCCACCTGATGCACGCCGCGAGATGCGGAAATTCTCTTCGTCGGAAGTTGCGGCACTGCTTGACGTGTCGGAGGCGTATATCCGGCAAATTGTCCTGAAGGACAAAGGACCCTCGCCGGAGACCACCTCGAATGGTCGCCGCATGTACACGCTGGAGCAGATACTCGAGCTGCGTCTCTTGCTGGCCGCGAAGGGTCGAAAGAAGTGGATGAACCCTCGCCGTATTGATGGTGAGGAGTGCCAGATCATTGCAGTGACAAACTTCAAGGGTGGCTCCAGCAAGACCTCCACAACCATTCACCTTGGCCATTACCTGGCGCTCAAGGGCTACAGGGTTCTGGCCGTCGATCTTGACCCTCAGGCATCACTTACAAGCCTGCATGGTACGCTTCCAGATTTCGATCCTCGTGAAGACGAAACGCTCTATGCAGCGATCCGATTCCAGGATCCGAAGCCGACGCGGTCACTGATTCATAACACTCATATTGCTGGTTTCGATGTCATCTGCGCTGGTCTCGACCTGACGGAGTTCGAAACGGCCGTTGCACTGGAAATGAGGAAGAATGGCGGGACAAGCTTCCTTCTGCGGGTGTCGCAGGCACTTGAGCAGGTTGCCGGTGACTACGATGTCATCCTCATGGATTCCGCACCTTCACTCAACTTCCTGACGCTGTCATCGCTGACGGCGGCCACCGGTGTCGTTATCCCCGTTCCGGCTCACATGCTTGACGTCGACTCGACAGGAAAATTCCTCGAGCTTGCCTCGTCCTACATGCAGATTTTGAGCGAAATGGGGACGTCGGCTCAGTGGGACTTTGCGAAGTTTCTTGTCACAAAATTCGAAGCGAACGATCACCCTCAGGCCAATATGACCGCCCTCATGCGGCAGGTCTTCGGAGAAGACCTTTTGCTGAACATGGTAACGAAGTCGACAGCCGTCGCCGACGCACTGACGTGGAAGCAGAGCCTTTACGAGGTTCAGCGTTCACGCTTCTCGGCGCCGAAGACCTATGATCGCGCTATGGAATCGATCAATGCCGCCAACGCGGAGATCGAGCAGTTGCTCTGGTCAGCATGGGGGCGCGAATGAGCCGGAAAGATTCCCGTGGCATGTTTGCCAACGTGCTCGGTCAGCTGGATCAGCCGACCACGGCTCCCGTTGCAAAGCCGACAACATCGCCGCATCTCCTCAAGGTGGCTGCCGGCGTCAAGCAGATCCAGGAGAAGGGCGAAGTTCTCGACAGGCTCCTCAAGGACGGCGACCACGTTGTTGAGGTCGACCCCAGCGAGGTCGCCCCTTCGTCGATTCCCGATCGCTTCGATGGCGCCTATGACGACGCTGCGATCGACGAGATCGCGTCCTCAATCCGGGAGCGCGGACAGATCGTCCCTGGCCTGATCAGGCCGCACAAGGGCGGCGGGCTGCCATATCAGATCGTGTTCGGTCGTCGGCGATTGGCGGCGGCCAAGCGGCTCGGCCTGAAATTTCGTGCCATCGTGCGCGAACTCAGCGACGAGGAAGCGATCGTCTTTCAGGGTGAGGAAAACGCAAACCGCAACGATTTGTCGTTTATCGAAAAGTGTGCGTTCGCTCTGTCGCAGGAGCAGGCCGGATATCGCCGCGACGTGATTTGCGCATCGCTTGCGACGGGCAAGTCACACGTGTCGGAGATGTTGCGGATCGCGACCTCTATCCCCCGGGATGTCCTGCTTCAAATCGGTCCATCTCCGGAGATCGGTCGGCGCCGATGGGTCGACTTTGCTGAGGCATTTGCAAAGCACCAGGACGGAGCTGAGCACGTCAAGCGTTCACTCGGACAGAACGAGGGCGCAGCTGAGAAGGATCGGTTTGGGGTTGCTCTTGCCGCGCTGAAGTCCGAGCCGGCTACACCGGTAGCGCAGTCGGCCGTTACAGAAATCAGGGCAAATGGCTTTCTGCTCGCAACGGTCAGCTACGCAAAGACTGGCCCGAAGATTAGCTTCACGAAGGCTGTTCCAGAAAGCTTCGTGGACTTCTTGAATGACCGCATGGAGGCGCTTCACAGCGAATTCGTGCAGTCGACCCAACGTAGAAGCAAAGGATAACGCCGCAAAAGAAAAAGCTCCCGCACGTCGCCGTCACGGAAGCCTTCTCATAGGTTAGCAGCTAGAGAATCGCATTTCCGGGAATCCCTGTCAAGAGTTGGCGCCAGTTTGGTGGGTGGATTTCTTTTGCCTTCGGTAAGGTGAAGGTGATGGAAACAGGAAGTGTGACGACGCCCTTCGGGCAGCGTCCGATGACGCTTGGCATGCTCGCCAGCCAGAAGGCTGCGGGCGAAATCCGGGCTGATCAGTCGGTCGACAAGTGGAAGATCTACAGGGCATTGTGCGAGGCAAGGCCCTTGCTTGGCGTTACCGATCGGGCGCTCGCCGTGCTGAACGGATTGCTGAGTTTCCATCCGAAAAATGTTCTGTCGGAGGAAACCGGCCTCGTAGTATTTCCGTCAAATAATCAGCTTTCCCTGCGCTCGCACGGTATGGCGGAACAGACGATACGGCGCCACCTGGCAGCGCTTGTCGAGGCCGGCCTGATTATTCGCAAGGATAGTCCGAACGGAAAGCGCTACGCACGCAGGGGCACGGAAGGGGAGATCGGCGAGGCCTTCGGCTTCTCGCTCGCGCCGCTCGTTGTCCGAGCCGAGGAAATTGAGAGCCTGGCTGCCGAAGTCGTGGCAGAGCGACTTCATATGCAGCGATTGCGCGAGCAGCTCAGCCTTTGCCGCAGGGATGTTGCCAAACTGATCGAGACCGCGATGGAAGAAGATCTCGCCGGCGACTGGGAAGCTGTGTTCACCTACTTCAGGGGGTTGGTCGACAGCCTCCCACGCACAGCAACAGCCGAGCAGATCACCAAGACGACCGAAGAAATGCAGACATTGCGCGAAGATATTACCAACAAGCTGGAAACGTTGCTTAATTCGAAAAATTCAAGCGGCAATGACCTCCATACTGAGCGGCACATACATAATTCAAACCCCGACTCTATTTCTGAACTTGAACCAGCTTTTGATAGAAAGCAGGGGACAAGGTCGGCGGGTCCTATTGAACGTGAGGAGGTGGGGCCCGAGGTACGCAAGCCGCAATTCGATCGGGACACCGGGAAGACGGCCGGCCGGATCGACGGTAACGGTCCCGGCCTGAAATCGTTCCCGCTTGGCCTCGTCTTGCAGGCCTGCCCCGAAATTGTGAGCTACGGGCCTGGCGGGGCAATCTCCAATTGGCGTGATATGATGGCAGCCGCTATTGTCGTCCGGGGTATGCTGGGCGTCAGTGCCTCAGCTTATGAGGACGCTTCGGCAATCATGGGACCAGAGAACGCAGCCACGATGATGGCCTGCATCCTTGAGCGCGGCGGGCATATCAATTCGGCTGGCGCCTATCTCAGAGATCTGACGCGTCGCGCGGAGAAAGGCGAATTCTCGGTTGGGCCGATGCTGATGTCGTTGGCTCGTGCGCGAGGCGCCGGAACACGAAGAGCGAGCTAGCGGAGGGCATGTGTGATGATGCCGTATGCGAGCAGTTTGACAACATCAGCCTACGGCGCAAGACGCATCGGATCACCCGGCCGGCGGCGCAAGCAGGACATCGTCAGCTTCTTCGCGGCTCATGCCGAGCACGGTCTTTCCAATCTCGAAGCTGAAACCGTTTCGCGCAAATGCAGCCATCTCCTTGGCAAAGCGTTCGCGATCGACATCGCCACGGCGAAATGGTCCGAAGGCACGCTTGCGGGCGAAAACGACCGCGGCAAGGAAGTCATCCGCCCCATCGAGCGCAATCGTGATTACCTCTCTGTCGACGCCCTTTTGTGAAAGCTTCTGAGCGATCCGTCGCTTCGAGCGACCACTGCGAATACCGGAGCGCGCACTGACTTCGGCATAGTTGGTGTCGTTCAAGCCGCCATGGTCGTAAGCGAATTTAACGGCCCAGTCCCCAACCGCCCGGAGTTGAGCCTCGTTGATCTCTTCGAACTTTTGTCGCGCCTTCCTGACGATTGCATCGAACAATTGCTTTTCGGTCATCATCCGACGCTCAAGCCGATAAATGGTCGAGTTTTTGGCCCAGCTCAGCATGCGCGCGGTCGGAGTGTCGGACGGTGTTTCCTCTTCGCTCACGATCCTGTCACGTCCTTGCCGCTAACCTGGGAAAGCAGCCAGTTCGTGAATGCGAGGCCAAGTGGATGCTCTCGCTTACCGTCGGGCATGACGACATAATAGCTGTTCTCGGTCGACATCGGCTGGTCGATGACGATCTGCAGTTTGCCTGTCCGCAGCTCTTGCTCGATCAGGTAAAGTGGTAGCAGCGCAAACCCCATCGACATTATCGCCGCTTCAATGATCATCGAAAACTGGTCGAACCGGTTGCCGCGGTATGAGAGATCAGACTCGACCCCGCAATGCTCGAACCACTGGCGCCAGAGCCGCGGCCGTGTCGCCAGATGCAACAGAGGCTTATGCAGAAGTTCAGCCGGTTCGGTTACCGGATCGGATTGCAAAAGGGTCGGGCTCGCAACGGGAACAACATTCTCGTCGCACAGAAAAGTACAGGTTGCCCGCGCCCATATCGGCTGCCCGTAATGAATGGCGAGATCAAAGCTCTCCTGTTCGAAATCAAATGTCTCGGAGCGGGAGCCAATATCCACGAGCGTGCCGGGATGAGCCGCCAGGAAATTTGGAAGCCGGGGCGTGAGCCACCGACTGCCGAAAGTTGGCAAGGTTGCGATCGAAAGGGTCGCGGTCGCATCGGCGCCGGATGCCGCCCGGATCATCATCTCTTCCGTCTGATGAAGGAGACGCCTCGCCTCGGGCAGCAGACGCTTGCCGGCTTCCGACAGAATAGCTCTTTGTCGAACGCGCTCGAAGAGAAGGACACCAAGCTGGGCTTCAAGTTCCTTGATCTGCCGGCTGATGGCACTTTGCGTCAGGTTCAGTTCGAGCGCCGCTCGGGTGAAATTGCCGTGACGTGCTGCCGATTCAAATGATTGCAGTGTGGTCAGGTCAGGGGTCAGCTTCCGAGGTAAAGTCATTCCGGAACCGCATCATCTCAGCTTCATTTGTCGTTATCCATCTACGCGACGCGCGATATGATCGCAATCCTGAATGAAGTGTCCCCTTTGGCGTCTGTGAGAAAGATATGTCGACCAGAAGTTTCGTCTCCTCCTGCAGCATCCGTTCCGCATTCTCAGCGGCAATGTCGGCCATGTATCGAACCGAGGTCCCCGCGTATGGCACGCTCATGGACATCGTCGCAAAGGTGAATGCAGCCACGCTTGCGGCCGATCCGGATCTGAAAAGACGCCTGGATGAAACCGACTCCCTGGGGCGAGTGTCCGAAGAGCGCCACGGCGCCATCCGCCTCGGAACCGCTGCTGAGCTTGCCATGATGAGGCGCGTCTTCGCGGTGATGGGAATGTTCCCGGTTGGCTACTACGACCTGAGCGAAGCAGGCGTGCCGGTTCATTCCACTGCCTTCCGGCCGGTTGGCGACGAGGCACTGAAGCGCAATCCTTTCCGCGTCTTCACCTCGTTGCTGCGGCTCGACCTCATTGCCGACGAGGTACTGCGCGCTGAAGCCGAGCGGATCCTGGATAAGCGCCAGATCTTTACCGCGGGCGCCATAGAACTGACGGAAAAGGCTGAGCGTCAGGGTGGTCTCGATGATGGCGATGCGAAGCTGTTTGTGGGTGAGGTTCTTGAGACATTCCGCTGGCACGACCAGGCCAATGTTGACCTCGCCATGTATGGGCGCCTGCACGACGCACATCGCCTAATCGCCGACGTCGTGTCGTTTAAAGGGCCGCATATCAATCATCTGACGCCCCGGACCCTCGATATTGATGAAGTGCAGCGCCTGATGCCGGAGTACGGCATTGCCCCGAAGGCCGTCGTCGAAGGTCCCCCGAGCCGTCGCTGTGCGATCTTGCTCCGGCAGACATCGTTCAAGGCGCTTGAGGAAGCGGTCTCGTTCATTGATGCGGCCGGCACCTGGCAGGAGGGTACACATACGGCGCGTTTCGGGGAAATTGAAAGTCGCGGCATAGCACTCACTCCCAAGGGTCGCGCGCTTTACGACAAGCTACTGACGGACTCGCGCAAGACCGTGCGTCCTGCAGCCGACGGTTCTAATGCGGCAGCCTATGACAAAGCGCTCGCCGAGGCCTTCATACCCTTTCCCGACAGCTGGGCTGAGATCCGCGACCAGGGCCTTGGCTACTTCCGTTACTCGATGACACCGAAGGGCCTGAACGCGTCGAAACCAATCGATACCAGTATCGAAGAGCTGGTGGCCGACGGGCTCGTCTACTTTGATCCGATCGTCTACGAAGATTTCCTTCCGGTCAGTGCGGCAGGCATCTTCCAGTCGAACCTCGGCGATGAGACAGCGCAGGAGTTTGCCGCAAGCCCCAATCAGCAGCGCTTCGAACGCGATCTCGGAACGTCGGTTCTCAATGAGTTCGACCATTATGCGGGTATCGAGGCGCATTCGATCGCTGAATGCCGGGCGCGCCTCGCCGCCGTCCAGGCAGCCGAGTAAACAGCACCAACCAACACGATTAAAACACCAGAAGCAGAGGGTCGCACATGACCGTAGCAGCAAGAACAGTCAATGTATCGCAGGAAGCCGCAGCGCTTCTCGACAAGATCGGCGTCGATAAGGCGCTCTACACGGGTGGCGAAATGGCCTCCTATAGCCCGGTGACCGGCGAGCAACTGGCGGCACTTCCGGTCGATAGTCGGGAGACTGCAGCAGCCAAGATCGACAAGGCCTCGGAGGCATTTCAGGCGTGGCGTCTTGTTCCTGCGCCGAAGCGCGGCGAGCTTGTCCGCCTGCTTGGCGAAGAATTGCGTGCGGTCAAGACCGAGCTTGGCCGTCTCGTGTCGATCGAAGCCGGGAAGATCCCGTCAGAGGGTCTCGGAGAAGTGCAGGAAATGATCGACATCTGCGACTTCGCGGTCGGTCTGTCCCGCCAGCTGTACGGTCTCACGATCGCGACGGAACGTCCAGGTCACCGGATGATGGAAACCTGGCACCCGCTCGGTGTCGTCGGCGTCATCTCCGCCTTTAATTTCCCGGTTGCGGTCTGGGCCTGGAATGCCGCTCTTGCACTGGTCTGCGGCAACGCCGTTGTTTGGAAACCGTCCGAGAAGACGCCTTTGACTGCACTTGCGTCGCAGGCGATCTTGACGCGCGCGATCGCCCGCTTTGGCGATGCACCGGAAGGTCTGAGTGAGGTGCTGATCGGTGATCGCGCCATCGGCGAAGTCCTCGTTGATCATGCCAAGGTGCCGGTTGTTTCGGCGACCGGTTCGACACGAATGGGCCGTGAGGTTGGTCCACGCCTCGCCGGCCGCTTTGCGCGTGCAATCCTCGAACTCGGCGGCAACAATGCCGGTATCGTTTGCCCCTCGGCCGATCTCGACATGGCCCTGCGTGCTATTGCCTTTGGTGCAATGGGTACGGCTGGCCAGCGTTGCACCACACTGCGCCGTCTCTTCGTTCACGAGAGCGTCTACGATCAACTCGTTCCACGTCTGCAGAAGGCCTATGCCAATGTCTCCGTCGGCAATCCGCTGGAGAGCACGGCGCTGGTCGGGCCGCTGATCGACAAGCTCGCCTTCGACAACATGCAAAAAGCGCTCAGTGAGGCGAAGGCTCATGGTGGCCACGTCAACGGTGGCGATCGCGTCGCCCTGCCCCACGACAACGCTTACTATGTAAAGCCGGCGCTGGTGGAGATGCCGTCGCAGGCTGGCCCGGTGCTTGAAGAGACCTTCGCGCCAATCCTCTACGTCATGAAATACACCGACTTCGACAAGGTCATCGAAGACCACAACGCCGTTGGCGCCGGGCTTTCCTCGTCGATCTTTACGCTGGACCTCAGGGAAGCTGAGCGCTTCCTTTCTGCTGACGGATCCGATTGCGGTATCGCCAACGTCAATATCGGGACGTCGGGCGCCGAGATCGGCGGGGCGTTCGGTGGAGAAAAGGAAACAGGTGGTGGTCGTGAATCCGGTTCAGACGCGTGGAAGGCGTACATGCGCCGGGCCACGAACACGATCAACTATTCCAGAGCTCTTCCGCTGGCTCAGGGCGTCTCCTTCGAAATCGAGTAGGATCGACGATGACAATTGATTGCAAGGTTGAGGAGGCGGGCTTCAGGCCCGCCTCAAGGATATCGGCTATCGGGGTTTCCGAAATTCTGCAGATTGGTGCTCGCGCCGCGGCCATGAAGCGGGACGGCAAACCGGTGATCATTCTCGGCGCCGGCGAACCGGATTTTGAAACCCCAGATCACATCAAGCAGGCAGCCTGGGATTCCATGCAGCGCGGGGATACCAAATATACCGCGCTTGATGGAACACCGGCGCTGAAGGAAGCCATTCGCGGCAAGTTCAAGCGCGAGAATGGCGTTTCTTTCGAGCCCGGCGAGATCACCGTTGCGACCGGCGCCAAGCAGATCCTCTTCAACGCGATGATGGCGACCGTCGGCGCCGGCGATGAGGTCATCATTCCCACGCCCTACTGGACGTCCTATTCCGACATTGTTGAGATCTGCCAGGGCAAGCCCGTGCTCGTACCCTGCGATGCGGAGAGTGGCTTTCGTCTGACTGCCGAAAAGCTCGAGGCGGCGATTACGCCGCAGACGCGCTGGCTGTTGTTGAATTCGCCATCCAATCCCTCCGGCGCCGCCTATAGTTCAGATGACTATCGGCCCTTGCTTGAGGTCCTCATCAGGCATCCGCATGTGTGGCTGATGGTCGACGACATGTACGAGCACATCGTCTACGACGATTTTCGTTTTGTGACGCCGCTGCAGCTTGAACCGCGCCTTCGTAATCGAACACTTACCATTAACGGTGTGTCGAAGGCCTATGCGATGACCGGTTGGCGTATCGGCTATGCCGGCGGTCCGGAGGCTCTCATCAAGGCGATGGCCGTGGTGCAGAGCCAGGCAACCTCCTGCCCTTCCTCCATCAGCCAGGCAGCAGCAGTCGCAGCACTCAATGGACCGCAGGATTTTCTTGCCGAGCGGACTGAGAGCTTCAAACGGCGGCGCGACCTCGTCGTTTCCGGTCTGAACGCGATCGAGGGTCTTGATTGCCGCACGCCCGAAGGCGCTTTTTATACCTTCTCCGGATGCGGCGGAATTCTCGGGCGAACTGCGCCGGATGGCCTGAAGATAACCACGGATCGTGAGTTCTGCGCCTATCTTCTCGACGAGGCGAATGTAGCCGTCGTGCCGGGTTCGGCTTTCGGCCTTTCGCCATACTTCAGGATCTCCTACGCGTCGGCAGAAAGAGATCTTAAGGAAGCGCTCGAGCGGATTGCCGCTGCGTGCCGTCGACTTGCCTAAACCGACGGAGACACCGATGATCGTTGTCTCTGCCTCATCTTGATCGGTCTTTTATTGCAAATGGAAAACGCCCGGAGGTCATCCGGGCGTTTTTCACATTGAGGATCTTTCTGGAAGCGTTTAGCCGGCGAGCTTTTCGCCGTAGGCCTTCTGCGCATAGTGATGACCGAAGCGGCTGTTCAGGAATGCGTCGAGGCCGATGTCCTCCTGTCGGATAAAGCCCTTTGCGGGCAGGTCACCCTTGGCCAGCATG
Organism: Rhizobium cauense; assembly: GCF_019511525.1. Classification (GTDB taxonomy): domain Bacteria; phylum Pseudomonadota; class Alphaproteobacteria; order Rhizobiales; family Rhizobiaceae; genus Rhizobium; species Rhizobium cauense. The sequence continues at coordinate 177,788 of NZ_JAEUAT010000003.1, read as the reverse complement.
TCAAGCACGGCGCAGATGCTGCATGCCGTGGTGATCTGGATCGCGCTCATCATGCGACCCGCGACAACTGCGCTGTAGACCTTGTTGGCATAGGTTTCCTGTACCAGACGACCGTTCTTCCAGCCGGACACGGTCACGAAAACAATGACCACATCCTGCATCGTGGACGGCAGGGCATGCTCGAGGATGTCCTTGAGAACGTCGCGTCGATGGCGCAGGCCAAGATCGCTAAGCAGTGCCTTCATGATGGCGGCGTGACCCGGATAGCGGATCGTGCGGTAGTTCAGGGTCTTGACCTTGCCCTTCAGCGTCTCGCAGAGCGTGCCAAGACCGCCCGAGGTGTTGAAGGCCTCATAGGTGACGCCATCGAGTGAGAACTCTTCGCGTTCCTCCAGTGCCGGTACCTCGATCAACTCACCGTCGACGATCGCCTCGCACGGCTCGATGTATTCGTTGATGACGCCGTCAGTGCTCCAGGTGAGATTGTAGTTCAGGGCGTTCGACGGATACTGCGGCAAAGCGCCGACGCGCATGCGCACGCTGTCGAGCTTGTCGAAACGGCTGGCGAGATCGTTGGCAACGATCGAGATGAAGCCCGGTGCAAGCCCGCATTGCGGAATGAAGGCGGTCGATGCGTCGGCCGCGATCTCCTTGACCCTGCGGGTCGATTCAACGTCCTCTGTCAGGTCGAGGTAGTGCACACCTGCTTCAGCCGCCGCCTCGGCGATCGCGATGGTCAGGTGAAACGGAGCGGCACTCAGGACAGCGAACTTTCCGGAGAGGAGTTTAACCAATGCGGCGTGATCAGCAATGTCGATTTCCGCCAGGCTGAGAGCAGGGTTGGCTTCCATGTGGTCGAGCTGCTGTTTGCTGCGGTCGGCCAGCGTGACATGGTAGTCGCCGGAATGGATGAGAAGGCGGGCAATCGTCGAGCCGATCTTGCCGGCGCCGATGACGACGATGTTTTTCATATATGTTCCCCTCTATTGGTTCGAGAAATCTTTATGCCTTCTTTATTCCCGTCGGTCTGGTTGATTCACAGCGCCATAATGATAAAAATGACGGGAATAATTTGGCATATCGCCGGACTGGATGGTCATTATGACGTTGAGTGACAAGGACCGGCAGCTGTTGTCTATTCTCAGCGAGAACGCCCGCATGCCGACGGCCATGCTGGCTCGCCGGCTTGGCTTGTCGCGCACGACGGTGCAGGCGAAGATCGAGCGCTTGGAGCGTGACGGTGTTATTGCCGGGTATGGGGTGCGGCTATCGGACGACTTCGAAAGCGGTCAGATAAAGGCGCATGTGCTGATCACTTTGGCGGCCAAGGCCCTCGGGCGCGTTACCCAGGAGTTGCAGGCGATCTCGCATGTCCGATCTGTCCATTCGGTGAGCGGCAGCTTCGACATGATCGCGATCGTTGCGGCGGCATCGATCAGCGAACTCGACATGGTCATCGACAAGATTGGCGATATCGATGGCGTCGAGAAGACGCTGTCCTCGATTATCCTGTCGACCCGGATCAACCGCTAGAACTGTCGTTTGTAACGATCAGGCACGGTAGACCACGGCGGCGCCGGTCAGGCCGGCCCCTGCCGCGGCTAAAAGCAGAGTTTCTCCACACTGCAGAGGCCGTTCGGCCGCATCAAGCGAGAGGGAGAGCGGGATTGTCGCCGCCGAGGAGTTTCCGAACCGGTCCAGCGAGCAGACGGTTCGCTCGGCTTCAATCCCCAGATCAGCTGCCACTGCCTGAAATATCCGGATATTTGCCTGATGCGGCACGAAACGATTGATCTCGCTTGCGCTGACGGCGGCTCTATCGAGCGCCCTTTGCGAGGCCGTGCTCATCATCTCGACGGCGCGCGAAAACACTTCGCGGCCGTCGCGCATCGTCATGAGAAACTCAGAAGCTGCGAGGCCGGGCGCAAAGGGCTTGTTGCTGCCGCCGGCCGCAATCGAGATCAGGTCATAACCACTCCCATCCGAGCACAGGTCAGCGCCCAGAATACCGCCGGCGGGATCGCTTGCAGGCGTCAACACGACTGCTGCCGCGGCATCGGCAAACAACACACAACTCGCCCGTTCAGCAGGGTTGATCCTTCGGCTGAGGATGTTGGCCGCGATCACAAGAACGGCCTTGCCCTGAGCACGCACGAAGCCATCTGCGAGCGTCAGCGCATAGAGGAAGCCGGAGCAGGCGCCCGCAAGATCGATTGCTCCTGAATTCTGAAGGTCGAGCTGGTGCGCCACGAGTGGTGCTGTCGGCGGCAGGAGATGATCTGGTGTCGAGGTCGCCAGCAGCACCATAGCGATTTCAGACCGAGGGATCGTTGAGTGATCGAGCGCCATGGAGCCCGCCTTGACGGCAAGTCCGCTCAGTGTGTCGCCCTCCCGTGCCCAGTAGCGGGTGCGGATGCCGGTGCGGCGCTCGATCCACCCGGCTTCGAGCCCGAGGGATTGTTCGATCTCGTGGTTTTCGACGCAGCGCCCCGGGACGCTGTGACCGAAGCCTGCGATACGGGCTGAGCGGACGATCATCATGCTGCCTTTTCCAAACACATGCTCGCTGCCTCGTCGATCGTGTCATAGAGACGATCAATCTCGGTTTCCGTCACGCAATAGGGCGGCATCAGGTAGATGATGTTTCCGAGCGGCCGGATAAGAAGGTTCCGCTCACGAAAGAAAGCGCGCAACGACGGTCCTATGTCGGCTAAATACCCATCTGAGGGAACGGCAAGGTCTAGCGCGGCGATCGTGCCTGACTGGCGGATGTTCCTGAAGCGGCGATCGCCAGCAAAGCGGGAAAGTCCCTGCCGTTGCAGAGCAGCGAGACGATCAATGCGTGCCTGAACGGGCTCCTCCATCCAAATCTTCAGGTTCGCGACCGCCGCTGCGCAGGCAATCGGATTGGCTGTGTATGAACTCGAATGGAAGAATGTATTTCGGCGGTCGGTTGAAAGATGCGCATCGAAGATCTGGCGGGTACAAAGGGTTGCTGCAAGCGGCAGCGACCCACCGGTCAGTCCCTTTGACGTGCAGAGGATGTCTGGCGAGATGCCCGCCTGAGCACATGCGAAAAGCGTGCCGGTCCTTCCCCAGCCAGTCATCACCTCATCGGCAATGAGGAGTACACCGTGGTGTTCGGCGATTTTCTTGAGTTCGCTGAGCAGGGCGGAGCCGAACATCTTCATTCCGCCGGCGCCAAGGACCAGCGGCTCAATCAGGAGCGCAGCTATCCTGCCCGAACGGCAGGAGGCGTCGAACGTATCAAGGGTATTCTGCTCTTCGCCCGGCGTGGGAAAAGGGATTGTATCGACCCCAAAGAGCAGCGGCTCGTAGGCTGCGTTGAATACGCCTCTTTCCCCCACCGACATGGTACCGATCGTGTCGCCATGATAGCTGTGCTCCATCACGACGATCCTGTCGCGGTGTTTTCCGGTGTTGTGGAAGAAGCCAAGCGCCATCTTCAGGGCGACCTCGACGGCGGTCGAGCCACTGTCGGAATAAAAGACATGGTCGAGCCCGGCGGGGCTCAGGTCGATCAATCCGCGCGCGAGTTCCTCGGCGGGTGCGTGGGTGTACTCGGCAAAGATGATTTGATCGTAGCTTTGCGCCGCCTGACGGATGGCCTCAACAATTGTCGGATGACGATGCCCGTGGGTGATCACCCACCATGAGGAAATCGCGTCGAGAACGCGGTTGCCAGCTTCGTCGACAAGGTAGGCCCCCTTGGTTTCGACGACCCTTTTCATGGGCGGTTCGAGCGCATGCTGGGTGAAGGGATGCCATACCGGTGACTGGGTCATGGTGTTAGACTCCGAGGGTCGAAATGTCGAAACCACGATGAAAGGCTGCCATCAGGGTATCGTGTGCCAGTGGATCGATCCGATCCAACCGTCCGAGTGCCTGGACACCGCTCATGTGGGCTATGATCCGCTCAGTCTCAGTGTTCTCCCCACCAATAAACGCTACTCCGAGGATGGGTACGGACCGCATCCGTAGCGCCTCGACGGACATCAGCGTGTGATTGATGGTACCGAGCGACGTCCTTGCGCAGAGGATGACCGGTACCTGCCAGCGGGCGAAAACATCGGCAAACAGGGTCTCTGACGTCAGAGGCACGAGGACGCCACCGGCACCCTCAATCACCAGAGAGCCCGGTCCGTTCGGCAAGGCAAGCGCCTCTTTGTCGACGACGACACCATCGAGCGCAGCCGCGTAGTGAGGCGATGCGGGCGTTCTTAGTCGGTAGGCTTCCGGAATGATCCGTGAGGTTGGAACCTTGCCCAGTCGAGCGACCGTCTCGGCATCCGTTTCCTCGTCCAGTCCAGCCTGGACGGGTTTCCAGTAATTTGAGCCGAGTGCGGCCGTTAAGGCGGCGGCAAAGACTGTCTTGCCGATGCCTGTGTCGGTGCCTGTGACAACGAAGCGCGACGTCATCGGTGCTCCTCCCTGAGGATAGCGGCGAGCCGCTCGAACAACCGGGAAATGGCCACCTCATCGACATTAAGCGTGATGGAGATGCGAAGTCGTGCCGTGCCTTCGGGCACGGTCGGGGGGCGGATGGCTCTCACGTCGAAACCTTCCTTGCGCAGGCGTTCGGCGATCGCGACCGCGCGGGCGTTATCGCCGATCAACAAGGGAATGATCTGCGAGCTGCTGGCGTGGGTCCCTGTTGTCTCTGCCATCTCGCGGTTGGCAAAGGACACAAGTCCGGAGAGCTTGGCGCGGCGTTCCGGCTCGTCGGCCAGGATCCTCAACGATTCGCGCAGTGTTGCCGCCACCAACGGGGACGGTGCGGTCGAGTAGATGAAATTTCGGGCTCGGTTGATGAGGAAGTCGCAGATGATTGCAGGGCCGAGGACGAGTGCACCTGAGGCTCCGAGTGCCTTGCCGCAGGTATGCAGTGTTATGCAGTTTTCGGGATGACCCAGGCAATGCGCCAAACCGCGTCCGCCTTGCCCAAACACGCCCGTCGCATGTGCCTCGTCGATCAGGAGGAAACCTTCTGACCGTGTGGCGAGCTCTTTAAGCTCGCGAAGCGGTGCGAGATCTCCATCCATGGAATAGAGGCTTTCGACGGCGATCCAGGGTCGGCCTCTACCGCCTGCGCGCCGCCACCCATTGATGGCATCGGCGACCGCGTTGACGTCGTTGTGCCTGACGGCAACAGAAGGCGCTCGGCTTGCCGATATCCCCTCATGGGCGCTGGCATGGATGAGTGCATCATGGATGATGAGGTCGTCACGCTGCGGCAAGGTCGAGAACAGAGCGACATTGGCGGCGTAGCCACTCCCGAAGTAGAGGGCTTGCTCGGCTCCAAAATATGCCCCGGCCTCGTGTTCCAGCGCCTGGTGTTCGGGGTGATTGCCACGAAGCAGGCGAGAGCCGCCTGCTCCGACCGGAACGTGGTTGTCCAGCGCCCGCCGGACAGCGTCCTTGAGACGCTGTGAATTTGCGAGGCCCAGATAGTCGTTTGAGGTGAAATCGACGCCCGATGGCGCCATGAGGGTTCGGCTCCTGCTCTTGCGGCCGAGGGAGGCAAGCTTGCGCGCATAGGGCGCGAGGCCGGCGATAGTCATTCGGCCGGCTCCAGCTGCTCCGCCTTCAGTCCAAGTCGACGGAAGAGCGCGGTGTCTTGATCCTCGTCAGGATTGTCGGCGGTCAAAAGTGTGTCGCCGACGAAAATGGAATTGGCACCAGCAAAAAAACAGAGTGCCTGGGTCTCGTCCGACATGTCTGTTCGTCCCGCTGACAATCGCACATGAGAGGTCGGCATCAGGATGCGGGCCAATGCCACGGTACGGACAAAGTCAATCGGATCGAGGGACCCGGCATCAGCTAGCTTCGATCCGGGGATGGGGATCAGCATGTTGATCGGAACGCTCTCGGGCGGCGTCGGGAGATTGGCCAGTGTGACCAGCATCGAGATGCGGTCGTCGGTCGTCTCCCCCATGCCGAGGATGCCGCCCGCGCAAACCTTGATCCCGGCCTCCCGGACATTGGCGAGCGTCTCCAGGCGATCAGCAAAGGTGCGGGTGGTGATGATCTCGCTGTAGAAGCGCTCCGAGGTGTCGATGTTATGGTTGTAGTAGTCAAGGCCGGCGTCTTTGAGCCTTGAGGACTGTTGGGGCGTCAGCATACCGAGTGTCATGCAGGTCTCCATGCCAAGGGCCTTCACGCCTTCGACCATGGCAACAATCGCATCCATGTCGCGATCCTTCGGACTGCGCCAGGCAGCGCCCATGCAATATCTTGTCGCCCCGCCGTCCCTTGCCTTGCTCGCCTCGGCTAGCACGCGCTTCACCTCCATGAGCTTCGAAGCTTTGAGCCCAGTCGGATAATGTGCCGATTGGCTGCAGTAGCCGCAGTCTTCTGCGCAACCGCCCGTCTTGACGGACAGGAGACGGCTCATTTGTACCGTGTTGGGTTCGAAATTGGCGCGGTGAACGCCGTGAGCACGGAAGAGAAGATCGTTGAAAGGCAAATTATAGATAATTGTAGCTTCGCCTTGCGTTACGTGATCACGTTGTAGATTCGCAGACGCGATTCTTGAGGCTGAATTCCCGGTATTCGGCAGCATTTGGCCCGATTCCTTCCGTCAGAGATCGATGAGTCGGAGATAGTTTGCAAAAATATCTATAAAAAGCTATCCCGAATTTGAGCAATTTGAGCGTCCGGTGAGCGAGGTGGAGGAGATGCAGTGTTCGGCTGAGAAGCGCGGCTAGCATCGTCGTATTTGTGTAGAACACTGCGACACGAGCAACCAAAGGAACTTGATGCGAGACGAAGCCGGCAGGCAGTAGGCCTTCAGGCGCGGCCTGGATGCGGCTCGCACGAATGCGCAAAGGGTATCGGGTGCGGTTTTTCGGGCTGGACGGCGACTGCAGAGCGCTTACGCGCTGCTCGTTGAATTCGCTGCCATGGTCGACCGATCCGCTCCAGCGCAGTCGTCGCCTTCTCGAACGGTCGGCGCGGATGACTGCACAAAACGTGCGATGATCCTGGCCGAGGCGAGCCACGTGGCCGGTCAGCCATGTGGCGAACACAGAAACCGGGCGATAGCGGCATAGAGGTCATCAAGGGTGGATAGCAGGCGCGGCATGTTCGCAGATTCGACAATGCTCTTCCGAGCCTGTGGTCGGCCTCTTCCGAGATGGTGACATCGCGGACGCTGTCACCATCGATCGTTGCCCGGTCAGCCACGCCAGTAAGCGTGGTCGATGCGAGACGCGATCAGGTGTTTTGCTTCAGTGACGCAGGCACCGGCTATCGACGCTGTTGTGGCAAACGAAGCGCGTCGAGGGCCAGCGCGAATTGATCCCAGGCGAAGCGGGCGGCTCGTGCGCTATGTGGCGGCGGTCGGACGCTGCTTGCGGGAATGGGCATAGGGATACTGGGTTCGTTTTTGGGCTAGCCGACGATCGCAAAACGTTCGCGGGTAGTACGTTGCACTCGCCGGGATGGTCCGCCGATCCACTGCACATGCCTTTCCAGGGCAGTCACAGCATTCTCGACCTTGCCGGCGCGCAGGAACGCGAGAATGGTGCGATGATCCTGATCGATGCGAGGCTCCCATTCGGTCAGCCAGGTGGCGAACAGAAACCGGGCGCTGGCGGCATGCAGGTCATCAATGGCGGAGAGCAGGCGCGGCATGTTGCAAGGTTCAAGGATCAGTTTGTGAAACCTGCGATTGGCCTCTTCCCAGGTGCGGACATCGCGCGCGTTATCGCCATCGATCGTTGCCTGTTCAGCCTCGTCGAGACGGGATGGGGTGAGGTGTTCGGCCGAGTGGCGCAGCGCCAGCCCCTCAAGTGCTGCGCGCATCTTGGCGACTTCCTGCACTTCCTTCAGATCAAAGGTAGCGACGCGAACGCCGCGGCGTGGTTCGCTGACGGCGAGACCCTGCGCTTCGAGGCGGCGCAATGCCTCGCGTACGGGGACGTGCGACGACCCGAATTCTTCTGCGATGTGGTCCTGCTTAAGCTTTGAGCCGGGCGCCAGGGATCCGGTCACAATGCGCTCGGCGAGCGCGCGACTGATGCGACCGGCTATGGTGTCGTCGTTATGGATACTCATGGTTTTAGAGATAATTCCTGTGCACGACCGTGTCGAGGTGCGTGCAATGCATGGCTGTGGATTTGTCTCAGGCGTAGTCGAAGAGTGAGGCACGACATCAAATGCAAGAACCCGTGTGAGGAGCACGCAGGCGACACCGCAACCGGTCAGGCCGACCTGGATATGGGTTCTGTTGAAGAAAGACGCGTGAGCTATTCGCCGCGCGCCCCGGGATGCCTGATGGTGCGCATCCTCGCGGTCGTCTCGTTTTGATCATCAGCTGTGATCGGAGGGACAAGGAAAATTGAGCTGAGGTTCAAGGGTCTAGGGGTTAGACAACGGGCGGGGGCAATACAGGTGTGGCGGACTGGCCGGCTACGAGTTCGGCGCGCGGAACTGCCATGGTGTCAGCCTGCGGGAACGGGGTGTCCGGTCGTGTGTTCGCAGGAAGGTGCTTAGGGTTGAGGAGATCGGAACCTAGAGATGTCGGGAGAGCGGCACGTGTTGAGGGGCGCTTCGGCCGTTGGGAACTTGCTGTCATGCCGCGGCCGCGCTCGCTCGCATGGCGAGGAGGATCGACGCGAAAGGTGGGTAACGACCGAGTTCCCCGCGGGGAACAATCCGGCGGGCGGGGTCACTGTTGCTCAATGAGGGATCGAACTGCAGCCGCGTGGTCGGACATATCAGGCGGCTTAGGGGCATGTAGGGTCCGGCGAAGGAGTTCGTTTGGCGCGAAATGCCCGCCAATTTGACCGTCGCCTTGGCGGGTTCTATGGACCCGGTTTCAGTGCAACAAAGCGTGGTTCCCCGCGGGGAACTTTTGGAAACGGGTGCCGTCGTTGCGTTTGTCAGCGGCTACAGACCCAACTGGTCGAAGACATATAAGCCGCTGATTTCCGCTTTTGCCTTGAAGGTGCTGTTGACAAATCACCCCGAAATCCGGGATTCTTTGTACAGTGACAGCCCCTGAATACGCGCTGCTTGCGCCGGCAAAACCGGCATTTCGCGTGGGGTAAGCAATTCCGGGCCACTCTGCAGGCTTCCGGTTGGTTTACGAGGGAATACGCGTGGCGGAAGCGAACCGTGAATTGGCTGCCGTTAGCGAAAATATCTATGGTTAACCAACAATTTAGGTGCGCCTGGAAAGACGCTCAGCAAACGGTATTAAACCGGTCCACGCAGGTCGAAAGGACCTTCTCCCCTGGGCGTTTCCACCAGTTCCCTGCCGAGAAGATCTCGACCTCCTGAGGTCCGTTATAGCCTGCAGCCTCAATTGTCCGGCGGATCCCCGGCAAATCTATGACGCCGTCCCCCATCATCCCTCGGTCAAGGAGGAGATCGGTGGTTGGCACCAGCCAGTCGCAGATATGATGTGCCAGAATGCGACCGGAAGCGCCGGCCCGGGCGATCTGCTGTTCGAGCTTCGGATCCCACCAGACATGATAGACGTCGATGGCAACGCCAACGCCCTCTCCGAGGAGATCACATATGTCGAGCGCCTGTTCGAGGGTGTTCACGCACGCGCGGTCGGCTGCATACATTGGATGCAGCGGTTCTATCGCGAGCGGTATGCCGGCTGCCCGCGCATGCGGCAGGATTGCTGCAATGCCGTCTGCGACCATCTCGCGTGCTGAGGCGATATTTTTCGATCCGGTTGGAAGGCCACCAACCACCAGGACGAGGCAATCGGCATTGAGTGCGGCTGCCTCATCGATCGCTTTCTTGTTGTCGTCGTTGGCGGCGGCGCGTCCGGCGGGATCCGCAGCCGGAAACATGCCGCCACGGCAAAGCCCGGTTACCCTGAGCTTGTTGTCGCTGACGATACGGGCAGCTTCTGCAAGGCCGATCGCATGCACCTGATCGCGCCACGGGGCAATCGCCACGATATCCTGTTTGAGGCAGGCTTCGACAGCCTGCCTCATGTTGTACTGTTCCCGCACGGTCGCGAGATTGATGGAAAGGCCGTCGACTGCCATGCGTGTTCCTCCTTCACCTCGCGGTCGCGAGGCGCCATGTGGCGTCAGATACCTGCGGTCGCCAGGATGGTTTTCATACGATGGGTGGCGATGTCAGGGTCGCGCAGCACGCGAGCCTTGTCAGCGAGACGGAACAACTCCGCCAGGTGCACGATTGAGCGTGCGCTCTGCTGACCGCCCAGCATCTGGAAATGATCCTGAAAGCCGTTCAGGTAAGCGAGGAAGACAACACCGGTCTTATAAAAGCGGGTCGGTGCCTTGAAGATGTGCCGGGACAACGGCACGGTTGGGGCGAGGATCTCGTGGAATGCGGCGAGGTCATCGTTGGCGAGCTTCTGGAGTGCGGCACTCGCAGCAGGCGCGATCGCGTCAAAGATACCGAGGAGGGCATGTGAATACCCCTGCTCGTCACCCGCGATAAGCTCCGCGTAATTGAAGTCGTCGCCGGTGTACATCTTGACCGCAGGGTCAAGACGGCGCCGCATGACGATTTCCTTCTCTGCAGAAAGCAGAGAGATTTTCACGCCATCGACCTTGCTCGCGTTCTCATTGATGATGGCAACGGCTGTCTCCATGGTCTGTCTGAAGTCGTTCGAGCCCCAGTAGCCGGCAAGCGCCGGGTCGAACATGTCACCCAACCAGTGGATGATGACAGGCTGTTGCACCTGCCGCAGGATACGACCATAGACACGGACGTAGTCTTCCGGGCCCTTGGCAGCCTGAGCAAGCGCGCGGCTTGCCGTGAGGATGATCCGCCCCCCCTGCCCTTCGACGTAGGAAACCTGCTCTTCGTAGGCACGAATGACGTCGTCGACGGTAACGTCAGGGCCAGGTGGCAGATGGTCGGTGCCCGCGCCGTAGGCGATCAACGCGTCCGGGCGTTTGCGGGCAGCCGATTGCACATTGGCAATCACTTCCTTGGCGCCAGCCCAGTCGAGCCCCATCCCGCGCTGGGCGGTATCCATTGCCTCGGCTACACCGAGACCAAGGTCCCACAGGTACTCACGGAACGCGACGGTTCGTTCCCAGTCGATATTGCGGTCGAGCCAGGGGTCGTTGTCGGCGAGCGGATCAACGACGATGTGCGCCGCCGCATAAGCGACGCGGTTGAAGGCATGCCCGCCCGCCGGACGTTCCGGCGCGGCAAGCGGAGAGTTGGCGACGAGGTAGTCCTCTATCGTGCCGCCAGAGGTTGGGAGACGAAGTGTCGTTGCCATGATCGTCACGCCACCTTGCGAACGGACGTGTCTGCAAGCGAGGGAACGTCCACCCACCGGCGTTCCTTCCAGCTCTTGTGTGCGAGTTCGGCGAGCTGGACACCCTTGGCGCCTTCGCGCAGCGTGAACTTCCACGGCGCGTCCTCGACGACATAGCGAAGGTAGTCCTCCCACTGTGCCTTGAAACCGTTGTCGAATGTCTGCGTTTCCGGAACTTCGTCCCAGGTCTTGTAGAAGTCGATCGTTTGCGGCTGGTCAGGGTTCCAGACGGGCTTCGGCGTGTTGACACGATGTTGCGTCCAGCACTTGGTGAGGCCGCAAACGGCCGAACCATGGGTGCCGTCGACCTGGAATGTGACGAGGTCGTCGCGGCGCACCCGAACCGCCCAGGATGAATTTATGTGGGCAACGATACCGCCTTCAAGCTCGAAGGTGGAATAGGCGGCGTCATCGGCGTCGGCCCGGTAGGTCTTTCCATTCTCATCCACGCGACTAGGGATGTGGGTGGACGCGTAGCAACTGACGGCCTTCACCTCGCCAAACAGATTGTCGAGCACGTAACGCCAATGCGGCAACATATCGAGGATCATCCCGCCGCCGTCTGCTGCGCGATAGTTCCAGGACGGGCGCTGAGCCTTCACCCCCCAGTCTCCCTCGAACACCCAGTAACCAAATTCGCCACGAACAGAGAGGATTTTGCCGAAGAAGCCGCTGTCCTTCAGCAATGCGATCTTGCGCAAGCCAGGCAGATAGAGCTTGTCCTGAACAACGCCGTTTTTGACACCGCGCTCCTCGGCGAGCGCAGCAACCGAAAGCGCCTCCTCAAGCGTTTCCGAGATTGGCTTTTCACAATAGACGTGCTTGCCGGCCTCGATCGCCTTTTTCAGGAGCGCCACGCGCATCTGTGTCGAACCGGCGTCAAAGAAGATCTTGTTGTGCGGATCGGCGAGCGCACTGTCGATGTCGGTGGTCGTGCGTGTCAGGCCATGCCTGCGCGCGATCGCCTCGATCTTGTCGGCGTTTCGTCCAACCAGGATCGGATCTGGCATCAGGCGGTCGCCGTTGGAAAGCTCGAGCCCCCCCTGCTCGCGAATTGCCAGAATCGAGCGCACCAGATGCTGGTTGTAGCCCATGCGGCCTGTGATCCCATGCATAATCATGCCAAGCGATATCGTCGCCATCTGCCTCTTCCTCCCAAGTAAATAACTATTTAGTTACATAAGTGACATGCGCACTCGAGACTGTCAACCCGGTGCGAACGCGGTAACGTCATCGAGAACGCTCAATCATCGCGCTGAACCAGCAATCGGGACGGTGGGATGTCGCAAAGGCCCAGTGAAGCATCTACACGGAAAGGCTAGCCTTCTAACAAGAGCGGTTCGCCTCACTGGGAAATATTGTTAGCTTCGTGATACATAAAGGCAATTTATGTAGCGCGAAGGTCCCATTTCGACGTCGCGAAAGCTGAGCGCGAACCGACAATAGGGCCATACCGCATGGGCAATGATCTCGGCGGGAAGCGGTGGCGTTTATAGCGGGTGGGTGAGGCTTCACTCATGCCGTCAGATTATCGTGCCGATCCGAACAAATCGCTTAAGGCGATGCCACCATCGGGACCCCAATCACCCGATGCTTGACCGCCCAGTGTGCATTCTGCTGGATATCGGTCCCCAAACGCCGTATGCCCTTAGCTAAGTGTTTGGTCGCAACTTCCGCTCTTCGTACGCATGAAATCCATTTCAGGCACCAATCTCGAGCAGGCAAAATCGCACAACCGACGCGTCGTGATCGAGGCGATCCGGACGCGCGGACCCCTCTCGCGTGCTGCCCTCGTGAGATTGACGGCGCTGAGCACTCAAACGATTTCAAATATCGTCGAAGAGCTTGTGGCGTCCGAACTCCTGAAGGCGGAAGCCCTTCAAAAGATAGCCCGGGGCCAGCCGATCACGCCCTACTCGATCAATCCGAACGGCGCCTATTCCATCGGCTTGGAACTTGAGCGCGACCGTGCCATCGGGGTCCTGACGGATCTTTCCGGCAAGGTTCGGGCCAGGGTCGAAAAGACCGCCAACAGGCCGGCACCCGCAGAAGCGCTGCCCCTTCTCGCCAGCATAGCCGATGAACTGTATCAGGGCTTCCGTTTCGACCGCACGCGTCTCCTCGGTGTCGGCATTGCCATGCCTGGACGCTACGCCACCGAAGGCGTCACATCCCTAAGCCCGGTGACGTTGCCTGGCTGGCAGGACTTTCCCGTGGCGCGTGAGCTTGCTGGTCTTGTCGGTGTGCCTGTTCTCGTCGAGAACGATGCAACGGCGGCTGCGATCGGAGAACGGCTCCACGGTGTTGCGCGCGCCCTGAGCAGCTTTGTCTATCTGTTTCTCGGCGGTGGAATTGGTGCCGGCATGTTCCTCGACGGCCATGTCTACCGAGGTAGCCGTCATAACGCCGGCGAAATCGGTCATGTGATCGTTGTTCCAGGGGGCCTGCCCTGTTCATGCGGCAAGCGTGGTTGCCTGGACCGCTATGTTTCGCTTGGCTCCTTATACGAGCATTTGCGCGTCAAGGATCCTGGCGAGTATTCCCCTGACACACTTGAAGCCATGCTCGACGCCAATTCCGAAGCGATCGATGCCTGGGCGGCCGCTGCCGCCGAACCGTTGCGTCAGATGATCGACTTTCTTGAGCTTTCATTTGACCCGCAGACTATTGTGCTCGGCGGCTCCATGCCTCCGTCGTTATTGCAGCGCCTGGCCCAGCATGTTGAGCCTCTTTACAAGCCGGTCAATCCGGGTATCGAACGAAGCCTGCCTCGCATCATCATCGGGGCAACCGGCCGTGACACGGCGCTTCTGGGCGCTGCGGCACTGCCGATCTTTTCCGAGACGAACCCGCAATTCGACGTCTTGCAAAAACCTGTCGGCCGATAGCCTCAGGGATAGGCGTAGAGGACGGGCATCAGCCCGGCAACTGCCTTGAAACGATCCCAGGATTTGTCGGCCGGTTTCGTCCAGGCGCTTTCGGCAAGTGCGGAGATGCGCGGAAACACCAGGCGATCGAAGACGGCGCGGTCGGTCATTGGCTCAGACCAGATGCAGGCCTGGATACCCCGCAGCTTTTTCTTCTGCTCGTCGCTCCACCCTTGCACCGGATCGAAATTGTAGAGCTTTTCCGGTTCCGACCACCCGGCCCAGCTGGCGCCAGGTTCGTCCCAGTCCGGGCTGTTTGCCATGTCGAGATAGTAGACCTGCCCCGGGCAGACCACCATTTCGTAGCCTTGACCGGCGAGCGCAGCCGAGACCTCGACGCTGCGCCAGCCGCACAGATAGCTCTTTGTCTTGTCAATGACGTTGCCGTGTGCGGCTTCTTCCCACCCGCCGGTGATGCAGCCTTGCTCGGCAAGGAATTTCTGGATCCGCGCAAGGAAGACCGACTGCAGGACCGCTGCGCCAGATCCGTCGATATCGTCGGCGCCGTGGGTATTGGTAATGACGTTGAGGCGCTTGGCGTGCGCTTCGGCCACGCCATCGCCGCCAATCTCGCGCAGTCGCGCCAGCGCTTCGGGCGAGCCGGACCACGCACCGAGCGGTACCTCATCGGCACCAATATGGATGGTCTTGAACGGAAAGAGCTCAATCAGCTCTTTGAAAATTGTTTCCAGAACTTCATAGGTCTTTTCGCGCGCCGGGTTCACGCAGTTGTCGGGGAAGCCCTGGACGGAATAATAGCTGCCCGCCTCCTCGGGGTCGCGAAGTTCAGGGATCGCCTGCTGCATGGCGAAACAATGCCCCGGCACATCGATCTCCGGCACCACCTCGATGCCGAGTTGCCCGGCATGGGCCACGATGTCGCGAACCGCAGCTTTGGTGTAGTAGCCCCCGGTCCGTACCGCGCCCGAGCCGAGCAGCGGCGGAATTGGAAGACCATGACCGCGCCAAGCCCCGACCTGCGTTAGCGCGGGATAGGCGTCGATCTCGACGCGCCAGGCTTCATCATCCGAGAGGTGCCAGTGGAAGCGGTTGACCTTGTTCCAGGCAAGAATGCTGAGCAGCTTCTTGATCTCGGCGGTCGTGTAGAACTGCCGCGCGACGTCGAGATGCAGGCCACGCCATCCCATGGACGGTTCGTCGCGGATCTCGCCTTCGGCAGGGAAGCGAAATGCGTGTGGATAAAGATGTGCGCCACGCCAGGTCTGACCGAGCGTGATCAGACCGTAGACAAGACCGGTTTGCGTGGTGGCGGAGATGGAAATTGTGTCGCTCGCAAACGTCACGCTGTACGCCTCCGGTGCAAAGCCGTCGACGATCCGAAGCATGACAGGCATTCCGCCTTCGCAGGCAGGACGAACAATACCCTCGACAGAAAAGAGCTGTTCGACAAGGTCGGTAAAGGCTGTTGCCGCGGCTATCGCCTGTGGAGCGTCAGCGTTGAGGGAAAAGCCCGGGGGCAGTGAACGCTTGCCCGACACTGAAACCTCGTTCGGCCAGGGGACGATTGCGACCGGCACGGGCGGATTGACCGGCACGGGATAGATTTCTGCTCCGCGCTTTAAAGGCGCATTGTTGGCGAGCGAGCGGGTGGGCTCGACTGAAAGCGACAGAGTACTGCCGTCGGCGAAAGCCACATAGGCGCCGGTCGCACCATCCGTCCAATGCTGGAATGGCCAACTCAAAGCTGTGATCGCCAGCGTCCAGGTCTTGCCTGCCTCAAGCTCGAAATTTTCAGGGGGCAGGAACTCCGTGAAGTTCGACAATCGCCGGCCAACTGAGCCCCCCTCGATCTGAACGGCCGGGTCGACGCGACCCGGACCGCTGATGCAAAGGGTGAAATTGGAGATCGGCTTTGATGAAAGGTTCTTGAGAGTGAGAGTGTAGGCCTGAGCCCGTTCTGCCGAAGCGGGTAGCCACGACGTTTCGAGCCGCAAGGCGGGCTGGTGCTTTGTCGACATGAGCATCTCTTGATTGCCTTTCGGGACCTGAATCTTTCAATGTCGCGGTGCGCGACGAGACGGCACACTTTGATCAATCAATTTGATTTAATCAACCGCTCTTGGCCCCCGTCAGTCAAGATGGATGTCCGGCAAGCCCGCCGGCCGCCACGCAAACGGCGTGCGTGACAGGCCCTGCACATCGGCCGAGTAATCATGATCCGCTAAGCGGATAGCCTTCGAAGTTCTTCAAAGTATTGAGAACGATAGATGTTTTGACGTGTTGGACCGAATCGTGCGGGAGAAGGACATCGTTGACGAATCTCGAAAGTCCGGACAAGCCGCGTGTTGCGACCTTGAGGTGATAATCCATTTCACCGGTCAGCGCATAGGCTTCCAGAACCTCTGGAAGACCGTTGACCAATTGCGCAAAGCGGCGGGCGTTGTCACGGTTGTGGGTCGCCAATGTCACCGAAATGACCACCAGCAGGTTGAGCCCCAACTTGTCGGGATCGAGGTTTGCCTGGTAGCCGCGAATGAAGCCTTCTGCTTCCAGTCGCGTTCGCCGCCTCGAACATTGAGATGGAGAAAGCGCGATGCGCTCGGCCAGTTCGATGTTGGTCAATCGGCCATCGGCCTGAAGCTCAGAGAGGATTTTCAGGTCAAATCCATCCAGATGCTCCGACATTGTATATTTTCCCTATAATGTGCACGTTCCGTGCGGAACTTTCGCTTAATGCGCTCACAATGCAAGCACATTGCACTGACTTCGGTCCATAATTTGCGCAAAGCCTCAGGAGGAGCAAATGGGCCCATATCCACACGACGCACCGCCGTCTCAAATCACCACGGATAATCCCGCAGGCACAGATGGGTTTGAGTTCGTTGAATTTGCGCATCCCGAACCGGAGAAGCTGGCGGAACTGTTCACCCGCATGGGGTATCGGCCCGTCGCAAAACACAAGAGCAAGGATATCACCGTCTGGCGCCAGGGTGACATCAACTACATCGTCAACGCCGAACCAGGCAGCCATGCAATGCGCTTTGTGGATGACCATGGCCCCTGTGCTTCCTCGATGGCCTGGCGTGTGGTCGATGCCAAGCATGCTTTTGAGCACGCAGTTGCCAAGGGTGCGACCCCATACGAAGGCAATGACAAGGTCCTTGATGTTCCGGCGATCGTGGGGATTGGGGGATCGCTTCTATACTTCGTGGAGCGCTACGGTTCGAAAGGCTCCGCTTACGATCTCGAGTTTGACTGGCTGGACGAGCGCGATCCACGACCAACTGGTGTCGGCTTCTTCTATCTCGATCACCTGACCCACAATGTCTACCGCGGCAACATGGACAAGTGGTGGGATTTTTATCGCGAACTCTTCAATTTCAAGCAGATACATTTCTTCAACATCGATGGCAAAATCACCGGCCTGATGAGCCGTGCAATCACCTCGCCGTGCGGCAAAATCCGCATTCCGCTGAATGAATCGAAGGACGAGACCAGCCAGATCGAGGAGTACCTGAAGAAATACCGCGGGGAAGGGATTCAGCACATTGCCGTTGGAACTGACGCCATCTACGAGGCGACGGACAGCCTCGCAGAAAATGGGCTTCGCTTCATGCCAGGTCCACCTGAAACCTACTACGACATGTCAGTCGATCGTGTTGCCGGGCACGATGAACCGATCCACAGGATGCGCAGGCACGGCATCCTCATCGATGGCGAAGGCGTCCTCGATGGCGGCACCACCAAGATACTGCTGCAAATTTTCTCGAAGACCGTGATCGGCCCGATTTTCTTCGAGTTCATCCAGCGCAAAGGCGACGAAGGTTTTGGCGAGGGCAATTTCCGCGCACTCTTTGAATCCATCGAAGCCGACCAGATCCGCCGCGGCGTGATCAAGCCTGCTGCCGCATAACGGTCGAAGGAACGGACAACTCAGTGGCCGTCGCGGGCGACAGCCTCCGGCGGCAACGTCTCCAGCAGGTTCTTGCGGTGGAAGATGAACAGTCCCGCCACCACAATGATCGTACCGCCGACGATCACATAGAGATCAGGAACGTCGCCGAAGAAGAGATAGCCGAGAGCAATCGCCCAGATCAGCAGGCTGTACTGCAGTGGCGCCAGCAGGGATGCGGGTGCCAGCTTCAGCGAGCGCGTGATCAAAAGGTGAGCGCAGGAAGCAACGACGCCAAGCGCAAGCATGGAACCGAATTCGACAGGTGTCGTCGGCTGCCAGGCCCCGATTGAAAGCACCGCTCCGACGATGAGCGCACCGATCATCTGCCAGGTGACGAGTGTTGTGTCACTGGTGTTTCGAAGGTGGCGGTTCAGCACCAGTGCCATGGAGAAGGACAGGCTGCCGACAATTCCGAATAAGGATGGCAACGACAGCATCGCTGATGATGGACGCAGTGCGATCACGACACCGCAGAAGCCGACAAAAACCGCCAGCCAGCGGCGCCAGCCAATTCTTTCATTGAGAAAGAAGTGCGACAGGGCCGCGACATAGATCGGTCCGGCCATATAGAAGGTCATCACGTCAGCTAGAGGCAGGTAGGCGACGGCAGCGTAAAACAGGCCAACATCCAGTGTTGCAAAGAGGACCCGCAGGAATTGCAAGCCCTTCCGCTCCACCCTGATGAGCTCGGCCGGGCCTTGCCTGAGAATAAGCGGTCCCAGGATGATGAAACATCCGAGCGAGCGGATGAGCAGCACCTGCCCGACCGAGAAGTTCGTCACCAGCCACTTACCCATTGCATCATTGAGTGCGAAGAGAAAGTCCCCGAGGAGCATCAGAACGATGCCGACGAGGACCAAATTCTTAAGGCCTGTCGCGCTGGGGTGGGCTTGCATGCTGGGGTTCCTGTCACTGGTCGCCGGCTTACTGCGGCAGGCGGGCCGTCGCGCATATCGACCGGAGTGTCAAGTCGCGCAACTGCCTATTCTGTCTTGCCCCGGAGCATTTCGATGATCGCCGAGAAGTCGCGCCCACCGTTCCCCTGTTTCTCAAAAAGCGCGTAGAGCTGCGACGCTTCGGCTCCAAGCGGCGTGGAGGCCCCGGTCGACAGCGCAGCTTCCTGCGAGAGCCGCAGATCTTTCAACATCAGCGCCGCCGCAAAACCCGGTTTGTAATCGTTGTTGGCTGGCGATGTCGGAACCGGTCCCGGGACAGGGCAGTATGTGCTGATCGACCAGCATTGTCCCGATGAGGTCGAGGCAACATCGAACAAGGCTTGATGCGACAGGCCGAGCTTTTCGCCAAGCGCAAAGGCCTCGCAGACGCCGATCATCGATATCCCGAGGATCATGTTGTTGCAGATCTTGGCCGCCTGCCCCGAGCCCGCCTCTCCGCAATAAACGATCTTCTTGCCCATCGCTTCCAGGATGGGCTTGGCCTTTGCGAAGGCTTCATCGGACCCACCGGTCATGAATGTCAGCGTGCCCGCCGCAGCCCCTCCAGTACCACCCGAGACAGGGGCGTCGAGGGACAGGCAACCGGCATTGCTCGCGATTTCGTGCGCCTTGCGGGCGCTTTCGACGTCGATGGTCGAGCTGTCGATGACAAGTGTACCTGCGGGGATAGAACGCAGAATATCGGTCCAGGCGCTGAGCACATGTTTGCCCTGCGGCAGCATGGTCACGACGATTTCTGCGTCTGTGACCGCCTGGCTGATGTGGCTCGCCGCGGTTACGCCGTGTGCTTCGGCCGCTTTGAGGATCGGTGCTGCCAGATCGAAGCCGGTCACCTGATGACCCGCCTTGACGAGATTGGCGGCCATCGGGCCCCCCATGTTGCCAAGTCCGATAAATGCGATCTTTGCCATGCCGTCCTCCTATCTGTTGTCCGACAGGATCATGGACGCTGCCTTTTCGGCAATCATGATCGTCGGCGAATTGGTGTTGCCCGACGTGATGGTGGGCATCACGGAGGCGTCTGCTATGCGAAGCTTCGCCAACCCCCGGAACTGGAGGCGGGGATCGACGACGCTCTCGCGATCGGAACCCATCCGGCATGTTCCAACAGGGTGGAAGATCGTTGTGCCAATATCGCCGGCCGCCTTTGCGAGCTCAGCCTCAGTGCGGTAATCCGGACCGGGTTTGAACTCTTCCGGCCGAAACCGGGCAAATGACGGCTGCGCCACGATTTTCCGCGTCAGGCGTATCGAGCGAATAGCTATGTCGCGATCATGCCCGGTCGAGAGATATCTGGGGCTGATCGTCGGCTGCACGGCAAAATCCGGGCTTGCCACATGAACTGAACCGCGGCTTTGTGGCCTGAGGTTGCAGACACTCGCCGTAATTGCCGGAAACGTATGCACCGGGTCCCCGAACTTGTCGAGCGAGACCGGCTGAACATGGTACTGGAGGTCGGGCGTTTCCTTGTCAGGACCAGAGCGGGTAAAAATCCCAAGCTGGCTTGGCGCCATCGCCATGGGTCCCGAGCGCCTGATCAGATACTCGAGGCCAATGACAGCCTTGCCGATGAGCTTTGTTGCCTTCTCGTTCAGCGTCGGAACGCCGGTGACTTTGTAAGCGAGCCTCAGTTGCAAGTGGTCCTGCAGGTTCTCCCCGACCCCTTTGACCTCCTTCAAGACCTCCAGGCCGGCGTTCTTCAACACATCGCCACGCCCAAGACCCGACAATTCAAGGATGTGTGGCGAACCGATGGCACCAGCGGCAAGGATCGTCTCCCGTGCCGCATAGGCGCGCTTCATCGTGCCACCATGTTGATACTCCACGCCTGCAACCGCGCCTTCCTCGACAACAAGCCGACGCACCTGGGCTTTCGTCAAAACCATGAGATTGCTTCGTCGCATGGCTGGACGCAGGAACGCCTTGGTGGTGTTCCAGCGAACGCCCGATCGTTGGTTGACGTCGAAATAGCCGGAGCCTTCATTGTTACCAGTATTGAAATCAGGGCTCTCAGGAATGCCGGCCTCCCTGGCCGCAGCCTGGAACGCATCGAGCACTGCCCAGCGTACGCGGGCCTTCTCCACGCGCCACTCGCCGCCGGCACCATGCAGATCACTCTCGCCGCGATGATAGTCCTCCGACTTGCGAAAGAATGGGAGTACGTCGTCCCAGCTCCAGCCGATGCATCCCATCTGTCGCCACAGGTCGTAGTCGCGCGCCTGGCCGCGCATGTAGATCATGCCGTTGATTGAGGAGCATCCACCGAGCACCTTTCCCCGCGGATAGCTTAGCGCACGCCCGTTCAATCCCTCCTGCGGCGCGGTCGTGAAACACCAATCCGTGCGCGGGTTGTTGATACAATAGAGATACCCGACCGGGATATGGATCCAGTGATAGTTGTCGTTGCCGCCCGCCTCGAGCAGCAGCACACGGGTGTTTGCGTCCGCCGAAAGCCGGTTGGCGAGCACGCAGCCGGCGCTGCCGGCGCCTATGATGATGTAGTCGAAACGATCCATGCAAATGCCACCCGCGGGCTAGCGGCGGTAGACGAAGCCAAGTCTGCGGCCAAGACGCGAAGCGTAGAACTCACCAATGATGCCACGGCGAAAGATCAGCACGCAAATCATGAACACCACGCCTGTTATGATCGTGACGGGAAATTCCGACGTTGCCAGGTAGTTTTGGAGAACGACGACAAGTCCGGCGCCGAAGATAGGCCCGATCAAGGTGCCGATCCCACCGAGAAGCGACATCAGGATCACCTCACCTGACATCTGCCAGGCGACATCAGTCAGCGTAGCAAACTGGAAAACCAGCGACTTCAATGCCCCCGCAAGACCGGCGAGTGCGGCCGACATCACGAACGCCCCGAGCTTGTAGCGGGCAACCGAGTAGCCGAGCGAGATCGCCCGCTGTTCGTTCTCGCGGATCGATTTCAGGATCATGCCGAATGGCGAATTGATGAAACGCCAGATGACCAGGAGGCCAGCCACGAAGACCGCGAGCACGAAGTAATACATGGTCGTTGCATCATTGAGGTCGAGAAGGCCAAACAGGTGTCCGCGTGGCACGGACTGGATCCCGTCTTCGCCGTGCGTGAATTCCGCTTGCAGGCAGAAGAAGAAGAACATCTGCGACAAGGCGAGCGTGATCATCGCAAAATAGATACCTTGGCGCCGGATGGCGACAAAACCCATGACGAGACCAAGTACGGCAGCTCCTGCCACGCCGACCAGGATGCCGAGTTCGGGTGACAATCCCCATTCCTTTACGGCATGGGCCGTGAAATAGGCAGCCCCTCCGAAGAAAGTGGCATGACCGAAGGATAAAAGACCGGTGTAGCCGAGGAGGAGATTGAAGGCGCAGGCAAACAGGGCGAAGCACAAAAGCTTCATCAGGAAAATTGGGTAGAAGAAGAACGGCGCCAGCAACAGGAGCAACAGCCCGATGATGAGGAAGGCCGCCTGGACTGAGAGGGCGGTGCGGCTCTTTTCCGTTCTCATGGTCTCGGTGATCTCTGTCATCATCATGCGTCCCGGCCAAAGAGGCCCGCGGGCCTGATGAGAAGTACAATCGCCATGATGACGAAGATCACGATGTTGGAGGCTTCGGGATAGAAGACCTTTGTGAGACCTTCGGCAATGCCGAGCACATAACCGGTAATGATCGCGCCCATGATCGACCCCATGCCGCCGACGACGACGACAGCGAAGACGACAATGATCATGCTGGATCCCATCAACGGCGAGACCTGGTAGATCGGTGCGGCAAGCACGCCCGCAAAGGCTGCAAGCCCGGCACCAAGCGCGTATGTGAGCGTCAGGAGGACCGGCACGTTGACACCGAATGCCTGCACGAGTGTCGCATTCTCGGTGGCGGCCCTGAGATAGGCGCCGAGCTTCGTCTTCTCGATCAGGAGCCAGGTTCCAAGGCACACCACCAGTGATACGATAACCACCCAACCGCGATAGATCGGCAGGAACATGAAGCCGAGGTTGACTGCACCGGAAAGAGCGGCGGGTTGCGCATAGGGCTGGCCAGAGGAGCCGTAGAGGTATCGGAAGGTGCCTTCGACCGCCAACGCGAGACCGAAGGTGAAGAGCAGGCCGTAGAGCGGATCGAGATCATAAAGTCGGCGAAGAAACAGTCGTTCGACCACCGCGCCGGCCAGGCCGACGATGACAGGTGCCAGGATCAGTGATGGCCAGTAGCCGATGCCTGCGTAGGCAAGCAGAAGATAGGCGGCAAAGGCGCCGAGCATGTACTGAGCGCCGTGCGCGAAATTGATGACACGCAGCAGGCCGAAGATAATTGCGAGCCCTAGGCTCAGAAGAGCATAGAACGAGCCATTGATCAGGCCGATCAGCAACTGGCCCATGAATGCCTGTAGGGGAATGCCGAAGATCATCGTCATCAGATCACACTCCCAGAACCTTGTGCAGCGTATCCATCCGCTCGGGCAATTCGATGACCGGGAACTCCGAAACCATCTGCCCGTGGTCCATAAGATAGAAGCGATCGGCGATCCGGCTAGCAAACCGGAAATTCTGTTCGACGAGCAGGATCGTCATGCCGCGCTCCTTCAGTTGCTTCAGCACCTCGCCGATGCGCTGGACGATAACCGGCGCCAGACCCTCGGTCGGTTCATCGAGCAGCAGCATGCGCACACCGGTTCTGAGAATGCGGGCGATCGCCAGCATCTGCTGTTCGCCACCCGAAAGCTTCGTCCCGGCGCTGTTGCGTCGCTCGTAGAGGTTGGGAAACAGCTCGTAGATTTCGTCCAGCGTCATGCCGCCGGAGGCAACGACTGGAGGAAGCATCAGATTTTCTGAGACCGTGAGCGTCGAGAATATGCCGCGTTCTTCCGGCACGAAGCCGATGCCTTTATGCGCCGTCTTGTGCAACGGCACCTGCATCATGTCCTCGCCGGCAAAGGTCAGTTTGCCCTTGCGGGCGCGCACAATGCCGGTGATGGTGCGCAGCGTCGTTGTCTTTCCCACACCGTTGCGGCCGAGAATGGTGATCGTTTCGCCTTCGCCAATGCGCATGTCGACGCCATGCAGAATATGGCTTTCGCCGTACCAGGCATTGAGACCCTGGACCTCCAGAAGCGTCGTCATCAACCCTCCTCCGAGCCCATGTAAGCCTGGCGCACCCGCTCGTCAGCGCTGACTGTCGCGTAATCGCCTTCGGCGAGGATCTCCCCGCGTTGCAGCACCGTCACGTGCTGGCAGATGTTGGCGACGACAGAAAGATTATGTTCCACCATCAGGACGGCACGGTCGCGTGCCACTTCCCTGATCAGCGCAGAGACAACGCCGACATCTTCGTGGCCCATCCCGGCCATAGGTTCGTCAAGCAAAAGCACTCTCGGATCGAGCGCGAGCGTGGTCGCAATCTCGAGTACGCGTTTGCGACCGTACGAAAGATCGGCGGCGATCGCGTCACGTTCCTTGGATAGGCCGACCTTCGCAAGCAGCTGTTCGGCGCGATCATTCAATTCGTCGAGCGCTGAAAGCGGACGCCAGAATTGTGTCGAGAGATTATTTGGGCGTTGCAGGGCGACGCGGACATTGTCGAGAACGCTTAAGTGCGGGAACACGGCCGAAATCTGGAACGAGCGCACCAGACCCATGCGCGCCACCTTGTCGGGCGCTGTCTTGGTGATATCGGTCCCCATAAAGGTGATGGTGCCTGATGTCGGCTGCAGGAACTTGGTCAGCAGATTGAAGACCGTCGTCTTGCCGGCTCCGTTGGGGCCGATCAGGGCGTGCACGCTTGCGTCGTGCACATCGAGATCGACATTCTTGACGGCGGTAAAGCCGCCGAAATCTCGGCGAAGACCGCGGGCGGAGAGAACCACCCGCGGTGTTTCACTTGACTGGGCTGCGGAGACCGCCATCGGCTCAATTTACCAGCGCGCAGCCGCTCTTGGCGGGATCAATGTAGGCATCCTTGCCCGGGATGGTCGCGAGAACGTTGAAGTAGTCCCACGGCTCCTTGCTGTCAGCCGGCTTCTTCACCTGCAACAGGTACATGTCATGGATCATGCGACCGTTCGGGCCAACGGTGCCGCCGCGGCCGAAGACGTCATCAACGGGCATCTCATGCAACTGCTTGGAAACGGCCTCGGTTTCGTCGGTACCAGCCTTGTCGATCGCCTTCAGGTACTGAAGAACGGCCGAGTAGGTGCCGGCATGGACCATGTTCGGCATCTTGCCGGTGCGGGCGAAGAATTTCTTGCCGAATTCGCGGCTCTTGTCGTCAAGATTCCAGTAGTAGCCTTCTGTCAGCGTCAGTCCCTGCGCCGCTTCAAGACCCAGGCCATGCACTTCGGCAAGCGTGAAGAGAAGAGCTGCGAGATGCTGGCCGCCCTGGGTGATGCCGAACTCAGCCGCCTGCTTGATGGCGTTTGCAGTATCCAGGCCAGCGTTGGCAAGACCGATCACCTTGGCGCCTGAGGATTGCGCCTGCAGCAGGAAGGACGAGAAGTCCTGGCTCGACAGCGGATGGCGGACCGAGCCGGCAATGGTGCCGCCGTTCGCCTTGACGAACTCGCTCGTCTGCTGCTCAAGCGAATATCCGAATGCATAGTCGGCCGTCAGGAAGAACCAGCTGTCACCGCCCTGCTTGACGAGTGCGCCGCCCGTGCCGACTGCAAGAGCATGCGTGTCATAGGCCCAGTGGAAGCCGTAAGGCGAGCACGCCTTGCCGGTCAGGTCCGTCGTGGCCGCACCGGTGACGATGTCGATCTTCTTCTTTTCCTTTGCCAATGCCTGGACGGCCAGTGCGACCGACGACGTGGTCAACTCCATGATCGCGTCGACCTGTTCCGTGTCGTACCACTGGCGGGCAATGTTCGAGGCGATGTCAGCCTTGTTCTGGTGGTCTGCATCGACGATCTCAATCGGTGCACCGAGCACCTTGCCGCCGAAATCCTCGACCGCCATCTTGGCCGCCTCGACGGAAGACTTGCCGCCGAAATCGGCGTAGACGCCGGACTGATCGTTCAGGATTCCGATCTTCACCTTGCCGTCGGATGCACCATCGGCGAGTACGGCGGTGCTGCTTGCAAGCAGAAATGCCAGCGACGCAATGAGTGACTTTCGCATATGTCTCTCCTCCCAAAGATTGGCCAGAATGCGGATCTGTTCAAATTTGGCTAGGCCGCTCTCCTCAAAGCCGCCTGCTCCTGCCTCACGATCATGGAATTGTACCAATCAGGCAAGGCCGCTTTACAACTAATTCCAAACAGTATCTGTTCGTTTTTGAACAGAACTGTTGCTTCAGCTCGGCACCGACCCAATGAATGCAGATCGTTACGGCGCTTTCGTTGGAACCTAGGGCGGGTCGCAGTGAGGTGGAGGCTGTGCCGCATTAGACGAAAGACCAATGCGAGCGGCTGAATGATGCAAGCGCCAATCGGGGAGTGAATGAACAATCCGCCGCAATTTACCTGGGACGACCTGCAATTCTTTCTGGCGGTTGCCCGTACCGGACAGCTGTCGACCGCCGCCCGGCAATTGCGCACCAGTCATGCCACGGTCTCGCGCCGCATCGACCGCCTGGAGTTCGCTCTCAAGGTCAAGCTCTTCGAGCGCAATCCGCGCGGCTACGTAATGACCGCGATGGGGGCGCGCTTCGTTGAAACCGCGGAGAAAATGGAGCAGGAGACCGAGCGGCTGCGAGCCGACCTCACCGACGGCGCGACAACGCAGCGTGGCGTGGTGCGCCTCAGTGCACCGGAGGGTTTCTCGAACTTCTTCTTCGCCCGCGTGTTGCCGCAGTTCGTCGCCCGCCACCCGCATCTGTCGCTGGAGCTGGTTACGATCCAGCAGATCATGTCGCTGTCGCGCAAGGAAGCCGACATCACCGTCGTTCTCGATGAGCCAAAGGGCGGACCCTATTTCTCCGAGAAGCTCACCGACTACCATCTTCAGGTCTACGGCTCGCGGGACTATCTGCAACGCAATGCACCGATCACCTGTCGCGACGACCTCCTGGAACATCCATTCATCAGCTACATCGAGGAAATGATCTTCGCACCTGGTCTGGATTATCTTGGAGACGTGCATCCGCGCATCAAGCCGCAGTTCCAGAGCTCCAGCATCTTTGCGCAGCTGACGGCGACCAGAAATGGCCTTGGGCTTTGCGTGCTTCCCTATTTCTTTGCGAGCCGTTACCCTGAACTCGAACGAGTACTGCCTGAGGAGGTGGATCTCCGGCGGCACTACTGGCTCACCTGCCATCGCGATCTTCGCCAGTCCCCGAGAGTGCGGGCCGTCATCGATTTCCTGCGCGAAGCGGTCATCGGCGAGGATGTCCGGTTCATCCCACCCTGGGCGAGGCGCTAGATTGACGCCCGCGTTCCTCCGGCGAGTTGACCCTTTAAAGCCACAGGTCTATGCCCAAGGATGTTTGCACCGGCAGGTGGATGAGGAGGAAAATTACCATGCAGCATACCCGCGAGATCTTCGACTGGGCCGATCCGTTCCGGCTGGCGGAGCAGCTGACGGATGAGGAGCGCATGGTGCAGGAGACGGCGCAGTCTTATGCGCAGGACAAGCTGGTGCCGCGTGTGCTCGAGGCCTTCCGGAATGAAAAGACGGACCCTCGTATTTTCCGTGAAATGGGCGAGCTCGGGCTGCTCGGACCGACTATTGGCCCGGAATATGGTGGTGCTGGCCTCGGCTACGTCGCCTACGGCCTGATCGCCCGCGAGGTCGAACGCGTCGATAGCGGTTACCGCTCGATGATGAGCGTGCAGTCCTCCCTCGTCATGGTGCCGATCGATGCCTTTGGATCAGAAGCGCAGAAGCAGAAGTACCTGCCAAAGCTGGCAACCGGCGAGTGGATCGGCTGCTTCGGACTTACCGAGCCCAACCACGGCTCGGATCCAGGCTCGATGGTGACGCGGGCAAGGAAGGTCACTGGCGGCTACAGCCTGACCGGCGCCAAGACCTGGATTTCCAACGCCCCGATCGCCGATGTCTTCGTCGTATGGGCCAAGACCGAAGACGACGTCATCCGTGGCTTTATCCTGGAGAAGGGGTGGAAGGGCCTCTCGGCGCCGGCGATCCACGGCAAGGTTGGCCTGCGCGCTTCGATCACCGGCGAAGTGGTCATGGACGAGGTCTTCGTGCCGGACGAAAACCTGCTGCCTGATGTCACCGGTCTAAAGGGTCCGTTCACCTGCCTGAACTCGGCCCGGTTCGGCATTGCCTGGGGCGCGCTTGGCGCTGCCGAGGACTGCTATGCCAAGGCCCGCCAGTATGTGCTGGACCGCAAGCAGTTCGGCCGGCCGTTGGCTGCCAACCAGCTGATCCAGAAAAAGCTTGCCGATATGATCACCGAAATCTCACTCGGCCTGCAGGGCTGCATCAGGCTCGGTCGCATGAAGGAGAATGGGCATCCGCCAGTGGAGCTGACCTCGATCGTCAAGCGCAATTCCTGCGGCAAGGCGCTTGATATCGCGCGGCTAGCCCGCGACATGCTCGGCGGTAACGGCATCTCCGACGAGTTTGGTATCGCCCGCCATCTCGTCAATCTCGAGGTGGTCAACACCTATGAGGGGACGCATGACGTCCATGCGCTGATCCTTGGCCGTGCTGTCACGGGCATTGCCGCCTTCGCCAATTGATTGAACGATACCATCGCGCAAATTGAAACCTGCGCAACAATATGCAAGCCTCCCGTGACCGCGATTGAATTGCGCGCGGCATGGGGGATTGCACATGCTTTTGTTTCTTGCATTTCTGATTGGAATTATCGCAGGTCTCAGGGCCATGACGGCGCCAGCCGCCGTTGCCTGGGGGGCTGCTCTCGGATGGTTTGACGTCTCGCAGACGCAGCTTGCCTTCATGGGATATCGCTGGACGCCCTGGGTGCTCACGCTGCTTGCCGCAGTCGAGTTGATTACCGACCAGTTGCCTTCGACGCCGTCCCGCAAGGTTCCTGTTCAGTTTGCTGCCCGTCTCATCATGGGAGCGCTGACAGGTGCCACCATTGGTGCCTCTGGTGGCTCCCTTGTCGGCGGCCTGATTGCAGGGATTGTTGGTGCCGTCGTCGGCACATTGGGCGGTGCGGCAGTGCGCAGCAGGCTTGCCGCCGCCTTCGGTAAGGATACACCGGCAGCGCTGATCGAGGATGCGGTTGCGATCATCGGCGCGCTCATCATCGTGGGAGCTGTGTGATGTCAAGTTTCGACGCCATTGTCATCGGGGCCGGCCAGTCCGGTCCCTTCCTCGCCGCCCGCATGGTCGCCAAGGGCATGAAGGTGGCGTTGATCGAACGGAAGTACCTCGGCGGCACCTGTGTCAACGCCGGCTGCATGCCGACGAAGACGCTGGTGGCAAGCGCGCGCGCTGCTCATATGGCGCGGCGCGGTGCCGACTACGGGGTGTTGATCCCCGGCACTGTTGGCATTGACATGACGGTGGTGAGAAAGCGGGCCGAAACCGTGACGATGAACGCCCGCAACGGCCTGATAAACTGGTTTGCCGGCATGGACGGCATGACAGTCATCTACGGCCACGCACGTTTCGAGGACGCCCATACCGTGACCGTCAACGGGGAGAGGCTGACCGCACCGAGGATATTCCTGAACGTCGGCGCGCGACCGTCCATTCCGGATATGCCCGGGATTGGCGATATCGACTACCTGACGAGCACATCGATCATCCATCTCGACCGGCTTCCAAAGCATTTGGCCGTCATCGGTGGCAGCTACATAGGTCTTGAGTTCGCGCAGATGTATCGTCGCTTCGGTGCCGAGGTGACGGTGATCGAGCGCGGCCCCAAGCTTGCCTCGCGCGAGGATGCCGATATCTCGGACGCGATCGCCGACATCTTGCGCTCGGAAGGCATTACCGTGCATACGGATGCGGACGGAATAGGATTCTTAAAGACGGCCGATGGGGTCGAGGTCAGTATCGGCAATGGTCAGCCGGCCATTCAGGCGAGCCACGTGCTGGTTGCCATCGGACGCACGCCGAACACCGACGATCTCGGGCTCGACAAGGCCGGCATCATCACCGACAAGCGTGGCTACATTACCGTCGACGACAAGCTTGCAACCAATGTCGAGGGGATCTGGGCGCTCGGCGACTGCAATGGCCACGGGGCCTTCACGCATACGTCCTACAACGACTTCGAGATCGCTGCCGCCAACCTGCTTGACGGCGAGGACCGAAAGCTCAGTGACCGCATCCTTGCCTATGCGCTCTACATCGACCCGCCGCTTGGCCGTGTCGGCATGAGCGAGAGTCAAGCGCGCGCCACCGGCCGCAAGATCTTGATCTCGACCCGCCCGATGACAAGGGTTGGCCGCGCCAATGAGCGAGCCGAGACCAAGGGCTTCATGAAGGTGATTGCCGATGCCGAAACGCAGCAGATCCTGGGCGCTGCGATCCTCGGGATTGAGGGTGACGAGGCGATCCACGGCTTCATCGATGCAATGAACGCCAAAGCCCCCTACCCGGTGTTGAAATGGGCGGTGCCCATCCATCCGACCGTGTCCGAGCTGATACCGACGCTGCTTGGGGATTTGAAGGCGGTGTAACTGTCGACGATCGACTTACGTCTCGCGACGGGGCGGCTCAACATCTGAGCCATCGCCGCCCCGTTGACGAATGCTGGTCCAATGTTTGATGCCGCGGTGGAAGCCCGAGCGATCGATCCTCACCCCGAGGCTTAATCAGCGCTTGCGGCAGGCAGATCGCCATCGAGCGTCGCCAATATCCTGTAGGCTGCCTTTACGCGCTCGCTGTTTGGATAATTCTTGTTCGCAAGAAGCACGATGCCGATGCGCTTGGAAGGCACGAAGGCGACATAGGCGCCGAAGCCGTTGGTTGATCCGGTCTTGTTGACAAGGATATCCTTCACAGGCGGCCGTGGCGGCGACAGTTTCTCGATCGCGTTGGCCTTGAGGGTCATGTCAGCCGAGTTCCCCGCCAGAAGTTGGTCGAGGGTTGTGGGGTATTGGTACATTTCCCAACCGAGGCCCTGGGTCATACCACCGACCTTGTAGTAGCCCGTCTGGGTCGCGGCGATCGCCGATTGCATGGTTTTGTCGAGATTAGAACCATCCATGTTGGCTTCGACAAAGCGTAGCATGTCGCTTGCCGACATCTTCACCCCGTAGGCTTCAGAGTCGAGGACGCCAGGCGAAACGCGGATGGCCTTGCCAGCTCTTGAATAGCCATAGGCGTAGTTCTCGCTTTCGCCCTTCGGAACCGTGATGAAGGTATGGCTGAGGCCTAGTGCCGGAAACAGCTTCTGCTGCATCAGATCATCGAATGGCCAGCCCATCGCCTTTGCCGCGGCATAGCCGAAGAGGCCGATACTCGGGTTGGAATAAACGCGACGGGTGCCGGGAGCATAGGCCGGATTCCAGGTCTTGTAGTAACCGACCATCGCCTTGTGATCGGTCACCTTGTCGGGGAATTGCAACGGTAGACCTCCCGCCGTGTAGGTTCCGAGGTCAAGCATCGTCGCTCCGGCAAGTTGGCTGCCGGCGAATTCGGGAAGATATCTGGCCGGGCTGTCAGCAAACGAAACGTCGCCGCTTGCCCGGGCGTAGCCTGCAAGCGTTGCTGTGAAGGTCTTGCTGACCGAGCCGATTTCAAACAGCGTTGCGTCGGTAACCTTCCCTCCGCTTGCCTTGGACGCCAGGCCGTAGTTGTAGATGTATCGCTCGCCCCCGGCCGTGATGGCAATGGCCATGCCAGGAATATTGTTTTTCGCCATCAAAGGGACGGCAACGTCGTTGACGACGCGGGCAAGCTCACTCTGGCGGTCTGCCGCATGAGCGCCGGCGCCGATAACCATTGACGCAGCGGCGACAATAGCAAGTGTGGAAAGCGAAATATTTCTCATAACAGACATGGTGCCTCGAGGTTCGTGGAGCCGCTGCGATCGCGTCGCAGCTGAGGGGTGTTAAGTGCAAGACGCCTTGAAATGCCGGAGATCCGGTGGTTTTTGCGAAAGCGGACTGGACTAGGCGGGATTGGTATACGGACCCTAGGCAGCGGCCTCAAACGACGATATCTAGCAGGAGGCATTAGAAAAATTTGGAGCTTCGATGGTTCGTCCGCATCTGCCGCTTAATGCGCTCAGAGCTTTTGAGGCGTCTGCCCGGCACCTGAGCTTCACCAAGGCGGCGATCGAGCTCTGCGTAACGCAGGCTGCCGTCAGCCATCAGGTCAAGAGCCTGGAAACGAGGCTGAACGTGACGCTGTTTGAACGGTTGCCTCGCGGGCTGATGCTGACGAGTGAAGGCGAGACCTTGCTGCCGGCGCTGCGTGACGCATTCGACCGAATTGCGGGGACGCTCGAGCAGTTCGAGGGCGGACACTATCGCGAGGTGCTGCGCGTGGGAGCTGTAGGCACCTTCGCCGTCGGCTGGCTCCTGCCGAGGCTTCGGGCGTTTCAATCACAACACCCCTTCATCGATTTGCGGCTCTCGACCAACAATAACCGCGTCGATGTCGCCGCCGAAGGCCTTGATTATGCCATCCGGTTTGGTTCGGGCGCCTGGCATGGGATCGAGGCGCTGCGTCTTCTGGAGGCTCCGCTATCGCCCCTTTGCGTTCCCGATATCGCCACGCAACTCAACGTGCCCGCCGACCTTTTGAAGCAGACTTTGCTTCGCTCGTATCGAGCCGATGAGTGGTCGCAATGGTTTGCGGCCGCAGGACTGGAGGCCAACCTTCTGCCGTTGAAGAGTATCATCTTCGATTCCTCGCTCGCCATGATGGAGGCTGCGCTGCAGGGCGTCGGCGTTGCGCTGGCGCCGCCTTTGATGTTCTCCAGGCATCTGCTAGCCGAGGGCATTCGCCAGCCATTCGACATCACGGTCACCATGGGCAGCTACTGGCTGACCCGCCTGCAGTCTCGCCCCGAAACGCCGGCGATGTCGGCATTCCGACAATGGCTGTGCGAGGCAGCAGGCACATCATCTGGCTGACAGCGCGCCACCCCTCTTGTGGACCTCAAAGGGCCAACGGCGTAGGATACTGCCAATGCTGAGGGGCTCTCCGAAGGATGCACGCACGTGGCTATCTTCATGGACCGGCATGATCTTGCGGCGACGACCGCGGAAGACATTGCCGAAGCGCATCGCAAGGATCTGGCTGTCGAACGTCGGTATGGGGTGAGGTTCCTCACTTACTGGTACGATCAACATCGCGGGACCGCCTTCTGTCTGATCGACGCGCCCGACGCGGAAACGGCTCAATGCGTGCATCGCGAGGCTCATGGTTTTGTCGCGGGTGAAGTGGTCGAAGTTGCACTGTCGGCGGTAGAGGCTTTCCTTGGGAGGATAACCGAACCAGAACAGAAGGCGGGCCAGACCAGCGTCGAACGGGATGCGGGCCACAGGGCGATCATGTTTACCGATATCGTCAGCTCAACGGAGATGACGTCGCGGCTCGGCGACCGCATGGCTGCGGAGCTCATCCGTGCGCATGATGCGATCGTGCGTCGCTGCCTGGAGCAATGCGAAGGCAGGGAGGTCAAGCACACCGGTGACGGCATTATGGCTTCGTTTGTCTCGACGCGTGCTGCCGTCGGCTGCGCCATGAGCATCCAGCGTGAATTCAGGATCTTTAATGCCGGCACGCCGGAACCTATCCATGTCAGGATCGGGCTTGATTGTGGCGAGCCGATCGAGGACAGCCGGGACCTTTTTGGCTCGACCGTGCAGCTGGCCGCGCGGCTCTGTGCGGCAGCCGACAGCGATCAGATCCTCGTATCGGAGAACATCTTTCGGGAGCACGGCGCGTCCGAACTCTTTGCCAATGCGACGCGCCGGGACCTGAAGGGCTTTTCCAAGCCCGTTCTGGCATTTGAGTGCGAGTGGACCGAGACCGAACCGAGGTAGGTGTCCCGGCCGGCGTCGTACTACTCCATCACGATCTGCAGCTTCACATCGCTCGGACGTGCCTCGACGGCGCGATCAAAGGCCGTGATGGCATCCTCAAAGGCGAACGTCTCCGAAATCAGCGGTTTCAGATCAACGCGGCCCGAGCCGAGAAGCGCGATCGAGCGCTCGTACTGATGAGCGTAGCGGAACACGGTCTCGATACGGATTTCCTTGGTCGATGCAGTCGAAACATCAAAGCCAATCGGATTGACCGGCAGACCGACGGCAACGATGACGCCTCCCGGTCGTGCCAGTTCCATGATGGTTTCCCAGGCTTTGGGTGAGCCAGAGCATTCGAAGATTACATCAGCGCCCCAGCCGTCGGTCAGATTTGCTACTTCTTCGACGAGGTTCTTCTCGCGGATATTGATCGGGATGACGCCCTGATACTGTGCTGCAATATCAAGTTTCGGCTGGGCAAGGTCGGCGACGATTGCGCGTGCACAGCCGCCGGCGAGAGCAGCGATCGCCACCATCGTGCCGATCGGGCCGGCGCCGAGGATGACGGCCGTGTCGCCGGGAGTGATCTTCGCCTTCGTTGCCGCCTGCATGCCGACCGCGAAGGGCTCTACCATCGCGCCTTCGGCGAAGCTCACATTGTCTGGAAGCTTGTAGGTATAATTTGCGGGATGGACGACCTCTGATGTCAGGACACCATGGATCGGCGGCGTCGCCCAGAAGGTAACAGCCGGATCGACATTATACATGCCGAGCCGGCTCGCCTTGGAATTGGGATCTGGGATGCCCGGCTCCATGCAGACGCGATCACCGACCTTCAGGTGGGTCACGCCGGCGCCAACTTCGACGATGGTACCGGCTGCCTCGTGGCCGAGTAC
This sequence comes from Rhizobium cauense, assembly GCF_019511525.1. Classification (GTDB taxonomy): domain Bacteria; phylum Pseudomonadota; class Alphaproteobacteria; order Rhizobiales; family Rhizobiaceae; genus Rhizobium; species Rhizobium cauense. Next base: position 142,940 of record NZ_JAEUAT010000003.1, on the reverse strand, counting down.
CATCGGCTCGTTAACAACGAACGGACCAATCCTGCCATGCGTGTAATAGTGAACATCGGAGCCGCAGACGCCGACCGTGTGGATCTTGATCTTGACCTGGCCCGGGCCGGTGTCCATCGGCAGGTCGATATCGCGAAGTGCGAGTTCATGCTGGCGCTCGAGCACCAGCGCGCGGACGTTAGCCATTCTTCTGTTTCCTTCCCGGTTGCCTCCCCGCACCGTCTCAAAACCGGCGCAGCTCGGGACGGACTATAAGGCGTGAGACCTGCGCAATTCAATTGGTCGATAATGGCTTTTGCTCAAGAAGTGATGAAATGCTCATCGCCACCAGGCAAAAGCTTGCTCGCCATAAATCGCGAGTTGCCGGAATAATCGTCAAGCAAGCATTGCAGACGTGGGAAAATTTTATGTCCTCCTTATATCTGCTGGCGCCGATCCGTCTCGAACCTTTATCTCGTCCGGGAATATGAACACGCAACGAAAACGGCCAGCGACGTCAACTTGCAGCAAATCGATGTGTGTATCGTGGGCACCCGAGTTTGACCCCGTGTGAACGAGAAGAGACACTTCATGGACCTTTCGATGATTATTCGCCCTGAACACACGTTCATCGGCGTTTCGGTCACAACGAAGTGGCGGGCTCTGCAGAATATTGCAGGAAAGGCGGCCGAGGCCTTTGGCATCGAAGAGAAGAAAATACTTCAGGCACTTGAGAGCCGCGAGAGCCTTGGCTCGACGGGTATTGGCAGTGGAATTGCCGTACCTCATGCCGTGGTCGAGGGAATGACGCATCCCCGGGGGATGCTTATCCGCTTCGCACGGCCGGTCGATTTCGAGGCAGTTGACGACGTGTCCACAGATATTGCCTTTGTGCTCCTGTTTGGAGAGGCGAACCGCGGCGAGTACCTGAACGTGCTGGCCGCAATCGCGCGCCAGCTTCAAACGCCGGGCATTCTGGCCTCCATGCGCAAGGCAAGAACTGCTGAAGAGCTTTATTCGGATTTTCTGGCGGACTCGCGTCCCTAACCCACCGTGCTTGCGGTCTAAAGCAGGTCTCCCGAAAGTGGTCACCGGTTTCGGGATAAAGACATGCGACAAAACGATGAGCTGAAGCGCACGAGCGAACCTGAAAGATCGCGACGCGCTTTGGCGATCAGAAGTCGAGCTGGAACCGGAGGAAGCCTTCCACCTGGTCTACGCCTTCCTCTTCGTCATTGTACTGAAGACTGAGGCGTGTCCTCAGGTTCTCGACGACCATGTAGTTGACCGTGATGCCTGCTGTCCAAGCATTGCCTCCGGAAAAGCCGTCGCCGTCGGCATCAAGCGCGACGTTCTCGAAGTACTGCGCGCCAGGGATCAGCATGAGTTTGTCGGTCACCTTGTATTCGTACTGGGCGCCGACAGTCCATTCCGATTCCTCATAATAGTAGTTGGCGCCGCTTGCCCAGACGCCATAGAGGCCGAGCTGCCCTGGTCCGAGATCGGCATAGAAAATCGCGCGGATCGCACCCTCGTCGGTGTCGGTGTCATAGCTGCCGAGCAGATAGCCGGAATAGGCGCCCGTCTTGAAAGACACCTGGCCGGCAATGCCCAGGGTGTTTGGCCCCTCGCCAGGCTTGGTTTCGTATGCGTCTTCCAGCTCGTCCAGGGCAATCCCTGCCGTGATGACTTCGCCCTCATATTGATAGCGGATCGAGACGTGATTGGTTTCGTTGCTGGCAACAACATCGGTCTCGCCGCTCGGATCGTCATCCCACCAGCTGTAGAGCATGCCCACTCTGAAGCCCGCGATATCGATATAGCCTTCGTCTAGCGACGGGTCGAAGTCGGTGCCGTTTTCGGCCTCGTTGCGAAACGTGATGACGCCGGTCAGCGTGCCAAATTCCGTCTCGCTCTTCGAGCCGAAGGTGACTTGAGCGCGCGTCCAGGACGACCAGTCAGAGGGTCCCGATTCATCACGTCCAAACCGCTCCTCGATTCGCAAATAGCCCTCGAGCTTGAGGCAGGTTTCTGTCCCGGGAATATAGAAGTAGCCCGTGCCGTAGGCGTCGCAGACACGGACATATTCGACCGTCTCCGGCGCTGCAGCAACAATGGCGTCGGCGGCGTGCGCCGTGGAAATGGCTGAGAAAGCGGCTAGTGAGGCAATAAAGACGGCTTTTGCGAACATTAAAAACCCGGCTAGTGTTCGAGGAACGGCGCCATCCACCCATTGCAACGCAAGCGCATTATTCAAGCATAGGGAAAATTAGATGATTCGGCTCCTGCAAAAAATCGAGGGTAAATGCGCGCAGGTCCCGCCCATCATCAACATTGCGTCCTGGTGAACTCTTCATCAATGTGAGCAAGCCCATTTCGAAAGCGCGCTTCAAATGGGATGCCATTCCAGACTCAGCGGCGGAACCGAAACATTCTTCGTTTCATTATACGACTAACTTGGTAGAGTTTTGGCCGTGAACGAAGGAGGTTTCCATGCAGTCGATAAGGATCACGCGGCTTCTCGCGGCTGTGGCGCTGGCAGGTAGCGTTGCAATCGGTGCTGTCGCTCCCGCTTTTGCGGATCAAACGCTTCTCAACGTATCCTACGATCCGACGAGAGAACTGTATAAGGATTTCAATGCCGCCTTCGCTGCGAAGTGGCAGAAGGACACGGGTGAGGCTGTGACCATCAAGGCTTCGCATGGTGGGTCCGGCGCGCAGGCGCGTTCGGTGATCGACGGCCTTGACGCCGACGTCGTGACGCTTGCTCTGGAAGGTGATATCGACGCGATCGCTGCCAAGACCGGCAAGATCCCGGCCGATTGGAAATCGAAATTCCCGAACAATTCAACGCCTTACACGTCCACGATTGTCTTCCTCGTCCGCAAGGGAAATCCGAAAGGCATCAAGGACTGGGGTGATCTGGTGAAGGATGACGTTCAGGTCATCACTCCCAACCCGAAGACATCAGGTGGCGCGCGCTGGAACTTCCTGGCTGCATGGGCCTGGGCCAAGCAGGCCAATGGCGGCGATGAAGCCAAGGCACAGGAATATGTGACACAGCTCCTGCAGCACGTCCCGGTGCTTGACACCGGCGCGCGCGGCGCGACGACCACCTTCGTCCAGCGTGGACTGGGTGACGTTCTTCTCGCCTGGGAAAACGAAGCCTATCTCTCGCTGGAAGAGCTTGGTCCCGATCAGTTCGAGATCGTAACTCCTACATTCTCGATCCGTGCCGATCCGCCAGTGGCCGTGGTTGACGGCAATGTCGACAAGAAGGGTACCCGCAAAGTCGCGGAAGCCTATTTGAACTATCTGTATTCCGATGAGGGCCAGAAGATTGCCGCAAAGCACTTCTACCGGCCGACCAAGCCGGAGGCCGCAGACAAGGAAGACATCGCACGCTTCCCGAACCTGAAGCTCGCGACGATCGATGATTTCGGCGGCTGGAAGCAAGCGCAGCCGAAATTCTTCGGCGACGGCGGCGTATTTGACCAAATCTACAAGCCGGCACAATAATACGTCGCATGAAAGCATATAGCCCCACACGGTGGCGGTTCAGACGGCCGAGCGTCATTCCAGGCTTTGGAATGGCGCTCGGCCTTACCTTGACCTGGCTCACCCTTTTGATCCTCATCCCGCTTTCCGGCCTTGCCTGGCGGTCGAGCGAACTCGGCTGGGCAAAATTCCTGGCCATCGCGTTCGACCCTCGCACGCTGAGTGCACTGCGCATCAGCTTTGGCGCAGCCTTCGCCGCGGCATGCATCAATGCCGCCTTCGGCGTCGTGCTGGCCTGGGTGCTTGTTCGCTATCGCTTCCCGGGAAAGCGCATCATCGATGCCATGGTGGATTTGCCGTTCGCGTTGCCGACCGCTGTTGCCGGTATTGCGCTCGCAACCCTTTATGCACCGAACGGCTGGATTGGCCAGTTTCTGACACCGCTCGGCATCAAGATCGCGTTTACGCCGCTTGGCATCGTGATTGCCCTCGTCTTCGTCGGCCTGCCCTTCGTTGTGCGCACGGTTCAGCCCGTCATGGAGGAGATCGACAAGGAAGTGGAGGAGGCTGCGGCAACGCTTGGCGCCACGCGTCTTCAGACGATCTTCCGCGTGCTGCTGCCAGGATTGGCTCCGCCCGTTCTGACGGGCTTTGCGCTCGCCTTTGCGCGCGGGGTCGGCGAATATGGTTCGGTGATCTTCATTGCCGGTAACCTTCCCTTCCGGTCGGAGATCGCGCCCCTGCTGATCGTCATCAAGCTCGAAGAATATAACTATGCTGCTGCGACGGGCATTGCGGCCGTGATGCTGGTCATCTCCTTCATCATGTTGTTGATAATCAACCTCATCCAGAGCTGGAGCAGACGGAGGTACGGCTATGGCGCTTGATACGAGTGTTCAGCCGGTAAAGGTGCGTTCTGCGGTCACCGAGCACCGGTTTGCACGTTGGAGCCTGATCCTTACCTCGCTGGTGTTTCTGACGCTGATCCTGCTTTTGCCTTTGACAGCTGTCTTCGTCGAGGCCTTCCGCAAGGGCGCAGGTCCGTTTTTTGAGGCCCTGCAGGACGAGGAGACCGTCTCGGCGATCCGCCTGACCCTCATTGTTGCCGGCGTCAGCGTACCCCTTAACCTGATCTTTGGCGTTGCTGCCGCGTGGGCGATCGCCAAGTTCGAGTTCAAGGGCAAGGCGTTCCTGACGACGTTGATAGACCTCCCCTTCTCGGTCTCTCCGGTTATCTCGGGCCTGGTCTTCGTATTGCTGCTTGGCGCCAACACGTACCTTGGCCAATGGCTGAGCGCCTACAACATCAAGATTCTGTTCGCCGTTCCCGGGCTGATTCTTGCGACAATGTTCGTCACCTTTCCCTTCGTTGCGCGGGAGTTGATCCCCTTGATGCAAGAGCAGGGAACGGGCGATGAAGAGGCGGCCATTTCCCTTGGTGCCAGCGGTTGGCAAACCTTCTGGTACGTGACCTTGCCGAACATCAAGTGGGGCCTGCTTTACGGTGTGCTCTTGTGCAATGCCCGCGCCATGGGCGAGTTTGGGGCCGTGTCGGTGGTCTCCGGTCACATCCGGGGACAGACAAACACCATGCCGCTGCAGGTCGAAATTCTCTATAACGAGTACAATTTCACGGGCGCGTTCGCCGTCGCCACCCTGCTTGCCTTGCTCGCGCTCGTGACCCTTGTTTTAAAGACGCTGCTCGAGATGCGATACAGTGAAGAAATCGCCGCCAGCCGACGGCACTGAGGAATTAGAATGGAAGTTCGCGTACAAAACCTGCGCAAGGAATTCGATCGCTTTCCGGCGCTGCACGACGTCTCTCTCGACATCCGCTCTGGCGAACTGATTGCGCTCTTGGGACCGTCCGGATCTGGCAAGACGACTTTGCTGCGTCTTATTGCCGGTCTCGAGAGTCCCACTGACGGGTTGATCTATTTCGGCGACGAGGATGCGTCGAAGAAGACCGTTCAACAGCGCAATATCGGCTTTGTGTTCCAGCATTATGCCTTGTTCCGGCATATGACTGTGCTCGACAACGTCTCCTTCGGATTGAAGGTGCGCGATGGCGCGCGGCGCCCGCCCAAGGCGGAGATCCGAAGACGGGCTCTGGAGCTTCTTGACCTCGTTCAGCTGTCGGGCCTTGAGAAGCGTTATCCGGCGCAGCTATCCGGCGGCCAGCGTCAGCGTGTTGCGCTTGCGCGCGCAATGGCAGTCGAACCGAACGTGCTGCTGCTCGACGAGCCCTTCGGCGCCCTGGACGCACAGGTGCGCAAGGACCTGCGCAAATGGCTACGCGAAATCCATGATCGTACCGGTCATACAACTGTCTTCGTCACACATGACCAGGACGAGGCGATGGAGCTTGCCGACCGTGTGGTCGTCATGAGCCAGGGCGCGATCGAGCAGGTCGGAACGCCCGATGAAGTTTATGACAGCCCGAACTCGCCCTTTGTCTTTGGTTTTGTCGGTCAGTCGAACTGTCTCGACGTGCGGGTCAACGGCGGCGAAATCTGGTTCGAGGACCGGCCGCTCGGCCTTAAGGTCGATGGCGAAGCGGATGGGGATGCCCAGCTCTACTTCCGGCCGCACGACATCGAATTGCGCGACGGCTGTGGCGGTTGTATCGCCGGTCTCTTGACGACCAGCCGACGTGTCGCCGGTACGCGCCATATCGAGGTCGACATTGGCAAGGGCCATCCCCCGATTGAACTCGAACTGTCGCCGACGCAGGCTGGGGCTCTCGATCGTAGCCGGATTGCGTTCAGACCGACACGCTGGAAACTTTTTCGGACGGCGCAATAGCCGTCGGAATCAACTTGTGAACGTCGAATCAGTTTTGCGATCACGCAGTGATTTCGAGCGTATGACCATGTTGACCCGTTGTTTGCACTGGCAAAAATCGGTGCGTCGAGGATAGCTCCGACGCACCGAATCGCCCTGTGAATGCGGGCGAAAAGCCGCCAAATCAAATTGTGATACTAATTAAGTTTGAAATTTACCCAAAACGCGGGTAAAAAAGCGACCACTTAATCGAGAAGGGCTTACTACTCCAAATAGGGGGCACCTGACATTGAGGGCGCACATAGAGTTGGGAAAATCTCTCGCCGGGATTTTGTTTGCGAGCGTGGCGGCGGTTGGCTGTACGACTGCACAGCAACCGGCTCCGAAGGTGGTAAGCGACGCCACCAAACCCAAGAATGCGGCCCAAGTGGCCCAGGCAAGCAAAGTTACCTTCAATTACACGGCCAAGGATCGCGACTGCCTGAAGCGGGCGATGTACTTCGAGTCCGAGCATGCTGACCGCGACGGCTACATGGCGGTTGGCACCGTGGTGATGAACAGGCTGACGTCAGGCGCATATCCCGATTCAATCTGTGGTGTTGTCGCCCAGCAACGGCAGTTCGCTCCTGGTGTGATGACACGGGTCGTCGAGCCGACGGCGGAAATCGAACTGACTGATGCTGCCGACGCAATTCTCCGCGGTGAGCGGCACCGAGGTGTCAAGGACGCTATGTTCTTCCACACCGACGGTCTGAAGTTCCCCTATCGCAACATGCATTACGTGGCGATTGCGGGGGGCAATGCCTTCTACGAGAAGCGTGGTCGCGACGGTGAACTGCAGACCCCGGCACCCCTGCCCTCATATGAAGTCGCAATGAATTATGTGCCCGGTCAGAGCCTGATGCCGCCACAGTTCCTGGCGCTTGTTCCCACAACCGTCCCCGTACCAATCCCGATGCCGGAGCCGGTCGCGACATTGGGGGCGCAGCCCTCGATGCCAGCGCCACCAATGGAAGCGGTATCGCCTGCTGCGATGGACGTAGTGACGCCGGTCGCGGTGCCGATACCGAGACCAGCCGTCAATGATGCCGTGCTGCGCGGCAGCCTTGCGCACGGCTGAGGCTGCGCTTCCTACTTCGCCCTGTTCCCGTCCGCGTCGAAGACGTGCAGATGCGGTGCGGGGAACGACACGTTGATTGTCGGACCCGCTGTGAGCGCGGCCCGGTCGAGCGTGAAGATCTTGAACGGCAATCCGTGCAGTGACAAATGCAGGATGATGCCGAACCCTGTGGGCTCAACCAGTTCGACGGTCGCGTTCAGACCGCCTTGATCCGCAATCACTACATGCTCTGGCCGGATCCCCAGCGTAACCTTGGCGCCGTTTGCAAGTGACAGCGGCGCGGCCAGCGGTACGACCGTGCCGTCCTTCAGGCGGACACCGCCGTCTGCATAGGTCGCTTCAAGGAAATTCATGCCAGGCGAACCGATGAAGCCGGCGACGAAGAGGTTGGCAGGGCGATCATAAAGTTCGAGCGGGCTGCCTACCTGCTGCACGACGCCGCCATGCATCGCAACAATCCTGTCAGCCAAGGTCATAGCCTCGATCTGGTCGTGGGTGACATAGATCGATGTTGCCTTCAGGTCGCCGTGCAGTTTTTTAATTTCGGCACGCATCTGCTCGCGCAGACGTGCGTCGAGGTTCGACAAAGGTTCGTCGAAGAGGAAGGCCTTCGGTTGGCGCACGATGGCGCGGCCCATGGCAACGCGTTGGCGCTGGCCGCCGGAAAGCGCCTTCGGACGGCGTTCAAGCAGCGGATCGAGGCCGAGCTTTGACGCGGCCCCGGCAACGGCACTGGCAATCTTTTCCTTTGCCGTCTTCCGGAGCTTCAGGCTGTAGCTCATGTTTCCCGCGACGTTCATGTGCGGGTAAAGCGCATAGGACTGGAACACCATGGCGATGTCGCGGTCTTTCGGGTGCAGTTCGTTGACGCGGTTGCCGGCGATGCGGATCTCGCCACCGGTGACGTCTTCCAGGCCTGCGATCATGCGCAGCAGAGTGGATTTGCCGCAGCCGGACGGGCCGACCAACACGACGAACTCTCCATCCTTGATCCTGAGGTCGACGTCGTGCAGCACCTTGACGGGGCCGTATGCCTTCTTGACGTTCTGGATATCGATCGATGCCATTTTGATTAACCCTTGACCGCGCCGGCCGTCAGGCCCTGGACGAGATAACGCTGGATGAGCAGGAAGAAGAGACCGGCCGGGATGAGCGCGAGCACGCCCGCAGCCATCATTTGCCCGAAATCCACGGAGAACTTGGAAACGAAAGTCAAAAGCCCGACCGGGAAGGTTGCCGCGTCGTTGCCGTTGATGAGCATGAGGGCAAAGAGCAGTTCGCTCCACGCGGCGGTGAAGACGAAGCCAAGCGTTGCCGCGATGCCCGGAAGTGTCAGCGGCAGGATGATCTGCCGGAAGGCGGTGAACTGTGTTGCGCCGTCAATCATGGCTGCCTCCTCGAGATCCTTAGGGATTCCGTCGAAGAACGACTGCATGAGGAAGGTGGCGAAGGGCACATTGAAGGCGGTGTAGACAACGACGAGGCCGGTGAGGCTGTTCGTCAGATGCAGTGGCGTCAGGATCTTGAAGATCGGCGCAACCAGCATGACAAGCGGGAACATCTGCGTCAGCAGCATCAGCGCGACAATCCAGTACTTGGCCCGGAAATTGAAGCGTGACAGGGCGTAGCCTGACAGAGAGGCGCAGATCGTGACCACGATTGCGGTCGAGGCCGATACGATCAGGCTGTTCTTGAAGAAGGTCGGAAAGGCGCTGTGCTGGATGACGAAGGAGTAGTGCTCCCACGTTGTCCGCGACGGCCACATCCGGACGCCCTCGGTATAGAGGAGATCGTTTGGCGTCACCGACACCTTGAGCAGCCAGAACAGCGGAAACAGCGCAAAGACGATGTAGCAGAGAATGGCCAGGCGATGCGCGACGGTCGGAAGAATGGATCGCTTCATGACATCAATCCTTGTTCAGCAGGGTCTGCCGCAGCAGGATGATCAGCATTGAATAGGCAAGCAGCAGCACCAGCAGCACCAGCGCGATTGCCGAGGCATAGCCGAAGTCCAGGCGCCTGAAGGCCTGCGTAAAGATGTAGCTCGCGACGATTTGCGTCCGGTCAGCCGGGCCGCCACCAGTCATGACGACGATCAGGTCGGCGAAATTGGAAACCCAGACGGTTCGCAAGAGCACGGTGATTGCAATGGTCGGTGCGAGAAAGGGCAAGGTTATCGAACGAAAACGCTGGAACCAGCCTGCGCCGTCGATGGAGGCCGCCTCGTAAAGGTCGCGCGGAATTGCCTGGAGAGCCGCAAGCAATGTGATCGCGAAGAAGGGAATGCCCCACCAGACATTGGCGATAATCGGTCCCCACATCGCATAGTGCGGATCGGAAAGAACATTTCCCGGCTCGCTCATCAGGCCGAGCGCAAACAACCAATGTGGGATCGGTCCGATGACTGGGTTGAAGAGCCATGCCCAATTCAGGCCGGCAAGGAACGAGGGGACGGCCCAGGGCAGGAAGACCAAAGCCTGTACGACGCCCCTGCCCCAGAACGGCTTGTCGAGCAGAAGCGCCAGAATGAGGCCGAAGATGAATTGCAGCAGGACGGATGCGCCCGTCCACCAGAGGGTGTTCTTCAGGGCGCCATAGAAGGCTGCGTCTTTCGAGAGTGCACGGAAATGGTCGAGCCCGACGAAGCCGCCCGAAAACGGATTGAGAAGCTGGATGTCGCGGAACGCGTAGGATACCCCGATCACCAATGGCACCAGCATCACCGCAATGATCAGGACCAGCGACGGTGCACTGTAAAGATAGGGTTCGGAGGCATCGGCCACGCGCTTCAGCCAGGGGCGCCTGTCCTGGCGCCTTTCCAGCGTATTGGCAGTGAGGGTCATCAGGCAAATCCGTTTCGCGGCGCAATCTGGGCCGTCGCAAGACAGTGAAGGAGGCGGCGGACTAGTCCGCCGCCGGTGGTCCGTTACTTCTTGGCGAGGAACTTCTGCTGCGCCTTGGTCAGATAGTCTGCCCACTGGTCAGCCAGTTCCTTCGGCGTGATGTCGCCGAGAAGCGCCTGCTGCGTCGTCTTGATCGCAAGCGAATCCTTGAAGAAGGCGAACTCTTCGAGGTAGGTCGGCATCACGGTCGGAACGATATTCGGATCAGCCAGTTCTTCGAACCAGCCCTTGAACTGATCGCCCGCATAGAAGGGGTCCTTCTCTGCCGAGGTATGAACCGGAAGGGCACCGGTACGCTTGTTCCACTCGATGTTGCCTTCCGGCGATTCAAGCGTCTCGATCAGCTTCCAGGACAGATCCTTGTTCTGGCTGGTGGTGAACATCGACCAGCCGGCAAAGCCGATCGTGGTGAAGCCCTTGCCGCTCGGGCCGACCGGCATCTTGGTGACGCCGAAATCTTCAGGCTTCATGCGCTGGGCAACGGCGATCAGCGCGTCCGGATCCTGGTCGAGCATCGCGCAGGTGCCGGAGTAGAAGCCGGCAACGGTTTCATTGAAGCCCCAGTTGACGCTGTCCTTCGGGGTCAGGCCCTTCTTGTAGAGGTCGACGACCCATTCCAGACCCTTTGCCCAGCCTTCGCTGTTCATGGTCGAGGTACCGTCCTCGTTGAAGAACTTGTTGGAACCTGCCATCGTCGCGCCGAACATCACCCAGCCGTTCAGGCCACCCGGTCCGCCGCGCAGGCAGTAGCCGGACTTGCCCGGAAGCTTGGAGACCTTCTCGGAGGCGGCAACGAAATCGTCGAGTGTCTTCGGTGGTTCGGCGACGCCTGCTTCCTGGAAGAGCTTCTTGTTGTAGAACAGTGCGCGAAGGTAGAAGCCGTAAGGCAGCATGTAGGCTGTGTTGTTGACGTCGCGGCCGAGTTCAAGCGCGCGCGGCGTCAGGCCCTTGGTGTGCTCCCACTTGGCAAGGTAGGGCTCAAGGCTTTCGAGCATCCCGTTGTTGGCATAGAGCGAAAGCCAGGTGTCGGGCATTTCCATGACATCAGGCGTATCGCCGGCCGAGACCATCGTCGCGAATTTCTGGAAGGCTTCGTTCCAGGGCAGCGAGATGATGTCAACCTTGGTACCGGGATTGGCAGCCTCGAACTTGCCGACGATCGACTTCAGCGTCTCGGTGCGTTCAGGGCTGGTAATGACCTCGACCAGTTTCAGCGTGGTATCGGCGAGCGCCGTACCGGCCATCATCGTGGCGAGAAGAGTGGCGGTGATCAGTCTTTTCATGCTTGCTCCCCCTTTTCAGGTTTTTCAGGTTGTGACTTAAGAGGCGACCGCCAATGCCGCCTCGATGTCCTTCCACAAGGCTTCGGTTCCTTCGAGACCGACGTGGAGGCGTACGGACCGCGCATGGATCCCGAAGGTATGCGCGGAATTCGGTTGCGCCTTCTGCTGAAGGACGACCTCGCCTGGTACGATCAGGCTTTCATGCCCACCCCAGCTCACTCCCAGTTTGAAGAGCTTGAGGTGATCGGCGAAAGCGCGGATATCGACGCCTTCGCGGAATATGAAGGAGAACAGCCCCGACGTGCCGTTGAGGCCCGAGGGCAACCGGTTGGCAAGGCCCGGATGGCAGACCGTTTCCACGACGTCGAGTTCCTGCAGACGCTTGGCGATGGTCATCGCTGCTGCCTCATGCGCTCGCATACGGATCGGCAGCGTGCGCAGGCCACGGATCAGAAGCCATGCGTCAAACGGTGAGAGCTTGCCGCCGAGATAAGGATATGCCTCCGCCTTGATGCGAGCGATCATCTCCTTCGAGCCGGCAACAACACCAGCCACCACGTCGCTATGGCCGCCGAGATACTTCGACGCCGAGTGGATGACGATATCGACGCCGAGCGAGATGGGCTGCTGGAAGTATGGACTTGCCCAGCTGTTGTCGATCATGGTGACGACGCCATGCTTTTTGGCGAGCGCTGCGAGCGCACCGACATCATGAGCCTCCATGACCCAGCTCGTCGGGCTTTCCATGTAGAAGACCTTGGCGCCTGGCAGTGCCTTTGCAACGGCCTCCTCGTCGCGTCCATCGACATAGGTCACTTCGACCTTCATACGCTTCAGGATCGTGCCGAACAGGCGGAAGGCATCGGGATAGACGTGCTTGACCGCGACGATCCTGTCACCCGGCTCGACGAAGGATAGCACTGCCGAGGAGATCGCAGCCATGCCGCTTGCAAAGCCTAGCGCATCTTCAGCACCCTCGAGCTTTGCCAGCATTTCCTCGAACATACGAACGGTCGGATTCAGACCGCGCGTGTAGATCGGGCGCACCTTCTCGCCCCGATAGGAGGAGATCATGTCGTCATAATCGGAGAAGGTGAAAAGCGACGTCTGAAATATCGGTGGCACGACGGCTTCAGCGAAGTTTCCTTCGTCGTGCGCGGTGATGAGCGAGGCAAGATCGAACGCGTCTGCGCCGTTATTCATTTCGACATTTCCTTGATATCTTCCTCGACGACCTCGAGGATTTTTAGTGTCTCTTCCCGCGCGGCCTCGGCATCCCGGGCAGCGATCGCGTTGAAGAGTGTGCGGTGAAAGGGGAATGAGCGGCGGGCGAAATCCTCGCGCTCGAACGGATGCTCCCAGAATTGCCAGAAGGTCTCGCGCATCTGCTCGAGAAGCTGGCGGAAAAGCGGGTTGTGCGTGGCGTCGTAGATCGCCAGATGAAAAGCCAGGTCTTCAGGCCCTGATGTGCCCTTCTCGAGATGAACGCGTTCCATCTCATTGAGGTTCTGCTCGATCAGGACGAGATCCTTGTCGGTTCGCTTGCGCGCGGCCACCATGCAGGCCTCGCACTCGATGCCGCGGCGGACTTCCAGTGTTTGCAGAAGGGCGTCGCGCAGATGACCGGTATCGAGTGACAGCGGCATGTGGATCGTTGCCTTCGAAACCGGCTTCAGCAGGTAAGTCCCGCTACCCTTTCGGGTTTCGATAACACCGAGTGCCTGGAAGTGGCGGATCGCCTCGCGGATGGTAGAACGGCCAACCATCAGCGCCGACATCAGTTCGCGTTCCGCCGGCAGACGATCGCCAGCCTTGAGCTGCGCGCTCTGAACATACTCGGCCACTGCGTCGGTCACCTGACGTGCCCGATCCATTGCCGGAAGCGGCCGGATAATCGGCCTGTCGCTGCGTGGTGCCTTCATGGTTCCCCAGATTTTTATAGGCAGCCAGCCTTTAAAATTGGTCTGACATCTTAGCATTTCGCAAAGCTGCGGAAGCGTCAAGTGCAAGTCAGCAGTTGGAGAGCAGATTTTAATTCTCCGAGAAGAGACCCGGCGACGACGGAGGCGGATGCCGACATGCGCCGGTGATTGTGGCAGGCAGGGTTGGCATTCTGGCCGCCCCAACCTATTTGCCTTGACTGTCGCTCAACCGAGAGGAAGCCGATGAGCCGTATCGCTATTACGGGGTCGACCGATGGCCTGGGGCTCGCTGCAGCGCGCGCCCTCATTGACGACGGGCACGAGCTCGTCCTTCACGCACGCTCGACAGAACGGGCAAAGGCGGTCGCCGATCTTATTCCGCAAACCCTCGGCATTGTCGTCGGTGACCTCTCGAGCGCCAAGGAGACACGACAGGTCGCCGATCAGGTAAACGCACTTGGGCATATGGACGCCGTCATTCACAACGCCGGAATCTACTCGGTGGCGGCGCGGGGTGGTACACCGGAAGGACATCCCGCCATTCTCGCGGTGAATACGCTCGCCCCGTATATACTGACGGCGCTCATCGAGCGGCCAAAGCGTCTTATTTATCTCAGCAGCGGCATGCACCAGAGCGGCGGGGGCCCGGTTGACGACGTCGACTGGAAGCGCCGGGCGTGGAACACCAGCCGTGCTTACTCGGAAAGCAAGCTTCATGTCGCAGCGCTTGCGGCGTGCCTCGCTCGACACTGGCCCGACGTCTTCAGTAACGCCGTCGATCCAGGCTGGGTGCCGACGAAGATGGGCGGCGCGGGAGCCCCAGACGATCTTAAGGAGGGTTATCGTACCCAGGCCTGGCTTGCGACCAGCAACGACGACGAGGCGAGGAGCAGCGGCGGCTACTGGTATCATCGCCGGCGGCGCGAGGCTGCCGCCGAGGTCACCGATCCCGTCTATCAGGAGAGGCTCGTGGAAAGGCTCAGGGTCCTTTCGGGTATCGAACTGTTTTGACAGGCGCGCTCAAAAATTCGGTCACTCAACTCGCCAGGCCGGAGACGACAGGTCGGCTGACGTCGGTTCTGGCCCAGCCTCTCGTCTACCGACCAACAATCAGTTGGCGACAAGCGGTTGTCGGCGAAGCCGAGGGAGCCCGTCTTCTCCGGCCTAATGAAGATACCGCAATGAGCGCAAGGCACGACGGCCGGCCATTTGCGTCTTTTTGAGCGGCTTTGGCGCTGTCATGTTCACTCGCCTCCGCTGGCTATGAGCGTGGCCTGTGCGGCGCGGAATGCATCCTGTAGCGCCTTATGGGTGTTAAGGCCTTCGAGGGCGTAGCTATGGGCGGCCCCTGCGTACGACGGGTTCCACGTCGATCCCGCGATAAAGGTTGGTCCTCATTTCGGGTGCAAAGCTCAGGTTTATTAAATGGCAATTTCACGTAGCAGGGCTTCGCAAACGAGGAAAGATTTAAACCGTCTCTTTGGTTTGAATTTATGCCATTTTGCAAAGTATGGCTGAGCAAAGTTCTGGAAACCTAAACCTGCTTGAACGGACCTGGCGAAGTCAGCGCGGGCAGAATGAAGCCCGGCAGCGCCGCCATAAAATGCAGGGGTTCGATATGGCCCGGAAGGTGAAGGCGCTCGGCGCGGTCGAGGCGCGGGAGCGCAAGGCGCTGGAAGAAAGGCGCGTGCGTGAGCAGTGACAAATCGAGCGGGCGGGCAGCGTCCGTGCGCAAGGCGAAGAACCGAGGTCAGCGAGATGGAGGCGCTGCATGAGGCGATGATGCGGGCGGCGCACGAGCCGGTGGGCGCAGCCAGGAGCGCGCGGATGATCCGTTGTCGCTCAGTGCTTAGGGTATGTTCCTGCATCCGGTTGTCGGCGGCGATCTCGATGAGAGTGTCGATATCCAGGGCCATCAGATCAGGTTTGCGACAGTCGATCTGATGCAGCCGACCTCAGCCATTCTGGCACGGCTTGGAGCATTGATTCAGAAGGCGGAATCGGTCATTTTAGACTAGCTGTCGTCGGCGTTTAATTGTCATTGTTTCAATGAATTAACATAATTTACGCGCAATTGCGCGGCATTAAAAACTTGCAATTATGCGGCATAATTGACTTGTTAGCGATCGGCATTATACACTTGTCATCGCACAACATCAAAAACTTGATATGAAGCCATGGCCACACCGAACGAAAAGCTCGCCGATTCCTTAAGCGCCTTGCAGGAGCTGCAAAGCGGGGGGCAGCGCATATTCAAATCTAGCGGCTTCAGCCGCGTTCATCGTGAACGGCTCTTGCAGCACGGCTTTCTGCGCGATGTCATCAAAGGCTGGCTGATGTCGACCGGGCCGCAGGCCCAACCGGGGGACACCACACCCTGGTATGCGTCCTACTGGGAGTTCTGCGCGCGTTATTGCCGCGACCGGTTCGGGAATGACTGGTTCCTGTCGCCCGAGCAGTCATTGCTGCTGCACTCGGAAGCGACGGCGATCCCGCCGCAGGTCATCGTAAACAGCCCCAAAGGCACCAACAACAATCTGCCACTCCTCTTCGGCACGTCGCTCTATGACCTCAAGGTCAAGGAGACGCCCGCGCCCGAAGACCTGGCCGAGAAAAACGGCCTGCGTGTCTACGCGCCGGATGCCGCCCTCGTCAAAGTGCCGGAAGCCTTCTTCCAGCGCACACCCATTGAGGCGCAGGTGGTGTTGGCTGCTGTGCGTGACGTATCCGGCATTCTGGGCCGGTTGCTTGATGGCGGGCATTCTGCCGTCGCCGGGCGTATAGCCGGGGCGTTTCGCCGCGTAGGACGCACGGGCTTTGCCGATGAGATCGTCAAAACGATGAAAAGCGCGAGCTACGATGTTCGCGAAAGCGATCCCTTTGCCGAGCAGCCTTATGTGCCCGCCATCATCACCGGCGTGCCGCCCATCGTAGCCCGGCTTAACGCTATCTGGGAAAGCCAGCGGGCGCCTGTGATGGAGATATTTCCCAAAGCGCCAGGCCTGCCCTCAGACAAAAGCAGCTACATGAAATTCGTGGAAGACATCTACCAAAGCGATGCCTACCACTCGCTATCGATCGAAGGCTATAGCGTTACGCCCGCACTCATCGACCGCGTGCGGCAGGGCGGATGGAATCCCGAAATCGATGAAAAGGATAGGCAAAGCCGCGATGCGCTCGCCGCGCGCGGCTACTGGCAGGCCTTCCAGAAAGTAAAGGATTCCGTGGCCGCCATTCTCGATGGCGCGCCTGCTGGCGCGCTCGTGCATGACCAACACCGGGAGTGGTACCGTGAACTGTTCGGCCCGTCCGTGGTCGCGGGCATACTCAAGCCGAGCGCCCTTGCCGGATATCGCAATCACCCCGTTTACCTGCGTGGGTCGTGGCATGTGCCGCCGCGTTCAGAAGCGGTGCCCGAGGGCATGGATGCGCTCTTCACCCTGCTCGATAATGAGACCGAACCTGCCGTCCGGGCCGTGCTGGGGCACTGGCTTGTCGGCTACGTCCACCCCTATCCTGATGGCAACGGGCGCATGGCACGATTCCTGATGAATGCGATGCTGGCCTCAGGCGGCTATCCCTGGACGGTCGTGCGGGTGGAGGATCGCGACCGGTATCTGGCCGGTCTTGAACGGGCGAGCGTCGACATGGATGTGCGCCCGTTCGCTGGCTTCCTGGCCGAGCGCGTGCAGTGGTCGACAGGGAAAGTGGCGGAGAAGGTAGAATAATTTACGCAATTATTCTTTTCGTTCCTTTTTTCTCCACAACTCTCTCTGATTTTCTCTATACTCGATCGCCGCTGGCTGAGGGTTCGGGATGAGCGAGATTCTGCCGTTCAGGCAGGGTCTCACGCGCGCTTTTGGCCGCCTGTTACGGACACCTCGGCCGTTTCGAAGAGGCTCGGGCGACGTGGCAAGAGGTGCTGCGCGTCAATCCAGACTACTCCTTGGAATACCGCCGCAAAGTCTTGCCCTTCAAGAACCCCGCCGATTTCGAGCTCGTCCTGGAAGGTCTACGCAGGGCCGGCGTCGTATAGTGATAAATGTCCGATCTTGAACCGGTTCGCCATTGTCGCAGACGATGAGCAATTGCCGATGCCCGCTTAACCACCACCTCCAGCCCAATCGCTAGCAAGGTCTGCTTTGAGGAGCCTGCAAAGCCTCTCTCTATGGCCGGCATGGTGGCGCCAAGCGGATAATTAAGTGTCCGGCCGCTATTGGTTTCGAAACATACCGTCGAGAGCCTGAGGTGAAATAGGAATTACCAACGCCGGTGCGACCTTCCTTTGTAGCTCCGATGCCGTCGATCTCACAGTTCGACAAGTACCGGCGACGTGTGGCTCGATGAGGAACAGCTCGCTTAAACGGCCGCTCCCACCCGAAACACCGGGAGCTCCTGCCGTACACCTCGAAGATGTGCAGTTCTCGGCTCGACCGAAAAAGACGCCAGTCCGTCGCGAACCCCGGTCGCATCGTAAACGTCCTGGCTGACAAAAATCTCGTCGGCATCGGCAAGGCCTTGGATGCGCGCAGCAATGTTTACGGTCTGGCCGAAATAGTCGAGGCGCTCGTTTAGCGTGACAGCAATTGCCGCGCCTTTGTGAACGCCGATCTTGAGGATCAGAGCCTTGTCGGGTTGCCGCTTGTTGAACGAGGCGATTTCGCTGCGCATGTCGAGCGCCGCCCGCACGGCATCGTCAGGTTCCAGGAATGCAGCCATCACCGCATCACCGATCGTCTTGATGATCGCGCCGTTGTGGCGGACAGTCACGCCCTGCAGCCGGTCAAAATGCTGCTGCACAAGTGCAAAAGCATTCAGGTCTCCGATCCGGTCATAAAGTGCAGTCGAGCCCTTCAGGTCGGTGAAAAGGAGAGCGATGTCCTTGACGCCGAGCCCTTCCTGGCTCCCGATCACCTCGGAGCGAAAAAGGTCGCGGAATGTCTGGGTCGTGAGTAACCGCTTACCTGAGAGCAACGGCGCGAAGTGGAGTGGCGGCGGCCTGTCGACGCCGGGCGGCAGTTGAAGTATCCCAAACTCGATGCGTTTGTCCGATACATTGGATATCTCGAAAATCACCTTGCCGGCCGCGATGGTGCCCACGTCCGGCGTGCTAGACTCAAGGTCAAGACGGATTGCGATGCGCTGTTCGCCAGCGGGAAGCGCGGGATCGACAACAAATGTGATACCGGCATCGCTGTCGGAGCTGCTGCCATGTAATATGCCAGCCTCTGCGATTATCTCAAATGCGGTCGTCTCGCCCGGCTCTATATAGGCTAGTCCGCGGCTCAGCATCTCCCTCAGGTGGACGAAAGGCGTTCCGTCCGGGAGCAAGCCCTCATTCGTCGAGCTGTAGCGGTAAAGATAATCCTCCACAGTCAGCGTCTGCGGATCGTGATAGGCGATGCGGCGAATGGCCGGGTTGACCGTGAAGCTTATCGCGATCATGTCATCGAGAGCCGCCACGAAATCCAGATGGCAGTGGGTGCAGCGGCAGTGACTGCCGAGATTCTTGAGCGCGCGAAAGCTATCGATGACGCAGGAGCAGACCGGACAGATCAGAATCCAGGTCATATCGAAGAGACCGAGTGCGGTGGCGTGCAGGAAGAGAGCAATCGTCTCCTCCTCGTTGAGGCTCTTGTCGGCAGCGAATTTGATCGGATTGATGCGGAAGAGCTCGGCGTCACTTGCCGAGCGGATGTTGCTCTCGAGTTTGGACACTAGCCGCGCACTCCAGGTCCGGGCCGACTCTAGCGCCGTCAGCTTCTCTTCGAGGTTCTGCTCGTCAATCGATGCCATGGCGACCTCCTCCCCGCACCACGCTATTGTCAACCGGACGAGTTTGGTTGAACGCACACCGTCAACGGTTCCAAAATTCGCAGCCATGTAGGTCTACCATAGCGAAAGGCCTCATTGTAGTGGTAAGTCCCCGCGATTCCAGGACGTGCAGGAGTTCGCGGCGACCCGCCGACCCACCCATTTGGCGACACCGGGACGGGTTAAGCAGACCGGCAGCATAATCGCCGAGATTTCCCGAATGGCTGAATGGCGGGCGCGAAGCGGAAATAAACCCCACCGAGTTTGGTGAGAGGCAAAGTGATGCATTGTGACTACTGATGCCGAGAGCCGACATTAGTCCGACACTGTCGGTCGACGCCGACCCTCGTCACTTTGGGAAGTGCTCGACGTGGGTCTCTGCCGTGCGGCCGAAATAGACGACGCGCCGGCCCGGGAACGAAACGAGGTATCCTGCGCAGCCCGCGCCTTTGACCTTCTCGCAAAAAGCCACGTAGCTGTAATCGGCCGGGCTCGCCTGGGCCCATCGCACCAGGCGCTCGACTTCGGTGGCATCAAAGGAAGCGGCGACCTTGCCAGTGGAGGATTGCAGGCCTATTGCGATGCTGTCGCCGTCGGGCAGATAGTAGGTTTGGCTGTTGCGGCGATAGTCGACCATGTAGCCCTCGAAACCGGCAGCGATCAGCTTTCCGACGATTTCCGGAAAGCTTAATCTTCCATCGTGAGATGCCTGCAGGCAAGTTTCGGCAATAGAAATCTGTTCCGCGTCCATAGCGGTTTCCTTTCTTTTTGATATTGAGTTTGATCGGCGGCTCAGTCCACCGGAATTGATTTTAGCTGGCGCCGTTCTGCGACAACCCTCAGGATGCGGTCGAGCGTTTCGAGCTCTTCCTTCGTCAAAACGCCGAAGAACTCAGCGTCATTTTGATCGGCAAGTGATCCCAGGACGGGTATCTTGCTCCGGCCCTCTACCGTCAGGGACAGGCTGTGGGCGCGCCTGTCTTCTTGACTTTCCGTCTTCTTAACCAAACCTTTTGCGACCAGCCTTTCTGCAAGTTTGCTAATGGCCCCCTTCGTCATGCCCATATTCTCAGCCAGAACTGAAGGAGGCGTCGGCTCGAGGTCGTAGAGCGTCCGCATGAACGACCATTCCGCCACGGTCACATCTTCGCCCGATACCTTGCGCGCAAACTCCTGTGACACGGCGTTTGATACCAATCGCATCCAGTACCCTGTGTGATCCGTCAACTCCGAGGCAGTGGTCATCATTTACTCCTTGTTGACTAGGAAACTACCTCCATGAAGTTTCCTAGTCAACAACAATATGGCACTAGTTGTTAGCGCGAACAAAGTCCGCTTTCAGGGATAGCAAACGACAGGGTTCATGGCCGACATGCGGGCGCAATGCAGCCGTTCCTCGATGCGAACTTCTATGTCGACTTTCGGCCCCAGTAGCACGTTGGGACCATGCTAACGACCTTAGCAAGTTTGAGCGAACTTGCCGAAAACACCACGTTGGCCCATGGACCCGTGACGTCGCGAAGAGGCCCGTCGAGATGATCCCAATCGAGGTCTTGCCTACCCTTAGACACTTAATACAAGGATGAATGCGCTCCACGGAGGGGATGGTCGAATAACAAGTCAGAAGGTTCATGACGAGCCGCTTATGGGTTTAGTCGTCCGGTGGCGAATGAAATCCTGACGGAAGGACAGATCGGGGATTGGGAGTTTCGTTTTCTTGCGGGGGAGTAGTGGTTGGTCGCCGAACGCTGAACGCGGCGGCAATCGCCCGAAATCCGATCGGGCTGTCGGGCGAAATGAGAAACTGACCCCCTAACGAAGCGAAGAACTGACCCCTCGTGTCAAACGAGGAGAGTTGGATGACGAGCGAGATTTTATTGCATCCTGCATTGTCGCGAACGATGCAGGGCGGGGATATGCTTCAGGCTGATGAGGTGGTGGCAATGTTGCGACTACATGCGCTTGGTTGGGGTGCCAAGCGGCTGTCCAAGGAATTTGGATGCGCGCGCAACACGGTTCGCCGATATTTGCGGGAAGGCGGCGTGTCGCCTTTCAAGAAACCTGCTCGGCGCAGTTCGTTTGACGGGCTGGACGATTGGCTGCGAGAACGTTTTTTCCGTCATGACGGGAATGCGGATGTAATCCGCCAGGAGTTGGCGAGCGAGCACGGAATTGTCATCGGCCTGCGTTCTGTAGAGCTTCGAGTTCGGCAGTGGCGACGGGAGTTGAAGGCACAGAAGCGTGCGACAGTTCGGTTCGAAACTCCACCAGGTCGCCAGTTGCAAATCGACTTTGGCCAGACGCGCGTATGGATCGGCGGTGAACGGCTTCGGGTGTACGTGTTTGTCGCAACGTTGGGTTACTCGAGACGCATACATATCCGAGCCTCGTTGCGAGAGGGGCAAACCGACTGGTTCGAAGGAATGGAAGGTGCGTTCCTTCGATTTGGTGGCGTTCCCAACGAGGTGTTGCTGGATAATGCGAAGCCGCTGGTCGAGCACCACGATGCGGTCAGCCGGGAAGTGCGGTTCAATGCGCGATTGCATGCCTTTGCTCGTTACTGGGGCTTCACCCCACGAGCTTGCGCACCATATCGCGCCCGTACGAAGGGCAAGGACGAGCGCGGAGTCGGTTACGTCAAGAAGAACGCGATCGCCGGTCGCCGGTTCGAGAGCTGGGCGTCGTTCGAGGCGCATCTGGCCCGGTGGATACGCGAGGTTGCCGACCAGCGTGAACATGGCACGACCGGCGTAGCGCCGACGGAGCGCTTTGCTGCGGAGGCGGACGCGCTTCGTCCGCTGGCTGGTCGCGCACCGTTTGGACAATTACGCGATCTCGTGCGCAAAGTTCAGGCCGACTGCGCGATAGACCTCGACACCAACAGCTATTCGGTACCTTGGCGCCTAATCGGCGAGAGCGTTCAAGTCGTTGTGCTGGCAGGCCGTGTGATCATCCGTCACGCGGGCCAGGTAGTGGCCGATCATGCTCTCTGCCAGGGACGGCGACAACGGATCGTGGACCGGTCCCATTTTGTTGGCGTCGCTGGTAGCGAAGGACTGGTGCGCACTCCAGTTGAGATAGCGCCAGCCGCCTTGCTGCGGCCGCTCGCCGAATACGAGGCGGTTGTTGGAGGAGGCTGGTGATGACGAACGTGGATCACGACCTGCTCATCGCAACACTCGATCGACTGAAACTGACGGCGATCCGCGATCAGCTCGACACTCTGCTTGACGAGGCGGCCCGCTCGAAGATGAACTTGCGCGAAGCTCTGGCATTCCTGGTATCGCGAGAGATCGCCCGGCGCGATGAGCGGCGCATCTCCATGTCGAGCAAGCTGGCGCAGTTCCCGTTCGTGCGCGAACTCGACGGCTTTGAGTTCGAGGCGCAGCCGTCGCTTGATCATGGCCAAATCAGGGACCTGGCGACCTGCCGCTGGATCGCTCACGGCGATACGGTGCTATTCCTTGGGCCTCCTGGTACCGGTAAAACCCACCTTGCGGTCAGCCTTGGCCGCGAGGCGATACGTCAGAACTACAACGTGCAGTTCGTGACCGCTGCCACGTTGGTAGCGATGCTGGCCAAAGCACACAACGATGGTTCGCTCGACAAGCAATTGACGATCTTGTCGCGGCCGAAATTGCTGATCATCGACGAGCTCGGCTATCTTCCGTTCGAAGCCAACGCCGCCCACCTGTTCTTCCAATTGGTCTCTCGGCGCTATGAGAAGGGATCAATCCTGATCACCTCCAACCGCTCTGTGGGAGAATGGGGAAGCGTCTTTGGTGACCCCGTGGTCGCCACGGCGATACTGGACCGCCTGCTTCATCATTCGACCGTGATCACCATCCGAGGCGACAGCTACCGGCTTCGCGAAAAGCGCCGCTCCGGCCTTCTGCAGAAGGCCGGAGCGGCGCTTGAACCAAACGAAACGACCAATCAATGAAGGGGGTCAAATCTTCGTTTCGCCCAAGGGGTCGATTCCTCGCTTCGCTTGACAAGGGCGATAGGCAGGATCGTCGCCCGGTCCGGTAGGGTCCCTTGATTTCTGATCTTTCAACGCCCTATTCTCCCGGCCCGCAACGACAAGGCCATACAATACCAGCCCTTCTCTATGCCTGCCACGGAAGAGCTTGCTGAAATCTACATGCGGGTTGGTGCCTCCGTTCGGCAAAGACCGCCTGTTGCCGTTCCGTTGACGAGCACCTGGCCGCGTCAGTTCTATTCAGGATGAGAGTACAAGCTACGCCCGAACGCAATCCAGACCGTTGCATGCGTTGGCGGCGATCTGGTGCTGCTTGGCGATCAGGCGCGCTCATGCGAAGCCGAGACGCGTGGCCCCTTGGTGAAACAGCACCTGGTCAGTGGGCGGCAAATGGAATGCCGACATGAAGTCGTCGAGGCGATAGGCGGGATACCGCTCGTGTATCATGGCGAGGTACGATTGCCCCTCGCTGAGGCGACCTGCGATCGACAGGCAAAGAGCGGCAATTGCCAGAATGTGAGCGTGAGCGTTCGGACGGGCTGCAGCCTTCACTCCCCATTCTGCTGCCTCCTCGAAACTTCCGAGGCGCACGAGAGCCAGGGCGCGGCTTGCGAGCATGCCAAAGAGCAGCGGATCGAAGGGGCTAAGGGCGCGGGAGTGATCGGCCGCCAGGATCGCAGCGTTTGGATCGCCGGACTGCGATTGAACGAAGGCGAGAGAGTAGTGAGCAATCGCGAAGCTCGGACTGAGCTCGACGGCTTGTTGCAGTTCGCTCACGGACTGATCGTGTAGCGCTCTCAACCAAAGCGCGCGACCCATGGCGAGGTGCGCCGTCGGGTCGCGATCGTCTGCCATCATGCTCTGGCTTGCCGCCCGATAGGCCAGCTCAGCTTCGATGTCTCGATCTGCCCAATGCTGGAAGGCACTCTGGAAGTGCGTAAAGGACAGTCCCGCATGGGCCCGCGCAAACGTCGGGTCGAGGCCAATTGCCCTCTCGAAGAAATGCTGGGCTTGCTCATTGTCGCTCTTGGTGAAGCGATACATGTGCCAGAGCCCCCGGTGGTGGGCCTCCCAGGCGTCGAGAGAGCTCGGCGCCTTCATGAGGGCACGGTTGCTCTCGATTGTCTCAACTTCACGCTCGATCGAGACGACGATCCTGCTGCCGATTTCCTCGAGAAGGAGGAATGTCTCGGCAACACGGCGCTCGAAGACTTCCGCCCAGGCGATGCGCGCTGTTCTCGCCTCGGTCAACTCGACACGAACAATGATGCGGTCGCCCATGCGCTGAAAGGATCCGTCGACGACGTAATCGACACCGAGCAGCCTGGCTGTCTCTTCGACTGTGTGATGACGCTCTCTCAGCGCGAACATCGTGCCCTGCGCGATCACATGGAAGGAGCGAAGCTTCGCAAGCCGGGTAATAATGTCGTATGCCAACGCGTCGGAGGGGCCGCCGGGCACAGCCACCGCCGACAGTTCGTTGAATGGCATGATGGCGATCGATGCCCGCCGACGTTCCCCTGGCGAGATTTCGGTGTCGAGCGGAGACGATGCGGGCATTCCGTTGGCACGAGGCTGTTGCCGCCGGAATGCCGCGTCTGTCTGGGCTCGAGCTGTCTGCCAGGCATCGCGCAAGGATCGGTCATCGATTCCTTCGGCGTTAAACAGCTTTGCCGTCGCTTCAAGATGTTCCTCTCCCTCTCGAAAACGACCTACCTTGGCAAGCGAGATCAACAGCAATTCATGAGGGCGCAGGTCGAAGGGAGCGAGCTGGATCCAGCGATCCAGATAGGTTTGCGCTTCTTCAGGTGGGAAACGCTGCACCATATGCTCCAGAAGGGCTGCGTGAATGTCGCGCAGCCGACGACGTTGCGACACCAGCCACGTTTCGAACGCCGGGCTCCGCTCGACGCCTGATCCATCGTGAAAGTCGCCGGCAAACAGGGCCGCCAGGAAACGCAACCGGTCCGGCGTCTGCGTCTTGAAACCATGCTGGTAGGCCGCAGCCGCCTCGACCGCATCGATAAAGCAGTCCGACAGGTCCAGCCAGATGGTGTCGCCTTGGGTCGCGACGCGCTGTTCTCCAATCAGCGACCGGATCTTGCTCAGGCACCACCGCAACTCGCCGCGCGGATCGTCGGGGATGTCCCATAGAAGATCGCAAAGCTGCGCCCTGCCACAGGGCCGCGGTGAAAGCGCAAGGTAGGCCAGAAGAGATCGGACTTTCCGGGACCCAGGGAGTTTCAGGTCGATGCCCTCACGCCGGATGGCCATCGGCCCAAGCAGCCGGATCTCGAGCGACCGCCCCGGTTGATTAGCGTTCCCGCTACCCGATTCCACGCTCATTCCCACGCCAGCTGCCACGCCGAACCCCACTATCCCTGTCTAAGCCAGAGACCGTGGGACGACATGTGCCCAACCACGGTTGCTATAGACGCACCATGAGGCTGATCAATCTGACCCAAGGAGAAAACAATGTCCACATCTGCGGCCGTCGCGCGCGATACTCAGCCCACCGTCGATTTTAGCGCGCTCAAAGCTAGGCAGCAAAGCGCATGGTCCTCGGGTGACTATGCGATCGTTGGGACTACCTTGCAAATTGTTGGTGAAAGCCTGTGCGAAGCTTTGGACCTGCGCGCGGGCTCGAAAGTGCTCGATGTCGCGGCCGGTAATGGTAACGGCGCGCTTGCTGCGGCCCGGCGCTGGTGCGAGGTCACAGCGACCGATTACGTTCCGGCTTTGCTCGAACGCGGCCAGGAACGCGCCAAGGCCGACAGGCTGCCGATCCTATTCCAGGAGGCTGATGCGGAAAATCTGCCGTTTGCCGATCAATCGTTCGACAACGTGCTCTCGATTTTCGGCGTGATGTTCACGCCCGATCAGGAGCGCGCTGCATCCGAACTCCTTCGCGTCTGCAAACGCGGTGGTTCGGTTGGTCTCGCCAACTGGACCCCTGACGGCTTTATCGGGCAGATGTTCAAGACGATCGGCAAGCATGTGCCGCCGCCGGTTGGTGCCCGCTCGCCGGCACTCTGGGGTTCACGTGCACGACTGGACGAATTATTTCCGGAAGCGGTCGCGTCGATCGCGGCGACGCCGCGCCACTTCGTTTTTCGCTACAAGTCGCCCGGCCATTGGCTGGAGATCTTCCGGACCTATTATGGTCCCGTGCTGAAAACATTCGCCGCCCTTGATCCTGCGGCGCAAGATACGCTGACCAACGACCTTTTGATGCTCATGGAACGCTTCAATCGTGCCGACGATGGCACCGTGGTCGTACCAAGCGAATATATGGAGGTCATCGTCACGAGGCTCTGAACATAGGCTTCTGATGCCGGTCGAACATGGGTTTATGAGCCGATGTTCGACCGCCAGGTCAGGCGTATGTTCTCGAGCCAGGCGATGCCGCCCGCTTGGAGTTGGAACGACGCTCTGATCTTGGAAACGAAAGCCAGGCTGCTGGCAGACTGCCCCTGATTGGAGAGGAGACCTCATCAAGATGCGCGTGCGATATCGCGCTTGGGGGCAATATGACACCGCATGAGTTTAGAGCGGCCGTGGAGGTCGCAAGAATGTCGGCAAGCGACATCCAGGAGTTGCTTGGCCTTGACGAAGGAACCAGTCGCCGGTTGGCCACCGGTGAACAACCTGTGCCGCGCTGCGTCGCCTTGTGCTTGTGGCTCATGGCAGCTTATGGCGTTTCCATTCTGGAGGCTCGAGTTCTGGCAGAAGATCCCGGCGCAACCCGGTCGGTCTGAGCTTGGTGGCGAGCATGCCTGATGACAGGCCTTGCTGCACTTGGCATGATGAGGAACAGTCAGGTGGTATCGCGGTATCGGCGATCGGAGATTTGGAACAGGGCATGGCGACGCAATTGGCTAAACACAGTGCGAAGCTCCGCCCCGCCGTTCATGCAGACCTGACTGTGCTTGGAAACTTCGGGGCCCTGCTTTTGGAGCTGCACCATGAGCTCGATGCAAAGCGCTTCATTGAACCCACCACAAACACCCCTGCGAGGTATGCGGGTTTCCTTAATAGCCAACTCTCCCGGGCGGACACGGTACTTCTGGTCGCCGAGGATAACGATGCGATAGTCGGATACGTCTACGCCGCACATGAGGGTTACGATTATATGGCGCTGCGGGGACCTGCCGGTGTCGTTCACGATCTATTTGTCGACCCGGCACGGCGTCGGCAGGGCGTTGGCCGACTGTTGCTCGAGGCGGCCATCGAAAAGCTGAGGCCATGGGGTCTGACCGCTTCGTGCTTTCAACCGCCTACCTGAATGAGGCGGCGCGCGACCTTTTCACCGCCATGGGCTTCCGTCCGACGATGGTCGAGATGACACGAGAGGCGACGGCCGACGGTAAATGAGATGAATGTCTGACTGCCGGCTTCAGCTGGAAGCTGCTCTCATAAAGCAAGGTTGGCGAGGTCGAAGCGCTGAAAATGCTCGCGCCTGGAAGGCGCCAACGCGTCTCGGATTGCCTGTACTGATCCTAATGTTGCGGCGGGTCGGCGAAATGCTCGATAGCGTATTCCGCGACGCGCTGGTTCGACTTTCTTGCATCGTCGAGCCAGAAGGGAAAAAGCTGCCACTGGTGAACCATACCTGGCCAGACTTCGGTTGCAACATCAACGCCTGCCTGTCTCGCTTTGTCGGCTAGTCGCATGGTGTCGTCCAGCAGTGCTTCGCCAGAGCCGACCTGCAAAAGCAACGGCGGAAATCCGGTCAAGTCAGCATAGAGCGGCGATACCAGCGGATCAGTGGGGGAGCGGGTCCCGAGATAGGCCTTGCGCATAAGGTCGAGCTGGGTGGCATCGATGAGTGGGTCGGTGCTGCCGCTGGTTTTCAATGAGGCGCCCGATCCAGCCAAGTCGGTAATCGGGCTCATGGCGATCACAGCTGCGGGCATCGGTCCCCTGGCCTGCATTTGCCGCAGCGTCGCTTCGATCGCAAGGTTACCGCCAACCGACTCGCCGGCCAGCACTATGTTATGGTTGTCATAGCCGGAATCGAGCAGCCACCTGTAGGCCGTCAAGGCATCGTCCACCTGAGCTGGATATGGATGGTCCGGCGCAAGTCTGTAGTCGATCAGCAGGACGTCCGCGGATGCCGCTTTGGCGAGTGAACCGGCCAGTGCCCGATGCGTTCGCAGTGAACCGCTGTAAAATCCACCGCCGTGAATATAAAGGATGGCGCGCCTGCCGAGGGGATGGTGAAGCCGCGCAGGCCAGATAAGCTGCGCTTCCACGCCTCCTGCATCGACCGGCCTGATCTGCACACGCGTCGGCTCCGGCGTCGATTCCATCAGGTCCTGGAACGCCTCGCGCCGCTCGCGCAGACTTTTGGCTTTGCCGTAATACTGCTCCCACGTTTCCATGAGCTTGCGGACCTGTTCCTTTGAGGCCGGCGATTGGGGCGGAATATCCTCTGCCTGGACGGGCGACATCCACAGTACTGCGGCGAGGCTGGCCACCGCCCACCTTGCCAGGGAGCGACCCCTTTGGGCCGACACAAGACCTCGTGACACATCAGCAGTCCTGCGCGGCAAAGCCCTAGCCCAAAGCACCACAAAACCTCCTGTTCAAGCATCTTTCCTGATGGTCGAAAACTGCCATGATCACGGACGGTGTCAAGGCTGCTGCTTGGCTAGGGGCGCACTAGGTCTTCCTCGTCAATTCTTCCACTCGCTTGAGATTGACCATTGCCTTTACCGGCAGATGATCGGATGCGATGCGGGCAAGCGGCGTGTCGTGGGCCTCGACGGCGGTCACGACACCCTTGCGGTTCGCCATGATGCGATCAAGGGCCAGGACGGGAAGACGCGCGGGAAAGCTTG
Source organism: Rhizobium cauense (assembly GCF_019511525.1). GTDB lineage: Bacteria > Pseudomonadota > Alphaproteobacteria > Rhizobiales > Rhizobiaceae > Rhizobium > Rhizobium cauense. The sequence goes on along the minus strand of NZ_JAEUAT010000003.1, from coordinate 113,812 downwards.
GTACCGCCGTTGGTTGGGGGCCGAAGGTGGATTGGAACGTGTGGAGCGACGAGCGGTCGCCGAGCCGCCATTCGTTGAGGTCGCCAAGCAGGATGGTCGGGATCTCGCTTTTCCTGGCCATGAGCTCGACGAGCATCTTGGCCTGCTGCGCGCGAGAATGGCGAAGCAGGCCGAAGTGGGCAGCGATGATGCGAAGCGCGCCCCCGTTCTCCAGGTCCAGTTCGGCGACGAGCGCGCCGCGGGGCTCTAGCCCCGGAAGGTTGATCTGGTGTACGTCGCGCACCAAGCCTTTCTTGAACAACACGACGTTGCCATGCCAGCCATGGGCTTTCGCCATGCCGTTGACCGGGACCGGAACCAGTCCGGTGTCGCGCTCCAGCCGGCCGAGATCGAGAATGCCTGTTCGCTCGCCAAAGCGGGTGTCGGCCTCCTGGAGCGCGATAACGTCAGCGTCGATTTCGTGAATGACGCGGCTGGTCCGCTCGGGATCGAAACGGCGGTCGTTGCCGATGCCCTTGTGAACATTGTAGGAGGCGATCAGGGTGCCTTCGGACCGCGGTCTTTGCTCCTGATGTGCCGCATCCAGTCGCTTCTTGCGATTGCGGATCGACGCGAGGATGTTGGCGGGCAGACTGTCTTTTCTGGCATGCATCGGAGTTCGAAGGGCTCCGTTGGTCGAAGAGGTTTGATCCGGAGTATAGGCCGCGCGGATGAAGTTGCCACGCCTTTAGCCCAATAAATCTTGTCTAGAGGTAGGGAGATCCCAACCACAAAACCTTCTCAAGCAAGCGCACTGCGAAGGGCCGTGCGCGTAGCCCCTCAAGCGTAACCGGCGAAGCCGACTTGATGGCCTCGTCGATATGTTCGTCAATCTCGCTGGCAAACCCCTCGTTCAGCACCTCGAGATCAATCTCGAAATTCAGCCGCAGCGATCTCGGGTCGAGATTGGAGGATCCGACGTAGGACCACACGCCGTCGATCGACAAAAGCTTCGAGTGGCTGAATGCGCCGCTGGAGCGCCAGATCCGGCAGTAGCTGCTCAGGATCTGGTCGAACTGCGCCGTCATCGCGCGGTCGACGAGAACGAGGTTGTTGGCTGCGGGAACAACGATGTCGACTTCGACGCCGCGGCGTGCGGCCGTCGCCATCGCGCTGATGAGTTCGCGGTCAGGAAGGAAATAGGGAGACATGACCCGGATCGATTTGCGCGCAATGGAGAAGGCGCCCATCAGCATCTTGTGGTTCGTCTCTATGCTCCGGTCAGGCCCTGACGCCACCACACGCATCAGGACGGGATCGCCCCGTTGCCGTTGAGGCATCGCCGTTCGCCATGCTTCCCCTTCCAGGATCTCGCCGGTGGTGAAGCGCCAGTCCTCCGCCGCGACATTGAAGAGGTCGGCGACAACCGGCCCGGTGACGCTGAAGTGAGTGTCGCGGGCGAAGTTTTCTCCTGCAAACTCGCGCGTGAAGCCCGCGCGGATGTTCATGCCGCCCGTTAGAGCGATGCGACCATCGACAATCAGGATCTTTCGGTGGGTGCGAAGGTTCGCATAAGGCAACCGCAAACCGATGATAACGTTCCCATTGAAGACCGAAACGGTGACGCCGCCATCGCTGAGGTAACCGAGAATGCTCGGTACGGAATAACGGGCGCCGACAGCATCGATCAGCACGCGCACCTCGATCCCGCGCTTGACTGCGGCAATCAGGGAATCGGCGATCCTGAGCCCGATTGTGTCGCGATCGAAGATGTAGGTCTCGAGCAGCACGCTTCGTTCGGCGCCATCGATCGCCTCCTTCATCGCCGCATAGCAATCGTCGCCGGTCTCCAGCATGTCGATTGTGTTGCCACTCGCGAGCGGATTGCGGGCGACACGGTCCCCGAGCGTCTGGAGCGCTGCAAAACGCCGGCCGAAACTGCTGATGACCTGTTCGGCATCGGCGTCGAAGCTCTCCAGCTCGTCGAGGTCGGCTTCGGGTATCAATGCATCGCGCCGGAGGCTGAGCGAGGCGCGGCGTATGCGGTTAATGCCGGCAATGGCATAAAGCACGGCCCCGACGATCGGCGAAAGTATGATCACGCCGACCCAACCGATCGCGGCGCGGACCTCTTCTTTGGTCATGGCTGCGTGAATCGCTGCCGCGGCGCCCATGGCGAGCGAAACAACGAATAGAATATGCGGCCAGTAGGTCGTTATGAGATTAAACATCGCGTTGAACTATAACGACAAAACTGCTGCGTTCAATTGGGTGCTCGCGGACGTGAACCTGCCCGTCTTTCGTGTGTCGACCACCCCGCCGGGAAGCAAAAATACGATCCCGTGCAATGCAATGATGCTGCATTGCAGAATTTCTTTTTGCAGTGTGTCAAAAATTGCTTGAAACCACGCGCTTCCTCTGGAACTCTGCAGTGCAGTATCGCGTTAGACCACGGGCATCATTTGACTGGAGATCGGCGATGACAGAAACTCGCGAAGAGTGGATCAAGAAGCGTGCCTACGCGCTTTGGGAAGAAGAAGGGCGTCCGTCCGGACGAGATTTCATGCATTGGGAGCAAGCCCGGACCGAGCGTCAGGCGCTTGAAGGATCCGCCGCATCTCCGGATGGCAAGGAAGTCAAGGTTCGCAAGCGTACCGCAGCGGTTCCAAAAGCAAATGGCGCCGTAAAAGCTGCATCTGCAAAGAAAACAGCCAGCCGCAAATCGGCGTGATCGCGATCATTTCAAGGGCGTCATGGTGACGCCCTTCCGTCACATGATTGCATTGCTTCTCCTCTATTGATCTTCAGGGGGTACAGTCCGTTTTTTTGGGAACGATCACAGATGAATGCACATGGTCACCGCCGTGGATCAAATTTGCTGTGGCGGCGCCCGGCGATGGAACCAAATTGCTGCTCGAATGTTCTCAGCGGCAATGGGAGCATCGCCATGAACAGAAGCTATTTGGACGCTATTCTGGTTTCCTTGATCGTAGCGGGTTGCTACGTTTTCATCGCGCCGGTGTGAGGAGAGAATGACCGTTCCCGTCATCGCCGCGATATCATATCTGGCGCTCGCGCTGATCCTCGTTTACGCGGTCGATAATATGGTTGCGCTGTTCTTCCGCGATGGGCGCTCGGCAGTGCCGCTGAACTTCGCGATTTTTGCGAAAATGATGGCGGCTTCGCGGAAGTATTATCGCAAGTAAGCGCTCGCCGCGGTTCCCCAAAATCCGGAACCTTTCACACGCCCATCGATTTGCCTTGCATCCCAATGAGGGAGGCGGCACGGGAAGTGGCGACCGATCGGCTTGTTGACAAGCAGAAACGTACGGCCGAGCAATCTCGAGGAGCGCTGTGAAGATCGCGGCGTTCCTACCGAAGGAGCCGAGTGACGCGCTTTTGCTACTGTCGATAAGCAGGATAGAGGCGGCAACAATCGCGGAGGCCGCGCCCATACCTGATCTTGGGTATGAATTGACCGACGGAGCCAACAGGGAGGAATCTGATGGCATATGAACTCTACTATTGGGATGGCATCCAGGGTCGTGGCGAGTTCGTGCGACTTGCACTGGAGGAGGCGCAAGCAGACTACGTCGATGTTGTCAGGGGTTCGGGACCTGGGGTGGGCACGAACGCCATGTTCGAACTGCTAGAGAGCGATCAGGTGCCTCACCTCCCGTTTGCACCGCCATTTCTGAAGGATGGCGACCTGATGGTGTCACACGTCGCCAACATCCTGTTCTATCTCGGGCCGAGGCTCGGTCTTGCGCCGAAGGACGAAAATCTGCGTTACGTTGCCAACGGCCTCCAACTGACGATCACGGATTTCGTCGCCGAGGTACATGACACGCACCACCCGATCGCAACGTCCCTCTACTATGAAGATCAGAAAGACGAGGCGAAGGCGCGCTCGGCCGCCTTCATCCGCGAGCGCATTCCGAAATTCCTCGGCTATTTCGAACGTGTGCTGCAGCAAAATTCCGGCGGCCCGCGCCACATCGTCACAGATACGCTCACCTACGTCGACCTGTCTCTCTTCCAGGTCATTGAAGGGCTGCATTATGCCTTTCCCAAGGCGATGAAGGGCTATGCCACGCGGTATCCGGGTTTGGCAGTGTTGCACGAGGCGGTTGCCAAGCGGCCGAACATTGCCGCCTACTTGCAGTCAAAGCGTCGGCTAGCTTTCAACGAGAACGGGATCTTTCGCCACTACCCCGAGGTTGATCTTACCACCTAGTCGTATTGCGTTGCTCCGCCACAGCAGAGGCTGATAAGCTCCAGCCAATTCGCCCCTCACGTCCCGCCACAATTTGGAGGCCTTCGCTGCCATGGCAAATCTTGCTCAATTGCTCGCATCCATCAAAATTCCGGATCTCGCCGGCAAGGCGGCCCTCATTACCGGCGCTTCTACCGGTATTGGCGCCGCGCTGGCGCGCGCATTTGCCGCCCAGGATATGAAAGTCGGCATTCACTACAATGCCAGCCGGGAGCCCGCAGAAACACTCGCCGAGGAGATCAGAAAGGCTGGCGGCATCGTGCATCTTGTGCATGGGGACGTATCGCGGGAAGGCGAGACCGAACGCGTCGTCGAGGAGACGGCCAGAACCTTCGGACATCTCGACGGACTGGTGAACAACGCCGGCGGCATGCTCGGCCGCAAGCCGACCGCCGAATATACGGATGATCACTACCAGAAAGTCATGGATCTGAACGCACGCTCGGTGCTCGCGGCGACACGCGCAGCACATCCCTGGTTGAAGAAACAGGGCGGCTTCATCATCAACACGACCTCGATTGCCGCCCGCAACGGCGGTGGCAATGGCGCCATCCTCTACGCTGCGTCAAAGGGGTTCGTGTCGACGATTACTCGCGGTCATGCCAAGGAATTCGTCCCTGATCGGATCCGTGTCAATGCGGTGGCGCCCGGGGTCATCGCCACGCCTTTCCACGATCGCTATACCAACGACGAGCAGATGGAAATTCAGCGCAAGTCTATTCCGATGGGGTTCGTCGGGACCCCGGAGGATTGCGTCGGGGCCTATCTGTTTCTCGCTTCTGCGACACTCTCGGGCTACGTGACCGGGCAGATCATCGAGGTGAATGGTGGCCAGCTGATGCCGTAAGACAGGCGGAAAGCGGAAATGGCGCGCCATTTACGAACAAAACTGGGCACTCCTGCCGGAGTTGCCCCATTCCCCATCACAAGCCGTTCTAGAACGTCTCTGCGCCCGTGAATGCGGATTTCCGTGTCGTCGACTTCGACCTGGTCGATGACAGAGCGCATGTAGGCGCGGCGGAAAGGGATGGCGCCGTTTGCGACGTCTCGCGCATAAGGGTGGCGAAGGCGCTGATTTTCTCAGCGGTACATCATCTGACGAGGCGGCCCGCGCTTCGCACCGGGCGATGGTGGCGCCGGAGCTTTTGAAATGGCGTAAGAATGTTCCCAGAGTCTGTGTGAAGGCATCGACCTGTCCCATCGCCGCGAGGGTGCTGAATAGCTGATCGGTGGCAACGGGCTTGAGGGTGACGTGAGGAGCGAGCTTGTCCCTGAGATTATCGAGCAGCTTGCCCTCGACCTTCTCGTAGCTGAACGTCTCGATAAGCGTCGTGCCGTTCGCGGCGTGCAGCTGGCGCTTCCATTCCATGTCGGCAAGGTAGCGTTCGCGGTCGATGTAGGGGGCGGTCGTGAGACGCGTTGCGCCGTTGATACCGCGCTCTTTGCGGACGCCGAAATGCTCGATGTAGATGCCGCTCTCCGTCAGCCGGAAATCAGGTTTGTACGGGCCGCGTGCATCTTCCGGTAGCGGACCTTCATAGAGAGGTTCGTATTCGAACGCGATGCTGTGGCGATAGAGCCAGTTAGAAATCTCCCATTCTTCAAAGCTTCTGACGAGGTCGCCGTTCAGGGTGCGCAGCTCATGGGCCTCCACCCACTGGAAATAGCTATCCTGCGTCTTGAAGTCCCATTCGCTTTTGTATGGCCAATAGAACTCGGAAAACCAATTCAGTATCAGCTTGCCGAGCCCGGTCTTCGACGCGACTTCGTTGAGAAGAATGTCCCTGAGCAGGACGCGGAACTTGGCGTCATCACTGGCATGGTCGGCCAGCGCTGGGCCCTTGCCCTCAACCTCGCGGATGATCCGGTTGCCGAGCGCGTGAAACGTCAGAGCGTCGACGTCTACGCCGGCCCGTTCCTTGATGCGTTCCGCCATCTCGGAAGCGGCGTCTTTGCCGAAGGCGAGGAGCAGGATTTCGTCCGGGTTGCGGATGCCGCGTTCGACGAGATAGGCGGATTTGGCAACGATGACGCTGGTTTTGCCCGAACCGGCGCCGGGAAGGACGAGCGTTGCGTCCTCATCCGTCACGACGGCAAGGCGCTGTTCGAGGGTGAGCGGGTTTTTCTCGATTGTGTCGAAAAAGCCCTTCATGTCGGCAAGGTCGGAGTCGATGAAGCGCTGGATGGCGGTGCGGCGTGCTTCTTCGGGATTTTCTTGGAAGGCGCGGACCGTATCAATGAGCTTTTGCTGATCCTCTGAGAGTACACCGGCGGGGATGGTTTCCGGCAATGACTCGATGACGGCGGTTGCGCGACGCCAGGAAGGGGAGAGAAGGCAGGCGGCGGGGTAGCGGCGCGGCTGGCCAAGGCGCGCTATCGCTTCGGACAGCCCTTTCAGTTCATCTGCCGCTGCCTCGAATTGTTTGAGGAAATGGGCGCGGAAGGCTTCGTTGGCCGCAGAGATGAAGCCGGCGGCATCGTGCGGTGGTACGCCCGCCAGCCTTGCTATCTGGCCGCCAGCCAGCTTCACTTCTATCGTGGTGAAACCCAGCGTGCTGGTGATCTGCGCCGGACCTGCCCAGGAAGAAAAGGGCGCTTGATGGCGGCTGCCAAGGAAGTGTTGATGCCTGTGGCAGTCTGCTCGGCAGCCCATGATGCATGGCCGAGGGAGCGGAGAATCGCTCCGGGCCATTTGCTTCTTTTGAGCTGCTTTGGCGCTGTCATGTTCACGCGCCTCCGCTGGCTATGAGCGTGGCCTGTGCGGCGCGGAATGTATCCTGCAGTGCCTTGTGGTTATCGAGGCCTCCGAGGGCGTAGCTATTGAGAAACTGGCGTCCAGCGAACAGTTTGCGCTCGACGGGGCTCAAGTCTGCTTCGACGCAGACCTCTTGCCAGTGTTCGTCGATGGTCTTGATCTGGTGTTCGATCAGCGCGGCGGATTCAGCCTCTTTCAGGTGATAATCCGGCGCGGCGGCGAGCAGAGTGGCGAGCGTGCTGGCACGGCCCTCGCCCTTGATCAGCATGGCCTGCGTGGCTTCGTTGCCGGTGCGGCCTTGCGGGCAGATGTCGTAGGCGGGGGTAAGCGTCAATCTCTTGCCGTCCCAGAAAGCGGCATGGTTGCGGGCGTGGTCGTCGGTATTGCCGCACAGCACGTTGAAGCAGATCCGCCCGTAGAGTTCCTTCAACGTGTCCTTGGGGTCAGTGAAACGGTGACGGATGAGTTCGGCGAGGTCTTCGTAGGAGGCATAGCGGGCCATCATTTCATCAAGGCCCAGCATGGTCAGGGCTGAGACCATGGCGTGGCGCGTCCAGCCGTCCTTCGTGTGTGTGCGATCGAAGCGCTCGATAAGCAGCACATCCTTATGGGCGGCACGGGTCATCGACACGAGCGCTGCCTTGAGTCCGCAGGCAGCTGCCAGCTTCATCGCGATGAATTCGGCCTTCACGACGCTGTAGGTGTCGTTGGCGGCCGAGAATTTAGCGATGAATTTCTTCGTCCCGTCGTCGATGAGAGCCTTCGGGCGTGCGCCGCCGATCGACGTGCCATGATTGAGGGCCTGGTCGAGTGCCGGGGTCAGGGGCACGCCTTTTTCGATAAAGGCGGCTGCCTCCATGAGCTCGTCTAGTGAGGCTTGTGCGGCAAGGCGGGGGACATACTCCGTGGCCGACGCCTGAAAGTCGAGGGCGCCAATCCGGTCGGATCCTGACTGGAGCAGAAAGGTCAGCTCGCTGATCTCCGGCACGCCGGCAGCGTCGGGCTTCTTGCCGGTGAGTCTATTGATGATTACGCGGCGGCCCCAGGCGTCCGGCGAGCCATCCCGGATGCAGCTTGCCATCGAGAGGCCGTTGAAAGGCGCAATGACACCTTCCTGCAGGGGCAGTTCAGGCTCGTAGAGGGGAATGGCGCTCTTACGGCGGCGGTAGCTGGCGCCGTAAGTAAAGAGCAGACGCTCGCCATCCTGGTCGAGGCGGCCAGCGACCACTGGTTCTGTTGCCCCCGGCAGCCACATCCAGACAAAAGCTTCGGTAACGTCCGCCTTAGAAGTCATCATCGACCTCCTTTACGGCATGGCGGACGCTCTTCGGCAGCAGAGTCAGTTTTTCGTCAAGGCGGGCGTTATGCAGCTGGAGCGTGCGCTCGTCATAGTCGAACAGACGCACGCCGATGATGGAAGCGACCTCAAAGACGATGCCGATCTCAGGGCCGGGAGCGCCTTTTTCGATGCTGGATAGGGTGGTGCGGCTGATGCCGGCGCGGTCGGCCAGTTCCTGCGCGGTCAGGCCGCGCTCGGCCCGGCCGACGCGGATCAGCTTGCCGAGCATGGCGAGCGCTTGGTGCGTGACTCTGGAGTAGCTTCTTTGACGAGGCACGGTTATAACCTGCTTTGTTCATTTGAGTGGACGTGAGGCCTTCTCATGTCCATAATTTTGTACATTATGCCATGGGGCGGGTGTATAGTCAAGTTTTGTTCATTTGATTGGTCATAAGGGTGGTTTGTGGCCAGAATTTTGTACATATTGGATATGAGCCGGGCGGCTGCAATGCGATAAAGTGAAGGAACGGTTTGGGCTGTTATGAAGGTTGGATATACTGAATTTTCTTTTGGCTACGCGTTCACGGAAAATCTAATCCGCGGCTCGGCCACGGCCCCCACCGGCGCGCCGGTTTTTCCCAACCTCGTCCAGGAGGCGACGCTGGGCTATGACGTGCAGATCGCCTTCCCCGCTGTGCCGCTGTTCTTTCAGTACAAGCTTCCGGAGCTGATGACCCGCGCCAGCGCCTTCGAGATCGCGGGCGGCCAGTGTCCGGGCCTGACGCTTGAGTTCTTCAGGATCGCGCTCATGCGCCGGGATGTATCGGATCAGCATCGCCTGTTGATTGGTTGGGAGAGCCGCTATCCGGGGCAGGTTTTCTACGCCGCGCCATGCCTGCGCGACTGCGCGGCGTTCAACACCGCGTATAACTCAGCGAGCGTAGCGAGCCGTTCTATCCTGTTTTCTCCCACGCAGATCGGTCCGCTGCCGGACGACAAGGTCCATACGATCGCGTACAAGCCCGGCCTGTCTTACGGGTATTTCTGCTCGCAGCCACGGCAGATCGAAGCCGAGACCTTTGAGAGCCTGACCGGACGGCTGTCACAGAAGTTCAAGGACAAGAACGTCCGGGATTTCAGGGCCGCGGCGCAGGAGGTCCGTCGGGCTGTGGTCCAAGCCGCATCGCCGATCTGGCGACAGGCGGAAGATGCGGTTGCCGGCAGAGTGCGGCAGGCGCGGCCGCCGACTGCAGCGGATGGTTCAGCTTTGCAGCCTGATCGCGAGCAGGCGATTCTCGACGTTCTGGTTGCCCGGGAGATCGCGCGCATCGACATGGGGATTGACCTCGTAATCGCGCAGCCGCGTTGACGGGTTTTCAGTGTCGGGCGCGTCCGGCAGAGTCGGACCGGGCTCTAGCCTGCGACCCGAGCCGGCGTCTCGGCCCCTCCGGGTGACGATCCCTCGCGTGGTTTTAGGAGGGCTCGGGAGCCCACCACCAAAGCAGGCCTTGGCTTCGAGACCTCTTTAGTCAGAGTTTGTAGTCAGAGTAAAATTAGATAGCACAAACAATGACATAAGAGTGCTCATTTTCATCCTGTCCGGCGCGCAAGTCGCGCCATTTCCCTTGGCAGAAAATCAGACCCGCTCCAGCGCGATTGCAATTCCCTGCCCCACGCCGATGCACATGGTCGAAAGCGAATAGCGTGCGCCGGTTTCGCGCAGTTCGAGCGCAGCGGTGCCGGTGATGCGTGCGCCCGACATCCCAAGTGGATGGCCAAGCGCGATTGCGCCGCCGTTCCGGTTTACGCGTGTGTCGTTATCGGCAATGCCGAGTTCGCGCAGAACTGCCAGCCCCTGCGAGGCAAAGGCTTCATTGAGCTCGATCACACCGAACTGATCCTGTGTCATGCCCAGCCGAGCCATCAGTTTTCGCGATGCTGGGACGGGGCCGATGCCCATTATGCGCGGAGGCACGCCGCCGGTTGCTCCACCCAGAATACGGGCGATCGGCGTCAGCCCGTACTTTTTGGCTGCCGCTTCGCTGGCAATTACAAGGGCGGCTGCGCCATCATTGACCCCGGATGCATTGCCTGCCGTTACCGATCCGGCTTCCTTCTTGAAGGGTGTGGAAAGCCTGGCAAGCGCTTCCATCGTCGTTGCGCGCGGATGCTCGTCCTTCTCGACGATCACGGGGTCACCCTTGCGCTGGGCGATCGTGACAGACGTGATCTCCTTGGCGAGCCGGCCATTGGCTTGCGCTGTCGCGGCCTTTGCCTGGCTCAGTACGGCAAAGGCATCCTGGTCCTCACGTGAAACCTTGAAGTCTTCGGCTACGTTTTCTCCGGTCTCCGGCATGGAGTCGACGCCATACTGTTTCTTCATCAAAGGGTTGATGAAGCGCCAGCCGATCGTCGTGTCGTAGATCTCGGCATTGCGCGAAAAGGCGGTGTCGGCCTTTGGCATGACGAAGGGCGCGCGCGACATGCTTTCCACGCCGCCAGCAATCATCAGGTCTGCCTCGCCAGCACGGATCGCACGGGCAGCAGCAATCACCGCATCCATGCCGGAACCGCAAAGGCGGTTGATCGTCGTGCCGGGCACGGAGACTGGCAGGCCGGCGAGCAGCGAGGACATGCGGGCAACGTTGCGGTTGTCCTCGCCGGCCTGGTTGGCGCAGCCGAAAATTACGTCGTCAACGGCCTCCCAATCAACCTTGTCGTTGCGCTCCAAAAGCGCCTTCAGCGGTACTGCGCCGAGGTCATCGGCGCGAACAGTTGAGAGCGAGCCGCCGAAGCGGCCGATTGGCGTGCGGATGTAGTCACAGATATAGGCGTCAGCCATCGGGTTTCTCCCTTAGAGTTCCGGGACGACGAGATCGGCAACCGGGCCGTCGACCAAAAGGGGCGCGCCCGTCATGGCCTGCAATTCCTCGACAGTCATGGCGGCAAGTTTTTCGCGCAACACAAAACGGCCTTCAACGATGTCGATGACGGCATGGCTCGTATAGATGCGGGTGATGCAACCTACTCCGGTCAGCGGGAAGGTGCATTTATCGACCAGCTTCGGCTCGCCGTTTTTGGTAACATGCTCTGTGATGACGCAGACCTGTTTGGCGCCGTGCACCAGGTCCATGGCGCCGCCGACCGCCGGCACGCCTTTGGCACCGACCCTCCAGTTGGCGAGATCGCCGTTCTGGGCGACCTGGTAGGCGCCGAGGATCGCAACGTCGAGATGACCGCCGCGAACCATGGCGAAGCTGTCGGCATGGTGGAAGAAGGCCGACCCGGGCTTCAGCGTCACCGGCCGCTTGCCTGCATTGATCAAATCCCAGTTCTCTTCTCCGGCGGGCGGTGCCTCGCCGAAATCGAGGATGCCATTTTCCGTATGGAAAATCGCCTGGCGGCCTGGCGGCTGATAGCGTGCCACCATTTCTGGAAAGCCGATGCCGAGGTTTACATAGGCACCGTCAGCAATGTCCTGAGCAGCGCGCCATGCGATACTGGCGTTGGAAAGCTTGATGTCTTCGCGTGTGTTGATGGGGCTGATATCGACGGTCATTGATAGACCACTCCGGCTCGAACGAGCTCTTCTTCCTGGGCGGGATTGGCGACCTCGACGACACGGTCGACGAAGATGCCGGGGGTGACGACATGCTCGGGGTCGATGCCGCCGGGGGCAACGATTTTTGAAACCTGGACGATGGTCTTGGCCGCCGCCATGCACATCAGCGGATTGAAGTTGCGCGCGGCCTTGTTGTAGGTGAGGTTTCCGTGGGTGTCGCCAACATGCGCTTTGACAATGGCGAAGTCCGCCTTCAGCCAGCGCTCCTGCACATATTGCCGGCCGTCGAATTCAGCGATGACCTTACCCTTTGCAAGTTCGGTGCCGTAGCCCGTCGGCGTATAGAAGGCGGGAATTCCGGCGCCGCCGGCGCGGATGCGCTCGGCAAGCGTTCCTTGAGGCACTAGCTCGAGTTCGATCTGGCCGGCCAGATACTTGTCCGTGAAGGCGCGCGGGTCCGACGATCTCGGAAAAGAGCAGATCATCTTGCGCACCATTCCCGCGTCAATCATCGCAGCAATGCCAATGCGCCCGTTGCCGGCATTGTTGTTGATCACCGTAAGGTTCTTCGGTCCCTTGTCGATCAGGGCGTGGATCAGCTCGATCGGTGCGCCTGAGCCGCCAAAACCGCCGATCATGACGGTCGCTCCGTCACCGATTTCGGAGACGGCCTCAGCCGTGCTCACAATAGTCTTGTCCATGCTGGATCACTCCTTACAGGCGGGATGCTCCTCTCCGCCTCTTGGCCGATGGATAAAACGCAATGGGAGGGTGGGCAAGCATTTTGTGCGATATTTGACATTTGTTCATATAGCGCACAGAATGCGGTCGTGGTTATGTTGGTTCCAGAGCTGTACGCAGGGGAGAAATCGTGCGCGAAACTGATTTTGTCAGCGGCTTTGCCAAGGGACTTAAGGTCATCGAGGCCTTTGACGAGACGCGCCAGCGACTTTCGATCGCCGACGCCGCAAAGCTGACCGGGCTCGACCGAGCCACCGTGCGCCGGTCATTGCTGACCCTCGCTGAACTCGGCTATGCCGAATACGACGGCAAGTTTTTCGTTCTGACTCCCAAAATCCTGCGGCTCGGCCATGCTTACCTCTCGGCGACGCCCCTGCCCGTCCTCATTCAGCCGCATCTCGATCAGTTGTCGGAAAGAGCCGGACAGAGCGCATCCGCCTCGGTCCTCGACGGCACGGAAATCGTCTATATCGCCCGCGCCTCGCAGCGCCGCGTCATGTCGATCAACCTGACGCCGGGCAGCCGTCTTCCGGCGTTTTGTGCCTCGATGGGCCGCGTCCTTTTGGCATCACTGCCCGACGCCGAGGCAAGAGCAGTCCTTTCCCGCACCGATCTCAGGCAAAATACGCCGAACACCAAGACGGATGTCGAGGACCTGATGGCGGAGTTTCGACGTGTGCGCGAACAGGGTTACGCCGTGATCGACCAGGAGCTGGAAATCGGCCTTTGCTCCATTGCCGTTCCGGTCGAGAATGATCGCGGGCAGACAGTGGCAGCAATTAATATCGGCGCGCCGGCCGCGCATGCACCGGCCGCGGAAATGCCGGGTCGCTATCTGCCGCTTCTCAAGGAGACGCAGAAGGCACTTCGTCTCGTACTGCGCTAGACGCCAAGTTTTGCCCGCTCCGCCAGACGCCAGGTCCGCGGTGTCTGGCCGGTCTGCTTGAGGAAGAAACGCGAGAAATAGGCGGGATCCGAAAAGCCCAGCCGGTAGGCGATCTCCTGGACGCTGCCGAAGGTGAAGACCAGTTCGCGCTTGGCTTCGTCGACGACCTTGCGCGCAATCAGTTCATGTGCGCCGTTTCCGGTCTTGGCACGTGCGATCCTATTCAAATGGGTTGGCGAGACGCCGAGAGCCTTGGCGTAGAAGGCGGCCGGCTCATGTGACTTGAAATGTCGTTGGATCAGGCCGTGCAGCAGTTCCATCCGGCGCTCGTTCTCATCGGCAGCCGTGCGGTCTTCCGTTCCTTCGGAAGAGAGCCGCGCTGTCAGCAACAGGGCCGATGTCAGATATGCCTCAAGCAGGTCGTTGCGCCCGGCCCGCCGCTCGGCGAACTCGCGCCCGAGCCGTTGCAGGCAAGCCGCGACGTAACGGGCGTCTTGCTCTTCCATGTCGAGTTTCGTCAGATGTGGAGAAGCCATCCACTCGCCAAGCCTGCTGCGGTCACCCGGGATTGCCTTCAGATGCGAGGTCAACACGGTGATGACAAAGCCATCAATGTCCTTGGAGAACCGAAAGCCGTGGTCGAGGCCCGGAGGGACGGTAATCACTGACCGAGGCTCGATCGGGTACCAGACGCCCGAAAACATGGCCTCGCCGGATCCACTATCTATGTACAATATCTGAAAGAAACTGTCGTGGCGATGCGGTCTGATCTCCCAGTGGTGGAGGCTGCTGCGGGACGGAATAGTTTCACAATGCAGCCAAAAATCCGGCTTTCGCCCGGTGCTTTCGCCGTAAAGTTCATATGTCGGAACAATCCTCGCCACAGCTTCCTCCTGGCCCCTGATGTTCGATATGTGCAATTACATGGCGCAATTGTCCATTGTTGATCGCTCCTCGCCCCGTCAGAATTTGGCAAAAGACAAGTGCGGGAGGACACCATGCGCACACAGGTAGCCATCATCGGCTCCGGCCCTTCGGGGCTGTTGCTCGGCCAGTTGCTGACCGAGGCCGGCATCGACAACATCATCCTGGATCGCGTCGCAAAAGACTACATCCTTGGTCGCGTCCGCGCTGGCGTGCTGGAAGAAGGCACCGTCGGCCTAATCGACAAGGCGCGGGCCGGACAACGGATGCACGCAGAGGGCCTTGCCCATGACGGCTTCTCGCTTGCCTTTGACGGGCGTGACCACCGCATCGACCTCTTCGGTCTGACCGGCGGAAAGCGTGTGATGGTCTATGGACAGACGGAGGTCACGCGCGACCTGATGGAACGGCGTGAAATCAGTGGCGCGCAAACGATTTACGAGGCGGCAAACGTTCAGCCCCGTGACTTCGACCAGTCTACCCCCCATGTGACCTACGAGAAGGATGGCGCTACTCACCGCATCGATTGCGATTTCATTGCCGGCTGTGACGGCTTTCATGGAGTGAGCCGCAAAGCCGTGCCGGAACGGTCGCTGCGCACGTTCGAAAAGGTCTATCCGTTCGGTTGGCTCGGAATACTGGCTGAAGTCGCCCCTGTCAGCCACGAACTGATCTACGCCAACCACCCGCGGGGTTTTGCGCTCTGTTCCATGCGTTCCGAGCATCGCAGCCGCTATTATCTCCAGTGTCCCTTGGAGGAGAAGATAGAGGACTGGAGTGACGATCGCTTCTGGGACGAACTGCGTCGCCGCCTGCCCGCACACCATGCCGAGGCGCTGATCACGGCGCCGTCCTTCGAGAAGTCGATCGCACCGCTACGTTCCTTCGTGGCCGAACCGATGCGCTTCGGGCGGATGTTCCTGGTGGGCGATGCGGCCCATATCGTTCCGCCAACAGGCGCCAAGGGCCTCAATCTCGCCGCGAGCGACGTGCATTATCTGTTCTCAGGCCTCATAGAGCACTATCAGGATCGTTCAAATGCAGGCATAGACGCATATTCGCCAAGGGCACTCGCCCGGGTTTGGAAGGCGGTTCGTTTTTCCTGGTGGATGACGACGATGATGCACCGGTTCCCTGATACCGGTGATTTCGACCAAAAGATTCAGGAGGCCGAACTCGACTACCTCACGCATTCACGCGCAGCCTCGACTGCGCTCGCGGAAAATTATGTCGGGCTTGCCTACTAAGCTAGCTTCCCTTCCGCCATCCACGGAAGGGCACATGGAGAGCGGCGGTGGTAAATGCGTCCCACCGCTGCTCGCCAGTTCAGATCTTTCGAAACTCGAGTTCGTAGATGACTTCGTCGCCGCTCTTCGGATCGACACCGGGCGCGCCGCTGATAACCAGCCTTTTGCCGTCGATGGAGAATGGCCTGATAAGGTCGGTAACGCCCCAGGCCGGATTCCAGCTGGCATCGACATGGTGGATGACGCGTCCGTTCTCGAACGTGTAGGTGCCGGCGTAGGCGAGCATACTATCGAAAAGCGCTATCTTTTCGGAATCTGTCGGCATCTTGCCGTTGGATCTCGGCCGTTCGCTGCTGACAACCAGTGCCATCATTCTTCCGTCTGGTTGATAGGACAGGAATCCGACGGGATCCGGTCCCATCGCGTCGGAAACGGCGCCGGTGGCAACTATCTTGCGTTTCCAGGATACCATTCGCCAGGTTCCGTGTAATGCGGCTGCAGTTCCCATAGGCTCCCCCACGCGCAGGTGCATTCGCAAACCATAGCATGGGGGCGGCAGGCCGAACAGGTCGACTAAGGTTTCGCCACTTCTCCCGCCGCTTCCCGTAGCGTCTGCATCAGAATAGACAGCGGCAGCGAGGGGATGGCATCTGTTCTCATCGTCAGGCCGACCGGTCCCCTGGTCTCGCTCGTGTCGATCGGCAAAATGCTGATCAGGCCGTCTGCGATGTCGGTGGCCACTACACCGGTGGAGATGATCCAGATAGCATCGCTCGAACGCACGAATGCGCGGCCGAAAGAGTCCGACACGGTTTCAATCTGGTTCGGCAGGCTGGCGACACCGTTGGCAATCAGGAAGCTTTCGACAAACGGACGAATAATCGAGGCCCGGGTCGGCATCAGCACGGTGTAGTCGCTGAGGCTTGCGAAGAGTGACTGCCGGGTCTTCAAGAGCGGATGACCGGAACGAACAGCAAAGACGACCTGTTCGGAATAGAGATGCTCGAAGGAGAATCCTGCCATCTTTTCCGCGCTCGCCAGGCGCCCGACGACGAGATCGAGATCGCCGACGCGCAATTGCTCCAAAAGGACGGCATTCTCTCCCGTAACGATCTTGATGCGGCTCCAGGTGTTCTCCTTGAGGAAAAGCTCCATGGTACGTGGCATGATACGGGTCGAGACAGTCGGAAGCGCACCGATGCGGATTGGTGGCGCCTCGCCGAACCGCTCCTGCGAGACGGAATCGAGCCCTTGGCGCAACGCCGTAAGTGCCGCCCCGGCATGCCTTAGAAAGACGTCGCCATACCGTGTGATCTTGATGCCGCGACCGTCGCGTTCGAAAACCGCGACACCTAGGACCTCTTCCAGTTCGCGGATCGTCTTTGTCACCGCCGGCTGGCTGACATTGAGCAATTCGGCCGCCTTCATCACGCTCTTTTGTCGCGCAACCTCGACAAATGTCTGCAAATGACGAAATTTGACGCGGTTATCGATCATAGCTTTCATAACTCCGGAGTTATTGAAGTGCCACGAAATATCATTTTACCTAACCATATTAAACATTCAATTTGAACTGGGTCTGCGCTGGATCCTTCATCAAGTCGGCCGCGACCCGAGATGGATTAGCGCGGAGAGGAGATTTGCCGTGCAGTTTGCCCGCATCAACGATATCGCGATCCACTATCAGCTCATCGGAGGCCCCGCCGACAAGCCGGTCATTGTCTTTGCCAACTCCCTGGGAACGGATTTTCGTATCTGGCGCGACGTGATCGTGCGTCTGGCCGGCGACTATGCGATCGTTCTCTATGACAAGCGCGGCCACGGGCTTTCGGATGTCGGTCAGGTTCCTTATTCTATCGAAGACCACGCGTCAGACCTGATCGGTCTTTTGGACTTTCTGTCCGTGGGCCGGGCTTTCATCTGCGGTCTTTCCGTCGGCGGGCTGATCGCCCAGGCAGTCTACAAGGAGCGCCCGGGGCTGGTGCAGGGCCTTATCCTTTGTGATACGGCGCACAAGATTGGCACGGCCGAGAGCTGGAACGCCCGGATCGGGATCGTCACGGATAAAGGGATTGCCAGCATTGTCGACGGCGTCATGAAGCTCTGGTTCACGCCGGCGTTCCGACGTCCCGAGAATACTGCCTATCACGGCTACAGCAACATGCTCGTGCGCCAGCCTGTCGAAGGTTACATCGCGACCTGCGAGGCAATCCGTGATGCCGACTATACTGAGGCGGCCACCAGAATTTCTGTACCAACGATCTGTATTGTCGGTGATCAGGACGGCTCGACTCCGCCTCAGCTCGTGGAGTCGACAGCCCGGCTTATCCCCAATGCCCGTTTCGAAATCATTCGTGATGCGGGTCATATTCCCTGCGTGGAGCAGCCCGAGGCATTAACAGCGGTCATCCGCGCATTCATCGATTTCGCATTGCATGGAGAAAACAGCCCATGAGTGAACTCCACGAGCCCTCGCAGCGCTACAAGCAAGGGATGTCGACACGCCGCACCGTACTTGGCGATGTCCATGTCGACCGAGCCGAGGCAAGTGCAACGCCGTTCGACAAGCCCTTTCAGGACCTGATAACCGAGGCTGCCTGGGGACATGTCTGGTCGCGCCCGACCCTCACACATCGGGAACGCTCGATCGTGACCATCGCGCTCCTCGCAGCGCTTGGACAGGACGACGAGGTCGCCATGCATGTGCGTGCCACCGCCAACACCGGTGCCTCGCGCGAAGATATATGCGAGGCCCTGCTACACGTGGCGATTTACGCCGGCGTTCCAGCGGCTAATCACGCAATCAAGATCGCCAAGCACATTTTCGAACAGATGGACGCCGGCAAGGCGGCCTGAAAGGCATAGGATGTCCGATCTCACCAACCGCAAGCCCGAAACCGGCGCTTTCTTTGCGCGCGACCGTGAGTGGCACGCGCCCGCCTTGACGCCCGGCTACAAGACCTCCGTGCTGCGCGCTCCGCAGCGCGCCCTGCTCTCCCTTGATGGCACCCTCTCGGAGATAACCGGCCCCGTCTTCGGCCACTCCGTCATAGGTGAACTGGACAATGATCTCATTCATAACTTCGCCAGGTCAGGAGAGAGCGCCATCGGCGAGCGCATCGTTGTCCATGGTCGCGTGCTCGACGAGCGTGGCCGGCCGGTGGCCGGCGCGCTCGTTGAATTCTGGCAAGCCAACGCCGGCGGCCGGTACCGCCACAAGAAGGAAACCTATCTCGCTGCCATCGATCCGAATTTTGGCGGTTGCGGTCGCTGTGTCACCGATGAGTACGGTCAGTATTCGTTCCGTACGGTCCGCCCGGGCGCCTATCCCTGGCCGAACGGCGTCAACGACTGGCGACCTGCGCATATCCACTTCTCGATCTTCGGCAACGGCTTTGCCCAACGACTGATCACTCAAATGTATTTCGAGGGCGACCCGATGATCTGGAAATGTCCGATCGTCGGCACGATCCCCGACAAGCGCGCGATCGAGCAACTGATCGCGCCGCTCGACTGGGGCAATACAATCCCGATGGATGCGCGCGCCTACAAGTTCGACATTGTGCTGCGTGGACGTCGTTCGACAATGTTCGAAAATCGCCTGGAGGGCAACTGATGGTACAGGAACTCGGCTACCTCAAGGAAACGCCCTCGCAAACGGCAGGTCCCTATGTGCATATTGGCCTGACCCCGAACTTCTGCGACATCAACGGTTTCTATGAGGCCGATCTCGGCTCCACTATGGTCAATGACAAGACACTTGGCGAACGCATTACTGTAACAGGGCGCGTTTTCGATGGTGCCGGTGCGCTGGTGCGCGATGCGGTCATTGAAATCTGGCAGCCCGATAGCACCGGCCTTTATAACAGCCCTTCGGAAATGCGTGGCGCGGCCGACCCCAATTTCACCGGCTGGGGGCGTTGCCCGACCAGGGCCGACGATGGGGTCTTCTCCTTTGAGACCATCAAGCCGGGCCGCGTTCCCTTCAAGGACGGCCGAAGGATGGCTCCGCACATCACTTTCTGGATCGTTGCGCGCGGCATCAATATCGGCTTGCACACGCGAATGTACTTCCCAGAGGAGGTGGAAGCGAATAGCGCCGATCCGCTGCTCTTACGCATCGAGCATCGGGAGCGCGTCGACACGCTGATCGCGGCGCGTGAGGGGCAAACCTATACATTCGATATCCGGCTTCAGGGCGACAGAGAGACAGTGTTTCTGGATATTTAACCGGCCAGGAGGACCGGACCTTGCAAGGCGGCGGTTCCCGGCGCACATGTCAGGGAACGCAAGCGAGGCGCTGATGACCATTTCACCCTTTGATCACCCGTTCCTCTCCGGTCTTTTCGGCGACGATGAAACGGCTACGTATTTCTCGGCAAAGGCTGACATTCGCGCCATGCTCGCCTTCGAAGCGGCGCTCGCCAGGGCCGAAGCACTCCATGGCCTGATCCCGCACGATGCGGCCCGCCATATCGAGGCTGTCTGTGTCGCGTTCAATCCCGATGTTTCCTCGTTGCGGGCCGCGACGGCCCGCGATGGCGTTGTCGTGGCCGATCTGGTCAAGCAGCTTCGCAAGGCGGTAGGCGGCCCGGCAGCGGGCTCGGTCCACCTCGGTGCGACAAGCCAGGATGTCATCGACACCAGTCTGATGGTGCGACTGAAGGCTGTTGCCTTCCTGTTTTCGACCCGGCTTTCGTACATCGTGCAGGCACTAAGCGATCTTGATGAGCGGTTTGGGAAGGCGGCGCTGATGGGGCGCACGCGCATGCAGGCAGCCATCGCGATTACCGCGTCAGACCGCATCCGTGCCTGGCGCGCGCCACTCGAGGCCTATCGCGACAGGCTGACGGAGCAGCGGTTTCCACTGCAATTTGGTGGAGCCGCCGGTACTTTGGACAAGCTCGGAGATCTTGCGCCATCCGTCCGCGCAACACTTGCCCAGGAGCTTGGTCTGACAGACCAGCCGCAGTGGCAAAGCCAGCGCGGGCTGATCGCCGATCTTGCCAATCTGCTTTCCCTTGTGACCGGCAGCCTCGGCAAATTTGGCCAGGATGTCGCGCTGCTCGCACAGGCGGGCGACGAAATTGAGCTTGCTGGCGGTGGTGGCTCGTCGGCAATGGCGCACAAGCAGAACCCGGTCGCGGCAGAGACACTTGTTGCTCTTGCGCGCTTCAACGCCACCCAGCTCTCGGCCATTCACCAGTCTCTCGTGCATGAGCAGGAGCGATCCGGTGCAGCCTGGGCTTTGGAATGGCTCGTTCTGCCGCAAATGGTTATGGCAACCGCTGCCTCACTGCGTCTGACGATCGAACTGGTCAGCAATATCAGGCGAATAGGTCGTAATTCATAACCGTCAATTTATGATTTTCGCCTTTTATTTCATTTTACATTACCGTTTTGAATGAGACACTATCTGCAGAGTTTAGCTCTGGGCTAATCCGGCGTAGGAGTGCGCCATCGTCATTGGGAGGATTTATGAAACGGTTTGTCCTGGCCGCCGTTGCGGCAATCGTCATGAGCACAGCGGCCTATGCCGAGACTATCAAAGTCGGCGTCGTCGGGCCGTTCTCGGGTCCTTTTGCCCTGCAGGGCAAGAACTTCAAAGCTGGCATTGACGCGTATATGGCGATCAATGGCAACAAGGTCGGCGACAACACCGTCGAGGTAATCTATCGCGACCTTCCGGCGGCCGATCCGGCTCAGTCCAAGGCGCTGGCACAGGAACTGGTCGTCAAGGAAAAGGTACAGTACCTTGCTGGCTTCTATTTCACGCCTGACGCAATGGCAGTGACGCCGATCCTGAAGCAGGCGAATACGCCACTTGTGATCATGAACGCCGCCACCTCGGCGATTGTCACCAAGAGCCCGCTGGTCGTGCGCGCATCGTTCACCACGTGGCAGACCTCGACCCCGATCGCCAAGGTTGCGCATGACGCCGGCGTCAGCAAAGTGATCTCCGTCGTCAGTGATTATGGTCCGGGCGTTGATGCTGAGAATGCCTTCAAGGCAGCCTTCGAGAAGGAGGGCGGGCAGATCGTCGAAGCGATTAGAATGCCGCTCTCGACCAACGACTTCAGCCCGATCATGCAGCGCATCAAGGATTCTGGCGCACAAGGCGTTTTTGCCTTTCTGCCGTCCGGTCCAACCACGCTCGGCTTCGTCAAGGCTTACAAGGAAAACGGTCTGAAGGACGCCGGGATCAAGTTCTATGGCCCCGGCGACTTCACCCAGGAATCCGACCTGCCAGCGCTCGGCGATGCGGCGCTTGGGATCCAGACGACATTCCATTATGCGGTCTCGCACGACTCGCCTGAGAACAAGACATTCGTCGAAGCTGCGACCAAGGCCATTGGCAACAAGGCCGAACTGTCGTTCCCGGCAGTCGGGGCCTACGACGGTATGCATATCATCTATAAGATGATCGAAGCGACGGGCGGAAGCCAGGATGCCGCCAAGGCAGTCGATGCCGTAAAGGGTCTCTCTTGGGTCAGCCCGCGTGGTCCGGTCTCCATTGATCCCGAGAGCCGCCACATTACGCAGAACATCTATCTGCGCGAGGTGACCAAGGCCGACGACGGCACCTACTACAACAAGGAAGTCCAGACCTTCGAAAACCAGGGTGATCCTGGCCTTGCTGCTGCGAAGTAACGGCCTATCCATCCTCTGATATTGCAAGCGGGCCCAGCTCGAATCCGTCACTGCGGGCCCGCTCCAACAGCATCGGAATTGCTTCATGCAAACAGTCCTCAGCATAGCCGTCGACGCGCTTGCCTATGGCATGGTGCTGTTCGTCATCTCGATCGGGCTCTCCGTCACCATGGGTCTGATGCGCGTCGTCAATCTGGCACATGGCGCATTTGCCATGATCGGTGGATATATCGCCTCTTATGCAGCGCGCGATCTTGGCCTCGGCTATGGTCTTGCCGTCATAGCGGCAGTCGTCGGCACGGTCATCATCGCAATACCGATCGAGCGGTTTCTCTATCGGCGTATCTATGGCGCACCGGAGTTGACGCAGGTGCTGATGACCATCGGCATCACCTTTTGCATCATTGGTATTGCCAACTACGTGTTCGGCCCGACACTGAAGACCGTTCCCTTGCCGAGCGAGCTTCAGGGTTCCGTCAACCTCGGCTTCCGCACGATCTCGGTACATAGGCTCTTCGCGATCCTCTGCGGCCTGGCCGTCGCAGGTGGCCTCTGGTATGCGATCGAGAGGACAAGTTTCGGCGTGAAACTGCGCGCTTCGGTCGACAATGCCGCGATGGCGGCAGCACTTGGTGTGCGTACAGAGATCATCTATGCGCTGAGTTTTGCTGTTGCCGTCGGGCTTGCTGCCTTCGGCGGTGTGGTCGGCGCTGAGCTGCTTCCCGTCGAACCTTATTACGCGCTGCGCTACATGGTGACCTTCCTCGTGGTTGTCTCTGTCGGCGGCGCAGGATCGATCCCCGGCGCACTCATCGCCTGTCTCGTGCTTGGAGGCATTGATACTACGGGTCGCTACCTCATGCCGGAATTCGGCGAATTCTTCTTCTACCTCGCGGTCATTGCCATCATCTGCATCTTCCCGCGCGGCCTTGCGGGAAGGGCGAAATAGAATGGCTCTTGTCATGAATACCGAAACAGCAGTGTCCACATCCGCCCGCAAGCGTCGCTCACTGGGCCGCGATGTGGCAGGCGTTGTCGCCATAGCGATGGTTGCCGTCATCGGCTACCTCGTGTTTCCCGACAATCTTGCCCTGCTCACCCGCATTGTCGCCGTTGCTCTGCTTGTCCTGGCCCTCGATCTCGTCACCGGCTATTGCGGGGTGGCGACGCTTGGCCACGCGGCGCTCTTCGGCTCGGGCGCGTATGCTGCCGGCATCCTCTCGGCTCACTACGGCATCAACGATCCATTGCTGATGACGTTGGCAGGCATTGTTGGCGGCGCCATTGCCGGTCTGGTCAGCGGAGCAGTCATCCTGCGCGGCCACGGGTTGCCGCAGCTCGTGCTATCGATTGCACTCATCCACCTCTTCCATGAGTTTGCAAACAAGGCATCCAGTTGGACAGGCGGCAGCGATGGACTGTCTGGAATTTCGACAGATCCGATCTTTGGCTATTTTGAATTCGATCTCTATGGCCACACGGCCTACGTCTTTGCGATCGTCCTCCTGCTCATCGTCTTCGTGCTGTTGCGTCTGCTTGTCCGCTCGCCCTTCGGCATGCTGTGTCGCGGCATCAAGGAAGATCCGCTGCGGGTGCGCGCGCTCGGCGCGTCACCAAAGGCGGCGCTGATGAAGATGTATGTGATTTCGGGTGCGGTAGCAGGTGTTGGCGGTGCATTGAACGCCATCACCACCCAGGTCGTCGGCCTCGACAGCCTCTCCTTCACGCTCTCGGCGGAATCACTCGTGATGCTGGTTCTCGGAGGTACTGGTTCGCTCTTTGGCGCACTGTCCGGCACGGTCATCTTCATGCTGTTCGAAGACTATGTATCTGCAGCAAATCCGTTCCACTGGCTGACGATGGTGGGTGCTCTCCTGATCGCAGTCGTCCTGTTTGCGCCGAAGGGGCTTTATGGCTCGGCGGCAGCGTATGTGAACCGCAAGAGGGAGGCTGGACGATGAGCGCCGTCTTCGAAGTCACCAATCTGAAGAAATCCTTTGGCGGTCTTGCGGTCACCAATGACGTTTCTTTGTCCATGGCGCCCGGCGACCGGGTGGCGTTGATTGGCCCGAACGGTGCGGGCAAGACGACCTTCGTCAATTTGGTGACGGGCAATCTGCAGCCCGACTCCGGTGACGTCCGCCTTGCGGGCGAAACGGTTACCAAGGTGGGTGCCAATGGCCGCGTCAAGCGCGGACTTGTGCGCTCCTTCCAGGTTACCCGGCTCTTCCTCGAGATGACGCCGGCCGAGCATGTGGCCCTTGCCATCCTACAGCGTCAGGGACGCACGGGCCGCATGTTCGGAAATTTTCTGGCTATGCCCGAGGTGATGGGCGAGGTGAGCGATCTGCTTGGCACGCTTGGAATCAGCCATCTCATGCATCGCAGGGTTAACGAGATCGCCTATGGCCAGCAGCGTCTGCTGGAAATAGCCGTTGCGGTGGCGCTCCGGCCAAAAGTGCTGTTGCTCGATGAGCCGGCCGCCGGCGTTCCCCAGAGCGACACCGGCCGTATCGAGCAAGCGCTTGCCGACCTGCCTGCCGATCTCGCCGTCTTGATGATCGAGCACGACATGGATCTTGTCTTCCGTTTTGCCAAACGGGTCGTCGTTCTCGCTGCAGGCGCCATCATCTTCGACGGATCGCCAGCCGATGTCACCAAGGATGCCCGCGTTCGCGAGGCCTATCTCGGGAGCTATGCAAATGCCAGCCACGCCGCTTGAGGTCGAGAATCTGTCCGCCGGCTACGGACCGACGCGCGTGCTGGAAGGCGTGTCCTTCTCCGCGCCAGCCGGGGCGCGTCTCGCCGTCCTTGGCCGCAACGGCATGGGCAAGACCACGCTCCTTGCTACGCTTGCCGGACAGACCAAACGATATGACGGCACGATACGCATCGGTGCGGCGGATGTAACCGCGATGCCGAGTGCGGCGCGCGCTCACAAGGGATTGGGTTACGTGCCGCAGGCGCGCTGTATTTTCCCTACATTGACGGTGGAAGAGAACCTCTTCGTTGGGCTGAAGAGCCGCCCGAAGAGCGCGCTTGAGGAAGCCTACGGAATGTTCCCACGCCTGAAGGAGCGCCGTCGCAATCTTGGCAACCAGCTGTCGGGTGGCGAGCAGCAGATGCTGTCGACGGCACGCACAATCCTCGGTCGCCCCTCCGTGCTCCTGCTTGACGAGCCGCTAGAGGGTTTGGCTCCGGTTATATGCGAGGAACTGATGGCCGCTTTCGCAGACCTTGCAAAGACCGGCGACATGACGATTCTTCTTGTCGAGCAACGCATTCAAAGTGCGCTCGATTTTGCCGACCAAGTGATCGTTCTTGAACGCGGCCGTCTTGCCTGGGCCGGTACCCCCAAGGCGCTCTCGGACGATCAGGATGCCGTCGAGCGTCTGCTGGGAGTTGGCGGCTTGCATTAGCGCTGCCGGAGCGGTGCAAGCAACACTTTCGCAAGCGATGCCTTTTGACACGCGCATGCCTCATACTATCGTCGGAAGCGCCGACGATTGCATTTCCTCAAGCGAGAAACCATCTATTAGACAAGTTGAACGTTTGCCCCCGTGGATCAGGGGCTCGTTTACCGAATGCAAACCATAAGCAGTTGCGTGCGAGTAGGTAAACTGATTGCTTAGGAATATCCTACCATTCTGCTTGTAGCTGGTAGAAACGGTACCAAGGATCCGGGCCAGCAATGGAAATGAAGGCTTCGCTTGCTAATCAAAGTATGATTACGATAGCCTTGTGAGGTTGGCCGATTTTGAAGACGCGATGAGTAAAGATCTGTTTCAGGTAAAGTTTTGGGGCGTTCGCGGCAGCATCCCGGTCTCAGGCCCAGAATTCGATCGCTATGGCGGCAACACCTCGTGCATCGAAATACGCTGCGGTGAACACCGGATGATCTTCGACGCCGGATCGGGCGTACGCGAAGCAGGCCTTGCCATGCTCAATGAGGATGTGCGGGATGTCGACCTGTTCTTCAG
The DNA here is from genome assembly GCF_019511525.1 of Rhizobium cauense. GTDB lineage: Bacteria > Pseudomonadota > Alphaproteobacteria > Rhizobiales > Rhizobiaceae > Rhizobium > Rhizobium cauense. The sequence goes on along the minus strand of NZ_JAEUAT010000003.1, from coordinate 87,532 downwards.
CCACTGCCACTACGACCACATCATAGGCCTTCCCTTCTTCAAGGCGATCTACTACCCCACCATCGACCTTACGATCTGGTCCGGTCATCTCGACGGCAAGATGAGCACACGCGAGATGATCGAGCAGTTCATCAGCCCGCCATGGTTCCCGGTCAAAACCGACATCTGTCAGGCGACGATGAGCTTTCGCGACTTCCATGCCGGCCAGACCCTGGAGCCGCGGCCGGGCGTCAAGATCAAGACGTTCATGCTGAACCATCCCGGCGGCGCGATCGGATATCGTGTGGAATGGCAGGGTCGTTCGGTCGCCCTGATTTACGACATCGAGCATATCCCGGGTGTTTACGATCCGGTCGCGCTCGACATGATGAAGGACGCCGATCTCGCCGTCTACGACTGCACCTACAACGAAGACGAGATGCAGCGGTTCAAGGGCTTTGGCCACTCCACCTGGCAACACGGCGTTGAACTTGCCAAGATGGCGGGTGCGAAGCAGTTTGCCCTGTTCCACCATGCGCCCTCGCGAACGGACACCCAGCTGGAGCGAATGGAACAAGATGCCCAGGCTGAATTCCCGCGGGCATTCGCCGCACGGGACAATCAGGTCGTCGAGATCTAGCCGAGCAGATCGCGCGCCGACATCCAGACAGCACCCGGATGGTTTCCGGTCTCTTTGAACAGCTGGGCCAGGAATGCCCACTCCGCAGCACCATGAACCAGGTGGTGGGTCAGTACGCCAATCGGCTCATCATCCTGTGCAAAGCGCGCCTGCAGCTCGCCGGTCAGCTCTGCGACGAGATCCGCATGTGGCCGGTTGCCTCGTTGTCCGCGTGCATTGACAATATCGACATGCGTGTTCAGGAGGCGGATGGGGCCCCGGACCGTGGCCCTGCCAAACACGGACAGGACCTCAAAGCCCCTTGCCCCGAGCTGCGGGATGAGATCCCCGCTTATCCTGTTCCAAGGTGGCACCAGCATCGGAACGAGCCGATCGCCGAAAAGGGCACGAAGCGTGGCGAGGCCGTTGCTCAATTCGTCGAGGACGACGCCCGCAGGTCGGTGGCGGCCGAGCTCCTGCTTCTTTTCATCAGCGTCGGCGTAATTTGCGTGAGACCAGCCATGCACGGTGACGAGGACGTGCTGCTCAGGCGAAAGCCGCACGACCAGTGCATCTCCGGTAAAGGCCGGAATGACGGCAAGCGTTAATGGAACGGAAGCCTCTCGGGTGACGTCCAGCAGACGATCGAGAGCATCAGTCGGCTCGATTGCGTCATCGTCGCGCAGCCACAACCGTGCCTGGCGACCTGCCGCCCGCCAGCGGTCAAGTTCCTGTCGAAGCGGCGCAAAGATCTCATCCTCTGTCATGCTTTTTGTCTCACGTAAGTCTGCAGGATGCCGTCAAGTGCCTTTGCCGCGACGGAGAGTGACCTTTCATCCAGAACAAAACGCCGTGCGCTGATACCCATCGTCGTGCGCCGGGCGGGGTTGTCAAGCAACCCTGCGACGGCCGCGGCGAAAGCAGTCTTGTCTCTGTCTGGCGTCAGAATGCCTGTTACACCGTCGACAACCACCTCGGGAACGCCTGCGGTCCGTTGAGCGACGACCGGCAGCCCCGCAGCCTGGGCCTCCAGATAGGCGAGCCCGTAGGCTTCTCCACATCCTGGCCACACATAGACGCCGGAGTGACGGAACGCATCGGCGATATCGCCAGCGCCAAGCTCGCCGAGCCATTCGATACGATCTTCGCCGAACACGCCGAAAAGGCGCTGCACATCGGCCCTCATCGGACCATCCCCGACAATCGCCAGCGTCCACGTGCGATCCTCGAGAAGCCGTAGCGCTTCGGCGAGCATCGCGTAACTTTGCATCTTGTCACCGCTACGCATCATTGCGACCGCGATCAGGCGTTGCGGCCTTGCCGGAGTGAACGCCCCTTCAAAAGGGCCGGTATCGATGAAGGGTTTCAGCATCGCGAAGCGCCCTTGGGGAAGGGGCTTCAACAGGCCGGAGCGGTCGCGCTCGGTGAAGGTGATGTTTACGGCGGCGTCGCGGATGCTATCCACGACCAGGTGCTGCAGCGGCGCCCAATCGGTTGCATCCCGTTTTGCCGAGTAGGATGCCTCGGCAGTTACGTATGGAATGCCGAATTCTCGACTAAGCGTCGGTCCGAAAAGATCGGGCGATTTATAGTAGGGATGGTAGCAGAACCACAGATCGGGCGCCGGCCTTGCTGACCAGTCGTTGCGAAGGCGCTGCAACTCCGCCTCGCCGGCGACCTGCCTGGCGATTGCATCTTCGGATGTAGGGGCAAAACTGCGGAATTCCGAGACGATCTCGACTGCATGTCCGGACAGCTCAAGAGCGCGCATAAGCAGACGGGCCATCAGGCGATCGCCAGAAGGAACCGGATGGTTTGGAGACTTCAACGGCGCGTAGAATGCAACCCGCATTATGGCATGTCCACCAAGACACACTGTTTGCAATCGATGTAGGGGTCTGCCACGAGAAATTCAGCTATTGTTGGCTTCCTTTGCTGACAAACATGTGAAAGGCGATTGCAATCAGGGTGGCGGCAATTCCACGTCAATTCCGTTATCTCTATTGTATTTGTCATTTGGTATTCAAGAACGGGAATGAATGGCGACGGTTGCTGCCACCGGTATTTTTTCAGAGCGCTCGATCAGAAGGGCCCGGCTCGGCTCCGGGCTGGTCATGTTTCTGTTCGTGCTTCTTCACCTTTCCAACCACGCACTGGGGCTGATCTCCGTCTCGGTTGCCGACGACGGGCGAAGGGTTTTCCTGGCGATCTGGCGCAACCCGCTGGGAACAACGGTTTTCTATGGTGCCGTCTTCGTTCACGTTACGCTCGTTCTAAGGGCAGTATATGTGCGTCGCAGCCTGGTAATGCCGGCGGGCGAGTTGGCCCAAATTGTGCTCGGGATCTCCATTCCACTACTGCTAATGGATCACGTCATTGGCACCCGCATCGCCCATACGCTCTTCCACTACCGTGACGACTACGAGACAATCGTTCGTCTCCTCTGGATCACTTCGCCTGGCAGTGGATGGCGACAGATCGTGGCGCTCCTTGCTGTCTGGATCCATGGCTGTATCGGCCTGCATTTCTGGCTGCGCTACAGGCCGTGGTACGACAGCGTCGCCGCCCTGCTTCTGGCAGTAGCAATTCTGCTGCCGGTGCTTGGGATCCTCGGCTTCATCGAGATGGGAAGGACGATTGCCGAGCCTGCCTATGAAGGCATGGTGAACACCGATCGCTATCAGGAAAATCTCAACATCCGATACTATTCCAATCCGGAAGCCCAGCGCCAGATCGCTTTGATTCGCGTCGGGTTGTACGGGTCGTTTTCCGGTGCCTTGCTCCTTGTCATTGCAGCCCGAACCTGGCGTCGCTGGAGGGAGCGTGTCGATCAGGTCACCGTGCGTTATCCGGGTGGCGAAGCAATCAAGGTACCGCGTGGTTTTACGGTTCTCGAAGCGAGCCGATTGGGCGGCCTCCCGCACTATTCGGTCTGTGGCGGCAAGGGGCAATGTTCGACCTGCCGGGTTCAGATTCTGAGCCGCTATGACGACCTGCCGGCGCCCGACAAGCTCGAGCAATCAACGTTGCGGCGGATCAAGGCCGCCCCTGATGTGCGCCTTGCCTGCCAGTTGCGGCCAACACATGATCTGACCGTCGTACCGCTGCTGGTCGCGGCGACAGAGACCACGCTCCCGCCCAATACGCAGGAGACCAGCCCTGGACGGGAGCGCGAAATCACCGTCCTCTTTTGCGACATCCGCCACTTCACGTCCCTGACGGAGACGCGTCTGCCCTTCGACATCGTGTTCCTGCTCAATCGCTATTTTGCGCTTGTTGGCAATGCCGTCGAGAAAGCCGGCGGGCGAATTGACAAATTCATAGGCGACGGCGCGATGGCGCTTTTTGGTATCGGCAATTCGCCCGAGGAGGCGTGTCGACAGGCGATCACGGCGGCTGCGATGATCGTGCGTGACATCGAGAAGCTGGGTGCCGAGCTTGCCGACGAGCTATCTCGGCCGCTTCACATCGCTGTCGGAGTTCATACCGGTCCCGCGGTCGTTGGAACTCTTGGCTATGGCCGCGTGCGCAGCGTGACGGCGATCGGCGATACAGTCAACGTGGCAAGCCGGCTGGAGACGGCGGCCAAGGAATTCGATGCGGCCATTGTAATTTCAGAGTCTGTCGCAGTCCTGTCCGGAGCGGACACGGCAGGTGTCGAGAGCCGTGAAATCAGTGTGCGCGGGCGCGCCTTGCCCTTGAAAGTCTACGTCATTCCGAGTGACAAAGCCGGCGAACTGCTGAAAGGAAAAGATGGATGACGGACCGCGGCTGGGTTCAGACAAAATTCTGGAGGAAACGGCTGCGCAAGGCTCGCAATGCGATTGCGATCAGGCTGTTCAATACCCGCACCGGCCGGCGCCTCCTGATCGAAAATATCGGGCCACGGGTCGTCTCGATGACAGTTGATGCGGGCGATCACCTGATGACCTTCTCTCCATCGGACTACATTGGACGCAAAGTCTTTCGCAAGGGACATTTCGAGCGCGACCATGTCGACCGCCTGATCGCCGTCCTGCGCGAGCGTGGCCTGATGCGCAGCCAAGGCTATCTTCTGGAGATCGGTGGCAATATCGGAACGCAGACCGTCTACTTTGCGCTGAGTGGCGCATATGCCCGCATTGTCAGCGTCGAGCCCGACCCGCGCAACTTCCCGCTGCTTCAGACCAATATCCGCCAGAACGGACTGGAGGGAATTGTAGCATTGGTCAATTGTGCCGCCGGCGATACGGCTGGCGAGATCGACTTCTTCATGAACGCCAGCAATCACGGAAAAAGCAGTGCGTTCCGAAAGAGTGCCGGTGACAAGAAAACCAGTGTGCCGGTCAAGCCGGTAACGCAGATATTGGAGGAGCTTTCAATCGACCCGGCCGACATAGGCCTCGTCTGGATGGATATCGAAGGCTATGAGCCGGTTGCCTGTCGCTCCATGGTCCCGCTCCTATCCAAACGGGTGCCGCTCTACATGGAGTTTACGCCGCTTTTTTACGGACCTGAGCAGACGCGTCAGTTCATAAAAGCATTGGCGGGCTTTTACGAAAATTGCCTGGTCTTCTTCGAAGAGGAAGAGCAGGAGATGAAGGTTGTCGACCTGCCGGGCAGCGTCGCGCAATACGACGTGCTCTTTCTTCCCTGATCACCTGCGCCGATAAAGATAATAACGGCCTTCCTTGACGCCTGTTGGCAAGGGCAGCGGTTCGAGCTCCGGGCGATCGAGCGGCAGGCCGCTTACGGCGATGCCGTCTTTTGTCAGCACCCCGACCATGAGCTGCGGCAGCCACGTCAGTGTGATTGCGTCGATGTCGTCGTGCCCGGTACCGATATCGGCGTGTGCGAGCGCCGCCCCGATGCCGACGAATGCCTGACCGGATTCGCGGATGTCCCCGGTTACCATGTCGTCTGAAGGCGGCGTCGAGGACGAATAGGAGCGAACCTCGCGGTCAAAGGCGATAATGCGGCGATCCGGAAATTGCTCGCGCAGGTGATCATACGTACGGCCGTTGCCCAGCCCGAACTCCAGCACCGGACCTTCAGTTCCGTTCACGAGGTCGACGATTGCGTTGAGGATATCGCGCTGGGCCGTCAAACGGCGAATGAAGCTGTCCAAACGGCTCATCTATGGTCTTGTCCATTCAATAGTTTTTCGACAGCGGTGCTAGCACATGAAACTGCAAGAAGTCGATTACCGTAGATACAAAATGGCGTTGCGATCACAGCATGGGTGTGTGCTAGGCTTTAGACATGAACGACGTTTTGAATGAAAGATTCTTTGCTGACGTGCCCGTTTTCACCGACTTCGAGAAGGTGACGGATACAAGCAACTACCGTCCGCTGCCTGAGGGCTGGTTTTTGGCGCTCGCCGACATAGTTGGCTCGACGCAGGCGATCGCCGCTGGCCGGTACAAGGATGTGAACATGGCGGGCGTCAGCGTCATTTCTGCAATTTTGAATGCAGTAGACAAGGGTGACTATCCGTTCGTATTCGGCGGCGATGGTGCGGTCGTCGCATTACCCGGGAACTTGGAGGATGTCGCGCGCAGCGCATTGGCAGCGGCGCAGTGCTGGGTTGAGGAGGAAATAGGCCTCACTCTGCGTATTGCTGTCGTGCCGATGACCGACATTCGCAAGGAGGGTCTGGATGTTCGCGTTGCCCGTCACGCAGCCAGCCCCTTTGTGACCTATGCTATGTTTGCCGGGGGCGGAGCAAGCTGGGCCGAGCGCCAGATGAAGAACGGGCGCTATGGTGTTTCGCCCGCGCCACAAGGCACGCGGCCGGATCTCACCGGTTTGTCATGCCGCTGGAGCCCGATTGCCGCGCACAACGGCGAGATCGTCTCGATTATCGCGGTCCCGGCTGAAGGCGGTCGCCCCAGCCCGGAGTTTCGAAAGCTCGTCATGGACATCGTCGCAATATCTTCCGAACAGCGTCGTGGCGGCCACCCTGTTCCGCCTGACGGTCCCGAGTTTGCTTTCTCGATGAAGGGCGTCGATCGCGAGGCGCGAGCGATAGCGCCACCTGGAAAGCGATTGAAACAGAAGCTGTTCATCCTGCTACAACTCGCCCTGGTGGTTGTCCTTCACAAGCTGGGTGCCAAGTTTGGCCGTTTCGATGCCAGGCGTTACACTCAGGATGTGTCGGGCAATTCGGATTTCCGCAAGTTCGACGATGGCCTCAAGATGACGATCGATGTCGACGCGGACCACCTCCGTCGTATTCAGGCGCTCCTTGAAGAGGCAAAGGCCCAAGGCATCGCTCGCTATGGCTTGCACCGGCAAGGTTCTGCCTTGATGACCTGCTTTGTTCCAACGCCGATGTCGCGCGATCACGTGCACTTCATCGACGGCGCCAGCGGCGGCTACGCCGTCGCCGCCAGTCAGATTACGGGAAAGCAGTTGTCAGGCGTGGAGATCAAGCCTTGACGATGTGATCGGCGGACAACCCGAGTCGAGCGAATACGTTGCGGGTGTCGATTATCAGCGGCGCAACATCTGCGATGGCCGCATAGTCGAGCCGATCGTGATCGGTTGCGACAAGAACCGCGTCGTAGGACTGAAGGGCCCCGCGTGTGAGGTTCACCGACTTTCGCCCCTTCAGGTGCTGATATTCGCGCGTCGGGGGGATCTCGTCGACATGCGGATCGTGATAGTCGGCCCTGCCGCCTCGCTCCTCGATGATCTCCATCAGGCGCAATGATGGGCTCTCCCTGATGTCGGCAACGTTCTTCTTGTAGGCCAGACCAAGAACCAGAACACGCGAGCGACTGAGAGCCTTGCCGGCGCGCATATCCAGCGCCTCGGCTAGCTTGCCGACGACATAGCGTGGCATGGCCGAGTTGATCTCGCCGGCGAGCTCGATGAAGCGTGTGGGCAATTCGTACTCGCGCGACTTCCAGGTAAGGTAGAATGGGTCAATCGGGATGCAGTGCCCACCGAGCCCCGGACCAGGATAGAAAGGCATGTAGCCGAAGGGCTTCGTCTTGGCCGCCTCGATCACCTCCCAGACATCGATCCCCATGGCCGCGTAGACGGTCTTGAGCTCGTTGACGAGCGCGATGTTGACGGAGCGGAAGATGTTTTCCGTGAGCTTGACAGCCTCCGCCGTCGCATTGGACGACACCGGAACGACGGTCTTTACCGCCGCGCCATAAAAGCTCTTCATCAGGGCCAGCGCCTGCTGGCCGTCACCGGCGACGACCTTCGGAATGGTCGCAGTGTGGTAGTGCTGGTTCCCGGGATCTTCACGCTCTGGCGAGAAGCCGATGAAGAAATCTTCGCCTGATTGCAGACCTGTTTTTTCCAGGATCACCTTGACGACATCGTCGGTCGTGCCCGGGTACGTCGTCGATTCCAGGACCACAAGCTGGCCGGCTCTCAGGTGTTCGGCAATCGAGCGCGACGTTGCCTCAACGAACGAGAGGTCCGGGTCGCGGTGCTTGGTCAGCGGTGTCGGAACACAGATGACGATGACGTCGCAAGCCGCCAATCCAGCAAAATCCGTGGTGGCGGAGAATCGCCGTGCGTCTATCTCTGCAACAAGATCGTCGTTCGCGACAGAATCGATATAGGAATGCTTCGCCTCAAGGGCCACGATCTTCTTGGCATCGATGTCGAAGCCGGTAACGGCAAAGCCGCTGCGGGCAATCGCGATTGCTAGCGGTAAACCGACATAGCCAAGCCCTATGACGCCGGCTCGGGCGCTGCGGGTTTCGATCTTGCTTGAAAGGATGTCGTAGGCGGAGGAACTGGCCAAGGCAGGTCTCATCTGAGTGCTGAACGGTACCCTGATCTAATGGAAGTAGGGGGCAATTGAAACCCGCCCGCACCTCGCGGCGCGCTGACGCGGTCGTGAAACTCGCTTCAAGGGTGTGCCCCGATCTCCTGGTACCTGAAGCCAGTGTGACCAAAAAGGCGCGGCCGCCCGAAGAGATGTCGACGTGGAGTCGGAAAATGTCCAAATGCCATTGTTTGAGGTTTGTCCGATCCCTATTTACCTCGAATAACGAACCGCGAGAAAGGACTGCCTATCCTGCCCACTATATCAAGGGTTTGACAGGTGCCGCTGCCGGGCTCCCGGCAGATCGTTGACACAATAATACCGCTCGTCCATCCTCCTCCCCGCCCTGCGCATGGCTTTGCTGCAGGCAGGGTTGCCGACGCTTTTCGGGAATGGACGTGCCTTATGAGGATACTACCAAGAATGGGCACGATGGAATCCAGCGTCTCATCTATTTTGTTGGATCGGGTCGCCGAATGGCTGACGAATTCCTCCCTGGCGGGGGATGACCTCGAAAATATCATTCGCGGATTTTGCGAACGCATTGCGGCTGCAGGCTTGCCGATCGTACGCGTGCATCTGACGTTTTCCATGCTGCATCCGCTCTACGACGCGCTGAGCTTCACGTGGAGGCGCGCAAGCGGCGTCACGATTGAAGGATATCGGCATGCAGCAGGGCAGAAGCCGGATCGCTTTTTGCAGAGCCCCTACTACTACCTGCTTGACAATAACCTGCAGCACATCCGCCGCCGGATTGCCACTGATGGTCCAGCCGAGTTTCCCGTCTTTGTTGATCTGCGCGAGGAACGCATCACGGACTATCTGGCCTTCGTCCAGCCTTTCGGTGATGGTTCCGTCCAAGGTATGATGGGATCATGGTCGACTGATAGCCATGCCGGCTTCTCCGACGACATGATCGATGCGTTGCTGCGCATGCAGAACCATCTTGCCGTTGCCGCCAAGATGGCGGTTCTCGGCAAGCTCGCCAACAACATGCTCACCACCTACCTCGGCGGCGACGCGGGTAAGCGGGTGCTGAACGGCCAGATCCGTCGAGGCGACGGAGAAACGATCCGTGCGGCGCTTGTGATGGGGGATATGCGCCAGTCGACCATGTATGCCGAGAAGGAGGGCCGACAGGCCTATATCGACACGCTCAACCAGTTCTTCGACGCGATCGCGGCACCCTTCAACCGCAATGGCGGTGAGATCTTGAGCTTCCTCGGCGACGGGTTTCTGGCTGTCTATCCATGCGGTCGCCACAAGGATCCATCGAAGATTGCCTGTCAGGCGGCGCTTTCTGCCGTCCATCAGGCGCAGGCGCGCGTAGCCGAACTCAACAAGGAACGGATGGACGCCGGTCTGAGCAGGGTTTCCTACGGCATCGGCCTGCATGTCGGAAACGTGATGTTCGGCAACGTCGGCCTGAAGGACCGACTGACTTTTTCGGCGTTCGGGTCTGCCGTGAATGAGGTCCAGCGCCTGCAGGCATTGACGAAGAAGTATTCCAGTGAGGTTGTGGCCAGCCAGGCCTTTGCGGGCTATTGCGGAGGCGAGTGGCGCACGCTTGGGGAAGAGAAGCTGCGCGGCATCCGCCAGAAGGTCACGGTTTTGCGGCCGCACGTCCAGACACCGGCCTTGCAGGTTGAAGAGACGTTCCGTGAAGTTGCGCCGACCGGGCTTTCCGAAGCAGAGCAGGTCATCCTGCTTCATCGCGATGCACGCAAGCAGGCTAAAGGACCAGCAACGGAGAGTTTCATCCAGTAAGAGCGCACCAACACGATTGCTAGCTGACCTTTGGTCTTGCTCAGCCTATGAATTGCGCCAGGTTTTACGTGTCTGTCATCAACTGGACACCCCGATTGCGGTACGGTAGTGTGCCTTAACGGGAACATAAAAGCTGGGGAATTTCATTGGTATGGCGTCCGCCTCGGATCTGTTGCGCATCGAGAATCTTGACGTCTCCTTCTCGGTTTTCGGCGATCGCCTGCGCGTCGTAAAAAACGCGAACATTCGTATTTTGCCAGGCAAGGTCACGGCGCTCGTTGGGGAGTCCGGCTCGGGCAAATCTGTGATCAGCCAGAGCATAATGGGCATTCTCCCCAATCCAGCGAAGGCTGAGGGACGTATCCTCTTCACCGATCCCCTGGACGGCAAGACAACCGATATCCTCCAGTACTCTCGCGACAGTGCAGAGATGCGCGATCTGCGCGGTCGGCGCATGGCGACGATCTTTCAAGAGCCGATGACCTCGTTGTCGCCTCTTCACACGGTCGGAAACCAGATCAGCGAAGCGCTCCTCATCCACACGGAAGCCGACAAGCAGGAAGCGCGCGAGAAGACCGAGGAAATGCTGGGTCTCGTGGGCTTTGCCAATCCGAAGCGGACGTTCGACATGTACCCCTTCGAGCTCTCGGGCGGCATGCGGCAGCGCGCGATGATCGCGATGGCGCTGATCTGCAATCCTGCGCTCCTGATCGCCGACGAGCCGACCACTGCTCTTGATGTCACGATCCAGGCGCAAATCCTGGAATTGCTGCGCGACCTCCAGCACAAGCTCGGTATGGCAATGCTGCTGATAACTCACGATCTCGGTGTCGTCGCCAACATGGCAGACGAAGTGGTGGTGATCTATCATGGCGAGATCATGGAGGCTGGACCAGTCGAGTCCATCTTCGGTAACCCGCAGCACCCTTATCTGAAGGGACTGATGGCAGCGGTGCCGCATTTCGACATGAAACCCGGTGAGCGCCTCAAGGCATTGCGTGACGTACCTGTTAACCTGGAGTCTTTGATCGGCAAGAAGAAGGTGAAGGCCGAAGGGCCGGACGTACTTCTTTCCGTCAACAACCTCTCCAAGGCGTTCAAGACGCGCAATCGCGGTCTCTTTGGAACGCGCGAGGCTGCCGTCGTTCGCGCCGTCGATGATGTGAGCTTTGACATCCGCCGCGGAGAGTGCCTGGGGCTCGTCGGCGAATCCGGCTGCGGCAAGACAACTGTCAGCAAGATACTTATGCGCGCCGTCACGCCAGACGGGGGCTCGGTGATCTTCAACGACGGCAAGGACGTCATCGACGTTCTGTCCGTTACCGGCGATGATCTGCAGGAGCTGCGCACCAAGATCCAGATGGTCTTCCAGGATCCCGTTTCCTCGCTGTCACCGCGCATGACGGTACGCAATATCCTCAGTGAGCCGCTGGAGATCCACGACCGTGGCGACAGCGCCGAACGCAAGCAACGCGTGGAAGCCCTGATGGGCGCCATCGGTCTCGATCGGCGCTATCTCAACCGCTACCCGCACAGCTTCTCTGGCGGACAACGTCAGCGCATCGGTATTGCGCGCGCGCTGGCTCTCGGCCCGAAGCTTATCATTCTCGATGAGCCCGTGTCGGCGCTCGACGTGTCCGTGCAGGCGCAGATCCTCAACCTATTGAAGGATTTGCAGAAGGATCTCGGGCTGACCTATCTGTTCATTTCGCACAATCTGGCTGTCGTGGACTATATGGCCGACCGGATTGCTGTGATGTGCAAGGGGCGCATCGTTGAGATCGCACCCCGCGAAATTATTCTGCGCGATCCCGTGCACCCCTACACGAAGTCGCTGCTGGCGGCAGTTCCCTTCCCCGACTTGAGCCGGCCACTCGATTTCGAGGCGCTGAGAAAGAATGGCGCCGCGGACAAGCAGAACTGGGGAATTACCTTTACGGCGGAGCACGACGATGCTTCCGAGCTCGACTACGCCGATCTCGGCAATGGCCATCTTGTGCGAGCCCGCAAGGGTGCAGACGCAAAGGAGCTTCGCTCATGGTAACGCGGCGCACGTTTCTGGGTGGTCTTATCGGTTCGGCAGTAGTGCCTTCTGTGGTCAACGCTGCGGCGGATCGTGACATTGAGCCCGAATTTCTCAGGGATTGGCTGCGTGCCGGTCGCGTCCCGCCCATGGTGGATCGCCTCCCGACCCACCCGCGTATCGTCAACATGAAGGAGATGGGACGGCAGCCTGGCGTCTATGGCGGTACCGTGCGCACCATCATCGGCAGCCAGAAAGACATCCGCTATATGACCGTCTACGGCTATTCGCGCCTGGTCGGCTACGACAAGCATTTGATGTTCCAGCCCGACATTCTGCTTGGCTTTGAATCGAAGGATGACACGGTCTTTACTTTCCATCTGCGCGAAGGGCACCGCTGGTCTGATGGCGCGCCCTTCACGGTGGACGATTTCCGCTACTGGTGGGAGGATGTGATCCTGAACAAGGATCTGACACCGGGCGGCGGAGCACTTGAGCTGAGGCCGCATGGCGATCTACCAAAATTCGAGGTACTTGATGATTTAAGGGTCCGCTACACTTGGGCGCGACCCAATCCGATGTTCATGCCGGCGCTCGCCGGTCCTCTGCCGCTGGTGATCTTTGGACCTGGGCACTATCTCAAGCAGTTCCACAAGAAGTATCAGGACGATTTTCGACTTTCTGCGTTGATGAAACAAAACCGGGTCAAGAAGTGGGCGGACCTGCACATCAAGATGTCACGCGCATCCCGTCCGGAAAATCCTGACCTGCCGACGCTCGATCCATGGCGCAATACCACTGCGCCGCCGGCCGACCAGTTCGTGTTCGTGCGCAACCCGTTTTTCCACCGGGTCGACGAGAACGGAGTGCAGCTGCCATACGTCGACAAGTTCATCCTGAATGTCAGCTCGTCCTCGATCATCGCCGCCAAGGCAGGCGCTGGTGAGTCCGATCTCCAGGCAACCGGCGTCGATTTCAACGACTACACTTTTCTCAAGGATGCGGAAAAGCGCTTTCCTGTGAGGGTGAATCTGTGGAAGCAGATACGCGGATCACGCGTGGCGCTGCTGCCGAACCTCAATTGCGCCGATGAGGTTTGGCGCAAGCTCTTCCGCGAAGCAAGCTTCCGCCGTGCGCTGTCGATGGCGATCAACAGGCATGAGATCAACATGGTCGCCTTCTACGGCCTGGGAAAGGCAAGTGCTGACACAGTCCTGCCCGACAGTCCCCTCTTCAGGCCAGAGTACGCTGAAGCATTCATTGCGCACGATCCGGATCAGGCCAACAAGCTGCTTGACGAACTCGGACTGACGAACCGCGGCGACGACGGCATTCGATTGTTGCCGGACGGTCGCCGTGCCGAGATCACCGTCGAAACGGCTGGCGAAAGCAACCTCGACACCGACGTCCTGGAATTGGTGCGTGACCACTGGCGGGAGATCGGCCTGGCTCTTTATACGCGCACCTCGCAACGCGACATTTTTCGCAGTCGTGCAATGAGCGGCACCATTATGATGTCGATCTGGTATGGCATCGAGAACGGCGTCGCAACTGCGGACATGTCTCCGGGGCAGCTCGCTCCGACGCTGGACGATCAGCTGCAATGGCCGCTCTGGGGGATGCACTATCTTTCCGCCGGGCAAGAGGGCAGTGCCCCTGATCTGCCTGAAGTGCAACAATTGGTCGACCTCCTCAATCGGTGGGGCGAGACAGCAAGGTTCGAGGAGCGCGAGGTCATCTGGCATCAGATGCTGGCACTCTACACGCAACAGGTCTTCTCGATCGGGCTCATCAACAGCACCCTGCAGCCGATCCTCAGATCCGCCAGGCTCCAGAACGTGCCGGATAAGGCTCTCTATGGTTTCGACCCTACCTCTTTTCTCGGCCTCTACATGCCGGATTCCTTCTGGTTCAGGGAGGCCTGAGGAATGCTGAGATACATTCTCTGGCGCATTGCAGCGATGGTGCCGACGCTGTTCATCATCTCTGCGCTGGTTTTCACCATTATCGAGCTCCCGCCAGGCGACTTCTTCGAGAGCCAGATCGCAGAACTGCGCGCCCAGGGCGAAAGTGCCAACCTTCAGGAGATCGAAGAGCTTCGAAAGCAGTATGGTTTTGACCAGCCCGAGATCGTTCGCTACTTCCTCTGGGTCGGTGGCATGCTGCATGGAGATTTCGGCTACTCGTTCGAATATCAGCTGCCGGTCTCGGAGGTCGTCGGTGACAGGCTCTGGCTAACCATCCTTGTCTCCTTTTCCACCATTCTGCTCACATGGCTGATCGCGTTTCCGATCGGCATTTATTCCGCAACGCACCAGTACAGCTGGGGAGATTACGGGCTGACCTTTCTGGGGTTGCTCGGCATCGCCATCCCGAACTTCATGCTGGCCCTGATTCTGATGTACTTCGCCAACATCTGGTTTGGTGTTTCGATCGGGCACCTGATGGACCAGAAGTTCCTTAACGAGCCGATGAGTTGGGAAAAGGCGCGCTCGATCCTCTCGCATCTCTGGATTCCGGTTATCATCGTCGGTACCGCGGGAACGGCAGGTATGATCCGAAGACTGCGGGCAAACCTGCTCGACGAGATGCAAAAACAGTACGTCGTGACCGCCCGGGCCAAAGGGCTTCACCCGCTTCGTGCGCTGGTAAAATATCCGCTGCGGATGGCACTCAACTTCTTCGTCGCGGATATCGGGTCAATTCTGCCATCAATTATCTCGGGTGCCGAAATCGTTGCGATCGTGCTTTCGCTCGAGACGACAGGCCCGATGCTCATCAAGGCCCTCCAGAGCCAGGACATGTATCTCGCAGGCTCATTTCTGATGTTCCTCGCTTTCCTCAACGTGATCGGGGTGCTTGTCTCCGATATCGCGCTTGGCTTCCTCGATCCGCGTATCCGCCTCCAAGGCAGGAGCACCAAATAGATGTCGCCCTTGCCACCGCCCGGCGCGCCAATGCCGCATTATGTCTCTACCGCACCCTTCGATCCGATGGCGACGGAAGGGATGACGTCTGCGCAATCGCGCATCCACCTTGCCTCGCAAAAGCAGTTGATGTGGTGGAAGTTCAAGCAGCACCGGCTGGCGCTTGCCTCCGGCGTCTTTCTGCTGGCCGTTTACCTCATGATTATTGTCGTCGAATTCATTGCGCCCTATGGGCTGCATACCAAGAATGTCGACTTCATCCATTCGCCGCCGCAGCGGGTCCACTTTTTCGACAACGGCAGGTTCGTCGGACCCTTTGTCTATGGGCGTAGTATGTCGCTGGATCTCGACACGCTGCATCGCATTTACGCTGACAAGCCGGATGAAGTTCAACCGATCCGGTTTTTCTGCCGAGGCGATTCCTATAATTTCTGGGGACTGGTCAGTTCCGATCTTCACCTGGTTTGCCCGGCGGTCGGCGGCCAGATGTTCCTGCTGGGCACCGATAGGCTTGGGCGCGACGTGCTTTCCCGCATTCTGTATGGCGCACGCATATCGCTGACAATCGGCCTGATTGGTATCGCCATCAGCTTCTGCCTCGGTATCGTGATCGGGGGGTTGGCGGGCTATTGGGGCGGTATCTTCGATCTGGTCGTTCAGCGCCTGATCGAAGTTCTGCAGTCACTGCCGAGCCTACCCCTCTGGATGGCGCTCGCGGCAATCATGCCGGTGACGTGGAGTCCTATCGTCATTTATTTCGGGATCACGGTCATTCTGGGTATCATCGATTGGACTGGACTGGCGCGAGCGGTTCGATCGAAGCTTCTGGCGTTGCGTGAAGAGGACTATGTTCAGGCCGCGCAACTGATGGGCGCCAGCACCCCGCGCATCATCGGACGACATCTCGTGCCAGGCTTCATGTCACACCTGATTGCGTCGGCCACGATATCGATCCCGGGCATGATTCTCGGCGAGACTGCGCTGAGCTTCCTTGGACTCGGCCTGCGCCCACCCATCACGAGCTGGGGCATTCTCCTGACAGAGGCAAAGAGCGTAAGCGTCATCGCATTCTATCCGTGGTTGCTTTTTCCGATTATACCGGTCGTTCTGGTGATTTTGGCGTTCAACTTTCTGGGAGACGGCTTGCGCGATGCGGCAGATCCCTACAAATAGCGGCCAGCCCGGCGGAGCACCGCTCTGTCCTCTGACGGCCCAGCGGAAACCGGCGGTGCTAGTATGAACGAAAGCGCAGAAGGAGTGCCCATGGCACGGCGCCTGGAGGATGCCCGTATCCTCATGTACAGTCACGATACGTTCGGCCTCGGTCATTTACGACGGTGCCGCGCGATCGCCCATGCCCTGGTCGAGGATTATCGTGGACTGAATATCCTGATCATCTCTGGTGCAACGATTGCTGGCGCGTTCGACTATCGGGCGCGCGTCGATTTCGTGAAGATTCCGAGCGTGATCAAACTTCGCAACGGCGAATACACGTCGATGGCGAGCCACATCGATCTGCATGAAACGCTGAAGATGCGTGAATCGAGCATTCGCCATACCGCCGAAACCTTTCAACCCGATATTTTCATCGTGGACAAAGAGCCGATGGGTCTGAAGGGGGAAGTGGAGGAAACGCTTGCCTATCTGAAGGCGCAGGGCACCGTTCTGGTGCTCGGTCTACGCGAGATCATGGATGCACCACACCTGCTCGATGCCGAATGGAAGAGGAACGGCATCATGCAGAAGATCGACCAGTACTACGATTCCATCTGGGTCTATGGCCCGCCGGACTTTTATGATCCGCTAGTGGGCCTTGATGTCCCGCCAAGTGTCCGCAGGAAGATGGATTTCGTCGGCTTCCTGCAACGGAGCGTCTCCGCGAGCAAGACTTCGATCAATGCCCGCTCGGACAATTATATCCTGGTCACCACAGGTGGCGGCGGCGATGGCTCCGACCTGATCCATGACGTGATGAACGCGTATGAAGCCGATCCGACCCTGCAGCAAAAGGCACTGGTGGTGCTTGGCCCCTATATGCCAGCCGCCGAGCGCTCCAAACTGGTCGCCAAAGGCTCCCGCATCCCCTACATCGAGGTCATCGAGTTCGACAACCACATGGAGGAGCTGATTGCCGGTGCGACGGGCGTCGTGGCCATGGGTGGATACAACACCTATTGCGAGATCCTGTCCTTCGACAAGCCCGCGCTGATCGTCCCGCGTGTGAAGCCGCGCGAAGAGCAGTTGCTGCGGGCGCAACGGGCGCTAGAATTGGGCCTCATCGACATGCTTCTGCCGGACCAGTCCGCAGATCCGTCTGTTATGTCTCAAGCCCTGAAACGATTGCCCGACCGGTTGCCGCCGTCAAGGAGCGGCTGCACGTTGCAACTGCAGGGCCTCGATCATATTTCGGAGACGGTTGGACACTGGCTGGATGGTCGAGGCCGTCACCTTTCCGTCGTCGGGGCCGAGTGAAGAACAGAACCTTGTTGCAGCGCCGTAAAATTCTCGTCGTGCTGAAAGGCTATCCGCGCCTTTCGGAGACCTTTATCGCGCAGGAATTGCTCGGTCTTGAGAAGGCCGGCTTCGACCTGACTTTGATCTCCATGCGCCGCCCCACCGATAAAAAGCGGCATCCCGTGCATGATGAAATCAGGGCACGCGTCATCTACCTGCCAGAATACCTGCACGAGGAGCCGCTTCGCGTTTTGAAGGGGCTGTATGCGAGCTTCGGTAAGCCCGGGATAAAGGCCCTTTGGCGCCGCTTCTTCAAAGATCTCCGGCGGGATGTCTCCCGCAATCGCTTCCGGCGGCTGGGACAGGCAATGGTGCTTGCGCGCGAATGGCCGGACAATGGCGAATGGCTTCACGCGCATTTCATTCACACCCCGGCCTCAGTCACCGAGTATGCCAGCATCCTGACCGGTGTTCCCTGGACCTGCTCTGCCCACGCCAAGGACATCTGGACGTCTCCTGATTGGGAGCTCCACGAGAAACTTGGCAGTGCTCGCTGGACCGTGACTTGTACGCGAAATGGCTATGAACACATGCGGACGCTGACGCCGCGCAAGGAAGCGGTGCATCTCAGCTATCACGGTCTGGATCTTAGGCGCTTTGCCCATTTTGACGGTCAGCGATCTGACCGTGACGGGAGCAATCCTGCTGACCCCGCGCGCATTTTGAGCGTCGGGCGGGCAGTTGAGAAGAAGGGTTACGAGACGCTTTTGGGAGCACTTGCGCTCCTTCCGCGCGATCTGAATTGGAGGTTCGAGCATATCGGCGGCGGTGACAAGCTGCCAAAACTAAAGGCACTTGCCGCTGAGCTCAACCTGACGGGGCGGATCACTTGGAAAGGTGCCCTCGCCCAGGAAGATGTGCTTGAGCACTATCGCGGCGCCGATGTTTTTGCACTCGCCTGCCGGATTGCATCGGATGGCGATCGCGACGGCTTGCCCAATGTGCTGGTCGAGGCGTCAAGCCAACGCCTGCCCTGCGTTTCCACCTCGGTGTCTGGCGTACCGGAGCTTCTTGTGGATGGTGAAAACGGGATGGTCGTGCCCCCGGAGGATCCTGTAGCGCTTGCTGCAGCGCTTGAGACAATGATCCGGAAGCCTGCCTTGCGTTCGAGGCTGGGAGACGCCGCTGAAAGACGGGTGCGTCAGCAGTTTGACCACCAGGCAAGCATTGAACAGCTCGGCCGGCTGTTTGAGGGGGAATGGCAGAAGGCATCATGAGTGCACCCCGCGTCTTTTTTTATGTTCAGCATTTGCTTGGCATCGGCCACATTGCCCGGGCTAGTCGCATCGCAGCCGCTCTCGTCAGGGACGGTTTTGATGTCACCGTCGCCACCGGCGGCCTGCCGGTACCAGGCTTCCCCGGTGAAAATATCAAGACTGTGGCGCTGCCACCTGTCGTTGCGAGCAACGCGGGCTTCTCCGGGCTGGCCGATGCCGGTGGCGCTGCCGCTGACGAAGCATTTCTTAACCGGCGCCGCGACCTGCTGCTGACGGCATTTCGCGAGGCAGCTCCCGAGGCCGTTATCATCGAGGCCTTTCCCTTTGGGCGCCGGCAGATGCGGTTCGAGCTTCTTCCACTTCTGGATGCGATCGAGAAAACACAGCCGCGACCGAAGCTCTTCAGCTCGGTCCGCGATATCTTGCAGCAGAACCGGAAACCCGGACGCGACGAAGAAACCGTCGCGCTGGTGCGGAACCATTTCGATGGTGTCCTGGTCCACGGCGATCCCTCTTTTGTCCGCTTGGAAGACACCTTCCCGTTGACGTCCGAGATTGCATCCAAGATTCGCTATACCGGAATGGTGGTAGCCGGCCGCGCGCCTGATCCCGAGGAGACCTTCGATATCGTCGCGTCCGCGGGCGGTGGAGCGGTCGGTGTTGATCTGCTTCGTGCTGCCAACGCAGCTGCTGCAATGCTGCCATCAAACCTGCGGTGGTTGCTCATCGGCGGTCCGAACCTTCCAGAGGCTGAATACGCCGCCTTGGCGAATGCCACGCCGCACAATGTCACGCTGGTCCGGTTCCGGAAGGATTTTCCTTCCTTGCTCCGCGGGGCGCGCGTGTCGATCTCGCAGGCCGGTTACAACACCGTTGGCGATCTGCTGCAGACCGACTGCAGAGCGATCCTCATTCCCTTCGTCGCTGGCGGAGAGACGGAACAGACGGTTCGAGCGGAAAAACTGAAAGCGCTCGGACTTGCGGACATCCTGCCGGAGGTTGGCCTGACCCCCGAAATCGTTGCCGGTGCGGTCAAGGCTGCGCTGGCGACGTCGTGCACGCCCGCCATGCCTCTTGATCTCGGCGGTGCAGACAAGACAGCGGCGATCATTCGCTCGATGATCGGCTGAAACTCTCGCACTTTGCGAAAGGCATGTGATATAAACAACGTCCCGGCGAGAATCGGCATGACAACGGCAAACCGATTCGCCTTGTTTTCATTATGAGATCCGGCGGTCCGGTTGCATGGTCCTGTTCTTGGCATTCCCCTCGCCTTCGCAGGTTCACAGCCCCCAGATTTCCCAGGCAACTGACGGTTAGCAATGGAAAAAAGCCTCGCGCGTTACATCTGGTCGAACACGCGGCTGCAGCAGCTCTGGATTCTGACAGTCGTTGCGGTCTCTATGATCCCCTATTTTCTGTCCTTCGACTTGCCGAAGCAGATCGTCAATGGGCCCATTCAGGGCTCCGGTTTCGAGGGGGAAGGTGCAACCCAAACCTTCATGCGACTGGCCTACACTTTTCCTGTGATCGGGGAGGTCGAATTTTTCGGAGGTTTGCAGCTAGATCGGTTGCAGATGCTCATGGCCCTCAGCCTCGTCTTTCTGGCCCTGGTCGTGTTGAACGGCCTCTTCAAGTTCTACATCAACACGTACAAGGGGAGACTAGGCGAGCGTATGCTGCGCCGCATCCGCTTCGAACTGATCGATCGCGTTCTGCGCTTTCCACCCTCGCACTTCAAGCGTGTGAAATCGGCCGAAATCGCGACAATGATCAAGGATGAGGTGGAGCCGATGGGAGGCTTCACCGGCGATGCCTTTGTCTCTCCGGCCTTGCTTGGCGGTCAGGCGCTGACAGCGCTGGCCTTTATCATCGTCCAGAACTTCTGGCTCGGAATGATCGCTGCGGCCATTGTCGGCGTGCAGGCTGTGGTCATCCCGCGGATGCGAAAGCGATTGCTTGAACTCGGTCGCCAGCGCCAGCTGACAGCACGCGAACTTTCCGGCCGTGTCGGCGAAATCGTCGATGGCATCGGGACCATTCACGGAAACGATACATCGAATTTCGAGCGTGCCGACATCGCTACCCGGCTCGGACTGATCTTTTCCATCCGCTACGATCTCTATCAGTGGAAGTTCCTGGTCAAGTTTCTGAACAACTTCCTCGCCCAGGTCACACCGTTCCTGTTTTACGCGATCGGCGGCTACCTCGCGCTGCAGGGTCGGCTCGACATCGGTCAGCTCGTCGCCGTCATCAGCGCTTACAAGGATCTGCCGGGGCCCCTCAAGGAGCTGATTGATTGGGATCAGATGCGCCAGGATGTGCAGGTCAAGTACCAGCAGGTCTACGAGCAATTCAATGTCGAGCCGCTGATCGACGGCAAGATTCAGGATATTTCACCAGAAGCGGTTGGTGCTCTCACGGCTCCACTCGTGGTTACCAACCTGACAGTCAGCGACGACAGTGGCGCGCGGCTGGTCGATCACGTTTCCGTCGAGATCAAGCCGAATGAAACGGTCGCGGTCGTCGGCCCGAATTCAAGCGGCGCAGAGGCCTTCGCGGAAGCACTCGGGCGGCTGGTATGGCCAGATTCCGGTCGTGTCACCATCGATGGCAAGGACCTCCTTGACCTGCCGGAATCCGTGACAGGCAGGCGCATCTCTTACGCATCCGCCGACAGTTACTTCTTCCACGGCACGCTCCGGGACAATCTCCTTTACGGGTTGAAGCACGCTCCGCTGCGTGAGCCGAGCTATGACGGCAAGGAAGCTCAGGAGGCCAAATGGCATGCCGAAGAGGCTGTGAAAGCTGGCAATCCGACGATGGATATCAACAGCGACTGGGTTGACTACCAGTCCGCTGGCGCGACCGGCCCGGAGGATATCCTGACAGCGATCCGTCCGGTGCTGGATGCGGTATTGATTTCGCAGGACATTCTCGACCTTGCGCTTCGATCGAACGTCAACACGAGCGTGCATGTCGTCCTCGCGAACCACATTGTCGATCTGCGCACGGCCCTTCGCAAACGCATGGCCGAGTCGGAACTCGGCAATATCGTCGTGCCGTTTGATTTCGATGCCTTCAATCCGCAGGCCACCGTCGGCGAAAACCTGCTCTTCGGTTCGATGAAGCGACCGATGATGAACAATCGTCGACTGGCAGCTCACCCCTATTTCCAGGCACTTTTCCGCGAGACAGGCCTGAGCAACGACCTCTACGCCATGGGCCTCGAGATCGCCGAAAACGCCGTTGAACTCTTCCACGACCTGCCGCCAGACCATCCGTTCTTCCAGCAACTGACCTTCATGACGCCAGACGATATTCCGACGTATCAGGCGCTGTTGCAGAAGTTGCAGAGCCGGCGGTTTGACGACGCGACGCCTGATGAGCGTTCGGCCATTATTCGGCTAAGCTTTGCCTATATCGAGCCTCGGCATCGTTTCGGTCTCCTGACGGAAGAGCTGATGGCGAAGATCGTCAGCGCCCGCAAGCAGTTCCATGAGAATATTCCTGATGACCTGGCCGCCGTGATCGAACGCTACGATCCCGAGCACTTCATCTCCTCGGCAAGCCTCATGGACAATGTCCTGTTCGGACGTATAGCCTATCAACAGGCCGACGCGTCGGACCGTATCCGTGCCATCATGGGTGACCTCTTCGATTCACTCGAACTTTTCGACGACGTATTGTCGATCGGGCTCGAATTCGACGTCGGTTCCGGCGGCAAACGCCTCACAATGGTGCAGCGGCAGAAATTGAATCTTGCTCGCGCGCTTCTCAAGCGCTCCGACTACTTCGTCTTTAACCGACCCATGTCAGCGCTTGATCAACGCGTTCAGGACCAGATTACCCGCAATATCGTCGAAGGGCTGCACAAGGAGGGCGAACGGCCCGCGATCATCTGGGTGCTTTCGAACGCAAGGCTTGCGGAAATCTTTGATCGGATTCTGCTTTTCGACCGAGGTGCTCTGGCTGAGGCAGGCAACTTTCCGGAACTTTCCGAGCAAAACGGTATGTTCAAGGAACTGTTATCGTAATATCCTATTGACGGACAATAAGATGGCGTGAGGCGCCACGGTCTAACACCGCGCACCGGACAGCGCGACAAGGGTAGGACGTTCATGCTGCTAAGAGACGAAGTGGAAATGCTACGGCGGGTGCCGATCTTTTCGAGGATTGCGCCCGCGAAACTAAAGCTTCTTGCCTTCACTTCCGATCGCATGACATACAACGTCGGGCAGGATCTCTTCCACCAAGGGGACCCTGGCGATGCGGCCTATGTCGTCTTGTCTGGCACTGCCGACATTCTGGTTCATTCGCCGGCGGGCGACATCAAGGTCGCCGACGTTGAACTTAACTCCATCGTTGGCGAGATCGCCATTCTCTGCGATGTTTCGCGTACCGCCACGGTTCGAGCGACCTCGCCTCTCGAAGTCCTGCGGATCAGCAAGGAGCATTTCCTGAAGCTTCTCAGTGATTTTCCGGAAATGGCCGTCGAAATTATGCGCGTTCTTGCCGATCGTCTGAACCACACCACAGCGGAACTGACGGCTGCGCGCGCAGCGAAACAGCCGCAAGCGGCGGCTATGTAGGGTTTTCAGCTTCCTGATACGAAAAGGCCCGCCTCGCGATTGCGTGGCGGGCCTTTTCGTTCTTGTGGAAATCAATCGCGCTGTTCGAGCGCCTTGCTGAACGCCAGCGCAGCAAGAGTGCAGATGGCGCCTGACAGCAGGTAGTAGCCAACGAAAGCCAAACCGAAGCGGCTAGACAGTGTCAGTGCCACCAAGGGCGCAAAGCCGGCACCGACGAGCCAGGCGAGATCCGAAGTAAAGGCTGCTCCGGTATATCGATAACCTCTGCCGAACCGCGATGAGATCGAACCGGTTGCCTGGCCAAAGGAAAGGCCGAGCACACCGAAGCCGATGATGACGAACGCTTCCTGCCCCCCGGAGCCCGACGCCATTAGCATCGGACCGACGAAGCTGAAGATGGCGATGAGGATCGCACAGATCGCAAGCTGCGCACGCCGACCGATGCGATCTGCGATCATTCCGGAAATGACGATCGCGACGAGACCGACCATGGCACCAATGATCTGGACGACCATGAAGCCGCCGATCGGGTGTGTTCCGTAGAGATAGACCCAGCCAAGCGGGAAGATCGTCACCAAGTGGAACATGGCGAAGCTTGCGAGCGGTACGAAGGCACCGAGCAGGATATCGCGTCCGTGAACCTGCAGAACGTCGCGGATCGGTGCGGCTTCCAGCTCATGCTGCTCCAGTGCCGAGCCGAAATCCGGCGTCATCACGAGGCGTAAGCGCGCAAACAGCGCAACGACGTTGATGGCAAAGGCGACGAAGAACGGATACCGCCAGCCCCAGCTCAGGAAATCTTCGCTGGACAGGTTGGCGATGAAGTATCCAAACAAGGCGCTTGCCAGCGCAAAACCGATTGGCGCACCCAGCTGCGGGATCATCGCATACCAGCCACGATGATTTGGTGGCGCGTTGAGTGCCAGCAGCGAAGCCAAGCCATCCCATGCGCCGCCGAGCGCAAAACCCTGCCCGAGCCTAAAGAGCGCAAGCAACGCGATCGACCATACGCCAATCTCGTTGTATCCGGGCAAGAAAGCGATGGAGGCAGTCGAGCCGCCGAGCAGGAACAAGGCAACCGTCAACTTGGCGCCGCGTCCGTAGATACGGTCGATGGTCATGAACACGACAGATCCGACCGGACGTGCCAGGAATGCCAGCGAAAAGATCGCAAAGGAATAGAGCGTCGCCGTCAGCCGATCAGGCGCGAATGGAAAGACAAGTTGAGGGAAGACCAGCACGGATGCGAGGCCATAAACAAAGAAATCGAAGAATTCCGACATGCGTCCGATGACGACGCCGATCGCGATACTGCCGGGTGAAACAGGCTTGTCCGCGTGAATCCGCCGCGCGTCCTGCTCCATCGATGTGGATGATGGTCCATAGTGTGTCGTATTTGCCATTCGAATGCCTCCCTCGTCGAGGCACCTGTGGCAAAGCGCCTCACCAGAGATCTTGAACAAACCCCTGCGCTTATCAAGTCCGTTCGGCGTAAATAGTTCATCCGTCGGCGCGAAAATTACATGTGGACCAAGAATCGCATTCTGTACCCCAGAATCCGGCTGCTGAAGGCTGGCATCGTCGGCCTGCGCGGATATATTAGCCCTTCAAAAAGGGGTGCGTACAAAAATCCTGCGAATGTCGATCAGGATTTTGACATCCTGAGCCACCTGTCTTATTCCGCAGTGCGGCATTTCTGCTGCACTGCGACCAAACACCTCATGTTGCTATCAGGTACAGTGCTTTAGTCGCCGTTTGGATGAAACAACAAGAGCATAGAGACGTGCAAAAACTGCCGAAGTTTTCCCGCCATCTCCTCATTCTGCCGCTCCTTCTGACGCTGGCAGGGTGCAATTTGGTGGTCATGTCGCCCTCGGGCGATATCGCCATGCAGCAACGCGACCTGATTGTCGTATCGACAGTCTTGATGCTGCTGATCATCGTTCCCGTGATCTTCCTGACGCTGCTGTTTGCCTGGCGCTACCGCCGTTCCAACACGGCCGCCACGTATGATCCCGAATGGCACCATTCCACACGTCTCGAAGTGGTCATCTGGTCAGCGCCGCTGGCGATCATCATTGCGCTTGGTGCGATCACCTGGATCAGCACTCACAAGCTCGACCCTTTTCGTCCTCTCGATCGGATTGACGCTGAGCGCGCCATTCCGGCCGAGGTTAAGCCGCTGACCGTCGAAGTCGTCGCGCTCGACTGGAAATGGCTGTTTTTCTATCCCGAACTTGGCATTGCGACCGTCAACGAGATGGCAGCGCCGGTCGATCGTCCGATCACCTTCAGAATCACCGCCTCATCGGTCATGAACTCCTTCTACGTCCCGGCACTTGCCGGCCAGATCTATGCGATGCCTGGTATGGAGACCAAGCTGCACGCCGTGATCAACAAGGAAGGTGTCTTCGACGGCTTTTCGGCCAACTACAGCGGCGCCGGCTTCTCGCACATGCGCTTCAAGTTCCATGGGGTCAACCAGCAGGGCTTCGACCAGTGGGTCGCGCAGGTCAAGGAGAAGGGCACGGCACTGAACCGCGACACTTATCTGAAGCTCGAACGGCCGAGCGAGAGGGAGCCCGTGCGCTACTTCGCGACGGTCGACAAGGACCTCTTCGACGCGATCCTCAACATGTGTGCAACACCCGGCAAGATGTGCATGAACGAGATGATGCACATCGACATGATGGGTGGTGGCGGCAAGGAAAGCGCCGAGAACCGCGACAAGCTTGAATACGATAGCCGCCATGCTGATCAGGTCGGCGGGCACGGAGCTTCTGCCGAAAGTCATGATGCCTCCCAGACCACACCGGCGGATACCACGGGCGGCGCCGCGTCAGATACGCAGACGATGCCCGGCATGCAGCATGACGGGCACTCGATGCCTGGTATGGACCATGGCACTGGTGGTGACACCGCGCCTGCGCAGCCGAATAACAACTAGACCTGGCGCTTTGCGTCGATACGACATCAATGAACGGGTTAATCCATGTTTTCCAATCCTGACCTCCTGAAGTTTATCTTCGGTCGGTTGACCCTAGAATCGATCCCCTATCACGAACCTATCCTTGTCGTGACATTCACCGCCGTGGCGCTTGGCGGGATCGCGCTTCTGGGCGTTGTTACCTATTTCAAGCTTTGGGGCTATCTCTGGCGCGAGTGGCTGACGAGCGTCGATCACAAGAAGATCGGCATCATGTACGTCATCCTTGCGCTCGTCATGCTGCTACGTGGCTTCTCGGATGCAATCATGATGCGTTTCCAGCAGGCAATCGCCTTCAACGGATCCGGTGGTTATCTGCCCCCGCACCATTATGATCAGGTCTTTACCGCCCATGGCGTGATCATGATCTTCTTCATGGCAATGCCGTTCGTCACCGGCCTGATGAACCTCGTGGTACCGCTGCAGATCGGTGCGCGTGACGTCTCCTTCCCGTTCCTGAACAATTTCTCCTTCTGGATGACGACAGCAGGCGCGATCATCATCATGATCTCGCTCTTCGTTGGTGAATTCGCCCAGACTGGCTGGCTGGCCTATCCGCCGCTTTCGGGATCCGACTACAGTCCGGGCGTTGGCGTCGACTATTACATCTGGGGGCTGCAGGTGGCCGGCGTTGGCACGACGCTGTCAGGTATCAACCTGATTGCAACCATCGTGAAGATGCGCGCGCCTGGCATGAGCTTCATGAAGATGCCGGTCTTCACCTGGACGTCGCTCTGCACCAACATCCTGATTGTTGCGACATTCCCAATCCTGACGGCAACGCTAGCGCTCCTGTCGCTCGACCGCTATGCCGGCACCAACTTCTTCACGAATGACCTTGGCGGCAATCCGATGATGTACGTCAACCTCATCTGGATCTGGGGCCACCCGGAAGTCTACATTCTGGTGCTGCCTGCCTTCGGGATCTTCTCCGAAGTCGTCGCAACGTTCTGCGGCAAGCGTCTGTTCGGTTATGCTTCGATGGTCTACGCCACCTGCGTGATCATGATCCTGTCCTATCTCGTGTGGCTGCACCACTTCTTCACGATGGGTTCGGGCGCAAGCGTAAACTCGTTCTTCGGCATCACCACAATGATCATCTCAATCCCCACCGGGGCGAAGATGTTCAACTGGCTGTTCACGATGTACCGGGGCCGCATCCGTTATGAAGTGCCGATGCTGTGGACGCTGGGCTTCATGGTGACCTTCGTCATCGGTGGTATGACTGGCGTTCTGCTTGCCGTTCCGCCGGCCGACTTCGTGCTCCACAACTCGCTCTTCCTGATCGCCCACTTCCACAACGTCATCATCGGCGGCGTTGTGTTCGGCCTGATGGCCGGCGTGACCTACTGGTTCCCGAAGGCGTTCGGCTACAAGCTCGATCCATTCTGGGGCAAGATGTCCTTCTGGTTCTGGCTGGTTGGCTTCTATTTCGCCTTCATGCCGCTCTATGTCCTCGGCCTCATGGGCGTTACGCGACGCGTGTCGCAGTTCGAGGATCCGTCGCTGCAGATATGGTTCATCATTGCGGCATTCGGTGCTGTCCTGATCGCGATCGGCATCGCGAGCTTCATCATCCAGCTGGTCGTCAGCTTCTTCAAGCGCGAGGAGCTGCGCGATACGACGGGCGATCCCTGGGATGGCCGCACGCTGGAATGGTCGACTTCGTCGCCGCCGCCGGACTACAACTTTGCCTTCACGCCCGTCGTCCACGATCATGATTCCTGGTACGACATGAAGGGGCGCGGCTACGCCCGTCCGCTGGAAGGCTTCAAGCCGATCCATATGCCGAAAAACACCGGAACCGGTGTCATCCTCGGTGCTATTAGCGTTGTGCTGGCCTTCGCCCTCATCTGGTACATGTGGTGGCTTGCCGTCCTGTCGTTCGCCGCGATGCTCGTCGTGTCGATCGGCCATACATTCAACTACAACCGCGATTTCTATATCCCCGCCGAGGAAGTCACGGAAACGGAAGCAAAGCGTACGGCGCTGCTTGCCGAGCAGGTGTAAGACCATGAGCGATATTGTAATCGACAAGGCCGACAAGCCTGAATTCTACGTCACCGAGGAGCACCATCCGGAAGGCAGCACCATGCTGGGCTTCTGGCTATACCTGATGAGCGACTGCCTCATCTTCGCGGTGCTTTTTGCGACCTACGCCGTTCTCGGCCGCAATTATGCGGCCGGACCCTCGCCGGCCGATCTCTTTGATCTGCCGCTGGTGGCGATTAATACGTCGATGCTGCTTTTGTCCTCCATCACCTACGGCTTTGCCATGCTGCAGATGGAGCGGAAAGAGAAGGGCGCAACGCTCTTCTGGCTCGGTATCACCGGCATCTTCGGCCTCGCCTTCCTCGGGCTTGAACTTTACGAGTTCGCGCACCTGATCCACGAGGGTGCTGGTCCGACCCGCAGCGCCTTCCTGTCGAGCTTCTTCACGCTCGTCGGCACCCACGGCCTGCACGTCACCTTTGGCATCATCTGGCTGGTGACGCTGATGGTACAGGTCTCGCTGCGCGGGCTCATTCCGGAAAATCGCCGCCGCCTGATGTGCCTGTCGATGTTCTGGCACTTCCTCGACGTCGTCTGGATCGGCGTCTTCTCCGTCGTATATCTCATGGGAGTTCTCGGATGACCTCCAACGCACCTGCAACCGAAGACGCTCACGAAGCCCATCATGGTCATAGCCACGGTCACGAGGCTGCCCACGGCACCTTCAAGAGCTACATGATCGGCTTTGTGCTGTCGGTCATTCTAACTGCGATCCCGTTCTGGCTGGTCATGGCCGGCGTGTTCGAGAGCCCGGCCGTCACTGCCGCCTGGGTCATGGGGCTTGGCGCCATCCAGATCGTTGTTCATATGATCTTCTTCCTGCATATGAACCCGCGCTCTGAAGGCGGCTGGACGATGATGGCGCTAATCTTCACGCTTTTGCTCGTCGCCATCGCGCTCGCAGGCTCTCTCTGGGTCATGCATCATCTGAACACCAACATGATGCCGATGAGCCCCGAAATGATGAAGAACATGCCTTAAGGGCAACAGCGGGCGGCGCTTGCGCCGCCCGCATGGATTTTTGGCCATGGCCGACGTTTCTCCCGACAAAGCACAAAGACAGCATACTGCCGCCGGGCTGGTGATATTCTGCGGCCTGATGGTTTCGCTGATTGTGGCACTGACTTCGCTTGGTGTGTGGCAGGTCGAGCGCCTCTCCTGGAAAAAGGATCTGATCGCCCGCGTCGACCAGCGGGTTCATGCGGAGCCGGTGCCGGCTCCGACACGCGCGGAGTGGAACGACGTCAGCCGCGCCAAGGACGAATATCGCCACGTGATGGCCCAAGGGACCCTGCAAAACGATCGGGAGACGCTGATTTACGCGTCGACGGCGCTCGGCGCCGGCTACTGGGTGATCACGCCGCTTAGCCTCGCCGATGGGACATCGCTCCTGATCAACCGCGGTTTCGTGCCGACCGACAGACGCGATCCGAAAACGCGTAGTGAAGGGCAGGTTTCCACGCCGGTGAAGATCACCGGGCTCTTGAGGATCAGCGAGCCGAGGGGCACCCTCCTCAAGTCCAACGATCCGAACAGCGACCGCTGGTATTCACGCGATGTCGCGGCAATCGCGGAGCATCGCAATATCGCGCTTGTCGCACCTTACTTCATCGATGCCGACGCGACCGTCAATCCCGGAGCCCTGCCGGTTGGTGGCTTGACGCAGATCGCATTCCCCAACAATCATCTCGTCTACGCCATCACCTGGTTCGTGTTGGCGGCCATGGTTGCCGCGCTCCTGATTTTCGTCGCCCGAAGCGAGATCCGCTCCCGCCGGTCGTGATCAGACGGCCTTGCTCTTGGGATAGAAGCGCTCGGCAATGTGCTCTCCCACTGCATAGGCCTGGCTGACAATCTCAGGAACGAGATCGATATCAGGCAAACTGCCGAGGCCGAGGGGTCCAATTGCAAACAATCCGCCGACGGTTGATCCGTCCTCAAGGCACGGCTGGCCGCGCTGGTTCACTGCAAGGCCCAGTGACAATTCGTCTGCTAGAGCCAGCCCCTGGTTTTGCAGGCTTGAAAGCAGCGGAGAATTCAGTTGCGGTCCGCGGCAGCGGCAATCCAGTATTCGTTCAGCATGGATGACCTCGTCGCAGGCCGATCCGGCTGGACGGAAGAAAATGCCGCTCAGGCCCTGCCTTCCCACGACGCCGCGGCGAAGGATCGTGTTGCCACTCGCGAGTTCGCCCTGAAGGCGTGCATAGATCGCCTCCGGCAAACGGTTGCGATGGCTGTCGTAGATAGCGCGAAGGTGCCGATTGAACTGACGTTTCTGATGAGCCGGTAGCGAGCGCCAGAGCGAACGGGCGTGCTTGCGCAGCCCGTTCATGACGGACTGCCAGCTTCGACCCTCCTCCTCTGCTTCGCGGCAGGCGTTGCGGATGAAACGCAGGATCTCGGGGAGGTTGGATGGTAAGGCCGCGGCAGGGAAAACCGGATCGGCAGAATTCGGGGTGTGGCTCTGCGGCAGAAAGCCACGGCGGGAAACGATTGTGATCTGGCCCTGGTAGCCAGCATCGCGCAACTGCAGGAGATGATCGACGACCCTGATACCGCTGCCGAGAAGCACCGTATGGGGTCGCGCAATGAGCCTCTGGGCTCTGACCGGCGACGGATCTCGCGCCGGGTCTTCGATCTCGGGCATACCGTAGCCCGTGGCAAGGATCACGCTGTCGAAAAGTGGATTGGCAGGGTTGGCGCTTTCCAGCAGGAAGCGGTTGCCATGCGTCCTGCGGATCGCCACGACTGGATCATGGCAGACCTGGACGGTTATGTCCTTGCGAGCGGACAAGGCTTCGGAAAAACGCTGGTAGACATAGTCGCTGAAGATGTCTTTAGGCACGAATATCTGGCGGAATCCCGGGATTGCAGCTGGGACTGCAGCGCGGAATTCCGCGTTGCTACAGAGCCAGTCGTTGAAATCATCCGTGTCGCCCACCGAAACAGACAGATCGCGCACACGCGTGTTCAGGATAGTGGAGGCACGTGCCGACGACAGTGCCTGTCCGCCACTGACCGAAGAATTGGGGTCGAAGAGCTGCATATGAAAAGGCAGGCGCACCGTCTTCATGAGCGCTATTGCCATCATCATCCCGGAGAAGCCGCGACCCACGATCGCAAAGCGCGGCCTCGCGGAGATCTGGGCTGCCGCCGCTGACCTGGAAGAAAAAAGTCCTTGAACCGTCATCTCAACTCCCCTGCGACCTTCGCGCATCGTGTCTCGACTGGTTTCAACGCGGGAAATTTACTCGCGCGTTGAAGAGGTTCATGCGGTTTAGAACCGCCTATAGTCTATCAAACTGGTCGTGTATGAAAGCGCTAAAAGACGATTTAGGCAAGGCCTTTGTTTCCAACCACGCCGCTCCAAGTTGCTAAGTACCCGGTAGTACTTTGATATTTCGAGCCGACGCGAGTATGCGCGGTCGCAATTCCCCTTCGCTTCTGCGCTCACGATAAAATAACCAACTGGTGAATTATTGACTTGAAGGGCGCAAAGGAATCGGCAAAAGTAAGGGCGCTAATCAATCCCTTTACGGGCTTGTCGTCTTTCCGGACCAGCGTCCGACCACACTTCTGTTTTGGAATATCACCGTGAGCAGCGATGCTTTAACACGCGCGGCGAAGCCATCGGCTTCGATGGCGAAAGCGACTGCGGCAGGCTGGGGCAAGGGCCTCTTTACGCTCGTCCGCATTACCGTCATGGCGTTTCGCCATCCCTGGCAATCCAGCCTTGCAATTGGCGCAACACTTGTGGCTTCGACCTTCCAGCTGATGATACCTCGCCTCCTTGGCCAGGCCGTTGACCACACCCAGGTTGCGATGGAGGGCGGCCGGGCCGGCCAGCTCGCGCAGGATGCACTTCTGACAACCGCACTCATGCTGCTTGGCGCCAGCGTGCTGCGGGGCATCTTCACGATGGTTCAAAACTATTACAGCGAGAGTGTCGGCCATCATATCGGGTATGAGCTGCGGCTCGCCTGCTATGAGAAGATCCAGCGCCTCTCCTTCAGCTTTCATGACAGCGTCCACTCGGGCGACCTGATCACCGTCGGGTTGCTCGACCTCGAAGGTGTGCGCATGTACTTCTCGACAGCGTTGGTTCGCATGGTGCTGCTGACCGTTCTGATCGGCATCGGCGCTTACATGCTGCTCTCCACCGATCTCATTCTTGGCCTGCTTGCCCTAAGCTTCGTGCCTTTTGTTGCCTGGCGCTCTTCGGTTACGCAATTGCGATTGCGTGCGACGTGGCTCGATTTGCAGGAACGCCTGTCAGTGCTCACGCGCATAATGGAGGAAAATCTCGGCGGTATCCGCGTCGTGCGGGCATTTGCCGCGCAGGCACATGAGATGATGAAATTCGAAAAGGCCTCCACGAACGCCCTTTTGCTTGCACACCAGCGCGTTGGCATCCGTGTCATCAACACCAGTGCGATGACCTTTTCGTTCTTCGCAGCGATGGGACTCGTGTTATGGATTGGTGGTGGCAAGGTGATGTCCGGCGAGATTACAGTCGGCACGCTTGCCTCCTTCCTGACCTTCATGACGATCCTGCAGATGCCAGTCCGCCAACTCGGACTTATGGTCAACGCCTTCGCTCGCGCTTCGACCTGCGGCACGCGGCTCTTTAACCTGCTCGATCTCGAAATTGCTGTGCGGGATGCACCTGACGCCAAGGAGCTCGCGCTAACTGACGGCACGATTCGCTTCGAGAATGTAAGCTTTGCCTATCCAAGCTCGCCGATGCATGAGGTGCTTCGGAACGTCTCCTTCGAGGCAAACCGTGGCGAGACCATCGGGATCGTCGGTCCCCCCGGGAGCGGTAAGTCGACGCTCGCGCATCTGATCCCGCGCTTCTATGATGTCACGAGGGGTAAGATCACCATCGACGGCCAGGATATCCGCAAGGCCACACTTCAATCGCTTCGCCGCGCCGTTGCCGTTGTCCAGCAGGATTCGTTCCTCTTCACGACTTCGATCGAGAACAACATCGCCTATGGAGATCCCTGGGCGAAGGAAGGTCGTATCGAGCGGGCGAGCGAAAGCGCGCAATTGCACAATTACGTGCTTGGCCTGCCGACCGGCTACGGAACCGTCGTTGGCGAGCGGGGCGTATCGCTGTCGGGAGGACAGCGCCAGCGTTTGTCGATCGCACGCGCGCTGATGCTGAAGCCTGCCGTGATGGTTTTCGATGATTCAACGGCGGCGATCGATGCGGCAACCGAACAGCGCATTCGCGCCGCCATGCGCAAATACGCGGCCGATCGCGTAACGATCATCGTCGCGCATCGCCTGAGCTCGCTGATGCACGCCGACCAGATCCTGTTCGTCGAAAACGGACAAATCGTCGAGCGCGGAACGCATGACGAATTGTTGGCTGCCGGGGGGCGCTACAAGGCGCTCTACGATCTGCAAGTGCGGCCGGGCGACGACGCCGTCGGCGCCTAGGGAGGAAAGAAATGGCTGAGGAGTTGGAAACCGAGCGCTCCGACGTTCGCGAGGACGGGCGCCGCCCGCCGCGTGCGGTCGTCGGCTCTCACCGCGTCGAAGAAGAGATGTTCGGCAAGGCGTTCGATGGCAACATCATAAAGCGCATCTGGACCTTCGTGCATCCCTATCGCCGGCAAGTCTGGCTTTCGGTGGCCGCAGTTTTGACTTTCACGGCAATGCAGCTCCTGATCCCGCTGATTATCCGCTACGCGATCGATCACGGCATGCAGCCGCAAGGGGGCCATTCGGCGCTGACATGGGCGATGGTCGCTTTCCTGGTTGCGATCATCATCAATTACGGCGCCAGCTACGCGCAGGAGACACTGGTCGGCAATGTCGCAGAAGAGGTTCTCTTCGACATCCGCAAGGCGATGTTCTCACATTTGCAGCGCGTCTCGCTTTCCTTCATGGACAAGACCGAGGTCGGGCGCCTCATGTCGCGCCTGCAGGGCGACGTCAACTCGATGCAGGAGTTCCTTGAAACCTCCGTCCTGTCGGTCGGCGATATCGCGCTGCTCTTCGGCATCGTTTTCGTGATGCTCTATCTCGACTTCAAGCTGGGCCTCCTTACGCTCTCGGTTCTACCGATCCTCTTTATCGTTCGCCTCTTCTGGCTTCCTTTGGCGCGCAAGTCCTTCATGGCGGCACACGAAACAAACTCGGTTGCCAACGGCGCATTGGCAGAAGCTATTCACGGTGTGCGCGCCGTTCAGAGCATGGACCGTCAGGGGGTCAACTTCATGCTCTACGACGATAAGGCCAAAGCGAACCTAAAAACGCATCTGACGGCGGCGCGCTATGCGCAGGTGATGGTGCCGATCGTGGACTCACTCACTGGTGTTGCCATGGCGCTGGTCATTGTCGTCGGTGGCGCGCGCGTGCTCAACCAGGCGCTCGATGTAGGCGTGCTCGTCGCATTCCTGTTTTATATCCAGCGCTTTTTCGATCCGATCCGCTCGCTGACCCTACAATATTCGGTGATGCAGCGCGCCATGGCCTCCGGCCAGCGGCTGACAGAGGTTCTTGATGTTCCCGTCGAGATCAGGGACGCGCCGGATGCAAAAGAGCTTTCCGCCGATATGGACGGCTCCGTGGAATTTCGCGATGTGGTCTTCGGCTATCATCCAAAGCACCCGGTCCTGAAACACGTGAGCTTCAAGGTGAACCCAGGCGAAACGGTTGCTCTTGTCGGGCCGACCGGCTCCGGCAAGTCGAGCTGCATG
Organism: Rhizobium cauense; assembly: GCF_019511525.1. GTDB lineage: Bacteria > Pseudomonadota > Alphaproteobacteria > Rhizobiales > Rhizobiaceae > Rhizobium > Rhizobium cauense. The sequence goes on along the minus strand of NZ_JAEUAT010000003.1, from coordinate 52,369 downwards.
TCGCTGATCCACCGCTTCTATGATGTGCAGCAGGGTCAGGTGCTGGTTGGTGGACACGATGTGCGCGACCTGACGCAGGATTCGCTGGGCAACCAGATCGCTATGGTCCTTCAGGAGCCTTTTCTGTTTACGGGCACAGTCTTCGAGAATATTCGCTATCACAAGGCTGAAGCGACCCGCGAACAGGTCATCGAAGCCGCAAAGGCCGTCGGCGCCCATGATTTCATCATGCGCCTGCCGCAGGCCTATGACAGCATGCTCGGCGAGCGCGGCGGCAATCTTTCGCTCGGCCAGCGTCAGCTTCTGAGCTTCGCCCGTGCGCTGGTCGCTGACGCGAAAATCCTGGTGCTTGACGAGGCAACTGCCAATATCGACAGCTACACCGAGATGCTGATTCAGAAGGCGCTCGTCAAGCTGCTCGAGAACCGCACGGGACTGGTTATCGCGCATCGCCTCGCCACGATCAGGGAGGCGGACCGTATCATCGTCCTGCAGAACGGTGAGTTGATCGAAAGCGGCAACCATCAGCAGCTGATGAAGAACCGTAAGCTCTATTCGCGGCTCTACAACCTCAATTACGCGTCGTTCGACGACATTCCGGACGCCGTGCTCGAAGAGACCACGGCGAACGGTTCAGCGACATAATCAAGCCTTCCAAGCAACGCCATTATTCGAAGAGGAGGATGTTCCATGGAATACCGCAAGCTTGGCCATAGTGGAGCAGTTGTCACCGCCTACTGCCTCGGCACGATGACGTTCGGTGCCGAGGCCGACGAAGCTGCATCGCACAAGTTGCTCGACGACTACTTCGCCTGGGGCGGCAATTTCATTGATACCGCTGATGTCTACAGCGCCGGCACGTCGGAAGAAATCATCGGGAGATGGCTTAAAGAGCGGCCCACCGAGGCAAAGCAAGCGGTTATTGCGACCAAGGGGCGATTTCCGATGGGACCCGGGCCGAACGATATCGGTCTTTCTCGCCGCCATCTGAACCAGGCGCTCGACTCCTCGCTTGCGCGGCTGGGCGTCGAGCATATCGATCTCTACCAGATGCATGCATGGGATGCCCTGACGCCGATCGAGGAGACGCTGCGCTTCCTCGATGATGCCGTTTCCGCCGGCAAGATCGGCTACTACGGTTTCTCCAACTATGTCGGATGGCAGATCGCCAAGGCCGTGGAGATTGCCAGGGCGCGGGGCTACACCCGTCCGGTGACGCTACAGCCGCAATACAATCTCTTGGTACGCGACATCGAACTCGAGATCGTCGCTGCCTGCCAGGATGCTGGCATGGGCCTCTTGCCGTGGTCGCCGCTTGGCGGCGGCTGGTTGACGGGCAAATACCGCCGTGACCAGAAACCGACGGGTGCGACCAGGCTCGGCGAAAATCCGAACCGAGGCATGGAATCCTTTGCGCAGCGCAATGCGCAGGAACGGACATGGGACATCATCGAGACGGTAGAGGCGATCGCCAAAGCGCGTGGCGTCAGCATGGCACAGGTGGCTCTTGCCTGGACGGCGGCGCGGCCGGCGGTGACTTCGGTCATTCTCGGTGCCCGAACGGGAGAGCAACTCGCGGACAATCTCGCAGCAGCGAACCTGTCGCTTTCCGAACAGGAGGTTACCAGGCTTGATGAAGTCAGTCAGCCACAAGTGGCCGACTACCCATATGGTGTCGGCGGCACCAACCAGCGGCATCGCAAGATCGAAGGTGGCCGATAAAGTCATTCATGGCGGCCGGCGAGCGGCCGCCAATCGATTTAGAGGCGCACGCCGCTTGTCTCGTCGAACAGATGCAGCTGCGATGGATCGACGGCGACGCCAATCGTCTCGCCCGCGCGAGCGGTTCCGCGCCCAGTCTCGACGATCGTCAGTTCCGGTGTTGTCGCAGCCGTGATGAAGGTGGATGAGCCGGTTGACTCCACGACAGCAACAGGTACGTCAAACGTCCCCTGCCCTGGCGCTGTCACCCCGATATGCTCAGGACGAATGCCGGCGGTGACCTTGCGGCCTGGCTCGACCTGATGGTCGATTGCGATCTTGTGCTTGACGGTGCCGAGATCGATTGCCAGGCTCTTGCCGTCTTCGCCTACAACGGCTGGAATGAAGTTCATGGCAGGAGAGCCGATGAAGCCGGCGACGAACTTGTTGGCGGGCTTGTCATAGAGATCGAGTGGCTTGCCCTGCTGCTCGATCACACCTTCACGCATGACGACAACATGGTCGGCCATCGTCATTGCCTCGATCTGGTCGTGGGTGACGTAAACCGACGTGGCACCGAGGCGGTCGTGCAATGCGCGGATTTCCTTGCGCATGTGAACGCGCAATGCGGCGTCGAGGTTGGAGAGCGGCTCATCGAAGAGGAAGGCCTTCGGATGGCGGATGATGGCTCGGCTCATTGCGACGCGCTGGCGCTGTCCCCCCGAGAGCTCGCGCGGATAACGCTTCAAGAGATGTGACAGGCCGGTCGTCGTGGCAACCTCTTCGGCTGCCTTGCGGGCTTCCGCCTTGGCGACGCCACGGATGCGCAGGCTGTATGTCAGGTTCTCCTCGACCGTCATGTGCGGATAAAGCGCGTATGACTGGAAGACCATGGCGACGTCGCGCTTGCGCGGCGGCACGTTGTTCATCAGCTCGCCAGCGATCTTCAGGTCGCCTTCCGAGATGCTTTCCAGGCCCGCGAGCGATCGAAGCAGTGTGGACTTGCCACAACCGGATGGCCCGACGAGTGCGACGAAAGTGCCTTTTGCAATCGACAGATTGATGTTTTTCAGGGCGTGAAACGCGCCGTAGTGCTTGTTGACGCCGCTGAGCTCGATCTGATTGGTCATTTGAGGGCTCCAGAGGTGAGGCCGGATACGATGCGGCGCTGCAAGAGAACAAAGATGGCGAGGATCGGCGTCACATACATCGTGGCGTAGGCCATGATGTTGTTCCACTCGTTGGTATTCGGTCCCATGAAGGAATTGAGACCGACGCTTGCCGGCTGAAGCTCGGCCGCCTGGATCATCGACTTTGAGTAGACGAATTCACCGAAGGCCTGCATGAAGATCAGAATGGCGCTGACCAGGATGCCATTGCGAGCAAGCGGCAGCACGATACTGAAAAAGGCACCGACGCGGCTGTTGCCGTCGACAAGCGCGGCTTCTTCGAGCTCCATCGGCACGGCCATGAAGGTGGCGCGAACCAGGACGACGAAGAACGGCATGCTTTTTGCGGCGATCGCGATGATCACGGCAAGACGCGGGTAGTCGAGCATCCCGAACTGCGAGAAGCCTACGAAGATCGGCGTCACCATCAGCGACGCCGGCAGGACCTGCAGCATCAGGATCATGAAGAGACCGATGTCGACCCAAACGTTGCGGTAGCGCGCCAGTACATAGGCGCAGCCAACACCGAGAACCGTAATCAGCGTGACGGAACCGACGGCAATGACCAGTGAATTCCAGAGATAGCGGCCCATGCCGCGGCTCTCCCAGACATAGCCGAACGTGCCCCATTGCGGATCGCCCGGCCAGAAGCTTGGGGGGGTGGCGAACATCTCGGATCCGCCCTTGAGCGCCGTGATGTACATCCAGTAGAGCGGAAACAGGTAGACCGCCGCCATTAGGATGGCGATCACAAGCATAAGACGGTTGTGTGTCGTTTCGGTCATCCGCGCACCTCATGGCGTGTGGAGCGGACATAGACGACGGAGGCAAACATGACGAAGACGATCATGATGACAGAGATGGTTGCGCCCTTGGCGAAGTCATACTGGCGGAACGACAGGTCCCAGGCCCAGTATTGCGTGACGTTGGATGAGTTGTTCGGCCCACCCGAGGTGATTGCAGCGAAGAGATCGAACTGCTGTAGCGTGAAGATCAGGCCGAGCGAGACGATGGCGCCTATCGTGGAACGCATCATTGGCAGCGTGATCGTCCAGAACCGTTGCCAGGCATTGGCCCCGTCCAGTTCCGCAGCCTCATAGAGGTCACCGGGAATTCCGGACAAGCCAACCGACAGGAGGATCATGTTGAAGGCAGTTCCAAGCCAGACGTTGGCGATGATGACGGCATAGAGCGAGAAGTGAGGATCAGAGCGCCAGAAGATGTTGCTGCTGATGATGCCGCTTTCCTTCAATATGAAGTTGAGGACACCGAAGTCGCCCGACAAAATCCAATTCCAGATTGCCCCGACAACAAGGCCGGGCATGACCCACGAGACCAGGAAAAGGCCGCGCAGCCATGAGGCGCCGGGGAAATTGACCCAGAAGAACAGCGCCAGACCGAAACCGATCAGAAACTGGCCGGCGATGGAGCCGACGACAAAGATGACCGTATTGCCGAGGATCGGCCAGGTTTCCGGTTGGGCAAAGAGATCCGTGTAGTTCTTGAAACCGACGAAGGGGCGCGAGAAGGTTCCGAGGCTGAACATGTCCACCTCCTGGAAACTCATCACCACATTGTAGATGAGCGGCAACCCGGCCATCAGGAACAGGAAAGTCAGCGGAAAGGCGACGAGTGCGATGTCGAAGCCGCGGCCGTCTCGGACACTTGAAAGTAACCGTTTCATCGATCCTCCAATACTCCGAACGGGGCTGCCTGAAGCTTGCGCTTGGAGACAGCCCCTGCCGGGAGGAAATGGTGGGATGGCCCGAAGGCCATCCGGTTATACGGAGAGGGTTAGCCGAGCACGGCCTTGATCTTGTCGGCAGCCTGGTCGAGCGCATCCTTCGGGCTCATCTGACCGGTCAGGGCAGCCTGGATGGCGTCCTGGATCGCCTTGGAGATCTTCGGCCACTGCGGATTCGGGCCACGCGGCTTGGCATACTTCAGCTGCTCGATGAAGACCTTCAAAGCCTCATCCTTCAGCTTGTTGCCCGTTTCCGGGATGGTGATGTCAGAACGAGCCGGAAGCTGACCATAGTTCTTGAACATCTTGTCGTCCTGAGACGCAAAGAACTCGAGTGCCTTGAAGGCTTCGGCAGGATGCTTCGTGCTGGAGAAGATCGCCCAGTTGAAGTCACCCATTGCCGAGGAACGCTCAGCGCCTTCGTTCGGAACCGGGAGCAGGGCAACACCCCAATCAAACTTCGCTTCCTTGGTCATACGATCGAGTTCCCAGGGACCGGAGATCACCATCGCAGCATTGCCGGAGTTGAAGGTGCCGGTCGAGTCCCACTGGCCGCGCGTCAGGGTGTCAGGAGAAGCGAGCTTCTCGTCCATGATCGTCTTCCAGGTCTCCAGCGCCTTGACCGCACCTTCGGCATTGATGTTCTGGTAGCTGCCGCCCGCCATCTGAGCCCAGGGAAGGAACTGGAAGGTGCCCTCCTCGTTCGCCTTGGCCGAGAAGGCCAGGCCGTAGACGTTCTTGGCCGGGTCTGTGAGCTTGCGTGCATCCTCGACGAGCTCGTCCCACGTCTGCGGCGGCTTGTTGGGGTCGAGACCCTTCGCCTTGAACATGTCCTTGTTGTAGTAGAGCGCGATCGTGTTGGTCGCCTTCGGTATGCCGTAGTACTTGCCATCCCATTCGACCGACTTAAGCGGACCAGGGAAATAGTTTTCCGGCTTGATGACCGACGAGCTCTTGATCATGTCGGAAATATCCAGGAAGGCACCACGCGAGGCGAACATCGCATGCTCGGGATTATCAACGGCAATGATGTCAGGGGCCTGGCCGGTGGCATAGGCGCGCATGGCTTCGGTGACGACGTCATCGAACTGGATCAGACGATATTCGATCTTGATGCCATTGTTCTGGGCGTTGAATTCCTTGACGAGATTCGGCGCCGGCTGAATGTCCTTATCCAGCGACCAGACGGTCAAGGTGACGTCTTCGGCCTTGGCGGCCAAGCCGAAGAGAGACGCGCTTGCGAGCGCCAAAGCGCCGATCATAGCAAACTTGCGGATACCCATAGTTCTCCTCCTTTGTGGTTATCCTGTCGGAAGCCGGCGATTCCTCTTCGCCGGCCACGATGCCATCAAACCGGATCAACGACGAAATCGCCGCCCCGGGCATGCTTGAGGTGGTTGAGGGCGTAGACCTGGCCCGTCATTTCGAGCGCATCGCGGTAAACCGGATCGTGCCAACCTTCGATATCGATCGAACCGGACCAGCCGGCAAGACGCAGTTCCGAAATGATGTCCGTCCAGTTGCTGTCACCGAAGCCGGGCGTGCGCATGAAGACGAATTTCTCCTTGCCGAAAATGCCGTGTTCCTTGATGACATCCCATCGGATCGTCGCGTCCTTGCCGTGCACGTGGAAGATCTTCTTGGCCCATTTGCGAATCTGCGGCAGCGGCTCGATCAGATAGACCATCTGGTGGCAGGGTTCCCACTCAAGGCCAATGTGATCGTCGGGCGTTTCGTTGAAGATCAGTTCCCAGGCGTCAGGGTTGTGCGCGATGTTCCAGTCACCGGTCGCCCAATTGCCATCCATGGCGCAGTTTTCGAAGGCGATCTTGACGCCCTTGTCGGCCGCTCGCTTGGCAAGCTCGCTCCAGATTTCCTTATACCGCGGCAGGCTCTCTGTCAGCGGCTTGTTGCGAATGCGACCGGTAAAGCCGGCAATGCATGTCGCACCGAAATGGTGCGCATTGTCGATGCAGTCTTTCCAGCCCTGCAGCGTCTGCAGGTCGATGTCGGTCGTCTCAAGCGGATTGCCGAACATGCCGAGCGTCGAGATGGTGATATCGCGCTCACCGATGGCATCGACGCAGCGCTTGCCGAGTTCGGCCAGATCCTGGCCATTCGTTGTCTGCCAGAAGAAGGGCTCAAAGCTCTCGAAACCCATGTCGGCAATCTGACCGATGCGCTTGTCGGCACCGCCCTTGGAGGCGCTGACCATGGTACCTACACGAATAGACTTGGCGGGGTTGCTCACAATGTCTTCCTTATGCTGAAATTTCGATGCGCTTGCCGGTCTTGGCGCTTTCGATCGCGCCGAAAACCATGGCGAGGCTTCTTATATTGTCCGAGCTGGCGGTCTCGGGCCGCTTGCCCGTCTTGATCGCCTCGACGAAGCTTGCGATGACGCTGGCGTGGCCATGCGTCTCTTCTTCATGCGCGGGCTCGGGAACGTTTACGGGCGCAAAGCCATGCAAGAGACCCGGCTCCGTGCCGGCGACGGCCGCATTGAAGGTATCGCCGCCGTCCCAGGTCAACATTCCCTTGGAGCCGACGAGGCGCCATTCGCTTTCCCAGCTGGTGCGCTCGCCTTCGGCACACCAGGAGCCGCGGTAGGTGAAGACGACGTCGTCGGAAAATTCGAAGGTCGCATTGGCGGAGGCGCCATGCTTGTACCAGGAACCGGCCGGATTGCGCTCGACGCAATAGACGGCGAGCGGCTTCTTGTCTGCCACATAGCGGGCGGCGTCGAAGGTATGGATCGCCATGTCGAGCAACAGGACGTTGTCCATTTCCTCGCGGAAACCGCCGAAATGCGGACCGAGGAAGAAGTCGCAATGGATGGCAGTCAGATCGCCGATTGCTCCGCTCTCGACGAAGCGACGCATGCGGCGTACGCCAGAGATGAAGCGGCGGTTCTGAATGATGGCGTGAATTTTGCCGGTTTCGGCGGCGAGATCGATCAGAGCGGCACCTTCGGCAAGCGAAGTTGCCATCGGCTTTTCGCTGAGAACGTGGCAGCCCGCTTTCATCGCCGTGGAGACGACGTTGAAACGTGCCGTCGGAATAACGACGTCGAAGACAATATCGGCGTTCGACTTGGCGATGACGTCGGCCAGATCGCTGCCGATCACGGCGCCCTCAAGACCGAACTCGGCAGCGAGTGCTTCGGCGGCCGTCGGATTGACGTCGACAAGGCCCCTGATTTCAATGGCGGCCGCAAGAGCCGGGGTTTCCTTGATGGCGCGCAACCAGCCTTTGGACATGGCTCCGCACCCGCATAGAACGGCATTCAAAATCACGATTTCCTCCGATGGATCGTTTCCGGCTTTCCTCCCGAAACGCATCCCGTAAACGTTTACGATACTAAGCGGAAACGTTTCCTGGTGTCAATACCGCGCAATCTGGTGCAAAATGCTGCGAAAAACACCTGAGAATGCGGCACCTTAGGAGGGGTGGCGCTGCACTGCAGCGTAAAAAAACTTTCAGAGATTTTCATTGGCAGCTTCGGGTCAGGTTGTCCGCGCCGGCCTTTCTGCGCCAAAAAAAAACGCAGTGCGCCGGCTGGAGCCCGAGAAGGCAAAGCAAACGTTTCATCGTGCGCCCCTGCATCGTTCAACAATCGGTCTCGGTCCGTCGCCAGTCCTCGCTCCATCAATAAGAAGCAAAGCCGCAATGCTGCGCCGAGGCTCCTGTGTCTACTCGTCGAGAGAGAAGGCGTCGCTCTCACCCGGAACAAGCTCAAGGGGCCAGATCGTATTGCGTGCACCCTTTGGGTAGTGCTCTCCATACGCGGGCATTGTCGCAAGCAAGGTTTCGGCAAGTTCGACCCCGAGATCTCGTAGCGACATCCGGAAGCATGTAAGGGAAGGCTGCAGAAACTTACCGCGCGGCTCTTCGCGAAAACCGATGACGGCAAGGTCGCGGCCGGGGACGAGCCCTGCCTCATTGAGGCGACGATAAAGGCCAATCGCCATGAGCTCGTAAATGAGGATGATTGCTGTCGGCTTGCTGTCGAGACGAAGCATTTCATGGCCCGCCTGGTAGCCGCCTTGCTCGCTCGATTTGACGCGGATGACCAGCGAGGGGTCGAACGCAATGCCGTGCCGCTCCAGCGCGTCCCGGTAGGCATCCACAAAGATGTAACCGAGGTTTATGTCGTTGGATGGCGCGGCGATGGCGATCCGGCGATGCCCCTTTGACACCAGGCGATCGACCGCGCGAGCAGCGACACCTTCAAAGTCGAGGTCGATCCAGGTGTGGTTGCCGCCGGATGTACTGCGGCCGAGCGCTACAAACGGGATCTTGGCTTTCACAAGGAGATCGATGCGCTTGTCGACGCGCTGCGTGGCCGAGATGATCATTGCGTCGACGATCCGCCGCGCAACCATCCGCTTCAGATACTCGTGGGGGTCTTCGTCATTCGGGCACGGAAGCATGAGCAGATCGAGCTTGTGACGAGACAGTACGCTCTGGAGACCGCCAGTGACGCCAAGGAAGAAGTTGTCGCTGTTTTCGACCGTCTCCTTGCTGGATTCGATCATCAGGCCAATAACATTCGTAGTGCCCTGGCGCAGACTTCGACCGGACTGGTTGGCCACATAGCCAAGCTCTTCGGCCGCCGCAAGGACACGCTTGCGTGTCTCTTCGTTGACATCGGGCCTGCCGTTAAGCGCACGCGAGACTGTCCCGATCGAGACATCGAGATGCTTGGCGAGTTGGCGAATTCCCTTCATTTGCGGCAATCTTCCTCCCGATTGAACGCTTGTTTCCCTATCTGCCACACTAAAACAGTTCCGCAAAGCACCCTTGCGATCTGGGTGGGCAGGCGGCGGTGCATGTCCGATGACCTAGAGCTCGAAAATACGGGATGTCGCCAATACCGCCACCGCGATAACGGCGCCTGCAGCTGCACCAAGGGATTTGGCCATCGCGTCGGGCAGCCGCGCATGACGTGATGGCGAAAGCATCTGTAGCACTTCGGAAAGACCAGCGCCGATCACGCAAGCGGTTGCAACCAGTGCCTCAGAGCCGGGAAAGCCTGTCACAAAGAAGAACGTCATCGCCGCAAACGCCAGGCTCCTGTCGAGGTTGACGCGAGTGATCGTCGGTGGGCGCAGTTGAATGGGGGAAATTGTGACGAAGAGTATTAAAGCAAGCAGTAGCCATGCGATCGCTTGCGCGATGACAACCATGTCTAAACCATGGGCAATCGGCTCTTGCACTCTGCATATCCTCTTGTCGGCGCGCTTGCAGGACCATGCAGGAGCGGCCGCAAAGTTTCAACCACGCGACCAAGGCGGTCAGGAAACTGGATCGGTGAAGGCTTCCGCATCTCGCAGCGTTGGTGCTGTTGCGTCCTTTTTCGACAGTATCGGGTCCGTTTCGATGGGCCAGTTGATGTTCAGCTGGGGGTCGTTCCACGCAATCGCCCGCTCGTTTTCCGGGGAGTAAAAGTCGGTCGTCTTGTAGAGGAACTGCGCTGATTTGGAGAGAACGAGAAAGCCATGCGCAAAGCCTTCCGGGATCCATACCTGCCGCTTGTTCTCGGCCGACAGTGTTACCCCGACCCAGTTGCCATAGGTCGGCGACAACCTGCGCAAATCAACAGCCACGTCAAACACCTCGCCTTCAATGACCCGTACCAGCTTTCCCTGAGGCTGCTTGACCTGGTAATGAAGTCCTCGAAGCACGTTTCTTGCCGATTTTGAGTGATTGTCCTGCACGAAGTTCACATCACGGCCGATGAGCGCGTTGAATCTGGCCTGATTAAAGCTTTCGAAGAAGAAACCGCGATCGTCGCCAAAGACTGCAGGCTCGATCTGCAGCACTTCGGGGATCGCAAGCGATATCGCCTTCATTGAGCGTGAGCCTCCGCTACCAACCGCATCAGGTATTTGCCGTATCCGCTCTTGGCAAGGGGCGTCGCCAGACGTTCGAGGTGAGCACTGTCAATCCAGCCGTTGCGGAACGCAATTTCTTCCGGGCATGAGACCTTGAGCCCTTGGCGGTGCTCCAGTGTCGAAATGAACTGTCCTGCATCAAGCAGCGAGTCATGGGTTCCTGTGTCGAGCCATGCGTAGCCACGCCCCATGATTTCCACGGTCAGGCTGCCGTCCTCCAGGTAGCGGCTGTTGAGGTCGGTTATCTCAAGCTCACCCCTTGGCGACGGTCGGAGTTCCTTGGCGATATCGACCGCGCGCTCGTCGTAGAAGTAGAGGCCCGTAACGGCGAAGTTCGATTTGGGCCGTTCGGGTTTCTCCTCGATTGAAAGCGCCTTGTTTGCTCTATCGAATTCGACGACGCCGTAGCGCTCCGGATCAAGGACATGATAAGCAAAGACCGTAGCGCCGGCATCACGCGACATGCCATTTCGCAACAGTAGCGGCAGGTCATGTCCGTAGAAGATGTTGTCGCCGAGCACGAGCGCCGATGGCGATCCGGCGAGAAACTCCTCGCCAATGATAAATGCTTGGGCTAGGCCGTCGGGCGACGGTTGAACGGCATAGGAGAAGTTGACGCCCCACTGTTGTCCGCTTCCAAGCAATGCTTCGAAGCGCGGCGTATCCTGCGGTGTCGATATTATGAGAATATCCCGAATGCCGGCAAGCATCAGGGTGCTCAGTGGATAGTAGATCATCGGCTTGTCGAATACCGGCAGAAGCTGCTTGCTGATCGCCAGTGTCGCCGGGTGAAGCCGTGTGCCGGAACCGCCAGCAAGCACAATGCCTTTTCTAGTCACCTCTGCCCCCCCGCTTTCGAAGTTGTTGAAGCATCCTGTCCACGTGGACGGTCCAATCCGGTAGGTCCAGGCCAAGGCCACGGGTAAGCGCATTGCTGTTGAGCAGGGAGTTCCTTGGGCGCATGGCCGGCAGCGGATAGTCTTCCGTTGCAATCGGCTCGATATCCTCGACGTCGGCCATGAGCTGAAAGCCAATACCACGAGCTCGCTTGACGACGTAGCAGGCAAGCTCATGCCAGCTCGTCCGACCTCGTGCCGCAAGATGATAGATACCACCGGCAAGCTCATTGCGGCGATGCGCGGCCACCGCCAGTGCCGTAACGTCCGCGATCAGTTCCGCAGACGTTGGAGCACCAAACTGATCAGCGACGATCCGAAGGTTCTCACGCTCGCGCGCAAGCCGAAGAATGGTGTTGATGAAATTGGTTCCTTCTGCTGAAAAAACCCAGCTGGTGCGCAGCAGGACGAACTTGCAGCCTGAGGCCTCCAACGCCTGCTCGCCCGCTCGCTTTGACCGCCCATAGACATTCAGCGGATTTGCCTCGTCGGTTTCGACATATGGTGTTTGCTTTTTGCCGTCGAACACGTAGTCCGTCGAGTAATGTAGGAGCGTGGCTCCGCGCTCACGAGCGTACTGTGCAATGGTTCCGACGGCGTCAGCGTTGATGCGAAACGCCGCATCGGCAGACGTTTCCGCCCGATCGACTTGTGTCCACGCCGCCGCGTTGACGATCAGATCTGGTGAATGATCTCGCAGCGCTGCGGCAACGGCGTTTGGGGCCTCCATGTCGAAGGCGTCACGCCCCAGCGCAGTAACCGAGCCGAGCGGTAGCAGAGTACGCTGTAGTTCCCGGCCGATCTGGCCGTTCTTGCCGAGGAGAAGAATGTTCATGCGTATTGCTTTGCGATCCAGGTGCGGTAGCTACCCGATGTGACTGCGGTTACCCAATCGGGGTTGTCGAGGTACCAGCGAACCGTTTGCCGGATGCCGCTCTCCAGCGTTTCCGCCGGTCGCCAGCCCAATTCCGCCTCGATCCTTCCAGCGTTGATTGCGTAGCGCCTGTCGTGGCCGGGACGGTCGGCGACGAAGATGATCTGATCCTTGTAGGCACCGCCTTCGGGCTTTGGCGCGAGTTCGTCGAGGACGTCGCACACCATGGTAACGACGTCCAAATTTGTCCGTTCGTTAAAGCCGCCTATATTGTATGTCTGCCCGGGAATACCCGCCTCCAGGACCCGCTGTAGCGCGCGGCAATGATCTTTCACGTAAAGCCAGTCGCGGATCTGCTTGCCGTCGCCATAAAGCGGCAATGGTCGACCCTTGAGAGCGTTGTGGATCACCAGCGGGATAAGCTTTTCGGGAAAATGATATGGGCCATAATTGTTGGAGCAGTTCGTTGTAAGAACCGGGAGCCCGTACGTGTGGTGATAGGCGCGGACCATGTGGTCGCTGGCGGCCTTGCTGGCAGAATAGGGGCTGTTGGGCTGATATTGGGAGCGTTCGTCGAAGGCCGGGTCATCCGCGTTAAGTGAGCCAAACACTTCGTCGGTCGAAACATGAAGGAAACGGAAGCTTTGACGATCCGGCTGCTTGGCAACGTAGGCGAGAGTCGCCTCGAGCAGGCGGAAAGTCCCGACGATGTTCGTTTGGACGAAGTCTTCCGGTCCATGGATAGAGCGGTCAACATGACTTTCAGCAGCAAAATTTACAACGGCCCTTGGCTTGTGCCGTTCGAGCAGGCTCGAAACGAGTGCGCTATCGTTGATGCTCCCGTGCACGAAAATGTGTCTGCTGTCGCCCGCCAGCGAACTGAGGTTCCCAATATTGCCGGCATAGGTCAGCGCGTCGAGGTTCACGACAGATTCGTCGCTATTTGCCAGCCAGTCGAGAATGAAGTTTGAACCGATAAATCCGGCTCCGCCAGTTACCAAGATCATCGTCTAAGCACCTCTCCAACAAACGCAAGAACCAATTAGTGATGGGTACCTAGTAGACATTGCGACGGTCATTGAGCGCCAGCACCGTCAGAAAGACTATTCTGACGTCAAGCCAGAGCGACCAGTTGTTTATATACCAGATGTCGTGGCGAACACGCTCCGCCATCCTGTCGACCGTCGGCGTCTCGCCTCTATATCCGTTCACCTGTGCCCATCCCGTGAGGCCCGGTTTCACGCGCCTGCGTGAGGCGTATTGGGCAATCAGCGCGTCGTAGAAATCGTCATGTACCAGCGCATGAGGGCGAGGTCCGATGACCGACATGTCTCCGCGAAGAACGTTCCAGAACTGCGGCAGTTCGTCGAGACTCGTCGAACGAATGAAGCTGCCAACGCGCGTAACGCGCGGATCGTGGCGGGTTGCCTGGCGGACGTCGGAAGCATCTTCCATGACCGTCATGCTGCGAAACTTCAAAATACGAAATGCGCGACCGCTGTAGCCCTTTCGCGTTTGCGCAAAAAAGACAGGTCCCGGGCTGTCAAACTTGATCGCGATCGCCACCGCAACACAGATCGGGAACATTACGACGAGGGCGCTAATGGAGAATATGATGTCGAAGGCTCTCTTGAGGCTCCGTTCATAAAGATCAAGCGGTGGGCGATGCGCCTGGAACACGCGGCGTTCTCCGACATTGTGCGTGAGGCCTTCGACTATGTCGCCGACCAGTCCGTCGAACATGACGCTGACCGGAACGCAGAATTGGCGCAGAGCAAACAGGCACTTTTCCAGCGACTGCAAATTGCCGTAGTCGCTCCAGGCGACGAGTACCTCGTCAACATCCGCAATACCGTGGTTTGCAAAGACGTCGCTCGTATAGCGCGGCGCCGGATCTGTCGCAGAGAGCCGCATCGTGTGCATTATGGAAAGGCCACTTAGGGCTGCTCTTTCAGCAATAGATTCCGTCGGCATCGCGTTGGGGCAGATCAGGAGCACACGGCGGGTCGGGAAAGCCGCTCGCGCGATGGCCCGGCTGAGGTGCCGGTGCCAGAGCAATCGCAACCCTAGCAGGCTGACAATCGAGAGGAACGCAGTCGTCGTAACTGCGCCGCGAGAAATTGTCGCGCCGATCTTCAGGAAGAAAACGACGGCAAGGAGAAACAGGAAAACGGACGGAAGGAGTGTGCAAATCAACAGAAGCTGGCGTCGGAATGCCAGGATCTCGTCCGGCCGATAAGCATGGGCGCCTCCCATTGCCAGTACGAAGATGGTCGCCACCAGGAGGCCGATGCCGACATACAGCGACAGGTCGCCGAAAGTCCCCAAAGCTGCCTGTGCATAGAGCAGGTAGCCGGCGGCGCTCGCCGCGACAAGAACGATCAGATCGGACGTTGCAGCGATCCAGGTAATGGCAACGTTGTTGAATCCGAACCATTTCCGGTCGCTTTTGACCGAAAGGTACGGGCTCCAGTCCTGTTCAACCGGAATGCTCATAGTGCAGACCCTCAACCCTGCTGTATAGTTAGCATGAGTTAAACGCGTGCAACAATTAACCCGCAGTACGCCTTATTGGGTAACGCCAAAATGTATTTAGGACATGTTCGATTGATTGTCGTAATACTTGAACTCGGCGCGCATATATTGTGATCGTTTGAGCCCGCTTGGAGAGCGATTGCGGTTCTCGGTAGGCATCGAGGGCGCGGCCAAGCGATCCTGGCCATGGTCAAATGTCCAGGGTTGGCACAGCTCGTCGTCACCGATGTCGCCATCGCGCGGCCTCAGTCGAGCCGATGCGGCTCTTCAAGCAGTGGATGACAGGTCGCGCATCGACGTTGCCAGTAGAGCGTTCGGCCAGGGAGTGGTCGAATTTCATAGTGCCTAGCCTCACAGCGAGGAATCGCGAGTAACCTTTGTCGCCCGTAACGTCCGTCTATTGAGTCACATCAAGCTTGTTTATCGCGAACGTATAGTTGTTGCCGGTGCCCGCCCGAGTGACCACCAACTTGCGCGTCTTGGTGATAATCCGCGCAAAGTTTCCATCAGTCGTGATCGACCGAGCGGTAGAAATCGTGGCGTAACTTTCGCCGGGGAACCTCTGCGGACATGCCTTGCCACCGATCGCATACATGCGGGCGCCGCCCGACTCGTACCGTTGCTGGATGGGCCGGCCATTCGGGTCGGCAAGAACCTTGCAGCCGGGTGCGTTTGGTACGGGAAGAAGCTGGTACCATGGGCTGGCGGCTAGAGCGTTTGTTGCTGAAAAAGAGAGCAGCGTGGAGACGACAAGGAATAGCTTCATCATGGTCCAGCTCCTTCGGAGTCAACAAGCTAAGGCTATATTAACTCAGCATAATGGACAAGATTTTTCACGGTATACGAAGAAAAACATAATCGTGATGAGTGATTATCAACTATTCGACATAGTCTTGTGTGAGTAATTCTTTGCAGTGTGACGGATATCAAGAATATCCATTTCATGTTTGTCCGGAATGCAATTTTCCGGTGCCTGTGAAATTCCTCAATGATTCTGAAGAGGTCACAATGGCTTATCAATCTTTGGCGTCTTCTCTTGTTGCTCGCACCTTGGCTTTCTGCGGCTGCGCGGCCTTCGCCAGTGCGAGCCTTGCGGCGACAATCGATGTTTCCCCTTCGCCCAGCGGTACCCGTGCACAGGGCATACAGGCCGCCCTCAACCGCGCCGAACCCGGAGATGTCATCCGCCTGAAACCCGGCGTGTATTACGAAGACTTCAAGACCGTCCGAGATGGCAGGTCGGGCAAGCCGATCGTGATCACCGGTCCTCGTTCGGCGATTATCAAGGGAGGCGGTGCGCCGCGGATCATCGAGATCAACCATGACTACACGGAACTGCGGGGCTTCACCGTCGATGGCAAGTTCGGCGCCGGGAACACCAAGGGCAGTTATCGCGATAAGCTCATTTACGTAATCGGCAAGACGCGCGGAAATGGTGTCACGGGTCTGCGAATATTGAACATGTCGGTCAAAAACGCCGGTGGGGAGTGCATCAGGCTGCGTTATCAGACACGTCAAAACGAAATCGCCTATTCGCAGATCAGCAATTGTGGCCGCTATGACTTCGCCTTCAAGGACGGCGGAAAGAATGGTGAAGGGATCTATATCGGCACGGCTCCCGAACAACGCGGTGCGAATGGTGCTCCGGACAGGTCGGTCGATGCGTCGGATGCCAATCACGTCCATCACAATGTCATCGACACCAAGGGCAACGAGTGCGTCGATATAAAGGAGGGCTCAAGCCGTAACATTATTGAGCACAATCAATGCTCTGGTCAAAAGGACAAGAATTCCGGCGGTTTCGATTCGCGCGGCAACAACAACGTCTTTCGCTACAACACCGTCAGCAATGTGAGAGGTGCGGGGGTCCGCCTCGGTGGTGATGGTGAAAGCGACGGCATCCATAACGACGTCTACGGCAACACGTTTCAGCGGGTCGGCGTCGCGGTCGTTCGCGCAGAGCGCGGCCCGCAGGGCAAGGTTTGCGGCAATACCTCGCAAAACAACTCCGAGGAGAAGGAAAAGAAGAAAGGCAAGGTGCAACTCGAGCCCCTGGTCGGCTGCTGAGTGTCACTTCTCTATTGTAACCTGTTCAGCGCTCTAGTTGGACAGTTGCTGAAGCGCGGCGCGCGCCAGTGCGTAGCCACCCGCTGCCGACTTCTCCAGCCACTCCCGGCCTGCCGAGTCATCTTGTGAGCCGTTGGTCACCTGAAGCATCATCATGCCGAGAAGATATTGAGCCTCGGGATCATTCTGTTTGGCGGCGGCTTCCCGGTAGGCCTGCGCCTTTTCAAGCGAAGCGTCGACGCCGGTGCCATGATAGTAGGCGCTGCCCAGTACCTTTGAGGCAGGAGCATATCCGCTGGCTGCGGCTGACTGGAGGCTGGCAATGATCTGAGTTTTTCGGCTCTTGTCGACATCCGAACGCTCCAGGGCCTTCGACAAATAGTCTATGGCCTCAACGTTGCCGGTCTCCGCCAGGATCTGGAACATCGAAATTGCCTCGTCGACAGCTTCCGGCTTGTCCTTCCTCCACAAGACCTGGCCCATCACCTTGAGCGCATTCGGGTCGGCTTTCCGTCCGGCTGCGCGAATCTCATCCATCGCCTTGTCCTGCACCGGAGTGGGGTAGTCGAGATTGAGTAACTGTTTTGCTGGCCTGCCAGCGTCGAGCGGATTGAGTGCCATCGCCTGCAGCAATAAATCGGAACTGACGTCCACGTCTTCCGGATTCTTGCTCAGCACGATGCGCTTCGCCATCTCCGTATAAAGCTTTGCTCGGCGCGTAGGTTCCAGACGGCTCGCCCATTTCTTTGCTTCCGGAATACTCTTGGCTGTTCCACGGCCTTCAGCAAGAGCAAGTGACGTTGCCTCAATCCCCTTGGCATTTCCGACAACTGCGGCCCATCGGTACCACTTGTAGGCAACAGCATCATTTTGCGGGACATCCTGACCGGCATACTGGATCAATCCATAGGCCGCCACGCAACTCTTGCAGCCGCGCATGGCCTCAGCGGCAAGGGAACGAAGGACTGCTGGCGTTTTATCACCGAATGAGTAGTCGTTCATTAGAACGCCCTTGGCGAGAAGTCGTGTGGCGTCGCGCGATGTTTGCCCTGTGAGCAGAAGTGCGAAACCATAGCTGGGATCACGCACCTTCCGGTCAGGTGTCGTAAGGGCTGCAGTGGCTATTGCCAGGCGCTTGGGTAAGGGAAGCTTCGCCGCGGCGTTGACATCGGGCCAGCCCTTGCTGATCCGCATCTCTTCCCAGTTTGCGTATTTCTCAATGACGGGCCTGGGCGTCGGCTTTACGACCTTTGCGGCTTCGGCGGTCGCGATCGTTGCTGTTGCCATCAGAGCGGTCAGCGATATCAGTAAGATGCTCTTCATGACGCCACTCCCACTTCTCAGTTTGCCAGCTCGGTCGACCTAGTTAGCCAGCGTTGCGCCTCCTCGGCGTCAGCCTTCGTGCCAAAACCGATTTGAAGCGCGATTGCATATTTTTCGAAAGCGCCGCGGTAGCCTGCATGTGCCGCTTTCGCGAGCCATTCGGTGCTCTTGGCGTCGGAATGCTCGAAACCGTGAGTACCGGCGGCATAGAAATCGGAAACATTGAGCATGGCAGCGCCATTTCCGAGTGTTGCCGCCTTCAGGGTCCAGGTCTTTGCTGCTTCAGCGAAGGCAGGGCTGCCCTCGGAGAGCTGTAGGTAGAGTCTCGACAGAAGGGTGGCCACTTGTAGAGAATTCTCAGCTGCGAGATCGCGCAACATTGCGCCCACTCTATCGTCGCCGCTTGTCGGGTCGTCGAGAGTGGTCTGCTGTGACAGGATGCCTGTTGCCAGGCTTTCCAGCGCCCCCTCGTCGCCGAGCCGTGCGCTTCTGAGCAGCCATGTATAGCTGCTCTCCTCGTCCACCGGCATGCCCTCGCCGGTACTATACATCCGGCCGATCTCGCGCATCGCCTCGCGCTTTCCGCCCTCGGCGGCGGCCTTCATCAGCTCGATCGCCTTGGCCTTTTCGGTTGGGCGTTCGTTCAACAGGAAACGTGCAACTTGATATTGTGTGTTCGGATCAACGATTGGCTCTGCAATGAGTTGATCGAAAAGACCGAAATAGTTCTGTCTGAATTGCGGAACGGTACGGACGGCCAGTGCGACCTGAATTTTCTCTTTGTCCGAGCAAAGCGATCGATCCAGAGCGGCCTTCAGAATGGTCGCCTGACGTTCGGCGTCGCTTTCCATTTCCGCTTGCTTGAGCAGTGCGCGAAGATCGCCGGTCGCGTTCGCACGGGCAAGCCAACGCTGCCAATCAGCTCCGTCACCGTCCGCAGCCTGTACTTTCATGTCCACCAGTCGCAGCATCGCAGAGATGCTGCCTTTTGACGCCGCTTCGACGAAAATTGATGTCGCTTTCACCGCATTCGGCTCAAGAGCCGGATCGGGATCCATATACAGCTTGGCCAACTCGAAGAGCAGGTCGGGATTTCCCGTCGATGCTGATCTCTCCAGCATCGCTCTCGCCTTTACGGCGTTGCGGTTCTGAACGGTATCGGGCGACAGCAGCGTACGTGC
Organism: Rhizobium cauense; assembly: GCF_019511525.1. GTDB lineage: Bacteria > Pseudomonadota > Alphaproteobacteria > Rhizobiales > Rhizobiaceae > Rhizobium > Rhizobium cauense. Next base: position 32,982 of record NZ_JAEUAT010000003.1, on the reverse strand, counting down.
TTCGGTCAACGTGGCGACTCCAGCGTCCGTCGTGATCGCGCGTTGGCGCCAGGTCGCGGCCGCAGCTGGATCTTCCGCCGTTCCCGATCCATCGCGATAGGCGAGACTAACGCGCATCATGGCCTCGACATCGCCTTGTTCTGCCGCTTGCATGAGTAGGCCAAAGGCTGAAGTGGCGCCCTCTTGGTTGCGGTTTGCAAGGGCCTCATCCGCAAGAGTTAGCAGGCTGGCAGCGTTTCCCGCTGCTGCCGCCTTCTCAAGCCAGCGCTGTGCCTTGGTGCGGTCTTTCTCGACACCCATTCCGCAAGAGTAGAGATATGATAGCTTGCTCATGGCGACGCCGAGGCCATGGTCGGCTGCTGCCTTGAGGTACTCCAATGGATCCCTGTCGAGCTTGATCGACGGTTTGTCGCCGGAGGCGAGGTTGTAGAGCTCGAAGGCGGCGGGAGACGAGCCAAGATCGGCGGCCTTGACGAGCGTCTGCTTGGCGAGCTCGAAATTTGGTGCGCCCGCGCTGCCGCGCGCATAGATTATGCCGAGTCGTTCCAGCGTCTGGAGGCCAACGTCGGGCAATACGGCTGCCTTCTGCAGGCTTTGTAGTTCGAGGCTCGGATCCACTCCAGCGCCGTAAGCGCCGCGATAGTAGGCCGCCCTGATCTCATAAGCGCGGGCGTTGTTGCGCTCTGCTTCCTGGCTGAGCAATTTGAGCGCTTCGTTCTTGCCGTTTCCCTGTGGCGAAGCTGAAAGCAGGAGATCGGCCAGGGTCAAACGGCTTGCCGAGTGTCCGAGCGCTGAGGCCTGCCGCAGCAGCTCGATCGCCTGCTGCTGCTTGGTGGCGATGCTGCCGTCCTGCAGGTATCGGCGCGCGAGCGCCGACATGGCGCGGACATCGCCAAGTTTCACGGCCGCTTGCAACCACTGCGCAGAGGCTTGCTGATCGTCCAGGCCAAGGTCGGCATCAATCAGGATATCAGCGAAGCCGGTCAACACGGTGCAATCGCCTGCACCAAGCCGTTCCGACATCTTCGAGATCGCGCGGTTCAGGTAGAGACGGCTCTCGTCGGCCGTAGCGGCAAGTTGAGGGTTGCGGTGGTACAGGCGGGCAAGCTCCAACTCGGCGCTCGGGTCGCCTGCGTTTGCCGCTGCCATGAGATACGTCTGCGCCCTGTTGTCGTCCACCGGCACTACTTTGCCTTCGCGATAGAGCCTACCGAGAAAGGTACCCGCTTCAATCGTCCCACGTTTGATCGCTTCAGTCTCGACCCGGACGATTTCGTCAGCGTGAAGGGACGCGTCGTCATCGTCGGCGAGAATGCGCCCATAGAGATGCAGCGCGCGGCCCGCGCCGGCAAAAGGAACCTGGCTCAGATAGAGGGCGATGCGCTGCGCGGTAGCAGGACTTCTCTGATAACGGCTGTAGGGGTTGAAGAGCGTCTGCGCATCCCGCAGCATGTCGTCAGGCGACAGATTGCTCGGACTTTTTCCGTCCCACCGGCTCCAATTGCGCGGCGCGGGAATTGCGGGCGGTGCGATGCAAATTTTGGAATAGTCAAAATCCGGACTCAGCGGGATCAACGCGGGCGTAGCGGCGATGGCGTTTGAGGCACAAAAAGCCGCGGAGGCGATTGTCGTGACGAGCACGGCTTTCCGCAAGCCCGAAATTGGGCGGATGACGCTTGCACTCCAGCTCTTGGTTCCGTTCGACATCTTAACGCTACCTCATTGCTTCCGACCACCGCCGCCATTCTCGTCTTGGGTCGATCTCAATCTGTCCAGCATGCGTTGCCGTGCTCGTGCGATGATCTCGCTTCTCACCAGCACGACCCAGTTGGAACTCCGGTCCAATCCGGAATCGCCTCGGGCGGGCATGATCAGTGCGGTGCAGGCGAGGACGCGTGGACCGCCCGCTCGGCCCTCCTCCAGGCTCACGCCCCCCAACGCTCTGCGCGGTATTCGCTTGCGAAATGTGACGCTGCGCTGGCGTTCACTCTTCCACACCATTGTCCTCGCCCCCTTGCAGCGATGCGGAAGACGCGTCTCCCGCATCCATTTTCTTGAGTTTTTTGGCCGCTTGCACATGCTGGAGGGCGCGCGCGCTCTGCAGCCATTTGATAGCTTCTGTTTTGCTGCTGTCCGTATTCTCGGCTTCCAGATCCAGGGCAAGATGGAACATCGCTGTAGCGCTGCCGGCGTTTGCTGCTCGCAGTTTCCATTCGCGTTCTTTCTTCGGATTCTTGTCGACGCCGATGCCGAATTTGTAGACCTCGGCCAGTCTGTACATCGCATCGGGTGCATCCCAGCCGGTGCTTGCCGATGCCCTCTCCAGCCAGAGGATACCTGCCTCGGGATCGCGCTGGGTGCCGAAGCCGGAGAGAAGGGCCACACCTGCGCCGATCATGGCGGTTACATGCCCTTCCTTGGCGCCGCGCATGTTAAGTCTGAAATTCTGCGAGGCATCGACCGCCGGTCCGATAGCGGAACCATATGTATCTGCGAGGTCGCTCCAGGCAAAGGCGAAGCCGTGTTCGGCCGCAGAATGCAAGAGCTGAACAGCCTTGCCTTCGTCTCTCTTGACGCCGCTGCCCCACATATAGGCGAGGCCTAGGTCACGCGTCGCCATGCGGCTACCCGCGTCAGAGGAGATCTTCAAATACGAAGCCGCGGTCGAGAGATTGCGTTCGACGCCGTTGCCCTCCCTGTAGGCGCGCGCCATCCGCATGTTAGCGGTCTCGTCGTCCGGGTGAAGCGCGATCACCGCGCGGTAATAGCCAACCGCTTTTTCGCCGTCGCCCTTGACGTACTTGCCATCCATGTAGAGATCGCCGAGCTTCAGGAGGGCATCGACATCGCCCTTTTGGGAGGCCTGTTCCAGCAGTTCCAGACCGGCCGGGACATCCGTTGTGTCACCTTTCCCTTCGATGTAGACATTGGAGAGGGCGACCGCGGCGCCCGGGATTTTGGCGCTCGCGAGCTCGCGCAGCATGGAGGCGCCCTCGAGGTTAAGGCGGATATCCGCTGGCATCAGCATGGCGCTCGCCAGATGCACCTTTTCGCGCGGCACATCGCTTACCGTCTTCAGCGCAACGCGTAGCCATTCCGCCCCGACATTCGGGTCCTGGGCCCGCTCGGACACATATTCGTAGAGCTGGACGGCGGCAGAACTGTTGTTCCTTCGGGCGGCAGCGGTCAGCCGGTCGATTGCTTCGTCCAGTTTCCCGTTTTCCTTGAGGAAGCGCGCCATCTCGACAGGCGCCTCGCGGTTCCCCGCGGCTATCGCGTCGGCGAAGGCTTTATGTGCGTCGCGAAACGCGCTCTCTCCTCCGCGCGAAAGATAAAGGTTTGCTAACCTGACCAGAGCATCCGTTGCACCGTGCGAGATTGCCTTCTTGTAGAGCGACACGGCCTTGTCGAAATCCTGCGCAACGATCTCGCCCTTGGCATAGGCCTCCGCCTCCTTCAGCATGGCGCTTTCACTGCCAGCCCGCGACGCCCGCTCGATATAGGGAAAGGCCTTCATTCGCTTGCTGCCGTCGGGGGACGACAGATAGACGTCTGCCAGACGATTGAGCACCTCGACCGATTCCGCCGCAGCGAGGGCACTGCGATAGAGCTCGATGGCTTTCGTCTCGTCCCTCTCGCCTACGACGCCCTTGGCATACATGTCGCCGAGCAGCAGCTGGCCAGTGACGCTTCCCTTTGCTGCCAACCCGCCAAGCTTTTCGCGGGCGAGCGTGACATTTTCTTCGCTTCTGAGAGATGGGGCGTCGATGATCAGATGCGCGAATCTGGTCAGTGCGGCATTCGAGCCGTTCTTAATTCCCAGGCGAAAGATATCTACGGCACGTGTCTGATCGATTACGACACCGGCGCCGTCCCGGAAGCTTTCGCCAATTCGTACCAGATCATCGAGGTCGGCCACATCGCCCGCCATGGTTGCCTTGTAGAGCATGTCTGACGACTGCCTGCGCTGCTCGGCCGTCTCTTGCAGGGCTTGGGTGTAATAGAGAACTGCCGTCGCATCCTTGGAGTCGATCAGCTTGGCAATCCACATGTCGTACACTTGAGGGGGGACTTTCAGAGGACCGGCCTCTGCAAAGTCGCGCACCAGTTCCTGTGCGGCCTCGATCGATCCACTGCGCGCGGCGATCTGGTATTGCTCGACAGCGGCTGCGGGATCAAAGAAAGGCTTGTCCGGATCGCCCAGCAAGCGTGCCACCCAGACAACAGCTGTTGTCTGCCCAAGCTGCGCCGCCTTTTGATACCAGGCCAACGCCTCTTTCTGATCCTCGGACTTGTCCGATTGCTTTCGATAGTATCCGCCGAGATCGAAGGCGGCGCCTCCGTCGCCGCGCGCAACGCGCTGGCGTAAGAGGTTTAGACCAAAACTGGTCATGGCAGCGGCTTGCTGCGGTGTTGCACTGGGCAGCTTCGCGAGCTCGAATGCCGCAGCACCGTCGCCCAGGCGAAGCGCCAGATTGAGATTGTCGAGAGCTTCTTTCTCCCGATTGGGAAGCGAGGCCAGCTTCTGTCCGCGGATATATGCGGCCTCGGCATTCCCTACCTTGATGACATCGTCAAGCAGTACCAGCGCGCGATCGAGGTCAACCGGTCCTCCCTCCCCCGAAAGCATCATCTTCGCCAGCAACAGCTTCGCCTCTGCCTGTCCGGCGCCGGGAAACGTCACGACAGCTTCAAGAGCCTGCCGCGCTTTGGGGAAGTTTGGAACTTTCAATGGATTGTCGCCCGAGACAGCCGTTCCTGCGCGCAACTGCTTGGCAACCTTTAAAAGCTCATCACCATCCTTCAATTGGATCAGCAGGTCGACTTGCTCTGCAGGCTTTGCCTTGGATTGGGCATTTGCCGAAATCGCCGTCGACAAGACCAGGCAACTAACTGCAAGCAGAACGGAGAGCTTCTTCTGACGCCGCGTCATCCCTGCCTCCAGAAGCAGGTGGCATTCCCGCCTGCGAATTCGTCGATCAAAGGACGCTCATTTCCCGCTTCGCGCTCCAAAAGGGCGCCCGCGCGTCGCTGAATGAAATTCGGTGGTTGATGAACAGCGAGCGCCTCGAGGAATGCGAGGTAGTGCCGTCCATTGCCGCGATTTTCCAGGAAGCCGAAATCCGGCTTCATGAAATCCTGCTCCGGTCCGGGAATATAGTTCTGCGCGGAATAAGCCTTGACCAGGATTGGATTGGTCATCCCATTCATCCAGAAGGACAGGATCGTCCACATGGATTTTTTCATTCCGTCTTCATCTGCGGTGGCGTCGAAGAGGTCATCCTGGCTACCGGCGGCAACTTCGGCCATGACGGTCATGCTCGTCAGTGATTGGCGCATATACCAAAGCGCACGTGCGCCGCGGCGGGTTTCGAGCGGTAAACTGCCATCGGCGCGCGCGTCATCGAGGATGATGCGGAAGCGGTCGAGCCCCTTCTGATACAGGTCCTGATTGCCCGTCAGGCTGCCCCATGTCATCAAAACGCTGTCAGCGAGGTATCGATGATTGTTGTAGTCGACACTTCCTTCGAACATTTGATCGGCCCGCCGGACCAATGGATCCATCCAGGCGATCAGCTTCTGCGCTTCTTCGTCGCTTAGCCCATCGCGAATGATCGAATAACCCACAACAGTCGGCAACATGACACGCTTTAGGGCGTAATAAGCGTCATGCGCCTTCTCGGTTTGCGAAAAGGCAGCAGCGTCTGCCCACTTCAGCAAGAACGCCTTGAGCATCTCTTCGGAGCGCTTGTCGCCGGCAAGAGCGCGGCCCGAGAGAACCATGACGGCCCAGGCATACTGATTGGCGGACCCATCGGTGCCGTATCCTTCTGTTGTCGTCAGACCCTTGATGACGTCGATGTTTAGCCATTTGGCGTCGGCATTCACCGCAAGGCATGCCTTTCGTGCATCAGACGCCGGATTCTGTTCGAGGAATGCCTTGCGCTCCCTCACGTCAAACAGTCCCTGGTAACCGCCACTTGCAGCTTGAGCCACCGGCCCATGCGGTAAGCTCGGCCCAGCCGCTACGCCAAGTACGGTTGCCAAAAGGACGACACCACCGCGAACTGTGAGGAAAGAGTGAGGCGCGTTTTTCAACTGCTGTCTCCTTTTCCATGGAAACCCTCAAACTGCACCGACCCTCGAGCGTCGGTGCAATTGCCGGCCGTATTGCTGTCAAAGAACAATGCGTCGCTGCCTCCAATAAAACCCGCTTCCCTGAAGGCGCATTCATAATTTGCCGGACGTTGTGGACGGCATGTGGATGCGATGACCACGTCCTTGTTCCCGTTGAAGCGTAGCACGTGACCCTCGAAGGGACGCGTATCGCCGTCGAGGAGACGACCCTCCTGGTTTCGGAACTCGTTCTTGGCCAATGTCAGGCCGGAAACGCCGGCAGCTTTTATGCCCTTGCCGTTTGCGGAAATCAGATTGCTCGACGCCGAGAAGGTGGTCAGCGGCACATAAGGGTCCATCAATAGGTCGCGCTTATATTCGCCGTCTGCCAACGACAGGTCGCTGATATATCCGCTGATTGCCTCGAGCTTGTTGCCGACAATTGCATTGTCGTGGACGGCGATATCCCAACTGTTGCGAACGCGCACGCCGGAGCGGCCGTTCTCGATGAAGGCGTTGGCGACGGCAAGATTGCAGCTGCTTTCGAAGAAGGTAAGACCGTCCTGATCGTTCTCGAAGGAGAGGTTGCCGTAGACAAGATTGTCGACGCTGTCGCGGTCGAGCATCAGGCCGGAACCCTTGTTGTGAAACACCACGTTCCCGACCTTCCAGCTGGCGTCGACGCCACGGGAGATGATGATGCCGTGCTTTACCATGGTGTCATGCGCGGTATTGAGCGCAATCAGCAGCCGGTGCGAGCGGTCGTGCGGATCAACGCCATAGAGGACGTTGTCTGCGAACTCGTTGCCGATAAGCGAGATGTCGTCGGCTTCGTAGGAATAAAAGCCGTATTCGAAGTTGTGGAAATAGTTCTCCACGACGATACCTGTTGGATTTCGCAATTGTTCGCGCACTTTGACGATGGTCTTGGGACCAGCTGAAAACGTCAGGCCAAACGATTTGGACGCGGCATAGCCAAGCGAGTCCAGCACCGACCCGCCGATGAACATCTCTGAGTTGCTCCAACCGACAATGAAAGGTCTGAAAATCCCACGCGTCTCCTTGGTCGAACTGCGTGGCTTGCGTAACGCCTCATCCCACGATGTGACGGTCGTGTCTTGAATGTAGAGCTTGCCGCCGACCGCAAGGAACGCACCGGCGGTGGCGGACAGTCGGTATGTGGAAGCCTCCTGGCCCGACAGGATCAGACTTGCCCCTTCTCCGACAAGCAACGGCGCGCGAAGTGTGACAGTGTCGCCGTCTCGTTCGACGAGCGGTTCGCCAGCCGTACTGTCAAGCTGCATCGCAAGGCTGCCGAGGGTATAGACACCGCTCTGGATGACGATGATCCTTGGATAGAGAAGCCCTTGTGCACGCGCGGCATGCGACAGACCGGTAAAACCCCCTGCCAGGTCCTCCATGAATTTGCTTTCATAGGGGCTGAGGTTTCCAAGCGTTATCGAGACCCGTCCCGGGGCCGGCAAGGGCAGCATCGAGCGGGTGGTCGCGGCTGACTTGCTTATATCGGGGTACCCGTACCTGGCGAGCGAACCCGGCATTTCGGATGTTGTGCTGAGCGACATCCGGCCATCGCTGAAGATCGCCGTCGCGGCCCTAGCCTCGTCTCTGGTTGCAGGTTCCAAGGAGGCCTTTTCCCGCCAATTCCTGTACTCAGATGGTTCGCCCTTTCCCATTCCCCAGCCGACGCGGTCAAGATGACGCAACTGTACTTCCGCAATGGCGCGAAACGTGCGCACCCGAAGCATCGGATCGTGAATGCTCTTGGCAGCAAGGATGGCCGTCTTGACATAAGCGGGATCATTTGCGGTCGCGATGATGACTTCTGCTTTTAGATCTTCATCACTGGCGGCCGGCCGGCTGTCGAGGTATGCAGTAGCGGTTTTAGTGTCACCCGAGAGCGCCGCCCGGCTTGCGATGCGCCCGGCTGCCTTCGCCTTCAGCTTCTCGTCGGCGATCTTGCTGACGAGCTGCTTTGCAAGATCAATCTGATTGGACTTCGACAAATAGTCGATGATGTCAAAGTACAATTCGTCGCGCTGCTCTGCTTTGCCTATACCGCCGGCATAGGCGATGGCCTGGCCGACAACGTCGCTCGCCTTTTCCGCGTCACCCTTTCCGGATATCTCCTTGGCAAGCCGCAGGAGCGATTCAACACGGTACTCCGGTTCCTTGATGGTGATCGCAAGGCCTAGTGCGTCATCGACGCTTCCGTTGCGCGCCCGGACGCGGACAATTTCAGACTGCACCCGGCCCTTGTCTTCGTCATTTGTTATCTCGTCGGCGATCTTCGTTGCGGCATCTAGATCACCTTCCCTCGCCTTGGCACGCCCAATGCCGGAAAGCGCCTGCTCCCGGTCCTTGGGGATGGGGATCTTGGCAAGAAGTGCCTCGGCCTTCTTCAAATCGTCGCTGTCTGCAAAGGCTTTGGCCAGGTTGCCGAGTGCATTGGACGCGCCTCGAATATCCGTCAGCTGGTCTGCAAAGAACTGTGCGTCATCAAAACGCTTCAGGTCTGTCGCACCGGCAATGGCCGCGATCAGAGCCGCTTCCTTCTCGTCTCCGCTTAGTGCTTTGACGATCTCTGTACCTTGGTCATACTGCTGCGTGGCCATCTTGACCAAGCCGCGATCGCTAAGCTCGGAGGCAAGGGTGAAGTCGATTTCCGCAAGCCCAGGCCCGCGTTCCATGACGTCGGTCATAGCCGTCGCATCGATCAAGCGGTCGGCATCGATCCGGTTCTTGACGATACGGACGATCAGATCTTCCTGATCACTGCGATCGGCGAGGCTCGTGGCTAATACCGGGAACAGATTGACGGTATTGTTTTTGAGTGCTGCGTCCAGGACGTCATTGACAGCGTCTGCGCGGTGGTCTGAGGATTCCGGATCAACCGCAAGTGCAAACAAGAGAGCTTGCTCAATTCTGCCCGCCTTGAGTTCGGCTTTGATTGCCGCCGAAATGTCGTCGAACTTGGCGTCCTTGATTTCCTTTTTTCCAAGTTTCTTTTCGCCAAGCAGTCTGAGAGCGATATCGTACCGGGCAAAACCCCGCATGCGCGCTGGCCACATACCGCCGACCGCCTTGTTGACGATATTCGATGTCAGCTTCGGCTCCACATAGGCGCCAACCTGTGCGATGTTGTTCAACGCCGCGTTCTTCTCGTCCGCCGAAGCGAGCTTCGTGCTAACGTCGATCGCTCTCTCCAGCAGGCTCAAGGCGGCATCGTGGTCGCTTGCGATTTGGCGCGCATAGTCTGACAGCGCCGAAACCTTGAGTTGTGGCGCCGACAGGGTGTCGATAAGGTCGTCGATCCGCAGCCTGGTTGCGACGCGTGCGTCGGGATCGCCGACTTTGTCTGTCAGACTTCCAAGCATGGCGCTTAGCGTGCCTGTGGTAACGACGTCGCTGGTGATACCGTTCGCCTCCAGGTCCGCAATGCTCATCTTGGCAGCCTCATCACCACCCTCAGCAGTCACCGCCAGCGCGGCCAGCTGATCGCGAGCGCGGTCATAGGCCTTGATCCGTTCGGCGGGCGTCTTGGCCTTGTCTGCATCAAGAACGGACTGCCGGATTTTCTCGACGACCTGCTGAATAACATCCGACGTTTCCGACGTCTGAGCAAAGGCCGGATAGGTCCCGCTTGCACAGAAGACGACGGCCATCGTCAGAACCGAGGCGGCCAATCCAGCGAGGTACCGTTTTGTGCATGTCATACGCATCAACTCCCTCGTCATCGCTAGGTGTCGAACTCGCTTGTTGCAATTCCTCCGCGGGCACGCGGCTGCCACAGAGCTCCTATCCCTTGGTCTCGGCCGGCGGTTGGCCCCCCGTCGAACTCGTGCTGGCGGGAACCCTCGGCATGTCTGGCAAGGACGAAGTTGCCCAAGGTGGTTGCACGAACCGTACGCTCACGGGTGTCCCAACGATGGAGGTGAGATCCTGATCGCCGACATCGATGTTGATCGGGATCTTGTTTCCTAGTGCCAGTTCTGTGCTCGTAAGTTTTGGCAGGTCCCGGATAGACGCATTCGAAATGCTCTGGCCATGCGGAAGGTCGATTAGAACGCGAACGCCCTCATAAAGGCGCTGTGCTTGCGAATAGTCGACCATCGCCACGACGTGCGGTTTGGCATTCTGCATGCTCAAAGAAAGGAGCCGCTCTCCGGCCCGAACCTGGCTATCCAACCCCACCTGGACATCTTGAACGATGCAGTCGCAGCGCGCGAGCACTGTGACGCTTTTGTTGTTGGCGGTAGGCAGGATCGTCGCTACGGGATCGCCGGTCTTCACAGCGCCTTGTGTGACAATATTTGTGACGATGCCGTCCGACGGCGCGATCACAGCTGCGGCATCGATCGTCACAAGGGCCTGGTCGGCCTGGAAGGTCCAGAGCTTCTGGTAGAGCGCTCCCCACAGAAAAGCCAGTACCCCGAGCCCGAGGATCGATACTGCGCCGATCCGCAAAAATCGCTTGGCCAATGCCCTGCGACGCTCAGTGAGGGATTGTTTGGCGGTGAGGGAATCCTTCTTGCGACCGCGCGCATCGATCGCCCGACTGGACAGGTCGAGAACGTCGTCGAGGGCGACGACTTCTCCTGTTAGGTGAGCGTCGCGCACGTAGCGCAGAAAGCGGAGGTTTTCCTCCGTTAGCGACATGTATTGGAAACCGGTACGCCCCTTCACCGGGTCGCAATAGCGAACCTGAGCGTCTACCCTCAGGGTAAAGACGAAGCCGTCGAAAGGGAACTCGAGGTCGACCGGAAATGTCTTGAACTCGGGCAGCACGGTCTTCCCGGTTGCAACCCCCACGCCACCGATCGACCAATCAAGGCAGTTGTAGCGGTATCCGTCAATGACGCACTTCAAGGGGAGCTTGTAGCGTGCATGCTGACGTTGCACGTCCGCTTCGAATTTTACGACGTTCATATCCACTCCCTCAATTTACCGGGTTCAGACCGTAGGCCATTGCAAATACGGTGGCGTCGGGGACTGCTAGTTGCCCCAGCACAAGGGCCACCAACGTACCGAACACAATGAGAGCAATGACATGCAAGAGCACTGAGGATGCCTCGCGAGCATAGCTCTCGAAGCGCGTGCGGTTATCCGCAAGTGTCGTCTTCTGACGCGTCCACTTCTGCTTGTTCAGGCGGAAGAAGATGTAGGTCTTTATGATCGATCCGTAGATCTGGTTGAAATAAATAAAGAAGGGATAGAAGGCCGATACGCGCGGCCGTGAATTGAACAACATCAGTGTCAGGAGGTATCGCGTTACCAGAACCCACAGGAGGTAAATTGGGAAAGCGTAAGGTGTCGCAAACAGTCCGACCAAGAAAACCATCGCCAGCCCGGCAAGCGATGTCCACATGGAGATGCGCTGGTCAAAGATCGTCCACCATGTAAAGAGGCCGACTTTGGATGGTCCTAATGCCAACGCCCGTGTATTCGTGCGCAGCATATTGCCGAACCAGCGCACCATCAGCTGGGTCGCCGCCGGCAGAAAATACCTGGATGGGGGTTCCTCGACGGTCGCGACGACAACGTCAGGAATATATAGCATCTTGTAGCGGTTGCGCAGAAGCCAGAACCAACTCGACTTGTCATCTCCTGTCAGGAATTTGAGCCGACCGAACCGCCAGTGATCGACATAATCGGACTCGATCTGGTTTACGAAGTCGGGGTCACAAATGATCGACGCCCTGAACATCGACATGCGGCCCGTCAATGTGAGCACCTTGCCGGACAGTCCATTCGACGACATGAGAATATGGCGCTGAGCAAACCGCAAACTGTACCAGATATGAAACTTCGCCTTGCCGTGAACGCGCGAGATTTCATCCGTTGTGAGTGCCCCGACGCGGCTGTCGGCCTGGAAAAACCCCATGCACTTGCTGACGAGATCAGACGGTACGATTGAGTCCCCGTCGATGACGGCCACGACGTCGTCGACCTTCGGCTCCTGCCGGGAGATAGCGCGGAATGCATAGGCCAGCGCATCGCGCTTACCGCTTCCGGCTATGCGGGTGATGACCAGGCGAACGTTGCTGTTTTCGCCGCAGACCAGCTGATGTAGCTGCTTTATAAGGCGTTGATCGCCCATTTCGACGATGGAGGCGACTACCGTAGCGCCATTCGGCGCCCGTTTCGCTGCTTCGAAGGCTGCACGATAGACCGCCGCAGTTGTATCGCCGTCGATGCGAAAGCTGGTAACGAGGAGAAAGACGTGTTGCTCGTTCTCAGCGCTTTCGCGCATTGCCGTCTCGGCTGCAGCTCGCATACGCGGAAACACGATCGAGCGGTAGATGTTGGAACGCACGAAGTGCGCAAGGCCCCAGCCATATCGCCAGACAGCCAGGAAGCCGAGACCGAAAAGTGCACCTGAATGAGCGCTGGCAAGGCTGTCAAGAGGCGTAATGGAAGCGATGCAAAGGATCAAAGCAATGTAGGCGATATGGGCCTCAAGCGTTTCACTCCAGGCCACAAATCGTGACGTGGACCGCTCGCGCCGAGCAGATGACGTCGCCTGCAGGCGATCGACCGGCGCGGTAATCAGTCCATGGCCCTCGGCGTGCTGCATTCCTGCTCTTGCTCCCTGCCAAAATGGTTGGGCATCCTATGTCGAGATGCCTTCCTTCCTCGATTGCATCGAGGCGCCGACCGCTCGTTCGGTCGGCTCGAAACTGGTCACCAGCAAAGGCCGTGATAGATGACGTTTCTGTTTTCCGGCTTTTCGATGCGTGCTAGGTCGATCACAATCACAGGCTTGCCCGTAGATTCGATCGCATCCTTCAAGCCGGGATATTTGTTGCCGACCACGACGACCTCGGAGGCCGCAATTACGTCCTTGATGCTGTCACGCAAGAGCGGTGCGATGTGCTTTAGGAAGTTGCGACCTTGGTCTGCATCCGTTGCAACGTTCGGATCGTAGATCGCAACCTCCTTACCCTTACCTAGAAACCCCTCGACCAGTTCGAGCAACGGGCTTTCCCGGAGGTCATCGGTGTCGGCCTTGAAGGTCACACCAATGAAACCTATGGTCTCATGTGCAGCTGCATCCACCAGTGAACGTGCATGATCAATTTGAACGGTATTGGCGAGCCGGGCGGCGTCCAGGACCGGTGTCGGCACGTTCATGGAGCGGCCAAATGCCGTTAGCGCGCGCAGGTCTTTCGGAAGGCAGGAGCCGCCGTAGGCGAAGCCTGGTTTCATATAGGCCCTGGATATGTTGAGGCGTGTATCGGAGCACAGCACGTCCATGACAACGTGGCTATCGATGTCCTTGGCTTTGCAGATATTGCCGATCTCATTCGAGAAGCTGATCTTCACCGCATGCCAACAATTATTGGCGTACTTTACGATCTCTGCGCTGCGCATCGGGATGACGTGTGGGGTGACGCCGATATGGCCAACAAGTGTCCTGAGGGCTTCGATGGAGCGTGTGTCGTCGGCATATTGGCCAAAAACAATCGCGCCGGGCCTGTAATAGTCCGCAATCGCTGTGCTTTCGCGCAGGAATTCCGGGTAGTAGGCGACACCAAATTCGCGTCCTGCAATTTTGCCGGAAGCTCTCTCCAGTGTCGGAATGACAAGATCTTCCATTGTCCCGGGAAGAATGGTCGAGCGCATGACAACGATGTGAAAATCGACCTTGTGCCGCAGTGCCCTCCCAATGTCCTCGCAGACTTGACGAACGTGATTGGTATTCAGCGTTCCGTCAGGCAGGCTCGGGGTTCCGACGCAGCAGAACGAGATGTCCGTTTCGTTGATGGCGTCGGCAGCTGAATGTGTTGCACGCAACAGGTCGTTTGTATGTGCACTCTGTAGAAGTTCATCCAGACCCGGTTCGACAATGGGAGCCTGGCCGTCGGCAAGGTGCTGGACCTTGAACCGATCGGGATCGACCGCGACAACAGAGAAACCATCATTGCTAAGGCATGCAGAGGAAACGCATCCAACGTAGCCGGCACCAAAGACACTAACTCGATACGGTCGCGTTTCGGCACCCGGATAGTAATTTTCTAGAACAGCAAGTTTTCGCTTGGAGGCAACTCCGGCCGAATTAAGGTCCATTTCCATGTTTAACCTCATCTGCGCATAGTTGAACTATCCGCCGAAAAACGTCGTCGGAACACATGCTTACAGTCTAAGGAAACCCCCACACGACGTTACTTTCTGACCGTCTTTTTGTTGTGGCGGGGCGAATGCTAAGCGCAAATAACGACGCATGCAATAGGTAAAAATTAACTAAAGCTAATATATGGGATCTTGCCCACTCCATATGCCGACATTTCATAAATAAATCAGATAATTGTACCCGTATCGTAAAAGGTTTGCGGTGAGCGTTTTTGGCAGAAGACGTCTGCGACGTAATGATTAGCCGTCCATCACTTCTTGATGAATTGTGAAGAACGAGGGCTTTTTTCCTTCGAAGTCTAAAGAACATTCGCGTCTGCTTAACGATACTATGAAGCGAATGCGTTATACCCTTTTTATGCAGCAACGATTCCATGACTCGAAAGCAATGTTACAAGGGGTGAAAATGCCCTCGGGACTTTTGCTCCGTTACAATCACCTTCCGAAATCGCCGGTCAATTGATCTCGCTAGGACCCTTCCAGGTCGCCGGTATCGCCTTGCTTTATCGGAGAGCGAGAGGGGCTGACGGCAACGAAACGCAGTCTGATCGCCTGTTTCACTGTGTGACTTGCGTCGCCGGGGTGAAGACGCTGGCGTATCAGGATCATTGCGCCCCGACAGCCTCGGAGCTAGCAAGGAGCGTTTCCAACTACTCAAACGCCAGGCTCAGCCATCGGTCGTTTTCTGAAACATGAAACCGACTCTGCGGACGGTTGGACGGCGGCCCAACCGCTTCTGGCGTCGCTGGCGCGCGACGTGAGGTACGAGCGAAGCCAAGGGCCGTGTTGGTTAGTTTCCGTTTTGGCTAGAGGTCATGCGAGCGGCAGCATCAATCGGGGTGCACTTTAACGGGGCGCTCAAAGGGTGCCGCAGCTTACGTGGTTCAGGGCCATGTGAATCGTAATCCACGTTGCACGGAAGGCGGTCGACTGGCAATAATCATCACGAAGCAGCGCGACCTCGTCTGGTTTCGCCGTCGTTCGTCAACAATTCGCTGATCCTGCACGGACAGAGGTATGGGTCGCGCCGGCAAGCAGTGCCATCCTCCAAGCGGCGGTGGATTGATGGCGCGTTGGTTAGATCACGGCTTGGAAGTGTCAAGCTGTGCATGAAGCTGTGGCTCAGTGTTAGTCCATCCTTTCGGCGCGCCTTCGGGCAGGATCTCCGGGGTCGTGAAGTAGACACCGTCCGGGGTCGGGTTCGGAGTAGGCGTCACCGCCGCCTGGGGTGTTCCAGCAACCCCGGTCAGCAGCTGAATCCGCAGCAGCATGGCGAAGTCTTCGTGAACGGTGTTGTGGCAATGGTTCACATAGGACCCGCCGAATTCGCCGAACTGGACCTGGAAGGTGACGCTGCCGCTTTCTCCAAGCCGCCACACGTCCTTTCTGACCAGGTTCTCTGTCGGCCCCGGCGGCTTGCCATTGCGCAGCATCGTGACGCCTTCCTCGAAGTGCAGGTGAATGGGGTGATCCCATCCGCCGCCGCCATTCTTGTAGGTCCAGTGCTCCACTTCACCTGCTTTGGGAACCAGCAGGGAAATCCTGTTGGCATTCATGGAATGCGACGTCTCGCCATTGATGCGAATGGTCCATGGGAAAGTCACAGTCTCACCGCAGTCTGGCGTGCAGCCGTTCGGTCCACGCGAGTCTCCGGTTCCGGCCCTGCCAAATTCAACAACGCGCGTGCGCACCGGTGTGACGATCGGGATCTGCTCGGTCAGTACCGCCGGCACCTGGCTCCTGTCTAGGTCGGTGGCGCGGTGAATGACCCCTGGAACATCCACGCTTTCGACGGCACCAACAATCCGGAACTCGAGCATCGGACCCACAACGGGATCATCCGACGTGCCCTTCAGGGCCTTCGAAAGGCTGAGTTCTTCCTTTGGCCGTCGCCCATCCTCGTGGCGCAGATGATTGACCACTTTGATGCGGTCACCAACCTTGAAGCCGGAGAAATCGACGATGAAGTCATAGCGCTCGGCTATCCCTTGAACAGGAAGCGCTGTAAGCGTCAACGGATTGACGACAAGGTTGCCGTCATTGGCGATGAACTTGATCGGAACCGGATTGCCTTTCGCATCCGCGAGCCCGAGCTTCAGGAAGCGCGACATGCAGGCGTTGAGGGCACGGAACCGGTACTTGCGTGGCAGCACTTCGAAGAAGGGTGCAAACCCGAAGTTGACCAGCGGAACGTCGCCCAGCATGCCGTCGGTGTCGAAGATGTCGAAGTAGAGCTGGCCTGAGGCGTCGCAGGCGCAGTCAGAGAAGATCAGGTTGACATCAAAGTCGGTGTTTCCCCAGCCTAGCAGCTTGCCGCTCGGCAGTCTGAGATTGACGCCGTCCTGCAGCTCCTCATTGCCGCGGTCCGGGCCGCTGTAATAGTTGATGGCACCAAGGTTGCCCTTGTAGACGTTCTCGGCGGTGAAGAAGAAACGGTGGTCGTGGGCCCACATCGACCCCTGCAGTTCGCGGAAATCACCGGCGACATTGACGAGGCCGGTATTGTCGTCAGGACCGGAGGCGCGCGGGTCGCCGGCCTGGGTGTTGATCCTGTCGCGCCGGGCAAGCGCTGTGCTCCAGCGATAGTCATAGAAGGTGCCGGGGAAGTGGTGGACGTTTGCAGCCCCATCGCTTTCCGCGCCATTGTGGGCGTTGTGGAAGTGCAGCTGGGTCTCGTTGCGGCCGAAGCCGTTGTTTGCTGCCCGGTCAGCAGGCAGGTCGTTGTAGACCCTGGTGATGATCGGCTCGCCGTAGCGGCCCTTGATCAGGAATGGCGGCAGGGTGCATTCGCCTTGCCTTCCTGATGCGTAAGTCCAGACACTGTTCGGTTGTTGACGCTGGAAGCCATCGTGGAAATAGCCGCCCGATCCCTGGGCAACCTGGCCAAGCCGCATGATGTAGCCGACCTTCGGGAAGAACTCGTCCCAGCGCTGGTGCGCGAAGACCTCGCCTGGGGGACGTCCTTCAATCGGTCCGCGATAGGTCAGCGGATTGATGAATTGCCGGTTGGTCGGATCGGCGGAGAAATCCGTGTGATAGGACAGCCGCTTGGCCGGCCGCTCGCCGAGGCTGGCCGGAAAGGCCGCGTGTCCTTCGGCGGTTCTGGTGATCGGCAGCGGTTTGAGATGGTTCAGCCTGTGCATTGGCTGCGTGAATTTCTGGATACCGAACAGCGGTGTGCGCGGCGTGCCAGTCGGAACAGCCGCATAAGCGCTCTTTGCGAATGGGCTCAGCCCGTTCTTGCACGCCAGATATCCGCTTGCGGTGAAGATACCCCATCGCAACAACTCGCGGCGGGTCACTTGCCCCTGGTTTAACGCCCTGACAATTTCTGCACGATTGTCTCGTGCATGCTGCGCTTCTCTCTGCCTGATTCTAGATGCATCGTTAGGAATATACATTCGACCAGCCCCCAATCAAATGTAATCAAGCGCATCAACGCATGATGGCAAAAACACAATACTCCTTTGAACTAGCAACAACAAATGTTTATTAGATAGATGTTATATAATTGTCCATTTTTTTAGTGCAATGGAGATTGCAGGATACTCGAATATACAATTCATCCGCGGTCTCTACATTTTATCTACGCCGAGTCTATGAATTCCACTTACGCACCACCTCCCCTGACTTCCTCAATCCAAGAGGACCATCCTCGCCCGGCTGATCGCGCAAAGGAGCCCTTGGAAGGCGAACGAGGACTTGACGAACAAGTCCCCAATATAAGCTCTACTTCCAGAGAAGGTCGAGAAATACGACCCAGGACAGGGACGCCAACTATTCCCTCGACGACACCTGGCTGCTGGCATCGGCTTTGCGCCGGAATGGACGCTGGAGCTTCCAAGCTGTGCCTTCGAACTGAAGGGTTGCATGGAACAGGGAGAATCCAACCGCCTGTAGCGACATTGTGGATATGTTCCAACGCTCACAGGTCGGGCGCGTTCCGCTGATGCTTGGCTTGTCTGCCTGCCATTGAACGAGCCCGTTCGGTGGTCACGTCTCGCGTCCTGCCCCGGCTTGAGGTCCTGCCGGGCCCGCGCTGTCCCGCAACGGCGGTGCCGTCCTTCACTGGCGTTGCGGCCCTTTCGGGTGCGGGCCAGCGCTTGCAGCCTGGCGTTCGGACCGCCGTAGCAGGTCGCGATGGTCGCGACCTCGAAACGGAGGTTCGAACATGAACAGGCAGTCAACAAAGCAACGGCCCGATCTCTACAGCCGCATCACCGACAAGATCATCGCCGAACTCGACAAGGGCGTGCGACCCTGGATGCAGCCCTGGAATACGACACAGCCGCACGACCGCATCACCCGGCCCCTGCGCCACAATGGCCAACCCTATTCCGGCATCAACGTCGTGCTCCTCTGGTCCGAGACAATCTCTCGCGGCTTCAAGTCCGCGACCTGGATGACCTTCCGTCAGGCCCTGGAACTTGGCGGCGCGGTGCGCAAGGGCGAGACCGGCACGACCGTGGTGTTCGCCAGTTCCTTCATCCGCACCGAGACGGACGAGATTGGCCAAGAGGTCGAGCACGATATCCCATTCATGAAAGCCTACACCGTCTTCAATGCCGATCAGATCGATGGACTGGATGAACGCTTCCACCCACTTCCACCGGCGCAGGATCCGATGACGCGCATCGGACATGCCGACCACTTCTTTGCCAACACCGGTGCCCTGATCCGGCATGGCGGATCGGCGGCATATTATGCCCCGGCCCGCGATTACATCCAGATGCCGGCTTTCGAAACCTTCCGCGACGCGCAAAGCTACGTCGCCATCCTCACTCACGAGATGACCCACTGGACGGCGGCTGCGCATCGACTGGATCGCGATCTTAGCCGTTACGCCAAGGACAAGCACGAACGCGCCCGCGAGGAACTGATTGCCGAACTTGGCAGTTGTTTCCTCTGCGCCGATCTTGGCATTGTTCCAGAACTCGAACCACGGCCCGATCATGCGAGCTACCTCGCATCCTGGCTCGAGGTTCTCTCTGGCGACAAGCGGGCGATCTTTGCTGCCGCCAGCCACGCACAACGCGCTGTCAGCTACCTGCATTACCTGCAGCCCGACAGCATCATCGAAGGGGAGGCGGCGTGAGCCGTCTCCTCTTTTCACAACGCTCACTCATAGAAAAGCCGCGCTGCGTCAGGTTCTGGACAACACTGTTCAGGGCGATGGCCGCAGGACCGCAAATCGGCTAGCGGATTAGGGAGAATCCGATGAACTTGCTGATCGAAATGAGGCCGACTCTCGCTCTGCAATCGAAGGTCGTTTTGCTGGCGACAACCTGTTGCTGATCGGCGCAATCGAACGCGGCCTACGATGCTTGCAATTTACCTCCGCAGATGGATACAGGCGGCGGAACCATGAGCCCCGAGGGATGCCGCCCATTACCGCTCCATTTCGGCCGTCGATGCCGGTCCGTCATATGCAACCGAATGTTTCTGTGCGGATAGCTTCCCTTCAGAAGGCTGCTTCCTGATCAAGTGGTACGGTTCTTGTTTATTCACCGTGCGCGAAACGTGGCAATCGCTGTTTGACTATCCAAAGAACAGGAGCAAACAACGCCAGCAACATCCTGTGCTGGGGGGTGACCGCAAATGACTCCCAGAACGTCACCTGGATACTGAATGACGCAAGGGGAATGGTCTTGGTGATTGCATCAGCGCCAGCACCCGTCGCAAGTCGCTCACGACGCGGACGGGGAGAGGTGAGAAGGCGCTGCGACTGATCGTGGAGGACTGCGGATAACCGCGCAGATCCCGTTGGCGACGGTGTCCCTGATTGACAAACTTGGATCATGTGACTGCACCACATCGTTCCCAATTCGCACTCGCCACTGGGAGAGGGGCGCGATAGTGCAAGGTAGCTATTCTCTACCCGATGCAGCACCGACGAGTCATGGCGCGCATCGATTGCCCGCTCCTGCTTGGTGAAACCCATCCCCAATATTTCCCTTCGCGCCTAAGCCACGGCTACATAAATTGCCCTGCGTTTCACGATGATCAGCCCCCATACGACTGGCGTGTGTATGGCTTCGATCCAGTCGCTCGACAGATTGTGCGGCCATGAGGTCGGCCAGGCTAATCGCAGTTGTGCGTGCAGCAGCGCCCATAGGTATGCAAGAATGTAGCGTGGAAATTGCCACATGGGTCCCACCAGGGCCCAAAGAGACGAAGGCGATGAGGGCACAAGGGCGCACTTACGAGTTGCTGCGCAACTCGGCGCGCGGATGTGTGGATCCGCGGGTTGCCTTAGGGTTTGACGACCTAACTTTTCAGCGTGGAGCTAACTGCTAACATCGAGGCGCGCAGTACCTTGCGCCTTTGCGGCCGCTCGCGCGGCTGAACGCGACACAAACCAGCTGGATTGGCGGACCTACGCTGACCAATGGTGGCGACGGACCATGAGGCCGCGTTTGGGCAGTTTGACACGGCACGTCCAAGGTCACATCGCCATTGGCGACAACACGTGTTGCAAACTCTGCACCATCATTTACCACCTCTTGGCAGATGGCCCGGGTTGCCAGGCGCGACCCACCCCTTCAATCGGTGCAGGATCATCATATCTTTGAAGAACCGCGGCGAAACCCGGAAGTGCCGCGCTCCTATCGCCGAATGCAATACTCGTTCAGCAACTCTATTGGACGCGGGTTGCCCATAGTCGTTCGCCTTCCATGACCAAGTGGATTGCGATCACATGACCCTGAACCACGTAAGCTGCGACACGCTTTAAGCTCGGCGCTGGCGCTGGAGCCGGCCACCTCGTCTATCGTTGTTGTCACTCCAGCGGAAGCACGACGATCACAAGGGTGCCATTGCTACGGCGGATCGTCCTGATCTTGCCTCCGAATGCCCGAATGCGTCGTTTCTGCATCAGTTTTCCGAGGCGGACCCTATGTGGTGCGAACGCCTGCGCCTTTGGGGGGGCACCGATGTCGGCAATCGCGATCACGATCCGGTTACGCCGGATGCCGTACCCCAGTTGTTGGATGTTTCCCGGCGCATGTCTATGGGCATTCATCAACGCCTCTTGGATGAAGCGATAAACGCAGATGTTCAGATGTCCGCGGCTCGGATTGACGTCGAGCTGGCCCTTGATGGCTACGCGATTGCCTGTCAGATCGGTGTGGCGGCGAACTGCAAGCAGGACTGTTTCATTGAGGGAAATGTCGTCGAGCTCCGGTAGCACGAGACCGGATGAGATGTTTCGGATATCATCCAAAACGTGGGTTACGAATTGCAGGAGCTTTCCGACGCTCTCGACGGAGACGGCCACGGTGTTATCGCTCGACGCGGAAGGCCTCATGTCGCTTAGGCGAAGCTTGACCAAGGTTAGCACCTGTATCGGTCCATCATGAAGGTCACTGCCGATCTGGTCGAGTATCTTCTCGTTAAGTTTTCCCGCCTCCCGCCTTGCTCGCTCTGCTTCCAGCCGGAGCCGCCTATTCTGGTTTGACAGTTCCAGCGCGTGCCTAAGGCTGGCGCGGATAGCCGTGTGCTGGTCATCGATCAACCTGCTGCCGCTGCGCACGATCATATAGAGAAGCGTTAGCATGGGTACAGAAACAAGCAGCACGATCATCAGTGTGGTGCGCCAAGCGCCGGAGATTTCAGCAAGAAGGTAGTCAGGGTGCTCGTAGAACTCGCCAACGAGAATCGTCTTACCCCGAGCATCGCGAACAAGCGGTGCATAGACTTCGATAAATTCCGCGTGTCGCTCCTCTCCAGAGTAGGCGTGCTTTGCTGTCTTCGTTCGGGATACGACCACTTCGCCGTTGAGTGCGCGCTTCAACTCATCGAAAACACGTTCACGTCCTGCCTGCTGCCCGGACGTGGAATAGAACAGGCTCCCATCGGGATTCCAGATCTTTATCTCGCTTACATGTTGGCCGAGTGGGCTGTCGCCGAGCAGCTGGTTGAGCCTATCCCTCAGCTCCGGCGACAGCCGCTTTGTTTGAATATCCTGGTCCGAAATCAACGGCTCGACGAACGTCTGCAGGTAGCCGGCACCAACGCTGCCAGCCCCCTTCATGATAGCCTTCTCGATGCTCTTTGTGGTCCACAGTCCAAGTACGAACATGAGTACAAGCACGATCAACGACGCGATGAGAATGAACTTCACCTCGAGGCGTAATTTACCCACCTTCGCGCTTGCCCGCTGCCACAAGGCGGTGTGTCGCCCCGGCGCGGCCCTCTTCGCCTCTCCCTGCATCAACGCCATGCTCCCCCGAATCGCGATGCTTCTGATTATATTCATGTTTGCGAATATTTTTCGCTCTGGCAACATAAAGCGGGGTCATGCCTGCCCACCGATCGAACGTCAATTCGAGACCTTTTCCACGAAAGTGAAGTGTCCTTCAGGACAGCGTCGTTCGGCCTTTAGTCTTGCTTAGCAGTACGACCTTTGTTGCTTATCGTCGCATACTATAGTCTTGGCAATCGCCGGACCTTGTTCTCTGTGTTCTGGATATCCTGAAATATATAAGTATCGGCATAAAGAATAATCTGCCTCCCGAGCGTCTGAAACGTTGCTCGTGAGGTCGGGAGCTACGCCAGAGGAGAGGGAAATGGCTGCGTTTACGCTGAACTTGCAGGACATGATGTTCATTCTGCGTCAGATCAAGGTTGCCGAGGCACATGCCGCTGGGACGCCCCTGACGGAAATATACGTCGACGCAGAGGGGAATGTGGTCGAGGCGGGAACGCCCGGCGCTGTCCTTGCCATTCCGGACCCGCATGTTCCGGTGGGTCTACGCACCGTGGACGGCACATACAACAACATCGTTCCGGGCCGCGAACTCTGGGGCGCGGCCGACCAGGGCATGCCCCGCATGCTGGACGGCAACGTCGTCAATGAGAACGAGGACACCTGGACGGTCGATCTTGACGGTCCGGCTCCCGGCAGCAATCCGCCGGTCACGCTAACCGACAACTACGGCACGCCCGGAAATGTCGCGGATCGTGATCCGCGCCAGATTTCCAATCTCATCGTCGACATGAGCCTTAACAATCCAGCGGCGATCGTCGCGGCGTTGACGTTCGCAGGTTCGGAAGATCCGACCGGCGACATGCAGCTCCTCCTAGCGGCACGCCTCACCCAGACCGAGGCCGACGCAGCGCTCCTCGCCGCACAGGCAGCGCTCGTTGACGCAAACGCCGACCTGGACGCAGCGGTGAACGCCTACGTCTTGTCCCCGTCGTCGGACACAATCAACGCGATCCAAGATGCCGCGGAAGCCCTGACGGTCGCCGAGCAAGTACTTGCAAGAGCCGAAGCCACGGCGCTCGACCCGGACGCCGCCTTCCAGGCGCTTGCCGAAGAGATGGGCCTCGTCGTCAACGAAGAAGGCTCGCTCGTTATCCCGAACGTCGCGCCGGACGAAGGACTGTCCGCGCCCTTCAACGCCTGGATGACGTTCTTCGGGCAGTTCTTCGACCATGGCCTCGACCTCATCACCAAGGGCGGCAACGGCACGATCTACATTCCGCTCGCGAATGACGATCCGCTTGTCGTCGGCGACGACGGCATCTTTGGGACCGCGGACGATCTTCCGCCCCAGCTACGCTTCATGCAGCTCACCAGGGCGGCGGCCGAACCCGGAGCGGACGGCGTTCTTGGCACAGCCGACGACATCCATACCAACACCACGACCTCATGGGTCGATCAGAACCAGACCTATACGTCTCACGCCTCTCATCAGGTCTTCCTGAGGGAATACGAGATCAATGACCTCGGCCGGCCTGAGGCGACGGGCAAGCTGCTCGACGGCCAGACTCCTGAGGGAGTGAAAAATGGACTTCCCACCTGGGCCGACGTGAAGGAGCAGGCGCTGATGCTCGGCATCCAGCTGACAGACGCCGATGTTCTCAACATCCCGCTGATCCGCACCGACCAGTACGGCAAGTTCATTCCGGACGCATTCGGTTATGCCCAGGTCATCACCGGCCTCGGCTTGGACGGCATTCCGAACACGGAGGATGACGTTGTCGTCTCGCGCGGCAATAGCGGCATCAACGTCAATTCGCTGACGGCGGGGGCGATCCGGACCGGGCATGCTTTCCTCGATGATATCGCGAACCTGGCCAATCCGCTCGACAGCCGTACCGGCCTGATGAAGGTTCGGTCCGAAGATGGCGTGGTCAACGACACGAACGGTAATGGCCGGATCGATGCAGGAGAGACCCCTCTCCCGGCTGGCAGCTATGACGGCGATCTGCTCGACCGCCATTTCATCACCGGCGACGGACGCGGCAACGAGAATATCGGCCTGACCGCCGTTCATCACGTTTTCCACTCCGAGCACAACCGCCAAATCGACTCCCAAAAGCTGGTCATCCTGCAGAGCGGAGACGTCGAGTTCATCAACGAATGGCTGCAGGGAGACATTGGCTCGCTGCCCGCCGGCTTCGCTACGATGTCGGCTCTTGACCAGCTAACCTATGCCAACACTCTCGACTGGGACGGCGAACGCCTGTTCCAGGCCGGCCGCTTCGCCACAGAGATGCAATATCAGCACCTCGTCTTCGAGGAGTTCGCCCGCAAGGTTCAGCCGGCGATCGACCCGTTCGTCTTCAACTCGGTCACGGACATCGATCCGTCGATCTTCTCCGAATTCGCGAACGTGGTGTACCGCTTCGGCCATTCCATGCTGACCGACAGCATGCCTCGCGTGATCCTGAACGAGGATGGAACCGTCGCCACGGTCGACGACATGGGCCTCATCGCGTCCTTCCTGAATCCGGTCGCGTTCAACAACGACGGCGCGCTGACGGCGGAAGAAGCTGCCGGTGCGATCGTGCGCGGAATGACGACCGAACGCGGCAACGAGATCGACGAATTCATCACCGGCGCGCTGCGCAACAACCTGCTGGGCTTGCCGCTCGACCTCGCGACGATCAATATCGCCCGCGGCCGTGACACCGGTATGCCGACGCTCAATCAGGCCCGCGAACAATTGTTCGCAGCAACGGGCTCGACCTTCCTGACGCCGTACGACAGCTGGACCGATTTCGCGGCCAATCTGAAGAACCCGATTTCGGTTGTGAACTTTATTGCTGCCTATGGCATCCACACCTCCATCACTGCTGCCACCACGCTCGAGCAGAAGCGCGACGCCGCTTGGGCGCTTGTGTTTGGTGAAGCTGTCGGAACGGCGGCCGAGGTCCCGGCAGACCGGCTTGACTTCCTCAACAGCACCGGCGGTTACAACGCCGGCAACAACGGCCTCAACACGATCGATCTCTGGATTGGTGGGCTCGCCGAAAAGAAGATGCCGTTCGGCGGCTTCCTCGGCTCGACCTTCAACGCGGTGTTCGAGGCACAGCTCGAGGCGTTGCAGGACGGCGATCGCTTCTACTACCTTACCCGCACGCAGGGTCAGAACTTCCTGAACATGCTGGAGCAGAACTCGTTCGCCAAGATGATCATGGCGAACACGGACATCTCGCAGCCTGGCGCGGACGGTATCCGCGGCACGGCCGACGACGTGATCAGCCGACACATCGGCGTCGACTCCTTCGCGAACTACGACTTCGTGCTGGAGGTTAACGGCGCCAACCAGGCCGACTACGATCCTAGTAGTGATGCCCTTGATGCTGTTGATCCGCTTGGCAATGACCCGGCGCTTGAAGCCATGGGTCTCGGCAAGGTCCAGCGCGACAATCCCGGCACAATCGGACTCGACGCCAACTATCTCCGCTTCACTGGCGGCGAGCACGTCGTGGTGGGCGGCACTAACGGAAACGACACAATCATCACCGATTTCGGCGACGACGGCATCTGGGGCGATGCCGGCAATGACCGCATCGAGTCCGGCGCGGGCGTCGACCTTGTCAACGGTGGTGCCGGCAACGACATCATCACCGACAGCGGCGACAGCGGCGACTTCATCAAGGGCGACGAAGGCGACGATGTGATCGCCAATTCGAACGGCCTCGACATCCTGATGGGCGGTACCGGCAAGGACGCCATCTTCGTGGGTGTCGACGACACGGAAGTCTTCGGTGGCGAGGGCGATGACTTTATCGCCGGCGGCGAAGGTGTCGACCTTCTTATGGGCAACGAAGGCGACGACTGGATTGAAGGTGCCGGCGGCTTCGACACGACGGCCGGTGACAACTCGGAGCTGTTCTTCAACAGCACCATCAAGGGCCATGACGTCATGTTCTCCGGCAACGAAGAGCACGACTTTGACGGTGAATCCGGCGACGACATCATGGTGCAGGGCGAAAGCGTCATGCGCAACGAAGGCATGTTCGGCTTCGACTGGGCGATCTTCAAGGGCATGGCGCTGGATGGCTACGCCGATATGCGCATTCCCATCTTCACCACCGAGCAGGAAGACATCCTGCGCAACCGCTTCGATAAGGTCGAGGCACTCTCCGGTTGGAACGGCGACGACACGCTCTGGGGTGACGACCGTGTGTTCGGCGAGATCGCGCCTGGTGACACGGTCGCGACCACGGAGAACATCTTCTTCAACGACGGCCTCGACCAGGCCGGCATCGACCGGATCAGGGGTCTCGAAGAGATCGTCAGCATCGGGCCGACCGGCTTCTTCGAAGCGGGCAACATCCTTCTCGGCGGCGCCGGCAGCGACAACCTGCGCGGCAATGGCGGCGACGACATCCTCGATGGCGACCGCTGGCTGAATGTCAGCATTGGCATCCTGAGACCCGGCGGCGACCCAGATAATCCTAATGACCGCGTGAAAATCGACTCCATGCGGCATACGTTCGGCGAAGGCGCCGACGTGCCTGCAGCATGGCAAGGGCGATCGCTGTTCGAGCTTCTGGTGGACCGCACGATCGTGCCCAGCCAGATGGAGATTGTCCGCGAGATCGTCACCAACGGTGTGACGGCGGACGACGAGGACGTTGCGTTCTTCAATGATGTTCGCGCCAATTACACGATCGTGCGAAATCCGGACGGCAGTGTCACCGTCACGCATGTCACCGTGAGCAACGTCGTCGATCCGCTAACAGAGCGCAATCTTGTGTCTGACGGCGTCGACACACTCAGGAACGTTGAAATCGCACGCTTCACCGACGAAGACTTCCTGCTCGTCAACCGGCCTCCCACGGGCTTCCCGACGATCACCGGCACCGAGAACGTCCTGACCGCCAATATCAGCGGCATCGCGGACGCGAACGGCCTGCCCCCGGCCGCGGACTTCGACTACCAGTGGCAGGTCTCGACCGACGGCCTTGGCGGCTGGGCCAATATCGGCGCCAACAGCCCGACCCTCACGGTCGCGAACAACGATAACCGCTTCTACCGAGTGACCGTCAGCTACACGGACGACAGCGGCTACCTGGAAACCGTTACCTCGCAGATGACCGCTGTCATCGGCGACAACAACGGCGGCGCAGTCAATGATACGCTGAATGGAACCGCCGACCCGAACCTCATAAACGGGCGCGATGGCAACGACGTTCTCAATGGCCTTCAGGGCGACGACGTCATCAATGGCGGCGACGACAACGATACGCTGAACGGTGGCGCCGGCAACGACACGCTGAACGGCGGTGCCGGAACCGACACTGCGACCTACGCGGCGGCGACCTCCGCGGTCACGGTCAACCTGACCCTCGGAACCGCCAGCGGCGCTGACGGAAACGACACCCTGTCGAGCGTCGAGAACGTCACGGGCGGCGGCTTCGACGACACGATCACCGGTAGCGCTGGCGGGAACACGCTGGTCGGCGGCGCGGGCAACGACACGCTGCGCGGCGCCGGTGGCACCGACACGCTGCAGGGCGGAGCCAACGACGACACTTACGTCTTCGGTCTCACGGACGGCAACGACACGATCAGCGGCGAAGCCGGCGGCAACGATCGCATCGTCATCGCAGCAGCGGGAGCGGCATTGACCGGTCTTGCCTTCAGCGACGACGACACTGGCACCGGAAACGGCAACCTGGATATCAGCTTCAACGGCCAGACCGTGACCGTGATCGATCATTTCGACACGGCACCGGGCAATGAGGGCGTCGAGCGGATCAACTTCGATGGCGCCACCTATGGTGGCTACCAGCTCGGCTCGGGCGACTACACGATCAGCACGGCCGATCCGGCCAATAGTGGAGCTCCTGCTGCCCGGACGGTTACCGTCGCATCCGGCAACAACCTTCTCGCTGGCGAGACCGGTGCGGATCGCCTCACCGGCGGCACCGGCAACGATCTTCTGTTCGGCGGTGACGGCAATGACATCCTGGCGGGCGGCGGAGGCAGCGACCTCCTCGTCGGCGGAGACGGAAACGACACGGTCAACGGCGGCGATGGCGACGATGTCATTGTCTATGACATCGACGAAGGCAACGGCGGAGCAGACACGATCAATGGCGGCGCAAATACCGATACGCTCGCGATCATTGATGGTGGGGGAGCAGACGTCGAAACCTTGGCGGTCAATTTCGATGGAACTCGCATCACTCAGATTGAGGGCGGCGGGTCAGTCGCTGCGGACGTCGAGAGTATTACTGCCAGCCTTGGTGCCGGGGTCGATACCCTCGCCTACACCACAGCAAGCGCGGTGTCCGTGGATCTGGCCGCCGGCACGGCGAGTGGCTTCACGTCGATCTCCGGCGTTGACAACGTCTCTGGTGGCACAGGCAACGACACCTTCCGCGGGAACGCCGATGACAATGCCTTTGTCGGCAACGCCGGTACCGATCGCGTCGTGTTCACTGGATCCATCCTGGCGCACAGCTTCGCGCTCGATGGCGCTAACCTCGACGTCACAGGCGCTGGTGGCCTGGATACGTTGACCAGCGTCGAGCAAGTCGAGTTCGATGAAGGCGTCTATTCGATCCTCCAAGGCACGGGTGGCGCCAATACGCTGAACGGCGGCGCCAATTCGGACCTGATCCTAGGCGGCGGTGGCATCGACACGATCAATGCCGGTGCCGGTGATGACATGATCGTCTACAACGCCGCGACCGATCTCGCTGCGCGTGACATCATCAATGGCGGCACCGAAGGCGCCGAGGGCGATACGTTCGTCATCAACGGCACGAATGCCGCTGAAACATATCGGGTCTATACGCGGGCAGCCTGGGCTGCAGTTGCTGGAAACAACGTCGCCAACCTGGCCGCTGCGACCGAAATCGTGATCACGAGAAACGGTACTGGCTTTGCTCAGGTGATCGCGGAACTTGCGGACATCGAGGAGATTCGGATCAACACCGGCCCGGGCAACGACACCGTGCTGCCGATCGGAGACTTTTCGCCTACGAACCTGAGCTTCAACACCATTACCATTGAGGGTTCCGAAGGCAACGACACGGTCGACATCTCCAGCCTGGCGTCCGCTCATCGTATCGTGTTCAAATCCTACGGCGGCAATGACACGATCATCGGCACGATGCGCCCGCAGGACGTCATTGAATTGGCGGCCGGACAGTCGCTCGCGAACTACACCTCGACCGTCAATTCAAACGGCACGACGACCTTGTCGAACGGGACGCACTCGATCACCTTCACGGGTACCGTTCCGCCTCAGATCGTTTCGCCGGATGACGACGAGATTGATGGTGCGTTCGCCTACACCGCAAGCGACATCGCGGGTCTTCAGGCCCTCGTCCGCGGACAGCAACCTCCAGGTGCTGGCGACGACGACGTGCCGCTCGGCTATCGCACTCTCTCGGGTTGGGGCAACAACGAGGGCCATGCGACTTGGGGCAGTGCCGATCAGGCCTTCATCCGCCTGACCGAGGCACGCTACGGCGAGCCTGACGCCTCCGGCAACAAGGCCATCAATCCGATCTTCCAGGGTCTCGATGCGCGCCAGCTCAGCGATATCCTGGGTGATCAGGAGGCCGGGCTGCCGCATGCCGGCAACGACGCGAACATCTTCTTCATGGCCATGGGGCAGTACATCGATCACGGCCTCGATTTCCTGCCGAAGGGCGGCAATGGAACGATCCAGATTGGCGCGCCTGGCGGCGGCGGGCCTTCGGGCAGTGGCAACCCTGCCGATCTGACACGTGGCACCGTCATCGGCTATGATGAGGACGGCAATCCGCTCCACAAGAACCAGACTTCTCCTTTCGTCGACCAGAACCAGGCCTACGGCTCGCACAATCTTGTCGGGCAGTTCCTGCGCGAAGGCGATGGAAATGGTGGCCTCGGTTCACACCTCCTGGCCGGGGCGCCGGATCCGTCCAACACGGAATTCAATCTGCTTCCGACCCTGCGCGAGCTGATTGTTCATCACTGGGAGAACGACACGATCTTCAAGGATCCGTCGCTTCCCGGCGGACAGATGAGCTTCCGCACCTACTACACGAACTACCAGATCGACGCGAACACGAACGGAACGCTGTTCGATCCGCAGACCGGTGGGTTCGATCCAGGCGTCCTGTCGAAGTTCATTTCGAACTTCATGGGTTCGACGCATCCTCTGCTGCTCGACGCGAATCCGTTCGTAAATGTGCTCGATCACTACATTGCCGGCGACGGGCGCACCAATGAGAACTTCGCGCTGACCTCGATCCACACGATCTGGGCGCGCAACCACAACTTCCACGTGGAGGGCCTGGAAGCGGCCGGCTTCGAGGGCACTGCGGAAGAACTCTTTCAAGCTGCCAAGATGCTGAATGAAGCCGAGTATCAGCGCGTTGTCTTCGACGAATATCTCGAGGTTCTCCTCGGCGGCCTGCGCAGCGAAGGCACGCATGGCTTCGAGGAATACGATCCGAACTCCAATCCCGCGATTTCGCATGAATTTGCGGCGGCGGCGTTCCGCTTCGGTCACTCGCTGATCGGGCAGACGATGACTGTACTTGATGAGAACGGTCAGCCGCAGCAGGTGCAGCTGTTCGACGCATTCCTCAACCCGAGCAATGATCCGAGCGTTTTCACGCAGCCGATTCCCGTACTCAACCAGTACGGATATTTCCCGCAGCCGGGCTATGCCCAGCACGGGGTCGGCTCGATCATCGGCGGCACGCTCACCCAGCCAGCCGAAGACGTCGATTTCAACATCGTCGATGCGGTCCGCGACAATCTTGTCCGCATCAGCGCAGACCTGTTCGCCTTTAATGTGGCGCGCGGCTGGGATCTCGGTCTCGGAACGCTCAACCAGATCCGTGCGGATTTGGCCGCTTCGAACAATCCTTACGTGGTTGAAGCAGTCGGTTTCGCCGGCGGTAATCTCAACCCGTATACGTCCTGGCAGGACTTCCAGATGCGTAACGGGTTGAGCAACGCGGTCATTGCCCAGTTCATGCAAGCCTATCCGGATCTCGTGCTCGACACGCCGGAGAAAATTGCAGCCTTCGTGGCGGTCAATCCCGACATTCAGCTGCTCGACGGTGCGAACGGCGCAAAGATCGTCAAGGGGATCGATCGGGTCGACTTCTGGGTCGGTGGCCTTGCTGAAGCCCATATCAACGGCGGTATCGTCGGCCAGACTTTCTGGGTCGTTCTCAGTGAGCAGTTTGAACGCCTGCAGGATGCGGACCGGTTCTACTATATCGAACGGTTCGATGACTTCGACTTCTACGAAGATTTCATCGACGGCCAGGAATTCGCAGACATCGTCGCCCGCAACACCGGCCTCGAGAATCTGCCTGAGCACATCTTCGAGACCGAGGAACTCGATGACGATGGTGGCAATGGCGGCGACGACGATGACGATGATGATGACGACACTTCGTCGGGTGGAGACGACGATGACGACGACGACGACACCTCGTCGGGCGGAGACGACGACGATGATGACGACGACGACACCTCGTCGGGCGGAGACGACGATGACGACGACGATGACGACACCTCGTCGGGTGGAGACGACGACGATGATGACGACGACGACACCTCGTCGGGCGGAGACGACGATGACGACGACGATGACGACACCTCGTCGGGTGGAGACGACGACAATGATGACGGCACGACGCCGCTGCCAGTCGCGGCACGGACATTACTCGGGACGGCGGCTGCGGATGTCCTGGTGGGTGCCGGTGGTGCCGATACGATCCTTGGTGGTGGTGCCGGTGATATCGTGGTCGGCGATGCCGGGTCGGATATCCTCAAGGGTGAGGACGGTGACGACGTGGTGACAGCCGGTGACGGCGACGACAGTGTCACCGGTGGTGACGGCAATGACGAGCTGCATGGCGGGTCGGGTGACGACATGCTGTTCGGCAATGCCGGTCGCGACATGATCCATGGTGAGGGCGGCAACGACTTCATCGAGGGTGGCGCCGGTGAGGATCAGGTCTGGGCCGGTGCCGGCAACGATACGGTGATCGCGTCTGCCGGCGACGGCGACGACCAGTACTGGGGCGGCGACGGCACCGACACGCTGGATTATGCGGTGGCGACGGCGAACCTGACGGTGGACCTCGGCAACGGCTTCATGCAGCGCGGCCAGGTGTCGGGCGGCACGACCGGGACGGATGTGGTCTACGGCTTCGAGAACGTCGTCACCGGCTCCGGTCACGATACGATCACGGCCACGGCCGCGGTCAACATCATGGACGGCGGGCTTGGCAACGACACCTTCCGCTTCCTGTCGGCAGGGGCTGCAGACGGCGACACGATCCACGGCTTCCAGCCTGGCGACAAGATCGACTTTGCAGCGATCGACGCCAATACCGGGGCGGCGGGCGTGCAGCACTTCTCGCTGGCATCGGGTGGTTCGCTGACGGCGGCCGGCCAGGTTGTGGTCACGCATGAGGTGCTTGATGGCAACGAGTTCACCGTCA
>NZ_JAEUAT010000029.1 GCF_019511525.1 Rhizobium cauense | reverse complement strand
TCGCCGCCTGACGTCACCGATCATCAGATCAACCTGTCGAAACTCGTTAGACATAAGCCTATCCTCAAGCCTGTGCTTGAGCCTTCCTGCTTATGCTGAGTGTCCGGTCGAATTGGGGTGCAGTTCAGGGATCGAGGTGCGTACTCATATTGAACTCCGTTTCGTTGCGCAGTAACGCCCCGTTTGAGGGAGTGTTCCACTTCTCATCTGTCGTTGGGGCTTTTGTCTTTCAACGTACGGCCCGTCCGCATATGTGAACTTGTCGCTGACGACTGTCTTCGAAGCGGAACGTTCGGAGCACTTAGTCGGTAATTCGATACCCATTCACGGCTGCTGCACCGCTCACGGCGCTTTGCATCGGTCGCGGAATCCGCCTTCGTTAGGCGGTGGTTTTCGAAAGTTGATCCATGGCAGGTCCCCGCGCTCGACTCGTTAGGCTTCGAGCCCTCAGGTACAGGATGACCAAGCTGTCTGTCCGTCGGTATCCGCAGTAGATTGACGGTCGCGCCGCGTTCCAGCGTAAGACGCGATATCGTGATTTACGGTTCAGGCCGCAACAAGACGATCTATCGGAGCTCGATTATATCGACGTTGGCCAACACTATCCTCAAATTCGCACCTGCAGTTCATGCTCATGCACCGCGTTTCAGTAGGTGTGCAGAAATCTGAGCGACGCCTATATGACGAACGCCTCACCGTAGTTACGAGCGCCCAGGGTGTCCAAAAGGCTGGAGCGCGCGCGGCCGACGCGGCTTTTGACAGTTCCGATCTCGCATCGAGCGCGTTGAGCGGTCTCTTCATAGGAGGCACCGGAAGCAACAAGGAGAAGCGCCTCTTTGTAGCGGGGGGCAAGCGCACCAATAGCTTTTTCGACATCCTTGTAATGGACGGTCCATTCCTGTGACGATGACACCTGCACGGGGCACAGCGCTGCGTCCTCTTCTGTCCCGACCGGACTGCGCTGCAGGGCGCGAGACTGGGTCAGGAAAGTGTTTTTCATTATAGTGAAGGTCCAGGACTTCAGGTTTGTGCCAGGAGTGAACCGATCTTTGTTTGCCAGCGCTTTGACGATCGTTTCCTGGACAAGATCGTCCGCGTCATTAGGGTTTCTTATAAGCCTGAGGGCGAACGCTCTAAGAGCGGGAAGAAGGTCAATCAACTGAGGTTCCACGCGACACACTCCATCGTTGTCTCATGGGACAATGGTCGCGCGATTGATCTGTTCCGGTCTTAAGGTGTAGCGTCTGCCAGCGTACCCTGCCACATCGGCACTCGGCAGATGTTACCACGACCAGTAGCTGGCGCAGCCGCGGTAGTTAGCAGTCAACCGAACGGGGCCTGCCCGGTTGACATACCCCCGTTTGCGGCTTCGTCTACTCGACCGGCGGTCAGATCATTATCTCGCCACCGGTGACCGGTACGACGGCCCCGGTCATGTAGCTTCCGAGTTCACTCGCAAGAAGGACGAACGCCCCTGCGAGCTCTGCTGGCTGACCGGCTCTTCCGATCAGCGTCTGCTCACCAAACTTTTCCGTTTTATCCGCGGGCATGGTCGACGGGATCAACGGCGTCCAAATGGGACCAGGAGCGACCGCATTGACCCTGATCCCCTTCTTTGAGAGCATCTCTGCCAGGCCCGCTGTGAAGTTTGAAATGGCGCCCTTTGTCGATGCGTATGCAAGGAGATGCGGTGAGGGCTGCCGCGACTGTATTGACGTGGTATTGATGATTGCGCTGCCCCGAGGCATGTGGGGAACTGCAGCCTTAGTGAGAAAGAACGGTGCGTAGATATTCGTGCGAAAGGTCTCATCCCACTCTTCGGCAGTAATATCGGCAATGTCGGAATAGGTTCGTTGAAAGGCGGCATTGTTGACAAGTACGTCGACCTTTCCGAACTCCTCTACGGTTCGAGCAACTAGATCGATGCAATGCTGTTCTGACTTAATGTCGCCAGCTATCAGCACTGCTTTACGTCCCGCCTTTTCTATCCACTGGCCGGTATCTTGTGCATCGTCGTGTTCATTGAGGTAGGACACGACAACATCGGCGCCTTCTCGAGCAAAGGCGATCGCAACTGCTTTGCCGATCCCGGAATCCGCTCCCGTGATGAGGGCGACTTTGCCAGAAAGTCTGCCGCTTCCCTCGTAGCTTTGCTCACCATGATCCGGAAGCGGCATCATGGATTTGGTGTCGCCGGGAGGGTCTTGATTTTGGGACGGGTAGGGCGGCGTTGGTCGACGCGAATCTTGGCTCATCTCGGTGCTCCTGGATCGGTTTGGCTACTCACCTAACCTATCCAGTACGGAAGAGTTCCTCGCTTTGCCTGGCGATCCGCGCTCGGAGCGTAACTCCACCTATCACGAGGATAGTCGACCAGCGGCTAGCGACCCTTCAGGATTTCCTGTTCCGCCTGACGCCAATGATCGTCCGGCCGTCCGTCTGGGCTCCCTTCGCTTTCCCATATTTCATATGCACGACGTCGTATGCTCTCGGTTAAATCTGCGGAAGCGTCGCCTCTGCCGGTGGTATCCGGAACAGAAATCGCCGTTTCGTCGGGATGGGTTCCTTGTACTGGAGCCTTTCGTCGAGCCATCATTTCTCTCCTTGGTAGGTCAGTTTTCGTACCAGAAACCTCTCGGACGGAACTTGTTTCCGGCGGGCGATCCCTTGAGCCGAAAGTTTAGACGGGAGCCTACTCGCTCTTCGCAACCTCACTCCAGTCGGAGCGAGCGGTGTGTTCCAGGAAGAAGCTGATTTCGCGCTCAAGGCCTTCGCAAAGCTCTTGGCTTTCCTGCAATCGATCGTGGGACAGGGGCTCGCGGTAGAGCTTGTCTCGCATCATCACACATTCCGCATAAAGCTCAAAAAGGTCCCGCAGGCGAGGGACTTTTTCGATGTGACGACGGCATTCCGGATACCGAAGCAGGAAGGATGCGCAGCCATGTCGGAATAGGTCAGTCGAATTCAGCATTAAGCCTTGCTCGTCGAACTGGCATCCTCCGTGGGAGCGACGCCGGGTTAATCAACAGCTCATTTTCCGCTCCCGTAGAAGAGAGTTTCCATGAGAATAAACTGAAAAATCAATTAAGAGAAGTGTTTGGTACCGTACAGAGGATGGCACAGCTGACGACCATAAAACCGGCGAGAGAAGCGCGGCAACGAGCCGACGGGCGCAGCCGTGCCATGTCGTGATCAAGTCAAGGTGGCCAGCGATTTCGCAAAGCGCGAACGCCTCAAGCGGCCGGAGCACCAATGTGCAGACGTAAGCGTCGTGCCGACCTAGGGTGTGTTCGCGGATGTTGGAACCAGTCCAATGGTGGCTGTTTCCTGAATGTTGC
This sequence comes from Rhizobium cauense, assembly GCF_019511525.1. GTDB lineage: Bacteria > Pseudomonadota > Alphaproteobacteria > Rhizobiales > Rhizobiaceae > Rhizobium > Rhizobium cauense. The sequence continues at coordinate 55,643 of NZ_JAEUAT010000029.1, read as the reverse complement.
GTGTCAGGACGGCACCCGGAGTTTCGCTCTCGGGCTGGAGAGCTTGCCTGACCTCGTCTTCGTCCCATCCTGCGACAGCGGCGGAGGAGACCAGCATCTCAATCTTTTCGGCTTCCGACGCGTTCGACGTTTCGTCTAGAAACCGTCTGGCGGGTGCAAGACATTGCGCGAGATTGGCTGACCTGGCGCGCGCATCCTCGCAATAGCTGGGTGAAGCGACGTATGGCATTTGCTGTTTCCTGCTCTCAGGGTGATGGCGAAGTGGGGCCCGGCACCTATAACGGAGCCGGGCCGTAGAAGTTCTATGCTGCCTTGGCGTTTGCCTGTGCAACGGCGAGCTGTGTAAGCTTCTTGTCAGTAGCCTCTTCTTCTGAAAGATTCTGCTTCAGAAGCGGGATAGCGTCCTTGAGGCCGAGCTGTCCCGCCCAGGCAATAAGGGTGCCATAACGGGCAATTTCGTAGTGCTCCACCGCCTGCGCCGCGGAAATGAGGCCTGCGTCGAGAGCCGGAGATCCCTTGAACTCTTCCATGATCTCTTCGCCTTCCGAGATGATCCCTTGGATCGCCTCGCAGGTCTTGCCACGAGCGGGCTTACCGAAGATCTCGAAGACTTGTTCCAGGCGCTCAATCTGCCCCTGGGTTTCATCTCGATGCTGCAGAAAACCTGCTTTTCCTTCCTCTGACTGAGCCGCGCGAGCCATCTTTGGCAGCGCTTTAAGGATCTGCTTCTCGGCGTAGTATATGTCCTTGAGCGTGTCGAGGAAGAGGTCGTCAAGCGTCTTTTGAGTTGCCATGGTAGTCCTCCATGATGGCGATTGAATGCGTTGCCAAAACTCGTGTTGGTCCTTAATGTTCCCTGCGACGGCAAAGGGCCGACGGCAAAATATGCTTTTGAATTTTACAAAGCGGCGGGCGGGTTTTCTGCTGATGAGCCGCATCTGCCAATCGCAGGGTAACCGCCGTTGGAACTAAAATTGCGTCGAAACCTTGGCTTCGACCGAGGGATCACGAGTCGACAGCGGGCTGCGCATTGTTCGCAGCTACCGGGCGTTTGAGATTGCTCTGCATTCGATCAAGGACCGTCGCCAGTCGCCGGTAGGCATCCTTGGTCGCAGTTTGTGCCTCCTCCTCTTGGCCTGCGATATGCATTTGGACAGCGCGGTGCAGAAGGTCCCGGACTTCCCAGAGCTCTTCGTCGATACGTGTTTCCTTCATTGTCGTTCTCCATCCGTGTGGTGTTCCAACAATCTCCAACGGGCACCAAGAGTGCTTCAATCCGAACCTTGCGCCTTCACAGATTGTTCCAAGGAGCGGGAACCCCACGGGGGTACGCCGGTTAGTCACATAGGCGACGGGAAAGCCGTCATCAACTAGCCGCCGCGGCCGGACGGCCGACTGGATCTCTTGCCTCTCCACTTTGAGGGCCTTTTAACATGATGGAACGTGCGGCAGAAGAGATTGCTTTACGGAAGGCTCGACGTGCTGAAAGACGCGAAATACAGCGAAGGGCTAATCTTGTTCGAGCTGCAAGGATGCACGAGCTGCGAGTGAAAGATGGTGCTCGGGAAGTGGTGAAAACGGATCAGGTCTCGAGACGTTTTCATATTGGTTGCTCAGGATGGTACTATTGGCACTGGAAAGGAAAGTTTTATCCTGCGGACGCTCCCTCAAGCGAGCTTTTCTCTATCTATCAAAGCCACTTCAGCACGGTAGAACTAAATGCGCCTTTCTACGCTTGGCCAACAATCGCCGCTGTCAAGGCATGGACACGGCAGGCGGCTCCTGAATTCGTCTACACCATCAAGGTCTGCGAGCTCATCACGCACATTAACCGTTTTGAAAAGACTGAGGTTCTTGTCGAAGACTTCGGATACATTGCCGACCTGTTGGGTCCCCGGATGGGATGCTTCCTGTTCCAACTCCCGCCGAGTGTGCGGTACTCGTCTGAAATGTTGCGATTGATCCTATCGCAGCTTGATCGGCGGCGGCGCAATGTCGTCGAATTTCGTCACAAGAGTTGGTGGAACCAGGACGTGTACAACGCTTTTGCGGATGCCGGCGCGATATTTTGTTCATGCAGCGGACCTGCGTTGCCTGACGAACTTGTACGAACTGCTGACGACATCTACGTCCGGTTCCACGGAACCAAACAGTGGTATCGCCACGATTACACCGATGAAGAGTTAGCAATATGGGCGCAGCGAATTGAATGCAGTGGCGCTAAGACGGTATGGGTTTATTTCAACAACGACCGCGACTGTAATTCAATCAAAAACGCGAGCAAGCTGTCTGAACTTCTCGGCTTCTCCGCAGCGCAACCTGATAGCCTTTTCTTGCCTAGATAGCTACGGGCCGATCGCGTGACGCACGCATCATGGATTGCCTCTCGAGGCACCCGTGCCGCGGCCTCAGAGAACAGCAGCGAGTGTTCAAATGGCTTTCACAAAAAGGAACCGTAAGAAGAGCGGGAACCGCTAGCAACTTCAAGAGTTGGATCCGCGGTTTTAGTTTGTCCACCCACGGAGAGCAACATGAATAGAGGGGGAGAATATTCGGATAAGGTTCCTGCAGAGGAACAGAAGCCTGTTGATGCCAGGGAGGGAGCCCGGCCTGTCAAGCCGGAAAAAGACAGTAGGAGTATCGCCAAAGACGCGCCACCCAAGGGCCCGCCTGCTGCGGAACCGCGCTAAACATACGTCCCCGTGCGATCGACCATGCAACGAGGAATTAACCGCGTTGGATTTGATCTCCGGGCATCTGTTCCTCTACAGGTGTCGGTAAGTACAACATCACCGCTCAGTTGGGCTCTTGTCATCGTTGTCGCGGTTAAGAGTATCTTCGGCTTACGCTGAAAGCTGGTGCGACCCGGCTCTAGTATTGATAATGATGTCGAGCGGATCTGTTGTTCTCGGGCGGTATGTGCCACTTTTTCACGCCGCCTGCCACGCTTCATTGAGACTGTAACGAAACACACGTGCGTCTCCGACTTCGCTTGGAGATCTGCGGATCATTCGTATAGCTGGGGAGCGTCGAGAGGTCAGCCTACCCGTTGGTGACCTCTCGAGCCATTGGCGGGGCAGAAGTCCCCTACCAGTCCTTCTGGCAGAAGGACTTCAGCAGGTTAGAAGGAGAAAGAATACTTGAAAACCTGGACTAAGGTCCGACCACGCTAGGGGTATGACCTGGCGCTCATTTATTGCCATTCTTAACGCACTGCCTGCTATGGCACCGGAGATTTTTCCGGTCGGGAAGGACACAAAATCTCATAAAAGATATCGCCGTAAAGGACGTGATCCTCGTTGCCTAAGCCAGCCTACTAGGCGTCATCGTGATGGGCTCTGCTCTAAGACATTTTCGGTTCGACTTACATCGAGCGGATTTCCTTTAACCTGTGTTCCGACCCTTGTAGGGGAATCGCGCGCTAACATGTGTCATCGATGCGACAAGAAGGGAAGGAGCTCTTTGTCTCATCAGTTGAAGCAGATGGTCGAAAAAAATAGCCCCGCGCGGGCGGGGCTGAAGGGGAACTGACTGGAGCTAAGAGAACGTTCCTTTCTCAAAGCGAACGCATAACTTTCTGAGGGGGAAATGGTTCCACTCCTCGAGGCAAATATCTTGCGGGCCTGTTGCTGGATAAAATGATACCGCACGAGGCCTGAACAGGCCCGAGGTTTCCTAAACTCGCGGATGAAGCAACTTATCGTGTGCCCTGACCCCGCGACCACTCTTTCGCAGCCATGGCTATGACAGACGCCGCGATGAACCGCTCGCTTCCTTGATTGAAGTAGTACGCGCAGACAATTCGACCATCTCGCCGTAGTACCGATCGCGGGTACCCGAGGTCGGGCAACACGCCGTCTGCGCGAATGATTGTCTCTTCCGACCAGGTTTGCCCTTGATTGTCACTCGTTTTACATCTGATTCCGAACGGGTTACTCCGCACGCCATAGAAAAGATAGATCCTGCCGCTCAGCGAGCGGCACATGCTGGCGGGGTTTCCCCCGGGTCCTGTGTTTGCGACTATCTTGCCGAGGGGATGCCAGGAAAGACCGCAGTCTGTCGATCGGTAGCCCTCCAACCACCCCACGCGTCCGACGCCCAGCCCTCGTCGCAAGACAGTGATGATCGTTCCATCGGGCATGGACACACTTGTTGGCATGATAGAATACCCGGTCCCGTCATCATCTACGAAGCTTTTCACTCTGAATGTGCGTCCGCCGTCCGTCGTTTCGGCACAAAACGCGCGCCCTTCTAGCCCGTTTGGCTTCGCGCAGCTGAGCATGAACAGCGCATGACTTTTTCCTAAAGGAACCACATCAGTTCGCGCGGCTACCCCGCTGACAGCAAGCCCGTTGAAAGGGAAAGGCCCCTTCCACGTGCGGCCACGATCGTGAGTGACGTAAAACCAACTTCTCGCGTCTGCGTGAATGCCCGTGCGGGCCGCCATAATGTTGGTTTCTGGGTCCATGAAATCGATCGCGACGGAAAGTGTGTCCAGGAATAAAGTCCCCTTGAGATCCGGGCCTGAACGCAAGTCACGATCAACGTGCTCGTCGGCCGACAGATTGTCGCCACCAGGCACGAGTCCAGGAAAATCCTCCACTGCCCAGGTCGAACCACCGTCCAGACTACGAGCTTGTCGCGGTCGGAAAGGCCGGTGCACATTGCGTGCATGAAGCGGACCCTGATTGCCAAGCTCTCCAACGGCAAACACAACAAGAATCTCGTCGCCCCAGATCCACATTCCATAGTTCGCAGGCCACCCTGCAAACTGACCTTCCCGACGAAATATGTCGCAGTGTTGCACTGCAGCTGGGGTGACGGTCATTGTCGGCCCTGTTGAGCGTCTGATCTCGCTGTCTTGATTGCCTTAAGCTTCATCAACAGTATTGAGGCTGACAGCAAGAAACATGTTGCGTTCGTCAAGATGATCGGAATTTCACTTCGCACTACGCCAAACCAGGTCCACAAAGCAAATCCTGTGACAGTGAGTATGTACATCCATGCCGAAATGGCGGCCGTATCTTTGCTTCGAAAGACTTTGACTGTTTGAGGTATGAAACTGGAGACCGAACAAATAGATGCTGCGTATCCGACGACTAGTCCAAGGTCCATGCTACCCTCGTTGCTTCTTAGGTCGCAGCTCGCCTTGCAAGTGCGCTCTGTCATTTGGCAAGCGTTCTATAGGCATCGGATTGGGTGGATCCCGACCTGGGATCAGGATCGGGTACGGGATCAACACCGGGAGGTGGTTGATCAGGGGTACCGGGATTGAAAGTGGAGCAACGGGGTCGAAAGGCAAAGGCATTTTAAAGCTCCTCTGATGCCTCCAAACTTTGATCGCTCGACGGTGTTCCGCCCACGCTCATGAAAGTCGCCGCGAAACCGCGACTCCTGAAGCTTGATACCCATACCACGCTCTAACGTTGACCCCGAGCCCGGCCACATCTTGCAGGGGCCGAGCCATGAAGAGCTGGTGCGGTTCTGACATCTGGAAACCGGCCCTGCGGGAACCTCAGCAGCAGGGACACGTTTTTATTTGATCGACGCAAGAGGAGATTGACCCTTGAACCAAGACCAATCACATCAACCGGGAAAGAAGTCGGCACAAGCCCTTCATCGCGAAACGAAAATGGAGGAGCGGAAGGTAGAGACCGCGAAGGGCTCGCCATTGGCGAAGGGCGCCAAGCGAGTAGAGGAACGCGCCAAATCCAGTGACGGAAAGAGTGCTGGGGAAAAGCAACATTAGCTGAGGTTTGACACCCCAATACAGTTTCGCGGGAGCAACTTGAGGGTGAAATTGAGGCGTGCTTGCACGCCTCAATCTCCTCTTAGACCTGAGACCGGGGGGACGATGTCACAAGGAGGTCCTCCTCATCGTCGCGCTGTTTTCCGCCAAGAGCTGCCGCAGCAGAGGCGATGAAAGCTCCAATTAGCAGTGAAAGTGCACCAACTAAAGCTGTCGTCGCTGCACCCTTTCTTGCTTCGTCCACAGCGTTCTGCGCTGCGACCTTGGCGTCGTCGATCTGCTTGAGCACTGCATCGAGGCGGGCGCGAGCATCGGCCTCAGATAATCCTGTTCGAGCTGCCACGATCCCTGCGATGTATGCCTTGTCAGCGTCCGGAACCTGCCCGCTTGCAGCGCCCTGCAGAAGTATACGGGAGATTTCCGTCGCTGCGGCACCGTCATCCTCACGTGCCCGGTCGCCGGCTTGCTGGGGCCGCAGCAAAGCGTCTGTGAAGTATGACGTGGAAAGGTCAGGACCGTTGGTCGTGGCTGCGCTCGCAGCGCCGGCCATTCCCGCAGTATTTATCACACTTCCCGCCGCACTCGCTCCAGCGCCTGCAAGCGAAGTCAGGGAAGAAGCGAGAAAACCCGCGACGAATAGCGTCGCCAGGGCCCAACTGAGGAAGCCGTGCGCCGTATCCCTGAAGAAAACTTCGTCGGTATGAACCGCTGCCCATTTAGTGCGTAGTCTGCCGGTAAGGTACCCTCCCAGCGCCGAAGACAGCCACTGCACCACGACAAGCCAGATCGCGGCCGAGATGCCGACGGTGGCCGCCGAACTGCTTTCGCCCGACCATGGGGAGACCATTGTCAGCCCTAGGCCCGAGCCGAGTAGGATGAGGATGAGCGTGATGCCGGTGGCAGCTACAGCGCCTCCAATGATCGGGCCCCACGCCATCGCGGATTTGGAGGATTCAACCGGCAGAATGCCGGCGGCCGTACCTTCGCTTGGAAACATGTCGGCCCCCTAGCGCATGAAGAGAACAAGTAGGATCACGATCGGCAGCGGAATGCCGAGGAGCCACAGAAGTATACCTCTACCCATTTGAAAACCTCCAAGAAATTTAATTTGCGCCTTCCCAACGCGATGGCTTCAACAATGTTCCCGTTCTACCGTTTCGAACGCTTCTCTTCGGCAGAAGAGCCGGTTGCTAACTGGCCATGGTGTCGTGAAAAGGACTGCATCGAATTAGGCCTTGGTTGCGCTGTCGGACTGTGGTCAATGCCATATTTATGAATAGAGCAGACCACACCTCCTGAAAAAGACAAGGAGGTCAGTGATCCAAGGCGATTGTCGTAGCTCCATGGCTAGATAGGGGCAGCTTAAAGAGTCCGGCTGCCGGCGATCCTTTGCCGATGGCGAAGCGCCGAATCCGACCACATTATCATGCGCGGGGGCATTGCCGCGCGATAGAGCTATCGCGTGGCGCCCCAAAAGAACGCGATCGTCGCGACCACGCCCACAGCAGTAAGAGGTCTCTCGCGAATCTTATCTTCGACGTCCTTCCAAACCGAGCGAGCCTCCCCTTTTGCCAGGTGAACGGCGCCGCTGGCGACCTCAGATGCTCGCTCTGATAAGCGAGCAGCTTCGCGCGCGAGAGCAACGCGATCGCTGGAAGGTGCGCCACGACTATTTTCCACGCTTCGCAGAGCCTCGTTGACCAGCGGGTACTGGTCTTCACCATCTTGAACGCGTTCTGCTTCGGATGCATCGGCCCTGCCGGCGGAGACAGCAGTGCTCGTTATTGAGATTGGATCGGAGGCGGGAAACGTATCTTGGAGGCCCTTGTCGAGTTCGCTCTTTGCGCGGCGCCGCTGGTCAGCTTCCTCCTTCTTCAATGATTGAACCGCGGGTGATTGATTGGGATCCGGCATGTTATCTTCCTCCTGTTGACTAGGAACCGCCTCAAAGGTCAGAGCGCGAAACGGCGCTGCTGATGAGTATTTTTGGGCGTGTGGCTTCAATCCTGCTCTCGTGTTCCCGGACTGCTTTCACGCACATCCTGGTCTTCCAGGTCTGACTTGACCAAGAACGCATCACGCCCCTGTCGTCTTGCTTCTCGGAGTGCCTCAATGTTCGAGCGATTGTCGCCTTGACTTTCACTGGCACGGAGGGGCTGACGTTCTACTTCATGGTCCGCGGGGTCGCGTGGCCTTGCATCGGCCCCGAGAACGCGTTTCTTCTTTTGTTCCTGCATTTCATTTCTCCAATCGAGGCGCTTTGGCTGAACGAGGGAGCGGGATCCGTTTCCTGTCGGCCTGTCTGCTCCGGCACCACTCGGCCTTCCGGCTCAGCTTTCGGAATGATCAGCAACGATGTTTGTTCCGTACTTGCCACTGAGAGATGGGCGGCGGTCGCGACTATCACGCCCCATTTGGATTGAAACGGGAATGGGAACCGACAATCGCCGTCAGAGTTATCGCCGAATGAACCAGACTATTTCAAACAACGACATAAAGACGATAGCTGTAGACGCGCAACTTGCGTCGGGCCTTGTCTATATCTCCAGCTTGGATCGAGGGATAACCCGTAAGCAAGGAAAAAACGGGTTTCTTTATTATAAGCCGGAGGGCGATCGTATCACCGATACGGCCGAGATTGATCGCCTTAACGCGCTCGCCATTCCGCCAGCCTATACAGATGTCGTTATTTCCACCAACCCATACAGTCACCTTCAGGCAGTCGGTGTCGACGCCCGTGGGAGGAAGCAATATCGTTATCATTCAGCTTGGCATGAAGAGAGGGGGCGGGCGAAGTTTGATCGTCTCGCCGACTTTGCCGCGCGTCTTCCAGATATACGAGAACGGGTAGACAAAGACCTCAATTCTCGAGGCCTGAATTTTGACAAGGCGCTCGCCACGGTAGTCTGGATACTCGATAACCTTTACATTCGAATTGGAAACTCTTTGTATGCCGAAGCGAACAAGAGCTATGGCGTGACGACGCTGAGACGCAGACACGTGAAGGTAGAGGGAGGTAGCGTCAAGTTTCGCTTCAAGGGAAAGTCCGGCAAGGAGTGGAACCTCATCCATAGCGATCGACGTATTGCAAATGTCGTCCGCAAGCTTCAGGAGTTGCCTGGGCAACATCTTTTTCAGTATGTTTGCGATGAGGGTGGATGCCGTCAAATCTCTTCCCAGGACGTGAACAGCTATATTAGAGAGACGGCGGGGCAGGACTTCAGTTCTCGCCAGTTTCGAACATGGGGCGCGACATGTATGGCAGTAGGTGCGCTCGCGCCGTTGGAAATGGCTGTATCCGAAAGAGCGATTGCTCGGCAACTCAACGAGGCAATTGATCTTGTTGCTAGCAAGCTTGTAAATACTCGCGCTGTCTGCAGATCCTCATATATCCATCCTGCGGTGTTTGATGACTTCAGGTCCGGCTCCTTGGGCTCCGTGTTGCGTTTGCGCACGAGAAGCCGACGGCTTCTGGAATGGATGGACGAAGACGAAATCCGTGTCCTGCGGTGGCTGAAATTGCGCATGGGGCAGTGAGTCTGGAGGCCGTAAGGATCGCATCGCAGTCTAGACAAGAGAGTTCGGGGGGGGGGCATTTCTCTCGCTTCTCATACCTATGCCGAAAGAATTGATTCCCCTGCCTAATGGCAACCACAAGACATTTGCCACGTGCACAGTGGGGTGGCATCACACAGCGAAGAACAATAAGCCGCGCGTTGACAGACGCTTACCAGGATTGGGCGTAATCTTTTATCTAAATCGATTGAACCGTTCGTCAGGTGGCAACGCTCTTGCCACGTAGGAACGCGTATCCATCTTCTTTGCAATTCAGGACGAAAGGGAGGTAATGACTTGGTCGATTGGGTGAGTCTGATCAGCGCAGAGTTGGACATGCTGCCACACCTGGCGGCCTTGCTGGCTGCCTATGTGTTAGCGCTTCCGATCGCGTGGGATCGTGAGCGCAATGAGCGCAGTGCAGGTCTCAGGACCTTTCCTTTGGTAGCCATCGCAGCATGTGGCTTTATCCAAGCGGCGGAGACAGTGACCAGAGACAACCCAGAAGCTACGGCAAGAATCGTCGAGGGCTTGATCAACGGGGTTGGGTTCATTGGCGGGGGCGCAATTTTGGTTGGCAAGGCAAGCATTCGTGGAACCGCGACGGCTGCCAGCCTTTGGGCCACGGGCGCAATTGGCGCGGCTGTCGGTCTGGGTGCTTATGACACTGCAATCGTCTTGTCGATCATGACGTTTGCCACACTCCGGGTTATGACGAGCTTCAAATCCGAGGGCAACGACAAGATCGCGCAAAAAGGCAGAGCCTCGGCACTCTCCGAGGACGATCAGTCGTGAAGGCTACGTCAGAACCCACAGTAGAGCTGCAAGCCAAAAAAGCAGACAGATCTCGATCGCGATCAACTTGCCCCATGTGCGGTTGGTCATGGTCCAATTCCTTCCAGCATGAGCAGATAACGCATTGAGGGTAAAACCCGTTCCATATCATGTAGTTGGCGCAGACCATCCTTGCTTCGAACGAACGCCGATTTGCCACCGAAGGCAACGTCGATCCGCTAGTGCATCATTAACGAAGCCTGGAGTTGCAGAACGTGAGTGGAACCAGCCAAAAGGTCGGAGCTCCTTTGAAGAATGTCTAGTCTTTTCAAGCTCGTGAACTATCTCAACTTCATGGGATTGGAACAAGGCAGTCCACATCGACGATGGAATGGACGGCGTTTCGCTGCAGGCCTCGGGCGAGCATGCGCGGGAGCGTTACTGTTTGCGTTACCGATGTTTATGACAATGGAAATGTGGGAGCTAGGGTTCTACATGGACCGGACCAGGCTGCTCCTTCTACTACTTGTGAACATCCCTCTTCTTCTCATCCTGTCAGACAGAGTGGGTTTCGAAGAGACCATGACTTGGCGCGATGCGGGGCGTGATGCAGCGGTCGCGTATGCGGTAGGAATAGTGACGAGTTTTCTGATCCTCACAGTTACTGGCGTTTTAGATTTCGAACAGTCCGCCTTCGAGGTCATTGGCAAGATTGCGGTTCAAGCAGTTCCAGCTAGTATTGGAGCCTTGCTCGGTCGTAGTCAGTTGAATGGTGACGATGACAATCACGATGAGAACGACGATGATCCGATCCAAAACGGTCCCACGGATTATGCCGGCGAATTGTTTCTCATGTCCGTTGGAGCATTGTTCCTCGGCCTGAACGTCGCGCCGACCGAAGAAGTGATCCTGCTCTCTTACAAGATGACGCCATTACACGTCTTGGCCGCGATAGTCCTCTCGCTGGTTGTCATGCACGCTTTCGTATACGCCGTCTCATTCAAGGGTGGACATGAGATTGGCGATGACGTTCCTGCCTGGCATATCATCGTCCGATTTACTTTGCCTGGATACGTCATTGCGTTGCTCGTTAGCGCCTATACTTTGTGGACTTTCCAACGGTTCGACGACATGTCCGTCGGGCAGATGTTGTCAACGACTATTGTCCTCGCGCTACCATCGTCGATTGGGGCGGCGGCGGCACGTCTGATCCTGTGAGCAAGACATGGCACGAAAAAAATACAGCGGCAGCAATGACCCACATATCGTTGAATGGGTCGTCGGCACAATATGTGCTTGCCTCGTTCTTTTGCTCGTAGCCTTTGTCGCTTTCGAAGCGCTGACCAACCGCAACGCCCCGCCTCGATTAACCGTTTCGACGCTGGCCGGTTTGCCAGGAATGGCGAAGAACGAGGTGAGATTTGAGGTGTTTAACACTGCCGATACCACGGCGGCCGCAGTTGTGGTACGAGGCGCGTTGACGGGCGATGGAAACTCTGAAGAGACTGCCGAAGTAACCTTCGATTACGTTCCCGCGCGATCCTCGGCGAAGGGCTCTTTGATTTTCAATTCAACAACCGAGGGAAAAGAGTTGAAAATTTATGCTGTCGGGTATGTTGATCCATGATGAATTCGTCCGACCCTTGTCATGACCGCGTTAGGGCCTCAGATGTTTCGGCCGCGAGGCCTCCCAAGGTCGCTCCTCGCGCGTCCGGTGAAGGCGGGGTAAGGGGCCATCAAACATGTCAATGAGAATGCCACATTGGAGTTATGGTGCGAACTCCCGACGAGCGTATGAAAGCGAGAGGGAGCCCTTGCTCAGTCAGAGTGGTTAGCGGCCGCCGGCGCATATGTAGCTCAGTGGGGAGCCAAGGGAGGAGGCTTCCGACGCGTCTCCGCAACGCGCTCATTTCCCCGCGCACGTCCCCTCGAAACTCGAGAGGCATTTTTGTTGATGCTTGACCGGAAACGGTGGAGATTCGGCGCACTTGGAAACGTTTTCATCGCGGAACTATAAAATGCGCGAGGACTTCGTCCGTGCTGGAACCGCGACGGCATTGCGTGTGCCTCACTTACTAGCCCAGTCAGAGGGCTTGGCGAGGTCAATGTCGCACCAAACAGGCGCTCCTTGCCGAACTAGGCAGTCTTCCGATTGATTGCCGGGTAAGTCACCGCAAGCACCATTACGAGCTTGCTCCGCTCATGCCTACGGCGTTCCGGGTGTGAGGAGGAAGAAGTAGGCTGCGGCGATCGCGATTGCGATGGCAAATATAGTGAGAACGAATTTGTACATGCCGCTGCGGGCTTTTCTATCAGTGCTTTTCATACACCGACAACGGCCCTGACGAGAAAAGGTTTCAGGATAATCGTCTGCCGATGATCCAAGCGCATTTGCACACTTTCCGGAACAACGGGAGTGCCCGAGCATTCCTTTCCAAAACTGCTAACGCCGGAGGAATCGGTGCAAATCTTCGACACGTATCTTGGCGTCGTCACTCACGGAAAGCTGGCACTGGAATTCAAAAGGGCGGGAAACCTGTAACCGTGAGAATGGGAACCGTTGACTGAAGACTGGATGGAGACAACACCGGTCGCCGAGCCGACAATGAAAATCCAGATGTCATGATGCGTAGGGCTCCGCACACCCGGGGCATGCGCCAATTGCATAAGTCATTGCTACAACTGAAAAGTGAGGTACTTACATGCCGCGTCCAGTCGCGTTCGTAACCGGAGCTGGATCTGGGATCGGCCGTGCGACGGCCGAGGGGCTGGCCCGGGCCGGCTACGATCTGGGCCTTTTTGATCTCGAGTCCGATAGTCTGTTCGAGGTGAGGGACCTTATCTACAGCACAGGTGCAACATCAATCGCTATTCCCGGCGATGTTTCTATCGACGACGATGTTCTCGCTGCAGCCCAAAGGATGAGGGAGCACTTCGGGCGGGTCGACGCCGTTGTCGCAAATGCTGGCATCAATGGAGTGTGGGCGCCCATCGATGACCTTACGCCAGCGGAATGGGATCGGACCATAAATGTCAATCTGCGGGGAACCTACCTTACGCTTCACAACATGATCCCGCTTCTTAAGGAGTCGAGCGGCGGCGCGATTGTCATCGTGTCGTCGATCAATGGCGTGCGGACCTTCTCCAATCCAGGCGCGACCGCCTATAGTGCCACGAAGGCTGCACAGGTCGCTATTGCTCAGCAACTTGCACTGGAGCTGGGAAAGCATGGCATTCGCATCAACGTGGTATGTCCGGGCGCGATCGAAACGAACATTGAAACATCGACGGAGGTCCGCCACAGGGCGGAAGCGGAAGTGCCGGTTATTTGGCCGCAGGGTTCGGTACCGATTACAGGAGGTGAGCCTGGACGGGCAAGCGATGTGGCTGATGCTATCCTCTTCCTGCTTGGCTCAGATGCCAAGCACATCACAGGCTCGCCCATCTTTATTGATGGAGGGCAAGGATTGCTGCGATGAAGGACCGGATGGTTCCCAATTGGCAAACTCTGACACGATGCCCGGAAAGCATCCGGCCAATGTGCAAGGGGCACCTGGGAGATCGATAGAGCTGACACCGGGGGTGAGCAATCCGTCAAAAGCACAATTTACTCATCCCGGCGAGCTGCCGAGTTTGAAGGAGCAAGTCGGGAGCCCGGCACGGCAGGTCTCATAGTGCCACCAAGGCGTTCGCACCCCGACAAGCGCTAATGAGCGCCGCGCGAACCTCTTCCGCATCGGTTCGGCCATCATAGCAATCTTGACACGCATCAAGCGCTTTCTCGTAGTCATCACCTGCTCCGAACGGCCATACATCCACAAGAAAGTCGGTCGCCTCGCGGGGAGTATGGACTATCTGAACGCCCATTGGCAGCCGTATCGAAACTGGCCTACTCCAGACCTGTTGGAACATTAAACTTCCCTCGTCGAGCTGCTTACTGCAGCCGTATTAACGGACGCCGTCCACGCATCATCAAATCTGGCGTCGTTCGGTTGCCTTATCCTTCCCTCAGTTTTCCTGAGCCGCCCAAACGCCGTGCTAGGGCCTTTGTTCCAACAGTGATCAATGACTTGCTGTCTTGCGGAGCATGCAGGCCTTTTGACCGCGGTAAGCACCGCATGCCGATGATGCTCGGGGAATTTGACCTTGCGGCCAGGTAGCGAGTTTTCACAAAAGAGGAACATTTCCGAGGCTGCGATGTTTTGGAGCGCACAATTGGAGGTTACCAAATGAAAAAACTCATTCTCACCGCATCCTTTCTGGTTGCTGCTTCACCAGTTTTTGCGCAGTCTCCTGCTGAGTCGAGCGGTGTTAACTCCGCCATGGGAATTCCACCCAAAACGGAGGACTTTATTACTGAAGCCTCCGCAAGCGACTTGTATGAGATTGAAGCCAGCAAGCTGGCGTTGCAGCGTGGCGATGAAGCAACGAAAAAATTCGCCCAGCAAATGATCACGGACCACGAAAAGACAAGCGCCGAGCTCAAATCCATGGTCGAGAGTGGAAAGGTCAAAGGAAGTCCGGCGACAGCACTGACCAAAGATCACAAGGAGGAGGTCGATGATCTTGCGAAGCTGGAGGGCGCCAACTTCGTAAAGGAATACTTCGATGAACAGGTCGACGCCCATGAGGACGCCGTCGATCTATTCAAACGCTACGCCGAGGAGGGGGACAACGCTGACCTAAAGGCGTGGGCCGCAAAGACACTCCCGGCACTGGAACATCACTATAAGATGGCAAAGGATCTTGACAAGGACTGAGAGGGCGGCCGCGTCCCTGCCGGGTGTAGAAAAGACTTTAAAGTGCGCCCCGTGCGCACTTTCCACTGTCGCCAGTATTCCGCTCGTCCTATAAGAGCTGCATGGTACAACGAGCAGGCAGCGCTGATCTTCCCCTTCACGGAGGCCGAATTCCCAGATGGCTTGGTGAGCGAATGGCGCGTCTGGGCGCAGTCATCAGCGAAGCGATTGTTATCCACTACGGTCGAGACGAGCTGTTGAGCCGCTTGGCGCATCCGTTCTGGTTCCAATCTTTTGGGGCCGTCATGGGTATGGACTGGCACTCATCCGGGATAACAACAAGTGTCATCGGCGCGCTGAAGCGCGGGTTGACCCCTATGGCCGGTGAACTTGGAATTCACGTCTGCGGTGGGCGTGGTAAAAGCTCTCGACAGACGCCGGACGAGCTTCTTCGTGTTGGGAATCGGGTCGGGATAGATGGCGAGGGTTTGGCGCAAACGAGCAGACTTGTTGCGAAAGTCGACAGTGCTGCTGTCCAGGACGGTTTTGATCTCTATCTCCATGGCTTCATCGTGACCGATGACGGCAATTGGGTGGTCGTTCAACAAGGCATGAACGGGGACAAGAGACAGGCACGCCGATACCACTGGCGCTCGCAGGGACTACAAAGCTTCGTTGACTCACCACATGCCGCCGTTGAAGGCAGGCAACAAGGCGAAATCGTCAATCTTGCAGACCACAGGGCTGACGCATCGCGCAAGGGGCAGCTTGATCTTCTTGCCACACTGGGACCGGATCGAATACTGCGTGAGATAGTTGCGTTGGAGCCCGCCCGCGCGAAAACAAAGACAGTGCAGCCCCTCCTGCCTCATCTGATTATGCCGACGCATCACGATGTCCGCTTAGAGGACATCAACATGAAGCGTTTGCATGGCACCCTGTCGGCCGCGGCCGATCGCGGGCCCAAGGATTTCGAGGGCCTCCTCCTGACCCCAGGTGTTGGTGCTCGGACAGTAAATGCTCTTGCAATGGTTGCCGAAGTCGTCCATGGCGCGCCATGCCGCTTTTCCGATCCTGCCCGCTTCTCCCTTGCTCATGGTGGAAAGGACCGGCATCCATTTCCGGTCCCGATCAAGGTCTATGATGAGACTATCAGAGTAATGAAATCTGCGGTCTGCCGGGCGAGATTTGGAAGAGAGGAAGAATTGCAAGCGCTGAAGCGGCTTGACGACCAAGCGCGCCGGTTGGAACACTACGTCACTGGACCGGACTTGAAAGAAATTGTTGCGGGAGAATTTCATCAGTCGCATGAATGGGGCGGGCGCTCGATCTTTGGTTGTGAGCCGCCTCCCCTGCAGCAAGCTCAGGAAATTACAAAGAGCAAGAGGGATTGATCCCTGAGTGGTTAACGAGATCCTCTGCATCTGAGTAAGTTCGAGGCCGAAGAGCCCAAGGCTCAACTTGTCTGCGCCAGAAGACGGCCCCTCTTCTTTCGCGAGCTTGAAGTCCCTCCCAAATCCCATACTTCGCCCCGCGCCGCTTGCCGCCATATTTTCGCGGGGTTTGCTACGCAGATGGAACTAGTGCTTGCCGGGCTTGCGGGTGGACAGCGCCGCACTAGATCCGCGAGAGGAACAACCGCGTCTTCGATAAGCATCATCCAGAATGGGAGTGCATGCGTGCATAGTAATCCAGATTGTTCGGAACCAACCGACCAATACAAGGCTGTCTTTGACGCGATCGACGATGGGGCTTGCATTATCGAGCAGATGCCTTCTGGATCGAATGGCCCAAGGGACTACCGTTATTTAGCGGTGAACCCGGCGATGCGAAGGATGGTCGGCGTTCGCGACCTCACAGGGCGGTCTGTGCGTGACAGCTTCCCCGACAAGATCGAGGAATTATACGATGACTTTGATCGTGTCCTGGCGACGGGAGAAGCTGCAAGGGTTGAGCGTGAGTGCACACCGCAGGGGCTGGTTTTTGACATCGCCGTCTCCCGTCTCGTTGACTCCCCAGGTTGCTTACTTGCGATCATCCGTGATGTAACAGGCAGGAGGCGAGATCAAGAAGCACTGAGACGGAGCGAAGAGCAGTATCGCCAGCTTTATGAATCGATGGATGAGGGCTTTTGCATCGTGGAAGTCCTCTTTGATGAAAATGACAAGGCTTGCGACTATCGGTTCCTACAGACAAACCCCGCATTCGAGCGCCAGTCGGGCCTTCTGAATGCCGTCGGAAGACGGATGCGCGAACTAGCCCCCGATCATGAACAACATTGGTTTGAGACTTACGGGGAAATCGCCAAGACAGGCCAGCCGTCTCGGTTCGAGGATGGCGCCGCCGCACTCGGCAGGTGGTTTGATGTCTACGCGTTCCGGATTGGCGATGCTAAAGATCGACACGTGGCCGTTCTCTTTCGCGATATCCTGCCGCGTAAGCGAGCTGAGCGGGAACTGAAGCAGAGCGAGGAGCGGACCCGAGCACTCGTCAATGCCAGCTCCGACATCGTTTATCGCATGAGCCCTGACTGGCGGGAGATGCGTCAGCTTGACGGGCGCGGCATACTGACAACAACGGAGGGACCGACCGTCCGATGGATCGAGGAGTATATTCTTCCCGAAGACCAAGTCACGATTTTGGCGGCGATTGACCGGGCGATTGAAGCACGGGACGTTTTTGAGCTGGAGCACCGCGTTCGCAAATCTGATGGCTCTGTTGGCTGGGCCTTCTCTCGAGCGATCCCAGTCTTTGATGAGCACGGGGCCATTTCTGAATGGTTCGGGATGGCTTCGGACGTTACTGTGCGTCGCCAGGCTGAGGAACAGCGCGTGCTGCTCAACAGCGAGATGTCACATCGCTTGAAAAACATTTTGGCTGTCGCAAATTCCGTGGCCTCGCAAACATTACGGTCAGCGCCCGACATGCCAACGGCACAGAAGGCCTTGGCAGAACGCTTAGCCGCACTCGCGCGAGCACAAGACATTCTTGTGACGGGGCATAAAGAAGCAGGCACTGTATCTGATCTTGTGGAGGTGGCAACGTCGATCCACGCCGAGCGCGAGCGCATCAACACGTCTGGTCCCGTGGTTAGGTTGGGGCCAAAGGCATCACTGGCGCTCTCACTCATCATCCATGAACTGTGTACGAATGCGATCAAATATGGCTCGCTGTCCGAGCGCATCGGACATGTCCATGTGAGCTGGAGCGTGGAGGACGCCCAGTCGAACCAACCACCTCTGTTCAGGTTCGATTGGGTCGAGCAAGATGGGCCGCAGGTACGCCAACCCCACAAGAGCAGCTTTGGAACACGCCTGATTGCTCTTGGGCTTGGTGGCGGCCAGTATGGAAAGGTCGACCTTAACTATGACAGCAGTGGGCTGCGCTGTCATATTGTTGCGCGGCTTGATTACCTTGTGGCCGAGAATGCATGATAGCCTCGATCGCAGAACGCTTTAGTGGTATAACTGTGCTCTGCAATGACGAAGAAGACCCGGCGCCCGACAAGCAATATTGGTTCGCGCGATTGCCTTGGCTCAGGTACACCTGTCAACCGTGGTGGCGTCACTCGGTTACAACCGACTGGTAAAACCGCAATCCACGATGGCAGGCAAGCAAGACGATAATTCGAGGGTCCACACACTCTGTGCAGAGTGTAGCCATGTCTTGAAGGCCTGTGACAGAGCCGCAGGAAGGCGCGGGAGGCGAGAGGGTAGTCGACGCTGTCTTGTCGGTTGTCGGCGTCGTCATGGAAAGTCCGCCGGAGCACTGGTGCTGGCCCTACAATAGCTCCTTGTGAACCTTGAAGAACACAGCTCAGAATCAAGATGTGGTAGTGTTCGTACGTTAGCGTACATAAATTCGTGACCGATGCGGAAAGGTTCTGCGCTATGATCTCTTAACGGAGACTCGCGAATGATATTTGAAAATCTTCGAGGCAGCTGCGTCCTCTTAGTTGGAGATGACTGTCTGCACACCAGTGATATTGCCGACGTGATGCGAACGCATGAAAGTAAAGTCATTGGCCCGTTCACCGACTATGAAAGCATTCTCAGATTGTTGGGGGATGGTGCCGTCGATTTGGCGCTTATCGAGCTTGGCTCGGATGAGCGCACATTGGCTTACGATGTGGCCGACCGGCTTGCGGAGGGTGGCATCCCATTCCTGTTCGTCACGAGCTCAGACCTGCCTGAACTTCCCGATCGTTTTCATGGTGTCCGTTGCTTTCTTGAGACCGGTGACCCCGCAACTGTACCAGTAGCTTTGGCTATCGAGAGCGCTAAGAGATTTTCGAGCCGTCGAATGAATCACTAGCCGGTCAGGCTGTAGCGCTCGCTACCGCCAGTCCATACTTGCTTTCATTCTAGCCCCGCTGACGACCATTTTTAGGCCGACATTCAATCAGAGCGGCAATCGCATTGTGACGGCGCAAAGCAGATGAGACTATTACAGCAGTTGAGCACCAAGCGGGTGACCAATTAGCCTGGCGGGTTTGTCCGTCAGGCTAGTCGTAATGGTAAAAAGATGCTAGCCGATTTCCGGACAGCCTCGAACATTTCCGAAAACAATCCGGTCCGGCCTGCCTCGTGTGAACCCCTCTACAACAACACTGCGCGAGGTAATTCGAGCTATTTCGGCCCTCCGGAAGCCGGCGTCCCGCGCCAGATCGAGCGCGTCGTCAGGATTGCAGCGGTTGCGTGTGCGCCTTTCCTGATTGCGGTCGTAAACTCCAACCCCGCCCGGACCGACGCGCAGTTCAAGATCCTGCGCGAAAGTAACCGAGGGAACTGCTACGGCAAGTGTGGTCGCAACTGCACCTGCGATAAATGATCTTGCAATGCTCATTGTCAGATACTCCGATTGAGACTTGGTCCTGAGCAACAGATCAGCAATCAACTTGTTCCAGCCATTCGGAGGAGAAAGTCTTAACCCAGATCTGACACAGCCTCGTTGAGCGGGGTCGGCGCGGTGTAGAATGTAGTGAAGCTTGAGCGCGCCATTTTGTTCAAGATCTTCCAACTCCCGAAGGTGATCATGGTTGCTGTGAACGGTCGCGCACCCGCGCAATGGGGAACGAGAACAGCTAGACCGCTCCGCTCCATGCCTCCGTCACTAATCTTATTGACGGCCCCGATGGTGTGCCCCGCACGTCATGTCTCTTTGGCATCCCTATTGTTTTCAAGATATTAAGTTTTCCACAGCCGGGTGACCAATTCGCCACAGAGGGACATTGATTAGGCTGAAGTCCGAAAGGAATTTGCACGCAACTCCGTTTTGCTCCAGATCTTTAAGGGGCGGCGACTAAGGGTAGAATAAATGTTCAGATTAATCGAAGGCGGAAAAGCAGTTCCGTTTGCTGTAGAAGAGGTTTGGGACAGACAATCTATGGTGGTCGCAGAAGGCCGAAGGAGACTGCAGGCCGCGGGCGTCGAGCGTTATGAGACCAGGGAGCGTGTCGCGGGAATTGCCATGCCTAAATCCCTAAAATATTTCAAGCTACAGGTCGACTTTGCCGTAGTAGCCTTGACGCAATTAAGTCCAATCCCCGTGGACTATATGCTCGACGGATATTGGCCGAAATTAGATCTGGGAATGTAGGAGCCGCAACATCTGAAGGCGGCGACTTTACTAATGGATCGCACTGTGGGTTCTCCCTTCCAACATCTCGCGCTAAGGTCGATTTGACTGCATTGTTTAATTTCGCGACCTCACCGCACGTGAGGTAGCCAAGCTCTAGGCTGGTGCGAAGAGAAATTGTGCACGGAAACGATGCAGGAAGCCCGCGTATCCGCGAAGTGTTGACGAATGCATTCACGGGTTGCTGTCGTTAGATCACGACGTTGTTCTTGTCGTTCGACCTGCAACTACGGCATCATTAGCGATCACTGGCCCGACCGCGGGTCGTTGCGAACAGGGGTCGCCAGGATCTTATCAATCCGCATCCCGTCCATATCGACGATTTCGAACCGCCATCTCCCGAATTCGAATACCTCCCCCGTCTGCGGTATGTGCTTGAGAATGTGGAGCGCAAAGCCCGCGACCGTGTGATAGCCATCAGGAGATAGACTTTCGGCAAGACCGAGCTGTTGAAACGCGTCGAAGGCTGCCATCGTACCGTTGATTAGAAGTGTACCATCCGGCCGCAGAACCACATCGGGGTCTTCGATATTCGTTCCAGCTAAATCTCCGGCGATCGCTTCCAACAGGTCTGTTTGGGTGACAATCCCTTCCAGTGAACCATACTCGTCGATGACGATTGCCAAACGAACGGGCGCCTGCTTGAAGCTGTCAAGTACGCGAAACACTGATGTTCGTTCGTGAACCACGAGCGGATTTTTGATGACGGCCATCGGATCCAGATTAGCTCCATTGAGCACCTGATCCAGCAGATCGCGCTTTAGGACCATCCCGATCGGTTCTTCGATGGTTCCCCTGCCGACAAGAAGCTGTTCGTGTGGGCAGTCGCGGATTGAGGTCAAAATTTCATCTGACGAATCGTTCGTGTCGATCCAATGGACCTCCAGCCGGGGTGTCATTATGTCGGCGACATGCCGATCCCCGATGTTGAAGACGCGCTCCACCAGCTGTTGTTGTGACTCGTTCAACAATCCGGCCTCCTGACTCTCTGCAACAAGCAATTTCAGCTCTTGAGGGGAGTGGAAGGAGCCTTCACCGGTTCCTGGTTGGAGGCCAACCGAGCGCAGAACCAGATTGCCAAGGCCGTTCAGTACATAGATCGCCGGGCGAAAGATAAACAGGAAGGCGCCAAGCGGTCGAACGACCGCGAGTGAAGTGGCTTCGCTTCGCTGTAGGGCCAGTGATTTGGGCGCAAGCTCCCCCAACACGATGTGCAAGGAGGTGATGATGACGAATGCGATAGCGACCGCTATGGTATGCGAACCGACTGTTACCCAGGTGTGGGGAAACCATAGGAGAAAGGGCTCGATCAGGTGGGCCAGAGCGGGTTCTCCCACCCATCCCAATGCCAACGATGAAATGGTTATTCCAAGCTGAGTGGCAGCGAGGTTGGCATCGAGGTTATCAACCGCAACCTGCAGCGGAGCTGCATTCGGGCGGCGTGTGGCGACCAATTCTGCAACCCTGCTGCGCCGGACTGAGACGAGGGCAAATTCTGCAGCGACAAAGAAGCCGTTCGCGGCCACCAAGATCAAGACCGCGATGATGCCGATGTAATCGAGGGCAGAGCCGGTAGTCTCAGGCATTGCTTTTTCCTCCTCCTGACCGAGTAGCTTATCCGCAGTCCAACCGGAGCCGCAGTTCAAGCCTTGTTCGCACCCTCTTAGTCCGATCACTGGCTCCTGATAACGGACACCGGCTCGTTCAAGGGCATCGCCCCGTCCATTGAAGACGTCGGGCCACTGAGACGCGGCTTGGCCTCAGCAATATAGCTCGACGACCCCGCCGAAATCCGCTGAAGAAAGAGCCAATTCCACGGATTTTGTTGTGTCCGCAATCTACCGGTATCCCAAATTCTGCCTCGGCCACCTATGCATCCTTACCTCGAGCGAGCGCACGCACGAGAGGGCTGAGCAAATTGGCGCCGACAATAGCAAAAAGGCCAAGCAGGATAGCTAGAATAGCCTGCATGCTCGCGGTCACCAGCCAAAAGATCAAAGGGGACAAATGTCCTGCAAGGTGGGCAATCCTGTCCGAAATCTCATGAATAACCTGCTCAGGGTAGTCTAAGCCGAACTCGGCCAAGCCATGCAGCACTATGCTTCCGCCAACCCACAGCATGGCAGCAGTCCCGATTGCTCCCAAGACCTTCAAACAATATGGCATCCCCTTTACGAGAGCTCGCCCGAAGAGGCGCAACAACGATGGCTGGGACCTCCGTGCCAGGACCAGACCCGCATCGTCCGCCTTGACGATTAGGCCCACCACCCCATAGACCGCAAGAGTGATCAAGACGCCGACGGCGGCAAGCACGGCCGCTTGCGTCCAAGGACTTGAAGTGGCAACCTGAGAAAGGGTTAGGGCCATTATTTCCGCACTCAGGATGAAGTCAGTGCGGATCGCACCTGCTACTTTCTCATTCTCGATCGCGATAGGATCAGACTTTGCGCCTTGGACTGCATTTCCATGGTCAGGCGCCGCATGGGGCAAAAAGATATTATAAAGTTTTTCGGTGCCTTCGTAAGCAAGATAAACTCCGCCAATCATCAGGAGTGGAGTAATCCAGCCAGGAGCGAAGTACCCTAGAACGAGACACAGTGGCAGAAGATAAAGCAACTTGTTCTTTAGAGATCCCAATGCGATTTTGCCAATAATCGGCAGCTCCCTTTCGGGCCTAAGACCAACGACGTAGCGAGGCGTCACCGCCGCGTCATCGATAACGACGCCAGCCGCTTTCATTCCTGCACGGCTTGCTTGAGCCGCCACGTCATCGAGAGAAGCAGCAGCCAGCTTGGCAATGGCAGCAATGTCATCAAGAAGCGCAAGCAAGCCTGTCGCCATTCGTCGTCTCCCATCTTCTTTGCCGAGGCTCGACATATGTAAAGCGGCGGGTGGCTCTGTCAAATAAGCCAAGCGTTGGTCGACTTAACTAAAGAGATGAGGAAAACCTCCGGCTGTCCATCGGCTTGTGCTGCTCCCGTGTCGCTCCTTCTCCTCAGACGGAACAAACAAGTCAAATGGAAGTTGGGGATCGTCTTGAAAATAATGGTTCAGCCGAGGGAGGCTTTTATGTCAAACAACTTCACGGAGCGGGATGAGGGGCGTGGTCCAGCCACAAGACCCTCTTCTTCACCCACAGCAGGCCAAGCTCCGTTGGGCGACTTGGTCGACAAGGTTTCCGAGGATTTCAGCGCTGCGCGGAGTACCATCGAAAGAGGTGCAGAGGCGGGGCTTGAAAAGATCAAGGGTGCGGTTGCTGATCAAACCAATTACGCGGCTCAAAAGATGACGGGCATCGCTTCTGCGCTTGAGAAGGTTGGAACAGAACTCGAGCAGAGCGACCAAAGAGAAGTGGGGAAGTACGCCCGACAGATTGGTAAAAGCGCCCAACGTTTCGCGACGAAAATCGAAGGCAAGGACATCGGGGCGGTCGCGGCTATGGCGGAGGAGTTTGGCCGCAAGCAGCCATTGGCGTTTCTCGGCGTTGCTGCAATTGCTGGATTGGCCGCGAGCCGCTTCCTGATGGCTTCAGCCGAACGTTCCAAAACGTCAGATCCCAGGACTTCAAATTCTTTCTCGAGCGGAGGTAACGATGTCTAAACCTACGGAAAGCGCGCCTCTCTCGGAACTGGTAAGCGGACTAATCGCCGACGTGACCGGTTTGATCAGGAAGGAAATCGACCTCGCTAAGACCGAGGCGTCGGAGAAGGTGTCGAAGGCTTTAAGTGGAATCGAAGTCCTGATCATCGGGTTGGTTCTTGCAATCGGTGCTGTGGGCGTGTTGTTGAGCGCCGTCGTAGGAGGGGTCGCAACTCTCCTTGTAGGCCAAGGCATGACCGAATCCAGCGCGCACGCTCTTGCCGCTTTGATTGTCGGCGTGCTGGTCGGCGCGATAGCTTGGATAATGATGTCGCGGGGCATCGGCGCCCTGCGCGGCAGCAGCATGGCTCTCGACCGGACCGCAACGTCGCTTCGCCGCGATGTTGATGCAGTTAAGGGAAAAATGTGATGGAAAACTCGACACAGAAAACATCCGACGAGCTGCAACGTGAAATTGATCTTGACCGGCAGCGAATTGGAGATCGCATCGATGCTATACAAGAGCGCATGTCGCCGGGCCAGCTTGTCGATGAGGTTCTAGCCTATGCTAAGGGAAGTGGCGGAGCCGAATATGTGAGTAACCTTGGCCACGCCCTCAAGGCAAACCCAATACCTGTAGCACTGATGGGCATTAGCCTCGCCTGGCTCGTAGCCAAACAGGCAGCGCCCAATGCTGCAGTTGAGACACTTGGTGATGAAGTCGAGCACCCGCTTTATCCCGTAAATGGGCCGGTGCGTCGCATTGGGCCGCCGAGGCTAGAAGGCGACGCACGTTACAGCCATTTTTCCGACAGCACAGGAAAGTCACTCAAAGCTCTGACGGATGATGCCGGACGCAGAGCGGGGCATTTCATGGACGAAGCCGGCAAGATGTATCGCGGCTTTTCCGACACCAGTGGGCGGCAGGTTGATCACATCCTAGACGAAACTGGTGCCATGCTTGATGCTGCATCTGGATGGGCGTCTGAAAAATGGGGCCAGGCGAAAAACACCGCGACTGAACTGGGGTCTAAAGCTTCGAGTGCAGCAAGCGCAATCTCGCATCGAACATCTTCGGCTGCAACGGGCATCCAAGATCAGACGAGGAGAATGAACGAGGCGATCCTCACGCACTTTCGGGATCAACCGCTAGTCGGAGGTGCACTAGCCTTTGCAGTCGGTGCCGCAATCGGAGCTGCGCTTCCACGTACCGAAGTGGAGGACGATTTGCTTGGTGAGACGGCAGATGCGACCAAGGACGCGCTTTCTGCTCAAACATCCGAAGTTGTTGAAAGAGGAAAGCAAATTGCTTCCGACGTTTATGAAAGTGCAATTGAGATTGCTTCAGACGCTCATGACGACATCAAAGAGCGCGTGATCGAAGAAGCTGATGCGTTGAAGCCGCGTGGTGAAAGTCCGCGAGCCACCTGACGGGTTATCGGCCGCGCCCTTGGTGGATGCGGGTGAATATTGTCGAGGAAGCGAGCCCGCCCAGATGCCGGCGGGCTCACAACGCAATACTTTGTGCCGCATCTGTTGAAAGCCATGAAAGCACACCCTCCCATACATGGCACTTCCGTCGATAGTGGTAACCTTCGTCCCTTTGGATGAGATACCCACCTCGCGCTGTCAGGGCGGGCGTAGCCGTCGGCGGGTCCCCACTTCACGCTTGATCGGTCGGCTACTTAACAGATGGACGTTTTTGATGAAACTCTGCTGCGTTGGATTCGTTACCTGAAGGAGACAGGAGGAGAAATCATGCCCAGACGGCCGCGCAAAGCCAACAGTACTACCGGTGCGAATGGAGGTGCATTTTCTTGGACCCAAATCGCCGGGTCCCTTGCGGCCAGTATCTTGGCCTCCGGCGCTCTTCGGAAGTTGCCGTTTGGCCGGCTCGTTGGAGCTGCTGCTCCCTTGATTATTGCTGCTCTTCAAAAAAAGGGAGCCGCTACGCAACGTGACAAGGATAGGCGACATCGATAGTCGAAATCGCTGGTGGACATGACTTCGGGAACGCTGGTCGCGCAATCCTGGCCGCGGGTGACGTTGAGGTAGCAAGTGGCAGTGTGAAATCTTCATTTCGCTTGGCACCGATGGGATGAACGTAACTCGCTCTAGGTCGAGCTAAGATGCAATCACGACCGGAGCCCGCGGGTTTCACAAAGCCGATGAGATTACACATCACGACGAATTCTAGTCGGCTTTGGTGAGCGCCGATTGGGAGATTTGTCCTAGCTACTTGAGCGAAGACAAGATCCAGACGGAAGCAAGAGAGAAAAGGTTATCCGATCGATCCTGCGGCTGAATAGATTTTTCTATACTGGTGGCGAGCTCAACGGGCACCTGGCCTTGTTCGCTAGCGAACGCTTCAGACGACCTCCTTTTCGGGGTTGCAAAAGAGCGGATGCTGGTCGTATTTGAGGAGGCGGCGGACCTGAATCAAATGACTTCGGGAAAGCATGGGCTCTCGCTTAAGCGGGAGCCCTCTTCAAAAACCTTTCGACCTAGATCCCCTAGTTGTCATAGGACGGCCGGCTGATCACATATAGCGCGCTGCATCCCAAGGCTATGGCGACTAGCACGGCAACCAGAGTGTTTGGGTCGCTCGCGAAGAAGAAGATCAGATACCCTGCCGTCATACCACACACTGCAGTGAGTTTTGCTCCACGTGCGATGGCGCCGTTCTTGCGCCAGTTATGAATTGCTGGACCAAACACACGATGCTGCAGAAGGTAGCGTTCGAAGCGAGGCGATGACTTTTTGAAGAGCCAAGCCGCCGAAATCAGAAAGACGGTCGTGGGCAACAGGGGGACGAACACACCAACGATCCCGATAGCCGTCAGCAGTATCCCAATGGCGAAACAGATTGCACGCATTTGGCAGTCTCTCTGGCGTCTTTGTAGGCTCGGACCTGTAGGTATGAGATCCTATTGCAAGGCGTAACCTCCATCTCATGGCAATGCGCCGCCCGCAAGACCACCTGGGCTTCTTCATTGGCTCTGGTGTCTAAATCGAGGAAAGTCGCCGAGGATTCCCAAGCGCTCGTATTCTGCGGTCACACGTCTCGATGGAGGATGTACGGTATCGTACTGATCTTCACCTTCGTTACATAAGGATTGCCTAACATACCGAAGATTATATAACGATATTCTGAAAATGGAGGAGAACAAGTATGATCCGAGCCGTTGAATCGCACGTGGTGGAACAACCTCGCGTCAGGATGTGGGCCGTGCGCGAGTTTTGCAGACGTCATCGTGTGGATGAGGACGAAGAGCATCGGCTCGGTCAACTTTTCGGTCAATTCGCATCTGCGAGCGAACTCCTCTACAATGCCTCCAGGTCTCCGCGCTGGAGAGACTGAATTCGGGCGACCACCAATTCTATTCATTGAGTAGCTACACGTTTGGGACTTCCTGATGAATGATCCTCGTGCATCTGTGCCCCCGGAACTCAAGTTGGCCGTTAAGATGGCTGACTCGTGGTGCCGTCGTCACAACGTTCCCCTTGAAAGTGAACTGGGCCGGACGGCTATGGCACAAGCTATCAAACGTGTTCGGGCAGGCGAAAGGTCACCGATCGCACTTGGGGAACAGATTCGCTCCATCATGAGCGTGGAACGGTACAAGAGACCTTGGGATTAAGGAGCTTCAAGGCAGTAGAAGAGAGAAGCAACCTGTGACAGGTCGATGGATCTGAGATCGTATTCTAGATCCCTGCGTCTTTTGTTCTCCCAGTAGGCAGCTGACGGGACCAAAGAGACGCTTCAATTACAACCGGAAAATAGGTGGTGTTCGGAACTCTAGCTTCAGCCAGGTGTTGAGCTGACGCGGAGGCAAGAAATGAGCATCTTTTATTTCAAGGTCGATGATTTAGAGACGGTTCTTGGTATCGACGAGGGGTACGAATTTCCCGATCTCATGGCTGCGATTTCTGAAGGCAAGCGGGTATTGGCGGAAATGGCCGTCGACGGTATTCCTCATGACGAAGGAAAAAGGCTGGTCGTTGAGGTTTGCAATGCGGAGCGGGTGCCGATTGCACAGTTGTCACTTGAATTTCACATTTCGTTCATAGGGCAAGGTGGGAGTTGGCGCTGTCCAACGTGAGTTGGGGGCGCGGCCTTCGCCGCGCCGTACGCCTTTGTCATTTTGCTGGTGGCGAAGCCTTTCCAGATTTAACCGAAGGTTCCCGTCCCCAGATTCTAAGCTTTCCAAGCTCTTTGACGAACAATGCCACGTCTTTCTCGCCAGGCAATGCCACGATGCCTTCATCGAAAGAGTCGGCAATACCAGCTTTCTCGAGGAGGGGCAGAGCTGACTTGTCGTAACCTATGAACTTGCAATGCTGGAATGCGTCGGCGACGAAGTCGCGGGCCGTAGCTTCTCTGACAAGGTCGTCCATCGCCTCTTCAGAGGTTAGGAGAGCGACAGCGTCGAAAAGAACCGAGGGTCCTCCGTCTATCATGTGGTCGGCCTCTACCCAGCTCCCGTCTGAAGCGGTCACTCCGCCCACCTTAGGCGCGATCACCTCGAATACGGCCTTCTCCTTTGCAATTGCAGATCCAAGGCTCTTTAAAAGGGCTGCGTTGACGCCGTCTGTAACCAGGATGCCGAGCTTTCGACCTTCAAACCGGTTTGGTCCACGCTTGATGATGCTCAGCGCTGGCGAAGGCTCCAAGTCCTGCCGAGGAGGCACAGCAGCGTCAGCGGGCGTTGGCATGGACTGAAAACCGAGCTTTTCGGCAACGGTGGTCGCCAGGGTCTCATCGATGTTCATGAGATGCGAAACCATGCGCTCCCGTATCACGCGCGTTTCAACCTTACTGAGCTCGAACGTCAATGCGGCTGCGATATGGCGCTGTTCAGGTGGCGTTTGGCTGATAAAAAATTGCCGGGCCTGGCTGTAATGATCGGCAAAACTTTCGGAGCGTAGTCGCACCTTCGCGCCCTGTTCCTCGGATGGAAAGTGCCGATATCCTGCGACGGGCGACTCACGAGGCGCGGGGTCGAATGAGTTTGGCTGATAGTTTACTCGACCTACAGGGTTGCGCATGGCCATATGTCCGTCCTGCTGGAAGTGGTGGAAAGGACATTTGGGGGCGTTAATTGGCAGATGCGTGAAGTTCGGGCTTCCGAGACGCTTGAGTTGGGTGTCGAGGTACGAAAAGTTGCGACCCTGGAGGAGGGGGTCGTTGCTGAAATCAATGCCGGGTGGGACATTTTGGGTCATGAACGCCACCTGCTCGGTTTCAGCGAAGAAGTTGTCGGGCATCCGATCGAGAACCAGACGACCCACCGGTTTAACGGGCAGGATTTCCTCCGGAATAATCTTCGTTGCATCAAGGACATCGAAGTCGTAATTGTCGGCAAAATCCTGATCGAAAAGCTGGACACAGAGCTCCCACTCCGGAAAATTGCCGGTCTGGATGGATTGCCACAGGTCTCGGCGGTGATAATCCGGATCAGCGCCGTTGATCTTCACGGCTTCGTTCCAGGCGACCGACTGCAATCCGAGTTTCGGCTTCCAGTGGAATTTTACGAAAGTGGACTCATCCTTGGCGTTGACGAAACGGAAAGTGTGAACGCCAAAGCCCTCCATAAACCGGAAGGAGCGCGGGATTGCTCGATCGGACATGATCCACATGATCATGTGCATGCTTTCTGGGGTAAGGCTGATGAAATCCCAAAAGGTATCATGAGCAGACTGCGCCTGTGGAAACGCTCGATCTGGCTCAGGTTTCACCGAATGTACAACATCGGGAAACTTGATTGCATCCTGGATGAAAAAGACGGGAATGTTGTTGCCGACAAGATCCCAGTTGCCCTCTTTTGTGTAGATCTTTACAGCAAACCCACGGACGTCGCGAGCTAGGTCGAACGAGCCCTTGCTTCCGGCGACTGTGGAGAAGCGCACGAATACCGGCGTTTTCTCCCCGGCGCGCTGGAACACGTCTGCGCGCGTATAGGCGCTTAACGACTCGTAGGTCTCAAAGAAACCGTGCGCGCCATATCCGCGGGCATGCACGACCCGTTCCGGGATGCGCTCATGGTCGAAATGAAAGATCTTTTCACGGAAATGGAAGTCGTCGATGAGCGCTGGACCGCGGGCGCCCACGCGGAGCGTGTTTTGGTCGTCCGCTACAGGCGCACCCTGTGAGGTGGTCAGTACCTTAGCTCCGTCTTGCGCGAGCTGATGAAGTTCGCCTCCCTCACCGCGTTGAAGCTTCTGATCGTGAATAGTAACGGATTTTGACTGTGCTTTTGCAGGTCTCTTGGCCATTGTCGTCCCCTGTAGGTTGGTCGGATAAAACGGAGGCAGCCCGATTGCGGCGATCGGAGATGAATCTTCGAAGATGCCACCTAATGCGACCCGGCGCTGATTGTTCCCGAACATTGAGGCTTTGATCACGTCCGTGAACCTGCGACGAAAAGTGTGAGACGAGGCGATCAGAATTTTTCGTGTGTCTCTTCTTCGGGAAGCCCCCGGCCGCAGTCTATCCACTTGAGGCGACTTTCAACGCCGTAATGTCCCTGCGGCAAGACATCTTGAGGTCTGTCAAGCGAGCCAATGGTCAGCCTGATAAGCTCGTCCGCGTCATATTTGAGAAAAAGCGGCGTTCCGCAGTCTTTGCAGAAGCCGCGGGTAGCAATAGGCGACGATCGGTAAGCCCGCGGTTGCTTACTTGTCCATCGCAAAGACTTGGAACTGGCTTGCACCAGCACAGCAAACGGCCCGCCCGTTGCCCGCTTGCACATATCGCAATGGCAGTAACCAGCGCTCGGATTATCGCTGGAAAACTCGAAACGGCACGACCCACAGAGACAGCCGCCAGTCCATGTTTGGAGCGAGACCATGTCTCCTAAACATTGCCCTCGCAAAATGGTTCCCGCGGCGAAAATCGCCCTACGACTTGCAGAAGCTGGACGTACCGGTCGGATCCTGAGGTCGGACCTAAGGATGATTAAAGCGAAAGTTGGGAACCACCCACACCTGGGCGAGTTCCTCCTCACATGTAAGGAGAGAACAATGGCAATAGAAAAGAAACTCGTCGAAGTTACGGTCAAGGCTGACGGTGGCGCGCGCATCCCACTTGGTATTATGAACACACAGCAGGCTATTTCGTTGCCCGACGGACTTCCGGTTGAAGTCTCGCATCCGGACCACGAGCCTGGGACAACCGATGTCTTCATCGACAAAGACGAACTGAAGAGGCAATCGCTTTAAAAAACAACCAAGAGGTGTCTAACGGTCGAACTTGCGTCGCCGTCTCCACACCGTCAGTCATCCACCGCCAGATGGCATGGATCAGAACAAAGCAATGGCGAGCGCAATGATAATCGCAGCAGCGTGACGATGGGTCATACGGTGAAAGATAAAATGCCGACTCCGAGCGCGAACTTCGCCTTTGGATGATCCGTTCAGCGGCCGATCTATCCTTGCTGTCCAGCACGGACCGCCCACTTCCGGTGAGCTTGTGAACTGGTTCCTTCGGGAGTGACGGGTCTCTTGGCTTAGTTCGGAGTGGTCCTGGTGTCAAAGATACTGGCACCGCGGACACTGTCGGTCAGATGCTGAGTATCGCCGGACAATGTCGCTCCAAATATATAGAGCAGGGCGGCCAGAACCACCACGAGCGCGACAACTGATAAATCCATGGCAACAGGAAAGTGTGGGCGTTCGTGTCTGTCGCTCATTATGAAACTCCATGTTTGATCTTAACTTCCAATGCTCGGTTGACCAGACCGTTCCAGTCCCGGGACTTTAGTCTGGGTGAGCTGAGAGCCGAGGAAGAGGTTCGGTGGGATCACAGGGCCGCTTAGCTCCCGTCTCTCACCGTTTTGGAAACTTGATCATGTGTGATGATGCACCCGTCCCTTCAGCGAGGTCGAATTTCGCTGCAGTTCTGGAATGCGACAGACCGGCGCGCCCAGCATGACAGCCACCCAGAACTGGATGTAGAATATTCGATGATGAGCTTTCATCAGTGCTCCCGTCAAAGCTAGCAACGTCATCTCGACACTCGAAAATCCGCATGGCGACCGCATCATTTCAGGGTTTACGTCTATTCAACACCGAAGGACGCGTTGGAACGCCGGCGGCGGATCGTGAGAACAAGCGGTGCTCCAGAGGAGCCAAACCTTCGCGCTACGCCCTCTGGATCGCGTTCATTCTCACCGGGCCCGTCGTCCGACACAAGGTGGTCAATCGCCTGCGGGTACTGAACTGTCTGGGCCCACCCGCACAAACGGAACTTTCCTGTGAACTACAGGTTCAACGTTCTCGTGAAAGGAGCAGACGATGCCGGCGTATTTCTTCCAGATCATTGACCGGGCGGGTGGTCCGACAGAAAGCTCATTTGAGTTTGACAGCGAAGAAGCCGCTATCGAAGAGGCAAGAAGAGCCCTAACGGAAATAGCAGCAGATGGGCTTCCGAAAGGACCGCTCAACATGCTTTCGGTCGAAGTCTTCGATGAGCACAAGCGGCCCTTGCGGGAAATCCGGCTCATTCTCGAGGAAATCGACAAAGCTAAATCCTGACGGCATAATACGCTGCGACAAGCAAACCACCGCTGGCGTTGTGGGGCTCGGTCGCTCTCCTGTAGCGTCGCTTGTTTGAAATCGGCCTGTTTTAACTTCTTCGTAGCGGTCTCGCGGAGGGCCGGTTTCCCGATACCTAGGCACCTGAACTGGACCCAGGTAAAGCTAGGGAGCGATCATTCGCGAAGACGCCTGCGACGGTTCGCAGCCACGGGACAGGCAATCGCGAACTTATGAGCGAGTTGACGGCGCCCGTTCGCTCGGGCCGGAAGTTATCCCTCAAAGATCGGAACAAACGCTGTTCAGGCGGGTTGCTTCTTGATCTGTAAGGGAGTTGTCAAATGGATCACACACATCACACCCGATTGACATCCGATGAACTGACGCCTGCTGTGCTCGAAGGCGCGACGGTTTATGGGTCCGACGACGCCAAGGTTGGTAACGTGGACCATGTACATGGACAGGGCTCGAACGCGACTATCGTTATTGATGTTGGCGGCTTTCTGGGGATTGGTGCAAAACCAGTGTCGGTGCCGGTCAGCGATCTGGATTTCATGAGAGACGAAGCAGGTGAAGTTCATGCTGTTACGGGCTGGACCGAGGATCAGCTGAAGCAAATGCCGGAACATAAGGATCCCTGACCGCTGTGTTGTAAGGCCGGGGCTACTTCCACGGCCTTCCAGAACTCGGTGTTTAGGGAGCGTTGCTATTGGCACTACGCTGACAGCGTTCACAATTAAAATTAGCCCAGAAGCGAGCGCTAATTGATCCCGATCCCTTTTTCAAGCTTGATACGCTATTCACCTTCCTGTTCTGGAAACATTCTCAGCAACTGAGTGACCAGCAATAGCGCGTGGGGGTGGCCAATCCGATAGTAGGCGAGGCGTCCGCTCCGGCGACAACACACCAAGTCGTCGAATCGAAGTTTGGCCAGATGATGAGATATCTGCGCCTGGGGCTTGTCGAGGTTTTGCTCAAGCCATCCCACGGTTTTTTCTCCGTCAAGGAGAACGAAGAGGATCTTTAATCTTAAGGGATGCGCCATCACTTTCAAGAGGGCGCTCACATCAGTGGCGAGCTTCGACACATCAGCTAGTTCAGGCATGGGTTCAATCATGGAACTCTCTTAGCATTGGAACAGCAGTCTAACAGGGTTCGTACGGTCTCAAACGGTCTCGCCTGCGAAAACCATTCTGCCCGTGCTCTCGATTGAGGTGAGCGCGCGCCTGGAACTCTGGCTAGTGTTTAAAGTTGGAGAGGTCCTGAACTCGTATGAAAGGAGCTTCCGATGCAAGATCAGGAAAAGCGCAACCAAGCCCAGCAGGGCGGACAAAAAGGCCAACAGGGAGGCCAAGGCGGCCAACAAGGCGGTGGTCAAGGTGGCCAGCAGGGTGGCGGCGGCCAAGGCGGTCAGCAGGGTGGTGGCGGCCAAGGCGGTCAGCAGGGCGGTGGCGGCCAGGGCGGTCAACAGGGCGGTGGTCAGGGCCAACGCGATCAACGTCGATAAGCTGTCGGAGGAGGCGGGACCGCCCGCCTCCCTCGACCTTTAGGCGAGGATGTTGCCGATTATTCCATACGCGAGTGCGTCCTGAGCATTCAAATAGCAGTTCGCTTGCGCACATTCAAAGAGCTCAGTCATCGACAACCTGCTTTCCTCCAAGAGTTCTTCGAACCCTTGTCTTTCCAGTCGCTGGCCCGTCTCCAGCATAGACAGTTTTTCCCGGACAATCTGGATGCAAGCAGCCATCGGACCCGATAATTCCAGACTTTCGCTGATCCTTCGCTCGTGAATCAGCAGAACAGTGTCTGAAGTTAGATATCGGTTGGCAGTTTTGAAGGATGCTAAAATCGTGAGACCAGCGGAGTAGACAAAGGTCTTTCCAATGCAAAAGGCGCGGCGCCCGGAATGCGTTCTGAAAAGCCTCACTTCTAAGGCAATCCTGCGCGCTACATCGGCGTCGCCTCCGATCGTGTTTATTTCCAGGACGAGATCCTGATTGCCGCATCGCACCTTTACGATTTGCTCAAGGAAGCTGGCGAGCATTTTTTCGTCGATCGGGCCGTTAATCGATATGTTCGGCTCGAACAGGAGGCGCTCTGTGTCAACCGGGCTTTCCTGCACTGGGATGAGATCTGCTTCGCCCACGTCCATTCCTCCATCGCCATCTGAGCTTACTTCCCAACTGCACCATGTTGGGAAAGTTCCGCAGGTTCCCGTAGGCGAACCCTGGAACAAACCAATCGCCCGAAAGTTTGCCAGTCTTACAAAAATCGCTTTGGCGCCATGAGCTCATAGTTTCCGTCACTGCCTGTCTTAGAATTCGAAGCATCGGCTTCCGGGAAACGATGGTTGCCGACTTTGTTGACGATAGAGTGCAACTTGCAGTCCCAAAGTCTGCAGACAAGTGCGCGCCAACCCGCTAACGAGGAGGCATATCGTGAAGGCTCTCACATGGCATGGAAAGCATGACATCCGGTGCGAAAGTGTTCCGGACCCAACAATCGAGGAAGGCCGCGATGCGATAATAAAGGTCACGGCCTGTGCAATATGCGGCTCTGACCTTCACCTCTACAATGGCGTGATGCCCGACATGCATAGCGGCGATGTCATGGGTCACGAGACGATGGGTGAGGTTGTCGAAGTCGGGAAGGACAACAATAGGCTTAAGGTCGGCGACCGAGTTGTTGTACCTTTCACGATCTCGTGCGGAGAGTGCTTCTTTTGCAAGCGAGGGTTCTATTCGGGGTGCGAACGCAGCAATCCTTCGCCGGAAAAAGTCAAGAAGTTGTGGGGGAATTCTCCTGCCGGCCTCTTCGGCTATACCCACTTGCTTGGCGGCTACAGCGGAGGGCAGGCAGAATATCTTCGCATTCCCTATGCTGACATAGGGCCAATCAAGGTGCCGGAGGAACTGACGGACGAGCAAGTCCTCTTCCTATCGGACATATTTCCAACCGGGTATATGGCAGCTGAGTTCTGCAACATTCAGCCAGGCGACACCGTAGCCGTTTGGGGCTGTGGGCCCGTTGGGCAAATGGCAATAAAGTCCGCCTTTATTCTCGGCGCGGAGCGCGTCATTGCGATCGACACTGTGCCAGAGCGGTTGGCACTTGCCGAAAAGTCAGGTGCTTTGACGCTGAATTTCATGGATGAAGACATCTACGACAAGATCATGGACCTCACCAGGGGTCGCGGTGCTGACGCTTGTATCGACGCGGTTGGGACGGAGGCGGATGCTTCCGCGAGCTGGGATTCGCGCATCGACAGGATAAAGGTCGCGACCTTCATGGGGACGGACCGGCCCCACGTGTTAAGGCAGGCCATTCACTGCTGTCGCAACTTCGGAACTGTGTCGATCGTGGGCGTCTATGGAGGCTATCTCGACAAAATACCGATGGGCTCGGCGATCAATCGGGGCCTGACATTCAAGATGGCCCAGACACCGGTCCAACATTATTTGCCACTTCTGATGGAGCGAATTCAAAAGGGCGAAATCGATCCGTCATTTGTCATCACTCATCGAGCTACCCTCGATGACGGGCCGGACCTGTATAAGACATTCCGGGACAAACAAGACGGATGCATCAAGGTCGTTCTCAAGCCTTAAGGAGGAATGAAATGGAAACGACATCCAAAGGCCTCGCCGTGGTGACAGGAGCCTCCTCTGGCATCGGTCTCGAACTCGCAAGGTGCGCAGCGCAAGACGGATACGATCTCATTGTGGTTGCTGATGAAGCTGACATCCAAAGCGCATCAGCCGATCTAGCTGAGCTTGGGACAAAGGTAGAACCCTTGCTGGCAGATCTTTCTACAACCGAGGGAGTCGATAAACTTCTTGAGCATATTGAAGCGGGTGGCCGACCCGTGGACCTGTTGATGGCGAATGCCGGCCAGGGACTTGGCGACGAATTCCTTAAACAGGATTTCTCCAAAGTGCGGAAAGTGGTCGACACCAACATTACCGGGACGATCTACCTCGCCCATCAGGTCGGCAACCTGATGCGTTCGCGCGGTGAGGGGCGTATCCTGTTTACGGGATCGATCGCAGGGTTTATGCCCGGAACCTTTCAAGCCGTATACAATGGAACGAAAGCCTTCATCAATTCCTTCTCCTTCGCACTTCGGGAGGAGCTTAGCGACAGCGGCGTGACCGTGACCTGCCTGATGCCCGGAGCGACGGACACGGAATTCTTTGAACGGGCGGATATGCTCGATACGCCAGTCGGTAGAGGGAAAAAAGACGATCCAGGTTTCGTCGCGAAAGTCGGTTATGACGCCATGTTAAAGGGGGAGGGTGATGTGGTCAGTGGATGGAAGAACAAGTTAATGTCTGCGGCTGCCAACCTGACGCCGGCCGAGATGCTCGCGAAGCAACATCGAAAGATGGCAGAGCCGGGATCTGATGATCAGTAGCACCCGCCGGGCCGATCGGCCTTTGCGATTTTCCTGCGAAGGCGATAATTCACGATGAGCGCGATCGAGACAGGGTGGCGACCAGGATACGTCATGCAAGGAACCGAACGAAACGGCCACTCCGCTGGGCGTGGTGGGCCCGCGCATCCAAACGCAGAAGCTCGGGAAGCCATCAGGGGCGATGCCGCGAGTCCCCGTCGAGGGTCAGCATACTAAACGAACCGCCTCGACGCCCCGATTGGACGCGCCTTTGCCTCTCAAACCGGAAGAAACTGGACCTCAGCATCACTACCGGTTTGTTCCAGGAACCACCATCGCTGACCAGCGTTCGGCCCAAGTGCAGCTTAAATAAGGGGGTTGGCATGAGCGAAAACTGGATTCACCTTTGTATAGACATGCAGCGAATGTTTTCCGAGGACACACCCTGGCACGTGCCATGGATGTCGAGAGTTTCTCCGACCATTGTCGAAATCGCCGATCGATTCCCGGAAAGGACCGTCTTCACCCGCTTCATTCCTCCCACGAATGCTGGCGAGATGACCGGTACTTGGCGTGACTACTATCGGAAATGGGAAGCAATGACGCTCGATCGCCTCGATCGTGAACTTATCGAGCTCATCCCGGACCTACGCCGCTTTTCTCCCCCAGCACGGGTTTTCGACAAGATGACCTATTCACCGTGGGTGGGAGGCAACCTGAATTCGACACTAAGGAACGAGCATGTTGAGACGCTGGTCATCACGGGGGGCGAAACCGACGTCTGTGTGCTTGCGGCTGTTCTCGGTGCCGTGGACCTGGGTTACCGGGTAAAAGTTGTCAAGGACGCGCTGTGCAGTGGTGATGATGACACCCGAGATGCCTCCCTCGAACTTCTTGGAGGGCGGTTTTCGATGCAGGTTGAGATCGTCGACACTGAGACGGTCCTGCGAGACATGGTGGCCGAGTACTTTCGCTGAGAAGTCAGTGAGGAGCTGACCCTAGGGCCGCTTGGACTCGATACCCCGGGAAATCGGTTCGCGCTCGATAAGCCATTCCAGCTGTCCACATGCCGGCGGAATACGAAAAGCGATCGGCGTGGTTGTGTAGAGCCGGCGGAACCTTAGGTCTCCCAAGCGCTTATGGTCAAAGAGCTAAGCAACTAGGAGGATTGTCTTGAATACTGCAAATCTCCAGCTGGAGGGTCTCATCATGGCGGTCGCGGCAATCTCCGACGCTTTGACCGAAAAAGGTCTTCTCAATCATCGTGACGTTGCGGCGGCACTTGGACGGGCTGAGAAAGCGGCGTCGGAGGACCGTCTGCAGGGACTGTCGGAAGCAAATCAAGCCGCTGTGCTTTTTCCGATACGCGTTCTCACATTGGCAAACGAGGCGTCGCAGCGCGGCAGAACGTTCACGTTCGCGGAGTATGCCGAACTGGTCGGCAAGCTAACCTGATGTTCGACAAACTCAAACTGCATAAGATCGACACAGCCGCCGGGCCCATCAGACTCCGCTCTGGAGGAAGCGGACCGCCTGTCCTCCTTCTACACGGACATCCACGCACGCACATGACCTGGGGTAAGGTTGCCGATCTTCTTGCGTCGGCGTTCACAGTCGTGTGTCCAGACGTGCCGGGCTTCGGCAGGTCGTACGTGCCCCCAGATACCACCGACAGCAGTGGCTCTTCCAAAAGGAACAAGGCAGCTTCACTTTTGGAGCTCATGGCGCTGCTCGGGTATGACCGGTTCTACGTCGTTGGACATGATCGTGGTAGCCTGACGGCGTTTCGAATGGCAATGGATCACCCGTTAGCGGTTACGAAGCTCATCACAATAGATGGACTTCCCGTCCTCGAACATCTCGAGCGAGCAGACTGGAAGTTTGCCAATGCCTGGTTCCATTGGTTCTTTTTCGCTCAGCCGGAGAAGCCGGAACGGGCAATTATTGCCGACCCGACGGCGTGGTATGACAAGCTTTCTCCCGAACTCATGGGGCCAGAAGCATACGACGACTTGTTGGACGTAATTCATGATCCACATGTCGTACACGGAATGGTCGAGGACTACCGGGCAGGTATTCGAATCGACTACATACACGACGGTGAGGACCGCGCCGCCGGCCGAAAGATTTGTTGCCCTATGCTGTGCCTCTGGTCCAAACGGGATGATCTTGAAAAGATCTATGGTGATCCCATCGCGATCTGGGAACACTGGGCAGTCAATGTGACAGGGTTCGGTATCGACAGCGGCCATCATGTAGCGGAAGAAAATCCTAGCGCCCTCGCTGTCGCTATTCGGGAGTTTTTGTCCAAGGGCACGGGTTTCTAGGTGGACATGTGGCGAGCCAAGAACCGCTCGAGAAGACGACCAGCGTTAGAATGAACGCGCATGCACCAAGCTCTGTTTCAGGTCACGTCCGTTAGTGTAACGACGGAGGGACCAGTTCTAGATTAAAACTAATGCAAGTTACGCCAAAGCAACACAAGATGACGCACCGGGCTTCCGCGGCAGGGCGACAGGCGCGTTTGAAGCGACCCATCCGGAAATCGATGCTGACCAAGTCTGGCCCCTTAAGCCCGCCCCGGTTTCCGAAGAAACATTAGGAGATAACGTTGCACACGACAGGTCAAAACTTTAATCAACTTCAGCCGCAGGAGCGTCAGGCAATCCCCGAGAGGATTGCCGTCACGCTCGAGCAAACAGCCCGATGGGCGGCGGACGAGGGCGAGACTGCACTCGAGATGGTGATGCACTCCGTCGGGCATGCGCTCACCTCGGTGGCGGAAGATCTCGCCGAAAACGATATCCAACTGGCGGAGGACGTTGCAGTCCGGGCTATCAGTCTTATAACCACCTTCCACTGCCGACATCCGCAATACCCTTTCGGATCGGCACTCCATTGATAAAAGTCTTCATCTACGGGAAATTGAAGGGCGGTTCCCCCTATTCGGAGAAGGGCTTTTTGTTTTGGTCGATGTCGAGACCGTCGACCGTATCTCCTCTACATTGCGGGCTGGTTCTAGACCCGTGATGCTTGATCGAGCCGGCGAGGGAGTCAAGGAACAGCGCCTTCTGTTCTCGATGATCTCGAGGACGTCGGAGAAGAGGGGTGCTTTCGGTAGACGATTGAGGTGGCGCCGGTGGGGGTGATCCTACGACTTCGCTCGGCATCATGAAGTCAGAGCAGTGGCTAGATCCCCTCCAATTTCGATCGCACCAAACGCCGACGCTTCTTTCCGCCGTGGGAGCGGTCGGAGGTCCGGATTCTCGGCGTGATGGGAAGGGGTTTAAACATTTGGCTGTTCAGATACGGAATTGAAAAGGGACCGTGCCACGCCGCAACTAACCCGGACCCACAATGTTTGACGCAGTGTTACCATTCGCACTTGAATGCTCTGTGCCACAAGATGCATACACTGTTCGAATTGCTAGCTTTGCTCTTCTCGCGATCCTCAAGGATAGGTCGATGCCGACCTCACGTGCGGCCTATAGGTGGCTCAAAGCGCCTTGCCGGTCCTCCGGCACGATAAGGGAAGCCCACTGTCTGATCTCGCCTAGGAGCGCGTCAGGTTCCGTGCCATAGATGGTGCAAATGGCGGGATTGACGTACTCAATCGTAAAGGTTTCGGCCTCTCTCACCCACAAACCCGCCGCTGACGCTTTCGCGAATTGCTGGAAACGCTCCTCGCTTGCGCGCGAGGCCGCCTCGGCGCCAGCGCGC
The DNA here is from genome assembly GCF_019511525.1 of Rhizobium cauense. GTDB lineage: Bacteria > Pseudomonadota > Alphaproteobacteria > Rhizobiales > Rhizobiaceae > Rhizobium > Rhizobium cauense. The sequence goes on along the minus strand of NZ_JAEUAT010000029.1, from coordinate 14,962 downwards.
TCTGCCGCGGCCCACGTGCGTTCACCGGCCTCGCGGACGATACGGCATCCACCGCACGCTGTTCTTGTTAGTGGTCGGAAAGATCAATACTACCGGAGGAGGGAGGCTCTTTGCATGGGGGTGCGCACTCAACACCCCATCATCCGCTAGGAGGGCAGACTTTACGAGTGCGGGCTTCTTCGAAGGAATCATCGTTTCAAACGCAAGCAGTTGCGCTAAACTCTGCATGTGAAAGTGCCGAGAGATGCAGCAGAGCAAGTTTGACAGCTTTCGATACGGTCTGGCATCGCTTTTGGTGCGACGACCAAATCTGCGCATTTACGCGAGCAAGGCGCGGTGGTGGCCCAACGTCGTCCAGGAATATGGTGAGGCTGTCAGGTGCCGAGACCGGCTGCGGGCCCGAGGCAACAACAAAAACCTCCTGCAATATTACGAGGTGACCTGCGACGAGCTCGAGGACGAGCTGGAGATCTTTCTATCCGGATCGACTGGCCCGTATCAATCCTGAGCTCGCAGGTCTCTCTTGATAGCTTCAGAGCGACTATACGCCCGCGACTAATTCGGCAGCCAAGAAGGGAGCTTGCGCCTCAGTCGCAGTCCCTGCGACCAACCCTCCGCGCAAGCTTCCATAGCGTCGACAAGCGTTTGCCGCTGTGGACTGGCCAATTAGCGGACAGCAAGTTTATAGCGTTCCGAGCCGAAGCGATAGTGTAGACGACCTGCTTTCGTCTGACGAGCAAAATTAAGACTTGCCACCGGATCTTCACAAAACTGCATGCTTCAACTAACAGCCGCCGATGCTTGTACCGCAGTTCCAGCATGAAAAAACCCCGCATCTGCTGGCTGCGGGGTTGGAGACAACGGATGCTTCAAGGGGTTTCGAGTCTCGAAGCGTCTGCTAAACTATCGATGGCGGCGAGAGTTCCCGGCGTAGTAAAGAAACCCCGCCCGGGGGGCGAGCGGGGCTCTTGTCTGCGAGCCGTGAGAGGAGTGTAGGAGAGACCTCGCCGTCTCGCGGCCTTCAAACTTCAATCACTGGATTTCGTTCCGTGATCGACTATGAAAAAACCCCGCAGCGGGGAGCCACGGGGCAACTATCGAGTTAGCGATCGCATCGGGGAAGTTGAATGCGACCGGGCTCCAACATCTAAACCGGCATAAGGTTCCATACGATTTTCAGGATACGCTGCGGACGGCGATTATCCTGCATCGGATGTGGGTCGACAACAGTCCTACGTCGTTGCGGATAGAGGTCCCGTTCAGGGACGAGTGGGCAGGCAACCTCGAGGCGGGGCTGAACGTCAGCTCAGACTGACAGTTCGAAAAAAATTGAGATGCCTATCCATCCGACCCGATCATGAAGCGGCCCGCGCCGACTTCGCAGAGAAGCCAGACTTCTGACGGGAACTCACTGTCAAAGCACGCGCTGAGAGATCGACGAGAACCACCGTAACCAAAGCGATCAGGCTGTGCCCGTAAGCACGGAGAATAGCAAGCTGCGCTTGAAAGATCCGACCCCAAAAGAGAAACCCCGCACAAGAGAGAGCGGGTCAATTTTGGGACCATTGAAAGGGAAACACCGGGGGGGTGCACCCGGGTTTCACGCGAGAAACAATTCTCGTCGGCAACGGCTGGCGAAGAGGTCGGCCATACTGATCCTCCCGACGCCAGGCCCATAGGCATTCGGTTGGTAACTCCCGCCAGCGCCGGTCATCTGCATGCTGCGAGGATGCGCCATGCGGTAAGCGAGTGCATCTTGGACAGCCGCGTTTGTGCCCGTGCATGATGTGAGAGCAGCTAGGCCCGCGACTGCAAGGATCGCCTTGACGCTGTGTTTTTCTAGCGTGTTCACTCTCTGCCCCTCAGGCCGTTGTAGCCGAGCACTCTATCATAATACTCAGTCGACCATCCGCATGGCTTCCCTGCCTTCGGCTTCACGGCACTTGATGCGGTAGTTGATTGAAACGCCGTTGTCGACGGGCGCCGTTCGTATTTGGAAACCTTTGCTGCAGTTCAATGTTAGGGCGCGTCGGACTTCACCCTCTTTCCACTCCTGTGGTGAAGCTTCGACGCCGGGAGCGGGTGGGGCGCTCCCGGCTCGTTTGTTCGTTCTCAAACATAGAAGCGGGCAATTTCGGTTACCACACCTTTCGTAGCGCCACTCGTTCGACCCCTCAACACTGGCGTTAGGCCGGCTTGCAAAGGGCAGTGCTGCAGTGCGTCGGCCGGCTTCGCCCTGAAGCTGTTGTTCGATCACAAAACCCTCATCCTATTCCCGCTGAGAAGTTCAATCACTTTCTGCTCCTGCATATCGTAAAGAGCATCGTCCACCTCTAGTTCCGTGTAGTCTTTTCCGTCACGAGGATAGGGCCGACATCCAGAAGGCTCACTGGCTCGCCTGGGGCTGCGATGCTCTTGGCGGAGTCGAGGATGGCTTGACGAGTTCGGAGTGTCGGGTCGTGCCGCATGAGATGAGGTCAGAGCGAGTAGGCGCCAACACTGTGGAAGAACGCTTATTCAGAATGAAAAAGACATACCGAGGTCTTCGCGTGGCTGAAGCGAAAGCGGAATATGGCGTGCCGGGAACCAGCTGCGATGATCGCTCGCTGGATGAGCGCTCGAATAAGAAGGAAAGTCTCGCGAACGAGATCCGCCCTGAAGCATGACGTTTCTGGGAGGCGGTTAGCCTCTCGCTGCTTCTCCGTTAGTCGGGCTACCTGCAAGAGTCACAGTTCCGCGTCCTCTGGCGAGACATTGAGGCGCATGCTTCCCGCAATCCCCGCTGAGAGTTGTGCCGGGCTTGTCTTTCGGGCATGGCCGGAGCCTTCGCACCGCTGAAAGAAAACTTCCCCGATCGGGCGACGCCCGAGTTGATGGAACTGACGGCACGGCTGGGAAGCATGATGCCGTACCAGCAGGCAGCGGCGGTGCTGGCCGAATTCCTGCCCGTTGAGCCGACAGAAACGCACGCCACTGTGCGTAAGCGGACCATCAGGATCGGTGAGCGGCTCGACGACCAGATTGCCCAGGAAGAACGGCGCGCCTTGCTTGGTTCGGGAGTATCAAGGGTACCGCATCGCGATCTACAGTCCGCTAAGCCACTTCGCCGTCATCAGACCGCCCGGCAGCAATCGGGTCATGAACCTCGGTGAACAGCAGCCGCGCGCAAGTTAAGGCCCTTTCGTCTGCCTCGATCGTGCGAAGATCGTTATCGACAGGCTGGTCACCAAGTCGACGGCCTCAGCTTCCGATCTTATCTGACGCTAATCGTCGATGGGCTTGAAATTGACCAACATCGACTTCAGTTCGACCTCGCGCACTCGCCGTGCGCCTCATCGGGGCTGACCCATGCCAGGATGCGTTGCCCCTTCTCTTTGAAATCCGTCTGAACCTTCGTCACCTTGACCTGGTATATCTCGACCATAACTGGCGCGACATCGCCGCCATCGAGCTCCTTGAGGTAGACGTAGCGGCCGACAGGTGTCTTGTTGGGTCTGCCGCTGACGCCGGCTTCCTCCCAGGCCTCGGTTGCCGCGGCCTGGTGCGGCTTCTTCCCCTTCATCGGCCAGCCCTTGGGAAGCATCCAACGGCTCGTCTCACGCGAGGTGATCACGAGGATCTCGATCTCCGTGCCTTTCCCCTTCAGCCGGAAACATAACGCGCCGTACTGCACCCGGAAAGCTCCGGTGAACAGTTTATCCGGCTTTCGCGCAAGCTGTTTCAGCAGGTCTTGGGATCGGCTCGGACTACACCTACGCGCCGTTTTCTTCGACTTCATGACGATCAAAGCTTGGCGAAATTTCTCGACCAAATCAACGCGCATCGTTCGTCTCAAGAGAGATTATGTTAACCCACGATGAAGCCTGGTGTTGAAGTCCAGTTGAACGCACCTGCTGGCTTTCGGCGCCAACCACAGGCAAAGCAGAAGGCAAAGGCCAAGGAGGGTGTTTATTCCGGGCCAGCAACCATATTCTCAGACAAGGTCGCCGAACCAGCAGCGCGCAACCGTGGTCGAAGGTCCGCTCGTCTGCCTCGATCGTGCGGAGGTTGTTGTCGACGGGCTGGCCACCGAATCGACGGCTTCAGCTCCCGATCTCATCTGACGCAATCGTTTGACGCAATCGTCGGTGGGTTTGCAACTGACTAACTTCCACTTCAGCTCCACCTCGCGAACCCGCCGTGCTGCGGCGACTTCGTCGCCTCTGACGGACGAGCACTGGCTCTTCGACCTGAACCTCAACCTTATAGCGACTATCCGCCTCGATCGCCTTCTCCCAGATATCGAGCGGGCACCGGCGCGGTGGTGCACTTTCATCCCTCAGTCCTGCCACTTCCCGAGGCGACTACCGCCTACACCGCCACTAAGGCCGCGCTCAGGACCTCAATGGACCGACCGACTGATAACGCGATAAGGATAGGCGGCCTTGAACTGCGCCATCATCGCGCTGGCCTGCTGCAGCACACGTTCGGTTTTTTCAGGATTATCACGAGCAAGTTCGTCGGCATTGACACGCATTGCTTCCGCCATGCTGGCGGACATCATTGCGAACTTCCCTTCTCCGTAGACCAGCGCTTCTTTTGAGGCGGTCTCAAGCCACCGGGCAAAGTCGACGATGATCTCTTCGCGTTCATCGATGCCAACACTCTTGATGATTTCAATATTCTCTTCCATCCAGGAGTCACTCCATACACAATCGGCGCCCACACCCGAGTTCAACGCCTCGGCGGTCGATGAGCTAGGAAGCTCAAAAATCAAATTCAAGAGTTTATTGAAGCTTGAACTCGCCCTCGACACGGCGCCATTCGTTCGGACCTATCAGCCGCTGGTGGGAGTAGCGGACGGAGTGGAGAGGCCCGTCGAGGCTGTCTCGCCAGAAGGTCAGGAACTTGTGCATCTCCGGAAAATCAGGTGCGAGATCGTAGTCCTGCCAAATGTAGGTTTGCAGGACGGATTCGAAATCCGGTATCCGGTAGAGGATATGTGCGGTGGTCAGTCCGTAGCCGTTGAGCTGACGCTCGAGATCCGACGAGAATTGCATGCTTCATCTCCGTTTCATGACACTGCGAAGGTGACGTAAAATCTTGCGGCCCTCAATGGTTTTCTGAACTCGCCGTGCCGTTTATTGTTCCTTTCCAGCATGTTAGCAGCCGTTAGCGTTGAGTGCTATTTTTCCTCTGCACCCTCTTGAAATCGAAAAACCTCGAAAATAAATTTTGCCCGCGAACGCTCGATGAGGTTCGCACCCGCCCGGACTGGCCATCCGGCCCGGCTTGGGTCTTCAACGTCATCATTTTTGCTCAACGGAGGAAAACATGTCGTTCCGACCGCTTCATGATCGCATTCTCGTTCGCCGGGTCGAATCCCAGGAAAAGACCAAAGGCGGCATCATCATTCCCGATACCGCGAAAGAAAAGCCTTCCGAGGGTGAGGTCGTCGCTGTCGGTACTGGCGCGCGTAACGAGGCCGGCCAGGTGCAGGCACTCGACATCAAGGCTGGCGATCGCATCCTGTTCGGCAAATGGTCCGGCACGGAGATCAAGATCAACGGTGAAGTTCTGCTGATCATGAAGGAAACCGACGTTCTGGGCATCATCGAGGCTGAGGCCGAGCAGAGACAAGCCGCCTGAATACAAATCAACCCATCAGTCAAATAGCTGCCTATTGAGGAGTTAGAAAAATGGCTGCCAAAGAAGTCAAATTTAACAGCGACGCCCGTGAACGCATGCTGCGTGGGGTCGACGTGCTTGCCAATGCGGTAAAGGTCACGCTCGGTCCGAAGGGCCGCAACGTCGTGATCGATAAGTCCTTCGGCGCGCCGCGCATTACCAAGGATGGCGTCTCCGTTGCGAAGGAAATCGAGCTCGAAGACAAGTTTGAGAACATGGGCGCCCAGATGCTGCGCGAAGTCGCGTCGAAGACCAACGATCTGGCCGGCGACGGTACCACCACCGCGACCGTACTCGCCCAGTCGATCGTCAAGGAAGGTGCCAAGGCGGTAGCTTCCGGAATGAACCCGATGGACCTGAAGCGCGGCATCGATCTTGCCGTCGACGCTGTCGTCAAGGAGCTGAAGACCAACGCCCGCAAAATCACCAGCAATGCCGAAATCGCTCAAGTCGGTACGATCTCGGCGAACGGCGATTCCGAGATCGGCCGTTATCTTGCCGAGGCGATGGAAAAGGTCGGCAACGAAGGTGTTATCACTGTCGAAGAAGCCAAGACCGCCGATACCGAACTCGAAGTCGTTGAAGGCATGCAGTTCGACCGTGGCTACCTTTCGCCCTACTTCGTCACCAATCAGGACAAGATGCGGGGTTGAACTCGACGATCCCTACATCCTGATCCACGAAAAGAAGCTCTCGAATCTTCAGGCGATGCTGCCGGTTCTGGAAGCCGTCGTTCAGTCCGGCAAGCCGCTGCTGATCATCGCCGAAGACGTCGAAGGTGAGGCTCTTGCAACGCTCGTCGTCAACAAGCTGCGTGGCGGCCTGAAGATCGCCGCCGTCAAGGCTCCGGGCTTCGGCGACCGCCGCAAGGCGATGCTGGAAGATATCGCCATCCTGACGGGCGGTACCGTCATCTCCGAAGACCTCGGCATCAAGCTTGAGAATGTAACGCTCAACATGCTCGGTCGAGCCAAGAAGGTGGCGATCGAGAAGGAAAACACCACGATCATCGACGGGGTGGGTTCCAAGGCAGAGATTGACGGTCGTGTCGCCCAGATCCGCGCCCAGATCGAGGAGACCAACTCCAACTATGATCGCGAAAAACTGCAGGAACGGCTCGCCAAGCTTGCCGGCGGTGTTGCTGTTATTCGAGTCGGCGGTTCGACGGAAGTCGAGGTCAAAGAGAAGAAGGACCGCGTCGACGATGCGCTGCATGCGACCCGCGCTGCCGTCGAGGAAGGCATTCTGCCGGGCGGTGGCGTTGCGCTGCTTCGTGCCGTGAAGGCACTCGACAATCTCCAGACGGGCAATCAAGACCAGAAGGTCGGCATCGAGATCGTCCGGCGCGCGATTGAAGCGCCTGCTCGCCAGATTGCCGAAAACGCTGGAGCCGAGGGCTCTGTCGTCGTCGGCAAGCTTCGCGAAAAGGTTGACTTCTCCTTCGGGTGGAATGCGCAGACCGGCGAGTATGGCGATCTCTATGCTCAGGGGGTCATCGACCCGGCAAAGGTCGTGCGCACCGCGCTGCAGGACGCCGCCTCCGTTGCCGGCCTGCTGGTGACGACCGAAGCCATGATCGCTGAGAAGTCCAAGAAGGAAATAGCTCCGGCAATGCCCGCAGGCGCCGGCATGGAGTACTAAGCGGTCACCGTGGCTCGTCCCGCCGCATGGGACGAGCCTTTACCGAGAAAGGTGAAACACATGATTCAAGCAAGGATTAAGCACTCACCCGAGCCACTCTACTCACACGACCTTGCGGTCTGCCAGAAAGTCTTCGACGAAATTCAATCGAGCGCCGGGTTCGTCAAGAAGTCGGAAGAAGCTGATCGCATAGCTACCATCCTCATGGAACTGTACCGGCAAGGCGTCCACGACCCCGATCACCTCAAAACGATGGTTCGGCGGCGCGAGGGCTCTTCGAAAACGGCCCGCTCCAAGCGGCTTGAACATATAGTGCAACGACATCCATAGATTCGATATCAGTGGAGCCAGACGATGAGAAAGGAAAACATAAACTCCTCTGTCCCAAAGGAAGCCGCAGTGGCGATCAGCGCTGCGCATCTGCTTCATCCGGCGACGCAGTTCAGTCATCCCCGCGATGTGCTTCACGCCGAACATATCAGCAAAGACGAGAAGCGAGCCATTCTCGCTTCATGGGCCTCCGACGTCTTTGCTGTCGAGTCCATTCCAGCCCTTCGACTTCATCCCGGCACGGATAAAGCCGTGTCCTATGACGACATCATCGACGTTTTGAAGATCCTGGATGAGGACGGTGAAGCAAGCGGCGAAGCATGTCAGCTTGCTCCGCGGTCCCCAGACGGCACCGCCGCAATCCCCGAACGCGCCGATTTGGCGGGGTCGGCCTGTGCAGTTATTCGAAAGGAGAAAGTCGCCGACGACCATTGGAGATATAACCACTTTGCACCTGTCGCGTGCCTCTGGAGGACGCGAACCTGATTTTTGCCGTCGACTCTTTGCTGAATTGAGGAGGTTTTGCCGATGAAGATCGCTCAGATCGCACCGCTCGCCGAAAGCGTTCCGCCCAAGCTTTATGGTGGAACCGAGCGCATTGTTTCCTATCTCACCGACGCACTCGTCGCCCAAGGCCACGACGTCACGCTTTTTGCCAGCGGAGATTCCATCACTGCGGCGAAGCTCGTGCCGTGCTCAGATGTGGCGCTCCGTCTTAATCCTGCCGTCAAAGATCACCTGCCGCATCAGGTTGTGATGCTGGAGGAAATTCGCCGGCGGGCGCACGAATTCGATGTCCTACACTTCCACATCGATCTCCTGCATTTCCCGTTGATCCGGGAGTTTTCCGACCGGACGGTCACGACGCTGCACGGCCGCCTGGACCTGCCGGACCTCAAGCCCTTTTACTCGGCCTTTCCCGATATCCCGCTGGTGTCGATCTCCAATGATCAGCGCCGCCCAATGCCGCCGGCCAACTGGTCGGGGACGGTATATCATGGCCTCCCTCTCGACCTGCTGCCGTTCACGGAAAAGCCCAAGGCCAACTACCTCGCGTTCCTCGGGCGAATATCGCCGGAGAAACGGCCCGACCGGGCGATCGAAATCGCTGCGAAAGTTGGCATGCCCCTAAAGATGGCCGCAAAAATCGACGATGCGGACAAGGCCTATTGGGATACGGTGATCGAGCCGATGGTCAGGAACCATCCGAACGTCGAATTCATCGGCGAGATCAGCGAGCCCCAGAAAGCCGACTTCCTCGGCAATGCCGGCGCCCTGCTCTTTCCGATCGACTGGCCGGAGCCCTTCGGACTTGTCATGATCGAAGCAATGGCCTGTGGCACGCCGGTAATCGCGTTCGGATGCGGCTCCGTGCCGGAGGTCATCGACAACGGTATCTCTGGAATCCTCGTCGACAGCGTGGTCGACGCGGCCGAGAACGTCGAATGGGCGCTCAAGATGGATCGAAAGAAAGTTCGCGCCACATTCGAGGCACGTTTCAGCGCCGAGCGGATGGCACGGGACTATCTAGACATCTACCGCAATCTTCCCGGCGTGCGCACCAAGGCCGCCCCGCTGCGCCGTGCCAACGGTCAGGACTTCGATCTTCAGATCGTGGCATAATCCGGAGGCCATGAGGATGTCGATCGATTCTGTACACGACGGTTCCGCGCCTGCAGGCGGCCACGCACCGATGGCGCAATTTTTCATCCCCGCGACCGCGTCGCTGCAGGAGCGGCGGCCACGCACCCTGAAGCACGGCGACACGTTCGCCGTCTTCGATCATAATGGTGACGCACTTTCCGGGCCTGGCAGCCCGGAAGGCATTTTCCATCGGGACACGCGGTACCTCTCGCATCTGCATCTGACGATCAATGGCAAGCGCCCGATGCTTCTGTCGTCGACGCTGCGCGACGACAACGCGACGCTGACCTGCGATCTCACGAATCCTGACCTCTTCGATGAAAAGGGGAAGCTCACCCTTGAGCATGATCTCATTCATATGCGCAGGACACGCTTTCTGTGGAATGCCGGTTGTTACGAGCGCCTGGCCGTTAGAAACTACGACGAGCGACGACAACGAGTGCGCATCGAAATTTCGTTCGGGGCGGACTTCGCCGATCTGTTCGAGGTTCGCGGAACCGTCAGGGCGAGGAAGGGCCGCCTTCTTCCGTCCGTGATGGAACAAAACCGCGTTTTCCTCTCCTATATCGGCCTCGACGATCAGAAGCGCGTCACACAGTTGTCCTTCGATCCGCGCCCAGATGAACTTGGGAGCGGCCATGTCATTTATGATCTTGATCTGGCGCCACATGAAACGCGGTCGCTGTTCATCCAGATCTGCTGCGACCAGGCCAAAGACCGGCCTCTCGGCTACCAGTCTTTTTTCCTGGGCCTGCGGGATGCGCGCCGTGCATTGCGCTCCTCTTCCTCGCGCGCAACATCGATCGTCACGTCCAACGAGATCTTCAACGAAGCGGCATGGCGCAGCCTCTCTGACCTTTATATGCTGATGACCGACAAGCCCGAAGGCCCGTACCCGTACGCTGGCATTCCCTGGTTTAGCACCGTTTTCGGACGTGATGCGCTGATCACCGCACTCGAAACGCTGTGGCTCGATCCACAGATCGCACGCGGTGTCGTTTGCCATCTGGCGACAAACCAGGCGACGGAAGTCGATCCGGCTGCAGATGCCGAACCTGGAAAGATCCTTCACGAAGTGCGCTGTGGCGAAATGGCTGAACTGGGCGAAGTGCCTTTCCGCCGCTATTACGGCAGCATCGATTCCACGCCGTTGTTCGTACTGCTGGCAGGCGAGTACCTGAAGCGAACAGGCGACCTTGCTACGATCAACCATCTTCTGCCGAATATCGAGGCAGCGCTCACCTGGATCGACGAGCACGGCGATCGCGACGGTGATGGTTTCGTCGAATACGGGCGGTTGACGGAAGAAGGGCTGATCAATCAGGCCTGGAAAGACAGCCACGACTCCGTCTTTCACGCCGATGGTACACTCGCCAAAGGCCCGATCGCCATTGCTGAGGTTCAGGCCTATGTTTATGGCGCCTGGCACGCAGCTGCCGAGATCTTCCGCCGGCTCGGCAGACCTGAACGCGCGGCAAAGTTCCTGGCACGGGCGGAAGGCCTGCGGCGTGCCTTCGATACGAGTTTCTTCGACGAGGAACTCGGCACTTTCGTGCTGGCGCTCGACGGGAACAAGCGGCCTTGCAGGGTCCGCTCTTCAAATGCCGGCCACGCTCTGTTCGCGGGTATAGCCTATCCGGAGCGGGCCACCCAGGTTGCCAAGACTTTGATGAGTGCCTCGTCCTTTTGCGGCTGGGGCATACGCACCATCGCGTCTACCGAGGCACGCTACAACCCGATGAGCTATCACAATGGCTCTGTCTGGCCGCATGACAATGCAATGATCGCTAGCGGCCTCGCCCGCTATGGCTACCGAGCTGAAACGGCGAGAATTTTTGAAGGGCTCTTTGCGTCTTCGACATATATTGACCTGCGCCGTCTTCCCGAACTCTTCTGTGGCTTGCCACGCCAGCGGGCTCAGGGGCCAACCTTCTACCCCGTCGCCTGCTCTCCACAGGCGTGGGCGGCTGCAGCCCCCCTCCTTCTGCTGCAATCCTGTCTCGGCCTTGACTTCGAGCCGAATGCTCAGATCATCAGCTTCAACGAGCCGCAACTCCCCTCTTTTGTGGATGAGGTGATCCTACGACACCTGCAGGTCGGAAACGGCTCGGCGGACGTCGCAATTCGCCGCTCAGGACGTAGTGTCGTGGTCGACGTCTTCAATCGCCGGGGCGAGGCTCGCGTGTTGACCAGCGCATAAGCGAGACGCCGTCAGGCGACGCCTTGCCTAGTCCGACTCCTCCTCGTCTGAAACCAGTAGGTCGATCAACAAGGCGGTTCTGCCAGTCGGCAGAGGCCGCCGTTCACTCATCAAGGCTTCGTCGCTGTTGACCCATGCGAAGGCTTCCGCCAGTTCAATGTGGCTGGCGCCAGTCGCCACGACATCTGCTATCAAAGTTTCGTCGACAGGTCCGAGGATGGCGATGACGTCTTCGGAGGTCATTGTCATACCCATTGCTCCTTTTGTTTGCCTGACCGGAATCTGGTGGCCCAAATAGAAAAATCAATTTTTTCACAGGGCAAATTTAAAGCTCTTGAATCGACAAGCCACTGAATTATATCACTATTGTCGATCGCCCAATGGGGATCGACAAGTCCAGGAGGCGCCATGTGCTCTTGGCGTCTCCTTGAATCCATGTTGCTTACAAGGAGGATATGGCTATGAGGACAAACCTCGATTTCTCCCCCCTTTTCCGGTCGAGTATCGGCTTCGACAGAATGCTGAATGTGCTCGAGGCTGCAAGCCGCGTCGAAACGATCGACAACTGGCCCCCATACGACATCGTCAAGTCCGGTGAGGACGCGTATCGCATTGCCATGGCAGTGGCGGGCTTCGCGCAGGACGGATTAACGATCACGCAGGAGCAGAACATGCTTTTCGTATCCGGCCAGAAGGCAAGTGCGGACGATGTTCAGTATCTTCATCGCGGAATCGCGGGGCGCTCGTTCCAACGCCGGTTCGAACTTGCCGACCACGTCAAGGTCGTCGGTGCTGGCCTCGTCAACGGTCTGCTGACCATCGATCTGAAGCGGGAAATCCCCGAAGAGATGAAACCGCGCCAGATCGCGATCAGCGCCGGCGAGGCGCTGCCCATGACAGAGACCAAGCAGATCGAAGCAAACAAGCAAGCGGCTTAAGCCTTCCACGGCGCGCCAATACGCCACAAGGCCCCGGGCGACGCCCGGTGCCAAATGGGAAGCTTTGCCGAATTCACAAGATAAGGAGAAGGAACATGAGTGTTCGTGATTTGATTCCCTGGGGCCGAAGCAATGGCAATCAGTTTCCAGGTCTTCCGCGCGATGATGACCGTGATCCCTTCCTGTCGCTGCATCGCGAGGTAAACCGCCTGTTCGACGACGTCTTCCGCGGCTTCGGCTCCGGTCTGCCGTCGTTCACTAGCACTTCGGTCCTCGGTTCCAGCTGGCCGAGCGTCGAGATGTCCGACACCGACAAGGAGATCAGGATCACGGCGGAAGTCCCCGGCCTGGAAGAGAAGGACATAGAGATCCTGCTGAATGACGGCGTGCTAACGCTGAAGGGCGAGAAGCGCTCGGAGACCGAAGACAAGGATCGCCAGTTTACTGAGCGCTCCTATGGCCGCTTTGAACGCCGTATTCCTCTCGGCGTCGAAATCAGGGAAGATGAGGTCGATGCGCGCTTCCGAAACGGCGTACTGACCGTAACCTTGCCCAAGGACGAGAAGGCGCAATCACAGGTCAAACGCATCGCCATCAAACATTAGGGAAAGAAGCCGGAGGACGTCCTCCGGCTTTTTTCTGCGTCTGTATGTTCGAAAGAAGGAGGGACTATGTCCGCTTTCATAAGGCTCATCAGGCCATTGATCATTGTCTTCACCGTCTCCCTGCTCATTGGCGGCGTTCCAGCCCAAGCGCAGTTCGTGTCCGGGGTCGGCGGCAGCGTACCGACGCTTGCGCCGATTCTGGAAAAGGTCACGCCGGCAGTCATCAACATCTCGGTTGTCTCACAGGCGCCCGAAGAGGATAACCCGCTCTACAGTGACCCCTATTTCCGCCGCTACTTCAACCTCCCGGATAAGCCTCAGGTGGAACCTCGTCTGAGCGCCGGATCGGGAGTCATTGTCGATGCGACACGAGGCTACGTGTTGACGAACCATCATGTCGTCGCCAATGCTCGTAAGATCCTCGTGACGCTCAAGGATGGAAGGCGGCTGGACGCGAAGCTTGTTGGCTCCGACAAGGGTACCGACATCGCAGTGCTCCAGATACCGGCCCGCAATCTGACCGCGTTGCCTTTTGGAGACTCGGACGCATTGCGCGTTGGCGATTATGTTGTGGCAATCGGCAATCCGTTTGGACTTGGGCAGACTGTTACATCGGGCATCGTCAGCGCACTTGGCCGAAGCGGTCTTAGCCGCGAAGGTTATGAAGATTTTATCCAGACGGACGCTTCGATTAATCCAGGTAACTCGGGCGGCGCGTTGGTAACTTTTGACGGGAAACTTGCAGGGATCAACTCTGCGATCCTCAGCCCCGCTGGCGGCAACATTGGTATCGGCTTCGCCGTACCGAGCAAGGTCGCAAGACTGGTGATGACCCAGCTGATCCAACATGGCGAGGTCGTTCGCGGCAAGCTGGGCGTTGCGATCCAAGATATTGATGCCGATATGGCAGCTTCGCTTGGGCTGGACGAACCGGGCGGAGCGCTAATCGCGGCGGTAGAACAGGGATCTTCGGCCGCTGGAGCGGGTTTGAAACCGGGCGACGTGGTGGCAGCGGTCGATGGTCGGCCGGTTCATGGCGCTGCTGATCTGCGCAATCGCATAGGTTTGACGCCTGTCGGTTCGCAGATCGAGCTGACGGTCAGGAGCAGTGGCTCTGAGAGCGCACGGTTAAGGCACGCGTTAGCGGATCGTAGGATCCGCTAACGCTCGCTTATCTTTCTGTGCAGGACACCGCGAAGGGGATCATGGCCATTCGGAACATGTTAGACTGAGCTCCGTACAGCGCCCGGCGATAGCGCGAGGGGGCCGCGTAACCGTGATCCGGTTAAACGCTTCAAGATTTTGAAGTCGGCGACGGGGCGGGATGGCCCCAGGCGGAGTGGCGACTCGCCGCTAACCCCTTCCACTTCGGCGACCAAAACGGGATCAAGCCGGGCGTCAGCGCTGCTCCTAGGGGGGCTATTTCACGATCTTTGGACTTCGAATTTCCCTTCTCAGAATCCATTGGGATCTCCTCCTGAGCCTCAACGTGCAGGAGCGTCGAAGGTTCGGACGCCTTAGAGATTCTGATCCCGAGCGCAGGCGGCAGAATTCCGGCTGGAAAATCCTGGTAGCAGACAGGTCGCAGGAAGCGGTAGATGGCGAGCGTGCCAACCGAAGTGGATTTGCCATCTGCGGTGGCCGGGTAGGGGCCGCCGGGGCCCATTGCGGGAGAAAGTTCGACCACGGTTCCGAAGCCGTTTACAAGGAGGCGGCCAGCGAGCATCTCCAGTTTTGGGCCTCCTCGCTGGCGCTTAGCTCGTACCGGGTCTCCCTCTGACCGCTAGCGACAAGAATCCCGCGGGCGCAAAGCTAGGTCGCGTCCCCATAAAAGGGTTTCGCTTTAGTCACGATGATGATTCAATGTCCTTGGAAGGAGATTGATATGCGCCGTCATGAACTTAGCGATGAAGAGTGGGCGATCATCGCACCACTTT
>NZ_JAEUAT010000028.1 GCF_019511525.1 Rhizobium cauense | reverse complement strand
ACGGCGACGACCGGCTGCTTGGCACGCCCGAGGACGACATCATCTCGCTGAAGGCCGGCGACGACTTCGTCTATGCCCGCGAGGGCCGCGACGTGGTGTTTGCCGGTGCCGGCAACGATACCGTCTTTGGCGGCGACGGCCATGACCTGATCTATGGCGAAGCCGGCAATGACCGGCTGTTCGGCGGTGCCGGCAACGACGTGCTGTTTGGCGGCGATGGCGACGACGATCTCTTCGGCGACGAGGGCAATGACAGCCTGATGGGGGATGCCGGCCACGACCGGCTGTTCGGCGGTGCCGGCAACGATCACCTGATGGGGGATGCCGGCAACGATCAGCTCTCCGGCGAGGCCGGCGACGACCTCTTGGAAGGCGGCGACGGCAATGACGTGCTGACGGGCGGGCTCGGCAAGGACGTGGCGCTCGGCGGTGCTGGCGACGACAGCTTCCGGGTCGGGCTGCTTGCCGAGGACCTGCGCCAGGAAGCGGCAGCCTCCACGGGCACGTCAACCTCCACCTCCACTCCCACCTCCGACGGCAACGACACCTATGTCGGCGGCGAGGGCTGCGACACCTATGACGCCGGCGGTGCGACGGCAGCCGTCAATGTCGACCTTGCAGCCGGTACTGCCACCGGCACCGACATCGGCAGTGACAGCCTGTCCGAGATCGAGAACGTCATCGGCAGCGCCCATGACGACATGATCTGCGGCGACGTCAACGACAACCAGCTGACCGGCGGCGCCGGTGACGACCAGATGACCGGCGGCGCCGGCGACGATACGGTGCTTGGCGGGGATGGCGACGATATCGTCATCGTGCTTGCCGCACCTGCCGCCGACAGCGGCAGCACCGGCGGCAACGAGGAAACCGGAGGTGGCAGCCAGGATGCCAGCCATGACGGCAACGACGTCTATGACGGCGGTGACGGCTGCGACACGCTCGACCTGTCGGCGCTAGTCCAGGCGGTGATTGCCGACATCGAGGCCGGCTATGCCGAGGGCGAGGAGATCGGCCGCGACACGATCCGCGGCTTCGAGACGATCCATGGCGGGTCGGGTGACGATCGCTTCTCCGGCGGCAGCGGCACCGACATTCTTTATGGCGGGGGTGGCGACGATCGGGTGGCCGGACGCAGTGGCGACGACCACCTGATCGGAGGCGACGGCGACGACCGCCTCGATGGTGACAGCGGCGACGACGTCTTCATCGTGCTCGCGCGCACTGACAGCAACGGCAATGATGACGGCAACGACCGGATGGACGGCGGCAGCGGCAACGACTGCTATGACGCATCCGCCACCGTGCTCGGCGTCGTCATCGATCTCGAGGCTGGCGTGGCCTCGGGCGCTGAGATCGGCGATGACGATCTCCTCGATGTCGAGAATGCCAATGGCGGCTCCGGCGACGACATCCTCGTCGCCTCGGCCACGGTCAACGTGCTGGTCGGCGGCGAAGGGTCCGATGTCTTCGTCTTCCAGTCCGTTGCCAGTCTCAAGAATGGCGGCAGCGGCTGCGACGAGATCGTCGACTTCGGCGTCGGCGACCGGCTCGATCTCTCCGCGCTTGGCCAGTACGGCACGCTCACCTTCGCCGGCCTGCAGATGGATGGCGACACGCCGCAGATCGGCTCGATCACCTTCTACTACGAGGCCTTCGGCGACGACACCCGCACCGTGGTGCGCACCGTCGTCGACCTCGAGCATGACGATGACCTGCAGATCCTGTTGCGCGGCCATCACGAGCTGACCGCGCAGGACTTCATCCTGGCCGCCATCGATCCGAGCCAGGTGACGATCGACAGCCATCCGATGGGACAGGCCTGACGACTATCCCCGGGGGAGGCCTTCCGGCCCCTCCCGGCAATGCCAGAAGGCCAGAAAGAGCATGCCGAAAGAGCACGCCGACAAGACAACGACAGCAGACCACGACGACGCAGACACGGCCACAAGACTTCAGGGGAACACGGCAATGATCACCACCACCAACGACAAGCGCAGCGACAAGATCAAGGGCGACACGGACAAGGCTCGACACAACGCCCGGCAGTTCGGCATCACCTCGCGCATCGTCGTCTCCTCGATCCTGGCCGGTACGCTGGTCTTCGGCGTCGGCGGCTGGGCAGCCCAGGCGAAGCTGTCGGGCGCCGTCATCACCCATGGCCAGGTGACCGTCTCCGAGCAGGTCAAGACCATCCAGCACCGTGACGGCGGCATCATCGCCGAGATCCGCGTCGACAACGGCACCGCCGTCAGGAAGGGCGACGTCCTTCTCGTCCTCGACGACACCCAGACCCGCGTCGAGCTGTCGATCGTCAAGGCGCAGCTGCAGCAGCTGACCGCCGCCCATGCCAGGCTGGTGGCCGAGCGCGATGCGGCCGACGGCGTCGGCTTCGAGGCGCTCGGCCTTGCCTCTTCGGTGGTGGCGGGCGAGACCAAGCTGTTTGAGGAAAACCGCCGCATGGTCGCCAACCAGAAGGAACAGCTGCGGCTGCAGATCGTCCAGCTCGATGAGCAGGTGCGCGGCTTCAAGGCGCAGAGCCGCTCCAACGACAGCGAGGCCGAGATCGTCGAGCAGGAGCTTGCCAAGACCGAGAAGCTGCTGGCCAACAAGCTGGTGCCGATCTCGCAGAAGCGCGACCTGTTGCGCCAGCGGGCCCGCATCGAAGGCAGCCGCGGCGAGCTCATCGCCCGCGTCGCCGAGGCCGAGGGCGAGATCAGCGAGCTCAACATGAAGCTGATCTCCATCGACCAGACCACCCGCAAGGAGGCGCAGACCGAGATCGTCAGCCTGGTGGCCAAGATCGCCGAGCTCAACGAGCGCGAGATCGCCGCCCGCGACCGTCTCACCCGCATGGAGGTGCGCGCCCCCGTCGACGGCTTCGTCTATGACCTGCAGGTCCACACCATCGGCGGCATCATCACCTCCGGCGCCACCGTCATGTCCGTCGTGCCGAAGAGCGGCGACCTCATCGTCGAGGTCCGCATTCCCCCCGTCGACATCGACCGCGTCGCCCCCGGCCAGCCGGCCCGCATGCGCTTCACTGCCTTTAACCAGCGCACCACGCCAGAACTCCACGGCAAGGTCGAGGTCGTCGCCGCCGCAACCACGCAGGACCGCGCAACCGGACAGCCCTATTACCTCGCCTCCCTGTCCCTCGCCGACAAAGACCTCCTCAAGGACAACAAACTCATCCCCGGAATGCCCGTCGAGGTCTTCGTCCAGACCGGTGAACGAACCGCCCTTTCATACATCCTCAAACCATTCACGGACCAGATGATGAAGGCATTCCGAGAGGAATAAGGTGTAGGAAAGGCGACGCGATGAAGGCGAAGCGTCCAGCTTTGCAGAGCTATCGTATCCATTTTTGATCAAGCGGGTCTTAGGGTCCATGTCCGATTTTGCCTCAAGAGGGCATTCGCGCGGGCGACGATGGAAGAAGCTCAGGCCACACAGCACAATCGGGAACAAGGTGCCGATCGCCCTCATGGACACCTCATCGGCTTGCGCCGAGCTGAGCGTTAACCCCGGAAAATTCTAAGTTCCGCTGGCCCCTCTTTCTTTGACAGGAGCCCGAGCCGATCAAACTGCTCGGGCTCTTGAATCGTCGGACACGACACCCAATCACGCGGTCGTTACTCCATCATTTGTAACAGCCCGCGCACCGCTTGCGAATACGTGACGTGCCCCGTTGGAACAGGGGCGTCACAAGCAACGGAGACTATGAATGTTGAAGACCTCCATTAGCACCGCCCTTCTTGCTGGCGCGGTTACCTCCGCTCTGGCTGCGATCGCAAGCGCCGGTCCGCTGACCAAGGCCGAAGCAAATGCCGCTGTCGCCGCTCACAAGGAGAAGTGCTTCGGCGTCGCTCTCAAGGGTCAAAATGATTGCGCCGCCGGACCTGGTACGACCTGCCAGGGAACCTCGGTCAAGGACTTCCAGGGCAATTCGTGGAAGTTTGTCCAGGGCGGCACCTGCGCTTCGCTGGAATTGCCGGGTGACCGTCACGGTTCGCTAATGCCGCTGACGCGCGACATCTAATCCCAAGACCAGGAGAGCGGAGGCAACAATGGCCAGTGTCAACATGACGACCGGAATTCCGTCGGCGATTGAAAGCACCCTCCGCTTTCCTGCCATACCGGTTTCCGGCCAAGCGGGAACCAGTTTCAAGCCGGAACATCTCTCGGCGATAGCTTCCATAAAGGGTCCGCTAGGGTTTTTCGAGGTACACGCCGAAAACTATATGGGTGCCGGCGGCCCACCGCATCGAGTGCTAGAAACGATACGCCGTGATCACCCAGTATCTCTTCACGGCGTCTGCATGTCCCTCGGTGGGCCACAGCCGCTCGACAGGGAGCACCTTGACCGCTTCAAATCTCTGGTCAACCGCTACGAGCCGGCGCTGGTATCTGAGCATCTCGCCTGGTCTACCCATATGGAGACTTATCTGAACGATCTGCTGCCACTGCCCTACACCGCAGCGACACTGGCGCATGTTTGCGACCATGTCTGCCAGATGCAGGATGCGATTGGCCGGCCGATCCTTCTGGAAAACCCGTCAACCTATTTGCTCTTCAGGGAATCCTCGATGAGCGAGACAGATTTTATCCGGGAGATATCGAAGAGGACAGGATGTGGCCTTCTTCTCGACATCAACAACGTCTTCGTTTCCGCGACCAACCTCAGCTTCTCGGCCCTGGAATATCTGAAGGATTTCCCACTGTCGAAAGTTGGCGAAATCCATCTCGCAGGTCATGCGCCACAGGATGATGACGAAGGTGACCTCCTGCTGATCGACAGTCATGACGGGCCGGTCGCGGATGGGGTCTGGCAACTCTACGAAATCGTTATCAAGAACTGCGGACCGATCCCGACGTTGATCGAATGGGATAGCAAAATTCCCGATTGGCCGGTCCTTCGGGCCGAGGCACTCGCCGCTCAATCGATCCTGGACAGGTATGACTTCAATGAGGAAAAATCTCATGCCTCAGGCTAGTATCCTCCCGATCCGGCCTGAAGAAGAGGATTTTACCAGGCAGTTCTCGGCATCCCTTCTTGTGCCAGATGCGCCGGCGCCGGCTCTCGTATCCGCCCCGTACGGAAAGCAGTCGGACAAGCGCTACAATATCTATCGCAATAACGTAACCGTGAGCCTTATCGAGGCGCTAGTGGCTATCTTCCCGGCTGTGCAGCGTATAACGGGACCGGACTTCTTTCGTGCCATGGCACGGTTTTATGTCCGCGAAAACCCGCCGCTATCGCCGCTGCTATTTGAGTATGGCCGGGGCTTTCCCGAGTTCATCGACCGGTACGAGTATGCCGCCAACATCCCATGGCTATCTGATGTGGCACGGATAGAGTGCGCGTGGATGGATTCCTACCACGCGGCCGACGGACCCGAATTGTCCGCCGAGGCTCTGGCAAGCGTGCCTCCGGAGCATCTCGGCGCTCTCACATTCAGGCCGCATCCTGCAACGCGCGTTTTGTCATCGGCACATCCCGCCGTGACCATCTTTGCCATGAACCGCGGCTCCGGCCCCGTTGGTCCGGTGGAAGACCGCCCCGAAGACGGATTGATCACACGCGCCGACGATGAGGTCACTGTGCGCTTTCTGCCGCCGGGCGGTGCACCTTTCCTGAACGCACTGATCGATGGCAAACGCCTCGCAACCGCGGCCGCCAAAGGGTTCGAAGCCAACGCCGCGTTCGATCTCTCCGGCCTTGTTGGCGAGATGATAGCTGCTGGTGCCTTTTCCCATATCGAACTGGAGAATTCGAATGTCGAGTACGCTTGAATCCATCGCGGGCAAAGGCCCGATTTCCTCATTGACCAGTCTCGCCGCCTTAGCCGAAGGCATTGTCCGTGGTGTCGCCCAACCCGATATGGTTCAGGCCATCCTTCGGATTGCACTCGCTGTTCCGTTCTGGCGATCCGGTATCTTGAAGTGGGATGGCTTCCTGCAATTGAACGAGACTGCGGTCGACTTGTTCACACAGGAGTTCATGCTGCATCTTCCGGGCGGTCCCTATCCCTATCCCGCACCTGCGGCTATGGCATTTCTTTCAGGGTGCGGGGAGATACTCTTTCCGATCCTTCTGGTACTGGGTCTCGCGACGCGGTTTGCCGCCTTGGGGCTTCTGCTCATGACTATCGTGGTTGAGCTTACAGTGCCTGACGGCTGGCCGATCCACATCACTTGGGCGGCAATGGCCCTTGCCACCATGCGCTATGGGCCAGGACGCCTCTCGTTGGATTACCTCATCGCTCGCATCGCAGGTACCACCAATCCCTAAACTGTCCCCCGCCTCACTAAAACATAGCCTCAGCCACCCCGTTCGAAAAAGAACTGGGTGGCTTGTCTGCGTCACTGACCCTTGCCGTTTGCCGGACAATGCGCTCAATAGATCCAAACGCCGGTCTTGGCTTCCATGTCGCGTTGTCGAAAAAATTCAAAATGACGGTAACAGGCACGGGATCCCATGCGTAGAGGATAGTGGCGGATGAAAAATTGGGCCCGAGAAGAGGAATGGGGAACCTGGATGCGTGCCGCAATCGCCGGCGACAGCCAGGCCTATGATCGCTTCTTGAGGGCCGTCACACCCTACTTGCGGTCGATCGCCCGTCGGCGCTGCGATCAGTTTGGTGCCCCGCGAAGCGAGGTCGAAGATGTGGTGCAGGAAGTTTTGCTGGCGGTGCATCTAAAGCGCGGGACATGGGATGCTTCGCGCCCAATCGGTCCGTGGCTGGCGACGATTGTGCGCAACAAACTGATCGACAGCTTGCGCCGCCGCGGTCGTCATTCGAGCATTCCGATCGAAGACGTGATGGAGACACTTGAGGCGGACCATCAGGCTGACGGTACAGATCGCATTGATGCCGACCGCATGTTGCAGGGCCTGCGGGCTCCCCAAAGGGAAATCGTGCGTTCGATCTCAATCGGCGGCGCCGGTATTCGCGAAACAGCCGAAAGGTTGCATATGACGGAAGGCGCAGTGCGGGTGGCGTTGCACAGGGCACTCAAGGGATTGGCCGCCCTATATCGGAGCGACGAGCGTGAAAACGGATGATCTGATTAATCTATTGGTGAAGGATGCGCGTATCCGCGTGCGCTTCGGCCGAGCCTTTCTTTTTGCGCTAACCGCCGGTGTCGTCATTTCCGCCATCCTGTTGCTGTCGACGGTTGGTATCCGCAAAAACATGTTCGACATGATTGAAACGCCGCGCGTCATCTTCAAGATCGGTCTGACGCTGCTTTTGGCGGTCACAGCGACACGTCTCGCATTTCGGATGGGCAAGCCCGGCCTGTCGCTTCGCTCATCCGTCCTCGCACTCGGCATCCCGTTCGTCGTCCTTGTTGCCGGTATAGTCACAGAGCTTTTGGTCATCCCGCGCGATGCTTGGGGTCAAAGCATGGAGGGCCATTTCTCCAGCTTCTGCCTGTTCTTTGTTCCAACGCTTGCGATCGCTCCGCTTGCCGCCATTCTCTACTCCGTCAGGCAGGGCGCTCCAGAAAATCCCGGTACTGCGGGTGCCGTCGCAGGTCTTGCCGCGGGGGGAATTGCTGCTGCTATCTATGCATGGCATTGCCCCGACGATAGCCCGCTTTTTCTGGTCACCTGGTATTCGATTGGAATCTTGATCGCAACAGGTGTCGGCTTTCTGCTTGGCAAGCGCGTGTTGCGCTGGTGAGAAGCAAGGAGCCGGAGAAGGCGTTCGCTGAATATTGAAACAAGGCGAGATCTTGGAAGGCGATTGGCCTTTGAAAAGGATGCTCCAGACACCTTTTCCTAGCCGGCCACGCTCTCCTGTCGCAACAATAAGCTGCTCTGCCGTTCCCGTGCGTTCCGTGCTTCCCTCGCACTCCAGCGGGCCGGCTGCAGATGTCGACAACATGCTGGATTGACCCCTAAGCGATCGCCACTGCCTCCAGTATCCAAGCCGTCCGCTCGGCCAATTCGGGAATTTTGGCGAGATAAGCCTGGTAATGGGGTGTCAGGCGATGCGCCTCGAGAGCGGCGGTGTCCAGATAGAGTTCGTCGAGCACGAAGCGCTCGCCATGTGCCAGGTCACGCCAGACATCCCAGCGCAGATTGCCAGGCTCGGCCCTGCAAAGCGGTGCCATGCCAACAAGCAAAGCTCTCAACTCGACAGATTTGCCGAGGTGAGCAGTGAGGATCGCAGTGACCTTGGTCGGCGATTGCGTCATGCCGAAAGCTCCTGAATGAGTGAGGGCAACCCGCCTAGCGCTCGAAACGTATGCTCGGGACACCAGCATCAAAGACACCCCACACCCAATAGGGCATCCTCACCGGATCATGTTCATTCCAGCCCCGCCATCGATGCCATCGTTCGCGAAAGCCTATTGAGCGGCCTTCACGATGAGGGCAGCAACTTCGCTGGGATGGGACAGCATCGCAACGTGACCGGACGGCACTTCAACCATCTCGGCCTTCGCCGATTTCACCTGGTCTCTCTGCAGGTCAGGAGAGATGATCTGATCCTGCGTCGCAACAACCATGAAAGACGGTTTGTTACGCCAGGCAGCATGATCGACGGGTGTAGTGGTGGCCTTAACATTGAGCTGTCCTTGAACGGCCGCAACGAGTTTCTGTTCGTCTGGCGGAAGGCCAGCCGCAAAATATCTGGAAATACCGTCGTCGCTAATCTTCAGGTATCCATCCTCGTCCTTGAGATATGTCTTCCTACTTTCCTGAGCGGGATACTTGGAGGCAACGTCGACAAGCGATTGGCCGGCGTCAGGTGCATAGGCCGCCACATAGACCAGTGACTTGACTTTTGAAGCGTCACCCGCCTCAGTGATGACCACGCCACCCCATGAATGACCTACGAGCACAACGGGTGCTTCGGCATCTCGGATTGCACGTTTGGTAACGGCCACGTCGCCCTCCAGGGATTCAAGCGGATTCTGAACAGCGATAACTTTCAATCCGGCCCTTTCCAAAAGAGGGATGACCTTTTGCCAGGACGATCCGTCGGCGAATGCGCCGTGAACGAGCACAACGGTCTTGGCCTTGAGATCCTCTGCAACCGCAGAGGAGAATGTGCCTGTGAAAACCAGCAGGGTGCTGAATATGAACGCAAGGTTTCGGGACATGCGACGTCCTCCGATCAATGATCAAACGGTAATCCTAGGAATAATCGACCAACTCCCTTGGCGCATATTAATTGTGGTTAAATCCTGCGTATCGTGACGCGCTGCAGTCACACATCCTTCCCGAAGGGATACGACCACCTGGATGGTGCGTGCCAACCATCTTTCATCGGTACCGATCACGACATTTCGACCGACGATCCTGCCGAAGGCACGCGGGTTTACTAGGACCAAGCATCAAGACGCCTGGAGTTGCATTTCCTGCGCGCTTTCTAATGGGCCAGCCATGCTCGCGCGGCACTGCTGAGATGCTTGCACGGGGTAGAGGGATCGGCGTTGTTCAACGTGAGGCCGCTCTTCCGAGGCGATGAGCTTGAAAGCGGCGTACGTCTTGGCGATGCCAGACAGCTTTAGCTGCGCCGGACCCGTTCCCTGGTGAAATGAAAGGAGGGATTTGTCGATAAGATTGCCGATGGATCCTATAATTTCTGCTGGCTCGTACTCCTCGTCGTCAATCATCGCAAGGGCAGCATCAACGGAAAACTCACCGGAAAACACCGATAGTTGCCTGAACACACGTTGATCTGTCACTGACAGAAGAGCGTAACTCCAGTCCATCATTGCTTCTGCAGTCTGATGGCGGGGGCTCGCGCTTCTGCTGCCTCTCCATCGCAAGGCTAGCTGGTTGTCCAATAGTTCCGCAACCCGGTCGAGGCCATAAGACCCCATGCGGCTGGCCACAAGTTCGATAGCAAGCGGGTTGCCGTCCAATCTCCTGCAGATGGCAGCTATTGTCGCTGCTTCCGCATCGCCCAAAGGATCCAGATAGCCACTATCTACTGCACGCTCCACGAATAGCTGCACTGCGGGCCAAAGTAGCGCCTGATCAACAGTCAAGCGCCCTGTGTGCGGAGGCACACCAAGCGGTCGGAGAAGGTATACTGCCTCGCCGGGCAAACGGAACGCTTCTCGGCTCGTGGCAAGAATGTGCACATTCGCAGTGCGTGCAAGTAGTAAACCAATGAGAACCGTCACAGGGCCAAGGACGTGTTCGCAATTGTCAAAAATTAAAAGCGCACGCCGGGACGCCAGGTGGTCGATGACGCTGTCGAAGTCATGATCTGACGAAACCGGAATGTCCAAAGCCGAGGCTACGGTTCCCAAAACCTCCGCATCTTGGTCGATGGTGCCAAGATCGACAAAATAAGCGTCTTCGAACATCGGGACGGTGTGCGCCACCAGGATGGCTAAGGTCGTCTTGCCGACCCCTCCAGGTCCCACAACCGTGACGAAGCGGCGCTCGGCCACCATCTGCGAAATTTTGGAAATGTTCTCGTCGCGGCCAATAACATGGCTCGAACGAGGCGGAAGTGTCGTCGATGTGATGTGCGATCCACCAGAGCTCAGGTTGCCGTACGATGTCTGGTCCAGATCGGCCGTCCATTCCCATGTGACCGGTGCGACAAAACTGTAACCGCGACCAGCCACGCTGACGATGTAGCGATTGCCATTTTCGCCACAGCCGATTTCGCGCCTCAGATGTGTCATTTGCACCCTTACATTGGATGCTTCGACATTGAGACCGGGCCACGCGAACGCCATGATCTCCCCATGGGAAAGCACTTGCCCCTGATTTTGCACGAGAGCGACAAGAATGTCGAAAGCGCGGCTACCGATTTCAAGCAGATCGTCGCCTCTCAAGAGAACCCGTGCAGCCGGATTTAGACGGTATGGCCCAAAACCGAAATAGCCATTCCTTGTGTGATATCCCATTTCGGTTCCCCTCAATGGCCGCGGCCGCGCTCCGTTGGAACAGTCCAATTCACATCGCTTCACTGTCGATAATACAGAACCCAGCTCGGAACGGAGGTTAAATACGGTAAATAATGAGGTTGGGTCTGTTGCCCCGCAATTGGCACGCGCCTTGCCAGCGTAGATTTCACGGGCTTTGACCACATTTTACGCGCTAAACAGAGAGTTCCGGCGTAAGTAGCAACTTGTGATGTGTTCCGCTGTTGGCGGCAACAACTACAAGCGATCACCCGCTGTGGCTGCACCCAGCTGGAGCGGAATATGGATTCTTCTGTTGATCAAATTTCCGCAGTTACTTTGAAATCCCAGACCAAGATGCGGCTTGGCGTGTCCGAGCTTCAATCGCATTAAGCCACCTCTCGACAGGCCGATCGAAAGACAGGAAGTGAAGCTAATGTCCTCAGCAGCTCTCTTCAAACCGATCAAAATACGGGGCTTGAATCTCCTCAATCGCATAGTGATCGCCCCGATGTGCCAGTACTCCGCCGAAGAGGGTTGTATGAACGAATGGCATCTCATTCATCTTGGAAAGCTCGCTTTGTCAGGCGCAGCGTTGCTGACTATCGAGGCAACCGCGGTCCTGCCAGAGGGCCGCATAACCTATGCAGACCTGGGCTTGTGGAACGAGAGGTCCTACGCGGCGATGGGACTTATCCTTGAGAGCATCCGTCGCTGGACGGACATGCCGATCGGAATACAACTCAACCACGCGGGTCGAAAAGCGTCAACCGAAGTCCCTTGGAAAGGGGGCAAACCGATTTCACCAACCGAAGCACTCGGCTGGCAAACATTTGCACCGTCGCGACTTCAGTACAGCGCGGAAGCAGTCACCCCGGTCGCGTTGGATCGAGAGGGGTTGAAGCAAGTTCGCAATGCGTTTGTCGCCGCCGCAAGACGCGCCGCCAAACTTGGTTTGGACCTGGTACAGATCCATGCGGCTCACGGATATCTCCTCCACCAGTTCCTTTCACCACTAACAAATCACAGGAGCGATGATTACGGTGGCTCATTGGAAAATCGGATGCGCTATCCCCTCGAAGTATTTGATGCCGTCCGCTCGGCACTGCCTACCGAAATGCCTGTATCGATCAGGGTGTCCGCTACCGATTGGGTCGAGGGGGGCTGGAACCTGGAGCAAACGCTCTGCTTCGCAGTGGAACTGCAGCGCCGAGGTTGCGATGCCATACACGTCTCGAGCGGCGGCTTGCATCCCGATCAGCGTATCCCGATTGGGCCAGGCTATCAGGTCCCCTTTGCCCGAATGGTCAAGAAGGAACTCAAGATCCCCGTCGTCGCGGTTGGACTTATCTCGGGCTTCGAACAAGCAGAAGCCATCATCGGAACGGGTGACGCCGACATGATTGCGCTCGCCCGGACCATCTTGTTCGATCCGAATTGGCCTTGGCATGCTGCCGCAGAGCTTGGGGGGAGGGTACAGGTTCCGAAGCAATACCTCCGGTCTCAACCCAGCCGCTTCAAAAACCTATTCGAAAACGAATGAAAGTGGCCGCCACCTTAGTGCATCGAAGATCTGCACAGAGCGTCCCTACACTGAATCGACTTTGGTTAGCCGTGGCTGCGCCAGTGGTAGTGGTGCAGCGGAACTGCTGAAGATTGCGCGGCCGGCCGGCGCGATGATCCAAGTATGGTTCCAAGCGGTGAAATTTGGCAGCCGGTGATGGCGATGACATGCTAAAAGGAACTAACTGAAGTAGGTTGTTGCGACGGTTGACCCCGTTGGCAGCCGAACGATGCATGGGGGACGCATCCATCCACACGCGATCGTGACCTCAATATCATTTCTGTGCGGAGCCATTCACCCTGCGAAGAGGAACACATGGTATCTACGGAACCGGTTGACTTGGTTGCATTTGGGCCCTTTCGCCTTCACAGAGCTCATCGCCGATTGTTCTGCGGTGCCGAGGAAGTACAGCTTGGCGGACGGGCAATGGAGATGCTCGTCGCCTTGGCAAGCAAGAAGGGTGAGCTGGTCCACAAGGAGGAGCTATACAATGCTGCGTGGCCCGGCATCTTTGTCCATGAGGCCAATCTGAAAGTGACCATCGCTTCGCTCAGGCGAGCACTAAGAGAATATTCTCCGACGGAGGATTATATCAGGACACTGATAGGACGTGGCTATTGGTTAAAAGCGATCAGGCGGTCGCCGAAAATATGCCAATTATCGTGGATCTGCCGGTCGTGGCGAATACCCGGTTTCCCGAACTTGGCACGGTCATCGGGCGAGATACCGAAATCGCTGAATTGCGACGCAGTATTGCTGTCAACCGCCTGACAACGATCGTTGGCCCCGGCGGCATTGGAAAGACCACCGTTGCAATCGCCACTGTACAATTGCTCGAAGACGAGGAAGGAGGTCTTGTCACGTTCATCGATCTCTCGCGCGCGACCGGCGAGGAGTTCGTCGTTCCATCGGTTGCAGCGGCACTTGGCATCAGCTCAGGTAGCCAGGATCGCCTAGAGGCAATCTCATCAATCGTCGCTCGAAGGAAGACCTTGCTCTTTCTGGACACGTGCGAGCATGTCCTCAATGCCGTCGCACATCTATGTGACGTCATCCTTGCCAACACCAGGGACGTCAGGATCGTCGCGACAAGCCGCCAGGTTCTTCGAGCGAAGCGAGAAGAGGTATTTTGGCTTGCTCCATTGGAGGTTCCGCCGCCTGGCCGCGCCTACACGGCTCAACAAGTCGTTCGTTATTCCGCACCCCAACTTCTCGTCGAGCGAGCGGCCGAGAAAGGGCAATATACGATTGAGGATGAAGATGCCTCTGCGATTGCCGAGATTTGCAGGCGCCTCGATGGATCACCTCTCGCCATCGAGCTCATTTCGTCCCGAATGGCAAGCCTATGTGCTCCTGATGTCCTCAAGGAACTAGGCGATCGTTTCACCACACTGGTTGGACCTGAGCATGAAGGACCACTACGTCAGCAGACCCTGCTCGCGACTTTGGAATGGAGCTACGCACTTCTGACGAAGAATGAGGCAGCCGTTTTGCGTGCCATCTCAATCTTCATGAGCACGTTCGATATGGATGCAGCGGTCAGTGTCGTCGTCCATCATGACATGGATCCAACCGCCGTCTTCGATGCCGTCGCAGGGCTACGCGCCAAGTCGATGCTGAGCGTCGAACAGATAGCAGGCGGGATGCGATACCGTCTGCTCGACAGTACGCGCGCATTCGCAGGCGATCTGCTGGACAGGTCGGGTGAGTTACCCCTTGTTTCAGGGGCCCACGCTCGCTTTGTATTGGGAATACTCACGCGTGCAAATGCTGACCAGGCGAGGCTTTCAGCACGGCAATGGCATGCCGCCTATGCCAACTACGCGGATGATTTGCGCAAAGCAATCCGCTGGGCGCTCTTTTTTCGCGGCGATCCGATGCTTGGCATGCAATTGGTCGCGTCCGGCATTCCGTTGTGGCACGAGCTATCGCTGAGTGAAGAGTCCCGCAGGAACTGCGAGCAGGCGCTCACTGAGTTCGAACGCATCGGCTGCGAGGATCGAGCCTTGAAGCTCAGGCTGATCGCTGGGCTTGCAGCGATTAGCAGCTATGTATCAGCCGATGCGGAGAAGGCCGTTAAGACCTTTGAGAGTGCAATCCAATTATCGCGCCAGATAGCCGATACTAGTGCAGAGTGCCAGGCCTTGGGGGCCTTGGCGCGGTACCAGATCATGCCGGGACAACAGACGGCTGTTCTCGATACACTCAAGGCATTGAAGCGTGTAGCCATACGTTCAAACAACCAACGGGCGCTCTGGGAGCACGAACATCTTCTCACCGAGCTGGATATTATTCGCTGCCAATATCCTTCGGCGATCGCGCGTCTGGAAAAGCTGCATCGCGAACTCCAAACGACCGCTGATAGCAGTGGCTCCAGGTTCGACCTTGATCCAAGACTCAGGACGGAACACACGTTGGCTGCCCTGCAGTGGCTTGGTTCAACCCGACCGGGTACTGGCCTGAAAGGGACAAAATCTGTCACCAAGGCAATATCGGAAATCAATCACGGGTGGACGCTGATCTACTGCTACACTCGCGGGCCACTCTTCATCTTGTGCGAGTGCCAAGAGTATTCGCTAGCAAGGCTATGTGCCGACCAGCTCAAGGAAACGATTTATAGTCACGGCATGCCTGAGTGGATCCCCCTCGCAAAGTGCTTCGACCAGGTGCTTGACGCGGTCACCGACGTTCGCCGGGACCCGGACGGGCTGATGTCCGCGTTTGACGGACTTCGCAATGGGGTGCCGCAGATAGGACGTCACGTCTACTATTCATTTCTGATTAGGGCCCTCTATGCGATCGGACACGTGCCAGAGGGCGTACGAATTCTCGACTACCTGTTCGAGATAGGACCGCAACGCTCAATGGTGCCTGAGTTGCTACGTCTTAGGGCAGTCAAGGAACGATCAACCGGTCGTGATGATGAAGCGCTTTCAACCTTGCGGCAATCCTTGATAGCGGCAGAGGGAAATGGGGCATGGGCATGGCGAATCCGTTGTGCAACAGACCTTGCTCTCCTCTTGAGAGATCGAATGCAGATCGACGATGCCAGGAGCGTGCTTGAGCCGCTATATCGTCAGTTCATAGACGGATTCGATACGCCTGACTTGCAAAGGGCCCGCGAGCTCCTGACCGAGTTGCAGGGTTCTCGCTCATTTCGAGCGCGCGGCGAGGTGCCCGGCGGTTCCTCAACTATCCACTGATCATCTAATGGTTTCGCGGCTCACGGGCTTGCTCGCCAACCAGCTGTGGATTGCGTGCACCACGACCGATCCTTCGCCGACGCCTGAGGCAACGCGCTTTACCGATTTTGCGCGAACGTCGCCGACCGCGAATACACCAGGGATGCTGGTCGCATAGGGCGAGTTCCCGGGCATGCCATTCTCGGCATAACCGGTGAGAATGAAGCCCCGGTTGTCGAGTTCGACGCAACCGTCGAGCCAATCGGTGTTCGGGACGGCTCCAATCATCAGAAAGAGATTTGAAATAGGCCGCTCGCTTCTCTCGTTTCCGTGTTGCTGCCATCGGACACCTGCAAGATAGTTATCGCCCAAAAGCGATGTGATTTCGCTCCGGGTATGCAATGTGATCCGTGGGGACAGGAGGATGCGGTCAATGAGATACTCCGACATCGTATCGGAGAGCCCGTCGCCTCTGACCAGAAGATGCACATGGCGCGCCTGCGCCGACAGGAAGACCGCCGCCTGACCGGCGGAGTTTCCCCCGCCCACCACCACGACTTCGGTTCCTTCGCAAAGCTGCGCCTCAATCGACGTGGCCGCGTAATGTATTCCTTTGCCCTCAAACCTCTGAGACTCGGGAATATCCAATCGTCGGTATCGCGCACCAGTCGCGACTACGACTGATCGACCAAGCACTACATTGCCGCCTTCCAACTGCACGGCGAATGGGTACCGAGTGCAATCGAGTCGCCACGCCGCATCGGCGACCACAAACCGTGCGCCGAATTTTTGCGCCTGTATTTGCGCGCGCCTAGCAAGATCCTGCCCCGAAATGCCCATGGGGAATCCGAGGTAATTTTCGATCCGCGAACTCGTACTCGCCTGTCCGCCCGGGCCAACCGCCTCGACAATCAGCGTGTCAAGCCCTTCAGATGCAGCGTAAACGGCCGCGGCGAGGCCCGATGGCCCGGCACCCACGACAACCACGTCGTATAGATGTGACGGGTTCAGTCGCTCGGTAATTCCAAGAGCCTCGGCAAGGTCGCGGTTGGTTGGTCGAGTAAGCACCCTGACGCCATTGAGAACCACGATCGGCAGACTGTCGGCATCTGCATGGAAGGTTTCCATCGCCGCGCGCGCAATCTCATCGGTCTCGGTGTCGAGGCAGCGATAGGGATAGCCGTTCCTTTCGAGAAATGTCTGGATGCGGACCGTATCTCCAGCGCGACAATTGCCCACGACCACGGTGCCACCTTCTGCATGCTCGAGGAGCCTTGCTCGTCTGAGTATGAACGAGCGCAGGATGATCTCTCCTATATCCTGTTCAGCGCTGACCAGTCTTAGCAGTGATGCCCGAGAAAGACGGATGACGGACGTCGAAACGGTCGCTCTCCCACAAACCAGAACCGCCCGCCCGCTCAAATGGTGCAACTCGCCGGTGAACTGGTTTTCGCGGTGTGTCGCGATTAGCGCGTGTCCGCCGTGTCCATCGCTTTCCAAGACGTCGACTGATCCGTTCAGAATGACGAAGAAGTCAACCTCCCGATCGCCGACCTCGTACAAATAGGTGCCGCCATCAAACCGATCCTCCCGTCCGAATGGGACGATGCGCGCCACCATTTCGGGCGTAAGACGAGGGAAAGCCTCTCCCGGAATTTCACGCAGCGTGGCGGAAACCGGACTGCTGAGAGTGCTGAATTGAGCTGTTTCGGCCATCAGGAAGACCTCGGTCGCAGCCCGCGCAGCGGGCTTGATCGGGAAAGCCTACGCGTGCTCGCGAAGCGCTGCCTGTTAAACAGCGCTTATCATAGCGAAATGCAGTGAACAGTGGAGTTATCGATGATTGCGGACGGGGCCGTTTTCGAAAACAACGATACGATCCTCATTTGTCGGGCGGCGCGCGCTATTGGCGGCGGAGCGCGCAAATTTTTAATGACAGGCGCCGTGCAAATTGAGCATGAGCAACGACATGCCGGATTTCGCACGCATTGACGGCGTTTAGCGTGCATCGACGCGATCAGATGTTAGCCTGCATCCAGTTCGAACGGCGGCACCGTCCGAACACCCCCGCTCTCCAGAATGTACTTAAGGTTCGCTCGGGCAATGTGCCGTCATCGGATATTCCGAGGATGCGAGATGACCAGGCTTATCGCTACTCTCACTCTGGATGATGCCAAGCTGATGTTGTCAGCGTCGGAAGCTAAGGCCGCTGAATTTGGTATCGCCTATAATATTGCAGTGGTCGACGCCGGTGGACATTTGATCGCCTTCGTCCGTCAGGACGACGCTCTGATCGGCAGTATCGACCTGGCAATCAAGAAGGCGGTGACCTCGAGGCTATTCGACAAGAAAACCGATTACCTGGCAGAGCTCGCTCAGCCCGGCGCACCGCTTTTCGGCATAGATCAGAGCAATGACGGCAACGTCGTCATCTTCGGCGGCGGCCTTCCTGTCGTTCGCGATGGGCAGCTGATCGGTGCCGTAGGGGCAAGTGCTGGATCGGTGGAGCAGGACATTGCTGTCACTCAAGCCGCTGTATCCGTCATGAACGTTTAAGCAGCCGACACAATTTGGAGCTTCAGGAAAGGAGCAAGGAAGATGACAACCAACATCGAAGGAAAGGTTGTGCTCATCACCGGTGGTGGTACGGGACTGGGTGCAGAGACCGCCCAGATGCTTGCATCGAAAGGGGCAAGGGTCGCCATCGCCGCACGCAGGCGTGGCAAACTCGAAGAAGTCGTCTCCAGGATTTCCTCATCCGGTGGCAAGGCGAAAGCCTACGAGCTGGATGTAGCCAACAAGGATCAGTTCAAATCGGTCGTGGATGCGGCTGCATCCGATTTCGGAAAGCTGGATGTGCTGATCAACAATGCCGGCCTGATGCCCATCCGCCCGATGGCGGAAGTAAACACGGATGAATGGGACGCAATGATCGACGTCAATCTCCGAGGAACCCTTTACGGCATCGCTGCGGTTCTGCCTATGTTCATCAAACAGGGGACAGGCCACATCATCAACATCAGCTCTGTCGCGGGCGTAAAGGTTTTCGCACCAGGCGGTACCGTCTACTCCGGAACCAAATTTGCTGTTCGGGCCATCTCCGAGGGGTTGCGCCAGGAGATCGGCAGCAAGATCAGAGTGACCTCGATCGAGCCAGGCGCTGTCGAGAGCGATCTCAAGCATTCTACCAGCGGCACATCGCAGGGCGCGGTCATGGAATTCTACGAGTCGGCGATCCCCGCCAGCTCCGTCGCAAGGGCGATCACGTTCGCAATCGAACAGCCGGATGACGTGGACATCAACGAAATCGTTCTGCGGCCCACAGCGCAGGAATTCTAATCGGCGTATTTAACTCCGCGGCAGATGCAGCTCAACCGACCACGGCTCTTGGCGGATCGTGTCGCTGCGCGACCACGCCCAACGTTTCCAGGACCGGTCGTTTTCCAACCCTGACACCCAAAGGAGAATGTGACATGGCTTACCAGAGCGTAAATCCGGCGACCG
Source organism: Rhizobium cauense (assembly GCF_019511525.1). Taxonomy (GTDB): domain Bacteria; phylum Pseudomonadota; class Alphaproteobacteria; order Rhizobiales; family Rhizobiaceae; genus Rhizobium; species Rhizobium cauense. The sequence continues at coordinate 49,759 of NZ_JAEUAT010000028.1, read as the reverse complement.
GCAAGGTCCTCAAGACATTCAACAACCACAGCGACGAGGAAATCGAAAGGGCGCTCGCCCTTGCACAATCGCTCTATAAGTCGCCCTGGTGCAAGGGCGACAGAGCATCCCGGCTCAAAGTCCTGAGCCGTTTTGCCGAACTGGTGCGCGGACGCGTGGACGACCTGGCGCGCATCCTCACACTGGAAATGGGAAAACGAATAAATGAGGCGCGGACTGAAGTGCGGATCACCGCCGACATCGCCCAGTACTATGCCGACAACGCTGAGACTTTTCTCGCTCGTGAGAAGGTAACAACACCGAAGGGTGAGGCGTGGCTGGAGTATCATCCGATCGGCGTTGTCGTCGCCGTCGAGCCCTGGAATTTTCCATTCTACCAGCTTATCCGTGTTGCCGGACCGAACCTTGCGGTCGGCAATCCTGTTCTCGCAAAGCATGCCAGTATGGTCCCCCAGGCGGCCGTAGCATTCGAGGAGCTACTTAGTGAGGCTGGCGCACCTGAGGGAGCCTGGACGAACATCTTTGCGACGGGTGAGCAGATTTCAAAACTCATCGCTGACGATCGCGTGCAGGGCGTAGCGCTCACCGGTTCGGAGGGGGCAGGTAGCATCGTGGCGGCGAACGCAGGCAAGAACCTCAAGAAATCAGTGATGGAACTCGGTGGCAGTGACGTCTTTGTCGTCCTCGACGATGCGGACGTGGACAAAGCAGTCGCCGCAGGAGCCGAGGCTAGGCTGCGCGGCTGCGGTCAGGTCTGCAATGGCGCGAAGCGTTTCCTCATCCATGAGAAGGTCGCCGACGAATTCGTCACCAAGCTTGCCGACAAGTTTACAGGCACCAAGATTGGCGATCCTATGGATGAAACCGTCGGATTGGGACCAATGTCTTCGATTGGAGCCCGTGACGACATCGCCGGACAGGTCGAGCGTGCGGTCAAGGCCGGGGCCAAAGTCCTGGTCGGCGGAACGGTGATCGACGGACCGGGCGCGTACTACAAGCCGACCATCCTCACCGAGGTATCACGGGATAATCCCGCTTATTTCGAGGAGTTCTTCGGACCCGTGGCACAGGTACATGTGATCAAGAGCGATGACGACGTCGTGAGAATAGCAAACGACTCCAATTTCGGCCTCTCAGGTGCCATTTTCACCGCCAACGTCGAACGCGCGAAAACCCTGGCTTCGCAAGTCGAGACCGGGTCCGTGTGGATCAATACATCCTCCTTTACTGGTCCAGAGCTTCCCTTCGGTGGGGTAAAAAGGTCCGGCTACGGTCGTGAACTCGCAGGCGCGGGGATCAAGGAGTTGGTAAACCAGAAGATGGTACTCGTCGCGCATTGATCGACGTCGCAGGCATCGTACGGAGATCCAGTTACAGGATGGGCCACAACAGTGGCCCTTCTTGCTTGAGATCGCCGGATTGGCGCAAGACAAGAGTGTCGGGTAGCGCCACGTCCTCTCAGTTTGGTTAAATCGGTTTCAACAAGCCAGTCTGTTCGCGCAGGGTCAAATGAGTGGCGTAAGGAAAACCTTCCTGGTGCATCCTCAGGGATCTGCTTCACAATCATCGGAACTCCAGGGGGAGGAGGGCTTGGCAGAATACCCAACATCTGAGGGGGAGGCGATGGCACGCATGCGATATCGAACCATAAAGACCACGGGTGCGGAGATTTTTTTCGCCGCTAAACCTTTCCCGAGGCAGTGGACCCCCACCCGATGATACTGCTCCTGCATGCAAACCTCTCTCGAGTGACCTTGGAAGCGTAATCGACACGCGATCACACAGATTTCCGCAACGAGCTTTGCCTCAATGGGCGGAAGCCATGCGTGGGCTTCCACGCGCGATCACTGCAAATACCCCTAGCCCCAGGAGAGTGAGGCAAAACCCTGCCCATACCGCAGACAGCAAACCGAAGCCACTCGCCACTGCAAGCCCACCCCCCCAAGCGCCGATGGCATTCGCGACATTGAGAGCGGCAAGGTTCATTGCGCCCATCAGGGTTGGGGCCTCCGGCGCAAGCCGTGTGAGGCGGACCTGGATTGTCGGTATCGCTGTCATCATTGTCGCTCCAATGCAAAACAATCCGACGAACAGCGTCGGGACGTTAGAGCCGAAGCTGGCCACAACAGCGAGTACGATGATGGCGCTTCCGAAGCCGATAACAATGCCACGGGCCGGGTGCACATCGGCGATTCTGCCTCCAAGCAGATTCCCTGCTGTCATGCCGATACCGAACAAGGCCAGGGCAATTGGAATCCATACTGGATCCATGGCGACCACGTCGGTGACAAAGGCACCAATAAAGGTATAGACGGCAAAGATGCTCGCTACCCCGAGCGCGGCTACCAGCATCATCAACCAAACCGAAGACTTACCAAGCGAACTGAGTTCCCCCGCGACCGAACCGCCATTCAAGGAATTCGTCCTGGGAAGCCATAACCACAACGTCGCGACGGACAGCACTCCTAGTGCCGCGACCGCCAGGTAAGTGTTCCTCCATCCAAGCGTCTGACCAAGGAAGGTGGCGAGTGGTGACCCGACAATCGTGGCGACCGTCAGGCCGGTCATCACGAGTGCAAATGCCTTCCCTCCATGTCCAGGGCCAACGATGTACGATGCGACGACCGCGCCTGCTCCGAAGTAGGCGCCTTGAGGCAAGCCGCTGATAAAGCGGGCCACCGCAAACGTTCCGAGGCCTGTTGCCAAGGCTGATAGGATGTTTCCGCACACGAAGAGTATCATGAGCAACAGAAGCAAAGTTCTTCTATTTAACCGGGCTGCGGCAAGTGTGACGAGTGGCGCGCCGATAACGACGCCAAACGCATATGCAGTTATCGCGTTCGTGGCGGCGGGCAGATCTACCTCAAGGCTCGCCGAAAAGAGTTGCAGTATCCCCATGCTTGCGAATTCGGATGTGCCGATGCAGAAACTCCCAAGCGCAAGCGCAAAGAGCGTCAAACCCGCTTTCTGCCGTTGCTGAGGATCAGTGCAATGCACTTTTACGGCCGCGCATTGGGCTTCAAAGGCTTTGCCGTGCATGTTGGCCTCCATTGCTTAAGGGAGCGTCTGGCCCCGCCCGAAGCTCGGTGCATCCGTTTCGGATCGCGCCGCCGGGCAAGGTTCCGCATTGGAATTGCGACCGATCAAGCCGCCACCGCAAACCATACTGCTGTGAAGCCATCGCAGTTGTTAAATGCGGTTAAGCTCCGGAAAAATATGCTGCGTTCGACACTTACTATCATCCCCTGTGCCGGGTTTGAGGACCACCGTTGTCTGCGTTTTGACACGCCCGACAGGCAGACGTTTGTAAGGATTGTTGTCTGCTCGATCGGGTACGCCTTAGCCGCTTTCGCGAAAAACCGACCACGTTGACCCGCATGCGCCTTGCGCTACTGGGCGAGATAGCCGCCGTCGATATTGAGTTCGACGCCAGTCACGTAGCTTGCCTCCTCCGAAGCCAGATACAGGCAGCCATAGGCGATCTCGACCGGCTTGCCGCCACGTTTCATCGGCGTCATGGCGATGACAGCATCGTTGAGCTCTGACGCCTGCGCGTCCGTCAACGGTGTATGAATGAAGCCCGGATGCACGGAGTTTACCCTGATGCCATCGGATACATATGTCATCGCTGCGTTCTTGGACATGTTGCGAACAGCGCCTTTGGCAGCATGGTACGAGTGCGCACCGGCAACTGCGGCACTGCCCCATATCGAGGAAATGTTGACGATCGAACCCGCCTGCTGCTTGCGCATGACACGAACGGCTTCCCGCATGCCGAGGAAGACGCCAGTCTGGTCGACGCCAATCATCTTCAGCCAGTCTTTCATCTCCAGCTTGTCGAGTGGCTCGTAAGCGATAATGCCGGCGTTATTTACCAGTACGTCCAGGCGGCCATGCTTTCGGACGATGGCGCCCACGACCGTTGCCCACTGCTCTTCGCTGGTCACATCAAGCGTCATTGCTTCGACGCCTTTGGGGTACGGTTGCTCGGGCGGCTTGATGTCGCCGGCGACGACAATAGCGCCCTCGTTGCAGAATAGTTCTGAGACGGCGAAGCCGATACCGCCAGCAGCCCCTGTGACCAGTGCAACCTTGCCTTCCAGTCTCATATCGAAACTCCCTCCTGATTGGCGGTGTCGCACGCAAAGCTTTTCGTCGTGCGGGACACCTGCTCTCCGCAATTCGCGATGGCTTTCGTTCATCGATGTATGGCTTGGTGGGGGCGCTAGTCGCTAGCTGGCGTCAGGATCTGCATTCGCATCACCTTCACGCCGCCCTCGGCGAGTTCGGGGAGCTTGGCAAACCACTCCCTCACATAGGGCATTGCGTTGTGAGCCTCGAAGTCGGCCTCGTTGGCGAATATCTCGTAGAAGATGAAGTGTCCGGGGGTCTCGCGGCTCTCCTGGAGAAAATAGACGAGGTTTGCGGGATCGCCGCGGACAAGATCGATGAGCGGAAGTGTGATGGCCCGCAGCTCGGCCTCCTTGCCCGGTTTAGCACGGACTTCTGCCACGATCGAATAAGCTCCGCTGGCAATTTTGGCGTAGCCCTGACCCGGACCCTCCTGTGCGCGTGCGTCTGTTTGAAAAACGGCTCCTGCAAGCAGGGTGCCGAGAAGAAGCGCTGAAGTTTGCAGCCGCAGTGCTGTGATCATGTCGTGTCTCCTTATCTCGCTCGGCCGCGGTCAAATCGGCCGCTGGCCAAATTCGCCGATGGCTTGCAAAGTGATGCTGGCGCCTGCTGTGCTTACTTCGCGCTGGCAAGTTGCAAATGCGCCGCCAGTGCATCGGCGAACCGCTTTTTCACAGGTCCGAGGGCCTTCACAAACTCCAGTTGTTCACCTTCGGGCCCCTTGCAATAAATCAGTTCCCAGCCGTCCGATGGCGCGACGGTCACCTTGTTGGTGTTGGCGTTTATGGGGGCCGCCTTTCGTTCCTCTTCAGTCGAAACGCGAATGATGCGGTTTGCTCGCACCTGAGTCATGCCGCGTCGTGCGGACTCCGCCTCTAGATCGGCGATAAACTGGTTGAAGTCGACATCGTCTCCGACATGGAAGCAGATGTGCATCATTCGCGGGAAGGCCGGGCTCATGTGCTCGACTGGCTCGGCGAAGGCCTTTGGGCCACCCATCGGTTGGTCTGCATCACGGTATTGCAACAGCTCGATGACAACGTTGTCGAACTGGATGAACCGCACGTCGAGGCGTTGAGAGCCGCCTCTAAGATCAGGAACGCCGATCGTGCGCGGATTTACGCCAAGTTGGTTGGCAAGGATTTCCTGGTCGGCAAGCAGCGTGTTCTGCACGGCATCGCCTTGAAAATCGCCGTGACGGAAGACTTCGGTTCCGCCGAGCACCGCCGTGTAGAACTCATAGGCGCGTTCCATGTTCTGCACCGTCAGGCCGAAGTGCTGTACGCCCTGGAGACGGGCGCCGAGCGATCCCGGAGCGCGTGTTGCTAGTGGCCTTTCCTCGGCGGACGCAGTCGCATTGCCGATCAGTGCGGCGGCAATTCCGCCGAGAGCAACGCCTCCCGCGGCGCAAAGAACGGCGCGGCGCTCAGGGTCGTTCGGTTGAAGAGAGGTCCTTTGCTCGTGCGACATCATTGCCTCCTGTTGTTCGCGAGGTGAATACGCAAATTCTAACGCGGCTGCGCTTGCGAGGCTGGTTAAGATAAGGGAAATTTGGTGAAGCTATCCGCGATCCGTCACCACTCTTCCTGAGATCGGAGTGCGGCCTCCGACAACCCGCCAACAAGGGCACACTCTGGATATGGACACGACGGCGGGGCGTACCAGGCGGATTGCGATCGTGCTTGGTTCAGGCGCGGGGATGTATTTCAGCATCGGGATCATTCTGATCTATGGCTTCAGCGTTTTCATTGTACCAATCACCGCGGATACTCATTGGGATCGGACCGTCGTGGCCGCCGTGGTCGCACCGATTGCCATCGTAAATGGTCTGATGTCGCCTGTAGTCGGGGCCCTGACAGATCGATTTGGTCCACGCCGGGTGCTTGTCGTGTCATCCGTGTCAATGGCCATTGGCCTTGTCGGTGTCGGGACTGTGCCGCAGAGCTTGGCGACGTTCATCGTGGCGGTCGTCGTGGCGAGCCTCATGGGCGCGGCACAGACCGGCGTACCCTACACCTATGTGGTCGTCGGATGGTTCTCCACCAGACGCGGCCTCGCATTGGGTGCGATGCTAGCCTTTGTCGGGCTTGGGATTGCGACCGTTCCTCCCTTCCTCGCATTCCTGATTTCCGAATTGGGCTGGCGCGTTGCATTCGTCGCCGCGGGTCTGATGTCAATGGCAGTAACACTTCCCGTCGCGCTCTTTGTCATTCGCGATCCACCCGCACGCCGGGAGCCGGATGGCTCGGGCGGTGAGGGCCACACGGTTCGCCAGGCGGCGGAGACAGCGAGCTTCTGGTTGATGCTCGGCGCCTTCTTTCTCAACTACTTCGCTGCAGCGGCCGGTTCCATTTCACTCCCTGTCGTACTGGCGGATCGTGGCGCCGATCCGGCGAACGCGGCCTTTGTCATGAGTCTTGTAGGTCTCGCCTTCATCGCCATGCGTCTCGGCTTCGGCGCATTGCTCGACAGGCTGCCCCCGGTTCCATTGACCAGTCTGGCCTTTATGTCGCCCGCTGTTGGTCATCTCATATTATTGAATTCCGAGAACCTGGTCCTTGTTTATGTCAGCGCCGTTTTCTTTGGCCTTGCCACCGGAGCGGAGGGTGATGCTATCGGTTATCTTCTGGCAAAACGCTTCGGAATGCGAAGCTTCGGCAAGCTCTTCGGTGTCAACTACATGGCTTTGACGTTTGGTGCCGGCCTTGGACCGGCCTCGCTACACATCATAGCCGGCGACGGTGCCCACTACCTTCAGGCCTTCACCCTGTTTGCTGTAATTGCGGTGATTGCTCCAGTACTGCTGATGCTCGATCGACGTACGCGAACACTTACAGCACGCGACTAAGGATGCGTAGGCCTGCCACGCCTGGCGTCGGGTCGGGCCACGGCGCGCCTCTCGCCAAGCTCTCCCAGAAGATCGAGAAGCTTGCGTGCCTTCAGTAGATCGCGGGTAGCGAATCCGTCGTTGAACCGCCCGTAAACCGGCGCCAGAACTTTGGCAGCCATTCCGCCCTGATCCGCCCGAAGCCAATGCTCGGACAATGCCGTAGCGGCGCGCAGCTCCCATGACAGTGCACCCTGCCGGCGCGCCAGATCGAGCGCTTGGACATAAAGCGCCTCGGTTGCCTGCGCCGTCCCGTTGACGCTCTCCATGGCCAACAAATCCGCCTTTATGCGCAACAGCTCAGGCATGCACCAGATTTCACCCGTCGATGCCGAAAGGGCAATTGCCTCGTCGATTGCCATTCTGCCGGCATCAACGTCTCCATGGTCGCCGAGACCCGCAGCATAAACACCGATATAGAAGGGGCACCGCATGCGGAAATGGACAGCAAGAAGCTCATCAATCGCGCCTCGCAACATTGCCAGTCCGGATGCATCACCGCTCTGCATGAGCCACTCCGCGCGCAGGCAGCGGCTCATGGCGCTCCAAACTGTCATCGCATGTTCAGCAACATGCGCTTCGATACCGACAATAAGGCGTTCCGCGGTGGCAAGGTCGCCTGTCAGCAGCGCGATGGGGCAGGTCGTGTGGACAACAGCATTGCAGAGCGCGAGGGCGTGTTGCGCGGCCCGCGCCTCCTCCAATTGACGTTGCGCCATCGCAACCGCTTTGTCCGGATGTCCTTGCAGCCAGGTCACGTTCGCAAGAGTGCCCCGCGCTGCAGATCTCGGGTCTAATTGAAACCGGGCGATGTCCGAGCGAGCCACGGGAGGAATGTATCGGGCTATCATGCGTTCAAGGTGATGGCGCGCATCAGCAAGATCGCCCAGGTAGCGCAGAGCGGTTCCCACTTGTCTGTCGACATTGTTGCGCGCATCGACGTCTCCACGATCAGTTGCCAGCTTTCGGAGCTTTTGCGCCATTTCCAAGGCCGAGCGATGGTCCCCCGTCCATGTGAAGTAGTCGCACAAGCCCCAAAGACATCTGAGCCTATAGTCGGTGTCATGGAGTGCCTCGGCGCAGCCGAGCGCTGTGGTCCAGGCTTCCTTTACCTCCGGAAGCGGCCCGCGGGTATGAAGTAGTGCCGTGCCGTAGGCAAACTGCAGTTTCATTTCGTCGCCAGCATTGCGGAAGCTAGCAAAGGATTCGGCGAGAGCGATTTCGACACCCGCTCGGCATTCCTCAACGAGCGATAGATGCTCCCAAAAGGGAAGAGCAGCTACCGTGAGCGCTACGCCGATGGCAGCGTTCCGGTCCCCGGCGAGCGCCCACGCCAATGCGCTGCGGACATCATCCATCTTTCGCCCGTACTCGGCGAGCCAGTGGGCTGTCGGTCGAATTTTCCATTCTGCCTCAGCGCGTTTGGCGAGTTCGAGGAGATGCTCCGCGTGGCGTTGGCGAAGACTGTCACTTTCTCCGCTTTCGACGAGTTTCTGCAGCGCATATCGGCGCGTCGTATCGAGCAATCGATAGTGCGTTCCATGCTCACCTCTCTCTGTCGAGACAAGCGATTTCGCAACGAGGCTCGCAACAGCGTGCATGCATTCGGAGCGGGCACGCCCCTTGTCGACAGCAACTGCACAAGCAGATTCGAGACTGAAGGCGCCGGCAAAAACCGAGACGCGTTGCAAGAGAACGCGCTCAGGCTCGGCCAGCAGACCATAACTCCAGTCCAGCGTCGCATCTAATGTGTGGTGTCGAGGGTCCCGGCAACGCCTATCACTCAAAACATGAGATTGATCGGATAGAATGTTGAGAAGTTCGCGTGTGCTGAACGCATCCAGACAAGGCGCGGCGAGCTCGATCGCAAGCGCCAGTCCGTCGAGCCTGCGGCAGATCTCGGCCACGATTGACGCGTTTGCGTCGTTGAGCTCGAACTTGCCGCGACTTGCCGCTGCCCGCTCGACGAAGAGCTCGACTGCTGGGAACGTCAAGGCGCTGGCGGCGGTAAGCTCGGACACGTCCGGCGGTGTTTCGAGCGGCGGCAGGCGATAGATCTGTTCGCCGCGTACACGTATTGGTTCACGGCTCGTCGCAAGAATTCGTAGCCTTGCGCCTGCCGCCAACAAAGCGTCTACGCACGCCGCCACCGCCTCGATTACATGCTCACAATTGTCGAGGACAAGGATGAACTCCCGATCGGCCGCAAAGGCGGCTATTGCACCTGTAATATTCGCCGAGTGGACCCTCAATCCCATTGTCGTGACAATTGAAGTCGGCACGAGAGCCGCATCGTTCACAGTCGCCAGATCAACGAACCAGACGCCATGCTCGTAAGCTTCTTTCAGTCGATCAGCGATTGCGAGAGCCAACCTCGTCTTGCCGACGCCACCCGGGCCAACGATCGTCAAAAGGCGCGATGTCTCCAGGACACACTGGACTGCATCGATAGCCTCGCCTCGTCCCACCAAACGGGTCGTTGAAACCGGCAGGTTGTTCGTGCGGGCACCTTGCGACTTCGCCGTGACAACGGCGCCACTCCGCTCCGAAATGCGTACGGGAAATACGAAGCGATAGCCCCGGCCGCTGACAGTCGCTATGTATTGCATACCGTCCGGAGCATCACCAAGCACCCGACGAAGCGCTGCAACATTCACCTTGAGATTGCTCTCCTCGACGAAGGTATCCGGCCAGGCACGCGACACCAACTCTGCCTTACCCACTAGTTCGCCAGGACGCTCGATCAACGCCGCCAGAATTTCCAGCGCGCGGCTACCGATACGAACGGTCGCCTGACCGCGCGTCAGCGATTGCCGATCCGGAACTAGCACATATGGACCAAAGGAATAGGAAAGCACGGACGAAGCCCCGGACGATCGTTCAACCAAAATGGTTACGGGTCCGGACATTAACCGCTATCACATATTAAATACATCGCAGATTGATCACCAAGGGGATCCCAGACTGCAGCTTCGACCATTTGGGACGAATGACGGCAATGCCGCATGTTTGATGCACAGAAGGTGCAGGTCCTGTGCCATCAGGCGTTCGCAAGCAATCGGCGGTTTGCGGCCGCTCGGCCGCGTAACCAGTCCGCCGCACACGACAAGGCGATCGCTGCTGCCCAATTTCTTCTTAGGATCCCGGATGCGTTTGAGTTGCAGGTTCGCGCAAATCATATGATCCACTGCCCGGACAGGCTGCTAGTGGTCGGACTGGCTCCTTCGCCATTCGGCGACATCCTCCTTTAGGATCCAGATCGTTTCTTCCTTTCCAGCGCGACCATGCTCCAGTTTGTAGGTCGCAACCGAACCGAATGTCGTCATGTGTTCCAGCAGTCTCCTTTGAGTGGCATCGGGGGGTGACGCCACCGCCTCCATGGCTTCCCTGGTCACGATTACGAGCCAATTCGCAGTGTCATCGGCCATAGGTATGTGGCCATTTTCATCCTGGATGAATGGGGGAAGGTCTGGGCGGAGGTGTAAGGCAGACATGACAATGTGCCCTCTCGCAACGATTAAGCCCGGTGCTGCTAGGTGCAGCTCCGGGCCTAGTTGACTGTCGTATGGGATTACAGTCACTTAGCGGCACAGTTTTCGTGCGTCGCTATAACAATAACCCCCAATTAGGGGAAAGGTTCCACTCTCCCGTATATCAACGCACCACCGCCTGGTCCCAATGCACGGCAGGCTCGATTGCGAGTGCTACTTCGCCAAGTTTCGTTGTGTTGCTACCTCTTCGAGGATGCGCTTGACGCGAAGTACGTCTTGGGATGGAGAACTACCGGCATCGGCGGATGCCCGGATTGCGCCATTCAAGTGTTCTATGGCGATAAGGATCTCCTCGTCGCCAATGGACTGATCCGTAGCCATACTTTTGGCAACGCGGCCAGGATTCAACATGTTTCATCACCTCTTCATTCATTGAAGCGAGGCAGAAAATAGGTGATTTGGTCCTCGTATGCTCCCGCCGCCAAGTCTCGAGGTTACCAACCAACAAACGAGATTTGCCGCGTCGAAGAAATCCAATTGCCACCAGAGAGTTGCCTGTCCCGAAATGATACGATCGGACTGTGGATAAGCGAGCCCGCGGGCACGATAGCAATAGACTGCGTCGTACCAAGCTTCAGATGCGGGGTGGTGCAAAGGGAATGACGACTGGTTTGAGCCGGCCATCCGCTCCGACTGCAAGAGCGAAAAAAATCCGCGCGTGTGTTTTACCATTGTGTCGGCTATTGCCGATGAAGTCAGTCAACGAGGGCCGCCACATGTCAGCTGCACAGTCCGCCATTCTACTTGACCTCGATGGGACGCTGATTGCGTCAGAGCCTGGGATTTTGTCGAGCTGCCGGGCGGCACTTCGTTCACTTGGGCACGACACTGATCCGAGAATGGATATAGCCTCGATCATCGGCCCACCGATCGAAGACGTCATGCGGTACCTCCTTCAACAGTTTGGCGACGATCGCGTCGCGGAAGCTGTTGATGCCTATCGGCAGGACTACGGAGCAAGAGGTCTCCTGCTCAGCGAAGTTTACGACGGAATTGAGGAGGCTCTCGGGGCGATGAGTCAGTCGGCCAATCTGTACCTTGCCACGTCGAAGCGGGAGACATTTGCGCGCAGGATCCTTGCGAACAAAGGTTTAGATTCGCTGTTCACCGGCATTTATGGATCGACGCCAGCCGGCGATATCGACCACAAGCCGGAACTGATCGCCCACATCATTAGGGTGAATGAGCTCCATCCCGATCGCTGCGTCATGGTCGGGGACCGTCGATACGATATTGCCGGCGCGCATGCGAACTCAGTTCGCGCGATAGGCGTGCTTTGGGGCTATGGAACAAGAGACGAATTGGAGAGCGCTGGCGCGGATCAGTTGATCAACACGACCCAGGAGCTCGCTGAGATAGCCCTCGGAATGACCACGTCTCCGAAGGCAACCTGAGCAAGAGGCTCTGTCGCTATGTCGGAGACGATGAGCTGCCTGAGACGGCCGCCACCCCTCCAACGGGAAGGTCGCTTCATAGCTCTCCCGCCGACCGGCCAGAAGAGCGGGGGCTAGCCGTGGGCATAGGCTGCCGACAGTGCCCCAAGATGAGACGAGATCTGGCGCCAGCGTGCGGGCTGGGCGCCAGTGCGGGAGATCATTGCCTCGATGAGGCCGGTCGAAACAACATTCCTTAGGCGTCGATCGCCGTTGCGCATACCGAACTCGATCAGGTCGAAAACCTTGTCGCGCTCCTCGATTGCAGAAAAGTTCTCGGCAATCCTCCAGCCCATCTCCTCAAAGACAGTCTGCATGCTCGAGCTTTCGACCTCTATGGGGCAGGGGATGTAGCGCGTCAGCTCTTTGGCCAAGGTCTTGCTGTCCATCTTGTCATTCTCCTGATTTTCTTCGTCTCAGTTGACTGCGCAGTTACGCAGCATCGTCTGTCGGCCAGGCCGGACCAGCACCCCTGCCGCTCAACAGCCACCAAAGGCTGACATCAAGTGTCCTTGCCATGACCTTCAGCCGATCCGCCGGAGGTTCTGCGCGATCGTTTTCCCAGGCCGACCACGTCTCGGGCGGAACGCAAAGGATGCCAGCGGCGCTATATACCGAAAGCTTGCGAGCATCGCGTGCCAGAGAAATCCTTCCGCCCAGTGTGTCGTCGGCGGGAACGTCCCTATCCGGGTAATCGCAAAACATGAAAACCTCCTGTCTCGTCAGAGCTTCGGCTTCGCTCATTCGAAAGCCGAAGCCTTTCGGCCCCCTAGCTCTGTTCGCCGAGCCATGCCTTGATCTGATCAGGGTGGTCCTTGATGTATTTTGTCACTGCCTCGTCGTATGAGGTTTGCTGTGCATTGAACATCGCCGCCTCGAGGTCGGAAATCGGCAGCTTCATGCGCGACAGGAAACCGGCAACCTTTGGATTGTCAGACTTGAAGTCCCTCCGGGCGAGCACCTCCACGTGTTCGGCTTCGCCGAGCGATTTTTTTGGATCGGCGATGTAGCGCAGCTTGTACTTGCCAAACATCCAGTGGGGGCTCCACGAGGTTGCGACAAACCACTTCTCACTGCGCACGGCTCGATCGACAGTGGTCAGCATTCCGGCCTCGCTCGAAGTCTGGAGCTTATAACCATCGAGGCCGTAATCCGTGAGCGCCTTTTCTGAAAGACGCGTCAGGCCTGCACCTGGATCAATGCCTTGAACAGTTCCGGACAGCTTTTTCTGCACGTCTGGCTTCTTCAGGTCTTCGATCGAGGCGACCTCGCTTTCCGGAATATAGTCCGGGACAATCCAGCCGAGCTTTGCGCCGTCGTAAACAGTGCCCAGCGGCTCCACGCGGTCTTTAACCTTGGCATAGTACTCGGCATGGGTCTGCGGCAACCAGGCCATCATCATCGCGTCGAGATTACCGCGACTGACACCCTGGTAAAGTGGAGCCACATCCGACTGAACCAGTTCGACCTCAGTGCCAAGCTCGTCCTTGATCAACTTGGCTGCTAGCTTGGTCACGAATTCAGCATCGGACCAGGCGGCCCAACCAAGCTTAATGGGCTTCGTGTCCTCAGCCATCAACGTCGTGAAGGTGCCGCCAAAGATGGCTGTAGCCAGGCCAAGGGTTGCAAGGGTTTTGAACATATTCTCTCCTTCGGGGAGGTTTTCGTGATCACGGGTTCAGGACCCGCATGATTCGCGCGCAGAAGGCTTAGGCAGTGACCGCTTCCAGGGTCTCGCGCTCGTTCTTCTTGAACAGCACTTGCCAGAAGGCGGCGCGGGGCTTTCCCAAGCTTTGGGTGATGCGATCAAGGATGACAGCGAGAATGACGACGGCGAGACCGCCCTCAAAACCGGTGCCGACATCGAGCCGCTGAATGCCCGTCAGCACCGTGTTGCCGATACCGCCAGCTCCAATCATGGAAGCAATGACCACCATCGATAGCGACAGCATAATCGTCTGGTTGATCCCGGCCATGATCGACGGCAAGGCGTTTGGAAGTTGCACCTTGAACAACAACTGCATCGAGGTGCACCCAAAGGCGTTACCCGCCTCGATGAACTCGGCATCTACCTGACGGATGCCGAGATTGGTCAGCCTTACAACTGGCGGCATCGAAAAGATCACGGTGGCAATTGCACCTGGAACCGAACCAAGCCCGAAGAACATTGCGGCCGGGATGAGATAGACGAAGGCAGGCATCGTTTGCATCAGGTCGAGAACGGGGCGTACGGTTGCAGCCACCGAATCCTTGCGCGCCATCCCAATCCCAAGCGGCAGGCCAACGATCAGCGCCAACAGCGTCGAGGCGATGACAAGCGAAAGCGTTTCCATCATCGCATCCCACAAACCCATGTGGTTGACGAGCCACAGCGCTGCCCCGGTCAAAACACCAAAGCCAATGCCGACACGCCAAAGGGAGAGGACGACGAAGATCGCGATGCCGACGGGCATTGGAATGGCAATGAGAGCATTCTGGATCGTACCCGTCACGAAGCCGATTGTTCCGGCTATGAGGTCGAGGCTGGGCGAAAAATTGTCCAGAATGTAGTTGACGGCGGCGTCGATGCCGTCACCAATATCGAAATTCATATCTGTCTCCGGTGGTTGGCCGGTTAGGGGAGAAATCAGCTTGCGCGGTCGAGCGTTTCGAGCAACGTCGTTTTGCTGATAGAGCCGAGATAGTGCTTGCCGTCGTCGACGACAGGCACAGGCCAAGGACTGGCTGCGACTTTGCCGAGCACGTTCGACAACGGTTCGTCAGCCGGGATCGGCTCGATCTCGGAGAGGAAAGCTCCGCGATAAGGATCGTTGGAGTTGGCACGCAACTTCTCGATAAGCGAGGTCTGGCTAACCACGCCTTGATAGGTCTTGTCGCGCCCAATAACGATGGCGTATTCGCGGTCATAGTTCTTCATGCGCTCTAATGCTGCCGCTGCAGAAACACCCTGACGCTCGATGATCGTCACCTGCGTCTTGCGGGCAACATCGCCGGCCCTGAAGACCTGCGATACGTCGACGTTGCGGAAAAAGGACCGAACGTAGTCATTTGCCGGGCTCATGACGATCTCGTCTGGCGTGCCGACCTGGACGACATGACCGTTCTGCATGATACAAATGCGGTCGCCGATCCGCATGGCCTCGTCGAGATCGTGGCTGACAAAGACGATCGTGCGGCTGTGCTCAGCCTGCAGGCGGACGAGCTCGTCTTGCATTTCCGTGCGGATCAACGGATCGAGGGCGGAAAAAGCCTCATCCATCAAAAGGACAGTTGGTTCGCTGGCGAGCGCGCGGGCAAGGCCAACACGCTGCTTCATTCCGCCGGACAGCTCATCCGGGCGGCTGTCGGCATAGGTGTCGAGGCCAACGGCCTTCAATGCCGCAAGCGCCTTCTCCTTGCGCTCTGCCTCGCCGATACCGGAAACTTCAAGGCCGAAGGCAGCGTTGTTGAGCACATTGCGGTTGGGCAGGAGCGCAAAGGACTGAAAGACCATGCTGATGTCCTTGCGGCGCAGGTCGATGAGCTCGCGCCGAGACATGGTCGTGATATTCTTGCCATCGATCTCGATCGACCCCGAGGTTGGCTCAATCAGTCGATTGAGAAGGCGTAGCAGGGTGGATTTTCCTGAGCCAGAAAGGCCCATGATCACGAAGATCTCGCCGGTCCTGATGTCAAAGCTGGCGTTGTTGACGCCAACGGAGCACTTATGCTTGGTGTGGATTTCGGATTTGGTCTTTCCGGCCCGGATCATCTCCATCGCCCGTTCCGGACGCTCGCCAAAGACTTTGTAGACATTCTTGAGACTGATTTTGGTCGAAGCCGATTGTGCCGGCGCGTCATTTTCAGTTTTTAAAATCATCCATTCGTGGGCCCGGCTCGGCAGCTCGGGCATTCTCCTTGCTTAAAATTCCAGGGATCTGGCCGCGCCATAAATTGCTTGCAGCGATCAAGGATGGAAAACAGTTGATGGATGCGGATCACACCGCAGCGATGCGCCCTTTTTAAATTTGCAGCGTCGAATGTCCACCTAAAGCTGTCTTTTTTGTGCATCGTGCAGCTCTTTTGGACCACTATGCCCTTGCCCGCATCGCCTGACTTTAAGTGGTTTCGACAACCCTTGGCGGTAAATATCACAATTCCGTGATCACCCTCCGCTCCGGCAGATCTCGTCGACATAAAATCGCTAGCTTCAGCAATGGGTAACTACTTCAGACGTGATAAATTGGCAGCGACAACACGGGCACATACCCTATCTCCGGACCATCAGCCCATCCTCAGGAAGGGCAAACGTCATGTGTGAAAGGAACGAAGCATGAGCCTTACTTTCGCAGTTGGTGACGTGCATGGATGCCTCGCGCAACTCCAGATGATGCTCCGTCGTATTGATTCCTTTGGCTCAGGGAGTGTCATCTTTCTCGGTGACTACGTGGACCGTGGACCACACAGCCAGGGCGTCGTTGACACGTTGATGGCCGGTCCAAGTTCATTGAGCTGGAAGTGGATCGCTTTGAAGGGAAATCACGAGGATATGATGGTGGGCGCCCAAGACGGCTCCTACGACGAAGGTTGGTGGCTTGCCAATGGAGGGACCGAAACTCTCAGGTCATACGGCGGCTTCATTCCGACAACGCATCTCAAATGGGCGAGCTCCTTACCTCTGATCCATCATGACGAACATCGCATCTTCGTGCACGCGGGCGTTAAGGAAGGCGTCTATTTCGAGGATCAGACGCCAGAGGATCTGCTGTGGACCCGCTTTACGGCCGCAGATTCCGACGAGTTTTGGGGCAAGCACCTTGTCCACGGTCACACGCCTTCACCGTCCAATCCCAAAACGATCGGCAACCGAACGAACGTAGATAGTGCATGCGTATTCGACGGAAGACTGTCGTGCGCTGTCTTTGATGATGATCTACCAGGCGGACCGATCGACTTCATCGAAGTAAAGGTGTGACGCCGTGCCGTCTTTAGCAGGGTCGAAGCTGATCAGTTCCGCGGGCGGAACTGATCATGCCAAGATGGTACGATCCACCGTCCCCTTCGAAGCCATGCTTCTTTCAAGTGGAGTTAAGGGCGATCGTCGCTACCTTCGATCGCCTACCAAATTCCGCGACCAAACCGTCGCAGTGCAATTCTAGCCTCGAGGCCAGCCAGAAGGGCCAACAGGATTTTCTTCAGATAACGCTTCGTGTTCTCTTTCATTTTCCCATCCTCTGGTCTGCGATGAAGGCTTTCCACCCTCCGAACTCCGTTATCTCCCGCGCCGCCCTGACGGCATGAGCTTCGCATAGAAATCCGGACGCTTGTGAGCCGTCATCGAGCGTTACCTTTCCAATGCCGAGCGGAGCCGGGATATTCTGCACAAAGCGGCCAAAAGCCTCTGGCGTCACATTCCAGACTTCTACTTCAAGTCCCTTGCCGGCAAAGCCCGGTTCCCGGATCAGACCGGGCTTCGGCGGTGTGGTATCGGGCAAAACGAACAGGCGGTAATCCGGTGCCGTACGGCAGGATTTGACGTGTTTGCCTCCTGGACGGGTCAGCTCGTGGTTTAGGGGCATCCCAGTGAGGTGCGCGCCGACCACGACGATCGGCACCAGACCGTCATCGCCCTGGGGCACCCGGCTTGCCTCGGGGATAACAGCCCAGCGATCCATACCCATCCCGGCATTCAAGTTGCGGTGCATGGCGTCCGCGAAAGGGGCGAGGGCATCGTCGGTGAAGGCAGGTCCCACCAACGTCACTCCAGCAGGCAGATGTCCGTCGGTGTCGAAGCCGGCCGGGATGGCTATCGCCGCATAGTCCAGCAGATTGACGAAGTTGGTGTACCGACCGAAATGGCCGTTCTTGACGATCGGATCCGCTACCAGCTCCTCAACCGTGTAAATGGTCGGGGAGGTCGGCAACATCAGGATATCAACCTTCTCCCACACCTCTCTGATCGTCTGTCGAAGTGCCTCCAGCTTATACTTGCCACGAAAGGCATCGACCGCGTCATAAGCTCTGGCACCCTCGATGATGGTGCGAACGGTCGGGTCGAAGTCCGAAGCGTTTGTCCCTAGAAAATCCCTTACCGCCGCCAACCGTTCGGCGACCCAAGGTCCATTGTAGAGCAGCTCGGCAGCCTCCCGGAATGGTGCGTAGTCGAAGGGGACGATTGTCGCGCCGAGTGCACGTGCCCTTTCGATTGCCGCATCATAGAGAGCCTCGACCTGTCTGTTGCCGAAGAACTCGCGTTCGGGTCCGCCGAGCACGCCAATACGCAAGCCCGAAACGGGCAGATTGGCGGGAACCGCCTTGCGCGAGAACGGATCTGCCGCATCATGGCCCTCCATTACCTTCCGGATCGCTACACCGTCGCCGACCGTTGGCGTAAAGACAGTAACGACGTCGACACTGCGGCAGGCCGGCACGACGCCGACATTCGGGACCAGCCCCGGTGTCGGCTTTATTCCAACGAGATTGTTGAAGCGGCCGGCACACGTCCGGAGCCAGCTGTGTCAGTGCCGAGCGCAAAGCTTGCCAGGCCCGAAGCAACCACAACCGCCGAGCCGGAGCTCGACCCCCCGGACACATAGTCCTTGTCGAAAACAGAGCGTGGCGCCCCATGCGGCGATCGCGTACCGTTCAGGCCTGTCGCAAACTGGTCGAGATTGGTCTTGCCGATCACGATTGCACCTGCCTCCCGCAGCCTTGCGACGACTGTCGCGTCGCGTTCAGGCTGATAGGAAAAAGCAGGGCAGGCCGCCGTCGTCGGCAGGCCCGCAACGTCGATATTGTCCTTCACAGCAAATGGAATGCCCCAGAGCGGCAGGCTGTTTGGCACCGGTGCACGCTCAAGCAGCGCGCGTGCTTCGGTACGCATCGCATCGTCCGCGGTCGGCGTGATGAAGATGGCAGGATCGTTGGATGCTGCGCGTCGGGCAATGACCGTCTCGATGACATCGAGCGGGCTTATGCCTTGCTCATAGGCTGCGCGAAGACTCGTCAGATCAAGAATGGTTGGCAGCATGGGTCAGTATTCCTCCAGTACAACAATGACATCGCCCGCCTTGACGTTGCGGCCCGGTCCGGCGCGCAGGTCGCGGACGCGACCGGCTGCATGTGCGGTGACGTTGATTTCCATTTTCATGGATTCGATGATGGCAAGCGTATCGCCGGCTGCGACCGTCGAGCCCGGCTCGACGAGAAGTTTCCAGATGTTGCCAGGGACGGCGCTGGCGACGCCGAAGCAGTCTTCGGGTATGTCACCGTCGAGGCTTTCACTGGCACCTTCGTCCGCAACGAAACTGTCGAGCCCTGCGTCCTTCCAGCGCTGGCGCTCGGCATTGAAGGCCGCCTGCTGGTTTGCCTTGAAGCCCGCGATCGAATCGGCGTTCGCCCGCAGCTCTTTCTCGTAGGCAGCGTAGGAGAATTCCGTTTCCTCGATCCTGACCGGATAGCCGCCGTGAGGGAAGGCGCTACGGGCTTCTGCCAGTTCTTGATGACTGACAGGGAAAAAGCGGATCTGGTCGAAGAAATCGAGCAGCCATGGCCTGTCCTTTTTGAAAACCGACGTCTGCCGCCAGGTGTTCCAGACCTGGATGGTGCGGCCAAAGAGCTGGTAGCCGCCCGGGCCTTCCATGCCGTAGATACACATATAGGCCCCGCCGATGCCGACGGCGTTTTCCGGCGTCCACGTACGGGCCGGATTGTACTTCGTAGTCACCAACCTGTGGCGCGGGTCGATCGGGGTGGCAACTGGCGCGCCAAGATAGACGTCACCGAGCCCAAGGACGAGATAGCTGGCGTCGAAGACGATGTTGCGTACCGCCTGTTCGTCGGCAAGACCATTGATGCGTCGAATGAACTCAATGTTGTCAGGGCACCAGGGCGCATTCGGCCGCACGAGCTCCTGATATTTTCGCATGGCAAGCTCTGCATCCGGATCGTTCCAGGAGAGCGGAAGATGCACGATGCGGCTTGGCACCTTGACGTCCTGCGCCCCCGGCAGGCTCGCTTCAATCTCCTGCAACAGGCCAAGTAGGCGCCTGCGGGTCAGAGCCCTGCCGTCGTAGTGGATCTGCAGAGAACGGATACCGGGTGTCAGGTCGATAATGCCGGGCAGACGCGCTTCAGATACCGCCTGCATCAACAGATGAACCCTCAGCCTAAGTGCGATGTCGAGTGTCATCGGCCCGTACTCGACCAGCAGGTTGTCGTCGCCCTGCCGGCGGTAGACGACAGAAACCGGCCCGTCGTCGCATTTGCCAACGATCGGCGAACCAGCCTCTTCCAAGGTCCGTTTAATGGCCGGGCCGGCAAGCGGATCATCTGGCCGCGCAAGTGGATGGAAGCGGATCCGGTCGCCCGGTTTGAACTGCCCCATTTTCCACTGCTCGTCGCGGGCAATCACAGCCGGGCAGACAAAGCCGCCGAGGCTCGGCCCGTCCGGCCCGAGGATAATGGGCATGTCACCCGTGAAGTCGATCGCACCGATCGCATAGGCGTTGTCATGCAGGTTGGAGGGGTGAAGGCCGGCTTCGCCGCCATCGCTGCGCGCCCATTTCGGCGCGGGGCCGATCAGGCGCACGCCGGTACGGGCACTGTTGAAATGCACCTCATAGCTGGTCGAAAACAGCGCATCGATATCGCCATCCTCAAAAAAATCAGGGGCGCCGTGAGGGCCATAGACAACCCCGACATCCCATTCCCGCGTCAGTTCCGCCGGCTCGGTCACCGGCTCACAAGGCGCGGCAGTTGCCTGCCGGGCCAGATGAAGGACATCACCTGTTTTCAGCGTCCCCGTGGCGTTGCCGCCGAACTGGCCGAGGCCGAAAGTGGCACGAGAACCGAGCACCAAGGGGGCGGCAAACCCGCCTGCAACGGCAAGATAAGCCCGCTGTCCTGGACCGTCGATGCTGCCAATCTGCAGGATCTGGCCGGCGCGGATGGTCAAAGCCCGGTTATGCTCCACAGGCACGCCATCAACGCTGATCGCCATTTTCGCGCCGGCGAGCGCGACAATGGTGTCGGTGTAAAACTTCAGGACCGGACCGGAGACGGTCAGCTCCAGCCCCGCAACCATATCGCCATTACCGACCAACCGATTGGCATGCCGGAAGGAGCGCTCGTCCATCGGGCCGCTTGGCGGCACACCGACATGCCAGAGCCCGAGGCGGCCTGGTAATTCCTGTATGCTCGACTGCGCTCCGGGCGCAATCACTTCGATCACGTCAGGCACGAATGAAAAATCCCGAAGCGCCGTCGTCGCAACCTTGCCGCTCGCCATAAGGTCGGACCCGGCGATGGCGCGAAGATAATCGAGGTTCGTCTCAATGCCAGATATGGACGTATTCGAAAGTGCGACCTTCAGCTTTTCGATTGCCGTTTCTCGATCCGCGGCGGACACAATCACCTTGGCAAGCATCGGATCGTAGAATGGTGTGACTTCCGTTCCGGTCTCGATCCAGCTGTCGATACGCGCATCTTCGGGAAACACGACTTCAGTCAGAAGACCGGCGCTCGGACGGAATTCGGCATGGGGCATCTCGGCATAGAGACGTACTTCGATCGCAGCGCCCTCTGGCTGCAGGGCTTCTGCGCCCGAAAGCACGGTCTCGCCCGCAGCCTGGCGGATCATCCATTCGACGAGATCAATGCCAAAGACGGCTTCGGTGACCGGATGCTCGACCTGCAGACGCGTGTTCACTTCGAGGAAATAGAACTCCGCGCGAACAGGATCGTAGATGAATTCAACTGTCCCGGCTGACTCGTAACAGACAGCCGTGCCGAGATCGATGGCGGCCTTGTGCAGACGGGAACGTGTCGTTGCCGAAAGGCCAGGAGCAGGGGTCTCCTCCACCACCTTCTGGTTTCGTCGCTGCAACGAGCAGTCCCGTTCGCCAAGCGCAACCACCTTGCCTTTGCCATCTCCGAAGATCTGCACTTCGACATGCCTGGCCTCAGCGACAAACCGTTCGATGTAAACACGTGCGTCGCCGAAGCTCGCCCGCGCCGTGCGCTGCACGCTTTCGAAGCATGCCTTCAGTGTTTGCGGATCGGCGCAAAGCTGCATGCCGATGCCTCCACCACCTGCCGTGCTTTTCAGCATCACGGGATAGCCAATCGTCTCGGCAGCCAGGAGCGCCTCATCGCTGCTCGAAAGGAGACCGGTTCCCGGCAAGAGAGGGACCCCGCTGGCTTGGGCAAGCTCGCGCGCTGTATGCTTCAGTCCGAAGGCCGAGAGATGTTCGGGCCGTGGGCCGATGAAGGCTATGCCTTCGTGGGCAAGGCGCTCGGCAAAGGCGATGTTTTCGGACAGGAAGCCATAGCCAGGATGAACCGCATCCGCACCTGTCGCCTTGCATGCGGCAATGACCGCATCGACGTTGAGATAACTCTCGCTGGCCGCGGCAGGCCCGAGACGCACTGCTTCATCGGCCATCGTCGTGGGCTTGGCGAAGCGGTCGGCATCGGAATAGACGCAGACCGAGGCGATCCCCATCTGTCGCAGCGTCTTGATGACCCGGATGGCAATTTCACCCCGGTTGGCAATCAGAACTTTCTTGAACATGCTCAGTCCTCGCCGTTCCAGATCAGCACCCGGATCGGCGTCGGGTCGAAGCCGTTGCAAGGGTTGTTGATCTGCGGGCAATTGGAGATGACGCAGAGGACGTCCATCTCGGCGACGAGTTCGACATAGTCTCCCGGCGCGGAAATGCCGTCTACGATCGTCATCTCGCCATTCGGCTTGATTGGTACGTTCATGAAGAAATTGATATTCGGAACGATATCTCGCTTACCCATGCCGTGCTTGCTAACTTCGAGAACGAAGTTGTCGCGGCACGCATGCAGGTATTTCGTCCCGTGGCCGAAGCGCACTGTGTTGCTCTCGCAGGAGCACGCTCCTGCCGAGGTATCATGGCGGCCGCAGCTGTCGGCCGTCATGGTCAGCATTACATTGCCTTCGTTCGACATGATTTTCGTGCCGATACCGACATAGGCGGCACCTTGCATGCGCATCGTATCCTGGTTCGAATAGCGCTCCGAGAAATCGTCGGCACGATAAAATAGCGTGTCGATAGCCTGCTGGCCGTAGCTATCCTCGATACGCATCGTCTGGCCCTTGCGAATGACGCCGGACCATGGGGCTTCAGCCGCGATGAAATGGTCTTCAGCGGCATTCTCAGGGGTACGGATAGCGGAGGTCTGGATGAAATCTGACATCGTCTTCTCCTCACGCCAGCATCAGAGCGTTGTTTTCGAAGCCGCGCAGGGCCTCAGCAGTCGCGGTCCGGCAAAGGTCGTCCGTGGTCGGGGCTGCTGCCGAGTAGCGCGTGATAACAACCGGCTTTGGTTGATAGGTCAGATCCGGATCAAGAGGATGCGGGCAGTTCGAAAAGCCGACCAGCATATCCATCTCGGCTCGCAGCTCGACATAGTCAGCGCTGTTGGAACGCTTGCCCTGCCAGCCGAAACCGCCCTCTTCGGCGAGACGGACCGGCGCAAAGAGGTTGAGGATGCCCGGAATATCGCGGCGGTCGAGGCCAAGCTTGAGCGCCACGAGGATGAGGTTGTCACGCGTGTTGCGGGTTTTCTCGCCCGGATATTTCGCGGCGTTGGATGCAGCCGTCGAGCCGCCCATCAGGCAGTCATGGGCGCCTGAACTATCCTCTATCATCGAGAACATAACGCGGCCCATGTCGGAGAAGATCACGCGCCCCTTGCCGAGCGCGGTCGTCCATTGGACCTTTGCGGTATCGACGAGATTGATCCGTTCGCTCGTATCGGCGGCGTTCCAGGCGACCAGCGCCACGGTAGAATTGCCTTCCGCCTGATCGATGCGGATAGCTTCTCCGCGCATAAGCCTTGTCGACCAGTACCAGCCGCCCGGTACCGTTTCCTGGTGGATGACAACAGCGGTGTCGATAGCAGGCGCCGGTAGAGGACTTAGACCGGGCAGGGCCTTCGGCGCGAATTCCAGACCTTTCTTTTGATGCTCTTCATAGCGCACCCTGTTGGCGGCGATCTCTTCTGGCGAGCGTCTCACATGCATCATTGCATCTCTCCTGACGGTGCCAGGTCGTCCCGGCGGCGCCCCAGGGAAGCGACCGGGCCGTCCCGGTCGGGGCTGAAAACTGATGACTGGCCGGCAAGGCGCGGCGGCCAGATTGAAATGTCCTTAGTGATGGTGGCGCCGTAGCGCACCTTCTCCTCGGGCCTGTCGCGGCTCCGCTCGAAGGCGACGACGCGGCTTGCCAGTGTGAAGGCTTCGCGCATGTCATGGGTCACCATGACAACGGTCATCTGCGTCTCGTGCCAGAGCCGCTTCATCAAAGTGTGTATTTCGGCACGGATGCCGGGATCTAGCGCGCCGAAGGGTTCGTCAAGCAACAGCACCTTCGGCCTCATGATCAACGCCTGGGCAAGCGCAAGGCGCTGCTGCATGCCGCCCGAAAGCTGCGCTGGATATTTTCCCTCCGAGCTGGATAAGCCGACGTCCGCAATCAACTGACGTGCCTCCTCTACGGCAGTGCGCCGGGCGGCGCCAAAGAGCCTGGCCTTGTATCGCGCGGCGCAAAACTCCTTGCCGAGCAGAACGTTGCCGAGCACGGTCAGATGCGGAAAGACAGAATAACGCTGAAACACGACCCCACGATCGGGTCCCGGCTCGGCGGGCAGGGGCTCGCCATCGAGCAGAATTCGGCCCTTCGTCGGCTGCTCCTGGCCAAGCAGCATGCGCAGGAAGGTCGTCTTGCCGCAGCCCGAAGGACCGACCAGTGCGACGAAGGCTCTGGACTCGACCGTCAACGACACATCCTCAAGCACGATCTGGTCGCCATATTCCTTCCAGACGCGTTCGATCTTGAGCTCGCTCATGCCTGCTTCTCCAGTTCCGACCAAGGGAAGACGGCGATGCGCAGGCGATCGAGAAGGGCATTCATGACGACGGCGAGCAGCGTGATCCAGACGACATAGGGAAAGATGATGTCCATCGACAAATAGCGGCGGACGAGGAAGATGCGGTAGCCGAGGCCGGAGTCAGACGAGATCGCCTCTGCCGCGATCAGGAACAGCCACGCCGGCCCGAGCTGCAGTCTCAGGCAGGTTATCAGCCGCGGCAAGATCTGCGGCAGAACCACACGCAGGCCAATCTGCCATGACGTACCACCCAGCGTTTCCGCCTTGACGATCTGCTCGCGCGGCAGTTCCAGCGCCTTGAGCGCCAGGTCGCGGATCATCGTCGGCGCAACCCCGATGACGATCAGGGCTATCTTTGAAGTTTCGCCAAGGCCCATGACGATGAACAGGATCGGCAGCAGCGCCAGTGGCGGCACCATCGAAATGACGGCAATGAACGGGGCGAGCAGCGCCCGCAGATAGGGAAGCATCCCGATCAGCATGCCGATGATGAGCGCGATGGCTGTGGAAATGCCGAGGCCGGAGAGCAGTCGGATCAGGCTAGCGCCGGTATCCGACCAGAGCAGGAATTCTCCGGTGCGCGGATCGGCGACGAAGGCAAGGCGGTTGATCGCATCCGCAAAACCGGCAAGGCTTGGCAAGAGCTTGTCGTTGGCGTTTTCTGCCAGACGTGCGGCCGAGCCGAAGGCATAGGCGAGAACGAGCAGCGCGAATGGCAGTACCATCAGCGCAAACTGCGCGCCCCGGCTCGGCCTCGTGTTGATCCAGCGCATGGAAATGCTCCGCTTGTCATGAGGGAGGCGGCGCGGCTGAGCGCGCCGCCATTGAGATCAGAGCGATCCTTCGACGGCGGCCTTCATGTAGGTTTCGGTGAAGCGGAGCTTCACGTTGCCGCTGTCGCCCAGCACCTTGCCGTCAGGCATTTCGATGCCGATCACGTCGGCAGAGGGCGCACCATTGCCGAGCAGGCCCTTCTCGAAGAGGAAGTTGCGCACGAGATCCATCGTCTTCGGCAGGTTCGGCGAAGAGGTGAACTCGACGGCGTCAGCCGCCTTGTCGAATAGCTTGGTGGCAGCGAGCTGGGCCTCAAAGCCGGCAAGGTCGGTGCCCGATGCCACGCCCATTGCCTCGCGGGCTGCCTTGCCCTCGGCGCTATCGGCTTTCAGCAGGGCAGCCGTCTCGTACCAGATGCCTGTAAGGGCCTTGCCAAAATTCGGATTGTCCTTGAGCACACCCGTATTGGCGACCATGAGGTCGATAATCTCGCCCGGGACCTGCGAGCTGTCGAAGACCTTCTTCGCCGTTGGATCTTCCAGAATCGTCGATACCAGCGGGTTCCAGGTGACCACGGAGGAAACGTCAGCGGTCTTGTAGGCCGCGACCATGTCGGCGTCCGACGTGTTGACGACCTTCACGTCTCGCTCGGTTAGCTTGATGCTTTCGAGTGCACGGGCAAGCAGGTAGTGCGAGACGGAGAACTCGACGAGGTTGACGTTCTGGCCCTTGATATCGGCGAGACTCGCCTTGTCCTTCAAAATGACCGCATCGTTGCCGTTCGAGAAGTCGCCGACGATAACGGCCGTCGTATCGACGCCGCCCGCAGCCGGGATGGAGAGCCCATCCATATTGGTCAGTGTCACGGCATCGAAGGCACCGGCCGTGTATTGGTTCATCGACTCCACGTAGTCGTTGAACTGCGTCACATGGATCTTGATGCCGTATTTGTCGGCCCATTTCTTGACGATGCCATGATCGGCCGCATAGCCCCAGGGCATCCATCCGACATAGATGGACCAGGCCACCTTGAATTCAGTCTTTTGCTCGGCCCTGGCAAAGGAGCCAAATCCCAGCGCCAGGGACGCGGAGAGGGCTGTGATGGAAAGGATCTTCGAAAAAGTCTGCATTGAAATTCCCCTTTTGCTTTTCTTCAAAAGGGATCGGCAATGACCATCGCGCCGCCAATCCCTTGGCTTACGAGGTCTCCCGGGCTTTTCTCCCGCCGTGCACCCGACGGGTTTTCTCTCCCGTCGGTGGTGGCTCTCGGACCAGCACGCTTTCAAAGCGCCGGAACCCTAGCCACCAACTCAACTTATTCGAAGCAAGAGCCGTGCCAATCCATAACCATTTGATTTTTAATACCCCTGATTCTGGAGCTAAGGGTTTCTGTGTGCACTTTGCGGCATTTGCTTATTATTTGAGCGCCACCTGGCGAGGCGCCGAACCAATCGCGCTTCGGCATCCAAACGCGGCCCTTGGGGCTCGTTCCGTGAAGGGACGTTCCTGTGCAAGGTGGTTCCAGCTGCTTTCGCAGGGTCCGCTTGAAAACTCGACTGAGCTGTTTAAGCCCCAAGCATCCATCCAGTGAGCGCGACAGACGGATCGCACTTGTGCCTGCCTTTATCCAAGCACACTCGTCATTAGTGTTTTATCTCTTTCCGCACTGATATGGCGCGGCAAAGCGGATCATCCCTTTACGGCACCCGCTGTCATCGATCCCGAGATCTGCCGATACATCAGAAGCCCGAGCAAAGCGGGGGGTAGGGCCCCGAGCACCATCACCGCGGAGGCCACACCCCATTGGACACCCCCTCCGCTGGCAGCGAAGAAAAAGGACGCCCCCACAGTCATTGGCACTGCCTTGTTGGTCGTCAGCATCAGGCCGAACAGAAACTCGTTCCACGCGGTGATGAAGCCGAAGATGAAAGCGGTCACGAGCGCTGGCCTGATGACAG
This sequence comes from Rhizobium cauense, assembly GCF_019511525.1. GTDB lineage: Bacteria > Pseudomonadota > Alphaproteobacteria > Rhizobiales > Rhizobiaceae > Rhizobium > Rhizobium cauense. The sequence continues at coordinate 22,125 of NZ_JAEUAT010000028.1, read as the reverse complement.
GCGCAATGATGCCGATCATTGCCTGGAATGAGGACGCGCCGTCGATGCGGGCCGCCTCATCGAGTTCGAGCGGAACGTCATTGATAGCGTTGACCAGCATGACGAGGGCGAGCGGGATATTGACGATCGTCAGAATGAGACCGAGACCAAGCTGGGTGTCGAGCAGGCCGAGCCACTGGTACATCATATAAAGCGGTATCGCGAAGATGATCAGAGGCACAGCACGCAGGTTGATCACAAGTGGCATCATCACCCGCCTGCCGACCTCGCTGCGGGCGATAGCGTAGGCGGCCGGAAGGCAGAGCACGATTGCGAGCGTGGTGCCAAGGACCGCGGCAATCGTGCTGTTCAGGAGATAGGCGTAAATATTGAAGCGATCGGTCTCCGTCAGGATACGGGCATAATTTGCCAGCGTTGGCTGGCTGACCCAGAGGCCGGCATTGCTCGAAAGCTCGCGGGCACTCTTCAGGGACGTAACAAGAGTGACGATGATCGGAAAGTTCATCGCCACTGCCGCAACTGCAAAGACGATCCAGCGAAGCGTATTGATCATGCTGCCTTGCTCCTTCGGCTGGCCAACCAGTTCAGCGCGTAAAGGACCGCAAGCGACGCCACGAAGAGCACGACGGAAGCTGCCACCGCCTTGCCAATCGAGCCATCCTTGAAAAAAGCCTGGTAGATGTAGATGGAAAGCGAAGTCGTGGAGCCGCCGGCGCCGCTACCGGTCAAGGCGTAGACATTGTCAAACACCCGGAAACCATCGATGAACCGGATGAAGAAGGCGATGACCAGCGTCGGCATCATCAGCGGCAGGTCAATCAACCACAGCACACGCCACGAGGATGCTCCGTCCAGGGATGCCGCCTCACGGACATCGAGCGGAATCGCTGAATAGGCGACGTAGAAGAGCAGGAAGGCAAATGGTGTCCACTGCAACGTCTCGACGACGACAAGCGTTTTGAAGGCGTTGTTGACGTCGAGGAAGGCGGGACTGTCGCCGAACCACATGAAGAGGTAGTAGGGCACCGGACCGGCGAATTCATGCAGCACGAGCCGGTACATCAGGCCGATCATCGCCGGCGCCACCATCAAGGGCAGCATCAGCGGCGCCATCAGCGCCGAGCGCTTCGCAAGCAGTGGTGCGAGGAAGATCGCCAGAAACAGACCAATCAAACATTCGGCGACGGCGGTCAGGATACCGAAGCGGAAGGAAAAGAAGGTAGCCTGCCAGAACGTCCGATCCTGGACGACCGCGAGATAGTTGCCGAAGCCCGTCAACTCGGGGCTGCGCAGGTTCTGGAATCCAACGGTCGAGACCGAATAGACCAGATTGACGAGAGCTGGAAAGCCCAGGAAAAGCAGCAGGAAGCCGATCAGCGGCGAGAAATAAGCCCTGCCTTCGGCACGTGTTACGATAGCCATTTCGCTCCGCCGGATGGGAGGGATGCCGGGGATCACCCGGCATCCCGATCAGGTTACTTCTTCAAGAGATCCTGCATGCCCGCCTTGGTATGGGCAAGCGCATCCTCGAGGCTCTGCTGGCCAGACCAGTAGCCCGTGAATTCCTTGGCCTGCAGCTCGTATACGGAGAGTGCGTTGGCCGAGGTGGCACCATTCATGACGTAGCCATACTTGCTGGCGAATTCACCAAGCTTGACGAGATCGGGGCGTTCAGAAGCCACCTTGGCCACCACATCAGGCGCCAGCGCTGGCGAGCCGCCGCTTCGCGCATATGTCAGCGCTGCATCTTCGCTCGCCAGCCATTTCAGGAACTTGACTGCGCCTTCCTTGTTCTTGGCGTTCTTGTTGAGGCCAAGGCCAAGGCCGTGGATATGGTCGGCGCGGCCGTTTGGACCGGCGGGTGGTGCGACGATGCCCGTCACCTCGGCCACGGCGGGTGACTTCTCCGCGCTGGTGAGATCGGCGGCAGCCGCATTCCACTGCAGCGCGGTTGCAGCCTGACCAGCGGCGTAGGCGGCGTTGGTCTCCGGATATTCGTAGCTCAAGGAGTCCTTGGGGGAAGCGCCGGCATCATAGAGCGTCTTATAAAGCTGCAGCCCTGTCTTGTAGGCGTCGGAATCGACTGTCACGTTGCCACTGGCATCCATCCAGTCGCCGCCATAGGAGCGAGGCAAGGATTGGAACACCATCATGTTGAACAGCAGGTTCTTCATCTGCAGCACGGTGCCATAGCGAACCGGGCTGTCAGGATTTGCCTGCTTGGAGAAATAGAGCGCGGTCGCTGCCCAGTCGTCCCAAGTCCAGCTGTCCGGCTCCTTCGGCTGGAGGTCCTTGCCGAGCACCTTCTTGGCGAGCTCTGAATACGACTTCTTGGCCGCGTCGTCTTTCAGAAGCGCGTCAATCAGGTCCTTGCGATAGTACATGAAATGCAGCGACAGATCGGTCGGCACACCGTACTGCTTGCCGTCGAACTGCATTGTCTTCAGAACGGAATCGCCAAAGACCTTGCCCGCATCGGCGCCAAGATCAACCGGCTCCATAAAAGGTGCGTAGCGGCCGATCGAGTAGGTGGCGACAAGATTGATGTCGAATGCCGTGGAACCCGCAGCCATATCGGCCTGCAGCTTGTCGAAGAACCCATCGCGATTGAAAAACAGCAGTTCAACCTTGTCGGCATCGGATGCAGTCTTGTTATAGGCCTCGACCGTCGCACGCAGCGCTGTTTCTTCTGACCCGCCAGGCCAGCCAAGGACGGTGACCGTGGCATTGGCGAGACCTGGCAGAGCGGCGCTCGCAAGAAGCGCGGCGAAAGCCGGAGTGATTATCTTCCGCAGTTTCATCATTGTTCCCTTTCTTTGTTTTTCAGTGTTTTACCCGGTGACCTTCATGCTTTGCTGCGCGCCAGATCCGCGGCGCCGATAATGCCTGCGCGGCTGCCGAGCTCGGCCGCAACGAGGTTGGGAGTGATACGGAAATTCAGTTCGCCAAGCTGCGAACGGACCTGGTCGAGATAGCCGGGAGCGAGACCGATGCCGCCGCCGATGACAATGCGTTGGGGATCGAGCATCAGCTTGATATCCCGGCAAAGAAGGGCGACACGTGCAGCAGACTGTTCGACAATCGACTTTGCCCAGGTCGAGCCATTTGCGGCCTCTGAAAAGACAGTCACCGCATCCACCTCATGGCCTGCCTGTCTCGCGCTTGCGGCGATCCAGAGGCCCGATGTCATGTCTTCGAGCGGCTCCGCTCCATGCGCTGGACTGCGGATCAAGCCAAAATGACCGGCAAGGCCGGACGCGAGTTTGCCGTTGATGACGATCCCGCCGCCAATACCCGTCGAGATCGTCAAGAAGACAATATCCTCGCCTCGACCGGCCCCAAACTTGTATTCGCCCCAAGCGGCGGCCTGGGCATCGTTGATGGCGATCACCGGCACGCCGAGGCGAGCCTCTGCTTTATCGACCAGCGGATAATTGTCCGGAATTCCAAGCGTTGCCGGATTAAGCGCCGACCATTTGCCTTCCTCGACAAAGCCCGTAACGGCGATCCCGGCACCGGCAAACCGACCGGCCCACATCGCAGTCTCTGCTACAATCGCGTCCAACCAGGTGTCCGGTCCTTCATCGCGCCGTGTTCGCACGATGCGCTCTTCCAGGACCTGATCCTCCTGAACGAGAGCCACCATGGTTTTCGTACCACCGATATCGATCGCGAGCACAGGTTTGCCCGCGCCTTTTTGCCGAGCAAAGGCGGCGTCGAGGGCCTCATGAAACCAGGCAGTCGCATGTTCGGTGCGCGTAATGGCTGAACCGACAACAACAGCAAAGGCGCCCGCCGACGCTGCTTGGGCTGCCTGCTCTGGTGTTCGTATGCGACCTTCCGCGATCACATAGGGCGTCAGCTCGCGCATCGCAGAGATCAATGCGATGTCCGGCTCGACGGGTTCGGGTCCGCCGACATAACCGGAAAGCGTCGTACCGACGAAGTCGACACCGGCGGCAAGTGCCCGCCTGGCGTCGTCGATCGACGAGCAATCGGCCATCGTCAATTTGCCCTTGGCTTTTGCTGCCTCCACAAGCGCGGCAACGGGGGCAGGGCGAATACGATCGGTAGCATCGAAGGCGATGACGTCGGCACCCGCCTCTGCAAGCGCAACGACATCAGCAGCATATGGGGTGATGCGGACCGGGCTGTCGCCAAGGTCACGTTTGACGATACCGATGATCGGTACTGTCACATGCGGTCGGGCAGCTTTCACATAGGCAACGGATTCGATGCGGACAGCGGCTGCACCTGCTGCGGCGGCTGCGTTGGCAAAACCAACGACGAACCGGGCGTCGTCCATCGGACCCTCGGGTACCGGCTGGCAGGAAACGATAAGGCTGTTACTGACGTCGTCGCGCTTCACGGGATGCTCCATTTCCGGGCATCACGATAGTAGGAAAATACCAGATAGCAACCAGTTTATATCTGGTATTATCTCTGCAGTTCGAAGACGAAGTCGTAGACCTCGCCTTTGTAGCGCGTTTCGCATACTTCGACGATCTGGCCATCGGCAGTGAAACAGCGACGCTCGGTGACAAGGAGTGGCGACCCTGCCTCGCAATGCAAATGGCCCGCGTCTTCGGCAGTGGCGGCGCGTGAGCGCATGCGCTGTATCGCTCGCTCAGGCATGAAACCGCGCTCTTGCAGCACTTCATAGAGTGATTGGTCGATCAGGTCGGGAGTGGGCACAAAACGGACAGGAACGATTGACGTTTCCAAGGCAATGGGCAGTCCGTTCGCGGTTCGAACTCGTTTCATCCTGATGACATTCGCATTTCCCGCAACGCCGAGCGCCATCATTTCCGTCGAGGACGCACGGGAGACTTGCTTTGATATCCAAATACATCCAGGCACTTGGCCGCGGGCGCGAATATCTTCGGAAAAGCTGGTAAGCGTCGACAACGACTTCTCGACGCGCGACCCGATTTCCGTCTTGAAACCGTGGCGGCGGCTGAGCAACCCCTCGTCTTCCAACAAGGACAGCGCCTTTCGCACGGTGACCCGTGAAAGCGAAAAAGAAGTGGCTATCACACGCTCGCCCGGTAGAACGCTACCGGCTTGAAACGCTCGCGTTTGGATCGCCTGCTCGATTGCCAGCTTTAACCGCTTATAGAGCGGGATATCGGCCGGTATCTGTTCCAGGGATTTTCCAATCGCATCGATGACCTGGGTTTCTGCCATGGAAATCCACCAACCGCCGACTCAAGAAAACTGACTGGATATATACTGGTATTATCGTATGGTGACAAATGATTGCATGAGGACTTCCGCAATGTTGAACATTTTTAGCGGAAGAAGGCTTTGAATGAATCGCCAGCGGCCCACGACGCAAAGCTGCAACAAACAGGTGTCGAGATGGCAGCCGGACAAGCTATGCCATAGATGCGGCCAACCTCACCGCGGCATATCGACCCTTTGATTCAATTCGGCGCCTTCGAATTTGAAACAAAACGCCAAGGAGCTTGGGAGATGCTGAGCGGAGGAGGTAGCGTCTGACATTACAGGGCAAGCTTTGAAGGTTGAGGCTCCCTCCTGGGCTTCCTCCATGATCTGCCTCAACACGACGCCGCTCTTTGTATTCCACTGCGCGGACTGGCGCGTCAGATGCCTCTAACTGGCAGTGCGCGTTTGACATCGCCGACGGATGGCCCCCGCACGATCCGGTAGCGGGCTTCAATAAGATTGTATACTCCAAATGCCGCCAATCCAACGGCAACGGCCATGTAGAGAATTGACCCAAAGGGTAATTGCCTTAGCCAGGACAAAGCCTCCGAGATGCTCCCAGCCTGCGTGGGATCCACCATAAATCCCGCGTAGGTGAACAATACGCCCGTAATTGCGAAGACGACGCCCCGTGCCACCAACCCATAAATGCAAATCATGCTGAGGACGCCTTTGGCATCAGGAAGCCGCAGGTGCTTTTCGAATTTATGAGTTATGCCCTTCGCCGATGTCACCAGGCCACCGACGATAAAGCCGATGCCGATAATGATTGCGACATACGATCCGAACGGCTGGGACATGACCCATTGAGCAAGGCCCTTCTCGCCGGGCTCCTCACTACCGCCTATGCCTGCAAGCGCGTGACCAAGTGCGTAGCCAGCGAGGCCTAGATAGGTGATCGCGCTACCGAACATCGCCGTTCTGATCACGATCGCCTTCCGATCCGTGCCGTGACCGTCGCTATCACCCAGCGACTGCGCCAACCGCCAGCCAACGAAGCCGAGAAGACCGAGACCTATAAGCCCGACCCAAACGCGACCGAATGGTTGCTGCAGCAAGGTCGATACAGCCGACTTCGTATCTGCCTTGCCTCCGGCTACACCCGAAAGGAGTGCGAGCCCGGCAACCAGAAGGAAGACGATCCCGCGAGCGGCATAGCCCGATCTGGCGAGAAATTCAAAGTTGGGCTTTCGAGGCATGAAATCATCCTACCGGGGACTGTGGCGTCTATCAGAACGTATGAATGCCCAAAAGGTTTTGCCTGCCTTGATTGAATTAGCCGCAGCCGGAACAGCGGTTTCCCGTCGATATCGCTTGAGGGCAATGGCCTGGAACCAGCACAGTAACCGTGTTTAGGATGAGCTTCTCCACGGCGTTGATCCGCTCGCACTCGGCGGCTTCGGCGGCTGCATCTTCGGGGGCGTCCCGAACAGGGGCGTCTCATCTTCACAATACCCGATACCAGTTGCTGCCATCTGGTGAATAAGGATGTGAGGAGGGAACCGAAGCGGGTTCACCACCACAAAGGTCGCCGGACGGACTTACACGCACAAGCACGATCGTCCGGCGATCGGCGCGCGATTGGGGTCATTTTTTTGCCCTAACAGACTTCCGCCAAATCAACTCGGCCTTCAACCTGATGGATTGAACCTCGCCCTTTCCGTCTTTAGGCCCGAACCTGCTCAACCACTCGATGGCCCTTGAAGCGATTTCCGCGACAGGCTGGGCGAATGTCGTCAGTTCGTAGGAAGACCAGGATGCCTGCTCGATATCATCGAAACCCACGATGCAGAGTTCGTCTGGGATGGACAGGCCGAATTGATGCCTTGCCGCATCCATGAAACCACAGGCCAAAAGGTCGGTCGCGCAAAAGACAGCGTCGGGACGCTCCTTGGCAGTCAGTAGCCGGTGGGCAAGAACGCGCCCGGCCTCATAGCCCGTCCAGCCGTGGCGTTTTACGATCACATCCATTCCAAGCCCATGGGCAGCAGCAACGAACGCGCGCTCACGCCCCATGAGGCTCGGCGTTCCGGCCTCGGAATTGGCAAAGGCGAGCCTGCGGCACCCAGCCCGCGCGAAGGCCGTCAGGACCCGACCACCAACCTCGTCGTCGTCCAGATTGATCCGAAGCGGACCAGGTTGGTCCTCGTCACGGTTGATGAGTACAAGGCGCTGGCCATTGCGAAGACAAAGCTCCGTTATCGACTTGTCCGGCAATCCTGAAAGAATGATCGATGCATCGGCGCGGTAGCGGATGGCCTGCTGAAGTGCCCGGTCGACACTGCCGTCGGAACGGTCCGTGTTGATGAACATCGCGATCTTGCCGGCATTCTGCAGTTGCAGCGTAAGCTCCCTGAGCAGGGCCGACCGGTAAGGCGTGGCGACCTCGGACGCAATAAGGCAGACAATGCCGCTCTCGTTGCGCATCAGGCCACGGGCGAGATGGTTGACGTGGTAGCCAAGCTCCTCGGCCGCCCGCAGCACACGTTCGCGCGTTTCTGCCGAAACGCTTGCACCCTGGGTGAAGGTCCGAGAGACGGCTGACCGCGACACCCCGGCCTTTTCAGCGACTTCCTGCGCACTAACGAAAATCTTCGACCGCACGTTTCCCTCCCACGCGGTCTTTCCTTAGCCGGTTGTTGCACGTGCGTGCAAGAGATTTGCGTGATGCCTTCGTGATGTTTTTGTGAAAAACGAGTTGACAGTTATTTTTATCATATGCAAGCTCTGCACACGCTTGCAAAAGCGGCGGCGTGGAGGCGCCGTCCCAACCAGGAGGAAATCATGCGATCGGTCAAATTGGCTGCGGCATTGCTTGCCGCGGGTACGTCCTTCGTTGCCTTTTCGGCTCACGCCGCCGGCGATTTAAATGTCATCTGCTCGGCCGACCCGCAGGTCTGCGAATTGATGAAGGGGCTTTTCGAGAAGCAGACTGACATCACGGTGAACATGGTTCGCCTGTCGGCCGGTGAAACCTATGCGAAGATTCGCGCCGAAGCACGCAATCCAAAGACCGATATCTGGTGGGCTGGCACCGGCGATCCCCATCTGCAGGCAGCAGCAGAGGGCCTGACCCAGGAATACAAATCACCACTTTTCGATCAGCTTCAAGACTGGGCGAAGAAACAGGCAGAAAGCGCCAAGTTCCGCACTGTTGGCGTTTATGCGGGCGCGCTTGGTTGGGGTTACAACACGGAGATCCTTGCCAAGAAGGGGCTCAAGGAACCGAAGTGTTGGGCTGATCTGCTCGATACGAGCTACAAGGGCGAAATCCAGATTGCCAACCCGAATTCGTCCGGCACCTCCTATAACACGCTCGCCACGCTGGTGCAGATCATGGGCGAGGACAAGGCTTTCGACTATCTTTCAAAGTTGAATGCCAATGTTTCGCAGTACACCAAGTCCGGTTCGGCGCCGGTAAAGGCGGCCGCTCGTGGTGAATCCGCCATCGGTATCGTCTTCATGCACGATGCCGTCGCGCAGACCGTAGAAGGCTTCCCGATCAAGGCCGTCGCGCCTTGCGAAGGTACTGGCTACGAGATCGGTTCGATGTCGATCGTCAAAGGCGCCAAAAATCTGGAAAATGCCAAGAAGTGGTACGATTGGGCGCTTTCGGCCGAGGCGCAGTCGCACATGAAGGAAGCGAAATCCTACCAGCTTCCGTCCAATAAGTCCGCTGAAGTGCCGAAGGAAGCGCCAAAATTCGAGGACATCAAGCTCATCGACTACGATTTCGCGAAATACGGCAATCCCGATGTTCGCAAGGCGCTTCTTGCCCGCTGGGATAAGGAAATCGGCGCCAAGGCCAACTGAGCCTGATGTCGCCAATGCCCGGGCCGGCATATATGTCCGGCCCGCAGGCTCAGCTGGAAATGTAAGGAGATGCGGACGCGATCATGACCCATGGTAATCGACGGATCGATATCGCTCTGCTTCTTGGTCTTGCAGCCTTCGCCCTGCTTCCTTGGTACAGGATCGAGGGGGGATTCTACAGTTTCGGATGGCTCTCCGGCTTTCCGGGTGACCCTTCGGCGGCTCCCGGAATCTTGCAGATCTTGATGCACGGACGATGGTGGCTTGCCGTTGCCCCCGTGCTCCTGATTGTTGGCGGCGCAGCACGCTTTATGTCTAATCCGATCCGCCGCGGCGCGGTGCTTGCGTGGGCAGGTGTCGTCGGATTTTCCTACCTGGCACTGCAGGGCCTGGCAATTGCGTCCTCTGGGTGGAGCTGGACGATCAGCGAGACGCTTTTCGGCGCGCTCTCTGACGGCCAACCCTCAATGGGCGCAGGCGCTATCCTTGCTGGCGTCGTCTTTGTCCTTCTTTTCTCCTTCGGCCTTGCCGAGCGCGGCGCAATGAAGGGTGATGCCTTTCTTGTCAGCGCCATCACCATGCTCGTCGTACTCGTCGCAATCTTTGTCTTCTATCCGGTTGGCAGCATGTTCGTCGGCGCTTTTCAGGCCTTCGACGGTTCATTCGATCCAACAGGCTTCGTGACCAACATTCAGGACTCTTCCGTCTGGAGCCTCGGCTGTGTCATTGGAGGCGAGCGCTGCGGTGTCGCCTGGCGCACGCTCTGGCTCGCCATCCTGACAGCGAGCGGTGCAACGCTGTTCGGTCTTTGCTTTGCGCTCGTTGCAACCCGCACACGGTTCCCCTTCAAGAAGGGGTTAAGGCTGCTGACAATCTTGCCGATCATCACGCCACCCTTCGTCGTCGGACTGGCGCTGACCCTGTTGTTCGGGCGTGCCGGCGTCGTCACCCAAATGGCGGCAACCCTCTTTGGTACGGAACCCGGCCGATGGCTCTATGGGCTGACGGGCATCTGGATTGCGCAGGTTCTTTCGTTCACGCCGATCTCCTTCCTTGTGCTGATCGGTGTCGTGGAAGGCGTCAGCCCATCGATGGAGGAGGCGTCTCAGACGCTGCGCGCCGACCGCTGGCGCACGTTCTTTCGGGTATCCTTGCCGCTGATGAAGCCCGGCCTTGCCAATGCCTTTCTGATCGCCTTCATCGAGAGCATGGCAGATTTCGGCAACCCAATGGTGCTTGGCGGCAGCCATGGTGTTCTGTCGACGGAGATCTTCTTTGCCGTCGTCGGTTCGCAGAACGATCCCTCGCGGGCCGCCGTCCTTGCGATGATACTGCTATTATTCACCATGTCGGCATTCGTCGCGCAGCGTGTCTGGCTCTCGGGCAAGAGTTTTGCCACGGTGACAGGGAAGGGGGATTCAGGCGCCCACATCGCCCTACCGCGTGGGCTGTCGATCGGCGTGCATGCCATCGTCATCCCTTGGATGGCTTTCACCGTCGTCGTCTACGCGATGATCCTGTTTGGCGGCTTCGTACGCACCTGGGGCCTCGACAACACCCTGACGGTCGAACACTACGTGAAGGCCTTTTCCATCGGCTGGCGTGAAGATGGTGGGATTGCCTGGACGGGTGTCGCGTGGGACTCTTTCTGGACGACAATGGAGATCGCCCTGATCTCCGCACCGCTCACGGCGGCCGTCGGCCTCCTCACGGCCTATCTAATCGTCCGCCAGAGGTTCGTCGGTCGCAGCTTCTTCGAATTTGCGCTGATGATGAGCTTCGCCATTCCCGGTACCGTCATCGGCATCAGTTACATCATGGCGTTCAATCTGCCTCCGCTCGAGATGACAGGTACAGCGCTGATCCTCGTCGCCTGCTTTGTCTTCCGCAACATGCCCGTCGGCGTGCGAGGCGGTGTGGCGGCCATGAGCCAGCTCGACAAGAGCCTAGACGAAGCGTCGCTGACGTTGCGCGCCGACAGCTTCCGCACAATCCGCAAGGTTATCCTGCCGCTCCTGCGGCCGGCAATCACCGCAGCACTCGTCTACTCCTTCGTGCGGGCAATCACCTCGATCAGTGCCGTGATCTTCCTGGTGAGCGCGCAATATAACATGTCCACCGCCTATATCGTCGGCCTTGTCGAGAACGGTGAATATGGCGTGGCCATCGCCTATTCCTCAGCGCTAATACTGGTGATGATCACCGTCATCACTGGCTTCCAGCTACTTGTCGGCGAACGTAGGTTGCGGCGCGAAAATCGGGTCGCCCTTGTTGGCCCCACTGCCGCTTCCGCGCCCCTCGGTCAGGAGAAAATCGTATGATCACTACCGCCGCCGGCTCCGTCGTTTTCGAAAATGTTCAAAAGAACTTCGGGGCTTTCACCGCGATCCCCGACCTTTCACTGACCATCGAGCCCGGAACGCTCGTTACGCTGCTTGGGCCATCGGGATGCGGCAAGACGACGACACTTCGCATGCTGGCAGGACTGGAACACCCTTCCGCCGGCCGCATCCTGATCGGCGGCAAAGACGTCACGATGCTTCCGGCCAACGAACGCGACGTTTCGATGGTCTTTCAGTCCTACGCACTGTTTCCTCACATGACGGCCCTCGACAACGTCGCCTATGGCCTGGAATCCTCCGGCCTTCGTCGCAAGGAGGCGCGCGAGCGGGCGGAAGAAGGGCTGAAGCTGGTCGGTCTCGCCGGCATGGGGCAACGCCTGCCAGCCGAACTATCCGGTGGCCAACAGCAGCGCGTCGCCGTTGCCCGTGCCCTGGTGCTGGAGCCACAGGTATTGCTGCTCGACGAGCCACTCTCCAATCTCGACGCCCGCCTTCGTCGGCGGGTGCGCACGGAAATTCGTGACCTGCAGCAGCGTCTCGGCTTCACGGCGGTATACGTCACCCATGACCAGGACGAAGCACTTGCCGTTTCCGACCGCATCATTGTCATGAAAGATGGCCAGATCGCTCAGGCGGGTGCCCCGCGCGACCTCTACGACAGTCCGGCATCCGCCTTCATCGCCGACTTCATGGGGGAAGCAAACGTGATGCCGTGTGAAGTCGTAAACATCGAGGGTAACAATGCAACGATCAGCGTTGAGGGCCTGCAGCATCGCGTTGTCGGCCGCAATATCCGCACCGGACCTGCGCAACTCGCCATCCGTCCGAACGCAATCACTCTCTCGCCCCGCACGCCCGACGGGCCATTCAACGGCGAGATCACCCATGCCGCCTACCTCGGAGACCATGTCGAATACGAGGTCAAGACGAGCAACGGAATGCTCTTCGTTGTCGATCCGACTGTCGAGCAGGCACTTGCGCCCCGAACAGAAGTGACAATCGGCTTCAAGAATCGCGGCATCGCCATTATCGGTTGAGGCAAATCCATTCCTGCAAGAAGGAAAGCATTTCATGGCATCGCATATCCTACCTGGTCTCGAGGCACGTCTCGCACTTGCTGAGGCCGTTGCTCGCGAGGCAGGCGAAGTAGCGCTCGACTATTTCAGGAAGCGCCAAACCCTCGTTATCGAGACGAAACGAGATCCGCAGGATGTGGTTTCAATCGCCGACCGCGAGGTAGAGAACCTCATCCGCGCACGTTTTCATGAAGCCTATCCTGAAGACGGCATCCTTGGTGAGGAGTACGGGATCGAACATGGCTCATCGGGCTTCACCTGGGTCGTTGATCCGATTGACGGCACAAGTCCATTTGTTAACGGAATGCCCAATTGGTGCGTCTCGATCGGCCTTCTCCATGATGAGGTGCCCGTGGTAGGCGTTATCTCCGCGCCCTGTCACGGCGAACTTTATTCTGCTGCCCTCGGCATGGGTGCCACGCTCAACGGCGAAACACTCGCACTCGACCCAACGCGCAACATCCGCAACGCGGTGACCGGGATCGGTGCAAACAACTACGTCTCGCCTGCCGTCGTTGCAAAAATGGTCGAAAGCTTACTGGACGCAGGCGGCAATTTTATCCGCAACGGCTCCGGCGCACTGATGCTCGCATACGTCGCGGCGGGCCGGCTGGTTGGATACTACGAGCCGTATATGCATGCTTGGGATTGCATGGCTGGCTATTGTCTCGTGAAGGAAGCGGGTGGCTGGTATCACCCTTTCCCGGCAAAGGGTGAAAGACTGACCAAAGGCGCGCCGGTCCTTGCGGCCGCACCAGGAGCAATTGACGACTTAAGAAGTATTGCAGGTGTTTGAAAAACGTCTGCTGGGCGCGCACTGTTGGAGCGTGAGCAGATGCGGCCGGGTAACAAGCATTGAGTTCCGCGCGGACCACGGACACGTTGGAACTCACGAACATTGCCAGTAACGAGCGTCATGTTGAGAGTACACGCATGCGCGGCGATCATCAGATCGTTCAAGCCAATGGTTTGAACCGCCGCCTCCAACTCGGCGCGGATGCCTCCATACCTAATGTCGGTTCGAACATCCAAGGGCAGTGTCGGAACAATCGTCAGTAGGCTTTCAACCTTTGCAGCAACCTCTCGGATCCTTTTTTGCGCAGCGGTATCGCAACTCTGACGCGCTCAAAAGAGCGTCTCCGGCCGAGCAGGAGCATCTTCAATGTCGGGGAGATGGTCTTCGGGACCGAGGCGTGCTTCCTTCTTCCATTCCTCGAGTAGCTCCACAATATTTGTAGGCCGTACCACCGGTTCGATAATGAGTTTATCTCCATCGCGACGGATCAACACACGATCTCCCGGCAATTCAAATTCCGCTGGAATACGAACTGCCTGGCTGCGGTTATTGCGAAATAGCTTCACTTCCTTCGATCGTGATGGTATTGACGGACCTGGCATCAGTGCAAATCCTCCTTCGTATATGCTCCAACGTATATGCCAAGCCAACTCAGATAAAGTACGGCACATTCGCAGTCGTCAAATAAAGCTGCGCTACGCCTAACGCTTGATCGAATGCTGCGCGTGGGATCTGGAGTTCCCATGGAAGTTCGTGGCAACCACCAATTCAAGCCGTGGATGCTAGAGTTCACATGGATAGAGCGAAAGACAACCGTTTGCGGTCAGGCGACGGTTGACCTGTCAGCCCCGTAAAACGGGCGGCAGGACGATCGGATCATCAGGCGACCTGAAAGCACGATTTGCCGTGGAGGCCGGTCCATGCGAGTGGCAAGGCGCTCGAGAATGAGCTGGGCTGCGTGTTCACCAATGGCCTGCACCGGCTGAGCAATCGTCGTGAGGCTCGGCTGGAAGACATCCGCCCAGGGAAAATCGTCAAAGCTCGACACAGAGATGTCGTCCGGACAGCGGAGCCCCATGTCCCGGATGGCCTTCATCACGCCGATGACCATTAGATTGTTAGCTGAAAAGATAGCACTTGGCCGATCTGGCATGACGAGTAATTGCATGGCCGCATGATAGGCATCCTTCTCGCGGAAATTTCCTATCCGAACCAGGGCGTCGTCGTATGGAATGCCGGCATTCTCAAGTGCGCCGCGATAGCCTGCCAACCGACCAAGGCCGGTGGATGTGTCATGCGAACCCGATATGTAGCCGATCCGCAAATGCCCAAGGCCAACAAGATAGTCGATGGCGTCCAGAACAGCGCGCTGGTTGTCGAGGACGACGGCATCCGCTGCTATGCCGTGGTTGATGCGATCGATGAGAACAGTGGGAATGCCGGCACGCTTGAGTACCCGCTCAAGGGCGTGGTCGTCGCCAGCCGGCGCGATAATCAGTCCATCCACCATACGGTCTAAGAGAAGCGAAATCTGCTCTTCCTGCTGTTCTGGATCCTCATCGGTGCAGCAGAGCATCATCGCATAACCCGCGCGGTGCAGCACATCCTGGATGACGGCGACGACATCGGTGAAAAACGGGTTCGTGATATCTGCGATGACGAGCCCGATCGTCTTGGTAGCGCCGGTTTTCAGGCTCCGGGCAATGGCGTTGCGTTTGTAGCCAATGGCAGCAATCGCATCTTCGATCCGTCCCCTCAATTCGGGGCTGACCGGCGCGGTGCCGTTGACGACTGCCGAGACCGTAGCAACTGACACGCTCGCCGTTGCAGCTACGTCCAGCATGGTCGGCTGGGATTTTCGCCTTTTGGAAGAAACCCTGTCCATGATCAAAACGTTTAGATTCAGAATTCGTCGAGCATCGTACGAGAATGGCCGGTTCTTATCAAGATCACGGCGCTTCGTCTCGAGTATACCTTGACAAAATTGAAACGTTTAGATTAGCTTTTACTGTCGCTTACAGCCGCGAGACAAAGATGGAAGGGAGGCCGTCATTGTCATGCAGGAAGAAGTGAACCAATTGCCTTCACGTGCGCCCACTTCGTCCCCCGTGCTGGAAGCGGTCGGCGTTTCGAAGACGTTTGGCGGAATCGTCGCCCTTGACCACGTGAATTTTGACCTGTTCGCCGGGGAGATCCATTCGGTGATGGGAGAGAACGGCGCGGGCAAGTCCACGCTGATGAAGATCCTTGCCGGCGTCTACACCGACTATAGCGGCTCCGTCATGATAGATCAGTCTCCCGCTCGGTTCGGAACCGTGCGCGATGCGGAGGTTGCCGGTGTCGCCATCATTCACCAGGAACTCAATCTCGTTCCCGAACTCTCGATCGCCGACAACATATTTCTCGGTAGGGAACCCTTGATCGCCGGGCTTTTTGTCAACCGGCGCAAAAGCCTGAATGCTGCCCGACGCTTGCTCTCCCGGCTTGGTATTGATCTTGATCCTGAAGCACGCGTTTCATCGCTCAGGATCGGCGAACAGCAACTTGTCGAGATCGCGAAGGCGCTGTCGCTCGACGCCCGCATTCTCATCATGGATGAACCGACATCAGCGCTGTCGCCAAACGAGTGCAAGCGGCTTTTCGCCATCATGCACCAGCTTGCCTCAGAAGGGGTGGGTATCATCTACATCTCACATCGGATCGACGAGGTGATGCAGCTCAGCGACCGCGTTTCCGTATTGCGGGACGGACGGCACGTTTGGACCAGGCCAAAGTCGCAGATCGACGAGCACAGGGTCATCGCGGCGATGGTCGGCCGCAATCTCAACCGCGCCGAGAGTTCCAGGCATGAGGCGACCGCCACGGGCGGTGCGGTGCTGTCGGTTCGGAATCTTTCGCTATCGGTCGCCACCCGGCGGGGCTGGAAACAGGTCCTTAGCAGCATCGATTTTGATGTCGCTCCAGGAGAAATCCTTGGCATCGGCGGCTTGCTCGGGGCAGGGCGCACTGAAATCCTCCAGGCGATCACGGGTGCCAGCAATGGCGAGGTCGGCGGCGAGATCCTGATTAACGGGCAGCCGGCAGCGATCCGCTCACCGGCCGACGCGCGCCGGCTTGGGATTGCCTTCGTGACGGAGGACCGCAAGACGCAGGGCCTGCACCTGCACGATACTATTACGGATAACGTCGCATTGCCGCTTGTCAGCCGATTGGCGCGCTTCGGACTGCGCAACTTTGGCGCGGAAGCGGCGGTTGCCGCCACTGCCATCAGGACGCTTGGTATTCGAGCGTCAGGCATCGAACAGGTCACGGCGACCCTGTCTGGCGGAAACCAACAGAAGGTCGTGATCGGGAAATGCCTCGCCACGATGCCGCATATCCTGCTGCTCGACGAACCAACCCGCGGCATCGATGTAGGGGCAAAGAGCGAGATATACGATCTGGTCTTCCGCCTGGCAGAAGCGGGTATGTCGATCGTCGTCGTGAGTTCGGAGATGCCTGAGCTGCTGCATCTTTCGGACCGAATTCTTGTCATGTCGGAAGGACACCAGACCGGCATCCTGAACCGCGCCATGGCGACGGAGGAGCGGATCATGCACTTGGCGGCCCCGCGATCCGGTATCAGGCACGGGAAGGCTTCTACATGAGCGTCATAAGGCTTGTTTCCCGCACGAAGCTATACTGGGGCCTGATCGCAATTTTCCTGGTCGGTGTCGTCTGGTCACCCGTTACATCTTCGGGCAGGAACATATTTCTTTCGAGTGGCAATCTGCTCGACGTACTGCGCCAGGTGTCGACGACGGGTCTTATCGCAACCGGCATGACGGCTGTCATCATCACAGGTGGGATCGATCTGTCTGTCGGCTCACTGATGGCAATCTGTACTGTCGTGTGCGCCATGTTGCTGACGGTGCCGGGGGAGACGCCGGCCTTCCTTCTCGGCGTGCCGTCGGTGATGCTTGCTGCACTTGTTATCGGGGTCGCCGTCACCCGCTTCATCTTTTCCAATCTCGAAAAGAGCCGCACTGACCTCACTCACGGCCGCGACCTGACGCTCGACCGCATTCGGGGCATCTACCTTCCAGCCCTCGTCGGTATCGCGCTCGGCATCGTGCTGCTCTTCTACATCGTGTCGCAGAGCGAGACCAAGTTCGGCGTGCTGGGCGTGCTCGTGGTGGTGCCGGCCGTCGGACTTCTGTTTGGCGCCATGAACGGCATCATCATTGTCGTCGGCCGCCTTCAGCCCTTTATCGTCACGTTGGCGATGATGGTCACTGCGCTTGGCATCGCGCGGCTGACAGCGGGTCAAAACAACGCGGTTCTGCCTGTATACACGGGCTCGAATGCTACAGCCGATTTCGATGTGCTGCGTTCACTGGTCTTCGGCATTATTCCCATGCCGGGTATCTTCTTCATCGTCGCAATCTCGATCTACGCGGTCGTCCTCAAGTACACACCGTTCGGGCGTTTCGTCTATGCAATCGGTGGCAATGAGGAGGCGGCGCGGCTATCGGGCATCGACAGCGGTCGGGTAAAGATCGTCACCTATGCCGTCTCCGGACTGCTCGCAGGCATCGCTGCCATCCTCTATGTTGCCCAGTATCGCCAGGGCAAACCCGATGCAGGGACTGGTCTGGAGCTCGATGCAATCGCGGCCGTAGTAATCGGCGGTACAAGTCTGATGGGTGGGCGCGGCAGCCTTGCCGGCACATTTTGCGGCGTGCTGATCTTCGGGCTGCTGTCTAATATTCTTCAGCTACACAACATCAATTCCAATCTTCAGCTTGTGCTGAAGGGGCTGATCATCATTGGCACTGTGCTCGTTCAGGAGCGCAATGCGCGCGATATTCTGGCGCGGTTGAGGCTGGCATTGCCGCGACCCGCCCGATCGGAGGCATCCAGGGAGGAGCGTCCGCGCAAGGAGACAATGTCTCTCAACACTGGAGGAAACGGAAATGAAACGTCGTGACATATTCAAGTTCGCGGTCGTCACTGCCGCACTTTTCGCCACCACATCGCTTTTCACTACGCATGACGCGCTAGCACAAGACAAGAAATGGCGCATTGGGTTCTCCCAAGCGACCACCATCGAGCCCTGGCGGGCTCAGTTCAACAAGGACATCATCGCGGAAGCCGCGAAGCATCCTGAAGTCGAGCTGATTATAACCGACGGCGAAGACAAGACCGAAAAGCAGGTGGCGGATGTCGAGAACCTCATCCGCCAGGAAGTGAATGCGCTCCTGATCTCGCCGAAGGAATCCGCCGGCCTGACGGGTGTCGTCCAGCAAGCAATCGACGCAAAGATCCCGGTTTTCGTGTTGGATCGTAACGTGGAGACCGACAAATACGTCCAGTTCGTCGGCGGCGATAATAAATTGATTGGTCGGGCGGCGGGCGAATATGCCGTTGAACTTCTCGGCGGCGCCGGGAAGGCGCAGGGCAACATCGTCGAGATCTGGGGCGGCATGGGAACACAGCCGGCGCATGATCGCCACGACGGCTTCCATGAATTCACCGACAAGGAGCCCGGCATCAAGAACCTCCTTGACCAGCAGTCAGGTGACTGGAAACAGGATCAGGCCTACAACATCATGGCCACCGCGCTGCGCAACAATGAGAAGATCGACCTCGTCTATGGCCACAACGATCCGATGGCCTATGGAGCCTATCTTGCCGCCAAGGACGCAGGCCGCGAGAAGGAGATCAAGTTCATCGGCATCGATGCGTTGCCCGGCGAAGGTGTGACCTGGGTGAACAATGGTGAACTCAGTGCAACCTTCCTTTACGCGACACCGGGAGCGGAAGGCCTGCGCCAGGCGATAAAATATCTCGGTGGTGAGAAAGTCGAAAAGAATGTCGTCCTGCCGACGCTAAAGGTCACAAAGGACAACGCGGGCCAAATCATGAAGGACAACGGTCTCTAACGCCGCGCGTCGCGCAATGCATAACGGGGCCGGCTGCAGCCGGCCCTTTCTTTGCTTTGGTGCGTCTGCGTTCGTTCGACCGGTCTGCTACGCTGAAATGTCGGCGCATGGCGCCCGTTCGATTTTCAACTCGAGGCAGATTTGCGGTGGAGCCAGGATAACGCGACCTCAGACTCTCACCTAAGGTCGCCCTGAGTCAGTCAGAGGCTTCCGATATCTTTCCTGATCCAGTCAGATAGGGATGTCACCGTGTCGACGCGGCGTTTGACGCCAATACGCGCAACGACAAGCATGACGAGTACGCCAATTGATCCAATCGCCGCCAGGAATGGTTGTGCCGTTGTGAAAGACGTTTCGTCGACGGCCGTCGTTCTGGTTTTTCTCATGATGGATCGCGACTAATCAGCCGCGCCTTCTTCAAGCATGGAAGAGGATTTGCGGAGCGTTCAACGTCCCGCGCGAACCGCCAGTCCGTTTCAGGATTTCAGCTTGAAAAGGCGAGACAGCTGTAAAGCCGTCAGAAGGAGATGAAATCTCAGGCCACGGTGGCGTGGGAAATGATGAATACAGCCATTACACGCCTCCTTTGGATTGATTTATACGGCGCAAGAATACACAACCTATGGCAGTTTACAAGTCGGGCAAAGCGGTCGGTAGATTAATGTGTCAGTATTGGCACGCAATAGGGGATGCCGATGGACACCACGATGGACGACTTGCAAGAAAGCAACGGAGCATTCCCGTGCGGATGATGAACACCTTCCCACTACTTGGCCTGTGCATAGGGCAGGTTGCACCGCTTGGTCCACGCGGGGTAGCGAGCGGCATTGTCAAGCATCAGGTGCACCAGGCGTTAATGCTCTCTAGCCTTGGCCTAGAAGGAGACGCGCAGGGCGATACCATCAAACATGGGGGCCCTGAAAAAGCTGTTCACCACTACCCGTTCGAGCACTATGGAGCGTGGAGGGAAGACCTTGGAGAGCATGATCTGCTCATGGCACCGGGTGCATTCGGGGAGAACCTGTCTACGATGCGACTGACAGAGGACGTCGTCGCCATTGGCGACGTATTCGCCCTCGGCGCGGCGGTTGTCGAGGTGAGCCAAGGGCGTCAACCCTGCTGGCGCCTTAATGAGCGATTTGGTAGAAAAACGATGTCGCGCGAGGTTCAGAACACCGGCAGAACGGGATGGTATTATCGAGTTCGGCAGGAAGGCCTTGTGAAGCCAGAGGACACCTTAATCCTTCTGGACAGGAAGGCTCCCGAATGGACAATCCAGCGCATCTGGAAGACGTTTTATGTCGATACCTTCAACCTGAAGGAGTTGAAAGCTATCACTGAACTTCCTTGGCTGGCAGAGGGCTGGCGAAGCTATGCGTCTAGGAGACTAGAAAGTGGCCGCGTGGAAGACTGGGGCCGCCGATTGGACGGCACCGAACTAGCTTCCCGGCAATAGCGCATCTATAACCGAACGAAACTTTTACGGGTACGGCACTATCTGGTTTTCGGCTGTCGTAACGGCCCTGGCTGACCTTCTTGTAAGAAGCTTCCAGCAGGCATTGGACCAATCCCTAACCTACATTTGTCCATTCAACCGTTGACGCTCGGTCACGTCGGCTCATATGCGCTATCATGCATTTCAAATGAGGGGAGCAACCATGCAGCCCGAGAACGCCAGACCAATGCGCGGCCTCGCCCTCAGCCCGTTCGATGAACGCGCAGCATTGTTCGATTACCCATTCGAAGCCGCGCCTATCGGCGTCGCTCTCGTCGCCCCCAATGGTCAAATCGTGAAGGCAAACGGGAGCCTCCTCAAAATGCTGCAGCGGAATGCTCACGAGCTTACAAAACTTCCTTTTGGCGAGATTACTCACCCCGACGACCGCGCGATCGACAGGGCCTTCTTTGACGAGATTCTGAACGGGTCGCGTGATGGCTTCAAGCGCGAGAAGCGGTACTTGCGGCCCGACGGGACCATTGTCGAAGCCGAGTTGACGGTGATTGCTATGCGAAAGGCTTCGGGCGAGGTCGTCAGGCTTCTCTCGATGATAGAAGATGTCACTGAGGCCAAGCGCACGCAACGGCAGCTTATCGAGCGGGCGACCCAGCTGGAGCTCGCAATGGAGGCGGTTAGAGGCGGGTTCTGGCACCTTGATGTGACAACGCAGACATTTGAAACGTCCGATCGCCTGTCGCGTTTCATCGGCGGAGAAGATGCCGCCCGCCTGGACCTCAAGGGCTATCTGAAGAAAATGCATCCAGATGACCATTCAGCGGCTAGCTTGACGCCGCTGCTTGAAGGACATGTCGAGAAGGCTGTGGCTGAGTATCGACTGAACACTGTCGACGGTGAACGGTGGATGCGTTGTGACCGCCGCCTTCTCAGAGATGCCTCGGGAAAGCCGTTCCGTATAATCGGTGTGGTCATCGATTACAGCGAGGAGCACGCACGCTGGGTGGAGCTCGAGAGTGATGCCGACACAGATACGCTGACAGGCCTTTACAACCGGAGAGGCCTGCAGAAGAAATTCGACCGCGTTCGGAAGGACAAGGGTTACCTGGTGCTTACGATAGATCTCGACGGCTTCAAGGAGATAAATGACACCCTCGGTCACGCCGCGGGCGACGGCGTTCTCATCGAGACGGCCTCAAGACTCAGGGCTGCGGTGCGACCGAGCGATGCCGTAGGAAGGTTAGGCGGCGATGAATTTGCTGTGCTGCTCGAAGGGGAGAAGTAGTCGCACAAAGGGTTGCAGACCGAATTGTTCGGGAGTTGGCCCGTCCCATGGATCTGACAGAAGGAACCGTAGTCGCGGAAAGAGCTGGTTCGGTTTGTCTGAACAGATTGGGGCGTTTCGCTAAGTGGATTTCCGCCTCGATTATGCCGCCACCATCATTGGCGTCAGCGCGTTGAAGTAAGCCTGATCCGGCGTCTGCCGGTCAAG
>NZ_JAEUAT010000027.1 GCF_019511525.1 Rhizobium cauense | reverse complement strand
CGACGTCGGCACTGGCAACCGATGTCGCCAGCTCCTTGGAAAAATCCAGGCGACCGGCAGTGCGATTGTGTTCGATGATGGTATCGAGTCCGGGTTCGAAAATCGGAACTTTTCCGGCTTCCAGTGCATCGATCTTCGCGGCTGATTTGTCGACGCAGGTGACATGATGGCCGAAATCGGCGAGGCAGGCACCGGAGACAAGGCCGACATAGCCCGAACCAATCATCACAATACGCATACAACCTCACATCTTTTTTGGCATTCAGCTCAAGTTGGGAGCGCGCCCATTGCAAACCATTCTGCGCTTAAGGCGTGCGCCTTCACGCGTAGACCCTGAAATAGTCGACCCGCATATGCGTCAACATGTCGGCTTCCTTCAAAGGATTCGGGAAGTGAACATCTGTCCTTAGTGCGAGCGTCAAGAGCGGCCAGAACACATCGAACTCTTCGTCCAATCGCGCCGACCGCGTGATTGGCCAATCAGCTGGTTTTCCCGTTTTCCTGTCGATCACGGGCTTTCGATTGAAGTACGGGACGCATCGGGTGTCATCGACCAGCATGCCGTAACGGCAATAACCCGCTGTCATGTCTACAGGTGTTTCCACACCCGTGCTTCGACCGCCTTGATCTGGCCCTCCCCATTCATGAAGGTAGGTTCCATAGACCGTCGGCTCCCAACCCTTGTGCTCCACAATGTCGAGCTCAATGCTGGTTTTTGGTTCCAGAATGCTTCTGCCATTCAGCATCCAGAATGCCGGCCACGATAACGGGTGCCGCGGAAACAGCATTCGCGCTTCGAAATATCCCTTGCGCCACCCCTTGAGGACGACTCCGTCCTTTCTCGCTGTTTGCAGGTTTCCGGAGATCCACTGAAATTCGGGGAGTGTGTTACCGTAGTATTTGCGAACGTTCATCGGACGCCCGATATATTTCGCGGATATCTGCAGCGCCTTACCGTCTTCAGCTGCAGTGTCATCCACGATCGAATACGGATTGAAACCTTCCTCGCCGTGCTTGCTGGCGAACGCAGAGCGGCCATAAAAGCCAGTTCCATCCGTTGTCGCCTTCGGACCGGCATCCCAAACAGACCAATCCAAGGCGTGGAACGTATCTTCAAAGACGATCTCCTTTCCCACGGTTGGATCGTCGCTCGCAGCGCTTGCAGCAGCGGTACTCTCAAACTGGACGGCCAGCAACGCAGCAGATGCCTGTAGAAAACTGCGCCGCGAAAACGAAGACAACATGCACGTTCTCCCGTTCAGGATGGGGTTTACGCAAGTTCCTCGGCTGCCGACCGGATCGCCTGCGCATGGATTTCCACCACGCGCTCAGGGCTGTACCGGTCGATGTAGTTCTTTCGGAAATCAGATTGCAATCGCTCAAGCGTGAGGTTATCGCAGTAGTATGCCATCGCCTCGACAAGCGCTGTTCCGCCACTCACCGGGACAAGGCGGCCAAGTCGGGGATCGACCAGGATATCGCTCGGTCCGAACTCGCAGTCGGTCGAAATTACCGGTAGGCCGAACCGCAGCGCTTCGCAGATTGCAAGCGACCATCCTTCCCATCGCGATGTCGACACATAGATATCACTCGTCGCAAGGGCAGGCTGGGGGTTAATTGGGTAATGTTCGATGGCAACGTGTGCGTCCAGTGAAAGCCTGGATATTTCGTCGCGTAAGTTCGCCTCGCCGATACCGTATCCGACGATCCTTAGCTTCACATTCGGCCGGATCTTGACGAGTTCTGCGAATGCCTGCAGCAGAATATCCTGACCCTTCTGAAAGGCAAAGCGACCTACGTTCACGAACGTGACTGTCCCGGACGGTGCTTCATTGGACGGTTGCTCAGACAGATCAAACTCCCGAACGGGGTTCGGTACCCAGACCTGGGGCACTTTGCTGTCAAACATCTCCTTGAAGGAGTCCAACTGCCTGGGCGAAGTCCCGAAAACATAGGACACTCTCTTCAGGAAATAGACACGCATCAGGAAGAAAAGCACCTTCGCCTTGAAGTGGCTGCGCTCGCGCTTCGGGTTGCCATGCAGATGGATGGCAAATCGGCGCTTCAGTCCGATGCAAGCTGCCATGCAGATGACTGTCGGCTCGATTTGCGGAACGACGACCAGGCTATAGTCCTTGGACTTGATGACGCTTCTGAAGATTCTCATCAATTCAAGACGCCCATGGGCCACGCGGTCAATGACGTTGTAGCCGCGCGCTTCGGTCGGGCGATTCTTGTGAACCGAGGTGTAGAGTACATCGACCTCGAAGTCGTCGGAGAATCGGTCGGCGAGCATCGTGCAGACCGCATCGACAACCCGTTCTATTCCGGCAAACGCACTCGTTCCAGGCTGGATATAAAGGATCTTCAGGCGACGTCTGGATCGATCGTGAAACGGTAGGCCGACTTGCATTTCCATGCGTCCTCCGGACCAATAGGGCGGCAAAACTCAATGCGCCAGCACGCACGCCGGTCGCTCGAAATCAGCATTCAATAATCTGCAAATCGCAGCGAGTGCGATCAGTATAGGGCGAGCGGATCCTGCGCAGCTCCATGCGGGTTCACGAAAGGTGAGCTCCTGCAGCCACGGCACAGGCCGAGTAACTACTTCGTATTTCGCCCCGAAAATACTTCGGGACGTGTAGAGGCGAGCCGTTTTGGCTATCTATATTGCAGCGCCTACAAGCTTATTTCTGTAGACGTCTTGCACTGCACTTGCTATGCTGCTTTGCAACATAATCTGAGTAGACAAGGTTTGCAAGATGTTAAAAGTCCAGCCGCTTCTCAGCATCATAATCACTTGCTACAACTACGAAATGTACATCTCTGAATGTATCAGAAGTGTTCTTTCGCAAGACTATGACAACCTCGAAATTATAGTGGTTGACGACGGATCGAAGGACCGCTCCTGGGAAAGGATCCAGGAGTTTGGAGACCAGATCATAGCCGTCCGGACAGAGAACCGTGGGCAACTCAAGACGTCACTGAATGGTCTGTCGTTGTCGCATGGGGACTTCGTCTATTTCCTCGATGCCGACGATGTTCTTGGTGAAGGCGCGCTCGCTGAAATCGCTCCCTATTTGCGGCCAGATGTGTCGAAGATCCAGTTCATGCTTCTGCCTATTGACAAGGACGGCAAGCCGATCGGCAACGCGTTTCCCACGCTCCAGCCCTCCGACGATTCCGAGCCGCTTATCCGATCGATTCGCGAGCGAGGCTACTACAATACGCCCCCGACCTCGGGGAACATCTACAGGCGTGACGTTTACGAAGGTCTCGGGGAAATGACTTATGAGCGTGGCATCGATGGTGTCTCGTATCTGCTTGCTCCCTTCGTCGGCAAGGTGATCTCCATCAACAAGACACTTGGCAAATACAGGATTCACAATGCCAATCAGTCATCCTTTTCTGTCCTGACGTCGAAACGGATGATCGGCTATGTCGACCGGTTCATGGGGCGTCTTAATCATCTCGCAGAGCTCGTTCAGGCGCGTTGCTCGACAGCGGCCACGGTCGAAGTCCGCAGTGATTATGCCTACGTTATGGAGCTGAACACGATGAGCCGCGTCGTTGACGGCAAGCGGCCAAGTTTCCACCAGATCAAAGCTTACATGGGCGCCGTGTTGAGAGAGAACACAGGCAAGAAGCGGATCGCACTGTGTCTTTTTGCCCTTGCCCTCTTCGTACTGCCAAATCCAATGGCACAGCAGTTGGCGGCCATTCGAATTGATCCATCGCGGTCCCGCCAGATGCGCTCGCGCCTCAAGCAGGCCTTTTCTGTCTAGCGACTAGAAAGCGTCACGTGGCGAGCGCAACTGCCTTGCCGCGTGGCATTGCCGAATAATAGACGTCGAGGGTCTCCCTGGCGACGCGATCAATCGTGAGGCGCTCGATCCGAAGCTGGCTCTTCTTCCGCCAGTCGGCAATCCGCTCAGGCGCCTCCAACAGATGGGTAAGCATCTGCGAAAGGGCTGCTGGGTCCTTGGGTGGGACAAGCAGTCCAGCTTGGCCGTCTTCCAGCAATTGCGGAATCCCGTCAACAGCCGAACCTATGACTGCGCAGCCGGCCTCGCGAGCTTCAGACAGCACCAGCGGCGCCGGGTCGGCGTGAGAAGGAAGAACGAAAATATCCGCCCCCAGCATGTAGGGATAAGGATCTCCCGTCGATCCGACAAACGTAATATCAGACGCGCTTTTAAGCGCCGCTGCCCTGGCCTTGTATTCCTCGCGAAACGGTCCATCGCCAACGATGTAGAGATGGGCTGTCGGAAACGACCTGTGAACGATTTCAAAAGCATCAAGGAGATCCGGCAAACCCTTTCGTGGATGAAGGCCGCCGACAAACAATATGCTTGGCGAGGAAAGGGGTTTGGGCTCCTCGCTGCGTCCGTCCGATCGGCTTGACCCGATCGTGCCATTCAAGACCACCTTCAATTTCGACTGTGGGACGCCACGTCGGCGCATCGAGGCGCCGACGACATCGCTGACGGCGATGACACGCGTACCCAATCCCATGAGCGTTGCGCTCTTCTCAAATTCATTGTGAACTGTCGTGATGAGTGGGACGCGCCTCAACTTGCAGACCGGGAATGCGATCACCGCGCTTGTCATCATGTGTGCGTGGACGACGTCTATGTCATATCGCTTGATGTACGAATTTAGGCGCGACAATGCAGTGACAAGACTTCGGATCTTTCGTTGGTGACCAATGTAAAGGGTTTCGATGCCCTTGGCCTTCAGGAGCGCGTCAAAGTCTCCACCTTCACTGGCAAGATATACCTCATGCCCGAGCTTAACCTGCGCGCAGGCGAGATCTACAGCGGCGTGAACATGCCCGTTCAAACGTCGGGTATGATTGAGGATGTGCAGAATTCGCATCGTCGATCTCTCGTCATCTAGTGCCGATCCCTGCCGCTATTTGAACCGTCTGGCGCAGAGAGCTCGGGGGTCTTAAGGAGTGGCGATCGCGGTCTCGACGTCGATGGTGGAGACCCGGGCTGTCGGTTGATAGTTGAACCCACCCTGACGTCCGATCGACTCAATTCCGAAGCTCTTCAATCGGGCAATCGCCTGGGCTGCATTCTGAGCGGCTCCCTTGCTGTAGATTGGATAGGCGTTTGACAGGATATGG
Organism: Rhizobium cauense; assembly: GCF_019511525.1. GTDB lineage: Bacteria > Pseudomonadota > Alphaproteobacteria > Rhizobiales > Rhizobiaceae > Rhizobium > Rhizobium cauense. The sequence continues at coordinate 64,877 of NZ_JAEUAT010000027.1, read as the reverse complement.
CTGCCTTCGAGCTTGAGATCGCCGCTGAACAATCCATTTGCGCAAACGTGGTAGCGGAAATCGGCCTCTGCCTCTTCGGCCGTCACAACCGCCCCGGCGATAACCTCGACTGCGAAATATTCCCGCTCGACAACGCGCCCGTAAAAGTCTGAGTAAACGGTCAACCGTTTCCACGAGCCGTCGTGCGAAAAGTTGTAAATGATTGACTGAGGAAAGCCCCGCTCACCGGCAAAGCTGAAGTAGAGCGTGATCAGCGTAATCGTCTTTAGTGCCGAGGCCTGACCATTGCCACACATCCGCTCTGCAACATTGATCGGCACAGTGGAGACGACCCTGCCTCCTGCGAGGCTCTCATCGTTGAGCAAAAGCTCGTAACCGTCCTCTGACTTGTGAAGCTGACGCATTTCAGCGGAGAGCTTGAATACAACGCCACAGCTTTCGAGCCTCGATACCGCAGCGGCATAGAGTGCGCCAAAGCCTTCCTTCGGACGTGCCATCTGCCGGTTTTTCGGTCCCGTTGCTCGCTTGCGCTTGACCAACCGACGCATAAGATTGATCAGCGATGCATATTCGGCAATCCAGAGCATGCGCTTGCGTGCCAGATCGAGATCAATCTCTTCTGCACTGATGCCATAGAAGCGCCGCATGTAAGTCCCGAGCCCGGATCGGTGCAGGAGATAAGCACCAATCCAGTAACGGGCAAAGTCTCTCGCATTCGCCATGTGACGGCAGAATATCCGCGCATAAAGGACAGAGGCGAAGATCCTGATCACTCCAATCGGACCGGCACCCAGAATGTCATCGCGTATCGAAATCGGATAAACGGTGATCTTTCCCTGTGGGTTCAGTCTGCCCCAGGTCGGTTTGATCGGCACATAATGTTCAAGAAGCTCCGGAAAATGCCGAAGCAAAGGGGAATCATCCTGGAAGATTAAGCTTCCAACATCGAATGTGTAGCCTTCGTCGGACGACCAATCCATGTGGTTGCCGCCGACATGATCATATTCGTCAACGACGACGACACGGTTACCCTGTGCTGAAAATATTGACGCAGCGACGAGGCCGGAAATGCCGGCGCCTAGCACGATGACATCAAATTGCTGCACTGCGGACATGCGTGAGGAATGATGGCTTAATTCATCCATTGATCGTCCCCGAAACTGTCCTCCCAGTAGAAGATGACAGTATAGTGCAATTGAAAAAGAGTCGATATCTCAAGCACAACGTTCGTAACACAATAGGAACATGAGTAGTTTTTGCAACGGTTCTGCACTGCAAAATAAAATTAAATTTTCCACTTGATGTACATCAAATAATGCGGCAGACTTTTTGCGGTTGCGAATTAAAGGAAACAGCCTTGCTGCGGTGCATTCACTGTAACAACACTGTCGTATGGCAGGCGGGGCTGATCGACGGCAAAGGGTTATCCAGTGCTGCGGCAAAGCCTCGACCATCTCCTTCAGGGTCCATTGGACGGTATAGATCTTATCTCGACAGACGTGTTCGACACTTTGCTGTTGCGCCAGCCGCGATCGCAAAGATCGCGTGTGATGGAGGGCGAGCAGCGCTTTGCCCGGCTGCTTCGGGATGAGGGATTTTATGTCAGCCTCGAACATTTGTTTCGAACCCGGCAGTTGGCTGAAAAGTTTGCCTATCGTGCGCTGAACGTCGGTGGTGGCGCAGGCGAGGTCAGGCTGGTTGATATAATCCAGCGTCAGCTCGCCATGCTCGGGCTACCCGAACGTTTGATCGAACACCGCATCGCATTGGAAATGGCGATCGAAAAAGTTTCTCTGTCTGCAAACGCGAAGCTCGCCAAAGCGTTACGCCTGCAGCGACAGGCCGGCATCAAGGTCGTCGCTGTGTCCGACACTGCATTGCCGACACCCCAACTGACTGAGCTGATCAATTACTTTCACGCCCCTGGTCTTATCGATGCGGTCTATTCGAGCGCAGATGTCGGTGAGAGCAAGCGATTTGGCCGACTTTTCTCACATGTTCTCGAGAAGGAGGGTGTCCACGCATCGCGCTTGTTGCACCTCGGAGATGACGTCGTTGCTGATCACACGGTGCCAAAGGCGATGGGTATCCACACTGTGCATCTTCCAAAAGGGCGCTTAAGGCGGTTTGCAGCACGCGCTGACGGTGCGCGTGCAGAAGCCATGCGTGGAGTACGCACGCGGGCTGCGCGACCATCGGGTCGCACACCAGACCTGGCCGATCGCCAAGCATTCGGACGGGAAGTGTTCGGTCCGATTGTTGCACAGTTTTGTTTCTATATCTGGCTCTATGCCAGGGAAGCTGAAGCGCAGGGAAATTCCGCTTTGCTCTTTTGCGCACGCGGCGGCATTGGCATCCGTGAGGCATTCGAAAGGCTGGTTGCAAAGCTTGACTTGCCACTTGGAATACGTCGCGAAAACATCCTCATATCGCGCCTGGTGGCGGCACGGGCTGCGTTCATGCAGAAAAGCCCTGCGGTCCTTGACGAACTCGGCCGCGAATTCAAGAAGAATACGTTTGCCGACGTTGCCAACGCAATGGGCGGACGCCCCTATGGCCTTTCGGGACCTTGGGAGCTCCCCTTTGAGCCGAGCCATTTCTTCGCAATGATCGACACGCCAGAGGGGCGTGTTGTGCTGGGCGACATCGAAAAGCAGAACGAGTTGTTCAAGCGACATCTGGACCAGATAGCAGGTGACGCTTCTCGTATCATTCTCTGCGACACCGGTCTTTACGGAAGTACTCAGCGTCTTGTGGCCGCAGGACTGCCTGAACGGAAATTCGAGACGATCCAGTTCGCAAGGTGCAACTATAAGGGCCTCAGTGAGGATCACTTCCCACAGGTCACTGGACTGGTCGTCGAGGAGGATCTCTATAACCCGCTTAGAATTGAGACTGTAATCCTGCGCTATTGGCAGATTATCGAGAGCCTTTTTGAACCGGCAATTCCATCGGTTCGCCACTTGAGCGAAGGCAATGACGGAGCAGTCTGCAGCAATGCTGGCAAGATTGGCTTTGGTGAACTCGATCCCGCAGAGGGGAATCTCCTCCTTTCAGGCGTCCTGCAGTATATCGACCGTATCTCGAACGGGACTGCAATCATGTCAGATGCGGACCTTGCCTGGACGCGTCTGAAGCGAGCCATCACCAATCCCCGCGCCTTCGACATGATGGCGTTGGGCGTTGGCGCGCGCTCCGTCGATTTCGGCCGCCCAGAAAGCGTCTATGTCCTGAAGCAGTCAGGCGCTCCGGATCTTGCGAGACGATTGAGCGCTGTCAAATCGCAGCTCTGGCGGGAAGGTGCCATTGCCCGCGACTTTCCATTTCTGAAAGCGGCCCTTCTTCCTGCTCTCGAGATGGTACATATCGTAAGGGGAGTGTCGGCACGCCTCAAATAGCTAACCCTATGACGTGGAGGAACGTCGCGGGACAAGCTGCCGGGTCGATCCGGCTCCAAGCAGAGATTGTGAGGGAGGATGACTGGTACGAGGGCGTGACCAAAGCCACGGCCTCGCACAAGAATGTACGTCGCGGCGCAATTCCGCGACTGGAGCTCAGGATTTCGGAGTTAGACATGCTCGCGGTAAAGGCAATCAGGGGAGCCGGTTGGCTCGTCTTCTCGCGCTTTGTCGGGCGAATAATAGACTTCTTCACCCTGCTTGTCCTTGCTCGCATTCTTACACCCGCCGATTTCGGGCTTGCTGCATTGGCAACATCGCTTGTGATGGTCGTCGACACCATGCTCGAGGTTCCCGTTACACAGGCCCTGGTGCGCCTTCCGACTATCGATAAGAGCCACCTTGACACCGGCTTTACGGTTGGTCTCGTGAGGGGCATCGTGATTGGAACCATTCTTCTGGCGGCCGCCTGGCCCTATTCGTGGATCAATCACGACAGCCACCTCGTTCTGCTCGTTGCCGTCCTTGCGCTTGGGCCAATTTCGCGGGGACTCACCAGTCCAGCGATGGTCAATTTTGCGCGCCAGTTAGGATTTCGTCAGACATTCATACTGGAGGCATCCGGCAAGCTCATTGCTGCAATCATTGCCGTGCTCGTGGTCTTGGGTGGTGGCGCATACTGGGCGATCGTCGCCAACTTTGTGATCGCCTCATTCGCGTCAACTGTGGTTTCATATATTCTTGCGCCCTACCGCCCTGCCTTTTCTCTCGCGCGCCTGCCGGACTTTGCAGGTTTCATCGGCTGGTTCTCATCAGCCCAACTGGTTTCCGCCCTCAACTGGCAATTTGACAGGTTCCTGATCGGGGCGCTTGCTGACCGCCCAACACTCGGGCGCTATGCCGTGGCGAGCGACGTTGCGGTCATACCGACACAAAGCCTGATTGGCCCAGCGCTTCAGCCCATCATGGCAGCGTTCTCGCAGATCAACTCGGACCGTGCGCGCGTGCGGCAGGCCTTCCTGAAGGCGACACGCTTTGCCATGCTGATCTCTGCGCCCGCATGTGTTGGTATCTCCTTGACGGCGGACCTCGCCACCGACCTTCTTCTCGGCGCCAAATGGGAGCACGCAGCGCCCCTTCTCAGCCTGCTTGCCCTTGCTGTTGCGCCAATCCCCTACTTCCAGACGCTCTCGTCAGTCAGTGTAGCGCTCGACCGACCGCATGTGATTTTCCGTCTGAACCTGATCGATCTTTGTTTCCGTGTGATTTTGATTTCGATCGGGTTTTATCTTGGATCGGTCATGGGCGTCAGTATCGCCAGAATTGCTCTATCGACCCTCATGTTTTCCTTCTACCTCAACGAGGCTCGCCGCCTGTTGGATCTCGGCATCCTCTCCCAATTGAAGAATCTCTGGAAAGTGGCAGCCGCCGTCATTGCGATGGCCGTGGTCGTCTGGCTTTTGCGCGATGAACTGGCTGGGCGCAATTATCCCCATGTCGTGGAGCTTGCACTTGTTATTGCTGCCGGGGCGACAACTTACGCCGCTGCCTTGCTGTTGCTTGGAGTAAGGCTGATAGCGGGTGGAGGTCGTCTGGAACTCGTCGATCGATGAGCTTCCATTGGTAGCTAGTCGTCAATGAGGTCTCAGATTGAGAGCAGACTCGCTCGCGGCTTACGACGCCAAACTGCAGGTGTAGAAATCTTGGCACCGCCAGATCATCTCCAGGGCACAGAACTGTTCAGGGAAAAGACCGCTCAGTTTGACGTTCAACAAAACCATAATGTCTGATCAACCGCGGGTGCGGTTAATCACTGTTCCGACCACGTTGGCACCGGCGCGGCGCAATAGCTGTACAGACTCCGAGGCTTCCTCAAGTGTCGTTTGACCAGCGCGCGCGACAACAAGGACAGCATCAGCGTAGCTTGCGAGCGCCAGCGCGTCCATCGAATGACGAAGTGCTGGAAGGTCAAGAATGACATCACCACGCGCGCGTGCCGATTCAAAAATGCGTCGTACCCGCGGATTGCGGAAATCCGTGAACAGATTTGCGTTCGCATCTCTGGAGTGAATGGGCAATACGGCAACTCCACCGACATCTTCGTAGGACAATTGCTCCGGCATCAGCCCCGCAAATGCTGCGCCAGCAAGCGAGACAGCGGGCACATTATCATCGCCTGCGCGATTGTCCTCTCCGTCAGCAGCCTTGAACAACGTCACCTGACGTCCGCCGCGACTGATAAGCTGCGCAAGACTGGCGCATAGTGTCGAAACACCGGCGCCAGGCGTCCAGCCTACAACCGCAATCACGATGCTCTTTTCATTGCGCAGGCTCGTGCAGGCGATCTCCACGGAGGTGCGCAAGTCACGAATAGCGGCGACAAACTTCTGCTGTTGCGAACTCGTGATGTGCCAGGGGACGCCTGGCGCGCCAGGAACATCCGGGATCGATGCCAGGCAACGAACGTCCATCTCCCGGGCCAATTCCTTGGCGGTGCGAATACGCCGATCAAGCGCTATTCGCACAACGACAACGCCGAAGCCAACGAGCAGTCCAACAACACCACCAAGCGCTGTTATAAGTGTCTTGCGCGGCGCTGACGGCCCAAGCGGGGGAAGCGCGGCGCCGATGATGCGGGCATCGGCATCGGGTGTCGCGATCGCCGGCAACGAACCTGCGTGCATTGCCTCACGCGCAGCGTCGACCTGCCTCGCAAGCGAGTCCAACCGGCCCTGCAATGCTTCCGTGCCAGCGCGGGCAATCTGTTCCTTGAATGCCACCGTCTGATAGATGTAGCCTGAGACCGTCGCGTTGGCGACGCGGGCGGGCAGCTTCGGATCAGACGAGGAATACTCGATTTCGATAACGAAGGATTGGCCAACGCGACGGGCGGTCAGGCGCGACATGAAGTTCAGGAACGCGGCCCGTACAGCTTCGTCGGATTGTTCGATCGTTGGGTTCGCCGGGCTCGGCTCGGTGCGATCGGTTTTTATGTTCTCGCCGCTGCCTTGCCCCCCGAGCACGGGCAGCCCACTCAGCAGTCTGGCGATCAAGCCCGGCTGCCGGCGACTAAGCTCCGGATCATCCTTAAGGTTCAGGCTTTCAAATACGGCAGACAGCAGACGCTCCGACTTTATCGTCTGAAGCTCGCTGTCGGCTCGATTGAGATCGAGCGTCTGTTGAACTGAGAACTCGCCACCGGAGACCGCAGACTGGCGCGGTTCCAGTAGGAGTGTCGCTGAGGCCTGATAGGTTGGCGGCAGCGAGTGAGCATAGAGCATGGCAATCACAAACCCGGCGGTACTGCAGGCCAAAAGTGCGGTTCTGTGACGATTGCCGAGATCAATCAGCGAGCGCAACAATGCGATGGGCCCATCGCCTACCACATCGGATTGCGTCTCGTTTACCCGCCAAAGCCTCGAGGTTACATCTATAGGGCGGGGTCTGTTGAACATCATTCGTGCTCCTAGCGTTCAAGAGGTTTTGATGCGGACTTTGGGATAGCTAGAGCGGCGGCGCGCTCCGGTTCGAGGCGTCCCCTCAAGGCGTCGAAAGCAGCGATAAGGTTCCCGCGAGCTCTGCCACGCCGGTCGATGAAGGGTTCGGGCCAGGCGGCACGACCAAAATTGCTGGCAGTGTTGCGGAAAATATGATCGACGACTTTGGGGAGGCTCATGGTGCCCTTGGTCATCATGTAGAGGGGGTTGATAACCTGGGAGTATCCTAGCCGTTCTCCGCTGACCCTACCCCTTTTCACGCCCATGTGGACACCGAAGGCAAGACCCGATTTGACGAGCCGACCTCCGCGTTTGGCGAGCTCTGCTGCAAAGTCCCGGTCCTCCAGCCATCCATAGAGCACAAGACGCTCATCAAAGCGGACATCGCCAATTGCCTGAAATCGAAAAGCCATGTTGCAGCCATAGGGGCTGAAGGGTTCGGACCATGTCGCATCCGCCTGGCCAGCTTCAACAAGCGCAACTGCCTCCGAAAACTCAATTCCGGGGCCCTTGATACCGTCGGCCAGCACTTGGCCTGTAAAGCCGATCACCTGACTTTCATCGCGAAAGGTCTGGATGGCGGTGGCCAGCCAGTTTTTGTCGGCAATGAAATCGTCATCGAAGAAGGTGACAACCTCCGTGCTAGGAGCAACATGCTTCAATGCAGTATTGCGTTGCGCGGCAAGACCCGCTGGTCCCGTGACAATCTTCACTCCTGGATGGTCTGCCAGATCGCCAGCATCTGAAGCGTCCACACAAGATACGATCACCGCGTCAGGCTTGAGGCTTTGCGTCATCAGGAGGTGACGCACGCTTTGCGCAACCATCTCCGGGCGTCCGCGCGTTGCAAAGATTACGCTGACACGCGGCATTGTCGGGTCAACCAGTCTGTGGCTCTTGACCTTCGTCGTCGGGTTCTCAAGGAGCTCGATGTAACCTTTCGCGGAATTTTCCCATGAGAACTGGCGAACCTGCTCGTGGCCTCGGCCCACCAGATCGCTTCGCAACTGCACAGAGGCAACAAGGGTACGGATCGCCTTGATCCACTCGCGCGGTTCAAATGGCGACGCGATGAGTGTCGCGTTACCGCAAACCTCCGGCATGCTCGCACAATGCGACGAAATCACCGGGCAGGATCGTGCCATAGCCTCCACGATCGGTAGCCCGAAACCCTCTGTCAGAGAGGGGAATGCAAGACAAAGCGCGCGATCAAAAAGATAGGCAAGGTCGTGATCGGACACGCGTCCGAGGAAATGGACATTCGATCGACGCTGAAGCTGATGCTCGGAAAATATGCCGTCACCGCCGCCCGCAATGACTATATCGAGGTCCATCTCATCAAGTTCGGGCGCGATATCAATCAGGAGCGACAGGTTTTTGTGACGTGCACGCGATCCAAGTGCCAAGACAAATGGCCGGTCACCCTTCGAAGCCAGCTTTTTCGGCGCCAGATCGGCGAGCGCGGGATCCCAGGCCAACGCGTGTTCGTGCCCATTCGGAAGAACAGCAATGTCAGACAGACCGACTGGGAGGTGTCGCGCTATCTGCCGCGCTGCTGCGTGCGACACAGAGGCTATGCGCACAGATCGCCGCGCAAGCAATGGCTGCAGATTATGATAGAGCGCACGAAACGACCGGCTGTAGCTTTCGGGTGCCGAAAAAATATTGGCATCGTGAATGCAAACGATCTGATCAGCTTTTGCGGCTGGAGCAGTGTTGCAAAGGCTAAGAAGCCTGCGATTGCCACTCAGATACGGAAGCTCTATTTGCTCCCAGGCGTGTCCCTTGAGGCGACCGCCCCGTTCAGCCTTCATCCGATGCACAAAGGACTCCGCTGCCGTCGTTGGCAGGATCAATGTTGTTCTGTCCGCCACGGCAGACTTGTCCATCGCGTCGACAATATTGCGCGCATAGCGCTGGACGCCTGTTACGTCCTGCGTCAAAAAGCGGCCATTGATTGCGAATTCCTTCGCGCTCATCGAAAATCTCCTGGCGTCCGCCAATCATTTGCGGTGCCGGTTGAATGCATAAAGCCAATTTGTGTTGTTGGCCTGCAACTCGAATGACAGGGCGCTAACCGCCCCACCTGCCTTTTGAGCACGCGCCAAGTCTCTGAAATCAGGTGGAGGGGCGCGGATATCGCGCCGCTTGAGTTTTCAGTAGCTGCCGCGCGAGCGCAGCACCGCCGGGACCGTCTTCAGCATGATCGACAGGTCGCCAAAAACAGTTTGCTCCTCGACATAGCGAACATCGAGTTGAACGCGCTCACTATAGCTCGTGTCGCTTCGCCCGCTGACCTGCCACAAGCCGGTTACACCTGGGCGAACCCTGATATAGTCGGCGTAGTGAATGCCATAAAGCTCAGCTTCACTTGTAACGATCGGCCGCGGCCCGACGAGGCTCATCTGGCCACGAATGACGTTAAAGAGCTGCGGGATTTCGTCGACACTGCTCTTGCGAAGAAGTGCCCCGAGCGGTGTCACACGCGGATCATCCCTCAGCTTACGCGTTGCGTTCCATTCCGCCCTGAGCGATGGGTTTGCCGCCAGATGACGGCCCAAGACCTCATCGGCATTCTTGACCATCGTTCTGAACTTCAAGCACGGGAACATCACGCCGTACCTGCCGATACGGCGGTGAGCAATGAAAATTGGCCGCCCCTGGAGGATCAGCAGGACTGCCACGAGCATCAACATCATGGGCGACAGAACAAGAAGCCCGATGCTCGAAAGCGTTGCATCAATCGCGTATTTTACGCCGTCCAGAATAGACGAGCGCTTTCTATGTCCGAACAGATCGGACCGTCGGGAAGTCGCCCTGCGAGTGTGCAGCGGCGCCTTGTTGAGCCGGTCGAAATTTCGACCAAGATCAATTTCCCTCATCTGCGTACTCCCCTCGGAAAAGACTTACACTTTGGGCACTTGCAGACAATGCCATCATGGCACGCACAAGAAAGCTAACAAGTATTAAACGATTTGACAATAAAATTATTGCGCTGCACTATATAACTGTGCAGCGCGGGAAATGGACGTCACTTGATGATCATATTTCTGTGTTAACTGCCTAATATAGTTGCCGATAGTCTGATTTTTAATCGGAAATTAGGCAAGAATTACGCCCGCAATGCACGCCACGATGATTCCGATTGTTTCAGTTCGAGGGACTTGGCGTGCGAGTAGCAATTATTCATTACTGGCTCGTTGGAATGCGCGGCGGCGAGAAGGTACTCGAAGCACTATGCGATATATTTCCAACCGCTGACATCTATACACATGTTTGTGATCTTGGCGCGATCTCCGACAAGATCAAACGGCACAAGATACAGACCACCTTTATTGGCGGCCTGCCCTATGCCAAACGCATGTACAAGCGCTACCTACCGTTGATGCCGATGGCCCTGGAGCAAATTGATCTTGGCGCCTACGACCTTGTCATCAGCAGCGAGTCAGGACCGGCCAAAGGCATCATACCGACGTCGCCAGCCCTGCATCTTTGCTATTGCCATTCCCCGATGCGTTACATCTGGAACATGTACAACAGGTACTATGACAGCTCCGGCCTGATGACGCGAATGATGATGCCGCCCTTGGCACACTATCTGAGGACATGGGACGTCGCGACTGCCAATCGTGTTGATGATTTTGTCGCCAACTCGACAACAGTTGCCCAACGGATCAAGAGCTATTATCGCCGCGAGGCGAGCGTCATCAATCCTCCCGTGGACACCACAGCATTTCGTCCGGTCGCCTCCTCTGATGTCGAGGACTACTATTTGATGGTCGGCGAACAGGTCAGCTACAAGCGACCTGACCTGGCGGTCGAAGCCTTCAACCGGATGAAGGCCAAGCTCGTTGTTATCGGTGGTGGCGAAATGCTCGACCATCTCAAGAAAATTGCCGGTCCGACAATCTCGATACTTGGACCGCAGCCCTTTGAGGCGCTCAGGCACCACTACGCACGTTGCAAGGGTCTGATCTTCCCGGGTGAAGAGGATTTCGGGATCGTGCCCGTCGAGGCCATGGCAAGCGGACGACCAGTCATTGCCTTTGGCCGCGGTGGCGCAACCGAGACTGTCGTAAACAACAAGACCGGGCTTTTCTTTGAGACGCAGACGGTTGAGGCGCTTATAGATGCCGTCGAACGGTTGGAACGTCTGGAGTTTAACCCCGCCGATGCCGTGTCCCGTGCTGCCGATTTTCGCCGCGATGTCTTTGTGGATCGCTTCCGTGCACATGTTGCGCGGGCTACCGGCGTCACATTGGCGGCATCCGCCTGATGCCAGCATGCCAAGGCAATTTCAAATGGAGTAGTAGAATGCGGTTTTTCTCCTTATGTGATTTGATGGAAGGACTGTCCGCTGGCAACAACGGGGTCGCCCAGAAACGCAAGGTCCCGGTTGCTACCGTAGTTTTGGCCATGGTTCTGGGTTGTGGTGCAGCCCATGCCGGCGAGGAATATGTTCCCGGGCCGCAGGATACCTTAAAGGTGCGCGTCTACGAATGGCGCCCGAGCACCGGCACAGCGTTTGAGTGGGCGCCTCTGACTGGGGATTTCGTCGTCTCTTCTGCTGGCAATCTGTCGCTACCAATTATCGGCAACGTCCCGGTGGCAGGCAAGACACTCGAGCAGATATCGGAAACAATTGGACAACGGCTTCAAAGCGAAGTCGGCTTGCAAAAGCGGCCAAGCGCCTCCGTGGAAATCTCGTCCTATCGCCCGCTATTCGTGACCGGGCTGGTGGCAAGCCCGGGCAAGTATAACTACAGCCCTGGCCTTACAGTCATACAGGCGCTCAGCATGGCAGGCGGTATTGGGTCAACCGACGCCAGCATGATCAGCCTGCAGCGCGATGCCCTGTCGAGCCGGGGCCAAGTGCGGGAGCTGGAAGCTGAGCGCCTTGGCCTTGTCGCGCGACAGGCCCGCGTCGAGGCCGTCTTGAACGGAGCTTCGTCCGTCGTATTTCCGCAAGAACTGACATCAAGAGGCAACGAGCCACGTTTTTCGAAAATGATGGCGGAGGAACAGTCCCTCTTCGAGACCAGGGAGCGCTCAATGATGACCGAGATCGATGCGCTAAACCGTGCAAAAGTCCTCGCCAACAATCAGATCGACGCATTGAAGGAGAAAGCAGCTTCGCTTGCAAAACAGATCGATCTGGCTGCCAATGACCTGAACTCCGTCAAAAAGCTTGTCTCACAAGGGCTGACTGTTTCTGCTCGGCAACTCGGCGCAAATCAGAACGTGGCCGACCTGGAAAGTCGCAATCTTGACGTGGCGCTGGCCAAGCTGAAGACCGAGCAGGATCTTACCAAGGTCGATCAGGATATTGCCGACGTCCGCAACCGATATCGTGTGAACGCGTTGACCGAGGCCGCAGAGCTGCGCGACCGTTTTGCCTCGAACACCGAAAAGACCAAGACCGCACGCGACCAGCTGAACAACCTTCAGGTGCGTGCGCCGTCGGCAATGGCCTCCCTGGCCGAGGGAAAGGATCCCTACACCTTCCTGATGACGGTCAACCGGGTCATCGATGGTAGCATGCAGACACTCGTTGTCACCGACAATGATCCTGTGATGCCTGGGGACATGATCCGGGTGGAGCAGCGGGAGGAGACGACAGGAGCAACGACAGACGTCAGCAGCAACTGATCTGCTGGTTGTTGTTGCATGTGCGAAATCGCAATTTGAGCTTGCCTCAGTATAGGAGATACACGATTATATCGGGTTAGGGGGAATTCGATTGGGAGGTCGGAGCACCGATGGGCTGGGCGCTTGTAATCTCATTTCTGATCGGCGCAATCTGCGGATTGCGTGTACCGGTCCTCATATTCACACTGATCGTCCTCGTCGTGATGGTCGCCTATGCGGTGGTCAGTTATTCGACGGGAAGCACCGTTGTGCAGGCAATTGCCTGGGGCTTTGTGCTCGCAGCAGTGCTGGAGGCGGGCTACGTCTTTACCCACGTCCTGCTTCATGCGTTTTATACACGACGGGCAAGCGACACTGAAAAGCCGGCGGCTCGCCAGTCGCAATCGAAGTATCCAGCCGATTAGACGGGACTATTCTGGCTGACCAGGTCGGATTGGGCGCCAGTCTTGGCCTCTTTCGCCAATCTCGCGAGCGCGAGCTGTTCGGCCTTCGCCATCCCGAATTTCAGCTGGTATCCCGCCCGCATGAGACGCTCGCTCGAAAAGCGCATGCGCCAGAGAGGGTTTCTGAGTGGCAGCGTGTGAAAACGCAAGAAATCGTGGAGCCAGTCAATCACCCAGGGGACACTGACGACACGGTAACGACGATCCCCGCTTGCAGCCAGGGCCTTGCGCATGAAATCGATGTGCCGGGGCATGTCCCGATCGTCTTCCGCCAGATTGTATACGTCCACCCGACCTGCTTCTCCCCTACCGGCCAGTCCCTCTTCGATTGCCCAGATCAACGCGTCGGAAACATCCCCAACATAGATGTGATGAGCATGGCGGTGTGAAGCCAGCATTCGCTTGAACAGGCTCCACTCGCGCACCCCGATAATCTGGCCGATGTCGACAACAACGGCAGGTCTCAGCACTGCGCATCGCATCCGCGCGGCGACCCGCATAATCGCTCGTTCGCCGGCAAGCTTCGTGCGTCCATATTCACGGACATAATCAAGCGCCCAATATTCGGAGGCGACGTCTTGATCAATGGATAGAACCGGTGAACTCTCCGAAATTTCCACCGAGCGACCACTCCCATAGACTGCGATCGAGCTCGCATAGCAGAAGGCCTTTACGCCGGCGTCCTCGGCAGCATGTGCCAAGCGCTCGGTGGCGCCTTCGTTGAGTGGTCTCATGCGGCTCTTCTTGCCGAGTTCGGCGGCAAGATGGATCACGCCGCTGCAGCCCTCGACAAGCCACCCAAGATCGCCATCCTTTGCAAGGTCGACCTCACGCCATTCAAGCCCCTGGTCGTCAGGCGGCGGATTGCGCGAGGTGGTTGCTCTCACGCGATAGCCGCGCTGAAGAAGATCAGTCACAACGAAGCGGCCGATCCGGCCCGTCGCGCCGGTGACCAGAATAATATCACCCGGCATGGGCCATAACCTCCTCAAGAAGTGGACGCTGCAGCCGGTCTTTCAAATGATCGGACAGCCGGATCGCCATGGCAACGATCATCTGTGTCGGATTGCAATGGCCCGCCGTCGGGAACACCGAGCTCCCGGATACGAAGAGGCCTTCCACGCCGTGAACCTGACAATCGATATCGACAACGCCCTTGGCGGGATCGCTGGACATGCGCGTTGTACCGGTCGGATGGGCAACGTCGACGAAGCTTTCCGGGATCGGTGCCTTGTCGCGAACCCAGTCGGCGATGACGGGAGCTGGAAACCCTATCCTGGAAAACTCGGCTGCGACCAGTTCGGCCATGCGGTGCATGGTGCGCGCTTCATCCGGATGGCTCCGCCAATCAACCTTGGGCAGGCGCATGCCAAATCGATCCCGGCGATCCGATAGGCTCATGCGGCTGTTTTCGTCAGGCATTTGCTCGCACATGCAATCGAGCGTGAGCTCCTGCAGCTTGCGCGGCAGGCCATTCCGCGCCCCGAAATAGTCCACAGCCCCCTGGACCATCAAGGGGGCATTCCGCACGATGCTAAGGACATCCTCAGGTAGCCTCGGTTTTCGGGCCGCCAGGCGCCGCAATGCGTCCCATGGATCGTCTGGCGCAAGGATTTCCCCCAGCCAGCCTGCGCAATTGAGCAGACGCTCCTCTCTTTGAATGTCCGGGCTTAGCCTGAGGCCAGCGCGGAAGAAACGACCGCGAACATTGTAGCGTCCAAACCTGCGACGCAGTGCCTTGGAATCTGACAGGGAGAAGAACGCAGTTGGCCCACGAAGATGGTCCATCAGGTGACGGCCTACCCGGTCACGATCGTTGCCGAGCGCAGGACGATCCGGTTCGTGAGAGTTGAGAAGGATGCGGGCGTTCTCAATGCCCCCAGCGCAGAGCGCAACGGATCTTGCCACAAGGCGATGCTTTTGTCCGTCGCTCGTCGCAAACTCCAGCCCACGGGTTTTGGTACGCGCCTCGTTTGCGAGCACTCTTAGCGCCGTCGCTCCGGTTACCAACGTCACATTTGGACCGAGGTGTTTGGCGATGTGCCGTCCAAACCGCATGTACTCGAATGGATAGGATTCGGCGTCGTCCCTGCTGAACTGCCAAAAGAAGGGCAAAAGGAGGTTCGCAGAGACCTCGGCTTTGGGAGCAGTTCGCCCCGCGATCGACCAGAAGCGCTCATCGCTATAGCCGCTGCCAAGCACAAGCCCAAGATGGTTGGCGCTGCGATCCATGAAAGGGTCGAGCTCATGCATGGCGATCGGCCACCCCGAGTGGTCAACCCATTCACGTTGCTCGAAATCGATCGCGTCGAAGGGGCCGCATCTGCCTCCCCAGGTGTGTGAACTGCCACCGAGGATACGGTTGCGCACCGACCACTGGTCGCGGACGCGCGGACGCCCGATGTTCTCGATATCGTTCAAGGCATCATTTTCTGGATCACGCCGATCCCCACCGCTCTCCAGGAGCACGACACTCAGGCCAGAGTGGGAAAGTTCGCGCGCCAGTGTCGCCCCAGCCGGACCAGACCCAACAATACATACGTCGCAATGAAATAACGGTACCACCGTCTCGCCAGGCTGCAGATCAATAGTTGGCATGGCCCATAACCCCTTCCGTCCCGAATTCAAAACCGTGCGTGCTTTGCTCGATCTCACGGGAGGTTGAATGACCCGATCTTCGATGCATTTTGGGGAGAGTTCTCTGTTTCATCTCAAGCTTGCTCGTATGGATGTGAAGCTTCACGCAACAATTACCCTCAACTTGACCCCCTGAACTGGGGCAAGTCGCTTTGCTGGCGTAGCGCAAGAAACGGAGCTGGGACCTCGGCCATAGCGTTCGGCCGGCTGGCCGCAAGACCGGCAAGAATAAAGAATAGGAGGCCAAGGTCGACTGTCGGGCCAACGACGAGCGAGCCGGTAAGAAGGCAAAGGCACCCGTTGCGCGCAGCAAGCTGGACATCGGCAACAAAGCTTCTTGCCGGGGCGCGACCGGGGCCGAGTGCCGTCAACATGAAGAGGAGAAAGAACAGTGCACCGGGAACACCGACATTTGACAAGACCGCCACCGGGAAGCTGGACGTCCTCGCCGTGCCGAGACCAACGCCCAGGCCATAGGTATCAATAAAATTCTGCAGCCCGTAGGTATTCCACGAGCCGCGTGCGACGGCCGAGCTGGAGGTCGATTTGCTAAGAATAAGCACGTCTACGTAGTTATGGATCGTGTTGAAAATATCCTGCTGCAACAGGACAATCAGTGCGACAAGTACGGTGAGGAGTGGCGCAAAAATAGTGACGGCAGTGCTGCTGCCGGTCCCTGGACCAACGCCGCTCCGCAGTACGGCCGTGATATAGAGGATCACGAGGCAGACCGGGGCGGCCAGAAGCCCAGCCGATGAGGTCGACAGAATGATCAACGCGAGAGAGATCACCCCGAGCGGCCCGGTCCATCGTGAATGGCGCTGGCAAAGCCACAGTGTCGCCGTGAATCCAAATGCGCCAAGCGTCGTGCCGGCAAAGGCCGAAGCCTCCGGCCACGAGCCAACGATACGCTTCATACCGTTGACTTTGTCATTGTCGTGAAAGGTGTATTGTGCGTTGCGCATGAATTGCAGCAGGTCTTGCGCACCAATGGCACCAGTGACGACGTCAAGGAGTGCAAAGATCACGTTGAGCGCGGCATAGGCAATAAGCCCGACAACGATGGCCCTAAAACCCTGTGGCGTTGAACCGATAGCCGTTACCAGCATGAAGCATACGAGATCTGCAGCCAGATAAACCGTCTGGGTGAGGTTACTCGATACCGGCCCAAGCGGAACCACACCACTTGTCAGGGGCTGAGCGGCAATTCCGAGTGGAATGATCGTTGTCGCATCGGCAAATAAGCGCGGCAGAAAATAGGCGGACAGACCACCATAAAGGACGAGACAGGCCAACCAGAAGCCGGGACGACCGAAATGAAGGCTTTCAAAAAGGGGTGCGGTTTGCCGCCGCCCGCGAAAGGTCGAGAGAGCAACAAACAGAAGGAAAAGATGGGCAGGCTGGACGCTGGATGAACCGAGGGCAAAAGCTGCCGCCGCCCCGAGCAACGTCAAGGCTACAAACGCCTTGATTGTCGCGTCCTGACCGAGCGCCAGGCAATATAGGCCAAGCGCTATCGTGACTATGCCAATCGGTTCAACGCCCATCGCCAGCCACACTTACCCGCGCGCCAGTGACTATCGATGGTGTGGCTGGTCGCGCCTTGCCGCTCTTTCCTGCGATCAGGCCCTTCAGTTTGAGAGCATGTTTTTCGACAGCATGCCATGAAAATATCGCAAGCAACATTGTGATCGGTAGCGCCAAAGCGATGTTGAGGTACCATTCCCTATGCTGGGGAAAGAGGTGAGCGACCGTTTGCTGAACCGGAAAAGCGTAGAGGTAGATTCCATAGGAATAGTCGCCGCTGGCGAGAAAACGATGCTTGGGTGGCCTCGTGAGGCCGAGGGCGACCGTGACATAGGCGACAGGAAACGCGGCGAAGTATGGCGCGTATGGCAGGTTCAGCATCACGAAGGATACGATAGCGGCAACAATCGCACGCAGGGGCGTAACCTTGATGTGGTCGCGGCATATAAACAAGACAACGCCGGCCAGAAAGCTAAGAAGCAAAATACGACCGGGCAATGCTCCGTCCATCGGCAACTCAGCGGCACCTCGCCACAGATCCCGCCCGATCACGGCGAGGTGAGCAAGAACGACAGCGGCGATCAACACCGCAGGTCGATATATAACGCCAATCACCGCAAGCGCAGTCAACGCAATGTAGCACTCCAGTTCATAGGGGATCGTCCACAGCGACACATTGACGGCCTGATAGTAAGGATTGTCCCGAAACAGCCCGGGAAGCAGGTAGTGAATATGGCCGACGATGTTCCAGAAATAGGCCAGGAACTCAGGGTCTGAAAAATAGCTCACAAGCGGCAAGGTCGTGAAGACCGGCCCTAGTAGCAGAGCGCACAATGTTACCTCGACCGCGAGTGCCGGTACGAGGCGAAGTGCCCGCAAGCCGAGGAAGCGGGCAACGTTGCGTGTCCTTAAAAGA
The DNA here is from genome assembly GCF_019511525.1 of Rhizobium cauense. Lineage (GTDB taxonomy): Bacteria > Pseudomonadota > Alphaproteobacteria > Rhizobiales > Rhizobiaceae > Rhizobium > Rhizobium cauense. The sequence continues at coordinate 46,810 of NZ_JAEUAT010000027.1, read as the reverse complement.
CTGGCGCTGACCAGAAAGCCACTCAAAGCAAAAAAGGCCGGCAAGACGAAGGTGATCAGCCCACGCAGCGGCGGCTCGAACAGGAAGACCTCTCCCACCTTCCCGTAAGAAACCGCAAAGCTGTGAATGCACAACACCGCGACCGCGAGCACCACCCTAAGGTAGTCGAACCCCGTGGCATACCCATTCGCAAACCGCTCTGCGATCGACATGGTCTTACTCCAGTCGTTAGCGTTTCAAACAGCAATGAATACTACGCTGCGGCGCACAATAGACGCGAAGTCAGTATTTGCAAAGTCACATATTGCGATGCGACAAAAATTAAACATGGAAATAAAAGTTTTGAGGGATGCCAACGCCGGAAACCCTCCGTCGGCCAATTTTCAGGCGAGCGTTTCGGTTCCATAGACATTATCGCATTGATTTTATTATTGTCACTTTCACGTAAGATTCCCAGCGATACTTCCCTGAAAAAGAGGGAAAATGCTGCATTGCGCCATTTTGGATCGGTGTTCTTCGGTCAAACAGCCGGTTTGCCGCAGGTGACACTCATTCATTTCTGTTGCAAAGTTCAATTGAACGTGAAACCATTACTACAGTCACTGGAAATAACCATGTCGCGTTTTGTCAAACTAATGCGTGCTCCTGGTATCTACTTTCGGATGCTGGTCGCTACGCTTGTGTTCGCGCTGATCACATATCTGCATTATAATTCCGTAACATTGACGATATACTATAGCATTATTTGCATATTTCTTATGCAGCTTGGCTATGTAGGCGGCGTTTTGTTCCTGATCTGGAGGGAAAGGGCAGAACGGAAAGCAGACTAAAGGTTGTATCGAGAGTTTGTTGTGTTGCTTTCCGGAAGGAGGAGAAGCCGGCCACAGGCACACACATTAAAGGGTTGATGTGTGATGAAATTCGGTACAAGTGGGCTGCGTGGCCTGTCTGTCGACCTCAAGGGTCGAGCCGCAGCGCTCTATGCGACAGCGTTTGGACGCTATCTCCTGGAGAGCGGCATGGCTCGTCCTGGCGATGCCATGCTGATCGGTCGGGATTTTCGGGATTCCAGTCCTGAGATCGCAGCAAACTGCGCCGACGCCCTGACGTCTCTCGGTTTCAAAGTCCGCGACTGCGGCACGGTGCCGACCCCTGCGCTTGCCCTGGCAGGGCTCCGGGAAAAGGCGGCGTGCCTTATGGTGACGGGATCGCATATTCCGGCTGACCGCAACGGCATAAAGTTCTATCGCCCGGATGGGGAAATCGACAAGACAGATGAAGCGGCGATTACTGCCGCCGCCACGGAGCTTGATCGCGCCGGCTTTGCCTTTGAGCCCCGCAATACAGAGCCGCAGGACCGCTCCGCCGAGTGTCTGGCTGCTTTCCGCGAACGGAACGCCAGCATTCTGCCATCAGGGTCACTGGCAGGGCTAAAGGTCGGTGTCTACCAACACAGCACGGTCGCCCGCGACTTGCTGGTGGACCTCCTGCAGCATTTTGGTGCCGCCGTCGTGGCCTTTGGCCGGTCGGAGGCATTCATCCCCGTCGACACCGAAGCCGTTTCTGAAGAAACGATCCTGAAGCTCAGGGAGATGGCGAGCCAGCATGGTCTCGACGCCGTGGTCTCGGCTGACGGCGACGGCGACCGTCCGCTAGTCGCCGACGAGACAGGTACGCCGCTGCGTGGTGATCTTCTCGGGCTGATCGCCGCAAACTTCCTCGGAGCCACAGCAGTGGTGACGCCCGTAACCTCAAATTCGGGTATTGAGACGGCCGGTCGCTTTCGCGTCATTCGCACCCGTGTCGGCTCTCCCTTTGTGATATCGGGCATGCAGGAAGCTCTGGCGGCCGGCGAGAACCGCGTCGCAGGTTTTGAAGCAAACGGCGGCGTATTGACCGCGAGTGACTTCGAGATCAACGGCCAGCGCCTGCAAGCGCTGCCAACACGTGATTGCTTCGTACCGATCCTGGCGACGCTCGCGCTTGCGGGATCGAGACGCCAACCGCTTTCAGCGATCGCCTCCTCCCACCATCTGGCGTTTGCCGCGGCCGATAGGCTGGAGAACTTTCCAGTCGAAACCAGTGCGCGGCTGATGGCGCATCTGCGTGCCGATCCTGCCAACCTTGCCGCGTTTCTGCAGCCGGTCGGCGAGGTCGCAAGCTTCAGCGATCTCGACGGGCTTCGTGTCACGTTGAAGAGCGGACGCATCGTTCATCTGCGCCCTTCCGGCAATGCTCCCGAGATGCGTTGCTATGTCGAGGCGGAGGATGAAGCCGCGGCGGTGGCGTTGCTGCAGGCCGGATTGGAGCGCATCCGCTGGTGGGCGAACGCAAATTGATTGACAAGACAAAGAGACATCCAAGGACAGTCCAGATGACACAGAAGATCGTTCCCGTGATCATGGCCGGCGGCAAGGGTACTCGCCTTTGGCCGCTTTCTCGTGCGGCAGCCCCGAAACAATTCATTCAGTTCATCGGCGACAAGACGCTGTTTCAGGAAACGCTGCTGCGCGTCTCCGATCCAACCCTTTACGAACCTCCCGTCGTTCTCACCAACGAAGAGTTCCGCTTTCTCGTTGCCGAGCAGGCGCGCGAGTTGGATATCGACCTTGCTGCCATCCTGCTTGAACCGGTTGCCCGCAACACGGCTGCTGCCGTTGCAGCCGCAGCGACACTCGTCCGCGATCGCTTTGATGAAGATACGGTCATGCACGTGCTCGGCTCGGACTACGAGATCCTGGCCGACGACACCTACTTCGACAGTGTCCGCATCGCAGCCGCCACGGCCCGTGAAGGCAAGCTCGTGACCTTCGGCATCGAGCCGACCGAGCCGGCAACCGGATACGGCTACATCGAAGGTGGGAAGACCTTGTCAACAGGCGCGCGAGCGGTAGCACGCTTCATAGAAAAGCCGCCGGCCAACAAGGCAGAGGACATGGTCGCTTCTGGAGGATTCTACTGGAACTCCGGCATGTTCATGTTTTCGGTTTCCCGCCTTCTCACAGAGATGCGGACCTTTGCGGCAGAAAGCTTGAAGGCAGCGGAGATGGCTGTTGCGAAAGGGTCGAGCGATCTCGACTTCATCCGCCTCGACAAGGCCGCGTTTGCCGCAAGCCCCAACATCTCGATCGACTACGCCATCATGGAGAAGACGAGCAACGCCGCCGTTGTTCCCTCGCCCTTCAAATGGTCCGACCTCGGGAGCTGGGATTCCGTCTGGAAGAGCGGTACGCGCGATGCCGACGGCAACGTGGCAGCAGCCAACACCACCGTCGTCAACACCAAGAATTCGCTGATCATGACCCACGGCGTGCACCTCGCCGTCCAGGGCATGGACGACATCGCCGTCATCGCGAGTGAGGACGCTGTCTATGTCGGCCGGCTGCAGGACAGCCAGGATGTCGGAAACATCGTCAAGATGCTCGCTGCCGCGCCCTCGACGTCGCAGCTGACCGAGACGCATCCTACCTCCTACCGCCCCTGGGGTGGGTACACGTCCGTTCTGAACGGCGACCGCTTCCAGGTCAAACGTATCTTCGTCACGCCGGGCAAGAAGCTGTCGCTGCAGAAGCACCACCACCGCTCCGAGCACTGGATCGTCGTCAAGGGCACTGCCGAGGTGACCATCGGCGAAAACGTGCAGATGCTCAGGGAGAACGAATCCGTCTACATCCCCCTCGGAGAAATCCATCGCCTCGCCAACCCCGGCAAGATCATGCTCGAACTCATCGAGGTGCAGACGGGATCCTACCTCGGCGAGGACGATATCATCCGCATCGTCGATGAGTTCGGACGCAGCTGATCGACCTATGGGCGCTCACCACCATTCAATTATCCGGAACAGGAGGGCAACGCGAGAATGGACAATAGCCTGCTAGACAGACGAACCTCGGTGAGAGCACGAACACCGGCATTCCAAGGATTTGTTCGTCGGATGCAACGTGAAAGGCGATTCTTCGGCGAGAGTGACTTCGAGCGCGACCTTGATGATGAGGGGGAAACGATTGAATCAGCCCCGATGCAGTGCCTCCGGATAGGCAGGGTCGATGCCTGACGATCGTGTCGCAAAATCGAGATCACGTATCTTCCACGGAGCCTGGACTGAATGCTCTCCTATATAAAGACGCCATGGTCGGCATTGTGCAGCGGAATGGAGCGGGGAGAGTCTGCAGGACATCGGTATCTCGGCCTGGACCTTTTGCGAGGTGCGGCCGCCATTGTCGTGGTTCTCAAGCACTTCAAGACGAGACTTGATCTTCCCTACCTGGCGCCAAACGGCTACCGGGCAGTTGACTTCTTCTTCGTCCTCAGTGGCTTTGTCATTGCAAGTGCCTACCAGCGTCAGTTGAAGGAAGGATTGCTGGCGGCAACTGCCTTTTTTCGCAAGCGGTTGATCAGGCTCTTGCCCCTTATCATGATAGGTACCACCGTTGCTGCCATACTGGAGATCGGCCGACGAGATCTGGATCAAATCCAGCATTTAACGGATGTGGCCATCGCCTTCGTCCTGGGATCGGCAGTACTACCAATCCTTCAAACGCCGGCGCTTCAAACGCCAACCCTCGAGCAGTCGGTGTTTCCACTCAATACCCCTACCTGGTCACTGTTCTTTGAAATTTTCGCGAACCTGGCCTTTGCGGTTCTCGCCCGGTTCAAACCATTGTCCGGAATACTTACGACTGTGGTTGCTCTAAGTGGCATCTGGCTGCTTTTTGCAATCTTCAGCTCCGGGACCGTAAATTTTGGTTTCAACCCCGCCGGATTTTGGTTGGGATTCCCTCGCGTAATTTGGTCATTCTCTGTCGGTCTGCTGATCTACAAATATCGTTCGTTCGCGCCTCACGGAACATTCATCCCGGCATCCATAATCTTGCTCGTCTTTCTCATGCTGCCGGACATGGGTATTCCAACGGCTACCATGGACACCATAGCCGTGATGATCATCATGCCCGCTGTCGTCTTTGGATGTCTCACCGCAGATCTCGGCCCATTTGCGCGCCGATGCGCGATATGGGGCGGAAATCTCTCATACCCGATATATGCTCTTCACTACCCGTTTGTTCACGTATTCAGTTTCTTGGCTAAAGGCATGAACCTGTCGCAGACCCTGCAATTGGGTGTGGCTCTCGTCGGAACCGCGCTCATCACCGCCTTCTCCGCAGTTGTCTACGTCTTTCTTGATCTGCCGATAAGACGCAGGCTGTCATGGCGCGCCAACCGCTTGTAGCTGCGTGAGGCCCAGGCGCACTTCTATCAACGCAAGAGATGTTAGTGCTGGTTTGATCTTGCGTGCCAGTTCCAGGCAGACCGGATGATCTCAGACAAATCGTACTGCGGCGTCCAGCCGAGAATTTCCCGCGCCTTGTCGTTGTTGGCGACCAGTGTGTGTGAGTCACCTTCACGGCGGCCGACATATTCCACGGGAAACGGCCGCTCCGACACGCGCTCGATCGCACCGAGCAGTTCTTTCACCGTCGTTCCAGTGCCAGTGCCGAGGTTGAGAGCAACGGAGTCCCCGCCGCGTAGCAGATGCTCGACAGCGCGCACATGCGCGTCGGCGAGATCGAGCACGTGGATATAGTCGCGGACACAGGTGCCATCACGCGTCTCATAGTCGGTGCCGAAGACCTTGAAGCCTTCACGGCGACCAAGTGCAGCGTCGATCGCCAGTGGTATGGCGTGCGTCTCCGGCTGGTGCCACTCGCCGATCCTGCCTTCGAAATCAGCGCCAGCGGCGTTGAAGTAGCGCAGTACCACCGATCGGAAGCCCGTATACCTGTCGTAGTCGGCAAGCGCCTGCTCGACGATGTATTTGGTGCGGCCGTACGGGTTGATGGGCACCTGCCGGTGCGTCTCATCGAGCGGCACGCTTTGCGGCAAGCCGTATGTCGCGCAGGTCGATGAAAAGACGAATGCCTTGACGCCGGCCGCCTGGGCGGCAGCCAACAGTGTCAGCGTACCGATGACGTTGTTTTCATAGAAGGCAACCGGATCCTTTACCGATTCTCCGACCTCGATAAGGGCGGCAAAATGCAGGATGGCGGCGGGTTGGTGCTTGGCCAAAACTTCGTCCAGACGAGCCCTGTCCCGGATATCCCCCACTTCCGCGGGTCCCCACTTTACGAATTCGCGATGACCGTTGGAGAAATTGTCAAAAACGACGGGCTTAAAGCCCTTGTTGGCGAGATCGAGACATGTGTGCGAGCCGATATACCCAGCGCCGCCCACGACCAGAACCGTTTCACCTGCCATGCACCACCTCAGTTGAGTTTTGTTTGCTCGCTGCCGACGCGCGGGCATTCAGTAGTTATTGCTTGTGGTCGGGCCCATGCTCGATCTCAACCACAATGCCATAGCGGGCTGCTTCTTCTCTCGTAGCCTCGATTGCCTGCTGCACGCGATAGACAACAATGTCCAATTCCGGACCCTCCCAAGAGGCAATTTCCCGAGCAACGTTCAATGTGAAAATCAACTGCGCGATTGTGCTCTTGTCCATGTGTCACCATCCAAAGAGGACGCTATCACGTTAGCTCTTTTTTGGAATTGCTGCAACGCACAATAGTGCAGGCAATTGCGGGCGCAAGCTATCAAGCGTTGCGACGTTAGCACGGGAAACGACAGCGTATTTGTCGAATCCGATCGTGAAATCCAACGCTGTTCGGCAGATAGAAAGGCAGCACTATTCCTTGTGCCCCGCTGGCAAGATAATCTCCTGAACTGTCGTACAGCTTTGCAAGGAGGTCGGCAGCAAGTTTTGCCAACCGTCAGCGATTGCTGACAAACACGTTCTAAGGCAGATCCTGGCAAGCGGGAGCCTGGAGGAAAAAAGCAGATAGAACTTCGCACCTTAGCGCTTCTGCTCACGACGAAGATGCTCAGGATTGCAAAGCTCCAGAGCGGGTCTAGCTCCTACCGTGGAACTTATGGAGTTAACAATGCTCGTCCTAGCTGACCATATGCCCACTTCGCTTACTTGGGAAGATGTAGCCATTCGGCTCCTAGCGACCGTCGTCGCGGGCGCTGTAATCGGCGTGAACAGGGAACGAGGCGGTCATGCTGCCGGCTTGCGGACTACTGTCTTGGTGGGAGTGGCGGCCTGCGTTTCGATGATCCAGGCAAATCTGCTGCTTTCGACCAGCGTGGCCACCAACGGCTCTATGGACATCCTGCGTTTGCCTCTCGGAGTACTTACGGGTGTCGGCTTCATTGGTGGCGGCGCGATTCTGCGTCGCGGCGATATTGCTACCGGCGTAACGACGGCAGCAACCTTATGGCTCATCACCGCGGTGGGATTGTGTTTCGGTGGCGGACAGCTCGTAACTGGCACTATCGGCACGGCCGTCGCGATTATCATACTGGCGCCATTCAAGTGGCTGGACCTTTGGTTACCTATTGAACAAAAAGGATCCGTCGGCGTCTTGATACCCGAAAGTAAGGTTCTTCCCGACATCAAAGACGAACTTCCAGCCCGAGTAGAGGCATGTTTTGTCGCAATTCGGTTGATTGATGCTCAACGGCGCGAAGCCGTTTACGAGCTGCGCTGGTTCGCGAGGCACGGGGCGTCTATCGCGAGCGACATCGTGAACGCGTTAAGTCGTGAGCACGAGCTCACCCATTTCGAACATCGACGCACAATGACCTAGTGTCGGGGTCATTTTCGTGGAGAGCGGTGATCCTGCCGAAGCAGCTTGCGGACCGGCTAGTTACACCTGACGTAGTCGAAGCCTGAGCTGAGCTCCCTCGGCCACATGATGGTCAAGGGATCATAAAGAGCGCCGGCTGTCAGCGCTGCGTCCTCATCTAGTTGGAAGTCGTCGAGGCGATAGGTTTTGCCTCTATGTCTACACTCTCACCTCAAATCTCGACACTGGCCCAGGCGATCATTGCTAAAATCAGTTCACAGACATCACAATCATAACTTGCTTTCCCCAAGGGCCTTGTCAGGCCCAATCGCAGTTTCCGAAACGGCGTGCCGGTCATGCTCAGTGTTCGCCAGGGTAACAACTTCAATAGCCGCCGACGATCGGAAGTATTTCCCCGGTGATGTAGCTGGACATTTGGGCCGATGCGAGGAAGACGTATGCAGGCGCGATCTCTTCCGGTTGGGCCGCCCGTTTCATCGCGGTCTTGCTGCCGAACTCCGCCACGTCGTCCGCCTGCTTGTCGGATGGGTTCAGGGGGGTCCAGACAGGGCCGGGAGCTACCGCGTTGACCCTGATCCCCTTTGGCACGAGCTGGCTCGATAGCGCCTTGGTGAACGCGTGGATGCCTCCCTTGCTCATCGAGTAGTCAAGCAGTTCCTTGGACCCGTCGATGCCAGTAACTGAGCCGGTATTGATGATGGCGGAACCAATCCCGAGATGCGGAATCGCAGCCCTGGCCATGAAGAAGTAGCCGTAGAGGTTCGTCTTAAGCGTTTCGTCGAAGTGATCGTCCGTCAAGTCTTCGATATCGGCGGTGTGGACCTGGAACGCGGCGTTGTTTACGAGAATGTCTAGCCTCGAGAACTGCATCACCGTCTTTTCGACTGCCTTGCGACAGAAATCGGGATCCTTGACGTCGCCGCGCATGACAAGACACCGACGCCCCTCCTTCTCGACAGCCGCCTTGGTGTCGGCCGCATCTTTCGCCTCGTCAAGATGAACGATCGCGACATCCGCGCCTTCACGGGCGAATAAAATAGCGATCGAGCGACCAATACCAGAATCACCTCCGGTGATCAGCGCCACCTTGCCGTTAAGCTTGTCTGAGCCTTTGTAGAACGGCGCGTCATACATCGGGGCGAGCGGAAGATCTGCTTCAAAACCAGGCTTGGATTGATGAACTTTGGGAAACGGCGGCTCCGGATAACGGCGGGCGCCTGCCTGCATCGCCCCACTGTCCTTCGGCCGCTTTTTATTATCAGCTTTCGCAACCTGTTCCTGGATTTCACGCTGTTTTGCGGACGTGGCTTCGGACGACATGAGTACCTCCCTTGAATTCGTATACAAAACGCAGGTGGAAGGAAAAGGTTACAACAGTCGCTCGACAAACTGTCGCTCGGGCCGCCTCTCATTGCGCCCCAAAAAATTATCCCGGCCCTTAAATTAGACATCCATGGCCGGCCAGCGTTTGAACAGAACATCGACAGACGGCACTTGTTTAGTGTTGCCCGAAGTGGCTGATTTGATGACTGGCTCACTGAAGCCGGGAACTTTCCGACGGCCTTACCGCTTCTAAGGGACATCTCAATCCCGGAGAACACCCATGTCGTCCATGACACTTGTAGATCTGTCGTCGCATCTAAGGAAGATCGACTTCTGCATGCTTTGCACCCACACCAGGTCTGGAGGGATCGCCACCCGACCAATGAGCAACAACGGAGACGTAGAGTACGATGGCGACTCGTGGTTTTTCTCCTATGATGCCACCCGAAAGGTCGAAGAGATCGAGAGGATCGACGACGTCACTCTGACATTCACGGCACCGCCGAGTCTCCTCGGAAAACCCGGCATCTTCGTCGCGGTTGAAGGGACTGCCTCCATTATCCGGGACAAGACCGTGTTTGAAGATCACTGGACGTCGGGCCTTGAACGTTGGTTTCCTGACGGCGTTGATACAGCCGGGCTCGTTCTAGTAAAGGTTTCAGCCTCTACTATCCAATACTGGGATGGCGAAGAGAACGGAAAAATCACCCTGTAGGCTTCGCAATCTCAGCTTGGGCGTGATGGCGTCACCTCAGCGCGCCATTGGGGCGCGCATTGCGCTCCAGGATTGGCCGTAGAACTGCTATTCGGTAGGGTTTGCTCGAATTTCCGATGGCGGGATATCAACGCTGCGCACCGGGAACAATGCGTGGGCAGAAGCATTGTGGGCCCGGAGGCATCTGCCTCCCGTCTCTGTGTCTCAACGGCAGCCGCCTTTGGCAGATCTCCTTGGTAAGCAGAGATGTCGCTCATGAAGGATGTTCGAATGTCCCGGAAAAATATCAGGCGTCGCGATGAACCGCTTAACCTCGACGACCTGCGCAAGTGCTACAGGGTCCTGGGTGGGATCTATTCGGATTTCGGAATAAACCCAGGTTCGGACGAAGCAGATCGCATAGCCGCCATTACAATCGAACTCTATCAGCAGGGCGTGCGCGACCCAAGGCAGCTAAGGCACATCGTGGATGCAGCGCGCGGTCTCGATCTTAGGGCGGAGGTTCCGGATACAATCGTGCACCCGATCAAGACGGATATCGCCGCAGTTGACGCGGCTGGAAACCTCTCGTGCAATTAAAGGTCGCACGTGAACGTATCTGCGGTCCGATCGGTCAAGTCGACCGGAACGCTGCATCGGTCAATCGATCGGACGACGGCCCAACAAACATGCTAGGCGGAGAAGGACTCACTCGCAATGACGGACCACAATTAATGCGCGAGTGACATGAATCGTCACTATCCGCTATTGGACGGGGCTGCCGAGCCTGGCGACCATTCCCATGGAAACAACGCAACAGCGAGAACAACCATGGGAACTGTCAAATGCCACATCGCCTATTTAGCACTTGCATCCGTCATCCTTGGGGGGGAGCTGCATGCTGAGACGCTTGTCGTCAACAGCTACGGCGGCCCCTACGAAGCCATCATACGCAAAACAATACTGGAGCCGTTCGAGGCTGAAACCGGAATCGATGTGGTCTACGACGCAGTTGGTTCTGCGTCGCAGGACTATGCCAAGATCAAGGCGACTAGAGGTCGTCCGGGCTTTGACGTCGCCATTATGACGGCGTCGCAATCGCTCCAGGGCTGTCAGGACGGCGTTTTGGAAAAGCTGGATGAGAAAGCAATTCCCAACCTTGCCCGGCTGGCGCCCAAGCTCGCTGCGACGGCGGGCCCCTGCGGCGCTGTGCACGAAGTCCAGTACATGTCGCTTCTTTATCGCAAAGACAAGATTCCGGCTCCGGACTCGTGGTCGGTCCTTGCCACACCCGAACTGGATGGGCGCATTGTACTCCCCACATTCCAGAACATCATGGCGCTTTACCTGGTCGAGATCTTCTCGGTGATGAACGGCGGCGATCTTGTCGACAACCTCGATCCCGGCTTCAGGGCGATGTCCGCGGTTGCTAAGCAATCTATCGGCTTCGAACAGAGTTCGGCAATTCTCGAGAGCTATATCAAGGACGGCACTGTCTGGGCGATGCCATTCTGGAACGGACGAGCCCAACTGCTTGTCGACAGTGGTCTGCCGGTGGAATACGTCAGGCCAAAGGAGGGAACGATACCCCTGGTTGCCACGCTCAATATTCCTGCCGAAGCCGAGCACAAGGAGTCTGCTCGCAAGTTCATAGATTTCTTCCTCGAGAAGTCAAACCAGGAGGCCTGGGTCCAAAGCTACAAGGTCGGCAGTGCACGAACTGATCTCGACATACCTAACGACGTTCGCGCCCGACAGATCACATCCGAGGCGGACCTTAGCTCACTCTTGTTGCCCGACCTTTCCCTAATCGCCGCGCGGCTGTCGAAATGGGCGGATCAATGGGAGCGCGACGTCGTCGCGCAGGCAAACTGAGGAGGCGTCATGAGCGTTACTGCATTGGACTTCCCTCGTTCACGCCCGGCCTGGCACCCGAATTTTCGCTGGCTCGGGCTGACACCAGCGACACTGCTTCTGGTGTTCTTCTTTGCTCTGCCTATGGGGATGATGGTTGGGATCAGCTTTCACGACCCCGCATCAAATAGAATCGGACTGCAAAACTATTCGCGCTTTATAACAGATGGACTATCGCTGGCCGGCCTCTGGCGAACGGCGGTCATGTCGGCGCTGGTGGCGATCTGCGCGACGCTGCTTGCCTACCCCGTCGCATATTTTCTCGCGCGGTCGAGAAGCAAGTGGCGATCGGTTGTATTCGCACTGGCCCTGGCTCCGGAGCTTGCCGGCGTCGTTTTGCGCACGTACGGCTGGCTTATCATTTTGGAGGACCGGGGTTTCATCAACGATCTTTTAATTCACAGTGGACTGATCTCCGCACCACTTCCATTGTCGAAAAATTTGTTTGCAGTGGTCGTGGGCCTTACACATGTCGTGCTGCCCTTCGCAGTATTGTCACTCACGACAAGCATCCAGGGAATCGATAGCAACCTCGAACGTGCAGCACAGATGCTTGGTGCTTCGCGCCTGCCCGTGATCCGGCATATTCTCGTACCACTTTCAATGCCCGGAATTGTCAGCTCGCTGCTCCTCTCCTTCACGATGGCTGCTAGTGCCTATGCAACACCAGCTCTCCTCGGTGGCGCAGGTTTCAAGGTCCTCGCGACGATGATCTCGGAACAGGTGCTCTTCTACGTCGACTGGCCGTTTGCGGCCGTCATGGCGAATGCCTTGCTGCTGCTGATGCTTGCGTTCTCCTATCTCGGCATCCGAATCGAAGCGCGCCAGCGTGCGCCGCGAGACACTCGACAAGGAGGTGTACGATGAACCGGTTAATCTCGGTATTGTTCTGGATTGCCCTTATGGCAGTTCTCACCTTCATCACTCTCCCCCTGCTGGTCGTCATTGCGGCGTCCTTTAGTCCCACTGCCGAAGTGACATTTCGACCGTGGGCATGGACAACTCGCTGGTATGCGGACCTTGCCTCCGAACGCTGGCTGCAACCCTTCTGGCTAAGCGTTCAGATTGCCCTCATTGTGTCGGCTGTCAGTGGAGCCATCGGCGTCGTCGCGGCGTACTTTGTTGCCTTCGAGAAGGTTCCCGGCCACGACGCGATCATGGCGGCACTTCTGTCTCCCCTTTCAGTGCCGCAAATCGTTAAGGGTGTGGCGATCGTATTGTTCATGTCCGTGATCGGTCTGCAGTCGTGGCTTGGAACGCCGGCACTCATTGCAGCCCATTGCGTACTCGCATTGCCCTTCGTCGTGAGAATGGTGGCGACATCAATTGCCAATTTTGACGGCAACCTTGCTCGAGCGGGTCAGATCCTGGGCGCAAATCGCCTGCAACGGGCGAGGTTTATTCTCTTACCGGCCATCAAGCCTGGTGTACTTTCCGGGATGACTTTCGCGTTCATCATCTCCTTCAACAACATCCCGCTCTCGGTATTCCTCGTCAGGCCGGGCGACACCACACTCCCGATCGCCGTCATCAACTACCTCGAGTACAGCCTTGATCCCGTCATGGCGGCAGTCAACGTCGCGTCGATGATCTTCATCCTCCTCGTTATTTTTGCGTTCGAAAAACTCGGCGGCTTCTCCGCCCAACTCCATGGTGGCAGCAAATGAGCAATCTCGACATTGAACTCGTATCCGTCAGCAAGGCTTACGGTCCGATCTCGGTTGTGAAAGACATCGACCTCAAGATCCCTAAAGGCGAATTCGTAAGCATTCTTGGACCGTCCGGATGCGGAAAGACGACAACCCTCAACATGATAGCCGGGTTTAGCGAACCATCGGACGGCGACATCCGAATCCGGGGACAGAGCCAGGCGCACGTCCCTCCTGAAAGGCGGAACATCGGCCTCGTCTTCCAGAACTATGCGCTGTTCCCGCATATGACGGTTGCTCAGAATGTCGCCTTCGGCCTGAAGATGAAGCAAATGCCAAAGTCGGACATTGCATCGACCGTCGACGCGTCGCTGCGTAGTGTCCACCTCGAGCAGCTTGCGGATCGGTATCCCAGGGAACTTTCTGGCGGCCAGCAGCAGCGCGTCGCGCTCGCCCGTGCGCTTGCCCCTCGGCCGTCCGTTCTGCTCTTGGACGAGCCTCTGTCCAATCTTGACCTCAAGCTACGAGAGGCGATGCGTGCCGAGTTGAAGGAGATTCAGCAAAGGCTGGATATGACCTTCGTTTACGTTACGCATGATCAGGAAGAGGCCATGGCGATGTCGGACCGTATCGTCGTCATGTGGAAGGGGGTCATCGCGCAGGAAGGCGATCCGGCATCAATCTATGGGAATCCGACGTCGACCTTTGTTGCAGACTTCATTGGCAAATCCAACATCCTTGATATCGAAGGCGTGACGTCACAATCGGATTTCACAGAGGTGAGGTTGGCCAAAGGCGCTGTCGTGCTACGCGCCTCACGCAACTCGGCGACCACCATGCCTCGCTATTGCGTCATTCGTCCGGAAGACGTCCAGGTTCTGTCCTCGACAGGCAGCAAAGTGCAGGACAGTGTCAACCATCTACATGGTCATCTCCGCAGGGTCGTCAACCTGGGAGCATCATTGGAGCTACTTGTCGAACTCACAGCGGACCTTTCGCTCAACGCACTCGTTCGTTCGGCGGAAGCAGACGAACTCCCCGCCATTGGAGACGCGATCAGAATCGCCATCGATCCGACCGCCGTGAAGATGTTGCGCGAATGAACCATGGGTTACATTGATCCGGCCCCGCGATCCGCAAAAGCCACACACTGTAGGTAGCCAGCCCTGCCGGTATGCCCGGGCGCCGGTGGGGCTTATCGTGACGATACCCATAGGATCGCTCACAGCGCCAGATCCAGACGGAAATATGGAAGATTCGAGCAACCGATCAAAGGCATCGCGTCAAAACAGACAAGCGGTTCGGCTGATGGGTCGCGCCCTAGGCTTTATGTCCCTCGACTCGGCCGTACGGGTTCGATCCCGTCACTCGCACCGCATTGAAGTTACATATCAAAGCCAGCACCCCTTCTTCGGGTAGCAATCCCGAACGCGGGGCAAGGGTGCAAGTCCTCCGTCAGAAGGTGTGGTCGACTGTAGAGCCGACCGACCCCGAGTCCGATATGCAGACATTGGCGCATTGGAGACACTTTTGACCGCGTGTTTTGGGCTTGTCACCACTGGACGATCCAGGAAGGGTGATACGCACTACACGGCGTCTCCACCAGCGCGTCGGTGATCTCGTCGATCGATCCCCGTCACTCGCACCAGACTAAAAATCGTTCTTGTCCAGAGCGACATTCTGATGCGCATTTCGGCCTGCGGTGGCCGAGGGCAACAGCCGAGTTTAGCGGGTTGGCAGCCGCCCGCAATTGATTGGCAGCCCAAAACAAACGGTCCTTCCGTTGGGTAGCTATTTGTCTCTCACCGAAGACGAACCCAAGGACTGCCAGAACATGATGCGTCTGCTTAAAACCACTGCCAAAACCGTTGCTTCTGTTTTGGCTGTTTTCGCATTGCTTTCTTCTACCTCCTACGCGGGCCAGAAGCCGCGCCACCATGAACAAACTGCCACCGCACTGAGGAAGGATTGCCGATGGGTTTTCCTCTTCTGGAGAAGCTGCACCTACAGCTATGTTGGCGCCAACCAAGTCTCTAAAATTCACGCAAAGCTTCCAAATTCGGAGATTGCCGTGGGCTTCTACACGGGTAGCGTTTCCGCCGGTCGCACCGGACGACCCACCAACAGAAGCTCCTCTGCTCGCTGGGGCAACACCTCTACCGACGTCGGATTCGCCCGTGGCAGCACCTTCGGATCCTCTCATGGTAGTGGCTCAGGCGGCACCACCGGCGGCTCCCTCGCGGTCAACAATGGTCAGCGGGGTAGCGAAGCCAGCAATCAGGGTGGAAGCCAAGGTGGCCACGAGGGCGGTAGCACCAACGCCGGCAGCACCCCTAGTGGAGAGGATCACCAGCAAGGCACAGGAAGCACGGCTGGCGGCAGCCACCCGGGTTCCGGGACCGGCGCGGGCGATACGCCAAGCAGCCCAAGCAATACTCCGGCACACAGTGATAACGGCAACGGCAATGACCCTGGCCACAGCGACCCCTCCAATCCAGGTCAGAGCACTGGGAACGGATCCGGAAATGGAGTTGCGAATGAGAATGGGAATGACAATTCCACACATGCTGATAACGGCCATGGCAACGATCCCGACCATACCGATCCGTCCAACCCTGGCCAGGGCGGCGGCAACCATGGTGCTGGCAACAAGGGCAAATAACGTCACATAGTTCAGATAAAAACCACCTGATCAGGAGGGCCGAGACCGATAACGGTCTCGGCACAATATTTTTTCCGCTCCCATAGCGACATCGGAATCCACACTTGCGATGCTTGTGAGGGTGGTCGACCACAATGGGAGGTATCCGTCGTGCTCTCGTTCCCACCTTCACGGACGGCCGTTGGCGAGTGCAGACGGTAAGGTACCACCATCGAGCCTGGCAAGCGGTACGCCACGCACTCGCTGCGCGCTTCGTTACTCCGTGAGGTCATGCGTATTCCGCATTACATTAGCCGAATTTGTCACAATATATTCTGATCGCTTGGGAGATATATTGCGACATAGGCATTAATCCGCTTATGGCTCCTGATGGAAATTGTTGCAATTGAGCGGATAAACGAGCGTAGCTTAGCCTTGTTTTCATGCCCAGCTGATTTGATTGCGCGTCACATGATACCTTACCTTGAACCGCCCTCCCCTAGCTCGATCCCAACACGTAGCCTGCATCAACGACTTGTAGAGGCGGGATTTAGGGGAGATATCGAATTCCGCGCCGGCGCGCGTACGGCGTTCGCGACCGACAATTCGATCTACCAAGTGGAGCCGGCGGGCATCCTTTTTCCGAAGAGCGCAGACGACCTCAAAGTCCTAGCGAACGTTCTCTCGGAGCCCCCATTCCAAACGATCGTTATCGCTCCACGCGGGGGCGGAACGGGGACAAACGGGCAATCGCTGACACAAGGCGTGGTCGTCGATTGTTCGCGGCATATGAACCATATCCTGGAGATTGATCCGGTTCGCAAGGTGGCCCGTGTCCAAGCTGGCGTAGTGAAGGATCAATTGAATGTCGCGCTCAAGCCCTACGGACTCTTTTTCGCGCCTGAACTGTCGACATCGAACCGGGCCACGATCGGAGGGATGGTATCCACCGATGCCTGCGGCCAAGGCTCTTGTCTCTATGGCAAGACTTCCAACCATGTCCTGGGACTTCGCGTCATTTTGACCGACGGTTCAGATTGGTGGTCACGCCCAATTGACGAACCTTTGCTAAACCAGATCATGGATCGCGACGATCGCGTCGGTGCTATCTACCGGACTGTCGACCGGATAGAAAAGGAGGAGCGTGAGCGGATCAAAGCGATTTTTCCCCAACTGACTCGCTATATGACTGGCTATGACCTTGCGCATATCCGCCGCGCGGATGGCCGGTTTGATCTGAACGCCATCCTATGTGGCTCCGAAGGAACGCTGGCAATGATTGCCGAAGCGGAACTAAACCTTCTTCCCATACCTGCCTGCGCTGCGCTCATAAACATTCGTTACAACGATTTCAACGCAGCACTCGAAGACGCACGAACCTTAACCGCGATCAATGTTGCGTCCGTCGAGACCGTTGATGAAAAGGTGCTTGGCCTTGCAAAAACAGACATCGTCTGGACAGAGATTGCGCACTTCTTCCCCGACGATAAAGGACATCCCGCGAACGGCATCAATATCGTCGAGGTGCTTGCCGATAACGACCAGGAGTTGGAGCTAAAGCTCCTCGGAATTAAGACTGCACTCGAGCGAGAGGTGAATGTCAGCCGGCTAGGCATGACAATTGCACGAACAAACAGAGACGTCGAGGCGATCTGGACAATGCGGAAGCGGGCTGTCGGTCTTCTCGGCAATGTCGAGGGCCCCGTTCGTCCCGTGGCCTTCGTAGAGGACACGGCGGTTCCACCCGAAAACCTTGCCGCCTATATCCGAGAATTTCGTGCACTTCTCGATGATACCGGGGTGTCGTACGGCATGTTCGGTCACGTTGATGCAGGCGTCCTGCATGTAAGGCCCGCACTCGATCTCGCTCGCGCAGAAGACGTTCCAAAGGTGAGGCACATTAGTGATGCAGTCGTGTCGCTCACAAGGAAATACGGCGGTATTCTCTGGGGAGAGCATGGAAAAGGCGTTCGATCCGAGTACGTGCCAGAGTATTTCGGCGACCTTTACCCATGCCTCCAGGATATCAAGCAGGTATTTGATCCGGAGAACCGACTTAATCCAGGAAAGATCGCAGGCCCGACCCCCGACTCGCTCTTAAGGATTGACGAGGTACCGCTTCGCGGCGATGCCGACCGTGTGATCGGAAACGACATTCGTGCAGCTTTCGACAACGCGCCTTATTGCAATGGCAACGGTGCGTGCTTCGACTTCGACGCGACCACTCCAATGTGCCCGTCCTATAAAGCGACGCGTGATCGCCGGTTTTCTCCCAAAGGGAGAGCCTCACTCATGCGCGAATGGCTACGTCTTCTGCGGGAACATGGCATTGATCCGCGAACGGACGCCCAACTTGTCCGTCGTTCAAATCCCATAATTGCATTCCCCAGACGCCTCTGGAACAGTCTAAACCCTAAGAACCGGGACGACTATTCACATGAGGTCCGGGAGGCAATGGATACGTGTCTCTCCTGCAAGGCCTGCGCCGGACAATGTCCCGTGAAAGTGAGCGTTCCGGCGTTTCGATCGAAGTTCCTCGAGCTCTATT
Organism: Rhizobium cauense; assembly: GCF_019511525.1. Classification (GTDB taxonomy): domain Bacteria; phylum Pseudomonadota; class Alphaproteobacteria; order Rhizobiales; family Rhizobiaceae; genus Rhizobium; species Rhizobium cauense. Next base: position 28,398 of record NZ_JAEUAT010000027.1, on the reverse strand, counting down.
ACGGGCGCTATCTTCGCCCGCTAAAAGATTCGGTGGTAGGTGCAATCGAGACGACACTTCCTCTGATGAGTTATGTTTCGCCAATCTACAACCTCGTCGTCGGCACCCGGGTTGGCAGCGGATTACTAAGAGCTATTGGGCTTACCGCGCTTCCACTTTTGCCACGTCATTCGCTGTACAAAGAAGCTTCTCGACTTGGAGTAGCGATCGCAACCATCGACACGATCGGAGGGCTTTCACCTGACGAGAGACAGCGATCAGTGGTGTTTGTCCCCGACAGCTTTACCGCTCACTTCGAACCGAGCGTTGGCATCGCAGCGATCACGCTGGCACGGAAGATTGGGAAAGTACCGTATCTGGCCGTGAACCATCAGAACGGCAAGGCACTTCACGTCCATGGATATCTCGCCCGCTTCGAGACGACTGCGAAAAAAACGGCGCGGTATCTTCGAGCTTTGGCCAACACTGGGATTGACTTGGTCGGGCTAGACCCATCCATGACACTGGCTTTTCGAAGCGAGTACGACGCCGTGTGGGGGCCAAATGGTAAGGTGGCTGTTCTGCTTCCCCAGGAATGGCTTGGCGGCATCTTGGCAAACAGTCCCATTCCAGTCGATGGTGCTGTACAATACCGCCTTCTTCCCCATTGCACGGAACGCACCAACGCCCCTTCCTCTATCGCCCAGTGGAAATCGATCTTTGGAAAACTGGGTGTCCGTTTGGAAGTCGAAAACGTCGGGTGCTGTGGTATGGCCGGTACGTTTGGCCATGAGGTCCGCAATCGCGAAATTTCCGAGACGCTTTACGCGATGAGCTGGGCAGGTGCCATTGCCTCCGCTTCGGAAAGCAAAGTCGTGATGGCTACCGGATACTCGTGTCGATGCCAAGTGAAGGTGATTGATCGGCAGACAGTTCCGCATCCATTGGAAGTAATCGAAGGTCTTGTGGTTTAGTGACCCACCAGATCGATGCAAACATCTCATCAATGGCGTCAGGCGGATGAAACTCTCTCCCGTTGGGCGCGGGAAGTAGCTGATTGCCGCAAAAGGAAAGGCGTCGGTCAAGGCTACCCCCACTCGCTTACCCGAAAGCCCTAGTATCTGATTTCAGGGCGTGCTTTACGCGTATGACGGTGAGAAAAACCGCGAAGATAGTAATCGGAATACACAACAGCATAACCAAGGGGTCAACGTGAATTCCAGCGTGCTCCAACGCTTCGATCCCCGTCTTTACGAGGCTAAGCAGGTAGTAGCTGATCGCGATGATCGAGAACCCCTCGACTGCCCTTTGTATTTTAACCTGCACCGCCGCACGATCAGCCATGGCCTGGATTTGAAGGGAATTCTGGTATTCTATCTCGACCTGTATTCGGGTCTGCAGCAGGTCAATTAAATGCGTCGCTGCCATCGACAGCCGATCCAAACGCAATGCTGTCGCGGCGCAAGATCGAATTGCTGGCTTGAAACGCCGGGCAACGAAAACACCGAACCGTTGGAAGCCTTCAACATGGGTCTCACGCAACTCAGTTATGCGCTCCTCTACGATCTGAGCATAAGCAGCTGTCGCGCCGAAGCGGTTTCGAGTTGCGGCCGCCGCCGAGATGATTTCCGAGGATAGGGATGTGATCTCATCGAGGAGGCTCTTATGTTCGGATGGCGATGTTGCCAGGTTTTGCTTTGTAAGCTTTACAAGTGTGCCATCAAACGCGTCCAGATGTGGCGCGAGTCTGCGGGCCTCAGGCAGTCCGCGCAGGGCCATGGAGCGATAGGTCTCGATCTCGCATACCCGCCTCACCATCCTTCCAAGTCGATAGGCGTTAAGCCCTCTGTTGAACAGAACTATACGACTTGCCCGGTCGTCTCGCACTCGAAAATCGGAACAGATTGTCGCGTCCCCTCCACCGACTTGTGAGACAGCGGTGTCACCAAAATTAAGTCTCTCCAAAGCCTCTCCAAGGGATGGAGGCATGGCGCTGGAGATGAGGATAGATGTACGGCAAACAATCTCGGCGTCGGGAGCATCCGCCAGCAAGTGGATGTCATCGAGTGAGAGCTCACTGTTGGGCCATTCGGTGGCATCCTTATCCAGTTCCCGCACCACCGTCAGCGTGATGAACTCTGTATGATACTCGAGTTGGCTGCGAACTTTCTCGTTACCTTCCGTCACCACGACGGGATCCGTTCTACGCAGCCCCGCAAACTGCTGAGGTATAAGAGCAATATGATCGATGAATGCTGGGCCCGAGAAGTATATTGACGGTCTAGCATGGAGTTCAGCGTTGAAATCGAAATTCATCAATTTACTCCCCACCCGGCCCCGATTGTGTTCTCGACGATCTGACGTTGATATGTGCCATTTCGGACAGGAGGAACGGAGTGTAACGCAAGCGAGTGAGCGCGCGTGCTGCTGACAAGGCGATCATTGGTCTCATCGACTGTCTGGTACATGGCCCGTATCCCAAGTTCCCACTCCCGTTCTGGAACGGCTTATTCGCGAACTTTCGCTGGCCAACGACCAAATTGGATGACCTTTGTCCAGTGTAGACTGGCTCAGATGTGTTGGTTTTTGGCGCGACTTGAGAACTCTAATCGATTTTTATTTTCTTGGGATTGAACGGAATGTCGCAGACCGCGTGTGATATGCGGGAAACGGGGTTTCGTACGATGCAGTGGAATGCGCGACGCGTTTGTGACGCCAGTTTGCCTGCCACAGCGACCAATTCCAAGTAGGCAGCGCAGATCCCAGTGGCGGAGGTTGACAGAGCGAGCGCGACCCTCACGGCAACAGCGCACCGAGCCTGTCAATATCTTTTCATTCTGACCCCTCGCTTGCCCGCAGCGAACATCGCTTCCTTTATTGCTCCTATTGCTTCGTCAATTTTATGATTAAGACATCGTCAACGGAGATGACGGCGGCAGCGGGATGGTCCTACAGAGGCTCACCTCGGGCCACGCAATTTTCGATGAACTCGAGCGCCGGCGTAGTTGTCCTGGCGCGCCTATCCTTATTGTGTGCAGTATCGATCGCAGCTTCGCGGATGGGGCAGCAGTAACCCCCGGTCGACAAAGGTCGTACGAAAGTCGGAACTTTTGGCGCTTGTGGTGGGCCCTTTGTGCTGTCCCAAGATAGCACAGGCATGAGATACGCAGAATGTACGAAAGCGGACGAAAGCAACTTTTACAGGTATAAACGTCTTCCTTTTTTAGCTTCATGACATAATCTCAACCATAGGTTCGCTGGCCAACATCACCCATCGCGCCGTCGAACTGCGAAGCGCGCGCTTCCATTTATCCTAAGCCGAAGCCGGAGGCTCGGTTGGTGCAAATGGAGGAAAGAAAATGAAACGTTTGAAGACGGCCGGCTTGGTGCTCGGCTCCATCATCCTTGCGGTTACAACGCAAGCGAATGCTATTGATATCGGTGGCAGCAACGGTATCAGCGTAGGAAGTAGCGGCGGCGGCCTCAGCGTGTCAGTTGGCGGCTCAAATGGCGTCAATGCAAGCGTTGGCCAATCTTCAACTGGCGGTCTAGGCGTCAACGCGTCGGTCGGAGGCTCGGGCGGCGTAAATAGCTCCACCTCGGTTGACGGTACCACTTCGAATGGTGGGCTGGGCGCCGGAACGACAGCCAGCGTGGGCGGCTCAAGCGGCGTGAACGCCAATGTGGGCGCGACGGTCGGCGGTCGAAGCAGTCTTGCAAACGTCGACACCACCGCCAGCGTCGGCGGCTCCAGGGGGGTAAACGCGGACGTGGACGCGACAGTCGGTGGTAGCCGGCTCGCCACGGCGAACGCGAACCTTGGCTCAGGTGGCAACACTCTTCTCAACCTTATGCTCGGGATTCCGTCTACCTCCAATTCAGGGGCGAGCTCAAACGGGTCTGGCGGTGGAAGCAACGGTGGCAGCGCTGGTGGTAATAACGCCAGCAATGGCGGCAACAACAGTGGTAGCGGCAACGGGTCCAACAGCCTTAATTCTTCCCGCGCGATGATGGCGATCAACGACATGTCGCCTGCCGAGCGGGCGAAAGCTCGAGTTCGGTGCAAAGACGTGATCCGGTCAGGCGGCTACGACAGAAGCTTGGTCAAACTCTGCAAGATGGTGGTCGCAGCACGATAACAATCTTCGCTTGCCGAACGAGAGGTTTCGAAGACCTCTTGTTCGGTAGGCCGCTTCGGGTTCCATAGATGACTGACAACATTATCTATCTACACAACCTCAAGGTTCGAGAGCTGGCCGATAAATTGTACCGCCTGCGAAACCACGCCAATACCATCCACAACTGCGAGAAGGTTGTGTACTTTATCGACAAGGCGCTCGCGGAGCTTGATGCAAATGTTGCCGGTCAGCTTGCTGTGATATCCACGCAATCAAGCGACGAGGTTCATTAGACGGCGGGAGTGCGCACAACTCGGAATAGCGACAAGGAACAAAATGGGGACATCTGAGATGTACCACTAGCGTATGGAAGGCCCCGCAATGCTCTCACGCGGACTGGAGACTCTATTGGTTGGCGCACTTGTCAATGCGATAGCTATTTTCGAGGTGGGATGTACTTCGATTGGTTTTCTTGTCACCGAGGAGGAAGCTTGGACGCGTAGCACTTGTTATCTCCCCCGGCGATGACGCGGTCAAGCAAAGCTTAGCTCTCGAGGTTCCGCGCTTAGATGCCCAAGCCAAATCGAGGATGAGGCCCAGACTTATCTTCATCCTGCCCCACGAGGGCCAGCCGCATTAGCGTCTTTCAGGCAGCCGACTGATGGCCTCAACAACCTCTAGCATGGCCACCGGCTTTTGCAGTCGGAGAATTTCCGTCATGTCGTCCGGGATGATGTCGGGGTCGTAGCCGGTGAGGAACAAGAATGGAATTCCCCGCTCTTTGAGCCGTCGGGCGATTTCGAAGCGCGGCCCTCCGCCTCCGAGATTGAGGTCGAGTATGGCGGATGTTGGAGTTACGGTCTCAAGCAGCGCCTCCGTGGTGCCTTCGCTTGGACATGGACCAAGTACATCAGCTCCTGCTCCCCGCAGCGCGGCCATTATATCCGAAGCCATATAGTAGTCATCCTCCACGACGAGGATCGACATGCTGCTGAGATCGGGCGCATTCATCATGTCAAGACTTCCTCCGTGTATTGTCACTGGTGCGGGAGCATCCGTTTCGAGGATGCTCTCTGCATTGTGCAATGGAATTTCCACGTGGCAGTGCGCCTGTCCGTTATCAATCATGAGCCTACCTCTTCCTCGCAGCTCATAAGGGATTTTCATCTCGATCAGCTCACTCCCGAAGCCGCGGCGCTTCGGAGGTTCGCGCTTGGGTGCCTCATATTCCGTCCAATCAAGAACCAACCATGGCGCATCGCTATGCTCGACGATTTCCCACTCCACGACCACCTGCCCCTGAGAAACGGATAGGCCACCATACTTCAGAGCATTGGTGGCCAACTCGTGAAACGCTAGTGTGAGGACTTCGACGGCCTTAGGGGACAGAAAAACGTCTGGGCCTTTCAGCACATACTGACCGGCGTGATGCGCCTGAGCCGCGACCTCGCTTTCAATGACAACACGAAGCGACCCCCCTGCGTTCGCGTGCCGCGTTAACAAGGCCTGGACGCGGGCGAGTGCCATGAGGCGACCCTCTAGTAAGGAGCGGTAGTCTTCAACGTTCAATGGTCCGTCCGCACTGCGGTTAACCATTGATCGGATCATGGCCATGATGTTTCGGACCCGATGCTGCAGTTCAGAAAGCAGGATTCCCTGGTGCTCCGCGGCGATCTTCGCGTCCGTCACGTCCTCGGCAATGCCCCCGATGCGCGTAATTCTGCCGTCTTGGGTAAGTGGAAAATCCGTATTCTTGATCCACCGGAAGGCACTATCCGAAGGGCGCTGAATGCGGAACTCGTGCATAACCGAGCTACCGGCCCGTGCCTGGTTGAGGTGCTCGAGTGCGGTTTCACGATCTTCAGGAACGATCAAGGCGGCCCAACGCTTCACATCACCGAGGAGCGCGTTTGCATGGACGCCATAGATTTCCGAGACGGCAGGGCTGGTGAATTCCATCTCCAACTTCTCCGCATCCCTTATCCACAGACCGGAGGCGGACGCTTTCGCAAACTGGGCAAAACGCTCCTCGCTCTCGCGGGCGGCCACTTCAGCCCGTTTGAGGTCGGTTATGTCTAGTGTCGAGAGAAGGATACCATCGTCGGCCTTGGCAATTGTCTGCAGAAACCAGCCGTCGAATTGTTCATGGGAGTAATAATGCTCGTGCGTCATCGGGACACCTGTTTCTATAACCTTCAGAAACCTGTCCCAGACGCCGGACTCAACGACCGCTGGGTTCTCGTGCAATAAGCTCCGCCCGGCCCTCGGGCCCCATCGGTCATTCCACTGCTTATTGGTAAGCAACCATTCAAAGTCGACAATCGTATCCTGCTCGTTCCGCACGGCTTTGAAGAGCTGGATAATCTGCAGCGAGCTGTCGAAGGTGGTCCGCAGAAGTGCGTTTACCTTGAGCAGCTCCTGCTCTGCGCGTTTTCGCTCTATCACGTCGCGGAACAGTATGGCGACGCGACGTTGTTCGGGATCGCCTACAGCAAACGCATAGACGTCGTACCAACGTCCGAGCGCGTCAGCGCGGTCCTCAAATCGCTCCGGTGCTCGTGTTTCAGCAATACGGGAATAGCGTTGGAACCAGTGCTCTTCGTGATCGGGCTCCATTTCTCGCATCCGGCGACCGACGGCACACCGTAGTCCGGTCTGGCGTTCAAAAGACGCGTTCACTTCGAGGAAGATATAATCGAGCGGCTCATCTCCTCCTCCAATCACCTCAATCACGCAGAAACCTTCATCGATCATATCAAACATGTTTCGATATTTTTCTTCGGTTTCCAGGCGAAATAAGTCGGCGGCCGCACGATCTTTCAGCGCCGCCTCCGCTTGCGCGAGGCGAAGTTTCAGCTCTTCAATTTCAGCGTCGGTAGCCATGTTCCGAATATAGAGCAACCGGAAATTATGTCTGTAGGATGCAGCTTCCTCACTTGAATTAACGGCAGCCCGTAGTGCTTTTCTGACGTCTCGCCGGGCATGTCCCCGTTCTCGCTCCGCCTGAAAGCATAAAATCAATGTGGGAGTGGAACGGCATTTACCTTCGATTGAAAGCAGAGGCAGCCGTCAACGCACATGAAGCAGACCGCGAATGTCGAGCCAACACAGAACTGCAGCACAAAGCCGAACTACCAGGGGATGCTGCGTACGCTTTGCTACTAGCCCGTCGCGCTACCGAGAGATTGCCTTGTTGGATTGCCCCGAAGCTACGCCAGCCGAGGTCGCCCTGTTTGGCGCTCCCGAACGCACTGACGGGCGGGAAAATCAATGCTGTATCATGCGAGCTTATACGAAGAAACCACGGCTGGGGTAGGGCTGAAGCCGCGGTTTCTTCGCATAGGCGATGGCGGAGGGGCCGCCCGCGCTCAATCACGATAAGTCGCTTTCGCATTGTGCGAAAGCTAGACTGAAGTCCCATCGCCGTGGGAAAGGGTAGTGGAAAGCCTGCGCCAAAAAAACCAATATATCAGTGACCATCTGTGCTACACAATGGGGGGGTTTATCGACGGCACGGATGCCTGCCCGCCAAGTTCGGCATCGTCGTCATCTTGAGGAAGGCGGCCGTCCGGGGTGAGACCGTCAACGGCGGCCGGAAGATCACGGCTCAAACGGGCAAGAATTTCATCCTCGGTCAAGCCTGTACGGCTCGCGAGGTCGGCGAGTACTTCCGGCCCTAGAACTTCGGAGAGCTGTCGGTCGTCTATGGGTTTATTCTCCCCCGTCTGGACCCAGGAGTTAGCTGTTTCGCCCTGACCCTTCTGCTCGAACTGTCGCAAAAGATCGCCGAGACTTCCCGCAAGTCCACCTACGCCGCCGCCGCCAAAACGGCCGCCAAGTCCGGCCCCGCCGTTGCCAACCAGCCCGCCCAGGATATCGCTAAGCCCTCCAGACTGCGCCTGGCCTTCCGGGCCTGCCTGCGACGGATTGCGGAGGCCGCGAAGGATTTCGGCGATCTTGTCCCTGTTCTGATACCCGGCGACGGCGAGAACTCCGAGAAGGGCTTTCAATGCATTGCTTACCATGGTCGTTTCCTTTCAAAAGAAGACCGGAAAGCCCAGAGCCTCCGGGTCGGACTAAACAATGTTGGAAATCAGACGCGATGCGTCACTGTCTCCGAGACGACGACGTTTCGCTTCGTTCCGAACGAACCACCGAACCACCCGTCGCTCCCAATGGGAGAGTATCGCGGCCGTCGAAATGGCCGCGGTCGCTATCTCGGCCGCTTCGATTGGTAACGATCTGGAACATAACAAGTTCCAGCGTCGCTCGCCTCAAAGGTCGAGTTCGGTGGAGCGGGCGGATTTGTTAACTGCGCGACATCTCGAAGGCTCGGATGACAATCGCCTCTTGTTCGAGCCGTTACTCCAGTTCCCGGCGATACTCGGCCGACCATTCGCGGTCCATGTGCTAGACCATAATCGCTGCAACGACTCGGCGTCCATCGCTCCCCCGAACCGTACAAAACGTTGCCCCCGAAGGGCGACTAGACGAGCCGCACTTATCCTGCCCCGCGAGACACTCCGATGGAAATCCAAGGAATGTACGCGGCATTGGCGACCACTGATATCAAGCGTGCCGAGGAGTTCTACTCCTTTCTGTTCGGCAGGGAGCTGGACAATCGTCCATCGCGGCAAATTGGCGTGAAACTGAAAGCAACAAGTATGCAGTAGCGCGATGGCTCTTTGGTAAGCCTTTCGCGGTCGTAGCGGCTTTATATTAGCCGTCCTTCTCTATTTCCTCGGAAGGCCCGGCCCTTCCGCAATCAACCGGCTGGACCAATAGGCATCACTTATCAATGCCGGCGCTTCTCTATTGGAGACGTTGCGAGCGAACGTCCTACGATTGTTGCACCTCCGCAGAGAGGTTCAACAGGAGTTGGAAGATGCTTATGAAAGAAAGGCTTAGAGCCGTTCAGCACGATAGTAATGTATGCGCGGACATCGAAGGATTTGACTTCGATCGTTATGACCAGCGAGACATTGAAGAGATCCGGAAGTATTGGCTCCAGTACGGTGTCATCCGCTTCAAGAAGACCCAGATAACCGACGATCAGCAGGTTCGATTCTCGCGCCACTTTGGGGAGTTTGTCATTCACCCCAAGCAGCTTCAGGAGGGTGGACATCCAACCCATCCGGAAATTCTCGTCATCAGTAATGCAATGAAGGATGGCAAGCCCAGCGGAGCCATGGGCAACAGCGAGGCAACTTGGCACACGGACACCTGGTTCTATGAAAAGCCCCCTGCGGGCGCGATCCTACGGGCGGTACAGATCCCACCGACCGGCGGTGATACCTATTTTCTGTCAACCTACATCGCCTATGACACCCTTCCCGGAGCCCTGAAAACGCTGGTGGATGGGCGGCAGATCTTTTTTCAGAACGTCTATGACAAGACCGGAAAGCTGAGACTCGGAAAGTCGGCCCCGAAGAGCCAGGACTTCCGCGAATGGAGCGGCATCGTCCATCCGCTCGTGCGAACGCACGGAGAAACCGGTCGGAAGGCGCTTTACCTCGGCGGCACTTCGGAGGGTGCCTGGATCGTTGGGATGAGCCGAGACGAAAGTGAAGCGCTCCTCGCAGAGCTCTGGGACCACACGACCAACTCGAAGCATGTCTTCGTGCAGAAATGGGACGAGGGCGACATCATGATGTGGGACAATCGTTGCACCATGCATCGCCGAGACTCTTTCGATCCGGCCTTCGTTCGCGTCATGCATCGGACAACGACGTCCGGTGAGCGTCCTATCTAGTCTTCCCTTCCTCTGAAAAAGGCATCTACTCATGGCAGCGCCATATCACCTGATGGATCGCCATCCACCTCTCGATCCTGACCTGGTCGAACTGCTGTCGTCAGTAGAGACGGCGACGATCGGTCACGTCGAGCATCTGGGGTTTGTGGGAGACAACGTACGCCCAATAGCCCCTGCCCACGTGGCCGGCATCGCCGTTACCGTCGCGGCACCTGGCCGCGACGGTAACATCATCTACAAAGCCATTGATACGCTGTTGGCGGGCGACATTCTCGTGATATCACGCGTTGATCGCGATGATATTGCCTGCGTGGGCGGTGGCGTTGCCACTGCCGCGAAGGCGAAGGGCGCCGCTGGCATCGTTATCGACGGCCCATGCACCGACATTGATGAAATTGCTAGTATTGGCCTTCCCGTTTGGTGCCGGGGCGTTTCATCAAGAACCACAAATCGAACGCAAAGCGTCGGAGGCTCGCTGAATGTTCCCATCGCCTGTGGCGCGGCTGCTGTCTTGCCAGGCTATGCGGTTCTTGCCGATAGCGCAGGCGTATTCGTGGCCGAAATAGCGCGGATGAGATCTTTGGCAAAAGCAGCCCTTGAGCGGCAAGAGAGGTCTGCGGCAGTTCGTGCTCACCTCGCTCGAGGACAATCCATTTTTAACTTTCGTCAGGAGCCCATACCGTGAAGATCGCCTTGATCCAGATGAATTCGCAGCCGAACCGGGATCATAACCTGGCACAGGCCAAACGCCTGATGTTGGAAGCAATGGTCGGTAAGCCCGACCTCATCGTGCTGCCCGAGCATTTTGACTGGATGGGAGGTACGGCGGACCAAAAGAGGGCAGCGGCCGACCGTGTTCCCGGTGGTGAGGCATACAGCCTCATCCAGTCATTCGCCAAGGACAACAGTGTCTGGATCCATGCCGGCAGCCTCATGGAGCGCAATAGCAGTGCGGGAACCATTCACAACACAACCATAGTGTTCAATGCGCATGGCGAGCACGTGGGGCTCTACAGGAAAATCCACATGTTCGACATCACGGCGCCGAATGGTACTGTCTATTCCGAATCTGCCATTGTGACGCCGGGCGACGATCTTCTTGTCTACGAATTCAATGGCTACAGGATCGCCTGCGCAATTTGCTACGATCTACGCTTCTCCCGTCTCTTCGACCGCCTGGCGTCGGAAGAAGTCGACATCTTTATCCTCCCAGCGGCCTTTACCCGACAGACCGGGCGCGCTCATTGGGAAGTGCTATGCAGGGCAAGAGCCATCGAATACCAGGCATATTTCGTTGCTTGTGGGCAATGCGGAACATACTCTATGCCAACGGGTAAGCGTCGCGAAACCTTCGGAAAATCGCTTGTATGTGATCCATGGGGTGCAGTCATCGCACGCGCCGGCCACCACCCTTGCGTCCTCCATGTGGACATAAGCCCTCATCGCCTGACAGAGGTCCGGCGTTTGATACCGATGGCGAGCCACCGGGTCTCAATGGACGGCAGGAAGGTGCAGGTAAGGGCAAAGGGTCGCTAGCCCAGTGACTGTCGAGCGACACCAGCCACGTTATCTATAGTTTTATCAAAGCTTCACCCTGCGGTTTCCAACAATCCCATACGCTCGTATCCGAGTAGGGATCGGAGGAAACCGTAATGCCAAAATGTTTGGAGCCGACGACAGAGGTCTTCTTTCTGAGTGCCCAGCACCTCTTCGAGGTGGGGGCGGACCTGACAACGGCCGAATTGCTGGAGGCGATGGGTACTGCGTGGAGGGATATTCGGGCCGGCTCATCATTTGGAGGAAAGGCTGTTCTCTCCCTGCCCGAGGACGCCTTCTGGGCATCAGGAACCAAGCTGCCGTTCAGGACCCAATATGTGAACGAGCGCCTCGGCTGGAAGCTATCTTGCCTCTACAGCGTCAACGATCACTATGGCGGCGTCAAAGTGATCGGGGCAAATGCCTTTAACCGAAATCTCGGACTGCCCCGATCCACCTCGACAATCCTTTTGCTGGAGAAGCAAACACTTCGCCTGCTGGTCGCCCTGGACGGAACGCTGCTTTCGGCCCGTCGGACGGGAAGCTATGCAACAACAGTAATGGAGTGTTTTCTCAATCAAGCGGAACCGTTGGACGTATGTATTTTCGGCACAGGTCCGATAGCGCGTGCCATCATCGAATGTCTGGACTTCGGCTTCGGGGAGAAAATCACGCAATTCATCATTCGCGGACGCTCGGAGGAAAGTGCAGAGAAACTGCGCGAGGACCTGAGCACGTCCGTATCCGCTCCGCTGGTGGTTGCGAAGGACAACAGCGCGTTGCGCGGCTGCGGATATGTAATTACAGCCACAAACGCACGCAGTCCTGTGTTTGCAGACGATGAGCTTGCTAGAAGTGCCGTAACGCTCCATCTCGGTGGCGATGAAGTCCCGGAAGCCTATCTGCAGCGCGCCCTGAGGACCGGGATCGTCGTCTGCGATGACATAAAGACCGTATCAAGGCGGAACTCTCAAAGCGTTTCGCTGCATTTTTCGCGGCGGGGCCTCTCGCTCGAGGAAATCGGCCCCCTTGTCGGAGTAAAGGAGCTATCTGTCCAAGACAGCTGGGACCAGACAGGCGGTGGGCCAATCTGCGTCACCTGTGTCGGCCTTCCAATGCTCGACCTCTATGCGGCACAGGCAAGCTACGAGAAGTATCTATCCCTCACGTCAAGTCAGCACAGTGGCGCACGTGGATCGTAGGGGGCTGCGATGCATCTGACGAAGAAGCTTGCCGAGCACATCGCCACGATCGCGCGGATCGGTCCTCCACCAGAAACGCGAGACATCGTTTTGCGATCGATACTCGATCTTATCGGCGCGGCGGCTGCTGGTCGAAGTGCCAATAGCTCAATCGCAGCTCTTGCCATGGCGCCTGCTTTGTTTGGCGTGGGAAACGCCCCTATTTGGCTGAGCGGTAAAAGCTCGACTCTGCTCGGTGCTGTCGTCGCCAACGCAACCGCCGCTTCCGCCCTCGACATTGATGATGGGCACCGCGCTGCGCGTGGCCATCCCGGTGCTGCAGTCGTTCCGACGGCTCTGACCCTTGCGGCAACTCATCACTGCGGTTCGCAGGCAGTCATCGCGGCGATTGTTGCGGGCTATGACATTGGCGTCCGGGTGGCAGCCTCTCAGAACCCGCTCGGTATCTCCACGCGCCAATCTGGGCGCTGGGCAAGTCTGGCGACTGTGGCAACGGCAGCAGTGCTTTTGAAAGTTGATCCACCCACCATCTCGCAAGCACTCTCCATTGCCGGGGTCCTGGCTCCCAATCAGCAGGCAAACGGGAGCTCGGGCTACTCCAAACTGACGGGAAACGACGTGAAGGAAGGCATTGCTTGGAGCAGTGCGACTGGTTTGATGGCACTGGAGCTTGCGATCCACGGACATACGGGACCGGAAGATCTCCTCGATCATCCAGATTTCTATAAGGCGGAGCGCATCCTCGCGGATCTCGGATCGCGTTGGGAAATATTGGGGACGTATTTCAAACCTTACGCCTGTTGCCGATACATCCATCCATCTCTGGACCGATTGTTCGAATTGATCGAGCGGCATTCGCTTCGCGCTTCGGATGTCATCGCGATCGAGGTGGAGACCTTTGAATGGGCGCTAAAGCTCGGCAACAAGACCAATCCGACCAATCTGATCGAAGTGCAGTATAGTCTGCCCTACTGCCTTGCCATTGCGTTCGTCGATGGACGGGATTCGTTGCTACCGCCTACCCACCAGTGCCTCGACCGACAAGATCTGAGCGAACTCGCAAACAAGGTGAGACTATCGACCCGTACCGATATTGATGGGATCTTTCCGACCGAGACCCTCGCTCGTGTTACGGTCGAGACCAAAAGGTCCAGATTTGCCTCCGATCTCGGTGGTCCACTTGGAGATCCAAGACAACCATTGCTCTGGCATGGGATAGAAGAGAAATTTCGGCGTCTGACCAGAGATCATCTACCGCCTCGCAAGCAGCAGGGAATTATCGACGGCGTGGTTTCGATGGCCTCTGGTGATACTGGCCCGATGTTGCTTGAGTTAGAGAGCCAGGAATACTCGAGGTCCTGACGCGCGGTTTTGCTTCCGGCACCTGCGTTGTATGTCCTGCCGTCCTGGCTCCTGATTAAATTAGTATTTTCTGAAAAAGGCGCTATCGTAGGCACTTCCGCATGTCGAGGCTAGTGATTCGGAGACGAGCCTACATCTTTTGAGGGGCAATCCAATCCCTTTTGCCGGATGTGCGTACCAAGCCTTTTGGTTCACTCTTGCCGCTCGACCTAAGGGGGAACCAAATGGCGAGCAATTACCGTCTGCATGCTAGCGACGCTACGTGGACCATAATTGACAAGGCGACTGACGCACCTGCCCGACTGGATGGCATCCCACTTGTAACCATGGAGGCTGTGGAGGCCAAGCACATGCTCCGCATTCTCGACGGCATTGATCGAGTTCAGGCAAGCTCGAAGTGGTGGGCGAAGCAAGCCAGAAAGCGCGCGAGGATGCTGACATCATCTGAGGCTGACGAACCTGTCGAGTTCCAGTCGTTGCGGCCGTTCCGTTGGTTTAATTGGACAGGAGAAAATGAACCACGTCAGTGAAGCCGAAAAGCAACTCTGCAGGCCAGTCGGTCGCCTCCTGGGCGTAATCGAGCGTGAAGAGGGTATTTATGAAGGCTACGTTCTTCCCTCGTTTGCAGGAGAGGATCGCGGCATGGTCTTCATCAAGCGGCCTACGCGGCTCGACAGGTTTCTCAGGTTTTTCGGGATGACACGTGAACCTAGATTTTGGCCGCCATCAGAGATTGGTCAGACGGCGTATGAAGCACACTCGTGCAAAGTCGTCACATCAGGCGGTTCTGGCGCGAAAGAAACTGTCGATGACTCATAGGATGGCAATCTATTTTCGTCGTAATTGAGAGTACTCGTCGGCTGGGCGGTTATTAAGGACAGTCAGAGCGTTTCAACGATGACAAACCAAAAGGGCGACTGCACCCGCCAAGTGCCCAGCCAAAACTACTCTGGCGGCCTTGATGCAATCTCGTGCGCGCCCGCTTCAGAATATGGACGTCAATGCCCTTGAACTCACGCAGTTCAGAACTCTCATAGAGTGGCATTGTAAGATTAATGACGCGCACAATCATTTCTGCTTCTCAACAACGATTACCTGGATCAGGCCACCTTTTGAGCCCAGCATCATATCGCTGACCGACGTTACGCCCACTATCCTTCCTCCGACAGACATGATGCCCTCCAGCACCCCATCTATCCATGCGGTATTCTCGTCCTCCGTGGCAAAGTCTGCCTGATGACGTTGCACTTCACCTCCGTTTCGTCCTGCCCGTATGCCCTGTTCCTTCCCCAGGTCATACCAGTCTTTGTATTTCGTGGCAGGTTTCATATTGGGCTCACTATCTCCGATCGTTCTTATTTAGCATTGTCATCTGTGCGGCTTTCCCGCTGGGGGGATCCATTGAGACTGAGGCAAGACGGAAGGAAATGCTACCCTCTCAAATCTGAAGGAGTCCAGGTCCTTCTTACGCCGTTGAAAACCACGGGCACCCCGTTTGAAAACAAGTGTCTGACCCGGGCGAGATTATGGCTCTCCACAATGGCGACGTCAGCACGCTTACCCTTGGCCAACAAACCGCGATCGCCGGCAACCTCGGGAAGGATCCGCGATACGTTGCCGGTCGCGAGCGCGACTGCTGCGGGCAGGCCAAGCTGACCGAGGTGCACGATACGCTGAAGCGCCGCCAGAATGCTGTCGAAATCGCCGCCTGCATAGTCGGTGGAAACCGTGTCGACCACACCGGCTTCAATCAGGGCGTCGAAATTCTCGGGACCGTTTCGCCATTGGGTCGAAATGCAGTCGAGGGTCGAGACATCGATCGCAACCCCGCGCGACTTCAGCGCACGGGCATGCCGGACACATTCCTCCGGCTCAAACGATGGGTGATTGGCGTGAGCCGCAACCATTCGGGCTCCAGGATAATCCTCGGCCAGGCGCAGAAGTGTCTTGGCCGTGGGTACAGCGTGATGATAGATCCCCGCCAGTCCGAAACGCTTAGAAGCTCGGGCCAGTTCCTCAAAACCGTGCAGTGACAGGCTGACTGGCGGCATGACCGTCGTGACAATCAAACTGGTCAGATCTTCGGCGCTTATCTGGTTATCAAGGCCGCAGCTGCGCAGTAGCTCCTCGAGAAGTTCGGGTGAAGCGGTGGTGCCATCAAGCTCCCGGCCAAGGACGGCTTCCTTGAGGGCCCGCGCAGATTTCGGATGAATTCTCACACCAGTGGCTGCAAGAATTGCTTCGGGTATGAACCGGTAGTCCTGCGCACCGCCTCCGAGTGTCTGTCCGCCCCCTGCCTCACCGAACGCCTTTGCACCCTGCTCGATCGTCTCCTCGATGGTTGCGTTGAGGTGACGACCGGTCAGCCCCTTGCCGTCAATGGCCATTGCAGCTCCAAGGTTGCTGGGTGTGTGAGCGGTTGTCACATGTACGTCGAGAGGATGGTCCAGGTGCCCTCGGTCTTCGATCTCGTCGGGAAGTGAGAGGCCGCAAACGTTCAATAATGTCGTCGTACCCGAGAGGAGATGCCGGTTCCGAAAATACTCTACGTCGGACGCCGCAAGCGGCAGCGATCCACTCGGCATGGAGGGGCCGTGCACACATCCATGCGCATGACCATTGATGACGCCAGGCATGACAGTGTGGCCAGCTGCGTCGACGACATTGTTATTTTCTGTGCGCTCGGCAGTACCAGCGGCTACATCGATGATCGTGCCGCCACGCATGCGGACGCTTCCGACGTCGAAAACCGTTGAGCCATCGCCGGTAACAACGCGACCGTTGATGATGAGTATGTCGTCGGTAACGGTCATCGCCATTCTCTCGCCTTCGACACGACATCGAGCCCGTATCCAATGCCGCGCACAGATCGGATCGGATCATCTCTCCCATCTGCGGTCAGGTGTTTGCGCAATCGCGCGATATGGACGTTGACCGTCCGAGGTTCGACATGAATACCTGATGGCCATGAGCGGGCGATGATCTCCCTCCGAGCAAACACGCGCTCGGGATTAAGTAGGAACTGTTGGAGGATCGCGAACTCGATCGTTGTCAGATCGATTCTTTGTGTCCCTCGCCAGACGCGTCGTGCGGCAACGTCCATTTCAATGTCGCCATGAACCAGGCGGCCAGTTGACGAGCTAGTCAACGCGCGAATGATGAGGCTCGGCACCATCGGCCGGGTAAAAACCTCATTGGCTCCAGCATTGATGAAGTCCAAGGCTTGCCTGTGTGCTCGGGGATCGACGAGGGCTACGATACGGATGCGCGTTGTTCCGACCAATTCGTGCACTCTTTGACAGACCGCGATGGCATTTCGGACCCTTCCGTCGATCAGCAATGCGCACACATTGTCGTTGCCGGTCGCTGCGATAATGTCGGCGGACCTTCCCTGCAAGCTTGCCGCAAAGCCTGACTGCTCAAGTACGTGGCGGGCTATGAAGCACAGATCGACATCCCTTGAGCCGATGACGATGGTCGGTCTCATGGCCTAAACTCACAATCGTTATTGTCGTAATTTCGTACAGATACAATCGCACGTAGTTGCGACCGGTTCAAACGATCTTTTTGCTCGGACCGTTAAGAAATGTTTCGGCGTCGCGGGTCCACGATTAAGACAATTGCCGCATCAATCCGGTGCTTTTCTCGCCATTGATAAGCCTGGCGGAAAAATGAGCAAACGCGGTGATTGGAAACGTGGAGTGTTGTGCTGCGATGATCGACTTAGTCAACAGCCAAGTGGAAAACGATCATGTGCAAACCGCCTCTTTCACTCGATGGTCGCCATCAATTTTCTCTACCCTCGCCCCCGGCCGAAGGCACCACCTTGGGTCTCGACCGTGGCCCATGCACTCGATGCAGTCGGGGGAAATCGAGATGTCCTTTCCTTGTCAGCGAAAAGCCCGTCGCCACCCCTGCTCCCCGTGCTCTTCATCCTGCCGTCAAATATTCCACCGATGAAGACGGATGATAAACGACCCATGGTTGCGCGGTGAAGCATCTTGTCCGTCAATGTCGAATACCCGCAATTGTGACAGTTGGCACACTCAAAAAATGCCGCAACTATAGGTTCATTCGGCAAGATGAGTAGTGTACTAACTGATAGGGGTCTAGTTTGGCATGCGACGCGCTGGTGTAACACCCCCGATTGAGATTGTAGTTGCAGATCGAAGCAGTCCGCAGCTCGAGCCATTGCGCGAAGCGATCGAGCGCGAGGGGATGCACGTCTCGCTGGCGACCTCCACACTGCAATTGCGTCGCCTTCTCATGATGCGATCCAACCTCGTGATCCTTGATGCCCATGCCAATTCCGAGGAAGCACTCAGTCTCTGCCGCCAGATCAGGGCCAATAGTACGGTCCCGATCATGCTGCTCCTGCCACCTGAGCGGCCGGACCTGATCTTGTCTGCTCTTGGTGCGGGAGCCGACGATTGCATTTCAATACCGCCCGCGCTGGCGGAATCTGTCGCCAGAATACATAGCTTGCTCAGGCGTGCCGCTTTCTCTTACGCGCCCAGACGTACCGACAATCCGGTCCTGACCTTCGCGTCCTATACGCTCGATCCCGCAGAACGCGTGCTGCTCGACCCAGACGGCGTGGTTGTCAATCTCACGGCGGCAGAGTTCGATCTTCTGCTGGCGTTCTGCAGAAACCCGGGCCGAGTCATGGGTCGCGAAGAATTGCTAGAATTAACCTATGCCGGTCTTGGTGGTCCCGTTCGGCGGAGCATCGACGTACACGTCAGCCGACTACGTCAGAAGATCGAGCGCAATCCGAGAAACCCAGTCCTCCTAAAAACTGTCCGTCTTGGTGGGTATGTGTTTGTCGCAGATGTGAAGCCTCTGACTGACACGTCGTGAGCAATCAGCGCAGGATCCATTCATGGAGAAACACCGAAATGCTCAGACACCCTTGCGCAGCTGGGATTACCTTAACAACTCCGCAGTCCACGCGCCAGGTTCTGCAGGTCCTTGAAACCTTGGTAACGCAGAGTATGAAGGTCTGCTGGCGCGCCTGACGTGGGCTGATAGGTTCGCTCGGCGCCTGAAAGATCCCTCATGGCGATGCGCATGTCCGGGAATGCACCACCAGCGACGGCGCCAAGGATGGCAGCGCCGAGCAGGACCGGTTCCTCGGCCTTCGTTGCGATCACCGGCCGGCCGCTCGCGTCGGCGAGGAGCTGACGAACGAAATCGTGCTGGCCGGCGCCACCGCTGATCACGACACTGTCGATAAAAGCTCCCGCTTCCGCCTGCGTCTCGATGATCTGCCGCAGCCCATAGCCAATCCCGCAGAGCCCCGCGACATAGAGCAGGACCAGACTATCGAGATCTCTGTCCATACCGAGGCCGGCGATAATCGCGCGTGCGTGCGGATCTGCAAAGGGAGCTCGGTTGCCGAGAAACTCCGGTACGACGTGGAGCCCGGTCACGAGGGTTACGGCTTGCGTTGCAGTGACGGCGCGGTCTGCCGCCATGTCGGCAAGGAGAACCGGAAGGGCCACGCCCATGCTCTTTGAAAGCTCCCGTGCCTCAGAGGCGGCAGGATGGAAGGAGAGGAGATGGTCGATGGCGGCGCCCGCTGCACTCTGTCCGCCCTCGTTGAGCCAGAGCCCCGGCACCATCGCCGAATAATAGGGTCCCCAGACGCCCGGCACGAAGACCGGGTCGGTAGTCGACGTCATGGTGCAGGATGACGTCCCGAAGACGTAGGCAAGGTTGCTTTGCGGCCCGCTGCCGATCCCAACCGTCCCGATCCCGCCCGCATGTGCGTCGATCAACCCGGCGGCTACCGCCGTACCGGACTGAAGCCCGAGCTCGCTTGCCGCGGATGCTGTCAGCCCTTGCCCAAGAGGTGTTCCCGGCTCGACGATCGTCTGGCCGATGCGCGCGAAACCCTCATCCGCAAGGCTGCCGAGGCCGGTCTGCTGGAAATAATCCGGATCCCAGCGCTTTTCATGGGCAAGGTAGGTCCATTTGCACGTAACGGTGCAAGTGGAGCGCGAAAGGTCTCCTGTCGCCCTCCAGGTGAGGAAGTCGGCAAGATCGAAGAATTGCCAGGCGGTGTCGAAGATGTGGGGACGGTTTTCCTTAAGCCACAGAAGCTTCGGCGTTTCCATTTCCGGAGAAATGCGCCCGCCCACATATCGAAGGACATCGTGACCGATCTCGTTGATGCGCTCTGCCTGAGGGACAGCGCGGTGATCCATCCAGACGATGATGTTGCGATCCGGATCTTCCGATGGCCCGACAGGGAGCGGCACACCACCTTTTCCGAGTACAACAAGCGAGCAGGTTGCGTCAAAACCCACGCCAACAACGCTAGCTGCATTGACGCCCGCGTTCGAAACAGCTTCACGAACCGCTTCGCAGACCGCGGTCCAGATCTGCGCACTCGATTGCTCAACCATCGAGCCGGGTGCGTTAAACAGCGTGATATCGCGCTTGGCGGACGCAAGCATTCGCCCGGTGAGGTCAAAAATGCCCGCGCGGGCACTTCCGGTGCCGACATCGACGCCAATGACGTGTTTGCCATCGGCTTGCGGCTTGTCAGGTGTGTCGCTCATGGTCTCGTTTCCACTCGGCATCAACAGGGGCGAGCTCAAAGGGCTCAGAGATCGACGCTATTGGGCAAAATCACCAGATCGCGAACCGTTACGCTTCGTGGCCGCGACAGCATGAAGAGCACGGCCTCAGCAACTTCCTTAGGCTGCATCAGGCTGCCATTTGCAAGCGCTTCGTCCAGCTTTGCCTTTGGCCAGTCGTCGAGCAATGCGGTGACAACAGGACCTGGCAAAACTGCGCCGACGCGCACGCCATGGGGCGCTACCTGGCGACGGGTGGAATGCACGAAGGCTTGAACCGCGAATTTCGAGGCCGTGTAGATCGGCTCCCAGACAACAGGTACGACGCCAGCGATGGAACTCGTAAAGAGGATGTCGCCAGATTTCTGCTCGATCATGTGCGGCAATACTGCGTGCACCGATCGAAAAGCTGCGTTGATGTTGAGATTGAGCATGCGATCCCATGCATCCGGGTCGCCTTCCGCAACTTGGCCGCCGATGTATGCGCCGGCATTGGCGTGGAAAATGTCGAGCCTTCCAGCGATCTCCAGAATGCGCGGCAGGATGCCGGAAACCTGCTTGCCGTCGAGAAGGTCGACGACGAGCGGCAGCGCACCCTCGCCAATCTCCTTGCAAAGCACGTCGAGCTTCTCTTTCGCACGGTCGATGAGCACAACGGTTGCGCCCTCGGCATGCAGGGTACGGGCGCATTCCAACCCAATGCCCGATGCAGCGCCGGTGATGGCGGCAACCTTGCCCTTCATGAATTCGGTCATGACAAATACTCCTTCAAGGAATGTGGATCAGGCGCGGCCGTGGCTGACACGAGAACGGCGGGCAAGTGAATCGACGATAACGGCGATTGCAAGGACGCCCCCTGTGATCATGTAGCGCAAAGACGAGCTGAGATTGAGCAGCGTCAGCCCATTGGAAATCGCCTGGATGACGATGATGCCCAACAGAGCTGAATAGGCGCTTCCACGGCCACCGAAAAGGCTGGTTCCACCGATCACGGCTGCAGCAATGGCGTTGAGGTTGACGTCGCCGGTGCCCGCCTGCTGGCTGGACGAGGCAAGACGCGAGGCCGAGAGAATGCCGCCGATGGTCGCCAGCGTCGAGCAGAGCATGAAGGCGCTTAGATAAATGCGGCGAACGTTGATGCCGGCGCGCCGTGCCGCCTCCCGATTGCCGCCAACGGCAAACATTGAGCGTCCCCATTGCGTGCGTGTCAGCGCATAGTTCAAGACGACAGCGATCGCAACAAAGAGGCCGAACATCCAGGGAATGCCGCGGCCGAGGTTGAGGTAATAGGCGGCGAACTCCAGGGCCGCAGTCAGCACTACGGCCTTGATGACCAATGCGCCGAACGGCTGCGGCGAAAGGTTGACAGCCTGGCGCTGCTGGCGCTTGCGCATGCCGTTGACGACCATGATAAGGCCAGGCAGTAGCGCCAGGAGATGGGAAAGCCAGGATGGCATCACGAGGATCTGGCCGAAGCGCACGAGCGGTGAGGCAAAGGGCAGATTGATGCTTCCCGTCGGCCCCAGGATATAGAGTTGCATGCCGAGCAGCGCCAGAAGTCCAGCAAGCGTCGCAACGAAACTCGGCATCCCCAACCTGTTGTACAGTACCGCGTAAAGGCTACCAACCACCATCCCGGCGATGATCGCGACGACGATTGCCAGCGCCAGCGGCCAGCCGCTGTTGACCCATAGCACGCCAAGAATCGCCGAGGACAACCCGCTCATCGAGCCGACTGAAAGGTCGATTTCGCCGAGCATCAGCACGCAGACGATGCCGAGCGAAATGACGCCGACTGTCGCACAGTCAAACAGCAGATTGACGAGATTGTTTGGCGCAAGGAATACCGGATTAAGGATTGAGAAGACGGTCGAGATGACGATCAGGCCAACGGCGACCGGCAGCATGCCGAGGTCACCCGAGCGCACGCGATCAAAGAAAGCCCTTATCATCGCACCGATGCTGTCGTCGTGGCGAACGCGTTCGTCGCTGCGGTCGAGAGCAGCGCCGGCGGCGTTCAGTGTATCGGATGGTTTCTGGCTCATGCCGGTCTCCCGCTATGTTCCTGGGCAGCACCGCTCTTACGCTCAAGCCGCCGGGATACGGAGTTTTCGGTCGCGCCGGTAATGGCGGCGACAAGTTCCTGGTTGGAGGCGTCAGGCGTGAAGACGCCGTTGTTACGCCCAAGACGAAGAACGACGATACGGTCGGCGACTGCGCGCACATCTTCCATGTTGTGGCTGATGATGATGACCCCAAGGCCGCGCTCACGCACCCGCTCGATCAGATTGAGCACTTCGGCAGTCTGGGCAACACCAAGGGCAGCGGTCGGTTCGTCAAGCATGATGATCTTCGGGTCGAGTAGCAGCGAACGCGCGATCGCCACCGTCTGGCGCTGACCGCCGGAAAGCGAGGCGATGGGCTCGCGCACGGACGGGATGCGGGCTGCAAGCTCCCGCAGCAGCGTCCAGGCACGTACCTCCATTGCCACTTCGTCGAGGCTCCAGGGGGAAAGCTCGTGGCCGAGGAAAAGATTGGCGACGACATCAAGATTTTCGCAAAGCGCCAGATCCTGGAAAACTGTCGCAATGCCAAGCTCCAGAGCCTTGCCCGGGCTCTCGAGCGTAACGTTCTGGCCGCAGAACTCGATTGTACCTGATGACGGCTGGTGTACGCCCGCAAGCACCTTGACGAGCGTCGACTTGCCGGCACCGTTGTCGCCAACCAGCGCCACGACCTCACCGGCTTTCACCTCGAGCTCGATGTCGGTCAGCGCCGAAACTGCGCCGAAATTTTTGGAAACATTGCTGAGCCGGAGGATCGTCTGTCCCTTCTCCGGCATACCCTTATCGGTGACCATGGCTGAAGCCCTTATTGCCTGGAACCGTCCGGCCGCGAACGACGCGGCCGGACCGATTAGGCAGTTTTAGTTGGTGATGCCGAGCTTCTTGCAGCCTTCGGCATATTCGCCGGTGCAGATCTGCTCGGGGGTTTGGATCTTCTTGTCGAAGATTTCGGCCTTGATATTTTCCGCAGTCACGACAGCCGGGACGAATAGCTCGGACGGCGTGTTGTAAAGCGTTGTCTTCGCAGGCGGGGTCTCACCCTTCAGCATCTGTACGGCGACGTTGGCCGCAGCCGCAGCAACAACCTCAGAAGGCTTCGAGATCGTGTTGTACTGATCACCCGAGATGACCAACTGCAGGGCTGCTATCGTTGCGTCATTGCCTGTCACCGGTGGAACCGGCTTCACGCCTGCCGCCTTGAACGCAGCGATCGCACCACCACCGGTGCCATCATTGGCAGCAACGACGCCCTTGATGTCAGCGCCGAAGCGAGTGATCTGGCCGGCCGCCCATTCCTGAGCCTTCGGCGGCGCCCATTCGGGCGTGTCGTATTCGGCGAGCGTTTTGTAGGCCGACTCCTTCAGGCCGCGATGAATGCCGTCACGGATCAGGCCGGCGGCTGCATCAGTCGGGGAGCCGTTGATCTGGAGAACACCGGCGCCATCTGCGACGCCCGACTTCTTCAGATGCTCGACGAGCGATTTGGCGATCGCATAGCCAATGCCTTCATTGTCGAATGAAACGTAATAGTCGGCCGGCTTGTCCGGGATCGGGCGGTCATAGGCGATCACCTTGACGCCCTGCGATTGCGCAATCTCCACGAGACCGGCGGCGGCCGCGGAATCGACCGGATCGAGCACGATCACCTTGGCGCCCTGGGCAATCACCGAGTTGAACTGCTGCTGTTGCAGCGAGGCATCTGCGTTGGCGTTCTGGTACACGACGGTGCATTTGGCGCAGAGCTTTTCCATCTCGGCCTTGAAGCCTGGAAAGTCATGCTGCTCGTAGCGCGTCGATGCCTGGTCAGGCATCAGGAAAGCAACGGTCGAAGCCTCCTGCGAGCAAGCCGCACCGGCAAAGCCCACGACGGCGGTCGCCGAGGCCATTAATAAATTCCGATAGTTCATTTTCTCCTCCTTGGTGTGTTCGAAGACAGGCCCAGGCATTACTGCCAGTCGCCACGGTCTCCACCCATTTGCCACCGCTATCGCCCCCCCGAAAAAAGACAGAGCGAAACACCCCTGCAAAAGGACCAAAAGTCCGCAGCTTCTTAGAAAGACCTCCCTGTGCCGACTGCTATGCCGGCTTGTATCATCGATTGAGCTAGCTTGCTCAATCGATGAAGCAAGAATTGCCACTTCTCTCGATTGGTGTCAAGTTACACCGAAACGGAGAAGTGAATTTTGAATCATGTAAAGCAGTCGAAGAGGACGACAATATACGACCTGGCGGAGCTTGCAGGAACATCTGCCAGCGCCGTCAGCGCCGTCCTCAACGGCAACTGGAAGAAGCGCAGGATCAGCAGTCAGCTCGCCGACAAGATCATGAAGATCGCCGAGGAGCAGGGTTACGCACTCAACATGCAGGCGAGTCTTTTGAGACGCGAAAAGTCCCACATTATCGGGATGATCGTGCCGAAATATGATAACCGCTACTTCGGTTCAATCGTCGAGCTGTTCGAAGATATGGCGCGCGAACGTGGGCTATTTCCCATCATCACCTGTACGCGGCGCGACCCCGAACTGGAGATGGAAGCTGCACGCACCATGCTGTCCTACCAAGTTGAATGCCTTATCGCGACGGGCGCCACCGATCCCGATAGGATCACGGAGATGTGCACAGGAGCCGGCGTCCGCAGCCTCAATCTCGACCTTCCCGGTGCGCTGGCTCCCTCTGTCATTTCCGACAATTTCGCGGGCGCCCGCGAACTGACCCGTCGCATCCTGATGAATTGCGATGAGAGGCTTGGAAAGAAGGGGCCATTGCTCTTCATCGGTGGCCGCGGCAGCGATCATAATACAAGCGAGCGTATCAGGGGGTTTCGCCAAGCCCATGCTGATTTCGGCCTACCGGTCGAGGAGGATCACATTCTCGCCTGCGGCTACGCCCCGGAAAAGGCCGAAAGGGCGCTCGATGACCTTGCACTCAAAGGCAATGCACTCGCCTACGGCATGTTCGTCAATTCGACCATCTCGTTGGAAGGTGTGATCCGCTGGATCCGCCGCTCCGGCCGTCTCGACGACCGCGATCTGGTGCTCGGCTGCTTCGACTGGGATCCCTTCGTTTCCTTGCTTGGAAACGGTATCGAAATGGTACGCCAGAATGTTCCTGGCATGCTGCATAAAGTCTTCGAAATGATCGAGTCGGGCGCAAGCAAGCCCGAAGTCATTCAGGTGCCCCCGCTCATGTTATAGCGCTGAACGGCATTACAGACGAGATCGCAGTTTTCGCGATTACACTTGGCATTGGATCATGCCCGATTTGTACTGCTCGCCCTGGGGTTCGCGCGGTCGTTCGACGAACTGGAAAGGCCCTATCACTAAGGCAACGCGTCCGGCCATTGCTGAGCGCCATGTAAGACACGCGGATAGTCGTCTCCGTCACAGCATAGGCGACGACATAGGATGTGCCGGCTATGACATCTCGCGGGTCCCGGCGCCCCGGACGGCCGCCTTCTGGAAAGTCCAAAAGGCGGTAAAGCGAGGCTGGCGATCGAACCTCCGACTATTGCCACCTTCCCGAGCCAACAACCGCTTTCGAAGGACTGCTGGACCAACTGTAGACCTCTCTCCCCCATAAGAGCGCGCCAAGAATTCCTTGGGTTGGCCGCACCACGCGGGTGTTAGCCTTGTCTTTGCTCAAGCCGGATGCTGCAGCACGCTCAAACCGCCATCGACTGTCAGGCACGTGGCGTTCATGAAGGGGCATTCGTCGGAGATCATGAAACCGCTGCCATCGCGATTTCCTCTGGCGCTGCAATCCGGCCGCCCGGATGCAGCCTCATCGTTTCGGCTTTGGCGACCTCTGGATCGGGGAAACCGTTCCAGTAGTCAATGACCTTCTGCGTCGCGACGTAGCCCGGCGCCAGCGCATTCACGCGGACGCTATTCGGCGCATATTCCAACCCCAGTGACTTGGTCATTGCCAAGAAGCGCATGCTTGGCGAGGGGATAAGGGAACGTGTGAGGAATGATCGTGAAGGCATGTGTAGATGCGATGTTCAGGATGACCCCGCCGCCTTGGAAGAACCGCCTTCGAAGAATGGAGTCGGGCCGATCTCGAGTTCCACACGGCGATCATCAATGCGAACGGCAACTGGGTCTATCGTCGATTCGCGAGCGCAATTCGCGCTGCGTTGCTGGCAAGCTTCCGGCTGACGAACCGTGCAAGTCAGTCACACGAGCAGGCGATCCAGAAACATCAAGACGTGCTTGAAGCCATACGGATGCGAAAACCACATGACGCCAGGCGCGCAATGGAGGTGCTGATCGGCGTGGCCCGCATTGAGATACCGATGCTCTCAAAAAATAGGGTTGATCGGACCGACAAAACGCACTCCGCATTCGGTTCACGCTGATTAGCTTGTGGGAGTAGAGACGACGCCAAGCCGCGTTGGGATAAGTCGCTCTCCAACACGGAGCAACCCCAACACATGCTTGGCTCTTTTATCCCCGGGTGGCAACGCTCATTGAGTTCTGCTTCAACGGAACCTGACGCCCCTCGGGTTTCGCAATGGGCAAGAATTGTTAAGTTTTGTTGCTGAGAGCGTGGCCCGATTGCCGTGCGCAACTTCTATCCATAAACATTATTCAGGTTCGGCTGTTGCTTTAGCTGAATCATGAGCTGCCGCAGCGGCAGTGACATTCGTTCAACTGTGGCTGGCGGTCGTCCATCGATGGCTTTGGGCAGCGCATAGCGGAGTAGAAACCGGATGAGCACACGCGCCCTGTTTTGCGAAATAATCGATTTGGCCTTTTCGGTATCGGCAAACGATAGTCTTCGGGGCGCTTTGGCAAATGTGGTGCGACGTTATGGATACGAAAATTTCGCCTACCTCAGCTTGAATGCCACAAGCGCCAACAGCTTTGCGGTCTCCAATTATCCAGAACAGTGGCAGTCGATCTATTTTGGCCGCTCTTACATGATTGTCGATCCGGTGGTGACAATGGGGAAGCGTCTCATGCGCGCGTTTCCCTGGTCTGTTGATCGGCAGCGAAAAGTAGCTGGCGATGACGAGAAGGGCTTCTGGGATAACGCCTCCGATTTCGGGATCCGTGCCGGCCTGACCATTCCAATACCCTGTGAGTTTGGCCAAGTAGCCATGCTGACCTTCGCAGCAGCAACCGACCTTGGCCACGCCCAATTTGCTGAGGCCGATGCGACAATCGCGGCTGCGACCGTCGCGCATCTCCATTCTCGCCTGACAAACACCGATCGCCCAACACGACTGCGCGAACCAGGCCTCACGGACCGGGAAGTTCTTTGCTTGAGGTGGCTCGCGGCGGGAAAGCCCAAGCACGAAATTGCTCTCTTGACCGGCCTCACCTACCACACGATTAGATTTGACATTGAAAACGCGCGAGCAAAGCTTGGTGCCAGGAACGGTCTGCACGCGGTCGCTATCGCCACGGCGCTTCGATTGATTTGAAAGCGTCGTCGAATATTATGATCGGGTAACCCGACTTTTAAAGAACACGTCTACATCCACCGCTCGGACCTCCTTAAAAGGACCGTCCGTTATTTTTGAGCTGAACGGGTTTGCTTCGGCCCCGGCGGGAAGACCTCGTCAGCATCCATCCGAGAAGCTCAATCCGTAGCGCGTTGACCGAAAATTTCATTGGAAACATGCGTTGAAAATCGACCTTCGCAAACGATGCGATACCTCAGCCTTCGTGAGCGTCCGGTGAGCTGTTTTTGCTGATCGGGCAAATCAGGCGATGTTCTGGCATTCGAACCAGCATTAATGCTGACATTAATACCAGAACAAAGAGGTTTCATGGCTCGCATGGAGATCATGTC
>NZ_JAEUAT010000026.1 GCF_019511525.1 Rhizobium cauense | reverse complement strand
TTTTCGACAACTTTGGTCCCGACGACGAATGCTATCCGGAATGGGCTTACGACCGTGAGGAGCATTTTTTCCGATCTGATGTCTGTCCTGATTAACGAGTTGGGCTGGCGAGGTGTGAGAGGGCGCTTGTGTGGAGGCATGCGATACGACGGCCGAAGCGCCCTGATGTGCTACGCATTGGCCGGGCCAATTGTTCGGGGATCGCCTGGAACGATGCTTAACCTGAATGTTTTCAGTAGGCCGATGCCGAGGCGGCCAATGATGTTCGCGCTGTTGGCCACCGCTTTGGCGGGGTTTGTCGATGCGGTTGGCTATGCGCAGCTCAATCGTCTCTACGTTTCGTTCATGAGTGGCAATAGTACGCATCTAGGCATGGTGTTGGCGTCTGGCCAATGGGGAGAGGCTGTCAGCGCAGGTTCCGTGATTGTAGCGTTCGTGACAGGGTCTTTCATGGGCACGCTACTAAGCGATGCAGTAGACAAACCCTTACTAGCGTTGATTTCGAGCGAAATGCTCTTTTGCGCTATCGCCGCAGGCATGGCAGCAATCGGTTTTGGAATGTGTTCAATGACGGTGGTAGCGGCCATCATGGGAATACAGAATGTCATGCATCAGAGCATTGCCAATACAGATGTTGGCAAAGGTTTTATAACCGGCGCTCTGTTTGGCCTCGGTCAGGCCGCGGCTCATGCGATCAGAGATCGTGCCAACCTTGCTTCTGCTAGTGTCAATGCATGCTCATGGCTGAGCTTTGTAGGCGGGGTCGTCTGCGGTGCGCATAGTGTGGGCAGTCTTGGTGTGGCTCTGTCACTCGGCGTGGTGTGCTTCGGGTTTCTGGTTATGATCGCGCTTGTATTTCAAACGGCTTTTGACAAGCAAAGCTGAGGCACCATTTGCCAATGCGAGAGGTGGGCAGGATCCTTACCGTAGCTAGCTGACCCGCTTTTACCGCTCCCTTCGCCCTCTCTTGGTTGAGCTACATAAAGTATTAAATTATCGTAATGCATTAAATTTAAGTAATGAAAATGTAATATACTTTTAATTTGAAAATATAGGCTGTCGAATTCATATTTTGATTACGCGTTGAGTTTCGCTTGCGGCTTTACGCGATTGAGCAACACTTCTCAGGACAGAGACCGTGACAAATATCATCAATCGCCGCAAGTCGGCGGCTCTTTTAGGCGCAGCAATTATTGCAGGCGCTGCTTCGATACCGCTTGTATATGAAACATCGTCTGCCTCCGCCGCACCTGCGAGCGCATCGTTGGCGAACGAGGCCAGCAACGGTTCCTTCGCTTCTGTGGTTGATGCCGACAAGCCGGCAGTCGTGACAATTGTCACAACAATGAAGGCCCAGGATCAGGACGAGGATGGCGACAGCTCGCAGATGCAGGAGCAGTTCAAGCAATTTTTCGAACAGCAGGGTATTCCGGCCCCGCGTCAGGCGCCGTCTCCGAAATCAAATGAGCGCGCACAGGCTCTAGGTTCAGGATTTATCGTCAGTCCCGATGGTTACATTGTCACGAACAATCACGTGATCGCCAACGCGACCGACATCAAGGTAACGCTGGATGACGGCACGGAGCTTGCCGGAAAGCTTATTGGAGCTGATCCGAAGGCAGACCTTGCTGTCGTCAAAGTTGACGCTCCGAAGCCGCTGCCAACGGTAGCCTGGGGCGATTCGGACAAGCTCAGACTGGGTGATAGGGTTCTTGCAATTGGCAATCCTTTCGGAATAGGGACCACCGTCACTGCTGGCATAGTGTCGGCACGCGGTAGAGACCTCCATAGCGGTCCCTATGACGACTTCATTCAGATTGACGCCCCTATCAATCACGGAAACTCCGGTGGCCCTCTGGTTGACAACGAAGGCAAGGTCGTCGGCATCAATACGGCAATCTATTCGCCGAACGGAGGCAGCGTTGGCGTCGGGTTTGCCATCCCTGCCGACCAGGCCAAGATGATTGTGGCGAAGTTGCAGAAAGACGGTTCGATTGATCATGGCTATCTGGGCGTCCAGATCCAACCGGTGACGCAGGATGTTGCCGATGCGATCGGCCTTGCAAAGCCCGTTGGTGCGTTGGTTGCCGACGTTACGAAAGGTTCGCCCGCGGCTGATGCCGGCATCAAACAGGGCGATGCCATTACGGCTGTCGGAGAAAAGGAAGTCTCTACTCCGAAGGACCTGTCGCGGCTTGTCGCAGATCTCTCACCCGGTGACAAGGAGACCGTCACCGTGTGGCGTGATGGCAAAAGCATCGACTTGAAGGTCGCCATCGGAGGAAATGACGACGGAAAGCAGGAGCTCGCCGCATTCAAGGACGGGGAGAAGGCAACACCAACCGGTCCGCGGATTGGCGTCGCGCTCGCCGACCTGACGCCAGAGCTCAAGGAACGTCTGAACCTTTCCGGTAACGTGCAGGGTGCCGTCGTTGCCAACGTGGCGCCGGACAAACCGGCGGCCGAGGCGGGGCTGAAGGCCGGTGACATCATCTTATCGGTCAATGACAAGACCGTTCACGATGCCAGTGAAGCCAAGAATGCGGTTGCGGCTGTTGCGAAGGCCGAGAAGAAGTCAGTGCTGCTGCTGATCCAGCGCGGCAATAACAAGACCTTCGTCGCTGTGCCGTTCGCTGCGGCATAACTGGCAGACTGGGGGCCGACGCACACACCTGCGTCGGCCCTTTGCTATTAGTCGTCGTGGCTTACTCAAAGATTGGTCGGCAGCGGCCCACGTCACCACTCAATCGCCGCTGCCGATGCCGACGGAACGGGAGCTCCGCTACGGGCGCAGAAACGTCGCTTCCCTGAAAGAGTGTTCTGAAAGCCACTTGTGACGCGCAGCTGCGTTCTGAAGCGCCTCACACGTCCTATGGCCCTCGCGAAACAGGTTCATGAGAATGGCGCCCGCCAACTCCACATCGGGGTCGCGCCGGTCCAAGGAGCGAACCTCTCTCCAGTCATCAAGTACCCTATCAATAATTCCAAGTTCCAGCGATCCAAATACAGTACTGAAAAAGCTCTTCATTCTCGCAGTCTCTCAACATTCGTTTGTTCCGCAATCGGCTTGGGGGGCACGCTATTTTCAGGAAGAGCTCTTCGCCACTGTACGCAGGTCTAGTGTTGATAGGCCGACGGTATGATCGCCAATCGAATATCGGGCGTGTCACACCCAATATCCTGAAGCCGCCCCGCTACCTAAACCAATGGATAGCGCCGACATGTCCTGCGTATGATGTTGCAGCAGAAACCAAAAATGCATGTTCGCAGTCTCCAATCTGAGATCAACAAGGAGAGCGGACGTGCCATCACAAACCTCGCGAATGAACTACTCAAAGTTTGCGCTTAGCTGCCTCGTCGGTGTAGCTGCCTCGCTGGTGTTAGCGGCGTGCCAAACGACAACCGGCTCAATAGAAAGCAGAGAAGACAGCCTTGCTGCTGCAGGTTTTGTAGTTCGCCCAGCCAACACGCCCCAGCGAGAGGCCATGCTGAAGCGTCTTCCACCCAATAAATTTCTTGAGCGAGCACGTGGCAGTACGATCAACTACGTTTACGCCGATCCGGTCAATTGCAATTGCTTGTACATCGGCAACCAGAATGCATATGACCGCTACCGTCGAACCCAGCTTCAACAGAGAATTGCCAATCGCCAGCTACTGGCGGCGCAGACATATGCCGATGCCAATTGGGACTGGAACAGATGGGGTCCTTGGATTGACGACTTCGATGGTCCGTTTGGACCCGGCGCTGGCTGGTAACAGCTTAGGAAGTTGGCGGGGCGTGTGGCTGTTGCGGGATCCCATGCTGGGGTTCCGCAATTTTGCCGTTGTTACTCGGCCGTCCTACGATGGAGCTGGATCGTGGGGTGGTTGTGGCAGTGATGAAGTCTGCAATGGGTAGGCAGATGCGCGCCTCATATGCGCTCTATCAAACGCAACTCATCGAGTTGCGTTTGATGCGAATTGGCGTCCAAAGCTCGGCTGTCTTTCAATGCTCGTTGTGAACGACGGGACCATAGCAATACACGCTTCTGGCGTTGTAAGGCTTGGGGATCGCACTCCTCGCTTGCGTAGGCGCCCGCCCGACATTCACAAAAATCTTCGCGAATGACAAGATGGGCCAGGACCTCAATGCGCTACTGCTCGGTGAGCAGTGCATGAGGGATTGCAAACGTTAGTGATGTTCAGGAACAAACGCGAGCACCCGCCGGCTTGACGGTCGCAGCGCTTGAGCTGGCGCGCGTGGAATGACCTCGTGTGTGGGCTTGAGCGAAGCCATTGCTGCGCGAACGGCCGCTGCTAAAATGCGAACTCCGTCCCCGAACAAGGCGATTGTGATCGCCATGACGCTTGACTGCTATCCGAGCAAATTTCGGCCCGATGCCGCGCGCTAGCGGTCTGTCTGTGTCGTGCCAAACTCCCACAAACGAAAGTCTAGGTTCGGGACGACCTCAGTATGATTTCGCTCAATTGCCCGGAGGCATAGGTTTTCACTGTCGCTTCAATCGAGGCGGCGGAACCAGGGAATAGACCCCTGATTTTGTAAACAGGCGTCACCCGAATGGAGTGGCAACCAGCCCTTTGGAAGGAAAAATCGATGAACCGCGTTACAAACTTTGCGATGGCCGCCATCATCTCTTCATTTGCTTTTGGCGGCGTAAGCTACGCAGAAGACAGTGTCACCATGAACTACGGTCCTGAAATCGAACGGACGCTGGCCACTTTCAACCAGAACTTCGACGTCAAGTACCTGAACGACTACCAGAACCAGAAGGTTCAGCCTGATGCCGAGGACACTGCTATCCCGCGTTCCGAAGCAGGCGTGAAGAACATTCAGGCTTCCATTAAGGAGAACAAGCCACTTGTTGAAAAGCTCGCAGCCAAGGGCATCAACGTCGATGATGTTGTGAATGCCCAGCAGGCAGCCGACGGCAGCATCACGCTCTTCGTTCGCTGAAGTTATCGAATGGCCCGGAGTAACTGCTCTGGGCCCTCTTTGACGTTTGGTATTTTCACTCTCCCTTTTCAACGCCGAACGAATTTTGGCGGGTGGCTTGGGGATCCGGTGCGACAATCTCGCTGAAACAGGGCACCAATCAGTACGCCCTCGACTGGTCGTCCACCTCTGCCACTGAAACATTGTTTTGACCGCGTCGGTGCCCCTACCTCGCTCACTGATAGCGACCTACAAAGGTGCAAAGGATTTTACATGACCAAGGACGCAACCCCACAGCCAGTCCGGAGCACCAAGGGTGCGGATGATCCAGGTCCGCGCAACGTCGAACTGGATCTGCAGAACCCAGATCTGCTTGTTCCGCCGGAAACGGATAGCGGCTCGTTGCCAAACCTCAAGTTCCCGTTCTCAATGGCGCATAATCGTCTGGAGGATGGAGGTTGGGCGAGGGAAGTTACCCTTCGTGAGTTCCCGGTGGCAAAATCGATGGCGGGCGTAAACATGCGCCTTGGCCCAGGTGTCGTTCGCGAGCTGCATTGGCACAAGGAAGCAGAGTGGGCCTACATTCTGCAGGGGACCGCCCGGCTGACAGTCGTTGACCCTGAGGGGAACCTTTCGATTGATGACCTGACACCAGGCGATATCTGGCTGGTGCCGGCGGGGGTGCCACACTCGATCCAGGGTATGGAAGAAGGTACTGAATTTTTGCTTGTGTTCGATGATGGCAAGTTTTCGGAAAACGAGACTCTGCTGATCACCGAATACTTGGCACACACCCCGCCGAGCGTTCTGGCGAAAAATTTCGGCGTCACCAGTGACGACTTCGCTGATATCCCTACAGCGGAAAAGTACATTTTCAGACTTCCGGTGCCCCAACCGCTCGACGCAGTGCGCCGCCTCCTGCCAAACAGCCCGCCGCCGCTTTCATATGTCTTTCACGCCGCCCAAATTCCCGCGCAGAAATACATGGGCGGCTCGGTCAAGACTGTCGATGCACACAATTTTCCAGTTACGACGCTCTCTGCGCTCATTATCGAGATCGAGCCGGGTGGGATGAGAGAGATGCACTGGCATCCGGATGCCGACGAGTGGCAATACTATATCGAAGGCGAAGCGCGCATGACCGTTTTTGACGCGACTTCGAAAGCCCGCACCTTCAACTATCGCGCGGGCGACGTGGGCTTCGTGCCGAGGACCTTGGGACATTACATTGAAAACACGGGCACGACGCCGGTAAAGGTGATCAATGTCTTCAACAGTCGGTTCTGCACAGATGTCTCACTCAATCGTTGGATGGCACTGACGCCGCCTGATCTTATCCGCGGGCACTTGAATCTCAATGAAACCGTCATGAAGGCCTTGCGCCAAACACGTCAAGCCGTGGTGCGCTAGGCGCGTACCAACGTCGCTTCAGGCGGTGTCGGTCTCCTGGCAGACTCCGCCGACTAGAAGATCGAGTGCGAGCGTGGATTTCCCCGGTACTCGAAGAACTGGCTTGCTCACATCGTCGATCGACAGGGACTACCCATGAGATATATACCTGCACTCCACCTGGCTCTGGTAAGTGCGCTTGGCCTTATCGTTCCAAATGTTGTTGTCACCGAGGAAGCATTTGCTTCTCAAGCAATCGTTCACAAGATGGTCGGACAGGTCGCAGACCAGACGCCAACCGCTTCGCTGCTTGTCATCAACTCCGAGGGTGCAAGGCTGGACGGCGGCAAGCTGATCCTGACGGGTGTTGCCAAAAACGCCATCGTCTTTGCGGACCGCCCCATAAAGGCTGCGGGGCACCTTGCGACTGATGAGCTCATTCGACAATGGGCCGAGGGGGTCGACAATTTTAAGGAGGATCCGCCAAATGCGACGATCTCGGTCCTGAGTGGTGGGGCCGAGGCTAGGGATGCTGTTGTCACCCTGAAATCGGCGAAACTTGATGGAACTACTTTGATCTTTGACGTCGCCATTCTGGAAGGAAGCCTAAGCGATGCGGCAGGCCCGGCTGCGTTGTTCATCGATCACTGGCGAGGTTGGAATCACGCTGGCTGGTACGGTCTGGGTCTTGCTACCGGCGCTGCTGTTGGTGCAGCGGGGCTTCGAACGCCGCAGCCGGCCTACGTGGCTCCGTATTATGATCCCTATTATGTTCCAAGTACTTGCCCGCCCGGATTCTGGCTGGGGCCCTGGGGAGACTGCCGTGACACACCATATCACGGGCGTTTGCCAAACGGCGCTTGGCAATAGAAGAGCTGCGTTGAAGGTTCTGCTCTCCACGCTGTTTGCTTCCTTGAATCTGCGCCGTCCCCCACATGCCTAGAGCATTTCCTCGAATGGGATTTGACCTGCAGTGTGGGGGATGTCTGGAAGCCCGACCTTGTTAGAAAGAAGCTTGTTGCTGCGCTCGATCTTCCTAACCAATTCGGCAACTGACCGGACCTGCATTTTTCGCATCAAGTTTCCGCGGTGCAATTTCACCGTGATCTCACTTATCCCAAGCCTGTGAGCGATCTGCTTGTTCATCAGGCCTTCGATGACGGCTTCAATAACCTCGCGTTCTCTAGGCGTCAGCGTTTCGAAGCAGGAGGTGATCTCACGTTGGTGCTGCATTTCCAATCGGCGGGCGGCGTCGCGCTCGAGGGCGGTAAGGACGGAATCGAGCATGTCTTGATCACGGAAAGGCTTCGTCAGAAAATCGATAGCGCCAGCCTTCATTGCCCGCACGCTCATCGAGATGTCACCGAACCCTGTCATGAAGACGATCGGCAGGAGGCTCCCTGCACTTTCGAGGTGGAGCTGAAAATCGAGGCCGTTGAGGCCTGGAAACCTGACGTCCAGAACGATGCAGCCGGGGCGTCCAAGTTCACCATGAGTCAGGAAGTCGTCTGGGCTCGTAAATGCCGCTGCGTCCAGATTCATCGAGCGAAATAGATCAATGAGCGATTCTCGCATCGCTATGTCGTCGTCGACGATGTTGACGATTGGGCGCTCCGAACCTCGTGCATAGGTGGTTGATTCAGGCATCGGCCTGCTCCTTTGGTAGCCGGATTTCGAACAAGGCTCCGCCGTCGGGATGGTTGCGCCCTGTTAGCGAACCACCTCTTGCTTCGATGGTATTTCGGCAGATCGACAGACCCATGCCCATGCCGGTGTTTTTCGTCGTAAAGAAGGGCGTGAATATCTTCTCTTTGGCTTCACCCCCCAGACCACAGCCCGTGTCGCGGACGGTTATCAGCACAAAGTCCTCTTGATCTTGACTATCGAGAGTAACCGTAATCAGTCTTTCTCTCGGCGCAGCGGCGCTGATCGCCTGGACGGCATTGGATATGAGGTTTATCAAAACCTGTTGCATTTCCACCTTGATGGCCGGGATTGGTGGAAGCTCGCCGTGTTTAATCACATCGACGGTCGTGCGCTCCCGCTGCAAGTCATGCTCCATCAGGCTGAGTGTATCGATGACGAGCGTGTTGAGATCTATCCTCTCGGATTCCTGTGGTTTGGCCGACAGCATGGCACGCGTATTCCTAATGATCTCGCTTGCTCGGTTGCTGTCGCGAAGAATGCGTTCCGAAGCGCGCCTCGCAGCCTCGAGATCTGGCGGGGTCCTGTCCAGCCAGCGAAGCAAGGTCTGCGAGTTGACACCTGTTGCACCGAGCGGCTGGTTCAGTTCGTGAGCAAGCGATGCGGAGAGTACGCCAATAGTCGCCGCACTCAGGGCGCGGCTCAGTTCCGCCTGTGCTTCGGCGAGTGCTATTCGGGCTTCCTCGCGTTGTGTGATATCGATCATGCTGACGATAACGCGATTGAAGGACAAGGGATCTTCAGGAAGACCGATGCTAAGCAGAACGGATTTCGTCCCTCCGCTTGCACCGATCACTTCAACCGTGTCCTCGAAATACCGCGCGCCGTCCATGATCGCCTGAAGGATGCTGGTCATCGCGGGGCTTGTTGGAGAGATGAAGCCGGTCATCACGCCAGCTGGCGCATGTGTTGTCGATGTGCCCAACAGATCGTTCGCCGCTTCATTGGCGGCGACAATTTCAACCATTCCCATGCATTCGGCGATGAAATCGGGATGAGCCTGCGAATACGTGCCTAGATCGGAGACACCACGCGCCCTGAGGTCCATCAAATAGCTGCGAACCTTTGAGTAGTCGCGCTCCCAAAGAGCCACCCGGGTCCGATCAAAGATCGATCGGTAGCGCTCCTCGCTCTCTCGCAGCGCGGCGTTCGTCCGCAGAAGCTCGCTTCGGGCCCGGTCATTTCTGAGTAGCAGAGCGGTCGTTACAAGAAGGGCTGCCAGGGCCACGGCAAGTCGCAGGAATGCCGCCAGGTCGCCGGGGGGATCCGAACCGAAGAAGAATGCGAATAGCGTTAGGGCGACGAACGTTCCTGAAAGTGCTGCAAGGCCCTTTCGGTTGGTGGCTTGCGCTGCGAGCAGCAGTGCCATGACGTAGAGGACGGCGACTGCGCCTTCGATGTCCGTAAACATATCGACTGCAAAAACGGCCGATGCGATCGCCAGGGACAAAACGCCGAACATCAGATCATGACGGGTAACCTCATGTCGCGGGAGCATTGAATCTGGACCGTTTTCCATCCAGTACTATCCCATTCGAGAAAAACATGGCTTCAATGGTTGTTGGACCGCGCCTTCGAGGCTGATCAGTGTCGGCCATGGACATTTGTGCATGGGCGCCATCTGCGCGATGAAGCGACTGCAAACAAAAGGCGTGTGCGAATAAGGTTGAGCGACGACCCGCCCTTTGGTTGTCTGGCCGTCGCCCCCGGGGTTGCGATAGTCCGAGCGATTGCGTTGAAAGTTACTTTTCAGTCGATTCCGCTGCTCTTTCGATCAGATGCGCAACCTTGTCGGGATGCGAAACCATCACGACATGGGACCCACCCTTTATGACTACGGTCTCCTTGGAGTTGGCGCGCTTGGCCATCCAGTCCTGTGCAGCAGGCGGAATGTTCTTGTCTGCGTCGCCATAGATGAACCATGACGGAATGTTCTTCCAAGCCGGATCCGCTGCGGGTTCCTGGAGAGCAACATCGGCAATTGGTCGTTGGGTGGCCGCCATCAGGCGAGCCTCTGCCTTGGGGACGTCGGCCGCGAACTGGTCTCTGAATTTGGATTGCTCGATGTAGAGATCATGGCCACCGTCCGGCAGATCAACTGGCGGAGCGAGTGTTGGAGCAAGGGTGCTTCCGGGAAATTTGCCGCTCAGGCCAACCGCTGTTTCACCAGCTTCCGGTGCAAACGCCGCGACGAACACAAGAGCTTTCACATTCTCGTGGCCTTTTGCAGCGGCGGAAATTACGCTGCCACCGTAGGAGTGTCCCACGAGCACAACAGGTGTGCGAATGCTTGTAAGCAGGGAGGAGACGTATTCTGCGTCTCCCTTGACGCTTCGCAAGGGGTTGGCAGCTCCAATGACCCGGTAGCCATCCGCCTCGAGATCCTTGACGACGCCATTCCAACTACTTGAGTCGGCGAACGCTCCGTGAACGAGGACAACAGTCGGCTTTTGCTCTGCGCTTGCGGGACCGGACAGGAATAGGAGACTGGCAGCCGCGAGTCCGAATACAGTGGTGTAAAGCGACACGGTTCTTTCCTTATGTTGGCTAACACGCCGGACTAGACAGGCAGCCTGTGTCGACACTGTTTCAAGGAATGAGCGAATGTGTATCGTAGCGTGTCCAAAGCCGCTTCCGTACATTTGGTTACAATTTCGGTGGGGCGGACAATCAAAACACAGCCGAGGTAAAAAGCGAACGAACCGCGTCGGTCGAACGAGACCTCCGACATGCATCGGCGCGTCTCCAGTGGATAGCGGCGACGCTGCTCGATAATCGCAATAAGACCCGTCGGCGCCGACAGGATCTTATGATTTCCGCTAAGACCAACGCTTTTAGCACGTCAGTCGCTTGGTTGGCTTCGTGAACAGGAACAAGGGCCGCCTCGTCGGGGGGAGGAGAGGCGGCCCTTGGCGGATCGGAGGGCGATCCGCGGACTTCGGCGCAAGAGGGGTGAGGCGCCGGAGTCGTGGGTCAATTGCTACACAGGGCCCGAACCGGAAGGCATTGATGACGCATTGCCGACCTCTTATCCTTTGTCACCAACCGGCATGGCTTCATTCCAGACCCTATTCTTCGGGCCACAGCTACGAGATGGATGCTGGATCCACGATGTGTCTGGCCGATTTCAATAGACGGCGTTTTTGCAAGAACGTGTAGTTTCGACGCCCACCGATACACCGGGATACAATTGAAGACATCGATTGCGCCGGTTGGTGTTCATCCGCCTAGCGCAGCTCGCCGCAGTACACTGCGTTACAAAACCGTTCTCTTCCTGAAATGCCGCGGACACATTGTCCGGTGATCCTAGATCAACAAAGATCACCACAGGAGTGTCTGATGAGGCTTGCTATTCTTAGTGCAATCGCTGTTCCGGTAGCTGTGTTCGGTGTTGCGGCATCCTATTCCGCAGCAAGTGGCGCCCCCCCGCAAAACGCCTCCCCGATCTACGGCGTTACCATTCCTGATGGCTATCGGGACTGGAAGTTTGTGGCCCCGGCTCAGGAAGCGCCTCCTTTGGACGAGTTGCGGGCAGTCTTGGGTAATGACATCGCAATCGATGCTTACAAGAAGGGAACGTTGCCGTTCCCGGACGGGTCGATCCTTGTCAAGCTCGCCTACAAGCGCAAGCAGTCGACGGAGTTTCCTCCAGCGACCGTGCCAGGTGCGCCGACGACTGTCCAGGTGATGGTCAAGGACTCTAAGAAATACCCCGACAGCCATGGATGGGGATTTGGGAGGTTCATAGACGGCAAGCCCGTGGACATTGCCCAGCATGAGACCTGCCTTGCTTGTCATACGGAAAGGGTGAAGGATCATGACTACGTCTTCACCCGGTACGCACCTTAAGCGCTGAACCATACTGCACCACATTTCTTGGACAAGCACCTGAAAACATCAGGTCTTTCTGTTCCTGACGATTTCGGGACTTCTTCCTGCTAGTTGAACCCTCGATGTCCGACGCGTAGGCGTGGTCACGGGGCATGCGACGTTGCCGGCAATGTGGTAGCGGACGACCGGACGGCTCTCCTGACGAGCACGAGCAGTCGCAGCCTAGCAAGGCTGCCGCTTCTCGGCCAGGGTCGCAGACCTTGCCACTCAATATCTTTGTTGGTGGGCGCAGGGTAGGCTCGTGGATTGCTTTGCCGTCGCCGGAGATCGTCTGGCACACGCTACGACTAATCCACTAGGGTGTGATGTCTCGAACCTACCCTTGCGCAGATCGCGATCACGTTGGCTTGAAAAAGTGCGCGAATGGCATGGCATTCTCCGAGGCAAGTGTCTCCAGATACGTCGTGTCGGATCGTTCCATGCGCGATCGGCATAATGTGCCGATCGCGCTACCCAATTCGATGGGCACCAGCCCGCACCTAGGGAGGATGGATGTACCATCCTCCAAAGACTGGGCTGTCCCGTCAACGAACGGATTTGAAAGCGGCCCGCAACTCCTCCGCGAAAATCTGAGGTTGTTCCCAGGCTGCAAAATGCCCACCCTTGTCAACCTTGTGGTAGTAAGCGAGGCTTGGATACGCCTGCCTGCTCCAGCTTTCTGGCGCTTGGTAGATCTCTTTGGGGAACACGGTGATGCCGACCGGTATCCTGATGTCCTTGGTCTTCTGTGCCTCGGCGCTGAAGTTGTTGTTGTTGTTCTCCCAATAGAACCGGGAGGATGACGCTCCCGTGTTTGTCAGCCAATACAATGTAATGTCATTGAGCATCTCATCGCGTGATAGAACCCGCTCTGGGACGCCATCGCTGTCGCTCCACTGAGCGAACTTCTCGTACATCCATGCGGCAAGACCCACTGGTGAGTCTGCAAGCGAGTACCCAATCGTCTGCGGTCGCGTCACCATCATGGCACCATACGCGGCGTTCCGACCAAAGAATGTGCTTAGAGACTGGAATGCTTCGCGTTCTGGCGCCGTCAGGTCTGACGGTGCAGGATCACCACTGTTGATCGCCTTCGTGAGGTTGCCTGGAATGGTAGCCGGCATGTTCAGGTGAATGGCGAGGAGGCCTTTCGGAGCCTGACGAGCCAAGGCATCGGAGATGACGGAACCGTGATCGCCGCCCTGGGAAACATAGTGGTCGTACCCAAGTCGTTTCATCAACGTATCCCACGCCCGAGCCGTACGGTCGGGGCCCCAGCCTAAATCTGTGGGCTTGCCGGAAAAGCCATAGCCCGGGATCGATGGAATGATCACATCAAATGCATCCTCGGGGCGCCCACCGAAAGCCGTTGGATCTGTGAGAGGGCCGATTGCCTTTATGAATTCGAATGTTGAGCCAGGCCAGCCATGTGTGAGTATTACGGGCAGTGCATTCGGATGACGCGAACGCACGTGGATGAACTGAATATCAACCCCGTCGATCGTCGTCACAAACTCGGGCAAAGCATTAAGTTGTGCTTCGGCCTTCCGCCAGTCGTAGTCGCTACCCCAATATCGAACCAGATCCCGGACCTGGGCAAGTTGAATGCCTTGCGAAGAATCATTGACGGTTTCCTTGTCGGGCCAGCGCGTCTCTGCGATACGCCTGCGCAAATCGTCGAGCTCAGATTGTGGGACGTGGATTTGGAACGGGCGTATGCTCTCGTCGGCAACGGCGCTGCTCGCCGAGACCGCTGAAGCGACGTCAGCGGCCCCGGCTGTGCGTACATAGCCGTTGGGAGTGAGCACTATTGAGCCAAAAGCAAGTGCGAGAAAGCCGCCCGCAAGCTTTTTCCGACTGGAGCCTTTTTCCATCGCTGCCATAAGAGACCGTCCTTTGTCTTTGATTGTTCATGACAAAGTTCAGGCTAGATGGCGGTTGTATCGGTCATGTTTCCTGATTTGCTGAAACTGTATCAAAGAGTAGCCCAAGTGCTCGTCGGCGGTATCGTTGAGCGGCCCCGATCGATCTGGTCGCGTCAATTTTCCGACTGTTTCAGCCCGACTTTCCCTATTGCTTAGTGGCTGCCTTCAACACTCCATCCTGCAGACTCGCCTCATCGGCTACAATTGCAGCGGCCTCCTCCAGCAAGACGTCCTTTGCCTTCTTGCGGGCGTCCTCAATGGCAATATCAGCGCTCAGGCTGCGCTCGTTTGCCTGCAGGCCATCATCTCCCGCAGCATCTTCGCCCTCGCTTGACTGTGCTCGAGACTTGAGCCGGTTTTCCCGAGCGGTAACTTCTTTGCGGCGTTCGGCTTCATTGAGAGAAACGATTCCTTTCTCGCGTTGCGCCCTGAGCTCGGCGACGTCCTCCAAGAGGAGTTGGAAATCGGGATCGCCACGCACACGATCATCGTGGCGACTTTGCAAAATCGGCACCAATGTCATGGTGTCGCCAGCGCGCGAATAGTTCGCAGGCTTGATCTGTGTCCACGGCAGGGCATTGTCGTAACTCATCTCACCGAAGCTCCCCGGATCCGAAAATCCCGGCAAACCGATATCTGGCGTCACGCCACGTAGCTGTGTTGTGCCGCCATTGACGCGGAAAAATTGAGCAATTGTCACTTTCAGCTCGCCGAATTCGGGTTTGCTGTTGCGGGCCATTTGGTCAAGACTGACGACCGTTTGAACAGTCCCCTTGCCGTAACTGGGCTCGCCGATAATGACACCTCGACCATAGTCCTGGATGGCGGCGGCAAAAATCTCCGAGGCCGACGCCGATCCGCGGTTGATTAGAACCCCCATGGGGCCCGACCAGACAGGCGCTGAAAAATCAGCGCTTCTGACCTCGACATCTCCGTCGCTGCCGCGTTGCTGAACGACCGGGCCGGTTCCAATGAACAGGCCGGTCAGATCGATTGCTTCGTCCAACGAGCCGCCGCCATTGTTGCGCACGTCAATGAGGACGCCGTCTACCTTTTCCTGCTTCAGTTCGCCTAGAAGCTTGGCGACGTCACGGCTTGCGCTTCGGTAGTCTTTGTCTCCTTTGCGCCGAGCTTCGAAATCTTCGTAGAATGCCGGCAGGGTGATGATGCCGATCTTACGGGTGGCCTCACCGACCTTCACGGACTGCACAACCTTCCTGGCTGCCTGTTTTTCGAGGTTGATCTTGTCACGCACCAGGCTGATGACCCGATGAGTGGCGTCGGCACCAGCTTCCGCAGGCAGGATATCCAGGCGAACAACGGATCCCTTTTTGCCACGGATCATTTGCACGACTTCATCAAGGCGGGTGCCCACAACTTCCTTGATCACCCCATCCTTGCCTTGGCCAACGCCCGTGATGCGGTCTCCAACGGCAAGCTGACCGGACAACTGCGCCGGCCCACCAGGGACGAGTTCGCGGACAGTCGTGTAGTCGTCGCGCTCCTGCAGCACGGCGCCGATACCAACCAAAGAAAGCTTCATCGATATGTTGAAGTCAGCCGAAGCAGCCGCGCCGAAATAGTCCGTGTGCGGGTCGATCGACGTTGTATAGGCGTCCATGAACGACTGGAAAACGTCGTCGCTCTTGTACTTGTAAACGCGTTCGAGGGCGTTTGCGTAGCGTTTGTCGAGCGTTTCGCGAATGGCGGCGTCCGTCTTTCCACCCAGCTTCAGCCGCAACCAGTCGTTTTTCACACGCTTGCGCCAGAGGTCGTCGCTCTCAGCTTGCGACTGCGGCCAGGGTTCCTTCTCGCGCAAGATGGAATAGTCTTCCTGAACCTGAAAGTCGAAGTCCTTCTTAAGCAGGCTGCGAGCGTAATTCATGCGGTCGAGAATGCGCTGTTCATACGCGGCGAAGATCGTGAAGGGTATCTTCAAGTCCTGGCGCTTGATGGCATCATCAATCTTGCTACGGTCAGACATGAACTTGTCGATATCCGTCTGCAGAAAGACCATACGGTCCGGATCGAGGGACTTGATGAAGTGATCCATGATCCTGGCAGACAATGCGTCGTCAAGCGGAACAGGCTTGTAGCCGAAGCGCGTCAGAAATTGTGAACTCAACTGCGCAGCTTCTGCCTGTTGCTTGAGAGGGGTCAAAGCAGGCGGTGGTGCGACTTCGGCATAGGCTGACGGTACAATTGCAAGAAATGCACCAAGGAGAACGTAGGGTATGCGCATTCAGCTGTGATCCAATTTTTGATGCCGAGTGTTGATGTGGCATCTAGGTGGAACAATTATGGTTTTTTGGCAACCAGGGGGATGACCA
The DNA here is from genome assembly GCF_019511525.1 of Rhizobium cauense. Lineage (GTDB taxonomy): Bacteria > Pseudomonadota > Alphaproteobacteria > Rhizobiales > Rhizobiaceae > Rhizobium > Rhizobium cauense. Next base: position 60,170 of record NZ_JAEUAT010000026.1, on the reverse strand, counting down.
ACGGCAAATTCTTGGCATTAAAAACGCCTAACCGCCCAGTGCGAATAAAATAAGGAGGCAGCGTCCACATCGTTGCTTACGCAAGAAAACTCCAAGAATCGGCGATCTCGAAACGCGAATTTTCCGGAAGGTTTGCAACCTAAGAGGCTAAATCGGAGTGCGGTCACGGCAAGTGTCACAAGAATTCATATTTTTTGATGGAAATGTGATGAAAGCAATGAAATACTCTCTGGGGCCAGGGGAGGGGTACAATGCAGTCGTTGGTTGCGCCAGTTCATATGCCGGTGCCGGTGGAGGTCCTTGAGGCGCAAATCCGTAGGGTTTGCGGGGCGTTCACCCTTGAGCCGTCTAGATCATCGGGTGTTGTCGCCGGTGATGTCGCCACGCGGCGCATTGGTCTTTTCGAGACCGCTATTGTCGGTCTTGATGCTAGCGATCACGTTGAACGGGGTAACCGGGCGATCCGTCAAGACCCTGGTGAGCACTTCTTCCTGCTGATCCAGGATGTTGGGCATTGTCGGGTTGAGCAGAATGATCGGGTCGCCGAGCTTGCTCCGGGCGACATGTTCCTGGTGGATTCGGTCCGTCCTTCGCGCTTCTCTTATGGGGGTACCCGCTCCAGCCAGGTTTCGATACATCTTCCGCGCCTGGAGATGGTGCACCGGTTCGGGCAGACATGTACTGGCGGAATTTCGATCAGTCGCAGCGACCCCCTCTGGCTCGCAATGCGCGCTGTGGTAACCAAGATGCTCGACGGCCCGGCCGCCCAACCGCAACTCGGCGAGGCTTTTCTCTGCCTTTTGGGCGCCTACTTGCAAGCGTCCCGCAATGGAGGCAGCCATCCGGCGGCCGAGACCTTGTTGTCGCGAGCCCTTGCTCTCATCGATCGCTACGGTGCCGATCCTGCTTTTGGTCCGCGCGAGCTTGCAAGCCGTCTGAATGTCTCCGAGCGCATGCTGCAAAGACATTTTCGCCCGCTCGGCGAGACCCCGAACCATCGCCTCTTGAATCGCCGTCTGGAAATCGCTCATAGCCGGCTCTGCGCTCGAGCCGACGTCGCAGCCAGCGACGGTATTACGGCAATCGCCTACGATGCGGGCTTCAATGATCTATCTTATTTCTACCGCGAGTTCCGTAAGAAATACGGCACGACACCAGGCGCCGTCGGGAAGTGTCATTGACGGTTTTGTCCAACGGCCTGGACGCTTCCGTCCAAGTCCAGTGGAAGCTCTTGGTTTAGTCTTGCTCCAATTCCCGGATTTTGACCGGGTCTCAGCGGAGGAGGCTGACTATGACTTTTTATTCTGCGACTATCGGCGGAACGCCAGTAGCCGGTGAGACGAATTTCGCCGTTATCAATCCTGCAACCGGTGAGCCGGCAGGCTACGCACCGAACATGGGAGCTGTTGAACTCGACCGCGCCGTCGCGGCTGCGCGAGCAGCATTTCCCGAATGGTCGGCGCACAGCGACGAGGACCTGCAACGAATCTGCTCAGCGGTGATCTCCCGAATTGAGGAGCATGCAGGCGAGCTCGCCAATATCATTACGCTCGAACAGGGCAAGCCACTGAACGGTCTCGGCTCGCGCTGGGAAATGGGAGGTGCCGTCGCCTGGGCGGGCTATACGACCGGCCTTTCGCTGCCGGTCAAGGTGTTGCAGGACAATGAGCAGGGACGCGTGGAGTTGCATCGCAAACCGATTGGGGTCGTCGGCTCGATCACGCCCTGGAACTTCCCGGTTATGATCGCGATCTGGCATGTCATGCCGGCACTACGCACTGGCAACACGGTCGTTATCAAGCCATCGCCGCTCACGCCGCTATCGACGCTGCGCCTCGTAGAGATCATGAATGAGGTGCTCCCACCTGGCGTCCTGAACGTCGTTATCGCCGATGACAAGGGCTTCAACCTTGGCGCTGCCATGGCCGCCCACCCGGGTATCGACAAGATTGTGTTTACGGGCTCCAGTGCCACCGGACAGAAGGTGATGCAATCTGCCGCCTCTAACATGAAGCGTCTGACGCTGGAGCTTGGCGGCAATGATGCTGGCATCGTGCTACCGGACGCCGACCCAAAGGCAATCGCCGAGGGCCTTTTCTGGGGCGCCTTCATCAATAACGGCCAGACCTGCGCTGCGCTAAAGCGCCTCTACGTGCACGACAGCATCCATGACGCGGTGTGCGAGGCACTGGTTGACTATGCCAGCAACATTCCCGTTGGCAATGGCATGGATGAGACGAGCATCATCGGCCCCGTGCAGAATGCCATGCAGTTCGACAAGGTCGCCAGCCTCGTTGCGGATGCCAGGAAGCGCGGGAAAGTGCTACTTGGAGGTGAACCGGGTGATGGACTGTTTTACCCGCTCACCATCATTTCCGGCCTGAACAACGGCGATCCTCTCGTCGATGAAGAGCAGTTCGGCCCCGCCCTTCCCATCATTCGCTACTTTGATGTCGATGAGGCGATTGCGCTCGCTAACGACAGTCCCAATGGCCTTGGCGGATCGGTCTGGTCGTCGGACACGGCAGCGGCGAAAGTGGTCGCAAGCCGCATGGCCTGCGGCTCGGTGTGGATCAACAAACACGGCGCGATCCAGCCCAATGCCCCCTTTGGCGGCATCAAGGCCTCCGGCCTCGGCGTCGAGTTCGCCGAGGAGGGACTGCAGGAATACACAAATATCCAGGTGGTCTTCGCCTAAGCCGATCCACTGAAAAAGACCAAGAGGGAACCGATATGAAACGACTGAAACACCTTGCCGCCACCGCATTGGCGATGGCAATTTTTGCACCCGTAGCTGTTGCCCATCCGCTTGATGGCCTGACTGCGGAGGAGTACCAGCGCATCAACCAGATCCTGCGCGAACAGAAAGTCATCAATGACGACACGCTGTTTCCGCTGATCGAGCTCAAGGAGCCTGCCAAGGCCGAAGTGCTGAAGTGGAAGGACGGCGACAAGCTTGACCGCAAGGCCTCCGTCCAGTTCACCGACCAGGGCGGCTTCAAGGAGGCAGTGGTCAACATCAGTGCCGGCACCATCGAAAGCAACGAGGTGATTTCCGGCCAGCCCATGGTCCTTTTCACCGAGTTCATGAATGCGCTCGAAGGTGCACTCAGCCATCCCGACATGGTGGCGGGTCTCCAAAAGCGCGGACTTAAGGCCGACCAAGCTTTCTGCTTGCCGCTGACAGGCGGCAACTTCTTCACCGAAGAATACAAGAACTCGCGCCTGATGAAGGTGCCCTGTTATCGGGTGCCCGAAGGGTCCAACTACTACGCCAAGCCGATAGAAGGACTGTTTGCCGTCTATGACATCGGCAAGAAGCAGGTTGTAAAGGTCATCGACACCGGTGTTGTTGAACTGCCGAAGGACGACTGGGGCTATACGGAAGAGGAAGTCTCCAAACGTCTTCCCCTGCGCCCGGAGCAGAACCCTGCGACGCTTTCCCAGCCTGGTGGCGCGAATTTCAAGGTCAACGGGAGCCATCTTGAATGGGATATCTGGCGGCTCAACTTCCGCGTCGACAAGCGCCCAGGCCTTGTGATCTCCAATCTCGACGTCAATGATGACGGCAATTGGCGTTCAGTAATTTACCAGACCCACCTCTCAGAAGTCTTCGTGCCCTATATGGATCCGACCGAGGGCTGGTACTGGCGTACCTACATGGACAGCGGCGAGTATGGCTTTGGTCTGTTCCTGAGCCCACTGCGGGCTGGTATCGATTGCCCGGACTACGCCACCTTCCTTCCAGCAACTATTGCAGACGACAAGGGAAGCCCACTCGTCATTCCGAATGCGATCTGCGTCTTCGAGCGCAATGTCGGCGATCCTGCCTGGCGCCATTTCGAGGTCTTCGCACAGACGCCCGACAAGCCGATCCCGGCCGAAGGACGCCCTGCAACCGAACTCGTGGTGCGCACTGCGTCGGAGGTCGGCAATTATGACTATCTGATCGACTACCGTCTGCAGCAAAACGGGCAGATCAACATCTACATCGGGGCAACTGGCCTGGATGCTGTCAAGGGGGTGGCCTCGACGTCGATGCAAGATCCGACAGCTTCGGCCGATACTGCTTGGGGCACGCTGATCGCGCCAAACCTGGTTGCTGCCAACCACGACCACTACTTCAATTTCCGGGTCGATTTCGACGTCGATCAGCCGATCAATCACTTTTCGACGATGGACATCGTTCCGGCCAAGGTTCCGGAGGGCAGCCCGCGCAAGTCCATGTGGTCTGTCAAGCATTCGATGCCACACTCCGAAATGCAGGCCCGCTATCGTCTCTCGGCGATGGAGCCCAAGTATTTCCACATCTCAGACCCATCGAGGAAGGGTTATCTCGGACATGAGCCGGGCTGGATGATTCACCACGGCAATGTCGCCTACGGTCCGTTCGATTTTGCCAACGACCCGCCGATGAAGCGCAACGCGTATATCGAGTACTCGGTTTGGAACACCGTCTATGACCCGGCACAGCGTTATGCTGGAGGCAAGTACGCTATGCAGAGCGACGGTTCAGACACGCTGGCCGAATGGGTGAAGAAGGACCGGCCGCTAATGGACCAGGACATCGTCACCTGGTTCACCGCTGGCTTCCACCATATTCCTCGTATGGAGGATTGGCCGGTCATGTCGACGGAATGGAAGACCGTTCATATTATGCCCCACAATTTCTTCGCCCATAATCCGGCGCTCAATCTGCGAAAGAAGTGACTTAATGCTGTGGGCGTCACGTTTGTGGCGCCCACAGTTTCGCATCGGGAAACCTTCCCCTGCTGGAGGCGAAATGATGCCTTGGCATCAGTGGCGGAGCTTCAGCGTTGCCGCGAGAGTGCTGGCGTTATACCAGCGCCGGTTTGCACGACCTTAGCCTTCGAAGCTCTCCTGTTCGCTCGGCAAGGTCCTTTTGAAATGGGCGATAAAACTCTTGATGGTCGGGGACGGTTCAACCTTTCTGTAAGCGATTGCAAGGTCGGAGGTAACCGAGCAACCCTTTAGCTTGGTGTAGGAAATACCCGGAAGGCGCACGCACTGGAACGAGCGCGGCACCAAGGCGACACCAACGCCCAGGACCACCATGCTGGCAATCGTTGTAAAGTCTCGGCCCGAGCTGTTTATGTTTGGCTGGAAGCCCGCTTCCTTGCATGCAGCCAGCGTATTGCGATGAAAGCCAACGTCCGGGGGCTGTCGTGGCGTGATGAAAATCTCCGACGACAACGCCTTCAGCGGGATCGAGGACACAGCTGCGTATTTGTGACCCACAGGCAGTGCGACCACGAAGTCCTCGCGGACAGCAACCTCTGCCGATAAGCCGGATGGAAGGGCAATTGGCGGCCTTATGAAGCCTACATCCAGCGTCTTGTCTGAGATCTTTTCAAGCTGAAGCCGCATCTCCATTTCGATTAGATGGAAGTCAATACTTGGCTTGGATGCCTTGAATTTCGATAGGGCCTCCACAAGCACTCCCGAGTACGCCGCGGACGCTACGTAACCCACTGAGACGCGTTCGAGATCGCCTCGGGCAGCTCGATGAACGGCCTCGATCGCGTCCTGAAGCGTGCCTATAACCCTGCGCGCCTGCTCGACGAACTCCAGGCCAGGTCCGGTCAATCGCAGTGACCTCCGGCTTCGGTCCAGCAGGGATACGCCAAGCAGCGCTTCCAGCTTGATGATTTGTTGGCTTAGGCCCGGTTGGGCGATTCCAAGTCGCGCAGCGGCTCGTTCGAAATTCTGCTCCTCGGCCAAGGCGACGAAGTATCTGAGATGCCTAAGTTCGATGTCGGACGCGTTTGCCATCTCCGGCTTTCTTTCATAATCCGGGCTTCTGAAATTTGTTTGTTACAATATTGGATCGCAGGATGGAAACCCTCTAGGAAGATGACTGGTTTTGTCAAGTTTTGAGGGGCGGGGCGCCTCTCGCGATTTTCATGAGGGTAACGTGAGCTTGAAGGGCTTTTATCTTGTGATGCTGTCAACAGTCTGCGGCACGGTGTTGATGCCCGCAGTCGCATCAGGACAGGATGAGCAGGGCGCGACCGCGCTCGCTCCAATTACGGTTACAGGAGAGCAGCAGGAAAATCCCACCGCGCCAGTAAGGGGATATGTTGCAAAGACGAGTTCGACGGCAACCAAGACCGGAACCCCGCTTCTGGAGACGCAGCAGTCGATTTCAGTGGTTACGGCCGATCAGATCAAGGCCCAGGGCGCAACAACCCTTGGGCAGGCTCTGGGCTACAGTTCCGGCGTGATCAGCGAACCATATGGCGCTGATTCCCGCTTCGATTCCCCGAGAATCCGGGGCTTTGACGGAAGACAATCTCAATTTCTCGATGGCCTGAAAATGATGCGCACTGCCGGAGCGCCGTCCTATGAGCTTTACGGCTTGGAGCGTGTCGAGGTTCTCAAGGGACCTGCGTCCGTCATGTATGGCCAGGGCAATCCTGGCGGTTTGATAAACCTGATCAGCAAGCGTCCTGTCTTTGAAACGTTTGGCGAGGTTGGGCTCGAAGCAGGCAGCTACGAAACCTATGGCAGTTTCTTTGATGTCGGCGGGCCAGTTTCTCCGGGATCGGATTTCGCCTACCGCCTTACGGGCGTTGCCAGACTGGCCAATCAGCAAGTCGAGGAACTGGATAACGACAGGTACTTCATCGCCCCAGCACTCACCTGGAAGCCAGATGAAGACACGTCCTTCACCCTGTTGACGAGTTTCCAGCACGACAATCCGAGTTCGCCGTCGATGCTACCAGTATCCTTGACACTGAACTCAAGCAATCCGCTCGGTCGAGACTTTTTCGTTGGCGATGAGGGTTTCGACCGCTCAAGCCGGAACCAGGCGAATGTTGGCTACCAGTTCGAGCACAGGTTTAGCGATGACTGGAAATTCCGTCAGAGCTTCCGTTACTCCAACCTCGACTGGAAGTATCAGTCGCTTGGCATGTCGTCGCTGACAGGAGGCGTTCTCCCTGATGGCGTCACGATCCGACGCAACGCGACGTTCCAAGATGAGCGGCTAAATACCGTGAATGTTGACAACAATGTACTGGGCGAGTTCTCGACCGGGGACGTTGATCACAAGCTGCTGATCGGTGCTGAGTACCGTTACTTCGACAACGATACGGGCACACAGTTTTTTCAGGCGACGGGCCTGAACTCTCGCAACCCCGTATATGGGGCGCCGATTGTTCTGGCAAAGACGCCGACAACCAACACTCTTGTCCAATCGACGTTAAGTCAGTTCGGCATCTATGCCCAGGACGAGGTTGCCTTGGACAAGTGGCGGGCGACACTTGGCCTGCGCCAGGACTGGGCGCAAACGGATGGGGATTCGCTGAACCGGAACAACGGCATAGCACGACCTCTGGACAAGGATGATCACAAGCTTACGGGGCGAGCCGGTCTTTCCTACATCTTCGACAACGGGATCGCGCCCTATGTCAGCTACGCGACTTCGTTTGAGCCGGTTCCGGTACCCACAAGCGGTCAGCCGCTCGATCCTACCACCGGCAAGCAGGTCGAAATCGGAATCAAATATCAACCGACTAGCTGGAATGGCTTCTTCTCCATTGCGGCGTACGACTTGCGGCAGAAGAACGTTGCTGTGTTTGATGCGACAACTCTGACCTATTTCCAGATCGGCGGCGCGAATGTGAAGGGGATCGAGGCCGAAGGTGTCGTCAGCTTGACCGATGGACTGGATTTGCGCGCGGCTTACACCTATACCGACAGCGAGATCGTCGGCGGTGTCGACGATGGCAACGAGCTGGACAATACACCTCGCCATGCGGCCAGCCTTTGGGCTGACTACACCTTCCGCGAAGGTTCTGCGCTTGAAGGTTTTGGTGTGGGCGCCGGCGTCCGCTATGTTGGTCAACGGTATGGTAACACCGCCAACACTTATGACCTCGATGCCGTCGCTCTTGTGGATGCTTCCATCCACTACCAGAAGGATGGAATAAGAGCATCCGTCAACTTGGCGAACCTCGGCGATAAGGAATACATTTCCAGCTGCGGTACATTTGGGTGCAACTATGGCAACGGTCGCAGCATTATGGGACGTCTGACTTTTTCATGGTGACTTCGAATGCTGAATAGGCGCCAGCTTCTGATATCGCTGGCCGCCACGGCTCTACCCGCATCAGGCCATTCCGCGCAGGGACTGCGAGTGGCTGCAATAGACTGGGCGATGCTTGAGACAAGCATCGCACTCGGCGTCATGCCGATTGCCGCAACGGAGCTCCTTCAGTTCCGGCAGGATGCCGTGGAGCCGGTGGTGCCGAATTCCGTCGCCGATCTCGGACTGCGTGGCTCGCCCAACTTCGAGTATCTGGTGCGACTGAAGCCTGACTTGATCCTTAGTTCGCCTTTCTATGCGCGACAGAAAGCAGCCTTGGAGAGAATAGCGCCTGTGCTTTCCCTGCCTTTCTACGTGAAGGGCGAGGGTCCCCTCGCCAAGGCAATCGACGCAGTGAGCATACTCGGGGCCCGTCTCGGGCGACAAAAGGAAGCCCAGCGTGTACTTGCCGATAGGGAAGAGACCGTACGGTCTATGAAGGCTCTACTGGCGCCGTTTAGCAAACGAGCCACATATCTCATCAACATTGGCGATGCCCGACACTTCCGCGCCTTTGGAAGCGACAGCATGTTTGGCGATACCATGGCCGCCCTTGGGTTATCGAATGCCTGGACCGATCGGTCACGCTATACCTTTGCAGCGCCAGTGCCCCTGGAAGCCTTGGCTGCGCGTCCCGATGCCCGCATAGTGGTTGTTTCAGACGTACCCGTTGAAGCTCGCAATTCTCTGCACGAAAGTCGTATCTGGCGTTCACTGGAACCCGTGAAGCGCTCTCGGGTTCACTACCTCGCGAACATCAATCCTTATGGCGGTATCGAGGCCAGTCTGCGGTTCGCCAGGCTCTTTACGAACGCTCTGACGGCAGGTGAGCCGTGATCACCCGAACGTCAGTCTGGTTCACGCTTGCTGCATTCGTCGCTGTTGGCCTCCAGCTCTACAATGCGACGAGTTTCTTGCCATATTCGGAATGGTCCTTGTGGCAACCCGATGCCGAGATGACGACGCAGCAAATCATCCTCTACTACGCCGTGTTACCGCGTGGAACGGTCGCCTTTCTTGCAGGCGCCATGCTTGGTCTGGCAGGAGCTTTATTCCAACAACTGTTTCGAAATCCGATCGCGGATTCCTCAACTCTCGGAATTTCCGCGGGCGCCCAGCTGGCAATTGTCTCGGCAACACTGTTTGCGCCTTCCTTGGTAGATGAAGGGCGCAGTGCCGTTGCGATTGCCGGTGCGGGAATTGCCGCAAGTGTTGTTTTCTTCCTGGCCTGGCGTCGTCGGTTCGATCCGGTTGCGATGGTGATCGCAGGCATGCTTGTCAGCATCACGACCAGTGCCATTGCCGCAGCCATGACCATTTCCCAGGGGGAGTACTTGATGTCGCTTGTGACATGGAACGGCGGGGCCCTCAGCCAGCAAGATTGGGCGCCTTCATTTTATCTCACGGTGGCATTTGCCGCAGCTTTGACCTTGGGCGTTGCACTCGCACGGCCGCTGCATTTGCTTTCGTTTGGCGAGGAGGTCGCAAGCGGCCTCGGGGTTCGCATCACGCAGGTGAGAGTGGCAGTCGCGGCACTTGGCGTACTTTTGACCGGTCTCGTGTCCGCCTTTGTCGGTCTCGTGAGTTTCGTAGGGCTCGCGGCGCCGCACATTGTAAGAGCTTGCGGTACCAGGGACGCCCGGAGCATGCTCGCTTTCAGCGCATTGGCCGGAGGTCTACTGCTCTGGATCTGCGACGGCTTTGTACAGATCATTGCGTCGTCGGCAGACGAAAGCTTCCCCACTGGTGCAATCACTGGTTTGCTGGGCGGGCCCCTTCTTCTGTGGCTCCTTTCAAGGATCCGACACACGACCCCGGGGCGAGCCTACGGGCAGCAAGTCATCCGGCCGGCAGCCCCCATGTTGGCCGCGATTGGCGGTTGCGTGGCCATTGTCACGCTTGCGAGTTTCTTCGTCGCTCAGGACCAGGGCGGGTGGCTATTGCTGTCCATGAGCGAGTTCCAGCAGATCTTTTCAATGCGCTGGCCACGCGTGGTGGCGACAGCCGCCGCCGGTGGCTTGCTCGGTGTGTCCGGTGCGATGCTTCAGAGGCTCACGTCAAACCCCTTGGCTGGTCCCGAGGTGCTCGGTGTGAGCGGCGGCGCCGGCATCGGTTTCGCAGCCGTATTGACGCTGATACCGGCTCCAACTCAAGCCGAGATCATTTTGGGTAGCGTTGTTGGAGCCACGATCAGCACTGCGGTTGTCACCAGTTACGGTGGCCGCCGACAGCTTGAACCTGAACGGCTGCTGCTGGCAGGGGTCGCAGTAAGCTCTCTCACCTCTGCGGTTTTGGGTGCATTGTTGGCGATTGGCGACCAGAGGTCATGGCAAATCCTGAACTGGTTAGCTGGTTCGGCTGCGACGGTGACGGGAACCCCCGCACTGACGCTTGCTGGCATAGCTACGGTGGTCTTGGCTTGTTCGCTTCTTGTCAGCCGATGGCTGACGCTGCTGCCTCTTGGCTATAGCGTCAGTACAGCGCTTGGCGTGCCCTTGCGACCCGCGAGGGTTCTCGTCATCGTTCTGGCAGCTGTTTCAACTGGTGCCGCGTCTCTTTTGGTAGGCCCATTAAGCTTTGTCGGCCTACTGGCACCGCATATCGCGTTGCGGGCTGGTTTCAGCCGGTCTCGTGATCAACTCACCGCGTCGTTCGTGCTCGGTAGCGCCTTGATGCTGCTTGCCGACCTAGGTGCGCGAAACCTGACGTTCCCATATGAACTTCCGCTGGGGCTGTTCGCAGCGCTGATCGGTGCTCCATACTTGACCTACCTTGTGTCGAGACGGGCATGACGAACCTTACGTTCTCATCTCTACCTGCACCATTTGGAGATTGTGCTGCCCATATAACCCAAGTACCGGGACCAACAGATATCGGCCTGAAGGACCTCGTGCGTGATCCGACGATTATCGAGAGGGGTATTCATGCGATCATAGCAAAGTGGGGGCCAGGCGATCCGATAGCGGCCTCATCGCTCTGGTCTTATGGATACTTCCTGCGGTTTCTTCGGCCGATCCTTGCTTATGGCGTCCTGTCTGATGTTTGGTTGGACGTGACTTGCGAGAGCCTGAATGTCGTGGTTTCTGACAATCACACGGTTGGTAAGTTCGTGACGGCACGACAGCTGCCTCAGGAAACAACATTACAAGCGCTGGTCGCCAACATCGCCTTGATCATCGACTACTGCTGCGGATCGACAGGCACCAAGGAACGACTTCATCGAAGCAATGCTGAGTTCCTGATCTTCAAATCGCTTGATCATCTCGACAATATGGGTCTGTCCACCGAGCAATTGGTCCGCGTCTCATCGACGCGCGCCATCCTCCAGGACTTTTCAACCGGGCAATTCGGCCGGACAGTCAACACACACCAATGCCCGCCAACGCGACGTGTGTGTTGCCTGCGGGATCGACTGGCCGGTCTTTCTAGATGTGCGGTGGCTTGCCCACTCTCACTTTGAGCACCACTACGCGAGCAGCAAGGTGCCCGGTTGAACTGTGAGAGGCCATCGACGGCATTCGCGCCTCAGTGGAAGTCGAAAGAAACACTGGAATGGCGGTTGTGTGGCGGGCGCTGCTAATGAAGCGCCCGCGGTCATTTTTCAAAGAGCGGGCTGAAGCCGGCGTCAGTCGGGTTGAGATTGCAGGATATGATATGCCCTGGCAAACCGAAGCGACATCAGAACCGATCGACATCCAGAATGGCCTGCGCAAAGGCTTGCGGCGCTTCCTGAGGAAGGTTGTGACCGATGCCTCCCGCGATGTTGCGGTGCTCGTACTTGCCTGTGAACTTCTTTGCGTAGCTGGATGGTTCCGGATGCGGTGCGCCGTTGGCATCTCCTTCCATCGTAATCGTCGGGATGCCAATCGTCGGCGATGCGGCGAGCTTCCTTTCCAGGATGTCATACTCTTTCTGGCTCTCGGCCAGACCAAGCCGCCAACGGTAGTTGTCGATGGTGATTGCCACATTGTCAGGGTTATCGAGCGCCTTAGCAGAGCGGTCGAATGTCGCGTCGTCAAAATGCCAGTCCGGAGACGCGAGCTGCCAGATAAGCTTTGCGAATTCATGGCGGTATTTGTCATAGCCTTCGCGGCCTCGTTCGGTCGCAAAGTAGTACTGATACCACCAGGCGAGCTCCGCTTTCGGGGGAAGCGGCTTCTTGTTGGCCTCCTGGCTGCCAATCAGATAACCACTGACCGAGACCATGCCCTTGCAGCGTTCCGGCCAAAGCGCGGCCATGATGTTTACCGTCCTGGCACCCCAGTCGAAGCCTCCGACGACTGCCTGCTTGATCTTCAGCGCGTCCATGAAATCGATCATGTCGACTGCGAGAGCAGCCTGCTGCGCATTCCGGAATGTCTTCTCCGACAGGAAGCTGGTTGTTCCATAGCCGCGCAGATAGGGAATAATGACGCGGTAGCCGGCGGCCGCAAGAATTGGTGCAACATCGACGTAGCTGTAGATGTCATAGGGCCATCCGTGAAGCAGGAGCGCGACAGGGCCGTCGGCTGGGCCATCTTCCGCGTAGCCGATGTCCAGAACCTTGGTCTTGATTTGCTTCAATGCGGCGAACGAAGTGTGCAATCCGGGATTGACCGTGGGCGCTGGTGCAGCTGACACGGGGGTCTGTGCCCTGGCCGATCCGATGACGCCGAACTCGACGGCGGCAACGGTCAAGGCGGCGGCACCGAGCAAGCTGCGGCGCTGATGATTGATGCTATCGGACATGGGCACTCTCCGGGTTGTTTTCTGACACGGCTAAGAGGCACCTACCCGTGTATCCCGAATATGTCGCGTCGGGCACGATATTGAATACGCGTGTAGAAAATCGGCATCGAGATACTTTTCGGTACAATTTGGCTGGCGGGGATTTGGTCGCGACGTCGTCCAGGCTTTTGAACCTACAATTCGGTACACTTGAGGCAAAAGCCCGACACACCTGAGATACATCAGAACGACCAGACTTGGGCTCTTGTCGGTCGAGGTGTGGCCTCGGCTCGAGCTCGAATACTCGATTCAAAGGAACGATTATGACGCTACTTGTCATAGCCTATCTGGGAGGCGCGCTGACAATCCTCAGCCCATGCATCCTTCCGATCCTTCCGTTCGTCTTTGCACGCGCGGGTCAACCTTTCCTGCGTAGCACCCTGCCAATGTTGGTGGGTATGGCAGCCACTTTTGCTGTTGTTGCAACTTTGGCCGCCGTCGGCGGTGGCTGGGCAATCGAGGCGAATGCGTACGGGCGGACCGTCGCCATCGTATTGTTGGTCGTATTTGGCATCAGCTTGCTGTCGGCGCGGGTCTCAGGCGCAATTACGCAACCGATCGTCAATCTAGGCAACAGGCTCTTAAATTCGTTTGGCAATTCAGCGTCTGGTGCCTCTGTCGTCGGCTCTTTTGTCCTGGGTGTTGCCACCGGTTTTCTTTGGGCGCCCTGCGCCGGCCCAATTCTCGGCTTGGTACTGACCGGCGCAGCGCTCCAGGGCGTCAACCTCCATACGACGCTTCTTTTGCTTGCTTATGCCGGAGGCGCAGCAACATCGTTGGCGATCGCGCTCCTGTTGGGCGGAAGGGTCTTTGCGGGGCTGAAGCGGTCGTTGGGTGTCAGCGAACGTATTCGCCAAGCCGCAGGCGTTGCTGTCCTAGCGGGGGTGGCGGTCATCGCCCTCGGCTTTGACACTACCCTGCTTGCAAGGCTCTCTTATACGAGCACAACGTCTCTAGAGCAGTCGGTCCTTGATCGTTTCGAGGCGTCGAACGGCGAAGCTAGACCCACTGAACTGGCCAGAAACAGCATGATCTCTGCAGCCGCAAACAAAACGAAGCCCTTTCGCAGCGATCTTGCCGTCGAGGGACGTGCACCTTCGCTCAGCGGTGCGGTCGACTGGTTGAATTCGCCACCGCTGTCAATGGAGCAGCTTCGAGGCAAAGTGGTTCTCATCGACTTCTGGACCTACTCGTGCATCAATTGCATTCGTACGCTGCCCTATGTTCGAGCCTGGGCCGATAAGTATAAGGATCAAGGGCTGGTCGTCATCGGTGTGCACTCGCCAGAGTTTGCCTTCGAGAAGAATATCGACAACGTCAGGAAAGCGATTGGCGATTTCGGGATTACATATCCCGTTGCTATCGATAATGACTACAAAATCTGGCGTGCGTTCCAAAATAACTATTGGCCGGCCCACTACCTGATCGATGCAAACGGGCAGATCCGGTACCACCATTTTGGCGAGGGAAACTATCAAGAGACCGAGGGAGCCATCCAGGACCTTCTAAAGGAAGCCGGCAGCGCCACCGGTGCGAATGCGTTTGTCACTCCTGAAGCCAAAGGGGCCGAGGCAAGCCCCGATATCAAGGATTTGCGTTCGGGCGAGACCTACATCGGATATCGAGAGGCAACAAACTTCGTCTCCAGCGAGCCGGTTCGTGCTGACGCTGCGCAGACCTACACAGTAAAGTCGCCCAGCCTGAACGAATGGGGGCTCGCAGGGAGCTGGACAATTGGGGCAGAGGAAGCGACCCTCGATCAGCCCGACGGCAGCATCACTTATCGCTTCAGCGCGCGCGACCTCAATCTCGTCCTTGGTCCTGGTTCAGATGGAAAGCCCATCCGCTTTCAGGTGAAAATCGATGGCAAGGCACCAAGTGCAGATCATGGTACTGATATCGACGCGGCCGGCAATGGCACCGTGACCTCCACCAAGCTTTACCAACTCGTGCGTCAATCTGGTGACGTAAGAGCTCGCCTATTCGAAATCCGCTTCCTCGATCCTGGTGTGAACGCCTATGCATTTACGTTTGGCTGACACGCCACACCTTGGGTAGCAGCCCAGGTTCCGGAGGATGAGCGCTATCAAAACCTTGCGCGCGTGCCTCGTGCCGTAATTGACGCGGTCGTCGAGCGAGGACAGTAGGAACAATGACAAGCGACGGCGCGCCGACGTTAAGATCGGGGCGCCGTCGTCGATTCAATTGGAGACCTCAAAAGCTGGTGGGCGCCCGAGGGATCGCCGCGGAGGAGCGAAACAGGGGGCGACAAGCATCGATTGTCAACCTTGTTTAAGGCTCTGCACTGCGGCTCGAGCACATCTTGCGTCCAATGACGCTCAGCCCAAACCAAAGGATAGGATCCTAGACACCTGAGTATGATTTCAGTGAATGCGCGGCGCCCATACGTTTTACTTGCCGGTCACCGACTGGCCGACAACAAAAACCGTTTTGTTTCAGACGATTGAGCCACGTCGCAATACCCGCCATTGAAAGGGAAGACATGAACCGCGTTTCAAGATGCGCTATCGCTGCCGTCATATCCACACTCGCTCTCGCAACCAACAGCTATGCTGACAGCCTCGCGATGAACGGCGGTCCGGAGATCGAAAAGACGCTGACAACGTTCGCTCGGAATTTCGACGTCAAGTATCTGAGCGATTACCAGAACCAGATGGACCAGCCGGATGCAGCGGATGCGTTCCTGCCCCGCACCGCAGACGGTGTCCAACATATCCAGGCCGCAATCAAATCAAATGGACGGCTTGCTGAAAAGCTTGCGGCAAAGGGTATCGACGTCAAGAACGTCGTGAATGCCGAGCAGGCGGCCGACGGCAGCATAACGTTCTGGGTTCGCTGAGACGATCAATGCGCTGCCACCTCTGTACGGTGGCCTCCCACAAAATTTATCTCATTCATGTCTGTCGCGTTCCGGCGGTGCGACTGCGGATATGTCGACAAGCACTCAAGAAAAGGACTCCAAAATGCGCAAACTCATGATTTCGACAGCAGCAACGGCAATCTTGTCTGCCCTTGGATGCGGTGCATCTTTCGCGGCCGAGCATACAGAAGTCGGCGCGATCAACTGTGACGTATCGGCTGGAATCGGCGTCATCGTTGGCGGTCAGCAGGAAGTCAGCTGTGTATTCACGCCCACGGGGGGCGGCGCCAGGGAAAATTACAAGGGCAAGATTACGGAGTTCGGTCTCGATATCGGGGAAACCGACAAGGGAAAGATGGCATGGCTCGTATTCGCGCCAACGACCCGCAGCAAGGGAGCACTTGCCGGAACCTATAGCGGCGTCAGCGCCGATGCAGCCGTCGGTGTTGGTGTTGGAGCGAAAGTTCTAGTCGGAGGCGAGCACGGTACGATTTCCCTGCAGCCGGTTGCCGTTCAGGCCGAGGAGGGCCTCAATCTTGCTGCCGGCATCACAGCACTTACGCTCCGGATCGCCAATTAGCCATTGGTCCCTGGAAGAGTGCTTGCCATCCGAGCCGATACTGCTACCGGCGTCCAACCGGTAGCGACCCCTGTCGAGCAAGAGAGAATAGCAGCGTTAGTGCGCAAGTCCAAAGCGAGGCCGGATCCCTCACTTGGAAGGCAAGCTGGGACTTTGCGAGAACGGTCACACTGAAAAACGATTGGGTAGCACCGCGCTTCAATTTCACTCCCTCTCGACAAGACGCGACGCCAGTCTGCCAGGTACCGGTGGATCACCGCGGGCATCACCTCTGCCAGCCAGGCCATTCCAGCCCGTCCATTCGATAGCGGCGGCAGTATCGAAGAGGCGCTCATGCCGACTTCGGGTAAGACCGGTACGGCAGTCCCCTACGAAACGAATGCGCGCGCAACGACAGTTCCCAGCGCTATTATGGCCGGCAGTTGTAAGAATACCCTGTTGCCACGCTCGTGCATCGCCGCTCTCCAAATGAGGACATCACCAGTTTCTTGGGTCTATTTGCACGACCGCCGATTCCGGCGTCATATGGGCGAGTTTAAGGATGCGCACCTTCAGGTTCCGCATGCTTGATGCCTCCAAGGCTACACGATCGTCTCGTGTAACACTGTCTCGAGCGCAGCAATCAGCAATGAAACGTCGACCGGCTTGGCGAGGAAAGCTACAGCACCGGCCCTCATCGCAGCAGTGCGGGTGCGCGTATCCTGATAGGACGTGACGAATATGATTGCCGGCGGGTTTGGATCCTTTGCCAGCTCGGCCTGCAACTCTATTCCGCTACACCCGGGCATGTTCACATCGAGAAGAAGGCAGCAAACCCCTGTTCGACGGAGGTCGGAAAGGAACTGATCTGCGGATTGAAACGAGTGGCTTGGCAGGCCGTATGAATCCAGGAGATCTTCCAAAGCCTCCCTTGTAGACCCGTCGTCATCGATGATGGCTACCGAACGCTCTTGTGACATTGTCCCGACACCAGATATTGGTTCATGTGTCGAACAATATCGTTTCGAATTCATGTGTTTGATATCGTACGAGAGTCTATGGGAGGTCCTCGATTGGTGTGGCTCACCGCTATTGGCAGTGCCCATCGGGACGTATCCGCCGGTGTCTTTGGCGACGATTTCGCCAGTATGGGGTATGCGTCAGCTCTTTCATTCCTGCGGCTCGATGAGACTTGAGGAGACGCTAGCAACGGCCTCGGCCATCTCGGCCCTAAGAAGTGGTGAGAGTTTAAACTGCCAATAGAGACGGTCCCAAAGCGACTCATCAGGGTCTCGCTGCAGCAGGGCATCGATCCGTAATTGGTCTTCCTGTCCTTTTTTCGTCTTAAGATTTCCGACTTCAATCAATGCATTTCGGTTCATATCTGCGCCTCCAATGATCGAAGCGGAAACTTGGAAATTCAATTTCGTACGTGCCGCGAATTGGGGTCCAGTGCCAACTATACAAACGTATTGCGCGCGCGGACAAAGGTTGGATTCCAATAGGGACATTGTCGCCTTAGGCTCGTGACAACAACCGATCCCGGAGCACTGATGCACCCCAGAGCGAGTATACTCGGAGCGATCGCGGCAGGCTGCCCCATTATATCCTCGACATGGTTTGGAAGGGACGGTTTGGGGTTGTCGGATTTCGGTTCACTTGACGCACAAGCGGAAGATTTGACGGTGATGTTCAGCGCATCTGCCGTCCTGCCCGGCAACGTCAGGACCAGGATTATCATTAGAAACGTTTGACTTGGTGCTACCAGATCAAAAGCGGCTGGGTCTGCTGGGTAGGCATTCGAAATCGGATGGTGGAGCGTGCAGGATGCGAATGCTGATGCTGTTGATAGTTGCTTTCATGTTAGCCGGGGTTTTTGCTCCCCTCGTTGTTCCTGGCGGAAATGAGCAGATCGCACCGGGCCAACCCTTGGAAACCATCGTTGGAGCGAATGAGGGTAGTGGACCCTGACGTTACAGGATGAGAACTTGAATAATCTTAGCTAATAGACTGTTTAGCAATAACAATTGTGATTTGAATGAGTATCCGGCACTCTCCGAATGTTCGTGGGGTTCCGTGACCAATCAAAAAGGTATGGGGAGGGTTTGCCACCATCAGCGTGAACTATTGTATTGTGTTTGGCGGGATGATTTTGCGCGCGTGGCCAGTAGGCTCGGCTTCTTGCGATCAAGCTCAGGATTGATCTTATCTCTCAGGGCTGGAGCCGCGTCATCTTAGGGTTGGCGCTTCGGGCAAGAAATCGTGGGACGCCAGTTGGCTCCGCCTGGTAGGTACATTCCCATGAACAATCGAAAAAGATTGGCCGTTTCCGCGGCCCCGGCTTGGGTGGCGGAGGGCTAGCCGGAAGTTAGCCGCCGAGGCGAATAATGGACAAGAACGGATGCGTCCACCGGTTACCGGCGGACGCATCCGACATCATTTCAGGCGAGTGTAATCCTTAGATGGGCAGACCCGCCAAAGGTAATTTCAATATCCCCAGGCGTTAAGAGTTCAATTGCACCACAGAGGGTGCCTGTGGTGATGACATCCCCAGCCTTGAGGGAGGAGGCCGGTCGCAACCCATCATTTGCGTACTCAAAGAGCCAGGTCAACACGTCGCCCTTCGGATGCTGAGCAGGTGCGTCGTAGATCGACTGGCCGTTGAGGGTGACCTTGAGCGGCGTGCCACCCGCCGTATCAACGACTGACTTTGCGACAGTGGGGCCGAGAACATATCCGGCGTTTCCAAGCCGGTCGGCGAGGAACAGTAGAAATGAGATCTTGCCGCTTTCTTCGATAGCGCTGACCAGCAATTCGGCGCCGATATATACAGCCGCGATCGCGCCCACAATGTCGGCTCTGGAGTAGTTGCCATCTCGAAGTATAGGCAAATCCTTGCCAAGGCGCACCGCGATCTCCGCCTCGAACCTGATACCCTTTTGCCAGTCAATCCGCGCACCGGAATCAGCCTGCACAAAAGGATGGAGCGGTGCAGCAACTGCCTGCCCATCGGGCGAGACCGTCACCTTCCAGGCATTACTCGTGATAGCCTCGTCGGCTGCCAGGAAGTTCTGGGCATCCACCGCTTGCCTAAGATTAGGAGGCAAGGCGAAATCGGCCGTCGGGGCCTGATTTCGTACTCGACGCAGGCCGTGAAGCTTTGACGCAAGCGCACGTGGATCAAAGGGTGCAGCGGTCGACTCTACCATGGGACTCCTCCTGTTTGTTGTGAGTCGCTAACCTATAGGCAACACCAAAGTGGAGCGAGGGGCATCGGCGGAAAGACTGCTATGCCAACGCTGTATGCCAGGACTGGCGGTAGGCACTGAGCCCTGTGATTTTCCCTGGCTGAATCCGTCGTTCAACGGCGGCGGGCGGTTGAATGCCGGTCAGGAGTGCGGCCCCCTGGCTGGTGCCGGTCGAGCCGGGAACCGCGATCACATCGCGATCAGTTAGCGCAGCGAGCAGAGTGAGGTAGGTGTCGTTCAGCGCAAACGGTCCTTCGACGATAACAGGACCGCGTGCGCCGATCAGATTGAGGCAGGCTTCATTCATCAGCGCCAGATATAGGCACAGTGCGCCATAGCGCGCTTCGGCGCTTGCGCCTTCAGCATTGATCCAGCGCGCGGTTTGACCTGGAAACGGCCCTGAGCCCGGCGCAACGTTTGGAAGCAGCAATATGCTGTTTGAGACCACCCGCTCGATTGCAGCACTACTGTATTCCTGATCTACGTGGCCGATTTCGGCAGAGACCGTTTCGAACTCGCGTCCGCCCATGAAGCGGGAGGAGGGCACGGCGCGGCCATAGGCATCGACATTGGCCAGCGTATCGCGGCTCGGCTCGAGATGATCGAGATCGCCCCCGACACCAAAATTGATCACCCACGTGCCGGTTGAAACGACTGCGAAGGGGGCAGGGCGAACAAGAAGGTGCGGCAGAAGCGACGCGTTGGAATCGTGGATGCCGCAAAAGACCGGAATGTCGCGGGAAAGACCAATCTCTTTGTTAATCGCCGGAAGAACCGGGCCGAGTGCATCGAAGGCTGAGTGGATCGGCGCCATCAGCGAGCGGATGCCAAGGGTGTCAACGAGTGAGGAGTAAGTGCTTTCTCGGGGCGCCCAGAGGTCGGTGTGGCAGCCAAGCGATGTGACCTCGTTAGACACGACGCCCGTCAAGCGAGATGCCCAGTATTGCGGATAGGTGACGATCGTTGTCACTTTCGCGAAGGCGTCGGGAAAGGTCGTCTTCTGGTAATGCAACTGCGCGCCGACGTTCAGACCCATGCTCTGATGTGGCGAGAACGTCTCCTCGAAGGGAGGCCGCAGCAAGGCATACGCTTCGCGAACGTCGGCAGGATATTCATGCTCGTAATCCAGTACCGGCATAGCAAGATCGCCAGCTGCATTCAGCAGGGCAGCCGATGCGCCGTGTGTCGTGATCGAGATCGCGTCGAAGCCGGGCTCCCTAGCGAACGAGCGCAGGGCATCCAGCGTAAAGGTCCATAGTTTCTCGACGTCGTAGTGCGGGTAAATTCCATCACGGACTACGGAATTCGGCATCTTGGCTACCGAAATCTCTACCCCGGTGGCACTGTCCAGAACGACCACTTTGGCATTGGTCTTGCCGATGTCGAGAACGGCGATACGGCGGTAGTTTACGGTCATGGCATATGGAATACGGTGACGAGATCGCTTTGGACGGGAGAGTTGTCCGGGTTGGTTTCCATGATGTCGGCCATGTGTGCCCACCATTTCTTCATGACGGGGTGATCCGGCAGGTTTGCCATTGTGTGATCAGTGGGACGCGTCAATACACCGAAGAGCGTGTTCGTTTCGCGGTCTAGATGGATTGAGTAGTCGCGGGCGCCGGATTGGTGCAGCAGTTCCAGCAATTCCGGCCAGATCTCGTCATGCCGCTTCTTGTATTCGGCTTCCATGCCCGGGTTGAGTTTCATCTTGAAGGCGTGTTTTTGGAGCGTCATTTGGAACCCACTCATTTGGTGCTCATGGCTTTGATGCGGCGCGCGATGATCGGAATTGCGATCGTCACGATCAGCAGCAAGCCGATGAAGATCGACATCACGATACCGGGCACGTTGAGGAGGCCGAGACCAAAGGTGACGAGACCCATGACAAAGGCGGCGATGACGACGCCCCCAATCTTACCAGAGCCGCCAAGGATCGAAACGCCACCGAGGACCACCATGGTAACAACTTCAAGCTCCCAGCCTTGCGCGATCGACGGGCGCGTGGACCCGAGGCGGGAGGTCAGGCAGACGGCGGCAACTCCGCTCATGACACCGGTCAGCAAGAACAGGATGAATTTGACGCGCTCTACTGGAATGCCCGAGAAGCGCGCCGCAAACTCGTTGTTCCCGATCGTGTAAACCTGACGGCCGAAATTTGTGGCGTGCAGCAGGATAGCAAAGACAATCGCCAGCACGATGAACAGTACGAACTCAAAAGAGAATACCCAGAACACATAGCCCTGGCCGAAGTAGGCGAAGTCTTCAGGATAGCCACCATAGGCCTGGTCGCCGAGGACGATGTAGGAAATACCTCGAAAGAGGCTCATGGTACCGATGGTTACGACGATGGACGGCAGCTTCATGACCGATACCAGGAATCCATTGAACATGCCGCAGAGCAGTCCAACGCCGATGCCGATCGCAACAAGTCCGGGAGCACCCACTCCGGCCTGAGCAGCAGCACCCATCGCGGTCGAGGCAAGTGCTATGATGGCGGCAACAGACAGGTCGATCTCGCCAACGATCACCAACATTGCCATAGCAAAGGCGATCATCGCTTTCTCGGTGAAGTTGAAGGTCGCGTCGGAAAGGTTCCAGGCATCGAGGAAATATGGCGATGCAACTGAATTGAAAATGAAGATAAGGACCGCGACGCCAAAGAGCAGCACCTCCCAGCTCGACATTATCCGCTTGAACGGAGTGCCGAGACGGTCGGGAATAACGCGCTTTTCGGTGGCTGTAGAAACGACGGTGCTCATGCTGCCACCTCTGCCGGGTTTTCTGAGGCGGCCTTGTCGCGCAGGATGATGCGGCCGCGATTGCGTTCGCGCCGTGCATTGAAGACGACGGCAAGGATGATGACGGTTCCCGAGATCGCCATTTGCGTGAAGGGCGAAATGCCGATGACCGGAAGGGCATTCTTGATGACGCCAAGGAATAAGGCGCCCAGCACTGTTCCAATGACGGAGCCGACGCCCCCGGCAATTGAGATTCCGCCAATGACACAGGCAGCTACACTGTCGAGTTCAAAGCCATTGGCGATATCAACATAGGCAACCGCATAGCGCGATACCCAGAGATAGCTAGCGAGGCCGGCGAGCGCGCCCGATAGGACGAATGCCAGGAACTTGGTCCAACCAACATCGATGCCGGCGTAAACGGCTGCCGTCGGATTGCCGCCAGCGGCATAGGCAGAACGCCCGAACTGCGTGTACTTCAGAAGAACATAAATGAGAGCGACGACAACAATGGCGGCCCAGCTAAGGACAGGCATGCCGGCGACAACAGTGCGAGGAACGTTGAGGAAGGTTGGCGTCATCTGGTGAGCATTGACCCATTCGCCACCCGACAGCACGAAGGCCATGCCGCGATAGATGGTAAGCGTACCCAGCGTGACGACGATCGGCGGAATCTCAAGTGCCCATACGAGGAAGCCGTTGATAGCTCCGAGGAAGGCGCCGATGAAAATGGCTGCAAGGATAAGGGCAATAAGCGGCAGATCGGGATAGGTCGCGTTCAACATCGCGATTGCCATACCCGTGAAGGCCAGATTTGCAGCAACCGACAGGTCAATCGATTTTGTGAGGATGACTGTCATTTGCGCCAGCGCGAGAATGATCAGGATCGACGTGTCGTTGAAGATCGCAGCGAGGTTGCCCGGTGTTGCGAAATCCTGGGCTCGTGTCGAAAATATCGCGACCATTATCGCGATAATTGCGAAGAGTAGGGTTTCGCGTTTTTTCAGCAGTCTGGACATTCTGTTTACCTCAAGCGTTGCCGGTCGCCGCGCGAACCAGCGTTTCCGGCGTCAGTTCCTTGCGTTCAAAGAGGCCGGCCATCAGACCCTCCTTCATGACGAGGACCCGGTCGGACATTCCGATGATCTCCGGCAACTCTGAGGAGATCATGATGATGGAGAGCCCTTCGGCAGCAAGCTCGCTGATGAAGCCATGAACGGCAGCTTTCGAGCCGATGTCGATACCCTTGGTCGGCTCGTCGAGGATGATCACCTTGGGCAGGGTTGCCAACCACTTGCCGATAACGACCTTCTGCTGGTTGCCGCCTGACAGTGTGCCGACCGGCACGGAAAGGGCTGCCGCGCGCAGGTCAAGCCGCTCTGCGTATTTTCGTGCCAAGGCAAACTCATTGGCCGCCTTCAGGAAGCCCTTCCGCGAGGTGCGTGCAAGCGAAGGCAGCGTCATGTTCTGGTAGATCGGCATCGGCAACGCCAAACCGTGGCGGCCGCGCTCTTCCGGGACGTAGACGATGCCTGCACGGATGGCGTCGAGCGGCGAATGGACAACAAGATTTTGACCGTCGAGTGTAAGGCTTCCAGAGGCCGGCTTGGTGATGCCGAAGAGCGATTGGCAGAGTTCGGAGCGACCGGCGCCGATCAGCCCGTAGACACCGAGGATCTCACCCTTGCGGAGGGTAAAGGAGATATCGCGAAACTCGGTCTGGTGACAGTATTTCTCTACCTGCAGAACCGGACCGCCGATCGCAACGTCAATTTTGGGGAACGCATTCTCGACGTCGCGCCCGACCATGAGGCGGACGATATCGTCTTGCGGCGTCTGCTTGAGTTGGCCGTGGCCAACAGCACGCCCATCGCGAAAGACGACAAAGTTATCGGCGATCTCATAAAGCTCGTCGAACTTGTGGCTGATGAAAAGGATAGCCTTTCCCTGTGCCTTCAAACCGTCGACGATCCGGAAGAGATCATCGATTTCTTTGCGTGAAAGGGCCGCGGTAGGCTCGTCCATGATGACGATGCGAGCCTCGATCGAAAGGGCGCGGGCGATGGCTACGAGATGGCGTTGTGCAATCGAGAGATCCTTCAAGCGGATCGTCGGATCGATATTACTTTCAAGGGAATGCAGCAATTGCTTGGAGCGACTGTTCATCAGTTTCCAGTCGATTGTCCGGAACCTGGTGCGCGGCGCATGGCCGAGGAAAATGTTCTCGGCCACCGTCAACTCGTCGAAGAGGACGGTCTCCTGGTGAATGGCGGTTACGCCGACATCGATCGCGGCTTGCGCGTTAGCGAATGTCGTTGGCTTGCCGTCGACGATGATCTCGCCTTCGTTCGGCCGATAGATGCCCGTCAGGATCTTGACGAGTGTCGATTTGCCGGCGCCGTTTTCGCCGATCAGTGCAGTCACCTTGCCGGGATAGAGCGCGATGCTGACGTTATCGAGAGCCTTCACGCCCGGGAAAATCTGCGAGATGCCACGCATCTCCAGAATCGGGCGTGCGTCGTCCGCCTTGGCGCTCGCGACGGGTTGTTGAAGGGCAGTGTTCATCAGCGTCTACCAGTGTTCATTGGGAAAGGCCCGGCGGCATGAACCGCCGGGTTTTGTGTCTTCAGCGAGGTCTTAGAAAACCTTCGAGAACTGGTCGATGTTCGACGCATTGTAGACAAAGGGATCGGCCATCGCGGCTTCGCCGTTTTCGCCAACCTTGATCTTGCCCATGCGGCCGGCTTCAATTTCGGTGCCAGGCTCGCCCGTCGCGTCACCCTTGACCAGGTGATAAGCAATCTGTGTTGCGGAGTAGCCGAGGTCGATCGGGTTCCAGATTGCGAACTCCTTCGTCGCACCCGACTTGATCGCACCTGCCATTTCTGACGGCAGGCCGAGGCCCGTTACGTAGACCTTACCGACGAGACCCTTGTCTTCGACAACCTTCGACGCAGCCAGAACGCCGACGGTCGTCGGAGCGACAATGACCTTGACGTTCGGGTTGGACTTCAGCAGGCCTTCAGCTTCGCGATAGGACTTGTCAGACAGGTCGTCGCCATAAACGGTTGTAACGAGGTTGAGACCAGCGAAGTCCTTGAGCTGCTTCTTCATCTGGTCGATCCAGATGTTCTGGTTCGTCGAGGTGGTGGTTGCAGACAGGATTGCGAAGTCGCCCTTGCCGCCTTCAAGATGATCCTTGACGAGCGTCAGGCACATCTTGCCGATCAGTTCGTTCGACGACGGGTTCAGCTGCAGGATACGGCCGTCCTTGTTGACGCCGGAATCCCAGGAGATGACCTTGATACCGCGCTGCTTGGCCTTCTTGAGGGCCGGTACGACAGCGTCCGGATCGTTGGCGGAGATCGCAATGGCGTCAACGCCCTGAGCGATCAGCGAGTTGATGACTTCGATCTGGCCTTCGGCCGTCGTCGAGGTCGGGCCGGTGTAGATTACTTCTACGCCGCCGAGTTCCTTGGCTGCTTCCTGTGCGCCCTTGTTGGCAGCTTCAAAGAAGCCGTTTCCGAGAGACTTTACGACAAGACCAATCTTGACGTCCTTGGCGCTTGCTGCGCCTGCCATCAAGGCGACGGCAAAGGCGACGCCCACTGCCAGTGTTTTTGCGAGTTTCATGCTTTCATCCTCCCACGTTGTTAAGGCTTGAATACATCCTGCCGGTGCCACTCACGCGACCGACGAGGAATCCTCCTTCGCTTGCGAGATCGTGCTCGCAATGACGAGTCTGATGCCCGCATCCTCGATCATCCGTACCGACTCTTCGGGAATTCCCTCATCGGTGATGATGGTCGAAACACGGTCGAGCGGGCACAAGATCAGGCTCGACCGGCGGTTAAACTTGCTGGAATCAACCATGACGACGAGTTCGTCGGCCTGGTGCATCAGCTTCTGTTCACTCTGAATAATCTGCGCGTCGGCTTCCATGATGCCGTGCGGCCCTACGCCCTGTGCGCCGATAAAAAAGCGACGGGCGTAGAAATTGCGGATCGCATCATTGTCGAAAGGCGACAGGATCAGGCTCTGCTCGCGATAGATCACGCCTCCAGGCACGGTGACCGTATTCTTCGAGTGCTTGACGAGATGCTCTGCGATCGCAAACGAGTTCGTCATGACCTGCATGCGATGGGCCGCCATGAAGTGCACCATCTGGAAGGTGGTGGTGCCACCGTTGATGATGATCGCATCGCCGGGGTCGCACAAATCGACTGCGGCTCGCGCTATTGAGCGCTTTTTATCGATATTGACTGATTCTGAAACGCGGAATGGGCGTCCGGCTAGATTTCCGAGCTGCGGTGGATGCACAGCCTCCGCCCCACCGCGAACGCGGCGGATCTTTCCCTGCACATGAAGGGCCGTGATGTCACGTCGAATGGTCGCCTCAGAAGCCTCGGTCAGCTCGGAAATATCCTGAACCGTGACAACGGACTTCTCCTGAACGGCGCTCAGAATGATGCGATGGCGTTCGCGTTCGTGCATGGGGTTCCTCCTAGCTTGCTTATTTCGCAGTTGTGAGAATGTGTCAATCAAAAACGATCAGAAATTTGCATATTGCACTGCACAATAAGCGAATTTGATCGTTTTCGATTGACAACGCGTATTTTGATGAGCGATACCGTCAGCGCAAAGGGCGCAGTTCTCGTTCCGCGTCCTCAAGAAATTTCTTTATGGGAGGATGACATGGCGGCCACCGTCCGGCTTCTAGATAACCGTTGGGACGATGCTTACGCTGCTGGCCTCGATGAGCCAGGCAAGCTGCTGTATCGCTCGAATCTGCTTGGTGCCGATAAGCGCATCACCAATTATGGCGGCGGTAACACCTCTGCAAAGGTCATGGAAACCGACCCGTTGACAGGTGAAAAGGTCAAGGTTCTCTGGGTCAAGGGTTCTGGCGGCGACGTCGGCACCATCAAGCTTGATGGCTTTGCGACCCTTTACCAGGACAAGCTGGACTCGCTGAAGAGTATCTACAAGGGCGTTGAAGACGAAGACCGTATGGTCGGCTTCCTCCCGCATTGCACCTATAACCTAAACAGCCGCGCCGCTTCGATCGACACGCCGCTGCATGGTTTCGTGCCCTTCACGCATGTCGACCACATGCATCCCGATGCGATCATCGCAATCGCCGCTTCGAAGAACTCCAAGGAACTGACGAAGCAGATCTTTGGCGACGAAATCGGCTGGCTGCCGTGGCGCCGCCCGGGCTTCCAGCTCGGCCTCGATCTCGAAGCCTTCGTCAAGGCAAACCCGAACTCGAAGGGCGTTGTGCTCGAAAGCCACGGTCTCTTCACCTGGGCCAACGATGCAAAGGCCTGCTACGAGCTGACGCTCGAGATCATCAACAAGGCGATTGTCTGGTTCGCCGAAAAGACACAAGGCAAGACCATCTTCGGTGGTGCGGCCACGCAGAGCTTGGCTGTTGAACAGCGCCGCGCCATCGCAGCCCGCCTGATGCCCGAAATCCGCGGCCGCATCGGCAAGGCGGAGCGCAAGCTCGGTCACTTTGATGATCAGGACGCCGTTCTCGAATTCGTCAAT
The DNA here is from genome assembly GCF_019511525.1 of Rhizobium cauense. Classification (GTDB taxonomy): domain Bacteria; phylum Pseudomonadota; class Alphaproteobacteria; order Rhizobiales; family Rhizobiaceae; genus Rhizobium; species Rhizobium cauense. The sequence goes on along the minus strand of NZ_JAEUAT010000026.1, from coordinate 32,314 downwards.
TCGAAGAACCTGCAGCCGCTTGGCGCGCTTGGTACGAGCTGCCCCGACCACTTCCTGCGTACCAAGATCCGTCCGCTGATCGTCGATTTCGACCCGGCAAAGCCTGACGTGGATGCGATCGTTGCCGGTCTCGACAAGGCACTCGAGGACTACCGCGCCGACTATGCACGCTACTATAACGACTGCAAGCATGACAATTCGCCCGCCATGCGTGACGCGAACCCGGTTATCTTCCTCGTTCCCGGCGTCGGCATGCTCTCGTTTGCCCGCGACAAGGCAACTGCCCGCATCGCCAGCGAGTTCTATGTCAACGCAATCAACGTCATGCGCGGCGCATCGACCGTTTCGGAATATCAAGGTCTGCCTGAGCAGGAAGCCTTCGATATCGAATACTGGCTGCTCGAAGAAGCCAAGCTTCAGCGCATGCCGAAGCCGAAGAGCCTGGCCGGAAAGGTTGCCTTCGTCACCGGCGGCGCCGGCGGCATCGGTCGCGCGACAGCTGCCCGCCTGATCGGTGAGGGTGCCTGCGTGGTTCTGGCCGATATCGACCTGGAAGCCCTCGACAGCACCAAGGCTGATTTCGCCAAGCAGTTCGGTGCAGATGCCGTTCGCGGCGTCAAGCTCGATGTGACCAAGGAAGACGGCGTGATCTCGTCCTTCGCGGAAGCCTGCGTGGAGTTCGGCGGCGTCGATATCCTCGTCTCGAACGCCGGCATCGCTTCGTCCGCTCCGATCGAAAGCACCGAGCTTTCGATGTGGAACAAGAATATCGACATTCTGGCGACCGGCTACTTCCTCGTTTCGCGCGAAGCCTTCCGTCTTTTCCGCAAGCAGAACCTCGGCGGCAACGTTGTGTTCGTCGCGTCCAAGAACGGGCTGGCTTCCTCGCCAAATGCCGCCGCATACTGCACGGCCAAGGCTGCCGAGATCCATCTCGCCCGTTGCCTGGCGCTGGAAGGCGCAGAAGCCGGCATTCGCGTCAACACCGTCAATCCGGATGCGGTCCTGCGCGGATCGAAAATCTGGAACGGCGAGTGGCGCGAGCAGCGTGCAGCATCGTCAAAGATCGAGATCAACGAGCTCGAGGAGCACTACCGCAAGCGCTCCATGCTGAAGCTCAACGTCTTCCCTGAAGACATCGCTGAAGCGATCTACTTCCTGGCGTCCGATCTCTCGGCAAAGTCCACCGGCAACATCATCAATGTTGATGCCGGCAACGCGCAGAGCTTCCCACGCTAAGTCAATTGCTGCGGCGGGCGTTATGCCCGCCGCGTCTCATCCACTATCTCGGGAGGAACTCATGGCCGAGTCCAAAATCGCGCAGGATGTGATTGCGCAGGAAAACGACAAGCGCGCATCCGCGCTCAAATCCGATTACGAAGCGCTGGGCGCCAACCTTTCGCGCCGTGGCATCGACATTGAAAACGTCACGCGCCGCGTATCCGAATTCTTCGTCGCCGTTCCGTCCTGGGGCGTGGGCACGGGCGGGACGCGCTTTGCCCGCTTCCCTGGTACCGGCGAGCCGCGTGGCATTTTCGACAAGCTGGACGACTGCTCGGTCATCAACGAGCTGACGCGCGCCACGCCGAACGTCTCGCTCCACATTCCTTGGGACAAGACTGACGTCAAGGAATTGAAGGCAAAGGGCGATCAGCTCGGCCTCGGCTTCGACGCAATGAACTCCAATACCTTCTCAGATGCGCCCGGCCAGGCCCATTCATACAAGTATGGTTCGCTGAGCCACACCGACGCGGCAACGCGCGCGCAGGCCGTCGAGCACAACATCGAATGCATCGAGATCGGCAAGGCCATCGGCTCGAAGGCTTTGACCGTCTGGGTCGGCGATGGTTCGAACTTCCCGGGCCAGAGCAACTTTACGAAGGCCTTCGAACGTTATCTCGCCTCGATGGCCGACATCTACAAGGCGCTGCCTGACGACTGGAAGCTGTTCTCCGAGCACAAGATGTACGAGCCGGCCTTCTATTCGACCGTCGTACAGGACTGGGGCACCAACTACCTGATCGCCCAGACGCTGGGACCGAAAGCGCATTGCCTTGTCGACCTCGGCCACCATGCGCCAAACACCAATATCGAGATGATCGTCGCCCGCCTGATCCAGTTCGGCAAGCTCGGCGGCTTCCATTTCAACGACTCGAAGTACGGAGATGACGATCTCGACGCGGGTGCAATCGAGCCTTACCGCCTGTTCCTCGTCTTCAACGAGCTCGTTGAGGCCGAACAACGCGGCGTCAACGACTTCAACCCGGCGCACATGATCGATCAATCGCACAATGTGACCGATCCGATCGAAAGCCTGATCAACAGCGCCAACGAAATTCGCCGCGCCTATGCGCAGGCGCTGATCGTAGACCGCAAGGCGCTGGCAGGCTTCCAGGACGAAAACGACGCGCTGATGGCGACAGAAACCCTAAAGCGGGGCTACCGCACGGACGTTGAGCCGATCCTGGCGGAAGCCCGTCGTCGTGCTGGCGGTGCGATCGATCCGGTCGCGACCTACCGCGCCAGCGGCTACCGCAAGAAGGTCGCCGCAGAGCGTCCCGCATCCGTCGCCGGTGGCGGCGGCATCATCTGATCCTCAGCCTCCCAAGGCTTTTCGTGGGGCCGCTGGCGTCAAGCCAACGGCCCTTTGTGTTTGCCGCTGACCGACGATCTGCCGGTTGCGATATTCAGCCGCCTACGGACATTTCATCTTGGCGATGGAGATGGCGAGCGCTACCAAGTTCGTGTTGTCGGAGTGCCTTTCCAGATGTGGGCACCCTCGCGGGAGCGGACACTCGTAAGCCCGGGATACGCGTTTCTCGCAGTGCATGGGTCGAAACGGAAAAAGCCGTCGCTGGTTAGCGACGACTCTCACAGGGGCAGGGAAGCGCCCGAAACTTCAGCAATAGCTGCACATGGCTGCCGGATTGTTGGAAATCACGTTCAGAAACTTGCCCACCGGAGAGGTTCGCTGCTCGCGCTTCTTGGCCGCCGTCTCGAGGAGGCGTTTGAAGTCGTCGAGTTTCACGCCATCGGCACGGAGCACCATGGCGATCAGTGGGTCACGAAGGGCTTCGGTGATTGTCAGGTCTTCTCTGGTCTTGCTCATGGTTGCCTCCTTTCGTGGGCAGTCGCCCGTGTTCCACCGCAGTCGCATATTCATCGACATTGACTTTTGCGAAGGGTGGTGTTACCGGTAAGTAACAATGCATTTGTTACCGATCGGTCACATGGATGTCAAGGACCTTGTCCGCAAAAAAATCAGAATCGTTGAACCTGCTGTCTCCTGCAAACACTGACGATAAAATCCCGCCGCGGGAGCGAATTGTCTCGACCGCTGCCGAGCTTTTTAGAGAGCACGGCATACGCGGTATTGGCGTCGACGCAATTGCGGATGCAGCTCTTACCAACAAAATGACACTCTATCGCCATTTCGGCTCGAAGGACGAATTGGTGTGCGAGACGCTTCGGCGCGCCTCGGAAAAGGCGGAGGCGATCTGGCGCGAGCTTGATGCCTCTCATCCGGGCGATCCGAAGGCGCAACTGAGGGCGTGGGTCGAGGCAAGAACGCAGAGTCTCTGTGGCGAGCACGTGGGCTGCGATCTGGCCAATGCCGCGATCGAGCTGAAAGGTGAGGGCCATCCCGCCTACGGTGTTATCGAACGCCACAAGGCCGAGCAACGTGACAGGCTTGAGGCACTCTGTCTTGCAGCCGGTGCGCGCGAACCAAAGCTTCTAGCCGACACTTTGACACTCCTGCTTGAGGGTGCACGCGTAACCCGCCAGGCAATGGGTAACGACACCTGCTGCAACCACTTCTCCAAGGCCTGCAACGCCGCCATCACCGCGTTTGCGTGATGGCGCCCGTTTGCGGCGGGAACCATATGCTCTCACTGTCGTTTCTGAGTGATGTGGGAAGCAAGAAAATGAACTGCAGTTACCTTTATCGCTTGTATGCCAGACGCGCTGAACTCGAGGAAAAGCTTGAGCTCTATGAAGCGCGCAGCTGCTTTGGCGACGAAGAGATCGATGATGGCACAGAGCGGGAATTGCGGGACCAAATAGTCGAAATATCGGCTGAAATAGACTCGCTCGAGCATTCGAGCGCACCTTAATTACTTGCATCCAGAAGCTGGATCGTGCGCTCATCAAACCGGCCTTCGTAGAAGCGATCAATCACTCTGTGAAAAGGCGATCCGTGCTCACTGACGGCTGCAAAGAGTGTCATGGATGATTTTAGCTTCAAATCGTCGGGAGAACCAAAGACGTCATGCGCGGACCTGTCTTCGATGGAGAGCACGGCCTCAGCACAACGCACCATCCGGCTACCGAGAACCGGATCAGCAAGATAAGCCAAGGCTTCCTCTGCCGAACGGATGGCATATTTTTCTGCCATGAAGGATGATCCAAGACCCGCGATCTGCGGAAATATGAACCACATCCAGTGGGAACGCTTTCGCCCCGCCCTCAGCTCGGACAGCGCACGCTCATAAATGCCATTTTGCGCATCGATGAAGCGGTCCAGATTGTAATCGATCTCCCCGGGCATTGACGACCCTCCCGTGTGCGTAACTAGTTCGCCACGAGGGGTTGTCCATGCCCGGATCGAGGCATTTTCCTAGCAGGATCTGTTGGGGTAAGGGCTGTGCTCACGGCAGAAATCGACCGACGGCAGTGGTTCCGAAATCGATCCGACCGCTGACGTGTCAAGGCCAGAAGCCATGGGGACCCCAAAATGGACCGTCAATCCGGCGATCGCTAGAAGCGCAAGCGCTCCGATCACGATCGTTCGTTCCGACATCGATGGTTTGTGCGCGTTCACATGCTCGGCGTATTCTCGTTCACCCATACCGTCCAGCTCGTCATCCGTTGCGTGGTGGTGCACCACGTCGCCGCGCGCCGTGTTCCAACTCTCGCCGTTTGTCATTGTCTTTACTCCTACACTGAGGCGTGCACCGGCGTACGCTCGTCCTCTCAAGCCGGCGAATACTAGCACGCTTTCCGTCATTTGTGATGTCTGCGGTTCAAGTTGAAGACCGGATACGCAAACGCAGTGTTCATAAAATCGAACCAATCGGTTTGATCTGACTTTAAGGGCTTGGCGTGCTGTCGAAATTCGGCTTAGTTCGGTGCGTCAGACAGATTGCGGAAACCCCCATGACGAAACCTTTTGGCGCGATGTCTATCGCGCAGCTTTCCAGTCTCATCCAGACAGCAGCCGTTGATCCTATCGACGTGACCGAGGCTGTTATCGAAGGCATTGAAGCCTACCCGGATCAATCAATCTTTACTGCAGTTCTCAAAGAGCGCGCGCTTGGCGAGGCAAGGACCTCGTCGAAGCGATTGAAAGAAGGGCGCTCACGAGGGCTACTGGACGGCATACCCCTCGCCTGGAAGGACCTTTTCGACATCGAGGGGAGGGCGACATCCGCCGGGTCAACGATACTTGCCACTGAGCCCGCCGCACAAGCAGATGCGGCAGTTGTTTCGGCCCTGAGGCATGCCGGTGTCATCTCGGTCGGTTGCACGAACATGAGCGAGTTCGCCTTCTCGGGGCTTGGGCTTAACCCGCATTACGGTACACCCCACAATCCGCGTAGCCCCGACGTTCCGCGCATTCCCGGCGGCTCGTCATCCGGTGCCGGCGTGGCGGTCGCGGCTGGTCTCCTGCCGGTTGCGATCGGCACCGATACCGGGGGGTCGGTGCGCATCCCCGCCGCCTTCAATGGTATAGTCGGCTACAAGGCAACGCGCGGTCGCTACCCTATGGAGGGCGTCTTTCCTCTGGCGAAGAGCCTCGATTCACTGGGTCCCCTGTGCAGGACTGTCCAGGATACCGTATGGATCGACGCGGGTATGCGCGGCGCAGCTGCGCCATCCGTCGTAAGGCGCCCGCTCAAGGAACTGGACATTGTGGTTCCTGAGAATGTGGTCTTCGATGGCGCGGAGGCTGGCGTCGTTGCTGCGTTCGAAACTGCCATCGACTGGCTCGTTGCAGAAGGAGCCTCAGTAAGCCGCATCAAAATCCCCGCTTTTGACGAGATCCTGGCGCTGATGGGGAAATACGGCGCGCTTGTTACAGCAGAGGCCTTCGCACTTCACCGCGAACGGCTTGCCGGGCCGCAAGCTTCTGAAATGGATCGCCGTGTCGTGATGCGAACGAGGATGGGCGAGAAGACGACATTGGCGAGCTATCTTGCGATACTCGAGGGACGCGAAAGGCTGATTGCCGATGTCGGACGCCTTATCGGCAATAGCTTCATCGCACTCCCAACGATCGCTCATATCGCACCACCAATTGAGCCCCTTGAGGCCGATGACGATCTCTTTGTTGCCACCAATGGGAAGACGCTGCGCAACACCATGCTTGGCAACTTCCTCGACTGGTGTGGTGTCTCGATCCCCTGTGGTACGGGCGACGCGAACATGCCGGTCGGGTTCCTGCTGTCGGCAATAGGTGGGCGGGACGAAGATCTCCTTGGTGCGGCCTTGTCGGCGGAAGAGGTCATCCGCGGCGATTTCATTTGAGACTGCGGGCAGCTGCTGCCGGCTGTGAGTGGAGGAGAATATGATGGAAGGCATTTTAGACAGTAGCCGATTTGCGGTTTCGACATGGTCGCTGCATCGGCTGCTGGGAGCCGTTTATCCCTATAGCCCTGATCCGGGAATGAACGTAGCTCGCAAGGAGCCATACGGGGCCGGACGCGCCTCGCTGATAGATGTCGCGGGACAACTCGCCAAGCGTGGCATCGGCCGGCTTGAAGTATGCTCGTTCCATCTGCCGAGCCTTGACCATGGCTATCTGGTGGAGATGCGCGAAGCGCTCGAGACGTCTGGGGTTCTGCTTCAGACCCTGCTTGTAGAAGACGGAGATCCAAGCCATCCGCAAGAGGCCGAGCGCGACATTCGCTGGATTGCCGGCTGGATCGAAATTGCGGCTGCGCTAGGCGCCAGGAACATGCGGGTCATCGCAGGCAAGCAGGCACCCACCAAGGAGAACCTTGAGCGCTGCGCCCACCACCTTGCGTGGCTCGCCGCACAAGCCGAAGGCAGCGGCGTCCGCATCGTCATCGAAAACTGGTTCGACCTTCTTCCCTCGCCGAAGGAGACGAACTGGCTCCTCGATGCTCTTGAGGGGCAGGTCGGCCTGAATGGCGATCTCGGCAACTGGGCTGCTCCTGAAAAATACGCAGGGCTCGCCGACATCATGCGCCGGGCAGAGCTCTGCCATGCCAAGGCAGAATACAATGATGCAGGGCTCGATGCGGCAGACTACCGCAAGACTGTCGAAGCGTGCCGGAAGGCTGGCTACAGCGGGCCTTATACGCTGATTTATGATTCACCATTTTTTGCCGACGAGTGGGATGGGATCCTGCTGCAGAAGGCCTTCATCGAGGAACTTCATCAGGAAAAGCAGCGCGCGGCCGTTTAGGCCGCCAAAGGAGAATGCAATGAGCATACCAACGATGATCGACAGCTTCGCAAAGCGGATCACAAGCGGTGGGGGCGGATTGATTTCCGCGTGGATCGGTATTCCGGATCCACTTTTTGTCAATCATCTGGCGCAGGAGGCGTTCGATGCGGTCGTGCTGGATATGCAGCACGGTGTTTGGGGTCTTGGGTCGGCGGCTGTTGCCATTGGGCAGGGAAGGCTTGCCGGAAAACCGGTGCTCGCAAGAATTCCGGTTGGCGATTTCGCCTCTGCGTCGCGGCTCCTCGATTCTGGCGCATCGGGGATTATCGCCCCCATGATCAACTCGGTGTCTAATGCTGAAGCTCTGGTCAAGGCAACCAAGTATCCGCCACTGGGCGAGCGCAGTTGGGGTCCGACGCTTGCGTTGAACCATACGGGGCTTTCTGCAGCGGACTATCTCGCGTCGGCAAATTCGCAGACCGTGACGATTGCCATGATCGAAACGCGCGCGGCGCTCGATGCTGCGGACGAAATCATGCGGGTCGACGGTATCGACGGGATCTTCGTGGGACCGTCCGACCTGTCGATTGCCCTCTCGGATGGAGCAAAGCTGGCGCCCGACACAGCCGAGATAGACGGAGTGCTCAAGCACCTCATCGCGCGGTGCCGGGCCCACAGCAAGTTCGCCTGCGTCTTTGGCAGCAATGGCGAGCGGGCCGGCGAACTCCTGAAAATGGGCTTTGATCTCGTCATTGCCGGGGCCGACACCCAGCAACTGCGTGCAGGCGCAGCAAGCGCCATCGCGGCTGCACGTCGCGTTCAGGCAAGCTGAATTATTTGACGGCAAGCCAGATGACATGACGTGCGCCGCCGCGCTTGCCGTTGGCGCGCGTGTTGACCGCCTCGACGGAAAGGCCGCAGTCGCGGAGCCGCTTGGTAAAGCCTGCGTCCGGTCCTGACGACCAGACCGCGAGAACACCCCCGGGTCGCAGGGCGTTGCGGGCTGCCGTGAGGCCCGCAAAGTCGTAGAGACGATCGTTGGAACGGCGGGTAAGACCGTCGGGCCCGTTATCCACGTCGAGGAGCACCGCGTCGAACTGCAACTTGCTTCGCCGGATGAGTTCGCTGACGTCGCCCTCGTGGATGCGTACGCGTGGGTCGTCCAGGCACCCCCGGAACACTTCCGCCATCGGGCCGCGTGCCCATTGCACCACCGCTGGAATCAGCTCCGCGACGGTGATAGTGGCGTCTTGCGGGCAAACCGACAGGGCCGCGCGAAGCGTGAACCCCATGCCGAGGCCACCTATCAGAACATGTGGATGAGGCCGATCCCTGATTTTTTCATGGGAAAGGGTCGCCAACGCCTCCTCCGACCCGCTCAGGCGGCTGTTCATCAGCTCGTTTGAACCCAGCATGATGGAGAATTCGCTGCCTCGTTGCTTGAGGCGCAATTCGCCGCCTTCTCCAGGAATCGGTGCGGAATCAAGTTGGATCCAGGGGAGCATAGTTTCGTGCCTCGCGTTTCGCGGTTCCCCTAGCACAGATACGAGAGCGCCGCGAACCTTTGAGAAGGTTCGCGGTTGCCGGAAATTGGAGTTCAGTTGTTGTCAAGGCATGCTTGGTTGCTGCCTTGAACGCCGCGGCGTTGTGGCGGGCATCGCGTCCACTGTATGTTGCCGGAGTTTGTCGTGCTGCCGGTTACGGACGTGTCGAACGGTATTGCGAATCCGCCGCTTGGTGCTTCGTCCTCTCGGGACGTACCGAGAGGAGGCGAACCGTCGAAGCGGCCACTGGCGTCCATGCCCATGCTCGACTGTGCGAAGGCTGAACCGGCGAAACTGAACATGAGAACTGAAGTCACTGCGATAAGCCTGCGCATGATCGAGATTCCTTCACGTTGATACACTTATGAGTATAGAGCGCCGTTTGATTTGCGCCAGCCGGACAAAGGGCACTTGCGCGGAAAATTGCACGACATTGGGCTGTTGATGGCATTTGCAGCAACACACTCACTGAACGCGCTTGAATTATCCTTCCGTACTCCAGATTGCCTATAGGCGGCTGGCATGGAGGCTGGGATGGGCGAGGATCGAAAGGCGGTGCTGGTGCGGATATCCGGCCGGGTACAGGGCGTGAGCTTTCGTGTCTGGACGCGCGCGCAGGCCGAGCGACATGGTCTGGCAGGTTGGGTTCGCAACGAGGACGACGGATCCGTGAAGGCTCTCATCGCCGGGCCAGAGGCTGCAGTCTCGGTGATGTTGAAGGAGTTCTGGATGGGGCCGGTCGGGGCCAAGGTCGTTGCTGTCGAGGTAGAGGCGGTCTTAGGTGGCGTGATGCCTTCGGGATTCCGGATCACGAAGTAGCAAAAGGGGAATGGATTTCGGCGCGGTACTACCTTCCCCGCCGGGGATTGTTGCACGCCGCCAACAGGTGCGACTTAACAGCTCTTGATTCGCACTATTGAAGGCCGCAACCACATTTCGGCCATTGTATGCACGAGTTAGAGCATGTCTCGCCTATTCAAATTACGAAATCGGAATCTTTGAAATTGCATGCCACGTCCATGATCCGACCGCTGCTGGCAGCGGCCGGTGCCTCACTTCTTGCAGCCTGTACACAACTTCCGGCGGAGCGAATTGTCGTAACTGCCGATGTCCCATCGGCCCACGCCTTTGATGCTGCGCCTGAACCGCAGATCCAACTGGAAATGCGTGCTCCCGACAAACCGGATTATGCGCTGGCCTATGCCGAAGTTGATGACGGAGAATTTCGTTGGCCAGCCATCAACCACACGCTGGTCAATCCCGAATATCTCCGCCAGGAGGTCGACTATGCAACGGATGAACAGCCGGGGACTATCGTAGTCGAGACGGAGAAAAAGTTTCTCTACCTCGTTCTCGGCGATGGCCGCGCCATGCGCTACGGTGTGAGCCTTGGTGCGCAGGGGCGCGCATGGAAGGGACGGGCGATCATTCAGTGGAAGCGGAAGTTTCCGACCTGGACGCCGACACCGGCGATGATCGGGCGAAATCCGACGCTTGAACGATGGAAGCAAGGCATGCCGCCCGGCCTCAATAATCCTCTCGGCGCCCGCGCCCTCTATATTTTCCAGGATGGCAAGGACACGCTCTATCGTATTCACGGCTCGCCGGAGTGGCAGACAATCGGCAAGAACGCATCGTCCGGCTGCGTCCGGATGTTCAACCAGGATGTGATTGATCTTTATGAGCGTGTGAAGGGAAAGGCGCCGTTGCTGGTGAAGTAAGGGCGGGTCGTCATGCATACCGATGCATGACGATCCTTCAAATGTATTGGCTACCGTTCGACATGGCACCACGCCGCCAGCAGCGGGCGCGAGGTGCATCGCATGGCGACGTTATGTCCGGCCTCGTTGAAGAAAATCGAGCCCACGGAACCGCGCTGCCATCCCTTGTCGTCACAGGAGAACTCGCAGTCGGAGAGTGCCAGGAAGACACGAGATCGATATTGAATGTGGTCAGGAAAGCGGCTGTAGGGCGCCATGATCGTCAGACCAAGTGCGACGTCGCCGCGTTCTTCCACGCCTGATGGGCCGGCGACGACGGCATGTGCGTGGGTGTGCTCGATATTGATGCTCGCAAATGGGCCGCTCTTGCTCGAAACCCACTCGAGGCTTTTCGCAACGTCGTTTATGGCTGCCGCGACCTCGGCGTAAGGCTCGCCCTTCAGTGCCAAGTTGCGCAGCGCGAACTGCAGCTGCGGGGCCAGCGGTAGCGGAGTGGGAGGCTTGGCCGCAATGGCGCCCGGCTCCTGAAGCAGGTGGAAAACCTTGCCCGCAACGAACTTTTCCATGAACGGCGCGGCATCGGACAGTAGGATGTTTCCCAAGGCACCGATGAGACGGTGGACGGGGGCAGGTCTGCGCGTGCGGCTGACAGGATAGTCACCGCTGGCCGTCCTGGTCCCGCGATGCAGAAGGAGATCTGCTTCCCTTCTCAACCGGGGCTTTGACATCGATATGGAAAACTCCTTGGCCGCGTTTCGCGATCCTTATCCCGACGCAGCAAAAAAGCAAACTGCCAGAGTGCCTTTTCCTACGCCGGGAGATGGACCTTGTCAGCAAAGCGCGACTGCATGGTTCCGGCACATTGATTTGCATCAGAGGTCATTGGCCACCGCCAACCCTGCTAGCCGTTTTGAATCCTTGCCATCACGCGGTCTAGAGCTGACGTAATCGCATCGCGACCACCGCCTCCCTGAAAATCAGTCAGCACCTGTTCGTTAAGGCCGCCCTTGGTTGCGAATTCCCGGCTGAGTTCGCCCAAGGGAACGTCATGGGCTCGCACCGCCGTCTGCGAAAGGCTGGCAAACAGTGGCGCGATGTAGGCGCGGCCCTTGCCCTTGGCGAGACCGCGTTTTTCCAACCAGTCTACCGCGGTGTCCATAATCCCGAAGACAGTGGACATCAAGGAACTGGCAGCGGCCAGAAGATCGTACTCCTCTTTGGTCTCGCATTCGATTGCCGTGCCAAGGGCGGCAAAGAGAGCAGCGGTCTCAGCGTCTGGCGGGAAGATGGCCGTCACGCCCTCGCGGTCCGCGACGAAAGGCAATGGAATGGACTGGACAAGGTGAATGTCTTTCCCGATCCACTCGAGAAGCGCCTTGCGGTCGGTCGCCGCAATGACGCTGACAACCGACTGCCCATCGCGGAACGACAATCTCCGCAGGACGTCCTCGGCAATCTGCGGACGCACTGCCAGGATGACGATGTCACTCGCGTCGACCACGCCCTGGTTGTCGGTCGCAATCGAGACTTCCGCGAACTCACCTGCAAGGCGCTGCGCAATCTCTGCATTGCGCGGCGAAATCGTTACCTGCGACGCGAATGCAGGCTCGGCCAGCAATCCCCTGACCATTGCATCGGTGATGGTTCCGGTACCGATGAACCCGATCGTCTTTGCAACCATTGGATACCTCCTTGCACCGCCGGGCCGCACGTGTTCTGGACAGCGGGATATCGTCTCCCACTATCGCTTGCAAGGAGGGGGCGTCCTGACTAGTCGCGCGCCCGCATCGGAGCCAGTGACATCGACTGGCCATAGGCCTGCGGTGACCGATTTCCCGGTAGATTTTCATCAAGCACAACCGTTTTGAGGTCGTCGGAGCGGACATCCAACGCGACTACCCGCTGTCGCTTGTCCAGCTGCCATACGGCATAACCAAGTACCGGCGAATAGCCGCAATCACAGCCACGGTCATCTCCTGTGATGTTTCTCGGTGGCGCCGGTAGCAACATGATCTGAGGTTTTGGCATTTTGTAACAATGTCCCTCGTAGGCGTAACCGTAGATGATGCCGATGCTCCTGATGTAGTTGGCTCCACCAGCGCCGTAGTCGGGCCCAGGCAGGTTCAATGTGATCGGCAGTGAGGCCAGGTCGTCGTCGAACCGAATGGAAACCATCATGTTCGTGTCGATGAAGTCTGTAAGTGCTTGCCTATTGGCTTCTATTCTCCTGTTTGCTGCTTCAATTACTCTGTCGAACAGGCGCCAAAATTCATCATTGTTCTGTGAAAAGTTGTTCATGTACGCGGGATCGGACTCAATCGCCGACCTGATCTCACTCTCATTGGCGGTTTCCAACACCGGCGCTCTGGTGATGTCCGTTGCTGGTCGACCATAAAGGCGTACCTCGCTCGGGTTGTAGGTGTCGTACGTGGGGTTACCGAGAAGGTTCGGCAGGTAGCCGACACCAGGGTTTCCGCAGCAGTCGCTCATTGTCGTCTCCTCTGGGGTTGTCTCACGAGATGATTTCACGCCACGCAAAATTGTCTTCGAGACGTTCAGCCGCCGCGCCGTCGGCAGCATCAACGATCGCCATCGCGGCCTGACCGAACGTCAATGTCCGTGCATCCAGATTTGCCAGTGCCGCACCCAGGGCACGCCCCACGTCATCACGCGCCTTCATCAGCGATAGTTGGAAGAGCAGGGGCTTTTCGCGGAAAGATTCGGCCGTCAATTCCCGGAAGCGATCAAACTCATCGAGCGCCAGCTCTCGCAGATCCACCTCGAGGAGCCGGCTCCCGGCACAGTGATTTGCGACCAGGTTCTGATGATAAAGCTCAACGATGCTGTCGAACACGGCACCGACGAAGGGAAGGGAGCGGTCGTGCGGTTCGCGGGTGACTTGCGACATCCGTCTGAAGTTTGTCGCAAGGCGGATCTGGCTTTCCGGACTGGTTTCGGCGAACCGGTTGAGCTCGTTGTAGAGCAGAAGGTTTCCACTGGTCCTCCGCAACAGCCGGTCGATGGCCGAGTCGAAATAGAGGAATGAGATGAGCGACACGCAGTCGGAAAATCCCTCGGAGAAGGGGAAGAAATCACTTTCTCGGGAAGCCCCGAGCGGGACGCCGATCTCCGAGAAGAGAATGAGATGACCAACTTCGTGGGCAATCGCATCGAAATTCAGGGCATAGGGTCTCGGAGAACCTCCGGCATGCGAGCATCCAAGTTCGAGAAAACCATAGCCTGCTTGAGCATTGTCCCATTCGACAAATGGAACAATCTCGAGTCTCGGGAGCGTGCCGTCGAAAAACCAGCGGATCTGATGGCCAAGGTAACTTTGCCAGATGTCGAGCACGCGATGAATGCAGGCGTAGGCGTGAACGCCAAAATAGGCCCGCGATCGGGGGGCAATACTGTCGAAATGCCGATCGGGACCTGCTGGTACTGGCGGACGCCTGGCGCCATCGAATGGTGGCAGGCGCGACAAACCGTAAGGCTGTTTGCTGTATAGTGGATCCGCCACATACATCAGGGCATCGCTCGGACCCTCGGAGATTTCGTCGGGAAGCATCGAAAGCCAGACGCGGTCAGGCTGTTCGTAGCCGGGGATGAACGGCGGCTGAGGAAAGATCCAGAACCGTGTCCCTGTTCCGGCCTCCCTTGGGGTCGGCGCAACATTCGGGTGTAAATCCATGTCGGCCTCGCCCTAAAGGTCGAAACAACTTTACGTTTAATCAGTAAGTATTAATTAAGGCAGTGTCAATATTTGAGGCTTCGAGATCGCGAATGAAAGTATTCGTTGCAACCCAAGCTCCGAGCGGGCGGCAACCGGAGAACTCAATTGCCAGACGAGGCGCCTGCCGCAGGGCGAGTAAGGCATCTGTTCGTTTCTGTCGGACAATTTCATGGCGCAGGTCATCTATTCCTGCGCGAGGCCAGCCTGCCGCGCGCATGACCCTGTCAAAGGTGCGATCACGGAAATTCATCTGCCGCGCTGTAGCCGTGAGAAGGTCGCGTTGAGCCGCGCCAATGCTCCCCTGGCGCATCAAAAAGGAAAACGTTCGCTGAAGATCGATGAGAGCATCCGTTACGGGAGGAAAGCCAAGTTCGACCGGACCAGACTGGATGGCGACCGCATCGTCCGGCGCCAGCGCCCAGCGCCGGTACCACCTGTAGGTCAGGCCTACGCCAATCATGCCAAATTTGCTCAGTTCCGCCGCGCGCAACGCCCCCATGCTGGCTGCCCCGATCACGACGATTCCTTGCGCCAACGCCCACAGGATTTCCTTGTGTCGCACGGATGGGCGACCTTCGAAATGCCCATCGATGATCACCATTGCTTTCGGTCGAAATGCGTGGGCAGCAAGGAGGATATCGCCCTGTGCGACAGGCTGAAGGTAAATCGCATCCAGCGTGGCCTGGGCTTCCGGCAGGCGCAATGTCGGCCCCAGAAACACCAGTATAGGCGGCGATCTATCAGTGCTACCCACATCGTCCTCCTAGCGCACGATGGAAAATGGGCGACTGCGCGGGAGCAAGATCCTGACGCAGCAAACGGTAGCATCAGAATTCGAGCCGAGCGGAATTGCAATAACGGGACCAAGGTCTGCATCTGCGATGCGGACGAGCAGATCTTCGAGGGTGGAGACCGGCCGACCTTCCACGCTTTGTGTGGAGGACACGGGATCAAGAATTAGCGCCCGGGCTCTTGAAACAATCTCGTCTATGCGCCTGTGATAGTGCTTCGCGGTCTGGTCATCCCGGGCACCCGATATCGCCCCCGCGCGGGTCGCCAATGCCTCAAGCAAGGCAGTCTCGGCCGCCACCTTCAGATCGGGTCCCGCCGAGTAGCCCTCCGTCGGCAACGCAAGTATCGGATGCCCGGCGCCACATTCGATCGTTTGGCACCAGACAACAGATATTCCGGTCGGGGAAGGCGCCTGCCAGAACCCGGCTGTTATGTTGCGCTTTGCAAGTAGACCGGTCAGCTGAGCGACACTGGAGCCAAGACTGTCGGGCGAAAGGCGCTGCCTGTCAAAAAAGCCGTGCGTGGCGAACGCTCGGGCAAGCGCATCGCGCTCAACGCATTCGAAAAGCCCATGTGCGACTGCCTGATGCCAGCTCGAATGACATGCGAGGCCCGTTGTGGTGCGCAAGAAGAGCCCATCGAAATCTGCGGGTGGTTCGGTGTAGTGAGTATGAACGAGTTCGAATGGTGCCATTCGGCGGCTACCCGTCATCAGGTCTTGGCCAGCAATCCAGGGTATCTGCGCTTGTCGCCAAGTTGGATGTGGTCCTGTAAGCTGACTATCAAAGAGCATTTCCGGAACGTCCAACTCATCGGCGCTACTGTGAACGATACGGTCGACAGGAATTGTTTCCGCATAGTGGCGCTCAAGCGCTTCCATGATCGCTCCTACAGCCGCATGTTTGATGGATGGACCGCGGCCAAGCGCAGTCACCTCGGAAAGGGCGTGTGGGCGGATTGCCTGGGCTACAGGCAAGCCAAGCCGATCGAGCCCAGTAAGGTCCGCGATGCGGGTTACGCCCACCTGCCTGCAGATCGGTCTCAACCTACACAGGAAGGCGGCAAGATCTGTCGGTTTTTCTTCGTGGTACAGGGGAGAGACACGATTGGAGGCGACGTCCTCTGCAAGGTCAGCTAGAAGTTCATCTTCAACAAGGCGTTCACCGCTCGACAACAAGCCCAAGGTCCTCGATCGACTGGTTTATTCTCTGCTCGAGGGCAACCGCTCTTTGGGTGCTGGCGATTTCTGCCGCCATGCGAAGGTCCTCCACGACCAGATTTTGGACAGCACCCGCACGAGCGCGTAGCATGGCGCGGACACGATAAAGCTCGGCCAGCCAATAGGCGTGTCCAGTCTCTCGCGCCTTGAGAATGGCCTGACTTGCAGTGCTGATAGCTTCGTCTATCTTGCCGTCGAGGCCTAACATCGCGGCCTGCATGGAAAGATAGATCGGTAGATCAATGACTGCTCCAAGCTCCGTCAGTAGATCAAACCCCTTGCAGAACCGCGCATAGCCGCCTTGGAGATTGCCAAGATGCGCGTCGGCCCACCCGCCGAAGAGAAGCGAGAGGCCCGCCAGAGTTTGCATTTCATGTTGGGCGGAAAATTCAGACATTTCTTCAGAGACGTCTGACAACCGATTGTAATTATTTCTATAAAATGCGGAAACGGCCTCCGTGTCGAGAGAATGGGCCTTGCTCGGCAGGTGAGATATCTCATTGACGAATTGCCGCATTTCCTGGAGCGCTCGGTCCGACTCATGCGTTTGGCCCGTTAGCCACAGAGACAGTGACAACTGGCCCAGGCCACAGACACGCGCATCGTGGCCGCCGTAGATGGTTCGGGCCTCGGTTGCGGTTTGTGGGTCGTAGAGCGCCAATCCCTCGCGGATCGCGTTCTGGGTTTCTCCATGGTGTCCAAGATTGAAGTCGATCGCCCAGATGCAATGCTTCATCTGCAGGCGTACTTCAGGCTCCTGGACGCCGGCCAGCATGACCTGGACCTCCATCGCTCGCTCGTGCATTGTCAAGAAATCTGACCCGGTCAGCCACCAACCCCAGTAGATCGGGAACCACTGTGACTTTTCCTCCAGCGGCTGACGATTGGCGATCTCCACTCCATCTTCGTAGAGCTTCCGCGCCGGTGGAGAATTGAGGCCAACCGCGCCGGTAAGGACCGGCCCCAACGCTGTTACGGCCGTGAGCCGCAGCCGGTCAATCCGATCGACCAACTCCAGGCCGTCGCATATTGACAGGGCGTGCTCGAGATGGTGGCGAGCCTCGGCAAGGGCTGAACGACGTGCCGCTTCCTGACCAGACCGGATAAACAGTTCGACCGCCCTCTCGTGAAGGCCCGCTCGTTCGGCATGTTCAGCAAGGGAGCTGACATCGATCCATGGTGCGATCGCTGGATCTTCGCTAACAGCTTCAAAGAGCCGTCGATGAAGCGCCTGGCTCTGCCGTCGCAGTAGCGGCTTGTAGATCGTTTCCTGGATCAGTGCGTGGCGAAAGCCGTAGGTAACCGCGCCACCAACGCGTACGTGCGTTACGAAGCCGGTATCGCACAGCATGTCTGCCGCGTTGACCAGAGCCTTCTTGCCATGG
The DNA here is from genome assembly GCF_019511525.1 of Rhizobium cauense. Lineage (GTDB taxonomy): Bacteria > Pseudomonadota > Alphaproteobacteria > Rhizobiales > Rhizobiaceae > Rhizobium > Rhizobium cauense. The sequence goes on along the minus strand of NZ_JAEUAT010000026.1, from coordinate 14,506 downwards.
TCCGGAAGTAGCCTTTGGAGTAGCGGCAAGGTGAATCGAGTGCCCGCAACGGCGCCCGCGCGTGCCACATCTCGTGCCGGACCCAGTTGGCGAAGCCGCGCTTCGAGTATCTCCTCGAACGCGGACACATGCGTTGCAGATACCGTTTCCGGCATCGTGACGTTATCGGCACCTTTGGTGTCCGACACCCATTGGCAAATCTGTTCGATGAAGAGCGGCACGCCGCCGGAAATTCGTTCCGTTACCTCAACCAATTCCGAGAGTTCAGCCTGTCTGTGTTGCGGCCAGTTCCGTTCAATTGCCAACCGCGTTTCGCTTGCATCCAGAGGCAGTAAGTGCAGTCGCGATGCATTGGCGTCAGCCGGCCATTCTGCAAGCGGTTGGGGACGTGTGGTCGCGACGAGCAGGATCGGCAGGTCAGAGATGCCACGGATCGCTTCGATCAGAAATTCACGCGAGGTCGGATCGATCCAGTGAACGTCCTCGATGACCAAGAGTATTGGGCCAGTTTCGCATAGCGCCCGCAGCGTCCGCGATATCGCTTGTCTCGCTCGATCGCGTACGAGCTTGGCGGTGCCGCTCGCCAGGCCTTCACCACCCTCAGCACCAAGCAGATAGGCGAAGTCCTCGATAATATCATCGTCCCGTATGCCGTGTCTTCGGAAGCGGGCGGCGACCGCCGATACGGTCAATTTCGACTGCCCGCCGGTCTCGGGCATGCCAGTAAGACTATTGGCCAGGGGATGGAGCGTCGAGTGAAAGCCACCGGGAACGCATTGAAAGAAGAAGGATTTCGACCGCTCAGCTCGAGTCAAACGGCGGAACTCGTGTAGAAGGCGGGACTTGCCGATGCCGGCGTCTCCTTCAATGACGACAGTCTGTCCATTTCTCGCAACGACTCCTGACCATGCCTTCGAAAGGGCCTCGAGTTCGTCCGTACGCCCCACGAAGGAACCGCCGAGCCTGCCGAAGGCATAAAACCTGTCCACTTCGTTCTTGTGACCGAGTGCACGCCATGCCCTCTCGGGTGTCTCGAAACCCTTGAGGTTCCAGGCACCCTCGAATGAAAACGGATGTGAACGTCCCGCGAGGCGACAGGTTTCATCCGACACGAACACTGTGTTGGGAGCCGCGATGGTCTCCAGACGCGTGGCGAGTGCAAGGGCTACGCCGACGACGGGTTCATGGCTCCAGCTTTGTTCGTGGCCTCCTTGAACTAGAGCAACCGATGTGGCGATGCCGACGCGAACCTGCAGATCGGCACGACCTGCTGCCTCCCCAACGCGCCTGCACGTTTCGATGATGTGGAGACCGGCCCGAATTGCAAGGGAAGCCGCATCCCGCGGTCCGAGATCGATAGGAAATAAAGCGAGACCGCCGTCGCCCGCCTCCACTCGAATTACGCCAGAGTGTGCCACGATGCATTTGTTCGCTGCTGCTTGGAACGCGGATATCAGCTCGCGATAGTCTTCGAGATCCATGCGATGGAAGAGTTCGGTTGAGTCCACCAGATCGTAGCAAAGCGCTGTGACGATCCGGCGTTCGACGGTATTGGTTGCGGCTTGGACTTTCCTCCGGCCACGCTTGGCGGGTGGTTTCATGGCGCCATTCGGATCGTTGTCCTGCATCGCGCTTCCCTCGGTGGCCGCTAGCCCAAAGCCGCCCAGACCGTTAGGCTAGCACATTCCCAAGGCGTTGCGAGTGTGTTCCTTGTGAATTTGCCAGACGGCAGCGGAGACAAACAGTTCGCGGAATGCTGGAAATGCAGGTCGTACCTTCTCTGCAGATGTTGGCATAGGAGACAATTCGCGTCAGATTGCGCGGCGTTGCTGCGACCGGAGGCTTAGGCGTTGCTGGAAGAGATGATTGGCACGTACGGTGTTCTCGCCGTTTTTTTTGGTGCAGCGATCGAAGGGGAAACGGCCGCCTTCCTCGGGGGCGTCCTCGCCCATCGACAGCTTATTCCCTACTGGCAAGTCGCCTTGGCGGCTTGTCTCGGATCGTTTGCTGCCGATCAGTTCTTCTTCGTGTCAGGTCGATATGCCACGAGGTGGTCCTACGTCCAGAAGCTTCTTGGATCGGAGCCGCTAACGCGGGTGACGCGGCTTCTTGAAGCTTACCCGACAGGATTTATTCTAGCGTTTCGCTTCATCTATGGAATCCGAACAATCAGCCCGGTGGCAATCGGCATCTCGAAGGTGTCCGCGGCGAGGTTTCTCGTGCTCAACGGTGTTGCCGCCATCATCTGGGGCATTTTGATAACCGCTATTGGATATGCGTTCGGAAATGCTGTTGAGGCTCTATTGGGTCGGTTGCAGCTTCATGTGCACTTGCTGATCGCACTGGTCTTCGCGTCAATCACCATTGTCGCCGGTTGCTATGCCGTGAGACGGAGGGTCGCAAGGCATTCCGACCGCAGCCAGGCTTGAAGTTGTCTGCCATCCACGTCTGTTTTCGTAAAGCCATGGTAGGCAGTTAGTGAGCGTCAAAATGGATGGCCCTCAGGTTGTGGGCCGGGTTACCATCCCTTACTACCCCATCTACTACGGCGACAGGCGAGTAAACATTTACCGGAACCTGTTGGAAGTGCTGGTGTTCTGCGGGAGAATGCCTATGTTTCGCGTAGTTGTGAATAATAAGGTTCCCATTTTTGCTCCTCGAGATTTCAATCGTTGCCATTCTCACCATCCTCAACGGCGTCCTCGCGATGTCCGAGCTCGCGGTGGTTTCCGCGCGGCCAGCGCGCCTCAAGGTACTCGCTGACCAAGGAAGCCGCGGGGCGGCAATGGCGATCCGGCTGGCAGAGGAGCCCGGGCGCTTCCTTTCCACCGTCCAGATCGGCATTACCCTCGTCGGCGTGTTGTCCGGTGCTTTCTCGGGCGCGACACTTGGTGCCCGACTTTCTGGCTGGTTGAGCACCCAAGGCTTGTCCCAAGGCGCTGCCGATGCCCTCGGCGTAGGTTCGGTGGTCATGGCGATCACATATCTGTCGCTCATCGTCGGCGAGTTGGTCCCGAAACAGATCGCGCTTCGCGCGCCCGAGGCTGTCGCCAGCAAGGTTGCGCCGGCGATGATGCTTCTCTCCCGCCTGGCTGCGCCGCTTGTCTGGCTTCTTGATGCCTCCGGTCGCACTCTCCTGAAGCTTCTCGGTCAATCGGGCAAATCCACAGACATCGTCACTGATGAGGAAATCAAGACCGTGCTCGCAGAGGCGCACAGCGCAGGCGTCATTGAGACGGAAGAGTCCGCGATGATCTCCGGCGTTATGAGATTGGCCGACCGAAATGCCAGGGCATTGATGACGCCTCGCCGCGACGTGGAGGTGATCGATGTCGAGGACGGCTTCAACGAAATCCGAGCCCAGCTTCACCGAACCGCCAAGGCGCGCTTGCCTGTCAGGACGAACAGTTCGGACGAGATCATCGGGGTTCTCCTCACAAAGGATTTCTACGATGCGCTCGCCACTTCCGGCCATGTCGATATTGCTGCGCTCGTGCAGCAAGTTCCGATCGTTTCAGATTTGTCGGGTTCGCTTGATGTTATTCAGGCCATTCGGCGTTCACCGTGCCATATGGTTCTCGTTTATGACGAATACGGCCATTTCGAAGGCGTCGTGACCTCGGGTGACATCCTCGAAGCCATTATGGGTGCGGTTCAGGAGGATGCGCTTGGGGAGAAGGCGATCGTTCGACGTCACGACGGCAGCTATCTCGTCTCCGGTTGGACGCCGATCGACGAGTTCGCTGACTTCATGGGATTCCAGGTCGGTTCCGACCGGGATTATCAGACGGTGGCCGGGCTCGTCCTCGAAGAGATGAAGCACCTCCCCGAGGTCGGCGAGAGCTTTGTCATGAACGGATGGCGATTTGAAGTGGTCGATCTCGACGGGCGCAGGATCGACAAGCTGCTCTTGAGTGCGGAAGTGCCGTCCGACGACGGCGGGAGTCGAACTCTGCAGTAGTCCCACGGAGATCGGGAAAAGCGGTTCGAAATCGTGGGGGGCGCAGAAAATTATGGCTGATCAATTGTTTGCGTAGAAATGCTCATGCCAGCTTTCCACTGTTGCGCGTCGCATGACCTAACGGAATGTGTCCGACGGGACCGACGAGGGTGAGTATCACCCCGACGCGCCGTTGCGCCTGCGGGCGAGCAGCCAGAGGAGATATGGACCCCCGATCAGCGCGGCAAACAGGCCGACAGGGACCTGGTAAGGGTAGATCACGATACGCGATAGCCAGTCGGCGAAGACGAGCAGGCAGGCTCCCGTCAGCATGGCCGCGAGAAGGTGGTCGCGACCACGATGAAGACCGAGCAGCCTCGAAAGATGAGGTGCGATGAGGCCGGTTAGGCTAAGCGGTCCGATCAGAAAGGAAGCGATTGCCGTCATGAGCGCGGCTAGCATCGCAAGCAGGAGCCGAACCGGTGTGACGCGAACGCCAATGCTGCGCGCAATCCCGGTGCCAAGCGGCAGTATGGCGAACCAGCGCGTCATCAGGAAGAGCGGCGTTGCCAAGACGATTACGGAGATGATCGCCGTCCACGCCTCCAAATTGCCTGCTCGACTGGTCGATCCGGAAATCCAGTTCAAGAGGATGTAGCTTCGCATGTCACCCTGCGCGAGTACCATGCTGATGATCGCCAGGCAGAAGGCACTGATGGCAACGCCCGCAAGCAGGAGCGCCTCGGCGGACAGACCTGCACGCCGGGCGATTGCGATCATTATGAGGAAAGACACTAGGGCACCCAGCGCCATTCCGCCGATCATGATCGGCGGGGAAGGGAATGCGAACAGGAATAGCGTCACGGTCAGGCCGGCACCTGCGCCGCTGGAAACACCGAGCACTTCCGGACTTGCCAGCGGATTGCCGGTCATGCGCTGCATGAGAAACCCAGCTGCGCCGAGCATGGCTCCGGCGCCAACGGCGACAAGGACGCGAGGGAGCCGGAACGGAAGAAGGTCAAAGAAGAGACCGCCGGTCGCAATATTCCAACCACCTTCGGTTGGGCCAATTGCGACAGCGCCAGCAATGGCCGCCGTCAGCAGCGCACCGAGAAACAGCATTGTTGGCACTGACCGGGAGTTCCGTCGAACGGCCGGATCGGATTTGGCCGCAACTTCCGCTCGGCCACGAATGCGCGGGAGCAGCCAGAGTAAGAGGGGGCCGCCGATCAGTGCGGTCGCTGCGCCGGTCGGTGCCAGATCCGAAAAGCCAGGGCCTAGCAGCTGCGTGAGGCAATCAGTCAAAAACAGTAGCGCTGCGCCCGTAAGGGGTGCGCCGGTCATCACCTGCGCCGTGGTTCGTGCACCGCAGAGCCTTGCGATCGCTGGTGCCGCAAGCCCGAGGAAGCCGATGATGCCGACTGTTGCCGTCACTGAGGCCGAGAGCCAGACCGCAAGCAGCAGAATAGCGAACCGCACGGTATGCAGCGAGATTCCAAGGCCTTTGGCGCTGGCATCGTCCAACGCAAGCAAATTGAGCGGGCGGAGCAGCAGCAGCGCGCCCAGCAGGCCAGCCGCCAACCGGGGTGCAAGCGACATCACCCCACTCCAGTCTTGCTGATTAAGCGCACCGGCACCCCAGATATGGATCGACATTGCATATTCACCGCTCGCAAGCACCAGAGTGACGCTGAGCGAAGCGGCGACCATGCTTACGATCATGCCGCAGATCGCGACGGTCACCGGATCGAGACCTCGGCGCCAGGCCAATGCAAGCACAGTCACGATGGCGCCAAGGCCGCCGGCAAAGGCGACCAACTCTCGCGACAATCCTAAGAGAACTGGTGAGAAGTGCAGGCCGAGCGTTAACGCGAGTTGCGCCCCCGACGCAATTCCGAGCGTCGAGGCGTCCGCTATCGGATTGCGCAGGACTCGTTGCAGCAGAGCACCTGCCAGACCAAGAGCAGCACCCGAGATCAGTGCAATGGCGGCGCGTGGCAGGAGGCTATCCCAGAGCAAAATCTCGTCCAGAGCGTCAGCCTGTCCGGAGGCGTCAGGCACATGGGGACGCAGCAACAAAAGCAGAATGAAGAGCGTGGCGCAGGCAACCGCGAGGACAATGGCGGGTATTGTCGCTCCAACGGAAGGCGCACGAACCATAGGCGGGCTAACCGTTTTTGACACGCAAGAACCCTTCGGCGAGAAAGTCAGCGAAGCGACTTGCCGCAGGAAGCGCCCCGTAAGGATTGATCGATCCTGTCGTCAGTACGCGGCCTTCGCGAACGGCGGGGAGGGCTTTCCAGAACGCACTGCGCGTCAATGTCTGGTATGCGTCTTGTGGATGCGGTGGGATAAGGACGATCCATGCATCCGGCATGGCCGCCAACGTTTCTATGCCGACGGGCGCCGTGGCAGAGTAGCTGGTGGCACCTTTCCACGCGTTTGAAAGACCAACGCGGCGCAAGACATCGCCGAACATGCTATCAGAACCGAAAACCCGATAATGGCGTGCGTCGCCGAGGTTGATCGGCAGAACTGGCCGCCCGTCTGTGGCGGTTGCAAATGTGGACTTGTAGGCTTCCAGCTTGGCGGAGAGATTTTCCACGAGGGGTTTCGCCGCTGGGGTTTGCAGACGCTCTCCGATCGCTAGTGTTGCCTGTTCAGCCTTACCATACGGGCGCTCACCGGGCACATATATCGTGTGACTGTCAATCGTCGCGATCCGGCTCATTAGCGGATTGGCCCAGGCATAGAAGTTTGAGTTGAAAATCAGATCGGGGCGAGAAAAACGCAAAACCTCGAAGTTTGGCGTTCCGCGAAGTCCAAGATCGGCAACGGCGGATGGCACCTCCGGTGTCACCGCCACCTGACGGAACTGGCGCAACTCGGTTGCAGCGACCACGTTGGCGCCGATTGCAAGGAGCGTTTCGAGGAGCGCCCAATCGAGGGTGGCAACGCGTGTCTGCGAAGACTGCGCACAAGCGCTTCCAGCGGCGAGTGCGGCTGCTCCAGCCACAAAGGCCCTGCGTGTGAGACGTGGAGTGTTCACATCCAACTCCAGTTGCGTAAGGAGGACGCAATTAGCGCCTCAGTCTGCAATGCAAACAATATGTTACCAGACCTTGCTGAGCTTGAATGTGAACGTACGGGCGTCGCCATATCCGCATGCGCCCACGCCGCCGCAGCTCTCCACGTAGACCTTGTCAAAGACGTTGGTGACGTTGAGCGAAGCGACCCAGTCGTTCTTCGTGTAGCGGATCGCCGCGTCCACGAGTGCTGCATCCGGAACCTTGAGCGTATTGGCCTCGTCGGCCCAGGACTCTCCCTTGTAGCGTACGCCTGCTCCGAGGCTGAGGCCTTCCAATGTGCCCGTTGTGACCGTGTAATCGAGCCAAAGCGAAGCGGTGACATCCGGTACGATATACGGAGTCTTGCCCACGAGGGCGGGATTTGGATCGTTCTTGGTGACCTCGACATCGTTATAGGTAAATGACCCAAGGACCTTCCAGTTGTCGTTGAGGTTGACCTTACCCTCGAGCTCGACGCCTTGCGATTTGACTTCGCCCAACTGGTCCTGCCATGGGGGTACTGCTATCGAGACAACGTTGTTGCGCTTCTTGATATGGAAGACCGAGGCCGTGAAAGTGGCGTCCATGAAAGTCGGTTCATACTTCACGCCAGCTTCGAACTGCTCGCCCTCTTCCGGTAACAGCGGACCTTGCGCGCCAAGTCCGACCAAGGGGTTGAAGAAGCTTGCAGCGCTTATGTACGGCGTCACTCCATTGCTAAATTCATAGGCGAGCCCGGCACGGCCGCTCCAGGCTCCTTCGGAGCTGGTGAAACTGTTTGCCGGTGTGAGTCGATTGTCGAAGTCCGTATGGACAAAGTCGTAGCGGCCGTTGAGGGTCAGCAGCCAGCCGTCCCCGAAGTGGACTTGGTCCTGGGTATAGAAACCCAGCTGGTTCATCGTGATGATTTCGTTGTACAGCGAGCCCAGCGTTGGTTGCGGCTGGCCGTAGTTCGGATTTAGTACGTCGAGATTGCCGTTGTAGGGCTGGGGCGGGAAGCCGGCGCCGAACACAGAGCTCTGGACGTTGTCAATGCGGTAGTAGCGGTAGTCGATGCCAGCCATGATCTCGTGCGTCGCTCCGCCAAGATCAAATTCGTTCTCGACGCGATTGTCCCAGGCGACGTTATCCGCGCTGGTGTCGCCCTCGAAGCCGATCCGCTGAAGTTCGGTTTGCGTCGCCCACAGATAGGGGTACGGACCGAACTCGTATTTATTGAGATGGCCATAGCGGAAGTTCGACGCGATCTTCCAGCCGCCATCGAACTCGTGCTCGAATTCGTAGCCGACCATTTCCTGATTATAGCGTCCGGTGTCGAGATCGGGTTCACCAGCGAAGAAGTCGCGGCGGATTTTTCCGACCCCGGGCCGGTCGACCACGGTGCCCTCATAAGGAAAGAAGCCGTTGCTGGTATGCACCTGGTCAAGCCCGCCCGCATAGGCCCAGACGGTAAGCTTGGTGGCTTCGTCCGGTGATATAGTGAGCTGCGGCATGAGGAAGCCGCGGAGGTCGTGCGAGTAGTCCGAATAGTTATCGCCACCAGCGATCTTGCCGGTCAAACGATAGCTCATCGTATCACTGCTACCAACCTTGTCCGAGAAGTCGAAGCCACCGAACCCGTTGCCGTTACTGTTGATGCCGGTTTCGGTATAGTAATACGGCTCGTCAGTTGGACGCTTCCGCACCATGTTTACGATGCCGCCTGGGTTTGAGCCGCCGTAAAGGACGGAGGCGGGTCCCTTCAGGACCTCGACACGCTCCAGCATGAAAGGGTCGATCTGAAAGCCGCCGAAGCCGTAGCTAAACAGGCTGAGACCGTCCAGGAAGACGCCGGTCTGTGTCGCGTTGAAACCGCGAATGTAGAACCAGTCCGTATCAGGATCCGTACCATATGGGGCTGCCGTAACGCCGGCGGTGTAGCGCAGTGCTTCATCCACCTTGTTGACGACGCCGCGGTCGTCGAGTTCCTGCCTTCCGATGACGGAGACCGACTGTGGGATCTCGTTGAGTGGCGTGTCGGTTTTCGAGCCCGTCGTCGTTTCCTTGGCGACGTAGCCCTTCACGGGGCCGATCGCACTGGCATCGGCGTTTTTGCTCTGCACGACGATTGGTGCGAGTGCCGTGTCGGCAGTCTGCGCTTGCGCGGCCCATGCGGCGCACATTCCGATCAGCGCTACGCTCGCACTCAGAACTCGCCGCTTGCTTTGGAAACCTTCTACTTCATGCATTCCCGGGACCCCGCTCGTACCACCTGCTGCCACTGGCCGAATGCGGCCCCGCAATAAGGTGAGCGATTAACTCAAATTTAATTCCCGGGCTTGGCGTGATCTGCGCTGATTGAACGATTTTGGGCAATTCCAAAATTCGTGGACAAATCCTTGCAAAAATGCATCACCCAAGCTTCGACTTTTGCCAGCGCGCAGGCGTCGTTCCAACGTGTTTGCGGAAAGCTCGGGTGAAGTGCGCCTGATCGGAGAACCCCGTTTCCGCAGCAATGGCGATCAGGGCCTGCCTTTTGTCGCACAACAATTGCTTGGCGTGCTCGAGCCTGGCGTTCATCTGCCAATCATGTGGAGTTAGACCCGTGGAGGCCTTGAACGAATGGCTGAAATGCGATGGGGATAACCCGGTCAGATCAGCCAGTTCCTGGAGGCGGATGCTGCGTACGCAGTGCTCTTCGATGAACTCCGTGGCGCGGCGAAGTTGCCAGGGCGCCAGTGCCCCGCGCTTGCGCTCCGGCGTTTTGGTCATCTTCAAGACATCGATCAAAAGGGCGACCGCAAGTCCGTCGCCATAAAGGTCATGCAACGGAGAGGGACTGGCGATTTCGGCCGCAATCAGTTCGGCAAGCGCCATGATACGCTGGTCAAAGAACAGCAGTTTCGGATCGCCTAGTTTCTGTGGATCGATCTCTTCCATCAAACGCTGACCGAGGATATCGGCATCGAAATGGATATCGAGATGGCGTATGGACTGCACGTCCCTGATATCCACCCAAAGGTCCATTTCGGCCGGAATGTAGGAAATCGGGCTCGCCTGTCGGTCCTGTGGGCTGCCGGCGGCGCGTGACGAAAGCTTGACGGATGGACGACCGCGGCCGAAATGGTCGAGGAGAATGAAGAGGCGTGGATCGCGGGCAACATAGTGTCCGCCCGCGTATGGACCGCATTCGACATCCCACAAATCAGCGGTTATGCCGTTCCAGTTTCGACGTCTGAGCCCGCCGATGACCGAGAAACCCTCAATCTCGTTCTGCATGCGCGGCTGAAATGTCATGGCGAAGTCCCGCTACAATAAAACATGTGTGTAATTATCAAGTTTATTGCGATGCATCAATCCTGACGTTTTCGCCGTTTCAGTGATTCCTCATTTGCGCATCATGAAGCCGGTTGTAGGCGCCGCGTCTGGCAATCAGATCAAGGTGGGTGCCCTGTTCGACGATGCCGTCACCCTCGATGACGACGATCCGGTCAGCACCCTGGATGGTCGCCAGGCGATGGGCGATGATCAGTGTGGTGCGACCCTCCGACAGTTCTGCGAGCGAACGCTGAATTGCGCGTTCTGTTTCCGTGTCGAGAGCGGAGGTCGCTTCGTCGAGAATAAGGATCGGTGGGTTCTTGAGGAACATGCGCGCAATGGCGACACGCTGCTTTTGACCGCCCGACAGCTTGACGCCACGTTCACCAATCACCGTATCGAGCCCTGCGGGAAGTCCTGCCAACAGCTCCTCCAGTCGTGCCCTGCGCGCTGCCTCGACAATGTCGAATTCGCTGGCACCGAGCCGGCCGTAGGCGATGTTCTCGCGGATCGTGCCGCCGAACAGGAAGACGTCCTGCTGCACGATACCGATCTGCTGACGCAGGGATACCTTCGTCATCTGCCGGATATCCGTGCCGTCGATCGTGATACGACCCGCACCAACTTCATAGAACCGGGGTAGGAGCGAACAGATGGTCGTCTTGCCGGCGCCCGAGGGCCCGACGAAGGCAATCGTTTCACCGGCCCGGATCGTCAGGTTGACGCCTTTGAACACTGGTGCTTGCGCGCTATAGCCAAAGGAGACCTCATCGTAGACGATCTCGCCCTTGAGGTGGTCGACCGTGACGGCATCAGGTGCATCGGCGATATCCGGTTCAGTGTCGATGAGTTCGGTAAAACGACGAAAACCGGCGATGCCCTTGGGATATGTCTCGATCACCGAGTTGATCTTCTCAACCGGGCGGAAGAACACACCGACCAAAAGCAGAAAACCGATGAAGCCGCCAGCCGTCAGGTCGCCGGACAGCACAAAATAGGCCCCAGCGATCATCACCACCATCTGTGTCAGGCGCATGCTCATATAGCTGAGCGAGCTGCTCGCTGCCATCAGCTTGTAGGCGTCGAGCTTGACGCGCCGATAGCTTTGATTGTCCTTCTCGAAGAGCGCGCGCTCATGGGTTTCGTTGGCGAAGGCCTGTACCACCCGGATTCCGCCAACATTTTCCTCAATGCGCGTGTTGAAGTCACCGATCCTCTCGAAGAGACGCCTGAAATTGTGCGTCATGCGGCTGCCGAAGTGGCTGGTCACCCATGCCGTTAGCGGAACGACAACCGCCGTGATCAGCGCCAGTTGCCAGTTGACCGAAAACATCAGCAGCAGAGCGCCGGCAAAGGTCATGAGGGCGATGAAAAGATCTTCCGGACCGTGATGGGCGACTTCGCCGATTTCTTCGAGATCTTTCGTAAGCCGGCCGACAATATGCCCCGTCTTCTGGTTGTCGAAATAGCTGAATGACAGCTTTTGCAGATGGTTGAATGCTGCACGTCGCATGTCGGTCTCGATATTGATTCCGAGCATGTGGCCCCAATAGGTGACGACCGCCATGAGGCCAGTATTGACAATGTAGACGGCAAACAGAGCTGCCGATGTAAGCAGGATTAGCAACCACTCTTGGCTAAGCAGCAGCCGGTCAACGAAAAGCTTGACGGCCATCGGGAAACCCAGTTCGAGCAGACCGGAGACGATGGCACAGGAAAAATCGAGAATGAAAAGACCGCGATAGGGCCGATAGTAGGAGAAAAAACGACGCAGCATTTCAAACACTCGAAACGAAAAGGGGGTATGCGCAAAGCGCCCGGCCGCGACACCAAAATATGAGTTTGTTTCTCCATATTAGGGGCGCGCCCGGCTGGATAGTGCTTTGCCGAGCCAAATGCAACACGAAGAGCCGCAGAAGTGCCCTCATCAACCGACGGAAACCGTGCTCCGAGGATGATCATGGTTTTTGTTGCCGGTTTACTTGTCGCTAGGCGCTCGCCCTCACAGGAGCAGGCGGAAGCGTGGGAACAGCATCCATCAGGGTCTGGGTATAGGGGTTCTGTGGGTTCTCGAAAATGTCGCGCCTTGATCCTGCTTCCACGATTTTCCCGGACCGCATGACAGCAACCTTATGGCACATGCGCTCAACGACGGCCATGTCATGCGAAATGAAGAGGTAAGCGAGACCGTAAGTCTCCTGAAGCTCGAGAAGGAGATCCAGAACCCGAGCGCGCACCGATACATCGAGTGCTGCGACGCTTTCATCTGCGATGATAATGCGTGGCTCGAGAGCGAGCGCCCGGGCAATGCAGATACGTTGGCGCTGGCCGCCGGAGAATTCGTGTGGATAGCGTGTCGCCGCGTCTGGAGTAAGCCCCACACGGCGCAACAGTTCCGCAACGCGTTCCTGGCGGTCGGTTTTGTTGCCGATCCCGTGGATTACCATAGGTTCGGCGACCGCTGCGCCCACCGCCATGCGCGGATCGAGTGATGCATAGGGGTCCTGAAAAATCATCTGGGCTGCTCGCCGGACCGGCTGCATGTCACGCTGACTGCGTCCAGCGACGTTGCGACCCTCGATGACAACGTCGCCGGTGAAGGGAATGAGACCGAGCACGGCTTTGCCCGTCGTGGATTTGCCCGATCCACTCTCTCCGACGAGGCCGAGTGTCTCGCCGGGGCGAATGTCGAATGAAACATCGCTGACAGCCTGGACGGGCGGTGTGCTCTTGAGGAAACGGCTTCCTGGGTTGCCATAGCTGACGTTCAGACCGCGCACGGCCATGATCGGCTCGCCGTCGGGTTGCTGTGTCTTGCCCGACCTCGGCGTCACGCGGGGCGGCCCATCCGTTCCCGTCATTGCGCCGAGACGGGGGACGGCAGCCAGTAGCTGCTGCGTATATGCTTGCCTGGGCGTATTGAAGATTGCAGCCGACTGACCGTTCTCAACGATACGGCCGTGCTGCATGATGATGACCCGATCCGCCATTTCCGCAACGACGCCCATGTCGTGTGTGATCAGGATGATCGAAGTGCCGAACTCCGCCTTCAGTTCCCGCATCAATTTCAGGATCTGCGCCTGAACTGTGACGTCGAGGGCGGTCGTCGGCTCGTCCGCGATCAGCACCTTGGGGCGGCAGCTGAGTGCCATTGCAATCATGACACGTTGGCGCATCCCGCCGGACAATTCGTGTGGGAACTGCTTAAGGCGACGCGCTGGATCGGTGATCTGCACTGCATCAAGCATCCTCAAGGCAACGGCCTCGGCCTGTTCACTGCCCTGGTGCTCGCGTATCGCCTCCGTCAGCTGCGCTCCAACGGACATGACCGGATTGAGCGAGGTCATGGGCTCTTGAAACACCATGGCGACATCGCCCCCACGCACGCTGCGCATCGCGCGGTTGGAGAGCGTCAGCAGATCTCGCTCTCCAAGAATGATGTTGCCCGCCACGACGCGAAGCGATGCCTTGGGAAGCAGTCCCATGATCGCGAGCGACGTGACTGATTTGCCGGAGCCGGACTCCCCCGCGATACACAAGGTCTCTCCGGCGGCAAGATCGAAACCAATGTCCCGAAGCACCGGTTTGCGTCCCTCGGGTGTCAGAGCATCGACAGCGAGACTTCGAACAGAAAGAACGGGTACAGACGCGGCGGATGACATCACGCGAATACAATCCTCGGGAAGTAAAACGAAACGACCCAGTTCGGCTGGTCAACGATCTCGCTGATGCGCAGATCGCCGCAAACCGAGCAGAGCATGTAGGCGTCTACTGGGCTCAAACCGTGCTCGGCCGCCAGCAGGTCGATCATGCGCATAAGGCTTTCGCGCGCTCCCGTCATCAGGTCGGGGCCGATTCCCGTGGTGACTTCGTAGCCGGCGCCATCGAGATGGCGCGTGACCGGCTCCGTCGTGGTGAAACGCGGCGTTTGCAGGCGAGCGTCCTTCACGACTTCAATCGTTGCCTCCACATTCATCTGGCTCTCGATTGCAGTGCCGCAGACCTCGCCATCACCCTGGGCTGCGTGAGTATCGCCGATTGAGAATAGGCCGCCCTCGACTTCAACGGGCAGATAAAGTGTGACGCCTGCCGTCAGGTCACGGATGTCCATATTGCCGCCGACCCGGCGAGGCGGGACAACCGAATGGGTGCCGGGCTCTGCGGGCGCTACGCCGATGGTGCCGGCAAACGGCTTTAGTGG
>NZ_JAEUAT010000025.1 GCF_019511525.1 Rhizobium cauense | reverse complement strand
CGCTACCACTCGCTCACGCAACTCAATTGGATGCGGCTTGCCCATGGTGGTCCCCCTTCCATGGCCAAGTGAATCATGATTCACGCATAAACGGAATCCTGAATCACGTAAGCTGCGACACGCATTACAGCTGGTTCATCCTCACAAAGGCAATCATCAAGAAGGAGTTTGCTCTTTCCGGCTCCGAGCAGAACCCTGACATTACGGGCAAGAATCTCAGCCTGCTTCTCAAGCGATTGGGCAAGGAGCCGCCAGGGCCTGTTCAGGCGTTCATGGACAAGGGCGAGGATTTCATCGTTCGCGATACGCTGGAGGCGCTTGTCGATGGCATGAACGGGTTGACGGGCGAAAGACGTGTGGACGCAAGCCGCCTCAGAACACAGATCGAGGCGCGCGACCGGGAGATCGGCAATGCATTTGCGAAGGATGCACAGGTCGTCGCCATCCGCGGGGCTCGTCGCTACCTTGGGGACCGCCTGATGCGGACGGCCAAGCCACATCCGCTGCTCGATCCCAAGGCGGGACCATTGATCGCAATACGGCTGCATGTCCTGACACGAAAGTCGCTCGGTGGTCTGGAGACGGATCTATCCGCCCGAGTTATCGGCCACAATGGAGATCCTGTGCCGGGGCTCTATGCCGCAGGCGAGGTGACCGGCTTTGGTGGTGGAGGAATGCACGGTTACAATGCGCTCGAGGGAACATTTCTCGGCGGCTGCATCTTTTCTGGCAGGGTTGCCGGTCGGGCAGTGTAGAGGCGGCGCCCTTGGCGCCGCCTGACCTGGATCAGGCCTCAGCCTTCGTCGTGTCGACGACTTCTGCGCCGGGAGAATTCTTCTTGATGGATTCGATGGCGCTCAGCGCCGATGCCTTGGCCTTATAGCCTTCGGAACCAAACATGGATTCGCCGTTCGGTGCCTTGAAACGGAAACGGAACTCGCCAGCCTTGTCCTTGTAAACTTCGAACTTATACATCGATTTTTCTCCCGGAATCAGGATGTTGTCCTATTTGCAACCGCAGCCTAAAACAAAAAACGCAACTATTCCATCGGGATATTTGCAGGCTCTGCAACCGGCGCGGTGGACGGGTGCCCAGAGAAGAATACTCCCGCGGCGCCGACTGCTACGGCTTGAAGATCGAGAACACCGATGAGAACTTGTTGATCAGGTACGGCGCGAAAAGCACCAGGCCGGAATAGAAGAAGTTGGCGGCCTTGGTCATGTCGGGGATCTCGTTGACACTTGCGAAACGATAAAGGCAGGCAAGGCCGAAGCCGACATAGAGCATCAGTATCGCAACGGTTCCGACAAGGGCGATGAAGCGGCTGGAACTCGCCTTCATCATCGTGATTGTGATGGGGAGTTGGCCTGCCGCGAGAGGCGCACCTGCGGCATCAATGGGCGTCCCTGCCGCGTCGGTTTTCGTCAACTCGACTTCCTCGGACAACGCGTCGGTGAGTGACCAGTCCCGGGCCTCCCGGAGCGAGCGGTAGCACAGCAGCATCGATATCACGACGGCGATGGCGACGAGCACGATCAACATATCGGCAAAGTTTATCAAACTCACCAGAGCCTCCCTCAAAGCGCGGCGACGCGCGATGCATCCATAAACCGAGTGTAATCTTTGCGTGTATTATGTCAATATGCACGCAAAGATTACACGCCGATGCAACCGTCGGAAAGTCGCGGCATAGAAGGAAGGTGTAGTTTGTCTGTCACTTTACGGCGGCGAGAAAGTCTCCGGCGCCTGTTTCGAACTGCAGCTTGGCGAGTTTGGCGTATATTCCGCCATCCCTGATGAGGGTCTGATGGGTTCCCTCTTCAACAATGCGCCCCTGATCCACGACGAGGATCCGGTCGGCCTTCAGCACAGTCGCAAGACGATGGGCGATGACGAGTGTCGTTCGGCCGGTCATGAGGCCGTCGAGGGCTTTTTGAACAAGGGTTTCGCTTTCGGCGTCCAATGCCGAGGTCGCTTCGTCGAGGAGTAGCACCGGCGCATCCTTCAGGATGGCACGCGCGATGGCAATACGCTGGCGCTGCCCGCCTGAGAGCGTGATGCCGCGTTCGCCGACCTGTGTGTCATATCCCTGGTCCAGCCGGGCAATAAATTCGTCGGCCTGTGCGGCGCTCGCGGCGGCGCGGACCTCTTCGCGGCTTGCCTCGGGACGGCCGAAGGCGATGTTGTCGTGAATGGACGCGGCAAAGATTGTGACATCCTGTGGTACGATCGCGAGGCGCTTGCGCAGTTCGTGAGGATCGGTGCTGCGGGCATCTATGCCGTCGACCTTCACGGCGCCCAGCTGCGGATCATAGAAGCGGAGGAGCAGCGAGAAGACCGTGCTCTTGCCGGCTCCGGAGGGGCCAACGATCGCGACAGTCTCGCCGGGAGCCACATCGAAGCTCAGGCCATGCAGAGCGGATCTTTCCGGTCGCGAGGGGTAGGCAAAATGCACGTCTGAAAACTGGACGCGGCCTTGCGATGGCGCGGGAAGTGCCATTGGTGCGGCAGGCGTCGCGATGGGGGAGACCTCATCTAGCAATTCGGTAAGCCGGTCGGCTGCGCCTGCCGCCTGAGAAAGCTCGCCCCAGACTTCGGACAGTGCGCCGAGCGAGCCGGCGGCGATGACCGAGTAGAGAAGGAACTGACCAAGCGTTCCAGGCGAAAGCGTGCCAGCCAGAACATTGTGCGCCCCCACCCAGAGAACGGCAACGACGCTGCCGAAGATCAGGGTGATGGCAATGCCGGTCAGAAGCGCGCGGGAGCGGATTGCCGCACTGGCGGCTTGGAAAGCAGTCTCGACCGCGGCTCCATAGTGGCCGCCGGCGGCATCCTCGCCGCCGAAGGCCTGAACGGTACGGGTAGCCGCGATCGTTTCATTGGCAAAAGCGGAGGCATCCGCCAGTGTGTCCTGGGCGGCGCGCGACCGCTTTCGCACCGACCGACCGAAGGCGACGAGCGGAAAGACAACAAGGGGAATGGCGCCGAGGGCCAGGCCGGCGAGTTTCGGCGAGGTGACGATCATCATACCCATGGCGCCAAAGCAGAGGATGAGGTTGCGGAGAGCGACGGAAGCGGTCGCGCCGACCGCCGACTTGATCTGCGTCGTGTCCGCTGTCAGGCGCGAGACAATCTCGCCCGACTGGTTGACGTCGAAGAAGGCTGGCGACAGCCGAGTCACGTGACTGAAAACATCGCGGCGCAGGTCGGCGACCACACGCTCGCCAAGTGTGATCACAAAGTAGTAGCGAAGGGCGCTCGCGACGGCGAGCACGATCGCCATGATCATCAGCATCAGGAAATAGCTGTTGATGAAACTGCCGTCGGCCTCAGTGAAGCCGTGGTCGATCATGCGACGGACGGCGAGGGGCAGCGTGAGGGAGGTTACGGCGGCAAGCGCAAGCGAAGCGAGCGCACCGGCGACCATGCCGCGGTAGCGCGCGACATAGGGTGTCAGCCGACCGAGCGGCTTCAGCGATCTCGACTTCTTTTCCCCGGCTTGTCCTGCGTATGCCAATTCGTCTCCGATCCCCTACAACACCGCCGATCCGCGGCTTATGGCTCTTGTTATCCTGCCGGCCTTCATGTATAGGCAGCCCATCCTAATGGGAAGCCGTAGCCTTTGCGTCTGCGGCTTCATTTATTCAATCGGTCCTCTTGTCGCAACGAATATGCGTCAAATTGGACGTTGCATGGCAGGAAGATTGTTATGAAGGCAGATATCCATCCCGACTATCACACGATCAAGGTAGTCATGACCGACGGCACCGAATACGAAACCCGCTCGACCTGGGGTTCTGAAGGCGCAGTCATGAACCTCGAAATCGACTCCAAGTCGCACCCGGCATGGACTGGTGGCAACCAGCAGCTCATGGACCGTGGCGGTCGTGTTTCCAAGTTCAACAAGCGTTTCGGCGGCCTCGGCCTCTAATCGCTCCCACTTGGTGGAATTCGAAAAGCCCCGCTTCGGCGGGGCTTTTTTGTGGAATTGCGTAGCAAACGCCACCAGGCCGATTTCCAACATCCACCAGGGCAGGTTCACGCCAACCGCGGCCGTCACGAGACGCGGCTGACTATCCCTTTGTGACCGGCTGCACCCCATCGATAATTTCGGTCTTTGGCGATGTCGCTAGGTCCAGGTCCATTGCCGCAAGAGCAAGGCCGACAGGACTACGTGCAGGCCTACCGCCGGCCACAAAAGTGGCCCTGCGAACCCGCCTGCTGCACCGAGATAGGCAAGATACAAAGCCACTGCTGTGCTGTATGCCAACATTCCAAGTAGAGGCGAGTTCCGCCAACAGCTAACACCCAAGGCGCATAACGCAATGCCAGCCACGCGAGCCGTGGGGATGGCAGCGCCCGCCAATGGCTCACCAAGCAGCACCTGCCCGACAAAGGACGGCACGACCAACAAGGCAACGCCTGTTGCGAATTCGGCCGCAGCCGCGAGGTCAAGTACCCTGATTGTCACTGCGCGTTGCCTTTCGTCGCCGACGCCTACTGTTCGCACCGCTCAAGCTATCTCAGGGCGTTGTGCTCGCCTCCGGCTTCAATTCGAAAGTCAGCTTGTCGATCTTGCCGGTAAATCTGAACGGCGGGTCGTAGCGATGCTCGACCAGCGCGACGCCGGTGCGGGTGTCGAGGCCGACGTCGAAGGTCTCATCCTCCGGGAAGGTGACGGGGATGCCGTGCTCAATGGAATTCCTGGCCACTTCCTTGCCGTCCACGGACAACACACCGGTGCCGCCCTTGCCGAGACCTGGCCCGTCGGACTTGAAGTCGAAGACGATCCTATGCTTGCCGGCTTCCAGTTCAGGCCCTTCCCATGTGGTGCGCTTGAGATCCAGGAGGTTGTAAAGGAACACCACCTTGCCATGCCCAACGCCGAAATCGCCTTTGCTGAGGAACAGACCGTAGCCACCGAAGCGTCCGCCCTCGGTGACGATCATGCCGTCCCCCGTCCGGAATATCGACGTCAGCGGTGATGGTGTACGACTTGTTCATGATGCTGGGTGCTGCACTTGCGGGCACGCCGCTCAGCTCTCCGGAGTAGGTGAACTCCGTTCGTCCCGCCGTCAGGTTCGGGCGCAGTGTATTCCAGCGGGCAAGCGTCGAGTTGTCGAGCGGCAGAACGTTGTACTTCTTCGCCTCGGCATAGAAGAGGTCCTGCAGTTCCTTCAGCTTGTCGGGCATCTGGGCCGCCAGGTCGGTTGCCTGGGTTGGATCCTCTCCGGTATTGTAGAGTTCCCAATTGTAGCCGGTGATGACATCGGGCGGCGTAGCGGTACTTAACTCCCATGGCAGCGTCGCAGGCGTCGTCGCCGCCACCCAGCCATCGTGGTATATGGCGCGGTTGCCGAGCATCTCGAAATACTGAGTGCCATGCCGGCTCGCCGCGGTCGCATTCGCCTTGTCCCACGCGTAGACCATGCTGACGCCTTCGATCGGGCGCTGCTGGATGCCGTTGATTGTATCGGGCGCGGGAATGCCGGCTGCTTCCAGGATCGTTGGCACGATGTCGATGACGTGGTGGAACTGGCTACGAATGCCACCTTGATCCGTGATATGGCCGGGCCACGACATGACAACGCCTTGCGCGGTACCGCCGAAATGCGAAGGCACCTGCTTCACCCACTTGAACGGCGTGCCCATCGCCCAGGCCCAGGCAGCCGCGTAGTGCGGGAAGGTCCGCTCGGAGCCCCAGAATGGATACCAGAGGAACTGATCCTTGACCGGCACCTGGATGCCATTGAAGGTCGTGAACTCGTTTGGCGTGCCGTTGATCATGCCTTCGGCGCTCGCGCCGTTGTCGCCGCCGATGTAGATGATCAGCGTGTTGTCGCGTTCGCCGAGGTCTTCCACCGCCTGGATGACGCGGCCGATTTCGTGATCGGCATAGGCGAGATAGGCTCCATAGATATCTGCCTGCCGGGTGAAGAGTTTCCTTTCCTCGAAGCTCAGGGAGTCCCATTTCGGCAGCCCGTCCGGCCAAGGCGTCAACTTGGCGTTTTCTGGCATTATGCCGAGCTTCTTCTGGTTGGCGAAGATCGTTTCACGCACCTTGTTCCAGCCCTCGTCGAAGAGGTGCATGTCGCTGATCTTCTTGATCCATTCCGCCGTCGGATGGTGGGGCGCATGCGTGGCGCCAGGCACGTAGTAGACGAACCAGGGCTTGCCGGGTGCGAGCTCCTTCAGCTGCTTCATGTACCCGATCGCCTCGTCGGCCATCGCGGTCTCGAGGTTCCAGGCGGGCTTGCCTTCGAAGGGGTAGATCGGCGTCGTGTTGCGGAACAGGTTCGGCTGCCATTGGCTGGCGTCGCCGCCGACGAAACCGTAGAAATAGTCAAAGCCCATTCCGGTCGGCCACTGGTTGAAGGGGCCTGCCTGGCTCGATTGATAGGAGGGTGTGTTGTGGTTCTTGCCGAACCATGAGGTGGCATAGCCATTTTCCTTCAGGATCGTGCCGATGGTGCCTTTCTCGATTGGAATGATCGAGTCGTATCCGGGATATCCGGTCGCGATCTCACCCACCACGCCGAAGCCGACCGAGTGGTGATTGCGCCCGGTGATCAGGGCCGCCCGCGTCGGCGAACACAGCGAGGTGGAATGGAAATTGGTGAACCTCAGCCCCTCCCTGGCGATGCGATCCATCGCCGGCGTCGGGATGACGCCGCCAAACGTGCTCGGCGCGCCGAAACCCTGGTCGTCCGTCATGATCAGCAAGACGTTTGGTGCGCCTTTCGGCGGCACGACGCGCGGTGCCCACCATGGCCGCGATTGGTCCGCCTTTTCACTGATCAAGCCGCCGAAGCCCGGAGGGGGCGGTGGAAGTTGCTTCCCGGTGATTGTCGTCGTCGCCCCGGGCGCGCCGAGCGTACCTGTCACCTGTTGGGCCAATGCTGACGTATAACCCAGAGCGAAAAACGCCGCACCCACAAGCATGTTCCGGCCAATGGTCATGGCGGACACCCCCCTGCTGCAGATAGACAAGGCCATTATATTGCAAAATACTCATATGTGCGACGTGCAGTCGCCAAAAAGACGGCATTTACCCGAGGGGATACGCACTTTCCGGACATCCGGGGAAGCTTGCGGGCACAACGAAAAACCGGCTGCACGGATGCAGCCGGTTTCACGAATTCCGATTAAGTGCTTCAGTTGTTGCCGAAGGCCGTCTGCAGCAAGCTCAGCTGAGCCTGAACGCTGTTCTGGTTATCGGGCACGATCGGCGCTTCGGCCGGACGATAGATTTCGCGATCGAGCAGGGCAACGCGGTTCTGCAGGCGCAGCGAGCGTTCGATCAGGTCACGGAAGGACTCCGGCAGATCGCCCCAGCCTGGCGCGTTGCGGTCGACGTTAAAGCCGTCGAGACGAACCTTGTTCTTCTCGGCGAGCACCTGATCGCGCGACATCTCGCCATTGTTGACGGCGCGCTGCAGCAGCAGCCAGGACGCCATCTGCATGAGGCGTGTTGTCAGGCGCATCGACTCCGCCGCGTAAAGAACGGACGCCATGCGCGGCAGAACCTTCGAGGCCGCACGGCCTTGACCGTCGAGGTAGGCGGCGGTTTCTTCAACCAGCGACATGCCTTCCGAGTACAGTGCTTTGAACTGCGAGGATGCGGCAGCGCGACCTGCAAAACTGATTGTGTTCAATCCAAGCTCTGACATTTAAATAGTCCCTGTTGCACGCATCTACTTATGGTCAGGTAACGCCAGCCGAAGGGAAAAAGTTTCTTCAGCCGTCCTTTATGCTTTTAAGATGGTAGCTTTAGCCGAATTGCGCAAGGCGTTTCTTAAGAAAGGGTTAACTTCCACAGTTTCATGGAAATGGTCCCCAGCGCAATGAAAAAAGAAGAGCCGCAAAAGCGGCTCTCAAGGTAAAACAGGGAGAAAAATCAGACCAATTCACCGCATGGAAAACTGTCTGAGATCCAGAGAAGATCTGGATGAGTACAGTAATACCTTATAAAGCTTAATGGCCGCTTAAACCTGTGCCGGTTTAGTGCTTCTCGCCGCCGGGATTTGCAGCTTCGGCGAGTAACAAATCAGGAGCGGAAGAGGCTTTCCGCAGCTGATCTTGTGGACGTCTTGCTGGCCGCTTCCGCCTCAAGTCTCGTAATCTCGGCCTTGAGCAGATCTATGCGCGCCTTTAGCTCGTCGACCGAGAGGGTGGAGAGATCGGCCCCGATCTCATGCGCAACTTTCTTCTGCGGCCGGTCGTCGTCGATGAAGCTCATGAGCAATCCTCCCTTGTCAGCCTCAGTTATATTTTAGGGCAGGATCACCGGTTTCGGGAGTCTTGCCGCCCCCGCGGTCGGCAAGCGACATGCTTTCGGGCGTCAGTGTCTGCGAGGTGGCCGTCGGGATGGTGGTAAAGGCATCACGGTCGCCGACAGGAACGGCAGGGCGCATACGGCTGCGAATGATCGCATAGGCGGTGATCAGAACATGGGCCACCGCCGTAACGAGGAAGAGGGCATGCGGGTTGATCATCGCCATAACGGGGCCGCCGATGGTCGGACCAATGATGGTGCCGATGCCGTAGAGCAGCAGCAAGCCGCCGGACACCTTCACGAAGTCCTCCGACGAGGCAAAGTCGTTGGCGTGGGCAACAGCGATCGGATAGAGCGTGTTGGCAACGGCGCCGTAGAGCACAACAAGTCCGATGATGAAAACCGGCGATGACGGATGCAGGACGGCGAGCAGCAGGCCTGCGAAAGCTGCGATGGCCGACATGGCCGCAAGGACATGGCGCCGGTCAATGCGGTCGGAAAGCCGCCCTGCCGGCAACTGCATCAGAGCGCCGGCAAAAATGGTGGCGCTCATCATGATGGCGATGCTGGTATCGGACAGGCCGGAGCCTGCGCCAAAGACAGCGCCGAGCGTTCCGTAGGCGCCGTTGGCGATGCCGACGAGGAGAATGCCGAGGCAGGACACCGGGGAGTTGCGGTAGAGGGCCGGGAGATCGAGCTTCACGGCTTTCAGCGGCTGCGGCGAGGCTGCGGTCGAGAGCGTCGTCGGCAACATCGCGATGCAGTAGAAGATGCCGCAGATCATGAAGAGAACAGGCGTGCGGACATCCTCGAGAGGGATCATCATCTGGCCCGCCACGACGCCGAAGAGCGTGATGGCGATGTAAAGCGAGAAGATCGCGCCTCGGCTCTCGTTCGTGGCGCGCTCGTTCAGCCAACTCTCGATAATCATCGAGGTGCCGGCGGTCGCAAAGCCGGTGACGGCGCGTAACAGCACCCACCAGACCGGATGGATGATGATGCCGCTCACAAGAGCGATGATTGCGATAATCGCAATGAAGCCGGAAAAGGCGCGGACGTGGCCGACGCGGCGCACCAGTTTCGGGGCAACGAGGCAGCCGATGACGAAGCCGGCGGCCCATGACGTCCCAAGCAGGCCGAGGGTCGTGGTCGCGTAGCCTTCCAGATTGCCGCGCACCGGAAGCAGAATACCCTGCAACCCGTTGCCCATGAAGAGAAAGAGCGTCCCGAAGAGAAGCGAGGCGACGGAAAGCAGATTTCTTTTCATATAGCCAGACTCTATGCGTTGAATGTCAAAGGACATATGGCGGCACGCAGTGTCGCCTAGCCTCGAGAAGATTGATTGTGCCCCCAAATGCCTTTACGGCATGAATAAATGCAGTCGTGACGCGAAAAAATGTCCGTCCTGTGACATTCCAAAGAGATGGAAAAATAAAGACATGACGAAGCTGATCGCCCTACTGCTCATTCTGGCGATGGCGATTCAGGTGATCAAACCGCTGGGTGTTCCCGGTTTGCGTCGACGTATGGATTTCTGGAAGATCGCGCTGATCGCTTTTGCGATCTGGGCGTTGGCGCTGGTCGGGCGCGACCTGTTCGTTTAGTACGCGACTTCGCCGCGCATGACCGGCGCGCAGGCGCCCGAGATTGTCACGTCGGAAACGATACCGCCCTTCTTGACAACATCGATACCGATGATGCTGCGGCGTCCCATCTCCACGCCTTGCTCGATGGTCAGCGAGACGTCCATGTCCGTCTCGGGTTCGAGGGAGACGAGATAAGCGCCAAGAGCTGCAGATGCGCTGCCGGTCGCGGGGTCTTCCGTCACGTTGTCGAGCGGCGCAAACATCCGCGCACGGATCGCCCATGGTTTCTCCGGCGAGCGGACGTAAACGAAAAGCGAGAAGTCGTGGTTGCCTTCGGCTGTCGGGCCGGCAGCGTCCTGAAAGTATGCAAGGTTCGGCCGCGCGCGACTGAGCGCCGCGAGATCTGCGAGTTCGGCAACAACGAAGCTCAAACCCACCGATGCGACGACCGGCTGATGCTTGGCTACACGGATCTCCTGCGGTTTGATGGCGATGCAGCGGGCAACGGTCTGCTCGGATATCGCGTTGCCGATGCTCAGAGGCTTCGGCGCACGAATGGATGCCGACAGCACCTCATCTGCTTCACGCTGCAATTTGACTTCCACCAGGCCCGCTTTCTCCTCGAAGCGTAGCTGATCGCCGACCGGCCGACCGAACACCTGTGACTGTTTGCCGAGGACATAGGCCGTTCCGACGTTCGGATGCCCTGCAAACGGGACCTCCATCGTCGGTGTGAAGATGCGGACGTGGGCGGTGTTGGCTGGATCCTCCGGCGGAAGCACGAAGGTAACCTCCGAATAGCCGAACTCGGCCGCGATGTTCTGCATGTCGGTATCGCTCAGCCCACGTGCATCCGTTATCACGGCCAATGGGTTGCCTTCGAAGCGGGTGGAGGTGAAGACATCGACGGTCGTGAAGGCAACGGTTCTCATGACTGCTCCGAACTGGCTGACGTCATGATCTCTACCGACGATCGGTCGGCCGCAGAAGCAAGAAGTTGTCGCCGTCACAATGAAAAAACCGGCCGCGCAGCGACCGGTTTTTTCTCTGCATCCTTGGAATTAGGCTTAAGCCGCCTTCTCCAGATCCTTCTTCCAGCTCCCCTTGGCGGCGAGGCTGTTCATCTCGGCGCGATGGGCAAAGGCACGCTGACCTGCGGCGACGTTTTCCGGCTTGCCACCCCAAGCCTTCAGAGCGGTGTCCTGAAGTGCGCGGCCGTAGGAGAAGGTGACAGCCCACGGCAGGTCATAGCCGGAGTTGATAGCGGAAAGATGCGCAGTCGCTTCTTCGCTGGATTGCCCGCCGGAGAGGAAGGCGATGCCGGGCACGGCTGACGGAACGGTGCGCTTCAGCACCTCGACGGTGCGCTCGGCGACTTCAGCCACCGAAGCCTTGCGGGCGTTCTTGCCGTCGATGACCATGTTCGGCTTGAGGATCATGCCTTCGAGGCTGACGCGGGCATCGGCCAGTTCTTCGAAGACGGTGCGCAGCGTCCATTCCGTCACCTCGGCGCAGCGGTCGATGTTGTGGTCACCCGGCTTGCCGTCCATCAGGCATTCGGGCTCGACGATCGGAACAATGTTCGCCTGCTGGCAAAGCGCTGCATACCGGGCGAGCGCATGGGCGTTGGCCTTCATGGAGCCCCAGGTGGGCAGGGTGGAGGAGATCGCGATGACGCCGCGCCACTTGGCGAAGCGGGCACCCGCTTCGTGATACTTGGCCAGGCGATCCGCGAGACCGTCGAGACCTTCCGTGATGGTTTCGCCGGGATAGGCCGCCATCGGCTTGGCGCCGATATCGACCTTGATGCCCGGAATGCTGTCGGCAGCGCGGATTATGTCGACGAAAGGCGTGCCGTCTGCTGCCTTCTGGTGGAGGGTTTCTTCGTAGAGGATCACGCCGGAAATATATTGACGCATCGCATCGTCCGTGCGGAACAGCATTTCGCGGTAG
Source organism: Rhizobium cauense (assembly GCF_019511525.1). Classification (GTDB taxonomy): domain Bacteria; phylum Pseudomonadota; class Alphaproteobacteria; order Rhizobiales; family Rhizobiaceae; genus Rhizobium; species Rhizobium cauense. The sequence continues at coordinate 72,972 of NZ_JAEUAT010000025.1, read as the reverse complement.
TCGCGACGGCTCGTTTCCGTCGATTCAAGTCCGATCGTATCGAACCGCTTACCGATCGTGGCTGTCGATTCATCTGCTGCAAGCAGCCCGCGGCCACCAGCTACCATACGCACGGCAATGTCTTCCAAACGTTCGCTCATATCGTTCTCTCCACAGCAAAGAAAAATCGTCAACCGGTGAATATAGGTCGCGGATAACAGAAGTTTATGGGCGGGAAAACGGCAGCAAAATTCTTTGAAACGTTTGAATTTTTTTTAATCGTTTGAAAGTTTGAACTTTTGTACTCGTTGCGAGCAAAAGACCGCGACGCTTGCGCGCCGCGGTCTATCTACATGTAAAATTTGTTGAATTCGGTTGGCCGAATCATTTGTCCTTGTTGAGGACAGCGACGCCGGGAAGGACTTTGCCTTCCATCCACTCAAGGAAGGCGCCGCCAGCCGTCGATACATAGCTGAAATCGTCGGCCACGCCGGCATGGTTCAGCGCCGAGACTGTGTCGCCGCCGCCGGCGACAGACGTAAGCTTGCCAGCCTTGGTGCGCTCGGCGGCGAATTTCGCCGCAGCGACTGTTGCCTTGTCGAAAGGTTCGATCTCGAAGGCGCCGAGCGGGCCGTTCCAGACGAGCGTGTTCGCACGTTCGATCCAGGCCTTGATCGCCTCGACAGACTTCGGGCCAACGTCGAGTACCATCGCGTCGCTGGGGATTGCATCGATCGCCACGGTCTCGTTGGCGGCGTTCGCCTTGAATTCGCGGGCGACGACGCCGTCCTCCGGCAGAATGATGGCGCAACCGGCTGTTGCCGCCTCGATCATGATCTGCTTCGCGGTATCCGCAAGATCATGCTCGCAGAGCGACTTGCCGACATTCGTGCCACGTGCGGCAATGAAGGTGTTTGCCATGCCGCCGCCAATCACCAGCGCATCGACCTTCTTCACCAGGTTCATCAGCAGGTCGATCTTGGTCGAGACCTTGGCGCCGCCGACGATGGCGACGACCGGGCGGGCCGGATTGCCGAGGCCGCTCTCCAGCGCCTCAAGTTCTGCCTGCATGGTGCGACCGGCGTGGGCAGGAAGATGGCGCGCGAGGCCTTCCGTCGAAGCGTGTGCGCGGTGAGCGGCAGAGAAGGCGTCGTTGACATAGATATCGCCGTTCGCGGCCAGCGCCTTGACGAAGTCAGGGTCGTTCTTTTCCTCGCCCTTGTGGAAGCGGGTGTTCTCGAGAAGCAGGATGTCGCCGTTTTTCATCGATGCAACTGCGGTGGCCGCAGCTTCGCCGATGACGTCACTTGCGGTCGAAACAGGGTGGTCAAGCACCTCCTCGACGGACGGGGCGATCAGAGACAGCGAGAGATCCGGTGACGGGCCGTCCTTCGGGCGACCGAAATGCGCGAGCAGGATGACCTTGGCACCCTTCTTCGAGAGTTCCAGGATGGTTGGGGCAACGCGCTCGATGCGGGTGGTGTCGGTCACTTTGCCGTCTTTGACCGGAACATTGAGGTCAACGCGAACGAGGACGCGCTTGCCGGCAATATCGTTGAGGTCGTCGAGGGTCTTGAAGGAAGGCATGGAAAAGTCCGTTCGTTATTGCCCAAAGATGCGGGGACCATAGCAAGGATGACCGCAGACGCAAGCAGGTCATTGCGGGTTTTCATCGCCCTTGCCGGACGTTGCCGCGGCGGCTGCTTCCCGCTTCCTGCGGCCCTTGAGACGGTCGCGGATGCGGTCGATGATATCGTGCAGATTGAGGAAGATCGGCAGGGCTGTAGCGGGCTCGAGAGCCTCCAGCGACATGCCGACGGATGTGATGTGATCCTGGTCGTCGAGGTCGCGGACGATGAGAATGATGGAGCCGAGGCGTACACGGTCGGCATAGTCCGCCTTGCCGCCCAAACGATGCTTCATCAGTTCGGCGATCGTCAGCCCTTTCTCGGATTCATTCAGCAGGCCCGGACCATAGGCGGCGTCGAGATCGGCGGCCGGTCGGGCCGGCGATAGCGCAAAGGCGCCAAAGAAATCGGCATCGTCTTCCTCGACAGGAGCACGGCTGGCAAAGAGCTTGTCGAGAAGCCGCGAATAGGACGGGACGACGAAGAGATAAACGAGGTCGTTCTCGCGCAGCCTGCCGGCATATTGATAGCGCATCGACTTGCCATCGCGGATGACCAATGACGGTGTTGCCCAGCGCGGGATCCGCTCGCCACGCAGTACGGGACTGTCCTTGATCACACGATAGGACAGAAGCTCGTGGTTCGCCGCGCCCGGCAGATCCACCTCCACCTTGTCGACGGCGCCCATCCGTGGCGGAATGATGAGCCCGAGTTTCTTGGCGACCGGCTTGATCGTCCATCCCTGTACGAGAAGCGAGACGAGCACGATGATGAAGGCGCAGTTGAAGTAGACCTGGCCATTTTCCAATCCGCCGAGAATGGGCATGATCGCGAGCAGGATCGAGACGGCTCCGCGAAGGCCGACCCAGGCGACAAAGCCGATCTCCTGCTGTGTGTAGTCATAGGGCAGCAGCGAGAGCCAGATGGCGAGCGGGCGGGCAATGAAGATCAGGAATAGGGCGAGCAGCACGGCAGGAATGGCGATCGCGGGAAACTGCGATGGTGTCGCAAGGAGCCCGAGGACCAAGAACATGATGATCTGGGCAAGCCAGGTCATGCCGTCCTGGAAACGTTTGATCGAAGCATAGCCCTGCAGCTTGCGATTGCCTGCGTAGATGCCGGCGACATAGACGGCGAGGAAGCCGCTGCCTCCGACCGCGCCGGTGGCCGAAAAGACGAGCAGTGCAAGCGCCAACACGAAGATCGGCGTGAGGCCGCGGTCGGTTTCCAGCTTGCTCACGATCAGAACGATCATCATGCCGCCAAGCAGACCGAGGATCACGCCGAGGCCCATCTGCTGCACGAACATGGCCAGCATGCTGATGTCGATGCCGTGGTAGCGCTCGCCGCTGGCGAGAATCTCGACGAGAGCGATGGTCAGGAAGATCGCCATCGGGTCGTTGGTTCCCGATTCTACTTCCAGCGTCGAGCGCACCTTGTCGCGAATGTTGATGCCGCCGATGCGAAGCAGGAAGAAGACGGCGGCGGCGTCGGTCGAGGCAACGATGGAGCCGAGCAGTAGGCCTTCCAGCCAGGTGAAGCTCAGTAGCCACATGGCCGCAACGCCAATGAGTGCCGCCGTCATAAGGACGCCGACCGATGCAAGCGTTATCGAGGGTACGGCGGCAAGCTTGAAGGCTTGCACTGGCGTTCCGAAGCCGGAGTCAAAAAGGATGATTGCCAGCGCAATCGAACCGAGGATGTAGGCTAGGTAGTTGTTGGTGAACTCGATCCCGAGGCCATCCGTTCCTGCAAGCAGGCCGATCGCCAGGAACAAAAGGAGGAGGGGAGCGCCGAAACGGAAGGCTAGCAGGCTTGAAAATGCAGCAAGAAGCACGAGCGTCGTCGATACGAGTACGACGATATAGAACGCTTCCATGCCTGTCCCCTTACCCGCAATCTAACGCAGACCGCCCCCGGTCCCGCAGCCCATTCCCTGTCGCCCTTTCGTGATCATTCCTAGCTCGTATGAGTAAACGGCAAAACACGTCGGAAGGGTAGGCCTTGCGGTCAAACCCAAGCGGTTTTGCGGCTTCATGCTGCTGTCTTGGCCTGTCGGATGGCAAAGCCGGGATGGATGCTCACGAAAGAGCATGAAATCGAGTGTATGAGCAAATCGGGCGATAGCAGGGCAGAAACCCCCGTGTCGCGCTTTTCCTCTCAATCAGCGAATGCTGGTTGAGCCAGTTGACATCGCCCGGGTGCGACGTGCGTGCTCAGGCGTTGTCGTCTTCTTCATCCTCGCCATCGGCGACGTCGGAAATCGGGATCAGAAAGACAACGAACTCATCGTCGATCGTACGTTCCGGATCGTCGTCGAACTCGTAGGCGTGTTCGACCTCACTCGCCTCTTCGCCAGTTGCCTTGCGCAGTGTGAGCGCGGCGATCCCGTCCCAGACCGGCTTGCCCTGCGATTGCAGTACCGTCAGATCCTCGCGGAAATCCTCGGCCTCGAAGAAGTGCTTGGCATCATCGGCATTCTCGGAGCGAAAACTTGCGATTGCTTGTCCGCCGATCTCGATCGTGAAGTAGTCCATCAAATTCTCTTTCGCTTCTGTGCGGTCTGCCGTCCATCGACAGTACGGCTATTGATGACGCGGCACCAGTCTTATCTAGCGAGGTCCCATGACGGCACTTTCTGCCGGCCGCGACGCTAGCCAGCTCGGCGCCAAAGGAAAAGCGGCCCGGTTGCCCGAGCCGCTTTCGAAGATTGTGGCGCGACGCTCTTAGATGAGCTTTGCGAAGGCAACGGCCGTGTCGGACATGCGGCTGGAGAAGCCCCACTCGTTGTCATACCAGGACAGGACGCGCACGAAGTTGCCTTCCATGACCTTGGTCTGGTCGGTGGCGAAGATCGACGAGTGGCTGTCGTGGTTGAAGTCGCGGGAAACCAGCGGCTCGTCGGTGTAGCCGAGGATGCCCTTCAGCTTGCCGTTTGCGGCAGCCTTGATCGCTTCGTTGATTTCGCCGACGGTGGTGGCCTTCTTGGCAACGAACTTGAAGTCGACGACCGAGACGTTCGGGGTCGGAACGCGGATCGACGTACCGTCGAGCTTGCCCTTCAGGTGCGGCAGAACCAGGCCGACGGCCTTGGCGGCGCCCGTCGACGTCGGGATCATGGACAGGGCTGCAGCGCGGGCGCGGTACAGGTCCTTGTGCATGGTGTCGAGGGTCGGCTGGTCGCCGGTGTAGGAGTGGATCGTGGTCATGAAGCCGTGGTCGATGCCGACGGCGTCATCGAGAACCTTCACAACCGGCACGAGGCAGTTCGTCGTGCAGGATGCGTTGGAGATGACCAGATGCTCCTTGGTGAGCTGGTCGTGGTTGACGCCGAAAACGACGGTCAGGTCGGCGCCATCGGCAGGAGCCGAGACGATGACGCGCTTGGCGCCGGCCGTCAGGTGGGCGGCAGCCTTGTCGCGAGCGGTGAAGATGCCGGTGCATTCCATCGCGATGTCGACGCCGAGTTCCTTGTGCGGCAGGGTCGCCGGATCCTTGATCGCGGTCACCTTGATCGGCTTGCCGCCGCCAACGGTGATCGTGTCGCCTTCGACCTTAACCTCGGCCGGGAACTTGCCGTGGATGGAGTCGTAGCGCAGCAGGTGGGCGTTGGTCTCGACCGGGCCGAGATCGTTGATCGCGACGACTTCGATGTCGGTGCGGCCGGATTCGACGATCGCGCGGAGAACATTGCGGCCGATGCGGCCGAAGCCGTTGATGGCAACCTTTACAGTCATGTGCATTCACTCCCTAGAGATGGGGCTTGCGGATTGAGTTGGAGAGCGCTGATGCGCTCTCTTACAGCTTTGCTTCTGCGGCAGCGACCACGGCGTCCGCGGTGATGCCGAAATGCTTGAAGACTTCCTTCGCCGGACCGGAGGCGCCAAAGCCCTTCATGCCGACAAAGGTACCCTCAGGACCGATGAACGCATCCCAGCCTTCGCGAACGGCGGCTTCGACGGCGATCTTGACCGGCGAGTTGCCGATGACGTCCTTGCGGTAGGCATCCGGCTGATCGAAGAACAGCTCCGTGCAGGGAACCGAGACGACACGAACGCTGACGCCCTTGGCCTCCAGCGTTGCGCGAGCCGCCACGGCGAGTTCGACTTCGGAGCCCGAAGCGAAGATCGTCACCTTGGCATCGGCTTTGCCTGCGAGCGTGTAGGCGCCGAGCTCGCAAAGGTTCTTTTCGCTGTACTCGGTACGCACTGGCGTCAGGTTCTGGCGGGTCAGCGCGAGCGCGGACGGGTGGGTCTTCGACTTGACGGCGATCTGCCAGCATTCGGCCGTTTCAGTCGGGTCGGCCGGGCGGAAGACACGCAGGTTCGGGACGGCACGCAGGCCGGCGATCTGTTCGACCGGCTGGTGCGTCGGGCCGTCTTCACCGACGCCGATCGAGTCGTGCGTCAGGACGTGGACAACGCGGATGCCCATGAGGGCGGCCAGGCGGATCGGCGGGCGGCAATAATCCGAGAAGATCAGGAAGCCGCCGCCATAAGGAAGAAGACCGCCATGCAGGGCGATCCCGTTCATGGCCGACGCCATGCCGTGCTCGCGGATGCCCCAGTGCATGTAGCGACCGGCGAAATCCGTCGGCGTGATCGAATGCATCTGGCTGGTCTTGGTGTTGTTCGATGGCGTCAGGTCAGCGGAACCGCCAAGGGTTTCCGGCAGGAAGCCGTTGATGACTTCGAGCGCGTCTTCCGAAGCCTTGCGGGTAGCGATGACAGGCTTGGTTTCGACGAGCTTCTTCTTGTAGGCGCTGATGGCTGCGTCGAAGCCTTCCGGCAGGTCACCGGCAAAGCGACGGCTGAACTCGGCCTTGTGTGTCGACTTAGCCAGGCCGTCTTCCCATGTCTTGACGAGGTCGACAGAGCGGCTGCCGGCTGCACGCCACGCATCGAGAACGTCCGAAGGAACGACGAAGGGCTCGTATTCCCAATTCAGCGCCTTGCGGGTTGCCGCGATTTCTTCAGCGCCGAGCGGGTTGCCGTGAACCTTGTGGGTGCCCTGCTTGTTCGGAGCGCCGAAGCCGATGATCGTCTTGCAGGCGATGAAGGTCGGGCGGTCAGATTTGTGGGCGGCTTCAATCGCGGCGGCAATAGCAGCCTGGTCGTGACCGTCGATCTCGATCGTGTTCCAGTGAACGGCCTTGAAGCGGGCGACCTGGTCAGTCGAGTCCGACAGGGAAACGGCGCCGTCGATGGTGATCGAGTTGTTGTCCCAGAAGAGAACGAGCTTGTTCAGCTTCAGGTGGCCGGCAAGCGCGATCGCCTCATGGCTGATGCCTTCCATCAGGCAGCCGTCGCCGCAGATGGCATAGGTGTAATGGTCCTGGAGCTCGGAGCCGAACTCGTCGCGCAGCTTGCGTTCGGCGATCGCCATGCCGACGGCATTTGCAATGCCCTGGCCGAGCGGGCCGGTCGTCGTTTCGATGCCGGTCGCGTGGCCGTATTCCGGATGGCCGGCGGTCTTCGAACCGAGCTGGCGGAACTGCTTCAGGTCCTCGACTGTCATGTCGGGGTAGCCGGTCAAATAGAGCAGCGAATAGAGCAGCATCGAGCCGTGGCCGGCGGACAGAACGAAGCGGTCGCGGTTCGGCCATTGCGGCTTCTTAGGGTCGAAGCGCAGATATTTTGTAAAGAGAATGGTCGCTACATCGGCCATGCCCATCGGCATGCCGGGGTGTCCGGAATTCGCCTTTTCGACTGCATCCATGGCGAGGAAACGGATCGCATTTGCCATCCGGTCGTTTTGTTCAGGAGAGGTCATGGCTATTCCACGGGTTCCGGGTGTCGGGGGATGGCCTCAAGCCTGTGGAGACCATCAATGAGAGCGGGGTGACACATAGCAGTTGGAACGGCCAAGTCAACAAACGGAAGGCCCTCTGGAGGCGTCTCCAATCGATTTTAGACATATGACCATCAATTTTTACAAAAGTTGAATGCCGCGTGCGGCGGCAGTTGATTTTCGTCATCCACAGGATAGGACGGCAGCGGCCATGCCGCCTTTATTGACGTGCCGTTGGCGAGGTGCGTATCTTTTTGAAAATACTGGATCGGTCTAGGGCGCCGATTCGCGGGTCTTGTGCGGGAACCGGAGAATACATGACGCCTACAGGCAAAATCATGGAAGCAGCACTCAACGAGCTTAGGCAAGCCATCGCTGGTCTCGAGAACGCCGTCGATATGCGTATCGAGCATCAGCGTGAGCAGGGCGAAGTCGAAGGCGAGGTTCGCCGCATTCACGCCGACCGCTCGAAGCTTGCACAGGAACTCGACCAGGCGGAGTTTCGTGCGAACCGCCTCGAGGAAGTCAACCGCGAGGTCTCGCGTCGGCTGGTGACGGCCATGGAGACGATCCGCGCGGTTCTGGACCGATAGAAAGGCGCGACACATGGCGCAGGTAACGGTAACGATCGACGGCAAGGCCTATCGCATGGCCTGCGAGGAAGGTCAGGAGGGACATCTGACGGACCTTGCGACGCGCTTTGACAACTATGTCGGCCATCTCAAGGGCCAGTTCGGTGAAATCGGCGACCTCAGGATTACCGTCATGGCGGGGATCATGGTCATGGACGAGATCTCGGAACTCAGTCGCCGCGTCGCTGATCTCGAATCCGAGTTGGAGACACTGCGCAATACCCGCGACACCGTCCTGACTGCAAATGCGCGGACCGAAGAGAGCCTTGCTGCGGCACTCGGTGAAGTCACGAGCAGAATCCGCGGCATAACCGACAAGCTGAACGGCAGGGCGTCGGCCGAACTCAATTAAATAGGCACGGTCTACCGGGCCCTCTGGCGCACCAAGGAATTCAGCCTTATATATCTGGTGCGATCTGCGCCTCTCGACAGGAACCACAATCCCTGGGGCCATACTCGATCCAAAGGGAGCTGTCCCTGACCAGGCTCGTGGGCCTGGACACACGGTGCCCACCTACGTTTGTAGGCACCCAGGATCGTAAACATCCATCGGTTGCCGTGGATCGCACTTCTCCTTTTACTCTGTTGCGTGCTGTGCTGCTGCTGCAATGCAGATGTGACGCACACTTCACTTGCTTGCAGCAATGCGAATGCTAGTTTCCGGAATTATATCGATTTAATTTCCAGGAGATTTCAGATGCAGCTTGGCATGGTGGGTTTGGGCCGTATGGGCAACTACATGGTCCAGCGATTGATGCGCGATGGCCATGAATGCGTCGTTTACGACGCCAAGCCGGAAAGCGTTGCCGATCTCGTTGGCAAGGGTGCGGTCGGCAGCGCCTCCCTCGAGGAGTTCGTCTCGAAGCTGTCGCGACCGCGCGCCGTCTGGCTGATGCTGCCGGCGGCCATCACCGACAAGGTTATTGCCCAGCTTCTGCCGCTGCTGCATGACGATGACATCATCATCGATGGCGGCAACTCATACTATCACGACGATATCCGGCGTGGGGCGGAGCTCATCACCAAAGGGATCCACTATGTCGATGTCGGCACCAGCGGAGGGGTCTTCGGCCTCGAGCGTGGCTATTGCCTGATGATCGGTGGCGAGAAGGGGATCGTGCAATCGCTGTCCCCGATCTTTGCGTCTCTGGCGCCGGGCCAGGGTGATGTCGCTCCTTCCGCCGGTCGCAGCGCGCGCCCGGAGAGCACGGCCGAGCTGGGCTACCTTCATTGCGGCCCGCACGGCGCCGGACACTTCGTCAAGATGGTTCACAATGGTATCGAGTACGGTCTGATGGCCGCCTATGCTGAAGGGCTGAACATCCTGAAGCATGCGAATGTCGGTGCGGCCACCCATGAGGTGGACGCAGAAACAGCACCTTTGGCGCATCCCGAATACTATCGCTATGACTTCAACCTGCCCGATGTTGCCGAAGTGTGGCGCCGCGGCAGCGTCATCACGTCGTGGCTGCTCGATCTGACTGCCGATGCACTGCACGCCGATCCCGTCCTCGGCAAGTTTGCTGGCCGCGTCTCCGATTCCGGCGAGGGTCGGTGGACGATCATGGCGGCGATAGACGAAAGCGTGCCGACGCCGGTGCTGAGTGCCGCGCTTCATGGCCGCTTTTCATCGCGCGACAATGACGAGTTCGCCAACAAGGTGCTTTCGGCGATGCGCGCTGGCTTCGGCGGTCACGTCGAGAAGCCGAAGGGATAAGGCACTCCACCCGTTACTATTTCCGGCCCGCGCACTCTCATATGCGCGGGCTTTTCTTTTACAAAGCACGATATATTGTTGGGGGATCGTTAGGGGGCAATGTTGATGGTTCTCGCAATTGGTGTGCGTGGTGTATTGCATCTGCTGATATCGGTGATGTTCCTTCTTGGGGTCGCAAGTACGGGCGCCGCCCAGACGGCACCTGCCTCAACTCCTTCTGCGGCAACCACTGCTCAACCGCCTGCTGAAGTGCGTCAGATTCTTGATTTGATGCAGACGCCGCAAGTGAAGGAGTGGATGGCGACGCAAACGCGGGCTCAGCCTCAGCCGACAACCACCCCGGCCGAAACCGGAGAGGTGTCGGCATTGTCCGAACTCGTCGATCATGCACGCCGTCATGTCGAGATGGTCTCCGATGCGGCAATGGCTATTCCCGAAGAGGTGGCGTCCGCCTCCGATATCGTCGAGCGCGAGGTCGCGCCGGCCGGTTGGGTGCTGATAACGACCGAGGTCTTGGTACTGTTTCTAGCCGGAGCGGTGGCTGAGCTGCTGTTTCGCATCGTCGTCCCGAAGCCGCGAGTTCGTCAGAGCGACGACGAGGTGATGACGGTTGCGCACCACGCGACGGCAAATCTCTTCTATCGCATAGTGCCGGCAGTGGTGTTCGCAGCGGCCACGCTGGTGCCCTTGCTTGCCTTCAACTGGCCGCCGATTACGCGGTCCATGGCGATCGCGATCGCAATTGCGCTGATCGTCGCTCGCGTCGCTGTCGCCTTGGGGCGGCTGCTGGTCGCACTTGTGACCCTGCCACGGGCGGATGGCGAGCGCCAGGTGTCGCGGGCTAAGGCCTTGTTCTGGTTTCGCCGCTGTGCCCTCTTCGTCATTTATTTCGCCTTCGGCTGGGCGGCGATCCAGCTCCTGGTCCCGCTTGGCTTTTCGGAAGGCGCCCGCTACTTCGTTGGTTACATCCTCGGCCTTGGATTGCTTGCCATTGCCGTCGAGGCCGTCTGGTCCCGCCCGGTGGAGGAAGGGGAGCATCGCAGCCTCACCCTGTCTTGGGGGCTGACGATCTATTTCGGATTGCTCTGGCTTCTCTGGGTCACGGGCTTCAATCTGTTGCTGTGGATTGGTATCTATGCGGTGCTGCTGCCACGGGCGCTTACGGTTGCCACGCTGGCGGTTCGCTCTCTGCATCAGGCGGAGGCAGGGTTGCTTGCGCAACGCAGGATCGCCACCGTGCTCCTTGATCGCGGCGTTCGGGCGATCATCATCGCCGCCGCAGCGTTCTGGTTTGGCCGTATGCTTGGCCTCGCCGCGGATCGAATGGCAGCCGGGGAGACGATGATCGATCGCATTGCGCGGGGCGCGATCGGTGGGATCGTCATTCTGCTTGCTGCCGACCTGCTCTGGCACCTAGCTCGTGCCTACATCAACGGCAAGCTGGACGAATCCCGTATCGATGGAGCCGCCACGGACGAGGAGAAGGCCAGGCGTGCGCGTCTGCAGACCTTGCTCCCGATCTTTCGCAACATTCTAGCCGTCATCATCGCCGTTATCGCGGTTCTCATGGTGCTGTCCGGTCTTGGAGTCCAGATTGCCCCTCTGATCGCAGGTGCTGGTGTTGTCGGCGTTGCCGTCGGCTTCGGTGCGCAGACCATCGTGAAGGATGTCATCAGCGGCATGTTCTATCTGTGGGACGATGCCTTCCGTGTCGGGGAGTACATCGAGAGTGGCAGCCACAAGGGCGTGGTTGAGGCTTTCAGCCTGCGTTCCGTCAAGCTGCGGCATCATCGGGGGCCGCTGACGACGGTGCCGTTCGGCGAACTCGGGGCGGTCAAGAACCTCAACCGCGACTGGACGATCGACAAGATCACCTTGAACGTGACCTATGACACCGATCTGGTGAAGGCCAAGAAGGTGATCAAGCAGATCGGACAGCAGCTCCTGGACAATCCCGACTACAGTCCGCACATCATCGAGACGCTGAAGATGAAAGGTGTGGAGCAGTTTGGCGAGTTCGCCATCGTTATCCGCCTTGCGATGATGACGAAACCGGGAGAGCAGTTCGTAATCCGGCGCAACGCGCTGGCCATGATCCGCAACGCCTTCAAGGAAAACGGCATCGAGTTTGCCGTTCCGACGGTGCAGGTCTCAGGTGAAGGGCACGAGGCTGAAGCGCGTGCCGCAGCCGCACGCCACACAGCGCAACGTTCCGCCGGCCCGGAGGAGCCTGCCATCTAGGCTTCCCCGGCGGCGGTAGGCGTGAAGCAAGCCTTTGAAACATTACGAAAATGCAATGTCCCGTAGCCATTCGTGCGCCAAATTTGCCCTAATTGGGGATGAAGGAGGCGAGAGTGGCGGGCGGGCTCGGTCAGCGCAGGCTATACGTTGATACAGCTTGCGACTTGCTTGTGTTACGTGTTTCGAACGCATTCCCGCTAAACTGGAATATGACGACGGTAGGAAATGTCGGGGCACGGCAAGTTGGAAGAAATCGAAAACGCCGACGAATCTTCGGTGCGTGGACTGTTCAGTCGCTACCGCGCACTTTTGACCGCATTGGCGACGCTTGCACTCTTCTGCCTTGTCGGCTTCGCGATCGTGAAGTTGACGAACGAAGTGCGCTACGACGACGTGGTGCAGGCGCTGGCCGACACCAAGGTCAGCTCGATCGTGCTGGCGTTGGTCTTTACTGGCCTGAGTTTCCTGGCCCTCGTTTTCTATGATGTGAATGCCATTGAATATGTTGGCCGCAAGCTGCCGTTTCCGCAGGTGGCGCTGACCGCGTTCAGCGCCTATGCGGTCGGAAATACCGCGGGTTTCGGGGCTCTGAGCGGCGGCGCAATTCGCTATCGCGCCTATTCGCGGCTCGGTCTGGCGCCTGAGGAAATCGGTCGGGTCATTGCATTCGTGACGCTATCGTTCGGTCTCGGGCTTGCGGGGGTCGCTGCCATTGCGCTCTTGATCATAGCCGATGAGATCGCGCCGTTGATCAATGTTGGCAGCCTTAGTCTGCGGCTGTTGGCTGGTGCAGTCATCGTCGGACTGGGCATCATGACCATCATCGGCCGTGACGGCCGTGCGATCCACATTGGTCCGGTCGAGGTCAGGCTGCCAGACTCTCGCACGTGGTCGCGACAGTTCCTTGTCACCGCCTTCGACATCGCAGCCTCGGCAACCGTGCTCTATGTCCTGCTGCCACAGGCGGCAATCAGCTGGCCAGTGTTCCTGGCGGTTTATGCGATTGCTGTCGGCCTCGGTGTCTTGAGCCATGTGCCAGCCGGGCTGGGCGTGTTCGAAACGGTTATCATCGCTTCGCTTGGCAGCGCCGTGAACATCGATGCAGTGCTCGGGTCGCTGGTGCTCTACCGCCTGATCTACCATGTGCTGCCGCTGCTGCTTGCCGTCCTCGCCGTGTCGGCAACGGAGCTTCGGCGGTTCGCGGATCACCCGGTGGCATCCGGAGTCCGAAAGATCGGTATCCGGCTGATGCCGCAGTTGCTCTCGGCCTTCTCTCTGATTCTCGGGGTGATGCTGGTCTTCTCAAGCGTGACGCCGACCCCGGACCAGAACCTTGAGTTCCTGGCTAACTACCTGCCGTTGCCGATTGTCGAAGGCGCACATTTTCTGTCGAGCCTGATGGGACTGGCACTCGTCGTTGCGGCGCGTGGGCTCGGCCAGAGGCTAGACGGTGCCTGGTGGGTGTCGATCATGTCCGCTGCGGCAGCATTGGCCTTGTCGCTGCTCAAGGCGATCGCGCTCGTTGAGGCATGTTTTCTTGGCTTCCTTATCTTCGGTCTCTTCGTCAGCCGCCGTCTGTTCCGGCGGCATGCGTCCCTTCTCAACCAGACGCTGACGGCCTCGTGGCTGACCGCCATCGCCGTCATCTGTGTCGGCGCGATTGTCATCCTGCTCTTCGTCTACCGCGACGTCGAGTACAGCCGCGAGCTCTGGTGGCAGTTCGAATTTGCCGACGAGGCCCCGCGTGGTCTGCGCGCCGTGCTCGGTATCTCCATCATTTCCTCGGCAATTGCGATCTTCAGCCTGCTTCGCCCGGTGGCGGTTAAGCCGGAGCCTGCGTCAACGGACGCGTTGCAGCGGGCGGTCGAGATCGTCGAAAGGCAGCGCTATGCCGACGCCAATCTGGTGCGGATGGGCGACAAGAGCATCATGTTCTCCGAGAAGGGCGACGCCTTCATCATGTACGGAAGGCAAGGCCGTTCCTGGATCGCGCTCTTCGACCCGATCGGCGAGCGCAGTGCTATCCCGGAACTCGTCTGGCGTTTCGTGGAGACTGCACGCGCGGCCGGCTGTCGCGCCGTGTTCTACCAGATCTCGCCGGCCCTGCTTTCCCATTGTGCCGATGCAGGGCTGCGCGCGTTCAAGCTGGGTGAGCTTGCTGTCGCCGACCTCAAGACCTTCGAAATGAAAGGCGGCAAGTGGGCCAACCTCAGGCAGACGGCGAGCCGCGCGCAGCGTGACGGCCTTGAGTTCGAGGTGATCGTGCCAGAAAACGTTCCTGGCGTGATGGACGAGCTTGCCGCGGTTTCGAGTGCCTGGCTCGAGGATCACAATGCCAAGGAGAAAGGCTTCTCGCTCGGGGCGTTCGATGCCGACTACATCGTTGCCCAGCCGGTTGGCATCCTGAAGCGGGAAGGCAAGATCGTCGCCTTCGCCAATATCTTGATAACGGCCGCGAAGGACGAGGGAACTATCGATCTGATGCGGTTCTCGCCGGATGCGCCGAAGGGATCGATGGACTTCCTCTTCGTCCAGATCATGGAGTACCTGCGCAGCGAAGGCTTCTCGCATTTCAATCTCGGCATGGCACCGCTTTCGGGCATGTCGAAGCGCGAGGTCGCTCCCGTCTGGGATCGCATCGGCAGCACCGTCTTCGAACACGGAGAGCGGTTCTATAACTTCAAGGGCCTCAGGGCCTTCAAATCAAAGTTTCATCCGCAGTGGCATCCGCGGTATCTTGCGGTTTCGGGTGGAGGCAATCCGATGCTTGCGCTGATGGACGCAACGTTCCTGATCGGCGGCGGATTGCGAGGGGTAGTGAGGAAATGATGAAAAGACACCTTCTTGCAGCCGTCTGCGCCCTGTTACTGTCCGTGCCGGTCGCAATGGCGGCAACCGAGACGACGCAGAGTTTTGAAACCGGGCTCATTCCTTCGCCGCATATCTTCCTGCCGGAAGGCGACGTGAAAGGGGCCGTCGTGCTGATATCGGATGGCGCCGGCTGGGGCGACAACGAGAAGGCGGAGGCCGATCGGCTTGTCGAGCAGGGGGCGGTCGTCATCGGTATCGATTTCGCATCCTACATGGATGCGCTCAGGAATTATGACCTCAGCCAGAATGACGGCTGCATCTACATGGTGTCGGATATCGAGTCGCTGAGCCAGCAGGTGCAGCGCGCGGCCGGTAACAGCGCCTATCATCTACCGATCATCGCCGGCGTCGGTGAGGGTGGAGCCTTGGCACTGGCAATCGCAGCGCAGACACCGGACGCCACCATAGGCGAGACGCTGGTGGTCGATCCGGCCGCGGGCATTCCGCTTACCAAGCAACTCTGCACACCGGCGAAGAAACAAACGGTCGGTGATCGCATGATCTATGGGCTCAGCGACACATCGCTGCCGGACCCGATCATCGCTTCGTTCACGGCGTCCGCAAGCAAAGACGGCCGAGCGCATGTCGAAGAGCTCAAGAAGCAGCACCCCGATATCGACATCCGCGATTCCGAGGGCGATGCGCAGACGACGCTGAGCGACACGCTCTCCGACCTGATCGACGCCTCCGGCAGTGCCGACAACCCGCTGGGGCTGCCCCTCACCATTCTGGATGCCAAGCCAGCCTTCGATACGATGGCGATTATTTATTCCGGAGACGGCGGTTGGCGCGACATTGACAAGGAGGTCGGCGCGGCGTTGCAGAAGCAGGGCGTTCCCGTGGTTGGTGTCGACTCGCTTCACTATTTCTGGTCGGAGCGCCAGCCGCAGCAGACTGCGGACGATCTTGGCAAAATCATCGAGTTTTACCGGAAGCAGTGGAAGGTGAAGCATGTTCTCCTCATCGGCTATTCCTTTGGCGCCGACGTCGTGCCTGCCGCCTTTACGCGATTGAAGCCGGCCGCCAAGGAGACTATTGCCCAGATGTCGCTGCTATCTCTCTCGCACGAGGTGGATTACCAGATCTCCGTCATGGGCTGGCTCGGCCAGAAGACGGAAGGTGCCGGTGGCGACCCGGTTGACGACCTGAAGAAGGTCGATCCAAAGATCGTCCAGTGCATCTACGGAAAGGAAGACGACGACGAGGTCGCATGTCCCGACCTGAAGGACAGCGGCGTCGATGTGATCGCGCTGGCCGGCGACCACCACTTCGATGAGAACTATGAGCTTCTGAGCAAGACGATCATCGACGGGCTGAAGGCCCGACTGCAAGACTGATTGCGTCGCGACCTAACGCATCAAGTATTCTTCACTCCAGCCGAGAGCGGCGATATCGCCGCTCCGGAAGCGGCCGTCGTCGGCGACGATGAATTCGTCGAGTTGCGGCGGTGGCACGCTCGTTCCCGCCAACATGGCGTGAACCTGCCCTCGGTGATGGGTCTGGTGTTGGAAGAGATGGTTCAGGACGTCTTCCATCCGCTCGCGCTGGAGACGCTCCGAACGATGGATTTCGATCGTCGATGCCAGCTTTTCCGGGGTGACGGCCTCGCAAAGCGCAACCAGCCGGCGATCGACCTTGGACTGCTCGGCAGCAAGCGTGGCGATATTGTCGAACGGCTCCTCGATGTTCCAGGCGGCGGGCCCAAGCGTTCCGCCTTCGAGCGCATCGACATAGAACCAGTCGACGGTCAGAATGTGATTGAGCGTTGCCTTGATCGAGGGAAAGAAACTCACCCGAACGCCTTCGAACTCGCCCGGCAGTAGCCGGCCGCAGGCCTCATGCAGTCTGTGGTTCGCGAGCGCATTGTTGTAGGCAAGCTTGCGGGCGGTCCTGGAGGGATCGAACGTCGACATCGGTAACTCCCTCTCCTGGCGGGGCACCCCGCAGGCGTCAGTCGTCTTCCTGAAACAAGCGAAATTGTGCCGCCTCGAGATCCTTGGGCGGCTGCATGCCGAGATGTTTCCAGGCCGTCGCGGTGAGAACGCGGCCGCGCGGGGTGCGCTGGATGAAACCCTGCTGGATCATGTAGGGCTCGATTATATCCTCGATCGCGTCGCGCGGTTCGGAAAGGCCTGCAGCGATGGTTTCGATGCCGACGGGGCCACCGCCGAAATTGACTGCGATCATGTTGAGGTAGCGCTTGTCGAGCTGGTCGAGGCCCATGTTGTCCACCAGCAACCGGGTCAGTGCCTCGTCGGCAATCTCGCGGGTGACCGCTTCGGCTTTGGCCACTTCCGCGAAATCGCGCACGCGGCGGAGCAGGCGACCGGCAATACGCGGCGTGCCGCGGGCTCGCCGAGCGATTTCCCGCGCACCATCGTCGGTCATGGGAAGGTTCATCAGTCGTGCGCCACGGCGAACGATCAGCTCCAATTCGTCAACGGTATAGAAACTCAGGCGCACTGGAATGCCAAAGCGGTCGCGCAGCGGCGTAGTCAGCAGGCCAAGGCGCGTCGTCGCCGCGACGAGGGTGAATTTCGACAGGTCGATCTTGACAGAGCGCGCCGCAGGACCTTCTCCGATGATGAGATCGAGCTGGAAATCCTCCATTGCGGGATAGAGGATTTCCTCGACGGCCGGGCTCAGCCGATGGATTTCGTCGATGAAGAGCACGTCACGCTCTTCGAGGTTGGTCAGAAGTGCGGCGAGATCGCCAGCCTTGGCGATCACCGGGCCGGAGGTCGAGCGGAAGTTGACGCCGAGTTCCTTCGCCATGATTTGCGCGAGCGTAGTCTTGCCGAGCCCGGGTGGGCCAACGAAAAGCACGTGGTCGAGTGCCTCGCCGCGGTTTTTCGCTGCTTCGATGAAGACTTTCAGGTTTGCGCGTGCTTCCGCCTGGCCTGTGAACTCGTCCAGCGATTGCGGCCGCAGCGTCACATCCAGGTCTTCGCCTCGTTTCTCGGCCGATATCAGGCGCGCGGCTTCACTCATGCTGGCATTTCCCAATCTTCAAACGCTCGTGACCAATACACCAAGCGAGCGGCTTTTGGCACCCGCTCGGGCAATCGGATCAGCGAGCCAGTTCCTTCAACCCGAGGCGGATGAGCTTGGCGCTGTCAGCGCCTTCACCGGCGGTCTTCATTGCGGCGGCAACGGCGTTGGCCGCCTGGTCGCGGGAATAGCCGAGGTTCGTCAACGCGGAAACAGCGTCGGCGACAGGTGCGGCGGCGACACCTTCCCCCAGTTCCTGCTTGAGGCCGATCGTGCCCGACGCTTCTCCGGCAAGGGCCGGCGCCTTGTTCTTCAGTTCGGTGACGATACGCACGGCAACCTTGGGACCAACGCCCTGGGCGCGTGCGACTGCAGTGCGATCCTGCAGTGCGATGGCGTTGGCCAGTTCGGCCGGAGGCAGGGTCGACAGCACGGCGAGAGCTACCTTTGCACCGACGCCCTGGACGCTCTGCAGGAGGATGAACCACTCCCTCTCAAGCGCGCTCATGAAGCCGAAGAGTTTCAACTGGTCTTCGCGAACATAGGTCTCGATGAAGAGCACGCAGGCCTCGCCGACCGAGCCGAGGCGGGACAGGGTGCGGGCCGAGCAGAAGGCGACGTAGCAGACGCCGTGGACATCAACGAGCACATAGTCGTCGCCGATTTCTTCGATGGTGCCTTTGAGCTTGCCGATCATGCGTATGGTCCGTTCGGTGGTTTTCAGTGGAGATTAGCCGGCAAGTGCAGCCTGCCGCATACGGTTGCTGCCGCGGTTGTGGGCGTGGCAGATGGCGATCGCCAGCGCGTCGGCGGCATCGTCGCCCTTGAACTCGACCTTCGGCATCAGGATTTTCAGCATCATGTGGATCTGCTTTTTCTCGCCGTGGCCGACGCCGATGACCGCCTTCTTGACGGCGTTCGGCGCGTATTCCGCGACCGGCAATCCGGCGCGAGCAGGGACCAGCATGGCAATGCCGCGGGCCTGGCCGAGTTTCAGTGTCGCAACAGCATCCTTGTTGACGAATGTCTGTTCGACGGCGGCCTCATCCGGCTTGTAGCTATGGACGACGTCGGCGAGGCCGTCGTGCAACTGGCAAAGGCGCGAAGCCAGGTCCATGTCGCCGTCCGATGTTACTGTGCCCGAAGCGACGAAGCGCAAGGAATTGCCGAGCGTCTCGATAATTCCCCAGCCCGTGCGACGTAGGCCGGGATCGACGCCGATGATGCGAATCGTATTTTGCATGCTTCACCCTATTTCACTTGTAAAATAACTGCCATCGATATGTGAACAAAACAAAAACATTCCTTGTTTTTCAGGCTGGCCGTTTACGGCAATTTAAGCTCCGTAGCCGACTTTTGACCGATAAAATGTCAGAGGAGCTCCCTTCGTGCGAAGGCAAGGCTCCCGTGTTTCTGTTTACAGGTTAGCCGGTCGGATGTTCTGGGTCCTGCCGGTAGGAGCCGTTCCGGAAGGGGTTCAGCGTTCATGGTTCAGAGATTTCAATCCCTGTCCTTTAAGGTCATTGCCACATTCATCCTGCTGACCGCATTGTCGATCGCGGTCATCAACGTCCTCGCCTACTTCGCCAGCAGTCGCATTTCCGGCGAGCAGGCGCTCAAAGCCAAAGAGAGCGTCCTCATCTTTCGCGGCGACATGCTGCAGGATCAGCTTGAGCAGCTGGAAAACCAGGCGAACTCGATCGCGCGCATCGAAGCGCTGCAAATGTCGATCACCAGCCTCAAGAGCGGCTGGAAGACCATCGAGAAGACGTCAGGCGATGCACGTGCCGAATTGAAGAAGGTGTTCATCACCAACAATCCGAACCCGGCCGACCAGCGCGAGAAGCTGATGAAGCCGGAGGCACCGAGCGGTTTCTATTATTCCAACCATGAGACGACGCAAAGCGAGGTTGCCCGCGACCTTGAGAACACGGCGTTCAGCGACCTGCTGATTACCGATCTCGATGGCAACGTCCTCTACTCCTACAAGAAGAACGACGAGTTCGCCGAGAACCTGAAGAGCGATGCATGGAAGTCGACCGGTGCCGGTCTGGCTTTCGCCAAGGCGATCGAGAATACCGCGAAGGCGACTGACGATTCCGCACCCACAGGCTTCTCCGGCCTTCGCGTTGACTCAGCAAGCGGCAAGTCGGCAATCTTCTATGCCGTGCCGATCGTCAAGCTTGGTGCCGCAAAGGGCATAATGCTCTTCAAGGTACGCGACGACATCATCACCGGCATTCTTGCCAAAGGCATCGTGGCAGGCAGCACCGCGCAGACGGCGATCATCTCCGATGACGGCTCGGCGATCGGCTTGAATGCCGCCGGACAGCTCGCCACCCTCGATACCGCGCCCTTCACATTCGCGAAGAACGCGCTTTCGGCAAAGGGTATGACGGTCGACGACTTCGATCGTTCCGATGGTCAGGCACGGGCCTATGTCCGCGGTATAGACTACCAGGGCTCGCGCTTCCTCGTCGTGGAAAGTGTGCGCCTCAGCGAGCTCAACGCAGGCTCTCTCGAGATCGCTACTCTCCTGACCATGATCGCGTTTGGTGTCCTTGCCGTCATGGCCGTGGCAACATGGGCGATCACCAAGCTGTTGTTCTCGCCGCTCGCCAAGCTTGCGGGGATCACCCGTGATGTCGCCGACGGCAAGCTGGATGTCGACATCGGCAGCCAGAACCGTGGCGATGAGATCGGCACGATGGCCAAGGCCTTGGCCCGGTTCAAGCAATCACTGGTCGAAAGCCGCGAGCTGGAAGCTGCCAGCAACGAAACGCGGGCTCGTGCGGAGCGTGATCGCCAGCAGCATATGGCGGAGCGCGAGGCGGAAGCACGGACGCTGCAGGAGGTCGTTCAGGCGATCGACGAGGGTCTGAACCATCTTGCCGATGGCGATCTTGCCTATCAGATCGAGACCCGGTTCCCGAGCGAACTTGAGGGCCTTCGCGTGAACTTCAACCAGGCATTGGCCGCGCTCAGCGAAACGATGACGGCGATCGGCGGCAACTCGATGGCGGTGCGTGCGGGCTCCGAGGAAATGCGCACCGGCGCCGACGAGCTTGCCGGTCGCACCGAACGGCAGGCCGCCTCGATCACCGAGACGGCAAACGCGATCGACGCGATCACCCAATCGGTCCGCATTCAGATCGAGCGCGCCGAGCAGGCCGAACGCATTGCACGGGACGCAAAGCGGGAAACGACCGGTTCCAGCCAGATCATGCGCGAAACGATCGCTGCAATGGAAGCGATCCAAACCTCTTCGCGCCAGATCAACTCGATCATTGCGGTGATCGACTCGATTGCCTTCCAGACGAACCTGCTCGCCCTCAACGCCGGTGTCGAAGCGGCGCGTGCAGGCGAGTCCGGAAAGGGTTTCGCTGTCGTTGCGATGGAGGTGCGCGAACTGGCGCAGCGTTCGTCGAGTGCCGCGAAGGAAATCGCGAGCCTGCTGCAGAAGTCCACGCATGAAGTGGAAATGGGCGTATCGCTCGTCGAACGCGCCGGCGATGCGCTGACCGGCATCGGCGGCCACGTCGAAGCGATCAACGGTCAGATCAGCGAGATCATGGAAACAACGCGCGAGGAAGCGGACACGCTGCGGCAGATCAACACGGCAGTCTCCGAGCTGGATGCCATGACACAGCAGAACGCCGCGATGGTCGAGGAAACCACCGCAGCAATCCACCGGCTTGCAACCGAGGCAGTTGAAATGGACCGGCAGCTGGCGAATTTCACGCTGACGCAGGAACATCATGCTGCTGAGGTGTATGAGCTGCGGCGTCGGGCTTGAAGAGCGCCGGTATGTAGGCCAGTCACTCGGTAAGTGGCTATTGAGCCTCGGCAACCAGCATGGCGCGGGTTGCCGAGGCTTCTTTATGACAGGAGCTACTCGGTAGCTTTTTCTAGCGAAACGCCAATTCGCGTGGTCGCTGCCCAAACCGCGGCCCTGCGGCAGGGTTGAGGCCGGCGCGGTTTATGGCGGAAGCAGGGTGCTCGTTGGCGTCACTTTGCTGCACTTAATTCACGCTGCGACCGCATCAACGAATACTCAATCGCCATTCGAGAATGCGCAATCAGGAAATAAATTACTGGTTGCATAGCATTTTATCTATCCTTTTAGGGCCCTGTGAAGTTTCGACCGCTAGAAAATCCGAGAGCGTTAGATCGTTCGAGCGGATGGGGTGTTCGTTGGGGAGTCCGAAATTCAAGCGGTTCCGATTCTCGGAAGACGGCGCTACCGCCGTCGAATTCGCATTGATAGCCCCGGCCCTTATTTTCCTGACCTTCGCCATCGTCGAGTCCGGAATTGCCTTTGCCGCCGACATTCTCCTGAAGAACGCGACTTACGACGCCGCGCGAACCGGCAGAACCGGCTTCGTCTCGGAGGATTCGACGCAAGACGCCACCGTCAAGGCGAAGATCCGGTCGCAGGCGGGTGTCCTGATGGACGTCGACAAGCTCGTCATCACCAGCATGTCCTACAAGGGGTTCGATGTTCTCAAGAAGCCGGAGCCGTTCACCGATAAAAACGGCAACGGCGTCCGGGACGACGGCGAGAATTTCACGGACGTCAACGGCAATGGCGCCTATGACCTGGACCAGGGAGCGAATGGCTACGGCGGTACAGCGCAGGTCGTTCTTTACACGGTGACCTACCCGTGGACCTTCCACACTCCCGTTCTCAAGCAGATTGTTGGCAACAATGGCACCGTCGAGCTGACGGCAACGGCGGTGGTTCAGAATGAGCCCTATTGATTTCGGCGCCCTTCGCAGACGATTGGCCGCGGCAAAAAGTCATGTCCGCCGACTTGCGGCAAACAATGACGGCGTCGCCGGCATCGAGATGGGAATCATCACGCCCGTGCTGCTGCTATTGCTGTGCGGCGGGGGTGAGATAGGCCTTTACGCACGATCGCATTTCCGGGCGTCCCAGATGGCTTCAACGGTCGCCGATGCGATCTCGCGTTATGAGGCAGTCACCTCGGCCGATATCACGTCCATTTTCTCGGTTTCTTCCGAAGTGATGGGAACCGAAGACTTCAAGGAGAACGGCTACGTGATCCTATCATCGGTCTCACGGACCGGCGGTGCGACCCCGAAGGTGGCATGGCAGTGCAAGGGCGGGGGGCATGCGAGCACGAGCAAGATCGGCGTGGTCGCCAAGGACGCAACGCTCCCAGGCGGACTCGTGCTTGACGCGACGGACGATGTGATCGTTGCCGAGGTGTTCTACCAATACACTCCACTCTTCGCCAAGGTTCTGCCCGACCTCGACACACAGCTCTACAAGACAGCAGTTTTCCGCCCACGCCTTGGCAGTCTCACCAGCGCTCCGGGTTGCTAGCACCAATTGGAAGGATGATCACATGACATTGCGATCCACGATCTCCCGCTTCCTCAAGGACCGAGATGGTGCCGTGCTGCCCTTTGTCGGCGTTGTGAGCATAGCTCTCATCGGAGCGACGGGATTCGGCATCGATGCGGCCCGCCTGATGCTGCTCCATTCGAGCTTGCAGCGATCAATCGACGCCGGGGCGCTCTCGACAGTTGCCCGGCTCGACACCAAGACGATTGAGACGCAACTGCGCAAGTTCACGGTTGCAAATTTTGATGAAGGGCAAATCGAAGCGACGCTGGATAGTCTTACCTGGACGATCAGCAGTGACAACAAGACACTGACGGTGAACGCGAGCGCCAGCGCACCCGCTACAGTCATGAAGATCCTCGGCGTTCAAACAATCAGCACCAGTGCTACAAGCGTGATCGAGCGCTCGACGGGCGGGCTCGAACTGGCCCTCGTGCTCGACAATACTGGCTCGATGAAAGGAACTCCGCTCACCAGCCTCAAGACTGCCGCGAACACCCTCGTCGAAATCCTCTACGGCGACAAGGCGGTCGCGGAGAACCTCTATGTCGGCATCGTGCCGTTCTCGCAGACGGTAAACGTGGGCAAGGCGCATACGGGCTGGCTGAAGAGCGGATCGCTCGGGGCGCTCGACTGGGGAACGACGTCGTGGGGTGGCTGTGTCGAGGCACAGAGCGTCGCCGCAGACGACATGTCCGACGCTGTTCCTTCCGACAAGCCGATCAAGCCGTACTATTGGCGGGACGGCACGGACAACAACTGGATCAGCGTCAGCAACGGCACGAAAAACTATGCCAAGGACCTAGGCACAAGCCTAGGGCCCAACAAGAACTGCCCGGCAGAGGTAACGCGCATGACCCCCGAGAAGGCCAAGGTCGTATCGGCCATCGCCGCAATGACCGCTGTCGGAAACACTCACATCAACTTCGGCGCCGTCTGGGGCTGGCGGATGCTGTCTCCAAAGTGGCGCGGGCTGTGGGGCGGCGACATGACGACATACAAGCTTCCGCTGGACTACAACACGAACAACATGAGCAAGGCCGCCGTGATCATGACCGACGGTGAGAACACGATGACAAGTGACGTCTACACGGCTTACGGCTGGTTGGCCGACAAGAAGCTTGGGACGAGCAATCAGTCGTCCGCGCAGGATGAGCTTGACAACCGTCTGAGCAAGGTTTGCACGGCGATGAAGAATGCCGGGGTGATCGTCTACACCATCGCCTTCAACGGCCCGAATCTCAAGACGCAGGACCTGTTGAAGGGCTGCGCCAGCCAGAACGCCTTCTTCTTCAACTCGCCAACGAGCGCTGCATTGCAGTCGGCCTTCAAGGAAATTGGCGACTCGCTGTCCAACCTTCGTGTCAGCAGATAGGCACCTATTGACGCGCTTGGGTGCCGGTAAGGAAAACCCCCACTTGGGGACAAGGCGCTAGAGGCTGGCCCAGATAGGCCCTTTCTTTTCCGGCTCGTTTGGATTGGGCGGAGTCCACACCTACATAGACCTGTCCTTCCAACTACCGACAGGCTTCGCCATGGTTCCCTTCTCCATTCTCGATCTCGCTCCCGTTCCAGAAGGCGGCACGATCCGTCAGTCGCTCGAGAGTTCGGCGCGTATGGCGCAGAGGGCCGAGGAGTTCGGGTACAATCGTTTTTGGCTGGCGGAACATCATGGCATGCCGGGAATTGCCAGCGCGGCGACGGCTGTCGTGATCGGTCATGTCGGCGCGGCTACCAAGCGCATTCGTATCGGCTCGGGCGGCATCATGCTGCCGAACCACTCGCCGCTGGTCATCGCCGAACAATTCGGAACGCTGGAGGCGCTGTTTCCGGGCCGGGTCGATCTTGGACTCGGGCGGGCACCGGGCACCGACATGCGGACGGCACAGGCACTGCGGCGCAATCTCGATGCCGGAGCGCAGAGTTTCCCGAACGATGTGGTCGAGCTACAGCAGCTTCTCGGAGCACCGATCGAGAACCAGGCGATCCTTGCTGTCCCCGGCATGAATTCCAACGTGCCGATCTGGCTGCTTGGTTCCAGCCTCTATAGCGCCCAACTCGCCGCGATGCTTGGGTTGCCCTATGCCTTCGCCTCGCATTTCGCGCCGGATTCGCTGCTTGATGCCATCGACATCTACCGCAGCCGCTTCAAGCCGTCCGCGGTGCTCGACAAGCCCTACGTCATGGTCGGCGTGATGGGCTCTGTCGCCGCGACTGACGAGGAGGCACAGTATCACTTCACCTCGGCCCAGCAGCAGTTCGTCAACCTGCGGCGCAATGTGCGTGGCCAGTTTCCACGCCCGGTCGAGGACATGGAGAGCTTCTGGTCACCGATGGAAAAGATGACCGTCGAGCATACATTGCGCTACGCCGTCGTCGGCTCCCAGAAGACGGCCGAGGCGAAGCTCACGGAATTCCTCGTCGAGACCGAGGCCGACGAAGTCATCATCTCGATGCCGATCCACGACATCGAGGCGAGACTGAGGTCGGTCGAGCTTTTCGCCGGGCTTGGAAGCTTCCTTCGCGCCGCGGCCTAATGCCGCGATAGGCGGGCCACTAGGCCCCATAGCCGTTTGTCCGAATTGACTTAGCGCCGCCGAGTCATAGGTTTGCTTGATCACGCAATGTCGTTCGGCGTTGCGCGATACAAGTGTGATGGACGGCGCACGCCGCAAATCGCGCGCGCGGCCGGTTTCGAGCAACCTTTGGAGGATGAGGCTTGCTATGCGTTACCGTGGTCTTGCTGTTTTGATTTCACTGATCTGTCTTCACACCTCGGCCGCCATCGCCCAGGAAGGCGATGCTGCGGCCGGGGAAACGGTTTTCAAGAAATGCGCCGTCTGTCACGTGGCGGATACCGACAAGAACAAGGTGGGGCCGTCGTTGAACCACCTGTTTGGGCGCACCGCCGGCACGCATCCGGATTTTGCCTATTCGCCAGCGATGAAGGCCGCAGGCACGGCCGGACTGGTCTGGGACGAGAATTCGCTGCGCGATTATCTTCACAACCCGAAGCTGAAGGTTAAGGGCACCAAGATGGTGTTCGTCGGCCTGAAGGACGACGGTGAGATTCTCAACCTGATCGCCTACCTTAAACAATTCTCGCAATGAAATCAGTTTGTTGATGATCGGCTGGCAGTGCAGCGCGGTTGCTTTCGCGCCATTGCCGTCATGTCTTCTTTATGAGATAGTTCTAACGTAAGTGCCGACGGATTGCGGGTAATTTTCGCAGCCAGCAGGGACTTGGGAGGAACGCATGGTTGTCGTGCTGGTTCTCGTTCTGATCGTGGTTGGGTCGGTGGTATTCCATCTGCTCAGCCCGTGGTGGTGGACTCCGATTGCGTCGAACTGGAGTTACATCGACCACACCATTACCATCACGTTCTGGATCACCGGTTTCGTCTTCGTCGCCGTGATCTCCTTCATGGCCTATTGCATCTATCGTTTTCGGCACAAGCCCGGCAACCGTGCGGCCTACGAGCCGGAGAACAAGCGCCTTGAATGGTGGCTTGCGGGGAGTACGGCCCTTGGCGTGGGAGCGATGCTCGCACCTGGCCTCTTTGTGTGGCACCAGTTCGTGACGGTTCCGGCGGATGCAGGCGATATCGAGGTCGTCGGGCAGCAATGGCTGTGGAATTTCCGGTTGCCGGGTGCCGACGGCAAGCTTGGCAGAGCGGACAATCGTGCGGTTTCCCCCGATAACCCACTCGGTGTGATCACGAACGATCCAGCCGGTCTGGACGACATCATCATCGCGGGCGGCGAACTGCATCTGCCGATCGGCAAGCCGGTGCGTGTCCACCTGCGCTCGGTCGATGTCTTGCATGATTTCTATGTTCCCGAGTTCCGGGCAAAGATGGACATGATCCCCGGCTCGGTGACCTATTTCTGGTTTACGCCGACGCGGACCGGCACTTTCGAAGTGTTGTGCGCCGAACTTTGCGGTGTCGGACATGCGCAGATGCGGGGAACGGTCGTTGTCGACGAGGCGGACGCTTATCAGGAGTGGCTGGCCCAGCAACAGACGTTTTCGCAGCTGATGGCAGCGGTTGAACCGGCCGAATAGGCCGGCGTTACGGCCAAGGGAGCGGCCGTGACGGGAGGAGGAAGGAAAGCATGCGATGGTTGATATTCCAACCAGTGCCGACGACGTTATTCCGCCTGCCGAAGTGGCGGATGTCGAACTCTACCATCCCAGGAGCTGGTGGACGAAGTATGTCTTCAGCCAGGATGCCAAGGTCATTGCCATCCAGTATTCCCTGACAGCATTCGCAATCGGCTTTGTGGCACTCGTTCTGTCCTGGCTGATGCGCCTGCAGCTTGGATTTCCTGGCTATTTCTCCTTCATCGACGCCGATCACTACTATCAGTTCATCACCATGCACGGGATGATCATGGTGATCTATCTGCTGACCGCGCTCTTCCTCGGCGGCTTCGGCAACTACCTCATCCCCCTGATGGTCGGCGCGCGCGACATGGTGTTCCCCTATGCGAACATGCTGAGCTACTGGCTCTATCTGCTTGCCGTCATCGTTCTCGTCGCGGGTTTCTTCGCGCCGGGCGGACCGACGGGCGCGGGATGGACGCTCTATCCTCCGCAGGCGTTGACATCGGGTACGCCTGGTGGGCGCGACTGGGGCATCATCCTGATGCTGTCTTCGCTGATCATCTTCATCATCGGCTTTACGATGGGTGGATTGAACTATGTGGTGACTGTCCTGCAGGGGCGGGCGCGTGGCATGACGCTGATGCGGATGCCGCTGACGGTCTGGGGTATTTTCACCGCGACCGTCATGGCGTTGCTCGCTTTTCCGGCGCTTTTCGTTGCCGCCGTCATGATGCTGTTCGACCGACTGCTCGGCACCAGTTTCTTCATGCCTGCCATTGTCGAAATGGGTGAGCAGTTGAAATCCGACGGCGGCAGTCCGATCCTCTTCCAGCACCTCTTCTGGTTCTTCGGCCATCCGGAGGTCTATATCGTTGCGCTCCCGGCATTTGGCATCGTCTCCGATCTTATCAGCACGCATGCGCGCAAGAACATCTTCGGCTACCGCATGATGGTCTGGGCCATCGTGATCATCGGGGCGCTAAGCTTCATCGTCTGGGCGCATCACATGTATGTCAGCGGCATGAACCCGAACTTTGGCTTCTTCTTCGCAACGACGACGCTGATCATAGCCGTGCCGACCGCGATCAAGGTCTACAATTGGGTGCTGACGCTGTGGCGCGGAGACATCCACCTGACGCTCCCCATGTTGTTTGCCATCGGCTTCATCGTGACCTTCGTCAATGGTGGTCTGACGGGGCTCTTCCTCGGCAACGTCGTGGTTGACGTGCCGCTGTCAGATACGATGTTCGTGGTCGCGCACTTCCATATGGTGATGGGTGTCGCTCCCATCATGGTGGTCTTTGGTGCCATCTATCATTGGTACCCGAAGATTACCGGGCGGATGCTCGACGAGGTTCTCGGACGGATCCATTTCTGGGTTACCTTCATCGGCGCCTACGCAATCTTCTTCCCCATGCATTATGTGGGCCTGGTCGGCGTACCGCGCCGCTACTTCGAGCTTGGCGAAACGGTATTCATTCCGCCTTCCGTGCATGACTTGAACATGTTCATTTCGGTCGCGGCGCTGGTTGTCGGGGCGGCGCAACTGGTGTTCCTGTTCAATCTTGTCTGGAGCCTGTTCCACGGTCGCGATGCTGGCGGCAACCCATGGCGCGCGACGACGCTGGAATGGCAGACACCTCAGACGCCGCCCGCTCACGGCAACTGGGGCAAGGACCTTCCCGTCGTCTACCGCTGGGCCTACGACTATAGCGTTCCCGGTGCCGCAGAAGACTTCATACCGCAGAACCAGCCACCGACGGTGGGCTTGGCGAGGGCTCCGGCATGAGCGTCGTTCTCGTTTTTCTCGCAGGTGTCGCCGCTATCGTCATCTGGTGGATGTCAGGACAACGGCTGATGTCGAAGCCATGGATGGAAGTCGGTACGCTCGACGATATCCAGATGCCGGCAAAACAGCCCGCCCCCGCGGCGAAGATTGGCCTAGGCATATTCCTTGCGGTGGTCGGGGCTCTCTTTTCTCTTTTGGCCAGTGCGTATCTTGCGCGGATGAGCGGCGCGGATTGGTGGGCGATCCCCATCCCCCGGCTTCTTTGGGTAAATACAGCGGTGTTAATAGGCAGCTGTGCAGCGCTGCAATGGGCTGTGATTGAAGCGAGGCGCGGCGTCGATGAGGGCGTGCGGCTGGGACTTGACGCGGCGCTGGCGACTGCGGTGCTGTTTCTCGCGGGGCAGATCGTCGCCTGGCTGCAACTCGTTGCGGCGGGGTATGTATTGGCCGCTAATCCGGCAAACAGCTTCTTCTACATGCTGACTGGACTGCATGGTCTCCACATTTTGGGCGGACTGGCGGTCCTCGCCCGGACGCGAGTGAGACTGCTTGCGGGCGGTACCACGCCTTCAGCCCGGCTGCGCCTCGGCATCGAGCTTTGCGCCATCTACTGGCACTTCATGCTCGTCGTGTGGCTGCTCCTCTTCGCGCTCTTCACCGGCTTGGCGAACGACTTCGTCGACCTTTGCCGCCAACTCGTTTCCTAAGGGGTAGACGATGGCTGAACTGACCCGAATGGAAACTGACGATGTAGCGGTACATCCTCCCGGAGGTCTGCGTGGGGTCGCGGCCGATTTTGCCTCGGACCAACGGGCCTTCAAGAACGTGTCCTGGGGAAAGGCCATGATGTGGATCTTTCTCCTCAGCGACACCTTCATCTTTGGCTGTTTCCTGCTTGCCTACATGACCGCGCGAATGTCGACGCCAGTTCCATGGCCCAATCCAA
Organism: Rhizobium cauense; assembly: GCF_019511525.1. Classification (GTDB taxonomy): domain Bacteria; phylum Pseudomonadota; class Alphaproteobacteria; order Rhizobiales; family Rhizobiaceae; genus Rhizobium; species Rhizobium cauense. The sequence goes on along the minus strand of NZ_JAEUAT010000025.1, from coordinate 42,909 downwards.
GCGAGGTCTTTGCGCTTCACATCGGTGGCCAGAACGTTCCCCTGATCCTGATCGCGATCATGACTTTTGTTCTTATCAGCAGCAGCGGCACGATGGCGATGGCGGTCAATTTCGGTTATCGCCGCGAGCGAGGGAAGACGGCAGCGCTGATGTTTCTGACCGCGATCCTTGGCGCCACTTTTGTCGGAATGCAGGCCTTCGAATGGACGAAGCTGATCACAGAAGGCGTGCGCCCCTGGGAAAACCCATGGGGTGCGGCACAGTTCGGATCATCCTTCTTCATGATCACCGGATTTCACGGGACCCACGTGACCTTCGGGGTGATCTTCCTGCTGATTATCGCGCGCAAGGTCTTGCGTGGAGACTTCGACACCGGCCGGCGAGGCTTTTTCACCAGCCGCAAGGGCAACTATGAGATCGTCGAAATCATGGGCCTCTATTGGCACTTCGTCGACCTCGTCTGGGTTTTCATTTTCGCGTTCTTCTATTTGTGGTGAGGTTGCATCATGGCACAGGCACAAGCGCATTCCGCCCAGCAGCATCCGATCCGGCTATACCTCGTCGTATGGGGATTCTTGTTCGTCCTCAGCACCCTCTCTTACCTGGTGGACTACTTCGGCATCCAGGGCTATCCACGTTGGACGCTCATCATCATCTTCATGATGCTGAAGGCGGGATTGATCGTTGCCGTCTTCATGCATATGGCCTGGGAAAGGCTGGCACTCGTCTACGCAATACTGCTCCCACCGCTTCTGGTGCTGGTGTTCGTGGCGATGATGGTATCCGAGTCCCACTATACGATCTTTACGAGGCTCACTTTCCTCGGCGGTGCCGGTTCCTGACTGGTGCAATCAGGGAATGGCTACATCACCTTCTCGTTAGGATAGACACCCCACAGGGCAGACTGCCTGATGAAGCCATCGAGATCATGGCCGGTGATCTCGACATGGCACCAGGTTCCGTCGCAGGAGCGAACGGCAAGCCGGACACGGGGCTCAAGCTTTGCAACGGTGCTGGCCGAAGTGCGCGGTGCGGTGCGGACTGGTACCGGCGAGGTGATCCACGGACCAATCAGGGCGGTCCGGTTGCTGGAGAGCAGGGCGCGATGCATCCATCCGGAAACACCATCGCAATCCCGCACCTGACGCCAGTTGTCGTATTCGGCGATGATCTCCAACGGCAGACCTGGCACCCGGTAGATCCATTGCGTTGCGTAATCGAGGGAGGGACCGACACGCATGCGTGCCTCCCTCGATTTCAAGGAAACGAAACGGGGCACGCGAAGCCCCGTTTCGCCCCCCGGCGAGCCGTCGGACCTGATCGACTGCTGCGGGGCTGGATTGGCAAAGGAAGAGTTGGAGTAAATCACACCGAGCAGGCAGCCGGCAGCCAGCACGCCGATCCGACGCGCCGTGCAGTATCGATGAGATGTCATGGCTTAGTTGCAGGATGCCATGCGCTTGAGAGCTGCGGTCACCCCGTTCAAGGAGTAGGTATAGGTGGTCGCCGTACCGCGCTGGGAGACCGCTTCGACGGTCATGTCACTACCGGAGCGCATGGCGCTGATGACGTCGGGCTCGCGAGACTCTTCGAGTACCCAGGCAGACTTGCCTCTGGTGAACATCGCGAACGTCTTGTCGCCGATTGCGACCTTCACCCGCGATCCCGGCTTCAATTCGTAGCCCATGATTGCCTGCGGTTCGTATCCTGCGCCCGGCGCCTGACCGATGACGAAGAAGTTGGTGCCGTGATCGACGCTTGCCGGTTGCTTGGTTGTCGGGACTGTCAGCAAATAGCACACCGTCTCCCCGCCCTTGCTGTAGGAATAGACACCCCAATCCTCGAACTGCTTGACCATTGTCGGCTGCGCATTGGCGGAAAACGTGCCGACGACTGTGAGAGAGAGTAGGAGAGCTGTTCTTTTCATGGCATTTTTCCCCGCCGAGAGTGTGAGAGACGCTGGCCTGGGACAGACCGGCTGGAGCGAACGCGCCGCATTCAAGTCGGAGAGGGTTACCGAGATATTAATGGCGGGCCGGGGATAACGAACGTGTGACCGATCGATCGGTGGATGTGAACAGGCGGGCAAAAACAGCAAAGCCGGCCGAGTTTCCACGGCCGGCTTTGCAGGAAATGCGGGAGATCAATCAGGCCGAAAGCTTGGCCAGAACTTCTTCGTCAACTTCGAAATTCGAGTAGACGTTCTGAACGTCATCGTCGTCTTCGAGGCTGTCAATGAGCTTCAGCAGCGACTGAGCGCGTTCCTCGTCGACAGGCACGTTGTTCTGGGCGCGCCAGACGGCTTTGACGGTTTCCGCTTCGCCGAGTGTGGCTTCGAGGGCTTTGGCGACCTCACTCAGCGATTCAAAGCCGGTCGTGATGTAGTGGCCTTCTTCATCGGTTTCGACGTCGTCGGCACCGGCTTCGATGGCAGCTTCCATCACCTTGTCGGCATCGCCCGCGGCAAGCTTGTAGGTGATCTCGCCGACGTGGTCGAAGGAGAAGGAAACCGAGCCGGTTTCGCCGAGCGCGCCACCGGCCTTCGTAAAGATCGAGCGGACGTTGGAGGCGGTGCGGTTGCGGTTGTCGGTCAGGGCCTCGACGATGATCGCGGTGCCGCCCGGGCCATAACCCTCGTAACGGACTTCATCATAGTTCTCGCCGTCTGCGCCGGCTGCCTTCTTGATGGCGCGGTCGATGTTGTCCTTCGGCATGGACTGAGCCTTGGCGTTCTGGATCGCCAGGCGCAGGCGCGCGTTCATCGAAGGGTCGGGTAGACCGGCCTTGGCGGCAACGGTGATTTCGCGTGCGAGCTTGGAGAACATTTTCGATCGCACGGCATCCTGACGGCCCTTGCGATGCATGATGTTTTTAAACTGTGAATGGCCAGCCATGGCACCCCTGTTCACGTCTTATTGTTAGGAATGGGCCGCCTTATAAGAGCGAAATCGGCCGTATTCAAGGGAAAACGGCTTCGTTCCGCCAGTCGTGTCCGCACCCGGAATGGCGGAACAAAGGCTGGAAGCTGGCGTTTCAAAGCACGGACCCTCGAAAAGGAAGGAAGTGCTATGGCTAGTTTCAACGAGGCGCGGGAACACCCGGCACGCCATCTCTGGGATCAGGTGAACGACATTCATGCGGGAATGCTCGGCGTGGATGGAGCGGACATGCATATGCAGCCGATGGCGCCGAATGCCGACCCGAAGACGAACACGATATGGTTCTACACGAAATCTGATGCTGAGATCGCGCGTGCCATCAAGCCGGGCACAAGAGCGCATTTCTGCGTGGTCGGCAAGGATCACGACTATCACGCATGCCTCGCCGGCAAGATCGAGGTGCGGCCGGATCCGTCAAAGATCGATGAATTTTGGAACTCCGTCGTCGCCGCCTGGTATGAGGACGGCAAGAAGGATCCGAAACTGACAATGCTTGCCATGCACGTCGACGATGCCGAGATCTGGGTTTCGACGGGGAGCAAACTGAAGTTCGGCTGGGAAATCGCCAAGGCCAATCTCGATGACGACAAGATGCCCGACGTCGGCATCCGGCAGCATCTGCAATTTGCCTAGGAATGGCAGACCCGGTGCCAGCCGGGTCTTCTACTGCATGCCGCTGGCGACGAAGATCAATGGCTTCTTCGGTAAGGTCTGCAGGGAAACTGTGATCGTGTTCGTCGGAGCATTGCTGATGTCGAAATCGGGGCCGAACATCGACAGGAAACTTGGCAGCGGCCTTGGCTGATGCATCGGCAGGATAAGGGAGGCGCGCAGGCGCTTGATAACCCGGCTCATGCTGTCTGAGCCCATTGTGAGACCTCCGTCCACCGGAACCATGACCACATCCAGCCTGCCGATCTCGGAATAGTGCGCTTCGGTCAGTTCATAGTGGAGATGGCCGAGATGACCGATGCAGAGGCCGGCCACCTCGAAGATGAAGATCGAGTTCCCATCCTGCTGCTGCGCGCCGAAGCCGCCCCTGATATCGGTCGTGACGTTGCGGATGTAGGTATCGCCGACCACGAGGTTGACCTTGGCCTTTTCGCCCGGCACGTCGCTCCATCCATGAAGTACGTATTTGATGGCGGGGTCGGTCACCAAGCTATAGTGCGAGGAATGGGCGCGGTTCATGGTGACGACCATCGGTACACGTGGCGGCGAATACCAGCCGCTGTAGTCGGTCGCGATGGTTACGCCACCCGGCGTTTCGATAAGGAAAGTGGAATGCCCGATGTAGGTCATTGTCACCGTTCCGTCGGTGGTGCCAGTGACGGCAACGGTTGCTTGACCGGAGAAACTGACGAAGGTCGCTTGCGGCACCGACTGGGCGATTGCCTGGCACTGGCTGACGTTTCGGCGTTCCTCCTGGGTGACGGCTGCTTCCGCGGCAACCAGGACCATCAGGCAGGCGATTGCGAAAACAAGAAAACGCGGCTTCATGCCACTTCCTCCAGCGCTCTCACGGGTAGGCTCGGGAGGATGCGGCAAGGCGCCGCAGCGGTCCAGTTGAAATCTGGAGCCGCTGCTCACTTTTGCGTCATGGCGGGCACCTGCCTACGCTAGCGCCAAAACTCCGGAATGGTCTCGGCAAGGCGAGGACCAAGGCGCAGCGGAGCGATCTTCTCAGCGAGCCCGGTCGCATCCGATATCTCGACGCCGACGCCGCAGATCGTGGCAGGACCGGTAGCCGCTTCCATGCGGCCCTTCGGCATCTTGGAGATGAACCGGTTGAGCGGCTCCTCCTTGTCCATGCCGAGCGAGCTGTCGTAGTCGCCGCACATGCCGGCGTCCGACATATAGGCGGTGCCGCCATTCAGGATCTGGTGGTCGGCCGTCGGCACATGCGTGTGGGTGCCCACGACGAAGCTGGCGCGGCCGTCGACGAAATGGCCGAAGCACTGTTTCTCGCTCGTCGCTTCTGCATGGAAGTCGAAGATGATCGCATCCGCCTGCTCCTTGAGGGGGCAGGCATCCAGGATCGCCTCGGCTGACTTGAAGGGGTCGTCGAGTTCAGGATGCATGAAGACCCGGCCCATGACGTTGGCGACAAGGACGCGTGCGCCGTTGCGGGCATAGAAAAGCCCTGAGCCGCGGCCGGGAGTGCCCTGTGGGTAGTTGGCGGGTCGCAGGAACTGGTCGTGACGTCCGGCAAAGGCGACCGCTTCCTTCTGATCCCAGACGTGGTTGCCTGTCGTGACGACATCGGCGCCGGCGTTGATCGTCTCAAGGAAGATATCCTCGGTGATGCCAAAACCGCCGGCGGCGTTCTCGCCGTTGACCACGACGAAATCGAGCTTCAGGTCGGAAATGAGGCCGGGGAGGCGGTTCCAGACGGCAGTGCGTCCGGTCTTACCCACCATGTCACCCAGAAAAAGCAGTCGCATTGCTATCCAATCCAAGAGGCAAAAAAGCGCAGCCCGCTTTCTGTCAGAAGGGCGTCCAGGCTGACATCGTGCGGCTCGTCGGGCACATGTGCCACTTCCTGGCAGTCGAATGCAATGCCGATCAGCTTGGGATGCAGGCCTTTTTGCCGCAAACGCTCGATGGCACGGTCATAATAGCCGGCGCCGTAGCCGATGCGGTGGCCGCGGTTGTCGAAGGCGGAGAGGGGCACCAGCATGATCTCGGGATCGAGCACGGCGGCATCCGCCGGTGGCCCCGAGGTGCCGAAGCCGGTGTTGACCAACGGTGCGCCACGCACGAGCTCTCGAAACACGATCGTCTGCTTATCAAGGATGGCGGGCACGCACAGGCGTGCGCCACGTGCCTGGAAGCGGGCGAGAAGCGGCCGGATGTCAGCTTCTGAGCGGATAGGCAGGAAACCTGAGACAATAGTGCCGGGTTCGAAGGCAACTGCCTCACCGGCATGCTCGGCCATGGCGAGGCTCATCTCGATGCGAACGTCTTCCGGTATCGCGTCGCGTAGCGCGAGCCGTCCGGCACGCATTTCGGCTTTCAGTTCTTTCAGAGTCATGCGGTCCATCGCTGTTTTCAGCAGACCATAGTGGGCCTGTTGAGCATTTCAACGGGACTATGCGACCTTTGCCGGCCTGTCCGAGCCAGAAATGTCAGATCGTGATGCTGCTCGGTATGGCCGAGTTGCCAGCCTCTCCATCGAGCGGATAGGCCATGCCTGAACCCGATTGGGTGTTTCCGGCGCGCAGGTCGCGCATTGCCTTGTCCATCAGGTGACGAACTTCCTGCAGGATGGACTTGAACTCTTCCATCGTCTTGCGATCCTCGGCTGAGATGCCGGCGGATGCCTGTTTGCCATCTTCAACGATGCTCTGGTAGGCGTTGCGCGCCGGCGTCGCGCCGTCAGGTTCGTCCGCCTCCGCAGTGCTGCTCGTGGTATCTTCCGAGGATATTGTTGTGGCTGAGGTGGTCGCATCGGTTGCGACATCCGTTTCGGGCGCTCCCGTATCGGTGGCCGCAACGGCAGCATTTGCCGCAGACGCGATGTTCGTTGCGCTGGCTGCAACCGCGGAGGCGAATTCCGCCGCCGCGGCGCTGATCTTATGGGCAAGTTCAGCCGCCAGTCGTGCCACGACCTCAGGCGGGTAGCCACCGCTCTTCAGCATCTCCAACTGCTGCTTGGCTTCCTCGAGCTTGCGCGCCGCGCGGCTCTTGGCCGCTTCGGCCGATGTCGTCATGTTTTCGCGCAGGCTTTCCAGTGCCTTCGCCGAATTCTGAAGTATCTTCAGGCGCACGCTGCCGGTGCTGTCGGTCGACGTGTTGAGGTTATCGGCCGAATAGACGTTGCGCAGGATGTTGAGCGCGGATGCGGAACTGGCTTGCATACTATCCTCCGGATTGCACTGTCCGTGGAAGTCTGCAACTTCAGGCTTGCGTGGGCCTGTGCCGATTGCCCGGCGCTATTTGCCTGTGGCTAGCGCGTGCATCGTTTCCTCGAACAAAGGCATCCCGCCTGGCGACCAACCGAGCGCGCGAATTTTTGCAGTATCCATTGGAGTGAGCACCGATTTGTCGGCAGCCAGCGGCAGCCTGTTCACACAGTCGCGTTCCCAGCGGATGGGCTCCAGGATATCCCAGCTATCCAGGGCGATGTCCGAGACGTTGAAGGTCTCCCCCGAGATGCGTGCTGGTTCGGCCTCGAGCATCAGCCGCACGGCCTTGCCGACATCCTGCCCGTGGACTTCGGTTCCCGCTCGTGAGGGCAGGGGGCGGCCTGCGAGGTAGTCTTCGATCAGCTTATCCCACTTGTTGGGGCGAAGGTTGCCGTAAACCCCCGTCAGTCGCAGGCTCGCTGTCACAAAACCCGGCGCTGCAAGATGCGCCAGGCTGCGCTCCGCATCCAGTTTGACCTGACCGTAGAGGGTCTCGGGTTTGGCGGGCATTCCCTCCGTCAGCATGGTTCCCGGCGTGTGCTCGCCATAGGCGGCGCGGCTGGAAATGAAGACGCAGCGCCGCGTGCCTGCACGCTTGGCCGCTTCGAAGAGCCGGACGCTGCCGTCGAGGTTGAAGCGTCTGAAGGTCGCGGGATCATCGCCTTCACCGCCGCGGTATTTTCCCGGCAGATGGTGGAAGGCGCAGTGCACGAAGAAATAGGCGTCGTCGAAGGCTTCGATATGGTCGCGCGCCGGATCGAGCGAGAGCGGGGCGAATTCGACGGGGCGCGAAAAGAAGCGCGGCAGAGGTGCGTGGCGGCCGCCGATGATCACAGTATATCCGGCGGCGAGCAGTTCCTCGACGATATAGCGTCCGACGAGACCTGTTCCCCCCGATACCAGTACCTTCATGCTGCCTCTTCCGGATTGGCCATTGCCGAGATATCCGGCAGATCATCGCCGGCATAGAATGCGTGCCACAGGTCGATCAGCGGCCGGAGTTTCTCGGCCTTGGGGTGATTCGTCTCCCACGGTTTCTCGTACTGGTAGTGCAGGACAGAAATGCTTCGCCAGTCCCAAAGCTTGGGCATGGTGAACCATACGTACTGGAGCATGTTGAAATAGACCGGCAGTCCGTGCCAATCCGGGAAAAAAGCCTGCAGAAATGTCTGATCTGTCCGCTTCCAGAACATGTCAGGCTGGTCCAGTCGCTCCAACATCCGCCCGAACATATCACCGGATGGGCGAGCGACGAACACGCCTGAGTTCATTCGATGGAAGTCGGCCAGGGTCTCGTAGACATTCGGGGCGGCGGAGAACTCCGGATAGAGGAAGAGCTTGTCGATATTGCGCAGCACGATCGCATCCGCGTCGATGAAGACGCAGCTGCTGTACTCGGTCAGCTCCCATAGGCGCAGCTTGCAGAAATTATCGAGCGGCGAGTGAAACGCCGGCTTACGTCCCTTCGTGAAGGGGGCGCTGGCGTGCAGGTTGGATCGAGCGTGGCGCTCGTTGAATTCAGCCGACAGCGGCAGATGATCGACCTGCACGAGCCGGCAGCCGAATTGCAGGAGCGGGGACAGGTGGCCCTGATCGGCGCCCGCCGTATGGAGGACGACGATGTCGGCGGAAGTGCCGGTGCGGCGCAATGATGTCGCGAGTGCCTTTGCGCCCATCGCGTAGTCGTTGTTGGTGACAAGAGTGACGTAGGCGTGCCGCAGCGGCGGGGGCTCTCTCATGAAACCGATTTTAGCCTCGTGCCTTCCGGATCGTAGTTGATCGTCGCGGCAATGTCTTTCGTCCAGGCGGAAACCGCGGGGACGCGCGACCGATCGACACGATAGGCGAATTTCTTCGCGACGTCGACGATTTCGCTGAGAAGCCCTGCCTGCAGGGTGATCGGCTCGAGGCCGAGGTTGCGGAACTTCTCGTTCCTGACGATCAGTTCGTTCTCCTGCGCCTCCTTGCGCGGGTTCGGTAGCCACGCAATCTCGGCGCCGCTTATTCTGGCGATCATCTCCGCCAGATCGCGTACCCGATGCGTTTCCGTCATCTGGTTGAAGATCTCGACGCGGGCGCCGCGGGCAGGTGGGTTTTTCAATGCCAGTTCGATGCAGCGCACGGAATCCTGAATATGGATGAAGGCGCGGGTCTGGCCGCCGGTGCCGTGAACGGTCAGCGGATATCCGATCGCGGCCTGGATGAGGAAGCGGTTCAGCACGGTGCCGTAGTCGCCGTCATAGTCGAAGCGATTGATGAGCTGCGGGTGGCGGCGCGTCTGCTCCGTGTGCGTGCCCCAGACGATGCCTTGGTGCAGGTCGGTGATGCGCAGGCCATCGTTCTTGGCGTAGAATTGGAAAAGCAGCTGATCCAGGCACTTTGTCATGTGGTAGATCGAGCCGGGATTGGAAGGATAGAGGATTTCCTGGCTGACAGTCTCGCCGTTCGCCGTCTCGATGCTGACGGGCAGATAGCCCTCCGGGATCGCCGCCCCGACCGTCGAATAGCCGTAGACGCCCATCGTGCCGAGGTGGATCAGATGCGAGTCGAGCTGGAGTTCGACAAGTGCGTTCAGGAGGTTATGAGTGGCGTTGACGTTGTTGTTGACCGTATAGTTCTTGTGGCGATCGCTCTTCATGGAGTAGGGGGCGGCACGCTGCTCGGCAAAATGGACGATCGCATCCGGGCGGTTTTCCGCCAGCCACTTCTTCAGCAGCTCATAGTCCTTGGCGAGATCGATGAGGTTGAAGTGAATGCGCCGGCCGGTTTCGGCGTGCCAGATGCGGGTGCGTTCCTGGATCGAGTCCATCGGCGTCAGCGATTGCACACCCAGTTCGGTGTCGATCCACCGCCGCGATAGATTGTCGAGGATATGGATGTCGTGCCCCGCGTCAGAGAGATGCAATGATGTCGGCCAGCCGATAAATCCGTCCCCGCCCATCACTGCAATCTTCATCGTGTCGTCTCCTGCTTGAATGTCTCTGTCGAAAATTACTTAGGAAGCGTGACAATTGTTCAATGCTTGCAAGGCCGAAAGTCTTCCGCCAAAGAGGGCGCGTGACTTTGGAGAAAATTATGGCGGACAACGGTTTTTCGATTTCGGGCGAACTCACGGAAACGGGTCACCGACTCCTGCAGCGCGTCTACTATGAGGACACCGACTTCTCCGGCCTTGTCTATCACGCGCGCTACCTGCATTTCCTCGAGCGCGGCCGCACCGACTATCTGCGGTGCCTCGGCGTCGAGCAGCGGGAACTCATCAATGCGGACGAGGAGGGGCTTGTCTTCGTTGTCCACCGGATGGAGATCGACTTCAAGCAACCGGCGCGGATGGATGATATCCTGACCGTGCTGACCCACACGGAGAAAGCCGGCGGGGCCAAGATGGTGCTCACGCAGGAAATCCGGCGCGGGGAAACGCTGCTGATCGCGGCAAAGGTCATCATTGCTGTCATCAACGCGAAAGCACGGCCGCGCCGATTGCCGGAAACGCTTGCGGAAAAGTTCCTCGAAGGCAGCAAGCCATTGTGAGGAATGTTGCCGCTCGGCTGTGGGGCATTCGCCGCGGCAATTCGACCCGCTCACAGCGCAAGGCCCGCAAAGACGCCGATTCCGCGCTTGCATAAACATGAGTTTTGTGTGAAGGAATTTCCGCGCTGCAAGATGAGCGCTGTTTTGGTCATCGACTCAAGATCTGACCAAGTAATCCAAGGATACATCTTTCGCCGATAGTTTCGCTGTCATCATCCGGCGCTAACGAACTGTTAACCATAATAGTGTCTTACTCGGATTGTCAGAGTTTGTGCGGTGCACGCCTTCCTTTGACCAAAATTGACGGCAAGGAAGGCGATAAGAGCTTGGAAGCTTGACCAGGGCTTTGGGCGGCGGCCGCCAGACACTTCTTGCGAGATCACTTTGTGCCGCCCGGTCAAGTGCCGGGCGTTTGGATTCGGGGATTTTGGATCAATGGAACAAGTAGGATTGGCAGCGGCTCACACGGACGTCAGTCTCTGGTCGCTTTTCATGCAGGCAGGTCTGGTCGTCAAGCTGGTCATGCTCGGGCTTATCGCAGCCTCTGTCTGGACCTGGGCGATCGTCATCGACAAGTATCTGGCATTTGGCCGTGCGCGCCGCCAGTTCGACAAGTTCGAGCAGGTCTTCTGGTCGGGCCAGTCGTTGGAAGAGCTTTACCGCACGCTGTCGGAACGCAACAATACGGGCCTCGCCTCGATCTTCGTCGCCGCCATGCGCGAATGGAAGAAGTCGTTCGAACGCGGCGCACGCTCGCCGATCGGCCTGCAGATGCGTATCGACCGTGCCATGGACGTCACGCTCTCTCGTGAATCCGAATATCTCTCCGCCCGCCTCGGGTCGCTCGCGACCATCGGTTCGGCCGGTCCGTTCATCGGTCTCTTCGGTACCGTCGTCGGTATCATGACCTCGTTCCAGGCGATCGCCGGTTCGAAGTCGACCAACCTCGCGGTCGTTGCCCCCGGTATCGCCGAAGCGCTGCTGGCTACCGCTATCGGCCTTGTCGCCGCTATCCCGGCCGTTATCGCCTACAACAAGTTCACTGCAGACGCCGGCAAGCTTTCTGCCCGCATGGAAGGGTTCGCGGACGAATTCTCGGCCATCCTTTCGCGCCAGATTGATGAAAAGCTGCAGCCGCGTCAGGCCGCGCAGTAACCGACGGAAACGGAGTCAACGATATGGGTATGGGTGCTCCAAGCGGTGGCGGAGGCGGCGGTGGAAGCCGTCGTCGTCGCGGTGGCCACAGAGGCGGTGCAATCTCCGAAATCAACGTGACGCCGCTCGTCGACGTTATGCTCGTGCTTCTGATCATCTTCATGGTCGCAGCACCGATGATGACCGTCGGCGTGCCGGTGGACCTGCCGGAAACGCAGGCCAAGGCGCTGAATTCCGAAACACAGCCGATCACGATCTCCGTCAAGAACAGCGGTGAAGTATTCCTTCAGGAAACCCCGATTCCGCCGGAGGAGATTGCCGCCAAGCTCGAGGCGATCGCGACCACCGGCTACAATGAGCGCATCTTCGTCCGCGGCGATTCGACCGCGCCTTACGGCGTGATCGCCGACGTTATGGCGCGCATCCAGGGTGCGGGCTTCAAGAACATCGGCCTCGTGACGCAAGAGAAGAAGGACCAATAGCGAACGCTATGAAGGCCAGTATCGTCACATCTGCTGTGCTGCACTGTGCACTGCTCGCCTGGGCTCTGGTTTCGATCGGCAGCCCGGAGCAGTTCAAGGTCGAGGATTTCGAGGCGATGCCCGTCGACCTCGTGCCTGTCGAAGAAATGACGCAGATGCAGCAGGGCGACAAGACGGCCAAGCCGAGTGAAAAGCCGGCGCCGAAGCCGACCTCCAAGCCGACAAATGTCGAAAACGCCGAGAACATGGGCGAGAACAAGGTCGACCTCAAGACGCCGCCGGTCCCGAACGCCAAGCCCAGCAACAACGAGAGCGCCGCTGCCCCGAAGGCGGTCGAAAAGCCTCTTCCGCAGAATGATCCCGTCCCCAATGAGGTGAAGGACATCATGAAGGAGGAGACGGACGTCGAGCCGAAGCAGGTCGCGTCCATTACGCCGCCGAAGCCCGAAATCACCCCGCCGACCCCAACCCCACCGAAGCCGGAGGAAACGCCGCAGGAACAGCCGGAGCCACCGAAGCCGGACGCTGAGGCGCTGCCGGACAAGGTCCCGACTCCAGTTGTGAAGCCGCAGCCGAAGCCGCCGGAACAGAAGCCTGCCGAAAAGCCCCCGGAGAAGAAGACCGAGGACCAGGCGAAGGCGGACGAAAAGCCGACGGACAAGAAGAAGGCGGACAAGAAGCAGGAGAAGGCCAAATCCGCCTCCTCCAAGCAGAGCGACTTCAATGCCGACGACATTGCGGCGCTGCTGAACAAGCAGGACCCGTCGCCCGGTGGCGCCAAGAACTCGACCCAGGTTGCTTCGCTCGGTGCCAAGAAGGCCACCGGCGGCTCCAAGCTTTCAATGAGCGAGATGGACGCCTTGCGTAGCGCGATTGCCGGCAACTGGTCGGTTATTCCCGGGATGGAAGGTGCCAGCGACGTTCGCATCAAGGTTCACATGAAGCTTGACCCGGATGGCAACATCATCGGCTCGCCTGAGGTCGAAGCGGTTGGCGGTACCAACGAGGCGACGCGCATGGCGTTGGCGAGCGGAGCGAAGCGCGCCGTCATGAAGTCGTCGCCCTTCACGAACCTTCCGAAAGACAAATATGACGCCTGGGGCGAAGTCATCGTCAATTTCGACCCCAGCGATCTAGCCCTTTAAAATGCTGAAAGGCTTGTCCTCAATGACCAAGTGTTCCCTCATTCGCGCCCTGATGGTCGCCGTCGGCATGATAACCACTGCGGTTGTCGCCACGCCCGCAAACGCGCTTGTCGAAATCAATATCAACAAGGGGAACGTCGAGCCGCTGCCGATCGCGATCACGGATTTCCTGCAGGGCGACATGGGCGCTCAGGTTTCGCAGGTGATTGCCGCCGATCTTCAGCGCTCCGGCCTCTTCGCACCGATCAACAAGAACGCTTTCATCGAGAAGATTTCCAACCCGGATGCTGCTCCGCGCTTCGAGGACTGGAAGGTCATCAACGCCCAGGCGCTCGTGACTGGTCGCGTGACACAGGAAAGCGACGGTCGGCTTCGCGCCGAGTTCCGTCTGTGGGATACGTTTGCCGGCACGCAGATGACCGGCCAGCAGTTCTACACGCAGCCTGAAAACTGGCGCCGTGTGGCCCACATCATCGCTGATGCGATCTACAAGCAGATCACCGGCGAGGAAGGCTATTTCGATACCCGCGTCGTCTTCGTTTCCGAATCCGGTACGAAGCAGGAGCGCAAGCGCCAGCTCGCCATCATGGACCAGGACGGCTACAACGTCCGCATGCTGACGAACGGCAGCGACCTCGTTCTGACGCCGCGCTTCTCGCCGAACCGTCAGGAAGTCACCTACATGTCCTTCGCCAACCAGCAGCCGCGGGTCTACCTGCTGCAGCTCGAGACGGGACAGCGCGAAGTCGTCGGCAACTTCCCGGGCATGACCTTCTCGCCACGCTTCTCGCCGGATGGTCAGAAGGTGGTCATGAGCCTTCAGCAGGAAGGCAATGCCAACATCTACACGATGGACCTGCGTTCGCGCACCACGACGCGCCTGACCTCGACGGCCGCGATCGATACGTCGCCGTCCTACTCGCCGGACGGCGGGCGGATCGTGTTCGAAAGCGACCGCGGCGGCAAGCAGCAGATCTACGTCATGAACGCGGATGGCTCCGGCCAGACCCGTATCTCCTTCGGCGACGGCAACTACTCCACGCCGGTCTGGTCTCCGCGTGGCGATCTCATCGCGTTTACCAAGCAGTCGGGTGGGAAGTTCTCGATCGGCGTCATGAAGCCGGATGGTTCGGGCGAGCGCATCCTGACGACGGGCTTCCACAACGAAGGTCCGACCTGGGCGCCGAATGGCCGCGTTATCATGTTCTTCCGCCAGGCCGCTGGTGCCGGTGGTCCGCAGCTCTACTCGATCGACCTGACAGGTTACAACGAGCAGCTGATCAAGACGCCGAACTACGCTTCAGACCCGGCCTGGTCGCCGCTTCTCGAGTAGTAATGCCTGTGGATGTGCCTTTTTGTCGCCGCAAAGATCCCGGATTGGGGCGACTGAGGGACAAATCAACCATTTGTTAACCATAATTCTTGAATGCCGATTAACCCAACGAGGTTACAGTCCGGCAACCTTAATCAAATCGCAAGGAGACCGGCCATGAGCCGAATTCACACCCCGGCAATGAGCCGCATGCAGAATTTCGCCCGTAACCCCGTCATGATCGCGCTTGTCGCCGGTCTTGCTCTGGCCGGTTGCGCCAACAAGAAGAACATGGCCAACAGCGCCGGCGACCTCGGCCTTGGCGCCGGTGCCGCGACCCCGGGTTCGGCTCAGGACTTCACGGTCAATGTCGGCGACCGCATCTTCTTCGACACCGACTCGACGTCGATCCGTGCTGACGCTGCCCAGACGCTCGACCGTCAGGCCCAGTGGCTGTCCCGTTACCCGAAATATGCGATCACCGTCGAAGGCCATGCCGACGAACGTGGCACGCGCGAATACAACCTTGCTCTCGGCGCTCGCCGTGCTGCCGCCACCAAGGACTACCTCGCTTCGCGTGGCGTTCCGGCACAGCGCATGAAGACGATCTCCTACGGCAAGGAACGCCCGGTTGCCGTCTGCGACGATATTTCCTGCTGGTCGCAGAACCGCCGCGCCGTCACCGTTCTCGGTGGCGCTGGCATGTAAGTGCCCCTCCGGCAAGCAAATGCCGGGAAATATTACAATTTAGAAAGGCGGCTCCATTGCGGGCCGCCTTTTCTTTTTGAACACACTTTGGCCGGTTTCCGTTGCTTTTTGAAAGCAATTGTAAAAATCTCCCGTTCGTGCAGATGGCGCGAAGAATCACAGGGACAGGACAAACCATATGAAGAAACTTGTCGTGGCGGGCATGCTGTGCCTCGCGGCCGCGGCTGGCGCGGGCCAATCGGCGAACGCGACCTCGCTTTTCGGTTGGCAGATCGGCGGCAGGGCTGCGGATCGGCAGCAGCAGGCACCGATTGTAAACGTGCAGGCCGGCGGCGCCGAAGTTCGCGTCCAGCAGCTGGAAGAGCAGCTGCGTCAGCTGAACGGCCGCATCGAGGAGATGAGCTTCCAGCTCCTGCAGATGCAGGAAACGATCCGCAAGGCGCAGGAAGACAACGAATTCCGGTTCCAGGAACTGGAGAAGGGCGGCGGTAGC
The DNA here is from genome assembly GCF_019511525.1 of Rhizobium cauense. Classification (GTDB taxonomy): domain Bacteria; phylum Pseudomonadota; class Alphaproteobacteria; order Rhizobiales; family Rhizobiaceae; genus Rhizobium; species Rhizobium cauense. The sequence continues at coordinate 27,236 of NZ_JAEUAT010000025.1, read as the reverse complement.
AGCGCCGGCGGCAGCTCCAAGACGATGAAGAAGAGCGAGGCCGATGTGCCTCCTCCGGCTCGGGGCGGTGATGACGTCGCCCGCATCATCGAGACACCGCAGGGAGCCGAAACGGCTCCCTCGACCGATGTGCCCGCGAATGATGGTCTCGGCCAGCCGCCCAAGCAGCTTGGTTCGATGCAGTTCGACCAAAACGGCAATCCAGTCGGTGGTTCGGTCAACGAGGATGCTACGGTTGGATCCGGCCCAGTTCCGGGCGTGGATTCCGGTCGTTCGTCGCAGACTGCCTCGCTCGGCAGCGAGGCCGACCAGTACAAGGCGGCCTATGGCCATGTCCTTTCTGGCGACTATTCGACGGCGGAAGAGGAGTTCACGCAGTACATTGCTCAGTATCCGAGCAGTGCACGCGCAGCCGATGCCAATTTCTGGCTTGGCGAAGCGCTTTACTCACAGGGCAAGTTTAACCAGGCCGCGAAGACGTTCCTGGATGCGCATAAGAAGTATGGCAGCTCGGAGAAGGCGCCTGAGATGCTGCTGAAGCTCGGCATGTCGCTCGCTGCGCTCGACAATACGGAAACCGCTTGCGCCACGCTGCGAGAGGTCCCGAAGCGTTATCCGAAGGCCTCGCGTGCCGTGATAACCAAGGTTGCCAGCGAGCAAAAGCGTCTCGCCTGCTAAGGCCCTCCGGTTTTGTGCCCGGACGGCCCCCTTCCGCTTGAGACGGCAGCGCGCCGTTTCCTTGCCTCGCTGAGCGGCCCCTCGCGCATCCTTGTCGCGATTTCGGGTGGAAGCGATTCAACAGGCCTGCTTTTGGCCCTCGCCGAAGCCCTGAAGGCCATGCCCAATTCTCAACTCTCACTTTGCGCCGCGACCGTCGACCACGCGTTGCGCCCAGAATCCGCCGACGAGGCGCGCCAGGTCGCAGCCCTCTGCAACTCTCTCGATATTCCGCACCTGACCAAGGTTTGGGAAAATCACAAGCCGAAGACAGGCATCATGGCGGCGGCGCGCGAGGCGCGATACGCCCTGCTTGCCGATGCGGCAGACGGCCTGAATGCTGACATTGTCGTGACCGCGCACACAGCGGATGATCAGCGCGAGACGCTTGCCATGCGTATGCGGCGTTCGGAACGCCCAAGCACCGGCATAGCCGACCTCGTTCTGTTCGATCGACGCATGTGGGTCGCCCGACCGCTACTTGGCTGCGGACGCGAGATGATCCGTGATTTTCTTCGGGAGCGGCAGGTTTCGTGGGTTGATGATCCGAGCAATGACGATCCGAAGTACGAGCGCGTCCGCACGCGCCAGCGCTTGGCCGAAGAAGCGGACGCGGCGCTCGTAGCGAACGAGGCGAGCGATCTGCGTGCGAGCAGTGGCTTGCTGGCGGCACGGTGGTTGGATCAGTATTTCGTTCTTCACTCTCCGATGATCGGTCAGCTGGTTCCGAGCGGGCTGGCCGCCGACAGGTCTATCCTGGGCTATGCCATTGCGCGCCTTGCTGCGGTATTTGGAGGGCAGCCGTTTGCCCTTGGTCGCAAGCATATGGACGATGTGCTTGCTCTGATCGAGAAAGGTGCCTTGGGACGGATGACGGCGGGGAGGGTGGTTTTCGACCTTCGGCGCGACGGTCTCTTTCTGGTGCGCGAAGACCGGGGCATCCTGCCGTTGACGCTCGCGCCGGGCGCAAGCGGTGTCTGGGATGGCCGGTTGGCGGTAGAAAATGCCGCTCGGGCGAAGATCTGCATCGTCGCGGGCGTGGCGGAAGCGCCGGCCGGTCAATTGCCTCGAGGTGTCGTCAGAAGGGCCTGGTCGGTGTCACCACGTATAGTCGATGCGGAAGGGAAAGGAGTTCCAGGCGAGGTTGCCGGGAAAGTCAGGGTCACGCCCTATTTTTCGCCCTTCGACCGTTTTTTGACACGATTTGATTTCATGTTCGCGCAGAGCCTTGCGGCTGCCTTTGGAACACGCCCCTATCCAAAACCGCCTTTAGGTCTTATTGACGGAAAATCTATCTAACGGTCCAGTTTGCCTTGGCATTCGCCTGAGGCAATCCTATGTTAGAGGCCAAATAAGACGGTTGCCATGAGGCAGCTGTTCCAGTGCTGGGGAGTTCGATGAACCCTAACTTACGTAATTTCGCCTTGTGGGCAATCATAGCTCTGCTTCTGATTGCTCTGTTCAGCATGTTCCAGACGTCGCCGGCGCAGACCAGCTCCCGCGAAATCCCATACTCGCAGTTCCTGCGGGAAGTGGATGCGGGCCGCGTCAAGGAAGTCGTCGTCACGGGCAACCGCGTTTCCGGTAGCTATGTTGAAAATGGCACCACCTTCCAGACCTATACGCCTGTCGTCGACGACAGCCTGCTTGATCGCCTTCAGCAGAAGAATGTCCTCGTTTCGGCACGTCCGGAAACCGATGGTTCGTCCGGCTTTCTGAGCTATATCGGAACGCTGTTGCCGATGCTGCTAATCCTTGGTGTCTGGCTGTTCTTCATGCGGCAGATGCAGGGCGGCTCGCGCGGCGCGATGGGCTTCGGCAAATCCAAGGCCAAGCTGCTCACCGAAGCGCATGGCCGCGTCACGTTTGACGACGTCGCCGGCGTTGACGAAGCCAAGCAGGACCTCGAGGAAATCGTCGAATTCCTGCGTGATCCGCAGAAGTTCCAACGCCTCGGCGGCAAGATCCCGCGCGGCGTGCTGCTGGTCGGCCCTCCCGGTACCGGTAAGACGCTGCTCGCCCGTTCTGTCGCTGGCGAAGCGAACGTTCCGTTCTTCACGATCTCTGGTTCGGACTTCGTTGAAATGTTCGTTGGTGTCGGCGCATCTCGTGTGCGTGACATGTTCGAACAGGCCAAGAAGAATGCGCCCTGCATCATCTTTATCGACGAAATCGACGCCGTCGGCCGCCATCGTGGCGCGGGTCTCGGCGGTGGTAACGACGAACGCGAACAGACGTTGAACCAGTTGCTGGTCGAGATGGACGGCTTCGAGGCCAACGAAGGCATCATCCTGATCGCTGCGACCAACCGCCCCGACGTTCTCGATCCGGCGCTCCTGCGTCCGGGCCGTTTCGACCGCCAGGTCGTCGTCCCGAACCCCGATATCGTCGGCCGCGAGCGTATCCTGAAGGTTCATGCACGCAACGTTCCGCTGGCACCAAATGTCGATCTCAAGGTTCTGGCTCGCGGTACGCCCGGCTTCTCCGGTGCTGATCTGATGAACCTTGTCAACGAAGCTGCCCTGATGGCTGCGCGCCGTAACAAGCGCGTCGTCACGATGCAGGAATTCGAAGACGCCAAGGACAAGATCATGATGGGCGCCGAGCGCCGCTCTTCGGCGATGACCGAGGCGGAAAAGAAGCTCACGGCTTATCACGAAGCCGGTCACGCGATCACCGCGCTCAACGTCGCGGTCGCCGATCCGCTACACAAGGCAACCATCATCCCCCGCGGCCGCGCGCTCGGCATGGTCATGCAGCTTCCCGAGGGCGACCGCTACTCGATGAGCTACAAGTGGATGGTCTCGCGCCTCTGCATCATGATGGGCGGTCGTGTCGCCGAAGAGCTGACCTTCGGCAAGGAGAACATCACCTCCGGCGCCTCCTCGGATATCGAGCAGGCAACCAAGCTTGCCCGTGCCATGGTCACACAGTGGGGCTTCTCAGACGAGCTCGGCCAGGTGGCCTATGGTGAGAACCAGCAGGAGGTCTTCCTCGGCCACTCTGTTTCGCAGTCGAAGAACGTCTCCGAAGCAACGGCCCAGAAGATCGACAATGAAGTGCGTCGCCTGATCGATGAGGCCTACACCCAGGCCCGTGACATCCTGACGGACAAGCACGATGACTTCGTGGCGCTTGCCGAAGGGCTGCTCGAATACGAGACGCTGACCGGCGAGGAAATCAAGGCGCTGATTCGTGGAGAGAAGCCTTCGCGCGATCTCGGCGACGACGCACCGCCCAGCCGCGGCTCGGCCGTGCCGAAGACCGGTACGCGACCGGCTGCCAAGGGTGACGAGCCAGAAACCGGCTTGGAGCCACAGCCACATTGATTTCCCTTGAGGAATGACCGAAAGGCCGGGGTCCATTGCGGACGCCGGCCTTTTGCGTCGGTAACGCGATGTAATGAGTTTTCTTGCTAATTTACGTGATGGTTACAGCGATTTATGTCATGCCGGTGACATCGGGAGGCCTCAATCGGGGCTTTTGTAGCGACATTCCGCCTGTGGCGGCGTGATTTTGCAAGTAATAATGCGCAGCCTCAAGGCGCGCCAAGGCACAGGGGTGCATATGAAAAGACGCTATTTCGGCACGGATGGTATTCGCGGTCAATCCAACGTGTTCCCGATGACTCCGGATCTCGCAATGAGGGTCGGCATTGCAGTTGGAACAATCTTTCGTCGAGGTAACCATCGTCACCGTGTCGTCATAGGCAAGGACACACGTCTTTCGGGCTACATGTTGGAAAACGCGATGGTTGCGGGTTTCACTGCTGCAGGTGTCGATGCATTCGTCCTCGGACCTATCCCGACGCCCGCCGTGGCGATGCTGACACGTTCGTTGCGCGCCGACATCGGTGTCATGATCTCGGCCTCCCACAATCCCTACCAGGATAACGGCATCAAGCTTTTCGGACCGGATGGCTACAAACTGTCCGACGACCTGGAATCGCAGATCGAGGATCTGCTGGAAAAGGATCTCTCCACGCAGCTTGCCAAGGCAGATAATATCGGTCGTGCCAAGCGCGTGGATGGCGTTCACGACCGCTATATCGAACATGCGAAGCGCACGCTGCCGCGCGATGTGACATTGCAGGGTCTGAGGATCGCGATCGACTGCGCCAATGGTGCCGCCTACAAGGTGGCTCCTGCCGTGCTCTGGGAACTCGGCGCTGACGTCGTGACCATCGGCAACGAACCTAATGGCACGAACATCAACCTCAACTGCGGCTCCACCAGCCCGGTCGCATTGCAGAAGAAGGTCGATGAAGTGCGCGCCGATATTGGCATTGCGCTCGATGGTGACGCCGATCGTGTCATCATTGTCGATGAGAACGGTGCGGTTGTCGATGGCGACCAGCTGATGGCTGTCATTGCAGAAAGCTATGCGGAAAGCCAGCAGCTTCGCGGTGGCGGCATCGTGGCGACGGTGATGTCTAATCTCGGATTGGAGCGCTTCCTGGAAGATAAGGGCCTCGGTCTCGTGCGTACGATGGTCGGCGACCGCTATGTCGTCGAGCATATGCGCCAGAACAACTACAATGTCGGCGGCGAACAGTCCGGCCACATCGTGTTGTCTGACTACGGCACAACGGGCGACGGTCTGGTCGCTGCCCTGCAGATCCTTGCCGCGGTCAAGAGGACCGGCAAGACGGTGAGCGAAATTTGCCGTCGCTTTGAACCCGTGCCGCAGCTGCTGCGCAATGTCCGGATCTCCGGCGGCAAGCCGTTGGAAGATCTTCGCGTGCAGAAGGCGATCGCCGATGCGGAAGCCGAGCTTGCCAAGAGCGGCCGCCTGGTCATTCGTCCGTCCGGCACCGAGCCGCTGATCCGCGTCATGGCCGAGGGCGACGACCGGGCCCAGATCGAGCGCATTGTCAATGATCTGACTGGTGTGATAGGCAGAGTGCGTGACGCCGCGTGAAAGCGGCGGCCGTGAATGGCGGGTCGATGCCGATTCGACCCCGCCATGCGCTTTTGCGCAAGGTCATGATGAATATCCTGTAAATTTAATCGGACATTAACTCTGATTTGTAAGACTTCGGGACGAGTAAGAGCCGGATGCGGTCGACTGACATGCGGACTCTTTGTGTTTCTGGAGAATTAATATGAAGAGATTTTTGATTGCCGCTGCTGCGGTGCTGGCGGGAACTGCCCCCGTTCTCGCGGCCGATCTTTATGTCGACCCCGCGCCGGCGCCCGTGCCGGTCTTTGGCGGATGGTACTTGCGCGGCGAATTGGGCATGAGCAACCAGCGCCTTGGTGGGCTGCAGCAAGAGTTGTTTGACGACGTGGAGCTCCATCCATTTTTGGACGATGGCGGCTTCAACAGCGCCCCGATAGGTGGCCTGGGTGTAGGCTACCAATTCAACCAGTGGCTACGCGCCGATGCGATCGTCCAGTATCGCGGCAAGGCAGATTTCTCCGCGCTCGATCGTTATGGGCATATCGATGGATCCGGGACGACTGTTTGGGATGGCACGAATGATTACGACGGCGCCAAGTCCGAATGGTTGTTGATGGCCAACGCCTATGTCGATTTGGGCACCTGGTACGGCATCACGCCATACGTAGGAGCGGGTGTCGGTACCTCACGCAACACCATCTCCGGTTTCCGTGACATCAATGTTCCGACGCAGGGCGTCGCCTATGCCGACAGCGACTCCACATGGAACTTTGCCTGGGCGCTCCATGCGGGCCTCGGCTATCAAGTGACAGACCGTCTCACTGTCGACTTCGGCTATACCTACCTTGATCTAGGCGATGCCAAGACCGGCCGGATCCACTCCTATGACAACACGGTGGACACTGGGCCGATGCATTTCAACAACATCACATCGCACGACTTCAAACTCGCCTTGCGCTATTCACTGCAATAGCCACGGCGATCTTTCTTGCACAAGTTCTGACTTGAAAGGCTGCCTTCACGGCGGCCTTTTTGCATCCGCCCGGACACTTATCGTGGTTAATAACTATGGTTAACCACGCGTTAGCATCTCGCTGAAATAATGTCCGCGTAGTCAGTCATGCGGGCGTCGTCCTGCCCGCCGGGAATTTCCAATGAAATCGTCCAAAGCGATCCTCGCCACCGTAGCAAGCCTTGTGCTGCTCGGCAGTCCGGTGGCGGCGGAGGACCTCATCACCGACGTACCCGAGGTCAGCATTGCGGGCGACTCAACGACCTCCGGATGGTATCTCCGGGGAGATCTCGGCTATGCGCCGTGGACTGGCAACGAAGATCCGACATTTCGCGCCGGTGGCGCTGGTGCCGACGAGTTCGACCCGGCGCGCTTTTCTCATCCGTTTTCCGGTGGCGTCGGAATAGGCTATCAGTTCAGCGATATCTGGCGTGCCGACTTAACGACAGACTTCTTCAAGAGCGATTTCACCGGTACGGCGCGGCTCGATCTGCCTTGTGCGCCTTCCGCGCCCGTCGGAACCGGTTGCGCCTACGCCACGCGCGCCGATGTCCGAGCGTATGGGATCATGACGAACGGCTATGCTGACCTCGCAACCGTTGCCGGCTTCACCCCCTATGTCGGCGCCGGCGTGGGGATAACAAATGTCAGATGGGGGAGCGTGACATCCCAGCCGGAGTGCGTCGACGGCACTTCGACATGCGCTGGAGCCGCCTTCGCCCAGCAAGGTTTCAATGGAGAAAACAGCTGGCGCTTCACCTATGCCCTGATGGTTGGCGTCAGCTACGACGTCAGCGATAACGTCAAGGTCGATCTTGGCTATCGCTTTTCCGACATCGCCGGCGGCAGCATGTTTTCAGGTTCCTCCGAGGCAAGGGGGCGCGATCACGGGGTGACCCGGCACGAGTTCCGCATCGGCATGCGCATTGCTACCTGGTAGGTCGCTCGATCCGCGACGCAATGACGCGCGCACGCCAAAAATCTCTCTCATTGCGACGCCCACTGCTTGACTTCGAACCCATCGCCCTATAACCACGGCGGCGGGACACTCCTCCCCAACGAGGAGCTATCTATCTGGAAGGATAGCACATGGCGAAGACCGCAAAGCCGGACGTACGTCCGAACAACACCCATTTTTCTTCTGGCCCTTGCTCGAAGCGCCCCGGTTGGACGCTCGAAGCCCTTTCCGACGCGGCTCTTGGCCGTTCGCACCGCGCGAAGATCGGCAAGACGAAGCTGAAGCAGGCCATCGACCTTACTCGTGAAATTCTGGAAGTGCCGGCGGACTACCGCATCGGTATCGTTCCTGCCTCGGATACCGGCGCCGTCGAAATGGCGCTCTGGTCGCTGCTCGGCGAGCGCGGCGTCGACATGGTTGCTTGGGAGAGCTTCGGCGCCGGTTGGGTTACCGATGTCGTCAAGCAGCTCAAGCTCAAGGACGTGCGGAAGATCGAAGCTGGCTACGGCGAGCTGCCCGATCTCTCGACCATCGATTTCGACCGCGACGTCGTCTTTACCTGGAACGGCACGACCTCCGGCGTCCGCGTTCCGAACGCTGATTTTATTCCGGCCGATCGCAAGGGTCTGACGATCTGCGATGCGACGTCTGCGGCATTCGCGCAGAACCTCGACTTTGCCAAGCTCGATGTCGTCACCTTCTCCTGGCAGAAGGTTCTCGGCGGCGAGGGCGCTCATGGCGTCATCATCCTGTCGCCGCGCGCCGTCGAGCGTCTGCTCACTTACGCACCGGCATGGCCTTTGCCAAAGATCTTCCGCCTGACATCGGGCGGTAAGCTGATCGAAGGCATCTTCAGCGGCGAAACGATCAACACGCCCTCCATGCTCTGCGTCGAAGACTATATCGATGCGCTGCTTTGGTCGAAGGATGTCGGTGCACTGAAGGGCCTGATGGCGCGTGCCGATGCAAATGCCAAGGTCATCGCGGACTTCGTAGCCGCCAACGACTGGATCGCCAATCTGGCGCTAAAGCCGGAGACGGCATCCAATACGTCCGTCTGCCTGAAGATCGTCGACAAGGATGTTCTGGCGCTCGACGCCGACGGCCAGGCGAACTTCGCCAAGGGCATCGTAAGCCTGCTCGACAAGGAAGGTGTCGCCTACGACATCGGCCACTACCGCGACGCACCATCCGGTCTTCGCATCTGGGCGGGTGCCACCATCGAAACTGCCGACATGCAGAAGCTGATGCCGTGGCTATCCTGGGCTTTCGAGACCCAGAAGGCGACGCTTGCCCAGGCTGCCGCCTGAGCTGCCTGATCTGATTGCATCCGGCTCCGCCTGATGGGCGGAGCCTCGCATCCCTGATTTCATCCATTGCTGAACTTTTTGAAGGAAGCCCCCAATGGCACCTCGCGTTCTCGTATCCGACGAACTGTCGGAAACCGCCGTCCAGATTTTCCGTGATCGTGGCGTCGAAGTCGACTTTCAGCCGCAGCTCGGCAAGGACAAGGACAAGCTCGCCGAAATCATCGGCAACTATGACGGTCTCGCCATCCGTTCCGCCACAAAGGCTACGGAAAAGCTGATCGCGGCTGCGACCAACCTCAAGGTCATCGGCCGCGCTGGCATCGGCGTCGACAATGTCGATATCCCGGCTGCGTCGAAGCGCGGTATCATCGTGATGAACACGCCGTTCGGCAACTCGATCACGACGGCCGAGCACGCCATCGCGCTGATGTTTGCCGTTGCCCGCCAGCTGCCTGCCGCCGATTCGTCGACGCAGGCGGGCAAGTGGGAAAAGTCGAAGTTCATGGGCGTCGAAATCACCGGCAAGGTGCTCGGCGTGATCGGCGCCGGCAATATCGGCGGCATCGTCTGCAAGAAGGCGATCGGGCTCGGCATGCATGTTCTCGCCTACGACCCCTTCCTGTCGGCCGAACGCGCCCAGGAAATGGGCGTGACCAAGGTTGAGCTCGATGAGCTGCTCGCCAAGGCTGATTTCATCACCCTGCACGTTCCGATGACCGACAAGACCCGTGGCATCCTCGGCAAGGAAAACCTCGCCAAGACAAAGCCTGGTGTTCGTATCATCAACTGCGCCCGTGGTGGTCTGGTCGATGAGGCAGCGCTTGCCGAAGCCATCAAGTCCGGCCACGTCGCTGGCGCCGGCTTCGACGTCTTCGAAGTCGAGCCCGCAAAGGAAAGCCCGCTTTTCGGCCTACCGAACGTCGTCTGCACGCCGCATCTCGGCGCATCGACCACGGAAGCGCAGGAAAATGTCGCTCTGCAGGTTGCCGAGCAGATGTCGGACTACCTCGTCAAGGGTGCCGTCTCCAACGCCATCAACATGCCGTCGATCACTGCTGAGGAAGCACCGATCCTGAAGCCGTTCATCCGGCTTGCCGATGTTCTCGGCGCCTTCGTCGGCCAGGTCACGGAAGAGCCGATCAAGGAAATCGAAATCCTCTATGATGGCGCGACGGCCGCGATGAATACGCGCGCCTTGACGAGCGCGCTGCTTGCCGGTCTGATCCGAACTCAGGTTGCCGACGTCAACATGGTTTCGGCGCCCGTCATGATCAAGGAAAAGGGTATCGTCCTCTCCGAGGTCAAGCGGGACAAGACGGGTGTCTTCGACGGCTACATCAAGCTGACTGTCAAGACGGACTCGATGACACGCTCGATCGCCGGCACGGTGTTCTCGGACGGCAAGCCGCGCTTCATCCAGATCAAGGGTATCAACCTCGATGCCGACGTCGGTTCGCATATGGTCTACATCACCAATACCGACGTGCCCGGCATGATCGGTTTCATCGGTACCACGCTGGGCTCTGCCGGCGTCAACATCGCGAACTTCCAGCTTGGCCGTGACAAGCAGGGCGGAGACGCGATCGCGCTGCTCTATGTCGATGGTCCAATCGGTGACGACGTGCTTGCGAAGCTCACGGCGAACGCGGCGATCCGCCAGGCAAAGCACTTGGTTTTCGCAGTCGACTAATTGGATGCTGCTCCCAAGGCAATGAGAAAGCCCGGCGTGGGAACCTGTGCCGGGTTTTCTCGTTTTGTCTTTTATTCTACGCGGATGCCTCTAGGGGGACATTCCCTTCGAAGGCCACGTTCGGGACGAATTCGCGAGCTTGCATGACAAGAGTTACTGTCTCTTTCGCCATCGCACTCGCAACCATTGTCGGGCTCTCGTCCTGCGCCAACACTGCAAACGGCCTTGCCAAGGATGGCCGCGAAGCAAGCAATGCGCTCGATGCGAGTACGCATCGGATCCTCACGGCCGGCGCGAACTAAGTCGAACCGGCCGCCCCATGCTTCATGAGAAAGCCTGCGAGCAAGCAGGCTTTCAATTACTGCGGGTTCGCCGGCGCGGGAGCCGCAGGTGTGGCCGGTTCGGTCGTGGGCGGCGTGGCCGCTGGCGGTGTTGTCGCCGGTGCGGGGGCCGCAGGAGTGGCCGGTTCGGTCGCGGGTGGCGTGGCCGCTGCTGGCGGTGTTGTCGCCGGCGCGGTCGACGCAGGTGGCGGCGATGCAGGTTCGGAGGCGGTCGGAGCCGGCGCGCTCGGGGCGGTGGCCGTTGAATCGCTTCGCGATGTTGGCCAGTAGGTGGCTGCTAGAGCGACGATAACGACAATGACTGCCAAAACAATCCATAGCGTCTTGCTCTTCGACGCAGAGGGATTGACCGGGGGTGGTCTGTTGAAATCATTCGTCATGTTAGTCCTCCTCTCAACGTTAACTCTCAGGCGCGCAAAATGTTCCCATCGCGTGCAAATTTCCGCGAGTGAACCGGCAGGCGAAAATTTTGAGGCACGGGTGCAGCCACGAAGTCGATTGCGTGGTGCGGCTCCGGCGGCGGTTTTACCGTAACGTACTTCCAATTTACGCTCTTCCGTGGCTCGCTTCGCGCCATCTCCTCGTCCGTCCCCGGATATGAAAATCCTGATGACGGATCTGAAGCTGTGATTGAGTGGGCGCCCTCTGATGGTGCATACGGGCATGGTGGCAATCTGCCTCGCTCCAGTGTCTGCATTGCTGCACGGCGCGCTCCGCCGTGGCGGCCATTTCTGCGCGATTGTTGCGCTTGTCGCGGTCGTCGGCGGCGATGCCTTCGCGCAGATGGTGGAACAGGAGGGCAGGCCGAATTTTCCGCGGCGTGAACTCGTCATCGGAACCAAGGAAGCACCGCCGTTCGCGATGAAGGATGAACTGGGCCAGTGGAGCGGTATCTCCATCGAGCTTTGGCGGGAGGTGGCGCGGAAGCTAGGGCTTCAGTTTCGCCTTGCGGAAGCGCCCAACGTGCAGGAGCTGATCGATGCCACGGCTCGCGGGGACTACGATGTTTCCGTCGCCGCAATCACGATCACCGCGGAGCGCGAACGCAGCGTCGATTTCAGCCAGCCTTTCTACGATACCGGCTTGGGTATTGCAGTGTCGGCCAATAGCGTGTCGGTGTGGCGAGAGATTATCCGGACAATGGTTTCGGCAGGCTTCCTGCAGGCAGCGGGGGCGTTGATCGGCATCTCCCTGCTCGTCGGCGCATTGGTGTGGCTCTTCGAACGGCGCCACAACGACGATTTCGGCGGCACGGCTGCACGTGGATTGGGGGCGAGCATCTGGTGGTCGGCAGAGGCGATGACCCAAGCCAGCACCGGTCACCGCGGACCCATAACCATTGCGGGCAGGGCGCTTGCAATTATCTGGATGGTGGTATCGATCATCACCATCGCGGTTTTCACGGCAAGCGTTACGTCAGCCTTGACCACGAGGCAGATGCGCGGCCTGGTCAACGGTGTGGACGATTTGCAGAGCGTACGCGTCGGAACGCTCGCCAACTCGGCCACCGGCGGTTTCCTGGATGGCGAGCGCATCAAGCATCGCACGTTTGCTCAGGTCGTCGACGGATTGAAGGCACTCGAGGCGGGGTCGATCGATGCTTTCGTCTATGACAAACCGCTTCTCGCCTGGACGGTGGAGCAGCGGTTCTCCAGCACCATCCAAGTTCTCGACGTCGATTTCGAGCCACAGAGCTATGGGCTCGCCATGCCGCTCGGGAGACCGTACCGGAAGGCGATCGATGTGGCCCTCCTTGAGGCGGTTCACGATCAAAACTGGAAGCGAACACTGTTCCGGTATCTTGGGGAGAAGCAGTAGCGACACGAACAAAACTCCCGAGTGACCTTACGGTCGCGTGGGTGACGCGTTAATCTAGGTCGCCGGCTTGAGCAGCCTCAGCGCGTTGATGGTAACGAGCACCGTGGCGCCAGTATCGGCCAGGATTGCCGGCCAGAGACCGGTGATACCCACTATCGTCGTCACCAGGAAGACGGCCTTGAGCCCGAGCGCGATGGTGATGTTTTCGACAATGTTGCGCATGGTGCGCTTGGAAAGCGCGATCATCGCGGCCACGTCGCTGACGCGACCATGCAGGATCGCGGCATCGGCGGTTTCGAGTGCAACGTCAGTGCCTCCGCCCATGGCGATGCCCACATCGGCCGTTGCGAGGGCTGGAGCATCGTTGATCCCGTCTCCGACCTTGGCGACGATCAGGCCATCGCGCTTCAATTCACTGACGATGCGCTGCTTGTCCTCCGGCATCAGCTCGGCATGCACCTCAATGCCGAGCTGCCTGCCGATTGCCTCTGCGGTGCGACGATTGTCGCCGGTGAGCATGATGGTCTTGACGCCTGCCTCCGTGAGCTTTTCAAGGCCAGTCTTGGCGTCGTCGCGCGGTTCGTCGCGCATCGCGATAGCTCCCGCCAGCGTGTCGCCGACGACAAGCACGGATACGGTCTTTCCATCGTCGTTGAGCGCGGCGATGCGGTGTCTCTGTTCCGCCGAGAGAGGAATACGCTCATCGGCCGCCTTTGGAGATCCAAAGAAGATCGGTTGTCCTTCGACAGTCCCGATAATGCCCTTTCCGCCGATAGCCTTCGCATCGATCACGGTGGGGAGCGTGACGCCCGCAGCCGCTGCCCTTGCCAGAATCGCCAGTGCGAGCGGATGACTGGAGCCGGTTTCGAGGGCGGCCGCATACTGGAGAACTTCAGCCTCATCCTGCCCGAAAGCGATCACATCGGTTACCTGCGGTTTGCCCTCTGTCAGCGTTCCCGTCTTGTCGAAGGCTACGGCGGTGACCTTGCCAAGCGTTTCAAGAACCGCGCCACCCTTGAGAAGCAGGCCGCGGCGAGCGCCTGACGAGAGTGAAGCCGCGATTGCCGCCGGCGTCGAGATCACCAGTGCACAGGGGCAACCGATCAGCAAGATGGCGAGGCCCTTGTAGATCCATTCGTCCCAGGCACCACCTGCGAGGAGCGGCGGCAAGATCGCGACGAGAGCAGCGACCGCGACAACGCCGGGAGTGTAGTAGCGCGAGAAGCGATCGATGAAGCGCTCGGTCGGCGCTTTGGATTCCTGTGCCTCTTCCACCAATCGCACGACGCGGGCAATCGTATTGTCGGCGGCGGCAGCGGTGACTTTCACGCGAAGAGCGGCATCGCCGTTGACTGTGCCGGCAAAAACCGTCTCGCCTTCGCCCTTACGCACAGGCGTGCTCTCGCCGGTTACCGGGGCCTCGTCGATCGTGCTGTCGCCGGAAAGGATCGTGCCATCAGCGGCAATGCGGTCACCGGGGCGAACCAGAATGATCGAGCCGACGGCGAGGTCCTCGGCCGGCACTTCCCGGGTTTTGCCGTTTTCTTCGAGGAAGGCCCGTTTCGGAACCAGTGTTGTCAGCGATTGGATGCTCTCGCGCGCTTTGCCGGCGGCGACGCCTTCCAACAACTCGCCGACCAGGAACAGGAAGACCACTGTCGCTGCTTCTTCCCCGGCATTGATGATGACCGCGCCGACCGCCGCAATCGTCATCAGCATCTCGATCGAAAAAGGGGTGCCGGCGAAGGCTGCAACGACCGCGCGCCGTGCAATGGGGACAAGCCCGATCAGCATCGCGACGACAAACGCGTAGGGGGCAATGGAGGGTATGAGGTGGCCAACGGCATAGGCGACAACAAGTGCTGCCCCGGAAAGGATTGTCAGACGGCCCTTCTTGCTTTGCCACCAAGGCCCAGCCATCGGCGCATGATCATGCCCGTGGAGGCCCTCGAGCGCGTCCGTGGCCTGTTCTTGCCGAGCACGATCATGTCCTTCGTGATCATGCTTTGCATGGTCGTGGTCATGGTGTCCACAGCAAGCGGATGGTGCGTCCACCTGAGATCTTCCAGCCAGCTGCGCAACGGAATAACCAAGGCTTGTCACCCGTTTTTCAATGGCAACGAGGTCGCTGGTACCATCGTGGCGTACAGTCATGGTTCCAGCCGTCACGGATACCGCAACGTCCTCGACGCCGGGCATACGCCGCACGGCGGTATCGATCTTGGCTGCGCAGCCGGCGCAGTCCATGCCGCCAACCCTGTAACGCTTCTCGATCAATTCACCCATGTTCCGCTTCCTTGTCAGACAGAAGCATCTCTCCTACATCCTCTAGTGACTAGAGGTGCAAGAGGAAAAATAATGAAAAAGATCACGATCGGCGAGGCCTCCCGACAAAGCGGCGTGAAGGTGCCGACAATCCGGTACTATGAGAGCATCGGCCTCCTCCCGCAACTAAACCGTAGCGAAGGTAACCAGCGCTCTTACGAGGCGGCGGATCTGCGCAGGCTTGCGTTCATCCGCCATGCCCGCGAACTCGGGTTCGAAGTGGAAGCGATCCGCACGCTGCTCATTCTGCAGGACGACCCGCATCAGCCATGCGCTTCCGCGGATGCGATCGCCAAGGCCCGTCTTGTCGAAGTTGAGCAGAGAATTCGCAGCCTGACGGCGCTGAAGGCGGAGCTGGAGCTAATGGTGGAGGGCTGCGGTCACGGTCGCGTCGATCAGTGCCGCGTTATCGAGGTGCTTGCGGATCACGGCCAGTGCAGCCACGCTCAGCACTGAGGAGCGAAATAAAGCGGGGAAGTACACTCACATGCACAATCCGCAGGCGTTCCGCCTAAAGATTGTGCGAACTATGATTCTGATTTTATTTAGCTTTTTCGCCTACAACTTATCGATCCGCCGCCATTTACTTCATGTGATTTCATCATGACCGGTCTTCAGAAAGCATTTATTCCGATCGACGCACCGAACGATGATTTTCAGTCGTTGTTTGCGACCCACCCGTCACCGATGTGGGTTTACGATCCCGGCAGCCTTCGCTTTTTGATCGTCAACAATGCTGCTCTCGATCTGTATGGCTTTTCGCGTCAGGACTATGCGGGCATGACGGTCCTCGACATCAGGCCGGAACACGAGCGCAAGCGAATGCTCGATGCGGTGCAGGCGCGCACTGACATGGAACGTGCTGAGCGCTGGACACACTTGAAGGCGAACGGAGAAACCCTGGAAGTGCTCACCTATGGGCGAGCTGTCCGTTTCGACGGAAGGGATGCGATTCTCGCGATCGTTCAGGATCGAACCGAGGTAAACGCGGCGCAGAGACAGGTAACCGATACCCGCTCCATGCTCGACAGTATCGTCGACAATCTGCCTGTCGGCGTATTCGTGAAAGACATGGAAGAGGATGGGCGCTACATCCTCTTCAACGAGGCCTGCGGAACGATTGTCGGCTACGACCCCAACGAGATCATCGGCCAGAGTGATTTTGTCATTTTCAGCGACAAGCAAACGGCGATCTTTCGCGAGCAGGACGCCAGGGCTCTGGCGGCAGGCGCAACCATCAGCTTCGAAGAGACGATGCAGCGCACCGACGGCTCAGCGCGGATCCTGCGCACCCTCAAGCGTGCGTTGCCCGCAGCCGATGCGGGCACGCCGCGCTACGTGCTCGGCATCACCCAGGATGTCACGGAGGAGCGTTCGGTCGAGGCTCGGCTCGCTTACATGGCGATGCACGACGCGCTGACCGGTCTGCCGAACCGGGCATACTTTGCCGATCACATCCAGCAGGAGGCGCGGATCGCCACCGCGAGGAATCCGCTTGCGCTGCTCTATCTTGATGTCGACCATTTCAAGCACATCAATGACAGCAAGGGCCATGCAGCCGGCGATGCGCTGCTCTGCCAGGTCGCAGGGCGCCTCACGCAGTTGGTGGCGGAAGGCGATCTCGTTGCGCGCCTCGGCGGCGATGAATTCGCGCTTCTTCTTCGCGTCAATCAACATGAGAGCATCGAACGCTTTGCCGAACGGCTGCTGAGGGCGTTATCAGTTCCCTTCGAGCTTGAGGGTGTCCGCGAGCACGTTACCTGCAGCATCGGTATTGCGCTGGCGCCCGAGCATGCCGAGGATGACGACGTTCTGATGCGGAACGCAGACCTTGCGCTTTATGCTGCGAAGGAGAGCGGACGCTCGACCTACCGTTTCTATCTGCCGGAAATGCGGCTTGAAGCCGAGCGACGTTACATGCTGACGGCCGAGTTGCACGAGGCGCTGCAGAAGGGACAGTTCGAACTTCACTACCAGCCGATAGTGCAACTTGATGACGACGGTCTGGCGGGCTTCGAGGCGCTGATCCGATGGCGCCATCCCCAGCGGGGGCTGGTCCCGCCGATGGAATTCATACCGCTCGCCGAGGAAACCGGGCTCATTGTTCATATCGGTGAGTGGGTACTGTTCGAAGCCTGCCGCGCAGCGGCGGCTTGGCCCGATCATCTGAGGATTGCTGTCAATCTCTCGGTCTGTCAGTTCCGGCATAACAGCCTGCTCGCGACAGTCGTTGCAGCGCTCGATGAAACCGGCCTTCGCCCCGAGCGTCTGGAGATCGAGATCACCGAGTCTGTCTTCCTTGCCGACGTCGAACAAAGCCTGCCGCTGCTGCGGGCTCTGAAGGAACTCGGCATCCGCATCGCTATTGACGATTTCGGCACCGGTTATTCCTCCTTCAGCTATCTCCGCGCTTTTGCCTTCGACAAGATCAAGCTCGACCGCAGCTTCGTCGCCGGTATCGAAACGGATCCGGGTAACCTTGCTATCGTCAGGGCGGTGGTCGGGATCGGCTCCGGCTTCAATGCAACGACACTTGCGGAAGGCATCGAGACCGAAGAGCAATTGCAGAAGCTGCGTGCCGAGGGATTCAGGGAAGTTCAAGGTTTTCTGCTTGGCAAGCCGATGATGCTGGCCGACGCGGAGGCACTAATCGAAGGCGGCGGTTCCCGACTGGTCGCCGGAGCCGGTCGCTAACCATCGCGTCGGCCGCATGGTCGCCCCAAGCTCGGCTTCACGCATTGAAACGGCTGACTTCGATGCCGCTGCCCACGGGCAGCAGAACGCTGGTAATTCCAGGTTTGGCGCGGATTGCCGTGCCGTACTGCTTTACGTTCTCATCACCGGGCCGCAGCATGTTGTCGGCGACGACGATCGCGCCATCATTGAGCCTGGGATAAAAGGCCTCCAGGCAGGGCAGGTACAAGTCCTTCCAGAGGTCCACCAGCACGAAGTCGACGGTCTCTGTCAGCTGGCCGATCATCTGAACCGCGTCGCCGATCCGGAAATCGATCCAATCGGCGAGGCCCGCTTTGGCCGCCATCTCCTTTGCATATGCCGCCTTGTATTCGTGCAGTTCCATGGTGATCAGTTTCCCGCCCGTGGCGCGGGCGGCTTCCGCCAGCCAGATGCCGGAATAGCCGAAGGATGTGCCGAGCTCGAGAATGACGGGCTTCTTGAGGCTTCTGGCAAGAATGTTGATGAACTGCCCGGTTTCCTTGCCTACGGCCCGCAAACGCCGGTCCTGTCCACCGTCGCGGCCCCCAGGAGAGAGCTCTCGCGGTCTTTTTTGTTCCTCGTGGATCATGACGTGGTAGGTTTCAAGTACGTCCCGGATCCTGCTGTCCATTGTCACTACCTCCACGACCGCGTTGTTTTCCGCGCAGCTTTGCCCGGCGGGCGGCGCCCAGAAAAGTTAAACTTTGGCAACAATCGGTATTTGCAGCCGGCCTGCCGTTGCACTCCCTGGGGATGTCGGCTAGAGCAGCTTCGTCAATGGTCGGGAGTGCCCCGGCCACGTAAGCGTTAACGTCACTCAACGCGTATGATCGAACGGCTCTGCGGCTTCGATCTGCGCGACTGTGTCCTGCGGATCGAGCTTAAAAGCGAGCCCATGAAGGATACAATGGACAACACTCAACACCCCGCTCACAACCTCCCAGCCCCTCAGATCGAGCGGGTTCGCCACGAATTGCGTCGCCGATCCCTGACGGTTGCCGATGTTACGGATATTACTCCGGGCATGCGCCGTGTCGTGCTGACAGGTGACGATCTTGCCGATTTCGTCAGTCTGGCGCCCGACGATCATGTGAAGATTTTCGTCTCCATACCTGAAGGCGAGGAGCGTCGCGATTATACGCCGCGGCGTTATGACAACGATGCCCGAACATTGACGATCGACTTTGCCTTGCATGAGGCCGGTCCGGTGACACAATGGGCCCTCGATGCAACTCCGGGCGCTACGCTCGCTATCGGCGGACCGCGAGGTTCGGCCGTGGTCTCCACGAGCGTGAAGCGGTGGCTGCTGATCGGTGATGAGACCGCTCTGCCGGCTATGGGGCGTAGGATCGAAGAAAGCGATGCAGCCACGGTGATTACCGCGATTGCGGCAGTCGCTGATCCGTCGGAGAGGCAGACCTTCGATACCAAGGCGGAGCTGAATCTGCATTGGGCCGAGCGGCCACTTGCGGACGCGACGGATGCCACATCGCTGCTCGAGGTTTTGCGCGACGTCCAAATCCAGCCTGGAACCTTCGTGTGGGTTGCTGCGGAAGCTTCGGTTGCGCGTGCCGTGCGAGAGTATCTGGTGACCGAACGAGGCTATCCGCTACCCTGGATCAAAGCCTCCGGCTACTGGGTGAAGGGTAAGGCCGACACTACGGAGAAGTTCGAGTAGGACTCGTTGTGGAACCAGTCGAGCCTGTTGCCCGAACGCCTCGCTGGTTCCTCCCTCCGCAACGCCGGTAACGATGGCGGGAATCTATTGACATCCCATACCCGGCGTGGATCATACACCCATGGGGTCGCGATCACCCCACGAGGCGTCAGCCAAAGAGTCGCGTCCAACAAACCCGATAGAACGGAGGGACGCGCGATGCCGTCATTTACCGAAATCTCGACCGATAAACTGAGTCGCCTCATCGGCACGCCGGGTGCGCCGGCCTTGATCGATGTGCGCAATGAAGAGGATTTTTCCGAGGATCCTCGCCTCATTCCCGGGTCGGTTCGCAAACCGTTCAAGGATGTGGACCGATGGGGCGCCGAGGTTCACGGCCCGGCTGTGATCATCTGCCACCACGGCGCGAAGCTTAGCCACGGCGTCGCGGCGCATCTTCGTTTCATGGGCGTGCAGGCCGAAACGCTCGAGGGCGGTTTTGTGGCATGGACCAAGGCAGGCGGGATAGCCGTACCGGAGGACAAGCTGCCGCCTCGCGATGTAAAAGGCCGAACGGTGTGGGTGACCCGTGCTCGCCCCAAGATCGACCGCATCGCCTGTCCCTGGTTGATCCGCCGTTTCGTGGATCCGTCCGCGGTCTTTCTGTTCGTTCCGGCGTCGGAAGTCTTGATGGTGGGAGACCGTTTCGGGGCAGTGCCCTTCGACATCGAGGATGTCTTCTGGAGCCACCGCGGCGAGCGCTGTTCCTTCGATATCATGGTAGAGGAGTTTGGCCTTCAGTCCCCGCCGCTCCTCCGGCTCGCAACAATCGTCCGGGCGGCGGACACCGCCAGACTGGACCTCGTTCCCGAGGCGGCCGGACTGCTGGCAGCGTCGCTCGGGCTTTCGCGTATGTTCGCCGATGACCTCGAACAGCTGGAGGCCGGTATGACGCTCTACGATGCCTTCTATCGCTGGTGCCGGGATGCAACCGAGGAAACTCACAATTGGCCTTCCGTGAAGAAGGGAGGCTGAGATGACCAACGTCGTTGCTGATGCGCCCAGTAAGGACACGGTGGGTGCAGCGAGCCACAGTGTTCCCTTCAGCGAAGCCCTGCGCGTCTGGGTACGCGTGGCCGCACTGAGCTTCGGGGGGCCGGCCGGGCAGATTGCCGTCATGCACAGGATCGTCGTCGACGAGAAGAAGTGGATCGGGGAGCACCGCTTTCTGCACGCTCTCAATTACTGCATGCTGTTGCCGGGTCCCGAGGCGCAGCAGCTCGCCATCTACATCGGCTGGTTGATGCACAGGACCGTTGGCGGGCTCGTCGCCGGCCTCTTGTTCGTGTTGCCCGGGTTTCTCTCCATACTTGCCCTTAGTTATGTCTATGTGGCGTTTGGAAACGTGGATGCCATCGAGGGCATGTTCTTCGGCCTGAAGGCCGCTGTCCTCGCTGTCGTTGTCCAGGCGGTCATCAGGATCGGGGGAAGGGCACTCCGCAACCCGGCCATGGTCGCCATCGCCGTTGCTGCGTTCGTCGGGATCTTTGTTCTCCACGTCCCGTTCCCGCTCATCATTCTGGCAGCGGCGATCATCGGTTTTGTGGGTTCGAAATCCGGGTCGAAGCTTTTCGAAGGAGGCACCGGCCACAAAGCCGCCGCTGGTCGCGTCCTTGCCGACGCCGACTCCGCGCTCGGCGAGGAAACGCCCGCGCATGCCCGGCCAAACCTAATGTGGTCGCTGAAGATGTCGGCCTGCTTGCTGGCGCTCTGGCTCGGGCCGCTTCTGCTGCTCTATGCTTTCCGTGGCGCAGATGATGTCTTCACGCAGATCGGGGTCTTTTTCAGCAAGATGGCCGTCGTCACCTTCGGCGGGGCCTATGCAGTCCTCGCCTATGTCGCGCAGGAAGCCGTCCAACATTACGGCTGGCTGCGGCCGACGGAGATGCTGGACGGGCTCGGCATGGCGGAGACGACACCGGGGCCGCTGATCATGGTCCTCCAGTTTGTCGGTTTCATGGGAGCCTATCGCGATCCGGGCACCCTCGATCCGATGGTGGCGGCCACGTTGGCGGCGATCCTGACGACCTGGGTGACGTTCGTACCGTGCTTTCTCTGGATTTTCCTCGGCGCGCCGTTCATCGAAAAGCTCAGGGGAAACGTGGCACTCGCGAGCGCGATGTCGGCCATCACAGCGGCCGTGGTCGGTGTCATACTAAACCTCGCCATCTGGTTCGGCTTGCACTTCCTGTTCACCGAAGCGCGGGTTCATCGGCTCGGCCCGTTGTGGATCGAACTGCCGGTCTGGTCGTCGTTGGCGCTGCCGTCGCTCATTCTCAGCGTCGCTGCCGCGGTTGCGATCTTCCGATTGAGGCTGTCGGTCATCCCCACATTGCTCGGGTGTGCGGCGGCGGGCATGGCTTGGAAGCTGTTGACCGCGGCGATCTAGGTGTGGGCCCCCAGGAGCCGGACACCGCCGAATGAAGCGAAATGGCTCTCAGGCAGCGGCGGATTCTCCACCTCTTGCGCCCGCAGCCAATCCTTTCTATATCCTCGCCAACGAAAGTCTGGCGGCCGATCCCGCGCGGACCACATGAAATCCGCCGGATATGATGGGCGGATGATGACAAGCTTAAGAATTGGCAGCCACCCGTGAACACACTGGATTTTGACAAGAAGCCGGAAGATACCCGCGTTGTCGTCGCCATGTCCGGCGGCGTCGATAGCTCCGTGGTGGCAGGTATTCTAAAGCGCCAGGGCTACGACGTGCTCGGCATCACGCTGCAGCTCTACGATCATGGCGCGGCCGTGCATCGTGCCGGCTCCTGCTGTGCCGGACAGGATATCGACGATGCCCGTCGTGTCTGCGAGACGCTCGGCATTCCGCACTACGTTCTCGATTACGAGAAGCGGTTCCGTGACACGGTGATCAACCCGTTCATGGAAAGCTATGTGGCCGGCGAAACACCGATCCCCTGCGTCTCGTGCAACCAGACGGTCAAGTTCGCGGATCTCCTGGCGACCGCCAAGGAGCTCGGTGCCGACGCGCTGGCAACCGGCCACTACATCCGCTCGCGGCCCAATCCGGCGCCCGGCGATGCCGGTCGCCGCGCCCTTTATCGTCCTGCTGATGCCGATCGTGACCAGAGCTACTTCCTGTTTGCGACGACGCAGGAGCAGATCGATTATCTGCGTTTCCCGCTCGGCGGCCTGCCGAAGGCCGAGACCCGCAAGCTTGCCGAAGAGATGGGCCTTGTCGTCGCCAAGAAGGCGGACAGCCAGGACATCTGTTTCGTGCCGCAGGGCAAATACTCCGACATTATCAACAAGCTGAAGCCGAACGCGGCGCTCGCGGGCGAGATCGTCCACCTTGATGGTCGTGTGCTTGGCCAGCACGAGGGAATCCTGCACTACACTATCGGACAGCGTCGCGGCATTGGCATCGCCACCGGCGAGCCACTCTATGTCGTCTACCTCGATGCCCGATCCCGGCGGGTGATCGTCGGGCCCAAGGAGGCACTCGAAACGCATCGCGTTTACCTGCGCGATGTCAACTGGCTCGGGGACGAGCCTCTTGTTGATGCGGCCTCCGGCGAGGGCTTTGCGTGTTTTGCCAAGGTTCGCTCGACGCGCGCGCCGACGCCTGCTGTCCTGCATGCCGACGCAACAGGCATCTATGTCGATCTCGCAATCGGCGAAGCGGGCGTGGCACCCGGCCAGGCCTGTGCACTCTATTCGGCACCTGGCGACGATGCCCGCGTCTACGGCGGCGGTTTCATCGAACGGTCCGAGCGGGAACCCGCCGCGGAGGCCTCGTTGAAGGCGCTGCTTGCGAGCCCGGTGGCTGCCTGAAAAAGCCTGTGGTATTTTCTCGATCATGCGCTTGACACAAAGCCGAAGCGCACCTTATAAGCCGCTCATCCCACGGGCCGCCGCATCGCGAATGGCACCGTTGACCAGTGGCGGAGTAGCTCAGTAGGTCAGAGCAGAGGAATCATAATCCTTGTGTCGGGGGTTCAAATCCCTCCTCCGCTACCAGTCAAATGACGCATTTTTCTTTCTGGAACTTCGAGCTTTCTCCCGCGGGTGACGCAGGTTTGCAGGAGCATTCGCCGAGCCTGTGACTTGGCTCTCCTCCATTGAACTTCCCGCAGCGCACTCTCAGCAGGTCACCTCAGGAGGCGGACGGGGCTAGACGTCGGCATGTTGACGACGTCGTGGCGCGGCTACGACGAATGGCGCTGATGGCTATCAGCGCGATCAGGCCGAGCAGCGGCAGGATCCTATGGTGATAACGGTCCGGCGGTCCCGAGATGATCGCAAACAAGAGATCGTTTCCGAGGCTAAGCATAAGCAGCAGAATGATCCAGATCCGCTCATCGCGTGTCAGCCACTGCCAACCTCGTAGAGTAGCGATGGCGGTCAAGAGATACAGCGCGTAGCGCAGAACCGTGCAGAGACCGCGAACCGCCTCGTTCTGCCAAAGGCCCTGCGGCTGTGCGGACTGGTAGAAGCCGTCGGGCATGGGTTCGGTCAGAACCGGAATGAAATCAAGTGTCGTATCGGGCACATAGAGGCTCAGAAAGTCGCCGGCCACAACGCTCGCGGTCTCCATCGGCTTGTAGGTCAGACCGTCCATGATGATCGGGCGGGCATGCTGCTGTTCGAAGTGGCTCAGCTGGAAACCCTGCGGAAATTGACGGGCAATATCCCAGAAGAAATCGCGGCGACCGGCATTGGCAGGATCCGTCTGCAGCCGGACGACATAATCGGCCGCCGCGCACAGCGTGGTGTCTCCCGACCGCTCACACTGGCGGGTCAGAAGCTCAGGGTGAATCGAGAAGAGTCGGGAGGCGAGGAACGTCTGCCCAAGCCGTGGGACGTCCGGGAAATACTTGTGTTCCAGGGCAGTGTTGACAACCAGCAGCGTTGCGATGGCCAGTGCCGGCATGGCGAGCACCCGCAGATTGCGAAATGCTACGGCGGCGAGCAACGAGAATGGCAGGATGAGCAGCAATCCGCTGGCATGGCCAGACAGAAGGATACCCGACACCATGGCCAGGAACGGGCTCCTCCAGCGGACAGCGACGATCAGCAGGGCGATGGCCGAGAAGAACCAGACATCCACGAGGACGGCGCTGGCATAGAGCGGCTGCAGACTCAAAAGCGCCACAGGTAGTGCAAGCACGAATGGGGCCGACGGTGAGAAACCACGGCATAAAAGCAGCCAAGCGGTTGCTGTCAGCGTCGCGTTGAAAAGTGGAAGCGCCCAGTAGCCGAACAGCCGGTAGGGCCATGCGATCAGAACGGCGGCGGTGTTCGATCGGATCCAGCCAACGCCTTCGCCGGAGTAGGCGATTGAATCGTCCATCACCAACGGAAAGCCGTTGATCAGTGCTGGCGTCAGCAACAACAGCAACAGCAACAGCCACACGCAGGCCTGTCGCCACAAAGTGGTTGAGCGGGCTGTTTGCTGCAAATCCATGCGTTCCAGGTTGGTTTCGTGCACTCGCCGGCGCAGTACCCCGAATCGGAGACTTGCCGCGAGTGATATTGAAGACCGCAAAATCGGTGTTGAAAAGAGCCGGGCTACCAGATCTAAGCAAAACGTGCAGGATCGGCTTCAGGTCGGTGTTTGGAAATAATTTCCACATATTGCAGGCAGCGGTGACCTCGGCTTCGGGCCTTTGTCCGTCGTTGCTGGCTATGCATGATGGCAGGTGTCCCATCACCAGCTTAAGATTGCTCGACAGAATCACGGATCGGATTTGAGAATGGCAAAGAAACCCAAACTGGAACATTCCGAGCTCGCAGGCGAGTTTACAGATGATGGCGTGACGGTACTCGTCGACATCTTCCGACCGGCCGGCACGAACGGTGACTGGAAGATGGAGGTCGTGACCCAGCACGAGGACCTGATCGAATGGGAGCAGCCTTTTGCGACCGATCGCGAGGCGTTTGATGAATTTCTGGCGACTGTGGCGCGCGAAGGGATCAGGACGTTCTTGGAAGAGGAGGACCCTTCCGTCCACTAGGCACTCGGTGAAGGGTTCAAGTCTCTCCCGCTCTGGGCGATACTGCTTGGCTTACTATGTTCCAGAAAATTGGCCTGCCCTCGGGCCGGCCAGGGTTACTCGCCACGCGCTCCTGTTATTGAAATTTTGACTTGCCAGGAAAGTATATCCTGTGCTCCCCCATGGTTTTACTTTGGTTGCCAGATTGTCGAGCACGTAGTCGCCCGACTTCAGTCGTACCAGCAGGACGACATGGTTGTTGCCTCTGTGGTCAATGGCCACCGAAAGTGCCAGCTTGTTGGATGCAAGGCCGGCGCCGAGCAGCGTTTTCAGCTTCAGCAAGGCATAGTCTTCACAGTCGCCCTTGTTGTTAATGGGGAGCGACCAGTAGTCGGATTTTCCCGAGGTTTGTACGTCCGTCGCTGGCGTGACGCCAGCGTTGACCTGCCTGTTCACCTTTTGAAGCAAAGACATAGCCTCCTCGTCGCTCATCTCGCGACCGCTGCTGTTATCGCACAGCCATGAAAAGCGCGCACATGCCGACGGAAAGCCGATCGGCGCTCCGATCGAGCGTGACGCGCGAAGAGGGGAACCTGCATAGCTCTCACCCAAAGACAGTGTGAAAACAAGTGTGAACGCTGCGAAAGCTGCAAAGGCTCGCATCGATAGCATCCCTTCGGCTGAGTGCTGGACGGTCAATTATACACTTTATGTTGATTTATTTAATTAGAATTTTATATTTTAAAGATTAACTACATACTAACGGCCTAGGGCTGACTTACGAGTAGTATTCTTTTTTTTACTTTATTAGCAATGTATAAATCTCATCGTTAACGATCTGTTAACTGTGGGAGTGAGTAACTATGCGTAAAGACTTGCTGACGATTTCTGCCGGCTTCGCTTTTCTTCTTGCCGGAACCAGCCTTGCAACTGCACAGAGCCAGAGGCTCAATTGTCAGGTGGTGCGGCCAGGTACGATCGAGGAGCGATTGTGCGGGCCGGTAGCATCCATCAATCTCAATCCTTTTGCCGACCCCGATCACCATCGCGACCGAGTGTCGGGAGGCAGGCGGACCGCAACGAACTCCTCCGAGAGCCGAAATGGTGGTGGTTCTGGCGCAGTCAACAGCGGTGTCGGCAGTGGCGGCAGCAATGGAAGCGGCGGTCGTAGCGGAAGCGCCGGCACGGGCGAGGGCTCTGGTGGCTCCGGGGGCAGCGAAGGCGGCAGTGGAAATGGCGGCGTCGGGGAAGGCAGTGGCGGAAATGGTGGCGGTGGCCATCAAGGAGGGGGACGCCATCATCATGGTTCCAAGGACCACGGGTCGCGCGGAAATCACCATGGCTCGAAGGGAGATGGTCCGCGTGGTGACGGTCCAAGGGATCACCACGGCTCGAAGGGCGATGGCCCGCGTGGTGACGGCCCAAGGGATCACCATGGCTCGAAGGGCGATGGCCCGCGTGGTGACGGTCCAAGGGATCACCACGGCTCGAAGGGCGATGGCCCGCGTGGTGACGGTCCAAGGGATCACCACGGCTCGAAGGGCGATGGCCCGCGTGGTGACAGTCCAAGGGATCACCATGGCTCGAAGGGCGATGGTCCGCGCGGCGACGGTCCAAGAAGCCAGCACGCCTCGAACGGTGACGGTCCGCGCGGTGGTGGCGGCCAGGGTGGTGGCGGCCAAGGCGGCGGTGGCCAGGGCGGCGGCGGCCAAGACGGCGGCGGCCAGGGCGGCGGCGGCCAAGGTGGTGGCGGCCAGGGCCGCGGTGCCGAAGCCTG
>NZ_JAEUAT010000024.1 GCF_019511525.1 Rhizobium cauense | reverse complement strand
GGGCTGGAGACCAACATCCGCGTCGCCGCCCACCACATCGCCACGCTGCTCGGCCAGCCGGCCGGTTCGCTGCTCGGCGATCTCCTGAAGGGCGCGCCGCAGCCGATCTTCCGCGGCGGCATCACCTCGGGCATCCCGGCCGACCTGATCCGAAACCGGCCCGACGTTCGCGTCGCCGAGCGCAATCTGGCGGCGGCCACCGCCAATATCGGCGTCGCCATCTCGCAGCTCTATCCGACGATCACCCTGTCGGGCTCGATCTCGCCAACCTATGTCAAGCCGGCCGGCTTCTCCGGCGGCAGCCTGACCACCTGGTCGTTCGGCCCGACCCTGACGCTGCCGATCTTCGACGGCGGCCGCCTGCGCGCCAATGTCGACATCGCCAAGTCGGATGCCAAGACGCAGTATCTGACCTGGAAGCAGACGGTGCTCGAAGCCGTCGAAGAGGTCGAGAACGCGCTGTCGGCGGTACGCCGCGACGCCCAGACGGTGGAAGCGCTGCGCGCCCAGGTGAAGACCACCCAGGAAACGCTCGAACTGTCGACCGCCAGCTACAAGGACGGCGCCTCCTCGCTGCTCGACGTGCTCGATGCGCAGCGCCAGGTGTCGCTGGCCCAGGCAAGCCTTGCCGCTGCCATCCAGCAGATGGCCACCGACTACGTCTCCCTCAACGTCGCCATCGGCGGCGGATACAATCCAGGCGCGCCGCGCACAACAGCACCGCCAAAGGCAAGCTGAGCAGAACCAGACAGAAAGCCCCGCAAACGCGGGGCTTTTTTATTGGCGCTGCGCCACTAATCACAGTTTAGTCCATGTCGAGCCCGCATGCCGGAGCGTCGCGTGACCGAGCTCTCATTTGCTAGCAAGAGAACTCAAAAAACATCAACCGCTACTGAACGAAACCGGCACATATTAGCCACGCTGGAAGTATCACATTGGCGCATGCGCGGCCGCCATTTTCTTTTTGATGCAGCCACCGCGGTCACGTCTTATCCGACAGCCTGCATTTAACCATACCGGCTAACCACGCCATCAGCATCCTGTTGAAAACACGGCGAATTGTGGCATCTTGCCGCCATGTCGAACATCACTTCTCCGAAACACAGCGCCGAAGACCTGGCACGCTCGCGAGAATGCGAAGCCGTCTGCAAAACGGCAATCACCGATGTTGTCCATCGCGCTGTCGCGGCGGGATGGAGAGAAGAGGAAATTGCTCTTCATCTCGCGGATGCTGCAGAGAACTACGTGATGTATTTGGCCACCAAGGCCAAACGAAGATGGATGGCGGCAAACAGCAACTGAGGGGTCGGGGTCGGCTCCATTCAGATGCGGCTTATCCTCCCACCACGCCGGGTTCCACCTCAGCTTTGTGGCCTGTTTCGCAAGACCTCCGCCTCCGCGTAGAACTTCTTTTCCCACTCCTTGTGGTTATCCAACCCCTCACGAATGAAGGGCGTGAACACCGCAAGGTTCATCAAAGCCCAATTGACGAGGCGGGCGGGAAATTTCAGCGGCTTCACGAAATCGACGAAAAGTACCACCCGTGTCTTGTCGGTGTGGTTCCAGGCCTCGTGCTCGTAGGCATCGTCGAAGATCAGCACCTTTCCTTCTTGCCAATGGCAGATCTGATCCTTGACCCGGATAGCCAGCTTGTCCGCGGGTTCAGGTACGATCATGCCTAGATGCAGGCGCAGCACGCCATTG
The DNA here is from genome assembly GCF_019511525.1 of Rhizobium cauense. Classification (GTDB taxonomy): domain Bacteria; phylum Pseudomonadota; class Alphaproteobacteria; order Rhizobiales; family Rhizobiaceae; genus Rhizobium; species Rhizobium cauense. The sequence goes on along the minus strand of NZ_JAEUAT010000024.1, from coordinate 95,310 downwards.
TAAGGTCCACGATGGGCTGGCAGATGCTTGCCCGGTTCGAAGATCGAGAACATCGCGGTTTTCAGACCCGGTATCTTCTGCACCGCCTGCCAGGTCTGCGGGCACGCCTTGATGTTCTGCTCCGACTTCACGCCGAAGCCTACAAGAAAGAAAGTCTTCCAGCCGGCGTCGGTGGAAATTGTCTTCACGTCGGTCGAGATATCCTGGAATGTCGGCAATTCGCTCTGGCGTGCGAGCACGCGGTCCAGTTCGGTCCGGATCTGCGGCCACGCCTTCTCAACCTCGGCTGCCCAGGGAAACGTCGCCGTATCGTAGACCGGCGGGTTGCCGAGCTTGGCGTATTTGAAGTTCAGTCCTTCCGCCCAGGCGACGATGCCCATGAAGAAGCGCGTAATTGCGCTCGGCCGGTCCATCGGCGCAATCCCGGCAGTGCCGAACGATTGATTTACGGCCTGTGTTGAGCGTTCAGGGATTCCTGCATCAGCGGTGTGGTCGGTCATGGGCTGTCCAATGCGTATAAATGCGTTCGAAAGTCCAAAGGATATGGACATGACGGCGCGTTTCGCAAGCTCGCGCAGAAGGGTGAAATGTCGCGGCAATGCCAGCTTACGGACGAGATACGCCGCGCACCATTAAAATCAATGGGAAATGGATTTGGAAAAGAGGTTCACCACCAGCACGCCAGCAATGATGAGCCCGAGTCCGATGATTGCCGGCGCGTCGAGCCGCTGCTTGAAATAGATAAGCCCAACGGCCGAAATCAGCACGATGCCCAGCGCGCTCCAGATCGCATAAGCGATGCCAACAGGGATAATCTTCAGCGTCATCGACAGGCAATAGAATGCCGCCACGTAGCAGACGACCAGGACAATCGTCGGCCCAACGCGGGTGAACTGCTGTGACAGCTGCAATGCCGTCGTCCCGACGACTTCGAGCACGATCGCAGCAAAGAGCAGCGCATAGACAGCGACTGGAGCCATGGCGGGAGTCCTACTCTACTTGTTGGCCAGCTCGACGAGACGGGCAATCAGCGCAGGGCGATCGCCGCCGTTGTCATGGCTGCCCAAGGTATCGGCCAGCCAGAGGCCGTCGGCGGCGAACCGGACGATTTGCGCGTCGATCGACGAATCCGTGCCCACATATTCTTCCGTCCGCTCCTGCACCCATACACGCCAGCGCTGTCGAAGCCGAGGCTCGGCGAGCAGCGCCACCGTAACCTGCGCCCAATGAGCGGCCTCGTCGGGGCTGTCCCTGAGATCCGAGACGGCATGCAGATAGGCGCGGCTGAAGCGGCCATGCGGCAGCGGATCCTCGCGCATGCGCTCATTGATATCGGCGTCGAAGCGATCCAGAAGGCTCTCGAAAAGAGCGTCCAGAAGCGCATTCTTCGTCGGGAAATGGTGCAAAAGTCCACCCTTGCTCACACCTGACGCGCCGGAGACTGCATCCAGTGTGACAGCCGCCATCCCCAGTTCCTTCGTCAGACGCGCGGCCACGTCCAGCAGTTGCTGGCGAACGACGAGAGGTTGCTTGCGGCGATGATGAGCGGTAGACATGCTCTTAGAAGATACCGTCCAGACGGTTTTGTCAAGATCTTTGTCTTGCCCGCTTGCCATCGGACGATTTGCCGCGTGCTGATCCTGACAGTTGCAGTCCTCTTGCTCGCAGTGCATTAAGAGCATCATTCTTGAGGACTGGAACCCGTGAGCGAACAAGTCATCACGCTTTATGAGGCAATTGGCGGCGATGCGACCGTGCGAGCGCTGTCCCGCCGCTTCTATGAACTGATGGACACTCTGCCGGAGGCGCATCATGTCCGCGCCGTCCATCCGCCCACGCTGGAGAGCAGTGAAGAGAAGTTCTACGAATACCTGACAGGATATCTCGGGGGCCCGCCGCTCTATACCGACAAGCGCGGCCACCCGCGCCTCAGAAGCCGCCATTTCGTTGCCGAAATCGGCCCTCTCGAACGTGACGAGTGGCTGGCCTGCTTTCGCCAAGCGCTTGAAGAAACTGTCGCCAATCCGAAGCTGCGCGAGATCATCCTTCCGCCGATCGAACGGCTCGCCTACCACATGCAGAACAAGGAATAGGAACAACCATGACGCTGAACGAGCGCATTGCGCCGCTTCTCTATCTCCTCGCCGGCCTGCTCGGTTTTGCGGGCGTGGCGTTGGCCGCCGCAGCCGCTCATGGTGGCGGTGACGCGCATTTGGTCGCGTCCGCCTCAGCCATGTGCCTGGCGCACGCCCCTGCTCTGCTCGCTCTGGCGATCGGTGCCGAGAAGCTGCGGACCGCATGGCTCGCCGGCACGCTCATCGGCATCGGTACGCTGCTCTTCGCCGGCGATCTCGTCGTCTTGCGCTATGCAGGTTCCGGCCTGTTTCCGATGGCTGCGCCCACCGGTGGATTTGCGATGATGTTCGGCTGGCTTGCGGTTGCTGTTGGCGCCTTCGTGCGTCCGCGCCGATCGCTCACTTGACGGGTATACGTCGATGCCGAAGCAGATTGCCGTGCGGGTCATGGACATAGAATTCTCCATGCCCCATGGCCGTGGCTCGATAGCGGTCAGGCGAGCCGCCGTTCGCTCTTGATACTCCGCATGGCGAGCGCCGATCCGACCTTCGCGAACAGACGGAAGTCGCTTCGCATAGCGCCCGATTGCACCAGCCAAAATGCAATTCCATCTCGTCGCGGCGCAGGAGATAGTCTGGAGACCGGTTAGATGATCCCGCTAGACCCAAGCTCGTCACGATAGAAGGCAAGCGTTTCGTCGAGATCAAGCGATGGCAACACCGGCATGACCTCGATACGATCGGGGTCAAGCTCGGTCATTCAGATGCCGGCCACCACATTGAAGCCTTCGAACACAGGAGGCCCCTTGTACATGGCCTTGCGCTCACCGGCACTCCGGTGCGCGGCGCGAAAGTTTTCCGACTTCGTCCAGTTCACGAAATCGTCCTCGCTCTTCCAGAGCGTGTGCGAGGAAAACAGCGTGTAGTCCTCTTCCGTATTCGTCTTGCCCCGCAGCAGGCGGAACTCGACGAAACCGGGAACCTGCGAGAGGCTGGAATCGCGATTGCGCCAGACGTCCTCGAAGTCTCCCTCGGATCCAACCGCGACCTTGAAACGATTCATCGCAATATACATGAAATGATCCCTACGCTTTGTTCTTCCCGCCGGCGCGCGCTGGCGCGAAAGCAACGACATTATTGCCGTTCGCGGCTTCCAGTCCAAGTGGCTTCTCGGGATTCTGGCCAGGCATCCGCGCCTCCCAAAGGGGAAACTCCGATACGTTGGGATAGTCTCGGCGCCGCTCAGCATTCCGGACCAGCAGATCGTACAGCTCCGGCACAAGGCCGTCACCTCTTTGTGCGGCGAGCTTGTGCAGGCCGATCATCATGACCCCGTCAGGGCGTTCTTCATTCATCGGGAATTGTCTCGTTCGTTCATTGTCTGCAGCGCGCGTTCCAGGCTGGACTTGCTGCCGTTTCGAAGGGGGATGAAAGCCTTGCCGAATTTCTTGCAGCCGGTCTTCACCCGCAGGCAGGCATCGTGGCTGATACAGTCGATCGGGCAAAAGACGCAGTCGACCGAAGGCAGCACGGTATCGATGCGAGAGACCGCCTCGCGCAAACCGCCGTCATGATGGATCAGTTCCGCTCCGAAGTTGCTGGCAATCTGGCGAAGATGCGCCACCTGGCAGTCCCGGCCGCCGACATACAGGAAACTGCGTCCATCAAGTTTGGACCGTCCGGACGTTTCCTGAACCGTCTCGATCCCAGCGCTTACGCGGATCTCGCGGTTAGAACCCTTCTTCGTCTTTCGAGCCATTGCCCACCCGTTCGCTCGTTGATCGTCACACGATTCCTGCGTGTGCCGGGGGACCTTATTAAACTTGATTTTTAGAGTAAAGTATAAAGTTGATGATAACAGTCATATTTTATCTACGGCCTGTCACCTGAAGATCCTGGGTGAACGACCAGACTGGCTTACCCCATTCGGCGGGAAGCGGAGGAAATGGCGCCGCCCGGCGAACACCCTCGACAACGACTTGATCCAGCGCGGAAATTCCTGAGCTTCGCACAACGGACAGACCGTTCAGGTCGCCACTGGCCCCGATTGTAAGGCGGACGCGCACACTCATCGTATCGCTCATGCGCTTGTATTCCGACGGCACCTTGATGGCGCGCTTGATACGCGACTGGACCTTGCCGGGATAGTTAGCGACGGCTGCGCTCCCCGCACCGCCACTGCTGCCGACGCCTCGCGAGTTCTGGCCGGACGTTGCCGTCTCGGTTCCGTCCACGGAGCCCTTCTTCGAATCCTGCTTGTTTTCACCGCCGGAACCAGCACTCTGCTTGGCCTTCTTCGGCGGCTCCTTCTTTTCAACCGGCTTCTTGACGGGCTTTTCGACCTTTGGCTTAGGCTCGGGCGTCGGCTTGTCAGGTTCCGGAGCGAGCGCTGCCGTCTCCACGGGCTCAACGGGCTGCACCTCCGCAGGTGCGGCGTGGGCAACAGGAGGTATTTCCGTAGCGCTTACCGGAGGCACTTCCATTGCCATCGGCTGAACGACGGATGTTTCCGCAGGTGACATCGAGGTCAGGACCTCAGGTTCGGCGGCTGTCACATTCTCCGGGGAAACGCGGGTTACTTCCTGAGCGGGCGCGACAGGCATCACTTCCGTGGGCTCCGTCTCGATCGGCGTCGTTGTCGTCGGCTGCACTGTTTGCGCCTGCACGGTTTCGGCCACGATCTGCTCGGGTTGCGGCTCCTCAGCCTCCTCGCCAGCTGCTGCTTGGTCCGCATCGGAATCACCGAGGATGATGACGCTCACCACTTCGCCGGCCTCTTCGACAGCCATATCCGGCGGCGGAACCACCAGGAAAACAAGCAGAACGGCGATTAGTGCGTGAAAGCCAAAGGAACTAAGGCACGCCATCACCACATTGCGTTGGCGCGGTTTTGCGCTCCCGTCCTTTTCGACGCTCGCATCCATCGACGGCGCGGCAGTAACGGTCCTGCTCGCGCTCTGCGGATCCTGTGGGAAGGACTCTATCAATGCCAGGCGGGCGTAGTGGATAGAAGCCTCGGCAGCGGGCTGGCGCGGCACATTGCGAAGGTCGGACAATTCGTGGCCTGGGTGCATCCCTGGGCTGTTGTCGTTCATTCCGCCCTCAGCGACCGGTTCCTCAACGAGAATGACTCTCGATTTGGATTTTGCTGAAACTGCCATTTACGCCTGCCTCGGACCGCTAACAGAAATTCGCCGGCGTCATGCCGGCGAACCAATCAACCCTCGAAGGGAATCGAAACCTGGGAGCGGGTCACAAGACCCTTCATGCACTCGCCAGCAGCCGGTCCGTCGCAGACCGGTGCATCGTTGATGAGCAAACGCGTCACGCTCTCGCACTTGACGTTCGGCATGTCGAACTGGCGCACACGCTTCTTGCCTGCCGGCAGATCGCGAAAGTCCAGGACTGTCACCCGGTCGACCGCATTCTTGTCGTTGAAGAACGCAAGCTCGAAGGAAATCTTGTTGATCGGCGCGGTAAGGTTGTTGAGCGCGACAAAGGTCATCATGCAGCCCTTTTGCGATGGCGCAAGACCGTTCAGCTCCACTTCAAGGCCCTTCGCCGGTGACGCTGCCGCCGCATCCTGAGCAAAAACCTGCGACGCGCCTGCAACCACGATCAGACCGCTCACCAAGAGCGCTGCAACCTTGCTCACTGCCATTCCTTCCATCAGTAGACTCTAAAACTTGACGAACAAACTCCGCTATTGCGTCATTAAAAAATGATGACTATGAGAGTCAAGATAATTATGGTTTTCGGGGCGCCTGGACGCTGCGGAACGAGTGGAAAAAACCAACCGAAGATGATGGTTGAGAAGCCAAATACCTTAAGCCATGCGTCGCTGCAGCGCGAACCAACGGCAGAGATGCGCGTTCTGGAAAGTGCAGACATTTTTCGCGGAGCGACCGAAATCATGATCCGTCACGACGGCGTGGTCTACCGCATGAAAATCACCCGTCAGGGCAAACTCATTCTCAATAAGTAGGGCTAGGACATGACTGAAACGACAAAACCGGCTCCGGCCGACATTCGCGCATTCCGCGCAGAAAATCCGAAGATGCGCGAGCGCGATATCGCAGCTCAGCTCAAGATTTCTGAGGCAGCGCTCGTAGCGGCCGAAGTCGGCATCAGCGCAACCCGTATCGATGGCAGCGCCCTGAAGCTTCTGGAGCGGGTCGCCGAACTCGGCGAGGTCATGGCCCTTTCCCGCAACGAAAGCGCCGTTCACGAGAAGATCGGCGTCTACGAGAACATCACTGCGGGACCGCATGCTTCTATCGTGCTTGGCGAAAACATCGATTTGCGCATTTTCCCCAATCGCTGGGCGCATGCCTTTGCCGTTTCCAAAAAGGATGGCGACCAAGAGCGTCTCAGCCTGCAGTATTTCGACAAGGCCGGAAACGCGGTTCACAAGGTGCATCTTCGCCCGGACTCGAATGTCGAAGCCTATCACGCCATCGTCCGCGATCTGAAGCTCGAGGATCAGTCGCAGGAGTTCGTTGCCGATCCGGCGTCTTCATCCGCGGATGAAAGCGGCGAGGTTACGCGTGACGAATTGCGCGAGCACTGGAGCAAGCTCACCGATACGCATGAGTTTTTTGGCATGCTGCGCAAGCTGAAGATCGGCCGTCAGGCCGCCGTGCGCACCGTCGGCGACGACTATGCGTGGCAGCTCGACAATACGGCGACGGCAGAGATGATGCATGCTTCGGTAAAGGCGGGCCTGCCGATCATGTGCTTCGTGGCCAACAACGGCATCGTGCAGATCCATTCCGGACCGATCTTCAACGTGCAGCCGATGGGTCCGTGGATCAACGTCCTCGATCCGACCTTCCATCTGCACCTGCGGCAAGACCACATTGCCGAGACATGGGCCGTGCGCAAGCCGACCAAGGACGGCCATGTAACGTCGCTGGAGGCCTACAATGCCGAGGGCGAAATGATCATCCAGTTCTTCGGCAAGCGTAAGGAAGGCACCGACGAGCGCACCGATTGGCGTTCGATCATGGAAAACCTGCCGCGTGCAGGAACAAGCGTCGCGGCTTGAGCAAGGGGATGACGATGCGTAAGGAAGCGCGCCACAAGCGGCGCTGGGCAATGACATTGTCGGCGGCGGCCATCGCCCTCTCGCTGGCTCCCGCACCATTTGCGCTGGCCGCAGAAAAACTGGATACGGCCCGCCTCGTGTCGGTTGGCGGCGATGTCACCGAGATCATCTATGCGCTTGGTGAGCAGGACAAGCTGATCGCCCGCGACACGACAAGCCTGTACCCGGAAGCGGCAACGAAACTCCCGGATGTCGGCTACATGCGGGCATTGTCGCCGGAGGGCATCCTTGCGATGAACCCCACCGCCATCATCGCGATCGAGGGATCGGGACCGCCCGAAGCCCTGAACGTGCTGAAGGGGGCAAGCGTGCCCTTTGAGACCGTGCCGAACGCCTATACCCGTGAGGGCATTCTCGCGAAGATCGACCGCGTCGGTGAACTCCTCGGTCAGCCCGACAAGGCAAAGGCTTTGGAGGAAAAGGTCAGCGCGGACCTCGACGCGGCGATTGCAGACGCCCAGAAGCGCCCCGAGGGTGAGCGCAAGCGCATCCTTTTCATCCTTAGCACGCAGGGCGGCAAGATCATGGCCTCGGGAACCGGCACGGCTGCCGACGGTATCATCAAGCTGTCGGGATCCGTCAATGCCGTGGGCAATTTCCCGGGCTACAAACCGCTGACCGACGAAGCGATCATTGAAGCCAAGCCCGACGTCATTTTGATGATGAACCGTGGCGACGGCTCGGCGACCAAGAATGAAGACCTTCTGAAGCAGCCCGCACTGGCCTTGACGCCGGCAGCGCAGAACAAGGCGATTATCCGTATGGATGGCCTGCATCTGCTGGGTTTCGGTCCCCGCACGGCCAGCGCCGTGCGTGAACTGAATGCGGCGATCTACGGGAGCTGATGATGGCTCTGCAGGACGCGACGGGGCAGGAGCGCGGCATGTTCTCGCTGACAGGTCTCCGGGAACTCCACAGGACGGGCGATCGTAGTCGCCTCGCCCTGTTGGCGATCCTTCTACTTGCGGTCGGCTCCGTCCTGTCGCTGCTGTTTTCAGTCACCACGGGTGCTTCGAATGCCTCGTTCCTCGATGTCATCGCCAACATGGCCGGCTCGGATGAGGCGCTGAACGCACGCGACCGGATCATCATCTTCGATATCCGTATGCCGCGTGCGATCCTCGGCTTCCTCGTCGGCGGTTCGCTTGCCGTCTCGGGCGCCATCATGCAGGGATTGTTCCGCAATCCGCTCGCGGATCCGGGACTTGTCGGCGTCTCCTCGGGGGCGAGCTTGGGTGCAGTGGTCATCATCGTGCTCGCCAGCACCTTTGCCGCACCGCTATACACTTTGCTTGGCATCTACGCGCTGCCCATCGCAGCTTTCGGCGGCGGCCTTGCCAGCACCTGGCTGCTTTATCGGATAGCGACCGGCAACGGTCAGACATCGGTGGCCACGATGCTGCTAGCGGGCATCGCGCTCGGCTCGCTGGCCGGCGCGCTCACCGGGCTGCTGATCTATATGGCCAATGATCAGCAGCTGCGCGACCTCACGTTCTGGGGCATGGGGTCGCTTGCCGGAGCGACATGGGCGAAGATTGCCGCTGCCGCGCCAATCATTCTTCTCTCATTCGCTGCCATTCCGTTCATGGCCCGAGGCCTGAACGCCATCACGCTCGGCGAAGCGACTGCTTTTCACATGGGCATCCCCGTACAACGGTTGAAGAATATCGCCATCGTCACCGTCGCCGCCGCGACCGGCGCTTCGGTCGCCGTCAGCGGAGGCATCGGTTTCGTCGGCATCGTGGTTCCGCACGTGCTTCGCATGTCGATCGGCCCCGATCACCGGTTCCTGTTGCCCGCTTCGGCGCTTCTCGGCGGTTCACTGCTGATTTTCGCGGATGTCCTGGCCAGGACGATTGTCGCACCGGCCGAATTGCCGATCGGCATCATAACGGCCGCAGTCGGCGGCCCGTTCTTCCTTTGGATTTTGTTGCGGCATCGCGCGCGCCTTGCCCTTTGAGTATCGAGCAATGATCGAAGTATCAGGCGTTTCCGTGCGCCTTTCGGGCAAGACCATCGTCAGCCAGGTCGGCTTTGCGGCCCAGGCTGGTCAGCTCACGGCGATTGCCGGCCCAAACGGATCCGGCAAGACGACCACTATGAAGGCTGTTTCCGGCGAACTCCCCTATGCGGGCTCCATTCGCCTCAACGGACAGGATGTCAGCACGCTCCAGCCATGGCAGTTGGCCACCATGCGTGGCGTGCTGCCGCAGGCAAGCGCCATCTCTTTCCCGTTCACGGTGCGCGAGATTGTGCGAATGGGGTTGAACACCGGCCTCAATCGCAACCCGGACAAGGCGGACCAGGTCGCCGCAAAGGCATTGACCGCTGTAGACCTCGACGGCTTTCAGGGACGCTTCTACCAGGAGCTTTCGGGCGGCGAGCAACAACGCGTACAGCTCGCGCGGGTTCTCTGCCAGATCGCCGAGCCCATAGTCGACGGAAACCCATGCTGGCTTCTGCTTGACGAGCCGGTTTCCAGCCTCGACATCAGCCATCAGCTGACGATCATGACCCTGGCGCGAAAATTCTGCGAGGCAGGCGGCGGCGTCATTGCTGTGATGCACGACCTCAATCTGACCGCCCTTTTTGCCGACCAGATCGTGCTCATGAAGTCCGGTCAAGTCGCCGCGGCCGGCAGCGTCCGCGATGTCATGACCGATGAGACGATGGAATCGGTTTTCGGCTGTGCTCTTCGGATCAATCAGGTTCCTTTCGACGGCACGCCGTTCGTGCTTGCGCATAGTGCGATCCAGACCTGACACAATCCAGCGTAGTGGAACCTTTGACGGTTGGCCGCGTTAAGCAATTGACGATGTGGGTCATTGCCGGGCGACAATCTTCATGCGAACTTCGGTGACGGCCCTGTGTTGAACCAGGCAGCTTCAACGCAGCCTTACCAATGGAGAAAATCGTGGCCTCTTCGCTCCTCCACCCTATTCGCAGCCGACGCAATGGCAGCGGCACGCTCCACAACATCGAATCGACGATAGAAGAGCAGATCGAGTCTCTTCGTGAAGAGATTGCGGCACTTACGAAGATTGCCGGAAAGCAGTCGCGCAAGTCCGGCGATCGGCTACGCTATCAGGCAGCGGCGGGATACGACGAACTGCTCTCCCGCAGCGACGATCTGATCCACGAATTGCAGGAGGGCTACCTTCGCGGCGCGAATGAAGTTCGCAATACTGTCCGCAGGCATCCTGTCGCGACCATTGGAGCGGCTGCAGCCTTTGGGCTGGTGCTAGCCCTGCTTGCCCGTCGCTAAGGAGGCTAGATGCTCTTACCGATCCTCAGCATGCTGGTAGGCACGAGTGTTCACCGTACCGTTGCGCGCACCAAGCGCAACGGAATTTTCATAGCGATCGCCGTCATCCTCCTGTTGACCGCTTACGCGCTTGCAGTCGTTGCCGGCGCGATATGGCTCTCGGGGATCTACGGGCCGATTGGCGCGGCACTGTTCCTGGCTGCTGGTGCACTGCTGGTCGCGATCGTCGTTCTGGTGATCATGATGGTGATCAATGCCCAGGAAGCTCGCCGCGCCAAGGAACGGAGACAAGCGCTGGAATCCCTCGCTGCGGTCGGTATTGGCCTCATCCGCGCCCAGCCTTTGTTAACGGCAGGCGTCCTCGCAGCCGTCGTTGCTGCAAATCTGATGGGTTCCAAGCGAGACGACTGAGTTGAACATTCCAGAAATGGCAAAGCCGGCCGTTGCGGCCGGCTTTTTATTTTGGCGACGTGTGGCTTTGTCAGAAGGCGAAAGCCTTCGACGTCAGCGGCGACGATGTCGCATCAGGCCCGAAATCGGCTTCGCCGGTGATCTGCAGCAACTCCTGCAGCCGTTGGCGGGCGCGGTTGACGCGGCTTTTGATCGTGCCGACGGCGCATCCGCAGATTTCCGCAGCTTCCTCATAGGAAAAGCCCGAAGCACCGACCAAGATGATCGCTTCACGTTGATCAGGCGGCAACTGGTCCAGCGCCTTCTTGAAGTCCTGAAGATCGAGGGCGCCGTACTGAGACGGATGCATCGCCATTGACTCGGTAAACAGGCCATCGCTGTCCTGGATCTCCCGTCCGCTTTTGCGCATCTGGCTGTAAAGCTCATTGCGCAGGATCGTGAAGAGCCAGGCCTTCATATTGGTGCCCATCTCGAAATGATCCTGCTTTGCCCAGGCCTTCATGATGGTATCCTGGACAAGATCATCGGCCCGATCGTGACGGCCAATCAGCGAAATGGCAAAGGCTCGAAGGCTCGGCAAGGACGCAAGGAGCTCGCGCTTGAAGCTTGGTTGCTGTTTTTCCATTTCGCCACCTTACTTGACAGTCTTGGCCGAAGCGACGAGCTCCGCCTGGTCAAGCTTCTCGAGCAAATCGAGAAAGCGATCCGGAATCGCTTCTTCCTGCACGGCAGCATAAAGCGATCGCAACTTCACCCCGATCTGGCTGTTTGGGTCAAGGATATCGCTTGCACGCATCTCCAACCGCTGCCGATCTTTTTCGTTCTTCCGTGTCGTCATTAAATCGTCACTTCTAATTTGTTGGCCGCCCGTTCTACCCATCGCTTGATCATCAGCGATCGTCTCGTATCGTGAACCAAGTACGATGAGCCCTCCGTTTGTAGGCAAGATAATGTTGCTAATAAAAAAAAGTTCCTCCTCCTCAGGAACATTTTTACTGTCCGTCGCGTTCTAATCGCCATTGAGGCCGCTTACCGGCTACAGTGGGAGCTATAAATGACACTTTCTGCTCGAATTGCGCCGCACCTTCCTTATCTGCGTCGTTATTCCCGTGCGCTTACGGGTACGCAAACTTCCGGCGATGCATATGTCGCCGCCGTACTCGAAGCGATCATTACGGACATATCCATTTTTCCTGATACGGCGGATGACCGCGTCGCACTCTACAAACTTTTCACGACGTTGTTTGGTTCCGCCACCGTTCAGATTCCCGAGCCCGCGTCGCCATATGCGTGGGAACAGCGTGCGACGCTGAACCTTGCCAAGGTTTCTCCGCGTGCTCGCCAAGCTTTCATCCTCGCTTCCGTCGAGAACTTCCGAGTTGGCGAGATTGCCCACATTCTTGGCGTAGAGCAAGACGAAGTCGTTAACCTGCTCGACAATGCTTCACGCGAGATTTCTCGCCAGGTGGCCACCGACATCATGATCATCGAAGATGAACCGCTCATCGCGATGGACATCGAGCAGATGGTGGAAAGTCTCGGCCACCGCGTTACGGGGATCGCCCGTACACATGCCGAAGCGGTGGCGCTGTATAACAAGACCCGACCCGGCATGGTTCTGGCAGACATCCAGCTTGCCGATGGCAGCTCCGGCATCGACGCGGTTAACGATATTCTCAAGACAGCGAGCGTACCGGTGATCTTCATCACCGCCTTCCCGGAGCGACTGCTGACCGGTGAACGGCCGGAGCCGACCTTCCTCGTCACGAAGCCGTTCAATCCGGACATGGTCAAGGCGTTGATCAGCCAAGCCCTTTTCTTCAACGAGTCCACGAAGGCGGCGGCCTAAAGAATCAGGAACAAAGGGAGCGGCAAAGCGTTCCGGACAATCTGGGACGCTTTCCGGCCCTTAAGGCCTTATTCAACGCTTTCTTCTAGGATGAGCTTCCCCTCTCAATGGGCACCTGTCTCACCGTCGGCGGAAACAGGATCAAATGGGAAAGGCGACTAGGTGATTAGGAACGGACCACTGCCCGGCATGCTCTCCGCGCTGGATGGCAGAGCGGTGCTGCTGGAACGTGCGGTCGCAAGTGCCGGAATCTCCGTCATCTACCAGGATCCTGATCTCTCCCTCATTTACGCTGAAAACCTTCCTCCGCATTTTCAGCCGCTTGCGGCGCCGGGCGGCAGCGATGCCGATCTTTTTGGCGCCACGCATGGCGGCAATCTGCAGAAGCTGAAACAGCAGGTGCTTGAGACTGGCAAACCGACAACCACCGAGATCGAAATTTCGATCGACGGAGAAATGCGCACGTTCGAACTGAAGATCGAGCGTGTCGGCGCCGATCATACCGCCGGTATTCTTTCCGTGATCTCCGAGGTGACCGAAACGCGGCATCGCGAGAAAGTCCTGAAATCACTGCTTCGCGAGCTGTCGCACCGTTCGAAGAACCTCCTGGCCATCATCCAGGGCATCGCCACGCAGACGGCTCGCAACACCCTCACCCTGGAGGGCTTCCTCGTGAAGTTCCGTGGGCGACTGCAATCGCTGTCGAATTCTCAGGATCTGATCACCGATTCCAGTTGGCGCGGCGCGTTCCTGTTCGATCTTGCCGAAAAGCAGTTTGCACCCTACTGGCCCGAAACGGCAGGACCGCTGCCGATCTCCGGAACAAACGTCCACCTCACTCCCAACGCCGCCGTGCACGTTGGCTTGGCACTGCACGAGTTGATCGTCAACTCGGCGTCTTATGGTGCAATCGCCGGCAGCACGCCGGCAGTCAGCCTGAATTGCCGTGAAGTGGTATCGGCAGGACGAAAGGCAATCGAGGTCTCATGGGCTGAGACGCTCTGTGATCCTACAGAAGTTCACGAATTTAGCGAGAATAGTTTTGGCAGGACGGTTCTCGAACGCGTCGTGCCCACCTCCGTCAGCGGCAATGCCGAGCTCACACTGATACCTGGCCGGATCGAGTATCACCTGACCATTCCCGACGCCGAATTCGAGATCCTCCGGAGCCCCCCACAGCGAGCCGCCATGCGCTAAACGAAGAACAGCCAGTGCGAGGGCGGCGCACCGGCTGTTCTTTCACTCACCGGGAGGGGACCGTGAGTAGATCCGAACGATGGGTTGGGGGCGCGCATGTTGGGTCGATGCGGTCATCGTTCGGATACCGCAGTAACGGGCAAGTATCCGAATGGTTCCCTTGCATCGACGATAAAATGTCGATTTTTTCACTCTTTTATTTTGCGGGTTCGCTCTTTGAACGGCACGATGCGGCCTCGATAGAAATATCGTTTTAGAAACATACAGATAACTGATAAAGCGATCAAAAATTTTACCGTTTGATAAATTTTTGAAGCTGAGTTACGCTTTCCCTCACTAGCCGTTTACCAATAATGAGGGAACTTCAATGGAACGACTGGGAACTGGGATTCGTGCTGGCCGGCTTTCGCCCGCCGAGTACGAGTCGAACTTCTCCGATCTTCATCCGCGCCTCGACAAGCACGAGGCGCTGGTCGCGGCCGACCGCTGTTATTTCTGCTACGACGCGCCGTGCATGACGGCCTGTCCCACCTCCATCGACATTCCACTCTTTATCCGGCAGATCGCCACCGGAAATCCGATCGGATCGGCAAAGACGATCTTCGACCAGAATATTCTGGGTGGAATGTGCGCTCGCGTCTGTCCCACCGAAGACCTGTGCGAGCAGGCCTGCGTGCGCAACACGGCAGAGGAACGCCCTGTCGAAATCGGCCGCCTTCAGCGCTACGCCACTGATACGGCCATGCAGGCAGACAAGCAGTTCTATAGCCGCGCGGCCTCATCTGGAAAGAAGATCGCCGTGGTCGGCGCCGGTCCTGCAGGACTTGCCGCTGCTCACCGCCTAGCCGTAAAGGGCCATGACGTTGTCATCTACGACGGCAAGGCAAAATCCGGCGGCCTCAACGAATACGGCATCGCCACGTACAAGGCCGTCGACGACTTCGCGCAGAAGGAAGTCGACTACGTCCTCTCGATCGGCGGCATCGAAGTCCTTCACGATCAGCTGCTCGGCCGCGACTTCTCGCTCGCCGATCTGCAGTCGCAGTATGACGCCGTCTTCCTCGGCATCGGCCTATCAGGTGTCAATGCACTTCGTGTCGAAGGCGAAAGCCTGCCCGGCGTCGATGATGCGGTCGACTTCATCGCAGGTCTGCGTCAGGCCACCGATAAGGGTGAAGTTGCCATCGGCCGCCGCGTCGTCGTACTCGGCGGCGGCATGACGGCAATCGATGCCGCCGTGCAGGCAAAGCTCCTCGGCGCCGAGGAGGTGACAATCTGTTATCGCCGCGGCAAGGAGCATATGAACGCCTCGGAATTCGAACAGGATCTCGCCACCTCCAAGGGCGTCATCATCCGCCATTGGCTGGCGCCGAAGTCGATTCTTGCACAGGACGGCAAGGTCGCCGCGATCGAGGTGGAATATACCAAGCTTGTCGATGGCCGTTTGTCGACGACGGGTGAGACCGGCGTCATTGCCGCTGATCAGATCTTCAAGGCGATCGGCCAGACTTTCGACGCGTCGGGCCTCGGCGCGCTGCGCATGGAATCCGGCCGCATCGCCATCGATGCCGATGGCAAGACCTCGCTTGATGGCGTCTGGGCCGGCGGCGACTGCGTCTTCGGTGGTGACGACCTGACCGTCTCGGCGGTCGCCCAGGGTCGCGATGCCGCTGAATCCATCAACCGTATGCTTGCTGCCGGCGCGCAGCCGGCCGTTGCCGTCGCGTGAAGGGGAGAATGAACAATGGCTGATCTCCGCAATAATTTCGTCGGCATCAAGTCGCCCAACCCGTTCTGGCTGGCTTCCGCACCGCCGACGGACAAGGCCTACAACGTCGAGCGCGCCTTCAAGGCAGGCTGGGGCGGCGTCGTCTGGAAAACACTCGGCGAAGAAGGCCCGCCTGTCGTCAACGTCAACGGCCCGCGCTACGGCGCGATCTGGGGCGCCGACCGACGTCTGCTCGGTCTGAACAACATCGAGCTCATCACAGACCGTGACCTCTACACCAACCTGCGCGAAATGAAGCAGGTGAAGATGAACTGGCCGGATCGCGCCCTGATCGCCTCGATCATGGTTCCCTGCGAGGAGAATGCGTGGAAGGCGATCCTGCCGCTCGTCGAGGAAACCGGCGCCGACGGCATCGAGCTCAACTTCGGCTGTCCGCACGGCATGTCGGAACGCGGCATGGGCTCCGCGGTCGGACAGGTGCCGGAATACATCGAAATGGTCGTGCGCTGGTGCAAGCAATACACGCGCATGCCCGTCATCACCAAGCTGACGCCAAATATCACCGATATCCGCAAACCGGCGCGCGCGGCCAAGGCCGGCGGCACCGATGCCGTGTCGCTGATCAATACGATCAACTCGATCACCTCGGTCAATCTCGACACCTTCTCTCCCGAGCCGTCGATCGACGGACGCGGCAGCCACGGTGGCTACTGCGGACCGGCGGTGAAGCCGATCGCGCTCAACATGGTCGCCGAGATCGCTCGCGATCCGGAAACCTATGGCCTGCCGATATCAGGTATCGGCGGCGTCACGACCTGGCGGGATGCAGCCGAGTTCCTGGCGCTTGGCGCCGGCAACGTGCAGGTCTGCACGGCAGCGATGACCTACGGCTTCAAGATCGTCCAGGAGATGATTACGGGCCTCTCCGACTGGATGGACGCCAAGGGCCACCGCAACCTCGACGACATCACCGGTCGCGCCGTGCCGAATGTTTCCGACTGGCAGTACCTCAATCTCAACTACATCGCCAAGGCGAAGATCGATCAGGATGCCTGCATCAAGTGCGGCCGCTGTCACATCGCCTGCGAGGACACCTCGCACCAGGCGATCACCCAGTTCGTCAATGGCGTCAGGCACTTCGAGGTGATGGAAGAGGAATGCGTCGGCTGCAATCTCTGCGTCAATGTCTGTCCGGTCGAGAATTGCATCACCATGGAGCAACTCCCCGTCGGTGATCTCGACAAGCGCACCGGTAAGATCGTCGATCCGAACTACGCAAACTGGACGAGCCATCCGAACAACCCCATGGCGCGGCAGGCCGCTGAGTAAGTGTTCAGCAACGCCGCGGACGAGTTTCTCTCGCGGCGTTGCCTTTGGCGGACCTTGTGATATCGATGCCTCACTGCACTGTCGCAGCTCTCTTTCCAGAGGAGGCAGCCATGGCTCGCAAACACCTCACCGACTTCAGCTTTTGAGGTCACGTCGAAACGACGTAAATCCTATCCGTCGGAAACGCATGTCAAAACCGGCCAACAGTTTGTTCATGGCGATATCGAGCTGATCGAGAAGCTTGGCCGCAATGATCCCTGCCCGTGTGGTTCACGGAGCCGCTTTCAAGAATTGCTGCCTGAAATCCGGGCGCTATGACGGCATCCATCGCCATCACTACTTTTTGGGAGCGCGATTGACCTACATCGCAAGCGCGCGGCAAGCCGTGCGCTTGCTTCCAATTAGGCGCCGCTACCCGCAAACATCTTCCGATACGCCCCGGGGCTCGTCCCCAACCTCTTGCGAAAATGATGTCGCATCGTCGCCAGTGTTCCGAACCCGCTGGCAGCGGCGATATCGTCGAGAGATAAGCTGCTTGTCCTTTCCAGAAGTTCGCGCGCGTGCCGCAGCCTTTCCCCCAGCAGCCATTCGCCGACACTTTGCCCCGTGGTGCTTTCGAACCGGCGTTGAAACGTCCGCTGGCTCATTCCCGCTTTCGCGGCAAGCAGGCTGATCGGCTGTTCCTCATCCAGCCGCTGCCGCATCCAGTCGATCAGCGGCCCAAGCCGGATGCCCTCGCGTTCCTGTAGCACCGGTGTATGGATGAACTGAGCCTGTCCGCCTTCGCGATGCGGCGGCAGAACCAGCCGTCGCGCCACGCTGTTGGCAGCCTCAGCACCAAAGTCGCCACGGACCACATGCAGGCAGAGATCGATACCGGCAGCGCTGCCCGCTGCCGTCAGGAGGCTGCCCTCGTCCATGTAGAGCACATCGGCATCGAATTTGATGCTGGGATAGCGCTTGGAGATCGACGCGACATATCGCCAATGCGTGGTGGCGCGGCGATTGCGAAGAAGCCCGGTTGCAGCAAGAACAGCAACGCCGGAGCATAGCGACATGATCCGCGCGCCGCGCTGATGGGCCGCGCACAGCGCATCGATCAGGGCACGCGGAACCTCGGCATCGATCGACCGCCAGCCCGGCACGACGATCAGATCCGCCTCGGCAAGCACATCGAGCCCGTGATCGACGGAAACAGTGAGGCCGCCCGCGGCCTCGAGCGGTCCCGGCTCGATGCCGCACACCGAGTAGCCATACCAGCACTCCCCCATCTCTGGGCGCGACAGCCCGAAGACTTCATAGGCGATGCCGAATTCAAACGTGCAGAGCCCGTCATAGGCGAGCACCACGACATGAGGACCTTTCAGCGAGTTTGGCATGATCTTTACGCTAACCGTCATTATGGCCAATTTCGCCAAGCCATAACATCGGCCATGGTCGGCGGCAACTCGAACCGAAAGGAAACGTCATGCCGAGCTTCGTCGCCGAAACCCCTGCTGCCTCCCCCGAAGCCACCGCCAGCTACTATGCCCGCAAACTCGCCTTCGAAACCGACTGCTGGGATGTCCACGCGTCCCTTGCCGCCGGCCACAGCGACTTCGTATTGCTAGATGTCCGGTCTCCGGCACACTATGCAGCCTCTCACATTCCAGGCGCGATCAACCTGCCGCATGGAAAGATGACGGCCCACCGCATGTCGGAATGGCCCGCCAACACCCTTTTCGTCGTCTATTGCGCCGGCCCTCATTGCAACGGCACCGACAAGGCAGCGCTGCGCCTTGCTCGGCTCGGGCTTCAGGTGAAGGTGATGATCGGCGGTATAACCGGTTGGGCCGACGAGGACTTTGTATTCGAGAGCGCCCCGGAAACCGCAGCAGCGTGATGCAAGATCCCGCACGCGAGCGGGACATTGTATTTTCCTATACCAATGCGATAGTCGGGAGGCGCAAAGAGGTAGCCTCCCGCATGACACATCATATTGTTGCGATCGGGCAACTGCCTCCTGCGCTCAACGGATTTTCGCTCGCGACCGGGGAAATGGTGACGCTTCTTTCGGAAGCAGGCAACGTCACCGTTTGCAACATCGGCCCGCCATCCGGCAAGCTGTCGCTGCTCAAGCACCCCATCAGGTTCATCCGTGTGCTTGGCGCCTGTCTGCAGCTGTTTCGCGATCGCAAGCGCGGCGAGCCGACCTGCTACCTTGCCTGCGACGGTGGTCTTGGCCTGATCTACACGTCGCTGGTCGTCCTTGTCGCGAGACTCCTGGCCTATCGCATCGAATTGCATCATCACAGTTTCAGCTACATCCATCGTCCCATGTTGCTCATGCGATGCACCCTGGCATTCGGCGGCGGTCGCCTGCGACACATTTTCCCGTGCGATGTCATGAGGGATCGCTTCACCGACACCTACCAGCGTCGAACGAGTTGCAGCATCGTTTCCAACGCCGCCTTCGTCATGCCCATGGAAACGCCCGATATTCCGAAGGATCGTACGCATCTCACGATTGGCATGCTGAGCAACCTCACCCCGGAAAAGGGTCTAGACACCTTCATCGCACTTGCAAGGCAAGCGCGCGCTGAAGGCTTGCAGATCAAAGCGGTCCTCGCCGGCCCGGCGGGGAAGGTCGAACGGTTCACCATAGACACAGCCGTTGCCGACCTGGGTTGCGCGCTCGACTATCGTGGCCCGCTCTATGGCGAAGCAAAGGTGTCGTTCTATCGGGACATCGACGTGTTTGTCTTTCCAACAACCTACGACAACGAAGCCCAGCCCCTGGTGATCTTCGAGGCGAAAGCCGCTGGAAATGCGGTCATTTCCTACGACCGCGGCTGCATCAGGAAGCAGGTCGACGAACATGATCTGCTGGTCCCCGCCAACGGCGAGTTTGTCCCGACCGCGCTGGCCTGGCTATCAGCTCTTTTGCCGGAACCTGCGCGGGAACCACGACGAGAGGCGATCCGGCAGGCTTATCGCGACCGCCACGCCAAAGCCCGCGCCGCAGCCAGCGCGGTCTTCGATTGGCATCGGTGACACGGGCAAAGAAAATTCTCACCATGGCTGGATTTACCGACACGGTGCAGCATATCTCCAATATTGCCAAAGGTTTAGGCCGTCACACATTGGAAATTCGACAGTATGCCCCTACGCAGCGCGCTTCGCGCACAGACCAGCGATTGCCACGCTGAAGTAGACACAATCTTTGGCCGCTTCGATCTGTCAAATCCGCAGCAGTACGCTTCCTTCTTGTCTGCTCATGCGCGGATTGTTCCGGTGGTGGAGACTGCCTTGGAGCGTGCCGGAATCCACAAACATCTTCCGGATTGGAAAGAGCGCAGTCGGCGCGACCTGTTGATGGCAGACCTGACTGACCTCAGGGCAAGACCACCGGTACTGCTGCAGCAATTTACTCTCCACGGGGACGCCCAGCTTTGGGGCGCCGCCTATGTGCTGGAAGGATCCAAGCTCGGCGGCGCCATGCTCGCCAAGGCAGTGCCGGGGGGCTTGCCCGCTCGATATCTGACGCCGAATGGTCCGCGCGGCAGTATCAAGGTCTTCATGGACCGCCTCGATTTAGCCGAGCTCGCCGATCCAGAAAACGCCATCTCCACCGCCCGCAGGGTATTTGGATTGTTTCGCCGTGCAGCGGAGCTGGAACTGGAGCCCGTTGCTTCGTGAGCGAGCCCAGTGAAAAGGTCGATCTGACCAACTGCGACCGCGAACCCATTCACCGACTGGGGGCGATTCAGCCATTCGGATTTCTGATCGTTGCCTCCACTGATTGGCTGGTCGTGCGAGCATCCGCAAATCTGGAGCAGTTCATCGGCATCTCTCACCATGACGTGCTCGGTCAGCCGATATCGAAGATCATTCATTCCCCAACCATGCACGTCCTGCGTAACCGCCTGACGATCATGCGCGGCCCTGACGTCGTGGAGCGGCTCTTCGGGGTGACACTGTCGGAAAATGGGCCGATCTTCGACATAGCAATTCACATCAGTGATGGTCAGGTTGTGATCGAGGCCGAGCCGTCGCAGGATGGCACTCAGGGTGGTTCGACGATGTCGATCCGCAGCATGATGGCGCGGCTCGACCAGGCCGACACACTGGAGGCGTTCTTCAGAGAGGGCGCCCGGCAGGCGCGAGCTCTGACCGGCTTCGATCGCGTCATGGTCTACCGTTTCGATGACAGCGGATCGGGCGAGGTCGTTGCTGAAGCGGCTCGCGCAGGGATCGGCTCATTCCTCGGCCTTCACTATCCGGCCTCGGATATCCCGGTTCAGGCCCGCGCGCTCTACATCCGCAATCTCTTTCGCATCATCGCCGACATTGATGCACCGAACGTACCCATCCTGCCCGAACTGGACGAACATGGCCGACCGCTCGACCTTTCCATGTCGATCCTGCGCTCGGTCTCCCCGATCCACATCGAGTATCTCAAGAACATGGGGGTCGGCGCCTCCCTTTCGATATCGATTGTGGTCGACGGCAAGCTGTGGGGACTGTTCGCCTGCCACCACTACTCCGCTCGCCTGCCCTCCTTCGAGCGGCGCACGACGGCGGAACTGTTCGGTCAGATGTTTGCATCGCGGCTGGAAAGCCGCGAGCGTCGCCTGGCGCTGGACTTCGAGACCAAGGCCCGGCGCATTTCAGACAGGTTGCTGACCTCCGTTGCCGACAATGCAAGCCTGCTTGACGATCCGACCTGGCTCATCGAAGCGCTTGCCGATGCCATCCCTGCCGATGGCATCGGCGTCTGGATCAACGGCCGCTCAGCACTGACGGGGATCACGCCGTCACAAACCCAGTTCGCGGCTTTGGTTCGGCTGCTCAATCGCAATGCTTCCGGCCGTGTTTTTGCAACCGACCACATTGCGAGCTTCTGGTCTGATGCTGACCCCAACAGCATCGTCGCCGGCTTCCTTGCCATTCCGATCTCCCGATCACCCCGGGATTACGTCGTTCTTTTCCGGCAGGAGATTGTCCGCACCGTTCGCTGGGCAGGCGATCCGCACAAGCCCTTGGAATATGGCCCAAATGGCCCTCGGCTAACACCGAGAAAGAGCTTCGAGACCTGGTCGGAGTTGGTCCGCGGTCGGTCCCTGCCCTTCGCACCAGCCGAACGCAGCGTCGCCGAAACCATTCGCGTGACGTTGATAGAGGTCGTGCTTCGGCTGACCGACGAAGCCAACGCCGTTCGCCAGCAGGCCAGTGAGCGGCAGGAAATCCTGATCGCGGAACTGAACCACCGTGTCCGCAACATTCTCGGCCTCATCAACGGCTTGGTCCGCCAGTCGCGAGGCACGACAGAGCACGTGTCCGATTTCGTCGACCACCTTGAGGGCCGTATACAGGCGCTTGCGCGAGCGCACGACCAGATCACCCGCGACCACTGGGCGCCCGCTTCGCTGCGCTCGTTGCTTCACGCAGAGGCGGCCGCTTATCTCGGCAAGAATGCCGCCCGTATTGTCATGCATGGCGGCGAAGCACTTCTGGCGCCACAGGCTTTCTCAACGACCGCATTGGTCGTCCACGAGCTTGTGACAAACAGCGCCAAGTACGGCAGCCTCAGCGACAGCGGCACCGTTGCAGCGTCCTGGAGAAAGGACGAAGCTGGAAATCTCCTGGTCGACTGGCAGGAAAGCGATGGCCCACCGGTTCGTGAACCGAAACGCCAAGGCTTCGGCACGACCATTATCCGCCGTTCGATCCCCTACGACCTCGGCGGCAAGGCCGACGTAATTTACGATCCGGCCGGACTGCGCGCGCATTTCACCATTCCGGCGAAATTCGTAACCTTTGCCACCGGGCCGGTTTCCACCGTACCCAGTCGCCATCACGAGCGCACCCAGGAGGTCCTGACACAGATCGCCAAGCAACCGCTCGCTGATATGAAGATCCTGCTGGTGGAAGACAATCTGGTTATCGCAATGGATGGCGAGGATATTTTCCTCCAGCTCGGTGCTGCCGAGGTGGCGCTGGCGTCGAATGTCGCCCACGCACTGGAGCTCATCGAAGAGCGGAATTTCGACCTTGCAGTGCTCGACGTGCATCTCGGTGACGAGACCAGCGAGCCCGTGGCGGCAAAACTAAGGGCGAAATCGATACGTCTGATCTTCGCGACAGGATACGGCGAAGCCATGGTCCGGGCCGGCAGCGCGGCTGACGTTGAATTGCTTCAAAAGCCCTACACGATCGAAAGTGTCGCTTCCCTGCTCGGCCGGATCATGCCAGCCGCCACATCATGAAGCGCTCGGCACCGGCTTGACCTTCAGCCCGTCGATGAACAGCTGCTCGAGGAAGCGCGCAGCGTCCTCGAAGCGGCCGGCGCCTGCGTGCTCCTGTCCAAGCACTGCTCTCACCTGAACATCGAAGTCGGCATAGTGCTGTGTCGTCGACCAGATCGAGAAGATCAGGTGGTAAGGATCACATTTGGCGATCTTGCCAGCCTTCGCCCAGGCCCGGATGACTTCTGCCTTCTCATCCACCAGCTGCTTCAATGGCCCCTTCAGCTCGTCCTCGACATGCGGCGCCCCCTGCAGCATCTCGTTGGCAAAGAGCCGGCTTTCGCGCGGGAAATCGCGCGCCATTTCGAGCTTGCGCCTTATGTAGCTACGGATCTCGCTCTCAGGATTGCCGTCGGCGTCGAAGGCCCTCAGCGGCTCAAGCCAGGTGAAGAGCACACGGTCGATCAACGCCCGATGCATCGCTTCCTTGGTGCGAAAATAGTAGAGCAGGTTCGGCTTCGACATGCCGGCGACTTCGGCGATCTGGTCGATCGTGGAACCGCGAAAACCGCTGACCGAAAACACATCGAGCGCGGCTTCGAGAATCTGCTCTTCCTTCTCTTCCTGAATGCGCGTGCGCCGCTGGGTTTTGGCTGCTCTCGGGATTGTCATGTCGACCTTGTTTTCCCCTTCAAATTCAACCGTTTCACTCAAGATTGGGCAAGCATGACACCTTGCCGCAAAAATCAGCAGATGCCGGTAATTTTGTCTGTATTTTTCCTGATTTTCGTCTTGAGCCCAGCGCCGGAAGTTGTAATGTTTACCAATCGGTCAAATTATCGATCAGATGCTAAACAAAGGCAACTGGCGATTTTCCGGCGCTAATAAAACAAACAAGCGCGCACGGATACTGACCACGGGAACAGGCGGACATGTGAATAACATGGCCGCAGAAAACAGGTGAGGATTTTGGACATGGTGGCAGCACCAGGCGAGAACATGCGCGTCAACGGGGACCGTCTTTGGGACAGCCTCATGGACATGGCAAAGATCGGCCCGGGCATTGCTGGCGGCAACAACCGCCAGACGTTGACGGATTCCGATGCCGAGGGGCGCAGCCTCTTCAGGACATGGTGCGAAGACGCAGGCATGACGCTCGGCATCGACAAGATGGGCACGATGTTCGCAACCCGTCCCGGCACCGATCCAGACGCCCTGCCCGTCTATATCGGCTCGCACCTCGACACGCAGCCGACCGGCGGCAAGTATGATGGCGTCCTCGGCGTGCTTGGCGCGCTCGAAGTCGTCCGTACGATGAACGACCTCGGCATCAAGACCAAGCACCCCATTGTCGTCACCAACTGGACCAACGAGGAAGGTGCGCGCTTTGCGCCTGCCATGCTCGCCTCCGGCGTCTTCGCCGGTGTTCATACGCTGGAATATGCCTATGACCGCAAGGATCCCGAAGGCAAGACCTTCGGCGAGGAACTGAAGCGCATAGGCTGGGTCGGCGATGAAGAAGTCGGCGCACGCAAGATGCACGCCTATTTCGAGTATCACATCGAGCAGGGCCCGATCCTCGAGGTCGAGAACAAGCAGATCGGCGTGGTCACGCACTGTCAGGGCCTCTGGTGGCTCGAATTCACGCTGACCGGCAGGGAAGCGCACACCGGCTCAACGCCGATGAACATGCGCGTCAACGCCGGGCTTGCCATGTCGCGCATCATGGAAATGGTGCAGACCGTGGCGATGGAGAACCAGCCGGGCGCCGTCGGCGGCGTAGGCCAGGTGTTCTTTACCCCGAACTCCCGCAACGTCCTGCCGGGCAAGGTCGTCTTCACCGTCGACATCCGCTCACCGGATCAAGCCAAGCTCGACGGCATGCGCGCCCGGATCGAGGCCGAAGCGCCTGCCATCTGTGAAGCGCTCGGCGTCGGCTGCGCGATCGAGGCGATCGGCCACTTTGCACCCGTCACCTTCGACCCGACGCTGGTTTCCCGCGTACGGAACGCTGCCGATCGGCTCGGCTACAGCCACATGAACCTGATCTCCGGCGCCGGCCACGATGCCTGCTGGACGGCAAAAGTCGCCCCCACGACCATGGTCATGTGCCCCTGCGTCGGCGGCCTCTCGCACAACGAGGCGGAGGACATCTCCAAGGAGTGGGCAACGGCTGGAGCTGACGTCCTCTTCCACGCCGTCGTCGAGACCGCTGAAATCGTTGCATAATCAAGGGCGGGGTCATCCCCGCCTTTTCTTTTACCAGCGGACGAAGAGCCGCGAGCAATCAATGCAAGGGAACTGATCATGAGCAAAGTCATCAAGGACGGTACCATCGTCACCGCGGACCTGACCTACAAGGCGGACGTGAAGATCGAGGGCGGCAGGATCGTCGAGATCGGCCCGAACCTTTCCGGCTCGGAGACGCTCGATGCGACGGGCTGCTATGTCATGCCCGGCGGCATCGACCCGCACGTTCACCTCGAAATGCCCTTCATGGGCACCTATTCCTCCGACGACTTCGAGAGCGGCACGCGCGCGGGCCTTGCGGGCGGCACGACCATGGTCGTCGATTTCTGCCTGCCGGGACCGGAGCAGTCGCTGCTCGAAGCACTGCAGATGTGGGACAACAAGACCAGTCGCGCCAACGCCGACTACTCGTTCCACATGGCGATCACCGGCTGGAACGAGCGCGTCTTCAACGAGATGGAGACCGTCGTCAAGGACAGGGGCATCAACACCTTCAAGCACTTCATGGCCTACAAGGGCGCCTTGATGGTGAACGACGACGAGATGTTCGCCTCCTTCCAGCGCTGCGCGGAACTCGGCGCCTTGCCGCTGGTCCATGCCGAAAACGGCGACGTCGTCGCGTCGATGACGGCAAAGCTTCTAGCCGAAGGCAACAACGGCCCTGAGGCGCACGCCTACTCCCGCCCACCCGAGGTGGAAGGCGAGGCAACCAATCGCGCCATCATGCTGGCCGACATGGCTGGCGTCCCGCTCTATGTCGTGCATACCTCCTGCGAGCAGGCGCACGAAGCGATCCGCCGCGCCCGCCAGAAAGGTATGCGCGTCTATGGCGAGCCGCTAATCCAGCATCTGACGCTCGACGAAAGCGAATACTTCGACAAGGATTGGGACCACGCCGCCCGCCGCGTCATGTCTCCGCCCTTCCGCAACAAGCGGCACCAGGACAGCCTCTGGGCCGGCCTCCAATCCGGCTCGCTCTCGGTCGTGGCGACGGATCATTGCGCCTTCACCACCGACCAGAAGCGCTTCGGCGTCGGCGACTTCTCCAAGATCCCCAACGGTACCGGCGGCCTGGAAGACCGGCTGCCGATGCTGTGGACCCATGGCGTCAATACCGGCCGCCTGACGATGAACGAGTTCGTTGCCGTCACCTCGACCAACATCGCCAAGATCCTCAACGTTTATCCGAAAAAGGGCGCCATCCTCGTCGGCGCCGATGCCGATATCGTCGTCTGGGATCCGAAGCGTTCGAAGACGATATCGGCCAAGTCGCAGCAATCATCGATCGACTACAACGTCTTCGAAGGCAAAGAGGTCACCGGCCTGCCGCGCTACACGCTGACACGCGGCGAAGTCGCGATCGAGGAGAGCACCGTCAAGACCAAGGAAGGGCACGGCCAGTTCGTCAAGCGCGAGCCGTTCCAGGCGGTCAACAAGGCGCTGTCGACATGGAAGGAACTCGTCGCGCCCCGCAAGGTCGAGCGCTCGGGCATTCCGGCGACGGGGGTCTGATCCTTGGCATCACTCCTGCACCAGCCGATCAAGCTCAGGAAGCAGAACGACGCTTTCCTGCTCATTCGGATCGGTGCGGGCGATGATCGCGGTGCAAGGGGTACTGCTGAGATTGGCGGGCAGATGCGGCACCCCGGCGGGGATGTAGAACAACTCGCCGGTGTGCACGACGACATGATGCTCCAACTCATCGCCGTACCAGGTGTGAGCCTCGCCGGAGAGCATGTAGATCGCCGTTTCATGCGCTTCGTGCAGATGCGCCTTGGCGCGAACGCCGGGCGGAATCGTCAGCAGATGCATGCAGATGCCCTTGGCGCCGACCGTCTCGGCCGCGATGCCTTCGAAGTAACTCAGCCCCTGCTTGCCGTCGTAGGCATGACTGGGACGCACAATGTGACAGGTGGGCTTTGATGTCGCGTCCATCGTCATCCTCCATGGACCTTGCCGGAACAATGAAAACAGCTACTCATACTATCATGCAAAGCGCAGAAGCGCGGGGAAAACAGGATACACAAGCATTGACGCAAGCTGCCTCCGTAGTATCCGCCAAGGACCTCTGTCTGACCTATGATGCCAGCGATGCTCCCGTGCACGCGCTGACAAACGTCAATCTCGACGTGCGCAAGGGTGACTTCGTCTCCTTCATCGGGCCATCCGGTTGCGGGAAGACGACCTTCCTGCGCGTGATCGCCGATCTCGAAAAGAAAACATCGGGCGAAATCACCGTCAATGGCATGACGCCGGAGGAAGCCCGCAAGGCTCGCGCCTACGGCTATGTCTTCCAGGCGCCGGCACTCTACCCATGGCGCACGATCGAGAAGAACATCGCCCTGCCGCTCGAGATCATGGGCTACGCTTCGGCCGACCAGAAGAAGCGCATCGCCGGCGCGCTCGATCTGGTGAACCTCTCCGGCTTCGAAAAGAAATTCCCCTGGCAGCTATCCGGCGGCATGCAGCAGCGCGCCTCGATCGCCCGCGCGCTGGCCTTCGACGCCGACCTGCTGCTGATGGATGAACCCTTCGGCGCGTTAGATGAAATCGTCCGCGACCATCTGAACGAAGAACTCCTGAAGCTCTGGGCGCGCACCAACAAGACGATCTGCTTCGTCACCCACTCGATCCCCGAGGCGGTCTATCTTTCCACGAAGATCGTAGTCATGTCCCCCCGGCCCGGCCGCGTGACCGATATCATCGATTCAACGCTGCCACGCGAACGCCCGCTCGATATTCGCGAGACGCCCGAGTTCCTTGAAATCGCCCATCGCGTGCGCGACGGTCTGAGAGCGGGGCACAGCTATGAGCATTGAGGTGCTGAACACCAAGACCGGTGCGCGGGGGTGCTCATGAAGGCGGACTCTCTGAAAGACAGAATCGTTCCCGTCCTGACAATCCTCGTGGTCTTGATCGCAGTCTGGTACGTCGCGGCAGTCCTGATGAACGCCTCCTTCCAGCGCGACATGGATCAGCGGGCAAACCAGACGCCCGGCACCATGGAATTCATCGAAAAGACGCTGTCGCAGCCGAAGCCATTGCTGCCTGCGCCGCATCAGGTAGTGCAGAACGTCTTCGAGAACACCTTCCTGCGCAAGCTCTCGAGCAATCGCAGCCTCGTCTATCACAGCTGGGTCACGCTCTCGTCAACGCTGCTCGGTTTCGGCTTCGGCACATTGCTCGGCATCGTGATCGCCGTCGGCATCGTTCATATCAAGGCGCTAGACCGCAGCCTCATGCCTTGGGTGATCGCCTCGCAAACGATACCGATCCTGGCGATCGCGCCGATGGTCATCGTCGTCCTCGGCGCCATCAACATCACCGGCCTGATCCCGAAGGCACTGATCTCCACCTACCTCTCCTTCTTCCCGGTCACGGTCGGCATGGTGAAGGGGCTGCGCTCGCCCGAGGTCATGTTCCTTGACCTGATGCGGACCTATAACGCGACGTCAGCGCAAACCTTCTGGAAGCTGCGGGTTCCGGCCTCCGTGCCGTTCCTTTTCACCTCGATGAAGGTCGCGATCGCGGCAAGCTTGGTCGGCGCCATCGTCGGCGAGCTCCCGACCGGCGCCGTCGCCGGTATCGGCTCGAAGCTGCTCGCCGGCTCCTATTACAGCCAGACGATCGACATATGGGCGGCATTGGTCGCAGGCTCGGTGCTGGCCGCAAGTCTTGTCGCCGTCGTTGGTCTTATTGCGAAGATCGTCGATCGCTCGATGGGCGGGAGGCCGGCATGAAGAAGATGTCCTTCTCCTGGCAAGGCGTTCTTGCCCTCTTGCTGACCGCGATCGCAATCATCACCTTGCCGCTCATGGCCGAAGGCGCGCCGGACCCCGTGTCACCGCTGACTGTCGGTCTGACGATCGCCCTGATCGTCGCCCTTGCCTTCGTTTCCTTCGCACGATTGCCGAAGCCATACATTGCCGCCGTCTTGCTGGTCGGCGCACATTGGGCGGCATGGGTGCTGCTCGCGGATGTGACCGGAAATGAAGGTCTGGCCACCAGATCCTTCTTCCTGCTGATAGCAGCCTGCTGGCTGCTTGCATGGCGCTGCGTTACCGAGCTTTCGGCAATGACGCCAGGTTCCAGTTTCGGCCGGTCGTTCCTGCGGCTGCTGATCCCGGCGATCTTCGGCGCCTGGATCCTGATCATCTGGGAAGCACTGACACGCGGCGCCGGCATACCTTTCGTTCTGCTGCCGCCGCCGAGCTCCATCGGCGCCAGGATCGCCGGTTCGCTGCCAATCCTGGCAGACGACGTACGTCAGACCATCTTCAAGGCAGTATTCGCCGGTTACATCATCGGCTGCGGCGCAGGCTTTGCCGTCGCCATCCTTGCCGATCGTGTCGCCTTCCTGCGTCGCGGATTGCTGCCGATCGGCAACATGGTGTCGGCGCTGCCGATCATCGGTGTGGCGCCGATCATGGTGATGTGGTTCGGCTTCGACTGGCAGTCGAAGGCGGCGGTCGTTACCATCATGACCTTCTTCCCGATGCTGGTGAACACAGTCGCCGGCCTCGCCGCATCCGGTCCGATGGAGCGCGACCTGATGCAGACCTACGCCTCCAACTATTGGCAGACGCTGCTGAAGCTCCGGCTTCCGGCGGCGATGCCCTTCATTTTCAATGCATTGAAGATCAACTCGACGCTGGCGCTGATCGGTGCCATCGTCGCGGAGTTCTTTGGTACGCCGATCGTCGGCATGGGCTTCCGTATCTCCACGGAGATCGGGCGCATGAATGTCGACATGGTCTGGGCCGAAATCGCCGTTGCGGCGCTCGTCGGCTCGATCTTCTACGGCGTCGTCGCCCTCGCAGAACGGGCGGTGACTTTCTGGCATCCGTCTATCCGTGGTGGCTAGGCGTCGCTTTATTCCCGCGAATGGGATTGGGGCATAACTTCAGAGGGAACAAGAAAATGAAAAAACTGATTGTTGCAATGATGGCGAGCGCGATGTCGCTCGCGGCAGCCCATGCAATGGCTGCAGACAAGGTGACGCTGCAGCTCAAGTGGGTGACGCAGTCGCAGTTCGCCGGCTACTACGTCGCCAAGGAAAAGGGCTATTACG
This sequence comes from Rhizobium cauense, assembly GCF_019511525.1. GTDB lineage: Bacteria > Pseudomonadota > Alphaproteobacteria > Rhizobiales > Rhizobiaceae > Rhizobium > Rhizobium cauense. Next base: position 64,800 of record NZ_JAEUAT010000024.1, on the reverse strand, counting down.
ACGAGGAAGGCCTCGACGTCACGATCAAGCCGGGCGGCCCCGACATCGCGCCGGAACAGGTGATCGCCGGCGGTGGCGCTGACGTCATCGTTGACTGGATGGGCGGCGCGCTGGTTGCCCGCGAAAAGGGCGTTCCGCTCGTCAACATTGCCCAGCCCTACCAGAAGTCGGGGATGGAAATGATCTGCCGCAAGGACGGCCCGATCAAGAGCGAAGCAGACTTCAAGGGCCATACGCTGGGCGTCTGGTTCTTCGGCAACGAGTACCCGTTCTTCGCCTGGATGAACAAGCTCGGCCTGAAGACCGAAGGCGGCGCCGATGGCGTGACCGTGCTGAAGCAGAGCTTCGACGTGCAGCCGCTGCTTCAAAAGCAGGCCGACTGCATCTCGGTCATGACCTATAACGAATACTGGCAGGCGATCGATGCAGGCTTCAAGCCGGAAGAACTGCTGGTCTTCAACTACACCGCCATGGGCAACGACCTTCTCGAAGACGGCCTTTACGCCATGGAAGACAAGCTGAAGGACCCGGCCTTCAAGGAAAAAATGGTCAAGTTCGTCAAGGCTTCGATGAAGGGCTGGAAGTACGCAACCGACAACCCGGATGAAGCCGCCGAAATCGTCGTCGACGCTGGCGGCCAGGACGAAAACCACCAGAAGCGCATGATGGGCGAAGTCGCCAAGCTGATCGGTGACGGCACTGGCAAGCTCGACACGACGCTCTACGATCGTACGGCCAAGGCTCTCCTCGACCAGAAGATCATCAACAAGGAGCCGACGGGCGCCTGGACGCACGACATCACGGACGCTGCTTCCAAGTAATCGGCGATGACAAGGGATGAAACGCGCGGAGCTTCCGCGCGTTTTGCTTTTTTGACGAAAAGTTCGCGTTCCATGTCGTATCGGACGTGGCTCGCACGTCATATGGAAGGGATGCTGGATCAACTATCGGAATGCTTGCATAACCGCACAGTGATTGATCTGCATCACAATGGTAATTATTGTGTTCCAATGAGGAATTATTTTCCGCCGGACTTGCGCGATGGGCAAATCGCTACCACGTACAAGTCGAGTTTGCCGAACGAGGGACTTCTTAAGTAAGGTCGGCAGGGGATGCGGAAATACTTCTGAGAACACCTATACGGGAACCGGCCATTCGCGAGCTGATGACACCGCGCGAGTCTGGCCGAGCAAAACTGGATGACGACGCATGGCACGCACGCCTGTTAAAATACTTCGCGCCTCCACCCTGCTGATCGCGGCAGCTGTTGCCTCAGTGGCATTTGCCCAGGAACAGCCGGTTGCAAAGCCACAACAGAACCTGCCTGCTATCGTCGTGACCAAGGCGTCAACCCGCACACTCGTCGACCGCGTCGTTGCAACGGGCACCGTCAAGGCCGTCGAGGAAGTCTACATTCAGCCGCAAGTCGAAGGATTGTCGATCCGTGCCTTGAACGCCGATGTCGGCGACCGGGTGCAGGCGGAGAGCACACTCGCGACCTTGAATGACGACGCGCTCATCCTGCAGAAAAGCCAGATGCAGGCCACGAAGGCCAAGAACGAAGCTAGCCTTGCGCAGCTTCGCGCCCAGCTGATCGAAGCGCAGGCCAATGCTGAGCAGGCGCGCCAACAGCAAGCGCGCGCCCAGGAAATGGGCAAGAAGGGAACAGTATCGACCGCGACAGTCGAGCAGGCGGACGCTGCCGCCGCTTCGGCAAACGCACGCGTCGATTCCGCACAGCAGGCAATCCAGGTCGCAATTGCCGATATCAAGGTCACCGAAAGCCAGATTGCCGATGCCGATCTCAAGTTGGCGCGCACCGACGTCAAGACGCCGGTTGGCGGCACCGTGGCTGCAAAGAATGCCAAGGTTGGAGCCATTGCGCTCGGCACCGGCGATCCGCTCTTTACGATTATTCGCGACGACAAGATCGAGCTGGTGACGGAAGTCGGCGAAAGCGACATCGTCAAGATCGAACCTGGCCAGAAGGCAACGCTCTCGCTCTCCGGCAGCCGTGAGAAGATCACCGGTTCGGTGCGGCTAGTCTCGCCGACCGTAGATCCCGTCACGCGCCTCGGCCTGGTCCACATCCTGATCGACGACAGCAGCAAGGCCCGTTCCGGCATGTATGGCAGCGCCGATATCGTCGTGCGCACGACCGAGAATGTGGCCCTGCCCGTATCGGCCGTGCTGACGAGCAGCGAGGGCTCCTCTTCGCGCAAGGTCGAGGACGGCGTCGTGAAATTCGCAGCGGTTGAGACGGGCATCCAGGACGGTGCCTATGTCGAGATCGTAAAGGGATTGAAAGCTGGCGACGAGGTCGTAGCCAAGGCGGGCGCCTATGTCCGTGATGGCGACCGCATCACGCCGGTCCGTGAACAGCCACCGGCTTCCAACTGAGAGACGACCGATGAACTTTTCAGCTTGGTCTATCAGAAATCCAGTAGCACCGCTTCTGGTGTTTGCGCTTCTGCTTTTCGTCGGCATCCAGTCTTTTAACAAGCTGCCGATCACGCGCTTCCCGAATATCGACGTTCCGCTCGTTTCCATCATCGTCACGCAAAGCGGCGCTTCGCCTGCCGAACTTGAGATGCAGGTGACGAAGGAAATCGAGGACGCTGTTGCCAGCATAAACGGCATCGACGAGATCCAGTCGACGGTGACAGACGGCCAGTCGCAGACCGTCGTCATGTTCCGTATGGAAGTGCCGACAGAGCAGGCTGTTCAGGACACCAAGGACGCCATCGACCGCATTCGCAGCGATCTGCCTGCAAACGTCGAAGAGCCGATCGTCTCGAAGATCGACGTCGAGGGCCAGGCGATCCAGACTTTCGCTGTCTCGTCGCCCGACATGACGCTCGAAGAGCTCTCCTGGTTCGTCGACGACACGATCAAGCGCGCCCTCCAGGGCCAGGCCGGCATCGGTCGCGTCGACCGTTACGGCGGCGCCGAGCGTGAAGTGCGCATCGAACTCAACCCGGACAAGCTGAATGCCCACGGTATCACCGCCGCAAGCGTGAACCAGCAGCTGCGAGGCACCAACGTCGACCTCGGTTCCGGTCGTGGTCAGGTGGCAGGTAGCGAGCAGGCAATCCGCGTGCTTGGCGATGCCCGCAACGTCGCGGAACTCGCCAATACCACGATCGCCCTGCCGAATGGCCGTTTCGTCAAGCTGTCCGACCTCGGCGCCATCAAGGACACCTATCAGGAGCCGAAATCCTTTTCGCGCTTCGACGACACCCCTGTCGTTACCTTCGGCGTGTTCCGCTCGAAGGGCGCCAGCGAAGTCAGCGTTGCGGAAACCGTCGCAAAGAGCCTCGAGAAGGTGCGCGCTGAAAACCCCAACGTCGGCATCGAGCTGATCAGCGACTCCGTCTACTTCACCTACGGCAACTATGAAGCGGCCATCGACACGCTGATCGAAGGCGCTGTGCTTGCGATCATCGTCGTTTTCCTGTTCCTCCGGAACTGGCGCGCAACGCTGATTTCAGCCGTCGCGCTACCGCTGTCGGCGATCCCGACGTTCTGGATCATGGACCTGATGGGTTTCTCGCTGAACCTCGTCAGCTTCCTCGCCCTGACGCTCGCGACAGGTATTCTCGTCGATGACGCGATCGTCGAGATCGAGAACATTGCCCGTCATATCAAGATGGGCAAAACGCCCTATCGCGCCGCCATTGAGGCCGCGGACGAAATCGGCCTCGCGGTCATTGCCACGACATTCACGATCATTGCCGTCTTCGTGCCGGTGTCGTTCATGCCCGGCATTCCCGGCCAGTACTTCATTCAGTTCGGCCTGACGGTTGCCTTCTCCGTCTTCTTCTCGCTCATGGTGGCACGCCTCATCACACCGATGATGGCTGCCTATCTCATGCGTGCGGAAGATGGCATGGAAGACCATCACGACAATGATGGCCTTTTCTTCCGCGGCTATACTCGCCTCGTGCGTGCCACGACCCGGCGCTGGTGGACCCGTTACGCGACGCTGCTTGCGGCGATCGCTTTCCTCGTTGGCTCCGTCATGTTGCTTGCGCAGGTGCCCGGCAGCTTCCTCCCGCCGGAAGATGCATCGCGCATCGTGCTGTCCGTCGAGCTGCCGCCGAACGCGACGCTCGACGATACCGACGCGACGACGAATGCGATTTACAAGGACGTCAAGGATATCGACGGCGTTGAAAGCGTCTTCGTCCTCGGCGGGGCGTCTCCGAAGGGAGACCTCGAGCTGCGCCGTGCGACCGTTACGCTCACGCTCCACAAGTTAGACCAGAGGCTTTCGAAAAAGCTTGTCGATGATTTCCTTGGGAAACTGCCGATCATCGGCCCCTATCTGCCGAAGGTGGAACCGAATGGCCGCGTTCGCCCACAGTGGGATATCGAGAAGGAGGTGTTCACCAAACTTCGCCATATCCCTGACGTACGTATCCTGAAACTCAACGATCGCGGCGAGCGTGACCTGTCGTTCAACTTCCTCTCGAAGAACGAGAAGGATCTGAACGATGCTGTCGGCATTCTTGAATCGAAACTGCGTGCCGACCCGCTGCTGGCGAACGTCAGTGCAGAAGGCGCCCTGCCGCGTCCGGAACTGCAGGTCCGTCCACGCAAGGACCAGGCTGCCCGTCTCGGCATCACGCCGCAGCAGATCTCCGAAACGATCCGCGTCGCCACCATCGGCGATATCGATGCGGCCCTTGCCAAGATAAACCTGGACGATCGCCAGATTCCGATCCGCGTGCAGGCATCGCTGGACATGCGCCGTGATCTTGCCGCCCTCCGAGCGCTGAAGATCCAGACCGCGAGCGGGGGTACTGTGCCTCTCTCCACGGTCGCCGATATCGACTATTCAGAAGGCGTCAGCTCGATCAAGCGCAACAATCGCTACCGTGTCGTGTCGATCGGGTCCGATCTGCCGCAAGGCGTGGCACTCGATACGGCATCCGCTCGGTTCCGGCAGATTGTCGATGAGGCCAAGATCCCTCCGACGGTCCAGCTGGCAGAAAGCGGCGATACGAAGGTCCAGACCGAAATGCAGCAGAGCTTCGTCAACGCCATGTTGATGGGCCTGATGCTGGTACTGACAGTGCTGATCCTTCTCTTCAAGGACGTGATCCAGCCCTTTACCATCCTGTTCTCGCTGCCGCTTGCGATCGGGGGCGTTGCCGTCGGACTGCTGCTCACACAGAACCCGCTCTCAATGCCGGTCATGATCGGCATCCTGATGCTGATGGGTATCGTGACGAAGAACGCCATCCTGCTGGTCGACTTCGCGATCGAGATGCGCCATCGCGGCATGGAGCGGGTGGAAGCCATGGTCGAGGCAGGCCGCAAGCGCGCCCGACCGATTATCATGACCTCTATCGCGATGTCCGCAGGCATGCTGCCGTCGGCGCTCGGCGTTGGCGAAGGTGGCTCGTTCCGTGCGCCGATGGCGATCGCAGTGATCGGCGGCATTATCGTGTCGACCGTGCTTTCGCTGGTCGTCGTGCCCTCGTTCTTCCTCATCATGGACGACCTGTCCCGCCTGCTTGCCTGGATGTTCGGTCGCCTCGTGGGCAGGAAGGACAAGGAAGATCTGGCGCTTTCCCGCGAAGAACTGACGCAGGCCGTTGGTGCTCTCGAAGGCCGCGTGACGGCGATCGAGACCCCGGAAGGAAAGCGCGGGAAATCGGGCAATGTCGTTCGCCTGCCGCCTTTCGCAGCGGAATAGCCGCCAATCAAAAGCCGGGTTCAGCCCGGCTTTTTTATTGATCCACATTTGATCGAGATCAAGTTCTGAACCGCATCTCCCGGTTACCCTTGCCAACATCAGGTAGGGGCGGCACCCGCCGCGCCACAGGGAGAAACAAATGACCAGAGCTTTGAAACTGAGCGGCGCGCAGCGTGCGGTGCTTGGTGGTGCCTCGATCGCTTCCGGCCTTGATCGGCAGGAGCAAGACGCTCTCATGTCTTGCGCGGTCGCGGTGCGTTATGAGCCGCATGACGTTCTCTTCTACGAACACGACAAAGCACGCTATTTCTACTGCGTACTGAGCGGCTATGTCCGCCTCTATCGTGGGTCGGAAGACCAAGAAGCCGATATCCGAATCTGCGAGCCGGGCGACAGCTTCGGCGAATGCCTCGTGCTTGAAGGACAAGGATACCATTACAGCGCCCAGGCGATGGAACACGCCATCCTCGCCCGGTTTGATCTCACGCAGGTCAAGGCTCTGCTAGACGCGCAACCGCGAATCGGCAGCGCGATCGCACGCAGCCTCACGCAACATTTGCTGGCGACTATGGATTGCCTGGCGCGAGATCGTATGCAGACCAGCCAGCAGCGCGTCGCACACTACCTGCTGACGCATTGCACCAACGAAGGTGCTCGGGCAACTCTGCGCCTGCCATTCCAGAAGAGTCTTCTGGCGCGCAAGCTCGGGCTGGCACCAGAAGCGCTGTCGCGCGCCTTCTCAGCGCTGCGCGGCTCGGGTGTCACGGTCAGCGGCCGCGCCATAGCGATCGCCGACGTCGACACTCTCAGGCAGGTCTTCTAGCCTAGAGGCCGCCCTGCTCCTTCAGGAAGCTGACGATGGAGTTCACTCCATCGCCACGCTTCATGTCGGAGAACACGAAAGGCCGTGCCTGGCGCATCCTGGTCGCGTCGCGGTCCATGACATCCAGGTCCGCGCCGACATAGGGAGCCAGGTCCTTCTTGTTGATAACCAGAAGATCGGACTTCGTAATGCCCGGGCCGCCCTTACGCGGGATCTCCTCACCCTGGCACACGGAAATTACGTAGATCGTGATATCAGCGAGGTCTGGAGAAAAGGTCGCAGCCAGATTGTCGCCGCCCGACTCGATGAAAACGACATCAAGATCCGGAATCCGTTCGCTGAGGCCAGCGATAGCCTGAAGGTTGATGGTCGCATCCTCACGAATTGCCGTATGCGGGCAGCCGCCTGTCTCGACGCCAACAATCCGATCCGATGGCAAAGCCTGCATACGCATCAGCGCCTCGGCATCCTCAGTCGTATAGATGTCGTTCGTAACAACGGCGACCGAGTATTCGTCACGCATAGCCTTGCAGAGCTTCTCGGTCAGCGCTGTCTTGCCGGAGCCGACCGGCCCACCGATACCCACACGCAGGGGTCCGTTTCCTGATTTCATGTTCTGAACTCCAATAGCAGCTGATGATAGCGCGCCGCTTCCGGAGCGACCACCGGCAAATAGCGCAGATCGTGACGGCTCACGACCGAAAGAGCCGCGTCGACTGCGTCTCGTGGCGCAGCGACATGATGTCGGCCTGGATCGTTGCCGAGCCAAGATCGTCCGCAGTTGAAGCGGCTGCCCGTTTGGCGACATCGGCGATGTCGCGCTCAAGGCCCGCAAGAACGGCAACGCCATCCTTTTGCCCGGCAACGCCGAGACGGATCCCCGCGGAAACCAACTGCGAAAGATAGGCATGCAGGAATGCCGCGATCGCCCTTTCCGCCGCAACGCCATGCGCGCCCGCAACGGCGCCGATGGCGACCGGATATGCCACGTGCCGCGGCAATCGATCGAACACCTCATCCGGCCACGCGCGGGCAGCGGAGAGAAACGCGTCGCCAAGCAGCATGGTTTCCTGATGACGTTCACGCGATCCCGCAAGCGCTTCCGCGAGTTCCGCGAGTTCGCCAAGGCGCCCTTGCTGCCCAAGGCAGCGATGGCTCTCCGCGAGGAGAATGGCGTCATTCCAGACAGCCCCACGCTCGATCAGGTTCGATGCCCAACTCGCAAGGGAATGAGCATCGGTGACCAGCCCATCGTGAACGGCGCGCTCCAAACCGCCTGAATAGGCGAAAGACCCGACCGGGAAGGCCGGCGACAGCCAGGCCATCAGCCGCAGCAACGCCTGCAGATCAGCATCATCAGTCATATCGGCTCAGTCGTGCGAGTGATGATGATGTCCGTGGTCATGACCATGCGAATGATAGGCGCCGCGAGCCGGCTGGAACGGCTCGGCAACTTCCCGTACCGTCGCACCGAGCCCTTCAAGCATGGAGCGGATGACATGATCTCGCAGGATGAGAATGCGGTCTTCCTCGATCTGTGCGCCGAGATGCCGGTTGCCGAGGTGCCATGCAAGTTCAATCAGGTGCAGGCGGTTCCGGCCTTTGACCTCGAAGAGCTTCTCGTCGGCGGCCACGATTTCGATAAGCTCGCCGTCGTCGAGAACCAGCATATCGCCACTTGCAAAAAGAACCGGCTCCTTGAGGTCGAGCATTACCATCTCGCCGTTCTCGAGATGAAGCAGCTTCCTGCGCAAGTGTCGCAGATCGTGTGGCAGGACGACTTTGCCGATCGGGTTGGATGATGGCGTGCCGGCAGGGAGATAGGAGGTAACGCGTTGCATGACATGTCCATTTCGCTTGAGAGTGCGACCATGCAAAATACCCCCGCGCGATGCAAGAGGAATGAAGCGACTCCGCCGCTTCCAGCGCTCCTCAGGCTAGGCGTGCCTCGTCGCAAATAGTGTTAATCTCGCGCTCCTCAGATGAATGCCTACGCCAGCCAGGATGCAGCCCCTCGTTCTCATGCACGACTCGGTTGCGACCGAGCGCCTTTGCCAGATAGAGCGCCTTGTCTGCCGCAGAATAGGCTCCCTCCTTGCTCCGCCCCTCGCCGAGTTCGGCAATCCCTGCGGAGACGGTTATGGCAACCACGCAATCGCCTGCGGCGACGGGCTGGCCCGCCAGATGAGCGCAGACCGACCTCACTCTTTCTATCCGCTGCTCCTGCGACCCACCGACGACGATCGCTCCGAACTCCTCGCCGCCCAACCTTGCTGCTGCCGAGCTTCCCGCGAAGGCGGCCGCCAGGATTGCGGATACCGCCACGATCACAGCATCACCGCAGGCATGGCCGAAACGATCGTTGATGGCCTTGAAGCGATCCACGTCGAAGATCGCCAGGCAGGCGTTTTCATCGACTTCCTCCAGTGCCTCGGTAAAGGCTCGCCGATTGAGAAGACCTGACAACACATCAGTGCGACTAAGCTGCTCGAACTCCGCACGCGACACGCTGAGCTGATGCATCGCATGACCCGCCACCAGCGACAACACACTCGAAACGGCACCACCGATAAGCCATGACAACAAGACGCCATAGACAACGCCATGGGCGAGCGGAACGGGCAACATCCCCATCCAGCTGAGCGGAGGCAAGATGAGCGTAATCACGACGGACGACAGCGTCACCGCGAGGAAGCTCATCTTGAGAGCAAACACATAAATTGTGTGGCGATCCTGGAAATCGCCAAGCTCAGCCTGGAGTGAAATTCTCATGCGAATCGACCTTCTTGCGCGCCGCCAGGCACATTGCTTAGAGGCCAACTCCTGCCGAGGTCTTAAGTGATTTGTTAAGATTTGAACGAGTTTGGTGAATTGGTCGTTGTTCAGAAAGTGCCCAAAAAAGCTACGTCTTCTACAGCGAAACAACTCATGAGAATGAAATCATAAGACGCTGTTTTTACGCTATCTTTTACGAAAGGCTTATAGCGATGTTCCATTATGGGCAGGCCGCCTCAAGGTGGAACATCGAAAAAATAAAAACAACCTAAGGAAGATTCATACTTAACGTGGGACGTTAGGACCGACCGGGCTCTGACGCCGGTCGGTTCCAAACAGTCAGAACAGGAAATAACGCTGCGCCATCGGCAACACCGTCGCCGGCTCGCAGGTCAACAATTCACCGTCCGCACGCACTTCGTAGGTCTCTGGATCGACCTCGATATCAGGCGTCAGGCTGTTGTGGATCATCGACGCCTTGGAGATGCCGCCGCGGGTGTTCTTCACCGCAACGAGATTCTTAGCGACGCCAAGACGCCCTTTCAGGCCAGCATCGAGCGACGCTTGTGAGACGAACGTGACGGACGAATTGGTTCGCAGCTTGCCGTAGGCGGCAAACATCGGACGGTAATGCATCGGCTGCGGCGTCGGGATCGAAGCGTTCGGATCGCCCATCGGAGCCGCAGCAATCGAACCGCCGAGCAATACCATCTCCGGCTTGACGCCGAAGAAGGCAGGATTCCACAGGACCAGATCGGCACGCTTGCCGACTTCAACCGAACCGATCTCGTGACTGAGACCCTGGGCGATCGCCGGGTTGATCGTGTACTTCGCTATGTAGCGGCGAACCCGGAAGTTGTCGTTCTCCCCGGTCTCCTCCTTGAGGCGACCGCGCTGACGCTTCATTTTGTCGGCCGTCTGCCAGGTGCGGATCGCGACCTCGCCGACGCGGCCCATGGCCTGGCTGTCGGACGAGATGATCGAGAAGGCACCGATATCGTGGAGGATATCTTCAGCGGCGATGGTCTCCTTGCGGATGCGGCTTTCAGCAAACGCGATATCTTCGGGGATCGACGGCGACAGGTGATGGCAGACCATCAGCATGTCGAGATGCTCGGCAACAGTGTTGACTGTATAGGGCCGCGTCGGGTTGGTCGACGAAGGAATGACGTTCGACTGACCACAAATCTTGATAATGTCGGGCGCATGTCCGCCGCCGGCGCCCTCGGTGTGGAAGGCATGGATCGTACGACCTTTGAGGGCGCCGATCGTATCCTCGACGAAGCCGCTTTCGTTCAGCGTATCCGTGTGGATCATCACCTGGATGTCGTATTCGTCTGCGACCGAAAGGCAGCAGTCGATCGCCGCAGGCGTCGTGCCCCAATCCTCATGCAGCTTCAGCGAAGACGCGCCGGCAAGCACCATCTCCTCAAGCGCGGCGGGCAGCGAGGCATTACCCTTGCCTGCGAGCGCGAGATTCATCGGGAAGCCGTCGAAGCTCTCGATCATCCGCTCGATATGCCAGGCGCCGGTGCAGGTGGTGGCGAGCGTGCCATGCGCCGGGCCGGAGCCGCCGCCCAGCATGCACGTAATGCCGCTCATCAGCGCTTCTTCGATCTGCTGCGGGCAAATGTAATGGATATGGGCATCCATTCCACCGGCAGTGATGATCTTACCCTCGCCCGCAATTGCCTCGGTCGATGGACCGACAATGATGTTGACACCCGGCTGAGTATCCGGATTGCCGGCCTTGCCAATCGCCGCGATCCGGCCGTTCTTGAGCCCGATATCGGCCTTCACGATGCCAGTGTGATCGATGATCACCGCATTGGTGATGACAGTATCGACTGCACCCTGTGCGCGCGTCGCCTGGCTCTGACCCATGCCGTCGCGGATAACCTTGCCGCCGCCAAATTTCACCTCTTCGCCATATGTGGTGAAATCCTTCTCGATCTCGATGAAGAGCTCGGTATCGGCAAGGCGCACCTTGTCGCCGGTGGTGGGGCCGAACATGCCGGCATAGGCGGCGCGGGAAATCTTGTAAGGCATATCTCAGGCTCCTTGGGAGGAAGAAATGGGTGCGCTCGCCGGAAACCGCGTGACGCGACCGGCGACGACATAACTATCAACAAGCTGTCTCTCGGCAGCGAAGGGATGCCATTCCCATCCCACGTGGCCGAAACCCGCGAGATCAATGGCCGCTTCGGGAAACCTTTTCATCACCTCGGCGATCACGATCATGCCGCTGCTCGGCACAACGTAGGGCGCAGGGTGAAAGGCCGCGAGCGATGTGTCGACGGCTTCATGAATCATTCTGTCAACGACCACATGCTCTTTGCCAACATCCGCACAGAACGCATTGAATTGACTCGTGTAGTCGTCGCAGAAATCATCTAGCTCAGGGTGCGATACAGCCAACGGCGCCCGCATTTCCGCGAACTTCCGCGGATCGCGCACGCTCCAGATCGCCGCAGCCTTTCGCACGGCGGGATGCTCCCGCCACGCCTCGGAAGCGAGCATAGCCTTGCCCGGTCGCCCGGTATTGCAGACGGCGACGACGTCGGTGCGCCCCGGGCTCGCTTCGTAGGAGCGGCATTCGTTGAAGCGGATAACGAAGGCGGCATCTGCTACCGCAGCGGCCGCCTGCGCGCCGATCTCTCCGTTGCCGACGACCATGATCCTGCCAACCATGTCAGTTGCCCATCGTCTCAGCGAGTTCCTTGAGCTGCTTGGTGCGCGCGTCCGTCAACTCGGCGATGCAACCCGCGACGAGCATCGGCTCCATCGTGCCGCCACGCGCCTGAAAGCCTGCCGCCTCACACTCCGCATCACGGAAACTCACCCATGCGCGCTGCGCCTTCACCAGTGCCTCTTCGGCACCGCGCATATCCGCATCGAGATCCTTGTCGAGTGCTGCGAGAGCCGCGCGCGTGATCTTGTACTGTGCGTTCAGCGCCTTGTCGGCGGTCTGCTGGCGCGCCAGTTCACAAGCTGTCATGTCGGCCTGCGTGACGGGGTTTTTGCAATCAATATCCCCAGCGTTGGCGCCAAAGGCAAAGACCATCGCAGCTCCAGCGGCCAGAAGGTATAAGCTCGCACGCATCATCTGCTCCCGGCTCACTCTAGAGCTTGCCCATGACCAGCTGGCGGAAACCGTAGACTTCGCGCTTGCCGGCGAGAGGGATGAGCGTCACCGAACGCGTCTGACCGGGCTCGAAACGCACGGCCGTGCCTGCCGGGATATCGAGCCGCATGCCGTGTGCCTTTTCGCGATCGAAAGTGAGACCGGTATTCGTTTCCGCGAAATGATAGTGGCTGCCGACCTGCACCGGGCGATCGCCGGTGTTCGAGACCTCAAGCGTCACTGTCGGCGCGCCGACGTTCAGCTCGATGTCGCCGCTTGCGGCAATGATTTCTCCTGGGATCATGATCTTCTCCTCACGCAGCCTTGATGGGCGCGCAGCCCTCGGCTTTCAGAACGCGCTTTGTCGACGCCGGGTACTTGTCAAGCTTGGCAGCGGGGCGCACCGGGCGGCGCACAAGTTCGCCGCCGCAATTCGGGCAGATGCCGCCGAGAACATCGGCAACACAATCGGCGCAGAACGTGCATTCGAAGGTGCAGATCATTGCCTCGGCACTGTCGGGCGGAAGATCCTTGTCGCAGCATTCGCAATTGGGGCGCAGCTCCAGCATGGGAACCTCAGCGGATCGGTTCGTGGACAGTGACGAGCTTCGTTCCATCAGGAAATGTCGCTTCGACCTGCACGTCGTGGATCATCTCTGCGATACCTTCCATGACCTGGTGACGACCGATGACATGGGCACCGGCTTCCATCAGTTCCGCGACCGGACGCCCATCACGCGCGCCTTCGACGACGAAGTCGGTGATCAACGCGATCGCTTCGGGATGGTTGAGCTTGACGCCCCGCTCCAGCCGCCGCCGCGCGACCATCGCCGCCATCGAAATCAACAGCTTGTCTTTTTCTCTCGGTGTGAGGTTCATCGTGCATCCATCTGCTTCAACTAGAGATTCCAGACTTTCGGCACCGGCGCTCCATCGCGCAAGGCCGAAATGATCGGGATGAGACTTTTTCTGAGCGCAAAGCCATCGGAGGCCGAAAGACGCACCACGAGCTTGCCGGCCCAGCTACTGGCGCCGCCCATATGGCCCTCGAGTAACGGGCGCACCGCAGCGAGGTAGGCTTCGGCGCGCGGTCCGACGTAGAGCAACGTCGCAAACGCGACCTTGCCTGACAGCACGGCATCGGCGCCGGCCAGCGAAGCGACATTGCCCTTCAACTGCAAATCCTCGGCGTGGCAAAGCCTCCCGCCCTTGCGAATACGCCAGCGGTCGCGAAAGAGACCCGTATCCACCGCCTCCCCCATCGCCTTGCGGCCAAGCAGGATGGCCTCGACGGCCAGGAATTCGGCATCGTCGTCGAGATCAACGTCGAGCCTGCGAAACAGCGATGAACGATCGAACAGGATGGTTTCCTGCGGCAACCAGTCCACCCGCGCCTTCGCGCCGACAGTAATGCTGGTATTGACCTCGGCCGTTCCTGCCGATGCCTTGTAGATCTTCTCGCAGGCCTGCGTGGTAACATCGATGCGGGTGCCCGGGCCCGCCGCAACGCTCCAGTTCATCCGGTCGCCGCCGGTGAGCCCGCCAGCGGTATTGATGATGACGGCCTCCATGGAGGAATCGAACGTATCCGGAAGCCGGATCTTGGCCGCTCCTTCCTGGTAGAGCTCCTGCAGGCGCGTACGCCCGTCAAGCATCTTCGCAGCCAGATGTCCGCGCCCCTCGGCTCTCTGCGGTCTCGTGGCTGCCGCCGCGTTCGTCATTCCGTCCCTTCCCAACACACCGCCGGTTGGCCCCGGCCGTTTTCATTGAAATCACTAACTTGCAGAAAGCAAGCAATTCCCGTGCCGTGCCGTGGCAGTCTCAGCGATCGGACCGGCGGCAACGGGACCCCTCAGAAGCTGCCGAGAAAAACAGCATCTGCCCAACAGATAGCCACGGGATCAGACAGTCAGATGACGGCGCGCCTCCGCCGTATCGAGCGTCTCCGCTAGTCCCTCGTGCACGATCTCGCCGCGATCCATGATGTAGACGTAGTCGGCGAGTTCGCGGCAGAAATCGAGGTACTGCTCGACCAGCAGGATCGCCATCCCGGTACTGTCGCGCAGATAGCGGATTGCCCGGCCGATATCCTTGATGATCGATGGCTGGATGCCTTCGGTCGGCTCGTCGAGCACGAGGATCTTCGGCCGCGTCACCATCGCCCGGCCGATCGCCAGTTGTTGCTGCTGCCCGCCCGACAGGTCGCCACCTCGCCGCCCAAGCATGGACTGCAGCACCGGAAACAGACTGAAGATGTCATCCGGAATTGAGCGATCCCGGCGTCCAAGCGGTGCAAAACCGGTCTCGAGATTTTCCTTGACCGTCAGCAACGGGAAGATTTCGCGTCCCTGCGGCACATATCCAATACCTTGTTTGGCGCGGGCGAACGGTGGCAATCCGTTAAGTTTCGCCTCGTTGAAGGTCACCGTTCCTGATGACAATGGATGCTGGCCAGTAACGGCGCGGAGAAGAGAACTCTTGCCCACGCCGTTACGCCCCAGCACGCAAGTGATCTTGCCCATCTCTGCCTTGATGGAGATGCCGCGGAGCGCATGTGCTGCGCCGTAGTGAAGGTTTGCATTGTCGACTGTCAGCATCTCAGCGCCCCAGATAGTTTTCGATCACCTTGGGATCGGAGCTCACGAAATCGATCGATCCCTCGGCCAGCACCGAACCTTCGGCAAGGCACGTCACCTTGACGCCCAGGTCGCGGATGAAGCCCATGTCATGCTCAACGACGACGACCGAGCGAGTCTTGGCGATCTCCTTGAGCAGGATCGCCGTCTCCGCGGTTTCGGCATCGGTCATCCCGGCGACCGGTTCATCGACCAGCAAGAGCTTTGGTTCCTGCGCCAGAAGCATGCCGATCTCCAGCCATTGCTTCTGCCCATGTGAGAGGTTGGCGGCGAGTTCGTCCCGCCGATGCGTGAGCCGAACCGTTTCAAGGATCTCGTCGATACGCGCCTTGTCCTCGGCAGAGAGCCGGTAAAACAGCGTCGAGAAGACATCGCGCTTGCGGTTCAATGCCAGTTCGAGATTGTCCCATACCGTGTGGCTTTCGAAAACCGTCGGCTTCTGGAACTTGCGGCCGATCCCCAACTGCGCGATGTCGGCCTCATCAAGTTTGGTGAGATCGGTCTGCCCGTTGAAGAACACCTCACCCTCATCCGGTCGGGTCTTGCCGGTGATGATGTCCATCATCGTCGTTTTGCCCGCGCCGTTGGGGCCGATGATGGCACGAAGTTCGCCGGGTTCGATGACGATCGAGAGCGAGTTCAGCGCCTTGAAGCCATCGAAGGAAACCGAGACGTTGTTGAGATAGAGAACGCTGTTTGGTTTGACGTCAGGGATCATGATCGCTCACTCCGCTGGCTGGATTTTTGCATCGACGCCCTCTTCGTGAAGCGCGGGCGGCGTAGCTTCCGTCTTAGGCTTGCGGCGGGAAATATACCGGTCGATCGTACCGACGATGCCTCTTGGCAGGAACAGCGTGACGAGCACGAACAGACCGCCAAGCGCGAACAGCCAGAACTCGGGGAAGAGACCGGTAAAGATCGTCTTGCCGCCGTTGACGAGAATGGCGCCGATGATTGGCCCGATCAGTGTCGAGCGGCCGCCGACTGCCGTCCAGATGACCACTTCGATCGAGTTGGCCGGCGCAAACTCGCCTGGGTTGATAATGCCGACCTGCGGGACGTAAAGCGCACCGGCGATGCCCGCCATCATCGCCGAAACGACGAAGGTGAAGAGCTTGAAATGTTCCACCCGGTAGCCGAGGAAGCGCGTGCGGCTTTCCGCATCGCGCACGCCGACCAGCACCTTGCCGAATTTCGAGCGCACGATGGCCGAGGCAATCATGAGAGACAGGGCAAGGAAGATCGCAGTCGCGGCAAACAGCGCGGCGCGCGTGCCATCAGCCTGCACGCTGAAGCCAAGGATTTCCTTGAAGTCGGTCATGCCGTTGTTGCCGCCGAAGCCCATGTCGTTGCGGAAGAAGGCGAGCAGCAGCGCGTAGGTCATCGCCTGTGTGATGATCGACAGGTAGACGCCGTTGACGCGCGAGCGGAAGGCGAACCAGCCGAAGACGAAGGCAAGCAGCCCCGGCACCAGCAGAACCATCAGCGCCGCGAACCAGAACTTGTCGAAGCCGTACCAGAACCACGGCAGTTCCTTCCAGTTCAGGAACACCATGAAATCGGGAAGGATCGGGTCGCCGTAGACGCCGCGCGAGCCGATCTGGCGCATCAGATACATGCCCATCGCATAGCCGCCGAGCGCGAAGAAAGCGCCGTGACCGAGCGAGAGGATACCGCAGAAGCCCCAGACGAGATCGAGCGCCAGCGCCAGCAGCGCGTAGGTCAGATACTTGCCGAACAGCGCCATGATGTAGGTCGGGATATGCAGCGGATTGGTCGGCGCGGTCATGAGGTTGAGCACCGGCACCAGCACTGCGACTGCAAGCAGAATGACGATTGCAGCGATGATCTTGCGGTCGAGAGACCGGAGCAGGAAGGCCGTAATCATGCTTCCACCGCCCTTCCTTTGAGTGCGAAGAGCCCACGTGGACGCTTCTGGATGAAGAGAATGATGAGAACGAGCACCAGGATCTTGCCGAGCACGGCGCCGGCGAAAGGCTCGAGGAACTTGTTGAGGACACCGAGCGACAGCGCCCCGACGAGCGTGCCCCAGAGATTGCCGACCCCACCGAAGACCACGACCATGAAGCTGTCGATGATGTAGCTCTGGCCGAGGTTCGGCGACACGTTGTCGATCTGGCTGAGTGCGACTCCTGCTATACCGGCAATGCCGGAGCCGAGCGCGAAGGTAAACGCATCGACCCAGCCGGTGCGGATGCCCATCGACGAGGCCATGCGGCGGTTCTGCGTGACCGCACGCATCTGCAAACCGAAGGCTGAGCGCTTCAGGAGTGCGAGCAGCGCGAAGAACACCACCATCGAGAAGACGATGATCCAGAGGCGGTTCCATGTGATCGAGAGACCGCCCAGCTCGAACGCGCCGGACATCCAGCTCGGATTGCGCACCTCGCGGTTCGTCGGGCCGAAGATCGTGCGAACCGCCTGCTGCAGGATCAGCGACACGCCCCAGGTGGCGAGCAGCGTTTCGAGTGGCCGGCCGTAAAGGTAGCGGATGACCACACGCTCGATGACAAGACCGACAAAACCGGTAAAGAGGAAGGCAGCCGGCACGGAGAAGGCCAGCGAGTAGTTGCCGAGTTCCGGGAATGCGGAGCTGATGTACTCCTGTACGACGTAGGTCGTGTAAGCGCCAATCATCACCATTTCGCCATGCGCCATGTTGATGACGCCCATGACGCCGAACGTGATGGCAAGGCCGATCGCCGCGAGCAGCAGCACCGAGCCGAGCGACAGCCCGTACCAGACATTCTGCCCGACATCCCAAAGCGCGAGGCTGCGGTTGATCGCGTTGATATGGGCCTGGATAGCGCCCTTCAGCTCCTCGGGCGCAGTCGCCATCGCGGAATTCAGGATGGTCAGCGCATCGCGTCCCCCGCGCGCCGCAACCGTATCGATCGCCGCCTTCTTCTCTTCGGCGCTGACATCGCTCTTCAGCACCATGACGGCGCGCGCCGCTTCCATCGCATTCTTGACCTCGGCGTCCTTTTCTTCAGCCAGCGCCGAGGTGAGGAGATCGAGATTTGCCGGATCAGCGTCCTTGAGCAGGCCCTGAGCTGCGGAAAGCCGCGCGCCGCGATCCGGGCTCAGGAGCGTCAGCTGGCTCGTGACGGTGGCAATCACCGTACGCAGCGAATTGTTGATCTTGACCTTGGACATGTAGTCGGGATCGACGTCGGAGACGACCTCGCCGGAGATCGGGTCGGCATAGGTCGGCTCGTCCTCGGTGCCGCCCTGCACCAGCACAGGACCGCCGGTCTCGGAGTTCACGTAAAGCTGGCCGTCGCTCAGCAACTGCAGGATCTCGCCGACACGCGGGTCCTTGGAGGCGACCAGTGCCTTGATCGCGGCTTCGCGCTCAGGGAAGTCGCCGACGCCAAGCGCATCGATAAGGGGGTGAATATCTTCCTGCGCCTTGAGCGCGGTCGCAAAGGCCGGCATTGCCAGGCATAGGGTCAAAAGCAAAATCTTGATGGCGCGATACATCGGCTTTCTTGCCTCGGTCATCGTTGGCCTTCCGGCGCAATCGGGAAAAATAAGCCCTTAAATCGGCATCGATCCCTGGCGGAACCGGCGCCGTCCGAAGCATCAAGGCTGCGCTCCGGAGATGGACCTTCCGCCCGGACAGGAGAGACCGGGCGGAAGTCTTCAGGCGTCAGAGTGACGGGGTGATCAGCACTCAGGAGCCCTTGCCGCCGCACTTGCCCGTGGCAACGTTGAAGTTGCCGCAGTTCATAGGCTTGCGCCAATCGGAGATCAGGTCCTTGGAGTCAGGCAGGAAATCGGACCATTCGTCGCCGACAACCGCCGGGGTCTGCTGGACGATTTCGAACTGGCCGTTCGCCTGGATTTCACCGATCAGAACCGGCTTGGTGATGTGGTGGTTCGGCATGACGGTGGCATAGCCGCCCGACAGGTTCGGAACCGTGGTGCCGATGATCGTGTCGAGAACCTTATCCGTGTCGGTCGTGCCGGCGGCCTGAACAGCCTTAACCCAGGCGTTGAAGCCGATATAGGCAGCTTCCATCGGGTCGTTGGTCACGCGCTTGTCGTTCTTGGTGAACTCGTGCCACTGCTTGATGAACTTCTTGTTGGCAGGGCTTTCGACCGACTCGAAGTAGTTCCAGGCTGCAAGGTGGCCGACGAGCGGCTTGGTGTCGAGACCGGCAAGCTCTTCTTCCCCGACCGAGAAGGCAACAACCGGGATGTCGGTTGCCTTGACGCCCTGGTTGCCGAGTTCCTTGTAGAATGGAACGTTGGCGTCACCGTTGATGGTCGAGACGACCGCCGTCTTCTTGCCGGCCGCGCCGAATTCCTTGATCTTCTTCACTTCCGTCTGCCAGTCGGAGAAGCCGAACGGCGTGTAGTTGATGATGATGTCTTCCTTCGGAATGCCCTTCGAGACGAGATAAGCTTCCAGGATCTTGTTCGTCGTACGCGGATAGACGTAGTCGGTGCCTTCGAGAACGAAGCGCTTAACGCCTTCCTTCTCCATCAGGTAGTCGACAGCCGGGATGGCCTGCTGGTTCGGAGCGGCACCCGTGTAGAAGATGTTGCGCGAGGACTCTTCGCCTTCATACTGAACCGGGTAGAAGAGGATCGAGTTGAGCTCTTCGAAGACCGGCAGAACCGACTTGCGCGACGAGGACGTCCAGCAACCGAAGACGGCCGCGACCTTGTCCTTTTCGATCAGCTCGCGTGCCTTTTCGGCAAACAGCGGCCAGTCGGAAGCCGGGTCGACGACGACGGCTTCGAGCTTCTTGCCGAGAAGGCCGCCCTTCTTGTTCTGCTCGTCGATGAGCATCAGCATGGCGTCTTTCAGCGTCGTTTCGGAGATCGCCATCGTGCCGGACAGCGAGTGCAGAACGCCGACCTTGATGGTGTCGTCAGCCGCAACGGCTCCGTGGAATGCGGCCGTAGCCGACATGACGGCGCCGAGTGCGGCGCCCGTGATATAGGACTTGAGATTCATCTGGTTGATCCCCTCTTCTTGTTAGACAACAGGCCGAAAACGGAAGTTAACTGTTGCTTAAGGGACTATCCGGTGCTGCACTGCGAAAGCGTATACGTGATATGACGTAGGTGACGGGGCGAAATGTGCAGTTTTGTGCTGCGCCGCACTCTTAAGCCTCGCGTGGTTCCATGTTACGAACGCATGACAAGGGGAACAAAGGGGCTGGCACCAAGGCATGGCAGCGCGGCAACGCATCATTCCGGTCAGGCGCGAGTATAACCGCTGGGTCGCCAACCAGACGCTGGAGGACTATGCGCTGCGGTTCACCGCCAAGAGCGCGCGGCAGTTCTCTTCGCAGCGCATCTCGCAGACGGCGATCGGCGCCATATCCTTCCTGGCGCTTGAAGCGATCGGCGGCGCCATCACCCTCTCTTACGGCACCACCAACGCCTTCTGGGCCATCATCGTCGCCTCGATCGCCATGCTCGCCATCGGCCTGCCGATCAGCCGCTATGCGATCCGCCACGGGGTCGACATCGACCTGCTGACCCGTGGCGCCAGCTTCGGCTATATCGGCTCGACGATTACCTCGTTGATCTACGCCAGCTTCACTTTCATGCTGTTTGCGATCGAAGCATCGATCATGTCCGGCGCTCTGGAGCTGACACTCGGCATCCCGTTGTGGATCGGCTACATCATCAGCGCCGTCATGGTCATCCCGCTGGTCACGCACGGCGTTCGGCTCATCAGTCGGTTCCAGTTGCTGACCCAGCCTTTCTGGATCGTCCTCAACGTGCTGCCTTTCATTTTCATCGCCGTGATGGACTGGGAGAAATTCGATCTCTGGCGTGCCTTTTCCGGTATCCGCCACGCCTCGGGCCCGCCGGGCACCATCGCTCCGTTCGATCTCGTCGAGTTCGGCGCAGCCTCGGCCGTGATCCTCGCTCTGATGTCACAGATCGGCGAACAGGCCGACTTTCTACGGTTCCTGCCACCGGAAAAGCAGCAGAACTGGCGCCACCGGCTCGCCGTTTTCCTGGCCGGCCCCGGCTGGGTAATCATCGGGGCGCCGAAGCTGCTGGCCGGTTCATTCCTCGTCGTCCTCACCTTTGCCTCAGGCGTGCCGGTCGATCGCGCCGCCGATCCGGCCCAGATGTACCTGACGGCTTTCGGCTACATGATCCCCTGGCATAATGCCGCCCTTCTGCTGATGGCTGCCTTCGTGGTCGTCTCGCAGCTAAAGATCAACGTGATGAATGCCTACGCCGGCTCGCTCGCCTGGTCGAATTTCTTCTCCCGCCTCACCCACAGCCATCCTGGCCGCGTCATCTGGCTTGTGTTCAACGTGGCGATCGCCCTGCTCCTGATGGAGCTCGGCATCTACAAGCTGCTTGAAGAAACGCTCGGCATCTTTTCGATCATCGCCATGGCGTGGCTCTGCACGATCTCGGCCGACCTTTTCATCAACAAGCCCCTCGGCCTTGCCCCTCCCGGCATCGAATTCAAGCGCGCCCATCTCTACGACATCAATCCGGTCGGCCTCGGAGCCATGACGCTGTCAGCCGGCATTGCGCTGATCGCTCATTTCGGCGTCTTCGGCTCCGTCGCCGCATCGCTTGCGCCCTACATCACGTTGATCGTGGCGCTGATCGCCTCGCCACTGATCGCATGGGGCACGAAGGGCAAATTCTACCTCGCGCGCAAACCGCGCCACAGCTGGAAGAACCTCACAAACATCACCTGCTCCGTCTGCGAGCACCCCTTCGAGCCTGAAGATATGGCCTGGTGCCCGGCCTATGCGGCACCGATCTGCTCACTCTGCTGTTCGCTCGACAGTCGCTGCCACGACATGTGTAAGCCGAAGGCCCGCTTCAACGCGCAGGTCGGCACGGTCGCCAAGGCAGTGCTGCCGGAGACCGTTGTTCAGAAACTCACTACGCGCCTCGGACGCTACGGCATCGCCGTTGTGCTTGCCCTGACAGCAGTCGGTGCCATCCTCGCAATGATCGCCCATCAGGTTTCCTCGGCGTCGCCTCAGACCGCCGATGTCGTCAACGGAACGATCCTCGTGGTCTTTTTCGTTTTCGCGGTGATTGCGGGAGTCGTTTGCTGGTTCTACGTTCTGGCGCACGACAGCCGCGTCGTGGCGGAGGAGGAATCCTCGCGCCAGAATACGCTGCTGTTGAAGGAGATCGCCGCCCACAAGAAAACCGACGCTGCGCTCCAGACTGCCAAGGAGACGGCCGAGGCCGCCAACCGCGCCAAGAGCCGCTATGTGGTCGGCCTCAGCCACGAATTGCGCACACCACTGAATGCGGTGCTCGGCTACGCGCAGATTCTGGAGCGCGACGAGACCATCCCCGCCCCGCGCCAATCCTCGATCAAAGTCATCAGACGCAGCGCCGAGCATCTGTCCGGCCTCATCGACGGCCTCCTCGATATCTCGAAGATCGAGGCCGGGCGCCTGCAGGTCTATTCCAATGAGATCAACATCCAGGACTTCCTCGACCAGGTCGTCGACATGTTCCGTCCGCAGGCACAGGCGAAGGGACTGACTTTCCTTCACCACCGCTCGCCCGCCCTGCCCCAGTTCGTCCGCACCGATGAAAAGCGACTTCGCCAGATCCTCGTGAACCTGCTTTCCAACGCCATCAAATTCACTGACGAAGGCAGTGTCACCTTCGACGTCGGCTATCGCAGCCAGGTCGCGACGTTTACCGTCGCCGATACCGGTCGTGGCATAGCCGAGAAGGACTTGAGCCGCATCTACGAGCCGTTCCAGCGTGGCGAGGCCGACAGTATCCGGCCGATGCCGGGCCTTGGCCTCGGCCTCACGATCACGCAGCTTTTGACCAACACGCTGGGTGGCGAAATTTCGGTGAGCAGCGAGAAAGACCGCGGCACGATGTTCCGCGTACGCCTCATGCTTTCGGCCGTGCTCCGCGAAATGACGGTGCCGCCGCTGGAAAAGAAAATTGTGAGCTATGACGGTCCCCGGCGCACGATCGTTGTCGTGGACGACAATGAAGATCACCGCGACATGATGCGCGAGGTTCTTGCGCCTCTCGACTTCGTTGTCCTGACAGCAGCGAGTGGCGCCGACTGCCTGACCTTGATCGAAGGCATCCAGCCCGATCTGTTCCTTGTCGACATCTCGATGCCGGGCATGAACGGCTGGCAACTCGTTTCACGCCTGCGCGCAAACGGCCAGACCGCCCCGATCGTCATGCTGTCCGCCAATATCGGCGACGCCGCCGCACACCGCGACAGCGATGACAGCCACAATGATGCCATCGGCAAGCCTGTCGACATCAAGCAGCTGCGTGACAAGCTTGCGCTGCATCTGGGCTTGAAGTGGATCTATGCCGAAGCGCTACAGCCTGCCACCATCAAGCATGACCGGCCGCTGGTCAGCCCGGGATCGGCGCACGTCCAGGAATTGTTGCGGCTAGCAGAGATCGGCTACATCAGAGGTATCGAAGCCAAGCTCAACGACCTTGCCAAGGTGGAAGCAAATCAGCCATTTACAGAGGAACTTCGTTCCTATGCGGCCGCCTTCGATCTGAACGGCCTCATGAACTTCCTGCACCGTTTTGACGAGAAGGTAGAAACCCTTGGCTGAGCTCCCGCGCGACATCGTTCTGCTGGTGGATGACTCGCCGGAGGCTTTGGGGTTCCTGACCGATGCTCTCGAGCAGTCGGGCTTCTCGGTCCTGATCGCCACATCAGGCTCGGCCGCCCTGAATATTGTGGAGCGCATTACGCCCGATCTCATCCTGCTGGATGCCGTCATGCCCTCCATGGACGGCTTTGAGACTTGCAGAAGACTCAAATCCAACCCGGCAATCAGCCAGATACCGGTCATCTTCATGACCGGGCTCACGGAAACCGAGCATGTCGTTCGTGCGCTCGAATCCGGAGGTGTGGACTACCTGACGAAGCCGATCAACATCGACGAGCTGCGAGCGCGGATCGGTGTCCACCTGCGAAACGCACGCTCGACGCAGAGCGCGCGCGTTGCGCTCGACGCCGCCGGCAGGCATTTGCTTGCGGTCAAGGGCGACGGCGACATTCACTGGTCGACGCCACAGGCAACACGTCTCGTCAACGCCGCGATGGATCGCGACGATGCCATGGATACGGTGGTCGGCAAGATTGCCGAATGGATGAAAGCCCGCCCCGCCTCAGCCCGCGATGGCGCAATTTCGCTTTCGCATGCCGGCAAGGATGTGCTTCAGCTTGCCTTTCTGGGCGCGATCGGTGCCGACGAATACCTGTTTCGCCTGACCGCAAACAATGCGCGCGCCGATGACGAGGTCCTTCGCCGGCATTTCTCGCTCACTCAGAGGGAATCCGAAGTGTTGCTATGGATTGCGAAGGGCAAGGCCAACCGTGACATCGGCGAGATTCTCGGCCTGTCGGCGCGCACGGTGAACAAGCATCTCGAACAGATCTACGTGAAGCTCGGTGTCGAGAACCGCGCCTCCGCCGCAGTCAAGGCTGCTCATGTGCTGCACGAGACCTGAACTGGCCTGATGCGGTCGTGAGCCGACGGCTCAAACAACGCGATCCGGCGGCGGTCTGCCGTCAAAGAAGGCGGTCACGTTGTCCACCACCTTCATTCCCATGGCCGTACGGGTTTCCTCTGTCGCGCTGCCGAGATGCGGTAGCAGCACGACATTCTCCATTGCTCTTAGCGCATCTGGTACGTGTGGCTCGGCCCCATACACATCAAGCCCGGCACCGCGAATAACACCGTCCTTCAGGGCTGCTATCAAGGCCAGCTCATCGACGACATCGCCGCGTGCCGTATTGATCAGGAACGCACCCGGCCTCATTGTCGCAAGCCGCTCTGCATTCATCAGGTGCCGGTTCTCAGCCCCGCCGGGGCAATGCAAGGACACAAAGTCGGACGACGCCAATACGTCTTCGACAGCAGGCAATTGCCGGGCCCCATAACGCGCCGCCTCCGCCGGATCGACGGGCGAACGGTTGTAGAAAACAACATCCATGCCGAAGCCGAAGTGACAACGCTGCGCGAACGCCTTGCCGATGCGGCCGAAGCCGATGATGCCGACCGTCTTGCCGGTGACCTTCGTCCCGATCATATGTGTCGGGCACCAGCCTTGCCACTCGCCCGCGCGCACTTGGCGCTCTCCCTCGCCGCCGCGGCGGGCGACGGTGAGCAGCAGCAGCATGGCGATATCGGCAGTGCAATCGGTCAGCACTCCGGGGGTGTTCGTCACCACAATCCCCCGCGCCTTCGCCGCGTCGATGTCGATGTGATTGTAGCCGACGCCGAAATTGCCAAGCATGCGGACGCGTGGCATCACGCCGTCGAAGACGGCCGCCGGCAATCGGTCGGAGACAGTCGGCAGAACCGCATCATACTCGCCCAGCGCCGCGCTCAGCGCTTCCCCGGTCATGGAGAGGTCATCCGTATTCAGCGTTGTATCGAAACGGTCTGAGAGGATGCTCTCAACGGCTGACGGCCAGCGGCGCGTGACGAGAATGCGTGGCTTGGACATGGTAATCTGATCCGGATTGCTGTGGTTGGCTTTCTAGCCAGTAGCGCAAAAAGGCCTGCTGGCCAAACGGAAGAAGCCCGGTCTTGCGACCGGGCTTCCAAAATCTGCACAAGCGGGTAGACCCTTACTTGGCGTCCTGCGGGAAGTAGCTGTACTTGCCGTCCGGACCCTTCTTCCACTCGTACATGATGTAGCCGGGAAGCTTCGGGTCGCCCTTTTCGTCGAACGACATGTCGCCGAGAACGGTCGGGAACGGGCCCTTTGCCTTCATTGCAGCAGCAACAGCTTCTGCGTCGTTTGAACCAGCAGCCTTTGCGCCACCAGCGATCGACTGCAGAGCAGCGTAGGAGTACAGCGTGTAAGCTTCCGGGTTGAAGCCGGCAGCCTTGAACTTCGCAACGAGGTCCTTGTTGGCCGGGTTCAGCGTCGGATCGGGCCCGAAGGTGTTCAGCGTACCGGCGACTGCGTCGCCAGCGATCGATGCCAGTTCGTTCGAAACGATACCGTCACCCGAAACGAGCGTAGCCTTGAGGCCCTGGTCGGCAGCCTGGCGGATGATCAGACCAGCTTCGGTGTGGAGACCACCCCAGTAGATGATCGTGACGCCAGCTTCCTTCATCTTGGCGATGAGGGCCGAGAAGTCCTTGTCGCCAACGTTGATGCCTTCGTAGAGGGCTTCGGTCGTGCCGGCAGCGTTCAGAGCCTTCTTGGTTTCGTCAGCCAGGCCCTGGCCGTAAGGCGTCTTGTCGTGAACGACAGCGATCTTGGCGTCCTTGAAGTGGTCGGCGAGATACTTGCCGGCGATTGCGCCCTGCTGGTCGTCACGGCCGCAAGTACGGAACGTGTTCCAGAGGCCGCGCTCGGTGAACTTCGGGTTCGTAGCAGCCGGGGTGATTTCGAGCATGCCGTTTTCAGCGTAAACTTCGGAAGCCGGGATCGATACGCCCGAGTTGAAGTGGCCGATAACGAACTTGACGCCGTCAGCAGCGAACTTGTTCGCAACCGAGATGCCCTGCTTCGGGTCGGAGACGTCGTCGCCGAGGACGATCTTGATCTGCTCGCCGTTGATGCCGCCAGCAGCGTTGATGTCAGCGGCAGCCTGCTCTGCGCCCTTCTGGAGCTGAGCCCCGAACGCAGCGTTCGGGCCGGTCAGCGGACCAGCAACGCCAACGATGATGTCGGCCCATGCGTTGCCGCTGAAGGCGACCATCGCCGTCAGAGCTACAGCCGACAGGAGAGACTTTTTCATTCTATTACTCCCAATTTTTTAGCGGGTTCTGTTCCACCACCCAGCGCATTACCCACTTTACTGCGCCAGGAAACTTGTTCCACTCCGAGGGGCAATCTGTCCCTAGATTCAACCGGCTGTCAATGTTTTGCCTTCCAGGAGAAGGGGGACGTCTTTTCGTAGAGCCAGTAGTAGTTGTTGACCATCTGGTTGGTCCGGCGATAGCGATAGCCGGCCGTCGAGAAGATCAGAAGAAGGACCAGGTCGATCACGTAGTAAAAGAGGCTGAGGACCGGTCCGTCAAACAGTGCGTGATGCAGGAACTGCATCGCACCAGCGAGCAGAACAGTATAAGCAATCACCAGCGGATAGTTGCTCCAGCTTTCGGCAGCGGCCCTGCCAGCCCGCCACGCTGTCCAAAATCCAATCAGCACAACGAAAAGCCGAATGGCGCTGCGAACGCCGGTATCGCCCTCAAAGAAAAGTCCCTGCATATCAAAGTCTCCCCTTCGTCATGCTCAATGCCGTCCGCCTTCGAGATAGGCGGCACGCACTTCCGGATTCGCCAGCAGTTCGGCGCCGGAACCGCTCATCGTCACCTTGCCGTTCACCATGACGTAGGCACGGTCGGACAGGCGTAGCGCCGCGAAAGCGTTCTGCTCCACGAGGAAGACGGTAAGCCCCTCTTCCTTGTTCAACTTCTTGATCGCCTCGAAGATGCCCTTGACGATCAGCGGCGCAAGGCCGAGCGATGGTTCGTCGAGAAGCAACAGCTTTGGACGCGCCATCAGCGCACGGCCGATGGAAAGCATCTGCTGTTCGCCGCCCGAGAGCGTGCCGCCGCGCTGGGTCTGGCGCTCCTTCAGACGCGGGAACATCGCAAAGACCTTCTCGACGTCCTCGTTGAAATATTTGAGGTTGTCGAGACCCGCACCCATCTGGAGATTTTCCATGACGGTCATGCGCGGGAAGATACGACGTCCTTCCGGCGACTGTGCAATGCGAAGCCGGGCGATCTCATGCGTTGGCATGCGCGTGATGTCGCGACCCTCGAAGATCACCGCGCCGTTGCGAGCCTGCGGGCTACCGCAGATCGTCATCATCAGGGTCGACTTGCCGGCGCCGTTGGCACCGATCAGGCTGACGATCTCGCCGCGATGGACTTCGACGTCGATCCCGGCCAGGGCCCGGATGTTGCCGTAGTAGGTTTCGACACCCTGGACTTTCAGAAGTGGCTGACCAGTCATTAGTGCGAGCCTCCTTCGAGGTTCTCTACGGCTGCGATCACTTCTTCCACTTCCTCGTCTTCAACGCCGAGATAGGCTGCGATAACCCTCGGATCATTCTTCACTTCATCAGGTGTGCCGTCCGAAATCTTCTGGCCGTATTCGAGCACCACGACATGGTCGGAAATTTCCATGACGACAGACATGTCATGCTCGATCAGCAAGATCGACGTGCCGCTTTCGGCGCGGATGCTTCGCAGCAGCGCGTTGAGAGCCGCCGACTCGCGGGGATTGAGGCCCGCTGCCGGTTCGTCGAGGCAGAGAAGTTCCGGCTCCGTGCACATGGCGCGTGCGATCTCCAAGCGGCGCTGGGCACCGTAGGGAAGATCGCCGGCCGGGTCGTCGGCGCGATCGATGAGATCTGCCTTCTCCAGCCAGTGGCGGGCCAGTTCGATGGCGTTCTTTGCTTCGGACCGATAGGGCCCGATGCCGAGAAGTCCCATCACCGTATAGCCCGACGCCTTCATCAGCTTGTTGTGCTGGGCGACCAGGAGGTTTTCGAGAACCGTCAGGCCGGAAAACAAGCGGATGTTCTGGAACGTACGGGCGACCTTGGCTTCCTTGGTGATCCGGAAATCCGGAAGGCGCTCGAGCAGGAACTCCTTGCCGTTCTTCTGCTGGAGCGTGATCATTCCCATCGTCGGCTTATAGAAGCCGGTGATGCAGTTGAAGACTGTCGTCTTGCCGGCGCCGTTCGGGCCGATCAGAGCGGTGATGTCGCCGCGCTTCGCCTCGAAGGAGAAGTCGTTGATCGCCATCAGGCCGCCGAACTTCATCGACAGGTGCTCGACCTTGAGCAGAGTATCGCTGGACATGTTTGTTTCCTGAGGGCTCATCAACCGTGGCCCTCTTTGGTGAAGCTTCCGGAAACAGCCTTGC
Source organism: Rhizobium cauense (assembly GCF_019511525.1). Classification (GTDB taxonomy): domain Bacteria; phylum Pseudomonadota; class Alphaproteobacteria; order Rhizobiales; family Rhizobiaceae; genus Rhizobium; species Rhizobium cauense. The sequence continues at coordinate 35,845 of NZ_JAEUAT010000024.1, read as the reverse complement.
GCTCCTTGAGGAAGGCCGTCGGTTCACGCGACCCGACGAAACCGCGTGGCTTGATCAGCATGACGACAACCATCGCCAGACCGAAAAGCAGCATGCGATAGAGTTCCGGCGTAAAGTCAGGCCCGAAGATCAGCTTCAGGAACTCCATTTCGCGCAGCATTTCCGTACCGCCGACCATGACGATGGCGGCAATCGCGATACCGGTCAGTGACCCCATGCCGCCGAGAACGACGATTGCGAGGATGACGGCGGATTCCAGGAAGACGAACGATTCCGGAGAGACAAAGCCCTGACGAGCCGCGAAGAAGGATCCTGCAAACCCACCGAACATTGCGCCGGTTGCGAAGGCCGTCAGCTTGGTCGTGACCGTATTGATGCCGAGCGAGCGGCATGCGATCTCGTCTTCACGCAAGGCTTCCCATGCGCGACCGATCGGCATCCGGCGCAGGCGGATTGTCACATAGGCGGTCAGCAGGCAAAGCGCGAGGATCAGGTAGAAAAGGAAGATCTTGTAGTAAGCCGAGGAGATCGGCAGGTGGAAGAGCTTCGCAAAGCCGCCAGCGCTCGCATCGAAAGGAATACCGAACAAAGTGGCCTTCGGAATACCCGAGATACCGAACGTACCCTTGGTAAGATCCGTCCAGTTGATAATCACCAGGCGGATGATCTCACCGAACGCCAGCGTAACGATGGCAAGGTAGTCACCGCGCAGGCGCAGGACCGGAAAGCCGAGGATGACACCCCACAACGCGGCCAGAATACCGGAGAGAGGCAGCAGCACCCAGAAGGACAGGCCGAAATAGCTTGACAGAAGCGCGTAGGAATAAGCGCCGACAGCATAGAAGGCGACATAACCCAGGTCCAGCAGACCGGCCAGTCCGACGACAATGTTCAGACCCCACGCCAGCATCACGTAGATCAGGATCTGGATCCCGAAATTGTCGACCCACTTCAGCGAACCCTGGGCACCGAAGAGCGCGACGATGACCATCGGGTAGAGGAGCAATGCGAGCAGCGCAATCTTCAGAAAGTGCTGATGGAAGAAGCCCTTTTCCGCCGAGATATCCAGCTGACCGCTGCGCGCCTTCCTGAGCTTGCGCGCATCGAGATGCGGCCTCAGGAAAACCACCGACAGGAAGCGACCAACGACCGCAATGGCAACGAAAATGGAGAGCAGTCCCCACCGCTGGACGATGATGAGCTCGTTGCTGATGTTCTGGTCGGTCTTCAGGCCGACATACAGGACAAACATGCCGAACGCGATGAGACCTGCGAACAGAGCTTCTTTAATACCCGTCTGAACAAGTCCGGCCTTTACGGACTTGTCAGCGGAACGTGCAACATTTTCCATGATGTTTAAACCTTCTCGACTTCCGGCCGACCCAGGATACCTGTCGGCTTGAAGATCAGCACGAAAGCGAGGATAGCGAATGTCGCCACATCCTTGTACGCGATGGTGAAATAGGCCGACCACAGCGACTCGATCAGACCGATCATCAGCCCGCCGAGAACAGCGCCCGGCAAGGAACCGATGCCGCCGAGAACGGCCGCGGTGAACGCCTTCACACCCGGTACGAAGCCGTCGTTGAAGTTCACGACACCATAATACATCAGATACATCGTACCTGCGACCGCAGCGAGCGCCGCACCCATGATGAAGGTGACGGAAATCGTCTGGTCGACGTTGACGCCGAGCAGCGCCGCCATCTTGCGATCCTGTTCAGTTGCGCGCTGAGCACGGCCAAGGGACGTATGATTGACGAGGTACCAGAACAGCGTCAGCAGCACCGCAGTGACGACGATGATGACGATCTGCTTCAAGGAAATGGAAATGCCGGCGACGTTGTAAACCGTGCTGACAAGCGGCGGGATCGGCTTGTTACGCGGCCCCTGCGTCACCTGGATGAAGTTCGACAGCGTGATCGACATGCCGATGGCGGTGATGAGCGGCGCCAGGCGGAAAGATCCGCGCAGCGGACGATAGGCGACACGCTCGATCGTCCAATTCCACAAACTCGTCATCAGCATTGCAACGAGAAGCATGACCAGCAGCAAAACCGCAACAGGAAGGCCCGCGAATATGGAAGTGAGGACGAGAAAGACAATGAGAGCGGCAAAACCGCCAAGCATGAAGATATCGCCATGGGCGAAGTTGATCATGCCGATGATGCCGTAAACCATCGTATAGCCAATAGCCACAAGGCCATAGATGGATCCAAGAGTCAGCCCATTAACGAGCTGCTGGACAAAATATTCCATATGTCATTTCCCCTGGATGCAGCGAGATCGACTGCATCTCTTGTTCTTCGAGCTCTTGTTGAGCCCTTAATTAAAGATTTCATACCGCTTTCAAACCAAAAGGGAAGTGCAAAATCGCAAAGCCCCAAAGTTCTTTGAATTTTTGGTGAAAATGACTTTTTAGTAGTCAGAATTTCGTATTTTTTAGCATAGCAAGCCCGATAGTGTGCTTTTTGACTGCAAATCGCCTTGAAACGGCGTTTTCTCAAAGGCGGGGATACGCCTCGCATAGCCCGGGGGATTCCCAATCACGGAAAGATACCCCTATATGAAGTGTGGAGGCCCAAAGTCGGCTACGTGGGAATCGGAAGGCGAGCGAATGCTCGAAACATTTGAGCGCGCCGCTCTCGAAGCGGGCAAAGCAATCATGCAGGTTTACCTGAGCGGCTGCGCGTCTGTCAGCAAGGCTGACAACAGCCCCGTAACCATTGCCGACGAGACGGCAGAACGCATCATCATCGCGCAGCTGGAAACCGCTTTTCCCGATATACCCATCATTGCGGAAGAATCGGTAGCAGCCGGGAACGTGCCGTCGATCGGTACGCATTTTTTTCTGGTTGACCCGCTCGATGGCACGAAGGAGTTCATCGACAAGCGACGCGAATTCACCGTTAACATTGCCTATATCAGTGACGGGCGCCCCGTCGCCGGGATCGTCTATGCGCCGGCACTCGGCGTTGCTTTCGCCGGAGAAAATGGCAAGGCCGAAAAGCTCTTCGTCGATGGCGGTTTCCAGATTGCAAGCCGCATCGCCATTCAGGTGCGCCCGCAACCGGCCGAACGGACGGCACTGGCGAGTCGCTCTCACAACAGCAGCCAGACGGACGATTTTCTCGCAGCGAATGCGATCTCAAGCTGCACCAACATCGGCTCTTCGTTGAAATTTTGTCTTCTGGCCGAGGGCCTGGCCGATGTGTATCCGCGCTTCACGCGCACCATGGAATGGGACACGGCGGCTGGCGACGCGGTGTTGCGTGCCGCCGGTGGTTCGACCGTGACGCTGGACGGGCTACCTCTTGCCTACGGCAAGAGATCGCAGGCCCATGACAGCGACTTTGCCAACCCGGACTTCATTTCCTGGGGCGGCGCGAGGTCGGCGCTGGAGCGGGCATAGATTTTCTAAAAAGACGTGCAAACTCAATGGCGTGAACCTGCCACTGTCCACGCTCGGATCACCACGGCTAGCATTCCCGGTAAATGAAACCACGCCAGGCAGCGTCCAGGCGAAGCCGGGAGTCTCTGATTATGTCGGACCAGACCAACAATCTTGCCCTTCCCTACATCCTGCCATCCCAGGCGCAGAAGCACGTGACCCACAACGAGGCGCTGCAGCGTCTCGATGCCATCGTTCAGCTCTGCATCGTCGGCGAAGCTTCCCTCCCCCCGCCTGCACCCGCTGAAGGACAATGCTACCTCGTCGCAGAGGGAGCCGATGGACCCTGGTCTGGAAAGGGCGGAAGGCTGGCGTTTCGCCAGGACGGCGCCTGGCTTTACATCGTGCCGCAGGCGGGATGGCGGGCGTTTTTCGCCGTGCCTGGACAACTCCGTGTATTCCGCAACAACGAATGGCAGGCCATGTCGCCCGACGCGGACAGTTCAATTCCGATGATCGGCGTCAACGCGGCGCCCGACGGCCTCAATCGGCTGTCGGTAGCCTCGGAAGCGAGCCTGTTTACACATGCGGGCCACGGGCATCAGTTGAAAGTCAATAAAGCTTCCGCAGTAGAGACCGGGAGCGTGCTTTTTCAGACGGCCTGGTCCGGTCGCGCCGAAATGGGCCTCGCCGGCAACGACGACTTCTCCATCAAGGTGAGCGGCAACGGCAGTGATTGGCTAACTGCGCTGACGGTCTCGCCCCGAGGTACTGTGAGAACGCCGGCAAGGCCCGCTGCGCGGACATCCCTGGCAACCAGCACTTCCACGCCGGCATCTGGCAGTAGAACGGGGTTCAGCGATTTCCATCAGCTGCAGGGCGGCTTCACCCTCGGCGCGGTCGTCCCCTTAGGCGTTGGCAGCCGACTCCTTGTCCCGGAGACCGGAGTTTACCTCCTGTTGCTGACCGCAAGCATAGTTTCTTCCTCCGGGCACGAGACCGTGCTCGAGGCGAACGGCGCGACAGCGCTTGTATCTAGCATCGGTCCCGCGTCCACTTCGCCGACACGCCATACAGCCTGCACAGTGGCATCGTTGAGCGAGGGAGATTGGTTGGCGCTGAGGCATGAGGGGAGCGCGCAGTATGCGTTCGGAGCAGCAAAGACCGAACTTTCCGCAGTGATGTTGTAGCTTAGATCGACGCCTAAAGCAGTCGATAGCGAAGTGCCCGGGCGATCGCCTGCATGCGATTGACGGAATCGAGCTTTCGCATCGCACTCTTCAGATATCCAACGACCGTATGCGAGGAGAGGTCTAGAATAATCGCTATCTCCTCGCTGCTCTTTCCTGCTGCCGACCAGCGTAAGCATTGGATTTCGCGACTGCTCAGGCTTTCGTTCGGCCGCTCGACAGGGTTCTTCTGCGCAAACGATTCTAGGAACTCCATCGCCCGGAACATCTGCTCCATGGAATCAGATCGACTGAGGCGGGCGCGCTCACCCGAGAATGCGAAGACGTATTGCCGCAGATGCATGTCATGTGGCGCAAAGGCAAAAGTGTTCTTGAGGCCGTGTGAGCGGAAAAGAGCCGTCAGGCGCGGGTTTTCACGGATTGCGACCGTGCTTTCGAATGGCGCCTTGTCGCAGAAGACCGGCATCGCCGTTTTCCTGAGCGCCGACACCAGCTTGCTACAATAGAAGAGATCAGCTTCCTCGTAGAAATCAAGAACCTCTTGCGGCCAGTTGCTGACAAGACAATTGAGCGCGAAGCTGCTGCGATCGCCACGCGGAAACTCGGCAAGCAAGTAGTAGTTGAATCCGCGCTCTCTTGCCATCTCATCCAGGCAAGCATTGAACCGTTCAACAGAGATCTCTTGCCCGGATTCGACCGGAGAAAAACCAGCCTCGTTCACGCCGTCGCGGACGGCGCGCTCTTGTTTTCTCATGATCCCTTACCCCCGGCGGGTAACTCCGGCTCAGCTTCTTCCTACGCCGACCAAGAAGGCCGCGGCACCGGACAAAGGAAAAGGGGTCGTATCAAAAGGATACGTGGCAAACCGCCCTAGTCTTTCCGGACACTGCGATAAGAACGGAGCCGAAGTCATGCGCTCACAACTATGTTGCGGCGCTTATAAGTTGGCAATTATCAATTGCCCACCGACCATTACGCATGGCTCCTATGCGCTGAACACAAATTTACGTAGCGGGAGGTCGAAGGGGCGCAAATCGCTTCTTGGAAGAACAACGCCTAAACTTCTTATCAAAGTGTTACGATGTGCTTAGGCAATTCTTAAATGTGACAAGCTAGAGTGGCTGCCGTGGTCTTGAGTTGTGTAGAGAGTCCAATGACCGAAATGATACGTCCCCGAGTGAAATATGTCATCGGCCCCGATGGCAGCCCGCTGACGATTGCGGATTTGCCGCCGCCGAATACACGGCGCTGGGTGATCCGTCGCAAAGCAGAGGTTGTAGCGGCGGTTCGCGGTGGCCTGTTGAGCTTGGAAGAAGCCTGCGAGCGTTACACGCTGACTGTTGAGGAGTTTCTGTCCTGGCAGTCTTCTATTAACAGCCATGGCCTTGCCGGTCTGCGCACAACGCGCATCCAGCAGTACCGCCACTGACCAGCCCTTCAACGGGCAACGAATTTTATGTTTCGGGCCGCTGGATTTCCTCAAGAGGATCTACAGCCGGCCCGAGATCATTGTCGCAGCCAGGCGTTGCCATGCGCCCGCCAGCTGCAAGAAGCTTCGCCGCAACGTCCCTGCCCCCACAGACCACTCAGCAGGAGACTAAATCGGCGAGCGGAAACGGCTGCCGGGATCATACCGGCAGCAAAACCTCCCCCCACACCTCATCGAACACAGTGTCCTCATCGGGCGACTTGGCGCGGCCGCAACGACATGGCAATTCTCATCGACGGCAAAATGTTGATGAGGAACGACAATGGACATCAAGAACGAAGAGAACCCTTCCGGCGGTCGCTACGTCGCAGAGGTCGAAGGCCACCAGGCCGAAATGACCTATTCCCGAACCTCACCGAAGCTTGTCATTATTGACCACACCGGCGTTCCCGATGCGCTGCGCGGCAAGGGCGTCGGCCAGGCGCTTGCTCTGCACGCCGTCGAGGAAGCGCGCAAAGGTGGATGGAAAATCTTCCCACTGTGCCCTTTCTTCAAGGCGCAGGCACAGCGCCACGAAGAGTGGCGTGACGTCGTCAACGGCTAAGAATAAGCCCCAACGCCAAAAGCCATGTATGACGGACGCGACGGCCCATCATGCATGGCTTTTCAGAGGCAATGTCGAGACGCCTGATGGCGCCGTTTACTGCCTTAGGCTCTTGCCCGGACTGCGCCGTCGCGCTCTTCGAGCGCGGCTGCACGTGCATATTCCGCCTGCATCTCTTCGAGCGCCTGTTCCAGCGCCTCTTCCTGCATCTTCAGTTCCTTGATGGAGACCTGAAGATTGTCCGCGCGCTGGCGTGCTGCCTTTGCGAAGGTCGGATACGCGAAGTGATTCGGGTCGGAAATGCCGGACTTCTTTTCTTCGACGACGATTTGGCTCTCCAGATCCTTCGTCATCCGATCGAATTCGGACATCATCATCTGCAATTGCTGCAGTTGGCGACGTTTTTCGTTCACCTGAAACTCCTTCAGGCGAACTAGGCTCTCACGCGACTTCATACGCATTACTCCAGTGATGCGAGACCCCTGCTCCACTTAAACTGCCCTTGCGAGCCGTTTTGACGCGGCCCGCCAGAAAAATTCCGTCGATATTAACAAAAACCTACCGTTGGTAACCTTTCGTTTACGGGCATCGTTAATGATAGTGCCGATGATTTAAGGGTCGGTAAACACAACTACGCGATTTCCGATACCGCTTCATTGGTGAGTCGAATGAATCGCTTACCAGCCGTTCTTAATGTAAAAATTAAGGAATTGGCTTTGCGGATTCTCGTTGGAAAACAGCGGAATGGACAAATTATTTAATAAATTGATTACCTCTTGCCAGAGTGAATCAGAATTTGTTAACCATTTCGTGGCAGCTTCCAAATCACGCAGTGACATATTCGGTATCGCGTAGGGGGCCAGACCACCTTTCGGCGGCGGTAAAGGGGATAAGAATGCGGGTACTACTCATCGAAGATGATAGCGCGACAGCGCAGAGCATCGAGCTGATGCTCAAATCAGAAAGTTTTAACGTCTACACCACCGATCTCGGTGAGGAAGGCGTGGATCTCGGGAAGTTGTATGATTACGACATCATCCTTCTCGATTTGAACCTTCCCGACATGTCCGGATATGAGGTGCTTCGCACCCTCCGCCTGTCCAAGGTCAAGACACCCATCCTGATTCTCTCCGGCATGGCCGGTATTGAGGACAAGGTTCGCGGCCTCGGCTTCGGCGCCGACGACTACATGACCAAGCCGTTCCACAAGGATGAGCTTGTCGCCCGTATTCATGCGATCGTCCGTCGTTCCAAGGGCCATGCCCAGTCGGTTATCATGACCGGCGAACTGATCGTCAATCTCGACGCCAAGACCGTCGAAGTCGGCGGCCAGCGCGTTCACCTGACGGGCAAGGAATACCAGATGCTGGAGCTGCTTTCGCTCCGCAAGGGCACGACCCTGACCAAGGAAATGTTCCTGAACCACCTCTATGGTGGCATGGACGAGCCGGAACTGAAGATCATCGACGTCTTCATCTGCAAGCTGCGCAAGAAGCTCGCGAACGCCGCCGGCGGCGCGAACTACATCGAAACCGTTTGGGGCCGCGGCTATGTTCTGCGCGAGCCGGATGGTGCCGAATACGCCGAAACCGCCTGACGTTTCATCCCTTTGCCAATGCTGAAAAATCCCGTCCTTGTGGCGGGATTTTTGTTCTTAGACATAGATTCTGGTTTTCGGCACATAGAAAAGCCGCCTGGGAGGCGGCTTCGACAGACAGGTTGGGTTTAGCAGCTATGCTGCGATGGCTCGGTTGCCAAAAACGGCTGTAAGAATCTTACGGTCGAACGGCTTGAGCAGGAAATCCGTTGCCCCTGCCCGTTTCCCCATCATCAGCTTCTTGAGATCGGCTTCGACCACGCAGTAGTAGATCTTGACCTCTTTGCCGCCTTCCATGCCCCTGATGGTGGAGATCAATTCGAGCGCGCCGTCCATACCGGAGTCGACGATCAGGTATTCCGGAAGTTCGACCTGGCAGTTCGATAGTGCTTCATAGACATTGGAGGCTTCGCTAACCAGGAAATCCAGCTCGGATAGGATCCGCTTGCCCACCTTCCGAACGACGTCCGATGAGTCTGCGATCATAAACCTCTGCATGGCTGCTCCTTCGTCCAGCTTCTGTCCCGGCTGGGTCTTACCAGCCAAGGATAGAAACATTAGGCTAAGGATTTATTACCTCGACATGCGAATCGAAGGCAGCAGCTGTATTTAGGCAGCAGTCACTTCGGCAGTGAAGGTGAGTTCCTCAGCCGTGGCGCTGTGACCGAGTTGCATGCCAGATTCTTCGGCAAGCAGCACGGTATAGTACGGCTGGATCGAGTGCGCATCGACCGCTTCCTCGATTTCTCCCGTCGAGATTTCCACGAACTTCGGCGGCAGACGCATCATCCGGCCCTTCGCGACAATCTTGAACTTCGCATCAAACTCCGGGTTTTCCAGCGTCACCTCGATCGTGCCGCCACGCGGGATGGACGAATAGGCGACAAGAAAGAGATTGAGCAGCAACTTGACGCGGTTCTTCGCGATAATCGCTCGCGGGCCGGTCCAGGTGACCTCGGTTTTCTTTTCGGCGGCGGCGAAGTCCTTCGCGGCGCGCTCTGCTTCCCCTGTGTCGATCGATGCGCCAACCGAACCCGAAGCGCCGAATGCGAGGCGCGCGAACTTGAGGCGCACCGAGGCGTTGAGTGCGCTTGTCCTGATAAGATCCATCGCGTCGGCATCGGCGCCGCCCTCGTCCAGAAGCTCCAGACCATTGTTGATCGCGCCGACCGGCGATATCACGTCATGGCAGACGCGGCTGCACAACAGCGCGGCCAGGTCGGGGCCGGTCAGGGTAAGGTTCGGGTTCTTCGACATCATCGTCTCCAGGGCGCGGCAGGTTCATTCCGCCGTATATCTTACGCATCAAAATTGCGCGAAGTTTGCGGCCGTACTCGACGCCATAATGACACCATATTTGGTAAACCGATTGTTAAGACCATGCGCGCAAAATGAATGAAACGCCGGAAACGGCTCATCGCACCGACCATGATGAACGGATGACACCATGCGCTCCCATTTCCTCGGAAGATTTTCCGCCATCTGCCGGCTCTTCGTGGCGCTGACTCTTTCGCCATTGGTGCTTGTCCCGGCGCAGGCATCGGCACAGCAGGCCAATAACGGCCAGTACACGATGCAGGAGATTGTCGATGCGGGACACTCGTTCTTCGGTTCGACAAGCGGCGGATTGGCCAAGGTGATTGAGGCGGCCTTCCAGAAATATGGCCTGCCGAACGGATACATCCTCGGGCAGGAAGGCTCTGGCGCCTTTATCGCCGGCCTCACCTATGGCGAAGGTCAGCTGAATACCAAGAATGCCGGTGAACATCCCCTCTACTGGCAGGGTCCGTCGCTCGGGATCGACTATGGCGGTCAGGGCACCCGCGTCATGATGCTGGTATACGACCTGCCTTCGACGGATGCGATCTACGCGCGCTTCGGCGGCGTCAGCGGCCAGGCGTTCGTCATCGCCGGCTTCGGCATGACACTGCTCAAGAACAACAATGTGCTCGTCGTGCCTATTCGCACGGGCGTCGGCGCGCGCCTAGGCCTGAATGTCGGCTACCTCAAGGTCACTCCCAATCCGACCTGGAACCCCTTCTGATCCCTGCCCGGAGGCGAACTCTCGCTCGCCGTTACCTTTCCGCCACTTGCTCTACGCGTCGGGTCCGCTTAATCATTGGTCCTGACGCAAATCAACTTCTGGAAGCCGTGGCCACGTCGTGATCGAATATGCTCTCTTGTTCGGACTGGGCTTCCTGACAGCGGCGTTTCTCGTCTTCCTGGTGTCGCCTGCCGTCCATCGCCGCATCGTCTGGTATACGGAGAACCGGATGCGTGCGACAATGCCGCTCAGCCCTCAGGAGGTCCGGGCGCAGAAGGACATGGTGCGAGCCCTCTACGCCGCCGAGAATGCAAAGACGACGCAGGACTTGGTCCGCGAGCGCGAAAAGTCGCTATCACTGCAACTGAAGCACGATACGCTTGCACTCGACGCCGGCCGATTTGCCGCCGAGATCAGCGGACTTCAAGCGCAGATCAGCGACATGAGCGTCGAAGCAGCAGAATTGCGTTCTCGCCTGCGCAAGGATGAGAACTATATCAGTCAACTCAAAACGAGCCTTCACATTGCCGAACAGGCAAGCGCCGGCAAGGAAGGCGAGCTCGAGACCCTGCGTACGCGTCTGAACAAGCTTGCGGCGCAGGCGGACGGCCTGAAAGTCGATCTTGCCGCACGCGAGACCGAAATTGAGAGCATGAGCTTCGCCGCGAAGGCAGTACGCACGGAGCGCGACAATTTCCGCCAGGACGTTAGCTTGCTGCGGAAGCGCGCCAAGGATGCCGAGCAGCAACTGGCGCAACACGAGCATGCTGTCATTCGCCTGGAAGACCAGGCCGAACGGGATGCTACTTCAGCCTCCGAGAAAGACACGCTTCTCGCCCGCCGGCAGCAGGAGATCACCAAACTCAAGGAACAGGTCAAGGCTGCGAATGCCGAATTGCGCAAGGCAAACCGCGCGCTACGCAATGCTGGCCTTCCGTCCGTGGACGCAGACGCAGTTTCAGAGGAGCGGGTAACCGGGGAAACGATGGCAACGGAGCTAGATACCGCAGCAGTGGCAGCTCGCCTGAGCGAGGAAGTGCGAAAGCGCAGCGCGGCAGTTTCCGAGCAGCTTCTGAAGGCGAAGGCTGACGCAAGTCAGGACGGCGCAGTACGCGAAGAGATCGCCGGCATCGCCGCACGGATGGTGGCCCTCACCGCGATCAACGAGGGGCCTTCTTCTCCGATTCGTGACCTCCTGCCTGATGCCAACGAGCCGCAGGATGGAGAACGCATCAACCTTGCGCAGCGCGCAGCAACAATCCTGTCCGAGCCAGGTTGATCTCAGATCAGCTTTGCGGCCGATGACATGGCAAAGAGGGCGATACCGGTTGCCGTCGCCACGTTGAGACTGTCCAGCCCTTCCGATTGCGGTATCCGCGCGCTGTGGAAGCGCTCCAGGAGGGAGGGCGGCAGTCCCTCACCTTCCGTGCCGACGACCAAGGCCATGCGCTCGGCTGGCGGTATGGCCCGGATATCTGTTTCCCCCCGTGGCGACAGTGCCCAGATGTCAAAGCCACTTGCAGCCAGCTGCGTCAGCACATCGGGCGCAGTGCCCTTGCGCTGGTAGGGGACGCTCAGAACGGAGCCGACGGAGACGCGCAAGGCCTTGCGATAAAGCGGATCGCAGGACGTTTCATCGAGAAAGATCGCGTCGGCCTTGAAGGCGGCCGCATTCCGGAACATGGATCCGGCATTGTCGTGATTGGAAATACCGCAGCCGACGAGAACGAGCGAACGCCGCGGCAACCGGTCAACCAAATCAGTTTCCGCTATCTCGCGCCTGCCAAGCGCCAACACGCCGCGATGGAGATGAAACCCGACGATTCGGTCCAACACCTCGGTTTCAGCGACATAGACCGGTACGTCATCCGCCAGCCTTTCAAGGATCGGAGCAACACCCTCAACACGGTTTCTCAGCAACAGCACCTTTTCGGTCGCGAAGCTGCCGCGGCTGCTCGCTTCCGCAAGCATGCGGAGGACCACGGTGCCCTCCGCGATGAAGCGGTTCTGCCGGCCAGTCAGGTCGCGCTCACGGATGTCGCGAAATTCGGCGATACGAGGATCGTCCGCACTGTCGATGGCAACGAGGCGAGCAGCCATCGCCCTAGCCGCCGTTGATCGTCACATCGGCAACAATGCGCCCCGACTGGATATCGACGACGAGCGACTTCTTGATACCGTCCGCCGTGGCTCCAAAGAACATGATCTGTCCTCCCGAGAGCGACGATGACTGGATGACGAAACCTTGCGGCAGTGTTGTCGTCACGGAAACAGGCGCATCTGACGGCACGCCAGCGGATGTGACGGCTGTCGGTTCCTTCGTGGGCGCCCGCATCGTCTTGTAGACAACGGCGCCGAAGACAGCCATAAGGCTCACGAACATGATGATGCCTGAGACAATCTGCAGGCGGATCATCTTGCGCCGGACACGTTCCATCGCCGGATCAAGGGGCTTTTCGTCCTGATCGTCTTCTGGCTGGATATTCGTCATATGTGGCGTTCCGTTCTATAAATAATTCGGAGAAGAAGCGTCTTGAGCGACCCCTTTAAACAAGCAGCCGGCATTAGAAAAGTCCTGACCGCCGACGAGAACGCCGAAGGCCGCCTTGACGCATGGATGACGGCACAGCTTGGCGAGGAGTTTTCGCGCAGCCGCGTGAAGGTGCTGATCAAGGAAGGCCAGGTCTCTGTGGCCGGAAAGGTCGTCGCCGATCCGCAGAAGAAGGTGCGCCCCGGCGATACCTTTGAGATCGTTCTGCCCGAGCCGGAGGATCCGACCCCTCAGGGCGAAAATATCCCGCTCGACATTCTGTATGAAGACGAGGACCTCATCGTCATCTCCAAACCGGCCGGCTTGGTCGTGCACCCGGCCGCTGGCAATTGGACGGGCACACTCGTAAACGCATTGATTTATCATTGCGGCGACAGTCTTTCCGGTATCGGCGGCGTTCGCCGTCCGGGCATCGTCCACCGGTTGGACAAGGACACGACAGGTGTAATGGTCGTTGCCAAGAACGACATTTCGCATCGCCATCTGTCGCTGCAGTTTGCTGATCATGGCCGGACGATGCCGCTGGAGCGCGCCTATCAGGCGATCGTCTGGGGCCGTCCACGCTCGCTTACCGGAACCATCGACGCCCCGCTCGGGCGTTCCGTTGGCGACCGCACTCGCCGGGCCGTCAAGCGGCCCGACACGCAGGATGCCGACGAGGCAATCACACATTACGAAGTGCTCGAGCGCTTCCATGAGAACCCTGACGCGACATCGCTCGCCTCTCTCGTCGAATGCCACCTCGAGACCGGCCGCACCCATCAGATTCGCGTGCATATGGCTCATATCGGCCACCCGTTGCTCGGCGATACGGTCTACGGAGCGGGTTTCAAGACGAAGGCGAACCTCCTTCCCGATGCCGCCAGGACGACCGTGAATGCCTTCGGAAGACAGGCACTTCACGCCTACATGCTGCAATTCGAACATCCGCGCACTGGCGAGATCATGCACTTCGAAGTACCGCTGCCGGACGATATGGAAGAGTTGGCAAACGCCCTGCGGGCCTAGCCAGAGTAACGCCTTCGTGAAGCGGCCAGTGGTCTTGAACCCCTGTTCCGCCATACTTATCTGTACATTGACTTAGTGCGGGCTTGGATAAAGCCGCACGTCCCGGTTCGCCTTTTTGACGCAGGGGCGCGTTCCATCGGGAACCGGAATTCAGATAGGAGGGTGCTTTATGGCCCGAAATAACTTGCCGTCCATTACCGCCGGCGAAGGCGGTCTTAATCGTTATCTCGATGAAATCCGCAAGTTCCCGATGCTGGAACCGCAGCAGGAATATATGCTGGCGAAGCGCTATGCGGAGCATGGCGATCGCGAAGCTGCACACAAGCTCGTCACCAGTCACCTGCGTCTCGTTGCGAAGATCGCAATGGGCTACCGCGGCTATGGCTTGCCGATCGGCGAAGTCGTTTCCGAAGGGAATGTCGGCCTGATGCAGGCCGTCAAGAAGTTCGATCCGGAACGCGGCTTCCGTCTTGCCACCTATGCCATGTGGTGGATCAAGGCGTCGATCCAGGAATACATCCTGCGTTCGTGGTCTCTGGTAAAGATGGGCACGACCGCTAACCAGAAGCGACTGTTCTTCAACCTGCGTCGTCTCAAGGGCCGTATTCAGGCCATTGATGATGGCGACCTGAAGCCGGAACACGTCGCCGAGATCGCCACCAAGCTGAACGTCTCCGAGGAGGAGGTAGTTTCGATGAACCGTCGCCTGTCAGGCGACGCGTCGCTGAACGCACCGATAAAGGCCTCGGAAGGCGAATCCGGCCAGTGGCAGGATTGGCTCGTCGACGATCACGACAGCCAGGAAGAGGTTCTGATCGAGCAGGACGAACTCGACACCCGCCGACGCATGCTGGCGAAGGCGATGAGTGTTCTGAACGACCGCGAACGGCGAATCTTCGAGGCACGCCGCCTCGCTGAAGATCCGGTCACGCTGGAAGACCTCTCGTCGGAGTTCGACATCAGCCGCGAACGCGTTCGCCAGATCGAGGTCCGCGCCTTCGAGAAGGTCCAGGATGCCGTGCGCAAGGAAGCACTCGAACGAGCCAAGGCCGTTCGGGTTGTCGAAGCCACAGCCTAACACACACATTGTCTTCAAATGAAAAGGGCGGGACCACCTGGTGGTCCCGCCCTTTTTCTTTTTGTCGCAGCCGGCGCGATCACTGGCTGGTCGAAACGTCGCCGAAAGCGGCCCATTCCTTGATCGCGGCGTTGAACGCCTCGACGCCCGTAGTGCCCTTCTGCATCGTCAAAAGCGCACGGCGGCCATTGCGATAGGTGATCGGAATATCGATCCAGTCGCGGCTTGAAAGAAGATCGAGGTTCGCCTTGCGCGCATCCGGATAATCGTTGAGCGCAATCATGTGAAAATCGTCGGTGATCTTCGCCGGCACGGCAATCAGCGCGTCGCCGCGATCCTGTTCCGTACGCTTCATTGAAATGCGCTGAACGCTCTCAATGGCGCCGCCTTCAAAATTCGGCGGCAACGAGAACACCACCTCGACGATATGGCTCGCCGGCAGTGACGGATCGGAATTACGCTTGAAGGTCAACTGCGCCGACAGATTGCGTTCTGGTACGGTCACGGTTGCCTGCACGGTCGCTTCCTGCCTGCCATCCGAACCGGCTTCGTGCTGCAGGCTCCAGGCGACCGAGCCCTGGATGGCCGTTGGCGAACTTTGACCGATCCGCTCCTCGTAGAGGAACATCTTCTCGTTGGAGCCGACGGCCGCAGCTGGCGCAGCTTCAGGAGCCGGCGTCGCAGCCGGAGCGCTTGCAGCTGGCGTAGCAGAGGGAGCAGGCGACGTTGTGTCGGCAGCGGCAACATTCTGTTCGGCCACTGACTTGCCTTCCGCGGTCGGCGTCCCCGGAACGGCGGCCGGTCCGCTGTCAACCTCGGTTCCATCGGCAAGAAGTCGCTGGTTGAACTTGTTGTTGACGGCAGAACCGTCGTTCAGCGATGCGACTTCCTTGTTGGCTTCGGTGGGCTTTGCATCGCCCGCCTGCGGCGCCCCGGCGGGTGCTGCGGCATTAGGCGCGGCAGGCGTCGGCTCGTTCTTGGCACTCTGCGAAGGCGCCGCGCTGACGAGATTCTTCACCATTGCCGAAAGGGCGTCCTGATGGGTCCAGGCTGCATATCCGCCGCCGCCCACCGCGCCGAGCGCAATGAGAATTGTCACGATCGAACCGATGCCGAACCGGCGGCGTTTCGGCTCCATCCGGAGATTCTTGCCTTGAAACTTTGCAGCGACGGCACTGTCGAGATCGGCCGCGCCATCGTCATCTTCGGCAACAACACCACGGTTGTCGTACCCGCGAAGCGCCGTGGCTTCTTGCCATGCCGGATTGTCCTCCGGCGTAGCTTTCACGGGCGTACCGTGCACCTCCGAAAAGAGATCGCCATCATCGAAATGCGCGCTGATCGGAACCTTCTTGCCGTTTTCAATCGGCGGCAGATCGTCGAAGGCCGCAGCCTCCCACGAGAAGCCCTCGTTCGCAGCGGGCATCTTGACACCGGCGGGCGCGTGATCGATTCCCGCAATGACGTCTTCGAAGGCACGCGCAGCTTCATTGGCCGGAGCGACCGGCGCCGCTTCAGAGAACTGCCTGAGTTCTTCGAGCGCCCAGTCCGTCTGCGCATCCTTGGCCGGCGGTGCAGGCGTTTCCTCTACCGGCTCTGCCCATACGGGATCGAAACGCCCGGCGGCATCCGCATGCAGTGGCTCTTCCTGGCTGCGATCCACGAACTCTTCCGGCGGACGATCCAGCCCAAGGACTGGTTCCACCAGACGGTTGGTCAGATCGTAGTCGCGTGCAATCGGCTGTAGAACAGGTTCTTCGTAGGTCGGTTCGACCACAGGCTCTTCGGGTGCATCGACGAACTCCTCGCGGCTGTCCCGATCGTCGTGGACAACTTCTCCGGAATGAGCGGCATGGAACTGTTCGACAGGCTCGGCTTCCTCGACAGGAGCCGCCGGCTCTTCATGCTCCCAATGCGCCTCCTGCTGTGCCGTATGATCCGACTCGGCAGAGACAGGCTCCTCATAGTGAGGTTCTGGCTCTTCGTGATGAGCAACAACCTCTTCGGTCGGCTCTTCATAGGCAGGCGCAGGTTCTTCCGCCGCTACGTGATCTTCGTGAACCGGCGTCGCATGCACCGGCTCCTCGACGGGTTCCTCGGCAGCAGGCTGTTCGGGAGTGACTGGTTCCGGCTCATTGCCGGCGTCGGCGCTTGCCTCTACCCCAGGTTCGGCCACGAGCCCAGGTTCCGCCACGAGCGCAGTATCATCGGCAGGAACCGCTTCGGCATGCTCCGCTTCGACTTCGCGGATTGCAGCTTCGAGCTTTTCAAGCTGCCGTTGCAACATCGCTTCCGGAGGGCGCGGCTTCATATTCTCGAGCTGCCGCTGAACAGCACCGCGAGCGCGCTCGTAGACTTTCACCCGCATCTCGGGAGTATTTTCGGACAGGCCGTCAACCGCCCGCCGGATAACTGCGATAAAATCCGCCATTCGTACTTTCTCTAGGAGTGCGGTTCGCGCCGCGAACCGCACGAATAATGACCCGAGACCTTAATCCTCAAACGGATCGGTCACAAGTATAGTGTCGTCTCGCTCAGGACTTGTAGACAGGAGAGCGACAGGCGCCCCGATCAGTTCTTCGACCTGACGTACATACTTGATCGCCTGGGCCGGCAGATCGGCCCAACTACGTGCGCCGACAGTCGATTCCTTCCAGCCTTCAAGCGTGATGTAAACAGGCTCGACGCGAGCCTGGGCTGCCTGGCTGGCCGGAAGATAGTCGATTTCCTTGCCGTCGAGCTTGTAGGCAACGCAGATCTTCAAGGAGTCCAAGCCGTCCAAAACGTCGAGTTTCGTCAGCGCAATCCCCGTGATGCCCGAGGTTTTCACCGTTTGACGCACTAGAACGGAGTCGAACCAGCCGCAGCGGCGCGGACGGCCGGTATTGACGCCGACTTCACGGCCAACCGTCGAGAGGTGCTTGCCAACCTCGTCATGCAGCTCGCAGGGGAATGGGCCCTCACCAACGCGCGTCGTATAGGCCTTGGTGATGCCTAGGACGTAGCCGATCGCCGTCGGGCCCAGGCCCGAGCCGGCAGCTGCTTGGCCGGCCACCGTGTTCGAAGACGTCACGAACGGGTAGGTTCCGTGATCGTTGTCGAGCAGTGCGCCTTGCGCGCCTTCGAACAGGATACGCGCACCGGCCTTGCGTTGATCATCAAGGATGCGCCAGACCTGATCGACATAGGGCAGCACTTGATCGGCGACGTCGTTCAGCTCCTTCTCCAGCGACTCCACTGTGATTTCCGCCAGACCTAGACCGCGGCGCAGCGCGTTATGGTGTGTCAGCAGCCGGTCGATCTTGGCAGGCAGTGCTTCCTTGTCGGCAAGATCGATCGCGCGGATCGCTCGGCGACCAACCTTGTCCTCATAGGCCGGGCCGATGCCGCGGCGAGTGGTGCCGATCTTGGTGCCACTGTTCGAGGCCGCGTCTTCGCGGAAACCGTCGAGATCGCGGTGCAGCGACAGGATTAGCGGCGCGTTATCGGCGATGCGCAGCACTTCCGGCGTGACGTTGACCCCCTGCGCACGCAGCTTCTCTACTTCGGCGACAAAATGATGGGGATCCACGACGACGCCATTGCCGATGACGCTGAGCTTGCCGCGCACGAGACCGGACGGCAGCAGCGCAAGCTTGTAGCTGACGCCATCAATGACCAGCGTATGACCTGCGTTGTGGCCGCCCTGATAGCGAACAATCACATCCGCACGTTCCGAAAGCCAATCGACAATCTTGCCCTTGCCTTCGTCACCCCATTGCGAACCGACCACGACTACGTTCGTCATCCAACTCTTCCTGTTATCGGCGGATTAACCGCACCCTTCTCAAACCCGCGCATCTATAATGCTTTGTTACCGGGAAAGCGACCCTGTTATGCCGCCGGATTCGGCTTTTTACGTGACAAATCAGCCATCATCTGGCTATTGGCCGATCATACCCTGAGGTTGAGAGCCACATCGCCGTCATCTGAAAGAATCGCCTGTGCAGGTCGCCGCATATATTTCTCTTGTCGTCGCGGCGCTATGCTGGGGCGGAAACGCGGTGGCAGGAAAGCTCGCCCTTGGGCACGTCAGTCCAATGATGCTGACATTTCTCCGGTGGTTCCTCGCAACGTCGCTCATAGCAGCGGTCTCATTGCCGCAGTTGAAACGCGACTGGCCGATCGTCCGCAAGAACCTACCGTTGCTGTTCTTCTATGGCGTCATCGGCTACACGCTCTTCAACGCCATGCTTTACTCCGCGGTCAAGTATACGACCGTGATCAATGTGGCGATCGAGCAGGCTGGCATTCCCATGCTGATCTTCCTGCTGAATTTCCTCTTCTTCCGTACGGCTGTTTCTTCAGCGCAAATTATCGGCTTTGCAATGACGCTGGGCGGCGTCGCATTGACTGCGGCGCACGGCGACCTGTCGACCTTGCTGGAACTCGGGCTCAATCGCGGTGATGCGCTCATGCTGATCGCCGTCGCTGCCTATTCGGTCTATACGATTTTTCTACGCTGGAAGCCGCCGCTCGATTGGCGCACGCTGATGGCAATTCCAGCGCTCGGTGCCGCGCTAAGTGCCCTGCCGCTTCTCGTCTGGGAGAACAGCCAGGGCGCGGTTCAGCTGCCGGATGGCAAGGGTTGGCTGATTGCCATCTACACGGCAATCTTTGCCTCCCTGCTCGCTCAGATACTTTATATCAAGGGCGTCGAGGCGATCGGCGCAAATCGAGCCGGGCTCTTCATAAACCTCGTGCCGGTTTTCGGAACGCTGCTGTCGGTCGCACTTCTTGGCGAGCAGCTGCAGGTCTTTCATTTGATCGCGCTGGCGCTTGCATTGGGCGGCATCGCGATTGCCGAAAGAGGCCGCCCCCAGAAGGCACCCTCAACGGCTCCTGCCTCGCCTATGGACTAGCCAAGCTCGAGTGTCGTCACGCCGAAGACATTCTTCAGTGGAACGACCGGCGCCTTTCCCCTGTACATCCGAGCGGTTTCGAAAACAGGCGCCAGACCCATGCTCTCGGCAAGCTCTATCGCCTCGCCGTTGCTGGTCGGAATATCGATGAAAATCTGCTGGCCCTTGGCATGCGGTGTGAGGGCCGAAAGCAAGGCTGAAGCGCTGTCCTTATCGGCGGCAAAGAGCGGACCGATCTTGTACCCGTCGAAGCAACGACGGAGGGTTCCGTATCCACGAATTTTGCCGCTCTTTCGTACCACCGCCGAGTGCCGATCCTTACGCGTTGCGCACCAGGACGCCACGAACGCCGGCCGCGGAGCCGGAAAAATTGTCGCGTCATAGCGCAGCAATCCGTCGAGCTTATCCGAGACCACCTGGGCTACCAGCGGTGATGCGGGCACAGCCGATACCACACCGCCGTAGCGAACCGTCCGGTAGGCCTCTTCGAACCCTGCCTTGCGGTAGTTCTCTTGCTGTGCGGGAACACCGTCCAGGCCAATACTGCGGCCCTCCGCCGAAGCCATGCCCACATTCCAGATGGCCTTGCCATAGCCTCTGCCCCGAAAATCCGGGTGAACGATGTAGAGTCCAAGAAACGCAAAGTCCTCGCCATATTTGACGACCGAAATGGAGGCAACCGGCACCTCCCCGAACACGCCCACGAAAAATCCCGAAGGGTCGGCCTCGTGAAAGGCAAGTGCATCGTCAAGACCGGGGTTCCAGCCCTCCTGACGTGCCCATTCGAGCACAAGCTCCAACTCACCGGGTCGCATCGGGCGAACGGCAAACTCCGAATTCATGTAACGTCCCTAAATCAGGCCGACCGCAAGCACACTCGCGGCACGGACAATATGGAAATTCTAACAGCCGCAAATCAGCCGAGAGTAAGAAACCATGTTCATGGGTAAGACGATCTGCATCGATCGTCATGAAGTGCGAACCGATAGTCTTCGTATCGCGATCATCATGGAACAAGAAATCACAATCTCAAGAGAATTACTTAAGGGAACATGAACACGCCAGCATTTCGGCTTCCCGAATTGATGAAAGCCGAGTTCAGCAAAGCGCACGCGTACCCCTTGGTATTCTCCAACATCCCCGCCTATCCAGCTTGAAATAGGATCGTACTCCCAAATGCTGTTTTGGAGGTCCCTATGTTTCTCGGTCTTAGCATGAACTCAGTTCAGCCGGTGCGTCGCGCCAGTGCCAAGCAGCGCTCGATCGTTGCCTTCGGAGATAGTCTGACGGCAGGTGCGGGCGCCTCGTCACCCGGCCTTTCCTACCCCGCCGTCGCCGCCTCACTCTTCAACCCGCCTCGCACTGTCATCAATCGTGGCATAGGCGGCCAGACCTCGACCCAGATCGCCACACGGCAAGGGGGTGTGCCTTTGATGGTCGCGGTACAGGGCGCAGAGAGCAAGAACCTGTTCCCGCATACCCGTGACTGGATGATTTTCTTCGAGGCCGGCGCTGTCAACGGATTGGCCCATGAATTGGTCGCAACGGGCATCGATGAAGCCGGTCTTCCCTACGGCGACGTTCGCGTTCACGGAACGGCGACCGCCACGTTTACTGATATCGGCCGACAAATATATGCTTCAATCGCCGCAAACCGCGAAGTCGAACCTGGGAGCCACTGGACCATCTCGGCCGAGGCCCAGCTTGTCGGGGACTCTACCGCAGGCGTCAACGGCTTCAGTCTCCTGCTCATACAGGCGGATGAACCAGGGGGATATCTCAACGAAATCGCATCTCCCGCTTTCCTGCTCGACGGCACGCGCAACGCCGTGTCGGGCAGCGGCCAGGCAACCCATGCCTTCGTTCGATCGACCTTCCTGCTGAGTGTCACGGCAGGGAGCGCCGTCGATATAACGCTCCGCATCTTCCCGGGTCAGTTCGAGGCCGGTGCGTTGCGCACGGCGTTGGAGCTTACTCCGGGTGACGGCACGATCGGTGCCTACAATCCGACGTTCTCGATCATATCCCGCTTCGACAACGGCGCGGAGGGCTGGACACCTCGCCTTCAAGACGGCCACGCAACGCCTTTGCACACGGAAAATGGCAAGCTTGTCGTCCGAAACGACGACGCGGGAAGCCTTCGAGGCTGTGAATTCGCCTTAGCAGTCGTGCCGCACGGCAGAACCATTCGCGTCGCCTTCGATCTCGACTACATAGATGGCGGCGGCACAATCCAGATCGGCGGTCTCCAGGCGACGGGCGGCAGTTGGGCCACGGAAACGTCCGAGGGAGGGCCAACCTGGGTGGTCGATTACAGTGGTCATCACGAAGTCACCTTCACCAGTGGCAACGATGCTTTTGGCAATGCGTCATGCGGGGCCATCGCATTCGTCACCAGCGGCAGCCTTGTCACCTGGTCGCTCGACAACATCGTCATCGAATGGGGCGACGAGAACCCGCAGGTACCCATCACGTACAGATCCGCCGATATCTTCCTTGATTCCGGCTTCCACCGCGGCGGTGCTCCCGGCACATTGGCCGGAATCAGAGGAACACTCGCCACCGACGCAGGCGGAAATTGGAGGTTTACGCGAGGCTCCGCGGGTGACGGTGCCGATGTGCCTTACGCGACGACCTTCCTCCTGGACGATGCAATTTCGCGGCGAGGAGACATCCAGTGGATATGGGCAGGCCGCAACAACGCGCATATGCCGGCGACCGTCATGGCAGACATTGCTGCAATGGCGGGCAGCGTGGCTGGCGGACGGTATCTCGTCGGCTCGATCCTGCCTGCGGCGAGCGACGCGCCCGCGGTGATCGATCATATCATGCGACTGAATACAGACTTGGCCGCCGTTTACGGAAGCCGATTTCTCGACCTTCTCGCAGTCCTTCAGTCATCAGGCGATGGAACGTCCGGCGATGCTGAAGATGTGGGCGCCGGGCTGGTGCCTCGGTCCTTGCGTGTCGATGCGATCCATCTCAACGATGAAGGTTATGCAGTGGTCGCAGCCGCCTGGGCGGACGCCACGATCGCTAAGGGATGGTAAACCGCACGCGCTCCCGAAGCAGACGCGCCGGATTGCCGACATAGATGGTCCATGCAGGTATATCGCGGAATGCAACACTGCGCGCCCCGAGGACGGCGCCGGCGCCCAGGGTGACACCTGGGCCGACGAAGGCCTCGGCGGCCACCCAGGCGTTGATCCCGATGGTGATCGGGTGCGCTTCCAGCTGGAAATGGGGATCGTCTACGGCATGGCTGCCAGCACAGAGATGCGCCCCCTGCGAGACGACGGCGTTCCTGCATATGCGGATGGGCGCCATCGCATAACAGATGACGCGCGGCCCGATCAGCGCGTTCTCCTCTACTATCAGATTTGGCGGATACCAAATTCTCGCAGATCCATGGACGCGGGCATTGGCAGCGAGCTGCGCGCCGAACAAGCGGAGCAAGAAGGCCCGCCACCGGTGCAAGGGAGCCGGCGTCCATGCGGCAAGCAGCGTCCAGACAACTGACCACATCGCGCGCACCATTCTATGTCGCAGCGAAAAGCTCGGCCCGCCAGTGCGCGAGCAGCTTGTTCTGGCATCGAGGATATCCGAGCCCGGCTGCTCCATTCTCATGCCCTCTGGCCCTGGACAGCATTCGTCTGCGCCGCCGATTGCCGGAGCCAAACGGCCAGCAACTTCATGACAAGGAACTGGCAGACAAACAGGGGAAGAACGGCACCGACGGGACCGCGCAGCAAAATAGGCAAGGACGCCGCGATAAAGAATGGCATCATCCGAATGCCAAAGAAGCCGTCCTGGCCGGACCTGATCATAGCTCTGAGCGCAAACGCACTCACGATCCCACCGACCGCAACGCCGGCAAGGCCGAAATCCATGTAGAAATCGCAGCCGAGGAAAAAAGAGAGGTTCGGTGTCCCGTACATGCCGGCCGCGAACAGGTCGCCACCAACATCAAGCCCGCCGACAATCGGCTTTCCCGGCCAGATTGAGCGTGGAACGAAAAATAGCAGGACAGCAGCAAGCTTTTCACCCCACATGAAGTCGTGGGTCGACATGTAGCGGATGCAATGAACCGCCATATCGAACACATCGACGGAGGGGATGTCGAAGATGTTCCCGACGATCGATATTTGCGACACATCCTGCAATCCGCCAAGGCCCAGGCGGGTCGTAACATTGAGAACCGGAAACAAGACGGTCAACGCCAGCAACCCGCAGACGTAGAACTTGGCCGCAGAGATCCTGCCGCCCGCGAGCGCCAACAACACCGGCAACCAGACCGCCAGCAGGATGAAGCGTGGCGCGTTGAAGGGGTTCCTTGCCAGTGCCAGCAAGACGAGCACCGCGACCAGGAGGAATGCCGAGGTGAGCCTCTGCTTTGACTGACGACTGTACCCTGCAACCAGACATGCCGTAGCCGACTGGACCGCGAGAAACAGCGGGCTCGCGATGAAGCCCTGCGAGGCGTCCTGCTGCAGGCGAGATGAAAGCAATCGCTCGAAGCCACCTTCAGACATTGCAAATAGCATGAACGCAGCGACATTCACGACGAGGACGGCTGGTATATTCGGGCGCTGGTCAGTCACCGCGGACGCTTCATTGGATTGCAGCGGCACAAAGAGGAACGGAAAGGCAAAAATGACGACAACCAGCATCGCCAGAACGTACTCGGCCTGTTCGTATGCATAGGCCGTTATTGCGGTCGAGCCACCAATGTAGTCCCCATGAATTCGCTGCAGCGGCGAGATCACGAAATAGATGAACAGGCAGAACCAGAAGACGTCTCCGATCTGGAAAAACGGTGACCGCAGTCGCAGCATGCCACCGACCACCATGGCAAACATTGGCAATGTCAGAACGATGACAAACGCGCTGTCGGCCAAAGGCAAGTTGAGCAGGTAGAGCCCCACCACTGTCCAGAGTCTGGTCATTGCAATCCTCGCGGTACTCGCAGACTGGCCCGCCGGAGGGAAAGGACTGGCCACAGGCACAATGCCATCACAACATGCGACATCACTTCCGCGATTGCTAAACCAGCAAGGCCAAGCCAGGCACTGAGAGCAGCACTTGCCGCAAGGCAGACCAACATCGCGCCGTTTGCTGACACTGCGACAGCGCGGTAGCAGCCAAGCGCTTGCGCTGCCTGTGACAGTGTTGAGGACAATGCACCACTCAGCACTCCAAGCGAAAAGAGACAGACCACAAGCGCTGCTGCCGCGGTCGCACCGCGTGTCACTTCCGAGATCAGCAGGCCGCCTGCCAGCAGACCTGCGGAGATGAATACAGAGAGCCAAGAAGCCAGGCGTTGCACGCGGAATGCCGTCCAGGCAGGCGCGGTACCTGTGGCCAAGTTTCTTACAAGCAGAGGAAAGTGCGCTCGGCGAACAAACTCCAGCACCTGTGAGCCGGCGGCTGCAACCAGTCGCCCATAGAGAAAGATTGCTGTCGCCTCCGGCCCCAGAAACATCGAACAGACAACGATCTGAAATCGGAACGACAGCTGTCCCGGCAGAACAGCAAGCAACGCCGATGCACCTTCACGAGCCAACGCAACGCAATGCCGCCGGGTTGTCCATATGGCTCCGGGAAGGTGACCGACATGGCGAAGGACCAGCAACTGCAGGATGACTGTGAGCCCACATCCGGCCGACAGCGCCGACCCGAGGAGAAGACCCGCCTTGTCGGGCGCAAGCGTGCTCGCCGGCAGCAGGATCGCAGCCGAGCAAAGATAGGATGCCACACCAGTCAGGCCCGTCATCCCGCTCAGCTTTAAGCCGTCGAGAACACCGCCGGCATTGAATGCCCATAAAGCAAGCGCGGGAATCGCCGCTCGTGCGTAAGCCCGGCCAAACTCGTCTTGCGTCCATGCCGCATAAAGTGACGCGAGCGAGGCAATCACCCCTGCCACGCACAGGCGAACGATGCTTGCCGACCAGAAGCAGCGCCGGATCTCCGCCGTATCGCCGTCGCAGTCCGCCAACGCAACCCTCCGGGCCACTGAGGCAACAGCGCCGCCATCGACGACCAACAGCGCCAGAATGGCAAAGGAGAAGCATGCTCCGAAACGCGCCAGCAGCTCAAGGTCGCCGCGACCGACGAGCCAGGTCTGCGCGAGGAATATCGACCCCTGCCCTATAGCGAAGCTCGCGATCAAAAGTACTGCGTTGCCGGGCGCTTGCCACGACATGCTTTGGTCCGATTTCGACGAGCCAGCATCGACCGATGTCATGCAGCAGCCCGGATCAGCTGGCTCTCGATCCAGGCATAGGTTCTTTCCAAACCGACAATCAGGCTCTGCGCCGGGCGCCAACCCAATTTCTGTGCAATCAATCGATTGTCGGAGTTGCGTCCCCGGACGCCCAGAGGGCCGGCAATGTGCCGCTTATGGAGCCTCTTGCCGGCAATAGCGCAGACCATGTCGACCATTTGGTTGATGGTCACCATCTCGTCCGATCCGATATTGACCGGCCCCTCGAAGTCCGACCGCATCAGCCGCGTCGTGCCCTCAAGACACTCGTCTATGTAGAGAAAGGACCGGGTCTGTCGACCATCTCCCCAGATCTCGATCTCATCACCGTTCGAGGCGAGTGCCACCTTGCGGCAGATCGCGGCCGGTGCCTTTTCCCTCCCGCCCTGCCAGGTCCCCGAGGGCCCGAAGATGTTGTGATATCGGGCAATCCGGTTCTTCATTCCATGATTGCGGTTATAGGCAAGGAAGAGGCGTTCGGAGATGAGTTTTTCCCATCCGTAATCGCTGTCAGGCGCGGCTGGATAGGCAGACGATTCCGCACAGTTGGGATTGTCCGGATCGTCCTGATTATGGGCCGGGTAGATGCAAGCGGACGATGAATAAAACACACGCTCGACACGCCGACGCCGGCAGAGCTCGGCAACGTTGAGGTTGATGATCGAGGAATTGTGGATGATGTCGGCGTCATGTTCGCCGGTGAAGATATATCCGGCCCCGCCCATGTCGGCCGCCAGCTGGTACACCTCGTCGAAACGACCGTCGATCGCATCATCACAAACGTCCTGTCGACGAAGATCGCCGGCGATGAACTCGTCGGCCACTGTTGCCTGATACTCCGGAAACTTGAGATCGACACCTCGAACCCAGAATCCTTCCTGCTTCAGTCGTCGGACAAGGTGGCTGCCGATAAAGCCTCCGGCACCACATACAAGAGCAGTTTTCCCCAGCACGTCACGCCCCCCAGCGCTAAATGGCCTGCAACTCCGTCAAAGTTAGATTCCGAAAAATTTCCTCGAAGCGATCCGCAATCCGGTCGATATCAAAAGTTCTATCGGCATAGGCGCGACCGTTGACGCCCAGCGTCCTGCGCAGCTCTGCGCTCTCGACGAGTCGTTGAAAATTGGTCACAAAACTCGCATGGTCCCGCGGGTCCGAAACCAGACCAGCCTGCTCCCGCTCCAGAATCCGCCGCGCGAGATTCCCCTTCGGAATCGCCGCAAGCACGGGTCTCGCGAAGCAAAGATAAGTCAGCACTTTCGACGGAACCGAGAAGATGCCTGCATCTCCTTCGATCATGGCGATCAGGATGTCTGCCTCCGCCAAAACGGCTGGCAGTTCCGAGAATGGCACCCATGGCCGGACGTGCAGATTTGTTATGCCTTCGGTTATCGCGCGCTGCAGAAGCTCCCCGGCAACGCGCCCCTCCGAGAATACCTCGATCTCCACCGGAAGAGCCTTCGCCGCAGACAGAAGAATGTCGGGGTTGTGCTTGTAGCCCAGTGTTCCGGCATAGACGGCGCGGATTGGCCGCCCCTTCGCCTCCGTGTGTCTCGTTCCTGCATGGCTCAGCTCGTCGAGCGGCGCCCAATTTTCGATGACCGAAACGCGCCGACGTGAGAGGCCGTTGCCCTCGAGAATAGGAAGGAAGTCGTCGGTGATAGCAACGATATGATCGCTCCTCCGCAGGAGCTCATATTCGAGCTTGTGATAGCGCTTGGCAACAAGGCTGCCAATCAGCGGAAGTTTGCGCGGGAGGATGCGGCCAATGGCTTCGCTATAGATATCTTGGAGCCAGAAGACGAATTTCGCCCCGATCGCCCGTGTCGCTTTGTAGATCACCGCCTGCGTATCCAGCGGAGCGTTGGAGGAAAGCACGATCTCAGGTCGAAATCGCCGGACCTGGGCAGCAACCAATCGACCGATTTCAACTTCCTGGGCTCTACGTTTGAAAAAGCTGTCCTTCCGGAAAACGTCATCCAGGAAAACGCCTGCAATCTCCAAGCCGAGTGGATCGTCACAGCGCTTCTTGAGGTCTCCCTTCGGTGTCTGGAAGCTCTCGGAATGAATGTGGCGAACCCGATTGCCACGTGCTGCGAGGCAGCGCGAAAGCTGAACCTGAAACGGGTGACCCGAGTAATCGTGAACAAGTATGCGCCGCCCACCAGCCATATCATTTTCTCAGATGGATGAAGAATACGGATACTGCAAATACACTTCCGGCCACAGCAGCGAGAAATCCCGCCACAGCCAAGAGTAGATCATCGGTTGTATTTATGAATTGACTAAACCTTTACAAAAACGTGTCATTTGTCAAGGCACTCTATTTGAAGTAGCCCCTCCGCTCCCAGCGGGATTGAATCTGGGCTCCGCAGCGCCTCACCCTAGGCAGCCGAAAGCGCAGACCGACTTCCGAAGGCGAACCACCTGCGCTGATCCTGTCTGTTCAGCACCGCAATGATCGGTCTCGTATCTCCTGCATGGCTCCGGAAAGCCGCGACAGCCTTTCGTGCCGCGTTCTGAGGCGTGCTCGCCCAGTGCACGACAAAGAGAACTGCATCGCAAAGACGGGCGAGGTAGAATGCGTCGACGGCCGCTTCGACAGGCGGCGTATCTACGACAATGTAGTCGAAGTGCTGGCGCGACCGTTCCAGCAGCTTTCGGACCCTCGGCCCCATGAGAAGATCATCGGTCGGGAATTCCGCAGGGCGCGCACCGAGGATCACGGAGAGGTTGGTGGCGTCATCGGTCACGACCATGTTCGCGAGGCCTGGATCAGGCTCGCCGCGCAGAAGATTGACGAATGCCGATGTGGGTTCGCGGTCGATGTGTCGGTGAATGCTGGGGTTGCGAAGGTTGCAGTCGATCAACAGGGTTCGCTTTCCAGCCAACGCATAGGTGCGCGCCAAGGATGTCGCCAGCGTCGACTTCCCCTCGCCCGAGAGAGCCGAAGCAACTAGCACCACGACTCCGTTTTCGGCCTCTCGTTCAAGGAAACCGGCATTTCGCAGCAATGTCTGGTCCAGCACCACGCGGATGCGCCGTATCGACTCGGAAAAGACGGAGAGCGGAACCGAAATAATCGTGTCCGAAAGACCCCGCCCATGCGGCTTCTCAAGCTCGCTGCCAGCCTGATCCGGTGTGACCGACGCAAGCGGAATGTTCAGGACCGAACTCACCTGATCCTCGCTTGTGAAGCCACCCACGAAGAATTCCCGGAGCAGCGCGCCGCCAATGCCCATGCCAAGTGCAAAGATCGCCATGACCGCAAGCACCAGACCCTTCCTCGGATAGGATGGCTCTATCGGAACGAGTGCAGCGGAGACAACGCGGCTGTCGGCGATCTGCAGGCTTGCCTGCGCTTCGAAGTCCTGTAGTCGGGTTAACAGATTCTGGTACTGGGCCCTTGCGACCTGCACCGACTGCTGCAAAGCATAGAATTGAGTTAGGATTTCCGAGGGAATGTTGCGTCCGAAGTCTAGTCCATGCGCATCGGAAGTGCTCTTGCCGAACTCCGCATCGGCAAGCCGCAGCCTGGGCAGCGATCCGGCCGCCTGCAGGTCGCTGTGCGACGTCGTGAAAAGATCAAGGTTCCGCTCGTTCTGCGAAAGCAGGTCTCTAGCTGCCGCCAGCTGTTGCTCGAGGATCTTGCCGGCTGCGACTGTATTCGCGACTTTGGCCTCAACCTGTTTCCTGATGTAGACCGTCGTGACGAGATTTGCGAGGCGCGCTGCCTTCTCCGCATCCTCCGACGTCACGCCAACACTTATGAGGTAGGTCAAGCCTTCGCGGCGAACCCGAACGGCATCCTTGAAGGAGGAGAGAACCGCCCCGAGCGCCATGTCCCCTTCGAGCGGCAGGCTCTTTCCTAGCCCCAGCACGGCTAACAGCCGCTCCTTGAACAGGTTGGGCGCGAATTCCGGATCGGAGAGCAGGTTGCCGTCCCTTACCGCGTCAAGCAGTACCGCATCGGATTGGATAATGCGACCTTCGCCTTCCACCCGGGAATTGTCAGTCAGTCCGCTTGCGGTAGCAGCATCGGGGTCGAGCAGGTTCTTCGAGCTGGTATCGACAAGGACAAGTGACTGAGCCGTGTATCGCGGTGTGAGGGAGAATAGGACGACGACACTCAGCAGAAAGATCGGCAGTCCGATCAATGCTATTGTCCGTGCCTGACGCCGGACAAGCCCGACAAACGTTCGAAGATTTGCGACATCGTTCATGCGGATGCAAACCTTCAACTAGCTAGTTACAGCCGGATACTCGCTCTGGTTTATCGTTCCAGACAATTACCACATTAAAGACCATTCACAACTATAGATAAGCCTATTGGATTAACACCCTCCGCATTCGAATAGGGCCGGATAACCTGTAAGTCATCCGGCCCGAGAGCTTCTTACCGATACGCGTCGAACAGCCGGTGGATGGCATCGATTTCGTTCTGGCGTATGTCATGCCCGCCGGCATGCCATTCCGTCGTGACAGAAGCCTTCTGCGCTTCGAAATAGTCCGCCAGAGCTCGCGTCACCGGCGCGGGGCCGATCGGGTCGCGCTCGCCCGCAGTAATCAGGATCTTGCGCCCCTCCAGCCCGACATTTGCCTTCGGCTTAAAGGGGATCAGCGGATGCATGAGCGCCGAAGCATCAAACAAGCCCTTCTCGATCAATAGGTTGGCAAGAATGTTGGCCCCGTTCGAGAACCCGAGCCCAAGGACATCGGTTGACCCATGTTCCTTGGCCAGCGTTGTCACGAAGGCAGTCATCTTGTCGGTCGCCCGAGCAAGATCGTCCATGTCGTAGACGCCCTCGCCGGTGCGCTTGAAGAACCGTGCCGCGCCGAACTCGGAAACGTCGCCGCGGGGCGAAACGATCGTCGCATCCGGCAACAGGCGGCGGCCGAAATCGAAGAACTGGTTTTCATCGCCCCCCGTGCCATGGAATACAAACAGAATGGGCTTTCCGGGTGCACCGGCATGCAGCCGGTGCACATAGCTGTTATCATTCATCTTTCTTCCCCTTAGGCTTCAAGCGGTTGCAAGTGCTGTTCGATGAGGGAGCGCAGGTGCTGATGCTGTTGCGGCAGCTTCAGTGCTTCACCAAGGTGCGCCGTATCCTCATCCCGATTGAAGCCAGGTTCGTTGGTCGCGATCTCGAAAAGAATGCCGCCCGGCGTCCGGAAGTAGATCGCCCAGAAGTAATCGCGATCGATCACTGGTGTTACCTGATAACCGGTATCCATCAGTGCCTTGCGCACTTCCAGTTGCTTCTCACGGTTCTCGACCGCAAAGGCAACATGGTGGACGGAACCAGCACCCGGCAGAGCACGCGAGAGGTTCGGCATCGTTTCGAGATCGACCAGATGCGCGCCATTTCCGCCCGGAATGGTCAGGCGCTTTACGCCGTCTCGCTCTTCCTGCACTTCATAGCCCATGAACTTGAGCAATTCGGATGTTGCACCGTCATCGCGCAGCCGCATGGCAACCGAGTGGAAGCCGCGGATTGCGTGATCCTCGCTGATACCGCCGTGGGTCCACGGCAGGCGTTGGTCATCCCTGACTTCCACAAGAGCAAAGCCGTCGCCGTCCGGACCGCCAAAGTTCAAACGCTTCTCGCCGAACGTCTCCTCGGTCTTCAAGCCGGTGACGTTCAGCTTGCTAAGCCGATCGCTCCAGAAGCCGATCGAACCTTGCGGCACGGAAAAAACCGTGGTTCCGACCTCACCGGTTCCGGGGCGCCCCTGCGCCATCTTCGGGAACGGGAAGTAGGTCATGATCGTGCCGGGCGCACCGGTCTCATCGCCATAATAAAGGTGATAGACGTCAGGCGCGTCGAAGTTGACAGTCTTCTTGACGCGACGCAGGCCCAGCACGTTGGTGAAGAACTGGTTGTTGGTTCGGGCGTCCTCCGCCATCGACGTGACGTGGTGCAGGCCCTTGATTTGATCGAGCATTTTGAGACCCCTTTCTTGCCCGCGTGGCGGGCTTCGGATGGGGTATAGATGATCCCTAAGTACCGATCGGAATAGCCCCACCGACCGGAACGCATTGTCTCCTTTTAATGAACGACAGAGCAAAGTCGTTCATGATGGAGTTAGTTGTTATGTGGGCCTGCGGGTAGCTGCCAGTCGATCGGCGCCCGGCCGTGGGCCTGCAAGAAAGTATTGGCCTTGGAGAAATGACCACAACCGAAGAACCCGTTATGGGCGGACAGGGGCGACGGGTGCGGAGCTTTCAACACCAGGTGACGCGAGGTGTCGACGAAGGCTGCCTTTCGCTGGGCATAAGAGCCCCACAATATGAAAACCACTGCATCGCATTCATCGTTGACCTTGCGAATGACTGCATCGGTAAAGCGCTCCCAGCCCTTGCCCTGATGCGATGCAGCTTGCGCCTCCTCGACCGTCAGCACGCTGTTCAACAACAGAACGCCCTGCCGCGCCCAATGCTCCAAAAATCCGTGGCGAGCAGGCGGTATCCCCAGATCGGTTTGCATCTCTTTGTAGATGTTGACGAGCGACGGCGGAATTCGCACGCCCGGCCGAACGCTGAAACAGAGCCCATGTGCCTGACCGAGGCCATGATAGGGGTCCTGCCCCAGGATCACGACTTTGACCTCCGCCAGCGGCGTCAGGTCAAGAGCACGAAAGTACTCTGATCCCTTGGGAAATATATGCTTTCCGGCCTGCTTCTGGGCAACGAGAAATGCCTTGAGCTGATGCATGTAGGGGCTGGAGAACTCGTGGGCGAGAGCTTCCCTCCAGCTCTCCTCCAATGCCACCGAATGTTCATTCATGAATGGTCCTCGTCCGCTCGAACGAGCTTTCAACTTGCTTCGCAGCGGGATTTGGCGGACATTTTATCGTTCGCCGGGGTTCAAAATTTGCGAATGCTGCGTAGATTGCGTTCGAATCGCTGACGAATTCAAGCATGCCGGGGGGCTTATCCAGGATGAAATTCGGTACAAGTGGGCTTCGTGGCCTGTCTGTCGACCTCAAGGGCCGAGCCTCGGCGCTCTATGCGACGGCGTTTGGACGCTATCTCCTGGGCAGCGGCATGGCTCGCCCTGGCGACGCCATCCTGATCGGCCGGGATTTTCGGGATTCCAGCCCTGAGATCACAGCAAATTGCGCCGACGCACTGGCGGCTCTCGGATTCAACGTACGCAACTGCGGCACGGTGCCGACCCCTGCGCTTGCCCTGGCAGGGCTCCGGGAAAAGGCGGCGTGCCTTATGGTAACGGGTTCGCATATTCCGGCTGACCGCAACGGCATAAAGTTCTATCGCCCGGATGGGGAAATCGACAAGGCAGATGAAGCGGCGATCACTGCCGCCGCCACGGAACTTGATCGCGCCGGTTTTGCCTTTGAACCTCGCAGCACAACCCCACAGGACCGGTCCGCCGAGTGTCTGGCTGCTTTCCGCGAACGGAACGCCAGCATTCTGCCATCAGGGTCGCTGGCAGGGCTAAAGGTCGGTGTCTACCAGCACAGTACGGTTGCCCGAGACCTGCTGGTGGATCTCCTGCAGCATTTCGGTGCCGCCGTCGTGACCTTTGGCCGGTCGGAGGCATTCATCCCCGTCGATACTGAAGCCGTATCGGAAGAAACGATCCTGAAGCTCAGGGAGATGGCGAGCCAGCATGGTCTCGACGCCGTCGTCTCGGCTGACGGCGACGGCGACCGGCCGCTGGTCGCCGACGAGACAGGCGCGCCGCTGCGTGGTGATCTTCTCGGGCTGATCGCCGCAAGCTTTCTCGGAGTCACGGCGGTGGTGACGCCCGTCACCTCGAATTCGGGTATTGAGACTGCCGGCCGCTTCCGCGTCATTCGCACCCGTGTAGGCTCTCCCTTTGTGATATCGGGCATGCAGGAAGCTCTGGCGGCCGGCGAGAACCGCGTCGCAGGTTTTGAAGCAAACGGCGGCGTATTGACCGCGAGTGACTTCGAGATCAACGGTCACCGCCTGCAAGCGCTGCCGACACGTGATTGCTTCGTACCGATCCTGGCGACGCTCGCTCTTGCGGCATCGAGACGCCAACCGCTTTCAGCTATCGCCTCCTCCCACCATCTGGCGTTTGCCGCGGCGGATAGGCTTGAGAATTTTCCAGTCGAAACCAGTGCGCGGCTGATGGCGCATCTGCGTGCCGATCCTGCCAACCTTGCCGCGTTTCTGCAGCCGGTCGGCGAGGTCGCAAGCATCAGCGATCTCGACGGACTTCGTGTCAGGTTGAAGAGCGGACGCATCATCCATCTGCGCCCTTCCGGCAATGCTCCCGAGATGCGTTGCTATGTCGAGGCGGAGGATGAAGCCGCGGCGGTGGCGTTGCTGCATGCCGGATTGGAGCGCATCCTCTGGTGGGCGAACGCAAATTGATTGACAAGGCAAAGAGACATCCAAGGACATTCCAGATGACGCACAAAATCGTTCCCGTGATCATGGCTGGCGGCAAAGGTACCCGCCTTTGGCCGCTATCGCGAGCCGCGGCACCCAAGCAGTTCATACGCTTCATTGGCGACCAGACACTGTTTCAGGAAACGCTGCTGCGCGTCTCCGATCCAAAACTCTACGAGCCTCCGGTCGTTCTCACCAACGAAGAATTCCGTTTTCTCGTCGCCGAGCAGGCGCGTGAAGTCGACATTGCACTCTCGATGATCCTGCTCGAACCGGTCGCCCGCAATACGGCTGCTGCCGTTGCAGCGGCAGCGACGCTCGTACGCGATCGGTTCGATGAAGACACGATCATGCATGTGCTCGGCTCGGACTACGAGATTGTGGCCGACGACACCTACTTCGACAGTGTCCGCATCGCCGCCGCCACGGCCCGTGAAGGCAAGCTCGTGACCTTCGGCATTCAGCCCACCGAGCCGGCAACCGGATACGGCTACATCGAGGGCGGCGATACGCTGCCTACCGGCGCTCGGGCGGTAGCACGCTTCATCGAGAAGCCTCCACTTGCCAAGGCCGAAGAGATGCTTTCTGCCGGCGGATTCTATTGGAATTCCGGCATGTTCATGTTCTCCGTCTCGCGCTTCGCCGATGAGATGGCCGCATACGCTCCGGAGGCAATGAAGGCGGCGGAAGAGGCCGTAAAGAACGGCAGGACGGATCTCGACTTCATTCGCCTCGACAAGGCGGCATTTGCCGCAAGCCCGAACATCTCGATCGACTACGCCATCATGGAGAAGACGAGCAACGCCGCCGTTGTTCCCTCGCCCTTCAAATGGTCCGACCTCGGCAGCTGGGATTCCGTCTGGAAGAGTGGCAACCGGGATGCCGACGGCAATGTGGCGGCAGCCAACACCACCGTCGTCAACACCAAGAATTCGCTGATCATGACCCATGGCGTGCACCTCGCCGTCCAGGGCATGGACGACATCGCCGTCATCGCGAGTGAGGATGCTGTCTATGTCGGCCGACTGCAGGACAGCCAGGATGTCGGAAACATCGTCAAGATGCTCGCTGCCGCGCCCTCGACGTCGCAGCTGACCGAGACGCATCCGACCTCCTACCGCCCGTGGGGCGGGTACACGTCCGTTCTGAACGGTGACCGCTTCCAGGTCAAACGCATCTTCGTCACCCCAGGCAAGAAACTGTCGCTGCAGAAGCACCACCACCGCTCCGAGCACTGGATCGTCGTCAAGGGCACTGCCGAGGTGACCATCGGCGAGAACGTGCAGATGCTCAGGGAAAACGAATCCGTCTACATCCCCCTCGGAGAAATCCATCGCCTCGCCAACCCCGGCAAGATCATGCTCGAACTCATCGAGGTGCAGACGGGATCCTACCTCGGCG
>NZ_JAEUAT010000023.1 GCF_019511525.1 Rhizobium cauense | reverse complement strand
ACTGCGGCACGGTGCCGACCCCTGCGCTTGCCCTGGCAGGGCTCCGGGAAAAGGCGGCGTGCCTTATGGTGACGGGATCGCATATTCCGGCTGACCGCAACGGCATAAAGTTCTATCGCCCGGATGGAGAAATCGACAAGGCAGATGAAGCGGCGATTACTGCCGCCGCCACGGAGCTTGATCGCGCCGGCTTTGCCTTTGAGCCCCGCAACACAGAGCCGCAGGACCGCTCCGCCGCGTGTCTGGCTGCCTTCCGCGAACGCAATGCCAGCATTCTGCCATCAGGGTCACTGGCAGGGCTAAAGGTCGGTGTCTACCAACACAGCACGGTTGCCCGAGACCTGCTGGTGGATCTCCTGCAGCATTTCGGTGCCGCCGTCGTGGCCTTTGGCCGGTCGGAGGCATTCATCCCCGTCGACACCGAAGCCGTTTCGGAAGAAACGATCCTGAAGCTCAGGGAGATGGCGAGCCAGCATGGTCTCGACGCCGTGGTCTCGGCTGACGGCGACGGCGACCGTCCGCTAGTTGCCGACGAGACAGGCGCGCCGCTGCGTGGTGATCTTCTCGGGCTGATCGCCGCAAACTTCCTCGGAGCCACAGCAGTGGTGACGCCCGTTACCTCGAATTCGGGTATTGAGACTGCCGGTCGCTTCCGCGTCATTCGCACCCGTGTCGGCTCTCCCTTTGTGATATCGGGCATGCAGGAGGCGCTGGCGGCCGGAGAGAACCGCGTCGCAGGTTTTGAAGCAAACGGCGGCGTATTGACCGCGAGTGACTTCGAGATCAACGGTCACCGCCTATACGCGCTGCCGACACGCGATTGCTTCGTACCGATCCTGGCGACGCTCGCGCTTGCGGCATCGAGGCGCCAACCGCTTTCAGCTATCGCCTCTTCCCACCATCTGGCGTTTGCCGCAGCCGATAGGCTTGAGAATTTTCCAGTCGAAACCAGTGCGCGGCTGATGGCGCATCTGCGTGCCGATCCTGCCAACCTTGCCGCGTTTCTGCAGCCGGTCGGCGACGTCGCAAGCATCAGCGATCTCGACGGGCTTCGTGTCACGTTGAAGAGCGGACGCATCATCCATCTGCGCCCTTCCGGCAATGCTCCCGAGATGCGTTGCTATGTCGAGGCGGAGGATGAAGCCGCGGCGGTGGCGTTGCTGCATGCCGGATTGGAGCGCATCCGCTGGTGGGCGAACGCAAATTGATTGACAAGGCAAAGAGACATCCAAGGACATTCCAGATGACGCACAAAATCGTTCCCGTGATCATGGCCGGCGGCAAAGGTACCCGCCTTTGGCCACTTTCTCGCGCGGCAGCCCCAAAACAATTCATTCAGTTCATCGGCGACAAGACGTTGTTTCAGGAAACGCTGCTACGCGTTTCCGATCCAACACTCTACGAGCCTCCCGTTGTTCTGACTAATGAGGAATTCCGTTTTCTCGTTGCCGAGCAGGCACGTGAAGTCGATGTCGCGCTATCGATGATCCTGCTTGAACCGGTTGCCCGCAACACGGCTGCTGCCGTTGCAGCGGCAGCCACGCTCGTCCGCGAACAGTTTGATGAAGACACGATCATGCACGTGCTCGGATCCGACTACGAGATCGTGGCCGACGACACCTACTTCGACAGTGTCCGCATCGCAGCCGCCACGGCCCGCGAAGGCAAGCTCGTGACCTTCGGCATCCAGCCGACCGAGCCGGCAACCGGATACGGCTACCTCGAAGGCGGTAAGGCCCTGCCAACAGGAGCACAGACGGTGAAGCGCTTCATCGAGAAGCCTCCACTTGCCAAGGCCGAAGAGATGCTTTCTGCCGGCGGATTCTATTGGAATTCCGGCATGTTCATGTTCTCCGTCTCGCGCTTCGCCGAAGAGATGGCTGCATACGCTCCGGAGGCAATGAAGGCAGCGCAAGAGGCCGTAAAGAACGGCAGGACGGATCTCGACTTCATCCGCCTAGACAAGGCCGCGTTTGCCGCAAGCCCCAACATCTCGATCGACTACGCCATCATGGAGAAGACGAGTAACGCCGCCGTTGTTCCCTCGCCCTTCAAATGGTCCGACCTCGGGAGCTGGGATTCCGTCTGGAAGAGCGGTACGCGCGATGCCGACGGCAACGTGGCAGCAGCCAACACCACCGTCGTCAACACCAAGAATTCGCTGATCATGACCCATGGCGTGCACCTCGCCGTCCAGGGCATGGACGACATCGCCGTCATCGCGAGTGAGGACGCTGTCTATGTCGGCCGGCTGCAGGACAGCCAGGATGTCGGAAGTATCGTCAAGATGCTCGCTGCCACGCCGTCGACGTCGCAGCTGACCGAGACGCATCCGACCTCCTACCGCCCCTGGGGCGGCTATACCTCGGTGCTGAACGGCGACCGCTTCCAGGTCAAACGTATCTTCGTCACCCCGGGCAAGAAGCTGTCACTGCAGAAGCACCACCACCGCTCCGAGCACTGGATCGTCGTCAAGGGCACTGCCGAGGTCACCATCGGTGAGAACGTGCAGATGCTCAGGGAAAACGAATCCGTCTACATCCCCCTCGGAGAAATCCATCGCCTCGCCAACCCCGGCAAGATCATGCTCGAACTCATCGAGGTGCAGACGGGA
Source organism: Rhizobium cauense (assembly GCF_019511525.1). Classification (GTDB taxonomy): domain Bacteria; phylum Pseudomonadota; class Alphaproteobacteria; order Rhizobiales; family Rhizobiaceae; genus Rhizobium; species Rhizobium cauense. The sequence continues at coordinate 97,834 of NZ_JAEUAT010000023.1, read as the reverse complement.
TCCTACCTCGGCGAAGATGATATCATCCGCATTGTCGATGAGTTCGGACGCAGCTGATCGCCCAACAAGCACCATCGCGCCGTCTTTCTCATCCTCATCGAGTAGACGGCGCGACGCGCCGAACTCTTTCGGCATGGAGGGGTGACGGACACACTACCACCAATATCTCGGATACTCTGCGGCCCGCCTTGGCGAGAACGGCGTGATAAATCCCTATCGCGCGAGGTTTTTCTGAGAATTGGGAGCGCTGTGTAACCTGGTTCTGAAGGAGGAATAAAGAAGTCCTTGCCGTCGATGAGACGCGCCAGATGCCGGGAATTCAAAGCCCCGCCGAAGCGAGCTTTTTTGTGAGATCGTATCTTTTCACGGCGCCGTTTACGAGAACATCGAGATTACTTTCAACCGATCGAAAAGCGGAACAAACGCGACGGCTTTCCCTACTAGGAAGGCTCACTTGCTGCATATCGCCATAAACGTTTACCTCCTCACGGCCGGAGGGGAGATAAGCAAAGGGAACATCGCGTAGAAGATCATTTATGTCGAGTTGATCAATCGAAAGCCTTGGTTGCCTCGCTATATGCAATGCAGGAGAAGATGATACAGCTTCTCCAAGGGAATGGATCTTGTGAGATTGCTAACGCTTGAAAACCGAATGATAAGGCTGGTCGAGTTCGAGCCTGAGCATTTCCCAACCCTCACCATTTGGCTTCGCAGCGAGCGCGACCTGGTGCAATGGGGCGGACCTGATCTGACCTATCCATTAACCGAACATCAACTTGAGCAGATGGTGGAGGAAGGGAAAACGACACCACCAGCACGTCTGTGCTGGATGGCTGTAGACGTTGCTCAAACCTTTTTGGGCCATGTGCAGCTTGCTCTCGACTGGAAGAATGGCGTCGCGCGTGTCGCTCGGGTCATCATTGCGCCTGAGGTTCGCGGCAGGGGGCATGCGTCCGCTCTATTAGAGGCGGTGGTCAAGCAAGCTTTCTCCTATCGCGCGATCGAAAGAACTGAACTCAACGTATATAGCTGGAACACTGCGGCTGTCCGAACCTACAACAAAGTCGGCTTTAGTCATGAGGGACTAAGGCGATCATCTGTCAGGATTGGCGATGAGAGGTGGGACACGGCAGTGATGGGCATATTGCGACCCGAGTGGGAAGCTAGGCAACTGTGATGGGCAACGTTGAGGAATTACGATCGCCTCCTTGCGAACAGCGGAATTAGTAAATAGCCCATGGGCATAGACTATAAGGCCAAGCCAACCAATAGCTGACGCGTCCCGAGCGGTCGGCCCAGCTACACACCGGGGGTGCACACCTGTAGCAAGTCGGGTTTTGCACGAATGGCGAATCTTGCCTCAACTCATACCACCCGACCAGGACGGCGCTGGTGAGGAGGATGGCGGTCAATGGGAAAAGGCATAAGAAAACGCCGATCACAACCAACCTCTGCGGGACCGCGCTTTTGACGTCGTTTAAAAACGGAAAGTATTATGTGGCGCGCACCGGCGGCTCGTGAACCCCAACGATTTCTCGGCGCTGAGCGCGTCAGGCGAGAAGTATGATCACTAATTCACCCGGTGTGGCAATGGGCATAGACGCCCTGATTCCCTCAGCAGCATCGGCCGGCATAAGGGCTGCCGGCCCCTGTGTGGTTGCCAAGATGGCACTAGGGACTAGAAGTTAAAATACACGCCCACACCCGATCTGCGGTGGTAGGGGTAATAGTCGCGATACCCGTATCGCGGATAGCCGTAATACCTCGGATAGCCGCCGTAGTATCTTGGGCGGGAGCAAGAACCATAATACCGGCAATCGCGATAAGCGTATCGCCGATGCTTATAGTGGCCATGTGCATATCCATTACCATGGCCGCGGTGTTTGATCTGCTCGACGTCGGTGGCGTGCACCGGGCCTGTGTTCGGCACAACGATCGGCGCAGCGTTAAGCGGTAGGGCGAAAGATCCAGCCATCATCATGGCGGCGAGTGCGGACAAAAGCTTCTTCATCTGAACATCCTTTCAGGATATGAGTCTCGGTTAATAGCCATTAACCTCCGATGAACGGCTGCACGTTGAACCCCTGAAGGCTTCTTATGCGGGCGCTGGGGATGGTTGGACGAGCTTGACGCGGCGAGCGATCAGCGCGCCATTTCATCTCTTCGCTCGGGCGAGTGCGAACCTCGAACCCATCGGCATGCGGCTGCCAGCAACCTCTTCGCTCATGGGCCACGAGTACCGAAACGATTACTGCCGCATCAGGGTTCGAACCTGAAGATCGGGAGGCGATGCGGATGGTCGAGGAATGCTACGGGCCCACAATCTCTGAGGAAGCCGTACGGATAAGCCAGGTTACCGCTACCACATGCGCAAGAAAGCTCAAAATGTGGAACTATTCACTTCGACCGAGGTTCTAGTGTCAGAACGCGCATAATCCCCGCTCCCGGCGCGTTCCCTCTGACTATAATCGCCCAACTGCCCCGCTCTCTTCCCAGCGGGGCTTCTTTTTTCGGAGGGGAACCAACGTCGAGTGTGGGAGTTTGACGAGCACGGGACCAGGCGGTCTCTCCTGATGTCCAAAACCGTCTGGTAGAGCCCCGCTCGTCCACCGGGCGGGGTTTCCCCCGCATTTCTGCACTAGACCATTATCTGCCCGGTCTGTGTTCCTTGAGCAAAGGAAAAAGCCATGATCGAGACGCGACCCTGTTCCTCGCCTTCCGGTACGCTGACGGTACCTGGCCTGCGACGCAGCGTGGGCGGGATGCCAAGCTGATCGAGCTAATATAGATGCTGGAACCACTGCATGGCAGAAAAAGGGCGGTCTGGGGAGATTTGTTTTCACCGCGACCCTAGGGAAACAAACTACAGATGCAGATGCAGTTGCATCACCGCCAGATATTGAAATTCTCCTGCATATACTCAATGCATCGACGGTTGGCCTGCACGCGATCTGCGCCTTCAATCGTTGCCAAAAAGAGTGAAGAGACCTCGGTGGCGTCAGTCGAGAATGGTTCGGCAAGCCCGGCAGGAAGGTAGATCGGGATGCCCTTTAGGGCAAGCATCCCGGAGAGCCAATAGTCATCGACAGCCCACAAAACCTTAGGAATATCGTAGGCGAGATCGTCGAAGAACTCGGGCTTGACCACAACGCCGCCGAGGCCTTGCAAAACATCCGTATAACCACCCCGCTCTATGAGGGTCGGCATCGGTCGGCGGGCGCCAGCATCGCGAAAAACCTTTTTGGCGACTTTGTAGCGAAGGCGACGAGCTCGAAGCGCCAAGGTCAGTTTTCGTTTGCGTACTGCCTTCGGCAAGAACGAGGTCGATTGTGCAAAGTCCGATGGAACGTCTTTCCCGATAAGCGCGACACATTCGTTCGGACGCTGTTTTTGGGCCGTGAACAGCGTGGAAGCCCAATCTGGCTCGAACACCTTGTCGTCGTCGCAAAAGAGGATCTGCACGTCCTTTCCCCGGAACTCGCGAGCAGCGAAAAGCACTTTGGACGCCGGCCCCATATCCTCGTCTGGCCGTACAATTGTAATGCCGTCAGGAACGGCAGGAAGCGATCCGTCATACTCGGGGAACCGCCGATATCGCTTCGGAATATAGAGCCTGATTTCGTTGATCGGACCTATCTGCTTGACGAGACTGTTCAAGGTCGGACCTAGTTTATCGAAACGAGGTGGGATGCTGGACAAAGAAATAATACGCAAGGGACGCTCGAAAGATATGGCGCTTAAACTCAGGTCGCTCTCGTGCCATTTCCCAACATGGCAAGTCAAGATCGGAACCGAGAGAACTCGTTAGCCCGAGGACAAATCAGCGCAGCCATTGCAGCGACATTGACCCATCTCGACTGAAGGCGCAGGCTATTTTCGGCGCCTGCCCCCAGACGCCGAGTGCTATAATGGCACGGCGGCCCGCCTGTCCCGGCAAACCATCAGCGCGGGCCGCTTGGTCTGAAGAGCCCAGCGACAAGACAGTAGTCTTGGCAAAAGCACCGTCTCCTTCAAACGATGTGACGGCTCGAGATCTCAAGACAGGACAGCCGCTTCCGCGCGGATATCGACCTGACCTTGCCAATCGTGAAGCAAGCCATGGACGAACAGCCACCTCATCAAAAGGAAAAGCCGCCCAACCGACTAGGGTATGGGCGGCGTGGTTTGCTGATAGAAATTACGACTACCTGCAAACTGTGCGGTACTTGGTTATTTCATGATGATGGCTTCGAACTTGGTAAGACTGCTTCCAGCATCGTTCGTAGCGGATGCGACGGTGGTCGCGGTAGTCATGGCGATAGTGATCTCGATAGAACGGATGGTTGTTATGGCCTGGCTCACCGACGCGAATTGTCACGCTATCAGCGAAAGAGGGAACCGTCGTTGCAGCAATTGAGGAAGCCGCGAGAGCGGCCGCAATGATTAGTCTCTTCATTACATTCTCCATTTATTTCAAGCCTATAACGCCTGAAGGCGGGAGATGGTTTCATCGCAATAGAAAACAAGAAAGCCGCCCGCTGGATAAACCAGGGCGACTCTGATTAGCTGGATGTCGTTGCTGGGAGCAGCCGAAATCCGTCTTGGTTTTTGCCTGCCTGATCTCACCGATCTATCGCCAGATGGCCACCTTCGTATCGGTCACACTACACCTTCGTGTGATTCCGTCCGACCTACCGTGAGCTATTATTCTCGCACGGTTTGTTCCTTTGGGTGCAGATCGTCTTGAAAGGAGAATGCTATGTCATTCAGAAAGACAGCCAGTACCGGATTGATCGCTGCAACCCTAGCACTCGCGTCCATTGTCGCCTCGTCGCCGGCGATGGCCCACGGCGGTCACGGAGGAGGTGGAGGCCATGAAGGTGGCGGAAGTTTTGGCCATGCGATAGGTGCAGACCACTTCGGTGGCTTTGGTCGTGGAAACTTTACGAGCCACAACGCGTTCGCCGAGAACACAACTCACAATTTCGGCCGATTTAGCCATCGGGGATTCCACCGGTTCCGCGATGATGGTTGGGATACTTGCTATCCGGACTGGTGGCATGAACACTACGTCGATCCCTTCCAGAATGAATGCTACTGATCGGATAGGCAGCCACCCGAATGATCGACATCCTGACGCGATGTCCGCCACATTCAACAAAGCCCCTCGCCCCTTTGGGCGAGTGGGCTTCGTCTGGTTGGCGAGCCGATATGTCGGCTATGCTCCGCGCCGGAATCGAACTTCATTTTTGGACCTGGGACGCAGCCATACTTCGATGCACGGCGGATCTCCACCGCGTAAGCAGGGTTAAGCCCGCGACGGTCCCTTTCAAGGAGACGATGCCTCCCGTCATGGCTCCACCAGCTAACGCAACTTTTCGTTTCCGATCTCAGCCAGAGCCGTTTGGATATTCGCGGCCGCGATACCATTTGGCGGGCCTCGCTCGGAATTGCAAAAATAAAACATGTGGCTCTGGTCCGGGCATGCCCTACAGTGCCAAAGCGCCTGCTACCGCATAAAGGCTATGAAGCCGAAGGCCGGGAGGCTATGCGGAAAGACGAGGCTTATTATCATCGTCTCCTCGATTAAAACGAAATCAAGAAGTAGCCATGGACCTAGACGATAAGACCAAGCCGACCCGATAGCGTTCTTGTGAACCACTATTGCTCGGTCACCGGCGGCGGTAAGTGGGGAGGTTTCGGGCATGCCTCCGCCAAGCACATCGAAACACGCCGTTGGTGTGCGGAGCACTATCCGCATTGGGACGAAATGAGGGCGCGCGACGAGGGTCCCGCGAAACCTAGGAGCACGTAACCATGACCCCGGAACGATTCAGCGAATGCCTGCTCCACATCAGGTGGACCCAGATCAACATTGCCTCAGCTCTCCAGTGCGAGCTTTCCTGGATCGAGGCGCTGGAGGCTGGAAACGAGGAAATTCCTTCAGGCTTGGCCGTTTGGTTGGAAGCACTAGCGCAGGCCCATGAGGCTTTGCCTCCGCCAGATACATACTGCGGGAAAAGATCAGGCCGGTGAGCCATTAGACGGCGGATCCGCCAACTCATAGACCGCCGCGTTGTCCTGCTTTTCACGCAGCCCCTTGTACGAGGCGTGACGAAGCTTTCCATCATGCGTCCACGCTCGATACTCGATCTCGGCGATCAGCGTCGGCTGCACCCACACCAGATCCTTGCGCCCCCCCTCGTATCTGACGGGCGGAGACTTTCGCTTGATCCTATCGAGCGTCTTCCGCAGGTACTCGGCGCTGCGCTCGTTGAAGCCGGTACCGACTGATCCAACGTAAACCCAATCGTCGCCCTTCCGAGCTGCCAAAAGTAGGCTGCCGATGCCTCCCCTCGCCACCATCGAAAGCTCATAGCCCACGACAATAAAGCTGTCGCTCTGGACGCATTTGATCTTCAGCCAATCACCGAGACGGCCCGATCGATAGGTGCTGTCCTTGCGCTTGGCGATAACGCCTTCGAGGCCGTGCTCGCACGCGGCGTTGAAGATAGAGCGGCCGTCGCCGTCAATCTCTTCGGAAAGCCGGATGGCGCCCCGCTCGTTCTTCAGGAGCGATTCAAGGAAGAAGCGCCGACCTGTGAGCGGCGTTTCCCGGATATCGTGGCCGTCGAAGTAGAGGAGGTCAAAGGCGAACATGATCGAAGCGCCGGAGTTGAGCTTCCCTCCTCGACCACCCAGCGACTGCTGGAGCATTCCGAAATCGGGTCGCCCCTCATCATCGAGCACAATGGCTTCACCGTCGAGGATCGCAGAGCCGACACCTAGGCGCCTGGCGTCGGCCTGGATAGCGGGAAAGCGATGCGTCCAGTCGTGGCCGCCACGCGTGAGAATTCGTACTTGTCCATTATTGAGGTGGACGGCGATCCGGTATCCATCCCACTTGATCTCGTAGGTCCATTCTGGCCCGATGGGCGGGCACGGCTTCAGCAACGCCAGGCAAGGCTCGATGCGAGCCGGCATCGGGTCAAGAGGAAGCTTAGGCTGGGAGGGATCTCGCGGCTTGCGCGCGCGAGAACGGATCGGTTTGTCGCCGGCGAGAAGCGGTTTCGATCGTGGAGCCTTGGCCATTATGCACGACATCAGAAAGAGTTGAATAAAAGCTTGAAATGGAGCGACTGGGGAATTAGCCTTTGGGCGTCACCGAGTGGTGGCCGCTCAACAAGACATCTCCAGCCCCGCAGCCACGCGGGGCTTCTTTTATCAGGTGGCCTTTTTCATCTCCGCAAAGACGTGCATACCAACTTCGTCGGCAGCATCGACGAAAGCTCGGCGAGCAGTCTCAGCGTCCACATACCACTCGATCGCTTCCATGGACATCCAGAGTGAATTGTGGAACTGCCTGCCTCCCTCGGGCCACTTCCCGCCAATCATCATGCCGACGAGATCCCGGACCGTGTCGGCGTGCCGATACTTCCCAATCCCGTCGATCTCAACGTCCAGAGGACTAATGATTACAGGAAGGTCGACGTCCATTTTCGAAACTCCTTGACATCACTGAACCACCAAATGGCGATTGATTCGTTTTCGTCTAGGCGAGTCAAAACAAAAATTATGGGGCGGGAACTATTGATGCCCAGGGATGTTCGGTGGGCTGGAAAACGCGGGTACCCACTTCCCTCGTGTTTCCCTTCAGACAGCCCAACTGCCCCGCTCTCTTCACGGCGGGGCTTCTTTTTGCAACCAAGGGAACTTTACCAGTCACGGTAGGTTAGCTTGACGCCACGTTCCTCTTCCCCGATTGTGGCGCTAACTCCTACACTCCAGCCCCGTGGCTCCTCGCTGCGGGTTTTTTTTGTGTAGCCGCGGAACGGAAATTCTGCACACGCGTTTCCCGTGCGCGAGGCAGGGGTACTCTCCTGTACTTCCTTACCTGTCTCGTCGCCTGAGAGCCCCGCGCCTCCACCGGGCGGGGTTCTCTTTTGCGACCTCGGGAACTATCGCCGACCTCAATAGTTGAGTGGACGCTTCGAGACCCGAAACCCCTCGGAGCATCCAACTCGTGAACTCCACCCCCGCAACCAGCAGATGCGGGGGGTTTTTCACGCGATAACCGCATTTCTGCGAGAGGACGCCTGGCGGCGCAATCTGTGATCTTTGAGCAAAAGGAGATCACCATGACCGAAGGCACAACCACATTCCGGCTTCCCGCCTGATCGACGGTGAATGGCAATGGGTGGTTCTCGATACTAATGGCTCCAGTTCAGCTGCACGCCTGATCCCGGCTGCGAACTGATTGAACTGACCAGACCTTCAGAGACTTTGGAGGACAATCAGCGGAGCCGCTACACTGCCGTTGACTAGAGAGCGTCTGGCAGAGTTATGGCACGGCGGTCCGCATCCTCGGCAGCGAGCGCGGGCTGCTTTACTTGGCTACGAACGCTGCGGGGATGTTTAGGCAATCACACTTCTTTCAGTGTAGCCACTATTTGTTAACCTCGATATTTCAGATTTACATCCACAAGATGCATGAAGCGTCGATGATTCCCTTAAAATCCACCTGACGTTTCAATTAGGCATTTCATGACATCGCTTATTACTAACACATCTGCGTTTGCCGCACTCCAAACGTTGAGATCGGTTGGCTCTAAGCTTCACGACACTCAGACGCATGTCTCCACAGGCGTGCGGGTTGAGAAGGCTTCCGACAATGCCGCGTACTGGTCGATTGCGACGACGATGCGGTCAGACCGTACTGCGGTTTCGGCCGTCTCAGATGCGTTAGGATTGGCAGCCGCCAAGGCCGATACTGCCTATGAGGCGATGGAGCAGACGGGAACCGTATTGAGCCAGATCAAGGCGAAACTGGTTGCAGCAACCGAGGACGGCGTTGACAAGTCGAAGGTTCAGGACGAGATCGCGCAACTGGTGCAACAGACCGTCACCATAGCCAATTCAGCCTCCTTCAATGGCGTGAATTGGCTGAACACAGACGTCCACGATCTCTATGAAGCGGATCCGAAGGATCGATCCGCGAGCCTTGTATCGTCGTTCGTGCGGAACGCCGACGGGACGGTGAAGGTCGACATGATGTCCCTCGACCAGATCATGACCTCTCTCTACAATAAAGAGGGCGGTGGTATCCTCGATGGTGATCCGCGTAGTCCGCTGACAATCGGCGGCATGAGAAACGAGAACTTTTTCACCACCGACATCACGAATGACTATTCTACGACGAATGTGTGGCCGGGCGGCGCGGCAGGGAAAAGCTTTAATTTCACGGCACCGGTCACGTTCTCTAACACGGACAAGATCACATTCGATGTCACGGTCGACGGCGATAACCCAAGCCAAGGGCTGTCTTCGCCCCTGAACCCGGGTTTCCAGACGGTTGGCGTCACCATAGACAGGGCGCTGATCAACTCGACCCTTGGCCGCTCTGACGGCACGATCAGCGACAATGTCCAGATGGTTAAGGTGCTGAATGCGGCCCTTGCCGGTACAGGTGCATCCGCAAGTTGGTATACGGATCAATATGGAAACGTCATCCCTGACCGGTACCAGATCCAGACCTTGGAAACCTCGGGTCTCGATGGCTCCCAAATGCAAATCAGTAACTACAGCGCCAGCACAAGTCTCGGCGATCTTGGAAACGTCAACACCTATGGAGCGCTCGGTTCGGTCCAGACGCTCTATTTCACGCCCTTCAAAATCTACCGCGACGTGTCGTTGAATTTCACATTCGGCGTAAACGATGAGGCTACCGAGACCCACACCATCGATCGCACCACGATCAATTCCATCCTCGGGACGACGGACGGATGGATCAATACGGCCGATGACATGGTGACGGTCCTGAAAACGCTGATCACCCGTCCAAATACCATTATCGAAGCCAATGGGTCGCAGATTCTCGTACGATCGGACCCTCTCGACGATCGGTTGAACGGCGCAAAGACCGAGATAGGGTTCAGGAATATGATCGTGAACATCGAGCCCTTGCCGATGAGCGGCCTGAAGGCCGTCGATGTTGAAAAAAATCCCGGCATGGTCAATGCCTATCTCGCCAGTGTAGAGAGCATGCTGGGGCGGGTCATCGATGGGGCGGCCATCCTCGGTTCGCTGAAAAACCGCATCGAGATGCAGACCGAATTCGCAAACGACCTGATCGACGACATTTCATCCGGGATAGGGCGGTTGGTGGACGCGGACATGGAGGTGGAGTCATCCAGGCTTGCAGCGCTACAAACTCAACAGCAGTTGGGGGTACAAGCGCTCTCGATAGCCAACAGCACTCCAGGTAGCATCCTGAAGCTATTCCAGTAAGTTGTACCTTGGGTTTGTCTGCCGTCACCGACAGATGTCGACGGTGACCAACGGCCGAAAACCGCCATCACGACCCGCCGGCCTACGTCACCAAAGGTGATGCCTAGTACCATGCCCCCCGACCCCCATGAGCTTCCATCGCTTCACGTCGTCGGTGACCGGCGGCATTTTACCGCCGTTCTCCTGAACCGCCCCGGTCATCAACTCGACTTTGCTCACCCCATCGACGATCTCGTCCATCCGCCGGTGCATGGAGGCGCGACTAGCGTCGGATTTAATCTCCGATCGTTCAACCTCCTCAGGGATCACGTCGACCCTCGCAGCTGGCATGCCGATTTCGCGATGCATCGCCCGTCTTCTGTTGGTGACAATTTCCCTGCCCCTTTAATGCTGCGTGCCCTGGTTTCTTGATTGACCGGACATCTCCGATCGACTAACTCGGCCCCCGCCGTGCTCATCTAGACCTGAGGCGGCACTGGGAGGGTCCGGCCACCTGTGAGGTCGGACCCTTGCTTCACTTGTCGGGCTTTCGTTTTGTCCTTGTCGGGGATGAGGATAACGAGAACCGAGCCGATCAAGTCGACGACGGTGTTGTCGGTCGCCTTGTCGAGGGGATCAGGCCCCGGCTCCCAGGCGTTGGCGATCATGATCAGCGCCATCAAGAAGACGATGGTGAGGCGGTCAAACCGAGCCTCATTCGGTAAAATACTACGCATTTACAGGAATACTTTTGCATTATTTGGCGCGATATTTATTGCGACTATCGTTTTCGCGGTAATTGCACCTTTAATTGCGTATGGGATTTCCCACCGCGAATTGAAGGACGTGATTTCGAGTTACTTCTAACTGGGCCGACGCTCACCCGGCCCCGTCCTTGTTTAGCTCCTGCGCACAGTACCAATCGAATCCGAATTGTTGGGGGAAACCAAATGCCGGCTTATCAAGAGACAAGGCGATTTCAATGTTCCGGCCGGTCAGGCAGGCGGCACACTGTCATTGAGCAGGTCAGAACAGATCGCAACAGGCTCGGCGACCTGACAGCAGGTAGGATCGACTACCTGACGGAAGATGGTGACGTCGTTCATCGGCTGGACGATGAACATTTTCTCATCCTGATCAGCGAAGAAGAACTTAAGGTGATGCAGTAAGGACGCTTTTCCGCTTCCAAATCTCCCAACAGAAAGCTCTTTCGAGATGACAGCGTCACTCGATCGGGCATTTTCTCCTCAGTCACGGCTAGCATGGGGGCATGGACACAGAAGCGCCCGGCATCACATATCAAATGGACGACTTGCCAAGCGCGGCGGGGCTCGTTGCGATGCGACTCGCCATTGCCTTGGTCTCGTTTGGCGGCCTATCCCTATTACAGTTCACGGTCGATCCCTCGTGCTATCCCATGGGGCAGGCGAACGAAGGGTTAGTCCGCGACCGAAAGCGGCGAGAGGACACCATCACCCCGGCCCCGGTGGGTGGGAACGTGATGCCAGCGTTAGCCAATGTGAGGCAGATCGATTAGGACGTCGAGCAACAGGGTCATGTCGACCGGGTGGCCATTGTGGAGGGGCTGGACGGTGGCTGTCTGCCAGCTGTCTAGTTTGATTTGTTGGAAGGAGACGACTGGGATGAGCCCCCACATCGCTCACGCGCTCTGGGCCCGCTGGCCAGTGAGGTCGGTGCGATTGATTAGCAGGCTTGCGAGTGGGTCGGCCTTTACGTCGTGATCCATCGTTAATCTTTCCGCCCCTCACCGCCGGACAAGTGAAATCGGCCTTGAACTGGTAAGTCGCTATGCCTGCTTTCGGTTCGACCTGCCCCTAAATTCGATAGAGGGTGAAGATTGACGGACACACTACCACCAATATCTCGGATATTCTTCGGCCCACCTTGAATGTGTGGGCTTGCCGCGGTACGCGAGCCACATTCACGCTTACCGTTGTATTGGATTTAGAATGACCACCAAGTTTTTTTATCAGTTCATCGATTTGTTCAGCGCGTCAAAATCCAAGTATCGCAAGCACGTCATTCCGTTCCCAATGGACTCTGAAATTATCATTACCCCAGCCGTGGACGGGAATATCGTCGCGTTCTACACCTCGAACTCATTCTACGAGCAAGAAGCCGCACGGATGGAGGCCTCCGCGAAACGCCTTGGGCTCGATGTAGAAACGACCGCTATCGAGAGCGCCGGAAGTTGGGTGCGCAATGCGGCGTTGAAGCCAACGTTTCTCCTGGAGGCGCGAAGAAAACATCGCGGCCCGCTGCTGTATGTGGACGTTGATTCAGTTTTCCATCGCAACCCTTGGCCAGTTCTGATCGGGTACGAGTGCGACGTAGCGGTGTATCGCGAAGAGGGGCGCTTGATTTCTGCGACCATTCTTCTGAATGACACGCCTGCTACCGTAGACCTGTTGGAATTGTGGAAAGAACGCTGTGACGAGGATCCCGAGATTTGGGATCAGGTTGTCTTACAGGACATTCTTGATCAAGATAGCGCTTCGGCCAAGCCGAAGTACTCGGAAGGGAAGCTGCATTCGTCGTTCTGCTGGATCTTCGACCGGCTCTCGAATGAAAAGACCGATGCTGTGTATATCGAGCAATTACAAGCTAGCCGCCAAGCCAAGGCGGGCGAAAAGCGCGGCAGAAACAAATGGCTTGAGCGACGTAATGAACGTATTGAATCTATCGAAAAAATACTTGCGCCCCGACTAAAATAGCAAGCCCGTGTCCCGCTGGAGGATTCTCATCTGTGCGCCTTGCGCCAACCAGCCGCTCGCGCGTCGGCCTCACTGCAAAACCATCGCTCACCGTGGCCCCATGATATCCTGGTCTCGTCATAGTACTCTTGCCCTGGGATGTGATAGATCCGCTCACCAGTGTCGATACTAACGTTCCCTTTGATATTGCACGCGCTGGAGAAAACAGAAAACGCCGTCGATGAGGATAAGAGGTCCGTTCCGACGTAGCCAGCAAGTCCAGCAACGATGATCGCCATGTAGAAAGTCTGCATGGTGAAAAGTGGCTGTGCTTGCCTCTTGGTCTGATATCGTGGCGGCGGAAATGATCGATGTGTCGGCATATTTTAGTAGAAGCGAAATTCCGCGCATCGCTCAATGAGAAGTTGCGTAGAGAGTGAAGAATCCTCTGCGGCGATCGATAAAATTCGAGGCGTTCGCCGGTGTCCGCAAGATCGCGATTACCACGGGCTTCGGCCTGTCTCTTTTGACTGCAAACCAGGTTGGAGCAGCAATGACATCCGACGAGTCGCCAAATAAGGCGATTGTGCAGAAAGCGTTCGATGCTTGGGCCGCTGGCACGGGAAGTCCTTACGACCTGCTCGCCACTGACGTCAAATGGACAATCACCGGCAACTCCGCAGCGTCCAAAACCTATCCCGGCCGGGACCCCTTCATCAGCGAAGTAATCAAGCCGTTCAATGCTCGCATGAGTGTCGGCCACAAGCCAGCGATCGGAATATGTATGCCAAGGGGTGACACAGTCGTCGTCTTCTTTGATGCCGCCGGCACCGCCAAGGACGGCAAACCCTACAAGAATACCTATGCCTGGTTCCTCGACCTTCAGGACGGCAAGATCGTAAACGCATCGGCATTCTTAGACAGCATAGCGTTCAAGGAACTGTGGAAGCTTCCCCCAACTGCACCATAGCAAGGCCTGGTTCCCGTCAGCGCTCGCACGAGATCGCTCGGAAATCCGACGCCGGCGCTCTGGTGCCTTTTGTGAATCGGGTGGTGCGATTTGGAACCAATCTGCTCAAGGCGGCGTTGGACGCTCAAACGGCCTTGGCCGAATTCTAGGGGGCGCCGCGTAGGCAGTTTATAATGCCTCTTTTGCGGACCGACCGGCCGTCCGTGGGGGTATTCTTCCGACCAGACGTTTGTTAGGACGCAGTATGAGCCGATTTGAAGACACCGAAACTGCCGTGACCGAAAAGCTGCGCGCGCTGAAGCTGAAGCCCGATATGACGATCAACCTGTTCGACATTGGGATTCCACTTAATGCAGCTGGGTTCTCCCAAGAGGAGATCATGGCAGTCCTTGCCGCGCTCGAGCAAGACAAGATCGTCGCGTTTTCGCCGGGCAACCGCCTTCGGCTTGTGAAGCCGCTTCCGTGAGCGCAGGCGCGAAATCCGCAGGACTTTCGTCGCAATCAGAGTGGTCGGGATGACCTGTCAGGTTCGGTCGGGTTTTGTGACCTAACGCCCAAACTCGCCTTCGGCGGGGTTATCTGCCCATCATGGCGTATTTCGTTGACAGGCGGCGATTCATTTCTTCTCGGTAATCCTCCGCATCTTTTTGATTGGAAAGGAGATTTGTTCCGTCACCGTCCCGCTCTCGACTACAGTCACTGAGTACTGGCCCTGTTCGGAGCTTACCGAGACGTTGAAGGGCGGCTGCGTTTCCATGCAAATTCCTCCCTGGGAACGATATGGAAGTTCCAGACCCCTTCGCCAAAGCCGCATTGTCTCCTGACAAACGACCCGCGAAGAGCTGCTACGCCCGCCCCATCGCCCAGATCATGAAGACGAACGAAACGGTGGCAGCGAAGGCGGCGAGAGGAAGATTAGTGTCCACGATTAACCCCTTATTGGATAGCATGTGAACGCGATCAAGTGAGATTAAGTTCCACTGGATAGTGATCGCAAGCCGCCGCTGCACTGTGCAATACATCCTAGGTACTAAGACGCGACCTACCCTTACGGCTCCAACGCCCTCGCCAACGCAGCGAAGTTGTCGTCTCCACCTGCAAGACAGCGTTCTTATTTCCAGATTATCTTGCGACTGGGGTGGGATAGCGGCAACAGCGTCATGGGTCCGATCGTCGTCTCCCGTGGTCCTGGAAAGGTGGGCTAAGTGTCCGCAAGCAAGGACCTGATGAGATTTTTTCGATGTGCGATGTCGAATAGCCGAAGCTTCAGTCGTCTTTGCACTGTAATGACACCACGAGGCGATACTCATGAAATTGTATTACAGCAGAAATCCCAATCCACGGCTCGCAGTCGCGGTTGCGCGGTTCTTGAATTCGGAGATTGAGTTCGAATTTGCTGAACCAATGGCTCCGGGCCAATCGGAACGATATATCTCACTCAATCCGAACCTTCTCTTGCCGATATTGGAGCGCTCCGATCGGACGCTTTGGGAAAGTGATGCAATTGCGTGCTGGCTTTCGCGCCGGGCCGGGTCGAATCTCTGGAGAACCGACGATGACGAGCCGGAAATGATACGCTGGATTAGCTGGGCAAAGGAAAATTTCGTAAAGGCATGTGACATCGTGCATTGGGAGCGGGGAACGAAACTGCGTTACGGCATTGGGTCCTGTGACAACGAGATGGTTGAAGCGGGCCTTCGCAAGTTTCACAAAGCCGCAGTCATTCTCGAAAGCGAACTCCGCGATCGATTGTGGCTTCTCGGAGAAGCAATTTCATTCGCCGATTTTCGCATGGCGACCTTTTTGCCGTTCAACGACGTTGCAGGCGTCCCGCTTGAAGATTATCCAGCCATACAACGTTGGTCCGACCGTCTGAACCAGATCGACGCCTGGCGTGATCCGTTTCGCGGCCTGGATGCACCAGAATTGCCGCCATTGCCATTGAAACGGACCGGATAGCTTACTGCGTCTGCGACATCCCCTGGCGACCTGTTTTCACGCGGGCGCAACCTGTATGCAGCAGTTTGCGGTTCGACAAGACAGGCGATGATCGCTGCCGACAACGGAATTGCCGTCAGGATAAGCATTTCGCCAGACTTGCGAGCGTTTCCTCGCAAACCAGGACCACAAGCCTCCCCTACTAACGAGCATCCGGATAGATCCGTAGATACAATCACAGGAGCATCCATGAGCAAATTCGTACTCCTCTCCGGCTGCTCAGGTGGGGGTAAATCAACGCTTCTCGTAGAACTTGCCAAGCGCGGTTTTGCTGTCACGGAGGAACCAGGGCGTCGCATCGTAAAACAGCAACTCGAAGAAGCTGGCGACGCCTTGCCATGGCTCAACCTGGCCGCATTCGCTCACCGCGCAATCGAGATGGCTGTCCAGGATTTGGCGGAAGCCCGAAAGTGTTCGCGTTTGACCTTCTTTGATCGAGGGCTCATCGATGCACTCGCCGCTCTGCGCTATGCCACGGGGGAGGAGATTTCCAACGAGCTCGTTACCGCGAACCGCTACTACGACGAGGTCTTCATGACCCCTCCATGGCCGGAAATCTATCACGCCGATCCAGAGCGACGTCATGACCTAAAGGACGCAATTGCCGAATATGACCGCCTCACAGAGCTATTCCCCGCGCTCGGGTATAAAGTCCGGGTGTTGCCGAAATTGGCTGTCGAGCAACGCGCGGATTTTCTCCTGGGGCATCTGCCTCGGGAGGTGTTGCTATGAGCTTAATGTGCTGCTCTGCCGATAGCTGACCTTCGAAACGGCAAATATCACGACGATCGGAGGATGGTACGCAAAGAGCAGCGTCGTCTTGCGGGCTTGTCCCGTCGAAGGAGCGTTCCCCCACATCTGTACCCCACATGATCTGCCGCCGCAGACAGGGTCATCGCGGGCGGATACGGCGATGGCGGTGAAGCCATTGTTCACCACCATCACCAACATGTTCACCAGCGCTTCGTGCCGAGAAGCTTCTCCCCAAGCTCTGTGAGCTTGGCCGTTGCTGCATTGCATTTCTCCCACTCCCGTGGGTCCCCTGGAAAGGCGTCTCGCCGCGGGTGATCCAGGTCCCGCCACAGGCGAATACGCTCCTGTCTTTCGGCCTCGTTCTCAAACTCGGCAGGGTGCATGGAGATATATTGCGCCATGCGCACTCTATTGTCGGAATGGTTTGGACGGACGCCATGAGCCAGGAGCGAGTTGAAAATCATAAGGTCGCCCGGCTCCATGTCGATATTGACAACGGTCTGCCCTGCCATGTCCGGATGCATCGGATCGCGATCCGCTGGCTGGGTCTTCTCCCAGTCCTCGAAATGTTCGAAGAGACCAGGCACGCATTGGAAACCACCCACATCACCATCCTGCTTCTTGAGGCTGAGCACCCCCTGGACACCGATTGGCAGTGGTCGGATCGAGGTATCGACGTCCCAATGAATGAAACCGTTTGGATTGCCCTTCACCTTCTTCGGCGGATTGAGGTTGGCGCGGTCGATGGTGACCCAAAGATCCTCGCGATCCCAAATGTCGACGAAAGCGTCATAAACGCGGCGCTCCATCCTGTTGTCCCAGAGATACTGGTGATTATAGATTTCCAGCATCCCCGTGTTATTGAGCTCCTTCATCTTGTGCTCACGGCGTTGCGGCGCGTACCAGGTCGATGGGTCGTTCGGATCCTTCTCGTCAAATTTCCATAGCAGTTCGACAAGGCGCTCCACATTCGCCGCAGGCACCGCCTGCCGGACAATGACGTATCCCTTCGTGATCCAATGCTCCCAATCGTCCCTGGAAAGCACGCGAAGTGGCAGCCGCTTGGCGATGTCCTTGAGCTGAGTGGTGGCCGTTGTCGTGGGGTGGCTGTCGCGCGGTGTAGTCCGGAGTGCTTCCATTATGTTCTCCCATTCGAAGTCTCCCTGATGATCAGGTGATGGATCGACCATAACGGGATCTGGACATTGGTGTTGTCGAGAAAGAGCCAGTTCTGATACTATTCTGGCGTCTGTTAAGGAGACTGCGCGTGCACAGACCATATCTGGAGAAGCTGCCGACATCGCCAGACTCCTCGCTCTCGACCCTCAACCGCCGCCTTGAGGCCGGTATACCCTTCGCGTGGCATCATCATCCCGAGTATGAGCTAACCCTGACGCTAAACTCCCAAGGGCAGCGGTTTATCGGGGACCATGTTGGCGAGTATGCCCATGGTGACCTCGTGCTCGTCGGCCCCAATCTCCCCCACACCTGGTCCTCTCGATCGAAAATTGATGAGGAGCAGCCACACATTGCTCTGGTGCTCTGGTTCCGGCAGGCGTGGATCGACACTTTCATCGGCAACGCCGTGGAGTTCGCTCCAATCCAAAGACTGTTTACTCGGGCGGCATCAGGCTTGTCCTTTAGTCCCGAGGTTGGGCGATCCCTCGCTGGGCGCTTCGAACTGGCGATCACCTCCAGGCCGAGCGTCCTTTTGATGTCCGCTTTGGAAATTCTACTCGAACTGGCCGGGCAAAGGGAGGTCCAGCAGCTCGCCTCCGCCGCGCCACCATTGACGACGGAGAGCCGATCACGCATCGACAGAGTACTCCAATACCTGCACCAGAATTATGCGAGCACGATACGGCTGAACAAACTTGCGGAGATCGCCGCTTTAAGCGAATCCGGATTGCACCGGACGTTCGCCAAGCACACGAACACGACGGTGTCGGCCTACGTGACCGCGCTTCGTATTGGGGAGGCCTGCGCAAGGCTGTCCGGAACCAGCCAACCCATCGCGCGCATTGCGTCGGATGTCGGCTATGACAGTCTTGCCAATTTCAACCGCCAATTCCGGTCTATCCGGGGAATGACACCTCGCGACTACAGGGCGTCGTTCCGAACGTGATTGCGACTAGAACATCGCCTGGCCCAGAACGGCCGCATGTTCAATCGGGTTCAATCGAATAATCTGGTTTCAAGTCGAGATGCTCACTCCGCGTTCGACAATAGACGAAGAATTATCGCCGCCGTGTGGCCGGCAACCTGCTTCTCGTAAGTCTCCTTGGCTTCCCGTCGTTCCTCTAATAAGCTTCCACCTGAACCAAGGGGGAGGCCATGGCCAATCCATCGCAGCAAATCATAAGATTGGGGCTCGGATTTGCCGTGTCACAGGCGTTGCGGGTTGTGATCGAACTCGGCATTCCAGATCTTCTGATCGACGGTGAGCAGTCTGTGGAGAAGTTGGCAGCTGCCGCGATGGTAGACGCCGGAGCGCTCTATCGGGTCATGCGGCTTCTGGCCCCGGAAGGGGTATTCACCGAAGTCCTGCCTCGCACCTTCGCCTTGACGGAAATGGGTGCAGCGCTTCGCTCAGATCGTCCCGGTCCCCAAGACTTCGTCCGGATGATCAACACCGAGGCCTATATTGCTTTCGAACAGCTCCTGCATTCCGTCCGCACAGGCAAGCCTGCCTTCGACAAAGTGTTCGGAAGTCCAAGATTTGATTGGCTATCTGACCACCCGGAGCAGGCCGCATTGTTTCAGCGCGCCATGGTCGCCCTGAGCCAAGGCAGCAACGAGGCGGTTGCCGATGCCTATGACTTTGCCCCCTACACACGGGTCGTTGACGTTGGCGGCGGGCACGGACAGCTTCTTTCGGCGATCCTGGCGCGCAATCCTCACTTGAGCGGTGTCCTCTTCGACCTGCCGTCTGGAGTCGCTGCGGCACGTCAGGGAGCAGGCGGCGATTTGCCGCGCACCGACTTCATCGCCGGAAACTTCTTCGAGAGCGTCCCAATTGGCGACGTTTACGTGATCAAAAAGGTCATCCATGACTGGAATGATCAGAACGCCGAGTTGATCCTGCGACGTTGCCGCGAGGCTATGCCGGCGAATGGAAAGGTTCTCGTGTTAGAGACGCTCGTGCCCGCGGGCGACGAGCCGAGCCAGATCAAGGGAATTGATGTCATCATGCTCGCTGTCACCGGCGGCCTGGAGAGGACGGAGACGCAGTATGCGGAGCTGTTCAAAGCAGCCGGACTGCGGTTCGAGCGGGTGATCGGAACCCGAGGGCCGATCTCGATCCTGGAGGCTTCGCCGGCCTTGGAGATTTACGGAATTATGTAGCAAATGCCACCAACGACCGCTTCGTCGCCCAGAGACGCAAGCGGTACCGCACCGCGCGACAGCGGTGCAGCGTTCCCGGGCTGAAGTGTGGCAATGCGCGCGGCCCACGCCCTCGGACGGCGACCCGAAGCCGTTGCATCTGTCAGAATTGAATCTCGATCAGTTCGGGAGGCTCCTTGTTGAAATCCGAATATCGAATCCACCGCGGCGTCGCTTTGAACATCACGGCCCCTCTCTCGATAAACTCCCTCGCGGACGGGAGGCTGGTGAGATAGGCTTCCAGGTATTGTTCGATATCCGCGGCGGGAACCCTTGTTGCCTCACCCTCGTATTGAACGGTGATGTTGTCGTCCCATCCGACAACGAAGGCGACGCCGGGGCGCTCCGCGAGATTGTCGAATTTTCGCGTGTGCGTGAAGGTGCTGAACACGATCTCAAGATTGTCCCGCACAGAGAGGTCGATCGTCGCCGCCTCCGGGATTCCGTTGCGGTGGCACGTCGCGATGACCGCCAGGGTGTGCTTCCTCAGGAATTCAAGGATCATGCGTTTCGTATGATCTTCGTCCATTGTCTCGTCCCTCAGTGAGTGATCTCGATTTTTGTCCCCCTTCGACAGCCCGCCGGCCCAAGCGGAGTTCGGCCGCAGCGTCCGTTCTAATCTCGCGCCTTCCAGGACGTTTAACACACCCTCGTTCGATGGTCGTCGAGACCGTGACCTGGACCTCGAGCGGACTGATTGTGGTTTTGTTCCGCTTCGTGCGCGCCTTCAGCAAGCTGCCAACGCCGCATCGTTATCGGTTGGTGGTATTTGCTACATAATTCCTGAGATTTAAGGACACAAGGAGACCTTGGATCCGGCCGCCGCCCCGCGAAAGGTGTTGTGGCGGGATCTTGCCGCTGGATGGAACCGTAAGTTTCTTAGCGATCCGATCCTCAATGGGGTCACTGATCACGAACTCGCCCGCACCAAGCAATCCGTGGCGCCGATCGATGGTTGTTAGCGTATGAGGCGTTAGGATTCGACGACCGCTTTGCCCAAAGCCCACCCTTATCCAAAGTCGTGTGTGTACTCGCCCTCTCGAAAATCCATAAATCCTCGAGACCAGCGCTTGCCCGGCCAGACATAGTCTACGCGTCCTTCCAGGGGTCGGTATATGGCGGTGTAAAGGGTTGGGTAGGTTTTGCTCCTGGAATACAAAGGCGAGCGAAGGAAAAGCTCGGTCAGTTCTGACAATGACATGGACCGATCTCCCAGCGCTTGCAGGAGAGCGAGCTGCCTAGCCAACGAAGAGGACGAAGGCCTGTCCGTCCGCTGATGGTTTGTGCATGCCTTCAGGCGCGTAATGATTGGTCTCTGGTCTGGTCCCAAAAACAATGTGGCGTAAGCCCCTGATCGATCAAGCACGGTCACATTCTGCGGAAGCGCCACCGGTATTCTGCATAGCGCCTGCACCGCCTCGTTCAGCTTTCGACAGGTTTCCAGGATGTAGCGAACTATAAGGATAATCGAGAAGCCTTCGCTCTGGGCGCGACTTCCGCCGAGGGTCACACTGACGACCAATCCCTCTTCATTCATACCGTCCACGCATCCACCCCAAGGGCGCTGCGCCTTGGCGATCACCCGCACATTCGACCAAGCCGACATCTCAAAGCGGTCCGAAACGATGGCGGGAAGATAGTCGAAATTGCGGACCAGCGCCGGTCCCTCTTTGCCTAGCCAGACCGCCTGGCTGCACCCAAAACGTTCAGGTGCGGGCCTGTAGTGGCTCAACATTCGGTGCGCCACCTCATCGTCTCCAACAAGAGCACATGCCCTGTCATAGTGAGGTATTAGTTCGGGCATATGTTGGAGCAGGGCGTTGCGACACTCCAAGGCCGTTGGGGTGTGTGATTTGGCTCGCCCGAAATACCATTTCTCGGCTTCATCCCGCCCGGAAATAAACCGGGATAGCCACGCCTCTCCCGGCCGATCTTCCCGCGCTGTAACGAACGTCTTTTCCATTGCGCATTCGAATATAGGGACCGATCTGTCCAAGTCGCGGCAGATCGCGTGAAAATTCTGATGGCCGCCGGTTACAAGCAGGCGGGATTGTCACTCGTCCTCAGGTCGGCCGCGCGACCGCAGCACCTCCCATATCGAGAAGGCTTCGTCGAACCAGGAGGGGACGGCATCTACCGTATCGGCAATGAGGCCTACATAACCGTCGGGCCGGATCAGGTAACAGGGGGTCGCACTAGGCCCATAGCTCGCACGACGGTGCCCATCGAAGTCGACAACATCCTCGGGGTCTGACAACTCCGTTACGACATCGACAACGCGCGAGGCGCAGCCACTCTCGTTTGCGGATCAATTCGTCTCTCTCCGCACCGCCTCCAAAGCAGAGGAGCGTGAACACCCGGAAGCAGGTCGAACAGACGCCTTGCGCCGGACTTTGTTCTCAGTCCCGATGCGTCTGGAGCTCGGTCCCCCGCACGCAGGTCAGCGTTCTCCCGTCCCTCGTCCCGGCTCAACGATCAACGGAAAGCTGATTGGTGCTATTGTTTCGACCGACAACGATGCCCCGGGTAAACTTCTACCTGATGATAAATTGGGATAAATGGTGGGCGATGAGAGACTCGAACTCCCGACATCCTCGGTGTAAACGAGGCGCTCTACCAACTGAGCTAATCGCCCTCGCGAGATCGGCCCGTTCCGGTCCGTCGCGTCGGTGGCAGTCATCTATGCGGTTCGCGGATAAACCGCAAGAGTGTTTGTGAAGATTTTTGATTTTTTTCAGGGGGGTATTTCCGCACGAAACTGGTGCCTCCATGTCGTGCAGCGCCACTCTTAGGAAACCGATCAGCCAAGCACACTTCGCCTAAATGGGTGGGCACGCCGGGGTACTACCAAGATGCGGTGAGCCGCCTAAGCCGCAGATCACAGCCGGCTGGCCGCCTCTCGTGTCGCGCGTCGGCGAGAGGGCCGGTGTCCTAATCTGCCTCAGTTGTTCGTCGTCACCTTTAGTGTCGCGGTACCACCAACCTTCCGCCGCCGTATAGATAGCCTGAAGCAGGCCTCCACGCCTGACGCTCCATCAGGGGGAAGAGGCACTGAGTTCGCTGTTCACCCGGGCCCCCTCGCCGAATAGCGCGTCGATACATGAACGTGATACCACTTCACGGCTGGCATCCTTAGCCTACGTAGGCGTCGGACCCGGGTACCGCGCCGAGGTACATATATCATCATCGAGAGCTCGTGATCTCGTGCCATTTTGGGAACAGAGCTGCCACAGGAGAGTTTGTGGGTGCGAGCACTGCTCGCGTCCTGACTAAGTCCCACCTTGGCCCCGCATGTCGCGGGGCACTTTTCTGCTCATTATGCGCAGGATTGCTCGTCGGTGCGATTTCGTTTGCCCATGTCGCCGTGCCGCGCGACCTTAGTTTTATTCGCTGGCTGATCACGCAAGACACCGACGTTACTGGGTTTTTTCCGAAGTAAGAGCGGATCGTCATATACGCGACGGGCAGACACGCTCGCCAGATGCTATCAGAAAAATCCTCTGTGATGAGACGACCAACGCCGCATGAGTTGGCCGACGACAGCTGGCACCTAGCCGAAACCATCCCTCAGATCCGACCTGAAAAAAATCTTTGCGACGTGGAACTTTTGGGAAAGGCTCTTGTTCAGTGCGATGAGGCGAAGCTTCAGCGCATTCCCTCAACACGCGTACACGTGCTGCCGGACGTCAAAATTAGTGGTCGTTTCGGCACCTGAAGCTTCGCCTCCTCAAGCTGGTATAGATGTCCTACTAAGGCAGAGCATATACCGTCATCGATGACCTTACGACCAGGCGGTTTTGCCAACTCAATCATCCATCAATTGAATATGGTTTCTAATGCGAACGAAGCTCTAACGCTTCGGCCCGCAAAGACCTACGCTGGAAAGGCGCGCATCACACCTCTGTGAGAAGGCCGTTTCAGGCCGGCCTTACCCCGCGGCCTGGAGCAGTCCTTCCACGGCCAGGCCGTCGCGAGAGCGGCGGCCTCGGCCCGACCCGCCGCGCTGGCATGATTGTCGAACGGGGCGACCTTTCCGCCACGCCTATGTTCGCTTCGTTCCTTAAGCGTCCCCGGACGAGAGCATTGAAAAATTCCGCTCGTAAGGCGTTACCGGTTGATCGAGCCGCCGATGATGGCGCCCAGTGCGAAAGCCGCAGCCGGATACCAATAGCCATCACTGTAGCGCCGGTATCCCGGGTGATGGTCCCGTTAGCCCCGGTATCCCCGATAGTATCCGCGTCGATCGTGGTGGCGCTGATTGGGAATATCGGTCTCGGTCGTGTCCCCGGTTGTGACGATCGTGTCGATAGCGCCCGTTGTAGTAGTATGGGCGGCGGTGATCATCACGAACCTGCACGACGCCGCTATCGTGCGTGATAGTGTGAACCGCTCGAATTGGCGCCGCGGAAACCGGCGTCAGAGTGGTGGAACCGACGCAAATAGCAACAGGGGCGGTACAAACTACCTTCACTACATTCATTTCACTGTCCTTCACCTTACCTTGGGGGAAGATGGAGGCGAGACGCGTTGCGCCCGTCCGAACGTAGGCGGTCACCAGGTCGTAGAGCCTCAAAGAGAACGCATCTGAAGCGATCGCGAGGTCGCCAGCAGTTATTTGTGACGGTGCAGCCGGTGGTTGGCTACCCTACTCCGAAAGGGGTACGTGCCATCCATGGTCGGTTGTGGTGTTATAGGCGCGATCCAAAGCGGATCGCACACTCCTGTTATGGTCGAACGAAGCCCGTCCACACCCCGGCGGGCTTCTCGCTTTTTGTCGCAACCACTTTGAAGCGAAAGTAAAGTACTCGGCCAAAGGAACTCACACCTTGATTTTTCGCGCGTTCAACATTTCTATAGGTCTATTAGCAAAAGAGAAGATTATAGCGATGCTTGATCCAAAGCACAGGAGCGGTCCTCCCAATGGTCTTATATGAAGAGACAAGACGGTTTCAGTGTCCGGCAGGTCGGGGAAGGTACACATCGTCATTGAGCAGATGAGAACCGACCGCGTCAGATTTGGAGACCCCAGCGCGAACAGGGTCGACTACCTGACGGCAGAGGGTGACGTTGTTCAACGTCTGGATGACCATCACTTTCTCATCCTGATCAGCGAAGAAGAGCTAAAGGTTCTACAGTAAATCGGCCTTTGCCGGTTCTAAGTTATTTTCGACTGAACTTTTCCGGACGACGGCGGCACTCCCTGACGCAGCTTGCATCAATAGGAGAATGCCTGGTCTTTCGTCTCCAATGCACTGCAAGGTGGGACCTTTGTGATCGCCGTGCCACCTGCCATGGCGGGTTCTCGTTTCAGTTCCTGATTTTTCTGTGGGCCTCCCGCCGATCCAGGTCCGGTCCTTAAGGGTTGGATCCAACCGTACCCTTGGCCTCGCCAGCACGGTGCAGGCCAAAGCGGGTACCACCACACTGCCACGGCAACTCAAAGGAAATCCCACCACAGCCGCATTCTCATTTATTTTGTACGCTCAATGAAGGTCCTTCACCGCAGAAAGCTTCGGGCGTGCAGAGAAGCGGGTAGTCAGCGATTGTTGCGCTAGCAGCCGAACGCCCGTCTCGCAGGCCGCGGCTCCCGTAAGGCGCAGACGCGGGCTGTTAGATCGTTAAAGTCGGCGGGTTGTGCCAAATGCCTCACGCGCAGTCTGGATGCCATCATGGACGCGGCGAGAGTACGCGGGCCTTCTCCTGTCGTTGTGGGAACCCAGGGGAACCCTGCAAGTTTGGTTGAAATAGGCTGTCGCAGTCACAAAAAAGGAAAGCAAACATGGCCAAAGCTCCTACTGGACCCACGGAAACCAGACCTGATGCGTCTGGCAGGCTGAACAAACGAACGCGGCCAAATGCGCTACGAAACGCCCAGGTGATGCCTCCACACAGGGTCGACTTGACCCTGAACCCAAGCACGCTGGAGCAGTTGCATGCTCCTGTCCGGTTCAATATGCCGGCGCGGCAGGTGAAGCCGAAGCACTGATCCGTTGGCAGCCACAAGTGTGACGGGCGGGAGGTGGCGCATTTGACTCCAAGGGCCGCGTCTCGCAGACGCTTGAATTCGGGCTACAGGGTTGCGTTCGCTTACAAACCCGGCCGCGCTCAGGCGCCTTAAGCCCGACTGATCGCAACGACAAGGATGACAAACGACGCGGTGGCGGCAAAGGCGGCGATCGTGAGGTCAGGGTCCAACGCAGTTTCCTCTTTTTAAGAAGAAACCGCTAACGCTACCGACCGCGACCAAGGTCCACGCAGCCTGCCCAGTATTGCCTCTCGCGAACTGTTTCGACGTCAGATGCCACCTCATCACAAATGGGGAACAAAAATGGTCGCCTCAGGTTCTGAAAGCTTCTTGCTTGCGCGATGAACGTCCGCGTGAACATCCAAGAATGGACGGGCCACCAGCCCCAAAGGAGTTTTCAATGGCAAATGCAGACAAGAAGCATATTGGAGCAGGCTCGCAGGGTAAGGGTGCAGGCAGCGGAGCTATGACCGACCTGCCCGAGGATACCCTTCCCGAAAACATGGTTCTCTCCAACCGGGACAAGGCCCAACACTCCCAGGACCGCGGTCTCGATGGCAAAGCAGTGCAGACCGAACAGTATCATGACCATGCTGCGAACCGGCAGGAAGACAAGGGAGCAAAACGATGACCGCAAAACAACCTCCGGTGCCACCGCGCAACCGTAGTGACAAGGGAACTGGTGATAACAGGAAGCCCTCTACTGATAAGGCGGATCGTTCCGCATCAGCCCCCGATCCTGACAAGCAGGGTCAGGAAGCCAACACCAAAGTGAACACAACCCATCAGGGTTTCCAGCAAGACCGATAGGAGAAGCCCATGTCCACCTCCACCAAGACGCCCGCAAGCATCCGCCAGGGCGGACCGGGCGCCTCTCACGAAAATGCTAAGAAGCCACTTAAAATCGATAAACCGCCAGCCGACAGCGATGAACGGCAGCAAAGCCGTGTTTCAGGCGGCGGCGGAGAACGCGACAGTCATCACACTCACGATCCTGAAAAGAAGTGATCCCAACTTCCAGCGAGAGCCTAGTGGCCTCCTTTCAGCCTCGCTGATCCGCGAACCGGGCGGCCACAGTTGCGCTGGCCGCTCCTGGTGGAGGTGGCTATGATCGATTACCAGTATGCGCGATACAAGATGGTTGAGCGGCAACTTGCCTCTCGCGGCATCAGCGATCCGCGCGTCCTCAGTGCCATGCAAGCTGTGCCCCGAGAAGTGTTCGTGGAAGAGGGGTTTCAGGAGTTTGCCTACGAAGATTCTCCATTGCCCATTGCCGAGGGGCAAACAATTTCACAGCCCTACATTGTTGCCTGCATGGCCGAGGCCGCACAGATCGAGCCCGACGACAATGTGTTGGAGGTCGGTGCGGGGTCAGGTTACGCCGCCGCCGTGCTTAGTTACCTTGCCCGCTACGTATTTGCGATTGAGCGACATGAGACGCTCGCCACGAATGCGGCAGCAAGGCTCGCAAAGCTGGAGCGCCACAATGTCGAGGTGCAATCTGGCGACGGAACGAAAGGCTTTGCGAATAAGGCACCGTTCGATGCGATCGTGGTATCGGCCGGCGGCCCGACGGTGCCGGTCGCCCTCAAGGAGCAGCTGGAAATCGGCGGCCGCCTGATCATACCGATCGGACCACAAGATCGCTCACAACGCTTGATCCGCATCACCCGGCGTGCCGCTGGTCATTATGATGAGGAGGATCTGGGAGGCGTCTCGTTTGTGCCACTGGTCGTTGCGCACGGATGGAAGGACGATACACGGCACGCAGATCTGGAAAGACACCTGCCGGACCTTATTCGGCAGGCAGCCGAAAGTCTTCCGGCACCGGAAGATCCCCGCTTTGCCGACCCATTCGCACGGTTCGCGAACCGTCGGGTCGTCCTTCTCGGGGAAGCCAGCCACGGCACCTCAGAATTTCATCAGGCGCGAGCCGTCATCACTCGACGTTTGGTCGAGAGGCACGGTTTTTCAATCGTCGCTGTTGAGGCGGACTGGCCCGACGCGGCAGCGATGAACCGCTTTGTGCGCGTGGATGAAAGAAAAACGGAGAACCCGCCCTTTCAACGATTTCCAAGCTGGATGTGGCGCAACACCGACGTCTTCGCCTTCCTCGCGTGGTTGAGAGAACACAATGCTACGGCATCGGCTAATGAGCAGGCCGGCTTTTACGGACTGGACATCTATAACATGCGCGGTTCGATTGCCGCGGTACTGGACTATCTCGATAAGGCTGATCCTAAAGCTGCCGCCGTCGCGCGTGAACGCTACGGATGTCTGACACCTTGGCAAAATGCACCCCATACTTATGGACGCGCCACATTGACCGATGCCTATCGAAGCTGCGAGGACGCAGTCACGCGTCAATGCGGGGAGCTCCTCCGGCACGCTCTCAAGGAGAGCCGCGATGACACACTGTTTGATGCAGCTCAGAATGCCCGGCTGGTCACTGCCGCAGAGAAATACTACCGGATTATGTACTACGGCGGAGCGGAAGCATGGAATTTGCGTGACCGACATATGTTTGAAACACTCGAGCACCTCCTCGACCGTGCCGGACCGAACAGCAAAGCTGTGGTTTGGGCGCATAATTCCCACATCGGCGACGCTCGTCACACGGAAATGGGAAAAGTGCGAGGAGAGCTCAGCCTCGGTCAATTGTGCCGCGAAAAGTTTGCTGACGAGGTAGCACTGATCGGTTTCGGTACACATGTGGGAACCGTAGCTGCGGCAACGGATTGGGACGGAGAAATGGAGGTCAAGCGAGTCCGGCCCTCGCTCGAAGAGAGCGTCGAAAGATGCTGCCATCTCTCTCGTAGCACACGCTTTCTGCTCGATTTCGCTCGCCATGCGGAGCTAGCAAATCTGCTAGCCCATGAGCGGCTGGAGCGCTTCATTGGTGTGATTTACAGGCCGGGAACCGAGCGCCTCAGTCATTACGCCAATGTCGAACTGTCAAAGCAATTTGACGCTTATGTCTGGTTTGATGAGACGCACGCCATCACACCGATTTCGCCTCAGGCAACCAGCGGGCCCGTGCCGGACACCTTTCCCTCTGGGCTCTAAAGCCCCCGCGGGTACCTCTGCACGGGGGCTTTGGCGGAACCTAGCGACGGCTTTCCTGATTGCGTCCCCGCACCATGTTGCGATCGTCAGGATCGGAGAGATCTTTTACCGGCGACGTCAGGTCAGCGCCTTTGGCTCTGGCCTCTCTCAAGTTCTTTGAGGCTTTCAGGTCTTCCTCCGCCGGAAAGTTCGCATCACCTCCCTTGGTGTTTTCTTCGCCCTTTATGATGCGTTGCTGCTGCTCATGTGTCTTCTGTCCAACCATGGTTATCTCCTAACGATTGCCTCGCTGACGATCGCGCGGATCGACGCCGAGAGGATTGGCATTATTGTCCGTATCGCCTTCGAAGGTGTTGTCGCCTTCGACAAGCTCCGCGTCTTCGGAGGAGTTCAATCCAGCGGACTGACCGATTCCTGGATTTTCCTTCAGATCCTTATCGGTTGGCTTCTTCGTTCTGTCGTGTCTTGTCGATGTCATAGGGTCTGCCTCCATCATTCACTTTGTCGCTAACCGGCGGACAGGGGGGAGGTTCCTGATCATCGGAACATTTTGTGAGGGAAAGAGGTTGGTCAAACGTCGCCCGCTGCTGATCACGTCAATAACGTCGAGGACTGCCGGCGGCCGGCATCATGCCGACAAACGCGCATGATCCGCCTCACATCCCCGGGACCACTATTTCGTCCCGGGTTGACGCGGTCAGGGGGCGATGGGATTTGCTCCGGTTGGCTCACGGACCATGCGCGAGGGCCAGATGACTAAAGGATTTGGTGATGGCACCCCCAAGAGAGATGGACCACGTGTTACGTCAGCTGCCGCTGAGGATTGGGACCTATGTTCCTGATGACCTTCTGGAGGACTGGTTTGCGCCCGACAGTGGGGCGAACCCGCCGGCCGAAGAGACACTTGAAGCCGCTCGTGTCTACGGCCGCCGCTTTGAATGTGAATTCAAACACTATCCCACACGACGTGAGGGAGTTTTCTGGAAATGGGTTCCGGACATTTGAGCGCCGTGGTGATAGAGTAAAGTTCAGTCATGCATGGGACTTGGAACCGCAGACCAAAGACCTATGGCAAAGCTCCGTATCGAGAAGTCGCTGCGCTGATCAACGATTGACTGAGGAGGCTGGCGCTGGTCGATCGGTTCATGCTTGGGGAACGTCAAACGAAAGCACGGACCATGCAAACCAAAAAGCCCCGGATGCGCTCCGGGGCTTCTAACGGTTTTTGGGTAGTCCGGTTCTTAGAACTTCACACCGAGTCCGATCTTCACGACGTGCTGATCAAGGTCGACGTTCACCCCGAGGATGTCTTTGTCGCCGTAGTCGTTGTAACGGTACTCACCGCGAACGAAGATGTTGTTCGTGAAGGAGTAGTCAACGCCAGCTCCAACGGTGTAGCCGTTGAAGGTCTCGGTTTCCTTGTCGAAACCAGGAACGTCTACGAAACCGCGAGTAGCGGTCCAACCTGCAGCACCGTAGAACAGCGCGTGGTCAAACGCGTAGCCTACTCGGCCGCGAACGGCGCCGGACCAGTCGGTGCCGATGCTCGCGCCCAGGAAATCCTTGTCGTTCCAGTTGTGCTCAAAATTGCCGTCGATACCGACCACAATGCTGTCGAACTGGAAATTGTAGCCAGCGAACGCACCAAAGAGCCCACCGTTAAAGTCTTCGGACTCGGAGCCAACGCCGCTCACGCTGAAGTCGCCATTCAGGAAGCCAGCACCGCCATCGATACCGAAGTAGGCGCCCGTCCAAGTGAAGCTTGGTGCGGCGGCGGCTACCGGAGCAGCTGGAATGTCCTGGACAATGTCAGCCGCTGATGCGGTCGTTCCGGCGAGTGCCAGCAGAATGGCGGCAAGGGTGATCTTCATTTCTGTTACCTCAAGGCGATTGCTAAATTGACGAGCCGTAATTAGCGTCGCCTCGACGAAAAGCTGTAGCAGGAAGGGCACAGTTGCCGCCTTCGTACGGTGCGTTACAGTCTGAAAAATCTTCCGGCTCCGTTATCTGGCGGCATTTGTTTTGCGTTCACGCCTTCGCTTGTGCCCGGTTTACACGCAAGAGCCTGAAGGCATTCACTGCGTGCTAGTGCTGCATGCTTAACTGAAAGACCATCGCGTTGTCCTGCGTCTCACGAAGCCCCTTATACGATGCGTGGCGCAGCTTTCCGTCATGTGTCCACGCCCGGTACTCGATCTCTGCGATAAGCGTTGGCTGCACCCAGACTACATTCTTGCGCCGGCCCTCGTATTTCACCGGCGGCGTCTTTCGCTTGATCCTATCGAGCGTCTTGCGGAGATATTCAGCACTTGACTGGTTGAAGCCTGTCCCGACGGAACCAACATAGACCCAATCGTCTCCCCTGCGAGCTGCCACGAGTAGACTGCCTATCCCTCCCCTCGCAACCATCGAATGCTCATAGCCGACGACGATGAAACTGTCGCTCGGGATGCATTTGATCTTGACCCAGTCGCCGAGGCGACCAGAGCGGTATGTGCTGTCCTTGCGCTTCGCGATGATGCCTTCGAGACCGCGTGAGCAGGCCGCCGCGAAGACCTCCCGGCCGTCGCCATCCACTTCTTCCGACAGCCGAATTGCCCGCTCCTCATTCTTCAGGAGAGACTCGAGGAAGACCCTGCGACCGGTGAGCGGCGTCTCACGGATGTCGTGGCCGTCAAAGTAGAGGAGATCGAAAGCGAACATGATCGCGTTGCCCGCAGCAAGCTTGCCACCTCGCCCGCCAAGCGAGTTCTGCAGCCTTCCGAAGTCCGGGCGGCCTTCCTCGTCGAGCACCACAGCTTCACCATCAAGGATGGCGGTGCCTACGCCGAGGTGCTTGGCAGCGTCTTCGATGCCGGGGAAGCGGTGCGTCCAGTCATGACCGCCGCGAGTGAGAATCCGAACATCGCCATTGTTGAGGTGAACCGCGACCCGGTATCCATCCCACTTCACCTCGTAGGTCCACTCAGGACCAATTGGCGGACTGGGTTTGAGAAGCGCCAGGCAAGGCTCAATGCGAGCCGGCATCGGATCCAAGAGGAGCTTTGGCTGAGAAGGGTCGCGCGGTTTCCGCGGCCGGGAGCGAAGCGGTTTGTCATCGGCAAGGAGCGGTCTAGAGGGAGGGATTTAGCCATGCATGCACAACATTAGAAAGAGCGAAATAAAAACTTGAACAGGCTTTTGTCCAGAATTAGGCAGCAACTGCCACCTGTCTCTGTTGCGGTAAACTCTCGGATCAGCGTGTATTCGTATGATTCAGAACGTCACAGACCATGCCGGCGCGGGACCTAGGAGTCGATGGGTTTTGTTGTGATAGATTCAGGCTGGTGAACTCGGACTGATAATTTGCGCTTTTCACCACAAACATAGATACTTGATGAGTATCCGGGATACGCCTATATTGTCCGCATGTAGGAGTTGTAACCATGTCTGCAAAAGAACGCATCAAGAAGTACCGGAAGACTGGAGGAGCGTCTGATCTCGTGAGGGTGGAGGTTCTCGTTCCCAAAGCACGTAGAGATGAGATCGTGAGTGCAGCGGCTGAATTGCGCTCTGCGCATCGGGATGAAAAGAGTCGTCTTGCGGAATTTATCAGGATTGCGACCGAGAGGTATGGGCTAAGAGTTTTCGATAACATCGACATCGAAAAGCTGAATGATCTACCGCAGAAGGTGCGAGTTGTCGCCAATGCCCTTATGGAGCGCGGCGATGCGAGGGCTTATGCGATGGGACGAAGAATGGTCGTTCAGCTAGGAGACGGGCGCTGATGGCACTAACGCGGATCCAGAAAGAAATCATGGCCTCCATCGCCGGAAACAGGTCTGACACCAGTTACGTTGCTGGCGGCTTGGTTTTGAACATGGATTGGCCACGGATGTCCGATGACATTGACATCTTTCATGATACCGACGAGGAAATTGGTGTCTCGGCGGATACTGATATCGCGAAATTAGAGGCTGACGGTTTCAAAGTATCGATTGAAGTCAACGTTTACGGTTGCGTTGAGGCAAGTGTAATTCGCGACGGAGAACGCACCCTTGTTCAATGGATGAGCGAGACCCGGACACGCTTCTTCCCACTGGTGAGGGATGATGAGTGGGGATCGCGCCTACACCCGTCCGATCTTGCAGTGAACAAGGTGATTGCCGCGTCTACGCGGACGAAAGCTCGGGACTATGTCGATCTGCTGATGATCGAAAACTACATGTGCCCGTTGGGGCCAGTAATTATGGCCGCAGCAGGTAAGCCTCCCTACTTCTCGCCACTGCGTATCGTCGATGAGATTCGTCGTAAAGCGTTGTCCGTCACGAATGAGGACTACACGACGGTTCGCGGCCTACCTTCTGATTGGACTGCCGCAGTGATCCGCGACGAGCTTATTATTGCTCTTGATTACGCAGAGAACTACCTGCGCAATGCGCCCCCAGAACTCGTAGGGATTTTGGCCATAGACATTTCCGGCGTTCCGTTGGAGGTCTATGACCTTAGCGCCCCTGGGGTCGGGTATCGAAAAGCGACTTCCGAGCCTGAAGTGATACCAGATTTGCCTGAAGCGGGCAGTTGCTGGGGGGATCTAGCCTAACCTATTGCACGAGTGGGCAGGGTGTTCTCCTCACATCTATAGGCTGGTGGCAATTGCTACCTAATTCCGCTTTTGTCGCTGGTTAATCTTCATCTGCGCCCTTAGGTGGGCGCACGTTCACCTGACTCTTCAGTGGCCCCGCCTAGCCCGCGGGGTTCTTTTTTTAGCTCGCTTTTTTCATCTCGACCTCGTCATCGGGCAGCACGTGCATGCCGGCCTTGTGGGCGGCATCAACAAAAGCTTGCCGGGCAGTGTCGGCGTCAACATACCACTCTATCGCTTCCATCGAACGCCAGAGCGCGGTGTGGAAAGTGCTATCCTGTTTCGGCCACTTCCCGCCCATGAGCATGCCTACCAGGTCCTGGACGGTATCGGCATGCCGGTATTTCCCGGTTCCATCCAATTCTACGTCGAGAGGCTTAATGAAAACGGGAAGGTCTACGTCCATTCCAAACCTCCTTTACACGGCTGAATCATCAAATGGCGGCCGATTGGCTTTCGTCGAGATGACTCGAAAATTTTTATATTAGGCGGAACTGATGGGCCGCGCCAAAGTTGAATCTGGGTGTCGAGTTCCCCGCTCGTGCACGTCCCAACTAAGCCCAACTGCCCCGCTTCCACAGCGGGGCTTCTTTTGTCACGTCGGGCATGGAACGTAGGAGGGTTTCAGGGCGCAAGACCGGCACACTCTCCTGTGCTACTAGAGCGTGAAAGAGGTCAGAGAACTGCTGCAAACTCCGGGCCGATGCCTTCGATCTCTCTATCAGGAGCTTGGCCGGACTACGGGTTACTGACTCCTGTCATCCGAAAAACTGAGATCTACGACTGAAGGCGCAACCACCATCCTCGCCTTCGGTACGCCGATGGCGAATGTCAGGTCATTCTCAAAGCAGCCGCGATCCGCGAGGTTCAGGAGATGGTTATCGAACTTGAGTTTGGCGCAGCTACGCCTTTTAGCTGGCTGGCGAGCGAAGGCGTGAAACGTATTCTTTATCAAGGGGATGGCCTCATCCTTTCATTAGAGGAGCGTAATATTGTCTAGCGTTAAAGATCCAAATTTGCCACGCAACACTGCACGGAGACATTTTCTCGGAGTCGCCACTGCCGCCGGAGCGCGCATTGCCGGTGTTGCCGCCTTGGCCACAATAGCTTCACAGTCCCCAGCAAGCGCCCTAGGGCGGCTTTGGGGGCGGGGTCACTCAGGTGGAGGCGGAAATGGCTCAGGCGGCAGTGGCGGTTCAGGCGGCGGCGGTAGTTCGGGTGGAGGCGGCGGCTCCAATTCAGGCGGTGGCGCGCAATGCTTTCAGCGCGGGACGGCGATCCTCACGGATTGCGGCGAAAAGGCTGTCGAGGATTTGCGCGTCGGAGATCGCGTTATCCTCCCGGACGGCAGCAGCCGCCCCATCAAGTGGGTCGGTCTCCAAGTCTTCAAGAAGAGCGGCGCGCGTTGGCACGAAGGTGTTGTACCGATCCGAGTGGCACGTCACGCGTTGGGCGCGGGCACGCCACATTCCGATCTCTACCTCTCGCCCGGCCATGCGCTGTTCCTGAATGGCGTTCTGATACGTGTGAGGGATCTCGTCAACGGCACGACTATCGCGCCGGTCGTTCCGGCTGATGACGCGTCGATCGAGTACTATGCCGTCCTGCTCAATACCCACGAAGTTATTTTTGCCGAAGGTGCCGCGGCCGAGACTTTCCATCCGTCTGAGAGCAATCATGAGAACTTTTCGAATTTTGCGGAGTATAAGCGCCTCTATGCCGAGGAGCGCACCGTCATGACATCCTACGCGACAGTCTTGGGCGAAGAAGGCGGATGGCAGCACCTGAAGGCCCTTCTCCTTCTCGGTGCTTCGCCTCTAGTGCCAATTCGTGATCCGTTCGAGGAAGTCTGCGGAAAGATAAACGAGCAAACGACAGAGCTCCAGATGTAACGGGCCGCGTTGCGCTCTCCCGTCGCGGGCGAGAAGGAAGTGGCCCGCGCTGCTGGTTGCCGGGGGGCGCCGTTCCCTAAGCAATCGGCGCGTTTGGGGTGGCGCCGCAAGCATGGTGCTCTGCCGTTGCTCGGCGTGTCTCCGCGAAAGCTCGTGTCGAGAAGCGCGTCCAATCGACGACGACTAGCGAGGCGGCTCCTTGATCGCTTCATGCGGACCGCCTGAGCGCGCAGAGCGACCGTCGGCGTTTGAGTTCCAGGGCTTAATTCGGTTCGCTGGCATTGTACGGCGACGAAAAGCTGGGCGAAGCTCGCCTAGATAAGGGACGCAACGACCAGGGCGTCCTTCCGTTTCGCAACCCGCCGGCGCACGATTAGATGGTGCTTGCCCCCCACCATTCCCGAACCGAAATCTGAGTTTGCACGGCCGCCTATCCGGAAAATCATCCGATCCGGCGTGGCGGCACCCTGGCCGCTGCTATCTGAGGCACGCCTTTAGCTCTCTCCCGACGAACCATTCTGTCAAGAGAGAGTTCTAGCTTCAGGTGCAACCTGAGGAGCTTGCCCCCTCTGGCCCCCTGCTCCATATCGAATGTTTCCGGCACGAAAGGGAAGAACCTGACAATTCTACGACATCTTCTTCCCTTCGCCGTGCTCATGCTCGCAGGCTGCGGCGGGCAACAATCTGCTCTCGAACCGGCCGGAAAGGAAGCAGAAGCGGTCTATCGTCTGTTCATCGTCATGGTTATCGGCGGCGCCGCAATTTGGTTGGGCGTCGCCGCGCTGTTCCTCCATGCGGCGCGCCATCGGGAAACCGTGTGGGCGCCAGAACAGGCAAGCGCTCTGATCGGTTGGGGTGGCGTGGCTTTGCCCGTCGTCGTGCTCCTGGGCTTACTCGGCTATGCCGTCTGGCTTATGCCTGCGATCCGTCCCTGGACTGCCGTCCCGGAAAGTAACGGGGCTGTTGAGATCACCGGGGAACAGTTCTGGTGGCGTGTTCGCTATCCGAGCAAGGATGGCCTGCCAGGCTTCGAGACCGCTAACGAAATTCGACTGCCCGTTAATCGTCCTGCGGCTTTCTCTCTGAAGGCAACCGACGTGATCCATTCGTTCTGGATACCGAGTTTGGGCGGAAAGATGGACATGATCCCGGGCAGGACGAATTTCCTGACCCTCGTTCCGACGCGAACCGGCATCTTCCGCTCGCCATGCGCGGAATTTTGCGGCACGTCACATGCCTATATGGCGCTCTCCGTTATTGTCATGGAAGATGAAGAATTCGCCGCCTGGCGCAGTCGCCAGATAAGCGGCCACGGTGAAACTGACGATCACGGTCGAGACTTGATCCAGCGTCATGGGTGCCTTGGGTGCCATTCGTTGCGAGGCCAAGAAATCGCAGGGCAAACCGCACCAGACCTAACACTTGTGGGTTCTCGTCAGTCCATCGGCGCCGGATCTCTTGCCAATAGTACTGAAAACATAGCGCGTTTTATCCGTTCGCCAGCGTCGGTGAAGCCTGGCGCAAAGATGCCCGCGTTCGACATGCTGCCGCCGGGCGATATCGAAGACATGGCACGTTACCTCGGAGGGCTCAAATGACAATTGAGCCGCCGCCGGCAAAAAGCCTCGACGAGCAAGAAGAGGAACTGCGTCGGGTCTGGGCCAATCCGAAGGGGTGGCGATACTGGACCTCTGTCAACAACACGCAGATTGGCCTTTGGTACGGATCGGCAGCATTCACCTTCATGTTGTTTGCCGGGATCCTTGCCCTTTTGGTCCGTCTGCAACTCGCTTTTCCCGACAACGACTTCCTCACTGCCGATTTCTTCAATCAGGCCTTTACGCTGCACGGCACGGTAATGATGTTTCTTTTCGCCGTGCCGATCTTTGAAGCTGTTGCCATCTTCCTCCTGCCTTCCATGCTCGGAGCGCGCGAGCTACCCTTTCCGCGGCTTTCGGCTTTCGGTTTTTGGAGCTTCGCGCTTGGCGGCGTCTTTGTTTGCGGCTCAATTTTCTTCGGAGCAGCGCCGAATTCCGGCTGGTTCATGTATCCGCCTCTTGCAACTGACAAGGAATACTCCGGCATCGGCTCCGACATTTGGTTGCTTGGCCTTTCCTTTATAGAGGTCGCTTCGATCGCAGCAGCGGTAGAGCTTATAGTTGGCATCATGAAATGTCGGGCACCAGGCATGCGCGTCAACATGATGCCGCTCTTTGCCTGGTATCTTCTGATCGTCGCCGGCATGATCCTCTTTGCCTTTCCGCCTCTGATCGCCGGAGATATCCTCTTCGAGATGGAGCGGATGTTTGACTGGCCATTTTTTGACGCAGAGCGTGGTGGTGATCCCCTGCTCTGGCAGCACCTCTTTTGGATCTTTGGACATCCGGAAGTCTACATCATCTTCCTTCCTGCGATCGCACTGATGGCAATGATTGTGCCGACATTCTCCCAGCACCCCATCGTTGGCTACTCCTGGATTGTGCTTGCTGCTGTCGGGACCGGTTTCCTGAGTTTTGGCCTGTGGGTCCACCACATGTTTACCACCGGCATGCCCCAAATTTCGCTCGCCTTCTTCTCAGCCGCTTCCGAAGCCGTTGCAATCCCCACCGGTGTTCAAATCTTTGTTTTCATTGCTACCATGCTGGCCGGCCGGGTTATCCTGTCCACGCCCATGCTCTTTGGCGCGGGAGGGCTGGCGATCTTCGTCATCGGTGGATTGACAGGAGTAATGGTCGCGCTCGTTCCCTTCGACTGGCAAGCTCATGACACCTACTTCATCGTCGCACACCTGCATTATGTGCTCATCGGCGGCATGCTCTTTCCTGTGACGGCAGGCATCTACTATTACTATCCGTTGATCAATGCACGGAAGCTGTCCGACAGATTGGGTAGAATTTCATTCTGGCTCATGTTTATCGGCTTCAATGTTGCCTTTTTCCCGATGCACTTGACCGGCCTGCGTGGCATGCCCCGACGTGTCTTCACCTACCCCGCCGATGTCGGCTGGGACCTTTTGAACCTGATCTCCACGATCGGTGCCTTTGTCTTTGCGGCTGGCGTCGGCCTCATCGTCGTCGACATCCTGCGGCCAAAACATCGTCAGCCTAAAGACAAGATGAATCCCTGGAACGCCGGAACGCTGGAATGGATCAGCGAGCCGGAGGAAAATTGGGGCGTTCGCTCCATTCCCATCATCCATAGCCGTTATCCGCTCTGGGATCAAAAAGGGTTGAGCGAGGATATCAGGAGCGGACGGTTCTACCTGGCTGATGTTGAAAACGGGGAGCGCGAGACCCTTGTTACATCCGTTCTCGATGCCGAGCCGCAGCAGTGTCTAAGGGTCGGAGGTACCTCATATCTCACGATCATCTCGGCATTGTCCCTCGGTGGCGTTTTCATCGCGCTGACATTTCACTGGTGGGTGGTAGCCATTGTCTGCGCGATCGTGACGCTCGCTGCGATCCTCATCTGGTTGTGGACGGGTACCGGTAAAATTCCTCGGCAGAACGTGAGGGATATCGGGCTTGGAAAGCAGGTGCCGCTTTACGCATCCGGTCCTTCTTCGGTCGGTTGGTGGGCAATGTTCATCACGATGGCCGGAGACGGCACGGCCTTTGCCAGCCTGATGTTCGGCTATTTTTTCTACTGGACCATCCACGTTGACTTCACCGCAGGTCTGCCCGGCCCTGGTCGCAGTTGGCCTCTTTCGGCCGGCGCGCTCTTCGCTCTGGCCTGGCTCGCAATGCTGCTCGCCCGGCAAGCCAACACGAAGAACAAACTGCTGCTGGCACGGCTTTCTCTGATTTTCTCCATGGTCGCCACAATCGCGGCTTGTATCGCTGGCCTGATGGGGCCCTATCTGCACAACATGAATCCTACTGCCCATGTCTATCCGGCAATAGTCTGGATCCTTGCGCTGTGGACGGTCGTGCACGGCGGTGTCGCGATAATCATGCAACTCTATTGCCTGGCCGGGAGCTTTGCCGGTCGTCTAACAGCAGCATTCGATGCCGACTTGCGTAATGTGGTGCTATACTGGCACTTCCTCATAATCACCGCGCTTACCTCCTTCGGTGTGCTCGGTCTCTTCCCGGGACTGAGGTGAGATGATGCGATTGATCCCCAAGCAGGTCGAAACCCTCTGGACCTTGTTTACGGGACCGGTCGTCTGGGCTTTGCATTTCCTTGCGTGTTATTCCGCAGCGGCAATTTACTGTGCCAAGGCAGGGCAGGCCACCTTCTCCTTTGCGACACTTCGGCTGAGCCTTGCCGCCATCACCGCTGGGGCCCTCCTCGCTATTCTTGTCGCAGCTTGGCTCGCGTGGCGGCAATGGGGGTTTGGTACGGGCGATCCCCCGCATGACCAATCAACTCAGCAGGATCGCCTGTTCTTCCAGGGCTTCGCAACCCTGCTGCTGTCCGGCCTTAGCTTCGTTGCAGTCATCTTCGTGTCAGTTCCACTTGTGTTCATCGAGGTATGTGCCCGATGAAAACAACGTCCCTCACCGTGGGTCTCACCATCCTGTTTTTCGCGCTCGTGCTTCTTGCTTTGACCTGGAGCAGCGGGTCACTCCTGGCCCATATGGTTGTGCATATGATGATCGTTGCCATTGCCGCTCCATTCCTAGCGGTCTCAATCAGTCGCAGCCAAGTCGGCTCCACCATAAAACCAAGCTGGCTAGGCCCGCTACTCGCCTCAGTGCTCGAACTGTTGGTGGTATGGTTCTGGCATTTACCTGCCGCAAGACGATGGGCTGAAACCCGCGCAGATGCCGTGCTTGTGGAACAGATCAGTTTCGTTGGCGCCGGAATGATTTTGTGGCTGACATGCTTTCGGCCCCTTGAGGAAGGCGGGCAGCGCATGGCAGGCGTCATCGGGCTTCTCTTCACATCCATTCACATGACACTGCTCGGCGTGTTGCTAACGCTATCCCCTCGGCCCCTTTATGGCGCGGGCGACATCACCTGCCTTGGCATTCCACTGAGCCGATCGGTTGATCAGCAACTCGCCGGCGTTGTCATGCTTCTGATCGGAGCGGCAGCCTACCTGATCGGCGCGGTCTTTCTACTTGCGGAGGTGCTGAAGCCCGAATCTTCGGAGCGCTGCCGATGAAAATGAACTGGAAACGGGTTCTTGTGGCACTGTCCGCGCTCGCCGCAGCTGCTCTGCTTTTCGCATTTTCGGGTTTTCTGCATGTTCGAGCCAGCACCGGTCACTGGCGCATAACCGACTGGTTCTTGCACCAGGTCATGCGTTCGTCTGTGCGGACAGCGGCACTCGGTATTCAATCTCCTCCCTTCAAGCCAGGCATGCTGCCGATGGCGGCTGGGCACTACGAGGTAGGCTGCGCGGGCTGTCACGGGTCCCCCGTCATGCCCCGTCCGGCCGCTGCAACCCGCATGCTTCCGCCTCCACCAGACCTCAAAAACATTGCGGCTGACTGGACCGATGCTCAACTCTTCGAGATCGTCCGACATGGCGTGCGCTATACTGGCATGCCTGCCTGGCCAGCCCCCGAACGTGAGGATGAGGTTTGGGCGATGGTGGCTTTCATCCGGCAGTATTCGCAAATGGACAGCATCCTCTACCGGAAACTGAGTGGCTTTGCGGCCTCTCAATCATCCCAGTTCAACGCGATCCTATTGGCTTGCAAGGGATGTCACTCGTCAGATCGCCTCGATATCGATAGCCTCATCCCGTCGCTGGACGGACAGTCGGAAGCCTACCTGCGCGATAGCCTTGAAGCGTTCGTAGGGGGACAACGTCCAAGTGGCATCATGCAGGCGGCATTGTCGCTGACGTCGCCTGAAGATCGTGGTCGACTGGCGGCATACTTCGCCGCAAGTGGTGTCACTGCAGCTCCGCGCTCCCAAACGCTTGAAGCAGGAAGGCTGCTTGCCGAGCGAAGAGACAACGGCCGTAACGTCCCCGCCTGTATTGCCTGTCATGACACGAAGGCTGCGAACAAAGCCTATCCGCGCCTCGCCGGACAGCCGTCGGCCTATATCGAAAACCAGTTGCGTCTCTTCAAGACGGGAAGCCGGGGTGGCGGACCTTATCAGGAGATCATGACCAAAGCTGCAGCCAGTTTGAGCAACGATGATATTCTGGCGCTTGCAAGGTATTACAGCTCACTCCCGCGTAATTGAGATATCCCATTGGAACAAAATGGCTTCTGATCCGTAAGATCGAATAGACATCCTTGCGTCGGGACACAGCCATGCAGATCTCAGAGACCTATTCCGTCGGATACCCGCTACAAAGGCTGTTTGTTCCTATCCCCTTCGTAAGCTTTGGCCTGGCACTCGCAACTGACATTGCGTTTTGGCAAACCGGGAACCTCATGTGGCAGAATTTTTCGGCATGGCTTTTGTTTGCCGGCGTGGTTTTCGGCATAGTCGCCCTTCTCGCGGGCGTCATCGATCTGCTGCGCCCATCGACCCGCCTGTTGCGAGCCTCGCTTGCTGAAATCTTGGGCTTCTTGGTTATGATAGCGCTGGCTATCATCAACAGCCTGGTGCATGCAGGGGATGGCTGGACAGCTGTCGTTCCGAACGGACTTGCACTCTCAGCCGCGACCTTCATTGTGAGCCTCATCACGCTCATTTTCGCAGCACGCTCGCAGCGCGTACTGAAGTGGAGGGCAGCAGCATGACCGGATCGGTGACCCGTTCAATCGCAATTCTTTTTGCTTTTACGATGACCCTTGCCGGATGCAACCAAGCGGCCGACGATTTCGATACGTCTCAGCAGGTCGGTCCTGATCCCGTCCTACCCGAACCAACAACCGAGCTGCTGCCGGACTTGAAAGTCGCTGAGGTTGTCGGATGGAAAGACGACCAAACTCCGACCGCTGCCGAAGGTTTGAAGGTGACTGCCTACGCAAGGGACCTCGTCAATCCGCGTACCGTCCATACACTACCGAACGGCGACGTGCTGGTTGTCCAATCTCGGGCTCCCAAAGGCGAGCCACAGTCCCGGCCGAAGGACATCATTCGCGATTGGATCATGACGATCGCACACGGAGGTGGTGGAGAGCAAAAGGAGAGCAACATCATAACGCTCCTGCGCGATACCAACCGCGATGGCGAGGTAGACGAGCGCCACGACCTGCTCAAGAAGCTGAACTCCCCATTCGGTCTAGCCTGGGTTGACGATACGCTTTACGTTGCCGCAGCAGACGCCATCCTCGCCTATCCCTATGCGCTTGGACAAACCGAAATTACCGCTCCGCCCAAAGAACTTGCTCCGCTTCCAGGCGGCCCCATCAACCACCATTGGACCAAGGACCTCGCGCTCAGTCCTGACGGGCGTTTTTTATATGCATCGGTCGGCTCAAACTCCAATATCGTCGAGAATGGTTTGGAAGCGGAGAAGGGACGCGCGGCCATCTGGCAGGTGGATCGCCAGTCGGGCGCGTCCCGTCTATTCGCCTCGGGGCTTCGCAATCCGAACGGACTGGCCTTCAATCCCGAAAGCGGCGTTCTGTGGGCAGTTATCAACGAGCGCGATGAACTCGGTCCAAACCTCGTGCCGGATTACGCAACATCAGTTACCGACGGCGGATTTTACGGGTGGCCCTGGAGCTACTACGGCAATCATGTGGACGCTCGCGTTCATCCAGAGCGGCCTGATATGGTGGAGAAGGCGATGAAGCCCGATTACGCGCTGTCCAGCCACGTCGCGGCCCTTGGTCTGACATTTTCGCTGAACTCCGCTCTACCTGCTCCATTCGCCAACGGGGCGTTTGTTGGAGAGCATGGCAGCTGGAACCGCAATTCCTTTAACGGGTACAAGGTTATCTTTATTCCCTTCCAAAATGGCCGCCCGTCTGGAAAGCCTCAGGATGTTCTGACCGACTTCATCAAAGGCGAGGCGGCCCGGGGCCGTCCAGTCGGCGTTGGCATAGACGGAACGGGCGCCTTGCTGGTCGCCGATGATGCTGGAAATACCGTTTGGCGTGTTGCTGCCGCTGACGGCACTGTTTCGCCTCGGCCAGTTGGAACGGATCAGATGCCAGGTGACGCGGCCACCCAGCCAGCGGGTCTCTAATTCTCGCCATCGTCCCGGTTTTCTGAGCGGCGGAGCGCAGCGGGACGCAACTTCGACTGTTACACGCCAGAAGTCTCGCAATTCCCGAACCAGGCGAAATTGTCGTCACTTGGGCCCACGGGCGCGTCTACTCCGCGTGCCTTGCTGCTCAATCCGATGTAGAAGTTGGGAGGCCACCGATACAATGACTAACCCCGCCCGAGTAGCCTCCCTTATCCTTCCAGGAGAGTGAAGGATAGTGAGACTCTAAGGCGGGCGAGGCTGCCAGCAATCGGACCAAAGTCTGGTCGGGGAAGTTGGTACGGTGGCGAACGGGAATGCAAGCACCATGTGCTGGCACGTCAACTTCATGCCAGGGCGCAGGGTGCGCGCCGCCATATGGCTGGACAAGAACGATGCTCTGAGAATAGTTTACATCGCCGGAGGTCGGCCTATTGAGGCAGGCGTGTCGCTTGCCCCAATCTCGGAGGACTGCGATGAGATTGGTGAAGCGGATACTCCAGCGGTGCCTGATTTTTCTGCTGGGTGCACTCAGCGTTTGGCTCATAGTGTTCGTTGTTTTCGATACCGCCGACCACAGGCTTCCGTGGATAGTTGCAGTGTGTGTTACGTATGGGTTGGCTGCCTATTTCATTCTACCGAACGTTGTCCGCCTTGGTCTGAAACTTCTTCACCGTGGCATCATCCCAAGTTACACCATCTCGTCTGATGGTCTGCCTGGCGATCCCGTAAACCTTGTCCTGATCGGCACCCTAGAACACCTTCGCCAGGCTTTCGCGCTAGCGGGTTGGTCAACTGCTGACGATCTCGGTATTACAAGCTCACTGAGAATGGCACGGGCGTTTTTGACGAACTCCCCCTACCCCACCGCACCATTCAGTACTTTCTACCTCTTTGGCCGACGCCAGGACATTGGGTTTCAGGAGCCTATCGACAACAGCCCTCGCAAAAGGCACCACATACGCTTCTGGGCGCTTGGCCTCGCCCATTCCGAAGACGACATGACCGATGCAAGCTTCTGGTTGAACACCGAAAAGCCGTCCGCCAGCCAGCCGGTGCTGTGGGTTGGAGCGGGCACGCGAGATACCGGCCTATCATTGACCTGGCTGACGTTTCAAATTACCCATGCCACCGCTCCAGACACCAACGCCGAACGCAACTACATCATCAGTC
Organism: Rhizobium cauense; assembly: GCF_019511525.1. Taxonomy (GTDB): domain Bacteria; phylum Pseudomonadota; class Alphaproteobacteria; order Rhizobiales; family Rhizobiaceae; genus Rhizobium; species Rhizobium cauense. The sequence continues at coordinate 52,937 of NZ_JAEUAT010000023.1, read as the reverse complement.
ACCTGACGGAAGCACGCGTAATTGGGGATGTTTCACTACACGGGTCAGGCACGCGCTTGATGCCGGCGAAAGTGAACCATTATATCACAGACGGCGAGATCGCTCTTGCCAATCTGACGGTTGGCACGAAGGCCTAAGGACTGCGCAAGCTTTGTCGAGTGCATCAATTCGATGAACGACGGTGCCTATGCTATCAAGCTTTCGCCGCAACAATAGATTGGCCATATTCAAGATCCAAGTGCCTTTTTGATCGCGAAGGCGCATTGATCGAGGACATGAACGTTCCTGACATGATCACGCGCGCGCGTCTTTAAGTTGTCTCGAACGCGATAGGCTTAGATAGACACGCCGACCCGAGATCTGAGACAAGGGGTGCCATCTGCTCCCTAACGGGAACTAATCTCTTCCACTCTTGTTCTTTGAGTGGATGCCAACCCTCCGGCATCCATTCCTGTAGAAAGGCCCCGCCTCCACAGCCAGCGGGGTCTTTCTCATGATACGCAGCGTGACCCCCTTTTCGGACGTCGGGCTACACTTCCCAGGCAGAATTCGCTGACGGCTTGCTGTCGAACTGGACATAGCCTGCCTTGCATCTTCCCCTTGCTCCAGACTCGACCGGGTCTCAACCCTGGTTTCATGCTTTGAAACCCGGAGCTGGAGTTTTTCCTTCCCGCCCGAAATCCCCTGCATCTCAGATATGTATCGTCCGGATGGAACTCTTGATCCATTGTGCAGTTACAGCTCGACAAGCGGTTGATTGTGCTAGGCCAATCTCGTCCAAGGTCGCAACGGCTGGGTAATAGTCTGGCCACGGTAAGGGGCCTCCAATAATGAAGCTCCAACGATTAATCAGAGCAAGCGCGCAAGGCGCCGATGTACGTGTTGTCGAGTTCAGAGCAGCGCTAGAGTGCCGATGGTCTGCAATAGCGCTTGGTTTGCAAGGGTTCCGCATCGAGCTCTTCAAAGCAAAGGCGGGGCTGCCTTCTCTTTGCTCGCGCGGGGAGCATCTATTGACCGACAAAAGGGGATTGGCGAGATCGCTATGACCGCTGAAGTTACCGCCACTTTGGCCCGCAAGCAGTTCAGGATCCCATTCTTCGTTTGGTTGATGTCGATAGGCGCGCTAGCAGCCATCTTGGGCTTACTGGTCCTCACCGCCGCGGTACCTCGTTTTTCGAGTGAGGATGCGATCTTGGCAAGCGGAAATGCTGACCGGGGACGCATCGTGTTCGTGGCCGCCTACTGCTCCTCCTGTCACGCCACTCCCGGCCAGACCGACCCTTTGAAGCTTGGAGGAGGGCTGGCGCTTGCCTCGCCCTTCGGAACCTTTCGGGTACCAAACATTTCCTCCGATCCGGTCGATGGCATCGGCTCGTGGTCAGTGGTTGACCTCGCTAATGCCCTTGTTGCAGGCGTTTCTCCAGCGGGCCAACACTACTATCCCGCCTTTCCCTACACCAGCTACACCGGAATGAGCCGCGAAGACATTCAGGACCTATACGCCTACCTGCTCACTTTGCCGAAAGTGTCAGGCAAGCCGCCACCACATGATCTCGCGATTCCATTCCGACTGCGCCCAGCCATCGGATTCTGGAAGCTACTGTTTTTCAAGGAGGGAGCGGCCGAAGCCAGAAGTAGCGCTGATCGCGGCACGTACCTTAGCGAGACCCTGGGTCATTGTGCAGAATGCCACTCCAGCCGGAACATAATGGGCGCCATCAAGCCGGCCACGAAATTTGCCGGCGGCGTCGATCCCGAGGGGACCGGCTTTGTTCCGAACATCACTCCTGCACGCATTGGCGATTGGTCGCAAGGTGACATTGCCACTGTTTTGAAGACCGGTGAGACACCGGCTCACGGCCGCGTCGGCTCCTCGATGGCCGATGTCGTTTTGAACACCGCGGAGCTCCCGCAAAGCGATCGCGATGCCATTGCCCGTTTCGTAAAGTCGCTGCCTCCCCGCCCCACGCCCCACCCGTGAGCTATCGGGCGTAGAGGAAGGCCGCAAGATTCCTGGCTTCCTCCTCCGATATGCCCGTGACTGGCATCGCGGTTCTGGGTGAAAATGTCGGTGGAGAAACAATCCATCGGACCAAGTTATCCGGTGTGTTGTTCAAGACCCCGCCCACATAGACCCGTTGGCGCATGGCGGTAAGGGGCCCTCCGACCTTGCCGTCTGCGCCGTGGACGCCGGGGATAGTATGGCAGCCGGCACACCCGTATTTTCGGAAGATCTGCGGAGCAATTTCCGAATTGCCACCTGTCATGGCCTTCGCCACGGCAACCCGCTGCTGCCTGTCCTTAACCATGCTGGTGCCGACCCCGCTTGCTGCAGCTATCAACAGGATCACTATCCCCATCCACCAAACTCTAGAGGCGGCGTACATAGGCTCCTCCTCGGCTCGCAGTCGAAATCCATATCGCAAGCATAGCCAGGGCAGCCCCCGCATAGATGATCCCGCCCGGTACCCACATGACGATGCCGGCAAGCTGCTGATCCTCCAGCGGCGTCAGCCCCCAGTCAGGAGCGGCTTGGGTTTGCGAGACATAAGCGACGCGAGGACTAAGAGTGATGAGGGCTCCCAGAACACTTGTATGCATCATCGTCACGAAGAGGTGCCACGCGCCAGCCCCCCTCCCCACCTTCCAGACGATTGCCCACCAAAACAGGATTGCTGTCACAAAGAAACTGAGATGCTGCAGCCGGTGTAGTGTCACCACGGTTACCGTTGCGTCAAACAGGGCCGGAGCATGCCAGATCCATATTGCAAGCCCATGCAGCAATGTCGCGACCGTTCCCTTGGTCAGGAAATCCCAGGTCCGCTCAACCGGATGCGATTTCACCACGGTCATGACGAGGTGGCGTGCAGCCCTCGGCAAACCCCATATCAAAACGCCGATCGGACGCGCCACTACGATCAGAGGCGCTGCGATCGCCATCACAAGCTCATGCTCAATCATGTGGAATGTGAAGAGATGTTCGCCAAGGAAATGCAGTGGGGACATCAAGGCGACGAAGAGCACGGTCCAGCCGCCCCAATAGGCGGCGCCGGATCTGATGACAATCGTCCTTTCCTTCGACCGCACCGCGAGTTTTGCTTGTCCGATTGCGAAAAGCCCTCCCGCCAGAGCGATGGGCGTGACGATCCATGGATCGAAAGTCCATTCCGGCGCAGCGCCGTGCTCTAGCGCGCCATGCGCGGCCGCGCTGCCAGCACTCATGAGCGCCACGAGAAGGATCATCAACGTTGACATGCGTCCAGCAGCAGTGTTGCTGCTCCCTGGAGGAAAAGCGCGAACAGAAAGGCTGCTCCCGTAAGCGCACCGAGACCCGCAACGAACAATGAGTTGCGAGAAACCGAGACGACATAGGCCTGGCAAGATACGACGGTGCCGATCAGGGCTACGATCGCAGCGACGAAGCTGGCTGCCGCCGTCAAGGTGAGGCCGGACGCGCAGTCGATATGGGGAAGGATTTGGCCGAGCTGTAGGTTCGCCGCCCAGGCGGCCGGCGCCACGATCAAACCGCCAAATTGGTTAATGGCCGGTCTCATAGGCGCGGCACCCAGTAGAGGCAGGCATAAATCGGCAGCCAGGTTGCGACGACGAAATTCCAGTAGAGGCAATTGTCTTGTACATCACCGTATCGGCGGGGGTTGTCGCCGTGCCGTGAAAACATCAAACAGGTCAAAACCAGCGTATCGACCAAGTCGGTTAATATGTGGGTTGTGTGCAATCCTAGGATCGTCCAGGTGATCGAACCATAGACGCTGTCGTCCCAAAGGACATGCAAGGCAGGAAACTCGTAGGCGCGAAATACGAGCGGCACGGCCCCCATCACCGACATGATGACGAGTCCGATCTGGACCCGGCGCAAATCCTTCTGCTTCGCCCAACGTGACACGAGGATGTTTGGAACCAAGCTCACGATCAACAGCATAGTCACGACGGTTCCCGCCCAAAGGTCCGGCGGAGGAGCATCTACCGGCCAACGGGGCGCAAGACTCATGAGATAGAAGTAGACGGCAATCGCCAGGCCGAAGCCGGAGCCCTCAATCAGCATGAAGGCGCAGGTACCCCACCAGGTCGGGCTAGCTGTACCCGTCGCATGAAGCGGCAGGTGAGAAACGTCAAGAACAACCCTTTCTCTCATGAATCGTCCTCCGGTGTTCCCTTCGGCCAGAACCAGCCGATCAGAGTGAGTGCGATCGGGATCGAGCCCCAGATCACCGCCCAGGCCGAAAACATCGACCAGATCAGCATGACCGCGGTGGCTATCGCCGCCCAGAAGGGCCACACCGAGCTTCGCGCCGAAGACTCGCGCGCCACCGGCAATGCTTCAACTACGCTGGTCACCAAAAGTTCGCGGCGATCGGTCCGCAAACCTGATGCGATGGCACGTTCGCCCCTCTGTGACCAAAGCGGATTGCGGTCCTCCACCACAGGGATCGAGCGGAAATTGTATGGTGGCGGCGGTGAGGTAGTCGCCCATTCCAGCGTCGGTGCGTTCCACGGATTTTCTCCAGCCTTCGGCCCAATCCTGCAACTGCGGATCGCGTCTACAAAAAAGACTAAAAACCCTGCAGCCAGCATGATCGAACTCAGGCTGACAAACATGTTAAGCCCGCTCCAAGGCAGTTCCGGCTGATAGGTATAGATGCGGCGCGGCATGCCCTGCAGCCCGAGGATATGCATCGGAAAGAACGTGAGGTGAAAGCCTAGGAAGATCAACCAGAACGACCAGCGTCCCAAGGTTTCGCTCATCATCCTCCCGGTCATTTTGGGAAACCAGTAATAAATCGCCCCAAGCAACGGAAAGACTGCGCCCCCTATCAAGACGTAGTGGAAATGCGCAACGACAAAATAAGTGTCGTGGACCTGGGTATCGAAGGGCACCGAGGCGACCATCACTCCCGTCAGGCCGCCGATCACGAACGTCACGATGAAGCCGAGGATGTAAAGCATGGGTACCTTGAACACTGGTCGTCCATCCCAGAGCGTCGCCAGCCAGCAGAAGATCTGGATGCCGGCTGGAACAGCGATCGCCATACTGGAGGCCGTAAAAAAGCTTTCTCCTAGCCGTGGCAGTCCGACGACGAACATATGATGGACCCATAGTCCAAAGGACAGCACGCCCGTTGCGATGAGGGCCATGACAAGCGGTAGATAGCCGAAAATCGGCCGCTGAACAAAAGTAGGCAGGATCGTGGAGACCATGCCGACGGCGGGCAGGAAGATGATGTAAACTTCCGGATGGCCGAAGAACCAGAAGACGTGTTGCCAAAGCAGCGCGTCGCCGCCCTCCGCTGGATTATAGAAATGAGTTCCAACGAGTCGGTCCATGATCAAGGTCGAACTTGCGAACATGATTGCCGGCATGGCCATGATCACCAGGAACGCCATGACGACCATTGCCCAGACCAAAAGCGGAATGCGGTCGAGCGACATTCCTGGCGCTCTTTGGGTGAAGACGGTCACCACGATTTCCACCGCGATCGCCAACGCCGAAAGCTCCGTGAAGGTGATCATTTGTGCCCATATATCGGCGCGTTTGCCCGCTCCGTACTCCGGGCCCGCGAGCGGCACATAGGCAAACCAGCCGACATCAGGTGCGGCGTCAAGCAGGAACGAAAGCCAAAGCAAGATACCTCCGGCCAAAAAGACCCAGTAGGAAAAAGCGTTCAGCCGTGGAAACGCGATATTGCGCGTGCCGACCATCAGGGGCACGAGGTAGACAGCCATCGCCTCCATTACCGGCACGGCAAAGAGGAACATCATGTTCGAGCCATGCATAGTGAATATTTGGTTATATCTGTCCGGACCAATAAACCTGGCCTCCGGCTGCGCTAGCTGGAGCCGCATTGCAAGTGCCAGAACACCCCCTAACATCAGAAAGACAAAAGCCGTGACTATATAGCGGCGGGCAATCACCTTGTGATCGACGTTGGCGATCGCACCCCAGAAGCCATGGTTTGAACCCCAGGTCCTGCCGAGCGCCCGATCCAGCCCCGCTTGGTCCAGCTCAATGTCTCTCAACCCTGTTAGGTGCTGTTCGGCCATCACTTTAAGCTTTCCATATAGGCGGAAATCTGCCGGAGCTCTTCTGGCGAAAGAGGCACGAGCGGCATGTTGTTCCCGGGCTTCAGCGTCTGGGGATCGGCAATCCAGGCGGCAAGCGAACCGCGGGTGTTGTTGAGAAGACCCGCACCAACCGTCGCTCGGCTTCCGACGTGAGTTAGGTCAGGGCCCGAGGTCCCGGTTGCCTCCGTCCCGCGGATCGTGTGGCAGGCGCTGCACTGCTTGGCGAGGAAAGCCCGTTTGCCCGCAACAGTGTCAACCTCGTCGGGCTCTTTTGCGGGTGCGCGCTGGGCGGCCTCCCATTGGCGGTATGCCTGCTCATCCTCTGCAATTACCACGAACGCCATATGGCTGTGTTGCAACCCGCAAAATTCGGCGCACTGGCCCCGGTAGACGCCTGGTTTATCGGCGCGGAAAGTAAGTATGTTTTCCCGCCCTGGAATAAGGTCCTGCTTGCCCGCAAGGCTCGGCACCCAGAAGGAATGAATCACATCTGTGCTTTCGAGAAGAACCCGGATCGTCTTGCCAACCGGGATGTGGATTTCGTTCGCTGCCTGGAACCCCTTTGCCGCGTTCTTGTCCTCATAGATGAACTGCCACCACCATTGCTGCGCCCGCACCCGGATCGTCAGGTCGACATCAGGCTCCGGACCTAAACCACGGGTGGTGTAAAAACTTGCGATTGTCAGTCCGGTGATGATAACAACTGTTCCTGCGACGGCTGCGATGACAGCATTACGCAGACGGCGTTCTGCCGTTTCAGGCACATCTCGTCGGCGCTGCAGTGCCCAGACAAGCGTAGCCATTACCGCCAGCCACACGATGGTGCAGACAATCACGATGCCGATAATCAGATCCCTCAGGAGAACGGCTGATTGTCCATGAGGATCAAGCGCCGATTGGATGCCATCGCAGCCGCACAAAAATACGGGAGGAAGTAGCAGTAGTAGAGGCCGCTTCACGGAGTAGGCCCCTGATTCGGATGAACGACTGCGGGATCCTCTCGGAAAAGGGACGCAGCCGGCGCGCGGTTCTCAGCTGGCCGCGTCTGTCGGTCGTCGTTGCGCGCAGGCGCGTTGACGCTCGCCGAATACGCACCGACTGCCTTCACATACCCGGAAAGCTGCCATATCTCGTCAATCGTCATCCTGCTTCTGAACGCTGGCATTCCGTGCGGCCGACCATCCCGGACGGATGCGACGATAGACACCATCGATGGGCCATATAGCCACCACCCGTCGAGAAATGACGGTCCCTTCCCACCTTCACCTTCTCCGTGGCATTGGACACATCCGAACCAGGTATAGAGGCGCTTGCCCTGAGACAGGTCGAAGGCTGTTTTCTCGAAGGGTTTGCCGAGCGCGAAATAGACATCAGGGGGTGTCCCAGCTATGCCATTCGGCATCAACCTTAACCCCTCTAGGGATGAGGACACTGGCGGATCAGCACGATACTGTCGAGGCTCGCGGAAATACGCGATGGCGCCTGCCGTGGTTGCCACAAGGATCAGGAGGATTGATGGGAGCACAATCGGAGACGTGTGAGTGGTGCCCGGTGTCATGCTCCATCCTTCAATTGAAAGGCATTCTATCAGACCGGGTTAAGCGAACGGGCAAGAGCTTGTAGGATGGTGTCTTGGCCTTTGGGCTGTGATGGCTCAGCGGGAACAGCGGATTGGTCTCCGGGTAATAAGCTGCACAACATCCTTCGGGGATTTGATATTCAACAACCCGGAAGCCCTTAACTTCCCGTCGTTTTTGAGACTCCATGGCAGTTACAAGGTCGACGACATCGCCCGCTGCAAACCCAAGCCTTGCTATGTCCTTTCCATTCATAAACACGACTTGCCGCGTGCCATCGATGCCACGGAACCGGTCGCTATAGCCGTAGATCGTAGTGTTGAACTGATCGTTGGAGCGAAGAGTAGAAAGATGGAGTACTCCTTCAGCGTGTGCCTCCTCCGGCAGTTCCGGGAAAAGCCGCGGAGGCGTCAGGAAGTTGGCCTTGCCACTCTGCGTCACCCATTTTCGCTCCCTGGCGGGCAGTGGACGCGGGATGCCTCCGGGCTGAAACAGACGCTTGTTGAAATCCTTGAACGTTTCCGGATAGGTTTGCTCGATCGCCTCACGGATCAGCGCATAATCACCGACCCATTGATCCCATGGCACCTCCCCTTGGGTCAGTGTCGCCTTGGCTATGCCCGCCACGATCGCCGGTTCGGAAAGGAGCTCTGGACTGGCGGGTTTTGCCTTACCCCTTGATCCATGAAAATGTGCGATGGAACTTTCCATTGAAACCGCCTGAGGCCCGCTCGCCTGTTCATCAATTTCGATGCGCCCCAGACAAGGCAATAGATATGCGATCTCGCCATGGATGACATGGCTGCGGTTGAGCTTGGTAGCTATCTGTACCGTCAACCGCAATTTACGCCATGCCGCTTCCATCGCCCCGGTTTCAGGCGCGGCGCGGAGGAAATTTCCGCCGAGGCTGATAAACGCCTTTGTCTCGCCTTCTATGATCGACTTGCAGGTATCCACAGTCGTATGCCCCTCCCATCGGGGCGGCTCGAATTTGTAAAGCTCCTTCAGCTTGTCGAGGGGAACCAGCCCGGGCTTTTCGGTAATCCCGACCGTCCTTTGTCCCTGGACATTGGAATGGCCTCGCACGGCACAGATATTGGCACCCGGCTTGCCTATGTTCCCCCGCAGCAGGGCAAGGTTTGCAACCATGTGAACATTCTCGACTCCCATCAGATGCTGGGTCAGGCCCATGCCGTATACTATCAGAACGGCGTCGGAAGCCGCATAAATACCGGCGGCCTCGATCATCTGCTGCCTGGTAAGACCGGAAACCCGTTCTAGATCCTCCCATTGATACTGACGCGCCGCAGCCGCAAATTCCTCAAAGCCCGCGGTGTGGGTGCTGATGAAGTCGTGGTCCAGAACGTGTTTCTTGTCGGCTGCTGCGATTGATGCCGCAAACGCAATAGCCGCCGCGTTCGAAGGATCGTCAGGTTCCGCATCAGAGCCAGAAACTTTGGTTATCCCCGCTGCATGCAAGGCGTCATCGGCTTCGATCAAAGCTTTGGAAATGCCAAATATTGCGGCAATATCGCCGCCACTCTTCACCTGATAGTAGTTGGAGGAGATCGGTGTCTCCTTCCCCGTCAGCATCTCGCTGGGTGCCTGGGGATTAATGAAACGCTCCAGTCCAGGCTCTTTCAGAAGGTTGAACGTTACAACCTTCACGCCGCGGTCCACTGCATCCTGCAGATCGTGCAGCAGCCGAGGCGATGAAGTGCCCACGTTTTGCGCGATATAAAAGATGCAATCGCAGTTCTGGAAATCGGAAAGGATTGCGGTTCCAACGGACGCACCGATGCTTTCGGGCAATCCGACCGATGAGCTTTCGTGACACATGTTGGAAGAGTCAGGCAGGTTATTGCTGCCATAAATCCGGGCCATCAACTGATACATATAGGACGTCTCAAGTGAGGCGCGGCCTGAAGTGTAAAATTCCGCCTGTTTTGGGGATATTCCACGCAACTCGCGGCCTATTTCTTCAAACGCCTCCTCCCAGTCAACCGGGACGTACTTGTCGCCTTCACTATCCCACCGCATGGGGTGCGTGAGTCTGCCCTGCTCCTCAAGATCGTGATCTCGCCAGCTTTCCAGCTCCGCCAGTGTATGGGCCTCGAAGAAGGCGCGATCGGCGCGGCGGCTTGTCACCTCCCAGGCTGTAGCCTTCGCTCCGTTCTCGCAGAATTCCAAGGGATGCGTCTTTGCCGGCTTTGCCCAGGCGCAACTTACACACATGTAGCCATCGGGCTTATTCTGCTCGGCAAGTAGCGTGGGGCCTGAGAGAGGCACGTGCTCTCTGAGCAACACTTCACTGACCGATTTAGCCGAGCCCCAACCGCCGGCCGGACCGCTGTCAAAGCCAATCTTTGGTCTTCGTTTTGGATTTTTTGTCATGTTTTGTGGATGCTCCGCAGTCTGTTGCAGCTTACATGCCGGAACCAACGCTGATGCTCAGGCCTATCAAAACCTAAATTGACTTCTAGAGTTCCATGATGCTCCCAAAGCACTAGCTTGGGCGCTGACTTTTTGGGTCTACGCGCCCCGTCGGACCACCCACTCCCACCGGCGTTCAACGAGCCTCAGCTCAACATTTTTTTTGGGGAGCAACTATCGGGCGCGATGCTGGAATGGCCGACGCGACAGCGCAAATTTTGTTTCTGCCACCACTCAATTCCCGTCTCCAAGCCGCTTATGCTTCCAAAGAAAATTACTCTTCTGTCCTATCCACCTCCCGAAAGCGCTCGATCTCCTCCGGCTCCTTCTCGTCCAATCGTGTCAGGTCACTTCTCGCTTCACCTTGCACGCAAAGCAGTTCGTCGAGCTTGGCATGGATTGCCTGGGTATCGCGGTGTTCCGCGCGCTGTATAAATAAAGTCATCGACCAGGTAGCAAGCGTGGCAACGCCATGCCACTCCAGCGTCTCAGGACTGTGGAGAAGCCACCCGCTCGTATACAGCGCGACGATCAGGAAAGCCCATGGTCGAGCAGTCCAGGTTCCCAGATGTGTCAGAAGTGAGTGCCATTGCATGCCTGTTCTCCATCGGTTACCGGAGCCGAACCTGCATCTACCATTCGAGTTCCGCATTTGGCGAAGTGCCCAGTTTCAAGTGCGACATCGACAAATTCCTTTTGCTCGCCACGCAAACTTGCAAGAGCCATGACAGCGGTGCACCCATCGCTCGCACGCGCTTCCGTTGCCACTTGATGGAAACAGTGCTCGTAGACGGTTGACTACTGGGCATAGCTTTAACGGCTAGAAAGGCACCAAGGCGGGATCAATGACGGGCCAAGCCTTTTCTCCTGATAAACTCAGCTCCAAGTCGCTACCTTGGTCCGTTTATTGAACATCATGTCGAACCAAGACGCGGGTTAGAGCAAGCGTCAGTGAACCCAGCGCCGCCTCCCAGGCCGAACGATTTTTGAAGTTCCAGCAAATCTCGTTGGGCGCCGTTGCTCGCTGTCTTTGTGATGCGGGGGCGCAAGTTCGCTTCACATGGTACGTTTGCAGACATAGAAACCGTCGACCAAAGCCACCAGATATAGACTTGCGCCGGGCCCGTTCCCCAAACGACCGGCGCAGGTCGGCTCACGACGAGCAGTGCTGCTGTAACTGGGCCGGCCGCTTTACCTGCGATCTGGATCACTGGCGCCGACCTCTACACACGGCGACGGTGATGCACGCGGCGAGTTGAGCTGCCAACACCGGCTCCTCGCTGCGTTCGCGTCGCTGGCCACGGTGGGAGCGTCAGCTTGTCCTTTCCTCCTCATCCTGGTGCGGACATGCTTTGTGTCAGGCGCCCGAGCTTCAGCGACGCCCTTCATTCTCTACAGGACGATCGTCTGTTCGGTACCACAGGTGGACCCATCATGCCGCGCTAACGGTGTGCCACAAGGTGCATTTCGCATTTTCTTCGGAACGCTCTAGGAAGCAGCTCCCTCCCGGAACAACAGCATTCAGGCGAGAGGCTTCAAAGCTGAGCGAAAGGGCACGGTGGCAGCAATCTGGCCCTCACCTGTTGTTATTTCAAATGAGTGGCCGTCCGGCTCGTAGCCCGCCCGCACTCTCTCAGCCATTATTTCGCGGGCGGCGATGCGAGCTTCCTCGATTGCAAGGTCCAGAGATGCGAACTCTGATCCTTCAGCGTCTTTTTCAAGTTTCTCTCCGTCGCGGATATGTAGAAAATAGCGAACCATCAGCGCCTCCTGCAAATCGCAAACACCGTAAGAGTTCCATTGTTCCGAGCGACTTCGGATGAACGGTAGTTCGCCATTTAGGTAACCGGCTGCGATAGTACGGACGGTGACAGGCTGCCGGCAATCGGCATGCCCCCTTAAGCATCGGGCATCCTATTTCCCTACGTAAGCGGAGCCATCACTTACCTTAGCAGGATGGGAAACGTAACGCCCTTCTTCAGGAACTGCCACGCGATCGAAATTTTCTGCCAAGAGTGAAAGAGCCTTTGTCATCTCGGCGCCAGACATCGCGCGTCCGTGACCAGCGATCAAGAGATCCGGTCTGAGCGCTGCTAGCGTTCTAACGGAGGAGCGGGACTGCTCCCAGTCGATCGTAAAATACTTCGGTGGGCCGTGCAGTTCCGGCGTTTGAAAAGCTGTCGCGTAAGCGGATTCGGCCGCTGTCGTAATGACGGCGTCGCCCGCGATAAGGGTGCGGTCACTTTCGCGCCATAGGGAAATGTGGCCGGGGCAGTGGCCAGGCGTATGAAGCCACCGCCATCCCGGCATTGCGGGAAGTGAACCATCTTCGGCCAGAGTATGCAGGTTAGCCGAGACATCGATGGGATGAGTAGGCAATAAACCCGACATCTTCGCCATCAATCCCCCACCAACAGTCGGATCTCCCTCTGGATAGGCTGCCTGACCTGTCAGGTAAGGTTGTTCCAGTGGATGGGCGTATACAGGTGTATCCTTCCATTCTTCTAGGAGCCCTTCCAAAGTGCCGACATGATCAAAGTGTCCGTGTGTTAGAACGATCGCCGCTGGCCTGGCTCCCTCACCGAATCTCTTTTCCGCGGCGATCTTGATCGCGGACTTCGCGCCCAGAATGCCCGTGTCGATGAGGACCCAGTTGCGGTCTCCTGCATTCGGGAGGCCGAAGAAGATCACGTTCACCATCACGGTTCGAAGATAGGCGAGGTCAGTCACAATCTCCCGAGTATCATCGTCACGGTCAACTTCCTTAGACCGGTTGCTGCTGTTCAGCGGAATCTGTTGCGGCATCATTACCTCCACTTTGCGTGGCGCAGAACCGCAGACACCTCAGATTGTTCCCAGGGAGTCGTGCAAGCGATCCGACCGCGCAAGACTATATGGTGACCGCTCGGGCGCTTCGAAGGTTGGCAGGAACATGCAGCATCCGCAGCGATAAGGATGACAGCCAGCCTCGTTGCTACAAAAGCGAACTTCATCTGTTTTATCCTCCTTTTCCTGGGAGGAAGAAATCTTGATCGTCAACGCGGGCGAAAGTGAGCGGGCTTCTATGAGAGCACCGTCCTACCTTGGGCAATAACAGCCATGGCCGATGAATTGTGATGTAAACAGCCATGATCGAAAGGAACAGAACAGCACGAGCACAGTTTCAATGTCATCCATGCCTACAGGTGCCTGTATGGACAATCTGCTTCTCGGCAAAGTTATTCTCGTTGTGGAGGATGACTTCTTTCTCGATGCTGAGCTGTGTGCTGAATTCATAGCGCACGGAAGCACAATCGTCGGGCCAGTATCGAATGTAAAATTGACGCTGGAGCTTATTGCAACTGAATGTATGGATGCGGCGCTCCTGGATATCCGCCTGGGTGCGGAAAATGCCTACCTCATCGCTGATGCTCTTTCAGCCAGAGAAACGCCATTTGTCTTTGCTTCGACTGGGGATCGGATGCGTGTTCCAGGCAGGTTCAACGGATATCGTCTACTGAACAAGCCTGTTGAATTTGATGACATTGTTGATGCGCTGTTTGGACCCATCTGATCGCTCATAGCGGGCTTTAGCGAGAACCATCGCGTAGCTCCTCAGCCTTTCACGCTCGACCATTCCACGAGAGAAGATGAAAACAACGCGCCCGACGAATTCCCGCTTGCGGTCCTCATCGTCTAGGAACCATGGCTGTGAAGCGATTTCAGAACAGATGCTTTCGATCATATCAAGCTGATCTTCAGCTACCATGCCGGAAATGCGTATTGTCGGGAATGTCATTTGCTCTGTCCGTCCTGTCTTGGTTCGCCATCCTCTCGCAAGCACAGCCTGGCCCCTGCGATAAAGCGTTTGCGCCGCAGCCGTGCCACTCGAAGCTGCTACTTGTCGCTGATGCCAACTCGATGCCGATAGACCATCTCCCATCCCTTCCACCCATTAAAAAGTAGGACAACTGTCGCCACGAGGGAGAGCACCAAGCCCATCGGAATTACGAAATCCAAACCGTCTGCTACGCGACGCCACAAATTGAATGCCTCAATGGCAACGAGCGCGACGTTGCCCAGCATGTGATACCAGGCGGCTCGCAAAGAGCGAATGCGGGCCTCACCAAGGAAATCTGTTAGCCCAGAAAGCGCAGCTAAAATTGCTGAGATAAGACCCGCGCCAAGGAGCCAACTCGATGCAGAGGGCCAGAAAGGGTCATCAGACTGCGTATGAACAATGTCTGTGAGCAATGCTCCAACGAAAAAGGCAATTGGAAAGGGCACCAACATTGGGTGAACAGGATGACCAGCGATACTTAATGTACTCTTGGGATTCATCTCAGCCTCCAGCAGATGGCCGATCACGGTTTGCACAGCCACGGCGCCTAACAAGCCACACTCTTTACTGTTCCATTTGAGCTTGACATGTCGTGGAGGTGTCTTAACCGGACGACGCGGGTCCATCAATCGGCCCTCGAAGCCCCCATCTCAAAGGACGCTTCACCAAACTGCAAGGCCCCCTGGTCATCTGACCAGGAAATCCAGCTGACTGTCGCGTGCCATCGGGAACTTTCGCAAGCCGTCTGGCTTCGGTTTTTGAGGAGAAGCAGATGGCTAAGGCGAGGCGAGCTTTTAATGAGATTCTGGCTGAAATTGACAACTACCGGCGCCCTAACGCTGTCGAGTTCGAATGGCGCTGGATTGCCGAGTACTTCACGAGGCAGGCAATCTTCTATCAGTTCAGTGGTAGTTGTCATGCCCATGTCGCAAGCGGCAATGGGCAAAGGTTCGACGGCCCAACAGGTACAATGGCTCCTCTGTCCGCTCACGTTGCGGTAGCAGCCTTCGCTGAGTTCGCCGAGAACGGCGAAATAGCTTTTTACCGGGGCGTGTGCACAAGCGTATCGACTATCGCTGCAGAAATTCTCAAGTACTCGGCCCGCGACCCCGAGATCTTCTTCGTAGACATCGTTGCCGACCTGGGCGATATCGCCCCTATTCGCTGCAACACACGCCTCGCCTTTGTCGGTTTCAACCACGACTGGAGCGGACTTTCTTCCAGCATGGCATGCGATGACCTCGTGGCGAGCGATAGCATCTCTCACCCCATCTGGTGCCGTGATCGATACCAGCCGAGGCCGCCGCGCGCCACGTGATGACACGGAACGTCAACCGGTGAATGGTGATCGTCAACGGACACGACGAGTGCCTTGGTACCCAGCGATAGAGCACAAGGCGTCGCGTCGTATGTGTTCAGATCAGCGATGCGCCCAGGAACTCACGCGTGATGATCAGGACATAACACCGGTCACCGAGGAGTATCTCGTATCAATCCCCCTCATAGATAGAGGCATCACGCAGGTTTGCGCTCGCGTCTGCCTGCCTTGTCCTCGGCAACCTCGTCGACACACTCGGCCCTCTGGGCCAGCTTTTGGCTCAGCTCGCGCAGCTGCTGCTCATCGAGCTTCTCGATCCCCACGAACTTATTCTGGGCCTGAGATGTCAGGATGAGCTCGTCCAGCTTCGCCTGCACGGCCTTGCCGTCGCGGTTCTGGGAGTTCTGGAGGACAAAGACCATTAGGAAGGTGACGATCGTTGTGCTCGTGTTGATGACGAGCTGCCAGGTCTCGCTGTAGTCGAAGAACGGGCCGGAAACTGCCCACACCAGAACCAAAACGACAGCGAGAACGAAGGTCACCGGCTTTCCAGAAAAGCCGGCAATGGCAGTCGCGAACTTGGAGAATAGTTTCGATGCGGTGTTGTCGCTCATTTGGAACCTCTTTTGCCCGGCCGATCAGAACGCGCCTGTTGGTGCAAGGGTTCCTTTACTGGGACTTCAGTCCCAAGGCGGACACTACGGACGTATCGCGAACACCCTGAGGCGATCGGTCAAATGACTCCCGAGTCCACCTGAGAGCCGCGTCCGTGCAGTGAAGCTTCAACGTTGCTAAACCCCTTCCGCTGTCAATCAGCTATGGTCGACTTCAACCTGAACTTTTTTGCGCGAATTGCCAGCCTTCTTTACCGCCGTCTTGACAGTCTGTTTGGAAACACCTTCCTTCTACGCCAGATTGTTCACTTCGTGGTCCTGGCTGCCTGCGACGCGTGCGCGATCCTGTGCCCGTCCTCGGGATGTTGTTGACACTGTAATAGCTCCTTTCGGTGTAATACGACCAAAACGGACGCCGATTCAGGAAGTTCCCTGTATTGCTCTACCGGTGTAGGCCACCCCGGACACAGTAAAGCGCTGGCCTCGTCGATGCCCCAGGGAACTTCGCGGCCCCGACAACGTTTCGTGGCAATCTTCCGGAGGTCTCGATGTTGAAGGAAACCGTAGTCGCTGCCGCGTGCGCCCTGCTCGTCCTCGAAGCCATGATCACACTGCAGCTTTACGAATTGCATGCTGCATCGGGCATTCTCGCCGGTGCATCCCTCGGCGGGCTGAGTATTGTATGCGCGCGCGCTAAGCGGAAGATATCCAATCGTCTACGTCCCTGGCGACGCAATCCGTGATCATCGCCTTTCTACCTTCAAAATTGCGATCTGAAGCTAACCCTCGTTGCTCCTCCTCGGCCTTGCCGTCAGCAACATGCCCTATGGATGCGACCCGCTCAGCAAGCTCTCATCTCATCTCGCGAAGCTGCTGCTCATTCAACTTCTCTGTCCCGGCTTTGTTGGACCAGCCGGATCGAGCGTGACCTGCATGACTTTTGCAAGTTCTGCAGTCCGAGGACCATCAAAAAGGTCATGAATCGTAGTCCCAGTACTGATGACGAGCGGCCATGCCTCGCTGAAGCCGAAAAAAGGCCCGCAGAACGCCTATGAAGGACAAGAGCAAGGTCAGCACGCAAGTCGGAGGACAGCCAGACCACTCACACTCGTGCCACCTTCCCTTGGAACCTCTCGCTTTCGACAAGATCGTGCCCGCAGCCTGCGCCGCGATGACGCTACCTGGCGGACGCGATTTCCTGGCGGGTAGGCGCAATGCAGGTCCTGCGTGGGCCATCGTAAGGCTGATACGTGTTGTCGGATGCGCGATAGGACTGGTAGCGTGCGGCGCACCACGCGGCCGCCGTCGCATCCAACACTTCAGCTCCTGCCTTAGCCGTTTGTTCTTCGCCGTCGCCTGATTTCTCGTTCGCGTACGGCGAGGCGCAGGTCTTCGTTGATCCGCTGTAAGCCCGGTATGTGTTTGAGGCCGGATCGTAGGACCGATACCGTGACGCACAAAAGCTCAGGTGTTCTGCCGACAGCAATGGTTTTTCTGGAACTGGGAGAGACGTCGAACCAGTTCGCGGAGTGTCTGCCGCAATCCGGGCCGTAGGCGCGTCGCTCGCATAAGTCGAATAGGCTGCCGGAATGCGCTCGTAGTTTTGAACGGCGGTATCGACACGAACGGGCTTGCTCGTCCAGAGATCGGGCGAGGATACATTTACCAGCTTCTCGGTCCCGGTCTCGGCGATAACCTCTTGAGCGACAGACGTAACGGCTATGCACAGACCGATGGAACTAGCAACTCCAAACGCCAGCGAAGCGAGGGTCTTCATCGTGAGTCTCCTGAGTGCTGAAGGAAGCTACGGACGCGGCTCGCGCCGCGCCCGTAGGACCATCAATTGATGACCTGGATCACCTTCCGGGAGGATGGCTCGACGATGACGCGCTCGTTGTTCACGATCGCATAGGAGTACTGGGGATTGTCTGGAACCGGCGTCACCACCACCGTTTCCGGTAGCGGATGGCCGACGACGATCCTCTCCCTGACGACGACTCGCGTTGTCGGGGCCGGAGCTTCTCGAACATAAGTGACAACCTTCTGCGGCGGCGGATCGATCGCCGCACCAACGATCGCGCCTGCAACACCGCCAACGGCAGCACCGACTGGACCACCGACAATCGCGCCCGTAACGGCGCCACCTGCTGCGCCATTCACAGTGGACGACTGGGCGAAAGCGACGCCCGACATCAGAGCAGCGGACATTGCGGCGCCGACGATAACTTTATGGAACATATTCAGACCTCCTTTATCTCGTGCGGCTTACCTGGCCGCGGCGAGAAAACGAGCGACCTCGCAAGGAGTTCCGAGACTGGGACTTTAGTCTGTTGTTGGAACCGTCGAGACGGACTGTATGTTCACTCCCACCCCAATATCCTCTCTAAAAGGCACAGCCGACGGCCGCAGTTGGAGGACGGCCGCTTGTGACTACTCTCGATCACAGCCGCCATCGCGATCTTCTCGATCTCAACGCGGGATTAGTGTCGACCGGAAATGGCGGGAGACGCGAGGCGCCTGCTCAGGAACAATCCCGGCTGAAAGGGCAAGGCTTACTCAGCCACTCAGGCACTTCATAGCAGGCTTTCCTCGGCCGCGAGATGTCGGACGATAGCCAAGCGTATATCATTGACGGTATCAAAAACTTCGTTATCCAAGCCAATCACGTCAAACTTGACTGCAATGAATTTCATACGATCATCAAGCGGCACCGCGATACCTACCTCCTGTCCATTGAAGACGACAGTCTGCTTCCTCATTTGTTCTCCTCCATATTCCACATATCTAATGTACGAAAATGCACGGACGCCGCACAAGGTGCATCTTACGTCTGTACGATAGCTGACGGATCGAGTGATCCCTTAGCTTCGACAGGTGCGGGCGACTGATAATGATCCTGGTGGTTCCACAGACGGGCATCGAAACATTTCATGAAGGTTTTGGTTCGCCAGGGATGCGCCTGAAGAACGATTGCTGGATGGGCCACAATCCGAAACTCTCAGCAACCAGCGCGGTACGGTTACGGAACTTTGACAGGGCCCGGAGGTTTCCCCTCGCCAAGCAAGGAGTATCAAAGGTGAACAAAGACAAGAAGGCGCAGCTAGCAATCGAAGAGACGGGAAGGAAGCCAGTTGACGGGCATAACATCCCGGCTGCCGGTCCGCACGCCCAGGAGCATCTGCAGGACGGCAGCAAGACCCCGGGCGCAGGCTCTCTTCCCGATAATGACGAAGAGAGTGTATCCCCCGGCAGCGGCTGATGGAATACGAAAGGTCTGCCGAAGAGGCCCGCTGAACCCCTAACTGTCCATTGCGCGGTGAATTTTGGGGCATGTTTTGACGCAGATAAAGTTTGCTGTCTGCCCCTCCAGCCGATCGACACGCCAGCCGAAGGATCTGGGTGAGCTAGCAGTGCCTAGGTCAGGTCATTAACCGCGTTTACGATCTGCCGAAGCGAGATCGGCTTCTGCAATCGAACGACGTTCTGCAAGTCCGCCGGGATGACATCCGGATCATACCCGGTCAGAAAGATGAAAGGGATACCTTTCTGCCGCAGAAGCAGGGCAATCTCGAATCGAGGACCGCCGCCACCAAGGTTCAGATCCAGAATTGCCGCTGATGGAACCGCTGTTTCAAGTATCGCAAGCGTCGCCTCTTCTGAGGGACACGGCCCTAGCACCTCAGCACCTGCGCTTCGAAGTGCGGACGCGAAGTCCGACGCCATAAAGTAATCATCCTCGACGACGAGAACAGACTTGCCACTTAGATCGGGTTCATCGGCCATGTCGAGAGTGCCTCCAGTGTATCGTGATGGGCACTGATCCAGAGCGTTTCGGAGTGGTGCAAGGGAATGTCGAAACGGCAAGGGTCATTCGTTCGCGATTGTTATCTTAATCGTAGGGCGAAGTCGCAAGGAAACTTCAATAAATCAGTTCCATGCCCAAAGCGAGAATGCGTATTCTCCAGCCGGTCAGCTCCTAATCGCCTAGCCGAACGCCACGGCTGGTCTCCTGTTCCCAAAGTCCTACTATCAAGATTCAACATCTCCATTAGCCACTACTTAGGGGACGGATGGAAGGTTGCAAAAAAATCAATCGAAATCCGACGCTCCGGACCGAAAGCATGACCGGTCACCTCGCGTTGGCCATGGAGGACGCTTGAGCTTTTTCCGTCCGATGGAATGAAAAACGAGATGCGGCTTGGCCGGCCTGCCGGTGTCACGACGAGTTTCTTCTGGCCGCCGCACGGAGCGAAGATCGAACCGTCGGCTCCCTGGTATGGGCAAGTCCAGGCTCGTCGTCTTTGTTAAAGTTGCCGTTCCTGCTCCTCAGCTTGTTGTCTCGCCAAACGGAGCCTCTCCGTCTTAGCTTCCCGCTTTCTTCGCTCTTCCTCAATGGTTTGACGCGCTACTTCGTTCGTCCGTTCGTACAAAGCTAGCCTGTCAGCAATCGTCATTTTGACTCTTCTCCGGTCGGAATTGGTCGTAGTCATGGTGCGTCCTCCTTGAAAACGTAACGCGCCATGGCGCAAATGGATGCTGTCCGCTTGCGGACAGTTCGTGCTCGGAACCGTTGAGTACGTGCCGCCTGTCCGCCAGCAAAGGGCTGTCGTCCTTCGCCTCAGCCGGCTCACAAATCCCAAAAGCATCGGTTCACAGAAACAGCCTTCCACAGGGGGCACCAGCGCAAAAGCTCAGTCGCAGCCCGAAGACAACTTCGGCTCTCGCCAATGATGGGTCATTCCGCACCTTGCGGCGCTTTCACTGGGCAAGCGTCCCAGCCAATCCTTCCTCGGCTGTCCGGCCTAGGCAGTTGTAGTGACTGGACCGGGCGATGAAGGGTTACCGCTTGACTTCCGCGCACGGAATAGCCCCTCGACGATCAGCGATAACGGCAGTCCAATGAAGAACGGGATGAAGAAATAGACAACCCTGAACGCAACGAGTGAACCGATCGAAGCCTGGTCTCCCATCACGTGACGCACCGTCGCCTCAAGCACGCCCAGACCGCCTGGCGCATGGGTTACCATTATGGCTAGGTTTGCCAGTACGAAGGCGGTCGCTGCCTTGAGGTAACTGACATCAGCGTTGGCAGCCATCACCTCTCGCAAGCACGCTGCAACGAGTGCAAAGTTTATAGTGCCGATGATGACTTGCGCGACAGCAATCCGCAATTTCGGCATCTGGAATGTCCAGCCACGGATCGTTAGCGGCACGCGCAGGAAAGCCGCAAGCGCAAGGTATCCAACGATTGAACCTAGGCAGGAAATCCCGATCATCCTGACGGCATCCTCTCTCAAACCAAGCACGCCAGCGGCGTCACGGGGATTAAGAAGCATCACGATGCCGCACAGCATTGCCATTCCAATGGCAACGGTGACGCCCGACAGGAGCACGATCTTCGCCACATCCTCAGTGGTCATACCCCAGTGGGCATAGTACCGATATCTGAGGGCACCGCTGCTCAATCCCGAAAGACCAACGCTCTGTCCTATGGACAATGCAATGAAGGAGGCGAGAGCGATCTTTGAATATGAAAGGTCGCGTTTGACGTAGCCCACGCCCGTCCAGTCGAAGCCCGTAAGGCAGGCGTAGGAACCAAAGGCAAAAACGAGGGCCATGGCGAGATTCGAAACGGGTATCGCCTCGACGGAGTCAATGATGTCCCAGACGGAATATTCGCTGAAGGTCTGATAAAGAAGGTATCCGGCTGCACCGGATCCGACGGCGAACATAACGTAAGTGAATATCTGCTTCCGTGTCATCGGTACCTGCCATCCAAGATGCCGTTCAACGATCATTAGCGCTACATGGTTCCCGGCCTCGCGATGATACGCTCTTCTAGACAATGGACAAAAGCGCTGAGGTTGAGGCAGAAGCTCGCGACAGCCGCTACGGTAAAGGGTTCTCCCATTTACGCCGATGCCTTCGGTCCTGGACCTCTGTGTCAAAGTTCGCAGATCAGGTGTCGTGAGAGGGCTATGTGACCGGAGAAGCAAGTTGTATCCCAATGCTCAGGCAGCCGGCAGCGTACCCAGGTTTACCGCCGGTCCGTCGAACGCTGGGACCTGGTGCACCGCTACGCAGCCCCTCTTGACCCGCTAATCACCCTTCACAAAGCCGCTGTCCGTGCGAATGGCGGCGAGCACTAGATCGGCGTGCAAAAGCCGTAGTCCTGGTCCGCGGGCCGTCGAAGGCCTCGACAGTCGGCATGGCGTCCTTCGCTGGACACCGTGCGGCTGTCACTTACTTGGATAAATCTGATGACCGGCCAACCGGCTTCCACGGCAGGTGAGAGCAACTGAAAAGCGGACAAATGACCGCGGAACCGTGCTCTGGTTTGCGAGTTCTTCTGATCAAAGGAGAATTGCAATGAAGACCAGATCAATCCCAGATTCTGTCAAGCTCCCGCCGAAGTCCTTGAACGAGGATACACAGGACGACGAAATGCCCGAAACCAACGTGGACGAGCAGCGGGCGCCACCGGTCAACATGGGCGGCAGTCGTGAGGCAGGCGACAGCGTGGCGGATGCCGACCCGAAAACCGGCAGAACCGGCGCAAATTCGCGCGTCCCAGCCCCGCAGTTTTCAAACCGCAAGTGAAAAGACGAACCGGTCCGAGCCCACGGAGACTTCAATGCCGGGAGCATTCACTTCCATATCAATCTTTGCTTTCGATCTCGACGAAAATGGGCAGGCGATCCAGGTATGGGAGACCGTTGTTGACGAGGACGAGCACGGCGCCGTCGAGGAAGCTAAAGCACTCGCCACGACGCATGCGGGTGCTCTTGTCGTGAAAAGAGAGGGAAAGCCTGCCGTGGGTGAGGAAGGCAACCCGATCATCATTTTCCAGACCGGACGGATAGGTGATTTCGACTAGGCAGTGTCCCCATAACGGGGTTCATGTCGCTGGCTTGTGTGATTCAATCTCCGCGAAAGGAGATTGTCATGCGCCGTCACGAACTGACCGAGGAGGAATGGGGCGGTTATCGCGCCGTTGCTGCCGACCAGGAGCCGTGGAGTCGAGCAAGTAGACGACCGCCGGGTGATCAATGCGACGCGCGCTCCCATTTGTCGCCCGCGCGGCGCCTTAGCCTGAACGTGCATGGCGACAGTAACGAGACGCCGACAACCCGGGCAAAAACCTTCTTGTCCTTATGCCAGCCGATCGGCGCGCCGGGTGCGGCGACGAGAGCCTGCTGCAGTTGATCCGGTGCTATACCGGCAAAGGCTGCAGCTATGGCTCGTATCGGCAGGAGAAATGGCGGTATGTCTTGGGTGCGCCGAACCTGCTCGGTGTCAAAGTCGTATTTCCAGCCGTAGGAGACGACCCTCCGCTTGCCTTCGAAACCATGGAAGTCGAACCGTTTCAACGGCAGTTGCGAAATTTCATGTAGGAGGCCCGACTGAACGTCTTCGGGAACTATATCGGGTTTGTAGCGGAAACCGGCGGTAGAGCCGGTTCAGCATCCCGAACAGATCTGCTTGCGCTGAAAAAGCCATGGGTTCTTCGCCTCAACGAACGCTCGGAACTTTGAGGACCGCGGCAAAATCCTCTGCCAGGAGTTCGGTGATTGCGATCAGCACCTCCTCGGCCGAAAAGCCCGAGCCAATCGTCGTGCGGATCAGGTCCTGCAGGTCTGGCTCAACGACATCTCGGCAATCTTCAAGCCGCTCGTCGGAAACCGTAATGCTGTGCAGTTCGTCCGTCATGTGTCCTTCCCTACTATGCCGGCAGCTACCGAGCTGATGCCCTGCGGCTAGCGGCAGGCAGAAGTCCTTCCCGCTGCATCTTCTTGCGGGGCGCCTTGCGCCGGCGAGCAATCGCCTGCGCCCTTTCGCGAACCCGGCGTTCGGACGGTTTGTCATAAGCTTGGCGGACTCTCGTCTCGCGGAGCAGGCCCTCGCACTGCATTTTTTCTTCGCGCGGTCACGCGCGAGATCGTCGACGTTCGCAACGTCCCTGGTGCTCGAGAGATAAGAAGCAGGTGGCGCCATTACAAGACGACCCACCTCCAACGGAAACCTGAAACCACGAGGGGAGCGCCCTTTTCTTCTAACCCGGACAGCCTCGAATGCCGGCGAGCACCACGAGGCAAGAGGCCGTCGGTTCAAGTGAAACGTACGTGAGTCGAGGAACGCGCGTGCAATTAAGAATGTCAATCGCGGAGTGCGCTATCGCCCGCGCCCGAAGACGCGGAATGCCGATCGATGGTGGAGTAAATGGCCTCGTGGAGCAGTGGGTTGAAGGCGAGATCAAATCGAGGAGATGATCAGCGGTACATCGACCTCCTTGCTCGCAAATCCGCGGAACAAAGAGCACGACGCGAAAAATCTGCCTTTGCCGAAAGTTCTCAATTTGCTGCGGCGCCAAGCCCCATGGTGTATGTCAGCAGCCGCGCGACATTATCGCCGACGATGAGGCAGCTGCTGTTTCGGGCGATGCTGCCGAAGGCACGCCTTCGGAAAAGGCGATCCCATGGAAGCGCCTATATGGGGGCCGCTCGCGGCTCGGAGCGGCTGCGGCGGAGTCTTCCAAGGCGCAATGACGGCCGGTGCGATGCCATTTAGCGCACTGCGGCAGGCTTTTATCGCGCGCTCGTGACGTTCACCGTGCCGCAGAGGCCATTCGTTTTCCAGGAAATCGAAGGCATCATAGACGCCTGTGAAGGTGCGCTACAGGCGACACTGCAGCCGGTTCCTCACCCGACGCGTCCATGTAACATCATTGAGCGGCATTTTCTCCCTCCTTGCAATGCGCCACCGGTCTTCTCCTCAGAATGGCATTATAGGAGTAACCAGACGCTTCAAGAGGCGGTTTGCCCGCGATCATGCCCGCGCCGGCGCGGGTGAGGCCCGTCGGAGAAGAAAGAAAAAGAAACGCCCGTCGCCCTCAACGACCATGGCGCCAATGACCATCTCGTCGTCGATCCGGCGGAAGTGATCAATGATCGGCTGGCGATCATATATCATCGCCGTACTAGTCTTGCCTCGAAACGGTAATGGTTTGAGCCTGGAGACAGGCGCTCGCGCCCGCACGGCCCTCTGCAGATAGGTGAACCAGTTCCGCGCAATCCGGGTACGGCCGAAGCGGCTCAGCCACAACGCCAGCTCGAGCGGGATCAGCGCCGGGTCGACGGCTGCGAGCCGCCCCGGCCCCGCCCGAAAGAGCAGTGCATCGGCGCGAAGGTCGGGATGGACGCGCTTGCCGTACCAGCCGAGGTTTTCGAGGACTCCGTCGAGGGGATGTCCGGTTGCGATGCCATGGCCTTGCCAGAGACCAATCATTTCGGCGGGCACCACAGGCTGCAGCTCATCGAAGAAGCTCAGTGCTTCGTTCTGGGAACGAAATAGTGGCGGCGGCTGAGAGCTCGTAATGCCGACTTCGTTCAACCTGCGCCTCCGACTGGCGTGATGACCTTGCCGCTTCCCTGGCAATCGGGGCATCTATTCCCGTCGACCTTGCCCGTTCCCTTGCATCGGCGACAGGTGTTTTCGGCGGCAAAGGGCGTATCTTCCGGTACAGTGTCGGTGTTTTGCTGTTCAGGAGTTTGATGGATGGGGCCGGTCATCTTGCAATCCGATCTATTGGCCTTAATAGAGGCCCAACCATACTTAACTGGCGTTGTTCCTGCCCAATGGCAGAGCAGTCGTGAATGATCGACCCTCAGAAGGCTTGCAGCGGCCGTCCGAGTCGGATGAGACTTTGAAACTTCCCACCGGCAATGGCAATGACTGGAGGAATTCGCCCTCCGGGCAGGTCAGATCGAGCCATGCTATCCACTGTTCTCGCGCAGCACGCCATCTGCCGATCGCCGAAAGGCGCGCATCGTCATTCGCCGTGGTCGTCAGGATCGCGTAGGAACTTTGGCCAATTACGCGTCGCCGGTCGTCAAATCCCCCAAATAGAACCAATCGCCGTCCAAACCTCGGACGGTAGCGTTCTCGTCTTCATACACGGGTTCAATGATCAGTTTGACGATGCGGTCTTTCGTTTCGCGCAGATCGTGCATGATTCAGGCGCTCACAGAGTGCCGGTGCTCTAACAAGCTGACTTGATTGACGATCACCACTTTGTGCGATGCTACTTGGAGCGTTCACACTTGCGTGCTGGCTTGCTGCGGGTTTGGTTGCTGTTATTGGCACCAGCGCAGAGATCAGGCATGGGCAGACGGGTACAGCTTCAGGATACATGACAGCCGGTTTGACTGGCCTCGGCATTACCTCCGCTTTGGCGGTGTTCGGTATCTTTCTGTTCGCTTGACCGGATCTCAGAGATGACGGATGGTCCCTTTGAAGGGCGACAACGCAAAGCCGCCGCTCCGCCGCCGACATCGGGAACAAGTTTTACCTAGAGCACCGTCCGGAAGCCCGGATCCGCGTATCGCGGAAATGGGGCCTTGCGATGTCACGTTCACGCGCCAAGTAAGACGCGATCGCCCCCCAGCTGGCGGGCTTCGTGAAAACCTTCACCGACCTATATGACGTTGGCAGCACCCTGTCCTCGTAGGCGGTGACGAACGCGAACGGCACCCGCTTCATCTTTAGCATTGCCGCCGCAGGGTACACCATTTCTCCGTCAAGGTTGATGTCAAGAAGGGCACCGTCGAGTTCAGGCCCGTGTTCGATGAGGTCGACCGCGTCGGCCACCCTCGACACCGGTCCAACAATATCCGCGCCGAGCTCTGTCAGCATTTCGGAAGCCTCGCGGGCGGTGACATACTCATCCTCCACGATCAGAAATCGATATCCCTTGATGTCTGATTTACCCGCGCTAAATTTGTTCCAGGCGGCTGTGCGGCAGAGCTCCTTAAGCTGCCCTGGCAGGATCAGGCCGCGTCGGTACATGCTCATCACATACCGCGCTAACTCCTCCCGGTAGGCTACCCCGCGAGAGCACCAGGGTTCTGCCGTAATCTCGTCAAACACGTCCTGCACCACCCGCAGGTCGGCGGGCTCGAAAAGACCGTCTGCCACGCCATTTATCATCGCTGACCCCGCCAAACCGTGAATAAGAAAAAACCATTCCACTTCGCGTCCGTTAGCTCAAGCTGAATCAAGTCTCCCATTGCTAATCGTATTAAACCGTACCGAGCGAGATACCCTTGCACTCATCGGGAACTGTGGCTCGACCTTCAGGTTCGCACAATTGTAACAATGAGCTTGGAGAACATTATGTTTCTGAAACTTGTAACGGTATCGCTTCTGTCCTTCGGCCTCGCCACGTCGGCGATTGCGCAGTCATCGGGTGGCAGCGGCGGCGCGGGAGGCTCTTCCGGCAGCGGAGCGTCCGGCTCGGGCAGTTCCGGTGGGGCCGGCACCTCCGGCGGCGGGTCCGGGTCCAGCGGAGGCAGCGGCACCACGACTTCCCCAGACAGCGGCGGTGCTGGAACGTCCAGCAGCGGCTCTTCTAACACCGACAGCCAGTCGGGAACTAACGGTTGCTCGGACGCCAGCAATCGCGCGGGTTCAACCGGCTCATCCAGTAGCTCCGGCTCGACAACTTCCGGCACAAGCGGAACAAATCAAACGGAAAACTGCAGATAGCCTTCGGCGGGAACTTTGCCTGCTTCCTGCAGTTTGCCAGCCTTGTTCACACAGTTGCGGAGAGATGAATGTTCCTGGCAACAAGCTGTCCGGTTCAAGACGAGCGGCTGCCCCCAGTTCGCACGAGACCTGCAGCAGGCCATCGGCGATGTCGAGGGTGAGATCCGCGTCGTCTTGAGACTTCTTTCAAGCCTGCGGCGGCGGAGGCATTCGGGAGTTGCCGCGATACGCCTCAGGTGGCTGCGAGTCACCACAGGCGAGCGGGTTGATCATTCTTTCGCAAGTCCTAGCAGACGGAGTAACCCACCTTGAGCAGCATACGGATATTCGCCGTGACGGCAGTCCTCCTCATTGGTCTTGCAGGCTGCGCGACGCAAGATACATCAATCTCGTCGGGCGAAATAAGACCACTTCCGGGCAGCCTCACCTACGGAGGCAAGGTCGTTCATTCACGCTACAAGCCGGGAACGGTCGTCAAAAATACCTTCCTCGGTCAGTTCGGATATCGCGTGTTTGAACGGTACGTCGTCCGAGCAGACGGAACCTTGAAGCTCACCTACCAGATGACAGGTCCGGATTTTCTGTGGGATTAGACTGTTGGCGTAATAGCCCTTCAGCTTCTGCCTTTGCGCGCAGTTGAATGCCGAAATCAGAGAGCTTTCCTCTTCGCCGCTGGCCATGCTGGCCTGGACCATACTCGCGCCGGTTCAGAGGCGAGCCTGGGCGGCACCAGATGTTCTCGCCCATGCGCCTGTCTAGCTTGTATTTAGCTTCCTGCCGTCTGCATCGATAATCTTTCATGGCAACCGGCAAAAGGGCACGGTAGCGTCGTACAAAAGCCTCGAGCTTAGTTCCTATCATCTTTGAGATCGTCGGTTCCCTCGGCATCGGCGGTCCTCGTTCTAGGTTGCCACGGCCTTACCTGCCGCAACGGGCTTTTTGGAACAACAGTGGATAACGATTGTTCCCGATCGCCGTGGCTGATGCTGTGAGGACGTTCTGCCGCGTGGCGCGTATGGTCGATGCTTACCCCAATGATCGAGGCGCGTTGGTTGCCTTAAGCCGCATTCTTGCGATCATGACCACACCAAGAAACAGCTAGTTGCTGTCGGATCGGGCGACGGGCGCGGCGCGCTCCCTCTGTCGACTGTCAGCTAGTGAAGGCTGCGATGTTCGGCTATAGCGATTGCTAGTATCATCACCATCGAATTATTGTCGAAAGGTTTCTGAAGACAGCGCACCCCTATAAACCGATCCGGGACTTTCTCTCGAGAGAACCCGGTGACGAAGATGAAGGGGATCTTTCTCATGTCAAGGTTATCGGCCAACTGGTAGACATTTTCGTCGCCCAATCGCACATCAAGCACAGCGGCGTCGATGTTCCCGTTCTCGGCTGCCCTCAAGCCATCCTGCAGGTACGGAAATGGCCCAACGACGTCGCTCCCCTGGAGTTCAAGGATCAGACTCAACTCAGCCGATTGCATGTAATCGTCTTCCACAACAAGAATTCTCTTGCTGAGGAGCTCGCTGAACATCGCATCTGTCCTCAAACCGTCCCGCGCAAGGTTATTTCATCGTTCAATGCAGCCATTGCGTCTTATCTTTCGCTGCAGGAGGAGTATCCCATACAACAGGGCCTCGGCTGTAGGAGGGCACCCGGGGACGTAGATGTCGACAGGTATTACTCTGTCGCAGCCCCTCACGACCGAATACGAATAGTGATAGTAACCACCACCGTTCGCGCACGATCCCATTGATATGACGTATCTGGGTTCAGGCATCTGATCATAGATCTTGCGTAGCGCGGGAGCCATTTTATTGCACAATGTGCCGGCAATGATGATCAAATCCGCTTGCCGTGGGCTTGCCCTCGGTGCCACGCCGAATCTTTCGACGTCGTAGCGCGGCATGGACATCTGCATCATCTCGATCGCGCAGCAAGCAAGACCGAAAGTCAACCACATTAGCGAACCGGTGCGCGCCCAGGTGATAAGCTCGTCGGCACTTGCCACGAGGAAACCCTTGTCGGCAAGTTCAGCATCGATCCTGCCCATGGTGGGATCGATTTGTGTTGCAAGTCGTTGATCAAAAGCAACTTGAGCCATGTCCGCCTCCGCCTGAAAGAGCCACCCAACCGCCGGCGTCTGCACAAGTTCCCGCGGAAATCTCACGGCTAATATATTCATGGAATTGGAACTGATGGCCCCTCGGCCTGTTAGAGAACCTCTTCGAGAGGACCATCATTATGAACGCAACGCTTACCGCCCTTTCTGATGAAATTCTTCAAAAAGCCGCTGGAGGGGCCTCGTCGGCACAGGAGCGTGAGGAACTCACGCTTATGGTAGAAAAAGAGCATTTGCTCGACGTCCTTGGTCTGCTTAGAGACGATGAAGCGTTTGGTTTCATAATACTGCTCGATATTTGTGGGGTCGATTGGCCTGGTCGAGTAGAGCGCTTCGATGTCGTGTACCACCTCCTCGCACCAAAAAGGAACGTTCGCGTCAGGGTGAAAATTAGGGCCGACGAGGTTACTTCTGTCCCATCGGTCTGTAACCTCTTTCCTTGTGCCAATTGGTACGAGCGTGAAGCCTGGGATATGTATGGCATCGTCTTTGAGGGGCACCCGGACTTGCGCCGTATCTTGACTGACTACGGTTTTGAAGGTCACCCCCTTCGGAAGGACTTTCCGCTCACTGGATTTGTCGAGCTGCGGTATGACGACGCTGTCAAAAGGGTCGTCTACGAGCCGGTCGAGTTGAAGCAAGAGTACCGCGACTTCGATTTTCTATCGCCCTGGGACAGCACGCCGTCAGAACTGCCTGGCGACGAGAAGGCGACTCCCACGATTGATAGCGAGACGAGGTAACTCTTTACGCGAGGCAGCTATGAACGAACACAGCGTACGAACCTTCACGATCAATTTCGGACCACAGCATCCTGCTGCCCACGGAGTTCTTCGCCTCATTCTCGAGCTCGATGGCGAGCTTGTGGAGCGGGTCGACCCTCACATCGGCCTTCTTCACCGGGGAACGGAAAAATTGATTGAGAAGAAGACGTACCTGCAGGCTCTCCCCTATTTCGATAGACTCGATTACGTCGCTCCGATGTCGCAAGAGCATGCTTATTGCCTTGCGATTGAGAAATTACTGGGACTGGACGTGCCGGTTCGAGGAAAACTGATACGAGTCCTCTACGCCGAGCTTAGTCGAATATTGTCCCATCTCTTGAACATCACCACGCAGGCGATGGACGTTGGGGCACTGACACCGCCGCTATGGGGATTTGAGGAACGCGAGAAGCTCATGGTTTTTTACGAGCGGGCTTCAGGATCGCGCATGCATGCGGCGTATTTTCGACCAGGCGGCGTGCATCAGGATCTTCCCGAAGACCTCCTTTTTGATATCAGCAAGTGGTGCGAGACCTTTCCGGGCGCCCTCGCTGATATCGATTCCATCTTGACCAACAACCGGATCTTTAAGCAACGAAATGTGGACATCGGCTCGATCGGCCTCGAGGACGCGTGGGCTTGGGGCTTCACTGGCGTGATGTTGCGAGGCTCGGGTGCCGCATGGGACCTTCGACGTGCCCAGCCATATGAGTGCTATTCCGAACTGGATTTTGACGTTCCGATCGGAAAAAATGGTGACTGTTACGACAGATATCTTATCCGAATGCAGGAAATGAGAGAGTCTGTGAAGATAATGCGTCAGTGCATTGACAGGTTGCTTTCCAGCGAAGCAACAGGTCCCTATACCTCCCTCAACGGCAAGGTAGTCCCGCCAAAGCGCGGCGAAATGAAGCGATCCATGGAGGCCTTGATCCACCATTTCAAACTTTATACTGAGGGTTTTCGGATTCCAGCATCCGAGATCTACGCTGCTGTTGAAGCGCCAAAGGGAGAGTTTGGCGTCTATCTTGTCGCAGACGGCACAAATGCCCCGTACCGATGCAAGATTCGCGCTCCGGGATTTACGCACCTTCAAGCAATGGATTTTCTCTGTCGGGGTCACCAGTTGGCGGACATCTCAGCCATTCTCGGGTCACTGGACATCGTATTTGGTGAGGTCGACCGCTGACCATGACCGGACGCTGTGGAACAGGAAATCTCCAATCGGATCTTGTATCTTGACCATCTGCGGTATGGCCCGCGACGACCACGAAACGCTTCGATGAGCACAACATCACGTCCAACCAGATAGCCGGAGCATCGATCGATGGGGTTACGGGAGCGCTTGTCGCCGGACAACCTGCACGAAATCGTATCGAGGTCTACACGAATCCTGGTGGCATGTTGGTGACGAAATGTGGGCGAGGTCTTCTCGCCCAAAACCAATTCGTCATACGAGGGCTCGTGAGCGGCCGGCCGGCGCTATTCATCCTCCCACTGATGAATTGCCAAGTGCCGGAAGCCTGTTCGACACTTCTCCGCAAACGCAAAACCTGCTCGAACTCCGATTTCTATCTTCTCAACAGCGGGCGAATACCGCTTTTGATCACAGCCCACGGTCTCGAGAGCGGACAGGACGGGATCTTTGCAAACTACGGCCAAGGGCTGACAGTTGATCACCTTGTGGCTGGCCCTGCGTTGCCAGTCGCATCTTCGCCGGTGCGGAACGGGGTACCGGATTATAGTCTATCTGTTTCTACCGGGGTCTTGGTAGGCTGCAAAGTCCATCGAGCAGATGATCGGCCGCGCCGCAGACATCACGCAGCGATTTTTGAATGGAGGTTATCCCGACTTGTCGATCATTCATCTAGTGTATCGACCGGTTTCGTTTGGCCCGAAGCTCGACTGAAAGGCAAAGCTTCCGCTGATCGACAGGGCGCCCTCTGGCCCGCGAATGCAAGTTTCAACTCCTGTAGGAACAGCAAAAGCGACTCTTCTGCGTTGCGACCTTTGCCTTCGATCACCGTAACGCCCCACCGATCGAGAACGTGCTTCTGTACATCGTTTGCCTCGTGCATAACGATGTATAGCGGGGGCCGCGCCCGCTCCTCGCCGGAGACCCTCCACGTTTTCCATAGGCGGTGGAGCAGGAAGCGGATGTTCAGATCCGTCATGCTGTAGCCGATAAAAAGAAGCGTCGACGCAAACGCGTCACCCCTGAACTTTATGTCCATCGGGGCGTCAAATGACAAGCGGTCGAAGTAGTCGGATTCGGTGATCACGAGAGTGTCAGGGTTGGAAAAGTCGCCGTGGAATTTGACGATCTGCGTGACGCCCGGCGTAGCGGCCGCCAGATCCGCGGGACCCGTTATCCTGACGTATGGTTCGCCGAACGCCTCATAGGCCGTTTCAAGATTAGCGTCGTAGTTGGTGGTATATACCAGGGGGAAGTTGACGTTGACAATCAAGCGATGCAGATCCGAATTTCGCAGACGATCAGCATCGATGCGCCACTCTCGGTTCATCCACTCGACGAGCGGACAAATCCAGCCATGCTTGAGACGATAAAACTCAGCGATTTGCTGATACGAGCTTCGATGGGATTCAGGGACCGAGCGTGCCATCCCGAGGTCCGACTGCATGTGTTCAATCAGGTTTTCCCATGACGGAAGGCCAACACTCATGGAGACACCGGCGCCAACAAATAAAATCGCTCTCCGTCGAGCTACCGCGTCGGTCAGTGATCGAACTGCTTCTTGGTACTTCATGAATCTCCTCTGTAAGCCGAACCAAGCCACGTGACAGCTGTTCCCGTACGATACCGGACGCGGCTGCCCTTAGCGGGCAAAGCAGTATCTATAAATTGTTCCGCCCGCTCGCGCCGGAAGCGCTGAGTCGTTGGGATCCTTGCTGTGCGAACCCACGTTCACGGTGGTCGGCGTGATATTCCGCTGCTGCGTCGCGACTGTACTTGCAAGTGATGGAGGCGCGCCAAAAATTTCTGATAGTCGTTCGGCGTCGCCCGATGCAATCGACGATAGGGATCACGACCCGTAACGCGGGTGACGTGCTGGAAACTGTCACGCTGCTATTCCCGACAAAGGGTTCCGCCGTTCTGGCCGAGGTTTCCATTTTCGCAGAGGGGCGGTGCCAGTCACGCCAGGTGCACTCCCGCAAGACTTGAATGCAGCGCGGCGTTTCCTTGACCTTCTGCTCCTGGGGAGTGTTATTGGCAGCGGAACAAGAAGCTTCGGAAAAGGTTCCTTTGCTACTTAGACACTTGAGATAGTTCGGACGTGACCAGATACTTTTTCCACCGAAGAGACGGCGACCAGTTCATAGAAGATACCGGGGTCGAGATGAGCGGCCTTGCCGCAGCCCGACTAGAAGCCATCAAGGCAGCGCGGGAGATGCTGGCTGAGAAGCTGCTGGCCGGCGAGCTTATTGATGGCCAGGTATTCGAAATCGTCGACGATGCCGGGCGGCTGGTTGAGACGATCCCGTTCAAATCCGTCCTAAACCTGTAGTCGCCGCCCGCTCTTTTGAATGATTAGGCAAATCCAACACATTTTGTTCGAGCGTCAGAGAAGGACGTGAGCCAGCTTCTCCCCTTTCCTGTTGACTGCCCCGCTTCGTCTTCAGGGCAGGATCTGTCGTGGTCCCCTGAAAACGATAGGAGCTCCCAATTTGTCATCATAACCACGCGTCGCTCACACTTTGAGCGATGCAATGCCGAAAGATCCTCGCCCAAGGCGTACGTCGGAATGGTCCGTGGCCGAATTTGGTCTTCAACCACCTGCATCTCCTCTATGGCCACCGGAACCTTTATCAGCTCCTTTCTTTTAAGCCTGGTCGCGAGTGCCTTGAGCCAACCGCGGCGGCAAGGGCGATCACAGCAACCGCAGCGACACCAAGAAGAAGCGGCATGGAGGACCGGTATGGTGACCGCAACCCGCCGTCGACGTGGGCGGCGTCGGCTGACGGTTCGCAGAGATTGCCGTCGCTTCCAGCGATACGGGGCGCTGGATTGAAATACACTGCCATGAAGCGGCCGAGTACGCGCGCGGCCACATTCGACGCTACCAGGTAGGCCGATCTGGTAGCCGTAGTCACGGATCCGACCGTGGTGGTCGGACGCGGAGATCCTGCAACGCTGACGATGGCTTCCGCAACACGACGTGCAGCGAGAACCGGCGGCGGCGGTCACTTTCTGGCCGATATAGTTTGCGCCGTGCCTCAGCCGGGGCGTATCGACGAAGGCAGGATAAACGTCGCAGGTGTGGATGCGAGGCTTGTCGGCAAGCTCCGCCTGGATGCTTCGGAGAATCCACGAAGCCCGAACTTGCTGGCGCTGCAGGCGGTGGCGAAGGGGCCGTCGCAAAGCCGCCGAGCGAGATCATGTTGAAAAAGACGCCGCAGCCCTGCTTCAGGAAGATCGGGAGGACCGCATGACGATAATGCGAAGTGACGAAATCGCCCGTCTTGCCCTCCCACAATACTGCCTGCAGCGCCGGGAAACCCGGTGCGCCATTCTCGTCTAGGGCGCCTCTTCCGACGTCGTCAGCCGATTTGGCGGAAGGTTATGGAATAGCGGAGCTGATCGACTGGCGGGATGGAATATTCCCAACTGCTGCGCGCAGGCCCGGAAAGCACGTAGACAGAGCCGGGTTCGGCAATTACAATGGTATCCTCTGGCGCTTTCGGATCGCTATGGTCCCGGGCACGACGCTCTACAATCGCTTCTCGCGCTGGCGGCGGGCGTCTGGGATCGCCTACTCGGCGCTGCTTCAAGGCATTATGCCGGCGAGATCGTTATAATCGATTCTTCCTGTGTCCGCGTTCCAGCATGGTGCCAACGCAAAAAGGGGATCTGCCGATCCTTGCATGGAACGTTAGCGTGGCGACCTGACGACAAAAATCCACGCGCTCGTCGATGCTGATGGTTTGCCTGTTCGACTGAAATTGAGCGCGGGCCAGGCCGCCGATGCTCCCATGTCCGAAAAGCTGCTGAGCGACAATCAGCCAGCCTGGTTCGACGCTGCTTGCCCACAAAGCCTACGACACCGACGCGATCCGTAACTTTGCCAAGCAACGTAAGTGCTGGGCAAATATCCCCGCCAAGGTCAACCGCAACCAAACCTTCAGTTTCAGCCGCTGGGTCTATCGCCAGCGCAATCTCGTGGAGCGTTTTTTCAATCGCATCAATCAAATGCGCGATCTGGCAACGCGATACGACAAACGTGCAGATAATTACCTTGCCGGGCTCAAACTTGCCGCGACCAGGATCTGGATCGCGTCAGCTAATGAGTCCGCGTCCTAGTAAGCCAAGTACCCGAGCATAGGCCGACAAGTTGCTGCGCCCTTCGCATCGTAAAATCAATCCCCATTCGCCGCCTTCAATACTGTCCAGCGGTCTCCTTTGCACACCACGCGCAACAGCTCATTCGCAACCAGATGCCGGCAGAGAGAACGCCATCATGTCGACCATCGCTGCGAAGCGAGGATTCCACCGAACTCACAGCCGTACCCTCGCGCCGCCGCGCGATATTCCTCCGGCTGACGACCATGAGATCCATGCAGGATAGCCCAAGCTGACCGCCCGGCTGATAGCGGCGTCATCACCGCCTTGGAGGCGGTCACAGATACTTGTTGGCGCCAAGTACGACGGCCACCGAAGCGACTGCGAGGGACATGGACCCGTATCCGCGGCTTCGATCAAAGCCGGTCGCGAACCCGTTCATACAGGTCTCGCATGTCGTCCAACATGCGGTCATACCGTGATTGGCGCCGAGACGGTTGAAGTCCCACGGCGAGCGCTAGCGCAGCGGCAATAGCTGCCACGCCCAAAAGGCTGGATGCAGGATAGTTTTTGACGGTGGCCTCTGTCTGACGAGCCACGCGGCGGGCACCGCTCGTGATCGCGGCGGAGGCGTCTGAAACTTGCTGCCGCAAAGTTTCCAATTGCTGCCGGAGCGCCCCGATTTCCGCCTCCGCGTCGAACTCAGGTTGGGGCGCGATGCCGACGGATGCCGTGTTCGTATCGATGATGGCTCGTGGGACTCGTTCACCTACCTTCGCGCCTTCAGATTTGAGTGCAGCAGTCCTCTCTTGCTTGACGGGCATGCCATTTCTCCTTCCTAATTAGCGCAATCAGCGCACAATCCTGGGGCATATATGCTGTTTGTAAGCAAATTGTTCCGACTGTTCGTCACTGTAAGAGCGGGTCGAGGTAACAGGCGTCGGCCCAAGACCGCGACACATAGAAAAAACACCGGGTCTGGGGTCGGATTTCCTGTGGTGGCTGGCAACATTGGAGGAGGGAAGAGTTGACCGGTGGAAGGTCGCAAGTGACCCGTCCTTGTCGATTGCGGGCGGCATTTGTATTACGCGAGGAACAGAATGGCTCCACGCTAGTTTTCAGCGAAGCTGCAACCGGATCCGACTAGCGTTCCAGCATCAAGAACAGGAATCCTAATTGATGAGCTATCTCGTGCAGATTCTCTTGCCGATTTCGGAGCAACGGCATATGGCGCAACAGCTTTCCGCCATCAAAGAAGAACTTACGGAACGTTTTGGCGGCGTGACAATGTACATCAACGCTGCCGAGGGCCTATGGGATGACGGAGACGACGTTCAGCAGGATCGTATCGCCGTGGTCGAGGTGATGGCTCCAGCGATACACAGGCCGTGGTGGAAAGCATATAAGTACCAGCTTCAGTCAACGTTCGACCAAGATGAGGTGGTGATCCGTACTGCCTTTATCGACAGAATCTAGTAAGCGTTGAAAATGCTTTCACGCTGCCTGAAGATTATGGCAGTGCAGGCATGACGGAACGTCGTCTCCAGAGCGAACGTGGAGGCGAAGCAGTCTCGCCGTTCCGCAATGACACAGCGTACTCGAGAGCGTCAGCGATCTCACGTTCATTATATGGCTTGACGAGTATGCCGATTGCGTGAGGATTATCCGCGACGGTTTCAGGGTTGCCCGTGACGAACAGGACGCTGACCCCGAAATCGCGATCAAGTCGCCGGGCGATCTCCGGGCCCGTCTCACCATCGAGAAGCCGAACATCCACAAATGCAACTTCAGCATCGTGGGCAAGATCCATAGCCTCCCCGACTCTGGAAGCTGGTCCGATCGGTTGGTGTCCCAAATTGAGAACCGTACCTTCGAGGTCCAACGCGATGAGATACTCATCTTCGACAATGAGAACACGCATTTCGGGGAGCCACCTCTGCTCGTTTGATGGGCATAATGTATCCTAATTATGCATTTTCGGAACTTATTCTTTGGTTGATATCACGGTTCGGGATGAATCTTCAGTTGCGGCAGCGAAAGGCTCTGTCCAACCCTCGCTTGTGACCGCGTCGAACCGGGCCTGAAGCGTGCTCCACTCGCTGATCACCGCTCATCATATTTGCACTGGAACATTCAACGAGTGCAGGCATTCCTGAACGCTGGTGCGTGAGGCGGAAAACACCGTCCCGTGGGGACGCAACAAAATGGAGGGCGTAACATGCGTCTTTTTGCCTGCGACAGTTGCGGCCAAATAGTGCACTTCGACAACAGAAGCTGCGTCAAGTGTGGCGCCCGTCTGGGTTTCGATGCGGACAAGCTCGCGATGTTCGCACTCGAGGCGGATGGCGCAGCTTGGCGCCTCGCCGGCCAACCGACCGAAAGGCGACAGTTCTGCAGAAACGAGGCAATCGACGTTTGCAACTGGCTGGTAGCCGATGAAAACGACACCAGCTTCTGCGTCGCGTGCCGACACAACCGGCTCGTACCGAACGCTTCAACGGCCGACGGTCTCAATCGCTGGCGTCGAATCGGCCAAGCGCAGCGGCACCTTTTCTATTCTCTGTTGAAGTGGAACCTGCCGCTCCCGGAGCGTCTCGCAGACCCTCAGGGAGGGCTCGTGTTCGACTTCCTTGAGGATCAACTGCAACCTGACGGCAATATCGTTATTCCTAAAACTGGCCACGAGGAAGGCGTCATCTCCATTCGCGCTGCTGAAGCCGACGACGTTACGTTGGCGCACGTGCGGACATCCATGAACGAGCCGTACAGGACCCTCCTCGGGCATTTCAGACATGAGACCGGGCATTTTATCTGGAACAAGCTCGTCCGTGACAAAGGCTGCTTTGAAGAGTTTCGTCGGATTTTCGGCGATGAGCGGGAGGATTACGACGAAGCTTTGCAACGCTACTATTCCCATGGGCCAAAGCCAAATTGGCAAGCCAGTTTCATCTCCGCGTACGCTAGTTCACATCCCTGGGAGGACTTCGCAGAGTCATTTGCCCATCTGCTGCACATCGTCGATACGCTCGAAACAGCCCGTGCGTTCGGCATTACTATCGAGCCGAGGGGCCATGAAGAAATTGCAGCTCAAATTCTTTTCGACCCCTACCGGGCTCGATCTGGTCAACAACTCGTCGATGCATGGGTACCATTGAGCATAGCGGTCAACGCAATACAAAGAAGTATGGGGCAGAAAGATAGCTATCCGTTCGTCATGTCAAACCCGGTTACAATGAAGCTAGGTTACCTGAACGGTCTCCTCACATAAGAGAGCGCTCCAATCGGCAGTAAAGGGGTACTGCCGCCGCCCCGGCGTGAGATCACCACGCAGCTCGTCCTATCGAATTCAGCGGGCAGGCAGAGTTGGAGGCAAGTCGTAAACGCCGGCGCGCAATGCCGTCACAGGTGGGAATGATGAACGCGCCCTGCACTCACTCGAGCGTCGATAGTTTCTGCTTCGTTGGGACGTGGGTTGATACAGGTCAGAGAAACAGCCATGAGGTGGCTTTCGCATGAATGGAAGCTAAATCTCCGTCGATCATCTTCGAAACATACCGCGCCGTCAGGCGGGTTCGGCGGCCATGGGTCCGTACGGTAGCGGACAGGCCATGATTGATACTTTCATCGCCACCCTCAAATTACTAGATGCTGTTTTAGTGACGCTAGTACCAGGCCATCACTTGCGCTTCCAAGATCGAAGGTGGGTACCACGGTACGTTGTCGCGACCGCCCGTCTCGCCATGAGTTCAAAGGGTCCGTCTGATTGAATAGAAAAGTTCGATGGCATTATCACTCCTGCCTGTTCCGTATATTGCGTATGAGGACCACCTCGATGGTCTCACCCGCCTTACCGCTGCACTATCTGAGATCGGTCAGACCTACGGCCTCGACAGTTTCTTTGCTGCCCATTTTCCCACAGTGGATCGTTCCGGTCTGCTAGAAAACCTGATCGCGTCCAATTGGACCGTCGCTGCACAGCGCGAATCTGATAGATTGAACCAATTCAAAGATGATCCGCTCGTAGTCGAATTGCGAGGTTCGATCATGCCGGTGGTTGTTTGCAAATCGTGGTTGACCGGAGCCCTGGGAGAGCGTCGAGAAATAAGATCGAGCTTACTCCGGGTTGGAGACGGCAGTGCCGTCGGCTTCGCGCCGCACGACGTCGCGGGTCGGCGGTATATCGTATTGTTTGCGGGTCAGCGTCCAGCCCTGGCAAAGCACGTTGCCTGCTTGGTGTATGAAACGCTGGCAGCTCTTGATGAATTCGTCAAAGAAACGGACTTGGAACCTGAGCACACGTTAACCAACCGCGAAGTGAGCTGTCTCAAGTGGGCTGCGGCAGGAAAGAGCAGCGCGGAGATCGCAATCATCCTTTCCCTAAGCGAGCATACCGTCAATGGCTACTTCAAGTCCGCGACCACCAAGCTAAATTGTGTAAGTCGGATGCAGGCCATTGCCGTCGCCTGCAAACGAAACATCATCTAATCTACGACAGACCAAGGCCGTGAGCCCTTGGCCCCACTCGCCACCGCTCGCTTCGACCTCTAATTCCTAAGCCTAACAAGTCGAAGCTGGTCGGTTTAGAGAATATTCTCATTACCCCTGCCGCGTTTGAAATATCGGTGTGGACAAGTTTAAATGCAACCCTTATTGTTTACTTGGGAGGTTCAAACGCTTCGAGGTCCGCCATGGATAGCCCAAATGCGCTTGATACAAATACACCCGAAATTTCCGACGATCAGCTGCAAGCGATGTATAACGCTATGGAACGCGATGGGTATTGCTGCATCCCGGACTTTTTAACTATCTCAAGCCTGAGTACCATGCAGGAGTTCGTCGCATCGTCCGTGCGGAGCTCCCAGAACGAATATGTCGCCTTCAAGGGTCGGGAAGCAGTCAAGGGTTCAGGACTTGATGAGCTGGCACAATCCCCGCAATTCCAGTCGATTTTCTCGAGGCTTTATGTAGCCAGCCGCAGCAAACCGGCTCCCGCTGTCGAGTTTTATCAATTGCTGAGATGCCTCACCGGTAAGGGAATGATGGAACATTCTCTCAACTTCCACTATGACTCCTACCTTATCACAGCGTTGATCCCCATTGTTATTCCGGATACTGGCCGTGCAGGCGACCTCCTTCTTGTCCCAAATGCGAGGCCTGTCCGCCAAACGTATGCAGGTAACCTTGTCGACAAAGTCATCGTAGACAAGATCCGGCAGAAGTCGCTGCGAACCCGAGCACAAAACGATCCGTCGTCGTTCACAAGAATCAAAATGGTTCCGGGAAGTCTCTACTTTTTCTGGGGTTACCGCAGCATTCACGCCAACGAACCGTGTGATCCCGACACCGTGCGTGCGACGGCTCTCTATCACTATTTCGATCCCCATGCCGACAGCAGGCTAAAAGCACGTCTCAGGCGTTGAGCCAGGGGTCCCGCCGCTTTCAGGGCGATACTGGCAAGGGCTGCCAGGGCATCAGACGTGCGCTGAGGCTAGACTTAGTTCCCAGATGGGGTGTAGCTCCCGAAAAAATGGCCCGCTCGATAGGCGGACCAGGGAGGAGTTTTGCTAACAGGGAGGACAACTCCAAGAAGGAGCCTATTGGAAAATCCTCAATTACACAAATATCAGAATACATATGTTTCAGTTGAGCCTGATATTCGACGATATCGAGCGGCAAACGCACACCGATCTTCCAGATGCGGATAACCGGCACTCCACATCAGTTATCGTCAGGAATATGCGAATCCACGCCTGTGGTTTCGATTTTGTTGTGGACCTGCCGAACCCCGTCGACCGCTAGCGCGGCGAGCTCGACTTTCCGCGCAATCTCAATCGTTTCGACAGTCCCCTCGAGTGTGACGGTGTGTCCATCCACATGAACGTCTATGCTGTCGATATCGACGTCCGGGATGTTTTCAAGGGTTTCTGTCAATCTGGCTTCCAATTCGTCGCTCTCGTCGCGATCAATCGAACCAGGTTCCAACGAGTCTCTCAGGCGGTATTCGCTCCCATCAGCATCGACTCCATCCACGCGAAACCCGCTATTTCCGCCTTCGCCAGAACCTGACTTGACGCCGTATTCGCGATTTTGGGATTGAGTCCCGCTATTCTCCTTATCGGGATAGGGCCAGCCTTCTGAGAGGTCGCGCTCCTCGAAGTCGCGATAATCCTCCTCACTGGACAGCTCTTTTCTGTACTTGGGCATCACGCTCTCCTTGAAATGAAGAGGCCCGGAAATTTTGTTCCGGGCCCTCGCTGTTACCAGGTCTGATGGCCGTACCAGTCATCTATGTCGCGGCGAGCGCGATCACGCTCGAGCCCGTAGCGTTCCTGGATCTTGCCCTCCAACTGGTCGCGCTTCCCGGCAATCTGATCAAGGTCATCGTCTGTGAGTTTGCCCCACTGCTCCTTGACCTTGCCCTTCATCTGCTTCCAGTTTCCTTCGACACGGTTCCAATCCATTACGCTTTCTCCTTGCATTGTGGTGACGAAAGGTAAACGACGATCGCGACAGAGTGTTCCCCATTCCTTTTGCGTGCCTGGCATGCGGGGACCGTCTAGATAGGGCCTATGTCTGCATGATCCCTACTGAAACAGCCAACTCGCGAGTTGCTTATCGGCGATGACGAATTGTTGTGCGACCTTCGCATGCCCGATTAACCTTTCGTTAACCCTGCTTTCACTAGGTGTGGCTCGTTAAACGATGAGGATATCCCGATGAAGAAGCTATTCGTTCTCGCCCTCGCCGGCACTATGCTAACCGCATCTCTTGCTCAGGCGCAGCAATGGCGTGAACCGCCCCGCCACGACCGCAGATACGACGACCGGCGACCTGATCACCGCTATCATAGCGAACGTCGCTGGGACAGAGGTCAACGCATGCACGATTGGCGTCGGTACCAGGCAGTCAGAGAGTATCGCCGCTATGGCTTGCGCCAACCCGGCCGAGGCCAGCAATGGGTTCGGGTTGACAATCAGTTTGTACTGCTCAGCGTGGCGACAGGCCTTATCGTGGGTTTGTCTGCTGTAAGGTAATACGAATGACCGGCTTCGCATAATCGGTATTGACCACTCGCCAATATGCGGTAAGCTCAACCCATCGTGTTTCTTACAATTGACCACGGATTTACTGGCAGTTGTTGTGAGGCAGATTGAATAGGTCGGCGCCCCGGTGCCGACCTGTTTCTTCAAGAAATGAATGGGAGCGCTGAAATCGCCGCGATTCCCAATACTCGTCGCTTCCTCGGGAATGGCGCCAGACAAACCGCAACGGAATTTCCTTTTGGCCAAGTTTGCAGGCTCCTGCGGCAGCGAGAGATCCAGACCATTGCGTTGTTCTACAGGGAACAATCGTGCGGCCGTATAGTTAAGAATTGCTCGTGAATTGAAACCCCGCGAGTCTATACTGATTAGCCCTGCATTCGGGACGGCAGGGTCCTTTTCGTGACCAACGGCATTCGCTGGAGCGACTGACGCCGCCCAACAATTTGCTGGCTGGGTATTACGAAACAAATAGGATACGTTTGCAAATCGGCGGGAGTTTCCAGCTCCAGTTCTGGCAAATGTCTTCGCCCACATCCCGCCTCCGGCAGGTCGGCTCTATTTTGCTGGCTTGCGCTTTAGATGACAGTCAGCTGCTTGTAATGCGCTAATCGCATATGTCGGCCGAGAGCA
Source organism: Rhizobium cauense (assembly GCF_019511525.1). Lineage (GTDB taxonomy): Bacteria > Pseudomonadota > Alphaproteobacteria > Rhizobiales > Rhizobiaceae > Rhizobium > Rhizobium cauense. Next base: position 9,691 of record NZ_JAEUAT010000023.1, on the reverse strand, counting down.
TCCGCAATGATCTCAGGCGATTTTTCGCCTCCGACTGCGAGCCGTGTCGCCTCAGACATTGCTTCACGACCTTGCGGTGACTCCAAGGGCACCTTATGGTCTTCGCACCACTGCCGAACAGCACGGGTCACCAACTCAATGCTGTCATCGTCAAGCGAAAGAAGAGTAAGGAGAGACACTGTCGGCTCCTCCCATGTTTGCGGCAAGAGCACGTGCAGTCTCCCAACCGGCCTCCGCCGTTCTCTTTTGGGCCGGCCGTTGATATGTAGGGCGGTAATTGTACACAAACACCAGAAGCTGGGAAACCGTACGCCAGCAGACATAAGGACCAGCCAGATTTAGTGCCGGTGTCAAGACTCGATTGTTGCAAATAGCCATAGCGCCTTAGTCAAACTCCGAACGCCCAACCAGCTCGGTTTGCACTGTTTTGAATGAGCTCTCTCGTGCCGCATTTCTTGTCATCACGGTGTTTATCCTTCTCCGCTCTGGAATATGGAGTCGGTGTTCTCCATATGTTTGTGAGCGTCGCGCCCGTTCCCCAAACGAGCGGCGCAGGTCGGCTCCCTTGAGCAGTGCTAGCCAGGGGCGAGCCGGCCGCTTCACCAATAAAAATCGAATCACCTGGCGTCGGACCTCTCCCCGGCGACAGTGATGCGCGCGGCGAGTAGAGCTGGCAACATCGGCTCCTCGCTGCGTCCGCTTTGCATCAGTCTCATCGTTAACCTATTGTTGGGGATTAAGTTTCTTTAATCCGACCACGCCCTAATATCCGATTCATGGCTACCTTCGTGTTGGTCCGAGAGGATGAACGGGAATGTGAGCATTAATGCTCGAACGCCAGAGGAAAGGGTGCCCGGCTTCTCCGAAGGCAACACCTGGGCACCCTTTCCGACCGGACAAGCAACGTGACGGAACTAGAGCTCCCCTCGCTCCTCCCGGCCCTATCGTCTGCGAAATTGTCAACGTGCTTTGCTTTCGGGTAGTTTCCTGCTCATCTCTCGCAGTTCCTGTTCATCCAGCTTCTCCATGCCGACTAACTTGTTCTGTGCTGGAGACGTCAGGATCGACATGATTGTTGTCCCGGTGCTGGCGAATTTCGAAAAAGCCGTTCCGCCACTTTCGATGTCATTCTCCTGCTCGCCCTACGGTGAGTAAGGTGAAGCCAGTCGAGCTGGTTCGGCTGCGTACGCTACTGGGGCGCGCGCGCCCAGCCGCCGGTAAACCCTTTCCTAAAGCCAATACCTGTGCTCGGAATAGCCAATCTCATCCGGGGCGCCTTCACAAACTATGTTGCGCACCGGCGATCTCGATTAGCATTGGTCTCGAAACTGACCCGGGAGGTCAGCACCATAAGATGTGTACCTCGGTTGATAAGCGATTTTCCAACGAGACGGACGCGATGACTATGGTATTCAATTGGCGGAAGAGATAGGTAAAGGCCCATCCTAAAATTCGGTGAGACCGCGCGGCGGAGGAATGTCATTGTTACCGGCCCGCCGGTCGGCAACATATTGAATCGCTTCAATAAGCTCGAGATCGAGAATGGGTTTTTGCATAACGCCCAGAGCGCCCTCTACGGCTCCCCGGAGCGCGCCTGGATCACTTGTCATGAATAGAACACTTACCTCAGCATCAGCGAGTGCCCGTCCGACGATCGGTCCCGTGGGTCCGTCTTCCAGATGAACGTCCACAAGCGCGACGTCGGCTTTACTCGCAAGCATCAATGCCTGATACATGTTGCTGGCGATGCCGATGGGGTTGTGGCCGAGTTCTTCGACCGTATCCTGGAGATTAAGTGCAATAAGCGGCTGATCTTCAACGATCAATATGTTGAACGACATTGGATGTCCTCCGATTAGACGATCCAAAGGTTAACCCCGTGGATCGAAAGCTGTTCCGGTAAAATCACCTATCGATAAGATCTTCTTCTCACCGAGCCAGGACATATTGTCCCCCCTTCTGCAATGCGCGAGCAAAGGCATCGCGGGCGTGAATTCGTTTCAGCCAATCGGAGGTGGCGGGTCGATTGGCGTTCCGACCCGACCATTTCGCAGCAGCCTCCAACGGAAAGCTCATCATAACATCCGCGGCCGTAAAGGTATCTCCAGCAAACCAGCGTCGCTCCGAGAGTTCGCGCTCTACATAATCAAGATGGAGATCGAGCATCGGGCGGATCTTCCTGGCGGCGATTACTCCGAGCAGCGGAATTTTCGAAACGACGAGGAGGGCAAAGAGGAGCGGCATGATAGAGCCTTCTGCATAGTGAAGAAACTGCCGATAGCGTTGACTACTTTCACAATCACCGGGAGCACCCAGGCGCCCATTTGCACTCTCAACGAGGTACTCGCAGATCGCGCCGGTTTCGACGAGTGTCATACGACAGCTATCGTCTATCACGCCCACGATCGGGGATTTTCCGAGCGGATGTATCCTCTTCATCTCGTCCGGGGCACTCATGTCTAAGTTCCGCTTGTAGTGGCGGATTTCGTAGTCGAGACCAAGTTCCTCCAGCAGCCACAGGACACGTTGCGAACGGCTGTTGTTAAGGTGATGCACGATGAACATTGTTCCCCCGGCAGTATTATCTGGCGACATCCCCGTCCTACGGATTGTTCCAAGGGTTGGATCAGCCTCTTACAGGCTGGACGCAAATTGAACTGTTGGTCGCGGCCCTTCGCAGGAGTTGGACCAGCCAAGGGTTCAACACTAAGCCGTTCTTCAAACGCCTTTATAGGCCGCTGGGGTCAGGAAGACGTGGGTCGGCGTTTTGGCCCGAAGGCTTTCCTGAAATTGTTCGGGAGATATTTCGTGAATTTCTTAAGAGGAGGATACCCGTTACCGCGGATTAGAAGGAAGCAGCTTCAGTTCGGCCAGACGCCCTCAACTGCTGGCAAAAATTTCGAGCACAAATGGAGTCGCAGCAAAGTGAAAGCCCTCCATTGTAGGATCGACTTGTTTTCGTTGAGAAAGTTCTAGTTAACGACTAAACGACTCTCAAGGAGCCCCAAAATTGCGCCAGGCATTCCTCATCGCTGCCCTTGTTCTGACGCCCGTCTCCGGATTTGCACAGTCACCGGAGCTTGAAGCAACATGCAAAGCGGTCGCGCAAGCCTTCTTTATGCTGGAAAAGCTTCCAGTAGGCACAATCCAGTCATTTCCGGAGTTGAAGCCGCCAGGTGTGCGTATGACATACTCTACGAGGGCTGGTACGGCTCCTGCAGAGATGACCGATAGCTTTGAATGCGAGTTTAGAAATAACCAAAAGCCGCACGAACTGGTAAAGTTTTGCGTCTCAAACACATGCTATTCGGCAAGTGAGCAGGACGCCGACAGGAAGCGCCGTTTCGAAGAAGCGAGGACATTGCTCGCCCGTTCACAGCGATGATGCCGCTGACCGCGTCCGGTCGCTCTTGCTCCTCGGCAACTGATCTTCGAGCCGGCCAAAGAGGGTGCTCGATAGTGAGGTTCGGATCGTAACGCATACCTTTTGAAGATCATCACGTCGAGCAAAGCCAATGGCCGCTATCGCGAGATAGGGTTCGCCTGCTCTGACGACCTGTCACATCACCGGCTTCGAAGTCGATCCCATTCACATTGTTGCTGCCGTAAACGCAGCCTCGATCTTTAAGTATTCGCGACGCCTGCGTTTTAACAGCTTCGCGGATTTTTCACCGAACATAGGGAGGCGCGGATGAGCATCTCTGTCAATGGCGAAGCGGTGCAGATGCCAGAGGACCCGCGAGTGTCCCTGCTGGATCTCCTACGCGATCACCTACAGCTGCACGGCACCAAAAAGGGCTGCAATCAAGGAGCATGCGGGGCATGCACCATCCTGATTGACGGAGAACGCATTCTCTCCTGCCTCGCTCTTGCGGTCCAATTTGAAGGGCGATCGGTTATCACGATCGAGGGAGTGGGGCAGCCCGATGCGTTACATCCACTGCAACAGGCCTTTGTAGAATACGATGGCTTTCAATGTGGCTACTGCACGCCCGGTCAAATCTGTTCGGCAGTGGCAATGGTCGATGAAATTAGACGGGGTGTCCCAAGCCACGTCACATCCGATCGAGTTGCCGCAGCCATCGTTCTCGGCCCGGTCGACCTACCGCAAGGTGCGTAACCGCACGAGCTACGCGTTTGCTCTCGTTTCCGTAGCCGCGGCCGTAGATATCGAAGGGGACCGCATACGTGACCTGCGGGTCGCACTTGGCGGCGTGGCGCACAAACCGTGGCGGGCAGAGAAAGTTGAAGACACACTTCGCGGGCGCGTGGCCAATGAAGCCGCCCTTACTGTTGCGGCAGAGGCCGAACTCGCCGATGCGCGGCCTCTCAGCGGCAACGCGCACCATCGTCTCGGTGCTTATGGAACTGACGGGAGATGCGGCATGAGAGTCTACGAGGATGCCAAGCAAAAAGCCAAGGGTTTGATCCAGGCAAGCAGGGCGAAGGTTGTCGCCATGGCTCCCGGTAGCTGGATCCCTGGCGGGGGACCGGATCCCTTCATTCTCAAACGTCATGGCCACATAGAACAACCGGTCTCCCGCATTGATGGCCGCTAAAAGTATCGGGCAAAGCGCCTTTCGCCGCAGAGTTTCCACTACCCGATATGGCCTATGCTGCCCTCGTCTACAGCACCATCGCCAAAGGTCGTATATCGACAATCGAAACCAGCGTAGCGGAAGCAGCACCTGGCGTCGTGCTCGTCATGACCTACCAGAACGCGCCGCGGCTGCACCGGCCACCCCTGCTTCTTTCCGGTGAGAAAGCTGCCGGTGGCGATAGTCCGCCAGTGATCCAGGATGACAGCATCCATTGGAACGGCCAGCCGGTCGCGCTCGTGCTTGCAGAGACGCAGGAGCAGGCAGACCACGCAAAATCGTTGATCCGCGTCGACTACGCGATCGACCGGTGGTGTCCTTCTCGGCGGCCCGGGAGCTCGGCACCGATACAGCCCGGTTCATGGGACAACCGCTTCACGAGGAGATCGGTAAGGCGGAGCAGGCTTTGAAAAGTGCTCCGGTGATGGTGGATTCGACCTACACAACACCACGGCACAACACAATCCTATCGAATTACACGGCCCCATCTCTCTTGGGTTGCCACGAGCGATATTGAGGATTGGGCACGGAAGGGAAAAAGCAGTGGATGATCCGAGTTTGTTCAACGGCGAGTGTTGCAATTGCGCACTCGACTCATCGCTGATGCAATGTTTCAGTAGCGAAGCCTAAAGTTGGGAGTTGGCGATGTACTACGAATGGAACGAAGCAAAAGCGAGACGGCAATACCTGATTAAATTCGCCTCGGTCTGGCTGGCAGCGATTGCGCTGGCATTTCTGCCCGTGTGGTGGCTGGTGCAGGAAACCACCTTCTAGTCCCATCGCGCATCCTTTTCCCCGTCCAGGGCGCCCCCCGTTCTTGTGCCAAAATGGTCGTGCGCCCGGGCCGCGTTCATCGCGAGTTAGCCCTCCTTTTTCTTTGAGATGGAACGACTCACCGATTGGAGATCAAACGGTGACGCCGCACCACCCCTCCCTGCGGCAGAGGGCCCGGCAGGCGGACCATACGGCGACAATGTGCCGGGCCTTCTCTTGAAACGCAAACATCCATGCTGTTCATTGTCTTTCACGCGTAGCCTCGCACCATCCCGCGAATGGTCGCTACCACCTGCCGGCTTTCGTAGGGTTTGGCGATGTAGCGTGTACCCAAGGGCAGGTCTCTGTCGGAAACCATATGCTCTTCCGATGTCAGCAGAATTCGCATGCACGGCCATCGACGTTCCACAAGTCGCGCGAGAGCGACTCCATCAAACCCTCCAGGCATCCGAATATCACTCAACACGGCCTCAATATTCTTATTGCGTTCGAGTTCGCGCAGCGCCTCGGTGGCGTTGCGCGCCTCGATCACCGTCATCGCGGCGTCCTCAAGTTCCGCCCGCAGTGCGATGCGGACCGCTAGTTCGTCATCCACGATGAGAATCGTAATCGCGTTACCGTTCGATTTTCCCATCCGACACCTCACGGTAGGAGTTTTCGCCAAACACGACATGATGGTTGGGCGAAGGAATTCTGGCCCGTCATCAGCGATCAGCACACGCCAATGCGAGGCGCTGGTATTGGGCCCTGACATCCTCATCCGTAGCCAATTGGTAGGATGCGCGCTTTACTTCGACCAAAACGCTCCTGGCACTGGAAACTTGGACAGATGAGGAGGAGGCTGAACTCAGGATCGAAACTGCAAAGAGTGCCATCTCTTCGACACTCTTGTGGCAATCGAGGTTATTGACATCCATTAGATTTCTCCATCAGAGGGATTGAACTTGCAGATCTTTCGACTCTCCGGCCGATGGCTCTTTCATCGTTGACCGATCTTCGTTTCGTTCGGTCTGGCCGATTGATTTCGCGGCTTTGCTCGGGCGCCCAACAAGTCTCGAAAGAGCAATCGACGGACGTTCAACAATGAGGAACAAAATCGTTGCAACAAGTAGACTGAGGGCTGGAGCAACGATCAGAAAGTAACCGTCGCCTATTTCGCCTGCCGCCAATCGAAGTACCGCGAACGAAACCGGCATATGGACCAGGTATAGTGAATAGGATATTTTGCCCAGGAACTGGATCGGCGCAACCTCGAGCCCTCGCTTCAGTGGTTCGATTCGCAAGATGCAATATATCGCACACCCGGCGGCCATGCTCAAAAGCAGGTCGCTGTGGGCAAGAATGCCCCCGAGCCACAACGCCAGTAGAGCAAAGACAATCAGCGAGGTGAAGCTCCAGCTTCCTTGTGCAATTTGCTGCTCGCCACCATGATGTAGAGAATGGCAGATCATGCATCCCAACAGAAACGATCCGAGGTAATGCAACGTAGCCAGTAGCGACCCAAACAGTGTCTCGCCGTAGAAGACCGGGTTTGGCAGCCCGACGATCGACAGTGAGATCGATGAAAAGGCGTATAGGATGACAATCAGCAGAATGTTGATTGATAAGGAGTATCGCTTGAGCGAATACATGAACAAGGGAATGAACAGCCCGGCCCGCATTTCGTAGACAAGGCTCCACAATGGTGGATCCAGATCCGTGTCCGTTCGACTAACTCCGATCAAGAAAATGTGTCGCACCAATGCTTCGAAGTTTATCGGAAGCTTCCACAAGTCGACAAATGCGCCTGAGAGCATCTCGGCCGGCAGGTCCGGTGTCATGAGCCGAAGGACGGTTGCAGTGACGACGACCGCAGCGACACACGGCACAAGGCGTACCACACGACCCAGCTGAAACCGCCAGTATGAGCTGTTCTTTCCTAGTGTGTAGCGAATGCCCAGAGCAAAGCCGCTGAGAACAAAGAAGAATATGACGCTGAGGTGGCCGAGCGTAAGGAACGCCTTCAATGCGTTCAATTGCAATGGCGACAGGTCAGGGTGGCGATAGGCTCTCGACAAGCAATGGCAAAGCACGACCACGAACGCGGCTACGCCTCGTGCGCCATCGAGGGCATGATATCGTGGTGTCTTCATTGTCATGACAAATCCCCTGATGAATCTGACGGTGGTAGCTTGTCTGCAATCACGGAGCCCGCTGGGGCACCCCTTCACATCGTCATATCAAGTGCACCCAAAACCTTTGGGCCGAACCTCTGTTCGCCAGCGACACTCCAGTGGTCTGCATCGATAAAGTAGACGTTCTGGCAATCGACCAGATCATGCCGCGCATTGAAGTTCAAAGCGTTGATCGTCGATACATAGTTCAGCTGTTTTTCGCGCGCCAACTCGTGGACGGTTTGATCCAGATGCGTATAAGAGGGGATAACAAAGGAGTTCGGCAGGTCGATCGACGCGTCGCAGCCATTTGCAACAAGCTGGTTGTGCGTAACATGCGGATCGATCCATGGCCCGAGCCAAACGACATCAGTCAGGCTGGCAAGCTTGTTCAAATAGGCAAGCGTAATGCCAATGCGCGACCGGCTGACAGGAAACTGTTGATCAGTGTAGCGCTGGAACATGTCCCGACTACCGACCGCCCCATCTGGGGCATCAAGTAGATAGAAGCCTGCCTGCATATAGATGATCTTGTGTACCGAGGCCGAGTTCGCTTGCACGAAATTCAGCAACTCTCCATAAAAGCATTGAGGATTGGACTCGACAGCTCGACAGAAGCCTTTGTTGAGCCCTATGACAAATGGGCGCTCGGCAAGTGGAGCAATGGCGTCAAAAAGATTGCCCGCATGTGAGTCGCCGACGATCATGGTTGCGGGACCATACTTCCCGGCGCATTCGGCAAACTGGCGCCGGAAAATTTCGTCAAGCTTACCTGTGCGGAACACGCATTCACCAAATTTGTTACTGTCGGCGACCCGGTCGATCCGACCCCGTTCCTCCAGCAGATTTCGATAGACCACCGCCTGCTGTGGCGTCAGGCGCGCGAGCGTCCACGATGGAAAGCCAGCATTGAGATGTGCCACCGCGCCGAGCGAAATCAGCACGAGGCTCCCGAATGCCGCTGACGCAAATACCGCGCGAGACCGATAGCGCGGCCGCCTGAACGGTTGCTCAACGAGCTTCCAGGATATGGCTGCCAACGCAAAGCTAAGCGCAACCAGGTTCAGCATCTCCAGACGAGATGGTTCAACCACCCGAGCATACCTGTACAAGGCGAATATTGGTTGGTGGACGAGATAGAGGCTATAGCTGATCAACCCTATCGCGACAGGAATTCGCGAGCCGAGCAGTCTTCCCACCAAATTTGAAGGCTGAGCGAAGTGAATGACCAGAATTGCTCCGCATACCGGCAGCAACGCCCATCGCCCGGGAAAAGGCGTCTCGTTGTCGAGGCCAAAAATAGCGTAGGCGATCAAGAGTATGCCGACAGCAGCACCTATCTCCGCAAAGCGTCCGGTCGGGCGCTCGCGTCCTGCTTCATAAAGCGCCAGCAGCGCACCCGCTGACAGTTCCCACGTCCGAAATGGAAGGAGGAAGAAGGCGGCCGCTGGAGAACGAACCGAAGCAATCTCCGCTGCGGAGAAGCTTAATACAGTCAAAATTGCGACAATGACAAACTGGCTTCGTCGTGCCTTGGTGGCAAGCGCCGCCAGGAGCAGCGGAAAGAGGACATAGAACTGCTCCTCGACTGCAAGCGACCAGGTGTGCAACAGTGGCTTGAATTCAGCATTCGGAGCAAAGTAGTCGGTCTCATGCCAGAACAGGACGTTTGACATGAAAGTGAGTGTCGCGATGACACTCTGACCAAAATCCTTCAGATCATCAGCATAAAGAACGAATGAAGCAGCAATCGCAGTGACGATGATCGTTGCAAAGAGAGCTGGATAGATGCGTCGGATACGACGGTCATAGAAACCTACCACCGAAAAGCTGCCTTGCGCGATCTCCCGAAGCAGTATGCCAGTGATCAGATATCCACTGATCACGAAGAAGATATCGACACCAACATACCCCCCGCTAAAAGGATAGATCGCGGCGTGGAAAAAGAGAACCGGAACAACTGCAATCGCTCTTAGCCCGTCAATTTCCGCGCGATATTTCATTTGGTGGCCTCCAACTCGCGATCCAGTTCGCGGCGTGCTTCAAGGTACCAGTCGACGAACGCTTTCACGCCGACATCAAGGCTCGTGTCCGGCTTGTAGCCTGTCAGCGCCATCAGCAGGTCGGGACTGGCATAGGTTCGCGGTACGTCGCCCTTCTGCATTG
>NZ_JAEUAT010000022.1 GCF_019511525.1 Rhizobium cauense | reverse complement strand
CTGTCGATCCGCAAGCCTGGCTTACTCAGGCACTCGAGCGCCTCGCAAATGGATGGCCCAGCAGCGAAATCGACGCCCTCATGCCGTGGAACTATGCCGCCTGAACGGCCCCAGCTTGTCGCTTACGTATTGTAGATGTGAGGGCAAAGTCGTAACCCACCGCTGGACGAGGCTGCTATCCCGAATTTTGAATAAAGGGTATCGACCACCGTTTTCTGGTTTTCCTTCGGTACCTCTATCACAACCACCCCGCCGCTCATCGTAGGGCTTTCCGGGGTAACAAGGCTCGCCCCGAGGTCCCTTAATCCCCGCTTGAGTTGGCTTGCAAGCTCCGCGATGCGGGCTTCTATCCGCTGGGGGCCGATCTGCGTGTGTATATCCGCAGTCTCCGCGATCGCTGCAATGGCCGCGTCGTCGCGTTGTCCGAGCGTTTCAAATTTCTTTGCGTTGTCGAGGTCAAGTTCGACCTTGATCTCTCCGGTGTAGCCGATCGTGTTTGGCCATATTCCGCCGGCGCGCCCTTTGCGCACATAGAGGATGCCGACCTCCTTCGGACCCATGAACCACTTGTGCGCGCTGGCTGAGAAGCTGTCGCATCCCATGTCGTGCAGGTTGAGCGCCGACGCGCCCCAGCTCTGGGCCCCATCGACATGGCAATGGATGCCCCTCTCGCGAGCCCTCGCCGCAATTTTCTTGGCCGGGAGCTTCAGTCCACTCACATTGGAGCACTCCGTGAAGCTGACGATCTTCGTTCGGTCGGTGCAGGCCTTGGAGAACAGTTCGACGATCTGTTCGTCACTCTCGGGTAGTCGCGGCAATGCCACGCGCACGACCTTCAGGCCAAACCGCCGGGCCCGGATATCCCACGCCTCGTTGTTTGTAACGTGGTTCTGGTCCCAGATGACCACCTCGTCTCCCGACTTGAAATCGAGACCGTTGGTGATGACGCTGTTGGCTTCGGAGGTGTTTCGAACCAGGGCGATTTCGTCCGGATCGGCTCCGATCTGGGTCGCGACCTTCATTCGGGAACTGGAGAGCCGGTCGTTGAACTGCGCACGGTTATTCAATGAAACGTCGTAGTCTACGACGCGGGTCAACTCAGCCACCTTGGAGGCCACAGACTCGAAGGACGGGCACAGGTTCGCGCTGTTCATCGGAATCGCAGTGTCCGGGAAGATGAACTGGTGACGGACGAGTTCCCAATACATGTCCCCGCTGATCGTTTCTGCATGCGCTGCGGACATGAGTAGGTTTGATGTCGTCGCGACGGTGGCGGCTGCGCCTGCGAACCGCATCAGCGTGCGTCTGGTCATGGAGCCTTGCATCGCACTTCTCCTTGTGTTCGCTAACGGGCTACTGGAGGTCGATGACGACGCGGCCGTCGATCTTGCCTTCCTCCATGCGCGCGAAAATATCGTTGATGTTCTCGAGCTTGTCCCAGCTGAAGTGAGAGGCCACCTTCCCGTCGGCGGCGAAGCCGATGGATTCCTCAAGGTCCTGGCGCGTGCCGACGATCGAGCCTCTCACCGTGATGCGCTTGAGGACCGTGTCGAACACCGGAAGGCTGATCATGGCCGGAGGCAGTCCGACGAGCGACATCGTTCCTTTGGAACGCAGCATGTGGAACGCCTGCTCCATTGCCTGCGGAGACACAGCCGTTACCAAAGCGCCATGCACGCCGCCGACTTCCTTTTGAACCCTGGCAACCGCGTCGGGCTTCCGTGCGTCGACTGTCACATCCGCCCCAAGTTGGCTCGCAAGAGCGAGCTTGCTCTCGGAAACGTCGACCGCAACGACGTGCATTCCCATTGCCTTTGCATATTGGACGGCCATGTGCCCAAGGCCACCGATCCCGGAGATCATCACCCACTCGCCAGGGTTCACCTCGGTCTCCTTGAGGCCCTTGTAGACCGTAACGCCCGCACATAGGACCGGGGCTGCCGGGCCGAAATCGAGTTTGTCAGGAAGGATGCCGACAAAGTCAGGGTCGGCGAGGCCGTACTCGGCGAAGGAGCCGTTGACAGAATAGCCGGTGTTCTGCTGGCTTGCGCACAATGTCTCCCAACCCGTCCGGCAGTGAGAGCAGTATCCGCAGGCCGTATGGAGCCACGGAACGCCAACGCGATCTCCCTCCTTCAGACGCTTCACGGAACGACCGGCCTTGGCGACATAGCCAACGCCTTCGTGGCCTGGGATAAACGGTGGACTTGGTTTGACAGGCCAATCCCCGTGGGCGGCGTGAAGATCGGTATGGCAGACGCCCGTCGCTGCGAAACGTACCAGTATCTGATCATCCGCAGGGTCCGGTATCGGCACTTGCTCGATTACCAGCGGCTTTTTGAAATCGAGGACAACCGCTGCTTTCATCATGTTCGGCATGGTCTTCTCCCAACGATACAACAGCGGCCGGAGGAAAGCACTACAGGACCTCTTATACAAGAGAGCATCATGTTTGTTACACGTATCGCCGGATCACCCGATGGAGTGGTACTGCCCTCAGGCAACGCGTCGCGTGCAGTGACGCAGTGATAGCGCTGGCGCCTCCGTTTCGCGTATCCTACCGTAAGATACATTGGCCTTCGCTTCGATGGGGCTATGCTGCACCTGCTAACTGATCGCGTCTAATAGCGCGGGTTGTTCATTCATAGAGCGGACACAGATCGAGAACACTATCCCGAGAATAAGAACTTGACCCCTCGCCAAGAGGGTGAACGAGGAGCTTTGGCATGCGGCACTCTTCCTATCTTCCCACAGCCGATTTTGTCGCCCAACTCGGCCCGGCTGGTCAGGCCTTCGACTATGCCCTGGATGCTGCCCAACGCGGCGTGTTGTTCTGGGATGTCATGCGCAAGCGCGGCAATCGATATCGCGCTCATGCAGACACTGCGGCGCCGCACGTGCTGAGCTTTACACCCGAGGTCGTGCTCGACGGGCGCACACTCGATAAACCTGTCAACTACGCGCTGGTCCGGATCATCCCACCAGCGGAGACCAAGGTCGACGACGCTCGCCGACCTTTCGTGGTCGTCGATCCTAGAGCCGGTCACGGGCCGGGTATCGGTGGATTCAAGGCGGATAGCGAAATAGGGGTTGCGCTGAGGGCCGGACACCCCTGCTACTTCATTGGCTTCCTTCCGCAACCGGTGCCGGGGCAGACACTGGAAGACATTGCACGGGCCGAAGCGATCTTTCTCGAGAAAGTCATTTCGTTACACCCGCAGGCTGACTCCAAGCCCTGCGTGATCGGAAACTGCCAGGCGGGTTGGGCCGTCATGATGCTGGCTGCCATGCGCCCCGAGTTGTTCGGCTCGATCATCATTGCGGGTGCACCACTTTCCTACTGGGCAGGTGAGCGCGGCAAGTATCCGATGCGCTATACGGGCGGTCTGCTTGGCGGTACGTGGTTGACCGCGCTTACCAGCGACCTCGGTCACGGAGTGTTCGACGGCGCCTGGCTTGTGCAGAACTTCGAGAACCAGAATCCGGCCAACACCCTCTGGACCAAGCAGTATAACCTCTATTCGAAGATCGATACGGAAGCGCCGCGCTATCTCGGCTTCGAGGAGTGGTGGGGCGGGCACGTGAGCCTGAACGCCGAAGAAATCCAGTTCATCGTTGACGAGCTCTTCGTCGGCAACAATCTCGCGGCCGGCCGCATCGAAACGTCCAAGGGCGAGGCGATCGATCTGCGCAACATCCGCGCGCCGATTGTGGTTTTCTGCTCGAAGGGAGACAACATCACGCCTCCCGCGCAAGCGCTCGGGTGGATTCTCGACCTTTATGACGACGTGAACGAGATCCGTTCGCACGGGCAAACTATCGTTTACACCGTGCACGAAACAGTCGGCCATCTCGGGATCTTCGTGTCCGCGAGCGTCGCCCGCAAGGAGCATTCGGAGTTTTCAAGCAATATCGACCTGATCGACGCGTTGCCGCCAGGCCTTTATGAAGCGACCTTCGAGGCGGGGACCGATGAGACCATCGGTGGCGATCTCGTCGAGGGCGATTGGATCATGCGCTGCGAGGCAAGGACACTCGATGACATCCGGGCGCTTGGCTGCAATAGCCCGGAGGATGATCGCCGCTTTGCGACCGTTGCGAGGGTGTCGGAGATTAACCTGTCGCTCTATCGGAGTTTCGTACAGCCTTTTGTCCGCGCAATGATGCCGGAATGGGCAGCCGATCAGTTGCGCGAGATGCATCCGCTCCGGCTGCAATACGAGCTGTTCTCCGACGTCAACCCGATGATGGCACCGATAGCAGACCTTGCCGTCGATATTGCGGACGAGCGGCGCCCGGTTGCGGCAGATAATCCCTTCCTGGCGCTGGAACAAGCATTTTCCAGGCAGATCGTCGCTGGGCTGGATGCCTGGCGCGAAGGCGTGGAGGCCTTGAGCGAGGCGACGTTTCTCGCCGTCTACGGGTCTCCGCTCCTGCAGTCCGTCGTCGGGATCGATCCATCTGATGCAAGGCCGCATCGGCGCGCAAGCAAGACGGGACTGCATCGGCAGGTTCTCAAGACGAAAATTGACGAACTCCGGGCACAAATCGGCAGCGGTGGGCTCCGAGAAGGCTTGGCACGCAGCCTGCTCTATGTCGCCATGGCGAGTGGTGCAGCCGATGAGCGCGGATTTGCCGCGATCCGCCGGATGCGGAGCGCCGAGAACGGAATGCCGGCAATGACGCTGGCAGAATTCAAGGCCCTGATTCGCGATCAGTTCCTCATGCTGGTGATTGATGAAGAGGCTGCCGTGAATGCAATACCGCGGCTGTTGCCAGCGGAAGAGGGTGCTCGCCGCGAAGCATTGTCCTCTCTCCAAAAGGTCTTGAGCGTGCGTGGCCCGCTCTCAGAAGAAGCCGACCGGCGCTGGCAGAGGATTATCGAACTCTTCGACCTTTCCGGAGAACCGCTTGCCGAACTGCATCATCGCCAAGGAAATCCACGCGCCTCGAGACGGTCAGGGGGTCGAGCTAGCTGACACTCGATTTGAAATCGTCTTTCAACATGGAGGATGTGCAGATGCCGAATACGCACGACGTCGGGGAAGAAATCGGCAGTCATCAGAAATACGAGCGGCTGATCGCCAAGGCGAAGCAGGTTCCGCAGATGCGGACGGTCGTTGCTCATCCTTGCGATGAGACATCGCTACGGGGGGCAGTCGAGGCGGCCGAAGTGGGACTGATGCGGCCCGTTCTCGTCGGACCGGGAGAAAAGGTACGTGCGCTTGCCAAATCGTGCGAGCTTGATATTTCGCCCTTCGAGCTGATCGATGTGCCGCACAGCGATGCGGCCGCAGCGAAAGCGGTGGAGATCATCCGGGAAGGCGGTGCCGACCTGTTGATGAAAGGAAGCCTGCACACGGATGAACTCATGCGGGCCGTGACCTCGTCCACGACGGGGCTCCGGACGGCGCGCCGGATCAGCCATGTCTTTGTGATGGATGTGCCCAACTATTCGGAAACGCTTTTCATCACCGATGCCGCAATTAACATTGCGCCGGATCTCGATGCCAAGCGGGACATTATCCAGAACGCGATCGATCTTTTCACACATGTGGGCCTTGGTGTGCCCCGGGTGGCAATCCTTTCGGCGGTCGAGACTGTCACGTCGAAGATACCGTCCACCATCGACGCAGCAGCCCTCTGCAAAATGGCCGAACGGGGACAGATCACGGGCGGCATACTCGATGGGCCGCTTGCCTTTGACAACGCTATCGATCCGGAGGCCGCCCGGATAAAGGGCATCCAGTCGCCTGTAGCCGGTAGCGCTCAGATCCTCGTCGTTCCAAATCTCGAAGCCGGCAACATGCTGGCAAAGAACCTGACCTTCCTCGCGAGGGCGGACGCGGCGGGCATCGTCCTCGGTGCGCGGGTGCCGATAATCCTGACTTCGCGAGCGGATTCGGTCAGGGCGCGTCTTGCCTCGTGCGCTGTCGCAGTCCTCTTCGCCGATGCGCGCCGTCGTACGGCGCCGATACAGGGCGGTTGATGCCATGGACACGATCCTCATTGTGAATGCCGGTTCGTCCAGCCTGAAGTTCGAGGTTTTCTCGGTCGCGAACTCGCTGGTTCGGCTGGTCAAGGGGCAGATGGAGGGGATCGGAACGACGCCGCATCTGACCATCAAGAGCAGTGACGGAGAGCAACTGGCGAACGAAAACTATCCCCTCGAAACCGTTCCCGACATGCTGGCGGCGATGCGCCTGGTGGGGGAATGGCTCCGTCAACGGCCGCAGGGCCAGCTGATTGCCGTCGGCCATCGCGTCGTTCATGGCGGACCGAACCATGCGCGCCCGGCACGCATTACCGACGATTTGCTGCGTGAACTGGAACGGTACACGCCGCTGGCGCCCTTACACCAACCCAGCAACCTTGCTCCGATCCGCGTGCTGCTGGAGCGCCAGCCGCACCTTGCGCAGATTGCTTGCTTCGACACGGCCTTTCATCGCAGCCATGATCCCATGACGGACCACTATGCCATTCCGGCGCGTTATTTCGACGAGGGTGTCCGACGCTACGGCTTTCATGGACTGTCCTACGAATATGTCGCCGGAAAGCTGGCCGAGATCGCACCCGGCGTCGGTAGGGGACGGGTTATTGTTGCGCATCTTGGGAGCGGTGCATCGATGTGCGCGTTGTATCAAGGGCTAAGCATCGAAAGCACGCTCGGCTTCACGGCACTCGACGGCCTCCCGATGGGTACGCGATGCGGACAGATCGACCCTGGTGTGCTTCTCTACCTCCTGCAGCAACACGGAATGACAGCGCCGCAATTGCAGGACCTACTTTACAAGGAGTCCGGGCTTAAAGGGCTCTCCGGCATCAGCAACGATGTTCGCGCGCTGCTTGCCAACGACGACGCAGGCTCGCGGCTCGCGCTCGACCATTTCGTGCATCGCATCGGCCTCAATGCGGGAATGCTGGCAGCAGCACTCGGCGGTCTGGACGCTTTCGTGTTTACCGCTGGCGTCGGTGAGAATTCGGCGGTGATGCGCGCACGGATCTCCAAGAAGCTGGGCTGGCTTGGAGTGTCCCTTGATCCGGTGCGAAACGAGGCAGGCGACCTGCTTGTTTCGAACGAGGACAGCAAGGTCGCCGTCTATGTCGTGCCGACCGATGAAGAGCTGATGATCGCGCGTCATACGCTCGCGCTTATCGCGGCGTAGCGAGATTGCGCCACACTGCAGGTTTTTTAGGCTGAAGAGAGGGTTGATATGATTCCCGAGGTAAAGGCCAAGCTTCTCGAAGGAAAACGCGGACTGGTGGTCGGCATTGCCAACGACCAGTCTATTGCATGGGGCTGTGCGAGGGCATTCCGCGCCTTGGGCGCGGAACTGGCCGTGACCTATCTCAACGACAAGGCCAGGCCCTATGTCGAGCCGCTGGCCGAGGCCCTGGAGGCATCCATCGTCATGCCGCTCGACGTCGCGGTGCCCGGACAGCTGGAGGCCGTGTTCGACCGCATCACGGAGCAATGGGGCGAGCTCGATTTCGTCGTGCACTCGATCGCCTTCTCGCCGAAGGATACGCTGCAGGGGCGTGTCGTCGATGTGGCCCGCGACGGGTTCCTGAAGACAATGGACATTTCCTGCTGGTCGTTCATTCGGATGGCACATCTCGCCGAACCACTGATGAAGCGCGGCGGTACCCTGTTCACCATGACCTACTACGGCAGTCAGATTGTGGTGAAGAACTACAATGTCATGGGGGTGGCCAAGGCGGCACTGGAAAGCTCGGTTCGCTACATCGCAGCCGAACTCGGACCCAAGGGCATTCGCGTGCACGCCATCTCTCCCGGCCCGCTGGCGACACGAGCCGCCTCCGGCATCCCCGAATTCGACGACCTGCTGAACAAGGCGCAGGAAACGGCGCCGGCCCGCAGCCTCGTCTCCATCGACGACGTAGGCATGGCAACCGCCTTCCTGGCGCATGATGCGGCGCGGTTAATCACCGGCGATACGATCTATATCGACGGCGGCTATCACATCATAGATTAGTTTGCGGTAGTGCTCTGTCCGTTGTTAGCGACCCTGTTCGGTTAACCCGATGGTCTTCTGAAGGGAGACTGGTGAAAAACGAGACACGAGGCGCTTGGCTCTGCCGGTCCACGCTACTGAGATGGCGTCCTCGACCAAGTCCGGATCTGAGAGCTTTTGCGTCTTTGCTCGGTATCGAGCTTGCCGCCTCGCATTTCTCGGCATCGAGGCATTGTTGCATCCCATGTCCACAGCGGCAACCATCGGCAAGGGATCATTCGAAAAGGTCGGGATGATCCGCCTCGATTTGCGGTAACTCGGACAGGATGCCGTTGAGATGCGCGCACATGGCGGATGCCGCAGCGTCGGCGTCGCGCCTGTCGATGGCGGTGATGATCGCCTCGTGCTCTGCGATCAGCCGCATCATGGAATCGGGGTGGCGAAGCTGCAGATTGCAGACGCGATCCATATGGGCCTTGATGTCGGCAATCGCGTTCCAAGCAAGGCTGCAGCCGGCGCCTTCCGCGATTGCGATATGAAACTGCTCGTCCTCGCGTCGGAATGCGTTGTGGTCATGGGCTTCCATGGCAGCTCTCTGCCGGGCAAGAATGGTGTCGATCCGGCGCCGCGTCCAGCTGTCGAAACTGTCGCTGGCGCGACGGACAACGGCGGTCTCAAGCGCCTCGCGGACGAAGCGCGCCTCCATCATCTGCCGTGCCGAGATCCTGACGACCACGGTGCCCCTGTTGGGGCGCACATCCACCAGCTTCGATTTTCCGAGCGCGATGAGCGCCTCGCGCACGGGTTGGCGCGATACGCCCATGCGGGTCGCGATCTCCTGCTCTGATAACCGCGTGCCGGGCGCCAGTTCCAGCTTGATGATCGCCTCTCTCAGGTCACGCTCGACCTGCGCCGCAGCTGTTTCGCCGGTCTCAATCTTCAAGGATTCGAGGTTCATGTCTTTCGTCGCCGTCATGCGTTGACATCCAATTTAAACCACCATACAGTACCATACAATTCAAACGCAACATAAATCCGGGGGCTCAAAACCGGGTAAAAAGGGAGGGCCGGCACGATGTGTCGGCTTGAAGTGTAACGTGCTGTCAAATTTCATTGCGCCTGATTCCAGTGATCCGCGGCTGAACATTAAATCCCGCTACCAGATGCTTGTCGATGGCAAGTCGGTGGATGCCGCTTCGGGCCGAACGATTGACCGCGTCAGCCCCGGTCATGCCGGTGTCGTGGTCGGTACCTGGCCCGAAGCTTCGGCTGAGGATGTGCGCTTGGCGATCGCGGCTGCCCGTCGTGCCTTCGATACCGGCCCATGGCCGCGCATGTCGGGCGCGGAGCGCTCGCGGCTGATGTTCAAGGTGGCGGACCTGATCCTCAAGCACCAGGAAGAGCTGGCCTTGGCCGAGAGCCTGGAAGTCGGCAAGCCGATCGCCCAGGCGCGTGGAGAGATCGGATTCTGCGCCGATCTCTGGTCGTATGCTGCGGGCCAGGCGCGTGCGCTCGAGGGGCAGGCGCACAACAATATCGGTGACGACCGCCTGGGCCTGGTGCTGCGCGAAGCTGTCGGCGTCGTCGGCATCATCACGCCCTGGAATTTCCCCTTCATCATCGCGGCCGAGCGCGTGCCGTGGGCAATCGGCGCAGGATGCACGGTTGTCCTCAAGCCGTCCGAGTTCACCTCGGGAACATCGATCCGCATGGCGGAACTGGCACGCGAAGCGGGTATCCCCGATGGGGTCTTCAACGTCGTCACCGGCTATGGCGACCCGGCTGGCCAGGTGCTCGCCGAGGATCCCGGCGTCGACATGGTTGCCTTTACCGGCTCGGTACGTGTCGGCACCAAGCTCGGCGAGATCGCCGCGCGTAGCGTCAAGCGCGTCGGGCTGGAGCTTGGCGGCAAGGGACCGCAGATCGTCTTTGCCGATGCGGATCTCGAGGCCGCGGCCGATGGCATCGCTTACGGCGTCTATCACAATGCCGGGCAGTGCTGCATATCAGGCAGCCGGCTGCTGGTACAGGAAGGCATTCGCGACGCATTGATGGAGCGCCTGCTCGATATTTCGCGCAAGGTGACCTTCGGCGATCCATTGAACGATCGCACGAAGATCGGGGCGATGATATCCGACGCCCATGCCACGAAGGTTCATTCCTACGTGGAAGCCGGCATCGCGTCCGGTGCCGAGCTGCTGCTCGGTGGTGAGCGCGTCGGCAAGGATACTGGCATCTATTATGCCCCCACCGTGTTTGCTGGCGTTAAGCCTGAGATGTCGATCGCTCGAGAAGAGATCTTCGGCCCGGTGCTTTCGACCTTCACCTTCAAGACCGCGGACGAGGCGGTTGCACTTGCCAATGCCAGCGAGTTCGGCCTCTCCGCGTCGGTCTGGTCGACCAATCTCGAAAACGCGATGCAGAGCATCCGCCGTATTCGCGCCGGCCGTTGCTGGATCAACAGTGTTATCGACGGCACCCCGGAACTGCCGGTCGGCGGATACAAGAAGAGCGGCCTCGGCCGCGAGCTCGGCCGCTACGGCTTCGATGAGTATTCCCAGTTCAAGGGCGTGCATGTGACGTTCGGGCGTCCGGCGCCGTGGTTCGGCTAAAGATCGCGACGCGCTTCAGCAGGGGAATTAAGAGATAGGGCGTTTCCGCTTTTGGGAGAAGGCGGAACGGCCAGGAGGAAAATCTCGGCCGGCGTGATCTTTGGTCGGAGCCCGCCAGCCGAGACTTGGGTCTTTCGACCCGCATTGCACATCCAAAGGGAGGATACGCAAATGAAAGTGACCAGTCTGAAAACCGCAGCACTCGCCGCGGGTCTCGCCACGATGATGACGTCTACGGCATTGGCCGCTGACGTCAAGGCAACAATGATTATCTATCTCGATCCAAGTGTCCAGTTCTTCAACCCTGTGGTAAAGGGTGCGAAGGACGCAGCCGCGCAATTCGGCGTCGATCTCGACGTGCAATATGCCAACAACGACCCGGTTCGCCAGAACGATCTGATCGAGAGTGCGACGGCAAGCGGCGTCGACGGTATTGCGGTTTCTATCTCCTCGTCTGATGCCTTCGATGAAAGCATCTGCGCGGCGGTGAAGTCCGGCATCGTCGTCATCGGTTTCAACAACGACGACCTGGAAGGCGCCAAGGGCAATTGCCGCCAGGCTTATGTCGGCATGAACGAGTTCGCCTCGGGCTACGAGCTCGGCAACCGGATGATCAAGGAGTTCGGCCTGAAGTCCGGCGACGTTGTCTTCAATCCGCGGGAAATCCCCGAGGCGAGCTTCGCGGTCGCGCGTGGCGGCGGCATCGAGAAGGCGATGAAGGAAAGCGGCATCAAGGTCGAAACGGTTCGCGCCGGCCTCGATCCGGCCGAGGCGCAGAATATCATGGCGCAGTTCCTGATCGCCAATCCGGGAGTCAAGGCGCTGTTCGGCACTGGCTCCGTCACCTCAACCGTCGGTGCTGGCGCTATCAAGGACGCAGGCGTGAAGATCCCGTTCGGCGGCTTCGATCTGGCAGTCGAGATCGTCAATGCGGTTGAATCAGGCGCGATGTTTGCGACCATGGACCAGCAGCCATACCTCCAGGGCTACTATCCGATCGCCCAGATCGCGCTCTCGAAGAAGTACGGGCTGACACCGACCGACGTCGACACCGGGCAGGGTGCCTTCCTCGACAAATCGCGCATCAGCTCGGTCAAGCCGCTGATCGGCAGCTTCCGCTAACCGCGTTTCGTGGGAGCCTGCCGGCGATACCGGCAGGTTCTCCGTCTCCAATCGATCGAGTACCAGACCGTGACACCAATTCTCGCAGAAAGTGCCGCGCCCCGATCGCGGACGCAGAAACAACCTGTTATCAGGCAGATCATGGCGATGCCCGCGGGCGCGATCTTCCTTGTTTTCATGACGCTGCAGATCATCTGCATCGCAGGCGCCTTGCTCTATCCCGATCAGTTTCGCTACCTCTCGCCGCAGAACCTGACGATCCTGATGAAGGCGATCCCGGTGCTCGGCTGCCTGGCGCTCGGCGCCGGCGTGCTGATGATCGCAGGCGAGTTCGACCTCTCCATCGGTTCCGTCTACACCTTCACCGCCATCCTGATGGCGAGCCTCGTCGGCGCCGGATTGAGTGCCTTCATAGCCGCACCGCTCGGCGTGCTGGCCGGCATCATGATCGGGCTGCTCAACGGCCACATCACGCTGCGCTTCGGGCTGCCCTCCTTCATTGTTACCTTGGGCGGTCTGTTGTTCTGGCGCGGCGCGGTCCTGCTCTATAATGGTGCCGTCCAGGTGCGCTTCGACCCGGAACCGATCTTTACCAGCCTGTTCTCCGGCACACTGCTCGGTATCAATGCCGCTTTCATCTGGATCGTTCTTTTCGTCGTCGGCTTCCACTATCTCGTCCACCGTCACCGTTTCGGCAACCACGTCTTCGCAACCGGCGGCAATCGCGGCGCTGCGGAGGCGATCGGCATCAACACCAACCGCGTCAAGCTCGTGGCATTCGCGATCGCCGGCGGCATGGCGGCAGTGGCCGGAATTCTTGCCACTGCCCGCGTCGGTAGCGTGCAGCCGGGGCAGGGCGCTGGCTTGGAACTCCAGGCGATCGCCGCTTGCGTGATCGGCGGACTATCGCTGCGCGGTGGGCGCGGATCGATCATCGGCATCTTTCTCGGCGTGCTGCTCATCCACACGATCACCGACGTCCTGCTTCTGCTGCGCGCGCCGGGCTTCTATCTCGATATGTTCATCGCGACGCTGATCGTGCTGGCCGCCATCTTCAACCATCTTATCGAGCGGCGAGGTCTTGCGTGATGTCGGCCCCTAATCTTCTGGAACTGCACAATATCTCGAAAAGCTTCGGCGCGCTGACGGCGCTGCGCAATCTGAGCTTTCATATCGGCGAAGGCGAGGTGGTGGGGCTGCTCGGCGACAACGGCGCCGGCAAGTCGACAACCGTCAACCTGATATCCGGCATTCACAAGCCGACAGAAGGCTATCTCAGCGTCGACGGGAAGAAGACGGCATTTACCTGCCGGTCCGATTCGGCCGATGCCGGCATCGAAACCATCTATCAGCATACGGCGCTGGTGGATTCCCTTTCGATCACCCGCAACATCTTCATGGGTCGCGAACTCACCGATCGCTTCGGCTTCCTTCGGCAACGCGAGATGCGCGAGATCGCCATGGAGGTGCTCCAGAACGCGGTCCACATCTCGGGCATCGATTCCCCCGATACGCTTGTTGGTAATCTCTCCGGCGGCCAGAAACAGGCCGTCGCCATCGCCCGCGCCGTCTACTTCAAGAAGCGGGTGCTGCTTCTCGACGAGCCGACTTCGGCGCTGTCGGTGCGTGAGACGGAGGCACTCCTGAACCAGGTGCTGAAGCTCAAGGCAGAAAACGTCTCCAGCGTATTGGTGACGCACAACATCTACCACGCCTACCAGGTGTGCGACCGCTTCGTCATCATGAGCCATGGCACCAAGGTATTCGATGTTGACAAGGCGGACACGACGATCAACCAGTTGACCGAATATGTCGTGCTCACCTGACCCCATTCCACAGACAGAAGAGGCATAGCCGTGACCATTTCAGTATCAGTACGCCAGGTCGTCGGACCGGAGGACGCCGCAAGGCGCGACACGCAGGGTCTGCGCGATGGGTTCGTGATCGAGGACCTGTTTCGCCCAGGTGAGGCCAATCTCACCTACAGCCATCTCGATCGCATGATCGTCGGCGGCGTCATGCCGGATGCCAAGCCTCTGGAGATCGCCGCGATTGCCCAGACGGGCACGGAGCGTTTTCTCGACCGGCGCGAGGCCGCTATCGTCAATATCGGAGGCACCGGTACGGTCAGCGTCGCGGGAAAGCGCTACGAACTCGGCTTCCAGGAGGCACTTTACATCGGAATGGGAGAGGGCGCCTTGAGCTTTGCCAGCCTTGATCCGGCCAAGCCAGCGCTGTTCTACCTGCTCAGCGCGCCTGCGCATCGTGCTTGCCCGACGGTTCACATTACGCGTGAGATGGCGAAGAAGGTGGTTGTGGGCTCCGCAGAGGAATCCAACGCCCGCACCATCAACCAGTATGTGCATCCCGATGTCTGCGAGAGCTGCCAATTGCTCGTAGGTCTCACGATGTTCGAACCCGGCTCGGTCTGGAACACGATGCCGGCGCATGTTCATGATCGGCGCATGGAGGTCTATCTTTACTTCGGCATGCAGGAGACGACCCGCATCTTCCATTTCATGGGGGAGCCCAGCGAGACGCGGCATGTCGTCCTGAAGAACCACGAGGCGGTCTTGTCGCCCGGCTGGTCCATACATTCCGGCGCCGGTACCGGTCGCTATGCCTTCATCTGGGCCATGGCCGGCGATAACATGAGCTTCACCGACATGGACAAGGTGCCGATGGAATCTCTGCGATGAGCCTTTTCGATCTCACTGGCCGCTGGGCGATCGTCACCGGCGCCAATACCGGCATTGGCCAGGCCATCGCCGTCGGCCTGGCGGAAGCGGGCGCCGACATTGTCGGCGTCGGCCGTTCAGCGATGGACGACACCGCGAAGGCGGTCACTTCGACGGGGCGCCGGTTCGTATCGCTCAAGGCGGACCTGTCCGATACCAAGGAGGCGAGGGCTGTTGTCGAGCGCGCCCTTGCCGCCGGCGCCTCGCCCGATATCTTGGTCAACAACGCCGGCATCATTCGCCGTGCCGACGCGCTGGAGTTTACGGAAGAGGATTGGGATGCGGTACTGGACACCAACCTGAAGTCCGTTTTCTTCCTCTGCCAGGCGTTCGCCAAGGCAGCGCTCGCGCGGCAGGCGCCGGCGAAGATCATCAACATCGCTTCGCTGCTGTCGTTCCAGGGAGGCATTCGCATTCCATCCTATACGGCGTCGAAGAGCGGGCTCGCCGGCATCACCAGGTTGATGGCGAATGAATGGGCATCGAAGGGCATCAATGTGAATGCGATCGCGCCCGGCTATGTCGAGACCAACAATACTGAGGCGCTTCGCGCCGATGCGGAGCGAAGCGCGGATATCCTGAAGCGCATCCCGGCCGCCCGCTGGGCGAGGGCCGAGGATATGGTTGGCACGGCGGTTTACCTTGCTTCGCGCGCCTCGGATTATGTTCATGGCACGGTTCTGCCGGTCGACGGCGGCTGGCTTGCTCGATAGGAGATTATGATGGCCGATCACTACACGCTTCCCGATGACATCACCTGGACGGAAGTTGCGCCGGGCAACAGGCGTGCCGTTCTCTCGCACCGCCCGGAAATGATGCTCGTTGCCTTCAGTTTCGAACCCGGCGCCATTGGTGCGCTTCATTCACATCCGCACACACAGGTGAGCTACGTGGCCGAGGGGGCCTTCGACGTTACAGTCGATGGCGTCACCACAAGGCTCGATGCCGGCTCCAGCTTCATCGTCGCTCCCAACCTTGTTCACGGCGTCGTCGCCCTCGAAAAGGGACTGCTGATCGACACCTTCACGCCAAGGCGCGACGATTTCCTTTAGGACAGGGCGCTTCTCCCAGAGGATCGCGGAAGGGCGCATCCGGCACTGAGCCTCGAAGCTCTGTCAAATATCGCTGAATCTCTCGTTGGTCGGACCGTTGCGGGACCGCAAAACTGACTATAGGTTTCGTCATCCAACCTCGACGGGAGCAGAAAATGCAAATCGATCTCACTGGAAAGAGGGCGCTGGTCACCGGATCAACGGAGGGCATCGGCTACGCAATTGGCCGCCAGCTTTCAAGGGCTGGAGCCGATGTTGTCGTCAACGGCCGGTCAGAAGACAAGACCGCAAAGGCTGCCGAACGGCTCAGGGGTGAAGGCGCCAGGGGCAGCGTCAAGTCTGCTGCCGCCGACCTCTCAACCGCCGAAGGATGTGCCGCGCTTGTCGCGAAAATTCCCCAGGTGGACATCCTGATTAACAACGCTGGCATCTTCCAGCCGATCGACTTTTTCGACGCCAGCGACGAGGTTTGGGACCGACATTGGCAGGTCAACGTCATGTCCGCCGTCAGGCTCTCCCGCGCCTATCTTCCAGGCATGCAGACGTTGAACTGGGGCCGCGTGATCTTCCTGGCGTCCGAATCCGGTTTCAACATTCCGGTCGAGATGATCCACTACGGCGTCAGCAAGACGGCCGACATTGCTGTCGCTCGCGGTCTCGCCAAGCGCATGGCCGGAACGGGTATCACGGTGAACTCCGTCCTTCCTGGTCCCACGCTTTCCGAAGGCGTGGAAGCGATGCTTGCCGACGAGCAAGCTAGAACCGGGTTGCCACTGGAGGAGATCGCTGCCGCCTTCGTCAAGCAGCATCGCGGTAGCTCGATCATTCAACGCGCCACCAGTGTCGAGGAAGTCGCAAACTTGGTAACTTATCTTGCGTCGCCGTTCGCTTCCGCGACGACAGGCGCATCCGTTCGCGTTGACGGCGGGGTCATCGACACCCTCTAAGCAGGGGAAACTTCCTCCAGAGCATCGATGCCGCAGCAGTTCAGATCGGATGGCCGGACGCTGGCGTCGTCTTGTCATGGTGCGGTTGTCATGATGTCGCCAAAGTCAGTGCTGACACTCCCTGCAAAGAGGTGCGCGCAGATGAACGCTGACGAAAACCGCTATGTCGAGCTCACAACACGGCTTCGCTCCGTCCAGGCGTTCTGCGAATTCCTTGCCCATGGCGGAACGGTCCGCATCGCTCCCTCCGATGCGGCATCCTATCGTGACGTAACCCAGGTTCTGCTTCGCAAGCATCGACTTGAGGCTGAAGCCCTCGAGCGAACCCGGCGGCAGCTCTTTCCCGATCGCGCCGACGAAGACATCAATCCGAGTCTCTACAGTCACCACTAGCAAAGGCGCAGTAGGCCACTTTGCTGAGGCTGGACTGGTGGACCGCTGGCAAGTTGGCTTCTCATATCCCGTCAATCTCTCTATGCGCATAAAACTTATGCGCGATTTTTCCAATCCGCGTTATAGTCTGCTGAGATACGTGCGCGGGGTGGGTTTGATGTCGACTTCCGTAAAGCGTCCGCCGGGGCTCGTTGCGCTCTTTCTCGTCGAGATGTGGGAGCGCTTCAGCTATTACGGCATGCGCGCGATCCTGATCCTCTATCTCGTTGACCAGGTACAGAATGGTGGCCTCGGCTTCTCCACAGCTGATGCCGCGGCTATCTACGGGCTCTACACCGCTTCCGCCTACATATTGGCCTTACCCGGTGGATGGGTTGCCGATCGCTTCTGGGGCAGCAAGCGCGCCATTATCATCGGCGGTATAGCCATCATGATTGGGCATATTCTGCTAGCGATCTCGGGCACCGCCGCATCGGTCTTTTTCGTGGGCCTTGTCTGCATTGCCGTCGGAACCGGACTGGTCAAGCCCAATATCTCCACCATCGTGGGCCAGCTCTACGACAAGAACGACATCGGTGGCCGTGACGCGGGCTTCTCCTTCTTCTACATGGGCATCAATATCGGTGCGATACTCGGCGGATTGATTGCCGGTTATCTCGGTGAGAACTGGGGCTGGCATTGGGGTTTCGGGGCCGCCGCCGTCGCCATGTTCCTTGGTCTTGTGAACTTTCTGCACGCAAGCCGCACCTCGCTGCGCGACAAGGGAGGCGTGCCGAGCGCACATCACCATCCGGACGCCGCCACGGGTAGGCGCGACCATATCTTTACCGGTATCATCGGCGGTACAGTTGTAGCGCTCGTTGCCGCCGCGGCTGTCACGGGCTTAATCGACCTGACCAGCGCCCAGGGGCTCGCCAAGGCCATGGGATTGGTCATTATCACGGTTGCTGTCGGCTTCTTCCTCAACATCTATTTCGCGGGTGACCTGACCGGTCCGGAGAAGCGCCGAATGATCGTGCTCGCCATTCTCTTCGTCGCGGCCGCACTCTTCTGGTCAGGGTTCGAGCAGGCGGGCTCCTCGCTCAGCCTGTTTGCCAACGATCTGACGGTGCGCGAGGTCGGAAGCTTTACCGTACCCGCGTCGTGGTTCCAGAACCTCAATGCCCTGTTCATTATCCTGCTCACGCCAGCCTTCGCCGCCTTCTGGGTCTATGCCGAACAGCGCTGGACCATTCCCGTTTTCGTCAAGTTCGGGCTGGCGCTCGTGGCGATGGGATTGGGCTATCTCATCCTCGTTCCGGCGGCTCAAACCGCGGCAACCGGTGTGAGAGTCACCGCTCTCTTCCTAATCTGCACCTATCTCTTCCATACTGTCGGCGAGTTGATGTTGAGCCCGGTCGGACTTTCAACATTCTCCCGCCTTGCCCCCGAGCGCTTCACCAGCCAGATGATGGGCTTCTGGTTTGTCGCCTCGTCGCTCGGCAATCTCATGGCGGGGCTGCTTGCGTCCGGTATGGACACCGAACAAGCCTCCGGGCTGCCAGATGCCTTCTTCCGCATATTCCTGACCAGCGCTGCCGTCGGGGTGGTGCTTATCCTGCTGGCTCGCCCGCTTACCCGCTGGGCGCTCGGCGGGAGCGAGCGGCTTGAAGAGACGGCGCCGGCGCAGTGAGAAATGGAATCCGTCCCCGGGAAGCGAAGATCATTGCTGGTTGGCTGCACCTTGGTCTTTGGGCGGGTCTTTGAGACGATCTGCAAGAAGGTCGTATGCGACGTAGTACTTGTAGATATTGCTGACGTATTGCACCGTCTCGCGTCCCACGATCGCAGCGGCTCCATTTTCCACGGTTCCGAACCAACGATTGCGATCGAGGCCCATCTCTTCGGCCTTCTGCCTGAACTTTCGCAAGTTGGCGGGACCAGCGTTGTAGGCCGCGAAGGCAAACAGGAACTGCTCGCGCGGGCTGAGCCCGGGCTCGTTGATATATGTATCGATCAGATGGCGAAGGTATTTTGCACCGGCCTCGACGTTCCGTTCCGGACTTTTCTCTATGCCCTTTATGCCGATCGCCTTGTCCGCGGCGGTCGATGGCAGCAGTTGCATGATGCCGACGGCACCTCGAGGGCTGCGCCGTGATTGGTCAAGTTGCGATTCCTGATAACCCTGCGCGGTGAGCATGAGGTAGTCGAAGGAATAGCTGCCGCCGTACTGCCTGAAGATTGCAATCAGTTCTCTGAACTTTTCCATATCCTCCGGCGAATAGGCTCGACGCACCATCTTGTCGCTCTTGTAGAACTTGTTCTTCAAGATGTTTCCGAATGTCGTGCCGACGCGATGCTCGGCGGCAAACTTGTCGAGAATTGACTTTAGCTGCGGATTGTCCTTGCGGATTGCCCAGGCGATCTGTCCTTCGGAGGCGATGGCTATGTCGTCGCGAGCTTTTGTCGCCGGAAACACCGAGGCCCATATCCGCGCCTTGTAGTCATCGACAACGGTCCATGGCAGCAGGCCAGCGTTGACCATCTCCAGAAGATCCTCGTCTTCCAGGTTTTCGTCCATGACATGCAGCGTGATCAGCGGCTTGCCCGCAGCCTGTCGTTCCATGTTCAGCGCAGCGAGATGTTCGTAGTAGCTGCTGGACTTACGGACGAAAACTTCCTTGCCCCCAAGGTCATCCAGCGATGTGACGGGAGGCGCGGCGGGTCCCGTAACAAGCACTTCGGCCGCCTTGTCGTAGAGTGGAGCGGTGAAGTCGACCAGCTTCTGTCGTTCCGGCGTGACCGTGAAGTTGGCCATGATGATGTCGCCTCGGCCCTCGTTCAGGGCAGCTATCAGGTCGTCGCGCGCGGTGGGAATGAATGCGACCCGTATGCGTTCGATTTCCTTTTTGCGGCCGGCGTTTATTACTTTCTCGAGCTCACGACCGAAATCGACAGCCGTTCCATACTGAGCACCTTTGTCGATGAAATAGATCGTCTTGCTGTAGGGGACGATGATCCGCACAAGACGACGCTTCTCCATCTGGTCGAAATCGCCGGTGAAAGGCTTGAGGAGTGTGGTTCCGCCAGCCGTGGCGGGAGTCATGAAGGGCCCGCAGACCAGGCACACGCACGTCATTGCGATTGCAAGTATTCTTGACATCGTAGCCCCGCCGACACTCGATCTTGCCTGTAGTCCGGCACGGAGCTTAGCGCGAAGATTAGGTTGCTGTCACCGTCCCTCTTTGGTCTATAGCTCGTGAAGCGGGTCACTCGATTTATCGACACTTTTCCGCGCCCAACCATCCCGCCGCTTCGCCGGGGTGGAGCGTAAATTTACTGTAACGTACTTCCCTCTCGCGGCGTCGTTCAGTTCAACTACGATCGAGGTTTCAGACACTCTGGAACGACTTTGGCAAATCAAAGCCAAGTCCGGTGCCGACCGCATCGCAATCTTCAAGAACTGCTCAGTGGGGGTCCAATGCGTGTAAGGCTTCTATGGGACTGCGGTTACGTCGTGCGCTGGGCAGTAATATCGCTCACCGCAGTGGCGTTCGGCGTAACGAATGTGCCGCGTGTCGGTGCCCAAACCCCGCCAAGTACCAACGCCACGGCGGCTAGCACGACCACCCAGGATGCTGCACCCGATCCGCTCAGCGAAGACGAACTGGAAGTTCTGGTCGCGCGCATCGCGCTCTATCCGGACGAACTTGTTGCCCTGATCAGTTCCGCCTCCGTCTACCCGCTTCAGGTCGTCGAGGCGTCGCGGTTTCTCGACAATCTGAAGAAGGATGCCAGTCTCAAGCCGAAGGATAGCTGGGACGGAAGTGTCGTCTCGCTTCTGAACTATCCTGATATCGTGAAGATGATGGCGGACGATCTCGACTGGACGCAGGACTTTGGCGACGCCATCGCCTACCAGCAGAAAGATGTCCTGCTGGCAATACAGACCCTTCGGGACAAGGCAGTCGCTGACGGCATCATCAAGACCGACGACAAGATCACCGTTGTTCAGCAGAACGAAAATGTCGTCATTCAGCCAACGGACCCCGAGAAGATCTATGTTCCACGCTACGAGCCGGAAATGCTCTACGCGGAGAACTACCAACCGATTCCGCTCTCCTACTATCAGGATCCCTATCCAAACTACTGGTATCCGACAGCAACCTTTTTTGCGGGCGCGGTGACGGGGGCAATCTTTGCCTCCGCTGTCGATTGGGACAATTGGGGCGTTTGGGGTGGTCGCTTCGACGGCAACGACCTCGATGTCGACTGCAACAACTGCTTCAACAATCGCAATTTCAACGGCAAGGTCAATTTCAACGACGTCGACTGGAAGAACGTCGATCGCAGCAAGATCAAGTTCGACAAGAACCAGCTTACAAAGCTCGACAATACCAACATCAAGAACCGGATAAAGGCGGATGGGGCAAACAACATTCGCGACAAGGCCAAGCTGGCCAAGGGTACGGAAAATATCCGCCAGCGCGCAGGTTCGACGGCGATGAAGGATATCAGGGCGAACAAGATCGAGACGCTGCAGCGTCCCGGGGGTGGGCGTCCCGATGCCGGCGCGATCAGGGCGAGGGCCGACGGCGCCCGGGATGCCGGCGCGCTCGCCAATCGTCCCGCCATCAAGGATCGTCCCGGTGGCAGGATCGATCGCGACATCGGCAAACCCCGGCCCGCGGCAAAACTCGACAATCGGCCCAAGCGACCGTCCGGGCTGGGCGAAGTTCGCTCCGGAAAGGCAGCGCAAATCCAATCGCATCGTGGTTCGCAGGCGATGGGCGGCGGTATGCGCGGCGGCTCACACCGCGAGTTCCAGCGGGGTGGTGGCGGTGGCGGCCATTCGATCAACCGGGGTGGTGGTGGTGGACGAGCTGTTCACCGCGGCGGAGGCGGTGGTGGGCATCGAGGCGGTGGCGGCGGTCACTTCCGGCGTTGATTGGGAACGAAGAGGAAAATGCAATGATTGCCAACTATCCGCGCATGCTTCTTTGCTCCGCCTTCGGGCTGATATTCCTGGGCGCAACGCTTGCGCCGCTCGGTGCCTTTGCGCAAAGCGACAGCGACGACGGACTTGACCAGTTCATGGCCACGGCATCGCCGCCGCAGTTCGATGATCCCGACAAAGCCCTGTCAGTTTTGAAGAACGCGCTCGCAGCGGGCGATTTCGATAAAGTTGCCGGGCTGCTGGGTCTTGACGCTGCGAAGCTGAAGACGAGCGAAGGCGCGACCGACACCTTCGCGAAGATCAAGGATGGCGCTGCCAGAAAACTTGTCCTTGAGGACAGCGGCGAGAGAAAAATCGTTGAGATCGGCGATGAACTCTGGCCGCTGCCGTTCCCGCTGGCGAAGGCGGAAAACGGAAAATGGGCCTTCGATACCAAGGCAGGCATCGAGGAAATCGTCAACCGTCGGATCGGCGAGAACGAGCTTGAAGCGATTGCCACCGGCCGGGCCTATGTCGACGCCCAGGAAGACTATGCCGACGCCGACCATGATGGCGATGGGGTCCTGGAATATGCGCAGAAACTGATCAGCACTCCCGGCAAAACCGATGGGCTCTATTGGCCCGAGGATCAGGGGGATGGCGCCAGCCCGGCGGGCGATATCGATCAGACCGAGCTCGGAAAGGCCAAGGAGAACGAGGGATACTTCGGCTATCGCTTCAAGATCCTTACCCGTCAGGGCGGCAACATCGCCGGAGGGGCCTATGATTACGTGATCAATGGCAACATGATCGCGGGCTTCGCGCTCGTCGCGTGGCCGGTGAAATATGGAGAGACGGGCGTCCACACATTCGTCGTCAACCGGAACGGCACCGTCTATCAGGCCGATCTCGGTGAGGATACGGATAGGCTGGCACCCGAAATCAGGCAGTTCAATCCGAACGACAACTGGGAGATCACCGAGGATTGACGGCAAGATGACATCGATGGAACCCGAAGCGAGCGAAACGCCATCGAAACATGAGGAAGATGGGATGCGCGTTCCCTCACTTGAGTTTCTGGCGTCTCACGGCGGCCCGTTCTTTGAGTTTCAAAGACGTCTGAAGCTGCTCAGCGACGGATCGCTCAATGTCGGCAAGCGCGCGCTGCTCTTCGTCGGGCTTGCCTGGGGGGTGCCCCTGATCCTTTCTGGTCTTTCACGTGGGTACGGTTCGTTTTTATCCGATCCCGGAGCCTGGGCGAAGTTCCTGGTCGCGGTCGGCGCTTTCGTTCTGGCGGAACAGCAGGTCGAACGCGGACTGCGCATCAAGCTACAGCAATTCGTTCGAGCACCGCTTATCGATCCGGACTCGTGGCCGGCGGCAGCGACGGCATTGAGCAGGGCTGTGAGGCAGCGGGATTCGCGTGTGGTCGAAATCGGTTGCCTCGCTGTCTGTCTGCTCGTGTCGATCGTCACCTTTGCCAGTCTCGATCCATCTCAAGTTTCTCAGTGGGCTGTGAAAGGCGTTGGCGAGCAACCGGGTTTGACCCTCGCAGGCTGGTGGTCGTTGCTCGTCAGCACGCCATTGGTGGTTTTCCTGCTGTTACGCGGCCTATGGCGTCACCTCGTCTGGGCGCGGCTGCTTCGAACCATCGCTGGCCTCAAGCTACGCCTCGTGTCGACGCATCCGGACGGCAAGGGTGGACTGTCGTTTCTCGCTGATTACCCCAACGCCTACATGTTGTTTGTGTTCGGCGTCAGTTCGGTGATGGCTGCGGTCCTCACCAAG
Organism: Rhizobium cauense; assembly: GCF_019511525.1. GTDB lineage: Bacteria > Pseudomonadota > Alphaproteobacteria > Rhizobiales > Rhizobiaceae > Rhizobium > Rhizobium cauense. The sequence goes on along the minus strand of NZ_JAEUAT010000022.1, from coordinate 82,969 downwards.
CACCTCTTTCTCGAGACGCTGACTGTTGCGGCCTTCTCAAGCATTTTGGCGGGTTGGCTCATCGTCGTTATCGGTCTGTTCGCATACCCGCTGGCGGCCTTTTCCAAGCCGCTGGCAACGCTCAAGGAGCAGACGCTGCTGGCCTTGGGCGCGCAAGCGACTTCTTTTCAGCGGGCCGCAGAGCGCAAGGCGATCGGCTCCAACATCATGGCAACCAACGGCAATGAGGAAACCGAATCCGTTGGCACGGTCGATGTCAGCAAGCAATTCGAGATCACCCGCAAGCTCTCTTCCGTGCTGGTTAGTCGATCTGCTGCCTTGCCGGTCGCCGCTGCGGCACTTCTCCCGTTTGCCGTCGTTGGCGTAACCAAATTGCCCTACAAGGAAGTATTTTCCGTTCTGAAGAAACTCCTGTTGTTGTGATGCCGCCTGTCTCAACGCCGCAACTCGACCGAGCTTCAGCATCAGGCGTCTGGGTCATGAAACTGCTGTAAACTCGAATCTAGCCATTGACCAGAATTTAACCATCGATACTATATCTAGTGTTCGAGGTTCTTTCGATTCGCAAGGATTGGAAGCTAAGACGGGAATACGGTGCGCGCTGCCGATGATGGGCAAAGCAATGCCGGAGCTGCCCCCGCAACTGTAAGCGGCGAGCGCTCGTTCGACAAAGCCACTGAAATCTCTCGATTTCGGGAAGGCGAGGACGGGAGCTATGACCTGCAAGCCAGGAGACCTGCCTCAGACCAAAACGTCCACGGGCGGGGTGTCCGATGGCGAGTGATGCGATGTGTGCATGATGCGCTTCGCTTCCTCTGATGCCCCGTATGAACCACTTCGGGGTGAAGTCTATGTCCTTGAGTATTTATCCATATCCGCGCGAATGACGGGCAGCTAGCGTCCGGCAATCGCCAACGGCTGTCATCTTTTTGAATTTCTGTTCCCGGACATCGGCAGATGTCCGGACGATCCTTTATGCCCTATCGAACCACGAGGATCTTTTCGTGAATATTACCGTCTACAGCAAACCCGCCTGTGTCCAGTGCACAGCGACTACGCGCGCCCTCGACCGCCAGGGTATCGACTATACTGTCATCGACATTTCTGCGGATGCCGCGGCATACGAACTGCTGCAGGGGCTCGGCTATCGCCAGGTTCCCGTCGTCATCGCCGGAGAACAGCATTGGGCGGGCTTCCGTCCCGACATGATCAGCGCGCTCGCCTGAGTGGCTACGGCGATGGGTGAAGTGATCTATTTTTCGAGCCGATCGGAAAACACCCATCGCTTCGTCGAAAAGCTCGGCCTTCCGGCCCGGCGCATCCCCATCACTGGCGAGACCATCGAAGTGCGCTCACCCTATGTGCTCGTTGTCCCGACATACAGCGGCGAGGGCGGCAAGGGGGCCGTGCCCAAGCAGGTAATCCGTTTCCTCAATGATGCGGACAACCGTTCGAACCTCCGCGGCGTGATTGCCGCGGGCAACAGCAACTTCGGCGAGACCTACGGGCTTGCCGGCGACATCATCGCGAAGAAGTGCCAGGTGCCTTACCTCTACAGGTTCGAGCTTCTGGGTACTGCCGAGGATGTCACCAACGTCAAACACGGATTGGAAAGATTTTGGACACGGCAGTTCTCGAACGCCCTGTGAAGGCGACGGATACGAAGGTGGCGGACGCAACGCTCGACTACCACGCGCTGAACGCGATGCTGAACCTCTATGACGAGGACGGAAGGATTCAGCTCGACAAGGATCGGCAGGCGGCCAAGCAGTATTTCCTGCAGCACGTCAATCAGAACACCGTCTTCTTCCACAATCTCAGGGAGAAGCTCGATTACCTCGTCACCGAGGGCTACTACGAGCAGGAGGTGCTGGACCAATATTCGTTCAACTTCGTCCGCGACCTGTTCGACCACGCCTATGACAAGAAGTTCCGCTTCCCGACCTTTCTCGGTGCCTTCAAATATTACACCAGCTACACGCTGAAGACTTTCGACGGAAAGCGCTACCTCGAGCGCTACGAAGACCGTATCTGCATGGTGGCGCTGAGCCTGGCGCAGGGCAACGAAGGGCTCGCCCGCGATATGGTCGACGAGATCATCTCGGGCCGCTTTCAACCGGCGACGCCGACCTTCCTCAATGCTGGCAAGAAGCAGCGCGGCGAACTCGTGTCCTGCTTCCTGCTCAGGATCGAGGACAACATGGAGAGTATCGCCCGCGGCATCAATTCGGCGCTGCAGCTCTCCAAGCGCGGTGGCGGGGTGGCGCTGTCGCTGACCAATCTGCGCGAGGCAGGAGCACCGATCAAGCAGATCGAGAACCAGTCATCGGGCGTGATCCCGGTCATGAAGCTCCTTGAGGATTCGTTCTCTTACGCCAACCAGCTCGGCGCCCGGCAGGGTGCGGGCGCGGTCTATCTGAACGCCCACCACCCCGACATCATGCGCTTCCTCGACACCAAGCGCGAGAATGCCGACGAGAAGATCCGTATCAAGACTCTGTCGCTCGGTGTCGTTGTTCCTGACATCACCTTCGAACTCGCCAAGAACAATGAGGACATGTACCTGTTCTCGCCGTATGACGTGGAGCGCGTTTACGGCGTTGCCTTCAGCGAGATCTCGGTCACCGAGAAATACCGCGAAATGGTAGCCGACAGCCGCATCAAGAAGAAGAAGATCAAGGCTCGTGACTTCTTCCAGGTGATTGCCGAGATCCAGTTCGAGAGTGGCTACCCCTACATCATGTTCGAGGACACGGTGAACAAGGCGAACCCGATCGCCGGGCGCATCACCATGAGCAACCTCTGCTCGGAAATTCTGCAGGTCAGCGACGCCAGCACCTATGGCGCTGATCTTTCCTACGACCACATGGGGAAGGACATTTCCTGCAATCTCGGCTCGCTGAACATCGCGGCCGCGATGGACTCGTCCGATTTCGGCAAGACCATCGAGACCTCGATCCGAGCGCTGACGGCGGTTTCCGACATGAGCAACATCACCTCGGTCCCATCCGTGGCCAAGGGCAATGCCGACAGCCACGCGATCGGGCTCGGCCAGATGAACCTGCATGGCTATCTCGCCCGCGAGCGGATCCACTATGGCTCCGAAGAGGGTGTCGATTTCACCAACATGTACTTCTACACCGTGACCTATCACGCCATCCGTGCCTCGAACCGCCTGGCCGTCGAGCGGGCGCAGACCTTCAAGGGCTTCGAGAACTCGAAATACGCATCAGGCGAATATTTCGACAAATACACCGAGAAGGAATGGAAGCCCGCGACCGCGCGCGTGGCCGAACTGTTCGAAACGGCGGGCATCCATATCCCGACGCAGGAAGACTGGCTGGAGCTGAAGAAGGCCGTGATGGAAGGCGGGCTCTATAACCAGAATCTGCAGGCCGTGCCGCCGACAGGGTCGATCTCCTACATCAACCACTCGACCTCCTCGATCCACCCGATCGTTTCGAAGATCGAGATCCGCAAGGAAGGCAAGATTGGCCGCGTCTACTATCCGGCCGCCTTCATGACCAACGACAATCTCGACTATTACCAGGATGCCTACGAGATCGGGCCGGAGAAGATCATCGACACCTATGCGGCGGCCACCCAGCATGTCGACCAAGGCCTGTCGCTGACGTTGTTCTTCCGCGATACCGCGACGACGCGCGATATCAACAAGGCGCAGATCTACGCCTGGAAGAAGGGCATCAAGACCATCTACTACATCCGCCTTCGCCAGATGGCGCTGACCGGCACCGAGGTGCAGGGCTGCGTCTCCTGCGCCCTCTGATCCCAGGTGAACCAAGATGAACATTCAAGTTAAGACCAAAGCCCCGAAGGCTGCCGCCGCCGTGCGCGCCATCAACTGGAACCGCATCGAGGACGACAAGGATCTCGAGGTCTGGAACCGCCTCACCGGAAACTTCTGGCTGCCCGAGAAAGTGCCGCTGTCGAACGACATTCCCTCCTGGGCGACGCTGAAGTCGGAAGAACAGCAGCTGACGATCAGGGTCTTCACCGGACTGACGCTGCTAGACACGATCCAGAACGGTGTCGGCTCGGTGAAGCTGATGGCGGATGCCGCGACGCCGCATGAGGAAGCGGTGCTCTCCAACATCTCGTTCATGGAAGCGGTGCACGCGCGTTCGTACTCGTCGATCTTCTCGACACTGTGCTCCACACCCGATGTCGACGATGCTTACCGCTGGTCGGAGGAGAACGAATTCCTGCAGCGGAAGTCGGCGCTGATCATGGTGCAGTACGCTTCCGGCGATCCCTTGAAGAAGAAGGTCGCCAGCGTCTTCCTGGAAAGCTTCCTGTTCTATTCCGGCTTCTATCTGCCGATGTATTGGTCGAGCCGGGCGAAGCTGACCAACACCGCCGACATGATCCGCTTGATCATCCGCGATGAGGCCGTGCATGGCTATTACATCGGCTACAAGTTCCAGCGAGCCGTCGAGCGGTTGCCGGAGGCCAAGCGCCAGGAGACCAAGGACTTCGCCTTCGATCTGATCATGGAACTGTACGACAACGAGGCGAAGTATACCGAAGCGCTCTATGACGGCGTCGGGCTGACCGAGGACGTCAAGAAGTTTCTGCATTACAACGCCAACAAGGCGCTGATGAACCTCGGATACGAGGCGCTGTTTCCGCCCGAGGCTTGCAGGGTCAATCCCGCAATCCTTTCCGCGCTATCTCCGAATGCTGACGAGAACCACGACTTCTTCTCGGGTTCCGGTTCGTCCTACGTGATCGGCAAGGCTGTCGCGACCGAGGATGAGGATTGGGACTTCTGATCGACGGCCCCAAGCCGTAGTCCGCATCCGCGACCGGTCTGAGGCGCTGTATGTAGACGCTTCCTGCAGCGCCCCAGTCTTCTGTATGGGTGTCCAATAGGATTATCCTATCGAAGCGATCAGTAAATCCAACTTAAAATTATGGGATGCTTCCGCTATTAAAGAGAGATGCACGAGGCGCGCCGACCAACTTGAAGCGGGAGGCGGGGAATGCGCTCGTTCAATCCCTTCTACGGTAGAAGCAACAAGCAAAACGAGGAGATAGTCATGGACCAGAAACCCGACAGCGCCGGTAAATGTCCCGTCCCGCATGGCAACACGCCACGCGGTCGATCCAACCGCGACTGGTGGCCGAACCAGCTCGACGTTCAGGTTCTCCACCAGCATTCCGGTCTGGCCGATCCGATGGGCAAGGCTTTCGACTATGCCGAGGAATTCAAGAAGCTCGATCTCGACGCTTTGAAGAAAGATCTTCATGCCCTGATGACTGATTCCCAGGACTGGTGGCCGGCGGACTTCGGTCACTACGGTGGCCTGTTCATCCGCATGGCTTGGCACAGTGCAGGCACCTATCGCATCACCGACGGTCGCGGTGGTGCGGGCCAGGGCCAGCAGCGTTTCGCTCCGCTCAACAGCTGGCCTGACAACGTCAACCTTGACAAGGCTCGACGCCTCCTGTGGCCGATCAAGCAGAAATACGGCAACCAGATTTCCTGGGCTGACCTTCTCATCCTCACCGGCAACGTCGCGTTGGAGTCCATGGGCTTCAAGACTTTTGGTTTCGCTGGCGGTCGCGCCGACGTTTGGGAGCCGGAAGAACTCTATTGGGGTCCGGAAGGCAGCTGGCTCGGCGACGAGCGCTACAGCGGCGAACGCGAACTTGCCGAACCGCTGGGTGCCGTCCAGATGGGCCTCATCTATGTGAACCCGGAAGGCCCGAACGGCAATCCGGATCCGCTCGCCTCTGCTCGCGACATCCGTGATACCTTCGCCCGCATGGCGATGAACGACGAAGAAACCGTCGCGCTGATTGCCGGTGGTCATACCTTTGGCAAGACGCATGGTGCCGGTGACCCGTCTTTTGTCGGTATCGATCCTGAAGGCGGTGAACTCGAAGCGCAGGGCCTCGGCTGGGCGAGCACGTTCAACACCGGCGTCGGCAAGGATGCGATCGGCAGCGGTCTTGAAGTCATCTGGACGACGACCCCGACCAAGTGGAGCAACAACTTCTTCTGGAACCTGTTCGGCTACGAATACGAACTTGAAACCAGTCCGGCTGGTGCCAAGCAGTGGGTTGCAAAGGGCGCCGGCGCTACGATCCCTGATGCCTTTGACCCTTCGAAGAAGCACCGGCCAAAGATGCTGACCTCCGACCTCGCCCTTCGTTTCGATCCTGTGTACGAGAAGATCTCGCGCCGGTTCATGGAAAATCCGGATCAGTTCGCCGATGCCTTTGCCCGCGCGTGGTTCAAGCTGACCCACCGCGACATGGGCCCGAAGGCTCGTTACCTCGGCCCGGATGTGCCGAAGGAAGACCTGATCTGGCAGGACGTGGTCCCGGCCGTCGACCACAAGCTCGTTGATGACCAGGATATCGCCGAGCTGAAGGACAAGATCGTTGCGACCGGCCTTACTGTGCAGGAGCTCGTCGCCACGGCCTGGGCATCTGCCTCGACCTTCCGCGGTTCCGATAAGCGCGGCGGTGCCAATGGCGCGCGCATCCGCCTGGCCCCGCAGAAGGATTGGGAAGTCAACCAGCCGGCGCAGCTCTCCAAGGTTCTCGGTGTTCTCGAAGGCATCCAGAAGGACTTCAATGCCGCCCAGACCGGCGGCAAGAAGATCTCGCTCGCTGACCTGATCGTGCTTGCCGGTGCAGCCGGCGTCGAGAAGGCGGCAAAGGCCGGTGGGCATAATGTCAATGTGCCGTTCACGCCTGGTCGCACCGATGCGTCCCAGGCGCAGACCGATGCCGCGTCCTTCGCTCCGCTCGAGCCGCGTGCCGACGCTTTCCGCAACTATGTCAATACCGGCAAGCTGCAGTTCATGAAGGCAGAGGAAGCACTTGTCGATCGGGCGCAACTGCTGACGTTGACGGCACCTGAGATGACGGTCCTCGTCGGCGGCCTGCGCGTGCTGACGGCCGGCCAGCCTGAACACGGCGTCTTCACCGACCAGCCCGAGGCGTTGACGAACGACTTCTTTGTCAACCTCCTCGACATGGGTACCGTTTGGGCGCCGGTTGCCGACAAGAAGGGCGTCTACCAGGGGAGTGACCGCAAGACGGGAACTGCCAAGTGGACCGGCACCCGCGTCGACCTGATCTTCGGTTCGCACTCGCAGCTTCGCGCCATCGCCGAAGTCTACGGTCAGTCCGATGCGAAGGAGAAGTTCGTCAAGGACTTCGTCTCGGCCTGGAACAAGGTGATGAACGCCGACCGTTTCGATCTCGTCTGATCGGCAGCTTGCCCGGATGCGGATTTCGTCCGCATCCGGGCAGTCCATCCGGAGCGTACCCACCGATACCGCTTCGACTTACCGGTTTGCAGCTTTCGACAACCATGCTCGAACCGCCGTCACCGAGGCCGGGTGGCGGGGTTTGCGTGGCGATACGACGTAGAAATCCTTGTCGATCATCAGTTCCGTCGGCAAGACGCGAAGAAGGCGTCCCGACGCTATGTCATCCTCCACGAAGAATGTGCTCGTCAGAGCGAGGCCCTGACCGGCGATCGCAGCCTCGATCGCCAGCGAGGTCTGGTTGAAACGGATATTCTTGGCAGCTGTCGGCGGTCCATTCGGGAAAGCCAGCTCAAGGAGCTGCGGCCAAAAGTCATGGGCATCGTGCAGAAGCGGATAACGCGTGAAGTTATCATTCTGAACGGGCAGGCCGAGCTTCTCCACCAGCAAGGGGCTGCCAACTGCGACGATCACGTCGTCGAAAAGAAGTTCCGCATTCAGACCCGCTCCGAAAGGCGGACGTCCGTATCGGACAGCAAGATCCACCGCGTCGGTCTGAAAGTTGGCGATACGATCACTCGCAAGTATGCGCAGATCGATGTTTGGGTGGATCGCCGTGAAATCCGTCAGCCGTGGGATCAGCCATTTCGAGGCAAAGGTCGGTGTCACGCTGATCGTCAGGTGAAGCGGTTCCGGCTTCAATGTCTCCGTTGCCTCGGAGATAAGTTCGAATGCGCGACGGATGTTCGTCACGTAGCTCCGACCGGTCTCTGTTAGCGCCAGAGTTCGCGGGAACCTGTCAAACAGCTTCATGCCCAGTTCGGCTTCCAGCCCTCGTATCTGCTGCGCGACGGCTCCTTGCGTCACTCCCAGTTCCTCCGCTGCCAGGCGGAAGTTCAAATGGCGAGTGACGACTTCGAAGACGCGAAGTCCATTCAACGAGGGGAGGCGTCTGATACCTTCGGTCATGCGATAGATTTTCTATTGGATGATGAGAGCGGAACTAGTTCGTATTGGCACTGCAGGAATGATATCACCCTTCAAGGGAAGTGCAGACCGCAATTCCATGCAGCTTGTCGGAAAACAGGAGAGGATCATGTCAGTAGAAAAGGTAGCAGTGATTACGGCCGGTGGCAGCGGGATGGGCGCGGCTGCGGCCAAGCGTCTTGCCGCTGACGGATTCAAGGTGGCAATCCTGTCGTCGTCCGGCAAAGGCGAAGAACTTGCAAAGGCGCTCGGGGGCGTCGGCGTGACCGGCTCCAACCAATCGACCGACGACATCGGCAAGCTTGTTGATCTTGCGATCTCGACATGGGGGCGGATCGATGTGCTCGTCAACAGTGCCGGTCACGGCCCTCGCGCGCCGATCCTCGACATATCTGATGATGACTGGCACCGGGGCATGGAGGTCTACCTCTTGAATGTCATTCGCCCGACGCGCCTGGTGACGCCACATATGCAGAAGCAAAAAGGCGGTTCCATCATCAACATTTCCACGGCATGGGCCTTCGAGCCGAGCTCGATGTTCCCGACGTCAGCGGTTTTCCGTGCCGGGCTGGCGTCCTTCACCAAGATCTTCGCGGAAACCTATGCGGCTGAGAACATCCGCATGAACAACGTCCTTCCCGGTTGGATCGACAGCCTTCCAGCAACCGAAGAGCGTCGCGACAGCGTTCCGATGAAGCGCTATGGGACCAGCGAGGAGATTGCCGCGACTGTGTCCTTCCTCGCGTCATCCGGCGCAGGCTACATGACCGGACAGAACATCCGTGTCGACGGTGGATTGACCCGTTCGGTGTGATGGCGACTGGCGGCTGCCCCGGAGTGGATCGCCTCCGGGGTGCTGTATCGGCGAGCGCGATCAGAAGCGGATGACAGCTCCGAGAATCGGGCCGTGCTCGATCACGTCGTAGGTGAAGCCATCGTTGCTGTAGTTGACACCGAGGGCGCGGTAACCGGCAACCGCTGAGACGGTGTCGTTGAACTTGTAGCCAATGCCTGCCAATACGTCCCAGTCCAGATCGGCGCCGCCGGCGCCAATCATGCCCCAGCCGGTAAGATAAACCTTGTCAGTCAGAGAATAGTTGCCTTTGAAGCCCGCGACCGCGTCGACCCAATTGGCACTATCGGTCCGCGACACGTTGCCGATGAGGCCACCGCTCAGTCCGATCGTCGTTTCCGCATGCCAGTACCTTGCGCCGGCAACTACATCCAGGCGAGCCTTCGGATCTTCGTAGACGGTGTATCCTACACCCAAGAGTGCGCTGAATGTGACTGACTTGACATCCACCTCGTCGGCGATGACGCCTCGCGGTGTTGCAGCATCCGTCGTTATGCGAGCATAGATTATGTCGGTGAATATGCTGAATTGTTCATAGCGGGCGTCGCCGGCAGCCATGAAGGCAAAGTCGAGATCCTTGATGATATCGCTAAAGTCCTGATGGATGTCGACGGTCGGAAGGCCGAATACCTGGGTCTTGCCGTCGAGGCCCGCAACCCAGAAATAGGGAGCGAAAGAAAACGTCCAGCCCTCCGGTTGCGCGGTCTGTGGCTGCGGTGCCGTGGCGGGCAAGAGATCCGCGGCGTGCAGAGGCGTGACGAACGCCAAAGCGGCAACAGTGCATGCGATCAGCGAAATCCTGCTACTCATTGTCAACCTGTCCCCTCTCGCGTTCAGGTCACAATGGCCCCGATTCACCGACCTGAACTGATATCGCAGATTGCACCAAGTCCTGTCTTTCGCAAAGGGGTTATATTTCGCTTCTCATATATGAGAGTCGGCACCTTGCGATCGTATTCGGCTTCAGTCTCGTGTGAGTGTCAGAAGGAAGTCCTTCGCATGACACCGGCGCCTCTGTGACACATCCGCCCCAGAACCTGTTTCGCTCCAAATGGCGGTCTCCGCTCGGTCACGGGATGATCGGTGGATACACTTCCCTTGAGAGTGATAGCGTGCCACGCAAACATGGCTCCGCCTTCGGCAGTCGGAGCCTCTGGCGACGAAGGAGGAACCGAGACCTAGCTTGGTCACGTCCGACTACGACCCGGATTGGCGAGCCGCAGCGTCCAGCGCAGCGAAGTCCCCGTCATCCAGAACGATGCTGGCTGCGGCGACATTCTCCTCAAGGTGCTTGACCTTGGAAGTTCCAGGGATTGGCAACATCACGGGGCTGCGCTTGAGCACCCATGCCAAAGCAATCTGGCTCGGCGTCGCGTCATATTTTTTGGCCAGCCTGTCAAGGACGGAACCTGGACGTGCCAGTTCGCCTGCCGCCAGCGGATACCACGGAATGAAGCCGATGCTCTCGCGCTCGCAGTAGTCAAGGACATCCTCGCTGCCTCGGTCGACGAGATTGTAACGGTTCTGAACGGTTGCGACCGGAAATACCTTCCTGGCCGCCTTTATGTCCTCAACCGAGACTTCGCTGAGGCCGGCATGGGCAATGACTCCCTCATCCAGGAGCTTCTTTACCGCGCCGAACTGCTCGGCGGCCGGGACCTTGGGATCGATGCGGTGCAGTTGCCACAGATCAATTCGGTCGACGCGGAGTTTTTTGAGGCTGCCTTTTGCTCGTTCGATGAGATAGTCCGGCCTGCCGTTCGGCGTCCACCGGTCCGGTCCCTGGCGGGTCAGGCCCGCCTTGGTAGCGATCAACAACCCTCCATAAGGATGCAGCGTCTCGCTGATGAGCTCTTCCGAAACGTCGGGGCCGTAGGAATCTGCCGTGTCTATGAAGTTGACGGCGATCTCGGGAAGGCGGCGCAAGGTTGCCAATGCTCCGGCCTTGTCCGCCGGCGGTCCCCAGATGCCAGGCCCCGTTACGCGCATGGCGCCGAAGCCAAGGCGATTGATGGTGATATCGCCGATCGAAAATTGACCTGATGTGGCTGCTGAGATCGTGGAATTGTCTGGCACTGACCTTCCTCCCGATAGCCTGTCTGTTGGGGAATTTGACTCGGGGAAAGGTGGGGCGGGCATGGAGCATTGCAAGGCATTCCGGGAAATCCGCCATTGCTCCAGCAGGCTGGAATTAAAGGGTGCGCAAAGCACGGTCTGGCGCCTTAAATCTGCGATGATAGCAGCGGCGCCAGTCCTGGGTATCAGGGTCGCTGGGACTCAGGCGCGCGTCCTGAGGTCAGGCGCAGCCATGGCGGCAGGTGGAAGACGCACATCAGCAGGTACATCGTTGTCATGCCGTCCATAGGAAAGACGCCCTGCATGGCGGAGCAGATCATGTCTGCTCCGCCGCCTGCCATGCTAACGACAGTCATGATGGCGAAGGTTGGCGCGGCTGCAAGGCACAGCCAGTCGGCGATGCTTGCCGCTGCATTGTCGGTCGGTGTTTCCGCCGATGCACTGTGCCTTGTCCGATCCGAGGAAAGCATGAGCGTCATCCCCTGCCATATTCGTCGTGGTGCCGCCACCAGATGCCCTGTTCATTGCGGCCGAGAGGAGCGCGGTCGAGCCACTGGTACACACCCCAGATACCGTCCACGCCGCGGGCATAGCTGGAGTAGGTGTGGTAGACAACGCCATCCTGAAGCACGAAGGCGCTGACGCCGGGCCGATCGCGAGTGTAGGTTGCTACATCGGTTCCGGTCATTGCGGCAATCTGGGCAACTGGCGTTTCGCTGCCGCGCAGTCGCCATTCCTGCACGTTTTCGGCCGCGAGCGGCTTAGGTGCCGGCGGCTCGCGGCGGTAATTGTATTCGATCCCGCCTTCGCGCTGCTGCTGCTCGCTGAACAAGACGCTGAAATCGAGATTGAAATCGCTACCAAAAGAGGATGCCCAGTCAAAGGTCCACCCCATTCTTTCCTTGAAGGCCTGCAACTTCGGAAGCGGCGCACGGGAAACCGCGGTAAAGGCGACATCATGGTTTTCGAGATGGACGACAACGCCATTGAAGCCATCCGCGATAGAGGAGCAGGAGGGGCATCCGACGGTATAGTCGGGTCCGAACATGAAGTGGTAGATGAGCAACTGCGAGCGGCCTTTGAAGAGGTCGGCCAGTGAGGCGCCGCCGTTGGCGGTCTCAAACCGATAGTCCTTGTCGATCCGCACCCAGGGCAACTCTTGGCGACGCTGAGCCAGCATGTCGCTGCGCCGTGTCAGTTCCTTCTCTTCTGCGAGCAGATCAAGCCGAGCTGCAAGCCATTCTTCGCGTGTGCCTGTCACGTGCATCGTCATCATGCTTCTCCTTTTGCTGTTTGTTGGCGTAGCATGCCGCCGTGTGCGGCAGCTCGGGAACAGACTAGGGCCGGTGGCGGGGATGGTGGGAGTTACAAGTTTGACGGGATTTCGATGGACTCGATGATCACTGCCGCCGCGCGGCTGCTGGCGACCGGCGACCTCCTTGGGGCGTTGAAACGGGTTGCGCTGCGTGAAGACGCACCTGCGCTCGCGCTTCGGGGTATAGCGATGGCGCAGCTTGGCGACCTCGTCCGTGCCAAGGCGCTCCTCAAGATGGCTGCCCGTGCGTTTGGAGCCAAAGAGCCGGTTGCCCGGGCACGCTGTCTCGTTGCCGAGGCCGAAATCGCACTTGTCTCGCGCGACCTTACTTGGCCGGCCAAGACGCTTGCCACCGCACGGGCGGTGCTCGACGCTCACGGGGACCGTCTGAATGCAGCTCACGCCCGGCATATCGAGGCCCGGCGATCGCTCCTTATAGGCCACCTCGACGAGGCCGAAGGTCTGCTCGCCGGTATCGATCCGATGCCGTTTCCACCCCCGTTGCGCGTCGCCTATGAACTCGTGGCCGCCGGGATTGCCATCCGCCGCCTGCAGACAAGCGCGGCACGCGCCGCCGTCCAGAGGGCGGAAAAGGCTGCGCGCGATGCGGGGATTCCATCGCTTGAGGCGGAAGTCGAAAGTGTTTCTGCTGTTTTGAAAGCGCCGGCGGCGCGTCTCGTCGCGCGCGGCGAGGAACGGTCTTTGCTGCTTGAGGATGTCGAGACAGTATTGGTGTCGAGGGCGCTTGTGGTGGATGCTTGCCGCTATGTCGTGCGCGATGGAGACGTCATCGTTCCTCTTTCCACTCGCCCGGTTCTCTTCGCGTTGGCGAGAATACTGGCGGAAAGCTGGCCCGGAGACGTTTCGAGAACCACACTGGTCGCCCGTGCGTTCCGGGCAAAGGATGCTGATGAGTCGCATCGCGCCAGGCTGCGCGTCGAAATCGGTCGGCTGCGCGGCGAGCTTCACCGCATAGCGGATATCAAGGCGACGCGCGACGGCTTCGTGCTCGTGCCGCGGCGCGCTGGCGATGTGGTCATCCTGGCCCCGCCCGTCGAGGAACAGCACGGTGAGATCCTGGCGTTCCTGGCTGACGGAGAAGCCTGGTCCAGTTCTGCGTTGGCGATTGCGATCGGGGCAAGTCCACGCACCGTGCAGCGCGCGCTCGAGGCCCTCGCGGAAACGGGCAAGGTGCAATCCCTGGGACGCGGACCTGCGCGCCGTTGGACGACGCCTTCGCTGCCGGGCTTCCCGTCAACTTTGTTACTCCCAGGTCCTCTACCCAACGATTAGGATAGGCCCATGAAACACTCCAAAGCTGAAATCCTTCGTGAATATGGCCCCTTTCCGGATACGGACCAGGTGGCGGGTGTCACCTATGACGGTAGGCACGTCTGGTTTGCGTCCGGCGACAAGCTGAACGCCCTGGATCCGGATGCCGGTGAGATTGTGCGTTCGATCGACGTTGCGGCACACGCCGGAACCACGTTCGATGGACGCCATCTCTTCCAGATTGCCGAGGATCGCATCCAGAAGGTTGATCCGAAGACCGGTGAGGTGCTCTCAACGATACCAGCCCCTGCGAACGGTGGCGATTCCGGACTAGCCTGGGCGGAAGGAACGCTCTGGGTTGGAGACTATCGCGGCAGGAAGATCCATCAGATCGATCCGGAAACAGGCACGATCCTTCGCAGCATCGAGTCCAACCGCTTTGTTACCGGCGTCACTTGGGTTGACGGCGAACTTTGGCACGCCACTTGGGAGGGCGATGAGAGCGATATCCGACGCCTGGAGCCGGAGAGCGGACGCGTGTTGGAACGCCTCGACATGCCATCCGGTCTTACGGTGTCGGGGCTTGAGTCCGATGGCGGCGATCGTCTCTATTGCGGCGGCGGCAGGAGCGGCAAGGTCCGAGCTGTTCGTCGACCGCGCTAGCGGTCCACTCGATTGCTAGTCCAATGTTCTGCGGAAGCGTCGGACGGCGATCAGCATGGCAACGGTCATGAGATAGGCAAGGGCAATCGTGTCATAGGCGAGGGTTTCGATATCTGCGCCTTTCAGCATGATCGCGCGGACAATGCGGATATAATGCGTGAGCGGCAGTGCCTCCCCGATCCATTGCGCCCATTTCGGCATGCCCGCAAAGGGGAACATAAACCCAGACAGAAGGATGTTTGGCAGGAAGAACATCATCGCCATCTGCATGGCCTGCAGCTGGTTTGCGGCTACCGTCGAGAATGTGTAGCCAATCGAAAGGTTGGTGATGACGAAGAGTGTCGTCGCAGCCGCGAGCGAGAGCGGATCACCTATGATCGGCACATGGAAGACGAGCAGGCCAGCGCCGATGATTAACAACGACTGTACCAGACCGATCAGCACATAGGGTGCGATCTTTCCCAGCATGATTTCCAGCGGCTTGATCGGCATGGACAGCAGGTTCTCCATCGTGCCTCGTTCGACCTCGCGGGTCACGGAGAGCGCCGTGAATATCAGCAACGTCATCGTCAGGATCGTACCGAGCAGGCCCGGCACGATGTTCAAGGTCGACGAACCGGCGGGGTTGTAGCGACGGTGTTGCACGATCGAGAAGGCGGGCTTGGTCGGCTCGGAGAATTCGACCTGGCGGTCGTTGGCGAGAGCCGATGTCACGATGCCGGAGAGTGCCCCCAACGCCGAACTGGAGGCAACCGGATCGGTGGCATCCGCAGCGACCAGTAGCGAAGGCGTATCACCGCGGCGAAGCGAGCGTTCGAAGTCTTCGGGAATTTCCACGACGAACAATACCTTGCCGGATTGCAGCAGCGAATCCATGTCCTCCGCTCGCGTAACGACAGAGCGGATCTCGAAGAAGTCCGTGTTTTCCAGTGCCGCCAAAATCGATCTTCCGACATCGGTGTTCTCGCGCATCAGCACGGCGGTCGGCAGGTTGTGCGGCGTCGTGTTGATCGCAAAGCCAAACAGGAACAGCTGCATAATCGGCAAGGCCACCATCGTTGCCAGCGTGATCCGGTCGCGGGTCATCTGGATGAATTCCTTGATGGTCATCGCCCAGAAGCGCCCGAAGGAGAAGCCGTTGCCGTTTGCCGTTGTTGTCGTCATTGGAAGTTGTCCTCGGAGCGGCGCATCAGATCGATGAAGGCATCCTCCAACGTCGCCTCGCCCTTCTGCCACTTGAGATCGGGCCTCTCTCGGTATGGCGCGATTGCCTTTTCGAGCGCTTCGGGATCGCGGCCGGCAACATGCAGGCTGATCCCGAAGGGCGCGATCATGTCGACACCCGGCGCGTTCTCGAGTTCGGCCTGAATGCGATGCATGTCCGGCCCCGACACGGTCCAGGTCACGAGGCCGGTGCTGGCAATCACCTCGTCCACCGTCCCCTGCGCCAGCAGTTTGCCATAGGCGATGTAGGCAATCTCATGGCAACGCTCCGCCTCATCCATGTAGTGGGTAGAAACGAGGACCGAGAGGCCGTCGGCGGCAAGCGCGTGAATTTCGTTCCAGAAGTCCCGCCGAGCTTTCGGATCGACGCCTGCCGTTGGTTCGTCGAGAAGGAGCAGGGCCGGTTCGGGGAGGATGCAGGCGCCGAGTGCCAATCTCTGTTTCCAGCCGCCCGAAAGTTCTCCGGCCAGCTGCGCTTCACGTCCCTTCAGGCCGAGGCGTTCGATGGCCGCACCGGCTTTTCCGCGCGCATCAGGCAGGCCATATACGCGAGCGACGAACTCAAGGTTCTCCCGGATCGACAGGTCCTGATAGAGCGAAAACTTCTGCGTCATGTACCCGACGCGGCGGCGGATGCGGTCGCTCTCGGTCAGGATATTGAAGCCGAGGCATGTACCGTCACCGCTGTCTGGCGTCAGCAGGCCGCAAAGCATGCGGATTGTCGTCGTCTTGCCGGAACCGTTCGGACCGAGAAAGCCGTGAATGCGGCCTTTCTTCACCGACATCGATACATCGTCGACCACCTTTCGGTTGCCGAAACTCTTGGTGAGGTGATGAACGTCGATCACTGTCTCGGGCGCGTCGACCGCCATTGCTGTGTCGCTCATGGGCGAGCTCCCGCGGTGACATCCACCGGCTGGCCGGGGCGCAGCGCAGTGGGAGCGGCAGGAATCGCCTCGACGCGATAGACGAGTTTGGCGCGCTCCTCGAGACTGAAGATTTCTGGTGGCGTATATTCAGCTTGGCTCGAGATGAAACTGACCTTTGCGTCAGTCGGCTCGCAGGCATCACAGGCGACGCGGATGGACTGGCCCAACGCAAAGCGCGCAATCTCGGTCTCTGGTACAAAGAAGCGGACGCGGATGTTTTCCGGTGGCAGAAGCGCCACGATTGGTCGACCGGCAGGGACGACCTCTCCGATACGGTAGTAAATGGTCTGGATGCTCCCGGTCGCCGGAGCCGCCACGAAACGTCGGGCGAGTGCGGCCTCCGCCGAAGCGAGATCGGCTTTCGCGGCAGCAACAGCCTGCCGTGACTGGCGCAGCATCTCGATGCGGGCCGGCAGGTTACCCAGCGTAATCTGGCTGCGGATATTGTCGAGGGCGGCACGGTTGGCCGCCTCGGTGGCTGTTGCCGTATCGAGGCGGGCCTGCGTGGCGGTGCCACGTTCGACCAGCACCTTGGTGCGATCCAGATCCTGTGCGGCAAGCTCCAGCCGTGCCAGCGCTTCGCGTTCGCTGGCATGCAACATATCTATTTCTTCCGGCCGCTTTTGCTTCGCTTCGGCGAGCTCCAGTTCGGCCTGCAGGCGGGCCAGCGAAGCGCGGGCGGCGCCGACGGCAGCCTCCTCGGTTTGAGAATCCAGGCTGAAGAGCGGCGTCCCGGGCGCAATTGCCTGGCCCTCGGCGACATCGAGTTTCACCACGCGCCCGCTGGTGTCAGCGCCGATGAACAGCGTGTCGGCCTCGATCCAGCCCTGGTAGGCGCGTTGCGACTTGTCGGCGAAGAGGAGGGGCAGGGCGGCAAGGGCCGCGCCGGCGACGACGGCCACCATAAGCATTCGTTTCATTTCGCGCCTCCTTCCGGCACGAAGAGGGTGTCAAGGAACGTGTCGAAGACCTTCTGCGTGTCCAGGTGCTCGTGGTTCTCGAATAGCGTCGTCCAGATGATCGACATCAAAGCCGGCGCCATGACCAGTTGCGGGACTTCTGCAACCGCGGGATTGCGGAGTTCGCCGCGAGTGGCCGCACGGCCAAGCAGGACACGCAGGATCGCGAGGCCCTTGGTGATAATTTCGCGGTAGTAGAATTCGGTCACCACAGGGAACATCGGTCCCTCGGCGAGGATCAGCCGCAGGAGGTGCCGGCGATCGGTCTCCAGGACCTGGCGTTTGAAGAGCGTATAGAACATCGAAACCGCGGCGCGCGGCGGAATTGCCTCTTTCTGGACCAGACCGCCGACTTCACCAAGGAGCGGTGAGACAACACCCGACACCAGCTCGATGAACAATCTCTCCTTGTCAGGAAAATGTAGGTAGACGGTGCCCTTGGCAATGCCTGCCCGGGCAGCGACATCCTCCATGCGGGTCGCAGCGAAGCCGCGCTCCGCAAAGCAGGCGAAGGCCGCCGTCAGGATCTCCGCCCGGCGTTGTTCCGGGTCTCTTCTCTCACGCTTTTTCTCTGGCATGGATTTTACGTCCAATTATGACTGACTGGACAGTCATTAACACGATGCGTGGAGTTTTGCAAGGAGATGGGAAGGGCAGGCGCGCCCGCCGGGGCTCGACGCTCGATATGAGGTCAACGAAAAGCCTGCAAGGCTGTGGGAGTGATGGATGTGTGAGAGGAGATGACAGGGGCCATCTTCGTTTCGGTCCGCTTCGTGAATTGAAGCTGTCGACGTCAATCCTCAAGGTTCAATTCTGGCTGCTCTTCCGGGGATAACCTGAGTTGCAAAGTTCAGGCAAATATCGGAAGTTCATTTTCGAAAGGGCAACGGCCGGCTTTCTGCTGGAGGAGGTACCGAACATGACGACTGCCTCCCATCCGACGGATTCGACCAATCGCGGCGACGCTCAAATCTGCCGGGGATGCTGGGATCAGATGCGTGTGCCCATCCCGATCCGAGGCGCGCTCGCGTTGCCGTTTCGGATGTTCGGGGTCACTCGCAGCAAGATGAATCCGAATATCTGCACGATCTGCGAACGGTCGTTTCGCTATGTCAAGAAACAGCGTCACGTCACTGCCAGTGCTACTATCCTGTTTGCTGACATCAGAGGGTTCACGGCCCTCTCGGAACAGATCGAACCGGTGAGGTTGAGTGAGATTGTCAGCCTCTTCCAGGATCGATGCGCGCAGGCGATCTGGGCTCATGACGGCATCGTCAACAAGCAAATGGGTGACGGTCTGATGGCGATCTTCAACTTTCCGATTGTCAGACAGGATCACGCCGCGGCGGCCGTCATGGCGGCAATGGATATCCAGCGGCACTGCAGGTCAGCGTTCGAACACCTGGAGGCGGATCACGGGTTGGGCGTTGGTGTGGGTATTCACAGCGGGGAGGTCGAGATCGGCGAATTTTCGAGCTTCCGCAGCGACTTTACCGCAATTGGCGGTGCCGTAAATCTGGCCGCGAGGCTTGAATCCCAAGCACGTGCGGGCGAGATCGTTATGTCGCCCGAGACGACCACCCAGGCTGCGCATCTCACATCGGAAGCGCAATCCCGCTCGCTCGTGCTCAAAGGGATAGAGCAGCCGGTTGAAGCGCGGGTCCTGACGACCGCCTGACGTTCCGCAGCACTCTGACGCGCATCAGGATTTCTTCGCCGATCCTTGCGGCTATTCCTTTATTGACGCATTGCCAGCCCCGTTACTCAATCGGAACGGGCCTTTTTGAGGGAGACGTAGAGAAATAATTAACTTATGCGCGAATCCTTTGGAACATTAGCATCGTTTAATGTTTTTATAGGTCATGGATCATATCCGGCAGTCGACTCTTGGTCGTCGGTTACTGATCTCGGAGTGCGCGCGCTTCCGTTTCTTCCTTGCTGAAGCATGGGGCTTTGGCCGGAGACAATGGAGGATGAAAAATGCATTACGACAAGTCGGCTTTTGCCGCGATGGCGCTTGGCTGTGCGATCCTGATCGGCCCCGCGCCGGCGTCTGCTTTAGATATCGGCGGCAGCAATGGCATCAGTGTAGGGAGCAATGGTAGTGGTGGCCTCGGCGTATCGGTCGGTGGCGCCAACGGCGTCAATGCGAGCGTCGGCGGCACATCGACCGGCGGACTGGGTGTCAATGCCTCCGTCGGCGGCACTGGCGGCGTCAATAGCAACACATCGATCGGCGGCAGCAGCAACAGCGGCGGTCTCGGTGTCAGCACAAATGCAAGCGTTGGCGGTTCCCGCGGCGTCAACGCTGATGTCAATGCCAATGTCGGGGGCTCAAGGTTGGCGACTGCCAACGCAACGGTTGGAGCAGGAGGAAATACACTGCTCAATGCGGCACTCGGCGTGCCGTCGGTAAGCGATCCGGGTTCCGGTTCCGTCGGGTCGAGTGTACCAGGCGGTTCCGGCGGCTCGGGTGCAACTGGTTCAGACCGGCCGTCGCGTACCACGCCGGCACTCACGGCTATCAATGACATGTCGGCGGCGGATCGGGCGAAGGCAAAGCTTCGTTGCAAGGATGTCTTGCGCTCAGGAGGATATGAGGCGAGCCTTGTGAAGCTCTGCAAGATGGTCGTTGCGATGCGCTGATAGCATTCACCGGCGTGAGGGTGCCGCGATGCGGCATCCTCTTACATTGCCTGATTGGCTACGGGTGATAGCATCCAATGATGCTGAACTTGCGATTCTTCGAGACTAGGGCAACGATGATCTCTGTTGCCCGCGTCCTCAGCGCGGGCAGGCGGCCTGGTATCGCCGTCCGTATTGATCCCGATAATAGCACTGGCCGGGCTGCCCGGCGACATTGCCGATGACTGCGCCCGCAGCACCACCGATGGCGGCGCCGACTGCGGCACCGCGCACATCGCCGGTCACCACGCCACCAATGACCGCGCCGCTTGCGGCACCAATTCCCGCGCCTTGCTGCGTCGGCGTACATCCAGCAATCGTGGCTCCTGCCAGAAGCAGCAATATCGATGTGCGTTTCATTTCGCTTTCCTTCCTGCTGAGGTGGCTCGCTGGAGTAGATAGAGGCGTTTTGGAAAAGACAATTGCTGCGTTAGCCCGCGGTGTTTGTCGTCGGCCCGCCACTTCGAACAATTGGGGTGACGCCTCCATTGTCTATCGGGTCGATTGCGCCAATTAAGTCCGGGTTGCAACGAGGAGCAGGATCCCTGTTATGAACCAGCGTGAAGAGAACATCCGCCGCCGCGCATACGAGATCTGGGAGCAGGAGGGTCGCCCCCATGGTCAAGACATGAAGCATTGGCTGCAGGCCTTCAAGGAATTCGGCGAGCAAGCCGACCATGCTGCCGGCGGTGTATCGGCGAAACCGGGGGCCAAGACGAAATCTGCAAAACCTAGGGCAGCTGCAAAATCGGCTGCCGAGAAGTCCGCAGCGAAGAAGACGAAGGCGGCTTCGATTGCGATCACGGCTGCTCCAGGGGACAAGCCCCGTCGCACACGTGCTACGAAGTCCGTCACGACGCACTAGATTTCCGAGTGTAGCCTTGGACAACCACAGCGATCGCCCCGCTTTCCTTCAAGCGAGCACGTTTTGTTCGGACGTGCTCGCAGGGTTCGTGTGCCAGGCGCAGAGGCGGCTAACTTGCCAGCAAGCTTCGCCTGATCAGTCTAGGCCAGGACTTTGGCTTCCGCCGCTGCCGCGACGAAGGCATCCCGGGACGCTTCCAAGTGCGCGAGATGGTTCATGGCTTCCACGCACCTGCGCTTGGCCGCCTCAAGGTGCATGCTGTGTTGAAGCGGCCATCTATGTTCCAGATAGTCAACGGCTTCGGCTGGGCCATGAATGTGCTCAGAGGGTCGCGTCCCAATCTGGATCGCCACGGGCGCAGCCCACCTCGGTTCGGTTGCATGGCTGATAGTGTTCATTGTGAACCTCCTCTTTGCCAACAATCGATAAGCAGGATGTAGGGGGCTGCGTAGGCCGATCAACACCGCGCGACCCCGGAATAAAGTCAGTGCACGCTCGGGAACTTGGCCAGGACAGCGTAGTCTTCTGCCACGAGCTCACTGATTGCAATGAGAACCTCTTCGGCTGTGAAACCGGAGGCGATGGTCGTGCGGATTAGGTCCTGAAGGTCCGGGTCGATCACGTCCCGGCAGTCCTCGAGCCGCTCGTCTGACACGGTCAGGCTATGCAGTTCTTCCATAATTGCCCCTTTCGTGGGATGGAGCCGTCGCCGAGTACGCCCGGCGTCGGATCTCCTCTTCAGGATTGACTATCGGCCGGATGACCGTGGCCTCGGTGATGCCAAGAGGCCCTCGCGCTGCAATTTCTTTCGGGCCGCCTTACGCTGTCTGGCAATCGCCTGCGCCCGTTCGCGTACGCGACGTTCCGAGGGTTTCTCGTAAGCGCGGCGCTCCTTCATCTCGCGGAAAAGACCTTCCCGCTGCATTTTCTTCTTCAATGCGCGCATGGCCTGTTCGACGTTGTTGTCTCTGACGATAACCTGCATGCTTTTCTCCTTGTTCTTGAGATTGCCGATCAGCCAAGCTGCTCGGCGATCAGTTCCTGCAGTTCACGACGGGTGAGAAGGCAGGGATAGGGTTTCCAGTTTCGATCCACGCGAGCAGCGTCATCGCGCTCGCGCGGACCCGCCGCCGGTACGGCGGGGATGTCGGGTTTGTTCAATTGAAGTCCTCAGCCGCTTCTGGCGGCATTTCGACATGGCGGTCGCTGCTTCCGTCGCGCATTGCGGAGGAAACGCGGCAAGACGCGAGGCGTCGGCCATGTCTCGTCGAATTTTTCGGGTGTGGACTAGAGATGGGGACGCGATCGATGCGTTACAAGGCATCCGGCCCGGCTGCCTGCCTGTTCTCGACTACGGAGCACCGGGGCGCGCTTTGGCAGCGCGTATGGGAAGCACAGTGATTTGAGAAATTTTGGCGAGGTCACCGCAAAACAGACGACGTGAGTTTTGCAGTGACCTCTTGATGACTAGGTGATGTAATCATCCAGGTACAGGCTACCTGAAGTATCGAAATATGGAATTTATCACATCCGGTAATCCACATGTACTTTGGGGGCATTTGCCGGCTGGGGTTGGCCTTTAGGGGGATTGTGGGCCTGGTCGGCAATAAAGCGAGCCCCTCAGAAGCCCTATTTCGTATGATGCGGTCTTTCCCGCTACTCGGCCGGCGAGGAAAACGCTCGGCTGATTCGCTTTTGTGTGAGCCATGGATAGGCGCTGACGATCAAAATACCCGCGAGGACTCCCGCCGAACCAATGATGAACTCGGTGGTCAAAGGTTCGTCCAATAGGAGGAAGCCTAGCACGACGCCGAAGAGTGGTGTCATGAAGGAGAATACGCCCATCTGGGACGCGACGTAGCGTGTGAGCAGCCAAAACCAAACCAGAAAGCTGCAGAGCGATACAATAATGGCCTGGAAAGCGAGGTTCGCGCCAAGTTGCCAGGACGGAACGATATCTGCCTGACCCGTGATTACAGCTGTGGCTGTCAGCAGAGCCCCGCAAACGGCAAGCTGGTAGAAGAGAGTATGCGCTGCCGGAATTGCCGCAAGGCCCGAGGTGCGGATCAGGATCGTGGTCGCGCCCCAGGCCGCGCCTGCAGCAAGTGCGAGAGCGTCGCCGAGCAGCACGGAAGAAAGGTCGCTTACGGTAGCACTGTCACCGCCAAAGAACGCGACCGCTATTCCCGCCGATGCGATCGCAATTCCGATCCACTGGAAGGGCGCAAGGCGTTCGGATGGCAGCTTAAGGTGAAGCCCGATCGCGGCAAAGATTGGTGCCGTGTATAGGAACACGACCACGTGCGATGCCGAGGTATGGCGTAGGCTTTCCCCGACGAGCAGGAACTCAATTGCGAAGAGCACGCCTGCCGATGCGCCGGCGGCGGCGAGAGGCCCGCTGAGTACGATGTGCTGCCCTCGAAGCTGCGTCACCAGCCAGAGCAAAATTGCTGCGATCGCCGATCGCAACCCGAGTTGCAGCACCGGCGCGGCAAAGTCGGCGGTGGCTTTCAATCCAATCTGCTGGATCGCCCAGATGAAGCAGATGGCCACCAGCATGAGGATTGCGGATAGATCCAATGACTTGCGGCTGTCCAACGTCCGGCTCCCGATGCAGTAAGTTGAACCGCTTTACCATTTGTCAGCCTTGGATTATATATTGATCTTATGACAGTAGGTATCGCGACAACGACAGGCGAACACGAACGCGTTGTAGCGCGGCATTTTCGGGATGTGCCGTTCCGCGACGCGCTTCCGTCTCCGCTATACTTTCGGGCTGCACACATGCCGGCTGATGCGACCTATCCTCGCCACAGCCATAGCTGGGGGGAGTTCGTTTATTCCTTCAGCGGTGTCATGGAAATCAGCCTTGCCGACGCACACTACCTTGCGCCTCCCCAATATGGCGTGTGGCTTCCGCCGGATGTCGAGCACAGGGGGCTCAACCGGCACGAGGCCTATCATTGCTCCCTCTACGTGTCGAAAGAGCAGTGCCAAGGCTTGCCGGAGGCGACGTGCGCGCTCGAAATTACCCCGCTCGTGCGGCTGATGCTGGAACATCTTCGCATCAACGAGACGCCGGACGCTTCGCCCGTACAACACCAGCGGTTTCTTCAAGTTCTGGTCGACCAGCTGCGTCAGGCAAAACAGGTCGGCACCTATTTGCCATGGTCATCGGATGCGTTGCTCGAACCGGTTCTGAGGCGGCTGCAGGACGACCCCGCCGATAACAGCGCCCTGGCGGAGCATGCTCGTGAAGCTGGGACGACCGAGAGAACGCTCATTCGTCGATGCCTGAAGGATCTCGGAATGCCGTTTTCCGAGTGGAAGCAGCGACTACGCGTGATCAAGGCGATGCCTTACCTCGAAGCTGGTGAGAAGGTTGAGATCGTTTCAGCGAGGCTTGGCTATCAGAGTGCGTCAGCCTTCATAGCCATGTTCAAGAGAATGACCGGCTCGACGCCGGACGAGTACAGGCACGGCGCAATCGCGCGCTGAGGCGAAGAGGTGATTGGTAGGGGCGGTGCCGAATCGGATATTGATCTCGCTGAGCCAAACTTGCCGGCGCCATATGAGAAATAGTTCAAACTTGAGAGTGACGCATGACCGATTTTCCGCGGACGAACTGGTCGAAGAGCTACAGCTATCAGTTTCGGAATTGCATTCGTCCAACGTCCATTGACGAGCTTGGCGCTGCCGTCCGAGCGGCCAACAAGATCAAGGCGCTGGGCTCAGGGCATTCCTTCAATGCGATCGCCGATGGCGATGTTGCCGTGGTTCTAAATGGGATACCACTGGCGCCAGCGATTGAAGATGACGGCAGGAGAGTGGCGATTGCCGGCCACGCCACCTATGGTGATCTCGCGCGGTTCCTGCAGGAACACGGCCTCGCGGTGCACAACCTGGCATCCCTTCCGCATATCTCGATTGCCGGCGCAATCGCGACGGCGACCCACGGCTCCGGCAATCGGAACGGCAATCTGGCGACGGCCGTCTGCGGTCTTGAGTTCGTCACGGGCAACGGCGAGGTCGTTCGTGTCGAACGAACCGATCCCGATTTTGAGGGGATGGTGGTCCACTTGGGTGCCCTCGGCGTTGTGACCAGGGTGACGCTCGCCGTTCAGCCCGCGTTCCAGATCAGGCAGAACGTGTACGAAGGGCTGAGTTGGACCACGCTCTTCGAGAACTTCGATGAGATCTGTGCCGCCGGATACAGCGTCAGTGTCTTTACGGGGTGGGGCGACGAGGCGGGGCAGGTGTGGGTAAAGGCGATGGCGGGTGAGGACGTGCAAGCTATCCGCGGCACGACGCCGGCTACTGTCAAGCGGCACCCGATCATCGGGCTGGATCCCGTCAACGCGACCGATCAGCTCGGCGAACCCGGCCTGTGGTCGGATCGGCTGTCGCACTTTAGGATGGGCTTCATGCCGAGCAGCGGTGAGGAGATCCAGTCCGAATTCCACGTTCCGCGAAGGCATGCGACGGCGGCACTTGAGGTGCTGGTTGCTATCCGTCGTGACTTCTCTCATCTCATCCTGGCGGGAGAATTCAGAACCGTCGCTGCTGACCGGCTCTGGATGAGCCCTCAATACCAGCGGGATACCCTGTCGATCCATTTCACATGGCGTCGTGAGGCCGCGGCAGTGGATCAGGCTGTGGCGCGGATCGAGGCCGCACTTGCGCCGTTCGAGGCTCTTCCGCATTGGGGCAAGGTGTTCTCCGAGAGGAATCTTTCTGAACACTACCCGATGGCGCCGGCGTTCAAGAAACTTCGCGACAGAATGGATCCGGAAGGAAAGTTCCGCAACGAGTGGCTGGACCGGATCGTCGGCTGAGGCCGTCTTTAACCGATCATCAACGCTGTTGTATGAGACCGCCGCCGTTTGGTGGCATGTAGCGTCCTGGCGAGCCGGGAGGCGGTTGCTCTCTGTCGATGTCCATGCGCAGAGTGTCGGTGCGCCGATTTGCCGGCGCCTGATGTTTTGTGAACCGGGGCCAAGATAAAGATCATGAAAGCCGCCTTCCAGACGACCTTGGCGATTCTCGTGGCCGCTCTGCCGACGGTGGCGTCAGGCCAATCCGGCGGCTGGCAACCCAATGGCAGCGGAACAAGCACCTGGCATGTGGCGCCTTCCGAGGGAACATGCAACGTCAGCATGGCGCAGAACCGCGCCCGCCGCGCCGGCATCTACCGTACCGATCTCGTCTATCGCGACGAGAATGTGCTGACGCTGCGAGGGCTGACAGAGTGGGGCGAACGCCGCGAGATCACCTTCGCCAACATCCGAGGGTGCCCTGAAGTCGGGTTTCAGGACATGCAGCAGAGCCAGCCCGGACGAGCGCCCCCTAATCAATGACTTGACCTTGTAGCGCTGGTCAGCGTAGTTGGCTGCGACGGTTCCCCAAGGACGACTCTACGGGGATTAATAGGGAACACGGTAAGGACGACCCAAAAGGGACCAAGACCGTGGCTGCCCCCGCAACTGTAGGCGGATTGTCGCTCATCCCCGGGCCTCTTTGGCCATGCCACTGCGATTTCGCGGGAAGGCAGATGAAGGCATATATCCGCAAGCCAGGAGACCTGCCGTCAATCACGATCCAATCACCCGGGCGGGGATGCCCGGAAAGGAACAGCTATGATTGACCTGAACCTTCGCCAATACCCGGCACACATCCGTCTCGATTGGGTTTTCCGTCGCTAGCACCCGTTTACCGGTGCCTTCGTGCTGCACGACTGCGCCTGGCTGTACGGCTAGCCCCTTCCTCCAGATCGAGATCTTCTATGCGCCAGTTTCTCACCAGAACTATGCTTGCCTTCGGGCTTGTCTGCCTTGCGGCTCCGAGCTTTGCCGCCACCCAGTATCCGTTGACCATCAACAATTGCGGCCGCGAGGTCACCTTCAACAAGGCGCCGGCCAGGATCGCCTCGATCGGCCAGGGCATGACCGAAATTCTCTTCTCGCTCGGGCTTGCAGACAGGATCGCCGGAACGGCCGTCTGGGTCGGCCCGGTTCTGCCGCAATATGCCCAGGTCAACAGCCGGATCAAACGGCTTGCCGACAACGATCCGAGCTTTGAATCGGTCGTTGGCCAGGAGCCGGATCTCGTTGCCGCGGAGTTTGAATGGCATGTCGGTCCGCAAGGGTCTGTCGGCACGCGCGAGCAGTTTTCTGAGCTCGGCATTAATACGTACATCGCACCTGCGGACTGCGTCGCCAAAATCAATGCCGACGGCGGCGACGGCGTGCGCAAGGAGCTGTTCACGATGAGCCTGATCTATCAGGAAATTGCCGAACTGGCCGAAATCTTCGACATCAGGGATCGTGGCGATGCACTGATTGCAGAGCTGAAGAACCGGGAAGCGCAGGCGGTAGCTTCCATCACCGCCGCGTCCGCGAAGGACCTCCCGATTGTCTTCTGGTTCTCCAGCAAGGAAGTCAGTGGCGACGCCTTCATTGCCGGAAAGAACAGTGCGCCTGCCTACATCCTGAAAACGCTCGGCGCCAGGAATGTCGTCACGACGGAAGAGGAGTGGCCTCTGGTCGGATGGGAGACGATTGCGGAGGCCAATCCGGCCATAATCGTCATCGCAACAATGGATCGCCGGCGCTATGCGGCTGATGATCCCGCGGTGAAAGTCGACTTTCTGGAAAAGGATCCGGTGACGAGCGAGCTCGACGCAGTCAAGGGCAAGCACTTCGTCATGATGGATGCTCAGGCGATGAATCCGACGATCCGGACGATTGACGGAATCGAGATACTGGCAAAGGGCATCAAGTCCTTTGACCTCGCGCAGTGATAGGCGCCGTTCTCAAGCAGCAGGGATGGTGGGCGTATTTTGCGCTCGCCATCGCAGCATTCGCTCTGCTGGCTCTTGTGATCAGCCTTGCCGTTTCGATCGGGGAAATATCGATCCCGCTCGAAACGACCGCGAAGGCAGTATCGAACCGACTTTTCGGCACGGCTTTCGAGCTCAGCCGCATCCAGCAGGGCATTGTCTGGGACTACAGACTAAGCCGGGCGCTGGTGGCCGCCAGTGCCGGTGCGTCGCTGGCGCTGAGCGGGGCAATCCTGCAGGCGCTGCTGCGCAACCCGTTGGCCGAGCCCTACGTGCTTGGAATTTCAGCCGGGGCCTCGACCGGCGCGGTAGGAGTGATGATCCTCGGCCTTGGCTATGGTGCCCTAACGCTTTCCGGCGGCGCGTTCATCGGCGCCGCGATCGCATTTGTGCTGATCGCGCTTCTTGCCGCCGGTGCCGGTGGCACGAGCGAGCGTATCATTCTGTGCGGCGTTGCCGTGTCCCAGCTCTTCAATGCGCTTACCTCCTATATTGTCACGACGTCAGCCAACGCCGAACAGGCGAGGGGCGTCATGTTCTGGTTGCTCGGTTCCCTCAGCGGCGTTCGCTGGCCGGATGTGTATCTGGTGATACCGGTCACGCTCCTTGGCCTTGTCATCAGCGTGCTACATGTGCGGGCGCTGGACGCGTTTGTCTTCGGCACCGATGCGGCTGCATCGCTCGGCATCTCGGTGCGGCGGGTGCAGATCGTCCTGCTTGGGACAACGGCTCTGATGACCGCAACGGTCGTCAGTATCGTTGGCGCCATCGGTTTCGTCGGGCTAGTGATACCGCATGCTGCACGGTTTATGATCGGCCCAGGCCATATCCGCTTGCTTCCGGCCACGGCCGTCGGCGGCGCGATCTTCATGGTCGGGGCGGATATCATCTCGCGGATCATCATCCCACAGCAAATCCTGCCGATCGGGGTCGTCACCGCCTTGTTCGGCGCTCCCGCTTTTGCGGTCATTCTATATCGTGCACGGAGGACCGCATGAGCATCACGGTCGACGACGTAAGCTATGCCGCCGGGAACACGCTGATCGTCAACGGTGTCAGCCTGACGGTGGAGAAGGGGAAGGTCCTTGGCCTGCTCGGGCCCAACGGATCGGGTAAATCAAGTCTGCTGCGCCTGATCTGCCGGCTGCGGAAGGTTCGCGGTGGTATCGTGCGCCTGGGAGACACTGACATCTCGGCCATGGCACGCAGCGAACTTGCGCGCAGGGTCGCCTTCGTCGAGCAACAGGCGACGACCGAGACACAGCTCACGGTGTTGGACGTCGTGAGCCTCGGACGGACACCGCATCGCGGCGTGCTCTCCCAATGGGGCGCTGGCGACGACGCTACCGTTCATGAAGCGCTTGCCCGTGTCGGCATGGCAAGCAGAGCATCGCAGCTCTGGCAGACGCTTTCAGGCGGCGAGCGCCAGCGCGTGCACGTCGCAAGAGCCCTGGCCCAGAGCCCGAGCGAGCTGCTCCTCGACGAGCCGACGAACCACCTCGACATCCAGCACCAGCTGGAAATTCTTGGCCTGATCTCCAGGCTGGGAACGACCTGCATCATCGCGTTGCACGATCTCAATCTGGCAGCCATGTTCTGCGATCATCTGGCCGTGCTTCAGCGGGGAGAGATCGTCGCGACAGGAACGCCGCAGGAGGTGCTGACGGAGTCTTTGATCGGCAGCGTGTTCGGCGTCCGGGCGCATGTCGAAACGTCTCCCATACACGGACGATGCAACATCCAATACATCCTGGGCGGATAAGCGCCACTAGCCCCTTTTGGTAGCTCAGGTGAGCATGCCGGCTTCCGCCGCTATGCGCGCGAGTTCAGCCCGTAGGCGAGGGGTCGCGAAGTCTGCGAAGGCGCGAACCTTCGGTACTGACATACGACCATGCGGTGCGAGAAGGTGAACCGAGAGCGGCGGGTGCTCGGCATCCGTCAACACGATCTTCAGCCGCCCGTCGTGGACGTAAGAGGCTACATGGTAGGAATAGAGCCTCGTCAGCCCGCGCCCGGCAGCGGCAGAGGCCGCAGCAGCGCGAACGCTGTTGACGATATACCGCGGCGCGAACTGGACGGTGCGCGGAATCGAAGAGCCCTTTGCAGGCGTGAAGCTCCAGGAATCCAGGCCGAAGTTGCTGAATGCAACAATCTGATGCTTTGCAAGGTCCGCAGGTTCCAGGATACGGGGGTTGGCGTCCAGGTAATGTGGCGAGGCGACGACGACACGTCTGACATCCCCACCAAGGCGGGTAGAGATATGAGAGGAGTCAGACTGGTGGCCAATACGCACGGCAAGATCGACGCCTTCATCGACCAGGTTAACGAACCGATCCACCATGAGAAGCCGTACCGACACCGCCGGGTGGAGCTCGAGGAACTCATCCAATATCGGGCGTAGAACTTCTTCTCCCAGGATCGGCGGCGCGGAAATGGTCAGCGTCCCGCGCGGTGCGGCGCGCTCGCCGCTGGCAAGCATGTCCGCTTCCTCGAGATCGATCAGCACCCGCCGGCAGGCGGCGGCATAGCGTTGGCCGGCCTCGCTGAGCTTTAGCGTGCGGGTTGTCCGGTGGAACAGCACGACGCCAACGTGCTCTTCCAGAAAGCTCAAAGCCCGGCTGACCGCCGTCGGTGATCGCTTGAGGCTTCGGGCGGCCCCGGCGAGGCTACCCTCGTCGATTGCCGTCACAAAGACTCTCATTGCGTCGATGCGATCCATTCCGCCGCCTCGCGGGATAGTGGTTATCTACCGGCGAGTATTCACCCGAAATCGGAAGGAAGTAAATATCTAGCGGAGCCGAGACACACAGCTCCGCTTTGCGCGATCCCGTGCACGGATGACGCAATGAGGGTCTTGGTGCGCCGTCAATGGCACATCAGCAGCGGAACAGTGGCATGGGACAGCAGACGATACGTAACGCGACCGAGGAGCAATTCCAGTAAATAGCCATGCTTGAAAGCGCCGATCAGCAGGCAGGTGGCATTCACCGATATTCCGAAATCGAGAATGGTGTTGCCCACGGAGCGGCCTGTCGAAGAGGTCACAACGATCTCGGCATCAAGTCCGAGCTGGTGGCAGATTTCCCGGGCTGTCGTCTCGTAGTGCCGGTTTGGCTTGTCGTCGACGCAGAGCACAGTGATGCGCTTGGCGGCGGTTAGCCAGGGCCTTGCGGCGACCATTGCCCTTCGCGCGTGGTCATGTGGCTTCCATCCGATCAGGACGTGGTCCAGCAGATGTCCGCGATAGCCGTTCGCCGGCGGAACGAGCACCAGCTTGCCTTCATGAAAGAGGACGTTGTGGAAGGTGTCACGAGCATCGATGTTGCCTCTGTAGGGGGTGACGACCAGCGACGCGCTCTGGCAGATCGTGCCAAGACAACGACGAAGATCACCCTGGCAATCACCGAGCGTCAGGTTCTGGCGGTGAGGCGCGCCGCGCTTCCATTCGTCGAACAGTTGCTTGACACGTTCGAACCGCTCATCTGGTGAGCCTTCCTCCAGGTCTTTGAGCATCTGCAATTCGATTTCTTCGGCGGAGGTGAGCATCGCCAGGGGATCGGCACAGATGTGCACGGCGGCAATGCTGTCCTCTACGGCATCGGCGGCGTCGTTGGCCAGCTCCAGGCAGGATCGTGCCGAAACCGGATCGGGCAGCAACACGACGATATCGGCATCCTTGGTGAGATCACGAATATTTCGAGGGGCGCCTGTGCCAGGCGCTTTCCAGGCTCTTGGCCATGTTTGGTCGTTGGTGGTTGTCGTGATCAAGCTGGCCTCCTGTCGGGATTAGCCTGCACTATCCGGGTGAAATAATACTCCGTTCCAACGAATGTTGAAATCGTATCGGCAGACGTTAGCGACCTATTTTTGAGCCATCCGCAAGTGGGCTGCGGCTCTTGTGCGGTGCTGGCACTGGCCGCCCGACGGCCTGCGAATGCCAATTTCTGCGGTCTTGCGCCTTGATCCCGAACTGTTAGAATCCGTCCCGCCAAGCTTTTGTGCTGGCTGCATTTTTAGGTTTCCTCTGATTGTGTGGCGGGCGCGATGGAGACACCAGTTACCTCCAAGGTGAGCTACGGCGCAGAACCGGGGTTACGCTTCGCCCTGCTTCTGGACGGGCGCGGGGGCTGCACGCAATTGGACCTTGCCGGGGCGCTGCGGTGGAAACCGGAAGACGGCGTTATCTGGCTGCACTTCGAGCGCGACCACGCGGCGGCAGTGGAGTGGATCAATAGAGAAAGTGGTCTCGATGCCTTCGTAACCGAAGCTCTGCTCGAAGAGGAAACTAGGCCACGTGTCGAGCCCGTCGAAGATGGCCTGCTGATCATCCTTCGAGGCGTGTGCGCAACTGCCCCGGACGAGGAGCCGGAGGAGCGGACAGACATCGATCTTGTGCCGCTCCACATGTGGGTGGACGTCAACAGACTCATTTCTCTGCGCGACAGCGGACACTACATCACCGCGCTTCGCGACATTCGCCTCGCGCTTGAGAAGGGCAAGGGACCGCAGCGCACCGGCGACTTGCTGGCGCTCATCGGCGACAAGCTCGTGCGCGACCTCGAACCCGTCCTCGACTCCATGGATGAGGAGGTCGACGAGCTCGACGAGATGATCTTTCAGGGAGAGGCGAGCGAGGTGCGTGAGCGCCTCAAGCTGTTGCGCCGTCGTTCAGTCCAGCTTCGGCGCTATCTGGCGCCGCAACGCGATGCCCTGAACCGCATCGAACATGATGACGCGCCATGGCTTCTGGAGCGCGACAAGCTGCGCATGCGCGAGGTGATCGACAAGCTAATGCGCTTTATCGAATACCTCGATGCCATCCGCGACCGCACCGGCATCCTGCACGACGACCTTTCGACTGTGATCAGCGAGCGCATCGCCCGCAATTCCAACCGGCTGGCCGCGCTGGCAGCGCTGCTGCTGCCGCCGAGCGTGGTCGCCGGCTTGTTCGGGATGAACGTCGGAGGCATTCCCGGCGTCGACGACACCTGGGCATTCGTCATCATCGTCGTGTTCGTGACTGTCACGTCAGTCGCGACGCTCTGGTTGCTTCGGCGGATCGGCTGGCTTTAGCCAGTGATCCGCCGAAACGTGATCCTTGTCGATCAATTCGATGCGAAGCAGTAGAACAGGCCGTCACCACCGGTCCCGTTGAAGGCCTTGATCGTGCAGCCGCCGCGTGTCGCATGCGAGGAGTTCCACGACTTGGCTTCCGCAGTATCGTTCAGGCCCATTCGATCGCTGTGGCCAACGATCGCGGCACCTTCTTCGCCGCTCATCGTCCAGTTGCCACATGTTTCGGGCGCGGCAGTGCCATCGGCTTTCGAGCCGGTCAGGATGTCGTGGCGGTTCGGCTTATCGCCGCGACCGCTGATGATCTCGCCTTTTTCGCTGAGTGCGGTTTGCTTGGTCAGATTGTTCTTGTCGCTATGCAGCGAGGCGACGTCGTCGGCGACCTTTTCACCCTTGGCGTTGTACCATGGCCCGGCGCCGATGCGATCCTTTGCATTTTCAGCGTCGGTGGACAGATACGCCTTCCAGGTCTTGCCGGTGGAACCTGCGGCTGTCGCAAGCGTGTTGCAGTAGGCATCGGCGCCCGTAAGGCCGCCAAGGTCACCACCCTTGCCGGGATTTACACTGGTTACGAAGAAACTCATCGCGGTGTCCTGAGCATGAACCCCGACTGCTGAAAAGGCCAAAGCGGCGGCGATATAGGCAAACCTGCGTCTCATGGCGTCTCTCCCTGGTTGAAGTTTCTAGCGGTCGAAGCCTATTGCAGGTACGTCTCGGCGTAAAATCGAAATCGCGTGATGGAGCGTTCCTCTGCACGTCCCGGAGTCACGGTCAAGTCGGCGTGATCTCGGTTGGTCGTGCTTGACAACAGATTTGTGTCGCAAATATCTGTCACAATCGGCTTCCGACGTAAGGCCTCAGCTCAGCATGATAGACACGCGCTTTTCGACCGCCCTACAGATTGTGATCAGTGTCGCCGTCAACCAAGAGGCCGGTCTCCGCAGCACGAGCCAATCGCTTGCCCAAGGGTTGGATACCAGCTCCAGCTTTGTCCGCAAGCTGCTGCTGCCGCTCAACGAAAGCGGTATTCTCGCAACCGCGCAGGGAGGCAGGGGCGGGATCAGCCTGGCGCGGCCACGCGACCAGATATTGCTCAGCGAGATTTATGCAGCCGTGACGGGTGACAAGAGAATCTGGGCCACGCGGCACGACATTCCACACGAGGGGCTTGTCGGGGAAAATATTGGCGATCTCTCTGAATATCTTTGTGATCGGGCCGAGCAAGCTGTCGTTGATATGCTCGGCTCAGTGACGATCGAAGACAGTGTAGCGGAGCTGCGCCGTCTGGAGGCGCAGAAATCCGCTGGGCGGTCCGATGTCGATGCCGCGCGCTCTTGCGCCGCGGCCGAATAAGCTCATTGCAAAAATGAAAGGGGCGGCAGGGCAGGGAACCCGAGCCACCCCTCCTAACTGATCGGAGGTCAATCTGATCAGAAACTCTCAATAGAGGCGCCGCGTTGCCTCTTCCCGTGACATTAAACACGGAGAGAGGCGGAAACGCGGCGCCGCATTTGATTAGAACGCGCGCTGGAGGCGGAAGAAGCCGCTCGTTACGTCGTTGCCGGTGTCCGGATCGAGGTAGTTGACGGTCGCCTTGGCGTAGAAGTTGTCGACGATCTGATAGTCAACCGTCAGACCAACCTTCCAGGCGTCGTTGTCGTCGTTGAAGTCGCCAGCGACGATGCCGTAGTTGCCGTAGTACTGGAAGCCGGGGGTGATCTTCAGCTTGTCGGTAGCCTTGAACGCGTATTCGCCGGCGACAACCCACTCAGCAGCCTGGTAGTAGGAGTTCGGAGCGCTGGAGTAGATACCTGCGAGGCCGAGGGTGCCCGGGCCGATAGCAACCGTACCCATGGCGCGAACGGCGCCTTCCTCGTTGTCGACGTCGTAGCCGGCAGTGATCTGGTAGCCGAATGCGCCAGCCTTGCCACCGATGCCGATCGCTACGCCGAAGTTGTTCGGACGTTCGCCGGTGCTGTAGTAGCCATCTTCCAGCTCATCGACGCTGATACCGGCGTAGAAGTTGTCGGCCTCGTACTGATAGCGGATGGAGTTGTGCAGCGTAACCTTGCTGCCGATGTCGTCCGTTTCGCCCGAGAGACCATCGTCCCACCAGCTGTAGAACAGACCGGCGCGGAAGCCTGCGACGTCGATGTAAGCCGAGTCAAGCTTGGCCTGGAAGGCGGAGCCGTTGTCAGCGTTGGTCTGGAAAACGATGACACCCGTCAGCGGACCGTACTCGGTGTCGCTCTTGGCCGTGACCTGGAGCTGACCGCGGGTAACGGCATCCCAGTCGGACGTGCCGGACGTGGAAGCGCCGCCGGTTACAGCGTTCGGGGAAGCGTTGACCTGGAAACGGATGTAACCGCTGATCTTCAGGCAGGTTTCGGTGCCCGGGATGTAGAAGTAGCCGCTGCCGTAAGCGTCGCAAACGCGGACGTATTCAACTGGTTCCGGCTCAGCAGCGACGATGGCGTCTGCAGCCTGGGCGCTCGAGAAGGCAGCCAATGCTGCCGCCGAGCTCATGAGGATCATCTTAATGTTCATAGTCAGTCCAATCTTCTTTCGATTGGGCATAGGTCAACATGCCGGGAAACCGGCTCCACCCACCCAAAATTGTTTCGTACAAGCCCTTGCGGGATACGCGGTACCCCCGCGGCGGCCAAATTACATTTCCGATTAAATGTATCAATAATAGATACCGTCAAAATGAAGTTCTG
This sequence comes from Rhizobium cauense, assembly GCF_019511525.1. Lineage (GTDB taxonomy): Bacteria > Pseudomonadota > Alphaproteobacteria > Rhizobiales > Rhizobiaceae > Rhizobium > Rhizobium cauense. The sequence goes on along the minus strand of NZ_JAEUAT010000022.1, from coordinate 47,263 downwards.
CTGCAAAGCGGAATCTTTGTGTTGCACAATGGCAACTGTCGCCTTTCTTACAATTCTCCATGACGCTAGCGGCGCAATAAGTATCTGTTATAGAATGGTTTTATAACTGCATGTCTCACATGCTCTTGAATGCTGCATTGCAGCATTTCTGCGTCGGCCAACCTACAATCGCCCTGTCCAAGGGTTATGAAACTCGCCTTTCCATGTGCTTCTCGTCGAGGAGAGCCGCAGCTGCGGAAGCGTGACGATCAAGGCTTAGGACACCGTCCGCACTGATCAGTTCTTCCAGCAGATCTCGCAATCCGTCACTGAAGTGCCGGCTCGCCTCTGCAGCTTCGAGACTTGCGAGCGTCGTGGCACCGACGATGCGAACGCCGAAGATGTCGATGGTTTCGTCGGCCTGCGTCAGCACGCAATTCCCGCCGCTTTCCGCAGCCAGATCGACGATAACGGTTCCGGGGCTCAGTCGGGAAAGCATGCCCTCGTCCAGCAGAGTGGGAGCAGATCGGTCGGGAAGTACTACGTTGGTGATGATCAGTTGCATCGTCGATAAATGAACGGAAAGCTCCTGGCGAAGCCGGGCTAGGCCTTGCTCCGAGAAAGCAGCGGTGAGCGGCATCGAGACCTCGGTTGGACCGAAAGGCCGGGCGCCAAGTCGCTCGATCTTCTCTTGCCAATCCTTGCCAAAGCCAAAACCATGCGTCAGTGCGCCGAGACGGCGCGCTGTGGCCAAAGCCTGAAGGCCGGCTGCGTCGCCGCCCAATGCCGCCATTCTGACTGGGCGTACGAAGCTTCCGTCCGCCACAAGCATCGGGTGCGAAATGCCGAATTGCCTCGCAGCCTCCAGAACGGCAGCATGGCCAACGATTGCTGCCTGCCTTGCTAGAATATCCGAACCCTTGACGCCTTGCACTCCAGCCAGACGACCGAGGTCGAGATGAAGTGGCGCTTGCCGGCCCGGTGCGCCTGATGTTGGCACTGTGTTCGAGCCAAGGAAAAAGAGGGCCGACCTTGCCGGAAAGGCACGCGTGTCTGTCGGCTGCCGTACGCTGAGAAACATGTCCGAGGAGGCCACCATCGCGGCGAAATCGGAAGGCTCGGCGCCGGCGGCGACGTAAGCGTCGTCTGCGTGGCCCGCACCGAGGCCGCAGCCCCGCTCGAAATGTATCGACATACGTTTGGAAAGGCGATGTACATCCGTGGGCGTCAGAGCGACGCGACGTTCGCCGGGATGGGTTTCCCGAAGCAGCCCTGCACGGACGCGGATAGCGTTAAACATTCGTCGCTCTGAAAAGGAATAAATCGAAGTGGCGCGCGAGCGATATAGGCCGTCTCTTCCATAGTTTTATGACAGTCTGGTAATTTTATTTTGGGCAGCTTCGTGGGTTTTTCCTTTCCGCAACTGCTGATAAGCCATTCATATTGCAGGATACTGTTCGACGCTTGCATGAGTGATGTCGAATAAGATCGCGTGCAGTGCGAGTTCAGGTTTTGCCCAAAGCCGTTTGGATGTAATGGTCATTGCAAGACGCGTGTCTTCTGGAGGCATTGGTGAATTTCTACTCGATTTATGACCAAGGTTTTGTTCGCGTAGCGGCCTGTACGCCGAATTGTGAGATCGGTGATCCCGATTTCAACGCTGAGGCAACGTTGGAACTCGCACGAAAGGGCCATGCCGAAGGTGTGGGCCTGATGGTGTTTCCCGAACTCGGGATCTCGAGCTACTCGATCGATGATCTCCTGGGGCAGGACGCCCTTCTAAAGGCCGTCGACGGTGCGATCGCAGAAATCGTCCGGGCAAGTCGAGATCTCACGCCGGTGCTTCTCGTCGGCGCGCCGCTGCAGAACGGTGGCAGGCTCTACAACTGCGCCGTTGCGATCCACGCCGGTCGCGTCCTCGGTGTCGTTCCCAAGATGCACCTCCCGAACTATCGCGAGTTCTACGAGAAGCGCTGGTTTGCATCCGGACGCAGTGTCCGCGGCGAAAGCATCCGGGTCGCCGGCGAGACAGTGCCTTTCGGCACGGACCTGATCTTCGCAGCCGAGGATGTCGAAGATTTCGTCTTCCATATCGAGATCTGCGAAGACCTCTGGGCTCCGGCGCCGCCAAGCGATTTCGGTGCGCTGGCGGGGGCGTTGATCCTTGCGAACCTTTCGGCGAGCAACATAACGGTCGGCAAGGCGGATACGCGCAAGCTCCTTTGCTCCGCACAGTCGGCCCGGAGCCTTTCGGCTTACGTTTATTCGGCGGCGGGCCCCGGCGAATCAACGACGGACCTCGCTTGGGACGGCCAGGCCTGCATCTATGAGCTCGGCAGCATGCTTGCGGAAACCGATCGTTTCCCGACGGCGTCGCAGATGTGCGTGGCGGATATCGATGTCGAACGACTGCGGCTCGAGCGCTTGCGGACCGGCACTTTCAACGATGCGGCGACGCTCAATCTGACCGCCGGTCGCGAATTCAGGCGGGTGGAGTTTCAGTTCAAGAAGCCAAAGGGCGACATTGGTCTGAAGCGCGAGGTTGCGCGGTTCCCGTTCGTGCCGGCCGATGAAAGCCGCCTCGATCAGGATTGCTACGAAACGTTCAACATCCAGGTTCAGGGGCTGATGAAACGGCTACGCTCGACCGGTATCAAGCGACTTTGCATCGGCATTTCGGGTGGTCTCGACTCCACTCACGCGCTGCTCGTTGCTGCGCGCGCCTTCGATCAGCTGGGCTGGCCGCGTTCGGATATTCTGTGCTTCACCATGCCTGGATTTGCGACCGGCGACGCCACCAAATCGAACGCCTGGGCGCTGATGAGGAGTATGGGCGTCACGGCCGAGGAAGTGGACATCCGGCCTTTGGCGTTGCAGTTGCTGAACGATCTAAAGCATCCCTTTGCTGGCGGCGAGCCGGTCTACGATACGACCTTCGAAAACGTTCAGGCCGGCCTGCGCACTGATTTTCTCTTCCGCGCGGCAAACCAGCGGAACGCTTTGGTGCTCGGAACCGGAGACCTGTCGGAAATAGGCCTGGGCTGGTCGACCTACGGCGTAGGCGATCAGATGAGCCACTACAATGTCAACGCATCGGTGCCCAAGACGTTGATCCAGCATCTGATCCGCTGGGTAATCCGGTCGGGGGACTTCAGCGCTGAGGCAAACGCGACGTTGGAGAGCGTTCTAGGCACGCTGATTTCGCCGGAACTGGTCCCTGCCGATGAGAATGGTGTCATGCAAAGCACCGAGGACAAGATCGGTCCCTACGATCTTCATGACTTTGCACTCTACTACACGACGCGCTTCGGCCTTCGCCCTTCCAAAGTCGCTTTCCTTGCCTACAATGCCTGGAAGGATGCCGAGGCGGGCGTTTGGCCGCCGCATTTCCCTGCCGACAAGCGCCGCAGCTTTGATCTGCCCGTCATCAAGCACTGGATGGAGGTTTTCCTGTTCCGGTTCTTCACAATCAGTCAGTTCAAGCGGTCCGCATCACCGAATGGCCCGAAGGTGACGTCCGGCGGTTCGCTATCCCCGCGCGGCGACTGGAGGGCACCGTCCGACGGCAATGCGAGGATATGGCTTAAGGAACTGAAGGCGAATGTTCCCGATGTGAAGGGGTAGGCATTCGCGTGCCTTGAAACCGGGAAGGGATCTGAGATGAAACGTCGTCGATCTGAAAATCTCCCCCGTTACGAAGTCCACCAGGAGCCGCGTGGCGGATGGATGATCGTAGACACCCTGACGTCCCTGCCAGCTGCAACGGATGGCAGGGATCTCATCGGTCTCGCGAGGGAGGATGCCGAGGACATCGCACACGAACTGAACCTTGGCGAAGCACAGGGCCGCGATCCGCTGATCTGAACCTGGAACTTGCGGGACGAGACAGCGTTCCGTTGTCGGAGGTGCCACGATGACTCCAAGCGATGACAGATCGGACGATGACACGACCGATCGGCGTACCGCATACGAGGCGCAGGAGAGGGCCTTCTCCAGTGAAGGGCGAAGGCTATCTGTTTGGGCGTTGGTTGCCGCCGTTGCCTTCGTCGTTGCAATGGTCGCATTGGCGTTCGGGGTCTGGACGGGCGGCGGTACCAGTCCGGCGCCCAGAATTCCGCCGGGAGCGACCAGCCCAAACGCGGCACCGCCGCCGTCGCAGAACATAAACTGACAGTCCTCAGCAACAGGTATCGATCGCCAGGCATTGCGACGCCGGCGCGGCGCCGAAATCGGCTCTCATTTCCAGAAGGCCGGCGATTGCTCGAAGGACTCCAGATTTGCGAGCGTCGCCATACCGATTTTTAGCGAACGCTTGAAACGAGGTTAAAGTTATTTCGCCGCTGTATTAAGCGCCAAAAATGGAACACGGATATAAACTATATAAATAATAGCTATTTCTTGTGTGTTCATGGTTTTGGCGTTATTTGCTGCTTAATGGGGATGGAGTACGGGGGGCCGCAGGGCAGTAAAAAATGCTGACGAAAAAGGGAAAGTATGGGTTGAAGGCGCTGGTCGACTTGGCGCGGCTCAACCCAGGGGAAACGGCCTTCATCAACGATGTTGCTGCGCGCAACAACATTCCGAAGAAATTTCTGGATACGATCCTTCTAGAACTCCGAAATGTCGGCATCCTGCGGTCAAAAAAGGGCCCGGGTGGCGGCTATTCGCTATCGCGTCCTGCCTCGGAAATTCGCATCGGTCACGTCATCCGTACGCTTGACGGACCTCTGGCGCCTATTCGGTGTGCCAGCCGCACAGCCTTTGAGGCCTGTGACGACTGTTCCGATCCGGAGAACTGTCAGGTGCGGCGCTCCATGACCGAGGTCCGGGATGCGATCGCAGATATTCTCGACAACATGACGCTCGAGCAGTTTGTCGCATCCGGCAACAAGCTCGACGAGGCGGAAGAAGAAGTTGCTATCTCAATTGCCAAGTAAGCGTCAGTCTCCGAAATAGTGCGCTGCTGCCGCGCGGTAGAGGTCACCCGCGGCAGCATCCTGCGCTCGAATTCGGGCGTTTCTCCAGTGCCGATCGAGATTGCGGCCGATGCTTGTCGCTTCGTTGCCGGATAACTCGAAGAGCGCATTGGCGGTTTCGAGCGCTGTGGTGCTCGCGGAAATCTTGGCGGCTGATGCAGAGAAGAAGGCGGTTTCGATCGAGCTGATCGAGGGGCCGACCTGGGCGAAATCCAATTTGCCGCCGGCGCTTTCCACAAGTGCCGCCGCGGCTTGTACGGAAAGCGCAAGCTTGCCGATGCCGGCAGAGCGCGGCGCTTCTCGCAGATGCGCGAGTGCTGCTCGTGCAATCCCGAGGTCGGTCCCTGCATGGAGCAGGGCGGCCAAGGCCGATGTGGTCGAATGAAGCTGCCTGCGACTGCCAGCCGCGGTTTCACCGCTGTCGACGATGCCGTTGGCAACAACGGTTCCGGCGCCGTTGGTTCTTTGCCCGAAGCCATCCCAGTCATCGATGATCTGCAGACCTTCTATTTCGCGCGGAAGATAGAAGCGAACCGATCGGCCTTGCGTGTCGATTGCATTAGCGACAACCCAGTCGGCAAACAGGATGCCGACCGAACGCAGGCTGCGGCCGCTCAATCGATAGCTCGAGCCCGCTGGAGTTGCCGCACCGGCTTCGGCAAAGGTCGCCGCTGTGAAGTGGTCTCCGGCGAGAGCTCGAGCAAAGAGGAAGGTTTTTCGCTCGTCGTTCGGCTTGTTGCGAAGTTCCTCCAGCACAGCGAAATGGTGTTCGAGACATTCCGCGACCGACGAATCGCCTTCAGCGATGATCGCAACGATTTCGCCAAGAAGCGCGTTGGAGACGTCCAGTCCCTCGTTTTCGGGCGGGACTGTAACTGCTGACAGCCCCGATTGGAAAAGCGCGTCAAGTTCGGCGCGGGGAAAGATCCGGTTGATATCCCGCTCGCTCGCCTGCACCGCGAAGTCCGCAGCGAGGCGGCGCGCTGTCGCTATAGCCTCTTCCTCGCTTTCGATGCGGTGCGCGGCGGGCTTGGTCCGATCATGAAACCGCGATACGGTTCCCATCACTCCTCCCATCAGTTGAGCCTCTAGGATTGATGGATTGCGGGTGCAATGATAAGGCGCGTTTTTCTACGAATGCACGAGCGATTGGATTTTATTGTCGCTTGATTGCACTAATGCGAAGCGGCACATCGCTTCGGCGCCTGCAATGAAAGGTTCAACATGTCTTCGACGATCCGCGAGCGGCTGAAACTGGATCCTGGCGACATTCCGATCTACGCCATCGGCGACATTCATGGCAGGCTTGATCTGCTGCAGAAGGCGGAGCAGGCAATCATTGATGACGCCGCCGCAATTCCAGGACGCAAGCTCATCATCACGCTCGGCGACTACATCGACCGCGGCCCGTCCTCGGCGCAGGTCATCTCACACCTGATGGCGCCTCCGCCCGAGAATTTCGACCGCATCAGCCTGACGGGGAACCATGAGATCGTGATGCTCGACTATCTCGACGGTCTGGTCTCGTTTTCAGATTGGATGCGGATGGGCTCTGATGCGCTCCTGCGCTCCTACGGACTCGATCCCGAGCAACTGCCGCTGATTTTCTCGACGGCCGCCAAGCTCGATGGCTTCATCAGGCAATCGATTCCGAAGACACACGTGGATTTCCTGCGATCCCTGCCGATCTTCGTGGATACCCCGAACGTGCTGTTCGTACATGCCGGTATCGATCCGACGCTGCCGATCGATGCGCAAAGCGACGAGGATCTCGTTTTCATCCGTCATCGCTTCTTCGAGAGTCGTCAGCCGCTGCCGAAGCTAATCGTTCACGGCCATACGCCGAACGACGAGCCAGAGGTTCTGCCGCAGCGACTGAACCTTGATACCGCAGCCTTCCACAGCGGCAAGCTGACCGTTGCCAAACTGTGGAAGGGGCGTGTGCATCTTTTCCAGACGTGATCAGGCGCTGGCTTCTGCCGGCTCCCGCTTCTTCGATGTCTCCTCGGTGTAGTAGCTCACATACTTGTGGCGGTAGCGTTCGGTGCCGCCGAAGTTGGTGAACTTGCCGAGTTCGGTCATATCGGTCTTGTTGAGGATCACGCCAAGAATCTTGGACTTGATCTGCGGCTCGGAATTGAGGAGGTCGCGCACGACCGACGTCGGCGTCGAACCCCACTCGGTCACAAACAGGAAGCCATCCACCTGCGGAGCAAATGCCTTCGCGTCGATGACGGGGCCGAGTGGCGCTAGGTCGACGACGATATAGTCGAACATCTTGCGTGCGTTTTCCATGAGATTGAACATGCCCTGCGAAGCAAGCAGCTCGCTGGTATGCATGAGGTGATCGTTCGGCAGAACCGGGAGGATCGCCAGCTTCGTCGTCGGGTCGATCTTGACGGCGCTCGCCCATGGAACCTCACCGAGAACAGCTTCGACCAGACCCTGCTGCGGCGGCTTCCTCAGCATCCGTGTCAGACCCGGGTTGCGAAGGTCGGCGTCAATCAGCAGCGTACGCTTGCCGCTTGAGGCGAGGAGTGCCGCAAAGTTGGCGGCCGTCGTCGACTTGCCTTCACCCGGCATCGCCGAAACGACGCCGATCACGCGGTCCGACTTGCCCTGGAACATGACATCGCTTGCGAGCTTCGCGTTGCGCAGCGTCTCGGCGAAGACCGAACGCGGCGCCTCGAGTACAACACGCATGATGCGTTCGAACGTCTCGTCGGAATCAGCGGCAGTTTCGGCCGGCTCTGCCACGGTATTGGCACGAGGCCGAAAGAGCTTGTTTTCACGCGGCGCCTTGCCGACCAACGGCAGGTAGCCGAGGAACTTGAGGCCGAGAATCGTCCTGACATCGCCTTCGACGCGGAAGAAACGCTCCCGGAATTCCTGGAATGCCGTAAGCGCGCCGCCGGCCATCAGGCCGAGAACGATGGCAAGGCCGAGCGTCATGGTTTTCTTCGGGCTCGACGCCGAGACAGGCACACCTGCTTCGGAAATCACGCGGGCTTTGGCGATAGGAAAGGACTGCTGCTGCGAAGCTTCCTCATACTTGCCGAGGTAGGATTCGTAGAGATTCTTCAAGGCCGTCGCGCGCTGCTCGAGATCGCCGAGCTCGACGAGCGACTTGTCGGCTTCCGAGTTCTTGCCCGTCAGGTGTTCGATATTCTGGCGAAGCGAGGCCTCGCGCGAGCGGGCGACTTCGAACTCGTTTCGGTAGCTGGAGGTGAGCTGCTGCAGTTCCTGGTAGATCTGCCGGGTGAGGTCCTGCTTCTCAGCGCGCAACGCGACAGCTTGCGGATGGTCCTCGCCGAAGTTGGCAGTGACTTCCTGTTCGCGCTTGTTCACCGAGATATAGCGGGTGCGCAGATCCTGGATCACCGTATTGTCCGTCTGACCGGACGAGATTGCCGCGTTGTTGACGGCGCTGTCGGGGCCGAGATCGACAATCGACTTGAACTGGTTGTAGCGCGCCGAAGCGCTGGCGCTGTCGGCCTGGGCGACGATCAGCTGTTTGTTGAGGTCAGCAAGCTGCTGTTCCGACATCAGTTCGCCATTGGCCGATGTCAGGCCGTTCTCAGCCTTGAACTTCGCGACGTCGAGGGCCGCCTGCTGCGACCGGGCGCGCAGATCGGAGAGACGCTGCTGCAGCCAGACCGAGGCGCTCTCCGTCGCATCAAAATTCGCATTCAACTGGTCGTTCAGATAGGCGTTTGCGTAGGCCTTCGTGATCCGCGCGGCAAGAAGCTTGTCGGTCGAACGGAACGAAACCGCGAGAACGGAACTGCGGCCAACGCGCGAGACGGTCACGGCCTCTTGCAGCAGGGCTGCCGCCTTCTGGCGCCGGGCATTGCGGGCACTGTCTTCCGTCGCCGGCGGACCGCCGGGGGCCAATGCGCTGACAACCAGTCTTACCCCAGACTTGATCAGTGCAGCGGGCGATTTCGGAGGGTCGAGAATTGTATCGTTGTCCTGAAGCTTCTCGGCATCGACCACGCGGAGTGCAAGCTGGTTCGACTTCAGAATTTCGACAGCGCTGGCGATCTGCATGTCGACCTGCTGCGAGCTTGCGATCGGTGTCGCATCCTGCGCGTATTTCGCCATGTTGTCGTCAAGCAGGATCTGCGTCATCGAGGTGTACTGTGCCGTTGCGAAGAGCAGGTAGATGACGGCAAGCGTCACGGTTGCGGCAACGCAGAGCGCGATCGATCCGGCGCGGCGGATGAGAATGGCGATCAGGCGATCAATGTCGATAAAAGAGTCAGAATCTTCGGCCGCTTTGGGCAAAGTGCTGTGCAAGGTGAGGTTCCGTTGGTTCATGGCTCTATCCTTTGCGGGAGCGGGTCACGCCATCGATGGCTGCAAGGTCGGTCTGCGGGCGTACCAGCTGGCGAAGCGGCGCAAGCGCGCGATGGACCCGAATGGCGATCGGCATCCTGAGATGCGCTACCGCCGAAGGGTTGCTCCAGGCCGTCTTGATTACTCCGAAGAGCGACCGGTCTTTGATGTTCTGTACGAGGATGAGGAAAGCGCGACCCCGACGAAGGCTTCGTTCGCGAAAATCCTGTGCGGCGGCTGCCTCCGCATCCAGCGTGTGATTTCGAAGGAAGGTCTTATCGCCTTCGATCATGGCGTCGATGTGATGAAGGGCAAGAACGCGTGAAATCGATCCCTCGCGGATCTGATAGTCGTAGCCGGCGACCGGCTCGATCACGCAGCGCCCACCAAACGTCATCGCCGAGGCGAGGAACAGGTAGTCCTCGCCGACCTTGAGGGCCTCGTTGAAGCGAAGTGCGTGCTGTTTGATGAAGGCGCGCTGAAAGATAGGCTTGAGATAACCAAAGTTATGCGTTGTCTGAAACAGGGCATTGGATCGTATGAATACCGGAAGCGACAGCTCAGGTGTTTCTGCCAGCGACTGTTCGGTAAACATGGTTTCAGGCGGCGTGCCATCAGCGCGAATGACTCGGAGATTGTCGACGGCAATCTGAGCATCAGCCTTTTCCGCGCGTTCGATCATGCGCTGCAACCGCCCCGGTTCGACGGTGTCGTCGGAATCGAGGATGGCAAGCCAGCGGCCGGTCGCGGCTGAAAGAGCCGCATTCCGCGCTGCTGCAGGGCCGCCGTTACGTGCAAGCGCCAGCAGCCTTACGTTCTGGTCGGCGTAGCTTTCCGCAATGGTTCTAGTCTGGTCCGTCGAGCAGTCATCGGCAACGATCACCTCGACCGAAACGCCGCGTTGCGCCAGCGCGCTGTCGATCGCCTTGGCGAGAGTTTCGGCCGCGTTGTAGGCGGCAATGATGAAGCTGACGTCGGGCTGGGTTTGCGTCATGCAGCCTCCGCCGTGCCGTACTGACGGATCTCACGCACACCAAGCAGACCGCTGACGACACCGGTATGCATGATCCCGCGAAGGGCATAGCGATACCGGGGAATCGGAGAGAAGACGCAAGCAAGCGCCGCACCGTAACAGAAAACTGCCTTGGCGGCCGCGAGGGCGATCTGTTTCAGCCGCTGCGAGCCGGCGTTCCTTTCCTGGAGCAGCCGCCCATGTGTCTGGCCGAAGCGGAAGCGACGCTTGGCGAGCCAGAACAGGTCGGCGCGGTTCTCGGTCACCGGTTCGTAAACGTAGGCGTTGGGTGCAAAAGCGATCCCGCCGCCATCGGCATGCAGATGGCTGAAGAACTCAGTGTCTTCACCGCCGGTGCGTCCAAGCGCCAGATTGAAACGACGCCCGGCGACATGCGGCGAGGCGAGGCGAAGAAGGACGTTGCAGGTGTAGCCAGTGCGGATTTCGTCGTCGACCCAGACGGGCAGGGTTGAGTGGAAGTCACCCTCGCGCATCCAATTCGGCGCAGTGGAGGAATACACACTGCGGACGGGGCCGAGTACGGCATCCGCCCCTGTCTTTCTGGCGGCGGCAAGCAATTCCACCAGCCATTCCTCGCTGGCGTCCTCATCATCGTCGATGAAGGCCAGGAAGTCGCCGGTCGCGTTATCCAGGCATGCGTTGCGGGCTATCGAAATGTTGGACGCTGGGCAATGCACATAGGCGATCTCATGCGGGATGGTTGTGCGAAGCGCATCAACCCGTTCCTTCGCACTCGGAACCTTGTCATTGTCGGCCACAATAATCCGCAGCGTTGCTCCAGCAGGCACGGCGAGGACCGCAAGCGAAAGCAGCGCCTCGTCAAGCGAAGCGCGGCGATAGGTGCAAACGCCGATATCGATCTGCATGGGTTTCACATCGTTCATGAGGAAACCTTTCTGCCGCGGAAGCTCAGGAGCTCCATCCAGAAACCGGCTGACCAGGCGAAATGCATCACCATTGCCGAAACGGCAGCGAGCGGGCCGTAGGGGTTCTTATGGCCGATGGCCATCCAGAACCCGTACCCGACGCACGCGACAGCCCAGAGACTGAACGGGATGACGGCCGCCCAATTCAGAACGGCGAGAAACGCGCCGATGAAGACCGGTACAACGAGAAGCGGAAGCATCTGCCGAAGATTGGGCATGCTGCCGTGCTTCAAGATGTTCTTGGCCCGACCCCTGCCGTAACCAAGGTACTGGCGAAACAGCGTCGAGACTGTCGAACGTGGATAGTAGGTCATACGGGTCTTGTCCGTCATCCAGATGCCGAAGCCCGCCTGTTTCAGGCGGTAGTCGAGTTCCGCATCTTCGTTATGGCTGAAACTCTCGTCATAGCCGCCCACGGTATCGAAGGCTGCGATACGCATCAGTGCGTGGTGGCCGTGATTGGTCCAATGGCCTTTGGCGCCTTCGCGATGCTTGGAGCCGCCGTTGCCGAGCTTGGAGTTCTGGGCGGAGGCGGTTGCCTTCTGGAAGATGCCGAAGCCGACGGTTTCCATCGCGACGACGACGGAGTCGGCCTGCGTCAGCACTGCCTCCTGCACAAGGCGGCGGCAGTAGTCGGCCGGATAGTCGCCATGCGCGTCGATACGGATCAGGTACTCGTAGTCACGACCAAAGGTCTGTACGGCGAGATTGATCGCCGCGCTCTGAATTCGCCGCGGATTGTGCAGCAGCACGACCCTTGGATCGGCGGCGCTGATGCGGGCAACGATGTCGCGGGTTGCGTCCGTGCTGCCGCCGTCGGCGACGACAATACGGGCGTTCATGTGATCGAGTTCGAGGCTCAATTTGGCCAGCAAGGCCTCGATGTGCTTCTCTTCGTTCAGGCAGGGAATGATGATGAGACTGGAGACGCTGGCACCGACATCAGGCTTCATGGTTGTCCACCCTTCTGGAGATACGCTTGTGGGAACGATTGCGCCGGCGCCGCCCCTCTCTGCGGCGGCCGGAACAAGGCGGGAGAGGCTTGCGACGAGCGCTGCGCAATCGCTGCGGTCGGCAAGCCAGGTTTTGCGATCCTTGGCGGCGACGGCCTCGCTCAACGCGCGGTAACGATCGCCGGTCATGCTTTCGAACAACTGCTGGAGTTGGGCGACGGTCGCTTCGGAAAGCGCCAGCCCGATGTCGCGCGTATCGAGGAAGCGCGCGGTCTCCGTGCCCTCGAGTGCAATCGGGACAGCACCGTACAGGCAGCCCTCATAGAGCCGGTTCGGCAGGAGCCAACTCGAATTGAGGCCCTCCTCAAAGAAATCGATCGCCCAGGAGAAGTGGACATCGTCGTAGATCGCCCTCAGATCTTCCGGGTTGCGATAGGCGCCTTCGAAACGGAGGTAGGGCTCATCGCGCACGAAGGCATCGAAATCCTCGAACTCGGAATAGGCGGGCCGTCCGCGCAAGACGACTTCGACCTTGCCTTCCATTCGGCGTGAGAACTCGGCAAGCAGGCCAAGCGACTTGCGGCAGCGAAGCGCACCGAACCAGCCGATCTTCCACGGCTGGCCGGGTTGCTTCAAAGGACGGCCGAATGCCGGCTCGACCGCAGCGTCGTTATCGAGCGCGATGACCTTGTTTTCGATCAGAAGCGCCTCGGCTTTGACGCCGGAACGGGGACTGAAATAGTTCTCGATGAAGGCCGGAGAGCTTGTGAGGATCAGTTTTGTGTCCCGGCCAAAATGGGCCTCTGCGCGGCGGATGGCCTCGCCAACGATGTCATCGCGCAGGAGGAGGCGATGGATGTCCAGGCACTCGTAGACAATCGGAACACTGCCGCCAAAAAGCGAGTTGGCCTTGTGCGCGACAGCTAGCGCTTCCAGATTGCGCCCGATGATGAGGTCAGGCTTCTCGACGTTCTTCAACAGGGCCTTCAGACCGGTTGCCGCTTTTGCGACGGCGGCCATGCGCTGCGCAAATTTGGCGTCGGCGGTGCGGCCGAGTTCGATCGGAACCACCCCATGCACTTCGGCAAGCCGGTTCTCCCCGCGACGGAAACCAGCCAGCACAACGTCGGCGCCACCCTCGCGCAGCATCAGCACCCGCCGGCGCACAGCAGGGTCTGCCAGATCATGCACGAGGTAGAGCACTTTGAGCATCGCGGTTCCTTTTCCTGCGCCGGCTTTCGCCACGCCTGTTGTCAGCGGGGCGTCGATCAGTTGAGCGTGCATGCGATGGATTCAGGGAATTGGCACTTGTCGCCGAGCGCGGTGAACGCCACGCGATCGACGCTGAGAACAGCCGGCTTCGTGTAGTCGAAACGTCCCATCCAGTTGGAGAGCGTGTCCGAACCCCAAAGGCTGAAGAAGATCTTCTGGGCGCCTGACGGTATTTTTGACGGATCGGTAACGTCCTGAACAAGCTTGCCGTTGAGGTAGTAGCGCAGGCGATCCTTTTCCCAGATGAAGGCGTAGTCATTGAAGCCCTCATCGGCCTTGCTGCCGACCGGAACGAGTTTCTCGTTGCCGCCCTTGGCCTGCACGTACTGGTTCACCTGTACTTCGCTGGTGTTCTTGCCCAGCACTTCGAAGTCGATCTCATCGTGCTTCTGCTTGTCCGCAGGGCCGATGTAGGTGAAGAACGCTGAATTCAGACCCGAGCCGGTGCCGGCCTTGATACGGGCTTCGTAGGTGCCATAGCTATAGCGCTTGGTCGTCTGGATCTCGCCGCATACGTAGTTCCGATCCTTCGATTTTCCGTCTGCAAACGAAAGCTGCAGAACACCGTTCTCGACCTTCACATTGTTCTTCGACCAGGTGCAGTTCTGGTGGGCGCCGTTGTTCCATCCGTCCGAAACGTACCAGAAGCCGCGGTTGATCTTGTCGAAGTCATCGACAAAGGACTTTCCAGCTGTCTGTTGCGCGGCCGCTGCCGGCAGCGCTGAAGCGCTGGCCGCGGCGATTATCAGAAGGTTGAGGCAAAGTTTTCGCGCATGGGCGATTTGGGCCGTCATGTGTCACCTTTGCTGTGAGACGAGTTCGGGAGAGACGTCTTGGTGCGACGCCGGCTTTGCGGACCGTTTTGTTCTGCCGCCGGTCAGGACTGCGTAGAGACGCGGGAAGTTTGCCCGACACAGTCCGTTCGAGAAGACGAGGAACGGGAACAGCAGGGCGAGAGACGCGACGAAGAACAGTGGATAAAAGTCGACGCCCGACTTGCCCCAAAGGATCCAAAGAAAGACCAGCAGCGGGTAGTGGGCGCAAAAGATCCAGAAGCTGAGGCTTCCGGTTTTGGCAAGCCGTTGACCGAGCCGTGTCTTGATCAATGGTGCGGACAGCAGCCAGAAGCCGAGCGCGCCGACAATGGCGAGCGCATTGCGGAAGAGCTGTACCCAATCCGGTAACGAAGGGCCCGTGAAAAAGATAACGGTCGCCAGAAGTGCCGAGGCTGCGAGCAGCAGGAAGACGCCAAGCGGAGCAAAGCGGTCAAGTGCCTTGAGATCGTACTGCTGCAGGGCAACGAAGATGCCGAGACTGAAACTGAAGAGAATGGAGCGCTTGAGGACGATGTAGATCGAGAGTTCCGGAATGAGAGCGACGACCAGCAAAGCGGTCAGCGTCAAGATCGGGGCACGGCTGATCAGCCACGCGAGTAGCGGCGAAAGCAGAATGCAGACGAAGAGATCGCGGAGGAAGTAGAGCGGCACGTTTGCCGGAAAATCCTCCAGCGCCAACACCTGCGTCAGGAGATCGCGGCTGGACGCATGCAGGGCATCGGGCAAATAGCCGTCGCCGACGCCGACACTGGTGGCCAGTGTAATCGCCGCGACGAACGCGCAGTTCCACAGCAGAAATGGCAAGAATACCGTTTGCGCCTTGGAGCGCACGGTTTTCCCGTAGCTGAAATTTTCCCGCCCGTTGCGAAACAGCAGGTAGCCGGAGATCGCGCTGAGACAGGGAACGCCCACACGAAAAAGCGCTTCCGTCAGAAACACCCGAATCCAGTCAAATGCGCCATAGGTCCCGTTGAAGGGACTGCTGGCGGTGTCGACCGGTATATGAACGAACACAATGCCCGAAATGAGCACGATGCGCATCAGATTGATCCGCGACGATACATTCGCATCTACATTCACGTTGTCAGTCACCCCTTTTGGGTCGCACCTCCCCTCGCGACCGTTGTCAATCAGAGCAGACTCGAGCCCGCACGCCGAAGTTAGGGCGGATTCACGGAAGAAAATATGGCAGTGCAGCAAAAGTGATCGGCGGTCCCAGTTCGTAACAGTCGTCCTGACATGGCTCACTATGAGAAAAAAGCCTATGTGTCGGTCGGTCAAAACCGTTCTGAACGCCCGCGACAGCAGTGCATTTCATAAGATGATGATATTCATCGACTTCTGCGCCTTTTTCTCGTCCGGCCGACTAAAAGTTTTTGTTGACTGGTGAACGATTGTTACAACGCGAGGGTGCCAAGCTGCTCCAATCGTGGCCGAATTGCGGCATGCGACCGCGCAATCGTTTCGTTTTGACACAGGCGTGTTCGAACCGACCCAACCATTCGCTTTGACAAACTTCGGCCGAAATGAACGTCATCATTTTGCAGTGCAGCAGACTTGCTGCGCTTTGATTCACCCCTAGATGCGCCAGGGGCGGAAATCATCACATCGCGTATCTCAAGGAGAGAGTATGGCGGCTTTCACGATCATCATCCCCTTCTACCAGCGTCAGGACGGCATTCTCGGCCGCGCTCTGGCTTCGGTCTTCTCGCAAAGTTTCAAGGATGTTGATGTCATAGTCGTCGACGACCAATCTCCGTGCTCTCCGGATGCGGACCTGGCTCTCCTGTCGGAGGAGGATAGAGCTCGCGTCACGGTGATTACCCAGCCCAACGCCGGACCGGGTGGTGCCAGAAACACCGGCCTCGATCATGTGCCGGCTGCGACGCGGTACGTTGCCTTTCTCGACTCGGATGATGTCTGGACACCCGATCATCTGGCGAACGCGGCCAGGGCGATGGAGGAGTTCGGCGGCGACTGCTACTGGGCGTCCATCGAAGGGGGCGAGGAGTTTGGCTACCACTTCGGCATCGCCGCCCTCGAGAGAGAGGAGGGCGCGCGGCGTCTAGTGGGTAAGCCCCTAATTCTGGATGTACCGGATCTTGCGGGTATCATGCTGAAGAACTGGGCCTTCCTTCACATGTCGTGCATGGTCATCGGACGGCCGCTGTTCGAGAAGGTTCGCTTCGACGCCGCGCTGCGTTTGGCGGCCGAAGATGTTCTCTTCTTCTGCGATTGCATCATGGCGGCAAAGCAGGTGCTGCTTTGCGGCGAGGCTGGCGCGTTTCGCGGCGAAGGCATCAACATCTTCCACGGTGTGGACAACGCCTCACCGGAGTTTCTCAAGCAACAGTTCATCACCTGGATGGCGCTTGACCAGCTGGAAAGCCGCTTCTCTCGCAGGCCGCAGGAGATCGAGGCCATCAAGGCACACAAGAACACTGCGCGCAAGCAGGCCATCTGGAGCCAGATCGGCCTTCTGCGTCGCCGCAAGACGCCGGACTTCCGGCTGCTGGCGCGTTGGGCTGCGCGCGATCCCCGCCTGCTGACGAGCGCATTGCAGCTGACTGCCGCCAAATTTTCTAGATAGTTGAACCCCGGCTATTTGGCCGGGGCACTCAGCAGATATCTCAGGCCATTGCCTTGCGCGGTGACGGAAACGCCACCGGGATTCCGCAGGCGCTCTGTCTTGTCCCTCAGAATGCCTACGGCAATGGCCGGGAAGGCTGCGGGGCGCGTTGCCACATAGGCAAGGGCAGCAGGAAAGCCGGATTGCGCCTTGATGTCGAGGAATCGCCGCAGCTCATACTTGCCGCGGACATGCTTTTCGTGACGACGCACGGCTTCGGTGGCTTGCGGCGACAGCTTCGATGATTTCAGCAGAGACAGATCGGCCTCGTAGAGACGCCGAAGATCTTCGGTGCGATGGCTTCCACTCAGCGAATTTCCGCGCACGACCGCACCGTAGCCACAGCTGTGGATCACCTTGTAGCGCGCCCCGAGTGCCAATGCCCTGATGTAGAGATCATAGTCTTCTCCAAGGCGCATCTCCTCCCGATAGCGCAGGCCGTG
The DNA here is from genome assembly GCF_019511525.1 of Rhizobium cauense. Taxonomy (GTDB): domain Bacteria; phylum Pseudomonadota; class Alphaproteobacteria; order Rhizobiales; family Rhizobiaceae; genus Rhizobium; species Rhizobium cauense. The sequence continues at coordinate 29,878 of NZ_JAEUAT010000022.1, read as the reverse complement.
CTTGTCCAGGAAGGCACGTCGCATGATCGGCTTGAGGAAGCCGATTTCGCCGCGGCGGACACCGCGCTTTGAAATGTTGCCGTCGACGAAGGTGGGTAGGTCCAGGAAGAGCGGACTTTCGGCAAATTGCTGCAACCGCTTTGGCGCCTGGCTTGCCGTATCGGCATCGACAAAGGCAATGTTGTCGGCGACGAACTCCCAATCATCCTCTGCTAGCATGCGGCTGAAGCGTCCCTCGAAGAAGAAGTCATCAGCATCAAGGATGGCGATCAGCGGGGCGGATGAGATTGCAATCGCGTGGTTTCGGGCGGCGGATGGCCCCTTGTTCTGTTCGAACTTTGCTATGGTCAGCCTGCCGCTGGCGTCATTCGCCCGACTCGCGGCTTCTGCCGTGTTGTCGCTGGAGCCGTCATCGACGACCACCACTTCGGCCACTTCAGGCTCGCGAAGTGCCGATCTAACAGCGGTTTCGATGGTGTCCGCTGCGTTCTTGGCAGCGATGATAACGCAAATACTTGCCGTTTTTGCCACGCGTAGCCTCCGTTGTTTGCGCTCAACAACTAGGACGTCAAAATGTGGCGGACAACGGGCGGCCGTTCAATTGATGTTACGGAGCGAGGGTTGCTCCATGCTAGAGAGGCGCGGACGCGGGCAAATTTCAGTGCTTAGCGGTTGAACGGCTCGGAGCCCTTGAAGGGTGTCACGGGTAGCTTTTCCGTTTCTTCGCGCTTCACGGAAGGACGAATCGCGCGGCTCCTGGATTCTTTCCAGACAAGGTAGAGCACGCCGCCAAAGTAGCCGGCCTGCAACAGGACAGCGCAAATCGCCGTCTTGATCGCGGTGCCGGCGAGAGAACCGCTCAGCCAATACGTCGCAACAGCAAACACGGCCAGTGCGCCGAGCATGCTGACGAGAACGCGAGGTGCATACATCTGTTGCCTCCTCCATCGGAGCTTCGTTCAATGAACAATCATTGAAGACGAAAGCGCCACCAGGATCCTTCCTAGAGAATGTTTTACAGGACTTCCTGTTTCAACAGAAGCTCACGTTGACGTTTTTTGCGTCTTCGAAAGGCGTACTACAGCCACGATCTTAAAGGTTTCTTCCGGTTATTGGTAAAAATGCCACGCGACATCGCCGCGGACTCTCTTTTGAGAAAGATCATTAAAAAAGAATAGGAAGATCGCTGGTTGTGCGCAATTTGGCAATGCACGCCATCATTAGTGCCACAATGTCGGTCGAAGAGGGTGGTTGGCGGCGGTTGTCCGTTCAACTTTTATTACAAAGTTTTAATTTCAAACGATTGATGGGTGCAGTGCAAAATTGATGGTGCAATGCAATAGGCGAGGTCTTTCTCCAAATAAAATCCGACGCTTTTGCAGCACCCGTCAATTCAAACGATCAATTGGCTGGGGGGGCCGGGAACCACCTAGACTTCAGTATCTTTGCCGCGCACAGCAATGCTGGAGAACTATATTAATACACGCCCAGATTAGCTGGAGGTCGCCATAGAATTGTATGACTATTTCAGTGGGGTCTTAAAAACAAAAAAGTTGAACGGCGGCTCGAAAAACATGGGCGAAAGCCTCGGTCTTAAAAATGTGGCTTAAAAAAACAAAATCACCTCATACACTTCGAACTCGTCGGCGCTAGCTAAGCGTCCTGAGCCTACCCGACCAAACGGCAAACATAAGTGGAGTTACCTCTATGAAGTCTGCGACGAGATCGGACAGTTCGCCATTTTATGGCGCAGTTCACGAGAGCGTGTTTCCGCCGACCGGCGGGATCGCAAAACGGGCATTCGATGTGTCCGCTGCCTGCCTCGGGCTCATCTTTCTGAGCCCGCTTTTTTTGATGGTGATGCTGCTGGTGAAGCTGTCGGACAAAGGGCCGATCTTCTACGGGCATCGCCGTATCGGCCACAATGGCCAAGAGTTCCGTTGCCTGAAGTTTCGGACAATGGTCACCAATGGTGACAAGGTTCTGCAGGAGCACCTGCGCAACAATCCGAAGGCGATGGAAGAGTGGCGTGCAACGCGCAAGCTGCAGGACGACCCCCGGGTCACTGCCGTTGGTGCCGTTCTGCGCAAGTTGAGCCTTGATGAGCTGCCCCAGCTCTTCAACATCATCCGTGGCGAAATGAGCGTCGTCGGTCCGCGTCCCGTCGTTCGAGACGAACTCGAAATGTACGAGAATTCGGCCGTGTACTACCTGCAATCGCGCCCTGGCCTCACAGGCCTCTGGCAGATCAGCGGACGTAATGACGTTTCCTACGCAACCCGCGTCGCCTTCGACACCCACTACGTCGAAAACTGGTCGCTGGTTCGGGATGTCGTGATCATCGCACGCACAATCCCGGCGGTATGCGCTCAACGCGGCAGCTACTAAGCCGCATCTCAAAAAACCGAACAGTACTGCGCGGCAACGCCTTGCGGCTTGTCGTGCTGAAATACGGGGAAGGTTCATGGAAAAACGCTTTCTTGACGGCAAGGCCGGGCGACTTCGCACGCTGAGATCCGGAATTGTTGTCGCAGCCGGATTTGGTGCCTTTCTGGCTTCTTCATCGCTTGCCAGTGCCGAGGACTATCGGCTTGGCATCATGGACAAGCTGAAGATCCGCGTGGCCGAATGGCAGACCGCGGATGGCAGCATACGCGATTGGTCAGTCGTTAGTGGGGACTACACGGTCGGGCCATCAGGAAGCATTTCCTTGCCTTTCGTCGGCGATATGCCTGCCTCCGGAAAAACGACAGACGCGATCGCCCAGGAGATCGGACTGGCACTGCAGAAGCAATTTGCTCTGAAGGACCGTCCATCTGCGTCGGTCGAGCTGTCGGAGTTCCGACCGGTCTATCTATCCGGCGACGTCGAAAAGCCGGGCGAATTTCCGTTTGCTCCAAATCTCACGGTCGTTAAGGCCGTGAGCCTTGCCGGCGGTCTGCGCCGCGCCGATGCGGGTCAGCGATTTGCTCGTGACTTCATCAATGCCAAGGGTGACGCTGTCGTCTACATGGCCGATCGTGCCCGTCTGCTGGTGAAGCAGGCCCGATTGCGGGCCGAGACCGCCAACCAGGACACGTTCGAGATGCCAAAGGAGCTGGAGGGTAAGCCGGAGGCCAAGGCCTTGCTCGACAGCGAAACGGCGCTCATGAACACACGCAAGAAACGGCTGACGCTGCAGCTTCAGGCGCTTGCCGACCTCAAGCAACTGCTGGAAAACGAGGTCGAGACGCTGGCCAAGAAGAGCGAAACGCAAACACGGCAGCTGCAGCTTGCAACGGAAGATCGCGACAAGATCGAGGATCTTGCGGAAAGAGGGCTTGCGCTCAGCGCCCGCAAGATGACCGCCGAGCAGCGGGCTGCCGATACCGAGGCAACACTCCTCGACATCGATACCAATTCACTCAAGGCCAAGCAGGACATCAGCAAGGCCAATCAGGACGAGATCACGCTTCGGAACGACTGGGATGCGCAGCTTGCCCAGGAACTCCAGAACACCGAGGCGCAGCTCGATGAGCTCAATCTCAAGCTGGAAACCAGCAACTCGCTGATGGCGGAGGCGTTGACGCAATCGACCGATGCAGCCCGTTTTGACACGTCAACAGGCGCAGCGAGTATCGCCTATTCGATTATTCGTGACGTCGATGGCAAGGCGAAAGAGATTCCGGTTCAGGAAAACACGGCACTGCAGCCCGGCGACCTTATCAAGGTCACGGCCGGACTGGCTATGAGATAACGAGGCCGCAATGCGGATCGCAAAATCGGCGCTCATCCAGCCAGGCGGGAATGCGGCCTATGCCATCCCCGCCGTGGCGCTGTCACTTTTTTGCTTCGCCTACTCGTACAAGTTCGGGCAGGTGGCGATCCTGCTTTACTATGTGCTCTGGCTGCCGTTGATCGCCGTGGACTACAAGAAGGTGCTCGGCAGTCATGGCCGGTACCTTTGGATCTATGCCTTTGCGGCACTTACCTTCCTGTCGGTCTTCTGGTCGGCCGTTCCCAGCGTCTCGCTACGCGCCAGTATTCAATATCTGACGCAGGTGATCTGTGCTCTGATTGCGGTCCGTGTGCTCGATGTCAGGACCTTGACGGTCGGCATGATAGCGGGCGTCGGGATCGTGCTCGTCTATTCGTTGCTGTTTGGCTACTACGAATACGATCCGCTGGATGGTACCTTCAGTTTCGTCGGCGCCTTTGCCTCGAAGAACCAGCTCGGCTTTTATGCATCCCTTGGGTTGATCGCTTGCTTTGCGGCAGTCTTCATCTTCGGTGAACGGCGTCTCTGGATGGCAGCGTCTGGTGTCGTCGGCTTGATATCAGCCTACTGCCTTATCGCCTGCCAGTCTGCGACTTCCGTACTCACCACCGCCGTCGTGATCGCCTTGATGATGGGGCTGCGTGTCGTTCTCGCGCTTACCCCCGACCACCGCAAGTTGCTGGTCGTTGGCGGCGGCGTTGCTGCCATCATTCTCGCTGTTGCCGGTGTCTACCTGGGGGCCGTTGATGCCGTTCTCGGCATTTTCGGCAAGGATTCTACTCTGACCGGGCGCACTTATCTCTGGCAGCAGGGTATCGAGGCAGCAACGCAGAACCCGGCCTTTGGCATCGGTTACCAGGCCTACTGGGTACAGGGCTTCTCCGAGCCGGAACGCCTGTGGAAAGAGTTCTTCATCGGGTCGCGCAGCGGCTTCCACTTCCACAACACCTATATCGAAACGGCCGTCGAGGTCGGACTTGCAGGCGTGATCGTTCTTGCGGTCATGTTGATAAGGATTCTGTGGGGGCACCTACGACGCGTCATCGAGGATTTCAGGAACGACGAATCCTACTTGCTGTTCTCGATCGCGGTGCTCCTGACGATCCGTTCCTTCGTCGAGATCGACATTCTCACCCCGTACAACGTCGGGACGTTTCTTTTCTACTTTGCCGCCGGGAAGCTGGCGATGGCGCGCCGTCGACCGATTGCCGGCGCGTGGCCGCAGCAAAGGTCGCCAGGCCCCGTCACTCAATAGCATTATTTCAATTTTCGACCGGTCTGAGACCGATCTTCCGAGGAATCCGGATGAAGACACTTTACGGCATCCAATATCTGCGCGCCTTTGCGGCACTTGCTGTCGTGGTCTTCCACGCGGCGGAAAAGAGCGGTGAGCATTTCGCTATCGGGGCCGCTGGCGTCGACGTGTTCTTTGTCATCAGCGGCTTCATCATGTGGGTCATCAGTGATCGGCGGCTGATGACGCCGCAGGGTTTCCTGCTTGATCGCATCCGCCGCATCGCGCCGTCCTATTGGCTGGTGACGGGCGTGATGATTGCCGGCGCGCTGGTTGGGTTGTTCCCGAACCTGAAGCTGAGCGGCGCCCATGTCCTTGCGTCGCTGTTCTTCATTCCCGCTCAGTCGCCGAGCACCGGGGATATCTGGCCTGTCCTCGTCCAAGGTTGGACGCTGAATTTCGAGATGTTCTTCTACGTGTTGTTCGCCGGGGCCTTGTTCCTGCCGCGCCGGTGGCGACTCGTGTATCTGACGGTCGTTTTCGGTGGGTTTTTCCTGATCGGCCTTCTCTTCGAGCCGGCATCGCCGCTGCTCAAAACCTATACCCGGCCAATCATTCTGGAGTTCCTCGGAGGCGTGTTCCTGGCGGAATTGTGGATCAGACGCTGGATAGCTGGCACCAGCCTGGGTCTTGCTTGCGTCGGGGCATCGCTCTCCGGTTTTGCCACGATCTTTCTGATCGGAGCGAACTTCGATGAAATGATCTGCGGGCCACTCGCGATGGCTTTGGTCTACGGTATGGTCTCTCTTGAGACGGATGGCAGCCTCGGCCGCGTGCCGCTTCTCACCTATCTCGGCGATGCATCCTATTCGATTTATCTCTGGCACACGCTGGCGATCTCCGTCATCGTCAAGGCCGCCGGTGTAGTCGGGCTGTCGGCAACGCCGACGATCGCTATCGCCGTTGCCGGAGGCACGATCCTTGGAGCGGCAGCCTACGAGATTGTCGAGAAGCCGCTCCGGAAGATCCTTTCATCAGATCTCCTCAAACAGAACGCGGTCGAGCGGCGTCCTTCATGACGAGGTCTCGGCGGCAGCCTCCTCGGAGGGCGGCGCGGTCTCGGCCTGCGCCGCTGGTTTCTTCCGGCGCGCGCGCAGCACGACGTAGAAAACGGGCGTCAGGAACAGGCCGAAGATCGTTACGCCGAGCATCCCTGAGAAAACGGCCGTTCCGAGCGATTGACGCATTTCGGCGCCGGGGCCGGTGGCGATCATCAGGGGCACGACGCCGAAGATGAACGCGAAGGCGGTCATGAGGATAGGCCGCAGGCGAAGGTGGCTCGCCTCGATGGCGGCCTCGACCGCCGATTTTCCCTCGTCTTGAGCTTGTCGCGCGAACTCCACGATCAAGATCGCGTTCTTGGCCGCAAGGCCGATCAGCACGATCAGCCCGATCTGCGTGAGGATGTTGTTGTCCATTCCTCGCAGGTGAACGCCGAGCAACGCCGCGAGGATCGCAAGGGGAACGATCAGGATGATGGCAAGGGGCAGGACCCAGCTTTCATACTGCGCAGACAATGCCAGGAACACGAAGACAACAGACAAGGCGAAGATGTAGATTGCCGTATTGCCGGTGTTCCGTTCCTGGAAGGCGATCTCCGTCCACTCGAACGTCGTCCCCGCTGGCAATATCTGCTTCGCAAGCCCCTCCATCTTATCCAGGGCGGTGCCCGTCGAAACACCGGGAGCAGCATTGCCCTGCACCGGCACGGACACATACATATTGTAATGCTGGACGAGCGAGGGGCCGCTGGTATCGCGGATGTCGACCAGTGTGCCAAGCGGGACAAGTGCACCCGTCGCGGACCTCACCTTGAGCGCGAGGATGTCGTCGCGCTCGACACGATACTGCTGATCGGCCTGTGCCCGGACCTGGTACACGCGCCCAAAGGCATTGAAGTCGTTGACGTAGGACGTGCCGAGGTTGATCGATAGCGTTTCGAATATATTGGGAATCGGTACGTTGAGGACACGCGCCTTGTCGCGGTCGATTTCGAGGAAGTATTGCGGGCTGTTGGCCGAGAAGGTTGTAAAGACGCCCGTCAGCCCGGGTGTCTGGTTGGCCATACCCATCAACTGGTAGGCGGCGCCGAGGACGCGACGCATATCCGCGCTCTCGCGGTCCATAAGCTGCATCTTGAAGCCGCCGGCATTGCCGATCCCCGAGATCGGGGGTGGCGGAATGGCGATGATGAAGGCTTCCTGGATCGCCTGCAAACTTCCGTAGAGCTGCCCAATGATTTTGGTCGCAGTCTGACCGTGCTCCAATCGGTTCTCGAAGGTGTCGAAGGCGGCGAAGACCACCCCGGCGTTCGACGCATTCGTAAACGTCGCGCCGCTGAAACCGGAGAAAGCCACTGCATTCTTGACGCCGGGTGTGCTGCGGATGATTTCCGAGGCTCGCTCGATCACCGCATTGGTGCGGGAAATGGCTGCACCATCGGGCAGTTGCACCACGACGATAGCATAGCCCTGATCCATGACCGGGACGAAGCCACCCGGCACGATCCTGCTCATGTAGTAGGTCGCACCGAGCAATCCGCCGAAGATGAGCAGGGCGAGGAGGCGTGCGACGGTCGTTTGAACGCTGTGCCGCACAATCCAGGAATAGCCGGCACTGAGCTTGTCGAAGCCCTTGTTGAAACCGTTGGCAAGGGCGCTACCGAAACGTGCGATGGGGTTTTTGCGTTTCTCGTGTTCTTCGTGCGGCTTCAGAACCAATGCAGCGAGGGCCGGTGAGAGAGTCAATGAGTTCAATGCCGAGATCGCCGTAGCGACGGAGATCGTTACCGCGAACTGGCGGTAGAACTGGCCTGAAATGCCGGGGATGAAGGCTGTCGGCACGAAGACGGCGATGAGCACCAGCGAAATGGCGATGACGGCGGTTCCGACTTCGTCCATCGTCACATGCGCGGCTTCGCGCGGCGTCATGCCCTTGGCGAGATTTCGCTCGACATTCTCGACGACGACGATGGCGTCGTCGACGACGATGCCGATGGCCAGCACGAGGCCGAACAATGTCAGCATGTTGAGCGAGAAGCCGAAGGCGAGCAAGAAGGCGAAGGTCCCGATGAGCGAGACCGGGATCGCGACGATGGGAATGATCGCGGTTCGCCACGACTGCAGAAAGACGAGTACGACGATTGCAACGAGGAGGGCTGCCTCAGCGATTGTCTTGTAAACTTCGTAGATGGATTCCGAAATGAACTCCGTCGGATTGTAGACGATGTCGTAGGTAAGACCCTGCGGGAAATCCTGCGATACCGTTTCCATCGTCTTCTTGATCGACGCTGCGGCCGCGAGCGCATTGGTGCCGGGGCGAGCAAAGATGCCGAGCGCGACAGCGGGTTTGCCGTTGAGATAACTGTTCGTCACATAGTCCTTGGCGCCGAGCTCGATCCTCGCGATATCCTGCAACTGGACGAGGCGGCCGTCGGCTGTCGCCTTGACGATGACGTAGCGGAACTGGCGGGCGTCGGAAAAGCGTCCCTGGGTCGTGACCGTGTACTGGAAGGCATTGGTGCCGGCCGCCGGCGGTCCGCCGATCGAGCCGCCGGAAACCTGCACGTTCTGCTCGCGCAACGCCTCGACGACGTCGCTGGATGTCATGCTGTAGGCTGATAGCTTCTGTGGATCGAGCCAGATACGCAGTGAGTATTCGCGCTCGCCGAAAAGGATGACGTCACCCACGCCGTCGAGACGGACAAGGGTGTCGCGAATGCGCGTGCGCGCGTAGTTGGATACGTAGAGCTGGTCATAACGCGAATTCGGCGACAGTAGATGCACGACCATCATCAGGTCGGGAGAACTCTTTGCCGTGGTGATGCCGATGCGTCGCACCTCTTCGGGGAGGCGCGGCTCTGCAATGGCGACGCGGTTCTGGACGAGGACCTGCGCCTTGTCGAGATCGGTGCCGAGCTTGAAGGTCACCGTCAGCGCCATCGATCCGTCGGCGGTCGAATAGGAGGACATATAAAGCATGTCCTCGACGCCGTTGACCTCCTGCTCGATCGGTGTTGCCACCGTGCTGGAGATCGTCTCGGCGTCGGCGCCTGGGTAGGAGGTGCGGATAACGATGGTCGGCGGCGCAATTTCCGGGTACTGCGCGACGGGCAACTGGAAATAGGCGATGCCGCCGACGATGAGCAGCACGATAGAGAGCACGGACGCGAAGATCGGCCGATCGACGAAGAAGTGCGCAAATCTCATCGGCCAAGCTCCAGCCCCGCGGCCTCGGGCGCGATCTCTTCGCGGCTTTGAGGCAACTCGACCATCTCAGGCGTGACCTTGCTGCCCGGGCGGGCCCGCATCAGGCCGTTGATGACGATCGTTTCGTTGCCGTCCATGCCTTCACGGATGACGCGGTAGCCATACAGGCGCGGGCCTGGGCGGACAGGCTTTGCGGTGACTGTTCCGTCTTCGCCGACCACATAGACGACACGCTGGCTCTGGTCCGAGCCGATTGCCTCGTCAGGCACGAGGATCGCCTTGTAGACATTCGACGCTTCAACGGACACGCGACCGAAGAGACCCGGCTGGAGCACGTAGTTCGGATTGTCGAAGCGAGCGCGTATGCGCTTGGTGCCGGTTTCGCTGTCGATGCGGTTTTCGGCGAAATCGAGCTTGCCCTTGAAGGGTTTTTCGTTGGAATCCGTAATCCTTACCTGGACTTCAACGCCGCCACCGCCCTCCTGTAGATCCACCCCGCGCTCGCGGGCCGTCTGCGCAAAGTTGAGTAATCGGCGTTCGTCCACATCAAAATAGAAATCGATCGGATCGACCGAAACGATCGTCGTCAGCACAGACTGGTCTGCCTGTACGAGATTGCCGACGGAGATGAGCCTGCGGTCGATGCGCCCGCTGATCGGGGCGGTGATCTTGGTGTATTCCAGATCGAGTGCCGCGCGATCGGCGGTCGCCTGCGCACCGCGAACGTTTGCCTGCGCCGAAACCCATTCGCGCCGGCGGTCGTCAAGGATCGATATGGACTGGCTGCCGCTTGTCGCCAGGCTCTCGGCCCGCTTGAACTGTGCCTCGGCATAGACGAGCGTGGATTTGGCCACCTCGAGTGCAGCGTTCGCCTCGTTCAAGGCAGTGACGAATGGTCTTTGGTCGATCACGAAAAGCAGGTCGCCCTGTTTGACCAGTGCGCCGTCGGTGAAGTGCACCTCCTGCAGGTAGCCCCCGATACGCGAGCGCACGGATACCTGATCGACCGGCTCGAAACGGCCGATGAATTCATCGTTGTCGATAACATCGCGGACAACAGGCTTGGCGACCGAAACCGGAGGAGGAGAGGCTGCCTCCTGGGCCGTTGCGGACGTGAATGGCAGGAAAGCGATGGAGCCGATGGTCAGCAGACGTCGAAGGGAGGAAGGCATGGCGGCGGTTTCCTTGTCCGGACGGCCGCAAGCGCTGCCGTCGCTTATGCTGATGTGATGCGATTCATGTCTTTGATGTTTCTGAACAAGGGCGCTGATCCTCGTTCACCTAAGCTATTGCAAATTTACCATCACGGCAGTGGGCCGTGCACCGTATTTGCTATCGCGGAAAAGTGACCGACCTAACATCACCGTGTTCCCGATAACCCTCCGGATTTCTACTTTAAACGGCTGTCGATCGAAATTGCAAATGCCAACCGGTTGCAAATTAGAGGCCTCACAAAATCCCTGCGCGTATCGTGGTGCGGCATTTTGGTCGCAGGTGCGGAATCTGAACTGGGCTCTATTGTTATCTGTGCACGCTCAATATATCTAAGCGCATTATAAGCGTACTTATTAATACGGCGCTGGTCCCATGAACGGCAATTCAACCCTCGGCTTCCTGTTGCATGACGTTGCACGGCTGCTTCGCAAGCGGTTCGAGCAGCGTGCGCGCTGCCACGGGCTGACGCGCTCGCAGTGGCAGACCCTCGCTTATCTGCACAACAATGAAGGTATTCATCAGGGCGGGCTTGCCGAGATTCTGGAGATAGAGCCGATCACGCTTGTCCGCATACTCGACAAGCTCGCTGATCGTGGGCTCATCGAGCGCCGCCAGCATCCGACCGATCGCCGCATCTGGCTTCTCTATGTCCGCGATGAAGCCCATCCGCTGCTCGCCGAGATGCGCGTGCTCGGTGAACTGACACGCAGCGAAGCGTTCGACGGCGTTCCTTCAGAGCAGCGCGAAGAGCTGTTCGAGATCCTATCCGCAATGAAGACGAACCTGGTGCAGGCCTGCCGAACCCCGGTAGCCGAAAATGAGACAAAACATGGCTGACAAGTCCTCCCTGCGCGTCGTTGCAGACGCAAACGCCAAGAACCCTGTTGAAGAAAACGAAGCTTCCCCTCGCGAGGGAACGGTAGCTGAGGCGCCTTCATCCAATTCAGCGCCCGCTACCGCGGTGGCTGCGCCTGGCGGTATACAAGCCCGCCGCCGGCGCAGCCTCACGCGGCCCGTTCTGTTTGCGTTGCTGCCCGTCGCCCTCGTCGTCGGTGGGTACTACTACGTCAACGGCGGCCAGATCATGTCGACCGACAATGCCTATATCCAGGCTGACATGGTAGGGCTGACGACCGACGTTTCCGGCATCGTCGGCCAGATCAATGTGCGCGAAAACGAGGCGGTAAAGAAGGGGCAGGTACTCTTCAGCCTGCAGCAGGATGCCTTCAGGATCGCGCTTGAAGGCGCGGAGGCGCAGCTTGGGGCAGTGCGCAACCAGATCCTGAATATGCAGGCCAGCTATCAGCAGTCTCTTGCAGAGATCACGCAGGCGGAAGCCGACATTCCCTACTATCAGACCGAGTTCGATCGACAGCAAAATCTCTTGAACAGCTCGGCTGCGACGCGCACCGCCTTTGATCAGGCCAAGCACAATCTCGACGCCGGCCACCAGAAGGTCGCGGTTGCCAAGGCCGAGGCGGCTGCAACATTGGCGCAGCTGGGCGGCAATGCCGACCAGCCGGTGGACCAGAACCCGCTTTATCTTGAAGCCAAGGCAAAGGTGGATGATGCGCAGCGTGAACTCGACCACAGTGTCGTCAAGGCGCCGTTCGACGGTATCGTAACGAACGTCAACTCGTTGCAGCCAGGCTCCTACCTGCAGGCCTCCACGCAGGCTTTCTCACTGGTTTCCAACAACAATCTCTGGATCGCGGCGAGCCCGAAAGAAACCGAGCTGACCTATGTAAAGCCCGGCCAACCGGTGTCCATCTACGTCGATACCTATCCGGGCGTCGAGTGGAAGGGCACGGTCGAGAGCATCAGCCCTGCCTCGGGCTCCAGCTTCTCGCTGCTTCCGGCGCAGAACACGACGGGCAACTGGGTCAAGGTCGTGCAGCGCATCCCGATGCGCGTCAGCATCGATGATGCGGCGGGCAAGCCACCGCTTCGCGTCGGCATGAGCACCGTCGTCGACGTCGATACAGGTCGCGCCCGTGGCCTTCCGGATTTCGTTTCCAAGCTTTTGGGCCGCTCAGGCGGCAAGGACCATGAGTAACGCTGCATCATCGCCGGCCACCCCGGTTGCCAACCGCGGCGCGATCACGGCCTGCGTCATCCTGGCAGTCATCATGCAGGCGCTGGACACGACGATCGCCAACGTCGCGCTGCCCTATATCCAGGGCAGCGTCTCGGCGAGCGCCGACCAGATCAACTGGGTTCTGACCTCCTACATCGTGGCGGCGGCTATCATGACGCCGCCGTCGGGTTTCCTCGCCGCCAAGTTCGGGCGCAAGCGTGTGCTTCTGGCGGCCATCGCGGGCTTCGTGTTTGCTTCCGTTCTTTGCGGTCTTGCACAATCGCTGAACCAGATCGTCGCCTTCCGCCTGTTGCAGGGCCTGTTCGGTGCATCTCTGGTTCCCCTCTCTCAGGGCATCCTTCTCGACATTTATAGTGTCGAGGAGCGCGGCTCGGCCATGGCCTTATTCGGCGTCTCGGTCATGGTCGGGCCGGTCCTGGGACCTGTCATCGGAGGCTGGCTGACCGACAACATCAGCTGGCGCTGGGTGTTCTACATCAACGTCCCGATCGGCGCGTTGGCGTTTGCTGGGATCGTGATCTACGTCACCGAGACGAAACTGGATGCCTTGGCAAAGCTCGACTGGTTCGGGTTCGGGATGATGAGTCTCGGCATCGCGTCGTTGCAGCTCTTCCTCGATCGCGGCGAACAGCTCAACTGGTTCGCATCGGGTGAGATCATGATCGAGGCGATCGTCTGCGCCGCTGCCTTTTACCTGCTGATCGTGCATACGCTGACAGCGGAAAAGTCATTCGTGAACCCGCGGCTGTTCCTCGATCGGAACTTCTCGGTGAGCATGCTCTTCATCTTCGTGATCGGCATCACCTATCTCGCTTCCCTGGCCCTGATGACGCCCTACCTGCAGACGCTGATGGGCTACCCTGTCATCACTGCTGGTATCGTCATGGGGCCGCGCGGGCTTGGTACGATGCTCTGCATGTTCATCGTCGGCAAGCTGATCGGCAAGGTCGATACGCGTCTGCTTCTGGTGCTGGGTCTCGGCCTGACAGCCTGGGCGATGTACGACATGACCGGCTGGACGCCTGAAGTTTCGCAGTGGACAATCGTGTCCGTCGGCTTCATTCAAGGCGCCGGCCTTGGCTTCCTGTTCGTGCCGCTGACGACGATCGCCTTCTCGACGCTGCCCGCGCACATGCGCGGCGACGGCACCGGCCTCTACAACCTGTCACGCAACATCGGCTCGAGCGTCGGCATCTCGATCGTTTCAGCGCTGCTGGTGGAGAATGCGCAGGTCAATCACGAGAATATCGCCGCCTATGTGACGCCGTTCAACCGAGCGTTCGAAGCGACGGCCGCGCAGGGCATGAGCCCGTTGACCGGGGCCGGCCGTGCAGCGCTCAACGAGGTGATCACCCTGCAATCGACCATCATCGCCTATATCGACGATTTCAAGCTGCTGATGCTGATGTCGCTTGCGGTCATTCCGCTGGCGCTGCTGCTGCGCAAGCCTAAGGTTGCTCCGGCGATGGATCACAGCGCCGTCATGGAGTGACGCTCAGCGAAACGGCTTGCTGAGATAACGAGACCCTGAAATGCCGAAACGCCAAGGTGCTTCGGCATTTTTTGTTATGCCGATCCGTTTGCCGGCAATGATTTCGACGGGTGAGGATGGCGCGATCGAGAAGGGGGGACGGTCGAGCAACCTGTCATTCAAAGTGAAATCGATGCCGAGGGCCTGGCAGAGCTTGCCTGGCCCGCTGCAGAGCTGCGTCAGTGCATGGTTGTTGCGGCGCCCGGTCATGGCCGCGATGCCTGCTTCCGGCTCGAGTGCTCGGATCAGCACAGCGGAGCCGGGCGTGCAGACGAAGTTCAGGCACCAATGCATGCCGTAGATGCGGTAAACATAGACATTGCCTGGCTGGCCGAACATCGCGCCATTGCGTTGCGTGGGGCCTCGGAAGCTGTGCGAGGCTTCGTCATCTGGGTAGTAGGCTTCCGTCTCGGTTATGCGGCCGCCGACATCGCCGACGCGCAGATGGCAGCCAAGCAAATCCCGGGCAACGGCAATCGCATCACGCTCGAAAAATTGAGTGAGATCAGGGCCAACGAGGGGAGCGGCGCCGATCGCACCGATGGCATGTGTCATCTGTTTGAGGTTTCCGCTTCTGTCAGAAACTAGTGGCCGGCCTTCGGGTCATGCGCAGGGATGGAGGAACCTGTGACCGATACGGGGTCGCTTGCCGGAAAGGTGTCCTCAAGACCCTCTTCGAGTTCTTCTTCGAGAAGCGCGGCATCCTTGCCGCGCGCACTGTCGGCCTGTGAACTCTGCAACGTGGTTGCGAGCAGGGCCCTTGCGCGGGTAATCGCATTGTCGCTCGTCAGCCCGGGAGAGGCTGCGGCAAAGAGAGTGACCGATATACTGTTGCCGGACTGATCCGTGAAAATGACGACGAAACAGCCTTCCTTCGGGTGCACGATGACGTCTGTGATGGCCATGGAAAGTCTCCCGGTTCTGCCAGTTGCTCCAAGTGAAACGCTTTTCGTCAGGATTGTCGAGCGAAGACCTTCACCAGCCAATCGATGAAAACGCGAACACGGGGCGAAAGTTGCCGGTTTCGCGGATAGAGCAGGGAGACCGGCGTTTCCGTCAGCGGGAAATCAGGGAGAACGTGAACGAGCGTGCCGTCGGCCAAATCCCGTTCCGCATGGTATCGCGGCACCTGTATCAGGCCGAGGCCGAGCCGGGCGGCCGACATGAAGCTTTCCGCGCCGTTGACGCTTACTGTTGCGGGCAGGGTGAGGTTGCGGATGTTGCCGCCGACCAGAAATTCCAGTGGTAGAATCCCGCCGGTCGCAGTCGAACGGAAGCCGACCATGCGGTGGCCATCCAGCCGGTCTGGATGCTCGGGGAGGCCGTGTTTCTCGATATAGGAGGGAGCTGCAAGGGTAACTTCCTCCAACATGGCGACGCGCCGTGCTAACATGTCGCTATCCTGGGGCGTGCCGACACGCAGCACGCAATCGATCCCTTCGCGAACGAGATCGACCAACCGGTCGCCCTCGCTCATGTAGAATTCGATGTCCGGATACGTCTCGAGGAAATGCGGAAGGCTCGGCAGAACGAAGTGCCGGGCGAGCGTGCCATGCACATCGACGCGTAGCATGCCCTTCGGCTTGGCGCCGGCGAACGCGCCCTCGGCATCCTCGATATCCGCGAGGATGGAAAGACAGCGCTGGTAATAGGCTTCGCCGTCGAGCGTGGGGCTGACATGGCGCGTGGTCCTTTGAAGGAGGCGCACGCCGAGGCGCGCCTCCAGCTGTTTGATGGCATCGGTCACCGTGGAGCGCGGCAGACCCGTGTCTTCGGCGGCGAGTGTAAAGCTGCGGCGCTCCACGACGCGGGAGAACACCCGCATGGCATCGAACCTGTCCATCGTATCTGTTCGTATTATTCGGATAGTGATGCCGAATAATGGCTGATTATCCGCAAGATGAAAAGCAGCATCTTCTCCCCATCGGAAACGCGCTGAGGCACAACGAAAGAAGGAGAAAGTCAATGAGCAGCAAAGAAAACAAGGTCGCACTGGTCACAGGCGCGTCGAGAGGTATCGGCGCCGCAATTGCCGAACGGCTGGCCAGGGACGGTTTCACGGTCGTCATCAACTACTCCGGAAACGCGGCGCTCGCCGAGGAGCTCGTGCAGAAGATCGAGCGCGCTGGCGGCAAGGCGCTGACCGCACAAGCCGATGTCAGCAACCCCGAGGCAGTCCGTCGGATGTTCGATGCAGCGGAGGCCGCATTCGGCGGCATCGATGTTCTGGTCAACAATGCCGGCATCATGCAGCTCTCGTCGATTGCCGAGGCTGATGACGCCAATTTCGATCGTCAGGTCAGCGTGAACCTGAAGGGCACGTTCAACACCCTGCGGGAAGCGGCAAAGCGCCTGCGCAGCGGCGGTCGCGTAATCAACTTCTCGACAAGCGTGGTGGGTTTGAAGCTTGAGAACTACGGCGTCTACGCCGCGACCAAGGCTGCCGTCGAAACACTGACGGCGATCATGTCGAAGGAAATGCGGGGGCGTAACATCACGGTCAACGCCGTGGCTCCCGGACCCACGGCAACCGACCTCTTCCTCGATGGCAAATCGGACGAATTGATCGCCCGCATGGCCAAAATGAATCCGCTGGAGCGTTTGGGGACGCCGGCCGACATCGCCGCTTCGGTCTCCTTCCTTGCCGGCCCGGACGGCGCCTGGATCAATGGCCAGGTTCTGCGCGCCAACGGCGGCATAGTCTGAGCTTTGCGGCGATCTCGAACCGCAGCAACCAACAATCACCTTTGAACTCACGAAGGAACAGGACAATGGATAAGCAAGTCATCGTCATTACCGGAGCATCCAGTGGCTTCGGCGCACTCACTGCCCGTACGCTCGCAAGAGAAGGGCATGTCGTCTACGCCGGCATCCGCGACACAGTGGGGCGCAACGCGAAAGCCGTCGCGGAGATTGCGGCTTTCTCTCGGGAGAACGATGTCGATTTGCGTTCAGTCGAACTCGACGTTGTTTCAGATGCATCGGTCGAAGCCGGGATTGCCAAGGTCATCGCGGAGGCAGGTCGGCTTGACGTTATCATCCACAACGCTGGCCATATGTCGTTTGGCCCTGCTGAGGCATTCACGCCGGAGCAATATGCGGAGCTGTTCGACATCAACGTCCTGTCGACCCAGCGGGTGAACCGGGCCGTACTTCCCCACATGCGCAAGCGGGGCAGCGGGCTTGTCGTCTGGGTGTCCTCTTCCAGCACGCGTGGCGGCACGCCTCCCTATCTCGCTCCTTATTTCGCAGCCAAGGCCGCGATGGACTCGGTTGCCGTCTCCTACGCGTCGGAACTTGCCCGCTGGGGCATCGAAACCGCCATCATTGTGCCGGGCGCTTTCACAAAGGGAACCAATCACTTCGCGCACTCCGGTTCGCCTGCGGATGTTGCACGTGCCATTGAATACAACGACGGGCCGTACAAGGGTGTACCGGAACAGGCGCTGCAGGGGCTGGCCGCCCTCGAACCAGCGGATGCCGATGCAGGCTCTGTCGCAACGGCGATCGCTGCGGTCATCGCCATGCCGTTCGGTACACGTCCGTTCCGTACTCATGTCGATCCGTCAGAGGATGGTGCTGAGATCGTCAATGGCGTTGCCGACCGAGTTCGCGCCGAAATGTTCCGGCGGATCGGTCTCGAGGATCTCCTCAAGCCGGCTGTTCACTAAACCGTGATACTTGCCATTGTTTCGTTTTTGCGAACCCGCTGTGCACGAATCAGCACTTAACAAATGGCAAGAAGCAGGCTTATATGGTTTATGTAAAGGCGACTGGACGACCTCCAACTCCGGGCGCCAACCTCAGATACCGGCCGAGCCATTTCCCTGGTGACGCGGCAGGGTCTGAAAGGAATTCGATGACACGCAATTGCGGCCCGTCGAAGGAACTCCTTCCGGGCCGCAACTGCGTCAAGGATCATTCAGCTTCGCATCCGAGAGCAGCTTTACCAGCCAGTCGACGAAGACGCGGACCTTGTTGCTGAGGTGCCTGTTCGGCGGATAGACGATGTAGAGCGGCAAGGGTTCGCGGCTCCATTCCGGCAGGATTTCCACGAGCTCGCCCTTTGCCAAGGCGTCGCGGATCATGAAGCGCGGCAACTGGGCGATGCCCAGCCCATTCAATGCTGCATTGACGAAGGTTCGGCTGTCGTTGACCGAGAGCAGATAACGCGGATTGATCTCCAGATTTTCATTGTCCTTGCGGAACTCGAAGGGGTACGTCCGGTTGGTCTGTGCGCGGAAGTAACTCACTGAATAATGGTCGTTTTCAAGCTCTTCCGGGCGCGTTGGAATGCCGAATTTCTCGATATAGAGTGGCGCCGCGCAGGTGAGCATTTCGACTTCCGAAACACGTCTTGCGATCAGCGATTGGTCGGCGGGCGTGCCGCCCCGAAGCGCACAATCGACGTTTTCTGCGAGGTAATCCACGTTCCTGTCCCCGACACCGAGATCGACGCGGATTTCTGGATATTTCTGGTAGAAATCACAAAGCGCCGGCACGACGATCCAGTCGGCAAAGGCACCCGCCATTTCGACGCGCAGGCGTCCCGTCGGCAGGCCTTGCGAGTTCGTAAGACTGCCGTCCAGTTCCTCGAGTTCGGACACGATCTGTGCCGCTCGTTCGTAATAGAGCGCGCCGTCGGTCGTCACCATGACGCGGCGTGTGGTGCGGTTGAGGAGCTTGGTGTGCAGATGCGCTTCAAGCCCCTGAATGAGATTGGTCACCGTCGCCTTGGGCATGGCGAGCGTGTCGGCGGCCCGTGTGAAATTGCCCGTCTCCACGACGCGGATGAAAGCGCGCATTGCCGAGAGCTGGTCCATCGGAAATCACCTAAGCAGGTTGCACTGCGGTATTGTTCGAAATTCGGAACAGTGTAATCGCTCTATGGCTTCTTATTCCGACAATGGAATAACAATATCTTTTCTTCACAAATTGCAAGCCATCTCGGCTCGCAATACGATATGTGGGTCAAACGCGGGCCGGAACTATGGCGGTGCAGGTGAAAGACATAGTGTTGGAGAAGGTGGCCACCGGCCCCGTTTCCGCGCGCGTCTATCAGGGTGCCGAGTTCGGCAAGGGTTCGCCCATCGTACTGTTTTTCCACGGCGGCGCATTTCTTCAGTCGGGCGTCAAGGACAGCGTGGTTGCCGAAAGCCTGGCGAAGGCTGGCGCGATTGTCGCCGTGCCTGATTACAATGCCCCGCTTGGCAATATCTTTCCGAAGCCGCTGGAAGTCGGTTACTCCGTTTTTTCCTATCTTGCGAACAAGCGCGCCTCGGGTATTGGCGATCGCAATTCTCTGCTGATCGTGGCCGGCGAAGAGGCGGGCGGCAATATTGCTGCTGGCGTCGCTTTCAAGGCACGCGACCATTACGCAGATGCGCTCGATGGCCAGATTCTGATTTCGCCGCTGCTTGATCCTTTCATGGGCACGTCGTCGATCCGCAAGGCGGATGGCATCGGCATGCGTCAGCGATGGGCCGAGGGCTGGAGTCACTATCTCAGCGGAGGCGGCTGCCATCCTTATGCGGCGCCGTGTCTGTGCTCCCGTATTTCGGGGGTCGCACCAGCGCTTGTTCTGACGGCGGAGGATGATCCCCTTCGTGACGAGACACTCGGTTATGCCGATCGCCTGAAGCAGGCCGGTGTTGCAGTTCGCCGGAATGTCCTCCCCGCCGGGGCAGGCTGGCCAACCCTTTATGGCGGGAAATGCGAACAAGCGCCGAATTGGGAACAGACGATCACGGACCAATTCGAGAGCTTTGTCCGGGATATTGGCAGCCGACCTATTGCATTGAAGACGAACTGATTGAATCCGGCCACTGAGACAGGGCCGCAAGGAGAGTAACAATGACGTCCAGTAAGAAGCGCTGGGCCCTCGTGGGCGCCGGTTTAGGACTTGCTGCGTCCGTTTCGGCCGCAGCCATCTTTTTCGAACTGCCGATGAGCACGACCGCCACGGCTGCTTCCACGCCTGCGCAGGCTCCCGCTGTGCCGGTGACGGTTGCTGTCGTTGCCAGCCGTGACGTAACGACATGGCAGGAGTTTTCCGGTCGGCTCGAGGCAGTTGACCGGGTGCAGATCCGTTCACGTGTGGCCGGCGCCGTCCAATCCGTGCACTTCCGCGAAGGTGCATTGGTGAAGGCGGGCGACTTGCTCTTCACGATCGATCCCGAGCCCTATCAGGCGGCGGTTTCTCAGGCCGAAGGACAAGTTGCGTCGGCCGAGGCGAAGGTCAATCTTGCTCAGATCGAGCTGGAACGCGGCCGCAGGCTTTCCGATAACAAGACGATTTCGCAAAGCGACCTTGACCAGCGCCAGAATGCGTTCACCGAAGCGCAGGCTGGTCTCCGCACCGCCCAGGCGGCTCTTCGCTCCGCCCAGCTCGAACTTGGCTACACCGAGGTTCGCGCGCCGGTTGCCGGTCGCGTCGGCAAGATCGAGATTACTGTCGGTAATCTTGTTGCCGAGGGCAGTGCATCGCCCGCCCTGACAACGCTCGTGTCAGTCGATCCGATCTACGCAAGCTTCAACGTCAGTGAAGAGATGGTGACCAAGGCCCTGGCCGAGCTTCCGGCCACCGACGGCGCCGTACCCGCTGTCGAAGAAATCCCGGTTGAAGTCGGCACGCTTGCGGACGAGGGCACCCCCATCAAAGGCAAGCTGCAACTGATCGACAACCAGGTCGATGCGGCAAGCGGCACGATCGGTGTTCGCGCCATCTTTGACAATCCCGGCGGCAAGCTCATCCCCGGCCAGTTCGTTCGTGTCCGTATGGGCGAGCCGAAGGCCGAGAACAAGATCCTGATCAGCGACCGTGCAATCGGCACCGACCAGGACAAGAAGTTCGTGTTCGTCGTCGATGCCGAAAACAAGGTCAGCTACCGACCGGTCCAGCTTGGTGCGGCAGCGGAAGGTCAGCGAATTGTCGAAAGCGGCCTGACCGTCGGCGAGAAGATCGTCGTCAATGGCCTGCAACGTATCCGTCCCGGCGCAGTGGTTGCACCGCAGGCGGAAGAGAAAGTCGCGACGGCTCAGTAAGTCGAAGCATCCGGAGCGTCTCGGCGCTCCGCGTTAATTCCGAAATGACGTGATCCACCGGCGGCTTCCCAACCGCCGGAGAGGGTCGTTGCATCCAGATTTCATCCCGGAGAGGGCTTTGAAATGAATTTCTCCAGATTTTTTGTCGACCGTCCGGTGTTTGCCGGAGTCCTGTCGGTCCTCATCGTGGTCGCCGGTCTGCTGGGCCTGCGTGCGCTGCCGATTTCCGAATATCCCGAGGTCGTTCCGCCATCGATCGTCGTGCGCGCCACCTATCCGGGCGCAAACCCCGAGGTCATTGCGCAGACGGTCGCCACGCCGCTCGAAGAGCAGATCAACGGTGTCGAGGGCATGCTCTACATGTCCAGCCAGGCGACCTCGGACGGCGTCATGACGCTGACCGTCACCTTCAAGCTAGGCACGGACCCTGACAAGGCGCAGCAGCTGGTTCAGAACCGCGTGTCGCAGGCCGAACCGCGTCTGCCGGAAGAGGTGAAGACCATCGGCATCACGACGGTCAAGAGCTCTCCCGACCTGATGATGGTCGTGAACCTGATCTCGCCTGACAACCGCTATGACATCACCTATCTGCGCAACTACGGCGTCCTCAACATCAAGGACCGGTTGGCGCGCATCGATGGTGTCGGCCAGGTACAGGTCTTCGGTTCGGGCGACTATTCCATGCGCGTCTGGATCGACCCGCAGAAGGCGGCCGAGCATGGCCTTGCCGCAAGCGATGTCACCAATGCGATCCGCGGCCAGAACGTGCAGGCCGCAGCCGGCACCATCGGCGCTTCGCCCAGCCTGTCGGGCGTCGACCTGCAGCTGAACGTCAATGCGCAGGGTCGTCTGCAGACGCCTGAGCAGTTCGGCAACATTATCGTCAAAACAGGATCGAACGGCGAAATCACGCGTCTGCGCGATGTCGCCCGTATCGAGCTCGGCGCTGCCGATTATTCGCTGCGCTCGATCCTCGACGGCAAGCCGGCGGTCGCTATCCCGGTCTTCCAGTCTCCTGGTTCCAACGCCATCACCATCTCGGACGAAGTCCAGAAGACGATGGAAGAGCTGAAGACCGCCATGCCTGACGGCGTCAGCTACGAGATCGTCTACGACACGACGAAGTTCGTTCGCTCGTCGATCGAGAAGGTCGTCGATACGCTGCTCGAAGCCATCGCGCTCGTCGTCATCGTCGTTATCCTGTTCCTGCAGACATGGCGTGCCTCGATCATCCCGCTGATTGCCGTTCCGGTCTCGATTATCGGCACATTTGCGGTGATGTATGTCTTTGGCTTCTCGATCAACGCGCTCAGCCTGTTCGGCCTCGTGCTGGCGATCGGTATCGTCGTCGACGACGCGATCGTCGTCGTCGAAAACGTCGAACGAAACATCGAGAATGGCCTCAGCCCGCGGGCTGCGACCTACAAGGCAATGAAGGAAGTGTCCGGCCCGATCATCGCGATCGCGCTGGTGCTCGTCGCGGTTTTCGTGCCGCTCGCCTTCATCACCGGTCTGTCAGGACAGTTCTATCGCCAGTTCGCGCTGACGATCGCGATCTCGACCGTCATTTCGGCCTTCAACTCGCTGACGTTGTCTCCGGCTCTTGCTGCTATGCTGCTGCAGGATCATCACGCCAAACGTGACTGGCTGACGCGTGCCATGGATGCCGCCTTCGGCTGGTTCTTCCGTGGCTTCAACAGGGCGTTCGGTGCTGCCTCCAGGGGCTATGGCAAGGGCGTCGGTGGCCTCGTGTCGCGCAAGAGCATCGTCATGCTGGTGTATCTGGTACTGGCAGGCGCTACCTACGGCCTCTTCAATGCGGTGCCGGGCGGCTTCGTGCCGGCGCAGGACAAGCAGTATCTGATCGGCTTTGCCCAGCTGCCGGACGCCGCCAGCCTTGACCGTACGGAAGACGTCATCAAGCGGATGAGCGACATTGCCATGGCCGAGCCTGGCGTTGCCCATGCGATCGCCTTCCCGGGCCTGTCGATCAACGGCTTCACCAACTCCTCGAACGCCGGTATCGTCTTCGTGACGCTGAAGGATTTCGAGGAACGCAAGTCGCCGGCGCTTTCGGGCGGTGCGATCGCTATGTCCCTGAACCAGAAGTTCGGGGCGATTCAGGATGCCTTCATCGCGATGTTCCCGCCGCCGCCGGTCAACGGTCTCGGCACGACGGGTGGTTTCAAGATGCAGCTCGAAGACCGCGCCGGTCTTGGCTATCAGGTGCTCGACGAGGCCAACAAGGCGATGATCGCCAAGGCCTACCAGACGCCTGAACTGACGGGCATCTTCTCCGCCTACCAGATCAACGTTCCGCAGCTCTATGCCGATCTCGACCGTGAGAAGGCGGAACAGCTTGGCGTCCCGGTAACCGATGTGTTCGAGACGCTGCAGATCTATCTCGGTTCGCTCTATGTCAACGACTTCAACGCCTTCGGCCGCACCTACAGCGTGCGCGTCCAGGCCGATGCCAAGTTCCGGGCGCAGCCCGAGGATATCGGCAAGCTGAAGGTTCGTTCGGCATCGGGCCAGATGATCCCGCTGTCTGCGCTCCTGAAGGTGAACGCGACAACCGGGCCGGAGCGGACCAACCGTTATAACGGTTTCCTCTCCGCCGATATCAACGGCGGTCCTGCTCCGGGCTTCTCCTCCGGCCAGGCTCAGGCAGCGATCGAGAAGATCGCCGATGAGACCTTGCCAAAGGGCATCAGCTTCGAATGGACGGATCTGACCTATCAGCAGATCCTGGCCGGCAACTCGGGCGTGATCGTCTTCCCGCTGGCGCTGCTGCTCGTGTTCCTCGTGCTCGCAGCCCAGTATGAGAGCCTCGCGCTGCCGATCGCGATCATCATGATCGTGCCGATGGGCGTGCTGGCGGCGCTAACAGGCGTCTGGCTGACCGGTGGAGATAACAACATCTTCACGCAGATCGGTCTGGTCGTCCTTGTCGGCCTCTCGGCGAAGAACGCGATCCTGATCGTGGAATTCGCGCGCGAGCTGGAGTTCGAAGGTAGAACGCCCGTCCAGGCTGCCATCGAAGCCAGCCGCCTGCGTCTGCGCCCGATCCTGATGACGTCGATGGCCTTCATCATGGGTGTCGTGCCGCTGGTTCTCTCGACGGGTGCCGGTGCCGAGATGCGCGCAGCCATGGGTGTGGCGGTGTTCTCCGGCATGATCGGCGTCACCTTCTTCGGCATCTTCATGACGCCCGTCTTCTACGTGCTGGTTCGCAAACTTTCGGGCAACCGTCCGCTGGTTCAGCACAAGGAACACGAGCACGACGCGGAGGAAGCCGAGATCATCCGACTCGCCGCCGAATAACCCCCACTCAGCGGCGAGACGTGGAAAGGCGGAGCATTGCTCCGCCTTTCCTGTTTTCATGAGCCGATCATGCGGCTATGTCTCGAAGAACATGCAGGGCGAGGGGAGTCGCACACTGCAAGGACTGGTGGAGGCGGCCAATGCATATTGCGATTATCGGCGCAGCGGGAATGATCGGGCGCAAGTTGACTGCGCGCCTTGTCGCCGACGGCCAGCTGGGGAGCCAGCCCATCAATCGGCTCTCTCTTGTTGACGTCGTAACGCCCGCGGCCCCGGAAGGATTTGGCGGACGTGTCGAAACGAGTGCGGTGGACGTGTCCGCTCCCGGGCAAGCCGCGCGAATTGTCGCCTCGCGGCCGGATGTGGTGTTTCATCTCGCCGCGATCGTGTCCGGTGAGGCGGAACTGGATTTCGAAAAAGGCTACGGCATCAATCTCGAAGGCACGCGTGCGCTTCTTGAGGCGATCCGTGCCGCACATCTTCAGGATGGCTATAGGCCCTGCGTCGTTTTCACCTCGTCCATCGCGGTCTTCGGAGCGCCATTCCCCGAGGTGATCCCTGACGATTTCAATCTGACTCCGCTGACCAGCTACGGCACCCAGAAGGCGATGAGCGAGTTGCTGTTGGCGGATTACACGCGCCGCGGCTTCATTGACGGCATTGGGATCCGATTGCCGACGATCTGCGTCCGTCCCGGCAAGCCGAACAAGGCCGCCTCCGGTTTCTTCTCGGGCATCGTGCGCGAGCCATTGGCGGGACAACAGGCAATCCTTCCTGTCCCGGATACCGTCCGTCATTGGCATGCGTCCCCTCGGTCGGCCGTCGGCTTCCTGATCCATGCCGCCAGCATCGACCTACAGCCACTCGGCGCACGGCGCAGTCTGACGATGCCCGGCGTGAGCGCCACTGTCGGAGAGCAGATTGAGGCGCTGCGCAAGATCGCGGGGGAGCAGGCCGTAAGCCTGATCCGACGCGAACCGGACGAGCTGGTTATGAAGATCGTGTCCGGCTGGCCGCGGGCCTTCGAGGCCGAGCGTGCAAGGAAGCTGGGTTTCGCCGCCGATGCTTCGTTCGACGACATTATTCGCGTGCACATCGAGGATGAAATGGGAGGACGGTTGTAATGGTAGGCAAACCGCGAAGCATTGCGTTTCTGGGCACGGGGCTGATGGGCGCGCCAATGGCGCGCAGGCTGCTGAACTCGGGCTTCGCCGTCACGGTCTGGAATCGCAATCGCGAGAAGGCGCAGGATCTTGCTCAGGATGGCGCGACTGTCGCCGATACGCCTGCCGCTGCGGTCGCCGGGGCATCAGTCGTGTTCACGATGCTGACCGATGGAAACGCGGTGGAGGACGTGCTGTTCAGGCAAGGCGTGGCAGAGGCACTCGCTGCTGGCGCGGTAGTGATTGATTCCAGCTCGATTTCGCCGGATGCGGCGCGGGAACATGCCACGAAGCTCGCGGAACGCGGCATTGCCCATCTCGATGCGCCTGTCTCAGGCGGCGTGGTTGGAGCGACGGCCGGCACACTTGCGATCATGGCGGGTGGGGATGCCGCGGTGATTGACGAGCTGGCAGACGTCTTTGCACCGCTTGGCCGCGTCACGCATGTCGGGCCGAGCGGTTGCGGCCAGCTCGCAAAGCTTGGAAATCAACAGATTGTTGCGATCACGATCGGTGCCGTTGCCGAAGCGATGTTGCTTGTCGAGGCGGGAGGCGGATCGCAAGACGCGTTTCGCCGTGCGATCCGCGGCGGCTTTGCGGAAAGCCGCATTCTGGACGTGCATGGGCAGCGGATGGTCGACCGCGATTTCGGCACCGCCGGCCCTTCGAAATTGCAGCTTAAAGATCTGAACAACATCGTTGCAACGGCACGAAGTCTCGCCTTGACTTTGCCCCTCACGGAGGCAGTCCGCGCTGAGTTTGCAGAGTTTGTCGATCAAGGTGGTGGCGAGACTGACCACAGTGGTCTGCTGTTGCAACTCGAGGAAAAGAACGGCCGTTCCTCGAAAGGCTGAATTGCCTAGTGCACAGAGGTTCTGCCAAGATTGCGGGTGCATTCGGCCTGCAATTGTTGATAGATTTTTAGTGTGTTCTAATTAATCTCTCGCCAAAAGGTTGGTTCTGCAAGCATAATGGCTTTCTACTGAAGGCCCGACTCCATACTGTTACTTTAAGCGGCATGAGGCTTGGACGGCGTTGGCATCGAGCAGTCCCACACGGTCCGAACGAGAGTTCCAGGACATTCTGCGGCGCCTTGAGCTTGCCCTCGACGCGTCACAGATCGGCGTGTGGGAGCACAATCTCGATCGGAACGAGATCTCCTGGGATGTCCAGATGCATCGGCTCTACCAGACCGGCAGAGGAAGCGGGCCCGTCGCGACAGCCATCTGGACGAACGCCATTCACCCAGACGATCGGGAGCGCGCCGAGAAGGAGTTTGACGATGCTGCCGCGAAGCGGGGGCAATACAACTCGGAATTTCGGATTGTTTGGCCGAACGGAGAGATACGGCACATCCGATCACGCGCTCATTTCTATGTGAACGAGGAAGGCGCTCCCTCCTTCATCGGTGCCGAGTGGGATGTTACCACGGATGTACTTCTCGCGAACGAGGCGGCCAGGCAGCGTGCGGTCGCGGAGGCGCGCGCCTTGGCTTTGGAAGAGAGCAGCGCGCGCATCGAATACGCAGCAGAACACGATTATCTGACCGGCCTTCCCAACCGCCGACTTTTCGACAAGCGGCTCGCCGAGCTGGCAGAGGATGCATCCGTCTCCACTCTCGCTGTCCTGCATCTCGATCTGGACGAATTCAAGCAGATCAACGACAGTCACGGTCATGCGGCTGGTGACACCGTGCTGCGCGCCGCGGCCTTGCGGATCGAGGCAGCCATTCCGAACGCGGCTATGGCAGCGCGCATCGGCGGCGACGAGTTTGTCATCCTGCTTGTCAATTTCGGTGGGCTGACGGAACTGAACCGCCTGGCGCGTGACGTGCGGAGGCGATTGAAGAAGAAGATCCGCTTCGGTCACGAAATGCTGCAATCAGGCGTTTCGATCGGCATTTCCTGGTCGGCGGATCGTTCCGGTTCCAACTTGCTCGCCGAGTCCGATATCGCGCTCTACCAGGCAAAAACAGCAGGACGCGACCGCATCGAATTTTTCTCGCAGCAACTCAAGGACGACCTGATGGGCAAGCGACGCCTTGCCGAAGAGCTGAAGCTCGCGCTGGAGCAAGGCGATATCATTCCATTTTACCAGCTGCAGCTTGATGCCCACACGCGTGATATCGTCGGAATCGAGGCGCTGGCGCGCTGGCATCATAGCGAGCGCGGCACTCTGTCGCCTGGAATATTCCTGAAGATTGCGGACGAGTTCGGCCTGTCCTCCGAGATCGACGCTTCGATCCTGCGGCGAGTGCTCGCGGACCGGGTGACCTGGGAGCAGCACGGCACGACGTTGCCAAGAGTCTCGGTCAACATCTCGGGACAGCGTCTCTATGATCCGCAATTGATCGATGATCTGCGGACGCTTGAAATCCCCGAGGGCGCCCTGGTTTTCGAATTGGTGGAGACGATTTTTCTGGATGACTACGACGACGAGCTGCTGCAGACGGTCGAGGGCATCAAGCAGATGGGTATCGAGATCGAAATCGATGACTTCGGCTCGGGCCATGCGTCGCTCATTGGTCTCGTGCGGCTACGCCCGGCACGACTGAAGATCGATCGTCAACTGGTGAGCGAGGTGGACACGTCATCCGAACAGCGTCGCGTCGTCAAGTCGATCGTCGAGATTGCCAGGGCTCTCGGTGTCGACGTGATCGCGGAAGGCGTCGAGACGGAAAACCACGCCGTCACGCTGGCCAAGCTTGGCTGCCATACACTGCAAGGATTCGCCTTGGGGCAACCGGTGCCGGCTGCGGAGATTGACGGGATTTTCGCGTCGATGAAGGCGACGCAGACCGCCAAACTTGGTCGCTAGCTGCGCTTACGGCTCAAGTTCTAGGCGCGCTTCAAGGTACCAGTCGACGAACGCTTTCACGCCGACATCAAGGCTCGTGTCCGGCTTGTAGCCTGTCAGCGCCATCAGCAGGTCGGGACTGGCATAGGTTCGCGGTACGTCGCCCTTCTGCATTGGCAGCATCATCCGCTTTGCCGGCTGGCCGAGAGCCTTTTCGACGGTCTCCACGAATGTCATCAGGTTTTCGGGCTGGCCGCCGCCGATGTTGACAACGCGGAACGGCGCCTGATGCGAAAGCGTTTCGACCGCTTCGTCGTCCACGCGATTGGCTTCCGATGGAACAACGCGAGAAAGGCGGATGATCGCCTCCACCAGATCATCGATATAGGTGAAGTCGCGGCTCATCTTGCCTTCGCCGTAAATCTCGATCGGCTGACCTTCCAGCATGCTCTTCACGAATTTGAAGAGCGCCATGTCGGGGCGGCCCCACGGACCGTAGACGGTGAAGAACCGGAAAGCTGTCGTCGGGACCTTGTAGAGATGCGCATAGCTGTGCGCCATCAACTCCATCGATTTCTTGGTGGCAGCATAGAAGGTAAGCGGCTCATCGGTCCGATCGGCCTCCCGGAACGGAACGGACGGGTTGGCGCCATAGATCGAAGAGGTGGATGCCAACATCAGATGGCCGACGCCGGCGTCCTTGGCAATCTCCAGGATGTTCCAGGAGCCTTCCAGGTTGGAGGTCAGGTATGCGCGCGGGTTCTCAAGGCTGTAGCGAACGCCGGCCTGCGCCGCGAGGTGAACCATGACGTCGGGCTTTGCACTTGCGACAGCCTCTTCCAGCGCCTTGCGGTCTTCCAGCATGGCCGTTACCGCGCGGAAGGACGGAAACTGTGCCAGCGCCGCGTTGCGCATGTGCTTGAGCTTGATGTTGTAGTAATGCGTCATTCCATCAAAGCCGATGACTTCATGACCTTCCTGCAGCAGGCGGCGCGCAAGATGAAAGCCGATAAAGCCAGCGGTGCCGGTGATGAAGTAACGCATCTCTATTTCTTCTCGTTCTTCTTTCCGACCGCGAAGTGGTTGAACCCGTATTTGGTCACCTCAGCGACAGGGTAGATGTTCCTGAGGTCGACGACAGTTGGGGTCTTCACCAGCGATTTCAGGCGCTTGAAATCAAGCGCACGGAACTCGTCCCATTCAGTGACGATGACGATCGCGTCGGCGCTTTCGGCGATCTCATAGGGGTCGGTGCCGTAGGCGATCGGGCCAAGGACTTCCTTGGCCATTTCCATGCCTTCGGGATCATAGGCGTGAACAATGGCGCCACCGTCCAGCAGGGCCTGGATGATGGTAATCGACGGCGCATCACGCATGTCGTCGGTGTTCGGCTTGAAGGTCAGGCCGAGGACCGCGATCTTCTTGCCGCGAACATTGCCATCGCAGGC
>NZ_JAEUAT010000021.1 GCF_019511525.1 Rhizobium cauense | reverse complement strand
GGGATGAAAGGGGGGCTATGTTGTTGTTTTTGTGGGAACCGCCTCCAGATCACGAAGGGTCATGTATAGCTCGTCCTGATCGAACCCTTTGGCCACCAGCGGGACACCGATATTGTAAAGATCGATTGCTCCCTCAGGTGTGGCATGGAGTTACCTGAGGTGATCCATGATGGCGGCTTTGGTCTCGTCGTGGCGGCTCAAGAAAGAGTGTCGAGCTTGTGCCGTTGGAGGAGGTCTCGGGCGTGCATCAACCATGCCATTTCAGCCGCGTCGTCAAGCGTCATCCCGTCCAAAACTAAGCCTTCCTGATCAACAGGTCGGCCTAGGAACACGTCCTCGACGGCCCACATTCCCGCGAACTGGGAGCTTGCCCTGACGACGTACCGACGGTGTGCCCTTTGCTCTTCCATTAGACCACGCTAACATCACCCAGAATATTTGGTGGGAATTTGAGCGACCCATCAGATACATAGCACGCGCGGCGACCTCCCGGTACCCCTCGATCTGCCACGGGTAAAAATGTAAAAATAACGCGGGCTTTACTGGCGGCTGAAGGCGCCGTCCCCGGTTGTGGCCATCCGCAAACCCCCTTAATTTTCTGGCAGGCCGAGACTAGCTAGGTCGGCAACCTCGCGTTCAAGGATGGCGGGATCGCTGTAGAAGAAGAGTTCGCGCCATTTGGCCTGTGTTAATCCGGGGTCGAACGCGAGGCCCTTCTTCAGCTGCTCTGCCGCCTCTTCCGTTCGCCCGAGCCGATTGAGAACAATTGCCTGCATCAGCGGACTGAAGAAATCCGTCTGGTCTACTCTCAGTGCGGCAAGCGATTCCTCGAGTCTACCTTCGACCGCCAAGGCCCACCCTCTGTAGAAGGCAAGCTCCTGCGATGTCTGGGGGTTCGACGCCTGCCGCGCCTCTGACCGGTCGATCCACTCCAATGCCTGCGCGGGCTTTCCTCCCGCGATTAAGACCTGGCTGAGAGCGCCAAGCATCTGGGCGTCGTAAGGCGAAAGGCGGATCGCGTCGTCCGCCTCAACAACTGCGTCTGCGAACCTCCGTTCCGTCACTCTGACGAAAGCCGACAGATAATGGCCCGACCGCAGCTCCATCGGCGAAAGCGTCGGCTGGGCCATCGCCTCCTTTGCGAGACTGGCGGCCTGGCGAAAGTCGGACGTCGGGTTGTCAGTCCAGCCGTTCCAACCGCGAATGAAATAGGCAAGACCAAGCTTGATCCTGAGGAGGGCGGAATCCGGGAATTTCGAGAGCCCGTCGGTCAATATCTGACGAGCCTGTTCCGTCGCTTCGGGACTGAGCCGCGCCAGCAGATCATTGCCGCGAAGATAGTAGTCGTACTCCTCGAGATCGGTGTTGTCCTTCCCCCATACCTGCCGATACTGCGCCTTCTTCAAGGTACCACCGTCGCCCGCGAGGGCGGCGACGATCTTTTCCGTTACCTCGTCCTGGATTTCCCACGGATCGGTGCCGGCGCGGTCGAAACGCTCGGCCCAGACATTCTCGCCAGTCCTGGCATCGACGAGCTGGGCCACGATGCGCAGCCGGTCGGCATCCTTTCGGATGCTCCCTTCAAGGACATGTGTGACGCCCAGTTCCGAGCCGATCTTACGCACATCAGTCGGCTCGCCCTTGAAGGGGAATGACGAGTTGCGGCCCAACACTTTCAGGTCAGGAACCCGCGACAGCATGGCGATGATGTCCTCGGCCACGCCATCACCGAAATAGGCAAGCGCCGGGTTGCCGCTCGTGTCGCTGAACGGGAGAACGGCGACCGATGGAAGGGCCGCGACGATGCTCGGCTCCGAATTCGGCCGCAGGAACGAGTACCAGCCGCCTGCTGCCAGGACGACCGCGACCAGCGCCGTGGCCCACCTGAGTCGTGAGGAATATTGGCGCAGGCGCAACCGCCAGGACCGCCCGCCGCCATTTATCCGGACGCGATAGGTGCGGACGGGCCGGGCGATATTCTTCACCTGTTGATCGCCC
Source organism: Rhizobium cauense (assembly GCF_019511525.1). Taxonomy (GTDB): domain Bacteria; phylum Pseudomonadota; class Alphaproteobacteria; order Rhizobiales; family Rhizobiaceae; genus Rhizobium; species Rhizobium cauense. The sequence goes on along the minus strand of NZ_JAEUAT010000021.1, from coordinate 124,267 downwards.
GCAGAATCGAGCGGCAGCGTGAACTTGCCCTGCAAATGATCATAGGCAGTGCCAGAGATCAGTACGCCCCCAGGCTCGCAGAGCTGCTCGAGGCGGGCGGCGATATTGACGCCGTCTCCCAGTAGATCACCGCTTTCGACGACTACATCGCCGAGATTGATGCCGATGCGGAAGATGATGCATTTCTGGGGCGAAACATCCGCCTGCCGTGCGGCAACCGCGTTCTGCATGGCGACCGCGCACGTAACCGCATCGACGACGGAGGCGAACTCGGCGAGAACACCATCTCCCAACAGCTTTACCAAGCGGCCCTTGTGTTCCGTCAGGAGTGGCTCAATGACCTCGCGGTGAATATCCTTCAATGCGCCGAGGGTGCCGACTTCGTCCTGCCCGACAAGACGAGAATAGCCGACGACGTCTGCTATCAGGATCGCCGCAAGCCGCCGTGCTCCCTCAACCAGAGCAAGGCGCTTGACGAAACTGCGATCTGGCAAGTGCGCAGAGGCTCTGCAGCATCCTAACACCATCAGGTTGCAGTGGCGAGTTTCGTTGGGGCGCGCGACGATACCGGAGGAGCGTCGCGCCAAAGCAATTCCGAGCTATGGCGCGATCATCCAGATCAGGGTCAGGGGTCTTGTCAAAGCGGAATTGGGTAGCAACTGCTTTGGTGGCAGTTGCGACCCAATTCCGGGCAATTGCTGATTGTGTCGCCATCCGGGGAGTAGATGCACTCGCCATGCGGATGCGCGATGGCTGGATCCCGGATCAAGTCCGGGATGACGGGAAGGGAGCTGTTGCCCGACCGGCCCCTCTTGCCGTTCGTCGGTCCCATTGGCTCCCGTCGCGTTTACGGCGCGAAGGAGTCTTTCTCGCTTGAGACTTGCTGGTGACGACGGGCGTGATTACGAGCGCGACGAAAACAGCGAGGCAAAGGTGGATGTCGGTTTGTTCGGCATGCTGGTGACCACAACCAGCTGACGGATCTGGCCGCGTTTGAAGGCGGCGAGGAACCGCTTGTAGTCCTTGAAGGATACGCAGCCGTTGGAGTCGCCGCGGGCGCCGAGCATATAGGTATGCGCGAGCAGGCCAACACGGTTGTAGATTGCGCCTGCGCCACCGACCGGATGCAGACGGATGGCTTCCACTCCATGGAACAGGCTCTCGCGCATAGCCAGGTTATAGGTATGAGGCGGGGTCGGTCCGCGGTTCTTCGCATGAACATAGCGCGGGTTGTCGCGCATCTTCCCGAGGCCGGAATGGGCCTCCAGCCGTTCGCCATTCGGAAGATAGACGATATTCGCCGAAATATCATAGACAGCGACACCGTTGCGGGCGACAGGAGCGGAAAGCCCCTTCTTCAGTGTCGGCATTGCGTCGTCGTCTTCGTCGGACGCGCCGGCATCCGGGCGCGCATAAGCCAGCACCGGCTCCGCCGGGGCTTTGCGATCGCCGGGCGGCGTGGCCAGCTTGCCCAAGCCGTTGGGTCGGGCCATCGGCAAAGGAATAGCAGTGTCCTTGTCGCTCAGCACGAGATCGAATGGAGCCTTGTCCGCGCCATCGATTGTCGGCGCAAGGCTTGCAATTTCGAGAGGACCTTGCTTGGCGACAGGTGGGCGCTGTGCGTTCTCGTCAGCGGACGGTGCGGCTCCGAGCGCCAAAAGTGCAGGGCCCTGAGCGGCTGCAACTGCTTCCTTTGACGGAATGATGATGCGATCGACCGAGGCCGCGACAAGGGGTCGCGGCGTGACGGTGTCGTCCTTGACGGGTTTGGCTGGTGCCGCTGACGCGAGGACCGCTGCCTGTTGCTTGGCAGGCGTACCCTCGGAGACTGTGAGGGGCGCTGATTGACCGATGAATGCTGCAGCCAGCGCGGCGGACGGAGCAGCCACTCGAACACCGCGCGCGAGCGCTTGCTCGCTTTCCGTGCTCATGCGTAACCGCGAAAATTTCGCGACGCGGACGAGGCGCTGCGCCGGTTGGACGGCGGTGGTCGATTTTGGCGCAAGTGCAAGGCCGGCCAGCGGGCCAGCGCTTGGATGCGGCGCCGGGGCAACGACCTGCATGGTGGCAACTGTGGCGACGATCCAGGCAGAAGCGGCAAAACCCGCCCCGATAAGAGCTGCACCTGAGAGAAAGCGGAAGGGGAAACCGAAGCGAGAAATGGAATTACCTATGGGCCTGATACTGCTATACACGTCGACCGCGAACGCCATGACACTCGTCTTTCGGAACTCGTTACTAGGCCGGCGGTACTCGCCGGGGCCGGTATAGGAGCATCAGGGCCAAATTACGGCTCGCTAATGTTTCCGGCTGGCTCTCAGAATGACGAATTATGGTAACCAATTCCTTTACGCCGCGGCTCCGGCGGCTGGAAATTCAGTTAACGGCCTTCTGGCGCGCTGCCAGGCCTGGCTTTGTCAGCAACTTCTCCTTTGTCATGACGTGCCGACCGGGACAGTTTCTGCTATGAATTTCACCCGTCGCGTAGCCACGCGTTGGGAGGAAAAACCATGTCTTCAGCACATGAAGTGGCTCATGAGGAAATCTCGCCGGCCTTGCTGGTCGATGCGATGTTTGCATTCCGGAAAACGGCAGCGATCAAGGCGGCCATCGAATTCGATCTTTTCACCAAGTTTGACGGAGCGAGCCGCACAGCCAAGGAGCTTGCGACGGCGACGGCCTGCGCCGAGCGCGGAACGCGCATTCTTTGCGACTTTCTGGTGGTCTCCGGATTCTTGACGAAGAACGGCGACGGCTACTCACTGACGCAGTCGAGCCAGCTTTTTCTCGACAGGCGTTCCCCGGCCTATATGGGGGCGGCAATCGACTTCCTGGCTTCGCCACAAATGATGGCGTTGTTTCTCGACAACCCGACTGCGTATGTTCGCAACGGTGGCTCCGTGGGTCTGGCCAATGTGGCGCCGGACAATCCGATATGGGTCAAGTTTGCGCGGGCCATGGGCGCCTTTACCGGCGCGAGTGCAAGCGCCCTGGCATCCGATGTGGCGACCTGGCCAAAACCGCCGACCAAGGTGTTGGATGTTGCTGCCGGCCCGGGCGCGTTCGGCATCGAGATTGCGAAGGTGGCGCCATCTGCAGGTGTCGTTGCCATCGACTGGAAACCGGTTCTCGCGGTGACCGAGGAGAATGCGAAGAAGGCGGGAGTGGCTGCGCGCTTCACGTTCGAGCCCGGCAGTGCTTTCGAAGTCGATTGGGGCAGTGGCTATGACCTCATCCTGCTGCCGAACTTTCTCCACCACTTCGATGTCGATGGTTGTGTCGCCCTTTTGAAGAAGGCGCGTGCCAGTTTGGCGCCTGCGGGCCGTGTGGCTATCGTAGAGTTCGTTCCGAACGAGGACCGTGTTTCGCCTGAATTCCCGGCCGCTTTCGCGATGGTCATGCTGGCTACGACACCGAAGGGCGATGCCTACACGGAGCGGGAGTTGGCTGATATGGCGAAATCAGCCGGTTTTCGCGACGTCGTTTCGAAGCCGCTGCCACCATCACCAGCCAGTCTGATCTTCCTGGAGTGAGGAAAGGGGCGCTCAGGCTCGCTCCATCACATAGCTTCCCGGTGCCTCTTCGATGGCATTCAGCGCCGCGCCACCCGGCTTGCGGGCGGGCACGCGCTTGCCATCCTTCGCCTCGATCCAAGCCTGCCAGTGCGGCCACCACGAACCGGCATTCTCGGCCGCTTCCGTGAGCCATGTCTCGTAGTCGCCTTTTACGGTCCCGCCGGTCCAGTACTGGTATTTCTTCTTGTCTGGCGGGTTGACGACACCAGCGATATGGCCGGACCCCGCCAGCACGAAATCGACCTTGCCACCGAAGAACTGGCTGCCGAGGAAGACCGATCTTGCCGGAGCGATATGGTCCTCGCGAGTGGCGAGGTTGTAGATCGGAATCTTGACGTCCTTCAAGGACAGCTTGTGGCCGTCGAGGATCATCTCGTTCGCGGTCAGCGCGTTGCGGAGGTAGCAATTGCGCAGGTAGAAGGCGTGGTTCGCCGCCGCCATGCGGGTAGAATCGGCGTTCCAGAAGAGCAGGTCGAAGGGCATGGGGTCCTGGCCCTTCAGGTAGTTGTTGACGAAATAGGGCCAGATCAGTTCCGAGGCGCGCAGCATGTTGAAGGCGGTCGCCATTTTCGAGCCGTCGAGATAGCCGATCTCCTCCATATGCGCTTCCAGCCGTCCCAACTGTTCCTCGTCGACGAACACCTTGAGGTCACCGGCGTGGGTGAAGTCCACCTGTGTCGTGAAGAGGGTGGCGGTCTTGATCCGCTTGTTCTTCTCCTTGGCGTGCAATGCCAACGTGGCGGCAAGCAGCGTGCCGCCGACACAGTAGCCAACGGCATTGGCTTCCTTTTCACCCGTGGCCTTCTCGATCGTATCGAGGGCGAAGTCGATGCCTTCGCGCGCGTAGGCGGCCCAATCCTTTCGCGCATGGCGCGCGTCCGGGTTCACCCAGGAAATCACGAAAACGGTCTGTCCCTGGTCGACGCACCATTTGATGAATGATTTCTGTGGGTTGAGATCGAGGATGTAGAACTTGTTGATCCACGGCGGGCAGATGAGGAGAGGGCGCTTCAAGACCGTCTCGGTCGTCGGCTCGTATTGGATGATCTGGCAGATCTCGTTCTGGGCGATCACCTTGCCAGCAGTGAGCGCCATGTCGCGCCCAACGGCGAATTTGGTCATGTCGGTCTGGCGCAGCTTCAGGTCGCCGTGGCCGGCGGCGATGTCCTCGGCGAGCATCTTCATGCCGCGCACGAGATTTTCGCCGCTGGTCGCGATCGTTTCGCGGTAGAGCTGCGGGTTGGTGGCCACGAAGTTGGTCGGCGAGAGTGCGGCCGTGATCTGCTTCACATAGAAGCCGGCCTTGTGCTTGGTATGCTCGTCCAACCCCTCTGTATCGGCCACCATTTTCTCCGCCCAGTTGGCGGTGATCAGGTAAACCTGCTTCAGGAATTCGAAGAACGGGTTCTTCTGCCAGTCTTCATCGGCAAACCGCCTGTCCTTGTTTTCAGGTTCCGATGCCGGTGTTTCGCCCTGCATGCGTTGCATCGAGCGCATCCAGATGCCGAAGTAGCTACTCATCAGCTGCGTCTGCGCTTCGAAGGTGCGGCGCGGATCGGAGATCCAGTACTCCGTGACCTTGGAGAGAGTCTTGACCATGTCGGTCACCGGCTCTGCTGCATTTTCCGCGATCTCGCCACGTTCGCGCGGCGCAAGCCAGGCCGTAGCCGCCTTGCCGAGATTCTCGAGGGCGCGGGCGAAATTGATCGCCATCGCCTCGGGATCTTTCAACAGGTAGGGATCCAGGTCCTTTGCATCGAAGCCCGGGCTCTTTGCCTTGTCGCTGTTTTCCTGCTTGCTGTCGGTCACTCGTCTCCTCCGGCGGCAGCATGTTCCTGCAAATCGAGTTGTACATCTGGAAAGATCGATAAAACAAGTTCCGCTGACGCCCGCTCGTGCTATTGCTTTGTGGCGGCGACGAATTTAACAGTCGAAGCACCTCAGGATTTGGGACCTCTGGCATATGACGAAGAACTGCATTCGCCTCATCGCAAACATGACCTGCACCGCGCTGATCGGCGCCGCCGCGGCCATGACGCTTGCCGGATGCATGCAGACGCCCGAGGAAAAGGCGGCCTTCGCGGCGAGGCGAGCGGCGCCGACCGCCGTTGTCATGACGCCGACCAAGGGCGAGGCGCCGACAGAGAGCGGCCTGTCGCACTATAAGGACGGTTATCCCGGATTCGGCGCGCCGCTCACCGCGGCAAACGTCCAGATGAGCGACCAGGAGGCCAGTGGGCTTCAGCAGCAGCTGACGGCACTCGCTGCCCAACGCAAGGCGGGCACGATTTCGGAAGCCGAGTATCAGCGCCGCGTCGCGGAATTTCGCAAGCTAGCGGCCGAGCACGGCGCCGAAACGCTCTCGAAAATCGCCAATTAGGCCTTGCCTTCGCTGCGATTTGGAAGCAAAGCCTTCCACCAGTAGCGGAAGATGAATTTTTCCCGATAATGCGAGGCCTGCACGGCTTTCCGTCAAAGAAATGCCGTGCGACGCAAGTCTGATGAATACGGCGTTGGTGATTCTGAAGTTCGTATCGCGAACAGCCGGGAATTAGGACGAACTTCGAGCGCGGTCATGGTGGCCGCATTTCCGTGGGGAAAGAAATGGAAGAGTTTCACAAAGTCCGGCGTTTGCCGCCTTACGTTTTCGAACAGGTCAACCGTTTGAAAGCGAGCGCGCGAGCGGGCGGGGCCGATATCATCGATCTCGGCATGGGAAACCCTGACCTTCCGACCCCGAAGGCGATCGTCGACAAGCTCTGCGAAGTCGTCCAGGACCCGCGCACGCATCGTTATTCGTCCTCCAAGGGCATTCCCGGCCTGCGCCGGGCCCAGGCCGCCTACTACGCCCGCCGTTTCGGTGTGAAGCTCAACCCGGACACCCAGGTTGTCGCGACATTGGGCTCCAAGGAGGGCTTCGCCAACATGGCGCAGGCGATCACCGCGCCGGGTGACGTCATTCTCTGCCCGAACCCGACCTATCCGATCCACGCCTTCGGCTTCCTGATGGCCGGCGGTGTCATCCGGTCGATGTCGGTCGAGCCGGACGAGAGCTTCTTCCCGCCGCTGGAGCGCGCTGTTCGTCACTCGATTCCGAAGCCTCTGGCGCTGATCCTGAACTATCCGTCCAACCCGACGGCCTACGTCGCGACGCTGGACTTCTACAAGGACGTCATCGCCTTCGCGAAGAAGCACGACATCATCGTGCTTTCCGACCTTGCCTATTCGGAAATCTACTTTGATGGCGAGCCGCCTCCGTCGGTTCTCGAAGTTCCGGGTGCAATGGACGTCACGGTCGAGTTCACCTCGATGTCGAAGACCTTCTCGATGCCGGGCTGGCGCATGGGCTTTGCTGTCGGTAACGAACGCCTGATCGCGGCGCTGACGCGCGTAAAGTCCTACCTCGACTACGGCGCCTTCACGCCGATCCAGGTTGCGGCAACACATGCGTTGAACGGCGACGGCTCCGACATTGCGGAAGTCCGCAACGTCTACAAGCGCCGCCGCGACGTCATGGTCGACACCTTCGCCAAGGCCGGATTCGAGGTGCCGCCACCGGCTGCGACGATGTTCGCATGGGCAAAGATCCCGGAGAAGTTCCGTCATCTTGGTTCGTTGGAGTTCTCCAAGCTGCTGGTCGAGAAGGCAGACGTGGCGGTCGCGCCCGGAATCGGCTTCGGTGAGATGGGCGACGACTACGTTCGCCTTGCACTGGTCGAGAACGAGCACCGTATCCGCCAGGCGGCCCGCAACATCAAGAAGTTCATGTCGACGGCGGATGAGACGATGCACAACGTCATCTCGCTCAACGCACATCGCTGATATAATTCCTCAACGGCAGCCGCTTCCGGCGGCTGCCCTTCATGACACATTCAGGATCGATCCATGGCAGATGCCCTCAAAATCGGCATTGCGGGCTTGGGTACCGTTGGTGCTTCGCTCGTCCGTATCATACAACAGCGCAGCAATGAGCTTGCCGCAACATGCGGCCGACCGATCCTCATTACGGGCGTTTCGGCCCGCGACAAGACCAAGGATCGCGGCATCGATGTCGGCGGGATCGAGTGGTTCGACCGGCCAGAAGATCTGGCTGCAAAGGGCGACATTGATGTCTTCGTCGAACTCATCGGTGGAGTGAACGGCTCGGCCAATGACTCGGTGCGCGCGGCGCTCGAACGTGGTCTCCATGTGGTGACAGCCAACAAGGCATTGCTTGCCTATCACGGTGTCGAACTGGCGACGATCGCGGAAGACAAGGGAGTGTTGCTGAACTTCGAAGCAGCCGTCGCCGGCGGCATCCCAGTCATCAAGGCGCTGCGCGAGTCGCTGACCGGTAACACGATTTCCCGCATCTACGGGATCATGAACGGAACCTGCAACTACATCCTGACGAAGATGGAGAAGGAGGGACTGTCCTTTGCCGATTGCCTGAAGGAAGCTCAGCGTCTCGGATACGCGGAAGCCGATCCGGCCTTCGACATCGAGGGCAACGACACGGCCCACAAGCTTTCCATCCTGACGACGCTCGCCTTCGGAAACCAGATCGCTGCCGACGACATCTACCTCGAAGGCATCACCAATATCTCGATCGAGGACATCCATGCGGCAGCAGACCTCGGCTACCGCATCAAGTTGCTCGGTGTTGCGCAGCGGACCGATACCGGCATCGAACAGCGCGTGCATCCGACCATGGTTCCGGTCGATTCCGTCATCGCCCAGGTCGATGGTGTAACGAATGCCGTCGCGATCGAATCGGACATCCTTGGCGAGCTGCTAATGGTTGGCCCCGGTGCCGGTGGCAATGCAACGGCCTCGTCGGTTCTCGGTGATATCGCCGACATCGCAAAAAGCCGTCCTGGCGCGCAGCGCGTGCCCGTTCTCGGCCATCCCGCCAAATCGCTGGAGCCGTACCGCAAGGCACAGATGCAGAGCCACGAAGGCGGCTACTTCATTCGCCTGACGGTGCTCGACCGCACCGGCGTGTTTGCGAGCGTCGCCACGCATATGGCGGAGAACCATATTTCGCTGGAGTCGATCGTGCAGCGTTCGAAGCAGCATCTGGCGCCGTCGCACCACCAGACGATCATCATGGTTACCCACGCGACGACGGAAGATTCGGTCCGCAAGGCGGTCGCTGCCATCAAGGGCGAGGGCTACCATGTCGGCGAGCCGCAGGTGATCCGAATCGAGCGGCCAAAGGAAGACTAGGTCTCCCAGAGATCCTTGACGCTGCCAAAGGCGCCGCGGCATACGTGCCGCGTGCGTCCACAGTTAACGTGGTCCGTCTCCTCCAAAACCGTTGTGTGGGCGTCCGAACGGGCATAAAGCTGCCGATATCGCCTCGGTCCCGGGGTGGTGACAAGTGGTGAGGGCAGCAGACGATATGGATATCCCGGCCGATCCGGTGCAGCGTGCGTTCCTGGGCGTGGAAAAGTCCGCGCTGGATAACCGCTGGATATCGCGACTCGACCAGGCTGGTCAAAACCGGGCGCTTGCCATGTCTCAGATGCATGGGCTGCCTGAACTCATTGCGCGCGTTCTCGCCGGACGCGGCGTAACTGTTGACGAGGCGGTGGAGTTCCTCGATCCGACCCTTCGCGGGCTCATGCCCGACCCCTATACGCTGACGGATTGTGAGAAGGCTGCCAAGCGGCTTGTCGAGGCCATTCGAAGCCAGCAGCAGGTCGCTATTTTCGGTGACTATGACGTTGACGGCGCATCCTCATCGGCGCTTATGTTCCGCTTTTTCAAACACTTTGGCGTGAAAGCTGACATCTACATTCCGGATCGTATTTTTGAGGGCTATGGGCCTAACGCTACGGCAATTGGCAACCTGATCGACAATGGCGCGAGGTTGATTGTCACCGTCGATTGCGGGTCTACCAGCCATGATGCACTGGCTGAGGCTGCCAAGCGTAAGGTAGACGTCGTGGTGATCGATCACCACCAGGTGACACACGAGCTGCCGCCCTGTCACGCACTGGTGAATCCTAACCGGGAGGACGATCTCTCCGGACAGGGACATCTGTGTGCCGCTGGCGTCGTGTTCCTTGTGCTTGTCGCGACGTTGCGCCAGTTGCGCGAGGCGGGAGATCCGCGCGCCAGATCGATCGATTTGTTGCAATGGCTGGATATCGTCGCGCTTGCGACCGTTTGTGATGTCGTCCCCCTGAAAGGCTTGAACCGCGCCTATGTCGTCAAGGGACTGATCGCCGCTCGCCACCAGGGTAATCCGGGCCTATCTGCCCTGTTTCGCAAGGCCGGCCTCGCCGGGCCGGTGACACCCTATCACTTCGGTTTCCTGATCGGGCCACGTATCAATGCAGGAGGTCGCATCGGCGACGCGGCGCTCGGGAGCCGTCTGCTTACGTTGGAGGACACGGGCGAGGCGGAGGCGATCGCACAGCAACTGGACGAACTCAATCGCGACCGGCAGGCGATGGAAGCGGCGATGCTGCAGGAGGCCGAGGCCGAGGCGTTGGCGGAATACGGGGACGGCGAGGGCGCCTCGGTCATCGTCACCGCGCACGAAAAGTGGCACCCGGGCATCGTTGGCCTGATCGCCGCCCGCCTGAAGGAAAAATTCAAGCGGCCGGCTTTCGCAATTGCTTTCGATCCATCCGGCAAGGGTACTGGCTCAGGTCGTTCGATCAACGGATTCGACATGGGCAAGATGGTGCGCGCGGCGGTGGACGAGGGCTTGCTGGTCAAGGGCGGTGGTCACGCGATGGCGGCAGGCCTCACCGTCGAGCGTGAGAAGCTTGGCCGGTTGCGCGGCTTCTTTGCCGAGCGCGCGGAAAAGACGGTTGCAGCGCTCGTGGCCAACGAGACGCTGAAGATCGATGGCGCGATTGCCGCCAGCGGCGCCACGATCGACCTGATCGATCGGCTGGAGACCGCCGGGCCGTACGGTTCGGGCCACTCCCAGCCGCTTTTTGCCGTTCCCGCGCACCGGCTTCGCGATTCCCGCCTTGTTGGCGAGAAGCACGTCAAGGTAACACTCGAGGCCATGGACGGCGCGCGGCTTGACGGGATTGCGTTTCGGGCAGCCGATACGCAACTTGGCAACCTTTTGCTGAACTCCAGGGGAGCGAGCCTCCACGTCGCAGGCTCGCTCGGAGCGGACCATTATCAGGGGGCACGGCGTATCCAGTTGCGTGTCCTGGATGCGGCGCCGGCGCGCTGAACTCTGGCTTCTTCCAGCGCTATCGCACGTCAAACAAGGACGTGTTGTGTCAGATCGCTCTCGATAAGAATAAGGTTTGGCTTGTAGCCGAGCTCCAGGAATTTCGTCCGACGGGCCATATCTGCCGCAAAGATCATGGTGCTGTCGACGCGCTCCGGATCATGTCCCTCGGCGTCGGTGATAATTTCCACTTCCGGCTCCAAGCCGACATCACGAAGAATCTCCGAAATCAGCTTTGGATTGGCCATTCCGCTGAGCATCAGCCTGTCGATTCCAGCCGTGGCGCTCACCTGATAGGCCAAGGTTTGCATCGATACCAGCATCGGGAAGGACTGACGCAGCTGAGCGATTTCCGGATGGTCTTCCATGCCGCCAAGAGCCAGGCGGGTATAGAGCTCATAGGCCTTGATGAAGTCTTTGCGAACCGCCCAGAGACGGGCGGCGACTGCCATCCGGTTGAGGGTGAAGATCCTGCACAAATTCTCGAAAGCGGCACGGGATTCCGGCCCCGTGTTGAGTTTTCCGCGCTTGGCAGCGACATAAAGAAAATACTCAAGGCCACCGCGGTATTTGTCCCATGAAACCAGGGCTTCGTCGTTGCCGACCTGCTGGCGATCCGGCTCGATCTTGGAGACCGCGACGGAGCGATAGAAGGGTTGCTTCAGGAAGGCGACGGCGCCCTGATCAAGGGCATGTGCAAGATAGGCAAAAAAGCAAAAGCAGAAATCTCGCGGAACCCAGACAGATCGCAGAGCCGAAGAACGGTAAATGGCGATCTCGGGAAAAACGTGTTCCTTGAAAATGAACTGAAATACTTCGAGGAAATCGCGTCGACCAAATTTGACGTCAGCGTCCACCTCGTAAAACTTTGCAAGGTCGCAATCGGCGACTTGGTCGTGGAGATACCATGGCGCATGGCAGGCGGAGACGTCGGGATTTGCGTCGAGATACGCCACCGTTGCCTTCACGCCATCCGCAATCAGAAGGTCGTCGTCCGCGAGGTAGACGGTGTACTCGCCAACCGCGTGGTGGAAGGCGCTTGCCAGATTCTTGTAGGCGCCGCCATTGACCGTGCGGCGATGGTATCGAATTGGCATCCCCTTCGCGATGAATTCGTTGACGACCTGCGTCGTGTTGTCGGTGGACGCATTGTCCGAGATGACGATCTCATAAGGGAAGTCGAATTCGAAGGTTTCGCAATGCTCGAGCATGCCGCGAAGATAGGCCTCGCGATTGTAGGTTGGAATGCAGATGCTCAGTTTGATGCCGTTCAATTGATTGTCTCCAGGGACGCGTCGAGTAGGTTCGTTATGTCGGTACGATTGCCGCAAAATGGGAGTAAGCGAGCGCGCCGCGGAATCGAGGCGCGTCCCAAGCCGAGCGTCGGTGCCGGCCTCAGTTTCGATTTCTCGAAGAGGCGCCGGCCAAAGTCTTCGACGTGCGTCATAGCTTCGGCTCCCAAGTCAAAGTGTTCGCGCGGCTAACAACCGGCAGAAGTCTTGGAAAAATCTATAGGGCTGAGTTGGAGCGAGGCTTGTGCCTGCCCCGAAAGCCAAGGAGTGCCCGATCCGCAAGGCTGTTGCCTCGACGCTGTGTTCGTCAAAATTATACAGTGAAATCAAAGAGAAGTGGCACGCCCTAGGGGAGTCGAACCCCTCTTCCCAGAATGAAAATCTGGTGTCCTAACCGATAGACGAAGGGCGCTTCCTTCGTGGTGGCGCCCTTATAGTCAGGCACTCTGAATCCCGCAAGCGGCAAAACGAGAAAAAATCGCGCTGGCGTGATTTTTTCTTTGAATCAGGAACGATGCAATTAGAGAAAATGCATCATGTGTTTGATATTGTTGCTGTATTTCTGTTCACGGTGAGTCCGGTGAACATGTGCAAAGTTGCAGCGGTGCGACCGGCCATCGTCGCCGCACCGCCATGCCTGTGAATTTTCTCAGGCGCGGACCTCAAAGACCATGTTGAATGGTGTTTCTGTGGCGCGACGGAAATGCTTGAACCCAGCGTCAAGGGCAACCTTGCGCAGCTTGGCCTCTCCGGCCTGCGCACCGAGGCCGAGGCCGACGTCCTGCGAGAGGGATGCCGGCGTGCAGATCATCGTTGATGCCCCATAGTAGACGCGGCCGACCGGATTGAGATTGTCCTTCAGGCAATCATGGGCGAAGGGTTCGACGACCAGCCAGGTTCCGTCTGCAGAGAGCGATTTCCTGACATGCTTGCCGGCGCCGACAGGATCTCCCATGTCGTGCAGGCAATCGAACATGGCGATCAGGTCATATTCTCCTTCCGGGAAGCCCGCTGCCGGAGCCTGTTGGAAGGTGACGCGGTCAGAAACGCCGGCCTCCTTGGCCGCCGCCGCCGCTCGCTCGATTGATGGCGCGTGATAATCGAAACCGAAAAATGTCGAAGCGGGGTAGGCCTGTGCCATCAGGATTGTCGATGCGCCATGACCGCAGCCGACATCGGCGACTTTCGCACCTGCCTTCAGGCGCGCCTCGACGCCTTGCAGTGCCGGAATCCAGTCGGCGACGAGGTTGTTGTTGTAGCCGGTTCTGAAGAAGCGCTCCGTGCCTCGGAACAGGCAGGCGCTGTGTTCGTGCCACCCCAGGCCCTTGCCGGTCCGGAAGGCTTCGGCCACTTTCGGTTCGTCCGCCCACATTGCCTGCGCAACCTGGAAAGCGCCGGCAAAGAAGGCGGGGCTGTCTTCCTCGGCAAAGACCATGGCCTGCTCGGGCGTCAGGTGAAAGCGGTCGGTCTTCTCGTCGTAGGTGAGATAATCAGCGGCAGCGAGAGCGGACAGCCATTCTCGGAGATAGCGCTCCTTTATGCCGGTCTCCTTCGATAGCTCGGACGAGTTGCGGGGCTTGCCATCAGCCATGGCCTTGAACAGGCCAAGGTCATCGCCAAGCACCACAAGTGCTCCCGAAATCGCCGCGCCCACATCGCCAACCAGCCGGCCGACGAGTGCATCCACTTTCTGCATGTCCGGTTCGCGCATTTCTTCCTCCATCGAGAATGCAGGAAAGGATCAGCCCGCTGGCACTATACCACCGGGGGCACTCGCTGGGCAAAGCGAGACTACGCTGCAATCGAAGGATTGCTATCGGAACTGGAGGAGGCGACCTGTTCAACAGGTTTAGCGCCATGGTTGCGCCAATTGTCACGTTGACAAGAAAAAAAGCCAGATCGATAGTTCGGTAGCAGCCCCCTAGAGGCTTGGAGGAAAGATCATGATCAGGCATTTGACTATTCTTGCATCCGTTTCCCTGCTCGGGGCTCTGGCGTTTGCGACGCCGTCCTCGGCGTTGACCATGAAGGAATGCAGCGCGAAGTATAAGTCGGCCCAGGCCGACGGCTCTGCAAAGGACATGAAGTGGAACGACTTCCGCAAGGCGCAGTGCGGGCCGGACGCGACGGCTGAGCCAGATGTGACACTCAACAGCGGCGAAGAGCCTGAAAAGCCGACGATGACAGCGCCAAGGGGCGTTTCGTTCCCAACGGCCGTTGCGCCAAAATATGCGAAGGAAACGCCCGGCAAGGCCCGGATGCACACCTGTGTCGACTCCTACCATCAGAACAAGGATGCCAACACGCTCAATGGCCTGAAGTGGATCCAGAAGGGCGGCGGCTTCTACAGTTTGTGCAACGCCAAGCTCAAGGGCTGATCACGGTCTCAGGCCCAGGGTAGAAAGACAAAAGGCCGCCGGAAATTCCGGCGGCCTTCGAATTTGGTGAGCGACGCTGCTTAGTGCAGGATCTGGCTGAGGAAGAGCTTGGTGCGCTCGTGCTGAGGATTGTCGAAGAACTCGGCGGGTGAGTTCTGTTCGACGATCTGCCCCTGGTCCATGAAGATAACGCGGTTGGCGACCTGGCGCGCAAAGCCCATTTCGTGGGTGACGCAGAGCATGGTCATGCCTTCTTCTGCGAGGCCAACCATGGTCTCCAGAACTTCCTTGATCATTTCAGGGTCGAGCGCCGAGGTCGGCTCATCGAAGAGCATGATCTTCGGGTTCATGCAGAGCGAACGGGCGATTGCCACGCGCTGCTGCTGACCGCCGGAAAGCTGGCCCGGATACTTGTTGGCCTGTTCCGGGATCTTGACGCGCTTCAGGAAGTGCATGGCGACTTCTTCGGCCTGCTTTTTCGGCATCTTGCGCACCCAGATCGGCGCCAGCGTGCAGTTTTCCAGGATGGTCAAGTGCGGGAAGAGGTTGAAGTGCTGGAAGACCATGCCGACTTCGCGGCGCACTTCGTCGATCTTCTTCAGGTCGTTGGTGAGCTCGACGCCGTCAACGATGATCTGACCCTTCTGGTGTTCCTCAAGGCGGTTGATGCAGCGGATCATCGTCGACTTGCCCGATCCGGACGGTCCGGCAATGACGATACGCTCGCCGCGCATCACCTTGAGATTGATATCCCGCAGCACGTGAAAATCGCCGTACCACTTGTTCATATTGACGATGTCGACGGCAACGTCCGTTGCCGAAACGGTCATCTTCTTAGGTTGAGCCTCAGCCATATGTTCGTTCCCTTGATCTTTTATCGTTTGTGGCCGGTATCGAGATAGCGTTCCATGAAGCCTGAATAGCGCGACATGCCGAAGCAGAACAGCCAAAAAACGAAGCCAGCAAAAATCAGCCCGGTCAATGGCGTCACCGCACTTGCCCAGTTGGCGTCGGTAAAGTTCAGCCGGACGATGCCGAGCAGATCGAACATGCCGATGATCGAAACCAGCGACGTGTCCTTGAACATGCCGATGAAGGTGTTGACGATGCCCGGTATGACCAGCTTGATCGCCTGCGGCAGGATGATGAGCCGCGTCTTCTGCCAATAACCTAGGCCGAGCGAGTCCGCGCCCTCGTACTGGCCCTTCGGAATCGCCTGGAGACCGCCGCGGATGACCTCGGCCATATAGGCTGAGGCGAAGATCGCAACGCCGATCAAGGCGCGCAGCAGTTTGTCGATCGTGTAGCCGGCAGGCAGGAAGAGCGGCAGCATCACGCTTGCCATGAAGAGCACCGTGATCAGCGGAATTCCGCGAATGATCTCGATGAAGCCGACGCAAACCATCTTGATGACAGGCATCTGGGAGCGGCGACCGAGTGCAAGGATGATGCCGAACGGCAGCGACACCGCAATGCCCACGAAGGACAACACCAGCGTCACCATCAGGCCACCCCAAAGCGGGGTGTCAACTATTTCGAGGCCGAAGCCGCCGTAAAGCAGCCAGAAGGCAAGAAGCGGCAGCACGGCGAAAAGCAGAACGGCATTCGTGCCCTTGAAGGGTGCTTTGGGGATGAGCATGGGCACCAGCAGCAGCACGAAGAGGATGCCGACAATCGTCGGCCGCCAGCGCTCGTCGAGGGGATAGCGGCCGTAGACGAACTGGTCCAGCTTGGCGTTGACGAATGCCCAGCAAGCACCGCTCCAGCCGTCGGGTTGAATGCCGCCCTGGACGGCTGTCGCGCAGAAGGTGCGGTCCGTTCCAGTCCACACCGCCTGAATGAAAAGCCAGTTGATCATTTGGGGCAGGGCCCAGGCGAGAAGGGTGATGGCAATGACTGTCAGGACGACGTCCTTGGGCGTTGCCAGAAGGTTCTTGCGAACCCAGGCCCATGCGCCGCTTTCGCTGCGCGGTGCGGGTTCCGGGTCGATAAATGTGGTCCTGACGAAGGATTCGTTCGATGTCGGCATCTTATCTCTCCACCAGAGCCATCTTGGCATTGAACCAGTTCATGAACACCGATGTGAGGATGCTCAGGGTGAGATAGACGACCGCCCAGATGAACACGATTTCGATCGCCTGGCCGGTCTGGTTCAGGATCGTGCCACCGACGGCGACGAGATCCGAGAAACCGATGGCGATGGCGAGCGATGAGTTCTTGGTCAGGTTCAGATACTGGCTGGTGAGCGGCGGAATGATGATGCGCAGCGCCTGCGGGACGACCACCAGGCGGGTGACGCTTGCAGGGTGAAGGCCGAGCGCACCAGCCGCCTCCGACTGGCCTTTCGGCACGCCGCGAATGCCGGCACGCACGATTTCGGCAATGAAGGCGGCCGTATAGAAGGACAGCGCCAGGAACAGCGACATGAACTCCGGACCGACGACCGAACCGCCGGTGAGATTGAACTTGCCCGCGACAGGAACGTCGAACGACAGAGGCAGGCCGGAGAACAGAAATGCCAGAACAGGCAGGCCGACGATCAGGCCAATGGAGGCCCAGATCGTATGGAATTGCTTGCCGGTGGACGCCTGGCGCTTGTGAGCCCAGCGCGCAAGGATTGCAGACGCCACGATGCCGATCAGAAGCGCCACGCCGACCGACCACATGCCTTCACCGAAGATCGGCTTCGGGAAAGCCAGCCCGCGATTGTTGAGATACATGTTGAGCGGCAGATGGAGTGAATCGCGCGGGCCGGGCAGAACGGCAAGAACGCCCTGGTACCAGAAGAAGATGACGAGCAGGGGCGGAATGTTGCGGAAGACCTCAACATAGACCGTGCAAAGTTTGGCGATCAGCCAATTGTGCGACAGCCGCCCAATACCGACGACGAAGCCGATTATCGTGGCCGTGACGATGCCCGTAACCGCGACAAGAATCGTATTGAGCAGTCCCACCACCAGAGCCCGGCGATAGGTTGCATCGCTCGAGTAGTCGACCAGCGACTGGCCAATGTCGAAACCCGCGCGGCCGTTCAGGAAGCCGAAGCCGGAAGCGGTGCCGGAGCGGGCCAGATTCTGAGCCGTATTGTGGGCAATCCACCACCCGAATCCGACAATGAGTACGACAGTCAGGACTTGGAAGAAAATACCCCGAAATCTCGGGTCGTAGAGCACCGACTGGAAACTCCAGCCAGTGCTTTGCACATGCGACGTGTGCACAGCCTCTTGCGTCATGCCGAGCCTAATCCCCTATGAGCCCGTTTTCGGGCTTTTCTCTTTTTGATGGGAAGGCGGTTGACCGCCTTCCCAAGCCGCGAAGGGCTAGCCGATCAGCGGACCGGTGGGGCGTACTGGAGGCCGCCCTTGTTCCACAGCGCGTTCAGCCCGCGCTCGATCTTGAGCGGGCTGCCCTGGCCGATGTTGCGCTCGAACACTTCACCATAGTTGCCGACGCCCTTGATGACGTTGTAGGCCCATTCATTGGTGAGCCCGAGGTCGGTACCAATCTTGGTGTCGGCTTCGGTGCCGAGGAAGCGCTTGATGTCAGGGTTTGCCGAGTTCTTCATCTCGTCGACATTGGCCTGAGTGATGCCGAATTCCTCGGCATTGACCAGCGCATATGCCGTCCAGGAGACGATGTCGAACCACTGGTCGTCACCCTGGCGAACGGCCGGGCCGAGCGGCTCCTTGGAAATGATTTCCGGAAGAACCATGTGCTCGTCTGGGTTTTTCAGCGTCAGACGCAGCGAGTAGAGACCGGACTGGTCGGTGGTGTAGACGTCGCAACGACCGGAATCGTAGGCCGCGTTGACTTCTTCAAGCTTCTCGAAAACCACCGGATTGTACTGAAGGTTGTTAGCCTTGAAGTAGTCGGCGAGGTTCAGTTCCGTCGTCGTGCCGGACTGGACGCAAACGGCTGCGCCAGACAGTTCAAGCGCCGACTTTACGTTCAGGCTCTTGCGAGCCATGAAGCCCTGGCCGTCGTAATAGGTAATCGGGCGGAAGTTGAAGCCTTGCGCGGTATCGCGATTGATCGTCCAGGTGGTGTTACGCGACAGGACGTCGACTTCGCCCGACTTGAGCGCCGGGAAACGGTCCTTTGCCGACAGTGGCGTGTACTTCACCTTGGTCGGGTCGCCGAAAACGGCCGAAGCAACTGCCTTGCAGAAGTCGACGTCGAAACCGGCCCAGTTGCCGGAAGCGTCAGGTTGCGCGAAACCAAGAAGGCCGGTGTTGACGCCGCACTGAACAAAACCCTTTGCCTTTACGTCTTCGAGCGTGGTGGCAGATGCTGCCGAGGCGCCAAGTCCGAAAACTGCTGCGCCGATGGCGGCGGACAGAAGCTTAGTCTTCATTTTTTTCCCAACCTTTTCCTTTGTCTTATCTTTTTGTGGGAGCGTTCACCGAAGCAAGCAAAACCTCCCATATGACCCGACACCCTCCCGGCGCGAGTGGTTCTATCACAGTCGCAAATGTCACTATGGTCAAGTGTCGCGTTGAAAGATTGCGTGATATTTCGGCAATTCCCTAATTGAGGCACGTAAAATAAGCAGATGGCTATCGAAATGGCGGCCTTTGCCGAAAAAATTCGCGCAATATCACTGATATATCTGAGAATTCTGCATGGCAGCGATGCGCAGGTCACTCCGGCTTCGGGGTTGACCGATCGTTTGGGGGCGTTCAAGAGTTTGCCGATTGCATCCCACCGCCAAAGGCATTTCCGACATGAAAGATAAAGAAGGCCCGCTCCAGAACGCAGGCATCAACACGCGCCTTTCCCACCTCGGTAACGATCCGGCCGAGTACCACGGTTTCGTCAATCCGCCGGTCGTTCATGCCTCTACGGTGCTGTTTCCGAATGCCAGAGCGATGGAGACGCGGGCGCAGAAGTACACCTATGGAACGCGCGGAACTCCGACTACGGATGCACTTTGCGAAGCGATCGACGCGCTGGAGGGATCGGCCGGAACGATTCTCGTGCCGTCGGGCCTTGCCGCCGTTACCGTGCCGTTTCTGGCATTCCTGTCGGCCGGCGACCACGCACTGATTGTCGATTCGGTCTACGGGCCGACGCGCCATTTCTGCGACACGATGCTGAAGCGCCTGGGCGTAGAGGTGGACTATTACGATCCGATGGTCGGGACCGGCATCGAAGCGCTGATCAAGCCGAACACCAAGCTCGTCCACACCGAAGCACCGGGCTCGAACACCTTCGAAATGCAGGATATCCCTGTTATCGCGGCGATCGCGCACAAGCACGGTGCTGTCGTGACGATGGACAACACCTGGGCGACGCCTGTTTACTTCAAGCCGCTCGACTTCGGTGTCGACGTCTCAATCCATGCGGCCACCAAATACCCCTCCGGGCACTCTGATATTCTGATGGGGACCGTCTCGGCAAATGCCAAGTACTGGCCGCAACTGCATGAAGCAAACATTACGCTTGGTATCTGCGGCGCACCTGATGATGCTTACCAGATCCTGCGCGGGCTGCGTACCATGGGCGTACGCCTGGAACGTCACTACGAAAGCGCCCTGACCATCGCCAAGTGGCTCGAGGGCAGGGACGATGTCGCCAAGGTGCTTCACCCGGCATTGCCCAGCTTTCCGTCGCATGAGTTGTGGAGGCGCGATTTCAAGGGCGCGAGCGGCATCTTCTCCTTCGTTCTTGCGGTCGATGCTCCCGAGAAGTTCAAGGCCAAGGCGCATGCTTTCCTCGATGCCCTGCGGATATTCGGCCTCGGTTGGTCATGGGGCGGCTTCGAAAGCCTCGCCGTTCACGTCAACCTCAACGATCGCCGAATTTGCAAGGCGCCGTCCGAAGGACCGGTCATCCGCCTGCAGATCGGGCTGGAGGACGTCGTTGATATCAAAGCGGACATCGAGCGCGGCTTTGCCGCGGCAAAGGCCGTCTGATCAGGCGCCGGCTCGGTAGCCGTAAATCCAATCGAGGTCCGCCGCGAGGCTTTGCGGCGGCCTCAGTGCCAGAACGAGGTCGCGTCCGATGCGGATCGGCCCCCGGGCGTGGTACGCAAACTGGTTGAACGCGCCACGCTGGCGCAATCGGGCAATACGTGGGGCGCGGTGCGCCTCGAACGAGTGCAGCGCTTGCGGCGTCGACTGCGTCGCAACGAAGCTTGCCAATTCATACGCATCCTCGATTGCCATCGCGGCTCCCTGCGCCGCGAAGGGCATCATTGCGTGCGCAGCATCGCCGATGAGGACAGAGTTGCCGCCATTCTGCCAGCGACCGCTTGTCGTTTCGTAGAGGGGCCAGAAGGTGATGTCGTCGGCCTTGGCGAAAAGCGTGGTCAGGGCAGGATGCCATCTCGAAAAGCGCGATAGCAGCTGTTCTCGCTGAGCTTGCGTTGGCTGGCCGGTCCAGTCATGCGATGCGACGTTGCCTGCGGTAATCGCCACCATGTTGAAGCAGTCGGTTTCCTTCAGTGGATAGCAGACGAGGTGCGCCGATGGGCCCAGGAAAGCGGACACGCTGGTACGCTGAAGAAACGTGGGCGCGTTGGCGGCATCAATCGTGAAACGGTAGGCGATGTTGCCGGAGAACCGCGGCGAGGGGCTGCCGTCGATGCTTTCTCGAACCTGCGACCAGACCCCGTCGGCGCCAACGACAAGTCTTCGTGACGGCCCCGATAAGGCCAGAGCCGTCATCTTCGACCCGAGATGGAGCTGACAAAGTGGCTCCTTCTTCACAGCGTCAAGCAATGCACGCTGCAATGTAGAGCGGTGCAGGACGCCGTACGGCGCACCCCATCTGGCCCGTGCAAAGCTGCCGGCGGGAACGGCTGCAAGCTGGCGAAGCGAGGTTCCGGAGACAAGCCGAATGTCATCAGGTTCGAGCCAGGCGCCAGTCAGGGGCTCGAGCACGCCCAACTCGGCCAGCACACGCGATGCGTTCGGCGAAACCTGCAGTCCGGCCCCGACCTCGGTCAATTCCGGAGCCTGCTCGAAAATCTCGGCGCTTATGCCACGCCGCGCCAACGCAAGGGCAGCCGTGAGGCCCGCTATACCCGCGCCGACAATGGCGGCATGTTCGGCCGGCATAGGCTGTCCGATCTCGAATGGAAGGCGTCAGGCAGCCTTGACGTGGAAGACGCAGCCGGCCGGATTGGTCTGCGTCGCCTTCAGCGCACCATTGAAGCGGTAGAGCGTCGAGCAGTACGAGCAGACCTTTTCGTTCTCGTCGCCCATGTCGATGAAGATATGCGGATGATCGAACGGAACGGAAGCGCCGGTGCACATGAACTCCTTCACGCCGACTTCGATAACGCGGTGTCCGCCGTCGTTCTGGAAGTGGGGAATGTTGTGGCCGGCCATGTTCATCTCCGAATGCTTTGTAAGTCGCGCGGACCTTATAGTCCTTCACCGCAAATGTGTAGAGCGAAAGAGTGACAGGACGCACAGTTTTTGCGGCTGCGAGGGTTTCAGTTCCGTGGTCCATAAAATATGGTCCCGCGAAAAAGGACAGTCCGATGAACTTGAATACGCCCGTCTTTTCCAGCTTTACCCATGATGGCCTGAAGCTCGCGTTCTTCGACGAAGGCGATCCGTCCGGGGCGCCCGTGCTGCTGATCCACGGATTTGCTTCCAGTGCCAACGTGAACTGGGTTCACCCGGGTTGGTTGAAGACGCTGGGCGACGCGGGCTATCGCGTCATTGCCATCGACAATCGGGGGCATGGAGCAAGTGACAAGCCGCGCGACGCCGAGGCTTACCGTCCGTGGCATATGGCGGGTGATGCGGTTGCGCTTCTCGATCATCTCGGAATTCCGGAGGCCAACGTCATGGGCTACTCGATGGGAGCCCGCATTTCCGTCTTCGCAGCCCTTGCCCATCCCGAGCGGGTCCGGTCGCTGGTGCTCGGTGGCCTCGGGATCGGCATGACGGACGGCGTTGGTGACTGGGATCCGATAGCGGATGCTTTGCTTGCACCTTCTCTCGATGATGTCTCTCATGATCGTGGACGAATGTTCCGCGCTTTCGCCGATCAGACGAAGAGTGACCGCGAAGCGCTCGCCGCCTGTATCAAGGGATCTCGCGATCTCGTCGCACGGTCGGATATGGCCAAGATCGAAGCTCCAACCCTGATCGGGGTCGGAACGAAGGATGACATCGCGGGTTCTGCTGAGGAGCTTGCCGCGCTGATGCCCCATGCTCAGGCGCTGGACATTCCCGGGCGGGATCACATGCTTGCGGTGGGTGACAGGGTCTTCAAGAAGGCCGTACTCGAGTTTTACGCCGAAGTCGCCGACTAGTGACATGGGTTTGCTGGACAGTTCGGGATCGCTGAGAAACGATTCGCCGGCCGCCCATTTATGTTAACGGGTTTTTGCCTTATATAGAGCCGATCCTACGGCATACGAGGAGACCTTTCATGGTCGCAAAGACAGACATTCGCTCTCTTGAGACGGGCAGTCCTCTCAAGGTGATGGACCCGATCTGGGACAGCTTGCGCGAGGAAGCGCGCGTTGCAGCAGAGAAGGATCCGGTGCTGGCCGCGTTTCTTTATTCGACCGTTCTCAACTATCGGTCGCTGGAAGAGTGCGTGGTCTATCGTATCTGCGAACGTCTTGACCACCCGGATATGCAGGCGATCCTGTTGCGCCAGACCTTCGATCAGATGCTGGAGGATTGGCCGGAGTGGAGCACGATCCTGCGCGTCGATATTCAGGCGATCTACGACCGTGACCCGGCATGCCTGCGGTTCATGGAGGCCGTGCTCTATTTCAAGGGATTCCACGCGCTGCAGACCCACCGGCTTGCGCACTGGCTGCTCAATCGCGGCCGCCGCGACCTGGCGCTTTATCTGCAGAGCCGATCCTCGAGTGTTTTCCAGACTGACATCAATCCAGCCGCGCGTATCGGCAGGGGCATCTTCCTTGATCATGCCACCGGCCTGGTCGTCGGCGAAACCGCCGTCATCGGCGACAACGTATCGATCCTGCACGGGGTTACGCTCGGGGGTACCGGCAAGGAAGGCGCGGATCGGCATCCGAAGATCGGCAGCGGCGTGCTGATCGGTGCTGGCGCCAAGATCCTCGGCAACATCGAGATCGGCTATTGCTCACGCATTGCGGCAGGTTCGGTGGTGCTCAAGGCGGTGCCACCGAAGACGACCGTGGCAGGTGTGCCGGCCAAGGTGGTCGGAGAAGCCGGGTGTTCGGAGCCGTCGCGAATAATGGATCAGGTGATCGGCGCGGATATCTGAGCCGCTCGTCGCCTTATAAGTGTGGCATATCAGCGGGGATAGCGTTCATGCGTCTGTCCCCGTGCCTTTACAGCGCCGTCTTTCCCATGCAAGAAGCGGCCAACCGAGACCGCTCAGGAGATGCAGTGTGAAGCCCGAAGAAATCAAGAAGCTCGACGCCTATTTCAAGCGCACGTTCAACCCGCAGGTGATCGTCAAGGCTCGCCCGCGAAAGAACGACTCCGCTGAAGTCTATCTCGGCGAAGAATTTCTGGGTGTCGTCTATATCGATGACGAGGACGGCGACCGCTCTTACAACTTTTCGATGGCGATCCTCGACGTCGATCTCTGATCTGCAATCGGTGGGCGGCGTGCTCTGCCGCCCTTCGTCCTGACTGCTCCGGACACTCTTAGGTCCGGTCTGCTTGGCCGCTCTGCGATTCGTGCCCCTAGCAAACCTGCGATTGCTTCTTGTCTCGAAAAGCAATCTTCGGCGGAAAAATACGCTCTCTTCTCTGGACCGCTCCGTCGAACGCTCCATCTCCCAAGCTGAGCATGTGCTCTAGCGCCAAGGAGGGATGCCGGAATGGGTATTTTCGACAAGATCAAGAACGCGATTTTTGGTGAAGCTGTGGCCGCGCCGGTCACTCCATCAGCCGCCCCTTCGCAGCCGGGGGCAACCGCAGCGCCATCGCCCGCTCCCTCAGCCACACCGCAGGCAACACCGGCTGCTGCTACCCCCGCCGCAGCGGCTGTCGATATCGTGCCGCTACTGGATGCGGCAGTTAAGAAGAGCGGACAAAAGCTGGACTGGCGCCGCTCGATCGTGGATCTCATGAAGGCCGTCGGCATGGATGCCAGCCTCGCTGAGCGCAAGGAGCTGGCCGCGGAGCTTGGCTTCAAAGGTGACCCGCACGACACCGCCGCGATGAACATGTTCCTGCACAAGGCCTTGATGACGCGCCTTGCCGAAAATGGCGGGAAGGTGCCGGCCGATCTTCTTGACTGACGTCAGGCCTCATCAGGCGTCGCGACGAATTTTTTGACGTAACCGTTGGTTGCGACGCTCTGATATATTTTAGCAAAATCAATTACAGTGGGATTTCGGTTTTGCGCATTGAAACATGCGTGGGTGGTGATGCAATCAAAGATTGTTTTGCGGTGCACAATCATGCTTGACTATTTGTGCGTTGCAGCTAGGCTTCATCAAGCCACACATGCCAAGGAGGATGATGGTCATGTTGAACTTCGACGACGTCAATCGGAAGAACAAGGAAGCCATGGACACGGTCCTGAAGAGCTATTCGGAGACTGCCAAGGGTTTTCAGGCCATTGCCGCCGAAGCCGTGGAGTATTCCAAGAAGTCGTTCCAGGACACGGTCACGCATTTTGAAAGTCTCTCCGGGGCGCGTAGCTTTGAAGCTGCCTTCGAGCTGCAGACCAACTATGTGAAAACTGCATACGAGAACTTCGTGGGCGAAGCCACCAAGCTTGGCGAAATGTATTCCGATCTCGCCAAAAGCGCTTACAAACCATATGAAGCGCCTGTTGCTGCTGCGGTCGCCAAGGCGACGAAGGCCGCCCCAGTTGTCGCGCCCGCTGCGGCGTAACCATAGGCGGCAATTGCCGCACAGCTCTTGAAAATCGAAGACCGGCTACGCATCTGCGGCCGGTCTTTTCTTTTTTCACAATGCCCGTCGCATGCCCATCGCCCGGTTTCTGTGTCTTTGCGTCGAGACCAGCCGAATTGTGATTGCAGTGTGAAGCGAGGGGCTTAAAATCGCTCCAGGATGAACTAAGTTAGTATTTCGAATATTCGGCGGGCAAACCCCTCCCATGCCCCCCGCTGGACTGATCGAGGAATGAAAGAAAATGATCGCAAAGCCGATCCGGATGCAAAACGATAGCGAAAGGAACGGGGACAACGGAAATCGCGGAACCTCGGTCATCACACGCACGAAACCGAAGACCAAGAAGCCCAATCTCTACCGCGTGCTACTCTTGAACGACGACTACACTCCCATGGAATTCGTCATTCATATTCTGGAGCGTTTTTTTCAGAAGGATCGCGAAAGTGCCACCCGCATTATGCTTCATGTCCACAACCATGGCGTCGGCGAATGTGGGATATTTACATACGAAGTGGCGGAAACGAAGGTGAGCCAGGTGATGGACTTCGCCCGGCAGCACCAGCATCCGCTGCAATGCGTCATGGAAAAGAAGTGAGGATCTGAACGTGCCAACATTTTCGCCTAGTCTTGAGAAGGCGCTCCATCAGGCACTGACCTTTGCCAACGAGCGGCATCATGAGTATGCCACGCTCGAGCATCTGCTGCTCGCCCTGATCGACGATGCCGATGCCGCCGCCGTTATGGGCGCCTGCAACGTCGACCTCGACGCGCTGCGCAAAACGCTTGTTGAATATGTCGATAACGAACTCTCCAATTTGGTCACCGGCTATGACGAGGACTCCAAGCCAACCTCCGGCTTCCAGCGCGTCATCCAGCGGGCGGTGATCCATGTGCAGTCGTCCGGTCGCGAGGAGGTGACCGGCGCAAACGTCCTCGTTGCCATTTTCGCCGAGCGCGAGAGCCACGCGGCCTACTTCCTGCAGGAGCAGGAAATGACCCGCTACGACGCGGTCAACTATATCTCCCACGGGATCGGCAAGCGGCCGGGTTCGTCCGAGTCTCGTCCGCCTCGCGGCGCCGACGACGAATCCGAGAGCAAGCCGGCATCGCGTGGCAGCAGCGAACAGGAAGAGGGCGGCGCGAAAAAGCAGCAGGATGCCCTGAAGGCTTACTGCGTGAACCTCAATGAGAAGGCCAAGAGCGGCAAGATCGATCCGTTGATCGGTCGCCAGGCCGAGGTCAATCGCACCATCCAGGTTCTATGCCGCCGGTCGAAAAACAACCCGCTCTATGTCGGCGATCCCGGTGTCGGCAAGACCGCCATTGCCGAGGGCCTTGCCAAGCGCATCGTCGAGGGCAAGGTGCCTGAAGCATTGGCCGATGCCACCATCTTCTCGCTGGATATGGGAACGCTGCTGGCCGGCACGCGCTATCGCGGTGATTTCGAAGAGCGCTTGAAGCAGGTCGTGAAGGAACTCGAAGAATATCCGGGCGCCGTGCTGTTCATCGACGAGATCCATACCGTGATCGGTGCGGGCGCAACGTCGGGCGGAGCCATGGATGCCTCGAACCTCTTGAAGCCGGCCCTGTCCTCGGGTGCCATCCGTTGCATCGGTTCGACCACCTATAAGGAGTACCGCCAGTTCTTCGAAAAGGACCGGGCTCTGGTTCGTCGCTTCCAGAAGATCGACGTCAACGAGCCGTCGATCGACGATGCGATCGAGATCATGAAGGGCTTGAAGCCGTACTTCGAAGAATATCATCACCTGCGCTATTCAAACGAGGCGATCAAGACGGCTGTCGAGCTGTCGGCGCGCTACATCTCGGACCGCAAGCTGCCCGACAAGGCGATCGACGTGATCGATGAAACCGGTGCAGCCCAGATGCTGCTGCCGCCGTCCAAGCGCCGCAAGCTGATCACCGAGAAGGAGATCGAAGCCACGGTTGCGACAATGGCGCGCATCCCGCCGAAGACGGTGTCGAAGGACGACGAAGCTGTTCTTGCCAATCTCGAGCAGGAACTGCGCTCGGTCGTCTACGGCCAGGACAAGGCGATCGAGGCGTTGTCGACGTCGATCAAGCTCGCCCGCGCGGGCCTGCGTGAACCGAACAAGCCGATTGGTTCCTACGTCTTCTCCGGCCCGACAGGCGTCGGCAAGACCGAGGTTGCGAAGCAGCTCGCCTCGTCGCTCGGCGTTGAGCTTCTGCGCTTTGATATGTCCGAGTACATGGAACGGCATACGGTATCGCGCCTGCTCGGCGCACCTCCCGGCTATGTCGGCTTCGACCAGGGTGGTCTGCTGACCGATGGCGTCGACCAGCATCCGCATTGCGTGGTGTTGCTTGACGAGATCGAGAAGGCGCATCCCGACATCTACAACATCCTGTTGCAGGTGATGGACCATGGCGCGCTGACCGACCATAACGGCAAGAAGATAGACTTCCGCAACGTCATCCTGATCATGACGACCAACGCGGGGGCGTCGGAGATGGCCAAGGCGGCGATCGGCTTCGGTTCGTCCAAGCGGACGGGCGAGGACGAGGAGGCGTTGACCCGCCTGTTCACGCCGGAGTTCCGCAACCGTCTCGACGCGATCATCCCGTTCGCGGCGCTCCCGACGGAAGTGATCCACAAGGTCGTGCAGAAGTTCATCATGCAGCTCGAAGCGCAGCTTTCCGAACGGAATGTCACCTTCAATCTGCACGAGGACGCTATCGCGTGGCTGGCTGAAAAGGGTTACGACGAGAAGATGGGCGCTCGCCCGCTCGCCCGCGTTATCCAGGACGTCATCAAGAAGCCGCTCGCCAATGAGATTCTCTTTGGCAAGCTGCGGAAGGGCGGTGTCGTCAACGTCACCGTTGGTCCGAAGGAAGATGGAAAGCCTGGTATCGTCTTGGAAGCGGTCCCGGACAGCGCGCCGATCAAGCCGAAGCCTGAAGCGGAGCTCATCCACTCCGAGGCCGATGACGAGGATGACGGCGAACTGAAGACGAAGGCACGCCCGAAGAAGGCAACGGCAAAGAAGTCAAAGGCATCAGTCGAAGCGGAAGTGAAGAGCCCACCCAAGAAGGGAAGTGCGGTTCCGAGGGTTCCGAAGAAATAGTTGATGGAGGGGCGGCCGCAATGGCCGCCTTTTCTTTTGCGCTACTGGTTTCGGCTTAGCCGATTCTTAAGTGCCCCGGCTTTATATCGGCTCCAGCAAGGAGCCTCACGATGGCGTTTCTGCCGGCTGAACGTTTCATCATCTTGATCATTGCGACCCTGGCGTTGCTTGATGCCGGTCTGTTGCTATTGAAGGGCGTTGGCATCGACGTCGTTGGATATGCCAGCCTCATCGCTTGTGGCGCGTTCCTGCTTCTACTCGGCCAATTCTATCGGCGTTTTCGGCACAATGACCGGATTGCCGCGACAGCGACCGCGGCCGGTCTCTTCGTGCTCTTCACGATCGCGGGATCGATCTTCAACTATCTCTTGCTGCCACTGCGGTTTCCAACCATCGATCTCAAGCTCGCTAGGCTTGATGCTGCTTTGGGCTTCGATTGGCCGGCCTTCGTGACGTGGGCATCACAGTATCCGCGGGCAGGTGCGTTGCTTCAGATGATCTACACGACGTCGCTGCCACAGCTGATCGTTGTATTGCTGGTCTTAGGGTTTGGCGGACGGACAAGGCTACTTCATCACTTCTTACTGACCGGCGTCCTCGGCGCCTTGGCGGCGATCATTTGCTGGTTTTTCTTCCCGTCATTCGGCGCGTCGTCGATCTACGAGTTGCCGTCAGACGTGACACATCGCGTTCCTCTTGCTGTCGGGCCAGACTATGGCGCTCAACTTGTCGAACTCGGACGGAATGGCGCGGCTTATCTGACGCCACGGAACGTGCTTGGATTGATCGGGTTTCCGTCGTTTCATACGGTCATGGCAGCGATGTCAGCATGCTTTATGTTGCGGTGCGGAGCGCTTGGCTTGCTGTTTCTGCTTTTGAATGTCGTGATGATGCCCGCGATCGTCATACAGGGTGGGCATAATCTGGCCGACGTTTTCGGCGGACTGCTTATCTTCTGCGTGGCCTACATGCTCGCGTCCGCTAGCCTACGGCAGCTGGAGAGGACGCAGAGCAAGCATATTGGCAGAGCGGCGGGTACCGTCAGAGCGTAATCAAAGCTCCGCTCTGATTTTCTCCGCGTTTGCCGCAAGCACTGCATTATCTTCCATCTGGCCCGAATGCGGACGCAGTGCCGCGCCCTCGTAGCGCGGGATCACGTGGAAATGCAGGTGGAAAACGGTCTGGCCTGCTGCTGGTTCGTTGAATTGGCAGACGAAGACACCATCCGCGTCGAAGGCTTCCTTGACGGCAGTTGCGATCTTCTGGACGACGGGGATCGTCTTGGCGAGGACGGCGGGATCCGCGTCGAGCAAGTTGCGCGATGGCGCCTTGGGAACGACAAGCACGTGACCCGGAGCCTGTGGCATGACATCCATGAAAGCGACGGTATCATCGTCCTCGTAGATGCGATGCGAGGGAATCTCGCCACGCAGGATCTTGGCGAAGATGTTGTTGCTGTCGTAGGTGGCGCTCGTCATGGGAGATCTCCTCGTTTTCTGTTTCGGTAGCGCGGTATCGCCGAGGGCGTCAATCCTCGACCTGGCGCTCGCCCTTTCGAAACGGACTGTGCTCCGTCAGGATCTCGTTCATCTGCTCGATGTCGTCGCGCTCCCGCTCGAGGTAGTCGGCGATTGCGCGGCGAAGCCCCGCGTGGGCAACATAATGGGCGGAGTGTGTTGTCACCGGCAGGTAACCTCGCGCCAGCTTGTGCTCGCCCTGGGCTCCCGCCTCGACGCGCTTCAGCCCCTTTGCCAGGGCGAAGTCGATGGCCTGATGATAGCAGACCTCGAAATGCAGGAACGGGTGGTCCTCGACGCAGCCCCAGTGGCGCCCATAGAGCGTGTCGCCGCCGATGAAGTTGATCGCGCCGGCAATATAGCGACCGTCACGCTTTGCCATGACGAGCAGGATATCCTCCGGCATGCGCTCGCCGATCAGCGAGTAGAACTGGCGTGTCAGGTAGGGGCGGCCCCATTTTCTGCCGCCGGTATCCATATAGAACTCGAAGAATTGGTCCCATATCCGCTCGGTCAGGTCACTTCCGGTCAGCCAGTCGATACTGATGCCATTTTCGAGCGCCGTGCGACGCTCCTTCTTGAGCGCCTTGCGCTTGCGGGATGCCAGCGTTTCCAGAAACTCGTCATGGTTGGCGTAGCCTTCATTGATGAAGTGAAACTGCTGATCCGTGCGATGCAGATAGTCCTCACCCTCGAAGATGCCGATCTCGTCCTCGGGTACGAACGTGATGTGAGCGGAAGACACGCCGAGACGGCGAACGACCTCCTTGAGGCTCTCGGCCATCGCATGCTGGATCGGCAGGCGTTGCAGGCCTTCGGCGACGAGGAGGCGCGGGCCTGTTGCCGGTGTAAACGGAATGGAACACTGAAGCTTCGGGTAGTAACGCCCGCCGGCGCGTTCAAAGGCATCCGCCCAGCCGTGGTCGAAAACATATTCGCCTTGGCTATGGTTCTTGAGGTAGCCGGGCAGGGCGCCGAGGAGCTCGCCCCTGTCTGTTTCCAACAGAAGGTGATGCCCCATCCAGCCGGTCTGCGCCGTCGCCGATCCGGACTCCTCGAGCGAGGACAGGAAGGCATGCGACACAAAGGGATTGTAGGCGAGCGCCTCGCCTTTTCTGGAGGCACCCGATAGCCGAGACCAGCTTTCCGGGGAAATCGCGGTGAATGACCGCTCGATGCGGATTGAAAGGTCGTCTGTCATGGAGCGAGTGCGAGACCGTTTGGGAGGGAAATAGGGCTCACAAACAGTCTGCGCATGATCTTGTCCAAAAAGCGAGCGTCAAACCGAAACGCGCGGGTCGAATCCTTCGAATGTCATCTGGTCCGCATTCTCAAAGGTGTGCTTGCGCCCCTTTTCGTCACGCACGGTCCAGGTAATGACCACGATGCCCTTTTCTCGCTGGGCTGTAATGAAGGGATTCGGCAGATCGGCGAAGAAATAGGAAATGAAGTCGAGGCCGAGTTCCATCGCCTTTTCATGCACTTCGAATTCTTCCGGCTTGTTGCCGCCGGCTGTCAGTCCCAGCGGATAGGGCGCATTGAGCGCCTTCAGATCCCGAAGCAGCCAGTGGTCGAAGCTCATCAGGGCGACCTTGCCCTCGTAGCCCTCAAGCACTTCGAGAACAGCTTCCGCGAATCCTTCGTCGTCTGCTTCGCGGCCCTTCAGTTCGATGACCAGGGGCACCTGACCCTTTACGAGATCGAGCAGCTGCCGCAACGTCGGAATCTTGTCTGCCGTCCCGCCGACGGAGATAAGGCCAAGCTCTCTGGATGTTCGCTCGCGCACGTCACCCTTGAGCTTGCAGAGGCGCTCAAGATCCTCGTCATGGAAGACAACAGGCACGCCATCGGATGCATAGTGCAGGTCGCACTCGATCGCGAAGCCTGCCTCGACGGCGCGCGCGAACGCGGAGAGCGTATTTTCCCATACTGCCTGGTTGAGGTCATGATAGCCGCGATGAGCGACCGGTTGTTCCTTGAGCCATGCAGCAGAGGTCATTGGGCAATTTCCACGATCGCATCGATTTCGACAGCGGCGTTGAAGGGGAGAGCAGCCATGCCGACGGCGGCGCGCGCATGCTTTCCGGGCTCACCGAGGACGGCTGCGATCAGGTTCGAGGCGCCATTGATGACGAGGTGCTGTTCGACAAACTCAGGCGTCGAGGCAACGAAGCCGTTGAGCTTGATGACGCGCTTGATGCGACCGAGATCGCCACCGAGGGCAGCGCGGGCCTGGGAAAGAATGTTGATGGCACAGAGTTCCGCGGCGCGCTGACCAGCCGCAACGTCGACATTCTTGCCGAGATGGCCGGAGACCGCGACCTTGCCGTCTTCGAGGGGCAGCTGGCCGGATATGTAGAGGAGGTTTCCGCTGATGACGTAGGGAACGTAGTTTGCGGCTGGTGCCGCAGCCTCAGGCAGGGATATCCCCATTTCTTTCAGGCGCGCAGCGATTTGATCGGACATTTTCCTCTCCGCTTTTATTGTCAATAGTTCTAAAATTATGCATCAAGGCTTGGAATCTAGATTGTGACATTTTCGAGCCTCGATTTGGCCGAAAGCGTTCTTATAACATTGCAGGCGAGTCCAACAGGAGATTGTCAATGTTCCGATCGAGTCTTGCCGCACTTCTTTTGGCGAGCGTTTCGACGTCCGTCTGTGCGGCTGCGCCGGCGACCAGTGCCGCGATTGCGACGGGCCTCGTCGCTCATCGCGCGGTCTACGATCTGGAATTGAAGGATGCCTCGGAACGTTCGGGCATTTCTGGCATGTCCGGTCGCATGGTCTATGAGTTCGATGGTGACTATTGCTCCGGCTTTACCACCAACTTCCGCTTCGTAACCCAGATCGATACCGGCGATGCCGTCCGCGTCAGCGACCAGCAGACGAAGACGTTCGAGAATCTGAAGGACCGGAGGTTCACCTTCGACACCAAGTCGTTCACCGATGACCAGCTCGACAAGGAGGTCAACGGCGCGGCGCAGGATCAGGCCGAAGGCGTGAAGGTTGCCTTGACGCAGCCGACCAGCAAGGAACTGCAGCTCGCGGCAAGCCGATTCCCGACGGAACACATGCTGGACGTGATCCAGAATGCCAAGGCCGGGACGCGCCTGTTCGAGGCGCGTGTGTTCGATGGCTCGGATGACGGCGACAAGGCGCTGGTGACGACCACTGTCGTTGGCAAGCAGGTGGTACCGGCCTCCGACGAAGCGGACGCCGGCAACGCAGGCGCCTTTGCAAAGGCCGCGTTCTGGCCGGTCACGATCTCCTATTTCAACGAGAATACGAAGACCGATGCTGTGCCCGTCTATCGTATGTCGTTCAAGCTGTACGAGAACGGCATCACCCGCGACCTGACCATGGACTACGGAGACTTTGTTCTCAGTGGCAGGCTAGCCAAGCTGGAATTGCTCGATACCAAAGCGGCCGCTTGCAAATAATTATCACCGAGGCCGCTTGGAGCGACTGTCGGTATGTCTAAGTAAACCCTCTCTATGCTAGACATTTGAAAGGAGCGCCGGTTGGCGCAAGAGTCGAATGGAGTGAGGACCTTGGCGACACGGCACGATGTATTGGGTAGTGGCTTGTTCGGCCTGGCAGTGGGATTGGCGTTGGTCGCAGGAACGCCTGTATGGGCGGCAGAATGCGGCAGCACTCCAGTGGCTGGAATTGACTGGAGCCAGTGCAGCAAGAAGAATCTGATGTTGCAGGGGAGCGATTTCCAAGGCGCCATCCTCGCGGATGCGGATCTGAGTCTGACCAACCTCAGCGGCACCAATCTGACTTCAGCGAATTTCGAGAAGGCGACGCTGGTGCGCGCATGGTTCACGGGCGCTCAGGCCGACAAGGCGAATTTCTCGAAGATTGAGGCCTATCGATCCGGGTTTGATAGCGTATCCGCTCAAGGTGCATCTTTTGCAGGAGCTGAGTTGCAGCGCGCCAGTTTCAAGGGCGCCAAGCTCGATGGAGCGAACTTCGAGAAGGCGGAACTTGGCCGTGCGAGCTTCGCGAACGCCGCGCTCACCGGTACCAACTTCTCGCTCGCCAATCTCTCTCGCGCAGACTTCAAAGGGGCGACAATCGGCGGACCTGTGGCCTTCGACAGTGCGTTCATGTTTCTGACGCGAATCGAAGGACTTGACCTGTCAGCCGCAACGGGCCTTGTTCAGGCGCAGGTCGATCTTGCCTGTGGTGACGAAAAGACAAAGCTGCCGGCTGGCCTTTCGATGCCGACAGGTTGGCCCTGTGCTCAGGAATGAGCTAAGTCGCCCGCCCAAAGCTCGCGCCCGCATCAGCGCTTCCCGTGAACTTCAGTTGGCTTTTTTCTTAGGAAGCCTTGATTTTCTGCGGAAGGGAGGGTAAGGCCACCCGCATTCCACACGTAAGGCATGGGATTGTCCGGGAGAAATCCGGATGGTTCCGCCCGGTGGCATCCTCGAAGAGGGTGCTGTTAGCCTTGCGGAGGTTCAACCGGAAAAGGATAACAAGGCATGGCATTGCCCGATTTTTCTATGCGCCAGCTCCTCGAAGCAGGCGTCCACTTCGGCCACCAGACTCACCGCTGGAACCCGAAGATGAAGCCGTACATTTTCGGCGATCGTAACAACATCCACATCATCGACCTGGCCCAGACCGTTCCGATGCTGTCGCGCGCCCTGCAGGTTGTCTCCGACACCGTTGCTCGTGGCGGCCGCGTTCTCTTCGTCGGCACCAAGCGTCAGGCTTCCGAGCTGATCGCTGACTCGGCCAAGCGTTCCGCTCAGTACTACGTCAACTCGCGTTGGCTCGGCGGCATGATGACCAACTGGAAGACGATCTCCAACTCGATCCAGCGCCTGCGCAAGCTCGACGAGATTCTTTCTTCTGAGCAGTCCGGCTACAACAAGAAAGAGCGCCTGAACCTCGAGCGCGAGCGCGAAAAGCTCGACAAGGCTCTCGGTGGTATCAAGGACATGGGCGGCACGCCGGACCTGATGTTCATCATCGACACCAACAAGGAAAAGATCGCGATCGACGAAGCCAAGCGCCTCGGCATCCCGGTTGTCGCAATCATCGACTCGAACTGCGATCCTGATCTGATCGACTATCCGATCCCGGGCAACGACGACGCTTCGCGCGCCATCGCTCTCTACTGCGACCTGATCGCACGCGCTGCCATCGACGGTATCGCTCGCCAGCAGAGCTCGTCGGGCCGCGACCTCGGCGCATCGATCGAAGCTCCGGTTGAGCCGGCGCTCGAAGGCGAAGCCGAAGCCTGATAAAAGAAGCAGGCGGGCTGAATGGCCCGTCATGCTTTCCAGAGATTGGGAAAAGGCCGCTCGCGACTTTCTAAAGTTCGGCGGCCTTGACCATTTCAGGCGAGGGCAATCAGTCTCTCGCCATTCGAGTTTCGTATGAGGCGTCTTTCATCACGCTGTCATACATACAGGTACATTTCGTGCCTCAATCCGGTGCTGCGCCGCCTTCGCGGGCCACCGTTTGAACCGACAAGAGGAAGCTTATGACCGAGATTACGGCTGCACTGGTGAAGGAACTGCGCGAGAAGTCTGGCGCAGGCATGATGGACTGCAAGAAGGCGCTGCTCGAAAATAACGGTGACATCGAAGCGTCGATCGACTGGCTGCGCGCCAAGGGCATCTCCAAGGCCGACAAGAAGGCCGGCCGCGCTGCTGCTGAAGGCCTGGTTGCCATCGCCGGCGCCGGTCACAAGGCTGTTGTCGTCGAACTGAACTCGGAAACGGACTTCGTTGCCCGCAACGACGCCTTCCAGGATCTGGTTCGTGGGATCGCCAACGTTGCCCTGTCCACCGACGGCACTGTTGAAGCCATTGCTGCAGCGACCTACCCGGCATCCGGCAAGCCGGTCGCCGACACCATCAAGGACGCGATCGCGACCATCGGCGAAAACATGACGCTCCGTCGCGCTGCCAAGCTCGAAGTCGAGCACGGCGTTGTTGCGACCTACATCCACAACGCTGCCGGCGACGGCATTGGCAAGCTCGGCGTTCTCGTTGCCCTGAAGTCGGAAGGCGACAAGGCCGTCCTGACCTCGATCGGCCGCCAGGTTGCCATGCACATCGCTGCGACCAACCCGCTCGCAATCCGCGCCGAAGAAGTCGACGCTGCTGTTGCCGAGCGCGAACGCAACGTCTTCATCGAGCAGGCCCGCGAATCCGGCAAGCCGGAAGCCATTATCGAAAAGATGGTCGAAGGCCGCATGCGCAAGTTCTTCGAAGAAGTCGCTCTGCTCTCGCAGGCTTTCGTCATCAACCCCGACCTGACGGTCGGCGCTGCTGTCAAGGAAGCTGAAAAGGAAGCCGGCGCCAAGATCGAAGTCGTCGGCATGGCGCGTCTTCTCCTCGGCGAAGGCGTCGAGAAGGAAGAGAGCGACTTCGCTGCTGAAGTTGCCGCGGTCGCCAAGGGCTGATCGACCTATACATGTGAAAACCGAAGGGCATCGCGTGACAACGCGGTGCCCTTCGTGTATCCGGCACACAGCGGTAACATACGAGGAGCCACGATGTCGTCAGAGCCTGTCTACAAACGCGTTCTAC
The DNA here is from genome assembly GCF_019511525.1 of Rhizobium cauense. Lineage (GTDB taxonomy): Bacteria > Pseudomonadota > Alphaproteobacteria > Rhizobiales > Rhizobiaceae > Rhizobium > Rhizobium cauense. The sequence continues at coordinate 87,826 of NZ_JAEUAT010000021.1, read as the reverse complement.
TCAAGGCTTCCGGCGAAGCCCTCATGGGCAGCCAGGGATTTGGAATTGATGTAGCGGTCGCAGACCGCATTGCGGCTGACATAGCCGAGGCGCGGCAGATGGGTGTGGAAGTCGGCGTCGTCGTCGGCGGCGGCAACATCTTTCGCGGCGTAGCAGTTGCCTCCAAGGGCGGTGATCGCGTGACCGGCGATCACATGGGTATGCTCGCGACAGTGATCAACGCGCTTGCTCTCGCTACCTCGCTACGCAAGCTGAATATCGATACGGTCGTGCTCTCGGCGATCGCCATGCCTGAAATCTGCGAAAGTTTCTCGCAGCGCGCGACGCTGTATCACCTCTCGCTCGGTCGCGTCGTGATCTTCGCCGGCGGCACGGGCAACCCGTTCTTCACGACGGACTCGGCAGCAGCACTGCGCGCCGCCGAAATGGGCGCGGAAGCGATCTTCAAGGGAACGCAGGTCGATGGTATTTATTCGGCAGATCCGAAGAAGGACCCGGAAGCGACTCGCTTCGACCACCTGACGCACAAGGAAGTCCTTGATAAGGGGCTGGCCGTCATGGACGTTGCAGCGGTAGCACTTGCACGGGAGAACTCCATTCCGATCATCGTCTTCTCGATCCACGAGAAGGGTGGTTTCGCGGAAATCCTCAAGGGCGGTGGTCTCAAGACCGTCGTCTCCGACAATTGATTGAGTGGCGGCACCATTTGCCGCAGCTTCTACAGATACGGGAGCAATAAAATGAGTGAAGGCATCGACATCAAGGAACTCAAGCGCCGCATGGATGGTGCAATTTCCTCGTTCAAGCACGATATCGCATCGCTGCGCACCGGCCGCGCATCGGCCAACATTCTCGACCCGGTCACGGTCGAGGCGTACGGTTCGCGTGTGCCGCTGAACCAGGTGGCAAACGTGACGGTTCCGGAGCCGCGTATGCTCGGCATCTCCGTATGGGACAAGTCGATGGTCAACGCCGTCGATCGCGCGATCCGTGAGGCCAACCTCGGCCTCAACCCGATCATCGATGGCCAGAACCTGCGTATCCCGCTGCCGGAACTCAACGAAGAGCGCCGCAAGTCGCTCGTCAAGGTTGCTCACGACTATGCCGAAAAGAGCAAGGTTGCGATTCGCCATGTTCGCCGTGACGGCATGGACGGCCTTAAGAAAGCCGAAAAGGACGGTGTGATTGGCCAGGACGAAAGCCGGGCGCAATCAGATCGTGTGCAGAAGATGACTGACGAGACGATTTCTGAGATCGACCGCTTGCTTGGCGAGAAGGAAAAGGAAATCATGCAGGTTTAAGGCGCGCTGCGGTTGCGCCTCGCTGCAAGAACCGGACGGGAAATGTCGGAACGAACATTTTTGACTGTGCCAGAACACGTTGCCATCATCATGGATGGCAACGGACGATGGGCGAAGCAGCGCGGACTGCCGCGCACCATGGGACATCGCAAAGGGGTCGACGCCGTGCGCGAAGCCGTGCGCGTGGCCGGCGATGTGGGGATCAAATATCTCACGCTTTTTGCCTTTTCGTCTGAGAACTGGCGGCGTCCGGAAACGGAGGTCTCTGATCTCCTCGGATTGCTGAAGGCTTTCATCCGTCGCGATCTGGCGGAACTGCATCGCCAGAATGTGCGCGTGAAGGTGATCGGCGACCGGCAGAGCCTGAAGAGCGACATCCTCGATCTTCTTGTCGACGCTGAAGAGACTACGAAGGCGAATACCGCGCTGACGCTCGTCATTGCCTTCAACTATGGCTCGCGCGACGAGATCGCCCGCGCCATGGCAAGCCTCGCGCGCGATGTTGAGGCCGGCCGGCTGAGGGCGCAGGACATTTCTCCCGCGCTGATCAACGCGCGGCTCGATACAGCCGGAATTCCTGATCCCGATCTGATCATCCGCACGAGCGGCGAAGAGCGCCTCTCCAACTTCCTGCTCTGGCAGGCTGCGTACTCGGAGTTCATTTTCGTTTCCGAATATTGGCCTGATTTTAGCCGGGAGATCTTCTATTCCGCCCTGGAGACTTTTGCATCGCGAGACCGTCGTTTCGGTGGCCTGGTAACCCAGACGGCTGCGGCAGTGGGCATCTGATGCAGCAGGAGCTGAAGCTACGCATCATATCGGGCGTTGTTCTTGCCGCTATCGTCCTGCTCGCCACCTGGTACGGCGGGATTGCCTTCAGCCTTTTGTCGGCATTGATCGGGCTGTTGATCTACTATGAATGGTCGACCATTACGAAGCTCGCGACGGAACAGCCGGTTGCCAATGCTATCGGTTGGCTAGGGCAGGCGGTGATCGCGGTGGCGGTCGTTGCGGGTACGCTCGAATATTCTCTGCTTCTTCTGGTGCTATTCTTCCTGATTGCCGTCGGTTTCGTGTTTACCGCAGGCGTGTCCCGCTGGTTTCCCACGGGAATCGTCTATGCCGGTCTCACCGGAATTGCGCTTTCGAGCATCCGAGGCGCGGATAGCGTCGGGCTCGCCGCGATGCTCTTCCTATTCGCCGTCGTGTGGGCAACCGACATTCTCGCATACTTCGTCGGGCGCGCAATTGGTGGTCCGAAGCTGGCGCCAAAGATCTCGCCGGGAAAGACATGGTCCGGCGCCATCGGCGGTGCCGTCTCCGCGGTGATTGCCGGCAGCCTGGTCGCCTATTTTGCCTTTCCGCAAAGCGTGCTGCTCGCGGCGCCGATCGCGTTTATCCTGTCTGTCTGCAGCCAGAGCGGCGATCTCTTTGAATCTTTCATCAAGCGCCGATTCGGCGTCAAGGATTCGAGCCATCTCATCCCAGGGCACGGCGGCGTCATGGACCGTGTCGACGGGCTCATTTTTGCCTGCTTTGCGGCGTTCTTGCTAGCTGAGCTTTTTTCGCTGATAAAGGGCGGCGAAATTACGTCGCTCGGTGCAGCCCTGTTCGGCGTATAATGTCTGCAGAGGCTTGCGGAAAGATCGGATGCTTGGCTTGACCGGTATATTGGCGTTCCTGACGGGCTATATGGTGCCCTTCATTCTCGTGCTGTCGCTGCTCGTCTTTGTGCATGAGATGGGGCACTATCTTGTCGGGCGCTGGAGCGGCATTCGGATACTGGCGTTCTCTATCGGCTTTGGTCCGGAATTGGTCGGCTTTACCGACAAGCACGGGACGCGCTGGAAGATCTCACTAATACCGCTCGGCGGCTATGTCCGCTTTTTCGGCGATGAAGACGTCTCGAGCAAGCCCGACGAAGACAAGCTCGCTACGATGTCGGAAGAAGATCGTTCGCGTTCGTTCGCCGGCGCGAAGCTCTGGAAGCGGGCGGCGACTGTTGCCGCCGGTCCAATCGCCAACTTCATCCTGGCAATCGTCATTTTTGCCGTTCTCTTCTCTATTTACGGTCGATCGGTCGCGGATCCGGTCGTTGCGGAAGTAAAGCCGGGCAGCGTGGCTGCCGAGGCAGGCGTGGTGCCGGGTGATCTTCTGATTGCGATCGATGGCAGCAAGGTCGAAACCTTCGACGATGTCCGGCGCTATGTCAGCATTCGGCCGGAGCAGAAAATTGTCGTAACGATCGAGCGCAACGGCGAGAAGCTTGACGTACCCATGGTTCCGGCGCGGACCGACATGACCGATCAGTTCGGCAACAAGATCGAGATCGGCCTCATCGGTATCGTCACGAACCAGGAGGTCGGCCATTTCCGGCAGCAGACCTACACGCCGCTTGAGGCCGTCAAGGAAGGTACGATCCAGACCTGGCACATCGTAACCGGCACCTTCAAGTACATCGGCAATCTTGTCTCGGGTTACATGAAGCCGGACCAGCTCGGTGGACCGATCCGGGTTGCGCAGGCCTCTGGCCAGATGGCGACCCTGGGCGTTGCAGCTTTGCTGCAGCTGGCCGCTGTCTTGTCGGTTTCCATCGGATTACTGAACTTGATGCCGGTTCCGGTACTTGATGGGGGACATTTGTTGTTCTATGCGATTGAGGCGGTGAGGGGAAAACCGTTGGGATCGTCTGCCCAGGAGATTGCGTTCCGCATCGGCCTGGCCATGGTTTTGAGCCTGATGGTTTTTGCTACCTGGAACGATATAAGTGCTTTGATTGGCTGATTGCTGGACGAGAAAAATTACCGTTTATTTACGATGTTTCAAAGCTGTAGTGGCCAATGCGTCACGCTTTGAAATGAAGTAAACAGAAATTAACTTGCTCCCTTGCTTGTATGTCAAAAGCGGGTAAAACGACACACGTGGCCGGAATCGGGGGACGCCTGGAGCCGGGGACGAGAAAAAAGGTAATGGGTGAAATGAAGGCTGGTTCAAGATTTTTGAACGCAGTATCGGCGGTTGCGCTGTCTGCAGGTATTGTTGCTTCGGGGGCAGGTGCAACGGTTTTCGTCTCGGCAACGACGGCAGAAGCTGCAGTCATTCAGCGCATTGATGTGCGCGGCGCAAGCCGTGTCGGCGCCGAAGCAGTGCGTTCTAACCTGACGATCCAGCCCGGCCAGAGCTTCTCGAACACGGATATTGATGACTCCGTCAAGCAGCTCTACGACACCGGCTATTTCTCCGACGTCAACATTTCAGTTTCGGGCGGCACTCTCGTTGTAACCGTCCAGGAAGCGCAGCTTGTCAATCAGGTCGTCTTCAACGGCAACCGAAAGATCAAGGACGACAAGCTTGCTGCTATTGTAAAGACCCATGCTTCCGGTCCTTACAACGACGCGCAGATTCAGTCGGATATCCAGGCGATCAAGGATGCCTACGCCGCAACTGGCCGCAGCGAAGTGAATGTAACGACGCAGGTCGTGCCGCTCGGCGAAGGGCGTGTGAACCTGGCCTTCGTTATCGACGAGGGTGATCGTACCAAGATTGCTGCGATCAATTTCGTCGGCAACAATGCGTACAGCTCCGGTCGCCTATCTTCGGTCATCAATACGAAGCGTTCGAATTTCCTCTCGTTCCTGACGCGTAAGGATGTCTACAGCGAAGACAAGCTTCATGCGGACGAAGAGGCGCTGCGCCAGTTCTATTACAACCGCGGCTACGCCGACTTCCGTATCATCTCGTCGGATGCATCTTTCGATGAGGCGACGAACAAGTACACGCTGACTTTCAACATGGAAGAAGGCCCGCGCTACAACTTCGGCGCCGTTTCCGTGCAGTCGACCGTTCCTGGCATCGACTCTCAGCAGTTGCAGGGTCTCGTTCGCACTCACGAGGGGCAGGTCTACAGCGCCAAGGAAATTCAGAAGTCCATGGAAGCGATCTCTGACCAGGTCGCCTCGGCCGGATACCCATTCGCGCGCGTTACGCCGCGCGGCAATCGCGACCTGAACAACAACACGATCGGTGTCGAATATCTCGTCGATCAGGGCGAGCGCGCCTACGTTGAGCGCATCGAAATCCGTGGCAACAGCCGGACGCGTGACTTTGTCATTCGTCGCGAGTTCGACATGAGCGAAGGCGACGCCTTCAATCAGCAGATGATCACGAGGGCCAAGCGCCGTCTCGAAGCTCTCGGTTACTTCTCGTCGGTCAACATCTCGACGCAGCCTGGCAGTTCGCCGGACCGTGTTGTCGTCGTCGTAGACGTTCAGGATCAGGCAACCGGCTCGTTCGGTATCGGTGCGGGCTACGCTGCAGGCGGCGACGGCCTCATTCTCGAAGCTTCCGTCGAGGAAAAGAACTTCCTCGGCCGTGGTCAGTACATCAAGGTTTCTGCCGGTGGTGGTGAAGAGGGTTCGCGGACCTACGGCCTGAACTTCACGGAGCCGTACTTCCTCGGTTACCGTCTGGCGGTCGGTTTCGATCTCAACCACAGCGAAACGTCGAGCAACGACAACTACGATTACGAAGAAAACAACGTCGTTCTACGTGCGACGGCGCCGATCACCGAAGATCTGGCGACGACGTTCCGCTATAACTACAAGCAGATGAAGTACGATCCGGACGGTGCGCTGTCCGATCTTTCCACGCCGTACCAGGATCTCGTCAACAACAGCCCGTGGGTGAAGTCGTCCGTATCGCAGACGCTGACCTACAACACGCTTGACGACATGACGCTGCCTCGCGAAGGCATCTACGCGAGTGCCACTCAGGAAATTGCTGGTTTGGGCGGCGACTCCCAATTCTACAAGCTCTATGGTCGTGCGCGTTACTTCCATCTGCTGGCGGATGACGCCGACATCATCGGTTCTATCGCTGGTTCGGCGGGCTATGTGGTCGGTTTCGGCGACGATCTGAATGTCTTTGATCAGTTCACGCTGACGAATTCTGACATTCGCGGCTTTGAAAACAAGGGTATCGGCCCTCGCGTCGGCGGTGGTCCGGATGATCCGCTGGGTGGTACGACCTACTTCACGGTGTCGGCCGAAGCCACGTTCCCGTTGCCGGTGGTCCCGCGTGACTTCGGTCTCCGCGGTGCTGTCTTCGCGGACGCCGGTACGCTGTTCGGCAACAAGGTCAACGTCAGCGGCGGCGAATTCGTCAATGGTGACGATGCATCGCTGCGTGCTTCGGTCGGTGTCGGTCTCATGTGGGCGTCGCCCTTCGGCACGCTGCGCGTCGACTATGCTATTCCGGTCGTCAAGGAAGACTTCGACAAGACTCAGCACTTCAAGTTTGGCATAAACAACCAATTCTGATATCGGCAGTCCGGAACCGCAAAATCGAATTCCGTTCTGGAGATTTGCCGATGGAGCAAACTGGTTTTTTTCTGCCCCATGATGGCGTGAAACTCTCGGAGTTGGCGCAGTATCTTGGGGCAGACCTTGCTGATCCCAAAAACGCAGATGTCATAATTCGCTCCGTTTCGCCTGTAAGCCGGGCGAAGGCGGGCGACTTGTGTTACATCATGTCGAAGAAGAGCAAGGACGAGCTCGCGACGTGCGACGCGTCTGCAGTGCTCTGCAGCGCAGGCCTGCAGTCGCTCGTGCCGCCGCATATACCTGTCCTCATCACAAAGAACGCGCATGCGGCCTTTGCCATGGCCGGCGGCTATCTCTATCCGAAGGCGCTTCGCCCCGAGGCATTGCTTTCAGGAGAGACTGGCATCTCCGACCGGGCGGTCGTCGATCCGACGGCAAGGTTCGAGCATAACGTGTCTGTAGAGCCATTGGCGATCATCGGCGCCAATGCCGAGATCGGCGAGGGCACACGTATCGGAGGGGGCGCCGTTATCGGACCGAACGTCAAGATCGGCCGCAACTGCACGATCGCGGCAGGCGCAAGCGTGCTGTGCGCGCTGGTCGGAAATGGCGTGATCATTCACAATGGCGCGCGCATCGGTCAGGATGGCTTCGGTTATGCTCCGGGTCCACGCGGCATGATCAAGATCGTCCAGATCGGCCGGGTTATCATTCAGGATCACGTCGAGATCGGCGCCAACACGACGATTGATCGCGGTGCGATGGATGATACGGTCATCGGCGAAGGCACGAAGATCGATAATCAGGTCCAGATTGGCCACAACTGCCGCATCGGGCGCCATTGCGCAATCGTCTCGCAGGTGGGCATCGCCGGCAGCACGGTGCTCGGCGACGGCGTTCAAATCGGCGGCCAGGCTGGGCTGAACGGACATATCAAGATTGGTGACGGCGTGCAGATAGCCGCAAAGAGCGGCGTCATCGGGGATATACCCGCCGGCGAACGATACGGCGGCGTGCCCGCACGTCCGATTCACGATTTCCTCCGCGAAGTGGCTGCGACCATGACGCGGGCGACGAGCGGCAAGAAAACGGGAGAAAAGAATGACTGAAGAAGCTAAGACTTCGCTCTCTTCGGCGCATATCATGGATATCATGAAGCTGCTGCCGCATCGCTATCCATTCCTGCTGGTGGACCGCATCATCGAGATCGACGGCGACGAATCCGCAATCGGGATCAAGAACGTTACGGCGAATGAGCCGCACTTCACCGGTCACTTTCCGGAATCGCCGATCATGCCAGGTGTCCTGCTCATCGAGGGCATGGCACAGACAGCCGGTGCGATCTGCGCAAAGAAGCAAGGTGAGGCCGGCAATCTGGTGTACTTCATGACGATCGACAATGCGCGCTTCCGCAAGCCTGTCGTTCCGGGCGACCGCGTAGAATATCACGTGAAGAAACAGAAGCAGCGCGGTAATATCTGGAAGTTTCATTGCGATGCTAAGGTTGACGGAGCGCTTGTCGCGGAAGCCGATATCGGTGCGATGATCGTCCGCAAGGATCAGGCATGAGCACCATTGCAGCCAGCGCCAGCATTCACGCCATGGCGGTTGTCGAAGACGGCGCCGTCGTCGGCGAGAACGTCAAGATCGGTCCTTTTTGTCACGTTGGTCCGCAGGTCGTGCTGGGTGACAACGTGGAACTGCTGGCGCATTCGGTTGTCTCCGGTAGAACTAAGCTTGGCAAGGGGTGCCGCGTTTTCCCGATGGCCGTGATCGGCGGCGATCCGCAGAGCGTTCATCACGGCGGCGAAGAGACGAGCTTGACGGTTGGCGACAACTGCACCTTCCGTGAGGGCGTGACCGTGAATACCGGTACTGCCGATTTTGGTGGCAAGACGATTGTCGGCGACAACAATCTCTTCCTGGCGAATTCGCATATCGCGCATGATTGCCGCGTCGGAAACAGCGTCATCATGTCGAACAACGTGATGCTCGCCGGCCATGTGACCATTGAGGACCGCGTTATTCTTGGCGGCGGTTGTGCCGTGCATCAGTTCACGCGTGTCGGACGGCAGGCCTTTGTCGGCGGCCTATCTGCCGTCAGCTACGACGTCATTCCCTATGGCATGTTGAATGGCAATCCTGGTCTTCTGAGTGGCCTGAACGTCGTTGGCATGACCCGCGCCGGTGTCGATCGGGCGACGATCCATACCGTCCGGCGTGCCTACAAGGCGATCTTCGAAGGCAGCGGTTCGATCCGCGAGAACGCGGCGGCTATTCGCGATGAATATGCTGAGTGCGAACAGGTAGTTCAAATTCTCGACTTCATTGCTGCTGAAAGCGATCGCGCTCTTTCCTCTCCGACCAGGGGACAGAAAGGGTGATCCTTGTCTCTCGCGAGTGACATGGCAAAAGGCCGCTTGGCAATCATCGCAGGTAGCGGCCTTCTGCCCTCTCATGTAGCAACGGCGGCGCGGCAGGCGGGTGAAAACCCATTCATTGTCGCGTTGAAGGACGAGGCCGATCGCTCGTGGGAAGGGTTCGATCATGCCGTGATCGGTGTGGGCGATTTCGCGGCGCTCAGCCGGATTTTCGAAAGCAACGGTATAGACCGCGTTGTGATGTCGGGCGGTGTTCGTCGGCGTCCGGAGTGGCGCGAGGTCCGTCCGACGCTGAAGACCCTGGCAAGGCTGCCGTCGACAATCCGCACGCTTCTCGCCGGTGGTGACGACACCGTTCTGCGCATGGTCATCACTTTGATCGAGGAGAACGGTCGCAGGGTCGTCGGCGCGCATGAGATTGCGCCTGATCTGCTTGCCACCGTAGGCCCGCTCGGCGCTGTGCTGCCCGGCGTTGACGACGTCAAGGATATAGCGAAGGCTGCCGAAGCAGCTGATGCGCTCGGCCGGCTGGATGTCGGGCAGGGCGCAGTTGCCGTCGGTGGCCGTATCGTCGCGCTGGAGGGTGTTGAAGGGACGGACAGCATGCTGGAGCGGGTGATGGAGCTGCGTTCGGCGGGAAGGATTTCCGCGCGCCGCCGCGGTGTGCTCGTGAAACTCTGCAAGCCTCAGCAGGATATCCGTGCCGACCTGCCTTCCATTGGTATTTCGACAATCGCGAACCTGCGCAAGGCAGGCATGGCCGGCGTGGCCGTCGAAGCGGGCCGCTCCCTCATCCTTGATCGCGAGGCCGTCATCAACGCCGCTAACGACGCTGGTATCTTCGTATGCGGACTGGATAGAGGATTACCATCCTGGGGGCTAGCGTGAGCGGGGAGGCGCTGAAGGTCGCTATCGTCGTTGGCGAGGTCTCGGGCGACCTGTTGGGTGCGGATCTGGTCGCGGCCCTGAAACAACAGTATCAGGGGACAGTCGAACTGATCGGTGTTGGAGGCGAGGGGCTGGAGGCCGAGGGCCTGCGCTCGCTCTTCGATTTCTCCGAACTGTCGATCATGGGCATCACGCAGGTACTCGCAAACCTGCCGCGGCTGGTCCGACGCATTCGCGGGACAGCCCGGGCAATTATCGCTGCAAAGCCGGATGTACTCATTATCGTTGATAGTCCGGATTTTACCCACAGGGTTGCCAAGCGCGTGCGCGCGGCGCTACCCGACCTGCCTGTGGTCAACTACGTTTGTCCGAGCGTATGGGCGTGGAAGGAATACCGCGCGCAACATATGCTTGCCTATGTCGACCATGTTCTAGCAGTCCTGCCGTTCGAGCCCGACGTCATGCGAAAGCTCGGCGGCCCGCCTACCACCTATGTTGGCCACCGCCTGACCGCTGATCCGAAATTGCTGGAGGCAAGGCACCAAAGAGCTGAAACGAAGCCTCGCAGCGAAGCCGAACGCAAGACGGTGATGTTGCTGCCGGGATCACGCGCGTCTGAGATCGCCAAGCTACTGCCAGCCTTTGGCGATGCTGTGAACGACCTGGTTGCACGCAACGGAGACATGCGCTTTGTGCTGCCGACAATGCCGCGCCGCGAGGCGATGATCCGTGACCTCGTGAAGGAGTGGGCCATCAAGCCGGAGGTTGTGACCGGAGCGGAAGCGAAATGGCGTGCCTTTGCCGAGGCGGATGCGGCCATGGCAACCTCGGGGACGGTGGTGCTTGAACTGGCGCTGACCGGTGTTCCCTGCATTTCGGCCTACAAGACAGACTGGATCGTCAAGTTCATTACCAGCAAGATCAAGACCTGGAGCGCGGCGCTCCCGAACCTGATCGCGGACTACGCTGTTGTTCCTGAGTACATCAACGAGGTCGTTCGCGGCGCAAGCTTCGCACGCTGGATGGAGAAGCTCTCCACAGACACCCTCCCTCGGCGTGCGATGATGGAGGGATTTGACGTCCTCTGGCGGCGAATGCAGACGGAGAAGCCGCCCGGAGAGCACGCAGCAGAGATCGTTCTCAGTATCGTTCAAAAGAAAAAGCCCGGTCATTTCTGACCGGGCTTTTTGTTGGACTGTCGCTGATTAGCGCTTGGAAACCGGCAGGTAGTCGCGCTGCGGCTCACCGATGTAGAGCTGACGCGGACGACCGATACGCTGCTGCGGATCTTCGATCATCTCGTTCCACTGTGCGATCCAGCCGACGGTGCGGGCGAGAGCAAACAGCACCGTGAACATGGTCGTGGGGAAGCCGAGAGCCTTCAGGGTGATGCCGGAGTAGAAGTCGATATTCGGATAGAGCTTCTTTTCGACGAAGTATTCATCGGTCAGCGCGATGCGCTCGAGCTCCATTGCCACTTCAAGCAACGGATCGTCCTTCACGCCGAGTTCGCCCAGAACCTCATGCGTCGTCTTCTGCATGATCTTGGCGCGCGGATCGTAGTTCTTGTAGACGCGGTGACCAAAGCCCATCAGGCGGAATGGATCGTTCTTGTCCTTGGCGCGGGCGATGTATTCCGGAATGCGGTCTACGGTACCGATCTCGGTGAGCATGTTAAGGGCTGCTTCGTTCGCGCCACCGTGAGCCGGGCCCCAGAGGCACGCAATGCCAGCAGCGATGCAGGCGAACGGGTTGGCACCCGACGAGCCGGCAAGGCGGACGGTCGAGGTCGATGCGTTCTGCTCGTGGTCGGCATGCAGGATGAAGATGCGGTCCATGGCGCGCGACAGCACCGGATTGACGACATACTCTTCGCACGGAACAGCAAAGCACATGCGCAGGAAGTTTGACGAGTAGTCGAGGTCGTTCTTCGGATAAACGAAGGGCTGGCCGACGTGATACTTGTAAGCCATCGCTGCCAGCGTCGGCATCTTGGCGATCATGCGCAGGCTTGCGACCATGCGTTGATGTGGGTCGGTGATGTCGGTGGAGTCATGGTAGAAAGCGGACAGGGCGCCAACACAGCCGCACATGACAGCCATCGGATGCGCGTCGCGGCGGAAGCCCGTGAAGAACCGGCTCATCTGCTCATGCACCATCGTGTGGTGTGTCACGCGATAGTCGAAGTCCTTCTTCTGTGCTGCTGTTGGCAGTTCGCCGTAAAGAAGCAGGTAGCAAACTTCGAGGAAGTCGCCGTGCTCGGCGAGCTGCTCGATCGGGTAACCGCGATGCAGCAGTACGCCTGCGTCGCCGTCGATATAGGTGATTTTCGATTCACAGGATGCGGTCGAGGTGAAACCAGGATCGTACGTGAAGGAAGCCGTGTTTTTGTACAGGGCGCCGATATCGATGACATCAGGACCGATCGTGCCGCTCTTGACGGCGAGATCGACTGATTTATCACCGATTTTCAGTGTTGCGCTTTGTTCCGTCATTCTGATCCTCCAAACTGGCGGGGTGGCGCCATAAAAGCGCCATAGGGTTAAGCGTCGTGGACGATAGCTATATGATCGCGCGGCTAATGCCAAGTTACCGTGATGCCATTTTGTGCATTGCAGTATCAACTTTTGGGCACTGCTGCGATGAGCGCCACGCATAGCAGAAGCCGATGATTATCCTTGGCTTTTCCGACTTCTGATTTTTCGTCATATTTCAATCGATTATTGTTGCCTGAAGGCTCCTGAGCTTGCATTGTGGTTGTAGGAGCGACTGCTTTCGGGCGCAAATACATGTCGGGGTTGAAGCCATTCGAGGAGAGGCAGCGAACCGCGCCCGACGCGGATGCGTTTGCTCGCGCACCAAGTCCTTTTCTTCCTGTGAGCCCGGCCACGCCGACGAGACTGGTTACCTTCCGCACCCAGTCGGTGGCCCCTTGGAGGGCGCGGCTCAAAACAACTGCGCTCCGTTCTTGGCGTCGCATTCAAGACGCCGCGGCAGAGGAAATGGATCACGGTCGGTTCTTTCTTTTTTCGCCGGTTTTCCTGGGCGCCGGCGCCGTCATCTGGTTCCTGCTCGCAACCGATATGCCACTGCTTCCGCTGCTGGCATGGTCTGTCGCGCTGGCGTTGACCGCTCTGGCTGCAGGGTCGGGGCGTCCGTTAACGCGAAGTGTTGCATTGGCGGGCCTGCTTTGCGTCGCAGGAATGTTCGTCGCCCAGTTCGAGACGCGGAGCAGGGGAACCATCATTCTGGACGCGCCGGTGACGACGACGATAACGGGGCGTGTCGAACGCCGGGAAGGCGATGGTCGCGGCCGCTGGCGTTACATTGTCTCCCTGGCGGATACGCAGTCGCCCGCAATCAGACGGCCACCGCAAAGGATTTCCGTTGTCGCCCGTGGGCAAACCGAACCGTTCGAAATCGGCGAATGGCTGACGGGGCGGGCGCGATTGACGCCCCCGGCAGGGCCCGCACTGCCCGGGCTAAACGACTTCGCCTTCAGGGCCTATTTCGACGGAATAGGCGCGAACGGTTTCTTTTATGGTTCGCCAAGGTCGACTGCCGCAGCACGCGCCGAACCGAGTGTTCGGGAGCTTGCAGTAAATTGGCTGGATGCTCTCCGCAGCGGGATTGGGGATCGAATTCGGTACATCTTGCCGGGCGACACCGGCGCCTTCGCAGCTTCCCTTGTCACCGATGAGAGGCGCGCGATCTCGAAGGAAACGACGGAGGCGCTGCGACAGGCCGGTCTGGCACATATCGTTGCGATCTCGGGTCTCAACATGGCGCTTTCCGCCGGCATCTTCTTCGTCGGCCTGCGTCTGTTGTTAAGTCTGTTTCCATCCATCGTGCAGGCATACCCGACGAAGAAGATCGCTGCGGCTGGTGCGCTTGTTGCACTGACGGCCTACTATATGATTTCCGGCTTTGCGGTCTCGGCGGAGCGCGCCTTCATCATGATGGCGATCATGCTCGCGGCTGTGTTCTTCGATCGCCCGTCGATCAGTTTGCGCAACATCGCCCTGTCGGCCTGGGTGATCCTGCTTCTGTCGCCGTCCGAGGCGTTGGGGCCAAGCTTCCAAATGTCGTTTGCGGCAACACTTGCGCTCGTTGCGGGGTACGCGATCTGGTCGAAAAGAGCCGCGCGCGAGCACCCACTTCTGCAGATTGCAGCGCTGAAGCCCGCAATTTTTGTCGGGCGTTTCTTTGGCGGGATCCTGTTGACCTCCATGATCGGCGGGTTCTCGACCGCGCTCTTTGCCGTGGAGCACTTCCACCGCCTCAGCGCTTACGGACTGCCTGCAAATCTCATGGCGATGCCGGTCATCTCCTTCGTTGTGATGCCGATGGGCGTGCTCGCGATGCTGCTCACGCCCTTTGGCCTCGATGTCATCCCCTGGAAAATCGCCGGCTTCGGGCTCGACATCGTGATCGCGATTGCGAAGATTGTCTCGGGCTGGGGCGGCAATGTCGATATCGGCCGGCTGCCCGATTGGTATTTCCCTGTGATGGTGGCGGGTTTCCTCGTGCTTGCCCTCCTGCGGACCAGACTGCGCTACTTAGGTGCTGCCACAAGCGCGCTGGCGACGGTGGTCGTTGCGCTGTCACCTCCCGGGATGCCGCCCGATATCGTTATTGCCGAAGATGGTGGTATCGTCGCGATTGTTGATGATCGGATTCTTGCCTCCAATCGCACGCATCCGCCAGACTTCATCTTCGATCAATGGCGAAGGGCGTTGGCAGCGGAGGTCGAGCAGCCACCGCAGGTGCTGGAGGGTGTCGCACCCGCCCGACGGCGCAACAGTGATGGCAAGATCGAGAGGCTCGCGGTTGAGGAATTGCGCAAAGCGCGCAATGTGTTGCGGCAGGCCGTTGCGACGGGTGTTGAAAATCGCTTCATCTGCTTGAAAAGTGCCTGGTGCACCGCGAGACACGACAGCGGCTATGTGCTGACCGTTGTCGAAAATCCAGCTTACTTCGGCCCTGCCTGTGACACCGCCGATGTCGTTGTGACACCTGTTCGTCTGCGCGCAACCGAATGCCGGTCAGGCGCACTGCTCTTCACCGGCGAAAGCTTGCGTCGTTCGGGGGCCGCCGAAATCCGGATAGACGAACAGGGGGCAGCCATTGTGACAACAGCCTATGTTACGCTGGACCGCCCATGGATGCGCCACAGGACGTACGATTGGCGCAACGGAACGTATGACGGCGACGCGCCCGCGATCAATGATAACGGCGAATGAGACCGACCAGCTTGCCTTGAACCTTGACGCGGTCAGGCCCGAAAATACGCGTTTCATAAGCCGGGTTCGCGGCCTCAAGCGCAATCGAGGCGCCCTTGCGGCGGAAGCGCTTGAGGGTTGCTTCCTCATCATCGACGAGGGCAACAACAATGTCGCCGGGATTGGCGGTGCTGCCGTTGCGGATGATCACCGTGTCGCCATCAAAGATGCCGGCTTCAATCATCGAGTCGCCCTTCACTTCGAGCGCATAGTGTTCGCCCGGGCCAAGCATGTCTGCGGGGACCGTGATGTCATGCGTGTTGTTCTGAATGGCCGAGATCGGCACGCCGGCCGCAATACGCCCCATCACAGGAACGGACGCTGAGTTTCCGGTGTCGACAACCGCGGCAGGCTTCGTCGGTGCTGCCGGTTGCGGCTTGCCGAGACTGCCTTCGATGACGCTCGGCGAAAAGCCGCGACGCGGTTGCAGGCTCGGATTGTAGGCCTCGGGAAGCTTGATGACCTCAAGGGCTCGAGCTCGGTTCGGCAGTCGGCGAATGAAACCGCGTTCCTCGAGTGCCGTGATCAGCCGGTGGATACCCGATTTTGAAGCGAGGTCCAGGGCGTCCTTCATCTCATCGAAAGAGGGCGGCACACCCGACTCCTTCATTCGCTCGTGAATGAAGAGAAGAAGCTCCTGTTGCTTGCGCGTCAGCATCGAAGTTGAACCCCAGAGTCGTGAAACAAAGCCAGAACAGACACTATATGTTCCATATGTGTTCTGCAAGTACCTAAATTTTCGTAAAACTTGCCTGCAACTTGCACAGTTTTTGCAACGCATTTGATTGAAAGCAGCGAAGGGGCTTGCATTGTCCCCTTGCCCGGCGCACATCTTCGCCAATTCGCAGGAGATTGACATGAGCGAAGCACATCCGCTGGATCATATCGTGCTGCCTGTCGCCAATATCCGACTTGCGCGCGAGCGCTTGGGAAAGCTGGGATTTACTGTTGCTCCCGATGCCAGGCACCCATTCGGAACCGAGAATGCCTGTATTTTCTTCGCCGACGAAACATATCTGGAGCCGCTGGGGGTCGCCAGCGTGGAGTTGCACGAGACCTCGGCCAAGAAAGGCAATGTCTTTACAGCGCGCGACCGCGCCTTTCGATTTCGGTGCGGTGACAACGGTCTGTCCGCGGTTGTCTTCGCGACCGCGGATGCCGATCGCGACCACGCTCGGTTTCTTTCGGAAAAGATCAATGGCGGCGAGATGCTGCAGTTCGAGCGGCCGATGAAAATGCCCGATGGTTCGGAGGCGACCGCCGCCTTCAAGCTGGCCTTTGCGGTTGATCTGCGGGCTCCCGATTTCTTTTTCTTCACATGCCAACGCGTAAATGCACTGCCGGCAGATCGAAAAGCGTTGCAAACGCACGCAAATGGCACCAGCGGGATTGCCGAGATAATTCTGAGTTCGCCCGATCCAACGGCCTTTGCACCGTTTGTGCGTGCGGCAGCGCATTGCGCGGGCGTAGTAAGCGAGGCCTTTGGCGTGAGTGTTGCGACCCCGAACGCAAGGGTCAGCATCCTCTCGCCCGACGGGCTGGATGCCTACTTCGACCTTGCCACAGTCCCGATCGATCGCGGCTTGCGCGGTATTGCCATCGTCTTCAAGGTCGGCGATCTCGCCGTGACAGAAGCGCATTTGGCTGCTAACGGGATGACCTACACGCGCAAGAACAATCGAATTCTGGTGAAGGCAGCACCCGGGCAGGGTGCGCTCTTTGCCTTTGAGGAGAAGCGATGAGCCAGACAAATTCCGAAGTCGTGGTCGGCGAGGGTGCCGGCCGCGTGACGTTTTCCAATACCGGCAAGCTGTCACTGATTGCCGGCCCCTGCCAGATGGAGAGCCGCGATCATGCGTTCATGGTTGCTGGCGTACTGAAGGAACTTTGCGACAAGCTCGGTCTCGGCCTGGTCTACAAGTCCTCCTTCGACAAGGCGAACCGGACCTCGCTCGCGGCACAGCGCGGCATAGGCCTTGAAAAGGCGCTCGAAGTCTTTTCGGATCTCAAGGCGGAATATGGCTTTCCCGTGCTGACGGACATTCATACCGAGGAGCAGTGCGCCGAGGTTGCGACCGTTGTCGACATCCTGCAGATTCCAGCCTTCCTCAGCCGCCAGACCGACCTGCTGGTGGCTGCCGCGAATACCGGCCGCACCATCAACGTCAAGAAGGGGCAGTTCCTCGCGCCCTGGGATATGAGGAACGTCCTCAACAAGCTGAATTCCAGCGGAAATCCCAACATCCTGCTTTGCGAACGCGGCGCCTCGTTCGGCTATAACACGCTGGTTTCCGACATGCGTTCGCTGCCGATCATGGCGGCCATGGGCGCGCCGGTGATCTTCGACGCCACGCACTCGGTACAGCAGCCAGGCGGGCAGGGCGGATCGAGTGGAGGGCAGCGCGAATTCGTTGAAACGCTTGCGCGTGCGGCGGTTGCAGTCGGCGTCGCTGGCGTGTTCGTGGAAACGCACGAAGATCCGGACAATGCGCCTTCGGACGGCCCCAATATGGTTTACCTGAAGGACATGCCGCGGCTTCTCGAAAGGCTGCTTGCCTTCGACGCGATCGCCAAGGCGGCGTGAATGAAGGGAGCGCTCGCCATCAGCTGGCGAGCGCCATCCTTTTTGCGGAATATGCGGATGCCGTGGACGTCGTCGTGCCTTCGAGACGGAAGCGGGAGAGTAGCTGATTGAGGTGCACCGCCTCCTCGCCAAGTGCTCGGCAGGCCGCACTCGTCTCCTCGGCCATTGCTGCATTCTGTTGCGTGACGCTGTCCATGGTATTGACGGCGGCATTGACCTCAACGAGCGCAGTGGTCTGTTCGGCGGAGGAGCGTACGATCGCCTCGATCAGCGCCGTAACCTTCAGAACCTGCTGATCGATATGGGTGAGGGCCTCGCCCGTGCGGTTCACCAGCGCAACGCCGGTTGAAACCTGACTCGAGGACGTATCGATCAACTGCTTGATTTCCTTCGCCAGATTGGCGGACCGGCCGGCAAGGTCGCGCACTTCCTGCGCGACGACGGCAAAACCCTTCCCAGCCTCACCCGCACGCGCAGCTTCCACACCGGCATTGAGTGCAAGCAGGTTGGTCTGGAAGGCGATTTCATCAATGACGTTGATGATCTCGCCAATCTGCGCGGACGATGCCTCGATCTTCTCCATCGCAGCCACCGCCTCATGCACAACGGTCGCGGAATAGCTGGCGCTTTCCTTGGTCGCCGTCATCATCGCGTTCGCTTCATTGGCTCGCTCAGACGAGTTCTTGACGGTAACCGTGATCTGGTCGAGCGCCGAGGCTGCCTGTTCCAGCGAGGCAGCCTGATGTTCCGTCCGCCGGGCCAGATTGTCCGTGCTCGCCGCGATTTCACTGGTGCCGCCTCCGACTGCGTTCGTTGCGGTCGTGATGTCCTTCATTGTGCTGGAAAGCGTGCCCACACTTGAATTGAACTGCTCGCGCAGTCCTTCGTAGGCCGCCACGAATGGTTCATTGAGCTGGACGGTGAGGTCGCCGCCGGAAAGGCGCTCCAGACCACGGCTGAGGCTCACAATGACCCGTTCGCGGCTGGCATCTTCGTCGGCTCTGGCGGAGGCAAGCGCCGCGTCGCGCTTGCTTTGAGCCTGCCGCTCGGCATCTTGCCGCTCGCGAATATTGTTCCGCTCTTGCGCCGACTGGCGAAACACAGTGACGGCACGCGCCATTTCGCCAATCTCATCGGTGCGGCGGCTGAAGGGGACGTCCTTGGAATAGTCGCCACCGGCCAGGATCGCCATATAGTCGCGCATCGCCGAAAGCGGCACGATGGCGCGCCGGCGGAAGGCGTAGAGACCACCGAGAAGCAGGCAAAGCGAAATGGCGGCGGATGCAATCGTGATGGCCGAGAGGATGTTCGTCTGTTCGGCCGCGTCTTTTTCCGCCTTGGCCAGGAAGGCATTCGCCATATCAACGAGCTGGTTGACTGCAGTTTCGTGGATATGAAAGTTCGTCGCAAGCTTCTCGAAGGATGTCTGGATGGTCGCGGCATTGTGGTTGAGGATGGCGGGGGCAAGCTCATCCTGCATTACGTTCCAGAAGGAATCGCCTTTGACGAGGACGTCATTCAGAAGCTTTTCCTTGAGGTCGGCGCTGAGTGCGGTTTCCTGCCAGTACTTGCGGCGATCCTCGTAGGCGGGTTTCAGCACGTTCTGAATACGGTCGATGTTCTTTCCGGCGACCTCCGGGCGCTGCACCGCTTCAAGCGCAAGCATGTAGGATTCGACCACGTAGAGAGGTGGGGGCAGAATATCCGCCACCAGGTCCTTGCCGTAGATGATCTGCCGGTACATTTCTCCGTTCACCCGCAGCTTGTTGAAGGCGTAATTCTGTATGCCGATAGAAGCGACCAGTCCGGTGGCAACGATCACCGCAAAGATGGCAAGGCTTCGTGCAATATTGAGCTTCATCGTATGCCCCATAAAGTGTGACAGCGAACAACGTGTTTTTTGAAATTATTTTGAGATTTCGAGTGGCCGGTTTCAGGCCGTGTAAGGAACGCATCATGCAATAACGCCCGCCGGAGACGGGCGTTACTTCCCTACCGAGTATTAACTATAGATTCGATTTGTTACTGGCCGATAAATTTACAACCGTTTGTGACGTGAATTCGCTATTTCCAAAACTTGAAGTTTTGAAGCGCTAAAGTGCACTGATCGCCGATCGGCGATGGGGCTCTCTTCAAAAGCCTGACATATTCGCGCTATAGGGCCGTGACGTGCCAAGTCGTATCAGTGTGGCATTGTAATTTGCGTGCCTTTGATTAAACAGGCTTCCAACGTTATCACCCACCGAGCAGGAAGAACCGATGACTGCAATTACCGACATTATCGCCCGCGAGATTCTCGACAGCCGTGGCAATCCGACCGTCGAAGTCGATGTCTATCTCGAAGACGGCAGCATGGGCCGTGCGGCGGTGCCGTCGGGCGCTTCTACCGGTGCTCACGAAGCCGTCGAAGTGCGCGATGGCGGCAAGCGCTATCTCGGCAAGGGCGTTGAAAAGGCTGTCGAAGCCGCCAACACCGAAATCTTCGACGCGATCGGCGGCATCGATGCCGAAAACCAGATCCAGATCGACAACATCATGATCGAGCTGGACGGCACGCCGAACAAGTCCCGCCTCGGCGCCAACGCCATCCTCGGCGTCTCGCTGGCCGTTGCAAAGGCTGCTGCCCAGGCTGCCGGTTTGCCGCTCTACCGTTACGTCGGCGGTGCCAGCGCCCACCTGCTGCCGGTTCCGATGATGAACATCATCAACGGCGGCGCGCATGCCGACAACCCGATCGATTTCCAGGAATTCATGATCCTTCCGGTTGGCGCCGATTCCATCCGCGAAGCCGTTCGCATGGGTTCGGAAGTCTTCCACGTCCTCAAGAAGGAGCTTTCGGCTCAGGGTCACAACACCAACGTCGGTGACGAAGGTGGCTTTGCGCCTGGTCTGAAGAGCGCGCCTGAGGCCCTCGACTTCATCATGAAGTCGATCGAGAAGGCCGGTTACAAGCCTGGTGACGACATCTGCCTCGGCCTCGATTGCGCTTCGACCGAATTCTTCAAGGACGGCAAGTACGTGCTCGAAGGCGAAGGTCGCACGCTGGAGCCGGGCGCGATGGCCGAGTACCTTGCTCAGCTTGCAGCTCAGTACCCGATCATCTCGATCGAAGACGGCATGGCTGAAGACGATTGGGACGGCTGGAAGGCGCTGACCGATCTCGCCGGCAAGAAGGTTCAGCTGGTTGGCGACGATTTGTTCGTCACCAACTCGGCTCGTCTGCGCGACGGTATCAAGATGGGCGTTGCCAACTCGATCCTTATCAAGGTCAACCAGATCGGCTCGCTGACGGAAACGCTCGATGCCGTCAACACCGCGCACAAGGCAGCCTACACCGCCGTCATGTCGCACCGTTCCGGTGAAACCGAAGATTCAACGATCGCTGACCTCGCAGTTGCCACCAACTGCGGTCAGATCAAGACGGGCTCGCTGTCGCGCTCGGATCGCCTGGCCAAGTACAACCAGCTGATCCGCATCGAAGAGGGCCTTGGCCCGCAGGCTCGCTATGCCGGCCGTTCGATCATCCGCGGTTGATCGCCTCTGATTTCAGTAAATCGGACCCGCGTCCCCAAGGGCGCGGGTTTTTTCGTGCCTGATTTTTCATGGTCAACGGACAGTTAATCTCTGCCCTGTAGTCTTGAGCGTATCAAGGTAATGCGTTCGAGCGTGCGGTATGTGGACAAAGCATCACAAGAAGAAAAAGATCGGTCGTTTCGTGGTTCCCGCCATGACGGTCGCGTTTCTTTCCTACTTCGGCTATCATTGCATCCATGGCGATTACGGCCTGCGGGCAACCGAGGGCTTCGAGCGTCAGCGGATAGCACGCGAGAGGGAGTTGGCGGTTCTGAAAAGCAAGCGCGAGCATCTTGAAAAGCAGGTCGCGCTGCTGAGCGACGGTTCGATGGACAAGGATATGCTGGACGAGAAAGCGCGTCTTCAGCTGAATGTTTCTCGCGCCGACGAGATCGTCATATTCAATCACTATTCCAATTAACTGAAATCAAGTTAATCGAGATAAAGTGTTATTTATCAGTATCTTACTGGTGAATATGAGCCATGCATTTATGGCATTGCTGTGGCCAAATTTCTTCCCTATGGTACGCGCCACCAAAGAACCGACAAACCCATAGGGAGGGTTGAATGGCGCCGCGAAAAAACGCGACCGTTTCCAGCCGTAAAACTAGCGCAAAGCCGGCAAACAAGGCATCCAATGGTGGTCCTGTTGCCGATTTCACGCGCGATCAAGAGCTTAGCGCCTATCGCGAGATGCTGCTGATCCGCCGCTTCGAGGAAAAGGCTGGCCAGCTTTACGGCATGGGCTTCATTGGCGGTTTCTGTCACCTCTATATCGGCCAGGAAGCTGTCGTCGTCGGTATGCAGATGGCGCAGAAGGAAGGTGATCAGGTCATCACCGCCTATCGCGATCACGGCCATATGCTGGCAACTGGCATGAGCGCACGTGGCGTCATGGCCGAGCTGACCGGCCGCCGCGGCGGTTATTCGCGCGGCAAGGGCGGCTCGATGCACATGTTCTCCAAGGAGAAGCATTTCTACGGCGGTCACGGCATCGTCGGTGCGCAGGTCTCGCTCGGAACGGGTCTTGCCTTCGCGAACAAGTATCGTGGCAATGATAGCGTGGCAGTGGCCTACTTCGGTGACGGCGCTGCAAACCAGGGCCAGGTCTACGAGAGCTTTAACATGGCTGCTCTCTGGAAGCTGCCGATCATCTACATCGTCGAGAACAACCGTTACGCCATGGGTACGTCGACCGCCCGCGCGACCGCGCAGTCGAATTATTCGCTCCGTGGTTCAGGCTTCGGCATTCCCGGCGTTCAGGTCGACGGCATGGATGTCCGCGCGGTCAAGGCCGCTGCTGACGAAGCGCTTGAGCATTGCCGCTCCGGCAAGGGGCCGATCATCCTCGAGATGCTGACCTACCGCTATCGCGGCCACTCGATGTCCGACCCGGCGAAGTACCGCACGAAGGAAGAAGTGCAGAAGATGCGCTCCGAGCAGGATCCGATCGAGCAGGTGCGTGCGCGCCTCGTTGAGAAGGGTTGGGCTTCGGAAGACGATCTGAAGGCGATCGACAAGGATGTCCGCGATGTCGTTGCCGACAGTGCCGACTTCGCCCAGTCCGATCCGGAGCCGGATGCGTCCGAGCTCTACACTGACATTCTGCTCTAATCGGGGAGGGACGACCCATGCCAATCGATATTCTCATGCCCGCCCTCTCTCCAACGATGGAAGAAGGCACGCTTTCCAAGTGGCTCAAGCAGGAAGGCGACACCGTCAAGTCTGGCGACGTGATTGCCGAAATCGAAACCGACAAGGCGACGATGGAAGTCGAAGCCGTCGATGAAGGCGTTATCGGCAAGCTGCTGGTTCCGGCCGGCACCGAAAACGTGAAGGTCAATGCCAAGATCGCGGTCCTGCTGCAGGATGGCGAATCGGCCTCCGATATTTCTGCTGCGCCAGCCGCGCAGCCCGCACCTGCCGCCGCTCCGCAGGCGGAAGAAAAGCCCGCTGCAGCCGCTGCTCCGGTTCCGGCCGAGCCGAAGGCTGCCGTGCCGAACGATCCGGAAATTCCGGCAGGTACGGAAATGGTCTCCATGACTGTTCGCGAAGCACTTCGCGATGCCATGGCCGAAGAAATGCGGGCTGACGACAGCGTCTTCGTCATGGGCGAAGAAGTTGCCGAGTATCAGGGCGCCTACAAGGTGACCCAGGGCCTGCTGCAGGAATTTGGCGCGCGTCGCGTCATCGACACCCCGATCACCGAGCACGGCTTTGCCGGCGTCGGCGTAGGCGCGGCGATGTCCGGCCTGAAGCCGATCGTCGAGTTCATGACCTTCAACTTCGCCATGCAGGCGATCGACCAGATCATCAACTCGGCTGCCAAGACGCTCTACATGTCCGGCGGCCAGATGGGCGCTCCGATCGTGTTCCGTGGCCCGAACGGTGCCGCAGCTCGCGTTGGCGCCCAGCACAGCCAGGACTACTCGGCATGGTACAGCCAGATCCCGGGCCTCAAGGTTGTCATGCCCTACACGGCATCCGATGCCAAGGGCCTGCTCAAGGCCGCCATCCGCGATCCGAACCCGGTTGTCTTCCTGGAAAACGAAATCCTGTACGGCCAGCACTTCGACGTGCCGAAGCTCGATAATTTCGTTCTCCCGATCGGCAAGGCACGCATCCATCGTCCGGGCAAGGACGTCACGATCGTCTCCTTCGGCATCGGCATGACCTATGCCACCAAGGCTGTTGCCGAGCTCGAGAAGATCGGCATCGACGCCGAGCTGATCGACCTGCGCACGCTGCGCCCGATGGATCTTCCAACCGTGATTGAATCGGTCAAGAAGACCGGTCGTCTTGTTACCGTCGAGGAAGGCTATCCGCAGAACTCGGTCGGCACCGAAATCGCCACTCGCGTCATGCAGCAGGCCTTCGACTACCTCGATGCGCCGGTTCTCACGATCGCCGGCAAGGACGTTCCGATGCCCTACGCCGCCAATCTCGAGAAGCTCGCACTGCCGAGCGTCGCCGAAGTCGTCGATGCCGTGAAGGCTGTTTGCTACAAGTAACAAGGGGAGGGTATTTCGATGCCTATCAACATCACGATGCCTGCCCTCTCTCCGACGATGGAAGAAGGCAATCTGGCCAAGTGGCTCGTCAAGGAAGGCGACACGGTCAAGTCGGGCGACATCATTGCGGAAATCGAAACCGACAAGGCGACGATGGAAGTCGAAGCCGTCGATGAAGGCACTGTTGCCAAGATCGTCGTTCCTGCGGGCACCGAAGGCGTAAAGGTCAATGCCCTGATCGCGGTGCTTGCTGCCGATGGTGAGGATGTATCCGCCGCTGCAAGCGGTGCAGGCTCTCCCGCCCCGGCGCCAAAGGCTGCTGAAGCCCCGAAGGCAGAAGTAGCATCGGCAGCACCGGCTCCGGCTGCCGCCGCACCGGTTCCGGCCGCGGCACCTGCAGCCGCGCCGGCGGGTGGCAATCGCACATTCTCGTCGCCGCTCGCACGCCGGCTGGCCAAGGAAGCCGGAATCGACCTGTCCGCGATTGCGGGCTCTGGTCCGCACGGCCGCGTGGTCAAAGTCGACGTAGAAGCCGCCGTTGCCGGTGGTGGTGCCAAGGCAGCTCCGGCTGCAGCTGCGCCACAGGCCGCAGCTCAGGCTCCGGCCCCTGTGGCGAAACCCGCTTCTGACGATGCCGTTCTCAAGCTCTTCGAGCCAGGTTCCTACGAACTCGTGCCGCATGACGGCATGCGCAAGGTCATCGCCAAGCGCCTGGTCGAATCCAAGCAGACCGTGCCGCACTTCTACGTCACCGTCGATTGCGAGCTCGATGCGCTGATGTCTCTGCGTGCGCAGCTCAACGACGCGGCGCCCCGCAAGGATGGCGCACCGGCCTACAAGCTGTCGGTCAACGACATGGTCATCAAGGCCCTGGCGCTGGCGCTGCGCGATGTTCCGGATGCGAACGTCTCCTGGACCGAAAGCAACATGGTCAAGCACAAGCACGCCGATGTCGGCGTTGCCGTCTCGATCCCTGGTGGCCTGATCACCCCGATCGTCCGCAAGGCCGAGGAGAAGACCTTGTCGGCGATCTCCAACGAGATGCGCGACCTCGGCAAGCGCGCCAAGGACCGCAAGCTGAAGCCTGAAGAATACCAGGGTGGTACATCGTCGGTCTCCAACATGGGCATGATGGGCGTGAAGCAGTTCGCAGCCGTCATAAACCCACCGCATGCAACGATCCTCGCGGTCGGTGCAGGCGAGCAGCGCCCGGTTGTCAAGAATGGTCAGCTGGCCGTCGCAACTGTGATGACCGTCACGCTGTCGACCGACCATCGCTGCGTCGACGGCGCGCTCGGCGCGGAGCTGCTGCAGGCGTTCAAGGGCTACATCGAAAATCCGATGGGCATGCTCGTCTGAAACCGGAGCGGAGGCGGAAATGACGAAGACCGTTCTTTGCTATGGTGACTCGCTGACCTGGGGCTACGACGCCGACACGATCGGACGTCATGCCTACAAGGATCGTTGGCCAAGCGCGCTTCAGGCGGCACTTGGCAACGATGTCAGGATCATTGCTGAAGGATTGAACGGGCGGACCACCGCCTTCGACGACCACCTCGCCGACTGCGACCGGAACGGCGCACGCATCCTGCCGACGATCCTGCAGACGCATGCGCCGCTTGATCTCGTCATTCTGCTGCTTGGCACCAACGACATGAAGCCTGTCGTGGCGGGCTCGGCCTTTGCCGCCTGCCAGGGCATTGCGCGGCTGGTGCGTCTGATCCGAAACCATGCCTGGCCCTTCGAGTTCGATGGGCCGGACATTTTGATCGTCGCGCCGCCGAAGGTCCGCGAGACGGCGAACGTACCATTTGCGGCGTCGTTCGTCGGTGCCATTGAGGAGTCGGCAAAACTTCCGACCCTCTATCGTGATCTCGCGGACGAACTCGGCTGCGGCTTCTTTGATGGCAATTCGGTGGCGAAGACGACGCCGGTCGATGGCATTCACCTCGATGCGGACAATACCCGCGCTCTTGGGCGCGGCATGGAATCAACTGTACGGATGATGCTGGGGCTTTGAGCATGGGATCCTTCGTTTCGCTTCGTTCCGCGACGCGGGAGGATGCGACGGAGCTGGCTCTACTCACGGATATCGCGTCGCATGGTTTTGCCTCCTGGCTATGGCTCTCGGAGCTTGGAAACGGCGGCGGCGATACGCCGATGGAGCGAGGGCGGCAGAAGTTGCGTGGCGACCAGGGGCGGGGCAACTGGAGCGATGCGGTGATTGCCGAAGCCTATGGCGAGATCGCGGGAGCCGCGATCGGCTACGGTCTCGACGAAGGCATACGGAATATTGAGGCGGATCGTCCGGCGTTGAGGCCGGTCATCGATCTGCAGAAGATGGTGGTGGGAAGCTGGTTTATCGGAACGCTCGGTGTCTACAGCCATCTGCGTGGCATCGGGATCGGTCGACGGCTTTTGAAAGATCAGATTGAGCGGGCGGCAAGCGCCCCGGTCAGCTTGATCACCGCAGGTTACAACGAAGCGGCTCTGTCGCTTTACAAGAAGAATGGATTTTCGGAGGCGGCGCGCGCGAATGCCGTGGCCTTCTTCGAAAACGGCAGGAAACACGAGTGGGTGCTTCTCACCCGCGACGCCCGATAGCAAAGGCAGGAAAACATGGCTGAGAACTACGACGTCATCATCATCGGCTCCGGACCCGGGGGCTATGTCGCCGCCGTGCGCGCCAGCCAGCTGGGCCTCAAGACCGCGATCGTGGAACGCGAGCACCTCGGTGGCATCTGCCTGAACTGGGGCTGCATCCCGACCAAGGCTCTGCTGCGCTCGGCCGAGGTTCTCGACCACGCCAACCATGCCAAGGACTACGGCCTCGTCCTCGAAGGCAAGATGACTGCCGACGTCAAGGCCGTCGTCGCCCGCTCGCGCGGCGTCTCGGCGCGGCTGAACGGCGGCGTCGGCTTCCTGATGAAGAAGAACAAGGTCGACGTCATCTGGGGCGAAGCCAAGATCACCAAGCCGGGCGAGATCGTCGTCGGCAAGTCTTCCAAGCCCGTCGTCGAGCCGCAGAACCCGGTTCCGAAGAACATCAAGGGCGAGGGCACTTACAATGCCAAGCACATCATCATCGCCACGGGCGCCCGCCCGCGCGCACTGCCGGGCATCGAGCCCGATGGCAAGCTGATCTGGACTTATTTCGAGGCGATGAAGCCGGCGGCCCTGCCGAAGTCGCTGATCGTCATGGGCTCTGGCGCCATCGGTATCGAGTTCGCCAGCTTCTACCGCTCGATGGGCGTCGACGTCACCGTTGTCGAGGTCATGCCGACGATCATGCCGGTCGAGGACGTCGAAGTCACGGCGATCGCCCGCAAGCAGCTTGAAAAGCGCGGCATGAAGATCATCACCAGCGCCAAGATCACCAAGGTCGACAAAGCAGCTGACAGCCTCACCGCGCATGTCGAGACGGCTGACGGCAACGTCCAGCAGATCACCGCCGACCGCATGATCTCGGCCGTCGGCGTCCAGGGCAACATCGAAAACCTCGGTCTTGAGGCCGTTGGCGTCAAGACCGATCGCGGCTGCGTCGTCATCGACGGCTACGGCAAGACGAATGTCGCCGGCATCTACGCCATCGGCGACGTCGCCGGCCCGCCGATGCTCGCCCACAAGGCCGAGCACGAAGGCGTCGTCTGCGTCGAGAAGATTGCCGGCCTGCCGAACGTTCATGCCACCGACAAGAGCAAGGTCCCAGGCTGCACCTACTGCAACCCGCAGGTCGCTTCCGTTGGCCTGACCGAAGCCAAGGCCAAGGAATTGGGCCGCGACATCCGCGTCGGTCGCTTCTCCTTTGCCGCGAACGGCAAGGCGATCGCACTCGGCGAAGATCAGGGTCTCTGCAAGGTCATCTTCGACAAGAAGACCGGCGAGCTGCTCGGCGCCCACATGGTCGGCGCTGAAGTCACCGAGTTGATCCAGGGCTTTGTCGTCGCCATGAACCTGGAGACAACAGAAGAAGAACTGATGCACACCATCTTCCCGCATCCGACGGTTTCTGAAACCATGAAGGAAGCGGTACTCGATGCTTACGGTCGAGTGCTGAACGCCTGATCGTTTCCTCCTCATTGCAGAGGGTGGAAAAAGTAAAAGGCGATCATCATGTTTATGGTGTGTCAGAGCCGTCATCGTGGTTCTGATCGCAAGGGCGATAGCATAAAGGGGCGACGGCAGGATGGAAGGCGTAGGCTGGATCGCAGCGATCATCATCGGCGGTTTTGCGGGTTGGCTCGCAGGTAAGCTGATGGAGGCCCGCTACGGGATATTGCTCAACATCGTGCTCGGTATCGTCGGCTCTGTCGTCTCAACCGCGATTTTGGCGCAATTTCATATAGAGGTGGCCGGCGGCAGGCTCGGCTACTTCATCACGGGTTTTCTTGGTGCCTGCTTGCTGATATTCGTCGCGCGGCTCGTCCGCCGATAGATAGGGCTTTTGCCGCATGGAGCGGCGGAGATTTGAACTGCCATGGTAACCATTCTCGACACGATCAATCCTGACGCCAAGCGCGTGCGCCACCCGGAGAAGGCCCATAAGCCCGACACCGAGGTCATGCGCAAGCCGGATTGGATCCGCGTCAAGGCGCCGACCTCCAAGGGATACGCCGAAACCCGCTCGATCGTGAAGGAGCACAAGCTCGTCACCGTCTGCGAGGAAGCCGGCTGCCCCAACATCGGCGAGTGCTGGGACAAGAAGCACGCGACCTTCATGATCATGGGCGAGATCTGTACCCGCGCCTGCGCCTTCTGCAATGTCTCGACCGGCAAGCCGAACGCGCTCGATATGGCCGAGCCCGAGAACGTCGCCAAGGCTGTCAAGCAGATGGGCCTCAGCCACGTGGTCATCACCTCGGTCGACCGCGACGATCTGGAAGACGGTGGCGCCGAGCATTTCGAGAAGGTGATCTGGGCGATCCGCGCTGCGTCGCCGGGAACCACGATCGAGATCCTGACGCCTGACTTCCTGAAAAAGCCCGGCGCGCTGGAGCGCGTCGTTGCCGCCAAGCCCGACGTCTTCAATCACAACATGGAAACAGTCGCTGGCAATTACCTCACGGTTCGTCCCGGCGCGCGCTACTTCCATTCCATCCGCCTGCTGCAGCGCGTGAAGGAACTGGATCCCACCATGTTCACCAAGTCCGGCATCATGGTCGGCCTCGGCGAAGAGCGAAACGAAGTGCTGCAGTTGATGGACGACCTGCGGACCGCCGACGTCGACTTCCTGACGATCGGCCAGTACCTGCAGCCGACCCGCAAGCACCACAAGGTCATGAGCTTCGTCACGCCTGACGAGTTCAAGTCCTACGAGACGGTTGCCTACACCAAGGGCTTTCTGATGGTGGCTTCTAGCCCGCTGACACGCTCGTCGCACCATGCCGGCGATGATTTCGCGCGCTTGAAGGCCGCACGCGAGAAAAAGCTGCTGATCGCAGCGGAATAATCAACGAGCGCTTGCATTTTCTGAAAGCCGCGGCGATTTTGCCGCGGCTTTTTGTTTGCAGAGGCGACCAGATGCCGGCTTACATCGACGATATCGGCAAAGCCGCGGCACTGCTGCGGCAATCCGAGCGCATCATGGTCATCGGCTGCTCCGGCGGCGGCAAGAGCACCTTGTCGCGAAAACTCAGCAGCAGGTTCGATCTACCTTACTTCTCGATGGACAAAGAGTTCTTCTGGCTTCCGGGTTGGGTCAAGCGCGCGAAGGACGAAGAGCGCCGTCTGATCACCACGGTTGTCGACGGCGAACGTTGGCTCATGGACGGAACCGGGCCATCGACCTTCGATCTTCGCGTCCCGCGCGCGCAACTGGTGATCTGGGTGCGCATGCCGCGCTGGCTTTGCCTGTGGGGTATCTGCAAACGCGCGCTCTTCCATTTCGGCAGGACACGACCGGACATGGCGCCCGGATGCCTGGAGCGGGTACCGGACCGGGAGTTCCTGACCTACATCTGGACGTTCGAGAAGCGGTTCGCGCCCATGGTGATCGCCGGGCTTGACAGGCACGGACCTGATGTGCCGGTTTTTCAGCTGAAAAGCCGGCGAGACGTCAACCACCTTCTTGATCTTCTCGGCGCTCCCACTTAACTGCCGATCATGCCTCAGTTCGAAACGCATCGCCCCGTCCCGCATTCCGCCGATCAGATGTTCGACCTCGTCGCCGATGTCGAGCACTATCCGCAGTTCCTGCCGCTCTGTGAGGCGCTGAGCATTCGCAGCCGCAAGGAGCGCGACGGCAAGGTTCTGCTGATTGCCGATATGACCGTCGGCTACAAGGCGATCCGCGAGACTTTCACGACGCAGGTCCTGTTGAACCGGGCCGAACGGCTTATCGAGGTCAAGTATATCGACGGGCCATTCCGCTACCTCGACAATCGCTGGCGCTTCGAGGAGACGGCAACGGGCAGCAACGTTCACTTCTTCATCGACTACGAGTTCAAGAGCCGCATCCTTGGGGCGGTGATGGGCTCGATGTTCGATCGCGCCTTCCGCATGTTCTCGGAAGCCTTCGAAACGCGGGCGACGAAGATTTACGGCTGAGCGAAGTCCCTGATCATGCCGAGGGCGGTCCTGACTGTCTCGAGGCGGACCTGGTCGCGGCCTATATCGCCGTAGAGCATTTTCCGATGAATGAGGTCGCCTCTGCGTGACTTCGCGGCAAGGTGGACGAGGCCGACCGGCTTCTCAGCCGATCCGCCACCGGGCCCGGCTATGCCCGTGACGGCAACCGCGATATCAGCGCGGGACCGGAAGAGGGCGCCGTGTACCATCTGTCGCGCGGTCTCCTCCGAGACGGCACCGAACCGGATCAACGTTTCCTCCTGAACGCCAAGCATCTCCATCTTGGCGGTGTTCGTATAGGTGACGAATCCCCTGTCAACGACAGCCGATGATCCCGAAATCTCCGTCAGCGCACCCGCTATCAGTCCGCCGGTGCAGGATTCGGCCGTCGAGACCATCAACCCAGCGGCTGTGAAGTCGCGAATGATTGCCTCTGCCTGTGCGATGATGTCGTCGGGGAAGATGCTCACTTCAAGCGCTCCGGTAGACGACGGTGGCGGTGGCAATCGCGGCAATACCTTCGCGCCGGCCGACAAAGCCGATCTTCTCGTTCGTTGTCGCCTTCACCGAGCAGCGGTCGATGGTGATGCCGAGAAACTCCGACAGCTTGGCGCGCATCTCATCGCGATGCGGTCCGACCTTCGGCGCCTCGGCGATCAGCGACACGTCGGCATTCATGATGGTGCCGCCGCGTTCGCGTACGATCTTTGCGGCATGCTCGATGAAGATGCGCGACGGCGCGCCCTTCCACTGCGGATCCGAAGGTGGGAAATGGTCGCCGATATCGCCGGCGCCGCACGTTGCAAGCAGCGCGTCCGTCAATGCGTGCAGCGCCACGTCCGCGTCGGAGTGGCCCTTCAGCTTTTGGTCGTGGGGAATGAACACACCGCAGAGTGTCACGCCGTCGCCAGGCTCCAGTTGATGAACATCATAACCGTTGCCGGTCCGCACGTCAGGAAGTGCCTGTCCTGAAAGCCTGCTGTCTGCCATTGTGATATCCCGTCTGACTGTCAGTTTCACATTGTCCGCCAGCCCCTCAACGATCCGTACCGGCATGCCGGCCCATTCGGCAATGGCCGCATCGTCGGTGAACTCCGTCAGTTCTGCGGCGGCTGCTCTCTCGTGAGCCGCCAAGATCGGTTCGAAGGCGAACGACTGGGGTGTTTGCGCGGCGTAAAGATGAGCGCGGGAAACGGTATCGAGCACCGTTCCGTCGCTATCCGCCCGCTTCAACGTATCAGCGACCGGCATTGCAGGCAGGACCGCTGGTATGCCATCCGAGAGCAGATCAGCGATGCGATCAAGAAGCGCATGGTCGAAGAAAGGCCGGACGGCGTCATGGATCAACACGTGCGAGAGGTTCTTGCCGCTTAGATGGCGCAGGCCCGCGAGCACGGATTGTTGCCTTGTCGGCCCGCCATGCACGACATCGATTTGCGCGCTCTGCGTGAGCTGACCAACTGCCTTGGCAAAAAGCGCCTCGTCATCGGCGTGGATCACTACGACGATGTGGCGAGCAAGCTGCCAACTCGCAAATTTCTCCAATGTATGGGTAATCACCGGCCTGCCGCCGATTGCGCGATATTGCTTCGGACCTTCTTCGGATGCGCCCGCGCGCTCGCCACGCCCGGCAGCTACGATGACGATGCCTGCCATTACTGGTTGCTTTTGATGCATTTGCGGCATAAATCCTCAGAGCGCTGATCTTGCGCCGGTGCTTAGCGGCTTGGCGCACGGAATTCCAGCATTTGCCCGAAAAATGTCAATTCGCGCGCAGCCCCCTTGGCAAGTCATACAAACCTGTCTAAAAATAGTGCACGCATTTGGCGTGCCTGAAAGATAATCAGATTGTCAGATACAGACCTTGCAGCACCGTTGCGGATCGGACCGGTCGAAGTCAGGAACCGCGTTGTCCTGGCGCCGATGTCCGGCGTAACGGATATGCCTTTCCGGCAGTTGGCATGGCGCTATGGCGCCGGGCTTGTCGTAACCGAAATGGTCGCAAGCCGTGAGCTCGTGAACAGCACGGCCGAATCATGGGCGCGCCTTGAGAGCGCAGGCTTTGAGCCGCATATGGTCCAGCTCGCCGGCCGTGAAGCGCATTGGATGGCCGAAGCAGCGAAAATCTCGGCCGATCACGGCGCCGACATTATCGACATCAACATGGGCTGCCCGGCAAAAAAGGTTACGGGCGGCTATTCAGGTTCCGCGCTGATGCGCGATCCCGATCACGCACTGAGTTTGATAGAAGCGACAGTCAACGCCGTTGACGTTCCCGTGACCCTGAAAATGCGGCTCGGTTGGGACGAAAATTCGATCAACGCGCCTCAGATTGCACGTCGCGCCGAGGAGGCCGGCGTCCAGCTGATTACGATCCATGGTCGCACTCGTATGCAATTTTATGAGGGGCGTGCCGACTGGGATGCAATCCGGGCCGTGCGAGATGCCGTCACTGTCCCGCTGGTGGCAAACGGCGATGTCGAGAGCGTTGAAGACGCCCATGAGATCCTACGTCGATCCGGGGCCGATGCGGTCATGATTGGAAGAGGCTGTCAGGGTAGGCCGTGGCATGCAGGCGTGTTGGCTGGTCACCCTGGGCCCAAGACATGGGAGATCCCCGACATTGCCGCCGAACACTACCGCATGATGCTCGAGTTCTATGGCGAAGCGGTCGCTGTCCGTCACGCAAGGAAACACCTCGCCTGGTATCTCGATCGCTTCGCGCCTCAGATTTCGGTGCATGAGAAGGCGGCAGTCATGACCGCGCGTGAGGCTGGGGAGGTTGCCGCGAGGTTTTATGATGCTTTGATGGCTGCGGCGTCGGATACGCAGACCCGGGAGGCTGCATGACGAATGACGTGCCATCGTCCGTCGACAGCGGCGGTAGCGCCGTTGCGACCGCTGTGCTCAACGCGATCCAGAATCCTGTCGTAATGGTGAATGAGGCTGGCCTCATCGCCTTCGCCAATTGGGAGGCCGAGGCCTTTTTTGGTGCCAGCGCAGCCCATCTTGCGCGGTACAAGATCTCGACCTTCATCCCGTTCGGCAGCCCGTTGCTGGCCTTGATCGATCAGGTTCGCGAAAGGCGGGCGCCAATCAACGAATATCGCGTCGACCTGAGTTCGCCGCGTCTCGGACAGGACAAGCTCGTCGATTTGTACGTTGCGCCTGTGGTCAGCGATCCGGGCTCCGTCGTGATTGTCTTCCAGGAGCGGTCGATGGCGGACAAGATTGACCGCCAGCTGACACATCGCGCGGCCGCCCGCTCGGTTACAGGTCTTGCCTCCATGCTGGCGCATGAGATCAAGAATCCGCTTTCAGGTATTCGCGGTGCGGCACAGTTGCTGGAGCAATCGGTTGTCGACGACGACCGGGCTTTGACGCGGCTGATCTGCGACGAAACGGATCGGATCGTGTCGCTGGTGGACCGGATGGAGGTCTTCTCGGATGAGCGGCCCGTCGACCGTGTTCCCGTCAATATCCACTCGGTGCTTGATCACGTGAAGGCTGTGGCGAAAGCCGGTTTCGCGCGGCACCTGCGCATTACCGAGAATTACGATCCTTCTTTGCCGTCGGTCTACGCGAACCGCGATCAGCTTGTTCAGGTGTTCCTCAATCTGGTGAAGAATGCAGCGGAAGCTATTGGCGATCGCCCGGATGGCGAAATCGTTCTGACGACCGCTTACCGCTCGGGCATTCGCTTGTCGGTCGCGGGAACGCGCGAGAAGATTTCGCTGCCGCTCGAATTCTGCGTTCAGGACAACGGGCCAGGCGTTCCGGCGGATCTTCTGCCGCATCTGTTCGATCCGTTCATCACTACAAAGACGAACGGCAGCGGCCTCGGCCTGGCGCTGGTCGCCAAGATTATCGGTGACCATGGCGGCATAATCGAATGCGACAGTCAGAACAACCGCACAACATTCCGCGTCTTGATGCCGGCCTCCAAGGACGCATCGATGGAAGACGCAACGACCACAACTCCCACAGGACCTACTCGATGACAGCAACGATCCTCGTCGCGGATGATGATGCGGCAATTCGTACCGTGCTTAATCAGGCTCTGAGCCGCGCCGGCTATGACGTGCGCATTACCTCCAACGCAGCAACGCTCTGGCGTTGGGTGTCGGCGGGCGAGGGCGATCTTGTCGTAACCGATGTCGTGATGCCCGACGAAAATGCGTTCGACCTGTTGCCGCGCATCAAGAAAGCACGCCCGGATTTGCCCGTGCTCGTGATGAGCGCGCAGAACACCTTCATGACGGCGATCAAAGCCTCGGAGAAAGGTGCCTATGATTATCTGCCGAAGCCGTTTGACCTGACCGAACTGATCGGCATCATCGGTCGGGCGCTGGCCGAGCCGAAGCGCAAGCCTGCCAAGCTCGACGAGGACATGCAGGATGGCATGCCGCTCGTTGGCCGTTCGGCGGCGATGCAGGAAATCTACCGCGTTCTCGCACGTCTGATGCAGACTGATCTGACGCTCATGATCACCGGCGAGTCCGGCACCGGCAAGGAGCTGGTGGCGCGGGCGCTGCACGACTATGGCAAGCGTCGCAACGGACCCTTCGTCGCGATCAATATGGCTGCGATCCCGCGCGACCTGATCGAGTCCGAGTTGTTTGGTCACGAGAAGGGCGCGTTCACCGGCGCTCAGACACGCTCCACCGGCCGTTTTGAACAAGCTGAGGGCGGTACGCTGTTTCTCGACGAAATCGGTGACATGCCGATGGACGCGCAGACGCGCCTCCTGCGCGTGCTGCAGCAGGGCGAATACACGACCGTTGGCGGCCGGACGCCGATCCGTACCGACGTGCGTATCGTCGCTGCCACCAACAAAGACCTCAAGCAGGCGATCAATCAGGGCCTGTTCCGTGAAGACCTTTATTATCGCCTGAATGTCGTTCCGCTGCGCTTGCCGCCGTTGCGTGACCGTGCTGAGGATATTCCGGATCTGGTCCGCCACTTCGTCCAGCAGGCGGAGAAGGAAGGACTCGGTTCGAAGCGGTTCGATCAGGAAGCGCTCGACCTGATGAAAGCCTACGCCTGGCCCGGCAACGTACGTGAGCTTGAGAATCTCATTCGCCGGCTCATGGCGCTCTATCCACAGGATGTCATTACGCGCGAAATCATCGAATCCGAGCTTCGATCGGATGTGCCCGACAGTCCGATCGACAAGGGACCGATCCGCAACGGCAACATGACGATCGCTCAGGCTGTCGAGGAAAATATGCGAACATACTTCGCAGGATTCGGCGATGGCCTGCCGCCCCCAGGGCTTTACGATCGCATATTGACCGAAATGGAGTATCCGCTGATTCTGGCTGCACTTACAGCGACGCGCGGCAATCAGATCAAGGCGGCCGACCTGTTGGGTCTCAACCGCAATACGCTGCGCAAGAAGATCCGCGAGCTTGGAGTATCCGTGTACAGGAGCTCCCGCACCGCTTGACAATGTGACTGGGCACGTTGCATTTTCGCCACATTGCGTTGCTTAGAAGTCACGCATGGGGTTCGTGGTTTCGCTGCTGTCTGTAGACCTGACGGTATTCGCCGTTGCGTCGATATGGCAGGCTGGCGGCTTTTGCCCCGGTCCGCGGGGAGCGGCGGAGGCGATTGCCTGCCGCCAGGAGAATTAAGCGAATGGAGCAGGATGCAATGCCGCCAGCGGCGGAAGGCGAAGCTGTCACAGCTGTGACCGATCGCCGAGCGCTGTTTGCCCTGCCTGGATTGATTCTGGCTGGCGGTGCCCTGCTGTGCGCCACTCTGACTCTGTTTGTCCTGCTCGGGCTTACACCGATCGCGCCGAGCTATCACGTCGTCGTCACGTCGGTCGTCGTAAACTCGTTCTTCGTTCTCGGCCTCATGGCGCTCATCGCGCGCGAGGTTTCGCGGCTGTTCAAGGCACGCAAGCGCGGTCGCGCGGCAGCGCGGCTACACATCCGCATCGTCGTACTTTTCTCGATCGTCGCGATCACGCCGGCGATCCTTGTCGCCATCTTCGCCAGTATTACGCTGAATGCCGGTCTCGACCGGTGGTTCGCACTTCGCACGCAATCCATCGTCAGTTCCTCTCGCAATATCGGGCAGGCCTACATGATGGAGAATGCGAGCTACCTGCAGGGCCAGACCATTTCGATGGCGAATGATCTCGAACGCAATCGAGCCCTGTTCAATCTCGATCGGACAGGCTTTTCCGATCTGATGACAAGGCAGGCACGCGGACGTGGTCTTCTGGGCGCTTTCCTCGTCCAGCCGGATGGCTCGGTTATCGTGCAAGCCGATATCAAGACCGAGAAGCCCTTGCCGGCAATTCCGCAAGATGCATTGAACAAGGCTGCCGCCGGCCAACCGACCTTGATCCCGCCCGGTATCACCAACCTGGTAGGCGCGATCATCAAGCTTGAAGCGATCGACGGCGCGTTCCTCTACACGGTTCGCGCGGTGGACCCGAAGGTCATGGGCGCCATGCGTCTGATGGAGGAGAACGCTACAGAATATAAGTCCATGGAGGCTGGCCGCTTCTCGCTGCAGATCGCCTTCGCCGTTCTCTACATCGGCTTTGCCCTGATCGTTCTACTGGCTGCGATCTGGACGGCTATCGCCGTTGCCGACCGCATCGTGCGGCCGATCCGGCTGCTGATTACAGCGGCGGACAGCGTGGCATCGGGCAATATGGATATCGTCGTTCCGGTGCACGCGGTGGATGGCGATGTCGCGAGCCTCTCGCGAACCTTCAACAAGATGATTTCGGAAATTCGCACGCAACGCGACGAAATCCTCGAGGCCAAGGACGAAGTGGACGATCGCCGACGCTTCATAGAGGCGGTTCTCTCTGGCGTCACGGCCTCGGTGATCGGCGTTGAGCAAGACCGTAGGGTGACGATCGTCAACAGCTCGGCCGAAGCGCTGATGGCACTGCCGGCATCCGAGATGCTGGGCAAGCAGCTCTCCGAGATCGCGCCTGAAGTCGATCAGGTGCTGACGGAAGCGGCCTCCCGTTATCGTGGCGATTTCCGCAAGCAGATCGCCCTTGTCCGGGCAGGGACCGTGCGGACTCTCAGCGTGCAGGTCACGCGCGAGGAAGTCCGCGACATGAGCGAATCCTACGTGATCACGCTTGATGACATCACTGACCTCGTGATCGCCCAGCGCTCGACCGCATGGGGCGACGTCGCCCGCCGTATTGCCCATGAGATCAAGAACCCGTTGACGCCCATCCAGCTGTCGGCAGAGCGCATTCAGCGCCGCTACGGCAAACAGATCAATCAGGATGATCGCAGCGTCTTCGACCAGTGCACCGAAACGATCATCCGGCAGGTCGGAGACATCGGTCGCATGGTCGATGAGTTCTCGTCATTTGCCCGGATGCCGAAGCCGATCAAGGAACCGAGCGATCTTCGCAAGATCCTGCATGATGCGGTGTTCCTGCGAGAGATGGGCAACAGCCATGTTGCTTTCCAACAGGAACTGGGTGACCAGCCGCTGGAGGGGCAGTTCGACAGCCGCATGCTCGGTCAAGCGTTCGGTAACCTAATCAAGAATGCTGTCGAGGCAATCGAGGCCGTGCCGAGCGGCGAGCGCGACGAGCGCAAGATCCTCGTTCGAGCTTCGCTCGATCCGGTACGCGACCGCTTTACCGTCGACGTGATCGACAACGGACGGGGGCTCCCCGTGGAGAACCGCCACAGCATTCTGGAACCCTACATGACGATGCGCGAGAAGGGCACCGGCCTCGGCTTGGCAATCGTCAAGAAGATTATTGAAGAACATGGTGGGCAGCTCGAACTGCATGATGCGCCCGCCGATTTCGACCAGGGGCGAGGGGCCATGATCCGCGTGCATCTGCCACGTTTGGAAGCTACGCCTTCCGCCCCGGCCGCAAGTGACAAGGAAAGTGTTTATGGCCTCTGATATTCTGGTCGTCGATGACGAGCACGACATCCGCGAGATCGTCTCCGGTATCCTTTCTGATGAAGGACACGAGACCCGCACGGCGCATGACAGCGACAGTGCGTTGGCTGCGATCTCCGATCGTGCGCCGCGGCTGATCTTCCTTGACATCTGGATGCAGGGCAGCAAGCTCGATGGGCTCTCGCTGCTGGACGAAATCAAGACGCGCCATCCGGATATTCCCGTCGTTATGATTTCCGGCCACGGAAACATCGAGACGGCGGTTTCCGCCATCAAGCGAGGCGCCTTCGATTTCATTGAGAAGCCGTTCAAGGCCGACCGGCTGATTCTGATCGCGGAGCGGGCGCTCGAGAACTCGAAGCTGAAGCGGGAAGTCTCCGAACTCAAGCGCAAGGCCGGCGACCCGGTCGAACTCATCGGCACGTCCGTTGCCGTCTCGCAGCTGCGTCAGACGATCGAAAAGGTCTCGCCGACCAATAGCCGCATCATGATCTTTGGTTCGTCAGGCTCCGGCAAGGAGTTGGTCGCGCGCATGATCCACAAGAAGTCGACGCGTGCGAACGGCCCCTTCGTGGCGTTGAATGCGGCGAACATCACGCCTGACCGGATGGAGATCGCTCTGTTCGGAACTGAAGGTGGACCCGGCCAGGCGCGCAAGATCGGCGCGTTGGAGGAAGCGCACCGAGGCATTCTTTACCTCGACGAAGTCGGCGAAATGCCGCGTGAGACGCAAAACAAGATCCTGCGTGTTCTCGTGGACCAGCAGTTCGAGCGCGTCGGCGGCTCCAAGCGGGTGAAGGTCGATGTGCGCATCGTTTCGTCGACGGCCTACAACCTGGAAAGCCGCATCGCCGAGGGTTGGTTCCGTGAGGATCTCTATCATCGTCTTGCCGTCGTACCCGTGCGCGTGCCGGCATTGGCAGAACGCCGCGAGGACATCCCGTTCCTGGTCGATCAGCTGATGCGGCAGATTTCCGAGCAGGCTGGGATACGTCCGCGCCGCATCGGCGACGATGCGATGGCCGTGCTGCAGGCGCATGATTGGCCGGGCAATATCCGTCAGCTGCGCAACAACATTGAGCGGCTGATGATCCTCGCGCGTTCTGACGGTCCGGACGCGCCGATCACGGCCGAAATGCTGCCGACCGATCTCGGCGACATGCTGCCCAAGGTCTCGGCCAAGAACGACTACCACATCATGACGCTGCCGCTTCGCGAAGCGCGCGAAATGTTCGAGAAGGACTACCTGATCGCACAGATCAACCGCTTTGGCGGTAACATCTCGCGTACAGCCGAGTTCGTCGGCATGGAGCGCTCGGCATTGCACCGCAAGCTCAAGTCGCTTGGCGTCTGATACCGGGCGGCGCCATAGCGCCGTCCACCGCCTCCCGCTTATTCCCCCACAAGCAGGTTCTCCATGCCCCGAATAGCCTATGTGAACGGCCGCTATGTCAATCACTCGAACGCGATGGTCCATATCGAGGACCGCGGCTATCAGTTCGCGGATGGCGTTTACGAGGTCTGTGAGATCAGGCATGGATATATCGTCGACCTCACGCGCCATCTGAACCGGCTGGACCGATCACTCGGCGAACTTCGAATCGCCTGGCCAATGAGCAGAGCCGCCCTGACTGGCGTGATTCGCGAAACATTGCGCCGCAATCGGGTCCGCAATGGCCTCTTCTACATGCAGGTCACGCGTGGTGTGGCGCGGCGCGATCACGTGTTTCCTGCGGAGGGAACGCCGCCTTCACTTGTGATCACCGCCAAGAGCACTGACCCTTCTGTTATTGCGAAGAAGAACGCGACCGGCATCAAGGCAATTACGGTCCCTGATAACCGATGGGACCGCGTCGATATCAAATCGGTCGGCTTGCTGCCGAACGCACTGGCACGGCAACAGGCAAAGGAAGCCGGGGCGCAAGAGGCGATCTATGTCGACGCCGAGGGTTTGGTGAAGGAGGGCGCTGCCACCAACGTCTGGATGGTTGACCGAGACGGTACGCTGATCACGCGCCCGGCAGAGCATGGCATTCTGCGAGGCATTACCCGCACGACGCTGATCGATGTCGGCGCCAAATTGGGACTGACGATCGAAGAGCGGAAGTTCTCGGTCGCCGAGATGCTCGCAGCGCGCGAAGTCTTCATTACGGCTGCAACGAGCATCTGCTTTCCTGTTGTCTCCATCGACGGTCAGCCGATTGCGAACGGTCATCCGGGCAGTATCTCGCAGAAAATTAGGGAAGCCTTTTTCGACGTTGCGGAAAAGATTGCGATTTGATACCAAGGCTTTCTGGGCAGAGGGGATGAGGGTTGTCAGCTGCCTGCAGGCGAGGTTGATTAGTATTTCACCGGCACAACGAAGCCGGCAATAAAGAAAGAAGCGGCGCGATGGCGGAACGTTCTCAGAATCTGCAGGACTTATTTCTCAATACTGTTCGCAAGCAAAAGATTTCACTGACAATTTTTCTGATAAACGGCGTTAAGCTGACGGGCGTAGTAACGTCCTTCGACAACTTCTGTGTCCTGCTTCGCCGTGACGGCCATTCGCAACTTGTGTATAAGCACGCAATCTCGACCATTATGCCCGGCCAGCCGATGCAGATGTTTGAGAGCGAAGAAGCTGCTTCCTAACAGGACCTGCAATTATCTCGACACGTGATACCAAGAACGATTCGATCATCCCGGAAGCAGCCAAGCACCGGGATGACATGCGTGCGACCGTTATCGTGCCTGTCCTCAAACAGGCGCGTCGAGGGCGCGGTGCGGCTGATGTTGCTCCCACCCCCTCGGTCACACGTACCCCTGAAAGTCGCCTCGAAGAGGCGACAGGCCTCGCCGAGGCGATTGATCTCGATGTTGTTCACGGCGCCATCGTTCCGGTGAACGATCCGCGTCCGGCCACGCTGATGGGCACTGGCAAGATCGAAGAGATCAAGGCGGCGCTGGATGCGAACGACTCAGGTCTCATTATCGTCGATCATCCGCTGACGCCGGTGCAGCAACGCAATCTCGAAAAGGAATGGAACGCCAAGGTCATCGACCGTACCGGCCTCATTCTCGAGATTTTCGGCCGTCGCGCTTCCACCAAGGAAGGCACGCTGCAGGTCGACCTCGCGCACCTCAACTATCAAAAGGGTCGTCTGGTTCGCAGCTGGACCCACCTTGAACGTCAGCGCGGTGGTGGCGGCTTCATGGGTGGTCCGGGTGAAACCCAGATCGAAGCTGACCGCCGTCTGCTGCAGGACCGTATCATCAAGCTCGAGCGCGAGTTGGAGCAGGTAGTGCGTACCCGCCAACTCCACCGGGCCAAGCGCAAGAAGGTGCCGCACCCGATCGTGGCGCTGGTCGGTTATACGAACGCTGGCAAATCGACCCTGTTCAACCGTATAACCGGCGCAGGCGTGCTTGCGGAAGACATGCTCTTTGCGACGCTCGATCCGACACTTCGCCGCATGAAGCTGCCACATGGCCGCACGGTGATCCTATCCGACACCGTTGGATTCATTTCGGATCTTCCGACTCACCTCGTCGCGGCGTTTCGCGCCACGCTGGAAGAGGTTCTGGAAGCGGACCTTATCCTTCATGTCCGTGACATGTCCGACGCCGACAACCAGGCTCAGAGCGCAGACGTGCTCCGTATCCTCAAGGACCTCGGCATCGACGAAGCCGAAGGCGACAAACGCATCATCGAGATCTGGAACAAGATCGATCGTCTGGAGCCGGAAGCGCACGACGCGATCGCGCAAAAGGCCAATGGCGCCGAGAACGTCGTTGCTGTGTCCGCGATCACGGGCGAGGGCATCGATACACTGATGAGCGAGATCAGCCGCAGGCTCTCCGGCGTGCTGACGGAGGCGACCGTGCGCCTGCCGGTCGACAAGCTCGCGCTGCTGCCTTGGCTCTACGATCACGCAATCGTCGACAGTCGCGAAGACAATGAGGACGGCTCCATCACGCTCGACTTACGCCTCTCGGAGAACGAGGCTGTCGAGTTGGAACGTCGCCTGGGCAACGGGCCGAAGGCAGCCAGGGAAGATTGGGAGCGCTAGGAACGTTTCTGTCCTGGCTTCCGTTGTCCGAACACCGACAGTGGCGCCTGCTAGCGGCGGTTCAGGCGAGGTGCCTTATCCGAGCTGTCGCTCGATCGCTTTTGCCGCTTGCCAAATCTCTTCCATCCGCTCCAGGCTCGCTGCTTCCAGAGTCTCACCTTCTGCATCAAGAACTGTCTCGATGTGATTGAAACGGCGTCTGAATTTTGTGTTTGTTCCGCGAAGCGCCTGTTCCGGATCGGCGTTGACATGCCGACCGATATTGACGACCGCGAAGATGAGGTCGCCAAGCTCGTCGGTGACCTTCGCCTGATCGCCTTCTGCCAGCGCAACCCGCAGTTCGCCGATTTCTTCCTCGATCTTGTCGAGGATCGGTTCGGGAGCGGACCAGTCGAACCCCACCTTCGCTGCGCGCTCTTGCAGCTTCAACGCTTCGGTCAGGGCAGGGAAGCTCCGCTGGACCGATCCGAGGAAGCCAGCCTTGAAGTCCTCGTTGACCCCGCGCTTGGCTCGCCGTTCGGCTCGTTCGCGCTTTTCTGCCTGCTTGATGTCATCCCACTGTTTCTTGACGGCATCTGGCGTGTCGGCATCGGAGCGGGCGAAGACATGCGGATGGCGGCGGATCATCTTGCGGGTGATTGCCTCGACGACATCGCCGAAGGAGAATTCGCCGGCTTCCTCCGCCATGCGCGCATGGAACACGACCTGCAGCAGCAGGTCGCCCAACTCGTCGCAGAGGTCGTCCATGTCGTTGCGCTCGATCGCGTCGGAGACTTCATACGCCTCCTCGATCGTGTAGGGCTTGATCGTCTCAAAGGTCTGGACGATGTCCCAAGGGCAACCGGTTTCCGTATTGCGCAGCGCGGCCATGATCTCGATCAGGCGAGAAATGTCTTTGGAGGCTTCCATGGTCACTCAATTCAGCGGAATGTCGTTGTCGCTCTTGGATGCCTGATAGCTGTCGGAGAGTGCGTCGTAGCGCGCCTTGATGCGTGCTGTCTGCGCCTTCAACTCGGCTTTCTGACGGTCATCCTCGGTCTCGACAAGATCGGCAATCGCGAAACTGTTCCAGAACGCGTTGCTGCGTCGATAGCCGCCCGGTTCCAGACCGAAGACTTCCTTGAGGATCTTCAGGTCGTGCGGAATGGCGAAGGCGTCGCGCGAATCTTCATGGCTGAAGAAATAGTAGAAATTGTCGAATCCCGCCCAGGTGATGGCCGACATGCACATGGTGCAGGGTTCGTGCGTCGACAGAAAGACCAGGTCCTTCGTGGCTGGTTTCTCACCCAGCTCGTAGAAGCGCTTCAGTGTGTGCACCTCGCCATGCCAGAGCGGGTTTTCGAGCTCATTATTGGTCTCTGCAACGACAAGCGAGAGGTCGGACTTGCGTAGGATCGCAGCGCCGAAGACCTTGTTGCCGGCGGCAACCCCACGTTCAGTCATAGGCAGAATGTCCTGTTCCATAACGTTGAGCAGGCGGGCGGCGATGGTCTTGTCGGACATGGCTTTCTCCTTGAAGGCCGCACCTTACCGCCAGCGGGAGTGGAGGCAAATACCGATAAGGTCGAGGCACCCGATTTGTCACAGGCTTTCTGCTGCGCTGCGAGAGGCTCGAGTGTGCTCGGAGGGCCGCACCGGTGACTTTTACTCAAATCATCGGGAGCCCGAGTAAAAGAATACGTGCCTGTGCCGGCTTTGGAATTTCTGTTTCTTCATTTGCCTGGGCAGAGAGTGCATATTCCGGCAACCTCGAAATGGATTGACGATGCCTCTCAAGACTGATCAACTGT
The DNA here is from genome assembly GCF_019511525.1 of Rhizobium cauense. GTDB lineage: Bacteria > Pseudomonadota > Alphaproteobacteria > Rhizobiales > Rhizobiaceae > Rhizobium > Rhizobium cauense. The sequence goes on along the minus strand of NZ_JAEUAT010000021.1, from coordinate 43,165 downwards.
CGGTATTTCCTGCTTTCTTCCGTGTTGAAGGCAAGATCGCGGCCGTTTTTGGCAATGGCGACGAGGCCTTTGCCAAGGTTCGTCTGCTCCTGAACACGCAGGCGAGGGTGGTGGCTTATGCCGATCGTCCTGAGGCCGATTACCATGCTTACCTGGTCGCCAATCGGATCGAGACGGTGCGTGCAGCTTTTGCCGTCGAGCAGGTCCGTGGGGCAACGCTCGTCTTTGCGGCGACCGGCGACTCGGCGCAGGATCGCGCCATCGTCGGGGCGGCGCGTGCCGAGAAGGTCCCCGCCAACGCGGTCGATCAGCCCGATTATTGCGATTTCTTCACGCCCGCTCTTGTCAACCGCGCACCGGTAGCTGTCGCGATCGGCACGGAAGGCGCTGGACCGGTGCTCGCACAGATGATCCGCGCGCAGATCGACCAGTTGCTTGCGCCATCGCTCGGTCGTCTCGCGGATCTTGCGGTCAGCTATCGCAAGGCCGCCGAACATCTCGTGCCGAAGGGGGCGGCGCGCCGCCTGTTCTGGCGTCGGTTCTTCTCCGGTGCAGTTGCCGATGCTGTTGCCAACGAAAATCTGCCGCAGGCGCGGCGCGTGGCCAACGGTCTGCTGCAAGCGGCGGAAAAGATCGAAGGTCATGTCTGGCTTGTCGGCGCTGGTCCGGGTGCTGTTGATCTGCTGACGCTGCGCGCCCAGCGCGTGATGATGGAAGCGGATGTGATTGTCTATGATGCGCTGGTGCCCCAGGAAATTGTAGACATGGGCCGTCGTGACGCCGAGCGACTGTCGGTCGGCAAACGCAAGGGATGCCATTCGAAGTCGCAGGAAGAGATCAATGATCTACTCGTGCACCTCGGTCGCGAAGGCAAGCGCGTGGTTCGCCTGAAGTCTGGCGATCCGCTTGTCTATGGCCGGGCAGGCGAGGAAATGGCGGCGCTGCGAATGGCGGGTATTTCGTATGAAGTCGTGCCTGGTATCACCTCGGCCTTTGCCGCGGCCGCCGATTTCGAGCTGCCGCTGACGCTGCGCGGCGTTGCCTCTTCGCTGGTCTTCACGACCGGCCACGATCTGACAGGCGATGTCTTGCCGGATTGGGCAAGCCTTGCTGTGTCAGGCGCGACGATCGCCGTCTACATGGGCCGCACGGTTGCTGCATCAGTGGCCGCACGTTTGATGCAGGCAGGCCTGCCCGCGGAAACGACTGTTGCCGTCATCGAGAATGCCAGCCGTTCCGATCGCCGGTTGTTGCACGGTATTCTGCGGGATCTTCCCGACCTGCAGCATCGTGACGAGTTGACCGGACCGGTCATGGTGATTATCGGCGATGCTGTCGCAGGCGCCAATTTCGAGCTGTCGGAACCGCTTGTGCGCGAACGCGCCCGGTCCGAGGAATTTGCAAGGAGCTGAACATGGTAGACAAGGTGCTGACCGCCAACCGGCTGACGGATGGCGTCGCAGTCTGGCTGAACGCCAACGGCGAATGGGTCACCTCCCTGCAGGAGGCGCTTGTCGCTCGCCATGCCGAGGCCGTCGTGGCGTTGGAAGCGATCGGCAAGAAGTCCTATGCCGACAACCAAGTGGTGGATGTCGCCGTTGTCGAGGTTCAGGAAACCGATGGCGTGCTCTGGCCGTTGCGCCTTCGTGAGCGCATTCGTGCCCAGGGTCCGACCATGGAATACGCGCCGGGCTACAAGCCTGCCGACCCCGCATTCATTGCAGTCTGAGGAAGCAGATGTATCGTTACGACGAATTTGACCACGCTTTTGTCGCCGAGCGCGTCGAGCAGTTTCGCGACCAGGTGCAGCGCCGCCTTTCCGGCGAGCTCGCCGAGGATGCTTTCAAGCCGCTGCGCCTGATGAACGGCGTCTATCTGCAGCTTCACGCCTACATGCTGCGCATCGCCATTCCCTACGGCACACTGAGCTCGCGCCAGATGCGTATGCTTGCTCATATCGCCCGCAAGTACGACCGTGGCTATGGCCATTTCACGACCCGCCAGAACCTGCAGTTCAACTGGCCGAAGCTTTCGGACATGCCGGATGTTCTGGCGGAGCTTGCAACCGTCGAAATGCACGCGATGCAGACCTCGGGTAACTGTATCCGTAACGTCACGGCTGACCATTTCGCCGGCGCTGCCGCGGATGAGGTTGCGGATCCGCGTCCATACGCCGAGATTCTGCGCCAGTGGTCCTCGGTGCATCCGGAATTCTCGTTCCTGCCGCGCAAGTTCAAGATCGCCGTCACCGGCGCCGAGCGTGACCGCGCTGCGATCCAGGTCCACGACATCGGCCTGCATCTGAAAAAGAACGAGAAGGGTGAAATCGGGTTTGCGGTATATGTCGGCGGCGGCCAGGGTCGCACACCGATGATCGCCAAGCTGATCCGCGACTTCCTGCCGGAAGAAGACCTGCTGTCCTACACGACCGCGATCATGCGCGTGTATAACCTGCATGGCCGTCGCGACAACAAGTACAAGGCCCGCATCAAGATCCTCGTTCACGAAACGGGCGCGGAGGAACTAGCGCGTCAGGTCGAGGCCGAGTTCGCGGAACTCAAGGACACCGAACTGAAGCTGCCGGAGGCTGACGTCGAGGCCATCACCGCCTACTTCGCGCCGCCGGCTCTGCCTGAGCGCGCCGAAGGCTGGGAAAACCTTGCCCGCTGGAAGAAGGCTGATCCGGCATTCGCACGTTGGGTGCAGCAGAACGTACAACCGCACAAGAATCCAGACTACGGCATGGTGACGATCTCGCTGAAGCCGATCGGTGGCATTCCGGGCGATTCTTCGGATAGCCAGATGGATGCGGTTGCCGATATCGCCGAGGAATATGCCTTCGATGAAATCCGCGTCAGCCACGAGCAGAATCTGATCCTGCCGCATGTGGCGCTTGCCGATCTCGAGGCTGTATATCGCGGTCTGGTTGCCATCGGTCTCGCCGAAGCCAATGCTGGTCTCATCACCGATATCATTGCCTGTCCCGGGCTGGACTACTGCGCGCTTGCCAATGCGCGTTCCATTCCGGTCGCACAGGAGATTTCGAAGCGCTTCGGCGATCCGGATCGTCAGGCTGAAATCGGCGAACTGAAGATCAAGATCTCCGGCTGCATCAATGCCTGCGGCCATCACCATGTCGGTCATATCGGCCTGCTTGGCGTCGAAAAGAAGGGCGCGGAACTCTACCAGATCACGCTCGGCGGTTCTGGCGACGAGCATACTTCGATCGGCGAGATCATCGGTCGCGGCTTCGAACCCGACAAGGTGACGGACGCGATCGAAACGATCGTCAACACATATCTGGCAATCCGCAAGGATCCGTCGGAGATCTTCCTCGATGCCTATCGCCGCGTTGGTCCGCAGCCGTTCAAGGACGCGCTGTATGGTTCGGCAGCGGAAGCGGCGTAAGGAGAGGACGATGACCAAGATCTGGAGAGAAACAGGCTTCGTCGAGAACGATCCCTGGGTGATCGAGACGGAAGAGGTGAAGGCAGGCGAGGGGCAAAAGCCCCTTCTTACCCTGGACGAGTTGATCGCCAAGGCCGACGAGAGCAACGAGGTCGGCTTCGGCGTGCTGATCAAGCCGGCTGACGATGTTCGCAAGCTCGAGCCCTACCTCTATCGCCTGGAGATTGTCGCTGTTGCTTTTCCGGCGTTCAACGACGGCCGAGCCTTCAGCCACGCATCCTTGCTGCGCGAGCGCCTTGGGTTCACGAACGAACTGCGCGCCGTCGGTGATGTGCTGATCGACCAGATTCCGCTGATGCAGCGTGTCGGCATCGACAGCTTCGCTGTCACCAACGAGACTGCGATAAAGCGTCTCACGGAGCATCGCCTGCCGGGGATTCCGCATCATTATCAACCGGCTGTGCGTGACGCGGAGGCCGGCAAGGGCTATAGTTGGCGCCGTCAGGCGAAGCCGGCCGCGTAAGCACCGGATCGCCGTCAGAGAATTGACGGAACGGTGCAATGAAGACTTTTGAAATCGCGGTGATCGGTGGTGGCCTTGCCGGCATGATCGCCGCTATTGCCTTGGCTCGCGGCGGACGCAACGTGGCTCTTGTTGCGCCGCCGTCACCAAGCCAGGACAGGCGCACGACCGCCCTTATGGATCAGTCGATCCGTTTCCTCGACAGATTGACGCTTTGGGAAAAGCTGCGCCCGGCGGCTGCTCCGCTTTCGACGATGCGGATCATCGACGGCACGAATCGACTGTTGCGGGCACCGATCACCACCTTCCGTTCCGTTGAACTCGATCTTGAGGCCTTCGGCTACAATTTCCCGAACAAAGCGCTGATGGAGGTGCTGGAGGCTGCGATCGCCGCTGAGGGCAACATCACGCGCTTCAGCTCGTTTGCCGACGTGATCGATATCGCTGACGATTCGGTGACCGTCACGCTCGCCGATGGCGAAGCACTCTCGGCGTCGTTCGCGGTTGGCGCCGATGGGCGCAAGTCGAAGCTGCGCGAAACAGCCGGAATCGATGTGAAGACCTGGTCCTATCCGCAATCGGCCATGGTGCTGAACTTCGAGCATTCGCTGCCGCACGAGAATATCTCGACGGAATTCCATACGGAAAGCGGCCCTTTCACCCAGGTGCCGCTGCCGGGCAACCGCTCCAGCCTCGTATGGGTCCAGAACCCCTCGGATGCAGTGGCCCGCAATGAACTTTCGCTCGTTGAACTGAGCAATGTCGTTGAGGAGCGAATGCAGTCGTTGCTCGGCAAGGTGACGGTCGAAGAGGGCCTGCAGCTCTGGCCTCTGTCAGGCATGATGGCCCATCGCTCCGGCAAGGGGCGAATTGCCCTGATCGGCGAAGCCTCGCATGTCTTCCCACCGATCGGCGCACAGGGGCTCAATCTTAGCCTGCGCGATGTGATGGCGCTCTCGGATATCCTCTGCACGCGGCCGGAACTGCCGATCGCTGCCGATGCCGGCGACCAGTTCGATCGCAAGCGTCGTGCGGATATCATGACCCGCACGGCAAGCGTCGATCTTCTCAACCGCTCGCTCTTGTCCGATTTCCTGCCCGTTCAGATGATGCGTGCTGCCGGCCTGCATATCCTGTCGGCACTGCCGCCGCTGCGCAGCATCGTCATGCGCGAGGGCATCGAACCTGGGCGCGGCTTGCGCGACATTCCGGGTGCCATCAAGGACAAGCTAGGCAGGAAGAAAGCCTGACTTGATTGCAATCAGCACAGCCGAGACTGTCACGACTGACAGTGTCGTCGTGATCAGAATCGTCGCCGAGGCGCGTTCCTGCCAGACGCCGTATTGCTGCCCGATAACGAAGACGTTGGTGGCCGTCGGCAGTGCTGCCAGCAGGACGGCGGCGTAGACCCAGATCGGATCGAAGCCGCCGACGGTCGTGAGCGCGAGATAGACGACAATCGGGTGTACGATAAGCTTGGCCGGAACGATATAGCCGATCTCGGCCGGTACGCGCTTCAACGGCCTCAGAGCAAGCGTGACGCCCATCGCAAACAACGCGCAAGGAGCCGCAGCCTGCGAGAGGTAGTCGACGAAGCGTTGGAAGGCGAGGGGCTGATCGATATGGAAGCCGGCCGCAATGAAGCCAAGCGCCGTCGAGAGGATAAAGGGGTGAAACGCCACCTTCCGCGCTATGTCGATGGCCAGGCGACTGGCTGAGCGTCGATCACCGCCCGCCGCCGCCATCAGCGCCGGCGCAACGACAAAATGCAGCGCATTCTCGAGGCAGACGATGAGCGCGACCGGAACAGCAGCATCTTCACCGAGCGCGAGCAAGGCAAGGCCGGGCCCCATGTAGCCGATATTGCCATAAGCTCCGGCAAACGATTGGATCGTGCAGTCTGCCAGCGAGTTTCGTCTGACCCATCGACCGATCGCAAATAGAACAACGAAGATCGAATAGGTTGCTGCGAGATCGGTGGCAATGAAATCGATGCGCGTGAGATCCTCGAAGGGTGTCCGCGAGACGAGCTTGAAGAACAGCGCGGGCAGGGCGGCATAGATGATGAAGGTGTTCATCCAGCCGAGTGCATCGGCAGGCTGCTTCGTCACCTTGCCTGCGATATAGCCAATGAGGATCAAGCCGAAGAACGGCAGAAGCAAACTGACGATATCGGACAACTGTTATTCCAATGCAAATTTCTGCGGGGCAGGTTCGGCTTAGCCGATTTTCATCAGGATTGGAAAGGTCTGCTGGAACCAGATTGCGACGTCACTGACGAAACCGAACATGAAAGCAAGGCCAGTCAGGACCAGAAAGGCGCCCATCACCTTCTCGACCGTTCCGAGATGCTTCCGGAAGCGTGTCAGGAAACCCATGAAAGCGCCGGAGAAGCCGGCGGCAATCCAGAACGGAACGGCAAGGCCGAGCGAATAGACGGCTAGCAAGCCGGCACCTGAGCCCACCGTTTCTCGCGAAGCTGCCACGCCGAGGATCGCGCCGAGTACGGGGCCGATGCAAGGCGTCCAGCCGAAAGCGAAAGCAAGGCCCATGACATAGGCACCCGTCAACGTTGCGGGCTTTCCGCTACCCTGGAAGCGCGCTTCACGCGCCAGGAGCCCGATTCGGAAGACGCCCAGGAAATTCAGCCCCATAACGATGATGATCAGCCCACCGATCTTGGCCAGGAGATCGAGATGCTGACGAAGCGCCATTCCGATGCTCGAGGCGCCGGCGCCAAGGGCCACGAAAACGGTCGCAAAGCCGAGGGTGAAGAAAAGTGCCGAAAACAACACGCCCCGGCGGGCATTCGGGGCAACGGCAACCGCGCTGCCGCCGCGAAACTGTTCGACGGAAATGCCGGCCATATAGCAAAGATAGGGCGGAACGAGAGGCAGTACGCAGGGAGACAGAAACGATAACGCGCCGGCAAGAAGGGCGCTCAATAGGGAAATATCGGCAATCGACACTTAGTGGCTCCAGCGCAGGCAATCATTCGCGAAGTCCTATCGCAGCCCAGGCGCCGGAGCCAATCACCTTTTTGCGCTCTGACAGTCGAGCGCGTGGCGAAAAAGGCATGGCGCGCGCCATGCGGCACGCCATCACAAGTACAGGTCAGGGAGATCACACCACATCATCGGTCGCGGCAAACGGTCCTGTACTTCGTGATGTAGTGATGATGGCGCTTCTTCTGATATGCTTCCTGCCAGCATCTCTGCCGATAGGCATAACGCGGACGATCGTAATTGTAGTAGTCATCGTCATATGCGTAGCGCGGCGCCTGCCTGTAGTAGCGCGGCGGCGGATCGTCATAGTAGCGCGGCCCGGAGCCGAATTCGAAGTATATGCCGTCCGCGAAAGCCGGCGCGCTCACGAGTAGCGTCGCTAGGCCCACGGCCGTAACAATTAGCTTTCTCATGGTCGGTCTCCATTCTGCATCTGCTGATCTAACGCCCAAGGCGCCGTTGGACCCGCAGATTAGACAGCGCGAATGAATGCGTACTGAAACCGACGTTCATCTTCCAGTCATGCGAGGGATGGTCGGGAAAACTCCGACTCGATCGAGCGTTCCTATTGGCTGCCGGCAAAGGTTGCGTGCAGATGAATGCACGCGACTTCGGCAACGCGATGCGTCCGCCAGACCGCTAGGGACGGTCGGCGCGGAACCGAGCCGAGACTAGTGATCCGCGTCTGAAAGATGAGGAATGTGCAGTATCTGGCCGTCGATCAAGAGGAGGAAGTGGTCCTCATCTAGCCGATTCACGATCTCGCCGTCCGCCGTCATATAGTCGGTCTTGGGAGCAGCTGTGTTCTGGCCGGAAATCCTGATCTGCTGGATGACGACGTAGGTCTTTCCTCCGTCGTCCTTACATTGAAAGCGTCTTTCTTCTCTGTAATTCGACATGGCTTGGCCTCCATCGCATCGGAGAAATCTTTGTTCTCGGAGGCGCAATTTCAAGGTCGACAGGCGCGATATCGAGCGGATTTGACGTAACAGCTTGATACGTCAAATCGAGCTCTCGCGTGAGGAGCCCGCCAGGGAAAGGCGTGGCAGGCTTCAGCCGAGAAGTATCGGTCACGACAAGCGACGGGCCATCACCAGTTTAGCGGGAGGCAGCGTTTCCGACGCGATTGCCGGCATTCTGGGTCGCGTCGACGGTATTGGCTGCATCGCGCCCAATTCCCTTGATCGTATTTGCACACGAACTCAACGCAAGCAGTACACACACGGCAGCAGCGATTTTGGCAGTAGTTGTCATTGGCGTGGTTCCTAGTTGAAGACGATATGTAATGCACGAGGCCGCAAGTTGTTCAAAACGAACCACAATTTCTCCAAACCTATGTGAGCGAGATCCGGTCGACAGGGGCACAATAAAAAAGCCCGGCGGGATATAATCCACCGGGCCTTTTTTACGGACCTACATAGGCGATGCTGGTCCGGCAGCACGGATTTCAAGCGCTGCAGTTAACAAACGGACAGTTCGACCAAAGGTTCCAACAAATTTCGCGTGGTCGATGGCCGAAGTTTTGGCGGTCATCCCAGCACTGAACGTCGGGCTTGCCGAACCAATGCGCGGTGCCGCCGATGGTCGGCGGTGCCGAAGCCAGACTCCAGCGATTTGAGGGGATCGAATTTCACTGTTCCGCGTCACAACGGAACGTCGTTTCTTTTGTTCACCAATTTTATAGACAATATTTGATGCGACATTTGAAGGAGAGATGACATGTCGTTGCGATTGGTGGGCATTGCCGGTAGTTTCAACCGTCCGTCCAAGACCTACTCTTTGGTCGAGCACATCGCGGGGCTCGCCGCAGAAAGCTATGGCTTTTCCACGAAGATTTACGATCTCAAGGACATTGGCCCATCGTTAAGTACCGCTCTCTGGCGCAGCGAACTTGATGAACAGGCCAGCCAAGTTCTCGACGATATTGTCAATGCCGACGTCCTCGTCGTCGGCTCGCCGACATACAAGGGATCGTACCCGGGCCTGTTCAAGCATCTGATCGATCTCATCGAGCCGAGCGAACTTCGCTCAAAGCCGATCATTATTTCCGCAACCGGAGGCGGCGATCGCCACGCTCTGATCGTCGAGCATCAACTCCGACCGTTGTTCGGCTTTTTCATGGCTCACACGTTGCCGACTGCCGTCTATGCCTCGGATCGTGATTTTGCTGACTACCGGGTCACGTCGGAGGCTCTAGCCGGTCGGATCGGCGCGGTAGTCGACGAACTCGCCGCATTCTCCTTCGTTCCATCGCGGGCGACACTCCAGGCAGCCGAGTGAGATCATAGGGGGTGTGGGACATGGGTAGCACGGAGCAATCGTCCATCGGCAGCGAACTCTGGAGCGTCTTCGACTTCGCTCGCCGCTATCGGCTAACGGCACGCGAGCAAAATCGTCTGCTGATGCTGTTCGGCCCGGTCGCCAGCGCCGCGGAGCTGCTTTCGAACGCGAGACGCAATCACTCGATCTGATAGGCAAGCACAGGAGAAAACCGATGACGCAGTCTCTTTTTCTTTGGTTTTGGTCGGTCTTTCGCGTTGGCCCGTTCGCCCCACAACATGGAGCAGACCGGCTGCGGATCGAGATAGATGGCGATGGCGAGCCAACGGCTCGCGACTACGAAGTCTACTATTGGAACCCGTCTCCCGGGCCTTGGTACTGAGGGACTGCCATGGCTGTTTTGGATGATCGTCGCGTGATCGCACCAAGGAGGCTTGCAAACGTTGCGGCAGATGTAGCCGCTTCTACCGCTACGGTCCTCGCCTTCGGGATGCTCTTTGCGATTACTCTCGGGCTTCTAGGCTAGTGGCTCATCCACGCGATGCGATAGGGATTGATGATGACGCCGGTACTTGTTCTCCCCGGGCTCTTTGGATCAGAGGATGCGCATTGGCAAAGCGCCTGGCTGCAGGATCATCCTGAAAGCCGTCTTGTTCAGCAGGATAGCTGGGATCGACCGCACCTGAACAGCTGGCGGGACAGGCTCGAGAGCGTGCTCGACGATGTCGGGGAAGCCTATGTCGTCGCTCACAGTCTTGGATGCCTGCTGGCAGCCAGTCTCGCCGGGCGACCCGCGGCGGCGCGCGTGAGGGGCGCGCTATTGGTGGCGCCGTGCGACCTTCCTGCGACGGAGAAGCTGCATCCCGGCAGGATTGCCTTCGGCACGATGCCAACGGCCGAACTCCCGTTCCCCAGCATGATAGTCGGTAGCCTCAACGATCACTACATGTCGCTCGATCGCCTGACGCTTTTTGCGCGTCTCTGGGGCAGTGAGCTCCGCAATGCAGGGCTCGCCGGCCATATCAACGTCGCCAGCGGCTACGGCCGCTGGCCGGGTGGTTATCGTGTCTTCGAAACGCTGAAGGCAAGAACGCGTCATCTCGAAAAGATACCGCAAAAGAAGCCTTCCCTTGGGAGAGGGGTGTCGTCCGCCTGGTAGACGTCGGTGTAGCGGAAACTGGTTCGAGGGACGACGATCGATAGACGGTGTCGAGCCGTGGTCAGGCAAGCGCATGCTGCAGAGGCCACCAGGTGAGCATTGCGGCTATTCGTGGGGTGACCATTTTCGGCGCATTACTTGAACAACGGCCGAAAAAGACTAAACAGTTCCTCCGTCAGTGAAATAACCAACACCATTTTTTCAACAAAAGGGTCACCGCTCATGAGCCTCCGTATTAATGATATTGCACCTGATTTCACCGCTGACACTACCCAAGGTCCCATCCGGTTCCACGAATGGATCGGCGATGGCTGGGCAGTGCTGTTTTCGCATCCGAAGAATTTCACGCCGGTTTGCACAACCGAACTCGGCGCGATGGCAGGGCTGGAGCCGGAATTCCGCAAGCGTGGCGCCAAGATCATCGGTATTTCGGTGGATCCGGTTGAAAGCCATAGCAAGTGGAAGAGTGACATCAGCACGGCAACCGGGTTCGATGTCGAATATCCGCTGATCGGCGATAAGGATCTGAATGTCGCCAAGCTTTACGACATGCTTCCGGCTGGCGCCGGCGACACGTCGGAGGGACGCACGCCTGCCGATAACGCGACCGTTCGTTCTGTCTTCATTGTTGGCCCCGACAAGAAGATCAAGCTCATCTTGACCTACCCGATGACGACGGGGAGAAACTTCAACGAGATCCTCCGCGCGATCGACTCCATCCAGTTGACGGCGAAGCATCAGGTTGCGACGCCGGCAAACTGGCAGCAGGGCGAGGACGTCATCATCACGGCCGCCGTCTCGAACGAGGATGCGGTTGCCCGCTTCGGCTCGTTTGACACCGTGCTCCCATACCTGCGCAAGACCAAGCAACCGCAGGCGTAGTCCCTTAGCCGCGTGCGACGCGGACTTCAGCGCGGAAGTTGGAGGCGACGAACCATTCGACGCCTCCAAAACGGTCGTCGATCGCGCGGCCGAAAGCTTGGAGGACATTCAGGCGTGCTCAATAGGCTGGCGCGCAACCGTTTTTGCATGATAGATTGCCGTACTGCATGAACCGCCCGCAAGGGAGAAGCAAATATGGACAGATTTCGCGCACTTTTCGTAGCAGGAACGATCGTCGGCTTTTCGGCGTTGGCGTCCGCATGCTCGACCCCACAGAATTCAATGGGCTCGGCGTCAGGCTACGTACCGGGAGATTCGATGAATCGAGCCTGCGAGGATGGCTTCCGACCTAGTAACGGTCGCTCCTGCAGTTATTGACGGAGGCAGTGCGAGCGCTGCCACGTCAGACTGGTGCCGCCTGACTTTCGAAGGTCAGCTAGCAGGCCGTTTTTGAGTGCCTTGCGACTGTTGCCCAGAGGGCGGAGTAGCCCGCCGGCGGATATCTGTGGGATACGACATGGAACTAGATGTCGATCCGGCGCGCTGCTCATCCGAGGAGAAGCGCACTGTAGACGAACTCCGATTTGGAGAGGATATCGCCAGTCTCGATGATATCGAACGGATGACTTCACACGGTCCGATTGCAGGAGCATGCTGGCTCCCATGACGAATGGGACAAATACTAGCAGTTTCTGGCAGGGTGGCGTCTGCGGCGCGGCCGGCAGCCTGTTGTTCAATGCCTGGATTGTGCCCTTTGTTACACGTGCCTTTGACAAGATCGGAGCGGGCCCAGAGGAGGTCGCCGATGCGGTCTTTCGATGGATCGAACAGTATATAGATCTCGGGATCTCAAGCGCGGGTAACCTGTGGGGCGCTCCCGATCCCAATTTTCTTCGGCTCGTCTACTACAGTCTACAGGTGGTGTTTCCGGCTGTCGCGATTTTGATCGGTCTTGAACTCAAGCGTCTGTTCGAGCGTTTCTGGCCCCGTCACTAAGTAGAGGGTAGTAAGTGCTGTCCGGGTGGCTGTGACTAGGTGGCCAACAAGCTAAGGGCTAATAGCTGCGACGTTATTCCGCTTCCTCGCCAATCCGGGACCCGGACAGAATTTCAGCGCGCTTTAGTGGAGGACATTCCACCAGTCCTTCTCTCTCGATTCGTCAATGGTCTCGAGAGTCTTGATTATTTCGATCAGCTTGGCGGCCGTCATTTCCTGAATCTCAGAGATCCCATCCTCGCTGACAACCATGACCGTCCAGGTACCATCAGAGTACCGGAAAGCGAGGAAAGCGGGGTTGGCGTCGTCCAAAACTGTCTCTCCTTCTGACGTGCGGGATGACAGCAGGCCAGATCAACACATAGCCGGGTGTTCCCGGATACGACGGAGGGTCCGTCCGCCGTATCCGGGCTGCATCGTATCCTTTGGGAATGAGGATGCTTGTAGCATACGGGGCGCCATGTGATCTGGCATCACCCGAAGGTCGTACGATTGAATGGACTTAGGTCCAAGCGGAAAGTACCTGTCTTTCATGGTCGTTCGTCAGGTGAAATCGCGGCCGCTCTTTCTGGCCGAGAAGGGCTCCATTGCGCGAGCCTCAAATTTCCCACGGACACTCGTGCCAAGCGTCGCTCGCCAGATTGCGAAGTAGGGGGCTCGCCCGGCAGATGTCGGAGCGGTAGATTGTCTCCACGTAGTGCCCTATGCGAGGAGGCAAGTATGAGCAGATTTCTGGCTCCCATGGTATCCGCCGCAATGCTGATTTGGCTTGCCGCGTTTGTTTCGGCTTGCACGACCCAGCAGCCTTCAAATCGCGCTGATTTCCAATACCAGCCACGGCATTCGGTTAACCCCGCCTGCAGTCAGGGCTTCAGACCGACCAACGCGCTCTCTTGCAGCTACTGATGGGCCGATAAGACGTCTGTTCTTTCTCGTCTTCCAGTCACCGATTGAGCAGGACCTCGCCATATGCTGGACGCAATGGCGCGGGAGGCTCAGGATATCGAGGGGCGGGAGCCTGGCTTACTCTTAAGTGGAGCGGGCTGGAGCGAGCAGATGGCGGAAGAGGTGGGATTCGAACCCACGGTACGGTTTCCCGCACGCCGGTTTTCAAGACCGGTTCCTTAAACCACTCGGACACTCTTCCATGCAGTTGATTTGACGCCGCTTTCGTCGCGGCCTCCTCATGCTGCTGCCTTTAGCAATTGCCACCAGCAACGCTGCCTTTAAAGCCGTTCGGTAGCAGCGTCAACTGGGTTCTGTCGGTGTTTCGAAACGGCAACGTTGGAGTGCTTCGTGCATCAGAAAGAGACGGCGGAGAGCCTGCGGCTACGAATCTTAAATTAGTGACTTATTAACCATGTTAATTAGAATTGTCTCTATCATGACGAAATGTTTCGCAAATTTGCCATGAAAGCCACATGATTAAAGTCTCGTTAGGTTGGTGGGATTAGGGGTGTCTGGCCCGGTTCGGGCGGATTTCTTAACCATAACGGTCTTGAGTGGCGTGGGACATATGAAACGAGAGTACAGGGCGGCGTCATTCGCAACGGGAATGCGATGGGTTGGGCTGTCGCTCATTTGCGTAACGGTTACGGCTTGCGGTACCGCGCCTGCGCCCACAAAGCGAACTCACGGCAAGGAGTATTTCTCGGAGAAGGAATACGGCGTCAAGGCTAGCCCGCGTGTTGCCACCGGCAACAATATTCCGAAGGGTGGTGGCCGGTATATCGTCGGAAACCCGTATGTGGTGAAGGGTAAATGGTACTACCCGAAGGAAGATTTCTCATACAGCAAGGTCGGCATCGCGTCCTGGTACGGCTCCGCCTTCCATGGTCGGTTGACTGCAAACGGCGAAGTCTATGACCAGATGCACCTTTCTGCCGCCCATCCGACGTTCCCGCTGCCGAGCTACGCCCGTGTGACGAATACGGAAAATGGGTCGTCGATCATCGTGCGTGTCAACGACCGTGGTCCTTATCACGAGGGGCGCATTATCGATCTGTCAAACAAGACTGCTGATATGCTTGATCTGCAGCACAGCGGCACCGGCAAGGTTCGCGTTGAGTATGTCGGTCGCGCCCGCATGGATGGCCACGACATGCCCTATCTGATGGCCTCCTATGTGCCGAAAGGCAGTCGCATTCCGGGCATCAATCCAGGCGGTGGCCAGATCGCGACCGGCGTCATGGTGGCGTCCAACAGCAAGCGCATAACGGCTGACCAGTTGCAGAGTTTTGGCGGGTTCACGCCCGAACCCGAGAGCGTGCCTGTGCCGGTGTCGGCGACGTCCTATGCCGGCTCGACGCCGAGCGCGAGCTACAATGCCGCGCCCGTTCCAACGCCGATGCCCGCGCCGTCTTCGTTTGGTGGTACGATGCCATTGGGCGGGTCGGCCGCTGGGCAGGTGGTCGTTTTGCCGGAGTACGGACCTTTCCCTTATGAGCGTCCCTATGGAGGTCAGCGCTCTCTGGCGATGGGGTATCAGGAAGAGGGCGTGAAAACCGTTACTGTCGAGCTCGCTTTCGATGCGGTCATGGTTCGCAACGACGGGCTGACCGAGGACTCGATCCTGGCATCGTTCAAGCGACAAAAGGCGGCAGCAGCGCGCGGCAAGTAGCGGCGGCCATTGCGCCGGTTTCGGTGTGTCGTTAGCATCGCCTAGGTCAGCCGGGCTGTGGGGTTTTCGGTGTTAAAGCGTTTTGTTCGTGTCTGTGTTTGCTTCCTGTCGCTTGCAACGGGCGCCGCTGCCGCAAGCAATGATGCCAGCACTTCATTTGTGACCAAGGCTGCCCAGGCCTACATGATCGAAGCATCCACCGGTACGGTGCTTCTGGCCAAGAACGAGAACCAAACCTTCTCACCGGCTTCGCTCGCGAAGCTGATGACGGTCGACCTGGTCTTCGACGCGCTCTCAAAGAACCAGATCACACTCGATACGCAATATCCCGTTTCCGAATATGCGTGGCGAACCGGCGGCGCTCCGTCGAGGACGGCAACAATGTTTGCGGCGCTCAAATCGAATGTCCGCGTCGAGGATCTGATCAAGGGTATTGCCATTCAGGGCGCGAACGACAGCTGCATCATTCTCGCCGAAGGCATGAGCGGTGGCGAGCCGGCCTTTGCGGCAGCCATGACGCGGCGCGCCAAAACGCTCGGCATGGAGCGGTCCCTTTTCGGAAATTCGACCGGGTTGCCGGATGGCAAGAGCAAGACGACCGCGCTTGACATGGTAACGATGGCCGCCGAACTGCAGAAGTCCTATCCGAGCCTTTATGCGTACTTCGCTCAGCCGGATTTCGAGTGGAACAAGATCTTCCAGCGCAACCGTAACCCCTTGCTCGGTTTCGGCATGGGGGTTGATGGCCTGGCCACAGGCTTTGCCGAAGGCGAAGGCTATTCCATTGTCGCTTCAGCCGAACGAGACGGCCGGCGGATTTTTATGGCGCTCGGTGGCATTGCCTCGGACAAGGAGCGGACGGAAGAGGCCAAGCGTGTGCTGGAATGGGGGCTGACCGCATTCGAAAGCCGTCAGATTTTTGCCGACTCCGAAGTGGTCGGTCAGGCCAGCATCTACGGCGGAATGCCGCGGCGCGTCGATCTCGTGGCGAAAACGCCAGTGAGCGTCTATATCCCGATCAACAATCCCGAGCGGCTGTCCGCACGCATTGTCTATCGCTGGCCGCTGATGGCTCCGGTCGAGGCTGGCCGCGAAATTGGGACGCTGCGGATCACTGCCGGAGGTCGCCTGTTGCGGGAGGTGCCGCTCTATACGAAGGAGACCGTTGCAGTCGGCTCCTTGAGCAGCCGCGCTGTAGATGCCCTGATGGAGCTGGGAGAGACGTTGCTGTTTTCGTGGCTGTGGGATAAGCCCGAGCCCACGTGATCGCCATATTCGCCATTCGGGGTGATAGAGTTGTTCGCCGGGCGGTTTCGCTTTTCGCCGCGTTCCGCTAGATGTACGGCGGTGGCGCGGACGAGCGCCGTAATGCAGGAAGTAGTCATTGCCATCCGGTACTGGGTTGTTTGTTACGTTTGAAGGCGGGGAGGGCGCGGGCAAGTCGACGCAGATCCGCCGCCTGGCCGAGGCGCTCCGTGCTCGCGGTCATGACGTCTTGTTGACGAGAGAACCGGGCGGGTCGCCGGGCGCTGAAGCCGTGCGTCATGTGCTTCTGTCGGGTGCCGCCGAGGCATTTGGCACGCGTATGGAGGCAATCCTGTTTGCAGCGGCTCGCAATGACCACGTCGAGGAGGTCATCCGACCCGCTTTGGCGAGTGGCAAGATCGTCCTTTGCGATCGGTTCATGGATTCGTCACGCGTCTATCAGGGCGTAACGGGTAATCTTGAATCGGAGTTCATCGAGGCGCTGCAGCGCGTGGCCGTCAATGGCATTGTCCCCGATTGCACGCTCATTCTTGATCTGCCGGCGCTGGCTGGCCTGGAACGCGCACGCAGACGCGGAGCCGCAGGCGACGTAGGCCCCGACCGCTTCGAGAAGGAGGAGCTCGAAACGCACGAGAAGCGCCGTGAAGCGTTTCTCGACATCGCCGCCCGAGAACCTGATCGCTGCCACGTCATTGATGCAATGCGGAGCGAAGAGGTTATTGCAGCGGAGGTTCTAGAGGCGGTTCTTCGGCAATTGCAGGGGCGGACTTCGGCCAAGCTGGCGGAAGCAGCTCATGAGTGACGAACGACCGGGGTTGCTGGACGGCGCCATCTGGCCAGCCGAAAACATCAAACTGTTTGGCCACGAAGGCGCTGAAGCGTTTCTCGCCCAGTCGTATCGCTCGGGTAAGGGGCACCACGCGATCTTGATCGAGGGGCCGCCAGGGATCGGCAAGGCGACGCTGGCGTTTCGTTTTGCGAACCATGTTCTGACGCATCCCGATCCGGGGAGTGCGCCGGAGTTTCTGGGCGACCCTGATCCAGCCTCATCGGTCAGCCGCCAGATCGCGTCGGGCGCGTCTCATAATCTGCTTCACCTGACACGTCCCGTCGACGAGAAGACCGGAAAGGTCAAGTCTGCCATCACTGTCGACGAGGTGAGGCGGGCAGGGCGTTTCTTCTCGCAGACGTCGGGAACCGGAAATTGGCGTATCGTCATTATCGATCCTGCCGATGACATGAACCGAAATGCCGCGAATGCAATTTTGAAGATCTTGGAGGAGCCGCCCAAGCGCGCCTTGTTCCTCCTGATTTCGCATGCGCCGGGCAAGCTGCTGCCGACCATTCGTTCGCGCTGCCTGCCGTTGAAGCTTTCGCCGCTGGAAGACAGCGCCCTTGGTGCGGCGCTCTCCAATCTCGGCATAGATGCCAGCGATCCCGGTCTGCTGGTGGCAGCGAACGGCAGCGTTGGCGAGGCACTGAAGCTGGTGAACTACGGCGGCGGCGAGATCATCGCGGCCTACAACGAAGTCCTGCAAGGGCAGGGGGCATCTGCTCGCCGCGCCATGCACCGGCTGGCGGACGCGCTTTCCGGCAAGGATAGCGACACGATTTTTGAGTTCTTTGCCAGCCATGTCGGCGAAGACCTGATGCGGAAAGCTCGTGCTGCGGCCATTGCGGGGCAGGTTGCAGTCGCCGAGCGGCTTGCTCGTCTACACTCTGACATCGGCGAGCGACTGACCGTTTCGGATGCTTACAATCTCGATCGCAAGCAAACGATCCTCAGCATCCTCGGAGACATCAAGCAACCGGGTCCCTGATCAGGTCGCAAGCAACTTCCATGCGACGACGGCGAGCGTCAGCGCCAGCACGATGCGGATTGTCCGCTCGTGAAGCTTCGGCGCAATCAGGCTGCCGGCAATGATTCCTGGGACGGAGCCGACCAGAAGGGCGAAGAGCATTCCCCAGTTGATCTCTCCGATCATCCAGTATCCCATGCCGCCAATCAGCGTCAGGGGAACGGCGTGGACGATGTCTGAGCCGACGATCTCGCGAACATCGAGCCGGGGGTAAAGCACGAGCAGTGCGGTGACACCGAGCGCTCCCGCGCCGACCGACGTCAGCGTCACCAGCGTGCCGAGTATCAAGCCGAGGACAGTCGTCCACACGGCGACCGTCGCCGGCTTCGGCGGGGCGCGTTCGCCGATCGAGCGCATCGCGAACGCAAGCACCTGCTTGCGAAAGATCAACATGAAGGCCGTCATCACCAGCAACCAGCCGAGTGCGGTCGTAATTGTGTGTGCGATATCGACGCTCTTGCGGTCGACGCCCGCCATGAGCCAGAGGGTCAGCAGGGCTGCCGGCACGCTGCCGGCGGCAAGACAGCCCACGATGCGCCAATTGACGCGTCCGTGCATGCCGTGGACGGCTGTTCCGGCCGTCTTGGTGACGGCCGCGTAGAGCAAATCGGTTCCGACCGCGGTAGCGGGATGAACCCCAAAGGCAAGCACCAGCAGGGGCGTCATCAGCGATCCGCCACCAACACCCGTAATGCCGACGAGAGCGCCGACGAGAAGTCCTGATAAGGAGTAGAGAGGGTCGAAATTGGAAAGGATGGTCAAGCAGCCGGCCCCGAGCCTGCGCTTGGCATGATGCTGCTGAGTGCTGGAGATCTCACGTCGATGCGGCCTCACCTTCGAGTTTGCCTTGGGTAGATTCTGACTGAAATCGAGTCAAGTGCAGCGGGCCCACGTTTCGCAAATCGCCGGAGCCTTTGAAACTTGGTGTTTCGCTTCGCCATGACATGCGCTAAGAGCGGCTGACAAATTTTATAGAGTAAGCCGGACACGAATGGCCGCCATGACAGACAAGACACCCTTCTATATCACCACCGCGATTTCCTACCCGAACGGCAAGCCGCACATCGGCCACGCCTACGAGCTGATCGCGACGGACGCGATGGCGCGCTACCAGCGCCTCGATGGTAAGGATGTCTTCTTCCTGACAGGTACGGATGAGCACGGTCAGAAGATGCAGCAGACGGCTAGAGCCGAAGGCATTTCGCCTCAGGAGCTTGCCGATCGAAATTCCGGCGAATTCCAATCGATGGCGACGCTTCTCAACGCCTCGAACGACGACTTCATTCGCACGACGCAGGAGCGCCATCATGAGGCTTCGCGCGACATCTGGAACCTGATGGCCGACAGTGGCGATATCTACAAGGATTCCTATGCCGGCTGGTACTCGGTGCGTGACGAGGCCTACTATCAGGAAAACGAAACCGAGCTACGCCCCGATGGTGTGCGCTATGGCCCGCAAGGCACGCCGGTCGAGTGGGTGGAAGAGGCGAGCTACTTCTTCAAGCTGTCCGAATACCAGGACAAGCTGCTCGCGCACTACGAAGCCAACCCGGATTTCATCGGCCCTGCGGAACGCCGCAACGAAGTTATCTCGTTCGTGAAGTCGGGGCTCAAGGATCTCTCGATCTCGCGCACGACGTTCGATTGGGGCATCAAGGTACCGAACGACCCTGACCACGTGATGTACGTGTGGGTCGACGCCCTGACCAACTACATCACCGCGACCGGCTATATCGAAGACAAGAATGGTCCCCGGGCCAAGTATTGGCCAGCCGACGTTCACATCATCGGCAAGGACATCATCCGCTTTCATGCGGTCTACTGGCCGGCCTTCCTGATGTCGGCGAAGCTGCCGCTTCCCAAGCGTGTCTTCGCGCATGGCTTCCTGCTCAACAAGGGCGAGAAGATGTCGAAGTCGCTCGGTAACGTGGTCGATCCGGTCAATCTGGTGAACCATTTCGGCCTCGATCAGGTACGCTACTTCTTCCTGCGCGAAGTTTCCTTCGGTCAGGACGGCAGCTACAGCGAAGAGGCCATCGGCACGCGCATCAACTCTGACCTTGCCAACGGCATCGGAAACCTCGCCAGCCGCTCGCTGTCGATGATCGTCAAGAACTGTGACGGCAAGATCCCCGAATGCGGTCCGCTGACGGACGAGGACAAGGCGATGTTGGCTCAGGCCGACGCGCTGCTCGCTTCGACACGGGACGATATGGGCAAGCAGCTCATCCATCGTGCTCTTGCCTCGATCATTGCGGTCGTTTCCGAAACTGATCGCTATTTCGCCGGCCAGGAGCCGTGGGCTCTGAAGAAGACCGATCCCGCGCGCATGGGCACCGTGCTCTATGTGACAGCCGAGGTCGTCCGCCAGATCGCGATTCTGCTGCAGCCATTCGTGCCTGAGTCGGCCGGCAAGCTCCTGGATCTCGTCGCGGCTCCTGCCGACAAGCGTGACTTCGCAGCACTGGGCGAGGGCGGTCGTCTTATCGCCGGTACACCCCTCGAAGCGCCGAAGCCCGTCTTCCCGCGCTACGTCGCGCCGGAAGCGTGAGGACGTCATGCTGATCGATACGCATTGCCATCTGGATTTCGCCGACTTCGAAGAGGAGCGCGACGAGATCGTCAAGCGTGCTCACGACGCTGGCGTCAAGCAGATGGTGACGATCTCGACGCGTGTGCGCAAGCTGGAGGCGTTGCTGGCGATCACGGAGAAGTATCCGTCGGTCTTCTGCTCCGTCGGCACGCATCCGAACAACGCCGGCGACGAACTCGACATCCAGGCGGATGAACTGGTTCGCCTGGCCAAGGCGCACGAGAAAATCGTGGCGATCGGCGAGGCGGGTCTCGACTACTTCTATGACACGCAGAAGCCGGAGGACCAGAAGACGGGACTGCGGCGTCACATCGATGCATCGCGCGAGACGCAGCTTCCCCTTATAATTCACAGCCGTAGCGCGGATGAAGACATGGCAGCGATCCTCACCGAGGAGACCAGCCGGGGAGCATTTCCCTTTATCCTTCACTGTTTTTCGTCGGGCGCGGAACTCGCAAGAGTTGGCGTCGAACTTGGTGGCTACGTCTCTTTTTCCGGCATTCTGACTTTTCCGAAGTCCCAGCAACTGCGCGATATTGCCAAGACGATCCCGCACGACCGCCTGCTGGTCGAGACCGACGCGCCGTACCTTGCGCCGAAGCGTTGGCGCGGCAAGCGTAACGAACCATCCTACGTGGTGAACACGGCCGAGGTTCTGGCCGAAGCACTCGGCCTGAGCTATGCCGAAATGGCGCGGATCACGACTGAGAACGCGTTTCGCGTTTTCTCCAAGATGCCAAGGATCTGACAGCGTGGGCTACAGGCGGCGTTTCACCATTCTCGGCTGTTCGTCGTCGCCAGGCGTGCCGCGCATCACCGGTGATTGGGGTGCCTGCGACCCGTCCAACCCGAAGAACCGGCGTACTCGCGCGGCCTTCATGGTGCAGCAATACGATGACAACGGCGGCGTGACGACCGTTGTCATAGATACCGGGCCGGACTTTCGCGAGCAGATGATTGCCGCACGCGTCACTCATATTGACGCCGTTCTCTATACTCATGCCCATGCAGACCACATCCACGGTCTCGACGACCTGCGCGGCTATTTCTACGGGGCGCAGCAGCGCGTTCCGATCTATGCTGTGCCGGAGACCATGGACCGCATTCGACAAGGGTTCGGCTACTGCATTGAAACGCCACCCGGCAGCAATTATCCTCCGATCGTCGAAGCAAAAGTCATCGAAAGCCTCGACGTCCCGGTTCGGATCAGCGGTGCAGGTGGGACCATCTCGATCCGGCCGCACCTGCAACAACATGGCGACATAAATTCGCTTGGCGTTCGGATTGGAAATGTCGCTTATTGTAGCGATATCAGCGACTTTCCGCCTGAAACTGTTGCAAAACTTGAGGATCTGGATGTCCTCATCATCGACGCGCTGCAGTACCGTTACCACCCGAGCCATTTGTCGCTGGAGCAATCTCTCGACTGGATCGACCGGCTCAAACCGAAGCAAGCCATCCTGACTCATATGCATACGCCGCTCGACTACGACACTGTCATGGCCGAAACGCCGGATCACGTTGTTCCGGCCTATGACCAGATGAGCTTTGAGGTCGAACTGACGGAACTCGAAAGCGCCTGACGGTCAGCGCTACGTCCTAGCGGCATTGCCTGCGAAGCCTCCAAGATCGCCACACTTGGCGGCGCCTTCAGGGCGGCGGCAAAGCAGCAATCCTTGCGAAATAACACAGAGACCCTGCATTCGCCTGACGCTCCTGGCTCGATCGCATGCCCTCCATTTAATCATAGCTGCAATGGGGCCGATGGATATGAGAGGGGAGTAATATACAGGTCCCGCACGGTATAATACGGTATTTTACTTCGCAAGCGACGGTTGTTGATCAACCTTTATCGAAAAGCCCGGTCGCCAATGGGCCATGCGGGTTGGAGGGGGCTCGTTAAAGAGCATTGCCTGAGTGCGCTTCAGGGCCGGGTCGCTTCATTCTCCCGCAATGAAGTGTGAGAGGTTCCGATGGTCGACTGGTTTGGTCAGCACGCCCGCACCTATCCGGAAATTGAAGCTGCGGGCATACGCATCTGCAGATCACCCGCCGCGACCAAGCGAGCAGGACGGCGGCTGTATCGGCCGAGACGGAATCGTAAACCAGCGTTTGGAGATCGCGATGCCAACGAAGAGCGCACATATCGATCACTTTCGGCTCCTGCACTCGTCACGTGCCGATAGCTGGCGCGCCATTACGACGCTTGCCGATGCCTGGGCGACCAAAGGCGGGAGCAGGCCGGCACTGGAGGCAGCGCTGGCAAACCTGGAGGCCATGGAAGAATACCACGCCTATCCTGGGTCGCGATTGATGACCGCGCTCAGCGAGCGCATCGCGACCAACGATGCGGGAGGAGCCGCACAACTGACACGGCGTATCTCGAACGGACTGCTGACGCATGCCTATCGCGGCCGCGCGGCGGAATGGGATGCCCATGAAGAGCTGTCGCCGAACGAGGTTGCGGACATCATGCCGCCGGCGACCGGCGAGGTGGGCGGACACCGCCCCTATTTCGAAGTGCTCTTCGTCAACAGCCAGCCGGCAGCACGCTGGCCCGCTTTTGCTAGAGAGATCCGCAGGCTGCGCCGCCCGGAAGATGCCTTTGTCTACGAGCCCGTCATTGTCGGTTCCTTCGAGGATGCCATTTGTGCCGCAGCTCTAAACCCTGACATCATTTCAGTCGTCCTCGCAGAAGGTTTCCCTTACCGTTCGCGGCACGATGCGCCGGTGCTTCGATCGGTTCTGGACCCGCTCGGAGAATCGGACAGTCCTGACATGTCGGCGCTGCGCTTGGCTCGCGCCTTGCGCCGAATCCGCCCCGAACTCGATGTCTATCTGCTCTCCGACCGCCAGGTCGAGAAGATTGCCGGCGACCCGGCCGCCGATGCCATCCGCCGCATTTTTTATGCCGTCGAAGAACTGCTCGAATTGCACCTGGCCGTTCTGGAAGGGGTGCAGGCGCGCTTTGAAACACCGTTCTTCGACAATCTGAAGAAATACGCGCGCCGGCCGATCGGCACTTTCCACGCACTGCCGATCGCTCGTGGCAAGTCGGTCTTCAAATCCGACTGGATCCGTGACATGGGGGAATTTTACGGCCTCAATCTGTTTCTGGCGGAAAGCAGCGCCACGACAGGGGGCCTCGACAGCCTGCTGGAGCCTACGGGGAACATCAAGCGTTCGCAGGAGATGGCGGCGCGTGCCTTTGGTGCAGACCACGTGTTTTTCGTCACCAACGGAACGTCCACATCCAACAAGATGGCGGTTCAGGCACTGTTGGCGCCGGGCGACATCGCCGTGGTCGATCGCAACTGCCACAAGTCCCATCACTACGGAATGGTTCTCACCGGGGCGCAGCCCTACTACGTCGAAGCCTTCCCGATGACGGAATACTCGATGTACGGCGCCGTCCCGCTTGCTACCATCAAGCGGGCATTGCTGGCGCTTCGCGCGGAGGGGAGGCTCGGTCGGCTGAAGCTGCTTGACCTCACAAACTGCACCTTCGACGGACACATGTACAATGTCAGGCGGGTGATGGAGGAGTGCCTCGCCATCAAGCCAGACATTCTCTTCCTATGGGACGAGGCGTGGTCGGGCTTTGCCCGTTTCTCGCCATTTCTACGCCCGCGCACGGCCATGGGGGCTGCTGCCGACATCGAGGATTGGCTGCGGGATCCCGCCTCCGTTGCGGCCTATGAGAAACAACGTGCCGCGCTTGGCGACAATCCATCAGACGAAACGCTGCTCTCAACCCGGCTCATTCCCGACCCGCGCTCCGTGCGTCTCCGGGTTTACCAGACCAATTCTACACACAAATCGATGTCGGCCATCCGTCAGGGCTCCATGCTGCTGGTCAAGGACGTGGACTTTCACACGGTCGAGGCCCAGTTCCACGAAGCAGTCTTCACACACGCATCGACCAGCCCAAACCAGCAACTCATCGCCAGTCTAGATGTTGCCCGTCGACAGATGGAGCTCGAAGGGTATGGCCTGGTGATGAACGCAATCGAGATCGCGCTCAAGATCCGACAGGCGGTTAACGAACACGAATTGGTGTCGAAGTACTTCCGCATCCTTGGCGCTGACCAAATGATCCCAGCGGCCTATCGTCAGTCGGGCTTCAAGGACTATCTCGCGCCGGACTCAAGTTGGGCGACAGCCGTCAAGGCGATGCGGGAGGACGAGTTCTACCTCGATCCAACACGCATGACGCTGGTTTGCGGCACCGCCGGCTTCGACGGGACGCAGTTCAAGGGACTTCTGGCAAACCAGTACAATATTCAGCTCAACAAGACCTCGCGCAACAGCGTTTTGCTGCAGTCGAATATCAACAACACGCGCAGCGACGTTGCCCATCTCATCAGGGTTCTCGTCGAGATCTGCCATGATATCGAGAAACGCCTCGCCGACGGTGGCGAAGCCGAGCGCGCCGCTTTCGAGGCGCGCGTCAAGTCATTGATGACCGACGTGCCCGACCTTCCCAACTTCAGCCATTTCCACGAGTTGTACCGCAGCGATGCGGGCCGCACGACACCTGAGGGCGACATGCGGAGCGCCTTCTTCAATGCCTACGATGCTTCGCTTTGCGAGTACGTACCGCTGAACGGTGCCGAATGCGATCGAAGATTGCGCGAAGGGCCGGAGATGGTCTCTGCCAACTTCGTCATTCCCTATCCGCCGGGATTTCCAATCATGGTGCCGGGACAGGTGCTGACGCAGGAAACGATCGACTTCATGCGCAAGCTCGATGTGAAGGAGATCCATGGCTATGAAAAAACGAGGGGACTGAAGCTGGTCAAGCCTGATGCTGTCGCTGCCAAGGCGAAGCGCTGAGGCTCGGCCTGGTGGCATGTCCGCGCAGGTTTGACTTGGTTGGGTGTCTCAGGGATTGAGGCCCGCACAGCGCGCGGTATTCAGAACGTGAGTTTCCATTTCCTTGCGGGCACGCTCCGGATCATTGTCACGAAGGGCCGAGATGATCCGGCGGTGCTCAGCGATGGAAGCCTGCATGCGCGCCGGCTCGGTGATCGGGATTGGCTGGCGCTGTGTCTCCGTCAGTTGCGCACGGATTACGTCGTAAAGAGCGCGCATCATGGCATTGCTGCATGCCGATGCGACGATCGCATGAAACTCAAGGTCTGCCTCGACATTTGCGAGCAGATCCTGCTTCGCCCAGCATTCTTCCATCTGTTTCGTCGCCGCTTCCATCGCCTGCAGCTGGTTGCCGGTTAGGCGGCCGGCGGCCAATGAGGCGATGCTTCCTTCAAGCATGATGCGTGTCTGGAAGACATCGAAAACCGAGTAGCTGTCCGAGTAGCGCCAAGGCGCCATGTCATTCTTGGAGGCGCTGGCGCGGTCGGCGACGAAGGTCCCGCGTCCGGCTTCCGTTTTTATCAAGCCGAGCGTTTCCAGTGTCAGCAATGCTTCGCGCAGCGAGGCACGACTGATGCCGAGCTTTGTCGAGAATTCGCGCTGGGAAGGGATCTTCTGGCCGGCCGCCAGTTCACCGCGCTGGATCATGTCCTGTATCAGCCGCGCCGCCGATTGCGGCACCAGTGTCCTGTTCAGCATGCTGTCGTCTTTCAGCGGAATGAGGCCCGCGTTGGTTCGTATCGCATTTTAATCATCAGTCGCTTGCATAATTCAATAGACCGTGCTTGATTTGGCCTGACTGGTCAGACCGGTTAGACCAATAGCAAAAATGCGCACTACAAAACAAGGGGAACCTAAATGCGTCGTTTTTCGATTTTGAAGACTGTCATGCTTTCAGGTGCTATGGCGTTGGTGGGTATGGCCACTAACGCTGCCGACCTGACCGTTGGCGCCAATATTGGCAATGTTCCGTGGGAGTTTCAGGACGAAACCGGCAAGACCGTCGGATTCGAAGTCGATCTCGTCACTGAGATTGCAAAGCGTCTCAATAAGTCCGTGGAGTTCGTAAACATCCCGTTCAATGGGCTTTTCTCGGCCGTGCAGTCGGGCCGCATCAACATGGCGGTTTCGTCGATCACCATAACGGAAAAGCGCTTGGAGTCGGTGAGCTTCGCTCAGCCTTACTACGATAGCGATCAATCGCTGACCGTCATGGCGGCAAGTGGCGTCAAGGATCTGAGCGGGATGGGTGGCAAGGTCGTGGGCGTCGATACGGGCTCGACCGGCGACATGTGGGCAACCAATAACACTGCCAAATACAGTCTCGGCGAGATCCGCCGCTTCGAGGGTCTTCAGCCGGCTATGCTCGATCTCGCTGCAGGTCGTGTTGATGGCTACATCAGCGACATCCCGGCGCTGCAGTACTACGTCAAGGACAAGCCCGAGATTAAGGTGGTCGAACGCATCCCCACTGGTGAGAAGTATTCGATCATGTTCAACAAGGGTGACCCTCTCGCAAAGGAGGTCAACGACGTGATCACGAAACTGAAGGGTGAGGGCTTTATCGCCAAACTGCACGAGACCTGGTTCGGCGCGAAGGCCGAAGATACGACCTCCACGGTCAAGGTCGCAGACATGCCTGCGGCAAAATAAGTCGGTTGGCCGAGGTTACGGACGACAGGCCGAGGGGCCTGCCGTCCGCCCCGTAACGCCAGCCTGGTGCTTTCATGGATATATTCTCGACTTTCTTCAATCTGGCAGTGCTGGAACGGTCGTTTCCGCTCCTGCTTTCCGGACTTTGGGTGACGCTTGAGCTGGGCGTCGTGAGCATCGTTGGTGGTCTTATCGGTGGCCTGGTCCTTGCGTTGCTCCGCTTATACGGCCCGCTATGGGCGCAGACCTTGGCGAAGATCTATATCGACATCTTCCGGTCCATCCCGCTGCTCGTGCTGCTGATCGTCATCTACTATGCCCTGCCGTTCGTGGGCATCCGGCTTTCGCCCTTCGTTTCGGCGGTCAGTGCACTCATGATGGTCTCCACGGCGTATACCGCGGAGATATTTCGGGCAGGGATCGAGGCCATTCCTCGCGGGCAGTTCGAGGCTTCCGAGGCGCTGGGGCTATCCTATCGCCATATGATGGCGGAGATCATTCTGCCCCAGGCGATCAAGATCGTCATACCGCCACTGACCAACAACTGCATCAACGTGATGAAGGATACTGCGCTCGCGTCCGTGGTGGCGATGCCCGATCTTCTGAAGCAAGCAACACAGGCGCAGGCCTTGGCCGCCAACCCGTCGCCGCTGATCGGCGCTGCGGTCATCTACATCGCGTTCCTGTGGCCGATGGTGACTGTTGTCGCCCATCTCGAAAAACGCTTCAGTGCGGGGAGACGCAGGTGAAGACCATTGTAAGCATTCAGAACCTGGACAAATTTTACGGTGATTTCCAGGTACTTCACGGCATCGATCTGGCGATTGCCGAAGGCGAGGTGGTCTGTGTGATTGGCCCGTCTGGCTCGGGCAAGTCGACCTTGATCCGTTGCATCAATCACCTCGAAAGCTTCTCGAGCCAAAGCCGGATCGAAGTTGATGGCATCAAGGTCGAGCGGGGTAAGAATCTTGCCCAGGTTCGCGCCGAAGTCGGCATGGTGTTCCAATCGTTTAATTTGTTCCCGCATCTGAGCGTCTTGAAGAACATTATGATCGCTCCGATGCGCGTGCGCGGCACGCCGCCTGAGGAAGCAGCCCGAAAGGCGAGGGAACTTCTCGCCCGTGTGGGTATCACCGCGCAGGCCGACAAGTATCCTGAGCAACTGTCGGGCGGCCAGCAGCAGCGTGTCGCGATTGCCCGCGCACTAGCTATGGAACCTCGCGTTCTTCTCTTCGACGAACCGACCTCTGCGCTTGACCCCGAAATGGTGGGCGAAGTGCTGGATGTCATGCGCAAGCTTGCCGGTACTGGCGTGACGATGATTGTCGTCACCCATGAAATGGGTTTCGCCCGTCAGGTCGCCGACCGGGTGATCTTCATGGACAGCGGCAGAATTGTCGAAGTCGGCACGCCAACCGAAATCTTCGACAGTCCCCGCGAGGAACGAACAAAGAGCTTCCTGCGCGCCGTTCTCAACCATTGACAAGAAAAGACAAGTCTTCCGGAGGACCCATGGAAATGCAACGCCAACTCGATATCGATTTCGTCCGGAGCCAGTTCCCCGGGCTTGAGCATGGCTGGGTGTTTTTTGACAATGCCGGCGGCTCGCAGATTCTGAAGCGCGCCGTCGAGCGGATAAGTACATTTCTCTACGACAAGAACGTCCAGATCGGGGGTAGCTACGAGGTATCTCAGCAGGCTGCCAAGGCGCTGATGGAAAGCCGGGTTGCAGCGATGCATCTGGTCAATGCCTCCCGGCCGGAAGAGATCGTTTTCGGCGGCTCCACGACGGTGCTGCTCCAGAATCTTGCCCGGTCGATGCGCAGCCAGCTGTCAGCGGGTGACGAGATCATCGTGACGATCTCGGATCATGAGTCCAACATCGGGCCCTGGGATGGCCTGCGCGACATGGGCGTGGTCGTCAAGTTCTGGCCGCTTGATAAAACGACCTACGAGCTCGATGTCGCCGACCTCAAGCCGCTGCTGACGGCGAGAACTAAACTTGTGTGTGTGACGCATGTGTCGAACATCCTTGGCGCCATCAATCCGATTGCCGAGATCGCCGCTCTCACCCACGCTCATGGTGCACGCATCTGCGTCGATGCAGTGGCCTATGCTCCGCATCGCGCCGTCGATGTTCGAGCTATGGACGTCGATTACTACGTCTTCAGCTTCTACAAGACCTACGGTCCGCACTACGCGATGATGTACGGGAAGTACGATCACCTTCTGGAGCTCGATCCGCTTTATCACTTCTTCTACGGTCGCGATAAAGTGCCCGGCAAGCTGGAGCCGGGCAATCCAAACTACGAGCTGGCCTACGCGGTGACGGGGATCGTCGACTACTTGTGCGAGCTAGGCAGGAAATCAGGTGGAACGGGCTCGGAACGCGAGCTGATCCTCGCTGCCTTTGACGCGATCACCATGCAGGAGAACGCCCTGACTGATCGCCTGCTTTCCTATCTGCGTAGTCGCAACGACTGCCGCATTATCGGGGAGACGGCGAACAGGAACGGAAGGCGCATACCGACGATCAGCTTTGTTTTCGAAGGCCGCAATTCGGAAGACATCTGCAAGGCGATGGACGCTTACAAGATTGCTATCCGGTTTGGTGATTTTCATGCGCGGCGCCTCGGTGATCATGTCGGTCTGCCGCAATATAACGGCGCCGTGCGCGTCTCCATGGTTCACTATAACACCCTCGGCGAGGTCGACCGTCTGATCGCCGCGCTTGACGAGATACTCGGCAGCGATGGCGCCGATCAGAAAAGAGGCGCTGCCTGAATGGATTTCGACACGATTATCAAGAATGGCACCGTCGTTACCGCCAGCGACACCTTCAAGTGCGATGTTGGCATTCGCGACGGGAAGATTACCGCTCTTGCAGCGTCGCTTGATGGTGCTAGCGAAATCATCGACGCCTCGGGTCTTTATGTCATGCCAGGCGGGATCGACAGTCATGTCCATCTCGCCCAGCCATCTGGCGACGGCATTGTCATGGCCGACGATTTTGCAAGTGGCACGCGTTCGGCCGCTTTCGGAGGCAATACGACGATCCTTACCTTCTGCATGCAGGAGAAGGGCACAACGCTAAGGGAGTCTTTGAAGACCTACCATGCCAAGGCCGAGGGCGAGTGCTATATCGATGTTTCATTTCACCTCGTCGTCACCGACCCAACGCCCTACGTGCTCGGTCAGGAATTGCCGGCGCTTGTCGAGGACGGCTACACGTCGTTGAAGGTCTTTATGACCTATGAAAACCTTCGTCTGAGGGACGATCAAATCCTCGATACGCTCGACAGTGCCAGACGGTCCGGCGCGTTGGTAATGGTCCACTGCGAGAACGAAGACGCGATCCGTTACCTCATTGGCAAGCACGAGCAAAACGGCGATTTCGCCCCGAAATTCCATGCCTTGAGCCGACCGGCGGCTGCAGAGCGCGAAGCGACCCATCGGGCGCTTTCGCTTGCAGAAATCGTGGGTGCGCCCATCGTCATCGTCCATGTATCGAACCGGCAGGCGATGGAAGAGATCGAGCGCGCACGCAAGCGGGGCGGCAAAGTCGCGGGCGAGACCTGCCCGCAGTATCTCCTTCTAACCGCCGATGATCTTGATGCCACGGAGCTCGAAGGCGCAAAGTTCGTTTGCTCACCGCCGCCGCGCGACAAGGAAAGTCAGGAGGCTTGCTGGGAAGGGTTGCAAACCGGCACCTTCGAGCTCTTTTCGTCCGACCATTGCCCTTTCCGATATGACGACGACAGCGGCAAGCTGAACGAGAAAGGAAAACGGCACTATCGGTGGATTCCGAACGGTATCCCTGGAGTGGAAACGCGACTTCCCATCCTATTTTCTGAAGGAGTGAGCAAGGGGCGCATCGACATCAATCGCTTTGTGGCGCTGTCGTCGACAAACCATGCAAAACAGTACGGGCTTTATCCGCAGAAGGGCACGATTGCCATCGGTTCTGATGCTGACATTGCTCTCTGGGATCCTCATAAGAATGTGACGGTCACAAACGACATTCTTCACCACAATGCAGACTACACGCCGTATGAGGGACTGGAGGTTGTGGGGTGGCCAGTCCTTACCATGCTCCGGGGCAAGCCGATCGTCAGCGGCGGCGCGTTGGAGGGCACTCTGGGGCAGGGCCAGTATCTGCGGAGGAATGCGCGGACCTGATCAAGATTTGCGGCTCCGCGGGAAAAGGAATGGCCGCTCGGGTAGAGCGGCCATTGTCGTTTGGACCTGAGCTGCGTTGTAGCGTGTAGCGAACTTGGAGTCAGTTGCGCCTCCTGCGAAGACCGTTCGGTTCAACACGAAGCCAAAGATCGCGAAGAAAATCGCCATCAAGCGCCTGACCAGTGATCAAGCGCCTTCGGTTGTTTCCAGATCAGCCGGCGCTTCGCGTTCTCAGTTCGGTCTGCGCCGCGACATAGCTGCGCCACCCCCCGTATTCGGTGATATCGGTCGCCCCCTTGATCGCCGCCGGCTCCACCAGGAAGCCTTTGACCACGGTACCGTCAGACAGCGCAATTGAACCGATACCAAGAGGCGAAGGTATTGCCGCTACGAATTGCCCGAAAGAAGCCGGTGTCAGACGCCAAACCTCCACCTCGATGCGACCACCTTCGCCAGGTTCGACCCGGATCATTCCGGGCTTAGCGGGGATCTGCCCGGCAAGCGCGTAAAGCCGGTAAGCATCCGATGTTTGCGCCTCTTTCGAAAACACGGCATCGAGGTCACGCAACTGCACATTCAGTTGCATGCCGGACAGATGCGCACCGACGACCACAAGATCGACCATTCCATCCTCGGAAGTCGTCGTTGGTGTGGCAGGCAACGAGGGTAGGGACCAGCTTGTTGCTCCCAGGCTTACCCCGGCGGCCCGCTGGATCTCTCGTGCCAGAGCCGCTGTCAAACCGTCTCGACCGGACGGCCCCAGCAGTGTCACGCTTGCCGGGAGTCCGTCAGCGCGCTTGCCTGTCGGCACGGCAATACCGCACATGTCGAGAAGATTGACGAAATTGGTGTAGGTGCCAAGCCGTGAGTTCTCGCGGATCGGTTCATTGGCGAGGTCCGTCAGCGTGTAGTGGCTGGGTGCCGTCGGCACGCAGAAGAGATCGACCGAGTCGATGACAGGCTGCACCGCTCGCTTCAGCGCCTGAAGCGCGTATAAACCGTTGAACGCGTCAGCCGCACCGAGTGCTTTTGCTCCACCGTAGATCTTGCGGGTAACCGGATGGAAGCTTGCTTCGTTGGAATCGAAGAAGGCTTTCACCGCGGCGTAGCGTTCAGCCACCCAGGCTCCCTCGTAGAGCAGGTTGGCCACCTTGTAGAAATCGCCAAACGGTACTTCGACAATGCGATGGCCGAGCGCCGTCAGCGTTGCAAGGGCGTTGTTGTATGAGGTTTCCATGGCGGCGTCGCCAAAGAACTGTCGATCCCCCTTGGCGGGCACACCAATCGTCAGGACCGGAGGAAGCGGACCGTAGCCGGTAGCGGATATATCCTTCGAGTAGGCATCCGTCGCATCGTAGTGCGCCGCCGTATTGTAGACACGCCATGCATCGTCGACGGTCAGGGCAAATATGGAGACACAATCGAGCGTGCGGCAGGCGGGTATGACACCCGTTGTCGAAAGCGCGCCGACGCTCGGCTTCAGACCGACGATATTGTTTAACCCCGCCGGTATGCGACCGGAACCGGCCGTATCCGTTCCGAGCGCGAAGCTGACGATCCCGTGCGCGGTGGCGACGGCCGAGCCGGAACTGGAGCCGCCCGGCACAAGACTGGCGTCAATCGCATTGCGAGGGATCGGATAGGGCGAACGGACTCCGACAAGGCCTGTAGCAAACTGATCGAGGTTGGTCTTGCCGATGACGAGCGCGCCCGCTTCCCTGAGCAGACGAACAACGGTTGCATCGGCTGCGGGCACATATGCATAGTCAGGGCAGGCCGCCGTCGTCGGCATGCCCGCAACGTCGATGTTGTCCTTCACTGCAAATGGGATACCCCAGAGCGGCTTTGCTTCCGCGTCAAACGGGCCCAGCGCATCCGACTCGGCAAGCAGCGCCGTGCGTTCCGCGAGGTGAAGAAAGATGCCGGGATCATTGACCTCTTCCAGGCGCGCGAACACACGGTCGATGATAGTGTGGACGTCGCCGCCGCGGGCATAGAATGCGTGTAGTGACGCGATGTCGAAGGCCGGTGCGCCGGTCATGCTATTTCCTCTTCCAGTATCTTCACGGGCCGATCCCACTGAATCAGCACGACACAGCCCGTGTCACTCCAGACGGAGTGTTCAGTTCCGACCGCATTCACAATGTAGCTCCCGCGCCCATAGTCGCCAGCCTCATCGGATTGGGTGCCTTCCAAGACGAAAATGGTCTCCAACCCCTGATGCCGGTGGCGCGGTACGGATGCGCCAGCCTCGTACTTCAAAAGGGCTACTCCCGGCTGATCCCCCTCGAAGGGCCGAATCCAATGAATCGTCACGTCCTTACGAAACGGAGAAAAAGTCAGGTCTTTCCAGCCGCCTGACGTCAAAAGCTCGCGCGTTGTCTCAGGCATGGCCAATCACCTCCAATATGTCGTCTACTTGTGCGGTCCAGCCGACGATCGCGCCCTGGGCGCGGATCATGGCGATCGCGGCCTCCTTGAACTCCGGAAAATAACTCTCGGTCGCGTCTTCGGCGAGAAGGCACTCATAGCCACGATCATTGGCTTCGCGCATCGTCGTCTGCACGCAAACCTCTGTCGTCACGCCGGCAAACACCAGCTGGCTGATACCCTTCGCTTTGAGCACGTCACCCAGTTCGGTTGCGTAGAAGGCGCCCTTGCCTGGCTTTTCGATGAGGATCTCTCCGTCGACAGGGGCAAGCTCGGGCAAGATCGCCGTACCAGCTTCGCCAGCAATCAGGATTCGGCCCATGGGCCCGTCATCTCCAATCCGAAGCGTCGGTGCACCGCGGTTGCGCTTGGCCGGCGGCAGATCGGAAAGATCTGGTCTGTGGCACTCCATCGTGTGAATGATGGGCAGACCGGCCTCGCGAAATCCCTGTATAAGGCGTTTGACATCGGGGATAATCTTGGTGATGCGGCTGACATCGTTGCCGAGGCTTGCGCCGAATCCGCCTGGCTCGGCGAAATCACGCTGCATGTCGATGACAACAAGTGCCAATTGGTCGGGCCGGGCTGGAAAAGCAAACGGTTGCGCCTTGATGTTTGCCATCAGTGATGTCCTGCCATATGCGCGCCGATAACTGAGATATCGGCCGCGCGCGCTGCGGTTTCATAGACGAGCTTGCCTTCCGAAATGACCATGATCCGGTCGGACATTTCCAGCAACTCGTCGAGGTCTTCCGACAACAGCAGCACCGCCGCGCCGGAGTTGCGGGCCTTCATGATGCGTGCTCGGATCTCCGCGACTGCCGAGAAATCCAGGCCGAAACAGGGGTTTGAAACGATCAGAAGGTCGACCTCACCGGTAAGTTCTCGCGCGAGAACCGCGCGTTGCACATTGCCGCCTGAAAGAGCTGCGATGGGCGACGAAGACGAGGCGGTCTTCACCTTGAAGTCAGCAATCAGGTCCTGAGCCCGCTTCTTCATTTTGCCCTTGTTGAGCCAGATCGCATCCTTACCGTCTTTCTTCAGGTCGAATGTTCGGAAGGCCAGGTTCTCGCTGACGGTCATCTTTGGTGCACAGGCATTCTGCAGGGGCTCTTCCGGAATGAATCGTACGTTGTTGCGCCGCGTCTCGGGGCGGGTGGCACCGTAGGCGCCGCCATTCACCAGCACGCTGCCGGCCTCAGTCGACCGCTGACCAGCCAGTATCTCGGTCAGTTCCTTCTGGCCATTACCTGATATGCCGGCGATTCCGACGATCTCACCTGAGCGAACTGTCAGGCTTTCGATCTCGATTGTCTTCAGACCGGAACGGTCAGGTGCCTTGATCTTTTCCACCTTGAGGACCGGCTTTGACATTTCGGACACTGGCACGCGTGTATCGAGCTCGGCAAGCTTGACGTCGCCGATCATCATGGATGCCATCTCCGCCGTCGAGAGTTCACCGACCTTGCCGCCACCGACCAGCTTGCCGCGCCGCAGGATTGAAACCGCGTCGGCAAATTTCGTGACCTCATGGAATTTGTGCGAGATCATCAACACGGTCAGTTCGCCACGCTGCGTCATGCCACGCACCAGTCCGAGCATCTCGTCGGCTTCGGCGGGCGTTAGTACCGAGGTCGGCTCGTCGAGCACGAGAAAGCTGCGGCCAAGATAGAGCTGCTTGACGATTTCGAGCTTCTGCTTTTCGCCTGCGGCGAGTTCGCTGACTGGGCGATCCAGAGGGATCTTGAATGGCATGCGCTCCATGAAGGCTGCCAGATCCTTGCGCTCCTTCACCCAGTTGATCACGGCCGGCACGGCGGCGCGACTGATGACAAGATTTTCTGCGCCCGTCAGCGA
The DNA here is from genome assembly GCF_019511525.1 of Rhizobium cauense. Lineage (GTDB taxonomy): Bacteria > Pseudomonadota > Alphaproteobacteria > Rhizobiales > Rhizobiaceae > Rhizobium > Rhizobium cauense. The sequence continues at coordinate 7,580 of NZ_JAEUAT010000021.1, read as the reverse complement.
CGGCACCAGCGTGAAGTGCTGATAGACCATGCCGAGACCATAGGTTGCCGCATCCTTGGGCGATGCAATAGCCACTTCGCGCTCATCGACCGAGAGCGAACCAGAAGTCTGATGGTAGAAGCCCATGATGCATTTGACGAGCGTTGACTTGCCGGCGCCGTTCTCGCCGAGGAGCGCATGGAAGGTGCCGGCAGGGATATCGATCGACACGTGGTCGAGCGCCGTGAAGCTGCCGAACCGCATTGTCATATCGAGCGTCTGGATGCCAACGGCCTTGCCAGCCTGGGGAAGAGGCGTGTCGCGTACGATGCTCACTTCAGGTCTCCTTTTCAACGATGATGGCAACCGGCCCGCCACCCGGCGGTCCCTGGTGTTCGGCGCCGCCCGATACATAGAGATCGGTCATGCCAAAGACACCGGCGAGCACCCCGCCGACGAAGGCGCGGGCATGACGGGTCCCGGCGATATCGGAATCGTTCAACATAGTATGGCGCCTGCCGCGGACCTGACCGGACGGATCCGGCTCGGCTTTCGCTAGCACTGCCGTAAGTTTCCCTGCCATTGGCAGTCGATCCCAGGCGGCCCGAACAGATCCAGCGTCAATCGCGTCACGCATGACGGCGTGGTCGATGGCGAGAGGTCCAGACCACCCTGCGCTCATGCCAAGCACGACAATCTCATGGTCGAGAAGTTCGACGCCTGCGGAAGCTGATGCGCATCGGGAATAGAGATCGAAACGGCCGCAGATGTCGCCGTCGGCGATGGCATCGATATCCACCTCGCCAAGTGCAACCGCAACGCCGAGGGCCGACGCGCCGCGTGACAGCGCCATCGATTTCAATGTATCGCGCGTGGCTGTCGTCTTGCCAGACGCTTCTGCCTCGGCGATCCGCTGAGAGGTCAACAAGGGGCATTTGATCTGCACGAAGTGCACATCGGCAGCGTCCTCGATCCCTGCATCCCGGATGGCCGCCTTAACCGCTGTAGCAACCATACGGATCTGTTCGCGTCGACCGAGCTGTTCCGGCGGCAGGGTAGGGGTGCGCGCAACACCGATTGCCAGCGCCCCTTCTCCGGGCTGCTCGACCTTTTCGCGCGCGAAGACGGTCCAATGGGGGGAGAGAGCGCCTTCCGTGCCACCGGACATGACGATAGAGACGCTGTCGACATTTTGATCGCGGAACAGCAATTCGAAGCTTCGCGTGGCGTAGCCTCGGGTGAAGTCGTTGACGCAGCCGTTGCCCTCGGTCTTGCCGAGCACAGCGACCACCTCGGATGCATTAAATCGTTCGGCGAACAAGGCTTTGACGCCTGAGACATCGTCCGGGCTATTTGCCGGGACGCGAAAGACATGCGCACGCAACGACGGCATCAGGGAAGCGCCTCGATCAGGGTGGCCGAGTTGGACACGGATCCGAATACGCCGCCCTGCATCTTCACCATCTTGATGGCGGCGAGGTGGTTGCCATAGTCGGTGGCGCCGCAGCAGTCTTCGAGTAGCAGGCACTCGAAACCGCGATCGTTGGCCTCGCGCATCGTTGTGTGAACGCAGACGTCGGTGGTGATCCCCGTGAGGATGATGTTTTCAACGCGCTTCTGGTTAAGGATTAGTTCGAGATCCGTAGCGCAGAAGGAACCCTTGCCGGGCTTGTCGATGATCGTCTCGCCTTCGATAGGCTTCAGTTCATCGATGATATCCCAGCCCGGCTCACCGCGAACGAGGATGCGGCCGCAGGGGCCGGCATCACCGATGCCAGCATTGATGCGTTGCGAGCGCCAGCGTTTGTTCGCCGGCAGGTCAGCGAGATCAGGCCGGTGACCCTCTCGGGTGTGGATGATGTGATAGCCCTTGGCGCGCATGGCCGATAGCACTCGCTTGATCGGCTCGATCGGAGCGCGCACCAGCGAAAGATCATAACCCATATGATCGACATAGCCGCCGGGACCACAGAAATCGGTCTGCATGTCGATAATGATCAGCGCCGTGTTGTCGGGTCTCAATGCGCCGTTATAGGGCCAGGCGTATGGATCGGCATTGATGTAGTGTCCCTTGGTCTCGACCATCGTATCCATCGTATCCATCGTCTTCTCCTATTCGCCTGCAAGCTTGAAAGTTTCGCCATAGAGCCGCGTCGGCTTTTCGAAGCCGCAGGACGTGCCATCGACGACCTTGACGTCATCTTCCCACGGCAAACGGTAGCGGCCCGCAATTAGGTCGTGCATGTAGGTGTAAGGGGCATCGCCGGCGCCGCCGGTCACGGCGACATAACCGCGATGGCCGAGCTGGTAGATGTTGTTCTCGACGCCCCAGTTTCGTCGCGCCTCGCGCACGAGGTCAGGGCGGACTTCAGCGGTGATGATTTCGTTCGGGCGCCCGGATGCGCCGTGAGCGATGATCACGCCGTCAAAATTGCAGATCATGCCTTCGCCCATGGAGTCGAACGTGCCGTCTGAACCGGACATGCAGACATTGACCGTGACCATCAGGTTGCAAAAGGCGTTTGACTGGTTGGTGAACTTCCAACTGTCGCGGATCGGGGCTGTATAGCCCGCCGTCCGAATCATGATCTCGGCGCCCCTGTAAGCACATTCCCGCGCCATTTCGGGAAACATCCCATCATGGCAGATGATGAGTGCGAGTTTCGCGCCTTTCGGTCCCTCGATCACCGGAATGCCCAAATTGCCCGGCTCCCAGGGTTCGACGGGTACCCATGGATGCATTTTCCGATAATAAAGCTTCAGTTCGCCGCTATCGTCGATGACGATGCCAGAGTTGTACGGCATCCCATCTGGATTGAACTCCATGATCGAAAAGCAGCCCCAGATGCGGTGCTCGCGGCAGGCGTTCTTGAAGGCCGCAACTTCAGGTCCGTCGAGCGAGCACATGATCTCGGGGTTGATGTCCATCGACAGGCCATGCAGCGCATACTCCGGGAAGACGACAAGATCCATACCTGCCTGGTTACGGCGGGCCTTGCCGACGAGGTCAACAATTACCTGCGTCTGCCTCGCAAGGTCGTCCTTGGTGAGTGTGACGGGAAGCTGAAGCTGAACAAGACCAATGCCGACGCCATGTTCGGATTTGTTGAGACCGCCGAGACCATTCATGGCAGATCCTTTATTTCGTGAGCGACAATGCGCCGGGGGCCCCGGCAAGCGAACGGGTAGGCGAGGATGTGGCAATGAGGATGACGAGCGTCAGAACATAGGGAGCCGCGTAGAACAGGTAGTAGCCCTGCGTGACGCCGACCGATTGCAGGGCAGGGCCAAGCGCACCTGCGCCACCGAAGAGAAGGGCCGCCAGGAAGCAGCCGATCGGGTTCCAGCGCGCGAAGATCACCAGCGCCACCGCCATCAGGCCCTGTCCAGAAGATATCCCTTCGTTCCAGGAGCCGGGATAATAGAGCGATAGGTAAGCACCGCCGACGGCAGCCAGTGACCCGCCGACTGCTGTCGCCAGAAGACGGACACGATCCGGGTTTATTCCCATCGCGCGAGCCGCATCGGTGCTGTCACCGACAACGCGCAGCACGAGGCCGATCCTGGTATTTCTGAACGCCCACCACAGAAAGATGGCAAGTGCGCCGCCCAGAATGAAAAGCACATTGATGTTCAGGGCCGCTTGAACCTGGGGAAGGCCGGACCAAGCGCCGAGCGGGATCGACGGCAGGCGCGGTGCAGCTGGTTGGATGAAGGGCTTGCCAAGGAAGAAGGCAAGTCCAAGACCGAATTGCATCATGGCGATGCCGATCGCGATGTCGTTGACCTTGGGCCATTTGCAGATCCATCCGTGGATCAGGCCGAAAACTGCGCCGGTGCCCATGGCCGCCAGCACACCGAGCCAGGGTGAACCACTGAGCACCGCCACCGCGTACGCGGTCATGGCGCCGAAGACCAACGTGCCTTCGAGCCCTAGATTGATGCGGCCGGAGCGCTCGGTGATGGCCTCGCCGAGGCTGACGAAGATGAAGGGTGTCGAAACGCGGATCGCGCCCGCGAATATGGCGAGTGGGACGCCCCATATGCCGATGCCGCTCGCTTCCATCATGCGCTCCTTTTCCAGAGGTCGGGATTGAAGAACTTGAAGCGGCCGTAGAACGTCTCGAAGAGAAGGATCACGACGAAGAGCGTTCCTTGCAGCACCAGAACCGTCGCGTCAGGCAACGCCATACGGCGCTGGATCAGCCCACCCGACGCATCGATGCCGCCAAGCAGAATGGCGACAGGAATAATCGCCAGTGGATTGTGTCGCGCCAGGAAGGCAACGAGGACGCCCGTGTAGCCGTAGCCCGCTGCCAGCGAGGCATTTGCGCTACCTTGGACTGCAGCCACCTCGATCATTCCGGCAAGACCGGCAAAGCTGCCGGCGATTGCAGTGAAACCGACGACCAGGCGGCCGACCGGCAGCCCCTGGATCTGTGCTGCGCGAACATTGCCGCCCGCGATACGCGCCGCAAAGCCATAGCTTGTGACTTCGATCAGCACCCAGGAGACAATGCATGCGATCACGCCAATGGCGAGTCCCCAATGCACGTCCATTCCGGGTATCTTTCCGAGCATGTATTCGGCGGGCAGGGGGGCTGTGGAGGGTTTGTTCAGGCTTGCTGGATCGCGGAGTGGCCCTTCCACGAACTGGTTCATCAGAGCGATCGCGATATAAGCGAGAAGCAGAGATGAAATGGTCTCGTTGACGCCCCTGTAGTGACGAAGGAAGCCGGCCAGCCCGATCCAGACGCCGCCGACGATCATCGCCGCCGCCGCCATAAGAAGCAGAACGAAGAGGGCAGGCAGCGTTCCGACGAATGGCAGCGCCGCTGCCGCGGCGGCGACACCACCCAGCACCACCGCGCCCTCGCCGCCGATGATAACCAGCCCCAGACGGGCCGGCAGTGCGACGCAAAGCGCGGTCAGAAGCAGTGGGGCCGCCCTGCTTAGGCTGTTCTGAATCGAGAACCAGCTACCGAATCCACCCGTGTACATCAGCTGGAACAGGCTAATCGGCGATTTGCCGATAAGCACGATGAAGATGGAGAAAAGCGCCAGACCGACCAGGATCGCGCCGAAACTGATAACGACAGGTTCCGCTCGCCGCGCGATCCACTCAAGGATGGGCCTAAACGCCGGCGATGGTCGGGAAGCCATTGCTATTGCAGACGTGTTCGCTTCGACTGTCATGACGCTTCTCTCTCTGGCTCAGGCCGTGGATCCGACGACGCCTTCCACGAGGTAGGCCATGCTCTCGAGTTCGATCGCATCTTCGGCATAGCTCTTGTCTGCCGTGACAACGACATTGCCCTTGTTGTCCTTGATCGGTCCCTTGAACACCGAGAACTTGCCGGTCTTCATCTCTGCAAGCGTGGCATCGAACTTCGTACGTCCCTCGGCCGGCACCGCAGGTCCAAGCGGGCTCATCTTGACGAAACCGTCCTTGAGGCCGCCGCGTACGAAGTTGCCGAGCTTTTCGCCGGCCTGAGCCTTCTTGACGAAATCGGCGTAGACGTTGCCCCAGGCCCATTCAGCGCCGGTCAGATACTTTTCAGGTGCCAGCGGGCTCTGGTTGGCGTGATAGCCGCAGACGAAAGCCCCGCGACCGGCGGCCGTTTCGACGACCACTTTCGGGCTGTCGACATGGCAGGTGATCACATCTGCACCCTGGTCAATCAGCGCATTGGTTGCTTCGGCTTCCTTGACGGCAAGCGACCATTCGCCCGTGAAAATAACCTGGCAGGTGATTGAAGGATCGACCGAGCGTGCTCCGAGCAGGAACGCGTTGATGTTCTGCACCACCTGCGGAATGGGCTTGGCGGCGACAAAGCCGATCTTCTTGCTCTTCGACGTGTAGCCGGCCGCAACCCCATTGAGATACTGACCCTGGAAGATATAGCCGAAGTACGAACCGGTGTTCGCAGGGTTCTTGCCTTCCTGCCAGAGACCGCCGCAATGACGGAATTGGACATCGGGGTATTTCGCAGCCATTGCCAGCATATGGAGGTCGAAGTATCCGAACGAGGTCGGGAAGATCAACGTTGCGCCGTCGAGGTTGATCATCGACTCCATGGTCTTCTGGACGTCGACGGTTTCCGGGACATTTTCCTCTTCTACGATCGTGATGCCCGGCAGCCCCTTCAGTGCGGCAGCACCTTCGGCATGCGCCTGGTTGTAACCGTAGTCGTCCTTGGGGCCGACGTAGATGAAGCCGACAGCCACAGCGGTCTGGGCGAGGGCCCGGCCTGGCAGCAGGCCCGGCGTCAGGGCGAGTGCGCCGGCTGCGGAAGCCTGAAGGAAATGGCGGCGGTTCATGGAAAGGAGTTTGGTCATCGGAATGCTCCTTGCGGCCAGGGCCGGTTCGAAAAACGTCACGAAAAAACTGTATGCAATGAGCGTGCCAAGTTTTATAGATCTGATTTCATTGAATAAAATATCGAACCAGATTTGCGTTGCGCAAACTGCATGCAGTTTTGGTGAGCTGTTGGTCGAAAAATAATCAGAGGGTTATATTTAGGCATACATCGACTTTGGTGATGGTCTGCAGAGCTGAAAATCCGCCTGAAAGCCAATAAAAAGACGAAACTATTTGACTTCTCGGAGTACAGAACGAATTTGTATGCAATCTAGGGAAATCGGCAGAACGTGAATCAGCTCAAGCGCAGACAAGTGGTAAGGGCCGGCACGACCGTTGAACAAATGGTCCGCGCGATGGCCGATATGATCGTCACGGGAGCATTGCTGCCGGGCGAGAAACTGGACGAGATTTCACTGGCGGCACGTTTCCAAGTGTCGCGAACACCGGTGCGTGAAGCGTTGCGCGAGCTCGGTGCGATGGGGTTGGTGGATCGCGAACCGAACCGCAGCGCGACCGTGGCAAATGTGACGGAAGCCTATCTTCACTCGATGTTCGAGGCCATGTCGGAACTCGAGGCCATTTGCGCGCGGCTTTCGGCTGAACGCATGACGATCGACGAAAGACGCGGACTGGAGTTTTTGCATCGGAGTTCGGCAAAGCTCGTCCACGCCGGCGCGAACGAAGAATACGCGGCGCACAATACCGAGTTCCATTCGCGGCTCTATCGCGGCGCGCATAATGATCACATCTACGAGTTGGTGACCCAGACTCGTGCACGGTTGGCACCATTTCGTCGCGCGCAGTTCCGTTTGCCCGGCCGACTGGCAAAATCCTATGACGAGCACGACGTGATCGTGACGGCTATCATGCGCGGCGATGCTGTCGCGGCGGGCCAGGCGGCTTATGCGCATGTTGCAATCGTCAGCGACGCGAGCGTCGTATTCGCGACCGTCAAGGGCGAATGAGTTTCGCTGTTCGCATGAGAATCGGTTGGTAACAAGCTGAAAGAGAAGACCTTTCCATGAGGGGGAAGGCGTCATCATGGCGAAGCTGCCGGCCGCCTGAGATTAATCTTATTGTTCCATAACCTATCTTATCCGACATTTGTATTGTAGCCGGTGGGTTCTAGAATGAAGTGCGACTTGCTAATGATCCCAATGGGTTATCAATTGCAAGGACGATGCAATGAAGCGCACCTACTCTCAGATTGGATTGGACGAACGCCGTAAGATTGCTC
>NZ_JAEUAT010000020.1 GCF_019511525.1 Rhizobium cauense | reverse complement strand
CAATCGTATCAAACACATGCGGGGCTTGGCCACGCGCTACGACCGCCGCCCTGACAATTACCTTGCTGCACTGAAACTCGTTGCGACAAGAATTTGGATCAATTCAGTTTGCGAGTCCACGTCCTAGGGCGCGCTATCGACTATGCCCTGGAGCTCGGATTGGAAAATATTGAGGGGCGGTGCAAAGCTCTGTCGACTGAAATGCGCGACGGCCTGAGAGATTGCCCAGGGGTTACCGTTCATGACCTCGGACCGAACCCCGCCTCGATCGTCTCCTTTACGATCTCGAACCACCCCGGAAGCGACGTCAAGGCCAAACTGACGGAACTCGGCTTCAATGTCAGCGTATCGGCCCCCTCGAGCACATTGCTGGATGCCAGCGCGCGGCAATTGCCCCCGGTCGTGCGAGCCTCGCCTCACTACTACAATTCCGAAGAGGAAATTGACCGGTTTCTGGACGCAGTCCGAACGCTAAGCAAAGCGTAGCGGGGTGTCTGCCACATCAGCCTGCGAAAACCGGCGTTTTCTAAACGCATATAGCCGCAGCCGAGCTCTTGCCGTGACTTCAATATTCGCCGGTATTCAGGCCGAATTGCAGGTGCTAACGGAACATCTGCCAAGCTGGCATCTTTATGGTGATGATGAAAAGATTGTTGCTCACCTCATTGGTCGTATTGACCTCATTGACGACGGCTCAGGCACAGGACTTGTCGCCCGATTTGATAAACAACGCCGATGTGAAGTCGTATTCGACCGAGCGCAACGAGAAGGCCGCCCCCCTCCCGGATCCAGCAATCATCCACCTGCAAGTCCTGCTCGATCGTGCCGGCGCATCGCCTGGCGTAATTGATGGTTTCCAGGGAGACAACGTCAGAAAAGCGATAGCCGGTTTCGAAATGATGCAGCGCCTTCCGGTTGATGGAAAACCCGACCCCGAGGTTCTGGCTCGACTAAATGATGATAAGCACGTCATCGGACCGTACATCATCGCGCCCGAGGATATGGCCGACCTCGTGGAAGCCATCCCAAAAGACTATGCGCAACAGGCCACGATGAAACACCTTGGCTATACCAGTGTCGCGGAGAAACTCTCGGAACGATTCCACATGGACATCGATCTACTGCATGCGCTCAATCCCTCCGCGAATTTCTCTCCGGGTGAAACTATCAACGTTGCTGTTATTGGCGCGCCTAGCACGGGCAAGGTGAAACGAATTGAAGTCCGTCGCAAAGAAGGCCAGCTTGTTGCTTTCGACGATGAAGGTGCAGTGGTGGCGGTCTATCCGGCGACGATCGGGAGTGAAGACAACCCGTCTCCTTCCGGAAAGCACAAGGTTAACGGCGTCGCCCGCAATCCTCCTTATGTCTACAATCCAAAGATCAATTTTCAACAGGGCAAGAATAAGAAAAAGCTGACATTGCCGAGTGGTCCGAATAATCCAGTTGGCACAGTATGGATTGATCTGACAGAGCCAACTTATGGCATTCATGGCACGCCCGAACCATCGTTGATTGACAAGGCTGGCTCACATGGCTGTGTCCGCCTGACAAATTGGGATGCGGAGGAACTGGCGAGCATGGTAAAGTTCGGGGTCATCGTCGCATTTGAATAGGACGTTGCCTCTTCACGGTGGTCTCTTCGGTCCGGAGCCAGTCCTTGATATGCGCATCGCGCGCTGTAGCGGCAGAGGTCTCTGAGGTGGTGCAGTGGGAACCTTTGGCAGCACTTCGCCGAACTGCCGCCGAGGCCCGTGTAACGTAAGTCTTCGCTCCACACACAGCTGTCAGCCTGCAGGCAAGGGCGTTGCGGAACCTTTACGGCTTTCAACCAGTTTTACCCTTGCAGCGCTTTCCAAAACACGCTGTGGGACCAAGCACCACCCATTTGCGGTCCGCAACAGGCCCGACGCTCGCCCCCAAGCACGCCGGGCCTTTGCTTCTTTCTCATTCAAGGAGATAGACGAGAGATGGCCAGAGAAAATCTTAACGCAGGTTTCACTGGATCGCCCACCGACCAACCTGAGGGAGTGCGAAAGGTCGCAAAATCCGCCGGCGACGCAGTAAGACGCGAAACGAATGCGCTGGCCATAGGTGTGGCCGAACATCCACACACTGCCACCACACTGGTTCTGGCGATCGGGGTCATGGCATTCGGCCTAGGATACTTGATGGGGCGATCTTCAGGCGATCAAAGTTATTGGCATTAAGGAGCCTTTGCCGGGATCAGGAAGTAGCAAAGGTAATGGCTCTCAAAGGTCATTGCAGGCTGGAATCCAGTCTCAACGAGAGACCAGCACATCAAGGGCCCGGCGCATCATGCGTCGGGCCACTCAAGCGACACTCAAGTCTCGATCCGCCACGAAGGACAGATGCCAGCAGCGATCCCAACACGCTCTCTTTAAACCGTTGGGGTCGCGACCGACTGCTCGCGAGCAGGCAGAGCACCGGCGAAGTGGTGCAAGTTGAGGCCGCTGCCTGGAACAGATCGACGATTCAACATTCATCGTCACTCACTGCCAATGGCTCGGGAACATTCAAGCACTTGCATGGTTGTCTCTTGCAGGTGATTGCGATCTCGATGGATCCATTCATCGGGCACGAGTTTTGCGGAAGTAGTCTAACACTTCAGCGCATTTGAGCCGACGCGAGAAGACCTTAACGAAGAGGAGAAGGAAATGAAACTTTCCACGATTGTAACAACTGCGTTGCTTCTTACGGCCGGCGCAGCCTTTGCTCAGACCGCCACCGTCGTGACGGTTCCAGGCGAGGTCAGGACCTATGTCACGGAGCAGGAAGTGCCATCCGTGGTGTATGACGGTGACGTGGTGGTTGGCAGCGAGCTGCCCGCTTCAGTAGAAGTGCACACGATCCCATCCAGCAAATCCTACAGCTACACGGTAGTTAACAAGCAGCGCGTGATCGTCGACCCGCAAACCCGCAGAGTTATCGAGGTTATTAAGTAGGCAGCAGCCAAACGAAACGAAACGCTGGCAGGACAGTTCTGCCAGCGATCGCTATCAAAGCACGAAGAAGGCCAGTGCCGCTAAGAGGACTGTAGCAACGGTGACGGAGCGCAGAGTTAACCTCGGGTGCCCGGAACTGGCGTGTTGCAGTTGACGGTCTTTCCCAGTCTGCTCCTCTTTCTCGGGTGCAAGCGCGTCGCGAATTATCCTATTTTGACCTGCACCGTCGTCGTGCCTTTGCCGCAGTTCTGGCACGGTCACACGTCTGATATTTGCCTCATCAGACTTAACGGCAACGCTCACCTTGCATCCGGCGCGAATAGCGCCAATCGCCTGTTCAGCTGCGGCTCTCTCGTCGTCCGCCTCAACAAGAGACGTGTGACTTACCAGGAAGAATGGCATTCATTTTCGCTTCTGTTTACTGAATCACATCAATCCCGTTCACTATAGGTGTCCAGCCTCGGTTTAGGAATCGAAGCTCAAGGAAATTTCTCGCGCAGGTCGACTGAGACAAAGCTGGGTATTCTGGGAGCGGCGGCGTCGGCACGACCGAGCACGCAATAGCAATTGACACCGACCGTTTAACGGAGGGGAACCGAGGCCGGCCTAAATGAACTATCGACCATTCCAAACGTTATTAATACAGATTAACAGTTGGAGTGAAGCCTATGAAAAAACTGCTATTAGCGGTTGTTACAGGAGCCTGCCTAATGGGGATTTCTCCAGCGGCTGCTCAGGGAATTTACTTCGAGTTCGGAGAACGCCCCCGCTACTACGATGATTCCCCCCGCTTGTACCGGGCACCACCCCCGTACTATCGCGATCGATACTATGGCTCGCGATATGACAGGCCACGCTGTTGGAGGCAACCTTACGAGGTTCGTCGAAACGGGCACTATGTAACAAGATATCGAACAGTGTGCCGTGATTAAAAGAGCGCGCAGTACTTGCCGGCAGCGAGGCGCGGGGGACGTCCAACACCTCTCATTGCCGGCAATATGCTCCTCCTACACTCGAATGCGCCGAATAAACGAGCGTGATTTACGGACGTGGTTGACCACGGGTGCGACGACCGAAATGTCCTTTTAACGCGAAGGCGGAAAGCCTATCTTTGATTGATGCTGAGATGGCATGAGAGAGTAAAATTGCCGCCTGCCCTTACTTTCTTCTCCCGCTATCTCCACCCTAACTCAATCCCGCACGAGGGCGAGATGAGAAACGGCATACGTTGCTCAATCAAATACCAGCGGAACTCGCGGGAACCCACACTCTGGTCGTATTGGAGCTATCGGCTGTCATGAAGAGGCTGCCAATGATCGCAGCCATCGCAAGGAGAATGACGATGAGGGGAAAAGCGAGGCCCGATGACTTTTCTTCATTATAAATCATAAGAAATCTCCCGTAGCCCGGACGGCGCGGAAAGCGCCGCCGGGAGAGCGGCCGGCTAGGCCTCAATTATGTAGACGATTGCCAGAACGTCGGGATCGACGATAACGATTCGACCATCCGCAAGGAGGAAGAAGCGGTAGCCTTCATATGCGGGCACAATCTTCACAATTCGCGGCGGCAGCGGTTCAAGATGAACCCTCTTGGGGATCTTCGTTCCGACGGACACTGTAAAATCAACTTCCTTTACAGGTTCGACATGCACTTCCTTCACCACCTGCCGAATCTCTGTTTGCTGTTCGACCGTGACGCTAACGCTGGCTCGGGTATTTGTCGTCTCGCTGTTGTTGTTAACGTTGGTTTCCGAAGACGTGTTGTTGGTTTTCGAAGAGTTTTGTTCCGTCGACTCCTTCGAGGCTGCATTCGTATCCTGGGTGCCGCCGTTCGGGGTCGCTGCAGAACCGTTGCTTTCACTGCTTCCCGACTTGGTGTCAGACTTATTCTCCACCCTTGTACCGCCAGAAGCATCGGGTGACGATTTCTGCAAACTGCCGCCATTTGGGGAGGCACTGCCATCTGCTGGTTTCGCGCCGTTCTGAGTTTCGGAGGCTCCCCCCGTCGTCTGCTTTTTGGATGGAGCGCTGCCCTGAGGGCATCCCCCGGGGGCGTCTGGTTTACAGTCGGTTTCGGCGTTTCCTCCAGACTGCGATTGTCCAGCTTCTGCGCCGGGCTGTTGCGCCGATTGAGTCCCGGTTTGCGAGCCCGAGTCCGATTTCGGTTCGGATTGCGAACCGGATTGACTGTTGCTACCCGTTTGGGCGATTGCAGGAAGAGTTGTGAGCGGCGACACGCCAAGAGAGAGCGCTGCCGCAACAATGGCGAGATGACTAATTTTCATTGTTGATCTCCAGGCGTGGGCACGCGACACTGCCCGCAATCTCATGCGTCATGTGCGTGCCCACATTGTTTTGGAACCAGCGGGCTACGCCCGCCTGCTGGTTGCCTTGCGGCCGGAAATTATTGGACGACCTGGATAACCTTGCGGGAAGAAGGCTCCACGATTACGCGCTGCTCATTGACGATAGCATAGGCATACTTCGGATCATCCGGGATCGGCGTTACCACTACAGTCGAGGGCAAGGGCTGCCCAACGACAACCTTCTCCTTAACCACAACACGCTCGGTCGGAGCGGGGGCTTGCTGAACATAGGTGATTACTTTCTGCGGCGGCGGATCAATAATGCTGCCGGCCACTCCCCCGACAATACCACCAACAGCCGCGCCGACCGGGCCGCCAACGATTGCACCGGTCGCTGCACCACCGGCAGCTCCTGTAACCGTTGACGACTGCGCAAATGCTGACGTTGATGCCATCACAATGACTGCCGCGATTCCTACTGCTTTGATATTCATCTGTTTTCCTCCTTTGTTGCGCTTTCTTGCGCTGGGTAGAAAACCGACGAGAGCGGTAGCTGTTCCCAAGAAGGGACTTCAGTCCGAGACATTCGGACCTTAGTCCGATCCGCTCCGGTAACCTGGACTATTGGATCGAAAAACGGCTTAGCATACGGTCCTGTACGTTAGCGAAGCCGACGATCGACGCCGCAACCGAGATCGCTCTGTCGCGATCTGCGGCCTTTGTAATGTAGCCTTCAAGGAGAACCATTGGGCCCAGCATTTGGATCGTGATGGAGCCGCTGTCGATGTCTGGCTCGGCGGCGAGCGCAGATCGGATTGCGGCAATGGTCGACGCAGAACTATGGCCTTGCGAGCAGCACTGTTCGTAGCTGAAGCTGTCAGAGCCGAATTTCATATTACACTCCTCCCGTTCCGCCCTCCTCGGAACGCTCTTGTTTCCACGTCTTCTAATATGACGACTGATGCCCGGTGTCGCCAGTCGGACTTAGGTCCCTATCGTCCAATGGCTATTGGGATCAATCTTTCCCAGGGCTCGATGGTTCTGCGCGATTGGAGCGGAATCGGACACTGCTGCGCGCCCGCAAGCTCTACAAGGCTATTTTGAGCTTTGGAGGAAAGGAAGCCTACGGCTTGGGTAGGAAATCAGTCAGCTTTGCTTAGAAGCTTGCATTCAATGGCAGTAGGTTCGTCTTTGATCCTAGCATGAATGACGAGCTCCCAATCGCGTCCTGGTACCATCTGAAAGCTTCTGAGCATGTCGGCAATCTTCGGGCATTCCGGGGGGTTGTCATAAAAACCGGTCAGGGTGATTTCGATCTGTGTCCTGAGAGGGTTGAGTGTGCATGATCCCTGCAGCCCGGACGCTTCGAAGAATGTGCAGATCTCCCTCGCTTCGTTCATCTGGTCCGCGGGAACTCCGGCCGCCGACATCAGCCCCGTAAAAACAGGAAATACCATCAGTATTGAGGCTCGCACGTATTCGCCTCCCTTCCTCATCGGAGAGACAGGAGACCACCCGGGGGTTTCCAATACACCAAGTGGCCTCCTCTATCCTCCCCAGCAGCGAGGACACGAGAACAATAGGGCCAATCGGCAGAAGGGAAATTGGACCAAAGTCCCGAATGGGACCCCTTGTACGCTACCGAACAGAAGAATTTCCTCGAAATGGAATTCATCGAAGTGAGCTGTGGCTTATCGAAGTGCCGCGACCCGACTGCTATACGAACCGAGGCTCAGTTATCCGGTCAGAACACTGCGCGCGCTGCTTTTGGTCCTTAGAGCAGGTAGAACAGCCGTTGCAAAAAGCCCCCGCAAGGGGGGCCCGTATGCTACAGCCCACTCTGCGTCATCGGCGACTATTCCGGTTGCCCTATGGCAAGTTTAAACAATCGAGCCTGCCTGCCAGCAAACGCCCGTGGGTCGGTTGGCTTGTCGCCGTCCAGAATACGCGCCTCATCAAGCAGCAGCCACGCAGCATCTTCACGAAACGTTGCCTCAGCTATTGAGGATATGCCTTTTACGAGTTCGCTTTGAGCGTTGACCTCCAGGATTGGTTTCGAAGCTGACTGCAGTCTTCCCGCTCCTTGAAGAATTTTTTCCAGCTGCCGATCAGGTCCATGCTCCGAGGCCACAAGGCACACGGCACTATCGGTCAGCCGACTGGACACGCGAACATCGGCGACCTCCTGGCTGAGGACATCCCTCGCGAAATCGATAAAGGCGGTAACCTCATGGGGAGCATCGGGCACATTCTTGCTGTCATCAGCGCCGGCGATTTCATCGAGATCGGTCAGCCCCTGCGTGATCGATTTGAAAGACTTTTCATCGAAGTCACCGGCGTTTGTTGGCCAGAAGCTGTCGACCGAATCGGTAAGCAGCAAGACTTCGATGCCCTTTGCTCGAAAACCTTCGAGGTGAGGTGACGCATTCAGTTGGTCCAGGTTGGATCCACTGATGTAGTAGATCGAAGACTGCCCCTCCTTCATGGAACCAATGTATTCGGCAAGACTCCGTGTCGCGTCTCCCGATGCGGTGGTCCGGAATCGCGCAAGCTTTAGAAGCTGTGAGCGGCGTTCATAGTCCTCGTAGATTCCTTCTTTAAGGATTGCTCCAAATAGCTCCCAGAATTTGTAGAAATTCTCTTGCTCACTTTCGGCAAGCTTCTCCAACGCTGAAAGGACGCGGCCGGTGACCCCCTTTCTGATTGCGCTGAGGACGGGGCTTTCCTGGATCATTTCGCGAGAAATGTTCAAAGGCAGATCTGACGTATCGACGATGCCTCTTACAAAGCGCAGATAACGCGGCAACAAGTCTGCCTCGTCGGTGATGAAGACGCGCTTCACGTAGAGCTTCATACGCCCCTTTCGTTCGACATCAAAAAGATCGAACGGCTGGCTCCCAGGGATGAACGCAAGTGTCGTGTATTCGTGCCGACCCTCGGCTTTGAAATGGACGTTCATCAGCGGCTCGTCATACTGGCCCGAAACGCCGCGGTAGAAATCATCGTAATCCTGTTTCGATATTTCAGTCTTGGACTTCGTCCAAAGGGCTGCTCCGTCGGTTACTTGAGACGGCTCCGCTCCAGCCTTTTCAATCAGCCGGACAGGGAACGGGACGTGGCCGGACTGGTCCCGGATGATTTTTTCAACGGTCCATTTTCCGGTGTATTTCTTCGCATCTTCCATCAGATGCAAGACAACGCGCGTACCTCTGGTGGGCGCCTCGATGGGATCGACCGCGACGATCTCATAGCTACCCTTGCCGTCGGAGGACCATCTCCAGGCTCCGTCCTGGCCGGCTCGACGGGATATGACATCTACCTTATTAGCCACCATGAATGAGGAGTAGAAGCCGACGCCGAACTGCCCGATGAGCTCAGCTTTTTCCCCTCCCTTTGCGGCGTTCAGCCTGTCCATGAAAGCACGCGTTCCGGAGCGTGCAATGGTGCCCAGGGCATCGATCATCTCATTACGGCTCATTCCGATCCCGTTGTCTTCAACGACAAGGGTCATTGCCTCCTCGTCAAGGGCAACAAGAATCCCAGGCGCGACACCATCCGCCGAGAGCCGCGGCTCGGAAATCGACTCGTATCTCAGCTTTTCGCAGGCGTCGGCCGCATTGGACACCAGTTCTCTCAGGAAAACATCCTTATCCGAATAAACCGAATGCACCATCATGTGCAAAAGCCTGCTGACATCTGCTTCGAAAGAATGTTGCTCAGGCTGTCGCTCTTGTGCTGTTGTCATCGATGAACCCCATGTTCGTAAAAGGCGCGCGACACGTGGTTTTTGCGCGCGCGATTTTCAAGCCATTGTCAGGAAAATTGGTTCATTGCTAGGCTTTTCCGTTCCTGCTGCGAGGAACAACGACAAGATTGCATCGTCTCGTCTCTTCGGCGGACAGTTCGCATTCCGCATTGGATTCTACCCATGAAGGACGAGGCTACCGTTCTCGCGTACGTCATCTCAACCGGAAATGATGCGCTCCTCCAGCTAGATCAAGAAGCCGACCCGCACCGTACAGCGCAAGAAGCTGCGCCATTCCGAGGTGCCGATCTAGCCCCTGACGCTAGGACCTCTGTCCGGCCTGGGCCCAAAACGCGCCGCCTACGCTCGGCGTATCGGCTTCCATGCGGTTGGACGGGGGCCAGAGACCGACACCGGTCTAAATGGGTCCGCTTGAAATGTACTGCGCTTTGCATTACATTGCGACCAGTAATCAAACTAAGACAGGCGATCTCCATGTCCGCATTATCGATCCGAAAAGAAACGCCGGTATCCATGCGGTTCCGGGACGACGACCTCGCTATCATCGACCGGGGCGCTGCATTGACCGGACTGTCCCGTACAGAATTCATGCGTCGTGCGGCCGTTCAAGAGGCACAGTCAGCAATCCTCAACGAAAGCATCATCCGTTTATCAGCAGATGCCTTTGCAGCCTTTGTATCCGTCATCGAAGCGGATCCGTCGATCCCGTCGACGAAAGTGACCGAACGGCTTCAGCGCAAAGCACCTTGGGAAAACTGAGCTGTGGCGCTTAAAAACGTCGAGCTGCTCTCCGACCGGCATCGGTTCGGGGACTTTTCCTGCGGAAAGCCATCGCTAGATGTGTGGCTTGCCAAATTCGCCCAAAGAAATCACCAAAATGGTTTCACGCGCGTCTTTGTCATCTGCGATGGTGACGTTGTGGTAGGATACTACGGATTGGCTCCGACGGTTATCGCCCCAAATCTGACCACCCGAAAAATCCGTACCGGCATGCCGCCTGACCCGATCCCGTGCCTGCTCATTGGTCAACTTGCGGTAGACATGCGCTATGGTGGACGGGGAATTGGAACAGCGCTGGTAAAGGATGCCTTTCAGCGTTGTGTGGCGGGCGCCGAACTTGTCGGAGGACGGGCGATCATTGTCCGAGCGGTCGACGAGGAGGCCGAGCGCTACTGGCAGAGTTGGGATTTTACACCGGCAAAAGACAACCCCTCAGTTCTGGTCCGCTCCCTGTCCGACATTCGTAGCTTGCTCGCGCTCAGCGCGAAATCGAATTAGCGCCGATCGCTATACGAATTACCCCGTGTGGTTTTCATCGATTATCGAGTTCACCAAGAAGGTTGCAACGCGCACCTGAAGGTTGCGCCGTATATTACCGTAAATTACGAAACCACTCGACGGCAAACTGTTGTCCATCTGCCGCAGCAGGTCTAACTTGTAGCCGTTCGCATCATCGGATGCTGGTTAAGAGATCGTACTCATGCCTGCCAAGATGGGATGACGACAAAGGTCGCGACCGATGAGATCGTGCGCTTTGGGGAACTTGAATTCCGCTTACTGCGGGATGACATCGCTGCTTCTGGCGAATGGCGCCGAAGCGGTCGAGACTTCTCGATGCAAGTTCCGAAATTCTGATCAGAATTGCCGTTCCATCAGCGCGCGCTGCGCTCAAAGTGTGGTCAAGTGAGTGGAGGAAACCACCCGCGATCGCTTCGTTCCCTACCAAAGGCGGCTGGTTGTGAGAAAAGTGTGGCGCGGTCGATATCAGAGGAATGCCAACAGACCGTTTGCAGAAAGGAAAACGCAATGACCAAGGGCGTATGTTCCAATCACCCCAATAGATTGTCCAGAAGAGATCTCCTGGTCATTGCGGGCGCGGCTGCTGCCGGCCTCACAGCCTACAGCCATACAGCTAAGGCGGCTGAGGGCGTTGGCACCATAGAAATCGAAGAGGTCAAGCAGGGCGAAGACGTCTTTGCGTATCTCAGCCGGATCAAAGGCGGCTTCGATCAAACGGTCTATCGCCAGGTGATCGGTGCCGCCAATGAGTTCAAGGAAGGAGATCAGGCAATTGGAGTGAGTGCCGAAGATGCGGCAACGCGCGCGAACGCGCGTACTCTCCTGTCAAACACGAAAATCAAGGATCTCCACGAGCACCCGCTGTTCGAGGACGACCTGCAACGATTGATCTGGCAGACCACGGACCAGGCGCAGTACGAAAAGGTCAAAGACTGGACGGTTGGCCAGTTGAAGGGATTTTTGCTGGCGGAATCCGAGGACAACATAAAGGGCATCATGCAGGGCCTGACCAGCGATACCATCGGCTGCGTGCCGAAGCTGATGGGCAACGAGGAACTGATCGCGGTCAGTCAGAAGATCTTCAATGTCATGCCCGGCACCAAGCTGGGAGCAAAAGGATACATGGGGGCACGTATTCAGCCAAATTCGCCAACCGACCATCCCGATGACATCGTCTGGCAAGTATTCGATGCGTTCTCCTACGCGACCGGTGATATTGTGATCGGCACCAACCCAGTCGACAGCACGGTCGCTAGCGTTGCTACGGTCGAACGCGCGCTCAAGGACATCGTAGACACTTTCAAGCTCGGTGATGTCATTCCCTGGTGCGTGTTGGCCCATATCGACGTCCAAGGTGAAGTCGCTGACACCTTTCCAGGCACCGTTTCCACCGTGTTCCAAAGCCTTGCCGGCACAGATGACTGCAACAAAATCTTCGACATTACGAATGAGAAAATCCTCAACTATGCGAGCTCGAAGGCAGGCGAGCGATACGGCCTCTACTTCGAGACCGGGCAGGGTTCGGAGTTCACCAATGGCGCGGCAAACGGCGTCGACATGATGGTGCTCGAATCTCGAAAGTACGGCTTCAGCAGGGCGGTGGGTATAGAGCTTGGGAAGGTACAGCCCAGGGGCGCTTGGCTCCATGTCAATGACGTTGCAGGTTTCATCGGGCCTGAGGTCTTCAAGAGCCGCGAACAACTCGTTCGGTGCTGCCTCGAAGACATGGTTATGGGCAAGCTCCATGGGCTTACCATCGGCCTCGACATCTGCACTACGTTGCACATGACGGTCAGCCTGGAGGATCTGGATTGGTGCCAGGACCAGATCATGCCGGCCAATCCCGCTTACGTTATCGCCCTACCGACCAAAAACGACCCGATGTTGAGCTACCTCAGCACAGCGTTCCAGGATCACGTGCGCATCAGGGACAAGTTCGGCTTCAAGGTCAACGATGCTATGTGGGATTTCTACAAGCGGATCGGAATCGTAAGCGAGGACAACAAATACACCGCGCACTATGGCGATCCTCTCTGGGTCTACCATCAGTATCGGCTGGCCAAGGGCGATGGAAGGTCCAAGGACGAGGTTTACGCGGAGGGCCGGCAAAAGATGCTCGAAGTAGAGGCGAGAGGTGTCGACCTGGCCACGGGGCACGGCGCGAACATCTGGGATCTCAATCCAGCGCTCGCCGCCAAGGTGAAGAGCTTGTATGACGACGCCAAACTGTCTCTCTGGGCAGAACTCACACCCGATTTCGTTGCCACAGTGCCCTCCGCAGTGCCAATTCATACCTTGTCCGCAGACCGCAACGACTACATTGCCCACCCGACAACCGGCGAAACACTGAGCCCGGAGGCCATCAGGGATCTCGAAAAGGTCAGGGCATCCTGGGGCAACGACATCCCCAAAGGACAGATTGTCATCTCGGACGGGCTAAACGCCAAAGCCATCATGGACGACGGACACCTTACCCCCTATCTGGAGGAGATGCGCCGGCTTCTTAATGATGCCGGTGTTACCATGAGCGATACGAACATCGTGGTCACGAGCGGAAGGGTGCGAGCTGGCTACCGCATCGGCGAGGTCCTTTTCGCTGATGCTGATCCCAACAGTTTGAGAGGGATCCTCCACATCATCGGCGAGCGCCCGGGAACAATGCACCATGCCTACTCGGTCTACATCACGGTGGCAAAAGGCAAGCGCTGGACCGAAAAGGATATCGATCATGATATCACGAGGCTGGTGAGCAACGTTGCCGACACGGCGCTCCCGCCAAAGGAGGCCGCAAAGGAAACCCTGACCATCATCAGGGAAATCGTCGGGAAGAATGTGAACGGCAGCCGCCGTTATGGACAGTAGCTAGTACGTGCGACCGCCGCTGAGACTGAAGTCGCCGGGGTGAGCGTCGATCAGGATCGGGGCGGCCTTACGGACTGAATACACGAACGCTGCCACCATTCGTGGAAGTAAGATTTCGTTAACCAAGCCCGGATAGAAATCGTTAACCGTCCCACCTTCGTTGACGGGTTGGCGTTAGCGTTGGCCGATCGGAATGAAACCCTTGCTCCCGGCATTTTCCTACCGACTAGGCCTGTTCACGGCATTGACGTCCGCCGTGCTGCCCGCGCATTGCCTTGCCCAATCGGTATGGTCCGGCAGTACCGACAATGAATTCAGCAATTCATCGAACTGGACACCTGCAGCACCTGGAGCTGGTGATGCGGCGAGCGTCAATACTGGCTCTCCGCAAATCACAAACAATGCGACAGTCGGTCAGCTCGATGTAGGCGGTGGAAACGTTACCATCACCAACACAGGTACACTGACCGCAACCGGCGGCACTACGATCAATTCGGGCAGTGTCAGCATCAACGCGGGTGGCGTGTTGAACTCTGATGTCAGCCTCGACGGCGGCGCCCTTTCCGTTGATGGTAGCCTCAATGGGCAGCTGGAGCTCAACAACGGAAATGTTACCGTCAACGGCACGCTCGGAAGTGCCTTGGTTGGCACCGGGACCGCGCTGACCAACAATGGCGCGACTGGCGACGTGGATGTATCCGCAGGTGCAACGTTTAACAACAACAGCGGTGCCACGGCAGGGGCGGTCACCAGTTCCGGGACAGCATCCAACGCTGGAACAGTCGGCAGCCTGACAAACACGGCGGGCAACTTCACCAACAATGCCGGTGGCACCATTACGGGAATGACGACGGTTTCAGGTGGAACCGTCACGAACAATTTCGTTATCACGGAGGCCGACGTCGCTGCGGTTGCAGCCTTCGTCAACAACAGCGGGGCAACGGCCGGCGCTATCCGAAATTCTGGCACGGTCACGAATGCTGGCACAATCGCATCAGTGCAAAATGACGCCGGCACATTCACCAACAACGCGGGCGGTGTTGTCGCTGGCACCACCAATGTGAGTGGTGGGAATGTGACGAACAACGCCAGCCTCAATGATGTCATTGTCGGCGCAGCGGGCACCTTCACCAATGCCAGCGGTGCTGCCGCCGGTGCAGTTACCAACGCCGGCACAGCATCCAACGCCGGAACGATCAGCAGTCTGACCAACAAGACGGGCAACTTCACCAACAATGCCGGCGGGACCATCACGGGGAAGACGACGGTTTCGGGCGGAACTGTCACGAACAACTTCGTTATTACTGAAGCCGATGTGGCTGCGGTTGCAGCCTTCGTCAACAACAGCGGGGCAAGTGCCGGCGCGATAACAAATTCCGGAACCGTTACCAATTCGGGTACGATCGCATCGGTACAGAATAACGCCGGTACATTCACCAATAACGCAGGTGGCACAGTCACAGGGACCACGACGGTGAGCGGCGGCAACGTAACGAACAACGCCAGTCTCAACGATGTCAATGTCGGCGCAGGTGGCACGTTTGCCAATACCACGGGTGCTATCGCCGGTGCGGTTACCAACGCCGGCACAGCATCCAACGCGGGGACGGTCGGCAGCCTGACAAACACGGCGGGCAATTTCACGAACAATGCTGGGGGAACCGTTACGGGAAAGACGACGGTTTCAGGTGGAACCGTCACGAACAATTTCGTTATCACGCAGGCTGATGTGGCTGCGGTTGCAGCCTTCGTCAACAACAGCGGGGCAAGTGCGGGCGCAATCCGGAATTCCGGCACTGTCACAAATGCGGGTACGATCGCATCGGTACAAAATGACGCCGGTACATTCACCAACAACGCGGGCGGCACGGTGACGGGTACAACGACAGTGAGCGGAGGCAGTGTCCTCAACAATGCGACGCTGGCAGACGTCAACGTCGGACGGGCTGGCAGCTTCATCAACAACAGCGGCGCAGTGGCAGCTGCAGTGACGAATTCCGGCAGCGCCACAAACGACGGCACGATCGCGGCACTCTCGAACAATGACGGCACGTTCTTCAACACCGGCACGATCAACGGCCAGGCTACCATTTCCGGCGGCTCGCTGATCAACGATGGAACCATATCGGGAGTAGCGAACATCAATCGCGGCGGGCTCCTTTCAGGCAGCGGTTTTCTCGGCGGGCTCCTGGTGAATGCAGGTGGCATCGTTGGACCCGGTCAAGGGATCGGAACGATTACGGTCAACGGCGATGTAGCGCTTCAGGCTGGCTCGACCTATCAGGTCGACATTGACCCCAGTGGCCTTTCCGATAGGCTGGTCGCGACAGGTGCGGTCGCCATCCAGGGCGGAACTCTGGATATTAGAGCTGCGAGCGGTAACTACCGACTGGGGACGATTTATACGCTCCTGAATGCGGGCAGCATCACAGGAACCTTCGGCGACGTCTCAAGCAATTTTGCCTTCCTGGAGCCTGCGCTTTCCTATGGCGCCGCCACAATAGATATGCAACTCGATCGCAACAGCGTGCAGTTCGCCCATGTCGCGGTTACGACGAACGGCCAGGCAACGGCTGCGGCGGTTGAAGAATTGGGGTCAGGAAACCTGGTCTACGACACAGTCCTGTCACTGGATGCAAGCACTGCGAACAGCGCTTTCTCGCAGCTGAGCGGCGAGGTGCATGCCTCGCTCAAGAGCGCGCTGCTATGGCAGAGCCGATTTGCGCGTGAATCGGTTCTTGACGAGATCTCCTCGCGAAACAGTGAGCAAGGAGACGAAGGAACATTCTGGACCTCTGGCTTTCTGTCTTCCAACAGCTGGTCAGGCGATGGAAATGCGGCCGGGATCGATCCCGCAATCAACGGAGCTGTTTTTGGGGGGGACGCACCGGTTTCCGAGCAATGGCGCGTCGGAGGGTTCGTCGGCTTCAGCCGCAGCTCTTTCGAGCAGGCGAGCGCGGACTCCTATCACGCCGGGCTCTACGCTGTTGGTGATTTCGGCCCCACGCACCTCGTTGGCGGCGCGATCTATTCCCACAATGAGGAAGCAACCCGGCGCAACGTCTCCTTTGGTACGTTCACAGATCAATTGACCGCCAATTATGCCAGTGCCACCGCCCAGGTATTCGCGGATCTATCCTGGACGCACGAACTCGATCAAGTCACGCTCCAGCCCTTTGCCAATCTCACATACATCAATCTTAATACCGTCGGCTTCCGGGAAAACGGTGGCGAAGCGGGCTTGTCGGGTGTGGACGGTAACGACGCGATCGCCACTTCCACGATGGGTCTGCGCTGGTCGATGGAGTGGCCAGAGAACGACGTTCCTGTCAATGTCTCAGGCATGTTTGGATGGCGGCATATTTCTGGTGACCGGACACCCTCTTCCAGCCTGGCCTTTGCGGGTGGCGCACCCTTTATCATCGAAGGGGTCACGATGCCTCGAGACTCGCTCGTTGCAAGAATTGGCGTTTCCGCAAAGCTCTCAAAGTCGGCCCGGCTGACGCTTAGTTATTCCGGCGAATTTGGCGAAGGTGCTCGGTCCAATGCGGCGATGCTGAACCTGGTGACGCGCTTCTAATCCCACCTGTTGGAGGCGCGCGTGTTTTCTTGCGCGACATTTAACAACGCTGAAGCTGTCACGTAGATGCTCGAGGATCGCTATCCGTGCGAGCGACGCCCAATAGGCCCGGAACAGCGATTACCTCAAAGTTTTAGAATCCCGGCAATCCTTACCAAATCAGCAACAGACAATGCGCGCATTTTGCGCATCATGTGGCCGCGATGGAGCTTCACGGTAGCCTCGGCGAGCTGAACCTCAGCGGCGATCTGTTTGTTCAGCTTCCCCTCGACAACCAATGACATGATCTGCCGCTCCCGCTCAGTTAGTTTGGAATACATCAGTCGCAATGAAGCCGTTTGGGTTGCCTCTTCGCGCCGGGCGTTATCACTTGCCAAAGCGCGGTTCACTGCTTCGAGCAAGTCCTGCTCTCGTACCGGCTTGGTCAGGACATCGATGGCCCCGGCCTTCATGGCGCGGACTGCCATCGCCACATCGACATGAGCGCTGATCAGCACGACAGACCTGGGGTGCCTACTTTTGGCAAGCTCCTCTTGAAACTCCAGCCCGCTTTGACCCGGCAAGCGAATATCCAAAACGATGCACCCTGCTCGATCAGGGTCATCCGCAGCAAGGAATTCGGCCACAGAGCCGTGGGTCTCGGCGATCAACCCGACTGATTCAAAAAGTCCTCTCAACGCTTCGCGGACACTCTTGTCGTCATCGATGATGATGACCGTCGGTCGGCCCCTTTTGCGTTCATCGACCATGGGTGCTCTCGCCTTCCAACATTGGCAAGGTGAAGGTGAACAAGCTACCAACCCCATTCTCCCCTGCTGAAGCCCAAATGCGACCACCATGGGCTTCGACAATTGAACGGCATATTGACAGGCCCATTCCGATGCCGTCGGCTTTCGTGCTGTAGAAGGCTTCGAAAACCCGATCCAACTCGTCGATCGGCACCCCGCGACCTGTGTCTGAGACACTCACGCTCACAAGCTGCTCGTCCGCAGCACATCGAAGAGCAATACGTCTCGCCCTTGAGGAATTTGTCATCGCCTCGGCGCTGTTCATGACCAAGTTTAAAACCACCTGTTGCAATTGGGTTCGGTCGCCAATGACCTCGATGGGCGCATCTGACATATCAAGAATAACCTCTATTTCGCGTCTTTGAAGCTCGCCTCTCAATAGATCCAGCACCTCGCGGACAGCAGGTTTAAAGTCAGTTTGCTCAATTCGAGCAGGCAACTTCTGAGCCATGGCGCGGATAGTGGTGATGATATCACCCGCGCGATGGCCATCTTTGACGATCCTTTCAGCTGCCAGGCGAGCCTGTTCCAGGTCGGTGTGTCCAGGCTGGAGCCAACGCAGGCAAGTGCCCGCGTTCGTAACAATTGCCATCAACGGCTGGTTTACTTCGTGGGCGATTGAAACTGCAAGCTCACCGGTGGCCGTCATCCGCGTCACATGCGCCAGGTCACTTTGACTTTGTCGCAAGGACTCCTCTGCCCGTTTACGATCCTCGATATCAACGACGACACCGTACCATCTCACAACATTTCCGTCTGAATCCAGAAGGGGGTTTTGCCGAAGATTGAACCACCGGTACTCACCGTCAGCCCGTCTGATGCGGGCATCAACCGGGCGACCCCGCTTTGACTGAATGATGTCCTCCCAGGAGACTCGCATCCGCTCGACATCATCAGGATGGAACATGCGGTAGAAACCAAATCCGACGATCTCCTCAAAGGGCAAGCCGACGAAATCGATGAGATTCTGGTTCCAGTATTCCAACCGGCCATCCGGTGTGCAAGACCACGCCATGGCCGGTATCGTGTTGATGATAAGATTTAGATTGCGTTCGCTCTCCCTGAGCGCAGATTCACTCTCACGAAGAGCATTCTCCGCGCACTGGAGGTCTTCGATATCGATGTTGACACCGAACCAACGTACGACGCCGTTGGCATCGACCAATTTGCGCCCAGCGAAGTAGAACCAACGATAGTTCCCGTCGGCACCACGAATACGTCCTTTAAGAACAGTGTGGTCGGAATGCTCGAGATCTCTCTTCCAGATGTCGACCATACCTGGAATATCGTCGGGATGGTAAAGGTCGAGGAAACCCCATTCGAGGATTTGGTCGGCGGGACGACCAGCGTAGTCCAACCAGCTTTGATTGACAAAATCGGCACTACCGTCCGGCCGCGCTGACCATACGAGAACAGGCAGCGAATTGATAATGAGACTGAGGTTTTCTTCACTCGCCGCAAGGGCAGTCTTCGTTGCCTTCAATGCGTTTTCGGCCTGCTTGCGGTCTTCGATATCAAGGACCACGCCATACCATCTTACGACGTTTCCTTCGGCATCGAGCCGCGGCTTCTGCCGAAGCGTGCACCAACGATATTTGCCATCTGCACGCCTCAGTCTGCCGACGACCTCCCTGGCGGTTTTCGAGGCCATGATCTCATGCCATTCAGAAGCAAGATGCTGCGTGTCTTCAGGGTGAAATAGCTTGTAGAATCCCACCCCGGAGATTTCCTCAAGCGGCGCGCCGATAAACTCGAGAAAATGCTGATTAGCGAAATCCAGCATGCCTTCCGACGTTGCTGACCAGACCATAGCTGGGATCAGATCGATAATGGGATCGGTGTCCGGCTCTCGTTCCACTACCCCCTCCGTTCAGAGTTTGAGACGCTCCGGAGCCCAGAAATTTCGACTCCAGGTCAGGATAGTCGAAAGTTGGTCGATCGTCCGCCGGAAATAGTTACGGGATTTCTGTGAGTTGCGTAAGGACAAATCGATATACGAAAGTCTATTGAGGCAATGCCAACGTCTAGCTACGCGTGACCTAGATCGCAATTGAGAGCGATCGAAAACCCTCCTACTACTGTGCATCGCGGTCCTTGTTGAACGACGATGTTGGCTGGTCCACTGTCGCGAACACACCGAACATTTGAGTGCATCGAATTCCACACTCCTGCCCTTTTCCTGACCCGAAGCAACAGCCTCGGATGTCATTGCATATCTTGACGGCAGTTGGTTGGTCGGAACGACCATCAGCGGCCCTGTTCGAATTCAGTTTTCGTCGCGAATTTTTGGGGAGAACATCATGCGTAGCTTAATTATGTGCCTGATGCTGGCAACCGCCAGCATGACTGCCACAACATTAGTTTCAGTGCTTCCTGCGCAAGCCGTGTCAACCGTTCACGAAGCACCGGTTCCCATCCACTACCGAACCGCAAAGATCGAGGGTGTTGACATCTTCTACCGGGAAGCCGGTCCTGCTGACGCTCCGGTCGTCCTGCTACTCCATGGTTTTCCGACGTCCTCTCACATGTTCCGGAATCTGATCCCGCTCCTTGCAGACCGATACCATGTTATCGCGCCGGACTATCCGGGTTACGGGCAAAGCGCCTCCCCCGATCGAAGCCAATTTGCCTATACGTTTAGCGGCGTCGCAAATATCGTAGACAAGTTGCTGGATCACCTGGCCGTCAAACGCTACGCAATGTACGTGATGGATTATGGTGCACCTGTGGGTTACCGCCTGGCGCTAAAACATCCCGAACGTGTCAGTGCGTTGATCATCCAGAATGGAAATGCCTATGAGGAAGGACTGAAGGAGTTTTGGGATCCCATCAAGACCTACTGGACCGATGGGTCAGAGAAGAGCCGCGAAGCGCTCTCCAGTCTGGTCACGCTGGAGACGACAAAGTTCCAGTATACTGATGGCATGGAAGACGTGTCGCGCATCAGCCCTGACAACTGGGTTCATGACCAGGCTTTGCTGGACCGGCCGGGGAACAAGGACATCCAGCTTGATATGCTGTATGACTATCGCACCAACGTGCCGCTTTACCCCGCTTTCCAGAGCTTCTTCCGTGAGCGCAAACCACCCACACTCATCGTTTGGGGCAAGAACGATTTTATCTTTCCAGAGGCCGGCGCTCATCCCTATCTCAAGGATCTTCCGGATGCCGAGATTCATATCCTGAACTCAGGTCACTTCCTGCTTGAAGAGAAGCTCGACGTCGCTGCTCCGCTCATCAACGACTTCCTGGATCGCAATATCGCAGGAAAATGACCGCAAGGCGCGGTCGCCGGCGGTGTGACCAGAGTTCCGCCAAGCTGAGGTCGCACCGCCAAAACAGTGGTTCTGACATGCCGTACTTTGGAGATCACCAATGCCTTACCATTTTTTGGATGTTGCAATCACTCCGACTGTGCGGCTGGCCCAATCTGAAATGGGTGCCGATCAGATCTGGTTGGGCGACCATGATCGAGAGTCCGATAGTTTTACTGAAAACGAACTAGCCTTCATCGCTGCTCGAGACAGCTTCTACATTGCATCGGTGTCAGAAACCGGATGGCCGTATGTTCAGCATCGTGGAGGGCCACAGGGATTTCTCAAAATCCTTGACAACAAGACGCTGGCTTTTGCGGACTACAGGGGTAACCGCCAGTATATTAGTACCGGCAATTTTGTCGCAAATGATCGGGCGTGCCTTTTCCTAGTCGACTACCCGCGGCGCGCTCGCCTCAAGATTTACATGCACGTCGAGAAATTGACACTCGATGCCGACCCCGTAATGACCAACCGTGTTTACGATACCGGTTATCGAGCAAAGGCCGAACGGATTTTCCGACTACGACTGGAAGCCTTCGATTGGAATTGTCCGCAGCATATCACTCCTCGTTATACCGAACACGAAGTCGAGAAAGCTGTGACGCCACTGCGTGAGCGCTTGGTTCAGCTGGAATCGGAGAATGCAGAACTGCGTGCTCGGCTCAAGGACCCGGGAGGCAAGTAATGGATGCGGTGAATTTCGCCTGTCAACGGATCAAGGACACTACCATGGATCACCCTTCAGCATCGCCCCAATTGGCACCTGAAGAAGACCTCATCGAAGCGAGGGCATTCATCGACCTCTTCATGCTTACACCCCAGACGGTTATAGACGAGAACGCGTTTCGCTGCATGCAATTGGGTCGAGGTTGCGCAATATCGCTGCCTGCCGCCCCTGCCATCGGTCTTAACCGTATCCTCGGTCTTGCCGCACTCGAGGACCTCGAAAAGGCGTATGAGTGGATGGTTAAGAAGGCGGGCCGTCGCTACCTGCAAATCAACGCTGCAGCTGCTCCTCGACAGACCCACGATTGGATAAGGGAACGGAGGCTCCTTCCCGAGGGCAAGGGATGGGCAAAGCTGCGACGAGCAGCCCCGTCGGCTCCTCTTAGTCATGCCGGCGAGATCACCACCCGAAAGGTCAGAGTTGATGAGGCCGAGATCTTCGGCTCGATGATGTGCGCCGGATTTTCCTTTCCAGCGAGCCTGGCGCCACTTTGGTCTGCGATCGTCGGCAAGATAGGCTGGACCTGTTTCTTTGGTGTGCTGAACGGCAGGTTGATTGCGACCGGCATCATGTATGCTTCAGAAAGATTGGCTTGGCTTGGTGGTGGCGCAACGGTTCCCGAGTTTCGCAATCGGGGGGCACAGAAGGCGCTGATAACCGCGCGTTTGAACGAAGGCTTGCGTCGGGGCGTAAAGACATTCGTCGTCGAAACCGCACAGCCTTCTGACGACGAGCCAAACATCTCACACGCCAATCTTCTCGCGAGCGAATTTGAACAGATCTACACAAGAATGAATTACCGCTTTCCGGATAGCTTGTAAGGCCTTGTCGCCCAGAGGTTGGCAGCCGCTGGCGAGGGCGTCGCGCCGATATCGCGACCGCCACTTGCTCCACCACGCAATCCATGCCTCTATGACACTTAGAGGGATGAGCTTCAACGACATGGCCTCACGCACGAAAATGGCCGCTTAGCGGCGGTTCCAGGCAGGGCCAGCCCCATCCCAAGGCACAACGCAAGACTTGAGGATGGGTCTATTGCGCAAGAATCCAACACGGGTCGGCCCCGGCTACCCACAGGTCGTCGTGCTCGTCGGTGCGACGGGTGACCTGTCACGGCGAAAACTGCTAACTGGGTTGTTCCACCTCACCAATGCGGGTTTCATCCCGGGCTGCCGCATCATCGCCGTCTCCCTCGACGATATAGACGCCGATGGGTTCCGCGCCATTGCCCGTGACTCGCTCGACAAGTTTTTGACGCGTAAGTTCGCGGAGCCCGAGTGGCAAGAGTTCGCGGCGTCGCTTGACTACGTACCACTGGCGGCCGGCGCTGATGCGCTAAGGGAAGCCGTTAGGCGGGCGGAGGAAGCGCTTGGCCCTGAAACAAGGCGCGTGCATTATTTATCCGTGCCACCAAACGCCGCCCTTCCTGCCGTACAACTCCTCGCGCAGGCCGGGCTGACCGAACGTTCACGTATCATCATGGAAAAGCCGTTCGGAACGGACCTCGCCAGCGCCGTTGAGCTGAACAAGAAGCTGCACGAAGTATTCGACGAAAGCCAGATCTTCCGCATTGATCATTTCCTT
Source organism: Rhizobium cauense (assembly GCF_019511525.1). Classification (GTDB taxonomy): domain Bacteria; phylum Pseudomonadota; class Alphaproteobacteria; order Rhizobiales; family Rhizobiaceae; genus Rhizobium; species Rhizobium cauense. Next base: position 111,704 of record NZ_JAEUAT010000020.1, on the reverse strand, counting down.
GGCAAAGAACCTGCGCAGAACATCTTGGCCTTCCGATTTGCTAATGGGCTGTTCGAACCGATCTGGAACCGCAACTTCATCGACCATGTGCAGATCGACGTTCCGGAGACGTTGGGTCTTGCCACTCGTGCTGCTTTTTACGAGACCACCGGCGCCTATCGAGACATGGTGGTGACACACCTCTTCCAGATCCTGGCTTTCATGGCAATGGAGCCACCGACTGCCTTGGAGCCCGCGCCAATATCGGAAGAGAAGAACAAAGTGTTCCGCTCCATGTTGCCGATCGAGCCGCGAGACGTAGTTCGCGGCCAGTATATCGGCTACCGCAAGGAACCTGGAGTCGATCCCGAAAGCGACACTGATACCTTTATCGCCCTCAAATGCGCCATCGACAACTGGCGCTGGGCTGGCGTGCCCTTCTTCTTGCGCACCGGAAAGCGCATGGCCGAGGGGCAACGCATTATCTCGATCGCATTTCGTGAGCCGCCGAAGTCGATGTTCCCAGCAGGCTCCGGCGTGGGAGCCCAGGGACCGGACCATCTTACATTCGATCTCGCGGATGCCTCCAAAGTCTCACTTTCCTTCTATGGCAAGCGCCCTGGCCCGGGCTTTCGGCTCGACAAACTGTCGCTACAATTCGCCATGAGTGAAACCGGCCTCATCGGCGAGGTTCTGGAGGCCTACGAGCGTCTGATCCTCGATGCGATGCGCGGTGACCATACGCTATTCACGACGGCCGAAGGTATCGAGCGGCTCTGGGAGGTTTCCCAACCACTGCTCGACAATCCGCCACCCGTGCGCCTCTACGATCAGGGGGGGTGGGGACCGAAGTCCATCCACCAACTCATTGCCCCGCATGCATGGCGCCTGCCGTTTGAGCGGGCCTGGCGGGATTCGGCAAAGGGAAACTGACGGTCGAACAAAGCTAGGACATTCGACGAGAGTGTCAGTCCCTCCTTGATGAAGGCCTGAACTTCACGACGCAGGATATGAGGCCGAATAGGTGCGACACGACCAGGACACTCCGCGCTCGCGACTTCTGGCCACCCGAGCCGTTACGGGGACGGCACCTGCGTCGCATGGAATTTCGAAGTTGGGCGGAACGAATGGCGGCGCTCCGCGTTTAGCGCGCACGAGGCAGGGGTTTCCCTCACTTTGCTCCTGTCCCGGTCCAGATGTCCCTCAACTCCAAGCCCCGCTTCGCCATCTGCGGGGCTCTTTTCCTGCGATAGCGACGAAGAACGACCACTCCCACGTCCATCTGTTTGTCGCAACGACGGGCGTCGCCGCTGCATAACGCGATAGTTTGCGCGGGATATAGCCCAACCTAGCGGCCGTCTGATCCTTCTTTGGCAATGCCAGTCTCGCGAAGCCGGATTTTGATATACTCGCAAACAGTTGTAATACAAGGGATTAAATCGATGGCTGATGAAACGCATATCACTCATGCATTCGAGGCGACGTTTAAAAGGTCAGCCCGGACGATCGAAGGAGGCGAATCGGTCTTCACTCTTTTAACCGGCGGCCAGGTTCAGATATCCAGAACTGGCGCAGCAGACATGCCAACGTCGGACTTAGCCTGACCGATCTGCCCACCGATTTTGCAAAGCAGGGGGGTGCAGCTTTCGGTGCCGGCATCGATCCAAAAATCGTCAGGCACAGTGTCTTCCTTGAGACAGTCCATGCAAATGCCCAAGCAGTCTGCATCGAAAGCGCTCGTGCTCTTTTGCATCCGGCAACAGTCGCACAAAATCGTCGGGCCTTTGTCGGGGCGCCGTGGGGGGTATATCTCAACAAGCGGTGCAGTGGTGGCATTGGCCGTATCGTTCGGCATAGCAACCTCCTTCAGCGATTAGCCTGGAGATAATAGATGGCCGGCATCTTCGCTAGATGAACGCTCGTTGCCGGTCCTGATTTTTTCGCTCTTTGCGCGGCGCTTCGCCTTTGATCATTCCATGACACAGACGATGCTGACAACGCGCTGGAATGCTGCGTTGTCAGCAGGAAGGTGGCCTCGCGCTGACGGCGCTCGGCCGAACGGTCAGCAAGTGACGACGGCCTGAACGGTTACGCCGCATCGCAGCAATGACCTTCAGCCCCTCAAACGCAATTACTGGCTGGAACATTTCATAGCTATTACGGTTTGGTGTGCGAGGATATAGCATGAGCCCCGCTCTCCCTGTTCTTGGAGAAACGGACGAGTTCCGTTTTAGCTGGCTCAAACAAGTCCTCGTATGAAGAAGCCCTAGCCACACTTGGATCGATTGCCCTGTCGCTGCCAAAGCAGTTGGATCTAGGGCTTCTTCAAGATAACACGTCTTGTTGCTCGAAGCGCTAACCGCGTGTCGACTTCCTTCTGCACGAGTTGCGCTACCGGTGATAGTAGCTCGCAACGTGGTGCAATGACTTCCATCCCGAGCGCAAGGCGCCTTCGAAAACCGATGCACAGCGTTACGCTGCGGACGTGGGGCACCGGTTAGCTCTTTCAGCCCGGTCCAGTTCAGCCGGGGCTCCTGACCCCATTTTTGGCTGCACGTCCAAATCACCCGCATGAGCATCTTCGATCAGTGACCGTCGCGACCGTCCAGTTCCTTCAATGCGGTTTGGATCTCGTCAATCGTGACAGGCTCAGGTGTGCCAGGAAGGTGCCTCAGGCCGGGCATCGAATCCACCGCGTAGAAATCCGAGGCCCATGTCGCAAGGATCGTTCTTTTGTCATCGATCCCTACGGATCCTGCGCGCAAAATGTCAATCGGCCGCTCGACCTGCATCCCCGGAACCAGAACGAGCGGTCCCATCGCCATGGCATCGGTGGCTGCCTGCTGCAACACATTAGTCATGGTTCTACCTCCTCACCGAAGATGTGGATCAGAGTTCGACGCGAGCCGGACGCGGCGATGCTGTTGGGCGCCAGCAAGTCGTGCTTCTCGGCAAAAGCGACAAATAGGCCCCGTGCGGTCTCGGCCTCTATCTCACCACGCACTGCTGCGATGCAGGCCTTCAAGGCTGCGACATGCGCACTGTCTCTCAACCGGGCTGGCCACTCGCAAAGGTGGCGATAGGCTTCCGTCGCACTGCGAATCTCAGCTGGGAAGCCGAGTCCGACGAGAATGGACACAGGGTCTTTGAACATATCGGGTTTCATAACTCGCTCCTTTCCACCCGCAATGTCATGTCACGGGGGGCGCCGTGCCGACGGCGCCCCTTGAACAACTCTAGTCAAGCGGCGCTCTGCGCTTCTATCTGCGCGGGAGCATGTGACGGTGGCAGACCAGCGTCGGAGTGGATGTCAATCTTTCTCGGCTTCAGGGCTTCGGGAATTTCGCGGACGAGATCGATCGACAAAAGGCCGTTCTTCAGCTCTGCAGCATTTACGCGAACATGATCGGCGAGTTCGAAGCGATGCTCGAAGGGTCGGCCCGCGATGCCGCGATGCAAGTAGCCTTCGGACCCCATCTCCTGCTTCTTGCCGCTTACGATCAGGAGATTGGACTGGAAGGTGATGTCGAGCTCATCCTCGGCAAAACCTGCCACGGCGACCGTGATCCGGTAGCTTTCATCATCCGTCTTGACGATATCATAGGGCGGCCAATCGCTGATCGAGCGGGCGCGCTGTGCGTTTTCGAGAAGGCTAAAGACCCGATCAAAGCCAATGCTCGAACGGAAGAGCGGTGCATAGTCATAAGATGTTGCCATAGCCATATCCTCCTTGAAGCAACATGGTACGGAAGCGCCGAAATACTGCGCTACCAGCAAACCAGCCCTGTGGAAAGCAGCTGGCTGGACGTCGATTTGGTTTCGGTGATTTTTGGTTTCAAGGGATCGCTTAAAAAAAAATTTGGCAGCTAGCCGAGGCCTTGGCTTGTTAGCGCCCTGGGGAATATTATGGCAAAGAAATGAACGGCTTGTGCGGGGCTCGTTGTCTCGTACGGGGACGGGCGGAAGAGACGGCTACTGGTTCCTGCCGCTATGGTTTCTCAATCCGTCACACTGTCGAGATTTAGGAGGAATGGCCACCCAGTCGCCTTGAGCGGTCGATTACACGCAATTGAGGATAGTATTCCGAGGGAAAAATCAACGAAGGGAGGGGTGGTTTCCACGCAATGAACCGTCCCATACCGTACGTACCCGACAGATTCCTATTAAAGCTATTATGGGAAAAAGCTTTTGAAGGCATGGTGTGAGCACTTGCCTCGATGCGGTGCTAATAGGCTAAGAAAATCGACGGCTTGACTTTCGGTCATCATGAGTAGCAATCGACGAGCGTCACCTGAGAGAGAAACGTGAACAGGATAGGCTTTGCTTGTGAGTGATAGGGTTGGCAACCTGGGCCGGGTTTCTGTGGCGATCATCGGTCTCATGTATTTTGCCTTCGCTATATCGATAGCCTTGTGGCTTTTAGCGACCTACCGGACAAGCATCGTCACGGGGGAAGAGCGCGTCACGGCAGCATCCAAGATCGTGACCGCCAATGCTATTTGGCTAAATTCGCTGGCACGGGAACGATTGCGGAGAATAGACGACTCCCTTGGCGAGCAAGTCACCTCGGCAAGTCGTAATCGTGTCCATCACCTCAACGCTGCGGTCGCAGATCTGCCTCCCGAAGTTACCACCTATGTCGTGGGCGCGACCGGAACAACGCTCTTCTCGAACGACCGCAACATCAAGCCGATGGATGTTACGGATCGGGACTACTTCGCGAAGTTGCGAAACGGAGCCGATGAGTACGTGTCCTCGATGATGATCAGTCGACTTACTCAAAGACAGATCTTCGTGTTCAGTCGAAGAATTGAACGAAACGGTGTGTTCGCGGGGGTCGCCGTGATCGCCTTCGACGGCAACATTTTGAAACCGGTGTGGGATGCGGCCGCACTGGGCCCGAATTCCACAGTCGGATTGATTCATAGGAACGGCAGGCTTGTCGCTCGCCATCCGGAGCCCGACGGCCCCGTTGACATGAGCAAATACGTTCTTTTCACCGACTATATGCGCAAGAAAACCTCCGGAACGTACACCGCATCTTCTCCGGTCGACAAACGTGAGCGCTTAGTCGCCTACAAGATCATCGAGCGCACACCGTTTGTGGCAATCGCATCCGCCGATATGGGTGTCGTCATGCGGCCGTTCTGGAACGATGCAAAGATCGCAGCCTTGTTGTTATCCCTTGCGACGGGCGCGGTTTTGGTAGCGACCAGCCGCATCCGAAGCCTGAACCGCTTGGAAGCCGCCCACGTCAACGCGCTCACGAGCGCACTGCAGACAAACAAGGAGCTGATGCGCGAGATACATCATCGCGTCAAGAACAATCTCCAGACAGTAATGTCCCTGCTTCGCCTCCAGGGTTTCGAGGCCAAGGCAGTGAATGATCTCAGCGAGCGAATTGCGGCCATGTCCTCAGTTCACGAGCAGATGTACGGGTTCGACGAATTTACATTTGTTCGAGCAAAAGAGTTCATACCTGGATTTGTCAGGAAGATCGTAGGCTTCCACCCGCAACCGATCACTGTCAGTTTCACCATTGATGACATCTCCATCGGTGCCGACGAAGCCACTCCGTTCGCACTGCTTGTGAACGAGCTAATCGTCAACTCCATGAAGTATGCTTTTCCCGGACGTGAGACTGGACATATCTCCGTTGAACTGACGCGATCCTCAGACAAATGCATTCTTGTCGTGGCTGACAACGGCATCGGCATAGAAGGGAGTACAAAGTCCGGAATGGGAACGAGTTTGATCAAGGCGTTTGTTAAACAGCTGCAAGGAAGCTTCCACTACACATATGCCGGGGGCGCAAGGTTCGAAGCTGTGCTAAATCTCGAGGGGAAATAGCAAGCCCTTTTTCCTCGACGAGATGCCAGCCAATCTCCACCCGGCCGGGATAAATGCCGGCCAGGGAGACGTCCAGCGTCAGGTCGTGGTGGCCGCGCAACAGGATTACGGGATCTGCAGCGCGTCGTCATGCTCGAGATCGAAGACGATTCCGGTGTCGTCGCCGATCGGAGGCGTATCTCCATCCATCTGCAGACCGGCGGGTGAGCGTACCTTAATGGCCAAGCGGAACGATCGAGCATAGTCAACGCCAAGCTGAAGATCTCGTCGCAGCCTCTTCCACCATTCTTCAAGAGGACCGACTGAAGACGAAGACATCGGACGCTCGCCGCCGGAGCCGCCCTTGGCATTCTCGACATCGAGAAGATCGTCCTCTCCATCTCGCGCCAGAGCACCAACCAACGAGGCCGAGCACGGTGGATGCGTCATAGCAAGCCTTGCTGCTGGCCACGTCTCCCTCGCCAGCGGACTCTCGTCTTTCTTGAACCTCAAGCAGGAGCTATCCGTTTTTACGTGGGGCCTCCGAGATCTTCTGCGCAATGAGCGCCAATTCGATACGATTCTTCGCGTCGAGCTTTCTGAGAAGCCTCGACACGTGAAACTTCACGGTCCGCAAGGTCGTGCCCGTCTCTGCGGCAATTGCCTGATTGCCCATTCCGCGGCCCACACATTCCAACACGTTGCGCTCCTTTACCGACAGCTCGCTAAAGGGATCGCCATCGGTTCGAGATTGTGTGCGCCCCTTCATTGCGGCGACCAGTTTGGAACCCATGGTGGGCGAAAGATACGTGCTGCCGCGTTGAACGGTCGTAAGCGCGTCTATCAACTCCTTTGCGGCAATCCCCTTTAGAATATAACCCGACGCGCCGGCCTCCAGCGCTTCCAGGACGTCTTCGTCATCCTCCGACACCGTCAGCATCACTACCTTCACATCGGGCCATCGCTCATGGATTTCTCGCGCCGCGGCGACCCCGCCGCCCGGCATCGAAATATCCAGAAGCACGATCGCCGGCTGGTGGAGCGCTACCAGGTCCAGAGAATCCTGCCTGGATGCACCTTCAGCAACAACCCGCAGGTTTTCGTTCAGGGCAATCGTCTGCGACACACCCATGCGAAAGAGCGCGTGGTCGTCGACGACGATGACAGAAGCCGGCTCCGTCATTCAAATCCCTCCTCCAGCTCAAAGTACATCGTCAGCCGAGTTCCAGTGTCCGCACAAACGATCTGCAGGCTCCCACCAAGGCTCTCGATGCGTTGCCGCAAACCATGAAGGCCCATTCCTCCGCCGGTGCGGGCACCTGGCTTGACAAAGCCCGGCGGGGGTCCCCTGTCTGAAACGATCACTGTCATGCTCGCTGCTTTCATCTCGCACCATACCTCCTGACCATTTCCGCCTGCGTGCCTGTAGGCGTTATTTAGGCCCTCCTGCACAAATCGGAAAAGGCAGATCTTCAGTGCCGCCGGAATTTCCCGGTCAGTGCCAACGATCGTGGAGACGACCTCTGTGCCCGACCGACCCTCGTGCATCTTGACCGCACGCCCGATGATGCGACCCGGTGGGAGATGCTCGATGTCCGGCAAAATAAGCGATCGGGCAATTACGCGGATCTCCGCCAAGGCGCTATCGAGCGTCTCCTCGAGTACGGTCAGCGGCGCCTCGCGATCCGGATCGGACCTCGACTGACGGACCTGTTCGACCTGGAGGCGCGCGAAGGAGAGAAGCTGGGCCGGGCCATCATGGAGATCTGCGCCGACGCTGCGCATCAGCTTCTCGTTTCGTTCGGCGAGCTGCATTGATGCGTGCCGTGCGATAGCCTGGAGCTCAGCCAGCTTGTGCGAATTGGCCTCCGCGTCTTCCGCGCGCTGGCGCAAGGCGCCTCGCTGCTCCTCTATGGTGATGCTCCCCCGGCGAACGATCGCGAAAAGGCAGAGCAGGATCGCGCAAGAAGCTAGAGCCACTGACGCCCAACTCACCAGCCGCACGCGCGCCACCTCGTGATCAAGCGTTGCGGGATCCTCCTGGATCTCCGCGACCGCAATGATCCTGCCGGACGAATTGTCACGTAGCGGGCTATAGATCTCCAGGTAGCTCGTCCGGAAATCGCGAGCGATATGCTCACCTGCGTCGAGGTCGGCAAAGGAAAGAGAAACCTCACCCGACAGTGCACCCCGAGCTCCAGGAGGGAGTATGAACCTCTGTCCAATCAGATCCGGTGCTATCGAATAGGCGATCGTTCCATCCGGCGTCCAGATCTCGACATGGGGAAAACGTCCCTGCAACATGGGATCAGCAAAAAGGTCTTGGAGTTTTTTGATATCTTCAGGTGAAAGATCGTCCGCCGAGGCTAGCTTCTGAACGAGCGGTTCCGTCATGCTCTGAACAAAGGTTGCGACCGCACCGGCTTTGCTGCGGATCGCATTCTGCTCGACGATGCCAGAGATGAGATAACCCGATATCGCTGTCGCGAGAAGGATCAAGACGCTGCTTGCACACAGAAATTGAACCGACAGGGGTTGTCCCCTAAACCAACTTTGCGCCCCTTTGAACCACAATCCCTGTCTCCCCGATCGTGAAAGCAGCTATTTGCCGGAACAGACCCAACCACATGATTGCAGGGTTCGCCTGAAAAGTAAAAGTCTGGCTTCGAGAAGCGTTTCACTCTCGCAAAGCCAACCTCTTCGTTACCTCTTGGTGGGCCTCCCCAGGGTGTGCGCAGTAGGCCATAGATCGCCTGAAACAGCCGGGAGGGCTCCACTTAGCTGAGGGTCACGGTTTGGCGCGTTCTGCGATCAAAGCCGCTACCCTGCGGCGTAAAATCGAAAATACTACGTTCAGCAGCTCCATGATATCCGACGGGCCTTGCCTGTTGCCTTCGCCGATTGGCGCATATCGGCATCGGATGCCAAGCGATCCGTCGTTCCCTCATTGACGCGCCGCTGTGGCCGGATTTTTCAATAGCCGTTGCCAGTGCATAGTATTAACGAGGCTGGGAATGCTGAAATCAGTTCTGTCGCGGGCACTGGAGGCGCCCTCGAGCGCAAATCTTTGGGTGCGTCAAGTTCAACCCCGTCATAGCCGAGAACGCGAGAGGGCGGGGGACTTCTCAAGAGCGTCCGGAAAGGGCGCTCGTTTGAAGAAGATGAAACTCACCTCCGAGCCTAGGTCGCAAAGGGCCCGGTTTGGGGGGCCTGCGCCAACAATTCACACTGCCGCCGCCCGTGGGTTCACCAGCCGTCTGCCTCCCATGCTACCCGCGACGAAAACGGCCGTCGGTGGAAAACCGGCGCTGGCCTGCGTCATCTGATGTGCTGAGAGGGAACAAGTACAGACCTCGCAGGTTCCACTCGAACGCCGATAATGCGAGCCGGACGCGCGGAGACATACCGAGTGATGACGACAGCATCCCCATCGACCGCCTCCCTTCATCCTCCGATGATCTATTACGTCAACCCACTTCTTCTTTCCGGGAGGGACCGATGGCTGGAGATCTTCGACCACGCCGCGCTCCTTGGTTTCGATACCGTGCTGTCAGCTCCGCTCTTTAAAAGAACCGCGGATAGCCTTTTCTCCGAAGTGGTCTACGATGAACTCGATCCTGCTCTAGCCCTTCCCGGCGATGCGGAAGATGCGCTTGCGATGCTGGCGGGCGAAGCCGACAGGCGCGGGATCAATTTCATGGTGGACTTGGCGATTAGCGCAGGTGTCGACGGCAATACGGCTTCGCCCGGTCTCGACCCGAGGCGGTCGCCGGTCTCACCGCGACGGAATGCAAACTTTTCTTCCGCGCCTGTAGAAATCGAGGACTGGCAGGCGCGGCTAGCAAGCTATGCGTCCATAGGGATTGCGGGCTATCGCGCTGTCGGACTCGATAGCCTTTCAACCACGGTTTGGCAGCAATTGATCGCTTCCTCTAAGGCTATAGACCCGGCGATCCGCTTTTTTGCGTATACGCCGGGAACTGATTTCGTGCTGCGGAACGCCCTCGTCGGCTGCGGGTTCGATGCGACGTTCTCCTCGCTTGCCTGGTGGGATCTGCGTGAGGGCTGGCTCCTTGATGAGCATCGGTTGCAGCGCTTGATCGGGCCGCAAATCGCCTTTCCGGAAGCCCCCTTCGGGCGGAGGATAGCGCATGGCACCGAAAGTCGCGAGATCCGAGAGCGGAAATCGCTCCGCGCGCTGTATCTGGCAGCCGAGATCGGCGACAGTCTGCTTGTTCCGATGGGCTTCGAGTTTGGCACCATGCTGCCGCTCGATCCGACACACGGACATGGTGAAGGGCTTCGCATCTTGCGGGCCGAAGGCGCCTTCGATCTTACTGGTGAACTGCGCGAGTTAATCTCGGCCCGCAGCAGCGCCGTAAAACACTTTGTCAAGTGCGAGATGATGAACCAGGCGACTGTCATCCTGCAGGCCGATCGGCCTGACGTCAGGAGCGCCAGTGATGTGCAGCTGATCGCCGTCAACAGGGACCTGCGGCGGCCCGCCACCATTACTCGAACAATCCTGACCCGCATCTTGTCCCCCTTCGCGCCAGTTGATGAAACTGCGGCCAGTCGGCGCCTGGAGCCTGGAGAGGCCCGTGTCATCGCCACGAGAGCGCTACCGCCCGTCGTAGCCGACCAAGGACAACTTCAGCTTAGGCATGCAACATCATCGCCTCGTATAGCCATCGAGAAAGTCTCGCCGCAGGTCGACGACGGTCGCTTTCCGGTCAAGCGCATCGTCGGAGAGACTGTCACGGTCGAAGCCGACATATTCGCGGACGGCCACGATCTCCTTTCGGCGGCCCTTCTCTATCGCCCGCGTGGACAGGCGGAGTGGCGGGAAACGCCTATGGTTCTTTTCGAAAACGACCGATGGCTAGGTAGCTTCGCGCTCGACCGCGTTGGTCGCTTCGAGTTCTGCGTCGAAGCGTGGAAAAATCCTTTCGCGATCTTCCGCTACGAGCTTGTAAAGAAGCACGAGGCTCGGCTCGATCTGCGACTGGAGTTGATAGAGGGTGAAGATCTGATCCGGCGCGCAGCGGCGGAGCCGGCCGAGACGATGGCAGACGAAGACCGGGCGGAGCTCGCCTCATTACTGATCAAACTTGAACACACGGAGGGCGTGTCCAAGCTTGACATTCTGCTTGCCCCGCGACTGGCCGAGCTCATGGAGCAAGCCGATCGGCGACCTTTTACCTCCCGAACAAGGACCTATGGCCTGGAGTCGGAGAGGCGCGAGGCTGCTTTTGCTAGCTGGTATCAGATCTTTCCCCGCTCCCAAAGCGGTGACCAAAACCGTCACGGCACGTTTGAGGATGTGATTGCCCGGCTGCCAGCCATCCGCGATATGGGCTTCGACGTTCTATATTTCCCTCCAATCCATCCGATTGGCCGTACCAACCGAAAGGGGCGCAACAATTCGCTGATCGCCGCACCCGGAGATCCAGGCAGCCCCTACGCAATTGGTTCGGACGAGGGTGGTCATGAGGCCATTCATCCCGAGCTCGGTGAATTTGGAGACTTCGAGCATCTCGTCGAGGAGGCGAGGAAGGTGGGACTTGAGATTGCCTTAGACCTTGCAATTCAGGCTTCTCCCGATCATCCCTGGCTGCGTGAGCACCCGGGCTGGTTCGACTGGCGCCCCGACGGCACCATCCGCTACGCGGAGAATCCTCCGAAGAAATATGAAGACATCGTCAATGTTGACTTTTATGCGAAAGACGCAGTTCCCGCGCTTTGGATAGAGTTGCGTGACATTGTCGAGATGTGGGTCGAGGAAGGCGTCCGGCTTTTCCGCGTCGACAATCCTCACACCAAGCCTTTTCCGTTTTGGGAGTGGCTGATTGGGGACATTCGCGCCCGCCACCCAGACGTCATCTTCCTGTCTGAGGCTTTCACACGGCCGAAGATCATGTACCGGCTTGCCAAGGTGGGTTTCTCGCAATCCTACACGTACTTTACCTGGCGGAACGAACGGTGGGAGCTCGAACAGTATATGGTCGAACTTATCACCAGTGAGGCCAGGGAGTTCTTCAGGCCGCATTTTTTTGTCAACACACATGACATAAACCCTGACTTTCTGCAGAACGCTCCACGTGCGGCCTACCTTATCCGCGCCGCGCTTGCCGCTACCCTGTCCGGTCTCTGGGGCGTCTACAATGGCTTCGAGCTATGCGAGGGACGCCCCGATGCCAAGCGCAAGGAATACGCCGACAGCGAGAAATACGAGATCCGTGCCTGGGATTACGATCGTCCGGGCAACATCAAGGCAGAGATAGCGATGCTCAACCGCATTCGCAGGGATAATGAGGCATTACACTCGCATCTCGGCCTGACGCTACTGCCGTCGTCCAACAACAACGTGATGTTTTTCGAGAAGGCCAGCGTTGGTCGCGACAACGTCCTCCTCGTTGCCGTGACCCTTAATCCGCATGCGATCGAGGAAAGCAACGTCGAGTTTCCGTTCTGGCGATACGGACTTGGCGACAGGGCAACGCTTGCATTTGAAGATCTTGTCAGCGGCGAAAGCTTCAGACACAGCGGCAAATGGCACACGATGAAGTTGGATCCGGCTCATTTGCCGTTTGCCATATGGCGCGTCAAGGCAGGAGAGGCGTGAGATGGACAACGTCTTGATGGAAGACAAGGTGACAATGGCCCACGATCCGCTCTGGTACAAGGATGCAATCATTTATCAATTGCATATAAAATCCTTCTACGACGCCAATGGCGACGGCATCGGCGATTTCGATGGCCTGTACCAGAAGCTCGACCATATTGCGGCGCTTGGTGTCAATGCCATATGGCTTTTGCCGTTCTTTCCCTCGCCGCGCCGCGACGATGGATACGATATTGCTGACTACCGCAACGTCAGCCCTGACTACGGCACGCTCGATGACTTTGTCAGGTTTGTAGCTGCCGCGCACGAGCGCAACCTCAAAGTCATCATCGAACTTGTCATCAATCACACCTCCGACCAGCATCCCTGGTTCCAACGTGCCCGGCAGGCCCCGGTTGGAAGCTCTGAACGCGATTTCTATGTCTGGTCCGACAATGATCAGAGATTTCCTGAAACCCGCATCATTTTCCTCGACACGGAAAAGTCAAACTGGACCTTTGATCCGATCGCCGGCGCCTACTACTGGCACCGATTCTATTCACATCAGCCCGACCTCAATTTTGACAACCCGAGAGTGATGGAGGAGCTCGTCGATATCATGCGATTTTGGTTGGAAACCGGAATTGACGGCTTCCGACTTGACGCGATTCCTTACCTTGTCGAGCGCGAAGGCACCAACAACGAAAACCTGCCGGAGACCCACGTGATCCTCAAGCAAATCCGGGCAGCCCTCGACGCTACCCACCCAGGCGTAATGCTCCTTGCCGAGGCAAATCAGTGGCCCGAGGACACGCGGGAATATTTTGGCGACGGCGACGAGTGTCACATGGCGTTCCATTTTCCGTTGATGCCGCGCATGTACATGGCCATCGCCAAGGAAGATCGCTTTCCAATCACCGACATCATGCGCCAGACCCCTGACATTCCAGAGACATGCCAGTGGGCGATTTTCCTCAGGAACCATGATGAGCTCACTCTAGAAATGGTGACCGATGCCGAGCGCGACTACCTCTGGGAAACTTATGCCTCAGACAAACGTGCGCGGATCAATCTCGGTATTCGCCGCCGCCTGGCCCCGCTCATGGAACGCGACCGGCGACGGATTGAGCTGATGAACGGACTGCTTCTGTCGATGCCCGGCACACCAGTCGTCTATTACGGCGACGAGATCGGCATGGGTGATAATATCTATCTCGGCGACAGGGACGGAGTACGCACGCCGATGCAGTGGTCACCGGACCGCAATGGCGGGTTTTCGCGTGCAGACCCGGCACGCCTTGTCCTGCCGCCGGTGGCCGATGCCCTTTACGGTTTTGAGGCGCTCAACGTCGAGGCTCAGGTTGGAGACGCCCACTCGCTGCTGAACTGGATGCGGCGCATGCTGGCGTTACGCGGCCGGCACGCCGCCTTCGGACGTGGCACCTTACGATTTCTGAGACCAAGCAACCGCAAGATCCTCGCTTACCTTCGTGAGCATGGCGATGAGGTCATCCTTTGCGTGGCAAACCTGTCGCGCCTGCCACAGGCTGTTGAACTCGATCTGTCGGCCTATGAAGGCCGCGTCCCGATCGAACTCACGGGCATGTCACCTTTCCCTCCGATCGGGCAGCTCACTTACCTGCTAACCCTGGCACCCTACGGCTTCTTCTGGTTCCAGCTCAACAGTGAGGCAGACGGCCCGGCCTGGCGCACCGCACCGCCGGAGCAACTGGCGGATTTCGTGACATTGGTGTTCCGGCGAAACCTTGCGGAGCTTGTGGAGCAGCCTGAACATTCAGCAACCTTTAGTCGCGATATCTTACCGTCCTACCTTTCCAAGCGACGCTGGTTCGGGGCCAAGGATCAGGCCCTTATTGAAGCACGTCTCGTGTCGGCAACCCCCATACCCTTTGCCGACGGTGTTGTTCTAGGGGAGCTTGAGGCGGTGCTTCCAGATCACATTGAAACCTATCAGCTGCCGCTTGCCGTTGAATGGGACGATACACCGGCCAACGTGCTCGGCCAGCAGCTGTCGCTTGCGCGCATCAGACAGGGTCGTCGGGTCGGTTTCCTCACGGATGGATTTGCGGTCGAGGCGATGGCACGCGGCATCCTGCGGGGACTATGCGACAGATCGATTGTCAGCGGGCGTACGGGACAGATTGAGTTTATGGGAACCGACCAGCTCGACTGCCTGGCGCTGTCCGACGACATGCCGATCCACTGGCTCTCAGCCGAGCAATCCAATAGCTCGCTCATTGTCGGATCACTGGCAATGATCAAGCTGATCCGTCATGTTTTCATCGGCACGCATCCTGAAGTGGAGATGACGCGCTATCTGACCAAGCACGGATACGAACATACCGCGCCGCTGCTTGGCGAGGTCGTGCGCACCGACGGCGAAGGCCGGCGCTCGACACTGGTCATCGTGCAGGGCGCCATTCGCAACCAGGGCGACGCGTGGAATTGGATGCTTTCTAATCTGAGACGGGTAGCCGACGAGATCGTCATCACCGAGGCCGCTGTGGAGTCAGCCGATGAGCAGCTTCGCCCGCTTTTGAACTTTGTGGCTATGGTTGGAGAACGACTGGGCGAGCTGCATGTGCTCTTGTCACAGCCAACGACAGAAGAGGCCTTTTCCCCGCGTCGAGCAAATGACGTCGATGTCGAGACGATCCGTAAGTCGGTCACGGGGGAAGTTGCATATGCTTTCTCCAAGCTCGCCGATCTCGGCGAAGACGTCGATCGGACGATGGAGGTGCAGGTCAGTTCGCTTCTTGAGAAACAGGACGCTATCATAGAACTAGCCAGCGCTCTCGCGGATGCAGCGAGGGAAACATTGCTGACCCGTGCCCACGGTGACTTCCACCTCGGTCAAATCCTCGTCACTGAAGGCGATGCAGTAATCATCGATTTCGAAGGAGAGCCCGCGCGCAATCTTTCTGAGCGTAGGGCCAAGACCAGTCCGCTTCGCGACGCAGCGGGGCTTTTGCGCTCCCTCGACTACCTGTCGGCGACCGCGATGCTTGAAAATGATGCGATATCCGACCATCACGACACGCGTCGACGGGAGGTCATTGCGAAGTTTGGCTCCAGCGCCGAAAAGGCCTTCCTGCACTCCTATGCACGAGCGCTCTCAGCGGCTCCAGATCTTCCAAGCTCTCAGGAGGAGATCGGACGCGTTCTCGACGTGTTCCTTCTGGAAAAAGCCGCCTACGAGATCGCCTACGAGGCTCGCAACCGGCCGAAATGGCTGCCAATACCATTGAACGGTTTCACCAGAATTCTGGCTCGCCTCTCGGAGAGCCGCTCATGACCATAGATTTTGCCGACATTTTCTTCGGTGTGGAGGCCGATGCGATTGGAGCCCTCACCGAGGGACGCCATGGTGACCCCTTCTCCATCCTTGGACCACATGGCACGAATGGCCGTCACTACATTCGGCTCTTTCTGCCGGGGGCGTTGGGCGTCGACATCATCGCGCGGGACAGCGGAGGGCTTCTCGCTTCTGCCGATCTCGTCCATGCGGCTGGCCTCTTCGTGGCTCAGATACCGGAACCGGCCTCCTATAGCATACGGGTACATTGGCCCGATGCCATCGATGTCACGGATGATCCATACAGGTTTGGTCCGCTGCTTAGCGACCTGGATCTTCATCTAATCTCGGAGGGCACGCACTATCATCTGTCGCGTGCGCTTGGCGCCAACCCGATGACGATTGACGACGTCGCCGGTGTACGCTTTGCAGTGTGGGCGCCGAACGCGAGGCGGGTGTCGGTCGTGGGCGACTTCAATAGTTGGGATGGGCGGCGCCATCCCATGAGACTTCGCCCGCAGGCCGGTGTCTGGGAAATATTCATTCCGCACTTGACGGTAGGCGAACGCTACAAGTTCGAGATCATCGATCAAAAAGGCAACGTTCTACCTCAAAAAGCCGACCCGGTGGCCCGGGCGGCAGAGCCGGCGCCATCGACTGCATCAGTGGTTGCTTCGGCCAAGCCCTTCACTTGGACCGACGCTGCCTGGATGGATGCTCGGCGTACCGGTCAGTCCGCAACAGCAGTCAGCATTTACGAGGTGCACGCAGGATCGTGGCTGCGTGACATGAGCGAAGGGGCACGGCCTCTCGACTGGGTCGAGCTGTCTCAGCGAATAATCCCATATGTCCGTGACATGGGGTTCACACACATCGAGTTGCTGCCGATCATGGAGCATCCCTTTGGTGGATCATGGGGCTATCAGCCGTTGGGACTGTTTGCGCCAACCGGCCGCTACGGTACGCCTGAAGATTTCGCTTACTTTGTCGACCGTTGCCATGGCGCGGGGATCGGCGTCATTCTGGACTGGGTCCCGGCGCATTTTCCGTCCGACGTCTGGGGCCTGGCGCGTATCGATGGCACTGCACTCTATGAGCACGAAGATCCGCGCGAGGGGTTTCATCAGGATTGGAACACGCTGATCTACAATCTCGGTCGCAACGAGGTGAAAGGCTTCCTGATCGCCAGCGCGCTGGAGTGGCTCGAGCACTACCATATTGATGGGTTGCGCGTTGATGCCGTGGCGTCAATGCTCTACCGTGACTATAGCCGCGCAGAGGGTGAGTGGATTCCGAACCAGTATGGCGGGCGTGAAAATCTTGAGGCAATTGAATTCTTCAAACACCTCAACAGCATCGTTCACGACCGCTATCCGAACGCACTGATGATTGCCGAAGAATCGACCGCCTTTCCCAATATCACCAAATCGCCTCGAGATGGCGGGCTTGGCTTTGATCTGAAATGGAACATGGGATGGATGCACGACACGCTTCAATACATGTCCGATGACCCTGTCCACCGCAAATATCACCACGGCTCGATGACGTTCGGGATGATCTATGCCTATAGCGAGCGCTTCATTCTACCGTTTTCCCATGACGAGGTTGTTCATGGAAAGGGATCATTGGTTGGAAAGATGCCAGGCGATGATTGGCTGAAGATGGCCAATCTTCGTGCACTGTTTGGGTTTATGTGGGGCCATCCCGGCAAGAAGCTGCTCTTCATGGGATGCGAAATCGGCCAGACAACCGAATGGGATCATGATGGGTCCGTAGAATGGGATATTCTTGACGATCCCGTTCATGCGGGCTTGCAGCGTTTGGTGCGGGATCTCAATCGCATCTACCGCCACTTTCCCTGCTTGCAATACGGCGACGATGAACCCGACGGGTTCGAATGGGCGGTCGCTGATGATTCCGAAAACTCTGTGCTTGCAATGTTACGTTATGACAGGAACCGCAGTTCAGTAGCTCTGGTCATATCTAATTTCACGCCGGTCTCGAGAACCAACTACCGAGTGGGCGTTCCTTTCGGAGGGATTTGGCAGCAGGTTTTAAACACTGACGCTTGTGTCTACGGCGGCACGGGTGCATGCGCTGGCGACTGTTGCAGCGAGGAAATAGAAGCGCACAGTCGTAAACAGTCCCTTCGCCTTGACCTCCCTCCCCTATCGACAACGATATACGTTCACGAGAGAGCCTAATGCTTCGACGATCCGCTTCTCAAGCGTTAGACTGCAATCAATGTTGTAACGGCTGCGCACCGCTTAAGGTCGGCTGTTTCTGTGAAACCGGCATCTAAACCAATTCGCCTCGGGGTTGCAGGTGATCACAAACCTTGAAGCCGGAAGACCTTACCTGCTGCTCCAGGCGATGGGACTTCTCATCATCAGGCTGGGGCTGGTCGAGAATTCTCAAAGGTGGAATATGCGCCGAAGCAAATCATTGCTGCTGGAAGTAAAGATCGAACCCGGCGTCCCGATGAACCCTTTACCTTTTCGGGTTAGATGAGCTCATGTCCATATACATCGGGGTAAAGTGACGGTTCAATGAATGGCGCATCATTTTTTCTGGGGGTGAACTTCATCGTCGCCGCGTCTTTTAGCGCGGTGTTTGTTGTTGTCGCGACCCGCAGCCGCTCTCGCAAGGCAGCGCTCTGGATCGGGGGCGGTTTCGGCGTGGCCTCGCTTTCAGCAATTTGCGAACTACTCGTAGCTTACACCTCTGTGCCGAAGCCCTGGGCCCTCGGCGCGTTCGCTACCGTCTTGATTGGCATGGTGATGCTTGGTGTGGGAATCGGAAAACTTCACGAGAAGCGGATCAGCCCCTGGATTCCCGTCACATTTGTAGGCGCGAGTCTCGTTCTCTCTTATTTTATATACGATCTTCCCCGCGGAACTTTCATCCACACGTTCTTGTACCAAACCCCTTTCGCCATCGTGATCCTGACGACCGCTGCAGCGGTGCTTTCCTTACGCAAACGCTCCTGGATCGTGCGGTTCCTGGGTGCACTGTTGTTTTTGACCGGGATGCATTTCTATGCGAAGGCAGTATTGGCGGTATTCGCAGGCTCCGGCGCGACAGCGCGCGATTACGTCCACACAAACTATGCAATTATCTCACAAAGCCTAACGGCGGTTCTCGTGGTTGCAGTAGGCCTAACGCTCCTAGCAACCCTTACCCTCGAAATGATGGCAGATCAGCGCAACGTTTCAGAGACGGATGCGCTTTCCAGCCTTGCCAACAGGCGCGGCTTTGACCGCATGGTTCAATCCATACTCGCCAGCTGGCCCGATGGCCCTCATGCAATCATCTTTTGTGATCTCGATCACTTCAAGGCGATCAACGACACTTATGGTCACCATATTGGGGACCTGGTGATCCGGGAGTTTGGGCAGCAACTGCGCGGTCGTTCACCAACGGGCGCTGCAGCCGGTCGCATCGGCGGAGAAGAGTTCGCTGTTCTTCTTCCTAACACGGGACTGGATGCTGCGGTCCAGTTCGCCCAGACCCTACGATCTGCCACAATGAGGCTGGCGAATTTACCTGATACAGTTAACGTCACCGCGAGTTTCGGCGTCGCAACGTTTGCTTCGGCCGGCGAATTGACAGAGGCGTACAGAAAAGCTGATATGGCGCTCTACAATGCGAAGAACGCCGGTCGAAACCGGGTAAAGATAATGCAGGCGACGTCCTGAGAATGCTGGAATTTCTGCATCCCTGCAGACGCACGAGCCCTCGTCAAGGACGATTGATGAGAATTGAAGCGCAACGCACCTCGACTTCTGGAAGTGCCGGCTGACCTACTACAAATTGTTGTCAGCCATCACCGAAGCACGATCACGGTCGTGAGAGTCGCCGTCTTTCGGCAAAGGCGTGAGTGGCCATGCAGCCGCCGGTTGCCACAAGCGAAGATAATTCACCGGGTCGAACGGCGTCTGGACCTTCGCATTCCGATCTCAACTCGCCAGTAGATATTCGACCCATCTAGACACGCAGCTCGTCATCAAGCAAACCACAGCTCGAGACCGACGGGTTGCGCCAAAAGGTTTCGGCCGTGACTACCGCTGTCGATCACCTCGTGACGAAAATCTAGAATGTGCTAGCCTTGACGAGATTTACCCTTGGAGGCGGATTTGTATATCAAGACAATAGAACCTGATGAAGCGAAGGACGATATCGCCGCTCTTTATACGTCTGAGATCGCGTCGATGGGGAGGGTCATGCAGGCGACGCAGTGCTGGTCCGCTCGTGCCGATGTCATCGTGCCTATCGAGAGCTTACTTCATCAAATTCGGGACGGGTTCTCACTAGGGCTGCTGAATTTCAGGCTTATCACATTGGTAGCCGCCAAATTCGTGCCGTCGAGCTACTGTTCACACGTTTATTTCCACAGCGTTTCCAGCATGATCGGCCGTGATCAGGCTCTGGCTGTATACCGAGACTTCCGAAAAGCTGGACTGAGCACCCAGCAGGTCGAGATGCTGGCATATGCTGAGCAGATCAGTCGCAATGCCTCAGAGATCACAGATAAAAATATCCAACGCCTGCGCGATGTTGGCTTCACGGACATCAACATAGCCGATATTGCGCTTGCGGCTTCGTATCGCAACTTCATGAGCCGTTACTTCGATGCCGTGGGAGCTACGATTGAGCCAGAATTTCTCGATCCCGACGATGAGGTCAGAAACGAAATATCAGTCGGGCGCAAATCGTAAAAAAAGCCGGATAGTGTCTTCATGCTTGGCCAAGGATAGAGTTCGCGGCTGCATTCCTTACAGCCGCCCTGCCACGAGCTCTCAGAATGTCGAGGCAAAGGGCGGGGATCCGACGACGTCTATCAGTGCTGATAAGGAAGTGAGGACGTTCGCGAGCCAAATGACGCAGCCGGACAAAAGGCACAAATTCAAACTTTTCGTTGAGCGCAGCGGCTTGCTGCTCCCAAGGTCGCGTGCCGTTCAAAAGGCTTTCCGCCTGGAACCGCTTGCCGCGGAGCGACAAACGCGTCTTGCAGGCCAGCGCAGCCGACTTGGGATTCGAGCTTTACGTTGCAGAAGTACGAAACGGGCAATGACTGTCTTAGGAGCTGTTGTCGCCGGCGAGAGATTGCGGAGAATATTTGTGAAAAAGGAATTGCAGCGCGCCTTCGAAGAAGGGCGACAAGCTTATCGTGACGGCAAGCCAATTGATGCCAACCCTAATCTTCCAGCTCATTCCCTGCGGTACACCGCCTGGGAGGACGGATGGCAGGCGCAGCGAAAGGCCGAACAAAAGTGAGCCGGAATTGCCCGATGGCATATCAGCGCGTTTTCGGTTGCAAGATGTTCGCCCAAGATCTGAGAACGAGCCCGGCAATACTTTTAAGTCTGCCAAGGAAGGTTTCCGCGATGCCCATCACACCTTCAGCCAGACATGTTCGACGCCTCCGCGAACTCGCGAGCATGAACTGGCATGTTTGCAAACGTCGCCGAGATCGTCACTAACTGGTATGGTCGCCCGACGAACAAGGAGCTTCTTCCGCCGCTGGTCGACGACGCCATCTACGGTTGGAACACCGGCAGCTTCGAAGGACAAAACGATGTTTCGTGCCCAAGATCGTGGTGGACCAACTTTCTTTGGTACCGCTCAGAAAGGCCTGATGCGGACCCTGTGGCGCCCCCTAGAGAAAGTGATGAATCCTCCCAGGCAACCGAGCCGAATGAGGCCACGGAGGCGGGGATTAGGATCGACTTGACCCGGATTGGCGGTCAGCAAACTCGCATTCGACATAGGCAATTGTGCGCGAGCTAGCCAAGTATTTACCCGTAACCGGAAGACAGGGCGATCACCGACAAAGCGATAAGAAAGCCAGCTATGTCCGGCGTGCGGAGGAGTGAATGCTTAGACCCGCGCTTACCTGGCGCATTACCCCGCGCTGCGCGCCAACTTCACGAGAAGGCAGATTTTCCGAAGAGAGCCGTCGCCGGATCTCAACGGCGATCGTGGTCATATCGTAGGGCTTGGGGTGGAAGGTCGCGTTGCCCTCCAACCCCGCCAAATCGACGGCTCGTCCAGATGTAACGAGAACCGGGACAAACGGTCTCGTCTTCTGAACAAGTTGCGCCAGCTGCACGCCATTAAGTGCACCTGGCATATCCACATCAGTTACAACCGCATCGATATCGTCATTCAAGCCCAGTGCCGCGAGAGCCTCAAGGACGTTCCCGCATTCGATAACGGTGTAGCCTTCGTCGAGAAGGTATTCCGCCAAGGTGAAGCGGATGAGGGGTTCGTCTTCCACGACAAGTATCTTTGCCACTGCTCGCATACTCCGTTTCGGATGTTAGTCAAACGCGTTGGGCGACGAAATCATCTATCGAGTGAGAATTGTATTTGACTATATGTTTAATAAATTGCGAACGATCTCTCCGGGTCGGCTTCTCACCGATGAACGAGACGTTGGATCGACTTTTTTTCTCGGCTACAGACGCGTTGGCCGACGATGTATTGCATAGTGCTCTGTGCGGCTTCTGCGATCACTTTATGCCCGCATTCTGGATAGCGGCGCTGCGGCCATCGTGTCGCCGCGCACGCAGCCGGTTTGAAATCGCCGGTCTTGACCGTGGCGCCGGCCTTGCCCACGATGCCAGCAATCACCCCTTCCTTTTCTCGTATGTCCACCTCGCCGGCGGGCGACGTTAGCTCACTTCGGGTAGTCCTCGCGACGGACCGGACCATGCGCGTGCACCAGAGGTCTTTGCCAAAGCGTCCGGTGGTGCTGATCCTGGTATTGCGGCAGAATTGGATGCAGATACCCCGGTCAGGCATCATAAAGCGCATCCGCTAGACACCTCGCAGAACAGCAAAGCCTTCGGAACCAGGGGACGTTGCTCTCACACTTGTGAGCGACAAGGCTAGTTTGTTTATGAGTCAGCTCAGACGCACACCTGATCTTCTTGTCGCGCAGCCCTACGTCCGCAAATGGCGTTTCTCGAAATGCGCCAGGCCATCAGCAACAATGGAGCTGGAGATGAGAAATCATTCACATCTGGAACTTTCACGCCGGGACTTACTTGTGTCTTCGGCTGCAACAATTGCGGTCACGGGAGTCGCTGCGCGAGGAGCAGCGGCACAGTCCGCGAGGAAAGAAATGGAATTTAAGACGAGTGTCTCCTTTAGTGTAAATGGCAAGATGCGAGATATGGAGGTCGACAACCGAACGACGTTACTCGACGCATTGCGTGAGCACCTCCATCTCACCGGCACAAAGAAAGGCTGCGACCACGGTCAATGTGGGGCGTGCACCGTAATGGTGGACGGACGTCGCATCAATTCCTGTCTCACTCTTGCGGTTATGCACGAGGGTGGCGACATCACGACAATCGAAGGGCTCGGCCAGCCGGGGGACTTGCACCCCATGCAGGCCGCGTTCGTCAAACACGACGGTTTCCAGTGCGGGTACTGTACGCCAGGACAAATTTGTTCCTCCCTGGCGGTCCTCGAGGAAATCAAGTCCAATATCCCGAGCCACGTCACTACCGACCTCTCGGCACAGGCTGAATTGAACAAGTCGGAGATCAGAGAGCGGATGAGCGGCAATATCTGTCGCTGCGGCGCTTACTCGAACATCCTTGATGCCATTTCGGAAGTCGCGGGGATTCAGGCATGAGAGCGTTTACTTGCGAGCGAGTCTCGACTGTCGAGGCAGCGGCCAAAGCTGCCGCAGCAAACCCCGAGGCAAAATTTATCGCAGGTGGCACCAACCTTCTAGACCTGATGAAGTTGGAAATCGAGCGGCCAACACACCTCATTGATGTCAATGGTGTCGGCCTGGATAAAGTAGAAGCAACGCCCAATGGCGGCCTTCGGATTGGCGCACTGGTTCGCAACACCGACCTCGCCAGTCATGAGACAGTTCGGCGCGATTACGGCCTTCTCACCCGCGCTTTGGTAGCTGGCGCGTCCGGTCAGCTGCGAAACAAGGCGACCACGGCAGGCAACCTTCTGCAACGGACCCGCTGTCCGTACTTCTATGACACCAACCAGCCGTGCAACAAGCGACAGCCGGGAAGTGGATGCTCAGCGATCGGCGGCTTCTCACGTCAGCACGCGGTGGTCGGCAGCAGCGACTCCTGCATCGCCACCCATCCAAGTGACATGGCCATTGCCCTTCGAGCACTCGACGCGACGGTGGAAACCGTAAAGGCTGACGGCAGCACGCGCTCGATACCGATCGCGGATTTTCATCGACTTCCGGGAGATACACCACACATCGAGACAACGCTCGAGCAGGGTGAGTTCATTACGGCAGTCGCCTTGCCACCTCCAATCGGAGGCAAGCACATCTACCGCAAGGTACGAGATCGGGCTTCCTATGCGTTTGCGCTCGTGTCGATAGGGGCGGTCATCCAACCAGATGGGACAGGCCAATTCGCCGTCGGGGGTGTGGCTCATAAGCCATGGCGGACGCCGCCTGGCGATGAGAAGCTAAAAGATGGCGCGAGAGCTGCGGCCAGCGAAGCACTCGCTGAGGCACGTCCTACCGAGCAGAACCGCTTCAAGATCGACCTCGTCGAGAGGACGCTTGGCGCGGTGATTGCCGAGGCAAGGGGATAACAACGATGAAATTCGACAAACCTGCTACCCAAAACCCAATTGATCAGATGAAGGTCGTTGGACAGCCCATCCCCCGTATCGACGGCCAGCTCAAGACAACTGGACGGGCGATGTACGCTTACGAATGGCACGACCCAAACATTCCTTACGCTTACGGGTATCCACTAGGAGCCTCGATCGCGAAGGGTCGTATCCGCTCAATCGACTCAAGCAAGGCGAAAAAGGCTCCAGGCGTAATCAGCGTTGTAACTGCGCTAGACGTTGGGAAACGCGAAAAGGGAAAATTCAACACGGCAAACCTGTTTGGCGGTGATGAAGTTCAGCATTACCATCAGGCGGTCGCTGTCGTGGTTGCCGAGACGTTTGAGCAGGCCCGCGCCGCAGCCTCCCTGATCAAGATCGACTACGAAGTCTCGGACGGCAGTTTCGATCTGAAGGCCGCCAAGGACACGGCGGTTAAGCCGGACGAGAAACAGCAGCCTGATACTGCCGTTGGCGATTTCGACGGCGCGTTCAAAGCCGCACAAGTGACCTTGGACGAGAATTACGCTACGCCGGATCAATCGCATTCCATGATGGAGCCCCATGCATCCATTGCGGCCTGGGATAATGAAAAGCTGACTGTTTGGACGTCCAGCCAAATGATCGACTGGTGGCGGTCCGACCTTGCCACGACCCTCGGTATCGACAAAGACGACATTCATCTCATGTCGCCGTTTATCGGCGGTGGATTTGGCGGAAAGCTATTTCTGAGAGCTGATGCCGTGCTTGCTGCTTTTGGAGCGAAGGCTGCGGGTAGACCGGTTAAGGTAGCGCTTCCACGGCCTTTCATTTCGAACAATACGACACACCGTCCAGCCACGATCCAACGCATTCGAATTGGCGCGGGCCGTGATGGGAAGATAACGGCAATCGCTCATGAAAGCTGGTCGGGCGACCAGCCTGGCGGTCAGCTGGAGACCGCGGTAAACCAGACACGTTTGCTATATGCGGGACAAAATCGGATGACCGCCATGCGGTTGGCGACCCTGCATTTGCCGGAAGGCAATGCTATGCGGGCTCCAGGTGAAGCCCCCGGCCTGATGGCGCTTGAAATTGCTATTGATGAGATGGCCGAGAAACTCGGAATTGATCCTGTAGAGTTCCGCATTCTCAATGACACTCAGGTCGACCCGGAAAAACCCGAGCGCCCCTTCTCGCAGAGGAACCTTGTCGGATGTCTCAAGCTTGGTGCGGAGCGTTTCGGTTGGAGCAAGCGCGGTAAGCCCGGTTTGCGGCGGGAAGGGAACTGGCTCATCGGTTTGGGTGTGGCGGCCGCGTTCCGAAACAACCTGCTTTTACCATCCGCCGCACGTGTACGTCTGGGACAAGATGGCACCGTCACGGTGGAAACCGATATGACGGACATCGGGACTGGCAGCTACACAATCATTGCGCAGACCGCGGCTGAAATGCTTGGACTGCCGGTTGATCGGGTCGCTGTACAACTCGGAGATTCCCGTTTTCCCGTTTCTGCGGGTTCCGGTGGACAATTTGGTGCGAACTGTTCCACCTCGGGGGTCTATGCGGCCTGCGTCAAACTTCGCGAGGCTATCGCTCAGAAGCTCGGGTTCAACACCGACGACGTCGTCTTTGAGAACGGCCAGGTGCGGTCCGGCAATCGTTCGGTAGCGCTTGCGGACGCTGCAGGTCCGGACGGTCTTTCGGGGGAGGACGGCATGGAGTGGGGCGACTTGAGCGAGACCCATCAACAATCCACCTTTGGCGCACATTTCGTCGAAGTGGGCGTGGACATAGCCACCGGGGAAACTCGAATCCGGCGAATGCTCGCCGTGTGCGCGGCTGGTCGTATCCTAAACCCAATCACAGCCCGCAGTCAGGTGATCGGAGCGATGACCATGGGGGTAGGCGGAGCGTTGTCCGAAGAACTGGCGGTCGATACGCGTCGCGGCTTCTTCGTCAACCATGACCTCGCTGGGTATGAAGTTCCGGTGCATGCCGACATCCCTCATCAGGAGGTCATCTTCATGGACGAGGCGGACCCGATGTCATCCCCTTTGAAGGCTAAGGGTGTAGGAGAATTGGGTCTCTGTGGCGTTTCCGCGGCCGTCGCGAACGCGATCTTCAACGCCACCGGCGTGAGGGTGAGGCACTATCCTGTTACGTTGGACAAGCTGATCAGCGGGCTGCCAGACGTGGCTTGAGTAGAACCGGGTGGCGGCTCGAGTGCAGCCGCCCACCCGTTAAAAACCGCTGCTGCGTTCTTGCGCAAAAGCCGACTGCATCGTGGAGCCCATCCCAGCCTTTCACCACCGCGGGCGGCTCGGGCGATGTGTCGTTAGTGCTTTCGCGTTTTGGATCCGAGCGATCTCGTCAGCATTGCCTATTGGCCGCCGTCTCGCCTTCTTCGCTCCACTGGCAGGCGACGCTCAGGAATGTCTCCACTACTTTTGGATCAAGGACATGGAATGTGATCCGCTGGGCTTGCCGTTTCAGCTTCCTGCACTGAGAGACAGCCGTGCGCAAGCCAGCTCGCGGCGCGATGCGTCTACTCCGGAGCGTGCCCTTCGAAAGGAGGACCCGCCTGTCAGCTCGCTCGGTCCTTGTCGGGCTTCCCGGCATTATCGGACTGGCCGCTCCGAGCCGGCGGCCGCTCCGTTTGTTCGGTGTCGGATCCATCCGACTGATCCGGCAAAGGGATCGGCTCCAGTTCCATTTCCGGCGGGCTCGGCTTCCACGTCGGCGTGGGGGCCGGTGCGTTGGTTGACTTGTCGCTGGCGTTACTCATGAGGGCTCCTTTCCTGTCGAGGCGAACCGATCGTCGTGGAAAAGGTTCCAGAGAGACATCAGGCATGGAGCAAAAAGATTCCGGAGGATCTTGCGCGGGTACACCGTGCAACGGCTGGAGGTTTGCGTGGTCCCGGAAAAGCCATTCGATCGCACGTTATGAGAGCGTCCACCGACGCTCAAGGCCCCGATCGCGAGGGCCGGGACCGCATATGGCGACGACATGCTACTTCTCGAGCGTCCGTTTTAAAAAGGCGAGCGCCCTTCCAGCGCCTGAAGCCGATACCGTGTGCCCCACCCCAGGCTCGACGCTTAGCTCTACGCTAAAGCCCGCGGCCTGTAGTTGAGCTGCCGCAAGCGTCGAGGCGGCAGCAGGGATTGTCGCATCGTCCTGCCCGTGTACGAGAAGGATCGACGTTTGTCTGTACGCGGCCGAGATCTGCTGGGGTGGAAGAAGGCCAGCGAAGGATACGAGAGCGCCAACCTTCCATCGTCCGGAGGCTACTGCATCGAGCGCAACAATCGCTCCCTGGGAAACCCCAACGAAGGCGACCCTGTCATGAGCATTGGAAAACCCTTGGACGTCGACGATCTTCTTGATCAACGCATCGAATGCTTCGCGCGCGGTTTGGATACACGCCTGGTCGAGCGGATTGCCCTCAGTAGAAAACCACTGACGACCTCTCCAGTGATGCATCGGCGCATCCGGTGTGGCGAAGCGGGTGTTTGGCATGCTGCTGCGCCAGGAGTTCGCAAGCGGCATGAGTTGGGTCCCGGAGGCGCCGATGCCATGGAGACAGATTATAAGGTGTTCTTCGGCGCCCATAGTCTTCCTAAGCAAAACTGTTCCAGGTCGCGCCCGACACTTTGACGGGAGTAGCGCTCTCACGCCGAACCCGCCATGACGCTGCCGCCGGCGGACCTCTGTACCCGGGGATTACGCGGTAGGGGTGCAGACCTTAGATGGGATGTTGGTCTTCGTTCGCCAACGACGTACCGCAGCCAGTACGCTAGCGGACTCTAATATGCACGACATTGAAGGAGTTTCCCGGTCCAACCATATAGAGCGAAACACCCAAGGATGATCAGTTATGGTGAGCAGGCTCAAAAGGACCCTGACAGTGCAACAACGCGCGGCTGCCTTCGAACACACGAACAAGGTCGCGGCCGACGCGGCTGAAGAAGAACGTCGCGTCCGCGAGGAGAAGAACATGCGACTCCGCAAGTTACGCATTGCCAGTGGCGACCAAACTTTGCGCGAAAAGTAGAATCTGACTGGCTCTGGTGGATGCAAGAGCCGTCCACATGTCTTCAGCGGGAAGACCTCGTAGCTAAACCGGGCGAACCGATCGCCAGTGGCGCTGGCAGAGCCTTCCTTTCCTATGACACGCGCAGCGAGCTCATTCTATGCTTTCGAAACGCAGTCATCGCCTCAGGTTTGCATAGAGTTGTTGCAATTCACGGGGTCCTACGCGCCCTGCTCATGACGAACGGGATTTGCTGTCAGCTGAATACGTGCTTTGCCAGGTCTGGCGATCAATCGCAGCTCTTCCTGCTCGAGGCGGTATTAGATCCCTCGGCAGATCGCGAGGTGAAAGGGAACCTCTAGAGCTGTTCCTGGTCGTCTCAGCCTGGTCGCTGGACATTGACGATCCCTGATCTGACGCTAGTTCATCTTCATCGTCAATGACTTGATCAGGAGATGACACATGGAACAGGCAGGTATCGGCTGGATCGCCGCGATCATCATCGGAGGTATCGCAGGGTGGCTAGCTGAGCAATTTATGAAGTCCAATATGGGCGTCATCATGAATATTCTCCTTGGCATCGTCGGAGCTATCGTTGCCAATGCAATTCTTTCGATCTTCGGCATTGTCCTTGGTGGTTGGCTTGGCTACTTGATTGCCGGTTTCGTAGGGGCCTGCATCCTCATCGCAATAGGCCGAATGTTTAGGCGCTGAAGCGAATGAGCGTAAAACAATCCCCTCTCCCAGAGGGTGTTGAGGATCACGGCCCTTTTCAGCGCAGAATGTGGTTCGCCCAGCGTATCGCGTGGGCGATCTTTGCGGTGATCCTCGTCGCATGTCTTCTTGGAGCTTTCGGTCGCGGTGGCTTCCTATCTCGGGCGAGCATCCAGTCTCGAGGGGGGCAAATTGACTATCCTTTCATAACCCGCTGGAATGCACCTGATGATCTGAAACTCACGTTCGCTTCCTCATCAGGAGATCACATCTTCTTTGTGGACAGCCGCTTCTTCGACGCACTCTCTGTCGAGAGGATCGAGCCGCCACAGAAGGTCACGCTGGTCAGGGATGGGCTTACGGGTTATGTTTTTCCCGGCGGACAATCCAAACCTACAAGAGTGACGCTGCGCCTGCAGACACAAAAGCCTGGGCTTCAAAGGATGACTTTCGGCTTCGAAGGCGAGGTTGTCGAACGCTCTATCCTTGTGTTGCCGTAGGGAGGGAAAAGCATGGACGCTGTCATTCGCGGTTTCGCGATCTACTTCACGCTCCTGGTCATCATCAGGCTCTCTGGCCGGCGCACGCTGGCTCAGATGACACCTTTCGATCTTGTGATCGTTCTCGTCATTTCAGAGACAACCCAACAGGCTATGCTCGGCGAGGATTTCTCCATAACAAACGCCATACTTCTGATCTTGACGCTGTTTACGACGGATATTGCCTTGTCCTACGTTAAGCGATGGTCACCAAAGGCAGCGCATGTGATAGACGGAGTTCCGACCGTGCTTGTAACCGACGGGAGCTACGACGAGCGGGCACTACGCGGATGCCGCCTCGATCACGAGGACGTCATGGAAGCCGCCCGCAGCCAAGAAGGAATCCAGAAAGTTGCAGACATAAAGTTCGCAATCCTCGAGGTAAGCGGCAATATCAGCATCGTTCCGAGGGAAAAAACATAGCCAAGCACTCCTACGAACTCTCTCTGCAACCTGACCTCAGAGCTACCCTGTGGGCATCGCCCACCGCCTGATTTCAAAAACTCCCCCCGCTGGCCTGAGGCTGCCCGCGTTCAGACCGAGGCCGATCCGTCGTGCCTGCTACCGTCCTCGCCGTGCGAGCTCGCGCTGGTGGAGACTGGGATCAAAATCGTGCAGCGCACGCCGTCTGTACCGAGCGCGAAGGTAGTTTTGGCCTTGAGCTGATAAGGCAAGGCGTTTTCGATCAGCTCGCGACCTTGGCCGGTTCCAGCTGGCGGTGCGTCTGCTGGCGGCATCGAGACGCCCCTCTCCTGCCAATCGATGTGCAGCCACGGCTGATCGCTCCCGTCCGAGTGCTGCAACGCCCACCGAACGGCGAGTTCGCCGCTGCTCTGGCTGAGAGCGCCGTATTTGACGGCGTTGGTTGCCAGCTCATGGAGCGCCATCGCAAGCGTCTGGACGGTCGATGACCGCAACCGAATCCCCTCGGGACCTTCAAGCAGGACACGATCAACGGCACCATCCATCGCTCCAAGTTCACCTTTGATGAGCTCATCGAAGGTGACGCGGTCATGCTCATTCAGGCGCGACAGTAGACCTTGAACTCGGGCGAGCGCCTCCAGACGATCATTGAAACGCCTCTTGAAGTCACCAAGATCGATGCTTCTTTGAGCGGTGTTATCAGCTACTGAACGGATAACGCCCATGAGATTGCGC
Organism: Rhizobium cauense; assembly: GCF_019511525.1. Lineage (GTDB taxonomy): Bacteria > Pseudomonadota > Alphaproteobacteria > Rhizobiales > Rhizobiaceae > Rhizobium > Rhizobium cauense. The sequence goes on along the minus strand of NZ_JAEUAT010000020.1, from coordinate 80,936 downwards.
GTCCTGTGCTGAAGCTCGGCAACCAGCACTTCCTGTCTCTTGTGAAGGCCACGTATATCGTCAACGTCAGTTGACGTGCCGAGCCATTCAACAATCGTGCCTTGCGAGTTCCGCACCGGCGTGGCGCGGGTGTGAAACCAGCGATAGGTGCTCGTGCCAGCATGGCGGATGCGGTATTCGACCTCGAACCCGCCCGTTTCGAGAGCTTCGGACCAACTCGTCTTTGCCCTGTCGCGATCATCAGCATGCACAGGCTCAAGCCACCCGAAGCCATGACTGTCTTCTTCGCGCTGGCCGGTATACTCCGTCCATTGCGGGCTCGCCCAAGTCCAGTTCCCTCCATCGACTGCGCGCCAGACTAGCTGCGGAATGCCCTCCAGAAGAGCGCGTTGGCGTTGTTCGGCCGCGGCAAGTGCCTGCTCAGTTTCCTTGATCTCGGTGACGTCGTGGCCAATGCCGCCAATGTGGACGACACGCCCGGCATCGTCCTTGATTGGGAAGTCGGTGTTGCGCAACCATCGAATAGCGCCGTCGGCCGGCCGCTGAATGCGGTACTCGAATGTGACCCATTCACCTTCTCGCACACGTTGCAGGTTGGCGGCGGCACGTTCGCGGTCCTCCGGAACGATAAGCTCCAGCCAACCCACCATATTGTCACCGCGAAGGGCAGCTTCGCGATCAAGACCATAGATCGCTTCGAAGGCGGGAGTGAGATATTCCCACTGGAGAGTTTCGGCATCGCGGATCCACAATATATCTTGCGACGCCTCTCCGAACTGACGAAGACGCTCCTCGCTCTCCCGCAGCGCTGCTTCGACGCGAGCGCGTTCGGAAATGTCGACGAATGTGACCACAGTCCCATCGATGCGATCTTCGACCGTCCGGTATGGTCGCAGACGCATCGCGTAGCGCTGGCCGCGCCTGCTTCCCACCTCGCGCTCAATTGGAATTAAGTCCTTCAGGACCTTGCCTGCATCCTCTTGAATGTCGTCGTAGTTAAGCTGATGAGTGAAGTCAGTGATCGCCCGACCGATGTCGTGCCGCGTGATATTGAAGAGCTCAGCGACCGGCGAGGTGAACATCTTGATGCGCATGTCCGCATCGAGGAAAAGCGTACCGATCTCGGTCGCAGCCGATAGATTCTGTAGATCGCTGTGGGCGGCTGATATGCTCTCGAGCTTGCTCTTCAGCTCGGCGTTGACTGTATGCAGCTCCTCGTTGATGGACTGAAGCTCTTCCTTCGAAGTCTCCAGTTCCTCGGCGGTTGAGCGATATTCCTCGTTCATTGACTGCAGCTCTTCGTTGGCAGCGCGAAGCTCCTGCATTGAGGACTCTTGGCCGGTTCGACTTACGAGCAGCGCCTCCTGTGCAGCTTTTAGCTCTGCGTAGAGACGCCGCACCTCGTCGGGTCTGGCTTCAGGAACAACATCGGGTTCCTCTCCGTCCTGAACCTCGCCACCATCAAGGAAAAAAATTAGAGCCTGCGTTGCCCTTTGCGCTTCATTCGTAACGGGCGTCACATTCATCGAGATGCGCCGCCTTTGTTGATCGAAGGTGACAACCGTCGGCAAGGTGGTGGTCGGTTCGCCCTGATCAATGGCGCGCGACAGGGCCAGGCGCAGATCAAGACGCAGTTCGGGCCTGACAACTGCTGGCAGAAGTCTGGAAATTGGCCCGGCAGAATGGAAAATGAAGCGTCCAGCGGTCGGTGAGAGATGAATAATGTTTTGCCCATCGTCGACGAGGGCGCTTGCTGGCGCGTTGTGTTCGAGCGCGGCGACGTGCAAGGCTGCCGGGAGGGCTGCGCGTTCCGTACCCACCGAAGCTGAGCGCTCAGTATGACTGACCTGCTCGGGCGCGGCGAACTGCGGAAGGATCGGCAGAAGGTGGCTTGATTGCGGTCGCGCGCTGTAAATGCGCGCCTGACGGTCAACGGGCGCAAACAGATCGGTCGCGACATCGGCCGTTTCCGCGGAGCCCAAAAACAGATATCGACCAGGTTTGAGGCCGTAGTGGAAGATCGAGCACACCTGCGCCTGAAGACTGCGCTCAAGATAGATCAGCAGATTACGGCAGGAAATTACATCAAGCCGCATGAAGGGTGGCTCTTTCAGGATGCTGTGCTTTGCGAACAAGACACTTTCCCGCAACTCCTTGCGCACGCGAAAATGTGTCCCGTCGTCAATGAAGAACCTGGCTAACCGTTCCTGGGAAACGTCAGCCTCGATTGCTCGTGGATAGCGTCCCTCTCTTGCAGTCGTTAGTGCCTCTTCGTCGAGGTCTGTGGCGAAGATCTGAAAGGGGATCTTCATTTTCTGTCGCGACATCTCCTCGTGTAGCAGGATCGCAACGGAATAAGCCTCCTCACCCGTCGCACACCCGACGACCCAGATGCGAATACTTTCCTCTGTCTGCCGGTCGGCGACGTCGACAAGCGGCTTCATGACCTGTCGCGCCATGGCCTCAAAGGCATGCTCATCCCGGAAGAAGGTTGTAACCGAGATCAGCAGATCGGAGAACAGGTTCTGCGCTTCCTCTGGGGTCGTCAGCAGGTAATCCGCATAGTCAGCGAGGGTATCTTTCCGACACACCTGCATTCGCCTGATGACGCGGCGCATCACGGTGGCGCGCTTGTAGCCGGAAAAATCGTGGCCCGTGCGCGTCCTTAAAAGTGCGACAATGCGGCGCAAATCGTTTGCGGCTCCGATCATGTCAAGAGAGCGAACCGCCTCTTTGCTGTGGGCTACTTCGATCAGATGCTCTGCCAATCGAGCAAGCGGCGCAATGAAATCGACCGCGCCTGTCTCAATGGCGCTTTGCGGCATCGACGGAAAAGCAGCTTCCGACGGGTCTTGAACCATTATGACACCGCCAGCTTCCTTTACGGCGGTTACTCCCAAGGCGCCGTCCGAACCGGCTCCTGATAGGACCATCGCGATCCCGTCCCCGCGAGCGGCAGCAATGGAGCGAAAAAACATGTCGATAGGCGCTCTCTTCGCCCGTGGCTCGGTGAAGGGACGGGCGGTAACGTTGTCTCCGTCGACTACAAGTTCGCGATCTGGCGGAATGACATACACACAATTGGCTCTGAGTGTGGGAGACGCCTCTATTGGTCGCACTGGCATTCTTGTATGTTGCGCCAGCACCTCGCTCAACGCACTCGGTTCATCCGGAGACAGATGAAGGATGATCACGTAAGCCAGTCCGAGATCGGAAGGCAGGTTGCGAAAAAGATCCTGCAGCGCGGCTACGCCGCCAGCCGACGCACCGATGGCGCAGACAGGAACATGCTTTCGGCTAGCAGGAATAAGAAAATCGTCGTCGGTCATCACGCTTGCTCACCTCAATCCTGCACCCTCAGTATCGACTAAATACAAGGTTCGTCAAACCCAAACGAGGTACTACTTAAGGGCGAGAAGGATGGGGGCAGAAGGGAGGGTTGCAGGGATGAACGTCACTCACGGACTGTTCAAGCTCGGCCCGCGCTTCATGAGCCGCGATATCGGTTTCGTTCAGTCCCTGCGACTTCAGCTCCATAAGCTGGACAAGGGCCTGTCGCAGGACCTCAGCCTGGGCCCTGTATTCGTCGGCACGTTGTGCGTAGGTCTCGGCCATCCCGTTTCGACCGGAGACATCAGCGTCGCGTGCCATGCGGGAGACCAGTTCTGCGCGTTCCTCTATGATGCGCAAGGCGACGCGCATGGCTTCGTCGACGACGTCCTGCTGCTGTGATAACAAGGCCTTGCCGGTGTAAGCATGGCCGACCTGGCAACGAAACCGCAGGGGGCGCGCTTCGTCTATCTCCGACATCACGCCGCCGCAATCCGGACAGGTGAGCGCGATGGGATGCCCCAGCTTCTCGATCGTGTCGACTGTGGAAGCGGCACCAGCAGCAATTTCAACCTCGAGGCGCAATTCAGGTGGTGTGGCGACTGGGGGGCCCGCCTCTTCGCCCACCAACCTGGTGATTGCGAGGGCGATATCCTCTTCTGCGCCGCTCAGATCCACAGGTGTTGCTTCCAATGCTGCAATCGGCATGGCAGGAGATGCCGCAATATTCGGCGCCTGGACAAGGGCGATGCCACCGCATCGTTTGATAGTAGCAAGCCCGGATGCGCCGTCGTTCAACATGCCACTCAAGATCAAGCCAATCACCCGGGAACCGGCAGTCAGCGCTGCAGACCGGAACATCGGGTCGATAGCCGGTCGTGCAAGATTTTCCCTCGGCCCGTTGCCCAACTTGAAATGGCCATCGAGCAGAAGCAGATGATGATTGGGTGGGGCGATATAAACCCTCGATCGCTCTATAGGCATGCCGTCCTGTGCCATGATGACGGGAAGAGGACAACCAGACGCGACCGCACTATAGACACCGAGACTTCCGGATGGAACATGTATGACGACAATGACCGCAGCCTTGAGGTCCGTCGGAAGCCGTCCAAGGACGGACGTTAGCGGTTTGATAGAACCCGCTGAACCACCGATCACGACGATATCTCTGTTTGTCATCCGAGCCTCTCCTGAGCTCTAACTCAGATCTCCGCCGAAGGTTGCGTTTTGGGCACTGCCGTCAACGGGTTTGATCAGCGGGAGGAATCTGGCAAAGGAGAGAGCGATGACCATCAGTGTGGTAGGCCAGCGCCTCCGTGACCTGACCGAGCTTGGCTTTGGCTTTTCTTGTCTCCGACACAGTCTTTGGTAACGGGAAACCGCCGGTTATGTGGATTGCGGCCTGGCAGAAACGGTGATGAACCCGCCATATTCCAGTGCAATCAAAAGGGCCGAGGTGTGAAGCGCTTGGCATACGCCGCCGTCCAAAGCTGTTCTCGTAACATCCGCCACCGAGAACCGCTTTAGAAGGACGCGCTCACTGGGATCATCGCTTGGAGCGCGTTTTTGCGTGGCGTTCGTGGCAAGCACGATATGGCTGCGATTGGTTTGGATAGCTGGATTTGGCGCTAGCATCCCGCAGTAGCTCCAGGTTTCTGCTTCAAAGCCGGTCTCCTCCAACAATTCACGCTTCGCTGCCTCTATCGGTGTTTCCCCTTCGTCCAATCCGCCTCCCGGCACTTCCAGCGACATAACGCCAAGTCCATGCCGATACTGCTCGATCATGAGAATTTGGTTGCTTTCATCCAGCGCTATAACGTGAACCCAGTCGGGATAGGAAAGGACGTAGTAAGGTGCAATGACATGGCCTTCCTCGGTGACACACTCGTCAGCCCGAACATTCAGCCATCGATCCTTGTGGACTTGGGTCGATGATTTCACGTGCCATGGTTTTAAACTCACAAGTCACTCCCTCTCATATCGCGGGTGAGCGAGGCGCTCCAAAGCAGCCTGATCGGCTGGAATTTTGAGCCGTGGGTGGCCTTCGCATCGGGTTGGCTCGTGTTCGGTTCGGGCCCTAGCAGACTTGCGGTGGCGGCTCTACGGCATAGTGTCTCTGACCGCGATGGCACAAATAAACCTCCCGCTCCGGGTTAACGTCAATAACGAATCCCGACGAACGGAGCATTGCCTCCATGGCCGACTTATTTGGTATGAACCAATTCGTAGGATCGGACGCGTAGCGGTCCTCGATGAAAAAAAGACTGGGATAGTTTGGCCGGTCAAAGACCGACCATTCCGAGAAATCATAATTTTCCTGCAAGTCGGGAATGGTCTCGTCGCCGCGCTGAAGACACTGAAACAGCAACTGGTCGCCCACCACATGCTCGTGGAGAAGATCGAGAGCCAAGAGCGGATGGCGCAAATGGTAGAAGACGCCCATGAAGATCACGAGATCGAACTTTTCCCGCAACCTGCCCACGTCATAGACCGACATTTGCCGAAGCTCGACGTTGAGACCTGACTGATCAGCGGCAAAGCGAGCCTGGCGAAGATAATGGCCATCGGCGTCGATGCCGACAACGCGACCAGCGTTACGCCGCTTCATCTCAAGTGTATAGAAACCTGCGTTGCAGCCCACGTCCAGGACACTTCGGCCTTCAAGATCCTCCGGGATGGCGTGCTTGAAGCCTTGCCACTTGAAGTTCGGGTAGTCGCCCAGAAAGTGGTGGGGCGCCGTCTGCACACCGCAGATATCGAGGTTGTGAAACCATGGTCCGAGCTCCGCGACCTGTCTTTGTAGCGCGACCTTTTTGCTGTCAGCCATCGCTTCCATGTCACACCGACCCGCGGATTTCGCCGGCTGAACCGGTTGGGGTGGATGAGGCAGGTATTGCATGCGTCTCATGAGGAGCAAGCGCAGCTGAAAACCACGCAGCCGTCTGCTGCAGACCCTCGGCAAGCGGGACCTTCGGCTCCCACCCCAAAAGTTCTCTGGCGCGCAGGATATCTGGACGCCGGCGCTGGGGGTCGTCTTGGGGAAGAGGTCGGTAAACAATTTTGGATGCAGTCGGTACGATGGCCAATACCATCTCTGCCAGCTCATTGATGGTGAACTCGCCGGGATTTCCAAGATTAACGGGCATGCCCGGATTGGGTTCAATATCCATCAGCGACATCAAACCGCTAACGAGATCACTGACGAAACAGAAAGAACGGGTTTGCTCGCCTGTCCCGTAAATCGTCAAGGGTTCACCTGAAATTGCCTGGACCAGCAGGTTTGAGATAATGCGTCCATCGCTCGGCTGCATCCTGGGACCATAGGTGTTGAATATGCGCGCTACGCGCGCGCTTACCGCTCCTGCCCTCAACATGTCGAAACAAAGTGCCTCAGCGGCCCGCTTTCCTTCGTCATAGCAAGCGCGCGGGCCGGTGCAACTGACATTGCCACGATAGTCCTCCCGCTGGGGGTGCTCAGCCGGGTCGCCATAGACTTCGCTTGTAGAAGCCTGCAGAAAGGAGGCACCGTGCTCCTCGGCAAGCTTCAGCAAGTTGCCGGTGCCCGCAACGCACGTCATCATGGTGTGAATAGGATCGGCTTGATACTGCGGCGGAGAGGCGGCACAGGCGAGGTTGTAGATCTGATGGAGCGGCTCATTCATCTCGGCCAGATCACAGATATCCTGTTCGATCAGGCGAAAGTTCGGGTGGTTCATCAGCGGCCTGACATTTTCTACGGATCCGGTTATATAGCTGTCGACGCAAACCACCCTTTTTCCGCGGGCCAGGAGCGCATCACACAGGTGGGATCCCACGAAGCCGGCGCCTCCCGCGACAAGGACGGCCTGACTTTTTCCGTTTCCGGTTTTCTGGAGCATGCACTTTCTCCTCATGCTGAAATCGGTCGGCGGGCCATTGCGCCCGTCGAAAGCGCATTGATGGCAGTTGCCAAGCCTCGAGCGCGCGCCCGACCGGTGTGGCCGGCGAGCACGATTGCCTTTGCCCGCTCGGCCATGATCCTGCGTTCGGTCTCATCTATTCCGGTCACCGCTTTGACCACGTCATCTGACTGTCGTGCGACAACGATGGCTTTCCCCTCGGGCAAAAGATCCCCGAGTCCGCGCCAATCATCGCTGATGATCGGAGTGCCGCACGCGGCAGCTTCGAACAAACGTACGCTGGGTGACCAGCCTGCCTCTACCATATCTGCGCGCGTAACATTCAAGGTGAAGCGCTGACGGCTATAGAAGCTTGAATGCTCGCGCGGGGGTAAATGGTCAATCCGATCAATGTTAGCCGGCCAATCAATATCGCTTGGATATTGCGGACCGGCGACCACGAAACGCAAGTTGGGAAGGCGGCGGGCAGGCTCGATCAGCAGTTTTTCCAGCACCGGCTGGCGGTCCGAACTGTAGGTACCGATGTAGCCGAGGTCCCAGGTAAAGGTTTCGCCGGTGGCAAAATAGCGACTGGCATCCACAGAGCAGTAGAGCGCATTTGCCCGTCGTACTCCATAGTCCTGCTCCAGCCGCTCGAGCACTTCACCGCCTGAAAAGGAAAAGTAAGCGTCGAACAAGGGCATCTGGCGAAACGAAATGTATTCCTCGTCGCCGCGGTTCAGCTTGGCAAGGGTTACCGGTGTATCGATGTCATAGAAGCACAGGCGCCTCGGTGAAAGCGCTTCGATCGCGTCTATCACACCAACGCCGTCCGGGACGTAGGAGCCGATGATGACAGCGTCGGCGGAGCAGAGGTCCTTCCCATACTTGCTGGTAACCTGCTCTACGCGCGAGTAGTACTCAAGTCGGCAAAAATCCGGCTCTGGCAGGTCGCGGTGACTTTTATACCATGGCACGTCGCGCTCAAGGAACAGCACGTCGTGGCCCTCCTCGCTCAGGCCCCGGATCAGAGATCGGAACGTGGTCGCATGGCCATTACCCCAGGACGACGAAAGCGAAAGGCCGAGGAACACGATTTTCAGTCGATCCGTCATCCGACGCCCTCCACCTGCTTTGCCGCGTGCTCTTTGAAGATGGCCTCCACGCTCAGCGAGCGGCTTTCGTAGGTGTGCTCTGCAAGTACCCGTTCCAAAGCCCTGAGCCCGATTTGCGTCGCACGTTCACCTGTCAAGCCCGACAGAATGTCCGACACGTCCTGTCCGTCTCGGGCAACGAGGACTTCCTCGCCAGGCCTAAGGAACAGCTCGATCCCTTCCCAGTGGTCCGTGATCAAACAGGCGCCAGCACCGGCAGCTTCGAAAACTCGAGTGGCCGGCGAATATCCATTCCGCGCCATGCTTTCGCGTGACACGTTGAGGACTGCTTTCGGCGTGGCGTTGAATGCGTTGTGGTCCCGAGTGGAGACGTGCCCGATGTAAGATACGTTTTCTGACATCAGTTTGTCGTGCCAGCCGGAACCACCGAGCATGAACCTCGCCTTCGCAAGCTTTTTCGCCGGCTCCAGGAAGAAATTTTCGACCCGAGCCTCACGATCTGGCAGGCGATTGGCAAGAAAGCCAAGGTCGGCGGCGAAACGTCCATCCTTATCGACAGGATAATGGGTTGTGGGGTCGAGGGCGTTATATATTGGAATGCAATCGCGTGCGCCCAAAGAGCGGTAGGCGTTCACAACGGGATCGCCACCGCCATAAGTCAGCACAAGGTCGATGGCGGCCAGAGCCCGTCTCAATGGATGCTCGGGTGCTGAACGCAGTTCCGCAAGCGTGGCTGGAGCATCGACATCCCAGAAGATCTTCAGCGCGCCACGTCTCGCAGCCAGCAAGACCTGGTCCAGGAGTAGATCATCTTCAAAGCCGACACCGCTTGCCTTAACGACGATATCGGCTTCGGCTGCCCGCAAGGCGACAGCCTTCATCGCTGGTATCGTACCCTCGTAAACGACGACCTGGCACCATTCCGGCGGCTCGATATCGCGGTTCTTCTGCCGGTCAAAGACGTTTGGCTCGTAAAAGGTGATATCATAACCTTTTGCCGCAAGCGCCCGGAGCAGCCCGCGATAGTATGTTGCTGCACCATTCCAGTAGGCGGAAACAAGGCTTGATCCATAGAATGCGATTTTCATGGAGCGACACCTCCCATCGCGGCGTTGACAGCTTCAAGGCGTTGACAACGCGAAGGTAAGAGACGAACGAACCCATGATCGATTGACAGAGGAGCTGATACGTTACGCAGATTGAAGATTGTCCCAGTGACATGTGGATGATCGTTGGAAGGCCTAAGCATGATTTGACGACCTCCCGAGAGACAAGTTTTCCGTCACACGCTTAGTGCCGCACTCAGCGAGGATGGAGAGGAGTTCATCCACACGATGTGAACAGGTGTGGCGGGCTAGAATGGTATCCCGGCCGGAGCGCGCAAGCGAGGCGGCGAAATCGCGGTCTGAGAGGATGTCGCGAAGGCACGCCTTCATTTCCTCTCCATTTCGAGCGACCAGGTAGTCCTCGCCGGTGCGGAACAGGTGCTCCGCGTCATTCCATGGCGCCGAGATGAGCGGAATACCGCAGGCCAACGCTTCGAACGGGCGGATGGTCGGTATGCCCGGCAGGTTCTCGACGTAAGGTCGGCGCGGGACATGTATAGTCACCTTGTGCTGGGCAAAGGCGTAGGGAACACGCCGATTGGCAATCCAGCCGCCAAAAGCGATGCCAGCCTCGTTCAACGCGCGCAACGCGTGCTCGGGATAGCGCACCCCGTGGACCAATGTCTGCAGCTGCAGGTCCATGGCAGGCTTTATGAGGAACTCCATGAGTTCAGAGGAGCGTTCATCGTCGCCCCAGTTGCCAACCCAGATGAGATCACCAGTCTTCTGAACGTCCGGCATCGGCTTGAATATGCTGGTATCTGCAGCCTCGTGCCAGGTGAACACCGTTTCACCCCACCCCGCGCGGAGGTAACGCTGGCGGAGTGTCTCCCCAAACGCGAGGATCCCATCGTACTTCTGCAGCTCCAAAGCCGCGATATCGCGCTCTGAGGACACGGCTCTATGGTGCGTATCATGGAAGAAGAGAGTGAAGGTGCCGCCACTGGATCTTATCCGACCTATCTCTGCAACGAGCGCAGGATCGGTCCACTCATGAACCACCACTACATCGGCATGAGCTAGGCTGGCCTCGTGATCATGGTCGGGACCATAGACTTCCGCGCGAAGGTCGGCGAATGCAGTGGCGAAATCCGCCAGCGCTGCGTCTCCCTGGTCCTGAAGGAGATTTTTCCTGCTCCAGGCATCAACTGGTTCAAAAGCTACCGCTTCATGACCTCGGCGGATGAGGTCACGCATTATCCCGCGAAGGAAATGTGCGTTGCCGTGGTTCCAGTCCGATACAAGTGAATGGGTGTAGAAGACGAACCTCATGATTACTCCGCGGCTGAACGCGTCGGATCGCGCTGAAGCAGTCCCGAATAAAGATCTGCCATTGCCCTGGCCTGTGAACCGGGATCAAAACGGCGCGACCGCTCTGCTGCCTTAAGAACGAGTTCGGCTCGCAACTGCGGGTCCTCGACCAGTTGGTTCACTGCTGCGGCAATGGCCGTGCTGTCGGTCGGGTCGGCAAAGATCGCTGCGTCCCGCCAAAGCTCGTGGTAGGTCGGGATGTCTGCAAGCACCAGAGCAGCATGTGATCTCGCGGCCTCTAGAGGCGCGAGACCGAATGGCTCGTAGATGGACGGCGAGACGAATATCGCAGCACGTCGCATGAGTGACAAGATATCCTGATGAGCCTGCTCGCCGAGGTGTTTGGCATGCCTGATCATGAGGTGCTGCCCGTTAGGACCGTTGTTTGCGCCAGCCATGATCACAGGCCAGATGATCTCCTTAGCTGCCTCGTCTAAAACCCCACCATTCTTGCCGTCATCCCACCACCGCCCGGCGGCAAGGACAAAATCGTCCTTCGACTTGGCTGCTGGTGCCGTGCGGCTGGAATTGTAAACCACGTGAAGTCCCCTGATCTGACCATAGGCATGCTGCAGCATCGCAGCGTGGCTATGGCTCGGGGCCAATGCGATATCAGCCCGGTCGAATCCGCGGCGATTGAGAGCCTTGTGCCACCGCCAATCCTGCGGAAGGTCCTGCCTGCGTACGCCTGCAAACCATGTCGCAACGCAAGAGTGGGACATTGCCGCCACAGGTCGCTCTGTCACCAGCCCATCGGCCTGCGATGGCAAGTTGAGATGGACAAGATCCACATGCTCCTGCCGGCAAAGCTGCCCAAGCCGAGGAGCTACACCAGCCAGCTCACTCTCGCGCTGAACCATCCAGTCAAGCGGTTCATCAATCCAGCGCAGCGTTCCTAGCTTGCTTGCCTCTTGTATCTGCCTGGCAGAAGGTTGTGGCCCGAGGCCCGCAAACACAAAGGTAAAGCCAAGGGGATCGAGCGCTGCAGCTAGATCCATTGCATAGCGCCACACGCCGCCAACGGCATCGACTGTTATGAGCACCCGTGCTGCTCTTGGCGACTTGGACCGGTTCATGCCAATACCTTCTGTTTTTCCAAAGCAACCGAACCGTCACCCAGTCGGTTTTGCACGAGCCAATCCGCAAGGTGCCGAATGCCTTTTCGCCAGTGAACCTCGGCCTTCCAGCCAAGCTCTTTTTCCAGTCCTCGGGTGTCAGCGACGAAGAAGTATTGATCGCCTCGACGCCAATCGCCGAACTGCGTTTGGAGCGGCCGACCGATCAGCGTTTCGATTTCACGTAACACGCTCAGGATGCTCACAGTGTTGTGCGGTCCGCCACCGAGATTGAATGCGCGGCCGTTAACGCTGCCGATTGAGCTGAGCAAAGCGCGGTAGGCAGCCACAGCATCGTCCACGTGCAAGATGTCCCTAACCTGCTTGCCGTTACCGTAGATGGAGATATTCTGTCCAAGGAGTGCTCTGATCAGGAAATGCGCCACCCAGCCCTGGTCCTCAGTGCCGAATTGGCGCGGACCGTAGATACAGCTCATTCGAAGAACAGCTGCCGGCAGGTCAAAGGATTTGGCGTAGTCCAGCACATATTGATCGGCAACACCCTTGGAGCAGCCATAAGGCGTGCAGAAATTGATGGGGCGGTCTTCACCAATCCCGTAATCGCGGATTTTACGGTCTGAAGGGACATACCTATCTCCCATCTCCAGCATCTGGATATCCTCAAGAGCGCCGTAAACCTTGTTGGTGCTCGCGAAGATAACCGGAGCTCTCTTTTCAGATTTGCGCACCGCTTCGAGAACATTGATGGTACCGCGGGCGTTTGTTTCGAAGTCATCGATCGGGTGTACGAGACTGGCAGTAACAGCCGTCTGAGCAGCGAAATGAAAAACAGCTTTGGCGTCGGCAAACGCTGCTTCTATGCTGCGTAGATCTCTTACGTCGGCCAAAACCGGATGGACACGAGGCCCATAGTGCTCCGTGAGCCACGCCAGGTTCTGGTCGACACCCGAGCGTCCAAGATTGTCGAGGATGATTACATCCTCCCCATCCTCCAGGTAGCTCCTGGCAACATTGGAACCGATAAAGCCGCTTCCCCCAGTCACGACGATCGGTGCGGCCCCGGTTGCTACATGGGGTGTTGCCAGACTGGCGACCCGCTCCAGCCTTTCGACCCCGCCCTCAAGCAGCAACCGAGCCAGAAGCTTCGGCTGGTTATCATGGGTGACGGCGCCGAGGTGATAATGACGCGGATCGAACCACAGCCCTTCTTGCACGGGCACGTCGGGCGCCACGTCCTGCCAGGAGTACCAGTACATCCTGTCCGCCTTCACCTTGAGCGCCTTCATAAAACGCCGGGCCTGCTCCATTTCGTCGCTGCGCCAGGTGGAGTAGCCTGTTTCGGTTATCCATATCTGCGCCTGCGGATTGAAGCGGTCCAATATCTTACGCATCTCGCCCAGATGCATGTCCCAGCCACCCCAAGTCCCTTCCTCGCTGTCCCAGGTCCCTGGGAAGCCGTGGAAGCCCACAGCGTCGACGACGCCAAGCACTCCCCGCTCACCCATGAGGTTCAACCAGTATGGATCGAAGGGGCATGGCCCACCGAGAACGGGTTTGAAGCCACGGTGCTTCGCCCAGTACGCAGCCCCGCCCACCATTTCCGAAAACAGGAGAAAATCGGCGTCGTCGCGCCAATCCCAATCGAGAAGATTATTTGGTTCGTTCCAAAGCTCGATGTGGCTAAAGCTCCGGCCATAACGCGTCAGGACATGATCGACGAAATCGGCGTAGGCCTTTAGCTCACGAGGAGCACCGGAGGCGCGTCCGGTTCGCGACATGGACGGCGGCGTGTAATGGATGCAAGGCAGGAGGTCGATATCCCTCCCCAGACGGGGAATCAGCCAATCAAACCATTCTGAACCACCCGGAGCGAGGTACTCCGCCCAAGACAGATGGGTTCGAAGGTAGGTCGCACCACTTGCCAGAATGTCGGGAAGAAGCTGCTCGGCGCGGTCGTACTCGCCGGGCCGAAACCACTCCACGAAACCATAAGACCTTTTCGTCCATTGTGCGCCGGCTGAAGCGGATGAACTCATGATACCAATCCCCGATCTTCCAATTGCCGCTTCATTTCCGCGCCGCGGTCGATCGCACCAGTCGTTCGCACCCAGTGCGCAAAGGGACCGAGTGAATTTTCGAGACGATGCTGCGGCTCAAAGCCCAGAAGCTCGCGTGCTTTCGCGATATCTGCGAAGCAGTTTCTGATATCGCCTGAGCGAGCTCTATTCATTATGTCGGGAGCGATGTTTGGAACGGCCATAGCGTCGGCGAGCAACGTAGCAACTTGCGTGATCGTATAGGCTTGACCGCTTCCTACGTTGATCACATGGCCGGACGCCGCAGGCTTTTCGAGCGCCAGGCGAAAACCGCGGGCAACGTCACGGACGTGAACGAAATCACGGCGCTGTCGACCGTCTTCGAAGATCATCGGAGGCTGGCCATTCGCAAGGCGCGAAGCAAAATTAGCAAGGACGCCCGTATAGGGATTGGACAAAGCCTGGCCCGCACCGAAGACATTGAACAGACGGAGCGCCACAGCTTCGACGCCATAAGCTTCACCAAATAAAAGGACCTGCCTTTCCTGCGAATATTTGGTGAGGGCATAGATTGAAGCGAGATCAACAGGCTTGTCCTCGTCAGTCGGGACGGCAACAAGGTCCTCTCCATCAGGTCCAGTCGCATCCCATCGGCCGGCCTTGATCTGAGCCGCGCCACGTCGCACGAGATCAAGAGACGTGCCATCTTTTCTTTGATATCGTCCTTCGCCATAGACGCTCATGGATGAAGCCACGACAATTCTTTTTATATTCCTGCCGATCATAGCTTCCAAGAGCACAGCCGTTCCGAGGTCGTTGCCGCCGACGTAGCGCGCGATCTCATACATCGACTGCCCAACGCCAACCTCGGCTGCCAAATGAATCACGCCGTCGACATTCTGGAGCGCCTCTTCTACCAGCGCCTTATCTCGAACGTCTCCACGCACGACCTCTGCCGAACCAGGCACCGGAACGTCCGAGCCCGCGTGGACCTGTTCGATCATGGCATCGAGGATGCGAACGCTATAACCATGGTCCAGCAGCTCTTCCGTGACGTGTCGGCCTATAAAGCCGCATCCACCGGTCACCAAAATCTTTGCCATGAAGACCCCATTGTTGCTGACGTTTACCTGTCCAATGGTGCCCGAACCACACCGGCTCGCAAAAGTTCCTGCTTGTATGACTTCTTTGAAGACATCATTGACATCATCAATGAGATCAACCGCCTAGTGAGGCGCGCCGTCGGGCGTTCGCGTCGCTAAACCTCAATAGTCTCAATGCTCTAGATCCACCTTCTTGGAATTTTGATCCCTGTGCCAGACGGGTTTAGGGACAAACTCGCTCAACATTCATCCGGAACTCTTGTCGTCCATTCTAGTTCGGCCGACGAACAATTCCTGTAGTCGGAGACCTCGGACAATGAATGTAGTGATGATCGGTGCTGGCTATGTCGGTCTGACGACCGGCACGTGCTTTGCTTCGTTAGGTTGCAATGTTTGCTGCGTCGACCTCAACGAGGAACGCATCCGAAATCTCAAGCATGGGCAGATCCCAATCTTCGAGCCGGGGCTCGGTGAGTTGGTTGCACAAATGACGGCTGCCGGCAGGCTCGATTTCTCGACAGACCTCGCTGCCGCTGTCAAATCAGCCGACTTTATCTTCATCGCAGTTGGAACACCTGCACGCGCAGATGGGGACATCGATCTCTCCTATGTCGAAGCCGCCGCGCGCCAGATCGGTCGCTTCATCCCGGACGAAGCCATCGTCGTCATCAAATCAACCGTCGTCGCCGGCACCGCTAGAGCCATTGGGCAAATTCTCAAGTCGGCAAAAGGCGGTCGAAATGTTTACGTTGCGTCGAACCCGGAGTTTCTGAGGGAAGGCTCGGCTATCGATGACTTCATGAAAGCTGACCGCATTGTTGTTGGCTCAGACGAGCCAGCTACGGCAGCAGCGATGCGCGAGCTATATCGCCCGTTGATCGAGATGGGCATCCCGTTTATCAGCACAACCACGACCGACGCAGAACTGATCAAATACGCGGCCAATGCATTTCTTGCGTTGAAGATCGGGTTCATCAACGAAGTTGCAAATATTTGCGAAAACGCAGGAGGCAACGTCACTACCGTTGCACAGGGGGTCGGCGCCGACAGGCGGATTGGCCAAAACTTCCTGCAACCGGGGCCTGGGTTCGGCGGGTCGTGTTTTCCGAAGGACACCCGCGCATTCGCGGCTACGGGAAGGCGCTATGGTGCTCCGCAGACATTAATCGAAAGGCTGATCGAGGGGAACGAAGAGCGCAAGGCGATGCTTGCGGATCGTATCCTGGCAGTTCTGACAGAGAAAAGGCGGAGCCGGGTCGCCATACTGGGCATGGCCTTTAAGGCGCAAACAGACGACGTACGCGAGTCTGCCGCGCTAACAGTCGTGTCGGCCTTGACGAAGGCAGGAGTCGAAGTTCGAGGGCACGACCCAAAGGCGCGGGGACCGGCGCAAAGCGTCTTGGGTACAGAGGTAATCTGGCATGAGGATCCTTATGCTGCGGCTCACGGAGCAGACGTCGTGGCCATATTGACAGAATGGGATGACTACCGTGCTCTCGATCTCAAAAGGTTGGCCGACTTGATGAATGGGAAGCACCTGTTCGACTATCGCAACCTCCTGTGCCCAGAGAGCGTAACGCGGCATGGCCTTTTCTATCATGGCATTGGTCGTCCCTTAGTCAAACCACCGTTAGACGACCGGCGGAAAAGCGCGGGGGGGAGCCACCTGTGGGCTGACGTGGCGGCTTCTCCAATTTGAAATAGCGGCACTGGAGGATCAAATGAATATTTCAAATCAACCTCTATCAGGACGTCTAACCGCTGCAGTCATTCCTGCCCCCGGGCAGATCGACATTGTGGAGACGTCGCTTCGACTGCCAGATGCAGGGCAGGTTCGCATCAAGCTCGAGGGATGCGGCGTATGCGCATCAAACCTCACACCTTGGGCCGGACCGGAGTGGATGCAATTTCCGACCGAACCTGGAGGTCTTGGTCATGAGGGATGGGGCCGGATCGACGCAGTCGGAGAGGGCGTCAAGGGATTATCGATCGGAGCTCGTGTGGCGGCCCTTACCTATCACGCTTACGCCAGCCATGATTTTGCCTCAGCCGACATGGTCGTGCCTCTGCCACCCGCTCTGGAAGAGAAGCCATTTCCTGGTGAACCGCTTGGTTGCGCCATGAACATCTTCAAGCGTTGCGATATTGAACCCGGCAAGACGGTCGCCATCATCGGCATTGGTTTTCTTGGAGCACTGTTAACCCAACTTGCGGCTCGCGCAGGCGCACGGGTCATCGCGATTTCGCGACGTCGCCAAGCGCTCGAAGTGGCCAAGCGTATGGGCGCATCAGAGGCAATTGTGATGGATGACCATTGGCGCATCATCGAAGAAGTAAAAAAATTGACGGCTGGTGACTTCTGTCATCGCGTAATCGAGGCGGTAGGCAAACAATGGCCGATTGATCTAGCTGCCGAATTGACTATGGAACGCGGCCGCCTGGTCATAGCAGGGTATCACCAGGATGGTTCCCGGCAAGTCAATATGCAGCTGTGGAATTGGCGCGGTATCGATGTAATCAACGCTCATGAGCGGGATCCAGCTGTCTACATCAAAGGCATGCGCGATGCCGTCGCTGCCGTGATCGAAGGCAGGCTTGATCCGTTTCCTCTTTATACGCATCGCTATCCTTTGGAGCAGCTTGATCAGGCTTTGAATGCTACGCGCGATCGTCCCGACAACTTCATTAAAGCACTGGTGGTCAACTGATGAGCGGCATAGCCCTTCAACATGCGTCCAGCATCTCTTCCAGGCCGACACGCCTTGGCTTTCTCGGCGTAGGCTGGATCGGTCGTAATAGGATGGAAGCTATGCTTGCGACCGGGCATTGTGAGGCTGTGGTCATTGCCGAACCTTCGACAGACATGATGACTGCCGCAGCGAAGGTAGCACCTTCCGCCAGATTCGTTGGTACCTTGGATGAACTCCTTACCGAGGATCTCGATGGGGTCGTGATTGCGACGCCCAGTGCACAGCACGCGGAGCAATCAATAAGGGCGCTGCATGCCGGCCGCGCAGTGTTCTGTCAGAAACCGCTAGGACGCAATACTGTGGAAGTGAAGGCAGTCCTCGCAGCGGCAAAAGCTGCCAACAAACTTCTCGGCGTGGATCTGTCCTATCGCCATACCGAGGGCATGAGGCGCATCAAGCAGCTGCTCAAGGCGGGGGATCTCGGCAATGTCATGGCGATCGACCTGACGTTCCACAATGCGTACGGCCCGGACAAACCCTGGTTTTATGATCGCCTGCAATCGGGAGGAGGATGTGTAATTGATCTTGGCGTCCACCTTATCGATCTGGCGCTTTGGGCAATGGACTTCCCAAAGATCATTGCGGTCTCCAGCCATTTGATGGAGCAGGGAAAGCGGGTATCCCAAGACCGAGACCATGTCGAGGACTACGCTGTTGCGACACTTAAGCTCGCCAGCGGTACCATTGTCCGCCTCGCGTGTTCATGGCGCCTTAATGCGGGATGCGACTGCGTTATCGACGCGAGCTTCTACGGAACCGGAGGTGGCGCAGCCCTGCGCAATATCGACGGCTCTTTCTACAATTTTGTTGCTCATCGCTTCAAGGGCACCACTCACGAGCAGCTCGCGCAGCCGCCGGATGATTGGGGTGGACGCGCCGCGATTGCGTGGGCACAGCAGCTAAAAAAAAGTAGCGAATTTGATCCTGCTGCGGAAGGACTGGTCGCTGTTTCGCAGGCAATTGACCTTATTTACCAGAGTGGCAGCATGACTGGGGAACCCACAGGACAATAGACTTACGGCTTGCCTCTCGGGACCGCGCGTTGTGTCCTGTGGTCAGCCAAGACACGAAGAGTGGCCGGAATGCCGAGGCAACGTATTGAAGATAAGAAAAATCCCGCCTCTTTGAACGGTTTGGTGCTGAGAAGCAACCTGCCCCCATGGATCATCATGGCGCTGCGAAAAGGTAGAATAAAGCGGATGAATGTCCTAGCCACATTGAGTGACGAACAACTAATGGAAATTCCTGGTATCGGATACCGATCCGTTACTCTGATACGGCAAGAACTGAGGCGTCTTTCCGCGCTGCAAGATCGCCATACGCCTGGCGGCTCAAGCTCCTGATCTGATACCAACTGGCCCCCGATATGTAGCGCCCATTTGCAGTCATTTATCCGATACCTCAAGGTGATCCAGCACTGCCTCAGGCGCGACATCCTTCTTCAGCTCGGTCACTTCACCATCTGCTTCAGTTGAAACCTCCAACTTCCGCGCAATGGCCTCCACCATAGTTATCAGACGTGTCGTCTCATGCTCATTTAGCAGGCTGACTTGCAGGTCGAGGTCAGCACGGAGATCATCTTCAGCCGCCATTCGGTTCTGGTTGATCAGTACGAACGTCGAGAGGAAGATTGCCTCGACCGATGCCTGCATTGCGAGGATTACCAGCGAAGGATCCCAGGGCGGCAGCCACGGGATGAGACCCAGATTTGCAGTGATCCAAAGGGTGTAAAAGGCAATGTGTATGTACACAAAAAGCATCGAGCCCGCGAAGCGGCTGATTGCAGCCGCGGCGCGCTCCTGTAGGCTGGCGCTTTCCTGCGTCCGTTGACGACGCCGGGCTATGGCTTCGATATTACGGGCTAGCGCGGGGTTCAAACCATCAGCAGCAGCAGTTGTGGGGCTATCGTCGCCACTTCCCGCTCTTGCCATGGTGGTCACTCCTTCGCCCCTCGATGACGGTTACAACCTGCACATTCAATCCCGCTCGATGAACTTGTTGAAGCGACTTTGCTCACCGTTTTTGGTTTTGTCCTGGTAAAGAAAGGCGAGCTTGTTTTCGTCAAAGATCTGGAAAAACTCATCCCAATCGAGCTCCTCGAATTCCTCTTCCTTCTCACCAAAGTCGATTCGAAGCACGCCGCCCTTTCCCTTCGTGCGGATGACCGACGGTTTGCCATCGCGCGCTTCAATCCACTCTTGGATAGTTTTGTGGTTCGTGGTCGTTTCGGAACTGGACATCGTTTTTCCTTCCCATCATTGGGCTATCAAGCCCGCTGGTCTTCTCCACTCTTGCGTCTCTAACTAAAGTGCCTCGCTGAGGTTCCGATCTGATTTGCCCTAGCTGCATCACCTCCGCTGGAAAGGAGACGGCTCCCTTGCGAGGGCACGCGGTGAGGCGGTTGGTGCAAGGGCTGGAAACCAGCTCGTGCGGAGCCCACCGCGGCGGACGGCGTAGCTCAACGAAAGGTGCCTCTCGCTAGCAAACTGCGCGTGCTCCCGCCGGGGATCCCTGCTCGACCTGTTGCGCCGATTGTGCGCAATCGTACGAGAATCCTACCCGCGGGAACATCGCTAGCGTGTGGAGGTTGTGCGGCCTCCAATCTCAAAAAAGGAAGACTCGATGTTTTACACTGATGGAAAGCTACAGTTTCCTGTGCGCGTGGAAACGCCTGACCCGTTGTTCGCACGGGCTCTACAGCAGGCAATCGGAGGGGTCGAAGGCGAGATTCGCGTTGCCATGCAATATTTCTTCCAGGCGTGCGGCGCCCGCGGCGACCCCAAGTTTCGCGACTTGCTAATGAATACAGCGGCCGAAGAGCTAGGCCATATCGAGATGCTGGCTACCGCCGTAGCACTCAATCTGGAAGGCGCTCCGGTCTCGATCAAGGAAGAGGTCGCAGCCGACCCCGTTGCGAGCGCGGTACTTGGCGGGCTCAATATGAAAAACCTCTTGTCAGCAGGCCTCTCCGCGATGCCAGTCGACTCCGACGGTATCCCATTTAACATGTCTCACATTTATGCGAGCGGAAATATTGCCGCCGACATGACTGCAAACGTCACAGCCGAATCCACCGGCCGCGTTTTGGCAGTGCGACTGTTCAATTTGACGAACGATCCAGGCATGAAGGAAATGCTTTCCTATCTGATCGCCCGGGACACGATGCACCAGAACCAGTGGCTGGCAGCGCTTGAGGAACTGGGCGGTTCGAGCGGCGTCTTCCCCATTCCGAATAGTTTTCCGCAGGAGAAGGAATTGCAGGAGTTTAGCTACGCTTATCTTGGCTTCCAAGCCGATGGTTCCTCCCCCGTTCCCGGCCGCTGGTCGGAAGGCCGCTCCGTCGACGGCAAGGGAACTCTTTCAACGCTATCGCTAGAGCCAATGGGGGAAAAGCCGGATCTCGGTCCCGCGAAACCCGGTAGCGGCGCGCAGAGCGAGCAGCTGTAATTGGCGGCAGGGGGCGGCCCGGTGACGGCCGACCCCTGCACAACCAGTTCAGTAGCTTAGGCGACCCCAGCGATCATCCCATTCAACGTCTTCCACAAGCTCCACCCAGATGACGCCGTCGCGCCGATGTGTGTCGGCGATTGCGAACGCAGCATGCGGCTCCATTTCTTCACCAGGAAAAATCGCATCATGCTCACCCGGGTCGGCTACAGTCCGAACGAAGCCACGTATCTTCCCCCCGGACCGATAGAACTTTATTATCAGGTCGCCCTTTTCTGGCAGCCCCTCGTAAAAGCGCTTATACTCCGTCACAGTCATGTTCATGCTCCTCTTCGCAGCAGTTTGACGAGCTGAAGCAACGCCTACCAAAACGATCAGACAAATGTTCCCATGTTTGGCCGCTACACCTTAGTCAGGAAAGGCTGCTCATCCCCTCCTCCACGTCGGCGCAGGCCACAGCCTTTTGCTTTTGTGCGCGATGACGTACTGCAACTAACCAGCATTTTGCACAATCGTTCCGCGGCAAGGGCTCCGGAGCTTTTGCCAGTCAGGTTTGGCGAATGCATACGCAAAAGATCGCGCTCGCGAGCGAGGTTTCCTGACGTTCGCTGTGGAAGCTACTTTTGTGGACTTGGCTCCGTCCGGAGAGCCCCCACTATTTCGTGACATGGCTTGATCGAACCCCGCGCGGGCGCGATATTTGGCTGGGTCAGTTTCGTACCAAGGCCTCCCGCGACAAGTCCGTGATTGACTGATCTCGCGATGAAGCGCCTAATTCTTGAATTGTAGTTTTGGCGGGAGGCAACCAATGACTACACCGCTTGGACGTGTTCGAGGCTTAGGATCGGCAAAGGGTGGAACGGCAGCCTACGTCTGGAAACAGGCTTCTGGCCTCGCTCTCGGGCTGCTCACGCCGTACATCATCGGCATTGGCATCTTCCTCTTCGGTCGCGACCGCGAATTTGTGATTGCGTCCATCGGCAGCTTCTGGATCGGGCCCGCGCTTTTAGGCTTCATTATCCTCAGCGCCATCCACATGGACATCGGAATGCGGGCAATCATTGAGGATTACGTTCATGGTCATCTGTCGAAGCTAGCGCTCCTTTTCCTCAACTCAGCCTTCACATGGGCAATATGTACGGTCTGCGTGTTCGCAATCCTGCTTATGATGTTCGAGAGCGCGAAGATCTGAACGAAGTGGCACCAAGCTGGCATTACCGGTGTTCAAGTCTCCAGTAACCTTGAATCCTCGGAGCTGCTGGAGATGTCGGATTACCCAGCAATTCGGAGAGGCAAACCGCGCTTCACGCCGCTCGTGCCCGGCCGACCTCTTCAAACCTGGAACTAAAGACGGGGTCCGGGGTTCGGCTGGTCAAACTTGGAGGAACGCCGATGTTACATCACGAGACCCGTGAAATCTTTGTAATAGGCCTCAAGAACGCACATGCCATGGAGAGCCAAGCGTTGAGCATTATGAAGCCGCAGCTTTCCCGGATTGAAAATTATCCGGAGGTAGCGACGAAGCTAGAGCAGCACCTCCGCGAGACGGAAGGGCAAATAGTGCGTATCGAGGAAATGCTCGCTGGCCTCGATGAGAACCCTTCAACGATCAAGGATATGGCTTTGTCACTAACCGGAGCAATGGCCGCAATGAGCCACACGGTGGCAGGCGACGAAATTTTGAAAGATTCTTTCGCCAACTTCGCGTTTGAGAACTTTGAGATCGCTGCATACAAATCATTGCTGACTTTGGCTGAGGCCGGCGGGCACAACGCCGCCGCCCTCTTATTGCAGGCCAACCTTTCCGAGGAGGTTGCAATGGCTAAATGGCTTGACGAGAATATCGTCACCCTCACAACCAAATTTCTTCGCCTGCGCGAAGCTGGCGAGACGGCCAAAGTCTAAGCATTTCTGGGCCGTCCTCTTGATGTGACGAGGTGCAAGGGAAGAGCGCCACAGCTGATGCAATACCGCCCGTCCTATCCGCCCTTGGGGAACATGTACCTCCTGAAGTAGTTGGGCGGGCCTGATGCAGATAGCGATGGCGAATTCCAACACAATGGTTGGAGAAGCAGATCTTACGCACAACGACGACCGCGGCGTTTCGGATTGATCCCCACGCTAAAGGTGCGAATAGGGCAGACGAACAAGGATCATGCCGGCACGGCGGCGGCGAGACCTGGTTGGAGGTGAACCAACGCACTCAGTCATCGTTTTCGAAATGGAGTTGCAAGTGAGCAAGGAAAAGCATGAAAACCAGCTTCACGCCCCGGCAATCATAAGGAAAAAGTCGGCGCCAAAGACGCTGGACCTCGAACAAATCGACTTGAACAGAAACGGCGTTCAAGAAGATGTGATGGTGTCCAAAGGCCGTGCCAGAACGGTCGTAACTACGCTTCCTGACAGCGAGGATGACAAGTGAATTGGTCTTGAAGTGCGAGCCCCTCCGGGCAGAGAGGAAAACAAATGAGCGATTTCTCAGACAAGTTCCCGAAAGAACCGAGCGAAGGCGACCGTGACACGATCGAGCGGGAACTGAAACGGTCCGAAAAAGGCAAAGGTCGCGGTAAGCCTAAAGACGATGTCGCTTCTGAAACTCAGCCTGAAAAAAAGACCGCCCCGACTTCGACCGGTCGGCGTATGTTTGCGAACGGCGACCTAGACCGGGAGACCTAGCTTCGCGGACCATGCGCGACTGTCTTCTCGCGCGATTAAATCATCGCGACGCAACACGTCTCAGCTGGCTGCGGCAGCAGCACAAGGATGCTTGTGCAAAATGCCTCGATGGTTTTCGCTTTAGTCGGCGATCGGGCTAGTTACACTACTGCACAAGCGCTTCCCGCCAACGCGATTGCACATGTTAGGTTCCCAATGCTTTCTCTGGGTTTAAGGGAGCTGCCACGATCAAAAGAAGGAAGATTGCTAGAGGAACGCCAAGGACCGTGCGCGCTTGCCAGCCAGCAGAAGCAGGATCGGGCAATTTGGTGGTCCCAATCGTAGGCGTGAAGTGAAACCGCGGGGAAGGGTTTGCTGTGGAAGTACCCTGAAGCGTCAAGCATCGGACACCGAGGTCTCCCGGCTCCGGAACGCGGGTTGGCGTGAGCGAAGACCGGCTGGAACAAATGAGAATTGTGCCGGTTGGATCGGCGCAAAAACAGGAACGGTGCAATGATTAATCTAGCTTTGGTTTTCGGGACGTTAGCGATGGCTTGTTGGATGCTGGGCGGAGCCGTCGCAGTTTTCGGCACCACCGAGCTTTACCGGCATCACTGGCAACAGATGAGCGATTTCGTTTCACTCGGTTTCAACATTGCCGGGGCGGCCTGCGCAATCGCGATGATATCCTTCATCATCGCTGCATGATGTTGGCAGGTTCTCGGAAGGCGGCGGCCCTTCGCCAGGGTCTACATGTTTCGCTGTAAGGGGCCATGTGGCGCCCTTTGTGGGGAAGAGTGAGGGCCATCTGCTGCGCTTTGCTGCCAATGAGCGCCATGTGCAAAAGCAATTGGTGTCTGAGCGCAAACGCGCATTGTCCCGGTGGAGACGTTCGGACCGCTAGGGTGGAACCCACCTTGAAGTATCAGCGCTGTCGTGATTGCTTGTCCAGCCGCGTAATCGCCCTTATCGCAAGACGCTTGGGGATCTGATAGCGCCGAATCCCAAAGACGACCTGGCCCCTCCGATTTGGGGTCCTGGTTGTCAACTCGAACAAACCGTAACCGCCTCAACGGAAATCCTTATCCGGCATTCAGGGAAGCTAATTCGACCATCACTTCCTTTACATATGCACCATTCAGGTTTGTCAACCAGAGGCCCTCATTTGACCAAGCACACGTCATCTACAGCGTAGTCGCGGAGAAGGACACTTTCATTTTGTCTCGCATTGATTTTAGGGGTTCGCATTCCAGGAAGGCGCCGATGCTCTTCGACCTGTGGTTCCTAGCAAAAGTCATCCATTGCTTTCAGTGGGTGGCGATCGGCGGACAGCAGCCTAGAGCATCAGCGTCGCCCCCGACGCTGTGGCTCAAAGGCAAGGGCGGCGTAAGACCTAAAGACGACGTCAGCACTGCCGGCACCATTCTCGCTCAGCTCGTCGCACGAGCCGTCCCAGTGTACTCTACCAACGTGACTCTTAGCCGCAATATGAGGCGCTCGTTGCGGCCCGAGACTTAACAGGCGACCTTTACGTCGCAGCGCACCGTATTGCAGTGCTGTGGCGTTAGACTACAGCCACGCATTTCTCGCGAAACGACAAGCCCCTCCCCTTGATTGCTCTCGTGCAGGGTTCGTACCGCGAGCTGTTAGTCGCGCCGCCCCTGATCAATGATGTCAATACGACTACCGCCTGGACCTACCGGGAGAGTGACGAAAGTGAACTTGAACCACTCTCTCTTGGAGAAGGGGAGCAATCAGAATTCGCGATCAGCTCGCACACTTCTCCGCCGTTGAAATAGCTGAAGGTCAAACCGGTCACGGTTTATCGTTGATGGACATACGCAATTCAGATAGCCGTACGCAACCACAGTGCCCGCCGCCTTGGGCGCGTTGCTATGAGTCTGGGGAGGAACCCATATGGAAGCTGAGACGGTCACAATTGAAAACCGGAACGACTTTGCCCAATGGGCTATCGAGCGGGCGCGAGCTATTGTTACAGAGCAAGGTGGAAATTTGGCGCTAGCTGCGCGAGACATGGATGAGAAGGCCATAGCAGAAAGCGGTAATGCGCTCGGTAGTGCGATAGTAGAGGCGCTTCTAGAAGTCTTTGACGGGCTCGACCCCGAGGCTCACGAGTGAGCTGTGGCGATATCGCTGCCAGAACACATCTCCCGCACCTGCTAACTTGCATTCCTCTTAGTCTGTGCTCGACGCGACAGGTATAAGACTTTACAGCAAGCCGTTCGTCGCTGCTTGAGGCCAATGCATCACGGCGCGGCAGCCACATAGGCGTCGATCGTAGGGGATATTTAGCGCGAGTGTCTCAGACGTGCTGCGCTCAACCACGCTGCTTGTCGGCGGCGCTTCGGAGAGAGTTGGACGCTGATCTACACAAGACGTGACTGCAATCCGTCATTCAGCCTCCTGCGTTCGCGTTCTGGACGTTACCTTCTCCCGAAAAAATTCAGCCAGGGCAGAATTCAGCTCAACGACCGGATCAGCATCAACCGTGTCGGAATGCGATCAGCTCTCCGTAGGCCCCGACGACGTTCCCTCCCCTTCATCTAAGGCGGTATAGAGGTCGATTTAAACAATGCCATTTCTGATCCTGCCTTCGGTTGAGCGGGTTCTTGACGGCGATCTGAGGATGAGGCGACAATTGAGGTTGGCGCCCGAGATGCGGGCGGAACAACGGCTATTGGTCATCGTTTCAGTGTTAGTTGCAATCAAGCAACCAAACACGGAGGATAACATGTCTGTGAAAATCATCGCCACTTCACTTCTCGCGATTGGTCTAGCCACTTCGGTCTTTGCGCAATCAAACCCGGCGCCCGCGGGCTCTACGATGGACAAGAACCATGGTGATGCGTCGTCTACCACGAACGGCATGAAGATGAAGAAGGTCGATAAGTCGACGACCGGCAGCACGACTCAAAACTTCAACAAAGAAAACTGCAAGTCGGTAGCCGGGAAAGGCTCCCTGCAGACCCAAGGCGGCAACAGCAACACTCAGAACGCCGAGGACACCTGCGCAGACAACAACAACTGATGTCGCGTGCACGCTCTGGGATGGCGTCTGGAAGCGCCATCCTCTGCTACCCACAATGATAGGCAGCAGCGAACGCATCGCGTACCTGGTAGATCCGCCCCTGACATGGTGACACAAACCGCGAGAGCGACGGCTTCCCCGCAAGCATCTGCCCCGCCAGTTTCTTCAATCCGGTGGACAACCGGAACTCGCGCTTGCTGATTCGGCAAAAAAGATTTTGACAGCCGTGCAAACTGCCAAAATAGCACAGAAAATCAGTGAGTTGATTCGCTTCCTGACCCTCTACAGTACCCACGAGCGCGCAATTTAAGCGCCTTTGAGGTCGAACTGGGCATATTAAGCCTTTGTTAACTAAAAACTCCTTGCACCCGCCGGAGAATCGCATCTAAATCACGCTTATGATGCAGATCGCTTGAGAAAAGCGTTATTCCGGAAAATGGCAAGATATGAACATGGCACCAGTCTTCCTCGAAGATCTCGAATTCGACAAGGAAATCCTTGAGCAGGGCGAGTTGATCTCCGACAAGTTAAATCTGCTCCGGCTCGAGCAATACCCTCCGCACGCCTTGAAGGGTCTGCGGCAGTTCTCCCTGGCAGAAGTGGCAGAGTATCTCGGGGTAACCCAAAACCATATCAAAAAGCTCCATCTCGAAGGAAAAGGCCCTGCGCCTCAGGTGTCGGGTTCGGGACGCCGCACCTATACGGCGGGTCAAATGATGGATCTGCGTCGCTACCTCGACAAGCACGGTCGTTCCGATTTCAAAAAATATGTCCCGCACCGCCGCAACGGCGAAGAGCTGCAGGTCATCTCTGTTGTCAACTTCAAGGGGGGCTCGGGAAAGACAACGTCTGCGGCACATCTTGCGCAGTACCTCGCCCTGACCGGGCACCGCGTCCTGGCAATCGATCTCGACCCCCAGGCGTCACTGACGTCCCTACATGGGATTCAGCCAGAGCTTGACCGCAATCCGTCGCTCTACGAAGCGCTTCGCTATGACAGTGAGCGCAAGTCGATCACGGAGCTGATCCGGCCGACCAATTTTCCGGGACTGGATATTGTTCCGGCAAACCTTGAGCTGCAGGAGTATGAATATGAAACCCCGCTGGCCGCATCAAGCAAGAACCAAACGGAAGGCAAGCTCTTCTTCACCCGAATTTCGCAAGCGCTCAAGGAAGTGGACGCACAGTATGACGTTGTTGTCATCGATTGCCCTCCCCAGCTTGGCTACCTCACGCTTACAGCGCTCAGTGCTTCCACAGCTGTGCTGATCACCGTCCACCCACAGATGCTGGACGTGATGTCGATGTCCCAGTTTCTGTTGATGCTGGGGGGAATCCTGGAATCAATCAAGGGAGCAGGTGCTTCGGTCAAGCTGAAATGGTTTCGTTATCTTGTGACGCGCTATGAGCCCACGGACCAGCCGCAAGCGCAGATGGTTGGCTTTCTCCAAGCGCTGTTCAACAAGCGAATGCTGAAGAACCAGATGGTAAAATCCACGGCCATCTCGGATGCAGGTATCACCAAGCAGACCCTTTACGAAATCGAGAAGTCGCAGTTCACCCGCTCGACTTACGAACGCGCGGTGGAAAGCCTGAACGCGGTGAATGGTGAGATCGTTTCCCTGATCCACGGGGCCTGGGGACGAAAGTGACATTTTTGACAGCCGTGCAAATGCCAAGAAAGTTGTTTGCTTTCAGGGAGATGAACACTAACAGCGGAGACCAAAATGGCTAGAAAGAACCTCTTTGCGAGCGTTACGGCGACGTTGGGTGACGAAATCGACCGCGCTGCCGTTCCCGCGTCGGAGGCACGCGCCTCCTACACCCGACGTGGTGCATCCCGCTCAATGATCCAGTCGTTGGACGAGCTTGCTGAGACATCTATGCGGGTCCTCGACGGCGAGACGGTCATCCAGCTTGATCCCAGCGATCTGGATGGTTCGTTCATTGCTGATCGAATTGGCGATGATGATGAGGCCTACACCACGCTGCGGGAGGCAATTCGTCTATCGGGGCAGTCCACTCCCATTCTCGTGCGGCCGCATCCGACGGATGATGGCCGTTATATGATCGTTTTCGGCCATCGTCGCGCCAAGGCAGCCCGGGAGCTGGGATTGAAGGTCCGCGCGGTCGTAAAACAGCTCGCCGACATAGAGCACGTCATCGCTCAAGGCCAGGAAAACACTGCGCGAGCCGATCTGACCTTCATTGAGAAGGCCATTTTCGCCAGCAAGCTGCAAAGGAGCGGAATGTCTCGCGATGTCCTGAAGACAGCGCTGACGGTCGATGACAGCCTGCTATCGCGCATGCTGTCAGTCGCCGACGTCATCCCTGACACCGTACTTGACGCTTTGGGTTCCGCCAAGGGCGTTGGTCGTGACCGGTGGGAAGATCTGAAGAAGTTAGTTCTTAATCCCTCGATTGCCGCGCGCGCCAATCAGGTCATACAGGACGAGGCATTCAACGCTTGTAGCACTGAAGAAGGCAGGTTTCTTTTCTTGCTGGCCGCTCTTAAGAGTTCGGCCAAGCCAGCCCGCCGCAGCAAGCAACAGCCCGCAATCACCGTATGGACCCCGGCTGACCAGTCCGTCAGCGTGCTCGCGACACCGAAGGCCAACGGCTTGGTAATGGAGTTTGGCAGTTCAAAGGGGAAGCTGTTTGGGCAGTGGCTCTCCAGCAACCTGGAAACCCTATTCGAGCAATATTCGAATTCAACCGAGAAACAGCAAACGGGAGATTGAACAGCAAAAGAAAAAGGCCCCCTCAACGTTGCCGCCGTGGAAGCCTTCCTCTGAACTAAGCACTTAGAGAATCGCATTTCCTCGAATCGCAGTCAAGAGTTTTTGGCACCGTTTTGGTGAGCAATTTTCTTTTGCCTTCTGAAAGGTGAAGGAAAATGCACGTTGAACATATCACGACGCCCTTTGGGCGGCGGCCGATGACGCTTGCGCTCTTGAGGAGACAATCTTCTGCCTCTGAGATCAAGCGTGGCAAGACCGCGAACAAATGGAAGATTTTTAGAGATATCTCGGAGGCTCGGGCGGTCCTTGAGTTACAAGACAGGAGCCTTGCTGTCCTCGATGCTCTTTTGAGCTTCTACCCGGAAGGCGACCTGAAAGGGGACGGCCAGCTGGTTGTCTTCCCATCAAACGCTCAACTTTCCCTGCGCGCGCACGGTATTGCCGGCGCAACGCTTCGTCGACACCTGTCTTCGCTCGTGGAGGCCGGCCTGATCGCCCGCAGAGACAGCCCCAACGGCAAACGTTACGCTCGCCGGGGCAGGGGAGGGGACATCGAGGAGGCCTACGGGTTTGATCTGGCTCCCTTGCTTGCGCGCGCAGAAGAGTTCGCATCTATGGCTGCACGCGTCGTTGCCGATCGCATAGCCTTGCGCAGGGCCAGAGAACACCTGACGATCTGCCGTCGCGACATACGCAAACTGATTGGCCTTGCGGTCCAGGAAGGTGTCGAGGGCGATTGGGAGGCGCTTCAAGAGCTTTGCACCAGCCTTCTCGGACAACTCCCGCGGTCCGCGTCCACCGAAGATGTCAACAGGGTCTTGAAGGCTTTGGGAGCCCTTCAATCAAAGCTCATCAATACCTTGAATTCTCATCAAAATCCCGATGATTTGAGCACCGATGATGCTCACAGTGAGCACCACATACAGAGTTCTAACACTGAATCTCAAATTGAATCTGAAACCCACGAGCCGGTTAATCGACCAACGCTTGCCAAGGCTTTGACAACACCTGGGGAACCCTTGCCCTTAGCAATGGTCCTTAGAGCTTGCCCAACTATTATTTCCTATGGACCGACCGGCGCGATCCATAACTGGAGTGACCTGAGGAGCGCTGCCACTGTGGTTCGATCAATGCTCGGCGTTCCTGTCTCGGCTTTCGATGACGCTTGCCAGGCGATGGGGACAGAGAATGCATCAATAACGGTTGCCGGGATCTTGGAGCGCAGTGACGTCATAACGTCAGCGGGTGGGTATCTGCGCGATTTGACTCGGCGCGCGAAGCGGGGCCAATTTTCAACCGGACCGATGCTGATGGCGCTGCTGCGAGCTCAAATGGGAGGAAATCGTCCCGACAGGATACTCCGCGCATGACGCCAATGCGGATCCAGAAGATGTAGACATTTGGCGGGCAGCCGGCCTTCTGTAGAAAACGCGGCCAACTTCCGCTATAAGAGAGGCTCGATAGATTCGAAAGCGCGCCCCACTTCACGATGCCCTTTGGGCTAGCAATTTTTCAAAAATGGCAATGTCCTTGCTCGGTATCAGCAACAGAAGTAAACCCCTCGTTCACTTCCGAAACGATCGTTTTTGTAAGCGACCGCAATCCCATAGGGAGGACCGATTTTCGTCTTGCAGACGACAGCTAAGGCCACTCTCAGGGGCTGGCACGCTGTCTTCTTGGGAAACACCGATTTGGCGCAATCTCGGCAGTAAATATAACAGTTCGCGCTATCTTAGCTGATGGACACGTGATGATTTCGTTCATGCGCATGTGGGGCGGATTTACCCGATTACGGTGGCGGATCGACCGATGAGGTCTACGTAGCGACAGCTGCGGCGGGAACCTTCTCATGCAGACGGCCGTTTGGGGAAAAAGGAGAATACAATGCCTACATCAGTGCCAAACCCCGCCGAGACGCCTCGGGGTCCGACGCCTGCTCCTGGGATACCGGACAGGACGAAGGAGAAGCCTCCACTCACCCCTGCGCAGGATCCTTCTGATACCAAAAACCCAAACGATCCTCCGTTAGACCCGGCACTGCTTCCGGTGGGGGATCCGGCGGGTGCGGCGTAGCGGGCGAAGCGTTGGTTACGTCAGAGGCACGTCAACCTCGAGAATCTGGTCCAGGATCTCCTCCTCGACTCTCCTGAGCGGAGGAGCGAATGGGACCTGTCGCGATACCTGTTTTGCCATGCGTGGCATCAGAAACAATTCTCACTTTGAGGTCAGTGCTTGAACACGTGTCAGGTGCATTCGAAGCTCTGGTAACAGTTTCCCAGCCAGTCTCTTCAGCGCGCCGTCCGGACCTGTCTCGGCGTAACTCCTGAAGAGTTCGACAGCCTCCTGGTGGGCAATCAGCTGAGTGGAAAGGTAGGCTTGGTCGAGATTGGCAGCGTCACTTTCCGCTAGTGCATCAAGCTTTTCCTGATGACTTTCATCGAGCCCTTGAGGAACATTCACGCCGTCCTCCTTTGCGGACGCCTCGAGGGCAGGACCCGCGTTGCCGTGATCAGTAAGCATGTCCGAGGCGTATTGCTTCGCAGGCTCCGCTCGACCTTTGGCCACCTCGACCTTGGCCGCCTCAATTTCAAACCTGTTGGCCGAGAACGCGCTTGAAGCGAAGTTTGTCGCCCTCTGCGTTGAAGCCTGACCGTCAGCAAAGGCCGGAGTTGAGAGAAGCATAAGCATGGCAACAAGAGAAGGGTTTCTCATGGGATCCTCTTTGAACCGAGATCTGCTCGAACCGTCGAATGTGAACTATGTTCCGTCTCTCTCCCGTCTCTGACGCGCAACCCGGAACTTTCATGGAGAAGCAAAGTTGAAAGGCAGGAGGATGTGCACATGGATCAGGGAAAATCTGATAAACCATTCGTAATCTGGGTCGGCGTGTTGGTTGTCGTCGGCCTGGCTATCGCAGTTGGCTCGCTGACGGCGTCCTATTTTGATCCGCCTACTAACAGGCTGATCCAAGCAAGCAAGGCGCCATGATGAAAGAACCTAAGACTGGCGCTCAAGTGCGCGGTAGCATCCAATCCGGCGACAGCGGAGATATACGTCCCGGCTTCGATCCCGGGGCGGCACCAATGGAAACTGATGCGGAAGCTGGAGGTCATCCCGTGACACCCCAAGAGGCAGCCATTGCCCTTGAAGATCGCGCCGGGTTGAGGCCTGACCGGCAACGGAATTTCGACGTTGCGATGCGAGATCCCGAAACGGGAGGGACAACTTCGCAGACCGGACGTCTGTCGCCTCTGATCATAATAGTAGTAATGCTTGTCCTGATCGCCGTGAGTCTCGCGATAGTTGCCGGGCTTTACCGCTAGCTCAGCAACGCTACGATGTCAGTCGCAGATACGGATGGCTGCGATCGGTACGTGGGACTGTGGCTGCTCATTGCCAAATGCGCCCGGCGTGCCAATTCATTTCTAACAGCCGTACAAAACGTTGCTCGCCTTGGCTGGGCGAGCGTGGACCAGGCGCAGCATAGCCTCGGGAAGAATCATAAAGGGAAAGTAATTCTCGTGCATTCTCGACATCCCGGCGCGAAATTCCTTCGCGAAGATGCATTCGCGGCGCTCAAGAGATTTGCTTCGATCAAATCCGATTTCGAACATATAATGCCAAACGTGATCCTCTATCAGCCTAAAGAAATGCCGCGCGAAGATGAGGAGGTCGCGTCACGGGCCGGAAAGTGATGCAGTCGCAAGGGATGTCGACATCGGTTTTCCAAGGCTGGTAGCCGCTATTCCCGTCATGCAGGTCCAGGCGTTGAGGCGATGCACATCTGTGCGCGAGCGTTAAGACCCGTGTCTGGGCCGATCCCGATCAGCCAAACTTGCAGGTCCATCTGCTCCACGCGGAGCTGTTCAACGAACTCGTGCATCGAGGTTGGTCCCGCCGAGCTTCGCGAAATAATACGACGCCAGGCGTCAACCTATTGGGGCTCTCGCGCGGAGCGGTCCTCAAGCTCGTCGCGGACGTAGAGCCTCTAGCCACCGGAAGACGAAATCCTTGCTTTCAGATAGAAACAAATCCGGCCAGGGCTTTGAAGGCGACGCTCGGTCAGGGACAGACGTGAATCAGCCAGCATCTGACCTCGCATGTCCATGCCTTTCCCCGCCCTTATTCAGAAAGGCGGGGCCCGATACCGAGATAATCTTTGTTCTATTTTCCCCGGGTGGTACGGCAGCTCGTCCATATTGCTAACGCGAGGCGACGATCTCGTCCTGATCCGCTCGCACCCGTGCGAGCACCCCTCCTAACGCATCCTGCCTTCGTTCATGTCTCTGGGATCATAGTTTAGGTCCCATTCCTTCACAGGCTTCCTCCCAGGTGGCGACTTGTGTTCTGTCGCATCTTCCGATCCCGTGACCACCGTCGGTTTGGCGCTATGCACGCCTGTGGCCTTGCGATCTCCAATTGATTTGGCGAATTGCCCCTTGGCGTCCTTTTCGACATCGGTCATTTTACTCGCCTTTTTGCTTTAGCCCGTCTGATATCTTCTTGACCTCTGGATCGGCATTGGTCTCTCCATTGGCGTCCTGCGCGCGGTCCGGATAGTCCTGGGCTGGCAAATACCCTCGCGGCCTGTTTTCGGGCGGGCCTTCCCACCGCGGAGACTGATCTGTGGTGCCTGGCGCACCGTCCTTAGGCGTGTTCATTCCCATAGCAATTACTCCTTCTGAGAAGCTAACACTCGTGACGAACGGATGTTCCGATCGGCCATTGCTGGTCACCGGGCTAACCGAGCGAAAATTTGTGCTGTGCGTCTTTGTCATTGAATGGGCTACACAAGCGCAAGCGCTAAGCGACCGGCGGAACCACCACCGCGGTCGCACCTCCTCTACGTATCCGACTTTGGACCCCGTTCGTCCTGCATTGCCCCGGCGATTTCTTTAACGAGCGGCAAGGCGGCGAGTTCGTTCAATGGTACGGAGAGCTTCGGCTTCCAGTTTGGATAATCGCCACTCGTGCCGGGGATGTTTGTCGGCCGCTTTTGCCCCGTCATGTCCGCCAGACGGACTGCGGCCAACACGGAGGGCGTCTTGGCAATGAAGCGATGAGCGCTCACAATCAGATCTTTCAGCTTCTCGTCGCTTGCAGAATTTGGCGGCAAACGGGCCGGTGGGTTTGTGCCGGCCTCGTCGAGCGCGTCCTTCAAGTCCTTGCGTTCGCGTTTGCGCTCCGCAACATGCTCCTCGCTAATGTCGGGAGGCACTATCTTATGTTCCGCCCGCGCTTCGATGTCGGCGCCACGCCACCAGCCCGCGAGGGTCTGATGGTCGTGTGTAGAAATGCAAGCAAGCGACAGCCGAGGGTAACTGTCAGCTGGTTTGAAGCCGCGGTCTTCTCTCTCGTAGGAGAGGATGCGATAAGAAAGGACGCGCGCTTTGGCCAGATCGTCCTGCAGCCCTTCCGGCAGCATGCCCAAGTCCTCACCAATCACAAGGCAGCTGAATTCAGCCGACGATTCAGCGAGAATACGCAGCAGCTCGTCTTGCGGGTATTCGACATAGGCGCCGCTGTCGGGAGAGCTCTCCAATGGAACGAGGAACAGACGACGCAAAGCCGCAACGTGATCGATCCTGATGGCGCCGGCGTAACGCATTGCAGCGCCTACCATTCTCAGATAAGGCGCATTGGTGCCTGATGCGATTGCTGCGGGATGTAGAGCCGCCAGATGCCAATCCTGTCCGTCAATAGCGAAGGGGTCAGGGGGACTGCCAACTGTTGCACCGGAAATGTAGGCATTGGGTTCACTCCACGTGGCTGACCCGTCTACCGCCTCTCCGACTGCCAGATCGAGATAGAGGCCTATTCGAAGGCCGGCGGTTTTCGCGACATCGGCCGCAAGGGTCAGTTGTGAATGAGCAAGCCACTGCAGCCACATGTGAAAGCGGATGATGTCGGCATGCGCATCTGCAAAACTGTGCACCTCTGCACTATCTGCTTGCTGAAATACGACCGGCCAGGTTTTCCAGCCAGCACCATACCCATGCTTTCTCATGAACGGCGACAAGGTCTCAAAAAGTGCATGCCGTCGCAGGACCTCTCCTCCATTCTTGATGAATGCGTTGAAAGACAGGCTGCTATCTGCGCTACGCCCGAAGGCCTGCCTTGCCTGCCAAATATCCCGCAAAGCCCACATTTTTGTTTCCGCGACCCCGACATAGTCGACGAGATCGGTTCGTCGAAGTTCCTGTAACCGCTTTGCGAGCTCGGGACTGCTCCGGAACCCTGGAACCTTGTCGACAGCAATATAAAGTGGATTCAGCATTTGTCGGTTTGACGGCTCATATGGGCTGCACCGGTCAGGGTCGGCCATGAACGGTGCGTGCAGCGGGTTGAGGCCCACAAAGTCGGCTCCGAGGGATTGGGTCACCTTGATCATTTCGATGAGGTCTTCGAAGTCCCCGATGCCCCAATTGCGCTCGGACCTTAGTTCGTAAAGCTGCAGAGAGATGCCCCAAACGCGGCGCCTGTCGAGAAAATCCGGCAGATAGGCTTGCGGAATGTCCATTGACTGCCGCCTCTTCACCAGTCGCTGAGGGAGATCTCCCGCCGCGAGGACAGCGAGGATCTTCTGCTTTGTCTCGTCAGTGATCGGCACATCCACATTATCGGGACTTGGCCTTTTCAGGCTGATACCATGGCTTTTGGCCTGACGGTCTAGGTGTGAATTCATTGAGATATTACTTTCTACATCACATCGCTCAACGTCGCGGGGTGGTCCATATCCTCGAGCCGGGAGCTAAGAAATCACCGGCCAGACCTGACGAAAAGATCCGATCAATTTCGGGACCGTTAGTTCATTAACAGCTGGATTTAGTTGAAGTTCCTGGTAGCGATCGCGATCGCTTCATCTTGGCCTAAACCATCATCACGAACCTTCAATGAGCAAACGAGGGTCGTTCCTAAATATCCCATAGGAGGAGCGTAAAAACAGCGCACCGTGTTTTCGTCGGGAAACAGGCAGAGGTGATAGAGCCCATCTGGGGAGCTGATCGCTTTTGACTGCGGTACCGAAAAGACATGCAGCCGTGTTGCGAGGCGATGTTCTCCTGGCTTAAGGGTCAGGCGGTAGCCGTTACCGCGCGGACGAACAGACGACGAGGGTATTGGCTGGCAATCGCCTGTGTGGTTGTTTCCATTGCAGCAGTAACCAGCATACTTAAATCCGCTTGGAGCGTCGTGTGCGTGGGACGCGGAAGCGGCAAGTACGACTATCACGATTGGCATTATCCGCATGAGAGCCTCGCTTTATCAGGCGATTGCTGGTCGAGGAACACCAGGACGACGCTCCTTCCAGTCTGCCCTAACCTTGACCCATCGTCAGGGTTCCAATCGCTCACGGCGTCTCTTTGGCAAGGGCCGCAACCCTGCGACGGTAAAGCCTCGCAGTATCACCTGGTCCGGCATCCGCTCCGTGTGAGCGCGAGACTTCGAAAAAAAAGGAAGAATCTCATTGAAATGAGGTGGTCCAACGACTGGAGCGATGGCAGAATTCCATGACCAGGCCCAGAAATGATAAACGTCGAGTTGCCGAACCTGAAAGATGATGCACGTAGGCCCAAGTTCAGTTCCGGGTCAGTTTATTTCTCGTGCTTGCCTGGCACGACGGCACTGACAATTTGTTGGAGTGTGCCCCGAACGAGCCCCACCTCATTCGGGTCACCTTTGACAAGCGTGCTAGCGAAGTTGCGGGCCTGTTTCAGGGTCAGGTGAGGTGGAAGTGGCGGGACCTCCGGGTCCGTTTTGAACTCCAGAACGACAGGCCGATCGGCCTTGAAAGCACGGTCCCATGCGGGGCCAACGTCATCGGCCGTATCGACGAAAATTCCATCCAATCCGATTAACTCCGCGAATTTGTGGTACGGCACATTGGGGATGGACTGAGACGCTTCGAATTTAGGATCACCCTGCATGATCCTCTGCTCCCAAGTCACCTGGTTGAGGTCCTCGTTGTTAAAGACACAGACGACGAGACGGTGGTCATTCCAATGGCGCCAGTATTTTTCGATGGTAACGAGTTCGGCCATGTTGTTCATTTGCATAGCGCCATCTCCAACGAGGGCGACAACCGGTCGATCTGTCTGCGCAAATTTCGCCGCAATGGCGTAGGGCACGGCCGCCCCCATGGATGCCAGCCCTCCCGACAGCGAAGCCATCATGCCGCGCCTAATCTTGAGGTCGCGCGCGTACCAATTTGCGCAGGATCCAGAGTCACAGGTGATTATCGCACCATCAGGAAGCCGAGGAGATAGCTCCCAGGCGACCCTTTGAGGATTGAGGGGTTTTGCATCGGCAAGCGCCCGCTTCTCGAGCAACTGCTCCCACGCCGTTACGTTCTTCTCGATCTTTTTGCGCCAGTCGAATCCTTTCTGGCGCAAGAGTGGAAGGAGGGCGGTCAGCGTTTCCGAGGCATCGCCAACCAGATTGACATCCATGGGATAGCGTAAGGAAAGCATGGCCGGGTCTATGTCGATTTGGACGGCCTTGGCTTTTCCTTCCTCGGGTAAAAACTCCGAGTATGGAAATCCTGACCCGATCATCAGCAACGTGTCACAGTCGTTCATAAGATCAGACGACGGTTTCGTACCCAGGAGACCGATAGATCCCGTCACCCAAGGGAGGTCATCCGGCAATACAGCCTTGCCAAGAAGAGCCTTTGCCGCGCCAGCACCGAGCCTGTCGGAAACGGCGATGACCTCCTCGGTCGCCTGCAGAGCGCCTGCTCCGACCAAAACGGCGGTCCGCTCGCCTTCGTTCAGCACGTCCGCTGCTGCTTGCAGGTCGACCATGTGGGGAACCACGCGCGGTTTCCTAAATCCTGCTCCGGAGTGGACCGTCCCATGAATGCGCGCTGGGTCCTCGTAGTCGACATCTTGAAGGTCGTTCGGCAAAATCACGGCAGTCACTGTTCTTTTCGCGATTGCTATCCGGATCGCACGATCCAGCAAATGACGAACTTGTGCCGGTGTCGCCGCCTGATAGACAAACTCGCGAGCTACGTCTTTGAACAACGCGGCAAGATCCACCTCTTGCTGGTAATGCCCTCCGATTGCATCCCGTGCCTGCTGACCCACAATGGCCAGCAGCGGCTGATGGTCGGCGCGGGCATCGTACATTCCGGTTACAAGGTGAGTGGCGCCTGGTCCCGACGTGGCAATGCAGACGCCGAGATTGCCAGTAAATTTTGCGTAGGCGCAAGCCATGAATGCAGCCATCTCCTCATGGCGTGCTTGGACAAAACCGATTTTGCCATCCGCGCGATTGAGCGCGCCGAAGACGCCATTGATCCCATCGCCGGAGTACCCGAAAATGCGGTTGACCCCCCAAGCAGACAAACGCTGCACGACAAAGTCGCCAACAGTCTGTGTCATCCTCAATCTCCTTCTGCCCCAGTTCGCCCAGAACAATCGTGAAGCTGCGCAATTGAAAGATGTCGACTTGGCAATCGCAGGCCTGGCCATGCGGTTTTGAGCCCTGATGCGGCACCAAGTGCACTGTTCAATCCCGCTAAGTGGGGAGGTGCAGCGCGAGCTACTCTTTTTAGAGAGCGTGGCGGCAGGACGGTTTCATCTTCTTCTTCTAGAAGAGTTTGGTGGAGGCCGAGACCTCCACCAAAATGATCCAGCTACTGGTTGTCTGGGCAGGCTTCGCTTACTGAGGCGCCACCGCTGCCGCCCTGTGTCGCAACCGCACCTGGGGCGGCCTGCGGCGGGCAACGTGTCCGGTCTACTGTTCCGGTGGAGTTCGTGTTGGTGCCCATGGTGCTGTTTGTGGCATTAGGATCAACCACAACAGGCGCGCTGGTGCCGGTTTGCGTCTGGACATCGCCACCGGCACCACCGCCGGCATCCTGACCAGGGGTCTTATCGTTTGCCATGTTATTCGGTACCGGATTGGACTGGGCAAAGGCTGAAGTCGCCATTCCAACTGACAGCAGCGCTGCGGCTAGAAGCTTCATGTTCATGAGAGTTCTCCTTGGTTTCGCTTGTTACAAAACCGGAACCCTGACCAATCAACCTTGTTCCCTGCGCCTGTCCCGAAAACTACCTTTGACACGTCGAAAGATTGAATTGCGTGGAATCTGCTTATGATACCGGCGTGGGTACATGGGCTATGAACTCGAACTCTTCCGGCGCAAAGTGCTGCTCACAGCCGGGGATCACGAGACTGAAAAACTCTGGTGTTGGACCGAAAACCGAAGACAACATGGCGATCTGCAAGGACGGGTTTTCTGAGGCCGACTTCTGTCTAACCCAATAATATTCATTCGGTACCAGTTCATCCATTGTGACAAGGCTTTCTCTCGCGACTCAAAGGGAAAGCTAGCCCAGAACGTGGAAGCGTTTCGGTTTCGTCCGTAAACGTACCGATTATGCTTGATTAAGATCCATCCCCTTGATCTTCCATGCGCTCACACGACGGTTGCAAGATGATCGGCAAGCCGCATAGCCAGTGCGACGGCGGGTAAGGTGGGGTTTGCTTGCCCAGACGTCGGAAATACTGAGCTGCCAGCGATGTAAAGGTTCTCGAGGTCGTGGACACGACAATTTTCGTTCACGATGCCCGTATTCGCCTTCGAAGACATTCGGGTCAGCCCTATCTGGTGGTAGCCGTCCACTGCCTGCTCCCTTACCCACTGCTCCATAGTCTCCATAGGCCTCAGGTATGTCATTGTGCCGAACCCGGTGCGGATAAGCCAATCATTCATCGCATCGTGCGCTCGAATCACCGAAGCGAAGTCTTCGGTCGCAAAATTGAAATCAACGTTCAAACGGCGGCAACCATATTCGTCCCGCTTATGGCTTAAACTGACGCGGTTGTGCGCCGCGGCAAGCTGTTCCGAATGATACCGCATGACGTAGGTGTTGCTGGGACTGATATGGACCGTCCGGGGACCATTTGCGGGCGTCAGTCTGCGTCTCGCCATCCCAACGCCGCCAACGATCGTTTGCCAGGGATCGGCGAATGCGTTCTTGAAATGAGCCTTTAACGCCTCCTGCGTTAGCGAGTGGGGCTTCGGCGCAGTACGGCAAGATTTTGAGGCGGCATGTCGTATAAGGTGCAGTAAAGAGCCTGCCCCATTTCCATTCAACACCTCATCTGGCGTAGGACTGTCGGGCCAGAATGCAATATTTAATAGGTGGCGGTGACGCTGGACATCTTTGCTCGGCTTCAAGCGATGGCGATAAACGGTTCCTGTCGGAGAGGTCTTGAAAAAATGGCGCTCAGCCAAGTGCGACGACGCGAATCGTATCGCGGAAATTTCTCCAGTCAGATGCCCCATATAGTACCGTCCAAGTGGTCCGCTATCGCCGCAAAAAAGCTGAGGGTGTGTGCACTGCGCTTCCAGAAGTAGCCGCGCGTTTTCTCGCCCGCCCGCGGAAAGAACAAAAGCCGGGGCGGTCAGCTTGTGGCGCGCTCCATGCTTGATGCAGTCCAAGGACAAAATTCTACCTCGCTCGCGCTCAACATTTAGAGCCAAGATCGTACACTCACTAACAACGACGAGATCGTGAAGTGTGGCAATCACGCTGCGATTTGCATGCGCCGTGTTTTTAATGCGTGCCCAAGTCTCCAGCGACACGTCAAAATCTGATACTTCATTCTTGACAGGAAGCAGGTCGATCTCGGCGGTCAGGAAACTTCGGGCTGCGGAATAGTAAGGCCTGATTTCTCCGTGTCCTATCGGCCACTTTCCCTCAGAGACATGCTCGCGTTCATCGAAGTCGATGTCATCGAGTTCGACGCAGCGACCACCCCAGCGCAGTGTCGAGCCGCCCACCGCACGCACTACCGTCGCATCTGAGTGACCATGATACTCCGGATTGAGCGAAGCGAGTTGGGACAGCGCCTGCGCTTGGAGGTTGCGCGAACTGCGTCCAGATTCCAAAAGCAGCACCCGAAGCCCTTTGTTTGCGAGCGAAATTGCTAGCGCAAGCCCAACAGGACCGGCTCCCACAACGCAGACTTGGCACCAGTTCTCGGGCACACCACCCAAATTCCCAAGCATCTTCGGGCGTCCCTTTTTAGGCTAACACTTGCCTTGGAACTTCGTAGATGCTGGAATGGTTCCAGCAATCACATCCTGTCGTTGCACGAGACCGCGTTGTCCTTTCTGGAAATTCCAACGCCTATTTCCCCTAAGCTTCCCGCGGCTTCAGATTTCCTGGCGCCTTCGAGCGCCGCCTGAGCATGGCCGACCAAGGCATCGCGATCAGCCGGGGGAAAGCAAGAGCGTCAGGTGATGTCCTTGGCTCGATTGCTACCGCCATTGCGGGCGCCAATGATCGAAATTGCAACTGCGAACGCCAGGTCTTCATCACCAAGCGGCTTTACCACGCACGCCGATTTTTGGAAGCGGGGAGGCAGGAAGTGTCTATCGTAGCCCGTCACAAAGACAAACGGGATGCCCCGTTCGGTGAGCTCGTCGGCCAACGGAAACACCTTCTGAGCGTTGAGGCTGACATCCAGGATGGCAATATCGACAGGTTTTTGCTCAAGTGCGGCAAAACCGTCATCGAGGTCCGGAAACGGACCCACAACCTGACTACCCTGATATTCCATGGCAACGCGCATCGCGCTTGCTTGAAGACTGTCATCTTCAACGATCAGCACGTTCTTTCCAATGAGGTCGGCAAACAACATATACGCCTCCCGCGCTATGCGTGCTGCGATTCATGCTGAATTTGAACGACCCG
Organism: Rhizobium cauense; assembly: GCF_019511525.1. Classification (GTDB taxonomy): domain Bacteria; phylum Pseudomonadota; class Alphaproteobacteria; order Rhizobiales; family Rhizobiaceae; genus Rhizobium; species Rhizobium cauense. Next base: position 38,629 of record NZ_JAEUAT010000020.1, on the reverse strand, counting down.
TCAATAAGGTTTGGCTAAAACATTTGCTGGGTCACACAGCGTACCAATCTCAGTGCGTCGAGTGTGGCTTGACGAAAGAGGCCGGGATTGGGAACCCGGCCTCTTTTTTCGGCCATTAGGCGCAAGGGAGGGTACTACGCCATGACCCGTTAATGCCGCCTCATCAACGCGGGCAGGATGCGACATACCTCCGGCCATATCGGTCTCGGTAGTAGCATTGACCTGGCTGACCGGCGACATTGCCGATTACGGCGCCTGCGACGCCGCCGATTGCGGCTCCGACGGCGGCCCCGCGAACGTTGCCTGTGGCAACGCCGCCAATCACAGCGCCCGACGCCGCCCCGATGCCAGCTCCTTGTTGGGTTGGCGTGCATCCGGCCAAAGTCAGTGCGGCTACAGCCAGTATCATAACGCGTCTCATTTGGTTTCCTTTCTAGCTTTGAAGGTCAACAGGAAGTGCTCTATCTGCTGAGAAGGGGGGAAAGTTCGATCTTGCCATCTTGGGCGGCGTGTTGTTTTCATCGGGGTTGGGAAGGGGAACCTCGTCGGGCAGTCGATCTGGATCTGGTTCCTTGATCGGCGGGTCAGGCCTCAGAGGCGGTGGCATTGGCGGGCTTATTGGCTCCGCTGGACCAATGGGCTCACCAGGCATGCTAGCGCTGATTTTCTTCCGGTCATTTGTTCCGGTTCCAGCGTCAATTACGTTGGAACAGTACGTCGTTGTCCCCTGTGCGCCGATGAGATTGCGCATTCGGTTGATATAGGAACGGGAGATGTTGGGCATAGAGCTCATGTTCTTTGTGGCATCGGGGCGTTCAGACGAGGGGCGGGGAGCGCACCTGCTGTATACATGGGATGATCCCTTTCACGGACGGACCAGAAACGTCACTCCTGGCCCTTTGTTCCCGCCATCAATGATCGCTGATGGAAGGTAGGAATACCTCGACTTCAGCGCGTTTCTTGCGGTCAAGCGTCTGGATATATTTTTGCCAGAAGGCTTCCGCTTCCGGCGTATCCTCGTCCCATGTGCGGGTGTCCACAATGTTGTCGTCGATCTTGGCGAGCCGTTTGCCTCCGAGCCGAAGGTATTCTTCAGCGAGCTTCCTTGATTGCGTCTTCTCCATTCAAGCCCTCCTTTTTGCAGGGTAACAAGATAGCGGCTTCGTTGTTCCACCCTGGCCCAGCGGGTGGCTGTCCGACAGCCGCGCCTCGCCATGGCTCTTAGCTATCGAAGTCGCTAGCGGATCCTCTTCCCGTTGACGGCGGCTATCAGCCTTGCGTCAGGGACCGGCTTTGGAAGAAACGAGACGCCAGGGCCGAGCTCTGCCTTCGCGAGCTTAACGATGCCTGACATGATGATAATCTTGGTCCGCGGCCAAAGTGAGCGAACGCAAGTTGCCAGACCCAACCCGTCCACGTTCCCGGGCATGGTCATATCCGTGATGACCGTGTCGAACCTGTTATCCTTTAGCAGGCCGATTGCCTCTCTCGCGTTTTCGGCCTCGGCAGTTCTGATACCGGCACGTTCAAGTGCCTCCATGGTTCGATGGCGTGCAGCCACTTCCTTATCCACGAGGAGAACTCTGGCCGCAGATGTCTGGGATGACGCGACAAGAGGTACAAGGGAATGCTTCCTGGCAAGCACTTCACGGCCATCAGATGATGCCTGCGTGCGTTCAAGCAGGTTTCGTTCTGCAACCGCAATCATCCAGTGATCCTGGTCTCGGCCGGATGGTCGTCCAGCCTCCTCCCACAACGCGTACGCTCGCTTGCTTATCCATTCGAACCGATTATCAGACATGATACACCTCCGCAGCTGACGAACATCGGAGAGCTGTTTTGGTTCCTGGGCAAAAATCCTTTCCATTTGGTCGGATCAGCCAAAGTCAGTTCAGTAAGGAACCACGGCTCGAAGCCTTCGCCTTGGCGCAGCAAGGCCAAACTCTGCCAAATTTGAAGACGCGCCGGGAACATCGCTCGAGAAACTTGGTTGGATAAACAGAGCAACCAAGATCGGTCAGACTGATGAAGCCTTCCGAAGATCCCGTAGTGGCTACAGCCACGTCGCCTGCCGAAAGAAAAACAAAGCGGAAGGCCGCCAATTTTCTGGTATTACTAATCGGGGGAGTGGCTGCCTTGTTCTTTTTCCTCTACCTCTGTATCGCGGTATGGGCTTGGCTGGGTTCCCCGTAGGGCCGGTTCAAGCACCTGATCGCGAATAGCCTTTCCCCATCTTGTCGGAACTACAGGCTCCTCGCGTCGTTCCCTCGGCGGGTATCAATTCACAGGGACTTGCGATGGCACAAAAAGACATCCTGACTGAGCCTTCAGATACCTTTGCTCGGCGTCTCTCCGAAATGATTGACGATGAGCTATTCGAAACAATGGAGGTTCTTGAAGATGCAAGCGAGGCTCGGCAGAACGAGCTACTTCAGGAAGTGCTGTTTCGAATCGCTCTGACTGAAGACGAAATAGAGCGACGTTATCCTGGTCAATTATTGGTTCCGTATCGTGACTGGAAACACAATCGGGGGCAGCGCTGAAAGCTAACGAGGGTCGTACCGGTCTGTACGTCATCGTACGGAAGTGGCCTGACTAGGCTTTTTTTCGTGGAATCGCAGCAGCATAGTAAGGCGAGCCCGTAGATATTCACCTTTGGCGCTCTAATTAAGCGGTGTTCCAAGGGGAGGGCTATTCGTGTCCACAAGCGAGCACCAGCGTGCGATCAATCCTTTAGATGGCGCCGCAGGGCGGCAGCTTGACCCTGTCACATCAGAGGAAGCCGCAGCACTGCTCGACGTCCTGCTCAATGTTCGCCGGGGTGATTTCTCCGTGCGCATGCGCTCGGACTCCACGGGCAACACAGGAAAGATTGCCGACGCGCTCAACGAGATCATTTCTGCAAATCAACGGCTTGCACAACAGCTTGACCATGTGGGGGAACTGGTCGGACGGGCGGGAAGAACCAGGACCCGGGTCCGGCTTGGCCTACCAGACGGCTCCTGGGCTGATATGGAGGGATCGATAAACCAACTGATCGAGGACCTGTTGTGGCCCACCACCGCCGTTACCCGCACGATCACTGCTGTGGCAAAGGGGGACCTGCTTCAGACAGTTCCTCTCGACGTTGATGGTCGCCCGCTTCAGGGCGAATTCCTGAGGTCCGCCGGCATCGTCAATACGATGATCAAGCAGCTTAACCTCTTCACGTCAGAAGTGACCCGTGTGGCTCGGGAAGTCGGCACGGACGGTAAACTTGGTGGCCAGGCTCAGGTGCCAGAGGTTACAGGCGTTTGGAAAGACTTGACCGAAAGCGTCAATTCCATGGCCTCCAACCTGACGGCTCAGGTGCGAAACCTTGCGGACGTCACGATCGCGGTTGCCAACGGAGATCTGTCGAAGAAAATAACGGTGGATGTCCGGGGGGAAATTCTTCAGCTGAAGGAGGCGATCAACACCATGGTTGATCAGCTGCGCTCCTTCGCCTCCGAGGTCACTCGTGTTGCGCGCGAGGTCGGGACCGAAGGCAAACTCGGCGGCCAGGCTCTCGTGCCTGGTGTGGCGGGGACCTGGAAAGACCTGACGGACTCGGTGAACGCCATGTGCGGTAACTTGACCGCACAGGTGCGTAACATCGCCCAGGTGACGACAGCCGTCGCGCGTGGAGACCTTTCTCGCAAGATCACAGTCGACGTCTCGGGCGAAATATTGGAGTTGAAAGAGACGATCAACACGATGGTGGACCAGCTTAACGGCTTTGCCGGTGAAGTCACCCGGGTGGCGCGTGAAGTGGGGACAGAGGGGCGGTTAGGCGGGCAGGCCCAGGTTCCAGGCGTTGCCGGGACCTGGAAGGACCTGACGGACAACGTGAACTCCATGGCCTCGAATCTGACTGCCCAGGTTCGAAACATCGCGGAAGTGTCGACCGCCATCGCCAGCGGCGATCTTTCGAAGAAGATCACGGTGACAGTTTCAGGAGAAATTCTTGAACTGAAAGAAACGATCAATACCATGGTGGACCAGCTCAATGCGTTCGCGTCGGAAGTCTCGCGCGTGGCACGCGAGGTCGGCACAGAGGGTCGCCTAGGCGGACAGGCCAATGTGCGAGGCGCTGCAGGCACCTGGAAAGATCTAACGGAAAACGTCAACTCCATGGCAGGCAACCTCACCGCCCAGGTGCGAAACATCGCGGAGGTCTCCACAGCCATTGCGAATGGGGATCTGTCAAAAAAGATCACGGTCGACGTGAAGGGCGAAATTCTTGAGCTGAAGGAAACGATCAACACGATGGTCGATCAGCTCAACGCGTTCGCCTCGGAAGTCACCCGCGTTGCCCGTGAGGTTGGCACTGAGGGCAGGTTAGGTGGACAGGCAAACGTGCGCGATGTTGCTGGTACCTGGAAGGATCTGACGGATTCAGTCAACTCCATGGCTTCAAACCTCACCGGGCAAGTCAGAAATATTGCGGAGGTTGCAACCGCTGTTGCTCAGGGCGACCTGTCGAAGAAGATCACTGTCCCAGTGTCCGGCGAGATTCTTGAGCTTAAGGAAACCCTCAACACCATGGTAGACCAGCTAAACGGGTTTGCTGGGGAGGTTACGCGCGTGGCGCGCGAGGTCGGAACAGAAGGCAGGCTGGGAGGCCAGGCAAACGTGCTTGGTGTCGCGGGAACCTGGAAGGACCTGACCGACAGCGTGAATTCGATGGCCGGCAACCTAACGGCCCAGGTTCGCAATATTGCGGAAGTCTCGACAGCAATCGCCAACGGTGATTTGTCGAAAAAGATCACTGTTTCGGTGTCAGGCGAGATTCTAGAACTCAAGGAGACGCTGAACACCATGGTGGATCAGCTGAACCGCTTCGCGTCGGAGGTGACGCGCGTTGCGCGTGAAGTCGGAACGGAGGGCAAGCTTGGTGGGCAGGCTCAGGTTCCGGGTGTTGCCGGAACGTGGAAGGATCTTACCGAAAACGTCAACTTCATGGCGTCGAACCTGACGGGCCAGGTGCGCAATATCGCGGAGGTGACCACCGCTGTTGCTCGCGGTGACCTGTCGCGCAAAATCACGGTCGACGTAAAGGGCGAAATCCTTGAGTTGAAGAACACCATCAACACGATGGTAGACCAGTTGAACGCGTTTGCCGGGGAGGTGACGCGTGTTGCGCGTGAAGTCGGAACCGAAGGCAAGCTTGGTGGCCAGGCGCAGGTATCGGGTGTTGCCGGCACCTGGAAAGATCTCACCGATAGCGTCAACTCCATGGCAGGAAACCTCACAGCTCAGGTTCGAAATATCGCCGAAGTGGCCACGGCAATCGCCAATGGCGACCTGTCGAGAAAAATCACCGTCGACGTCCGCGGCGAGATTCTCTTGCTCAAGGATACACTGAACACAATGGTTGATCAGCTTCGCTCATTCGCGGGCGAGGTGACCCGGGTGGCTCGCGAGGTGGGCACGGACGGGCGACTTGGAGGTCAGGCCGTCGTTCCAGGCGTTGCCGGCACCTGGAAGGATTTGACCGACAATGTGAACCTTCTGGCCGCCAATCTGACCACGCAAGTTCGCAATATCGCGGAAGTCACGACCGCAGTTGCTCGGGGCGACCTGTCTCGCAAGATCACCGTCGATGTAAAAGGCGAGATCCTCGAACTTAAGAATACAATTAACACGATGGTGGACCAGCTCAATGCCTTTGCCGGCGAAGTGACACGCGTGGCGCGCGAGGTGGGCACCGAAGGAAAACTTGGAGGGCAGGCACAGGTGCCAGGCGTGGCTGGGACCTGGAAAGACCTTACCGACACCGTCAACGTCATGGGCGCCAATCTTACCGAACAGGTCCGCGGCATCGTCAAGGTGGTCACCGCTGTTGCAAATGGCGACCTCAAGCAGAACCTGACAGTGGCTTCAAAGGGAGAGGTAGCGGCCTTGGCCGAGACGATCAACAATATGACGAACACCCTCGCAACATTTGCCGATCAGGTTACAAGTGTCGCTCGCGAGGTTGGTGTCGAAGGTCGACTGGGTGGGCAGGCGAATGTTCCGGGCGCCGCGGGGACCTGGAAGGACTTGACGGGCAATGTCAATCTTCTTGCCGCAAATTTGACGACGCAGGTGCGCGCCATTGCTGAGGTCGCAACGGCTGTGACGAAGGGGGATTTGACGCGCTCGATCAAAGTCGAGGCTCGCGGCGAGGTAGCGGAGCTCAAAGACAACATCAACACGATGATTGACAACTTGCGCCTGACCACCGACCGAAACACCGAACAAAACTGGCTTAAGACCAACCTTGCCCGTTTTACCAACATGCTTCAGGGGCAGCGCGACCTAACCCTGGTCGGCAAGATGCTTCTGTCGGAGCTTGCGCCGCTGGTGGGCGCGCACCAAGGCGTCATCTATCAAGTCGAAGTCGATGCGGAGCGCCCCGTTCTTTCTCTGCTTTCTGTATATGCGCAAGGAATGGGGACGTCCCACCCGCAACGTCTTGAATTTGGCCAGGGGCTGGTTGGGCAGTGTGCGAGCGATGCACGGGCGATTGTCATCACCGATCTGCCTTCCAATGTCGTTCCGATCACGTCTGGCGTGTTTTCGACCTTACCGAGGAGCGCCGTTGTCCTTCCGGTTCACTTCGAAGGCCAGGTGAAGGCCGTCATCGAACTGGCCTCAGCAGGCTCGTTTACTGAACTGCAGCTGTCATTCCTCGATCAACTGACAACTTCGATCGGGATCGTGTTGAATTCCATTGAGGCAACCATGCAGACGGAGGGGCTTCTCAAGCAATCGCAGCAGCTTGCCGCCGAGCTCCAGACACAGCAGCGCGAACTACAACAGACCAACGAACAGCTGGAGCAGAAGGCCCAACAGCTCGAAGAACGAAACTTCGAGGTGGAGGCGAAGAACCAAGAAATTGAGCAGGCCAGGCGGGCGCTTGAGGAAAAGGCGACGGAACTTGCCCTGACGTCCAAATACAAATCTGAGTTCCTGGCGAACATGTCGCACGAGCTGCGCACACCGCTCAACTCAATCCTGATACTCGGTCAGCAGCTGGGCGAAAATCCTGAGGGCAACCTGTCAACTAAGCAGGTTGAATTTGCAAAGACTATTCATGGTGCCGGCACTGATCTTTTGAACCTGATCAGCGATATACTTGATCTATCGAAGATCGAGTCTGGCACGGTTTCGGTGGATGCCGAAGAGATCCGCATCTCCCACATCCTTGACGTGATGGCTCGACCGTTCAGGCACGAGGCGGAAAATCGCGGATTGTCGTTTTCCGTCGAGATTGGGGCAGATGTCTCGGACAGCATCATGACAGATGCTAAGAGACTGCAGCAGATCCTCAAGAACCTGTTATCGAACGCGTTCAAGTTCACTGCCGAAGGCGGCGTGAAGCTTGGAGTGTCAATGGTTACCGGCGGTTGGTCAGCTGACCACCCATCGCTTCAGAACGCATCCTCCGTGATCGCCTTCGAGGTCTCCGACAGCGGCATCGGAATCGCTCTGGAAAAACAGCGAATCATCTTCGAAGCGTTCCAGCAGGCAGATGCCTCAACAAGCCGCAAGTACGGAGGGACCGGACTTGGGCTAGCGATCAGCCGCGAACTTGCGAACCTTCTTGGAGGGGAGATTCAGCTTCGTAGCAGCCCAGGGTCAGGGAGCGCGTTTACTCTATTCTTGCCGCTCTCGTATGGCGGGGCTAGCGGGTCGAGGATAACAGCCGAACAAAGCAATGTGATTCAGCTTTCCGAAATTGCAACAAATCGGCATGGTAACAAGCCGATCGAGAAGCTCATTGACGACCGCGATGAGGTCGTTGCGGGTGAGATGGTTCTCCTCGTCGTAGAAGATGATCCTCATTATGCACGTGTGCTCATGGATCTTGCGCATGATCGGGGCTTCAAGGTCATAGTCGCTCAGCGCGGTAGTGACGCGCTCACGCTGGCGCAAGATTATCTTCCGACGGCGATATCGCTGGATATCTTTCTGCCGGACATGCTTGGTTGGAGCGTGCTCAGCCAACTCAAGCAGAACGTGGCCACGCGTCATATCCCGGTGCAGATCATTAGCTTGGACGATGATCGCCAGCACGGCCTGACGAGGGGTGCTTTTGGTTTCCTCAGCAAGCCAACCGACTCGGACGGGCTGGGCGAGGCCCTTTCTCGATTGAAGACATACGCGCTTTCGCGTCGCAGACGTCTGCTTGTCGTCGAAGACAATGAGGCAGAGCGTGTCAGCGTCATGTCACTCCTTGGGCACGAAGATATCGATATCGAAACCGTCGGGTCTGGCAGCGAGGCCCTTGCCGCCTTGAAACGCGAGCCCGCGGACTGTGTCGTCCTCGACCTGACCTTGCCAGACATGTCCGGTTTCGAGGTGCTTGAACAGATTCGTGATGACATTGACATCGGAGAAGTGCCGGTCGTCGTTTTCACGGGTAGGGAATTATCGCCAGAGGACGACAGCCGCCTGCATAGCATGGCCCGCAGCGTCGTCGTCAAGGGTGTGGAATCGCCGGAGCGACTGCTGGACGAGACGGCACTTTTTCTGCATCGCGTAGTCGCTGAGCTGCCCCCGGAAAAGCAGAAGATGTTAGCCGATCTACATACGTCGGACGAAGATCTTGTGGGCGAAGTGGTCCTCCTCGTTGATGATGATGCTCGCAACATCTTCGCGCTCAGCAGTGTGCTGGAGAGGCGCGGCATGAGGGTCTTCACGGCAACGACCGGAAGTGAAGCGCTCGAGGTTCTAGAAAAGAATGAGACGGTTGCGCTTGTCCTCATGGATATAATGATGCCAGGAATGGATGGGTACGAGACAACGGCGGCCATTCGAGCTCAGCCCCGATTCCAAAGGCTGCCGATCCTTGCTCTTACGGCAAAAGCCATGAAGGGCGACCGCGAGAAATGCCTCGAAGCGGGGGCTTCCGATTATCTCGCAAAGCCGGTCAATACCGAGCAGTTGCTGTCTGCGTTGCGCATGTGGCTGCACCGGTAGGAGGCGAAAATGGACAGCGTGAACATCCTGCTGGTGGACGATCAACCTGCAAAGCTCCTGAGCTACGAGGTCATCCTCGAGGACCTCGGAGAAAATCTTATCAAAGCCCAATCCGCCAGAGAGGCTCTGGAACACCTCCTGAGACACGACATTGCCGTGATTCTGGCCGATGTCTGCATGCCGGAGCAGGACGGGTTCGAGCTCGTCAGCATGATCCGTGAGCATCCCCGCTACCAGAATACTGCCATTATCTTCGTCTCCGCAGTGATGATGACGGAACCCGACAGGTTGCGTGGTTATGCTGCTGGCGCTGTTGACTATGTCTCCGTCCCAATCGTGCCCGAAGTACTTCGTGCCAAGGTCCGCGTCTTCACTGAGCTTTACCGCAAGACAAGAGAGCTTGAGCGGCTAAACAGCGATCTTGAGCACAGGGTGCGCCAGCGCACGTCGGAGCTTGAGGCATCATCCGCCGAACTGCGAAAATTGAATGAAGAGCTCGAGCTTCGCATTGAAGAGAGGACTCGTGAGCGTGAGGAGGCACTTGCGCAATTATTCGAAGCGCGGAAGATTGATTCAATCGGTCAGCTAACCGGAGGCGTTGCTCATGACTTCAACAATCTCCTCATGGCGATCCTCGGAAGTCTAAGCCTGTTGAAGAAGCGGCTACCCGACGATGAACGCAGTGAGCGGTTGCTATCGAACGCCGTTCAGGCGGCGGAGCGAGGTGCTGCGTTGACGCAGCGCCTGCTCGCATTCGCGCGCCGCCAGGAGCTCAAGCCGACAACCGTCGATTTCGTCCAGCTCTTTTCAAATATCAAGGACTTACTTTCGAAGGCAGTCGGGCAAGGGATCGACATCCACCTAGAGGTAGCATCGGATCTGCCTAAAATTCTTGTTGATGCCAATCAACTCGAGTTGGCGCTACTGAACCTGTTTGTCAATGCTCGAGATGCGATGGATGGCGCGGGCACCATCAAGCTCAGTGTCAACGCGGCAGAGCCAATTCATGAAAGAAAGCAGGGCGCCTTTGTGAAAATCCGCATCAGCGACAATGGAGGGGGTATGGATCCCGAAACGCTGGCAAAAGCGACAGAGCCCTTCTTCACAACGAAAGGTCCTGGGAAGGGAACGGGACTTGGTCTGTCGATGGTGCAGGGACTTGCCGTGCAGTCAGGCGGATCGCTCGAACTGGCGAGCGAGGTGGGAACTGGAACCTCCGTTACCGTGTGGCTGCCGGTCGACACTGGTACAGGGGAGCACGTCGTGAACGACAAAGTGGGTCACGAAGAGGAAGCGGTCGTTGGACCTGGCGAGACGCTGACCGTACTTGTGGTTGATGATGATCCGCTGGTGAGCATGGGAACCGTGGCAATGCTGGAGGACCTAGGGCATACCGCCTGCGATGTGACATCGGCCTCCCAAGCTCTTCAGCTACTGGCTGAAGAGCAAAGCTTCGACGTGATCATCACCGATCATTCAATGCCGGGGATGACCGGTGCGGAGCTGTCACGAATCATCGCAACTTCGTTTCCTGACCTTCCGGTAATCCTGGCGTCGGGCTATGCCGAGCTGCCTGACAATCAGGGCCCCGGCGAGCTGATTAGATTAACGAAGCCATTTACTCAGAACCAGCTTGAACAGGCTATTCAGAGGGCGACCGGACTGAGAGCATCTGCCGCCTAGATGAGGAGGATTTCCAGCTGCTTTCAGGGCACTTCACCTCCTGCTGTGATTTGTTTAGGACATATACAGGTTGGAGCCGGGCTACCTCGGTCCTGAGAGGGAAAATTTATCTATGACAATCGATGGTGGAATAAGAAAATCACCTACGGGCATCGCAGGATTCGACGAGCTTACTCTAGGAGGCGTTCCTACGGGACGACCGACACTCGTGTGCGGAACGGCCGGCTGCGGCAAGACGCTTTTTGCCTCAACGTTTCTTCTCAACGGCGCACGTGATTTTGACGAGCCCGGCGTTCTTGTCACATTTGAGGAGCGGCCGGTCGATATCATCAACAACGTTGCCTCGCTTGGCTTCGATGTGCAAGCTTTGATCGATGAGGGAAAGCTTTGCATCGAACATATTGCAATTGACCCAGCGGAACTGGAGGAGATCGGAGACTATGATCTTGAAGGCCTCTTCCTGCGCCTGGAACTGGCAATTGACCAGGTAGGAGCTAAACGGGTCGTCCTTGACACAATCGAAAGCTTGTTTTCCGCCTTCGCCAACCCTGCCATTCTTCGCGCTGAAATTAGACGCCTGTTCGACTGGCTGAAGGACAAGGGGGTGACCACCATCATCACCGGGGAGCGAGGCGACGGCTCGCTGACGAGGCAGGGCCTGGAAGAATACGTTTCGGACTGCGTCATTTTATTGGATCATCGCGTCCACAACCAGATTTCGACCCGCCGCCTGCGTATCGTCAAATACCGCGGCACCGCTCACGGGACCAACGAGATCCCGTTCCTCATTGACCAGGATGGATTCAGCGTGCTGCCCATCAGTTCTCTGGGGCTAAACCACAAGGTTTACGAAGAGCGAATCTCTTCGGGCGTAGTTGACCTTGACGCTATGTTGGCGGGGGGCGGTTTCCACCGTGGCACCAGCATCCTTATCAGCGGTGTTGCGGGGTCCGGGAAGAGTTCGCTCGCGGCGTCCTTTTGTTCGGCGGCATGCCGGGCCGGTGAACGTGCTCTTTACTTCTCATTTGAAGAGTCGGTCGACCAGACGGTTCGTAACATGCGATCGATCGGCATCGATCTAAAGCCTTGGCTTGACAATGGCGCCTTGCGGTTCGTGGCCGTACGGCCGACTTTTTACAGCCTTGAAATGCACTTGGCCGTCATGCTTCGCGAGGTCGCCCGCTACAGGCCTTCCCTCGTTGTCCTCGACCCGATCTCTGCCTTCACGGGCAGCGGCGAGACCTTGGAGGTCCAGTCGATGCTGCTTAGAATGGTGGACTTCTTGAAGTCGCACGGAACGACAGCGGTCTTTACGCATTTGATGCACGCCCAAACCGGCGTGACCGAGACCGACGCCGGTCTCTCTTCCCTCATGGATGCATGGATCTGGCTCCTGAACCGCGAGATCGGGGGCGAATTTAACCGGGAGCTTTACCTTCTCAAGGCGCGCGGCACTGCCCATTCCAATCAGGTGCGAGAGTTCGTCATGGCCGAAGATGGCATCTCGCTGCTTCCGCCCTATATCGGTGACGGGCGAGCCCTAACCGGGTCACTGCGTCATTCGGAGGAAGCCAAGGCGCGCCGCGCGGAGGTGGACCGTAAGGCAGCGGTTGCTCGAAAAGCGGAGATCCTGCGGCAACGGCGCCGTAAGGCGATGGCGGAGATCGAGGCCCTTCAGGCTGAGCTTGACGCTGATGAGGCGGAACTTTCTGAGGTCATGGAGGCAGAAAAAGCCTACCATGAGCAGGCTGCCTCGGACAGGAAAGACATGGAAAAAAGTCGACGGATGATGGGCTAAGGAATGGAACAAACAGCAGAGAATAAGGGCCCGAAGAAGCTCGTGCTTTATGTGGCGGGCCAGACGCCGAAATCGCTTGCCGCAATTCAAAATCTTGAGCGCATTTGCGAAGAGAACCTGCCCGGAAAGTACGTGGTCGAAGTCGTGGATCTGCGAAAATCGCCGCATTTAGCGCGCGAGCACGGAATCGTTGCTATCCCAACGCTCGTACGTGAACTGCCCACGCCAATCCGCAAGATCATAGGAGACCTCTCGAACTCCGAGAAGGTGCTCGTCAATCTTCAGGTCGGAGACGGAGAATGAGTGGCAGTACAGGCCAAATGAACGACCTGACCCAGATTGAGCTGAAACAAAGGTTAGAAGAAGCAGAAGAAGTCATTCGGGCAATTCGGGCAGGTGAGGTTGACGCACTGGTCATCGGTGACCAGGCAATCGGCGAAGAGATCTTTACGCTCGAAGGCGGAATTGAATCTTATCGCTCGTTCATGGAAGCTATGAACGTCGGTGCCGCGGCCTTTGATACCAAGGCAAACCTTCTCTATGCCAATCAGGCACTGTGTGAGCTTGTCGGTTCCTCTCCCGAAGCTATTTTGTCGAATGGTCTGTTCAGTCTCCTCGATGCAACAAATGCGGCGATTATCAGAGACGTTGTGTTTTCGGCCGGTACCGAACGCAATCAACGCGAAGTCAAGGTCGGCCCGGCCAATGATATACGCCATCTCCTGCTCACCGCCGGTAGGATGAGACTTGGCACGAGCAATGCCGTTGCGGTCAGCTTTACAGACATTACCGGTTCGATTGTCGCCGAGCAGCGAAAAGAGGCGGAGCGGACCGCCCTAGCAATCATGGCGTCGGCTGCTGAAGCTGTTGTCGTGTGTGATCTGCGAGGTTTGGTGACGCACGCCAATGCAGCGGCCGTCAGCCTGGCCAACACAGATCCCGTCGGCCTGTCGTTCAATGCAGCCTTCGCACTCGATTTCCGTGGCGCCACCGGCCTTATGCAGGGGGAGGATTTCCTAGAGGTCGCAGCTGGAGGACAGGCCGTTCAGGGTGTTGAAGCTTTGGCCGCGCATAGCCGGCCGGCAAAGGACGTCCTTGTGTCTGCAGCGCCACTCGTTGTGGGCGAAGGCCGTGTGACGGGTACGGTCGTTACACTGGTCGATCTTTCCCGCCGTAAGGCGGCAGAAAAGCAACAGCTCTTGCTCATGGGCGAACTCGATCACCGGGTCAAGAATACTCTCGCCCTTGTCGTATCGATCGCCAATCGCACAGCGTCGACCGAAGAAACGATTGATGGATTTCGCAGGGCCTTCTCTGGCCGCATCCATGCATTGGCTGCCACCCACAACCTTCTCGCCGACAGGTCTTGGGGATCCATTCGGCTCGGCGAGATGGTGATGGCAGAACTCGCTCCCTTCGTCGCGGACTTGCACGCGAAATTGAAGATTGAGGGCGACGAGATCGACATCAGGCCACGCGCTGCCGTTGCGCTTGGGCTTGTCGTTCATGAACTGGCGACGAATGCTGTGAAATATGGGGCGCTGTCGACTGAGACAGGGCGAATTTCGGTCATAGTCACCCGCGGGTCTCCAAGCATCAAAATCTCCTGGATAGAAAGTGGAGGGCCTGTTGTCCGGGAGCCGACCAAGAAGGGGTTTGGCGACACCGTCATTTCCCGCAGTCTGCAATATTCACCGAACGGCGGCGCGGAAGTGACCTACAAAGCGGAAGGGGTTAAGTGCGAAATCCGCATTCCTGCAGAAGATGTTGAGGAGGCCATTGCCATCTGATGTCAGCCTGAAGCTATCGATACGGCGGGAACCTATGCCCTTGGAGCAAGTTCTGCAGGGGGTGAAGGTGCAAAGGAGACCACCGGTGACCGTAATCCATATTGATAAGTATTCTGAGTCTGGACCAGATCAATCCTTCATAAGGCACGACAGCGAAGGTCGACGCCTTTATTGTTTTGCCCTTGAATACCAGATGGGCGATGGGAATTGGACCGCTAACGTTTGGGCCTATTCCCATGAGGATGCCGAAGCTCGGGTTACTGCGATGAAACAATCGTTGATGGTCTGCGGACAGGTTTTCTGTGAGGTGCCTGCGTAATCAGGCTGCCTGCCTTATCGCCCTCGCGTCCAGGTGAACCCAGTAAGACACAGGACGCCAAGAAAGAGCGCGCTGCCAAGCCTCAAAGGAAAGGAATACCTCTTGCGCTTAGCGGACGTTGCTGCCTCTAGGGCGTGGGCTATTTCGTCGACCTCTACTCGTAAACGATCAATTTCCTCCTGAGCATAAGCCAATGCGGCCTCACGACCAGCTCTGTGAAAGCCTGCTCTCGAAGGAGGGTTCGAGGTACTCAGTTCCTCCTCGTCAATTGGGACCCAGCCGTCTCGATTCTGTGAGCCTTGCATTTTCATTACCCTATGATGTGGCCGCCCGTGAGCGGCGGTGAACCGAGGTATGCCAGACGGCTCCGATGCGGCTATGTGCGCCGCGTTGTGTCATCAGAGATTTCTTCGAGAGCTACGCCGGCAAGTTCTTCCTGACGAACAGCAATATCGCCTAGCGAAAGGACGCCGCAGATCTTCCCCGAGGCATCGAACACAATGAGGCGGCGCATCTGCAACTCCGACATCCGGTAGGCAGCCTCGCTTAGATCGTCGTCCTCCAGGCAACTTTCCACTCCCGTTGTCATGATCAACGAGACGGGCTCTTCCGCATCCAGACCCTCCGCCACTGCGCGTATGACGATGTCTCGATCGGTCACCACGCCAAGCCCTTCATCGTTGAAGATAGGGATGATCCCGGTATCCACTTCAGACATCAGTTTCGCAACATCGCGGATTGTTGCGTCAGGGTCGGCCGTTACGACCTGTTTGCTCATGACATCTTTGACTTTCATGGTCTCCTCTCCCTTCACGTCCTGAAAAACTTCCACAAGAGGCAGATGTTCCGTGCGCGGCGTCGGCTGGCAGATCGGAGCTCGGCTGCGGATCAATGCACACGCGACCTTGGCGACCTAGCCACGGCTCAAGCTCGCCCTTCGGCGCAAGAGCCTGCCAATCGTCTCGGGCCTCAGGCGTGAGCCAATGTCAGAAGGGGCCACCGCATGGGCGGATGTGTCCGCCACCGTACCCAAAAACACGCGCAACAACAGGATGTTATACAGCCGCAACCGACAGATGAACATGGTGTGTGCCGACGCCGCTGACACCGACGTAAATTGAGATCTATGTCCATTCCTAACCAAACAATGTTGCAGAATCGGCTCCTGGCCCGTCTACCCGATGAGGAATTTGCAAACATCATGCCTGCCCTTGAGGAGGTCCCGCTCCACCAAGGTTATGTTATTGTCAAAGCGGATCGTCCGATCGACTATGTCTACTTTCTCTGCAGTGGAATAGGGTCGGTTATTACGGTCTCCTCGGGCCGACAGCGAGCCGAAGCTGGAATGTTTGGCAGGGAAGGGTTCTCACCGACCTCAGCAGGTGTAGGCGGCACGATCAGTGTTCATGAAGTGTTGATGCAGGTCGAGGGGCACGGCTATCGCATGCCTTTGGACGCCACACTCGCCGCTATCAAGCATAACCCAACCTTTGCGAACCTTCTTGCTCGTTTCATACAGACCTTCGCGTCGCAGATTTCCTACACTGCGTTGTCGAACGTGAACTATCAGATTGACATCCGTCTGGCCCGTTGGTTGTTGATGTCACACGATCGCGTTGATGGCGATGAGATAGGGCTTACCCATGACTTCATCTCATTGATGCTTGGTGTTCGCAGGCCGAGTGTCACGACCGCGTTGCACATCCTTGAAGGGAAACGGCTGGTTCGTTCCGAGCGCGGCCGTATCACGATCCGCGACAGAAAGGGGATGGAGGAGTTTGCTGGAGATTCGTACGGGAGGCCTGAGGAAGAGTACCGGCGCCTGATCGGTAGCTTTTGAACCGGCACTAGGTCTTCTGTGACCCCTACACGCCTGTCCTTTCAGATTCATTCTTAGAAGAGGTTTGCCATAAGCCGCCGGTATTCCTCCTCAGGCTTTCCATAGGCGTCACGCGCAAACTCTTCCATCGCAGGGCGATTGCGCATTATGATGTTACCTCGCTCAGATTTGATGAAACCATTTCCTTCCAGGATATGCAGCGAAGTCGTTACACTTGGGCGTCGAACCGCAAGCATCAACGAAATAAACTCGTGCGTTAGCCCGATCTCGTTGCCTGAGACCCTGTCGTGGCACATTAGGAGCCATCGCGCGAGCCGCTCTGTCACGTCATGCATGGCATTTGAGACAGCGGTGAAGGTCAATTGAATGGAAAAAGCCTCGATGGAGCGTATCATTACCTTCGAAAAATTTTTGTTTTCTTCCATCCAGTTGCGAAACCTCTCGTAATTCATGCGATAAGCTTCCGAGCTGAGCTGGACAACCACATCGTGAGGGCTGATTTCGGCGTCGGCGACCGCAGAGGTTGGAACGTAGCCTTCGGAGCCGAATATTCCAGCTTCCGCTTGATTGCCTTCAGGTGTGGTCGCTATTATGGAACCGATGCCTGAGGTCAAGAAGTAGATATGGGCGATCGGTTCTCCGGCATGGGCCAACACCGTACCACGCTCAAGTTTTACGAGGTCGAGGTCGTTGACGATCTCGGAATAATCGCGCTCAGGGAGAATTTGCAAGAGCTTGTTGGTCATAGACAACCGCGGCGGCGAAGCCATTGCCTTATCCTCTCGGTAGTGGTTACTCGGGCTCCTTCTGGTGCCTTGGTTCTGTTAACCGGAAACCCGTACCAATGTTCCCTTATAACGCCACCGGCGACTTAGAGTGATGAGGTGACGGCCTAGCTATCACCGTCGGCGTGGATATCGCCAAGCAAGTTTTTCAGGTTGACGGTGTCGATCAGGATGGAAGCGCCGTTTTACGCAGGAAGCTCGTCGAGCAGAGGTATCCGGGCAAGTCGCTGCCACACTAAAGTCCACGCCAACGGAGGTCGTCCATACATGCCCTTCGTGCACCACTTGCAAGCCCCATCGCGGCGGGAACAAGAGCCCTGCCATGAAGCCACACATACTGTCCGAAAGCGTACTTTCGATCATCGCGAGGGAACCGCCTCTCGTCTCGCTGGTTGGTCCCGTACGCCGCTCACTGAGGGCGGACCTGGGCCAGATCGTGGGGCCCCGCGCCAATGTGGTGCCGGGCCAAGGAGGGTGCAGTGCAGGGAGTCGAATGGGCCATTCTTTTGGGTATTTTGACGCTAGCTTGTTGGATGGGAGCAGGCGTCGCTGCTATTCTTGGAACTGACGATGAACTTCGCCATGGCAATGCGCGGAAGGCAACGGTCTTCGCTACTCTTGGCCTCGGTGGAGCCGGCATTGCATGTGCGATCGCGATGGCAGCGATCATGGTCGTGGCATGACGAGTGCCACAGTTCTACCACTGACAGCATGGGCGGGCCTGACGCTCGGAGTGGGGCTAGGCGGCTTCTTCGATGGCATAGTCTTCCATCAGCTACTTCAATGGCATCACCTTCTAAGCAGCTGGTATCCAAATAAAACATTGCAGAATCTGACGCTCAATACCTTCTGGGATGGTGTTTTCCATTCGGCCACATATCTCGTGCTGCTTGCCGGAGTCTTCATACTTTGGCGATCGGGACGACAAGGTCATTTCAGGCGGGGGACCAAGAAGCTGATCGGGACAATGGTCACTGGTTTTGGGCTGTTCAACATTCTGGAAGGTTTCATCAATCACCTGATTTTGGGCATTCATCACGTCAACGAGACAGTTGCCAGAGACAACTGGATCCTTTGGGATACAGCCTTTCTGGTGTGGGGTGTGGTGATGTTGGTCGGCGGCTGTTTGATAGCGAGGCGAGCGTGAGCGAGCGTAGCAAGGTGATTTGGCAGGAAGTGCGAACCGCGACTGTCTGGGCGGCCTTCGGCCTGGGCTTGATCTTAGCAACTCGCCCTGTCTGGATTTATCTGGTCGTCGGCGCTCAGCCCGACGCACTGTTGCTTCGTTGCTTGGAGCTAAGCTTGTCCTAGGCAAACCTCAACTGCGACCGATGAACAGCGCATCGCCCTGGGTGCGCCATACCTTCGCCGTTCCGTCGGCGTCGGAACAAGTGTGAATGAACTTGGTTGGTGCGCAAACCGAGGCAAGATAAAGGCTCTGAGCAATTCGCGGGAGAAGCAAATGGAAAGAATGCAGAGCAGAGGTTTGCCGAGCTCCACCTACCAGCGCCGTCATGTGGTCATCATCGGTGGCGGTTTTGGAGGGCTAGCATGTGCTCTTGAGCTGGGAAACGCGGACCTAGAGGTGACTGTGATTGACCGCCGAAACCATAACCTGTTCCAGCCTCTCCTCTATCAGGTTGCAACGGCGGCCTTGTCTCCAGCCGACATAGCCGAGCCAATTCGAAAGACGCTTGCGCGGTTCAAAAACATCCAGATGATCATGGGCGAAGTCACCGATGTGGAGCCTTCTGGGAAGAGCGTCCAGTTGGCGGATGGCGCGACCGTTTCCTATGATCAGCTTGTGATTGCGACAGGTTCTCAGTACAATTACTTCGGCAATGACCATTGGCAGGCTGTTGCGCCGGGGCTGAAGACAATTCACGAGGCGCGCGAAATCCGGCACCGGTTGCTTCTCGGATTCGAGCGGGCGGAACGAGCGACCAGACCCTCCGAAAAACAAGCTTTGCTGACAAGCATTGTTATCGGCGGTGGTCCAACAGGGGTCGAAATGGCTGGTGCAATCTCTGAACTTGGCCGTTTCATGATCAGCCGAGATTTCAGGAATCTGCAACCCGACCATCTAAGGGTGCTTCTTGTGGAGGCTGGTCCTCGCATCCTGGCCGCGTTTCCCGACCACCTATCGGCGTATGCCTCAGGTTATCTGGAAAGGATTGGCGTCGAGGTCCGCACCGGTTCACGCGTTGTCGACATCAATAGTGAAGGCGCGATGATAGATGGCGAATTCATTCCCGCAGCATCGATCGTTTGGGGCGCCGGTGTGAAGGCATCTGAAGCACACCGGTGGCTCGGTTTGGAGGGAGTGGCAGGCGGACGCATTCCGGTAAACGACTGCCTCCGCGTCCAGGGATTCACCGATATCTACTCATTAGGAGACACGGCCGCGATGAGAGGCTTGGACGGTAACTTGCTGCCAGGGCTGGCCCAGGTCGCCAAGCAACAGGGCACTTATCTTGGAAGGCTGCTGCGCAAGGGAACTGTAACGAAAAAGTTCGAATTTCGAAATCGAGGCAATACGGCCGTGATTGGCCGCAACGCTGCTGTTTTCGACTTCGGCAGCTGGACGTTGAAGGGGCGGTTTGCTTGGATACTGTGGGCTTTCATTCACGTCTATCTTTTAATAAATCTCGAGAAACGCCTGCTTGTGAGCATCCAATGGATCTGGCGTTATATTACGCGACAGCGTGGTGCTCGCATCATTGACGAGAGCACCTACCGCGCGCCAAGCGGCGATCAGGCAGCCACGCCATCAAACGCATCCGAAACAATTGGACCGGGACTAGACAGTTGTCGGCGGAAAGAACCGGGTTGAATCGACAGCCGTTTCTTCTCTTTCCCAAGGAAACTTTTGGCCCAGTGGAGGTTCTCGCCTCCTTTGGTTCGATCTGGTACAACGCGAGAAACTACAATGAAAATGCGCTATGTGTTCGTGGCGGCGGTTCTGGCTGCAATAGCGACGGTCGTCGCGTTAGGATCGTTTCCGTCGTGGCACGAGGATCGGGTAGAGGGCCAGCCCTCGCCGCACGCCTTGGACCCAACCCAATGATTGTTGGCGAGCTTTGCTTCAAACCCGCGGTCACTGGTGTGCCCGCCGCTACATAGCCAAAGTTGTGCTATATTAGCCCCGGGTGAGGCGAAGCCACAGCTGGTTGGACAAGAAGCATGGCGCCTACTTTTCTCGAGGGCTTTTGAAAGTTGAGGAGGAACGAGCAGCAAGAGTGGTACGAAAGCGTACATTCGAACATTTTCACAATCTTAATGGGCAGGGCAATACACTCATCGTTGGAAACACCGAAATGGATCTGCAATGCCCCTGAAGAAGTCCTCGCTCGCTTTTAGTCTGGCGCTTTCCCTTCTCTGCGCGTCACTCATCATCGGCACCATCTACGCGACGATGATATGGGCAACCAATCAATCAGATCTCTCGGCTGTTCATCGGCAGGACAGACTTGTTGAGCTTGTCGTTAGTAAATCAAAAGATGCGGTGGCGCATGATCAGGAGAGTGCGACGGTATGGGACGACGCCGTAAGAAAGGTTGCCCAGCATGACAAGGAGTGGATCGACGCCAATCTTGGGCGATGGATGCATTCCTATTTTGGCCATAACGGCGCTTTTGTCGTCGCTCCTGATGGACAACTGATCTACGGTTTTTCAGATGATGAGTCTGACGAACTGAAGGCATACCGTGGGGTATCTGACGCCGCGACGAAGTTGGTTGAGAGTCTGCGCAGGCGGCTCGCAGAGGGAGACACGACAGGCACGGACGATCACACCTTGAGTATCGGGGAAGCCGACATCGTTCGCATCAATGGGCGCCCTGCAATCTTGAGCATAAAACCTATCGTCTCCGACAGCGGCCAACTGTCTTTAGGGTCAGACACGCAATATATCCACATCGCTCTTCGTTATCTCGACGGCGATTTTGCGGACGCAATGGGGCGTGAATACTTGCTCACTGATATGAGGTTTGAGTGGCATCGCGAGGACGATCCGGGGCGGCGCTATCTGCCTGTGACGTCAAAGTCCGGCGATGTGATTGGCTTCTTTAGCTGGGCCCCCTTCACGCCAGGCAGGGCGGCCCTGCGCGCAACCGAACCCGCCTTGATGGTTGGAGGCGTAATCATTTTGGTTGGCACCGCCGGTCTCGTCCTTGCCTTGCAACGCCGTTCCCGCCGCCTGAAGGAGAGTCAGGGCAGGTTGATGCACCTTGCGCACCATGATGCCTTAAGCGGGCTCCCTAACCGAGCCTCTTTTGATGCCATTGTTGCACGAACACTTGCTCGGTCGGAAGGCGCCGTACTATTTCTCGACCTCGACCGTTTCAAGAAGGTCAACGATACATTGGGACACGCCATCGGCGACCAGCTAATCCGCGAGGTCGCCGCTCGCCTCAAAACTACGGCGGGAAGCGGTGTTACGGTCGCTCGCATAGGAGGCGACGAATTCACAATTCTCGTTGCGCCGTGTACGCCAACGGCTATTGAAATGCTCGCAGAAAAGCTGATCTCCGCAATCCGCCAACCTTTCACGATCGAAGGTCAGCCCATCGTGATCGGGTTGAGCATCGGTGTAGCCTTTTCCGCAGGTGCTGCGGATACGTTGGACGTTTTGAGACGTGCCGACATTGCTTTGTATCAAGCGAAAGCAGCGGGTCGAAATCGGTATGCGATTTTTGGCTCTCAGATGGATGAAATGATCAAGTCTCGACGGGAGCTTGAGTACGACCTGCGTTCGGCCCTCAAGTCGAGAGACCAGATCGAGGTTCATTACCAGCCTATTTTTTCCGCCGCCGATGGCGGTCTTATAGGGGTGGAAGCGCTCACCCGATGGCGCCATCCCACAAAAGGGTTTGTGCAACCCGATGTTTTTATTGGCATTGCGGAGGAGGCGGGCATTATCGGGCAACTCGGGGAACTAGTTCTGGCAACGGCACTTGCAGCAGCCAGCCGTTGGCCGGCTCTCTCCCTCGCCGTTAACGCGTCTGCCCTTGAGTTGCGCGACCCGGGATATGCTTTACGCGTCACGTCGGCGCTCGAACGTGCGAGCTTCAATCCTGCGAGACTGGAAATCGAGATCACAGAAAGTACCGTTTTAGAAAATGAGCAGGCTTGCCAGCGCAATATTGATTCTTTGAGAAGGCTTGGTGTTCGGTTCGCGCTTGACGACTTCGGCACTGGATTTTCGTCTTTTGGCCGCCTCCAGCAAGTAGCGGTCGACCGCATCAAGATTGACCGATGCTTTGTCAGCGGATCACCCGACTTGTCGAACAACGAGGCCATTGTTCAGGCAATTATTCATCTCGCCCATGCTCAGGGCATGAAAACGACCGCCGAAGGTATCGAGACTGACGAGCAACGCGCTTGGTTGCGGGAACTGGGGTGTGACGAATTACAGGGCTATTTGCTTTCCAGGCCGGTGAAGTCAGGCGACATAGACGAGCTTTACCGTAATGATAGTGAGCAACGTCAAACTGGCAGCTCATAGATCCGAGGGTCTTCAGAGAAGAACGCTATGACGGGAACTTTGCCGGTCCCTCAAGGTTTCTCTTCGTGCGAAACGGAATCGCCGACCACACGGGAAATGCCATGCTGAAATCACTACTAAGCGAAATTGTTGGCGTCCCTCAAGAGCCGACCGAGGGGCCCCCGAGCCTTCGCTCCTTCCGTCACAAGTGTCATGTTCTGGTGGTGTTTGGAGGATCAGCCGATCAGCGACCGGAAGAGCAGGAGCGGTTATTGACAAATCAGCAGGTTGCGCTCGAGACGCACGGTATTGCTCTGTTACGCGTAGCCGGTGGAGGCGTTTTCTCCAGCCTGGAAACAATTGTCGATATAAGTGCTGATGAGCTCCGGTCCGAACTGGACGGCCCATCACAGGAGGAGTTTGAAGCCGTTCTCGTGAATAAAGCAGGAAAGGTTACCATGCGTTCCAAGGCGCCAGTAAGCCTCCCCTACGTCCTCGATCTTATTGACAGACTAGCGTGACCCATCACCTGTCACCTTCCTTTCGAAGGCGAGGAGGATAAGTCGACTGAGTCAGCGAGTCTTTCGAAGATTCTGATCTACATAACCTTTTGCGGAGGAGAGAATGAACGTCATGATCGTCGAAGACGAATACCTAATCGCGATGGATTTGCAATCCATCGCCGAAGGAGAGGGGCACCGCAGTGTCGGCCCCCTTTCTACCATGGAGCAGGCTCTTGCTTATGCCCCCAAGGCAGATATTGCGTTGGTTGATCTGCGGCTTGCGGATGGGCCGACCGGGCCTGCACTTGGACGCAAGCTGATTGACCGATTTGGACTGGAAGTCATCTATATCACGGGAATGCCCGAAAAACTTGGTCCGGGAATTGAGGGCGCCTGCGATGTGGTTACAAAGCCATTTACTCCGGAGCAAGTTTCGAAAGCACTCGCACGGGCGTCCCGCAGGCGTGAGAGAAGGCGCGACAGGATCCGGATCTTTCAGTAGTAGGCCTCAAGCATCAAACGACTGCTTGGTCTGTTTGGCCAGTTCTTGTTCTGCTCGAAGCCAGTGCTCGTTGTGCCTGTCGTGCGGGCGGCCCTCCTCTTCCCAGAAATGATAAGCGAGGTGCCGGATCCGGTCCCGTTCGGCCTTCACATGACCGAAGGATTGGGAAATGGCATTTTCCGCGAGCTCTTGGCGCTGCCTTTCCGATCGAGGGGTGTCTTCGGCCCGTGCGTCGTCAGTCGCGTCTTCTAGACCGGTATCCTGCTTCACTACCATTAGTACCTCCGCCTGTTTGCCCGCTAACCGCAAACCGCCAACGCTTGCAGATGTTCCAGGCGTTGGCAGGTCTTGCGGCGCCGTTACACGTATCAAGAGCTGTTTCAGGTGCAAAGCTTCCGGCATCTGAGCAGATCACTTGGCACCGTGGAGCAGGCGCCAAGGCCATTCTGGTTTTGTATGGGCCTGGATGGGAGTGGCGCTTCAAGCCACGCGTTCGATCCCTTTCGCCATGCTCACTGTTCCACAAGGTTGGCGATACCATCCCGTCATCACAGCTCAGGCGTCTGCTACAATCGCCGACATGTTTCCGGGGCGATTTCCATGGATGGCGGTGGGGAGTGGCCAGGCCTTGAACTTACCGTTACGGGGGGATCGGTGGCCGTCGAAGCAAGAGCGAAATGAAAGGCTTGAGGCGTCCGTGAGCATAGGGTGATAGGGGTGGTTTGATATGACGCGGCGCGCCTATATCTGCAAATGCTTACTACTGAAGGTCACTCAGCGGCATTCAGGGCGCTCCGCTCCCACTCGCACCTTATACAGGCACTTCGACGGCGGTGAGATAATCGTGGGCATGTCTTTTTCCCGTGTCAATCAGTCGGCGATACTGGCGCTCTGGCTCACCGTAGGCATCGCCTGCATAGTTCTCTAGGCCTGTCCGATTGCGCACGCTGACAATCCCGGGGACGACGCCGAATTGCGAGTATAAAAGCTTGCTCAGTGTAAGCCGCGTGCAGAGTCGCAGAATTTCCATGCCTTCTGGCCAGATTCCGGGCAGGCGCATCCAGCAAAGGGCTTGGTGATCATCTGCAACTCGCGTTCCAGATGCCCCCTGTTTGAGCAATTCTATCTCGGGATAATCGATATGAGGAGAACATCGGCAATTGGCACCCATTCATACCAACCTGATGAGGAACCGATTGTTCGGCCGCGCGAAAGCGTCTTTTCAACACTGAAAGTCCATCGAGGGCACGAGCAGAAGATACTCGATCTCTTCCAGAATTTGAACGATGCTCCGCACGAGGAGCTCGTGACGACGACGTGGATCGCCAAGCCCTCATGGCCGGCGGCCCGGTTTGATGCCCCTTCGCCAGGTGTCGACACTCCTCCAAGTCGGACGCGTTGGATATTCTCTAGGCAGCGCCTCGGTGGGGCGAGGCCCTGACTGACTGGCCACGCGCCCCCCTCGAAAGGGAGGTCGACCCACAGTTCCAGCCACACATCTGTCACGCGGTAACAGCAGTTTGAGCTGATGCATGTAAGGATGTTTGAGGGTTCGTCGAGACGAACCGAAACGTCATCGATCACTTCGAGAGCGCACGTCTTCGCGCTTCGGCAGAACTTCCTTGGGGAGCCTGCTTTTCTTCTGCTCAATCGACACTAAATCTAAAAAACGAGCAAAAGACGAGGGATAATGGTGACGGCAGCTGAATATAAAGCCGAGACTGGTATCGAAGGTCTCGACGAAATTTTGGGCGGCGGGCTCTCAAGGGGCCACGTCTTCCTGCTTGAAGGAAGTCCCGGAACTGGCAAGACGACAATTGCACTACAGTTTCTTTTGCAAGGAGCTCGGCAGGGGGAAAGGGGGCTATACATTACACTGTCGGAAACGGAGCATGAGCTGCGGCAGGGGGCTGGTTCTCATGGGCTGACCATCGATGAGACGATTAAAGTCTTCGAACTCGTTCCCCCCGAAAGTATTCTCGATGACGCGCATCAACAAAGTCTTCTTTATTCGGCGGATCTCGAGCTCGGC
The DNA here is from genome assembly GCF_019511525.1 of Rhizobium cauense. Classification (GTDB taxonomy): domain Bacteria; phylum Pseudomonadota; class Alphaproteobacteria; order Rhizobiales; family Rhizobiaceae; genus Rhizobium; species Rhizobium cauense. The sequence goes on along the minus strand of NZ_JAEUAT010000020.1, from coordinate 12,904 downwards.
GAAACCACAAAGATGATCTTCGAGATGTTCGAACAAGTCAGGCCTGACCGCGTCGTGCTCGACAGCCTTTCTGAAATAAGGTTGCTCGCTCAGGGGTCATTGCGTTACAGGCGCCAGATTCTTGCGCTGAAGCATTATTTTGCTCATCAGGGTGCGACGGTGCTGCTATTGGACGATTTGACGGCAGATGTGCTGGATAAGACAGTCCACAGTGTTGTTCATGGGGTTGTGCGACTAGAGGAGCTGGCACCGGATTATGGTGCGGAGCGACGGCGTTTGCGAGTTATTAAATATCGCGGCCAAGCGTTTCGCGGCGGCTATCACGATTTCGCCATACGAACAGGCGGAGTGTCGGTTTTTCCCCGCCTTCGCGCAGTCGAGCATCGCTCCGAGTTCGATCGACAAGCCGTCGGAAGTGGCAACTCGGAGCTTGACGCGCTTTTAGGGGGAGGGATCGAAAAAGGTTCAAGCACCCTCATTCTCGGCCCTGCTGGAACAGGCAAGAGCCTCTTTGGAATGAACTTCGTCGACTCGGCCATCAAACGTGGAGAGAAGGCGGCGGTTTTCGTGTTTGATGAGGAGCTAGGTCTGCTCTTCAATCGCCTGAAGCCTCTTGGGATCGATCTTGAGGACATGCGGGAAGCGGGCGTGCTACACATAGAGCAGGTCGATGCCGCAGAGCTCTCGCCAGGTGAGTTTGCGCACCGCGTTCGAGAAAGGGTGGATTTCGCGCAGGCAAAGACGGTCTTCATAGACAGTGTCAACGGCTACCAGGCGGCTATGCCGGAGGAAAACTCCCTCGTCCTGCACATACACGAGCTACTGCAGTACCTAAACCGGCAGGGAGCCAGCACGTTCCTGACGGTCGCTCAGCATGGGCTGGTCGGCGACATGAAGGCACCGGTCGACGTAACCTATCTTGCTGATACTGTTCTCCTGTTGCGTTATTTTGAAGCGTTTGGGAAGGTTCGGCGAGCTGTGTCCGTGATCAAGAAGAGAACCGGTGCGCACGAGGATACGATCCGAGAGTACACCATCTCGGGTGCCGGTCTTCGCCTCGGCGGTCCGTTGAGAGAATTCCAAGGCGTTCTACGTGGGGTTCCGACATTTCTAGGGCAGGCCAAGCCGCTGCTCGACGAGCAGGAGGGCAAACAAAATTCCTGAAACTATACCCTTCGCATTGGTCTACACGCCTGGTGGACGTGACGCTGACGTTGCAAAAACTCTACTTGCCGAGGTGGGGATAGAAACACGAACTGCAACGAGCATAGACGAATTCGTAAAGCTATTGTCGGACGTGACGCTTTTCGCGATCGTGACCGAAGAGAGCCTTCGCCTTGATGATATGCGGCCAGTCCACGATTGGACATCTACCCAGCCATCCTGGTCCGATCTTCCATTCATAGTGCTGACCCGGCGCAGCATGGGCTTGGAGCGGAATCCCACCGCCGATAGACTGGTAAGGCTGCTTGGCAACGTCTCGTTTCTCGAGCGTCCCTTCCATCCGACAACTTTTGTAAGCGTCGTTGAGACGGCTCGCCGCGGACGGTTGCGACAATACGAGGCACGGACCAGCATTGAAGAGCTCAACGAGAGCGAGCTTCGTCTCCGAACGGCCCTATTGGCCGGTCGGTTGGGCGCTTGGGAGCTCGAGCTTGCAGGGTTTGCACTTGTCGCCTCTGACGTCTGCAAGGCGTTGTTTGGACGAAAACCTCAGGACGAGCTGAGCTATCATTCCCTTGTTGAGGGGATACTACTTGATGATCGCCAACGCATGGAAGACGCGGTAGCCCACACTATGGCCTCCGGTTTGGACTTCGAGATCGAGTTTAGGCACCGATGGCCTGATGGGACACCGCATTGGGCTGAGATGCGCGGCAGACTCGTGCGCGAACGCGACGGTCGGCCGGCAAGAATAGTTGGCGTTTCCTCGGATGTTACATCCCGGAAGGTGTTGGAAGAGCGGCTAAGGGCAGAAAACGATTTGCTCGAGCAGCGGGTTGAGGAACGGACGCGCGATCTGAGGGAGGCGCACGAACGGCTCCTTGCTGAAACGGAGCAGCGCGCCAAGGCTGAGGAACGGATGCGCCAATCGCAGAAGCTGGAGGCGCTCGGACAACTGACCGGCGGCGTCGCGCATGACTTCAACAACTTGCTGATGGCTGTTCTTGGCAACCTGGAACTCGCCGAAAAGCGTGTGGATTCAGATCCAAAGACAGTCCGGCTTATTCGCGGTGCGATGGACGGTGCACGAAGAGGGGCATCCCTGACTCAAAGGCTTCTTGCTTTCGCAAGGCAGCAGGAACTCGAAGTGCGGCCAGTTGACCTTGCCGCTCTCGTTGATGGTATGCTCGACCTTCTCAAGCGCTCTGTAGGATCCACCATCGATATCAGGACTGAGTTTGAGGGGACTGTCCCGCCTGTTCTCGCAGATGCCAATCAGGTGGAGCTTGCGCTCCTCAATCTGGCTGTAAACGCTCGCGATGCCATGCCAGAGGGCGGCACTGTGGTTATAGGTCTTCGTTCCTTTGAGGACTATCGCCCGGCCGACGAACTTCCGGCTGGATGCTACGTGTGTCTTAGCGTCAGCGATTCTGGAACGGGTATGGACGAGGCGACGCTGCAAAGAGCGGTCGACCCCTTCTTCTCGACGAAGGAACTTGGAAAAGGAACAGGCCTCGGACTTTCCATGATACATGGTCTGGCGTTGCAACTGGGGGGCGCTCTCAGGCTTTCAAGCAAGCTGGGAGAGGGGACTTCGGCAGAGTTCTGGCTACCTGCTACCAGCGTTACAGTCAAAGAGGTTATTATGGCACCGAGCCAGGAGTCTTGTAAAACATCGACGCCACTTTCCATCCTCGTCGTCGACGATGATGCGCTTATCGCGATGAGCACGGTCGACATGCTTGAGGATCTCGGACATATGCCCATCGAGGCGAATTCCCCGTCCGACGCGCTGGCTGTCGCTAGATCCGACGTTAAGATCGACCTAATGATAACTGACTATTCGATGCCTCAGATGAACGGAGCCGAACTCGCAAGAGAGATTCTTGTGATCCGTCCGGGGCTCCCGATAGTGGTAGCGACAGGGTATGCGGATCTCCCTCCGGGAGCTGGGATCAATCTGCCCCGGTTGAGCAAGCCCTACACGCAGCAACAGTTGGCGTCGCAGATATCGACTTTGTTCGCAGTGGTCAGTTAGACGCCGAAGTAAGGAAGCACTATTGCAGTTCCATCATCAGATGGCGACGCGCGCGGTTAACCCGGCTCTTGATCGTACCGATTGGACAGTGGAAGTGCTCGGCAGCCTCTTCATAGCTGCGGCCATCGATGAAAATGAACTCGAACGCCGATCGGTACTTCTCAGGTAGGTTTGAGCAAGCAGTTTCCAGTTCGTGGCCGCGTAGCCTCCATTCCTGTTCCGGCTGTACACTCTCATGTGAGGATATGCATTCGGCCGTGCCCACCGCTTCGCGGCGCGCTATCCGGTACCGCGTGCAGAACGTGTTTCGCATAATCGTGAACATCCAGGATTTGAGCCTCGTACCCTCCTGAAAATGGTGAAGATGGGCCAGGGCCCGCACAAGAGTCTCCTGGACCAAATCGTCAGCGTCGTTCTGATTTTGATAAAACGTCCGGGCGAAGGCCCGTAGAGCCGGGATTACCTCGACAATCTGTCTATTTATCGATCCGGCTGATTTTCCTGCGGTCATCATCTCGTCCCCGCAAATCGCATGCGAGGAAAAGCGTTGCTGAACGGTTAAGTTCCGAGAAGTTTGATACCGTACGGTATCGCACCGTCGCTATTGAAATTTTCTCGAGGGCAGGAAGAGGGCAGCAGCGATCTCTGCTAACGCCGTTGGCTTTTCGCACAGATGGTACCCGCCGAACTTTTCGGGTATGTTTGCATCAATATAGGCAGTCGCGAACACGAAAGGGACGGACTCGTTGTGCAAACGGTCTGCGATCGGAAAAACCGTTTCGCCTTCCAGCCTGATGTCTAAAATTGCCGCGTCGATTTGCTCGTCGTCGATCATGGACATGCCAATATCAACAGATGGAGCCGGTCCTATGACGTAGGCTCCGGCAGCCTCGAGCGCTTTGCGTGTCTCGTCGGCGATGAAGAACTCATCCTCAACAATGAGAATTCGCTTTCCTGCCAGCAGTTTCAGGTAAGACTGCGCGTCGTTCCGATCCCTAGTTCTCAACGAAAGCCCCCCAAGGTAAGACCGCCCTGTCTCCTGCTACTGATCGACCGTCTAACCGTAACGCACAGCGATTGTTCCCGAACGGACCTGCGCTCGCCGGAGGTAAGGTGTCTATGGATTCGTCCTCTAACATACGTGCTCTTCTGGAAGTACCTTACTGTACAGAGGTTATTTATTGACGTCTAATATAAGGCGGATAGGATTGCGATGGTCATTTAAAGGGTTTGGGCGATGTTTGGCAGAAGCATTAAGGATTCTGACATGGTGATGTTGTCCCGCTCGGTTCAGGGTTGGTACAAATATTTTGACGTCAAACCGGACGAAAGAGCATCAGAAGTGCTCTGCAGTGCGGCAATCGACCTGTTCAACTTAGGGCACCTTACCGAGGATGAACTGGTAGCTGAATTAATCTCCAGATATCCCGGACCCGCGGCGGTCCTCGTTAACTCTCCTACATCTGCATCCACACATTGAGGCGCTTCAAGAAGCTTAACCATTGCTTGCAACGCCCATCTCGGCCGTTCGCTGCAAAGGGTGAACGTTCCGCCGCGTTGCATCCTTTTGCTGCTATAGGCGTTATGATTTCAGTTTAACACCTGCGATCGAGGCCTTTCCAATGAGAACGAATGCAACTGCCCTCATGGTCTTGTATATGGGCGCACTCGGCTTGGTAGCGCTTGGTTCGCGCAGAAACGCTGATGATCGCGCCTACTCGACCACCTACGACGATAAAGAACGGGGGAGAAATGCTACCGTCCCCGAGGCAATTCCTTGGAAGGGGCTTCGCGATGTCGGCTATCGATTGTTCCATGAGGTTCTCGACGATCGTGTTACACTGATTGCCGGTGGCGTGACTTTCTATCTCCTCCTTGCACTCTTTCCTGCTCTTGCGGCTCTTGTCGCGATCTATGGATTGATTGCAGACCCTGCAACCATGGCCGATCATCTGCGCGAGCTCTCAGGCCTTTTGCCCCCGGGCGCTTTCGATCTTCTCGCCGAGCGGATAAAAAGCCTTGTGGAGACGCGCAGCTCCACGCTTGGAGTTACCTTTTTTGTCGGCTTGGCGGTTGCCCTATGGAGCACTCATAGCGCCACGCTGGCTATATTCGACGCCATGAACGTTGCTTACGAAGAGAAGGAAAAACGGGGCCTTATCAAACTTAACGCTCTTGGCCTATGTTTCACAATATGCGCAATGTTGGCTGCTGCAGTCATGATAGGACTGGTTGCGATTATGCCTGTTGCACTTTCCTATCTCTGGCTGGATCAGTTCAAGGAACATCTCGCACTTTTACTTCGGTGGCCGCTTCTCCTTCTCGTGGCCGGTTTGGCAACCACTGCAGTCTATCGCTTCGGACCAAGCCGGGAACCGGCAAAGCTTCGGTGGATGACGTGGGGCGCTGTCGTCGTTACCCTGTCGTGGTTTGCAATGTCTGTCGGTTTCTCTTTCTATCTCAATCACTTCGCAAACTACAGTGCGACCTACGGCACGCTGGGAGCTCTGATCGGGTTTCTAGTGTGGACATGGCTTTCGATCGTCATTCTTATTGTTGGCGGTGAGCTGAACGCGGAGTTGGAACATCAAACAGCTGAGGACACCACAACCGGACCCCCGCTGCCTATGGGGTCTCGGGGCGCTTATGTCGCCGACACGCTCGGTGAGGCAGTCGTGTAACTTCACAGAGACGGGGGCAGCTTGAATCAAGGGGCCAAAAACTGCGCGTGTTGGAAACTTTCGGCAGGGTCTGATGTTCTGCTTTCGTCAAGACGGGAGTTGTCAATGACGACCTTAATTATCCTTGGATTGCTGTTGATTCTCATTCCCAGCGCAAGACTGCTTCTTTTCGCGTTGGTAGGTTACGCAAGCCTGGCCCTCGAGGAGAGGCGAAACCTTGCCATCCTGAGGAAGGCTATCAGGCGGCGCCATGATGACCCATAGAAGTCGTCGCCTCGCAGTTCTTTCGTCTCGTGATTTCTACCTGCTAGGGTTTTGGAGTGCCACCGCGGACGATCAGAGCAACTGGACCCGAGGCCAGTACGTCAGAGACCATCAGCCGGTCTGGGTCCAGCGCGCGGCTGGCTATAATATCGCAAACAGGATGATCAAGGCCCCGGGGAAGCGAAAGGGCGGTGTCGTCCCAGAAATCGCTGGGGGCGGCGTATGATCCGGTTGCGATCTGGCCCAGCATGAACCGGGAGGCAACGGTAACAGCGAAGTTACCGCCTGGATCAAGCCGAGCAAAGGCTATGACGTGACCGCTTCTTCTCCCCATGGCTGCAAGCGGCAAATAGCGTCCCCGACCAAAAAGGTCAGGGTACTGCTGGCGCAGACGCAGTCCCACTTGAACGATACGTTGTTTCAAATTGCCAAATTCCAGCTCCCACTTCTGCCGGTCGAGCGCTGACTTCAGGCGCAGCATGTCAAGCGGTCGCCGGTTGTCGGGGTCGACCAGGCTGAAGTCGCCTAGTTCCGAGCCCTGATAGATGTCCGGAATCCCTGGTGCGGTCAGTTTTATCAGCGTTTGCGACAGACTATTGACGTGACCGGCGGCGATCAGTGGACGAAGTACTACATTGAAATCCTTCGCAAACTCAGGGGACTGGCCGCTCAACCCTGACGCGTATTTCTTGACTGCATCCTCGTACACGGTGTCGGGATCATTCCAATTCGTCGAGAGCTTGGCCTCACGAAGCGCCTTTTGCGTATACGCGACAAAGCGATCCACCAATTTGTCCGTTGATGGTGTCTCACACGGCCAGCAGCCCGCCAGAGCCTGGTAGAGCATCCATTCCAGCTCTCGGTCCGGGATCTCGTCACTCTTGAATTTCCGGTTCATGGAGCTCCATCGCTTCAGCCCTTCACACCACGCATCAGGCGCCTCGCTCAGCGCATATAGACGAGCGCGGGCATCCTCACCCCGCTTGGTATCGTGGGTCGACGTCGCGGACAGTCCATTGGGCTGGCTTTGAAGTCGTGCCTCCATAAGGGCGTGGAAGGTGTCAAGACCTCCAGGTGGCTGATTTGGCTCTCCTCCGACTTCGTTCAGCGCGAGACTAGCATTGTGGCGGTAGAAGAGCGTGTCCTCCATTGCCTTGGCCATGATAGGACCGCTCAGTTGCTGGAAGCGCTTTCGCAGCTCAACCTGTGACCCGTCTTCCAGCACAGCCGCGAGCCACTCCAAGGCCTGCGGAGGGTCGCAATGGACCTTTGCCTTGTCCACTGCATGCCGCAGAATCGTCGCGTCGCCGGCGTTCAACGATCCAACTTGGCCGTACGTACGGTAAACCGGAAACGCGATTAGGAGCTCACGGATTGCACGAGCGACACTTTTTTGGTCGAATCCATGCGATGCTTTCATAGCTATGCGGACAAGAGCGTTCTTTTCTCCTTCGAAGTTTCGGTCGATCATAAGCGCCTTTGCAGCGCGCAGTTCGTCCTCGAAACCTCTCGAATGGGCGCTCAGTTCCTGGTAGCGGGATTGGAGTATCCTAAATCCGCGCGGTTCAACGAAAAGATTGGACAGGGCCGTAATAAATTCATAGCCCGTTGTACCCTGGATGGGCCACTCGGTGGGGATCTGCTCTCCTGGCCCGAGGATCTTCTCGGCTACGACATACACATCGGGTCCGACCGCCTGACGCAGTCTCGCGAGATAGCCTGCTGGATCAGCCAGACCGTCAATATGGTCGAGACGAATGCCTTGGACCTGCCCGGTGGCGACGAGTTCCAGGATGAGGCGGTGGCTTTGCTCAAAAACATCTGGTTCTTCAACCTTTAGGCCCACCAGCCCGGTAACTTCGAAGAATCGGCGGTAGCTGAGATGGCGAGACGCCGTCTTCCAGTTGGTGAGCTGCCAATGCTGGCGGTTGTGAACGGCGTCAAGTCCCGAGATGGATTCCGGATCGGGAATGGTATCAATTGACCCTGGCGCAAGCGGAAGGATGGTATCGAAGTAGGAGAGGCTCGGATTGCCGTGCTCATCCCGGATGAGGCGAATTTCGCCCGATTGTACTGCATCGAGGAATGGCTTGCCTAAGATAGGCAGTGTGAGCTTTTCACTCCAATCAATATCGAAATACGTTGCAAAGGAACTCCTCGTTCCGAACTTCAAGACGTCCGCCCACCATGGATTCTCGGTCGACGCGGCCATGTGATTCGGGACAATGTCGACGACCAAAGACAGCCCGGCCTCGGCGAGCTTGCGGCAGAGCTGGTCGAAGCCGGTGCGGCCACCCAAGGCGGGGTCGATTTCGTTACAGTTGGTGACGTCATAGCCGTGGGACGACCCTTCGACCGCGGTCATGATCGGGGAGGCATACAAATGGCTGACGCCAAGGTCCCGAAGGTAGGGGATAAGGCCTTCGGCCCGTTCGAAAGTCATGCCTTGGCGAAACTGTAGTCGGTAGGTACCCGTTGGAATTATCAAGACAAGATCCTCCATGAAACCGACCAGGGTCCCATCGATCCCGTAGAGATCAAGCCTAGCCGGAATATGCTTTCGCCTTGCTCCTCGCTTTCGGTATGAATTGTCCCGTCCGAAAGATTGCAGTCCAGGCGAAGGTGTCGGTTATCGGTAAGGCGCCAGGTCACCGTAACCAACCCCTCCTCGCTGCTCATAAAGGAGCCACTGTGGGCCCCAATCTTTCTAAGCAAGGGTATGATGCGCGCTCGCCTGACGGCTAATAGGCTTTGGTAGAAAGCAAGGTTTTCGGCGGCCGACGTTTCCACGAGGCGCGTCCAGTCGAGTTTAGCCGCTTCGAACGTCGCTTGGGAGGTGGGATCAGGTAGCTCGTCGGTATCGAACCCTGGAAGTCGGGCGAGTTCCTCGCGCCGTCCTTGCCGCACCTTTTCATTTAGATCCGCCTCGAAATCGCAAAAGTAGGGGAACGGTTCGCTGGCATTCCATTCCTCTCCCATAAAGAGCATCGGTATTTGCGGTGACAGCATGTAAGTAGCCGCAACAGCTCGCCGTATATCAACCGGGAGGGACGCTAGCGCGCGGTCTCCCAGCGCCCTGTTTCCGATTTGATCGTGATTTTGGATGAAAGACACGAACGCCGTCGGAGGAAGAGCAGCACTGGGCTTGCCACGTTCCTTGCCTCGATACGGCATTTTTTGGCCCTGAAAGACAAAACCCTCTGCAAGTGCTCTGCCGACAGCCCTATCGTCATCATAGTCGGCGTAGTATCCGAATGTTTCGCGCGTTGCTTTGACATGAAGAGCGTGGTGGAGGTCGTCGTTCCATTGAGCGGTAAAAAGATTGACATTTCCCCTGGTGTCTCGTGTCAGAAGACTGCTGTCGTTGTCTTCGTTCTCGAGGATAAGGTGGACCATTCTGTCACCGGCGGCTTTCGCGAGCCGCTCGGCAAGGTCGTGTAGGACATGGCTTGCGCTGCGATCATGAATTGCGTGAACTGCGTCAAGACGAAGTCCATCCAGTTTAAACTCGGATATCCAGTAAACAGCGTTCTCAATGATGAACTGGCGCACGTGACTGCTGCTTGTGTCATCATAGTTGATGCCGTTTCCCCAGGGTGTCTTATGGCTATCGGTGAAAAGAGGGGCATAGGCAGCCATGTAATTGCCGTCAGGGCCGAAATGATTGTAAACAACGTCGAGGAAGACGCAAATATTGCGCTCATGCGCCGCGTCGACAAGCATCTGCAGTTGTTCAGGCCGGCCGTAAGAGCTATCGGGCGCGTAGGGAAGCACGCCGTCATAACCCCATCCCCACCGGCCTGGAAAGTCTGCTATTGGCATGATCTGGATGGCTGTCACGCCAAGCCGCTTGAGATGATCCAGGCGATCGAGAGCCGCGACATATCCTCCAGCCTTTGTGAAGGCGCCAAGGTGTAGTTCATAGATGACAATCTCTTCCCAGGGTCGGCCTTTCCAATCGTGCTTCTTCCAGCGAAAACCGCTGAGATCAACGACCTCGCTTGGCCCGTGAACGTCATTTGGCTGATACCTCGACGCGGGGTCTGGCACGACGAGACCGTCATCCAGAACAAAACTATAACGAGAGCCCGGTCGCGCACCCGGGGCCGTGTACTGGTGCCAGCCTGTCGGCGACCGCGCCATTGGATACTCGCCCTTCCCATGAAGCCTAAGCTTTACATTGCTCTTGAAAGGCGCCCATAGCCGAAACTGCGTACCGTTCTTGGTTGGAACGGGACCGAAGGTAAAGTTGCTCAAGGTCGTCCTCCTTGCGCGTTAAGATGCCAGTGCGTCCGGCCAGCTATTGTCCCGCCCGCAAGAGGACCAGGCTGCGAGAGGGCAGCTTGTATTCCTCGGCGGTAATGGATCCCTCTTTGGCGGTCGGATCTGCCGTCGACACAAGCAACGTCCACGCCGTGTCGTCGGGAAGTGAGAAGGGAACGTCGCCATCGTGTGGGTTAAACAGCAGCAAAACGTCTGTCATTTCGTCTGCGGAGCCGTTGGGTTGCGACAACCTCAGGCCAATTGTTGTACTGCCCGGATCCGACCAGTGCTCCTCACTTTGTACACCTCCGGTCGGATTAAGCCAGGTGAGATGCATGCCGTCTCGCCAGCTTCCTCGCCTGAAGATTGAGTGTTCCTGGCGAAGCGCGATCAGGCGCCTGGTAAATTCCCGAAGCTGTTCGGCGCTTGGTGGCAGGTTGTCCCAATGGACCCAACTCAGATCGCTGTCCTGGCAGTATCCATTGTTATTGCCCATTTGGCTGCGCCCGAATTCGTCGCCAGCAAGCAGCATGGGTGTACCGTGAGAAAGGAAGAGGCTTGCCAGGAAGTTTCTTTTTTGCCGGTCACGAGCCGCATTGATAGCTTCGTCGTCAGTCGGGCCTTCAGCCCCGTAATTGAAGCTTCTATTGTCGTCATGGCCATCCTGGTTGTCTTCGCCGTTCGCCTCGTTATGCTTTTCATTATAGGAAACGAGATCATTGAGTGTAAAACCATCATGGGCAGTGATGAAATTGACGCTCGCCCAGGGTCGGCGGCCGCGCAAATCATAGATGTCGCCCGATCCCAAGATACGAGCGGCGAACTCCTGCATCGTCCCGTCCTCATCTTTCCAGTAGTCGCGAAGAGTATCGCGGTACTTATCGTTCCACTCCGCCCATCCGGGAGGAAATCCGCCGACCTGGTAGCCGCCAGGGCCGATATCCCATGGTTCTCCCACGAGCTTCATTTTAGCAAGAATCGGGTCCTGCCCGATGGCGTCAAAAAAGCCGCTGCGCTGGTCGAAGCCCTTCGGTTCCCGCCCCAGAATCGTTCCAAGGTCGAAGCGAAAACCGTCGACATGCATGCTCTGAGCCCAATATCGAAGCGAGTCCGTCACCATTTGCAGAACGCGCGGATGGGAGGTGTTGACGGTATTGCCGGTGCCGGTGTCGTTTATGTAGTAGCGCGCCTGTCCCGGGAGGGTGCGATAGTATGAGAAATTGTCGATACCCTTGAATGAAAGGGTGGGGCCAAGCTCATTTCCTTCAGCAGTATGATTGTAGACGACGTCGAGGATGACCTCAATGTTGGCATCATGGAAGGTCCGGATCATGTCACGCAAACCGGCAAGCCCTCGAGGTCCATAATAGCGCGATGCTGGCGCAAAAAAGCCGAGTGTGTTGTAGCCCCAGTAGTTTTTCAGTCCCTTGTCGAGCAAGTGAGAATCGTCGGGAAACCAGTGAATGGGCAAGAGCTCGATCGATGTAATGCCGAGACTTTTGACATATGACACAACGTCTTTATGAGCCAAGCCTTCAAACGTTCCTCGAAGCTCCGCCGGAACCGCCGGATGCAACTGGGTGAAGCCCTTGACATGTGTTTCGTAGAAAATCGTTTCAGACCAGGGTATCATTGGTCCGGGTTCTTTTCCTCTGTCGAATTGGACAGGATCTACGACACGGCATTTGGGCATCGAAGGGGCACTGTCGGTCTCGTCGAATGCAAGGTCCTTTTCCTCATCGTCCATTCGATAAGCAAATTGAGCCTGGCCCCACTTTATTTCTCCAACAAGCTCGCGCGCATAAGGGTCTACAAGAAGTTTGTTTGGATTGAACCGGTGTCCATTTTCGGGGTCATATGGACCGTGCACACGATAGCCGTACAAAGCACCCGGTTTTAGTCCAGGGATAAAACCATGCCAGATCTCGTTGGTATTCTCGGGCAGGTCAATGCGTTCGATCTCAGTTCCATCGTCAGAAAACAGGCATAATTCCACCCTTTCCGCGTGGGCGCTAAAGAGTGCAAAGTTAACCCCGCCGTCGTCGGGATTAGCCCCGAGCACGGTGTGATCGCCGGCCTGGATAGAACTGCTATAATTGGTCATTGGAGGTCCTTTAGGGCGAACTGAACACACAGAAACCCCTGGCGGGCTTGTTAGGTTCCTGGAAAGCGACCGCGCTTTGAGCTATGAGCCTCTATCGCACCCGGGATGGGCGAACGCTGTTCGCCAGGAGTTCTTGTATCGTCGCGAAGTCGCCAAAGAGCCTGTAAAGATTCTGTTCCTGCTTCGTGTCCAGTCCCATTTCCTTCGCGAATTCGGCTACGCTCCACACAGGTCTGTTGGCATGCCTTATGATATCAAGGGGATTGGAGTGCTCCCCGTTTCGCCGGACAGGTCAGCTATTGAGATGAAGCGTTGATGAACTCCCTTGGGGAAGCCATCTTCAGCGCTGAATGTGGATGGATTTCGTTGTAATCCTCGATCCATCCGTCG
>NZ_JAEUAT010000002.1 GCF_019511525.1 Rhizobium cauense | reverse complement strand
CCTCTGGGGACGGCGGCGTTCGCGCGAATGCGGCGTCGAGTTGAGCCCCGGACGTGCCTGTGTGGCACACATGGCCCCCAGGGGAAGTGACACTTCCTCCGGCAAGGCGGCAGAGGGACCGGAGTTGTGGGCATAAACCGCCGAACGGGGCGCCGGGAAGCGCCATATTGTTCTTACTCCAGCGAGGCAATTTCCAGCGCCCCGTCCGAGTGAAGTGCAGGATCAAGCCACGGGCCGGAAGGGTCGCGTGAAGGCAAAGACGCGTCGTTGCAGCTCCACGGAAATGCTGTCGGCGCCGGCTCGACGAGACTGTAGTGCCAGAAATGACATCCACCCCATTGATCGCGATGGACGAACCCGGCATAGCTGCATTATGTACCAGAATGACAATCGCTAAGGGCCTGCAATGGTAAACTACATCGAAGCCTCTTCCGCGCCGTCGAAGAACACCGGCGCAATCAGGCTATACGGTCCCGAGGCTTTCGAGGGAATGCGCAAGGCTTGCCAACTCACCGCCCGTTGCCTCGATGAGCTCGCTGGTTTTGTGAAGCCCGGCCTGCCGACCGACGCTATCGATCGCTTCGTATTCGAATTCGGCATGGACAACGGCGCGGTTCCGGCGACCCTGAACTATCGCGGCTACACGAAATCAACCTGCACTTCGATCAATCATGTTGTCTGCCATGGTATTCCGGATGCAAAGCCGCTGCGTGAGGGCGATATCGTCAACATCGACGTCACCTACGTAGTCGATGGCTGGCACGGAGATTCCAGCCGGATGTACCCGGTCGGCGCAATCAAACGGGCGGCCGAGCGACTGCTTGAAGTGACCTACGAATCCCTCCTGCGCGGCATAGCGACCGTTCGTCCCGGGGCTCGCACCGGCGCTATCGGAGAAGCCATTCAGACGTATGCAGAAGCTGAACGCTGTTCCGTCGTGCGCGACTTCTGCGGCCATGGCGTGGGATCGCTGTTTCACGATTCCCCAAACATTCTGCACTACGGCCGTGCAAATGAAGGACCGGAACTTCGAGAAGGGATGATCTTCACGATTGAGCCGATGATCAACCTTGGTCGGCCACATGTGAAAGTATTGGCGGACGGCTGGACTGCCGTTACGCGCGATCGTTCCCTTTCGGCGCAATACGAACACACGGTCGGTGTCACCGCCGACGGCTGCGAGATCTTCACGCTTTCGCCCGGCGGCCTCGACCGCCCAGGCCTTCCACCCTTGAACCGATGAGCACTTGATGACGAAGGGTCCTGTTTCGCATTCCAACGACGCCGAACTGCCCTTCGCCACCAGCGATGCGAACGACGAACGCTCTTTCTTCGCGGAGCAGACCACCAAGCCTGGATCGCTCTCGAAGCCGCCCAACGTCTCCGCTCCTCTCGGCAAAGAGGAGCACTATCACGGACATCGGGAGCGGCTACGCGACCGATTTCGGCAGAACGGCGATACAGCCCTTGCCGACTACGAACTGCTCGAACTCCTGCTGTTCAGATTGATCCCCAGGCGCGATACCAAACCGATCGCCAAGGCGCTGCTCGAGCGCTTCGGTTCGCTCGCTGCCGTCTTCGGTGCACCGCTGCCTTTGCTGCAGGAGGTGAAGGGTATCGGCGAGGCTGTGGCGCTCGATCTGAAGCTGGTCTCGACAGTCGCACACCGGACGCTGAAGAGTGAGCTTCGAGGCAAGCAGGTCCTGTCATCCTGGTCGTCGGTGATCCAGTACTGCCACGCGGCCATGGCCCACGAGACCCGCGAGCAGTTTCGCATCCTCTTTCTCGACAAGCGCAACGCATTGATCGCCGACGAGGTGCAGGGACGCGGGACGGTCGATCACACGCCGGTCTACCCGCGCGAGGTCGTACGCCGCGCGCTGGAGCTTTCGGCAACGGCTCTCATCCTCGTGCACAATCACCCGTCAGGCGATCCGACACCATCGCGCGCCGACATCGACATGACCAAGATGATCGTCGATACCGCAAAGCCACTTGGAATCACGGTCCACGATCACATCATTATCGGCAAGGATGGCCATGCGAGCCTGAAGGGCTTGCGTCTAATATAGGGCGCCAAACCGCTTCAGGTGTCCGTCAGGTTAGGGTGGCAAGGCAAGGATGTTGCAACCGTCCTGCTCGAGACCTTCATGACGACGACTTTCGCTTCTCGCCTGTTTCCTCGTTCCAGGAAAGCAGCCGTCCTGTTGCTCACCATGCTGCTTGCCACTGTCGGCGGCTATGCCTTGTATTTGAAGACAACCACCAACTTTCATGCAGTCGTCGCTGGCGAAGTCTACCGGTCGTCGCAACCATCCCCACAGGCAATCGCGGACTTCTCGAAGCGCTACGGGATAAAGACCATCATCAACCTGCGTGGCGGGATCAACAGCCCGGTCTGGAACGCCGAAGTCGAACAGGCGCGGACGCTTGGCATCGAGCACATCGACTTCCCGATGTCGGCCTACAGGGAACTTTCCCCCGAGCAAGCGACGGAGTTGATCCAGGTCATGAAAGAGGCTCCGAAACCACTGCTGATCCATTGCCTCTCTGGAGCCGATCGCACCGGGCTTGCATCGGCGCTCTACCTGGCTGCGGTCAGCAAGACGAACGAGAAGGTGGCAGAGGGGCAGATGTCCATCCTTTACGGCCATATTTCGCTGCCGATCAGCCGCGCCTTCGCCATGGATCGCACCTTCGAGAAGCTCGAACCCCTACTTGGCTTCGGTGAATCCTGATATCGGCTCATAAAATATTCTGCAACATTGACCTGCTACCCGTGGACGCGCGACATATTGCGTCGCAAAAATGATTCCAGCTTTCCAATCGGGGCCAGCTTAATGTTCCAGTACGATCTCGTTGTTGTGGGTAGTGGTCCCGCAGGTCGCCGCGGCGCAATTCAGGCCGCCAAACTCGGCAAGAAGGTTCTGGTCATCGAACAGGGCAAGCGCGTCGGTGGCGTTTCGGTGCACACCGGCACCATCCCCTCCAAGACGCTTCGCGAAACGGCGCTCAATCTCTCCGGCTGGCGTGAGCGTGGCTTCTATGGGCGATCCTATCGCGTGAAGGAAGAAATCAGCGCGGAAGACCTTCGCCGCCGCCTGCTGATTACCCTCGATCACGAAGTCGAGGTCCTGGAGCATCAGTTCGCCCGAAACCGCGTGCAGCACATCAGGGGCAAGGCGAGTTTCCTCGATCCGGCGACACTCGAAGTCGTCAAGGACGACGGCGAGGTCCTCAAGGTCAGCGGGGCAAGCATCCTGCTTGCGGTCGGCACGAAGCCGTTCCGGCCCGACTACATACCTTTCGACAGCAAGACGGTCCTCGACAGCGATGAACTGCTTGATATCGAAGAGCTTCCGCGCTCGATGGCTGTGATCGGCGCGGGTGTCATCGGCATCGAGTATGCGACGATTTTCAGCGCACTGGATACCGCAGTGACCGTGATCGATCCCAAACCGACGATGCTCGATTTCATCGACCGGGAGATCGTCGAAGATTTCACCTATCAATTGCGCGATCGCAACATGAAGATCCTGCTCGGGACCAAGGCGGACAAGGTGGTGCGGCTCGACAACGGCAAGGTTGAACTGAAGCTCGACAATGGTCGCCACCTGGTGACTGACATGGTTCTGTTTGCCGCCGGGCGCATGGGCGCAACCGACACGCTCAATCTGGACGCAGCAGGGCTCGAAGCCGACAGCCGCGGTCGTCTCAAGGTCAATCCGGAAACCTTCGAGACCTCCGTGCCGAACATCTTTGCCGCAGGCGATGTGGTCGGCTTTCCGAGCCTCGCATCCACCTCTATGGAACAGGGCCGAATCGCAGCGCGCGTCGCCGTCGGCGCGGTGGCGAAGGAGCCGCCGAAATACTTCCCCTATGGCATCTACGCCGTGCCTGAGATTTCCACCTGCGGACTGACCGAGGAAGAAATGAAGGAGCGCGGCATCCCCTACGAATGCGGAATTGCACGTTTCCGGGAGACCTCGCGCGGACACATCATGGGTCTCGATACCGGGCTTCTGAAACTCATCTTCTCGCTGAAGACGCGGCGGTTGCTCGGCGTGCATATCGTCGGTGAAGGGGCGACCGAGCTGGTCCACATCGGGCAAGCCGTACTGAACCTCAAAGGCACCGTCGAATATTTCGTCGAGAACACCTTCAACTATCCAACTCTCGCCGAGGCCTACAAGATCGCCGGTCTCGATGCGTGGAACCGGATGGGCGATATCAAGTCAGAGCTATAAAGCTCTGGCTGCCAAACATCGCTCTAACAACAGAAAAATAAAGCGAAAACAAAGGCTTATTGCACCTGCGTCAATCGTCTACACATGACGCGACCGCGTCAGGTTCCTTTAGAAAAGCTTCGCTTGCATAGTCCGCAGTCTCTGATAGCGTGCCCTGTTGGGGGTCCTCTTACCAGCGAGTGACTGTGCAAAATTCTTCAGAGACCGCCGAACGGAACTTCCAACTTGTCCTGATCAAACCGTCGCATTACGACGACGATGGTTACGTGATCCGGTGGTGGCGAGCCATGATCCCGTCCAACTCCTTGGCCGCGATTTACGGAATTGCCGCCGACTGTGCTGAGCGAATGGTCCTCGGGCCGAATGTCAAAATCGACGTTACGGTCATCGACGAGACCAATACGCGGGTCAATATCGCCGCACTGCTGAAGCGTTTCCAACAAAACGGCAATTTCGGAATGGTCGGTCTGGTCGGCGTGCAGTCGAACCAGTACCCGCGCGCGCTTGATATAGCGCGTCCCTTCCGTGAAGCCGGCATTCCTGTCTCGATGGGAGGCTTCCACGTATCGGGCTGCCTTGCAATGCTCGACGGTAAGGCTGTCGGCCTCGATGCCTGTCGCGAGATGGGCATCTCGATGTTCGCCGGCGAGGCAGAAGGCCGCCTGGACCGCGTCCTTCAGGATGCCGCCGGCGGCAAGCTTGAGCCACTCTATAATTTCATGAACGATCTGCCGAGCATCGAAGGTGCTGCCGTTCCGTTCCTGCCGAAGACCAATGTCGCCCAGACACTCGGACTGAGTACGAGTTTCGACGCCGGTCGCGGTTGCCCGTATCAATGCTCCTTCTGCACGATCATCAACGTCCAGGGGCGCAAATCGCGCTTCCGAACTGCTGACGATGTCGAGAAATTGGTGCGCATGAACTGGGCACAGGGCATCCATAAGTTCTTCATCACCGACGACAATTTCGCCCGCAACGGGGATTGGGAGGCGATCTTCGACCGCCTGATCGAACTCCGGGAAAAGGACGGCATTCCACTTGGATTGATGATCCAAGTCGATACTCTCTGCCACAAGATCCCGAACTTCATCGAGAAGTCCAAGCGTGCCGGCGTCACCCGCGTCTTCATCGGGCTTGAGAATGTAAACCCGGACAATCTCACGGCGGCCAAGAAGAACCAGAACAAGATCACTGAATACCGCAAGATGCTGCTTGCTTGGAAAGCCCAGGGCATCATGACGCTCGCGGGCTACATTCTCGGCTTTCCCGCGGATACGCCAGAGACGATTCGACGCGATATCGCCATTATCCAGCACGAATTGCCACTCGATGTCATCGAGTTCTTCGTCCTCACGCCGCTGCCGGGCTCGGAAGATCACCAGACCTTGTGGAAGAAGGGCGTCGAGATGGACGCAGATCTCAATATCTACGACGTCGAGCACGTCTGCACCGCGCATCCGAAGATGAGCAAGCAGGAGTGGGAGAGCATCTACCAGGAGGCATGGTCGCTCTACTATTCACCCGCGCACATGAAGACACTGCTGCGTCGGGCTGTTGCAACAGGCGTACCGCTCGCCAGCCTCGTCAAGGTGCTGGTGTCGTTCGCGACGACGGTACCTTTGGAGAACGTTCATCCGCTCCAGAGCGGCCTGTTGAGGCTCAAGCACCCCTCTGAGCGCCGCCCGGATCTCCCCAAAGAAAGCGCCGTGACGTTCTGGCCGCGCTTTGTCTGGGTAACTGTCCGCAAGCATCTATCGCTGGGTGCCACGATTGCCAGCCTCGCAGTCAGCGCCTTCTTCATCGCGCGCGATAAGGAATCGAAGTCCTATATGGATCAGGCCTTGACACCGGTTGGTGACCACGAAGACGAGACGCTAGAGCTATTCACCAAGACGGCTGGAGGACGGGCTGCGGTCTCCCATATCCACAAGGTCGCGGAATTGACCCACGCCCACAAGGTCCGGCCTGCGGTCTGACCCAGTAAATAGCGCGGTGTTGAGCTACCTCTGCGCCGCCGATATCGTCGCGATGTTTAGAAGCGACGCGGCTTGGAGCGTGTCGATGAATTCCACGCATTCAACGAGCTTCCCATTGTCGAAGGTCATCTTGTCCATGACCTCTGTGTTGAAGTGCGTCGTGCCGTAGCGCATCTGGCCCTTGCGGTGCACAAGCGCGACGTTCCCCTCAACACAGATGTCGACAATCTCGAGCGCCTTCATCTCCCAGGTGTCGATAAAGTGGCGCATCGTTGCGCGAAGCGCCGCGGGCCCGACAACCGGGTCCGTAAGCGGTGTCAGTTCAGGGCTCCCGGCGATACGGAAAACGCAATTGTCACCGATGAATGACATAAGCTGATCGAGATCGCCCTCAGCCCTCGCCTCGAAAATCTGCCTTACGATTTCCTTCAAGTCAGCGCCCGATGTCATCTCAAACCCTCCCCGACAGGCCACGCCCAGCTTGCATCAGATCAATCTAAACTGCAACCACTCGGTGCGCGCTGGGGTATAGCCCGCCATGCCAGTGCCGAACGGCAATCACTGCCCCTGAAAGTAAAAAACCCCGCACAAGGCGGGGCTTTCTGTAGTTGATTTGGCCGAAAATTACTCGGCGCTCTCCTCGGAAGCCTTCTTCTTCGGAGCGGCCTTCTTCTTCGGAGCGGCGGCTTCTTCGCCTTCAGCAGCTTCGGCCTTGGCAGCAGCCTTCTTCTTCGGAGCAGCCTTCTTGGCTTCCTTGTCGGAAGCTTCGCCTTCTTCGTCGGCGAGCAGTTCTTCCTTGGTCACCTTCTTGTCCGTGACGTCGATCTCGGTCAGCAGGTGGTCGATGACCTTCTCTTCGAAGATCGGAGCGCGGATCGAGGCGGCTGCGCCCGGCTGGCTGCGGAAGAAGTCAAGGATCTGCTTTTCCTGACCTGGATACTGACGCAGCTGCTCGTAGATGGCGCGCTGCATTTCGTCTTCGCTCACTTCAACGCCGGCCTTTTCGCCGATTTCGGAGAGAACGAGGCCGAGGCGAACACGACGCTCAGCAAGCTTCTTGTACTCTTCGCGAGCCTTCTCTTCCGTCGTATCTTCGTCTTCGAAGGTCTTGCCGGACTGAGCGAGGTCGTTGGCAACCTGGTTCCAGATGCCGTTGTACTCGGCTTCGACGAGCGAGGCAGGCGTCTCGAACTTGTACATTTCGTCGAGCTGGTCGAGGATCTGACGCTTGACCTTCTGGCGGGTCATCGAGCCGTACTGCGACTCGATCTGGCCGCGGACGATTTCCTTCAGGCGGTCAGCCGATTCAAGGCCGAGCTTCTTTGCCAGTTCGTCGTTGATTTCAACGTCGGCCGGAGCGGCAACGTCCTTGACGGTGACGTCGAAGGTGGCTTCCTGGCCAGCCAGGTTCTTGGCCGGGTAGTCAGCCGGGAACGTGACGGTGATGGTCTTCTCGTCGCCAGCCTTGGTGCCGACCAGCTGGTCTTCGAAGCCCGGGATGAAGCGGCCGGAGCCGAGAACGAGTTCGGCGCCCTGATCGGTACCGCCGTCGAAGGCAACGCCGTCGACCTTGCCGACGTAGTCCATCGTGATGCGGTCGCCGTTGGCGGCCTTGCCCTTCTTGGTTTCGTACGAACGGGCGCTTTCAGCAACCTTCAGAACCTGCTCGTTGACTTCGTCTTCCGAGATGTCGACGACTTCGCGCGTGATCTTGATGCCCTTGTTGGACTTCAGTTCGATCGGCGGCAGAACTTCGTAGGAGAGCGTGAACTCGAAGTCCTTCTGAGCGGCGAGGATCTGTTCTGCCTCGTCCTTGTCTTCCGTCATCGCGATTTCTGGCTGCGTCGCGGACTTTTCGCCACGCTCGGCCAGGATGGCGGTCGGCTGCTCGCGGACGATCTCGTTGACGAGGTCGGCCATGATGGACTTGCCGTAGACCTTCCTGAGGTGAGCGGCCGGAACCTTGCCCGGACGGAAACCGTTGATGCGGACCTTGTCCTTCACGTCGGCAAGACGCTCGTTCAACTTGACTTCCATGTCCTTGGCCGGGACTACGACCTTGATTTCGCGCTTCAGCCCTTCAGCGAGCGTTTCGATAACCTGCATGTTTTCCTACCTTCATTCGTGGCGGCCGTGCCCAGACGCCGTTCGTTTCGATGAGCACGACGCCGGAAAGTTGCCGGGCGTGGCTTGTTCTCAATTCTTATTCATTCCGCCCGAGGCGGAACGGCGCTTTGCTGCCGGGTAATCGAGAGGCACCTGTTCGGTCCCCCCGCCTGCAAGCCAGCTTTGGTGCGGGTAGAGAGACTTGAACTCCCACGCCTTGCGGCACCAGAACCTAAATCTGGCGTGTCTACCAATTTCACCATACCCGCGTTCTCAAAAACCGCATGCATATGCCTGCACATGAGGCCTTCCGGAGCGCGGCGTCTCTATATCACCCGATTTGGTAGAGGCAAAGGAAAAATGAAGGACAAATGACAGGGATTTTGCCCGCAACGGCAGGCCTATGAGTCAATCCGCTTCAACTCAGTAAAGTGGCTCGTCATAAGCAGGCTTACCATCGACAAGCAGGCTTCTTATCTGCGGCGTTCCATTCGAGGCCACGCGAACGGCAACGGAGACCTCGCCGTCCTGGCGGGCCTGCTCGAGCGCCGTCCCCTGCCCTTCAGGCACATAATAGCGTTCGATACCGTACTCGACGCGGATATGATCAGCAGAACTAGGCCCGTAACTATAGAAAGGCCTGCTGTGCAGAAGCACGGTACCCGGCTCGTCCGGCAGGCGTTGGAACGATGATTCGACGATGCCCGAGAAGCCGCCATCTCCGGGTTTCAACCGCACCCAAATGCTCGTCTTGCCAGGATTTTGCGGTACGCCGCCTGCGATCGAAGAGACCGGGACGGAGGAGATGTCGTAATTCAGCACCACATAGTCACCCCGGAGAAAATCGCGTGGGTCGACGGGAGCAGTCTTCAGGAGAACATCGGTGCCGTTGCGCAGGATCGACGCGCGGCTCTCGATCACATAGCCCAGTATCAACGTCTGGAGCGCGGCAACAATGATAGCAGCAACAAGATAGCGGCGCGCCGAATTCCGAATCGAGAACACACTCACAGGCTTGCCTCCGCGGACCTAGTGGAAAATCGGCGCTCAAGGCGAATGACGATCCAGGCAACCGCCGCGACGAACAAGCCCGAGAACAGGAAAAGGCTCGACGTGCCGAGAATGGATCCGACAGTCACCGATGCGAGGTACAGCATTTCGACGGCAAATACGGTGTAGGCCAGATAGCGTACGGCGCCGTTATTCCTGCCTTGGAGCGCAATCGCAAGGACCGCGCTCCCCAGCGTTACGATCGCCAGCGCCACGAAATGCCAACCACTCTCCAGCTCAACATGCAGGAAGAACAGGCCCATCGTGGCAACAACAAATGCGTAGAAGGCGGGAGCGGAACCGGCGGTTCTGACCAATTCGGAAAGCCGTGGTATCGGCAGACTGACAATCACGAAGACCAACATTCCAGCGACCGCATAGACGAGCGCGAGCCAGAAATTCTCGTTCATCGCGTAGAGCCAGGCAAGCCAACCAACGAGCAACAGGTACGCAAGATGGCGGACGCGGTCCGCACCGGTGAAACGAACGAGACCGATAACAACAGCAGCCATGAGCGGCACGACCCAGGGATCGGCGCCAACCCAGCGTGTATCATAGGCGCCGAGATATGCAGCGAAGCTGCCCCACGATAGAAAGCCTGCGACAGCTGCGACAACGCCGGATCGAAACAGGATCGCCGAAATCACGGCCATCGCAAACCAGAGATACATGACGGTCAGCTCATCTCCCGACAGGTGATACATCTGCCCAACCAGCGAGATTGCGCCGCCAAAGGACAAGGTGCCGATCACGAGCAGACCGCCAGCCGCGGCCGTCGCGCCGCGCCTCAGCATCCCGGCCGCGCCGAGATGTACGGCCCAGATGATCACAAGAATAACAGCAACGCGCACGAGGCGTGGAATGGCTTCCCAATTCGAAGCGACGACAAGCAGGATTGCAGCCCCGAGCAGGATCGCAGCAAGGATCATGAGGACATTGCCGAGGCTAAAGCTCGCCGGCCTTCCATCATATTCCTTCAGCAAGGCTCCCGCCGTCGCCTGGGGCAACAGCCCTTTCTCCACCCAAACCGAAAGATCTCGCTCCAGCCGACCGCGGTACATGCCCTACTCCGCCAAATGCGCGACGACGCGCCTTCTGATCACCTTATAAACGTTCAATGACCCTCAGGGAAATATTCCCATGCGAAATCCTCAGGGGAGGAATTTGGGGCGCGCATTAACTTAAAGATAACGCCAAATCGCTAATATATACCTCAAGTTCTCAAGCCATGCATTTACCGCATGGGCAGCATGAATATATTGCACTGCAAAATATCGATCAGGCATTCTATATCTGTGTTCACAAGGCAAGGGGATGGCGCCCAGCCCCGGTTTTTCCGGAAGCCTGCGAAGATGATCTTCGTAACGAAATTCGGAGCAGCGCACTCCTCCTCCCAGCGCCCTCCGATAGACTGACAACACTCCTCCTCCCAGTTGTCAGTCATTCCAATGACGCCCACCGGATCCTCCCCCGGTGGGCGTTTGGTTTTCAGGGGCTCGCCCGCCCTAAGCCCCAGCGCGCGGAGGACTTTTCCTCGAAGATTGAGTCCGAGGATATCCCGCCGGCGACCTCAGGCTGATCTGGCGGCCCGAGATCAATTGATAAGCGCCGCTCGCAGCCATTGCCTGTCGACGGGCCACCGCAATCATAGCCGGCCACCACCCCTCGGCATGAAAGCGAGCGTGTCGGCCATCTGCCAGCCTCCATTTTGCCTATTGATTGACCAAATGACGGCCAAATCCCGAAATCGAAGGCCTTAGGTCTGCATTCAACGCATAGGTGATCTGAAATCTTGTCTCTGTTACTACTTCGCAGCGCAACATATATTCCAGTCATCAAATAGAGGTCAGCGCCGATAGGCGGCAGCTGGCAGATCGCAAGCCCTAGGAAAGGGGATCAAAATGAACTTCGCACGCTCTTTCAATAACTGGCGCAAGTATCGTCAGACCGTTACCGAACTCGGCCGCATGACCAACCGCGAATTGCACGACCTCGGTATCGATCGTTCCGACATTCATCGCGTCGCTCGCGAGGCTTCTGCCCGCTAATCCAAGCGATCAGCTATCCTCCCAAGCAGATCGCCTCGACAAAACGCCCGCTGCCCCTGGCAACGGGCGTTTTCTTTTGTCCGCCTGTTACCTTGCGGAATGGTTGCAGCCGTTTTTAGCTCCCTCGGGCACGCTCAGAAAATAATCTCTGCATCCAGAATAAGCATCACATGCACAATTGCATAGCAGATGCCTTTTCTTTGCACTGCACAATATGACAGAGAACACCTATATGGATGTCAACGCTGAGACGGCGATGGCGCCGGTCTCGCTCACCACTCTGAGGAAGACGAAAATGAACCCGATCCGCATTGCAAGAAGCTGGCTCAGCTACCGCCGCACACTTAGCGAACTTGGCAGCCTCTCCAACCAGACGCTCGCCGACATCGGCGTTAGCCGTTACGACATTCGCACGATCGCTTCCCGCTCATTCCGCTAATAGCGCGAACGTGAAGTTTCCAAGACGGCGCCCCAGGGCGCCGTTTTTGATTCCGGGGACACCCGCGCTGCGTCGACAGGACACCGCCTGGCTGATCTGTTGATAGGCGAACACCTGACTTCTTTAGGGTGGACTAATATTAACCATTGTGAAAGTATCCGGCCGTTGCCCAATGGAGACATGCGTAATGTGCCGATACAATCTCCGCATGGAGGATGGTCTGTGGACCGTCGTCGACGCCACGACACAACAGCCGGCTGAACTGAACGGTGTGCAGATGGCGCGCATGACGTGGCGCGAGGCATGCGACATGGTCGATATCCTGAACAATCTCGATCGAATAAGCTTCCTGTCAAAGCGTATTCAAGCCTCGGCCAGAACAATGGCCTGAGCACCGCCACTGCCGAGCCTGCTGCCTCGGCTTCTACAGCCCCAGGCTCTTTAGCTTCTCGACCGCAAAATCCACGAACGCCCGCGTCTTGGCCGAGACATGTCTACCCTCCACATGAACGACATGGATCGGCAGGGGCTCTTCTTCATATTGGTCAAGCACCGTTCTCAACCGACCGGCGGCAATATGCTGCGCCACCTGATAAGACAGAGCGCGAGACAACCCCCATCCGGTCACCGCCGCGGATATCGATGCATCGACAGTATTGCAGTACATACGCGGATGAAGCTTGACGGGCGTGTGGTTGGGCGAGAAGTGCCATTCCAACGGCGCCGAGGAGCCCGTATTGAAGATGGTGATGTGCCGAGACAGGTCGGCTGGCGTCGCCGGTTCGCCATGACGCTCGAAGTAAGCGGGAGCGCCACAGACGACGCGGCGCACGCTGCCAACCCTAATCGCCTGGTGCTCAGAATCCTGCAGGTGACCGATACGAATGGCGACGTCGATGCCCTCTTCCACAAGATTGACCATCCTATCAAAGAGATGCACGCGTCCCGTAACGGCCGCGTGCATGCTAAGAAACTCAGTCATCGCAGGGACGACGTGGATCTGACCGAAAAGCACCGGTGCCGTAACGGTGAGGATTCCCGATGCTGTTGAATGGGATCCACCGGCGGAAGCTTCCGCTTCGTCGATATCGCTGAGTATCCTTCTGCAGTCATCCGCGTAACGACTGCCAGGCGACGTCAGCTTCACGGATCGCGTTGAGCGCACGAAGAGCCGCGCCCCTGTGGCCGCCTCCAGAAAAGCGATCGCGCGGGTGACAGCCGGCGGGCTCATGTGAAGCTGGCGCGCGGCCTGCGCAAAGCTCGCCGTCTCCGCGACCTTCACGAAGACCCTCATGCATTGAAGCCGATCCATCAGAGCACCTTATTCCGCTATATGAAATAGTTTCTTTCATATTATCGCAATTCTACGCACATACAGAAACAATTATTGTTCGGTCACCTCAAACATGGAGACCAGACAATGAAGCTGTACTCGCACCCTCTATCGGGCCATGCCCATCGCGCCCGCCTCTTTCTGTCGCTTATCGATGTCGATGTTGATGTCGTGCAGGTCGACCTAGCTGCCGGCGAACACAAGAGCGCCAATTTCCTTGCACTCAATCCATTCGGGCAGTTACCCGTGCTCCAGGATGGCGACATCGTCATCAGCGATTCCAATGCCATCCTCGTCTATCTCGCCAAGAAATATGCACCTGAGGTCTGGCTCCCGGAGGAGCAGGTGGCTGCAGCGGCGGTTCAGCGCTGGCTATCGGTTGCCGCCGGTGAGATTGCCTATGGTCCCGGTGCTGCAAGGCTTGTGACCCTGTTCGGAGCGAAATTCGACCCCGAGGAGGTTATCGCGAGAGCTCATCGAATCCTCAAGCTGATCGATGATCATCTCATCGATGGCGAATGGATCGCCACGCACCGGCCGACCGTCGCCGATGTTGCACTTTACAGCTACATCGCCCGCGCGCCGGAAGGGAATGTCGACCGCTCGACCTACCGCAACGTGACGGCTTGGCTTGAGCGGATAGAAGCCCTGCCCGGCTTTCAACCATTCCAGAAATCGCCAGTCGGCATTGTCGAGGAGGCCTGAGGCGTCGACCACGCCGCAGCCGACCACCACCGATGAAGGAGCCAGCCATGCCTATCGATGCACAAAGCACTATGCGCTCCCCCTGGCATGTCGGGGAGATAACGCTGCAGGAAAAGGTCGGCGTAGCCGACCGAATGAACGAGGTGGGCCGACGCGTACTGCGAGATCATCTGATCGATCAGCACCGCCATTTCTATCCGCAGCTGCCGTTCATCGTCCTGGGAACGGTAGATACGAATGGCAACGCATGGGCGACGTTGCGCGCCAATCGTCCGGGCTTCCTCGAGAGCCCGGACATCCATACGCTCAGCGTCCGCCTTCCGCGCGAGCACCTTGATCCGGCCGACGCTGGAATGGACGACGGCGATGCCATTGCCATGCTCGGGATCGAGCTCCACACGCGTCGCCGCAACCGGTTGAACGGCACCGTGCATAGAACCCAGCAGGACAGCTTCGACGTGCGTGTGGGGCAATCCTACGGCAACTGCCCGCAATATATCCAGCTGCGCGATTATGAATACGTTCGTGATCCGGTACAGCCCTCCGACCACGGGCCAGTCAGTTTCGATAGGCTTGATGGTCGTCCTGCTGAAATGATCGCCAAGGCGGACACTTTCTTTGTCGCCTCCTATGTCGACCGGGAGGGTGAGGACCGCCAAATCGATGTTTCGCATCGCGGCGGCAAGCCGGGTTTCGTACGAATCGGCGAAGACGGTGTCCTGACAATCCCCGATTTTGCCGGCAATCTCTTCTTCAATACGCTGGGCAACATCCTCGTAAATCCGCGCGCGGGATTGGTTTTCGCGGATTTCGAGAGCGGAGACCTTCTCCAACTATCGGGCGATGCGGAGGTGATCCTCGACTCGCCTGACATAGCGGCCTTCCAGGGTGCAGAGCGGCTCTGGCGCTTTCGGCCGAAGCAGATCGTCTACAGGCAAGAGGCGTTGCCGCTCCGTTGGCATTCGCGTGCCGACGGCCCCTCTCCCAACTCCCTGATGACCGGCAGTTGGGATGAGGCCGCTGCACGGCTTGATGCGACTGCCCTCGCCAAGAGCTGGCGGCCCTTCCGCGTCGCCCGGATCGTCCAGGAGAGCGCAAGCGTGCGCTCGTTCCATCTCGAACCGACAGACAAGGACGGGATCATTCCCCATGTCTCCGGGCAGCACTTGCCTGTCCGGATTCCCGTGAAGGGATCTGATGTGCCGGCAGTGCGCACCTATACGATCTCCTCGGCGCCGTCGGATGGAACGTATCGCATCAGCGTCAAGCGCGAGGGGCTTGTCTCGACCCATCTTCACGACGCGATCCGTGAGGGAGACATCATAGAGGCCCGCGCGCCTGCCGGTGCGTTCACCATCAACGCCGCCGAGAGACGCCCTGCCGTTCTATTGGCGGCAGGCATCGGCATCACACCATTGCTGGCGATGTTGCGGCATGTCGTCTACGAAGGCCGGCGCACTCGGAGGATACGACCGACCTGGCTGTTTTACTCCGCGCACAGCAAGTCGGAGCGTGCGTTCGATACCGAACTGCAGGCGCTCGCCGCGGCATCCGGTGGCGTCGTCAAGCTCGTCCGCCTGCTCAGCGATACTGCCGATGCGGTCGACGGCGAAGACTACGAACGACAGGGACGTGTCGACATGAACCTGCTGAGCACAGTGTTACCGTTCAACGACTATGACTTCTATCTGTGCGGTCCAGCAGGCTTCATGCAGTCCGTTTACGACTGCCTGCGCGGGCTGAATATTGCCGATGACCGCATCCATGCCGAAGCGTTTGGACCGGCGTCTCTCCAGAGGTCACGGAACGAAACCACGCGGCCGCCGGCACGCGCCGCCGCTGGTGAGCCGCAGCCGGTGTATTTCATGCGCTCAGGCAAGGAGGCTCGCTGGCAGCCAGGATCAGGCACATTGCTGGAACTCGCCGAAGCACGCGGCTTGGCGCCCGAGTTCAGCTGTCGCCTCGGCAATTGCGGCAGCTGCAGGACCAAGATCCTCTCGGGCGCCGTCGCCTATATCAAGGAGCCGACCGCTGATGCGGCCGATGACGAAGCGCTGATCTGCTGCGCCGTGCCGGCAGCGGGCGAAGCAGGTGCTCGGCTGGAACTGGATATCTAGAGATGCCGACGCCGCATCGAGCTGACGTCAATTCTTCGGTTTCCTGCGGCGGTCCAGCGTGATAATCAGCCGCGCATGAACAAGACCTCTTCCTATTCTCCCATCCACGTCGTCGGCGGCGGCCTCGCCGGCTCCGAGACCGCCTGGCAGATCGCCAATGCCGGCGTTCCCGTTATCCTGCACGAGATGCGTGGCGTGCGCGGCACAGATGCGCACAAGACCGACGGGCTAGCCGAACTCGTTTGCTCCAATTCCTTCCGCTCCGACGACGCGACCAGCAATGCGGTCGGCGTCATCCATGCCGAGATGCGTTTGGCGGGATCCCTGATCATGGCCTGTGCGGACAAGCACCAGGTCCCGGCCGGTGGCGCACTGGCGGTTGACCGCGACGGTTTTTCCGATGCGGTCACCAAGGCGATCCATGAGCACCCGTTGATCACAGTCGTCCGCGAGGAAGTGACGGGCCTGCCGCCGAAAGAGTGGGACCTTGCAATCGTTGCAACCGGCCCCCTGACAGCACCTTCACTGGCCAGCGCGATCCAGGCGGAGACGGGCGCGGATGCGTTGGCGTTCTTCGACGCGATTGCGCCGATTGTTCATCGCGACAGCATCGACATGGACATTTGCTGGTATCAGTCGCGCTACGACAAGGTCGGTCCCGGCGGCACCGGCAAGGACTACATCAATTGTCCGATGACCGAAGAGCAGTACAACGCCTTCGTTGACGCCTTGATTGCCGGTGATACGGTCGGATTCAAGGAATGGGAAGGAACTCCCTACTTCGACGGCTGCCTCCCGATCGAAGTCATGGCGGAGCGCGGTCGCGAAACGCTGCGCCACGGCCCAATGAAGCCGATGGGACTGACCAATTCGCACAACCCGACTGTCAAGGCCTACGCGGTCGTGCAGCTGCGGCAGGACAATGCGCTCGGCACGCTCTACAACATGGTCGGTTTTCAGACGAAACTGAAGTACGGCGCCCAGGCGGAGATCTTCCGCATGATTCCGGGGCTCCAGAATGCCGAATTCGCGCGCCTCGGCGGACTTCATCGCAATACCTACATCAATTCGCCGACCTTGCTCGATGCGTCCCTGACTCTCAAGTCTCGCCCGGGCCTGCGCTTTGCCGGACAGATCACCGGCTGCGAAGGCTATGTCGAAAGCGCCAGTGTCGGACTCTTGGCAGGTCGGTTTGCCGCCGCCGAGCGAAAGGGCGAAGCTCTATCGCTCCCGCCTGCGACCACAGCGCTCGGATCGCTGCTTGGCCACATCACCGGGGGCCATATCGTCAATGATGAAGAGCCCGGCAAGCGGTCGTTCCAGCCGATGAACATCAACTTCGGCCTTTTCCCGGAGCTCGAACCCGGGTCTATCGTCAAGCCCGAGGGTGTAAAGCGCTTCCGCGGCAAGGACAAAACCATCATGAAACGCCAGCTGATAGCAAAGCGCGCGCTCGCCGACTGCGCGAACTGGCTTGGCCTCGACACGAAACTCGCCGAGAGCGCATAATTCGCTCGCGGCATGGGCGCCCCCGATCCGGCGCCATCGGCAGGATCGTGGGCGTCATGCCAAAGAGACGTTCCAACGGAGCGGGCTGATGGCGGCATTGTTTCAAAGTACGTCCATGCCGGACCGGGATTGGTGGTCCGTGCTGTGGCCAGATCCGGACGCGCTGCTTTGGCAAGTCGGGATCAGACCCGGCATGAGCGTGCTCGACCTTTGCTGCGGTGACGGTTACTTCACCGGCCCACTCGCTGCGTTGGTCGACGGACGCATTGCGGCACTCGATCTCGATCCGGACATGATAGAGCTGGCGAAAGCTGAAGTTCAGCGAAGAGATGCGTCCGTCCGCCAATGGATTTGCGCGGACGCCACCTGCGTGGCTGAATGTCTTGATGAAGCTGTCGACTATGTCTTGATTGCCAACACCTTCCATGGCGTTCCTGACCCTATTGGTCTTGCGCATTCCGTTAGGGAAGTTCTACGGCCAGACGGGCTGTTCTGCATCGTGAACTGGCATCCGTACCCGCGCGAAGAAACGATGGTTCTCGGCAAGCCGCGCGGGCCGCGAACCGAAATGCGTATGTCGCCAGAATCCGTCCGCCGGGTGGTTGAAGCCGCTGGCTTTTGCTTGCTGCGGATCGTCGACCTCCCGCCCTACCACTACGCGGCGATCTTTCAGCTAGCGTGAGACCCGCGCCGCGCCATTGCAGCTTGAACCGGCGGACAGGGAACCGATCCGTATGAGCAGAAGACACAACAGTCGCCTTGCTTCGGCTTGAGCGTTGTGCCGCAGCCGCAGCATTCATAGACGCAGACGCAGGCGTCAACCGGCTCGTTTCTACCGATCGGTGGCTGCAGGCAGGGCATGTCAGAGTAGACTGCCGCTGTTCCATTGCGTCACCTCGAGAGGCTGCTCCTAATGCGCGATCGGCCCCTCAGCTTTCCTCCAGGCGTCGATGCCGCCTTGGATATGGAAGGCCAAGGGAAGGCCAGCATCGTGGGCTGCCTGTACTGCCATTGCCGACCGCTCGCCAAAAGCGCAGTAAAAAAGCAACCGTTTCCGCGTCGAGTTCGCCAGTTCATGCAGCATGCCGCCGGCGCCAATGCTCTCCTCGAGCGAGGGATAGGGTACATGCAGTGAGCCGGGGATTGTTCCGTTTCGCTGCCGCTCGGCGTTCTCGCGCAGATCGATCAGCGCCACGTCCCCAAGACCGACCACGCTGAGCGCTTGCTGGGCCGTCAGAGCCCAGCCATGGCGCATGACGTTATCCTGGTTCATCCCGACCTTCATGTTGGCCGGGACCGCAACATCCATCATCTTCGGGTTTGACAGTTTCAGATTGTTCATCAGGTCGGCATATTCATCGGCTGACTTCACCTGCAGGCGCGGGTTAAAGGCCCTTTCCTCGCCGATGGTGGAAACCGTGTCGCCCTTGTAGTCGTGCGCGGGAAAAACCAACGTCGAATCCGGAAGCTTCAGGAGCCGCCCGAAGAT
The DNA here is from genome assembly GCF_019511525.1 of Rhizobium cauense. Taxonomy (GTDB): domain Bacteria; phylum Pseudomonadota; class Alphaproteobacteria; order Rhizobiales; family Rhizobiaceae; genus Rhizobium; species Rhizobium cauense. Next base: position 566,113 of record NZ_JAEUAT010000002.1, on the reverse strand, counting down.
CGATTCGAATTGCGCCCTTGGGTCGCCGTTCTGGAAATCGGTCCGCCCTGTACCCCGAATGAGCAACGTGTCTCCGGTGAACACGCGGTCGGGGAGCCCGAAACTATAGGAATCGTCCGTATGGCCCGGCGTATAAATGACGTCGAGCGAGAGCCCTTCGATGGTCAGCTTGTCGTTGTCGGCGAGGCGCATCGAAACAACGTCCGCCTTCGTCTGCTCTCCCATCACGGTGATGCAATGGGTCTTGTCGCGCAGAGCGCCAAGACCAGTGATGTGGTCGGCGTGGAGATGCGTATCCACAGCCTTGACCAGTTTCAGGTCGAGTTCGTGGATGAGTTGGAGATAGCGGTCGACCCTTTCGAGCACGGGATCGATAATCAATGCCTCGCCGCCCTTCCGGCTTGCGAGTAGATAAGAATAAGTACTCGATACCGGATCGAACAACTGCCGGAAGATCATCCACGCCTCCTTCGGGCGCCATAGTTCAGACTATCCATGCGGCTGCGGCACGATCCTGATATAGGGCTTCGGTGCCCGCCAGCCTTGTGGGTATTGCTTCTTTGCGTCGTCGTCCGAGACCGAGCCGGCGATGAAGACGTCCTCACCGTTCTTCCAGTTCACGGGCGTGGCGACCTTGTGCTTTGCAGTCAGTTGCAGTGAATCGATCACCCGCAGCACTTCGTCGAAGTTGCGGCCGGTGGTCATCGGATACACCATAACCAGCTTGATTTTCTTGTCAGGACCGATGACGAAAATATTCCGGACGGTCTGGTTGTCGGCCGGTGTACGCTCCGTGGGATCGCCCGACACAAGCGCTGGCAGCATGTTGTAACGCTTCGATACGGCATAGTCGACGTCCGCGATCATCGGGTAGTTGGGGCGATAGCCCTGTGTCTCCTCGATGTCCTTCATCCAGCCGGCATGGCGGTCAAGCGGGTCTACCGAAAGACCGATTATCTTCACGCCGCGCTTGTCGAATTCAGGTTTGATCCGCGCCATATAGCCGAGTTCGGTCGTGCAAACCGGCGTAAAGTCCTTGGGGTGCGAAAACAGCACCGCCCAGGAATTGCCGATCCATTGATGAAAACTGATCTTGCCTTCGGTCGTCTGAGCTTCGAAATCCGGAGCGGTATCATTGATTGCAAGCATCACGCACCTCCATCGCGTTTGTGATTAAAAACTCAAACATTCACCGGATGAGCGCAAATCTTGCTCCTATTTCCATCGGCAGGCAACGGCAAAACCACTCACGCAGAATGCGCGGCGACCCCGAAGGCGACCGTCGGCGACGATCGCTGCCGGGTGCCAACAACGGAGACGAAATACTGACGTGTGACGAGGCTATTGACCGTTTGCCACCGTCGAGCTTTGCGGCGGAAGTACCTTGTCGGGCGCGGCGACATAGTTGCCGAGCAGCCACAGGGAGACCTCAGATGCCTCCTTGGCAGACGCGAATTCGAACGTGCCGCTCTGATGCGGAGCATCAAGGAACTGGATGTTGATGCCCCTACCTGTCTCGGAACTCAAGACACGCACCCTGCCCGGCTCGATGACATGGCAAGAGTAATGCCGCTGCATGTTGCGCATGAAACCCGCCTTGTTGTCATGCAAGCGCACGAAGACCGCCTGTCCGTTGGCCGTTGCCTGCAATTGGCGGATCGCCTCATTGGGGAAGGCCCGGTTGAACTCAATGATTGCAAGCCCGGTATCGTGGAGCCCATCCTCCTTGTCCTGGGCGGCCATGCGCGTCGAAACGAAGGCGATGAAAATGACGATCGCGAAAATAACGCACCAGACGAGAATGCTCACATCGCTCTCCAATCAAAGCTGCAACGGCGCATTTATAGCGCACCAGCCTTGCGCGAGTTTAAACAAGATCAGATTTTCTTGCGTATCAACGCGAGCAGCATGTCTGCTTGCCGTCGCAACTGCGACCGCTGCAACTGACGCTCAAACAATCCGGCGCCTGCCCTCTGGGCGCTGATGAGAACGGGCTCGGCCAAAGCGATGGGCAGAAAGGCTGGAAATACCGTCGGCGATATCGCTACACGTCTCGCCTTCGCCAGATGATCACGCCCCAGTCCGGCAAAGGCTTCGATCGCTGCCGAGATACGCTGCTTGTCCTCGCCAGCAAGGAACGCATCGCGATCCAGTCCCGTTGCGGACAGGATTTCGAGAGGAATGTAGAGCTGGCCGCGATGGCGATGAAGCGGCATCAGAAGCAGCAGGCCCGCTATCGCTTGCCCCACGCCTGCATGACCGGCCGCCTCGGCGGATCGCCCGGCTTCCTCGGGTCCAAGCACCAGGCTAGCCAGTTGAACGAGTGCGGACGCCGTCTCGCCAGCATAGCCCTCGAGCGAGACCCGTGTCTCCATCGGATCATCGTAGAGATCGAAGATGCGAGCGTCGATCATATTTACGAGGGTCTGTCGCGGCAATCGGTAGGCTTCAATCGCTGAGAGCAAGGCCGAGGCAATCGGATTTGCCTGGGTCGAACCATGTGCGTTCCCCTCCAGCAGGTCACGCCAGTATTGCATGCGCACTTCTCCCGGAAGCGGCTCATGCACCAGGTCGCGAATCCGTGCCAGCTCGGCATTGAACGCGTAGAGAGCCGCCAAGGCATCGCGTTTCTCGGCCGGCGACAGCAGGCAGGCAAGGTAACGATCGCGGTCATTGTCGCGCAGCGTCGCCAGGCAAATATCCTGGTTCGTCAAGGACTGATCGGTCATTGTCAGACCGCAATCAGCGCCGCAGCAACGGCGCGGGATTCCATGAGCATGATATTGAAGGTGCGGACTGCTGCGCCGGTATTCATGGGATCCGATGAAATGCCCGCGGCCTTCAAAACCGCCTTCAGATCGGGCGGGATCGGGCGCATATCGGTGCCGGTCCCGATCAGCAGGACCTCGATCTCGGCTGCCTCATCGAGCACCTTGCGAAAATTCGCGATGGAAAGCGGCTGCGACATATCCATGTCCCAGCCGTAGATGCCAGACGGCAGGCAAAGAATAGAGCCCCGATGGGACATGTCGGCGAAGCGGAAGCCCCCGTTGCCATAAGTGTCGATGGGCGCGCGTCCCGGGAAATGCGCCTCGCGGATTTCTATGCCTCTTGCCATATTCTCACACTGCGGGATTGCCAGGGCTTGTGCCCGGCTCAGCCACTTTCTTGTTTTGGTCGTCGTCGAGCGCGTCCGGGCGAAGCTTGAACGCTATGAGCACGGGCGCAGCTATGTAGATGGAGGAAAACGTGCCGACTGCAACGCCGAACAACATCACGAAGGCGAACGGGCGAATCGCCTCGCCGCCGAAAAGGCACAGCGCCGCCAATGCCAGCAACGTCGTCGCAGCGGTCAGAACAGTGCGCGACAGCGTCTGATTGATCGACGCGTCGATCAGGATCGGCAGGGGCATTTTCGGGTAACGCCTGAGATTTTCACGCATACGGTCGTAAACCACGACCGTGTCATTGAGCGAATACCCGATGACGGTCAGGATCGCCGCAACGCTCATCAGATTGAATTCCATGCCTGTCAGCACGAAAAGGCCGAGCGTCAGGATTATATCGTGCAATGTTGCGATGATCGCGCCGATTGCGAACTGCCACTCGAAACGCAGCCAGATGTAAAGCAATATGACAGCGAGCGAACCAAGTATGCCCAGTGTCGCAGCCCTGGTCAGTTCACCGGACACGGCAGGGCCGACAACCTGCGCACTCCGAACGTCGTAGTCGTCCCCGAGTTCCTGGCGCAGCAGGGTCATCGCCGATTGTTCGGCGTTCTCGCCGCCGCCTTGCGCCTGAATGCGGACCAATGCAGTCGATGGGTCGGCGAGGCGACGAGCCGCGATATCTCCCATGTTCAAGTCGCTTAAACGCGCACGGATATCATCGGGATCCGCAGTCCCCTGCTTCGCTTTGACCTCCACGACCGAACCGCCGGCGAAATCGACGCCAAGGTTCGCACCGAACGTCGCAAAACCGGCCATCGCCAGGATCGAGAGGGCGGCCGACACGGTGAAGGTGTAGCGCCGGATGCCCATGAAACGGATGTTTGCGTGATCGAAAATACCCGTGTGAACATCCCTGGGCAGATGCCGCGGATGCTTTCGATGGAGCCAGGTGACGACAATCCAGCGAGTCAGCGTGAAGGTCGTGAAAACGGTCGTCAGGATGCCCGCAACAAGCGTCACGGCAAAACCGCGAACCGCATCACTGCCGAGATAATAGAGAATGATGGCAGCGATGACGATTGTGACGTTCGCGTCGAGGATCGTCACGAAAGCACGAGAGAAGCCTTTGTCGATCGCATCAGCGAAGGATTGGCCGGCTTTCGCCTCCTCACGAATTCGCTCGTAGACGAGCACGTTGGCGTCGACTGCCATGCCGATGATCAGAACGATGCCGGCGAGACCCGGCAGAGTGAGTGTCGCGCCAATCACGCTCAGCACGGCAAGAATCAGGAGGAGATTCAGGACAAGCGAAATGCCGGCAATAATGCCCAGCTTGCGATAGAAGGCAAACATCAAGCCGGTGACAAGGATTACGGCAACGAAGCCCGCGATCACACCGGCACGCTTCGATTCCGCACCGAGCGCCGGGCTGACAGTGCGCTCCTCGACGGTCGTCAATGTCGCCGGCAGCGCACCGCTGCGCAGCATCAACGCAAGGTCGTTGGCGCCGTCGGCGCTGAAGCTGACCGGCACCGTTCCGGTGCCATCGAGGATCGGCGCGTTGATCAGCGGCGCCGCCATGACCTGATCGTCAAACAGGATGGCAAGGTGCCGACCGATGTTCTGGCGCGTCTTCTGCGCGAGGCTTTCGGCGCCTTCGGCATCAAGCTTATAGGTGATCGCAACAGCGTCCCCTTGCCCATCGGCGACGGCCTGAACATCGACAAGGTTCTTGCCTGTGACGAAATCAGTGCGATCGACCAGATACGGAACAGGCGGATCGTCCAGTGAGTAGAGCACTTCGGACGTCGCCGGCCAGCGACCCGCCAGGGCCTGCTGCCCGGACATGCTTTCATCAATCATCCGAACCGACAGCTGAGCAGGCTCGCTCAGAATATTCTTCAGCCTCTCAGCGTCGACGGAACCGAGCGTCTTGACGTCGATACGGTCATCGCTATCGGCGCGAACGGAAAAATCCGCTATCCCAAGGCCGGCGATACGGCGCTCGACAGCCGGCAAGGATTGCATCTGGGCGGCGGCGATGCCTTCATCGATGCTGTCGTTTGAAATTCGCAGGCTGAGCTGCCCATCCGCTCCCTTCTGCAGGGATACATTCTGGACCGAACCGCCGAACCAACCGCCCTTCGTTGTCGCCGTCAATGCACTCAAGGCATTGACCGCAGCATCCACCTGGCCAGCATCGGTAATCTTGACGGTGATATCCTGGTCGGTGCCCGTCAGACCCGTGTAGCGAATATTGGCTTCGCGCAACCTGCCGCGAACACCGGCGACCGTGCGTTCGAGCCGGTCCTTCACGATATCTGCACGTTCAATCTGGAGAAGCAGATGGGAACCGCCCTGCACGTCAGGACCGAGGACAACGCGGCTGTCGGCCAGCCATGCAGGCAGCTTCGAACGCTGCGCCTCAGACAATAGATTTGGGGCCGCGATTACCACGGCCACCAGCACCAAACACCAGATCAGAACGGACTTCACGCGGGAAAAACGATGCATTTTCTCTCGACTGTTTCCGACCCGGTCCAATCCGGTTCATGTTGCAATGTTATGCTGCGTCTGCCTTTACTGGCTCGCCCTTGACGCGCACTTCCGAAATGCCGGTGCGGACGATACGAACGCGAACGCCGTCTGCAATCTCCACTTCGAGTTCCTTGTCGTCAACAACCTTGGTGACCTTGCCGACAAGGCCGCCACCCGTAACAACCTGATCGCCGCGGCGGATCGCCTTCAGCGTTTCTTCGCGCTTCTTGGCCTGCGCACGCTGCGGGCGGATCAACAGGAAGTACCAGACGACCATCAGCGGCACGAACAGGATGATCATTTCAAGGCCAGAGCCGAACGGCGACGCCGCGGTATCGGTGGCAGCCTGGGCAAATGCCGGGGTGGTGAACATGCTAAACTCCTCAAAACATTTCCGGGGGCGGGAATTCCGCCTTTTCTCGGGTGGCCGGACTATAATTATGGTCTTTGCGAATGCAACAGAAACAGCCGGAAACCGTACCGATTCCACTGCCTCATAACCTTTCCGCCCGCAAAAGGCCATGCTAGGCGGCATGCAAGAGATACAGCTCGCAGGTTGCGACGAGGAATTAGGAGGAAAGGCAATGGCCGAAGACTTCAACAACGCCATTCTGACGGAGCTGCGCCGGCTGACGGACGCGATCGACCGGCTCGCCGGACCGGCACCAGCAATCAACGATTGGGACGCGGCTGACTGCTTCGTCTGGTCCCCTGCCCGCCAGCACCTCCAGCCCGTTGCACGACCGAACCGGGTCGCCCTGAAGCTGATCCGTGGTGTAGACCATGTGCGCGATATCCTGCACGAAAACACGGTGCGCTTCGCCGAAGGCTTTCCAGCGAACAACGTTCTCCTCTGGGGCGCGCGGGGCATGGGCAAGTCCTCGCTGGTGAAGGCTGTCCATGAGGATGTCAGGCGTGAGAGCGCCGTATCGTTGAAACTAGTCGAAGTGCATCGCGAAGACATTGCGAGCCTTCCAACACTCCTTGATCTGCTGAAGGATACGCCGCATCGCGTCATCGTCTTCTGCGATGACCTTTCCTTTGATCACGACGACACAGCTTACAAATCGCTGAAGGCAGCGCTTGATGGCGGCGTCGAGGGCCGACCGGATAACGTCCTCTTTTATGCCACCTCGAACCGACGCCACCTCCTTCCCCGTCACATGATGGAGAACGAGCAATCAACCGCGATCAACCCTTCCGAGGCGGTGGAGGAAAAGGTTTCGCTGTCGGATCGGTTTGGTCTTTGGCTCGGTTTCCATAAGTGCAGTCAGGATGACTATCTGGCGATGATCGACGGCTATGCGGACCACTTCAAGCTGCCCATCGATCGCCAGAAGATGCATTCGGAAGCGCTGGAATGGGCTACGACACGCGGCGCGCGCTCTGGCCGCGTTGCCTGGCAGTACATCCAGGATCTCGCCGGCAGAATGCGGATCGCGCTCGATCGCGCCTAATGACAAAAGCCCGGCTTTTCGGCCGGGCTTTTGAGCAATCCTCGGACGCAATACCTATTCGAGGAATGTAATCGGGTTAACCGGGGTCGCATCCTTGCGGACTTCGAAGTGGACCTGCGGCTGCTTGACGTTGCCGCTCATGCCGGACACGGCAACGGTCTGACCGCGCTGGATCTTCTGGCCGCGGGTTACGCTCAAGGTATCGGCATTGCCGTAGACGGTGACGGTACCGTCGTCGTGGCGGACGAGAACCGTGTTGCCGAGTTCCTTCAGACCATTTCCAGCATAGATAACGACGCCGTTTTCCGCGGCCTTGATCGGAGTACCCTGCGGGACGGAAATGTCGATGCCGTCGTTGCGACTTCCGTTGACGTTGGCGCCATAGGCGGCGATGACGGCACCACGAACCGGCCAGCGGTACTTATCGATACCTGTAGCCTCAGGCGCTGCCGATGCGACTTCCTTCTTGGCGGCCTCATCCACAGTCTCGGTCGCGACCGGCGCCTTGTAAGACGCTGGCTGCGCGGCAGCGGTCGTCGTTGCGGCAGCAGGCTGGGCGACAGCTTTCGGTTCCGCCTTCGCCGGAATTGAGGCCGTTTTCATTCCATCCTGCGAAACGCCCGGAAGATTGAGCTCCTGGCCGATACGGATCGAGCCTGCGGAAAGGTTGTTCGCGGCCTTCAAGTCGTCGATGCTGGTGCCGGTCGCCTTGGCGATCTTGGCGAGCGAGTCACCCGGCTTGACAACGTATGTGCCGCCAGAACCCTTCGGTCCCTTGCCCGCACCAGCCGGCACCTTGCCTGCCGGATCGGCATTCGCAACCGACTTGTCTCGGGCCGAATTTGCACCCGGAACGACGGCTACATTCTGCTCCTGCTGCTTGTTCGGCTGGGGCAGCTGCCCGCCCTTGGACAGATCGGTCGCCTGAGCCGATGCTTTGGCGGCATTGCCACCGTTGAGGGTCGGAATCAGGATGATCTGGCCAGGCTTGGCGGCGGCTGCCGTCTTGAAGCCGTTGACGCGAAGGATTTCCTTTTCCGGGACACCGTAACGCTTGGCGAGCGTCGAAACGCTCTCGCCCGGACGGAGGGTTACCGACGGCGCATTGGTTCCCGACCAGCCGGAGACCTTCGGAGTCGTGCCTGTCACGATCGAGTCAGTTGCCGTCTTGGGCGGAACGAGAATGTGTTCGGGCTTCTTCGGTGCTGAAGCTGCAGGGAATGGCTGAGCAAGCGCGACCTGCTTCTCACTAGACGGCGCTATCGGCGCCGTTGCAGAGGGGGCGGCGAGTTCGGAGCGCTGAACGGAGACCGGTGCCGAAGCCATGCGGGCGCTGGAAGCACCATAAGCGGGCTGGACTGGATACGGTTGATTGATGGCCTGGTTGCTTGCCGCGTACCCACCCTGCGCCACATCCCCTTGCGGGACCGGATCTGCCTGCAGACCACTCATGCTCCTGCGCGGAATAGAGTTGGTCGTCATCTGGTCCTGACCGGCGGACGAGAAAAGACCACCAAAACGTGTTACATCTGAACTGCAGCCTGTTGCGGCGCTGGCCAGCAAAGCCGCTATCAGGACATTACCGGCAGACTTGCCCACCCTTGTCGAAAGACTGAAACGCATGACTCGACCCACTGATTAACGCAACCATTCGTGGGTTTATTAAAGCGCGTTAGTATTACCACCCGGTTAAGGTACCGAAATTCGAGAGATTTTTTTGAGAGATTGCTAACCATAGCAACCGGTGATGGCGGATCGCCTTAAAGTTGCGACGCAACGCGCGGCACGATCGGCAGGTAAGGCGTATCGAACAACTCCTCGCGCTCGAAGCGACTACCCGTTTTCGTCAGCCGCACAAGCCGACACTCATTCTCCGAGACCATCAGAGGCGCGATCATCGAGCCGCCGGAGACGAGCTGATCGGTGTAGAACCGTGGCATCGAATTGAAGGCGGCGGTGACGAGAATGCGGTCGAAGGTTCCCTCACCCTGCAGGCCGGCGCTGCCATCGGCCTGGCGGATAATCACGTTCCGGAGGCCGAGGGATTCGATGCGACGCTGCGCGTTGGTGGTGAGTGTCTTGTAGCGGTCGATCGTCAACACGCGCTCAGCCATACGGGCCATCACGGCTGACATGAAGCCGCTACCCGTACCAACTTCAAGCACCCGCTGACCCGGTTTGATCTTCAGATGGTGAAGGACCCTGACTGCAAGATCGACGCCCTCGACAAACGATCCGCATTCGATCGGTATCGTCCGGCTCGAATAGGCTTGCTCGGCAAACTGCGCCGGCACGAATAGAGAGCGCGGGGTCTGCTCGACCGCAGTCAGCAGATCCAGATCAGACACGCCTTCGGCTCGCAGCCTCAAGACGAGCGCCGCAAACCCTTCCTTCTCGACCAGCCGTGTCGTCAAAACACTCTACTCCGTACCTGAAAGCGCCCGCGCCACGCGGTCCCGTACGGAATAATCAGTCAGATCCAGTTTCAAAGGCGTTACCGAAATCTTGCGATGCTTGAGAGCGTGGATATCTGTCCCCTCGAGGAAGGCGCCGGCACGCTCGCCGAACCTCAGCCAATAGTAGGGAAAGCCGCGTCCGTCGGACCTGGCATCGACCTGCAGGTTGAAGGCAAGCTTGCCTTGCGCCGTGACTTCCACCCCCTCGACCTCTTCCGGCCGGCAATTCGGAAAGTTGAGATTCAGGAACGTGCCCTCAGGCAGTTCGAGCGGTATCAACTTGTCGAGAAGCGCGGGTGCATGGGCCTCGCAGACCTCCCAAGGCACTGTCCTTGCGCCGTCCTGATGCAAATAGGCCTGGCTCAGAGCGAACGAGCGAACGCCTTGCATCGTCCCTTCGATGGCGCCCGCGATCGTGCCGGAATAGGTGACATCGTCGGCCACGTTGGAGCCTGAGTTGACGCCCGAAAGCACCAGATCCGGCTTGACGTCCATCACCTGCTTGATGCCCATGATGACGCAGTCGGTTGGAGTCCCGCGCAGCGCGAAATGCTTTTCGGACACCTTCCGCAGCCGCAGCGGCTCGGAAAGGCTCAGCGAATGCGCCAAGCCGCTCTGATCCGTCTCCGGCGCGACAATCCAGACATCGTCGGAGAGCGTGCGCGCAATCCGCTCCAGCGCAGCCAGGCCTTCTGCATGAATGCCGTCGTCGTTGGTGAGCAGAATGCGCATTGGCTCAAGCCGCCCGTTCGATCTTCGTCAAGCCGCCCATATATGGCAGCAGAGCGTCAGGAACAGTCACCGAGCCGTCCTCGTTCAGATAGTTCTCGAGGACCGCGATCAGGCAGCGACCGACGGCGGTACCCGAGCCGTTCAGCGTGTGAACGAATTTGGTTGCCTTGTCCTCCTTGCCGCGATAGCGGGCGTTCATGCGCCGCGCCTGGAAATCGCCGCAGACCGAGCAGGACGAGATCTCGCGGTAGGTGTTCTGGCCCGGCAGCCAAACCTCGAGATCGTAGGTCTTGCGCGCGCCGAAGCCCATGTCGCCGGTGCAAAGCGTCATCGTGCGGAAGTGCAGGCCGAGGCGCTTCAGCACCTCTTCCGCGCAAGCCGTCATGCGCTCGTGCTCGGCAAGCGAGCTCTCGGCATCCGTGATCGAGACCAGCTCGCACTTCCAGAACTGGTGCTGGCGAAGCATGCCCCGCGTATCGCGGCCCGCAGAGCCCGCTTCCGAGCGGAACGACGGCGTCAGGGCCGTGAAGCGGAGAGGAAGCTTCTCCTGCTCGAGAATCTCGCCAGAGACAAGGTTGGTGAGCGTCACCTCGGCGGTCGGGATCAACCAGCGTCCATCCGTCGTCTTGAAGAGATCCTCCGCAAACTTCGGCAACTGGCCAGTACCAAACATGGCGTCGTCACGAACCATCAGAGGCGAGCTGACCTCGGTGTAGCCGTGCTCGTTCGTATGCAGGTCGATCATGAACTGGCCAAGCGCGCGCTCAAGCCGAGCCAACGGACCGGTCAGTACGGTAAAGCGCGAGCCTGAGAGCTTTGCAGCGCGCTCGAAGTCCATGTAGCCGAGTGCCTCGCCGATTTCGAAGTGCTCTTTCGGCGTGTGGTTCCAACGGGGCTTTTCACCGACGATGCGGGCCACGGTATTGTCATGCTCGTCCTTGCCGACCGGCACGTCGTCGTGCGGGACGTTCGGAATGCGCGACAACGCGTCGTTCAGTTCCTCCGTCGCCTGCCGCTCGTCCTCTTCAGCGCTCGGAAGCAACACCTTCAGGTCGGCCACCTCCGCCTTGAGCTTTTCGGCAAGCTCGCTGTTCTTCTGCGCCATCGCCGCGCCGATCTCCTTGGAGGCGCTATTGCGGCGGGACAACATGTCCTGGACCTTCTGGATGGCAGACCGGCGCTTTTCATCGATCGCAATCAGGTTCTCGGACAAAGGCTCGGCACCGCGCTTGGCAAGTGCCGCGTCGAGCGCTTCGGGATTCTCACGGATCCATTTGATATCGAGCATCGTCGTTCCAGGTCGTTGTAAAAAGGGATAGTCCGGTCAAAGCCCGGCTAGGCCTCGACCGGATATTCGGAAAGCGTTCGTTGAGAGAAGTCGCTTAGACGTTGTCCGTCTTGGCAACGTCCGTGGTTTCTTCAGCCTCTTCGACCGCCTCACGGGCACGCTGACGCTCCACGAGTCGCGCTGCGTAGATGGAGATCTCGTAGAGAAGGATGGTCGGCAGTGCAAGACCGATCTGGGACATTGGATCGGGCGGCGTCAGCACTGCGGCAACGACGAACGCAAGCACGATCGCGAACTTGCGCTTTTCCTTGAGCCAATCCGAGGTCAGCAGCCCAACGCGGGCCAGCAGCGTTGTGATGACAGGAAGCTGGAAGACCAAGCCGAACGAGAAGACCAGCGTCATGATGAGGCTGAGATATTCGGAGACCTTCGGAAGAAGCGAGATCGCGACATCGCCTTCTCCCGGCGCCTGCTGCATGGTCAGGAAGAACCACATGACCATCGGCGTGAAGAAGAAATAGACGAGCGAAGCTCCGAGCAAGAACAGGATCGGAGATGCGATCAGAAACGGCAGGAAAGCCGCGCGCTCGTTCTTGTAGAGCCCGGGCGCGACAAACTTGTAGACCTGCGCCGCAATGATCGGGAAGGCAATCACCAGGCCGCCGAACATCGCGACCTTGACCTGCGTGAAGAAGAATTCCTGCGGCGCCGTGTAGATGAGCTGAGCCTTCGACACGTCGAGGTTTGCCCATGTGACCGCCCACTTGTATGGATAGACAAGCACGTTGAAGAGATGCTTGGCGAGCGCAAAGCAGACGATGAAGGCGACGAAAAACGCGCCGATCGACCAGATCAGCCGGGTGCGCAGCTCCATCAGATGTTCGATCAACGGCTGCGGCTTGTCTTCGATCTCACCGCTCATGCATCGTCCTTCTTTTTCTTCGTTGCCGTCTTCTTCGGAACGGCTGTGGCGACGGCCGGAGCCTTCTTGGTTGCTGCGGCCTTTGCAGGCGCCCGCCTCGGCTTCCCGACCGGAACAACGGCGATGGCCGCTGCGGCATCAGCCTTGTCCGCCGCCTTGGCGCGAGGCTTGCGCGCAGCCTTTGGCTTTTCCGCAACGGCAACTCCCGGCATTTCAGCCGCCACCGCAGCTTGAGGCGTGGGAGGCGACATGACTGGAGGCGTTTCAGGCAGGCTCATTGACGGCTCCGGAGTAGCCATCGCGGTCGGCGGAACTTCGGTCTTGTTCTCGACCGTCGTCGCTTTCTGCAGATCTGCCTTGATTTCGTTGCCCATCTGCCGAAGCGGGTTCATGGCGTCGCGCAGACTGTTGACGGGGTTCAGCTTCTGGGCATCGGTCAACGTCTGACGCACCTCGTCCAGATCGGCTTCACGCAGCGCCTCGTCAAACTGAGCGCGAAAATCGCCCGCGACCTTGCGCGCGCGCTGAGTCATCTTGCCGAACGCACGCAGCATCGGCGGCAAGTCCTTGGGACCAACCACCACAATCAGTACGACCGCGATGACAAGCAGCTCGGTCCAGCCAATATCGAACATTCAAGGCTCCTGAGCGGGAAACGTGGGGGCTACGTTTGCCCGGAGGTGATTACTTCGTTTCGTCGGCCTTGTGATCGACGGTCTTGGCAGTCGTGGACTCGGGCGCGTCTTCGTCGTTCATGCCCTTCTTGAAGCTCTTGATGCCCTTGGCAACATCACCCATCAGTTCCGGAATCTTGCCGCGACCAAACAACAACAGCACGATGACCAGAACGATCAGCCAGTGCCACATGCTAAAAGAACCCATTACGCTAACTCCCTGTTACGATGTTTCCAGATGTAAGAGCTTCTTACACCAATTCCAACATCAAAGTTCCCCTTGGATTGTCGCTTAATGTCACGGTATCGGCCTCTGTGACAAGAGATTACACATTCGAAAAACCGTGATCGACATTGTTTTCGCCATGCGTGGCGGAACCATCGCAAATCCGACTAGTCTTCGGACGCGCCGCCCGGCGCTAGCAGGCCGAGTTCCTCGAGATCGAGCTGCGTTATGGGATCTTCGTCCTCGGTCAACTCGTCGTTCATGAGAGGCGATGGTATATTGAAATTGGCCGGTATGCGACCGGACAGCAGTCCCGCGCCCTTCAACTCCTCAAGCCCCGGCAGATCGCGCAATTCTTCCAGGCCAAAATGGTCCAGAAAATCACGGGTGGTGCCGAGAGTGACCGGTCGGCCCGGCGTTCGCCGGCGGCCCCGAAAACGGACCCACCCTGCCTCCATCAGAACATCAAGCGTTCCGCGCGATGTTTGTACGCCTCTGATGTCCTCAATCTCGGCGCGCGTCACCGGCTGGTGATACGCAATGATCGCCAACACTTCCAGCGCCGCTCGCGAGAGCTTTTTCGTCTCGTTCTCATCACGGCGAATGACGAAGGAAAGATCGGCCGCCGTGCGGAAGGCCCATGCGTCATCCACCTGCACGAGATTGACGCCACGGTGTGCATACTGCTCCTTCAGGCGCAGCATGATTTCGCGGACATTGTGCGCGCGAGGCAAGCGGTCTGCAATAAACCCTTCCGATACCGGCTGAGAGGACGCGAATACCAGCGCTTCGGCGATGCGCTCCGCCTCGGCTTCCGCACGGATATCGTCGTCTGAATCTTCCACCATCACGCTATCGATGTGCTCGTCTTCAAGATCGGTCACGCCGGCCGCTCCCTTTCGACCACCTGCAACGTCGCATGCTTCGGACCACGCCGCATATAGAGCGGTTCGAAAGCTCCGTCCTGCCGGATTTCGAGCTTGCCCTCGCGGACGAGCTCGAGGGAAGCCGCGAACGCACTGGCGATCGCCGTCACCCTGTCTTGGGGCGAGGCCATGTAGCGCAGGAGATAAGATTCAAGTGCAGTCCAGTCGCCGATCTCGCCGATGATGCGCGTCAGAAGCTCGCGGGCGTCCGTCAGGGACCAGACATTGCGACGAGCAATTGTCACCTGCGTCACCGCCTGACGTTGCCGAAGCGACGCATAAGCCGTCAGCAGATCGTAGAGGCTCGCGTCGTAGGCCGAGCGATGCCTGTCGGGGATGTGTTCGGGTGCACCTCGAGCAAAGACATCGCGACCCAAGCGGTTCCGGTTGATAAGACCGCTCGCGGCCTCACGCATCGCCTCGAGGCGCTTCAGGCGAAAGGCGAGCGTTGCCGCCATCTCCTCGCCCGAAGGACCATCGTCCTTGGCCTGCTGCGGGATGAGAAGGCGCGACTTCAGATAAGCGAGCCACGCCGCCATCACCAGATAGTCCGCCGCAAGCTCAATCCGGATCCGCCGCGCACTCTCGATGAACTGCAGATATTGCTCTGCCAGAGCGAGTACCGAGATACGGGACAGATCGACCTTCTGGTTGCGGGCAAGATAGAGCAGAAGGTCGAGCGGACCTTCGAAACCAGCGACGTCGATCAGCAGCGCAGGATCGGTGCTCGCACGCTCGGCACCGTTGTCCTGCCACAACCTATCCATCGGCGTTGCCGCCGATTGCGGCCATTCCGTGCCTCTGACCGTACTCACCCTGCCCTGCTCCTTTCGCGATCAGACAGTCGCAAACATCTCGTCGAATTCCGCGCGGATTGCGCTTTCATCGGCCGCATCGGCCGTTGGGAAGCCTCTCAATACCGCTTGCGTACGCTGCAGCGACTGGCCCTGCAAGAGCGGCACGTTTGCAACGACCTGCTGCATCTCGTCCATGTGGCCATTGCAATGCAACACAATATCACATCCACCGGCAATGATGTTGGCCGCGCGCTCGCCGATCGTGCCGGCAAGAGCATTCATCGATGTATCGTCGGAAAGCAACAGCCCGTTGAAGCCGATATGCTGGCGGATAATGCCGTCGATCACTTTGCGCGAGGTGGTAGCAGGACGTTCGGCATCAATGGCCGCAAACACGACATGACACGTCATGGCCATCAACTCGTCCTTCAGGGCGATAAACGGCGGAAAATCGTGCGCCTCGAGTTCCGCGCGTGAAACCGTGACAACCGGCAACTCGTGGTGGGAGTCCGCGAACCCGCGCCCGTGGCCCGGCATATGCTTCATTACGGGCAGAAGGCCACCAGCCTTCAGGCCCGCAGAAGCAGCTCGTCCCATGTCCGTCACCGTCACCGGATCGCCGCCATAGGCACGGTTGCCGATCACGTTGCTGCTACCCTCAACCGGCACATCCAGTACCGGAAGGCAATCCACGTTGATCTCAAGCTTGGAAAGATCGAATGCGTGCAGACGCGACATCAGCCAGGCCGCTCGGAGTCCCTTCTCCCGGTTCTGCCTGTAGATGTCGCCGAGCTGTTGTCCCGAGGGATAATGCTGAAAGATTGGCGGTCGAATGCGCTGGACGCGCCCGCCTTCCTGGTCGATGAGAACGGGTGCGTGCCACCCGACAGCGTCGCGCATTTCCGCAACGAGTTCGCTGATCTGCTTCGGCTCGGAAATGTTGCGCCCGAAAAGAATGAAACCCCAGGGGCGCTCGGCGTTGTAAAACGCCTTTTCTTCGGGAGTGAGGGAAAGGCCGCTACAGCCAAGGATCATTGCTTTCGATTCGGTCATACCCGAATCATAGAGGTGCCGCGCGGAAATACGAGCGGCGTCAACCAGCATTCACAAAAAAAGCGGCGGACCGTCAGGCCCGCCGCTTCGATAACGCGACCAGAAGTTACTTGGAGATAAGGCAACTACCGCCTGCGGCACGGTACTTTTCGCATACGGCCGCAGCTTCATCCTTCGATCCCACCGGGATACGAACGCGATAGAATGTTCCCTTGCCTGCAATCTCGGCCTTGCGGATCTCATAGCTGCGACCGCCAAGCACGCTTGCGAATTTCTTCGAAAGGCTTGCATAGGACTTCTTCGCCTCTTCCTCGGAGGGAAGCGATGCGATCTGGACGCCGTAGCCACCAGCTGCGGCGACCGGTTGAGCCTGTGTCGCAGCCGGCGAAACAGCAGCAACGTCCTTGGGCTTCTGGGCTGCCGGCGCCTCGACGGGCGGGGTAGCAGCTTCGGCGGCCTGCACGGTCGGCCGCTGAGCAGGAGCGGGCGCGGTGTCACTAACAGGGGAGCTCTTCACCGCCCGGACCGGCGGGTCAACGTTGGCGGGCGTCGCTGCGGCGGCCTTGGCCAGCGTGCTCTCCGAAGGAGCCTGTGCCGCCGTAGGCTTGGTTTCTTCAACCGGGGTCGACCGTATGTCTGCAGAAGCGACCTGTGCTGACGCCGGGAAGCTTGCGGCAGATCCACCCGCAGGCTTGGCGCCAGCCGTGATCTTCTGCGTTTGAACCGAAGTAGCCTTCGGCAGGCTTGGAGCAGTCGCTTCCGGAGCCGGCTCTTCCCGGGCAACGAGCGTGCCATCCGGCCGAACAATCATCGTACGAACCTTTCGGGCAGCGACCGAAGGCGCCTGGTTCGCATCGGCGTCATCAGCGGCAGCCGTATCCTGGCTCGGCAACAGGCGCGGATCCTGAGTATCACCGACCGGTGTCGACATCGGCGCTGCGATATCGCCATCATTATCCTCAGGCAGCGTCTCCGGCGTCAGCGTACGCTGCACAACGTCGACCGGCTGCTCGTCACTTGATACCAGGGCCTTCTGCTTCGGCGCTTCGGCGGCCGCACCACCGACGCTGTCGTAGACGGCCTTGTCCTGGTTGGGGACAGTCTTGCCGCCCGGATTCTCAGGCACGACCTTCACAGGGTCCTTGTCCGCGACAATCACGCGCGGCTCACCGGAGGCTATACCGAGACCTCCGTCACGCGCCAGGAACGTATAACCGGCGTAGGCGACGCCACCAAATACCACGATCGCCGCAGCGGCAGCCAGCATCCGCTTCATCGAGCGCGCACGGCTCATGTCCTCAGCTTCGCTGGCCGATTGAATCTGAACCTGCGAGACGTTCTCGCGGCGCTGGACCGGCTCATTGACGCTGCGCCGGAAGTCTTCCTCGAGAGCTCGCTCGAACTCGTCGAAACTCTGCAACGGCGCCTGCTTGGCTACCGGAGCAGCTGTCATCGTGCTCGGCGCTACGGAAATCGGCGCACGAGTACGCCATTCCTCGACGGCAGCCTTCGCCGGTGCTTCAGCCGGCTTCGCCGGAGTGAGGAGATTTGCGATCTCGGCATCAACGTCGAAATCGAAATCGGAGGTCGCAACGACCGGCTCCGGCTGCTCGACCGGCGGCAGCACAGGCACGTGCATCTCTTCGACCGCTTCCGGATGATATTCCGCATCAGAGATCATGGATGGGTCAAACGGGAGGTCATCGCCGGCGTCTGCCGAGAAGGCAGGTGTCGCCGGCTGTCTGGTGACAGCTACCTGTTCGGGGGCCTGTCGGATCACAGAGGCGGGAGCGACCGGAGCGGCTGGCTGGAAGGTAGCGATCGGGGAAGCTGACTGCGGTGCAACGCTGTCGATCTGAACCTGAGATCTTGGCGGCTCGACAGGCTGCGACTGCGCCTTGACCGGATCCGCAAAGTCAAAATCGGCCAGCTCCAGCTCGATACCTTCGAGATCGAGTTCGAAGTCATGACCGGCGAAAGGATCGTCGCCTTCGGGCTCGCTCTTGGCAACTGCGGCAGGCACAGGCTGCGCAACCGGTTTCGGCATCGGAGCAACCACGGGAGTGACCAGGCCGACAGGCTCAGGTGAACGCGGCGTCTCGGCGAGGTCCTCGCCTGGCGCGACCTGACGTTCCGGAACAGGGTATTGCGACACGTCCGCGAGGAGTTCGTCGATATCGAAAGCGATATCGTCGATTTCGGTCGGAGCCGCTTCCGTCAGCGCTGCGTCTGCCTGGACGACGCCATCTTTCGTGGCCGCGGCCAGATCGAAGGCGCTATGATCGATAAGAGGCTCGACAACCGCCGGGGTGGAGGCCGCTTCCGGCTCTTCGTGCCGATCGATCTCAGCAGGGAATCCTGCTGCGACCGGCATTTCAAACGCGGCAACACTCTCCGCCGCATCAACGGTCGGCTCGACCGCAACAGGCGCCGGAGCAACAATCGGCGGTGTCGGTTCATCGCGACGCGCGGGATGGAAGTTTGCGATCGGTAGCCGGATGCTGGCCGCTGACCACTGCGGCGCCTTGGCAGACGGAGCGTCCGGCGTGACCGGAGCCGGCGACGCGCTGATCGACATCTCAAGCTCTTCGATCAGATCGCGAGCGCCGCCTGTGACTGGCTCCGACTGACGGATGGCATTCGACGCCCAGACAGCAGATGTCAGGTTGGAGGCGGCTTCCGGCGACTGGCTAACCGGCTCGACGACAGCCTCGGGCTCGATGGGAAATTCGGGCTCAACCGAAGCAATCGGAGTGACATCGACGTCACCCCCCGGAAGCGCAACCGTTTGCTCGAATGCCGGCTCGGGCATACGATCAAAAGCTGCGACCTGAGGTTCATCGTAGCGCTCAAACTCGCGCAACAACTCATCCTCAAGATTGAACGCTGGCTCCTGCCGGGGCGCATCGTCAACGGTGTTGGCTGCTACTCTCGGTTCGAAGCCGACGATGCGGGCAAGTTCCGCCAAAGGATCATCGTCGGCAAAGAGGTCCGTATTCTTACGCGTGTCATACGCCCGCTGCTTGTCTGCCATACTCATCCCACTCGCAACTGCTAAGGTTTATGCCAGAGCATTGTGGGTAAATGGTGACGCTACCGCATCTCGTCCGGTGCAGCCGTACCCGCAATGGCAAGTCCCGACTTCAAAACCGACGCAACGGCGTACACCAGCCCTAATCTGGCTATACTCGATTCTCGGTTCTTATCGTTAATAAATCGTAAGTCTACTTGATCCTTGCCTTTATTCCAGTGCGCATGGAAAGAACTAGCCAGATCATAGAGGTAAAATACGACGCGATGCGGCTCCTGTGACTGTGCCGCCGACTCAACCAAGCGTGGAAACTCCGCGGCCTTCGCAACCATTTGCAATTCCGCGGGATCCGAGATGCCTGCAACCGCTTTCGCAAGGTCGGCGGGGGTAACATCGAGGTCAGGAAACGCCTCTTTCGCCTGACGGAAAACAGACATGCAGCGCGCATGCGCATACTGCACGTAGAACACCGGATTATCCTTCGACTGCTCCGTTACTTTGGCGAAATCGAAGTCCAGCGGTTCCGAACTTTTCCGGTAGAGCATCATGAAACGAACCGAATCGCGACCGACTTCCTCGACGACATCGCGGAGCGTCACGAAGTCACCCGAGCGCTTCGACATCTTGACCGGCTCGCCGTTGCGGAACAGCTTCACGAGCTGGCAAAGAAGAACCGTCAGCTTTGCCTTACCTTCGGAAACGCCCCGAGCGACAGCCTCCAGGCGTTTCACATAGCCGCCATGGTCGGCACCGAGAACATAGATCATCTCGTTGAAATCACGGTCAAATTTGTTCTTGAAGTAGGCGACGTCAGCAGCGAAATAGGTGTAGGAGCCGTCAGACTTGATCAGCGGCCGATCCATATCATCACCAACTTCCGTGGAGCGGAAAAGCGTCTGTTCGCGATCTTCCCAATCCTCCGGCAGCTGGCCCTTCGGCGGAGGCAGCGTGCCCTTGTAGACGTGCCCCTTGAATGTCAGGTCGTTGATTGCCGTACGGATCGCGGCTGCGCCGTTTGCATGCAGCGTGCGCTCCGAAAAGAAGACATCATGATGCACATTCAACGCATCCAGATCCTCGCGGATCATCGCCATCATCGCGTCGATAGTGCGATCCTTGACGAGCGGCATCCACTGGTCTTCCGGCATGTTGTGCAGCTTTACACCGTAGTCACGGGCCAGTGACTGCCCGACCGGAATGAGGTAGTCGCCCGGATAAAGTCCAGACGGAATCTCTCCGATCTTCTCACCAAGCGCTTCGCGATAACGCAGGAAGACAGAGCGCGCCAGGACGTCGATTTGAGAGCCGGCGTCGTTGATGTAGTATTCCTTTACGACCTCGAAGCCGGCGAAGGAAAGCAGATTGGCCAACGCGTCGCCGACAACAGCGCCGCGGCAGTGGCCGACGTGCATGGGCCCGGTCGGGTTGGCCGATACATATTCGACGTTCACGCGCTTGCCGGCGCCGAGCTCAGAGCGCCCGTAGTCCGTACCAGCCTCGATCATCGAAGCGAGCAGGCGCTGCCAGTAGCCGACGGAGAGCCTGATGTTGATGAAGCCGGGGCCAGCCACCGAGACATCAGCAACGTCGGCGTCTTCCTTCAACTTCTCCGTGATGATCTCCGCGAGAGCGCGCGGATTTGTCCCGAGCGGCTTTGCCAACACCATCGCGGCGTTCGTCGCAACATCACCGTGGCTTGGATCGCGGGGCGGCTCGATCGCGATGCGGCCGAAATCCAGCTCGGATCGCTTCTCCTTGACCAGATCGATCTGTTCAAGGGCGGTTTTAATCCTGGCGTCGAAATCGGTAAAAAGGTTCATCGCACTCTTCCATGCATAGGCTGTGCCACAAGGCATTTGTCCGGTCTTGGCCGGGCGACCGCTGCCTATCGCAAATCCGGAGTGTGGTCAAACAATCGCCTGTGGGCGCTGATCGCGTAGGTGTCGGTCATCCCCGCCAGATAATCGCCCACATGGCGCGCCCTCGCCGCTTCGGCAAGTCCAGCGATATGATCCACCCAATAGTGGCTCTGCATCTCCTGCGGATTGGCCATGTAGGCACCGAAGAGATCAGTCACGATCTGCGCGGCACCGGCACGGATGCGCATGATCTCGGGATGCCGGTAGATGCGTTTGAAAAGCATCGCCTTGATCTGCCGGTCGGTTTCCGACATTTCGTCGGAGAAAGTCGCGATCACCCGATTGGCTTGGCGAACATCCGTCGCGCTTTTCGGCTTGATCTCCGCAAGACCACGCTGGGCAACGGAAATGACGTCCTCGACCATGCGGGTAATCTGGCGGCGCATGATCTCGTGTGTAAAGCGGCTGGCCTCGAGATTTGGGTGGCGCTCCCGCACCTCGGCCATCAGCCCCGCCAGAAACGGGATCTCCTCCAGCATATCGAAGGTCAGGTAGCCGGAGCGAAGCCCGTCGTCGATATCATGCGTATTGTAGGCGATATCGTCGGCGATCGCGGCCACCTGCGCCTCAAGGCTTGCATAGGTATCCAATTCCAGATCGTGGATCTCGCAATAATCCAGGATCGGCTGAGGAACCGGCCCGCGCGTGCCAACACCATCCTTCGTCAGGAGCGGGCCGTTGTGCTTGACGAGACCTTCCAGACTTTCCCACGTCAGATTGATACCGTCGAAATCGGCATAGCGGCGCTCAAGCTTGGTGACGATACGCAACGACTGGGCGTTGTGATCGAAGCCGCCATAGGGCAGCAGAACCTCGTGCAGCGCATCCTCGCCGGTATGGCCGAAAGGCGTGTGGCCAAAATCGTGCACGAGCGCCACGCCTTCCGCGAGGTCCTCATCCAGCCTCAAAGCCCTCGCAAGCGCTCTCGCCACCTGCGCAACCTCGATCGTGTGTGTCAGCCGGGTCCGGTAGTGGTCACCATCCTGGGCGATGAAGACCTGCGTCTTGTGCTTCAATCGCCGAAATGCGGTCGTGTGAACAATGCGGTCGCGGTCACGCTGGAACTCGGAACGAGTTGGGCTGAGATCCTCGGGATAGAGCCTTCCGCGCGTCGCCCAGGGATCGGACGCATAGACCGCCGTGTCGCTGTTGCCGTATCCCAAAGCATGCCTGTCGATCGTCATTCGTCACCGTTGCCCGATATGCAGCCGCCCATTGACGCCGCGTTTCGCTCTTCATACCTATAGAGAGCATAAACGGCAAAGTGATGCTTTCGCAGTCATTTTGCCCGAACCTTCGCTTTCGTGGTATAGAGCGTAAGTAGCTTTGAAATCAGCCGTTTGAAACCAGCGGCTAACAGGTATTCTCTCCGGATCTTGACCCCGGCAGGAGCAAACATGACGGACGTAAGTGTAACCCTTTCCGATGCCGCGGCAAAACGAATCGCGGCAATCGTCGGCACCGAACCCGGGAAGAACGCGTTGCGCGTTTCCGTGGAAGGCGGCGGTTGTTCGGGCTTTTCCTATAAATTCGACCTTGCCGATGATGCGCAGGACGACGACACCATCGTTGAAAAGAACGACGCGAAGGTGCTGATCGATAGTCTCTCACTGGTCTACATGGCCGGATCAGAGATCGACTTCGTCGACAATCTCCTCGGTCAATCCTTTCAGATCAAGAATCCCAATGCGGTTGCAAGCTGCGGCTGCGGCACAAGCTTCTCGATCTAGCCCCTCTCCCAGGTATCCACATCGAACCGGCCGAAGAATTCCTTCCGGCCGGTTTATAGTCTTGTCCGCGCTAGAAAGACCGCGATACAAGAAGCCGACGAAGCGGAACAGGACACTCCATGAAGATCGCGACCTGGAACATAAACGGCGTCAAGGCGCGCATCGACAACCTGACACAGTGGTTGAAAGACTCCAATCCCGATATCGTCTGCCTGCAGGAGATCAAGACGATCGACGAGGGATTTCCGAGGCTCGAAATCGAAGCCATGGGCTATCACGTAGAGACACATGGCCAGAAAGGCTTCAATGGGGTCGCGATCCTCTCCAAGACCAAGCCCGATGAAGTAAGTCGCGGACTGCCGGGCGATCCGCTCGACGAGCAGGCCCGCTTTCTGGAAGCCGTCTTTTCGCTGCCGGGCAATCGGGTGGCGCGTGTATGCTGCCTTTACCTGCCGAACGGCAATCCTGTTGAAACGGAGAAATACACCTACAAGCTCGCCTGGATGGAGCGCTTACGCGCGTTCGCGGCCGAGCGCCTGGCCTACGAGGAAATCCTGATCCTGGCCGGTGACTACAACGTCATCCCAGAGCCGCACGATTGCTTCGATCCGAAAGTTTGGGAGAACGATGCGCTGTTCCTGCCGCAGACACGCCAGTCTTTCCGTCGACTTGAAGCGCTTGGATTGACCGATGCCGTTCGCGCGACAACGGATGCCACGCAGCTTTACTCGTTCTGGGATTATCAGGCGGGCGCATGGCAGAAGAACAACGGCATCCGCATCGACCACCTCCTGCTTTCGCCGGAAGCTGCCGACCGCATGACGTCATCGGCAATCGAGAAACATGTTCGTGCCTGGGAGAAGCCGTCGGACCACGTGCCCGTCGTGGCCTACTTCGATTTTGCGGCCTGACTCTAGTCGGTGCCGCTAGCAGCGATCTTGTGAGAAAGCGCGACAGCCGAGCGGCGGTCACTTTCCGTTGCGACCGAGAAAGCCTGTTCCTGCAGCGACTCCATCCAGCTGCAGTCCTTCGGCTTGCAGCGGTCGAGCGCAGCGGTCATCAGGGCGAGCCCGTTGGCAGCCTGCCCTTCCTGAAACAGGATGTTGCCGAAGACAGCCATGGCACCGGGATGGCCGCTCTTGCGGGCCTGATTGAGCCACTTCTTCGCCTGCTGTGTGCTGGTGCCGCCGCCCTGGCCAGCCAGCATCATCTGCGCCAGCTGGAACTGCGCCTCAGGCACGCCAAATGTCGAAGCAACCTGGAAGTAGAGCTGACGCGCCTGGCTGAGATCGGTCTTAATAGGGCTGCCGGGAATTCCGTGCTTGTAATAGTTGGCAAGCGAGAGCAACGCGTTGACGAAGAAGCCAGTATCCTCGGAGCCGGGTTCGACCCCCTGCTGTGCGATCTCGCTGTAAATCTTGAATGCCTCGAAGTCATCCTGCGCGACGCCGTCGCCGTCTGCATACATGTTCGCCAGCGCCCAGCGGGAACCAGTATGCCCCTTCTCGGCTGCATACTTATAAGCTTCGACCGCTTCTTCCTTCTGACCATTCTTGTAGGCCTTGAAGCCGAACTTGAAGAGATCGAAGGGGCCGGACTCCTTCGAAACGCCCGACTTGATGTCAAATGCGCCCGCCGGCGAAGCAACCGCCGCCGAACAGGCTATGCAAAGCCCCGCAAGCATCAATCTGAAAGGTCTGAACTCGGACGTCAGCATTTCACTCGGTTTCTTTCGCTTCCACCCGCATGGCCTTTGGCCCCACAGATGCATTCCTCCCGGCGAGCGATCCCGCGGTGAGCTCTGAGGCCCCTTTGCCCGCGTCGCATCCAGCCTTCAGTTCTCCTTCGAGAACGTCAATTCCAAGCGCATCGATCTTTTCCGCCCGCTGCCCGGCGCGGTTCATTCGCGATGCCATTTTCCTCGCTCCCACGGCCAGGCGATGCGCCTTTTGGCCGTCAAAGAAAAGGTAATCACCAATTGTGACCAAACCTGTGTCGATGTTACCGGAAGCCGATTCCGATGACGCCGGCCGATCTGAAAACGAGGGGAAAGAGAAATAGGGAAGCGCAACGTCAGAGCGAACTTCTGCGGCGGAATCGCCTTGCGGGAAAAGGAAAACGGCGAAAGCGGCGGCATCTCTGCCGTACCCTTCATCGATCCTGACTGCACCCGCCACAAACTCGCTCATCGTACTCTTTTACGCACACCCTACGCCTGTCATTCCCTCGCCCGCATATAGCGCTGCGCCTAGTTTGTGGCGGGAAATGGACAATTTCATCGTGAGATCATCTTACTCAAATGCTGGTAAAAAACTGTTGCTGAATCGTCACAAAATGAGACGCCAAAACGGCATGCTTAACGAGCCGTACATAAAGAAAAGCCCGGCAATTTTGCCGGGCTGATCTGAGGCTCATCTTTGAAACTTAGAATTTCACCTTGATGCTGGTCGAGACGGCGGCCACGAGATCGTTGCCGAAGTCGTAGGAGACGTCATTGCCGTAGGTGACGCCATCTTGAACCAGGACACCTGAGGAGCCGCTCGTCAGGACACCAAGGGCGCCGGCAAGACGCCATTCGATGTTCTGCGTCGGGTTGTAGGCAGCACCAACACCAACGGTCCAGCTGTCTGTCTGCGCACCGTAGCCATGGCTCGTGCCGCGATCCCAAGTGAGACTGACAGCACCGGTCCACTGTTCGTTGAACTTGTGACCAATGCCGCCCGTAATAGTCCAGCCATCCTGATACAGCAGGTCAAGCGACGTGAGCTTTGCGCGGCTGGAGGGCGTGCAAGCAATCAGCCCCTTCGTGGACGTCGGGCACAGTGGGATGGATTGTAGGACACTCCAATTTGTCCACTTCACGGATCCGAAGGCTAACCAATCGGGCGCAATACCGCTCTGAAGCTTCAACTCGAGGGAGTCGGGCGCCTCAGCGGAACCGTACACATCTGTCTTTCGACCGAGGAAAAGATTGGTCGGATCGACGGACCGCGGCACTTGCGTAAGGTCGACCACTCCCTGGAGATCGTCGTACTTTACCCTACTGTTGTATACGAGGCTTGCCCGCATAGCATACTCGGGTATTTCGTATGCAACGCCCGTTCTCCATCCATATCCGTCGTCATCCAAGTCGAGGCGACCAACGCCGCTAAAGAGCGTTGAAGCGGGAAACGGAATGGGAGCAATCAGCTTCTCCTGGAAGCCGTCAATACGCTGATAGAAGCCGCCGCCAATGAGGCGTAGCTGTCCCGGACCGACGTCAAACTTGTAGGAACAGGTCGCAGCGTAGTTCTCGCTGTTGACCTTCGTCTCTACGTTGTTGTTGGCACCCGCCCAGTTTACGCCAGGATTGGTGTGAGCACCGAACGGCTCGGAATAATCGAACAGGCAGTCGACGCCTTCGTATCCTGCCTTGAATCCGACGTACGGCACTGCATAATTCTCAGTGTCGTCCGCCGTATGGGATCTACCGTTCAGATCTCCGCGCTGGTTGGGATTGTCCTGCACATTCTTCAGTTCACGCTGCGGCATGACGTAGATCACGGCCGACTGTGCCGAAAACCGCGACTGGTCGAAGAGCAGATCGATATTATAACCACCGCGCTCCAGACCGCCCGCGAAGGACGGCTGCGCCAGGCTTGAAAATAGGGCAAGCGACAGAACGCCGGCCGATGTCATACGAGATGCCAATGTGTCTCCCCCACTCAGGCAATTGCGATGGCGGGACTGTGCAGGCGATGCCGACAAATGGCAACTTTGTGACCGGCCGTGATTGGAAACTGAGCTAACGTATGTTTTACGTAAATAATTGACGGGCACGTCAATATCTTGGCAAATTAGAACAAAATTCCACAGATAGCAAACCTAACCAACCAATTCAGGTCGGTCATTCCACGAGCCTCCCCTCCTGTAACACGGAAACAACACTCATATTTTTCGCCGTCAGGCGCCAGAAAACGTGTGAAATCAACGTGCGACGTCGGGAATATCGGGGAAAATCGATCCCACCTCCGCAGAGGCAGGTCCGTTCGCAACAAAAAGCGCCCGATTCGGGATCGGGCGCCTTGGAATTTATTACTACTTTTCGTTGATTTTACGCCGCTTCAGATACACGCGACAGTGCGATCCGCAAGCTAGCAATCTGTCCCTGCAGCTCCTCAAGACGATCCCGCTCGGCGGCAACAACGTCCGGGTTCGCATTGGCAACGAACTTCTCATTGGAGAGCTTGCCGTTGATGCGGGCGACCTCACCATCAGCCTTGGCTATAGCCTTCTCCAGACGCGCCTTTTCCGCAGCGAGATCGATGAGCGTGCCGAGCGGCAGGCAGGCTGTTGCTTCGGCGACCACGATCTGCGCGGCACCCTTCGGCGCTTCGCCGGCAAGCGAAATACCCTCGACGCGGGCAAGGCGCTTGATCGCTGCGTCGTGCCGGATCAGACGCTCGCGCGTCAGGCTGTTCGCACCGACGACGACCAGCGGAGCAATCGCGGACGGCGGCACGTTCATTTCGGCACGTACCGAGCGGATCCCGGAAACGAGGTCGATCAGCCAGTTGATCTCATCGGCGGCAGCATCATCGGCATAGGATGGTGCCGGCCACTCGGCATGGCAAACCAGCGTATCGCGCTCGATACCTTCGCCCGCTGTATGCGCCCAGAGTTCTTCCGTCATGAACGGCATAAAGGGGTGCAGGAGCTTGTAGATCTCCTCGAGGATGTAGGCCGCGCAGGCCTGCGCTTCCTTCTTGGCTCCCTCGTCCGCCCCACTGAAGACAGGCTTCAGCAGTTCGAGATACCAATCGCAGACCTGGTTCCAGACGAAGCGATAGAGTGCGCCCGCCGCGTCGTTGAAGCGGTAGGATTCCAAGGCTTCCGTTACGTCACGTTCCGTACGGGCAAGTTCCGTAAGAATCCAGCGATTGATCGTCAATTCAGCGGCTTCAGGCACGAAATGCGGATCGCTCTTGGCACCGTTCATTTCTGCAAAGCGCGTGGCATTCCAGAGCTTGGTACCGAAGTTGCGGTAACCGGCGATACGGGCCGGATCAAGCTTCACGTCGCGGCCCTGTGCTGCCATGATCGCCAGCGTGAACCGCAGCGCGTCGGCACCGTACTCATCGATCAGCTCCAGCGGATCGATGACATTGCCCTTAGACTTCGACATCTTCTGGCCGTTCTTGTCGCGAACCAGCGCATGAACGTAGACGGTGTGGAACGGCTCGACCGGAACGCCGTCATCATCCTTCATGAAGTGGAGGCCCATCATCATCATACGGGCGACCCAGAAAAAGATGATGTCGAAGCCCGTGACCAGAACGTTGGTCGGATAGTAGCGCTCAAGTTCCGGAGTCTTGTCAGGCCAGCCAAGTGTCGAGAACGGCCAAAGCGCGGAAGAGAACCAGGTGTCGAGTACGTCTTCGTCGCGGGTCAGGATTTCTCCCGGTTTGAAATTCTCCAGCAGATCCTCGACGTAGGCCTTCATCGGACCTTCGTGCGACAGGTAGTGCTGAATTGCGGCTTGCAGGGCTTCCTCTTCGGTCTTTTCGACGAAGACCTGGCCATCCGGGCCGTACCAGGCTGGAATCTGATGGCCCCACCAGAGCTGGCGCGACACGCACCAGGGTTGGATGTTTTCCATCCATTCGTAATAGGTCTTGTCCCAGCTACGCGGGACGAGCTGAGTGCGGCCCTCGCGAACGGAAGCGATTGCCGGTTCCGCAAGCGTCTTGGCATCGACGTACCATTGCTCGGTCAGGCGAGGCTCGATCGGCACGCCGCCACGGTCGCCATGCGGGACTGTGTGCTTGTGGGGCTCGACCTTGTCGAGCAAGCCGCCTTCTTCGAAGATGCGAACAATGATCTTGCGCGCCTCGAAGCGGTCCTTGCCTTCAAGTTCGTCCCAAGCGCCGTGCAGTGCCGCGGCATCGGGAATGCCTTCAAGGAAATCCTCGTTGTCCTTGATCGTGATTCTGGCATCGGCCGTCAACACGTTGACGATACGAAGGCCAGCGCGCTTACCGACATCGAAGTCGTTGAAATCGTGTGCCGGCGTCATCTTGACCGCACCGGTGCCTGCCGTCGGATCCGGATACTCGTCGGCGACGATCGGAATGCGGCGACCGACGATCGGCAGGATGACATTCTTGCCAACCAGTGACTTGTAGCGGTCATCCTTCGGGTTAACGGCCACGCCGGTATCGCCGAGCATCGTTTCCGGGCGGGTTGTCGCAACAACAATATAGTCGCGCGTTTCCCATTCCGTCGGCTTGCCCTCGTCGTCGAAGGCAACAGGATGCTGGTACGTGACCCCAGGCTCCAGCGGATAGCGGAAATACCAGAGGTTTCCGTTGACCTCGTGCTGCTCCACCTCGATGTCTGAAATCGCCGTTAGAAGCTTCGGATCCCAGTTGACCAGACGCTTGTCGCGATAGATCAGGCCTTCCTTGTAAAGAGTTACAAAGACTTCAAGAACGGCAGCCGAGAGACCTTCGTCCATCGTGAAGCGCTCGCGCGACCAGTCGCAGGATGCGCCGAGGCGCTTCAGCTGGTTGAAGATCAGGCCGCCTGATTCCGCCTTCCATTCCCAGACCTTCTCGATGAAGGCCTCGCGTCCCATGTCGCGGCGGCCAGGCAACTGCTTTTCCATCAGCTTGCGCTCGACAACCATCTGGGTGGCGATACCGGCGTGGTCCATGCCCGGCTGCCAGAGCACGTCCTTGCCGCGCATGCGCTCGAAGCGGACCATGATGTCCTGCAGCGTGTTGTTCAGTGCATGGCCCATGTGCAGCGAGCCGGTCACATTCGGCGGCGGGATCACGATGGTAAAGGTCTCTGCGCCCGGCTTGGCATTGGCGCCCGCGCGGAAGGCGTCTGCCTCATCCCATTTTGCAGCGATTTTCGGTTCAACGGCAGCGGAATCGTAGGTCTTGTCGAGCATTTGGGGACCAAAATCTGGAGGTTCTTAGATGCGGGTTGTAAATAGGATGGCTACGGGCAAGTCAATAAAAAAGCCGCCCCGGAGACCGGAGCGGCTTTTTGAGAAAAGGCGTTTCCGATCAGCGGCGCGGGCCGCGCGCCACGCGTTCGATCTCTTCGCGCACGAGACGTTCGACGAGGGTTGGCAGGTTGTCGTCCAGCCATTCGCGCAGCATCGGACGCAGCATGTCTTCGGCGATCTCGTCGAGAGAGCGACGCTCGGCGCCATCGATGGCAGCAGCAAGTTCCTCGAAAGAACGAGCAATCTGAAGCCCCGCGTCGGGAGACAGCAACGATGGAGGAGCAGCATCTTCGATACGGCTCGGCAGCGAGACCTCAGCAGCAGGCTCCGCAAAGAATGGAGTGGGCGCCTCTGCCTGGACGGTCACCGACTGCAGCTCCGCAAGACCTGCCTCAGGCATCTCGAATGGTACTTCCACGGGAGGGCGTACTGCGACAACCTTCGGCGCGGGGCTAGAAATCGGAGCGGTGGCGGCTTCAACAAACTGTTTCTCGATCGCGACGAGAGGAGGCGTCTCCGCGAGTTGCGGTGCATCCGCCCTGATTTCCGGAGCTCTCGCTTCCGGCTGCCGGAAGGTCGGCGGTGCTTCGCGCGACAACTGGGCAGCGTTGCGCTCGGATGCCGCGCGAACACGCGCAGCAACGTCGGCGAGCGACATGGCCCGCGGCTGCGCCTCGGGCACAGGGGCCGACCCTGCAGAGTTGGCCGCAACAAAACGGGGGTCGGGCTGGCCAGCGGGCTCGGGGAACTCCACTCCGGCGTAAGCTTCATCGACCGTCAGATGAATGCCCGAATTGCCTTCATCCTCGTCTGCGCCATAAACCGCCGGCAACGACGCTGAAAGCGCCCTTCCCGCACCGGGGTCATTGCTCTCGATGATCTGGCGGATGGACGCCAGGATCTCTTCCATGGACGGTTCACGCGCTACGCTTGGCTGAGCCATATCTATCCCCGTTATTCCGAAAAACGACCGGATTGCGTGGAGTGGGCATCCGAATCACCCATACCTTAGGATAGCCCAAGATCGAAAAAAATCATCGCGAATCAAATGAATGTGGCCATGCACAGCTTTCTGCCGCCCTTGCGGACGTGACAATTCCTTGGCCAAGAAATGAAAGCGGGCGCCGATGGCGCCCGCTGAAAAATCTTACGATACGCCAGGGATCAGAAGACGAATTCGCGTGCCTTGGTGAACCCCGGAAGTGGCTTGACGGAGGCGTTGAAGTAAACGTTTTCCGAAACCGTGCCACGCTCGTTCACGAAGACCTTCGCGCGCGCCGAACCACCGTAGCCCTGAACGGTAACAAGACGGCCACCGTCACGCAGCTGCGACAGCAGGGAGGAAGGAACCTCCTCGACCGAGCCATTTACAAAAATGAGATCATAGGGAGCGCCGGACGCATTCCCTGCACTGAGCGGCCCTGTGACGACCGTTACGTTTGCGTAGTCAGCAAGGTTGGTCTTGGCTTCCGCCGCGAGCGTCTCGTCCTCTTCTACCGCAACCACCGTGCCGGCGAGGTGCGAAAAAAGAGCCGATACGTAGCCACTACCAGCGCCAATCTCGAGTACAACGTCATCCTTTGTGACGCCCGCAAGCTGGAGCAACTTTGCAAGCGGCGACGGCTGCATCAGGTAGCGAGCCGGCTTGCCGGCAGCTGCAGGACAGATTTCGACGTCACGATCGATATATGCGAGCGCCCTGGCCTTTTCAGGAACAAACGCCTCGCGCGGGACCGTAATAAAGGCCGTCAACACGGAATGCGAGGTGACGTCCGTCGTCCGGAGCTGGTTGTCGACCATATTTGCGCGTGCTGATTCAAAATTCATCATGTCCTCTCGCCCGGTGAAAGCGGCTTTGTCTGCACGTCTCTTAATCTCAGCACTCTGGCCTTTCAAGGCTTCGCGGATGCCTGCGGCAAGAATTCAGCGCGCGAACCTCTCCTGAGAGCTCTTCCTTCATGGAACAAACGATCGACCTGTGATATTATTGCAACCGGAGGAATAGAGGAGGAGCAGGTCGTGCCTGACATCATCGCATATCTCACTTTGTTCGATTTCTTCATCATTGCAACGCTGCTTGGCATTTTCTGCTGCGGCCTGTTTGACGGCGAAACGAGGTAACGTCACTCTTTCAGGCCATTGTCAGTTTTTCGCTCGATACTGAGGTTCCCTTGGAATCGACGGAGAGGACATGGCGGTCAAACCACTCATGCTCGGCAGCTTTTTCATCTGTGCGCTGCTGGCGATCATACTCGTTATCCCCTTTGTGAGGGTCGGCGCTCCCAGTGTCGCGACAGTCGGCGTATCACCGATGCCGTCATTGCAGCGGATCAATTGAACGCAGGCATGAGCGTATGTCGTAGCAAGCTGCGCCGAAGCGGCCCCTACTGCAGCTCAGTCTCCTCTTCAATGTCAACGAGAATGCCACGGCGCAACGCATGTTCCTGGGCTTCCTTCAGGGCATCCTCGATCAGGATTACAAGCATTTCGGCGTGAAGTTCACTCTCCGCCATTTCTCGCGCCACACTTAGGGCAAAGATCAGTTGCGGCATTTTGGTCGCCGGCATCGCAGGAGCTCCTCAGAACTGAAACGAAGCCTAGCTGTCCGCCGAAACCTCAGCAATTGCCTATTTGGTTATTGAAGGTGTGCAACTGATCTAGCGCCTTGCGGATTTTCACTATGACGATGGAGAAAACGCGGCCTTAGCTACCTGAAGTATGGCGCGGCAGCTTCCCATCCACGCGCATCAAACACGCCCGCTAGCAAATCAATAGCTTATCGACTGGGAGTAAATTGGAGGCCTCGCCCGGAATTGAACCGGGGTACAAGGATTTGCAGTCCTCTGCGTCACCACTCCGCCACGAGGCCTCACGACGCTTCATGACCGAAGCGTTGGCGGGCATTTAGAATGAATAGAAATCGAGTGCAAGAGGGTTGTCGAAAAACCGGAGGAATTCGGATCGCCGTTCCACCGGTTTCTCTCGTTTCATCCTAGTACGGCGAGTTGCACTGGCGTCTCGGGCCGTAATTGGGCTGATAGGTGTTGTCATAGGCCCGATACGACCGGTAACGGCTGTAGCACCAATCGACATGCGTGTCGCCAACGGGCCTGGCCTGGGGCTGCGAGGCAATAAGCCCACCGATGATCGCACCAGCAGCAAGGCCCCCAAGCAGCGCGCCGGCATCATTGTCATTTCGACGATAATAGCCGTCGCGATAATAGCGATCTCCGCGATAGCGATCCCTGTAGTAGCTATGGCGGTTGCCGCCACAACGATAGACGTTGCACCGATTGTAGCTGCGGCTGTTTCTCACACCGGAGTCTCCAAACCCGCCACGGCTCTGAACCGAGTGCTGATCGCCGGAATTCTCGGCAAACGACGGACCGACTCCACCGAGGCTCGTCGCGATTGCCAATACCAACACCGCAAGTCTTCTCATTCCCTTACCTTTCAATTCCTGCATCTCTCGCGTCACAAGCGCTTGCTGCATTAACGTGTGGAGCAGGCGCCAAGTTCCCTGCGGCCTTTGCAATGCCTAGCCGAAAAGAATCCCGGCCTGTGCAATTGTGACACTTTTATTGCAAGTCCCGCTAATTTATGACGGGCTCCTAAAAATTCTTACAGGATGGATGGAATGCTCAGCTGGTTTCGTAAACTTCTGCCGCGGGAAGATAGGTTCTTCGACCTTTTTGCGCAGCATTCCCGAACGATCGTGGGCGCAGCGGAGTCGCTGAACGAGTTGCTGGCGGGCCACGATACCGAACGCCATTGTGATCGGATCGTCGCACTGGAAAACGACGCCGACAACATCACGCGCGAAGTGCTGCTCGCGGTTCGCCGCAGCTTCATCACGCCCTTCGACCGCGTTGATATCAAGGATCTTATCCAGTCAATGGATGACGCGATCGATATGATGCACAAGACAGTCAAGACGATCCGGCTGTTTGAGCAGACGCAATTCGATCCTCGCATGCAGGAAATGGGTATGGCAATCGTACAGGCTGCCCATCTCATCGCTGAAGCCATTCCGCTCCTGGACCGGATCAACGCCAACGCCCCGCGCCTGATGGCGATTGCCGAGGAGGTGACCCGCGTCGAAGGACGTTCCGACGACCTGCACGATCAGGGCCTGAAGGAGCTTTTCCTGCGTCATGGCGCCTCGAATGCAATGGCTTACATCATCGGCAGTGAAATCTATGGCGAGCTCGAGAAGGTCGTCGATCGTTTCGAGGACGTTGCCAACGAAATCAGCGGCATCGTGATTGAGAACGTCTGATGGACGCCACCCTCGCCTTTCCGTTGCTGATCGCCCTGATCGCCATTGCGCTGTTCTTCGATTTTTTGAACGGGCTTCACGATGCTGCGAATTCGATTGCAACGATCGTTTCGACGCGTGTGCTCAGGCCGCAATATGCAGTGGCCTGGGCGGCGTTCTTCAATTTCATCGCGTTCCTGTTTTTTGGTCTGCACGTGGCCGAAACCCTGGGAACGGGAATCATCGACCCCAACATCGTCTCGCCGCTGGTTATCTTCGCGGCGCTGATGGGAGCGATCATCTGGAACATCGTCACCTGGATCTTCGGCATCCCTTCCAGCTCCTCCCACGCGCTGGTGGGCGGTCTGGTCGGTGCGGGTCTCGCGAAGGTCGGCTTCAGTTCGATCGTCTGGGGAGGATTGCTGAAAACAGCAGGCGCGATCGTCATGTCGCCGTTGATCGGTTTCATGCTCGCGCTCTTCCTGGTGCTCGTCGTTTCCTGGATCTTCGTCCGGCAAACGCCGTTCGCCGTCGACCGGACATTTCGCGTCATGCAATTCGCTTCCGCGTCGCTCTATTCGCTCGGCCACGGCGGCAATGACGCGCAGAAGACGATGGGGATCATCGCCGTGCTTCTCTACTCGCAGGGTTATCTCGGTGGGAGTTTCCACGTACCGTTCTGGGTCGTTCTTTCCTGTCAGACGGCGATGGCGCTCGGAACACTCTTCGGCGGCTGGCGAATCGTCCACACGATGGGATCGAAGATCACGCGCCTCAATCCGATGCAGGGGTTCTGTGCTGAAACTGGCGGGGCGCTGACGCTCTTCGCAGCAACTTGGCTTGGTATCCCAGTCTCCACGACGCACACGATCACCGGCGCGATCATCGGTGTTGGTGCGGCACGCCGTGTTTCGGCCGTGCGCTGGGGCCTGGCAGGCAACATCGTCGTTGCCTGGGTCATCACCCTGCCGTCCGCTGCACTGATCTCAGCGCTCTTCTATTGGGCTGCAGGCCTATTCAGCTGATAATGTTCCAACTGGTTCAGGGGGCGGGTTTCCGCCTCTTGCTCCACCAGACGGAGAATCGCCGTCGCATCCTACGGATGGGATGCAGGTCGTGCGAAAGGACGATGAACCCCAGCGGTATCATCCAGAAGCCGAGAACCGGCAGAAACCCGAGAATCCCGCCGAAGATCAGGACAACCCCGATTGTCAGCCGGGCAAACCGTGACTGGGGGAGCGGGATGCTTACGGAGCCTAGGACAAGACGACCGGTCGTGTGGTCGATTCCAAATCGCTTGGCCTGCGGTTTTCCAGTGGTATCATGTGCTTCAGTCATCCACAGGAGATGGGGTTATACAATCCGAATACAAGCAGATGTCATTTTTTTGAAAAAACCGCTTGGCAAATCGGACAAGCATTTGTATTAGGCCACTCACACCGCGGCGAGCGGTGATCCCTGGTAGCTCAGCGGTAGAGCATTCGACTGTTAATCGACAGGTCGCCGGTTCGAATCCGGCCCGGGGAGCCAGATTCAGAAGGGCTGCGTCACAAGCGCAGCCCTTCGTTTTTCCAGCGTTAGCAAACACTTAGCACCACCCCATAAAGTCGCCCGAAGAGCAGCGATCAGGCGCCTCTTGCCGTTTTGGCTACATTTTGGGATACATTGCGGACTACATCGGGACCAAAGCGCCGAAGGAAGCCCGCCCCTCATGGCCAATGACGATATCTCGCGATACGTGGTCAAACATCCGACCAGCGGCATCTACCGGTACTACAGGCGCGTTCCGGTCGAGGTCGCGCCACACGATGGCCGGGTCCACGTCAAGCAATCCCTGAAGACGAAGAATCACAAGGAAGCGCTCAGTCGCGCAGAGAACGTTCACCAGGCGCTTGAGACGCTGTGGAAGGCTCTTCTGCATGGCGAGGGCAAGGAATCGTCTGTGGCGCGCTACGAGGCCGCGCTGAGGGCAGCACAGTCGCTAGGCTTCACCTACAAGCCGGCGGCCGACGTTGGAGAAGCTGACCTCGCCGAATTCGAGCGCCGCATCGCCGTGGCGGAAGATGCGTTCGGCCAGTCCGAGACGATTGTTGACGCGGTCATGGGGACAGCCGACGAGCCGGCCCCTACACTGAACGACGTCTGGAAGCTCTACGAAGAGCATAATGAGGCGGGGATGACTGGCATGTCTCCCGACCAGTTGCGCAAGCATAAGAACTCACGCCTGCGAGCCATCGACTACGCCAAGAGCCAACTCGGCGATGATATGGAACTCGGCCGGATCGTTCGGGCCGACATTCTGCGCTATCGCAGCTGGTGGACGCAAAAGGTGAAAACCGAGAACCTAAAGGCCTATACGGCGAATCGCAGCTTCAGCGACATGCTTGGCATGCTGACCGTGATCGATGAGGCCCTCCACACGAACTACAAGGAAGTCTGGACGAAGAGCCGGATCAAGGAAACCAACGCCAACAAGCTCGACAAACGCCGCCCGTTCTCGGTGGACTGGATACAGAGCAAGATCCTCGCCCCCGACGCGCTGCAGACCATGAACCTCGACGCGCGGTGCATCGTCTACATCATGATCGAAACCGGAATGCGACTCGGCGAGGTTTGCAACCTCCGCCCTCAGGATATCGTCCTCAATGACGAGGTTCCGCACCTGGAAGTCGCGGAGCGCACCGATCGGCGCCAGAAGACGGAATACTCAATCCGCCGTATTCCGCTCGTTGGTGTCGCCCTATGGGCAGCGAAGCAGTATCCGGAGGGCTTCTCGCGCTACCAGGACAAGGCTGACGTAGCATCTGCCCTGATCAACAAGATGATGAAGAAGGAGGAGCTGCGCCCTACCCGGCTCCACACGCTCTACTCCTTCCGCCACACGTTTCAGGATCGCATCGAGAACGCCGGTGTTTCCGATCGCATGCAAGCCGATTTGATGGGGCATGAGTTTGGCCGGCCGGTCTACGGCGATGGCTCAGAGTTGAAGCGACGCCAGGCGCTGCTGGAATCGATCAAGTTTAAGTGGGTGGGGCAATGATTTGGACGGCACTTAACAAGCTTGCGATTCTGAAATCGCACCGCAGAAGGCGCAGGCTTGAGCGCTGGCAAAGTCATGGGCGCAGAAGACAAGACCGATTCTCGTCGAGCATTGAAAAGTATGCTCTCATCGTTTCGACGTTGGTGGCATTGGTTTCCGCTGCAATTGCAGGCGTCGCCGCATATGCGACCTACCGACAAACAATATATGCAGAAGCTTCGCTAAGAGCAGAGCCTCGCAACCGCGCCTTCGAAGAGTTGGTCAAGTCCCTCGACGGCTACTGCAAACAGATGAGCACCAACTCCTTCCTCTCATTATTGCCCCCCGGCGAAGGAAAGAAATACAAACTTACTCGTATCACCTTTTTCCTAGACGATAACGACAACCCGGACGATGAAGGACTTCCAGCGGCGCGTCGGCAAGATGTGCAGCAGGACTTACTTACGAAGATCTCCGCATTCAATCTCTGGCTTTCAGACTACGAGCTTGAGACATTCAACAATCTGGAATTGGAACGCGTACTTCTTTCAACGATAAGCGGATCGTTAGAGGAAATTGGTGGCCCTTCCCGCAAGCTTGCCGCCATCGCGGACGCAACATGCCAAATAAAGGCGGTTTCGTTGGTGAAATGGAACCGCAACCCAGCGGCGTACGAGGTTCCCGAGCGCATCTCGGTGGACGATTTCGATTACGAGGAAACTAATCCGGTGACCCTCATTAAAAGCATTTCCAGGCTTTTGAAGAAATCAAGCCACTCCGTGCCGGGTGATCGTCCTTAAAAATACTGTGTCTCTTTATCTACGACCGCAAGCACGGAATAGGCCGCGTCCCACGTCCCGAACGGCGTTGCCTCCGAAGAACCCAGCAAAACCGGGGTAAGCGCATCGAGTTTGTTCGCGCCTGTTCCGCCTCTGTCCGGCGAAGCGGTCCGCAAACGGTCCGGCATCACCGATGAAAAGGACCCGACAAAGTCGAGAACCATCGTAACGCACAGTTAGCCTCTAGGGCCGAAATCAGGTCACGCGGAAGCCAATCTTCCAACCACCATCAAATAACGTGGCGAGTGCGACTAAAGATCAGCGATCTCATAAGTCATCCTACCAGTCGCTGGCTTTAGTTGTCGTAGCTTGCACGACGGGTATCGCTCGGCAACAAGCTGCTTCACTTCCTCGCGAAAATCCTCCGTCGTCCTTGAGCCGAATATGACAGCCTCCAGATCATCCACACTGAACTCAACAAACTCTCTTTCCTCGTCTGGCTTCCATCCGCAACCAGCGACAATCCTCCATTCGCGCTCGTAAGCCCAGTCTGCAGTCTTGGTGTAGACAACCTGGGAAGAGACGTCTGTATCGGCGAAGCCTCGGCGCCCTGACAACCAATCAATGAAGCCTTGATCATCGAACAATACTGGCTCGTGTTCCACGTAGTTAACCGGCCGCGCCGTCAGAAATATGCTATCGTCGGAGCGAGGTGAGAACTGCAGCGCTACGCCTTGGATGTTTTCGGCGTAGTTTCCCCACAATGGGGCAACCGTAGGAGAACTGGAGAGGCAGAGTACTTTGAATTTTGCCGCCTCGGCCGCCAGCGCATCTGAGAGCTGCTGCAGCATTTTGTTCCGATTAGCGACCAGATCTTTCACCGCCGGGCGAAGCGCTTCTTTGAATTCGCCGGGCTCAGGCTTCCATTGAAGCTGCCGCATGATGAGCAGGAGAGCGCCGAGCCGGTTACCCGGCAAAAACGACGTAGAGCCGTACGCTCCATCATACATCTGTTCCAATGCTCGCTCTATTACGATTTCCTCGTTTATATTTAAGGCGAGCGCAATTCGAAGATCGAAGCCGTCATTGAACAGTCCAGGTCGAGAAAACTGCAGTGTCCCGCTCGCCAGCGTAGCGCGAGCCGCAGCTTGGGAACAATACTTGTAAAGGCTCTGGGGAAGTTCCGGATGCGGTTCAAAGCTCATGAAGGGTCACCACTCAAATAAGGTGATCTCCTTATACATTGGCGACCTATAGGAGAAATAGTCCTCTGGTGTTTGCTTAAACTCATCTTGAGAAGCCGAGCATGAGGCGGTAGCAGTGTAAGTGGAACGTAGGCGAGTTACTGGAGGAAAAAGTGAAGGCCGAGCTACTCACTGCAGCCTTGCTGTGTCTTTCGACCGGCTTGGCCGGCGCCGATGAACTTGTTGACCTTGGAAACGACTTTACCATGTGTCTCAGGTTAGAGGCTTTAGACTATGGCCTTAAGAGCTGTTTGCCGCCATCTGAACTGATCCCGGCTGTTTACCACTCCTGCAAAAACTACCAGGATAAGGTTCAAGAGTACGTGGCGAAGGAACGCTCGGCTGCGGTTGTCCAGACAACCATGGACCAGGTAAGAGGGGCGCTCCTGCCAGAGCTCACTGGCATCATCGTTGACGCACACATCAAACGTGGATGCCCGTAGGCCCCGTCCCGAACGGAAATATAGAAATGTTACCCAGAGCCGGGCCAAGGAAATTGAACCAAAACAATATAGTTAGCGGCTAACTGGACACTCAATGTTGCTACGCAATCATTATGCTTTTCCGGAAAGTGTCCAGCCAATTTGACCCGCCGTGAGGATGATTTTGGCAGCCTAAGCAGATCGCCAGTTGATATGGATTTGCAAACGAGGTGTACTGCATCGGGCTGGAGGCAAAATGACTACAAAGAAAATCTTACTGCGCTCGATCGCTGTCGTCTTTTTTGCCCTCGCGGCTATTCAATGGTTTTCCTACAACACACTGCCGATCAACGATCAGTCGATCATAAAATCGACAGCGGGATGGCTATGGACGATAGTTATTGCCGCCCCCGGATTTTTGCTCTGGGGTTTTGCGCGAGGGGAAGGGTGAAAGTTGAGATACGCCTTGGTAAATGGGGAACGCCAAGAAGCGACACAATCTAAGCTTCGAGGAAGCTGTCCGAGCTGCGAGCAAGAAGTCGTGGCCAAGTGCGGCCCGCTCAAAATATGGCATTGGGCGCATAAGGGAAAGCGCAATTGTGATCCCTGGTGGGAACCGGAAACGCCGTGGCACAGAGCGTGGAAGGACCATTTCCCTGCCGAATGGCGTGAGGCCATTCAATGGAGCACGTCCGGCGAAAAGCATATAGCCGATGTCCGAAATGCCGCAGGACTCGTCATCGAGTTCCAGCGGTCTGCAATCTCACCACTGGAACGAATGGCGAGGGAAGCGTTCTACGAACACCTGATTTGGGTAGTCGACGGAACTCGGTTGAAAAATGACATCCCAAGATTCGAGCGAGGCGCCAAGGATCTGCGAGGTGCTATTCGATCGGGGTACTTTATGACACGCTTGCCGGAGGAATGCTTCCCCCAGACGTGGATTGCATGTTCAAAACCGGTATTCTTTGACTTCGGAGGGCATGACGGCGATCACGACAGACGATCCCCGATGGCGTCGGGAGGGAACCTCTGGTGCCTCTTGCCGGGTCGCGTGGATGGTAATGCTGTGATTGCGAGGATGTCAAAAACTCAGTTTCTCGAAGGCGCGCACCAATTTGCGCAAGCTTTCCCCAATCATTCAATCCTTGAAGAGATCGCGGCGGACATCACCGCGCGGCGCGAAGCGGAGCGTCAGGCGCAGATAGAATACGCGCGGCGGGTACGTTTTTTCAATGCGACTCGCCGGCGACCACGGTTCTAGTCCCCCGTCTCGAACGGCAGCGTCTCATTTCGTTGGCGTGGCGCTGGTGAAGGGGATTGAACTTTCACCGTGCTAATTGTTTTACTTGGGTAATTTTTGTCCCAAAACTACCGCTGGGGCTCAACGAGCGGAACGAGTTTTCCAACCCGGAAGATCACTTGGTGACAGCCGACATGAAGTGGCGACCGAAATCAGTGAGCCGGAACTCCTCTAAGACCCGCGTTCCCTTTTGTGTTCCATCAAGGTTCTTAGTAGGCTCCTCGTGCACCTTAAAGGCCGCAGCGATCCCCATCGAATACAAGTGCTGAAAATAGAGGTCGAAGTTGTCTGGATAGTGCAACTGCTCGAGGTTCAGTTCATCAAGTTCGATCTTGACGTTTTTCCAGGCAGGAGGCGGCGGAGTGTTTAAATCCATACTCGTTCGGCGCTTGGCCGGTGCTCCAGACTTTTCAAAGCTAGATATTTCGAGAAGTAGGACGGCCTCGTCACGGCTAAGTTGCCTGATAATCTGGGGGTAAGACGGGTGTGCGAGGTGGATGTACTGGCTATCCATGCCCTTGGATAAAAGCTGGGAGAACATCTCATCGAGTGGCGTGCCAGCCTCTTCATACTTCAGACCTTCAAAAACAGGCCCCGCGATTTGAGGCGGAGGGGACACCCGGCGATCTTCAGGAACACGGCGTATCGTGCGGTCGAGAAAATCACGAAAGCGATCCTGAAGTGCGGCCGTGACCTGGATGGGAGCCAGCGCCAAGCGTGCGGTTTTCGCGAGATCTTCTAGTAAGCCCCCGGCCTGCCTAAGTGAAGGAGCAACGCCGTCTGCATAGGCCTCCTTTGAAATTTCCTTAGCCACCTCCGTGGCCACAGTTAGAGCAACATCCGTCCCGTCGGCCACCGCAAACCTCCTACTCGAACTCTCCGGCTATATCATCTCCCCGAGAGGTTGGGAATGGCGCCAGATGGGGCTTCTTGAACCCCCGTCCCGAACGGCGATTGCTACCGCAAAACACTGAAAAACCGGAGAAGGCGCATTCTGTCTGTTCGCGTTCGTTCCGCTTCCGCCTTACGAAACGGTTCCGCAATCGGTCCGGACAGATTAGTACCCACGTCGATCGACCGATCAGTAATTCAAGTGAAGTCACGTCTATTTATGCTAGCAAAACGTAGCGACACAACACTATCGTTCGTTGCTCGCGATTCGAGTGACAATTCAAACGGGAAGAACGATTGATGCCTGACACCAGCCTTACCTTTGCCGAACGCCTTATACTCTCCAACCAGTTCCGGATTTTGGGACTATTGAACCCCAGTGACATTGAGCACTACCGGCAGGCCGGCGAGATCGTCGAGAGTGGTTATGAGTTTCTCTACTCGGAAATCAGCCCTGCCATGAACTTGGAGCCGATCAGCTCAGAATTTGGACAGGAAGTATACGATATTCTTGATCTCTTTCGCGCGATTGAGGGGTCGGCAATGGATCTAAATAAAACGACCTCTGACCTGCATGCTAAGTTTGAGGGCTTCGACGGCAATAACGACGACGACCATTTCGGCTTTGCAAAGTTCGTCCGCCGTGACCTTGGACGTTGGTCGGAGCTTGAAAAGTACCCGCACAACTCACACAGCTCGGCCTCTCTCCCTCGCTACAGGAAGATGCTTCAACGTTGGCAGAGCATCGGCAAGCCTTTCAAGATGACGGAAGACCAAATCGCCTCTCTCGTTGCATGATCAATAGCGAGGGGCACTCGCGAGAGTGCCTCCAGCTAAGAATAGGAGGCAACCCTTGGCGCGCATTCGTTCAAAGCCGTCCAGAAAGCCTGCAACTGCGCATACTGGATTGATTAATGACCCTCTATCTATGTGGGAAAAACTCGTCTGGGACGTGGAGGTCTTCAGAGACATCCAAGTAAGCTACCCTGAGGAGCGCCAGCCGCTCGCCTACGCGGCCATCAACGTGTGCATCGCGGCCTGGAGTTTAGCGCAATGGGTTTTTACCGCGGCGAAGAGGGCCTCGAGGGAACAAGGAGTTGCCTTTTCAGACGGTCTGTTTTGGGCGGACGTACATCGAATCGTCCCTGAACAAGCAAAGTGCGAGGCGATCGCCGACACAGCCAAGCATTCGAAGCATGAGGACAAAGATTGGCCAGGGGGCGAGGTACGGATCGACTGGATCGATGGCGATGAGGATGAACCACCAGG
This sequence comes from Rhizobium cauense, assembly GCF_019511525.1. GTDB lineage: Bacteria > Pseudomonadota > Alphaproteobacteria > Rhizobiales > Rhizobiaceae > Rhizobium > Rhizobium cauense. Next base: position 523,012 of record NZ_JAEUAT010000002.1, on the reverse strand, counting down.
CTGGCATTTCCGCCACGTCCACGACGACGGGCGCGAAGGCGTATTGGCATTGAGCACTTTTCAATCTCTTTGCAATAACTGGTGGCGCTTCCTGGTGGAGCATGGCTATGCTGTCGGTAACTACCACACGCCGCGCTGGCTCAATAACAAACTAGCGAGAATGTTTGGGGACCGTCCGCCATACGTCGGCAAGTCAGAGGGATAAGATATGAACCGGCTATCGACAAGCTTAGTTCGCGGTCCCGATGGAAGAATGGCCATCAAGATCGACGCTTATCCGAACGCGTCGAAAATAGCCGAGGTTTCCGGTCAGCGTGCCAGACGGCTGTCGTCTCTTCGCCTTCACCATGCAGTCTTGGAGGAGTGTGAACGGGCCATGCAAGAATGGCTAGCCATACCGGAGACGAACGCATCTGCTCGCTCCTTATTAGTGGCTGGCGTTGCCACCAAATACTTTTCTTGCTTTGGACGGAATTCGGCCAGCGGCCCTTTGAATGCTGCAAAAATTTTTGGCTCCGACTCAAATGCAATGGAATGTTTTGATTTCTGGAAAGCGGTTAGAGATAACCATATTGCCCACGACGTCAGTACCCTGTCTCAGCCTCAAAGCCTCGTCGCAATCGGGCCGAACGGCGAGTTCGTAGACGTTGTCTCCCTTACCATTCGCGCAAACATCGCTTCCGACTCGGAAACCAACAACGTTTTGTACCAGTTGATCTGGCGCACAATGAAGTGGGTCGAGACAGCCATCGAAAAGGCAGTTGAAGGCCTCCGGGAGGAAGTCGCCGCGATGACTGACGAGCAAAGACTAGCCTTGAAGGAGGCTCGCTACACCGCACCCAGTGGTCCGCACTCCCATAGATAATGGCACCACATGCCGGAGTACTGCATGTGAGCAAAAACAAAACCTTGCAGAATTGTGAGGCAGAACGGCCGCCTACAGGATCGTTATGCTTTGATTCTAAAATGTCTCACGGTTCGTCTGGGATTTGGTAGACCGCAGCGTTGTCTTGCACCTCGCGCAATCCTTTGTACGAGGCGTGCCGTAGCTTTCCGTCATGCGTCCAGGCGCGATACTCTATCTCTGCGATCAGCGTCGGCTGCACCCAAACGAGGTTCTTGCGCCGGCCTTCGTATTTGACCGGGGGTGTCTTTCGCTTGATCCGGTCGAGCGTCTTCCGAAGATACTCAGCGCTTCGTTCGTTGAAACCGGTCCCGACCGAGCCGACATACACCCAGTCACTTCCCTTCCGCGCTGCCAGGAGCAAGCTGCCGATCCCCGACCGAGCCACCATGGAATGCTCATACCCAACAACAATGAAGCTGTCGGACTGGATGCACTTGACCTTCACCCACTCGCCAAACCGGCCAGAGCGGTAAGGCGCATCCTTGAACTTGGCAATGATGCCCTCAAGGCCATGCTCGCAGGCAGCGGTGAAAATTTCACGACCATCCCCGTCGATTGCCTCAGACAGGCGAATGGCGCCTTGCTCATTTTTCAAAAGGGACTGGAGGAAGTAGCGCCTCGCCATCAGATCGAGACTGCGAATGTCATGGCCGTCGAAATAAAGAAGGTCGAACGCATACATCATGGCTTCGCCCGCAGGCAGCTTTCCGCCCCTACCGCCAAGCGAGTTCTGCAGTCTGCCGAAATCCGACCGGCCTTCCTCGTCGAGCACGACTGCTTCGCCGTCCAGAATGGCAGAGCCCACGCCTAGGCGGCTGGCAGCGTCCTCGATCCCGGGGAAGCGATGGGTCCAGTCATGACCACCGCGAGTGAGGATGCGGACGTGGCCGTTGTTCAGGTGAATGGCTATCCGGTACCCGTCCCATTTCACCTCGTAGATCCAATCCGGCCCGATCGGCGGCCGAGGCTTGAGAAGTGCCAGGCACGGTTCGATGCGCGCCGGCATAGGGTCAAAGGGAAGGTTGGGCTGAGACGGATCACGCGGCTTTCGAGCTTTGCTGCGAAGCGGCTTCTCGTCTGCTAGAAGAGGCTTGGAACGCGGAGACTTTGCCATCACATGATTACATCAGGCAAAGCTTAAAAAGACAATTAACTAAAATGACGAAGACTGAGTATCAGCCGAAGTACAAATGGCGGGAAACGTGGCCTGGCGAAACCGGTCTCGATGGAAACCCATTACAGGACTTTCAGGGATGGGATGGCGAAACCCCGGTTGGCCGGATACGGATGGAAGAGTCAGGGCCGAAGCGCGGCTCGTGGCAATGGAGCGGCCACGGTCCGAGGGTGAGGCAACGACTGGTGCCTCACCAAGGCTTCGAGTTGACAGCCCGCGAAGCATCGAAAAAGGCGGAAGACTACTACGACCGCCTATTGGCTCACGAGACCTCCATCAAAGCGCGTGGGTAAAAAGTGCCTATCGACTCTCGATTTAAAATCATGCATCCCTTCCCCATCAAGGGAGGGGGATCATGAACGTCAGACGTGTTTTCTACATCGCCGCGATTTTCTTGGTCGGGATACCAGCGTACGCAGTTAGCTCCACGGAAACCTGCAGCGCAGTCGGGGAGACAGCTAAGAGCGTCATGGACGCCCGGCAAAAGAATACTGACATGTCAAAGCTGATGGAGATCATGGATAGAACGGGCGATGGCGACGAGGGGACCCAGGAATTCTATCGGAAAATCGTGATACTCGCCTACAAGCGGCCGGCTTGGCACACCCAAAAATTACGGGACGAAGCTGTCGCTCAGTTCTCGAATGATATCCAACTCGCGTGTTTTCAAAACGCCGAGAAGTAGTACGTCAGTCACTTGGCAAGCCGAGCGAGATCAACGCGTATATCACGGACTGCCCCCGTCAAGTCCTCCACTTCCTTGGAGAGTCCTTCAATTCGGCGGCATAGCATGTGCGCATTGTTCTTTGCCTCTTCCTGCCCGTCTGTCATCACCTCAGCGAGCTGCTTTACCGCAACTGTCGCACTCATGAGAGCGGTCGGATCGACAATAACCGAGGCAATGGTGGCGCTCGATGGTCCGGCCTTGTCTGCAGAAATAAGACCGAGATAGCGAGCGGCAAAGATAACGGCCAATGTCGCGCCGAGGGTGATGAGCGCAGGCGTTGGCAGATCAGCGAGCTTTTCCATTCCGTGCTTCCCTCTCGTCGTGCGCGGCTCGTTTGATGTTGACCAGCTCGCCTATTGCGAAGAGCGGATAGATGGCGAGCCAGGTCGAGACGACGTTCGAGGATGCGTAGCAATATGAGATGCCGACCCAGATGAGGCAGCCTATTGCAGCAGAGACCTGCCGTATGCGCGGCGTCACGTGTTTGCGTGCGCCATTCACGATCAGTCCGATAATCCTCAGTATGCCGAGGGCCACCATTAACCAGCCCAAAAGGTCCTCGCTTCGAAAAATATCCCGAAACGTTGACCAAGCCGGCTGATCAAAGAGCGGCACGGGCATCAACAAGACATATCCCCAGAGAGCCGTATGTCCTGCGAGAAACCATTCCATCATACGCGGCCCAAAGCGGTGCTGGATGCGCACCCAGAGGCCAGGACCGATATAAGGCGTACTTCCCATCACGGTCACTTCCTGCAGGCCGCGTCTTTGCGGCACTGCTGATTGTTAGAGGAAATAGCCGGGCCTGCCAAAGGATCTTGCGAAGCTGCTTTCGCGGTCTCGGCGTTCTGGAATCGAACGAATTGGTATCCGCTTCCCTCAGTCGCAGGCGCTGCCTGGCAAGCCGCTATCGCGCATGAAAACGAGGCAACGACTGCGATCCGAAAGTTTGCTGAAGCTCGCATTGTTCTTCTCCAGAGTATGAATTCGATTGAGGGCTTCCTTCGCGGCCTCGATCTCGGCAGCCTGTCGCCCTTCGTTGCGGCCAATAATTTTGGCGGGATAGAACGCCACCATGGCGCCAATCAAGGCACCGGCGACACCGATCGCCGGCAACTTGAGTTCGTCAGGTATGAGCGTGCTGAGAATCATTGCTCGACCGCCTGACGAATGTCTTTAATCGCGCCAATGATCCAGTGTCGAAGTAAGAGCGCCAGCAAGAACGTGACAAGCGCGAAGGCGCCGATCGCAACGATCGCCCGCCAGTCCATGCCACCAAGGAAGCCGATACCGGTCCCGAGGCTGGTTCCGAGACCTCCGATCCAGCCAAGCAGGTTGAACTTCTTTTTCACCTGCGTTTCGACGGCGGCCGGCACGACGGGCTTGTCAGCGACGACAGGCGCCGAGATGAAGCCTTGTGCCGGCATTGCTCCGGACATGGCCAGCAGCTCGGTATGCAGGGCTGCGCGGGTCTTTGGACCAACGTCGCCGTCCGCAACCAGACCCTTCGACGCCTGAAACTCCCGGATCGCTGTCGGCTTCAGCCCGAGCATCACCAGCGTCAAACGTGCAAGGTTCAGTACACGATCGTCAAAGCCATTCATGCCGCCGTTGACCCTCTTTGTGATGGTCTCGGTGTCGCCCTGATCAGCGAAGCGGTTGAGCTTGCGGCTGTCCCAATACCAGAGCGGCACCATGCCTTCCCATGGGTCGGTATTGACGAGATCCGGATTGGCGACGAAATCAGGCGGGTTGAAGCCCATCTCCACGCACCAATCATAGAACGCCCGGTAGTTGTTCTTGCCGGTCAACTGCATTCCGGTCCGGCCCATGTACTTCTTGCCGTCGCCGTCGATGGCAGGCGTATTGCCGAGATCCGTGCGCGTGTCATAACGCGCCTGCGCCGGCGTCGGTCCCCAGATCTCGCGATCGAAGCGGAAATCACCGCTTTCGTGCATCAGCTGCGCCAGGTACTGGATAACGCGGTGCACGCGGTTCATGCCGAAATCATCGCCATACCGATCGAGCGCGATCAGGACTGAATTCATATTCGCTTCGTTGACAGGCTTGAGAGCGGCCGCACGAATGTGCTGGGCCGTAACGCGTACGTCCATTAGAAACTCTCCAGATTTCTCGCTTAAAGGTTGGCCCGCCTACTCCTATTGGAGGAAGTGTGATCGACGGCCGGTTGTGTTCTTATGACGCCGACCGAATATTGATGCGGTCTGCTTCAGTCAGTAATGCGTTCAAGGAAGCTCGCCAGGCGCTCCGGCGAGCTTCTTGCTGTTCAGGGCCAAGCCACCGCAGAAGCGGCCGCCTCCGCGTCTTCGGCAGTTCCTGCCGCCTCGATTGCCGCTTTCGTCCCAAGGCGAACGGCTTCGATCGCGCCTCCGATGATCTGCCACTGAAGGAATGCACTATTCACCACGGCCGCGACATCCGCGAGCGTTGCTCCGGTGATCCCGACCTCAGCGTACAGAAGCGGATAATCTGATGGGGCGATAACACCACCCTCGGCAGTGGTTGCCAGATACCGCTTCGCCTCGTCCGATTTCTGTTGATAGGTCATCGCCTGCCCAGCGCCGCCGGTGATGTATTTCAGGCGTTCGAGTTCGGCCGCGACGTCGATCGCCGCCTTCAGACGAGCCTTCACGACATCGAGCGCAGGCGGCTCGACCGAGCCGTCAGCAATATTTCCCCAAACTCTCGGAGCCATGGTCTTTCCTTACAGTTGCTGGAGAACAACGCCTGAGGCGATGATCGCTTTGTTGGTGAGCGTCTTGAGACGCCATTTCATCGATGAGCCGGATGGCTGTCCTGTCAGTGACGTCTGGCCTTCGTACATTTTGACGCCCGCGAAGGCCGGCAGGGTCAGGGACATTGTCACCGCCGTCCAGGTCGTGCCGCCGTCGCGTGACACTTCCACAGTGAAGTCTGTTCCTGGTGTCAGTGTCAGACTATCGGCAAGCTGCAGGGCGATGCGACCGCTAGAAGGTACGGCGCCCGCCGGGTAAGCTGCCGATACGAGCGTCATGTTCTGGGTGGCCTGCAGATAGCTGACGCGCAACGGAAACACGCCAGCGCCGGCAGCCGCCAGCGTAAATCCAGCATTGTCGTTGCCGACCGATTGGTCGCCAATCTTGTAGGCCATTTGCGCCGCACCTGCTGGCGCAGTCGATCCGCCAGGAACGGCCGAGACAAACGCAGCCATGTACAGGATGGGAGCGGTGGACGGTAATGTGAATGGAACCGGCAAGGTGACATCCAGCCATCCGTTGCCAGGGTGCACGAAGGCAACATCATAAAGAATGTCGTATTGCGTCGTGCTGTCTGCCTGGACGAGTTTCAGCTTGCCGGTGCAAGCGACCGTCGAGTAATAGCCAATCTTCTGGATCGTAAGCCCCGGTCCGAGAGACACGTCTCGATTGACGACCGTGTAGCCCTGAGAAGGCCACGGGGCAGCGCCGACCGGGTTCACAGTCCCCCAAACGACACCTGTCACGGCGGGCGAAAAGCAGTCATTGACCGCGTCGTAGGTGTAGCCAAACGACCCGGCAGGATCGACCGAATACGGCACCGCTGCAGGCGTGAAGTTTGCCGCATATCTGCCGATCTTGGAGATGCGATATTCCTCAATGTTCCCGTTAGGATTTCCTGCGCCAGTATAGTCGCACCCAATCCAAATCGCTGTTGGCGGAGCGACGTAGTTCCCGCCATCGACGTAATCGACCCCCTCCTTGACGCCGTTGACGAACATTCGGGTCGTTCCGCTCACGCGCGAAACGGCGATGTGGTACCAGGTCCCGGCAACCAGCGCGGTCGTGCTCGTGATACGGTTGATGCCCGAGGTCAGGAAAACCATATTCTGAGCGCCATTTAAGTAGATGGCTGGGTTTCCCGGATTTGCCGCGTTGCGACTTTCATAAAAGATGCAGTTCTGTGTCGTCTGGGTGACGGCTATGCGGACCCAAAAATCAATCGTGAAATCTCCGGTTCCGAAGGCGAATTCGGACAGGTTGTCCACCGTAAAGAGATAATCGCCCGCCCCATCGAGCAGGAGGCTCGCGCCACCGAATTTTGATTGCCCGGTCCCGATCTGGGCGTCGCCGGCGCCGAGCCACGCGCGAGGCCTGACACCGCTATCTTGAAAGTATCGTGAGCCGGCAGCGCCGTCGAAGTGGAGCAATGCGTAGGCGTAGTTATCAAGGCCGTAGACATTGCTTGCAGGTGCGCCGTCGTAGATGCCAGTCGTGTCATCGAAGCTATCCGCCACGCCGCCGACCATGCCCATGCGCTGGCCCTTGAGGTCAGCAATCTCAATCGCAAATAGTGCGTCGTTCTTGCCGCCGTTGCTTGCCAACGCATTGATTGCCGCCTGCACGCTCCCAGGCGCGCCAGCGAGGTTTGCCACGCTGTTGTCAAACGACACATCAAGCGCGGTGTATGCCAGCAGCGTCTTGACCTGCGAGGGCGTGAGAGCCTTGATCAACTTGCCGGTCGTGCCGTTGTAGGCCGCGATCGCGCCATCGGTTGCACCGGCCGGACCCACAACATCGCCGGTGCCCGTTCCGTCTTGCCCCTTCTGGGCGAGAAGTTGCCACCAGGTGTTGCTCGTTGCCGGTAGCGTCGGTGGCGGGTTACCCGTCGTCGGGGCGACAGCGACGAAAGACGAGCCATTGTAGAGCACAGCATCGGTCGCCGCGTAGGCCGTCGCATTGTCGTAGTTGCCCCGAGGATTGACGCCCGTCAGGCCCGTTGCGCCACGTGTCGCCAGCACCCCCCAGGTCGCTCCCACAGCTGGAGCTACGTTGGTATTTCCAACGAGAGCGATATACGACGCGCCGTTATAGCTGACGGCATCGTCCTGACTGTAGTTGGTCGCGTTGTTCCACGTACCTCGCCAGACGAGGCCCTGCGGACCGGTGATATAGGCGGGATCACTCCAGTCACCGGAAGCTGCTGTCACCTTCGAATAGATCGCGGCGCGGCCGTCGCCGACGTCAGACACGAACACCGCGTAGCCGGGGATCTGCAGATCATAGGCAGCGCGATCCGTAAGGGTGTCCACCTGGACATCATAGCTGACGCCCTGTGTTAGATCCTGACGCGTGAGCAGGCCCATGTCGCCCGGTCCCGTGAAATATGGCACGGTATCGGGCTCGCCATTCAAGCCAGTGAAGGCGGCGATGTTGCCGTTCATCAGCTGCTGCAGCAGCTGACGCGTCGACATCGCCATGCGGGCGTTGTCACTCTGCAGCATGACCTCATAGGCAGCATCGACCTGCGTCGGGCCCGGCCACGGGTTGGCAAGCGTCAGGGCGCCATTGCCCTCAATCGAGGCAATGCGGATGGCAACACCTTTGTGAACGCCGAACCAGTCGCCTGGCAGGATCGGATTGCCCTCGCCGTTCGGGTTGCCCCAGAAGGTATTGGTGCCTGTCACCGCCGTGCTGCCATTGGCAACGGAGACGGTGCCCTCCTTGTAAGAGGACGGAAGAATTGCGGCCATCAGGAGCCCCTTAGTTTTCTGATCGTTCGACGGTGATTTCTGCCGGCGTCGGTGGCGGGTTAAGAACAAGGTAAAGCTGCCGCTCGAATTCGGCCGCGTTGGTCTCAGCCGCGAGAAGGCGCGCGGCGAGGTCCTCGACTCTCCGCGATAGCTCGGCGTTGCCTTCGTTGCGCTCATTGACATCGGCCTGCAGCGCGGCAACTTCGTCAGCCTTGTCGTGTAGGAGCTGCGACAGCATCAGCACGCGTTGCTCAAGGAACCCTTTCTGCGCCGCCACCTCGACAAGCTGGACCTGCGGCGAAATGGTAATCTTGTTCTCTTCGGACATTCCAGTTCCTAGACGAGTTCGTCGAACGCGTACCAGGTCACCACGTGGGCAAACCGGGTGGAGATCGTGATGACGAAGCTGTTGACGTTGATGGTGGCCCAGAGGTTCGGATAGCCCGGCACCACGCCAGACTGCGACTTGAGCAAAATGAAAGGCGGGTAGCTGTAGGCCTTGGTCAGGCCGACATTGGCGGAGCCAGGCCCGCCAAAGGTAATCTGCCCGCTATCCTTTGGGACCATCGGAGCCATCTGCTCGTGGATGGTCAGCTGGCTGATGTCGGCGTAACGGGAGTCGATCGTCGACAGGTTCGTCGCCCGAAACTTCATGACACCAGCGTCATTGCCGATGAAAACGCGCCGTCCCATCAGGCACTCTCGGGGTTTTTGAAGACGACGTAGTAGAGCACCATGTTGCCGTGCACCTGGTTCTGATCAATGTTGGACTGCGCACAGATCGTCGTGCGGTTCGGCATCCAGACGCCTGTGTAGAGAGGCGTGTAGGCGTTGTTGCTCTGATTAACGTAGAAGGTCACGCCAGAGGCCGGCCAGTAGGCTGAGTTGACCGGGATGCCGCCGACATTGTCAGACGCATAGACCATGTTGGCATAGAACTGCGGCTGGTACCCGAGATCCGGAATGGTCACTGTGGCGTAATAGACCGTCTCGGAGACAGCATTCATGCGGTTCATGCCCACCACACCATAGGTGAACAGGTCGAGGTTCTTGTACCGAGAGTCCAGCATGTAAGGCACGGCGACGTTATCGACGTCGACGCCAGGATGACTGATATAGACCCCGGGCTCGCCTGTCGTGACGTGCGGGCCTATCCGCGTTCGCTTGGCCATTCAGCGCACCCCGTAGATCTGCCACAGGATGTATTCACAGGCCGTCGACCCGTCTGTGTCGGACTCCAGATAGATCCGGTCCTGATACACGCGCGAATTCGCGCCCCATTGGCAGGTGTCATAATAGGCCTGATAACCGGTGATGGTCGGGAAGCTGCCATTCGCCCTGAAGAAACCGACGACGCGAGCCGCTGGCACGAAGGTGTAGGCCCGACCGAAAAAGATGGTGATCGGCGCGTTGCTTGCCCCGTTGTTTCCCGCAACGCGCCCCGCCAGCAGCATGGTGCCCGAGAAGTTCCAGTTGGAATCGAAGACCTTGTTGCGATCTCCGATCCCGTCCGGATTGCCGGCATTATAACCCGGCTTCGAAATGATCACCCGGCCGGGCGATAGTCTGATCCGTCTAGCCATCAGTCATAAATCTCGATCGTTCCGGCCGTCAGGGTAATCACCATCTTGCCATTGGGGCTCTGCAGGATGCCGGTGTTAACCGTGCCGATGTTCGCGACGTTCAACGACAGGACGCCAGACTGAAACACCAGTGGGTTGCTGACGTTGCCAAGGTCCGCCTGGTTGGCCACGACGAACTGCTCGGCGACGACGAGGAAGCGCGTCGGCTGCGACGGCGAGCTTGGCACATCGAGGTACCAGGCGGCCGCCTTGAAAGCGCCCGATCCGCCTGCCCGCGCCTCAGCGCCGATGCGCGCAGAGTATCCGGACGGGCCTGCGTTGACCGTCATCCGGAAGTTTGCGGTCGCGACATCCCCGGTGCTGGATGCGGCGGACAGCGCGGTAATGGCCGAGGCCAGCGCGTCACCCTGCTCGTCGATCTGCACCTGTAGCGAGCTGATCGCCGTCGCCACAGTCGTGTCGACATAGACCTCAAGATCCTCGAGGCGGAGCGCCAGAGCCGAATTCGGCCCGGTGGCGATCGTGATGGCATTGAGGTAGCTGGCCGTGATGCTGCCGTTCGTCAGCACCATTTCCGTACGCATCTGCTGGCGCGCCAGGAAGCTGCCGAAATCCTCATCCGCCTGCAGGCGAGAAATCCGCTGCGCCTCAAGGATGGTCTGGCGCGTCCCATCCCGTATCCACGACGTCGCGTCGTTGACCAACTCCTCGACGCCCTCGACGACACCAGGCAGATAGATGTCCATGTCCGTCAGCAGGACGTTCGGCGTGGTGACCGGTAGCCAGTCGCTCCACTCCATCAATCTGTCCGGATCGGACGGCACCAGCTGGCCGCGCACGCCATAGGCGTTATTGGGGAGCAGGTTCTGGGCGATGATGACCGAGCCGACGTCAGCACGCAGCGTATTGCCGCGATAGACGACCTCGAAGGTTGCTCCATCACGCACTTCCCACTGGACACCGATGACGCCGATCAGACCGCCTGGCGAATTGTCCCACACCATGCGGATCGCCGGCCGGCGACTGTTGTTGTCATTGTCAACAAGCGTGTACGGCTCAACAAACCAGTCAATGATGGGCTGCGGCTGAGGCACGACGGGACCAACGGCGCCATCGACAGGCGGGTGAAACTCAGTCTCCGAATCCCAGTCGTAATCGGACGGGTCGACTTCGGTGATATCGACCATGACATCGAGATTGCCGCGATCGACCGCCCCGTCGATGACAAACCACTTGTTCGCGTAGCCGTTGCGAACAGAGGTCCACTGCAGGACTTCTCCCGGCACGGCATATGGCCAGAAACTTGGCGGCAAAACGATCGTATGGCGACGAGCACGCAGCGCGGCAAGCAGCGCCGACTTCATCAGCCGCTGCACCTGCTCGGCGTAAGGCACCAGATCGAAGGAGACATCAGCCAACAGACGTCTGTTTCCGTCTACGGCTTCGAGATCCGGCCGGAGATACGGCCGCGCCGTCTGCGTCACCCAGCCGTTGGCCGGCTCCGGATAGGTCCCGTTGATTCCGTTGATCGTATCCGCCAGACCATAGAACGGCGTGAAGGTCTGCCCGTCCGTCGACAGGATATCGTCATCCGTGAAGCTGATGGTAGGCGTGCCGGGTTCGCCGACAAACAGGCGATAGACGCCACCGATCTCCGACAATGAGCCTTGGCAAGCCGTCAGCAGGTTCTCGACGGTGGCGTTGACGGGCTGATCGACCGAGATCTCGCCACCCGAACGATACTGGGTGCCGTCTCCTGAAACGGAAACGATGACCTTGCGGCATTCGTTGATGGCCGTGATCCAGTTCTGCACCGGCAAGCGGGCCGTCGTCAGGCCCTGCACCCCGTAGACCCAGCGCGTGCCATAACGAAGGCCGCGCATGATATTGTAGACCTGTACCGCTGGCAGCCGGTCGCCATCGCCGCCCCAGGTCGACGGGTCGCTGAAGCGCTGCGGGCCAGAGCCGCCAACCACGGTCGAATCTTTCGACGGGTCATACAGCGGAATGCCGTCGACAACAAAGGTGACGGCCGGAAAGCCGCTGAACATGTTCTTCGTCGCCCGAGCATGGACGATCGCGTAGGCGACACCATAGCCGACACGGTCGACGCCCCACGGCCGCTCGATACTCTGCGCATAGGTGTAGAGCGCCGGATCGGCGGCTGTCTGCTTGCCGTTGTAGAACTTCACATAGAGGTTCGGGCCGCTGTTCTCGTAGTCCGGGATCGAATAGCCGAAGGCCGTGCTGTTGTTACCGGCAGGATCATAGGTGACCTTCTTGCCGTCGACCCAGACCTCGACGAGGCCGGATATCGGCAAGTCTGAAATCGCAATGACCTGAGTGAACCAGGCGTTCGGCGTGTCGCCGTCATTGCCCCAGGTGTTCGACCAGACGAGGCTGCCGGCCGTCGCATAGCGGCCAAGGATGAAGGAGCGAGCGAGATCGCCGCCGCCCTGAATATCTCCGTTGATGGAGAAGTTGGTGTTGTCTTTCTGCTTGCCGGCCAGAGCCTGCGCCGCGAGGCTAAGACCGACGCCAACAGCTGTCCGGAGTGCAAACGTACCGAATGCGCCGAGGCTGCCAATAAACGAACTGACGGCGGAAAAAGCGCCGGCCAGAGCCGTGAAAATTGCCATCAGTCAAAGCCTCTTGATGAATGCGGTCTCGGCGGCTGCGTATCCGCTTCGCCGGTACAGTCTGGCTACTGCCTCAGGCCGCGCCGAATGCTGCGCCGTCAGCTTGACGACGGTGCACCGGCTGGATGCGGCCCACTCTTCAAATTTCGCGATCAGGCCACCAGCCAGCCCGACCGATCGAGCATCCGGCTCGACGTACATCGCCACTTCTTCGGCCATGCGCTCGCCGGTCAGGTAGTTCGCTCCAGCCCGCGCAATCAGAAATCCGCAAGGAACGTCGCCAGCAACGACAACAAAAAAATCGGGGCCTGCGACGGCTTGAGCGAGAAACGCTCGCACCCGGTCGACCTTGAAAGGATAACCGCCACCGGCTTCCGCGTGAAACCGCTCCGCCAAAGCAATGAGCGATGGCAAGTGACCGAGGCGCGCCTCATGGATTTGCATCAGAATATGCCCAGAAACTTTTTGCGCTTCTTCTGCGTGGGAACGACGCCCTTTTGCGAGCCCCACCAAATCTTCCACGTCGGTGTTGTCGCCGCGTCCTTGTAGAAGTTGTCTCCGACGTTCCGCAGGACCTGCGTCTCGTGGCTCCGCGTCTCAGCATTGGCGCGGGTCATCTCCTGCGTATGACTGGCACACGTGAGCGTAACGCTGCCGTCCTCGTTTTCGCTCGGTGTCTCGATGACGAGATTGTCAGCGAAGCCAACGAAGCGGTTTTCGGCCGGCGCCACCATCTGTCGCGTATCTGGATCAAACAGCCCACGATACACCTCGACGCGAGCCTGCCGGATATCGTAGTCGCGCACGAGCTGCTGCACGTGATCGTCGACCTGCGACATCTGGATGGAGATATTCTGCACGCTCATGTTCTTGACGAGCGGAATATCGCTCATCTGGATCAGGGTGCCGGAGCCATAGAAGTTGCGGGTTTCCGTAAGGCCTGTGTCCGGATTGATGACCTGCGCTGCGACATCGCCCCAATCGCTCCAGGTGCCATCCGGCACAAGCTCTCCGGTTGTCCGGTCACGCGCAACGATCCAAAGGAAGTCACGCGCGACCAGGCGCCGCTGCTGGAGTGCCGCTACGTTGGCGGCCGTCATATTGCGAGGCATCAGCGCGCCTCCCATGCGTCGAAGGCGATCGAGCCTCTGCCCGTCGCAAGATCGGTTTGGGTGCTGATCGAGTCCGGATCAAGGGACATGATGCAGTGAGGGCGCGTGACACTCACTTCGGCGCCGATCGCGACCGAAGGCCAAAGATGCGGCCGCACCTCCAGCTGTACGAAAACACCGGAGACATTCGCGGTCGCGTCTGCCTGCACCCAATGCAGATCCGTGTCACCGACTTGGATCATGTCGCCGGCATGAAGTTTGAAACCGGGCGGGAAGCCCTGCACGTCGAACGTCTTGCGATTAGTATCTATGCCCGTGATGCCTCCCGTCCCGTCGAAGGCGTCACCAGTGAGCCAGGAGCCGCGTGGGTAGGCGATCGGATAGCATCGGGACAGGTTGACGCCAAGGAAGGTCTGGATACCACCATCCATGCTAGCAAGAATCGCGCGCCATTTGTCGACCGTGTTCGCCCGAACGACTTTTGTGACATATGATGCCCGCCAAATTGGTGAGCCGAGATCCTTGGCGAATGTCTTACCGCCAGCTGTGCGGGACCGCTCCTGGCGATAGGCAAGCTCGAATTTCGTCGACCAGCCGGGAAAGCCAGCGAGAATGTCGCGCGGAAAGGCGATTGCCATTTAAAGACCTTTCACATTGCTCTTTCGAGCCTTCTGCACAGCGCTAACGGCGCGAGAGGAAAACTCCCGGCGGTCCTTCTCTTGCAGTTGTTCGAGCCTAGCCAAGCGCTCGTTGTCGATGCCACGGTTGTCATAGACAGGCGCATAGGTGACGGCCATGGAGGGGCCACTCGATAGGCCCGATAGCGATGGCAGGGTCGGCGCTTTTCCAACAAGGCCGCCCTCTGCATAGCCACCAAGCAGTCTCTCAAGGTTGCCGACACCAAGCTTATCGACGACTTCCTTTGGAATTACGTACTCGCCCCTGTGCACGATACCGGCGGGGTCATACTTTCCGCCAGGGCCGGTGTAGCCACCTCCGGCAAACCCGAGCAGCTTGAAGAAACTTCCCAGAATGTTCGTGCCGCTACCGCCTGTGCCGGCTTTTCCGCCAGTTCCAAAGAAGTCGTCGAAGGCAAGATCGAGGATCTTGCTTCCCACTTTGCTCAGCGCGTCGCCGAACACCTCGGCTGCGTCCTTGCCCTCTACGAAACCGTCAACGATGCCTCTGAACACCTCCTTGTTGAGGTCCTGAATTTCAGCCGCGCGTTCACGGATTTTATCCTGGCTCTCGGCAAGTTGGTTGGCAGCCACTTCAGCATTGGCGTAAGCGGTCGACTGTTTGTCGATCTCTGCCGAAAGCTCTGGCGTGACCGCCATCCCGGCCTGCTGGGCGGCATTCAGGAGATCCTGCTCGGCGCGAGCTTTCGCGACCGCGAAACCGTAGTCGTCGACAAGCGGGTTGAGCTTGGCTTGCGCCTCGGTCTCTGCACTAAGGGCTGCGGTGTGGTCCCTGAGCTGCTGCGTCTCGCGCTGATAATCGTCGAGCCTCGCCTTTTTGGACTTTCCGCTGCCCCCAGGTGGAGGCACGGCATACTGAGATTGGGTAATGTCGACCGGCTCAACAGGTACTGCCGGCTTCACTGGACCCTGATAGTTCAAGGGGCCCTGTACCGGCTTTCGGTTGATGCTGGGGCCGCTGGCCGCCGCATCATGACGGGCGGCCAGAATTGCCTCACGCTGCTGTTTCAGGTCACGGAGAATTTCGCTGTTGCCGACCGGGCTTGCTTCGAGCGCCTTGATCTGCTGCTCAATGCTGAGCTGCTCCTTCGTATTGTCCAGTGCCTGCTGCCGCTCTTTGCCGCCCTTGTAGAGATAGTCATAGATCTCCTTGTCGGTCGACGGCCCGAACTTACTGAGATCCTCAATGACTTTGGGGGTAAGCCCCGTCGCTTCGTTTGCGCGCTGAATGAACGAGCTGAACTTGGTAGCGGCATTATCGAGTGCCGTCGCTACATTGTTGATCGCTTGAATGAAGCCATCAAAGGAGACAGTGTCCAGATATGTCACCATCCTGGAAACAGCATTCTTGAAAAGATCGCTGGCTCCCGTGGCTTCGCCAAATCGACCAGCAGCATTCGTGAGCGAATTTTCAAGCAGCGTTATGGATTGCGCAGCGGTTCCTGTCGCGCCTGCGAGCATGTCGTTGATAACGGGCGCGCCAGCCTGGATGCCATCAAAAAAAGCTTTACTGGAAATCTGGCCCGATTTCACAAGCTTCGTGAGTTCTGCAACCGAACCACCTGCCTGCTTGATACCTGCAGCTGCAGCACGGAGAAGAACCGGCGCCCCATCAATGAGGGAGTTATACTCTTCGGCTTGGATCTTTCCGGCACCAAGTGCCTGAGCCAACTGGAGCAAGGCACCTTGCGCTTCGGTCGCGCTAGATCCTTGCGCCTTCAGCGCCTTTGCGACGGTATCGGTCAAGCCAACGACTTGCTGCGAGGTAACGCCCAACTCTTTCTGGTTGATCGCCACGCGGCTATAAAGGGTGGCAAGGGCATCGATCGGCGCGGCGTTCTTCTGCGCCGACGCATAGAGCTGATCATAGACGCCCGTCAGCTGCTCGCCCTGCAAACCCGTCGCCTTCAGCGCGTTCTGGATCTTGATGTAAGAATCCTGAAGGTCCGAAAAACCCTTTATGGTAAAAGCGCCGGCCAGCGCCACACCAACCCGCGCGCCCAGAGCCGTGAAAGAACTGGCAATGTTCTTGTTCATCGCGGTGGCACGCTTCTCGATCGCCGCGAACTGCTTATTGCCAACGCTGGTCGCGCGATTGATCGCACGTTCGTACTTGGTGATATCCGCAGAAAGCTGCACCACCAGGCGTTCAAGATCCGTCGCTGCTGCCACTGCTTATTCCTTCGATTTCAGCCAATCAAACAGCTCGTCGGCTTCCCTGTCGCCCATCTTGCCGTCGTCAGGAGTGTTTGCGGCGATGTAGCCTTCGATTGCGGCAGTGAACTGCCACATCGACATCTGGTTTACTTCTTGCGGCGTGTAACCGATGGCCGCGCCGGTTCCGTAGACTGCGCCAAACCGGAACTTTCCGTTTGGGAGGTCGTCAAGGCGGGTTCGCTCTGACTTGGCGCTTCTTCCTCCCCCAAGGGTTCGTCCGAAGCCCCCACGAGACCAGCGGTCAAGACAACGATAGCAATGTGCACGTTCTCAAGTGGGGGGCGCTCTTCGACGTAGCGACGGGTGAGGGTGAGTGCCTTAGCGGGCTCCAAACCACCTCCGATTAGGCCGAGCCTCACGACGCTCGAAATATCCTCGATGCGCCATTGGTTGGTCCGCAACCTGTCGAGGACGATGTAAGGGCCGGCGTCGCACTTTTCCTGCAGCTCCGCCAACTGGCCCCAGGCAAGACGGAACGAATACGTTCCGTCTCCCCAGTTCAGTTCGATCCTGGCGTCGCGGCTCACGGGCTCACCGTACGTGCAAGTTCACCGTCACTCTGCATCTGGACATTCAGCGTGACGCGACCGCCTTGCTCGGCTCCCATTTCAAGCTGGCTGATATGCATCAGACCAGTCCAGGTGATCGTCTTTGCCGGGAATTCGAGTTCGATCTTCACCGGAACGCTCTCGACATTCTCATAGGCGTCAAGCCATTTTTCAGCGGATTCGACGGCAGCAACACCTTCGCCAGAAACCGCAGCGGAAAGTGAGCTGGCATCACGCCCTACCCATGCGACCTTGTCCGGATCGTCGCAATCAGGGAGATTAACGTCGGTCAGATCCTTCGTGAGCGTCAGACTCTTCGAATTGAAGCCACACGGTGCAGTGTAGACGATCGGATCGGCTTCGTTGCCGAGGAGAACTCGGAACTTGCCGAAACGGGCGGTAGTTGGCTGTGCCATAGAAGGTCTCCTTGATGGCGGTGCAGTTACTTTGCAGCAGCGACTTCTTTCGCCGCCTTATTGATTGCGCGGGTGATCCGGCCTTTGACGCGCTTTCGACTGACGCGGAAACTCACATAGAAAAAGGGTCTGGCTGGTTGCGCCGGGATCCTGGCGCCGGCGAATTTGCCCCCAGCGATATGTGCGCTAGTGCCGAACTCGACCCAGCGGGCATAAAAGGCTTCGCTGTTACCGGCATAGATCGTGATGGTAAGGTCGCCGCCTGTGTTCTCGACTGTGGCTAGCGTCATCGCGCCTTTCGGCGCCCTACCGTAGGTCCAGCCAATGCTGTCGCGCAGCTCGCCAGTGTCATCATGGACCAGCGACTTCGCGAGAGCGACGATCTCATCCGCCCCGGCTTCCATAGCCTCGCGAATGCGCTGCTTGACCTTCTCTGGTAGCCGATCGAGCTTAGCCTGGAGACGTTTGAGGCCCTCAATTTTAGCGGTCACGAAGCGGCTTCCTCGATAAGTGCGACTATCTGCACAACCCCGTGCTGTGTCGTCGGATCGGGATCATCAAGGTTTCGCCAGAGGCGAACTTGAAGGGTTGCTGACGACATATCGGCGAGCGGCAGCTCTTTTTCGTGAAGAGCCCGGCGTACTTCCGCAATCATGTCATCCATGGACCAGCGGTTCGGCTTTCGTGACCAAATATCGATCTGCGCTGTAATCTCTTGGCCGAATATACAGTCAGCGTCATCGGCAACCCCGTAGAACGGACCACGGCTGATGTAGGCGTTTTTCGCTTTCCACGGCTCCTTTGGAGCCTTGTCATGGATGCCGTCGACCAGTGCTAGGAGCGCAGAATTCGAAATCAGAGCCTGATAAATGGCGTCCCAGAGTTCTTTCCCGGCACTCATCTATCGGCGCTCCCGGTGGACCGTTCGGAGAGAACGGCTTTGCCGGCAGCAGCGGCTTGAACGGCACAATCGCGCTTAACCGTTAGCTCCATCCCAGCCTTGTAGGCTATGGTCACCTGGCTTGTCGGCTTGTAATCGAAATCAGACGTGAATTTCACGCGGGCCATCGGCGCCTCCAATGTCGAAGAAAGGATTTCGGTCAGGGCGCCACGCCGCTTTCGACCATGATGTCGAGAAACTGGCGGTCCTCGGTCGGCGCAATCGAGCGAACAGCGTAGATTGGCCCATCCCAGTACCGATTTTCATCGGTGCCTTGCCATGAGCCGTTACGACTATCCCTCATGCGCCAATCCGGACCTATTTTCAGCGTATCGCTGTCGCGGCGCACGCGAACAATTGTCGGCTGACGCCCCTCCAGCCTGGAGGCGATGACCGTCTCGCCGCCTCGCATGTAGGTAAAACCTGCCCGGCGCTGGAATTGTTCAACAAAGGCGTCTTGGACGTTGCCATGACCGTCTTCCTGGTCGGCACGCTCATCGAACGCAACCTTCTCGTTGAGGCGGCCCGCATCACGTTTATCCATGGCGTATCAAACCCTCAGCCAGCGGTATGGATCGATCAGAAGCTGGCTCGATTTGGGTAGCCCTTCCAGTCCAGCGCGATCCTCGTAGAGAGTCGCCACGTACATCATGGCCGCGACTTTGAAGACTGCCTCTTTCCCCAAGGGGACCAAGGAGATGTTGCAATACTGAAGTACGGAGGCCTCAGCGGCATCCATATAGGTCTGGATGGTCACGTCGTCGTCGCCAGTGTCAACGCGCAAGTGCTCTTTGACTTCCTCTAGCGTGTAGAGCGGACCGAGTTGGGTGATGACGACGTTAGCCATATTTGAACCCCTACTTTTCGACGGCCTTGTTGGCGACGGTCGGCGCCTTCTTGTTACTTGCAGCCGGCGCCTTCTTCGCGTCTTCAGAATCGGCCTTACGAACTGCGCCAAACGCCTCCAGACGTGCGAAGTCCTCGGTACTGAATTCTCGTGTTGATCCTTCCGGATCTCCGTCGAGTGGCTTAATGAGAATTGCCTTGACCATGCTTGCCTCCTTCGGTTCATGAAACCGGCGCCAAATGTCAGCGCCGGTCGATATGAGCCGAAAAGAACTATGCTACGCGGCCGAGATCGCCGTAGACGATCGCCTGAGGACGGTAGATCGCCATTGCAAGCCGTTCCTCGGCGCGAATGGTGACCTTGTTCTTGATGAAGTTGTCCTGGTCCTCGGTTGAGACGTCGACGGTGGCATCCTGACGGTCGAATATCTGCGCCGCGAGATTGAAAGCACCGACGAGCGCCTTGTCGACGCCCATGGCCTGTGTTTCGACCACAGGGAGGCCCCAGAGTGTTTTCTGGATAGTGCCCTGAGGATTGCCGATAATATACCTGCCGGTATCGTCCTTCTGCATCTCGATCGCAGCCATGTCGATCGGGTTCATCACGATGCCATTGGGCGGATACTCGGCAAGAGCAGCCTGGAGGATCATCAGACGGACGGTATCAAGCTGCGTCGTCGCAGCCAGTCCGCCCGGAGCAGCGTAGGCGGTTGCGGCGGTTACCAAGCCGAGCAGGTTCTGACCGGTTCCAGAGCCATTGAGGAGCTGACTTTCCTCGACGTAGGAGAGGCCGTAGCGGAGCCGCTGGTCAATGATCGAGCGGAGACCGGGAGCGTCGGCCAAGATCTGAACGGAAGTGCGCATCCAGTGCGCAATGGTGCGAACCGTCGCGACCTTGTCTTCAAACTGCAGTTCCGACTGCGGCTTCGGAGCCCCTTCAGCCACCGGAGCGGCATTGTTGGTGAACAGTTTCTCCTGTTCGTACTCGATTGTATTGCTGGACGTCTGGCCAGGCATAAGCAGGGCACGGACGGTCATGCGACGCTGCGGCAGTTCAACCTGAACTCCGCGACGATCGACAGGAACCAAGGCGCCGGCAGAGCCGGGAGCGTCCGTCGTGAGCGAGGTGATGTCCTTGACCTCGACGAGAACGCGACCGCGGGGGCGCGTCTGCCCTGCGAAGTTTTTGAATTCGTCGCTCTCGATGAACCGCTCACCGGCAGTGCGATGATCGTTGTCATCGCCGCCACGGTGGGCCATCTTCTGGTCAAGCTCGTCGAGGCGAGCTTTCGCGTCGTTCATGCCCTTGATGGCCTGATCGGCAAGTTCCTTGGCGGTGGTCGCCAGAGGCATGCCCTTTTCGGCCTCCGCAAGCGCTTTTTCGGCGATTTCCTTCACCTTGTCATGCTTCGTCTCGAAGTCACGCTTGAATTCCGCCGCCAGCTCGGCTGCAGTCTTGTTTCCACCGCCATTCGGGCGATCCGGAGCATCGAAAACGATGCGCGGCCCGAAAGGCAGAGCGGCCATAGAAGCAATAGCGAATGCGATGGAACCGCCACAAATGACGGCCAGCTTATGTCCCTGCATGGGAACCTCCAGTTTCGGTTGAAATCGAGCGTTCAGCTCATCAGTGCGCGCAGAAATGCGACGCCATCATCAGCCGCGGCGGCAAGCTCCCCTTGCCCTTTCAGGTGGAGACGCGCGGCGCGCTCCGCCTGCGAGTTCGAAAAGCCCAGCCCCTTGAGCCAGGTCTCAAACTCTCTTTCTGAAAGCCGGTCCCCGGCTTTAAGCTTCTCGGTGAGGTCGTGAGCGGCCTTGGCCGCCTTCACGCTCTGAACTACAGCATTTTCGTTGGCACCAACGGAAACAATACTGACTTCGACGAGGTCGAGCTTTTGCAGCGTCCAGGTAAATGTTTCGGTATCGACGCTGTACTCTTTAATCCTGTAGCCGATCGACAATCCGTCGATATCCTTGGCTTTCAAGAGCGCATGCGCCTCTCTGCCGCGCTGAACGTCCATGTTCAGCTTCCCGCGCATCAGCAGGCCGTGAGAGTCCTCTGTCGCTTCGAGCCACTTTCCAATCGGCTCGTCGGATTTGTGCTGCCAAAAGAGCTTTGGCATCGTACCCTTGGCCTTGTGAAGCGCGAGGCTTTCCGAATATGCGCCGTCCGCGATGACATCGCCGTAAGCGTCCGGCTCCCCGCCGAAGGTCGAACCATAGCCTTCGAATTCGCCGGTATCCTTGAGTGATTTTATCTCAAGAACTGGAGCTGTTATTCTGTTGTCCATTTCCATCTCCGTTGATGGCATTTGCGAGTGGGATGTCCTGCATCTGCACTGTCACGACGTCCCCGCCATCAATCGGAGGGAGATTTTCTAGCGCCCGGCATTCGTTGCGTGTGGCGATCCCCATTCGGATCGCCTTTTCATATGCTTCGTAACGGCTGGCTGTATCGCCCCGCAGAAGGCCCTCGAAATTGAACTCGATCGTGATGCCTTGCGCCCGGCGCTCCGCCAACGGAACAAGCTGCTTTTCAACCGACTGCTCGATGCGCTTCAGGCGCTTGCGCAAAGTGAATTTCTGGAATCCGAGGACGTCAGCCTCTTTTCCGGTTCCCCAATTCGACGCCTTATCGCCAAAACCAACCATGGCTGGCGGCACGCCAAATATCCGGCAGATCTGCTCGCCGCTAAACTTGCGGCTTTCGAGCATCTGAGCATCTTGTGGGTCGATAGAGATCTGCTCCCAGGTCAGCCCGTTGTCGAGAAGCATGGGCCTACCGTTCCGGATCGAGCCCATGTACCGCTCCTGCAGGAGCCGCTCCAACTCACCACGCTGATCTTTCGATAACTGCGTCTCTGGCTTCGTCGACAGAACGCCACTTGGATTGACGCCATTCGCAAAGACCGACCCAGCCGCCTCCTCCGATGCCATCGCATCACCAAAGACGTTCCTGCAGACCGAGAGCGTCGATGAGCCTGAAATGCCGTCACCGAGGGGCCCGCGAATGTGAAGGACGTCAAAGGCTCGCTTGACATAGGAGCGGCCATTATCCGTCCACGCGTATTCAAGATCGCCATTCACCTTGCGGCGAACCGTCATCCGGTCCGGTCGGATCGGGTAGAGCGAAGTGATGATGCCGCCGGACCGACGCTCAATCAAAGCGTAGGCGTTTCCGTGTAGCTCGACACTTGCTGCCATCACCTCCCAGAAGTCGACGGCGGTCTGATCGAAATTCGGGCTGTCGTGCAGCACGAAATACAACGGATGATCTTTCGCCACGGTTCGAATACCGTTTTCGGTCCGGTAGATCATCAACGGTAGGGATGCGATCGTTCCAGCGATCAGCTGTACACATGCCCAAGTGGCAGAGAGGCCGACGGCCGCGCTCGCCTGGCCGTAGCGGCTATCCCGCCAATCGGCAAGTGTGACTTGATTGGTCGTAAAATTGTCGCCGTTTTCGGTCGACGCTGCGCCGCCGCGCCATGGCTCGATGTCTTTCACGCCATCACGGCGCAGCAGGCGTGTAAACCAGTTCATGCGTAGCTCGCTATCCACGCCTCGGCATCAAAAGCCGCAGCAGCTTCAGGGTTCTGGAACATCAGCATCGCGGCGTTGAAGAGCGCCATCAGCATGTCGATCTTCGCGGCGCCGGATACTTCTTTCGTCACGACGTAATTACTGCCCTTAAGGGTCTGCTTTGCATTTCCGACCGACCACGCCATGATCGGCTGGTCGCCATGAACAAACCGCCGGTCCTCAAGCTTAAGGGGCACTGATGAAATTGCGGTCTGCAACTTCCAGCCCTGCATGACAGCCGTGACAAGCGGTTGCGTCATCCCGAGATCTTCCAGCGCATCGACAAGGAGAGCGACGCCAGCGGAATCGAGGCCGATGCCATTTTGCTCCGGCAACAGGCCGGACTTAAACACCTTCAGGCAGATTGCGGCGGCCGATGCTGCCTGCTCCTCGCCGGACGTGGAAACGACCAGATCTTCATCGGCCTCAAATTGCTTCAGGTTCGGTGCGATCTTCTTTCGCTGCTCAAAAACAGTCGGTCTCGCCCATGCGCGTCCCCAACCGAGCCAGCGTTTCGAGCCCTTTTCCCGACCAAGCACGTAGATGGCAGCCAAATCGTCAGCGCCGCCCCAGTCTACGCCGATGGTGCAGACCTCGGAGCGCCGTAAAAGGGCGTCCAGACCGGTCAGTTTCTCATCGACACAGTTTTCCCAATGAATGGCTCCAGACCACCCATCACCGCCGAGTCCCACGCCGATCTCGATATTGAGATGCTGGCTTGCCCAGATCTGCTCGGCTTCGGCGTTCACCTTGCCATTGTTCTCGTAGTCGTCGACTAGAGCGTCAGGATCAATCGAGCGACCAAGGTTAGGAAGAATAAACCCCCAATTCTCCTTGTTGCGCCAGTACTCCTGATTAACCTGGTTCTCCCTCGGAAACTCGTAGAGAACCGGCAGCATGATCGGTGAAGAACCGCCTTTTCCGTCCCGGATCGCGCGGGCCTTGTCGAGCTCGGTTCGCCAGATACCGGCCGGCGCCTCGTCAGATTGGGTCGAAATCATCAAGACCTGACCGCGCTGCTTGGTAATTCCGCCGCCTCGGATCTGCTGCATGACTTTGGCGGCCTTCGCCGCCTTCCCAAGTTCATGCACCTCATCGATGATCGTAAGAACGGGAATTTCGCCGGTAACGATCGATGTGTCGAAGGTCTTTACGTCTAGCTGTGTGCCGGTTTTGTGCCGGATGATCGACTTCTTGTATTCCTCGACCTTAAAAATATCGCTCAGCTTCAGGTCGATTTCGATCATCAGCTGCGCCTGGCTGAAACATCTTTCCGAGATGTTCTGGCTTGGCGCCACGATCAGCATCTGTCGGTTTGGTGCCTCTTCCATGAAGAGAGCCGTCAGTCCCAACGCTGCAACGTAGGTGGTTTTGGAGTTCTTTTTCGGGACGAGACAGAGCAATTCCCAAACAAGACGTCTTTTGGTGTCAGGATCCTCACTGGCAAGGAAAGCGCAGAGGATATCCCTAAACCAGTCTCCGCAGGCTTCCGCCAGAGGCGGATTACCTGGAACGTCAGGGAGCCGAAGGCGATTAAAAAAGGCCAGAGCCTTTGCGGCCTTGGTCTTGTTGATGGGAACGTCGGCCATTGGCGTTTGGCCATTCTGCAGTTTCTCCCACCAATCCGGGCAAGCGAAACGGGGAAGATCATCGTCAATGATGCGCATTCTCGGAGGCTTCCCGCTCAAGTTCCGCCATCAGGTCGGCGTCTGCGTCAATCGCTCTTCGCTCGGCGATCACCTTTTTGCCAAGACGCTCAACCGGAGGCTGGGGCGAAGGCTTTTTCTCGGTGGCCAGCTCGCGCTCGATCTCCATGCGATCGTTTCTCTCCAAGAGGCGCCCAAACTCCTTGAACGCCCCGACGTTACCGCCTTCGGCAAGTTCCCAAGCCAACTCTAACCGCCGAGCGTCCAACTGATCGCGAGCAGCATCACGCGCCTTCAGCTCGTGAAAATAATTCTTCCGCAAAGTGGGCAAGGAGATCGCCAACGCATTGGCAATACGCGGGTTCGCCCAACCCAAAGCCACTAACATCTTGACTCTATTGCGTGTTCTAGAAGTCACCTCGTGGGCCGGCCGTCCAACAGCTCGTCTGGTGTCGACAACCGGGTTGCCGAAGAGGTCAATTTCCTGATGCACGAGAAAAAAATCTCCGAATGAGGGGGGCGCGGGTCCGGGCGGAGGGGTCTTTCCAGACTTTCGACCCACCCCCCTCTACCTGCGAGGGGGTGGTGGTCGGTCACTGCTGCCGGTGGTTCGAATGCGTTCGCTGACGGGCGATCGCCGAGGTTCGTCACAATCCCGCGTCTTCCAAATGATCCATGCAGCTCCGAGAACGAAGCCGCAGGCAGATGCTAGACCGAGCCGGAAGAACTCGATGAAGGCCTGCTCGCTCATGATCCTCACCAACCGGGTCGCGCCCGTTCCTGCTTCTGCTTCTCGCTATCGTGGTAAGCCTTGCTCACCGTCTGCAGATTGTTCACATCCCAGAACAGGCGCTCATCACCGCGATGCGGGATTTTGTGGTCAACCACTGGACTGTTATCTGCAGGATGCTTGCCAATGCAGAGAATACCGGTCTGCTGGCATCTGTACACGTCGCGCCTCAGCACTTCCTCCCGCAGCTTCCGCCATCGATTGCTCTTGTACCAGGCGCGCCATGGCTGGCTTTGGTCACGCTCACGACTGCGCTGCGTTTCCGCTTCCTGTCGTGTCGATGGCAATATGGGAGATAGGCGAGAGCCAAGGGTCTTAATCCGAGGCTTGAGGGATGTGAGCTTGCCCATATCCCTAAGAAACAGAAAAGGCGACCGTTAGGCCGCCTCGAACTCATAGCAGTAGCACTGGCC
Organism: Rhizobium cauense; assembly: GCF_019511525.1. Classification (GTDB taxonomy): domain Bacteria; phylum Pseudomonadota; class Alphaproteobacteria; order Rhizobiales; family Rhizobiaceae; genus Rhizobium; species Rhizobium cauense. The sequence continues at coordinate 497,265 of NZ_JAEUAT010000002.1, read as the reverse complement.
TTGAGTCAGCGCCTCGACAGTGAGGCGATCAAGGCTGGGGCCGGTAGCGGTGTTCCCTGAGGCCGTTGGCCTGCTCTGCCCGATATCTCAATCGGGGATCGGAGGGTCCGCTGGTCTGGCTCGTCCAGTGACCAATTGCTGTCACAGCTTTTTGAGGAATGCAAGTGGCATGCTCTCTATCTCAAATGGCTTGCCAGAGACATCGATCAGCACGCGCGCCTTGGCCTGCCTGCACCATTTCACAGCCAGCACAGTGCAGGTGAACCCGACGAAAGGACCGAAGGTGATGTCAGCCCTGTCACCGTCCGCCATGGTCTTGTCGGTCGCCACGCGTGGCAAATCAGCTTCAGACCTAAGTGCCTTCAAATGCTCAACATCCTCATCTCTGACGATGTGATATCCGTTCGGTCCACCGACGATATCGATGACATGCTTGACGTTCTTCAGACCATGAAACGCCTCACCCGAAGGTACGAAACGAACGAGCATGTATGACGGGAAGAACGGTCGCGATCCCTCGATTTTCCTCCCCTTGTGAATGCGAACGACCTTTTCCGAAGGCATAAACGCCTCGACATTCGCGTCCTGAAGAAACTTTTCCACAATGAACTCTCTGCCACTTTCGACACGCAGGCAGTACCAATTCGCCATTTTCGGCTCCCTTTCACATTTTTCCTTGGATGCCGCCCGCAGCCTGTCCGCTGCGATTCGGGCGATTCGGTTTGCTCTCGTCGAACGCTGGTAGGCCCGCAACTTTTCGAGGTGCGACAGCTCGGCCTCGATCATCGGCCGAAAATTGATCTTCGTTCCGGTGATCTTACGCTGCATTGTCATTGCCCCTGCCCTCTCTCAGTGCCGCATCAAATTCGCCCAAAGCCATGTCACACGCTTCATCGAGATCCTCGATCCCATCTGGCAGGCGTGGGAACTGCATCCATTCCAAACCTTCAGGAGCAGCCAGCCACGGCCAGCAGCGACGATGGTGCAGACGCTGCCATGCTTGCCAGACATCACCACCGACCTTCACCTTGTCGAAGCTCTGTCCGATCGCCACGATGCGCGCAGGAACGTTGAACCGCCTGCGCTGCTGCGTCGTTTCGATCAGCTTCGATGCCTCTGGCCAACCCTGCTTTTCCCGCTTGTCGCGCCAGATCAGGTCGCGCTTCTCTGGTTTGTCCTCGATGATCTTCTGTTCGATCGGATTGAGCGTGAGGTGGCGCTCTGGCTTCAACAGCTCCGCCAGCAACAGCGCACGACCTGCCCGAGAATATGCCGTGTACGGCTCGGGCGAGCTGGCTTGCGCTGCAGATCCTGTCCTTTCGCCCAATCGCTCCCAAGCCCGCTCTGAGAGGTACGTCGCCGCTGCTTTCGAAAACTTGCGACCAGAAGCCTTGGCTGCGGCCAGATACTCCGCAGTCCGATACTCGCAAGTCTTCCGCTGTTCCGCCGTCAGATCCAACCAGGCTCGGCGCGTCGTGGTTTCCGTGTCGGTCGCATAGGTTGGCCATGTCGACCACCATTTGCGGAATCGCTTTTCCAGCGCCTTGGGATTTTCTTCCCCTTCATCATTGCGATCGCGCTCTCTCTCTTCTTCGTTAAGATTGGAAGTTAGAGAACTGTCGTTAATAGGTGCCGGTCCAGATCCGGCAGGGGGTGCCGCCTCAGGCCCGGCAGGGGGTGCCGGTATACCGGCAGGGGGTGCCACCGCAGACGCCCCGGAAATAGGACCGAATTCCTTTTCGTCGTCGGCTTCCCATGCGCTAAACGCATTGCTAGAGAGCGCACGGTCAAGGATGACGCGATACCAATGAGCGCTGTCGCGGCCGTCGACGCTCTCGACCTTCCGCTTTTCAACGGCACCTATATCTGCAAGCCGGTTGAGCGAGTCCTGCACCGTTGAACGACCACAGCCAAGCTGCTCGGCCATCTTAACCTGGCTGCGGCGGCACCAGCCCTCCTTGTTCGTATGCGTCCCCAATAGGCAAAGCACCTTCAGGTCGCTTCCTTTCAGTCTGCCGTCAGTGACAATCCACGCCGGGATTATGGAGAACCGTGGATTGCTCATTCTGCCCCCGAGGCGCCAGCCCGCGCCGCTTCTCTGAGGTCGTGCGCGGCGATATGCACCGGCAAGACGATGGTTTGAGGAATTGATCCATCCGGCAGTCGCCGCGCACTGGTGAGCGAAAGCATCGCATCGAGATAGGCAACACCTTCCAGGAGCCCTGATAGCTGTAGGATACGCCGGATGTTCATATGTTCGCGATGAATGACCCAGTAAGGGCAGCGAAACAGCCAATCTGCCCGCTCCGCATGTGTCGCGGCATCAGCAAGGATATCTACGAGAGGTAGCATCGCCGTCATGCTGCCTCCCGATGGCGCATTAGCTCCGCGTAGCGCTCGTGGATGCTCTCACGATCAAGGCAAGCACATTCAATACCGAACAGCGCGCCGATCTCTGATCTTACGCTGGCAAGGATGTCCGCCTCGGCGTCCGTCAGCATGCGCGTGGGCCATCCCTTGACGTACAGCATGCCGTCAGTGATCCGCGCTTCTGCCTGCGTGCGCCAAAGAGCGGTGGATTTTGCCACCAAGAGGCGGTCACGGAGATTTCCCGTCAGGAGCTGCGGCGCCACATCGCCAAGCCATCGGGAGCCTTGGAACGCGAAGCTGCTCTCGCACTCAAGCTCAACCATCCTACGGTAAAGCTCATGGCTCTCCGGCTGAGCCGCAGCAGCCGTCAAATCCGCAATGTTCGACATGATGCAGAACATGCAAGACACCCGGCTCATGCCGCCGTCACGGTAAGCAGGATGCGGCGCCAGCCCGCTCGTATCGATCGCGCTGAATACCTCTTGCACGGTCCAATCCACGATGGGCCGCCAGTTGATGAAATTATCGTTGACGGTACCTTGGTCAGCAACTGTCGCCTTTGATCTGGCCGCGCTTTCCTCACGACGAACACCGGTCGCATTGATCACGGTCTGACCTTTGTATCGCCGCCTGAGTTCCGCCTGGATGACGTGCGTTTTCAGTTCCGACGTGCAGAACCTCATCCGCGGAGTTGACCAGCACGGAACTAAGGTAACTGTTTCAAGAGCGGCGTACCGATCGATGCTTGAGCGCCAACGTGCTTCCCACCGATCCATCAGGTCTCCGGCCTTCCGCCTCACGACCAGAAGCTCGCAACCAAGATGCGCAGCAAGCTCTTCGCATATACGCAGGCTGTCCCGCCACTCGACTACGCCGAGATCCGCGTGAACAAGTATACGAGGCCCAACGTGGCCGCATTGATCGAGATAGCGAAACGCCGCTAGCGCAGCAGCTTGACTATCCTTGCCACCGGAGACGCCAATCGCGACCGGAGATCCGTCAGCAATCGCGAGGTCAAGGAATGGCAAAGTCGCGACGGCGAACATCAAGCCACCTCGCCTTCCGCCTTCGCCTCAAAGCCCCAAGCCGTCCAGCCTGGCCGAGGTTCGCGGCAGAACATTTCGAGCCGAGGCATATCCGGGTACAGACGCTCGATCGTCTCAGCGAAGAAAGCAGGCTTGGCGCTATGGCGGCCTTTCGCCTCACGATGGACGGTCTGTGGCTGGCTCCCCGGCAACGGCGAAACTGGATTGCCGCGCCTCCCGATCAGAAGCAATTCGTGACGGTCACGGCCCCAATAGCCCGTCCCGGCGACTTCCTTGTCCCAGATCCAATGATGAACGTAGGCGAAGTCCCAGGCATCCATGACACGCAGCGCATCAGGCAGCATCGGATTTGTTGCCCAGAGAAACAGAACCGAGTCCTGCTTGGCCGGAGATCCGATCTGCTCCCAAAGCGCACAGATCTCGTGCGTCGTCATCGTCGGGTAATGGTTTTCCGGACTTTTCTCTCGTCCGGTCACTTCCGAATGGACGCCGAACTTCCATGGCGGATCGGCATAGATGACTGGAAACTTGTGTGCCACCTGCCCAGCGCTCGCCGCGCCGTTTGCAGTCACGTGCGCCATATGGGTAAGGCGAACAGCATGACGGACCTCAGAAAGCGCCCGCCGGTTTTCCTTCACCTCGGCAGCCTTGCGCTTTTCATCGTCGAGGGCTGCTTTAACATAGAGAACCTGCTTATCCTCAGCGACGGTCTTCAGCCGATCGAGGAACGCGCCACTGTTCAAGCGCGTCCCCCGCACCAAGTGCAAAGCCATTTCCGTGATACGCTCCCCACGAGATGCATCTCGCTGGATAGCGCGTTCGCTTTGTCCGGTTGCTTCAGCCGTCGCCGCGCTAAACCGTCGAGCGTTCTGCAAGTCGCCAACTTGGCGACTTGACCTGTCGCCGCCATGGGCGGTTTCCGGATGCTTTAGAAGATAGATTTCCTTGCGCCGCGCGACGAACAGTGCCCGATCGGCAGGCGTCAGCTCAGATCGAATAAGATTTTCGTCGATCTCCCAAAGCTCTCGATCTAGGTCGTCTACATCCTCATGGAAGCAGTCAATCCACTCCTCGCCAAGCTGCCGCATCGCCTCCAGGCGGTGTTTTCCTGCGCAAAGCGTCACCCGCTCATCACCGGATCTGCCCTGCACCGTGATTGGTGTCTTAAGTCCATGCTCTCGGATTGAGGGCTTGAGAGCCTCAACCGCCGCCTGATCGACGACGCGAAGCCGATCAGCGCTGTCGATGCTGTCGATACGACGACGCGTAATGGTGCGCTCCACCAACGCAGCCGCCGGCTCAGGCTCCGAAGGCAAGGAGGTAGCAGCCTTGTCAGTGGGATACCACTTATCCGCTGCCTTCGGATCGCGCGACAGCAAGCCTTTTGTGTTGAGCTTGATGCAGGACAGTCGTTCAGCCGATGTTTCGCTGACAACGAACCCATCCCGCTTTGCTCGGACCAGCAGATCGTTCTGACGATCGCGCGAGACCTGATGTGCACTTGCGTTCATGGGCGAGCCCTCCGCTCATAGCGGACGATGCCCCGCAGGATGGTTTCTGGACGACGGCCCTTGGCAATGCGCTCCGCAATTTCCCGCGGGTCGTAGGCAAAAGCTGCGCCGGAAATGACGAGCCGCAGTTGCTTCGGCAGACTATCAAATGCCTGCATGCGCTGATGAGCAGTGGATGGAGCTAGGATGTTCATCACTCGCACCTCATCATTCGGTCGAGGTGCGTGTTGCCCTTTGAGGTGAGGGTCAGTCGCGCGTGAGCGGGTCCGCAACGGCGCACATGGCCGCGCGCGATTAACGACAAGAGCAGTGACCGGTCTGCCTCGTCGGCAGCCAAGTGCTGATCGCGAAGAAGCCGGATGCGGCGCAGAAGCGCGTGTCCGTTAGGGCCGAGAGCCGGTTCCATCAAGCTCCTCCTTCTTCGAGCTTGACCAGAACCTGCTCAATAGCGCGAAGAGCTTCGCGGCCTTCCCGTGCGATCTGCTTACGCTCCAGGGCGTCGATGCGGTTGTCGAGCAAGGCATTCAGGATCGCCTTGGAGAGATCCATGCTTTCCGACAGGACGCGGTGCGCGTCATGTTCGGTGATTGGCCCATCGATGTGTTCCGCCTGGTCGGGTATGAGCCGGTAACCTAACAGCCGCGCCATGGCGCTGACGATCGCGGGACTCTTGGCACGGCGATCAGCCTCGACTGCCACGTCGCACGGGATGACGCTCTCCTTCAGGTCGTCATTGAACGACGCATACTTGGACAGCGTTGAAACGTTGACGCGTGTTAGGTCCGGAAACGCGGTGACCCCGCCACCCAACGTGTAGGACGCCTCGGTTGCAGACTTGATCGACCGGATCTCGATCTCGGAAATTGTGCGCACGACTACTCCCCTCGAAAATCAAGGAAACAAAAACGGAAATGGATTCGATGATCGGCGCGTCAGCACGCCTTATTAGTGGTTTGTCAGCAGATCACGGAGGCCCGCATGCATGGACGAACAGTCGAAGAGAAAGTGCACCGGGCCACAGAGGTCCGCCGGCCCGGTGCAAGGTGGCGCGGCGACCAGCGGCACCGCGCAGGGAACAACAAGAAATCATGCCGCCTCCTCCGCGCTCGCCGGACGCGGGATATCCGCGGGCCAGTCCACGCAGTCGGGCCAATTGCTCGAGAACCAAAGCATCGCCTTTTCGAACGTTCCAGTCGTGAGATCACTGTCACCGTAGGCAATTCGATCAAGCGTAGATCCCCTGTTCAACACAATCGTTGAGAGGCGCTGGCGACCAATGCCGCGCGCCTGAGCGAAGATATCGGAGACCGTTATGAGTTGTTCTCTAAGTGTCATGGCGTCGGAGGATGCGGAATCAGTTCCGCATTGTCAACCGAATTCATTCGGCATGACTTTTCCACAAGGCGCGGATAAAATTCCGCACATGAGCGAAACTATCCACGATCGCATTCGAGAGCGCATGGCCGAACTAGGCCTTAACCCTTCCAGCACTTCGCTGAAGGCTGGCCTTTCGCGCGAAGCAGTCCGCAAACTGCTCGGGAACGAAGAGCAGATGCCAGGCGGAAAAACGTTGACGGCCCTCGCAAGAGCACTTGATACTACCGAGCAATGGTTGCTAAGCGGCGATACCACGCGACCTGCTAAACCAGAATTGCGTTCGGCGGATGTTGAAATGCCTCTTCGCCATGAAATGCCCAAAGATGTCCCGGTAATGGGAACGGCGGCAGGATCACACCTCAGAGGGGCGTTCCAGCTGTATCCCGACCCTGTCGACTACGTAAGGCGCCCGCCCACTTTGATTAATGCCAAGAATATCTACTCGCTTTACATTGAAGGCGAATCGATGGTGCCCCAGTATCATCCGGGCGATCTGGTCTTTGTTCACCCCGACAAACCTCCCCGGTTTGGCGACCCCGTCGTTATCCAGTCCCAATTGAGCGCAGAGGGCGCGCTGGAGGCGACAATCGGGATCTTCCTGAGACGTAACACCGAGTTCGTTACCATACAAAAGCACAACCCTAGGGCGGAGATCGATATCCCGCGCGAGACCATCGCCCACATGCACAAAGTCCTTACGCCGAACGAAATTTACGGCGTCTAGCGGACAAACAATCGCCCATACGAACCCAATAGGAGGCGCGCCAAGCTAGTCTGGCGCGCCTCTTTTCGTTCGTGCTCAACAGTGGCGAATTCAAAGCGAATCAGATGCTTAACCGTCAGCTCCTTAATCATGCTATTCAGATTTAGAACATACTTTGCGTAATTTCTTTCGCACTCGGATTGACTGCGGAATTAAATCCGCATACCTTTTTACGCATCCGGTCCACTCCTCCTCCCAGTTCCGGATCGCCTAAACGGGGGCGCGCCGCTGCTCTCTCCTCCTCCCGGAGCAGCGGCGAAACCGGGAGGCGATGGAGAGCAACGTGCAGACACAGACCTATCCCGCAGTCGTAGCCCGTAGCATCGCTCACGAAATGGCTGATCTGGCCCTTGAGCGCGGTGAAGGACTGACACGCAAGGACTTCCAAGACCTTGGCTACACCGATGAGCAGATCGACGCCTACAGCCAGCAGGCGGCGCAGATCCATTCGCGCCGATCGATACGGCGCGTCGCCTGAACCTTCCGGTTTTGGCTCCCGCTCCGACCAGGAACGGAGCGGATGCCCAAACGGAAGCGAAAGGGCTCCTACCATGCAGACAATTCGGACAGTTCGTCCGGTAGCGTTGGCGCTGCCGGAGCCGGGATCGCTTTTCCTGCGCGTGACGCGGATGCCGATCGAGCACCAGCGCCGGGCAGAGTTCGCACTGCTCGCCATCATCGTCTCGGTCCTCCCGTACGCGATTATCCTGCAGGCAACGCGATGAACGACGCGACCTTTACCGTTCTCGCTGCGCTTAGCAGCACCTTGGCAGGCGGCGTGCTCTTTGGCGCCGTCATGTTTGCGATCATCGCTACCTCGAAAGCAGTCCGCCGTTTTGTCGAATGGCGGCGCCTGCGGACGCTTCGCATCGACGACACATGGGAGAACGCACCATGGAGGGACATGTGATGGCCGACATCCTCCCCTTCCCGGCAAAGCTCCGGCTCATCGCCGATGGCTTTAGCCCAAGTATCGTCGAAGAGATCGAGATCGAGATGGGCAGCGCCCGTCGTCGCCACGTGGCGCAGGCGCTGGAATACGTTGCTGGCGCCAACATCGATCTGGCTGTCGACAACCTCTGCGGCAAGTCTGGCTTTGAGGGACTGACCGACGAGACCATGATCGGTCTGGCGCACGCAATGATCCACGTCATCGATGCACTCGGCTGCCGCAATGCGGATCTGCCACTGCGGCGCACCCTCAAGGAATCGATCGAGCGAATGGAGGATGCCCATGCTGGCTAGTTCATTCCTGCGTCAATCCACAGCGAGCACCGCATTTGAGCTGGCGAATGTGACACTCCCGCTGACGCACGAGATCGACAACATCGGGACGATCGTCGACTCCACCGGCCGAGGGATCATCGTTGTCGATATGCATCGAGAGATGCCCGACGACCAGGTCACAGATATCGCCGAGCTGATCGTTGCTGCGGTCAACGCCTACACCTCCCACTCATAATCCAGGAGCTGTTTCTATGGCTGTAAAGCTTCCGAACGCCGCAGTCCTCGCTGCCCATCTGAAATCAGGCATGGACAGGAACCAGATCGCTGCTCGCTATGGCGCCCATCGCGACACGGTCCGTCTTGCGCTCATTCGTTACAATCTGCTCGACCTGGCGCCAGCCAAGAGCGAGGGACCCGCGCGCCGCGTCACGCGTCATCTGTCGCGTGAAATGATCACGGTCCATTCCGATCGCCTCGTCATCCTTCGCGAGATGGTCGCAGGAGACCACGGCGGCGTGGCGATCCGGCAATTGTCCCTGCCCCGAGTCTCGATGCATGTCGCCGCCCTACGGGAGCGCGGCGTGGATAGCGCGGTTCCCTGATGGCGACGCGCGAGGAGAAGGAGCGCATCGCGCAGATCCGGCAACGGCACGAGGAGGCTAGCACCAACTGGCAGCTCGGTAGTGGCGGCCTCGAATTGTATGCCGTTGTTATCCGACAGACGCCGCCAGCGCCGATCGTCAAGCTGCTCGACGACTGCGGATACACCGATCGCGACTTCCTGATGCATGCGCACGAAGACATCGCCTTCCTTTTGGCGATGCTGAAGCGGGCCGCGGAAAAGTTGCGGAGCGTCATTCCACCCGAAGATCCGCGAGACGTCGAACGCCGTGAACGGCAGGCTGCCGAAAGTAACTTTGCCGCTGAGTGCGCGATCAAGTGCCAGAACGACCGCGCATTCCGCCAGTTCCTAATCGAGCGGCACCAGCTGCAGGACGCAGGCGACACCGAGCGCGTCAAGACACGCGTTCGCTCCATTCTCGCCATCACGTCGATGGCCGAGCTGAACGAAGATCAGAATGCGGCCGCGCGCTGGAAGGCGCTGCGGTCCGATTTCAAAGCATGGCTAAAGGTAAGCGCATGACGGACCGCCGCGATAACATACGCGAGAAGGTTATGGCTCGTGTTCGCATCGACGAGGATACGGGCTGCTGGATCTGGACAGGCCCGACCTCAGGAACTGAGGGCCGCGGCGCCGGATACCCTCGCATGGCTTTGGCCGGGCAGACCGTCGCGGTTCACATCGTGATGTGGACCAACGAGCACGGGTACATTCCCGGCAAAAAGGAGCTGGACCACGTTTGCCGCAACCGGCTCTGCGTCCGCCCTCATCCAGATCACCTGGAAATGGTTACCCGTAAACGAAACGCCATGCGTCGCGAACAGGCAAAGCGAGCACTGATTTGCGGAGAAGCTTGATGGCCACCCGAGCCCCATCAAAGGAGATCACCCTTGATCGGCTGGCCGAGATGCTGGTCTTTGCCGCCAAGCTCGTGGACCGAAAAGGCCCAATCGCTCAACCGATCCTCGATCGCTGCGAGCGGGAATATCTAGCTGCTAAGCAGAGGCAGGAAGCAAGATCCGGCAGCCAGCTCGAGCGCGTACAAAAATTACTGGGAGCGGCAAACATCCAGGGTGTCTCAAAAGCGCCGCTAGTAGATCAGGTTGAATGTGCCAGCGAGGGTGCTTTCTCAAAAGCTGGCACCCTGCGCTATTAATCGCCGGGCCTTTTTTCCTATTGGCGCTTTATCAAATTAGTGTGTGCTAATTTATATAGGTGAAGGATGATGTTATTTTCGCTGTGCGGAAACCACTGGTTTTGGCGTCGTTCGCTTTCTTTGAATCCCTGAAGCTCTTGAGGAGATAGCATCGGAGGGTATCATCGTGCGCAAAATCTCTGCTTTGTTAATAATTACCGGGGCGCTTGCCGCCTTGGGCGGCGTGAGCATTGCCGCTAAAGACAAAAATACCGTTCAAATACCGAACGGCCTCGGGTTCGCTGACTTCGAAGGGTACGAAAGTTGGGAAGTCGTCTCGGTTGCTGCGGTTGATCCCTCAGAACAAGTGATGGGAGGAGATTCCGGCGAACGTCATCATGGCTAATCCGACAATGATCGAGGCTTATAAAAAAGGTGTGCCGGCCAACGCTACAAAATTCCCCGACGGATCGAAGATTGCAAAGATCCAGTGGAAGACAAAAAAGGACGCCGACTCGCCATTTTCAGTGAACGTGCCGGCCGCCCTTCGAAACGTTGCGTTTATCGAGAAGGACAGCAAGAGATTTGAGGCCAGTGGTGGTTGGGGGTATGCCAACTTCAATTACGACGTCGCCTCAGATTCCTTCACGCCAGACGGGGAAGGCACCGATTGCGGTTTTGCATGTCATACCGTCGTGGAAGCAAAAGACTTCATCTTCCACTCGTACCAGAAACGATAATTTGGTTCGTTCGCAATCGTAGTTCTGGACAGCTGAGCGCGGCTCCACCGACCGGTGAGAGGTGGAGGCCTCAACGCCCGCTCGACGTCCGCCGAAGAAGTAATTACTCCCGGAAGAGCCGTGATTTGATCCCCCACAAAATCTCCCCTTGGGGGGTCGTTTTGCAAAGGAATGCTGATTCCAATCCGCCCTCAAAAAGCAACTCAAAACCTGCAAAGCCCATCGGGGCCACTCAACTTTTTTCAGACTACTTTTTGGAATACTTTTTGGAATACATTTTCGGGGCCGCAAAGGCGTAGAACTCGGGCAACCCCTGCAATGCAACGAAACTCCTCGAAATTAAGAAGAGGGGCCAAGTCCGGCCCGGGGAGCCAGTTTCAAAGATAAACGCCTGCTTTTGTGATCGTCCAAAAGCAGGCGTTTTCTTTTTCGCTTTCATCCCTCTTTTGAATTCGCTGCACGACCCGAGTACTCGGGGATTCAATACCTCATGGGCACTCGTCCGCTGAGCAAGCCTGTTTAAGAAACGGCCAGTTGCTCGTCGCCCAAGACCGGGCACTCCAGCGCCGGCGTTTTTCTGGGCTAGTGCTTCCCGCTTGGCTGGTTGCCCGTGCGCGCACCGTCTCCATCATTGCGTAAGGTAAAGGAATCGAGGAGGCGCTTGCTCTCGCGCATGTGCAAAATCAGCCGCACCGCGTGGCGATCGTAGGTCGCCTTTTCGTCCGGTCGAGATCTCTGCATTCTGTCCATTGCGAACCCTCCATTAGCCCTACCTAATAGAAATGAAAAATCAGCGAGGGGCAACTGATTCGATTGGTATCGTGGGCACTATGAACTGCAAAATGAAGAAGGCTCGCCACTAGGAACAGCAGACGAGCCCTCATAACGTTGCCTGTCACGATAACCTGTCGCGACAAGAATAATGATAGCCATCCATAATTAAGGAATTACTAATTTTCATCCGTGGCGCTGTGCGTGTAGGAACGGCACGCCCCGCGACCATCGTCCAGAAGGGCATGTTGCTCAGGTGCCCGTGTCGCCGCCACCGACGCCGCGACTTTCCATGGCTCCTAGTAGCTGCAGGAACGGCCATTGCTGGGCCTGAAGCCACCCGCGCAGGCCGGATTGAGCGTGTAGTCACGATCCTTCTGATAAGCTGACGAAAAACCCCTCGATGAGGTCGTCGGACCTTCCGTGCTCGTGCAAGCTGCGCTGATCGTAAAAAGGCCTATCAGCGTCCGGCCATAACAACAGTGCGAAATCGGTTCATGTGAACATCTCCCTGGAGGACGGCATATGAGATCGATCCGGGCAGCAATCTACCATGTCATCAAGAAGCTGTGCGAGAGCCGCAGAAGATGATTGCTTTCACACTTTGCTGATTCACGGCTAGCACTGTGACCTTTGCCACGGTGCAGGACCACCAAGCAGTGCGCGGCGGGTGGACGCCCGTTGAACACAGGTCCACAGGAAAAAATCGTAACAGTGCCTGAGGAGCCGATTGCATGTGCCTCGTCGTCCCCTGAAGCGAAATCGAATTTGTCACTGGCCAGAGACTTTCATTTCCGACTAGAATACGCCGGTGACGCAAGCGTGTCCGGCTCGGCGGAGCGCTTCGAACTGGAATAAACTTGGTTGTGAAACAGGCTTCCGCGCAAAAAAGAGACGTCCGCCAGGTCGTCTGCGTGGATTGACGAGAGCGGATGGCGCCATCCGACAGATGACCTCCTGTCTCGGCGCTATCCGCCTCGTCCTTGCCTCCTGAGACAATTACTCGGCAGGATGCGGCATCGGCGGGTGCCCATGCTTTTCAAGTGGTCGCCGCCGCCATCCGGTCGAGCGATTAATCAGCCAAAAATAGAGGCCATAAGGCAGCAGGTTAACGAGCTTCATCGACCGGGTGAAGCGTGTCGGGAAGGCAATCTCGAAGTGCCGCGACTTGAGACCCACGGAAATCTTCTCCGCCGCCTCGTCTGCCGAAACGAGTGAGGGCATCGGGAATTCGTTCTTCCTCGTTGCGGGCGTATCGACGAAGCCCGGATTCACCAGCTGAATGCGGATGCCCATTTTGTCGAGATCGAACTTCAGGCTCTCGGTCATGTTGATCAATGCCGCCTTTGTGGCGCCGTAGGCTGCATTCGTCGGCAGACCGCCGTAACCTGCAACTGACGAAACGATCGTGATTTGCCCCTGCCCCTTAGCCTTCATGTGGCGAACGGCCGGGATGAGGCAATTCACGACCCCCTGCAAATTGACCGCGAAACTCTTCTCGAAGTCGGCGCGCTTCAATTCCTCCGCGTGCACGGGCAGATAGACACCCGCATTGAACACCGCCAACGCGAGCGCGCCGTGCTCATATTCAATTGAGGCGAGTGCGTGCTCCATGTCTTCGGGATTCGTGACATCGCCATCGAGCACGATGATGCTGCCCGGGAGTTCAGCAGCCTCAGCCTGGAGCTCTGCAAGCTTCTCATGGTCGCGCGCAGTCACCGCAACCTTGTATCCTTCACCGGCGAGCTTCAGTGCAAGCGCTCGCCCTATCCCCGAACTTGCACCTGTTATCCAGGCTATTCCATGTTCAGGACGAGCGACGAATGCTTGCATGGCACATCTCCTCCGGGCTGCTTTCCTCAACGTCAAGACAGGTCCGGGAGTTCCTCGCCGCCTCCCGGATTCAAGGCGATATCACGCCATTGTGGCTGCTTTCAGCCGATCAGGTCGCCGATGATTTGGCGGAAGGAGCCGGTCAGTTTGATCGGCGCGTCGAGAACCGAGAATGCGATGCAGGGGCGATCCTTTTCGGCAACCGGTCGATGGTCGAGGCTCTCGTCCGCGACAGAGATATCGCCAGGCCCGAAGCGGCCGCGACTGTCGTTGAACGCCCCGTCCAGGATCAAAGTGAGTTCCATGCCCTTGTGAGTGTGTGCAGGCAGTGCTCGCCCAGCCTTGATCCACATCAGGCTCACTTCGCAGCCATCGATGTCGGTAGAGTATTCCTTGAAGCCTGGAAGCTTCGTTTTCCAAGGCACCGTATCCACGTCATAGCCAACCAGATCGCGAATCGCCTTCGGGAAAGAGCCGTCCCTTGCCCGCAGATCCACGGCTGGGCGGCGTTCGTCAGGTGGCGCCGAGGCGAAGACAGCAGCAAGCCGCGCCCTCCGGTCGCCGATCGCAGCTTCCGGTATCTGCTCGAGGGCTTCGCCGGCCAAGGATTCGAGATCCCGCACCAGCTGGCGATGATCGGTCTTCATTTCGAGATGGGATTCCACCAGCACCCGCGCCGGCTCGGGAAGAGATCCGGCGACATAATGCGCCATCAATGCATCGACAGTGTCGATATGCTCGTGAACCATGACGGTTTCGGGTCGTTTTCCGCTTTCAGAGATTGCTTTGTCGTCATCCGTACGTTGAAAGTCAATCTCCGGATCACAACGCGCTTGGGCGGCCCCTACCAAAGGACGGTGGATCAAGATGAAGTCTAATTTTATCGCTGCGCTCAAAGGGATGGAATAGCATTTCTTGCCAACCTAGCCTTGTGAAGGGAAAAGACCGTTCCTAAACTAAGCGTTCAAAAGAGGCAGAGTCCATGACCGTCCATCCGTCCGTTCTAGAGGCAATCGGCAATACCCCCCTGATCAAGCTCAAGGGTGCGTCTGCGGCGACGGGCTGCACCATTCTCGGCAAAGCCGAATTCCTCAATCCGGGCCAGTCGGTCAAGGATCGCGCAGCGCTCTACATCATACGCGACGCAGAAAAGAAGGGCCTGCTGCGACCAGGCGGCGTTATCGTCGAAGGAACCGCCGGCAACACCGGTATCGGTTTGACGGTTGTAGCAAAGGCCCTTGGTTACAGGACGGTCATCGTCATCCCGGAGACCCAGAGCCAGGAAAAGAAGGATGCACTGAAGCTGCTCGGCGCCGAGCTCGTCGAGGTTCCGGCTGTTCCCTACAAGAACCCGAACAACTATGTGAAGGTGTCCGGAAGGCTTGCCGAGCAGTTGGCGAAAACGGATCCTAATGGAGCGATCTGGGCAAACCAGTTCGACAACGTCGCCAACCGGCAGGCGCATATCGAAACGACCGCCCGCGAGATCTGGAATGACACCAACGGCAAGGTCGATGGCTTCATTTGCTCCGTCGGCTCGGGCGGGACGCTTGCCGGCGTCGCGGCCGGCCTCAAGGCATTCAGCAAGGACGTCAAGATCGGCCTCGCCGATCCTGACGGAGCCGCCCTCTATGAATTCTTCAAGAACGGTGAACTGAAGTCCGCCGGCTCCTCGATCACCGAAGGGATTGGCCAGGGACGAATCACGGCGAATCTGGAAGGCTTTACGCCCGACTTCGCCTACAGCATTTCAGATGCGGAAGCCCTGCCCTACGTCTTCGATCTTGTCGAGCACGAAGGTCTGTGCCTCGGCGGATCGACCGCGATCAACATCGCCGGTGCTGTGCGTCTTGCCAAGGAGCTCGGTCCCGGTCATACCATCGTGACCATCCTCTGCGACTACGGCAATCGCTACCAGTCCAAGCTCTTCAACCCTGATTTCCTGACCTCGAAGGGCCTGCCCGTTCCCGCGTGGCTCGCCAAGACGCAAGACATACAAATCCCATACGAACCAGCAGCGTGAGACCCCATGCCCGTCAATGCCCTCTATCGTGACGATTTCTATCTTTCGACATGCGAGGCGATGGTAACCGCCCTTCACGAAGATGGGGGCATCGAGCTGGACCAGACCTGTTTCTATGCGACATCGGGAGGCCAGCCGGGCGATACCGGCTTTCTCGAACGCGCCGACGGCAGCAAGATCGTTCTTGGCCAGACGAAGCATGGGGCAACAAAAGATATCGTCGTCCACGTGCCGCTAGAGGGTGAGACACGTCCGAACGTCGGCGAAAAGCTGGTGCTGCACGTCGATTGGCCGCGCCGCTACAAGATGATGCGAATGCATACCGCCTGTCACCTGCTCTCCGTCGTCTGCTCCTATCCGATTACGGGCGCTGCCGTTGGCGAAGACGAGAGCCGCGTCGACTTCGACATGAGCGAAACGATTGACAAGGAAGACGTGACTGAAAAGCTCATGGAGTTGGTGCGGCAGAACCATCCGGTTTACCTGCAGTGGATCACCGATGAGGAACTTGCCGCCAATCCCGGCATCGTCAAATCCAAGAATGTTCGCCCGCCGATCGGCCTTGGCCGGGTCAGCCTTGTCTGCATCGGGGAGAACTCTGCGATTGACAGCCAGCCCTGCGGCGGCACACATGTGTCCGAAACGCAGGAAGTCGGTCAGATTCACATTGCCAAGATCGAGAAGAAGGGCAAGGAAAACCGTCGCTTCCGAATTCGCTTCGGCGCTCCCGGCGACGAAGCTTGAACTTGGGGAGAGCAGAATGAGCGAAGAGAAGAGCCGTTTCGTCGTTTCGGCCGATTGGCTGCAGGCGGAACTGGGCAAGTCGGATTTGCGCGTCCTGGATGCATCGTTTTATCTGCCGGCGCAGAAGCGCGATGCCGATGCGGAATACGCCGCTGGCCATATCCCCGGCGCCATCCGTTTCGATCAGGACAAGATCGCGGATCATTCCGTGCCGCTGCCGCACACCATCCCTTCGCCAGAGCTTTTTGCAGCCGAAGTCGGAAAGCTCGGCATCGGAGAAACCGATCGTATCGTCGTCTATGATGGCATTGGAATGTTCGCATCGCCGCGGGTCTGGTGGCTTTTTCGCGTGATGGGCGCGCGGAATGTGTACGTGCTTGACGGTGGCCTGGATGGTTGGAAATCAGAGGGCCGTCCGCTTGAGACAACCGTCCCGCGTTACGAGCCCACGGTTTTCAAGCCGACCTATGACGCCTCGAAGGTCGTTACTCTTGACGCAATGCGGGACATCGTTGCGAGCGGCGCCCTGCAGATTGCCGATGCCAGGAGCGCTGGCCGATTTGCAGCGCTCGAGCCTGAGCCGCGGGCCGGCATGCGCTCCGGCCACATGCCGGGCGCGCGGAACTTGCCATCAGGCGTCTTCGCCGCGCAAGGTCGCTTCAAGTCACTGCCGGAACTCAAGCAGACGATCGAGGACGCGGGCATAGACCTGTCGAAACCCGTCGTCACATCCTGTGGTTCCGGGATCACGGCGGCGATCATTACACTGGCGCTGGAGTCACTCGGCCATACAGATAACAAGCTCTATGACGGTTCCTGGAGCGAGTGGGGTGGCCGCGAGGACACGCCCGTCGTTACTGGCCCGCCAGAACCGGTCAAAGCCTGACACCATGGTGAAGGCCCCCTCTTCCCTGAAAGCCCATATCACGCGTCTGGAAATGACGGCACCACCGAAGGCAAGTTTGCCGGTACCGATCAACATCCAGACGGCAATCATGCGGGCTCCCGATATTCCGCTGCCTTTCTACCGCTATCTTTACCGCCAGGTCGGTGCGCGGTGGCAGTGGGTGGATCGTTTGCGGATGGCTGACGCAGATCTGGCCAAGACACTGCACGACAAGCGCAACAATATCAGCGTCCTTTACGTGAACGGTGCACCCGCCGGGTTCTACGAATACTTCGTCGAGGATGAAGACGCGATTGAACTCAGCCACTTCGGGCTGTTCGAGCACGCGCTTGGGCTGGGCATCGGCAAGTGGTTCCTGCTGCAGGCGCTCTACGCGATCTGGACGCTTAATCCGACGCGGGTGACCACGACAACCAATAACCTTGACCACCCGCGCGCCTTGCAACTCTACCAGATGTTCGGCTTTTCACCTGTTTCCACCGGCTCAGGCATCGTAAGGCCGCTCAGTGACAAGGAGCTTCTGGAGCTGAGCAAGAAGGACTGGTGAACCAGTCCCCCAACACGTCGGCAGGAATCGGGTGGCTTGCACGACAGCCAAGGTGCATCTCATGGCGATCAGCAAGGAGATCCGCCATGACCGACATCCGCTTTTCCGCCATGCCTACCATCGACGCCCGGAACCTCTGGAACGGCGGCACGGACGCCTACGGCTTCTTGCCGGAGACAATGGTCTCAGACGGCCCAGGCCATCCATGCCGTCATTGCCTGAAGAATATCGATGCAGGCGAGGCGTTGCTCGTTTTCGCCTACCGGCCGTTTCCCGAGCTTCAGCCCTACGCTGAAACAGGACCTGTCTTCCTGCACAAGGAACCGTGCGAGCGCTACGCTGCCGAAGAGGTGCTGCCACCGGTCTTGACCAGCCCGGATTTCATCGTGCGCGGCTACAATGCCGAAAACCGCATTGTCTACGGCACGGGCGCGGTAACTCTGACACCCGATATCCGCTCCTACGCCACGCAACTGCTGGAGCGACCGGAGATCGCCTACGTGCATGTGCGCTCTGCGCGCAACAATTGTTATCAGTGCCGTATCGACCGATAACAAAAGGGCCGGTCGCAGCGGGTTGCGGCCGGCCCTTCCTCACGTAACGTGATGGGGTTTACGCTACGTTCAGTATGCTTTCCGGCGCGTAGGCTTCATAACCAAGTGCTTCCGCTACTGGCTTGTTGGTCACGCGGCCCCTATGGATGTTGAGACCGTTCCTCAGATGGCGGTCTTCCGCAATGGCACGCAGTCCGCGGTCCGCAAGCGCCAGCCCATAGACGAGCGTCGCGTTGTTCAGGGCATGTGCCGACGTCACAGGCACCGCGCCCGGCATGTTGGCAACGCAGTAGTGCACCACATCATCGACGACATAGGTCGGCTCTGAATGGGTCGTCGCGTGAGAGGTTTCGAAGCAGCCGCCCTGGTCGATTGCGACGTCGACGATGACAGAGCCGCGCTTCATGCCCGACAGCATCTCGCGGGTGACAAGCTTCGGTGCGGCGGCGCCAGGGATGAGCACGGCGCCGATAACGAGGTCTGCCGAGAAGACTTCCTCTTCCAGGGCCTGAATGCTGGAATAGCGGGTATGGACACGACCGCCGAAGATATCGTCGAGCTGGCGCAGGCGCGGCAGCGACTTGTCGAGAATGCTGACGTCGGCACCGAGGCCAGCAGCCATCCTGGCGGCATGCAAGCCGACGACGCCGCCGCCGATGACGGCAACCTTGGCCGGCAGCACGCCCGGCACGCCACCGAGCAAGATGCCAAGACCACCGTTGGCCTTCTGCAGTGCGGTCGCACCTGCCTGGATCGACAGGCGCCCGGCAACCTCGGACATCGGCGCAAGGAGGGGTAGACCACCGCGATCGTCCGTGACGGTCTCATAGGCCACGGCGGTGACGCCGGAGGCAAGCAGTCCCTTGGTCTGATCGGGATCGGGCGCAAGGTGAAGATACGTATAGAGGATCTGGCCTTCGCGAAGCTGCACCCACTCGGAGGGCTGCGGCTCCTTGACCTTTACGATCATGTCGCACTTCTCGAAGATTTCCTTGGCGGAGGCTGCAATCTTTGCGCCAGCGGCCATGTAGGCGGCATCGTCGGCACCAATACCGGCGCCTGCCTTGGTTTCGACCCAGACCTCATGGCCGTGGGCGACATATTCACGAACGGATGCAGGTGTCAGTCCTACACGATATTCATGGTTTTTGATTTCCTTCGGGCAACCGACACGCATACGCGTTCCTCTCTCCTCATGTCCGCTTTTGCGGAGTGCTTTTTCACAAGGAAATCCAACCACCACAGCCGTGAAATGTCCTTGCAAAGAATGTTTGCGCTGTGGTCGATTTTCGAAGAATATTGCAAATTCCCGAGAATAATCGAAGGTTCTTCGAATGTCTGAACTCGACGCCATCGATCTTGCGATTCTGAAGGCACTTCAGTCCAATGCCCGCATTACCAATGCGGACCTTGCAGCCAAGGTCGGTCTCTCCGCCTCCGCCTGTTCCCGGCGGCTCGACATCCTGGAGAAGAGCGGTGTCGTCAGCGGCTATCACGCGCATGTCTCTCACAAGGCGCTCGACTACAAGATGATCGCGGTGGTGCACATTTCCCTATCGGGTCAGTTTGCAAAGACACTCTCGGAATTCGAGGCCGCTGTTAAGCGGTGTCCGAACGTGCTGGTCTGTTACCTCATGTCAGGCGAGTACGACTACATTCTCCGCGTCGCCGCCCGCGACCTCGAGGACTACGAGCGCATCCACCGCGACTGGCTTTCGGCGCTTCCGCACGTTGTGAAGATCAACTCCAGCTTTGCGCTGCGGGAGGTCATCGACCGCCCAAATGTCGGGCTTTGACAGAGAGGCAAAATAAGCAGAAGGCTCTTTCATCGAAGCAGCGGCATCGCCCCTGCCTGATTCCAGCAGCAAGACGAACGCATGAAATCCAAGACCCAAGGCTATATTTTCGTTCTGCTGGCAATCACCATCTTTTCGCTGCAGGACGGCATTTCGAAGCACCTGGCATCAGCCTACCCACCCGTCTTCGTCACAATGATCCGCTACTGGGCCTTTGCCGCCTTCACGGTAGCGCTTGCTTGCAGGATGAGGGGCGGCTTGAAACAGACGGCCAAAACAAAAAGGCCGCTGCTGCAAATCATCAGGGGTGTCCTCCTGGCAGCGCAGGTTGTCGTCGTCATCAACTGCTTTGCGCTGATCGGCCTTGCCCACTCGCAGGCAATCTTCTCGGCAACCCCGATTCTGATCGCGCTCCTGTCGATGCCGATCCTCGGCGAGCGCGTTGGCTGGCGGCGCTGGACCGCGATTGCCGCCGGCCTTGTCGGCGTACTGCTGATCCTCAAGCCGGAAGGTGAGTTCTTCGACGTGAAGCTGCTGCTTGCTGTCTTCTCGTGTTTCCTGTTCGCCTTCTATGTGATCGCCACGCGCCTCGTCAGCAGGGACGATTCAGCGATGACAAGCTTCTTTTACACGGGCGTCGTCGGCGGTGTCGCGATGACACTGGTAGGCCCCTTCTACTGGACCTGGATGTCGGGTTGGGACTGGGGATGGATGGCGCTTGTCTGCATGACCAGCATATCGAGCCACTATTTTCTCATCCGTGCCTACGACATGCTGGATGCTGCCGCTGTTCAGCCACTGACATATCTGCAGCTCGTCTATGCGTCGATCATCGGCGTCGCAATATACAACGAGAGGCTGAGCCTCACCATGATCGTCGGCTCCGCCATCGTCGTGGCGGCAGGCATTTTCACGGTATGGCGGGAGCACGTCGTTGCGCGCAGATCGCGTTCGCGGCCGGCTGCATCACAATTTTAGATCGTCCTATTAAAGCATTCTCAATGTTCGCACAGTAGATTTCACCCACATGTTTCTGGTGGAGCGTAAACATGCAGAACAATTTGAATATGGTAACCCGTAAGGCTGACCGCCTCTCCTGCCGGATATTTGGCAAGGTCCGCTATCTCACGAAGGAAGTGGATGCGCGCATCCTGAACATGTCGGTCACCGGCATGGCCGTCGAAATCCGCGCGCCCATTCATGCCTCGTCCGGCAGCCGCGTGCAGATCCTTGCAGACGATCTAGGTACACTTCACGGCATCATCCGCTGGAGCCACAATGGCCGCCTCGGAATTCAGTTCGATCCGAACTCCAACGCCCGTGCGCAGGTGTCGTCGTACTTCCGTTTCTTCCACAAGGAAGTGAAGCCCGTCCTCAAGCGATAATTGCCCTGTCATTTTCGGGGTTTACTCCTTCGCAAATCACCCTAGTCTCGCCTGCGGGCCGGGAAATTGGTGATTTTCGAAGGAGTTTTCATGTCTTCCGTTCTGGATCTGCCATCAGTGACCCGCCGCTCGTTGCTTGGCGGCATGGCTGCCACTTCCGCGCTCATATTGCTTCACCCCTTCAGCGCGCACGCAGCCGCCAATCAGGCGCATCTGCGCTTGATGGAAACGACTGATATTCACGTCAATGTCTTTCCCTACGACTACTATGCCGACAAGCCGAACGATACGATGGGCCTGGCGCGCACAGCGACGATCATCGACAACATCAGGGCCGAGGCTGCCAATTCGCTGCTGATTGACAATGGCGATGTGCTGCAAGGCAATCCCATGGGCGACTATATGGCCTATCAGCGAGGGATGAAGGACGGCGACGTCCATCCCGTCATCAAGGCGATGAACACGCTTGGCTACACCGTCGGCACGCTCGGCAACCATGAATTCAACTATGGCCTCGACTTCATGTTCAAGGTGCTGAACGGCGCAAATTTCCCGTTCGTCTGTGCGAACCTGACGAAAGGCCAGCTTGCCTCCGACCCGACCAAGGACGAGCTGTTTTTCAAGCCGTATCTCATCGTCGAGAAAACCATCAAGGACGGCGCCGGCAACGAGAGCCCCGTCAAGGTTGGCTTCATTGGATTCGTGCCTCCGCAGATCATGCTTTGGGACATCAAGAATCTCGAAGGGAAAGCGCAGACACGCGATATCGTTCAGGCAGCCAAGGCCTGGGTTCCCGTCATGAGGCAGGAAGGCGCAGATATCGTGATCGCACTGTCGCATTCCGGCATCGACGGTGCGGCACCGTCAGAGAAGATGGAGAATGCCTCCCTTCACCTGGCAGCCGTTGACGGGATTGATGCCATCTTCACCGGGCACCAGCATCTTGTCTTTCCCGGTCCCAAAAGCTGGGACAGCATTCAGAATGCGGATCCTGTGAAAGGTACCCTGCATGGCAAGCCGGCTGTCATGGCCGGCTTCTGGGGGTCCCATCTCGGCCTTATTGACCTCTTGCTGGAAAAGGACGGCAAAGGCTGGAGGATCGCCGACTTCACGTCCGAGGCGCGACCGATCTACCATCGCGATGACAAGAAGAAAGTCATTGCGGACGTAGCTGACAACAAGAATGTCATCGAGGCCGCGAAGGCCGAGCATGAGGCAACGCTTGCCTATGTCCGTACACCGGTCGGCAAGACGTCCGCGCCTCTGTACTCCTATTTCGCGCTGGTCGCCGATGATCCGTCGGTTCAGATCGTCAGCCAGGCGCAGACCTGGTACATCAAGCAGATGCTAGCTGATACCGAATACAAGGATCTGCCGGTGCTTTCGGCAGCTGCACCTTTCAAGGCCGGCGGTCGTGGTGGCGCTGACTACTATACTGACGTGCCTGCCGGAGACATCGCGATCAAGAACGTCGCCGACCTCTATCTCTACCCCAACACCGTTCAGGCAGTCGCCATCACCGGCGAACAGGTGAAGAACTGGCTGGAAATGTCAGCCGCCATGTTCAACGAAGTGAAGCCGGGATCCAAGGACGCGGACCTGCTCAACAATGCCTTCCCGTCCTACAATTTCGATGTGATCGACGGCGTCATCTACCAGATCGACCTGTCGCAACCACGCCGGTTCGATGACGACGGCAAGCTTATCAACGCCGATGCAAACCGCATCCAGAACCTGCAATTTGACGGCAAGCCCATTGATCTCAAGCAGAAATTCGTCGTCGTCACCAATAACTACCGTGCAGGCGGCGGCGGCAAGTTTCCGGAGATAGCCGCCGACAAGGTCATCTTCCAGGCACCCGATACGAATCGCGACGTCATCGTCCGTTTCGTCCACGAAGAGGGCACGATCAATCCCTCCGCCGACGGCAACTGGACCTTCAAACCGCTGCCGGGGACAACGGCAGTCTTCCAGAGCGGTCCGAAGGCCAAGCAGTTCCTGGCGGACCTGCAAAGCGTCAAGATCGAGGATGCCGGCGAAGGCACCGACGGCTTCGCCAAATTCCGTCTGGTACTCTAGCGTCAAGGATTGGTGGCGAGGCGGCCGCGCCTCGCCTACTCCGCCGCGACGGACAGGTCGCGCGCCGCAAATTCCGCAACCTCGGCCGTGAAGTCGGCGTGGCTGGGGCATTGCGAAAGCCTGGACCTGAACGCATCGATCATCCAGGTGGCTGCAGGTCCTGGTGGCGTTGAGATTCGCCGCATCGCATAGATCGGATACTCGCCCTGCTCATAGGCCTGCAGATCGAGGTGAACCAGCACTCCGCTTCTCAATTCGTCTCGAATGAGTGAGGCCGGCAGGCCACCCCAGCCGAGACCGCCCCGGATGAGCGAGTGTTTCGTCGCAATATCGCTCACGCGCCACGTCTTGTACGAGAGCACGTTAAAATCGCGGCCCTTCGTCAATCCCGAGGCGTCGGTCACAACAAGCTGCGTCTCTTCGCGAACGTCAGCCAGCGTCAACGGTCGGCGTATCCGAGCCAGGGGGTGAGAGCTCGAGGCCACGGGCATCATGAAGGAATGGCCAATGCGTTCGGTCACAAGCGCATCATGCTGCTGCAGGAGAGCGCCGCCTATCCCGACAGTCGCCTTTCCGTTTGAGACGAGATCCATCACCACGCCGAGTTCACCGACCGCCAGATTGAGAGCAACCGAGGGAAACTCGTCGCGGAATTCCTTCAGAACCTCGACCACGGCCTGCGACGGAACCATCACGCTAATCGCCACGGAGACCTCCGCCTCCAATCCGTCCTTCAGCCCCTTCACGCGTGCGCGCATCACCTCGAGATCCGCTACGAGGCGACGCGCATCTTCGAGAAGCGCCTTGCCCGCTTCCGTCAGTTTTGGTTGCCTTGCGCCAGAGCGCTCGAAAAGCGGCACTTCCAGTTGGGCCTCAAGGTTGGCGATCGTGTAGCTGATGACCGATTGGGCTCGGTTGAGTGAGCGTGAAGCGGCCGAAAAGCTTCCGGTTTCCGCAACCGTGAGGAAGACCTGCAACTGGTCCAATGTGGGGTTTGGAAGCATCTTCCATCCAATCTATCGATGATTTTGATCGACATTATCACAGTTTTTTCGATAAGCGGCCAGCCCTATTTTCTGCTTCGAGACGGCGGCTCGAAGCTCCCTATGAGAGCCGCAGACCCCAATTCGAGAGGAAATTCAATCATGTCGTCCATTCTGCTTCTGACTTCCAGCCCGCGCGTAGACTCGCTTTCGACCACGATCGCCGCTGACCTGGTCGAAAAGATCAAGGCTCAACAGCCCGGTAGCGCCGTTGTTCGTCGTGACCTCGCTGCAAACCCGCTTCCACACATCGACGATCTCTTCACGGCTGCCATCCGCAAGCCGGCTGATGACCGCACCGCCGACGAAGCCGCTGCAGTGAAGACGTCAGACGAACTTGTCGCTGAGCTGCTTGCTGCGGACACGATCGTGATCGGCACCGGTCTCATCAACTTCAACATCTATTCGTCGCTGAAGACCTGGATCGACAACGTCGCCCGCGCCGGCCTCACCTTCAAGTACACCGAAAGCGGCCCTGTTGGCCTTGCTACCGGCAAGAAGGTCTATGTGGTGCTTGCCTCGGGCGGCGTCTATTCGCAGGGCCCGGCAGCTGGCATGAACCACGCTGTTCCATACCTGAAGTCGGTCCTCGGCTTCCTCGGCATCACCGACATCGAAACCATCTATGTCGAAGGCCTGGCCTTTGGTCCGGAAGCTGCAGCGAAGGCAATTGGCGCCGCGAAGGCCCGCGCCGAGGAAATTGCCCTCGCCGCTTAATGCATGTCGATTTGACAATGAAACGGCCGGTTTTGACCGGCCGTTTCATTTTGTGCCGAAGTCGTTGACGAAGGCCCTTACGGTGCTAAGGATTTCGTCCGCAAGAGCTTCGTCGTTCGAGATCCGCGCCAGGCCGAGCGCACCCGTCATCAGGCAGGATGTGATAATCGCCTTGCGGCGGGCTTCCGATGCATCATCGGCATTCATCCGCGCCTGCATGTTGTGCATGTTTGCCTTCATCTGATCGGTCGCAATCGACCGACATTTCTCGCCGCCGCGCGCGATATCGGCCGTGAGGGCGGCAAACGGGCATCCACCGGCCGTATCGTCCCGGTGCTCCCCACTCAGATACGTCTCCGCGTACTCCTGCAGCGGGACGTCCTCCGGAGCCCGCCCCTCCGACCGAACCTTTGCGGACCAGGCGCCGAACGCCGATTGCATCGCCTCCGCAACCAGTTCGTCACGGGAGGCGAAATGCTTATAAAAGCCACCAACCGTCAGTCCGGCTTCCTTCATCAGATCCGCGACCCCCACGCCTTCCAGCCCCTTTTCGCGCAACCGTTTCGACGCAATTGCGACGATCCTCTCATGCGTCTTGCGCTTGTCCAGCTGCGAGTGGCCCATGAAATTTTCTCCCGACACCTGTTGACTCATTAGGATTACAATCATAATCCTTCTGGATATAGATCATAATCCAGATATCGCTCATTTCCAAGAGGAGTAAGTCAATGCGCCTGCAGAACAAGGTCGCCCTCATCACGGGTGGAAACAGCGGCATCGGCCTCGCAACAGCCAAGGTGTTTCTTGACGAGGGAGCCAAGGTAATCATTACCGGCCGCAATCCCGAGACTCTCGCCGCCGCCGAAAGAGCTCTGGGCGGAGAGGTACTCACGCTGAAGCTCGACGTGACTGACGTCGCAGCGACAGAACGGGCATTTGCGGAAGCAGCCGGCAAAGTCGGCAAGTTTGACGTGCTCTTCGCAAATGCCGGGATCGGGGGTGCCACTCCGCTGGGCGCGACGTCGTTGGAGCAGTTTAATACCATTATCAGCACGAACCTCACCGCTGTCTTCTTTACGGTGCAGTCGGCCCTGCCGCACCTCAACGATGGCAGCTCTGTCATTCTCAACGGATCGGTGCATGCGGTGCTTGGTGCACCCGGCTGGTCAGCCTATGCCGCTACGAAGGGTGCCGTACGGGCCATGACGCGCAATATGGCGTCCGAGCTTGCGCCTCGCGGCATTCGAGTCAATCAGGTGACACCGGGCGGCACGAAAACACCGATCTGGCAACCGATGGCATCAACGGCAGATGCAATGTCCGCCCTCGAGGCCCGCCTGGGCGGAATGAGCCCGCTCGGACGAATGAGCGAGGCGGAGGAAATTGCCAAGGCAGCGCTTTATTTCGCCTCAAACGATTCGAGCAATGTCACAGGGATCGAGATCGTGGTCGATGGCGGCGCTACGAGCGCACCGTCAGGCGCCAAGATATTCCGTGCCTCGTGATTGCTAGCCTACCTTCACGAGCCCGGGCTTGCCGACAACGCAATTGCGCCCGCTTTTCTTTGCCTGATAGAGCCGCTCGTCGGCGGCGGACAAAACTGTCGTGAAGCTCACACCGTCGGTATCGGCTGTCGCCACGCCGATGCTGACGGTAACAGGCTTGCCATCCGGCGTTTTGACACTGTTCGCGATGGTCCAGCGCAAGCGTTCCGCAAGACGCATTCCCTCTGCATGGTCGGTTGCCGGGCAGATCGCGACAAATTCCTCGCCACCAAAACGGAAGAGACGATCGGCCGATCGCAAAATGGTGCCGAACCGAAGTGTGAGCGCCTTCAACACCTCGTCTCCTTGCAGATGTCCAAAACGATCGTTGACGTCCTTGAAATGGTCGGCATCAAGGATGATCACGGTAACGAACTGCCCTTGCCGCAGCGCTTCGCGGACCATGACCGGGGCATCCATCTCCATGCGCGCACGATCGTAAACGCCTGTCAGGACGTCCCTGCCGGTACGATTCAGCAGGTCGTTGTAACGCTCCCGGAACGTCAGATCGCTAAAGACATCGCCGACCGGTCGCGCACTGGCGGGAACGCCTCCACGACGTATCCAGATCTCGTAGACTGCAAAGAGCATCGTATAGATGCAGACAGCAAATATCTTCGCTTTCCATCCGTCCCAAAACGCGGAGGCCGGAATGTCGAGGAAATAGTGCAGCGCACTGAAAAACCCGATCTGATCGAAGGTCAGGAGGACGAAACCGCAGATCATGAAGCGCAAGATGATCCTGCGCTTGAGATAGCGGCCCAAGCGCTCATAAAGCAGGATGATACCGATGGAATCGAGATAGAGCAGCGTTGTGCCCCAGACCATGAGCCAGCCCATCTCCTTGAGAAAGCCGAAGTTTGCCCCGTCCCCACCGGGGAGATCGATGGGCGTATGCAACTGTAGCAACCACGCTATGGCAACTGTCAGGATATTGCCCAGAAACAAGCCATAGATCGGCTGGCGAACGGTAGCGGCATCCTCCTGCAGATACAGCATCAGGATCATCATCAGCTTGCCGGTGAAAAACACCGACGAGCCTGGAGACGCAACGCCAAACGGAAGCGCGACATAGAATACCGCCGCAAGATAGGTTTCCATGAAGTGCATCACGCCAAGCGCGGTGAGGAACATGCCCAGACCGAGCCGATGGCGGAAATGCAACAGCGTCACCATCAGCGCGAAGTATCCGACCGCCTGAATGACGAACAACAGCAGATTGACGGCTTCCATCAGGCCCTCCGCTCATTGTGCGCCACGCCGGATGGGATGAAAACCCTCCATCTGCACACAAATGCAGCGGCTGCAAACATGGCTGTCGGTTCTGCGGTAGCGTCGGGCACGAGGCGGTCCTGAAAAGGCTGCGGACGCCAAGATTCGCCGCAATCCTTTAAGATTGCGTGAGCAGACACCCCGCCTCGCGAGACGAAATCGAACAGCGGCCCCTTGCGAGGATCAGACCTGGCGAACTTTTGCACCATCGCTGAAAAGCGACGGACCGTTCTGATCGATGATCTGCTGCGCCTTGCGCACAGTGCACTCGATCGCATCATCGGAAGAACTGAACATGTCAGCGCGGATGAAATTGCGGACGAGAATTTCGCCATCGACTGTTTTCTCGATCCGGCCCGCAAGGCGGTATTGACCGCCTTCCTTCTGCGGCTCGGCATAGATGGTGCAGTCACCATAAGGCTGCGGCTCCGAGGAGACACCCGCAGGAGCGCTAGCCGACTTGCCGCCGCCTGAAAACATTGAGAAAATGCTGGAGAAAATCGAAGCCATAGATCGCCTTTATCACGCCGGCTCGTGCCGGAAAAGCTAAATGATGAGGTTCGCGAGGATCTCATTTTCAGAGATGTCCTCGAAGCCGATCGCGGCGTTCTCGAAGTTCGCGAGAAGCTGGGCAAAATTCTCGGGCGCCTTGGTTTCGATGCCGATCAGCACGGAGCCGAAATTGCGAGCCGTCTTTTTCAGATATTCGAAACGGGCGATATCGTCATCCGGGCCGAGCAGGTTCAGGAAATCACGCAATGCGCCCGGCCGTTGCGGCATCCTCACGATGAAATACTTCTTCAGGCCGGCGTAGCGCATTGCGCGTTCCTTGACGTCAGGAAGGCGCTCGAAGTCGAAATTGCCTCCGGAGACGACCGCTACGACAGTCTTGCCTCTCAACGTTTCCGGATCCATCGCCGCGATCGCGGTCAGCGACAGGGCACCCGCAGGCTCGAGTACGACGCCTTCGACATTCAGCATCTCGCCGATCGTCACGCAGATCGCGTTCTCCGGCATCAGCATTACCTGTTCGGTCGGGAATGCCTTCAGGGCGGCAAAGTTGAGGTCTCCGATCCTCGCTACTGCCGCGCCGTCGACGAAGTTGTCTACCTTTGTGAGCGTCACAACGCTGCCGGCCTCGATGCTTCGCTTCAGGCTCGGTGCCCCGGCGGGCTCCGTGAAGATAAAGCCGGACTTCGGCACGACGCCGTCGAGATAGCCGGTGATCCCGGCCGCAAGCCCGCCGCCACCGACCGGCATGACGACCATATCGGGCATCGTACCATCGGGCAGCTGCTGCAGAATTTCCGCGGCAACCGTCGCCTGCCCCTCGATGATATCGACGTGATCGAAAGGCGGCACCATGACGCCATCGATCGCCTCGACGTGATCACGCGCCGCCTGGTAGCATTGATCGAAGAAGTCGCCCGTAAGCTTTATGGTGATGAACTCGGCGCCGAACATGCGAGTCTTGTCGATTTTCTGCTGAGGTGTCGTCACCGGCATGAAGACAACGCCCGGCACCCCAAAATGCCGGCAGACAAAGGCGAACCCCTGCGCATGATTGCCGGCCGAGGCGCATACGAACGTCTTGCCGCCTGCCCCCTCGGCGATCGCCTTGCGAAAGAAGTTGAAGGCGCCGCGAATCTTGTAGGAGCGCACCGGTGACAGATCTTCGCGCTTCAGCCAGATGTCGGCACCATAGCGCGCCGACAGATGCTCGTTTAACTGCAGCGGCGTTGCCGGAAAGAGGTTTCGTAAGGCCGCCTCGGCGCTCTCTACATCCTGTCTGGTCACGGTCATCAGTCCATTCCTGTTTCGCTTTCGCTATCGCACAAGTGAGCGGTGCGCAAAAGCCCATATCCGCCATTATTCTTTACTTAAAAACTCATATTTTTATCCCACCTCTGGAGCCGGTTTAATAACGCAATTGTGCGCTATCAATTTGCTGGCGATGAGGCTAAATCGCGCCGATGATCTCAAGTAAATTTGCAAAGCCCGCTGCCTGGCTGCTTCTCGCGGCTATCGTTTTTGTCACGGTATCGCCGATCGGGCTACGGCCACATACTATGACCTCGGTCAACCTCGACCGCGCACTGGCCTATTCGTTGGTCGGCTTCATGTTCGCGGTCGCCTATCCCAGGCATTGGCTCGCAGTCGCCGTCCTCCTGATCCTGAGCCCATTGGCGATTGAGTATCTGCAATATCTGTCGCCGACGCGTCATGCGCGCCTGCACGATGCTGCCGTCAAGATCGTCGGGTCATCTGCGGGAGTGCTTGCCGGTTGCCTATTGAACAAGATTCGCATGGCCAAGCCGGCGGCAAGCCCGTCGCGAGCACGACAAGTCGACCTCGCTCTTGACTGAATCGCCTCAGTCGTTGAAGGAGAACCTGCGCGAGCGTGGCGAAACTGGTAGACGCAAGGGACTTAAAATCCCTCGGCCTTAGGCTGTACGGGTTCGATCCCCGTCGCTCGCACCATCGAACCACGCTGCCGATGCTAAGGCAACGAGCAACCTCCCTTTATCATCGCTTGCGAATGTGCTTGTATGCGCCCGCCAGAAGGACCGCGGTTGGGGCGGCGCATAGTTTGTAAGCTTGTCTTGTGGGAGTAAGGCGATGGTTTACGATTGGGATGGCACAAGGACGCGACGTCTTAAAGTATTCCGGGCGGGAACGGCGTTCCTGGTCGCAATAGCGGTTGTCGGGATACCGCTCCTTTTCTACGCAGCAAAGCTGCACGGGACTTTCTTTTAGTCATGCACACTAGGCGCGACCGTGTGATCGCGCCTAGTGTTGACGAAAACCGATCAGCCGAGCTTCGCAGCGATCTTGGCGACGTGGGCACCCTGATATTTGGCAGCTTCCAGTTCGATCGCGGAAGGCTGACGAGAACCGTCACCGTCCGTAATCGTAGACGCGCCATAGGGCGATCCGCCCTTGATTTCATCCACGCCCATCTGCCCCTGGAAAGCATAGGGAAGCCCGGCAACGATCATGCCCTGATGCAGGAAGGTAGGAATGAAGCCGAGAATGGTGGATTCCTGCCCGCCGTGCTGCGTCGCCGAGGATGTGAACACCGAGCCCACCTTGCCGACAAGCTTGCCGCTAAACCAGAGGCCGCCCGTCTGATCCCAGAAATTGCGCATCTGTGAGGCAACTGTGCCGAAGCGCGTGCCGGCACCGACGATGATCGCATCATAATCGGCGAGTTCGTCGACGGTGGCCACGGGTGCCTGCTGGTCGATCTTGTAGTACGACGCCTTGGCGACTTCAGGTGGAACGAGTTCCGGAACACGCTTGACGGTGACCTCGGCACCAGTCGATTTCGCGCCTTCAGCAACGGCGTAAGCCATGGTTTCGATATGGCCATAAGCCGAATAATAGAGCACGAGTACCTTAGCCATTTACATATCTCCATCAGGGGATTGCGGTGAATTCGTTAAGCGGCCGGAAGATTAGCAGCGTGATCTTGCGAACATAGCCCCGCTCGGCAGAACGCACTGTTCAACGGCTATAGACGAAACCTGGCCGCTGCTTTGTGCGAGCTAGCGGCAGCGATACGGTTTGCAAGGTCGGCAAAGGACGCTACCTATGTCGAGGACCAATGTTCGGAATCTTTCAATGACCAATGAGACAATTGTCACCGCCGCCATGCTTGCCATCGGCGACGAACTCCTATCCGGCCGCACCAAGGATAAGAACATCGGCCATCTTGCCGATATGCTGACGCTTTGCGGCATCGACCTCAAGGAAGTTCGAATTGTGGGCGATGAGGAGCAGGCGATCGTCGAGGCGCTGAATGCCCTGCGCACAAAGTACGATTACGTTTTCACGTCAGGAGGTATCGGGCCGACCCACGATGACATCACGGCGGATGCGGTATCCGCAGCGTTCGGGCTGCCTTGCGAATACGACACGGATGCCATGAGCCTCCTCGGCGAGATGTATGCGCGCCGCGGGCTCGACTTCACCGATGCCAGAAAGAGGATGGCGCGGATGCCGAAAGGCGCGCATCACATCCCTAATCCGGTCTCGACGGCCCCTGGCTTCGTCATCGGCAACGTTCACGTCATGGCTGGCGTCCCGCAGGTTTTTCAGGCCATGGTCGACGCCGTCATTCCAACGCTGCGGACCGGCACAAGGGTACTGTCGCTCGGCATTTCGTGCCCCTATGGGGAGGGCGACATCGGCACACCGCTGGCTGCGATCCAAAAGAGCCATCCGGATACCAGCATCGGCTCGTACCCGCGCTATGTCGGTCAGGCATTCTCAACCGAAATCGTCATCCGCGGCCGTTCCCAGGACGCAGTTGACGCTGCAGGAACTGACGTGCGCGCCATGATCGAAACCATCCGACAGGCAAAGGAGATCGCTGAAAACCGTTCGGCAGAGGCTTAACAAGGAGAACAGTCCGGCTCGCCGTTGATATGCATCAAGGAACCGGTACCCCGGCCGAGGCATTCTCGTTGAAGATTAGCGGATTTCATCCACGTAAGGAGAATTGTTTATGTCTTACAAAACGATACTTGCCATTCTCGACACCGCCGACAACGCCACGGCCGTGGCCGATTTTGCTTTCGCTATTGCCGCGCAGACCAATGCCCACGTAATCGGCCTTCATGCCGAAACCGTCGCCGTGGTGCCTCTGGTGGCACCGATGGAGATACCAGATCCCGTCGCCGTTCAGGCCCTTCAGGACATGGCGCATGCAGAAACGGTCGAAGTCGAACGCATCTTCAGAAGGAAAGCCGCAGCGGAAGGCGGTTCCTTTGAATGGCGCAGCTTCGCCTCATCCACCGGCTACGGTACGGCGCCATTGATCGAAAGCGCCCGAAGCGCTGATTTGCTCATCGCGTCACAAGCCGACCCATCAAAGCCGTCGGACAGTCACGTCGACATCGACAACTTTCTCTTCGAAAGCGGTCGTCCAGTCATGATGATTCCCTTTGTCCTGCGCCAACAGAAGCCGATCAAGCGCGTTCTCATTGCGTGGAACGGCTCAAGGGAGGCCGCCCGCGCGACTTTCGATGCGTTGCCGATCCTGCAAGCCGCTGACGAGGTCGAGGTATTCTCGGTCGATCCCGTCGACAACGCGCTCCAGTCTGCGGCGGTGGCCGGCGCGGAAATCGCCGGCACGCTGGCACGCCATGGTGTCAAGGTGACCCTGGCGACTGCGCAAAGCGTTGATAAGTCTGCGTCGGCCGTCATTGAAAATCGCCTCTCCGACAGCAGCATCGACTTGCTGGTCATGGGCGCCTACACCCATTCACGTCTTTGGCAGATGATCTTTGGCGGCACCACGAAGTCACTGCTGCAATCGATGACGGCATTGACTCTGCTGTCGCGATAAGAATCACAGGGGGCTTGCGTTTTACCCCCGGATTCCGCTAATTGCGACGACCGATGACGAGCTCCGGCCTCGGTCCTCCTATCGCGCAGTTTCGGCTGCGCGATTTGCGTTTGGCCGATCGCGGAATGTCTTGTCCGGCCGCCGTAAACGGCGTGTCATCATCCATGCCGCGGAGCAAACCATGTCCCTTCCCGATAAAGCCTTTCCTGTTTCCTGGGATCAGTTCCACCGTGACGCGCGCGCGCTCGCCTGGCGCCTCGCCGGTTTGAAGCGCGATTTCAAGGCGATCGTCTGCATTACGCGCGGCGGCCTCGTGCCGGCCGCCATCATCTCGCGTGAGCTCAACATCCGGCTCATCGAGACGGTTTGCGTTGCCTCCTACCACGACTATGTGAACCAGGGAGAAATGATGCTCCTGAAAGGTATCGCGCCAGAACTGACCGTCGACGGCGGCGAATCCGTTCTTGTTGTCGACGACCTGACCGATACCGGCAAGACTGCCTCGGAAGTTCGCTCGATCCTGCCCAAGGCGCACTTTGCCTGTGTCTACGCGAAGCCCCAGGGCGTGCCGACGATCGACACCTTTGTCACGGAAGTGAGCCAGGACACCTGGATCTATTTCCCCTGGGACATGGGCTTCACCTATCAGGAACCGATCTCCAAGGGTGGCCGCGGCTAAGGGTCGGCACCGCGCATTGCGGCGGAGCATTTGACAATCCTAAATTGTGCCAATCTTTGTTTAACTAACGCATCGGATTTAGCTATCGCGCTAGCCGCTCAAACCGTATTCTCCCAAGCAAGAGTTTCGCGCGGCAACGGCGCCGCGTGAAGGCTCACATTAGAGGCATAGTCGCACAGCGCGACGTTGGAACGAATATGATGCGTTGGGGCTACGTCGGGACGGTCGCGACTTTCGGGCTCGGCCTCTGTCTTTCGCCTACAGCCGTTTGGGCGGAGCCGGCCTATGTTTCCGTCGTACGGGAATACGTCGAGACGATCGTCAAACCCATGGTGAATATGCCGATCGTCCGGAAGGCGATCGAGGATCAGAACGCCAAGTTCGGCAATATCAGCGACGCGAACATCCAGGTCCTTGATAATACATATCGCGCTGAGGTGCAGAGCGGCGGCTGGGAGATGGTCAGGCGGCTACTCAACAAACCGGTGTCGCGCTACCTCAAGACCAAGCAGGATGATTCGCAGGGCGCCATTCTCGAATTCTTCGTAACCGATCGTCATGGACTTAACGTCGGCCAAGGGACGATGACCACGGACTATTGGCAAGGTGACGAAGACAAGTTCCTGAAAACATTTGCTAAAAGCTCAGACGACATATTCATCGACCGCGCCGAGCGCGACGAGCAGACACAATTGCTGGAAACACAGGCGAGTTTTGTCATCAAGGATGAGAACGCAAAGCCTATAGGTATCGCGACGGTGACGATCGCGATCGATGCATTGTGATCGAAATTACCCGCAACGAATCGGCTGCCGCATTTGGTCGGCAAAAGCTGCAACCAAATCAACACGGTCGCAACTTTTCTTAGATTTTTTACGCTCTGGAGCCGCCAAATCCCGCAAGCCATTGAATTCTTTGGGCGACTTTCTTTTCCCCATTCTCCACAGGGCGATCCACAATATGTTGTGGTGAACGGTTCATTAAAAACAACCCCTTGACGGAATCGCCTGTTTCAAACTTAATGAGTTCCGATGTTGCTGCGGCAGTTGGACCGGAATTAACGAGGCCGGTTCTTTTCAAAAATCGAGCGTAGAATCAGGGTGTTGCGTCCATGATGGATGACCGCCATGAGGGGCTTTGTGCGCGATTTTTTTACTTCCGAAAAGTGACATCGGGGGCTGGCGATAATAAGCTGTTAATACTATATTTAGTGTTTGCAGTCACCATCACCACAAGATACAGGACAAGCATCTCCGGATGACACTCCTGTGACGATACGGAAACGAGAACTGGCTGCGCTCCTCACGGCGCTGCCGGAGGTGGAAACTTGCGCCTTGGTCAACGGGGACGGGGCGCGCAAGCTAGAGGTTAGAGAAATGCGCATAGAACGCCGTTTCACGAAGGCAGGACAGAGCGCTTACGCGGACATCGAATTCCGCAAGGCGACGAGCGAGATCAAGAACCCAGATGGGTCGATCGTATTCCGCCTCGAGAACATCGACGTTCCGGCGCAGTTTTCCCAGGTTGCGGCCGACATTCTGGCGCAGAAGTATTTCCGCAAGGCCGGCGTCCCCGCCAAGCTGAAGCAGGTCGAGGAAAACGATGTTCCTTCCTTCCTGTGGCGTTCGGTTGCCGATGACGCTGCCCTGAAGGATGTTGCCAAGGACCAGCAGTACGGTTCCGAAACCGATGCGCGCCAGGTCTTCGACCGTCTCGCCGGCACCTGGACCTACTGGGGCTGGAAGGGCGGCTATTTCTCCTCCGAGGAAGACGCCCTCACCTTCAAGGACGAACTTGCCTACATGCTTGCCACACAGCGCGTTGCCCCGAACTCGCCGCAGTGGTTCAACACCGGCATGCACTGGGCCTACGGCATCGACGGCCCCGGCCAGGGCCACTTCTATGTGGACCCATTCACCGGCAAGCTGGTGAAGTCGAAGTCCGCTTACGAGCATCCGCAGCCGCATGCCTGCTTCATCCAGTCCGTTGAAGACGATCTCGTCAACGAAGGCGGCATCATGGACCTGTGGGTCCGCGAAGCCCGCCTCTTCAAGTACGGCTCCGGCACCGGTTCCAACTTTTCCTACCTCCGTGGCGAAGGCGAAAAGCTTTCCGGCGGCGGTCGTTCCTCCGGCCTGATGAGCTTCTTGAAGATCGGCGACCGCGCAGCAGGCGCGATCAAGTCCGGCGGCACCACCCGCCGTGCGGCGAAGATGGTGGTTGTCGATATCGATCACCCGGATATTGAAGAATATATCAACTGGAAGGTGAAGGAAGAGCAGAAGGTTGCTGCCCTCGTCACCGGCTCCAAGGTTGTCTCCAAGCACCTCAAGGCAATCATGAAGGCCTGCGTCAATTGCGAAGGCGATAACGGCGATTGCTTCGATCCGAACAAGAACCCTGCCCTGAAGCGCGAAATCCGCGCTGCGAAGAAGGACCAGGTTCCGGAAAACTATATCGGCCGCGTCATCCAGTTCGCCAAGCAGGGTTACAAGGACCTCGAGTTCAAGACCTACGACACCGACTGGGATTCGGAAGCTTACCTCACGGTTTCGGGCCAGAACTCCAACAACTCGGTCTCGATCAAGGACGACTTCCTGCGCGCAGTCGAAAACGACGGCGACTGGAACCTGACCGCCCGCAAGGACGGCAAGGTCATGAAGACCTTGAAGGCGCGCGACCTGTGGGAATCGATCTCCTACGCCGCATGGGCCTCGGCCGATCCGGGCCTGCACTTCAACACGACGATGAACGACTGGCACACAAGCCCGGCTGCCGGCCCGATCCGTGCATCCAACCCGTGCTCGGAATACATGTTCCTCGACGACACGGCCTGCAACCTTGCCTCGCTGAACCTCATGCAGTTCAAGGATGCGGCCACCAAGCGCATCAACATCGCAGACTACGAACATGCCGTTCGCCTGTGGAGCGTCGTTCTCGAAATCTCCGTGATGATGGCGCAGTTCCCGTCGAAGCGGATTGCCGAACTTTCCTACGAATACCGCACGATCGGTCTCGGCTACGCCAATATCGGCGGCCTCTTGATGTCGTCGGGCATTCCCTATGACAGCGACGAAGCCCGCGCCATCGCAGGCTCGCTGACCGCGATCATGACCGGCATTTCCTACGCCACCTCGGCGGAAATCGCTTCCGAGCTCGGACCGTTCCCGATGTTCGCGCCGAACCGCGAGAACATGCTGCGCGTCATCCGCAATCACCGCCGCGCCGCTTACGGCGAGACGTCGGGCTATGAAGGACTGTCGATCAACCCGGTCGCGCTCATCCACTCCGAGAATCCGGATCAGGATCTGGCGGCTCACGCCAAGAGCGCCTGGGACAAGGCGCTCGAGCTCGGCGAAAAGCACGGCTACCGCAACGCCCAGGCAACCGTCATCGCGCCGACCGGCACGATCGGTCTCGTCATGGACTGCGACACGACCGGCATCGAGCCCGACTTCGCACTGGTGAAATTCAAGAAGCTCGCCGGTGGTGGCTACTTCAAGATCATCAATCGCGCCGTTCCTGAAGCGCTGCGCACGCTCGGCTACTCCGAGAGCCAGATCGCCGAGATCGAAGCTTATGCTGTCGGCCACGGCAACCTGAACCAGGCTCCCGGCGTCAACCCCGGCTCGCTGAAGGCCAAGGGCTTTACCGACGAGAAAGTGGAAGCCGTCAACGCTGCGCTGAAGTCGGCCTTCGACGTCAAGTTCGTGTTCAACCAGTGGACGCTCGGCGCCGACTTCCTGAAGACGACGCTGAAGGTAACCGACGAACAGCTCGGCGACATGAGCTTCAACCTGCTCGAGCACATCGGCTTCTCGAAGAAGGAGATCGAGGCTGCCAACGTTCACGTCTGCGGTGCGATGACGCTGGAAGGCGCGCCGTTCCTGAAGAACGAGCACCTCGCCGTCTTCGATTGCGCCAACCCCTGCGGCAAGATCGGCAAGCGTTATCTCTCGGTCGACAGCCACATCCGCATGATGGCCGCCGCCCAGCCGTTCATCTCGGGTGCGATCTCCAAGACCATCAACATGCCCAACGACGCGACGGTCGACGATTGCAAGAGCGCCTACATGCTCTCCTGGAAGCTCGGCCTGAAGGCAAATGCGCTCTATCGCGACGGCTCCAAGCTGTCGCAGCCGCTGAACGCCTCGCTGATCGAAGACGAGAACGATGAGGACGCGCTGGAAGATCTGCTGCAGCAGCCGGTCGCCGCCCAGGCCGTCACCATCACCGAAAAGATCATCGAGCGTGTGGTCGAGCGCGTCACCCGCGAACGCGAAAAGCTGCCGAACCGCCGCCAGGGCTACACCCAGAAGGCCGCCGTCGGCGGACACAAGGTGTACCTGCGCACCGGCGAATTCGGTGACGGCCGCCTCGGCGAGATCTTCATCGACATGCACAAGGAAGGTGCCGCCTTCCGTGCGATGATGAACAACTTCGCCATCGCCATCTCGCTCGGTCTGCAGTACGGCGTGCCGCTTGAAGAATATGTGGAGGCCTTCACCTTCACCAAGTTCGAACCAGCGGGCATGGTTATCGGCAACGACGCGATCAAGAACGCGACGTCGATCCTCGACTACGTGTTCCGCGAACTCGCCGTCTCCTACCTCGGCCGCCACGACCTGGCGCATGTCGATACGTCCGACTTCTCGAACACGGCCCTCGGCAAGGGCATCCAGGAAGGCAAGACGAACCTCGTTTCGACCGGCTGGACTCGCGGCTACAAACCGACGCTGGTAACGGGAAATGAACGTCAGGCTGGCGGCGAGCCGAAGGGTGCCGCAACGGCAGCGCCGGCGCGTGCCTCATCGGGGGCCACGGTGACGTCCTTTGCGGGTGCTGCGGCCCGCAAGATCGAACCGACGCTCGCCGTCTCCTCCTCCGAAATCGTCGCGTTCAAGCGCGACTACGAGGAGCGGGCAAAGGAGCTGGCCGAAGAGATCGCCGAGGAAGTGCTCGAAGAAGTCACGACCGAGGCCCAGCAGCAGGCAACCGCCCTCTTCTCCGACAAGGCAGCCGCCGACGCGGCTTCGGCCAAGACGGAAGCCAAGAAGGTCGAGGCCGAACGCCGCGCTCGCTCCATCATGCAGGGCTACACGGGCAACATGTGCTCCGAGTGCCAGAACTTCACGATGGTCCGCAACGGCACCTGCGAGAAGTGCGACACATGTGGCGCGACCAGCGGCTGCAGCTGATAGCTCATGTTTGACGACGGACGGAGGAGGAAGACGGTCCCGGGATCGGTCCACCTTCTCAGCCTCGCACATAGAGAAAAGTCAAAGAGCGGCCGTTTGGCCGCTCTTTTTGCATGTGTGAGTAACGTTCAAGGTTTCTCGAGCATGGGCAATCCGAGGCGGGCACAGTGAGCGACATCGATACCAAAGAGCTTTTCTTTGCTGACGTTGGCGGCACGCGGCCCAGAACGGTAGCATCGTAGGGCATCTTCACTGGGCTACGCTAACCGCAGCGACTGCATTGACAGCGCCGGGCGCAACCGCGCGCACGATCCCGCGCAATAGCTCTCAATCGGAGGTTTTCGCCGCAACCGGCAGCTGACGCGCGCCACCGGCAACCTTTGCACCCAGTCGGATACGGCACAGCATCACTTCTCCACTCGCCATTCTCCAAACGCCCTCTTCCCTTCTCGATGATTTGCGTCAAATTACCGTTGGCTCGCAGCGCCGCTAAATCCCCGTCACGAGAATGACGTAGTACGACAGCGCGCTGAGCCAGCTCTGGCCGGATGCTCCCGAATAGGAGCGCCGGAGGGATGCGCGCGTGCCTTTACCGCCATGAAAGCAATCACATCCAGAAAGAGGGAATGTATCATGCCATTCATCAAGACCACGGACGGAACCGAAATCTTCTACAAGGATTGGGGTCCGACCACCGCCCAGCCTATTGTTTTCCACCACGGCTGGCCGCTCAGCGCCGACGACTGGGATGCGCAGATGATGTTCTTTCTGGACAAGGGTTATCGGGTGATCGCCCATGACCGCCGTGGCCATGGCCGCTCCAGCCAGACCTGGCAGGGCAACGAGATGGACACCTATGCGGCCGACGTCGCAGCCCTTACCGACGCTCTCGATCTCAAGAATGCGATCCATGTCGGCCATTCAACCGGTGGCGGCGAAGTTGCTCACTATGTCGCGCGGGCAAAGCCCGGCCGCGTAGCCAAGGCGGTATTGATCGGCGCCGTGCCTCCCATCATGGTCAAATCGGACAAGAACCCGGGCGGCCTGCCGCTCGAGGTCTTCGACGGCTTTCGTGCCGCGCTTGTCGCCAATCGCGCGCAGTTCTTCCTCGATGTACCGGCAGGCCCGTTCTACGGCTTCAACCGACCCGGCGCCAAGGTCAGCCAGGGTGTGATCGAGAACTGGTGGCGGCAGGGGATGATGGGCGGCGCAAAGGCCCACTACGATTGCATCAAGGCGTTTTCCGAGACCGATTTCACCGAGGATCTGAAGCAGATATCGGTGCCGACGCTGGTGATGCACGGCGACGACGACCAGATCGTTCCCTACGCCGACTCGGCACCGCTTTCCGTAAAGCTCCTGAAACAGGGAACGCTGAAGACCTATGCCGGCTTCCCGCACGGCATGTGCACGACGCATCCTGACGTGATCAACGCCGATCTGCTGGAATTCTTCCTGGACTAGGGCGCAGGCCGGGGCGCTTGCAGCTCCGGCGCGTCCATCCGACACGGCGCAGGCAGGCTTTACAGGCCTGCCTGCCTTGCATCCGACCTCAACCACAAGAGGAACCGCCAGTGACCATGCAAGATGACATTCGGACCGGCTTGTCCCGACGCGATCTCATGAAGCTGACTGCCGCAGCAGCGGCGATGCTTGCCGCGCGCAATGCGGTCGCGGCCGACATCCCCCGCTTCCAGCACGGTGCATTCGACATCACCGTCGTCAGCGACGGCTTCCTCACGCTTCCGGTGGAAGTCCTGCTGCCCGACGCGACCGCCGAGGAGCGCAAGGCGATCATGCCGCGGCTCGGCGGCAGTTCGGCCAATGCGCCCGTTCAGGCCAACATACCGCTGATCCGCCACGGCGAAGACCTGATCCTTATCGACACCGGATCTGGCACGCGTTTCCAGGCAAGCGCCGGCAAGCTGGCGGCGAACCTTCAAACGCTCGGGATCGCGCCGGAGGCGATCACCAAGGTCGTTTTCACCCACGCCCACCCGGATCACTCGGGTGCGACGACAACGGCCGACGGAAAGGTGCTTTATCCGAACGCCCAGTATTTCGTCAGCGAGGCGGAATGGGCGTTCTGGACCGACAAGGACTACGAGACCCATATGCCATCCGCGCTTCATGATTTTGCACGCGGTGCACAGCGAGACCTCTTTGCCGTGAAAGACAGGATGACGCTTGTGCAGCCCGAACAGGAGATCATTCCAGGCATGCGGATCGTGCAAACCCGCGGACATACACCTGGCCACATATCGGTCGAACTCGCAGGCGACGACGGCCTGCTGATCACGGGCGACGCCTGCACCAACGACGTGATCTTCTTCGAGCATCCCGCCTGGCATTTCGGCTTCGACACCGAGCCCGAGGTCGCGCTGAAGACCCGTCAGATGTTGCTCGATCGCGCCGCAGCCGACAAGCTCAAGCTGCTCGGCTATCACTGGAGCTATCCGGGTGTCGGCTATGCGGAACGCAAGGATGCTTCCTACCGGTTTGTCCCGGCGTAGGGTCGGGCAGCTTACCGCTGGTCTGCGACTTCCTCGGCAGCGGAGGGCGGCTGCGGCAACTCTTCCGCAATTTCCTCGGCTACGGCTGAGAGATCGAGATTCCCCCAGATCGAAGTGGACTGACGCCGCTCCGCACGGCGGGACGATTTGACTTCGACGATGAACGGCTTCGACTGAGCGCGCATGAGCTTCCTATTAAGAGGCGTTGAACGAATCCATCAACGCTTCGAGCCTATGAAGCGTTCCGCCTTAGCGCAAGCTCGCACCGCACTGGAAATCCAGCCTCACACAGGCCAGGCCGCATCGAAACAAGCATTGGGCGAGCTGCGTTTCAGCTTTTCAATCTGCGCAGCGCCTTCGTGCAAATTCCTGCGAAAATGTCTTGAAGCAAAGGTCGATGTCGACTACCTAGCACGTCGCCGAACATGATGGCGCCTGGGCCGACCGCCTGGACGATGTCTGGTCGGAAACTTCCCAACTCGCGAAGAAGCACTGGCAGCGGCCCAACACGCCGCAGAGCGACACAGCTCGGTGGCCAGGATGCGGACATTACATATCAGCGTGCAGACGGCAGCTGGACAACGGAACGGTCGAACGGAGGCGACCGCCCCGAGGCTGATGTCGTCAATACGCCAAGGAAAAAGACTAGGAATGACTATCAAAGAACGCTTCCTGAAGCAGCAGCATGCGTGGATGCTCGGCGCATGCTATTCCCGCAAACATCCTGACTTCCATCGTTTTGGCGGCGTCGATGTTTCGATCTCGCCTCGCTGGAAAGACAGCCTTGAAACCTTCGTCAATGATATGATCGACACCTTGCCGCGCAGCCTCTCCGAGCGCCGGATGGCGCTGAGAAACCCCCGCCGCCCTTTCGAGCCCGGCAATGTGGAATGGGTGTTCACAAGCAAGCACTTCGGCCTTCGCGCGCCTGATGGCACACGGCCTGATATGGCGGAATCTCGCTCGCGCAGAGCCTAAGCCATCTTTTCGTAGTTCAATGTTCGCCGGCGGCGGAGGCTCATCCAAGTGCCTTGTCGCCGGCGAATGCGTTCTAGGCAGCCGCAACTGGCGCCCGAAAGTCACCGACAAGAGACATCGGCAATATGACTCTGGGAGTGAGAGCGTCCATACTGGGCTAGGCTTGGAGTACAATGACCGCTCCACCGGGCGGGTGGGCCGCAGATCAGCTGGGAGTCGCAGCCTTCAGCGGGGCCGATTCCGGCTTCTTCGCATCACCACAATCACAACGATCCCGGCGACCGCCATCAGTGCGCCCCAATAGATCCAGCGTGTCTGGTCGATCATGAAGCTTTCGGCAGGATAGGGAAAGTAACCGCTGCCCTGCCCCATCCAAACGAGCCCAACTAGGATGAGCAGGCCAGCGACAATGTAGGCAATCTTCGCCATTCGATGTTCCTTCACGATACCAACTGTGCAATACGGCATTCGCAAGCACAAGGCGACATCGAAACGGCTGAGATCCGGTAAGTCTGCGCATCTCGCGGACGCGCAGACTGTCGGAAGCCTATTGCAGTGTACGCGTCTGCATGTCCTGACCGAGCGCCACGCCTTGGCGAGGCTGTGTCCCGGCGCTTGCGCCGTCAAGACCCGTTGCCACGACCGAAACGCGGAACTTGCCGTCGAGGTTGCGGTCAAAGATCGCTCCGACAACGATGTCCGCCTCGTCCTGCACTTCGTCACGAATACGGCTGGCCGCCTCGTCAACCTCGAAAAGCGTCATGTCCGACCCACCCGAGATGGAAATAAGAACGCCCCGCGCGCCCTTCATGGAGATATCGTCAAGCAGCGGGTTGGCGATCGCAGCCTCCGCCGCTTTCATCGCGCGTCCCTCGCCCGAAGCTTCACCCGTCCCCATCATCGCCCGCCCCATGCCGCGCATGACGGATTTCACGTCCGCGAAGTCGAGGTTGATGAGACCTTCCTTGACGATCAGATCGGTGATGCAGCCGACACCGGCATACAGCACGCGGTCTGCAGTCATGAAGGCATCCGCGAAGGTCGTCTTTGCATCGGCGATACGGAAGAGGTTCTGGTTCGGGATGACGATCACCGTATCGGCTGCTTCGCGGAGCGCCTCGATGCCGAGATCGGCCATCTTCATGCGGCGATTGCCTTCGAAGGTGAAGGGCTTCGT
This sequence comes from Rhizobium cauense, assembly GCF_019511525.1. Taxonomy (GTDB): domain Bacteria; phylum Pseudomonadota; class Alphaproteobacteria; order Rhizobiales; family Rhizobiaceae; genus Rhizobium; species Rhizobium cauense. The sequence goes on along the minus strand of NZ_JAEUAT010000002.1, from coordinate 453,361 downwards.
CACGACGCCGACCGTCAGGATGCCGGCGTTGCGGGCAGCCTGAGCAATAACAGGTGCCGCGCCCGTACCGGTTCCCCCACCCATGCCTGCCGTGACAAAGCACATATGCGAGCCCGCCAGATGATCCATGATCTCATCGATGGATTCTTCGGCGGCCGCGCGCCCCACTTCCGGCAGTGAACCGGCGCCCAGTCCCTCGGTCACATGTGCGCCAAGCTGGATACGGCGCGATGCCTTAGATGTCGCAAGCACCTGCGCGTCGGTATTGGCCGCGATAAAATCGACGCCTTCAAGATTTTCCGCAATCATGTTGTTGATGGCATTGCCACCGCCGCCGCCGACACCAATTACTGTAATTCTGGGCCGCATTTCGGAAATCCCGTTCTTGGCGTTCGTCATCGCAATCTCCTTCGTGCGTTTGTCATGGCTCCGCCGCGTACCGGGAACCGAATCGTGCATCAGCCTAGTCGCGCAACAAGGCAGAGGCGGGGCGAAAGAACAAGATGAAGCGTTCTTGAAACTTTATCCGGAACCTTTTTTGCGCTCGTGCATTTTTAGGAATCATCCCCTGCCAGAGAGAGGAGTACCGCGCAGATGCCTACGCTCGCCACCCGCCCGTCAGTTACCCCTCCCAACGACCATATCCTTACGGCCCAAGAGGCGCTGGAGCCGCTATTCTTAAAGATAGAAGAGGAGGCCGAGGTCCGGATGATCGCCGCAGCAATCCGCGCGGGTTGGTCAGCGGAAGATGCGGTCGCAGCAATCGACGAGCTTCGTCGCAACGAGCTCGTTCCGCGCTCCAGTCATTAACGCTCTGGCCGGTTTCAAAAATATCACTCGCCTTAAGGGACGGATGACCTAAGTTCAGCGCGACCACCAATCGCGGAAAGATCATCGTATGCCCTTCAAGAACATCTGCATCTTTGGCGCCGGCGCACTCGGCGGCGCCATTGCGACCAAGCTTGCGTCGTCACTCGGAGCAGAAGCCAAGGTCTCCGTCGTGGCGCGTGGCGCTCATCTCGCTGCGATCAGAAGCGATGGGTTGCGCCTTGTTGAAGCGGGTGCCGCCGCTCCTCTCCACGTGTCCGTAGCAGCCACGGACGATCCGAGCGAACTGCCCCCACAGGACCTCGTCATCACCGGACTGAAGGGCCATCAGCTTGGCGCAGCAGCAGAAGGAATTGGCCATCTATTGAAGGATGGCACACGTGTCCTGATGATTCTGAACGGAATTCCGTGGTGGTATTTCCATCGCGATCGCGACAGTGGACATGCAGAGCTGCAATTCGACGAACTCGACGAGGGTGGTCGACTTTGGCGCCTTGTCGGCCCGCAGCGCGTGATCGGATGCGTCGCCCATCAGGGTGCCGAAGTCAGCAAGCCAGGTGAAATCAAGCTCAGCAACAAGGGCCATTTTATCCTCGGCGAGCCCTCCGGCGAGATCAGTGCCGACTTGCGAAGCATCGAAGCATTGCTGCAGCGCGCCGATATCGGCGTGAAGCTCTCCAGCCGCATCCGCGACGACATCTGGAGCAAGCTGATGGGCAACGCGTCCTTTAACCCGATCAGCGCGCTGACGCGCTCACTGATGTCGGATCTCATGGCGGATGCAGCGATAACCGATCAGATCGGCAAGGTCATGAAGGAGGTAAAGGCTGTCGGAGAGGCACTCGGCGCAAATGTCGGCATGTCGGTCGAACAGCGCCTCGAGCAGGCACAGCAGATCGGGCCGGTTCGTACGTCGATGCTGCAGGACCTTCTCGCAGGCAAGTCGCTGGAAATCACGCCGCTGGTGGGAATGGTGGTTTCGCTGGGTCGACTAACGGCAACGCCGACGCCGGTTTCCGAAACAATCCTGTCGCTGGTCTCACAGCTTGACCGGGAGAATTGCAGACCGGTGCAGTAAGTACTCAAGGTCGAGCGACTTGCGAGCGCCGGAAAACTGCTAAGAAGTTGATTTAGAAAATCCCCGCAAGCTTCTCTTGCGACGTGGACTTATTTCAGCCATCCCGCGATGCGCTCGACCGCTTCGACGATCTCCGCTTGCGAGCCGGCGTAAGACATGCGCATCGACCGGTGGCCTTCCTGTGGGTCGAAATCCAGGCCCGGCGTCGCGGCGACGTTAATCTCCGCCAGCATCCGCTTGGCGAACGACATACTGTCGTTGGTAAAGCGAGTAACATCGACATAGGCATAGAAGGCGCCATCCATCGGCGAGGCGATGGACAGACCGATCTCGGGCAGGCGCTTCAGCAAAAACTCACGGTTTGCCGCGTAGCTTGCCTTGTAGACATCGAGTTCCGCTGCGGCGCCGAGCGCTGCCGTCGCGGCGATCTGCGAGAGTTCAGGGGGCGAGATGTAGAGGCTTTGCGCAACACGCTCGATCGGGCGCACCAGCCGCTCGGGCAGCACCATCCAACCGATGCGCCAGCCGGTCATGCAATAGTATTTGGAGAAGGAGTTGATGACGATCGCCTCGTCGGTCAATTCAAGAACGCTCGTCTCCTCTCCGGCAAAGGTCAGTCCGTGATAGATCTCGTCTGAAATGAACGCGATCGAATTGGCCGCGCAATAGTCTGCCAATACCTTCAAGCCTTGGCGCCCTGTCACTGTGCCTGTCGGGTTGGCGGGGCTCGCGAGGAGAACGCCCTTCAGCCTCACGTTGTTTGCCGTTTGGGCAGCCTCAAGGCTCTCGGGCGTCAACGTGAAATGCGTCTCGGCCGTTACCGGTACCTCGATCACCTTCAGCCCTAGCGCGCCAAGGATGTTGCGGTAGGCGGGATATCCCGGCCGGGCGATAGCAACCGCGTCACCTGCATCGAACAGCGAGAGAAAAGCGAGATTGAAGCCGGCCGAAGAACCAGTGGTTATCGCGATACGCGTGGGATCGATTTCCAGCCCGTGACGGTCGCGATAATGCCCGGCAAGCGCATTCCTCAGCCGCACAGTTCCAAGCGCGTCCGTGTAGCCGATCTTGCCGTGCACAAGCGCCGCCTGCGCTGCATCCAACGCTGCCCGCGGTGCGGGGTGAGATGGCTGTCCGACCGCCATCGAGATGACGGGATGACCGCTCGCTCGCCGCTTCGTCGCCTCAGCCAGGACGTCCATGGCGTGGAACGGTTCGACTTCGCTGCGCTGGGAAATGGAAAACAAGTTCGCTTCTCTCTAACTTTGACTGCGGACAGACAATTGCCGCAATAATCCGATCATCACAATCCCGCGATTCAACAGCGGATACGAAAATTCCTGTTTGAAGACGACCGGGCGCACCGTAATTTGGCGACATGGGAGTGCCGCCGTTAACCGAGCAGTGTTACCTGGCGGCCGACACCGAGCTTAAAACTGCTGATGATGAGGATATAATGGCCATACTTCCGAAAATCTTCACGGCGCTAGCGCTGACCGCCTCCGTCGCGACAGCCTCTCCGGCCGCGGCGCTTGATGACGCGCAGAAGAAGGAGTTCGGCGAGTTCATCAAGCAGTACTTGATCGAAAATCCGGAGATCATGCTGGATGTTCAGGACGCCCTGCAGAAGAAGCAGGAGCAGGCGCGACTCGTCAAAGCCAACGCAGTCATTGCTGACAACAAGTCGACGATCTTCGATTCGAAGTATGACGTGACGATCGGCAACCCCAAGGGTGACATTACGATCGTCGAGTTCTTCGACTACAATTGCGGCTATTGCCGGCACGCGCTTTCCGACATGCAGACCATGCTCGAAAAGGACAAGAATGTCCGCTTCGTACTCAAGGAATTCCCGATCCTTGGGCCGGAATCGGTTGCTGCGCACAAGGTCTCCGACGCATTCCGCAAGCTGGCGCCGCAGAAATACAGCGAGTTCCATATCGCGCTTCTCAGCAGCGACGGCCGCGCCGACGAAGCGAGCGCCATTGAAGTCGCAGAGACGCTTGGCGTCAGCGAAAAGCAGATCCGTGAGGAGATGGCAAAGAGCTCCAGCGATGCCTCCGTTAAGGAGACATATCAGCTTGCCCAGAGCCTAGGCATCACCGGCACGCCGTCCTATGTGATTGGCAATGAGCTTGTTCAAGGTGCGGTTGGTTTCGATGACCTTGAGGCCAAGGTCAAGAACATGCGCGCCTGCGGCAAGACAAGCTGCTGATACGGCGCCCATCAAATCGCCAAAATCGAAGTGTTTCAGCCATGTGGACAAATATGGCGCGATTCGGGCTGCACTTCCCAAAGGGCTTTCATTAGGCCGGCTGGGAGTCTATAGGTTGCCGTCTCGCATCTATTGGAACATTCGATGACGCAAACGATTTTCGTCCTGAACGGGCCCAACCTCAACATGCTCGGCAAAAGAGAGCCCGGCATCTATGGCGGCAAGACGCTTCAGGATATCGAGGCAGACTGCAAGACCGCAGGGCGAGAGCTCGGCTTCGACATCGATTTTCGCCAGAGCAATCACGAAGGCACGCTCGTCGACTGGTTTCATGAGGCGAACGACAAGGCGGTTGGCGTTGCGATCAACGCTGGCGCCTACACGCATACGTCGGTCGCGCTCCACGATGCAATTCGCGCTATTTCCATTCCGGTGATAGAGCTCCATATCTCCAACGTTCACGCGCGGGAAGAATTCCGCCACAAGTCGATGATTGCGCCAGCGGTGAAGGGCGTCATCTGCGGCTTCGGGCCTTACAGCTATATTCTGGCGCTGCAGGCGCTGAAGAATCTTACGGCATAAAAAGAAGACAGGGCAAACACTCATGGCTGAGAAGAAAAACGGTATCGACCAGGCGCTGATCCGCGACCTCGCGAACATCCTCAACGACACGGATCTCACGGAAATCGAAGTCGAGCAGGACGATCTGCGCATCCGCGTTTCGCGCGCCGGCAACACCCAGTACATTCAGGCTCCGATGGCTGCGCCCGCATTTGCAGCCGCGCAGGCCCCGATCGCTGCAGCAGCGCCGGCCGCAGCAGCGCCTGCGGCTCCCGCGCGTAACCCTGCGAACACTGTCAGCGCTCCGATGGTCGGCACGGTCTACATGGCGCCGGCTCCGGGTGCGCGTCCCTTCATCGAACTCGGCGCCACGGTCAAGGAAGGCCAGACGCTGATCATCATCGAAGCGATGAAGACCATGAACCAGATCCCTTCGCCGAAATCCGGCAAGGTCACCGAAATCCTCGTCGAGGACGGAAGCCCCGTCGAATACGGCCAAGCCCTCGTCGTCATCGAATAAGGCGAGCGTCATGGTCTCGAAAATCCTCATCGCCAATCGCGGGGAAATTGCGCTTCGCGTTCTGCGTGCCTGCAAGGAACTCGGCATTCCCTGCGTCGTGGTCCACTCGACCGCCGATGCCGATGCCATGCATGTGCGCCTGGCCGACGAAAGCGTCTGCATTGGCCCTCCGCCCTCGCGCGAAAGCTATCTGAACATTCATCAGATCGTGGCCGCCTGCGAGATCACCGGCGCCGATGCGGTGCATCCGGGTTACGGCTTCCTCTCCGAAAACGCCAAGTTCGCGGAGATCCTCGAAGCGCACGGCATCACCTTCATCGGACCGACTGCGGAACACATCCGCATCATGGGTGACAAGATCACCGCCAAGACGACGGCGCAGGAACTCGGCATCCCCGTCGTTCCGGGCTCGGATGGCGAAGTGAAGACCGAGGAAGACGCGCTGCGGACCGCAGCCGAAATCGGCTATCCGGTGCTGATCAAAGCCACCGCCGGCGGCGGCGGACGCGGTATGAAGGTCGCCAAGAGCGCTGACGATCTGATCGAAGCGTGGTCGACGGCCCGTACCGAAGCGGCAGCCGCTTTCGGCAACGATGCCGTCTACATGGAAAAGTATCTCGGCAAGCCGCGCCACATCGAAATCCAGGTGTTCGGCGATGGCGAGGGCAACGCAATCCATCTCGGTGAACGCGACTGCTCGCTGCAGCGTCGCCACCAGAAGGTATGGGAAGAAGCGAACTCCCCTGCCCTCAACGTCGAACAGCGCATGAAGATCGGCCAAGTCTGCGCCGACGCGATGAAGAAGCTGAAGTACCGTGGTGCCGGCACCATCGAATTCCTGTACGAGAACGGCGAGTTCTATTTCATCGAAATGAACACCCGCCTGCAGGTCGAGCACCCGATCACCGAAGCGATCACCGGCATTGACCTCGTTCATGAGCAGATCCGCGTCGCATCCGGCGGTGGGCTTTCCGTCAAGCAGGAAGACATCAACTTCCACGGCCATGCCATCGAATGCCGCATCAATGCAGAGGACGCACGAACCTTTGTGCCTTCGCCAGGCACGATCACGCACTTCCATGCACCGGGAGGCCTCGGCGTCCGCGTCGATAGCGGTGCCTATCAGGGCTACAAGATCCCCCCCTACTACGACAGCCTCATCGGCAAGCTCATCGTATTCGGCCGTACGCGCGTTGAATGCATGATGCGTCTGCGCCGTGCGCTCGACGAATTTGTCGTCGACGGCATCAAGACCACGCTTCCGTTGTTTCAGGATCTGGTGGACAATCAGGACATCGCCAACGGCGAATATGACATCCACTGGCTGGAAAACTATCTGGCCAAGAAACCGGCGTAACAGAGAATGGCAGGATCGCGCAGGAAGTCTCCAGGCATAACACCGGAAATTCTCCTGCGCGCCTACTCCATCGGCCTGTTTCCAATGGCCGAGTCGGCTGACGACCCGGAGATATTCTGGGTCGAGCCTGATCTTCGCGGCGTGCTCCCGCTCGATGAATTCCACGTTTCAAGAAGCCTCGCCAAGACCATCCGGCGCAAGCCGTTCGACATCCGCTTCAACTTCGATTTCGATGCGGTCATTGCAGCCTGTGCGGCAGAGACCGGAGACAGGCCGAGCACGTGGATCAATCAAACGATCAGAACGCTGTATTCCACCCTGCATCGCATAGGACACGCCCACACAGTCGAGGCCTGGGACGGCGATGAGCTTGTCGGCGGCCTATACGGGGTGTCGCTCGGCTCGGCATTCTTCGGCGAAAGCATGTTCTCGCGGCGGACGGACGCTTCGAAGATCTGTCTCGTTCATCTTGTGGAGCGACTGCGCGCCAAGGGCTTCACCCTGCTGGATACTCAGTTCACGACCGAGCACCTGAAGACATTCGGAGCGGTCGATGTTCCGAAGGATGAGTATGCCCATCTCCTTGCAGCAGCGATGGAATCGCCGCACCTTGAATTCTAGGACCTAGTTGGCTGCCTTATCGGGCGCAGGAACGTCAGAGTTCTGCTTGCAGTCCTTCAGCCAGACGTCATAGATCGGATGCTCGACGGCGTTGAGACCCGGGCTGTCGGCAAACATCCATCCCGTGAAGATACGGCGGATCTTGCGGTCTAGCGTGATCTCGTCAACTTCCACAAAACCGTCGATTTTCTGCGCTTCGGCCTGGTCACGCGAGTAGCAGGCCTTCGGAGTAACCTGCAGCGCGCCGAACTGCACGGTCTCATTAACATAGACGTCGAAGGTCGTAATGCGGCCGGTGATTTTGTCGAGACCGGAGAAAACGGCAACCGAATTCTCGATGCGGGCAGCGGAGGCAGCCTGAGGGAGAAGGGTCGAGCCAAGCACCAGGGAAAGCCCGGCGGCACGCAGGAGCTGGTTCCGCGTGAAAAGCTTCATGTCTGCCCGTCTCCACAGCATCTTAAAATCGAAGGCCGCAATTGATGCGGCCATTCTGCGGGTAATGGTCAATTGTGGCTAAAAGCGGGGCCGGCGGCAACCGCTCAGTTGCCGGGCGTCCAGGCGTCATAGTCGCCGGTAACACGCGGACGCTCACCTGGAACGACCAGCGAACCGGGCGGGCGATATGCCTGCGGCGAACCGGTCGGGTTCGCCCGGTGCGGCTTCTGCCATTCCTTGGCTACGTAGTTCTCCTGGGTCGGCGGAACGTTCGTGCGGTGATGCATCCAGCCATGCCAGCCGGGCGGAATTGCGGAGGCTTCCGCATAGCCCTTGTAGATCACCCAACGCCTCGGCAGGCCATAGGACGACGTGCCGCCTTCGTAATAAACGTTACCCAATTCGTCTTCACCGACGCGCTTGCCAAAACGCCAGGTCGCGAAACGCGTACCGATCGTCTGACCGTTCCACCAGGTGAAGATTTGCACGAGGAGATTCTTCATGTCTTTTCCTTGAGCTTGCCAAACGGCGAGCGGGACCAGAATTTGATCCCTCGCTTATGCCGCTAGCGAGGCGCATTGTCCAGTGATTCCAAAGCCACACAGGCTCATTTCAGGGCCATCTTGAAGCCGAGATGCGATTGCTTGAAGCCAAGGCGCTCGTAAAAACGGTGTGCATCCTTGCGACCGGCGTTCGAGGTCAGTTGAACGAGGCGCAAGCCGCGACGTTTTGCCTCCGCGATGGCGAATTCGATCATCTGCGAGCCGATACCCTGCCCCCGCATATCGCTGCGCGTCTGCACCGCCTCGATAATCATCGACGACGAGCCGCGCCCGACCAGGGACGTCACGATCATCGTTTGAAAGGTTCCGACGGCCTGCCCGTCGCGTTCGGCAACGTAAAGCGTCTGGTCCCGCGAGGAGACGATCCGGTCGAAAGCCTTGAGGTAGTCGCCGAACGCCTCCGGTGTTGTCGTATCACCATGACCGCCGAGTTCATCGGCAGCAAAGATGGCGACGAGCGCGGCGATGTCGGCGCTCCGCGCCTCGCGAATGGTGATCTCGTTCATGAGGGGGTGCGACCTACTGCTGTTCGAGAGGCTTTTCGAGGATCAGCGTCGGGATGCCGGATTGCCCCGGTCCGTCGTTTTCATTGCGGCCGACATCTTCGAAGCCGTGGGCGTGATAGAAGGCGATTGCCGTCGTGTTCCGTGGCTCGACCTCAAGGCGCATGATCTCGGCGTCGGGAAAACAGGTTTCCAGCTCGGCAAAGATCTCGCGCCCAATGCCCTGGCGGTGTAGCGGGGGCCGGACATAGAGCAGATGAAGCATGACGGTCTTCGTCATTTCATCCGACATGGCGGCATAACCGATGCCGCCAATGTTCTTCCCATTGTCCGCGACAAGGAACTCGGCATTCTTCTTTGCCAGTCTCGTCTGCAACGCCGCCGGCGAAAAGAGGCGCTCGATGAGTTCGCTCACCTTGTTTTCGCCGTAGAGGCCAGCGTAGGTCGCGCGAAATCCTTCATCCAGCAAGGTGCGGATCCTGCTGAGATCACGCTCGCTGGCGGTGCGCACGAAATACACGACCTTACTCCTCGATGCCGAGCTTTGCCTTTACCAGGGCCTGAACGGCCTGCGGGTTTGCCTTGCCGCCGGTCGCCTTCATCACCTGACCGACAAACCAGCCGGCAAGCGTCGGCTTGGCCTGGACCTTTGCGACCTGATCCGGATTGGCCGCGATGATCTCGTCGACCGCACGTTCGATCGCGCCGGTATCGGTCACCTGCTTCATGCCGCGCGCTTCGACGATCTCGGCAGGATCGCCGCCCTCGTTCAGCACGATTTCGAACAGGTCCTTTGCGATCTTCCCTGAGATAGTCTCCGCCTTGATCAGGTCAATGATCGACCCAAGCTGAGCCGGCGAAACAGAAGTCTCCTCGATGCTCTTGCCGGTACGATTCAAGGCGCCGAGCAGGTCGTTGATGACCCAGTTGGCGGCTGCCTTGCCATCGCGGCCTTCGGCGACGGCTTCGAAATAGTCGGCGATCGCCTTCTCCGAGACCAGAACGGAAGCGTCGTAGATCGAGAGCCCGAGTTCGCGCACGAAGCGCTCCTTCTTGTCGTCGGGCAGTTCCGGCAGGTCGACTTCGAGAGCCTTGACGAAGGCATCGTCGAATTCGAGCGGTAGAAGATCCGGATCCGGGAAGTAGCGGTAGTCGTGTGCGTCTTCCTTGGAGCGCATCGAACGCGTTTCACCCTTGTTCGGGTCGAAGAGACGGGTTTCCTGCTCGATCGCACCGCCGTCTTCGAGGATACCGATCTGGCGCCGGGCCTCGTATTCGATCGCCTGACCGATGAAGCGGATGGAGTTGACGTTCTTGATTTCGCAACGCGTGCCGAAACCTTCACCCGGGCGACGGACGGAGACGTTGACGTCGGCGCGCATGGAGCCTTCGTCCATGTTGCCGTCGCAGGTGCCGAGGTAGCGCACGATCGAGCGCAGCTTCGTCATATAGGCCTTGGCCTCGTCCGAGGAGCGCATGTCAGGCTTGGAAACGATTTCCATCAGGGCGACGCCCGAACGGTTCAAGTCGACATAGGACATAGTGGCGTGCTGGTCATGCAGCGACTTGCCGGCGTCCTGCTCCAGATGCAGGCGCTCGATGCCGATCTCGATGTCCTCGAACTGGCCCTGACGATCCGGGCCGAGCGAGATGATGATCTTGCCCTCGCCAACGATCGGGTCCTTGAACTGCGAGATCTGGTAGCCCTGTGGCAGATCAGGATAGAAGTAGTTCTTGCGGTCGAAGATCGAGCGCTTGTTGATCTGCGCCTTGAGACCAAGGCCCGTGCGGACGGCCTGCCTGACGCATTCCTCGTTGATGACAGGCAGCATGCCGGGCATGGCCGCGTCGACGAGCGAGACGTTGGAATTTTGCGGCTTGCCGAATTCCGTTGCTGCACCCGAGAACAGCTTCGAGTTCGACAGCACCTGCGCATGGACTTCCATGCCGATGATGACTTCCCAGTCGCCAGTGGCGCCGGGAATGAAGCGTTTCGGATCAGGCGTGCGAACGTCGACAATGGTCATTGGGATGCTCTTTTTAAGGCTGTTCTTTTCAACTGGTGAGGTAACGGAAATGGCCTGCGGGTGCAAGGCTTTCGGCTGTGCGTCGCAGCAAGCCGGGCGGTTTGGTGCATGTTAACGCAATGGCTCTAGCGTGATTTGAATGACAGCGATTGATATTCTCAAGATCACCGGGCTCTTCGTGGCGTTGAATGCCTTCGTGTTCTCGATCTACTTCCTCGACAAGCAGGCTGCCCGCTATCGTCGGCGCCGGATCAGTGAGAGGACCTTGCTCACGCTCGCTTTCATCGGTGGCAGCGTGGGGGCTGTTTGTGCGCAAAGGCTTCTTCGGCACAAAACGCAGAAGGAACCGTTCCGGTCGTTCCTGAGGGCTATCGTCATGTTGCATGTGATGGTGGCGGCGCTCTTGCTATCGAGCGCTCTCAGCTACTTCACCCTGGAAGGCCCGTTTTAAAGCAGGCCGTAGGTGCCGTCGGCCCCGGATTCCAGTGACTTTGACAATCCGACCGACGGGACATCGCGATCGAGCTTGGGATTGTAGGCAATCGATAGCCAATGAATTGCGTACCCACGCTTCAGGAAAAAGCCGATCGCTTCGGAGTTGCCCGAGTGCGTCTGCATCATTGCCGTATCGAAGCCCTGCTCGGCTATGTCTTTCTCGATATCCTGCAAGAGTGCGGTCCCAAGACCGTGACCGGTGAAGGCAGGATCGATCCAGAAGTCCGAGATCTTCTCGTCGAGCATTTCGCGCGCCGCCCATCCTGCCGCATGCCCGTTCCATTCGACGACGGTGACGGTGATCCAGCTCCCCGCAACGAAGTTGAAGAACGCGCTTCGCGCGGCATCGACCATGGCATCTCCTTCACCGATGGATGCCATCGCCTTCTGCCAGGCCCTTACTCCGATCTCGCTCAAAAGCTCCGCTTCGCCTTCCCGGGCATTGCGAATGTGGATCAACGGCACCTCCGACGTTGCGCTGAGTAAAGCACCGAATCACCCGGTTATCCAAGCCTCATGTTTCGAGCGCGAGGCACGGTGCAAAGATCCTCCACCGGTTGCAAAACTTGACGGAATGCCGTCCAGCCGGTATCAAGGCCGCATGTTGAACTCATCCTCTGAGACCCGGTAGAGGCCCTGCCCGCAGGCTTTCTGCGCGCATGGGCCCGAAAAAAGCGAAGCCATGACGTCCCCCGGGACGCCAGATCGTTTTTACGCGCCTAGTCGGCGCCATACCGGATCGACATATCCATGGATATTTCACGCACGGAGCAGCGCATCCTGCACCTATTGGCCCAGGGCGGCCGCATTGAAATCGAACGCGACGACAACAGGAAAATCGAGACAGTGAAGTGTTTCACGCGCGACGGCTGGGTCTATCCCGGCTTTGGCCTCGAGTTGTTTCGCAAATTGAAGCAGAAGCGGGCGATCAAATCCTCGGGCGGGAAGCCCTATCGGATTACCGAGCGAGGACTGGTTCTCGTGAGAGCGGAGCAGGATAACAGGTAGCCTTTGACATTCAGCCGCGCGCTGTCCCGGCGCGCGGCTTCACCGAAAGGCTGCAAGCGCTGCCTTCATCACCGACCATTCCTCGGCCATGGTGCCGGTCCCGCGGCGTTTTCCAGCGCGGCGGTACCAATAGTCAGCATTCCAGTCGTCGCCTTCGATTCGATGGCAGATCGCATGTCCCCAGTCGAAAGGCACCTCGCCCTCATGCGCTTGGCAGATCTCGTGCACCGCCTGCCACTCCGCGCCCATGACGAACCCCACCGCTGCGAGGCGATCGAGCGCCTCGATCATATCAGTCAGATCCTGTTTGGACATAAGCCCCTCCCGAGATTGCGGCTTAGCCGAAGTGCCGCTCCATATGCACCTTTTCGAGCGAAATTCCGAGTCCCGCATCGAACCTCTCGCCACGCCAAACGATTGAGAAGCCGGCCCGCTCATAAAGTCGGATCGCGCCCACATTGCTAGCTCGCGTGTCAATTTTTGCGAAGTTGAACCCGTCGGCAATAATGCATGCAAGGAAATGACGAACAAGGGCGGAGCCGATACCACGGCCTTGGTGGATCGGATCAATCCAGATATCCGATATGTAATCGGGCTCGTTTTCTCGAGCGCCCCAACCGACCACCCTGCCTTCAAGTTCAGCGACGACGACATCGCCTTTTGCAGCAACAGGGTAATCGAAGAATGCATTGCGAGCACGTTCGATGACGTGTGCCTGGCTGAAGCCGGCCTCTTCGGCACTGCTGGATTTCCATGCCGCGAAACCGACTTCGCCGACCATGTGATGGTCGGCGACGGTCATTCTCCGGATTGTAAGCTCGCTTACCACCACTTGGCGGGCGTGAACTTGCCTGCCGCCTGCTCGATTACGTGCGCCGTCTTGAACAGCGTCTCTTCGTCGAAGGGCTTGCCGATCAGCTGCAGACCGAGCGGCAGGCCGCTGTGATCCAGGCCCGCAGGAACGGCAATACCCGGCAGCCCGGCCATGTTCACCGTCACGGTGAAGATGTCGTTGAGGTACATCTTGACCGGATCCGAGGCGAGGTTCTCGTCGGCGACGCCGAAGGCCGACGACGGAGTCGCGGGCGTCAGGATCGCATCGACGCCGGCGTTGAACGCCAGTTCGAAGTCGCGCTTGATCAGCGTGCGAACCTTCTGGGCCTTGATGTAGTAGGCGTCGTAGTAGCCTGCGGACAGAACGTAGGTGCCGATCATGATGCGGCGCTTGACTTCCTTGCCGAAGCCGGCAGCACGCGTCTTTTCGTACATGTCGACGATGTCCTTGCCATCGACCCGCAGGCCGTAGCGGACGCCGTCGTAGCGGGCAAGGTTCGAGGAGGCTTCCGCCGGAGCGACGATGTAATAGGCCGGCAGGGCGTACTTCGTATGCGGCAGCGAGATGTTGACGATCTCGGCGCCGGCATCCTTCAGCCAGGCAATGCCCTGCTGCCAGAGCGTTTCGATTTCCTCAGGCATGCCATCGACGCGGTATTCGTTCGGAATACCGATTTTCATGCCCTTCAGCGACTGGCCGAGTGCAGCCTCGTAGTCCGGGACCGGCAGGTCGACAGAAGTCGTGTCCTTCGCGTCGACAGACGCCATCGACTTCAAGAGGATCGCGGCATCGCGCACATCGCGCGCGATCGGGCCGGCCTGATCGAGCGAGGACGCGAAGGCTACCGTGCCCCAACGCGAGCAGCGGCCGTAGGTCGGCTTGATTCCAACAGTGCCGGTGAAGGCAGCAGGCTGGCGGATCGAGCCGCCGGTATCGGTTGCCGTGGCACCGGCGCAGAGGTGGGCCGCAACTGCGGCAGCGGAACCGCCGGACGAGCCGCCCGGCACCAATTGCTGGTTGGATCCGCCCGAGCGCCAGGGGTTAATCACCGCGCCGTAGTAGGAGGTCTCGTTGGAAGAGCCCATGGCGAACTCGTCCATGTTGAGCTTGCCGAGCATGACGGCGCCATCGTCCCACAGATTCTGGGTGACTGTCGACTCGTAGTGCGGCTTGAAACCGTCAAGGATGTGGCTGCAAGCCTGTGTATGGATGCCTTCGGTGGCGAACAGGTCCTTGATACCGAGCGGGATGCCTTCGAGCTCACCGCCCTTGCCGCCGGCGAGACGCGCATCGGAGGCTTCGGCCATCTGCAGCGCCTTCTCGGGCGTGACCTTGATATAGGCGTTGAGCTTTTCGTTGGCCGCTTCGATCGCCGAGATGTAGGCCTCGGTCAATTCGGTCGCTTTGATCTCCTTGGCACGCAGCTTCTTGCGGGCTTCGGCAATGGTCAGGCTGGTGAGTTCGCTCATGATAATTCGCTTCAAATCTGGAATGGCAACGGAGGTCGGAAAGCGGCTAATGCCTTATTCGACGACTTTGGGTACCAGGAAGAAATTCTGATCGGTGACAGGCGCGTTCGAAACGATATCGGCGGCCTTGTTGCCGTCGGTCACGTCATCCGTGCGCTTCTTCATTTCCATCGGGGTGACCGAGGTCATGGCCTCGACGCCCTCGACGTCGACTTCGGAGAGCTGCTCGACGAAGCCGAGAATACCATTCAGCTCACCCACCATGCGATTTGCCTCTTCTTCGGTGACGGCAATACGGGCAAGGCGCGCTACGCGCTTAACGGTGGCAAAGTCGACGGACATGGTATTCTCCGGATAGGATTTTTCCTACCCGCTATAAAGGCCACGCCCGCCGTGCGCAACGGGCATGGCCTTCGGATTGCGTAGAATTCCGCTGCCGAAATCGGGCGGTTTTGCAGACGTAACCTAGAAGGAAAGGCTCGCGCCGGGCTTCGGCGTCTTTACCGTTGTCTTCGATCCATCCATACCAGAGACAAACTTCTCGGGCGTCTGGTCGATAATCGGGAAGGTGCCGTAATGGCAGGGTATCGCCGTCTTGAAGTTGAAGTAGCGCTGGCAGGCCAGCGCCGCGACCGCGCCGCCCATCGTGAAGCGGTCGCCGACCGGCACCAGCCCGATATCCGGCTGGTGCAGTTCATTGATCAGCGCCATGTCCGAGAAGATGTCGGTATCGCCCATGGCGAGGATGGAGGCTTCCTCGTCGAAATGCAGCATCAGGCCGTTGGCGTTGCCGAGGGCATGCGAAACGCCGTCCTCGGTGATCTGGGCGGAGGAATGCAGCGCGTTGGTAAAGGTCGCCGAGAAACCGTCGAACGAAATCGTGCCGCCGGTGTTGCCCATTTCGAGCTTCGTCAGCCCCTTCGAGCCCAGCCACGACGCAAGGTCGGCGTTGGCGAGAACGACCGCTCCGGTCTCCTTGGCGAGCGCGACGGTGTCGCCGACATGATCGCCGTGACCGTGGGTCAGCAGGATATGGGTGACGCCGCTTGCGACATCCTTGATGCTCTGTCCGGAGAAGGAGGAATTGTGCGTGAGGAACGGATCCAGCAGGATTTTCGCCTTCCCAATCTCGATGCGGAAAGCGGAGTGACCGAGCCAAGTGATCTTCATAAAATGTCTCCTTCGATTATCGGATGCAAAAGCCTGTTTTGCTGGCTATGGACATATCGGATGCGGTCGCAAAGAAAAGCGTCACCGCTTCAATTTCTTTTGAGGGGATGAAACGACGATGACGGTGCTGACGATCGAAGAACTGGCAACTGCGTTGCAGCCGGGACAGGCGATCGCCGGTCTCGATCTCGGCACGAAGACGATCGGGCTTTCGATGTCCGATCTCGGTCGGCGTTTTTCGACGCCGCGGCCGGTCATCAAGCGCGAGAAATTTACGATCGATGCGACGACGTTGCTGGAGTTTGCCGCGAAGGAAAAGGTCGCCGCCTTCGTCATCGGCCTGCCTGTCAATATGGACGGATCGGCCGGACCGCGCGTTCAGGCGACGCGAGCCTTCGTGCGCAACATGGAGCAGAAGACCGATCTGCCTTTCGTCTACTGGGACGAGCGGCTTTCGACGGTCGCTGCCGAGCGGGCGCTGCTCGAAATGGACGTATCACGCAGGCAGCGTGCCGAGCGGATCGACTCGGCAGCGGCAAGCTTCATTCTTCAGGGAGCGCTAGACAGGCTATCGCTGCTCGGCAGAACGGCATCGGACGATTTTGACGCGTGACGTGCACGCCACCAGGCGGCAATCGCCTTGCGTCGGCGGAACCCAATGATTGCGAAGACTACAAGACTGTCCACGACGATCGCGCGGGCGACCAGCGGCGGAATGGTTTCCGGCGGAATGCCGAGCACCTTGCCGTAAATCTCGAAGGTCAGGTCATGCACCTGCCTGCTGAGCATATAGATGCCGAAATTCATGTCGTAATAGGAAAGCCAATACCATCCCGCCAGGAAGACAATGGGACCGGCCCAGAAGATCAGGAACCACTTCATGCGGTCGTCTCTCGTTCTCTTCGAATGGATAGCCCCTCGTGGGAAACCGCCCATATCGACAACGCCATCGAACCCAAAACCAGCGCCGGCACAGCGATATCCAGCGCAAGCACAGCGAAAAACATCATCGCGGCAACAAGAAACGCGGCTCTCGCGATTTTAGTTCCCATGGTTCCAGACACCCAACATTTTGGACTGCCTGGCAAACTGACGTCTTAACCGGAAAGGCGCAACGTAAACCATTTGCTAAGGTTAACGCGCACCGGGACGCCTGTGGAAAGACTGTGCTCCGGCTCCGCCCTCAGCCGTAGACGCCGCGAACGATGCGTTTCAGAGCCGTTGCGGCCTTATCCCAATCCTTCGCCGTTTTCAGCGCCAGTCCGGCACACTGGCCGCCAGCGGATGCGGAGAGAACGAGATGCTGGATGGCCGCGATCAAAATCGCATTGACGGCCACAACGTCGACACCCTTCGGCGGCGTCAGCGATCCACGCATGCGATCGAGCCAGGTTGCCAGGGCCTTTGACCGCGCCTCGGAAAGCCGCCTCACCTGCTCCGTGTTCTCGGACACTTCCCAGGCAACGATTCGACGAACAAGCGGATCATCCCGCAACGCTTCGAGGAAAAGCAGCGACAGCCGCTCCATGAGGTCGCCGTAGGTCAGAAGGAACATGCCGCCAGTATCCTCGGGAATGCGGTCCTTGACCCAATTGCCGAGATCGGCGCCGATCGCTTCCACGAGGCCATTCAAGCCGCCGTAATAGCGGTAGATCAGCTGCTTGTCGCAGCCGGCGCGGCGGGCGACCGCGTTGATGCCGAAATTCTGGAATCCTTCTTCCGCTAGCAACGACTTGGCCGCATTCAGGATCGCTTTTTCCGTTGCGCCGCGGTCGCGGACGCGCTTTTCGGGTTCGACGCGGATTGCGTCGGCAACGGGTGCAAGCACCATGGGGTCGTTTAGCATGAGGGATTCGGTCCAGTTGTCACTTTGCGGTGAGTAACAACGCCACAGATCAGCGGCAACGGACAAGTCTTGCAAAGATTGTGGACAGTTCGCGAAAGACGGCAACGATTTCAAAGTGTCACCATACGGTGACATTTAGCTGCCTGTCCTTATAGCCTCTGTCCGAACCAGACCGTTCGGTCGGAAGCGTCGACCAATGGCGGGCCAAGTCGGCTGAACCCGCGGGAGCCCCAAAAACGCAGAGCGCCATAATTGTTGGCATTGGCGCCGAGGTGGACGGCTTCGACGCCGGCCTCCCTTGCATTCTTCAGCCATCGGTCGAGGAGCTTCGTGCCCATCCCCTGCCCCTGCAAACGCGGCAGCAGGTTCATGTGGATGTGCGCGGGAAAGGCTTCGAGGAGCGCAGCAGGCGCCGAAGAAGGATGGTGGATCGCGGCTATGCGTTTCTGATCGGCGTCCCAGCTCTCGGGATCGCCCTGTGGATCACTGTAGGCTTGACGAAGTGACGGCCACCAATCGCGTTCAAGCCGCTGTTCGAATGCAACCGTATCGAACACGCCGACGATGTAGCCGGCGACGCCTTCGGAGTCCTCTGCCACGAAAGCAGTTTCGGGGCTCAGCATGACGTAAGGTGCGGAGTAGATGTGCCCGATCAGCTTGCCATCGCGATGCAATTTGGTCGCGTCGCTGCCGGCATCGCCCGTCACCAGCGAGATCTGATAAATCTGCTCGAGATCGCCGGCGCGGACGGGACGCAGCACAGTCATAAGTTTGCCGGCGGATAGAGCAGATCGACGATGTAGCTGGCGTCGAAGCGTGAATCCAGCATGCCGTAGGTCGAGCGCCAGCCGCCTGCGAGGCGGGTTTCGATGAAGGCGTCGGCGATCCGCCCTGCCCCCAGGCGATAAAGCTCGGCGGCGCCGGCGGCGAGCGCCAGCTGTTCGACCAGCAGGCGCGCAGCACCCTCGTCGCGCTCGCAAAGCGCCATGGCGGCACGAAGCACGTCGATCGTCTTCTTGCCTGCCGGACCGAGATCGCGCGCGAGCCCTGCAAACACGGTCTCGAAGAGATCCTTGCCCCGGTTCAGAATGCGCAGCACGTCGAGCGCCATGACGTTACCCGAGCCTTCCCAGATCGCGTTAACGGGCGCTTCGCGGTAGTGGCGGGCGATAGGCCGTTCCTCGATATAGCCGCTGCCGCCGATGCACTCCATCGCTTCGTAGATCAGCGCAGGCGCGATCTTGCAGCACCAGTATTTCGCGACCGGCGTCATGACGCGGGCGTAGGCGGCCTCTTCGGCGCTGCCGCGTGCCCGGTCAAAGGCATCGGCAAGGCGGAAGGACAGCGCCGTCGCAGCCGCCACATCGAGGGCCATATCGGCCAGGACACGCGTCATGATCGGCTGGCTCACCAGCATCTTTCCGAAAACGCTGCGGCCGCGGGTGTGATGCACGGCTTCCGCCAGCGACGCGCGCATGATGCCCGAGGATGCCAGCGCGCAGTCGAGCCGCGTCAATGTCACCATATCGAGAATTGTGCGGATACCGCCATCCGGCGTGCCGAGCAGGAAGCCGAACGTATCGTTGAACTCGACCTCGGAGGAGGCATTGGAGCGATTGCCCACCTTGTCCTTGAGTCGCTGGAAGTGAAGGCCGTTCGCCGAGCCATCCTCCAGCAGCCGAGGAACGAGGAAGCAGCCCATTCCATCTTTCGTCTGCGCCAGCATCACGAAGGCGTCGCTCATCGGCGCAGACATGAACCACTTATGGCCGGACAGGCGGTAGATGCCTTCACTGACCTTTTCGGCCGTCGTGGTGTTGGCGCGAACGTCCGTGCCGCCCTGCTTCTCGGTCATGCCCATGCCGATCGTCACGGCGGACTTCTGCATGGCAGGCTTGTTGGTGGAATCGTATTTGCGCGAGAGAATCTTCGGCGCCCAGTCCTTCTGCACGGCCGGCGAAGCCGAAAGCGCCGCGACCGAAGCGCTGGTCATCGTCAGTGGGCAAAGATGGCCGGATTCCAGCTGCGCCGTCAGATAGAAGCGTGCCGCCCTGACCTTATGCGCCTGGTTCTTCGCCTCGGTATCCGCCTGCGGATCCCAGACCGATGAATGCAGCCCCGACGACATCGAACGGCGCATCAGCGCATGCCAGGCCGGGTGGAACTCGACCACATCCAGCCGCTCACCACGCGGACCATGCGTGCGCAGTTGCGGCACGCCCTGATTCGCCATGCGCGCCAGTTCCTGCGCCTCCGGCGAGGTCACGTATCGGCCCATGCTATCAAGGTCATCGCGGATGCCGCGCGGCAGCGTGCCTGTCAGATCGACGATCAGCGGATCGGACCTGTAGGCATTGATGCCGGACCACAGGCTCGGCTGGTTCAGTTCGGCAAGTTTCTCTTCGGCGGGCGTCATGAATCGCTTCTAGTGCAAGAGGCAGGCAAAGGGAAACCGGAAGTTACAATTTCCCTGTCCTCTGCAATAGTTGAATTCGGGCAAAATTGCAGGGGGAGACGGGCCTTTGCCCACAGCACAAGCTTGCCGCCGCCCGGCTCACTCTTTATAGACCCCGCAGACGACAGCAAGAGGCAGGTTCATGGTCTTCTTTCCCCACCGCCACCTCATCGGTATCAAAGGGCTCACAGAGCAGGATATCACCTTTCTCCTCGACAAGGCCGACGAGGCCGTCAAGATCAGCCGGCAAAGGGAGAAGAAAACGTCGACCCTTCGCGGCCTGACTCAGATCAATCTGTTCTTCGAGGCATCGACGCGAACGCAGGCTTCCTTCGAACTCGCAGGCAAACGCCTCGGCGCCGACGTCATGAACATGTCGGTCGGCAATTCTTCGGTGAAGAAGGGCGAGACCCTGATCGATACGGCGATGACACTGAACGCGATGCGGCCCGACGTGCTCGTGATCCGCCATTCCAGCGCAGGTGCCGCCGCCCTGCTCGCACAGAAGGTTTCCTGCTCGGTGGTCAACGCCGGCGACGGCCAACATGAGCATCCGACGCAGGCGCTGCTCGACGCGCTGACAATCCGCCGCGCCAAGGGCAAGCTGTCGCGCATCATCGTCGCGATTTGCGGCGACGTGCTGCATTCGCGCGTGGCGCGCTCGAACATCCTGTTGCTCAACGCCATGGGCGCACGCGTGCGCGTCGTAGCGCCAGCGACCCTGCTGCCATCAGGCATCGCCGACATGGGTGTCGAGGTCTTCCATTCCATGAAGGAAGGTCTGAAGGATGCTGACGTGGTGATGATGCTGCGTCTGCAGCGCGAGCGCATGTCCGGCGCCTTCGTGCCGTCGGTGCGCGAATACTACCACTTCTATGGGCTCGACGCGGAAACGCTGAAGGCGGCGAAGGAAGACGCGCTTGTCATGCATCCCGGCCCGATGAACCGCGGCGTCGAGATCTCCTCCGAGGTTGCCGACGGCCCGCAGAGCGTGATTGCAGAACAGGTGGAAATGGGGGTCGCAGTGCGCATGGCCGTGATGGAGACGCTGCTGGTCTCGCAGAACCAGGGTCCGCGCACCGAAGGAGCCGGCGCATGAAGAACTCGATCGTCCTCAAGAACGTTCGCATCGTCGACCCCTCGCGCAATCTCGATGAAGTCGGCAGCATCATCGTCAGGGATGGCCTGATCGTTGCGGCCGGCGCGGATGCACAGAACCAGGCAAGCCCCGCTGGTGTCGAAGTCCGCGATTGCAGCGGTCTCGTCGCGACGCCTGGCCTCATCGATGCCCGCGTCCATATCGGTGAGCCAGGCGCCGAGCATCGCGAAACAATCGCTTCGGCGAGTCGGGCGGCAGCGGCCGGCGGCGTTACGTCGATCATCATGATGCCGGATACCGATCCCGTCATCGACGACATCGCGCTTGTCGAGTTCGTCAAGAAGACGGCGAAGGACAATGCTCTCGTCAACGTCTATCCGGCGGCTGCGATCACGAAGCATCTTGCCGGCGAGGAAATGACCGAGATCGGCATGCTGATGGAAGCCGGCGCCGTCGCGTTTACCGACGGCCGCTCGAGCGTCCACGACACGCAGGTCCTGCGCCGCGTCATGACCTATGCGCGTGAATTCGGCGCCGTGATCTCGTGCGAGACGCGCGACAAATATCTCGGCGCCACCGGCGTCATGCATGAGGGACTGTTTGCAAGCTGGCTCGGTCTCGGCGGCATCCCGAAGGAAGCCGAGCTCATCCCGCTCGAACGTGACCTGCGTATCGCCAAGCTGACGCGCGGCAACTACCACGCCGCGATGATCTCCGTCCCGGAATCGGTCGAGGCGATCGAGCTTGCCCGCAGCCGTGGTGCGCGCGTTACCTGCGGCATCTCGATCAACAATCTGTCGCTGAACGAAAACGACATCGGCGAGTACCGCACCTTCTTCAAGCTCTATCCACCGCTGCGGTCCGAAGATGACCGCGTGGCGATGGTCGATGCGCTGGCGCGCGGCGCGATCGACATCATCGTCTCCTCGCACGACCCGCAGGACGTCGACACGAAACGCCTGCCCTTCGGCGAAGCAGCCGACGGCGCGATCGGTCTCGAAACTATGCTCGCGGCTGCGCTGCGCCTACATCACAGCGGCCAGGTCAGCCTGATGCGGCTGATCGATGCCATGTCGACGCGGCCTGCTCAGATCTTCGGTCTCGAGGCCGGCACGCTGAAGCCGGGCGCGAAGGCGGATATTACGCTGATCGATCTCGATGACCCTTGGCTTGTCTCGAAGGACATGCTTCTTTCCCGCTCGAAGAACACGCCGTTCGAAGACGCTCGCCTCAGCGGACGCGCTGTTGCGACCTACGTCGCCGGTCGCTGCGTACACACCATTTAAATCAAGACATACTCACACAGGTTAAATCAAGACATACTCACACAGGAGGCAACATGGTCTCGAATCTCATGACGTGGCAGATCACGCTACCGATCGCGTTGGCGGCGGCCGCTATCGGCTACCTGCTCGGCTCCATCCCGTTCGGCCTGATCCTGACGAAAGCGGCCGGGCTTGGCGACGTCCGCAGTATCGGGTCTGGCAATATCGGCGCGACCAACGTGCTCAGAACGGGCAACAAGAAGCTTGCAGCCGCAACGCTCCTTCTCGATGCGCTGAAGGCATCGGCCGCAGCCTGGATCGTCGGCTATTTCCTGGGCAACGAAGCAGCGCTGATCGCGGGTTTCTTCGCCTTCATCGGTCACCTCTTCCCGATCTGGATCGGCTTCAAGGGCGGCAAGGGTGTTGCCACTTACATCGGGACGCTGCTCGGCGTCGCGCCGATCATGGTCCTGGCTTTCGCCGTGGTCTGGCTGGCTGTCGCTTTCACGACCCGGTACTCCTCGCTTGCCGCACTGGTTGCAATGCTTGTCATTCCGGTTGCATTGTGGATACTGGGCGCCGAGAAGGTTGCAGCCGTTATGGCGATCATGACCGTGATCTCCTACTGGAAGCACAAGGCCAACATCTCTCGCCTGATGAGCGGGACGGAAAGCAAGATCGGGGCGAAGGGATAGAATGGACGCTCGCAGCGCAAGGCCAAAAGGAATTGCGCTGACGGAACGCCAACGCATCGCGTGGCTGCGTCTCATCCGCTCCGACAACGTTGGGCCGGCAACCTTTCGCGACCTCATCAATCATTTCGGATCCGCAGAGACGGCTTTGGCCGCCCTGCCCGAACTCTCGGCGCGTGGTGGGGCCACGCGCTCCATCCGGATTGCAACGGAAAGCGAGGCGCACAAGGAGTTGGAGGCCGCGCGGCGCTTCGGCGCCCAGTTCGTCGGCATCGGCGAGCCGGACTATCCCCAAGCGCTGAAGCAAATCGACGGCGCTCCGCCGTTGCTCGCAGCCAAAGGCAATCTCTCCGTTTCCTCGCAGCCGGCCGTCGGCATCGTCGGCTCCCGCAACGCGTCTATCAGCGGTGCCAAGTTCGCCGCGACAATTGCGCGCCAATGCGGCCAGGCAGGCTATGTCGTCGTTTCCGGCCTTGCGCGTGGCATCGATACGGCAGCGCATCGCGCGAGCCTCGACAGCGGAACCGTAGCCGCCATGGCAGGGGGACTGGATCAGCCCTACCCGCCGGAAAATGCCGGTCTGCTTGACGATATCTGGAACGGCAATGGGCTCGCCATCAGTGAGATGCCGTTCGGCTGGGAACCGCGGGCACGCGACTTTCCACGCCGAAACCGGCTCATCGCCGGCGTTTCGTTGGGCGTCGTTGTTGTCGAGGCGGCGATGCGCTCGGGCTCGCTGATCACGGCAAGGCTGGCCGGCGAATTCGGCAGGCTGGTCTTTGCGGTACCCGGTTCGCCGCTCGATCCGCGCTGTCACGGCACCAATGGACTGCTTAAAGACGGTGCGATGATTGTCACGTCGCCGGACGACGTCACCGAAGCGCTGGCACCACTCTCGCAGATCGAGCGCTACTCGGCGCCGGTCGCCGAGGAGCCGGAGCGCCAGGAAGGGCGTTCCATGCTTCCGCCTGGCGAATCCGATCGTTCGCTTATCGTCGATGCGCTCGGCCCGACACCTGTCGAGATCGACGACATCATCCGCCACACCGGTCTGCCAGCGTCGTCGGTCTACCTTGTCCTGCTGGAGCTCGATATCGCCGGACGGCTTCATCGCCATCCCGGCGGCTTCGTCTCACTTGCGATGGGCGATTGAGATCCCTACATGCGGGCCTGCAGATCGCCAGCCTCCACGTAGGCCATCTCAATAAGATAGCACAGCATATCGGCGTTCTCCTTTTCCGCCACTCGCCGCAACTCAGCGAGCATCTGCCTGATAAAGGCGATGTTCTCATGCGAGCCGGATCGTCCGGTATCTTTCTTTGCGAACTTGGGCGCCATGGGATAGTCTCTGAGAAAAGAGAAACGCTGCCTTTCGGCAAGCCCGAACCACACTTCAAAAACGATACCTCAATTATCAGAAATTGCAATACGTTTACTATCTCGCATTGGTTGCAACGCGTTGTAATGCGCAAAAATGAGGTCAAACCACTTGACCGAAACGATTTCCCTGTCCATGTCGAAGAACCGGTTATCTTGGCGCGGCAGGGATTCCATTAGCTTATCCGCCCGCCTGGCACATTTTTTAGAGAATCATGATGAATGTTGTAGTGGTGGAATCGCCTGCCAAGGCTAAGACGATCAACAAGTATCTGGGCTCCGGATACAAGGTGCTCGCCTCCTTTGGCCATGTCCGCGATCTGCCTGCCAAGGACGGCTCTGTTCTTCCGGATCAGGATTTCGAGATGTTGTGGGAGGTCGATGGCGCATCGGCCAAGCGGATCAAGGACATCGCCGATGCGGTGAAGTCGTCCGACGGCCTGTTCCTCGCAACCGACCCGGATCGCGAAGGTGAAGCGATTTCCTGGCACGTCCTCGACATGCTGAACAAAAAGCGCGTCCTGAACGGCAAGACCGTAAAGCGGGTCGTCTTCAACGCGATCACGAAGAAGGCCGTCCTCGACGCCATGGCCGATCCGCGCGACATCGACGTGCCGCTGGTTGATGCGTATCTTGCCCGCCGCGCCCTCGATTATCTTGTCGGCTTCAACCTCTCGCCGGTTCTGTGGCGCAAGCTTCCCGGCGCACGTTCGGCAGGCCGCGTTCAGTCAGTTGCGCTGCGCCTTGTCTGCGATCGCGAATCCGAAATCGAACGCTTCATTTCGGAGGAATACTGGAACCTCTCGGCTCTCCTGAAGACGCCGCGAGGCGACGAGTTTGAAGCGAAACTGGTTGCGGCGAATGGCAAGCGGTTGCAGCCTCGCTCGATTGCGAACGGCGAAGAAGCCGGCAAGCTCAAGGCGCTTCTGGAAGGTGCGACCTACGTCGTCGACACGGTCGAGGCAAAGCCCGTCAAGCGCAACCCAGGACCACCCTTCACAACCTCCACGCTGCAGCAGGCGGCGTCCTCGAAGCTCGGCTTTTCCGCGTCCCGGACCATGCAGGTTGCCCAGAAGCTCTACGAGGGTGTCGACATCGGCGGCGAGACGGTCGGTCTGATCACCTACATGCGTACGGACGGCGTTCAGATGGCGCCCGAAGCCATCGATGCGGCGCGGAGCGCAATCGTCGATCAATTCGGCCAACGCTATCTGCCGGAGAAGGCTCGCTTCTATTCCACCAAGGCCAAGAACGCCCAGGAAGCACACGAGGCGATCCGCCCGACCGATTTCAATCGCTCGCCCGACCGCGTGCGGCAGTTCCTCGATGCCGACCAGTTGAGGCTTTACGACCTTGTCTGGAAGCGCGGCATCGCGAGCCAGATGGCCTCGGCTGAAATCGAGCGTACCACGGCTGAGATCACCGCCGACAACAAGGGCGAGAAAGCCGGTCTGCGCGCCGTCGGCTCGGTGATCCGTTTCGACGGCTTCATCGCCGCCTATACCGACCAGAAGGAAGATGGCGAACAGAGCGATGACGGTGACGAGGATGGTCGCCTGCCCGAGATCAACGCTCGCGAAAACCTTGCGAAGCAGAAGATCAATTCGACCCAACACTTTACCGAGCCGCCACCGCGCTATTCGGAAGCATCTCTGATCAAGAAGATGGAAGAGCTCGGGATCGGCCGTCCGTCGACTTACGCTGCGACTCTGGCGACGCTGCGGGATCGCGAATATGTAACCATCGATAAGCGCAAGCTCATTCCGCAGGCCAAGGGCCGGCTGGTGACGGCCTTCCTCGAAAGCTTCTTCACCAAGTACGTCGAGTACGACTTTACGGCAGACCTTGAAGAGAAGCTCGACCGGATCTCGGCCGGGGAGTTGAACTGGAAACAGGTGCTACGCGATTTCTGGAAGGATTTCTTCTCCCAGATCGAGGATACGAAGGAACTTCGCGTCACCAACGTTCTCGACTCGCTCAACGAAGCGCTGGCGCCACTCGTTTTCCCGAAGCGCGAAGATGGCGGCGATCCGCGCATTTGCCAGGTCTGTGGCACAGGCAATCTTTCGCTGAAGCTCGGCAAGTACGGCGCCTTTGTCGGCTGCTCAAACTACCCTGAATGCAACTATACGCGCCAGCTCTCCTCGGAGGGCGGTTCGGAAGCCGAAGGCGTTGCGCTGAACGAGCCCAAGAACCTCGGTACCGATCCCGTGACCGGCGAAGAATTGACCCTACGTTCGGGGCGTTTCGGTCCCTACATCCAGCGTGGAGACGGCAAGGAAGCCAAGCGTTCTTCGCTGCCGAAGGGTTGGAAGCCAGAGGACATCGATTATGAAAAGGCGATGGCGCTGATTTCGCTGCCACGCGACATCGGCAAACATCCGGAAACCGGCAAGATGATTTCTTCCGGCATCGGTCGCTATGGGCCATTCCTGTTGCACGACGGCGGCTACGCCAACCTCGAAAGCGTCGAAGACGTCTTCTCGATCGGCCTCAACCGCGCTGTGACCGTGATTGCCGACAAGGCGAGCAAGGGACCTGCCGGACGCGGCCGGACTGCTGCCGCAGCGTTGAAGGAACTGGGCGACCATCCGGATGGTGGCGCAATCACGGTTCGCGACGGCAAGTACGGCCCCTATGTCAACTGGGGGAAGGTCAATGCGACACTGCCGAAGGGCACCGATCCGCAGGCCCTGACTGTCGAAGAAGCGCTGGCGCTGATCGCCGCCAAGGCTGGCAAGGCACCGGCATCGAAGAGCAAGGCAAAACCGAAGGCGAAAGCCGCGGCGGCTGAAACCAAGACGACGAAGACCGCCGCCAAGCCGAAGGCGGCGAAAGCCAAGGCGCCGGCAAAGACGAAAAAGAGCAAAGAGTGAGCAAAATCCCGCGGGAAAGAATGAAGGGCATGGGCAAGCGTCCCGGCAAGATCGGACGCGCCAGCCAGCAACCCGCAGCCGAGCCGCTGAACATCGCCCATGGGGCCTTACCCTCTCGCGAAGTGATTCTGCGGTTCATTGCCGACCATCCGCAAAAAGCATCGAAGCGCGAGCTGGCAAAAGCCTTCGGGCTGAAAGGCGAAAGCCGGGTCGAGCTGAAACACCTCCTGCGCGAACTGGAGCAGGAAGGAATGCTCCAGAAGACGCGCAAGTCGCTGATCCGACCGGGCGCATTGCCGCCGGTCACAGTGCTCGACATCACGACACGCGACAAGGACGGCGAACTGATCGGCCGCCCGGCGGAGTGGCCGGATGATCAGGGCGTTGCACCTGCTGTCGCTATTCGCCAATCGACATCTCCCGCGGGGCGCAACGGCAAGGGCAAGGCTCCCGTTGCCGGCATGGGCGACCGTATCCTGGCGAAGATCTTTCCGGCCGCCGATCGCGGCGGTCCGGCCTACACCGCGCGCATCATCAAGGTTCTGGACAAGCGCCGTGGCGCCCTGCTCGGCGTCTTCAAGGATGCCCCGGGCGGAGCCGGTCGTCTGCTGCCGATCGAACGGCGCGGCGAGGAAATGGTGATCGACCCCGAGTACAAGGGCGAGGCCAAGGATGGTGATCTTGTCGAGGTCGAAGTCGCCCGTCTTGGTCGCTTCGGCCTGCCCCGTGCCAAGGTGCTGTCTGTTGTAGGCTCCGTTGCATCCGAGAAGGCGATCTCGATGATCGCCATCCATGCACACGGTATCCCATACATATTCCCGCCTGCCGTTGTCGCCGAAGCTGACGATGCCAAGCCTGCGACGATGTCGCATCGTGAGGACTGGCGCGATGTGCCGCTCATCACCATCGATCCGGCTGACGCGAAGGACCATGACGATGCCGTCTATGCCGAGGCGGACCCGTCGCCCGACAATCCTGATGGTGTCATCGTTACCGTCGCCATCGCTGATGTCTCCTATTACGTACGCCCGAACTCTCCGCTCGATCGCGAAGCCCTGAAGCGCGGCAACTCAGTATATTTCCCCGACCGGGTTGTGCCGATGCTGCCCGAGCGCATCTCGAACGATCTGTGCTCGCTGAGAGAAGGTCAGGATCGCCCGGCGCTTGCCGTTCGGATGATGTTTTCGAAGGAAGGCCGCAAAATCGGCCATACTTTCCATCGTGTAATGATGAAGAGCGCCGCAAAGCTCTCCTATCAGCAGGCGCAGGCGGCGATCGACGGCACACCCGACGACAAGACCGGACCGCTTCTCGAACCGATCCTGAAGCCGCTCTGGAACGCCTATCGGATCATGACGCGCGGCCGCGAGCGTCGTCAGCCGCTCGAACTCGACATGCCGGAACGCAAGATCCTGCTGAAGCCCGACGGCACCGTGGATCGCGTCTTCGTGCCGCCGCGGCTCGACGCGCACAAGCTGATCGAGGAAATGATGATCCAGGCCAACGTCTCGGCCGCCGAGACGCTGGAGAAGAAGCGGCAGGTCCTGATCTACCGCATCCATGACGGTCCGACGCTCGCCAAGCAGGAAGTGCTGCGCGAGTTCCTGGCGACGCTTGGCATATCGCTTCCCAAGGGCGGCAACATGCGCGCCAACAATTTCAACATGATCCTCGCCAAGGCGGATGACACGCCGCACCAGACGATGGTCAACGAGATGGTGCTGCGCTCGCAGAGCCAGGCGATCTACAGCCCGGAGAATATCGGGCACTTTGGCCTGAACCTGATGAAGTACGCGCACTTCACCTCGCCGATCCGCCGCTACGCGGACCTGATCGTGCACCGCGCGCTGGTCGGCTCGCTCGGCTTTGGCGAAGGTGGGATCACACCTGACGAAGAAGCCGCACTCGACGATATTGCCGCCGAGATTTCGACCTTCGAACGCCGCGCCATGGCCGCAGAGCGCGAGACGGTCGATCGTCTCATTGCGCATCATCTTGCCGGTCGTGTCGGCGAGGAATTCGAAGGGCGCATAGGAGGCGTGACGAAATCGGGACTATTTGTCGCCCTGCCGGACTATGGAGCGGACGGCTTCATTCCTATATCTACGCTCGGAACGGACTACTTCATCTATGATGAGGCGCATCAGGCGCTGTCTGGCGAGAAAACCGGCCTTGGATATCGCCTGGGGGACAGCGTTACGGTGAAACTTGCGGAAGCCATTCCGCTCGCCGGTGCGCTTCGTTTCGAGATGATCAGCGAAGGGCGAAAGATGCCCACTGCTGTACGTTCGTTCCATAAGGCCGGCCGGCGCGACGCAAGCCGCGCGCGCAAACAGGCCGGAACAAGGCCGCCAAGAGGGCGGCGATAGGCGTGTAGGGACGCCGCGAAAGGAAACGTGCGATGACGACCACCTCGACCGACCAGCCAATCCGTTACGGAGCAAGCGAGGAGGTGGAACGTCCGCTCGGCCGTTCTATCAAGCGCGGCATGCTGAACACCTGCCCTGCCTGCGGCAGCGGCAAGCTGTTCAAGAGCTTCCTGAAGCCGGTCGACAACTGTGCCGCCTGCGGCGAAGCAATGCATCACCATCGCTCGGATGACCTGCCACCCTACCTTACGATCGTGGTCATCGGCCACCTCATCATCGGCGGCTATATGGCAACCGACCTCGTTTGGCCGATGCCGCTCTGGCTGACGTTCGCGATCTGGACGCCGATCACGCTGCTGGCAACACTGCTTATCATCCAGCCGATCAAGGGCGGTGTCATCGGCCTGCAGTGGGCATTGAAGATGCACGGCTTCGGTGGCCAGACCGACGATCACGACGCTTACGAGGTACCGGGCCGCAAACGTTAGGCGGTCGCTGCCCTGCCCTTTCACCTTCGCGACACAATTGACGTGTAGTGCCACGCCCCAACGGCGCTTCGGCGCCGCGGGGCGAAATCTCACGTATTTCGGTAGGGTTCTTTGACTATACGAATTCAAGATCATCCAGCTTATTGCCGCCAGCGCGTTTCATCCTGTAAAGCACGGCCGTCACTTGGATTTGGTACGACCGTGCCTTTCTATGGTGCCTCGCGGTGAGCGATTCTGTGCAGCAGGTCTCTAAGGATGCGTATATGTCTCAGCCGCGAAACGGCACAGCAGGCGATGTCGAAGAAATTCACTGGCCTTCGCTGGTAGCAGCCGTCTCGTCCATTTCCGCTGTCGGCATTGCGATCGGCCTGGGACTTCCACTTCTCAGCATCATCCTCGAGAAGCGCGGCATTCCCTCCACGCTGATTGGTCTGAACACAGCAATGGCCGGCATTGCGGCGATGGCGGCAGCTCCGATCACCACAAAACTGGCGCACAAGTACGGTGTGGCGCCAACCATGATATGGGCGGTGTTGATCTCGGCATTCAGCGCCCTCGGCTTCTACTACGCCCAAGATTTCTGGATGTGGTTCCCGCTGCGTTTCGCCTTTCACGGTGCGACAACGACGCTCTTCATCCTGTCGGAATTCTGGATCAACGCTGCCTCGCCGCCTTCCAAGCGCGGTTTCGTGCTCGGCATCTATGCAACCGTCCTATCGCTCGGTTTCGCGGGCGGGCCACTGCTCTTCTCTATTCTCGGCAGCGACGGAGTGCTGCCGTTTGCCGTGGGTGCCTGCGCCATCCTGCTTGCCGCCATCCCGATCTATATCGCGCGATATGAGAGCCCGGTCCTCGAAGAGAAGCCCGAGCTCCATTTCATGCGCTACGTCTTCCTGGTGCCGACAGCGACGGCCGCAGTCTTCATCTTCGGGGCAGTCGAGGCTGGTGGCCTGGCGCTATTCCCGATCTATGCAGTGCGGGCCGCTTTCACCGAATCGCAGGCAGCCCTTCTGCTGACTGTCATGGGAATCGGCAACGTCATTTTCCAGATCCCGGTCGGCCTGCTTTCGGACCGCATGAAGGACAAGCGACCGCTGTTGGCCGCCATGGCCTTCATGGGCCTGATCGGCTCCCTGATGCTGCCGGTCCTGGCGCACAGCTGGATTCTGATGGCCACGGTACTGCTCTTCTGGGGCGGATGTGTCGCGGGCCTCTACACGGTGGGGCTCAGTCATCTCGGCTCTCGCCTGACCGGCTCCGATCTCGCCGCGGCCAACGCCGCCTTCGTATTCTGTTACGCCGTTGGCACCGTGGCCGGACCGCAGGTCATCGGCGCCGCCATCGACGTTGCCGGCAACAACGGTTTTGCCTGGGCTATCGCCGGATTCTTCGGGCTTTATGCCCTGCTTTCCGCTGTCAGACTGCTTTTCCTCCGAAAGCGGGCTTGACTTTTCGAGCGGGATTCGTAGTTTCGCGCCAGAATTTGCCGTGGAGCCTATCCGGCCTGCCACGGCTTTCATTTTATTAAAGGCAGGACGACCATGGCCAAGGCTACCACAATCAAGATCAAGCTGCTGTCGACGGCCGACACCGGTTTCTTCTACGTCACGACGAAGAACAGCCGTACGATGACCGACAAGATGACGAAGACCAAGTACGACCCGATTGCTAAGAAGCATGTCGAGTTCAAGGAAACCAAGATCAAGTAATCACTTGATCTGATGTTCTTCAAAAGGCGCGCGCCCAAGGGCTGCGCGCCTTTTTGTTTGCCGGCTTTGCGAGCTGACGTCCGTGCCCGAAACAAGAACGCCGTCCTTCCGAAAATGCGGAAAGGACGGCGTTTTCTTGAAAGGGGGTCGACCGGCAAGCAACGCGGCACGAGGAACCGCTTAATGTTGCAAACCAGCCGACCGACCCCACGACCCAGGAGATGCGGCGGACCTGAGCATCATGGGGTATCTCGGACTCCTCACGCGGAGTGCTTATCTCTTATGCCTCGATAATTTGCTCGAAAACGGAAGAAAATCAACAAATTCTTAATGGTTAGATTTTTGAGGTTGATTTTATGGTTAAAAGTACGGCTTTAGGACAGTTTTTAGACCATCGAATCGTGTTCGGCAGCAAGAATAACGCCAAAGTTGGCAAGGAACGCTGCAATATAGAACAATAGTGTTAGTTTCCGGCGCTGCAGCGCCAGACTTGAGCTTAGCTCCCGGACACAACCGAACGCCGGCTAAACCTGAAGATCTCTCATATTCAGCGCAAGCCCAGGTGTGTCTTTGCTTGGACCAATAGATTTGAAGCAGCCCGGCACGCGATCGAATGGCCGGCTTTCTGTTGGAACTACTTGTTTGAAACGCATCGCGACGCAGCTGTGGATGACGCGAAAAGCTGGAACGAAGTGCCGATCAGGCGGCAGCGACGACGCGATTCCGACCACCCGTTTTTGCTTCGTAGAGCGCCAGGTCGGCCTGCTTCATCAGCTGTCCGGGTGTGATGACCGACGGGATGCGCGATGAGATGCCGAAGGACGCGGTGACGCTCAACTCTTGCCCCGATGACTTCAGGACGAACGGCGTCGACTCGACCACGGAGCGCAGCCGCTCCGCGACAGTTGCCGCTACTTCCGGCGAGGTATCGGGCATCACCACCACGAATTCTTCACCGCCGTAGCGGCAGGCAAGATCAGCACCACGGACCGTAGAACGAATTCGGCCGGCAAACTCCCGCAGCACATCATCCCCGGCATCATGCCCATAGGTGTCGTTGACCTGTTTGAAGCGATCGATATCCGTAATCAGCACAGACAGGGGACGCCCCCGCGCCATCGAGCGATTGAACAGCGTACTCAGGTGATTATCCAGGTAGCGGCGGTTGCTGAGCCCGGTCAGCGGATCGGTGACAGCGAGCTCGATCGTCTGCTTCACGCTCGCACGCAGGCGATCGTTGTAGCGCTTCCGGCGCATCTGCGTCAGGCTGCGTGCCACGAGTTCGTTGGGATCGACGGGTCGGACAATGTAGTCATTGACGCCGAGCTCCAGCGCCCGGATCACCATATCGTCGTCCCCCTGCTCGGTGATGATCAGG
The DNA here is from genome assembly GCF_019511525.1 of Rhizobium cauense. Classification (GTDB taxonomy): domain Bacteria; phylum Pseudomonadota; class Alphaproteobacteria; order Rhizobiales; family Rhizobiaceae; genus Rhizobium; species Rhizobium cauense. Next base: position 420,122 of record NZ_JAEUAT010000002.1, on the reverse strand, counting down.
AGCGGCAGAAAACGCGTGCGCTCCAGAGAACGGAGCTGCGAACACAGGCGTAACGGATCGTAGTCGTCGAAATTGGCGTTGACGATGACCAGCTCAAACGGGTTCTCCGCAGCCTCAAAAAGAGCCGCCTGCGGATCCGAAATCGCGGAAACGTCAGCGATAGGCTTTAGCGCCTTGATGATGCGCTCCTGCGAATTGGCGCGCCCGTCGACGAGCAGAACCTGACCCGATTCGTCGCTCCGCCCCTCGCCCGAGCGCAGCAACTCGTCGATCCCCATCGTCTGCGCGGTTTCAGCGCGAATGCGCAGTTCGTCGCTGAGCGTCTTCAGCCGCAGAAGGCTTTTCACGCGCGAGATCAGTTGAAGGTCGTTAACCGGCTTGGTGAGAAAATCGTCGGCGCCAGCCTTGAGGCCACGAACACGGTCTGCCGACTGATCCAGGGCCGTTACCATGACCACCGGTATGTGCGAGGTCTTCGGGTTGGCCTTCAGACGCTCGCACACTTCGAAGCCGTCCATTCCATGCATCATGATATCGAGAAGGACGAGATCGACCTGGTTTCGCTCGCAGATTGCCAGGGCTTGATAGCCGTCGCCCGCCGTTAGAACGTCGAAATACTCGGCGACCAGCCGCGCCTCGAGCAACTTGACGTTAGCCGGAATATCATCAACCACCAGAATGCGCGCAGTCATAGGCTTCTTTCCGATGCGTCAGGCATCGCCCAAATAGGTCTTGATCGTCTCAATAAATTTAGGAACTGAAATGGGTTTGGAGACATAGGCCTCGCAGCCGCCCTGGCGGATGCGTTCCTCGTCTCCCTTCATGGCAAATGCAGTCACGGCGATAACAGGAATGACGTGCAGATCGTCGTCTTCCTTCAGCCATTTTGTAACCTCGAGGCCGGAAACCTCGGGGAGCTGAATGTCCATCAGGATCAGATCTGGACGGTATTTGCGTGCAAGATCAAGCGCTTCCATGCCGTTTCGCGTCTGGATCGTCGTATAGCCAGACGCCTCGATAAGGTCGCGAAAGAGCTTCATGTTGAGCTCGTTATCTTCTACAATCATAACCTGTTTGGGCATGACACGCGTCCTACGTCCGTTCCGGTAACCGCTACTCCGCATAAAAAAGGCTTATGCGACGGCATGGTTCCATAGAACCGATAGCTGCACACTATCGGTATTTGGTTGAAAAATAGGTAACTTACGCCGAAAAATGCAAAGCAACTTCAAGACTTCGAAACAACTTGCGGCCGATCCGCAGCAGACCGCAATCGCCGTTCTCGCGTGGCTCGCAAACGAACCAGACTTGTTCAGCCGTTTCCTTGCATTGACCGGCGTCGAACCCGCGCAGGTCCGACATGCCCTTAATGAGCCCGGATTTCTCTCCGGCATGATGGATTTCATCATGCAGCACGAACCGACTGCCATGGCCTTTTGCCAGGCAACCGGAACTGCACCCGAAACATTGAACGCAGCGTGGCTGCACTTTTCGCCGCCCGGACTCGGCTCGGGAGAATACTGAACATGGACATTGCTACCAACGTAAGCCAGGTGCGCCTCGGCGACCGCCCCCTGATCGTCTGCGACATCGATGAGGTGGTCCTTGAGTTTCTCTCTCCGTTTACCGCTTTCCTGCGCTCGCATAGCTACGACCTCCTGCCCCGGTCGTTCCGCCTCTACGGCAACATCGTCTCCCTCCTCGATGGCAGCGAGCTCGACAAAGCCGCGGTGGATTCTCTTGAGGAAATATTCTTCGCCAACCAGCACCTCTGGCAAAACCCGGCTGAAAAGGCCGTGGAAACACTGCAGGCGCTCTCCGCCGACGCCGACATTGTCTTTCTGACCGCAATGCCGCCTCATCACCACAGCATCCGGCGCAAGCTGCTTGATGAACTCGACCTTTCCTTCGATCTGATCGCCACCGTGGAACCCAAGGGCCCTGTAGTCGCCAGACTGCATGATCGCAGGAACGTGCCTGTCGCTTTCATCGATGACATGCAACGCAATCTCCTCTCCGTAGCAGACCATGTTCCGGAATGCCTGCTTCTGACCATGATGGCCAATTCCGATTTCAAGGCATTCGCGCCATCCCCAGTCGGAGACATTGTTGCCGCGACAGATTGGGGCCACGCCGCAGAGCTGCTGAGGGCACATTTTTCGGCGGACAATCTCAGGGTTGCGATTACGGCCGCATAGGCGGCCGTAATCCCGCTTCTGCCGGTCCTGCTCGAAACGGAGTCAATATCCAGCGCAAACCTCCAAGCCTCTCTTGAGACTCAAAAGTTTAGAGGCTAATGTTGCGATGTTCAATCTTTGTTCTCGTCATGACACCTGTGCACGCCAAGACACCCGGCTTCTGTCGCGACTGCCTTGCCGAGCAGAAGGCCGAAACGCGCCGTTGCGCGGCTTGCGGCAGTCCCCGCGTGGTACGGCACAAGGAGCTGTACGAGCTAACGCTGGCACATATCGATTGCGATGCCTTCTACGCCGCAATCGAGAAGCGTGACAATCCCGAGCTAGCCGACAAGCCCGTTATCATCGGTGGCGGTAAGCGCGGGGTGGTCTCGACAGCCTGTTACATTGCCCGCATCCACGGCGTTCGTTCGGCGATGCCGATGTTCAAGGCTTTGGAGGCGTGTCCGCAGGCCGTTGTCATCAGACCCGACATGGAGAAATACGTGAAGGTCGGACGCGAGGTCCGCACCCTGATGGAGGAGCTGACGCCGCTGGTTCAGCCACTCTCGATCGACGAGGCGTTTCTGGAACTTGGCGGAACCGAACGCCTGCATCACGATCCGCCGGCGCGCACGCTTGCCAAGTTCGTCCAGCGTATCGAGAAGGAGATCGGCATCACCATCTCCGTCGGCCTTTCCTATTGCAAGTTTCTCGCCAAGGTCGCGTCCGACTTGCAGAAGCCCAGGGGCTTCTCGGTGATCGGCCGCGAGGAAGCCGTGTCCTTTCTCGCGCCGCGGCCGGTGACGACCATCTGGGGCGTCGGCAAGGCGTTCGCGGCAACGCTTGAGGCAGACGGCATTCGAACGATCGGCCAACTGCAAACAATGGAGGAAGGCGACCTCATGCGCCGATACGGCAGCATGGGGCAGCGGCTTGCGCGTCTTTCCCGCGGCATCGACGATCGCGAAGTGCATCTGAACGACGCAGCAAAGAGCGTTTCGTCCGAAACGACCTTCTCCGATGACATCTCGCGCTACGACGAGCTCGTTCCGATCCTCCGCAGTCTTTCCGAGAAAGTGTCCTGGCGGCTGAAAAAGCACGATATTGCCGGTCGGACAGTAGTCCTGAAAATGAAGACCAAGGACTTCAAATTGCGTACCCGCAATCGCAAGCTTGAGGACCCCACTCAGCTTGCCGACCGGATCTTCCGCACCGGGCTGGAACTCCTGGAGAAGGAGACGGACGGCACCAAGTTTCGCCTGATCGGGATCGGTGTGACGGATCTTTGCGACCCCGCGCGCGCTGATCCGCCCGACCTTGTCGATGTGCAATCAGGCCGCAGGGCCGCCGCAGAAGCGGCAATGGACAAGCTGCGCGACAAGTTCGGCAAAGGCACCGTCCAGACCGGATATACCTTCGGCGGCAAGCGCGATCACTAGTATGTGAGCCAGCCGCAAGGCTCCGTATTTCAAGTTTTCCTTAAGCTTCGGCGCTTAGGCTGGCGTTTCAAGTATTGCGTATCGGTTGAGTCATATGTTGTCGCGTCTCGTTTTCGGCCTCGGCTTGCTGTCGGCCACCGCACTCGTGCACCCCGCGCTCGCGGCGGATGCACGTACGCTGCAGATCTTCGTATCGAAGGATGCGCAGTCGCTCACGCTCTATGACGGCGCCGACGTCGTCGCAACCTCGAAGGTCTCGACGGGTAAATCTGGCCACACCACGCCAAGCGGCATCTTTTCCGTCATCGAGAAAAGGAAGTATCACGAGTCCAACCTCTACTCGGCGGCGCCCATGCCCTTCATGCAGAGGCTGACCTGGTCCGGTATCGCGCTTCACGAGTCGGACTCGGTACCGAACTATCCTGCATCACACGGCTGCGTCCGTCTGCCCGCTGCCTTCGCCAAGCAGCTCTACACCATGACACAGATGGGAGTTCCGGTTGTCATTGCCGACGCCGAATTAACCCCGGAACCGATCAATCATCCGACTCTCTTCCGACCGGACATGCCCGAGCCCCCGGCGCTGCTTTCGGACGCTGCACTGAGACCGGCCATAGGACAGGCTCCTATTCAGGTCGCGATGAACGACGTCGCGCTACCGAGTGCCCAAAACCGCGCAGCCAGCCCCCCCACGAACGACACGCCGATTCGCATTCTCATCACACGCCGCAGTCAGCGCGAGGAAGTCATTGACCTCCAGACCTACCTGAATGAACTCGGATTTGTCGTCGGTGAACCCGACGGCTTGCTCGGATCGGCAACGCTGCAGGCGATCAGCGATTTCAAATTGCGATATCCGGTGGAGCCAACCGCAGACAAGTCACCAATGAGTGACGCGCTCATCAAGGCGGTCTATGCCGCGGCCGACAAGGGTACGCGGCCGAACGGTGTCATCATGATCCGCCAAGGCTTTCAGCCTGTTCTCGAGGCGCCGATCTCGATTGCAAACCCTGGCCTTGCCCTCGGCACGCACTTCTTCTTTGTCCACAACGTCGATTTCGAAACCGGCTCAGCGGACTGGATGGGCGCGACGCTTCCCGACACGCTGTCGCGCGCGACCATGACGCGACTCGGCATCAGCAGTCTCGAAAGCTCGATCATCTCGGGCACGCCAATTACCAATGCCCTGAGCCGCATTGATATTCCCGAGGAAACGCGGCGCAAGATCGACAGCATGCTGACCACCGGCTCGACGCTGACGATCTCCGATACCGGCCTCGGGACCGAGACCGGCAAAGGAACCGACTTCATCACCGTCACAAAAGGCTGAGGTCAGACCAACTCGACGTCGATGACCCCGGGTGCTGCGCGAAGCGCTGCGGCAATCTCGGGCGTGATGCGATACTTCTGCGGAAGCTCGACCTCCACCTCGCGCTTGCCCTCTTCCTTGATGACGATGAAGGAGACTAGGCCATCGCCCTTGGCATTCAGGTGGGCCGCGACGGCGCGAAGCGGCCCGGAATCGCGCACATAGACACGAAGAGCCTTCTGCATCTGCAGAGACTTCTCCTCGAGCGATTGAATCGTCTGCAAGCGAAGGCCGATACCTTCTGGCCGCTCCTCGCCGGTCGCCGTGATCACGAACGATTTTCCGGACTCCAACACGTCGCGATACTGGTTCAGCATCTCGGAAAACAGCACGGCTTCGAACTGACCCGACGAATCCGAGAACACGATGATGCCCATCTTGTTGCCGGTTCGCGTCTTGCGTTCCTGCTTCGAAATGACAGTGCCCGCAAGGCGACCGTTGCTCGCTCCCTGCTTCACCGCGGCCGAAAACTCCGCAAAGGTCTGCACTCGCATCTTCTGCAGAATGCTCTGGTAGCTGTCGAGCGGATGCGCTGTCAGGTAAAAGCCAAGGACCTGGAATTCCTTAAGCAGTTTCTCTGAAGCCAGCCACGGCGAGAACGGCGGCAGCGAGATTTTCTCGGGGCCGGACGACAGAGCGCTTCCGAAGATGTCCGACTGGCCACTCAGCTTGTTTTCCTGCGCACGCTGGGCATAGCCCATGATGCGGTCGAGACCACCTGCCAGTTGCGCGCGATCGAGCCCGAAGCAATCGAAAGCACCGGCAAAGATCAGGCTCTCCAGCACGCGACGGTTCACCTGCTTGGGATCGATGCGCAGGCAGAAATCCTCCAGGCTCGCGAATGGCGTGCCACCACGCACCGCCACGATATGATCGACGGCAGATTCCCCGACCCCCTTCAATGCGGCCAGCGCATAGTAGATCCTGCTATCACCGGTCTCGAAGTGGCGGAACGAGGTCTGCACCGACGGCGGGATCACCTCGATCTCGAGGCGCTTGGCGTCCTGGCGGAAGTCGTTGACCTTTTCGGTGTTCGACATATCGAGCGTCATCGACGCGGCGAGGAACTCGACCGGGTAATGCGCCTTCATGTAGGCCGTCTGATAGGAGACGATCGCGTAGGCGGCAGCGTGCGACTTGTTGAAGCCGTAGTTGGCGAACTTTGCGAGCAGTTCGAAGATGTTGTCGGCCTGCGGCTTCGACACGCCGTTCTTCACGGCACCGACGACGAAGCGCTCGCGCTGCTGGTCCATCTCCGCCTTGATCTTCTTACCCATGGCGCGGCGCAGAAGGTCGGCCTCGCCGAGCGAGTAACCCGACAGCACCTGGGCGATCTGCATCACCTGTTCCTGGTAGACGATAACGCCCTGTGTTTCCTTGAGCAGATAGTCGATCGTCGGATGGATCGACTCGATCTCCTCCTCCCCGTGCTTGCGGGCGTTGTAGGTCGGGATGTTTTCCATCGGGCCCGGGCGATAGAGGGCCACGAGCGCGATGATGTCTTCGATGCAGTCCGGCCGCATGCCGATCAGCGCCTTGCGCATGCCCGCACTTTCCACCTGGAACACGCCGACGGTTTCGCCGCGCGAGAGCATCTCGTAGGTCAGCTTGTCGTCGAGCGGGATCGAAGCAAGGTCGACCTTGATGCCGCGCTTGGCCACGAAATCGACGGCGACCTTCAACGTGGTCAACGTCTTCAGACCGAGGAAGTCGAATTTGACGAGGCCGGCCTGCTCGACCCACTTCATGTTGAACTGGGTGACTGGCATGTCGGAGCGCGGATCGCGGTACATCGGCACTAGCTTGGACAGCGGGCGGTCACCGATGACGATACCGGCAGCGTGCGTCGATGCGTGGCGGTAGAGACCTTCGATCTTCTGCGCGATATCGAGCAGGCGGGCAACGACGGGCTCCTTGTCGGCCTCCTCCTGCAGCTTCGGTTCTTCCTCGATCGCCTTTGACAGCGGCGTCGGGTTGGCCGGATTGTTCGGTACCAGCTTGCAGATCTTGTCGACCTGACCGTAAGGCATCTCCAGCACACGGCCGACGTCGCGCAATGCCGCACGCGCCTGCAGCGAACCGAAGGTGATGATCTGCGCGACCTGTTCGCGCCCGTATTTTCGCTGCACGTAGCGGATCACCTCTTCGCGGCGATCCTGGCAGAAGTCGATATCGAAGTCGGGCATCGAAACACGTTCCGGATTGAGGAAGCGTTCGAAGAGGAGCGAGAAGCGCAGCGGATCGACGTCGGTGATCGTCAGTGCGTAAGCGACGAGCGACCCCGCGCCCGAACCGCGGCCCGGACCGACCGGAATGTCATGCTGCTTTGCCCATTTGATGAAGTCCGAAACGATGAGGAAGTAGCCGGGGAACTTCATGCGCTCGATAACGCTGAGCTCGAATTCCAGCCGTTCGCGGTAATCCTTCTCCTCATAGCCTGGAGACAGGCCGAGCGTGCCGAGGCGATTGTCCAGCCCCTCCTCCGCCTGCCGGCGCAGTTCGAGCGCTTCCTCGCGCTCCGCTTCCTCAGGATCGGCCGTGGCGCCGGTGAACCGTGGCAGGATCGGCTTGCGCGTCTTCAGGATGAAGGAGCAGCGCCGGGCAATCTCGATGGTGTTTTCCAGCGCTTCCGGCAGATCGGAGAAAAGCTTTGCCATCTCGGCGCGGCTTTTCAGATAGTGATCTGGCGTCAGGCGGAAACGCGTATCATCCGAGACGATGGCGTTATGAGCGACGGCCATCAGGGCGTCGTGCGCGTCATAGTCCTCACGAGTCGGGAAAAACGCTTCGTTGGTGGCAACCAGCGGCAGGTCATGCTCGTATGCGAGGCCGATGATCTTCTGCTCGTGGCGCTTGTCATAGGTGCCGTGGCGCTGCAGCTCGACATAGAGCCGATCGCCGAAATGGCGCTTCAGCAGCAGAAGACGCGCCTCGGCCTGCGCCGCGTGCCCGTCCTTGATTGCCATGTCGATCGGCCCCGTCGAGGCTCCGGTCAACGCGATCAGGCCGTCCGTCCCGATCTCATCGAGCCACGAGGACCGAATATGAATCGAGCCATTCCCCTCGCCGCCAAGGTAGGCGCGACTGACGAGATCCACGAGCCGCTCATAGCCGGCGTCCGTGGCTGCCAAGAGCACTAGCGACGGGAACTTGACGAGCGCCTGCTGGCCGCCGCGCCTTTCCGTCTCCAGACCGTCTTCCATATCGATCGAGACCTGACAGCCGATGATCGGCTGCAAGCCCTCATCCATCGCTTTCTGTGAGAACTCGAGAGCGACGAAAAGATTGTTGGTGTCGGTAATGGCGATAGCTGGCTGGCTATCGCCCGATGCCTTGTAGAGGATCTTCTTGAGTGGCAGCGCGCCCTCAAGCAACGAATAGGCCGAGTGGACCCGCAGGTGAACGAAGCCCGGCGTACCGCCGATGAAACCGCTTTCCGCGTCCTTCTCCCCACCCGCCATGACATGCCTTTCAATCACCTGATTCAATCAGGTCTATTCTCAGCATTGAGGGGTCGATGTCCAGACAAGCGATTGCGTTCGGACCGCATGGCAGCCATGCGGTCCCCGGAATTCTTACATTGCCATGCAGATCAGCGAGAAGCTGGCAACGAACATTGCGATGGAGGTGAATGCTGCGATATCACGGATCATGTCAGTCATTTGGCGCTCCTGTTCTCTTATGTTTTTAATTTGTTCTCTCATTGTTCTATTGTCAACAGGATTCTTTTCCGCTCTGCTGACGGCATGGCGACGGGAGAAAAGCATGTTTAAGTTTGTATTAATTGCCGGAGTGGCTCTGTCGGCGGCATTTACCGCGATGGCCGACCAGATCGACCCCGCGCGCATCGTCGATGCGGCCACAGGGGATTGGGATAGCGACGGACGGACCGATCTCGCGCTGCTTGTCGCGCCACAAGACAGCAATGGCGACGATCAGATCGGTATCTACATCTATCTTCGCGACAGCGACCACGAACTGCTGAGACTCTCGCTGAGTGCACCCAACAAGATTTGGAGCAGCACCGGTGCCGACGGAGTGTTTGGCCAGGAACCTTCGATCAAGGCGGCTGGCAAGTCCTCGATCGCCATTCACTCGCAAAACAGCGCTGTCGGCCGCGAGCGATGGGACCAGACACTCACCCTCGCCTACCGCAACAAGGAGTTCGTCGTGGCCGGCTACACATATAATCACTATGACACGCTCGATCCCAATGCCGGCGGCTCGTGCGACTACAATGCTCTGACAGGCAATTTGCTGAAGAACGGCAAGACGACCAAAGCCGAGCCGCGCGTCATCCGGATCGCCCAGTGGGACGATGACACAGGGCAGGCGATCTGCGGCCAATAGCCATTGTTCTCATTTTGTTCTTTACATCTGGCGACATTGCTGAGACGCTGTCAACCAGGAGGCGACGGGCCATGAATCTTGCCGCATTGGACAGTTTCATCGTCGAGGCGAAGGCCGCGACCTATGTGGGCGGTGGACGCCCTGCGCCTGCCTGTCGGACGGGATCACACGACATCGCCTACCGGCGCGGCCCGTGGCGCTATCTCGACAGTTACTTTGGTGGAACCGATTTCGCCGGGCAGGAAGTGGTCTGGCTGAGCGACGAACCAGTCTGGGCGATGAACTACTTCGGACGCATTGTCGAGCACTCGCTGATCGACGGAGAACGAGCGGGCATTGTTATCAAGGCGGCCCTGTCAAAAATGTACGCGGACTATCGACGCTTCCTCGGCGGAATGGAGCTCGAGCATCCGTTCGGTTTCTATGCCGACCAAAGCACTGGCGACTGCAGCCACTTCAGCGGTCGCGAAGTGATTGTCGTGAACGAACGCAGAGCCTACGAACTGGACTATCGTGGCGGTCTCGTCCGTCCCTGATCAGAAATCCACGACTTTGCCATCGGCGATCGTGACACGCCGGTCCATACGACCGGCGAGTTCGTGATTGTGGGTTGCGATCAACGCTGCCAGACCGGATTGACGCACCAGCGCTTCCAAGGCATCAAAAACATAGCTTGCGGTTTCAGGATCAAGGTTGCCCGTCGGCTCATCCGCGAGCAGCAGACTTGGCGCATTGGCGACGGCGCGTGCAATCGCCACGCGCTGCTGCTCGCCACCCGAAAGTTCTCCGGGGCGATGGGCGCCGCGATGGCCGATCCGCATGTAGTCAAGCAACTGAGCCGCCCGCTCTTTCGCTTCCTTGCGCGGCAGACCGGCGATCATCTGCGGCATCATGATGTTCTCGATCGCGGAGAATTCCGGCAGCAGGTGGTGAAACTGATAGACAAAGCCAATTTCGCTGCGCCGAATTGCCGTACGCTTATCGTCCGGCAAGCCATCGCAGGCATTGCCGTTGATGATCACCTCGCCGCCATCGGGGTGCTCCAGCAAACCGGCAACGTGAAGCAGCGTCGATTTGCCTGTACCTGATGGAGCTACGAGCGCAACGATTTCACCGCTGTTCAGCGTAAAGTCGGCACCCTTGAGGATAGAGAGCAGTGTCTCGCCCTGGCCATAGTGGCGCTCGACGCCGGAAAGCTTGAGAACGGTATTCCGCTTCATGAACAGAGCATTCCTTATTCGTAGCGCAGGGCCTGCACGGGATCGAGCTTGGAGGCTCGCCATGCCGGGAAGATGGTCGCGAGGAAGGACAGTGTCAGCGCCATGATGACGACAGAGAGTGTCTCCCTGAGGCTCATTTCGGCGGGCAACTGGCTGAGGAAATAAAGTTGCGGGTCAAACAGCACGGTGCCCGAGACCCAGGAGAAAAACTCGCGGATTTTCTCAATGTTGATGCAGACGATGACGCCGAGAAGCACCCCGGCGAGCGTGCCCACGACACCGATCGCCGCACCCGTCATGAAGAAGATGCGCATGATCGCGCCGGAGCTTGCGCCCATCGTGCGCAGGATGGCGATATCGCTGCTCTTGTCCTTCACCAGCATAATAAGGCCGGAAATGATGTTCAGCGCAGCAACGAGCACGATGAGCGTCAGGATCATGAACATGACGTTCCGCTCGACCTGCAGCGCAGAGAAGAAGGTCTGGTTACGTTGGCGCCAGTCGGTGATCGCGATCTGACGACCGGCTGCTGCCTCCACCTTCGGTCGCATGCTGTCGATCTCGTCGGGATTGTCGACGAAGAGCTCGATGGATTGAACCAGCCCATCCGTATTGAAATAGAGCTGGGCCTCCTCGAGGGGCATGTAGATGATCGTCGCGTCGTACTCCGACATGCCGATCTCAAAGATGCCCGATACCTTGTAAGATTTGACCCGTGGGTTGATACCCATCGGCGTGACGTCACCCTCTGGTGACACCAGCGTGATATTGTCGCCCGCTTGGAGGCCGAGCTGTTCGGCCATACGCGACCCGACTAGGACGCCCTGTCCGGCGGCAAAGCCGACAAGATCGCCGGACTTGATGTTGCCCGAGACGGTCTTCACCTTCTCCAGGTCTTCCGGTCGGATGCCGCGGACCAGCGCGCCTGTGCCTGCGCCGCCTTGCCCGGAGGCGAGCGTCTGGCCCTCGACAAGCGGCAGAGCCAGCTTGATTCCCGGTACGGCGGCGAGCCTGTCGGTCAGGGCCGCATAGTCGTTGAACGGGGAATCGACCGGCTGAACGATCATGTGACCGTTGATGCCGAGAATGCGGGAAATGAGCTCCGTGCGAAAGCCGTTCATCACAGCCATAACGATGATGAGCGTGGCAACACCCAGCATGATGCCGATGAAGGAAAAGCCGGCGATCACCGAAATGAACGCCTCCTTTCGGCGGGCGCGCAGATAGCGCCACGCCACAAGCCGTTCGAAGGCGGAAAATGGCCGGCCGGCCGGCGCCAAGCCGGATTTAGAACCCTGCTGCTGGCTCACCGCTGCATCTGCCATTTTTCCTCCTGCCTTCTCAGCCCAAGAGCTTGTTGATCGCCGCGTCGATTGTCATCGTTTCGCGGGCGCCCGTCTTGCGGTCCTTCACTTCGACTTCGCCGCTCGCGACCGCACGCGGGCCGGCAATGATCTGCAGCGGAACGCCGATCAGGTCGGCGGTCGCGAATTTGGTCCCGGCACGGTCGTCGGTATCGTCGTAGAGGACATCCTTGCCGGCGTTGGAGAGCGCCGCATAGATCTTCTCGCAAGCCGCATCACACGCCGCATCGCCTGCCTTCATGTTGATCACGACAACATCGAACGGCGCCACCGACGCCGGCCAGATGATTCCGTTCTCATCATGCGATGCCTCGATGATGGCGGGAACAAGGCGGGTCGGGCCAATCCCGTAGGAACCCATGTGGACAGTGTGTTCCTTGCCATCGGGCCCCTGCACCTTCGCGCCCATCGGCTCCGAATACTTGGTGCCGAAGTAAAAGATATGGCCCACTTCGATGCCGCGCGCGGAAAGCCGGTCGCCTTCCGAAACAGCATTGAATGCGGCTTCGTCATGCATCTCGGATGTGGCTGCATAGAGCGATGTCCACTTGTCGAAGACAGCCCTCAGGCCCTCGACGCTGTCGAAGTCGGTATCGTCAGCCGGGATGTCGAAATTCACGAAGTCCTTGTGGCAGAACACTTCGGACTCGCCAGTCTCTGCCAGGATGATGAACTCGTGGCTGAGATTGCCGCCGATCGGGCCGGTATCGGCGCGCATCGGAATAGCACGCAAGCCGAGGCGGTCGAACGTGCGCAGGTAGGCAGTAAACATCTTGTTGTAGGAATGCTCCGCACCTTCGCGCGTAAGGTCGAAGGAATAAGCATCCTTCATCATGAACTCGCGCGAACGCATGGTGCCGAAACGCGGGCGGATCTCGTCGCGGAATTTCAGCTGGATATGATACAGGTTGAGCGGCAGGCTCTTGTAGGACTTCACGTAGGACCGGAAGATATCCGTGACCATTTCCTCGTTCGTCGGGCCATACAGCATCGGGCGATCCTGGCGATCCTTAATGCGCAGCATCTCCTTGCCATAGGCATCATAACGACCGCTTTCCTGCCAAAGCTCGGCTGACTGCAGCGTCGGCATCGACAGCTCGATTGCGCCGGCGCGGTTCTGCTCCTCGCGTATGATGTTGTTCACCTTGTCGAGAACGCGCTTTCCGAGCGGCAACCAGGAATAGATCCCCTGTGACTGCTGCCGGATCATGCCGGCACGCAACATGAGCCTATGGGAGACGATCTCCGCCTCCTTGGGATTTTCCTTGAGGATGGGCATGAAATAGCGAGAAAGGCGCATGGCGAATTCCAGAGCGGTTGAGATCCCGCAAGTCGCGGAATCGAAGGCGATCACAAATATTGGCAGAGTTCATATCTGCTTCGCGAAAGGAAAGAAACCCGCGACGGGTTCCAGCGACCTCCCGCTGAAGCAAGTTCGCACTGGCGAAGCACACAAAGTAAGAAAACGGCGGAATTATAATGGTTTGTACGAAATTCTTATCAACAGAAAAAAATTGCTAGAGTGTAGCAAAAATGCAAAAAAACCTGATGACAAAGCCCATTCTTTGAGCTAGTTTTAGCCCACAAAACAGGCAGGGAGTTCAAATCCTTGCCGATTTCGCGGTCAAGTCTTGGGAGGATCAGATCTTAGGCGCGCTTGTCGCAGCCCCGGCAACGGATAAGGATCACGCGATACTTAAAACAAGGCTTTCAGCCTTGTTTTTTTTTTGCTTTTCGCTACCCCGAGAAACACTTGAAAAACCTTTACCTGCCGTAACGCAACGTCGGTATTACGTTGCGGCACTTCCATGCCTTAACTTGATGACATCTGTGTGACAGCACACCTCGGCATCCGCCCAAAAACTGGGCAAACGCTCTTAGACGTTCGAGAACGAGGGACCGATCTGTGGCAAGGCGTCAAAGCCCCAGCCGAAGTAATTCGACGCCACATACCAAAGCGCATAGATGGCGGCAGAAATCACGGTTGTCATCGAGAAGACAAACAGGGGCCGGAACCGCGTCGGCGCACTGTGCACGGTGCCCAAGACAATATCATTATCTTCTGCCTGGGTACGCAGTCCGATCGGGAGGACGGCAAAGAGGGTGATCCACCACACGATAAAGTAGACGGCGAAGCCCTGTAAGAATGTCTGCAGCATCTGCATGTCCCGCTAGTTTGCCGTGCTTATAAGCCAGAAGAGCCACTAACTCAAAGCCAGCTTGAGCCACTTGCCGAGATTTTCTGGACCTGGGTCGTTCTGACGCGGGCAGATCAGACCTGCTCGAGTTCGATCAGGGTGCCGAAGAAATCCTTCGGATGGAGGAAGAGCACTGGCTTTCCATGGGCGCCAATCTTGGGTTCGCCGTTGCCAAGCACTCTTGCGCCGTTCTGAATCAAATGATCACGGGCCGAAAGGATATCACTGACTTCGTAGCAGATGTGATGCATTCCGCCAGACGGGTTCTTGTCAAGGAAAGCGGCAATTGGCGAATCCGCTCCCAGTGGCTCAAGCAACTCGACCTTCGTATTCGGCAACTCGACGAAGACGACGGTGACACCATGCTCCGGCAAGCCCTGCGGGGCTGACACGCTCGCTCCCAGTGTATCCCGATATGCGGCGCTTGCGGCCGCAAGATCGGGAACAGCGATTGCAACGTGATTTACCCGGCCGAGCATTCGTCAGACCTTTGTAACGAAGACGGTGACCACTGGTTTTTTCCCCCAGATCTGGTTCGCTGTCGCGCGGATCGCGCGGCGAACCGATTCCTGCAGCAGGTCCAGATCCTTCCGGCGCGCCCGTGGTATGCTCTCGATGGCGCCTACTGCAGCATCATAGAGCGCATCTTCCATTTCGTCGCCCTCGTCATCGTAGACAGGGAGGCCGATCGCAACCAGGTCCGGATCGCCGAGCATATCGTAGCGGCTGTCGATCACGACGCTGACGGCGACATGGCCGACATAGGAGAGCTTCTTGCGCTCGCCGATGCCCATCTCGTCGAAATCGCCGATCAGCGCGCCATCCTTGTAGATACGGCCATGCGGCGCCTCATCGATCACCTCGACAGCGCCTGGGGCCAGGCGAAGAATATCGCCGTTGCGAACGCGCGGCACGATCGAGATACCTGACTGCTCCGCCAGCTCCTTGTGCGCTGTGAGGTGCGTCGCCTCGCCGTGCACCGGCACGACGATCTTCGGCCTTGTCAGCTCGTACATCTTCTGAAGCTCGTTGCGGCGCGGATGTCCGGACACGTGGACGAGAGCCTCACTGTCGGTAATCACGTGCACGCCCTGTTCGATGAGGCCGTTCTTGATATCCTGGATCGCCTTTTCGTTGCCCGGAATCGCGCGGGAAGAAAACACGACGATATCGCCGGCGGCGAGCGCCACATTCCGCATCTCGTCGCGCGACAGCTTGGCAAGGGCCGCCCGCGGCTCGCCCTGGCTGCCGGTGAGGATGACCACCACCTTGTCGCGCGGGATATAGCCGTACTCATCTTC
The DNA here is from genome assembly GCF_019511525.1 of Rhizobium cauense. GTDB lineage: Bacteria > Pseudomonadota > Alphaproteobacteria > Rhizobiales > Rhizobiaceae > Rhizobium > Rhizobium cauense. The sequence continues at coordinate 404,704 of NZ_JAEUAT010000002.1, read as the reverse complement.
GGAGATGAACGGCTTGATACCCTCCATCAGGCCGATATCGCGCGAAACATCAACGACGCGCTTGAGCGAACTACCGAGCAGAAGGACCTCGCGGCCGGCAGCTTCGGCTGCCTCCGCCACCGTGCGAATCCGGCCGACATTCGACGAGAATGTCGTCACCGCCACGCGCCCTTCCGCATTCTCGATAATCTTGCGCAGGCTTTCCGAGACGTCCTTTTCCGATGGCGAAACACCATCTCGAAGCGCATTGGTGGAATCGCACATCAGCGCCAGCACGCCTTCGTCGCCCAGCTGGCGGAAACGCGTCTCGTCCGTCAACGGGCCGAGGGAGGGTTCGTGGTCGATCTTCCAATCGCCCGTGTGGATCACGTTGCCGAGCGGTGTGCGGATCACCAGCGACATCGGCTCCGGGATGGAATGGTTGACGGCCACGCCTTCGACGCTGAAGGGGCCGGCATTGACGGTGTCGCCGGCGGTGAACAGCGTGATCGGAATTTCGCCGATGGCCGACTTCTCGAAGTTGCGCTTCGCCTCCAGCAATCCAGCCGTGAAGGCCGAGGCATAGACCGGTACATTCAGGCCGGGCCAAAGATCGGCAAGCGCGCCATAGTGGTCTTCGTGCGCGTGGGTGATGAAGATCGCCTTCAGGCTCTTCCGTTCGCTGGCAAGATAGCGAATATCTGGTAGAACGAGATCAACGCCGGGCAGGTCCGGTCCTGGGAAGGTGACTCCGCAATCGACCATGATCCACTGGCGGTGGTCGGGCGGGCCGTAGCCGTAAAGGGCGAGATTCATCCCGATCTCGCCAACGCCGCCCAACGGCAGAAATACCAATTCGTCCTGCTTCGCCATATTATTCTTTTTTCCAATCAACCAAAGAAGACATCGCCGGCGGCGATCGTCATCATCCTGCCTGCCCCAGTATCGAGCATCAACAGGCCATTATCATCAATTCCGGCGAAGTGGCCGGAAATCGACCGGTCCGGCAGGTTCACGGTTATCTTTTCCCCGATACCACAAGCGACTTTACGCCATCGCTCGGTAATTTCGCGCACCCCATGCCCGCGGTCCCATGCCTGCAACACCTCGGCCATCGACTGGAAGAGATGTGCGAAAACCTCTTCGGGCGACGCGGAGCTGCCCTGCTCGCGCAGACATGTCACCGGATAGAGCGGGTTGTCGGGCATGAAGGCCACATTGATGCCAATCCCGATCACGAGCGCATAGCGTCCGTCCGACAAGGCTTCGCCCTCGACAAGAATGCCGCAGGTCTTTTTCCGGCCAATCAGGATATCGTTGGGCCATTTCACTTCCAGCGGCTCGGAAGTATGCGGCAGCACCTGACGCACGGCCTGGTGAACCGCCACCGCAATCGCTAGCGGCAACGAACCGAGACGCTGCATGGATGCCGGGTCCATAAGGAGGAGCGACGCGTAGAGGTTCCCTCTTTCGGACACCCAGGGGCGTCCCCGGCGGCCCCGGCCGCCGGTCTGCTTTTCCGCAGTCACCCAGAGGAGACCGCGGTCCCCTGCCCGCGCACGGGCAAGGCATTCGCTATTGGTGGACGACGTCTCCGACAGTGCCTCGTGCCGGAAATCGTCAAGCGAGATCCGGCGCCGTGCCGCAGAGTTCATCAGAACAACGTCGCAGCGGCGAGCTCGGCCGCACCGCCGATCGGACCGCCGATGAGTACATAGGCGAGAACGAAGAGGCCGGAGATGCCGAAGACCAGACGCAGCGAACCAGACACGCGAGCAAACTCGCCGGTCGCCTCATCGAACCACATCAGCTTGATGACGCGGAGGTAGTAGTAGGCGCCAACCACCGACGCGAGCACGCCGATGATGGCGAGCGCGTAGAGCTTCGCCTCGATGGCTGCAACAAACACGAAGTACTTCGCGAAGAAGCCTGCGAGCGGCGGGATACCGGCCAGCGAGAACATCAGGATCGTCAGCACCGTCGCCATGAACGGATTTGTGGAGGACAGGCCGGCGAGGTCGTTCACCTCCTCGACGACAGTGCCGTCCTTGCGACGCATCGACATGATGATCGCAAAGCTGCCGAGCGTCATGACCATGTAGATGACCATGTAAAGCATGACACCCGAGACACCGGTCTGCGTGCCCGAGGCAAGGCCCACCAGCGCGTAACCCATGTGACCGATCGACGAGTAGGCCATCAGTCGCTTGATATTCTTCTGGCCGATTGCGGCGAAGGAACCAAGCAGCATGGAGGCGATCGAAATGAACACCACGACCTGCTGCCAATCAGCCAGAACCGGCTGGAAGGCACTGATGACGATACGGGTCATCATCGCCATGGCCGCCACCTTCGGAGCGCTGGCAAGGAAAGCCGTAACCGGGGTCGGCGCGCCTTCGTAAACATCCGGCGTCCACATATGGAATGGAACAGCGGAGATCTTGAAGGCGATACCAGCCAGAATGAACACGAGGCCGAAGATAAGGCCAAGCGAGCGAGCCCCTTCAACGGTCAGCGCCTGGGCAATCGCCGCGAACTGGGTGTGGCCCGTGAAGCCATAGACCAGCGACATGCCATAGAGCAGCATACCGGAGGAGAGTGCACCAAGCACAAAGTACTTGAGGCCAGCTTCCGTTGACTTGACGCTGTCACGGTTGATCGCAGCGACGACGTAGATTGCCAGCGACTGCAGTTCGAGGCCAAGGTAGAGCGAGATGAGGTCGTTGGCCGAGATCATCAACAGGATGCCGAGCGTGCAGAGCACGATGAGAACCGGGAACTCGAACTTGTCGAGCTGGTTTTCCTTGGCAAGCCCCAGCGACATGAAGAGTGCCACGATCGAGCCGATCAGCGCCGTGATCTTCATGAAGCGGCCAAAGCCGTCCGAAAGGAAGACGCCGCCATAGGCAAGGCCTTCGCTCGGAACGAAGATAAGCCATAGGGCGGCAGCAGCCAGCACGATGATCGCGAGAACGCTGACCATCCGGCCGGAGCGCTCTCCCGAGAAAACGCCGATCATAAGTAGCACCAGTGCGCCGACCGCGAGGATCAGCTCCGGTATGGAAAGATGCAGGCTTGCGAGAATAGTTTCAGAGGTCATGTCCCAAAAGTCCCGTCATCATTTCATCGACAGCGCAACATCATGCGCTGCCTGGACTGCGGCCGAATAGCTATTAACCAGCTGGTCGACAGACGCGGCGGTCGCGTCGAACACCGGAGCCGGATAGACGCCGAAGAAAATCGTCAGTGCGACCATCGGATAGAGGATCAGCTGTTCACGCGGCGAAAGGTCGAGCAACGCCTTGAGCTTTTCCTTGTCGAGCGCGCCAAAAATGACCCGGCGATAGAGCCAGAGGGCATAACCGGCGGAGAGGATGACGCCCGTTGCTGCGAACAGCGCGACCCAGCTGTTGACGCGGAAAACGCCGATCAGGGTCAGGAATTCACCAATGAAACCGGACGTACCGGGCAAACCGACGTTCGCCATGGTGAAGACCATGAAAGCAACAGCGTACTTCGGCATATTGTTGACCAGACCACCATAGGCCGCGATCTCGCGGGTATGAGTACGGTCGTAGACAACGCCGACGCAAAGGAAGAGAGCACCCGATACGATGCCGTGCGACAGCATCTGGAAGATCGAACCCTGAAGGCCCTGCGAGTTGGCTGCGAAGATGCCCATCGTAACGTAACCCATGTGGGCAACCGACGAATAGGCGATCAGCTTCTTGATGTCGTCCTGCATCAGCGCCACGAGAGACGTGTAGATGATGGCGATTACCGACATTGCGAAGACGAGCGGCGCGAAGAACTCGGAGGCAACCGGGAACATGCCGAGCGAGAAGCGGATCAGGCCATAGCCACCGAGCTTCAGAAGCACGCCAGCCAGGATGACCGAGCCTGCCGTCGGCGCCTGAACGTGCGCGTCGGGCAGCCAGGTGTGAACCGGCCACATCGGCATCTTCACCGCAAACGACGCGAAGAAGGCAAGCCAGAGCCAGGTCTGCATCTGTGGCGGGAACTTGTAGGCCAATAGCGCCTGAATGTCCGTCGTGCCGGCCTGCCAGTACATCGCCATGATGGCGAGCAGCATCAGAACCGAACCGAGCAGCGTATAGAGGAAGAACTTGTAGCTTGCATAGACGCGATCCTTGCCGCCCCAAACGCCGATGATGAGGAACATCGGAATGAGACCGGCTTCAAAGAACACGTAGAAGAGCACGATATCGAGCGAAACGAACACGCCGACCATCATCACTTCCAGGATCAGGAAGGCGATCATGTATTCCTTCAGGCGCTTCTCGATCGAGAGCCAGCTCGCCAGCACGCAGAAGGGCATCAGGAAGGTCGACAGGATGACGAACAGCATCGAGATGCCGTCGACGCCGACATGATAACCGATACCCGTGCCGAGCCAGCCATGCTTCTCGATCATCTGGAAACCCGGGTTCGCATTGTCGAAGCCGGCCCAGATGAAGAGCGAAAGAACGAAGGTCACAACGGTCGTGATCAACGAGATGTTGAGCACGTTGCGGCGGCCGTTCGGGCCGTTCTCGTTCATCAAAAGCAGGAGCACCACGCCGACGAGCGGCAGGAAGGTGACCGTTGAAAGAATAGGCCAATCGGTCATCAGAAGGAACTCCCGAGCATCATCCAGGTAACAAGCGCTGCGATGCCGATCAGCATGGCGAACGCGTAGTGATAGAGGTAACCCGTCTGCAGACGGACCACGCGGTTGGTGACGTCGACGACGCGGGCAGCAATGCCGTTCGGGCCATAGGTGTCGATAACGCCGACATCACCCTTCTTCCACAGGAACCGGCCGAGCGCCTTGGCGCTGCGTACGAACAGGAAGTCGTACAGCTCGTCGAAGTACCACTTGTTGAGCAGGAACTGGTAAAGGACCCGGTGCTGCTGCGCGAGAACACGCGGCGTCGAGGGCGACTTGATATACATGTACCAGGCTGTCACGAAGCCAACGAGCATGGCAATGAACGGGCTCAGTGCAACCCAAGCCGGAACGTGATGGAAGTGCTCCAGCAGCTCATTGTGTTCCGACGTGAAGAGCGCACCCTTCCAGAACTCGGCATACTCCTCGCCATAGAAGCGACCTTCGAAGAGGACGCCCGCAAGAACTGCTCCCGCTGCAAGAATATAGAGCGGAACCAGCATGACCTGCGGCGATTCATGAACATGGTGCATGACTTCGTGCGAAGCGCGCGGCTGACCGAAGAACGTCAGGAACGCAAGACGCCAGGAGTAGAAGCTGGTGAAGAGCGCCGCGATGACCAGAAGCGTGAAGGCGAAGCCCGCGACCGGTGAATGCGCAGCGTAAGCAGCCTCGATGATCACGTCCTTAGAGAAGAAGCCGGCAAAGCCGATCGGGGTGAACGGAATGCCGACGCCGGTCAGCGCCAGCGTGCCGATCGTCATCATCCAGAACGTCACCGGGATGTGCTTGCGCAGACCACCCATGTAACGCATGTCCTGTTCGCCATCGACGGCGTGGATCACCGAGCCGGCGCCAAGGAACAGCAGAGCCTTGAAGAAGGCGTGCGTGAAGAGGTGGAAGATTGCCGCGCCATAAGCGCCGACGCCGAGAGCCACGAACATGTAGCCGAGCTGCGAGCACGTCGAATAGGCGATAACGCGCTTGATGTCGTTCTGGACCAGACCGACGGTCGCTGCGAAGAAGGCAGTGATCGCACCGATAACGGTCACGACGACCAGGGCATCCGGCGACAGTTCGAACAGCGGCGACATGCGGGCAACCAGGAAGACACCTGCGGTAACCATGGTTGCAGCATGAATGAGCGCCGAAACCGGCGTCGGGCCTTCCATGGCATCAGGCAGCCAGGTGTGCAGCAGGAACTGCGCCGACTTACCCATCGCACCCATGAAGAGCAGCAGGCAGGCGCCCGTCAGCGCATCGGCCTTGTCGAGGTGCATGCCGAAGAGGTTGAGAACGACCTCGTGCCCCTCGCCACCTTCTGCATGAGCAAAGCTCGCGGCATTGGCGAAGATCGTGTCGAAGTTGATCGCACCGAACAATACGAAGACGCTCGCGATACCGAGAATGAAGCCGAAGTCGCCCACACGGTTAACGATGAACGCCTTCATTGCAGCGGCATTCGCCGACGGCTTCTTGAACCAGAAGCCGATGAGCAGGTACGAGGCCAGACCGACGCCTTCCCAGCCGAAGAACATCTGCGCAAGGTTGTCAGCAGTCACCAGCATGAGCATGGCGAAGGTGAAGAGCGACAAATAGGCGAAGAAGCGTGGACGATGCGGATCATGATGCATGTATCCGATCGAATAGACGTGCACGAGTGTCGAGACCGTGTTGACGACGATCAGCATGACGGAGGTGAGCGTGTCTACCCGCAGCGACCAGGAAACGTCGATACCGCCGGACTGGATCCAGCGAAGGACTTCCACCTTGATCGGGCCGCCTTCGTGGTGACCCATTCCAACCGTGATGAAGACATACCACGACAACACCGCGGCGACGATCATCAGGCCCGATGTAATGTATTCCGATGCCTTGGCGCCGATCGCACGTCCGAAAAGGCCGGCAATGATCGCGCCAATCAGGGGAAGAAAGACGATAGCTTTATATAAGAACATGAGCCCTCAGCCCTTCATCATATTGACGTCTTCAACAGCGATCGAGCCGCGGTTGCGGTAGAAGACGACGAGAATTGCAAGACCGATAGCCGCTTCAGCTGCAGCCACGGTCAGAACGAACAATGCGAAAACCTGGCCGACGATATCGTTGAGGAACGACGAGAAGGCGACCATGTTGATGTTGACCGCAAGGAGAATGAGTTCGATCGACATCAGGATAACGATGACGTTCTTCCGGTTCAGGAAGATACCGAAGACGCCGAGCGTGAAGAGGATGGCGCTGACCGTCAGGTAATGGGAAAGTCCGATGACCATTGTATTTGTTCCTTAAGCTCGCGCCTGCTTCACACGCCCTGCCCGGGCTTCACCTTGACCACCTCGACAGCGGTCTTGGGATTGCGGGCAACCTGGTTGGCGATATTCTGTCGCTTGACGTTCTGGCGATGCTTGAGCGTCAGCACGATCGCACCGATCATTGCGACGAGCAGCACCAGACCCGCGATCTGGAAGAAGTAGACATAATTCGTATAGAGGACGTCGCCGAGCGCCGCGGTGTTCGTGCGCTCGCTCAGCGCCGGGATCGGCATTGCGACCGTCTTGGCGATCTCAGGCGAGATGACGCTGCCGCCAACGACGACAATCAACTCAGCAGCAAGGATCAACCCGATAATTGCGCCAATCGGCGCGTAGGCAAGCACGCCTGCGCGCAATTCCGTAAAGTCGATGTCGAGCATCATGACGACGAAGAGGAAGAGAACGGCCACCGCACCGACATAAACGACGAGCAGGATCATCGCCAGGAATTCGGCGCCGAGCAGCAGGAAGAGGCCGGCCGCATTGAAGAAAACCAGGATCAGGAAGAGAACCGAATGAACCGGATTCTTCGACCAGATGACCATGAACGCCGACGCTACCGCGACAAAGGCGAAAAGATAGAAAAATAGAGCCTGCAGACCCATGTTGGTGCCTTTTTCATCTTCCCCCGGGCAGCCGGGAGTTTCCCTGCCCGATGAAGCTTCGCGCGGAATTCTCCGGCAAAACTCCGGTGCATGTTGACCGGAAGCCGCGCATTGGGCGGCCCACCGGCATTTCAATTTCGATCAACGGTATGGAGCGTCGAGCGCGATGTTGCGCGCGATTTCGCGCTCCCACCGATCGCCGTTCTCCAGAAGCCGCGCCTTGTCGAAGTACAGTTCTTCGCGGGTTTCCGTTGCAAATTCGAAATTCGGACCTTCGACAATCGCGTCGACCGGGCATGCTTCCTGGCAAAAGCCGCAGTAGATGCACTTTACCATGTCGATGTCGTAACGAACGGTACGGCGCGTGCCATCGTTGCGGCGCGGGCCGGCTTCGATGGTGATCGCCTGTGCAGGACAGATGGCCTCACACAGCTTGCAGGCGATGCAGCGCTCTTCGCCGTTCGGATAACGACGCAGTGCGTGCTCGCCGCGGAAGCGCGGGCTGACCGGTCCCTTCTCGAACGGGTAGTTGACCGTTGCCTTCTGCTTAAAAATGTACCGGAAGGTCAGCCAGAACGCACTGACGAATTCCTTCAGGAACAGCGAGCTGACCGCGTTGGACAAGCCTGCCATCTTCAACCTCCAATATTGCTTGAAACGAGGGCCGGCATGATCATGCCCAACCCGTCAGCTTCAGCACGAATGCAACGATAACGACCATGGCGAGCGACAGCGGAAGGAATACCTTCCAGCCGAGGCGCATCAGCTGGTCGTAGCGATAGCGCGGGACAAATGCCTTGACCATCGCAAACATGAAGAACACCAGGCACGACTTCAGCATGAACCAGATGACGCCCGGTACCCAGTTCAGGAACCATACATCGACCGGCGGCAGCCAGCCCCCGAGGAACAGGATCGTCGTCAGCGAGCACATCAGAACGATGGCTGCGTATTCGCCGAGCATGAACATCATGTAGAGCGAGGAGCCGTATTCGACCATGAAGCCGGCAACCAGTTCCGATTCCGCTTCCGGAAGATCGAATGGCGGACGGTTCGTTTCAGCCAGAGCCGAAATGAAGAAGATGATGAACATCGGGAACAGCGCCAGCCAGTGCCAGTCGAGGAATGACGACGGCAGACCAAGGCGCGTGCCGAGGCCGGCCTGCTGGGCGTGAACGATATCCGTCAGGTTCAACGAACCGACGCAGAGCAGAACAGTGACGATGACGAAGCCGATGGAGACTTCGTAGGAAACCATCTGCGCGGCGGAACGAAGCGCACCGAGGAACGGATATTTCGAGTTCGAAGCCCAGCCGCCCATGATGATGCCGTACACTTCAAGCGACGAGATCGCAAAGATGTAGAGAATGCCGACGTTGATATTGGCGATGACCCAGCCATCCGCGAAGGGCACGACGGCCCAGGTGGAGAGAGCCAGAAGCACCGTTACCAGCGGAGCCAGGAGGAACACGGCCTTGTTGGCGCCGGCCGGAATGATCGGCTCCTTGAAGACGAACTTCAAAAGGTCGGCGAAGGACTGGAAAAGACCCCAAGGACCCACCACATTCGGACCACGACGCAGCTGGACCGCGGCCCAGATCTTGCGGTCGGCCAACAGAATGTAGGCGATGAAGACGAGCAGGCAGACAAGGACGAGAAGCGACTGACCGACCATGAGAAGGCCAGGCAAGACATAAGTTGAAACAAACGAATCCATAGTCCCCTGCCCTTACTCTGCCGCGACTTTGAAGTTGTTGCGGGCCAATGCCGAGCACTCGGCCATCACTGCCGAAGCGCGCGCAATCGGGTTCGTCAAATAGAAGTCTTTGACCGGCGACGCAAACCCGGATTTGTTCATCTTGCCGGCTTTTTTCGCAACTGCGGCAATTTTGGCGCTGTCGCTTTCGGCGATCTCGTCAAGCGCCGCGAAATGCGGGAACGCCGCGTAGAGCTTCGCGCGCAACTCGCCAAGCGAATCAAACGGAAGCTTCTTGCCGAGCACGTCGGAAAGGGCACGGATGATCGCCCAGTCTTCGCGGGCGTCGCCAGGCGCGAAGCCTGCGCGGTTGCCCATCTGAACGCGGCCTTCGGTGTTCACCCAGGTGCCGGACTTTTCGGTGTAGGCGGCGGCTGGCAGGATGACGTCGGCATTGTGTGCGCCGTTGTCACCGTGCGAACCGACGTAGACCGTCAGCTTTGCCTTCTTGGCTGCGAAATCGAGTTCATCGGCGCCGAGCAGGAAGAGCACGTCCATAGACGCCAGCATGTCCGCAGCATTGACGCCCTTTTCGCCCGGCACGAAGCCGAGGTCGAGGCCGCCGACGCGCGATGCCGCGGTGTGGAGGACGGCAAAGCCGTTCCAGCCGTCGACAACCGCACCCACAGTGCCTGCAAGCTTTGCAGCGCTTGCGAGAACGCCAGCACCATCAGCGCGCGACAGCGCGCCCTGGCCGATAAGGATCATCGGCTTCTTGGCATTGGTCAGAACCTTCGCGAAGGCATGGTTGCCGTCGACGAGATCCTTCAGGGTGTCCGGGCCGGCACCGAGATATTCGTAGTCATAACGCAGTTCGCCTGCTTCACCGATCACACCGATCGGGAAATTGCCACGACGCCAGCGCTTGCGGATGCGGGCGTTGAGGACTGCAGCTTCAAAGCGCGGGTTTGCGCCGATGATCAGCAGCGCATCTGCCTGCTCGATGCCTTCGATCGTCGGGTTGAAGACGTAGCTTGCGCGACCGAGCGACGGATCAAGTGCCGTCCCATCCTGGCGACAGTCGAGGTTCTCGGAACCGAGCGACTTAACCAGCTCAGACAGAGCGTACATTTCTTCGACGGATGCGAGATCGCCTGCGATCGCGCCGATCTTGTCGCCGCTCGTTGCCGAAACAGCGGCCTTGATGGCGCCGAAGGCTTCGCCCCAGGTCGCAGCCTGCAGACGGCCGTCCTTGCGGACATACGGACGATCGAGACGCTGCGTCTTCAGGCCATCCCAGATGAAGCGGCTTTTGTCGGAGATCCACTCTTCGTTGATCTGGTCGTTGACGCGCGGCAGCACGCGCATGACTTCGCGGCCACGCGTATCAACGCGGATGGCAGAGCCGAGCGCGTCCATGACGTCGATCGATTCGGTCTTGTTCAGTTCCCACGGGCGAGCCGTGAAGGCGAAGGGCTTCGAGGTCAGGGCGCCAACCGGGCAAAGGTCAACGACGTTGCCCTGCAGCTCCGAGGTCATCGCCTGCTCGAGATAGGTGGTGATCTCGGCATCCTCGCCGCGGCCGATCAGGCCGAGTTCGGAAATGCCGGCCACTTCGGTCGTGAAGCGGACGCAGCGCGTGCAGTGGATGCAGCGGTTCATGACCGTCTTGACGAGCGGCCCAATGTACTTGTCTTCGACGGCGCGCTTGTCTTCCTGATAGCGCGAGCTGTCGATACCGAAGGCCATCGCCTGGTCCTGCAGGTCACATTCGCCACCCTGGTCGCAGATCGGGCAATCCAGCGGATGGTTGATCAGCAAGAATTCCATCACGCCTTCGCGGGCCTTCTTGACCATCGGCGTATTGGTGAAAACCTCGGGCAGTTCGCCGTTCGGGCCGCCGCGGATATCGCGGACGCCCATGGCGCAAGATGCCTGCGGCTTCGGCGGACCACCCTTCACCTCAACGAGGCACATGCGGCAGTTGCCGGCAACCGAAAGGCGCTCATGGAAGCAGAAGCGCGGAACTTCAGCACCGGCTTCCTCGCACGCCTGCAGCAGCGTGAAATGATCCGGAACTTCGATCTCGTTACCGTCAATCTTCAGTTTTGCCATCGTCACTCAGTCCTGTTTCGCGTTTGCCGGATTGCGGCAAACAAACCCATTCTTGCAACAATTCCGCTGCCAGGCCGGATTTCCTATCCCGTTGGCATCGGTGTCGCTCAAATTCTCTGCTCATCCCGAGACCCGGGATCAGCTTTGGCGTCAGCAGTGCAGGGCCCCTGCCCTTCACTGTTCAGCCTTGACCTTGCTCCGGCCTTCCGGCCGAAAAACTACTTCCGTTTGCGCCCGGCGAGCGCCTTTGCCTGCGCTACCCAGCCATCACGAGCCACGCGCCCGTCGAAGCCGAGCTCAGCATCGACCCGCGCCACATCCTCGTCAGACCATCCAGCAATGACAGCAAGGGAGCGAATACCCTTGGCATTCAAGACCTGCTCAATCTTCGGGCCAATACCGGAGATCTGCTTCAGATCGTCGGCCTTCCGGACGCGGGACGCGGGCTTTGTAACCACCGCAGGCTTTACGTCTGGTTTCTTCAGCGGAACAACTGCGAGCTTGACTTCGGCATTCGTGTTCTTGATCGGCGACGGGCGAATGTTTTCCGGCCGGACCTCTACCTCAGGTTTGCCTTCATCAGGTGGTGTCTCATCAAGAACCGCCGCCAGCTTGCTCGTCGCATCAAGCGCGCCTTGCAGTGCTCCAAAGAAAGCGCCTGCCATCTGGGTCGAAAAGCCGAAGCCAATCGCGGTCGCCGCAGCCATTGCCGCCGCCGGATTGACCATCGCAGACGGCATCGGCAGCGCACGGGCATTCTCCAGCATCTCGGCAGCAAGACGGCCGAAGTCGGCCGAAAAATCAGCCGCTCCTTCCTTGTCAGTGCTGTCAGGCGCCTTCGTCATCAGCCCTACTCTGCAGCCTCGAGAACCGCACCGTGATCCAGCGCGCTTGCCGTATATTGGTCGATACGCGCTTCGATCTCCGGACGGAAATTCCGGATCAGCCCCTGCACCGGCCATGCGGCAGCATCGCCGAGCGCACAGATGGTGTGGCCTTCGATCTGCTTGGTGACCTGGAACAGCATGTCGATTTCGCGCTTCTGCGCATTGCCCTTGGCCATGCGCTCCATGACGCGCCACATCCAGCCCGTACCTTCGCGGCACGGCGTGCACTGGCCGCAGCTCTCATGCTTGAAGAAGGCCGAGATACGGGCAATCGCCTTGATGACGTCGGTGGACTTGTCCATGACGATCGCGGCTGCGGTGCCGAAAGACGAACCGACAGCACGCAGGCCGTCGAAGTCCATCGGGCAGTCGATGATGTCCTTGGCCGGAACGATCGGGCACGATGCGCCGCCGGGAATGACCGCGAGAAGGTTGTCCCAGCCGCCGCGAATGCCGCCGGCATGGCGATCGACGAGTTCACGGAAGGTGATGCCCATCTCTTCTTCAACAGTGCACGGCTTGTTGACGTGGCCGGAGAGCATGAAGAGCTTGGTGCCGACGTTGTTCGGACGACCGATCGACGAGAACCAGCCGGCGCCACGACGCAGGATGGTCGGAGCAACGGCGATCGACTCGACGTTGTTCACGGTCGTCGGGCAGCCGTAGAGACCCATGTTCGCCGGGAACGGCGGCTTCAGGCGCGGCTGGCCCTTCTTGCCTTCAAGGCTTTCAAGCAGCGCGGTTTCTTCACCGCAGATGTAGGCGCCGGCGCCATGATGGACGTAGATGTCGATGGGATAGCCGAGCTTGTTATTCTTGCCGAGCAGGCCGTAGTCATAGCACTCGTCAATGGCGGCCTGCAGCGCTTCACGCTCGCGGATGTATTCGCCGCGAACGTAGATGTAGGCAGCGTTCGCACCCATGGCGAAACTCGCGATAACGCAGCCTTCGATCAGCGTATGCGGATCGTGGCGCATGATATCGCGGTCCTTGCAGGTGCCAGGCTCCGACTCGTCAGCATTCACGACGAGGTAATGCGGACGACCGTCGGATTCCTTCGGCATGAACGACCACTTGAGGCCGGTCGGGAAGCCTGCGCCGCCACGTCCGCGAAGACCCGAAGCCTTCATCTCGTTGATGATCCAATCGCGACCCTTTTCGAGAATCTGCTTGGTGCCGTCCCAGTGGCCGCGGCTCATCGCGCCCTTCAGAGACTTGTCCTTGAGGCCGTAGATGTTGGTAAAGATGCGGTCTTTATCTTGTAACATGCTTCACCTTCTTACCGCGGCTTCTTACCGAAGACCTTGATATATTCCGCTTCGCCGCCCTTGGCGAGCGCCTTGGCCTGCTTGACCCAATCGTCGCGCTCGATACGGCCCTTGAAATTCAAGTAACCGTCGACCCATTCACGTTCGGCCTTCTTCCAGCTCGCAACCTGCGCGAAGGTAAAGATGCCGATCTCGTGCAGCGTCGATTCGATCTTGGGGCCAACACCGGAGATCATCTTCAGATCGTCAGGCGTCTCAGGCTTGTCGATGCCTGCCGGGCGGTTCTTGTCGGTGAGCGAGGGCTTTCCGGTTTCGGCAGCAGTGACAGGAGCCGCAACTGCCTGCTCTTCGACAGCCTTCACGTTTTTCGCCGCAGCCTTTGGTGCCGTTACCGGCGTCTTCAGCGCGGGGTTGGTCTCAGCATCGGTGCTCTTCGGGCGCGCAGCTTCAGACGGCGGAACCGGTGCGGCATCGACCTTTGCCGTCGCAGCTTCAGCGACAGCCTTCTTCGCAGGCGCCTTCTTTGCCTTCGAATCGTCATCGGTCAGCGTCGTCGGACCGCCTTCTGGCGACGAGAAGTGGCGATCGATCTGCGGGCCTGGCGTGATGCTCGCACCATTTCCGGCTTCGAACGTATCAATGATCTGTTCGAGACGTTCCGGGGTCAGGTCCTCGTAGGTATCCTTGCCGATCATGACCATCGGGGCATTGACGCAGGCCCCGAGACATTCGACTTCTTCCCAGGAAAGCGTACCCTCGGCGTTTCGCTCGAAGGGATGATGATGGATCTTGCTCTTGCAGACCGCCATCAGGCTTTCCGAGCCGCGCAGCATGCACGGTGTCGTGCCGCACACCTGGATATGCGCGCGCGTGCCAACAGGGTTCAGTTGGAACTGCGTATAGAAGGTCGCGACCTCGAGAACACGGATGTAAGCCATGTCGAGCATGTCGGCGATCTTTTCGATCGCCGGGCGCGTGACCCAACCATCCTGTTCCTGTGCTCGCATCAACAGCGGGATAACCGCGGATTGCTGACGGCCTTCGGGATATTTCTGGATCGTCTTATCCGCCCAAGCAGCGTTCTCGTCATTGAAGGCGAACGCGGCAGGCTGGAATTGATCTTCGGCTAATCGACGAACGGACATTCTTCCTCACGCCTTGTCAGTTTATGGTCCCGCACTGCGATGCCGTCAGAGACTTCATCTCGCATGCGTAGGCCGACTGGTCTTTTTGCAAAAACACAACGAACTTGCCGCCGTTCGGAACGGCGGCCTTGATTTCATAGCCCTTGGACAAGAGCTCACCCAGAGAGGCAGTTGCCGCCGGCGGCTTCACTTCGTCCTGACCCAGTTTCGGGCCCATTCCGCCAACCTCCTGGGCAAAGGCCCCGGACGCAGCGACAAGGACGATAGCGGCGAGCGACAACAGTTTCATCAGCGGTCCACCTCACCGAACACGATGTCGAGCGAGCCGAGTACGGCCGTCACGTCAGCGAGCATGTGCCCCTTGCAGAGGAAATCCATCGCCTGCAGGTGCGCGTAGCCCGGTGCACGGATCTTGCAACGGTACGGCTTGTTGCTGCCATCGGCGACAACGTAGACGCCGAATTCGCCCTTCGGCGCTTCGACAGCCGCGTAAACTTCGCCGGCAGGTACGTGGTAGCCTTCGGTGTAGAGCTTGAAGTGGTGGATCAACGCTTCCATCGACCGCTTCATCTCGCCGCGCTTCGGCGGAACGACCTTGCCGTCGATCGACGAGACCGGACCGGTCTTGGCACTTCCCATCAGGCGCTCGACGCACTGCTTCATGATGCGGACAGACTGACGCATCTCGATCATCCGGATCAGGTAGCGATCGTAGCAGTCGCCGTTCTTGCCGATCGGAATATCGAATTCCAGATCGTTGTAGCACTCGTAGGGCTGCGAGCGGCGCAGATCCCAGGCAGCCCCCGAACCACGAACCATGACGCCCGAGAAACCCCAGGACCAGGCATCCGCGAGCGACACGACGCCGATATCGACGTTGCGCTGCTTGAAGATGCGGTTGTCAGTCAGCAATCCTTCGATATCGTCGAGAACCTTGATGAAAGGATCGCACCACTTGCCGATATCCTCGACCAGCTCCGGCGGGATGTCCTGATGGACGCCACCCGGACGGAAATAGGCCGAGTGCATACGGGCGCCGCAGGCGCGCTCGTAGAACACCATCAGCTTTTCACGCTCCTCGAAGCCCCAGACCGGCGGTGTCATCGCGCCAACGTCCATGGCCTGCGTCGTCACGTTCATGATGTGCGACAAGATTCGGCCAATTTCGGAGTACAGAACTCGAATCAGCTGTCCGCGAATCGGGATCTCGAGCTTCAGCATCTTTTCGACGGCGAGCGCGAAAGCGTGTTCCTGGTTCATCGGCGCGACGTAGTCGAGGCGATCGAAGTAAGGAACGGCCTGAAGATAGGTCTTGGACTCGATCAGCTTCTCGGTGCCGCGATGAAGCAGGCCGATATGCGGATCCACGCGCTCGATGATTTCGCCATCGAGTTCGAGCACGAGACGCAGAACGCCGTGCGCGGACGGATGTTCCGGCCCGAAGTTGATCGTAAAGTTGCGAACGTTATGTTCAGTCATAGCGACGCGCTCCGCGCTGGCAATTGGCATGAGACGGCGAACAGAGAGGCTTCAAGAAATCCGAGCCTCATCTTCACTTCGCCGCCTTCTCGTCTCCCGGCAGCACGTAGTCGGTGCCCTCCCACGGAGACGTGAAGTCGAAATTGCGGAATTCCTGCTTCAGTTCGACGGGTTCATACACGACGCGCTTGGCAGCATCGTCGTAACGCACCTCGACGTAACCTGTCGTCGGGAAGTCCTTGCGTAGCGGGTGACCTTCAAAGCCGTAGTCGGTCAGCAGGCGACGCAGGTCGGCATGGCCGGAGAACGGAATGCCGTACATGTCCCAGGCTTCGCGCTCAAACCATTCGGCGCCCATGTAAACTGCAGTGGCCGAGGGAACCGAGTCACCGTCGGCAACAGCAACCTTGACGCGGATGCGCAGGTTCTGCTTCGGCGACAGCAGGTGATACACGACATCGAAACGCTTTTCGCGCTGCGGCCAGTCGACACCGCAGATGTCGATCATGCTGATAAAGCCGCAACGTGCATCGTCCCGCAGGAAGGTCAGCAGCGCCAGAATCGTTTCCGGCGTCGCGGTCAGGTTCAGTTCGCCATAGCTGATCGAGGCATCAACGAAGAGATCCCCGCGCATTTCGCGGAGATATGAAGAAAGTTCGCTCAAGGCTTCACTCATGACAGTCCTCCGCCCTTAGCGCTCGATCGTTCCGGTCCGCCGGATCTTCTTCTGCAGAAGCAGCACGCCGTAAAGCAGTGCTTCCGCCGTGGGGGGACAGCCCGGCACGTAGATATCGACGGGAACGACGCGGTCACAACCGCGAACAACCGAATAGGAATAGTGGTAGTAGCCGCCGCCATTTGCGCAGGAGCCCATCGAAATGACGTAACGCGGCTCAGGCATCTGGTCATAGACCTTGCGGAGCGCAGGCGCCATCTTGTTGGTCAGCGTTCCGGCAACGATCATGACGTCGGACTGGCGCGGCGAAGCGCGCGGAGCAACACCGAAGCGCTCCATGTCGTAACGCGGACCGGAGACCTGCATCAGGCCCTCAACGGCGCAGCAGGCCAGACCGAACTGCATCCACATCAGCGAACCCGTACGGGCCCACGTGATCAGATCGCGGGTCGAGGTAACAAGGAAACCCTTGTCGGCCAGCTCATCATTGACTTCGCCGAAGAACGCACTGTCGCTGCCGATCGGCTTGCCCGTTGCGGGATCAATAATGCCTTTCGGGTGCGGCGCGACGAGCGCCTTGTCGCTTTGGGCTACTCCCATTCCAGGGCTCCCTTTTTCCATTCATAAATAAAGCCGATGGTCAGCACGCCGAGGAAGACCATCATGGACCAGAAGCCGAACCAACCGATCGCGCCGAAAGAAACGGCCCACGGGAACAGGAAGGCGACCTCGAGGTCGAAGATGATGAAGAGGATCGACACCAGATAGAAGCGGATATCGAACTTCATACGGGCGTCGTCGAATGCGTTGAAGCCGCACTCGAAAGCCGAAAGCTTTTCCGAATCAGGCGCCTTGTAGGCAACGGCAAACGGCGCAATGAGAAGCGACAGGCCGATTACAAGGGCGATACCAATGAAAATAGCGATCGGAATGTAGGAACTGAGCAGTCCAGTCATCAGGTTCTTCCCTGCTTGCGGGCTGCGCCGGGAGGCGCAAGTGGGCAATTGCCCGGCAAGCGAACGTGCGTTGCAACAGAGCCGTCGTTAGCGCAGCCAGCGCCACGGCGCAAGACTTTTAGAACAGCAATTCCACCGTCGAGGCGCGACATTATCAAGCAGATGCAATGATGTCGCGACAAAATCCACGCAGGTTGATTCCTGCTGCATGCCTGCCCATCGGATATTGCATGGCTCGCAACAGAAAACAAAGCGCATACCGCTTGAATCGAGCACAATTCGACCTGCAGACGCATTGGGAAATCAATTGTCTATTGAAAGAAATGGCGCGAGTGACGGGGCTCGAACCCGCGACCTCCGGCGTGACAGGCCGGCACTCTAACCGACTGAGCTACACCCGCGCATAGTGGACATAAAGACCGGATCAAGCACCCTACAGCACTTTGCCTTGAAATGGCGCGAGTGACGGGGCTCGAACCCGCGACCTCCGGCGTGACAGGCCGGCACTCTAACCGACTGAGCTACACCCGCATTCATTTCAAGCGATCCGGAAGCTTTCGCGTCCGTGTCAAAGCAGCCTCGCCGCTTCGATGAGCGGCTAACTAAGGGGTTCGCATTTCAGTGTCAAGCAGCTTTGGAGACAAAACGATGACAGTCCGCGAATTGTTTTGGGAGAACGAAAATCCCTGCGCAAATTCAGTGTATTACAATAGGAGTAATCGGTGACCGCGCGCAGACGCCCCGTCCCGGCCCTCTCCTGCCCATCCACAGCTCAAAAACCCAAGAACAAAGGCGAGATGAGCCGCACCCGCCATAAAAATAAAAGACCTTCACAAACATTCTTGCGCTTTATCCGCGATCCGCGAGATCACGGCCACCGACGCGACGGATCGGGCCGGACCTATCTCGCGAGGGCGATTAGCTCAGTCTGGCCGCGTTTACATCGAGGCTGTCGGAAGTTCGAGCCTCTTTTAGAAGTGTGGGGTTTCGACTGGCCAACGCGTTCGTCATCTCTGCAGTTTCCGGCCGGCATCGCGGCTCGTGGGTAGCCAAGCACCCAAATGGCTCGCTATATGTACGCTGGCTCTCAATGAATTGAATCTCACATACCACCTCCAGGAATGACATCATGAAAACACGCGAAGAACGGCAGGCGCAGCGCGCAAGTATGCCGCGCACGACACTCGCTGCGCATCATATGGAGAACGCACGGCTGTTGCCGGATCGCGGCGAGCTCCTCTATCGTATTCCCAATGGTGGCGTCGGCGTCGAGGTTGGAGCGGCCTTCGGTGAGTATACGGCCGAGATCCTGGAGAAGAATCGGCCGTCGCAGCTTTATCTGATCGACCCATGGAGCATGGATCGCTACAGTTCAGGCCTCGATCGTATCCATACCCAATTCCAGAGCGAGATCGACAGCGGCCGGCTGCATCTGATGCAGGGCACGTCTCTCGAGAAGCTGGCCGAGTTCGAGGACGATTTTCTCGACTGGGCCTATATCGATACAGACCATTCCTTCGAACTCACCTGGCAGGAACTTCTGCTCTGCGAGAAGAAGGTGAAACGAACGGGCCGTATCGCGGGGCACGATTTCTGCACTGGGAACACTGTCAAGCCGATCGTCTATGGCGTCGTCGAAGCGGTCACCAAGTTCTGTAAGGATTACGGCTGGCAATTCGAGTTCCTGACGGTCGAATCGCACGCGCACTTTTCCTATTGCCTGAAGCGCCTCTGACCGGCATCACGCCTTTCCGGCGTATTGCTCGTCGCTGACGTGCTCCATCCAGTCGGCGGCACTGCCGTCGAGCGCTTCGTGAATCGCGATGTGCGTCATCGCGGTATCGGGTGCAGCGCCGTGCCAGTGTTTTTCGCCCGGGGCAAACCAGACCGTGTCGCCGATACGAATTTCACGGATAGCACCGCCCTCGCTCTGCGCGAGCCCCATGCCCGCAGTAACGATCAGGGTCTGCCCCAGCGGATGCGTGTGCCAGGCGGTTCGGGCACCTGGTTCGAACGTGACGCTGACCACCCTCACCCGTGCCGGAGCTGGTGTCTCCATCAATGGATCCTGACGAACCAACCCTGTGAAATATTCTGCCGGCGCCTTCATAGAAGCCCGCGAGCCGCAGGGTTTGATCTCCATCTGAGTTTCCTTTTCGAACGTGACTATCTGCAAGGTCGACCGTACGCCAAGCGCCTTCGTTGGCCAAGCGACGCGACGCTATCGCGCGCCCAATCGCTCCCAACCACAGACCGCTTGTCACCAGCCAGAGACCATTATGCGTCGGCAGCAGACTGAGCTTTCAACAGTGTTGTTTACTCGTTCCCTGGAGAAACGGCGACGCCCCGGAGATACCGCCCTATCTCCCCCTTAGGCGCTTGCTCCTCGGCCGACTGACTGCTAGGGCGAGGCATTTCATTACGCGGAGGATTTCCATGAAACAGCATTCTTTTGGCCACTTGCCCCATACTGTCACGAATATCGGCTTCGGCGCATGGCAGATTGGCGGGGCGTGGGGTGATGTCAGCGAAGCTGACGGCCGTGACGCGCTGAATGCGGCGCTCGACGCCGGCATGACCTTCATCGATACCGCCGATGTCTACGGCGACGGTCGCTCAGAAAAAATCATCGCTGACGTACTCCAGAACCGAGGCGGCGAACGGCCGATGGTCGCGACCAAGGCGGGGCGTCGGCTCAACCCGCATGTCGCCGATGGCTACACCAAAGCCAATCTCGAAGCCTTCATAGATCGCAGCCTCAAGAACCTGCGCGTCGACAGCCTCGACCTCGTGCAACTGCATTGCCCGCCGACCGAGGTGCTTTATCGCCAGGAGGTCTTTGAAGGCCTGAATGAGCTGCAAAAGGCCGGCAAGATCATGGGCTACGGAGTCAGCGTCGAAAAGGTCGAGGAAGCTCTGAAGGCAATCGAGTATCCCGGCGTCGTCAGCATCCAGATCATCTACAACATCTTCCGCCAGCGACCCGATCATCTGTTCTTCCAGGAGGCTCGCCGCAAGAACATCGCCGTCATCGCCCGCGTGCCGCTCGCAAGCGGTCTGCTGTCCGGGAAGATCACGCGCGAGACGAAATTTGCGAGCGACGATCACCGCAATTTCAATCGTCACGGCGAGGCCTTCGATGTCGGCGAGACGTTCGCGGGCGTCCCTTTCGACGTTGGTCTGCAAGCGGTGGAGGAAGTACGCAAGCTCGTGCCATCAGGCGCGACAATGGCGGCTTTCGCACTGCGTTGGATCCTGATGAGCGATGCCGTCACCGTCGTCATTCCGGGGGCGCGAAACGCCGAACAGGCGCGCGCCAATGCGGCGGCAGCAAGCCTCGCGCCGTTGTCGCACGAGGTGATGGATGCCACGCGCGAGATCTATGAGCGGCTGGTTGCTCCTTATGTCCATCAGCGCTGGTAAAACGGGCACCGACAAAGAAAAATGGCCGGGTATTGACCCGGCCATTTTGTTTCATGACTGAGCTATCCTCAGTTGGTGCCGACGAGATTGACCTGGAAGAACAGAGTCTCACCCGAGGAATCATCGACACCGTCATTGTCCGTGACGGCATACGGCGTGCCGGAGGCATCGAAAGCAAAGCCTTCGAGCTTATCGAGGACATAGCCATTGGTGGCGGCCTTCAACTCCGGAAGGAAGTCGTGGGCCTCGGTCTTCTTCACTACCGGCAGATCGCCGCCGAGCTTGGCGGGCTTCAGGTCCGATATCGCAACCTTGTAGAGCTTCTTCAGCTTGGCTGTGTTACCGACGAGATTGTCGCGCTCGATGATGTAGACGCTGTCACCGTGAGCTGAGATTTCGGAAAGACCAACCCAGCCCGCTTCGGACTTGTCGAGCGGATAGCGGACGGCGCCCCACTCCTTGTTCTTCGGATTGTAGGAGACGAGTTTGACGAAGCCCTTCTCGTCATCCTTCCACTCGCGCTGAACAGCCATCCACAGTGTCGCGTCGTCGCCGGAGCCGGTGATCGTCACGCCTTCAAAACCGTAGCGGATCTCGTTGGCCAACAGCTCCTTCGGAAGTGCGATCTCTTCCTTGATCTCGCCCTTCGGGTTGACGTGATAGAGGGCGTGCGGCACCAGCTTCTCACTGTTGCCTTCCGACGCCAGCCAGAACCAGCCCTTTTCGTCGACGGCCACACCCTCGATGTCGAGCTTCTGCGCGGGCTGACCGTCGCGCTTCACTGTTAGCGTTTCAGTGATCACAGCAGGCTTCTTGCTTGCGTCGATCGTGTAGATCGTCGGCTGCGAGCCGAGAACGCTGTCGCTGACAGCAAACAGCTGGCCCGGCTTTTCCGGAACTGCGGCAAGGCCGGAGAGTGCTGCGAAGCCAACAGGATTTCCATCCTTCTCGGCGGCAACGATCTGCGGATAGGCCGGCTGACCTTCGGCGAGCTCGTAGAGCATCACGTGTGACCGCGGGCCGCCATCCTCACCAAGATCGACTTCGTTGGCGGTAGCGAGAAGATTGCGCGACGCTACGGCAACAGCGCCCTCCGGTGAAACGCCAGACGGAAGGATCTGAACCAGTTCAGGCTCGGCACCGGTATCCTTGTAGACGCCGACGACGGAGGCGCGCTCTGCAAGCAGGAATATGTATTTCTGACCTGCGATCGTTGCCACTTCCAGACCTTCTGGCTCGACGCCCTTGGCGGCTGAGCGCTTGTCTGGATAGTGGCCGGTATTGGCTACGGCACGTTCGAACGAAGCGCCGGATTCGTAGAGCACCTTGCCGGTCTTGTCGAAGATCGTGAAGCCGCGCGAGCCACCCTGATAGTCACCTTCGTTGGCGACAACGAGACGGTCATTGTCGAGCCACTTCACGGCGTCGGGCTCACGTGGAATACCCTTGAGTTCGCCAGTGAATTTCAGTGCGCCGTCGCGCTTGGTGTCGATACCCGCAAGATCGACGGTGCCAGCCGAGAAGTGCGTCTTCACCGTTGCGGTCGTCGCATCGATTATGACGATTTCGTTGTTCTCCTGGAGGGTTAGGGCGATCTCGTTCTGGTCATTGAACGAGACAAATTCGGGCTCTGGATCTTCAGGCGCAACGCCCGCAAGACCCGTCAGCGTAACGTGCTTCATCGAGCCGCAATCGACAGTTCCGCCCTTGAGCTCAAAGACGACGAGGTCGCCCGCCGGCATCTGCGGGATCTTGCCGTCGTTCACTTCTTCGTCACGCTCGTTCTCG
Source organism: Rhizobium cauense (assembly GCF_019511525.1). GTDB lineage: Bacteria > Pseudomonadota > Alphaproteobacteria > Rhizobiales > Rhizobiaceae > Rhizobium > Rhizobium cauense. The sequence continues at coordinate 381,706 of NZ_JAEUAT010000002.1, read as the reverse complement.
ATCGCGATCGCACCGAGGGTCTTGTCCTTGTTAAGCGCGATGGAATCCGGCTGGCCGCCGAGATCACAGGCGCTCTCGATCTTCCTGGTGGCGATGTCAACGATCGCCAGGCGTCCCGAGGGCTTCTCCTTGCTCTCGGAAGTATTGACGGCAACCAGCGCCTTGCCAGCGGTTGAGGTAACGGACGTCGGTTCGCCGTCCATCATCAGCGCGCCCCCGGCCTTCGGGGCCTTGGCGTCCGAGATATCGACAAAGCCAATGGCACCGAGCGGGCTGTCGCTATAGATCAGCATCATGCCGTCGTCGGTGGCCGTGATGATTTCCGCCGAAGTCGCAGAAAGCTTGTCTTTCCCTTCCGGCAAATTGGATGCCACCGGGAATGTTGCGATGCGGTTGAAAACAGGCTCCGCGGCGGCCGGAAAGGCGGCCGTCGTCAGAAGCGCGGCAACAATCGCTGTCTTGTGCGAAAAAGCTGTCATGAAATCCCCCATGAATTCAAACAGAGGCTTCTTGCGGGACGGGTATGACAGCGGAATGACACCCGGAAAGTATTCTGACGATGCTAGCCGGTTCGCCGTTCCTTCCTCATTTCGTTCCTCATGATGAAGAGCGATGCCCCAAGGATCAGCAGAGCCCCCAACCACAAGTAACCCGTCGGCGCATAACCGAAAACCACCCACCCGGCGAAGACATTGAGCGGCAGCTTGAGATCGTCGAAGGGCTGGATGTAGGCGGCGTCTGCCGTTGAATAGGCCAGCGTCAGAAAATACTGGGCGATCACGGTCAAGAGGCCTGCCGCAACGAAAAGCAGCAAGGTCGTTCCTGACGGGATGCTGAAGCCTGCCGCGACCGCCAATCCACCATTGATCGGCGTCAGGAGGGCAAGTAGCCACACGGTAATGGTTTCCGGTCGTTCCACTCCCGTTAGGCTCTTGGTGATCAACGACGAGGCGCCCCAGAGAAGCGCCGAGAGGATTGGAAGGAGCGCCGCCCAACTGAAACTGTCCGACCAGGGCTGCAGAATGATCATCGCTCCGACGAAGCCGGTGGCGGTTGCGGCCCATCTCGCCGAGCCAATGTACTCACCAAGGAAAATGCGCGCCCCCATGATGATGAAAAACGGCGACGTCATCACCAGCGCAATCGCCTGCCAGATCGGCACGGACGCGAGGCCTGCGACCCACGTCGTAACGCCGAAGGCTGCCAAGGCAACGCGTATGATGTGACGCCAGGGATAGCGGGTTCGCATCGCCCCGAGGCCCACACGCCGGAGAAAGGGCAGCGAAAAGACCAACGCAAAGGCGTACTGCCAGAAAGCCGCCGAGGCGGCGGGAAAAGCGAGCTTCATCGTCACCCACTGCGTGACGACATTGAGGATCGAGAAGGCGAGGCCCGCAGCAACCATCCAGGCAGCGCCGACCATTGCTCGCGAAGCGGAAAATGTAGGGGAAGTCTGATTCATGTCTTTCTTTCCGAAACCAACACAAATCAGGACGCATGAGCGCGATACCGCAGCTGGGGCAGAATCCGCCCTCGCCCGCTCCGCTCATTCTCTTTCATCCGGACTGTAACCGTCGGCTCCGGAGTTGCACCGGATCTGCTGACCCTTCCGGCACCAGGGCCGGCAGGCGCTCGCGGGCTTGAGCCGAGGCTCTTACCGCCGGTGGGGACTTTCACCCCGCCCTGAGAACAGCCATTTCGTAAGACAAAGCTCGCGTTCCGACAAGGCCGCGAAATGCAAAAAGGGTCCGGCCATGGCCGAACCCTTCGAAACTTGCACCGCCGGTCTCGTTGCCCGGCGCCAAGCAAATTCATATCAGCCGTTGACGGCGTCCTTCAGGCCCTTGCCGGGCGTGAACTTCGGCACGTTGCGAGCCGGAATATCGACTTCAGCGCCGGTCGACGGATTACGGCCCTTCGTAGCAGCGCGATGGGAAACGGTGAAGCTACCGAAACCAGCGAGGCGAACGTCGCCCTTGCCCTTCAGTTCAGCCTGGACAACTTCGAAAACAGCGTCAACTGCCGAAGCAGCATCAGTCTTCGAGAGTCCTGCCTTTTCAGCAACTGCGGACACGAGTTCATTCTTGTTCATGTTTCCACCCCTTTCTAAATGGTTCGAAACGACTCAAATCTATAAGCTAGGCGCAGAATAGAGTTCATCAGGCCCGCCGCACCCCAAAGACCCTGCAAATCAAGGAAATGCAAGAGTCCGTGCGGCTATTTCACAAAAAAAGGCTGGCGTTTTCGCCAGCCTTTTCAGGGTTTTTAAGCAATTGGGCACGAATGTGGCAAACATGGCTCAATGAGCTATGGTTGCGCCCGTTTCGTCGAGCCCTTCGACCGTTACGATAACGGGTGTTTCCACCGTGCCATCCCACTCGATCGCTTCCGGTCTGCGAACCAGCGCATGCTTGATCACCTCGCCCATACGGGACACAGGGATGATCTCCATGTTGTTCTTCACGTTATCCGGAATCTCCGCCAGATCCTTGGCGTTTTCTTCCGGGATCAACACCTTCTTGATGCCACCGCGAAGCGCTGCAAGCAGCTTTTCCTTCAGACCGCCGATCGGCAGAACCCGGCCGCGCAGCGTGATTTCACCGGTCATGGCGACATCCTTGGAAACCGGGATGCCTGTCATGATCGAGACGATCGCGGTTGCCATGGCGACACCAGCCGACGGACCATCCTTCGGCGTTGCGCCTTCCGGCACGTGCACGTGGATGTCGCTCTTGTCGAAGCGCGGAGGCTCGATGCCGAAATCAACAGCTCTGCTGCGGACGTAAGATGCCGCCGCGGAGATCGATTCCTTCATGACTTCCTTCAGGTTGCCGGTCACGGTCATACGACCCTTGCCCGGCATCATGACGCCTTCGATCGTCAGCAGTTCGCCGCCGACTTCCGTCCAGGCCAGACCGGTAACGACACCAACCTGATCCTCGCGTTCAGCTTCGCCGTGGCGGAAGCGCGGAACGCCCAGGTAGTCGTCGATGTTTTCGGCCGTCACATGAACGGACTTCGTCTTGCCCTTGATGATCTCGGTAACCGCCTTGCGGGCGAGCTTCATCAGTTCGCGTTCGAAGTTACGAACACCGGCTTCGCGGGTGTACTGCTGGCTGATTGCCATCAGGGCATCGTCGCTGACCGAGAATTCATTCGGCTGCAGCGCATGTTCCTTAATGGCCTTCGGCAGCAGGTGCCGTTTGGCGATTTCGCGCTTTTCGTCCTCGGTGTAACCGGCGATACGGATGACTTCCATGCGGTCCATCAAAGGTGCCGGAATGTTCAGCGTGTTCGCCGTCGTGATGAACATCACGTCCGACAGATCGTATTCGACCTCAAGGTAGTGATCCATGAAGGTCGAGTTCTGAGCCGGATCCAGCACCTCGAGCAGAGCCGATGACGGATCACCGCGGAAATCCTGGCCCATCTTGTCGATTTCATCGAGCAGGAAGAGCGGGTTGGACTTCTTCGCCTTCTTCATCGACTGGATGACCTTGCCGGGCATCGAGCCGATATAGGTGCGGCGGTGACCGCGGATTTCAGCTTCGTCACGAACGCCGCCAAGCGCCATGCGGACATACTCACGGCCGGTCGCCTTGGCGATCGACTGAGCGAGCGAGGTCTTGCCGACACCCGGAGGGCCGACGAGGCACAGGATCGGACCCTTGATCTTGGTGGCGCGGGCCTGCACGGCCAGATACTCGACGATGCGTTCCTTGACCTTGTCGAGACCGAAGTGATCGGCTTCGAGGATCTTTTCGGCGTTGTTGAGATCCGACTTGATCTTCGACTTCTTGCCCCACGGAATGCCGAGCAGCCAATCGAGATAGTTGCGGACAACAGTCGCCTCAGCCGACATCGGGCTCATCTGCCGCAGCTTCTTCAGCTCGGCATCGGCCTTCTCGCGGGCTTCCTTCGACAGCTTGGTCTTGGAGATGCGCTCTTCCAGTTCGGCCATCTCGTCGCGGCCTTCCTCGCCGTCGCCGAGCTCCTTCTGGATCGCCTTCATCTGTTCGTTCAGGTAGTACTCGCGCTGGGTCTTCTCCATCTGGCGCTTGACGCGCGAGCGGATGCGCTTCTCGACCTGAAGGACCGAGATCTCACCTTCCATGAAGCCGAGCGCCTTTTCGAGGCGAGCCTTGACGCTGGTGGTTTCCAGCATCTCCTGCTTCTCGGTGATCTTGATCGACAGATGCGAGGCAACCGTATCCGCAAGCTTCGAATAATCGTCGATCTGGCTAGCAGCACCAACGACTTCCGGCGAAATCTTCTTGTTGAGCTTTACGTAGCTTTCGAACTCGGACACGACAGAGCGGCTGAGTGCTTCGAGCTCGACCGGATCGTCATGCGGCTCTTCGAGGACATGGCCAAGAGCCTCGTAAAAGTCCTCACGATCGGTGTAGGCGTCGATCTCGGCGCGCGCGCGGCCTTCCACCAGAACCTTGACGGTGCCGTCAGGCAGCTTGAGCAGCTGCAGTACGTTGGCGACTGTGCCGACGTTGTGGATGGCGGACGGTTCCGGATCGTCGTCGCTCGCATTGATCTGTGTAACGAGCATGATCTGCTTGTCCGACCCCATGACCTCTTCGAGCGCACGGATCGACTTCTCGCGGCCGACGAATAGCGGCACGATCATATGCGGGAAGACGACGATGTCGCGCAGGGGCAAAACCGGATATGCGATGCTCGCAACTGACGTTTTCTTCGTCATTTTATTTCCTTTCCATCGTCCCGTTTCCGGGCTCTTCTGGCGCGGCCACTAGAACCGGGCCGCACTCCACTTGAGACACAAGTGGAGGTTCTGATTATGCTTTTCAAGCTGCGCCATGGCCGGTGTCCCCCTGGACATGACAGCTATGCGACAACGGAACACCTTCACTCTGGAGCACCAGCCTTGACCGGCGCTTGCCACTTCCGCGCCGGCTAACACACACGACCGAAACACACCAACGGAATCATTCCATAATTGCCACGGACGTCGAAATCCGCAACGGCAGCAGAGGCGCTTTCCGACCTCTTTAGCAAGATTTATCAGGGTCGTGCACTGGTTTTGAAATAGAAAGGGGCCTGCCGACGGCAAGCCCCTCAAATTCACGGTTGATATCATAAAGATATCAATAACGGCGTTACGCCGAGGCGTTCGCCTTCTCATCCTGGCGATCGGCATAGATGTAGAGCGGGCGAGCCGAGCCGCGTGCCACCTCTTCCGAGATGACGACTTCGCGCACACCTTCAAGCGCCGGCAGTTCGAACATCGTGTCGAGCAGGATCTTCTCCATGATCGAACGAAGGCCACGGGCGCCGGTCTTGCGCACAATCGCCTTGCGGGCGATTTCGCGAAGAGCATCCTCGTGGAAGGTCAACTCCACGTCTTCCATCTCGAACAGGCGCTGGTACTGCTTGATCAGAGCGTTCTTCGGCTCGGACAGGATCTGGATCAGCGCATCCTCGTCGAGATCCTCGAGCGTTGCCAGAACCGGCAGACGACCGATGAATTCCGGGATAAGGCCGAACTTGACCAGATCTTCCGGCTCGAGTTCGCGCAGAACTTCGCCGACCCGTCGGTCATCCGGAGCCTTGACGGTCGCGCCGAAGCCGATCGAGGTCTTCTCGCCACGGGCGGAGATGATCTTGTCGAGACCGGCGAATGCGCCGCCGCAGATGAACAGGATGTTCGTCGTATCGACCTGCAGGAATTCCTGTTGCGGATGCTTGCGGCCGCCCTGTGGCGGTACCGAGGCAACCGTGCCTTCCATGATCTTCAGAAGCGCCTGCTGGACGCCCTCGCCCGACACATCGCGGGTGATCGAAGGATTGTCCGACTTGCGGGAGATCTTGTCGACTTCGTCGATGTAGACGATGCCGCGCTGGGCGCGTTCAACGTTGTAATCGGCAGCCTGGAGAAGCTTCAGGATGATGTTTTCGACGTCTTCACCGACATAACCGGCTTCGGTCAGCGTCGTCGCGTCAGCCATCGTGAAAGGAACATCGATGATGCGGGCGAGCGTCTGGGCAAGGTAGGTCTTGCCACAGCCGGTCGGGCCGACCAGCATGATGTTCGACTTCGCCAATTCGACTTCGCCGTTCTTGGAGGCGTGTGCGAGGCGCTTGTAATGGTTGTGAACGGCAACCGACAGGATCTTCTTCGCCTGGCGCTGGCCGATGACGTATTCGTCGAGAACCTTGATGATGTCCTGAGGCGTGGGAACGCCGTCACGGGACTTGACCATCGAGGACTTGTTCTCTTCGCGAATGATGTCCATGCACAGTTCGACGCATTCATCGCAAATGAAAACCGTCGGTCCGGCAATCAGCTTCCGGACTTCGTGCTGGCTCTTTCCGCAGAAGGAGCAGTACAGGGTGTTTTTAGAGTCGCCGCCGTTGCTGCCGCTGACCTTGCTCATATCACTTTCCTTCCAGCACGCCGCATTTCAAGGTGAAATTACGGTCCACTCATTGGCCTGCTCCACACTTGGAGCCCCAGCCGGCCAAGGCCGTTAAGGGGTACGAACCGGTCCAAACTAAGCTGTCCTGGCTCCGGCGGCAACGAATTCCCCTTCGACTGCCGATGCTATGTCATAAAAAACGAACATAGCATTAATACTTGAGATCGCCGCACCCGCCACCGGGTTTATTCCTTTGTTCGATCACAAATGAGATAGAACTGTGGCGGATACAACACCATCCCTACTTCTCACTAGGCGGCATCGCCCTCGATCTCGACACGCGATGTCAGGACCTTGTCGATCACACCCCAGCTCTGGGCCTCGTCAGCATCCATGAAATGGTCACGATCGAGCGTCTTCTCGACTTCCTCGTAGGTGCGGCCCGTGTGCTTGACGTAGACCTCGTTGAGGCGGCGCTTCATCTTCAGGATGTCGCGGGCGTGACGCTCGATGTCCGATGCCTGCCCCTGGAATCCACCTGATGGCTGATGCACCATAATACGGGAATTGGGGGTGGCGAAGCGCATGTCCTTGTGGCCGGCAGCCAACAGCAGCGAACCCATGGACGCGGCCTGGCCGATGCAGAGCGTCGACACCGCCGGCTTGATGAACTGCATGGTGTCGTAGATGGCCATGCCTGCAGTAACAACACCGCCCGGCGAATTGATGTAGAGCGCGATTTCCTTCTTCGGGTTCTCAGCCTCGAGGAAGAGGAGCTGAGCGCAGACAAGCGTCGCCATGTGGTCCTCGACTGGGCCAGTCAGGAAGATAATGCGTTCCTTGAGCAGGCGCGAATAGATGTCGTAGGAGCGTTCACCGCGGTTGGTCTGTTCGACGACCATCGGCACGAGGGCCATTGCGGTATCAACTGGGTTTCTCATGTGCGTCCTTTGTCAACGTCTGCCGGCTGTAGCCGGGAATCAAAGAAAATGCCTTATCCCCTACATAGAGCTTCCCTGCCCTCCTCTTCAAGACACGCTGGCTGATAACGTTAAGAGGGGCGCAAATGCAGGCGAACAATCTTCGCTGGATGAGGGTCAATCCTGTAAATCGCTTCGAAGAGCGAGTGTTGCCCCTGTCGCCGCACAGTTTTTGTAGTCCTCAGGGTGAACGAACTCTGAATCTGTTGTATGGCCACCGCGTTTACGGACCGGAAAGCCTAACAGCAGGAACGAACAAAAAAGACACGGGCACGCGATGTGTAATTAATGAAGTTGCCAGTTTCTTCCGAGAGAATACGCGCATTGCAAGAGGTATTGCCGTGTTCAATGTTACAACTGGATTATCCATTTGGTGCTCGGAGGCCCTGACGCTCGCACTCGTGGCGTTTATGGCCTGGCGGCACAATGTTCGAAACAAAGCCTACTTCCACTGGGGAATGGGCTTCCTCCTCAGCGGCGTCGGCTTCGCAATGGTTGCCCTGCGCGGACAGATACCCGATATTTTCTCCGTCGAGATCGGCAATACGATCGCTCTGTGCGGTCAGAGCGCATGGGTTGCCGGATATCTGGCGCTTGACCGTCGCAAGCTGGAATGGTGGGCGTTGATGCCGCCACTGCTCTGGTTGGGAGGCGTCTTTTTGCCTTGGGTCAACGACGACTACACCAACCGCGTCATCCTCTACAATCTGGCCTCGGCTGCCGGTGCAACGGCACTGGCGATGGCAGTCTACACATCCGCTCCGCACAGCGAGGCCTCGAGAAGCAAGCTGGGGATTGTCTTTGTCATTCAGAGCGTCCTTTGCTTCGGCACGGCGCTGACGATGGCAGCCATCGACCCCACCGACGCGCAGGCGGCCAATTTCGCAGGCGGAGCGGCAATGGCAACCGGCTTCCTGCTGACCTTTGCCTGCGCACTCACCTGCATGGTCATCATGGAACGCTCGGAGAAGCACCTTCGCATGCTCAGCCTGACCGATTCACTCACCGGCGTCCTGAACCGGCGCGGTCTCTTCGGGCGGTTCGACGTCATTCAGGACAACGCCTTCCACAACAACCGCCAGGTTGCCGTGTTGCTCTTCGATCTTGATCACTTCAAGCGCGTCAACGATCGGTTCGGCCATCAAGCGGGCGACGTCGTGCTGACCGTGTTTGCCCGAATGGCCCGCCAATTCGTGCCCGATGGCGCCTTTGGTCGCATGGGCGGCGAGGAGTTTGCCGCCTTCACGACCGTCGCCGACCAGACCGAAGCAGAAGCGTTGGCGGAGTCGATCCGGGCAGAGTTCTGCCGTGTTCCCGTCAGCACCGGCGATGCGATTGTCCCCGTAACGGTCAGCACCGGTGTCGCGCTTGCCTCCGCCATCGAGGCTAACAGGGATAAGTTGGTTTCGGCCGCCGATCGCGCCCTGTATGCCGCAAAGGCCGCAGGCCGCAACTGCACGGTCATCTTCGGCGAAGCGGAGGCTGCAGCGCCGCCTCCACCCGAACCTAAGCAAACGAGTGGCGAGCTCGTGCCGACGCTCGACGACCAGATTCACGCGCTTCGTCGCGTCGGATCACTGTCGAGGGGCTGAACCTATCTTTTCGAGGCTTGGCAAATCCGCTAAGCCTCGAGCCATGATGATCCCACCATTTCTTTCTATCGATCCCGCCACACGCCACGTCTCCCTGGACGCGAGCAATCCAGCCTTCTACAGCGACCCAAACGCAGTCTATGCCGCGCTGCACGCAAAGTGTCCCACATTCTACTGGGAACAGCAGAAGCAGTGGTTCTTCACCGGCTACGATCATGTGAACAGTCTACTGCGCGATCGCCGCTTCGGACGCCAGATCCTGCACATAGCAAGCCGCGAAGAGCTTGGCCTTCCCGAGCCGGACCAGCACGTGGCAAATTTCGATCTCGCCGAGCGGTATTCCTTGCTTGAGCTGGAACCGCCTGAGCACACCCGTCTCAGAACGCTCGTCAACCGTGCTTTCGTTTCTCGTCACGTCGAGAAGATGAAGCCGGAGCTTGCCGAGCTTGCCAACAAGCTGATTGACGGATTCGAGAAAAACAACGAAGTCGAGCTGCTCTCGGCCTTTGCCGATATCATTCCGGTGACGATGATCGCCCGCATGATCGGCATTCCGGAGGAGATGGGACCGCAGCTCCTGAAGTGGTCCCACTCCTACATTCGCATGTATCTCTTCGGACGCACCCGGGAAGACGAGGATGGCGCCGAACGTGCCGCAAAGGAATTCTCCGACTATGTGAAGACGGTCATCGCAGAGCGTCGCGCCAACCCTCGGGACGATCTGCTGACTCACATGATCCATACCGAGCACAAGGGCCAATACCTGACCGAGGACGAACTCGTCTCGACGACGATTGTATTGCTCAATGCCGGCCACGAGGCAACGGTCCACCAGATCGGCAACTCGGTTCGCATCATTCTCGACAGCGGGCACGATCCGGCGGAACTCTTCAAGGACGAGGCAACGACCGAACGGACGGTCGAAGAGTCGCTGCGCATCTGCGCACCGGTTCACATTTTCCAGCGCTGGGCCCTCGAACCCGTCGAGATCGACGGCATTTCGTTCACGCGAGGCGACAAGGTGAGCCTCATTCTGGCCGCGGCCAATCTGGATCCGGCAAAGTTCAGCGATCCGTTGACCTTCAAGCCTGATCGCAATGAGGCGCCCAATCTGTCCTTTGGCGCGGGCATCCATTTCTGCATCGGCGCACCGCTCGCGCGGCTCGAACTGAACGTCGTCCTGCCCATTCTGTTCGAGCGGTTGCCAGCCCTGCGGCTCGCCCGGACGCCTGTCGTGAAAGACGTCTATCACTTCCATGGATTGGACCGCCTGGATCTCTCCTGGTAGGCGACAAATAGGAAAAGCCCGCGCTCCGGAGAACGCGGGCTTTTCCGTGCGTTTTCGCGCCTTGCGACGAGTGTTTATTCCGCGGCCTGAAGAACCGGCACCGCGTCAGCTGGTTCCGGCGGCAGCTTTCCGGCCATGGCAGCCGCAAACTTCGTCTGATCAAGCTCATTTTCCCAACGGGCGACGACGACCGTCGCAACCGCGTTGCCCACAAAATTCGTCAGAGCGCGGCATTCCGACATGAAGCGGTCGATGCCGAGGATCAGCGCCATGCCGGCAACCGGAACGGAGGGCACGACCGATAGCGTTGCGGCAAGCGTGATGAAGCCGGCACCGGTGATACCGGCAGCGCCCTTGGAGCTCAGCATAGCAACCAGCAGCAGCAGGATCTGGTCTGCGAGAGTGAGCGGCGTGTCCGTCGCCTGAGCGATGAAGAGAGCCGCGAGCGTCATGTAGATGTTCGTGCCGTCGAGGTTGAAGGAATAACCGGTCGGGATGACGAGACCGACGACGGAGCGCTTGCAGCCTGCCTGTTCCATCTTCGCCATGAGGCCGGGAAGTGCGGCCTCCGAAGAAGATGTACCGAGAACCAGCAGAAGCTCTTCCTTGATGTAGCGGATGAGGGCCAGGATGGAGAATCCGTTGTACCGCGCAACCGCGCCAAGGACGACGAGCACGAAAAGCAGCGACGTCAGGTAGAAGGTACCGATCAGCATAGCCAGGTTTGCAATGGAACCGATGCCGTACTTGCCGATCGTGAAGGCCATGGCACCGAATGCGCCGATCGGAGCAGCCTTCATCAGAACTGCCACCAGCTTGAAAACCGGTGCCGTGAGTGCCTGCAGGAAGTCGACAACGGGGCGACCACGGTCACCTACCATGGCGAGCGCAATACCGAACAGGACGGAAAAGAACAGGACCTGAAGAATGTCACCGTCGGCGAAGGCACCGACAATGGTGTTCGGAATGATGTTCATCAGGAAGCCCGTGATGGTCGCGTCATGCGCCTTCGCGGCATAGCTTGCCACGGCCTTGGCATCCAGCGTTGCCGGGTCGATATGCATGCCCGCGCCCGGCTGAACAACGTTGGCGACGAGCAGACCGACAGCCAGCGCAAGCGTCGAAAAGACGAGGAAGTAGAGCATTGCCTTGCCGGCAACGCGTCCAACCTTCTGCAGATCGGACATGCCGGCGATGCCAGTCGCAACCGTCAGGAAAATGACGGGGGCAATGATCATCTTGACGAGCTTGATGAAGGCGTCGCCGAGTGGCTTCAGCGAAGTGCCGATGTCGGGATAGAAATGACCAAGCAGGATGCCGGCACAGATGGCCGCGAGAACCTGCACGTAGAGAAGTCGATAGAAGGGAACCTTGCCGCGCGGCTCCGCGACTGGAAGTGCTACACCCATGATGTCCTCCATAAGCCCCCAACCAATGCTGGCCTCCCGGGGCGATTGCGTTGCTAATTCAACAGCCACGCGGCTGTTTGCAGAGGCATTGCAACGGGCGTGCCAAACTTCGCGAGTATTATTAGATGATTGTTTTTAAATGTATTTCGTTCAAATCTCTGGACTGAACTTGAAGAATTGAGCGCATTTTCGCACAAATTGATTTGACGAAAGTGCGGACTTACGCACAGTCTGAATGATGCTCCAAACGCCCTCGATACCAGCTTTCAGGTCCTTCGGTCGCACCAGCGGGCGAATGATATGGATGCTGTTTGCCTCTCTCTGCGCAGTACTGCTCCTTGCCGCATTCTTTGGCGCGGAGATCTACGGTCGCCGCTCGGCGATGGATGCGATCGAGAGCCAAAGCCGTACCGATGCGAACCTCAAGGTGGCACTGCTCAATGCGGTTATGGAGAGACCCCGCGCACTGCCTCTGCTTCTTGCCGAGGATCAGCAGGTTATCGATGGCCTGTCATCGGCCCGCGACGGCGCCATCGACACGCTGAACCGGAAGCTGGAACGCCTCGTCACGGGAACACAAGCCGCCGTCCTCTATGTTATCGGCCCCAACGGAATTGCCATATCCTCAAGCAACTGGCAGGAGCCCATCAGCTTCGTGGGCAACGACTACACGTTCCGAGACTATTTCCGGAAGGCCATGGACGAAGGGACTGCCGAGCATTTTGCCCTTGGCAGCGTCAGCAAGCGTCCCGGCCTCTATATCTCGCGTCGTGTGGGCAGTGCGGCAGCGCCGCTCGGCGTTGTGGTCGTCAAGCTCGAGTTCGATCGCCTCGAAAGCGACTGGCGCGACACGCATCGCCCCGTCTATGTTACCGATGATCGCGGCGTCGTGTTGATCACCAGCATCCCGTCCTGGCGCTTCATGATGAACAAGCCAGCACCGGAAGCCGAGCTTGCTGTTATCCGCAGCAGCCTGCAGTTCGGCGATGCGCCGCTTGCTACCTTGCCGATCAGGCGGCCCCGCCCCATAGATACGGAAGCATCGCTTGTTTCGGTCGTCCTTCCTGGCAGCGGCGAAGGTGAATACCTGCGTCTTGCCACGCCCGTTCCCACCACGCCCTGGCATCTCGAATACCTTGTGCCAACCGATGCGCCGGTCGCGGCGGCAGTTCGTGAAATGCGCCTGCTGTCACTAGCCGTTCTTCTGCCTATTCTCGGCATCGCGGCGTTTCTCCTGTGGAGACGCCAAGCTGCAACAGCGAAGATCGCGCAAGAGCAGGCCATGCGTGAAGAGTTGGAACGGCGGGTTGTCGCCCGGACAGAAGATTTAAGCCGGGCACGCGACCGTCTGCAGGGCGAAATCGCCGACCACAGGGAAACGGAAGCCCGACTGCAGATCGTGCAACAGGAACTGGTGCAGGCGAACCGGCTCGCGATCCTGGGTCAGGTCGCGGCAGGCGTTGCACACGAGATCAACCAGCCGGTTGCGACCATACGGGCCTATGCGGACAACGCTCGGGTTTTTCTGGAGCGCAGGCAGACAAGTCCCGTCGACGAAAACCTCGAAGCAATCGCCGGCCTCACCGAGAGGATTGGCGCGATTACCGACGAATTGAAGGCATTCGCGCGCAAGGGCCGTGCGGCACCCGAGCCCGTGGAGTTGCGCAGCGTCATCGATGGGGCCATCGTCTTGTTGAAAAGCCGATTCTCCGGCCGGCTCGAGGCGCTCGCCATCCGCCAACCGCCGGCGGAGTTACGCGTACTCGGCAACCGAATCCGGCTCGAGCAGATTCTGATCAACCTCTTCCAGAATGCCCTGGAGGCTCTCGAAGCACGCGCCGACGCAAAGGTCGACGTGTCAGTGACCGAGACGAACGATGAGGTCGCAATCGAGGTCGCCGACAACGGCCCGGGCATCTCGCCTGCGATCCTGAAGTCGCTTTTCACCCCGTTCAATACCTCGAAAGAGAGAGGCCTTGGTCTCGGTCTCGTTATTTCCAAGGACATCGTGGCGGACTACGGCGGCCGTATGGACGTGACGAGCAACGAAAGCGGGACCCGCTTTACGGTCCATCTGCGGAAGGCCAAAGTATGAACGATGTGACGCCGATCTTCCTCGTCGACGACGACAAGGACCTGTTGCGGGCAACCAAGCAGACGCTGGAGCTTGCGGGATTTTCCGTTTCGGCTTTTTCCGACGCCGGGGACGCTTTGGCGGCACTGGGCCCGGAGTTCGCAGGTGTCCTGGTTTCCGATATCCGAATGCCCGAGATCGATGGCCTCCAGCTCTTCAGCCGCGTACGGCAGCGGGATGAGGATCTGCCAGTCATCCTGGTCACCGGCCACGGCGACATTCCGATGGCAGTGAAAGCCATGCAGGATGGAGTCTACGATTTCATAACCAAGCCGTTCGCGACAGATCGGCTCATCCAGAGCGTTCGGCGCGCTGCTGAAAAGCGCCGTCTCGTGATGGAGAACAGGGCGCTGCGAAAAGCGACCGAACAGGCGCGCGACGATCTGCCGCTGATCGGTCAGACACCGGCAATGGAGCGGCTGCGTCACACTTTGCGGCAGATCGCTGATACCGATGTCGACGTTCTCTTGACGGGGGAAACCGGCAGCGGCAAGGAGGTCGTAGCAAGCCTCCTGCATCGCTGGAGCCGCCGTGCATCCGGCAATTTCGTTGCGCTGAACTGCGGCGCGCTACCTGAAAGCGTCGTTGAAAGCGAACTCTTCGGGCATGAGCCCGGCGCCTTCACGGGGGCTCAGAAGAAGCGTATTGGCCGCATCGAACATGCCAGCGGCGGCACGCTGTTTCTCGATGAGATCGAGAGCATGCCGCCGGCGACGCAGGTGCAGATGTTACGCGTACTCGAAATGCGCGAGGTCACGCCGCTCGGTACAAACGAAGTGCGCCCCGTCGATCTGCGTGTCGTAGCCGCATCCAAGGTCGATCTGGGCGATCCCCGCCAACGTGGCGACTTCCGTGAGGACCTCTACTACCGGCTCAACGTCGTCACGATCTCGATTCCACCGCTGAAGGAGCGCCGCGACGATATTCCACTTCTTTTCGGTTACTTCACGGAACGAGCAGCAAGCCGCTTCAAACGCGACGTGCCCACGGTCCCCCCTTCGATCCATCGCCATCTTCGTGAACACGATTGGCCCGGCAACGTGCGCGAACTGTCTCACTTTGCCGAACGGTTCGTCTTGGGCGTCGGGCAGGTCTCGGACCGTGTTGTCGCCGCCGCGCCGGAAGCCGATGAGGTTCTTTCGCTGCCTGACCGACTCGAGCGCTACGAAGCCCACATTATTCGTGAAGCGCTGGACGCCAACAACGGCGACGTCCGTCGCACAATCGCGGACCTCGGCATCCCCCGGAAGACATTTTACGACAAACTTCAGCGCCACGGCATCGTGCGCAGCGATTTCGCATCTTCCGATCGAAGCTAGTCGAGACCTAGTCCAGGTGGCGCCGGCATTCCGGCACCACTCGCGGCGTCACCAAGTCACAGCCTGATGACATAGTCCTTGCGAGTCGTTTCAATGACTTCCCAGGTTCCCCTGAAACCTGGCTTGAGGATCATCCGATCCCCTGCCCGCAGGTGTACCGCGCTGCCGCCGTCTTCCGTCACGATTGAGTAGCCCGAGAGCACACTGAAATATTCCCACTCGTCGTAGACGATGCGCCACTTGCCCGGCGTTGCCTCCCATACCCCGGAATAGAGGCCGCCATTGGCCTCCTCCAGGTTCCAGGTCTTGAACTGCGGCTCGCCAGCGATCAGGCGATCCGCAGCCGGGCCCCCCCATTCTGGTCGGACGGCAGTGATGTCAAAGGTGAGGTAGTTCGCCATGTCGTCTCAGATCTTCGCGAGGGACTGTTCGAGATCAGCAATGATATCCTGAACGTCCTCGATGCCGACCGACAGGCGAACGACATCAGGACCGGCGCCGGCAGCGATCCTTTGCTCGTCCGTCAATTGGCGGTGCGTGGTGGATGCCGGATGGATCACCAGCGAGCGAGTGTCTCCGATGTTGGCGAGATGCGAGAACAACTGCAGCCCCTCGACCAGCGTTTTTCCAGCCTCGTAGCCGCCCTTGACGCCAAAGGTGAAGACCGAACCAGCGCCCTTCGGCGAATAGCGCTGCTGTAGCGCGTGGTTCGGATCGTCTTCGAGGCCTGAATAGTTCACCCAGGCAATCTTGCTGTGTGCCTTCAGCCACTTTGCGACAGCGATCGCGTTGTCGCTGTGGCGCTGCATACGCAGGGGCAGCGTCTCGATACCAGTCAGGATCAGGAATGCATTAAAAGGCGAGATTGCGGGGCCGAGATCGCGCAAACCGAGCACGCGGCAAGCGATTGCGAAGGCAAAATTGCCGAAGGTCGAGTGCAGGACAACGCCATTGTATTCCGGCCGCGGGCTGGACAGCATCGGATAGTTGCCGGACTTCGACCAATCGAAGGTTCCACCATCGACGATGATGCCGCCCATGGAATTGCCGTGACCGCCGAGGAATTTCGTCAGCGAGTGCACGACGATATCGGCACCGTGCTCGATCGGTCGGATGAGGTAAGGGCTCGCCATGGTGTTGTCGACGATGAGCGGCAGGCCGTGCTTATGGGCCACCGCAGCGATCGCCGCGATGTCGACGAAGGTGCCGCCGGGATTGGCGAGGCTTTCGATGAAGATCGCCCGCGTCTTGTCGTCAATCTGACTCTCGAAACTTGCGGGATCCGCTGAATCGCCCCAGCGAACCTGCCAGCCGAAGTTATCGAAGGCATGGCCGAACTGGTTGATCGAGCCCCCATACAGCCGCCTTGCGGCCACGAAGTTTTCGCCGGGACGCATGATTGTGTGGAAGACGATCATCTGGGCCGCGTGGCCGGACGCCACGGCAAGCGCGGCGGTCCCGCCCTCGAGCGCCGCGACGCGTTCCTCGAGCACAGCCTGGGTCGGATTCATGATGCGCGTGTAGATGTTACCGAACTGCTGCAGACCAAAGAGGGCAGCCGCATGGTCCGAATCGTTGAAAACGTATGCTGTCGTCTGATAGATCGGCGTTGCCCGCGCCCCCGTTGCGGGGTCCGGCTGCGCTCCCGCATGTATTGCCAACGTATTGAATCCCGGTCCATTCTTGGCCATGAAGCCCTCCCTTCAGCTTGGTTGAGGGGACGAGCATAACCGACGATCGCGAAAAGTTAATCGCGTTCTATTTCAACCCAGGCACGTTATTTGAAATATCCAACCTCTCAACCGACGAGCCGCGGATACTCAATTGCCGGGCAGCGATCCATAACGACCTTGATGCCGGCCACCTCCGCTCTCGCCGCTGCCGCATCGTCGCGGACGCCGAGCTGTGCCCATATCACCTTGGGTGGCGGGCTCATTGCCAAGGCGTCCTCGACAACGCCTGCCAGGTATTCAGAGGCGCGAAAAACGTCAACCATGTCGACGGGCACAGGGATATCGGAGAGCCTGGCATAGACCGTCCGTCCGTGAATCTGCTTGCCAGCTTGTCCGGGATTGACCGGAATCACGTCGTATCCCCGCGACAGCAGGTAGCCCATCACGCCGTTGCTCGGTCGGGCGGGGTTTGGTGAAGCGCCAGTCAGGGCAATCGTCTTCACCGAACGCAGAATATCGAGGATGTAATCATCCTCATACCGGTCATGATTCACGTACTCGCTCTCCCCATCACAATCACGAGGTTACTTGGCAATTCATTGAAACCAAACACCAGTTTCGTCGTATATAGAGATCATGAGGCCGATGGAGGATGTTACCGTGAAAAAATTGGTTGTTGTGATCGCATTCGTCATGGCCGCCTCTCCGGCGCTTGCGATTTCGCGCTACAATTCCCTCAGCATGAGCTGCCAGGCCGCACGGGCCGCGATCCATAACGAGGGTGCAGTGATCTTACGCTATCCATCGAAGCGGGTAAGCGGCATGACCCTGTTCGATCGCTATATTCGTAACAGCCGGTACTGCGATGCCAACAAATATGCTGAATGGACGACTGTCCCCACGAGAGACAATCCACGATGCCGTGTTTTGAATTGCCAGGATATAGACAACCTGGACGGGATGTTTACCATCCCCGATAACACGCTCTAAAGGCGAACTTTGATTGAGCGAATCGGGGAGCAGCAGTGGCCGGCTGCGACCCTTGATACCAAGCGGCTCATTCCAGCCATTAAAACCTGTGACGCCATTGTCACAATTCTGAAATATTTGACGCGACACCCTATCAATGTTCTATGTATATCCTGTATATGTTCACATATGTTTCCTCGTATGTTAGCATCACCTCATAGTTGAATAAGCGAACATCGAATAAACACTTGTGGTGTACGTGCCTCTTTTATCGCACTCTCCAAGACAGCTCATGATTGTACGGCACGCGGGATTGAACCATCACGCGCTTCGTCACTTTCAGCAGACGGGATTGCTTTTTGCGAAGACCGGCGTAACAAGCATCTCACAATCAGTTTTCCACACCATCTGGTGGTCCTTTTTGCCGCTCCACATCATCCTGCTTGTTCTGTTTGGTGCCCTGCTGCACGCGACGTGGAACGCCATGATCAAGGCGGGCACGGACAAGTCGCTGGATGCCAGCTTGATCTCGGCAGGCGGTGCCGTTTGTGCCCTTCCCTTGCTGCTGTTTCTGCCGCTGCCGAACGCCGCGGCATGGCCATTTATCGGCGCTTCGGCCATTCTCCAGTTCGTGTATTTCCAGCTCGTTGCCGGTGCATACCGCGCAGGCGATATCGGGCTCGTCTACCCGCTGATGCGCGGCTGTGCGCCGCTCCTGATCGCGGCGACCAGCGGCTTCATCCTGGATGAACAGTTGTCGACGGGTGCCCTCCTCGGCACGATGACGATCTGCGCCGGCATTCTGACTCTGGCTTTCGAAGCGCGAAAGGGCGGCGGCCATGCAATCATGCTGGCACTCGCCAATGCATGTGTCATCGCGACCTATACATATGTGGATGGCATCGGCGCGCGTGCATCGGGCAATGCTGTCTCCTATACGCTATGGATGTCCTTGCTGCCGCCGGTGCTGCTCTTCGCCTGGGCGATCTCCAAGCGTGGAACGGTCGCGGTCGCCACACATGTCCGGTACAACTGGTGGCGAGGACTGATAGGAGGCGGAGGATCGATTGCGTCATACGGCCTTGCACTCTGGGCGATGACCAAAGCGCCGGTCGCAACCGTCGCGGCGCTGCGCGAGACGTCGATCCTCTTTGCGCTCCTGATTTCCGTTCTCGTGCTGAAGGAAAAGGCCAGCATCTGGCGCTATCTTGCCGGAGCGATCATCGCGATTGGTGGCCTGATCCTCAAGCTCGCATAGCTATTCGCCCGTCCACTGCGGCATGCGCTTTGAGAGGAATGCTCCGATCCCCTCCTCGGCATCGGCCGTCAGCATATTGTCGACCATGATCTGAGCCGCATGGCTGTAGGCTTCCTCGATCGGCATTTCGAGTTGCCGGTAGAATGCCTCCTTGCCGATCTTCAACGTCAGCGGCGATTTGCTTGCGATGATGGACGCATATTTGGTGACGACCTGCGTCAGGTACTGTTTCGGCACGATGCGGTTCACGAGGCCGAAATCCTTGGCCGTTGAGGCATCGATCGTCTCGCCCGTCAGCAGCATTTCCATTGCCTGCTTGCGATGCGCCGCGCGCGATACCGCCACCATCGGCGTCGAGCAGAACAGGCCGATATTGACGCCCGGTGTGCAGAAGGTTGCCGTATCGGTACAGATCGCAAGATCACAGGAGGCTACGAGCTGGCAGCCGGCAGCGGTCGCAAGACCATCGATCTCGGCAATCACAGGCTTCGGCAGGCGGGTAATCTCGAGCATGAGGTCGGCAGCCAGCGCGAAGGTTTCCTCGAAGAATGCCTCGCCGCCGTCCTCGTCGGCGCGATGCGCGGTCAACTCCTTGAGGTCGTGGCCGGCGGAAAAGACATTGCCGGTCGATGCAATGATGACCACGCGGACGGCAGCGTCTCCTGCAGCGTTCTGCAGCTCGCCGATCAGCGTTTCCATGACCGCAATCGAAAGCGCGTTGGCAGGCGGATTGCTGAGCGTCAGCCGCAGGATGCCATCGGTCAATTGCGGGATGACAAGCGCGCCCTCGCCCGCTTTGCTCGGGTCCTTCCGGAAGGATACGACTTCGGCCATGGTCTAACTCCCTGCATTGCCTTTTCGTGCTAATTGTTCTGCCACAGGCGACAAGCAATTTCGAGGCAAACTCATGCAGCCGGTCATGACGATCGACGAGCTCCACCGCTTTCTGGATACGGATTTCCCTCAGATCCACACGGACGGGCGAGTATTTACCGTTACCGAGGTCCAAGCCGGCGTTGTCTCGATGCGGTTCGATCCGAACGAGAGACACCTGCGCCCCGGCGGGACAGTATCCGGCCCCGCCCTCTTCACCCTGGCTGACGTAACGGCCTATGCGGCGGTGCTCGCGCATATCGGGCCAGTCGCGTTGGCCGTTACCACCAATCTCAACATCAACTTCCTGCGGCTGCCGAAGCCAACAGCAACGACCTGCACCTGCCGGATCCTCAAGCTCGGCAAGCGGCTCGCGGTTATCGAGGCATCGATTTTCCAGGAAGATGAGGACGAGCTAATAGCCCATGCAACCGCGACTTACTCGATCCCACCACGTGAAATATGAGGTATCAAAATACCACACAATTAAAGCATTGATTTCGCTTGTGTATTTTTGCAACGCGACAATCTGATATTATTGACCGCATAGCTCTTTGCCTTTATACACACCGCCAGAAATGCAGCCTTCCCGGGCTGCTTTCTTTTTGGTGCGTCCTTGGACAACCAAACCAAGCAACAAGAAACGCCCTCTCGCCTTCGGGCCGGGGGATCCAAAAGAGAGTAACAACTATGGCAACTTTCTCCCAGAAGCCTGCAGAGGTGGAGAAGAAGTGGGTCATCATCGACGCCGAAGGGCTGGTCGTTGGCCGTCTCGCTTCCATCATCGCTATGCGTCTGCGCGGCAAGCACAAGGCAACCTTCACGCCTCACGTTGACGACGGCGACAACGTCATCGTCATCAATGCCGACAAGGTCGTATTCACCGGCAAGAAGTATTCCGACAAGGTTTACTACTGGCACACGGGTTACGCCGGTGGCGTCAAGGAGCGTACCGCTCGCCAGATCATCGAAGGCCGCTTCCCGGAGCGCGTTCTCGAGAAGGCCGTTGAGCGCATGGTTCCGCGTGGCCCGCTCGGCCGTCGTCAGATGAAGAACCTCCGCGTCTACGCTGGTTCCAACCATCCCCACGAAGCACAGCAGCCGACCGTCCTCGACGTCTCCAAGCTGAACAAGAAGAACGTAAGGAGCGCCTAAGAATGGCTGACCTCTCCTCCCTGAAGGATCTCGGCACGTCCGCTGAAGCTGCTGCTCCGGCTCACGTCCGCAAGGTCGACTCGCTTGGCCGCTCCTACGCGACCGGCAAGCGTAAGGACGCTGTAGCCCGCGTTTGGGTCAAGGCCGGCTCCGGCAAGATCATCGTCAACGGCAAGGACTTCACGGCATACTTCGCCCGTCCGGTTCTGCAGATGATCCTGCGTCAGCCGATCGTCGCTGCTGCCCGTGACGGCCAGTTCGACATCGTAGCAACGGTTGCAGGTGGCGGTCTTTCCGGCCAGGCCGGTGCAGTTCGTCACGGCCTGTCCAAGGCCCTCACCTACTTCGAGCCGGGCCTGCGCTCGGTCCTGAAGAAGGGTGGCTTCCTGACCCGCGACAGCCGCGTTGTTGAACGTAAGAAGTACGGCAAGGCCAAGGCTCGCCGTTCGTTCCAGTTCTCCAAGCGCTAATCGCTTCGAACTATCGAAATGCGAAGGCCGGGCTCTGCCCGGCCTTTTTTATTCCGGCTTACGGAAGAAGGCCTCCAGCCTGTACCCATCAGGGTCGATCACGAAGGCCGCGTAGTAGAACTGGCTGTATTCCGGGCGGACACCGGGCGGGCCGTTATCTTCGCCGCCATTGGCAAGGCCCGCGGCATAGAACGAATTGACCGCTTCCTCGCTTGTTGCAGTAAAGCAAAAATGCAATCCGGATTCCCGATCCGCCGGCACCGGATGCTCTGCCTCCATGACCCAGAAGGCTGGCTTTTCGGCACCGTATCCGACGGTGTTGCCAAAACTGGACAGCCGCTCGTAACCGAGCGCTCCGAGTGCCGCGTCGTAGAACGCTCCCGATCTTTCAATATTCTTTACGCCGATCGATATGTGATCGAACATGGGTATCAGCTCCTTCGCTCATCGCTGGCTGTAGGTTCTCCGACACCGGGAGCGAAGTCAACGACGCGCTTCGATCCCGATCCAACACCGGCAGCTTCAGAGCCTGCCATCGGCGGCCACACCGCTAGGCCGCCGGCCCCAGTGCGCTGAGAAGTCTCGCGAAGGCATCCTCGCTCTGGTAGGGAAACACCAATCGCAGCAGTTCCGGGCCAACTCTCGGCTGAAGCCGACGCGCTTCGACCTCGCAGTGCGCGCGCCGTACCTCGTCTCCGCGCAGGGCATGGGCAGCCGCAAGCAAGATGAGTGTTCGCCACGACTTCGCCGGTACATTCTCAAATTCCTCCGCGGCGTCATCGCCGCGGCCTTGCTGAAGCCGAATGATGCCGCTGATCGCCCAGAACCACACCGGCGGATGCGTCGATCGTCGAAAGCATTCCTCGATTTCGGCAGCGGCGGCTTCCAGATCACCGACATAGTGGAGCAATTCGGCGAAATCGGCGCGGATCTCGATATCGCTTGGCGCGAGGTCGCGCGCCTTGCGGTAGTGCGATCTCGCGCCCTCATAGTTTCGCATCATCAACTGAACCAGCGCGGCAGAGTACTGCGCAAAGGTCGAGGCGCAAGGCGATGCGCGAGACGTCCCCGGCGCGTTGCAGGCGCTCAGGCGTGCCCTCCATGCTGAAGGTGTGCGTCAGTGCAATGGCGTGCATGGTGTGAGCTTCGATAAGACCAGGGTCGAGCTGCGCGGCTCTCTCGAAAAAGCGCTCGGCCTCCCACAGCAGATGTTTGGCATCGAGCATCCTGCCGCAAAGAAAGTTCTCGTAGGCGGACCAGGAGGATTCGGGTTTAGTGGCGACGGCCTTGGATGACACTTGGAGGACCTTGTCCACCACAAGCGACACGATCTCCGCTGCGACGGATTCGATTGCATCCATTTGACAATCCGCCGGAAGATCGAAAGCCCGAGACCACAAGATCGATGTGGCCGTCGTGGACGCGAACCTAACGCTCAGCCGGAACGGGCCTGCTCCATGAACGACGATGCTCACTGTGTAATCGTGAGCGCGGATGCTCATTTCCGGAGCCGAGGTCGGAGCGACGTCGATCCAGCGGCGTTCGGAGAGAAACTGCTCGATGCTCGAGCTTGCTAACCCTGCAATATCGCCGGAGAAGGATGAGGAGCTGGATGCAACTCGCACGAGGACTTTTTCCGCGCTCCGCGACGACGTTGCTTCGTTAGCCAGCGAATGTGCAGCGGGGATCGGGCCAGTCCGGCGCGGTTGCCAGTGCCAGACGCGGACTGGTCGCTCGATGTTCTTCAGGCGTTTTTCGCCGCCCGCAACGAACTTGGCCCCAAGTCGCGTCGCAATCTGGTGATAGACCCCATCGGTCACGCATATGCCACCCGGCAACGCGTTTGCTTCAATACGAGAGGCGACATTGACCCCATCCCCGAACATGTCGGAGCCGTCCACCAGAACGTCCGCAAGGTTGATGCCAATCCTGATCGCCGGGCGCGCGCCCTCACCTGTTCCGTCCGCCAACTCGCGCTGGATCGCCATCGCGCATTCGACCGCGCCAGTCACCGAGTCGAATACGGACAGTGTTCCGTCGCCAATCAACTTGAAGATCCGGCCGCCATTGCGCTCGATGTTCGGCTCCACAACATCGCTGTGTATCGCCTTGACCAGCGCAAGCGTTGTCTCTTCGTCGCTTTCCATGAGGCGGGAATAGCCGACAACGTCCGTCGCCATGATCGCTGCCAGCCGTCGCTTGAGAGGCACGCTCGGCATAAGCCCTCCGAGAACCGTTTCACTCAGCATCAACAACGACGGGTAGAGTAGCACAGAACGATCGGTGGGATCATCGTCTCAGCGATCCTGCGTGCGCCTTGCATTCTATCGTCCTGTCGCTTACCCCTTCTGCCGGCAGGCATCCGCCTGCGTTAGATCGAAGTCAGGATTACCCTCGTGGCAAAGAAGACCATAGATCACGCCTTCACGGCAACCAGCCTCACCTCTTCAGCCAGCGACCCGACCTTTGCCGGCGCGCTTTCATTCATGCGGCGCCGTTTCACCAAGGATCTGACGGGGGCTGACGCCGTCGTCTGGGGTATCCCCTTTGATGCGGCGACCTCAAATCGCCCCGGCACGCGGTTCGGTCCGCAGGCGATACGGCGGGCATCTGCGATTTTCGACAACGACCCGCAATATCCTTTCAACCGTGACCTGTTCGCCGAAATGGCCGTCATCGACTACGGTGACTGCGTGCTTGACTACGGCAACCACCACGAGACGCCCAAGGCGATCGAGCAGCAGGCCCGCACCATCGTCGACAGCGGTGCCTTCATGCTGACCCTCGGCGGCGATCATTTCGTCACCTGGCCGATCCTCAAGGCGCATGCCGCCAGGCATGGACCGCTCGCGCTCGTCCAGTTCGACGCGCATCAGGACACCTGGTTCGACGACAACAAGCGCATCGACCACGGCTCGTTCGTGGCACGGGCGGCGCGAGACGGCATCATCGACCCTGACCGTTCGATCCAGATCGGTATCCGCACCCATGCGCCGGAAGATTTCGGCATTCACATTCTCCATGGCCATCAGCTCGAGGACATGAGCGCCGCCGATCTCGCCTCGACGATCATCTCGCATACCCGTGGGGCGCCGTCCTACCTGACCTTCGACATCGACTGCCTCGACCCTGCCTTTGCACCCGGCACCGGGACGCCCGTATCGGGTGGGCCCTCCAGCGCCAAGATCCTCTCCGTGCTGCAGCGCCTGCACCAGCTTGACATCAGGGGCGCCGACGTCGTCGAGGTGTCACCACCTTATGACCATGCCGATATCACCGCCATTGCGGGGGCGACAGTCGCGATGTATATGCTTGGCCTGCATGCCGAACGCCGCGCGAGCGCGTCACACGGCTGACTCATCTCTCTTACAAAATGATTCCGGACTTCTTTCTAACCTATTGAAAGTGTGAGCAAGACAATGACACCGAAGATCTTCATCGATGGCGAACATGGCACGACGGGCTTGCAAATCCGCACGCGCATGGCCGATCGTCGCGATGTCGAGCTTTTGTCGATCCCGGAAGCCGAGCGTCGCAACTCCGCGATGCGCGAGGACATGCTGAACAGCGCGGATATCGCCATTCTCTGCCTGCCCGACGATGCTTCGAAGGAAGCCGTGCAGATGGTCTCCGGCAATAACAACGTGCGCGTCATCGACACCTCCACGGCCTTCCGCGTCAATCCGACCTGGGCTTACGGCTTCGCCGAGATGGATAAGGAGCAGGCAGAGAAGATCAAGGCGGCCCGCTTCGTCGCCAATCCAGGCTGCTACCCCACTGGCGCGATCGGCCTTGTTCGACCGCTGCGCGCTGCCGGTATCCTGCCTGACGGTTACCCGGTGACGGTCAATGCGGTTTCCGGCTACACCGGCGGCGGCAAGCAGATGATTGCTCAGATGGAAGACCAGAGCCGGGACGATGCAATTACCGCACCGCACTTCCTTTATGGCCTCACCCTGACGCACAAGCACGTTCCCGAGATGAAGATCCACGGCCTGCTCGATCGCGCGCCGATCTTCTCCCCGTCAGTCGGCAAGTTCCCGCAGGGCATGATCGTTCAGATACCGCTGCATCTCGATGATCTTGCCGAGCGCGCCACGCTTGAGAGCATCCATGCTGCGCTTGTCGCCCACTATGCGGGTCAGGACATCGTGACCGTTGTGCCGCTGGAAGTGAGCAGCAAGCTCCCGCGTATCGATGCCGTCGAGCTTGCCGGCAAGGACACGATGAAACTCTTCGTGTTCGGCACGCCGGGTGCGTCGCAGGTCAATCTCGTTGCCCTGCTCGACAATCTCGGTAAGGGCGCCTCCGGAGCAGCAGTCCAGAACATGGACCTGATGCTCGCCTCGTAGGCCCCGGATCTGATTGATGTCGCCTGACACGCTGCTGGCGGATACGAGCGCGTGGCTTGTGGCCGCTTTGCCGGATCACGGCATTCCGTCACTCGTCGCCATTGCCTTCATTGCGGGGCTGGCGCGTGGCTTCTCCGGCTTCGGGGCAGCGCTGATCTTCATTCCTCTCGGCGGCGCAATCATCGGTCCGAAGCTGGTATCACCCGTTCTGCTTGTCATCGACGGGTTGGCGACAATCGGAATGATCCCGCCGGCCTGGCGCGGCGCAAACCGTCGTGAAGTCATCACCATGGCCGCGGGTGCCGTGCTCGGTGTGCCCGCCGGGACGGCGGCGCTTGCGCTGATGGATCCGCTTCTGTTGCGCTGGGTGATCACCGCGATCGCCATTTGCCTGCTCGCGCTTCTTGTCTCCGGCTGGCGCTACCACGGCGAGCCGCGCACGCCACTTACCTCCCTCACCGGTCTGATTGCCGGCCTTTTCAGTGGCGCGGCTCAGCTCGGTGGGCCTCCGGTCGTTGCCTACTGGCTCGGCGGCAAGACCGATTTCGCCCGGGTGCGGGCAAACATCATTCTGTATTTCGCGATCTCGACCTGCTTCAGTGTGGTCAGCTACTATTTCGGTGGGCTGTTCGTTGAGGCCGTCTTTGCTCTGACCGTCGTTATTCTCCCGAGCTACGCCATCGGCCTTTACGCTGGCTCAAAACTGTTCGGGTTCACCAAGGAGAGCACATTTAGGACGATCTGTTATGTGCTGATCGCAGCCTCCGCCATTTTGGGAATGCCGGCGCTGGATGGGCTTCTCCGCTAAGCACTTCCTCGCCTAATTGCTGAACGACGCGCGGCAGCGCCGTAGTTGATCAACAATTGCGCGCCACCTAAAGTCGCCATGACCTTGGGAGGAGCGCGCATGAATGCAGTCGTCCTGTTCGGTATTGCCTTCGTCGGCGGCACAGTCGTCGTAACGCTGGCCTTTTATTTCCTGATGCGCCTCATCATGGGTGGTGACCCGACCGGCAAAGACAGGGAGCTTGCCGGCGCCGTCGTGATGCGAATATCGTCTCTCCACGCCCTCATCCTGGCCCTCGTCTTCGCCCAGGAAATGATCGAATACCAACAGCTGAAATTCGAGAGCGTCACCGAAGCGAACGCCATCGCCGATGTGTACTTCGACGCCGATCGCTACGGCGTCAACGAGAAGGCGCCGATCCAACAAGCCCTTTTCGAGTACGTACAGATCGTCGTCGATCAGGAGTGGCGAATGCTTGGTGAAACCGGCGAACTATCTTCCACGGCATGGACCAAGTGGGACGATGTCTATCAGCGGGTGCTTGACCTCACGCCAACCAATCCCCGCCAGCAAAGCATTCGCGAGCACATGCTCGGTGCCATACACAGCATCGCGGAAGCACGGGACAAGCGAGAAAACAGCGGCACCGACTCCATCAGCAGCATCTTCTGGTTCGCGGCAGTCTCTGGCGTCGTGTTCATGGCCCTCGGCTACTATCCCTATCCGCCCGATGCTCGAAACCTGCTCCTGCTTTCCGTACTTGGCGCCTTCACCGGGATCATCCTCTTCTTCATCTACGCCTTCTCGGACCCATACAATCCACCGGCCACGTTGAAGCCGACGGCGTTCGAGCGCCTGCTCGAGGAACTCGCATCACCACCGGCTTCCGATAGATCGACGCCTAACGAGCCATGACCGGCGAGCGCGGCTTCACGACCAGCTTCTCTCCCGGGCCGTGCACGGCTGCGAAAAGCAGGCCAGCGAGGAAGGTAAAGTGATCGATAAAGAACCCGAACTCAGCCTGGTTGCCGCTCCAGTGGCTTGGGCCATGGAAAGCAAAGGCCAGAAAGATCACGTAGATGCCGGCCAGAAGCGCGGCTTCCGAGAAGAAGGCGCCGGTCAGAAGAGCCAATGCGAGGCCCAGTTCGAAAAAGGCCGCAATCCACGCCAGAAAAAGCGGGAACGGAAAACCTGCAGCCGCGATGTAGCTTGCGGTGGCCTGCATATCCATGAACTTGAAGCTCGTCGCCATCACAAAGACAGCGCCAAAGATCAGCCTTGCCAGTAGAATTGCAATCGTCTTGCTCATGTCGTCTCTCCCATTGGCGCGAAGCCGTTCAACCGTGCTCGATCAGGGCTCCGGCGTCCTGACTAACGTCAGACGCTACCAGCCTCTCTCTCAAATGACGCGGCGACGTCCCTCCTCCCGACATACCGGAGATACTTTTTTTTGACTGCGCGCGAAACAGATCACGTCCAGGCGCGGTGGTCGGCCAAGACCTCGTCGATGATCTGCCATGATTTCTTCCTGTCTTCGGGATTTGCGCCAGCCATCCCTGCGGCGACAATCAGGGCTTTCCACAGCGTCCAGCCACGGCCGCGTGCCCAGGTCCCGGCATCCAAGAGACGGGATCTGCGGAAGACCTCCCGGCTTTCCCCTTCGAACAGATGCCACGTGATTGCGAGGTCGCAGGCAGGGTCGCCAACGCCCGAGGTTCCGAAGTCAATGACGGCATCAAGGCGACCGTCCTTGACCAGAAGGTTGCCGTACGCGACGTCGCCATGAAACCACACGGGCGCCTCTTCCCAGGATGTCGAAAGCGCGGCCTCCCAAACCTCCATCGCGAGGCGACGGTCGACCTTGCCATCAAGGCGCATAAGAGCCTCACGCGTTTGCTCGTCATACACCTGCAAGGATCCGCCACGAAAGAAGTTGTGCGGACCCGGCGGTGGCCCTCCGCTGGCATCAACCGCCTGGAGCGCTTCAAGGAAGGCGGCGAGTGTGCGCGCGAAAGCGGACAGATCATCGATGCGCTCGGCCAGCGCAGTCTGACCGTCGCGCCAAGCGTAGATCGACCACGGCCAGGGATAAATCTCGTCCGGGTGTCCCATCGCCAGCGGAACAGGAATCGGCAGGGGCAGTTGCGGCGCCAGGATCGGCAGCCAGCGCTGCTCTTTTGCTACCTGATCGGCATAGTGCGCGGCGCTCGGCAGCCGGACCGTCATCTCGTTCCCGAGGTGGAATGTCCTGTTGTCCCATCCGCCAAATTCGACTGGCGTTATCGGAAGCGCAGACCATTCCGGAAATTGCGTCGCAACCAGCCGTCGCACGAGCGCGGTATCAATCATTGGTCCATCCATCGCCCTGACATTCCTCCCAGCAGCGCGGGCATAATGTGCGGCATCGCGGAGTAAGATCAACCCTCGGCTCGCATGCACATCACGGCAGGAGCCGACCCCGGCAGCGGCAGCAGCAGCAGCAGCAGCTTGAACGGATCAAAGATCCATTGCTCGCCGCAACGTTGCCGCGCCTTTCCATTTATGCGGTTCCTATATCTGCGCGCACTTGCACGAATGGAATTCCTACCGCGAACGGCGTTAGCATCGGCTGGAAATGCAAAGGTTGAAAGCCATGCGAGACATCATGCTTCCGAATGCTCCCCTTACCCGCACGCGCCGCCTGGCGCCGAAAAGGCAGATGCGCGAGCGACGCACGGCCCAAGCACTGATCCTGTTCGGCATCGTGCTTGCAGCGGTCGAGCTGTACGTCATTCTCGGCAGCCTTTGAGGCGTGAGATGCCTGCTGACAGAGTATTGCGCCTCGGTGCTACCACCACGGCGCTTGTCACCCCCTTTCGTGACGGCGCAGTTGATCATGGCGCGCTGGAGCGACTTGCGGAGTGGCAGATCCGTTGCGGAGTTGATGGCCTTGCGGTCTGCACGCCGATTGGAGAAGGTCCGACGCTTACGAGACATGAGCGCGCTGCCGTGATCCGAACCTGTGTCCGAGCTGCAGGTGGCTTTGTTCCTGTCATTGCCGCTACAGGCACCAACGCGACAGCAAGCACGATCGCCTTGACGCTGGATGCCGAGGAACTGGGAGCGAGCGCGGCCCTGGTGACCGCGCCCTACTATTCCAAACCAGGACAGGCCGGCATTGCCCATCACTTCGCCCAGCTTGCTGCCGCAACCCGCATCCCGCTGATCGTTGAAAACAGCCCGCTGCGCACAGCGAGTGACATGACGTTGCCGACGCTCGCATCACTTGCAGAAATCCCATCAGTTGTCGGGCTGCTCCTTTCCGATGGCAGCGCCGCTGCCCAGGCATTACCCCCGGACTGGCGCCGGCGTTTTCTGCTTCTCTCCGATCGCGACACAACGGCCCTCTCTTTCTTGAGCACCGGCGGAAGCGGCATCGTCTCGGCTGGCGCGAACGTCTGCCCTCGCCTTTATGCATCACTTCAGCAGGCGGCACGCGCAGGCAACCTTTCTGCCGCGCGTTTGCTTGAGAATGCGTTGGCCCCGCTGACGGCGCGTTTGGGGGCCGAGGTTGACCCCGCCGCCATCAAACATGCGCTCCAGGCCTTGTTGCAGATTGACCCGGAAACCCGTCTGCCGCTTGTCGCGCTGGATGCCGCAGCAAAGCAGTCGGTATCGCAAGCGTTGGCGCGCGTTTCCGAGACACGTGGGATGGCGTTATCCATATGATATTTTTATATTTTCTGACCAACATCGGAATAGAAGTCGCATGCGACCGCTACTAACTTGAAGATGTGGCACTGCCTTGGTGGTCCAAGGCAGAAGACAATTCGAAAGGAAAATCGATGCCCTCTCTTCAAGCTGCTTCCACAATCGAGCCTCTCCAACGTCACACCTCACCACGTTTCACCATTGGCCAGGATCGAAATGGCCGTTGGGTCGTACAGGACCGTCAGGGGCTCGTCGGAGGTGTGTTCATCAGCGAGCACGCAGCACGTCATTTCGCAGCAGACGAATGCGATCATCATCCCGAGCAGATTTGCCGCGCCGCCGAAGGCATCGTCCTGCAATTTGGCGCGCTCGACCGCCGGGATAGCGAAATCCACTGATCGCGGCGATGTTGAGGCTGGCGGCGGGCGCAGACCTGCCGCCAAATGGCGAACGCTTCCTTAACTGGACCGCGATATAGTGTGGGCATCAGACACGCCACGCCAAAGACCGATGCCGAAACCGAACTTCCGCTTTACCCACTATGATCTCAAGGAACAGCGCGCAGGGACGATCATCGAGGTGACGCTGAACGCGGTTGCGAATGTACGTCTGATGACCGCGCCGAACTACCAGCGCTTCACCGAAGTTCTCGATTTCAAATATGTCGGCGGCGTCGCGCGCAAATCACCAATCCGCCTTTCGATCCCCGAGAGCGGGCATTGGCATCTTGTCGTCGACATGGAGGGGCATCACGGCCTTGCGGAGTCGTCGGTCAAGCTTGTCGCGCCAGCGGGACAAATCCGCGCATCCTGATCAACGCTGATTGCGCTCTTTCCTGAGCTTTGCCCACCATTCCAGGCGTTTGCGGATATCCCGCTCGAACCCGCGCTCCGGCGGATCGTAGAAGGTCTGCCGACCCATCTTCTCCGGGAAATAATCCTGGCCGGAAAAAGCGTCCGGCTCGTCGTGGTCATAGCGATAGCCTTCGCCGTAGCCCTCACCCTTCATCAGCTTTGTCGGCGCGTTCAGGATGTGCTTCGGCGGCAGCAGCGAGCCATTCTGCTTGGCGGCCATCGTCGCGGCCTTGAAGGCTGTGTAGACGGCGTTCGATTTCGGGGCGGTCGCCAGATAGACGCAGGCCTGCGCCAGCGCCAACTCGCCCTCCGGCGAACCGAGATAGTCGTAGGCGTCTTTCGCCGCGTTGCAGATCACCAGCGCTTGCGGATCCGCCAGACCGATATCCTCGACGGCCATCCGAACCAGGCGTCTGCCGAGGTAGAGCGGATCCTCGCCTGCGTCGAACATGCGAGCAAGGTAGTAGAGCGCTGCATCCGGGTCGGAACCGCGGACCGACTTGTGAAGTGCTGAGATAAGGTTGTAGTGCCCGTCCTGCGCCTTGTCATATACAGGCGCTCGGCGCTGCACGATGCGCGTGAGGCCTTCCGTGTCGAAGATTTCTCCCTCTCGCGCAGCGCGCCATACCTCCTCGGCAAGGGTGAGCACGGCGCGGCCATCGCCGTCCGCCATAAGCAACAGGCTCGCACGTGCGTCATCCGTCAGCGGCAGCGCCTTGTCTTCGGCTGCCTCGGCACGCTTCAGTAACTCCTCAAGGCTTTCATCATCGTGCGACTTGAACGTCAGTACGCGAGCACGCGAAAGCAAAGCCGCGTTGAGTTCGAATGACGGGTTTTCCGTGGTGGCGCCGACTAGGATGACGGTGCCATCTTCCATGACAGGCAGAAAACTGTCCTGCTGAGCCCGGTTGAAGCGATGGATCTCGTCAACAAAGAGGAGCGTCTGGCGGCCGTCCATCCGACGTAAGCGCGCGGCTTCGAAGACCTTCTTGAGATCCGCCACGCCTGAAAAGATGGCGGAGATCTGCTCGAAAGCCAGGCCTGCTTCGCCCGACAGGAGACGGGCAACGGTTGTCTTGCCTGTTCCGGGCGGTCCCCAGAAGATCATCGAGCCCAGCGAACCGCTCGCGATCATGCGCCGCAATATGCCGTCGTCACCGGTCAGATGCTCCTGGCCGCTGACTTCCGAAAGCGTGCGGGGCCGCAGGCGATCGGCGAGAGGCCGCCGGTTGGCGACCTCTTCAGGAATGCGCGGTGCAAAGAGATCGTCGCTCATCGGAAGAACTGTCGAATACGTTGACCATCGCGTTCGATCTCGACACGCCAGAAGCTCGGGTCCTCGTCGGCGATGGCGGCGAGTTCTTGCGTGGATTTCACTTCGGTGCCGTTGATCGAAATGATGATGTCCTTCGGCTCGAAACCGAGGCGAGCAGCAAGGGAATCTTCCTTCACCTCGGAAACAACGACGCCAGTGGATTCCGATGGCATCCGAAGCTCGTCGGCAACCCGAGGCGAAAGGTTTTCTACCACGGCACCGGTAAAGGGCGTGCGCCCACCAATCGTACGCTGATCACGCGGTGCCGTCTCGGGCGCCCTGGCGAGTGCCAGCGTGATCTGTTGGTCACGCCCGTTTTCAACGACCGTCAACTGGACCGATTTGCCGAGCCCTGCCGTTGTCAGTCGATAGAGGAGAGCATCGGGATGCTCGACCGGAATGCCATCAACGGCGGTAACGATTTGTCCGGCCTTCAATCCGGCCTTCGCCGCGGGGCCGCCGTCGCTGACCTTGACCACCAGCGCGCCGCGGGCCTTGCTGAGGCCGAGTGCTTCGGCAACCTCAGATGTCACCGCATCGAACGTCGCGCCGACATAGGGTCGCTCGAAGGATTTCACCCCTGCATCAGCCGAGGCGAGGAACACCTTGACCAGATTGGCAGGGATAGCAAAGCCGATGCCGTTGGAGCCGCCACCACGCGAGAAGATCGCGGTGTTGATGCCGATCAGTTCGCCCTTCATGTTCATAAGGGCGCCACCGGAATTGCCGGGGTTGATCGACGCGTCCGTCTGGATGAAGAAGCCGAACTCGTTCTTGACCACCTGGTTGCGCGCCAGTGCGGAGACGATCCCGCTCGTCACTGTCTGGCCGACCCCAAACGGGTTACCGATTGCCAGGACCAGATCACCGACTTCGACCGCGTCGGAATTGCCGAGCGCAAGTGTCGGAAAGCTCTCCTTCGTATCGACTTTGAGAACGGCGAGATCCAAGCGGTCGTCCCTCAAGACGACCTTGCACGGAAACTCGCGCCCGTCGGAGAGCGCGACCTTAATGTCGTCGGCTCCTTCCACCACATGGTTGTTGGTAACGATTGTTCCGTTCGCCTCGACGATGACGCCGGATCCGAGTGACGACTGCTTCTCGCTGCGGTTCGGCATCTGCTGGCCGAAGAACTGTTCAAAGAAGGGATCTCCCGCAAAGGGAGACTGCCGGCGCACGGTCTTCTCGGCATAGACGTTCACCACCGCCCCGGCCGTCTGCTTGACCAGCGGCGCGAAGGAGAGCTGCATCTCCATTTGGCTTTGCGGCACGGTCTTGGCTGTTTGAGCATAGGCGGAAACCGGCAGCGCGAGCACCATGGCCACGAGAGGCAGAGCCGCGCGCTTCAACAGGTCATGCATGGGAAGTCCTTCTCAAATTCTCTTGTGAAAACGTTGTAGCGCCGGACGCTAGAAAGGAAAGAGGGCGGAAGCATGGAACAATGGGGCAGTTCACGAACTACTGACGGTACTTGCCAAGTTGATTCAGCAATGAGCTCTATACGACTGATATTTAAAGCCAATGGCGCGCCGAAGTCACCCATGGGAGACATCCCTCCAGAGCCGGCCTCGCTCCTGTTTCCGACTGAGGGCGGCCCGGCGTTCACGGCCTGTCGGCGGTCGATTCCGCGCCGCAGAAGCAAGCGTATGCCCTTGTCATGCCGCCAGACTGCATCATGTTCGTCGCTGCACCGCTACCACACAGGAATTGATGCATGAGATCCTTTCACCGTACCCTTGCCCCGTCCGTCGTACTCGCATTCTGCGTTCTTACGGTTGGCACTTCCCACGCCGCGAGCTTCGATTGCAATGCGAAGGAATTGAAGGCGGATGAAAAGGTGATCTGCGAGAACCGCGCCCTGAACGACGCCGACGTCAAGATGGTGACGACGTTCGATCTCCTTTCCGGCCTGATGGCGATGGGCTCGCGAGGCACTCTACAGGACGAGCAAACCGCCTGGCTCAAGAAACGCCAGGAGTGCGCCGCCGACGACGCCTGCATCAAGGCAGCCTATGACGAGCGCCTGAAGCAACTGGACGAGACCTACAAAAAAATAAACCGGCCGCTTTAACGGCCGGTCCATTTCATATTCGAATGATCAGTGACGCTCAGCGGCTGCCGAGATCGCGTACCGCGCCGCGATCGGCGCTGGTTGCAAAGGCAGCGTAAGCCTTCAGCGCAGTCGTGACGTTGCGCTTGCGGTGTTCGGCGGGATGCCAGCCCTTCTCTTCCTGCTCGGCGCGACGGTTCGCAAGTTCCTTGTCGTCGACGCGCAGGCTGATGATGCGGTTCGGAATATCGATGTCGATCATGTCGCCTTCGCGGACCAGACCGATCGTGCCGCCGTTTGCTGCCTCCGGCGAAACGTGACCTATGGAGAGACCCGAGGTACCACCCGAGAAGCGGCCGTCGGTGATCAGCGCGCAAGCCTTGCCGAGGCCCTTCGACTTCAGATAGCTCGTTGGATAGAGCATTTCCTGCATGCCGGGGCCACCCTTCGGGCCTTCGTAGCGGATAACGACGACATCGCCGGCGACAACTTCATTCGAAAGGATCGCCTTCACGGCCGCATCCTGGCTTTCATAGACCTTGGCTGGACCGGAGAACTTCAGGATCGATTCATCGACGCCCGCTGTCTTCACGATGCAGCCGTCAAGCGCCAGGTTACCCTTCAGAACAGCAAGTCCGCCGTCCTTCGAGAACGGATGCTCGACGGAGCGGATGACACCCTTTTCGCGATCCATGTCGAGTTCGTCCCAGCGCGCCTCCTGGCTGAAGGCAACCTGCGTCGGGATGCCGCCAGGAGCGGCACGGTAGAACTTGCGGACAGTCTCGCTGTTGGTGCGCGTGATGTCCCAGCGATCGATCGCATCGCCGAGCGTCTCGGCATGGACCGTCGGGCAGTCGCGGTTGAGCAGGCCACCTTTATCGAGTTCGCCAAGGATCGACATGATACCGCCGGCGCGATGAACGTCTTCCATGTGGACGTCGTTCTTTGCCGGAGCAACCTTGGAGAGGCAGGGAACGCGACGCGACAATGCATCGATATCAGTCATCGTGAAATCGATCTCGCCCTCGTGCGCAGCCGCCAGGATGTGCAAGACGGTGTTCGTCGAGCCGCCCATGGCGATATCGAGTGCCATCGCGTTCTCGAATGCCTGCTTGGAGGCAATCGTGCGCGGCAGGGCCTTGACGTCGTCCTGCTCATAGTAACGGCGAGCGAGATCGACGATCAGGTGACCGGCCTCGACAAAGAGGCGCTTGCGGTCGGCATGCGTCGCAAGCGTCGAGCCATTGCCCGGCAATGACAGGCCAAGTGCCTCGGTCAGGCAGTTCATGGAGTTCGCGGTGAACATGCCTGAGCACGAGCCGCAGGTCGGACAGGCAGAGCGCTCGATAACCTTGACATCCTCGTCGCTGACCTTGTCGTCAGCGGCTGCAACCATGGCGTCCACCAGATCGAGCGCATGGGTCTTTCCGTTCAGAACAACCTTGCCTGCTTCCATCGGACCGCCAGACACGAAGACCGTCGGTATGTTGAGGCGAAGCGAGGCCATCAGCATGCCGGGGGTGATCTTGTCGCAGTTCGAGATGCAGACCATGGCGTCGGCACAGTGAGCATTGACCATGTATTCGACGCTGTCGGCGATCAGTTCGCGCGACGGCAGCGAATAGAGCATGCCGTCATGGCCCATCGCGATACCGTCGTCGACGGCGATCGTGTTGAACTCCTTGGCGACACCGCCGGCCGCTTCGATTTCGCGCGCGACGAGTTGCCCCAGATCCTTGAGGTGAACGTGACCCGGCACGAACTGGGTGAACGAGTTCACCACCGCAATAATCGGCTTACCAAAGTCCGAATCCTTCATCCCCGTGGCGCGCCAAAGGCCGCGGGCGCCCGCCATATTGCGGCCGTGGGTCGTGGTTCTGGAACGGTAGGCTGGCATGGTGTATTCCTCACGTGTCGGAAATCGTCGGCGATGCAGGGCGCAATGTTCAAGCGGCCGGGCTATCGCTGCTTTTTGGAATTGTCCTAATCCAAACGGCGCGGGCTGTCACTACCGGGAAGGCCCAAACCGGTACGCCTGGTTTTCCGGGTGCATCGGCCATATACGGCCGCCGCTGTGGTTTTGTTGCAGACTATTCCATCAAACAGCGTACACAAAAAGTTGGCTTTCCGCAGCCACGCCGATCGGCATAAACAATGATCCAAAGACGCATGTGTTGCGTTGAAGGTTTATGCCGAGCTCCAATGCTCAGGAGGTTTCCGATGCCAGCCTATCGCCCCCCCAAGATCGCATCTTCGGAGATCACGCCGCAACAGCTCTATCTCAGGCGTCGCGAATTCCTTGGCGCCGCAACGTTGGGCGCAATGGCGCTTTATGGTGCCACGAAGGCCGGCGCAGCGGCGCTTTCGGTCGTTGATAGCAAATACAAGGTCGACGAGAAGGCAACACCGCTCAAGGATGTTACGACCTACAACAACTTTTACGAATTCGGTTTAGACAAGGGCGACCCCGCCGCACTTTCAGGCGACTTCAAGCCGTTGCCCTGGACGATCAAAGTCGACGGCATGGTCAACAAGCCCGGCACGTTCGATGTCGAGGCTCTGATGAAAGAGTTCCCGATCGAGAGCCGTACCTATCGCATGCGCTGCGTCGAAGCATGGTCGATGGTCATTCCCTGGGATGGCTTTCCCCTCGCCTCCCTCCTGAACAAGGTCGAACCCCAGGGAAGCGCGAAATATGTCGCGTTCGAGACTGTGGTGCGGCCGGACGAGATGCCCGGTCAAAAGGGCATATTCCAATCGCTCGACTGGCCCTATGTCGAAGGCCTGCGGCTCGACGAAGCACGCCATCCGCTGACGCTGCTCGCAGTTGGTCTCTACGGACAAACCCTGCCAAACCAGAACGGCGCTCCGATCCGGTTGGTCGTGCCGTGGAAATATGGCTTCAAGGGCATCAAGTCGATTGTCCGGATCACGCTGACCGACAAGGAGCCGAAGAACACCTGGCAAGTCACCAATCCACAGGAATACGGCTTTTACGCCAACGTCAATCCGGAGGTCGACCACCCGCGCTGGAGCCAGGCGACGGAGCGGCGGATCGGTGAAAGCGGCTTTTTCGGCGCCAGCCGCCATCCGACCCTGCCGTTCAACGGCTATGCCGACGAGGTGGCCAGCCTCTATAGCGGCATGGATCTGCGGAAGAACTTCTAATGGCGGGACTTTCGCTCACCCTTCCGAAGCGTTGGCAGCCGGCCTCTGTCTGGGCTCTCTATGTCGCCGGGTTGCTGCCGGCGGCATGGACCTTCTATCTGGGCGCCACCGATCAGCTTGGGGCCGACCCGGTCAAGACCTTCGAGCTGTTCCTCGGCCTCTGGACGATCCGCTTCCTCATCCTGACGCTGGCCGTCTCCCCTGCCCGCGACCTCTTCGGCTGGAACTATCTCCGCTATCGTCGCGCACTCGGTCTCCTGACCTTCTACTACGCGTTGATGCACTTCACCGTTTACATGGTGCTGGACCAGGCGCTCGATCTTACCGCAGTCGTGAACGACGTGCTGAAGCGCCCCTTCATCATGTTCGGCATGGCGGGACTTGCCTTGCTCGTTCCGCTCGCGGTGACGTCCAACAACTTTTCGATCCGTCGGCTCGGTCCGAACTGGGTGCGGTTGCACCGCCTCGTCTATATCGTGGCCGCCGCCGGGGCCGTCCACTTTGCACTGTCGACGAAGATCCTCGACCTTGAGCAGTATATCTATGTCGGCTTGATCATACTGCTTATACTCTACCGGTCGTGGCGGCCGATCGCGCGAAGCAGAAAGCGTGGCCAGGGCCGCGAGCGCGTGCGGGCCACGGCGACCGCGTCGTGAGTCTGAGTCAACGGACGCTGACAATCACCCGCAAGGCGATTACGTTTGCGGGCCCGGCTGATTAATCATGGCTTCAATGTTGTAGCCATCAGGATCAAGAACGAAGCAGGCATAGTAGTCCGCAGTGTATTGCGGGCGTGGACCGGGCGCCCCATTATCGGTAGCCCCAGCCTCGAGTGCGACCTTATAGAAGGCCTCCACTTCTGCCCTGTTGCGTACCCGGAATGCCACATGCACGCGCGTCAGGGGGGGCTCGCTATCTGCCTGCTGGATCTCGAACAGGCAGCCGTTGCCAATATCGAAGGCCCAAAACACGTCCTCTTTTCCGAAGGAAAGTTCATATCCCAGCGGCGCAAATGCTCTCTCGTAGAACAGCTTGCTCCTGGCAAGGTCGCTCACCGCGATGGTTATATGATCTATCAAGCGCCCACTCCTGAGATACTGGTAGAGGCCGTGAAGCTAGCTCCGATCGCAAGCTCGCTCAATAGAGCGCAGTACTCCGTCATCGGCGATCAATGCAGGCTGCAGCCTTCTCCAAGTGCTCTAGACGAAAACAGCCGGGCTTCGCAGCCCGGCTGTTTTGCTTCCGGTAAACCGGAAAGGATTAGGCGGCTTCAGCTGCAGCAGCTTCAGCTTCAACGCGAGCCTTGTCGGCTGCGCCCTTGGCATGGGTGTCGCGATCAACGAACTCAACAACAGCGAGAGCTGCGTTGTCGCCCTGGCGGAAGCCAGCCTTCATGATACGCAGGTAGCCGCCGTTGCGGGTTGCGTAGCGCGAAGCGATCGTGTCGAACAGCTTCGAAACGACAGCGGCGTCGCGGATCTGCGAGATCGCCTGACGACGAGCGTGCAGGTCGCCGCGCTTGCCGAGGGTCACGAGCTTTTCAACGATCGGACGGATTTCCTTTGCCTTCGGCAGGGTGGTCACGATCTGCTCATGGGTGATGAGCGAAGCCGCCATGTTGGCAAACATTGCCTTGCGGTGGCTAGCGGTTCTGTTCAGCTTGCGGCCGGATTTACCGTGGCGCATTGCTATTCTCCTTCACTTGCAGGCTATTGCCTGCCGTTTGAACGTTAGTATTGGTCTTCGTAGCGCTTGGCGAGATCTTCGATGTTCTCGGGCGGCCATGCCGGCACTTCCATGCCGAGGTGCAGGCCCATGGAAGCGAGAACTTCCTTGATTTCGTTCAGCGACTTGCGACCAAAATTCGGTGTGCGGAGCATTTCTGCTTCGGTCTTCTGAATGAGGTCGCCGATGTAGACGATGTTGTCGTTCTTCAGGCAGTTTGCCGAGCGAACAGACAGTTCGAGTTCGTCCACCTTCTTGAGGAGCGCCGGGTTGAAAGCAAGTTCGGTGACTGCTTCTTCTTCGGCTTCCTTCTGCGGCTCGTCGAAGTTGACGAACACGCCAAGCTGATCCTGAAGAATGCGAGCCGCAAAAGCGACGGCATCTTCGCCGGAGATCGAACCATCGGTTTCGATCGTCATGTTCAGCTTGTCG
Organism: Rhizobium cauense; assembly: GCF_019511525.1. Lineage (GTDB taxonomy): Bacteria > Pseudomonadota > Alphaproteobacteria > Rhizobiales > Rhizobiaceae > Rhizobium > Rhizobium cauense. The sequence continues at coordinate 341,824 of NZ_JAEUAT010000002.1, read as the reverse complement.
TAGTCGAGAACCTGTCCTTCGCGGGTGTTTTCAACCTTGTAGGACACCTTCTTGACCGGCGAATAAAGGCTGTCGACCGGGATGAGACCGATCGGAGCATCTTCCGCACGATTGCGGTCGGCCGGAACGTAGCCCTTGCCGTTGTTGACGGTGAATTCCATACGGATTTCGGCGCCCTCGTCGAGCGTGCAGATCACATGCTCGGGGTTGAGGATTTCAATGTCGCCGACCGTCTGGATATCGCCAGCCGTTACAACGCCCGGGCCCTGCTTACGCACGACCATGCGCTTTGCGTCATCGCCATCCATCTTGATGGCGATTTCCTTGATGTTGAGGACGATGTCCGTAACGTCTTCGCGGACGCCCGGGATCGACGAGAACTCATGCAGCACGCCGTCGATCTGCACAGCCGTCACTGCGGCACCGCGCAGCGAGGACAGCAGAACGCGGCGAAGCGCGTTGCCGAGGGTGAGGCCGAAACCGCGCTCCAGCGGCTCTGCAACGAGCGTCGCCTTCGTGCGCGAGCTCGAAGAGAACTCGACCTTGTTCGGCTTGATCAATTCCTGCCAGTTTTTCTGAATCATATTTTTGCCTTCCGTTCGTTACCACCATCCAATCGTGGCAACCGAGCTTGAGAAGCACCGGGAGCGAAAACCCGCTCACCGGTGTTGTGAATGGCGATGATCAGACGCGGCGCTTCTTGCGCGGGCGGCAACCATTGTGCGGAATCGGCGTCACGTCGCGGATGGACGTAATCATGAAACCAGCAGCCTGGAGCGCGCGCAGAGCAGATTCACGACCCGAGCCCGGACCGCAAACTTCAACTTCCAGCGACTTCATGCCATGTTCCTGAGCCTTTTTGGCGCAGTCTTCAGCAGCGATCTGAGCAGCGAACGGGGTCGACTTGCGCGAGCCCTTGAAGCCCTTGGCGCCAGCAGACGACCAGGCAATGGCGTTGCCCTGTGCGTCGGTGATCGTGATCATCGTGTTGTTGAAGGTCGAGTTGACGTGAGCAACACCCGACGAAATGTTTTTACGTTCGCGACGGCGAACGCGTACGGCTTCCTTGGCCATTTAAATCCCTTTCTTGGATCTCTGCACCGCCGTAATGCCAGCGGCTACACCGGAACGAGACCTTGCGGCCCTGCCCCAAACTCAAAAGAGGCCGGCGCAGACCGCCAGCCCCCTCACCTCCGGTTTCCCGGAAATTACTTCTTCTTACCAGCAATAGCCTTTGCCGGACCCTTGCGGGTACGAGCATTGGTGTGCGTGCGCTGACCGCGGACCGGCAGACCACGACGATGGCGCAGGCCGCGGTAGCAGCCGAGGTCCATCAGGCGCTTGATGTTCATCGAGGTTTCGCGACGAAGATCACCTTCGACCTGATAGTCGCGGTCGATGGTTTCGCGGATCTGCAGGACTTCAGCGTCGGTGAGCTGATGAACGCGACGATCAGTCGGAATACCGACCTTCTCGACGATTTCCTGCGCAAATTTCGGACCGATCCCGTGAATGTAGGTCAGCGCGATAACGACGCGCTTCGCAGTCGGGATGTTGACGCCAGCGATACGTGCCACGCCTATTCTCCTTGCGTTCCCGTTGCCATCCGGCAAGAGGCTTTTCGTTATGCAGCCAAACCGGCCGCTCGTTCAGATTTGAGTTCGTACATGTCAAAACGACCGAACCCGGACTTCTTTTGGAAATCCGCGCCGATCGCATCACATGTCGCGAGTTGGCGCGGTGTTTAGCGGAATCAGTGCTGAAAAGCAACCGTTTCCGCCAAGTTTATTTTCAAAGACTAAAGCTTCGAAAGTATCTTATCGATCTCGCCCGTCACGTGATCGATATCCGCCATGCCATCAACCGACTTCAGCTTGCCCTTGGCATAGTAGTAGCCGATCAGTGGCGATGTTTCCTTGTAGTAGGCCTGCAGACGCGTCACCACGGTTTCGCGGTTGTCGTCCGGCCGGCGCTTGAAGTGAGTCGAGCCACAACGGTCGCAAACTCCCTCCACCTTCGGCTTCACGTTCGTGTCGTGATAGCCGGCGCCGCAGTTGGCGCAGGTGTAGCGGCCGGAAACGCGGTCCGCCAGGACCTTGTCGTCAACCTGAATCTCGATAACGGTCGAGAGTTCCAGGCCCTTCCCCTTCAGCATGGCTTCCGTCGCGTCGGCCTGAACCAGCGTGCGCGGATAACCATCGAGAATAAAACCTTTGGCGCAATCCGGAGCGTCTAGACGCTCTGAAACGATAGCATTGACGATCTCATCGGAGACAAGCTTGCCAGCATCCATCACGGCCTTCGCGCGCTTGCCTACCTCCGTGCCCGCCGCGACGGCAGCACGAAGCATGTCACCCGTGGAGAGCTGCGGTATGCCGTGCTTCTCCACGATCCGCTGAGCCTGGGTCCCCTTACCCGCGCCCGGCGGCCCTAACAGTATGAGTCTCATCGCCCCCTCTTTCCTCCACGCAACTTCGATTTCTTGATCAGGCCTTCGTACTGCTGTGCGATCAGATGGCCCTGAATCTGCGCCACCGTATCGAGAGTCACGCTAACCACAATCAACAGCGAAGTTCCACCGAGGGCCAACGGAATCCCCGTTTGCGACACAAGAATTTCGGGCAGAATGCAAACGAAGACCAGGTAGAGCGCACCGATCACGGTAATGCGCGTCAGCACGTAGTCGATGTATTCTGCGGTCCGCTCGCCCGGGCGAATGCCCGGAATGAAGCCGCCGTGCTTCTTCAGATTGTCGGCAGTATCCTTCGGATTGAAAACGATAGCCGTATAGAAGAACGCGAAGAAGGCGATCAACAGCGCGTAGAGCAGCATATACAGCGGCTGGCCGTGTCCAAGCGCGGCAACGATCGACGTCGCCCAGCTGGGCAGGTTCGTCGTATTCGCAAAGCCAGCAATGGTGGCAGGCAGCAGCAACAACGAAGATGCAAAGATAGCCGGTATCACGCCCGAGGTGTTGAGCTTCAGCGGCAGGTGCGACGTGTCGCCCTGGAACATCCGGTTGCCGACCTGGCGCTTCGGATACTGGATCAGAAGACGACGCTGCGCGCGCTCGACGAAAACGATGATCGCAATGACCGCAATCGCAATCACAATGACAGCGAGAATCAGTGTCGTTGACAGCGCGCCTGTACGGCCCAGTTCAAGGGTGCCTGCCAAGGCGCTCGGGAGGCCGGCGGCGATGCCCGCGAAGATGATAAGCGAAATGCCGTTGCCGATACCACGCGAGGTGATCTGCTCGCCAAGCCACATCAGGAACATCGTGCCGCCAAGCAGCGTGATGACAGTCGAGATGCGGAAGAAGATGCCAGGATCAACCACGAGGCCGTTGCCGCTCTCGAGACCGACCGAAATGCCATAGGCCTGCAGAGCGCCAAGGAGAACCGTTGCGTATCGGGTATACTGGTTGATGATCTTGCGGCCCTGCTCGCCTTCCTTCTTCAGGTTTTCGAGAGCAGGAACAACCGAGGTCATCAGCTGAACGATGATCGACGCGGAGATGTAGGGCATGATCCCGAGAGCGAAGATCGCCATACGCTCGACGGCGCCGCCGGAGAACATGTTGAAGAGGCCGAGAATGCCACCTGCCTGGCCGCGGAAAGCCTGTGCATAAGCTTCTGGATTAAGTCCCGGCAGCGGAATGTGGGTACCCAGCCGGTAAACGAGGAGAGCTGCCAGTGTGAACCACAGGCGCTTCTTGAGATCCTCAGCTTTGGCGAAGGTCGAAAAATTGAGGTTGGAAGCCAACTGTTCCGCTGCAGACGCCATGCGATTCTCCGCGCTACCAATTTCGGGTTCAAGCCAAGCGAGGTGCCGGACCCGGAATCAGCATTCTGAATTATTCAAAAGCGGGCTTCGGACGGATTGCGGACGCAACCTATGCCTCACCCTTGTGTTTAGTCCTACCGTCCCTGACGCACGTGCGTCCAGCCGGTTTTTGTGAGGCTCACATATGGGAGCAAAATCGCCCGGTGTGAAGCACCCCGGGCGACTTATCATAAGATTAATTACTCTGCAGCTGCGGCAGAAAGAAGCGTGACGGAACCGCCAGCCTTTTCGATCTTTTCGATCGCCGGCTTGGAAGCGCCAGCAACTTCGAACTTGACCTTTGCCTTCAGCTCGCCGTCGGCGAGAACACGAACACCGTCCTTGACGCGACGGATAACGCCGGCAGCCTTGAGAGCCGCTGCATCAACCGTGGACTTGGCGTCGAGCTTGCCAGCGTCGATCGCAGCCTGAACACGCTCCAGCGACACGACAACGAAGTCGGCCTTGAAGATGTTGTTGAAGCCGCGCTTCGGCAGGCGACGGTAGATTGGCATCTGACCGCCTTCGAAACCGTTGATCGCGACGCCAGAACGGGACTTCTGACCCTTCACACCGCGACCACCGGTCTTACCCGAGCCCGAACCAATACCGCGGCCGAGGCGCTTGCGGCTGTGGGTCGAACCTTCGTTGTCTTTAATTTCATTGAGTTTCATAGCGAATCTCCCGGCTTACTTCTCGTCGACGATGCGAACGAGATGCTGGACAGCACGGATCATGCCACGAACGGAAGGGGTATCTTCCAGCGTGCGGCGACGGTGCATCTTGTTAAGTCCGAGGCCGATCAGCGTGCGCTGCTGGACATCAGGACGGCGAATCGGGCTGCCGATCTGTTCGACAGTAACCGTCTTCGCTTCAGTCTTCTTGGTAGCCTTAGCCATCTGTCAGACTCCTCTTATTCTTCAGAGGCGTTGCCGGAAGCGGCACGGCGAGCCTGAAGCGTTGCATACTTGATGCCGCGCTGTGCTGCGATGTCCTTCGGGTGAACCTGGTGCTTGAGAGCGTCGAAAGTAGCGCGAACCATGTTGTAGGGGTTCGAGGAACCGGTCGACTTGGCGACAACGTCGTGAACGCCGAGCGTTTCGAAAACGGCGCGCATCGGACCACCGGCGATGATACCGGTACCGACCTTGGCCGAACGAAGCAGAACCTTGCCGGCGCCATGGCGGCCATGGACGTCGTGATGCAGCGTACGGCCGTCACGCAGCGGTACGAAGATCAGATCGCGCTTGGCAGCTTCAGTCGCCTTGCGGATTGCTTCCGGCACTTCGCGTGCCTTGCCGTGACCAAAGCCAACGCGGCCCTTCTGGTCGCCGACGACGACGAGAGCGGCGAAGCCGAAACGGCGGCCACCCTTAACAACCTTAGCAACGCGGTTAATCGCGACCAGCTTGTCGACGAATTCGCTATCGCGCTCTTCACGGGCCTGGCGGTCTTCCCGCTGCGGCCTTCTTTCCTGTGCCATTGTCCTCTTCCTTTTTCTTTTCCGGGTGCAATCGGCAAACAAAATGAGGACCGCGTCGGCCTCCCCTTTTTGGGACGCCTGCGGTCCGGTGATATCCGGCCGGCGCCTCAAGGCATCCGGCCGGAAACTTTATTAGAAGGACAGACCGCCTTCGCGGGCTGCGTCTGCCAGGGCCTTGATGCGGCCGTGGTAGATGAAGGCGCCGCGGTCGAATACGACCTCGTTGACGCCTGCCTTCTTTGCGCGCTCTGCAACGAGCTTGCCGACGAGGGCAGCTGCTGCGGTGTCAGCACCGGTCTTCAGAGAACCGCGCAGATCCTTGTCGAGAGTCGAGGCGGACGCGAGCGTCTTGCCGGCAACATCGTCAATGACCTGAACATAGATGTTCTTCGAGGAGCGATGAACCGACAGGCGCGGACGGCCATTGGCCACCGACTTGAGATGACGGCGCACGCGGTTGGCACGACGTGCAAGTGCTTCTTTCCTGCTAGCCATTTCGCGTGATCCTTACTTCTTCTTGCCTTCTTTGCGGACAATCCGCTCTTCGGCATACTTGACGCCCTTGCCCTTGTAAGGCTCAGGACCGCGGTATTCGCGGATTTCAGCGGCAACCTGGCCGACCTGCTGCTTGTTGATGCCGGAAATGACGATTTCCGTCGGCTTCGGCACAGCAATCGTGATGCCCTGCGGCGGCTCATAAACAACGTCATGGCTGAAGCCGAGTGCCAGCTGCAGGTTCTTGCCCTGAAGCGACGCGCGGTAACCAACGCCGTTGATTTCGAGCTTGCGCTCAAAGCCGTCCTTAACACCCTTGAAGATGTTCTCGATCATCGTGCGGGACATGCCCCACTTGGATCGAGCGCCCTTCGAGTTGCCGAGCGGCGTTACGACAACCGCATTGTTTTCGAGCTTAACGCCGATTTCGTCGTTTGCGACGAAGAACAGCTCACCCTTTGGGCCCTTTGCGGACACCTTCTGGCCATCGACCGTAGCCGTGATCCCAGCAGGCACCTGAACGGGCTTTTTACCGATACGAGACATTTTTCAATCCTGTCTGTTCGCTATGGAGATCGATGCTCAGTCTTAGAAGACCGAGCAAAGAACCTCGCCACCAACGTTCTGTTCGCGAGCCTGGTGATCGGCCATCACGCCCTTCGGTGTCGAAAGGATGGTGATGCCGAGGCCGTTCGCGACCTGCGGAATGGACTTGACCGAGACATAAACCCGGCGGCCCGGCTTAGACACACGGCCGATCTCACGGATCACCGATGCGCCTTCATAGTACTTGAGTTCGATGTTGAGCTCAGACTTGCCATTGCCGAAATCGACAACGGAGTAGCCACGGATGTAGCCTTCAGACTGCAGAACATCGAGAACACGTGCACGGAGCTTCGAAGCAGGCGTCGAAACCGACGACTTGCGGCGAGAAGCGCCGTTACGGATGCGAGTGAGCATATCGCCCAACGGATCAGTCATTGTCATCTAACCTGCTCCTTACCAGCTCGACTTGACGATACCCGGCACCTTGCCGAGATTGCCGAGTTCACGCAGCGCGATACGCGACATGCGCAGTTTGCGGTAGTACGCGCGCGGACGGCCCGATACTTCGCAACGGTTGCGAATGCGGGTCTTGGATCCATCGCGCGGCAGGGATGCCAGCTTGATCGAGGCCTTGAACCGCTCTTCGATCGGAAGAGCCTGGTTCATGATGATCGCCTTCAGAGCTGCGCGCTTGGCAGCCTGGTTAGCGACCGTAGTACGGCGGCGCTTGTTCTTTTCAACTGCGCTTGTCTTCGCCATGTGCGGTTCCTTTTCTACGCTCGTCGTTACGGTTACTGACGGAACGGGAAGTTGAACTCTGTCAGGAGAGCCCGTGCTTCGTCGTCCTTCGTTGCCGTCGTGCAAACGATGATGTCCATGCCCCACATCTGATCAACCTTGTCGTAGTTGATCTCAGGGAACACAATGTGCTCCTTGATGCCCATGGCGAAGTTGCCACGGCCGTCAAAGCTTTTCGGGTTCAGGCCGCGGAAGTCGCGAACGCGCGGAAGCGCGATGTTCACGAGGCGGTCCAGGAACTCGTACATGCGAGCGCCGCGCAGGGTGACCTTTGCGCCGATCGGCATCTGCTCGCGGACCTTGAAGCCAGCGATGGAGTTGCGTGCACGGGTGATGACCGGCTTCTGGCCAGCAATGGCGGCCAGGTCGGCAGCAGCAACAGTCGGCTTCTTCGAATCAGCCGTTGCTTCACCAACACCCATGTTGATTACGATCTTGTCGAGCTTCGGGATCATCATCTCGTTGGCGTAGGAGAACTTCTCCTGCATAGCCTTACGGATGCGCTCGACGTATTCCTTCTTGAGCCGCGGCTCGTACTTTGCCTCAGCCATCAGATCACCTCACCGGAACGCTTAGCTACACGGACCTTCTTGCCGTCAACAACCTTGAAACCGACGCGGGTCGGCTTGCCGTCTTTGTCGACGATTGCAACGTTAGAGAGGTGAACCGCGGCTTCCTTGCTGATGATGCCGGCTTCCTGGCTCTGCGTCTGGCGCTGGTGGCGCTTTACGACGTTGATGCCACGAACAACGGCACGATCTTCCTTAGGCAGAACCTGGAGGACTTCGCCGGTACGGCCCTTGTCCTTGCCTGCGAGCATGACGACCTTGTCGCCCTTACGAATCTTTTGCATCGTTCGCGCTCCTTACAGTACTTCGGGAGCCAGCGAGATGATCTTCATGTGGTTCTTGGCGCGAAGTTCGCGCGGAACCGGTCCGAAGATACGGGTGCCGATCGGCTCTTTCTTGTTGTCGATGAGGACTGCTGCATTCGTGTCGAAGCGGATGATGGAACCATCAACGCGACGGATTTCCTTGGCGGTACGAACAACCACCGCCTTCATCACGTCACCCTTCTTCACGCGGCCGCGCGGGATCGCTTCCTTGATCGAAACGACGATAACGTCGCCGATCCCGGCATACTTGCGCTTCGAGCCGCCCAGCACCTTGATGCACATGACACGACGTGCGCCGGAATTATCCGCCACGTCGAGGTTTGTTTGCATCTGAATCATATCAGGTCGCCTTTTTGGTTTACCGGAATGGTTGGGCTCAGCGCCCCCTTCCCCGGCTTATGAAAATTGTCAGCCGGCCGCTTGCCACGAGAGCAGGCGAAAACACGGCATAGCTTGAATAGCGCGGGATCGATCGTGCCAGGGTGGTTTCCCCAAGGGGACCTTCCGTGCGCTCAAAGCAAAAGAACGCCCGACGAACGAGCGTTCTGACGCTGCTTCATACAGAAATTTTCGCGAGACGCAAGGCCTCGCGAGAAATTCTTACTTTGCCTGGGCGGCAACGACCGTCCAGCGCTTGTCCTTCGAGATCGGCGCGCATTCCTCGATGGATACGGTATCGCCGATCTTGTACTGATTGTTTTCGTCGTGGGCCTTGTACTTCTTGGAACGACGAACGGTCTTCTGGAGCAGCGGGTGAGCGAAACGACGCTCAACGCGAACTACGACAGTCTTCTCGTTCTTGTCGCCAACGACAACGCCCTGCAGAATGCGCTTCGGCATGATGTTTTCCTTTACGCCTTTGCTTCTGCCGCCTTCTGGCGGGCAATGGTTTTCACGCGGGCGATGTCCTTGCGGACTTCGTTGATGCGCGAGGACTTTTCCAGCTGACCGGTTGCCTTCTGGAAGCGCAGGTTGAACTGCTCCTTCTTCAGGTCGGCGAGCTTGTCCTTGAGCTGATCGGCCGTGAGGCCGCGTACTTCTTCGGCTTTCATCTGCCTTGCTCCTTACTCTGCAATGCGCTGAACGAAGCGCGTCTTGACCGAGAGCTTGGCAGAGCCGAGGCGAAGCGCTTCGCGAGCGATTTCTTCGCTGACGCCGTCGATTTCGAACATCATACGGCCTGGCTTGACCTTGCATGCCCAGTATTCGACAGAGCCCTTGCCCTTACCCATACGGACTTCGGTCGGCTTTGCGGTCACCGGAACATCCGGGAACACGCGGATCCACACACGGCCGGCGCGCTTCATGTAACGCGTGATCGCGCGGCGTGCCGCTTCGATCTCGCGTGCATTCACGCGGTTCGGCTCCTGAGCCTTAAGGCCGAATTCGCCGAAGGCCAGGTCAGAACCACCCTTGGCGACGCCCTTGATGCGGCCCTTAAATTGCTTGCGGTACTTGGTACGCTTTGGCTGCAACATTTTCTTATTCTCCGAACTTATCTGCCACCAACGCTATTAAGCGTTGTCGCGGCGACGATCGCGATCACGGCTTGCCGGACCCTGAGCGTCACCCTCGAGTGCGCGGCGCTCGGAGGCCATCGGATCGTGCTCAAGGATTTCGCCCTTGAAGATCCAAACCTTGATGCCGCAGATGCCGAAAGCGGTTTCCGCTTCAGCCGTGCCGTAGTCGATGTCAGCGCGCAGCGTGTGCAGCGGAACGCGACCTTCGCGGTACCATTCCGTACGAGCGATTTCAGCACCGCCGAGACGGCCTGCGCAGGTGATCTTGATGCCTTCCGCGCCAAGACGCATTGCAGACTGAACGGCACGCTTCATGGCGCGACGGAAAGCAACACGACGCTCGAGCTGCTGAGCAATCGACTGTGCGACGAGCGTAGCGTCGACTTCCGGCTTGCGAACTTCAACGATGTTGAGGTGCGTTTCGGAATTCGTCATCTCCGACAGCTTCTTGCGGAGCTTGTCGATGTCTGCGCCCTTCTTGCCGATGATCAGGCCCGGACGAGCCGAGTGGATCGTAACGCGGCACTTCTTGTGCGGACGCTCGATAACCACCTTGGCGATACCGGCCTGCTTCAGTTCGCTCATGACGAACTTGCGCATCTTCAGGTCTTCGTGCAGCAGCTGGCCGTACTCGGCATTGTCCGCGAACCAGCGGCTATCCCAGGTACGGTTGATGCCAAGACGGAAACCGATTGGATTAATTTTCTGACCCATTATGCGGCCTCCTCTTGTGCCTGCACTTCGCGGACAACGATCGTGAGGTGCGCGAACGGCTTCTCGATGCGAGATGCACGGCCACGGCCACGAGCGTGGAAACGCTTCATGACGATCGACTTGCCAACATAGGCTTCTGCCACGACGAGCGAGTCTACGTCGAGATCGTGGTTGTTCTCGGCGTTTGCGATCGCAGACTCGAGCGTCTTCTTGACGGCGCCTGCGATACGCTTGCGGGAGAATTCCAGCTCAGCGAGTGCACGATCAACCTTCTTGCCGCGGATAACCGCAGCAACCAGGTTGAGCTTCTGTGGGCTGACGCGGAGCGTACGGGCGACTGCTTGTGCCTCGTTGTCCTTCAGCCGGCGTTCGGCTTTTGCCTTGCCCATTGTTACTTCCTCTTTGCCTTCTTGTCCGCGCCGTGACCGTAGTAGGTCCGGGTCGGAGAGAATTCACCGAACTTGTGACCGACCATGTCTTCATTGACGCTGACCGGAACATGCTTGCTGCCGTTGTAGACGCCGAACGTCAGTCCGACAAACTGCGGCAGGATCGTGGAGCGACGGCTCCACGTCTTGATTACTTCTGCACGTCCGCCTTCGCGTACCTTCTCAGCCTTCGTGAGAAGATAGCCGTCAACGAACGGACCTTTCCAAACTGAACGAGCCATTGGAGACTTCCTCTCTTACTTCTTACGCTGATGACGCGAGCGCATGATCATCTTGTCGGTCGACTTGTTCGACCGCGTGCGCTTGCCCTTGGTCGGCTTGCCCCACGGAGTAACCGGGTGACGACCACCAGAGGTACGGCCTTCACCACCGCCGTGCGGATGGTCAACAGGGTTCATGACAACACCGCGGTTATGCGGACGCTTGCCGCGCCAAACCGTACGACCGGCCTTGCCGTCGTTGATGTTGGCGTGATCCGGGTTCGAAACCGCACCGATCGAAGCAAGGCAGGTGCCGTGCACGAGGCGCTGTTCGCCAGAGTTCAGGCGAAGGATCGCCATACCCTGGTCGCGACCGACGAGCTGTGCGTAACCGCCAGCCGAACGTGCGATCTGACCACCCTTGCCCGGCTTCATTTCCACGTTGTGGATGATGGAGCCGACCGGGATGTATTGCAGCGGCATGGTGTTGCCGGGCTTCACGTCGACAGCCTTCTCCGAGGAGATGACCTTGTCGCCGGCAGCAAGGCGCTGCGGAGCGAGGATGTAGGCCTGTTCGCCGTCGGCGTAGGATACGAGCGCGATGAACGCGGTGCGGTTCGGATCGTATTCGATACGCTCGACCGTGCCTTCAACGTCGAACTTGCGACGCTTGAAGTCGACCAGACGATAGGTACGCTTGTGACCGCCGCCGATGAAGCGGGCAGTGATACGGCCGAGGTTGTTACGACCGCCGCTCTTGGTCAGACCTTCCGTCAGCGCCTTGACCGGCTTGCCCTTGTAGAGGCCAGAACGGTCGACGATGACCAGCTGACGCTGGCTCGGGGTCGTAGGATTGAATGTTTTCAATGCCATTGTTTTATTCCTCAGAGACCGGTGGAGACGTCGATCGTCTGGCCTTCAGCCAGCGTTACGACAGCCTTCTTCACGTCCTGCTGCTTGCCGACAAAACCCTTAAAACGCTTGGTCTTGCCCTTGCGGAGCAGCGTGTTGACGGCCGTGACCTTGACGCCGAACAGCGCCTCGACTGCAGCCTTGATTTCCGGCTTCGACGCCTTCTTGGCGACGTTGAAAACAACCTGGTTGTTTTCCGATACCAGCGTGGACTTTTCGGTGATCGCCGGCGAGACGATCACATCATAGTGGCGAAGGTCGGTCACTTGAAACGCTCCTCTAGAGCTTCGACGGCAGCCTTGGAAAGCACGAGCTTGCCGCGGCGCACGATGTCGTAAACGTTGATGCCCTGGATCGGCAGAACATCGATGTTCGGGATGTTCTGAGCTGCGAGCTTGAAGTTGCCATCAAGTTCAGCGCCACCGATGAAGAGCGCATTGGTCAGGCCGAGCGTCTCGAAAACCGATGCCAGTGCCTTGGTCTTTGCTTCTGCAGCGACCAGGCTGTCGATGATGATGACATCGTCGGACTTCAGCTTGGCCGAGAGGGCGTGACGCAGGCCGAGAGCGCGAACCTTCTTGGGAAGGTCGTGTTCATGGCTGCGAGCAACCGGGCCGTGAGCCTTACCACCGCCGCGGAACTGCGGAGCACGAGCCGAATGGTGACGAGCGCGGCCCGTACCCTTCTGCTTGTACATCTTGGCACCGGTGCGCGAAACGTCCGCGCGGCCCTTTGCCTGGTGCGTGCCCTGCTGCTTCTTGGCAAGCTGCCAGCGGATGACGCGGGCAAGAATGTCTTCGCGGGGCTCGAGGCCGAAAATCGCGTCAGAAAGAGAAACCTTCCCTGCGTCTTTTCCCTCGAGGGTCTTGACGTTGAATTCCATTGGTCCGGCTCCCTTACTTCGCTGCCGACTTGACGGCATCGCGCACGATGATCCAGGCACCCTTGGAACCGGGTACTGCACCCTTGATCAGGATCAGACCGCGATCTTCGTCGGTCGAAACCACTTCAAGGTTCTGAGTCGTTACGCGCGTCTGGCCCATGTGACCAGCCATCTTCTTGTTCTTGAAAACCCTGCCCGGGTCCTGGCGCTGACCGGTCGAACCGTGCGAGCGGTGCGAAACCGAGTTACCGTGAGTGGCACGACCGCCGCTGAAGTTGTGACGCTTCATGACACCGGCAAAGCCCTTACCGATCGTCGTACCCGTCACATCGACGAGCTGACCAGCAGCGAAGTGACCTGCCTTGAGCTCAGTACCAACGTCGAGGAGGTTGTCTTCCGTGACGCGGAATTCTTGGAGCTTGGCCTTCGGCTCAACGTTTGCAACAGCAAAGCTGCCGCGCAACGCCTTCGAAGTATTCTTGACCTTCGCCGTGCCAGCACCGAGCTGGACCGCGACATAGCCGTTCTTTTCAACGGTGCGCTGGGCTACAACCTGGCAGCCATCCAAACGCAATACCGTTACCGGGACATGCTCGCCAGCGTCGTTGTAGACGCGGGTCATGCCCACCTTCTGTGCAATCACACCTGAACGCATCGGTTCAATCCTTCCAAATCCGCTCGAGCAGGGCTCAGAGCTTGATCTCAACATCGACACCGGCGGCGAGATCGAGCTTCATCAGCGCGTCTACCGTCTGCGGGGTCGGGTCTACGATGTCGAGGAGGCGCTTATGCGTGCGCATCTCGAACTGCTCGCGGCTCTTTTTGTCGATGTGTGGGGACCGGTTGACCGTAAACTTCTCGATGCGAGTCGGAAGCGGAACGGGGCCCCGGACGCTAGCACCGGTGCGCTTCGCCGTCGACACGATCTCGCGCGTAGAAGCATCGAGAATCCGGTGATCGAACGCCTTCAGGCGAATGCGGATATTTTGGCCGTTCATTCGACGTTATCCTTGTGTTTGTTATCCCGCGCGCCTTTGGGGCAGGCACGGGTTGTTCTTATTCCTAAGGCGGACCACCGGTTTCAAAGATCGATGGAGGCTGCGGGTAACCGAGCCCCTATCCAGTCTTCAGGCCTTCCGGCCCACCTTATTGTTTGTTGTAGTCACCCGCTTCGATAAACGAAACAGGGCGCAAACAGCGCTCGCGCGCCATGTGCAACATTTTCTTGTAATAAGCAAGCGGCCAAAGCCACTTGCTTCATAATATTGTCATCGAAGCGGCCACCCCTCTCGAGGCGGCCGTTGCGAAGCTTACTCGACGATCGAGGCGACGATGCCTGCGCCGACGGTACGGCCGCCTTCGCGGATAGCGAAGCGCAGCTTTTCTTCCATCGCGATCGGAACGATCAGCTCGACGTCAACCGTGACGTTGTCGCCAGGCATAACCATTTCCGTGCCTTCCGGCAGGGTGACGATGCCCGTAACGTCCGTCGTGCGGAAGTAGAACTGCGGACGGTAGTTCGTGAAGAACGGCGTATGACGGCCGCCTTCTTCCTTCGTCAGGATGTAGGCTTCGGCCTTGAACTTCTTGTGCGGCTTGACAGAGCCCGGCTTGCACAGGATCTGACCACGCTCGACGCCGTCACGGTTAACACCGCGAACCAGTGCGCCGATGTTGTCGCCAGCCTGGCCCTGGTCGAGCAGCTTGCGGAACATTTCAACGCCGGTAACCGTCGTCTTCGAGGTCGGGCGGATGCCGACGATTTCGACTTCTTCGCCAACCTTGACGATACCACGCTCGACGCGGCCGGTCACAACCGTACCACGGCCCGAGATCGAGAACACGTCTTCGATCGGCATCAGGAACGGCTGGTCGATCGGACGCTCAGGCGTCGGGATGTAGGCGTCAACAGCGGCCATCAGCTCGCGGATCGCGTCTTCGCCGATCTTCTTGTCCGAGTCTTCCAGAGCAGCAAGAGCCGAGCCCTTGATGACCGGAATGTCGTCGCCCGGGAAGTCGTAGGACGACAGAAGTTCGCGAACTTCGAGCTCGACGAGTTCGAGAAGCTCGGCGTCGTCAACCTGGTCGACCTTGTTGAGGAACACGACGATCGCCGGAACGCCAACCTGGCGAGCGAGCAGGATGTGCTCGCGGGTCTGCGGCATCGGGCCGTCAGCTGCCGAGCAAACCAGGATCGCGCCGTCCATCTGTGCGGCACCGGTGATCATGTTCTTGACGTAGTCGGCGTGGCCGGGGCAGTCAACGTGGGCATAGTGACGGTTCGGGGTCTCGTACTCGACGTGCGCCGTCGAGATGGTGATGCCGCGTGCCTTTTCTTCCGGCGCAGCGTCGATCTGGTCGTACGCCTTGAACTCGCCGAAGTACTTCGTGATCGCTGCCGTCAGAGACGTCTTGCCGTGGTCAACGTGGCCGATCGTGCCGATGTTAACGTGCGGCTTGTTGCGCTCAAACTTACTCTTTGCCATGTTGGCTCTCCACTCTTTTAAGGTCCCGTGAGGGATCTAATTCTTGTTATCGGTCAATTGGTATTCCGGTCACTTCTGACCGGAATACTTTGCCTGGATTTCCGTTGCGACGTTCGACGGGACCGGCGCGTAGTGATCGAAGGTCATCGTGTACTGAGCACGGCCCTGCGACATGGAGCGCAGGTTATCGACGTACTTGAACATGTTCGCCAGCGGAACGTTGGCGGCGATGACGACGGCGATACCACGGCTCTCCTGGCCCTGGATCTGGCCACGGCGAGAGTTCAGGTCGCCGATAACGTCGCCGACGTAGTCCTCAGGCGTTACAACTTCGACCTTCATCATCGGCTCGAGGAGCTGCGCACCGGCCTTCTTGGCTGCTTCACGGAAGCAAGCACGCGAGGCGATTTCGAACGCCAGAACCGACGAGTCGACGTCGTGGAAGGCACCGTCGATGAGCGTCGCCTTGACGCCGAGCATCGGGAAGCCAGCCAGCGGACCGGAGGACAGAACGCTTTCGATACCCTTCTGAACGCCCGGGATGTATTCCTTCGGAACAGCACCACCGACGATCTTGGATTCGAACTTGAAGTCTTCGCCTTCCGGGTTCGGTTCGAAGACGATCTTGACGCGCGCGAACTGACCGGTACCACCGGACTGCTTCTTGTGCGTGTAGTCTTCTTCGTGCTGGCGCGTGATGGTTTCGCGGTAAGCAACCTGCGGAGCACCGACGTTGGCTTCAACCTTGAACTCGCGACGCATACGGTCAACGATGATGTCGAGGTGAAGTTCGCCCATGCCGGCGATGATCGTCTGGCCGGATTCCTGGTCGGTCTTCACGCGGAAGGACGGATCTTCAGCAGCCAGGCGGTTGAGCGCGAGGCCCATCTTTTCCTGGTCGCCCTTGGACTTCGGCTCGATCGCGATCTGGATGACCGGCTCGGGGAATTCCATGCGCTCGAGAATAACAGGCTTCAGCGGATCGCAGAGCGTGTCACCCGTGGTGGTTTCTTTGAGGCCGGCGAGAGCAACGATGTCGCCTGCGAAGGCTTCTTCGATGTCTTCACGTGAGTTCGAGTGCATCTGCAGCATACGCCCGACGCGCTCGCGCTTGTCCTTGACCGTGTTCAGAACCGACGAGCCCTTTTCGAGCTTGCCCGAGTAGATGCGTGCGAAGGTCAGCGAACCGACGAAGGGGTCGTTCATGATCTTGAATGCGAGCATGGAAAGCGGCTCGGCATCGTCAGCATGACGCTCGATTTCGGCTTCGGTCTTGAAGTCGATACCCTTGATCGCCGGAATGTCGAGCGGCGACGGCAGGTAGTCGACAACCGCGTCGAGGAGCGGCTGAACGCCCTTGTTCTTGAAGGCGGTGCCGCAGAACATCGGGTGGAACTTGACGTCGATCGTGCCGCGACGGACGAGCGCGCGGATCTGATCGTTGTCGGGCATGGTACCTTCGAGGTAGGCTTCCATCGCGGCTTCGTCGATCTCGACAACGGTCTCGATCAGCTTTTCGCGATATTCTTCAGCCTTGGCCTTCAGGTCTTCCGGGATTTCGACGACGTCCCACTGGGCGCCGAGCGATTCATCGCGCCAGACGAGAGCGTTCATCTCGATCAGGTCGACAACGCCCTTGAACTCGGTTTCTGCGCCGATCGGCAGCTGCATGACAACAGCCGTTGCGCCGAGACGGGTCTTGATCATCTCAACCGAGCGGTAGAAGTCCGCGCCGGTCTTGTCCATCTTGTTGCAGAAGATCATGCGCGGAACGTTGTACTTCTCAGCCTGACGCCAGACGGTTTCCGTCTGCGGCTCTACGCCTGCGTTGGCATCGAGAAGAGCAATAGCACCGTCGAGAACGCGCAGCGAACGCTCGACTTCGATCGTGAAGTCGACGTGGCCGGGGGTGTCGATGATGTTGAAGCGGCGGGTCTTGCCGTCACGGCCCTTCCAGAAGGTCGTGGTTGCAGCGGAGGTGATCGTGATGCCACGCTCCTGCTCCTGCTCCATCCAGTCCATCGTGGCCGCGCCATCGTGCACTTCGCCGATCTTGTGCGACTTGCCGGTGTAGTAAAGGATACGCTCAGTTGTCGTCGTCTTGCCGGCGTCGATGTGCGCCATGATACCGAAATTTCGGTAGTCTTCGATTTTATATTCGCGAGCCATTGTGGACTGCCTTTCGAACCCGTTCGGGATTACCAGCGATAATGCGAGAACGCACGGTTGGCGTCAGCCATCTTGTGCGTGTCTTCGCGCTTCTTGACCGCGGAACCACGGTTGTTGGATGCATCGAGAAGCTCGCCCGACAGTCGGTCGATCATGGTCGTTTCGTTGCGCTTGCGCGCAGCAGCGATCAGCCAGCGGATGGCCAGGGCCTGACGGCGCTCCGGACGAACGTCAACCGGAACCTGATAGGTTGCACCACCAACACGGCGCGAACGGACTTCAACGTGCGGAGCAACGTTGTCCAGCGCCTGATGGAACACGCCGAGCGGCTCCTGCTTGGACTTGCCCTGTACGGAGTCAAATGCGCCGTAGACAATGCTTTCAGCGACGGACTTCTTGCCGTCAAGCATGATTGCATTCATGAACTTGGTAACAACCAGATCGCCGAACTTCGGATCCGGGTTGATCTCGCGCTTTTCTGCTCTGTGACGTCTAGACATACTTCTCGTCTCTTCAATTGTTAAAGGCGCCCTACCACGCGGAGGACCTCGCGCAGCGCCGGGAATTTCAAAACCGAATTACTTCGGACGCTTCGCACCGTACTTCGAACGGCGCTGCTTGCGGTTCTTGACACCCTGGGTATCGAGAACGCCGCGGATGATGTGGTAGCGAACACCCGGAAGGTCCTTAACGCGGCCGCCACGGATCATGACGACAGAGTGTTCCTGAAGGTTGTGACCTTCACCGGGGATGTAGCCGATGACTTCGAAGCCATTGGTCAGACGGATCTTGGCAACCTTACGGAGAGCCGAGTTCGGCTTCTTCGGGGTCGTCGTGTAGACGCGGGTGCAAACGCCGCGCTTCTGTGGGTTTTCCTGCAGCGCAGGAACCTTATTACGCTTTACGTTCGCCTGACGCGGCTTGCGGATAAGCTGGTTTACGGTAGGCATTCAACCATCCCTTACGTTTATATCTCAATCCCTTGCGGGCGTAACTCGCGCCGTCTCCGGCAGGACCACACGCTTGTCTCAATGCGCAAAACGTGGCCCGATCCGCTTTCGCAGATGGACCACTGAGAGCAGAGGACGCAAAAGACATGCGTCATGCGTGCAGGCATCATATCTTCAACGTGCGTTTCGAACCTTGTTTGAGGTGATCTCCGGGGCGCGTCGCCCCGAATGGCCATGCCTCACATGGGTCCGGATGGCGCGGGTACTACTGGTTTCCCGTCGTCTCGTCAAGGCCGTTAAGAAATAAACTTCGGCGAAACGCCTTGAAACCGGGGCCTTACGCGCTCTTTTGGGCCTTCTAGGCGAATTCACCGCCCGCCGACAAGATAAACTTGGGCATTGCAACAAAAGCCGCTATGGAATCACTGATTGCAGACGCTAAGCGCATAAAAACAGATTCAAATCTCGAATCGAAGGACATCCGATGATCACCTCCCCCGACAACGACAACAATTCCGAAGGCCCAATGGTCTTCATCATCATCGGCAAGGGCTATGAGTCCGACGACAGCGACGGCGTCGACCTCCACATCATGCTCAAGGCAGCCGATGACGACAGCGCGGTACGCGAAGCCCTCAACGCGCTGGCCGAAGAAGGTTTTATCGAGGCGGACCTCGACCAGATCGGCATGCTGACCGAGGTGCCGGAAGAGGAGCCACACGCTTCTGCCTATCAGGGCGCCGTCGACGGCGAAGTCGCGATCATTCGCTTCAGCTGAGGCCCGATGACGCCGGATGCGCTCAAGGTGCTGATCTATGCCACCTGGCGCGACCGGCTACTGGTTTTCGATGAGCCCGACTTTCCGGAGGTCGAGCTGCAGGTTCCGGGCGGCACGGTGGAGATCGGGGAAGATATCGCTGCCGCAGCACTTCCGGAGTTCTCGGAAGAGACCGGGATCCAGCCTGCAACTCCCCTTGCCGCGCTTGCCGTCCAAGATTATCGCTTTTCCAAAGACGGGGCCGAGGTCCACCATCGGCGACACTATTTTCACATTCCGCTTGGAGGTGACCAGCCGGACACATGGCTGCATCGGGAGATGACGCCCTTCGACGGCGGAGGTCCAATCCTGTTCCGCTTCTTCTGGCTCGGCTTTGACGACGCCTGCAAGCGGCTCGGTTATGGCATGGAGCACGGGTTACCGCTGCTCCGCTAAGCCCTCTTGTTCACCTTGGCAAAAGTGTGCTCAAATAAAAACCGCCCGGATCGCTCCGGGCGGTTTTTCAATTCTTGCAACCAAGCTGCCGATTATTCGGCAGCCGGTGCGCTTTCGCCCGCGAGATCCTGCAGCATTGGCGTAGCGACATCGGCGCCCGTACCCTTGCGGCGCTCTTCGAGGATCATCTCGTCGCGCGACGTAGCAATACGGCGGATCTGGGTCATCGTGCCACCGGTACCCGCCGGGATCAGGCGACCGACGATGACGTTTTCCTTCAGACCCTGCAGGCCGTCGGTCTTGCCGGCGATCGCGGCTTCCGTGAGAACCTTTGTGGTTTCCTGGAACGAAGCAGCCGAGATGAACGACGGAGTCTGCAGCGACGCCTTGGTGATACCGAGCAGAACCGGATCGCCGTAGGCAGGCTTCTTGCCCTGTTCGATCAGCGCATCGTTGACGTCTTCGAGCTCGATACGGTCGACGTTGTCGCCGACGATATAGGTCGAGTCGCCAGCATCGGTGATTTCCACCTTCTGCAGCATCTGACGAACAATCACTTCGATGTGCTTGTCGTTGATGACAACGCCCTGCAAGCGGTAGACTTCCTGGATTTCGTTGACCAGGTACGAAGCGAGTGCTTCGACGCCCTTGATCGCCAGGATGTCGTGCGGAGCCGGGTTACCGTCGAGGATGTAGTCACCCTTTTCGATGTAGTCGCCTTCCTGAAGGTGGAAGGGCTTGCCCTTCGGGATCAGGTATTCGACAGGCTCGACACCGTCTTCCGCCGGCTCGATAATGACGCGACGCTTGTTCTTGTAGTCGCGGCCGAGGCGGATCGTACCATCGATCTCAGCGATGATGGCGTGGTCCTTCGGACGACGAGCTTCGAACAGTTCGGCAACACGCGGCAGACCACCGGTGATGTCCTTGGTCTTGGCGCTTTCCAGCGGCGAACGTGCAAGCACGTCACCCTGGGAAACCTTCTGACCAGGCTCGACCGACAGGATCGCGTCGACCGACAGCTGGAAGCGTGCATCTGCGCCGCGTGGCAGCTTAACGACGTTGCCGCTGGCATCGAGGATAACGATCGCCGGCTTGAGGTCCGAACCGCGTGGGGTCGAACGCCAGTCGATAACCTGACGCTTGGTGATGCCCGTGGATTCGTCGGTCGCTTCGAGAACCGAGAGACCGTCGATGACGTCTTCGAACTGAACGGTACCGGCCACTTCCGTCATCATCGGACGGGTGTAGGGGTCCCACTCTGCCAGACGCTGACCGCGCTTGACCTTGTCGCCTTCGTCGACGTGCAGCTTCGAACCGTAGGCAACGCGCTGCGAGGAGCGCTCGACACCACGCTCGTCCAGGATCTGGACGGTCATGTTGCGGCCCATGGCAACGAGAACGTTCTCCGAGTTGCGCAGAACGTTGCGGTTCTTGATCTGGATCGTACCTTCGTACGAGGCTTCCAGGAACGACTGGTCGACCACGTTTGCCGTACCACCAAGGTGGAACGTACGCATGGTGAGCTGCGTGCCCGGCTCGCCGATTGACTGAGCTGCGATAACGCCGACTGCTTCGCCCATGTTAACAGGCGTACCGCGTGCAAGATCGCGGCCATAGCAGACCGAGCAAACGCCGGTCTGAACTTCGCAGGTCAGAGCCGAACGAATGCGGATCGACTGGATGCCAGCCTTTTCGATCTCAATGACATCGGGCTCAAGGATCATCTTGCCAGCGTCGACGAGACGCTCGCCGGTGACCGGATGATCGATATCATCAAGAGCCGTACGGCCGAGAATACGTGCGCCGAGCGAGGCAACGACCTGACCGGCATCGACGATGGCGGTCATGGTGAGGCCCTTGTCGGTGCCGCAATCCACGAGGTTGACGATGCAGTCCTGCGCGACGTCGACGAGACGACGGGTCAGGTAACCGGAGTTAGCCGTCTTCAGAGCCGTGTCTGCGAGACCCTTACGGGCACCGTGGGTCGAGTTGAAGTACTCGTTGACGGTCAGACCTTCCTTGAAGTTCGACGTGATCGGCGTTTCGATGATTTCGCCCGACGGCTTGGCCATGAGGCCGCGCATGCCGCCCAGCTGGCGCATCTGGTTCGGAGAACCACGGGCACCCGAGTGCGACATCATGTAGATCGCGTTCATCGGCTTCTGACGACCGGTGTTCGGGTCGAACTCGACGGCCTTAATGCGGGCCATCATGTCCTCGGCGACCTTCTCGGTGGCCTTGCCCCAGGCGTCAACGACCTTGTTGTACTTCTCGCCCTGAGTGATCAGGCCGTCGTTGTACTGCTGCTCGTATTCCTTGACCAGGTTTTCGGTGTCGCCAACGATCTTCGCCTTGGTTTCCGGGATGACCATGTCGTCCTTACCGAACGAGATGCCAGCGCGGCAGGCATGGGCAAAGCCAAGCTGCATGATGCGGTCGCAGAAAATGACCGTGTCCTTCTGGCCGCAATGACGGTAGACCGTATCGATCATCTTGGAGATGTTCTTCTTGGTCATTTCCTGGTTGCAGACGTCGAAGGTCACCTTGCCGTTCTTCGGCAGGAGTTCGCCGATGAGCAGGCGGCCCGGAGTCGTTTCGTAGATCTTCGAGTACGGCTTGCCGTCCTCGCCGATCGACTTGAAGCGGCCGCGGATCTTCGTGTGCAGCGTCACGACCTTGGTCTCGAGCGCATGGTGCAGTTCGCCGAGGTCGGAGAAGGCCATGCCTTCGCCCGGCTCGTTCTGGTTCATGATCGCGAGGTAGTACAGGCCGAGAACCATGTCCTGCGACGGAACGATGATCGGTGCACCGTTTGCAGGGTGCAGGATGTTGTTCGTCGACATCATCAGGACGCGGGCTTCGAGCTGGGCTTCGAGCGACAGCGGCACGTGAACGGCCATCTGGTCACCGTCGAAGTCGGCGTTAAAGGCCGTGCAGACGAGCGGGTGCAGCTGGATGGCCTTGCCTTCAACCAGGGTAGGTTCGAAGGCCTGGATGCCCAGGCGGTGCAGCGTCGGTGCGCGGTTCAGGAGAACCGGATGCTCGCGGATGACCTCGTCGAGGATATCCCAAACCTCAGGCTTTTCCTTTTCCACCAGCTTCTTGGCCTGCTTGACGGTCGAGGAGTAACCCTTGGCGTCGAGGCGGGCGTAGATGAACGGCTTGAAGAGCTCGAGCGCCATCTTCTTCGGAAGACCGCACTGGTGCAGCTTCAGTTCCGGACCGGTCACGATGACCGAACGGCCGGAATAGTCGACGCGCTTGCCGAGCAGGTTCTGGCGGAAGCGGCCCTGCTTGCCCTTGAGCATGTCGGACAGCGACTTCAGCGGACGCTTGTTGGCGCCGGTGATGACGCGGCCACGACGGCCGTTGTCGAACAGCGCGTCCACAGATTCCTGCAGCATGCGCTTTTCGTTGCGGATGATGATACCAGGAGCGCGCAGTTCGATCAGGCGCTTCAGACGGTTGTTACGGTTGATGACGCGGCGATAGAGATCGTTCAGGTCAGACGTCGCGAAACGGCCGCCATCGAGCGGAACCAGCGGGCGCAGGTCCGGCGGGATGACCGGAACGACCTTCATGATCATCCATTCCGGACGGTTGCCTGATTCCATGAAGTTCTCGACGATCTTCAGGCGCTTCATCAGCTTCTTCTGCTTGAGGTCCGACGTCGTGTCGGCAAGCTCGGAGCGCAGATCGCCAGCGATCTTCTCGAGGTTCATCGAGGCCAGCATCTCGTAGATGGCTTCAGCACCGATCATGGCGGTGAACTGGTCTTCGCCGTACTCGTCGACGGCGAGCATGTACTCTTCTTCCGAGAGGAGCTGGTGCTCCTTGAGAGCCGTGAGGCCCGGCTCGGTGACGATGTAGTTTTCGAAGTAGAGAACGCGCTCGACATCCTTCAGCGTCATGTCGAGCAGCGTCGAGATGCGTGAAGGCAGCGACTTCAGGAACCAAATGTGGGCAACGGGAGCAGCGAGCTCGATATGGCCCATACGCTCACGACGAACGCGCGACAGCGTGACTTCAACGCCGCACTTTTCGCAGATGATGCCCTTGTACTTCATGCGCTTGTACTTGCCGCACAGGCACTCGTAGTCCTTGATCGGCCCGAAGATGCGCGCGCAGAAGAGACCGTCGCGTTCCGGCTTGAACGTACGGTAGTTGATGGTCTCCGGCTTCTTGATCTCACCGTAGGACCAGGAAAGAATCTTCTCCGGAGAAGCAATCGAAATCCGGATGGAATCGAAGTTCTGTGCAGGCACCTGCGGATTGAAAAGATTCATGACCTCTTGGTTCATGCCTGTCTCCTTCATGGGCGGATGCGCCCTTATCTTGCATGGACAGCGGCAAATCCCGGGAGCCGCGCCAACGCTCAAAACGACAATAACCGCAGAATGCGGCGAAATCGTCCCTGCCCGGCCGACACATACGGGGCCAGAGCGGGAACGGTGTGCGCTGCATGACAGCGCACACCCTATCAGGGGTTACTCGGCAGCGTCCGGCAACTGGCTGGCCTGCTGCTCCTCGACCTTCGAATTCTCGAGTTCGACGGAGAGACCCAGCGAGCGCATTTCCTTGACGAGAACGTTGAAGCTTTCGGGAATACCGGCTTCGAACGTATCGTCGCCACGGACGATGGCTTCGTAGACCTTGGTGCGGCCGGCGACGTCGTCCGACTTGACCGTAAGCATTTCCTGCAGCGTGTAGGCTGCACCGTATGCTTCCAGAGCCCAGACTTCCATTTCGCCGAAGCGCTGACCGCCGAACTGCGCCTTGCCGCCCAGCGGCTGCTGGGTAACGAGCGAGTAAGGACCGATCGAACGGGCGTGGATCTTGTCGTCGACCAGGTGGTTCAGCTTCAGCATGTAGATGTAGCCAACCGTGACCTGACGGTCGAACTGCTCGCCGGTACGGCCGTCGTACAGCGTCGACTGACCGCTTTCCTTGAGACCAGCCAGAGCCAGCATCTCGTTGACGTCACCCTCATGCGCACCGTCGAAGACCGGCGTTGCAATCGAAACACCACGCTTCCACTGGTCAGCCAGACGCAGGACCGAGTCATCGTCGAAATCCTTGACCTGTTCGGCCTTCGGACCGTCACCGACAACGTCGCCGATCGTCTTGCGCAGAGGCTCGATGTTGCCGCTCGCCTTGTAGGCTTCCAGCATATCGCCGATCTGACGGCCCATGCCGGCGCAAGCCCAGCCGAGGTGCGTCTCGAGGATCTGACCAACGTTCATGCGCGAAGGCACGCCCAGCGGGTTCAGAACGACGTCGACGTGCGTGCCATCTTCCAGGAACGGCATGTCTTCGACCGGAACGATACGCGAGACAACACCCTTGTTGCCGTGACGGCCGGCCATCTTGTCGCCTGGCTGGATCTTGCGCTTAACAGCAACGAAGACCTTGACCATCTTCATGACGCCCGGAGGCATTTCGTCGCCGCGCTGGACCTTCTCGACCTTATCCATGAAGCGCTGCTCAAGGCGCGACTTGGATTCGTCGTACTGGCCACGCAGAGCTTCGAGTTCGCCCTGGACCTTTTCGTCTTCGACGGCAAACATCCACCACTGCGAGCGGGGATATTCGGAAACGACGTTGTTCGCCAGTTCCGTGCCCTTCTTGAAGCCCTTCGGGCCGGCAATCGCGACCTGGCCGCGCAGCATGTCGACCAGACGGCCGTAGACGTTACGGTCGAGGATCGCCTGTTCGTCGTCACGGTCCTTCGCAAGACGCTCGATCTCTTCGCGCTCGATGGCCATCGCGCGCTCGTCCTTCTCAACGCCGTGGCGATTGAAGACGCGCACTTCGACGATCGTGCCGTAGGTGCCGGGCGGCATACGCATGGACGTATCGCGAACGTCGGAAGCCTTTTCACCGAAGATGGCGCGCAGGAGCTTTTCTTCCGGCGTCATGGGGCTCTCGCCCTTCGGCGTGATCTTGCCAACGAGGATGTCGCCAGGAGCGACTTCGGCGCCGATGTAGACGATGCCGGCTTCGTCGAGGTTCTTCAGCGCCTCTTCCGAAACGTTCGGAATGTCGCGCGTGATTTCTTCCGGACCAAGCTTGGTGTCACGGGCCATCACTTCGAACTCTTCGATGTGGATGGAGGTGAACACGTCGTCGGCAACGATACGCTCGGAGAGCAGGATCGAGTCTTCGTAGTTGTAGCCGTTCCACGGCATGAACGCGACGAGCGCGTTGCGGCCAAGAGCGAGATCGCCCAGGTCCGTCGAAGGGCCGTCGGCGAGGATGTCGCCGCGGTTGACAACGTCACCGACGGTGACCAGCGGACGCTGGTTGACGCAGGTGTTCTGGTTCGAACGCTGGAACTTCTGCAGGCGGTAGATATCGACGCCGGACTTGCCAGCTTCGAGGTCTTCCGTCGCACGGATAACGATACGCGTCGCGTCGACCTGGTCGACCACACCGCCACGGCGAGCGCCGATAGCAGCACCGGAGTCGCGAGCAACGACCGGCTCCATGCCGGTGCCAACGAACGGAGCTTCAGCACGCAGCAGCGGCACGGCCTGACGCTGCATGTTCGAGCCCATGAGAGCGCGGTTGGCGTCGTCGTTTTCCAGGAACGGGATGAGAGCGGCAGCAACCGAAACGACCTGCTTCGGCGAAACGTCCATCAGGTTCATGCTGTCGCGCGGAGCGAGCATAACTTCGCCGGCATGACGGCAAACGACGAATTCGTCGGTGAAGGAGCCGTCGGAGCCAAGCTCGGCGTTCGCCTGAGCGACGTAGTACTTCGCCTCTTCCATGGCGGAGAGGTAAAGAACGTCGTTCGTCACCTTGCCGTCAACGATACGGCGGTACGGCGATTCAATGAAGCCGTACTTGTTGACGCGCGCGAAGGTCGCGAGGCTGTTGATCAGACCGATGTTCGGTCCCTCAGGCGTTTCGATCGGGCAAATGCGGCCGTAGTGGGTCGGATGAACGTCGCGGACTTCAAAGCCTGCGCGCTCGCGAGTCAGACCACCCGGGCCTAGAGCCGAAAGACGGCGCTTGTGGGTGATTTCCGAAAGCGGGTTCACCTGGTCCATGAACTGCGACAGCTGCGAGGAGCCGAAGAATTCGCGAACGGCAGCAGCGGCCGGCTTGGCGTTGATCAGGTCCTGCGGCATGACCGTGTCGATTTCGATCGAGGACATACGTTCCTTGATCGCACGCTCCATGCGGAGCAGGCCGAGACGGTACTGGTTTTCCATCAATTCGCCGACAGAGCGAACACGACGGTTGCCGAGGTTGTCGATGTCGTCGATTTCGCCCTTGCCGTCGCGCAGTTCGACCAGCATCTTGACCACGGCCAGGATGTCGTCCTTGCGCAGGATGCGGACGGTGTCTTCAACGTCGAGGTCAAGGCGCATGTTCATCTTGACGCGGCCAACGGCAGAGAGGTCGTAGCGCTCCGCATCGAAGAACAGCGAGTTGAACATGGCTTCAGCCGAGTCCATCGTCGGCGGTTCGCCCGGACGCATGACACGGTAGATGTCGAACAGAGCGTCCTGACGGTTCTCGTTCTTGTCTGCGGTCAGCGTGTTGCGGATATAGGCGCCGACGTTGATATGGTCGATGCCGAGAACCGGGATCTCGTCGAAACCGTTCTGCAGGATAACAGGGAGGGTCTTTTCGTCGATCTCGTCGCCGGCCTCGAGGTAGATTTCACCCGTCGAGTAGTTGACGATGTCTTCAGCAAGATAATTGCCGTACAGGTCCTCGTCGGTTGCCTTCAGAGCCTTGAGGCCCTTGTCAGCAAGCTGGCGGAGCAGACGCGGCGTCAGCTTCTTGCCGGCTTCGACAACGACTTCGCCGGTGTCGGCGTCAACCATCTCGGTGATTGCCTTGGCACCCTTGAGGGTCTCGGGCTTGAACGGAATACGCCAGCCATCGCCATCGCGCTGGTAGTCGGACTTCGTGTAGAAGGTCGACAGGATTTCTTCGCCGTCCATGCCAAGCGCCATCAGCAGCGAGGTCACGGGGATCTTGCGGCGACGGTCGATACGGGCATAGACGATGTCCTTGGCGTCGAACTCGATGTCGAGCCAGGAACCGCGATACGGGATCACGCGGGCAGCGAAAAGCAGCTTGCCGGAAGAGTGGCTCTTGCCCTTGTCGTGGTCGAAGAACACGCCCGGCGAACGGTGCATCTGAGACACGATAACGCGCTCGGTGCCGTTCACGATGAACGTACCGTTGTTGGTCATGAGCGGCATGTCGCCCATGTAAACCGACTGTTCCTTGATGTCCTTGATGGACTTCGCGCCCGTATCCTCATCGATATCGAACACGATCAGACGAAGCGTCACCTTCAGCGGCGCGGCGTAGGTCAGGTCGCGCTGGCGGCATTCATCGACGTCGAACTTCGGCGGCTCGAACTCGTAGGACACGAATTCCAGCATCGAAGCGCCGGAGAAATCCGTGATCGGGAAAACGGACTTGAAAACTGCCTGAAGGCCCTCGTCAGGGCGACCGCCCTTGGGCTCTTCAACCATCAGGAATTGATCATACGATGCCTTCTGAACCTCGATGAGGTTCGGCATTTCTGCGACTTCTGGGATCTTACCGAAAAACTTGCGTACGCGCCTACGACCATTGAACGAAAGGGTCTGAGCCATCGTCGCTCCTTCAAAATTGCATCCGGGCCTGCAACGGACGGGAACCGATGGCCAGTCGACCCCGTCAATCAATGAGTAGTTCAATCTCGTCTCACTTCCCGAAATGCGAGGCCGGATTGCCTTCGCGTCTCGGTTCGAGACCATCCTCTTGAAGAACCCATTACCCAAAAGCCCTTTTCACGTGGCTTTTGGGTAATTCGTTCAACGAAACGACAAATGGGAGGCGGGAAACCCCACCTCCCAGATGTAGTTCAAGATTACTTAACGTCGACCTTAGCGCCGGCGTCTTCAAGCTTCTTCTTGATGTCAGCAGCTTCAGCCTTGGAAACGGCTTCCTTGACAGCCTTCGGAGCGCCTTCGACGAGGTCCTTGGCTTCCTTGAGGCCGAGGCCGGTGATGCCACGAACTTCCTTGATGACGTTGATCTTGTTAGCGCCGGCATCCGTGAGGATGACGTCGAACTCGGTCTTTTCTTCTTCAGCAGCAGCAGCAGCGCCTGCACCGCCAGCAACAGCAGCAACAGCTACCGGAGCAGCAGCGGAAACGCCCCACTTTTCTTCGAGAAGCTTGGACAGTTCTGCAGCTTCCAGAACGGTCAGCGAGGAGAGGTCTTCAACGATCTTTGCGAGATCAGCCATGTTATCAGTTCCTTTTGTTCGGTTCGAACCGGTGTTTTATAAACAGCAAAAAACCGCCTTATGCGGCTTCGTCCTTCTTGGCGTAAGCCGAGAACACGCGAGCAAGCTGGCTTGCCGGTGCTGCAACAACGCCTGCGATGCGGGTAGCCGGCGTCTGGATCATGCCCAGCAGCTTCGCGCGCAGTTCGTCCAACGAAGGCAGGGTCGCAAGCGACTTGACTGCATCAGCGTTGAGCGTCGTTGTTCCCATGGCGCCGCCCAAAACAACGATCTTATCGTTGGTCTTGGCGAAATCCACGACGACTTTCGGAGCGGTGATCGGGTCATTGCTGTATGCAATGAGCGTCTGACCGGTGAAGAGACCAGAGATCCCTTCCGCTTCCGTACCCTGAAGGGCGATTTTGGCCAGGCGGTTCTTCGCGACTTTGACGGTACCGCCAGCTGCGCGCATCTTGGAACGGAAGTCGTTCATCTGCGCGACTGTAGCACCAGCATAGTGGGCCACGACAACCGAGCCCGAAGCCTTGAAGACTTCGTTCAGTTCCGTGACGAATTCGCGTTTTTCCGCTCTTTCCACTGCCTATCTCCAGTTGGCAGGACCTTTTTACGGGGCCTACCGGGTTGCCTTTTGCCTCCTGGGATCAAAAGAGATCCCAAGCGACGCTTGAGGATCCTGTCCCCTCGCGCTTCGCGCCAAAGAAAGGCCGAAGGCACAAGGCATCCAAGGCTCGAACCAAATTCCTAGAAGCAGTACTTCATGCAATTCGGGTCTTACCCGTCTCATGCAGGCCAAGTGATTAAGGGAAAACCACCTGCAATCTCGGACAGGATTCCGGATTTCTCCGGAATACTCCGGCCCCTTTCGAGGCCGGAATTCTTTTAGCCGGGCCGAGGCCCGGCAAATTCATTAAGCGGCCGGAGCCGTAACGGACGACGGGTCGATCTTGACGCCCGGACCCATGGTCGAAGAGATTGCTACGCGCTTGACGTAGTTGCCCTTCGCACCTGCCGGCTTCGCCTTGATGACGGCATCAGCGAAGGCACGGATGTTCTCTTCCAGAGCCTTAGCATCGAAGGATGCCTTACCAACGCCAGCGTGAACGATACCAGCCTTTTCGACGCGGAACTCGACAGCGCCGCCCTTGGATGCCTTGACGGCACCAGCGACGTCCATCGTAACCGTACCAACCTTCGGGTTCGGCATCATGCCACGCGGGCCGAGAACCTTACCGAGGCGACCGACGAGCGGCATCATGTCCGGAGTCGCGATGCAGCGATCGAAATCGATCTTGCCGCCCTGGACGATTTCAACGAGCTCTTCAGCACCGACGATATCTGCGCCAGCTGCCTTGGCTTCATCAGCCTTGACGCCACGAGCAAAGACAGCAACGCGAACGTCGCGGCCGGTGCCGTTCGGCAGGTTGACAACGCCGCGGACCATCTGGTCAGCGTGACGCGGGTCAACGCCGAGGTTCATGGCGACTTCGATGGTTTCATCGA
This sequence comes from Rhizobium cauense, assembly GCF_019511525.1. Classification (GTDB taxonomy): domain Bacteria; phylum Pseudomonadota; class Alphaproteobacteria; order Rhizobiales; family Rhizobiaceae; genus Rhizobium; species Rhizobium cauense. The sequence goes on along the minus strand of NZ_JAEUAT010000002.1, from coordinate 311,518 downwards.
ACTTCGCGACCGCACGTTCCTTGACCATGCCGATAGCAAGGTTCAGAGCGTAGAGCTTTGTGGGATCAACACCTTCGTTGATCTTCTTGGTGCGCTTGCCAGCCATGGTCTTATCCTACCACTTCCAGGCCCATGGCGCGGGCAGAGCCCTCGATCATCGCCATTGCACCTTCGATATCCGCTGCGTTCAGATCCTTCATCTTGGCTTCTGCGATCGTCTTGATCTGAGCCTTGGTGAGCTTGCCGGCGACGGCACCCTTGCCAGGCGTCTTCGAACCGGAAGTGATCTTCGCTTCCTTCTTCAGCCAGTAGCTAACCGGCGGCTGCTTCATGGCGAAGGTGAAGGACTTGTCCTGGTAGTAGGTGATGACGACCGGGATCGGCATACCCTTTTCCATTTCCTGCGTAGCGGCGTTGAACGCCTTGCAGAATTCCATGATGTTAATGCCACGCTGACCAAGCGCCGGGCCGATTGGCGGGGACGGGTTCGCCGATCCTGCCTTGACCTGAAGCTTGAGCTGGCCTGCAACTTTCTTAGCCATATCTCTCTGCCTTTCATTGATGGCCGGTTACCCGACCAAGATGCCGGATCACTCCGGCGGCTGCGGTTGCGTGGTTCGGATCCCGGGCCCGGCTAAGGCCCCTCACCTTCCACGCGGTTCGCGGCTTTCGCCGCAAGGAAGCAAGTCAACACCGACTTACTTCCAGACTCAGACCTTCTCGACCTGAGCGTATTCCAGTTCGACCGGCGTAGCGCGGCCAAAGATCGACACCTCAACCTTCAGTCGCGAACGCTCTTCGTCCACATCCTGAACCGTGCCGTTGAACGAAGCGAACGGACCATCGGAAACACGGACCTGCTCGCCGATCTCGAAGGTAACGGAAGCCTTCGGCCGCTCGACACCTTCCTGAACCTGACCGAGGATACGCTCGGCCTCATGGTCCGGAATCGGAACGGGCTTGTTGTCGGAGCCGAGAAAGCCAGTGACCTTCGGCGTGTTCTTGATCAGGTGGTAGGCTTCGTCCGTCAGGTTTGCACGAACGAGAACGTAGCCCGGGAAGAACTTGCGCTCGGAATCGACCTTGCGGCCGCGACGCACCTCAACCACCTTTTCGGTCGGAACGAGAATCTTTTCGAACAAATGCTCGAGGCCCTTCTGGCGAGCCTTATTCTCGATGTCTTCCGCGACCTTCTTCTCAAAATTCGAATACGCGTGGACGATGTACCAACGTGCCGCCATGTTACCACTCCACCCGATCAATTGCCGACGTTGAGCACGTAGCTCAGAAGCCAGCCAATGAGCTGGTCAGCGGCAAAAAAGAACAGCGCGGCAAAGATCACCATTACAAGCACCATGACCGTCGAGATCATCGTCTCGCGGCGCGACGGCCAGGTAACTTTCGACGTCTCGGAGCGAACCTGCTGTAGAAACGCAAACGGATTGGATTTGGATGCCATCGACTGCCCACGCAATTACGGCGCGTAAAGCTGAACATATCAGCCCCACGCACCGCGTGTCTGTTGAACCCTACATAAACACCGATTCCCAATTTCACAAGAGGGAAACCGAAGTTTAACGAAATTAGCCCTTCCGCCCGAACCGCTGCGAGATATCCGCGCCGCTCGTTCAAGAAAGATGGCAGGGGCAGAGGGGCTCGAACCCACGACCTGCGGTTTTGGAGACCGCCGCTCTACCAACTGAGCTATACCCCTTTACGCTTTACATTCAGCTTCTTGACCGATCGGCCACGAAGCGTGATTGCAAGCATGGCGCTCCTTTAAGGCGGCAGCGCAGGATTGGCAAGTGCGTTTTTCTATTTTTCCAATCCTGCATCGCCACCGAGGCGCAGGATCAGACGTTTACGTATTTGCGCCAGTCATGTTCCTCCCTGAAACCGAGGACTTCGCGGATCTTCCGATTGGAAAGAAGTCCCTCGTACTCCCCGATTTCGCGCGTGAACGGCACATCCGGATAGAATCGCTTGGCAAGTTCCCTCGAAGGCGTATTGGCTGACACGGTATTGTTCGCCGCGTTGAAAACCTGGTACCCCAAGCCATCCTTCTCGATGCAGAGATGGCAGATCTGCCCCAGGTCGCGGGCATCGATATAGCTCCACGCGATTCGCTTGCGCATTTCAGGATTGGCGAAGTAGGTCGGGAACCTCTCGTATTCGTGCGGCTCGATGACGTTGCCGATGCGCAGCGCGTAAATGTCGAAACCTGACCGCTCTGCAAAGGCGCGCGCCGTCTTCTCGTTCACGACCTTGGAGAGACCGTAGGAATCCATTGGGTTGACGTCGTAGTCCTCTTCCAGCGGAAAGTGATGGAAGTCACGATGACCTTCCGCGAAGCAGACACCGTATGTCGTCTCACTGGAGGCGACGATGATCTTGCGGATGCCGAGCTTCACGGCCGCCTCTATGACGTTGTAGGTGCCCATCGTGTTGATGCGGAAGGTCTCGTTGTCAGGCTTGATAAGAATGCGCGGGATGGCGGCAAAATGCACAACGGCATCAAAGGGCTGGACGCCTCTGCCCGCATCGAGATCGGGAAAGTCCCTGTGCATCGAAAGCGCATTGAAGATCTGACCGCTGTCAGTGATATCGGCGATCAGGTTCGTCACACCTGGGCTATCAAGGGGCACCAGATCAACGTTGTGAACCTCGTAGCCGGCGTTGACCAGCCACGGCACCGTATGGCGTCCTGCTTTGCCCGAACCGCCCGTGAAGAGAATACGCTTTTTCATGATGTCCTCCGCATATGAAACCGGAGCGATAGATAAAGGCTTTGCAACCAAGCGCAAGTCCACCAAGAACACAGCGCTGTCACCGCTCGGCGACACAGCATCAAAAGTGCGCAAAGAAAAGCCCCGCTGTTTCCAGCGGGGCTTCTTAAATCCGGATAATCCGAAGATTACTCGACGATTGAGGCGACGATGCCTGCGCCGACGGTACGGCCGCCTTCGCGGATAGCGAAGCGCAGCTTTTCTTCCATCGCGATCGGAACGATCAGCTCGACGTCAACCGTGACGTTGTCGCCAGGCATGACCATTTCCGTGCCTTCCGGCAGGGTGACGATGCCCGTAACGTCCGTCGTGCGGAAGTAGAACTGCGGACGGTAGTTCGTGAAGAACGGCGTATGACGGCCGCCTTCTTCCTTCGTCAGGATGTAGGCTTCGGCCTTGAACTTCTTGTGCGGCTTGACAGAGCCCGGCTTGCACAGGATCTGACCACGCTCGACGCCGTCACGGTTAACACCGCGAACGAGAGCGCCGATGTTGTCGCCAGCCTGGCCCTGGTCGAGCAGCTTGCGGAACATTTCAACGCCGGTAACCGTCGTCTTCGAAGTCGGGCGGATGCCGACGATTTCGACTTCTTCGCCAACCTTGACGATACCACGCTCGACGCGGCCGGTCACAACCGTACCACGGCCCGAGATCGAGAACACGTCTTCGATCGGCATCAGGAACGGCTGGTCGATCGGACGCTCAGGCGTCGGGATGTAGGCGTCAACAGCAGCCATCAGCTCGCGGATCGCGTCTTCGCCGATCTTCTTGTCAGAGTCTTCCAGAGCAGCAAGAGCCGAGCCCTTGATGACCGGAATGTCGTCGCCCGGGAAGTCGTAGGACGACAGAAGTTCGCGAACTTCCAGCTCGACGAGCTCGAGAAGCTCGGCGTCGTCAACCTGGTCAACCTTGTTGAGGAACACGACGATGGCAGGAACGCCAACCTGGCGAGCGAGCAGGATGTGCTCGCGGGTCTGCGGCATCGGGCCGTCAGCGGCAGAGCAAACCAGGATCGCGCCGTCCATCTGTGCGGCACCGGTGATCATGTTCTTGACGTAGTCGGCGTGGCCGGGGCAGTCAACGTGGGCATAGTGGCGGTTCGGGGTCTCATACTCGACGTGTGCCGTCGAGATGGTGATGCCGCGGGCCTTTTCTTCCGGCGCAGCGTCGATCTGATCGTACGCCTTGAACTCGCCGAAGTACTTCGTGATCGCTGCCGTCAGAGACGTCTTGCCGTGGTCAACGTGGCCGATCGTGCCGATGTTAACGTGCGGCTTGTTGCGCTCAAACTTACTCTTTGCCATTTGAATGCTTCCTGTGAACGAAATGGATGACCCCGGCGAACCGGTTTAGTGCCGCCGTTTAAGGCTTTCGGGGAAATTGCGCAAGACCTAATTGCGGACGGTATTCCTTGCCTGCGGGCGCATATGGGAAGGAAGTGCCCGATCGGCAATATCGACCGTAGATGGCAGCAACGATATATTCGCGACCAACGGGCGCACGACAGGCCAAGGATATGATACTACTTCGTTTGTTGCTCTCACACGGAAGCACTTGGAGATGAAGCAATGGAACCGAAGGAAATTGCAAAACGCTCTGCAGGCAACTTTCTCATCTTTGCCGCCTGCGCATTCATATTGTGGATTCTTGCCGCCTCGATCGACTGGGTCGCACAGATAGTGCGCCTCTCTTCGCCCGAGCGCCTTCCCGCGCTGGCGACATCGATCGTCAGTTCCTCGACGCTTCAGGCGATCGTCGCGATCTGGCTGCTGACCGCCGCGTTCGCGATCGCTTTCCCGAAGATGCTAACGCCGCTTTCGGCCACGACGACGCTGATGTTCGACGTCGGATACGGCATTCTGGGTGCCCTCACCGGCTTTGGCATTGCGATTGGCCTCTTCGGAGGTGGCTGGTCGATCCTGCTGCGCGCCGTAATCTACAGTGCCCTCATCGCCATCGGCTTCATTGCCGTTCGAACATGGCTGTCGAGAGACGACCTCAGCGTCTATGGACAGCGGCGATGGACAATCGCCGGCATCATCGCGCTGGCCTCGCCTTTTGTGCTTTTGTGGGGTTAATTGAACCCTCAACAAAGCACGTCACGCAAGACGATCATCAAAATTTCTGGAAAGTTGGAGCGGGTAGCGGGAATCGAACCCGCGTATTCAGCTTGGAAGGCTGCTGCTCTACCATTGAGCTATACCCGCGGGGTGGTATCCGATCCGATGACGAATGGTGGAGAGAGTTGGATTTGAACCAACGTAGGCTGAGCCAACGGATTTACAGTCCGTCCCCTTTAACCACTCGGGCATCTCTCCAGTCTTTCGTCCGGATCGTGAGACCAAGCTCGAGACCTTCGAAGCGTTGCCGCCCCTCGGTCTGCGCCGCGTATATGACCGGACGATTTCCGCATGTCAACACGATGACGATGGAAAAAATGTGAAAAATTTCATCGACCGTGGAAAGCCGGGCTCCTGAAAGAAATCCTATGCGTGAGGAAGCACCCTCGCTATAAAGCCGCATGAGCAAAGACAACAAATCCGGTGGCAAGCCCACCAGCGACAAGTCCGCCAAGGATACGCATTACGCAACCCTGCGCCGCGCGCATCGCGACAGCAAGCGCGAACGTGGCGAGATTCCGACGCCACCACCGCAGAAGCGCCGACGCGGCGCCGAGGACTGGAAGCCTCCCACACTCGCACCCGAACAGGTCTACCTCTACGGCTTGCACACGGTTCGTGCGGCCCTCGACAACAGGGAGCGCAAGAACGTCAAGCTGTCGGTGACGCAGAACGCGCTTGCCCGCCTCGAGATCGAGGCCGATTCGCTGGGCATTCCGGTCGAAATCGTCGCTCCGCACGACATCGACAAGATCCTTGGCCCGGACGCGATCCACCAAGGCGTCATGCTGGAAACACGGCCCCTGCCCGTCCGTCGACTGGAAGCGCTGAAGGACAGCCCTCTGCTGCTCGTGCTCGACCAGGTGACCGATCCACACAATGTCGGCGCCATCATGCGTTCGGCCGTCGCCTTCAACGCCGGGGCGGTCATCACCACCCAGCGTCACAGCCCCACCGAATCAGGAGTACTCGCGAAATCGGCCTCCGGCGCGCTGGAACTGATCCCCTATATCCAGATCACCAATCTCGCCGACGCGCTTGGTGAACTCCACAAACTCGGCTTCTTCACGATCGGTCTTGATTCGGAAGGCCCGGCTCCGCTCGAGGGTACTTTCTCAGGGGACAAGGTGGCGCTGGTGCTGGGCTCCGAGGGCAAGGGGCTACGTCAGAAGACGCGCGAGACCGTCAGCGCACTTGCACGGCTCGACATGCCGGGCGAGATCAAGTCGCTCAACGTTTCCAACGCGGCAGCGATTGCTCTCTATGCGGCAAGGTTACATCTGAAGGTCTGATCAGGTGGGGATGGATCACAGGCGACGCTCGAGTGCCCTGGTCCATCCTCATCCGCAGACACAGGAGGAACGTATCCAGTATGGCCATCCGCCCCCTCATTGTTGGCACGCTCTTCGTCGGCCTATTCGTCGCCCTTATCGTCAGCATCGCCTGGATCGACAAGTCGCAGCCAACGCACGAACCCGTTCCCTTGGCGCCCGCCCCTGAACGCCCTATTCCAACTCCCACCCAATAGACCTCCTGCTGCAGCTGGAACCGAGGGTCGCCCCGCGCGTTTGCCTCGCACGATTCTCAAGGAGAGAAACATGCGGGTGATGATTGCTGTCATTGTTGTCATGGTTGCCTCGGTGCTCAGCATCACGATCATGTCGTCATCAGGAGCCGTCGCGAGTGGTGACGCCCTGCAGGCCAGCATACGGCAACCCCAGAACTAACAGCCGCGAAAGTTGTGCGCGCGCTTAGACGGCACGCTCCCTCGTGAAGACCGAGCCAACGAATTGAAGATCGTGCCGATTTCTTCTTTACAGGACGTCAGAATCTGGTACTTGGCAGGCGTCGCCCTTGTAGCTCAGTTGGTAGAGCACCTGATTTGTAATCAGGGGGTCGCGGGTTCGAACCCTGCCGGGGGCACCATTCTTCCTCTTTCGACAGAACTCAGCTGGTGTCGCATCGTCGGCGCGACTACGCTTGCAAGATCAGGCCCGACCTCCGGCGGCCAGGCAACGCACAATTACCGCTGTTTTGCCGTTCACTTCAGCGAGCGCGCTATACGCACTTGACAAAATCGGCTTTTGTTGGCGCCTAGACGCCACGACTGTGTCAGCGTTCGTTGAATTCGACAAAGGAATTGCATGGGCCGTTCATTTCAGACGCTTTCCTTCCTTGCCTCTTCGGCGACCGAGGCGCTGGCGGCGCGGGAAGAGCTGATTCGCATTTACGGCGACGTACCTCCTGCGAATGCCGACGTCATAGTCGCCCTTGGTGGTGACGGTTTCATGCTGCAAACGCTGCACAGCACGATGAATACCGGCAAGCTCGTCTACGGTATGAATCGCGGCTCCATCGGCTTCCTCATGAACGACTATCGAACGGAAGACCTGCAGGATCGCATCTGCGCGGCGGTCGAGAACGCTTTTCATCCATTGCAGATGACAACCGCGAACGCGGACGGAACGAATTCGGCAGCACTTGCCATCAATGAAGTCTCATTGTTCCGACAATCCTACCAGGCCGCCAAACTAAGGGTCGAGGTGGATGGCGTTGTGCGCCTCGACGAGCTCATCTGCGATGGTCTGATGGTAGCGACGCCGGCGGGTTCGACGGCTTATAACCTTTCCGCCCATGGTCCCATCCTGCCGCTTGACGCCCCGCTGCTGGCGATGACGCCTGTCAGTGCGTTTCGGCCACGGCGTTGGCGCGGCGCGCTTCTGCCAAACAAGGTGACAGTCGACATTCACATTCTTGAAGCCGAGAAGCGGCCCGTCAACGCGGTTGCCGACAACACAGAAGTGAAATCAGTGCTCCACATTCGCATCGCCCAGTCCGAACACACGACCGCGCGTATCCTCTCGGATCCGGACAGGTCGTGGTCCGATCGGATCCTTGCCGAGCAATTCGAGGACTGAGGCATGATCGAGCGACGTATGGCTCTGTGCGCAGCCTTCTTTGCCGCGTCCGCCCTCACCCCTCACATCGCGGCGGCGGAGGACCCGGTCCTGCCGGCCTCGATCATATTTGCCACCAGCACCGGCTACTGGGAAGACGACGACACCGCGCCCGCTGTTCAGCGCGCTCCCTCGGTATCCTCAACCTCCGCGCTGGCGCAGTCCGCGGCGAAATCTCGTCATGGCTACTACAAGCTGTTTGCAGTCCGGCAGGCCGATCGTACAGCGAAAATCTATCTGCAACGGATCGCCCAGGACGACGAGGGACCGACCATCGCCTCGACCGTGGAACTGCAGGAACTCAACGATCTGAAGCCTTACGTGACCGATATACGGCCCGAAAGCTCATCCGGCAGGCTCAAGGAGCCAGGCCTTTTCGCAATGGTACACCTAAAGACCGACCCGGATGCGGAATCGGAAACCTGGACTGTCATCATCGACGAATTTGGTGACGTGACGGTTGGGAAGGCTAGCAACTAGGCCTGCCGTCACCAGCATCCTGTCCAACTGAAGTTTCGCCGGAATCAAAAAGGCCCCTCGCGGGGCCTTCCGATTCATACTGGCAATCGTTCACTCGACATCGTCCACGACAGCATCGGGCTTGCCGCTGATGCGGTGCGCGAGCGCTGCTTCCATGAACTCATTGAGTTCGCCATCGAGCACGTCGCCAGGAGCGGTGCTCGCCACGCCGGTTCGGAGGTCCTTCACCAACTGATACGGCTGCAGGACGTAGGAGCGGATCTGGTGGCCCCAGCCGATGTCGGTTTTCGACGCCGCTTCGGCGTTTGCCGCTTCCTCGCGCTTCTTCAGTTCCGCCTCGTACATGCGCGCACGCAGCATGTCCCAGGCCTTCGCGCGGTTCTTGTGCTGCGAGCGCTCCTGCTGGCAGGCGACCACGATGCCGGTTGGAATGTGCGTGATGCGGACGGCCGAGTCCGTTGTATTGACGTGCTGACCACCTGCGCCCGACGAGCGGTAGGTGTCGATGCGGCAATCGCTTTCGTTGATCTCGATGTTGATCGAGTCATCAACGACCGGATAGACCCAAATCGACGAGAAGGACGTGTGCCGGCGTGCGTTGCTGTCGTAAGGCGAGATACGAACAAGGCGGTGAACGCCTGATTCCGTCTTCAGCCAGCCATAGGCATTGTGGCCCTTGACGAGCAGAGTGGCAGACTTGATGCCGGCTTCTTCACCGTCGTGGACTTCGAGAAGCTCAACCTTGAACTTCGAACGCTCGGCCCAGCGCGTATACATGCGCAGCAGCATGTTGGCCCAATCCTGGCTTTCCGTACCGCCGGCGCCGGAGTGGACTTCGAGATAGGTGTCGTTGCTGTCGGCTTCGCCCGAAAGCATGGCTTCGACCTGACGGCGAGCAGCCTCAGCCTTCAGTCGCTTGAGGGCGTCTTCGGCATCCTTGACGACGCTCTCGTCGCCCTCTTCCTCGCCCATCTCGATGAGCTCGATATTGTCGGTCAGCTCTTGCTCGAGCTGCTTTACGCCATTGATGCCGTCATCCAGCTGTTGGCGTTCGCGCATCAGCTTCTGTGCTTCCTGCGCATCGTTCCAGAGGTTCGGATCCTCTGCCTTGTTGTTCAACCAGTCCAGTCGTCTTACCGCCTGGTCCCAGTCAAAGATGCCTCCTCAGCAGGGTGATAGCCTGCTTGGTTTCATCGACCACGTTCTGGATTTCCGCTCGCATTTTCCTGCTTCTTTGCGTTGCTTCGAAAGTCGCCCGTCAAATAGTTGTGGCGGCCGCGGATGTAAAGTGCCGCAGCCGCCACAACGGTTCGGAAAGGCTCTAGTAGAGGCCGCCCGCGCCGGACTGAACGGCCTGATTGGCCTGCGGAGAGGTTCGTAGAATTTCCTCTGGCGCCATCGTGCTGTCCATGCCGATAACCGACAAGCTGTCAGCAGGGCCCGTGCCGGGTTTGAAGGCTTCGATGATCGTGTTCGGATCGCCCTGCGCGGCAGCCATGCCGGTCTTGCGATCGATCGGAATGAGGTTCATGCCGGCGGGAATGACGAACTTCGACGCAGGCATGTCCTTCACCGCGTCCTGCATGAACGCATTGAAGACCGGCGCCGACAGCGATCCGCCAGTGCCGCCACGGCCGAGCGTCGAAGGAGAATCGAAACCGATATAAAGACCGGCGACGAGATCCGGCGTAAAGCCAACGAACCAAGCATCCTTCTCGTCGTTCGTCGTACCGGTTTTGCCGGCAACGTCGCGATCGCCGAGCTTCACCTTGCCGGCGGCGGTGCCGCGCTGGACAACGCCCTGCAGCATCGAGGTAATCTGATAGGAGGTCATCGGATCGAGAACGGTTTCGCGATTGTCCACGACGTTCGGCTCATCCTGATTATGCCAGTCGCTGGCATTGCAGCCTTCGCAGACACGTTCCTCGTGCTTGAAGATCGTACGGCCGTAACGGTCCTGAATCCGGTCGATCAGCGTCGGCTTGATCTGCTTGCCGCCGTTGGCGATGACCGAATAGGCCGAGACCATGCGCAGAACAGTCGTTTCGCCGGAACCGAGCGACATGGCGAGAACCGGCATCATACGATCGTAAATACCAAAGCGCTCGGCGTATTCGGCAACAACGTTCATGCCGAGGTCATTCGCAAGACGGACCGTCATGCGGTTGCGCGAGTGTTCGATGGCGAAGCGGAGCGTGTTGGCGCCACCGCCCTCACCTTCGTAGTTGTCGGGTGCCCAGACCTGGCCATTGCCAGTCTGAATCGACAGCGGATCGTCGCTGACGACCGACGCCGGCGTGTAGCCGTTGTCCATTGCCGCGGCATAGACGAAGGGCTTGAAGGACGATCCCGGCTGGCGCATTGCCTGCGTCGCGCGGTTGAATTCCGACTGCGCGTAGGAGAAACCGCCCACCATCGCAAGCACGCGACCAGTCTTCGGATCCATGGCAACCAGACCGCCCTCGACCTTTGGCGGCTGGCGAAGCCGGTAGGAATTCGAACTCTCGGCGCCCAGCCGCTCCACATAGACGACATCGCCGACCGAGAGGACGCCCTGCGGCGACTTGGCTGTCTTGCGACCGGCAGCCGAGCGATACGCCCACTGCATGTTCTTGGCCTCGATCACGCCGCGCTCGCGCTCGGCGCTGATCTTGCCTCCAGCCTCCTTCTGTGGCTGCAGCCCAATATCGACGCTCTCGTCCGAGACAGCCAACACCACAGCCAGTTGCCATTCAGATATGTCGGCCAACGCCGGAATGTCGGCCAGCGCCTTGCCCCAATCAGTCGTCGTGTCGATCTGCTTGATCGGGCCGTGGAAGCCGCGGCGCTCATCATAGTTTATCAAGCCATCCTGGAGCGCCTTGCGGGCGAAGACCTGCAGCTGAGGATCGAAGGACGTACGGACGGAAAGGCCGCCTTCGTACAACATCTTCTCACCATACTGCTCGATCAGCTGGCGGCGAACAGCCTCGGCGAAATAGCCAGAGGCAAAGAGCGATGGGCCGCTGCTGCGCCCGGTGACTCCGAGCGGCTGCTTCTTGGCCTCGGCGCCATCGGACTGGCTGACATAGCCATTCTCGACCATGCGATCGATCACCCAATTGCGGCGGGTGACAGCCGCCTCGGGATGGCGGAAGGGATGATAGTTGGCGGGCCCCTTCGGCAGCGAGGCCAGATAGGCCGCGTCGGCGATCGTGAGTTCGTTCACCGACTTGTTGAAATAGGTCAGCGAGGCACTGGCAATACCGTAAGAGTTCAGGCCGAAGAAGATTTCGTTCAGGTAGAGCTCAAGGATCTTGTCCTTGCTGTAAGCTTGCTCGATACGGAAGGAAAGGATCGCTTCCTTTGCCTTGCGCTCCATCGTCTGCTCGCTGGAAAGCAGGAAGTTCTTGGCGACCTGTTGGGTGATCGTCGAACCACCCTGCGTCGGTCCGCCGGTCAGATAAGCAACCACTGCACGCGCGAAACCGGTAACGTCGATACCAGGGTGCTGATAGAAGTTCTTGTCTTCAGCAGAGAGAAAGGCAGCCTTGACGCGATCGGGAACAGCCTGGATCGGCAGGAACAGTCTGCGCTCCTTGGCATATTCGGCCATCAAGGCCCCGTTGCCCGCATGCACGCGGGTCGTCACCGGCGGCTCGTAGCTGCTCAGCACCGCATAGTCAGGAAGGTCCTTCGTCACGGTTGCCAAATAGACGGCAACAACAGCCGCCACGCCCAGGAACAGGACGCAAGCCACTCCGAAGAAATATCCAAGAAGTCTAATCATATTTAAGCTACCGGTATCTCAATCATCGATCGGCGCGAGTATAATAATCGCATGGATCGGGGTATCTTGCACGTTGGGCGACTTACTCCATGAGCGTTTTCGCCACAAGCCGATTCCGTTTCATCTATGGAAACACAAGGCTGAGTAACGGCGCGAATGTGAGTAAAATAGGGCCTTGAGGCGCTATTCCCACATTGCAATTGCGTTACCCGAGCAAGTGTCACATCTACGCCACGGCTGAAGTCAGCCACCATTTGCGACCATCGCCGTGCGGTAGTGCTTAACTGCTTCCGTCAAGAGGTCCGCCATCTTGCCCCGCCAGGCGTCGTCAAGCAGCAGCTTTTCATCCTCCCTGTTCGAAAGAAAGCCCAGTTCCAACAGGATAGATGGGACATCCGGCGCCTGGAGGACGCGAAAGCCGGCATGACGATGCGGATTGTTGATCGTCCCGACCTGATCCTTGAAGGATGCGAGAACGCTGGTCGCAAGCGAAATCGAAAACGCCTGCGTTTCGCGGCGCGTCAGATCGAGCAGAATGTCAGCGACCTCCGGCGGTTCGGCCACCGTTTCCCTGCCGGCAATCTGATCGGACAGGTTCTCGCGGTCAGCCAGATCGGCCGCGAGCTTGTCCGAAGCCCTGTCGGAAATCGTATAGACCGTCGCGCCGCGGATATCCTTCTGCTTCAGGGTGTCGGCGTGCATCGAAATAAACAGGCCGGCATGGTTCTGACGGGCTATCTCCACGCGCTGGGAAAGCGACAGGAACGAGTCGTCGTTTCGCGTCAAAAACGCCTTGATACCGGCCTCGCGATTGAGGCGATCGGCGAGCGCCTTTGCGAAGGCGAGCGTCACGTCCTTTTCCAGCGTCTTGGTGTCGACGCCGACCGCACCGGTGTCGATCCCCCCGTGACCGGCATCGACCGCAATGATGAAATCCCCATCGGCGGGCTTCGCCGGACCGGGAATCGCCCCCGTTGCCTGTTGGGACGAAGGATCATTCCAGGACTGCGCCTTAACCAGTTCGGCGAACTTGTCATTTTCTGTCATTGCTGCATCGAGGACGAGACGCTGCCCCTTGCCACCCTCGTCTGCCTGAACCTTGGCGACATCCAGCTTCACCGGCCGCGTGGCCGTCAGAACGATACGGGCGCTGTCTTCATCCATCCTGCCGTAACGGATATCCTTGAAAAGCCCCCTCGCCTCGAGATCACCAGCCGGGAAGCCGAAGGCCGTCGCCGGCAGGTCGACAACGATGCGCTCGGGATTGGCGAGATAATGGACGGAAAAATCGGGGGCGCGGTCAAACTCGATGACGATGCGGGTGCGGGCGTCGTCGCCAATGATGCGAGCGCCATAGGCGAGCAACGGCTCGACTTTCGCGGATTCGCCTGCCTGAGCGTCCGCGACGATAAAAAACGTCATGGCAGCCGCAGCAACAAGCGCCGCAGTTACAACCGTTCTCTTCCGCCATCCGGATATCACCGTCGCGGGTCGCACCCTCTTAAACAATCGACCGCCACACCCTAAATATCATTCCGATCAAGTTCTCCCGGTAAACGCGAATTTGCCGTCATCTGCGCCATTCACGCTTTGCGGAGCCGAATCGGCGCCCTTATCCCCGATTTTGTATGCCTTTCAAAATCCATCAATATTATGGCACATTTGGCTTTTCCCTTGCTATTGTGACAGAGAAAACATACAAGGATTTTTAGGGTAGAAGTGCTGACGGGATAGAGTCGCCTGCAAGGCAGCCAAACCGCGAGGAACCTGGCGCCACAACCGGCAATCGTCCGCCGTAATATGTATTTCCACTCGAATTTGGATCCTGAATTTTCCGGCGTATGCGGGAACTTCATCGGTGGATAGCCACCAACCGCTCTTTACAGAGAGAGCAAACTCATCGGACCTGAACAAGGTCTTAGTTTTGTCGATCTCGCTTGGTCTTTGATGGTGTCGCAGCAGGTTTTATCTGAAGTCTACAGGCCCCGGGAGAACATCTCCCCCGCTGCTGTCTGGCTGCTGCCTTCCACACCGCACCAATCGCGACTTTCATTATCCGGCGCTGCAACGACGAGCCGCACCTCTTCGGTCACATCGACACAAGAGGATGCCGACGTTCGGCCGCGCCGAGGAGCACATCTTACATGGCAGACAAGATGCTTATCGACGCGTCTCACGAGGAAGAGACGCGCGTTGTTGTCGTTCGCGGAAACCGCATAGAAGAATTTGACTTCGAGTCCCAGCACAAGAAGCAGATCCGCGGCAACATCTATCTCGCAAAGGTAACGAGGGTCGAACCCTCGCTGCAGGCCGCCTTCGTTGACTACGGCGGCAACCGGCACGGCTTCCTGGCCTTTGCCGAAATTCACCCCGACTACTATCAGATCCCGCTTGCCGATCGGCAGGCCCTGCTTCGTGCAGAAGCCGAAGAGCACCGCCGTGACGATGACGTGGAACACGTCGAGACGGCACCGGTCGACTTCTCCACGCAGGAGCAGCCAGACGTTGGTGTAGCCCCAGCGGAAGCGGCAGCAACCGAAGCCGCTCCCGAGGGAGATGTTGCCGCGGCAACCGAAACGGTCGAGGCCGTTGCAGAAGTCGCCGAGGAAGCGCCCGCCAAGAAGGCAAAGCCCCGCCGCAGCCGCAAGAAGGCAGCGCCGGCTGCCGAAGCGCCTGCGAGCGAAGAGGCGACAAGCGAAGTCACGGCTGACAGTGACGATGACGGTTCGTCCGGCAACGAAATGGCAGCGATGGTCGAAACGGACTCGATCTCCGAAGAGGTCGACGCCCGCCGCCGCAGCGATGACGACGATGACGATGATCACGACCATGAAGAAGAAGTGATCGAATCTGTCGGCGCCGAAGACGCGATGGAAGAGGTTCCGGACCGGGTTCAACGCAAGCCGCGCAAGCAGTATCGCATCCAGGAAGTCATCAAGCGCCGCCAGATCCTGCTGGTGCAGGTGGCAAAGGAAGAGCGCGGCAACAAGGGTGCGGCTCTGACGACCTACCTTTCGCTCGCCGGTCGCTACTCGGTCCTGATGCCGAATACGGCTCGTGGCGGTGGCATCTCCCGCAAGATCACCAATCCGCAGGACCGCAAGCGCCTGAAGGAAATCGCACGCATGCTCGAAGTGCCGCAGGGCATGGGTGTCATCCTGCGTACGGCCGGTGCAAACCGTACCAAGGTCGAGGTCAAGCGCGATTTCGAATACCTGATGCGCCTGTGGGAAAACGTGCGCACGTTGACGCTGCAGTCGACCGCCCCCTGCCTCGTCTACGAGGAAGGTTCGCTCATCAAGCGTTCGATCCGCGACCTCTACAACAAGGATATCGGTGAGATCATCGTTGCCGGTGAGGAAGGCTACCGTGAAGCGAAAGACTTCATGAAGATGCTGATGCCGAGCCACGCCAAGGTGGTTCAGCCCTATCGCGACATCCATCCTATCTTCTCGCGTTCCGGCATCGAGGCGCAGCTTGACCGGATGCTGCAGCCGCAGGTGACGCTGAAGTCCGGCGGCTACCTGATCATGAACCAGACGGAAGCGCTGGTTTCGATCGACGTGAACTCAGGTCGCTCGACGCGCGAGCACTCGATCGAAGACACGGCTCTGCAGACCAACCTTGAAGCAGCGGAAGAAATCGCTCGCCAGCTTCGCCTGCGCGACCTTGCGGGTCTGATCGTCATCGACTTCATCGACATGGAAGAGAAGCGCAACAACCGCGCTGTCGAAAAGAAGCTGAAGGAATGCCTGAAGAACGACCGTGCGCGTATCCAGGTCGGCCGTATCTCGCATTTCGGCCTTCTGGAAATGTCGCGCCAGCGCATTCGTGCTTCCGTTCTTGAATCGACGACGCAGGTCTGCTCGCATTGCGGCGGCACCGGCCACGTCCGTTCGCAGTCCTCCGTCGCCCTGCATGTCCTGCGTGGCATTGAGGAGTACCTGCTCAAGAACACCACGCACAATATCACCGTTCGTACGACGCCCGATATTGCGCTCTACCTGCTCAACCACAAGCGCCAGACGATCATCGACTACGAAGCCCGCTTCGGCTTGGCGATCATTGTCGATGCCGATGGCGCCGTCGGTTCGCAGCACTTTGCGATCGATCGCGGAGAGCCCGTCGAGAACCCGATCAAGATCGAAAGCCTGTTCAACTTTGCCGCCATCCCGGATGACGATGACGATGATATCGTAGTCGAAGTCGACGAGGAGGAGGAAGAGGAACTGGAAGCCAAGCCGGCTGCGACCGAGCGTACGGCCCAGCGCTCCGAGGACGGCGAAGGCCGCAAGCGCAAGCGTCGCCGTCGCCGTCGCGGCCGCAATGGCAATGGCGAGCAAGCAGCCACCGATGCCCTGTCTGCGGATGCCGAAGACGGTGACGAAGCGGGCAGCGACGACGAGGCCAGCGAAGGCGAGGAAAACGTTGCTGCCTCTTCGGAAGCCCGCGATGAAGGCGATGACGCCCAGCGCCGGAAGCGTCGCCGTCGCGGCAAGCGCGGCGGTCGCCGCAACCGTGAGGAAGGTGGCGAAGAGGGTGTTTCTGCATCTGAGACGGCTGACGACAGCGATGCGGAAGGCACAGACGCGGAAGTCACTCAAGTCGAGGTGATCGAGGCCGTTGCCGAGGAAGCCGTCGAATCTCAGTCTGCGATGGCAGCGGTAGAGACCGCGGCTACCGTGACCGAAGATGTCAAGCCGAAGCGTGCACGTCGTAGCCGAAAGGCATCGCCCGTTGAGGAGCCGGTTGTCGAGGACGCATCGACGGAGACGGCACCAGCCGTCGAAGCTGAAGCCGAAGCCGCAGTGGCGGACCTCGCTGCGCCGACCGTCGAGGAAGCCAAGACTGTTCGTGCCAACCGGGAGTCCAATATTTCCTCGTCCGAGCCGACGGTTAAATCGACCAGAAGCGATACGTCGGAACCTGAAGGCGACGGCAAGCCGAAGAAAGCTGGCTGGTGGCAGCGCCGCGGTTTTTTCTGAGACTGATCTTCGGTGACAAATGACAAATCCGGCTGCGGTGACGCAGCCGGATTTTTTGTTACTATTGAGATTGGCGCACTCTCTGCGATCGCGCGAGGGAGATGCAGACTTGCTGTTTAGACCGTTACCGCCAATCGCTTACCGGGATCACGTAGATCAGCATATCGGCACGACACCGGCTTGCTTGTCCTATTTCTTTGCCGATGCTTGTTTCACCCGAATACGGAGCGGTCTGCCTTCCCCATGATCGACGTCGAATGAGTTGGTCTTCTTTACGAGGTCGCTCAACTTCCTGAAGCCATATGTTCGCGGATCGAAATCAGGTGCGAGGTTCGAAAGCTGCGCCCCAACTCCGCCGAGCGCCACCCACCCGTCCTCGCTCTCCATCTGAGCGATTACTTTCTTGATAATAGGAGTTGCCGCGCTAGGCGGTTTCAGGGAGGCAATGGCCTGTGTGCTTTCGACGCCGTTTGATGGAGGAGGAGGGAGCAAGTTTTCAGTGTAGATGAACCGACGACATGCCTGGCGGAAGCTTTCGGGTGTCTTTTGCTCGCCAAAACCAAAAACGTCGATACCCTGCTCACGAATCCGTGAGGCCAGCCGAGTAAAATCGCTATCCGAGGATACAAGGCAAAAGCCGTCGAAACGGCCACTGTGCAGCAGATCCATCGCATCAATGACCAGAGTAATGTCGGATGCGTTCTTGCCGGTAGTATATGCGAACTGCTGCTGGGGGATAATCGCGTGCCGCGCAAGGACATCGATCCAAGACTTCGAGCGTGGACTGCGAAGTCGCCGTAAATGCGCCGAACGCTGGCCTCGCCAATCTTGGCTATTTCCTCGAATAAGCCATCAGCAATTTTCGCGGGCGCGTTGTCGGCGTCAATAACCACAGCAAGTCGCGGAGAACGGTTTTCAGGCATCAACGACTCCAATCGTTCGCGACAGAGAGGAAGTCCAGCATCGACGAGTCGAGCGTTTCTTGCAACGCGCAGTTACAACCCAGCGGATGACGGCAGAGGGCGCACGCTACGTCCGCCCTCAAGGCACCGGTGGCGTTCTGGCCAACTACGAGCCGTCGCGCTTCTCCTAGATGTGCGTCAATCGCGCTCAGCGATCGCCGTCTCGCGCGGATATTCTCCATAAAACCCTCGCCAGTTCGCGACCGCGAAACCAAGGACAACGAGGGCTCCCCCCTGATGCAGCAGTCCCCAATGAAGCGGAACGGCCAGTAGCAGGGTGGCGATTCCGATCGCCGCTTGAGCCGTCACGAGCACGAAAAGGACGATAGCGCGCCGCGCATGCGTCGTCGATGGCGCTGCGGCGAGGGCAATAATCATGTTCACCAGCGTCAACACGAAGAGCGTGTAGGCTCCCACGCGATGAACGAACTGCACGGTCTTGGGATTCTCGAAGAAATTGATCCAGGCTGGCTGCTGTATCAACAAATCCGACGGCACGATGGCACCATCCATCAGCGGCCAGGTGTTGTAGGTAAAGCCGGCATCGAGGCCGGCGACCAGAGCACCGAGATAGATCTGGAAGAGCGCAAACCCTGCGATCACAGCGGCCCATACGTGCGAGCCCGGTGTCGGCGCCGGATCATCGGAATGAGGGGAAAGGCCACGCATGATCCACATGCAGGACACGAAGATGAGGCATGCCATGACCAGGTGCGTCGCCAGCCTGTATTGGCTGACGTCGGTGCGTACGGAGAGCCCGGACGATACCATCCACCAGCCGATGGCGCCCTGCAGCCCACCCAGCATTAGAATTCCGAAGAGGGGCCAGCGCAGCCGTCTTTCAACCTTCCCCGTCATCCAAAAATAAAGCAGCGGAAGCGAGAAGATGACACCAATGCCGCGCGCGATCAGGCGATGCGCCCACTCCCACCAAAAGATACCCTTGAACTCCTCGACGGTCATTCCGCTGTTCATTTGCTGATACTCGGGAATGCGCTGGTAAAGCTTGAACTCCTCGTCCCATTCCTGAGCGGTCAGGGGAGGAATGACGCCGTGGATCGGCTTCCACTCGGTGATCGACAGGCCGGAATTCGTGAGCCGGGTGGCACCACCGACAATCACGAGACAGAAGAGCGCCAGGAGCACCAGCCCCAGCCATATGCGGACAGCTCGCCTGTTGCCGTCCTGCCGGCGTATCTCGTGCAGGATCTGCTGTTCTGTGCTCGCGTTTGCAACGGCCATGACTGCTCCTTGTTTCCGGTAGTTGATTTGCCCGACCGCCTCATGCAAAACAAGCCCCGAACCTTTGCGGCATGCCGTCGCGGCAGTTCAAACACCAGCGCGAAAGATATTTGATGCCTGTTCGCCTCCGCAAATTCATCGGTACGATTTTGATCGTCGTGCTCGTGCTCGCCTATGCAGTGCTCGCAAATACCATCGCCGTTGCGACGCTTGGCGACGCTCCGTGGTGGGGCCAGCTCCTGTACTTCTTGCTGACCGGCCTGCTGTGGGTCCTTCCCGCCATGGTGATTATCAAATGGATGGCCGGCCCAAAGCAGCAGTGAGTCGTTAACGGCGAAATAACCGTGATTGGCGGAAAGCGCGATCCGTCGCTTCCCATAAACGAAATCGACGCCTCGCCACCCTATTCTCCTCGCTGGCAATGCAGACCGGAGAAAAGACGTGCAGGCGCACAAGTTCCCTGTTCCCATCGATGGGCACGAAGATCCTGCGGAATCGGCCATCACCGCTTCCGAGTTGCGGGCGGTGAATGCGCAGCTTGCGGCGGATGAACTTGAAATCACTGTTCTGGACAGTCTCACGCCGGTGGAACTGGCTTGGCGTGAAATCGAGGGCGACAACCTGAATTCGCTGCACCAAAGCTATGACTGGTGCATGTCGTGGACTAGGGCTTATGGATACCCGCTGTCCATTCTCTGGGGCAGGTTTGGTGAGAAGACCGCATTTATCCTTCCGGTGGAAATCAACAGGTTTCACGGCTGCCGTACTGCCAGATTTATCGGCGCTGATCACAGCAATATCAACACGGGCCTTTTCACCCCGCGCTTCATCGAAGTGATCAACGTACTCGGGCCGCAAAAATTGGCTGAGATGCTGCGGAGCGCCCTGTCCGGTCGAGCAGACCTTCTGCTGCTGCAGAACATTCCGTTGGAGTGGCGGGGCCGCCGCAATCCGCTGGCACTGCTGCCGATGGTCCAGAACCAGAACCACGCCTACCAGCTTCCACTTCTGGAAAACATGGAGTCGACACTCCAACAGGTGAACGCCAAGCACCGACGCAAGAAATTCCGAATGCAGCTGAGACGCCTCGAGGCTCTCGGCGGTTTCGACTACGTTTCAGGCGGTACCTCTGACGAGCAGCACTGGTTGCTCGATCGCTTCTTCGAGCTGAAGGGCGAACGGTTCAAGGCGCTCGGGCTTCCGGATGTGTTTGAAGACCCTAAGACCAGAGCCTTCCTGCACGCTGCGCTGGATATCCGTCATCCCGACGGCCAGACCTCGGGGCTGGAAATGCACGCGATCCGCCTGAAGGGCGACTATGATGGCCATGTCGCGGCCGTAGCCGGTATCTCTCGCAAGGGTGACCACATCATCTGCCAGTTCAGTGCAATCGATGAAAGCCTCGCGGCTGAGACGAGCCCCGGCGAATTTCTGTTCTGGCAGATGATCGAAGGGCGACATGGCAAGGGCGTGGCTCTTTTCGACTTCGGCCTCGGCGACCAAAGGTACAAGCGCTCGTGGGCGCCCGTGGAGACCGAGCACTATGACGCCGTCTTGCCACTTTCGCTGCGCGGAACAGTGGGGGGCCTCGTTCACCGGGCGATCACACGCGGCAAGGCTTTCATCAAGTCTCGCCCCAGGATCTATCATCCAGCCCAGCGCATACGTCGTGTGATCGGTATTTGATCACGCGGCATGCCGAGAGATCGGGCTTTCTAGGGTCTCGTCGATATCCGACATCAGCACCACGCGCTCATAGCCGGCCGCCTCGAATTCGGTCATGGCCGTCACGAACTCCTGCTCGACGAGTTCGGGCATGGAGAGGATGATCTCGACATCCTTACTGTGGGTGAGGCGTGAAACGCCGGCCACGTCAGCGGCGCCGCATTCGACGATCACCAGGTCGTAAGCCGACACCAAAGCGTCCAGCAGCAACGAGAGACGATCGGCGCCACGCATGGCGCGATGCGGATCGCTCGTGCCCTGCGGAATGAAATGCGCTTCCGAACGGCTATCGCCGTGAATAGTGTCACCGAAGGCGGCCTCCCCACAGAGCAAATCGGTTATGCCGGCCATGCTGCGCCCTTCGGCCATGAGGTCTGTCGGTAGGCCCGAGCCGGTCATGTCAACCAGGATGACGCGTGAGCCGTCAGTGGCCAACTTGCGGGTGAGTGATACCGTCGCCATCGAGCCGTCGTCGCCGGTAGGCGAAATCGCAATGGCCAAGGGCGCCCTGCTACCGCGAAGGTAGTCGGCGACCGATGCGATCGAGAACTCGTTTGTCTCAGAAGACTCTGCTTCCTCTACTGCTTCCGCAACCGGTTCGTCGTCCGCCGGGGTGCCGAGCAGGCTCGGCGTGACCGCCCGTCTGCCGGCGCCGATGGTCGGCGCCTGCGGCTCCTCTGTTGTCTCCTGCTCCTCGTCACCGGGCCCGACAGCCCGCAGTGCCCGACCACTGAAGAGTTCTGCGAGCATGATTGCGATCGACGCCATGATCAGGTTTGCGACGGCGGCAACGACGACGATCGGCAAAACCTTCGGGAAATAGGGGTCGACGGGTTGTATGGCCTTCGACACGATGCGGGCGTCGGCCGGGCTTGAGTTCTTGTCGGCGCGTGACGCCGCCTCGCGGTAACGAGACAGATAAGTCTCGAGGAGCTGGCGCTGCGCCGCGGCTTCACGCGTCAAGGCATTGAGACCAACCTCGTCCTCACCGGCCTGGGCGCTGTTGGCTTTCAGCTTGTCGGTCTGCTGTTCCAGTTCCTTCTGCCGAACGGCAGAGACCTTTGCTTCGTTCTCGATGCTCGCCAGGATCTTCTGCGTCTCCTGACGGATCTGCACCTTTATGTCCGACAGCTGAGCGCGAAGACTCTTCAGGCGGGGATGGTTGTTGAGCAATGATGTTTGCAGGTCGGATATCTGCGACTGCAGGGCAGACTCCGTACCCTTGAGTCGCTGGATCGACTGGGACGACATGATGTCCTGCAGCGTATCGGACGGCTCACCGGCAGAAAGAGCATTGCGCACAGACTGGGCGCGCGCCTCGGCATTTGCCCGTTCTCCGCGGACTCGTATCAGCTCCGCCGAAATGTCGTTCAGCTGCTGCGTCGGGAAGTTCGCGCCGCCATTGGTCGGCAACAGGCCGTGCTGGGCGCGGTATTCCGCCACCTTTTGCTCGGCGTCATTTACCTTCTGGCGGAGATTTTCGATCTCAGGTTCGAGCCAGCGGGTCGCCTCGGAATTGGAATCCAGCTTGGCGCCGCTCTGGGTGGCGAGATAGACGGCCGCCATGGCATTGGGGATAGCCGCCGCGAGCTTAGGATCCTTCGAGGTAAAGGTTATGCCGATCACTCGCGATCCCGGCACCTGATAGACCTGCAACCGTTCGGTGAACGCATCGATCACGCGCTCTTCGGGTGGGTTTTCATACGGGTTCTTCTTGAGATGAAGAGCAACCATAATATCGCTGAGTGCGGAGCCGTTCGCGGCGGCATCGAACTCCGGCAAATCGTATAGCTTCTGGTTGTTGATAACCTGCTTGATGAGGTCCGCGGACTGGAGAAGCTGCACCTGGCTGGCAATGTTCAGCTCGTCAAGCAGCGGACCTGCGCTGGTGTCATTCACCTGTGCATTGGCGAAGGCAGGAGCACGCGGCTCGATCAGAATACGCGTTTCGCTTCGGTATTTGGGAGAGACCATCTTGGCACCGGTGAAGGCGACCCCTGCCCCGAGCGCGGTGATTGCAAGAACCTTCAGCCGACGAGCCCAGACAGCGCGGACCAATTGCCCGAGATCTATGTCCACATCCTGATTACCCGATACGCCGGACATGCCTGTACTCCGAGAACAAACTGGCCGCGAGGGTAAATGACTATAGTAACCCAACGGTTAATGCCTGCCTCGCTCCGGTGACAAGGCAACCGGGTGAGTCGAAGCCAAAAAAGATCACGCCTTTTTACCGACCATTAACCCTAACGGATCGATAACGGCTGAGACCGAATTCGTTTCCGATGAGCAGACGCGATGCCTTTCGCACAGCCCAAGTTCCTGATGGCTCTGAGCCTCGCTGTCGCCGTCTTGAGTGGCTGCAACAGCTATCAGCCCGCGCCCGAGGCCTTCAATCAGGCAACGATCCAGCCGTATTCGCTGGACAGCGGTGACCGTCTGCGCATTACCGTGTTCGACCAACCGAGCATGACCAATACCTATACGATCGACCAGGCCGGCTACATTGCCTTCCCGTTGATCGGTCAGGTGCCTGCGCGCGGACGGACACTTCAGCAGCTGTCAGGGCAGATCGCCCAGAAGCTCAGGCAGGGATATCTTCGCGATCCCGACGTCACGATCGACGTCGATCGCTATCGTTCCGTTTTCATCATGGGTGAAGTCGGTCAGGCGGGCCAATACGCCTATGTTCCGGGGATGACAGTCCAGAACGCCGTTGCCGTTGCAGGCGGCTTCACCTCACGTGCCAATCAGAGTGCTGTCGACGTCACGCGCAAGATCAATGGGCAGGTGATCACCGGTCGGGTCAACATTTCCTCGGCGATCACTGCCGGCGACACAATCTATGTGCGCGAACGGCTGTTCTGATCGCAGATGACCACACAGCGTCCCCTTCGCATCATCCATTGCTTCAGATCGCCAGTCGGCGGAATTTTTCGCCACGTGCGTGATCTGGTGCTGGAGCACAGCAAGGCGGGGCACGAGGTCGGCATTCTTTGTGACAGCTCCACGGGCGGCGAGTACGAGGACAGCCTGTTCGACGACATTCGCCCTTTCCTGGCAATGGGACTGACCCGCGTGCCAATGCGGCGGCATGTCAGCCTCTCCGATATCGGTGTCATCTGGGACACCTACAAGAACATCAAAAGTTTGCGGCCGGATGTGCTGCACGGTCACGGCGCCAAAGGCGGCGTGCTCGCGCGACTTGTCGGCTCAGCCCTGCGGGTGAACAGGTATCGGGTAGCCCGCCTCTATACTGCGCATGGCGGAAGCCTGCACTATTCCCGCAGGTCCGTTGTCGGCCAGTTCGTGCTTCGCATGGAGCGTCTGCAGGAATACTTTACGGACGGTCTCGTTTTTATCTGCGAGTACGAGCGCGATGCCTACACCAAGAAGGTCGGGCGACCGCGAACGGAGACGCGGCTGATCTACAACGGCATCGCCGAGCGCGACTTCGAGCTCATCCCCACGCGTTCCGATGCGGTGCACTACATCTATGTCGGCATGCTGCGGGACCTTAAGGGTCCCGATCTCTTTATAGAAGCCTTCGCCAAGGCAGAACGAATTCTCGGTCGCCCGCTGTCGGCCGTCATGGTCGGCGACGGGCCGGAGCGCGACAAGTACCGGGATATGATGATCGAGCGCGGCTTGGCAAAGCGTATCAGCATGCTACCGGCGATGCGCGTGCAGCAGGCGTTTGCGATGTCTCAAAACCTGGTCGTGCCATCGCGCGCGGAGGCCATGCCTTATATTGTGCTCGAGGGCCTGGGCGCTGGCAAGACGATCATCGCGACGCGCGTTGGCGGAATACCCGAGGCACTGGGAAAGGACAGCCCTGCCCTTGCCAACCCGGAAGATCCTGACGACCTGGCTCGGGTCATGGCGGATGCAATCGGTGTCGCTGGCTGGCATGATGCGGCCATGCCGACGATTGAACGCGTCAAGTCGGTCTTCTCAGCCCCCGTCATGGCCAACGATGTCCTGAAATTGTACCACGACCTGCTGGATGCCCAATCCGGGCAAGCTATTGCGACTGCTTCGTAAAAGTTTCTTAGGGGCTTTCTGTTATTGCCGTGCAGACAACCAGCGGCGGTAGCCTCATGAACAAGGCAGAGAAAAGCGATCAGTTCGACCTGGAAGCGCTGCGCAAACAGGTCTCGGACATCAATTTGCGTGGCGAGAACGCGGAGGAGAACACCCAGCCGCAGCCGATCAATAGCTATGCGCGACAGATCGCAGAGCAATTCAGTGCCGGAAACCGCTCGCCAGCCATCATCATCGGCCAACTCCGCCTTTTCGAGTTTGCTTCGCAGTTCCTGATCGGGTTGCTTGCATTCGCCTTATGGCCCGCGACTGGAACAGAGACCCTTTCGGCACGGGCTATCACTGCGGCAATCGTTGCCGTTCTCCTCGTCGTTGTGTTGCAGACCGCCGACACCTACTCCATCCCTGCCCTTCGTGCCCGTGCGCGCCTGCTGCCGCGCGTCCTCGGCGTATGGACTTCGGTGTTTCTAGGCGTCACCGCGGTGGGCGCGCTCTCCGGCAACGTCGGGTGTTTACAGGCGCAGGGATACACAATCTGGTTCGTCGCCGGGGCAGTCTTCCTGCTCGCAGCTCGCTGCCTGATCGCTTATGGCATCCGCAACTGGTCGCGCAACGGCGTCATGGAGCGTCGCGCCGTGATCGTCGGTGGTGGGCAGCCGGCCAAGGATCTTATCCGAGTTCTCGAGCAGCAAGTCGACAATGATATCCGGATCTGCGGCATCTTCGACGACCGCGGCGAAAAACGCTCACCAATCATGGTTGCCGGCTATCCGAAGCTCGGAACGATCGCGGAACTGGTCGAGTTCGTCCGCATCACGCGCATCGACATGCTGATCATTTCCCTGCCTCTAAGCGCGGAGGCACGCATCCTGCAGCTACTCAAGAAACTTTGGGTCCTGCCAGTCGATATCCGCCTCGCCGCCCATGCAAACCGCCTGCGTTTTCGGCCGCGCGCCTACTCGCGCATCGGCTCTGTCCCGATGCTCGACATCTTCAACAAGCCGATCCGAGACTGGGATTCTGTCGCCAAGCGCTGCTTCGACATCGTCTTCACGTTGCTTGCGCTGGCGCTTCTCTGGCCGATCATGCTGGCCACCACGATCGCCATCAAGCTGACCTCGAAGGGGCCGGTCTTCTTCAGGCAGAAACGCCACGGCTTCAACAACGAGATCATCAACATCTTCAAGTTTCGCTCGATGTATGCCGACAAGGGCGATCCGACTGGTCGCGCCGCAGTCACCAAGGGCGATCCTCGTGTCACCGCGGTCGGGCGTTTCATCCGCAAGAGTTCGATCGACGAACTGCCGCAGCTTTTCAACGTCTTGACGGGCGACCTTTCACTGGTCGGCCCTCGCCCACACGCCATTCTTGCCCAGGCGAAGGATCGCCCCTTTGGCGAGGTTGTCGAAGGTTACTTCGCCCGCCATCGCGTCAAGCCAGGGGTGACTGGCTGGGCCCAGATCAACGGCTGGCGCGGAGAGGTCGACCACGACGACAAGATCAAGTTCCGGACCGCCTACGATCTCTATTACATCGAAAACTGGTCGCTGTGGTTTGATCTGAAGATCCTGTTCCTCACGCCGTTCCGCCTCCTGAATACGGAAAACGCCTATTGAGCGCGATCGAGGCGACACACCCGCGCGTAGCCCATCCGCAGCGGGCAACGTTGCGCCTGATCGGCTCGGCGATGGTCGCCTTCGGGGTCTTTCTTTCCGGCTTCGTGATCGACGAGCCTGCCCCCTACGAGCTGTGGTTGGCTGCACTGCTTGGCATCTGGTTCATCCTCGGCCTCAGAATTTCTCGGTTCACTGCGCCACTTCTGGCGCTGCTCCTTGCCTTCAACGTTGGCGGAATACTCTCGCTGACGCAGTTGAAGGATCTCGATACCGGCCCGATGTACGTCGCCGTCTCGACCTTCCTCGCGCTGACGGCCATTTTCTATGCTGCGATCATCGAGGAAAGTCATCGCCGTCTGCCTCTCATCTTCAATGCCTGGGTGTTTGCCGCCGTCATCACATCGCTGCTTGGAATTTTGGGCTATTTCCATGCATTCCCGGGGGCCGAGGTCTTCACGCTCTACGACCGCGCCAAGGGCGCATTCCAGGATCCAAACGTCTTCGGGCCCTTCCTCGTGCCACCCTCCCTCTATCTCGTTCACGGCATTCTCGTCGGCAACTTGAAGACAACACCGATCAAGGCTTTTGCACTGTTGATCCTCGCGCTCGGCGTGTTTCTGTCCTTTTCCCGCGCGGCCTGGGGGCTCTTTCTTCTCGGCATCTGCCTGCTGATATTCTGCATGCTGCTAAAGGAGCGCAACGGCGCGTTTCGCCTGCGGATCCTCACGCTGTCGCTCGCGGCAATCATGCTCATGGTCGCCTCGCTCGTCGTTGCCCTGCAGTTTCCGAAAGTAAGCGCACTTTTCTCCGCCCGCGCCCAACTGGTCCAGCAATATGATGGAGAGCACCTCGGTCGCTTCGAACGCCACCGTATCGGCTTCACGATGATGATGGAGCGACCGCTCGGGATCGGCCCGCTGGTCTTCGGCACAATGTTTCTGGAGGATGAGCATAACGTATGGCTGAAGTCACTGACGAGCTACGGCTGGCTCGGCTTCGTAAGCTATGTCGCAATGTTCTGCTGGACGATCTACCTCGGGTTCAAAAATCTGCTTAAGGATCGTCCTTGGCAACCCTACCTCATGATCGCCTGGATCGGCGTGCTGGGGCATGCAGCGATTGGCAACGTCATCGATATCGATCACTGGCGGCATGTCTACCTGCTGTTCGGCGTAGTCTGGGGCTGCGCCGCGCTGGAAGCGCGCCACATACGCAAGCATGTCGTGCAAGTGTCACCGATGGGTCTTGCGAACAATCACCGGCGCGCTAGACTTTGATTCATGATCACATCGACACAAATCCGCGGCGCGCGCGCAATGACCGGAATGAGCATCGAGCAACTGGCAACCGCATCCGGTGTGCCCGCTGCCACCATAGAAACGATGGAACGCGACGAACAGGAAGGCGAAGCGCACGCCCTTCTGGCGGTCAAACAGGCGCTTGAGGCGGCGGGGATCATCTTCATCGCCAGCGGCAATCATGACGAGGGCGGACCCGGCGTCAGGCTGAAAGCGCGCACCGGCGTTGATGAAGGGATCCGCCCAGAAAACCTCAACGCAGCAAACGACGGCTAATCCCACCGTTTGGTGGCGTCCGGACTTACAGATAGGCCTTTGCGAGAGCGGCGAGTTTGATGTGATCCTTCACGCCTTGTCGGTAGAGTTGGATCAGCAGTGCGGCAATGGCTTCTGCCGCCGATGTGTTTCGCCCGAGGCCCCTCGCCTTGCAGACGTCGTCAAGAACGTCCGACAGAAGATCGAGATCATCCGAGAAAAGCGGCAAGTCACGTGGAAGAACTGGGGATTTGAGCATCACGCCACAGGTCCCGCTGGGCTACCAATACAAGCACATCAATGTCATCGGCCGCCCATCCATAGCCGACGATGCGGTCACTATGCGCGCGCACCGCAGATTTTTCAACCAACATTTCGGACGGAAACATTTCTGTGAACGGCGGACCGACAAGCCGACCGATCGCCGCGAAACAGGCGTCAGTTCTTTAGCCGGTCGAGAGCAAACTGTGACTCGAGCGACCCTTCGATGATGATCATGGCGCTCACTTTGGCAACATAGGCCTCAACCAGGTCAGTCAGTACCAATGCGACGTCATGCTCCGGCCAACCCGACGACACAGCGCTTTCCACCAGATGCTCGAAGGCCTCCGATAGAGATTCTCGACATGTTTCGCCCGTTTCGCGCTCAGCCATGCGTCGTCCGCCAATACTTTATGGCTCTATATTACACAAAACGGAGCATTATTCGAGATGTGACGCCGAATTTCCGAACAGCGATATTCCGACTGATCTATAGCAGCCGTCGGATGACGACGGAAATACATGCGCGAAGCCTAAGCCACAGCAATACGACGTCGCTCTTACATCTGGAAAATTCTATCTGGTGAGAGGACTTCCGGCTTGCTGGGGGTGCCGAAAGTTATCTTTTAAAATGGTCGGGGCGACTGGACTCGAACCAGCGACCCCTTGACCCCCAGTCAAGTGCGCTACCGGGCTGCGCTACGCCCCGACCTGCCGAAACGGCCTGTTTCCTTTATGAAATAGGGTTCAGGAGCGCAAGGGGGAAATTGCCGGCTTCCAAATAAAAAACCAGCAACGCGATGAAGGACTGACCCCGTTTGCGAGATACTAGTGACGCCACCGCAATCTCGAGGGTGCTTTGCTCAATGATGGTCCGGAAACTTGGAGTCCGCGCTTTCGATCAAAAGTGCTTGCTCGATGCGTCCTGCGCGAATAAGGGACATGCGAAACACAGGAATTTGGACCAAAACATGCAGATCGAGATCCCCTGCCCGAAGTGCCGGAACACCCGAATGAAGTTCGAGCGGCCTGAACCACTCGACACCGATATCCTGACCTGCTTCACCTGCGGGCACGAACTCGGAACATTCGGTTCGGTCAAGGCGAAGATGAATGCCGCCTTTGACCGCATGAGGAAGCAGATTATGCAGCAGCGCAGGGCACCGCAACCGCGCAAGCAGTAACGACCCTATCGGACCAGCGCAATCCGACCATTGGCGTCGGTTTCTACCCGCCAACCTCGATAGTCAGAAATCGAGAAGTGCGGCGTCTCGAAGGGCGTCGTGTGCGTTTCCGTAATGACGGTCACATCGGCGCCCGCCGCCTCCCCTGCGAGTATTCCCGCAACGGCGTCTTCGAACACCAGACATTTCGTCGGATCGACGCCGAGGCGCTTGGCACCGAGCAAGTAGCATTCCGGACTCGGCTTTCCGGCTGCCACTTCTTCACCGCTCACCATCGCGACAGGCGTCGGAATGCCAGCCGCTGCCATTCGGCGCCTGGCGAGTTCGATTGGTGCCGACGTCACGATCGCCCACCTTTCCGGCGCAATGCTGTTCAGGAAATCGACGGCGCCGGGAATCGCGACAATCCCTCCAACATCCTCCATCTCCTCCTTCAGCAACTGCCTTGCCTCGTGCTCGGGATCGACGCCTGGCAACGCCAGTTGGCGAATGACGTCGGAAGCCCGAATGCCGTGAATGGTCTTTAGAAAAACTTCCGGCTCGAATCCGTATCGTACGGCCCACTCGCTCCAGACCCGCTCAACCACCGCAATCGAGTTCAAGAGTGTGCCGTCCATATCGAACAGGAAGGCGTCATAGAATTTGCCGGGGACAGAATGAGACGCGGTCACGAGGATTTCCTTGGTACTGACTGGTTTCGAGCTCGGTGCCGCGCACGTGCGCCCAACAAAGGCCACTCCGCACGACCGACGAAGATGAGGTTAAATCACCGAGCCGCGCCGAGAAGCAAGATCAACGAACCTGATCCAACAGGCGCTTGCATTCGAGGAGATCGTAGAGTGCTTCCTGAAGAAGCGCCCGATCCTCCTTGCCGACGCTCGATTTGCCGATCGAAACTTCGGGAGAGTCTTCATCGCCACCACCAAAGTTGAAGAAACGGCGCGTGATCGGCGGTTTCGCGCGACCGACGACCTGATCCTCATCGGACATTCCGACCCGGGGTTCGGCAGAATCGGCGCCATCCTGCTGGCCGCCTGTCAGCGCCTGGACGCTGGCAAGGTCACCGTGTCCGATCGCGATGACGAATTTGTTGCCATTGGTCTTCAGAAGCTTCTGCACACCCTTGATCGTATAGCCATGATCATAGAGCAG
This sequence comes from Rhizobium cauense, assembly GCF_019511525.1. Taxonomy (GTDB): domain Bacteria; phylum Pseudomonadota; class Alphaproteobacteria; order Rhizobiales; family Rhizobiaceae; genus Rhizobium; species Rhizobium cauense. The sequence continues at coordinate 280,682 of NZ_JAEUAT010000002.1, read as the reverse complement.
GTGGCGAATGCCCTTCAGGAGATCGATATCCTCGGGCCTGTAGTAACGTCGGCCGCCGCCGCGTTTCATCGGCTTGATCTGCGGAAACCGCGTTTCCCAGAAGCGCAAGACGTGTTGTGGAAGGTCTAGGTCGTCCGCTACCTCGCTGATGGTGCGGAAAGCATCGGGGCTCTTATCCAACATCCTTACTCCCTACGCGGTCTTGGGGCGTGCCGCGCGTCCGTTCGGCTGATAAGGCGCAGCTACATCTCACGAACACCAGACTTAGCCGCGACTCATCATATTTCAACGGTTTGACGCCGCGAATTCAAGTCACGTCTTGAGTATCGCACAGATCGTTCAGTGAATGTTGGACGTTGTCGCCATCGAAGCAGAGAGCAGTTCCCTGCTTTCTCGCTCGCTCAGGAAGCCGGATTGGCGGCTTTCAGCTTGGTCTTGCGTAGAGTGTGCGCTTTCAGAATCCGGGTCTTCAGGACATTCGACGCCTTGAAGGTCATGACGCGACGGGGAGAGATCGGCACTTCCTCGCCAGTCTTCGGATTGCGGCCAATGCGCTCATTCTTGTCGCGCACCTGGAACGTTGCGAAGGACGACAGCTTGACGGTTTCGCCGCGAACAATCGCGTTACAAATCTCGTCAATAACAGTTTCCACGAGCTCGGCAGATTCGGTTCTCGAAAGACCGACCTTGCGAAAAACCGACTCCGCCAGGTCTGCTCGCGTCACTGTCTTTCCGGTCATGGTTTCCCCGCCCATTTGCCAATTATATTATGAAAGCGAACAAAGAGTATTTGTCTTGCGCCTCACGGTCAAGCTCTTGTTCGTCGGTAGTTTTTTGGATTTTCGGGTTACCAGCGCAGGAGTGCCGCGCCCCAGGTGAAGCCACCGCCCATCGCTTCGAGCATCACCAGATCGCCTTCCTTGATCCTGCCGTCGCCAGCGGCTGTTGCCAGCGCGAGCGGAATCGAGGCGGCAGAGGTGTTGCCGTGCAGATCAACCGTAACGACTACCTTCTCCGGAGCAATATGCAACTTCTTGGCGGAGCCGTCGATGATGCGACGATTGGCCTGATGCGGTACGAGCCAGTCGAGATCGTCAGGCGTGGTGCCTGTGGCGTCAAACGCAGCCTGAATCACGTCGGTGATCATGCCGACGGCATATTTGAAGACTTCGCGGCCTTCCATGCGCAGTTTGCCGACAGTGCCGGTCGTCGAGGGACCGCCATCCACGTAGAGCTTTTCCTTGTGGGAGCCGTCGGAGCGCAGATGCGCTGTCAGCACGCCGCGATCCGCAGTGGTACCCTCACCTTCCGCTGCCTCCAACACGATCGCACCAGCGCCGTCGCCGAAGAGCACGCAGGTGGTGCGGTCGTTCCAGTCCAGGATCCGCGAGAAGGTCTCGGCACCGATCACCAGCACGCGCTTGGCAAGGCCGCCCCTGATGTAGGCGTCGGCCGTCGTCACCGCGTAAACAAAGCCGGTGCAAACGGCCTGCACGTCGAAGGCAAAACCGTGATGCATCCCCAGCCGGCTCTGGATATTGACTGCGGTCGCCGGAAACGTGTTGTCAGGCGTCGAGGTGGCACAGATGATCAGATCGATATCGGCCGGCGTCAGACCAGCCCTGTCGAGCGCAGCGCGCGCTGCGGCCTCACCGAGCGACGACGTCGTTTCGCCCTCGCCGGCGATGTAGCGCTGACGAATGCCCGTGCGCTGGACAATCCATTCGTCCGATGTGTCCACGACATCTTCCATGTCGCGATTGGTCATAACGCGTTTCGGAAGTGCGGCTCCGAACCCACGAACAACTGAACGGATCATATTGCTTAAACCCCGTCGCTCATGCGGCTTCCGGCCCGATCGGGGGCAGCCGCTTGGCATGATACTTCTGCAGATCGTTTTCTATTTTCTGATTGAGGCCATTCTTGGCCATGTCGTAGCCAACCTCGATGGCGGCAGAGATGCCTTCGGCGTTAGCGCCGCCATGGCTCTTGATGACAACGCCGTTGAGGCCCAGGAAGACGCCGCCGTTGACGCGGCTCGGATCCATCTTTTCGCGCAGCATGTCGAATGCGCCCTTGGCGAAAAAGTAGCCGATCTTGGCAAGCAGCGTGCGCGACATTGCAGCACGCAGATACTCACCGATCTGCCGCGCCGTACCTTCGGCCGCCTTCAACGCAATATTGCCGGAGAAACCTTCGGTCACCACGACGTCGACGGTCCCCTTCCCCAGGTCGTTGCCTTCGACGAAGCCATAGTACTCGAGCGAGTCGATGTTTGCTTCGCGAAGCAGGCGTCCCGCTTCCTTAACCTCTTCCTGTCCCTTGATCTCTTCGACACCGACATTCAGCAAACCGACCGTCGGACGCTCGATCTCAAACAGCGCGCGAGCCATTGCCCCACCCATAAGGGCAAAATCCATCAACTGCTGCGAATCCGCGCCGATCGTTGCGCCGACATCAAGGACGATGCTCTCGCCCTTCAACGTCGGCCAGATGGCGGCGATCGCCGGTCGCTCGATATTGGCCATCGTGCGCAAACAGAACTTGGCCATCGCCATAAGGGCGCCGGTATTGCCCGCTGACACGGCGACGTCAGCTTCCTTCGTCTTCACTGCCTCGATTGTCCGCCACATGGTGGAGACATAGCGACCGCGGCGAAGCGCCTGGCTCGGCTTCTCGTCCATGCGGACGGCCAGCTCGCAATCGTGGAAGACAGTCTTTTCCTTAAGCTTCGGAAACTTGTCGAGAACCGGCTCGCACTGTTCCTTCAAACCATACATCACGAAGGAAATATCGGGATGTCTTTCCAGTGCCTTAGCGGCGCCGGGGATGACAACCTGGGGGCCATGGTCGCCACCCATGAGGTCGATAGAAATTCTGATCACGCGTCCCTGATCCTTATTTTTCGCCTCCGGCGGGCGAAATTTCGGCCAAAATACCGGTTTTCCCGTCGCTTACAACTGAATTGTGTCAAATCCCCAACGGGGTTCAGTCCTTTTTCCAATCCTTCAACACGGCGAAGGCGGATGGCTTTTTATCGTTTTCTCCGGTGTCTTCTATGTGACTACCGAACTCGACACCAGCCTTGCGGGGATAAGGATCGATCGCAAGCGCAGCGAACTCAGTCACCACCTCACCTGCATCGATCGTATCGCCGGCAAAGCTTTCGGGAAGGTCTGGACCGTCCGGATCGAGCACCATCTCACCGGCGTCATTGGCTGGTCGGCGTGCCAGCTTCGAATTCTCAGGCACGAAAATCTGCTCGAAGGTCTCGTCGATCGCGGATGGGACGGGATCGAGGGTGACGACGCAGGACTGTACGATGTTAGCCTGAACCCTGCCCTTGATGCGGATGCCATCCCGTTTCCAGCGACCGATCTGCAATTCCGCAGTGAAGCTGTCTACCGAAAGAACACTCCAACTCTCGGCGAGCGCCACCAATTCCCGCTTGTCCGCCTCCAGACGCACCTCGACAGGATTGGCCGATATATGACCGACATTCACGAGGTAGGAGAATGGCACGTCATCTCTCTTGTTCTTCATCGTCTTCTCCTAGGCAACCTTCGGAAGCGTCGCCGAGCCCGTTGCGATGACGTCTTCGGACAGCGACAAAAGATGATCCTCGGCCTCGAACATCCAGCCCGCGAGACCGCGCATATCGACCGGCTCTGTCGCCTGGGGATGGATGTTTCGGACGAGCGCAACGGCAAGGCCCTCGGCATCCCTGACATCCATCGCCTTGGAGTAAGCCTCAAGGCGGCCGTAGAACATGCCGGCCAGCTTTTTCATGCGCTTCGGCACGCTGTTGTCACCAATGCCAAGTTCCCGGATTGAATAGTCGATGTCCTGAAAGAAGGCATCGACGATTTCCTGTGCGATTTCCTGGCCGCTCGTCTCAGACGTTCGCGTACGTCGGAAAAAGAGGATCATCACCGCAGAGAGCATTTCGAAGCGCCCCATGACGGTATCCGGAACATTCAAGCGCTCGTAGAGTTCCGGCATTCGCGCGGCTGACGTCAGTGTCTCATATTGCCGATCTACGATTGCCTGGTTGTTGTTTTTCTTGCCAAAGAGCCCGAAGATCATCGTTTTTTCCGGAAAGGCCGCATTCTTGACGCCAAGCGGCGTCCGGCCTTGTTGCATGATTTCGAAAGCTGGTTTACCGAAGCAGGCGCGAATTGCAATGCCGAAGGTGGCCACTTTCGGGACAGCACCCCATCTGTCCGCATGAGCCAACGGGACTTCTCACCCCGGAATGGCCACAATGGTTTTGCATCAGCGATCTGAGGCCGGTGGCTGCCATTCATAATTTTAGGGAGTAGATGTCGTTGACGAAACGGTATTTCAAGTCTGACAAAAAATTCCTCAGCAATGCCGCCATTGCCATCATCATCGCCTCCGCCGGACTTTCGGGCTGCCAGACAGGAACCGTCCTCAATGGCGGATATGTCGCCGATGAGCAGTCCCTGAATCTCGTCCCGGAAGGATCGAGCCGCGAGCAGGTTCTCCTGTCCCTGGGTACGCCTTCCACGACGGCGACGTTCGATGGCGAAGTCTTCTACTACATCTCGCAGCGCCGCGAGCGCTCGATGGCCTTCCAGAAGCTGAAGGTCGTAGACCAGAGCGTTCTTGCGATCTATTTCGACAAGGACGGCATCGTTACGCGTCGCGCGAACTACACCCTCAAGGACGGCAAGGTCTTCGATACGATCACGCGCGTCACCCCGACGGGCGGCAAGGACCTCACCTTCATGCAGCAGCTTCTGTCCGGCGGCAGCGCCGCGAACATGGCCAAGGGCCTCTTCGGCGCGGGCAACACCCCGGCTTCTCCACAGAACCCGGCCAGCTTGCGCTAGCCGGCACATACCCTTCAACGAGAAAACCCGCCGGATCGCTCCGGCGGGTTTTTTAGTGTTCGCGGTCGCCTCAGGCCAGAGAGGCAAGCAGCAGCAACGCAACGATATTGGTGATCTTGATCGCCGGGTTCACAGCTGGGCCGGCCGTGTCCTTGTAGGGATCGCCGACTGTGTCACCGGTCACAGAAGCCTTGTGGGCGTCGGACCCCTTCATGTGACGGACGCCGTCCTTGTCAACGAACCCGTCTTCGAAGGACTTCTTGGCGTTGTCCCAGGCGCCACCGCCCGAGGTCATCGAGATTGCCACGAACAAGCCGTTGATGATGACTCCGAGCAGCGATGCGCCCAGCGCCGCGAAGGCCGACGCCTTCGAGCCGGAAATGATCAGGACCCCGAAATAGACGACGATTGGTGCAAGTACCGGAAGCAGCGAAGGGATAACCATTTCACGGATCGCCGCCTTGGTCAGAAGATCGACAGCGCGGCCATAGTCCGGCTTCTCCGTGCCCTGCATGATGCCGGGCTTCTGCTTGAATTGACGGCGAACCTCTTCGACAATCGCGCCGGCCGCGCGGCCGACGGCGGTCATCGCGATGCCGCCGAAAAGGTAAGGAATGAGGCCGCCGAAGATCAGTCCGGCGACGACATAGGGATTGGAAAGATCGAAGGAGATGTCCCCAATACCCGCGAAATACGGGTACTTGTCGCCGTTGGCGGCAAAGTACTTGAGGTCGTAGGAATAGGCCGCGAACAGAACCAGGGCGCCGAGACCGGCAGAGCCGATCGCATAGCCCTTGGTGACGGCCTTCGTCGTATTGCCGACTGCGTCGAGGGCGTCGGTCGACTTGCGAACTTCCGGCGGCAGGTGGGACATCTCCGCGATGCCACCGGCATTGTCGGTCACCGGACCGAAAGCGTCGAGAGCAACGATCATGCCGGCAATGCCGAGCATGGCGGTAACCGCAATGCCGGTGCCGAAAAGGCCGCCGAGCTGATACGTCGCAAGGATGCCACCGACGATGACAATCGCCGGGAGGGCTGTCGATTCAAGAGAGACGGCAAGGCCCTGGATGACGTTGGTGCCGTGGCCGGTCACAGAGGCCTGGGCAATCGAATTGACTGGGCGCTTGTTGGTGCCGGTGTAGTATTCGGTGATGACAACAATCAGCGCTGTGACGAGCAGGCCGATCAGACCGCAGACGAAGAGATGCGTACCGGTAATGTCCTCGCCACCGACGGTGCCAATCGAACCCCAGCCAACGGTCAGTGACGTCGCTGCGCCAAGGCCGATGATGGACAGCAGACCCGTTACGATCAGGCCCTTGTAGAGCGCGCCCATGATCGAGCCGTTGCTGCCGAGCTTGACGAAGAATGTGCCGACGATCGAGGTGATGATGCAAGCGCCGCAAATCGCAAGCGGGTAGAGCATTGCCGATTCAAGAACGGGTGCACCGGCGAAGAAGATTGCGGCGAGGACCATCGTTGCAACGACGGATACGGCATAGGTTTCGAAAAGGTCGGCCGCCATGCCGGCGCAATCGCCGACATTGTCGCCGACGTTGTCGGCAATCGTAGCAGGGTTGCGCGGATCATCTTCCGGAATACCCGCTTCGACCTTGCCGACGAGGTCACCGCCGACGTCCGCGCCCTTGGTGAAAATACCACCGCCGAGACGGGCGAAGATCGAAATCAGCGACGCACCGAAGCCAAGCGCGACGAGTGAATCGATGACTTCGCGAGAGCCGCCTTCATGTCCGAGGATAGCGGTAAGAACGTAGTAGTAGATAGACACGCCAAGCAGCGCGAGGCCGGCGACCAACATACCGGTGATGGCGCCCGACTTGAACGCGATTTCAAGGCCGGCTGCCAAGCTTTGAGATGCTGCCTGCGCCGTGCGGACGTTGGCGCGCACGGAGACGTGCATGCCAATAAAGCCAGCGGCGCCGGAAAGTACAGCGCCGATAAGGAAACCGATTGCAGCCGTGCCGGAGAGCAGCAGCCAGGCTGCAATGAAAACGACGATGCCGACAATTCCAATGGTCTTATACTGGCGCGTAAGGTAGGCCTGCGCGCCTTCACGAATATAACCTGCAATTTCCTGCATGCGCTTGTTGCCCTGATCGGCGGCAAGCACCGACCGGGTTGCCCAGATGGCATAGACCACCGAGAGCAGACCGCATGCTATTACCCATAAAAGAATGCTCATTTCGCTCTTTCCTCCAAAAGAGCCGGAGCTCACTCCTTCTCCGGCTGCGAACACGCCGACTCGATTTCCTCCCACAGAAATGCTGCAACGCCGGGCGGAGATTGCGTGGAGGAAAACGGCGCGTCAAGTCCGCAAGGGGGCAAAAGCCCTTGCAGCACAATGGGAACCGGGGATTTCTGGAGGTCAGGGCCGCAGCCCCGCAGGAACGCTACTTCTTGGCTTCGCCGCGAACCTGTTTTGCAATGCGATCGAGCACCGCGTTGACGAGCTTCGGCTCATCCTCGCTGAAGAAGGCCTGGGCGATCTCGACGTACTCCGTGACGATAACCGCAACCGGAACGTCCTTGCGATCGAGGATCTCGAAGACGCCGGCGCGCAGGATCGCGCGGACCGTGCTATCGAGCCGCGACAGAGCCCAATCGTCCTGCAGTGCGGAGGCGATCAGCGGGTCAAGACGACGCTGTTCGCGGACGACGCCGGATACGATGGATCGGAACCAGGAGGGGTCGGCCTTCAGATAGGTCTCGCCATCAAGTTCCTGGCCAAGGCGATGCGCCTCATACTCGGCGACAATTTCAAGCACGCCGGTGCCACCGATATCCATCTGATAGAGCGCCTGAACGGCAGCCAGGCGCGCGGCACCTCGCTGGTTCGCGGTCTTGACGGGACGCTCTGTGTTCTCGTTGGTCATTCGCTATGCACCCAGTTTTTTCTTCAACTCGATCATCGTGAGAGCTGCCCTGGCGGCAAATCCGCCCTTGTCCTTGTCCGAACGGCGGGCGCGGGCCCATGCCTGATCGTCATTCTCAACCGTCAGAATGCCATTTCCGATGGCAAGGGATTCGCTCACGGCCAGATCCATCAGCGCGCGCGAGGATTCATTCGACACAATATCGAAATGATAGGTCTCACCGCGGATGACCATGCCAAGGGCTACATACCCGTCATACTGCGTACCGTCATTATCTGCTCCGTCGAGCGCCATGGCAATCGCTGCCGGAATCTCGAGCGCGCCAGGAACCGTGACGACTTCATAGGTCGCGCCGGCCTCTTTCAAGGCGAAGGTCGCGCCTTCCAGCAGGGCGTCGGCCATGTCGTCGTAGAAGCGGGCTTCAACGATCAGAATGTGGGGTGCGGTTTCTCGCGCCATGCTTCACCTTCGGAGCTAGAGGACTTCGCCATTCGGCAGGTCGCGGTCAAAACACGCCGCGACCCGAATGGCAAGCAAATTCCGAGCATGGCTCGGATGCGAAATCTGGAATTAGGGCCGGGACACAGGGGGCAATCCATACTGCACCTTTCCGTAGCGGCTTCCCGGCGCTTCGAAAATGGCAAATCAAGGGCGATCCGCATGAACAATTTGTAACTGAATTCCAGCTACTTATCCGTTGAAAGCGAGTGCGCGCGGCACCAACTCAAACTCCGTAACGCCGCGATCGACTGCCGGCAGTCGATCGTCGGAGCAGAGGAAAGGACACTCCCATGAATCGCGTTGCCGCAATCGCATCCGCAGTCGCTGCTCTAACCTTCGCGGACGCCAGCCGCGCCGACAGCCTGGACATGAACACGCCTTCTGGCATCGAGAGAACGCTCCGCACCTTCAGCGGCAGAAATCTCGATGTGCGGCAGATTTACGATCACGGCGGATCCGGAAATATTGGTGATCCCAAGTCCTTTGCCGCACGCAGTGTGAACGACATCCAGATGATCCGCGCTGCCATTGCGATCAACAAGCCTCTCGTGCATCAACTCAACGCCAGGGGCGTGCTCTTGGGAAACATTGTCAACGCTGATCAGGCGGCGGATGGCGGCATCACCGTCTATTATCGCTAAAAGCAGAGGGCGACAGCGCAAGGCTGCCGCCCGGTACTATGCTTTGCGGTTGTATTTTCTGGCAGGATAGTGCCTCTTCTCCGGAAACAGGAGGAGACCATGTCCAGCGTATCGAAGCCGGTTATCAACGTCGGCGATTTGAAGCTTGAGCAGTGGAAGCAGGGAGACCTGTATGAAGGCGCGGACGTCTCGTTTGGCTCGCTCCTCGGCCTCGCCGGTCTCGGCATAAGCTACAACGAAGTTCCGCCCGGCAAGTCCAGCTGTCCGTTCCATAACCATCACGTGGAGGACGAGCTGTTTTTTGTCATTGAAGGTACCGGCGAATACCGCTTCGGCGCTGACCGCTACCCTATTCGAAAGGGTGACACACTCGGCGCCCCAGCCGGTGGAAAAGAAACGGCGCATCAGATCATCAACACCGGCTCAACGACGCTGATCTATCTCGGCATCTCGACCAACTCGAAGACCGAGATCGTCGAATATCCCGATTCCGGCAAGTTCCTGGCCCGAGCAAAACGCGATGGTGACCGAGGGAACCGCTTCCACTTCATCGGAAAGCAGACCGAGGAGCTGGATTATTGGGATGGGGAGCCGGGCGCATGACTTTCATCAGGGAGTGCATCTCGTGATGGCCAGTATTCCGACCATTGAGACAGAACGGCTGCTGTTGCGTCCACATACCATCGACGACTTTCCCGCCTATCAGACACTGTGGAGCGATGAAGCAGTTGTCCGCCACATCTCCGGCATTCCCTCGACACGCGAGCAGACTTGGGCGCGGCTGATGCGCGCTGCCGGCATGTGGCACCATATGGGCTTCGGTTTCCTCGCGATCGAGGAAAAGTCGACCGGACAAATGATCGGCGAGGCTGGATTTCACGAGGTCAGGCGCGACATGAGCCCTTCGATTGAGGGCACTCTGGAGGTCGGCTGGCTATTGTCACCTGAATCGCAGGGTCGCGGTTATGCGATGGAGGCGCTGCAGGCACTCATCGGCTGGGCGGGCGCAAACTTTCCGGGCAAGCCGATGACGTGCATCATCAGTCCAGAAAACTTGGCATCGCTACGGCTCGCAGGCAAGCTCGGCTTCGCCGAATTTGCCCGTGCCGACTATCATGGAGACGTCATTCTGCTTTCGCGGTCGGGAACTCCGCCAGCCTAGCGGCATAGCGCGCCATCGTATCAACCTCGAAATTCACGAAATCGCCTGCCTTCCGTTCACCCCAGGTCGTGACCTCAAGCGTGTGGCGGATCAGCAGCACGTCGAAGTCCGTGCCGTCGACCGCGTTGACCGTGAGTGAAGTGCCGTCAAGAGCAATGGAGCCCTTGGGGGCCACGAACTTGGCAAGATGCTCCGGCGCACGCAGGCGGAAGCGCGTCGCATCCCCCTCCTCCGTCACCGAGAGAATCTCGGCCTTGCCATCCACATGGCCTGAAACAATGTGGCCGCCGAGTTCATCACCGATCTTCAGCGAGCGCTCGAGATTGATGTGGCTGCCTTCTTTCCAAGTCGCGATGGTGGTCAGGCGCAGCGCCTCCTCCCAGGCCTCGACCTCGAACCAACGGCCGTTGCTGCCTTCATCTGGCAGGCCGGTTACGGTCAGGCAGATGCCGGAGTGGGAGATTGAGGCGCCCATGTCGATGGTCGCCGGATCATAGGCCGTGGCGACACGCAGCTTGATGCCTTCCTTCAGCGGAGAAACGGACTCGATCGTGCCGACGTCGGTGACAATTCCGGTAAACATCAAAGCTCTCTTTCGTATTCGTCCAGGCGATCGCCGCCAAACATGAATGTGCCCCTGTGAAGGAAGCCCGATGGCATATCGGTCTTCCTCACTGGCGATTCAATACCATCCTGCCCGATCACGACAGGACCCTGATAGAGGAGAATGCGATCGACGTATCCGGCATCGAGAAAGAGTTTCGCCGTCCGAGCGCCGCCTTCGACGACAAGTGAGGAAATGCCGCGCGATGCAAGCGCTGGCAGCAATTCGTCCGGGCGGTTCGGGTTGCATTGGAGCACTTCGACGCCCGCCTGATCCAAAGCATCTCTTCGTGCGAGAAAGGCCTTGTCGTTGCTGTCTTCAAAGCCGGGCGGCTCCGTTGCGACAACGATCAGGGGAACCTGCTTCGCTGTGGCAACCAGCTTGCTATCCAACGGCAACGATAGGTTTTCGTCGAGTATGACACGGATCGGCGATCGTGTCTCAAGGCCCGGGGTACGGACCGTGAGCAAGGGATCATCGGCGATCGCGGTACCGATTCCGACTAGAATTGCATCGGTTTCCCCACGCAGCCTCTGGACTTCGGCGCGGGCCGCCGGCCCTGTGATCGCGATCTGCCCCTCGCCTCTCTTTCCGATCATGCCATCGGCAGAAATCGCAAGCTTGAGAGTCACATAGGGCCGATTCTTCGTCTGCCGTGTTAGGTAGGCAGCAAGCGAACGCTTGCCTTCATCCTCTAGAACCCCGGACTCGACCTCAATCCCGGCATCGCGCAGCATGGCAATGCCCCTGCCCGAGACGCGGGGATCCGGATCGGTCACGCTGATGACCACACGGCCAACGCCGTAAGCAATCAGCGCGTCTGCGCAAGGCGGTGTCTTGCCGTAGTGCGAGCAGGGTTCGAGTGTGACGTAGGCGGTCGCGCCACGCGCCAGTTCTCCGGCCTCGGCCAAGGCCTGCGGCTCGGCATGCGGACGCCCGCCGACTGCCGTCGTGCCACGCCCAACGATCTGCCCATCACGCACGATGACGCAGCCGACCGAGGGATTCGTGGATGTCTGACCGAGGTGCAGGAGACCTAGGCGGATGGCCTCTTGCATGAAACGCGCGTCGTCTTCCGAGGCGCTCATCAGCTAGTTATCCAGGGGATCGCGGGCGATCTTGGCGTTGATCTCGGATATGACTTTTTCGAAATCCTCGGCATGCGAGAAATCGCGATAGACCGAGGCGTAACGAACAAAGCCGACATCATCCAAGCTCTTCAACGCTTCCAGCACCTGCAGGCCGATCTGCTCGGAGCTGATCTCGACCTCGCCGGAGCTTTCGAGCCGTCGAACGATACCGGAGACCGCGCGCTCGATGCGGTCGCGATCGACAGGACGCTTGCGTAGCGCGATCTCGAAAGATCGCACCAGCTTGTCGCGGTCAAAGGGCACTTTCCGGCCAGTCTTCTTCGACACCATAAGTTCGCGCAGTTGCACGCGCTCGAAGGTGGTGAAACGACCGCCACAATCGGGACAGATACGCCTCCGGCGGATGGACGTATTGTCCTCCGCCGGGCGTGAATCCTTGACCTGTGTGTCTTCCGATCCGCAGAATGGGCAGCGCATGCGCTATCCTTAGCCGATGTAGTCGTACATTGGGAAGCGGCCGGTGAGGTTGACCACTTTGTCGCGTACGGCTGCTTCGACGCTGGCATTGCCTTCGTCTGAGTTGGCGGCCTTCAGGCCATCGAGAACCTCGACGATGAGGTTGCCGATTTCCTTGAATTCGGCTTCCTTGAAGCCGCGCGTGGTGCCGGCAGGCGCGCCGAGGCGGACGCCTGACGTAACGAAAGGCTTCTCAGGATCGAACGGTATGCCGTTCTTGTTGCAGGTGATATAGGCTCGGCCGAGCGCTGCTTCAGCCCGCTTGCCGGTCGCGTTCTTCTTGCGAAGGTCGACAAGCATCAGGTGGTTGTCAGTGCCGCCGGAGACGACATCGAGGCCGCCTGCGACCAGGGTTTCGGCAAGCGCCTTGGCGTTCTTGACGATCTGGGCTGCGTAGTCCTTGAACTCGGGCTGCAGCGCTTCACCGAAGGCAACGGCCTTGGCGGCGATGATGTGCATGAGCGGGCCGCCCTGCAGACCCGGGAAGACGGCCGAGTTGAACTTCTTCGCCAGATCTTCGTCGTTCGTCAGGATGACACCACCGCGCGGGCCGCGCAGCGACTTGTGGGTCGTGGTCGTCGCAACATGGCAGTGCGGGAACGGCGACGGATGCTGGCCACCAGCAACGAGGCCGGCAATGTGGGCCATGTCGACCATCAGGTAGGCGCCGACTTCATCGGCGATCTCGCGGAAGCGCTTCCAGTCCCAGATACGAGAGTAAGCGGTGCCGCCAGCAATGATGAGCTTCGGCTTGTGGGTGCGTGCCTTCTCGGCGACGTCGTCCATGTCGAGGAGGTTATCGCCTTCGCGCACGCCGTAGGAAACGACGTTGAACCACTTGCCGGACATGTTGACCGGCGAACCGTGGGTCAGGTGACCACCGGAGTTGAGGTCGAGGCCCATGAAGGTGTCGCCCGGCTGCAGCAGCGCGAGGAAGACGGCCTGGTTCATCTGCGAACCGGAGTTCGGCTGAACGTTGGCGAAGTTGACGCCGAACAGCTTCTTGGCGCGTTCGATCGCGAGTTCTTCGGCGATATCGACGAACTGGCAGCCACCGTAGTAGCGCTTGCCCGGATAGCCTTCGGCGTACTTGTTGGTCATGATGGAGCCCTGGGCTTCCAGAACCGCGCGGGAAACGATGTTTTCCGAAGCGATCAGCTCGATCTCATGACGCTGGCGGCCGAGTTCCTTTTGGATCGAACCGAAGATTTCCGGATCGGTATCGGCAAGCGAGCGATTGAAGAAGGTCTGGGTGGAAGCATTTGTCATGGGCGGGCTCCTCAACTGGAATGCGCGAAGGTATTAGCGCCCCGCCCTGTCAAGGGCAATACGAAGAACGACATTTGCTAGGCAATCTACGCGCAACAAAAAACCGCGCCGGGAAGGCGCGGTTTCAAAAAGGCAAAACAAGACGCGAGCGACTATTGAACCGGCTGCTCGGTGCCTGACGTCGTATCGAGCGCGAGTTCGGCATTGCCGTCGAGCTGGTAGATGTCGTCGCGGAACTGCACGACACCGTCAGGCATGCCCCATGCGGAGATGTAGACGAAGTACACAGGCACCTCCACGCCGAGCGTGATCGGCGTGTTCACGCGGCTTGCGATCACCTGCTCCATCTGCTGACGCGGCCAGCCGGGCGTATCGCGCAGCAGCCAGGTCGTAAGGTCGCGCACGTTCTGCACACGGACACAGCCCGATGACTCGAAGCGCATGAGCTTGTTGAACAGGCCCTGCTGCGGCGTGTCGTGCATGTACTCGCCGTTCTTGTTATGGAAGTTGATCTTCGTGGACGCCATGGCGTTGATCTTGCCAGGATCCTGCCGGAACATGAAGTTCGGCGCCTTCTCGGCATTCCAGTCGACCGTTTCCGGCGCGACCTCGTTGCCCCTGCCGTCGATCAGACGAATGGCATTCTTTTCGAGGTAGGTGGGGTCCTTGCGCATCAGTGGCACGATGTCCTTCTCGACGATCGAGCGCGGTGCGGTCCAGTAAGGATTGAGAATGACTTCGTAGATCTTCGAGTTCACGAGATGCGTCGGACGGCTGATGCGGCCGACAACGGCAGCGTGACGCGTGGCAACGCTGCCATCTTCCACCGCCTCGACGTAGGCCGCTGGAATATTGACCATGACGTGACGGCGACCCAGATCCTCTGGGAAAGTCTGCAGACGGATGAGATTGGTGTTCAGCTGCTGCAGGCGCACATCGGCTGGAATGTTCATCGCCTTCAAGGTGAATTCACCGATGACGCCGTCGGCCGGAAGGCCGTGGCGTGCCTGAAAGCGCTTCACCGCTCCATCGACGTAGGAGTCGAACGCAGAGGACATGCCGGCTTCACGCGGGAGGTCGCCGGTGATGGCGAGACGCTGGCGAAGGCTCTCGACGGCTGGATCCGTCACGCCGATCTGCAGGCGCTGCTGGCTGGGATTAACCTGCGGCCAGCCGCCGGCCGAAGCGATCTGCTGATATTGCCAAATCGCCTGCTGGATGCTGGGCACCGACTGCGGTCCGAGAATCGGCGTGTTCGAAACGACAGCCGTTGCCGTGCGGGATGCTGCTTTTGCATCGAACTGATCGTCCCAATCGCCGCGCCGCGGAGCATTGATGAGCGAATCGATTGCCGATTGCGCAAGCGCGGGAGCAGCAAGAGCGCCAGCACCAACCATTGCCGCCGACGTCAGAAACGTCCGACGAGAGAAAGCTTCAGTTCCTGTTTTCTTTGACATTCATCCCAACCACTAAATTGCCGCTGCTTGAGAGATCGGCGACCTTTACGCTATCCCTGCGAGAACGCAGATCTCTATCAACCCGTTGCTATGGCGCATCGCACAATTTTGCTGCCGGCGATCACATGATTGCGAGCAGGCAGCGCGAGGTTGTCGGACCTCATTGGGGAAGCGCCATTTGCCGTGTATTTTCGCTGACATGCTAATATGGCCAATTCGTGTCGCCTTCCACCACGCTCAACCATCAGTGGCGCGCGATGCCGAAGAAACCATACCAATACACAGGGTTTGGCGGGTAATAGCGGCTAAAAAACGGCTTGAATACAGACGATTACGCTTGACTGCCATGCGTTGCAAAGATGTCACGAAATCGAGAAGGAGGAGACGTTCACTCGCGCCAGTGGTCGGCCACCCATGGCGTAGGGCGGATGTAATGACGTAGGTAACGAAACAGCGACTTGTTCCTTCTCCATTCCGAATCGAACATGTGAAGGATGTGATCGAACGGCGCCGCCGCTCTGCCCTTCAACCCGAACCTCCCCTCCACCGCAAACTGCGGATGAAAGTTGCGAGGGAAAAGGATGACCCGCGCATCAGCGGGCAGGCGCGGTGCAAGGAAATAATTCAGCGGGAGGGGCCAGCAACAGTCTTGCTTGAAATGCAACACCCATCGGCGTGGGAAAAATTTCGCGCCCCCAGGTGCATTCCGGGTCACGAACCGCTGCTCGAATTCGTACTTGTCGGCCACGCCTTGCGGATCAGCGCGGAACTTCTCCTGCAGTGGAACCAACTTGCCGACGGGAAACCGAAAAAGCGAGGTCTGCCCGAGGCGCTCGAAAGGCGTCGTCTGGTTGCGCGAGAGGACCACATCATCAGGCCCGCCAACCTCGAAGAAGGAATCGAGGGAGCCTACGATGACGAGATCGAGGTCCAGGAAAAGAACTGGGCCGCTCAAATTTCCAAGTGTCGGCCCCCAAAGCCGCCCCTTGGGCCAGATGCCCTTCGTCCTGACAGGCATGTTCTCGACATCCAGCGGCGGCAGGTCTTCGCAGAGAATTTCGGGATTCAGGTCGGCGCGGTTATCGGTAAAGCAGGTGAAGGTGAAGGGCGGCGTTATGTTGCGCTTCACCATGGCGTACAGGCGATTGATGAAGGGGGCGCCGTATTTGGTTCCCCAACTGATGCAGATAACCTGCTTCACCCCACCGCTTGCAGCCAATACAGCTGACGTCATAACGCACAAACTCCTGCTTCCGCAAAAACCCGGACATCCGTATCGAAGTCATTATCAACTCGGCGACAGAATAAGTAGCCCCCTCGCGAAGCGCAGAAAACAGCGAAAAGGGCGCCACGGAATACCGTTGCGCCCTTTCGTGCCTTGGAGGTCCGATAAGCCAGCAGGGAAGTTGGCTTTAGAGATTACAGGCGGTACAGGATCTGGTCGTTCCAGAAGCGGTCCAGACGTGTCAGCAGCTTGTTCATCTGCGTGAACTCGTCGGTGCCGATGCCGCCGACCTTGTCGATCGAGCCGACGTGGCGCTCATAGAGCTTGGCGACGGTTTCGGCGATGTCCTGGCCGCTTTCCGTCAGGCTGATGCGGACCGAGCGACGATCGATGCGCGAGCGCTGATGGTTGATGAAGCCGAGGTCGACCAGCTTCTTGACGTTGTAGGAAACGTTGGAGCCGAGATAGTAGCCGCGAGAGCGAAGTTCGCCGGCGGTCAGCTCGGAGTTGCCGATGTTGAAGAGAAGAAGGGCCTGGACGGCGTTGACGTCGCTGCGACCCTGACGGTCGAACTCGTCCTTGATGACGTCGAGGAGACGGCGGTGAAGACGTTCAACTAGATGAAGGGATTCCATGTAAAGATCACGGATGCCCTGCTCCTGCTGGTCACGGAAGTTCGATACCGCCTGCGGCTTGATTTTCGTGTTCATGATGACTGCCTCACTGTTTTGTTTGGCGGTGTTGGTTTTCTTCCCGCCTTGAGACAGACCCTATCGAATACAAATAAAATTCTACTTAAACCGCAGGCTTAACAGGGCCTTACCGAAAACCTCGCGTTGTATCAGGGTAAATCAACGCTTACCTGCTGGCGCCTCTTGCGCGCTTCGTACCAGAGCACGGCACGGAATCCGAGGTAGGCCATGACGACCGCGACATGCAGCAGAACGATCAATCGGTTCGGCCCGAAGACCTCCGGCATGAAGCCATACATGATGATTTGCCCGCCTGCTGCGAGGACCCAGATAACGGGGCCCCAGGAGACAGCAAGCCACAGGCCGAGGGACGCAACCGGGAAGAGGACAGCAAGGCAGGTGCTGGCGACTTTCCAGGGGAGGCTGAGCAGATCGAAGCGGCCTGCGCCGACCAGCGAATAACCGACCAGCATCGCCCAATACTGCAGTCCGAACCAGAAGCAGGAAATGGCGACAAGCCGCAGGAACAGAATGAAGAGAACGCTGGTCAGCGTCCGTTTCGGTATCGTCGGAGAATCAGCGTCCATGTCTCAAACAATAGGGTTGCTGTTGCGACTTCGCCAGCGTCTCTTCGATTGCGGCCAATCGTCCGGTTTGGATTTGGGCCATGCCATGATAATGAGCGCTTCGACAAACCGGAATGGCAGAAAACTGGAACGACCATGCAGGACAAGACCCACCTCGTCGACGAAATCACCGGCCATCGGCGCATGCGCCGCAACCGCAAGGCCGACTGGACGCGACGTCTCGTTCAGGAAAATCGCCTGACCGTCGACGATCTCATATGGCCGGTTTTTGTCGTTCCCGGCACCGGCATCGTGGAACCGATCCCGGCGATGCCAGGCGTCAACCGCATGAGCGTGGACCGGCTTGTCGAAGCCACCAAGGAAGCGGTCGACCTCGGCATCCCGGCAATTGCGACCTTCCCGAACATCGAAATGGAACTGCGTGACGAAACCGGTTCGAACAGCCTCGAGGCCAACAACCTCATCAATCAGGCGACGATCGCGATCAAGAAGGCGGTACCAAATATCGGCGTGATCACCGATGTTGCGCTCGATCCCTTCACCAGCCACGGCCACGACGGGATTTTGAGACAGGGCGAGATCGTCAACGACGAGACCGTCGAACAGGTCGCCCGCGCAGCCGTAATGCAGGCAGATGCGGGATCGGACATCATTTCGCCCTCCGAGATGATGGACGGCCGTATCGGCGCCATCCGCCGCGCGCTGGATGCTGCAGGGCATCAGAACGTTGGCATCATGAGCTACGCCACCAAGTTCGCCTCGGCATTCTATGGCCCCTACCGTGAGGCGATATCGACAGGCGGCCTGCTCAAGGGCGATAAGAAAACATACTACATCGACCCTGCGAACGGCACGGAAGCGATCCGCGACGCCGCGCTCGATGTGGAGGAAGGCGCCGACATGCTGATGGTCAAGCCCGGTCTACCCTATCTGGACATCTGCTGGCGCATGAAGGAGGCCTTCGGTCTGCCGACCTTCGCCTACCAGGTTTCGGGCGAATACACGCAGATCAAGGCTGCAGCGATGAATGGCTGGATCGACGGCGAACGGGCCATGCTCGAAACGCTGCTATCGTTCAAGCGTGCGGGCTGCGATGGCGTTCTCACCTATTTCGCAGTCGAAGTAGCGCGGATTCTCGCCAAACGCTGATTGCATTTGATGAAGGCGATACCATATCAGCGGCATCGCTTCTCGAAAGGAGACCGCTAAAATGACGCTCACCCCCAACCCGCTCTATGCCGCACCGGACGACTGGCGCGCCTATAGCGGCACGCTGAGCCGTCGTGTCTTCGCGTTCATCCTGGATTACGTGATCATCCTGCTGCTCTGCATTCCGGCAGCGGTCTTGCTCTTCTTTCTGTCTATCGTGACGCTTGGGTTGGGATTCTTTCTCTATCCAGCGTTGTTCGTGATCGTTGCCGGCCTCTATTTCGGTTTTACCGTCGGCGGCTCCAGTCAGGCCTCCCTCGGCATGCGGGCGATGGGGATCGCGATCATGCGCGTCGACGGACAACGGATGGATTTTCTGTTGGCGATCGTGCACCTGGCGCTTTTCTGGATCCTGAACTCAATTCTGACCCCGCTGATTCTGCTGGTCGGCCTTTTCACCGAGCGCAGCCGCCTGATCCACGACTTTCTGGTAGGTACGGTCACCGTACGCACTGCCTAACCAGCTTTACAATAAGCTAAAATAAACGCCGCTCCCGGCCTTTGCCGGGAGCGTCCCGACACCATATCCCAAAGTATGACGCTCGACAGTGGTTCCTCAAACGGCCCCGCTGTTGACGTTTTTTATTCTTAAGTCATCCTACTACATACGCAGCGAACCGAAGGAATTCTCGGCACCAGATGAATACGCAGACAACGCCATCCCCGCAGTTTTACCTGACGGCCCCGGCTGCCTGTCCCTATCTGGCCCATGAGATGGAACGCAAGGTTTTCACTCATCTTGTTGGCCCGCGCGCTGCGGAGATGAACGACATCCTGACGCAAGGCGGCTTTCGCCGGTCGCAGAACATTGCTTACCGCCCCGCCTGCGAGGCCTGCCGCGCCTGCATCTCCGTGCGGATCCTCGCCCAGGAGTTTCAGCCCACGAAGTCCATGAAGCGGGTGCTGGCGACGAATGCGGATATTATCGCCACGGAGTTCCCGGCTCAGCCTTCCAGCGAGCAGTATTCGCTGTTCCGGCATTATCTCGACTTTCGGCACCAGCAAGGCGGAATGTCCGACATGACCGTGCTCGACTATGCCATCATGGTCGAGGATACGCATGTAAACACCAAGATCATCGAGTATCGGGTTCGCGAAGAGGGATCCGGCCTCGAAGAGCGCCCGAAAGGCGAGCTCGTGGCGGCAGCCCTTACGGACAGGATGAGCGACGGCCTGTCGATGGTCTATTCCTACTTCAACCCTGACTTGGACCGCCGCTCGCTCGGCACGTTCATGATTCTCGACCACGTCAGGCGCACAAAGGCCTTGGGTCTCCCGCACGTCTACCTCGGTTACTGGGTTCAAGGATCGCGGAAAATGGACTACAAGACGCGCTTCCAGCCGCAGGAGCATCTCACTTCACGCGGCTGGGAACGTTTTGATCCCTCCACGACGCCTGAAAGCACACGCTACTAAATGCACCTTCCTGCCCTTTCCGATCATCGGAAGGGTCTGCTGCTGACAGCAGTCGGCGGTCTGGCTCTTTCGATGGACATTCCGCTCGTGCGCCTCGCCCACGGAGACATGTGGTCGATCCTCGGTATCCGTAGCATCACGACGGTTGCTGTCACTCTGCTCGCGATTTGTCTGATCAGATACATCAAGGGGGCTTGGCCGGTTCTCGTTCCTGGCCGGCACGGGGTCGCAGCCGGGCTGCTCTACGGCTGCTCCACGCTGACCTTCCTGCTCGCCGTCTTCAACACGGCGACTGCCAACGTCGTCTTCATCGTCGCTTTCAATCCGATGTTCGGAGCGCTCTTGTCGTGGCTGTTCCTGAAGGAGCGCCCCGCCGCATCCACGCTCGTCACAATGGCTGTCATGGTGGTGGGAGTTGGCCTGATCGTCCACGACGGCTTGGCGGGCGGTCATCTATTCGGCGACGCGATGGCGCTTCTCAGTGCCCTTATCCTCGCGTCGGCCATTACGCTCGGCAGGGCGTCGCGACGGGACATGGGTTTCGTGCCTCTGCTGGCCGCCGCCCTGCCCGCCGCGCTCGGCTTC
Source organism: Rhizobium cauense (assembly GCF_019511525.1). Taxonomy (GTDB): domain Bacteria; phylum Pseudomonadota; class Alphaproteobacteria; order Rhizobiales; family Rhizobiaceae; genus Rhizobium; species Rhizobium cauense. The sequence continues at coordinate 259,974 of NZ_JAEUAT010000002.1, read as the reverse complement.
GCGAATGCCTTGCCGAGCGGCCTCGCCATCGAACATCCTGCGTGGATCATCCTCAACGGGGCAGTTCTGATGCCAATCGCCTTTTGGTGCTTGGCCACCGGACCACGGTATCTCTCAGCACCCGAGGTCGGCATGTTCTATCTGCTCGAAACCATCCTGGCTCCGATCTGGGTATGGCTGATCTTCGCGGAGGCTCCGCCGACGATGACACTCATCGGCGGCACAGTCCTCGTTTGCGCGATTATGGCGCACTCGCTTTGGATGGTTCGAGCGAAGGCTGCGAGACAATCTCTGGCACATTGACGACTTGCATCGCCTCAAGCTCGCGTTCCAGCCCGCTCATCACATGAGCCCAGCCCTGTCGCGTCTGCTCTTCAAGGTGGCTCCATTCAGCGCACATCTCGTGCGAGAGCGTCAGCCGCGTGCCTTCGGCCAGCGGTTCGATGTCGATCTGGATTCTGTCCGCGTTGTGGTCATGCTCAGCGGAAGAGAAGCAGAAGACCATTCGACGCGGTCGGCGCAACTCCAGAAATACGCCGTAATGCACCGCATCGCCTGTGGGACGCCGGTCGATAACGAGAAAATGACCGCCAACCTTCGGATCGATGTCGGCACGGATAACCCGGCCTTCGTCACTCGCGAACAAAAAGCGTTTTGCAATCTGAGGGTTCAGCCATGCGTCATAAACGGCGCAGGGCAATGCATGGAATGTATGCGCAACGTTCAAGGTGATGGTATTGCAAGCACTCATCAACATTCCTCCATGATCGGACATGGTGCCTGGTTAGGGGCGACCATACACGACCATTCCGTCCGCCTGCGGAATGATGTCTGTCCATGTTGTGATTACTGGACAAATTAGAGGGGCTACCTCGCTCGCCAAGAGCGAGGCGCGGAATTATTTCGCCTTAACCGGCGAACTTGCCACTGCGCGGGAAACCCTTGGGGACAGTCCGGCCGGCGGTCGCACGGTCAGCGAGCCACTCGGCGAGTTCGTCCTTGCGCTTCGTGAAGGTGCGTCCAGCGCTATCTTCCCATACGAGCCCGTCCGCAATCGCGAAGCACCGGACGTCCGAAATGCCGCCGTCCTTGTAGCGCTGCAGGCGAACGCCCTTGCCGCGCCCCATTTCGGGCACCTGCGCCAGCGGGAAGACGAGTAGCTTGCGGTTCTCGCCGACAACGGCGACATGATCCCCACTGACGGGAACGATCAGTTTCGTTTCGTCTGGCATGGAGACGTTCATGATCTGCTTGCCCTTGCGGGTATTGGCCACCATGTCGGCCTCAGCAACAACGAAGCCGTTGCCGGCAGTCGAGACGATCATCTGCTTGCGGGCAGGATCATGCACGAAGGCGGTCAAGACGTCCTGATCGTTGTCCATATCGATCATGATGCGCAGCGGCTCACCGTGACCACGACCGCCGGGCAGTTTATCGCCGCCGAGCGTGAAGGCCTTGCCGCCTGTCGTGATGATCAGGATCTTGTCGGTCGTCTGCGCCGGGAAGGCAACCTTCAGCGCATCGCCTTCCTTGAAGGTCAGGGATGCGGTGTCGGAAATGTGCCCCTTCAGCGCGCGGATCCATCCCTTCTCTGATACGACGACGGTGATCGGTTCCTTCTCGATCATCGCCTGCTGGATCGCCTGCTCGTCGGCCTCGGGCGCATCGGCAAACTGGGTGCGACGGCGGCCGAGATCTGTCGCCTTCGCGAACTTCTTCTTCACCTCGCCGATTTCCCAGGCGACGGTCTGCCACTGCTTTTCTTCCGATGCCAGAAGGGCTTCGATCTCGCCCTTCTCCTTCATGAGTTCGTCGAACTCGGTGCGGATCTCGAACTCCTCGAGCTTGCGCAACGACCGCAGGCGCATGTTCAGGATCGCTTCGACCTGGTTGTCGGTCAGTGACCAGCGCGCGATCATCACGGGCTTCGGCTCGTCCTCTTCGCGGATGATACGAATGACCTCATCGATGTTGAGGTAGGCGATCAGCAAGCCGCCGAGAATTTCGAGGCGCCGGTCGATTGCGGCCAAGCGGAAGCGCGAACGCCGCTGCAGCACTTCGCGGCGGTGGTCGAGCCACTCCTTCAACACCTCGTTGAGTGCCATCACCCGCGGGATGCGGCCCATCGAGAGAACGTTCATGTTCAGCGGGAACCGGCTTTCCAGCTCCGTAAGCTTGAACATGGATTCCATGAGGATCGTCGGATCGACCGTGCGGTTCTTCGGAACCAGCACGACGCGGACGTCTTCGGCAGACTCGTCGCGGATATCCTCGAGCAGCGGCAGTTTGCGCGCCAGCAGGAGCTCTGCGATCTTTTCAATCAGGCGAGACTTCTGCACCTGAAAGGGAATTTCGGTGACGACGATCTGGTAACCGCCCCGTCCGAGATCCTCGGTCTCCCACTTGGCGCGCGTACGGAAGCCGCCACGGCCAGTCTTGTAGGCCTCGATGATGCTTTCGCGACCATCGATGATGATGCCGCCGGTCGGGAAGTCCGGACCGGGAATGAACTCCACCAGCTTTTCGACGGTCGCGTCGGGATGCTTGATGAGATGAAGTGCGGCGTCGCAAAGTTCATGGACGTTGTGCGACGGAATGGACGTCGCCATGCCGACCGCGATGCCGGAGGAACCGTTCGCGAGCAGGTTCGGGAAAGCGCCCGGCAGGACGACAGGCTCTTCGTCTTCTTCGTTGTAGGTCGGACGGAAATCGACAGCATCCTGCTCGATGCCGTCGAGCAGGAGACCTGCCACATCGGTCATGCGGGCTTCGGTATATCGGTAGGCAGCAGCGCTGTCGCCATCGATGTTGCCGAAATTGCCCTGCCCGTCGACGACGGGGTAACGCTGCGAGAAATCCTGCGCCAGGCGCACCAGCGCATCGTAGACAGATTGGTCGCCATGCGGATGGAACTTACCGATGACGTCGCCGACGATACGGGCACATTTCTTGAACGCGGAATTGGGCCGGATGCCCATCTCGCTCATGGCGTGAATGATACGGCGATGCACCGGCTTCAGACCGTCGCGCACATCGGGGAGCGCACGGTGCATGATGGTCGACAGCGCATAGGCAAGGTATCGCTCTTCGAGCGCCGCCTTCAGATCAACCGGAAGGATACTATCGTCGTCTCCGCCAGAGGGCGGCAAAATCTCTTGTCCCATACGTCCTGACTAGCCGAGAAGACCCCGTTGAGCAAGGATTCCGGGCATTCCGGCTGTGGACGAAGTCTTGGGAATGCACGAAAAGAACGGTCGAAGACACTTTGCCTGAATTTGGTCGTTGTTTCGTTTTCCCTTCAACACAAATTTAGAAATCCGCAAATATAAACCGCCATCGAACCACAGTAGACCGGCGACGAATTCTCGCTCGCCGTTCAGCACGCCACCAGGGGACCCCAGATGACTTTTTATCGGACGACACGGCTGATGCTTTCGGGAGCGGCCTTTCTTTCCCTCGCCGGCTCGGCATTCGCGCTCGACGGTCAGGATCTGCTGAAGAAGATCAATGCGGCGTACAGCCAGCAGGGCGGTACGATCGTTGCCGACGGCGTCGATGTCGACGGCACGACCGTGACGCTGAAGAAGGCAAGCTTCAAGGCGAACAGCGGCGAAGCTGTTTCCATCGGCGATATCACCATGACCGGCGTCGAAGAAGACGAAGACGGCGGATACTATGTCGAGGAAGCGTCCTTCCCGAATGTCAGCGCGAGCAGTGACGGCTCCACCTTCACGGCCACCGATCTGAAGCTCAGCGGTATTTCGATCCCCGCAGACCCCAAGGGCGAAGGGCTCGATTCCATGCTGCTCTACGAGAACGCGCACAGCGGCCCTGTAAGGGTTGTCCAGGACGGCGCCGAGCTGTTCTCGATTGCCGAAAGCGACATGAACCTGACGCTTCGCGAAGACGAGTCCGGTTTCGATTTCGATGGTGTCTTCAAGGGGCTGAAGGCCGACCTCAGCAAGACGACAGATGCCCAGAGCAAGGAAGCGATCGACAAGCTCGCCCTCCAGCACATCCAGGGCGATATCACGATGAAGGGCTCCTGGGACCTGACGCCCGGCACGATTGACGTGTCGGAATTCGCCTTCGACTTCAGCAATATCGGCAAGCTGAACCTCGGCTTCAAGATCTCCGGCTACACGTTGCCCTTCGTCAAGTCGCTGCAGGAAGCCGCCAAGCAGGCTGAAGCCAACGCCAACAAGGAAGAGGCACAGCAGGCCCTCGGGCTCTCGATGCTCGGACTGATGCAGCAGCTGTCGTTCGAAAGCGCGCAGATCCGCTTTGACGATGCTTCCATCACCAAGCGCGCGCTGGACTACGCCGGCAGCCAGCAAAACATGTCCGGACAGCAGATGGCGGATTCGCTGAAGGCGATGACGCCGATCATGCTGGCGCAACTCAACATTCCCGAACTGCAGAACGCCGTGTCCGCAGCAGTCAACACGTTCCTCGACGACCCGAAGAACCTGACACTGGCCGCCGCGCCGGCAAAGCCCGTTCCGTTCCCAATGATCATGGGCGCGGCGATGGGCGCACCGAACACGCTGCCGCAGGTTCTCGGCGTGAAGGTTACCGCCAACCAGTAAGGCCTCAAGGCCTCAAGGGAAGAAAGCCCGGCTCAATGCCGGGCTTTTTGCGTTCAGTGCGCGGCAGCGGAACCCAGAGCATCCTTGTCGTGTGTTGCAAAGCGGTCGAGCATATTGGCGCTTGCCTCGTTCAAACCTCGAACGTCCACAGCTACGCCACGCCGACGGTATCTCAGGACGATCTTATCAAGTGCTCCGACGGCAGTGATGTCCCAGAAGTGCGCCGCGCTGACATCGATCGTTACGGATCGAACCGGCTCGTCGAAATCGAAGGCTGCCGCGAAGCTTTCTGCCGATGCGAAGAACAGCTGACCATCGACAATGTATGTCCGGGCTTCGCCGTCTTCGCTTATCCGCGAGCGCACATGGAAGAGCTTTGCAACCTTCCCCGCAAAGAAAACACCGGAGAGAAGCACCCCCACCAGCACCCCCTTCGACAAATCGTGCGTCGCAACGACCGTGACCACCGTTGCCAGCATGACCGGTGACGATGACGGTGGATTACGCCTGATCTCAAGGATCGAGCGCCAGGAGAACGTGCCAATCGAAACCATGATCATGATGGCAACCAGAGCCGCCATCGGCACGACACGCAGGATATCGTCTAGGACAAGCAGCAGAAGCAGCAGGAACGATCCGGCGATGAACGTCGACAACCGACCACGACCGCCGGAACTGACGTTGATGACCGACTGGCCGATCATCGCACAACCGCCCATGCCGCCGATCAGGGCCGAGGCAATATTGCTGGCGCCCTGCCCATAGCACTCCCTGTTCTTGTTGCTTTGCGTGTCTGTCATGTCGTCGACGATCTGAGCAGTCAGGAGCGACTCGAGGAGCCCCACGGCAGCGAGGCCGATCGAATAGGGAAAGATGATGCGCAGCGTTTCGAACGTGAACGGCACCTGCGGAATCGTGAATACCGGCAGACTTGTCGGCATCTCGCCAAGATCGCTGACGGTACGAACATCGAGCCCCAGAACGATGGTGGCAGCCGTCAAGACGGCAATCGCCACGAGGGGCGATGGGATCACCTTGGTTGCGTAGGGGAAGAGATAGATGATCGCCAGCGCTGCCGCGATCATGACATAGGTCGTTTGCGGCATGCCGATCAGTTCTGGCAACTGTGCGACGAAGATCAGGATCGCCAGAGAGTTCACGAAACCCGTCATGACCGACCGGGAGACGAACCGCATGAGCCGTCCAAGCTTCAACAGGCCGGCAACAAGCTGGAGGACGCCCATGAGGATCGTCGCCGCAAAGAGATATTGCAGCCCATGCTCACGCACCAGTGAGCCCATGAGGACAGCGGTGGCAGCCGTTGCCGCCGAGATCATCCCCGGACGGCCACCGAGAATGGCCGAAACGCAAGCAATCGCCACGGAGGCAAAGAGGCCGACTTTCGGATCGACGCCGGCGATGACGGAGAAGCCGATGGCTTCGGGGATCAGTGCGAGGGCAACGACGATGCCGGACAGTATGTCGCCACGAATGTTCGAGAACCATTCGCGCTTGTAAGCGGAAATCTTGTTCATGTTGGATTTTCGTATAGTTCAGCGCACCGGATGAGAAACCGGTTCAACATATTGGAGGATGTTGTGCGTTGTCTGGCGGATCGGCGGCCAGAAGAGCCACCCGGAGTTTCACCGGGTCCGGGGCGAATCCCTCAACCTATAGAGGCCGCTTTTTTCTCGTGCAACATGAAAAAAGCCCGGCTCAAGCCGGGCTTTTTGTTTTGATTGGCCAGGATCAGTCTTTCTTGACCGGGGGGATCGGGCGGATCGCCAGTTCGCGCAGCTGGGTCGGCGTTGCCGGCGTCGGTGCGCCCATCAGAAGGTCCTGTGCCTGCTGGTTCATCGGGAACAGCGAGATTTCGCGCAGGTTCTTGGCGCCGACGAGCAGCATGACGATACGGTCGATACCGAAGGCAGCACCACCGTGCGGAGGCGCGCCGTACTGGAAGGCGCGGTAAAGGCCGCCAAACTGCTCCTCGACTTCCTGTGCCGACTTGCCGGTCAGTTCAAACGCCTTGACCATGACCTCCGGAAGCTGGTTACGGATAGAGCCGGAAGCGATTTCAAAGCCGTTGCAGACAGCATCGTACTGGTAGGCCTTGATCGTCAGCGGATCCTGATTCTGCAGCGCATCGAGGCCGCCCTGCGGCATCGAGAACGGGTTGTGAGCAAAGTCGATCTTCTTTTCGTCTTCCAGCCACTCGAAGAACGGGAAGTCGACGATCCAGCACAGCTCGAAGCGATCCCGGTCGATCAGGTTCAGTTCGTCGGCAGCGCGGTTACGGGCCTCGCCTGCGAACTTGTAGAACTTGGACGGCTCCCCGGCGACGAAGAAGCAGGCATCGCCTGCATCGAGGCCGAGCTGCGTGCGGATCGCTTCTGTGCGCTCTTCACCGATGTTCTTGGCGAGCGGGCCGGAGCCGCCGATCTTGCCGTCTTCTTCCTTCCAGAAGATGTAGCCGAGGCCGGGCTGGCCCTGGCTCTGCGCCCAGGCGTTCATGCGGTCGCAGAATGCTCTGGAGCCGCCGGTCTTGGCCGGGATCGCCCAGATCTCGACCTTCGGGTTTGAGGCGATCATGCCTGCGAAGACCTTGAAGCCGGAGCCGGCGAAGTGATCGGTGACGGCTTCCATGACGATCGGGTTGCGAAGGTCCGGCTTGTCGGAGCCGTACTTGCGGATCGCTTCGTCATAAGGAATACGCGGCCATTCCTTGGTGACCGGCTTGCCTTCGGCGAATTCCTCGAAGATCGAGGTCATCATCGGACCCATGGTGTTCCAGATGTCTTCCTGCTCGACGAAGCTCATTTCGAGGTCGAGCTGGTAAAATTCGCCCGGCAGGCGGTCAGCGCGCGGGTCTTCGTCGCGGAAGCACGGCGCGATCTGGAAGTAGCGATCGAAACCGGCAACCATCAGCAGCTGCTTGTACTGCTGCGGCGCCTGCGGCAGGGCGTAGAAGGTGCCGGGATGAATACGCGACGGTACGAGGAAGTCGCGCGCGCCTTCCGGCGAGGAGGCCGTCAGGATCGGGGTCGTGTATTCGGTGAAGCCGGCACCGCCCATTTCGCGGCGCATGGCCGAGATGACCTGCGTGCGCTTTACGATGTTCTTGTGCAGCGTTTCGCGGCGCAGATCGAGGAAGCGGTACTTGAGGCGAACATCCTCAGGATAATCCGGCTCGCCGAAGACGGGCAGCGGCAACTCCTTGGCGGCGGAGAGGACTTCGATCTCCTGCGCGTAGAGTTCGATCTCGCCGGTCGCCATGTTCTTGTTGACGGTGTCTTCCGTACGCGCCTTGACAAGGCCGTCGATGCGGATGACCCACTCGCCGCGGACCAGTTCGGCCTGCTTGAACGCCGGCGAATCCGGATCGGCAACGACCTGGGTGATGCCGTAGTGATCGCGAAGGTCGATGAAGAGAACGCCGCCATGGTCACGAACGCGGTGGACCCAACCGGAAATCCGGACGGTCGAGCCAACATCCGTCTTGCGGAGGGCTGCACATGTGTGGCTGCGGTAACGATGCGTCATCTGAATTCCCGGTATCTGGCTTGAAGACGGCAGCAGGGGCTCCAAAGGCTCTCCGGCACCGACAAGAAAATCGGGCGGAAAAGCGCATGGACCGCCTGATTTGTCAAGACTTGGCGCATAGCGCACGCGCGTTGCGACGGCTTTATAGCACGCATGCAACCGTCTCATCGAGAAAGCCGTGCGGCAGTTTGGCAGGCCTGCGCCATATTGCTGAAGCTTGCGGTCAACTTTAAAGAGGAACGACATTGTCCCCGCGGAGTTTCACAATGCCCGTTCTCACTCGCCGCAATCTGCTGAAAGCCTCCGCCGTCGCAGGGGCTTATGGCGTCGGGATTGGCGTTGCCGGCAAGTTCGGACTGGCGGAAGCGGCGCCGGAGCCGGAAGTGCTGAAAGCGGCGAGGACGACGGCCAGCATCGCCGATTCAGGTGTAACGAAAGACATCATGACCTGGGGCGACGGCGGCATGCCGCCGGTGCTCCGGATGACCAAGGGCAAGCCATATGCAGCGAGGCTGACGAATACGCTCGACGAGCCGACGACGATCCACTGGCATGGTTTGAGAATCGCCAACAAGATGGACGGCGTGCCGTTCATGACGCAGCCCTACGTCTATACCGGCGACAGCTTCGACTATGCCTTCACGCCGCCGGATGCCGGCACCTTCTGGTATCACCCACATTGCAATACCTTGACGCAGATGGGGCACGGAATGACGGGGGTTCTGGTGGTCGAGGATCCGGCCGATCCGACCTTCGACGCCGAAGTCGTGCTCAATCTGCGTGACTGGCGCCTCGGTGGCGACGGTCAGTTCATTGCGCCGTTCCGACCGCGCGATGCGGCCAAGACCGGCACCTACGGAACAGTCCGGACGGCCAACTGGCATCAGGAGCCGCAATATGATGCGCCAGCTGGTGGCCTGATCCGGCTGAGGATTGCGGTAACCGACGTCACCCGCATCTTCTCGCTGAAGATGGAAGGGGCGGAGGCGACGGTCATTGCGATCGACGGCAATCCCGTACCAAAGCGCTTTCCGCTCGACCTGCTTTTGATCGGTCCCGGCCAGCGTCTCGATCTCGCCGTGCGCATGCCCGATAGCGAGGGCGCGATTGCGACGCTCGAGGACATCAGGGGCACCACACCCAAGACAATCGCCAAGCTCAGGGCTGTCGGAGCGTCGTTGAAGCGCAATGTCGGCGATCTTGCAGAGCTCGGCGAAAACCCGGTCGCCAAAGCCGATCTCTCTTCCGCCCAGAAGATCCCGCTCATATTAAGCGCCACGGCCGAAAGCGCACCCGCTGATAGCATCTGCGGCACCCTTGGCTACAGCTTCTGGGCTATCAACAAGGTCCCGTGGCCGGGCGACACGCCCGACCCGACTGCGCCGCTGGCCGAATTGAAGCTCGGCAAGAGCTACATCCTGCAGCTTGAGAACGTGACGCCGCACACGCATCCCATCCACCTGCACGGCATGAGCTTCACCGTGCTTTCGTCGTCGACGCGAGAGGCCCTGCCCCTTGTAAGCGATACCTATCTCGTCCAGCCCGACGAAAAGGTGCAGCTCGCCTTCGTTGCCGACAATCCGGGCGACTGGTTGCTGCATTGCCACATCATCGAGCATCAAAAGACCGGTATGACCAGTTATGTTAGAGTTGTTTGATCGGTCTTTGCGGGTTCTAGTTGACATATCCGGCCGAAAGGAGAAGGAAGGTTCAACTATGTCTATCCTGCGAATGAATTGAGATGATCGAAACAACCGCCGATTTGGAGGCGGCCTGCAAAGAGCTGGCCAAGTCAGAATTCATTACCATCGACACCGAGTTTCTCCGAGAGACGACGTTTTGGCCGGAACTCTGCTTGATCCAGATGGCAAGTCCGACGACGGAAGCGCTGGTTGATCCTCTGGCGAAGGGGCTCGACCTCAAGCCGTTCTTCGAGCTGATGGCAAATCCTGATGTCCTGAAGGTCTTTCATGCAGCGCGCCAGGACATCGAAATCATCTACAACAGGGGCGGTCTCATTCCGCACCCGATCTTCGACACCCAGGTTGCCGCGATGGTTTGCGGCTTCGGCGATTCCGTCTCCTACGACCAGCTCGTCAGCCGCACGAAGGGCGTACAGATCGACAAGTCTTCGCGCTTCACCGACTGGAGCCGGCGGCCGCTTTCCGAAAAGCAGCTGGACTACGCGCTGGCCGACGTGACGCACTTGCGCGACGTTTACCTCTATCTCAAGGCCGAGCTCGAACGCGAGGGGCGCTCCTCCTGGCTCCGGGAGGAGATGGATATCCTCGAAGCCCGCGAGACCTACGACATGCATCCTGATGATGCGTGGCAACGTCTGAAAATGCGCCTGCGCAAGCCGCAGGAGCTTGCGATTTTGAAATTTGTGGCGGCCTGGCGCGAACGCGAGGCGCGCTCCCGCAACGTGCCGCGCTCGCGTGTGCTGAAGGACGACGCGATCTACGAGGTCGCCCAGCAACAACCGAAGGACGCCGAAGCGCTCGGCCGGCTGCGTACGATCCCCAAGGGTTGGGAACGGTCGGCGGCAGGCAGCGCCGTCGTCGAGGCCGTCAACGCCGCGCTTGCCTTGCCGAAGGCTGACATGCCGCATGCTCCACGGCAGACGCAGCCACCTGAGGGCGCCGCCGCGGCGGCGGAACTGCTGAAGGTGCTGCTAAAGCTGATCTCGGAAAAGCACGGCGTTGCACCGAAGGTCATCGCCAACAGCGAGGATCTCGATCGGATTGCCGCGGAGGGCGAGAAGGCCGAAGTCGCAGCGCTTCACGGCTGGCGCCGCGAGCTGTTCGGCGAGCCTGCACTGCAACTCATCCAGGGCCAAGTTGCCCTGCGCTTCGTCGGCAAGAAGGTCGAGACGGTAGCTCTCTAGCTGCCATAAGCCCGACGTTTTTGAGAGCATAGTGCTTCGTGGTCGATTCGACTGCGGAATCAGGTGCAGCGCGCCTTACGAAAACGCCCGACCTTTCCTATATGCCAAGGCATATCGGGCTAGATATCAGGGCGAAAAGGACTAAATGCGGGAAATATCTCCGGTCCAGAACTGGCTACTCATCGCGCTCGTGATCGCGGCGAGCGGCGTCCTGTACGATATGCGCTTCTACGGAGGCCATCCCTTTGTCGGCGCAACCTTCGCACTTGCCATCGGGATGCCGATCATCGCATTCGAGCGCAAGGTGATCCTGCGTTCGCTCTATCGCCGAATGCAGGCACTCCCGACGCTGACGTTCTTCCTTGCGGAGATCTTCGTCTACGAGATCCTGATGAGCGTCGGATTTGCGGTTGCCGGTCTGTCGATGTGGTGGCTTGGCGTCTTTCATCCGGCGTCATGGGTGGATGCAGTCGTCCTGCCGTTCGAAGCGTTTCTGTATGCACTCGCTGTATGTGCGCTCATCATCTTCGTGCTTCGGATACGCGAACTGCTGGGGCGCGACATCTTCATGAATATGCTTTTCAGTCGCTACCGGAAGCCGATCAGCGAGGAGCGCGTCTTTCTCTTCATCGACCTGGTGGATTCAACCGCCTTTGCCGAAAAGCACGGCGACCTTCGGGCGCAGCAGATGCTCAGTTCTCTGTTTGCCGCCTTCGCCGAGCCGGTCAGGAAGTACAAGGGTACCATCGACGACTATGTCGGCGACGCCGCAATCATCAGCTGGCCACTGGAGCGCGGAATAAAGTTCGCACGCTGCGTGAACTGCATCTTCGATATCATCAGTGAGATAGAGGCCGACGCCGAAAGCTGGCTGAAGACTTACGGTCAGGTCCCTCGCCTGCGCGCAGCCCTGCACGGCGGCACTGTTATCACGGCCGAAATCGGCGTCGATCACCACAAGATCACCTATTTCGGTGACACGGTGAACACGACGTCGCGGCTTGAATCACTCTGCAAGACGTTGAACCGCTCCGTCCTGATCTCCTCCGATCTCGCCCAGCGGATCAAGATGCCGGAAACGGTATCTGCCCAGGATCTCGGAAGCCACGCCGTCAAGGGCCGGGGCCAGAGCCTCGGTGTGATAGCCCTCGTCAAGGCGGACAACCACAAGACGTCACCAAAGCTTCACGCAAGCGTCAACGCGCCGACATGAAAGCCTTGCTAATCGAGACCCGCATTCCATCCTTTGGGGGTTTCGATGAAAAATACTCTACTTGCTTCCGTTTCATTTCTCCTTTTGATCGCCGGCTCGGCTGCTGCCGACCAGCAGGAGTTTCCAGCCAAGCTCGCAGGCCAGGTCATTTTGCCCGCCAACACGCTTGTCGCGGCTCCCGCCGACGCACCAGAGTTCCTCAAGCATTCCGGCAAATTCACAACGGCCGACCGCAAGCGCACCGAAGCCCTCGGGACAGTTCCCGGCAAGGATGGAGCGCGCGTCACGGATCTGAAGCTTCCTCTCGACGGCCAGCCGATCCAGGGATTCTCCGGCATCAAGACCATGGCTGACGGCACATTCTGGACACTCTCCGACAACGGCTTCGGCTCCAAGGCAAACTCCAGCGATGCGATGCTTTTCCTGCATCACGTGAAATTCGACTGGCAGACGGGCAAGGTAGAGGTCGTCAAGAACCTTTTCCTCTCCGACCCCGACAGGAAGGCTCCCTTCCCGATCGTGCTGGAGGGTGCTGAAAAGCGCTATCTCACCGGCGCGGACTTCGACATCGAATCTGTTCAGCCCGTGGCCGACGGCTTCTGGATCGGCGACGAGTTCGGACCCTATATCCTCAAATTCGACACGGAAGGCCGCCTGACCGACGCGATCTCGACCACCGTCGACGGCAAACCGGTCCTCTCCCCAGACAATCCGGTCCTCGCCGTTCAGGCAAACCCGGCCGCCAAGATGCCGGTCTTCAACCTGAAGCGCTCGGGCGGCTTCGAGGGTCTTGCCATGTCGAAGGACGGCAGCAAGCTCTACGGGCTTCTGGAAGGTGCTCTATACCAGGATGACGGCAAGATGGAGTCGGTCGATGGCCACACTGCCATCCGCGTCATCGAATTCGACATCGCTTCCAAGAGCTGGACGGGCCGCAGCTGGTTCTATCCCTTCGAGGACAAGGGCGTTTCGATCGGCGACTTCAACATGCTTGACGATACGACCGCGCTCGTCATCGAACGTGACAACGGCGCTGGCACGAAGGACAAGGCCTGCGCCGACCCCAAGCAGCCGAAGCCGGATTGCTTCGAGGCACCTGCCGAACTCAAGCGCATCTACAAGATCGAGTTCAACGACGCCAACGTCGGCAAGGCTGTTCGCAAGGTCGGCTACATCGACCTCCTAAATATCAAGGACCCCGACAACAAGAAAAAGGCCGGCAGCAAGGATGGCATCTATGACATGCCATTCGTGACGATCGAAAACGTCGACCGCGTCGATGCCACGCACATCGTCGTCGGCAACGACAACAACCTGCCCTTCTCTGCCGGGCGCGCTGTCGACAAGGCCGACAATAACGAGTTCAGCCTGCTCGAAGTCGGCGAGCTGCTGAACGCGAAGTAAGTTTACGCAGCAAGAAGGCCCCGCTTAGGACGGCGGGGCCTTTTCACGAAGTGCGCGGCAGGCAGCCAGAAACTGGCCCCTGTTAGCAAATTTGAACTACCGCTCGGTTGCGCCCTTTCCGGCGAGAATGTGATCCCGGAACCTGGCGATCCGCGTTGTTCGCGTTTCCGACTTCTTCACCCCGTTGAGATTGATCACGTAGCTTTTCTGCCGGCCCGGTGTCAGATCGTGAAACGCCTCGGCAAGCTCAGGGTCGGAATCCAGCGCCTCCACCAACTCCTCAGGCAAGTCGACCTGGCCTTGCCCCTTCGGCGGCTTGATGCCCGCCTCGGCATAGCCCATCGCTTCCTTCAAGTAAGACCGGATAACAGGCTCCATCTTCGCGACCTGCGCATTGTCCACAAAGCGAAGCATATCGGGATGCTGGGTGTTCGGCCCCTGCTTCTCAAGGGCGCCCTGGGGGTCCTTCAGCAGTGCTGCATTGAAGAAAGTCAGGCGAAAATCTCCGCGGAAGGCGCCTAGTATCGCGATGTTGCGGCCTTCGTGCATGTAGCAGGGATGCGCCCACTTCACCGTCTCGACGAGATCCGCCTCACGACAGATCCGGCGGAGCTCGTTCAGGCCGTCGATCCACTGCCGCGTCGAACAGTCCGGTGTCGCGAAGCGTTCGCAGCGTCCGCATCCTTTCGTGAAAAAGTCTTCGATGTCCGTGATCATGTCTCTCGCTCAGATTCCATTCACAAGGTTGGCTGCTCAGTTGACGCATACCAAATCAGTACGTCAACTTAGGGCCGAATTTTTTCGAATGCGACGCAGGCGATCAACCCAAAGCATCCCCCAGCAGAGAGAAGCTGGCGGTCAGCGCGTCCCAAGCGGTTCGCCTGACGTACACGGTAGCCCACACCTCAGGCCTATGCGGCTTGTGTCTTCGGCTTCAGGAAGATGATGAGAAGCAAGCCGGCGACGATGAGTGCTGCGCCTTCGAGATGATAGCGTTGCAACTGCTCACCGAGGATCAGGTAGGCAAGCACTGCGATGAAGATCGTCTGAATGTAGAGGAGCACGCCCGCCCGAGCAGCACCCAAGGCCTCGATGCTGCGATTGAAGAGATAGTACATCACCGCCCCGCCGGGGATCGCGACATAAGCGAGTGCGATAAGTCCGCTGGCGTTCAGCGTCGAGCGTTCGTCGGAGAAAAGTTCGAAGAGATAGAAGGGTAGCGCGGTCAGCACTGCTGCGCCGAGAAGCAGCACCAGGAGCGCAAGGCGATTGACATCGAACTTTGCCCGGCGGAGCAGGACGGTATAGAGGCTGAAGCAGAACGCACCGGCGACAATCCACAGTTCGCCAGGATTGAAGTCGAGGCGCATCAGCGCGGCTGGGCTGCCCTTGATGATGATGACCACGATGCCGAAAAAGGCCAGGATCGACCCGATGACCTGCCAAGGCCCCATGGGTTCAGCCAGAAACAGGCGCGCAAGGATCATGGTGATGATCGGGATCAGGGCGATGATGATGCCAGCCGTGGTAGCGTCCGCGTGCTCCAGACCGACAAAAATCATGCCTTGGCAGATCGCGAGCCCCACTCCGCCGATGGCAAGCAGTTCGAGAGGGCGCGCTCGCGCCAGCGCGAGCATGGCGCCGAAATGCCGGCGTACGATCGGCATCAGGATCGCCCAGGCGATCAGCACGCGCCAAAAGCAGAGCGCCCAGGGCGGCATCTCGGCGGAAACCCATTTCGCAGCGATATAGACGCCAGCCGACAGCAGCCAACAAAGGATCCCGACGGAATAGGCGCTGGCAAGCGAATTGCCTGTCGCCTGTTCCGTCCCGACTGTATCGCGGTGGACAGCCAAGACATGTATCGCCATGGCTCAGTTATGCCACAATTCGCGTCGGCTGGACAGAAGGCGGCAGAGTTTCGCCTGTCAGACGAATGCTACTCGAAGCGGAAGGCCAAACGCTTGTTGGTCAACTTGGAGAGCTGCTGGAGGCGCCCCTCGAGGCGTTCGCCGGCAAAGTCGTGATATTCCGCCGGAACCACGAACTCCAAATCGAGATCGGGATTGGTCGACTTTCGGAATGTCAGATTGCGCACGATACCGGGCATGGATGCCGAGAAGAGATAGACGACGCGCAACATTCCACCGAGCAGTTTGGCACGCTCGATATATTGTGGCGTAGCAATCGCGGCCAAAGGACCAGTCGCACCATCGTCGTGCGGCCCTTCAAACCGGTAGTAGTTGGTGAGCGCGATAAAGGCACGGCCCGGATGGCTGATGCCAACAAAGGACGAATGAGCGATGATATTCAGCGCCTGCAGGCCGCGATAGTCAGGGTGCGCGCGCCAGCTGATATCCGCCAGGAGACAGGCAGCCTGGCGATAGCGCGCTTCCTCTTCCGTTTCGGTTATGCCGAAGTAGGGCATCATGTGGCCGGTCCAGTCCGCCAACTCTCGCGCGTGCTCCGGCGAGCGGGCGCGCAGGATGGCGAGTTCACCGGCTGCCGCCAGCAGCGGATCGCTGCGGCGCTCGTTCTCCGAGAGCAAGGAATACAGGTAGCCTTCGCGCACGCCCTGGCCCGAGAATGAGATCACGGACGGCTTCATCGCGCTCAGGACTTCCTTCATAGCGACCGCACCGAAGGGAAGCAGCGCGCGGCGATGCTTCGAGACGGCCATCCATGCAGGATCCTTGGAGTCCTTGGCAATCTCCACCTGATCCAGAAATTGCATCATCGCCTCGAGCGAAACCTCATAGCCCTGCATCATGTGCAGCGGATACTGTGTCATTTCCATATGGAGCTTGGCGATATTTCGCCAGGTGCCACCGACGGCGTAGAACGTGCGCCCCGCCCCATTTGCCAGCAGCTTGGCGCTGGTTCTCACATGCTTGCGGGCAAAGGTTCTGGCCTTGTCCAGCGACCCACCGGCATATTCGGACAGGCGAAGGCCGCCGAGCGGCAAGGTAATCCCCTTGCCGATTGACTTGCCCTTGATGTCGATAAGTTCGAGCGAACCACCGCCCAGGTCACCCGCAATGCCATCGGGTTCATAGAAGCCGCTGACAATGCCGAGCGCGGAGAATTTCGCCTCCTCCTCACCGGAGAGAACCCGGACCTTGCGCTGGAGAATGACCTCTGCCTGATGAATGAAGTCAGGGCCGTTCGATGCCTCGCGGGCGGCCGCGGTCGCCAGCACATACATGGTGGCGGCGCGCGCCTGATCGGACAGTGCCTTGAACCGATGCAAGGCCGCCAATGCCCGCTCGACGCTTGCCTCGTCCATCTTGCCGGTCAGCGCGATGCCCTTGCCCAGACCGCACAACACCTTCTCGTTGAAAAGGATCGTCGGCGATCGGGACATGCCTTCATAGATGACCACACGGATCGAGTTCGACCCGATATCCACAACGGAGACCGGGGCAATCCCTGGAAGGCGCCCCTGGGCTTCTGATTCAACCATGCAGGTCCAATATTACTTGTTGTTCCGGCCGGAAAGGAGCCCGGCAATCAGCTTGGGTGCACTGGACTTCAAAGCTTCACCGCGGCCGGACAGGCTGGGATTCGTCATGAAGTACTGTTGCGCATTGAACGGCTCTTCGCCCTTGCGCACCTCCATGCGCCTGGACGTTCCGTCGGGCAATATCTCGTAGCTTTGCTGATTGTCAATGATATTGCCGAGCATAATCTGCGACAGGACCTGCTCGTGAACCGTTGGATTGGTCAACGGAACAAGGGTCTCGACACGGCGGTCGAGGTTACGCGGCATCATGTCGGCCGAGCCGATATAGACGAGCGCCTTGTCGGACGGCAGCCCGTGACCGTTGCCGAAGCAGAAGATGCGGCTGTGCTCCAGGAAGCGCCCGACGATCGACTTCACGCGGATATTGTCGGACAAGCCGGGCACTTGCGGGCGCAGGCAGCAGATGCCGCGGATCACGAGATCGATCTCAACACCGGCGCGGCTCGCCGTGTAGAGCGCGTCGATGATCTCCGGATCGACCAGCGAATTCATCTTCATCCAGATCGCTGCAGGCGCGCCTCGCTTGGCATGCTCGATCTCTTCCTCGATATGACGAACGATGCGCGAGCGAAGCGTGTAGGGAGAAACGGCGAGCTTCATGCTCTCTTCCGGCTCGCCATAGCCGGTGATGAAGTTGAAGATGTTCGCCATGTCGTGTGCAATCACCGGGTTGCAGGTGAAGAACGACAGGTCGGTGTAGATCTTCGCGGTAACCGGATGATAGTTGCCGGTACCGAGATGGCAGTAGCTGCGGAGCTTGCCTTCCTCGCGCCGAACGACCAGCGACATCTTCGAGTGGGTCTTCAACTCGATGAAACCGAAGACGACCTGCACGCCAGCACGCTCCAGGTCGCGTGCCCAGCGGATATTGGCCTCCTCGTCGAACCGTGCCTTCAGCTCGACCAGGGCGGTGACCGATTTGCCGGATTCGGCCGCATCAATCAGTGCTCGGACGATCGGGCTGTCGTTCGAGGTACGGTAAAGCGTCTGCTTTATCGCCAGTACGTCAGGATCGCGCGCAGCCTGGAGCAGAAACTGGACCACCACGTCGAAAGATTCATAAGGGTGGTGAACCACCATGTCCTTTTCTCGGATGGCAGCGAAGCAGTCGCCTGCATGCTCACGGACGCGCTCGGGAAATCGCGCATTATAGGGCGGAAATCTAAGGTCTTCGCGGGGCGCCTTGGTGATTTCGGAAAGCGTATTTAGGGCGAGCAGACCCGGCAGGACGGCGACCCGGTTTTCCGGAACGCTGAGCGCCTGAACGACGAATTGGCGGAGCGAGGCCGGCATCTCGGAATCGGTCTCGATGCGGATCACCGATCCGCGTCGGCGGCGCTTAAGCGCTGTTTCAAAGAAGCGCACGAGGTCTTCGGCTTCTTCCTCGACTTCAATATCGCTGTCGCGGATGATGCGGAAGGTACCTGAGCCTTGCACCTCGTAGCCCGGATAGAGCCGGTGAATGAAGATGTTGGCGACGTCCTCTAGCGTGATGTAGCGGATCGTATTGCCGTCATCAGGTAAGCGAACGAACCGGTCGAGTGCCGGCGGGAGGCGCAGCAGTGCCGTCATCGGCTCGCGGCCGTTCTTGCTGACAAGCTGCAGACCGATCGAAAAGCCCAGGTTCGGGATGAAAGGGAACGGGTGGGCCGGGTCGATCGACAGCGGCGTCAAAACGGGGAAGATCGCCTGCTCGAACTCTGTTGCGAGCCAGGTACGATCGGATGCACTGAGAGCGCCCGGACGGACGATCAGGATGTCCTCTTTCGCAAGGTACTGCTGGAGCACCGCAAGCGATGCCTGCTGCTCCATCTGCAGGTTGTCGATTTCCTGAAGGATGGCATCGAGCTGTTCGGCGGGCGTCTTGCCGTCGGGCGTACGCACGACAATATTCTGGCGCACCTGCCCCTCAAGGCCGGCAACGCGCACCATGAAAAATTCGTCGAGGTTTGCCGCAGAGATAGACAGGAAGCGAACGCGCTCAAGCAGCGGATGCTCGGTGTTCAGCGTTTCTTCAAGAACACGGCGGTTGAACTGTAACCACGAGAACTCGCGATTGATAAACCGTTCGGGGCTCGCGAGCAGTTCTTCCAGCGGCGGCACACTCCCATTGTTCGCGGGAATAGGTTCGTGATGCTCCGCAACTGCGCTATCCATGGTCTGATTGCCCCGTTTCATTCGGCCCAGCGAATTATATCAGTTTCACGACGGAACTGTGACAGTCAATCAACCGGTTCGGAATTACCCAATTCATTCAACACTTCAGCGGCAAGAGTTCGGGTAATCTTTGTACCGCGTGAAAGGGCGAGCCGGTCCAGCCTGTCCACGATCGTCTGCGCCGCATTCAGCGACCGTTCCATCCGGTTGACGATATAAAGCACAAGTTTGTCGTCTATATAAAGCTGACGGTCGGCAAACAGCTTGACGATGACTTGTGACAGCAATTCCTCGTCAGGCTCGCCGATCTCGACAACTGTCGCCGCCTTCAGCCGCGAGCGCAGGTCGGGCAGTTGCACGGGCCACGACATCGGCCAGAGCCGGCTTGTCATCAGTAGGCTGTGACCGTTTTCCCGCACACTGTTGATGACATGGAAAAGCTCGTTGTCGTCGAAACCACGCCGGTCGACATCCTCGAACAGAACCGCGCCGTTGGCTGCATCAACAGCGGCGTTGGCACCCGCCTTCGGATGAATCTCAATCGCACTGCTGTGATCTTTCCATATGTTCGCCAGGTGCGTTTTTCCGGAACCGACCGGCCCGGCGAGGATCACCACCGGTGACGGCCAGTGCGGCCACGCATCGACGATCGACACGGCCGCGGCCAATCGTTCGGAGATCAAGAGATCATCACGCCCGGTTGCGGCATCGTGCGAAAAGGCCAAGGGAAGCTGCTCGACGGCATTGCGCCTTGAACCAGCGTTTTTCACATCAGTCATTTAGGGTCAGCTTTTGTCTTGCCGACGTGGCCATTCTTCGACCTGCCGGCATAGAGATCGCTATCAAGGTAGCGTGAAAGGGCAAAACGAACAAGCACGCCAACAGCCGCGGCGGCCGGTACAGCGACGAGCAGGCCAACAAAGCCGAACAGCGCGCCGAAGGCAAAGAGAGCAAACATCAGCCAGACCGGATGTAGCCCGACACTGTGCCCCACCAGCTTGGGCTGCAGGATATTGCCTTCCATGAACTGCCCGCTGAAGAACACGGCGAGCACTGCGCCTACCCAGATATAGTCGGGCCAGAACTGGACAATGGCCACACCAACGGCAAGAACGAGGCCGACCAGCGACCCAACATAGGGAATGAAGCTGATCATGCCCGCAAACAGGCCGATCAGAAGGCCAAAGTTCAAGCCAACCAGCGACAGGCCGACCGCATACCAGATACCCAGGATGAGGCAGAGCGAGCCCTGGCCGCGGATGAACCCGGCGATCGCCTGATCGATCTCGCGCATGATCTGGTGGACGTTGGCCACATAGTCGCGCGGAATGTACTGATCGACCTTGGCGATCATGCGATCCCAATCGAGCAACATGTAGAAGGCCACTACAGGCGTGACGATCATCAGTGAGATCACGTTGACGACGGCAAGGCCGGAACTCCACACCTGACCGAAGAGACCGGTGAGCAAGCCAAATCCCTGCGACAGTATTTCGGAGAAATTATTCTTGATCGTTCCGAGTTGGCTTTGCACCCAATCCGGCATCAAGGAATTCTGGGACTGCACGATGAAGGTCTGCAACTGATCGATGTAGCCTGGCAGACGGCCAGCGAAGTCGCTGAACTGGCTCGCCAAAACCGGTATCAGGATCATCAATGCGAGTACAATAAGAACGACGAACGCAATCAATATGACGATCGTCGCCATCAGGCGGCTCAGCCCAAGGCGCTCCAGCCGATCGGCAACCGGATCGAGGAAATAGGCGAGCGCCATGCCTGCGAGAAACGGCAGCAGGATCGAACTGAAAACGAAGAGAAAGCCGATAAAGAAGGCGAGCACGATCAGCCAGAAGATCACCTGGCGCTTCAGACCTGCCCCGCTAACCTGCTGTGGCATCACATTCCCCGCTGATCGACTGTCTCGATTTTTCGCATCATAGCGATGCAACCTTTCGAGCACATAGGATGTGGCCGAGAGAATGGTCAACCCCGACGCTAAAAATCCAGAGGGCCTGCGTCAAAAGAGCGGGAAATTGGGGCTTTTTCCATGCAATCGCTTGCATGTAGGCCCGTGTCATGCAATGGCGACCCGCATATCGAGGCGGTGACATTTCCCGCCCCCGCGCAGCCATCGGAGAGCAGCATGAGCCAGTCTGGAAAAAACGGCCTGACCTATAGCGACGCAGGCGTCGACATCGATGCCGGAAACCTTCTGGTGGAGAAGATCAAGCCCGCCGTGCGCTCGACGCGCCGCCCCGGCGCGGATGGCGAGATCGGTGGCTTCGGCGGCCTGTTCGATCTCAAGGCTGCAGGCTTCACCGATCCGGTTCTCGTTGCTGCCAATGACGGCGTCGGCACCAAGCTGAAGATCGCCATCGACGCCGATTATCACGACACTGTCGGCATCGATCTCGTTGCCATGTGCGTCAACGATCTGGTCGTCCAGGGTGCGGAACCGTTGTTCTTCCTCGACTACTTCGCGACAGGCAAACTCGATCCCGACCAGGGTGCGGCAATCGTCGAGGGCATTGCTGCCGGCTGCCGCGACGCGGGCTGCGCGCTGATCGGCGGCGAGACCGCCGAGATGCCGGGCATGTATTCCTCGGGCGACTATGACCTTGCAGGCTTTGCCGTCGGTGCGGCCGAGCGCGGCCAGTTGCTGCCGTCGGGCGACATCGCAGAAGGCGACGTCATCCTTGGCCTCGCCTCGTCAGGCGTTCACTCCAACGGCTTCTCGCTGGTGCGCAAGATCGTCGGCATTTCGGGCCTCGCCTGGGATGCTCCGGCTCCATTCGCGGAAGGCAAGAGCCTTGGCGAAGCGCTGCTGACGCCGACCCGCATCTATGTAAAGCCGCTCCTGAAGGCCATTCGCGAAACCAAGGCCATCAAGGCATTGGCGCACATCACCGGCGGCGGCTTCCCGGAAAATATTCCGCGTGTACTGCCGAAGCACCTCGCAGCCGAGATCGATCTGGCTGCCGTCAAGGTACCGGCCGTGTTCTCCTGGCTTTCCAAGACTGGCGGCGTTGAAGCCAACGAAATGCTGCGCACCTTCAACTGCGGCATCGGCATGATCGCAGTCGTTTCGGCCGAGAATGTCGCGACGGTTACCACCGCGCTCGAAGCTGAAGGCGAGACGGTCGTAACGCTCGGCCGGATGATCGCGCGCGCCGAAGGTGCAGGCGGTACGGTTTACAAGGGTACGCTCGCCATATGACGTCGCCGCGCAAACGCGTCGTCGTCTTCATCTCCGGCGGCGGTTCCAACATGATGGCGCTGGTCGCAGCAGCCAAGGCTGCCGACTTTCCGGCTGACATCGTCGGCGTCATCTCTGACAGGGCCGACGCCGGCGGGCTTGCCAAGGCGGCGGCCGAAGGCATCCCAACCTTTGCTTTCGTCCGCAAGGACTATGCGAGCAAGGAAGCGCACGAGGAGGCGATCTTTGCCGCACTCGATCAGCTTTCGCCCGACATTCTTTGCCTTGCAGGCTACATGCGACTGCTGAGCGGCACCTTCATCCAGCGCTACGAGGGACGGATGATCAACATCCACCCATCGCTGCTGCCGCTGTTTCCCGGCCTGCACACGCATCAGCGCGCGATCGATGCCGGGATGCGGATCGCCGGCTGCACCGTGCATTTCGTCACCGAAGGCATGGATGAGGGACCGGTTATCGGTCAGGCGGCCGTCCCAGTCCTTTCGAGCGACAGCGCCGACAGCCTGGCTGCCCGCGTGCTCACCGTCGAGCATCAGCTGTATCCGCAGGCGCTGCGGCTCTTTGCTGAGGGCAAGGTGAAGATGGAGGGCGGCAAGGCCGTCAGCACCGACGCTGCGGCAGCGCCGGCGGAACGCAACAGCGTTATCTCGCTGATCGGCGAAGGCGCCTGAAGCACCCGCCCTGCTCTAATTCTCTGTTTCTACGCATATCCATCTCCCGAAAGGCTCCGCTTTCGGGACATATTCCGTGCCCTCAGGCGGCAAGCGCCCGAGGCTGATGCAGCGTGCCGTCGCTGTAGACGAACAAGCCCTTGCGGAAGGTAGCTCGGATGCGGTGCACGTCGCCGGCTTCGATGGCAACCAGATCGGCCTGCTGACCGACGGCAATTTCACCGCGATCGAGGAGACCGGCCGAGCGCGCCGCGTTGCGGGTCGCCATGGCGACGGCGTAAGGCAGGCTCGTGCGCTCGGCGATCTTGAAGATGCCGGGCACGAAGGCCGCAGGATGATAGTCGGCGGCGATGACGGTCAGAAGGCCGGCGGCAGCGGCATCCAATGCGCTGAGATTGCCGGACATCGATTGGCCACGCAGCGCGTTCGGTGCGCCCATCAGCGTCCAGAGACCGCGACGCCGCGCTTCTTCCGCTGCCGGGAGCGTCACCGGAAATTCGCTGATCGTGACGCCGAGATCGTGCATCTGCGCGACCTTCTCAGCGCTATCGTCATCGTGGGAGGCGAGCGACAGCTTGTGCTTCAGGGCGAGATCGACGATCTGCTTCAGCTTGATCTCGATGTCAGGATTGTTGCGCATCTCGATACGCTTGGCGACCATCTCGGCGGCCATCTCCTCGGAGATGGCGCGGCGCTCGGCGATGCTGAGGATGTAGCTCTCGATGTTGTTATACTGGCCCTGCCCTGGCGTGTGATCCGTCAACGAGACCATGTCGACATGGCCGGCATCGAGCAGCCTTTCGAGCGTCGGTGCGGCGCCGAGATTGGTGATCTCGTAGCGCGCATGAACCTTATGGTCGATCAGCAGGTTGTTCTTCAGCCGGCTGATGCTTTCGATTACGGCCGACGTCGTTTCGAGCGAACGGACGTGACCATAGACGCTTTCCGTCGCGAAGGAGACCGCCGCGAATGCGGTCGTGACGCCCGCGGCTGCGAGCTTCTTGTCGAGTTCGTGGATGCTGAAATCGATCGGCATCGGCGCATTCGGACGCGGCGCGATCTCGCGTTCGACCATGTCGCCATGAAGGTCTACGAAGCCCGGCATCAGCAGGCGTCCACCGCCATCGATCGCAGCGTTGGCGACCGGTTCGGGCCTGATTTCGGCAATGACGCCATCCTCGACGCGCACCGAGCCGTGGCTCACGATCTCATCTGGAAGGACAAGAGTAAAATTGCTGAGCCACATTGGTTTTTCTCCAGGCAGGTATTTATGACAGGCGGAGCGCATAGCGCTGATTCATGACATGGCTATGAATGATTGACCCCGCAAATCGGCCAAAGCCTAGCGCAGCGCGCCGCGGTTCATTACCGCCCATTGCAGGAGCGTGATCGTCTTCAGGTCGATGATCTCGCCGTGTTCGATCATCGTTATCGCCTTGTCGAGCGGGACCTCCAGAACCTCGATATCCTCGTGCTCGTGCGCAAGGCCGCCGCCGTCGGAGACGCGGTCAGCAGTGTCGATCGAGGCGGCAAAGAAATGCAGCAATTCCATGCTCGAGCCCGGCGAACTGTAGGCCTTGAAAAGGAAGCGGACGTCACGGACGCGGAAGCCGGTTTCCTCCTCGGCTTCCCGGCGGATGGCCGCCTCCGGGGCATCGCCATCCAGCAGCCCCGCCGGTGCCTCGATGATCCAGGCCGGCTCGCCGTGAAGGAAGACCGGCAGCCGGAACTGCCGCACGAGGACAACGGTGTCGCGTTTCGGATCGTAGAGCAGGATCGTCGCGGCCGGGGTGCGATGGTAGACCTCGCGCTGCAGCCGGTGTGTCTCCCCATCGGAATCGGTATAGTCGATCTGGAAGCCGCTCAGGCGCGTCCAGCCGTCGGAGAGCGTCTTTTCGTCGACGATCTCGGCTTTTGCCTTGTCAAATCTCGTCATGCGACATCCCTGCGCAGCCAGACCTTGTTGTCGTGAACTGCTGCGCCGCCATAGGGCGCGACCGGATCGGCACCCGTCAGCACGTTGATGCCTTCACCATCGACGTGCGCCTTGTTCGGCCAGAGCCCCTCGGCAATCAACACGCCCGGCTTGACCTCATCGGTGACCCGCACATGGATCCGCAGGTCGCCTCGGCTATTGCCGATCCGTACGAGGTCGCCATGCTCGATGCCGCCTGCCGCAGCATCTGCGGGGTTCATCATCAGCTCCGGCCGTCCCTCTTTCTGGCGCGAGGTCTTCGTCTCGGAGAAGCTGGAATTCAGGAAGTTGCGCGCTGGCGACGTTGCTAAACGGAACGGATGCTCCGCATCTGGGACCTCGATGACATCGACCTGATCCGGAAACGCCGGCAATCGCTCGTGTGGTCCGAGAGCGCCGACAGCAGCCGGGGGCTTGTTCGGCGCGGGGCCGTCAACCCAGTCCGGCCGGAAATGGAACTTGCCATCGGGATGCGCGAAGCCCTTGAGGAAATGCGCATCCTCGAAATCCGGCTGGCGATCAAACCACTTGTGTTCGAGGAAATGATCATATCCCGGCAAATTGCTGTCCTGGAGGACACGATCTACCATTTCGCGCGCGGTGAAGCCGAAGCCCGGACGATCGGCAACGCCGAGGCGTTTGGCCAGTTCCTCGATCACGAACAGGTTCGTGCGCACCGTTTCCGGCGGCTCGACGAGCTTGGGGCCGAGCAGGATGTGGTTCTGGCCGCCAGCGCGATAGATGTCATCGTGCTCGACGAACATCGTCGCCGGAATGACGATATCGGCCATCTCGGCGGTATCCGTCATGAACTGCTCATGGACTGCAACGAAAAGATCGTCGCGGGCAAAGCCGCGCTTTACTAGCCGCTGTTCAGGGGCGATGTTCACCGGGTTGGTGTTCTGGATCAGCATGGCCGTCACCGGGCCGCGATGGCGAAGCGCAACGGCATCCCCGGTCAGCGCGCGGCCGATCTGCGATTGGTCGATCATGCGGATATCCGCATCCTTCATCGATTTGCCGGTCAGTTCCGCATTGTTCATACGGAAGATATCGCTGTTGGAATGGAAAGCACCGCCGCCTTCGTATTGCCAGGAACCGAGCACCGTCGCGATAGAAGCCGCCGCATGCATGGCAACCGCGCCATTGCGCTGGCGGGTAAAGCCGTAGCCGAGACGGAAATAGGTCTTCTTTGTCGTGCCAACGAGGCGGGCGAAACTTTCGATCTCGTCGACGGAAAGGCCCGTGATGGCGGCCGCCCATCCAGGCGTCTTCATCTTCAGATGGGCTTCAAGGCCGGCGGGGTCGTCGGCATACTTCGCCATGTACTCACGATCGGCATAGCCGTCGCGGAAGGCGATGTGCATGACGGCGCAAGCAAGAGCCGCATCCGTGCCCGGCTTGACGATCAGCGCCATGTCGGCCTGCTTCATCGTCGGGTTGTCGTAGATGTCGATCACGACAATCTTGGCGCCGCGCTCCTTGCGGGACTTGATCGCGTGGGTCATCACGTTGACCTGCGTCGACACCGCATTCGTGCCCCAGATCACCACGCAATCTGTGCGGCCCATCTCGCGCGGATCGGGTCCGCGCAGCGTGCCGGTCGCCATGGTGAAGCCGGTCCAGGCCGGATTGGTGCAGATCGACGAGAAGAAACCGGAATACCGCTTGGCGTGGCGCAGGCGCTCGATCGAGTCGCGCTGAACCCAGCCCATGGTACCGGCGTAGAAATAGGGCCAGATCGCTTCGCTGCCGTCCCTGGCTTCCGCCTTGACGAAGGCTTCGGCGATTTCATCCAGCGCGTCGTCCCAGGAAATCTGTTGCCATTGCCCTGCCCCCTTGGCGCCGGTGCGGCGCAGCGGGTGCATCAACCGGTCCGGATGATAGAGACGCTCGGCGTAGCGCGCGACCTTCGCGCAGATGACGCCCGAGGTATAGCTGTGATCGTTTGCGCCACGCACACGGCCGAGGCAGCCATCGTCGCCGATCTCCACCTCCAGCGCGCAAGTGGAGGGACAGTCGTGCGGACAGGCGGTGTGACCGAGCCTGACATTCGACTTGGCGGATTTGGCGTGAATGGGGGTCGCAATGTTCATGGCTTTTCTATATTCGAACCGGAAACCAGCCAAAAGTCACAAATGACGTCGATCAGGCGAATTCATCACGGGCATCAGCGAAAATGAACTACCGCCACATCTACCACGCGGGCAACTTTGCCGATGTGCTCAAGCACGCCGTTCTGGCGCGGCTCGTCCGCTACATGCAGAAGAAGGATGCGGGCTTTCGCGTGCTCGACACGCATGCCGGTATCGGGCTCTATGACCTCTCCTCTGAGGAAGCACAGAAGACCGGCGAATGGAACACGGGCATCGGCAAGCTTCTGGACGCGGAACTTGCTCCACAGGTCGCCGAGCTGCTTGAGCCCTATCTTTCCGCTGTACGCGAACTGAACCCCGACGGCGGCGTCCGCTTCTATCCCGGCTCGCCAAAGCTCGCCCGAATGCTGTTCCGTCCGCAGGACAGGCTCTCCGCGATGGAATTGCATCCGGAGGATTTCGCGCGGCTGCACCGGCTGTTCGAGGGCGACCATCATGTCCGGATCACCGAACTGAACGGCTGGCTTTCGCTCGGCGCACACCTGCCGCCGAAGGAGAAGCGCGGCATCGTCCTCGTCGATCCGCCCTTCGAGGAGGATGGTGAATACGAGCGCCTGGTCGATGGCCTGGCGAAAGCCTATCGCCGCTTTCCCGGCGGCACCTATTGCCTGTGGTACCCGCTGAAGAAGGGCGCACCAATCAAGGAATTCCACGAGGCGCTGCAGGACCTCGACATTCCGAAGATGCTCTGCGCGGAACTCAGCGTTCGCAGCGACCGGGGGATCACCGGATTGACTGGCTCCGGGCTTGTTATCGTCAACCCGCCCTTCACGCTGAAGGACGAATTGCACGCTCTTCTACCCGCACTCAAGGACTATCTTGCGCAGGATCGATACGCCTCGCACCGCGCATTCTGGCTGCGCGGCGAAAGCAAAGCGACGAAGGACGATTGACCGACTCTTTGCGGCGCGAAATAGTCGTGCCAAAACATGATCATATGGAAGAACGACCATGAAGATTCTTTGCGCACCGACCTCTCCCTATTCCAGCAAAGTACGCATGGCCGCGCGCTATCTGGAACTGGATATCATCGAAATCCGCGTGGACACCAATGCCGGTCCGGCAATCCTTGTCGACAACAACCCGCTAGGCAAGATCCCGACCCTGCTGACCGACGACGGACATTCGATCTTCGACAGCATCGCCATCATGCATTATTTCGGCCGAATGAAGGGCAAGAAGCTCTACCCCTCGAAGAATGGCAAGCGGACGGAGGCTG
Organism: Rhizobium cauense; assembly: GCF_019511525.1. Taxonomy (GTDB): domain Bacteria; phylum Pseudomonadota; class Alphaproteobacteria; order Rhizobiales; family Rhizobiaceae; genus Rhizobium; species Rhizobium cauense. The sequence goes on along the minus strand of NZ_JAEUAT010000002.1, from coordinate 231,420 downwards.
AAATCCTCGAGGCGCTATGCGACGGGATCTGCGACTGCCTGCTTGCCATCGTCTACGAGCGGCGCTTCCGGGACGACGAAAAGGTGCACCAGCCTTGGATCGACCGGCAGTGGAAGAAGGCTGTCAGCGGTTTGAATCACCTCGCCGTTCATCTGCCGAAGATTGGCAAACGGCTGCACGGCGGCCACTTCGCGCTTGCTGCAACGCTCGGCTACCTCGATCTGCGCTTCAAGGGACAGTGGGAATCCGATCATTCCGAACTCATCGGCTGGCTTCGCGCGTTCGAAAAGAAGTTTGCCGCTTACGACGAGTTGAAGCCTCAAACCTGAGAGCGCCCCCTGTCCGCCTTGACGAAATCGACAAAGGCGCGCAGCGCCGTCGGCAATTGCCGACGGCTCGGGTAGTAAAGGAAGAAGCCCGGATAGAAAGGGCACCAGTCTTCCAGTACGCGCACCAACCTGCCGTCCGCAACCGCCTCCTGGACCTGCTCCTCGAAAAGATATCCAAGTCCACAACCACGCATCACGGCATCCAGAATAATGTCTTGGTCGCCTAGCGTCAGGGGACCGCTGACCTCGATCTCCAGTTCGATGCCACCGCGCTCGAACTCCCATCGATAGAAACCACCACCGGCAAAGCGGTAGCGCACACATTCGTGCTCGCGCAGATCGTGTGGCGTCATGGGGTGGCCCCTGCCCTCGAAATAACTTGGCGCGGCAGCGACCGCAAAACGATGACGTGGACCGATCGGCACTGCGATCATGTCGGCCGCGATGCTTTCGCCGAAACGGACACCGGCGTCGAAGCCGGATGACACCATATCGACCAGCGCGTCATCGATGACGATCTCGACTTCGACGGAGGGATAGACCCTGAGGAACCGGGAGACGAGCGGCAGGAGAACAAGCTTGGTGGAGGCACGCGCCGCATTGATGCGCAACTTGCCATGCGGCTGACCGCGGAAGTTGTTGAGATCGTCGAGTGCAGCATCGATATCGAGAAATGCTGGGCGTATTCGGTCAAACAGCCGTTCACCGGCCTCGGTCAACGCCACGCCGCGGGTCGTTCGGTTGACCAGCCGGACAGCCAACCGCTCCTCGATCGCCCGCAGGGCATGGCTCAGGGCAGACGCCGTAACCCCCAATTCGACGGACGCCTTCCGGAAGCTGCGGTGATTTGCGATTGCGAGAAAGATCGCAAGATCGGTGGAACGGACGCGCTTCATTGATGAATTTTTCTCAGCAAGTCGTGAAATACAGCGTAAATTCTCTCAGCTATGTCAATACGCTACCTTCACTCCGTAAGCAAATCGCAGCACAACGGACAAAGGAGATCGTCATGCGTGTTTGGTTCATCACAGGGGCATCCCGTGGTTTCGGCGCCCTGATCACCCAGGAAGCCCTCAATGCCGGCGACGCCGTCGTAGCGACAGCGCGAAATCCAAAGGGGCTCGAGGAGAAGTTCGGCCATCATGCCAATCTGCTCGCGGTATCACTTGACGTGACCGACGAAACCTCTGCGCACAAGGCGGCGGAGGCGGCCGTCAAGCGCTTCGGCAGGATCGACGTGCTGCTCAACAATGCCGGCTTCGGTCTGCTCGGGGCGGTGGAAGAAGCGACCACTGAAGAGATAGAGAAGCTCTATGCCACCAACGTCTTTGGGCTGTTGAAGGTAACCCGCGCCGTGCTACCGCACATGCGCCGCCAGCGCTCCGGGCACGTCCTTAACGTCTCGTCCATCGGAGGCTATCACTCGCATGCCGGTTGGGGCGTCTATTGCTCGACCAAGTTTGCTGTCGAGGGCCTTTCGGAAGCGCTGGCCGCAGAAGTTGGCCCGCTCGGCATCAAGGTGACGGTCGTCGAGCCAGGTTTCTTCCGCACCGACTTTCTGGATGAGAGCTCGCTGGCCGTCAGCCCGAGCTCGATCGGCGACTACCGGGAAACACCTGTTGGCGCGATGCGGGAATTCGCGGCCGGCCATAACCACCAGCAGCCTGGCGACCCCGCTCGCCTGGCAAAAGCAATGGTCACCTTGGCACATTCGGAAAATCCGCCGCTGCGCATGCCGTTCGGCAGCGATACCGTGGCGGTGATCGAAGCAAAGAATGAATATGTCGCGAAAGAGCTCGCTGCATGGCGTGAGCTTGCCGTCTCAACCGACTTCCCCAACTAGTCGTTCGACGGCTCATCGCACAAAAAAAGCCGGGCTGAAGCCCGGCTTTTTCGGTGTTCGACATTCGGCTTAGAACTTGACGCCGATACCAACCTTGACGCTGTGTTCGTCGTAGCCGCGCGAGACGTTCGCGCCGCCGATGTTGAAGTCGCCACTCTGGTAGTCGGTGTAGCGATATTCCACACGCGCCGTGATGTTGTTCGTCACGAAGGTTTCCGCACCAGCACCGACCGTGTAACCGAACGAGGTGTCGGTGTCAGAGCCAGCAGCGTTGCTGAACTTGTTCTTCGTGGCAGCAAGACCGGCCGTGCCGTACAGCAGGAACGGGTTCAGATCGTAGCCGATGCGGCCGCGGATCGAGCCGTTGACTTCGTTCTTGCCCTCACCGTTGCCGGCAGCGCCATCAGCGCCGGAATAGCCGATGTCGGCTTCAGCACCGTAAACGATCTGGCCGGCCTGCCAGTTGTAACCGGTATAGATCTGGCCGCCGAGAGCACGAGCGTTGTACTTGTCGCCAAAGCCGCCCAGGTTGTAGGTGCCAGCGCCACCGAGATAGAAGCCCTGCCAGTTGGCTGCCGGAGCCGGCTCGTTCTGAGCAACCGGTGCTTCCGGGATCTGATCAATCGCGTCTGCTGCATAAGCGGCGGAAAAACCACCAAGGGCAACGGTCGAAACCAACAGGCTGGCAATAAACGTACGCATACTCGTCTCCTTTTCAGACCCGCGCCCTTCGTCAACTGTCCTACGGCGAAGCATTCGCGGGCTATTACAAATGTCCCTTGCGGTTCGAGAGAGAAATTGATGCCCAATTGAGGATTTGAAAGAGCCAAATTGTGATTTGATTGTGGCGCCTGAATGGCTGAAATTCGATGTTGCTTTGTCGCAACAGAATATTTGTTAACCATAACGAATGGTTAAATCATGAATACTTATTTTACGAGATTATATTCTTAAACAATACATACAGTAATTCCGGTGCAATCGCAATCAAAACGCCTATTTATCTCACCTTCTCCCCCGCCTATATAAGCAGCGGACAGAGTTTCGCGGCGAAAAGGCATGATTTTGAACGAGAAAAGACTTCGAACAGCACTCGTGACAGGGGCGGCCAAAAGAATAGGCAGGGCGATCGCTGAAGATCTGGCTGCAAATGGCTTTGCGGTCGCAATCCACGCCAGCCGTTCGATTGAGACGGCCGAGAATTTCGCGGCGGAATTGCGGCAGAGCGGTTCTCGCGCGATTGCCGTACAAGCCGATCTCCAGAAAATTGATGAGACAAGTGACCTGATAAAGAGGGCCTCCGAAGCGCTCGGGCCGATCGATCTGCTGGTCAACAATGCCTCGGTTTTCCACGAAGATTCCGTCCGTCATATCGATGCGGCGGCGTGGGACGAGCATTTCGCCGTGCATGTCCGCGCCCCGTCGATTCTGTCGGCCGGTTTCGCGGCGCAACTGCCCGAGGGGACGGAAGGCCTAATCGTCAACATCATCGATCAACGCGTCTGGGCACTGCGCCCCAGCTTCTATTCCTACACGCTGTCGAAGTCGGCCTTGTGGACGGCAACACAGACGATGGCACAGGCACTTGCTCCACGCATCCGCGTTAATGCCATCGGCCCGGGCCCCTCGATGCCCAGTGAACGACAAGCGCAAGAAGACTTCCAAGCGCAGGTTTCAGCGCTTATCCTCAAGCGAGGGCCGCAGCTCGGGGAATTCGGCAAAACGATTCGCTTCCTCTACGAAACGCCCTCGATCACCGGCCAAATGATTGCCCTCGACGGCGGCCAGCATCTCGCCTGGCAGACTCCCGATGTGGCGGAGATTACGGAATGAATTCAAGAAAGCTGCCGGACGGCGGCATTCTTTACGACGAAACGGACGATGCAGACGACGATATCGAAGTGGAGAGCGACGCCTCCCCGGCTCCGAAATCGGCCGCGATCGATTGGAACGAAGGCGGGCTCAATGAAACCGGCCTTGTCGGCGCGGATCTGATTGCCGAGTTCGTCAAGCGGCTACCGAACAGCCCCGGCGTCTACCGTATGTTCAATGAGGCCGGCGACGTTCTTTATGTCGGCAAGGCCCGCAGCCTGAAGAAGCGCGTCAGCAACTACGCGCTCGGCCGCGTGCACTCCAACCGAATCGCCCAGATGGTGCGACTAACGGCGAACATGGAGTTCGTAACGACTCGCACCGAGACCGAAGCACTGCTTCTGGAAGCGAATCTGATCAAGCGCTTGCGGCCACGCTTTAATGTGTTGCTGCGTGACGACAAGTCGTTTCCCTACATCCTGATCACGGGCGACCATCGGGCTCCGGCCATCCTCAAGCATCGCGGCGCCCGTGCCCGGAAGGGTAACTATTTCGGTCCTTTTGCCTCAGCCGGTGCCGTCGGACGGACGATCAACTCGCTGCAGCGCGCCTTCCTTATCCGGACCTGCACCGACAGCGTCTTCGAGACGCGCACCCGTCCCTGTCTGCTCTACCAGATCAAGCGCTGTTCCGGGCCTTGTACGCACGAAATCAGCGACGAGGGATACGCCGAACTCGTGCAGGAGGCGAAGGACTTCCTTTCTGGCAAGAGCCAGAAGGTCAAGGAGCATATCGCCGAAGCCATGAACCTCGCGGCCGAGGATCTCGATTTCGAACGCGCCGCTGTCTATCGCGATCGCCTGGCTTCGCTCTCGCACGTTTCCAGTCACCAGGGCATCAACCCGGCGGGCGTGGAAGAGGCGGATGTCTTCGCGATCCACCACGAAGGTGGCATCTCGTGTATCCAGGTGTTCTTCTTCCGTACGGGCCAGAACTGGGGCAACCGCGCCTACTTCCCCAAGGCCGACCCGCAGCTTTCCGCTGCGGAGGTGCTCAATGCCTTCCTTGCGCAGTTCTACGACGACAAGCCGGTGCCGAAGCAGATCCTGTTGTCGGAGACGGTCGAGGAAATCGAACTCCTGGCTGCAGCGCTCGGCGAAAAGGCCGGACACAAGGTGTCCATCCTGGTGCCACAGCGCAGCGAGAAGCGCGATCTGGTCGAGCACGTGATCGCCAACGCACGCGAGGCCCATGGCCGCAAGCTCGCGGAGACGGCGTCGCAGTCGCGGCTGCTCGAGGGCTTCAAGGAAACCTTCAAGCTTCCCTATGTGCCGCAGCGGGTCGAAATCTACGACAACTCGCACATCATGGGCACCAACGCAGTCGGCGGCATGGTCGTGGCGGGGCCGGAAGGCTTCGTGAAGAGCCAGTACCGAAAGTTCAACATCAAATCGACGGACATCACCCCGGGCGACGACTTCGGCATGATGCGTGAGGTGATGACACGACGCTTCTCCCGTCTGCTGAAGGAAGAAGGCATTCCCGATCGCAGCCAACCGGCATCACCGGCAGATGCTGCCGACATGCCATTCCCCGCCTGGCCCGACGTGATCCTTATCGATGGTGGACAGGGCCAGATGACCGCAGTGCGCGCGATCCTCGAGGAGTTAGGCATTACCGAGAGTGTTATTGCCATCGGCGTCGCCAAGGGTGTCGATCGAGACGCCGGTCGCGAACGCTTCTTCCCGCCCGGGCATGAGAGCTTCACCCTGCCGCCACGCGACCCCGTGCTCTATTTCATCCAGCGCATGCGCGACGAGGCGCACCGTTTCGCCATCGGCTCGCATCGCGCCCGGCGCAAGAAAGAGATGGTCAAGAACCCGCTCGACGAGATCGGTGGAATTGGGCCGTCGCGCAAGCGTGCACTGTTGCAGCATTTCGGAACCGCCAAGGCCGTCTCCCGTGCAGCTCTCTCCGACCTGATGGCCGTCGAGGGGATTTCAGAGATCGTTGCCAAGCAGGTTTACAATCATTTTCACGACGACGCCGCGAAATAGGTGGCGTCGGTCGCAAATTCCACGCAAAGGCAGCGAAAAAACAGAAAGAATGTTGACGCTTTGCGGTCAAAGCCGTCATCTACCGGCGCATCAATTTCAGAGACATGTTTCATGGCATCGCGCGCATACAGTATACCGAACCTGCTGACCTACGGTCGCATTCTCGCCGTTCCGGCGATCGTGCTCTGCTTCTTCCTTGAAGGAAAGCTTGCGATCAGCAACACCGCGCGGTGGGTGGCGCTATGGATCTTCGTCATTGCCTCCCTCACCGACTTCCTCGACGGCTATCTCGCCCGCATCTGGAACCAGACGTCGAATATCGGCCGGATGCTCGACCCGATCGCCGACAAGCTCCTGGTCGCCTCCATTCTTCTGCTGGTGGCCGCCGACCAGACGATTGCGGGCTGGTCGATCTGGGCTGCAATCACCATTCTCTGCCGCGAAATCCTGGTGTCCGGACTGCGTGAGTATCTCGCAGCCCTTAAAGTCAGTGTGCCCGTCACTCGGATTGCCAAGTGGAAGACGACCGTGCAGCTGGTGGCGATCGCGTTCCTGCTCGCGGGTCCGGCCGGTGACGAAGTGTTCCCCTATACGACAAAGACCGGCATTGGCCTTCTCTGGATCGCAGCGCTGCTGACGATCTACACCGGCTACGACTACTTCCGCGCCGGCCTGAAGCACATCGTGGATGATGAAGAATGACAAAGCTCGTTTATTTCGCCTGGGTGCGCGAGCGAATCGGCAAGGCTGAAGAAGAAATGGCCCTGCCCTCCTCCGTTGTCACGGTTGCCGATCTTCTGAATCATTTGAAGACGATGGGCGAAGAATATGAGACCGCGCTTCAGTTTCCCGACGTTATCCGCGTCGCGATCGACCAGGAGCACGTCGAGCACGACGAGCCTATCGGTGACGCCAGGGAGATCGGTATTTTCCCGCCGATGACCGGAGGCTGAAGTGAGCACCAAGGTCGTGCCGGATATCCGCGTCCAGCGTGAGGATTTCGACCTGCAGGCCGAAGTTGACCGTCTCGGCATGAGCGCTAGCGGCATTGGCGCGATCGTAACGTTCTCAGGGTTGTGCCGTGACGAAGGCGGCAGGCTCGCGGCGCTCGAACTCGAGCATTATCCCGGCATGGCCGAGGCGGAGATGACCCGGATCGCCAGCCTTGCGATCGAGCGTTTCGGGCTACTGGGCCTTACGGTCATCCATCGTTACGGCAAGATAGCGGCGCGGGAGAATATCGTCCTGGTCATTGCCGCGGCCCCGCATCGACAGGCTGCGTTCGATGGAGCGAACTTCGTGATGGACTATCTGAAGACGGCCGCACCCTTCTGGAAGAAGGAGCACGGCAAGGACGGCTCCACCGGTGATTGGATTACGGCCAAGGACGCGGATGACGCGGCGCGCGACAAGTGGAAATAATCAGGGTATCGCCCGCTCCCTTCTGCTGAGGACCAACAGAAGGACCAGCAGGGAGAAGACAACGAGATCACGCCAGAGATACGGACCGTAGGCGCTCCACATCGTCTCGACCACTCCGAGACCAGCGGCACCAGCCGCCGACTTCAAGGGGTCGGAATATCCGCCGACGGCTGCTACCATCAGGACCTTGAGGCCGAACATCAGCCCGGCGCCGAAATCCATAGTGCCGTAGTAGAAGGTCGCGAGAATGCCACATGCAGTGGCGATCAAGCCTGCAGCCGCGTAAGCTACAAGGAAGACCCGGTCAGCGCTGGTGCCGCATAGTTCTGCCGCCAGCGGATCGTCGGTGACCGCGCGCCACAGACGCCCCCAGGAGGTGAGCCGTATGACGGCGACGCCTAGCGCGATGATGGCGCACATCAAACCCGTATTGATGAGCTGGATCTCGGTGAGCGTCACCTTGAACGCCCCATCGTTCCAGAAGACCACGACGCGGTTCAAGAACGGCGAAAGCCACAGACTCTTGGTGTCCGATGCAAGCCTCGCCGTTTCCATCAAAACGATTGTGATGCCGAGTGCCGCGACGATCACGGTGTTGGATGACTGGCGCACCAGCGGCAGCATGATGGAGCGTCCGATCCATACCGCGGCCAGCATCGAATAAACAACCGAGAACAAGGCTCCCAGCACCAGTGCGGCCGGCAGGACAAGCCACAGCCTGTTATAACCAATGTCGGTGAAGAGCAGGAGAATCTGGCCCGAAAACGCGAAGATCGCCCCATAGGTTATATCGGCACGCTTGGTGACCCCGAAGGCGACGGCGTACCCAAATGCAAGCGCAGCATAGAGCGCAGCCAGCGGCACCGCGTTCGCCAATTGCTGCAGCAGATAGGCCATGAGAAGCTCCCGATTGCAGAAATCATAACTAGCAAAACTTATTTTACCAGTTATATTTTCGGAATGAGTTTTGCCTGGACCCCTCACCGCTTTTCCGGAGGCGCGTTGGCACTGGATGTGGCCAACAGCGTCGTGCTTCGGCATGACGAGGCGCGACGGATCGACCGTTTCGACGCACCGGCCCAACTTGAGGCCTTTCCGCAAGCTGCCGCCGCATTCTGCGCCGAGCGCGCGCTCTTCGGTGATATTATCGGCCCAGCACCAAGCAACCGGTCGAACTTCCTGGAACTGCGAGAGGCGATTGACAGGTATTTCCGGGCTCGTGTCTCAGGCGAAATCGATGATCGGTTGCTCGTCGACCTCCTGGAGGCGCTGGCGCGTACGTTGCGAGGCGCCAACGGAGAAAACGGCCTCGATGCAGCAACCGCGCATTCGGTGTTGCGGCTGATCGCCATGCCGGATCCCGAACGCATGAAGATCTGCAGCAATTGCGGCTGGCTCTTCATCGACCGCAGCAAGAACCGGAGCCGCGCCTGGTGTGACATGGCGGTGTGCGGCAATCGCGCCAAGGCGAGCCGCCACTATCGCCGGAGGAAAGAGGAGGAAGCGCCATGAAAGTATTGTCGATGGCCGTTCTCGTTGCAGCCGTAGTGCTGACGGGATGCCAGCGGGAGACCGACAAGCTGGTAGAGATCAGTGGCCGCGTCTTCGTTTTCAACTACAGGATAGCAGTTGCGACCTATGTCGTAACCTTGAACAAGAAGGCACCAATCCCGGAAGGTACGGTTGCCATCGCAGAATTCGAGAACCCGGCAGGCGGCGACGTGCTGGTCACCAACGAAAAGATCTATCCGTTCTGGGACAAGATCACGCTTCAGAGCCCGGCAATTCATTGCGTGAAGAAAGATAAGCCTTACGCCGTGAACGTTCGTCTTGTCGACACCAAGGGAGAGACCCTGCAAAGCCTGAAGACCGAAGTGATCTCCAGCCTCGACCAATCGGCCATGCCGGGCAAGCCGCTGGTCATTGGGCCGCTCTACACAAAGAACCCTGAAGTCTTCAAACCAGACGGCACCGTGGACTACGACTCCGCTGCCACCTGCCCTTCAACGTAAGAAGCCGGAGCAGAGCCCCGGCTTTCAGAGTCAATTCAAAAGCTTCAGCGGTTTTGCTGAGAGCCTGAATCAGCCGACGATTTCGGTGTCGGAGAACCAGTACTTGATTTCCTGAGCAGCGGTTTCCGGAGCGTCCGAGCCATGAACCGAATTTTCGCCGATCGACAGAGCGTGCGTCTTGCGGATCGTGCCTTCGTCGGCGTTTGCCGGGTTGGTCGCGCCCATGACTTCGCGGTTCTTGAGGATGGCGCCTTCGCCTTCCAGAACCTGAACGATGGTCGGGCCGGAGGTCATGCCTTCGACCAGCTCGCCGAAGAACGGACGTTCCTTGTGAACAGCGTAGAAGCCTTCAGCTTCGCGCTTGCTCATCCAGACGCGCTTGGAAGCGACGACGCGCAGGCCGGCATCTTCGAGCATCTTGGTGATAGCGCCCGTCAGGTTGCGCTTCGTTGCGTCCGGCTTGATCATCGAGAAAGTGCGTTCAATCGCCATGGGTCGAATTCCTTTATTCCGTGGGAAAAGTGGGCGGTGTTTACCCGCCTGATAGCCTGAAAACAAGTGGGCACTGGCAATTTCACGCCGCTGTCATGTAGCGACCACCCCTGGCCCCGCGGGTGCGATGCCTGTTACTGCACGATATCGCGTCCGCTTAGATCAATATCCAAGATCCAGCACGGCAGTAAATGTCAGATGGATACTCTCCATTAACTGCGTTTGACTGTTCGGCACCGCAACTCAACTATAAACGCCCGAATTTAAGCTATTTTTAGCGCGGTAGTTGCATAGACAAACCGAACGCCACGCTGCGGTCGGAAAAAGGGAAACGTCATGCGAACTGCGCCGAATTCACAGGCACAACGAGAAGCAGTACAGCGTCCGGCCGCCGCTCCGACCGATATCCAGCGCATCGCCCAGCATATGGCGCGACTTGCAATCGCCGGCCTGCCTCGCAACTACGAACTTCTGCATGAAGCGATCATCGGCCAGAACGCCGCGCTGGCGCAGGACATCGCAGCGCTCGGTCCGACCCCACGACAAGCCTCCCTGGATGAGCTCGGCTTGAAATACCGACTTGTGAGCCATTGCGGACTTGCGAATGAAATATCCCATGCAGAGACGAGCAAGATGCTGCGAGATGCGGCTGACCGTCTTTCGGAAGTCCTCCGCCAAAAGCAGGCCTTTGTGCGAGCCGCGGAAACGGTGCTGCAATCCATTGCGGGCAACCCGGATCAGAGCCTCAGTTCGTTCATGAGCGAGATGGATTATCTCTCGACCTCCCTCTCGAACGTGGTGGCTTCGGAAAAGGACATCGAGGCCCGGCTGAAGAGCGACGTCGAACGCCTCGAGGCAATCGAACTCGGCATTGCCGCCGCTCATTCCGCGTCCGCAACCGACAAGCTCACGGGGATCCCCAACCGTATCGCGCTCAACAAGGCCATCGCCGATCTCTATGAACGCGAAGAAGGCGCGTCCGGCAATGCCCTCATCATGGTCGACGTCGATGACTTCAAGGCGCTCAATGTCCGATACGGCACCCAGGTGGGCACGCGACTGCTGAAGAAATTGGCGGATCTCTTCCGCAAATCGATCAAGAAGAACGATCTCGTCGCCCGGACGGACGGAGATGAGTTCGCCTTCCTGTTTGCGAATGTCGGCATGCAGGAGGCTCTGGCCATAGCCGAGCGCCTGCGCGCGTCTGTAGAAGATCACATGACCTTCGCAGCGTCGGACAACTCTGCCACTGTCGGGCTTACGATTTCACTCGGGGTCGCCTTGAGCGCGGACGCAACGACGGCATCGCAGCTGCAGGCAAATGCACGCGTGGCGCTCCTTTCGGCTCAGTCGAACCGCCGCCAACCAGTGCAAGCCTTCGGGCGCTGAGTTCAGGCTCTTGCGCTGATCGCGGCTTTCGGCCAAAACGCCGGCCATGATTACGATTTCCGATATCTCCGCACGTATTGCCGGCCGGCTGCTCCTCGATCATGCCAGCGTTTCTCTACCAGCCGGTACGAAAGCTGGTCTTGTCGGCCGGAATGGCGCGGGCAAGTCGACGCTTTTTCGAGTCATCACCGGCGATCTGGCTTCGGAAAGCGGCTCGGTGTCGATCCCGAAGAATGCCCGCATCGGACAGGTTGCCCAGGAAGCACCGGGAACTGAAGACGCCCTGATCGAAATCGTGCTGGCCGCCGACAAGGAACGCTCTGCCTTGCTGGCTGAGGCAGAAAGCGCCACAGATCCGCACCGGATCGCCGAGATCCAGATGCGACTGGTCGATATCGACGCGCATTCAGCGGAAGCTCGTGCCGCCAGCATCCTGGCAGGCCTTGGCTTTGATCAGGAAGCACAATCACGGCCGGCATCGTCCTTCTCGGGCGGCTGGCGAATGCGTGTCGCCCTTGCAGCAGTGCTATTCGCCGAACCAGATCTGCTGCTCCTCGACGAGCCGACCAACTATCTCGACCTCGAAGGCACCTTATGGCTTGAGGACTATGTCCGTCGGTACCCGCACACGGTCATCATCATCAGCCACGACCGCGACCTGCTGAACAACGCGGTCAACTCGATCGTTCATCTCGATCAGAAGAAGCTCACCTTCTATCGGGGCGGCTACGACCAGTTCGAAAGGCAGAAGGCAGAAGCCGACGAGTTGCAGACCAAGGCACGCGCGAAGAACGAGGCGGCGCGCAAGCACTTGCAGAGCTTCATCGATCGTTTCAAGGCAAAGGCCTCCAAGGCACGCCAGGCCCAGAGCCGCGTCAAGGCGCTGGAACGCATGGGAACGGTGGCTGCAGTCATCGAGGATCACGTACAGCCGATCACGTTCCCCGAGCCGGAAAAGCAACCTGCCTCCCCGATCGTGGCCATCAGCGGTGGTGCTGTCGGCTACGAGCCAGGCAAGCCGATCTTGAAGGGCCTGAACCTGCGGATCGACAATGACGATCGTATTGCCCTGCTCGGCTCCAACGGCAACGGCAAATCCACCTTCGCGAAATTCATCTCCGGTCGCCTCCAAGCCGACGCGGGCGATGTGAAGCTCGCCCCGAACCTGAAGATCGGCTTCTTCGCACAGCACCAGCTCGACGACCTGATCCCGGACCAATCACCCGTCGATCACGTGCGCCGTCTGATGCCGGATGCACCGGAAGCGAAGGTACGGGCGCGTGTCGCCCAGATGGGCCTTGCGACCGAAAAAATGTCAACGGCGGCCAAAGACCTGTCGGGCGGAGAGAAGGCGCGCCTGCTCATGGGGCTCGCCGCGTTTCATGCGCCGAATCTCCTGATCCTCGACGAGCCAACCAACCATCTCGACATCGACAGCCGTCGGGCGCTGATTGAGGCGCTCAACGACTACGAGGGGGCCGTTATCCTGATCTCGCACGACCGCCATCTCATCGAGGCGACAGTCGATCGACTTTGGCTCGTCAACAAGGGGACCGTCACGGCCTTCGAAGGCGATATGGACGAATACCGCGACCTCGTTGTCGCCTCGGGCAAGAAGAAGGACGAAAAGCCCCAGTTCGTTGAAGAGTCTGCCTCGAAGGCTGACCAGCGCAAGCTGAATGCCGAAAAGCGCGCATCGCTTGCGCCGCTCAAGAAAAAGATCAACGAAATCGAATCCTTGACCGGCAAGCTGGAGAAACTGATTCAGGCGCTTGATGCGGAACTTGCAGATCCGCTGCTCTACGAGAAAGCGCCCGCTAAGGCTGCGGAGAAGGCAAAGCAACGCGGCGAGGCTGCCGCAAAACTTGCCGCAGCCGAGGAGCAGTGGCTGGAGCTCTCCACCCAATACGAGGAGGCTATGGCAGGATAGCCACAGCCCTCGGCCAGAGCATGGCTGGCACTGCACTATTCGGTGCGCTGCCTGGCAATCGAAACCGTTCGTTAACCATAATCATAAAGGTTGTCTCAACTTTCATTACTGATTTGTTGAGCCCTTTCATGCGTCGCTTCGCCTTCCTTTCCGGTCTCCTCTTGAGCGTGGCGCTCGCCGGCTGCCAAACCGCCAAGCGCCCCGCGCCCGATACCACGATCAAGACCTCCTCAATCGTTGCGCCGGAAGGTCAGATTTCAGGAACCGAAGGTAGCCCGTTTCAAATGTCTCGCGATACGCGTCCGCATCACCTCGCCGGTCGAACGTTGACCGTGGCTTCCATCCACGACCTGCGGCTTGGGGACAAGGAAGTCATCCTCAGCTTTGACGACGGTCCGATTCCCGGCCGGACGGACCGCGTCCTCTCGACGTTGGACCAGTTCGGGGTCAAGGGTGCCTTCATGATGGTCGGAGAAATGGCCGAGTTGCATCCAGAGCTTGCCCGCAGGGTCGCGATGGAAGGCAATGCCATCGGCAGCCACACTTACCGGCACGAAAACCTGGCCGCGCTCACCTTCGATCTGGCAATGAAGGAGATCACCCGCGGCGAAGCCGCTGTCACCAAGGCGACCGGTGTCGATGTCAACTTCTTCCGCTTTCCGTACCTTGCAGACAGTCACAAGCTGCGCGCGGCCGTCGCAATGCGCGATATGGTCGTGATGGATGTCGACGTAGACAGCAAGGACTACTTCAACACATCGCCTGCCGCCGTGACCAAGCGAACGATGGATCGCCTGCACGAACGCGGTCGCGGCATCATTCTCATGCACGACATTCACAATCGTACGGCCACAATGCTACCCACGCTGCTTTCAAGGCTCGAGGCGGAAGGGTATAAGGTGGTGACGCTGCAGTTCAAGAAGTCAACCGCGCCCGCCGAGATGGCGTCTCTCTGAATGGGGCTATCGACGCTTGCCCACCGGCATCTTTCTGGTAAAACAGCCGCAAAATAAGTCATACTTTTTTGAGCGAAACACCGAACGCGAGCCAACAGCATGTCACCTATCAATCTCGCCATCGTCGGCGTCGGCAAGATCGTCCGCGACCAGCACCTTCCCTCGATCGCCAAGAACCCGGACTTCAAGCTCATTGCGACGGCGAGCCGTCACGGCACCGTCGAGGGCGTCCAGAGCTTCACCACGATCGATGCGATGCTCGACGCCGTTCCTGATATCGATGCGGTTTCGCTGTGCATGCCGCCGCAATATCGCTACGAAGCTGCACACAAGGCGCTTTCGGCGGGCAAGCATGTCTTCCTCGAGAAGCCACCAGGCGCCACGCTGAGTGAAGTGGCCGACCTCGAAAGCCTGGCGGCAAGCAAGGGTGTTTCGCTGTTCGCGAGCTGGCATTCACGCTATGCGGCTGCCGTGGAGGCAGCGAAATCTTTTCTCGCGTCGACCACGATCAAGAGCGTCCATGTCATCTGGAAGGAAGATGTCCGCCATTGGCATCCGAATCAGGACTGGATCTGGCAGGCTGGCGGCCTCGGCGTCTTCGATCCCGGTATCAATGCCCTGTCGATCGTCACGCATATCCTGCCGAAGGCGATTTTCCTGACAAGCGCGACGCTGGAGTTCCCCGAGAACCGCGATGCACCGATTGCCGCCGATCTGCACTTCAAGAACGCCGACGGCATTCCCGTTCATGCTGAATTCGACTGGAGGCAGACCGGCAAACAGAGCTGGGACATCCTCGCTGAGACCGAAGCCGGCCACATGGAGCTTGCCGAAGGCGGCTCGAAGCTTTCCATTAACGGCGAGCTGAAGTTCTCGGCTCCCGAAGAGGAATACCCGTCGCTCTACCGCCAGTTCGCCGAACTCGTCAAAACAGGCAGGTCCGATGTAGACATCGCGCCGCTGCGTCATGTGGCCGACGCCTTCATGCTCGGCAAGCGCAAGTTCGTCGACGCATTCCACGATTGATGCAAAATTGCCGAACCCCGTGATACTGTGGTTGTGCTCACTGGTATTGCGGAGTTCGGCATGCGGGATGATGCGTCTTTCGGCCTTGGATTGAAGAACCTGACGGTTTCTCTGGCCGCGCCGAACAAACTGTGGAACGACGCATACGAGAGCGAAGCCGAAGCCATTCGGCTTGCGCTTGGCGATGCGGCTCTAGGCATTGAGCATGTCGGTAGCACGGCCATTCCCGACATCAAGGCAAAACCGATCATCGACATCATGGTCGGCATCAAGCGCTTCGAAGACGGGCCAAAGCTTGTCGGTGCGATGGAAGCGATCGGCTATGACTACGCCGGAAAGGACATCGTTCCCGACGACCATATTTTCGGCCGCGGCATCAAAGGCGAGACCCGCACTCATCTCGTCCATGTCGTGGAGTATCACGGCTATCACTGGAACCGCATGCTCGCCTTTCGCGATGCGCTACGGGCCGACCCGGGCCTTGCGCGCGCCTACGAGCGATTGAAGGTCGGCTTGGCCGACGAACATGCCGATAGCCGTTCAGAATATACGAAATCCAAACGAGAATTTATCGACAAGGTCGTGGCCGACGCCGGCCTGCCCTGACCGTCAATCAGGTCAGGCCTTCTTTTCCCAACGACCTTCAGCCGTTTGCTGCCAATAGGTGAGGTTATGTCCCTCACCTTTCAGCTTCTTCCACTGCGCACGCGCACCCTCCAGCTGTTCCTGGTCGTAACCATCGAACATGAAGACAACCCGCTGATAGGAATCGACCGGTGGCGGCTCTGCGCCATCGACGATAAATCGAACGGTCGCAGCATTGGCATTTCCCTCGGAAATAGTGAGTAGAACCGGCTGATTTTCAGCCATGTCCCCCTCGTCGGTGCCGTGCGGCAAGAAGCTATCCTCGCGAAATGTCCAGAGATGCTGATCGAGCAGCTCCCGCCGTGACCCTTCCTTCAACTGCACGGCGACGCGCCAGCCACGCTCCACGCTTTTCTCGAGCAGCGGCGGCAGCGCGTCCTCCAATTTGGATTCCGTCAGATGATAGAACAGAACTTCCGTCATGACTCGTAGTTGGTACGAACCAGCTCGTCGAGAAGCCGCACGCCATAGCCGGAACCCCAGGACTGATTGATCTCATCCTGCGGCGACCCCATGGCCGTTCCCGCGATGTCGAGATGCGCCCAAGGCGTATCCTGCACGAATCTCTTCAGGAAATGGGCCGCTGTAATCGAGCCTGCATGACGGCCGCCAGTGTTCTTCATGTCGGCAAACTTGCTGTCGATCATCTTGTCGTATTCCTTGCCGAGCGGCATGCGCCAGAGCTTCTCGCTGGTCGTCAGACCCGCCGCGGTCAGCTGTGCCGACAATGCATCATCGTTGGAGAACAGACCGGCATGGACATTGCCGAGTGCGACAAGAATAGCGCCGGTCAAGGTTGCCAGGTTGATCATGAACTTCGGCTTGAAGCGGTCGTTGCAATACCAGAGCGCATCGCAGAGGACGAGCCGACCCTCTGCATCAGTATTGATCACCTCGATCGTTTGGCCGGACATCGACGTGACGATGTCGCCAGGACGCTGAGCGTTACCATCAGGCATGTTCTCGACCAGGCCAATGATGCCCACGGCATTCACGGCAGCCTTGCGAGCGGCAAGGACGTGCATCAGACCGGTGACCGCTGCGGCTCCGCCCATGTCACCTTTCATTTCTTCCATGCCGGCGGCTGGCTTGATCGAGATGCCACCGGTGTCGAACACGACGCCCTTGCCGATGAATGCGATCGGGCTTTCACCATCCTTGCCGCCCTTCCATTGCATGATCGCAAGTCGCGGAGGTCTGACAGAGCCTTGTGCCACGCCCAAAAGGGCGCCCATGCCGAGTTTCTGCATCTCCTTTTCAGTGAGGATTTCCACCTCGACACCAAGCTTTGCCAGCTCGCTGGCCTTGGCCGCAAATTCGACAGGTCCCAGGACATTCGGCGGCTCATTCACGAGGTCGCGCGCCAGATTGACGCCAGCAGCAACCGCCTCTGAACCCTTGAATGCCTTGGCAGCGCCAGCCGCATCTGCCGTGACTATTGTCACCGCGATCCGACCGTTCTCACTGTTGCCGTCCTCGTCCTTCTTCTTGGTCTTGTAGGTATCGAAGCTATAGGCTCGCAGCAGCATGCCGAGGGCAAAATCCGCCGCTTCCTTGGCTCCGACACTGACGTCAGGAGCATCGATAAAGATCGCGACCTTCCCTGCCTTCTTGATCTTGGAGGCAGCGACCCCACCCGCCTTGAGCCAATCGTGAGTGGTCAACTCGTCCGGCTTTCCAACACCAATCACGAGAAGGCGCTCGGCCGCAGAGCCTTCCGGCGCGACGAGATCAAGCACGGTCGTCGGCTTGGCCGAAAAACCGGCGATCTTTGCCGCTCTGGCAATCACGCCCGCAGGGTCCGCGGCCTTTGCACCGGCGGCGACCGCCGCGCCTCTTGCTTGCAGCAGGACCGCGTAGCCACCGGCGATTTCGGCGGACTTCTCAAACGAAATATCGAATTTGGCTGACATATCTTCTCCAGTGGGATTTTCCTAAATCCGCTCTACCCAATCATTTCGGGTTTCACCCCCGAAAACAAGTCTTCAACCAATAGCGGCGCTACGCGCCCTGCCAGGTCTCGTTAACGGGATGTCATCTTCGGCGCATATTCCTCCAGTGGAATTGAGTCCACAGGAATTGCCACGTGATTTCGGCACTAAGGTCATCGGTGACAGCAGCGCCTTGGCGCATCGCAGCACTTGAAACCGTTCCCGCCCGCGCATTCATCGCCATGCTCTGTCTCTGGTGGCTGCTGCTCCTGCTGTTCAGCACTTTTCCCCAGATCGATCTCTACGCATCAACACACTTCTTCGTGCGGGAGGCCTGCAAGACTGCGGCAACCCTCGGGGAAAATTGCGGGTATTTCCCCTACCGGCGCGAAACCTATCTCGGGCTCCTGCGAATCGTCTTTTTCCGACTTCCCTATGTCATCGCCATAGTGATGTTGTGGAAACTCGCGCATTGTTATTGGCAGTTTGGATCCACATTCAATGTCGTACGCGCCCGCGCATTCAAGGTCGCGCTCGGCTCGCTCATCATCGGTCCCGGGCTCCTGGTGAACCTGGTTCTGAAGGAGCACTGGGGCAGGCCTCGCCCCTGGCAGACGGTGGATTTCGGCGGCCAACTCGACTTCGTGCAGGCCGGGTCAGTGGCCGGCAAGTGCGTGTCAAACTGTTCCTTCGTT
Organism: Rhizobium cauense; assembly: GCF_019511525.1. Classification (GTDB taxonomy): domain Bacteria; phylum Pseudomonadota; class Alphaproteobacteria; order Rhizobiales; family Rhizobiaceae; genus Rhizobium; species Rhizobium cauense. Next base: position 212,881 of record NZ_JAEUAT010000002.1, on the reverse strand, counting down.
TCCGGTGAGGCGGCAGGCGCAGGCTGGCTCTTCTGCCTCATCGTCTTCGTACCACAACCGGCACGCTCCGCTCTTGCCCTCCCGCTGGCCGCGATCTCGTTCCTCGCGCCTGCCATGCGGCTCGCCTTCGGCGCTCACTACCTATCGGATGTGACCCTCGGCTGGCTCTCCTCCGTCGTCGTTTTCGCCGGCCTGCTTGCACTCACCGATTCGCCACAGGGCGAAAAAAAACTGAAATTTGAATGAATTTTCGATTCTGCCTTGTCGCAAAAGCAAACCAAAGAGCGTAGATGGATTTCGCTGCATAGCGGCATCGGTTCGCAACTGGCGTTCAAGGGCATGAATGAAACTGCTTGAGACATATATACTCCGGCGCGTTGGCCAGATGTTTCTCGTTGCCCTGTTGCCGGTGCTCGCGATCATTTGGACGACCCAGGTGCTGCAGCGCGTCAATCTGGTTACCGATAGCGGCCAGTCGATGGGCTCGTTCGCCAAATTGGCGACGCTGATCCTGCCGTCGATCATTCCGATCGTGCTGCCGTTCGCCTTGGTCATCGGCGTGACTCAAACGCTGACGACGATGAACAACGATTCGGAACTAACCGTCATCGACGCGGCTGGCGCCAAGCGCGGTATCATCCTGCGGCCGATCCTGATTCTCGCGGCTGTCATCAGCGCTTTTTCTTTTTTTGTAGACAACGTCGTGGAGCCGAAGGCCAAGACCGGCGTTCGGCAGATGGTGGCCGCCGCCTACGCAGATCTGCTTTCCACGGTCATCGAAGAAAAGAACTTCCGCCGCATCGACACCGGTCTCTACGTGCAGATATCCGAAAGGCTTGCCGGACGCGTGCTGAAGGGCCTCTTCGTCGTCGACGAACGCGATCCCGCATTCGAGCTTATCTATTATGCACGCGAAGGCGCGGTTGACGAGAAAGGCACCTCGCTCATCATGCATGACGGCGAGGTTCATCGCAAAACGTCGACCGGTGATGTCTCGGTCATCCGCTTCGATTCCTACTCTTTCGACCTTTCCGACCTCACGCAGAATCGTGGCCAGGCAACCCTTCGCGCCTCGGACCGCGAGCTTCCGTTCCTTTTCAACCCCGATCCGACCGACAAGGACTATATTGCCAAGCCCGGCAGCTATCGAGCGGAGTTGCACCGCCGTCTGACAGATTGGGCTTTGCCCATGGTGTTCGCATTGATTTCGCTTGCCATTGCCGGTGACGCACGCTCCCACCGTGAGGCGCGCCTGCATCCCATGGTGGCGGCGCTCATATTTGCATTTGCGATTCGCTGGGCGTCATTTTACGCCGCCAACCAGATCGATACCGATCCGGAATATATCGGTATCCTCTATGCGATTCCTGTCGTCGCGAGCCTTCTCGCGATCGCATCGATCTCGCATCACAAGCGTCTTGGGGTCATATCGACAATGAGCGACCGCGCTGCCACATTCTGGCAGAAGGTTCAGCGCCGGCTAAATCGCTCTACCGGGAGCAGCGCATGATTTTCGGAACGCTCAGCCGCTACTTTTTCCGTCGCTACCTCCTGACCACGATGTGGTTTTTCCTCGGTGTTATCGGCATTGTTTTCCTTGTCGATTTCAGCGAGACGGCCGGTCGCCTTTCCGGTCTGCCCGGCTATACCGTGACCAGCGGCCTCTTGATGACTGCCGTGCGCCTGCCGCTGATCCTGCAGCAGACCGTTCCCTTCATTGCCCTCTTTGTGGGGATGACGGTCCTGATCGGCCTCAACAGAAAATACGAACTGGTTGTTACGCGCGCTGCGGGCATTTCAGTCTGGCAATTCATGTCGCCCTTCCTTGCTGGCGCCTTTCTGCTTGGCGTCCTCGTCATGACGGTCCTCAATCCGCTCGCAGCATGGGGACAACGCCAGGCGGCCGTCGTCGAAAGCAACTGGCGCGGAGAGAGTTCGACGTCCAACGCGGCACCCCAGGTTCCATGGATCCGCCAGATCAGCGGCAAGGACGATGTGATCATCGGAGCGCATACGATTCTCGAGGACGGCACGCTGCTCATGGACGCGGTCTTCGTGCATTTTGATTCGACTAATCACATCGCCCTGAGACAGGACGCCGCGTCGGCAAAATTGGAAGATGGTTACTGGCTTCTTAAGAATGTTGTGGAGCGTCGCCCCGGCGAAATCGCAGTCCGCAAAGATGAGGTGCGAGTCCGCACCAATTTGAAACAGGATTTCGTCCAACAGAGGCTCGCATCCCCTGAAACCATTGCGTTTTTTGACCTTTCGAGCCGAATTCAAGCAGCCAAATCCTTCGGGATTCCGACCAAGGCTCTGGAAACCCAATTTCACTCGTTGCTGTCTCAACCACTGCTGCTCGTCGCAATGACTCTCATTGCTGCAACAGTGTCCCTAAAATTTAGCCGGTTCAACCAATCGAGGTCAGTGATTCTGGGTGGAATCCTGTCAGGCTTCGTGCTTTATGTGGTCACCGTGCTTGTAAAAGCATTCGGAAGCAGTGGGGTTGTCCCGCCTTTCGTGGCGACGTGGATTCCGGTCACCGTCGCCTTGGCTTTGGGTGCAACAATTCTGCTTCATCAGGAGGATGGCTAGTGGCGGCAGGCGACCGCAAGACTCTTAGTAAACAGATGGTTGCCCTGCTCGTAGGCGCAGCCCTGTCCACCTATTCCAGTGGCTTTCCTGCTGCTTTCGCACAAGATGCCCTGCAAGGTTTGAAGCCGAACGTATCGGGCGAACAGAAACTGATTCTGTCGGCCAACGAACTTGTCTACAACAAGGACGCGCAGATCGTTTCCGCCATCGGTGGCGTGCAGATCAACTACGGCGGCTACCGGATGGTATCGCAGCGCGTAGAGTATAATCAGCAGACCGGGCGCCTGATGGCGCTTGGCAACGTCGAACTCATTGGCCCCGACGGCAGCCGCATGTACGCCGATAAGCTCGATGTCACTGACGACTTCGGGAACGGCTTCGTAAACGCGCTCCGAATCGAAACCCCTGACAATACGCGCCTGGTTGCCGAAACCGGTGAGCGTGTCGGCGGCACGCAGATGATTCTGAACAAGGGCGTTTACACCGCCTGTCTGCCTTGCGCCGAGAGGCCGGAGCGGCCTCCGTTCTGGCAGGTCAAGGCTGAACGCGTCATACAGGATGGTGTCAAGCACACTATTCGGTTGGAAAAGGCCCGTTTCGAACTCCTCGGACACCCGCTCGCGTATGTTCCTTGGATCGAGGTTCCCGACAACACCGTGAAGCGGAAGTCCGGCTTCCTCTTTCCCAGTTTTGTCACGGCTGAAAACCTCGGTTTTGGCCTGTCGGTCCCGTACTACTACGTTATCTCTCCCAGCAGCGACGTAACTGTTACCGGTACTGGCTATACGACGCAGGGATTCTTGCTGGACGCAGAGTATCGCCAGCGGTTCGAGAACGGCACGCATATTCTTCGAGTGGCTGGAATTAATCAGCTCAGCCCCGAAACCTTCACACCCGGCACCAGTGATGCCGAAAACGACCTCCGTGGGGTGGTCTCGTCAAAGGGCGCTTTCCAGATCAATCCGCGCTGGGCGTTCGGCTGGGACGTGATGGCCCAGAGCGATAACAATTTCTCCCGCACCTACAGCCTCAACGGGTTGGATGGTTCAACGCAAACGAACCAAGTCTATCTGACGGGCCTCGGCAAGCGGAATTTCTTCGATCTTCGTTCGTTCTACTTTGATGTTCAGAACGCCGATCCGAATGATGTCGCCGAGAAGCAGCAGGCGATCGTCTATCCGGTGATGGACTATCACTTCGTTGCACCGCAGCCACTCGCCGGAGGTGAGCTTTCGGCTGACGTCAACTTCACGAACCTGTCGCGCACCCACGATGATTTCTACAGCGTCGCAGGCTTTGACCGGTTCCGTGGCCTTGAAGGCCAGACCTCCCGGCTCACCGGCGAACTGGAATGGAAGCGGACATTTGTCACGCCTCAGGGTTTCCTGATCACTCCGCTGCTGGCCGCCCGTGGCGACGCATTGGCGTTGAACATGACTGCGCCGCCGACCTCCGGCACATTTGCCTATGATGGCAACTACGAGGACGGCAATGCGGCGGCCCGCTCGATGTTCACCGCCGGATTGGAGATGCGTTATCCGATCCTCGGGACGACGGCAAACAGCACGCACCTGTTCGAGCCGATCGCGCAGATTTACGCGCGTCCCAACGAACGCCTCGCCGGTGCGCTTCCCAACGAAGACGCACAGAGCTTCGTGTTCGACGCGACGAATCTTTTCGAGCGCGACAAGTTCTCGGGCTATGACCGCATTGAAGGTGGTACGCGCGCCAATCTCGGTTTCCAGTACACCGGCACGTTCGATAACGGCTACAAGCTGCATGGCATTTTTGGCCAGTCTTACCAGCTCGGCGGTCAGAATTCCTTCGATACGGCCGACCTTGTGAACGTCGGTGCCGATTCCGGCCTTGAGACCGATGTCTCCGACTTTGTCGGTCTGGCCGGCATCGAGACGCCACAGGGTCTGGCGCTTGCAGCGTCTTACCGGCTTGACGAGAAGGACCTCGCGTTCCGCCGTGGCGATTTGACCGCTGGCTTCCAGACAGACAGCTATCAAAGCCAGCTCATCTATACCCATATTTCGGCACAACCAGAGTATGGCTTTGCCGATGACAATGATGAAATCCAGGCCAAGGGAAGCGTTAAGTTCAAGGATTACTGGACGGTATTTGGCGGCGTTGCTTGGGATCTCCAGGAAAACACTCTCGTTAGGAAGACATTCGGCCTGACCTATGAGGACGAGTGCACGATCTTCACCATCGCTTACACCGAGAAGCGCGACACCAGCGCCGAATCCGCGAGCGACTGGACGATTGGCGCCAGGTTGACGTTCCGGACGTTGGGAGACATCAACGTCGGCGGCGCGGTGGATACCAGCACAACGATCTATCAGAACTGACGTACAGTTCAGTCTTACGGCGAAAGAAAGGGCCTTTCTTTCGCCGTAAGACTATGCAGGACATTGTCGCCAGTTGATATCTGGGGCATATGCTGAATTTTCAATTTGAAGCGGTAGTGCCCGTTTGTCTCGAAAAGGTATGTGCGCCGCGACGCAAATGCGCGGCGTCAATGGGAAGGGTCGATAGATGATTGGCGCCAAAAGAACCATCAAAACGATGATTGCCGGCGTGGCTTTCGCGGTGCTGGCAGCATTTGCCGCGCCACAGGCCGGATCGGCGTTTGCCGCAAGCGAAGTCAGAGTGGTTGTCAACGGCACGGCAATTACCAGCGGCGATGTCGCCAAGCGTCAAGCATTCCTCAGGCTGCAGCATCAGAAAGCGGACGCCAAGGCAGCAGAAGAGCAGCTGATCGACCAGACGCTGAAGCAGCAGGAAATCTCGCGCGTGCGTATGTCGGTTTCCAAGGACGACGTCGACGCATCCTTCGCGCGCTTTGCAAGTGGCAACAAGCTGACGACCGCCCAGATGACGCAGATTCTCGATCGCGCCGGCGTCGGCGTCGATCATTTCAAGGCTTTCATTGCCGTGCAGATGAGCTGGCCGCGGTTGGTGAACGCGCGCTATGGCTCAAGCGCCCGCATGTCGAATTCCGACCTCGTCGCTCGCATGATGGAAAACAAGCAGAAGCCTGAAACTACAGAGTATATTCTGCAGCAGATGATCTTCGTCGTCCCTGCAAGCAAGAAGGGCATCGTCGGCAAGCGCAAGAGCGAAGCCGAAGCGTCGCGGTCGAAGTATCCGGGTTGCGACCAGGCGAAGGTATTTGCGGCAACGATGCGCGACGTCTCGGTACGCGACCTCGGCCGCGTTCTTGCACCAGAGCTCCCCGCCGAGTGGAAGCCGCTCGTCGAGCAGGCCAAGGGAAATACGACGGCTACCCGAGTGACCGAGCGCGGTGTCGAGTACATCGCGATCTGCAGCCAGCGTCAGGTATCTGACGACCAGGCCGCTGAAATGGTGTTCCGCCAGGAAGACCTCGACAAGGCGAAGGCAGACAAGAACGGACCTGCGGAGAACCCGAACGCCAAGAAGTATATCGATGAGCTGCGCAAGAAGGCGCAGATCATGCGCCCCTGAGCCAAATGACAATTCCGTTCTCGCGCCCCCTCGCTCTTAGCCAGGGCGATCCGGCCGGTGTCGGCCCTGATATTACATTGCTGGCATGGCTGAGGCGCAGGGAATTGGGCCTCCCACCGTTTGTCTATATAGGCGATCCGGATGTGCTGGCCCTGCGTGCACGGCTGTTGGGCTTGGCGGTTACCGTCCGCGAGACCGATTGTGCGAACGCCGGTGACACGTTTGCTGACGCGCTACCGGTTCTTCCCATCTCAGCGGGTATCGAGGTGGTAGCAGGCGAGCCGCACGTGGCAACCGCGAAGAGTACGATCGCAGCTATCGAAAAAGCCGTCTCGCTCACCATGAGCGGCGAGGCGCTTGCCGTTGTCACCAATCCGATCGCCAAGTCCGTGCTTTACGAATCCGGCTTTCCCTTTCCGGGGCATACGGAATTTCTGGCGGATCTCTCCGGGAAAGCCACAGGGCAGTCGGTCACGCCGGTGATGATGCTTACCGGTCCAAAGCTTCGCGCCATTCCTGTAACGATCCATATCCCTATCAAGGATGTGCCCCAAGCGCTGAGTACGGAGCACATTATCGAGACCTGCCGGATCGCGGATGCCGATCTCCGGGCGCGGTTTGGGATCGATCATCCGCGCCTTGCCGTTGCCGGTCTCAATCCTCATGCCGGCGAAGACGGTACGATCGGCAAGGAAGATGCAGCGATCATCACGCCGGCAATTCAATTTCTCCGCTCCGAGGGCATCAATGCGATCGGTCCGCTGCCCGCCGACACCATGTTCCATGACGAAGCCCGGGCGCGTTACGACGTCGCGATCTGCATGTACCACGATCAAGCCTTGATACCGGCCAAAGCGCTTGGCTTCGACGATTCCGTCAATGTGACCCTTGGTTTGCCTTTCGTGCGCACCTCGCCTGATCATGGCACGGCGTTCGGCATCGCCGGCAAGGGGCTTGCAAGAGAGAGCAGCCTCGTCGCCTCCCTCAAGCTCGCCGGCCACCTCGGACGTACCGCGGAAGGGCGTCGTTGATGGCTGCTCTGGACGGGCTGCCGCCCCTGCGCGACGTTATCCAGCGCCATGGCCTCGATGCCCGCAAGGCACTCGGCCAGAACTTTCTGCTCGATCTCAACCTGACACAGAAGGTTGCCAGGACGGCTGGCTCGCTTGAAGGTGTCACGGTCTTCGAAGTCGGCCCCGGTCCGGGCGGACTGACGCGAGCGATCCTGGCGCTTGGCGCAAAAAAGGTGATCGCCGTCGAGCGTGACGCGCGCTGCCTGCCTGCGCTGGCCGAGATCGCCTCGCACTATCCGGGGCGGCTCGAAGTTATCGAAGGCGACGCTCTGAAGACGGATTTCGAGGCTCTTGCACCGGAAGGCCCGGTGAAGATCATAGCGAACTTGCCCTACAATGTCGGCACGCAGTTGCTGGTCAATTGGATCCTGCCGAAGCAATGGACTCCTTTCTGGGAGTCGCTGACGCTCATGTTCCAGAAAGAGGTAGGCGAGCGGATCGTGGCTACCGAAGACGACGACCACTATGGCAGACTGGGTGTTCTCTGCGGATGGCGCACAAATGCGCGCATGGCATTTGACGTACCGCCGCAGGCCTTCACGCCTCCGCCGAAAGTCACGTCAACGGTCGTCCATCTGACGCCAATCGAGAGCCCGATCCCCTGCTCCGTCACTGATCTGGAAAGGGTCACGCACGCCGCCTTCGGGCAACGCCGCAAGATGCTGCGGCAAAGCCTCAAGCCTCTTGGGGGTGAAGCCCTGTTGAGCAGGGCGAACATAGATCCGCAGCGCCGGGCTGAAACGCTTTCGGTTGCCGAGTTCGTGCGGCTGGCGAATTGCCTCTAGGTCTCGCTTACTGCTGCGGGGGCTGATCCGTTAAGCTGCCCCGAACATCACTGCAGAACTTGCGGTCCTAAAGCTTCGGCTCTTCCGTCAGCAGTCCATTGACGAAGTCGAACAAGCCGTGGCGCCGGTCGCGGCGGACACGTTCTGCATTGACGATACAGCTCACGTTGCGAAAGGCTTCGTCGAGATCGTCGTTTACAATGACGTAGTCGTATTCCCGCCAGCGTTCAATCTCGGCCCGGGAATTGAGAAGCCGTGTACGGATGACCTCTTCCGAATCCTCAGCGCGACGATGTAGTCGCGACTGAAGTTCGGTCATGGTGGGCGGCAACACGAAGATCGAAACGATATCCGCCTTCATCTTGTCCTGGAGCTGCAGAGCGCCCTGCCAGTCGATATCGAACAGCATGTCGCGGCCTTCGGCCATTGCTGCTTCCACGGGTTCCCGCGGCGTGCCGTAGAAATTGCCGTGTACTTCTGCCCATTCAAGCAGATCACCCGCGTCACGCATCCTCTCGAATTGAGGGACGGTGATAAAATGATAGTGCTTGCCGGCGATTTCGCTCGGCCGTTTCGCCCTGGTCGTGACGCTGACAGAAATTTCCAGGCTATGGTCATCCCTGAGGAGATTGCCGGCAATCGTCGACTTCCCCGCGCCGGACGGCGACGAAAGGACGAGCATGAGCCCGCGCCGGGCGATCTTGGTGGGTGGGCTCGACTGGGCCGGGTTCATGTATCACTCCAGATTCTGGACCTGCTCGCGGAACTGGTCGATGACGACTTTCAGCTCGATACCGGCGGCCGTGACAGCCGCGGCATTCGACTTCGAACAGATGGTATTCGATTCTCTGTTAAATTCCTGCGCAAGGAAATCCAGCTTGCGCCCGACGGGTCCGCCCTTCCCGATCAAATCCCGGGCGGCGGCGACATGTGCTTTCAGCCGATCGATCTCCTCGCGAAGATCGGCCTTCGTGGCCAGCAATGCTGCTTCGGCATGCAACCTGTCGCGATCCAGCTTACCCGAACCGTCCATCAGCAAGGCGACCTGCGCAGCCAATCGGCCAGCAATCTCCTGTGGTGAACGTGACGGGTCGCGTTCGATCGCCTGGGTTAGTCCTTCAATCGTGGCGACATGGTCGAGAAGGATTCTCGACAGGGCGGCGCCTTCGAGTTCACGCATCTGCCGCAGGTCGGCAAGGGCAGCGATCAGGCCTGCGGTGATATCGGAATCGCGCGCCGCTATCGCTTCATCACCATCTTCGGTCTCGCGGAATTCGATGATACCTCGGATGCCGAGCAAGGTATCCAGCTGCAACGGCGCGGGATCTATGATACCGCCGAGCTGGTCACGCAGGGCAAGCACGGCGGACAGCGCCTCCTGATTGAGGACGGTCTCAATGCGACTCTCGCCGGCAGATACGGAAAGCGATGCCTGCATGTTGCCGCGGCTGAAGCGCTCACCGACAAGGCGGCGCACGTCATTCTCCATGCGCTCCAGACCTGACGGGAGGCGCAAGCGCAGATCAAGGCCCTTGCCATTGACAGAGCGCAGTTCCCAAGCCCAGCGCCAGCGCCCGCTTGTGCCTTCACGCCGCGCAAAACCGGTCATGGACTGCAAAGCCATGCAAGCCTCCGAAAATCAGTTTGTTTTCTTTTTCTTCTGTGCGGCGGGTGCCGCAGGCGCATCCGACTGCGTCTGGCTTTCGGGCTGCCCGTCGACGGCGATGTTGGGGTCACCCCCCTTGGCCGCTTCCAGTTGCCGCCAGCGCTTGACGTTAGCATTGTGCTCTTCAAGCGTGGCCGCAAAGACATGGCCGCCGGAGCCATCCGCAACGAAGTAGAGATCCTGCGTCTTCCAGGGATTGGCCACAGCCTCCAGAGCGTCACGGCCCGGATTGGCGATCGGCGTGGGAGGGAGGCCCTTGATGACGTAGGTGTTGTAGGGCGTTTCCTTCTTGAGATCCGATTGATAGATCGGACGATCCGTCGGCTTTCCGTCGCCACCGAAGAGGCCATAGATGATCGTCGGATCGGATTGAAGGCGCATTCCCTTGCCCAGGCGGTTGAGGAAGACCGAAGCCACGTGGGCGCGCTCGTCAGGAACACCGGTCTCTTTTTCGACAATGGAAGCAAGGATGATCAGTTCATCCTTCGACTTGAGTTGCAGCGACGGATCGCGCTTGTCCCAGACCTGATCGACGAGTTTTTGCTGTGCAGCGGCCATCTGCTCGATGATTTCGCCGCGCTTTGTCCCACGGGAGAACTTGTAGGTATCCGGGCGCAGACTTCCTTCCGTCGGCAGCACGGTCGGCAGGTCGCCTTCCAGCACGGCATCCTCGTTCAGACGATTGAACATCTGGCGAACAGTGAGGCCTTCCGGGAAGGCGACGGAATAGAGGATCGACTTGCCGGACTTCAGCAGTTCCATGATGTCATTCATGGAAGCGTGCGCCTTGATCTCGTATTCGCCTGCCTTAAGGCTTTCGCCGTCACCGAGATGCGTCGTCGTCAGGTAACGGAAGATGCGCGAATCCGAGATGATGTTGTTGCGTTCGAGGCTTTGGGCGATTTCCGCAATGCCTGCGCCGTTTCGCACGATGAAGTTGGTGTTAGTCTCCAGCGGGCCCGGATTCTGATAGGCATTGATCGCGTAGTAGAACAGGAAGACGGCAGCGGCAAATCCGAGCACGACGAGCGTCATCATAAAGTTCAGGAAGATGACAACCTGACTACGTGCCTTCTTCGAGCGCTTCGGCGGCTCAGGCACACGTTCCGGCCGTAGCGCTTCGCTTGGCGACTTGGGAATGATTGGTCCGCCCTGCGTCGGCTGGCTTTCCTCGCCAATCGTCCCGTTGCTCTGGTTCGTATCGCTCACGGCAATCCTCTAAACTTGGCCTCAGGTCCCGCTTCTTGCTAAGCAATGCGGCAAAATGCAGGTGGGGCCACGCCGCGCAAGGTGCAGCCCCACTGCGAGGACGTCAACGCCTGAACTCAAGCGACGTAGCGGCGAAGCACCAGCGATGCATTCGTACCGCCGAACCCGAAGGAATTCGACAGCGCAACGTTTATTTCCCGCTCGCGCGCCTTATGCGGCACGAGATCGATTGCAGTTTCACGCTCCGGATTGTCGAGATTGAGCGTTGGAGGCGCAATATTATCGCGGATTGCAAGCGTTGCGAAGATTGCCTCGATCGCGCCGGCGGCCCCCAGCAGGTGGCCGGTCGCCGACTTGGTCGACGACATCGAGATCTTGGAGGCTGCATTGCCGACAAGGCGCTCAACAGCGCCGAGTTCGATCGTATCAGCCATCGTCGACGTGCCGTGGGCGTTGATGTAGTCGATGTCGGCTGGCGTCAGGCCGGCGCGCTTCAACGCCATCGTCATGCAGCGCTGTGCGCCTTCGCCATCCTCTGACGGTGCGGTAATGTGATAGGCGTCACCGGAAAGACCATAGCCGACGACCTCGGCATAGATTTTGGCGCCACGGGCCTTGGCGTGTTCCAGCTCTTCGAGAACGACGATTCCGGCGCCCTCGCCCATGACAAAGCCGTCACGATCCTTGTCGTAGGGGCGCGATGCCTTCGTCGGATCATCGTTGTGCTGCGTGGAGAGTGCCTTGCAGGCCGCGAAGCCGGCCAGCGAGATACGGCTGACCGGAGATTCCGTGCCACCGGCAACCATAACGTCTGCATCACCGAATGCGATGAGGCGTGCGGCATCGCCGATTGCGTGTGCGCCGGTCGAGCAGGCGGTAACAACCGAGTGGTTCGGACCGCGCAGCTTGTGGCGGATCGAGACCTGGCCCGATACGAGATTGATCAGACGTCCGGGAATGAAGAAGGGCGAAATGCGGCGTGGGCCCTTGTCGCGCAGCGTATAACCGGCCTCGACAATGCCTTCGATGCCGCCGATGCCAGAGCCGATCAGGACACCCGTGGAGATTTGCTCCTCGTCGGTCTGCGGATGCCAGTTCGCATCGTTGAGCGCCATATCTGCGGCGGCCATGCCATAGATGATGAAGGGATCGACCTTGCGCTGTTCCTTCGGCTCCATCCAGTCGTCGGCGTTGAAGGTGCCGTCGCTGCCGTCGCCAACCGGAATGCGGCAGGCAATCTTTGCGGGGAGATCGTCGACTTCGAATTCAGTGACCAGCCGGGCTCCGTTTTGACCCGCCAGCAAGCGCGCCCACGTCACTTCCGTTCCGCATCCCAAGGGGGATACCATACCGGTACCTGTTATAACGACCCGTCTCATCGACCCCATTCCCCGCCTTTTATGTTCTTGGAGAACCATGCCAGAAATAAAAAGGGCGGACTCCGGGTCCGCCCTTTTTCAAATGCCCAGGATTAAGCCTGAGCCTTTTCGATAAACTTTACAGCATCGCCGACCGTCAGGATCGAGTCAGCAGCGTCGTCCGGAATTTCAACGCCGAATTCTTCTTCGAACGCCATGACCAGTTCGACGGTATCGAGCGAGTCAGCGCCCAGATCGTCGATAAAGCTGGCGCTTTCAACAACCTTGTCGGCGTCGACGCCAAGATGATCAATAACAATTTTCTTTACGCGTTCTGCGATATCGCTCATGTCGGTTTCCTCGACCTTATGTCTGATCAGGATGCCGTATGACATCCCTACCCTGTTTCAGCCTGCGGCGCCCCTTAAAGCCACCTCGGCAAACTCTTTGAACCCGGCTACCAGAAATGTCCCAGGCTTGCACAAAAGCCCGCCGGTCCGTCTGCTTTCTCGGGAGACTGTTCACAGTCATGGCCCGCTTAACACGGTTTAAGTCTGCCGCAAAGCCAGAAAATCAACCCCATAGGGTTGGTCAACACGCTATTGCGGGGAAAATCCGCCCGGAGGGCAGTTTCCCGTTTCAGATCATGGCCATGCCGCCGTTTACGTGCAAAGTCTGGCCTGTCATATAAGCGGCTTCCGACGAGGCGAGATAGGCGACAGCAGAGGCGACTTCCGCGCCCGTGCCCATGCGCTTCATCGGGATCGCTCCCATGATCGCTTCCTTCTGCTTGTCGTTCAGCTTGCCCGTCATGGCGGACTCGATGAAACCAGGCGCCACGCAGTTGACCGTGACATTGCGGGTTGCGATCTCCTGAGCCAGTGACTTGGTGAAGCCGATCATGCCTGCCTTGGAGGCGCAGTAGTTGGCCTGGCCCGGATTGCCGGTGACACCGACGACCGAGGTGATGTTGATGATGCGGCCATAGCGGCGACGCATCATCGGATGGGTCAACTCGCGTGTCAGGCGGAACATTGCCGTCAGGTTCACCTCGATGACGTTGTCCCAGTCCTCATCGCTCATGCGAACGAAGAGACCGTCCTTGGTGATGCCGGCGTTGTTGACGAGGATGTCGACACCCTCGAGATCGGCTTCGGCCTTGACGCCGAGCGCCTTGACTTCGTCGCGGTCCGCGAGATTGGCCGGGAAGATCTTGACGCGATCGCCGAGATCATTTGCCAGAGCCTCCAGCTTCTCGACGCGCGTACCATGCAGGCCGACGATGGCGCCCTGCTTATGCAGGATGCGGGCGATTTCTTCGCCGATGCCGCCGGATGCGCCAGTTACCAAAGCCTTGCGGCCGGAAAGATCGAGCATGGAAGTGTTCCTTGTATTCGTTAAATCTATCAGGCCATCAGGGCGGCAACAGCCGCATCAATATCGGCGGGCGTGTTGACGGCAATGCCGTTCACGGTCTTGTCGATACGACGTGCAAGTCCGGTCAGAACCTTTCCGGAGCCGATCTCGTAGAGGGTCGTCGCGCCGTTGGCAGCAAACCACTCGACGGTCTCGCGCCAGCGAACCTGGCCCGTCACCTGCTCCACCAGCAGCTTTGCAATCTCGTCGGCGTCGGTTACCGGCGCAGCCCGCACGTTGGCGATAACTGGCACGATCGGATTGGACTTCTTCACGCCGGCCAGAGCTTCACGCATCGCGTCAGCAGCAGGCGCCATCAGAGAGGAATGGAAGGGAGCGGAGACAGGGAGCAGGATCGCGCGCTTGGCGCCCTTTTCCGTCGCTATCGCAGCGCCTTTTTCGACCGCTGCCTTCTCGCCCGATATGACGATCTGGCCGCCACCGTTGTCGTTGGCGATCTGGCAGGATCCGACGGCAGAGGCTTCCTCGCAGACAGCGACGACGTCAGCATGTTCCAGACCGATGATGGCAGCCATGGCGCCGACACCAACGGGTACAGCCGCCTGCATGGCATTGCCGCGAATGCGCAGAAGGCGCGCGGTATCAGCAAGCGAAAAGGTGCCGGCCGCACAGAGCGCAGAATATTCGCCGAGCGAATGGCCGGCAACATAGGAGACCTTCGTCTTCAGGTCGACGCCCTTGGCTTCGAGGACACGGATCACTGCCATCGAGACCGCCATCAGCGCCGGCTGCGCGTTGGCCGTCAGGGTCAGCGCGTCTTCCGGACCGTTGAACATGGTCTCCGAAAGCTTTTCGCCCAGAGCTTCGTCGACTTCTTGGAAGACAGCGCGCGCCTCGGCGTAGTTCTCGGCAAGATCCTTGCCCATGCCGACAGCCTGGCTGCCCTGACCCGGAAATGTAAAAGCGATTGTCATCCTATGTCCTTTTTGTGACGGACCTCTGGCTATTGCGCCTCCAATTGACATTCTTTCCCGTAGAGTCAAGTGCCGAACGCCCACGTTCCAAGGCTTTTGCGGCTGCGAGAAAGCGTGTCTTTGCCTCTTGCGCTCGCACGATTCCGGTCTAGATTTGCGCCGTCTTTGACGAATTCGTTTCAAGATCACTTTCAAAGGTTTCAGATGAAATACAAGAAACTTGGCCGCACGGATATTTCCGTGTCCGAAATCTGCCTCGGCACCATGACCTGGGGCACGCAAAATACGGAGGCCGAGGCGCATGAGCAGATGGACTATTCCGTCGAGAAGGGCGTCAACTTCTTCGATACGGCCGAGCTTTATCCGACCACACCGGTTTCCGCCGAAACGCAGGGGTTGACCGAAGACTACATCGGCACTTGGTTCCAGAAGACCGGCAAGCGCAAGGATATAGTGCTCGCCACCAAGGTCGCCGGGCCCGGCCGTTCCTATATTCGTAATGGCGACGGCGCCGACGCGAAAAACATTCGACTCGCGATCGAGGACAGCCTCAAACGCCTGAAGACCGACTATATCGACCTCTACCAGATTCACTGGCCGAGCCGCGGGCATTTCCATTTCCGTCAGGCCTGGCACTACGATCCTTTCAAGCAGGATCGCTCCAAGGCCATCGCTAATATCAACGAGATCCTGGAAACGATGGGTGCCCTCGTGAAAGAGGGCAAGGTTCGCGCCTTCGGCCTCTCCAATGAGACCACTTGGGGCACGCAGAAGTATCTGACGCTTGCCGAACAACTCGGCCTGCCGCGCGTCGCCACGATCCAGAACGAGTACAACTTGCTCTACCGCCATTACGATCTCGACATGGCAGAGCTGTCGCATCACGAAGACGTCGGCCTGCTTGCCTACTCCCCGCTCGCCGGCGGCATCCTGAGCGGCAAATATATCGACGGCGCGAAGCCGGAAGGCTCGCGCGGGTCGATCAACGGCGACCTCGGTGGACGCTTGCAGCCACTGCAGGAGGCGCCCACGAAGGCCTATCTCGAGATCGCAGCAAGGCACGGGCTCGATCCTTCTGCCATGGCGCTCGCCTTTTGCCTGAGCCGCCGCTTCATGGCCTCCGTCATCATCGGCGCGACGACGATGAAGCAGCTCGAAACGGACCTCGGCTCGGTCAGTCTCAAGCTGTCGCACGACGTTCTCGCTGAAATCGAGGCGGTTCATCGCCAGTATCCGATGCCGATCTAGGCCAACCAGGCAACACAACCGCGACCTGGTTTTCTAACGCCAGGTCGCCCCTCTGCAGGTCAGCCGCTGCTGCGTCAGCCACAACGACAAGTTTTGGCAACTTTGCCGGCTCGACAATTTCCTGCTTCTACGTTCCGTCCATTTCGGCTAGGTTTATAGGGCTCTGGCAGCGCCGCAGGGGAGCTCATCCCGTGGAACGGAAGCTCGCAGTCATACTTGCCGGCGACGTTGCCGGCTATAGCCGCCTTGTTGCATCCAACGAGGAAGACGCGCTTGCGACACTGAGCATTTACAGCACCACAATCGGCGATCTCGTTCGAGAGCATGGCGGCCGGGTTTTCGGCAGCGCCGGCGACAGCATCGTCGCGGAGTTCCCGAGCGCAGTGCAAGGCGTTCGCGCTGCCGTTGCCATTCAGCGTGCACTGCATCGACGAAATGCGGACCTGCCGGTGGACAGGCGGATGGAATTTCGCCTTGGACTCAATCTGGGTGACGTCGTTGTCTCGGGCGAAAACCTGCTGGGAGACGGTGTGAACGTCGCCGCGCGCCTGCAGGAAGTGGCGCTCCCTTCCGGCATCTGTATTTCCGGTAGTTTGCGGGAGCAAATCGAGGGGAAGCTCGACTTCCCCCTGGTGCCGATGGGCGACCGCACACTGAAGAATATTCCTCGTCCGGTCCCGGTGCATCGGGTTCATTGGAGTCGAGAGGACCCGGTGGAGGCAGGCGCGCTCGGCGGGCCGCTCAGGCTGCCTGACAAGCCCTCGATCGCCGTGCTCCCCTTCGTCAACATGTCCGATGACCCAGAGCAGGAGTTCTTCGCGGACGGCCTGACGGAGGACATCATCACCGCGCTGTCGCTCTATCGCTGGTTTTTCGTGATCGCGCAGAACTCGTCTTTTGCCTACAAGGGGCGGGCCGTCGATGTGAAGCAGATCGGACGCGATCTCGGCGTGCGCTATATCGTCGAAGGTAGCGTGCGCAGATCGGGCACGAGGGTCCGCGTAACCGGGCAACTTATCGAGGCTGAAAGCGGCGTTCATTTGTGGGCACAGCGCTATGACCGGGAAATCGCAGACATCTTTGCCATCCAGGACGAGCTGACGCAAAACGTCGTCGGCGCCATCGAGCCGGAAATCCTTATCGGCGAGAGTCGCCGGGCACTGCTCAGAACGACCGACAATCTCGACGCTTACGAAAGCCACATGCGCGGCACGTGGCTGCACAACGCTCAGGATACGGCAGAACACTTCACGGACGCCATCATCTGGCACCGTCGGGCAATCGAACTCGATCCCGACTTTGCGCGTGCGCGCATGATGCTTGCCCGCTCCCTCTACGCCCGTTGCTTCCACGGCTTTAGCCACGATGTTGACAGAGACAGCACCGAACTTCGCGCCGAGGCGGAGCGCGCCTTGGCACTCGATCCGCGAGACCCCTACTCGCATTATGCGATGTGTCTTGGCCACTTTGTCGCCCACAATGCACCCGCTGCGGTCGAAGCAGCGCAGCAGGCAATCGACCTGAACCCGAACTTTGCACTGGCGCATATGGCGCTGGGATGGGCCCGCATCTTCACAGGCCACTTCGCGGAGGCCTATGATCCGCTTCATATGGCCCTGCGTCTCAGCCCGCATGATCCTCTCGCCTATCTCATTCTCGACCGGCTGGCACTATCTCACTATCATCTCGGCAATTACGAAGAGGCCATTCACTATTCCGAACGTGGGCTGTCGCTGCGCCGCGCCTATTTCAACCGTGTCGTGCTTCTCGCAAGCCTCGGGCAGCTCAATCGCCAGGATGACGCGCGACGGCTGATACCGGAGATCCTGGCCAACGTGCCGGCGGATCTTGAGCACTACTGGAAGATCCTGACGCCCTATGTTGCCCATACCCACTACGACCATTTCGTCGATGGTTTGCGCAAGGCTGGGCTGCCTTCCCTGAGCTCGCAGCGAGAACATTGCTGACTGTCCCTTGCGTTTCCGCCAGAAATCCGTATAAGCCGCCCTGTTCGCAAACCCGGTCTTCTGGCTGGTGGCTGAACGGAGGGCCGGTTTCCCACGGGAAATCGTTCGGAACGGAAGCGTTCCAGCCTCCCGTGTCTCCGCTCTCGACCGTCTCGGAACGCTTTTCTTGCCTGGGTTTACCCAATCAGGAGCAGTCGTTGAGGCTTAGCCGCCGAATATCGGGTTGAATAAACGCAAGAAAGGCAAAGCTGTCATGGCTCTTTATGAACATGTATTCCTTGCCCGACAGGATATTTCCGCTCAGCAGGTTGATGCCCTCGTAGAACAGTACAAGGGTGTTATCGAAGCTAACGGCGGCAAGGTCGGGCGCGTAGAAAACTGGGGCCTCAAGTCCCTCACCTACCGCATCAAGAAGAACCGCAAGGCTCACTACGTTCTCGTCGACATCGACGCCCCGGCTGCTGCCGTGCAGGAAATGGAACGTCAGATGCGCATCAGCGAAGACGTCCTGCGCTACATGACGATCGCTGTTGAAGCTCACGAAGAAGGCCCGTCTGCCATGATGCAGAAGCGCGACCGCGACGACCGCGGCCCGCGTGAAGGCGGCGACCGTGGTCCGCGCCGCGAGTTCGGCGATCGTCCGCCGCGTCGTGACGGCGACTTCCAGCGTGGCCCGCGTCCTGACCGCGCTCCGCGCGAAGACCGTGCATAAGGAGAACTGAGAATGTCTGAATCTTCCTCCGCACCGGTTCGTCGCCCGTTCCATCGTCGTCGTAAGACTTGCCCGTTCTCCGGCGCAAACGCTCCGCGCATCGACTACAAGGACGTTCGTCTCCTGCAGCGCTACATTTCCGAGCGCGGCAAGATCGTTCCTTCCCGTATCACGGCTGTTTCGCAGAAGAAGCAGCGCGAACTCGCTCAGGCGATCAAGCGCGCTCGTTTCCTCGGCCTGCTGCCGTACGTCGTCGCCTAATCGGCTGACGAGACCGAATCGAGGGAAGGCAGCGATGCCTTCCCTTCTCCCTTTCGCGATGGGCGCGGATCGGAACCTTTAAAACCCATGTTGAGGTCTTTCTGAAACCGATTCAGAAGAACCCTCTAACTGCTTGATGAAGCAGGACAGCGAACGTGAACCAACTGAACACAAAAACGCTAGGCATCGGCGCACTCGCCGGATTGACCGCCGCACTTCTGGTGCTTGGCGCAAGCCTGCAGCCGTCGTTCAGCGCGGTCCTATACGCCGCCTCGGCGCTCCCTATTCTTCTCGTCGGACTCGGCTGGGGCAACATGGCGGCAATCTCTGCCGTTGTTACGGCCGCGGCGGTAGGCGCGATCGCCATCTCGCCGTCGTTCGCGCTGATGATGACGCTGGTCACGCTTCTGCCGGCCGGGTGGCTGAGCCACCTTGCAAACCTTGCCCGCCCCGCTTCCGAACTCGGTGGCCCCGAGCATCTGATGGCCTGGTATCCGCTTTCGGATATCCTGCTGCACCTGTGCGGCCTCGTCACCATCGCTGTCATCGTCGTCGGCGTGATGATCGGTTACGGCCCTGAACTCATCGATCGGCTGGTCGACGTCCTCTTTGGCTCACTCGCCCAGCAGCAGCCCGAATTTTCGCCCGATCCGGCAGTGGCGGCCCAAACCAAGTCGCTGGTTCTGCTCATGCTTCCCGCTATCCAGGGCGGCATGTGGGTCGTCATGCTGTTTGCGGCCTATTACATGGCGACCCGGATCGTCAGCGCATCCGGCCGCGGCCTGCGTCCGCGCGAGGATATTCCCTCAGCGCTGCGCATGAACCGCAATTCGATCTTCGTTTTTCTCGTCGGTCTTGCCGCCACCTTCTTTGGCGGCTTGCCGGCCCTGATCGGAGCAACCGTCGTTGGTGCCTTCGGCGCCGGCTTCCTGCTTTCCGGCTTCGCTGCGCTGCACTTCCGCACGCGCGGTAAGGATTGGCGCCTGCCGGCACTCATCCTCTGCTACCTGGCATCGCTCATCCTGATGGTGCCAGCCTTTTTCATCCTCGTCATGGGCTTGAGCGATACCCGCAAGGCAATCGCACTGACCCCGAACAAGGATGTCGATGCCCCCAAACAGACAGACACGAAAATCTAGAGACACGAAAGGAACACGAACATGGAAGTCATTCTTCTTGAACGCATCTCCAAGCTCGGCCAGATGGGCGAAACCGTAAAGGTTCGCGACGGCTTTGCTCGTAACTACCTGCTGCCGCTCGGCAAGGCTCTTCGCGCCAACGAAGCCAACAAGAAGCGTTTCGAATCCGAGCGCGCAACGCTCGAAGCTCGTAACCTCGAGCGCAAGTCGGAAGCACAGAAGGTTGCCGACGTCCTCGACGGCAAGTCCTTCATCGTCGTTCGCTCTGCTGGCGAAACCGGCCAGATGTACGGCTCGGTCGCTGCTCGCGACGTCGTTGAAATTCTCGCTGCAGAAGGCTTCAACATCGGCCGTAACCAGGTTCACCTCAACACGCCGATCAAGTCGATCGGCCTGCACAAGGTTGAGCTGCAGCTCCACGCTGAAGTTGAAATCCACGTCGAGCTCAACGTTGCTCGTTCGGCTGAAGAAGCTGAGCGTCAGGCCAAGGGCGAAACCCTCACCTCGGTTGACGCCATCTACGGCGTTGACGAAGACGCTCTGCGTCCGGAAGACTTCTTCGATCCGGAAGCCGACCTCGAAGGCGACGAAGCCTAATTTTCCGAGATACAATCTCCGGAAATGTACGAAAGCCCGGCTCGCGCCGGGCTTTCTGCTTATTTGGCTGCCGTGTTCTGTTGGGGAGCAGCGCTCTTGTCGACATCGACGACGACCGAAAGCCCAGGCCCCAAATCCTTGACGGCCGGCTGATCGGGATCAAAGCCGATGCGAACGCCGACGCGCTGCGCAATCTTCACGAAATTGCCAGTCGCATTGTCGGCCTTGATAACCGCGAATTCCGAGCCGGCCGCCGGCGAAAAGCGCTCGACGTAGCCCTTGAGTTTCTGCTTGCCGAGCGCGTCGACCGTGATCGTCACCGGCTGGCCAACCTGCATGCCGTGGAGCTGCGTCTCCTTGAAATTCGCAACGACCCAGACCTCCTCCGGTACGACCGCCATCAGTTGCGTGCCCGCCGTCACATACTGCCCGACGCGCACGCCGACTTCGCCGAGATGACCGTCGCGCGGGGAAACGATCCTGGTATTCTGCAGATCGATTTCCGCCAAGTGTACTGCAGCCTCCGCGCTTGAGACGTTGGCTTCCAGGAGCGAGCGGTTGACGATGATCGTTGCCAGATTTTGCTTGGAAACCTCCAGGGCGGCCTTGGCCTGGTTCACGGCGGCCTTGGCCTGGTCAAGCGTTGCCTGCGCTGCCTCCGTTTCACTCTGCGATGCGACACCGCGGTTGCTGAGGTTGTTGACGCGATCCCAGGTCTGCTGCGCGCGCGTCAGCGATGCGTTCGCGCTATCGATCTGCGCCTCGCTGGAGGCGATGCTCGCCTTGGCCGCCAGCTCGGACTGGCGAGAGTTTTCCAGCGAAGCCTTCTGGCCGTCGAGGGCTGCGCGCGCCTGAGCAAGCTTCTGGGCGTAGATGCGGTCGTCGATCTGCACAAGTGTGTCGCCCTGCTTGACCTGCTGATAGTCCTTCACCGGCACATCGACGACATAGCCGCTCACCTGCGGGCTCATGATCGTGACGTAGCCTCGCACATAGGCATTGTCCGTTGTCTCAACCGACGTGACGAACGGCGGCAGGCGCCATGCATAGAGAACGAGCAGAACGCCAGCTATGCCAGCGAGCACTGCGATGATGGTCGATGGGGACCGAAAGAACTTCGACATGCTGGGACCCTGAGATCACGGTTGAGCGGGAATTGCGCCTGGCTGGCTTATCCGTGGCCAGGGCAGCCTGCGCCACGCCTGATGGAGAAGGATGACAATCAGGCCGAGGACGGAGGCGTAGCCGATCACCAGAAAGGTGTCGTTGTAGGCGAGAATATAGGCCTCGCGACTGACCTGCTGCGAGAGCAGCACGAGGCCTTCGGCATTCAGTAGCGTCTTGTCACCGAGCACCTTTCCGTATGCCGCGCTCATCTGGGAGATCCGTTGAGCCACGATAGGGTTCTGCAACAGGATATGTTCGACGAGCACGTTCGAGTGAAACTTCTCACGGATTGTCACGAAGGTCCCGAGCATCGCCGACGCGAAGAGCGACCCGATGCTCTGCGTGAAGACGAAGATCACCAGGAAGTTAACGATATACTGCATGCCGCGGGCCATGGCCGCCTTGAATCCGTTTGCCATCACGGGCGGAAGAAACATTGCCGCGCCCGCGGCAACCATCGCCTGACTGAGATACATCTGAGGCGGACGGGTCAGGCTTGTGGACTGGCTGTCCAGAAAGGCACCGCCGGCAATAAGGGCAAGCGCCAGCACATGTGCGGTCTCGACGTAGCGCGTGGTCATCAGGAACGCACAGAAAAGCCCTCCAACCACGGACGCAAGGAGGATGATCGCGTAGAGCGTCACGGTCTGGTCGTTCAACAACCCGAGCTGCTGGTAGAAGTTGGCAGCCGTTGACGACTGCTCGGAGGACACGAAGCGGAAGAGCAGCAGGATTCCCGCCATGCGCATATTGGCGCCAGTAAACAGCCAGCGAAAATCGATCAGCGGGTTGGTGCGCGGAAGCTCCATAGCGAGCACAAGCGCAAACGTGCCGACCGATACCGCCAACAGGACACCGATCCACGGCGCCTCGAACCACCAATAGAGCCGGCCGAGCGTCAGTACGACCGCAAGACACCCGAAGCTCGCCGCCAGCAGGAGATAGCTCAGTATGTCGCGCCTCTGTATCACGATAGCGCGCGGGGGGGCGGTAAGCGGCAGCAGATAGATGATTGGGAAAGCTATGAGTGCGAGCCCCATCTCGAACATGTAGAGCGCCTCGTAGCCGCCGAAATGCAGCAGCGGCGGCGAGACGATGCGCGCGACGGGAGAAGCAAACAGCGTGCACATCAGGGCAAGGCTTATGCCGAGCGACAGCTTCCTTTCGGGCGGAAACGGCTCCAGCATGTAAAGGAAACCGAGCGTGGAAAGGGGTGCGGCAGCCATTCCGCTCAATGTACGCACGACGATCGCGGAATGCAGGTCCGTGATGAAAAGGTTGAGAAGCGCTGCGGCTACGAAACAGATGATGCCCAGCTCGGCAAAGCGGCGAAGGCCATATTGGGTGCGGATCTTGAACAGCGCGATCGACATGCTGGCATAAGGCGCCATGTAGGCGGCTGACAGCCAGGAAATCTCCGTTGTGGTCGCGGAAAACGACCCCTGCAGCTGATAGATGTTGGCGGTCAGCAGGTTCATGCCGAGGCCCTGCGTCAGAAAAAGCAAGGCCGAGGCGCCCATATAGAGCGCCACCTTCCAGGGCGGCATCGGTACGCCCGCCGCGGTCGACGGCGGCGGCTGTTGTTGTGCGTCGGGTTTTGCCTCCCCGGCTGGTCTTGGCGCCACATTATCGTTGGCGGTCTGGGCGAGGCTCATCGGCAGGACCTCAAATTCCGCGAATGCCCTGCAGGTTGGCTTGCATGGCCCGGATCACTTCCAAAGTAGTCTTCAGATCACTTTCGGGAATACCGGCGATGACCTGCGCCCGCACTTTCACGGCGATGTCATCGATCTCACCGGCAACGACCTTGCCGGTCTCGGTGATGTGGATTTCCTTTGCCCGGCGATCAGAGCCGGCAACGCGGCGCTCGACGAAGCCCTGCCCTTCCATCGCATCAAGAATCCTGACGAGCGTCGGGGTCTCGAGTTCCAGCCGCTCTGCAAGTTCGCGCTGATTGATACCGTCCTTCTTGTTGAGCGTGAAGAAAACGCGAGCCCGCGGCAACGTCATGTTGCGCTCCCTCACTATCTTGTCGAAGACAGCTCTCAGTTTGCGATTGAAAGCTGCAAGGTCTTCGATCAGCTCACGCCCGAGAACGGGATTTCCCATATATTTCAGCCCTATTTTGTTAGCGCACTAATTATATCTTTACTACCTATCCCGTTTTCCGACATTTTTCAAGAGGTGGCTGCCTGTGTTTGGGTGCAAGTCTCCCCCGGCAGGCTTACACTAACACGCAAGGCACTATCGAAGTGAGTCGTTTCTGGCCGTGTTCCGCAGGTGACACTTTCGGTATTTTTATATCGACCGCAAGTGCGGCTGTGGAGAAGTCGAACAACGGGCAAACCGTCCCGGTATCGACGGCGGCATGCGAAGCACCTCGCTTCCGCACTTGATTTTGTTGCTTGCTCGCGCCACACCCGAAGCTGAAAAAGACAGAACGGATCAAGATGAACGACGTCGCTCGAAAGATTGCCGCCGTTGCTCCCGCGGAGCAGCACTATCGGGAAGCACCCAACAACATCGAAGCAGAACAAGCGCTGCTCGGCGCGATCCTGATGAACAACGACGCCTACTACCGGGTGTCCGACTTCCTGAAGCCGATCCATCTCTACGAACCGCTGCATCGCAAGATCTTCGAAGTTGCCGGCGACATCATCCGCATGGGCAAGATCGCCAATCCGGTCACGATCAAGACCTTCCTCAAGGCGGAGGAAAAGGTCGGCGACATGACGGTCTCCGAATATCTCGCCCGGCTCGCCCGCGAAGCCGTCACCATCATCAATGCCGAGGACTACGGCCGCGCGATCTATGATCTGGCGCTCCGCCGCGCGCTGATCACCATCGGCGAGGACGTCGTCAACATCGCCTATGACGCTCCCCTCGACATGCCGCCACAGGCGCAGATCGAGGACACCGAGCGCCGGCTGTTCGAACTCGCCGAAAACGGCCGTTATGACGGTGGTTTCCAGTCGTTCAACGACGCGGTGGCGCTCGCGATCGACATGGCGGCTGTTGCCAAGGAACGCGATGGCGGCCTATCGGGCATCTCGACGGGCATCCATTCGCTTGATGGCAAGATGGGTGGTCTGCAGCGCTCCGACTTGATCGTGCTCGCAGGACGCCCCGGCATGGGCAAGACCTCGCTTGCGACCAACATCGCCTACAACATCGCCGCCGCCTACGAAGGCGAAGTGCAGGCGGACGGCAGCATGAAGGCAAAGCAAGGCGGCGTCGTCGGCTTTTACTCGTTGGAAATGTCGTCCGAACAGCTCGCCACGCGTATCATCTCCGAGCAGACGGAAGTCTCCTCCTCGAAGATCCGCCGCGGCGACATCAACGACGCGGACTTCGAAAAACTCGTCGCCTGCTCGATGATGATGCAGAAGGTGCCGCTCTACATCGACCAGACCGGTGGTATCTCGATTGCCCAGCTTTCGGCTCGTGCGCGTCGTCTGAAGCGCCAGCGCGGTCTCGATTGCCTAGTGGTGGACTACATCCAGCTCATGACGGGCGCCGGCAAGGGCGATAACCGCGTGCAGGAAATCACCCAGATCACCACAGGCCTGAAGGCGCTCGGCAAGGAACTCAACGTTCCGATCATCGCCCTTTCGCAGCTCTCGCGTCAGGTCGAAAGCCGCGACGACAAGCGTCCGCAGCTTTCCGACCTTCGTGAATCGGGCTCGATCGAGCAGGACGCCGACGTCGTTCTCTTCGTGTTCCGTGAAGAATACTACGTCAAGAACCTCGAACCTCGCGATCCCAATGATCCGAAATATGCGGAATGGGAAGCCTTGTTCGACAAGGTCAAGGGCACGGCCGATGTCATCATCGCCAAGCAGCGTCACGGACCGACAGGTACTGTGAAGCTCGCCTTCCAGTCGGAATTTACGCGCTTCGCGGATCTCGCCGATCCCTCCTTCATCCAGTACGAAGAGCACTGACGCGAAGCTCTCGTCGTGCTCCGAGGGACTACAAGCCTGCGGCTCGCAGGATCGCGACCGTCGCAACCCCAACGGCAACGCTTGCCAGCATCGGCAGGCGGCGTGCTGCGAGCGCCGTGGCAAGGCAGGCTGATGCCTCGGCCCAACCCGTGGCAAATGCGGTGGGGGCGATCACCGCCATCAACACTGCCGGCGGTATCGCCTCGATCGCGGTCCGGGCCTGCTCAGTCATCTCGACATGGCGAATGAGGAGCAGGCCGCTTACCCGCGTCAGCATTGTTGCAACCGCCATGGCGAAGATCGCAAGCAGCGTGTGAATGTCCAAGGTCATACCGTGACCTCCTTCGACTTGCCGGTCCATAGTGCAGCCGCAAGGCCGGCGAGAGCGCCGGCGGCGATGTACCAGACTCCGGGCACGAATTGGTGGACAACAACGGCGGCGAACGCACTCGCGGCCAACACCAATCCAGTCTCGCGGCCCTTCCAGAAACCCATTGCGAGAACCACGAAGACTGCGGGAAAGGCGAAATCCAGCCCGATGGCGGCAGGATCGCCCAGGAAGGCGCCGAGCGATGCTCCAACCATGGTCGAGCCGACCCAGGCCGCGTAGAACGGCATGGCAATGCCTGCGAACCACGCGGGTGTCAGCCGCGCCACACCCGCCCGGAACTCGGCGATCGCCCATATCTCGTCGGCGAGGAACAGCATCGCCGCATATTTCCGCCAACCCGAGAAGGCTTGCAGCTTCACGCCAAGGGATGCACTCATCAGCACGTGGCGGACATTGACCAGCAGGGCGGCAAAGCCGACACCCACCCAGCTTGCCGGATGTGCCCAGATGTCCATGGCGACGAACTGCGAGCCGCCGGCGAAGACGAGCGCACTCATCAGTGTCGCTTCCAGCGTCGAGAGACCCTTCGTTGCCGAAACAGCACCGAAGACGAGGCCAATCGGAATGACAGCGACAACGAGCGGCAGAATTGCCCGCGCTCCGGCAACAAAGTCGCCTGCGGATCGCCTTTGAGTAAGCATCGAAAACCTCCAGAACTCCAAAGTTCGGAGGTGGTAGGCCGTCATGGCGCGGCCGTCTTGAACGAAAGTGATCAGCCGGCGCGATATTGCCCGGGGGTAACGCCAGTGCGCGCCTTGAAGTGGCGGGTGAAGTGCGCCTGATCGGCGAAGCCGCATTGGACAGCAACGTCCGCCGGCGCACTGCCCGCCCGCAACAGCTTGCGCGCTTCGCGAACCCGCTTGTCAGTCAGAAAGGCGTGCGGAGTGATGTGATACTCGCGACGGAAAGCCCGGATGAGATGTGCACGGCTCAAGCCGGCGACGCCAGCCAGTTCCTCAAGCCCGATGTCGCTGTCGAAGTTGTCGGTGAGGTAGTCGCGAGCGCGACCTACCGCCGTACGCTCCTTGGTATCCACGGGCACGACGATGGTGCTGCCGTAGCGCTGGAAGATCGCAGCAAGCACGCGAAACATGCCTTCCTCCGATTCAAGCGCGCCGGCGCCGCTCTCCAGCACCCGATGGGCGGCATGAAAAGCAGCCGCCATCTCGGGATCGCTGAGGAGCTCCTTCGGGAAAGACGGCACGGCATTGAAGGCCTTGCCGGTCACATCCTCGAGGATATCCACGAAGAGCTTTGTATCGGGATATATCATTCGATAGCGATACCCTTCGCCGCCGGGAACGCCGTCATGTACCACGCCTGGGTCGATCAGATAGAGGTCACCTGCGCCAGTCTCCTCGCGAACCCCCTTCATCGTTGCGATCTGCGTGCCGCTTTCGATGGCGCCGATCGAGAAGGTGTCGTGGGCGTGGGGCGCATATTCGTGCGTCAGGAAACTTGCGCTCAGGCATTCCATGTTGCGAAAACGCCGGTCGCGCCAAAACCGCGCCCGTTCAGCGCCGGCAAGCGGCATCGCTTCTGCCGCCTCTTTCTGAGAAACATTCTCCATCAAACCAAACTATCCTAGGTGCGACCGCCGCGTCTTGAACAAAAGTGATCGCGGGCGCGATATCTCCTTGGCTTGCTTTCACTTTGCCTTATTGATCCTTAGACTGCGAGGCGACAAGCACTCACCCATTTTTGTGAAGCACCATGACTGATTTTGTTGATAGTTTCGAAGATGAAGACCCATTCGATTCCGCAGGCCTGCGCCTTACTGTCGATCTGACAGCCTTGACGGAAAACTGGAAGGAGATGGCGCGCCGTTCTGGAAGAGCGCGCGCTGCTGCGGTTGTAAAGGCGGATGCCTACGGTACCGGCATCGAGGATGCCGGCGAGGCGCTTTACCTGGCCGGCGCGCGTGATTTCTTCGTGGCGACTGCCGACGAGGGTGTGACGCTACGACCTTATGCCCCCGACGCCCGCATTTTCGTCCTTTCGGGCATATGGCCCGGGACGGAACGGAAATTCTTCGGATACGATCTGGTCCCGGTGATCTCGTCGGAGGAGCAGCTTGCCTTCTGGATGGCGGTTCTCGCCGATTACGGCGACCATCCTTGCGCGCTTCACATCGACACTGGCTTCAACAGGCTTGGCCTTTCCATGGACGATGCTATCGCTCTTGCCGATGACGTTTCACGTCCAGCAAGTTTTGCGCCGGTGCTCATCATGAGCCACCTCACCTGTGGCGACGACCATTCCTCGGAGATGAACCGGCAGCAGCTTGAATCATTCCGGCAGGTTAGCGCCGCTTATGAAGGTATCGCTTCAAGCCTTGCGGCCTCGGCCGGCGTCTTCCTCGGCAGTGACTATCACTTCGACCTTACCCGTCCAGGCATTACGCTCTATGGCGGAGAGGCAGTCCAAGGCATGAAGAACCCGATGCGGCCGGTCGTGACCGCCGAGGCGCGGATCATCCAGGTTCGGACTGTCACGGCTGGCCAGTTCGTGAGCTACGGCCGCGCCCTGCAACTGACCCGCGACAGCCGACTGGCCGTCGTATCCGCCGGCTATGCCGACGGTTATCTGCGCAGCCAGTCAAGCGGCGGCGTGCCATTGCGACAGGTCGTGCCGCAGGGCGGTCAGGGCTTTCTGGCCGGGCGGAAGGTTCCCATTGCCGGCCGCATCACGATGGACCTGACGATTTTCGACGTCACAGATATTCCGGAAAATGCAGTGCGCGCAGGCGATTACGTGGAACTGTTCGGAAAGAACGTGCTCGTCGACGACGTCGCCCGCTCGGCCGGCACGATCGGCTACGAGATTCTGACCAGCATCGGTCTGCGGCATGAAAGACGCTATCTCGTAGAGGAAGAGTAAGACCTCAGCGCGTCGTCAAAGCCAGCCGCACGCCGAGCGCCACAAGCAGCGCGCCAAGGCCACGATCGAGCCAGAGGCCGATGCTTTTCTTGCGCTTGATGAGATCGGCAAGGCGTCCTCCGGCCAGGATGAGCGGTGGCTCGATGAAGGCGGCCACGGCAATGATGAGCACGCCATGGACTGCGAGTTGCAGCCAGGTCGGTCCGGCGCCCTCGACCACGAACTGGGGCAGGAAGGCAAGAAAGAAGATCGCCACCTTCGGGTTCAAAAGCGAAACGAGGATGCCCTGCCTGTAGACGCGGCTCCATGGCAGGACGTCCTTCGCCGCGCTGACCAGACCGCCCTCGCCCTTCGAGCGCAATGCCTGAATGCCGAGCCAGACGAGATATATCGCGCCGGCCCACTTGACGGCCGAGAAGGCCAGCGCCGAGGCGGCGAGGAGCGCCGACAGTCCGAAGGCTGCCATCGCCACATGCAGGCTGGCACCAGTCCAGATACCGAAGAGCGCCGCAAAGCCGGTCCTCGCTCCGCTCTTGAGGGTGTGGCCGAGAATGAAAGCCATGTCCGGACCGGGCGACAGATTGAGCAGCACCGCCGCGGTCAAGAACGCGATCCAATGCGCAAGCGAGTAATCCAGCATAGTCGTTGCCTCCAAGACAGTGGAGAACAGGTGCACCCAGACACACTTATAGGGAAATCATTAGTTTTGATCGGTGCCGCGAATGATTATTTGAGCCACCAAAGTGATTCGATGCGGCGCGCTGGCGACCATCCAACCGAAAGCATGACTGATGGCGAAGGCCAGGACACAATTCATCTGCCAGAGCTGCGGCGCGGTCCATAACCGCTGGGCAGGCAAATGCGACAATTGCGGCGAGTGGAATACGATCGTCGAAGAAGACCCGATGGGCGGCATCGGTGGCGGACCGGCCAAGACGCCGAAGAAGGGCCGGCCGGTCACGCTGACGACGCTGTCAGGCGAAATCGAGGAAGCTCCACGCATCCACACAGGCATTTCCGAACTCGACCGGGCGCTTGGCGGCGGCTTCGTGCGCGGCTCCGCTGTGCTGATCGGCGGCGATCCCGGTATCGGCAAATCGACACTGCTGATGCAGGGAGCGGCAGCATTGTCACGCCACGGCCACCGCGTCATCTACGTATCGGGCGAAGAGGCGGTCGCCCAGGTGCGGCTGCGGGCGCAGCGTCTGCAGGCCGCCGACACCGATGTGCTGCTCGCCGCGGAAACCAATGTGGAGGACATCCTGGCGACGGTCGCGGAAGGCAAGCGGCCGGATCTCGTCATCATCGACTCCATCCAGACGCTTTGGAGCGAACTGGCCGAATCCGCGCCCGGAACCGTGACGCAGGTACGCACCGGTGTTCAGTCGATGATCCGCTTCGCGAAACAGACCGGTGCGGCCATGGTTCTTGTCGGCCACGTCACCAAGGACGGCCAGATCGCGGGCCCGCGTGTCGTCGAGCATATGGTCGATGCCGTGCTCTATTTTGAAGGCGATCGCGGTCACCACTACCGTATCCTGCGCACCGTCAAGAACCGTTTCGGACCGACCGACGAGATCGGCGTCTTCGAAATGTCGGACAAGGGACTGCGCGAGGTCGCCAATCCGTCCGAACTCTTCCTTGGCGAGCGCAACGAGAAATCGCCGGGGGCCGCCGTCTTTGCCGGCATGGAAGGCACGCGCCCGATCCTCGTCGAAGTGCAGGCACTGGTTGCCCCGACATCGCTCGGCACGCCCCGTCGCGCCGTGGTCGGCTGGGACTCGGCACGCCTGTCGATGATCCTTGCCGTGCTCGAGGCTCATTGCGGCGTCCGGCTCGGCCAGCACGACGTTTATCTGAACATCGCTGGCGGCTATCGCATCTCCGAACCGGCCGCTGACCTCGCTGTCGCGTCGGCTCTGGTTTCCTCGCTCGCCGGTATTGCTCTGCCGGCCAATTGTGTCTATTTCGGCGAAGTCAGCCTGTCGGGCGCCGTCCGGCCGGTTTCACATACGTCCCAGCGCCTCAAAGAAGCCGAGAAGCTGGGCTTTTCTGCCGCACTGCTTCCCTCGGCATCAGCCGACCTGCCGAAGGGTTCCGGCGGTCGTTGGAGCGAGATAGAGAGCCTGCCGGACCTGGTTGCGCGCATTGCCGGGTCGAAAGGTGCGCTGCGACGTGTGGAAGAAGAGGTTTGATCCTTTCATCGCCTACACCGGTGATGTTATAGGAAGCACGCAATGAGGCGCGACCAAGCCGTAGATAAGCGGCGGTCCTGGAGTTGAATTTATATGCCCATTACGATTTTCGACGGTATTGTCATCGGCGTCGTTCTTTTTTCCGCCGTACTTGCAATGGTGCGCGGCTTCTCCCGCGAAGTCCTCTCGATCGCAAGCTGGGGCGGCTCTGCAGCCGCCGCATACTATTTCTATCCATACCTGGTCCCCTACGCGAAGAAGTACACGGATGACGACCGCATCGCGCTCGTGGGTTCAGCCGCGGTGGTGTTCCTGATCGCGCTGATCGTAATCTCCTTCATCACCATGAAGATCGCGGACTTCATCATCGACAGCCGGATCGGCGCGCTGGACCGCACTTTGGGCTTTCTCTTCGGCGCGGCTAGGGGCATACTTCTTCTCGTCGTCGCCGTCGCCTTCTGGAACTGGCTCGTGGACGTGGATCACCGCCCGGCCTGGGTGAACAACGCCAAGTCGAAGCCGTTCCTGGACTCGATGGTCGTCAAGTTGCAGTCCGTACTGCCGGCGGAATTCGCGCAGATGGTGCGAGCGAGCGTGATGGACAAAATTCAGCCGCAGGGCGGCAATACTGAGAGCGGCGACGCGCCGGCGGCATCCGACCAGGCGGCGCCCGCTGAAGATGCAGCGCCCGCCCCTGCAACCGGTGCACAGCAGCCGTCTAATTGACGCAGTGTTCAACAGCTTGACCCGCCACCTGGCAATTGCCATCTGAGCGGAACGTGAATAAAGGTCCGGCCGGGCATCCGCTCTGTCGGGCCTCAGCCGTTTAAAACGCATGATCACGGCGTCATGCTATGGAAAGCCGATCCATTCTTGTGAGAGCAAAGGCCCGCATCGATGAACCAGTCCCATTCCTTGACGCTTAATGACGAATTCGATGGAGACACCCTCCACGAAGAATGCGGCGTCTTCGGCATTCTTGGCCATGACGATGCGTCTACCCTGACCGCGCTCGGCCTGCATGCACTTCAGCATCGCGGGCAGGAAGCAGCCGGTATCGTTTCCTTCGACGGTCTGCGCTTCCACTCGGAACGGCATATGGGCCTGGTCGGAGACCACTACACGGACCCAACCACCCTCGCCCGCCTGCCGGGCAATATCTCCATCGGCCACAATCGCTACTCCACGACAGGCGAAGTCGCGCTCCGCAACGTGCAGCCGCTCTTCGCCGAGCTTGAAGTTGGCGGCATCGCCATCGCCCACAACGGCAACTTCACGAACGGCCTGACGCTTCGTCGCCAGTTGATCGCCGGTGGCGCCATCTGTCAGTCGACCTCCGATACCGAAGTCGTTCTCCACCTCATCGCCCGCTCGCGCTACACCTCGACCGCTGACCGCTTCATCGATGCGATCCGTCAGATGGAGGGCGGCTATTCGATGCTCGCCATGACGCGCACGAAGCTGATTGCGGCACGCGACCCCACGGGTATCCGCCCGCTCGTCATGGGCGAACTCGACGGCAAGCCGATCTTCGCTTCGGAGACCTGCGCACTCGATATCATCGGCGCGAAGTTCATCCGCGACGTCGAGAACGGCGAAGTCATCATCTGCGAGATCCAGCCTGATGGTTCGATCTCGATCGACGCACGAAAGGCCGGCAACGGCCAGCCCGAGCGCCTCTGCCTGTTCGAGTATGTCTATTTCGCCCGCCCGGATTCGGTCGTCGGCGGTCGCAGCGTCTACGTCGCCCGCAAGAACATGGGCATCAACCTTGCCAAGGAAGCGCCCGTCGAGGCTGACGTCGTCGTTCCCGTTCCGGATGGCGGCACACCGGCTGCACTCGGCTACGCGCAGGAAAGCGGCATCCCGTTCGAATACGGTATTATCCGTAACCACTATGTCGGCCGTACCTTCATCGAGCCGACACAGCAGATCCGCGCTTTCGGCGTCAAGCTGAAGCACTCCGCCAACCGGGCGATGATCGAAGGCAAGCGTGTCGTTCTCGTCGATGACTCGGTCGTGCGCGGCACGACATCGCTGAAGATCGTGCAGATGATCCGCGATGCCGGCGCCAAGGAAGTGCATCTGCGCGTCGCAAGCCCGATGATCTACTATCCCGATTTCTACGGCATCGACACGCCTGATCGCGAGAAGCTGCTGGCCAACCAGTACGACAGCCTCGAAGCCATGTGCAAATATATCGGCGCTGACTCGCTGGAGTTCCTGTCGATCAACGGCCTTTATCGCGCCGTCGGCGGCGAGGATCGCAACGATGCCCGCCCGCAGTTTACCGACCACTACTTCACGGGTGACTACCCGACCCGCCTCCTCGACAAGGAAGGCGAAACGATGGGACGCAAGGTTTCCTTGCTCGCGACCAACGGCTGACAGCCATTGTGGCTTTGACATTTGACCAAGGGGCGCTTATTGCGCCCCTTGCTTTTTCAGCTACGGGGGGACCATGACTATCAACCTTGAAGGCAAGATCGCGCTCGTCACCGGCGCATCCCGCGGCATCGGCTATTTCACCGCGCTGGAACTGGCAAAGGCCGGGGCGCATGTGATTGCCTGCGCCCGTACGGTTGGTGGTCTTGAGGATCTCGATGATGCGATCAAGGCCGCAGGCGGCTCGGC
Organism: Rhizobium cauense; assembly: GCF_019511525.1. Taxonomy (GTDB): domain Bacteria; phylum Pseudomonadota; class Alphaproteobacteria; order Rhizobiales; family Rhizobiaceae; genus Rhizobium; species Rhizobium cauense. Next base: position 179,214 of record NZ_JAEUAT010000002.1, on the reverse strand, counting down.
GACCCTCGTTCCGTTCGATCTCGCGGACATGAACGCGATCGACGCTCTGGGCGCCTCGATCTTCGAGCGCTGGGGCAAGCTCGACATTCTCGTCGCCAATGCCGGCGTGCTCGGCGTGATCTCGCCGATCGGCCATGTCGAGGCGAAGACCTTCGAGAAGGTGATGAACATCAACGTCACCGCGACGTGGCGCCTGATCCGCTCGGTCGATCCGCTGCTGTCGCGCTCCGAGGCTGGTCGTGCTGTCATCCTCTCGTCCGGTGCTGCGCACAAGTGTCGCCCGTTCTGGGGTCCCTACTCCGCGTCGAAGGCTGCTGTCGAGGCGCTTGCCCGCACGTGGGCCGGCGAAACGCAGCGCACGCCGCTTCGCATCACCAGCGTCGATCCGGGCGCAACCCGCACAGCCATGCGCGCCCAGGCCGTTCCGGGTGAAGATCCCGAGACGCTGCCGCATCCCTCCGAGATCGCCAAGGCGATCCTGCCTTTGGTTGGTCCTGATGTGACCGAGACTGGCAAGCTCTTCATCGTCCGTGAGAACAAGCTGGTCGACTATCGCCTGCCGGAATAAGTATGCGTCAATTGGCGGCCAGTGCCGGGAACAGGTGCGCGAAGCCTGTTTCTGACGGGCAGAGCGCGTTGAGGTCGACGGGACCTTGAATGCCGTCCAACGTACCATTGTCGGCGAACTGCCAGATTGACCAATCCTGGCAATCGTTCTGGCGTGGTTCCTGCGCGATGCTGCGCAGCCAGAGATAGTGATCCGGAAAGCGTGCCTCGTTTCCCTTGAGATACTGATCGAAGAACTGCTGGTTCAGGTAGAAGATCGGCTTGCCTGGATAGGCGCCGTTCAGTTCGTCGAAGAACACTTTGATTTCCAAGCTTAGTTCGTCAACCGTCGGCACCTTGCCGCAGTTGCCGGTGAATTCGAGATCAATCGCGATCGGCAGCGCATCCGCTTCCACCGGCACCGTCTGGATCAGATTACGCGCCTGTTCTCGGCCAGGGCGGCAGAAGGTGAAGAAGTGATAGGCACCGCGCACGATGCCGGCGTCCTTCGCAGCCTTCCAGTTTTCCGTAAAGCTCGTGTCGCGGTGGTCGCCGCCCTCCGTCGCCTTCATGATCGCGAAACGGACCTTCGGCTGACGGGCCAGAGCCTGCCAGTCTATCGCGCCCTGATGATGGCTGATGTCGATGCCCTGTATCGGATAGTCGGCAAGCGTCGGAGGATTGAATGGTGCCATGGCGCGATCGTATGCCAGATAGGATGCGACCGCGACAGCCAGAATCACCAGTCCGAGGATTGTTCGATAGAGGGTTTTCACATCAGGGGTCTTCCGCATTTCCTGGTGCGTTGTAGCAGAATTTTGCGGGGCTCGTGCGAATGGGACCGGGCCGACCCTTCGCTTGTGCTTCGGGCGTTCGTCGCTGCAATCGATTCACTGGATCGATTGCTCCGGCTTACGCCGGACTGCTCCTCACCCCCCTTGACCAAACCCTGTTCCCGCGCCATAAAACCCGCCATGAAAACGGTTATCTGCATTATCTGCCGGAAGATTATTCGCTAGCGCGCTCGCTGGCCTGGCCGTTTTCGTCTCCTGAAAAGTCCAAGATGAGAAACGCCCCGGCCCGCCGGTGGTAGAGTTTTTTCGGATCATTGCATTTGGGAGAGTAGACATGGCCGGCGCGCCAGACACTAAGAAGCCGGAACTGAAGCTTTACAACACGCTGACGCGCGAAAAGATGGCCTTTGCGCCGATCGATCCGCAGAATGTCCGCATGTATGTCTGCGGTCCGACCGTCTACGATTTCGCCCACATCGGTAACGCGCGCCCGGTCATTGTCTTTGATGTGCTCTTTCGGTTGCTAAACCATGTCTATGGCGGCGACCACGTCACATATGCGCGCAACATTACCGACGTTGACGACAAGATCAACGCGCGTGCCCTGCGTGACTATCCCGGTCTGCCGCTGAATGACGCCATCCGCGCAGTGACGCAGAAGACCGAGAAGCAGTTCCTCGATGACGCCAAGGCGCTCGGCTGCCTTGAGCCTTCGGTTCAGCCCCGCGCCACGGACAATATTGGCAAGATGATCGAGATCATCGAAAAGCTGATCGCCAACGGCCATGCCTACCAGGCATCCGGCGAAGTGCTCTTCGACACGAAATCGATGGTCGATTACGGCCAGTTGTCGAAGCGCAATCTCGACGAACAGCAGGCTGGCGCCCGCATCGCCGTCGACGCACACAAGAAGAACCCCGGCGACTTCGTATTGTGGAAGCTCTCCAGCGACAGTGAACCTGGCTGGGAAAGCCCGTGGGGCCGTGGCCGCCCGGGCTGGCACATCGAGTGCTCGGCCATGAGCGAACGTTACCTCGGCGAGGTCTTCGATATTCACGGCGGCGGCCTGGACCTGATCTTCCCGCACCACGAGAACGAGATCGCCCAGTCGCGTTGCGCTCATGGTACCAAGGTCATGGCCAATGTCTGGATGCACAACGGCTTCCTGCAGGTCGAAGGCCGCAAGATGTCGAAGTCCGAAGGCAACTTCGTTACCATCTACGAATTGCTGCACACCGAGAAGTTCGGTGGCCGGCAGTGGCCGGGCGATGTGCTGCGTCTTGCTATGCTGATGACGCATTACCGCGAGCCGATCGATTTCTCGATCAAGCGCCTCGAAGAAGCCGAACGCCTGCTCGCCAAGTGGCCCGCAGCGGATGCTGCGGGTGCGCAGCCCGACGCCGCCGTCGTCAATGCCTTGGCCGACGACCTCAACACAGTGGCAGCAATCCAGGCATTGCATGCGCTTGCCCAGTCCGGCGACCGTGCAACATTTGCCGCCAGTGCTGCGTTGCTCGGCGTCCTGCCCGAAATGGCGGAGATCGACGAGGCGGTTGCCATTGAGATCGACCGGCGGGTCAAGGCGCGGCTCGAGCTGCTCAAGGCGAAGAACTTCGCCGAGGCAGACAAGATCCGCGACACACTGTTGGCCGAAGGCATCCAGCTCAAGGACGGCAAGGATCCGGCGACCGGCGAACGCGTAACCAAGTGGGAGGTGAAGAGATGAGCACCTACACCGGCGGATGCCAGTGCGGAGCGATCCGCTTCAGGGTTCGCGGAGAGCTCAAGGATTCATCCACCTGTCATTGCCGCATGTGCCAGAAGGCTTTCGGCGCCTACTATGCGCCGCTGGTTTCTGTTCGCGGTGCCGAATTCGAGTGGACGCGTGGCGAACGCAAGCGCTTTCGTTCCTCTAACCTAGTCGAGCGTGGTTTCTGTGCCGATTGCGGCACACCGCTGACGTACGAGGCGCCGGATGGGATGGCGGTCGCGGCAGGCGCTTTCGACGACCCTTCCGCACTTCCGCCGGTCATCCAGTTCGGCACGGAGCGCAAGATCGATTTCGTCGATCACCTGCATGAGTTGCCTGCGCGCGAAACCGAAGAGGATGCCGAGGCAGCACCTTTCGTGCTCGACATCGTCTCCTACCAGCATCCGGATCACGACACGACCACCTGGCCTGGGGAGAGGAACTCGTGACAACGGTTGCGGCTCTGAGCGGAGGTTGCCAATGCGGCGCGGTTCGCTACCGGGCCGTTGGCGAACTGGGCTATCCGCACCTTTGCCATTGCCGAATGTGCCAGAAAGCGGCCGGGAACTACTTCATGCCGCTGGCCGCTGCCAAACGACGGGATTTTGCGCTGACGCGCGGCGAGCCGAAGTGGTTTCATTCGTCCGATATCGTTCGCCGCGGCTTTTGCGCCGATTGTGGGACACCGCTTTTCTATGATGTTCCGGATGCGGACTTCGTCAATATCGTGCTCGGCTCACTGGACGATCCCGATAGCGTCAAGCCGGTGATGCAATCGAACACCGGACGCAGGATGAGCTGGTTTCATGAACTCCATGCCCTGCCTGTCGAGTCGGAGCCGGAAACGCCCGAGCGTGAAAACGCGATTGCCGCGAGCAATCACCAACATCCCGATCACGACACGGCCCATTGGCCAAGCGGAGCCTCAAAATGAGCGAACCTATTCGAACCGGCGGCTGCCAGTGCGGCGCAGTCAGATTTCGCATCAGCGGCAAGCTCGGCCGCCCTTCGATCTGCCACTGCCGCATGTGCCAGAAACAGTTCGGCGGTTTCTTCTCCGCGCTCGTAACCGCGCCCGATGAAGGCATGGAGTGGACGCGCGGTGCGCCGAGCTACTTTCAGTCTTCCGTCAATATCGAGCGGGGCTTCTGCAAGAACTGCGGCACGCCGATGACGTACCGCCACCCCGGCGGCCTTGAGCTGGCAATCGGCACGTTCGACGATCGCAGCGATCTCTCACCGCAGATCCAGGTCAACTACGACGCCCGCATTCCCTGGGTCGAGACGATCTTCGACCAACCTCTCCACAAGGACCCGGATTACTACTCGCAGCAGGAGAAGATTATCTCCTTCCAGCATCCCGATCACGATACTGCAATCTGGCCATCTGAAGGCGTCAAAATATGACTGAAGTGCTCCGTACCCTCTATCCCGAAATCGAAGCCTATGCGTCGGGTCACCTCGACGTCGGTGACGGCCACAAGATCTATTGGGAGCGTTCGGGCACACCAGGTGCAAAGCCGGCAGTCTTCCTGCATGGCGGACCAGGAGGCGGTTTCTCGCCGAGCCATCGCCGCCTGTTCGATCCCGCTCTCTACGACGTGCTGCTGTTCGACCAGCGTGGTTGCGGCAAGTCCACGCCTCACGCCGACCTCAATGCCAACACCACCTGGCACCTCGTTGCCGACATAGAGCGGCTGCGCGAGATGGCCGGCGTCGAAAAGTGGCAGGTATTCGGCGGCTCGTGGGGTTCGACGCTGGCTCTCGCTTACGCCGAGACCCACCCGGAGCGCGTTTCCGAGCTGGTCGTGCGCGGTATCTACACGCTCACCAAGGCCGAGCTCGCCTGGTACTATCAGTTCGGCGTGTCGGAGATGTTCCCCGACAAATGGGAACGCTTCATAGCACCGATTCCTCCGGAAGAGCGGCATGAAATGATGCTTGCCTACAATCGGCGGCTCACCGGCGCCGACAGGGCCGTCGCCCTTGAAGCTGCGCAGGCGTGGAGCATCTGGGAAGGCGAGACGATTACGCTGCTGCCGGAAAAGGCGACGAGCGGCAAGTTCGAGGACGCGAACTTCGCCTATGCCTTTGCCCGGATCGAGAACCACTTCTTCGTCAATGCCGGCTGGATGGACGAAGGTCAGCTGCTGCGCGATGCCTACAAGCTGAAGGACATTCCCGGTGTCATCGTGCATGGCCGCTACGACATGCCCTGCCCGGCCAGGTATGCCTGGCTGCTGCACAAGGCGTGGCCGACGGCCGAGTTTCACCTGATTGAAGGCGCCGGGCACGCCTACTCGGAGCCCGGCATCCTCGACAAGCTTATCCGCGCCACGGACAAGTTCGCCGGAAAGCAATAACAAGCCGCAAGGCCGACAGGACGACCATCATGACACGCGAAAAGATCTACCTCTTCGACACGACGCTCCGCGACGGGCAGCAGACGCCCGGCATCGACTTCTCCGTCGAGGACAAGATTGCGATCGCGAGCATGCTGGACGAATTCGGCCTCGACTATGTCGAAGGCGGCTATCCCGGCGCCAATCCGACGGATACCGCCTTCTTTGCGGAGAAACGGACGTCCCGCGCCTCTTTCGTTGCCTTCGGGATGACGAAGCGTGCCGGTGTTTCGGCCTCGAACGATCCCGGCCTGGCGGGACTGCTGCAAGCCGAAAGTGACGCGATCTGTTTTGTTGCCAAGAGCTGGGACTATCATGTGAAGGTCGCGCTCGGCTGCACCAACGAGGAAAACCTCGAGAGCATTGCCGAAAGCGTCAAGGCCGCCGTCGCTGCCGGCAAGGAAGCAATGGTCGATTGCGAGCATTTCTTCGACGGCTACAAGGCGAACCCCGACTATGCCATCGCCTGCGCCAAAACCGCCTATGAGTCGGGCGCGCGCTGGGTCGTGCTCTGTGACACCAATGGCGGCACGCAGCCGCCCGAAATCCGGATGATCGTTGAGGCGCTCATTGCTGCAGGCGTTCCCGGCCACTGTCTTGGCATCCATGCGCACAACGATACGGGCCAGGCAGTTGCCAACTCGCTGGCAGCCGTCGAGGCAGGCGTGCGCCAGATCCAGGGCACGCTGAATGGGATCGGCGAGCGCTGCGGCAACGCAAACCTCGTGACGCTGATCCCGACGCTCGCCCTCAAGGAAACGTACGCACATCGCTTCGAGACATCGATCGACAGCGAGCGGCTGACCAACCTGACGCGCCTTTCGCATGCGTTCGACGAGCTTCTGAACAGGTCCCCGGATCATCAGATGCCCTATGTCGGCGCCTCAGCCTTCGCCACCAAGGCCGGAATCCATGCTTCGGCGCTGCTGAAGGATCCGCGCACCTATGAACACGTGACACCGGAAAGCGTTGGCAATTTCCGCAAGGTCATGGTCTCCGACCAGGGTGGCAAGGCAAACTTCATCAACGCGCTGAAGCGGCGCGGCATCGAGGTCGGGAAAGACGATCCGAAGCTCGACCGCCTGATCGCGCTGGTCAAGGAGCGTGAGGCATCGGGCTATGCCTATGAGGGCGCCGATGCGAGCTTCGAATTGCTCGCACGTCGCACCCTCGGCACCATCCCGGAATTCTTCTCGATCGAGGGCTTCCGCGTCATGGTGGAGCGCCGCTTCGATTCGCATGGCCGCGTAAAGATCGTCTCGGAAGCGGTGGTGAAAATTGCCATCGACGGGCAGACGATCATGTCGGTCGCCGAAGGCGACGGTCCGGTCAACGCGCTCGACCTCGCACTGCGCAAGGACTTCGGCAAGTACCAGCACGAGATAGACGATCTGGTTCTGGCAGACTTCAAGGTGCGTATCCTCAACGGCGGCACCGAGGCCATCACCCGCGTCCTCATCGAGTCCACTGACAGCGATGGCGTTCGCTGGTGGACGGTCGGCGTATCGGAAAACATCATCGACGCGTCCTTCCAGGCGCTGATGGACTCGGTGATCTACAAGCTGATGAAGAACAGGCAGTTGGCCGGCAAGATCGCCGCGGAATAGGCTCACGGAGTGAAGGCGAGGCCCCAGTCCGCCTCCGAATACCACTCCTCGCCCTGCCGCTCTGTCTTCCAGCGCAGGGCGCCGATGCGGTGGGCACCGCCCCTGCTAAAGGCGGTTTCGAGCCGTCTGTAGCTATCGAATCCACCCGCTACGGCCTCTGCCCAGACAAATGCAACCGGGCAGAGATATTCCGCTGAGTAGCCCTGCTTTTCGCGGCGAAACAGAAAGAAGCCGGCATAGGAGGCAAGGCCCGTCGGCCCCTTCGCATCGACGTCGGGAACGCCCACTGGCAAGATCAATCGCCCCCCGGGCCTCAGACGCTCCACCCAGGCGTCGGCCGGACGATGGATCGCAAAGTTCACGTAGACGGCGTCCGTCGGATCGCGCGGCCATTCTATGCCGTTGCCGTGGACGACTTGAACGTTCGGATAGGGTCGCAGGTTATCCTCTGCGCGCCGCGCCAAATCTCCGTCGAATTCGACAGCGATGACACGACCATCCTGTCCGACGAGCAGGGACATGATCGCCGTGTAGTAGCCGCTGCCGGCGCCAATATGACAAACCCTATCGCCTCTTCTGAGAGCGAGCCTATGTATCCCCCGTGTGTGCAAGCTCGGACTGCCGTTGTTGACGTGCCGTTCATGCTGAAGTGCAAACAGGGCATCCTGGTAAACGACCGATGCATCTCTCGAAGGAATATCGACGTAGCCGCCCCAACTCGCCATCTTCCATGGCGGCGGCCCCAGGAAGCGCTCGCGCGGGACGGTCGCAAAGGAGTGCAACAGCGCGTCGTTTTGAATGCCTTCCTTCGTCAGCAGACGGGAGGCAAATGCTCTGCGGCAGCTCGCGAGAGCCTGTTCGTCCATCTCCTTCACCGTCGCGATGGCCGCCATCCATTCACCGAAATGAATTGGCCTATTCACGCCCGTTAGGTTAAGCGCATCCACAACAAGAACAAATATGGAAACACTCGATGTCCGCCAATGCAAGCGCTCCTGTTGTCAAGAACGAAGACAGTCCGCGTGGCTTCGCCTTTGCGCTGACCGCCTACCTGCTGTGGGGTTTCCTGCCTATCTACATGAAGGCCGTCGCCCACATTTCGCCGGCGGAGGTAATTGCCCATCGCATTCTTTGGTCCCTGCCCCTGGCGGGTTTGGTGCTGATCGTTCTCGGACGCACGAACGATATCCGCACGGCCCTGCGCTCGCCGCGGATGCTGGCCATGGCGGCACTCACGGCAGCCCTCATTACGATCAACTGGGGCACCTATGTTTGGGCGATCGGTGCTGGCCACGCGCTCGATGCCGCACTCGGCTATTTCATCAATCCGCTGTTCAGCATTTTTCTTGGCGCCGCAGTCCTGAAAGAGCGGCTGCAGCCGCTGCAAATCGGCGCTATTGCGCTTGCTGGCCTCGCGGTTGTCGTACTCGCTCTCGACAGTGGCGGCGTTCCGTGGGTATCGTTGACGCTGACGATCTCCTGGGGGCTCTACGCATTGTTTCGCAAGACGTTGCCGCTCGGTCCGAACCAGGGCTTCTTCCTCGAAGTGCTGATCCTCAGCGTCCCGGCGTTCTTCTACATTCTCTATCTCGAATTTGGCAGCGGCTCGGGACACTTCTATCGCACAGGTTGGGCAGATACTGCCTTGCTGCTCGGATGCGGCGTCGTTACCGCCGTCCCGCTGATGATCTATGCCAACGGCGCCAAGCTGCTGCGGCTTTCGACGATCGGTATCATGCAGTACATCGCGCCGACGATGATCTTCCTGATTGCGATCTTCGTGTTTCACGAGCCTCTCGGCACGGCACGCATGATTGCGTTCCCGCTGATCTGGGCGGGTCTCTTCCTCTACAGCTGGGGAATGTTCAAGGGGAGCCGGGCGCGCTAAGCCCGGCCTTTACATCTTCGAGATCACTGCATCCTCGCCCTCGCGATCGAGCGATGCGATCTCGGCCGCCTGCGCCATGATGCCGGGGATGATCTCGGATATATCGTCGATGACGAGCGGCTGGACACGGTGCGCCGTGTGGACGAAGCCCTCGTCGGTCATGTGGCGCATAAGTTCCATCATCGGATCCCAGAAGCCATTGATGTTGGCAAACACCATCGGCTTTTCATGGCGGCCGAGCTGTGCCCAGGTCATGATCTCGACGATCTCCTCCAGCGTACCGATACCGCCAGGCAGGGCAACGAATGCATCGGAGCGCTCAAACATCGTGTGTTTGCGCGTATGCATATCCGGCGTTACAATCAGTTCATTGAGCTGGCCGAGGGAATGGCGCGTAGCCTCCATGTCGATCAGGAACTCGGGGATGATTCCGGTTACCTGACCACCGTGCGAAAGCACACCGCTCGCCACAGCCCCCATGATGCCCTTGGTGCCTCCACCATAGATGAGGCGCAGGCCATATTCGGCGATTTCCTTACCCAGCGCACGGCCCGCCGCCATGTGGCGAGGATCGCTGCCCGGTCGCGAGCCGCAGTAAACACAGATGGAGCGAATGGAATGAGATTGATCTGTCATAGGGGCAAACAACTATTCTCTCTGCCTCCAGTCAAGAAAAATGACGGAAAACCTGCGTCTTACATTTTCCTGGCTACTTTGACTGCTTGTGCAAAGCAGCGGGAATCGCTAGCAATTTTAGGAAGTCCGGCAAGATTGCCGCCTGGGGAGACGTGATGATGAGAAACCGTGCCGGCTTGCTGGCCCTTGCAGTGCTTGTAGTCGCAATTCTTTTGATGGTCTTTTTCGTCATGCCCCGCATCGGCGGAGACGCCGCCAAAGTTGGTGACGCAATCAATCAGGCCGGCTCCGAAGTGAAGAAGACGGTCACCGAATCCGCAAAGACTTCACGCCCCTCTACCCCCGACGATGCTGAAACGACCCAGAAAGTCGGTCGCCTTGCTTCAGAGGCGGGCCAATCCATTTCGGAACTTAAGGCGCTCTTTGCAGACGGCAAGGGTCCGGTTCAGGAAGTTTTCGAGGCAGCCAAATCCAAGGCCACGACGTCTCTTCAAACGCTCGCTGATTTTGCGATCCCGGACGGCAGCAACCCAGTCACGGTGGCTGCCGCGAGCAAGATCAAGGATGGCGCAGCCAAGGCCCTGACAATAATCAAGGCGTTGCCGGAGAATACTGCCGATGCGGCAGCCGCGATCGCGAAGGCGGAGGCAGCGCTAACGGGCTCGCCTGAGCCGACATCCGCTGGCCAACCCGCACCGGCTGCCGCCCCTGCGGAGAGTGCCAGCAATCTCCCGACCTTCGACGTGCTGAGAGTTGAACCGGATGGTTCCACCGTGATTGCCGGCTCGGCCGAACCGAACAGCAAGCTTGAAATTCTGGACGGGGACAAGGTCGTGACCACGACGGACGTCGGTCCGACCGGCGACTTTGTTGCGGTGCTCGACACCCCCCTCGCGCCCGGCGATCACCAGCTCGTTCTGCGGGCCACCGGCAAGGATGGCAAGGCCTCGACATCGGAAGAGGTCGCGACTGTGTCCGTGCCGAAGGACGGCAAGCCCGCCGAATTGCTGGCAATGGTTTCCAAGCCTGGCAAAGCCAGCCGCATTATTACGGCACCCAAGCCAGACACACAGGTTGCCGCAAATGGCGCTGCCGCCTCTTTGGATCAGTCTGGAGCTCAAACGGATCAGGCAAAGGCCTCGAGCGACGCGGCAAGCGCAGCAAACGGTGTGCCATCTGGTGCTGCTACGAACGCCGATGTGATGGTCAACGCCGTGGAGATTGAAGGCGACAAGATCTTTGTCGCAGGCACTGCCAAACCATCGGCGTCAGTCGTTGCCTATGCCGATGAAAAACTGATCGGCAAGTCGAAGGCCGGGCCTGATGGTCACTTCGTCATCGACGGCGTGATGCCGCTTGCAGTCGGCGATCACAAGATTCGCGTCGACGTGCTTGATGACGCCGGCAAGGTCGCCGTTCGTGCATCCGTGAACTTCAACCGCCCGGAAGGGAACCAGGTAACGGTTGCGGCACAGGGGGCTGCCTCCAAGACCGGAGACGCGGCGGCAATGGTGCCACTCGATGAAAGTGCGCTTGGAAAGCTGAAAAATGATGCAGCCAAGGCATTTGCACTGCTGAACGGGCTCTTTGCCGATGGCAAGACACCCGGTGCGGAACAGCTTGCCGCAGCCCGCTCCGCCAACGAGTTCGCCCTGCGTGCTATCGTGGACTTCCGCGCGGCAGCCGACGCGACCGCCGAATTCAAGGAGCAGGCTTCAGCCGCAGCGCAGACCGCCGCCGGCGCCCTGAAGACATTGCAGGCGCTGCCAAAGGATGCGAAGTCCGTTGGCGATGCGCTCGGTAACCTCGGCTCTGAAATTGCCCAGTTTACGGCGCCCGCCACGCCCGACGCAGCTGCGACAAGCGAAATTGCGGCGAACCAAAATGGTCCGACGACAATCGAGCAGGCACCGCTAGCGCCGAGCAATGAGACTGTGATCATCCGCCGTGGCGATACGCTCTGGCAGATATCGCGGCGCATCTACGGTGCGGGCGTTCGCTACACGACGATCTACGTCGCCAATGAAGACAAGATCACGAATCCTGACCGCATCTTGCCTGGACAGATTTTCGGCCTGCCCAAGGACGCGCTGCCGAATGCGGAAGAGCTTCATCGCAAGCGGATGTCCCGCGAGCATCTCTGAGGCAATCATGCACTATTGGAGCGGCCGGACAGAGATCATGTCCGGCCGCTCTTTTCCTATAGTGCCAATCTGTGTATTGCTCCCGCCGACCCCTATCTAGCGGTGACGACGATCATGTCCGGCGAGGCCCTTTTCGGTATTTCCGCCGCTCGCAATTTTGTCGGCAGCGCAGCGCCATCAGCGCCTTTCGGCGGGAGATTCGCATGGCAAACGACAAGACAGTCTCTGACTCCAACCTGCTGCGGACTCTTCTCAACCTCTGGCCGTACATGTGGCCAGCCGGCCGTACGGATCTCAAGATGCGAGTCGTATGGGCGACCGTCTTCCTGCTGATCTCCAAGTTTGTGCTGTTGCTCGTCCCCTACTTCTTCAAGTGGGCCACGGATGCTCTGAACGGCAAGCTGGATCTGGCCGGCAAGCTGCCGGACCTGCTTGTCGGCGCAACCGCACTGGTGATTGCCTACAATCTCACCCGCCTCATCCAACTCGGCCTGAACCAGCTGCGCGACGCCCTTTTTGCCAGCGTCGGGCAGCACGCTGTCCGACAACTCGCCTACAAGACCTTCGTGCATATGCACGAACTGTCGCTGCGCTTTCATCTCGAGCGCAAGACTGGCGGGCTTTCGCGCATCATCGAGCGCGGCACGAAGGGGATCGAGACGATCGTGCGCTTCACGATCCTCAATTCCGTTCCGACGCTGATCGAGTTCCTGCTGACAGCCATTATCTTCTGGTGGGGCTACGGGTTTTCCTACCTGGCCGTCACCGCGTTCACGGTCTGGGCCTACATCTGGTTCACGATCCGCGCCAGCGACTGGCGTATCGCCATCCGCCGGACGATGAACGACAGCGACACGGACGCCAATACAAAGGCGATCGACTCGCTCCTCAACTTCGAGACGGTCAAGTACTTCGGCAACGAGGAGATGGAAGCGAAGCGCTTCGATCGATCCATGGAACGCTATGAAAAGGCGGCGACGGATGTCTGGACCTCGCTCGGCTGGCTGAACTTCGGCCAGGGCGTGATCTTCGGCCTGGGAACAACCGTGATGTTGATCCTGTCAGCTCTTGCCGTCCAGCGCGGCGAGCAAACCGTCGGCGATTTCGTCTTCGTCAATGCCATGCTGCTGCAGCTTTCCGTCCCGTTGAATTTTATCGGTTTCGTCTACCGCGAAATTCGTCAGGGCCTGACTGACATCGAGCAGATGTTCGATCTCCTCGAAGTCAAGGCGGAAGTGAAAGACGCGCCTGACGCAGCACCTCTCGATATCGAGCAAGGCGCGATCTCCTTCAAGGACGTCCATTTTTCCTATGACCCGGCTAGACCGATCCTCAAGGGCATTTCCTTTGACGTGCCCGCAGGCAAAACCGTCGCAGTCGTTGGTCCCTCCGGCGCCGGGAAGTCGACGCTGTCGCGCCTGCTCTACCGCTTCTACGACATTCAGAGCGGCTCGGTATCCGTCGACGGCCAGGACATAAGGACGGTCACGCAGAAGAGCTTGCGCACGGCGATCGGCATGGTCCCGCAGGACACGGTCCTTTTCAATGACACGGTCGCCTACAACATCCGCTACGGGCGCCCCTCCGCAAGCGACGCCGAGGTGAAGACGGCAGCCGAGATCGCGCAGATCGCCCACTTCATCGATCTGCTGCCAGAAGGCTTCGACACCAAGGTCGGTGAGCGCGGCCTGAAGCTATCCGGCGGCGAGAAGCAGCGCGTGGCGATTGCGCGCACGATCCTGAAGGCGCCGCCGATCCTCATCCTCGACGAAGCCACGTCTGCCCTCGACACCACCACCGAGCGGGACATCCAGACGGCACTCGACGTCGTATCGAAAAACCGCACGACGCTGGTCATCGCCCACCGCCTTTCCACAGTGATCGGCGCAGACGAGATCATCGTTCTGAAAAGCGGCGAGATCGCTGAGCGCGGCACCCACGCCGAGCTTCTTCATAAGAACGGTCTCTATGCCTCGATGTGGAACCGCCAGCGCGAAGCTACGCAGGCGGAAGAGCATCTGAAGCAGGTCCGCGACAACGACGATATGGGCGTCGTGAACAGACTTGCGCCCGCAAACTAGCCGAAATGAGCGGCAATCCGTCCGCTTTGCTGTTCAGAAGCCTGTCATAAATGTGAGTCAAGAAGCCGCAGCATTGCCCCGCCTGCGGTTTCCCTGTAACCAGCGGAAAGAAAAGAACGCTAGGAGAGCGGTATAAATGAGCTTGTTCAATACGGTACGCAACACGATCGTTCCGGTGCACAAGGAAGGGTACCCCTTCATCGCCGCTTTCTTTGTCGCCTCGCTGATCCTCGGCTGGATCTTCGAGCCACTGTTCTGGATCGGGTTGATCCTGACGCTGTGGTGCGCCTATTTCTTCCGCGACCCTGAAAGAATGACGCCTCAGGATGACGATCTCGTCATCTCGCCGGCCGATGGCAAGGTATCCTCGGTCCAGATGGTCGTTCCGCCCGCCGAACTCAACCTCGGCAGCGAGCCGATGCTTCGCATCTCGGTGTTCATGAATGTCTTCAACTGCCACGTAAACCGCTCCCCGGTGCGCGGACGGATCGTCAGCGTCAACTACCGGTCTGGCAGTTTCGTGAATGCCGAACTCGACAAGGCAAGCGAGGACAACGAGCGAAATGGCCTCGTGATCGAAACCAAGCATGGCCAGATCGGTGTCGTTCAGATAGCCGGGCTTGTTGCACGGCGGATCCTGTGCTGGGCGAACCCGAACGAGCCTCTCGACGCCGGCGAGCGCTTTGGCCTGATTCGCTTCGGCTCGCGCCTTGACGTATTTCTGCCGGCAGGCGCGGCACCCCGGGTGACACTTGGCCAGACCGCGATCGCAGGCGAGACCGTGCTCGCAGAATTCGGCTCCTCCAAGGGTCCGGTCGTCAGCCGCCGAAGCTAAACAAGCACTGGAGAGCGACATGGAAACGCCCTTCCCGCCCTTCGAACCCAACGGCCCTGCCGACGATTCCGGCCGAGGGCCGCGGCTTCGCGAGATCCCGCTTCGCCTGATCATCCCCAACCTGATCACGATTCTGGCGATCTGCGCCGGCCTCACCGGCATCCGCCTCGCCTTCGAGAACCGGTATGAACTTGCGGTCGGCATGGTCCTTCTCGCCGCATTCCTCGACGGGATCGATGGACGCGTTGCACGCCTGATGAAGGCGACCTCGAAGTTCGGGGCGCAGATGGATTCGCTGGCCGACATCGTGAATTTCGGCGTCGCGCCCGCACTCGTTGTCTATGTCTTTGCGCTGGATCAGGCTCGCTCGATCGGCTGGATGGCCGCTCTGATCTATTGCATCGCGGCGGGCCTTCGGCTTGCTCGCTTTAACGTCATGGCCGAACGCGAGAACAAGGCAACGTGGCAGTCGGAATATTTCGTCGGCGTACCAGCGCCAGCCGGCGCGATGCTGGTGCTCCTACCCGTCTATCTCGGCTTCCTCGGCCTCACGACAGATCGTACTTTCGCCTATCTCTCGTCCGTCTACACGGTTGTGATCGCGTGCCTGCTTATCAGCCGCTTGCCCGTCTGGTCCGGCAAGTCGGAGGGCAGCAGGCTGCGGCGCGATCTGGTGCTGCCAGTGATGCTCGGCGTCGTTCTTTACGTGGCGATGCTGTCGAGCTTCACCTGGGAAGTCATGGCCGTGACCGCGGTTATCTACCTTCTCACGCTGCCATTCGGCGCCCATAAATGGAAGCGGAAGTACGGGACGCTGACGATTGAAGAACCCGGCGTCGGTGAGGACGATATCGGTCGCCACATCTGATATCTCCGGCTCTCCTTCCGGACGAATGCCTGACTCAAGCCTCGCGAATTATGCATTGGATACATAATTCCTGATATGCGGCGCCTCGATTTTGTCGCTATTACAGGCAAAAGAGCAATAAATATAAGAGTCTAGGGACAGCACACGTGAGGAGAGTATTGTGACCCCGAAGAAGACGAGCGTCGAACAGCCGGCAAAGTCCGACCTCAGCGCCAACTACCGCCCGCTCGGCCTGAAGGCCGTCCTTGCGGCAGCCCTAATGCTCAAGAGCAAGCCACCGCTCGTCAAGAAGCCTGCCTAGGGTCGATACTGCTATCACGGCTGGTGAAGCCGATGCGCCAACCGGCCTTTTTGCTTCCATGCGCCACTGAAAATCCAACGCGCGTTGTCATGACGCGCGATTGGGTTGAGCCGAATTGCTACGATACACGTCGATAAGCCACGCACAGCGACAGCCTCGAGGGGCGTTGCTCGGCGGCATGCAGGAAGTTTAGGCTGACGTGAAGAACCGAATGAGCAGGCTCGCCGCCAGCAGCGCCATGACAATGCCGATGATGACGTCGAGAACCCGCCAAGCAGCGGGTTTTGCGAAGACCGGCTGCAACAGGCGGGCGCCGTAGCCCAATCCAAAGAACCAGACGAAGGATGCGGTTGCCGCCCCGAGGCCATAGGCCAATCGGTCTGCACCACTGTAGGCGGCAGACAGGCTGCCGAGCAGAACAACCGTGTCGAGATAGACATGCGGGTTCAGGAAGGTAAAGGCCAGGCAGGTCGCCACCGCGGCCTTCAGGCCGAGCGCCTTTGGAGAACCCGTCTGCATGGCACCGGGGTGGATGGCGCGGCGGAATGCCATTGCCGCATAGGTTCCGAGGAAGATCGCGCCCCCGATCGTCACCAGTGAGATGAGCGTCGGCGAGCGGGAGACGAGCGTTCCAAGGCCTGCGACGCCGGCAGCAATCAACAAGGCATCCGACAAAGCGCAGATCAGGCATAGAACGAAGACGTGCGAGCGCAAAAGCCCCTGGCGAAGAATGAATGCGTTCTGTGCGCCGATTGCGATGATAAGCGAGGCACCAAGAAAGAAGCCTGCGAGAGCGGCCGAGATGGAGATCATGTCATTTTCCGGGGATGATGCGGTGGGATTAACGGACTAGAAGAAGCTCAACTGGCCGTCATCCGGCTTTTTCTTTTCAGGCGGCGGTAGCGGTTTTTCGACGGCCACCCTTTCCTGAAGATCGGCCCCCATGTTGGCCACCTTGTTGACCTTGTCGGAGACTGGGATTGCCTCGAAGAAATCCTCTTCCACGGGCTTCATGAGATCTGCAACATCGCGCGGTTCCTGCGTCTTGCAGTCCAACCAGCGCGAAAAATCCTCAGGCTTGATCACCACCGGCATCCGGTCGTGGATCGGCGCAATGGAAACGTTTGCGGCGGTGGTCAGGATTGCACCGGTATCGACTTCCGAACCATCAGCCGAAGACCATGTTTCCATCAAGCCGGCGAAGGCAACGACACCGCCGTGGCGCGGCTTGATCCAATAGGCCTGGGACTTCTCGCCACTCTCCTTGCTAGGACGATGCCATTCGTAGAAGCCGGAGGCAGGCACGAGCACGCGCCGATGGCGCATGGCGGCCCGAAACGATGCCTTGCCGATCGCCGTTTCGGCGCGGGCGTTGATCAGAAGCGGGAATTGTTTCGGATCTTTCACCCAGCCGGGCGTGAAGCCCCAGCGTACCAGCACCGCACGCCGCTCGGGAAGATTGCTGCCTTTTTCCCTCGTTTCATCTGATACGACGACCAGAATGGGCTGGGTCGGGGCAATGTTGTAACGCGCGGGAAAATCCTCGAGATCCATGATCCCCAGGATTTCCTTGAGCTCTTCGGGAGAAATCGTCAGCGCATAGCGTCCACACATGAAGATGTCTTTGCACTCAGACCCACTACGGTCAAGACTCACTCATCCGCGCGGCGCGAACAGGATGATTGCAGTTCCACAAAGGCAAACGACCGCACCACCGATGTCCCAGCGGTCGGGCACCCGGCTCTCGACGAGCCACAGCCACATCAGCGAGGCAACGATGTAGATGCCGCCATAGGCGGCAAACGTGCGGCCGGCGGCCTCGCTCGGCACAAACGTAAGGAGCCACGCAAACAGCCCAAGAAACACCATGCCCGGCGCGAGCCACCAAACCGGCTTTGCCATTTTCAGCCACGCCCAAAAAGCAAAGCAACCCGCAATCTCGAAAACAGCTGCTGCGGCATAGATGATATAAGTCAAGGGAGCTCCTTCGAATCGCCGGATTCAATATCCGGCGGAATGTCGGATGCGCCAAGTACAGCACCACCAATCGATGCGGATTTCCATGACTTCCACTCCGAAGGCGGCATCCTCCGCCATTCTTCAGCGCGGCGACCGGTTCCTTCTCGTACTTCGGCGCAATCCGCCGTCGGCTGACATGTATGCCTTTCCGGGAGGACGGGCCGAGCCCGGCGAGGCACCCGCGGCCACCGCGCTGCGTGAATTCGAGGAGGAGACCGGGATCAGGGCACACAGCCCCAGACCCTTCGCAACATACGATCTGAAGACGCACTCAGCCGACGGAGCGGTCGTGAGCCATTTCCTGCTTTCGGTGTTTCGCGTCGAGGCCGACGAGGAAACTGTCGCCATCGCGGCCGACGACGCTGCCGACCTAGGCTGGTTCACCCTCGAAGAGATCCGCCGATTGCCAACCCCTCAAAGCGTGCTGGAATGCGTCGAGCGCCTGGCCGCCAGCAGCGAATAAGCAGGTGGAAACTCGTGCATGCGCCTTGTTCCGGTCACCGTCAGAGTATCAACTATGAACATGATTCCCGTTCGATGCGTGTTCCTGTTTCTTGCATTGTGCGCAACCGCCGCCCTACCCGCCCCCACGTGGGCACAGGGCCCGACGCCGACACTGTTGCCGGAAGAGAATGCGCCAAAAACGGTCACCGTGCCCTACGACGACAAGCTCTCACGGCTTGCTGAAGTGTTGGGGTCGGTTCACTACCTGAGAAGCCTGTGCAAGGCGGAAGACAGCGGAGAATGGCGAAACCGGATGCAACAACTGCTGGATTCGGAAGCCAAAGACGAACAAAAACGCAAGGAGCAGCTGACTGCGGCGTTCAATCGGGGCTATCGCACATTCGCGTCGGTTTATACGGATTGCACGCAGGCAGCCATCGTGGCAGAAGAGCGATACCGTGCCGAAGGCGCAACACTTGCCACAGAAATTACGTCACGGTTCGGAAATTAACGGTTAATTAACCTCTTTTCGCACCCGGCCGTGTCGTTTTGGGAAAAGGCTGATAAGGTTGTTAACTAGGCAGTAAGGCATGCAGTTTGAGGAAAGACAATGGAACCAAGCCTCAATGATATCGACGACATGATCGTTCATGAGAAGACTCAGGCGGCCTTGGAGTACCATAACGAAGCCTGGGCCGACGGCATGGCAGACGGGATCGAACCCGAGATTATTGCCGATACAGCGATCATCCATGCGCTCCGCGAAACCATTCGCCTGCATGGCGAAAACAGCGCCGAGGCCTTGTTGGATTCCTTGCGCGAGCGGATGCTTGCCGGCGAGTTTTCTCCGAACCGCACCCTGCAATAACGATCACAGAGAGTTTCATGCATACCGCTAGGGACAATGCTTCGCGGCCTGTAATCGTGCCGCTTTTGCTTGCAATTGGCCTTAGCGCCAGCAGCCTTCTGACCGGGACCTCAGCCCTGGCACTTTCCGAGCTGCAAAAGACTCCTGGGCAAGCCGATCAAGGCGCCCCCGGCCAAAACGGCGAACAGCCTGCAACATCGCCCACCGCACCCGGCGTTCCGATGCCGGACCCTTTGGTCAGCACTCCAGCTAGCCAGAGTGGCGACAGGACACCCGGCGCCCAGGATGGCGCGAAGCCGGTCGAGGTCATTTACGATATCAGCAAGGTTCCTGAGCCCGTTCGCAAGATGCGCGAACAGATCGTCGAGGCCGCTGCCTCGGGCGATCTTGAGCGCTTGCGTCCCCTGCTTGGCACGGGCGCAGGTCAGACGCAGGTAACGGTCGGAGAGCCGACCGATGACCCGATCAGCACACTCAAGGACCTCTCGGGCGATCCAGAGGGCGATGAGATACTGGCGATCATGCTCGACGTCATTTCGACCGGTTTCGTGCACATCGGCCAGGGCACTCCCGACGAAATGTACGTCTGGCCGTACTTCGCGGAGAAGGATCTGAAGGCGCTGACGCCTCCGGAGCGCGTCGAACTGCTGCGCATTGTTACAGCAGGCGACCTTGCCGACATGCAGGAGTTCGGCGGCTACAATTTCTATCGCGTGGGCATTACCCCAGACGGCAAGTGGAAGTACTTCACCGCCGGCGACTAAGGCTTGCGATCCGTCCAGTGAAGACATACTTCTGAGCGACAACGAACGCGACAGGTGCCGCCATGCCAGCCGTATTTCTGAAGAACCGCTCGCTCATCCGGGTCAGCGGATCAGAAGCTCAATCCTTCCTGCAGAACCTGATCACGACCGACATCGCGGCGTTGGGCGCCGAAGAGACGCGGCCCGGCGCACTGCTCACGCCGCAAGGCAAAATCCTGTTCGATTTCATGATCTGGCGTGATGGCGACGCATTCGTCATCGAGACCGACGACAGCCAGCGAGACGCACTGCTCAAGCGGCTGACGATGTATAAGCTCAGAGCTGCTGTCGACCTGTCAGCCGCCGGCGAAGGGGTAACCGTATCCTGGGAGCCAGCGATCGAGGGGCCGACCGATAGTCGCTTTGCCAAGGCCGGCATCGGGCTTGTCCGGAAAGCGGGAGAGCACGGCACTGATGATCTCGAAGCTTACGATGCGTTGCGAACGGCGAACGGGATAGCCGTGTCCGGGCGGGACTACGCCCTGCAAGACGCCTTCCCGCACGATGTCCTGATGGATATCAACGGCGGCCTTTCCTTCAGGAAGGGTTGCTATGTCGGTCAGGAGGTTGTTTCGCGAATGCAGCACCGTGGAACGGCTCGCCGCCGCGTGGTCATCGTGAAGGCCGAGACCGCACTGCCACCTTCCGGGACGGAGATTACTGCGGCGGGCAAACCGGTTGGCACTCTTGGCTCGGTCACAGGAAAGACCGGCCTTGCGATCGTTCGCATCGACCGCGCCGGCGAGGCCATGGCGACAGGCACACCTTTATTGGCGGGAGAAACGTCTGTCGCGGTCGAACTGCCGGCGTGGACAGGACTGACATTCCCGTCATCAGCGGACGAGGCCAGCGCGTGACCACAAAGGCGCCGCGCGCGTGGCAACGGATGCTCTCGGGCCGCCGGCTTGATCTGCTCGACCCATCTCCGCTCGACGTCGAGATGAGCGATATCGCGCATGGGCTTGCCCGCGTTGCGCGCTGGAACGGGCAAACCTCGGGAGATCACGCCTTCTCCGTTGCGCAGCACTGCCTTGTCGTCGAGGATATCTTTCGCCGTCTCAACGAGACGACAGCCGAACAATGCCTGATGGCACTTCTGCACGACGCTCCGGAGTATGTAATCGGCGACATGATTTCACCTTTCAAGTCGGTCGTCGGCGGCGGGTACAAAGCCGTCGAAAAGCGGCTGGAAGCTGCCATACACCTTCGCTTCGGGCTCCCCCCTCACCCAACGCGTGAACTCAAGGACAAGATAAAGAAGGCCGACACGATCGCCGCCTATTTCGAAGCAACTCAACTCGCCGGCTTCACCTCCTCGGAGGCGCAGAAATTCTTTGGCCAGCCACGCGGGATCACAAAAGATATGCTTCTGATGACGCCGCTCCCGGCGATCGAGGCCCAGCGGCTCTTCTGCGACCGTTTCGAGGCAATCGAGGCTATGCGGAGCAGCAGGGCATGACTGTCATCGTTGTCGCTCCACTTGCTCGGATCGCCGAGATGGCGGTCAGGCATGGCGCGCGGGAAATGATAAGCCTGATGGCGAAGGAGCATACCTTTCACCGGCCCGCAGTGATCCAGCCGGACCGGCACCTGCTGCTCACCATGAACGACATCGCCTTCAAGGGAACCGGCAACCTCGTGGCGCCCGATGAAAACCACGTGCGGGAGATCATCGATTTCGCGCGAGGCTGGGATCGTAATGCACCTCTCCTCATCCACTGCTGGATGGGCGTCTCCCGTTCGCCTGCCGCCGCTCTGATTGCTGCCCTCTCCCTGTCGCCCGAGCAAAGCGATGAGGTTCTCGCGCGCCGGCTTCGCGCAGCGTCGCCCTATGCCACGCCGAATGCACGGCTGGTGCAAATCGGTGACGACATGCTTGACCGCCGAGGGCGATTGGTCGACGCCGTACGCTCTAACGGCAGGGGAGCCGACGCGGACGGAAACGCGCCGTTTTCTTTGGAAGTCGAAGGGTCTGCCGCCGGAACGTTTTGAGTCGACATCGGTTAACCCCTACAGGAGGTTGATCGATGTCGCTGCAGAACTATCGCGATACGTTTGTAAGGTGTCTGGCTACTCTCAAGAGCCTGACAAGCTCGTCTAATGAATATGCGCGATTTCGATGGCAAGCCATCTACATTACACGCGATCGATTCTCTTATTTCTTTCGAGGCGGCATGGAGATCGAGAAACGGAACTCCTTCGGCCAGCAGATGGACCTAGTCACTGGCGTCGCAACGCCGGTTCCGACGCATTCGATCGCACTCTACGGGGCGACGTTCGGCCTCAACGAGGCAATTACTGTCTACAACGGCCCCCAGAAATCCGTCATCGACGTTGCGCATGCTTTCAGTGAAGAAAGCGCCGCAGATTTTCGGCCTGAGTTCTTCTACGTCAGGATGAGCCTTCTTCATATGGCGGACGACGGTCGCATGGGCTTCGGTGCCGATCCGCTGCTGCGGGAAAACACGAACATCATATTCGTCGGCCTGGAGGATCAAGCAACCGCGGACCACCTCGAAACCAGCAGCGCCGGACAATGGGTTGCCCACGATAAACCCATGGCATCAAGCCAGTGGTACACAGAGAGATACTACTATCACTGACACACCAGCCCGGAACGATTTACTTGATGACAGCGCATGCGAGACGCTCACCGGAATCTCCTGCCGGCTGGCTCCGATAGTCATCGGAGTTGGAATGAACGATCAGCGCTCGACCACGAATGCCGTCTGTCTTGCCGTCAAGCGTCACCATCTTGTCGAAGATTTGCGCCCGCAGAACACCGTCTTGTCCGACATACTGGTTGGGCATATCGCCGGCATGCGGACCCTTTGCCGCCAGCAGACCGTGCTCGGCCTTCGCCGGATTAAAGTGCTCCCCAGCAGAATCATGACGCTGGGACGCGTCGCAATTGCCAGTATCGTGGATATGGATCGCAAGCCACTTGTTTGCAGGAAGGCCGGATACCTCGACTTCGATTAGCACTCCGCCGCTTGCGGTAGCCGTCAAAGTCGCTCGACCGTCAGCTTTACCGTCACTGCCGACGAAATCCGCAACTGCCGTTTGCTTATCCTGAGCTGTGGCACTTGAAGAAACCACCATAAACCCCAAAGCGAAAATCGATATGGCCGTTTTCATTCGAGCTTCCTTCCTTGGCATGTGGGTTTCCAACGTGTCAGGCGCGAAGCTGTTCCCGAATCGGTTGCAAAGAAAAAGCCGGCCACTGCGGCCAGCTTTGAAGATCCATGCACACGCGATCAGGCGACTGTATCGAGATCATATTGACCGTAGGTGCTCTTATACAGGTCGTAAGATGCGCTCTGCTGGGCTTGCGGATGAAAATTCACACTTCCTGTCTCGCGGGAGGCCATCATGAATGAAAGCACGCCGTCGGAAAGCTTCGGCGCGAACTCCTGAATGCTACTATCCTCATCGCCCAATTGCTTGAGGATGCCAGGCTTTTCTTCAGCGGCACGCTCGCCACGGCTCAAGACGCCGTCGCCATTTGTGTCCAACCGCGACAATGTCGCGAGATACGCGTAAGACGTATCGGTAACCGATGAAACTCGGCTCATACAAACCTCCATTCACCGCTGTTTCGGTGATGTTTGTACGCAATACGAAAAGGGGAAATCGAAGACTAAGTGGGTGGTTAAACTGATTTGCGCACTGCGTCAATAACCTGTTAACACCGTATTAACCTTAGTTGACAAACCGTAATTCAGGCTTCCGCGAGCGCGCGTTTGTGCCATGGGAATTGCAGGCAACCCGCTGCAAACCGGACCTGAATAACGCCCGGGATTTATTCGTTTGCGTTGCAACAGAATTTTAATGCGACCAGCGGATTATCTTTTCGCAATGCACGCTACACTGAGCTTTGATTTATTGAGACGATAGTTTTTTCAGAAGGTCTTTTCATGTCTGGCGCGTCGCGTCGAAATTGCAGGCAAACGGCAGGTTCGCTGGTTCCCGTTCAAAATCCTTCCTTTCCCGATGTGAAGATTGCCGCAAATGGAAGCTGAAGCGCTTTTTCGGCAACAGTGCACGACCGCCATCAATGAGGATGGCTCTGCGAACGCACAGCGCCTGATGGATCTTGTCGTAGAGACATACCGGCTGCAGGCAGGAAAGAAGCGTGACGCCGAGGATCGTTCCGAGCTACTCAACCGCCAGAACGGTGAGTTGAAAAGTGCGCTCGCCATCACGACTGGAGATCTCGCGGAACAGAAACGCCTCTTCGAGATCGTTCTCGACAACCTGCCGAACGGCTTGAGTGTCTTCGACTCGGAGCAGCGGTTGATCGTTTGCAATATTCGCTTCCTGCAGCTCTTCGGCTTCACCGCCGATGACATCCCTCCCCGAGTCTCGATGGCATCGCTGATCGCGAAGATCCGCGGCACGGAGCGCTCGGAGACGAAAGCATCGCGCCTACCCAATGCCGCCGCGAACGGCCACATTCGCCACCGCGAGTGGAACATGGATGACGGTCGCACCATCAGGAGCGTAATCACCGTCCTGCCTGATGGCAGCAACATTTCCGTTCACGCCGATATCACTGAAGATCGAAAGGCGGCGGAGCGCATAGCCTATCTCGCACATCACGATCCACTGACGGGCCTGCCAAATCGAATCAGATTGCGAGAATGCATCGATACCGCGCTTGCCGGTCGCAAGCCGGACGAGCACATCGCGCTGGTACACCTCAACCTCGATCGCTTCAAGTCGATCAACAACATGCTTGGCGTCTCTGCCGGCGACAAGATTCTGCGGCAAGTGGCGGAGCGTATCCGCATGTCGGCCGGTGCCGGCAATGTGCTGGCACGGCTAGGCTCCGACGAATTCGCCATCCTCCAGTCCGGCCGCCAGCAGCCGTGGAATGTCACCGCTC
The DNA here is from genome assembly GCF_019511525.1 of Rhizobium cauense. Lineage (GTDB taxonomy): Bacteria > Pseudomonadota > Alphaproteobacteria > Rhizobiales > Rhizobiaceae > Rhizobium > Rhizobium cauense. Next base: position 154,340 of record NZ_JAEUAT010000002.1, on the reverse strand, counting down.
TCGCAGAGCAAATTCGTCGGGAACTCTCCGAACCGTTCTTTCGCGGCGACAAGGCCGTTGAGCTCAGCGTGTCGATGGGTATAGCCATCAGCCCCCAGGATGGAGCGGAGACGGACGTGCTGTTGAAGCACGCCGGCGTTGCCCTGTCGCACGCCAAGAGCGGCGGCGGGAACAGCGAGCATTTCTTTACCGCCGAGATGGAAGCGCAAATCGAAGCGCGGATCGCGCTGGAGGCCGATCTTCGCAAGGCCATCGAGCGGGAGGAGTTCGAACTTCACTATCAGCCGCTCTATGACTTCAGCCAGCAGCGGATTTGCGGTTTCGAGGCACTGGTTCGGTGGAATCACCCAACGCGCGGCAAGGTGCCGCCGATGGAGTTCATCCCGCTTGCGGAAGAGGTCGGCCTCGTGGTCGATATCGGACGATGGGTGCTGCGCCGCGCTTGCCGGGATGCCGCACAGTGGCCAGACGATATCAAGGTGGCTGTGAATGTATCGGCCATTCAATTTACAAATAGCGATCTGCCGAGCGACGTGGCAGCGGCGCTGACGGCGGCGGGGCTTCCAGCGGGTCGCATGGAGGTCGAGATCACCGAAAGCGTGCTGATGGAGAATCTCGACGAAGCATTGCCCGTCCTGCACAGCCTCAAGCAAAGCGGTATCCGGATCGCGATGGACGATTTTGGCACCGGCTATTCGTCGCTGAGTTACCTCAGGCGGTTTCCCTTCGACAAGATCAAGATCGACAAGTCTTTCGTGAACGGCATCGTGGAAAACAAGGAAGCCTTTGCGATCATGCGCGCCATCATCCTCCTCGGAGATGCGCTCGGCATGCGCGTGACCGTCGAAGGCGTGGAAACGGCGGAACAGATGGCCCTGCTTGAGCGCGAAGCCTGCGATGAGATCCAAGGCTACCATATCAGCCCGCCACGGCCTGCCATCGACGTTCCCTGCCTGATAGCCCAGTCTGCAGGACAGACCAGCGCCAAGGCGAGTTGATACGCACTTCGTTGCGACTCGTGGCAGCTCCGTTTATGGAAGGACACCCTTTCCAACGCGGTGATCCCATGTTCCAGGCGAAGGCCTTCGCTCCATTTGAAAAACTTGCCATCGAGCTCGTACCGTACTCCTCGGAAGGGGACGATGGTTCGCATGACCTCGCGCACGTGCTACGCGTTTTCAAGAACGCGATGCGGATCCAGACCGTCGAGGGCGGCAATGCGAGGATCCTTGCAGCTGCCGTTCTTCTGCACGATTGCGTTGCTGTAGAGAAAGACTCCCCGCTGCGGTCGAAGGCATCGGCGCTCGCTGCGGAGAAAGCCTCTGCGGTTCTCGCCAAGCTTGGCTGGGCGGACGACGACATCGCGGCCGTTGCGCATGCAATTGTCGCGCACAGCTTCTCGGCAAATATCACGCCGGAATCCCTGGAAGCCAAAATATTGCAGGATGCCGATCGGCTCGATGCAATCGGCATGGTGGGTGCGGGGCGTTGCTTTTACATAGGCGGTCGGATGTCATCGGCGCTGTACGATCCCTTCGATCCCGCCGGCAGCGACCGACCGCTTGACGACAGGCGATTTGTCATCGACCACTTCCAAACCAAACTCTTCAAGCTGGCGGATGGCTTTCAGACAAAGACCGGACGGGCGCTTGCGGCGACACGCGACCAGCGGCTGCGCGATTTCCTCGCCGCATTCATGGACGAAATCTAGGAGCACCTGATGCGTATTACCGACCTTTTCATCTATCCGCTCAAGAGTGCTCGGGGCATTGCCCTGCAGTCATCGGAGGTTGACGCTTTTGGACTGCCCGGCGACCGGCGCGCGATGATTACCGACGCGGCCGGGCATTTCATCACCCAGCGCGAGTTGCCGGATCTCGCACGCATCAGCGTACAGGCTGGGCCGTCCGAGCTCCAGCTCGTCATGGGCGATCACCAGATGGCCGTTCAGGTCCCTGCCGCTGCGACACGGATGGACGTTTCAATCTGGAAATCCATCGTCAGTGCTGCGGTTGCTGACGACGCCGTAAATGATGCACTCTCCAGCTGGCTCGGACGGGACGTTAAGCTTGTCTTCTTCGATCAGGATGCCAAACGTTCCGCCAGCGCGGAATGGGCCGGAGAAGGCACGCCCGTCACCTTTGCCGACGGTTACCAGATCCTTGTGACAACGACCGGGTCATTGAAGGCGCTCAATGCTGACCTCGAAGCACACGGGGAAGGTCAAGTCGGCATGGAACGGTTTCGCCCCAACATCGTCATCGATACTGAGGAGGCCTGGCCGGAAGACCGCTGGGCGGCGATCGAGATCGGCGGCATTCGGTTTGATCTCGTCAAGCCATGCGCGCGCTGTATCATGACGACGCAGGACCAATCCACCGGATCCCGCGACGTCCCGAACCCGATGCCCGCGATGGGGCGCATTCGGATGTCGGCGGACCGCCGCGTGCCCGGCCCGCTCTTCGGCTGGAATGTCACCCCTCGCGACACCGGCAGAATCGCCGTCGGCGACGCAGTTAAGGTGATCGACGAAAGGCCCGAAGGCTGGGCCTTTAAGATCCGCAACCGCGCTTAGGCACGAAGCTGCGCAAGTGCCTCATCGATTTCGGTCATGACCGAGGGAGGCAGCGGGCCCTTGCCCAGCGCACCGGCGTTTTCTTCGACCTGTGCGACAGTGCGGAAGCCGGGGATCGGTAAGGTTCGAGGCGAGCGCGCCCATAGCCACGCCAGGGCGCCTTGCGTCGGAGTTCGTCCGCCTGATTGCAGCAACTCGCGGACAGCTTCCAATCGAGCCGCGAACTCCGGCGCGATGCGGCCGTCCTTGAAATAGACCATCCAGTCAAGGCTCGCACCGCGAACATCCTTGGCGCCGATTTTCGTATCCGCCCGGAATTTTCCGCTGAGCAACCCCATCGCGAGCGGCCCGCGGTTGATCGAAATCAGTCGATGCCGTTCTATCACCGAAATCATATCGGGCACCGGCTCGAAAACGTTCATCGTGTGCTGAACAGAAACGAAACCCGGGCGCCCGGCGTGTCGCGCGGCGCGGTCAGGAAAGTCGGTGCTCCAGCCGAAAGCGTCGATCTTTCCTTCGCCCCGCAATTGCTCCAACGTTTCGAAAACGTCATCCGACTGCTCAAGCGCAAAGTCGTTCAAATGGAACTGGAGGAGATCGAGGCGATCCCTCTTCAACCGACGCAGCGATGTCTCGGTGGAACGCCGGATAAACGCCGGATCGGCAAAGGCGCCCGTTGCCTGCTTTGTCGCTGGATCTGTGGCGAAACCGAACTTGGTTGCGATGACAATATCGCTGCGATTGCCGATCGCCCGGCCAAGGACCTCTTCGGAATGCCCTGCCCCATAATTTGAAGCTGTATCGAAGAACTGGATGCCGAGTTCGACTGCGTGATGGATCGCCGCGATGGATTCGTTGTCATCGACCTCACCCCAACCAAGCGGAGTGTCGCCGGCATAGAAGGGTCCGCCGATTGCCCAGCAGCCCATTCCCAACCGAGGGATGTCATGGCCATTCCAAAGTTCTATCGTAGTCGTCGTATCGGGCTTGCTCAGCATCGTCTGTCCCTTCCAATCGCAGGCTCAATGCGATTGAAATAGAAAGCGCGGAAAGACGGGTAAAGCGCCTGATCTGCACGATATTTTTCACCAGTGAAAAACCGTCCTCTCAGGATGACAGTTCGTCCTGTGCAGAAACCGCTTTGAGTGCTTTGAGCGCGGCCTGAACGAAGCCCTCGCGCGCCGCTGCAGGCTCCACTCCTCGTGGCTCATAGACGTGCCGATGAAGAAAGAACGCTGTCAGCCGAAACGCCGCATTGAGACTGTCGAGGTCGGCCGCATGGTTCTCCTCGCTATTCAGGAACGACGGCAGGGCCAGCATCTTGTCCGCCCATGGTGCGCCGGCACTTCGGCTGACCGCTCTGCCCGACTTGGGCGACACGTAGGCAAGGTCGGACCGGGAGCCTGTCGCCGCACACTCGGTCAAATCAAGGCCGAAGCCGAGGTCGTTGAGAACCGCAAGCTCGAAGCGAACGAAAAGCTCACCTGCGTCAGTCGGATTGTGGAGATTGTCGAGGATCACCTCGAGCGCTTCGAAAAGATGCGGATGCGGATCACGCTCCGGCAGCAACCGCAGCAACGCGCCCATGGCCTGTACGCCATAGACGGCGGTGGCAGTTTCCATCAGTCGTGCGGCTCGCAACGTCAATGGCTCAACGCGGAACTCGCCAAGGTGCTCGTCAAGGCGCGCGCGCCACGTGACCTCGACCTCATTGCCCGGCTGCAGAACAGGCTGCATGGCGCGCGACCGACCAGAACGGACCATGCCGAGATGGCGTCCGCGTTCACGCGTCATAACCTCGGCGATGACACTCGTCTCGCCGTGGCGCCTGACGCCTAGAATGATAGCGCGGTCATGCCATTGCATCGGAAGCGAACCCCAAATCCTACGATTCGATTCTATCGCAACAGCGGCATTCTGTCATAAAAAGGCCCTCAGCCGGCGGCCGGGAACAGCTCTTGAAGGAACTCGCGCATCGCCGATTCACCGAACGGCTTGACGAGCAGCGGAACGTTCTGGAGATCTTCGGGAAAATCCTTCGTGTCCGAATAGCCGCTCACAAATCCGAAGGGAATATCGATGCTTGCGAGATAGCGCGCAAAATCGAAGCTCATCACCTCGCCAAGATTGACATCCAGCAGAGCGAAATCGAACGTCCCGGTCTTGGTTGCTTCGGTAGCCTGTTCGAGGCTGCTGACAATTTCAATCGTGTCCACGCCGACTTGGCGAAGAATATCTTCAGCCTCCATCGCAATGATCAGACTGTCCTCTAGGACCAGAACACGGTTTGCCTTCATACCCACTACGCCCCTCGCTGAGCGTCTTCTGCGACGCTCGGCATCTGCATTTCCCGGATTTCCACCTCTGATGCCCCATGGCTCATCGGTCGACGACCACTACCGCTTAGCCTGCATAACCGCTTTTTCGTTTCGGGTCGATAAAAGCAAGCAGGAATAAAGATGGCAAGAGGAGCTTAGGTCCGCGTCGCGCGGCAGGCATTTAAAAAAGACATGCCGGCAAGCGGATCAAATAAACGGGCGGACTTTTTCCCCAAGTCCTTCCCAACCGGCAATAGCCATCAATTCTTCACCATCAAGCAGTTCGCAAGCACGCTCCTGCCAACGGATCAGATTGCGGTTAGAGAGCTTTTTCAAGGTCTTGTTCGTATGAACAATTGAAAGTCCCAGCGTATCCGCCACATGCTGCTGCGTGATCGGGATCGACGCCTCGCCGGTGAACAGCTTCAGCCGTTTCCCACGCTCAAACAGAAAGGCGATGAGGTAGGCCGCGCGCTCGAGCGCCGTCCGACGGCCGATGCTCAACAGATGTTCGTCGAGCATTCGTTCCTCCTGAGCTGCAATCCAGGTGATATCGAAAGCCAATGACGGGTGTTTGTTGTAGAGACCCATCAGCTTGTCGCGCTCGAAAACGCAAAGGGACACAGGCGACAAGGCTTCGACGGAATGCTGCATCTCGCCCATGATCGTTCCCTGGAGTCCGATCAGATCCCCCGGCATCACGTAGTTCAGGATCTGCCGGCGCCCGTCTTCCAGCGTCTTGTAACGGAAGCCCCAACCGGAGAGGACGGTAAATAGATGCGCGCTGTGAGCGCCCTCCACCAGTATCGTGGCGCCGGCATCCACCGCGAGTTCGCCCCTTTTGAATTTCGAAACAAAATCAAGCTCATCGCTGCTGAACTCCCTGAACGACGGGTTCGTACGCAACGGACAGCGTTCACAAGGCGTTTTGAACGAGTGGGTAGGACGCGCGGTCGCCATGAAGGTCCGTGTGCTCGGAGGAAGCGCCCCGGGATCGGCAACGCTTTCGCACAAGAACACGCGAACATCGCGGTTGTTCCATTCATATCTGATTTTTTATCGCAAAAACAATGGCGTAGAGGCCATCTCTAGTGCGGGAAGTCCAAACCCATCTCGCGGAACCGTTCGGGATCGTCGCCCCAGTTCTCGCGCACCTTCACGAACAGGAAAAGATGAACCGGCTGTTCGAGGATCTCAGAAAGCTCCCGCCGCGATGCGGATGAGATCGCCTTGATCGTTTCGCCGCCCTTGCCGAGAGCGATCTTCTTCTGGCTGTCACGCTCGACGTAGATCACCTGCTCGATCCGAACCGACCCGTCCTTGCGTTCTTCCCACTTTTCCGTTTCGACATGCGACGAATAGGGGAGTTCCTGATGCAGACGCAAGAACAGCTTCTCGCGGGTAATCTCGGCCGCAAGCTGCCGCATCGGCAGATCGGAAATCTGGTCTTCCGGGTAGTACCACGGGCCTTCCGGCAGCGTCTTTGCGAGATAGTTCATGAGATCGTCACAGCCGGAGCCATTCTCGGCCGAGATCATGAAGGTCTGGTCGAAAGCAATCTTCTCGTTTGCGGCCGCGGCAAGGGCCAGCAGGTCCTCGCGCTTGACCCGGTCGATCTTGTTCAAGACGAGGATCTTTGGCTGGTGAACGTCCTTGAGGCCCTCAAGAATGGCTTCGGCGTCACCGCGCAAGCCGCGCTCGCTATCGATCAGCAGCATGATCAGGTCGGCATCCTTGGCGCCGCCCCAGGCCGACGTAACCATGGCGCGGTCAAGCCGCCGGCGCGGTTTGAAAATACCAGGCGTATCCATGAACACGATCTGCGCATTGTCATGGATCGCAATGCCACGCACGATCGCGCGCGTCGTCTGGACCTTGTGGCTGACGATAGACACCTTTGCGCCCACCAGGCGATTGACCAGCGTCGACTTGCCGGCATTTGTCGGCCCGATCAGGGCAACGAACCCTGATCGTGTCGCGCCCGCGGTTTCAGCGGCGTCATCCGCCATATCGTGTTCTTCTGTCATCTATCCCGTCAGTTTCCGGCAGAGGATTTCTGCCAAATGCCTTCGCGTTCCAGCATTTTCGAGGCTGCAACCTGCTCTGCCGCACGCTTGGAGCGCTCAATGCCTGTTTCCGGCTGAACCCCGGCGACCTCAACAGTCACCGTGAAGCGCGGATCATGATCCGGTCCGGTGCGTTCTTCAACCCGGTAGATCGGTGTGACGCCGAATTTGGCGTGCGACCATTCCTGCAATTCGGTCTTGGCATCGCGCCGGGCGCCATCGGCCCGTGCAGCCCGCTTCTCCCAGAACTTCAGGATGAAACGCCGGGCGACCTCCAGACCACCGTCGAGATAGATCGCCGCGATGAGGCTTTCAACCACATCGGCGCGCACATTCATCATGCGTTTGCCGGTCAGCTTCTTCACGTCTGCCCCGGTACGAATGAAAAGGTGCAAACCGAGCTCATCGGCGACTTCCGCACAGGTGTCTGCGCTGACGAGCTGATTGAGGCGCACCGAGAGCTCACCCTCGGTGGCCGCGCCGAAGGTGCGAAACAGCAGTTCCGCGACACAGAGGCCAAGCACCCGGTCGCCCAGAAACTCCAGCCGCTCGTAATTGCCGCCCTTTTGCGTGCGGGCACTCGCATGCGTCAATGCCCGGTCCAGGCGCTCCTTCTCGGCGAATTGGTGGCCGATCAGGGCCTCAAGCCTTGCTCGATCCGCCGCAGAGAGCGTCAGTGCCTTGCTCATTCAACGCCCTTGAAGAGACGATCCCAACGCATGTTCGCCGGCCACTTCCAGATCTCGCGGAACGAGGTGTCGTTGCCGAGCGAGAAGAAGATGACGCTGGCACGGCCAACCAGGTTCTCGGCCGGCACGAAGCCGACATCGAACCGGCTGTCTAGCGAGTTGTCGCGATTGTCGCCCATCATGAAGTAGTGTCCTTCAGGAACGATGAACTCGCGCGTGTTGTCACCACGGGAAACCGGCGACTGGTCCAGCGTGTCATAGGTGACGCCGTCATCCAGGGTTTCGCGGAAGACGGGCACATCCTGGCCGGGATCCTGCGCATAGTCGGAATTGAACGTGCCATCCGGCACCTTCGGAACCGCCTTGCCGTTGATGTAGAGGACGCCGTCGGTAACCTGAATGCGGTCACCGGGAAGACCGACCAGACGCTTGATGTAATCGACATCAGGATTTGGCGGGAAGCGGAAGACAACGATATCGCCGCGCTTCGGCTCGCTTGCAAAAATGCGTCCGCTGAAGAGGTTCGGCGAGAAAGGCAGCGAGTACTTCGAATAGCCGTAGGCAAACTTGTTGACGAAGATGTAGTCGCCAACCAGCAGGGTCGGCATCATGGAGCCGGACGGAATGGTGAACGGCTGAAAGAACACCGTTCGGATAACCATTGCCAAGATCAGCGCCTGGGCGATGACCTTGATGTTCTCCCAGAGGGCGTTCGGCTTGGTTTCGACTTTTTCGGACACGCAGTCTTATTCCTTCAATGCACCGCCAAGGGTGCAACTCTTGTTTGCTTCTCTCTAGCGGCTTCGGCCGATTGCGGCAATGGCGCCAACATTAAAAGCGACTCTACGTCGCTAGTCAGGCAGTTTCCGGCAGGGCCTCGATGATCACAAAAGCCTGTGCCAACGGATAATCATCCGTTATCGTCAAATGAATGGCGGCCTTGTGACCAGCCGGCAGTAGCGACCGCAACATCTCGCCCGCCCCACCGGTCAACTTCATCGTGGGCTTGCCGCTCGGCAGGTTGACCACACCGAGATCTCGCCAGAATACGCCCTGCGCCATTCCCGTTCCCAGCGCCTTGGAGCAAGCCTCCTTTGCCGCGAAACGCTTGGCATACGAAGCTGCACGATTGGCGCGCCGATCCGACTTTGCCCGCTCGACCTCTGTGAAGCAGCGCTGCGTAAAGCGCTCCCCAAATCGCTCGAGAGACTTCTCGACGCGCCTGATATCAATGAGGTCGCTGCCGATACCTATTATCATACCGTTTCCTGCGCTGGATGTAACAGCCGCACGCGGGAACGCTCCATCAGGCGCTCGCGACGGCGCGTCTGAAAGCCCTTCACGGCGTAGAAAGTTCCGAAATAGACGATGGCCGAGGTCAACAGAGCCGGCGGGATGGAGCCAATCAGCATTGGCTCAACGACGGGGCGCCAAAGCTCCGCAAAGTGCAGCTCATGGAACAGGGCACCAAGATCGATCGAATGCCCCTGCATCGTGTCCTCACGCGCCAATAGCAAGTGTCCGATCTCCCAGGTCGCACCCCAGATGAACGGATAGGTCAATGGATTCCCGAAGGCCGCGCAACCAAGCGCGGCGGCGACCATATTGCCGGAGAAGAGATAGCTGAGCACGAAGGCCATCACGAAATGAACGCCAATAAAGGGCGTCCAAGATACGAAAATCCCTGCGGCGACACCCATGGCCACCGCGTGCGGGGACGCTGTCAAGCGCAAGACACGCATCGCCAGATAGCGGAACGGCCGCACGAACCCCTTGCGGGGCCACAGCAACTCACGCACCTTTTCACGAAATCCAGCAGGTTTTCGACGTCGGAACAACATGGCGCGTATGTAGTGCAACCCGCACCAGCGTGACAAGAGCGTCAAAGTATCTCAGTCGTTATTTGGTTGCCGCAGACTGAGCACTCACCAAGGGGCGATATGCAAGACGCCCCTTTCATTCTCGAAGTATAAACCCGATATTAGCGGGCGCGGAACAGACCGCGATCAACCTGACGCTGGCGATATTCAAGATCGATACGGTCGAACGAACCGTTCAGGTAAGCGATTTCGCGTTCTTCAGCGGTCGGAGCGCGCAATGCGCGGGCGATCTTCTTGATCGGTGTAAACATTTCCTTGCCTCATCTTCTGTTCATTTTCTGATGACCTGAAGATAAGCGCTCACAGCCACAATTACCAACGCTCTAACATAAGCGCAGCCATGCGCTGAGTGCATACTCAGCCTTATATCCGTGCGACTTGCGACACAAAACGATCATAAAATGTGCAGCTGACCTAGTGCCGAGTTCCAACGGTCTACTCGTAGAGCCGACGAACCGTTGCAACGCACTCCAGATCCTTCAATTGAGCCAGCAGCTGATTCAATTGCCTGAGGTCCCACACCTCGACGTCAAGCGTCATTTCGGTGAAGTCAGTCGCGACGCGCACGGTATTGAACACCCGGATATTTACGTCGACGCCCGCGACCGTCTGAGCGAGCTTCGCGAGAGTGCCTGGCTCGTTCAGCGCGTTCACCATGATGCGCGCCATGAAACGGGACTTGTTGGCCTCGTCCAGATCCCAGCGAACATCGATCCAGCGATCCGGCTGATCGTCGAAGCGCTGCAGCGTCGGCGACTGGATCGGGTATATCGTGATGCCGCTGCCCTTTTCCGTCGCATTCATGATCCCAACGATGCGATCGCCCGGCACAGCACCCGTTGGCGCAAACTGGACATCGACGCTGCTCGATATGCCACGGATCGGCATTGTATCCATATCGAAGCCAGTCTTCAGATCCGAACCATCGATGCTTGACTTCGGCTTACCCGGAATCTTGAAGATCATGCCGGAGGCGCTGCGAACATTGAACCAGCCGTCGTCCCCGCTCGGCTTCGCCGTAACACGCTCTTCCAAATGATCCGGATAGACGGCGCGCAGCACGTCGAGCGAAGACATTTCGCCACGACCGACTGCCGCGATCGCGTCCTCGACATCCTTCTGCCCGAGGCGATGGAGCGCAGGCTTCATCGCCTCTCGCGAGAAGATTTTGCCGGCGCGGTCGAAGGTCCGCTCGAGAATACGGTGCCCGAGACCAGCATACTGCTTCCGAATGGCGAGCCGGGTAGCACGGCGGATCGCCGCCCTCGCCTTTCCTGTCACGACAATCTCCTCCCAGGCGGCAGGCGGCACCTGCACGCCGGAACGGATGATCTCCACTTCGTCGCCATTCGCCAATCGGGTCACGAGCGGCATGATGCGACCGTTGATTTTTGCGCCGACGGTCGTGTCGCCGATATTGGTGTGAACGGCATAGGCGAAGTCGATCGGCGTTGCGCCACGCGGAAGCGCGATCAGCTTGCCCTTCGGCGTGAAGCAGAAGACCTGGTCCTGGAAGAGTTCAAGCTTCGTATGCTCCAGGAATTCCTCAGGGCTATCCCCTTCCGCGAGCGCCTCGATCGTGTGGCGAAGCCAGGAATAGGCGTTGGATTCCCGCGAAAGGATATCGTTGTCCGACGTCGAGGCACCGTCCTTGTAGAGCGTGTGCGCCGCGATACCGAATTCGGCGATCTCGTGCATGCGCTTGGTGCGGATCTGCAGTTCGATACGCTGGCTGGACGGACCGACGATCGTGGTATGCAGCGAGCGGTAGTCGTTCTGTTTCGGCGTCGAGATGTAGTCCTTGAAGCGTCCGGGGACCACGCGCCAGCGGGTATGCACGATGCCGAGGGCCCGATAGCAGGCCGGAATATCATCGACGATGATGCGGAAACCGTAGACGTCCGAGAGCTGCTCGAAGGAGAGCGACTTCGACTGCATCTTGCGGAAGACGGAGTAAGGCTTCTTCTGCCGCCCCTTGACGATGGCGCCGGCCAACCCGCTCGCGACGAGCAGATCGCCCAGCTCGGTCTCGATCTTCTTGACCAGACCTTCATTGCGCTTGGAAAGTTCCTCGAGTCGCCCGGTGACGGTTTCGTAGGCTTCGGGATTGATGTGGCGGAAGGAAAGGTCTTCCAGCTCCTCGCGCATATCCTGCATACCCATGCGGCCGGCCAGCGGCGCATAGATATCCATGGTCTCCTCGGAAATGCGCGCGCGCTTTTCCGGCGACATGTGATCGAGCGTGCGCATGTTGTGCAGGCGGTCGGCGAGCTTGACCAATAGAACACGCACGTCGTCCGAGATAGCGAGCAACAGCTTGCGCAGGTTTTCAGCCTGCTTGGCCTTCTTGGTGACGAGATCAAGCTTCTTGATCTTCGTCAGTCCTTCAACCAGCCGACCTATGTCCTCGCCGAAGAGCTCATCGATCTCGGCGCGGGTCGCCGTTGTGTCTTCAATGGTGTCGTGAAGCAACGCAACCGCGATCGTCGACTCGTCGAGGTGCATGTCGGTGAGAATGGCGGCAACTTCCAGCGGATGCGAGATGTAGGGATCGCCGCTTGCACGCTTCTGCTGTCCATGCTTCTGCATCGCATAGACATAGGCTTTGTTCAGCAGGGCTTCGTTGGCATCGGGCTTGTATTTCTGAACCCGCTCCACGAGCTCGTACTGCCGCATCATCCCGAAACCACTCCATTACAAAAGAAAAGCGCGCCAATCACGGATTGGCGCACATGATATGCGATAATATGCCGAAGCAATAATGGCGCAAGGTTGACGATTAGTAATCGTCGCTCTTTTCCGGCGGTACGAGGCCCTCGATACCAGCCAGAAGCTCTTCTTCCGACATCTGGTCGAAGGTGATCGTTTCCGGCAGATCTTCCTGCTCTTCGCTGTCGGCCGTAGCAACGCCGCCGGCTGCGATGAGGCTGGCCGGATCGGGCTCGGGCTCGTCGACTTCGACATGCTTCTGCAGCGAATGAATGAGATCTTCCTTGAGATCATCCGGCGACAGCGTCTCATCCGCGATTTCGCGAAGAGCCACAACCGGGTTCTTGTCGTTGTCGCGATCGATCGTGATCGAGGCACCCTGGGAAATCAGCCGGGCACGGTGGCTGGCAAGCAGAACCAGCTCGAAGCGGTTCTCAACTTTATCAATGCAGTCTTCTACTGTGACACGGGCCATTGCCTGTCCTTTACGCTCGGATCTCGGGATTAACACGCCCGATACAATTAAAACCGGGCAAATTCAAGTTTTCATTGCGGGCGGTCCCAAATGGCGAAGTGTCGAAATTTGCAAGCCGAAAGCTGGTTTCCACCCAAAGTTGCTTGGAATATCCCGAATCGTGCCCTAAATCTTTCTTATATGAATAGTTCATAAAGTAAGAATTGTTCCAGGCGTTCGCATAACCCATTGTTTTTGTGGGTTTTTGACGGAAGCACTAAGATTGATCACATTGGATTGGTACGGGATGTTTGATCCACGCGAAAAAATTGCTCTTTTTATCGATGGCGCCAATCTCTACGCTGCGTCGAAAAGCCTTGGCTTCGATATTGACTACCGCAAGCTGCTAAAGGCATTCCAGAAGCGCGGGTATCTTCTGCGTGCCTACTACTATACGGCCCTCATCGAGGATCAGGAATACTCCTCCATCCGCCCGCTCATCGATTGGCTCGACTACAACGGCTACAAGGTCGTGACCAAACCGGCCAAGGAATTCACGGATTCCATGGGACGCCGGAAGATCAAAGGCAACATGGACATCGAGCTCGCAATCGACGCCATGGAGCAGTCGGAAACCGTCGATCATCTCGTTATTTTCTCTGGTGACGGAGACTTTACGACGCTCGTCGAGGCACTGCAGCGCAAGGGTCGAAAGGTTTCGGTCATCTCGACGATGGCAACACAACCACCGATGATTGCCGACGACCTGCGCCGCCAGGCCGATCACTTCATCGATCTTCTGTCATTGAAGAGTGAAATCGGCCGAGATCCTTCCGAGCGGCCACAACGGCCGGCCGAAGCCGCGACAACGCCAACCGATTTCGAAACTTAATCCTGGAAGTCACAGCGCTGCGTTCCGGGCGGGGAGTACCGGCCCGGATCGCTAGCCGTTATCTTTGAGAAGACGGCTCTTCTGCCGGTTCCAATCGCGTTCCTTCTCGGATTCGCGCTTGTCATGCAGCTTCTTGCCCTTGGCGAGCGCCAGTTCCATCTTCGCACGGCCGCGATCGTTGAAGTAGATCTTCAACGGTATCAGGGTCATGCCTTCACGATTGATCCCCGCCCGCAGACGGTTGATCTCGCGACCGGACAGGAGGAGCTTGCGGCGGCGGCGAGGCTCATGGTTGAAGCGGTTCGCCTGCAGGTATTCCGGCAGATAGGAATTGATCAGCCAGATCTCGCCATCCTCATCGGAGGCATAGGATTCCGCGATATTGGCCTTTCCCTCGCGCAGCGACTTGACCTCGGTGCCCTTCAGCACGAGGCCCGCTTCGTAGGTATCGATGATTTCGTAGTTGAAGCGCGCCTTGCGGTTCTCCGCCACAATCTTCTTGACCACACGCTCGCTGCCTTTGGGGGCCATGACACATTCCAACTGCTAACGGGCGCGACTACCGCGCCCTTCTCACTTGCCCTCTATGTAAGGCAACATGGGCCACCTGTGAAGGCTGACCGACAGTCTCGTCAGTTCAGCAGGCCCGCATGACGCATGGCGGCGTCGATCGCTGCTTCCGTTGACGGTTCGAGCGTCGAAATCAACGGCGAACGCACGGTTCGGCCCATCCGCCCGAGCTTCGACAGTCCATATTTCGCGCCGCAGAGGCCAGGCTCCATGAAGATCGCCCTGTGCAGCGGCATCAGACGATCCTGATATTCGAGCGCCTTGGCGTAGTCGCCGGCCAGCGTCGCCGCCTGGAACTCCGCACAGAGGCGCGGTGCCACGTTGGCCGTCACCGAAATGCAGCCAACGCCGCCATGGGCGTTGAAACCGAGCGCTGTCGCATCTTCGCCGGATAACTGCTTGAATTCCTTGCCGCAAGTCAGGCGCTGCTCGGACACGCGCTCGATCTTGCCGGTCGCATCCTTGACGCCGACGATGTTGGAGTGCGCCTTTGCAAGCGCGCCCATCGTCTCAGGCGTCATGTCGATCACCGAGCGACCCGGAATGTTGTAGATGTAGATCGGCAGCTTCACGGCTTCGGCAATGGCCGAATAATGAGCGATCAGTCCCTTCTGCGTCGGCTTGTTGTAGTAGGGCGTAACCACGAGGATCGCGTCCGCTCCGGCCTTCTCCGCATGTTGGGCAAGTTCAATCGCTTCACGCGTGTTGTTCGAGCCGGCCCCGGCCATGACGGGGACACGCTTTGCCGCCGCTTCGATACAGAGTTCCACCACCCGCTTGTGCTCGGCATGCGACAGCGTCGGCGATTCGCCTGTTGTGCCGACCGGGACGAGACCACGGCTGCCTTCCTTGATCTGCCAGTCGACATGAGCCGCGAACGACGTCTCATCGACCAGGCCGGCATCCGTGAAGGGAGTGACGAGAGCGGGAATGGATCCCTGGAACATGCAGAACTCCTCATGGCCAAATTCACGCTTCGGCCGCATTCCTTGAATATTGGTGGGGCACCATAGTGCGGTGAAATCGCCGCGACAAGCGCGCATGGATCGGTTTAGGGCAAATTCCGATAGCAAATGTGAACGAAGTTTACCGAGTTCGGTAAGCTTTCGTTAAGATGGCTCCCGCCAAATGATCGGGCGTGTTTTCATTGTGAGTGTCCCATGAAGAGAGCAGTCCTGATCCTGTCCGCCCTCGGCCTTACAGCTGCCGCGTGGAGCAGTGTCGCGTCTCCGCTTCCAGCTGAAAATGCCCCCGTTCCAGATGTCAAACCCATCGGCTTCGTTCCTCAGACGTCGATGCCGGAATCGATCATCACCGGATCGATCCCACGCAGCCAGGCAATTGCACCCGTCAATAGCGACCTGAAAGCCGGTCTGGATGCCCTATCGGACAACGATCCCCTGCAGGCACTTTCCGTTCGCGATCGCATGGGACGCGGGACGCTTGACCGCCATATTCTGACGTGGGCGATTGCCGTCTCCGGGCAGAAGGGCATTCCCTCTGTTGAAATCGCGGCCGCCGCTCAGGAGCTGCAGGGATGGCCGGGACTTGCGAAGCTCCGCTCCTATTCCGAACGCGCCCTTTACGATGAAAATCCCGGCTCGGCCTCGGTCCTAGCGGCCTTCGGGCAGACGGCACCGGAGACCACTTCCGGTGCGATGATTCTCTCTCGCGCGCTTGTTGCGACCGGCAAGCAGAGCCAGGCTGCGAAATACATTCGCAAGGTCTGGCGCGGCGAAACGCTGGACAAGCCGACCGAGGATAAGCTGCTTGCCGAATTTTCCGGTCTTCTGACGCCCGCCGACCACAAGGCGCGGATGGACTACCTGATGTATCGCAACCGCGCGGCGCAGGCCAAGCGCTTCGGGGACATGGGACAAGCGCAATCGCTCTACAAGGCATGGACGGCGGTGATCGACAAGGCGGCCAACGCCGGCGCGCTTCTTGCTGCCGTCGACAGCAAGTGGAAGGGCGACGCCGGTTATCTCTTTGCCCGTATCGAATACCTGCGCAAACAGGAAAAATACGCCGAGGCCGCCAAGCTTCTCCAGCAGGCGCCTCGTGATCGGGATCAATTGGTCAATGCCGGCGAATGGTGGAACGAGCAACGGATCATCAGCCGAGGGCTTGTTGACCAAGGGGAGTTCAAGGCGGCTTACAGAATCGTTGCCAATTATACCGCAACGACACCGACCGACATCGTCGAGGCCGAGTTTCACGCGGGTTGGTATGCATTGCGCGGTCTGCAGGATCCCTCAGCGGCGCAGGCGCATTTCCGCAAGATCCTTGATTTTTCCAATGGGCCGATTTCCGTCTCGCGCGCCTGGTACTGGATGGGCCGGTCTGCAGAGGCTGGTGGACCTGGAAAAGCCTCCGAATTTTACGCCAAGGCAGCCAGCTACCCAACAACGTTCTACGGACAGCTTGCCAGCGACAAGCTCGGCCGCAAGACATTGAACGTTGCCTACCCCTCGCCGTCTCAGGCAGACCGCCAGCGCTATCAGTCGCGTGAGGCGGTGCAGGCCATCGCCCGTCTCGATGCAGCTGGTCACGGGTGGCGGGCGAAGGGCCTATACCTTGCGCTCGCCGAACAACTGCAAAACCCGGGCGAGCTTGCCGTTTTGAGCACACAGGCCGAGCGTTCAGGCGACCATCATCTGTCGCTGCAGGTTGGCAAGATCGCCTATTCGCGCGGGATCGATGTCGCTGCTTTGGCATTTCCCCTTGGCGTCATTCCGACCAACGCCAACATCTCCGGCTCCGGCAAGGCGCTTGCCTACGCGATTGCGAGACAGGAGAGTGCTTTCAATCCGGCTGCGATTTCGGTCGCGGATGCGCGTGGATTGCTGCAGATCTTGCCGGGAACGGCCAAGGCCGTCGCCAAACGCCACAACATTGCGTACTCCAAGGACAAGCTGACCGCCGACGCCGGATACAACGCGACGCTCGGCGCACATTACCTCGGTGAGCAGATCGACGCCTTCGGCGGCTCCTATATCATGACGTTCATCGCCTACAATGCCGGGCCCAAGCGGGTGCCTGAATGGATCGGACGCTATGGCGACCCCCGCGGCCAATCGATTGACGCCATCGTCGATTGGATTGAGCGCATCCCCTTCCCCGAAACGCGAAATTACGTACAGCGGGTCATGGAGAATTACGAGGTGTACAAGGCGCGGCTCGGGCAGCCGAGCGACATCGTCCGCGACCTCACCGGCGGCCGCTCTTCCTGATTGCCAAGCCTCCCCGCCTGATTAATCTGTCCCCGGCACAACGGGGACGATCGACGTGGATGAGGCAGGAGACAGCGGCTTCGAACCAACAACCTACCGTTCGGACGATGGACTGACGCTCTATGCGCGGGACTATCGTGGCCAAGGGACCACGAGCGGGGTGCCCGTCGTCTGCCTGCCCGGGCTGACGCGGAACTCGCGCGACTTTCACCAACTGGCACTGCTTTTGTCGCGGGATCCGGCGGTGCCCAGGCGCGTCATCGCTCTCGACTATCGCGGTCGCGGGCTGTCCGACCGGGATCTCAACAAGGCCAACTACAATGTCCGCGTCGAGGCGCAGGACATCATCTCGGCCTGCCGGCATTTCGGAATCGATCGGGCTGTCTTCATCGGCACGTCGCGAGGCGGACTGATTCTTCATTTTCTGGCGCAGATCACGCCGGAGCTGATCGCCGGCATCGTCCTCAACGACATCGGACCGAAGATCGAGGCCAGCGGGTTGAAGCGCATTCGCGATTATCTCAATACCGCCGCACCGCCGCACGACTGGCGGCAAGCGGTCGCCGTCCTCAAGGCCTGCCATAGCCACTATTTCACGGCGCTCCGCGATCGCGACTGGCAGGAGATGGCTGTGGCGATCTACCGGGAGATCGGCGGAATACCGGTCGCCGACTTCGACCCGGCGATTGCCGCCCAGTTGCAGACCATCGACTTCGACACGCCGCTACCCGATCTCTGGACCCAGTTTGCCGGGATGACGCCGATTCCGATGCTGGTTGTCAAGGGGCAACATTCCGACCTGCTGTCGCGCCGGACGGTCGAGGAAATGATCGAACGGCACCCTGATATCACCGCCGTGGAGGCACCCGGTCAGGGACACGCACCCCTGCTTCATCTGCAGCCGGCCTTGCACGCCATCAGAACGTTTCTGGTGACAACCGAATAGGCTGCTTCTTGTTTCGTCGTACCCTTGTCCTGACAAAAAAAGCCCGGCTCGAAAGCCGGGCTCCCCTGATTGACCGAAGTCAGATCAGATTAGAATGCACGCTGCAGACGGAAGTAACCGGTAACCGCGTCGTCGTCGACAGCAATCGTACGCTCCTGCCACTGGACCGAGGCCTTGGCGTAGAAGTTCTCGACGATCTGGTAGTCGACCGTTACGCCGGCCTTCCAGTTTTCGTCGGAGCCGAAGTCGTCGCCAGCAGCGTTCAGGCCGTAGTTGTCGAAGTACTGAACACCGGGGGTGATCTTCAGCTTGTCGGTCGCCTGGATGGCGTACTCAGCTGCGATGGTCCACTCGGAGTCATCGTAGTAGGAGTTTACGCCAGATGCCCAGACGGCTGCGAGGCCGAGCGTGCCAGGACCGATTGCAACGGTACCCATAGCGCGGATTGCGCCTTCTTCGTTGTCGGTGTCATAGCCGCCGATAACCTGGTAAGAGAAGGCACCAGCCTTGCCGCCGAGACCGAGGGCAACGCCCCAGTTGTTCGGCTCTTCACCCGGCTTGTAGGCGCCGTCTTCCAGTTCGTCGAACGAGATACCGGCATAGAAGTCGCCAGACTCGTACTGGTAACGAACGGAGTTATGCAGCGTCGAGTGGCTTGCCAGAACGTCGGTTTCGCCCGAGAGGCCATCATCCCACCAGCTGTAGAACAGACCAGCGCGGAAGCCAGCTACGTCGATGTAGGCCGAGTCCAGAACCGAGTCGAACGAGGAGCCGTTGTCGCCGTTAAGCTGGTAAACGATCACGCCGGTGAGCGGGCCGTACTCGGTGTCGCTCTTAGCCGTGAACTGAACCTGACCGCGGGTGAACGCATCCCAGTCAGACGTGCCAGGAGCAGCTTCATCCGGACCAACGTCAACCTGGAAACGGATGTAACCTTCGATCTTCAGGCAGGTTTCCGTGCCCGGGATGTAGAAGTAGCCGGTGCCGTAAGCGTCGCAGACGCGAACGTATTCAACCGGTTCCGGCTCAGCAGCAACAATAGCGTCAGCAGCCTGAGCACCGGAAACTACTGCGAGAGCAGCAGCGGAGCCGAGAAGAAGGCTCTTGATGTTCATATTGACCTCCAATTCAAAGTTTCGATTGGGTCTGGGTTTTTCGCCACTTGAGCAGCGTTCCCTGCCCCATCCCCATGTTTCAAAGAAGTCGGACGATCAACCGCCCTCGCTTCCGAAGTTGAAAATACAAGACCGGGACTGTCACGCAATCACCAACTTGCCCGTTTCGGGTATTTGCGACAGCCTTCCCCATGCGCTGTTGCTGAAAGGTCACAAATGCGGCATGCGCCCCTGCCGTTTCTTTATAGTTTATTAAGAAAGCGCTGATTTTGCGGGTGTTTACCGCCACTCGGGATCCTTCCGCCTCTGTGGATTGTGCCACATTGGAACCAGTTTCTCGCCGGATTCCTACGATTTGTGGTGGTGAGATGCGATGCGCTTGTAACGAGAGCTGCCGACGAAGCGGTCGAAAGGATCAGAATCAGTTTTGCTGACTAAGGATGATTCTCTGTTCGATTCTGCTGACGTGAGAATCGCACAGCACTATCCGCTGGGGTGGTAGACGTTGCCGACAGGCGGATCGCGTAGCGACCACGTCAGACCAAACAACAAATGATGTGATGATATGATGGCGGAGAAGATGGGATTCGAACCCACGATACCCTCTCGGGTATACTCCCTTAGCAGGGGAGCGCCTTCGACCACTCGGCCACCTCTCCGGTGGGAGCCTGATAGAGTCATTCGCCAGGTGACGCAAGCGCTTTTTCGGCTTTTTTCACCTGATGCCGCGGCTGGCGGCCTCAGCTCAGCAGCTGCTTGAGATCAGCGGACGCGTTGGCCAGGATCGCCTTGTCAGGATTGATTCCCAATTCCAGCAGTTTCTTGCCGGTCACATAGGCTTTCGCATCATTGATCGCGTCGACGGCGATAAGTGCGCCGTCCTTGAAATACCAGATTGAGTGTGCGCCTTCGCGCGAACCTGGGCGAAGCAATGTCTCGTCGTATCCTAAATTGAAGCCGGCAATCTGCAGCTTCACATCGTACTGGTCCGACCAGAACCACGGCTTGGGATCATAAGGCGCGTTGCCGCCGGCGATGACGGCTGCGACGGCTTCCGCCTGATCGACGGCGTTCTGCACCGACTCCAGACGGATGCGGCCATCCTGCCAAGGAAGCGACGCGCAATCGCCCGCCGCAAAGATCGACGGGTCGGACGTTCGTCCGAATTCATCAACGATAATGCCGTTGCCGACCTCTATGCCGGCATCCTTGGCAAGCTGGTCGTTCGGAGCAACGCCAATTCCCACGATGGCGAAATCAATGTCGATGACCGATCCGTCGGCAAGCTCGGCGCCCACGACATGACCGTCCTTGCCCACGAGCCGCTTCAAGCCGGTCTTTTCACGAATGACCACGTCATGCATTTCGTGAATTACCCGCATGATGTCGGCCGTTTCCTTGGCGGCGACCCGCTGAAGGATTCGATCGGCCATCTCGATCACCGTTACTTCCAGGCCGCGATGGCGGGCGACGGCTGCAGCTTCGAGGCCGATGTAACCGCCGCCTATAATAAGGACGCGGCGGCCCGGGCGCATTTCGTCAGCCAGGCGGTCTGCATCGCGCTTGTCGCGCGCAACATAAACGCCTTCGAGATCTCCACCGATGGTCGCAGGCAGATTTCGCGGCGTGGCGCCGGTGGTCAGCACCAAGGTAGCGTAGTCGAGAATCGAGCCATCCTGCAGCATGACCTGCTTGCTGTCCGGCTTGATCTGCTCGGCCCATGTCGCAAGCCGAATCTCGACATCGTTGTCGGGATACCAGTGCTCCGGGCGGAACAGCAGGCGATCGAATGCCATTTCGCCAAGCAGATATTTCTTGGTCAGCGGAGGACGTTGGTAGGGCAGCACATCTTCGGCGCCGATGATGGTGATCGGACGCATATCCTTGAGTGCGCGCAATTTCGCAGCCAGTGCAAAGCCTGCCTGCCCGGCGCCGATAATCACCAGTCTGTCCGTCACGATCCCACTCCCACCATACATTCGCGAGTTCAGGCCAAGGCGTACCCCCTGCCCCTTGCGCCGTCAACAGAAGCGGACCGACCTCAGCCGATCTCAATCCAACGACGCTCATGAAACGACTGTGCCATGGCGTGAACGGACTTCTCTATCCTAAGACCGTCTTCGAATGTCACGATCGACGACGGCTCACCGGAAATTGCGCGAATGAGTTCGCGGCATTCGATAATCTTCAGGTCGTTGAAGCCTAGCCCATGCCCGGGAGCAGGAATGAAGCGATCGTAGGGCTGGTGAGCCGGTGCGGTCAGTATCTTGCGGAATCCCTGCTCCGAACCGCGCCCGTCTGCCTGATAAAGCTCGAATTCATTCATTCGCTCCTGATCATAGGCGATGGCACCCTTCGCACCGAAAATCTGCAGTGCGATCCGCCCTTTCCGTCCCCAGGCCGAGCGATTTGCCATCAGTACGGCCGAAATGCCGCCCCCAAGCCGCATGAGCACATTGGCCGCGTCGTGATTCTCAACGCTGCGACGACCGCCTTCCTTGAGCGGACGATCCGCGTAAGGCTTTACCATATCCGCGATGACGGCTTCGACATGTCCGAAGAGATACCAGAGCAGCGACAGCGGATGCACCGCGAAGTCGTCCAGGGCACCGTAGCCGGAGGCAAGTTCGCTCTTCCAATAGAAGAAGGCGTCCGGATCGGCCATGAAGTCCTCGTCCATCTCCACGCGAATGTGGTTGACGGTGCCGATGGCGCCATCGTCGATCAGCATCTTGATATGCCGCATGATCGGATTCTGGATATAGTTATAGCCGAGGACGGCGACTTTGCCGGATGCTTTGGCCGCCTTCAGCATCCTTTCGGCATCGGCATAGGCGGGCGCCATCGGTTTTTCACACCAGACATGCTTGCCTGCCTCAAGCGCGGCAATCGCCATGTCGGCATGGAATTGATTCGGCGTTGTTACGGACACCACATCCACTTCAGGGTCGGCAATGAGTGCGCGCCAATCGGCCGTTGCCTTTTCAAAGCCGAACTCGGAACCACGCTGCTCAGCCAGCGCCGCACTTGCCTCGGCCAGGTGAACGAGGCGCGGGCGATCGACGTCACCGAAGACCGTCTTTACCGCATTCCACGCCAACGCGTGACATTTCCCCATATAGCCGGTGCCGATCAGGCCAATTCCGAGTGGCTTCATCTTGTCTCCTCCAGATACACCACTGTTTTTGGAATATTTAGACCGTTTTGACAAGCTGCTGCCTCCGGCAGCATTTTTCTCGCAAATGGCTCCATTTCGTAGAAATTCATTGGATTTTAGCGAAGTAAAAACAATTAGCCGGGTGGAGGGAAATCATTTATGGTCACGAGTATGGAATGTTTATTTCATTCACTGGACTGCACCAATGGAAACTGACAGTAAGACGCCTGCACGCGTTCCGCGCGACTTCGAAAGCCTGCGAAGCACGATCATCGAGCGCAAGGCCAACATGCCGAAACGCTTGGCGCAGGTCGCCGCCTTCGCGCTCGGCAATCCCGACGAGATCGCCTTCGGCACGACGGCGAGCATTGCCGCCGCTTCGGATGTGCAGCCGTCGACGCTGGTGCGCCTTGCCCATCATCTGGGTTACGACGGGTTCTCCGATCTCCAGAGCATCTTTCGCGAGCGCCTACGCGATCGCACGCTGACCTATGAAGAGCGCCTTGTGACATTGGAACAGGCGAGCGGCGATGACGAAGACGCCAATCTGCTTTCCGGTTTCATTTCGGCCGCGAGCCAGTCGGTCAACCGGCTGGCAGCCACCGTACAGACTGACACCTTTACCAAGGCAGTCGATATTCTGGCCGCCGCCGAGACGATCTACCTGATCGCCAAGCGGCGCTCCTATCCGCTGACGGCACATATGACCTACGCCTTTTCGAAGCTGAACATCCGACACCAAATCGTCGCATCGCCAAACGGCGTCGATCCGGAGATGGTGCAATTCGCGACCAAGAACGATGCGGCAATTGCCGCAAGCTTCTCTCCCTATGCCGCCGATAGCCTCAGCCAGGCGGAAGCGCTGGCGGATCGGGGCGTGCCTGTGGTTGCCATAACCGATTCAGCCTTCTCGCCGCTCGCCGCCCGTGCGACCTGCTGGTTCGAAGTGGCGGAGGCGGACTTTGCTGGTTTCCGCTCGCTCTCCGCCTCGATGGCGCTGACCATGGCGCTCCCGGTTGCGATCGCCGAGCGGCGGCGGAAGCGAACGTCGACAAAATCGACAAAATCAAAAATGGAATAAACATTCCGAATTGACAACAATACGGAACCGATGTTTCATTACTCGCAATCAGCAGGCGCCAAGCCGTAGCTAAAATCTAGCGGGAGGACATCATGGCACAACCGAACCCGGGCTCGCAGCCGGAACCGTCGCTTGACGTGATCACCATCGGCCGCTCTTCGGTCGATCTCTACGGCCAGCAGATCGGTTCGCGGCTCGAGGACATCGGCTCCTTTGCCAAGTCCGTCGGCGGCTGCCCTGCCAATATCGCCATCGGAACGGCGCGCCTGGGCCTCAAGTCGGGCCTGATCACCCGGGTCGGCGACGAGCAGATGGGCCGCTTCATCATTGAGCAGTCGGCGCGCGAAGGCGTCGAGACGAAGGGCATCAAGACCGACAAGGAGCGCCTAACGGCACTGGTGCTGCTCGCTGTCGAAGCCGAAGGCGTCTCGCCGATGATCTTCTATCGCTCTGACTGTGCCGACATGGCGCTCGACGAAGGCGACATCGATGAGAGTTTCATCAAGTCGTCGCGCGCCGTGCTGGTGTCGGGCACGCATTTCTCCCGGCCGAATACGGAAGCAGCACAGCGAAAGGCCATCCGCATTGCCAAGGCCAATGGTCGCAAGGTCATCTTCGACATCGACTATCGACCGAATCTCTGGGGCCTTGCCGGCCACGCTGAAGGCTTCGAGCGCTATGTGAAGTCCGATCGCGTCTCCTCCAAGATGAAGGAAACGCTTCCGGACTGCGACCTGATCGTCGGAACGGAAGAGGAAATCCTGATTGCCTCAGGTGCTGACGACGTACTCGGCGCGCTCAAGGAAATCCGCCTGATGTCGCCGGCAACGATCGTTCTCAAGCGCGGCGCCATGGGCTGCATCGTCTACGATGGTCCGATCAGCGACAATCTGGAAGACGGCATTGTCGGCGAAGGCTTCCCCATCGAGGTATTCAACGTGCTCGGCGCCGGCGATGCCTTCATGTCCGGCCTTCTGCGCGGCTGGCTGAAGAATGAACCGCTGAAGACCTGTGCCACCTGGGCGAATGCCTGTGGCGCCTTCGCCGTCTCCCGCCTCCTCTGCTCGCCTGAGTATCCGACCTGGGCCGAGCTCGATTTCTTCCTGAAGCACGGAAGCCAGCATCGTGCGCTGCGAAAGGATGAGGCGATCAACCACATCCACTGGGCTTCCACGCGCAAGGGCGACATTCCGCTCCTCATGGCGCTTGCCATCGATCACCGTTCGCAGCTGACCAGCATCTGCGACGAACTGAACCTGGACTACAAGAAAATCGTCGCCTTCAAGCGCCTTGCCGTGGAGGCCGCGGCGCGTGTCGCTGATGGCCGCAGCGGTTATGGCATGTTGATCGATGAGCGCTTCGGGCGCGATGCCTTCTTCGATGCGGCAACCAAGAACTTCGCCTGGATCGGCCGCCCTGTGGAGCTGCCGGGGTCCAAGCCACTGCGCTTCGAGTTCAGTCAGGATATCGGCTCGCAGCTCGTCGAATGGCCGCTCGATCATTGCATCAAGTGCCTGTGCTTCTACCATCCGGATGATCCGGCAGCGCTGAAGACCGAACAGCAGGAAAAACTGCGCACGCTCTTCGAAGCCGCGCGCAAGGTCGGCCGCGAACTGCTGATCGAAATCATTTCGAGCAAGAACGGGCCACTGACCGACGACACGGTCTCGACGGCGATGGAAGAGCTCTATGCACTTGGCATCAAGCCCGACTGGTGGAAACTTGAGCCCCAGGCTTCGACGGCCGCCTGGAAAAAGATCGAGGCCGTGATTGCCAAGAACGATCCATGGTGCCGCGGTATCGTCCTGCTTGGTCTCGAGGCTCCGGCCGACGAGCTGGTCAAGGGCTTCGAGGCGACGCTGGCTGCTCCGTCCGTCAAGGGCTTTGCCGTCGGCCGCACCATCTTTGCTGAAGCGGCACGCGGCTGGCTTTCCGGTAAACTAAACGATGAGGAAGCGATCGCAGACATGGCCGGACGCTTCCGCCAATTGACAGACGCCTGGTTGAAAACCCGCGGCCTGAATTAGTTAAAGCATTTGGGAGGTGCCCCATGGGCAAGACTGTACGATTGACGATGGCTCAGGCCGTCACGCATTTCCTCAAGAAGCAGATGACCCTGGTCGACGGCAACAAGGTGCCAATCTTCGGCGGCGTCTGGGCGATCTTCGGGCACGGCAATGTCGCTGGCATCGGCGAGGCGCTCTATCAGGTCCGTGGCGAACTGCCGACCTATCGTGCCCATAACGAGCAGGGCATGGCGCATGCGGCGATTGCTTATGCCAAGGCGAATTTCCGCCAGCGTTTCATGGCGTGCACGACGTCGATCGGTCCAGGCGCCCTCAACATGGTGACGGCTGCCGGCGTCGCTCACGTCAACCGCATCCCGGTGCTCTTCCTGCCGGGCGATGTCTTCGCCAATCGCGCGCCTGATCCGGTGCTGCAGCAGATCGAGGATTTCGGCGACGGCACGGTTTCGGCCAATGACGCCTTCCGTTCGGTTTCCCGCTATTTCGACCGTATCACGCGGCCGGAGCAGATTATCTCGGCGCTGAAGCGCGCCATGCAGGTACTGACCGATCCTTATGACTGCGGCCCCGTCACGCTGTCATTGTGCCAGGACGTGCAAGCCGAGGCCTTCGACTATCCCGAGAGCTTCTTCGAGGAGCGTGTCTGGACCACGCGCCGCCCTCGCCCGGATGCCGATGAACTGGCAAACGCCATCGCGCTCATCAAGAAATCGGAAAAGCCGGTCATCATCGCCGGCGGTGGTGTACTCTACTCGCAGGCCACGAAGGAACTGACGGCGTTTGCGGAAGAACACCGCATCCCCGTCGTCGTTACGCAGGCCGGTAAGT
This sequence comes from Rhizobium cauense, assembly GCF_019511525.1. GTDB lineage: Bacteria > Pseudomonadota > Alphaproteobacteria > Rhizobiales > Rhizobiaceae > Rhizobium > Rhizobium cauense. Next base: position 127,800 of record NZ_JAEUAT010000002.1, on the reverse strand, counting down.
CGGCGATCGACGAGCGGCATCCGCTGGCGCTCGGCTCCGTTGGTGTCACAGGCACGTCTGCGGCCAATGCCATCGCCACGGATACAGACCTGATCATCGCCGTCGGCACGCGCTGCCAGGACTTCACGACGGGCTCGTGGGCGCTTTTCCAGAACGACAAGCTGAAGATCCTCGGCCTCAACATTGCCGCGTACGACGCAGCCAAGCATGACGGTGAGACGCTGGTGGCCGATGCCCGCGAGGGACTGAAGGCAGTTTCGAGCGGGCTTGCCGGCTGGAAGGCACCCGCTGGGCTCGCAGAGAAGGCCAAACGGGAAAAGAAGGTCTGGATGGACGCCGCCGCCAAGGCGATGGCGAGCACCAATGCCGCCCTGCCCTCCGACGCCCAGGTGATCGGCGCTGTTACCCGTTCGATCGATCTCGAAAAGGCCATCGGCCTATGTGCTGCCGGCGGCTTGCCGGGCGAGATGCACAAGCTCTGGCCGGCGACCGCGCCCGGCAGCTACCACATGGAATATGGCTTCTCCTGCATGGGCTACGAGATTGCTGGCGGCCTTGGTGCTAAGATGGCGCATCCTGAGAAGGAAGTCTTCGTCCTCGTCGGCGACGGCTCCTACATGATGCTGAATTCCGAGCTCGCGACATCGGTCATGCTCGGCCTGAAGCTCAACATCGTCCTGCTGGACAACCGCGGCTACGGCTGCATCAACCGGCTGCAGATGGCGACCGGTGGCGCGAACTTCAACAACCTGCTGAAGGACGCGCACTACGAAGTCATGCCCGAGATCGACTTCCGGGCACATGCCGAGAGCATGGGCGCCATCGCCGTCAAGGTTGCGTCGATCGCCGAGCTCGAGAAGGCGATCGCCGACTCGAAGAAGAACGATCGCACCTCGGTTTTCGTGATCGACACCGATCCGCTGATCACGACGGATGCCGGCGGCTATTGGTGGGACGTTGCCGTTCCCGAAGTCAGCCCGCGCGAACAGGTCAACAAGGCGCACGCGGCTTACGTCAAGGCGCGCGCCGCCCAGCGCATCGGCTGATCGACTGATTTCATCTTCTGGAAGAGCGGCGACGCTCTTCCAACAATGCTTTTGAGGAGACTATTGATGAAGGCCAAACTTGGCATGTCGCCGATCGCCTGGTGGAACGACGATCTTCCCGAGCTTAGCGACGACGTATCCCTGGAAGAATGCCTGCGCCAGTCGCGCGGCGCTGGCTTTACCGGCATGGAACAGGGCCGCCGCTTTCCGAACAATCCGGCCGAGATGCTGCCGATCCTGCGCGCCGCCGACGTGACGCTTTGCGGCGGCTGGTTCTCGGGCACGCTCGTCGACGAGGAGCTCGCGGCCAACAAGGATCGCATCGCGCCGATGATCGAGCTGTTCAAGGCCGTCAACGCGCCCTGCATCGTTTATGGTGAAGTCGGTCGCTCCATCCAGGGCGACCGATCCAAGCCGCTCGCGACCAAGCCGCGTCTTTCCGACGATGAGATGAAGGTCTATGCCCGCAAGGTCACCCAGTTTGGCGAATGGTGCGCCGAGCAGGGCATGCCGCTTTCCTATCACCACCACATGGCAGCCGTCGTTGAGACCGAGCCGGAACTGGACGCCTTCATGCGCAATTCGGGTGAAGGCATTCCGCTGCTGCTCGACGCCGGGCACCTGGCCTTTGCCGGCGGCGACGTTTTGCGCGCCATCGACAATCACCACGCCCGCATCAATCACGTTCACGTCAAGGACATCCGCAAAACTGTTGTCGACGGGCTCGACCGTAGCAAGCAGTCCTTCCTCGACGTGGTGGCGCTCGGCGCCTTCACCGTGCCGGGTGATGGCTCGCTCGATTTCGGCGCCATCGTCGAGCGGTTCGCGAGTTACGGCTATGAAGGGTGGTTCGTCGTCGAGGCTGAACAGGATCCGCGCAAAGCGCCTCCGCAGAAGATGGCAGAAATCGGCCATGCTGAACTGATGCGCGTCATGACCACGGCGGGCTACACGGTGGAAACCGAGGGCTTCCCCAAGGGATAGCGTTCTATCTGCGGCCATCTAAGGATTCGCTCGCCCCACAACCCGCCCCGAAAGGGGTGGGGGCGAGGACAAGAAAGCGAGAGCATCAGGGAGTACCCGCCAATGCCAAACCTCAAGGTGAAACCATCCGGCACGCACGGCCGCGTCACGCACGTCACCCCGGAAAACGCCGGCTGGACCTATGTCGGCTTCGATATGCATCGGATGAAGCCAGGCGAGACGGTCTCCGGAGAAACCGGCGAACGCGAAGTTTGCCTCGTCTGGGTGAGTGGCAAGGGCAAGGCCAAGGCCGGCACGAAGGATTTCGGCTCGCTCGGCGAGCGCATAAGCCCCTTCGACGGCGCCCCGCATGCGCTTTATATCCCTATGGAATCGACGTGGTCGGTGACGGCGGAAACAGACCTTGAACTTGCGGTCTGCTCTGCTCCCGGCGGCGGCACATATGAAGCAAAAGCCATTCCGCCCGGCACGCACCCGCCTCTGACGCGCGGCAAGGGCACCAACGTGCGCTACGTCAACAATATCATGCCGGAAGATGACGCCTCCGCCTACTCGTTGCTCGTCGTCGAGGTCATCACGCCAGGCGGTCATACGTCCAGCTACCCGCCACACAAGCACGACCAGGACAACCTTCCGAACGAGAGCTTTCTCGAAGAAACCTACTATCACCGGCTCAACCCGCCCCAGGGTTTCGGCTTCCAGCGGGTATATACCGACGACCGTTCGCTGGACGAGGTGATGGTGCTTGAGGACGGCGATGTGACGCTGGTGCCGAAGGGCTATCACCCTTGCGCCGCCTGCCACGGCTATGACCTCTACTACCTCAACGTCATGGCCGGGCCCAAGCGCATATGGAAATTCCACAACGCGCCGGAGCATGAGTGGCTGCTGAAGGCGTAAGACAAGAATACAACAGAGCCGCGCCCGAAAGCGCGGCACTGTTGTGCGCCTCAAATCTCCAGCACGAGATGCGGAACGCCGTTCGACGTCTCGCGCGGCGACACGCCGTTTGCATCGACCTGCGCATTGATGCGCCGACGGAAGGCCGAAAAGCTCTCGAAGGTCACCACGTCCACCGGCTCGTCGAAATGGATGGTGATCTTGTGGAGCTTGGCTCCCGGCTCTCCGGCGAGAGCCAGCACCTGGCCAGTGAAGGACTGGTTCAAATAGCGGCCGCGCACCTGGGAGCCAACCGAGATGGCCGCAATTGGCTCCTCGTTCGGCCTTGCAGCGAGTGCAGAGAGGGTATTCCAGTCTCGCACCCCATGCTGCTGGGCGACGAGTTCGAGCGCAGCGCTGTGAGAAATCGGGGTGCTGCGTCCTTCCATGGCCTGACGAAGACGCTTGGCCTGGGATTTCAATTCTTCGATCGTTGGATATGCAGTGGTCACAGAATCAGCCTTTCGGAAGGCATGCCATTTCGACCGGTACCAGGGAGCTCGCCTTGCCTGCAGTCAGCATGCACCAAAATGGCTGTGACTGATCATATCGAGGACTTCACCATGGACCTGTCGTCCGCGAGCGGCCGGCGCCTCGAGCCATGCCCGATATGCTTGAAGGCCATCGGCCTGTCAAGCGACGTGGCTTCAGGGTAGAAGCTCTCCCTGACCGAAAACGAGCCATTCTGCTCTCCAGACAGGCATAAGCTTCGGATTGTAGGGAGATTATTCAGAAGTTGTCAGCAATCCTACGCTAATCTCGAAGCGTATAACAAGCGGAGGCTACCATGGCCTTTCAGATGCACCTCGACACAGAGCACCCGGAGCCCGAACAGGCCTACCGGGAATTTTCGCTCGATCGTCCCGGCAAGATCATCGTCGTCGGGCACCACCTCAGCACGGGAACGCAGATCCGTTGCCTGATCCGCACTATCACGCTTGCCGGCGCGGTGCTGGAGGTCAATCCGAACATAGAGGTCCCAAATCACTTCTTCCTCGAGATCCTCGGAATCCATGATGAAATCGGCTCGACGGTCGTGAAGCGGGAGGGCGACCTCGTCACGATCAGCTTCAATATGCTGATCAATCCGGAATTTCTGCACCACGTCCTAAGGCTGAATTTCGAGAACTGAGCGGCGGATACGAAACGAGGCTCGTATCCACCGTCATTTGGCTAAGCCACCAAGTGCCGTTCGATCTGATCGACCGGCAAGTTGATGTAATCTTTCGGAACTTCAGCCGAAATCGCAGCCTGCACGTCTGCCGTCAGATTGCCCCGAAGCGTACCAAGTGCCCGGGGCGGCGCCACCAGAACAATACGTCGAGCCTGCTTCTCGCGCACCAACGCATCCATCTTCACGGCGACCTGCTTCAAGAACTCTGTCTCGGCTTGCTCATGCCAATCCGTTTGCTGCACAGCACTACCGCTGAAACCACCTGCAACGTGCGTTCTACCAGGTTTGTCCGTGCCGATTTCCCGGTCTGGTTCATTCGGCTGGGACAAGGTTTCCTCGACCTTGAGGTTCATATATTCCGCATCGCCTGCATTCTGCAGGATCAATGCCTTGGCACCATCGCAAACGACCACCCACGATTTCGACGGAACTCTGACATCAACCATTGTTATTTCCTCATCTTGCAATTTTGAAGCGTCGGACACGCCCCGACACTTAGGCAAACGTGCAAGCCGAGAAAGAGTTCGATGGCATCATGTGACAATTTCGGTGCGATCTGTGCCGGGTAGCAGTGCCGGAAAGCAGGAAAAGGCTGCATCGCTAAAATTGTATTTTCTTCTTTGACAATTGTGCAAAGCATTCATGTGAGGCTGTGGTCGATGTAAACCGGGATAATCCGGGTTAAGGGAGACACGCGGGATGTCCATGCTTCGCGCCACACACCTTGCGACGGTAAAATCTGCGGTCTACGAGACGCGCTGGGAACAATTCAACGTCAGGCGCCCTGCCCGTATCGTTGCCGTTCGACCTTGCCTCACTGGCATTTCCATCCGCAGTGCGGAAATCGTCGACATCTCGCGCGGTGGCGCCACCTTTGTCGTCTCATCGACAGCAGGCCTGCCGAAGCACTACTACCTCAATATTCTTGGCCTCGCCTACAGGATCGGCTGCGCGGAAGTGTATCGCAACAACGAGCGCATAGGCGTCCGCTTCATCAATACGATCGAGCCCGAGGTGCTGCGCCGCGTCGTGCGCGCCGACTTTATGGCCGGCAACGTGGAAGCTCTCGAAGCCCGCGGAGCCGTGCGCATGTAAATCCCGCATACCGAGAAATAATGTTTCTTGCCTTGGCGGTGGCAGAGCCTATTCTCGGCCCGATTTTTACAGCATCCAGGAAACTGCTTCAGCATGTCCGCCTTTTCGCGCTTCACACCGCTTGCTAGCGCCCTCCCGTCCACCGTTCCTTTCGTCGGCCCGGAAGCGATCGAACGTCAGCGCGGCCTTCAGGTCAAGGCACGCATCGGCGCAAACGAAAGCGGCTTCGGCCCCGCCCCGTCTGTAATCGCTGCCATGCAAGAGCAGGCTGGCGAGATCTGGAAGTACAACGACCCCGAAAACCACGCGCTCAGGCAGGCTCTTGCCGACCATCTTGGCGTCGGAATCGACTCCATCGCCATCGGCGGGGGTATCGATGAGTTGCTTGGCCAGATCGTACGGCTCGTGATCGAGCCGGGCGCACCAGTCGTCACGTCGCTCGGCGGCTATCCGACCTTCAACTTTCATGTAACGGGCTTTGGTGGGCGGCTGGTAACGGTTCCCTATGCCAATGATCGTGAGGATCTCGGCGGTCTTCTGGAAGCGGTCAAGCGCGAGAACGCGCCGCTGGTTTATTTCGCCAATCCCGACAATCCGATGGGGAGCTGGTGGGATGCAGAGAGCATCGTCGCCTTTGCCCGTGCGTTGCCGGAAACCACGATGCTGATCCTCGACGAGGCCTACAGCGAAACCGGGCCTGCAGGATCTCTTCCCTCGATCGCGTCACTGATCGAGCTGCCCAACATCGTGCGTACGCGCACGTTCTCGAAAGCCTATGGCTTGGCCGGCGCCAGGGTTGGCTACGTCATCTCGACGCCCGGCACGGCGCGCGCGTTCGACAAGATCCGCAACCACTTCGGCATGAACAGGCTGGCGACCGTTGCGGCGCTGGCTGCACTCAAGGACCAGGCGTATCTCGCCGAGGTTGTCGGGAATATCCACCGCGCGCGCGACCGGATTGCCGGTATCGCCAAGGCGAATAACCTGCTTCCGCTTGCCTCCGCGACAAATTTTGTTGCCATCGACGCCGGACGCGATGGCACTTATGCCCGCGCTATCGTCGATGGGCTGATGCAGCACGGCGTCTTCATTCGCATGCCAGGCATAGCTCCGCTCAATCGGTGCATCCGGGTTAGCGTCGGACCGGAAGCGGATATGGCGCTTTTCGAGAAAGCACTGCCGCAAGTGCTCAAGTCGCTAGACTAGAAACCTCAACGCAAGCAGCCGCGCCGGCATTGTTCCTGCCGGTCGCGGTTGGCATTTCTGGCGTCGCCCCACCCGGAGCCCCGCCGCGTCCCTCTTTTGAGGTTGTCGTTATCGTCCTTAGTGGATCGTCATCCACTCGCGTGCAGCGCGCAGCGCCTCAACGAGCTGCATCTTGTCCATGCTTGCGGCAACATCAGCGCGCAGTTCCGCGGCGCGGTCGTTGCCTTTGATCGCCGCGATGTTCAACCACTTGTGAGCGGCAACCAGATCCACGGCACAGCCGCGACCTGTCGCATACATCAGACCCATTTCGCAGAAGATCTCGGCGCTGTTTTCGCCACCCATGGTGGCCATTTCAGCATTGTGCATTTCAAAGCGTGCCATCGGTTTTATCCCTGTTTAGCCTGTTGTCGACTTACCCTGTTTTACCTTCGGGCCCTGCCGTCTATCGCGGCTTTAGTGCCCTTCGGTCCGGCGGGTTTGCCCCGCTCGTTTGATGGCTCCACTATGCCAATGTGCTTTCAAAAAACGCCTAAAATGCATGATTAATTTGCGACAAACAAAGTGCAAATGCTTGGTAAAATTGGATTTTTGTTAAACATCGGAATCCCTGAGGATTAAGGATTTTCGACACAATTTTACGGAATATTCAGATCTGAAAATCAACCTTCCGTTCACCACGAAATGAGCTGAAAACTCGCGAAACGGAAGATTCACCAATGCCAGCGCCTGCAGGAATGCTCCACGTAGGCGGCGAAATACATTTACCTTTACGTTCGCGTCATATATTTTCCTGCGCGGACATTAGGGAGGAACGAATGATCCGCACACTCATTCTTGCCGGCGCATTGGTGTTTGCCGCCGGAGCAGCACTGGCAGACGAGCCGATCGTCGGCAATTGGAAGACAGCCTCGGGCGATACGGCCCATATCGCATCCTGTGGCGACAGCTACTGCATCGTCCTGAAGTCCGGCAAATATGCAGGCAAGAAGATTGGAACACTCGCGGGAAGTGGCGTGACCTATACCGGCCAGATCACGGATCCGGCCAACGACAAGACCTACAGCGGATCGGGCAACGTTCTCGGAAACTCCCTCAAGATGAAGGGGTGCGTTCTGAACGTACTCTGCAAATCACAGACCTGGACCCGCCTGTAGAACAGGCGAGCCCGAAAAGAAGCGCCCGGACAGGCCGGGCGCTTTTTCTTATTCATTCTCAGCGCGCGCGTTGATTGAAAAGGATCTTCTGCGCTTCCTTGTCCTCGGCAAGATTGCTGCGCTCACGCTCTTCCTTGCCGACGGCGGTGCCACGAATAACGGCTGGACGCGCCATCATCGTCTCAAACCAGCGCTTGAGATTGGGAAACTCGTTGAGATCCTGCCCCTGACGTTCGTAGGGGATCACCCAACCGATGCTGGCCATATCGGCTATGGAATAGTCCCCGGCGAGATAGTCGCGGTCGGCAAGCCGCTTGTTCATCACTCCATACAGGCGGTTCACTTCGTTGGTATAGCGGTTGATGCCGTATTCGATCTTCTCCGGAGCATAGCCGCGGAAATGATGCGCCTGGCCAGCCATCGGGCCCAACCCACCAACCTGCCAGAAGAGCCACTCTTCAATCTGGACGCGTGTGCGTTCGTCCGTCGAGTAGAACTTTCCGAACTTGCGGCCAAGATACTGGAGAATGGCGCCCGATTCGAACACCGAGATCGGCTCCCCGCCGGGACCGTCCGGATCGATGATCGCCGGCATTCGGTTGTTCGGAGCAATCCTCAGGAAGTCCGGCGCAAATTGCTCTCCCTTGCCGATGTTGACGTATTTGACCTCGTAGGGAACGCCGAGCTCCTCGAGCATGATGCTGATCTTCCAGCCATTCGGCGTCGGCCAATAGTAAAGTTCAATCGGTGCGGTCATGAAAATCTCCTTCGCGGACTGCAAAGATAAGATGCCCGGTTCGCGCTTCAAGCGGCCCGGCTTCCTGAACGGCTGATGAACCACGATCTCAGCGCCGGTTCAGCCACAGCGTGGCAAAACTGTCTCAACGCTAAGGCGATACCGGGGCAAGTCATGGATATGCTCATTTTGGCACGACGTTTTACCATCATCACACTGTTTGCGGCGGTCTTCGCCGTGAGCTTCTCGGCGGCAGTAAACCGCAACGCGGGTGGCGGCGCGCAATCGCACTTCGGAGCCAACTACAGCTGCTTCGATGCAACCAAGCCCTTCTGCAGACCAAGCCGCTGATCGCACCTGCTCGGCGGCGCCTCGTCGCGCCGCCCAAAACGTACAATCTCCCCTGTCGCGTCGTTTGCTTGTTAAAAACAACAATCTATAATGGCGTATGAGCAAACGAATCTCTTCACCTCTGAACATTTCGTCCCCTGCACCGTTCGTTCCGAAAACCTTTGATGATCCGGTCAACGCTGTCGATGCGCTGACCGAACTCTATGAGCGCAACACAAACTTCCTGATTGAGAGCTTCGCCAAGCTCGCCAAGGGAGCGCCCATCACCTCGCGCTATCGCGCCTTCTATCCTCAGGTGAGCATCGAAACCACGAGTTACGGGCACATCGACACCCGCTTGTCCTATGGCCATGTCACTGCTCCTGGCATTTACACGACGACGATCACGCGGCCACAACTCTTCCGCCACTATCTGAAGCAACAGCTCGGATTGCTGATGAAGAATCATGACGTGCCGGTCGTCGTTTCGGAATCGACGACGCCAATTCCATTGCATTTTGCTTTTGGAGAGGGGGCGCATGTCGAGGCCTCAGCCTCTGCGTTCATGGACATTCCGATGCGCGATCTGTTCGACACGCCGGACCTGAACACAACCGACGACGAAATCGCCAATGGTGAATATATCCCGCCACCAGGCGAACCTTCCCCGCTTGCAGCCTTCACGGCCCAGCGTATCGACTATTCGCTCGCCCGCCTTGCGCACTACACGGCAACCGGCGCGCAGCACTTCCAGAATTTCGTGTTGTTTACGAACTACCAATTTTACATCGATGAGTTCTGCACGTGGGCACGGAAGCTGATGGCGGAAGGCGGCGACGGCTACACTGCGTTCGTAGAGCCCGGCAACATCATCACTCATGCCGGATCCAGCCAACCGGAAACCGACGTCACGCTCGCACGCCTGCCGCAGATGCCCGCCTACCATCTGAAAAAGAAGGGCCATGCCGGCATCACGATGATCAATATTGGCGTTGGTCCATCCAACGCCAAGACGATCACCGACCACGTGGCCGTGCTTCGTCCGCATGCCTGGCTGATGCTTGGCCACTGCGCCGGACTACGAAACAGCCAGCGCCTCGGCGACTACGTCCTGGCGCACGCCTACATGCGCGAAGACCATGTTCTCGATGACGATCTGCCTGTTTGGGTGCCCATCCCGGCGCTAGCGGAAGTGCAGGTCGCGCTTGAGGGCGCCGTTGCCGAAATCACCGGCTACGAGGGCTTCGAACTGAAGCGGATCATGCGCACCGGAACAGTCGGCACGATCGATAACCGGAACTGGGAGTTGCGTGACCAGCGCGGCCCCGTCAAGCGGCTATCCCAGGCCCGAGCCATTGCGCTCGACATGGAGTCGGCGACGATTGCTGCAAACGGCTTCCGCTTCCGCGTGCCCTACGGCACGCTGCTCTGCGTTTCGGACAAGCCACTGCATGGCGAATTGAAGCTTCCGGGCATGGCGACAGCCTTCTACAGGACGCAGGTCAACCAGCATCTTCAAATCGGCATCCGCGCCATCCAGAAGCTCGCCGCCATGCCACCGGAAGCGCTGCATTCACGCAAGCTCAGAAGCTTCTTCGAAACGGCCTTCCAATAGGCCGTTTCGTCACTGGCGCGTTGCGGCGACTGCATTGGTGGCGAGCTGCCGTTCATAACGTTCGCCGGCGTTGTCCAGCACCAAGACAGTCAATGCCAGGAAGGCTACAGCTGCAGCAAGGCGCGTGATCACAGCTCGCGTCGTTGGTAGCTGCCTATCAGCCCTGTATTGGTACCCGTTATCCTGGCGACCTGGACGGATCCAATTCGCCAGCACAATCTCCAATATACCCATGATCGTTACTCCATATCGTTTGACGACACTTGGTCGAAGCCGACGCGCACGTTTCGACCTAAACTCCTTCAAAAAGTTTTTTTCGCTTCATGTCGAAATCGACCTAGGCTGATCGTCCAATGATTGTGGCAGCGGGGAGAGCAAACAATGAAATATCTTTGCCAGGTGTGGTTCGAGCCGGCGACGCTTGAAGCCATGACTGATGAGGAAAGGAAGAACCTCGACAGGGCTTCCCTCGCCTATGACGACGATCTGGTCGCTAGCGGGCACATGCTCGCCGCCCAAGCGCTGCAATCGCCGAAAAATGCCGTAACCGTCCGCGTTCGCAACAACGAGATGTCTGTGACGGACGGGCCCTTTGCGGAGACGAAAGAGCAGCTCGGCGGCTTCATTCTGATCGACGCGAAAGATCTGAATGATGCCATTCGTGTTGCGGCCGGCATCCCACTCGCGAAGCTAGGGTCGGTCGAAGTCCGGCCGATTTACGACATTCCAGTCAACAATTGAGGAAGACGTTATGAGATATCTTTGCCAGATCTGGTTCGATACCGAGAAGAGCAAGCTCGTGCCGCAGGAAGAATGGGATGAGCTGACGCAAGAGTGCATCGCAAGCGATGACCATTGGCGCGACAGCGGCGTCCTTCAGGCGGCGCTTGCGCTACATGAACCCGAAACGGCCGTCACCCTCCGCATCAAGCAAGGCGTCACGACCGCGACGGACGGCCCCTTCGCCGAAATCAAGGAACACCTTGGCGGCTTCGTGGTGATCGAAGCCGCCGACATGGAGGCGGCCAAGGCGATCGTCTCAACGCTCCCGATATTGAAGTACGCTTCGATCGAGATTCGCCCCGGCTACTCCATCAAGGACGGGAAGTGAGGCCATGCGCTACGTTTGCCTTATCTACAACTCGGCCGATGTCGACGGTCGTCAGACCGTGGCCGAAAGTGAAGCCGTCGTTCGCGCGCATTTCAGCTTTGATGAAGACTTAAGTGATCGTGGCACGCTGATCCATGCCGACGCGCTCGAAACACCCGACAAGGCCGTCGTTCTGAGGGTACGCAAAAACGAGATCAGCATGACCGATGGCCCCTATGTGGAAACAAAGGAGCATCTGGCTGGCGTGTATGTTATCGATGCGTCCGACATGAATGAGGCGACAACTATTGCTGCTGGAATTCCCTGCGCCCGTTTTGGCGCTGTAGAGGTCCGCCCGGTGCGGATGCTGACGCTGCCGGAGTAAGCCTTGGAACGTTTGATCGAGGATATCTATCGATCGCAGTCTCGCCGGGTCCTTGCGACACTCATCCGCCTCCTCGGCGACTTCGACCGAGCTGAAGAAGCCCTACACGACGCGTTTGCTGCTGCCGCACGGACATGGCCTCGCGATGGTGTTCCAGCAAATCCCTTCGCCTGGCTTGTTTCCGCCGGACGATTTCGCGCGATCGACCACATCCGACGCCGGTCCCGTTTCGACGGGTCTGTGAAGGATATAGAGGAAAGTCTGTACGGATCTTTCGATGAGACGGAGATCGGCAACGTGGACCTGATCGAAGATGACATGCTCCGCCTGATCTTCACCTGCTGCCATCCAGTCATACCAGCCGATGCGCAGATGGCGATGGCGCTCCGCGAGATATGCGGGCTTACGACTGAAGAGATTGCTCACGCGTTTCTCGTCCCAGCCCCAACCGTGGCACAGCGTATCGTGCGCGCGAAGAACAAGATCCGCACAGCGAAAATTCCCTACGAGGTGCCTGAGCGCCACGAGTTGCCGGAACGGCTCGACCGGGTGCTGCATGTGATCTACCTGGTTTTCAACGAGGGCTATTCCGCCTCAACAGGCGAAGAAGTGGTCCGCGCCGATCTGACCTCGGAAGCCATCCGTCTTACACGGCTTGTGGCGCGCCTCCTGCCACATCCTGATGTCTCCGGGCTGCTCGCCCTCCTGCTTCTCCAGGACTCGCGTCGCGCTGCTCGGCGCGGTCCGGAGGGAGCTCTCGTTCTCCTGGCTGATCAGGATCGCAAGCTTTGGGACCGTGAAAAGATTCTGGAAGGCCTTGGATGCCTCGAAGGAGCCATGCGAAGTGGGGAGGTCGGTATCTATACGCTGCAGGCTGCTATCGCGGCAGAACACGCACGGGCCGAAACGTCAGAGAAAACCGACTGGCGTCGTATCGTCAGCTACTACGATCTCCTGCTGTCGGCTCAGCCGTCGCCGATTGCCGAGCTCAACAGGGCAGTCGCTGTGGCAATGGTGGAGGGAGCAGAAAGAGGTCTGCAGCTCGTTGACGCCATCCTGCAGACGAGGAACCTGGAGAGCTACCATCTTGCGCATTCGGCACGCGCCGACTTCCTAAGGCAGCTGGGGCAGAAGGCAGAGGCGATTCTGGCCTACGAGACAGCGCTCAGGCTCTGCCAGCAGGCACCTGAGCGGACATTTCTGACGAAACGAATCTCAGAGCTTTCGGTTGCGACCCAGGGGCAATGATATTGCCGTACCTGTCAGGGCCGAGACGATGACCAGCAGATGTGCATTGATGCTTGCCTGTGCCAAGGCAGCGAGTGCGGTCTTTTCGCTGGATGCGCCCAGAGCAACGGCGCCAGCTGTTATGCCGGCAGGATAGGTGCCGACGCCTCCGGGAGCATGCACGGGGAGTACCGAGGAGAGTTCACCGCCAAGCGCGCCACCGAAGCTTGCCGCCGTTGGCATCACGCCCATGAGGTTGAGGGCCCAGGCGAGTACCAGTACCTTAACGAGCCAGTTGATGACGGTCATCGCCCACGCACGCGTGAAGGCCATGGCGTCCACAGGGAGCCCCCGCTCGATCTCGGCCACAAGCTTTTGCGCCTTGGCGGGTAGCAGCCGGCTCGCAATCCGCAACAAGGGTTGCCTGAGCGCAAAGGCGATCACTGGAAGCGCCAGGAAAGCCATCCAAAAGAGCCACGCAATGACCTTGTGCGGAGACGCGATCGCAAAACCTATCCCGGCGGCAGCCAGCAAAGCGTGCAGATCAAGCAGTCGCATCACCAGAAGCGCCGACGTTCCGCGCGCCAGCGGGATACCGAACTCAGTACGCATCAAGACCGGAAAGCTGGTCTCGCCGGTTCGAAACGGCAACATGACGTTCAGGAGATTGTGTATCTGCGTGACGCGGAACAAAACCCCGAAGCGGCCCGCGGTTTCGCGCGGAAAATAGTCGTAGATGCGCCAGGTCCTGAGAAAGTAGGTGCCGGACAGCAAGGCCAGAGCGCAGATCACCGGAACCACGCCAATCGCAGCCCATTGCCCAAGAATTGCCGGCCAGCCCCAGAACCATTGAATGAAGAGCGCATAGGCCGCCACGATCGTGATCGTCAGCAGCGTCATTCGATTGCGCAGAAACCAGGATTGTCGGCTGGCAACAACCGGAGACTTCATATACTAGGCTTTCCTGACTATCGCGGCTTGGCGCCTGCCACCGTGCGCCTTGTAGGAGAAATCGAACGTGCAGACAACGGCAGACTCGCGCCAGGGCATCGTGGAGGCAGTGCGCCCCGTGGAACTGTCGGTGGTGGTGCCCGTCTTCAACGAGGAAGAGAGCGTCGGTCCGCTTGTCGATCGGGTCTGCGTGGCAATGGCCAGCTATCCCGATCGCTGGGAACTGATCCTGATCGACGACGGCAGCACGGATGCAACACTGGCCAATGCGCGCAAGCATATCGGCCGCGAGGGACTCGAGCTCAGGATTGTAGAGCTGCAGCGCAATTTCGGTCAGACAGCTGCGATGCAGGCCGGCATCGACGCCGCCACCGGCCGGTTGATAGCCACGATGGACGGCGATCTTCAGAACGACCCGAAAGACATCCCCTCAATGGTAGCTGAACTCGAGCGTCGCCAACTGGACCTCCTTGTCGGCTGGCGAAAGAACAGACAGGACGGCTTGCTCCTGCGCAAGATTCCATCCTGGTGCGCCAACTACCTGATCGGTCGCATCACCGGGGTGAAGCTGCACGACTATGGCTGCAGCCTGAAGATCTACCGCGCGTCGGTCATCAAGCAGGTCAAGCTGATGGGCGAGATGCACCGCTTCATCCCGGCCTGGGTCGCAGGAGTGGTGCCTAGCTCACGTATTGGCGAAATGGTCGTGACCCACCATGCCCGCCAGCACGGACAATCCAAGTACGGCATCTCGCGCACCTTCCGCGTCATCCTCGACCTACTCTCTGTCATGTTCTTCATGCGCTACAAGGCGCGGCCGGGTCACTTCTTCGGCTCGCTTGGTCTTGGCCTCGGTGCAATCTCCGCGCTGATCATGCTGTATCTCTTTGTCGACAAGTTCATCCTGGGCAACGACATTGGCACGCGTCCGATGCTGATGGTCGGCATCGTCTTCATGCTCTCCTCGGTCCAGCTGATCACGACAGGCATTCTTTCCGAGATGATCGCCCGCACCTACTACCGCGACGACGCGTCGCCGAACTACATCGTCCGCCAAGTCTTCGATGGAAGTGAGAATGCGTAATCTTCTGGCTCGCAAGCCGGACACTGTTGTCCTACTGCTGGCCCTCTATTTCATTGCCAGCTTCATCGTCCGTCTGCTTGTGCCAAACGGCCTGCGAGTGGATGAATCCCAGCAAGCGTTGTTCTCCCAATGGCTTGTGGCCGGTTACGACACCCAGCCGCCGCTCTACAACTGGTTCCAGGCCATAGTGGTGTCCGCATTCGGGCTGTCGGTCGCAACGATTGCGGCAGCCAAGAACCTGGTCCTGTTTCTGCTTTTTCTGAGCTACTACAAGCTCGCAAAGCTCGTGCTCGACGACCGATTGTTTGCGGCCATAGCAACGCTTTCCCTGTTCGCGATTCCGCAGATGTTCTGGCAGGCACAACGGGACCTGACCCATACGGTCGCCCAGATGCTGATGATCAACCTGCTTCTCTACAGCATCATCGGGACGCTGAAGGCACCGTCGCTGCTTTCCTACGTGATGATCGGCGTCACGCTTGGTCTCGGCATGCTGACGAAGTACAATTTTACGCTTGTCGTGTCTGGCGCGCTTATTGCGGTTCTGCTGCATCCGGAAGGCCTGAAGCGGCTACTTGATCGACGCTTCCTGCTGTCGTTGGCTATCGCGGTCCTCATCTTTTTACCGCACGGCCTTTGGCTTCTCGACAATCTTGGCCTCGCTGCAAGCCGTACTCTGAATACCATGGCGCAGGAGGCACCTACGGGTGCGCTCGCAAAGCTGATCAAGGGACCTACCGAATTTTTCGGGCAGATCCTCGTGATCATGGCTCCTCTTGTTGCGGTTTATGCGATCATCTTTGGCAAGAAGTTTCTGCTGAACTTGCGCCCGACGACGGTCTGGGCTCACTTTTTCGACACGATATTTCTGACCATTGGCCTGCAGGTTCTGCTGCTGGTTTTCGCCATCGGCATAACATCCATGCGCGATCGTTGGGTGCTACCTTTCCTCTTCCTCATGCCGATCGCATTCTGCCTGAAAATGCAGGCGCGCGGCATTCGGGCCGAGGATTTCGCCAAGCGTTTCCTTGTCGTGCCGCTTGCCGTGATGATCATCGTGCCGTCGCTCGTTTTCGTCCGCGCCAACGTACCGACACTTTTCGGTCGGCCGGAAGCCTATAACGCGCCTTACGAAGAGTTCGTCAGCCGGATTCTGGCGGAGGAAGGCAAGCGTCCTGGGCTGGTGTTGACCGACGGCTGGCTCGCATCCGGCAACCTGCATCTGCAACTGCCCGACGTCCCGACCCTTTGCACGTTTTTTGGCAATCTCGAGGTCGACTATGAGTGGACAGCAGAGAAGCCGATACTAGCGGTTTGGCTCGCTTCCGAGGAGGGGACGACACTTCAGCCGGAGTTGGGTGCGTGGGTCCAGACGAACCTTGGCCCCCAATACGCCAACGTGCCGGTGAAGCACATGAGCGTCGGATACGTTCGCGGTCGACCGGAAGACCAGCGCCTTTTCGGCTACGCGTGGATCTATCCCCGCTAGCCACGACACTCTTCTACCGCAACTCTTTCCACGCGGCATCAAGCGCAATTTTCGCGATCCGCGCCATCTCGTCCACCTCGTCGTGGGAAATCACGAGCGGCGGTGACGCCAGCATGCGGTCTCCCGTCGCGCGCAGAACAAGCCCGTTTGCGAGAGCATGGTTGCGCACAAGCGCGCCGATGGCATCCGGCTTTTCGAAGCGGACGCGGTTTGCCTTGTCCTCGGTCAATTGAAGAGCGCCCATCAGGCCGACGCTCACGGCCTCTCCTACCAGATCGTGCTCAGCGAGCGCGCCCCACACCTTGCCAAAATAAGGGCCTATGTCGCCACGGACGCGTTGGACGATCTTTTCATCCTCGAGGATACGCAGATTTTCCAGAGCTGCGGCGGCGCATACCGGGTGACCAGAAGAAGTAAAACCGTGATTGAAATCGCCGACTTCGTTGATCAAAACGTCGGCGACACGGTCCCCGACAAGCACCCCACCGATTGGGAGATAACCCGAGGAGAGGCCCTTTGCGATCGGAGCCAGATCCGGTTCCACGCCATAGTACTGGTGACCGAACCATTCCCCGAGGCGGCCGAAGCCGCAGATCACTTCATCGCAGACAAGAAGGATGTTGCGCGACCTGCAGATGCGGGCGATCTCCGGCCAGTAGGTGTCGGGTGGGATGATCACGCCTGCGGCACCCTGGATCGGCTCCGCCACGAACGCCGCGACATTCTCCTCGCCGAGTTCATCGATCTTCGCTTCCAGCTCGCGCGCAACCTTCAGCCCGAATTCGGACGGAGACAGCTCACCGCCCTCCCCATACCAGTAGGGTTGTCCGACGTGGACAATGCCCGGTATCGGCAGGTCGCCCTGCTCATGCATGTATTTCATGCCGCCGAGGCTGGCGCCGGCAACCGTTGAGCCGTGATAACCGTTCTTGCGGGCGATGACGATCTTCTTCGAGGGTTTACCCACCGCGCTCCAATAGACGCGTGCCATCCGGAACCATGTGTCGTTCGCCTCAGAACCCGAACCGGTGAAGAATACGTGGTTGAAATGCGGCCCAGCGTGGGATGTGACCTTCTCGGCGAGGAGCGTCGTCGGCGTGGTCGTCGTGCCGAAGAAGGTATTGTAGTAAGGCAGCTCGTTCATTTGTCGGGCGACAGCATCGGTGATCTCCTTGCGTCCGTACCCGACATTGACGCACCACAAACCAGCAAAGCCATCAAGATACCGCTTGCCCTGAGCGTCCCAGATGTAAACGCCCTCACCGCGCTGAATGATACGGGTGCCGTCGGCATTCAGCTTTCCCATATCCGAGAACGGATGCAGGTGATGCGCAGCATCGATGGCTGCAAGGTTCGAGCGTGCGTAAGTATCAGACATGATTTGCAAAACACCTTCGGAATTGAAAGCCTCTTCCCAATGGGCTACGACCTTGGCCTTCTCCGGCAGGATTTTCAAGATCATGGCAGACGACAAGATTCACAGTCCGGCAGCGAGCGGCGACCCGCGCATTGAGCTCCTGCTCGTCGGCATGAATGGTGACCTGCGCGGTAAACAGATTCCGCTCGACGCACAGAAGAAGATCTGGGCTGGAGAAGTCCGCCTGCCCTCTTCCACGCAGTCGCTCGACATCTGGGGCGACGACAACGACGACATCACCGGCCTCTCGCTTTCCGTCGGCGATCCGGACGGCAATTGCATTCCGGACAAACGCAGCCTGACGCCGATGCCTCAATGCAGGTTCTTGCAACCATGCACGAGTTCGACGGCACGCCGAGCTTCATGGACCCCCGGGCTATCCTTGAATCCGTTCTGAAACGGTATGAGAACCGCGGCCTGACGCCCGTTGTTGCAACCGAACTCGAATTTTACGTCGTCCAGCCCAATTGGCGTGACACAGGTCGCCCCTCACCTCCGACAAGCCTGACCTATCGCGGCGAGCCGAATGGCTTCCAGCTCTACGACATGAGCGCCGTCGATGCGCTCGATGACTATCTGCAGACGGTGCGCGCCTATGCGAAGGCGCAAGGCCTGCCGGCAGATGCCACAACGGCGGAATTCGGGCCGGGACAGTTCGAGATCAACCTGCTGCATCGGCCAGACGCGCTCGCTGCTGCCGACGACTGCATCTATCTGAAGCGCGTTGTTGAACAGGCGGCCCGCCAGCACGGACTGAAATCCACCTGCATGGCCAAACCCTACTCCGACCATGCGGGTTCTGGTCTTCACGTGCATGCCAGTGTCGTCGACAAGGATGGAAGGAACATCCTCGATGCCAAAGGCGACGATCCGCGAAAACTGAAATCCGTCTGCGCCGGTCTGCTCCAAACCCTTCGCGATGCACAACTCATCTTCGCGCCGTTTGCCAATTCCTACCGACGTTTCCAGCCCGGCTCGTTTGCTCCGGTCGACCTGACCTGGGGTTGCGGTCATCGCGGCACGGCGGTTCGCATACCTGATCTCGATGGCCCGGCTGCGCGCGTCGAACATCGCGTCGCGGGTGCCGATGCGAACCCATATCTGCTGCTGGCAGCCATTCTAGGTGGAATGCTGCTCGGTATCGATTCCGAACTCGATCCTGGCGAGGAGACGACACCTTCGCACACGCCTGCACACACAACGCGACTGACTCACGACTTTCTGACAGCGGTTGACACTTTCCGCGCCTCCCCCTTCATCGCCGACATATTCGGGGAGCGCTACCAGAAGCTCTACGGCGACACAAAGCGCAAAGAGGCTATCACTTACCTTCGCACAGTATCGGACTTCGACTACCGAACCTACCTGCCGCGGATCTAGCTCGTGGATTCGCGGCGCTCGGCCTGATCCACCTGCGCGGCCATTCCCTCCTTCACCAGCACCTTCAGCTCACCGGGATGCAATTTCAGCGCGACATCCCGCGCGAGCGGCAGCAGTTCTCCGTCCATGACACAGTTTGCCTTGGCACGAAGCTTGGGGAAATGGAGGTGAACTTCCGCCGGATGCATCACCATAACGTTGACGTTCTCGCGGACCCTGCCACGCAGCATATCGATGGCAAGCCGCGCCACGCCGAGCGGTCGCAAGGGATTGGCGGTATAGAAGCCGAGTTCTCCCGAGTTGAGATTGTCCGCATAAAGCAGCGCGTTTTGACCGAAGGGATTGTTGGACACGGACACGGCCGAAACCCTGCGGCGATCGCGTATGCCAACGGCCTCGAACTCAACGTCGAACTCGGGTGGGTTCAAAACAACGCCAAAAGCCGCACGCAGGCTCGCATTCATTTTCCCGATGCGCGAGCGATAGGTATAAGCGTTGCGGTAGCGAACCATACGGGCGTGCAGCCCGGCAGAGAACTGGTGGATGAAGGGACGGCCGTTGGCGCTGGCGATATCGACATGATCGATTTCCCCGAACGCGAGCGTCTCGAGCGCCTGCCAGATATCAAGAGGAACCCGCAACGAGCGGGCAAAGAGGTTCATCGTCCCGGCGGGCACCACACCGAGTGCAACGCCATTCTTCCACGCGATGGAAGCCGCCGCGGATATCGTTCCGTCGCCGCCACCTGCGACGATGCCGTCGATGTCGTCACGACGGGCCGCACGCTCCATCGCGGGCACGATCTCCTTGCCGGAGAAAACGATTGCGTCGAAATCGTGCCCGGCCTCTCTGAAGACCGCTTCGGCGTGCCTCTCATAAGCTTCCATATCGATCGTTCTGAACGTCCCGCCATCTCGATTGAAAAAGCCAATAAGTTTCATAGAGTTCCTGCTGTCCATTCCACGAGATGATCACCTGCCCTGCGCTGGTAAGAGATGGTCGTCGTTGCAACGATTTCAAGCTGAGGGGCGTTCGTCCGTCACAGCAGGACCGCCAAATTTGCAAGGGACGTATGCATATCGGGGGACGCTGCACTGCAGAAAACGCACTCGACCTCCGGCTGTCTATCGGTGATAGATGGGATAGTGGAGCACGGCCTCCATCTCCCATCATCTCCGACCTACCGGTCACGGCTGCTCTCCCGGCTCGTCCCGTATGTCATGTACCGAATGCCAAGGAGTGCCTCTTGAGCCAGGTCGCCGTAAACGATTCCATTGATACGAGCTCAGTGGTTGAAGCTCCATCGCCGATGGCCATTGCACTCGTCCAACTGGCGCTGGCCTGCGGTGGGTTCGGCATCGGCACGGGCGAATTTGCGATCATCGGCCTCCTGCCCAACGTGGCCGACACCTTCTCTGTGACGACGCCCCAGGCGGGCTATGTGATCAGTGCCTATGCACTCGGTGTCGTGATCGGTGCGCCGATCATCGCGGTTCTTGCTGCGAAGATGGCGCGGCGCTCGCTGCTATTGCTGGTCATGGGCATCTTCGCAATCGGCAACATTTTGAGCGCGATGGCACCGACCTTCGAAAGCTTCACGGTGATGCGGTTCATAACGGGCCTACCGCATGGAGCCTATTTCGGCGTTGCTGCAATCGTCGCTGCATCGATGGTGCCAACGCACAAGCGCGCCCGCGCCGTCGGCCGCGTCATGCTCGGACTGACAGTTGCCACTCTTCTCGGTACGCCGCTTGCCACCGTATTTGGACAATCGCTCAACTGGCGCCTCGCCTTTACGATCGTCGGCATCATCGGCCTGCTGACCGTTGCCCTGATATGGTACTATGTGCCGCGCGATCGCGTTGCCGAAGGCGCAAGTTTCAAGCGTGAGCTGGGTGCGTTCAAGCGTCCGCAGGTGTTGCTGACGCTAGCCACCGCATCTGTCGGCTTCGGGGGGATGTTCGCCATGTTCAGCTACATCGCGCCGACCACGACGCAGGTGGCGATGCTGCCCGAGAGCATGGTCGCCGTGATGCTTGTGATCTTCGGCATTGGCATGAACGTCGGCAATGTCGTCGGCTCATGGTTTGCGGACAAATCGCTGATGGGTACGATCGGCGGCAGCTTGGTATTCAACATAATTGTGCTGACGCTGTTTTCGTTGACGGCGGCCAACCCCTTTATGCTGGCACTCTGCGTCTTCTGCATCGGTTGCGGCTTTGCCGCTGGCCCTGCCGTCCAGACCCGCCTCATGGATGTCGCCGCGGATGCACAGACACTTGCCGCGGCGTCGCATCACTCCGCCTTCAACATCGCCAACGCGCTCGGCGCATGGCTCGGCGGCCTGGTCATCGCCGGCGGCTTCGGCTTCGCCGCCACTGGCTACGTCGGGGCGATCCTGTCTTTCATCGGCATCTTTGTGTTCGCTGCGTCGCTAGGTCTCGACCGTCGCAGCCGGAACGCCTGACGCGACCGAAACGTCGCGAAGGTGGCGTCCTTCCGGAAGGCAGAAGACATTCTCCTCCCCCCATGTCGCGAGCGCCTTGATCACTGGCCTCAGCGTGAGGCCAAGCGGCGTCAACGCGTAATCCACACGTGGCGGCACGACTGGAAAGACTGTCCGCGAGACGAGACCAGACTCCTCTAGCTCGCGCAGCTGCTTCGTGAGCATCCGCTGCGTTACGGAGGGCAGCTTGCGACGCAGCTCGTTGAAACGCAGCGTTCCGCTCATCAGGTGGAACAAGATTACGCCTTTCCACTTACCGTCGAGAAAACTCAACGTCGCTTCGACGGGGCAACCTGGAAAATTGCTGGTCAGTTTGGCGCGCGGCAGCGACATTTGACAGTATCCTTTTTGGTACTACGTACAGAATTTGTGCATTCTTGCACCTTTCGAACATAAGACGCATCTAGCCTCTGTGCAAACGAACACAGGAGTTTCTCATGCGCGCAGTCGCCTACAAGGTTCCCCAGCCAATCTCCGCCGAAACGTCCCTGATTGACGTCGATCTGCCTATCCCGGAAGCGCAGGGACATGACCTACTGGTCGAGGTTAAGGCGGTATCCGTTAATCCGGTCGACGTGAAGGTGCGCGCAGGCGTCGCGCCGGCAGCGGATGAACTCAAGGTGCTCGGATGGGACGCCGCCGGTGTCGTCAAGTCGGTCGGCCCGAAGGTCACTCTGTTCAGTCGTGGGGATGAAGTCTTTTACTCCGGCGTGATCAATCGGTCGGGCTCCAATGCAGAGTTCCATCTGGTGGACGAGCGGATCGTCGGGCACAAACCGAAGACACTCGATTTCGCCTCAGCCGCTGCCCTGCCTCTGACGTCGATCACCGCCTACGAGGCACTTTTTGACCGACTGAGAGTACAAGATCCGGTTTCGGGCGCAGCACCGGCAATCCTTATCATCGGCGGCGCCGGCGGCGTCGGATCGATCGCGATCCAGATCGCCCGGTCACTGACAGATTTGACGATCATCGCAACGGCATCCCGTCCCGAAACCAGCGAATGGATCAAGCAGCTTGGCGCCCATCATGTCGTTGACCATTCGCAGCCGATCGCATCACAAGTGGCGGCGCTTGGTCTCGGTGCTCCGGGCTTCATTTTCTCCACAACCAACACCGACCAGCACATCAGCGAGATCGCCGAGGTCATTGCGCCGCAGGGCCGATTCGCTCTGATCGATGATCCGAAGACGCTCGACATAATGCCGTTCAAGCGCAAGGCGGTATCAACCCACTGGGAGCTGATGTTCACGCGACCGTTGTTCGGCACGCCGGATATGATCGAACAGCATAAGCTGCTCAACAGGGTTGCCGAACTCGTCGATGCCGGCAAGATCCGCACGACCGTCAGCGAGACGCTTGGACCGATCAACGCGGCGAACCTGAAGAAAGCGCATGCGATGATCGAGAGCGGGCGGACGAAAGGAAAGCTGGTTCTGGAGGGCTTCTAGAAGCTCCCCTCCGCCCTACGCATCCTGTCTAAATGGTGTGCCGCGCCCGAGGGTGCGGCATTCTGGCACCAAGCACCTCAAGCGCTTGACTTTTCTGCCAATTGAGACCACCTACAGCCTTACGCGGGTACGTTCGTTTTCCGCGGATATCAACGGAGCCATCATCACGATGCCAAGCGACAGTAGCAGTCGATTGCCTTTGCCGTACGCGGCCTTCGTGCGCTGACCTGACTCTGTCGGGCTCGCCCGTCGGACGCTACGGCGGATCGACGGAAAGGCGAGCCTATGAACATCAATCGCTTCCCACTGCGGGCCGGCCATGCCGCTCGTTTCTTCAGCAGCGACCACTTCGGCCCGATTACCACGGCAGAGCGCGTCGAGCAGCTGAATGCACTTGAAATTTCCGAAGCTGCAGCAATTCTGGTCACGCTGCCGCAGCAGAAAGCCGTACGCATTCTCGGACGTCCCGAGTTGCACCACGCAGCCGCAATGCTTGCAGAGATGCCCGTCGAGCACGCCGCACGGCTGCTGAATGCCGTGGCAAACGACCGCGTCGCCGACCTTTTTCAGGAAATGAAAGAAGACGCACGCGCGCATCTCTTCTCGCGGCTGGACCGCACGACCTGTCTCGCCGTCCAGCACCTGATGGGCTACCCGCCCCGCACGGCCGGTAGCATCATGACGACGGAATTCGTCAGCGTGCCCGCCACCTGGACGGTCGAACAGACGCTGGAGCATGTGCGCAAGGTCGAGCGTTCGCGCGAAACGGTCTATGCCATCTATGTGCTTGACGGTGTCAGCCGCGTACTGACGAGCGTCGTCACGTTGCGCCGCCTCATCACGGGTGATCCCGCTGAATCCGTTCTGACCGTTGCGCAGAAGGAAGGGGTTGTGCGTGCCGATCCGCTGATGACGCAGGAAGATGTCGCCCGGCTGATCCGCAAGCATAATCTGCTCGCCCTGCCCGTCGTCAGCGACGATGGCCACATGCTCGGCATTGTCACGGTCGACGACGTGATCGACACAATGATTGCTGACCAGACGGAAGACGCCCAGAAGTTTGGCGGTATGGAGGCGCTCGGCAAGCCCTACATGAAAATCGGCTTTGTCGGCATGATCCGTAAGCGTGCCGGCTGGCTCTGCGCTCTCTTCCTTGGAGAGATGCTGACAGCGAGTGCCATGCAGCACTTCGAGGGCGAGCTGGAAAAAGCGATCGTGCTGACGCTGTTCGTGCCTCTGATCATGAGCTCGGGCGGCAATAGTGGTTCGCAGGCAACGTCGCTGATCATTCGGGCGCTGGCGCTTGGAGAGCTCAAGCTGTCCGACTGGTGGCGCGTGCTACTGCGCGAACTGCCGACGGGTATCGTGCTCGGCACGATACTCGGTCTTGTCGGCTTTGCTCGCATCGTGCTCTGGCAGAATATCGGGCTCTACGACTACGGCGAGCACTGGATCCTGGTCGGAGTGACGATCTTTGCCGCGCTGATTGGCATCGTCACCTTCGGCTCGCTGGCAGGCTCAATGCTGCCCTTCATCCTGCAAAGGCTGCGGCTTGATCCGGCAAGCGCGTCCGCCCCGTTCGTTGCGACACTCGTTGATGTGAGCGGGCTGGTCATTTACTTCTCGGTCGCCCTGCTGATCCTCAGCGGTACGCTGCTTTAAGCATGAAACGGGGCCAGATCGGCCCCGTTTTTTCATTTCGGCTCCGGCAACTTCAAGGCACCATGGGTCTTCATGCTGCGGATGGCGAAATTCGAACGGATATCGCTGACATTCGGCAACGTCAGCAGCGTATCCGTCAGTAGCCGCTCGTAGGCGGCGAGATCCTCAACCACGACCTCCGCAAGGAAATCGGCCGTTCCCGAGATCAGGAAACACGAGACCACTTCGGGGATAGCAAGCAGTGCCGCCTCCTGCGCTTGCGCGTTCTCGCGGCTGTGATGGGCGACCTTGAGTTCAACGAAAACCGTCAGGCCGAGGCCGACCTCCTTGCGATCGATATCGGCGCGATAGCCACGTAAGACGCCAGTCTTTTCGAGATTTCGAATCCGCCGCAGGCACGGCGACGGCGACAGGTTGACCTTTTCGGCAATCTCCACGTTTGTCGCCCGCGCATCCTCCTGCAGGCACTTCAATATCGCAAGATCGAATTTATCAAGATTTGGCATGATCTATAAAATCCATTTGGTATTTTAGCAGATAGTTGCTCACACTAGTATTCTGATGGCATAAATAGCAAGGACATGCCTCGCCATTTCCGCCTAATCTTCTCTCAATCGGACAGCCGCCGGACGATCATGAGAGCAGAGATCGATGAGTGCCGTAGCCTTCGCCAACAATGAAAAGTCCACCTCGACGACAGTCGGATATGCGGGCGCCGTCGTCACGGTTCTGATCTGGGCAGCATGGATCCTCGCGACCCGCCACAGCGCAGCGACGCAGCTTGGTACGATCGATATCGGCTTGATCCGCTACGGCATTCCAGCGCTCGTGCTGGCGCCCGTCTGGCTGAAGACCGGACTGCTCCCGAAGGGTGTGCCGCTTGGATTGCTCGCCACGATGATCGCCGGTGCTGGCGCTGTCTTCTTCCAGTTGACCACCTCGGCCATTCACTCGACCCCGGCATCCGCCGCCGGCATTTTGCTAGGAGGGTCGATGCCGCTCGCAACTGCCCTGATCGGCGTCATTGTCTTCCGGGAACGACCAGACGTCATGCGCGTGGTCGGCCTTGCCGCAATCGTCGCTGGCGTGGCTATCCTGCTGGTCCGCAGCCTCGCGGGGACAGCCCTACCGTGGAGCAGCTTCGTACTGCTGCCTTTCGGAGCAATCCTCTGGGCAAGCTATACGCATGCCTTCCGCCGCTCCGGCCTGACGGCCCTGCAGTCGGGCGCGCTCATCGCCATCTGGTCGTTTCTGATCCATATCGGCCTTGCCGTAGTCTTCGGCACGTCGATCGCCAGTGCACCGCTGGTCGAAATCGGATTGCAGGTCTTGAGCCAAGGCGTGCTTTCCGGCCTTGCCGCCACGATCGCCTATGGCGTTGCTGTTCGTGCGCTGGGCGGAACGCAAGCAGCAGCCTTCACGGCAATCACGCCAGTTCTGGCAACGATCGGTGGCGGCATGCTGCTTGGAGAGGAGATCGGCGTGGCAGAGATTGCTGCTGCCGTTGTTACCGGGATCGGCGTGGCGCTTTCGACTGGCATCGCCTCGCGCAGATAGCAGCAACTCGGCAGGTTTCGATTCGCAGCTCCGGATCCGCTATCGCGCCGCCGCAACAAACGAAAAGGGCCGGCGGGTAAACCCCGCCGGCCTCGATACTTCCAGTACTGATGGATTCAGTCAGGCGCCCGCAAGCGGATATACCCAGCCGTGCTTGTCAACAGCCTCACCGCGCTGAATGCCGGTCAAATCGTTGCGGAGCTTTTCTGTCAGCAGTCCGGTTTCGCCATTGCCGATCTTGAACTCGCCGCCTGCGTGGCGGACCGTGCCGATACCGGCGACCACGGCGGCGGTACCGCACGCGAAGGCCTCACGAAGCTTGCCGCTTGCAGCGTCGGCCTGCCACTCCTCGAAGGAATAAGGCCGTTCATTGACCGCTATGCCATTGTCACGAGCGAGCGCGATCAGTGAGGCACGGGTGATGCCAGGCAGAATCGCGCCGTTCAAGGGCGGCGTGACCAGAGATCCGTCATTCATCACAAAGAAGATGTTCATGCCGCCAAGTTCCTCGACCCAGCGGTGCTCGGCTGCATCGAGGAAGACGACCTGGTCGCATCCCTGGCTGGAGGCTTCGGCCTGTGCCACAAGGCTCGCAGCATAGTTGCCGCCGCATTTCGCAGCACCCGTTCCGCCCTTGGCGGCGCGGGTATAGGTCTCCGTGACCCAGAGCGTGACCGCCTTCGCACCACCCTTGAAATACGGGCCAACAGGCGAAGCCACGACACAGAAAATGTATTCCTTCGCCGGCCGCACGCCGAGGAAGGTTTCGGCAGCAAACATGAAAGGACGGAGGTAGAGGCTGCTGCCCTCTCCCTTGGGGATCCAGGAAGCGTCGATGCGGACCAGTTCCTCAACTGCCTGCATGAACAGTTCTTCGGGAAGTTGAGGCATCGCCATACGCTCCGCGGACGCAGCGAACCGACGCGCATTCTGTTCAGGACGGAACAGCACGACCCGATCATCCGCCGTGCGATAGGCCTTCATGCCCTCGAAGATTTCCTGGGCGTAGTGAAGCACCGCGCTCGCGGGATCGACCGGGAATGGCGCCCTCGCCGTAATTTCAGCGGAATGCCAGCCCTTGTCGGCTGACCAGCGCACCACGGCCATGTGGTCGCTGAAGAGTGTTCCGAATCCGAGGTCTTCGAACGCCTTCGCCTTCTGGCTTTCCGACATGGGATTGGCGTTCGGCCGATGCTCGAATTTTACCTGCGCAGTTGCGGCTTGCATGGGAGACTCACTTTTCGATCTGCACTACATGTTCGGATAAACTGGCCCCTCACCGCCCTGCGGGGGAACCCAGTTGATGTTCTGGTTCGGGTCCTTGATATCGCAGGTCTTGCAGTGAACGCAATTCTGCGCGTTGATGACGTAGGTCTCCTTGCCATCCTTTTCCACCCATTCGTAGACGCCGGCCGGACAGTAGCGGGTCGAGGGACCGGCATAGATGTCGTGCTCGGACGAGACCTGCAGCGCCATGTCCTTGACCTGCAGGTGCACCGGCTGGTCTTCCTCGTGGTTGGTGTTCGACAGGAACACCGAGGAGAGGCGGTCGAAGGTAAGAACGCCGTCCGGCTTCGGGTAGGCGATCGGCTTGTGCTTTGACGCCGGCTCCAACGCGGCGGCATCGGTCTTGCCGTGCTTCAATGTGCCAAAAATGGAGAGGCCGAAGAGCTGGTTGGTCCACATGTCGAGACCGCCGAGCGCCACGCCAATCGCGGTGCCGAACTTCGACCACAGCGGCTTGACGTTGCGCACCTTCTTCAGGTCCTTGCCGATGTCGCTCGAACGCCAGTCGTTCTCGATCTCGACCACCTCATCATTGGCGCGGCCGGCGGCTATCGCGGCGGCAATCCTGTCCGCCGCCATCATGCCTGACAGCACGGCGTTGTGGCTGCCCTTGATGCGCGGCACGTTCACGAAACCCGCCGAACAGCCGATCAGCGCGCCGCCGGGGAAGCTAAGCTTCGGCACCGACTGATAGCCGCCTTCGGTGATGGCACGCGCGCCGTAGGAAAGCCGCTTGCCGCCCTCGAAAGTGGTGCGAATGGCAGGATGCGTCTTGAAGCGCTGGAACTCCTCGAACGGATAGAGGTAGGGGTTCTTGTAGTTCAGATGGACGACGAAGCCGACGGCAACGAGATTGTCTTCCAGATGATAAAGGAAGGAGCCACCGCCGGTCTTCATGCCGAGCGGCCAGCCGAAGGAGTGCTGCACCAGCCCCTGCCTGTGGTGCTCGGGCTTCACTTGCCAGAGCTCCTTGATGCCGATGCCGAACTTCTGCGGTTCCCGATCCTTCGACAGATCGAACTTGGTGATTAGTTGCTTGGCAAGCGAGCCGCGAACGCCTTCTCCAACAAGCACGTATTTGCCGAGCAGTTCCATGCCGCGGGTGTAGTTCGGGCCGGGCTCGCCATTCTTCTCGATGCCCATGTCGCCGGTGGCGACACCGATGACGGCACCCTCGTCATTACAGAGCACTTCGGTGGCGGCAAAGCCCGGGTAGATCTCGACGCCGAGTTCCTCGGCCTTGGTAGCCAGCCACCGACAGACATTGCCGAGTGAGACGATATAGTTGCCATGGTTGCTCATCAGCGGCGGCATCAGGATATTCGGCAGGCGCACCGAGCCAGCCGGGCCGAGCACCAGGAAGTGATCGTCCTTCACCTCCGTCTTGAACGGATGATCGGTTTCGTCGCGCCAGCCGGGCAGCAAACGGTCGATGCCGATGGGGTCTACCACCGCACCCGATAGGATATGAGCCCCTACTTCGGCACCCTTTTCGAGCACGACGACCGACAGTTCTGGATTGACCTGCTTCAGACGGATCGCAGCCGAAAGTCCCGCGGGACCGCCGCCGACGATCACCACGTCGAATTCCATGCTTTCGCGTTCAGGCAGTTCAGGCGTATCGGTCATGCATCCATCTCCGCTTGGCCGACATTGCGGCCATATTCCCCGTAGTGAGGTTATCTCTTGTCAAAACAGAGGACCATTGTCGAGCCGGGAAACGACAGCGAATCCTCCAATTCGCGCAACAGCATTTCTATCGTGAGATAAATATATGCATCTTACGTAAGCGTCAAATTATAAACATGGCGGCGCCGCTTTCATCGCGGTTCGACGCGCCGTATAGAAAGATGAACGGCTGAAGGAATATGGCATGGATCTCGGTATCAAAGGCAAGCGCGCGCTCGTTCTGGCATCGTCGCGGGGATTGGGTCATGGCATTGCCGTGGCGTTGGCACGTGAGGGTGCAAATGTTCTCCTTTGCGGGCGCAGCGGCGAAACGCTCGAGGCGAACTGCCGCGCGATCAATGCCGAGGGGCGCGGCAAGGCGGATTGGATCTGGGCCGATCTTTCCGATGAGAACTTTGTGGAGACCGTGACTGCCGCCGTAGGCAGCAAGCTTGATGGCATCGATATCCTGATCAACAACACCGGTGGCCCGACGCCAGGAACAACTCAGGACATGACGCCAGAAAAGCTGGAAACCTATTTCCTTTCCATGGTCCTCCGCGTGATCGCTCTCACCAATGCCCTGCTGCCATCCATGAAGGAGCAAGGCTGGGGCCGCATCCTCACGGTCGCCTCATCCGGCGTTATCGAACCCATCGCAAACCTCGCGCTTTCGAATACGCTGCGTCCTGCACTCGCTGGTTGGAGCAAGACCCTGGCAACGGAAATTGGACGCTTTGGAATCACGTCGAACCTTCTGCTTCCGGGGAGTATCCTGACCGGACGCCTCGATGACCTCGATGGCGCAGCAGCCAAGCGAACCGGAAAGAGCCTTGATGAAATCCGCGCTTCCAAGGAAGCGGCGATTCCGGTCGGTCGCTACGGAACGGTTGAGGAATTCGCGGCGACCGCCGCCTTCCTTTGCAGCCAGCCGGCAAGCTACATCACCGGCAGCCTTGTTCGCTGCGACGGCGGAGCGGCGCGATCGGTCTGATCGAAAAGGAGAAATTGCAAAAGAGCAGGTAACGGTGCATCGCAGATGCCCATGGACGTCACTTCAGCACATTCTTTCATTACAAAAATTTAAGCTATTATAACCACTTAGTGATGGTCGAGCGGCAATTGTGTCTTTTTTGCGCCGTAATAGGCGTGGTTCAATAGAGCCTGGATTTACGCGCAATTTGCCCCAACCCGGTCTCGCTCATGAAGAAATTTTTGGTCACAGTCTGCATCATCGCTGCTGCCAGCGCTGGCGCATGGCAATATAGGGAACGCATCCCTTATCTCTCACAATTCTTGCCGAAGGCACCAGAGCAGGCCGATGCAGCCGACGGTGGCCACCAGAAATCTGGCGACCAGAAAGGCGGCAACAAGGGCCGTAACCGCAACGGCGGACCAGCCCTCGTAAAGACTGTTGCTGCAGTTAGAACCGTTCTTCCCCGGGACGTTACCGCTTCCGGCTGGGCTGATGCGGATGATACGACGACGATCGCTGCTCAAGAACAGGGAATTGTTACGAAAATCCTCGCATCCGACGGCGCTACGGTCAAACAGGGAGACCTGATCGCCGAGCTTGACGCACGCACCGCGCAGGCAACAGTCGACAAGGACAGCGCCATGGTCGTCCGTGACCAGGCTACACTGGCGGAGTCAGAAACAGCCCTCTCACGCGCCAACGATCTTTTGAGTTCCAAAGCCGGTACGCAGCAGAACTACGATCAAGCGAAGGCGGCCCGCGACACGGCAGCCGCTACTGTCCAGGCGGACAAGGCAGCGCTAGCCGCCGATCAGGTTCTGTTGGAGCATACGGATATCCGCGCGCCGTTCGACGGGCGCCTCGGCGATATTGCCGTAAGCCCCGGCGCCTTCGTGAACGCTGGCTCGGCGATTGTAACGATCGCAAAGTACGATCCGATCTATGTCAAGTTCCACCTGCAGGAGCGTGACCTCCGGCAGTTGAAGCTTGCCCTCGCTGCAGGATCAGTCGACGTCAGCACGGTTCCCCGATCCGATAAGGGCAAACCACGCCAGGGCCACATCAGCTTCTACGACAACACAGTTGATCCGGCATCCGGTACCATTCTCGCGAAAGCGAAATTCGAGAATGCCTCCGGCGCACTCTGGCCTGGCCAGTCGGTCAACATCGTCGTCCACTTCAACAACAATGAGCAGCAGGTCGTGGTACCCACCGTTGCGGTCAGCCCGGGCGCCGATGGCTTCTTCGCTCTTGTGGTACGCGACGGCAAGGCGCACGTGACGCCAGTCACCGTGGCCCGTGCCAATGGTGGATTCAGCGCTATCTCGCAAGGCCTGTCCGAGGGCGACCATGTCATCATTGAGGGCCAGGCTCAGCTTGTTGATCAGCAAGCCGTCAAGGAACAATTCAACGACAAGGCATTGAACGTCGCCTCTGCGGACCAAACCGCGGGCAAGACCGAAATCATCACAGCGGGCACGGAAGAATGATACCGAATTTCTGTATCCGACGTCCTGTCGCGACGACGCTGCTTGCCATCGGCGTCGTGCTTGCCGGCCTTGCCGGCTATCAACTCGTACCGGTGGCAGCCCTGCCGCAGGTCGACTTTCCGACGATCAACGTCTCCGCCGCGCTGACCGGCGCCTCCCCGCAGACGATGGCGACCTCTGTCGCCACACCACTTATCAAGCAGTTCCAGACAATCCCCGGCATCAGCGAAATCAGCGCCACGAACTCGCTCGGCAATACGAGCATCGTTCTGCAATTTGACCTCAACCGCAATATCGATGCGGCGGCTGCCGACGTTCAGGCGGCGATCTCGCACGCGACACGCCAACTGCCGGACAACATGACGACGCCACCGAGCTACCGCAAGACGAACCCTGCCGACGCGCCGGTCATGCTGCTTGCGGTGCAGAGCGACACCATGCCGCGCAGCAAGCTCGATGAAATTGCCGAGGATATTATCTCTCCGTCCCTTTCGACGCTTCCCGGCGTGGCCGAGGTGACGGTTTTCGGTGCACAGACCTATGCGGTCCGCGTCGAAGTCGACCCCAACAAGCTTCTCAACCGCGGCATCGGCATTGACACCGTCAATCAGGCGCTGGTCGCTGCCAACAGCCAAGTTCCCGTCGGCTCTCTGCAGAACGACACGCAGAGCATGACGATCAATGCCAACACCCAGCGTACGAATGCGGACGAGTTCCGCACGCTCGTCATAGCCAATCCGAACGGCGCGCCGATCCATCTCGGCGACGTTGCCGACGTGCAAGATAGCGTCGAGAACCAGAACACAGGCAGCTGGTATGACGGCAAACGGGGCATCATCCTCGCCATCCAGCGGCAGCCCGACGCGAATACCGTCGAGGTTGTCGATGCGATCAACGCGAAGCTTCCAGGGTTGCATGCCGAAATTCCGGCATCGGTGTCAACGAAGGTGATGAATGATTCAGCCAAGCCGATCCGCGATGCGATCGGCGATGTGAAGTTCACGCTTCTCCTGACGATCGGCCTCGTTGTTTTGGTCATTTACCTCTTTACCGGCCATCTGACGGCCACGATCATTCCCGGCCTCGCGGTGCCACTGTCGCTGATCTCGACCTTCGGAATGATGTACGTGCTTGGATACAGCATCGACAACATCTCGCTGCTGGGATTGACACTTGCGGTCGGTCTCGTCGTCGATGACGCGATCGTCATGCTCGAAAACATTCTCCGGCACGTCGAGGAAGGGATGCCGGTCCTCGACGCTGCGATCAAGGGAGCCGGCGAAGTAAGCTACACGATCATTTCGATGTCCGTGTCGCTGATCGCCGTCTTCATCCCGATCCTTCTGATGGGAGGTGTTGTCGGTCGCATCTTCAACGAGTTCGGCATGGTCGTTGCGATCGCGATCGTCGCCTCGGCAATCGTTTCGCTGACGGTGACGCCGATGCTGGCGTCGCGCCTCGGCAGCGGCCATGAACGACCGCCCTTCTTTATCCGCTGGTTCGATGCCGGATTCGAACGAACTCTCAGAGGATACGAGCGAGCGGTCGGCTGGTGCCTGAAACACCGCCCTTCGGTTCTTGCGCTGTTCGTGGCATCGGTCGGCCTAACGGTCTATCTCTTCATGACACTGCCCTCGAGCTTCTTTCCTACCGAGGACATCGGCCGCCTGAATATCTCGACGCGCGCTCGTCAGGACATCTCCTATCCCGCAATGCAGGCCCTGCAGAACCAGGCAGCGGAACTCGTGAAGCAAAACCCTGCTGTCAACCA
Source organism: Rhizobium cauense (assembly GCF_019511525.1). Taxonomy (GTDB): domain Bacteria; phylum Pseudomonadota; class Alphaproteobacteria; order Rhizobiales; family Rhizobiaceae; genus Rhizobium; species Rhizobium cauense. The sequence continues at coordinate 94,127 of NZ_JAEUAT010000002.1, read as the reverse complement.
TGTCATGTCGATTGTCGGAGGCAATGCGCGCAGCCCGCTCAACAACGGCACCATGTATGTCGAACTCAAGGACAAGGATCAGCGTCCGCCGCTTGATCAGACGCTAAGAGAATTGCGGGCTAGCATCAGCAAGATTCCGGGCCTGCAGGCTTATATAACGCCGCAACAGAGCCTCCGCTTCGGCGGCAGGCAGACTGCAAGCCAGTACCAGCTTGTCATCCAGGCGCTCAGCGCAGATCAGACAAACCTCTGGGCAAACAAGATCCAGCAGGCCCTGCGTGCCGATCCGCGCTTTACCGACGTCGCTTCCGACGCGCAGAACAACGCCCTGCAAGCCAATATCGTCGTCGACACCGAGAAGGCAGCGGCCTACGGCATCACCGACGGACAACTCCGCACGACGCTACAGGAGGCCTTTGGCGGATATACCGCAGCACAGATCCAGTCGACTGGCGACAGCTACGACGTGATCGTAGAGTACGACACAAGCAAGCCCTGGGACGACCAGAAGCTTCAGGAAATTCGCGTGGCATCGAACAGCGGCGCGCTCGTTCCGCTGTCAAACTTTGCGAAGGTCCAGCGTACGACAGGACCGGTCACCATCAACCAGACAGGCCAGCTTGTTTCGACGACCGTGTCTTTCAACTTGCCGGCGGGTGAAGCGCTCGGGGATGCCACTGCGGCAATCGATCAAATCAAGAAGGACATCGGCATGCCCGCTGATGTCTTCACATCCTACGGCGGCACGGCGCAGATCTTCGAACAGTCCCAGGGCAACACGCCTCTGCTGATCCTGGCGGCAGTGTTGACGATCTATGTCGTGCTTGGCGTTCTCTACGAGAGCTTCATCCACCCGCTGACGATCCTTTCCGGCCTTCCGGCCGCGGCACTCGGCGCATTGCTGGCGTTGAAAGTGATGGGCTTTGATCTTTCGATCATCGCGCTCATCGGCCTGCTGATGCTAATCGGCATCGTCAAGAAGAACGCAATCATGATGATCGACGTGGCGCTGGAGAATCTGCGCTCGGGCAGCGGCATGTCGCCATCGGAAGCCATCCACGAAGCCTGCGTCCGACGCTTCCGCCCGATCATGATGACGACCTTCTGCGCCCTTCTCGGCGCACTGCCGATCGCTCTTGGGACCGGCGCGAGCTCGGAACTTCGCCAACCACTTGGCATTGCCGTCGTCGGCGGTCTGGTCGTATCGCAAGCCCTGACGTTGTTCATCACCCCGGTGATTTTCGTCGAAATGGGCAGGCTCAGCGATTGGCTTCTCAGCCTCGGACGAAGGAAAAAGGCCGAGCACGATGAGGACATACCTCAAGCAATTGCCGCCGAATAAAAAACCAAGCGGGCGCCGAGGCGCCCGCTACATTTTTTCGTATCAAGCCTTGAATGACAGTGCCCCCTGTGGCATCACGCGCCCTCCTTGAATTCGGGCGCGCCATTTCGCGCCCTTACGGAGGTTGCCTCCGATCTCAAAACACAATCGGCAAGATGAGGTGCGAGCATGGCTCAAGCGCTGGGATTCGACTTCGGCACAACGAATACGGTTTTAGCCACGGCAGACGGGCAGACGACGCATTCGATGGCCTTCACGAGTGCCGCCGGCATCGCCGACAGCATGCGCACTGCTCTTTCCTTCATGAAGGATGCGCAACTTGGCGCCTCTGCCTTGAAGGTCGAGGCCGGCCACGCAGCAATCCGGCAGTTCATTGATAATCCTGGCGATTGTCGCTTCCTGCAATCGATCAAGACCTTTGCGGCAAGCGCGCTATTCCAAGGCACCCTCGTCCACGCGAAGCGTCACAGCTTTGAGGACCTAATGGAGGTCTTCATCAGACGCCTGCGCAACTATGCCGGCGACAACTGGCCGTCTGACGTCAAGCGCATCGTTACCGGTCGCCCAGTGCATTTTGCCGGCGCCAACCCTGACCCCGCATTGGCGACCGAGCGCTATAACGAAGCGCTTTCACGCTTCGGTTTTCCCGAGGTTCACTATGTCTATGAACCGGTGGCGGCTGCGTTCTACTTCGCGCAGAATCTGAAGGCGGATGCCACCGTCCTGGTTGCCGACTTCGGTGGTGGTACGACCGACTATTCTCTTATCCGGTTCGAAACGATTGGCGGCAAATTGACCGCGACCCCCATCGGTCATTCAGGCGTCGGTATCGCCGGCGATCACTTCGACTATCGCATGATCGACAACATCGTTGCCCCGCAGATCGGCAAAGGGAGTCATTTCAAGAGCTTCGACAAGATCCTTGAAGTTCCAACGAACTACTATTCGAGCTTCGGTCGCTGGAACCAGCTTTCCATCTTCAAGACATCGCGCGAGTTCGAAGATCTCAAGAAGCTGGTGCGTACGGCTCTCGAACCCGAGAAGCTTGAGATCTTCATCGATCTCGTCGATCACGACGAGGGCTATCCGCTCTATCAGGCCGTGTCGGCCACGAAGATGGCGTTATCGGCAGCAGACGAGGCAGCTTTCGACTTTGCCCCCCTCGGTCGCGGCGGTCATCGAACCATCCGCCGAGCCGATTTTGAGAACTGGATCGCCGATGACCTCGCGCGCATCGAAGGCGCCCTGGATGACGTTCTGGAGAAGACAAACACAACGTCTGACATGATCGACAAGGTCTTCCTCACCGGAGGTACGTCGTTTGTCCCGGCTGTGCGCCGCATCTTCACGGAGCGCTTTGACAAGGACCGTATCGAGAGCGGCGGCGAGCTGCTGTCGATTGCGCACGGCTTGGCACTGATCGGCGAACGCGAGGATATCATGCAATGGACGGTGCAATAGGTCGGCTTGCAGCCAGCACGCTCTTTCATTGATGCCCCGGCTTCGCTAAAGTCGCGCCATGATCTCCGTCAACGAACTCTCTCCGGGCGAACTCGCCGCGCTTTTGCATTTCCATGCAGAAGCGGGTGTGGAGTGGCTGCTCGAAAACGAAGCCATTGATCGCTTCGCGGAGTTCGAGGCAATGAAGGCGGCCAGAAGGAGCGCCGCTCCGGCCGTGCAGGCAGCTGAAGCACGGGAGAATTCGCCGCGCCCAGGGACTTCCGCCAGCCAGAGAAATGCCCCTGCCCCCGAGCGTGCCGTGCAGCGGCAGCAACCTTCGATCCCTGATGGCGAGGCTGTGCAACAGGCACGCTTCGCGGCAGAAAGCGCCCGATCACTTCCGGAGTTGAAAACGGCGATCGAGGCATTCAACGGGTGCAATCTCAAGCACAGTGCGCGCTCGACGATTTTCGCCACCGGAGATGCGGCAAGCGGAATTATGGTCATCGGGTCGGCGCCAGGAGCGGAAGATGATCGCGAAGGCCAACCCTTCGCCGGTCGACCGGGCCAGCTGCTGGACAAGATGCTGGCGGCCATAGGTCTGCGGCGTGATTCGATATTGCTGACGCAGGTCATTCCCTGGCGCCCACCGGGCAACCGCATTGCGTCTGCAGCGGAGATGGATATCTGCCGGCCTTTCATCGAAAGGCAAATTGCACTCGCCGAGCCGAAGGCAGTTCTCGTACTCGGCAATTTTGCCGCGCGAGTGTTTTTTGGCGAGAGCGATACGATTCATGGGTTACGGGGCCAGTGGCGCGAAATCGCAGTTGGCAATCACATCGTCCCTGCGATCGCTACATTGCATCCGCAAGACCTGCTGACAGCGCCGGTCAATAAGCGATTGGCCTGGAACGATCTTTTGGCTTTCCAAGCAAAGCTGGCTGCTCTCTAATCTGCATTTAATATAGGCAAATCTAAACGTTTTGTGAAAATATCTATGCGATTTTTGCATACCTGATGCTTGTTCAGATGCGTTGCAAAATCCATGTTGCAATGCAATATTCACATTGTGTCTTGGGAGGAATCAACAGGAACCAAGGCAATGACTACTCGTTTCCGTCCTATTCACTGCGGGTTTGAAACCCTTCGCCTTGCCAATGAGCAAGGTCGCACAACGCAAAGCTACAGCCGCATCGGCTTCGCCACCAATGAGCAAATGATTGCTCGCGGCACCGGCGCCAGCGGACGCATTGCGCGCCCTGCTGCTATCTTTGCAGATTTCCAGCAGTACTGAGTCGAGGCCGGCGTCCGCTGGCCTCTTACCCTTGGCGCCCGATCACGCCGGCCCGTTAGCGACTCGCCGCTTCTGCCCCGTCCCCCAGTGGAACGCCTCCTCCACATAAGCGAACTTGATCGCTTGCCACTGGCTGTATTGCTCCAGAAACGAGCGGGACATCCAAAGCACAAGCTTCTTGTCTGTTGTATCCCAGCCAAGCGATCCGTGCTGCGCTGCCTTTGAGAAAAGCCGTTGAAGGTGCGTGCGCGACATCATGAGGTCTGCTGCCAGAGCACGGCTATCTAGGTGACCGACGACGAAGCGCTCCGGATCACTCCCCTCCAGATCAATTCGGGAGACGAGATGGTCGACTATCAGTCCGCCGGCGTCATTCCAAAGGAACAGCGCCACATGCTCTGAGGGCTCCCGCCAAAGGAGATCCTGAAGGCAATTTCGTGCGATTCGCGGTTGTAACGTGCGAATCAGTTCCGGATGAGCCTCCACGCAGGCGACACGACCGCCGCCATCCAGCATATCAAGAGCGCCAAGGTTCGAGATCAACCAGCCGAACATCGCCTGGTGACTAATGTCAGCTGGCTCAAAGTGGCGCGGGCGCCGCCGTTCCGCTCCAGGTTCGTATGCGATGAAGCGATAGGTCAGGAGTTCGTCAATAAAACTCAGCACCGTGTTGCGACTGGCCACCTTGCGCGACGTGATCTCCCCAACCAGTCGCGCGGCGGTGAAGCCGGACGTCGCATCGGCAGGATCGCGCTCCATGGCCAAGGCGTACGCGGTCTGCGTTAGGAGCCACCGTTGTTGGGAGGCTAGCAGTCGCGCCAGCCGCGGGCCGGCATTGAAGATGACGCGCATGCGTTCCGCATGGAAGCGGATAGCCAGGATAAATTTCGGATCGGCAACCAACTCTTCGGCATTAAACGGCATTTTTCTCCCGACGCACACCCGCCCGGCGCCGGCACCCCCATGGCATCCGATCAACCCATAATATGCGCATTCAAGAATAAGTGACGCTTCGTCAAGTTCAGCGACGGCATCAACCGTTCGAATGCCGATCACTATTTCGTTCGCAGAAGGTAAAACCTCGGCAATACGATCATCCGACCTGAATTGCGCGCGCCTTTACGAACCTGCTTGCCGTGCAGCGCGCCGTTCCAGTTCAAGCTTATGCTCTCGGTAGATGATGAATATTCCTGCAGCTACGACAATCACTGTGCCTACCAGGGTATGGCCACTCGGCACATCGCCAAAGATGAAATAGGCGATCACCGCGCCGATAACGATCGATGTGTACTCGAACGGAGCAACGGTTGAGACATCCGCGTGCCGATAACTCTCCGTCAGCAGGATTTGTGCTACGCCACCACAGAAACCGGCCGCGATCAGAAACAGTTGCGGCTCCGGCGCGAGCAATTGCCAGCCGAACGGCACCGTCAGGAGCGAAAACACCGTGGCAGTTATCGAAAAATAGAGGACGATCGTTGCAGTCTTCTCTTCCTCGACCAATCGGCGCACCTGGATCATCGCCATGCCACCCAGCACGGAGGCCAACAGCACAGAGATTGCACCGATCGCCTGTTCCGCCTGGACGCCGCCCTCGCTGAAAAGCGTGAGCTTCGGCCATGATATGATGGCCACGCCCACCATACCGAACAGCACTGCGCTCCAGCGATAAATTCGCACTGCCTCGCCAAGGAACACCGCTGCAAAGATTACGGCGACCAGCGGCATCGCGTAGCCGAGCGCAATCGCCTCGGGCAGCGGCAGGTGCAGCAACCCATAGAAGCCGAGTCCCATTGATATGATTCCAAGAGTCCCTCGCTTCAGGTGACCGATCGGATTGGTCGTGTGGAAAGCCGATCGCAACTGGCCGTGATAGGCCAGGTAGGCAATGATCGGAAACAGAGCGAAGAAGGAGCGGCAGAAAGTCACCTGCCCTGGCGGGATGTCGCTACCGGCGAGCTTTATGAAGGTCTGCATTGCAAGGAAGATGACGACCGAGCCTACCTTGCACACAATTCCCTTCATCGGGTTTTCCAAAGCCGGCCGCATGTCGTGAACTCATAGATTGCTGTTTTGAGGCAGGAGAACGCGCCAGACTCGACGCAAGACGACTGTGACAGTCGTTGCGCCGAATGAACAGATGAAAAATCCGAAAGTTTGCGCACTAGCGAAACCCGCAAAGCGGCACAAAATTTAATCACCATTCATATGCGCCCAAAAATGTTCAGCCAACACATCCATGACGTTAACGTTTTGAGAACCATCAGGCCGCTTTCATGAGCCAATATTTCAGTCCTCATTTTTTCTAGCCTGCCGTTTCAGCTTGCCACCGGGATCCCGTCCATGACGCAGTTCAAACCCAGAGACATCGACCAGCCGATGGTTGCCACACCACGCTCAATGCGAGTCGTGACGGAGGGGATAGGCACCGATCTCGAGAATTTCAGTGCCGCGAATACGCATGTGGTGAAACAGATCAAGCTGCTTGCCATCAATGCGCTGATCGAAGCCGCCCGCGCCGGCGAGGCTGGCAAGGGCTTTGCCGTCGTTGCCAACGAGGTGCAAAGATTGGCACAGGTCGCAAGCGACATTTCGGCAAAATTCGAGAGCAACGTTCTCGGACGCATCGGGCGCTCTCGCCGAATGGCGGAATCGCTCGTGAACGAGATGGAAGGCGTGAGGCTTACTGATCTCGCCCAGACCCTGGTGCAACTGATCGTCCGCAATCTCTTCGAGCGAACAGCCGATGTTCGGTGGTGGGCGACAGATGCTGCGCTTTGGCAGGCGTTGCAGTCCCCGAACAAGGAAACCGCAGCCGTTGCCGCCGAACGACTGGGCGTTATCAACCGCTTCTATACCGTCTATCTCGACCTCGTTCTGACGGATACCTCCGGTCAGGTGATCGCCTCCGCAAATCCCGAGTTTCAGCGCAAGATCGCCAACAGGCAGCTTGCGAACGACGGCTGGTTCCAGGCTGCGGTTCGCTGCGCGTCCGGGGACGATTATACTGTCGATGAGGTTCGAGAGAGCCACCTTCACGACAATCGGACGGCGCTCGTCTATGCAACGGCTGTGCGCCAGGGTGGCAAGCTTGACGGCAAGATTGTGGGAACCCTCGGTGTGTACTTCGACTGGCAGAAGCAAGGACAGGCAATCGTGGAGAAGGAGGCAAACCTCCCGCCGCAGGTAGCTGAGAAAACAACCGTGATGCTGCTCGACGGATCAAACAGGATCATCGCAGCCAGCAATCCCAGCCTTCTCTTCAGCCATTTTGCACTCCAGAATCAGTCCGGCGCGCTGCGCGGCAGCTATTACGACAACAATGGCTCGATCGTCGCATTCGCCAGGACGCTCGGCTACGAGGACTATGATGGCTTGGGCTGGCATGGCGTTGTCGTTCAGCGCACAGAAGACGACGAGGCCATCAAGGCCGCCCTCAACCTGAAATCCCAGTAACAACCACACCGGATATACCGTTCCCAGAGCTGCGAAATCTTCCGCTGCCGCGATTTCGCTTTAACTTTAGTTCAGACTTTAATGCAATCATGCCCGTCAAAATTTGCGGGGTGCCCACTCCGCATACAAAGCAGTCATCCGCTCAAGGCCTTCAGGGAACACCATGCGTACAGATATCGGCCAGGTCATCAATCTGGCAGACTACCAGCCCACCGAGTTCGTTCTGGAACGCGTGGACCTCACCTTCGAACTCGATCCCACGGAAACCAAGGTAGAAGCGAGACTTATCTTCCACCGCCGCGAAGGCTCCGATCCCAAAGCGCCACTGGTGCTTGATGGTGATGAACTCACCCTTTCCGGCCTGCTGCTTGACCAGATGGAAATGCCGGCGGAGCAATATACCGCAACTCCCGAAAGCCTGACCGTCCGCGATCTGCCGGCATCCGATCCGTTTGAACTCACGATCACAACGATTATCAACCCTGAAGCCAACACGAAGCTGATGGGTCTCTATCGCACGGGTGGTATCTACTGCACGCAGTGCGAAGCCGAAGGCTTCCAGCGTATCACCTATTTCCCCGACCGCCCGGACGTGCTGGCACCCTACACAGTCAACATCATTGCCGACAAGGCCGCCAATCCCCTGCTGCTGTCGAACGGCAACTTCCTTGGCGGCGCCGGCTATGGCGAGGGCAAGCACTTTGCTGCCTGGTTCGATCCGCATCCGAAGCCGAGCTATCTCTTTGCATTGGTTGCCGGCGACCTCGGTGTCATCGAAGATACGTTCACGACGATGTCCGGTCGCGAAGTCGCGCTGAAGATCTATGTCGAGCACGGCAAGGAGCCGCGCGCCGCCTACGCGATGGACGCGCTGAAGCGCTCGATGAAGTGGGACGAAGAAGTCTTCGGACGCGAGTACGATCTCGATATCTTCATGATCGTCGCCGTTTCCGACTTCAACATGGGCGCCATGGAGAACAAGGGTCTCAACGTCTTCAACGACAAGTACGTCCTTGCCGATCCGGAAACGGCGACGGACAGCGACTATGCCAACATCGAGGCGATCATCGCGCACGAGTACTTTCACAACTGGACCGGCAACCGCATCACTTGCCGCGACTGGTTCCAGCTGTGCCTGAAAGAGGGTCTGACCGTCTATCGCGATCACGAGTTCTCGGCCGACCAGCGCTCACGCCCAGTCAAGCGTATCGCCGAGGTCCGACACCTGAAATCCGAGCAATTTCCTGAGGATTCGGGTCCCCTCGCGCATCCGGTTCGGCCCACGAAATACCGTGAGATCAACAACTTCTACACGACGACAGTCTACGAGAAGGGTAGCGAAGTCACGCGAATGATCGCAACGCTGCTCGGCAAGGACACGTTCAAGAAGGGCATGAACCTCTACTTCGATCGTCACGACGGCCAAGCCGTCACGATTGAGGACTTCGTCAAATGCTTCGAGGACGCCAGTGGTCGCGACCTCGCACAATTCTCGCTCTGGTACCATCAGGCCGGAACGCCGCTGGTTACGGCCTCGGGCTCCTATGACGCTGCCGCAAAGACGTTCAGCCTTTCGCTCGAGCAGATGGTCCCGGCGACACCCGGTCAGTCCGAGAAGAAGCCGATGCACATCCCGCTGAGCCTTCAGCTCTTCGACGAGACCGGTGCGGCGCTTGTTCCGGCTTCCGTCGAAGGTGCGGAATATGCCGGCAACGTGCTGCATCTGACCGCCCGGACGCAAACGGCGCTCTTCCACGGCGTTCCCTCGCGGCCGGTCGTCTCGATCAACCGCAGTTTCTCGGCACCAATCAACCTCCATTTCGATCAGACACCGGCCGACCTTGCCTTGCTCGCGCGATATGAGACCGACCATTTTGCCCGTTGGCAGGCGTTGACCGACCTCGCACTTCCAAACCTGCTGACGGCGGCTCGCGACGCCCGGGAAGCCAAGGCCGTCGTTTCCGAGCAGACCTTCGTCGATACGTTGGTAGCAGCCGCGGCGGACGAGAACCTCGAGCCTGCCTTCCGTGCCCAGGCCCTTGCCCTGCCGAGCGAAGCTGATATCGCCCGCGAACTCGGTGGCAACAACGATCCGGACGCGATCCATGCCGGACGCCAGACGATCATCAAGCAGGTCGCCGACGCGGGAAAGGCTACCTTCGCTTCGCTCTACGAATCTATGACGACACCTGGCGCCTTCAGCCCTGATTCAACGAGCGCCGGCCGCCGCGCTTTGCGCAACGCCGCCCTTACTTATCTTTCGTATGCTGAGAACCTTCCGGCGCGCGCCAAGGCAGCCTTCGATGCGGCCAACAACATGACCGATCTGCTGCATTCGCTGACGATCCTTGCGCACCGCTTCCCCGACAGCGCGGAAGCGGTCGAGGCGTTGTCAGCTTTCCGGGATCGCTTCTCTGAGAACGCACTGGTCGTCGACAAATGGTTCTCGGTTCAAGCAACCATCCCTGGCGCAAACACTCTCGATCGGGTGTTGAAGCTGATGGACAATCCTCTGTTCAAGCGGACCAACCCCAATCGTGTCCGTTCGCTTGTCGGGACCTTCGCCTTTGCCAATCCGACCGGCTTCGGCCGCGCCGATGGGGAAGGTTACCGCTTCCTCTCCCGGGAGATACTCGACATCGACCGTCGCAACCCACAATTGGCCGCTCGCATCCTGACATCGATGCGCTCCTGGCGCTCCCTGGAGCCGGTGCGGGCCGACCACGCGCGTTCGGCGCTGCTGGAAATCGAACGATCGTCAGAGCTTTCGACCGACGTCCGCGACATCGTAGAGCGCACGCTAAAAGGCTGATTTGCCCGCGCTGGCCGCTGCATGACACGCAGCGGCCATTCTACCGCCGAAGAAAAATCAGCATCTAGAATCAGTTAACAGATTTTTACCTTTTCCTCTGGACAAGGCGAATCACCAATGATTCATTGGGTTAGGTTCGGGCGAGCGGCGCTGCGAATCACACGAGGGATCAGGGCTGAAAAGATGATGAACGTGCGGCGGGCAACCGCAGCCGATGGGCGGCTGCGTGTCGATTTCGACAGCCTCCTGGCTTGGCGCGATGGCTTTTCAGCCAGGCGGCCGGCCGTTTCATCATCGTCGTCGCGCAGCCTCTCCCAAGTCGAGATCATCCTGAAGCGCGTTATTCCTATACTGATCGTGGCCTTCCTTACGGTTGTGGCCGCATCGCATTTTTTCGGCATGGTTTCCGAGTATGGCAGGACAGAAGCAGCCGCCCGCCACTCCACCGCGCTGGCCGCCGCGACCGCCGCTGCGGCCTTCGCCGATGCCAATCAAATATTCGAAACCGCTGACGTCGCGCAGGCGCAGGCTCGTCTGGCACGCTTCCTCCCGCAGGATCGCCTTGACGATGATGCCTTCGTGCTGCTCGTGCAGCCGAGCGGCCAAGTGTTTGCTGCAACAGCCGCCGGCTCAGCCTATCTCGGCGCCGGCGTTGGTGACTTTTTCTCCGAGATCTCGGCGGTGCGCCGCTTCGGCGATCGTGCCGGTGTCATCGAAACGACGATCAGCGGCCGTCCTCACTACGCGGAGATTACCCTGATCGGCGGTTCCGGAGGATATGTCATCGCCGCGACGTCTCTGGAACGGATAAGCAAGCTCTGGCGAGATGAAGTCACGCTCAACGTGACGCTCTTCGCAGGCATCTCCTCGATCCTGCTCGTCATTCTCTATGCCTACTACATGCAGGTGAAGCGTGCTCGCGAAGCCGATGACATCTTCGTAGAGTCCAACCTTCGCGTCGAGACGGCACTGTCTCGGGGCCGCTGCGGGCTTTGGGACTTCGATTTCGAGAGGCGCGAATTCTACTGGTCGCGTTCCATGTACGAAATGCTCGGGCTTCCCGGCTCGGACCGGACGATGTGCTTCAGTGATGCGGCCCGCCTGATGCACCCGGATGACGGCGGCGTCTATGAAATCGCCCGGTCGATTGCCCGCGGCGATGCCGGTCAGGTCGATCAGATCTTCCGTATGCGCCATGCCGGCGGCCACTATGTGTGGATGCGCGCTCGCGCCCAGGTGATCCGCACCAATTCCGGCCGCGTCCACATGATCGGCATTGCGATGGATGTGACCGAGCAGCATCGTCTCGCCCAGCGCTATGCCGAGGCCGACCAGCGGCTGGCAGACGCCATCGAGTGCACATCGGAAGCTTTCGTGCTCTGGGACAAGAACGACCGTCTGGTGATGTGCAACGCGCACTTCCAGCAGGCCTATGGACTTCCCGACAGCGTCCTGGTTCCCGGCACCGAGCGCAGCGTCGTCAATGCCGCCGCAGCACGCCCGGTGATCGAGCGCCGCATCGCCGACGCGGATGGCTCCGGCTATTCTCGCACGACCGAGGTGCAGCTTGCCGACGAGCGCTGGCTGCAGATCAACGAGCGCCGTACGCGCGACGGCGGCATGGTCTCGGTCGGCACCGATATTACGCTTCTGAAGCGCAACCAGGAGCGTCTGCGCGATTCCGAACGTCGACTCATGGCGACGATCGGGGATCTGTCTGCATCGCGCCAAACTCTGGAAAGCCAGAAGTCGGCGCTCTCTGTCGCCAACTCCAACTATCTTGTCGAGAAGGAGCGCGCCGAAGCCGCCAACCAGGCCAAGAGCGAGTTCCTGGCAAACATGTCCCACGAGCTTCGGACGCCGCTCAACGCTATCCTCGGGTTCTCGGAGATCCTGCAGGATCAGATGTTTGGCCCGCTTGGGTCGTCGAAGTACAACGAATATGCGCGCGACATCCATGATAGCGGCAAGCATCTGCTGAATGTTATCAGTGACATCCTCGACATGTCGAAGATCGAAGCAGGCCACATGATGCTGGAGTGTGAGACCATGGATCTCGCCCCGCTCATCGAGGAGAGCCTGCGCTTTACCGCCATTCCGGCAGCACAGAAGAATATCGTCGTCGAGCAGCGTATTTGCGATGGCATGAGGCTGACTGCCGATCGCCGCGCCATGAAACAGATCCTGCTCAACCTGCTGTCCAACGCGGTGAAGTTTACCAACGAAGGCGGCCGCATCGCCGTTCGCACGCGTCGCACTAACAACGGCGTCATGCTGACCATCGCAGACACCGGCATCGGCATCCCACGCGCGGCACTCGGCAAGATCGGCCAGCCCTTCGAGCAGGTGCAAAACCAATACGCCAAGAGCAAGGGAGGCTCCGGCCTTGGTCTCGCCATCTCGCGGTCTCTGACGACCCTTCACGGCGGCAAAATGAAGATCCGCTCGCGCGAGGCGATTGGCACCATCATTTCACTGCACATCCCGAACGACGGCCGCTAGGCTTTGACCACGGTCTGGAAAATCTTCCTGACCGCTTTCGAAAGTCGTTTGATCTCTCCCTCAAGCGTCTTGATGTCAGGGCAATCGCCTGCCCGGGCGACAACCTCGATCAGTCCGGCCGGAGCCTCCTTGGGGTCGAACAGCCCGTCGATGCAGAGCCGGATGAGCTGCGAAATGTCGGTATAGAGCGAGAGTGCCGCAAGGCAGAGTTCCATGTCATCGCGGTCCATCATCTCCGCACCCAGCAGCTTCAACTGCCCCGCCGTGTTGAAGTCGTCCCCCTCAACGGCGATTCCTTTCGCGGATGCCACCAACCGAAGATACTGCGCGATGAATTCGATATCGATCAGGCCGCCAGGAATTAGCTTCAAGTCCCAGATGCTGGCCGGAGGCTTTTCCTGCTCGATCAGGGTCCGCATCTCGGCCACGTCCTTGGCGATTTTCTCTGCATCGGTCTTGGCGAGAAGCACGTCGGCAATGATCCGCTCGGCCTCCCTGATCAGTTCTCGGTCACCACAGACAAGACGAGCACGCGTCAGCGCCATGTGCTCCCAGGTCCAGGCCTCGTCCCGCTGATATTTTTCGAAGGACTTGATGCGGGTCGCCACCGGCCCCTTGTTGCCCGATGGCCTGAGGCGCATGTCGACCTCATAGAGTACGCCCTCCGCGGTCGGAGCCGAGAGCGCCGAGATCAGCCGCTGTGTAACCCGGGTGAAATAGCGCGTCGCGTCGAGAGGCTTGGAACCTGAGGATTCGGCGGCTTCATCATCGTGGTCGTAGAGCAGGATGATGTCGATATCGGAGCCAGCTGTGAGTTCGAAGCTCCCGAGCTTGCCCATGCCGACAACTGCCACGCGGCCGCCCGGAAAATCGCCATGTGCGGCCCTGATCTCGTTCATGACGGCATCGAGCGCCGCTTCGAGAACGAGATCGGCCAAATGCGTGAAGGCGCGGCCCGCCATGGCGCCTCGGATAGCGCCGGTCAAAAGCCGGATACCGATGAGAAAACGCTGCTCGTCGGCGAAGATGCGCAACCGATCCAGCACCTCCTCATAGTACCGCGCGGGAGCGAGAAAGCCACGAATACGCTGCGAGAGATAGGCGCGCGTCGGCAATTCGGCCATCAGGCCTGGATCGAGCATGCCGTCGAAAACGTGTGGTTTCGCGGCAATGACCTCAGCCAGCTTCGGGGCCGAGGACATGATGTTGACGATGAGCGACAGGAGTGCCGGGTTACTGCCGAGGAGTGAAAACAGCTGGATGCCCGCCGGGAGACCCGAGAGAAAGCTGTCGAAGCGCAGGATCGCCTCGTCCGCGCGGTTACTCTCGCCGAACACGCGCAGCAGTTCCGGCGTCAACTCGGTCAAACGCTCGCGCGCCTCCACGGACTGGGTCGCCTTGTAGCGGCCGTAGTGCCAGGTGCGGATAACGCGCGAGATATCGGATGGCCGTTCGAAGCCCAGCTTGCGCAGCGTGTTCAGCGTGTCGGGATCATCGCCCTGGCCTGTGAAAACCAGATTTCCCGTTTCCGTCGAGAGCTTGGTTTCCTGTTCGAAAAGGCGGGCGTAACGTCGCTCCACTGTCCTGAAGACCTCGACGAGACGCGTGGAAAAACTGGGCGTATCCTCGAACCCCATCATGAAGGCAATCCGCTTCAGATCGGTTTCGGTCTCAGGTAAAAGATGGGTCTGCTCGTCGCGGACCATCTGAATTCGATGCTCGACGTCACGCAGGAACCAGTAGGCCTCTGTCAGTTCGTCCCGCGTCTCCTCGTCGATCCAGTTCGCCCTTGTCAATTCCGCCAGCGTCTCTTCGGTGCCGCGGCAACGGAGCGCCGGCATCCGGCCACCGGCGATCAGCTGTTGGGTCTGCGCGAAGAACTCGATCTCGCGGATGCCGCCGCGGCCGAGCTTGACATTGTGTCCCTTCACGGCGATCGCTCCATGCCCCTTGTGTGCATGGATCTGCCGCTTGATGGAATGGATATCGGCGATGGCCGCGTAATCGAGATACTTGCGGAAGACGAATGGAACCAGTCCGCGCAGGAACTGTTGGCCAGCCTGGATATCACCCGCGACGGCACGCGCCTTGATGAAGGCGGCCCTCTCCCAGTTCTGCCCCCTTCCCTCATAGTAGATCATCGCGGCATCGACGGGGATCGCAAGTGGTGTCGATCCCGGATCTGGTCGCAGGCGCAAGTCGGTTCGGAAGACGTATCCATCCGCCGTCCGCTCCTGCATGATCCGCACAAGCCGCCGCATCAACCGCGGAAAGATTTCAATGGCATCGTCTGGGTCCGCCACAATCCCAGCCTGCTCGTCGAAGAAGACGACCAGGTCGATATCGGAGGAGTAGTTGAGCTCCGAGGCGCCGAGCTTTCCCATGCCAAGAACGATCAACCCGGAGCCGTCGCTCGGAGCAGCAACGTCCTTCAGCGTCACCTTGCGCCCATCGTTGGCGGCAAGAAGGAGGTGATCCATCGCTGCGCTGACAGAGGCTTCTGCCAGTCGGCTCAACCAGGCCGTCGTCGCGCGACCGTCGAATACCCGGGCGAGATCTGCCAGCGCGAGAAGAAACGCGACCTTGCGCTTGATAATGCGCAGGCGGCTCATGACTTCGGCCTCGCTCGGCACTTCGCCACCTGCCATGGGCTTCCAGCAGGCTCGTGCATCGGCGATCAACGCCTCGATATGAGGCTCAAGCGGTTCCGAAATTGCGGTTGCAAGGATTGCCGTATCGATATTGGCAATGTCGCGTAGATAGGGGGATAGGGTCAGCGCGGCCGTGACGAAATCGCGAAGCGCGCCATCCGCCTTGAGCATTTCCGCCACCGCAGGCTCGCTCTTGCCAATCTTCTGAAGATCCGTCTGGGCAAGCTTCAGCTCGCTCTTGTTCAGCGGCTTCAACACTCCCCCGGCTACATCAACAAGGCTATGCCTCGAACTCGTCAGCATGCACCCTCCCTGGCGAACATTACCGAAAACCGCCGGGGAGAATCATAGCAACTTCCGGCAATTACGATCTAAGGTAGGGCCTGTGGCGGCGATGGCCAACACCGAATGCGATTGGCGGTCGGAGTGCTCCTGAGGCGCTACTTCACCGGAAAGATCATACTGACCGTAAGGCCTCGCTTTTCCTGATTTTGCGGATCGGTGTCAGACAGCTCGAGCTTCCCGCCGTGCAATTCCATCACCGCCTCGACCAGAGAGAGGCCAAGACCGGTGCCGGGTTTGGAGCGGCTTTCATCCAGTCGCACGAAACGCTTCAGCACATCCTCCCGCTTCTCAGCCGGGATGCCGGACCCGCGGTCAGCCACGGAAAGGCAAATACCATCCGCACGGCGGAGAAGCTTCAACGTGATATCGCCGTGGCCCTCCACGTCCGAGGAGTATTTGATGGCATTGTCGATCAGATTGAATATCGCCTGGCCGATGAGTTCACGGTTGCCCTGCACTTCGATATCGGGCTCGATCGAAGACGTCAGCGTCAACCCGGCCTCGTCGGCAACGGGCTCATAGAGTTCCGCGCTGTCTGCCACGATGGCGGACAGATCGACTGGTGACATTTCGGCGGCAACCGATCCCGCTTCGACGCGCGAAATCATCAGCAGTGCATTGAACGTGCGGATCAGTTGGTCGGACTCGGAGATGATCCCTTCGAGGGCAGTGCGCCGCACCTCACCATCGGTGGTCTCCAGGGCGTCAGCGGCCTTGTTGCGCAACCGCGTCAGCGGCGTCTTCAGGTCGTGCGCAATGTTGTCGGAAACCTGCCGCAAGCCCTCGTTGAGCTTTTCAATCCGGCCGAGCATCGTATTGAGCGAGACCGAGAGGCGATCGAACTCATCGCCGGAGCCGCCGACCGGAAGACGTTGCGAGAGATCACCCGCCATGATCTTCTTGCTGGCGTCGGACATGCGGTCGATCCGCTTCAGGGCATTCCGGCCGATTCCGAACCAGATGATGATGGCCCCGAGCCCCATGATCGCCAGCGCGATCATCAGCGCTTGCCGGACCAGCCCGCGGAATGCTTCTGGCTCCCCGAGATCGCGGCCGATCAGCAAGCGCAGCCCGTTATCCAGCACAAAGATGTTGGCAACGGCCATATGGCGGCGACCGACGCCGCTTTCGGCGTAGCGCTGATATGTGAAGGGCAAGGACGTCCACCCCTCCTCGTCAAGCACACCGGGCTGCACCGATGCGACGTTACCCGCGAGGATATCGCCCGACGGACCCGCAATGATGTAGAGATTTGCACCCGGTTGCCGCGCGCGGCGCTCCATCGTTCGCAGAAGAAGGTTCATGCCGCCAGTATCATAGGCGCGCTGAACCTGATCCACCTCCTGCTGAACAGCTTCCCGAATCTGGTTGGTCAGAAGCCGTTCTGACATCGCCGTGACATAGAAGACCAGCGTCGCGGCACATATGGCGAAGAGCAGGATGTATAGTGCCGATAGGCGGACTGCCGTGGACTTGAAGAGAAACCAGAAGCGGTTCATCCCTCGTCCTTGATCATATACCCCGCTCCGCGAATGGTCTTGAGAAGCGGCTGGCTGAAGTCCTTCTCAATCTTCGACCGCAGCCGGGAAACGTGTACGTCGATGACATTGGTCTGCGGATCGAAATGGTAATCCCAGACGTTCTCGAGCAGCATTGTCCGCGTCACGACCTGACCGGCGTTCTTCATCAAATACTCAAGGAGACGGAATTCGCGAGGCTGCAGCGGTATTTCCTTGCCGCCGCGACGGACCTCATGCGCAAGCCTGTCGAGCTCGAGGTCGCCCACGCGATAGACAACGTCCTGGTCCGGCGTGCCCTTGCGACGGCCGAGTACTTCGACACGGGCAAGGAGTTCGCTGAATGCGTAGGGCTTCGGCAGATAGTCGTCGCCGCCGGCTCTAAGTCCCGTAACACGGTCATCTACCTGGCCGAGGGCGGAGAGAATGAGAACGGGCGTGTGGATGCCCTTGCGGCGCAATTCGCTGATGACGGAGAGACCGTCGCGGCGCGGCAACATACGATCGATGACGATTACGTCGTAGGTGTTTTCCGAGCCCATGAAGAGCCCGCTTTCGCCATCGCTTGCGTGATCGGCCACGATGCCCGCCTCACGAAACGCCTTTGTGAGGTAGGCCGCTGCTTCGAGGTCGTCTTCGATGATGAGAATCTTCATTCGGCCGACATTACCCACGCCTTGCGTTTCGGCAAGGCTCAAAGCTTCTTCGTGCTGCACAGAGGTCATTGCGATCACCTACGGATATTGGCGAAAAGGAAGCCGCGCCCAGATGACGCGGCTCCCACTCTGTCGGGGTCGGAGTGTTAACCCTGGCTGTTGATCGGAAGGGCGACGAAGCGGCTGCCGTCCTTCGACTGGATCTGGAACAGCGCGCGGGTGCGGCCATCCTTCTTCGCCTGGTTCAGAACCTTCACGACATCATCGGCATTCGAGACTTCCTGATTGTTGACCGAGGTGATCTTCTCGCCTTCCTTGATGCCCTTGTCGGCTGCATCGGAGTCCGGGTCGATACCGGTGATCTGCAGTCCCTTGCCGTCGTCGGACGGACCAACCGTCAAGCCCAGATCAGCAAGCGCCTTCTCCGAGGCAGGAGCCTGTTCGGGTGCCTGATCACCATCGTCAAGGGCTGCATCCTTCTGTTCAGCAGGCAGCGTTCCGAGTTCGACCGTCAGAGACTGAGCCTTGCCGGCACGCCAGACAGAAAGCTCAACCTTCTTGCCCGGCGTCATGGCGCCGATGCGGCGGCTCAGATCGCGGGCATCCTTGACCGTTTCGCCATTGACAGCGGTGACGACATCGCCAGCCTTCATGCCGGCCTTCTCACCCGGCGTGCCCGCCTGAGCGGAGACAACCAGCGCACCGCTCGCCTCGGAAAGGCCAAGCGAGTCAGCAATGTCCTTGGTGACCGGCTGGATCTGGACACCGAGGTAGCCACGGGACACCTGGCCATCCTTCATGAGGTCGGCAACGACATCCTTGGCCGTAGACGCCGGGATGGCAAACGCAATACCCACACTGCCACCGGACGGAGAGAAGATCGCGGTGTTGATACCGACGACTTCGCCATTGAGATTGAAGGTCGGACCACCGGAGTTGCCGCGGTTCACGGCCGCGTCAACCTGCAGGTAATCGTCGTACGGACCAGAGCCGATGTCGCGACCACGGGCCGAGACGATACCGGCCGTTACCGTACCACCAAGACCGAACGGGTTACCGACTGCAACAACCCAGTCACCGACGCGAACGTTATTGTCATCCGCCCAGTTGACATAGGTGAACTTGCGGCCCTTGCCGTCGACCTTGAGAACAGCGAGGTCCGTGCGCGGATCCTTGCCGATCAGCTTGGCATCAAGTTCGGTGCCGTCGTTCATGACCGCAACGAATGCCGCACCATCGGAAACGACGTGGTTGTTGGTGACGATGTAGCCATCATCGGAAATGAAGAAGCCAGAGCCCTGGGCAACCGGACGCAGACGACCCTTGCCATCCTGCGGGCCATGGTGTGGAGGACCACGGCGACCCTGCGGACCCTGCTCACCGAACTGGCGGAAGAAAGGCTTCAGGGCATCCGGCAGATCGTCGAAGCCACGACCATTGAAATCGAACGAGAAGCCACTGGCATCATCGTCGGATACCGGCTTGACGCGATTTTCGACACGCACCGACACAACTGCCGGCGAAACGGCATCTACGACGTTCGCGAAGCTCGGAACGGACGGAGCCTGAACCTTCACGGCTTCGGCATAGGAACGGGTGATTTCGAGGGGAATACCAGTCGCAAGAACCGCAGCGGCAAGACCCGCGACGGTCGAAGCCTTCAGCGCGGTATTGAGCGACGGAGCCTTGATATTCTTGAACATGAGTGGGACCTTCTTTGACGTCTACATCGATAAGATCGGTAGTGACCGGATCGGCTGATGAAGACACATATAGGTCGGCACACCTTACTGCGAACTGTCCGAGCGATGAAAAATTCGTAATGTGCGATAAGACAGCGCTGCAATCTCTTGGACCAACCTCTCGACTAACGCAGTAGAAGTCGATAAGCGTCCTCCCTACAACCGGAGGGGGATGAGACGATGACCCATGTGGTCACGGGAGAGGACTTTGCGCCTGATACTGCAGCGCTCGCCGCCGTCATCTTCGGTGTTACCGCCTTCGCGGTTGCGCAGGGGCTGACCTACCCGCTGATTTCTCTCGTCCTCGAGCATCGAAATGTTTCGCCTAGCCTCATCGGCTTCAACGCCGGGTGCTTTGCAGCGGGCCTGGCCGTAGCAACGTTTGCGGTCACGTGGCTGTCGCGAAAGGTGCGCGGCGACCGCTTGATCGTTGCGGGCCTCATCGGCTGTGCTGCTAGCCTTGCCACCTTTGCGACATTCGACAGCTTCTGGGTCTGGTGCATCGCGCGGTTCTGCCTCGGCTTCTTCGTGAGCCTCATCTTCATGCTCAGCGAGGCCTGGCTCAACACGGCCTGCCCTGATCGCCTGCGCGGTCGCGTCTCGGGGCTCTACGGCGCCGGCATGTGCGGCGGCTTTGCCGCTGGGCCGCTCGCGATTCCGATCTTCGGCACGGAGCAAGGCTTCGCCTTCGCCCTGCTCGCCGTCTACGTCGCCTGCGTCGCGTTCCTGACGGTGATCCTAACCAGGAGGGCACGGACGCTTCCAGAACAGGCCGCATCGGGAGCGCTCTTCCAGTTTATCAGAAACGCGCCGATTCTGATCTGCATGGTGGTCGCGTTTGCGTTCGCCGATATTGCCGCCATTTCGGCCATGCCGGTCTATTTCGTGAGGCTCGGCTATTCCGAGGCCTTCGCTGCCGTGAGCGTTACCGTGCTTGCGCTACCGACGGCGCTCGCGCAGCCCGTCGTCGGCTGGCTTCTCGACAAGACCTCACGCTTCGGTGTCGCCATCTGCTCCGGGCTCCTTGCCGGATTGAGTTTCATCGCGATCCCGTTCCTTCAGTCGCAGGCGGCAATTCTCGTAATGTTCGGCATCATGGGCGCAGCGAGTTTTTCGCTCTACACCTGCGCGTTGACGATCCTTGGGGAGCGCTATGCCGGAGACACCCTTGTTGCCGGAAGTGCTGCCTTCGCCCTTGCCTATGCCGTCGGCAGCGCAGCTGGATCATCCTCGGTTGGAGCGGTGATGGACGCGTATTCGCCATCCACGGGACCAATCGCGGCGGGCAGCGTGGTGCTGGCATTCACGGCAACGCTCGTCGCGTCCGTCGTCCGAGGCCGTCTCAGCAGACAGCGCTAGACCTACTCGTCGAGCAATTGGCTCAATCGGGCCTGTTCGTCGGCGGTCAGCTTGGCACCTGTCGGTCGGCCTGCCCTTTTCCGCGCGAAGCCGATCAATGAAAGCCCCCCTGCAATAACAAGCAGGAGCGGCGCGCCCCACAGCAGCAGCGTCTTCGTTTCAAAGCGCGGCTTCAAGAGCACGAACTCGCCATATCGCGACACGATGTAGTTCATGACCTGCTCATCCGTGTCGCCATCCGTCAGCCGCTCACGCACCAGCAAGCGCAGGTCCTTCGCAAGCTCGGCATTGGAATCGTCGATGGACTGGTTCTGGCAGACCATGCAGCGCAATTCAGCGGAGATCGCGCGGGCGCGCGCCTCGAGTTTCGGATCAGCAAGAACTTCGTCCGGATTGACGGCAAACGCAGGCGCGGAAGACAGAACCACAGCCAGAATGAGGATGAACCGCCGGATCATTCCGCCGGCTCCATCGCCGGGCGCGCCGGCTTTGCTCTTCGGCTCGGAGCGCCGACACGCAGCCGCCGGTCGCTCAGCGAGACGAACCCGCCGATCGCCATGATCACCGCGCCGCCCCATATGCAGAGGATGAAGGGTTTCCACCAGATACGAACGACCATCCCACCGTCATCCGTCGGATCCCCGAGCGACATGTAGAGTTGGCTCAGGCCAAAGGTCAGAATGCCAGCTTCGGTCGTCGGCATCTGGCGCGCCGTGTAGATCCGCTTCGACGACCATACATCTGCCACTTCGACGCCGCCGCGACCAATGCTGAAGTGGCCGCGCTCCTCAGTATAGTTCGGGCCGGTCGCCGGCTTTATGCCGTCAAAGCGCACGGAATAGCCTCCGGCCTCGACAGTCTGCCCAGGCTTCATCTCGACCACGTGCTCGGTTTCAAAGGTGGTCACCGCGACTATGCCGAGGATGGCCACGCCCAGCCCCGCATGGGCAAGCGCCGTTCCGAAAGCCGAACGCGGCAAGCCGACGAGACGCTTCCAGGCGACAGAAGCCGCAACCTTGCCGACTCCAGCGCGATACCAGAGATCAGCCATCGCGCCGAAAACCAGGAACAGACCCGCAGCAAGCCCAACTACAGCGAGCACCGGTCCCCCGTGTTCCACGTAGAAAAACACGACTGCAGCGACAAAGGCCAGGATCGCCACCAGATAGAGCCGCTGGAAAACAGCAAGCAGGTCGCCGCGCTTCCACGCAAGCAGAGGCCCAAAGGGAACGATCACCAGCAACGGTGCCATCAGCAGGCCGAACGTCAAATTGAAGAACGGCGCACCGACCGAGATCTTGTCGCCGGTCAACGTCTCCAGCAGCAGCGGATAGAGCGTCCCTGTCAGCACCGTCCCGCAGGCTACGGTCAGGATCAGGTTGTTCAGGACGAGCGCCCCTTCGCGCGAGATCGGAGCAAACAGACCTCCGGCCGACAGGCGCGGCGCGCGGAACGCAAACAGCGACAGCGCTCCGCCAATGAAAACAAGCAGAATGCACAGGATGAAGATGCCGCGCGAGGGATCGCTGGCAAAGGCATGAACGGAGGTCAGCACACCTGATCGCACGAGGAAGGTGCCCATGAGCGACAGCGAGAACGTCAGGATGGCGAGCAGCACCGTCCAGATCTTCAGCGCCTCGCGCTTCTCCATGACAAGCGCTGAATGGAGCAGTGCGGTACCGGCCAGCCACGGCATGAACGACGCGTTCTCGACCGGGTCCCAGAACCACCAGCCGCCCCAGCCGAGCTCGTAGTATGCCCAGTAGGAACCCATGGCGATGCCGAGCGTCAGAAAGGTCCAGGCAGCCAGCGTCCAGGGCCGCACCCAACGTGCCCAGGCTGCGTCGATGCGGCCTTCAAGCAGGGCGGCCACGGCAAAGGAGAAACAGACGGAGAAGCCGACATAGCCGAGATAGAGCAGTGGCGGATGGATCGCGAGGCCAACGTCCTGCAGAACGGGATTGAGGTCCTTGCCTTCCGCCGGGGCCGGGTCCAAACGCATGAACGGGTTGGACGTCAGGAGGATGAACAGAATGAAGGCGACCGAGATCCAGGCCTGTACGGCAAGCACGTTTGCCCGGAGCGTGTCCGGCAAATTACGCCCGAAGGCCGCGACCAGAGCGCTGAACAACACCAGGATCAGCAGCCAGAGCAGCATCGAGCCTTCGTGATTGCCCCACACGCCGGAGAACTTGAAGAGCAGTGGCACCAGTGAATGCGAATTCTCCCAGACGTTCTTTACCGAGAAGTCAGATACGACGTGGGCATAGGTCAACGCCGCAAACGAGAAGGCCACCAGCAGGAACGTCACCAGGGAGCCGACGGAAGCCACGTCCATCATCGCGCGGTCGAGGCGCCTTGCGCCGATCACCGGAACGACCGAGATGATAAGCGCCGTCGCCAGCGCGAGAACGAGGGCGTAGTGACCGATCTCGACGATCATTGCACTGCCTCCCCTTCCTTCCAGAGACCCTGCGCCTTCAGCTTGTCGGCCACTTCCTTCGGCATGTATTTCTCGTCGTGCTTGGCAAGCACCGTATCGGCGGTGAAGACGTCACTGCCCGTCTCGAAGCGGCCTTCGGTCACGACACCCTGCCCCTCCCGGAAGAGGTCGGGAAGGATACCGGTATACCTTACTCTGACCAGATCGCCGGTCGCGTCTGTCACGGCAAACTGCACGGTCGAGCCGGCACCGCGCACAATGCTTCCCTCGCCGACCAGACCGCCAAGGCGGATCCGGGTTCCGGGCGGCACCGGGTTCTTCACGACATCCGCCGGCATATAGAAATAGGCCACGGATTGGCTGAAGGCGAACATGACGAGCAGTACGGCGGCAATGATGAAGCCCATCCCGCCACCAATGATTGCCAAGCGTTTCTGCTTGCGCGTCATTCCGTCATTCCTTCTGTCGCGATGTCGAGCTCTCGTGCCAATGCCAGCAGTTGCTTGCCCTGCTCGCTGCTCGCAGGGAACGTCGCCAGTCCACGTTTCAGAGCTTCAGCCGCACGATCCTTATCCTTCAATACGACATAAGAACGAACGAGCCGCAACCAGCCTTCGAGGTTGTTCGGGTCTTCGGAGAGCCGGGCGTCGAGGCTTTCCACCATGCCCTGGATCATCTGCTGTCGGTCGCCTGTGGTCATGCTGTCTGCGGCCGCGACGTCTGCCTGTGTCGGATTGCCCGGTGCCTGACCGGCACCGCTTGGTAATGCACCGCCATTCTTCGCGATATGCTCGGTGACAAGTGGCATCCAGGGCGCGTCGGCAGGGGATTCGCTGGCAAGCGCTTCGAAGGCCGCCTTGGCGTTTGCCGTTTGCCCGGCCTGCTCCATGCCAAGTGCAATGTAGAAGCGGGCCTTCGGATTGTCAGGCTCTAGCCGAAGCGACTCCTCCAGCGCCTGGCGCGCATTTTCGGTGACGACGCCGCCGGACATCGCCATCAACGTCTCAGCGAGACCATCAAGCCTTGCCGAGGTTGGGCCCAGCAGACGGATCGCATGGCGATAGGCCGTTTCGGCTTCGGCAACCCGCATCGTGCTGAAGTATATCGGTGCCAGCACATCCCAGCCCTTGCCGTCGTCCGGGTTCTGGGCCAGATGCCGCTCGGCCTTGGCGACCAGTATGGCCATGTCGTTGCCGGGGTTTTCCAGGCGGGCCTCTAGCGGCTGCGACGGCAAGTCCGGCCGCCCAACCAGCATGTAAAGACAGAGCCCCATGATCGGCAGGAGCAACAGCACGAACGCCTCAGAAAGACGATGATGCTTTGAGGTCTTGCGATCGACCATTGGCGCGGCCGAGACGGAAATGAGACGCCGGCCAATTTCGGCACGCGCATATTCAGCTTCCTCGGGCGATATCAGCCCGCCTGCGAGGTCACGATCAAGTTCGCGCAGCTGATCGCGATACACCGCGACCTCGCCGGCATGCGTATCGTCCGCCACTCTCGCGCCTCGCAAAAGCGGATAAAGCAGAACAGCGGCGACACCCGCCGTAAGAACGGCCACAAGAATCCAGAAAAGCATAATCGCCAAATACTCGAAGCGGACATCTATTCCAACACGCAAAGCCGCAATGACGATTAATTGAGGCGTTTGGCCGCTCCCAAGCGCCTCATCCTACCTCGTGGAAACCGATTAGCCGAGCGGCGACCAGCTTCCGTTGTCGTTTCGGCAGGCTGAACCGCGCGCCACCGTTTCCTTGCCGTCGATTGTTACACTATGGGTATACTGGCGGCAATTCTGCGAACCGACCTGATAAGGGGCGGAGGCTACAACTCTGCCGCTGACGTTTCGCCCGCTCCAGACGACGGGTTGCCCGACAGCAGCCCCTTCGAGAGCGCGATACTCTGCTTCAAGGGCACGCTGGCGGTCGCTACTGCCGAGTTCCACACCGCTGCGACCGATAATGCCGCCTTGTAGCGCCGTGATGTAACCTGCCGAAGCCGACGGTTTCCTCGAGAATATGCCGCTTGAACTGCCGCTTTTTGTCGATTGGCACCCCGAAAGCGTCATGGCGACGAGAAGCGAGGAAACAATCATGCCTTGCGAACGTAGCATCATTCAGTCGAACCAGAATCAGTGTCAATCAAGCCGTCACACGTACACCGCGCCGTGTCGGCAATAAGGCAATGCATGCTATGCAATCGCCTATGTCTTTGTGACATCAAGCAGTTGCTCACGCAACATCCTTTGTGATGCCGGGCAGAATAAGACGCGCCTTCAGGCCCTTCCACTCACCGCGGGATAATTCGAGCCGTCCCTGATATTCGTTGGAGATCTCCGTAACGATCGAAAGCCCAAGGCCTGTACCGGGTTTGCTTTCATCCAGACGCTTGCCGCGCTTCAGCGCTTCGCGGATCTGATCCGGCTCGAGCCCCGGTCCATCGTCCTCAACGACAAGCTCGATCCAATGGCGACGGCCGCTGCCTTCCACACCTTTGATGTCCTCCGGCGCTTCCTTGACAGAAAGCCTAACCTTGGCCGCTGCGAAACGGGCGGCATTCTCGAGGAGGTTGCCGACCACCTCTTCGAGGTCCTGCTGCTCCATCGCAACGGCAAGATGGGGCGGCGTCACATCGAGTTCGAACTCCTTGTCGACGTTCAAGCGGCGCATGACGCGCACCAGCCGCTCCAGCGCCGGCTCGGCATCGGTGCGGGCAAGCACTGATTCGCGCTGCGCGGCGATACGGGCCCGGTTCAGATAGGACTGCACTTGCCCCTGCATCGCCTCTGCCTGACTGCGTACGAGATCGCCGTGTGAGCGTTCCAAAACGCGCGCCTCGTTGAGCAGCACGGCAATCGGCGTCTTCAGCGAATGAGCCAGGTTGCCGACCTGCATGCGCGCCCGTTCCACGATGCGGCGGTTGCTGTCGATCAGCGCGTTGACCTCGTTGGCGAGCGGCAGGATTTCCCGAGGAAACTCGCCCTTCAACTGCTCGCTCTCGCCGGCGCGAATGCGCTCCAGCGCCGCACGCGCCTTGTCGAGCGGCTTGAGGCCGTAGAGAATCGCCAGCGCGTTAACGATCAGACTGCCTACGCCGAAACCGGCAAGAGCCAGGTAGAGGCTGTGGGAGAAATTGCGAACGTCGTCTTCGACCACATCGACGTTGCCGGTCACGCGGAAGCGGGCAGCGCGGCCATCAGTATCGAGCACGACCTCCGTCTCGGCAACCTGGATACGGTTCCCCGAGGCATCCGTTACCTGGTAGTAGCGCTCGTAGTTCTTGTCGAAGGGCGCTTCAAGAACCGAAGGAACGGGAATCGAGACCGAGCCTAGCGAGGGCGATACCAGCGGCGGGGCGGTGTAGGTGCCGAGTGGCTCGACCACCCAGTACCATCCCGTTTTCGGCTGCGCGAAGCGCAGATCGCCGAGCTGCGGGCTGCCGCTGAGCGCTCCCTGATCACCGATCGTCACGGAGTTGATGACGTTGTAGAGCTGGGCCCGCAACAGGTCCTGAAACCCCCGCTCCGCGCTTTTCCGGTACAGAGTCGAGATAAGAAGACCGATGACAACAAGCGCGACGGTCGACCAGATCGTGGTCAGCAGCAAAACGCGTGCGGTAAGTGACTTAATTCGCATTGTTCGGCGCTTGGATGCGGTAGCCGAGCCCGCGCACCGTTTCGATCAGATCAACGCCCATCTTCTTACGAAGGCGGCCCACGAAAACCTCGATCGTGTTGGAATCGCGGTCGAAATCCTGATCGTACATATGTTCGACCAGCTCGGTGCGCGAAACCACTTCCCCCATGTGGTGCATCAGATAGGACAGCAGCCGGTATTCATGCGACGTCAGCTTCAGCGCCACGCCATTGACCGTCGCCTTGGAACTCTTGGTATCGAGCCGCACCGGCCCACAGATGATCTCGGACGAGGAATGCCCCGCCGCGCGGCGGATCAAGGCGCGGATGCGGGCCAGCACTTCCTCGACATGGAAAGGCTTGGTGACATAATCGTCGGCGCCGGCATCGATACCGGCAACCTTGTCGCTCCAGCGGTCGCGTGCCGTCAGGATCAGCACCGGCATGCCGCGACCCGCGCCGCGCCACTTCTCGAGGACCGTCACGCCATCCAGTTCCGGCAGGCCGATATCGAGGATGATCGCGTCGTAGGGCTCGGTATCCCCGAGGAAGTGCCCTTCCTCGCCATCAAACGCCTGGTCCACGACGTAACCAGCTTCCTTGAGGGTATCGCTGAGCTGCCGGTTCAGGTTGACATCGTCTTCGACTACCAGAATGCGCATCGGTCCGCTTTACTCCGCTTGATATCTTCGGCGTCTAGATAGGCCGATTCTGCCTACATCGGAACCTTGACGGTTACCTTGCGGGGGCGCTGGCCGTTCCCCTGGACGAGGACGGTGATGATGCAGCTATCGCCCAAAGGCTGCACGGACAGGAGCTGACCTCCCGTCTTTTCCACAACCTCCCGCGCTGCCTCGCTGCAATCGCCTGCAACGCGCACTGTCAGGGTACGCGAATTATCCGGTGAGGGCGACGTTATCGCAAGCCCTGCGGCTAGCGCTGCGACGCTCAAGGGAGAGGCCATGTGCAATGCTTTCAATGGATACCAACTTGGCCCAGACTATGTACTCAAGCGACCTGAATGGCAAATGAATGCCTTGTAATCCCTGATGTTTGGAACAATTCGAATTCGCGCCAGGCGTGTTCAAAAATGGACGGCGAACTGGTTCGCTCGCCGCACCGGCCTCAGCTGGCGGACTTGATGGCCGCCCTCGCGGTTACCCGCCCATAGACAGCCAAAAGACCGCCAAGCGCGCCTGATATGTTCACGATCGAATCCACCAACTGGCTCTTGTCGGCCGCGCCAAGATCAATACCGGTAAAATGCAACACTGACGCGACGACCGATATAACCGCGCCCCAAATGGTTTTCGAACTGTACCAATTCTTGAGATCGAGCATTTTCTCTCCTTCCAAGGGAAACCTAACCTACAACAAACAAATCGCATGGGCCGGAATCCCGAGCGGGACGCGTTCGCCCAGTTGCCGGATTCGTACGCTCAGGCTCTCCTGCCGTTGCCCGAAGTCGGCGAGTTCGTCGGCCGACGCATAGATCCATTCCGCCCCTTCGACCTCGCTTGTCCTGAATACCGCATCGCCGTCCAGAATTTCGACACGATAGCGCTCGAACGGCTCATCCAGGGGAATGTCGGCAGAGAGCCAACTGTCGGCATCGTCTCGCCCGCGCCTGATCCACGTGACTTTCACATCGTCGCCAGTACGCTTGCACCTGATGTGGACGGGTGCGAGCGGGGTCTCCGCCCGCAGTCCGCCTTCGAAGGTCAAAGGACCCACCTTGCTTAGCGATGCGGCTGTTTCGGCAATCCAGTTGAGCCGTAGTCCCATTTCGTCGCGCCCGAGGCCGAGCGGCTTGACTGCTTCGTCGAGCAGCACGACGGCCGAACCAACCGCCGCTCCCGAAAGCATCGCATCCTCGGTACCCGCGAGCGCCCGCAGCAGACCCTGCAGCCTCCAGCGCCCGCTCGCTATCTCCTCCGCCTCGCGAAACGCCACGACTTCCCAGGCACCGTTGACCGACAAGACCGCCAACAGATTGGCACCATTCATAACGGATGTGGCCGGTGCCGAAGCGAGACCGCCGAACGGAAGAGCCAGTTCGAGTGGCTGCGACCAATCGAAACGGCCAATGACCCCGGCAGCCAGCCCACTCGTCAATGTACCGATCCGAGCGGGGCGATCGAGGAGCACCCTGCCCTTGTACCCCTCCGTCGTGGCAGACGACGACAATCCAATCCTTGTCCACGGTCTTGCAAAGGCAGCGCCACGGGCGAAGCTCGAGGGATCGCTGCCATCGAATCTTGGCAGATCCATCAGGTGAACGACGGGTGCAAACAGGTTCGAACCGCCGTCGCTGCTCGGCTTTTCACCACCGACCGTCCCTGCAATAGCTCCGCCAGACGAGGCGAACTCGCGCGCATCCACCCGGCGAGCGTCCCCATCTTCGACACGGGTGATCAGGAACCGCCCCGGTGGTCCTCCGGGCAGCGTAACGACATCGCCAGTCTGGATACGCATCTTATTGGGTGGCAGCGAGAAGCGGATGGACCGCCGCGCAATGCGATTGTCGCGCAGCAGTGCCTCGGCGGCGGCAAGCGCCGTCTCCTCCGGCAGGACGGCTGTGAGATCCTGCCGGATGACCCGGCTCGTCGATTGGGCCACACGATGGGAACGGGCACTCGCCTGCTCATAGTCGAGGTCGGGGTTGTAGAAGCTCAGCAAGGCTTCGGCAGCAAAATCGCTGTCATGACCACGCGTCTCCTGCCACAGCGGCTCTTCTTCGCGATCGACAAGAATGTCAACCGGCAGCGCCAGCAGGCTTGCACGCATGCGGGACCGGAAGCGCAGCCGCCCCGCATCCTCGAGCACATCGATCTGAAACGCTTCCAGGAGCGGCTCGATCAGGCTGCGCGCGGATGCAATGTCCCCCTGCACATATCCCAACAGATCGCCACTGACCTCCGACACGTCGAAATCGCTAAAGCCGTGATCCCGCAGCAGAGCAGCCACCACCTCAGCCAGTGTGCCACTGCCGAGCCTGCCGTTGAGCCAATGTCCGACGCGCCAGTTGGTGCCATCGCTCCATGTCGAGGTATTCTGCGGAAAGGCCGGAAATGGCCGCGCGTCCCACGACCAGACAAAAAGGTGCGCCGGGTCGACCATTCCGGCTGGAGGACCACCGCTGCCCCACCATGCAAGATGGGCCTCGAGGAAGCGCCGCTGCATAGTGTCGGCGCGGGTTCGGTTGGAAAAATAAGGAGCGGCAGTTTCCGCCGACTTCGGATCGGCAAAGACATTCGGCTGGTTGGCGCCCTTGTCGATGGCGCCGCAGCCGAGTTCGGTGAACCACACAGGCTTGCTGTACGGAAGCCACGATGTCGGCGTCGGGTTTTCCACGCCGCCGATACGCTCGTGATGGGAATTGGTCCACCAGCCCGCGATATCCTTGTAGCGGAAGACCCAGGGCTTTCCGGCAAGCCCACCCGAAATCGGGCTACGCTGCCTCGTCCGGCGAGCCGCATCGCTCTCATAATACCAATCGAAACCCTCGCCCGCCGTGATCGCAGCGGTCATCGCTTGGAGGTCGTCGGCAGTCCGGAAACCATCAGGGCTGGCGTTCGCGAGATCGTCATCCCGCCAGTCCGCCAGCGGCATGTAGTTATCGATGCCGACAGCATCGATCGCCGGCGACGACCAGAGCGGATCAAGGTTGAAATAGACATCGCCGCTGCCATCCTGCGGATGGTAGCCGAAGTATTCGCTCCAATCGGCTCCATAGGTCAGTCTCGTCCCCGGCAGGAGCGCCTTCACATCCGAAGCGAGAGCCGCCAGCGCCGCGACGAATGGAAACCCATTGGCGGCATCGCGCACCTGGGTCAGCCCGCGCAACTCCGATCCGACAATGAACCCGTCCACACCACCCGCCGCTTTTGCCAGTTGCGCGTAGTGCAGGATGAAACGGCGATAGCTGTTCTCGCCGCCGGCATAGGTGACACGCTGCCCGTGGATGGAAAAGTCGGTTGCCTGCGCCGCCCCTGTGAACGCGGACAGTTGGCTTGTTGCCTCCCCGGCCCTATCCACGGTTCCAGGCTGCCCTATCGCTGGGTGGCAGGTGATCCGCCCGCGCCAGGGATAGGCAGACTGACTTGATGCCCCATAAGGATCCGGCAGGCCATTGCCGGCCGGAATATCCATCATCACGAAGGGGTAGAGGTAGACGGCAAGCCCGCGAGCCTTGAGATCGGCAATCGCCGAGACAACACTCGCATCATCAGGCGTGCCGCCATAGGCGGGACCACCACCGCTCCGGCTGACCAGATGGGCCGTGTCGCGCGAATAGCCGGAAACCGACCACGGGCTGCTTTCGTCGCGCGCCAATATTTCCACCCCCGGCACGATCCGGCATTCGCCCGCGCGCAGATCGGTCCCGAACCAAGAGACGACCAGCGCGACGCGCTCCAGGTTTGGGCAGAGCGCCGTCAACTCGTCGATCGAAACGTCCCAGTCGGTCAGCCCTTGCAGGCTGTTGCGGTTCAGAAGCCGCGCGCTCCCAGCGCCGGTGCTTTCGGAGACCGCGACCGCGCGATAGCCGTGCTCGGTCGAGCCCGGAATGATGCAGACAGCCCTGATCTCACTCGCGAGCGCGCCGATCGGGCGAACCACCTCGAACTGCAGCAGCGGAATGCGATTGCCGTAAGCATCCAATGGCAATCGCTCGAAGACCACATAGGCAAGCCCGCGATAGGCCGGTGCCATGCCAGCTCCCTGCTTGGCCTCGATCAACGGATCGGGTTGCTGGTTGCGATCGCCGGGATAGAACCGCATCTCGACGCGCGTCAGGTCGAGTTCCTTGCCATCAGCCCAGACGCGACGGACGCGGGCAACAGGTCCCTCGCAAAGCCCAATCGCCAGATTGGCAAAATAGCGGAAGGTCTCGACCCGCTGTCCGCTTGAGGACTTTCCGCCGGTGCGCTCGCTCGTCACCTGCTCCTCGAAGCGTGTCGCCCAGATCAGCGTCCCGCCCACCCGGGCCGTTCCGTAAACCCTGTTGATCGCCGCCCCTTCGTCCGCACCCGGAATCCGCGCCGTGGAGAGGTGCGCACCGCGAACGGTCGAGCCGCGCGAAAGCAAGGCATGATCGACGACGCTTCCGGCGAGCGCACCGGCTGCGCGGCCGATGATGGCGCCAACCGGGCCGAAGACACTGCCGAGGGCTGCGCCGGCCGCTTGAAAGAGAAGTGTTGCCATGAACCACCGGAGGATCGAGAGGAGTTACAGGCTTCAGCCGGAAACAGAGCCGGATTCGGGAAAGCGAAACACGGCCGCGACCCGCCTGCGCCAACTAGGCACCAGCAGCGAACAGACGACCGAAGCCTGTTCATAGGCGTGGATGAACTGCCGTTCGCCGGCAAGAATGCCGGCATGCTTTGCCGCCACATCCGGCCGCCAGCGGAACAACAGCACATCGCCCGGCTGCGCTTTCATCAGCAGCAGCGGCGTTCCGAAGTGCTTCAGCGCCGCAGCCATCAGGCGGTCCGTGCCGCTTCGCTCGGCCCAGTCGGGCGCATAGGGCGGCGGCGGTTCCGGTTCCTCGCCATAGACCTCCCGCCACACGCCGCGGATCAGACCGAGGCAATCGCACCCGACGCCCTTGGTCGAGGCCTGGTGGCGATACGGCGTTCCGATCCAGCTCGCGGCGGCGTTCAACACCTTCTCTGCAATGGGTCTCATTTGAACAGCGCGCTTCCGTCATGAACGGTCTCGCCATCGGCGTAGGTATAGGCGAAGTCGGCACCCGGTATATGCGGAAACCCTTGGAAATTCAGATGGTTGGAGAATTTTGTTCGGCAGGTGGAAAAAGCCTTGTCACATCCAGCCGTCAGCCGCACCCGATCGCCGACCTCGGGCAGCACGACCAACGGAAGCCACAGCGTCAGCACGCCATCAGCACCAGAGTAGGACTGGATGATCACGCCCTGCCCCTCGGCGGCGCCATCGAGAAACGCCAATTCGCCGAAACGGAAGAAGTCGTCGCCCACGCGGCCGATCCCGGAAACCTGGATCTGGCTTTCATTGCGCACCAGCGCCACGGCACATTCGACGTGAAATTGCGGCTGTGCCAGATCCACACCGCATCTGCTGTCCCCAAGTGCCGCATCACAACGCCTGCCGTAGACGCGCCCCTGCGGCTGGTTGAGGCGGTGGGCAAAGCTGCGAAGCTCGGCACGAAACTGACCGGCATCGCGCACGACCTCGCCGATTTCCTGCACCTTGACCAACAAGTGCTGCTCCGGCGCCGACCAATTGACAAGGAATACCTCCACACGGGCGCCGTCATAGGCGCCGCGTTGAAGATCCTCCTCGGTAATCGCCTCGCTGGAGAAGCCACCCGCAACGTCGCTCGTTGCCGCAGGAAGACCCGCCTCCTCCTCGGTGGCGCTTGCCGAAAAGCCACTCGCGGCCGTGAAGGTGGTATAGGCGAAAGTGAGATCGTGGTCATGCTCGGTAAAACCGAGGACGACGCCGTCCCGCCTCGCCACCCGCCAGGCATGGCAAAGTGTCGTCGCGTCGCAGCCGAGATGCATCGCCAGAGATGGATCGATGGTTCTCACGGTACAATCTCCGTTAGCGGAATTGTTGGGATCCGTCCGGCGTTGAAAGCCGACAGATTGACGTCGATCCGACCCGTCGCGAAGCGAACCGGTACATCGAATTCGAAGCCCGCGGTAATAGCAGCACCCGCAGCAGGAATATGACCGGCAGCAAAGCTGACGAGGCCAGTCGCGGCATCGCACGCAAAGGCGGAAGGACCTTGCTCAACACCATCCACGGCAATTACCACGGAGCCCACCACCGGCTTGCGGATGGTTCGAACGCTGCTCGCGGCCGCATCTCCGTAGGTCTTTGCAAGCTGAAAGCTCGCCGTCGTGCCGTCTCCGGTGCCTATGACCTGATCGAATGCCGTCACCGGCATATCCGGCCGCCCGGACGTCCAATCGACCGGATCGCGAAAGCGAAACCCATAGAGTTCACCGCTGCGCGCCTCGAAAAACTCCAGGACCTCATAGAGATCGGTGACAGAGCGCAGCCCCGAGCCCGCATCGTAGCTGCGCCGCGCATCACGCCATCGGCTGTTGCGGCTCTCGCGTCCATTCGAAAGGTTGACAATGTCGGTGCGCCTGACAGGGCCGCCGCTCGTCGACAGCGACAAGCGGAGCGGAAAGCGGACCTCGTGGAAGCCGTTTGTCATGTCTGCCTCAGAGGTTGCGCTGGCCGCGCATCGCCGTGCGCGCCAGCATGGCGGAAATCTGCGCCTCGCTTTTCTGGAAGCTCTGCGCATCGGTTGCAGTGACATTGAAGACGATCTGCGGGCCGGACGACCCGCCTGACGCGGCCACACCCAACGCCCCGTCGGCACCGCGCTTCAGCGGTAGGATCGCCTCGCTGCCGGCCTCGCCCATCAGCCCCATGTTGCCGCCCATCGGGAAGTAGGTCGGCTGCGAAACCACACCGCCATCGGCGAAAGGCAAGAGTTTGCCGAAGCCGCCAAGAAGGTTCGATGCGGCGCCCGAGATCATCGTCTCCAGCGGCTTCAATCCGGCCGACAGTGCGATATCCGTCAGGCGGCTGCCGAGACTGCGCAGCACCTCGTCGAGACCCTTGCCGCCGTCGACCGCGCTGCGCAGCGCGCTTGATAGGGCCGAGCCGAACGAGCGCGAGCGGCTTTCGAGGCCATCGAGCGTACGCTGCAGTGTCTCGGCCTGCCCCGTTATGGCGGAGAGGTCGACATCCTCATTCTCCATGATCGCTCCTTCGTTTTGAGGGTGTTGCGCCATCCGGAAATTGCGCCATCAGCGCGCCGAGGTCGGCGCGGGCCACGGTGCTGCGCGGCGCCAATCCGCCGGCAACGGCATGAAATTCAACGGGTGTCATCGCCCAGAATATTGCTGGAGGCAGCCGCAGCAGACAGAGACCGACGTGGAGGACGCGCGCCCAGGGGAAAGGCGTCGCGCGACCGGTCTCGATATCTGCTGCGGCTAAAGGGGGCGCGCGGCAATTTCCGCGTTCTCCCCTATGAATGTCGCGGCAAGCAGATTGCCGACGACAACAGCGCAACCGGCGATGCCGCCATCAATGCTGGCCTCCGCCACTTCCTGATCCGAATAGAGATTGCCGCCGCCACGAAGGCCGGCACCGATGATACGGATCATGTCGGCGGCCTTCAGTTGTCCCCGCGAGAAGCGCTCCGCCAGGCCGACGAGGTTGTCCGCGGAAAACGCCGTTTCCAGTTCAGCCAACGCACCGAGCGTCAGGCAGAGGATGCGCTGTTCGCCGTCGATGACGGCCTCGATCTCGCCGCGGCGTCGGTTCGCCCTTGCTCCCGCCGTCCGCATCAGAGCGCCTCGAAGCTGATGGCGCCGGCCGATTCCAGCGCCAGCTCGAACATCACCTCGCCGTTATACTGGCCTGAGTATTCAAGCGCGCTCGCCTGGAACGGCCCGCCACCATGCCGAAACCGGGGACGATGATCTGCCAGCTGAGGATCGACGCATTGA
This sequence comes from Rhizobium cauense, assembly GCF_019511525.1. Lineage (GTDB taxonomy): Bacteria > Pseudomonadota > Alphaproteobacteria > Rhizobiales > Rhizobiaceae > Rhizobium > Rhizobium cauense. The sequence goes on along the minus strand of NZ_JAEUAT010000002.1, from coordinate 58,421 downwards.
AGAAGGCGTTCCGCACCAGGCCATCGGAGGCGGCATCCTTGAAGATGCCTGCGCCCGAGACCGATGCCCGCTGCACGCCCGCGCCACCCAGCAGCTCCCGCCAGCGCCCGGCGCTCTCGGCGTCGGTGACGTCCACCGTTTCGGCATTGAAGGCCAGCCGTTTCGACCGTAGCCCCGCAACCGTTTCGTAAGCCGTGCCGTTGAATATCTTCAGGAGCAGGTCCTTGCCCTTCTGCGCCACCATCGTCCGATCCTTTCGACATGAAAAAGGCGCCCGAAGGCGCCGTCCTGCAGTTCCAATGGGAGCCTCGCTCCTGTGCGTTGTCACTTACGGCAACCATTCGCGCAGGCGCGGATGGCGGCGGATATCCTGCTCACGGGAATAGGCCGTGCCATCCCATCCCGCCTGCGCCGCCAGCGCCACAATCTCGGGCTGATCGTCGAAGAACAGCGGCCGCTCCTCGCCGGAAATCCCCAGTGCAGCGTTGATAGCCTCGAAGAAGCGGATATCTTTTTTGGGATGCCCGATCTCGGCGCTATAGAAAATACCGTCGAAGAGCCGGGAAAGGCCAAGGTCGTTCCAGAGATATCGTGCCCGGTGATGTTCCTGGCCGGTTGCCAGATACAGCGTCACATCAGCCGCCCGGCGCAGCTCGGACACCAGCTCGATAACAGGTACATTGAGATTTGAATCTTTTTCAAACCAGTACTGCATGAAGGAGCTCACGCTACCGGCATAGCCGACCTGCGGAAGCACTTCGGCGAGCGCCACCGTCAAATCGGTTTGTCCACTCACGCATGTAAACATTCGGCTTTGCGAGCGATCGTCAGGTGTTCCGAAAAAGAGATGTTGGAACGCATTGCGATCCACACCCAGATCGTCTTCGATTGTCACATCCCAAGGCTTGCGCAGTTCCGGATTGGCGTGCCATCCATCGATCAGGACACCGTCGACATCGAAGAAGATTTTCACCGTCCACCTGTTTTGTTAAGTCGCAACCTCGCGCAACTTAAACAAATGGCACCTCCACGCAACCACAATGGCAGATTGCGCTCAACGCTGCGAGCAGCGATTTCCTGAGCGGTAGCTTTACAGAAAACAGGCGCATTCGGCGGCTGTTGGTGTCATCCACTTGTCACTTTCAACCAGTCGGCGAAGCTGCTACGACCTTGCCCGCCCCTACCCCATTCGCGTCAAAGCCCGCCATGTCTCGATCCATCCCCTTGCGCTCGGTGCAGACGATTGCTGTGCTTGCCGTCACGCAGCTGATTGGCTGGGGCACGACCTTCGATATGCTTGGCGTCATGGGGCGCGTCATTGCGCCGGATCTCGGCCTGCCGAATGAGGTGGTCTTCGGCGGGTTGAGTATCATGATGGTCGTCAGCGCCCTGGCCGGCCCGACGACCGGCCGCCTGCTCGCCCGACATGGAGCAGCCCGCGTGCTTGCCGCCTCCTCGATCATCTTCACGATTGGCCTCGTGCTGCTGTCAGCCGCCCAAGGCATCGTCCTCTACGGGCTTGCCTGGATCGCCATCGGCGCCGGCGGCGCCTTCGGTCTTTCCGCCCCGGCCTACACCGCCGTCGTCGAGCGCGCCGGGCCTGACAGCAAACGGGTGATTGCCATCCTGATGCTGTTCACCGGCCTTTCGAGCGCGATCTTCTGGCCGATCCTCAGCCAGCTGAACGCGACCGTCGGCTGGCGCATGACGTTTCTCATCTGCGCGGCGCTACAGTTCTTCGTCTGCCTGCCGCTGCATGTTTTCGCCCTGCCGAAGCCGATCGCCTTCGCAGCCGACGGCAGCGCCGCGCAGGAAACGCCGGTGCCGCTCTCGCCTGCGGGACAGCGCAAGGCTTTCCTGCTGATTGCCGCCGCGACGACGATCTCGACTTTCGTGACTTTCGGCGTATCGCCATCGCTGCTTGAAATACTGCGCCAGTCCGGCGCATCGCCTGCGCTGGCGCTGCAGCTCGGTTCGGCGCGCGGCGTGATCGGCATCTCGGCCCGCTTCCTGGACATGCTCCTCGGCCGCCGCGGCAATCCGATCCTCAGCGCCGCAATGGGCGTGAGCCTGATGGTCTCAAGCTTCCTGATGATGCTGCTGATACCGCCCTCGACACCGTTGCTGGTTGCCTTCATCCTGCTCTACGGCTTCGGCTCCGGCGTCATGAGCGTCGCCCGCGCGTTGCTGCCGCTTGCGCTGTTCTCGCCGCGCGAATTCGGGCTGCAATCGGCCCGCCTGTCGCTGCCGCAGAACCTCGCCAATGCCATCGCACCCGTCGTTTTCACGGCGATCCTCGATCGCGCCGGGGCCGGAACAGCAATCGCGACCTGCGCCGCGCTCGCCGTTGTCTCGCTGGGCTTCGTGCTGATGCTGGCTGCACAGGTCAAGGTGGCCACTCGGGAAGCCCTTCCGTCACCGCCCTGAAGCGCAACTCGGCGACATAGAGCTTCGTCTTCGGTTCCCGCCGGCTCTGTGTCCTGGCGTGCAGCAGGCTGACGAGGCGATACGGTCCAAGATCGAGCGCCGCGTCGTGCAGCAGGGCGTGGAGCCGCGAGGCTACCAGCTGCGCCTGCTTGCGCCCACCAACATCGATCCAGATTTCCAACGAGAACAGATGCTCCTCGCCTCTCTCCGTCGAGGTCGAATAGTCATTGCTGTTGACGTCGCCGATCAGGACAGAAGGCAGCTTTCGTCCCGTCGCAAGGCGGTCGCGGACACCATCCTCGCCGATCAGGCCGAGAAGCACGGCGTCTCCGGTCAGCCGTGCATGGATCGCCGCTAGCAGTTCATTGGTTGCGCTCATTGCCCCCGCCTCCCTTTGCCTGTGACTTACTTGCGGTATCTCGCGACAGGCGCGCCAGGATGTCCGCCAGATCGCCGAGTGTGATCGCCAAGGCGGTGCTCATCGTCCTTCCTCCTCGCAGAGGCAGCAGAGATAGCGGCCGGTTTCGTCTGGGTCGCGCCAGGTGCCGATGGCAAACAGCCGGTCGCCCTTGCGCAGCCGCATCCCGGCCCTGATGTCGCTGCGGAACCGCAACCAGATACGATGCGTCAGCGTGAAGACATCTGCACCGGCCCGCTCTTCCCGTACTTCGGCCAGCGGTTCGATCCGCGCCCACACCGAGGCAACAGCGGTGAAGGTGACAGTGGCACCGCCCTGTCCGTCCAGCGCTTCTTCCGGCGCCTCCAGTTCAAGCCGCGCCGTCATCTGCCCGGGATCGAAGAAGACGGAGCGCATCAGAGCCTCCGCATCAGGAACGGTGCGACCAGCCTGTCGTAGCCGACAGGGATATCGGCTGGCTGGTCCTCGACGGCCACGGCGCCCCGGAAAGCGAACATCTGGGCGACATGCATCAGCATCGCCCGCTTCAGCGTATCCGGCACCTCTGCGCCGCTCTCGCCGAAACCGGCGGAAAACTCGATCTCGATGCCGTTCACGGCGATATCAGGGTTCAGACTTCGATCAAGCAGCAGACGCGCCGGCCGGGCATTGCCGTCAAGCACATGGCCGGTCGCAGGCAAGACCACTTCCTCGCCCGCCTCATCGTAAATGCTCAGGCTTTCAACGGCTTGCACCGGACCCTTGGCAATCTGAATCACACGATCTTCAGGTATCGATTCACGATGGAGCCGCCAGACCTGTGTGATCAGGCAGAGGCCCGTCGTGCGCTCCAGATGCTCGCGGGCAACGCGGATCAGTGAGGCCAGCAGCGTGTCTTCGCTGCCGTCGTCGAGCCGCAGATGGGCCTTCACCTCGGCAAGCGTCAGCGCTTCCGCGACGGGCGGGGTAATCAGTGCATAGGTCATGGATGATCCTGGATTGGTGTGGTGCAGGCATGTTCGGCAGGCGGATGCGGGCAGCCGCACCCGCCTTGCTTAGGATCAGCTCACGGCGAACTTGATGAGCTTGATCGCCTCGAAGTTCTGCACGCCGCCGCCGACGCGCTTGGTCGTGTAGAAGAGCACGTAGGGCTTGGCGGAATAGGGATCGCGCAGCACGCGCACGCCGGTGCGGTCGACAACGAGATAGCCGGCGCGGAAGTCGCCGAAAGCGATCGACAGCGCATTGGCCGCGATATCGGGCATGTCCTCGGCCTCGACAACCGGGAAGCCAACCAGCGAGGCCGCCTCGCCAGCCGTTGCCGGCGGCTGCCAGAGATAGCGGCCGTCGCCATCCTTGAGCTTGCGCACTTCGGCCTGCGTCTTGCGGTTCATGACGAAGTTGGCGTTCTGACGGTGACCTGCCTTCAGCGAATAGATCGTATCGATCAGAGTATCGGAGGCACCCGTGGTCTTGAAGGCGCCGGCCGCACCCGTCGCAATATAGCCGAGATTGCCCCAGCTCCAGGCGCTGTCGGCGACTGCGGTATAGGCGAGGAAGCCCTTCGGCTTGTTGGTGCCGTCGCCGTTGACGAAGGCAGTGCCCTCCTGCTCGGCAAAGACGGTATCGACCTCGCTCGAGATCCAGGCCTCGATATCGACAGCAGCATCATCAAGCAGCGCCTGCGTTGCTGCCGGCATGGCGTAGAGCTCCATGGTCGGGAAGGAGAGTTCGGCCAATTGGGCGCTTGACGTCTGCGGGCGGGCCGCCACCTCGGCCACCCAGCCGGCCGCCATGCCCGAGGTCGCAAACGGCTTCTTCAGCACCGAGCCTGAGACCTGGCGCACGGTCGCAAGCGAGCGGATCGGCGAAACCACGGAGAGGCGACGGCCGATCTCGGTATCCGTTTCGGGCGGTACTAGATAGCCGCCATCGCTCCCTGAGCCCGCCGACATCGCCTTCGCCTCAAGCTCGCGCAAGCCTGCCTCGTCGCCACGGCGGATATAGTGCTCGAACGCCGCCTTGTGTTCGTTCGCCTCGACGCCGCTTCCGCCGCCACGGCCGAGCGGCGGGCGCGCCTTCTTCAGCGCCAGCTGGTCGAGCACCTTCTTCTGCTCGTCCATCGCCCTCGTGATGCGGTCCATCTTGTCGCGGGTCACGACATCGGCCGTCAGCTTTTCCTCGATCTCGCCTAAGCGGCGGTCGTTGGTGTCCTTGAAGGCTTCGAACGCCTCCATGAACTCGTCGAAGGCAGCCGTCATCTCAGGCGCCGCCTTGATCTCCGGCGCGATCCTCGAACCTGTCTCATGCATGTCGGTCATGTCCCGTTTTCCTATCTGAAGGTTTCTGTCAGCATCATCCGGGCGGCCCGGCGCATGGCGCGGACCAGCTCGGTCTCCTTGTCGCGGAACCACCGCGCATTCTTGATGTTCTGAACGCGAGCCGAGGGCAGCATCGGGAAAGTCACAACAGAGATCTCCCAGAGGTCGGCTTCGAGGATGCGGCGCACGCCCGACTTCGCATCGGTCTTTGCCCGCACGGTGCGGAAGCCGATCGAAAGCCCGTCGAGCGCGCCGTTCTTCAGAAGCTGGTGGACCTCGCGCGCCCGGGAGACACCCTCGGCAAGCATGCCCTCGACATAGAGGCCACGGCTGTCCTCGCGGATCGTCTTCCAGGCGCCGATCGGTTCGGCCGGATCATGCTGGAAGAGCATGCGCACTCCGCCCGCACCGCGCTCGGCCAAGGACTTGCGGAAGGCGCCGCGCTCGATCGCATCCTTGCCGAGATCGACTTCGCCGAAGACGCTGGCATAGCCGGAAAAGCTGCCGTCGCGCTTCAGCCCCCTGAGCTCCAGATTGGCGAACTTGCGCGTATCCGCGCCCATGGGTGATCGCGCCAGCGCGCGGCTTGCGGTCATGATGCTCTCCTCGTTTTTTGGAATGGCCTTGCGGGCTAGCGCCCGCGCGCGCCGTATCGTCCGGCGATGCGCGAAAGGATGCCGAGAGCCCACCAGGCACAGAGGCTTGCCGCTGCCGATCCCGACAGCACGACCTCGGAGGCCGATAGGCGATCCGCCAGCGCCAGCCTCTCGGCAATCCACATACCGGTCGGGCCGCCGAAGATCGTGCCGCAGGCAAGGCCGGTGAAGAAGCGGCTTGCGGCCTCCCGCCGGCTTTTCGGCAGGAGATAGACGAGCGACACCGCCGCCCCCGCCGACGCACCGAGCGCCCTGGTCGCCCAGAGCCCGGCATCGTTGGAAAGGTCTGTCATCGCAGGGATCCTTGGTTGAAGACGGGCAAAACCCAGCCGCAATCGCGACTTGACGCTGTCGATTTCAGAGTGACGTCCCGGCACTTCAGCGAATCTTTTGAATCGCTTGGGAGCATTTGCTCGAACATCGAGTCCGGGCGTTCAGAGTTTGATTCACGCGTCGGCGCGGGCGTTCAATAGCCAACCGCCTGCCGCTTCTCCTCGTCTGTAAGGAAGGCCGCACTGCCCACCCGCGTCCACAGCTGATCGCGCTCCGCCGCAAGTCCGGCGACCTTGTCCAGATCGGGCTCCAGCCGCAGGCGGTCCTCGTAGTGTCCGGAGAGCCAAGCCGAGAGCGAGGCGGCGGTGCGCGTCAGCATCGGCAACACGGTCAGCCGGTAGAAGGCGCGGTTCGCTTCCTGATAGTTGGCATAGGTGTTGTCGCCGGGAATGCCGAGCAGCATCGGCGGCACGCCGAAGGCGAGCGCGATGTCGCGGGCAGCACCGTTGCGCGCCTCGACGAAATCCATGTCCTTCGGCGACAGCCCCATCGACTTCCAGTCGAGCCCGCCTTCGAGAAGCAGCGGACGACCGGCGCGCATCGGGCCGGAATAGCCCTCGTCGAGTTCCTGCTTCAGCCGCTCGTACTGGTCGGGCGAGAGGTTGCCGCCCTCCTTCGGCTGGTAGACCAGCGCGCCCGAAGGCCGTGCGGAATTGTCGAGGAGCGCCTTGTTCCAGGTCGCCGCCGCGTTGGAGAGATCGAGCGCCACCTGGGCTGCTGCCAGCGGCGGGAAGCCGAGATGATCGTCGAGCGGATGGAAGAGCTTCAGGTGCAGCAGACCCAGCCCTTCCGTCTCGGCCGGAAAGCGGCGCACGGAACCGCCGGCACGATAATCATAGGCCTCGGGCCACCCGTCCTTGCCCTCGACGATACCGATGCGATCAGGCCGCAGCAGATGCAGTTCGCGCAGGTTTCCACCGACCAGCAGCGGCTCGACATAGGCGTTGCCTGACAGGAGCAGATGTCCGTAAAGCGCCTCGAAGAAATCAGGCCCACCCATGCGCCCGTTCGGCTGCCCAAGCAGTGACAGCACCGCATGATCCGGCCGCTCGCGATCGCCCTCGTAGAGCAGCCACGGCACCGAGGCCGCCGTTTCGGCGACCAGCCGGACGCTGCGGTGCGCGACTGGGTTCTTCATGAAGCCCTCGCGTGCGTATGAGCGGCCAGTCCAACTCGCCCGCCCTTCTGCGGCGAGCGACATGAAGCCGCCGGCGGCCTTTTTCTCGGGCACGGCTTTGCGACCCGCCGCGGAGCCCCACGGCAGCAATGATCTCAATCTCATGGTTGGTATCCTGGAGTTAGGCGGACTCTCAAGCCTGCGGCGTGATGACAGCCAATCGCAGGTGGAGCCCGATCAGGGCTTGAAGGCGACTTCTATGGTTTGCCGGTCCTGCGCCACGATCCGGCATTTGGTCTCGAAACCCTCGCCCTTGATCATCAAGACGAATTCCGGAGGTATGCCAGCGGAACTGGAGACGGAGAGCCCCGCGCTGTCGGTACCGAGCGACCTTATGGTGCAATCGATCGTCGAGCGGCGGTCGTTGAACATGATGGATCCGGCTTTCAGGACGCGACGGCGAGAGCCGGTCGGACCATCAGCACCGATGGAGTTCCATGACACGCATCGGTTTCGACCGTTGTGCTTGGCGTGGTACATCGCGGCATCGGCCTGAACCAACAGCGTCTCAATATCCCTGGTGATGATGGAAAGCGCCGAAATGCCGAAACTTGCTGTCACGTTCAATTCGCCGAAGGTTCCCCGGATCGGCCGGGACGCGATCGCAAGCCTTACCTTTTCGGCGACGGCGGCTGCCGCTTCGCGATTGATGTGCGGAAGGAGGATGGCAAATTCCTCTCCCCCGAGGCGGCCGAACAGGTCTCCCACACGCAGGTTCGCCTTGCAGGTTTCTGTGACCGCATGGAGCACCTCATCGCCCACCGCGTGGCCATGGGTGTCGTTGACGCTCTTGAAATGGTCGATGTCCAGAACGATGCAGGACAGGTCATGCTGATGCCTCAGGGCAAGCGACAGAAGTTGATCGGCCTCTTGCCGGAAGGCGCGCCGGGTGAGCGTGCCTGTCAAGCTATCGGTTGCTGCCGACTGCAGCAGCTCGATCCGGTCCATCGCCACGCCCGCCAATTCCTGGAGAACAGAAAGATCCTTGGACCCGAACGATCTGGGGCGTCGATCGATCGCACATACCGTTCCGATAACGTGGCCACCCTTGGTTTTCAGAGGCACGCCGGCGTAAAACCGCACGTGACTTTCTCCCGTCACGGCCGGATTGTGCGCGAACCGCGGATCGCGCGTTGCATCCTGCACGACAATCGGCTCCTCGCGGTCGACCACGTAGCGGCAGAAGGTATCTTCAAGCGGAACCTCGTCCGCCGCCAGCCCGGAACACGCCTTGTACCATTGCCGATGCGCGTCGATGAGAGACACCAGGCCGATGTCGACCGCGTAGATCTCCTTTATCAGGCGCACGATGCGCTCGAAGCCTTCGTCCTTCGGGGTATCGAGGAGGTCAAGCTGCTCAAGCGCCGCAAGACGCTCGATTTCCCGCTTTTTCGCGTCCAAAGACGATGTCCCGAAAGCCCTCACAACCACCATGCAGCATCGCTCCTAGCCCAGCTGAGATAGCATGCGTCTCATACATTCGTGAAGAAATTCAATACCGCTTTCCCCATCAGATTATCGATGGCTTGTCAGAGTGGGACGAGAGAGACAGGCCTCCCTGCTTGTCGTCCGGGCGCCATAGCCTAGCCAGATTTACGCGAGACGCCCGAGTCCTTTCACGCTATGAAGGTGACCCTAGATCCCGCCTGTCAGATACCGAGGTTTCCAGATGGCTTTGAAAGTCCTTTTCATTGGCGGCACCGGCCAAATCTCTTACCCGTGCGTCGAGCGCGCCGTTGCCGAAGGTCATGATGTCAGCGTTTTCAACCGCGGCCTGAGACAAGACCCCTTGCCTGCAGGGGTGACCTCGATCGTCGGTGAACTCGGATCGCCTGATTACGCGGATCTCGCCAAGGCCAACTTTGATGTCGTGTGCCAGTTCATCGCCTTCACGCCCGACCAGATTGCGCGCGACATCGAGGTGTTCGCGGGTCATTGCGGCCAGTACATTTTCATCTCCTCGGCCTCTGTCTATGAGAAGCCGCCGCGTCACTATGTGATTACCGAGGAGACACCAGCAATCAATCCATACTGGCCCTACAGCCAGGCCAAGATTGCCTGCGAGGACCTGCTCAGGAAGTCCCAGAACCTGGCCTGGACGATCGTCCGCCCCAGCCACACGGTACGCACCGGTCTGCCGATGATGTTGGGCGACAGCGACATCATGGCAAGGCGCATGCTGGACGGCGAGCCCACCATCGTGGCGGGCGACGGCCACACGCCCTGGACACTGACCCGCTCGGTCGATTTCGCGGTGCCTTTCGTCGGGCTTTTCGGCAAGCAGGCGGCGCTTCGCGATGTTTTCCACATTACATCCGACCGCGCTCATATCTGGAACGATATCCAAAGGGCGATCGGCAGATTGCTTGGCGTGGAAGCCAAGATCGTTCACGTACCGACCGACACCCTGATCAAGTATAATCCGGCCTGGGAAGGTCCCCTGATCGGCGACAAGGCCTGGACTGCGATCTTCGATAACTCGAAGGTCAAGAAAGTGGCGGGTGACTTCACCTGTGCCGAAAGCCTCGATGAGATCCTCGCGGAGCCCATCATGCACCTGAAGCAGCGCCTCGCCAAAAATCGCCCGCCGAAGGGTGAACTCGATGCCCTGGTCGACAGGATCTGCACCGCGCAGAGCGCTCTCGGCTAGGCCTGCTCTTTAAGCTGCGTCCCGAGGGGCAGGCTACAGCATCAACCCCGTGGCTGCTTCACCGCCGCGTCGCTCTCGTAATCCGCCGCCATCCGCATTTCGCGGATCGGGCGCACGAGGTCGATGGAGCGCTGGTAGTCTGGATGCGCCTTGTAGGCGGCAAGTGCTGCCTCATCGTCGAATTCGCCGTAGACCACGAGGTCGACGTCAGTGCCGAGCTGGTCGGTCTTGATGTTCGTTCCGATCTCCAGCAGCCGCGCATGCGGGATCGCCGTCAGGATCGACAGGCCGGCGCGCACCTTTTCCAGTTGCTCCGCGGGCGCTGTGAAGAAGACGATGTGGCGGATCACGCGCAACTCCTGTCAAGGTCTAGCCGAAGACCCGCGCGATAGCACGCGGGAGCCAGCCCTTCAACCGCGCAAGCCATCCCGCCGGCTGTTCGTGGCGGATGGCCGCAAGGAAGGTCTTGCCGTAGCCGGCGAGCTTCTCCGCCCGGTCGGTGCCATTGACGATGCGGCGGGCATTGACCCAATCATCCGTCGTCTCGTTCAGGTGGTCGGCAAGCTTGTGATTGGCAAAGGAGCCCCGCACCATGCCTTCGATCAGGATCGAAACGGCGGCATCCATCTCCATCGCCCGATCCGGCTCAGCGACCAGGTCGATGCCTGTCAGTTTGCTCATCGCTTCGTAATTCCGCTTGTGAGTGAGCTGCACCAGGCCGCGGCCGAGCCAGCTCTTGCCGTCCTCGTCAGGGCGCCAGTAGGGCGTCTTCACCCAGGAGAGCTTGCCTGATGCATAGGCGTTCTCCAGGATCTCGATCGCCCGAGCGTCGGTGGCCGCCAGCGTCTCGCGCACCGGCTGCATCGTAAAGGCCGTCTCGTGGTAGGCCGTCGCCAGGATGTAGGCGAGCCAACGCGGATCGGCATCCGGCATCCGCGATTCCCAGTAATCGAGAATCGCCGTCATCCCCTCCACCTGAGGCTGATTAAGCGTTCCCTTGAACAGCGCGTCGCGCACCGTGTCGAAGAAGAAGGGCCTATCGATGTGGATAACCATGGTAACCGCCTCAAAAAGTGGTACGGCGTTGTACGCCTCAATCGATTAAAATTAATTCAATCGTTTAAAGTGTTTAAGCGCCTGATTTACACGCAGTTTAAGCCGTGCCAGTGATTAACTCAGCGTTAAATCAAGCCCTTGGAGGAGAGCATGCAGCAGCCGGCCAACAGCAATCAGCCGACCATTCCCCAGCATGTCGTCGACCAGCTCGAAAACGAATGGCGTCAGGTTCGCCCGGAGCACCAAGCGCCGCGCCCGGCACAACAGCAACCGCAACGCTAGTCCTTCAGACGCCCCGCACCCGGGGCTCCCCATGTCCTTCCAGCATCAGCGCCGTCAACGCCCAGACCAGCGCGTCCAGCCGGTCTGGCGAACGGCCTGACGAAAGCCCGTCCGGGCCGAAGTCGCACATCTGGTCCTCCAGCGCGACAAACCTCCCTGCATGGGCAACCCGCCCCTGCTCGTAGAGCGCCGCGACCGGTTCAGCCCTCAAGTATTTACCGCGCGTCGCGCGCACGGTCGAGACCGGCAGGCTTTCGTCGATGCTCTTAAGCATCGATGCCACCATGTCACCGCCCTGGTTGATTTCGGCCACGACCCGGTCCGCCGAAAAGCGCCTGTAGGCGCGGACCACCGCGCTCGCCCAGCCAGCAGGGCTTGCACCTTGGACCGAACAATCGGCAAGCACCACCGCACGCCCCGACGCCTCCAGCCCCGCCACGACGATGCCGCAGCAGGACTGCGCACCGGCCGCCGCCGGCGGATCGACCGCGACGACGACACGCCTCAACTCGCCAGTGAAGCGGATCGTGGCAGCCTCGATCATCTCGCGCCGCCAGAGCGCGTCTTCGCGATCCTCGATCAGTTCCCCATCGAGCTCCTGACGCCCGAGCCGCGTGCTGCCGTAGCGATGCGCCAGCGCATCGATAAAACCCGGCGCTAGATTGGCCGCATTCGCAAGCGTGCTGATCCGTGTCAGGCGCGTGCCCGTGTCAGCGATCAATTCCTTCAGCAGCGGCACAGGCCGCGGCGTCGTCGTCACGAGCAGGCGCGGATGACTGCCGAGGCGCAGGCCGAACTGCAGCATGTCCCATGTCTCCTGCCCGTGCTTCCATTTCGCCAGCTCGTCGCACCAGGCAAAATGAAACTGCGGGCCGCGCAGACTTTCCGGATCCTCGGACGAGAAGATCTGTGCCACCGCACCGTTCGGCCAGACGAGCCTGCGCCGCGAAATCTCGAACTCCGGACATCCACGACGGGCGATGCGGCAGATGCCGGAGACACCGTCGATCATCACCTCGCGCGCGTCGCCGAGCGTTTCGGCAATCAAGGCGATGCGCAGATCGGAACGCCGTTCCGCGCTCGCCAGCGCATGAATCCATTCGGCCCCCGCCCGCGTCTTGCCGGAGCCGCGCCCGCCGAGGATCAGCCAGGTGCGCCAGTCGCCCGCCGGCGGCTGCTGTTCGAGACGGCCGGAAAACGTCCAGAGACCGCCAAGCGGGTTCCACAGCCCGCGTTGGTCGGCAAAGCGCACCAGCGCATCCATGGGCATCCGCTCCGCCGGTTCCTCGGCATCGTCAGGCCAGTCAACCTCGGCCCGACACGACGGCCCGGAGGTTGCGAGCGGCACGGCCGCTGGGTTCATCTCCGTCATCAGGGCCACGCCCTGCTGCAGACAAGCCGCCACGACCGTCCGAACCGATATCCGTTCCGCTGCGATGACAGTCATCTCCTCGCCATGGCGCGCCATCGTTTTCTCAGTCCGGCGCCTGAGCGACCGCGACGCCCGCCCCTCAGCCGGTATCGGCCTGGCGAGCGCCGCCGGCAGCGGCGTCACCTTGACCGGGAGGACCGGTAACCTGCCACTCGGCAAGCAGTTGCCGCGCCCGCTGTTCCGCCAGCTCGTCGATGCGCTCAAGAAACCGCTTCTTCGCATCTTCAAGCCCCATCGCAGCGTCGTTCTCTTCCGCGGCCAGCTCGCGATCGCGCGCGATCTGCCGCTGCAGCTGATCGACCTTCTCGAGCGTGCGAACGATCAGCGACATCGCATCGGTCGCCGCCTTCAGGTCGGCCCGCGCAAGCTTAGCCGCCGCCTCGTCGCCACCTGAGCAAGTCGCTTCCGCCGCCCGCCGCAATTCGCGGAAAGCGCTGAACTGGTCGCGCATCTCCGCCGTCATCTCGTTGAGCAGAACCCGCAACTCCTCGGCGGGCGCGGCCGAACCGGACTTTATCTCGAGGAAATAGGCCTCAGCCGCCGCCCTCGCCTCGGCCTCATCCGCTTCGAGCTGCCGCGGATCGCCATAGGCGCGCCTTTGCGGCCAATAGCCGTACAGCTCCGGTTCGAAACTCTCGATATCAATCATCGGGACCCTCTCGGCCAGCCAGCTTGACCTGGCGGCCAGAAACACAAAAGCCGGGTCAAACCCCGGCTTGTGAATCCGGAAAGCTCTGGTCAAGCACTTCGACGCGCCCGCAACTTTCCGACCATGCCATAACCCTATCAAACGACCGTCACGCCGTCAAGGATTATTTTCCTATCAATGAAAATTTTCCGCGCGCCTGCTGCTGCTTGAGTTTTTCTGATTGGCCCGCATCCATAAGCATGTGCTAATTTTATCGTCATGAACCAGGAAGAGCTCATTTCCTTTGCGCTCAGCCTGCCGGAGGCGGTCGAGAGCGCGCATCACGGCACGCGCGACTTTCGCGTGCGCAGCAAGATATTCCTGACGATGCCGGAGCAGGACTATTGCGTCGTCCGCCTCACGCCCGACCAGCAGCACATGACATTGGCGGTGGCGCCCGATGATACGGCGGCGGTGCCGGGCGGCTGGGGGCAGCGCGGCTCGACCCGGCTCTTTTACGGCAAGGCGAGCGACGAACTGGTGCAGGGTCTGGTCCGCAAGTCATGGCAGAACGCCGCGCCGAAAACGCTGCAAAGACAGTTCGTTGTGATCCCTTCCGGCTAAACGGATTCAACGGTAGCCGGTGGCATCGGCAGGTTTGCCTGCCTCCATCACCTCGTCCATGTAGCGCCAGCAATCCGGCCGCGAACCGTCGACGTCGTCAAAGCCGTAAACCTTGGCGAGCTCACCGCTTGAAAGCGACTGGCCGTTCCAGCGGGCGTGCTCGGGATCGGCGGCGAGTGCCGCCACCGCCCGGCCGGTGAAGCGCGGCGTCTCGGAGATGACGAAGTGCGGCTGCGCCGCGGTCGCGTCGCGCCAGTTCTCCTCGCTGACGCCGTAGATATCGAGCATCATCTCCGAGCGCATCCAGCCGGGCGTCAGCGCCACCGCCGTCGCGCCATACGGCGCGAGATCCTTGGCGTGCGCCCAGGCCATCCGGATCACGCCTGTCTTGACGAGGTCGTAATAAGGGCAAAGGCGGTAATGCGTGGCGTTGTATTCGGCGGTGCCGTCGGTCAGCTCAACCAGCAGCCCGCCTGGACGCTCGATCATCAGCGCCAGCGCGAAATGAGCGGTGATCAGATGGGTGTCGATGGCCAGCCGCAGCATGTGCAGCCCCTTGTCCAGCGAATGCTCCCACACCGGCTTGTTCCACTCCGTCAGATGCTCGCCGCCCCAGATATCGTTGACGAGAATGTCGAGCCGGCCCTGCTCGCGGCGGATGCGGCCGACCAGCGCCTCGACTTCCGCAGCCACGGTATGATCGACGCGAACCGCAATCCCCTCGCCGCCCGCAGCGGTCACCATCTCGGCCGTCTCCTCGATCGTCTCCGGACGGCCATATTCCGACTGCTTCGCCCGCGTCGTGCGGCCGGTAACGTAGACGGTGGCACCGGCGGCCCCGAGTTCCACGGCAATCCCGCGACCGGCGCCGCGCGTGCCGCCGGCCACGAGGGCGATCTTTCCCGAAAGCGTTGCTGTCACGTGCTTGTCCTCCACGCCAGAACCAGCCAATAGGTTCACCATTCCACTTGAATATAAACGAACGTTCGTTCATATTCGTCGTGAACGCAAGAGGAAATTTCATGCCGCGCCCCCGCACGCTTTCGGACGAACAGCTTCTCGACATGGTTCTCGGACTTGTGCATGCGGAAGGACCTGAGGCAGCAAGCTTCGGCGCGGTGGCGAAGATCAGCGGCCTTTCCGGCTCGACGCTGGTGCAGCGGTTCGGCACCAAGGCGGCAATGCTTAGGGCCTGCCTGCTGCGCGCCTGGGATCGGCTGGACACGGAAACGGCCCGGCTGATCCAGTCCGTTCCCGAGACATCAGAAGGTGCGATCGACCTGCTCGCCGGTCTTTCCAAGGACTATGGTGACGATGCCGCCTCCTACGCGGAAGGCCTTCTGGTACTCAGGGAGGATCTGCGCGACCCAGCCTTGCAGGCCCGCGGCGCCGCCTGGGGCAAGACCTTGGCCATAGCGCTCGACCGCTGCCTTCGCGCCGAAGGCAAAGCTCCGCTTGGGCGGCTTATGCTGTCGCAGTGGCAGGGCTGCCTGCTCTGGTGGGGCTTCGAGCCGCGGGGCTCGATCGAAGACTATGTACGCGGCGAACTGAGGCAGTTTCTCAAGGCCGTCGCCCAGGGTCCGGGCTGATTGCGAGGCCAGGCTGAGGGCAGCCTCCTGCTTCAAGCAGCGAATTGCTGCGAGAGGAGATAGCGAGTAAAATCTCAGACATCATTCGACCATGGGAGAGGGCAATGAGCAAACTGTTGATCCTGTCCGCTGGTGCCGTCCTGGTACTAGCGTCGGTGGCGTCCGCTGCGCCGGCTATGCAACCGCTCAAGATCTCCAAGGAATGTAGCCAATATACCGGCGAGGTCCCGAGCTTCTGCACCATTACGGAATCGAACCTCGCGGCGATCCCGGCGGGCACCAAGATTCTCTATTATGGACCGGTGACGAGCAGTCCGCTTTTCGGCAGCAGCACGGCAGTCATTGCCGTGGGGAACGGTGACTCGGCTGTCGGCTACTGTGTTACATACGACACGGCGAGCCCGCCGTCCGGTACCTGTGCGTTCCATGCCGGCAGCGGGACGCTCGCCGGCTTCCAGGCGGTCGTCAAGGTCACTGTCGACGACAAGCAGATCTGGCACTGGGACGGCGGCTACCTGCTTGGCACCGCCAAGTGAGAACGAAAGAACCGCTTCTCTCGTAACCAGTGGGTGACAGGGCGCGGAAGCGGACGGCCGCAAGGAAGTTCGCCGCCGACCAATCGTACCGGGTGGCCATGCGGCGGAAGTCCTTGGCTGTCAACGGAATCCCTTTATGGGTCCGAACCCTGGGCCGGTCCTACTTGGCCGTCTCCGGCTGTTGCGCCTGTGCTTCGTCACCCACGGTCAGCGGCCAATCAACGACGTAATCCTCGAAATCGTCGACCTTGACCTCGGTTTCGCTGATCGTCCGGCCGCGCGCCGAAATCCCCGCCGCATGCACTGTCTCGGGATCGCCCGACACCAGCGGATGCCACCAGTAAAGATCGCGGCCCTCGTTGATCAGCCGGTAACCGCAGGTCGGTGGCAGCCAGGCGATCTCGTCGACGTTCTCCTTGGTGAGCTGGACGCAATCCGGCACGAAATCCCAGCGGTTCTCGTAGGAGGAACAGCGACAGCTCTCATCGTCGAGCAGCTTGCAGCGGATCGAGGTGAAGTAGATGTCACCGCTATCCCACTCCTCGAGCTTGTTGAGACAACAGAGGCCGCAGCCGTCGCATACGCTCTCCCATTCCGTCGTCGTCATCTCGGCGAGCGTCTTCGTCTTCCAGAAGGGTATTTCTTCCATCATTCCGTTCTTGCAACAGCTCCCCGCAAAATCGCGTGAGAGCTTCCATTTCTCTTGTTCTTGTCAGGCAAATCAACCAATGATTCACCAAGCTCCGTTTACTCCGGGGCACTGTCGGCAGATTTGCCATAGTCCGGCGTCAGGTTCGTCCGGCGTCGAACTGATCGGGCGGGAATATAAGACGTGACGGATCCGGACAATCCAGAAAAACGGCCGCGTAAGCAACGCCACCTCCTTTTGAAGATCGACTCGTGGATCGATTCGACCATCTGGAACGCCGGTTTTCGCGCAGCCGAGATCTGGGAAGACATCACCATCTTCTTCCGTCGCTTCCGCGTTCGCGGCTGGAAGCGCATTGTCTTCGAACTCGGCGGCGAAGGCCTGACACTCGGCGCGGTCGGCGCCGCCCTGATGCTCGCCCTTGCCCAGCCTGCCTTCGAGGCTACCAAGGAAGATTGGCGCAATCGCGGCGACTATGCGGTCACCTTCCTCGACCGCTACGGCAACGTGATCGGCCATCGCGGCGTCATCCACCAGAACTCCGTGCCGATCGACGAACTGCCCGACGCGCTGATCAAATCGGTGCTCGCGACTGAAGACCGGCGCTTCTTCGACCACTTCGGCATCGACCTCATCGGCCTTTCCCGCGCGCTGGTCACCAATGCCCAGGCCGGCGAAGTCGTGCAGGGCGGCTCGACGCTGACGCAGCAGCTCGCCAAGAACCTGTTCCTCTCCAACGAGCGCTCGATCGACCGAAAGATCACCGAAGCCTTCCTGGCGCTTTGGCTTGAAGCCAACCTCTCCAAGAAGGAGATCCTCTCCACCTATCTCGACCGGGCCTACATGGGCGGCGGCACCTTCGGTGCGGCTGCGGCGGCGCAGTTCTATTTCGGCAAGAGCATCACCGACGTCAATCTGGCCGAGTCCGCGATGCTCGCCGGCCTGTTCAAGGCGCCCGCGAAATACGCGCCGCACGTCAACCTGCCGGCGGCCCGCGGTCGCGCCAACGAGGTGCTGACCAACCTCGTGCAGAGCGGCCTGATGACCGAAGGCCAGGTGATCGCCGCGCGGCGCAATCCAGCAACGGTCGTCGACCGCAACCAGGTGGAATCGCCCGATTTCTTCCTCGACTGGGCATTTGACGAGGTCATGCGGCTATCGCCGCGCTTCCACCAGCACTCTCTGGTGGTCAGGACCACCGTCGACATGGGCCTGCAGGCAGCGGCGGAAGATTCAGTCGAGACGTCGCTGCGCGAATATGGCGAACGCTATAACGCCAAGCAGGGCGCCATGGTCGTGATCGAGAACGGCGGGGCGGTGCGCGCCATGGTCGGCGGGCGGGACTATGGCGAAAGCCAGTTCAACCGCGCCACCAGGGCTCTGCGCCAGCCGGGTTCATCCTTCAAGGTCTATACCTATGCGGTGGCGATGGAAAACGGGATGACCCCCGATACGATCGTGGTGGATGCCCCGATCTACTGGGGCAACTGGAGCCCGCACAACTACGCCAATCGCTATTCGGGCCGCGTTACGATCGCCACTGCCGTCGCCCAGTCGATTAACACAATCCCGGTTCGCCTCGCCAAGGAGAAGCTGGGCATTCAGCCGATCCGTGCGATGGCGACGAATCTCGGCGTCCAGTCCCCGGTGCGCGACGATGTGACCATCCCGATCGGCACCTCGGAAGTGACCGTGCTCGACCAGGCGACAGCCTATGCCGTCTTTCCGGCCGGCGGCTACCAGTCGCGCCGCCACGGCATCAGCCAGATCCTCGACTACGGAGGCGACGTGCTCTACGACTTCGACCGCGACGAACCGCCCGCCAAGCGCGTGCTTTCCGAGCAGGCCGATATCTACATGAACCAGATGCTGTCGCGCGTCCCCTACGTCGGAACCGCGCGCAAGGCAGCGCTCGACAACGGCATCCTTACAGCCGGCAAGACCGGCACGACGCAAGCCTACCGCGATGCCTGGTTCATCGGCTACACCGGCAACTACACCGCCGCCGTGTGGTTCGGAAACGACGACTACACCTCGACCAACGAGATGACCGGCGGTTCGTTGCCCGCCATGACCTTCAAGCGCGCCATGGACTATGCCCACCAGGGCATCACACTCCGGCAGATCCCCGGCACGCAGCCGCTGCCGCCCGACAAGACGGTCAAGACCGTTGCCGCCAAGCCCGAGGAAGGCAGCCCGCCTCCCCTCGTCCGGCCACGGATGCTCTCGGTCGAGTCGACCCGTCTTCTGAAGGACCTTGGACAGGCGCTGAAGGCGGCGCCGCCGCTGGCGGCGCAAAAGGTTGCAAGCGCCAACTAGGCCGACAGGCTAGGCGAGCGCGCGAGGATAACATCCGCCCGTCTTGTGCCGGAGGTGGTGAGATCCTGGCGGGAACCACCTGATCATTTTGGAAACAGGAACGTCAGCCCTACGCGAAAGCCCCAGCCCTCAGGACCGTTCTCCGGCGCGTCGGCCCAGTAGCGCGCGCCTGCGAAAATGCTGACCGGCTGTTCCCCGAACTTGACGAGCTTGGAAACCTGCATGTTGATCGGAACCGACCATTGCTCGGCCTCCCAATCGTAGCTGCTCTCGGTATTCAGCGAGAATGTCCAGGCATCATGCGTGGTATAGGAAACGAACGGCTGCAGAAATGTCGAGCTGACATCGGCTCTATCGCTCTGGCCCGCGAAAGACCAGATGTGGTTGGCCAAGATGCCGTAAGTCCAGGGACCGTCCTGCTTCAGAGCCACACCGGTAGGTCCGGCGCCCCATTTGCCGGTGCCGAGAAGATCGTCGGTACCTGTCGGGATAAGGAATGCTGGACCAACGCCCCAGATGATCCCTCCGGGGCCTGGCTGCTTCGGTGAAAAGAAGAAACTCTGGGTGACGTCACCGAGGCCGAACTGGCTGCCGGAATCACCGGCGATGTCGTTTTGCGAGATGACTGGCAGAATGGTGCGCGAGATCACATTCCAATCATCGTTGATGGAAATCGGAATCACGGGTTGGAAGTTCAGCGTCTCCCGATTTCCGTCCTCCGGACCGAATCCACGATCGTAGTTGAACTGGAAGGGAACGCTGATCAGCGATGCAACCGGATTGCTGAGCTTCTTGGCGAGGTCCGAGCTGGAATCCTGCGCATTGGCAACCGTCGCAATCGATCCTGCGAGCAGCGAAAGAAAGATCGCCTGGCCCTTCAGAAAGCGCATGGTTCCCTCCCGCCGGTTTCGACAAAATAGCACTACAACTTTTGAGTCGACGCAAGCGTCACGGCAGTGGTCTCGCCCTCAGGCGACGGACCATCCACCGTCGACCAGCAGGTTCGTACCTGTGATCAGGCTCGCCGCCGGCGACGCAAGGAAGACAACAGCGCCCACCACATCATCGGTTTCGCCGATCCGGCCGAGTGGAATGTGACCGAGCGTCGCCTTGCGATTGTCGGAATCGGATAGGAATGGCGCTGTACCATCCGTGTGGATGAACGTCGGCGAGACTGTGTTTACGGTGATATTATAGCGTGCCCATTCAGCTGCCAGGCAGCGTGTGAGGTGATTGATGGCGGCTTTGCTCATGCAATAGATCGCCTCGCCGCGGAGCGCTACGGTACCGGCCTGCGAGCTGATGTTGATGATCCGACCCGCGTTGCGCTCGATCATGTGACGGCCGACAGCCTGCATCATCAGAAACGTGCCCTTGATGTTGACATCGAGTATCTCGTCCAGATCCTTCTCCTCAACGAGTTCCGCGAGATTGCCCGGGGCCACGCCGACGTTATTGATGAGGACGTCGATCCGACCAAAGGTGGCAAGTGCCGCGTCGACAGCTTGTGCGATATGGGCCTTGTTGGGCATGTCCAGTTCGACCGGGAGAACCTTTCGTCCCGTGCCCTCGAGTTCGGCAACCAGGCCCGCCGACGCTGCGACATCGCGGAGCCCCAAGACAATATCGGAGCCTGCGGCGGCACAGGCAAGCGCGCAGGCTCGTCCGATGCCACGGCTCGCTCCCGTCACCAAGGTCACCTTGCCCTCAAGGCTGAAGTCCGGCGCATTCTTCTGCATGGCGATGCCTCCCTCGACAAAGCTCATTTATGGCAGCGTCGGCGTACGCATGCCAGATGTTCCGGCGTCATGACGAGGCAATCGAATTGAGCCGTGTCACGCGCGTTGAAGTCCATCAAGCCTCACGTTGTCTGATCGCGCGACGGATGATGCCGTGGTCACTGCAGAACATCACTTTCCGCGAACGCGTGACGACCTATCTCAACTGAAGTCATCGGTTTCGGAGACTTCAGATGAATGAAGGTCCTGTTGATTGGATTTCCGCTCTCGTCGTCGGCGGTGCGGCGGGCTGGATGGCGAATAAATTCATGCACGCTCATGCACATCCACTCACCGACGTCGCAGCCGGAGTCGTCGGTGCCGTTGTCTTGAACGCGATCGCGGAGTGGGCGGGATTTCACTACGGCGGATGGATAGAGTTTCTGGTGTTCGGTTTTTTCGGCGCGTGCCTTTTGTTGCTGCCGATTCGACTGATCAGGGTGCGTTCGAGGCCGAAGCGTTCGACCGACGATTGGTGAAAGCAACGGTCGGGATATGGATTGTTCGATCGCGGCTATCGCGCCTTTCAGGCGCCTGTGGCCAGCAAATCCTTCACCGAAGCGACCACGACGAAAGACTGCGCGGCAGCGGCGAGCTCGGGATCCAGGGTAACCAATGCGTCTGCCTGAAGCTGCGTTACGGCGATGTACTCCGCGCGATAGGTATCCGCCCAATCGAGTTTGCTCGCGATGTTCCATGCGTATCGCTGCAATACCCGGTCACCGAGCAACCGGATTTGCAGTCCCCGAAGATAGTCCAGCCGATTTTCCGCCTCTCTTTTTTGCAGAGAGCCGTCGCGAACCGCAGAATAGAGGTGCGACAACAGCTGGGAGCGCAACAGCGTCGGGGCGACCAAGGCGTGGTTATCCGGCACCCATGCGCCACTTTTCGCCAACATCAGCGCAGCATCAGCCGCTATCGCAAACCGCTTCTTCACCGCGATCTCCTGTCTTGATGACGCTCGAGTTTGCTCCGTTACTTAGCGCCGGCCGCCGGAAATCCATGCCACTGCCATCTTGGTTTCGGAAGACAATCGCAAGCAAACGGAGGCGAGCCGGCTGTCGGATGCCAAGGCAGGGATCAAACCTGCGGGGTGGTCAGCTCAGGGTTGCCATCGTCCCAATCGGAAGCCAGTGGCGCGTCGATCTCACAGCGGAGCCCGGCGGCATCAAAGTGAATTTCGGCGTTCCCCTGCAATTGGCCACTGGTCATACGCTCAATCAAGCGCGACCCGAAGCCTCTTCTGGATGGGGAAGCGACGGTTGGGCCGCCTATCTCCCTCCAGGAAAGACGAAACCGCGCATCATGCGCCTCGTCAACCGACCACGAAACATTCACGCGCCCCGATTGAACAGACAGGGCGCCGTACTTTGCGGCGTTTGTCGCAAGCTCATGCAGGACGAGCGCGAGAGCGATGACCGCCTTCGGAGGGATGTTTACATCGGGCCCATGGATTTCGAAGTGATCATTCTGATATGGCGACAATGCTTCCTGAATGACCCTGGCGAGGCTCGCATTTTCCCAGCTTCCACGCGTCAGAAGGTCATGCGCCCTCGCGAGGTTCTGGAGGCGGGCATCGAAGGACGCCTTGGCCAATTCCAAATCTGCCGCTGGCCCGAACGTCTGACGCGCGATCGCGATCACGGTCGCCAGCACGTTCTTGACGCGGTGGTTCAGCTCGGCAATGAGGACGCCTTGCACGCGCTCGGCTTCCTTGCGTGCGGTGATATCCCGGGCGATCTTGGACGCCCCGACAATCCGACCTGAAGAATCGAATATCGGCGAAACCGTCAGAGATACATCGACGAGGCGTCCACTCTTGTGCCGCCTGACCGTCTCATGGGGTTCGACCCGATTGCCGTCCTTGATGCGTTCGACGATGAGTTTCTCTTCGTCAACACGATTGTCCGGAATGAGAACCGTGACGGACTTGCCCAAGATCTCCTCGGCCGAAAAGCCATAGAGCTTCTCGGCACCATCGTTCCAGTCCGTGACGGTCATATCGAGGTCGATGCCCAGGATCGCATCTTCGGACGACGAAACGATGGACGCGAGCCGCCGCAGGGTGGCTTCGTATCCCATGCGATCCGTTGTTTCGTTGACGATGCAGAACACAGCGACAACGTTTCCGGCCTCGTCTGAAATCGGCGAATAGGAGATGTCGAAATAGACCGTTTCCGGCTCCTCAAATCTTTCGATATAAAAGGGGCGGTCTTTCGCGACGACGGTTTCTCCCGCGTCCAGCACGCGCCGCAGAAGCGGTTCCAGGTCGTCCCAGAGTTCGCCCCAATATTCTCGTGCTGGCTTGCCAAGTGCCGCCGGGTGTTTGCTGCCAATGGTCGGCGCGTAGGCGTCGTTATAGATCGCGACGAGCTCGGGGCCACAAAACATCACGATCTGCGCCAGTGACGGGAGTGCAATATCAACGGCACACCGGAGCTGGACAGGCCAAGCGGACATCGGCCCCAGGCTGGTACTTGCCCAGTCATAGCTGCGGATCAGCGCCGCCATTTCTCCCGATTGCACAGGCACGGCAACAGAATTGAGCAAACCAACCCCCTATTATGTTTCATATACTTGGAGGCCTTGATTGGCAGAGTCAATCGATAAGCTGGAAGCAGCAAGATTGTCGTTCGCCTTCGAGGAACCGCGGCCTGAAAAAGGCCATCGCCGCAAGCCTGATCAGCCGATTGAAGAGTATCTCGGTGCAGTTGCACACAGACGACCGTCTAGGAAATGGCGATGACTTCGAGCTCCTGACCGCCAACGCTTGTGACGTCGCCGATGGCCTTGCCCATAAGCGTTCTTGCGACCGGTGATACGAACGAGATCGATCCCGTCTTGGGGTCGGCTTCGTCCTCTCCGACGATACGGTAGGTCTGCACGCGCCCATCGTCGCGGCTGAACGTTACCGTGCTTCCGAAGGCGACCGTATCTGATGACGTCGGGTCCGGAACCAGCTGGGCGGTGCGAACTCTTGCCGCGAAATAGCGCACGTCGCGCAACGGGTTTGCTGCCTGCCGCCGTCGTTCATTCGTGTCTTCGATCGTGCTGGCGGCATCATAGGCTTCGCGGGCTTCCTGGAGCTGTTGCTCCAAAGCCTTCAATCCCGCCTGTGTGACGAGGTTCGGATGAGGCGAAATCGGACGATCCGGAAGCAGGGTTTCCGAAGCCGTTTCGGCACTCTCTTCCTTCATGAAGGCAACGCTCAATCTTAAAACTCCGTTTGGGGCGCGGGACCGCCGCGGCGGCAAAGCAGACGAGCCGGCCTGATCTGTCGCCGGTCGACACCGATCTCGGTTATACGACCTTTTTCGGCGGGTGTCACAGGCGACTCCCGCGTGGCGAAAGTATACGGGGCCAAGCATCGACGGCCCCAGCCAAGCCAACCGATGCCTAGTTTGGATTTCTCGGGAATCCGCGACATATCAGCCGATTATGGACATGGGCCGACCCGACGATGGAAGCGGCTATATCCATGGCAAGTTCGTCGTCTCCGCGACATCGCACGAACCCTTCCAGCACCACGTAATCGCCCAGCATCGAAACCGCGATCTGCGTGCTGTCGAAGGCCGTGGTCGCTTCGAGGGCGCATCTGACCGAGGCCTTTGTTGCGGCCGAGCAATGCCCGGCTTCCAGACTGCTCAGCGACCAGCCTTGACCGTCCAACCGTAGGATCATGTTCTTCTCCTCCGTTAGACATTCAAGCCTACAGAACGCGATATTAGCGGTCTATTAACTAAGACATGCGTCGATACCGGGCGGGTGTATAGTGAGCCCGCAGCCAAGGATCCGGCCTTATCGTCTTGCCGTCAGGAGACGCCGACTATGCTCGATATGCTTATGTCACCGCTCTTCCAGATCGTCGCGCTGGGCGTTGCAGGCATCGTCGTCTGGCATTTGCAGGGGCGCGGCCGCCCGACCGCCCGCCTGTTGGTACAGATTGCGTTCTTCGCCGCCATGACGGCAATACTGATCGGAAGCGGTATCTCTCCTTTCAAGTTCGAGCCGTTGAGAGAAGGCGGCGGCATGCTCATCGCCGCCAAGACTTTGTGGTGGGTGCATCTGGCCTGGGCCGCAATCGGTTTTGTCCGCATCTATATCGTCCTCGACGGCAGACCGGTCGAAGCCCGGCTGCTGCAGGATCTGATCATCGCCGTCGTCTATCTCGGGGTAACGCTCTCGGTTCTCGCCTTCGTGTTCGACTTCGCGATCGGTACTCTCGTCGCGACCTCCGGCGTGATCGCGATCATCCTTGGCCTTGCCCTGCAAAGTACCCTGAACGACCTCTTTTCCGGTCTGGCGCTGACCTTGGGCCGCCCGTTTGGCATCGGCGACTGGATTATCCTGACCGACGGTACCGAAGGACGGATCGTGGAGAACACCTGGCGCTCGACACATATCCTGACGCCGGCCAACAACATCGTTGTCCTGCCGAACAGCTACCTTGCGAAAATCGGACTGACGAACATCAGTCGCCCTGACGAGACACATCAGGTGATCCTGCCGTTCCGTGTCAGGCCGACACACCCACCATCCTTCGTTGTCGAGACACTGCGGCAGGCCACGATCGGGGCCAACAATATCGTTCACGATCCGGCGCCGGTCGTCGCGCTAAAGGGCGTCGATGCCTTTGCCATCGACGTCGAACTGCAATTTCGTGTAAGGCGTCCAAGCGACAGAATTCCTGCCAGGAACGAGCTTATCGATCTCGTCTACCGACAATGCGCCACGACAGGTATATCCCTCGCGCTACCGGCGGCTTCTTCCATTTTTGTCGAACACCTTCATACCGGTCGCTCAGGACCGGCGACATTAAAGGAGTTGCTGCAGGCCAATCCGATCTTTGAAAGCCTCAACCAGGATGATCTGAAGACGCTGGAGGCCTGCGGGAAGCTGGAACACTACCAGCCGGGGGACATGCTGCTGAATGGGACGGACAGCATGCCCAAGCTGATGATTGTCCGCTCGGGCGCCGCCGCGGTGCATTCCGACCGGACCGAGGCCATTCGATTGGCGCCGGGCGCTGTATTCGGATGGATTGACGGCCTCGACGACACCGCCAGATACGAGGCGCTGACCAATCTCGAAGCCTATGAGGTTGACGGGCCGACATTCGTATCCATGCTGCAGGACCGTCCGGAGATGCAAAACGGCCTTATGCGGCATCTTACCAGCCTAACCGGGAATTCGTTGGCAACGAGCAGCCAACCCGGCGACGGAAAGCACGGACCCGGACTCTTCAGCACCGTTCACGACCTCTTGAAGCGATGATGGGACGCCGCCTTCGTCACGTGGCCCATTGCCTCTGCTCCGATTATTGGCGACTTCGTTCAGCCTGGGCTTACCCAAGATTGCAGCTGTTTTGACCGGGATATGCCGCCGCCAACGGCCTGCGCCATTCCTCGAAGCCAGAATCAGTGGTAACCCTTTCAACTGATTTGTTTCTCAAGGGCGCATAGTGTTTCGGTTTCCTCTCTTCATCGCGATGACGCTGATTATCGCCTTTGGCGGCGGGATCATGATTTCGCTCTATGCGCTGAACGCGACAGCCGGCTTCGGTGCGATCAAGCTCGGCGCGTGGGAAGCCTTCCCCGAGCTGCAGACCGAAGGTGCCGACCCCTATGCGAAATCGCACAGGGCGCGCGCCGGGCGCCTCCTCTATGGAAACGCCGAAGGGCTGATGTTCACCGCCAAAGTCGATGATGCCGGCGATCGGCTGAATGCCGGCTGCAGCTACCGCATTACGGGACAGACGCCGCCAGCCCGCATCTGGACGCTTTTTACCGCCGACAACAGCGGCAATCCGGCGGCGCTGCGGCCGGGGCTGCCCGGTGCCATGAACTCGTGGACAGTGCTGCGGCAGCCCGACAGCAGCTTCTCGATCGAGATTTCCGCCCATGCGCGGCCGGGCAACTGGCTGGCGCTGCCGGCGGCCGGTACGTTCCAACTGGTTCTGACCCTCTTCGATACCCCGACCGCGGGCAGCTCCGGTGTCATCGACCTTGCGATGCCGAAGCTGCAAAAAACGGGATGCGGCAATGCTTAGGGTTCTGTTCGCCATTCTCGCCGGACTTTTCGGGGCCGCACTGCTGCACCTCGTCATCATCCTGTCCCTGCCGCACTTTACCGGAAGGGACGCCGCGACCCGCGTCGCGGCCGAAGGCGATCTCGAGAAGTTCTACCTGCTTGATGCCACGGATGACGACGCGGGGTTGTCCAACGACGACCCCTTTGTCCGCACTGCGGTCTGCTCCTTCGATGTCGAGGAAAATCCTGTGCGTCTGACGGCGAAGGGCAATGTACCGTTCTGGTCGGTTGCGCTCTACGACGCTGCGTCGAACGAAGTCTTCAGCATGAACGACAGGACGTCGGTCGAGGGCGCGCTGGATATCCTGATCGGCACACCGATCCAGCTCACCGAGCTTCGCAAGGCTTTGCCGGCCGACCTGCAGAAGACCATTCTCGTGGAAAGCGCGCGTCCTGACGGCTATGCGGTCTTGAGAACCCTGGCGCCCCAGGCGAGCTTTGACGCGGCCGCGCGAAGCTTCCTCGCGGAGGCCGGCTGCGACCTATATGCCGGCTCCCAGGGTTGATGCAGTCTATCTATTTCTTGGCGCGCGAAACGCGGCGTCCGGCGGGACGCTTGGAGCTTTCCGCGAGGCGTTCGTAACGCACGCCGGTGAAAAGCAGGATCTGCGCCTCGACTGGTTTATTGCCTGTGCGGCGTTGCGTCTGAGACAGACGGTCGGCCAATGCGACGACTATTGCCATTCTCGTCTCCATGCACTGCCCGAGACGGATGAACTATGCAATCTCACCCTGCCCGCCCCCTGCGAGCCAGCGCGTCCTCCAGAACTCGAGAGTCCCCGAGGCATTCGCGCCTTTCTCACGGCACCTGTTTGAAATACCGTGATGTGAAACCGGACGACCGAAGCACTCGGCCGCCGTTCATTTCCGAATTGAGACATATGACGGTTAACAGATCATTAATCTCATGCGTGAACATTAGCTTCTTCTACGACACCATATAAACGCGCGGCGGCGGCTTTTGGTTTCAAACGTTCTCACAAGAAGATTCTGCGCACAATGTCGCAATGATATTAGCATTAATTCATATACTTAACGTAGGTTGTGTCGCAGAACATCAAAATCGTTAGTTCTTGTCACAAAAATATCAATTGCGGTTCCAACCAATACCGGTAAGGTTGTGCCTTCGGCGACAGCAGGCGGCCAATCGGCCTCCCGAGTTCAGCTCGCCAAGGGCACGGAGGGGTTGGAATGTCCTTGTTCATCGGTTCGACATTTTCCCCCGAAGACCTTGATGTTCTTCGCGACGCGCTGGATGCCTGGTGCGCGGAAAAGCGGATCGACATCAAAAGCGCCCAAGCGCAATTGGCAGCCTCCGCTGCGCTTGATCTCTATCAGTCCGGAAATAACAACGCTGACAGGCTTCTGGCGGCGCTGCGCGGACACAAGGGACTCTAGCTCAATTTCGGAACACGTCGGCAGGCAGAAACCCGCTGCCTCCAAGCTGCGTGATGCGTTCGCGCACAGATGACGCCTTTCGGCACAAATTGAATACAGTCTTTAGCAACCATTAACCCTGCCCATGTAGGATTTGTTCATAACCTATGTGGGGTAAGGGGCGTCCCTCCGCGTCCAGTCCTGCGGCATCCCTTTTTTGCGTTTCCAGGGTGTGTTCTTGTGCGTGACCGGTTCCGAGACCTAGAGGCCCCATCCGCCAGCCGGAAGAAGGACGTGGTTCTCATGGCGACCGTCAGCAGCTTCGAAGGATTGCAGCCGCCGACCCGTTCCGAACTGCGCCAATTCGCCGAACTCTTCACGCCGCTGTTCCAGGCATCCACACTTGAGGCGCGGCGACAGGCTGTGGCCGCCCTCTCCCAATGCGCGTGCATTCCCTCGGCCGTTGCGCTTTTCGTCGGCAGCCAGCCGATCGACATTGCCGCGCCCTTTCTCACCTCCTCGCCGGCAATCGATGACGAGACCTTGATTACAATCGCGCGCACACAGGGCAGCGCGCACATGAAGGCGATCGTCAGCAGGAACGCTCTCTCCCCTCGGGTGATTGACGCGCTCGTCGGCCTGCGTCAGGCCGAGCAGCGCCTGGCAGCGCCGGTCGTGGTGGAACCGCCGAGCGCCATGGTCGACGACGAGCCGGCCCCCTCCTCCCTCGAGGAAGCAGAAGCTGCCGTGAAGCGTGCCAACGAAGAAGAGATGCGCAACAGGATTCGGGAACTCGCGCATCATGTCGCCCGCCCCGACGGCGACCGGCTCGGGTTGCGAAACCTTTCGCCGATCCAGGCTGCTCTCCTCGTGCGCTTTGCCCGCAACCGCGAGGCGGCACTCTTCGCCAAGGCGCTTGCCGACGCTCTCACAGCGAGCCGCTGGCTTGCCGAGCGGATCATGCTCGACATCTCCGGGCAGCAGCTTGCTACGACGCTTGTAAGTCTCGGCATGGATTTCCTCGATGCCGTCTTCGTATTGGAGAAGCTCTACCCACACCTTGCGGAAGCTCAGCATAGCGTAACACGCGCCTGGATGGTGCTTGATGGACTCGATCCGGAAGAGTGCAACGAGCGCGTAGACGCCTGGCGCCGCGCCGACAGCTACACCTACCTTCCCGAGGAAGCAGCAGCGGCAGCAGACCGCCTGGACCAGGTGCCGCCCGCTCGCGAGAGACGTTCCATCAGCCGTGTACGCTGATCCCTACCAGAGCGGATTTTCGCGCTCATCGGCCAGCGGAACGATATCTCCGAGATCATCTGCCTCGAGATCAACAATCCAGAGGTCAGGATCGAACTTCCGCTCGCGGTCGAGCATCTCCCGCACCATATGCGGCTCTTCGCGTGTGAGCCGACGCTCGAACAGCCGCTCCCCGCTCGTCTCTTCATCGAAGAGGCTTTGCGGCGCGGGTCCATAGAGCGTCTCGAGGCCGTCGCGAAAATGCTGGCGGATGAAGACCGCACCCGCCTCATTGGCGCCTTTCGCCTCGACGGCGGCAAAGTCGCCCTTGGCGAACACCCGGCGCAGAAGCGCGGAAACGAAGATGTCGGTGCGTAGTCTCATGGGCCAGCTATAGACAGTGAAACAGCCAGCGGCAATGCTTGGCCGAAACTCAGAGCGCGCCGATTTCCTTGAGTTTCTTCAGCACGGCCTCGCTCGGCTCGCCGTTTTCGGGAAGATTGTAGTGCTTCTGGAAATGGCGGATCGCCGTGCGCGTCTGTTCGCCGGGCACACCGTCGACGCCGACATTGGTGTAGGCCATGTTGCTGAGACCCTTTTGGATCTTCAGGACGAGGTCGACACTCGACAGCTCTGCCGACAGCGCCTTCTTTGATGGCGTCGGCGCAGTCTTGACGCTCTTCTCGGCATTGCGGATCGCCGCAGCAACGGGATCCTCGGTGGATGCCTTGGAGGTGACGTCTTCGCGCGGCTTTTCCATTGGCACAGCCGACGGGCCGATCGCATCGGTTCGGAGAGCCGCCAGCACATCGGGAGTCGCTTCGCCCGTCTGCTGCATGCCGACCGTTTCTTCGAAGAAGAGGATCGCGGCACTTGTGCGCGGACCGATCACCCCGTCCGGCGTGCCGTTGTAAAGACCGCGCCGCACCAGTTCGGTCTGGATGTCCATGACGATCTGGCTCGGCTGCTGGCCAGCAGCCGCCGCCGGCGGCGTCGCATTCGTCTGTGTCGCGTCAGCCTCATCCTGCCGCTGGATCTTGAAGGTGGTGACGTTGCCGCTTTGCTCCTCGACGATCGGGCGGGCGCCGAGCACATTCGGGAAGAGCGGATCGCGCGTGCGCAGGAAGGGGTGCGGATGCGCGCCGGGCTGATACCAGAGCGCGTTTGCCGCAACGAAGCTGAAGATGACCAGGAAAGCCGCGGTGCCGCCGGCGACAGACGGGTTGCGACCGATGACGCCGCCGAGCGCACTCGCGCCCTGCAGCCCCAATCCGCCAACGACAGTTGCCCCGGTGAGAAGGAGGCTCGGCCTCTGCCGGCCTCTCCTTCCCTTAGGCGATTTTCGCTTGCTCGCGGCCATCGAAAAGCCCCTCTTCCAAAACGCCGACGAGTGCCGGCGCAGCCTTCAGTCGCGGCGGGAACTCGACAAGATCCTCGCGGGCGGTGCCCGCAGCCGGAATGCCGGAGCCATCCGCTGCAATGGAAATCGTGATGATCGTACCGGCACCAGGCGTGCTGGCGATCGCAAAGTCGCCGCCATGCAGCGCCACCAGACCCTTCACCAACGACAAACCGAGACCCGTGCCTTCGAATCGGCGGCTATAGTCGTTCTGGATCTGGACAAAAGGTTGGCCAAGCATTTCCAGCTTGTCACCCGGAATGCCGATTCCGGTATCGCTCACGCAAAGGTTCAGCACGCCGTTCCGCATCGAGGCATCGATCGAGATCGCGCCGCCCGTATCGGTGAACTTCACGGCATTGCCGACCAGATTGATCAGGATCTGCTGGATCGCGCGCTGGTCGGCTACGACCTCGTCGAGACCCCGCTGAATGCGGCTCGTCAGCGTTACGCCCTTGGTTTTCGCCTGAAGCGTCAGCATCGCCTCGCAGGAACGGACGACCGCGGCGATATCGAAGGGTTCGAGGCAAAGCTCATAGCGGCCGGCCTCGATCTTGCTCATGTCGAGCATGGTGTTGACGACGGAAAGCAGGTGCGCGCCGGAATCCCTGACAAGACCGACATATTCCCGCTGACGTTCATTCTCGAACTTGCCGAAGTATTCGCCGAGCAGGATATCGGAGAAGCCGAGGATGGCATTCAGCGGTGTGCGCAGCTCGTGGCTGACGGCGGCAAGGAACCGCGACTTCGCATCGTTGGCCGAGCGTGCGTCGGCGGCACGGCTTTGCGCTTCCTGGCGCAACTGCTGCTCCACCGAAACATCACGCAGCTGGGCAATCACGCTGAAGAGAGTGCCGTCGCTGCCCTGCCGCGCCGTGAGATCCATGCGCACGTAAGAAAATTGCCGGTTGTCGCGGGAAACCGAAGGGCGTTCGATGCGCAGATCGACAGTCGCGCTCTCGTCGCCCTGGCGAAGCTGATCCAGCGCCTGCAGGAAATGAATCCGGTCGGAGATGTGGATCTGGTCGACAAAGCCCTTGTCGATGGGATCGCGCATCCAGGCGAGATAGTCGCGCTTGTCACGACCACCGACGGCAGTGACGTTGCCCTGTACGTCCAGGAAAAGGGCAAGACCAGCCGCCATCTCCATGAAGAAATCTTCCGCGACAGGCGCGGCGGCGGCGGCTGTCGCTGTATTCTGGCGCGAGAGCGCGATGCTGCCCACCGCTGAAAAAAGGAACGCGGCGCTAACGATCGTGAACCCGACAGGCAGTGCGACGGCTGGACTGGTGACCAGAGACAGCCCGGCCGGCACCGCAACGAGCGCGGCCGACGACAGCAGCGCCAGCCGGCGCAGGATCGTCAGCTCGTGCTGGCGCACGGCTGCAACGCCCCCGGTCCGGGAGAGCCAGCTTCCAGCTACCCGGTCCACGAGGGCTGCCGCCCGCTCTGCGATCTTACTCATTACACGCACGCAATACCCGCCTGAAAAAGGCTCTTTACTAGGTCGGACAATAGGCCTTGGGCGCTTAAGGAAAGGATAAGGGAAAAGCCGCCTTCACGCCGCGAAAGACCGAAATGTCCCGTTTTTGGGCATATGGAAGCGGCTTTGATTTTTACGGTTAACAGGCGGTAAGCGACGGATTTCGCTAACATTTCGGTCTTTTGTTAACCTTTGTGGCAGGCTCGCCGCGAGGTTTGCCTGCAATTACAGGACGAGGTCTGCCACATGCTTAACGCCGGTCGTTACAATTTGACTGAAATGTGGTGCAAATCCCGTTCATTAAAATTCGAGCTAAATTTGCCGCAAATGCCGACGAGTTTCGAAAACTGGCATTTGCAACTCTGTTCTAAGGTGAGAGCACACCGGAAGACCGGACCGATTCGGCAGCAAGACCGAACGGGAAAACAGGATGGGCAACGACGATGTGGTTTCTGATCAAAGGATCATTCTGGTTCGGGCTGGTGCTCGTGCTCTTGTCGTTCTTCAGCGGCGAAAGCCCGACCGACTCGCAACCGAAATTGCAGTTTTCCGACGCCTTTGTCGCCGCGACGGGCGCCTATGACTATGTGACCGGCATGTGCGGCGAGAAGCCGGAGGTCTGTGTCAAGGGTGCCGAAACCATGGCAGCCCTCGGCCACCGGGCCCGAGAAGGCGCTCGCGTTGCCTATGAGCTTCTGGACAGCCGCTTTGGCGACGACGCGGCCAAGCCCGCCGTCGCAGCCAACGCTCACAATGCGCCGATTGCTCCCGTTGCCGCACTTGCGCCCGCAAACTCCGAGACGCAGTCGGTAGCGCAGGAGCGGACCGCGGCGCTGAACCAGCCAATGCCCTACCGCCCCCCGGTTGATGATGGCGACGATGCTGTCTCCGACGCTGTGACGACGGGCACCATTCCGCTGCCGACGCCGCGTCCGGCTACCTGAGAATTCCGCGGGACTTCCCGCAACCAAGCTTGCACCGGCGATCCGCCAAGCCGCGGATAGTCCCGTGCCTGACGTGCCTGCCCTGTTTATTTTTCAGCTTTTGCTGCGCCGCGAGGATGCCCATCCTTCGCGGCGTTTCTTTTTAATGGTTCAAATCTGGCCGTGTTTCACCTATATGAAACCCTGATAACGAAAGGCCAGAATGCATGACGTCCCTCGAGCAGATCCTCGAAGATTTCTCCTTCCTAGACGACTGGGAAGATCGCTATCGCTATGTGATCGAGCTCGGAAAGGCGCTTCCTGACCTTCCCGACGACAAGAAGACGTCGGCCAACAAGGTAATGGGCTGCGCAAGCCAGGTCTGGCTCGTGACGCACACCGAGGGCGATCCGGACAATCCGGTCATGACCTTCGAAGGCGACTCCGACGCACATATCGTGCGCGGGCTCGTTGCCATCGTGCTTGCGACCTACTCCGGCAAGAACGCCTCCGAGATCGCCGCGCTCGATGCCTTCGACGTGTTCTCGACGATCGGCCTGGTCGAGCATCTTTCCTCGCAACGTGCCAACGGCCTGCGTTCGATGGTCAATCGCATTCGCGAGGAAGCACGCGTGCGCGCGGTGGCTTAGCGCCACCGCCGTTTTTCAGGAATACAGTTCGGGCCTGTACCCCTCGACACCCCAATGCTCCAGTCGCGGACGGCGCGCAGGCGCTGGCGGATTGTAGTGCCGTGACAGGACCATCAACGCTGTGCGCAACATCAGCTTGGCAGAGCGCACCGGCCACTGGCGCTCGCGCTCCACGGTCTCCAGTCCCTTCATGAAGCAGCAGACGTCGAGCGCCACCCCGGCAAGCTCCGGGCCCATTGCCTCAAGCGCACGATTGACCGCGATCCGGGCGGCGATTGCACTATCGGTCAATTCCGCCATGCCACCTCGCTCGCCCTTCATCCGGCTGGCATGGCGCGGTTCCCAGTTCGCCGTCATTCGCGGCTGAAGTTGACCGCGCATGAAATCGGCAAGCAGCCTTTCCCCGGCGGCAAGCGCTTCCTCCGGCAGGAATTGGCCACCCGTCTTCTCCTTCAGTCGCGCAAGGGTTGAAAGCGGCGATTCTTCCCGGTTGATCCGCACCGACTGTTTCCGGCCGTCGCCCACGTCGGCCAGAGCATGGCCAATCGCGCCGTGCTGTTCGATGAAGGCTTCGTCCCTTGGCGAGGCCGCGCGCCTGAGATAGGAGCGCGCTGTGGGGCACAGGCAAATCCGCTCGCTCCTGCGGCTGATCAACCCCGCGGCTACCGCTTTCGCCACGAGGCCTTCAGAAGCAATGTGGAGCGAACCATCGCCGAGGTGCAGTGACAGGGCAGAGCCTTCGCATGTCCGCTCCCGCGCCTCCCCGCGCGCCAGGAACCTGAGAAGCTTCACCATGGCCTTGTTCGCGTCACTCATCTCCAAGCACTCCATTCGATCGGAAAACGGAATTGACGGTCCGTTCCACGGCCGCGACGAACTCATCGAACGCCGGGTCATCACGGCGATCTTCGACGACGTGGCAGGCATGGCCAACCGTCGTGCGGTCGCGGCCAAAGGCCTTGGCGATCTCGCAAAGTGGAATCTGCAGCGCAACATGGCAGACATACATGGCGATCTGCCTGATATGGCAAAGCGTCCGGCGCCGATCCCGACGCATCTGGATGCGATGGCTGGCAAGCATGACCATCTCGGTGGTGATCTGCGCGCAGATGCGGCATACGAGGCGAACCGGCATCGTCGCGGCAGGCGGAACATAACCGGAGGCACTCGAAGCTCCGGGCGGCTGCGGAAAGGAAGACGCTCGTGCGGCGTCTGGAAAAGTGGAACTTGCAATGGGCATACGAACACTCCTACAAAATAGGAATTAATTCATACACTCTACACGGCAGCGAGGACGAACAAAAGGCGTACATTGCAACTTTTTGTTGGATTAGCTCGCAAAATTGAGAAAGGGCCGAAAATATTTAGGATTATTTTCCACATTCATCCCCTTTTGCCAAAACACAAAAGCCGGGCTTCCGCCCGGCTCTTCACTGCACCCCTTGGGAAATGATCGGCTCAGCCGCGCCCGCGCTTGCGGCGCTGGCCGAGGCCCATTTCCTTGGCGAGGCGCGAACGCGCTTCGGCATAAGCCGGCGCGACCATAGGATAGTCGACGGGAAGTTCCCATTTCTCGCGGTATTCTTCCGGCGAGAGACTGTGGTGCGTCATCAGATGGCGCTTGAGCGACTTGAAGTTACCGCCACATTCCAGGCAGGTAATCTGCTCATCCTGAACGGACTTGCGCACCGATACAGCCGGCTTCTGCTTCTCGACGACAGCTGTTGCGAGCTGTGGCGTCGACGTATTGCTGAGTGCCGAATGCACGTCCGAAATCAGGTTGGCGAGGTCGCCAACCGGCACCACATGATTGCTGACATAGGCGGCAA
The DNA here is from genome assembly GCF_019511525.1 of Rhizobium cauense. Lineage (GTDB taxonomy): Bacteria > Pseudomonadota > Alphaproteobacteria > Rhizobiales > Rhizobiaceae > Rhizobium > Rhizobium cauense. Next base: position 22,577 of record NZ_JAEUAT010000002.1, on the reverse strand, counting down.
CAATATCTGCTGTAAGCTCCACCAGCAATTCCGGCCCGCTACCGGCTGCAGTATCCGTCATAATACGTTTCTCCTGTTTCAATGCTCCAAAGGTCCAAGCCCCTTCGGCCAAGACCATGTTCGTAGAGCGAACAGCAAAAAACTCAGGCTACGGCTACCTGTTTCGAAAAACTGAAATCCACCCCTAGATTCCTGAGGCCGAAACCCGTTTTTATACTGCCTGATTTCGAAGTTAGTACGCCATCACGCAGTCGACTTCCTCAATTAAACAGTGAAATGCAATGCCAACGAGGAAATAATCAACGTGATTCTAATTCAATATCAGAACTCTACTTGGACAATCAAATATCACCGTTTTGCGAAAACGCCAATTATTATTTCATATATATCTACCAAAAAATGGCCATTTCGCAAGAATTGTCTGCTTAACTGCTAAACATTAACCATCGATACATTTGCAAAAGGGTGCAAAAATCAACTTAAAATACTGAATCGGAAGCCGTCTCATCTTTTGACCATATCATCGCGCACCGATTCCGGGCCAAGACGGTGTCCCGTTTGGTGCGCAGCCTTGGCAAGCAAGTGCGCCGCGACCGGCGCCGTCAGCAGGAAAAACACGAAACCGGCGAGTGCCCGGGCGAACACCGAGACCTCGCCCGACGCGACACCGGCGGCAAAGAGGAGCAGGCCCGAGCCCACCGTTCCCGCCTTGGACGCCGCATGCATGCGCGTGTAAAGATCCGGCAGTCGCACGACGCCAAGGGCGGCAACGAGCGCAAACAACGAACCGGCAAGCAACAGGAAGGCGACGACGAGCGCTGCCGCATAGTCCATCATTTCTTGCCCTTCCTGTCATTCTTGCCGCTGCGTTTGGCTGTCACTTTGGGCTTTTTCGAGGCACCCGCCGTTTTTTCGCTGTAGCGTTCCGCAACAGTAGCGCGCGACATCACGAAGCGTGCGAAGGCAACCGTGGCCAGGAAGCCAACGAGACCCAGCGAAATTGCAATGTCGATGTAAAGGCTGAAGCCCGTCTTGATCGCCAGTACCGCAATGAAGCCGATCGCCGTGCCGGAGAGCGTATCGAGGGCCAGTATCCTGTCCGGCAAGGTGGGGCCGGCAACAACCCGCCAGCCTGCCAGGAGAAAGGCCAGACCGAGGATTACCAGAGCGACAGCGGCTGCCCCGGAAACGATGGCAGATGGATCGATCATCGGAAGGCCTCCATGATCCTGCGCTCGAACCCGTTGGCTATGTCGCGCTTGGTCGCCTCTGGATCGGCGCAGTCCAGCGCATGGACGTAGAGTGTCTTGCGATCGTCGGAAACATCGACCGACAGAGTGCCCGGGGTCAGCGTGATCATGTTGGCGAGAAGCGTGATCTCGAAATCGCGGTCTACAGTCAGCGGAAAGGCAAAGATGCCAGGCTGCAACTGCATGTTGGGCGTCAGCACCGTCACGGCAACGCGCCAGGCGGAAATAGCCAACTCCTTCAGAAACAGCAGAGAAAGACGCACGATAGCCCAGGATCGACGAAGATAGCCGGCACTGCCATAGGGCTCGCGAACGACCGACAGGCACAGAGCGGCCAATGCAAAGCCGAATACCAGGTTATGCGGGGAGGTGCTGCCGGTGATGGCGGCCCAGGCGATTGCCAGAATGACGTTGAGCAGCAGGGCGATCATGGCACCATTCCATCCGGAAAGACCGACTGCAGATAAGATGTCGGATCAATGAGGCCGGTCGCGGCAGCTTGCGCCATCTTCAGCAGCTCTTCTGGAAGAATACCGAAAGCGACGACAAGAGCGGTCAGGATGACGAGCGGCAATCCCGCTTGCCAGCCGACGGAAGCCGCCGCCAGTGGTGCCGTCGCCGGTCGCCAGTAGGCGAGCAGGAAGACACGCCCGAAGACGACCGTGAGCAGGAAGCCGCCGATCAGGATCGCGGCGGCGAGCCACCAGGCGCCGACGTCGATCGATGCCCTGACCAAGATGACCTTCGGCCAGAAGCCGGAAAAGGGCGGCAATCCGCAGGCGGCGATGAAAAGGATGAAGGAGACGGCGGCAAAACCGCTGCTCTTGCGATAGAGGCCGCCGAGCGCGGTCAGCGAGAAACCGCCGGCAAGTGCGGCAGCCTGCCCGGCGAGGAGATAGAGCGCCGTCATCAGCACCATCGAATGCAGCGCGTAGAAGATTGCGCCGGACAAGCCGCCCGGCGTGCCGAGCGCAATGCCGATCAGCATGTTGCCGATGCCTGAGATCACCACGTAGCCGAGGAGCTTACGAATATCGTCCTGCGCCAGCGCCCCAAGCGCGCCGACGATGATGGTCGCGGCTCCCGTTGCTGCAATCAAAAGGCTCAATTGCTCGCGCTCGATCGGCAGCAGCATGACCATGATGCGAATGAGGGCATACACGCCGACCTTGGTCAGCAGACCGGCAAACAGCGCCGACACGACGATGCGCGGGGTATGATAGGAGGCGGGCAGCCAGAAATTGACGGGAAAGGCCGCCGCCTTCATGGCGAAGGCCAGCAGCAAGAGGGCCGACAGGGTCATCAGCGGCGCGGTGTCGCGTACACTCTCCACCTTGCTTGAGATATCGGCCATGTTGAGCGTGCCGAAGACGGCGTAGACGATGCCGACAGAGATCAGGAACAGCGTCGTGCCGATCAGGTTCAGCACCGCATACTTCATGGCCCCATCGATCTGCCCGCGCTCCGATCCGAGGATCAGCATGCCGAACGAGGAAATCAGCAGGACCTCGAACCAGACGTAGAGGTTAAAGATGTCGCCCGTCAGAAACGCCCCGGTGACGCCTGCCATCAGCAGCAGAAGGAAGGGAAAGAAACCGTATCGACGGCCGCTTTCGGTCACCTCCTTCAGCGCATATATGCCGCTCGCGAGTGCCACAATGGCTGAGGTCAGGGCCATGAGCGCTCCGAGAATATCGACCGTGAAGGCAATACCGAAGGGCGGCAGCCAGCGTCCCATCACCATCGTGACTGGACCGTGAGCAGCCACTTTCACCAACAGGGCAGCATCCATCAGGACCAGGACGAAAAGGCCAGGGATGGCAACGAACGCCTGCAGCCGCGTCGAACTGCGCACCATAAGAAGTACCGCGCCGAGCGTGATGCAAAGCGCAACGGGCGCGATGGCAAGCCAGTTTGCCAGCGGCACAGGTGCGGTCACCATCGCGCTCGAAAGATCGACGATCGTCTTCGCCGGCGTTGCCATCCCTAGTACCCCATCGGCGGTTGCACCGGGTCGACGGGCTCGGCCACCCGCATCTCGTCGGTGTTGTCCGTGCCGATATCCTGATAGGCGCGGTAGGTCAGGACCAGCAGGAAGGCAAGGAAGGAAAAGGAAATGACGATCGCCGTGAGGATGAGAGCCTGCGGCAACGGATTAGCGGTACCGGCCGGAAGCGCATCGAGATCGGCAGGAATGATCGGTGGAATCTCGCGGGTCAGGCGCCCGGCGGTAAACAGCAGCAAATTCACGGCATTACCGAGTATCGCAATGCCGAGCATGATGCGGATCGAAAATTTCGACAGCATCAGATAGATCGCGGCGGCGAAATACAGGCCGACGAGGAACGCAAAGAGCGGCTCCATCACTCGACCTCCCTTTCTTCCAGCGCCAGAGCGATCGACGTAATGGCGCCGACGACCACCATATACACTCCGATATCAAACAGCATGACGGTCGAGAGCGGCACCTCGACGCCCGCTATCTCAGGATAGATCCAAAGGCCAGTCATGAATGGCACGGAAAAGAAGAGCGACAGCAGCCCGGCGCAGCAGGAGAGCAGCAGTCCGGTACCTGATATCGCCAGGGGATGGAAAACGATCGCCCTGCGGACCGCGCCCACGCCGCGGGCAATGCCGAAGATCGCCAGCGCCGACGCTGCTATCAGACCACCGGTGAAGCCGCCGCCCGGCTCATTGTGGCCGCGCAGCAGAACGAAGACCGAAAAGAGCAGCATCAGCGCCGTCAGCAAGGGGGCGATCGTACGGAAGATCAGCGTGTTCATGGGCGCTCTACCCCCAGATCCTCAGGCGCATCGGGATCGTTTTCAGCAAGCTTGCGCTCGGTGCGCGCGCGGACGCGAATGAGGGCGAGGATTGCAAGGCCGGTGATGGCGACGACCGCGATCTCGCCCAGCGTATCGGTGCCGCGGAAATCGACGATGATGACATTTACGACGTTCGCGCCATGCGCGATCGTCTTCGAGTAGGCATTGAAAAATTCCGTCAGAGCATTGTTGAAGGGTGCCTGCGTTGCCTTCAACAGAAGCAATGCGAAACCACAGCCGCAGGCGATCGCAATGCCGCCGTCGAATATTTTCTGGCTGAGTGGTCGCCGGTCGGTCGGCGAAAGCCGGAGACGGGTCATGACCATTGCCAGGATGACCACCGACAGGGTCTCCACCATGAACTGCGTGAAGGACAGGTCCGGTGCACCGAACAAAAGGAAAATGATGGCAACTGAAAAGCCCTGGATGCCGAGCGAGACGATCGCCGTCAGCCGATCGCGCGCTACGACAACCGTCAACAGGCCAAGAACGGCGAGCAAGAAGATCCCCCACTCGTGCAGTTGCACCTGCCCGGGCCATGGGGGCAGCACCGGCATTTCACCATAGAGCCAGAGCGGAACGAGCAGGATCGCGGCGAGGCAGAGGAAGGTGCAGGTGATGTAGACTTCGAGCCGCCCCGTCTGGACGAAACGCGTCACACGAACGGACAACCTGATCAGACCGGCAACAAAGTAATCGAACCCGCGATCAGGTCCCGGTCCGAGCCTGCGCAGGACAACTGCCATAGCCAGACGCGCCTGATCCAGCTGCCGGTAGACAAGGATGCCGAGCGCGATCGTAAGGGCTGAAAGGAGCAGCGGCACGCCAAAGTGCGGGATCAATGATATCTCGACCACGCTCGACGATCCACGGATGGCGGACGCCAGCGGAGACGAAATGTAATGGTGCGCAACTGCGGAGAACGCAGCGCCGATCAGGCCTGACAGCGCCAGTACCACGGGTCCGACCCACAGCGACGGTGGTGCCTCGTGCGGGTGTTTCGGTGTTTCCGCTACCGGCCCGAGAAACGGTTTCAGTGCCACCGCAAAACCGACCGCGAACATCAGCGCGTTGCCAAACAGTGCGACCAGCGTGAAGATGATCGATCGCGGATCGCCGTGCGCCAGCGCTGCGTAGATCTCCTCCTTGGCGAGGAAACCGAAAAACGGCGGCAGACCGCCCATGGAGGTCGCCGCAGCTACGGCTGTCACGAAGGTCAGCGGCATTGCCCGCCGCAGCCCGCGTAGTCTGGTGACGTCGCGCGTGCCGGTCTCATGGTCGATGATGCCGGCAACCATGAACAGCGCGCCCTTGAAGAGTGAATGTGCCACGAGATAGAGCGCCGCGGCCTCGACGGCATAGGGAGAGCCGAAGCCCGTCAGCAGCACGAGAAGGCCGAGCGACGAAACAGTGGTATAGGCGAGTTTCAGCTTGAGGTCGGTCTGGCGGATCGCAAGCAGCGTACCCACGACCAAGGTCACACCACCGAAGAGCGGCAGCAAGGTCTCCCACGCCCACGTCCCGCCCATGGCCGGGTTCAACCGCATCAAGAGATAGACACCCGCCTTCACCATCGTCGCCGAATGCAGGTAGGCGGAGACCGGCGTCGGCGCTTCCATCGCATTCGGCAGCCAGAAATGAAAGGGAAACTGCGCCGACTTGGTGAAGGTGCCACCAAGAAGGAGGATCAGGATCGGCAGATAGTATGGATTGGCGCGCAAGAGATCGCCGGACTGCAGCAACGTCGACAGGTCGGTGGCGTTTGTCGTGCTCCAGATCAGGAGCAGGCCCGCCAGCAGCAAAAGGCCGCCACCGCCGGTGACGACGAGCGCCTGCAGCGCGGCGCGGCGGGCAGCCTCGCGTCCATGGTCGAACCCGATCAAGAGGAAAGACGTGATCGAGGTCAGTTCCCAGAAGATGAAGAGCATCAGCAGGCTGTCGGAGACGACGAGGCCGAGCATGGCGCCCATGAACAGGAAGATAAACGAGAAGAAACGCCCCTGATCCGGGTGCCCCTTGAGGTATCCGCCGGCGTAAAGGACGATCAGCGTACCGATCCCGGTAATCAGCAGCGCGAAGGTCAGCGAAAGACCGTCAACGAGCCAGGAAAAGCGGAGGTCGAAGCTTGGCACCCAGGCATAGCCACCTGTTATCACCTCGCCTCCTGCTATGATGGGCAGCAGGCTGGCGAAGTGCGCAAAGGCGAGCAACGGCGCAAGCGCCAATAGCCATGCGGCGTTGGCGCCAAGGACGCGAACAAGAAAGGGAGCAAGGACGGCACCGAGAAGTGGCAGACACAAGGCCGCAAATGTCAAAGCCGTGACACCGGCCATGTGCCCTCCCCTGCTGGCAACGCTTCGTGGAGCCGGCGAACGCCGGAAGTCCCGTATGGTTTACGAGAACGCAAGCGCGGTCACAAGTCTTGTTCGTGGCTGAGCAACCGGTCGCGGCCGGATACCCACAGAGAACGGGTGCATTCGGTCCGCCGGCCTAGGCGGCAAAACGACGTCGGGTATCTCAGCCTCGGCGGGAGCGAGATGCCGCCGTTCCGGGCGCCGCGTCTCTTGATCCAAGTGTTTTCCCGCACCACATTGCTGTCGAAATCAATGCCGTCCCCCCGGCACGAAAGGAAGAAGCCATGGCCGATACGACAATCGCCAAAGTTCACAAGACCGACGCGGAATGGAAGGAACAGCTGACGCCCGAGCAATACCGGATCACCCGCCAGCATGGCACCGAGCGCGCCTTCACCGGACCCTACTGGGATTCGTTCGAAACCGGGCTCTATCGCTGCGTCGGCTGCGATGCACCGCTGTTCCGCTCGGATACGAAGTTTGATGCGGGCTGCGGATGGCCGAGCTATTTCGAGGCCGTCTCACCGGAAGCCGTGACCGAACACCGCGATACGACCTACGGCATGGTCCGCACCGAAATTCGCTGCGGCACTTGCGATGCCCACCTGGGCCACGTCTTTCCCGACGGCCCGCCGCCAACCGGCCTGCGTTACTGCATCAATGGCCACGCGATGGTGTTTGAACCGGGGAAATAGGGCTCTGGCCCGAAGGCCGGTCAGAAGCGTTCGACGACCGCGCGGACGCTTTCCTCCAGCGACAGGCGGGACGTATCCAATGTCGCGCATTTCTTCGCCGCAGCCTCGCGGCGGAGAAAGGATGCCCAGATCATCATTTCGGCATTGGCGAGCTCCGGCTGCCGACGTTCCACCGTCAGGCGATGCGTTCGTATTTCGTCATCGCAATCGATAAGCAGCGGCAAATAGGCGATGCCTGTTGCCGCCGCCGCCTCTTCGAGAAACGCAAGCCGCATCTGGCCTTCGAGCAGTTGATTGCGGCCGGAGTGCTGTGCCTCCGCTAGGTTCTCAAGCCACTTGAAGGTCATGGCCCGCTGCCAACCGGCCGGCGAGCCGTAGTCCGCCGCCATCCGGGAGAGCGGGGGAACCCCGATGTCATCGAAATGGAAGACGTCGATCTCACCCGCGAACCGGGCGGCAACCGCCTTGGCGATCGCCGTCTTGCCTGATCCGGAAGCGCCGGTGAGAACGATGAGGCTCACTTCGTGACCCTAAGCTCCATGCAGGTCAGGTCCAGCCAACGGCCGAACTTCGTGCCTACTTCCGAAAAGGTCCCGGCAACGCGGAAGCCCAGCTTTTCGTGGAGCTTGATCGAGGCGGCATTCTCCGCCTCGATACCGGCGATCATCACGTGGATGTTGGCCTCGGCGGCGCGCTCGATCAGCGCCCGCATCAGCAACTCGCCGATGCCCGCACCGCGGCAATCCTTGTCGACATAGACCGAGTGCTCAACCGTGTGCCGGTAGCCGTCGAAGGCCCGCCAGTCGCCATAGGAGGCATAGCCTGCAACCTTGCCATCCTTCTCCGCTACGATCACCGGAAAGCCTTTTGCCTTGCGCGCCTTGAACCACTCGACGCGGTTGTCGAGATCAACCAGCGTTTCGTTCCAGATCGCCGTCGTGTGCTCGACGGCGTGATTGTAGATATCGCGGATTGCAGGGAGATCGGCTTCGGTGGCGTCGCGCACGAGAACGGCGTCGGTCATGTCGTGTCCAGTTTTCAGTTCGGTTCCGCAAGCGGAATACGCCCCGCATTCAGCGTTGTAAACCGGCCAAATCGAGCGAGTGAGGGAGCATTCGCGCCCGGCGGGACGATCAGAGACCGGCGCTTGCCATGCTGAAGCAAGTCAGGACGGCCGAATAGTGCACGGCGGCGGCAGCGACCACGAAACCGTGCCAGATGGCGTTCTGGAAGCGCAGCTTTTCCCAGACGTGAAAAATGACGCCCAGGGAATAGATCACGCCGCCGACGAGGATCAGAAGCATCGACACATAGGGAATGCGTTCGGCCACCGGACCCGCGACGAAGATGCCGCTCCACCCCATGCCGAGATAAAGGAGGATGGTGAGCTTGTCATAGCGCCCCGGAAAGGCGCATTTCAGGACGATGCCAAATGCCGCAATCGCCCAGATCAAGACCAACATCCCGAGCAGAACGGGATTGTCGGCGCCGCGCTCAAGGAACGGGGTGTACGTGGCGGCGATCAGGATGAAGATCGAGGAATGATCCAGACGGCGCAGGAACCATTTGGTGCGAGACACCGGCCAGGCATTGTAAGAGAAAGAAATGCCGATCGTCAGCACCAGACCGACGCTGTAGATCCAGGCGGCGGCAAGCTCGCCATGGGAACTCCAGAGAGTGGCGTAAAAGATGAGGACGGTCGCACCGACGAGCGCGAACGCAAGCCCGACGCCGTGGACGATGCCATCGGCAATCAGTTCATACTTGTCGTAAGCCCAGCGGATGCCGTTGAACTCGGTCATGCGGGGAACCCTTCACCTTTCCACCCGATCGTCGCACCGAAACGGTGTGCAGGCAACACAACAGAGATGGCGAACCTTTAAATCTTCGTGAGCTTCTGACGCTGATCTTTGCACCTGGAGCCCTGCGGCAAAGCAAAAAGGCAGCCCGCAAAACGAGCTGCCCAGACGGCACGACAGACAGGTCAGCTCATGCAATCCTCGCAGAGCGGAGCATAGGGCACGGCACCGAGGCGCTCCTTCGAAATCGGCTGGCCGCAGCGCACGCAGGTGCCATAGGTGCCTTTTGCGATCCGGTCGAGGGCGGCATTGATGGCCCGCAGCTCCTCCTGGCCGGCCTGACCCAGCCCCTCCAGCACTTCGTCGTTCTCGCTCTCGATCGCACGGTCGTCGCTATCCTGCTCCTTCGTACGCCCGAGATCGACGTCGATGCGGGTCAACCGCGATTGAAGCTCGCGCTGCCGGTCGCGTAGGATCTTCTCGAATGTCTGCGTGTCGGTCATGGATATTCCTCCATCGGTCCTTTGCCGTTGTTCTTCTTAGCGCTGCCTATCGACCAGCACCGAGCATTTTGCATGCCTGACGACACGGTCGGCGGTGGCGCCGATGAAGTAGTTGCTGAAGTCGGGAACGTGCGAAGCAACGATGATGAGATCTGCTCCATGTGTTTCGGCGGCAGCCAGAATACTGTGGGCCGGGCGGCCATGACCAATTTCGATCCTTGCCGGTATGCCGCTGGTGCGGATCAGCATTCCGAGCTTCTGCTCGGCATCGTCGATGGCGTTCTGGATCAGTTCGGTCGGCAGATCGATGGCGACGTAGGTGGGCACGTCCTCGACGACGTTGAGCAGGATAATCTCACCTCCCGTATCGAGGAGCGTCGAAGCTTTGCGGAACGCCTTTTCGCCGCGATCCAACGCGCCTATTTCGATCGGAACGATGATTTTCTTATACATTCTGGCCCTCCAGTGGCGCCGTTATCAACAGCCACATCCTCTCAGGAGATAAATAAGGCGCTTTGATCAAGATCAAGATCGGCGCAGATTGCCGTCAACGATCATCGAACGCTGAATCGCCAAAAACTGGTCTTCTGTGAACAATTGAAATGCGCCATATAGGTATCAAGTACAGCAACCAAGGGGACCTCTGAGGCAACATGGACCGGCGCAAATTCCTTGGTATTGCTACGGGCGGCGCATTCGCCGCCACCGCCGGTACGCCTCTCCCATCCAAGGCAGGAGATAAGCCCGTGACCACCGAAACGTCCTACGCGCTGACGCGCCCTGCCTATGTCGATCAGTCGCATCTGGTCGTCACTGACCTGCCGCTGGTTTCCAGTTTCTATCAGTCCATGCTTGGTCTTGATGTCATCGAGAAAAGCGCCAGCGGTGAGGTTCTCGGCGTAGACGGCACGCCGCTTCTGAGCCTGACGACGGGCAAGGACGTCCGCGTCGCGCCGCGCAATGCCGCCGGCCTCTTCCATACGGCCTTCCTGATGCCCAGCCGTACTGAATTGGCCCGTTGGCTGCGCCATGCCGCGCATAACAATGTCGTCCTGGACGGCGCATCAGATCACCTCGTCAGCGAGGCCATCTATCTCTCGGATCCCGAAGGCAACGGCATCGAGATCTATGCCGACCGGCCGCATGAACAGTGGAAGTTCCATCAGGACGGCCAGGTGGAAATGGCGACGCTTCGGCTCGATCTGCAATCGCTCTACGACAGCGCACCACAGGATAGCTGGAGCGGCATGGCTGATGGCACCGCCATCGGCCACATCCACCTGCAGGTCGGCAACATTCCCGAGGCAGATACCTTCTACCGCGATGTTCTCGGCCTGAAGCTGATGGCGCGCTATCCGGGCGCCAGCTTCTTTGCCACCGGCGACTATCATCACCATGTCGCCGCCAACATCTGGAACAGCCGCGGCGCGGGCATACGGGCCGGCGGCATGACGGGCCTTTCCGACTATACGCTCCGCTTCAATGACAAGACTTCGCTCGACAAGGCCGTCTCCAAGCTCGACGAACTCGAAATCAAGAGCGAGAAGCGCAATGGCGGCGTCTTCCTGCACGACCCATGGGGCATTGGGCTGACTCTGTCGGCCTGATCGATCCGAGACGATTTGAGGCGACCAAACAGGGCCGCAACGGCGCTTCGTGTCGAAGCAGCCAAGGAAGCGGCCCTGCCTCCCCGCCGAACTTTCTCCACGATGCATTCGGCATGCGGCAATATCGGGGCGCTGCCGTGGCTTGCGAAGGGAACTTCGACCGACAGTCGTGCGTTGTCTGCGCGAAGCATCTGGGCTTCCGGGGGATCGTCTTTCCATGGGAATTGCCAACGGCATCCGCAAGCAGGCAAACAAGCTGGCAACGGGCGCGCGCCCTGTAAGCGCGTGGGCCGAAAAACTCACCGAAGCGACCGAGCAGTTGCCGCAGCAAGCGCCGGTGCGCCGCCTCGAAAAAGATGGGCTCGACATCAGCATGGCCTGGGCAATCATCGGCATCTTTGTCGTGCTTGCCCTTTCGGCAATCTACATGATGTCGCTGATCCTTATCCCGGTAACGCTCGCCGTGGTCGTCGGCATGATTCTCGGGCTGCTGGCGGAGAAGCTGAGCAAGCTTGGTGTCCCGCGAATTACCAATGCAGTCATTCTCTCGACATCGGTTGCACTCATCATTTTCCTTGTCGCCAACTCGCTTGCGGGGCCGGTCACCACTCTGATCAACGAGGGGCCAGCCTTCGTCGAGACGACATTCAACCGTCTGATGCCCTATCTCGAGCGCATCAAGTGGCTGCACATCACGCCTGAAACGTTCCAGAGCGGGCCGATGTCGAGCGAGAAGCTCCTGGAGAATACGGGCAATATCCTCCATCTCATCTCCGCCAATCTGACCCCTGCCCTCGTTCAGGCGCTGATATTCTTCGCCGCGCTGCTGCTCTTCCTGGCCGGGCGTGTGACGCTCCGCAAGTCTATCATCATGGTGTTCCGGTCGCGCTCACAACGGCTTACCGCCATCCGGGTGATCAACGGCGTGGAACAGGTTCTGGGTTTCTACTTTGCAACTGCGTCCCTGATTTATGTCTGCCTCGGCATCGCAATGATGGTGATCGCTTATGTGGGTGGCCTCTCCGCACCTGTGCTCTGGGGCTTCTTCGCGTTCCTGTCGAGTTTCATCCCCTATCTCGGCATCACGATGATGACGCTGGCGGTCGCGATTGCCGGCATCCTCACGCATGATGGGCTCCTTGTCGGCCTCATGCCGGCAGCCGCCTTCTTCATTGTCCACCTCGTCATGGAAAACCTGATCTTCCCGGCGGTCATGGGAAAACGCTTGGAAATCAATCCCTTCGTCGTGTTTCTGGCGATTCTGTTCTGGACATGGATGTGGGGCGCAGTCGGTGCTATGCTGGCACTACCACTATCGCTGATTGTCATGACCATCATCGATGAACTTTTCATCGAGGAGAGACTGCAACCGCAATTGCCGAAATAATTGAGGTAAGACGCGTCAGATGGCAGAAATCGATCTCGCAGAGTCCAGCCAGAGCCGGCTGAAGAGTGGCCTCCCCCCTTGGAGTCGCGCCGGAACGAAACCCGCCTACCAGCCACTTCAGGATAATCTCAAGGTCGATGCAATGATCATCGGCGGCGGGATTACCGGTGCGCTGATGGGCCAACTTCTCGCAGAACGCGGGCTTTCCGTGGTCATCGTCGACCGAGAGACGCCCGGACTTGGCAGCACTGTCGCAAGCACGGCCATGCTGCAATGGGAGACAGACCGAACGCTGAACGAACTGGAGCATCTCTATGGCTTCGAGCGCGCCGTCGGCATCTACCGCCGCAGTGCCGCCTCGGTCGCAGGCCTCTCGAAGCTGATTGTCGCGAACGGCATTGCCTGCAATCTGCTTCCCCGGCAATCGCTGTTCCTGACCAGCAACCAGGAGGGCGCAGGCGACCTTCTCAGGGAGGTAGAGCTTCGCCGCCGGGCCGGTCTGCCCAGCCGATTATCTGGAACATTGCGATCTCTTCACCGAGTTCGAACTTGACCGCGACGCCGGGATTCTCTCGCGTGGCTCCGCGGAGGCCGATCCGCTGCTCCTTACCTGGGGATTGCTGGATATTGCGGTGAAGCAGGGTGCCCGTCTGATCGGCGCGTCGGTTCAAAGGCTTCATTGTGAAGGCGGGCTGGTAACGGCGGAGACCGATGGCCCGTTCGTCATCGAAGCGAGGACAGCTGTGCTCGCCACCGGCTACGCCATGCCTGAAATCGATATGCCGAAACTGCATCGGACGACATCGAGCTGGGCGCTGGCGACGATCCCGCAGGATCCGGCGGCACTGTGGCGCGACCAGGCGCTGATCTGGGAGGATAGCCACCCCTATCTCTACATGCGGACGACGCCGGACGGGCGCATCATCGCCGGCGGAGAGGACGACGACACGGTCGATCCCGCCGCCCGCGACGCGAAGCTTGCAGAGAAGATCATGGCGATCCGGGAAAAAGTGAAGCGGCTCTGGTCGAGAGCCGATACGCGTGTGGCGACGGCATGGTGCGGTACATTCGGAGAGACGTCGGACGGGCTGCCGCTGATCGGTCCGGTACCGTCGATGCCGCAGGTCTATGCCGCCTATGGCTATGGCGGCAACGGCATCACCTTCTCCTATCTTGCGACGCAGGTCATCGGCGCCATGATCGGCGGAGGCTACCGCGACTGGTTCGACGATTTCGCGCTTGATCGCGACGCGCCGGCCTTCGTCGAGCGTTCGAGCACCAGCGAGGAGCGCCGGCAGGTCGCCTTCAACTAGCTTACTGCGTCGTCTGGTCGTCGCCGGTGTCTTCGACGTCCTGCAGCCGGACAAATTCGACGCCCTTGGCCTTCAGGTCGAGGATGGCCTTGGCAACGCCCTCCCCGGCCGCATGGGTCGGCTGGTTGATGTGGGAGATCACCACGTCGCCATCCCTGGCAGCCGCAATCCGCTTTTCCGTAACCGCAGCACCGAGCAGCGAGCCGCCGTCGCCGTTCACGGAGTAACCGGCGATGCGGTACCCCATGTCGCGGATCTGCACGATGGCGGAGCGGTCATATTTGGCCGTGGAACCACGGAACCAATGCGGAGCGGCAATGCCGGCAGCAATCATGGCATCGGCGCCGCCCTGCACTTCCTGGCGAACCGCCTCCGGGGAGCCGGCGGACGGAATGCCGTAGATAGAAACCGGGATATCGACCGCCGGAATATGGTTCTGGCCGTGGTTCTCGAGTTCGAACAGATCCGGATTCTCAAGGAAGACCTGCAGCGCCTGCGGGTTGTGTTTCAGCCATCGGGCGGTGACGAAGATCGTCGCCGGCACCCGCTCGCTGACCAGCACCGAGAGGATGCGGTCGTCGGCCTTGCCCATGCAAGCATCGAAGGTAAGCGCCACGCGGGCATGACCCTTCACACCGGAACGGGCAATGTGCAGATGCGGCTCGACAAGCTTCGGGCCAGCAGCCTTGGGCGCTGGCGCGGGCTTTGCGGGCACAGCAGCGACCGCCGCGTCCTGTGGTGGAAGTGCCGCAGCGATTGCCCCTGAAACGGAGGCAATCAGCAAGGCCGAAACAAGGAAAATACGATTCATACCAAAGAGAAGCCGTTTATCGTTCACGCGCTGCATAACCTGCGCGGCGTTCGCGCGCCATGTGGTTAGATGCCGCTTGCGCTCGCCTGCAATTGGCTGCAGGCATCAGGAACGGCACCGATGCCTGAGGACTAAGGCCTCACAAAGGCAGCGCTGCAAACGCTCCCCTCGCGTGCCATGATCAATCATAGAGATAGTACTTTTCCCACTTCTCGCGCGGGACCTTCTCGCCGATCTTGTATTGCAGATCGCGAACGTTGATGTGCTGCGGACCGGTGATGCAGGTGTAGGACAGGTGATACCAGTCACCCTTGCTGCGGAACACGGCGCCGGGCGCCTCCAGCCTGTCGTCGCCGGGAACGGGATCCTTGAAGGTATAGGCGATCACTTTATCGGGTTTGAAGCCGGTCGCGTCCTTGTTGATTCGGCTCATTGCCTCTGTGTCGCAGCTCTGCTCGAGACGGGTCGCGGGATCGAGCTTTTCGAGTTGTTTCTTGATTGCGGGATCGACTGCGAAAGCGGGGACAGCAAGGCTAAATGCGGACAGAAGCAACACGAGACGTTTTGGCATTACGGTGGGATTCCTTTGCATTCTCATTCCGGGAATCGCCTGTGTAAAACCGAGGTTTCCACGGTCAAACAGGGCGCAAATTCCGGGCGACATAGCGGACTTTCTTAAACAATATGGTGACATCAAGGCAACGTGAGCATTCCTTCGGTTTTGCCACAGAGCTGTCTTCAGCGCTTGATCCGAGGCATGCGCGCCTCTATCTCTTGCCGACCTGACATCACGTTTCCGGAGCCTTCCTTGACCGTCTTCAAGAACCTGCCGAACCCGCCCGTTGCCGCCAAGAAGCCGATCTCCGATACGCGCCACGGCATCACCCGCACCGACGACTATGCCTGGCTTCGCGCCGACAACTGGCAGGCGATGTTCAAGGATCCGTCGATCCTCGATCCCGCGATCCGCCAGCATCTCGAAGCCGAAAACGTCTACATGAACGCGGCGATGGAAGACACCAAGGCGCTGCAGAAGACACTGTTTGCCGAAATGCGTGGCCGCATCAAGGAAGACGACAGCTCCGTGCCGATGAAGGACGGCGACTACGCCTACGGCACTTTCTTCGTCACCGGCGGCGAACAGCCTCGCTATTTCCGCATTCCCCGCAATGGCGACGTCAAGGACGAGACGATCCGCACAGTTCTCCTCGATGGCGACAAGGAGGCCGCCGGCAAGGCCTATTTCCGGCTCGCCGGCCTCGACCACTCGACAGACCACAGCCGCGGCATCTGGGGCTATGACGACAAGGGCTCCGAGTTCTATACGCTGCGCGTGCGCGATCTGGCGACCGGCGAGGATATGGCCGACGTGATCGAGAACACCGGCGGCGGCGGCGTCTGGGCGCCCGACGGCAACAGCTTCTTCTACTCGGCGCTCGATGAGAATCATCGCCCCTCGAAAGTGTTCCACCACATTCTCGGCACGCCGCAGGCGCAAGACCGGTTGGTCTATGAGGAGAAGGATGCGGGCTTCTTCATGGGTGTCGGCGGCTCGCTGCTCGACGACTTCGTCTACATCGACATCCACGACCACGAGACCTCGGAATACCGCCTGCTTTCCACGAAGGACCTGACGGCGGAGCCGAAGCTGGTGGCCGAGCGCGAGGAAGGCATCGAATACTCGATGACGGAAGGCGGCGACGTCTTCTACGTCCTGACGAACGACGGCGACGCCAAGGATTTCAAGATCATGGAAGCGCCGGTTGAAAACCCGGGCAAGGCGAACTGGCGCGAGGTCGTGCCGCACAAGCCGGGAACATTGATCATCAGCCACATGGCCTATGCCCGCCACCTGCTATGGCTGGAGCGCAAGGATGGCCTGCCGCAGATCATGATCCGCGACCGACGCACTGGCGAGGAACATGCCATCGCCTTTGCCGAAGAGGCCTATTCGCTCGGGCTGCAGGGTGCCGCGGAATACGACAGCGACGTCATCCGCTTCTCCTACTCCTCGATGACGACACCGTCGCAACTCTACGACTACAACATGGTGACGCGCGATCGCACGCTGTTGAAGACCCAGGAAGTGCCCTCAGGCCACAATCCGGATGATTACGTCACCCGTCGCGTCTTCGCGCCAGCCTGGGATGGCGTTGAGGTGCCGGTGTCGCTGCTCTATCGCAAGGATACGCCGCTCGACGGCTCCGCGCCCTGCTTGCTCTACGGCTATGGCGCCTACGGTATCACCATTCCGGCCGGCTTCAACACCAACTGCCTGTCGCTCGCCGATCGTGGTTTCGTCTATGCCATCGCCCATATCCGCGGCGGCAAGGACAAGGGCTTTGCCTGGTACGAAGACGGCAAGATGGAAAAGAAGACCAACACGTTCAAGGACTTCATATCAGCCGCTGACTATCTGAATCAGGAAAAGTTCACCTCCTACGCCAACATCATCGCCGAGGGCGGCTCGGCCGGCGGCATGCTGATGGGCGCCGTTGCCAACATGGCGCCGGAAAAGTTCGCCGGACTGATCGCCGCCGTTCCTTTCGTCGATGTGCTGAACACCATGCTCGATGACACGCTGCCGCTCACCCCGCCGGAATGGCCAGAATGGGGCAACCCGATCGAGAGCAAGGAAGACTACGACCACATCGCCGCCTATTCGCCCTACGACAATGTCGACGCCAAGGCCTATCCGCCGATCCTGGCGCTCGGTGGCCTCACCGATCCGCGCGTCACCTATTGGGAGCCGGCAAAGTGGGTGGCACGGCTGCGCGAAAAGACGACGGGTTCCGCGCCGATCCTGTTGAAGACCAACATGGATGCCGGCCACGGCGGCGCCTCGGGCCGCTTCCAGCGCCTCGAGGAAATCGCCTTCGAATATGCCTTCGCGATCAAGGTCGCGGGCAAGATGTAACGGCTGGGAGGAGCCCGTGACGGTCTATGTGGCGCTCCTGAGGGCGATCAATGTCGGCGGCACGGGCAAGCTGCCCATGGCGGAGCTGAAGGCGGTCTGCGAAGGGCTCGGCTTCAGCGACGTGAAGACTTACATCCAGAGCGGCAACGTGCTGTTTCGCGCCGACGAAGCGGAAGCCGACGTCGAGCAAAAGCTGGACGACGCACTCGGAAAGCTGCTCGGCAAGAAACCCGGCGTGATGCTGCGCAGCCGCAAGGAGCTGGAAGCGATTGTCGCCAACGCGCCGTTTCCTGACGCAAAGCCCAACTATCTCCTCGTGAGCTTCCTGCCGGAAGCAGCGCCCGATGACGCTCTGGACAGGATGGTCGCGCCCGATGGCGAAGAGGCGGTTCTCGCCGGGCGCGAAATCTATGTCCACTTCCCTATCGGTTCCGGCAAATCTAAGCTCAAGCTGCCGGCTTTGAAGCCGGGAACGACGCGCAACCTCAACACCGTGCGCAAGCTCGCCGAAATGGCAGGTGCGATGGAGGACGGCGGCTAGAGCAGCAGGAGTGCATTCAAGTCCCTGCGACCATCGATGATACGCACGACCTCAACGACTTCTACCGGCCCTTCATCGGCATTCGGGACCGTTCGATACAAAAGAACGAAAGGCGCGGCGACCAACATTCGGGCATCATCGGAGATATCTGAACGGCGCGGGCCAAGCCTTGGCTGTTCAGCGAGGCGTCCTGCCTTTTCCTCGATCAGGCTGAAGTATCGCTCCGCCGCGTTTGGCTGATGCAGGCCGATTGCAACATAGATGTCGAGTAGATCCTGACGCGCCTGCGGCGTCCACCTGATTTCAGCAACCACGCGTCTGGGCCTTGAGCCGGTTCCTGGCCTCGATCCGTAGTGAATCGAGGTCCACGGAGTTGGCTTGGCCACTCGCGATCCCTTCGTCCCAAAGACGTTTCAGTACAGCCGTGTCGTCGCCCTCATGACGGGCCAACCACTCGGTCACGGCCTCGGAGAGGATTTCGTCGACATTGCGATACTCTCCGGCTTGCACCAATTGGCGCATCCGGTCAGCCTGCGATTTTGTCAGCTCGACGTTGGTTTTCTCGTTCATTTAGCGCTCCACGACAGGTCGACCCTAGCATTGCAGAGGCTGGCGGACAATTGCTCCGCTCACTGGCGGACGATCGGTGGTTGGAACAGGAGCTTCACGAAGCTGCGCAGCACCAGCACCTGATCGGCAAGCCCTTGCGGTTCCTTCAGCGCCTTCGATAGCACGATGCCGCCCTCCAGCACCGTCGAGACCATGTCGGCCAGCTGGTCGATCTCGATCGGTTCGCGCGGCGTGTAGACCACCATGATCTCCTCGAACATGCCGCGGAAGCGCCGGCGCCAGGCGAGCACCGCCTGCTTGTTGGTTTCCTGGATGTCGCGGTCGAACAGGCGCTCATAGTAGCAGACGGTGGCGACGAGGCAGCCGGGGTGGCCGTTCGGAAGGTCTGACAGCAGTTCTGCGAGCAGCTTCAAGCCGAGCAGGAAGGATTGCAGCGGATCGTCGGCGAGTTCGCGGGCGCGGCTGAAGATCTCGTCGTAGATGCGTTCGTCGTTTTCGATGTAGCGCTCGAGCAGCGCCTTGGCGAGCGCGTTCTTGTCCCGGAAATGGTAGAAGAAGCCGCTCTTGGTGATGCCGGTCTCGGCGATCAGCTCTTCGATCGAGGTGCCACCGAAGCCCTTCTGCAGGACCGCGGCTTCGGCCACATCCAGGATGCGGGTTCTTGTCTCCTCTCCCTTGCGCATTAGATCCCCTGTACCGCCGGTACGGTTTTCGTCCGCCCGCTCTGATCTCGATGGATGCCGTCTCGTCAACCGCTCCACGGAAGCGGTTGAAATCAAAGACAAACGTCATGCGATGCCAAACTATACCGCAAGTCGGCTAGTTTCGCAGCCCGGAAGCGGAGAACTTGTTCATGAGAATTGCTCGCAAATAGAGGGCCCCGAAACAGGGGGATCGTCATGGCCAAGTACAGACATAGCCTGCCGCAGCTCAAGGGCGGCACATTCGTCACCGACGGCGGCATGGAAACGACCTTCATCTTTCACGACGGACTGCAGCTTCCGCATTTCGCGTCTTTCGTGATGATGGCGTCAGAAGAGGGCCGCGACCGGCTGCGCGCCTACTATCGCCGCTACCTCGACATTGCCCGCAAGCATGGCGCCGGCTTCATCCTCGACAGCCCGACATGGCGGGCGAGCCCGGATTGGGCGGAGAAGCTCGGCTACACGCCGGAGGCGCTGCATGACGCAAACGTTCAAAGCATGGCCCTGCTTGCGGGCTTGCGCGAGCGGCACGAGGAGCCGGGGCGGCCGATCGTGCTCAGCGGCGCGATGGGGCCACGCGGCGATGGCTACAAGGCCGGCCGGATGAACGCGACTGAGGCCAAGGACTATCACAGCGTCCAGATCGGCAGCTTTGCCGAGAGCGATGCGGACATGATCTCCGCCGTCACGCTGAACACCGTCGACGAGGCGATCGGTGTCGCGCGGGCGGCCCAGGCCCATGGCATGCCGTGCTCGATCGCTTTTACGGTCGAGACCGACGGCAAGCTGGTGAGCGGGCACAGCCTGCAGGAGGCAATCGAGACGACAGACGCGGCGACCGGCGGATCTCCGGTCTACTACATGATCAATTGTGCCCATCCGACGCATTTCGCCGAGGCGCTCGATCACCGCGCCGAGTGGACGAAGCGTATCTACGGCCTTCGGGCAAATGCCTCGAGCATGAGCCATGCGGAGCTCGATGAGAGCGAGACGCTGGATGCCGGCGATCCCGTCGATCTCGGACAACGCTACCGGCAGCTGATGCAGAAAATGCCGCAGATCCGGATCGTCGGCGGCTGCTGCGGCACGGATCATCGGCATGTAGCCGCCATCTGCGCGGCGTGCCTACCCGCGGTGGCCGCCTGACGGTCAGTGCTCTGCGGCGTGCGCAGGCTTGCCGGCATCATGGCCGCTGATGTCGGCGCCGGCGCTCCTGGAAAAGCGCAGGTTCCAGAACGTCGCGGTGATCGAGATCGCCGTGACGAAGAGGAAGGCGGCGGAGAAATCGTGCAGTTGCGGCGTCTCGCTGCCGTTGACCGTCATCGACGTGTGCAGCGCCAGCGCGCCAATGCAGATGCCGAGCGACAGCATCAGCTGCTGGAACGTCGTGTAGAAGCTGGTCGCCGAGCTCATGCGGTCACGGTCGATCTCGTCGTAGGCGACCGTGTTGTAGGCCGTGAACTGAAACGACATGAAGAAGCCGCACATGACGAGGATTGCGAAGATCAACGCCAACGGCCAGTCGGGTCGGAAGGCTGCGCAAAGCGCGTAGCCGAACGTGGCGATGACGCCGTTGGCGACCAGTGCGTTGCGGAAACCGAAACGGCGCAGCACGCGAGGTGCTACCGCCTTCATCGCCATCGAGCCAAGAGCTGCGGCGGTGACGAGCTGACCGGCCTTGGCCGCAGACAGGCCGAAGCCAAGCTGGAAATAGAGCGGCAGCAGGAAGGGCTGCGCGCCCTGCGTGATGCGGGTCAGCGAACCGGCGATCACTGACGTGCCGAAGCTCGGCACCTTCATCAGCGAGAAATCCATGATCGGCGACGGATGGCGGCGGGCGTGCCTGAGATAGGCGACGCCGAAGAGCAGGCCGACGGCGATCAGGAACAGCGAGAAGGCGCCCTCGCCCGGTCGGCTGGAGCTTTCGAAACCGAACAGCAGGGAACCGAGCGCGATGCCGGAGAGGATGAAACCGATCGTATCGAACGGGCGCTTCGCCTCGCCCTTGGAGTCTTCGATAAAGATCGAGACCAGGGTGAAGCCGATGATGCCGATCGGTACGTTGATGTAGAAGATCCAGCGCCAGTCGAGATAGGTGACGATCAGGCCCCCGACCGGTGGGCCGAGGATCGGGCCAATCAGCGCCGGCACCAGCAGCCACGACATGGCGTTGACCATGTCCTTGCGGGAGACGCTGCGCAGCAGCACGAGGCGCCCGACCGGCAGCATCATCGCCCCGCCAAGCCCCTGCAGCAGTCGCGCCAGCACGAGACAGAGGAGGTTGGGTGACAGTGCGCAGAAGATGGAACCCGTGACGAACACCGCAATCGCCGAGCGGAAGACGGTGCGCGAGCCGAAGCGATCGGCAATCAGGCCGCTAGCCGGAATGAAGATCGCGAGACTGAGGAGGTAGGAGGTCAGCGCGATGCTCATCGACGGGGCGCTGACGCCGAAGTCGCGCGCCATGGTCGGCAGCGCTGTTGCCAACACGGTGGCGTCGAGCTGCTCCATGAACATGGCGCTCGCAACGATCATCGCTATGACGCGGAAGTTCGGCTTGGGGCGCCCGATGGCAGCCGCCTGGTAGATCTGATCCGACATCGTCAGGGATCACTCGCAATGGCGTGGCCGGCGCGGAAGCGATGGCCGCGATATGGTATGGCGTGATGCCAATGGGGATTGAATATCCTTGTATACGCCCGCAAATGTGGCGCCGTTATGCTTATATGGAAACGCAGTCGTGCCCTGAGGGTATGGCTGCGGGGCGAGCCCTGACTGGCCAGGGGGCGACCAGCTTACCTCCTATTTCCGAATTGTATTTCGTTTCAAAGCGGTCAAGCTCTGATTGCAGCCTTGAGCGCCGGACGTGCGAGACCAGCCACCGGTGGCAACCAGAACCTGGGGGCACTTATGCGCCTGTTCGTCGTAGTGTCGGTAACCGCTATCGCCCTGACTTCGGGGGCCGCAGAGGCATACCAGAAGTGCGGCGGCAGCCCTGCGGTCGACGTCTACTGGGAGAGGTCCGTGATCAGCGTCAACGGCACTTTCTTTCAGATGAAGAGCGAGAAGCTGGGCAAGAGGAGCACCAGGTTGGTCGGCCACGGTATGGTTTTCGTGCGCAGCAAGGGCGGCAACACCTTGATCCGCAACGGCGGCAGCACCCGCTACACCTGTCAAAAGGCCGAGGGCGATCTGCCGAACGCAAGCGTTATTCCCTACAGCGCCAACAAGGTCATCAAATCCACTGCGCCGGCCGATTTTGCCGACGACAATGGCAGCGGGGCTCAATCCTCCTCGGGAG
>NZ_JAEUAT010000019.1 GCF_019511525.1 Rhizobium cauense | reverse complement strand
CGGTATCCGCGAGTTCCTCGTCGACACACAATGCGATCCCGACATGATCGACCGCGTCATGGCCGATGAGATGAAACGGGGCCAATAGCTCTCGACACTCGAAAATGCCTTCGCCGGACGCTCACGTCAGTCTGGTCCTGCAGGTCGGCAAAGGGCGCGACATCGGCCTCGCCGACGCTGCGGCCGCAGCGGATCAACCGATCGAGCACCGATCCCGCCCTGACGAACGGCATGTGGACGATATCGGCCTTCGACAGGTCCTCCACGGCCCGCCAGGCCATCCGCGCATACGTCTCGGCATCGCAGTCGGGATCGACGAGCATATCGGTGGTTTCGGAGGCATTCGGGCCGAGAGGACGGATCATCCGGCATGGGCCTTTGCGATACCGTACCAGCGGAAAGACCAGAACCAGCCTCCCCCGCTCACGGATGACGATGCAAAAGAGCGAACGCCCGCCGGGCGCCGCGATTTCGTTCCAGCTGTGGAGGGCAAAGGAATAGCTTTGGTGAAAGGAGCCCTTCGCCTTCCGCCACAGCGCATTCCACTCAGCTTCCAGAGCCGCCATCTGGCCCATGTCGGTAATGACAACGCAATTTCGATCGGAAAACGCATCCATATCAGACGCTCTCACTTTGGATCGACGATGAATGCGATGAAATGCAGGCCGCCATGTACGAAAATACTCATGCAGCAAATGCTAACATACAGCCGTCCGGCGCCAATCGAAACGCATGCAAAAGCATTACGCGCGTCGGGATGTCACGACTTGACGCAGCGCCGACCTCCGACCCTCGCAGTGCCTGGCGCGCGACGGGTGGTGCCGTTACGGGACAGTTTCCGGGAACGGCACAGCAACGCTTGTGAATGCTTACCATTCGTCAAGTGTCTGAATCTTTGGCTATTCCCGGCCGGCAGAATCGCGTGCCACAATATTGCCGCTTGCCTTTTGCCTCGAATGCTGTCACCAAATGCGGCTCTCGGGCATTTGCATGCCGGTGACTGGACTGATGTGGTAACGCCTTCCGCGAGGAAGGCAGCGTGGGGGACACCTGCGTGCGTAGACGTTCTTTCCCCGTTCGTGAACTACTCGACTGACCCTTCGCGCGCTGAATTTTGATGAGGGAGCGCGAAAGCGAAAGCCGTCCATTTCCTCTCGGGGGAGTGGATACCAGAAAGACTACAGGGAAAAGGACCTATCCCAATGGCCACCAAGGGCACCGTAAAATTCTTCAACCAGGACAAGGGTTTTGGTTTCATCACGCCGGAAGGCGGCGCGAAGGACGTTTTCGTCCACATCTCCGCGCTGCAGGCTTCGGGCATCCAGTCGCTGCGCGAAGGCCAGCAGGTTACCTTCGACACCGAGCCGGACCGCATGGGCAAGGGCCCGAAGGCCGTCAACATCTCGGCTAACTAATCCGTTTTCTGCTTCGGCAGAAATGGCAACGGCGCTCCGCAAGGGGCGCCGTTTTCGTTTGGGGTATGGCCGCTACGCGCCGACCGCTTCCCGCGCGCTGTCGAAATCCACCGCGGCAAAGGCGGCTGCGATCACCTCGGGCCCGGCTCCCGTCTTCACCGCATCGGTCGAGAGGATCTGCCGATAGCGCCGCGCGCCGGGCAGCCCGGTGAACAGTCCGACCATATGCCGCGCCACCTGCTGCAGCCGCCCGCCGCTAGCGATATGGCGCTCGGCATAGGCCATCATCCGGTCACGGATCGCGCCCCAGTCTGCCGCCTCCGCCGACCCGCCGTAGAAGCGAGGGTCGACATCGGCGAGAATGGCGGCGTTCTGGTAGGCCGCGCGCCCGAGCATGATGCCGTCGACGTGGTTCAGATGCCCGGCCGCCTCGTCGAGCGTCTGGATGCCGCCGTTGATGCCGATGAAGACATCCGGCCGTGCCTGCTTCGTGCGGTAGACGATCTCGTAATCGAGCGGCGGGATCTCGCGGTTTTCCTTCGGGGACAGGCCCTTCAGCCAGGCCTTGCGTGCATGGATCCACACCGCGTCGGCCCCGGCATCAAGCACCCGGTCGAGAAGACCGGGCAAAGCGACCTCGGGATCCTGCTCGTCGACCCCAATCCGGCACTTCACCGTTACGGGAACATCGGCCACCGCCTTCATCGCTCTCACGCACTCTGCCACCGTCTCTGGCGTCAGCATCAGGCACGCGCCGAAAGTCCCAGACTGCACTCGATCCGAGGGACAGCCGACATTCAGGTTGATCTCGTCATAGCCGTAGGGCGCAGCAATCCGCACCGCTTCCGCAAGCTTGGCCGGATCCGACCCGCCGAGCTGCAGCGCCACCGGATGCTCCGCCGCATCGAAGGACAGCAGGCGTTCGCGTGGACCATGGATGATCGCATCGGCGACGACCATTTCCGTATAGAGCAGCGCATTGCGGCTGATCTGCCGGTGGAAATAGCGGCAATGGCGATCCGTCCAGTCGATCATCGGCGCAACGGCAAAGATCGGCCGACCAGTTCTAAGGGCCTCGGCATAGAAGTTGGATGTCGTCATGCGGCGCTCATAGCGCAAAGGCAGGAAAAACGCCAGTTTGCCGGATGCAGGGCAGCAATGCCGGTATGGAAGGGCGACGTTTCCACGCGCCCTGCCGAACCGACTTCCCCCCGCGGTTGCTTTCCGTCTAAGATCACGGGGACTCAAGAACAGCAAGAGCGTGCAATGTCCCTTCCCGCTACCGTCATCCCGCTTCCGCAACCCGTCCTGCTTCCCGTCGAAGGCACCGCCGAGTCCTTTCCCGTCCGTCGCGTCTATTGCGTCGGACGCAATTATGCCGACCATGCGATCGAGATGGGCCATGACCCCTCACGCGAGCCGCCCTTCTTCTTCCAGAAGAATGCCGACAACCTGCTACCAGCAGGTAAGGATTTCCCCTACCCGCCGCTCTCAAGCGACGTCCATTTCGAGGTCGAATGCGTGCTGGCGCTCAAAGCCGGCGGACAGGATATCCCGGCTGAAAAGGCGCTCGACTGTATCTACGGCTACGCCGTCGGCATCGATTTCACCCGTCGCGACCTGCAGGCCGAGGCGAAGAAGCTCGGCCGCCCCTGGGAGATCGCCAAGGCCTTCGAATATTCCGCGCCCGTGTCGCCGATCGTTCCGGCAGCCAAGCTCGGACATCCCTCGGCCGGGCGGATCTGGCTGGAGCTGAACGGCAAACGCGTCCAGGACGGCGACCTCAACCAGATGATCTGGAAAGTACCGGAGATTATCGCCGAACTGTCGAAGCTCTTTATCCTGGCGCCTGGCGATGTGATCATGACGGGAACGCCCGCCGGTGTCGGTGCGGTGAAAAAAGGCGATGCCGTCGATTGCGGCATCGACGGCATCGCCACGCTGTCCGTCAAGGTAGCCTGAGAGGAACACCATGCCCACCTACGCGCTTGGCGGACTGACGCCGGACCTGCCGCCATCAGGCACCTATTGGATCGCGCCAGATGCGCATGTGATCGGCGCGGTGACGGTCGGTGAAAACGTCGGCATATGGTTCGGCTCGGTTCTGCGCGGCGACAACGAGCCGATAACCGTTGGCAAGGCGACGAACATCCAGGAAGGCGCGATGCTGCATACGGATCCGGGCTTTCCCGTGACGATCGGTGAAGGCTGCACTATCGGCCATCACGCTATCGTCCACGGCTGCACGGTCGGCGACAATTCCTTGATCGGAATGGGAGCCACGGTATTGAACGGCGCCAAGATCGGCCGCAACTGCCTGGTCGGCGCCAATGCACTGATCACCGAAGGCAAGGAATTCCCCGACAATTCGCTGATCGTCGGCTCACCCGCGCGGGTTATCCGCACGCTCGACGATGCAGCGATTGAGGGTCTTCGCCGCTCGGCCGAGAAATATGTCGGCAACTGGCAGCGTTTCGCACGGGACCTGCGCCCTCTGTGAAAGTCAGAACAGCAGGCCGATGCCGGTCACGTTCTTGACGGCCGTCTTCACGAGATCGAAAACGGCGGTCAGGATCTTCTGTGCCGCGCTGTAGAGGAGAAACTCGAACTCGGCCAGCGCGCTGTTCAGATTGAGTTCGAGCAGATGCAGTGTCAGGTCCGCGGCCTTCACGGTGATCGTCTTGGCCGCAAGCTGCGCCATGACCTTGGCGGTCTTCTGCGCAATAAAGCCCAGCTGATAAGTCATCTCGTCGCGAATGGCGGTCCATTGCTTCTTTGCCGTCCCGGCAGCGACGGACAACAATCCCTCAAGCAGTTCTTCGGCAGATTTTGGTGCAAAAGTCCCGTCAACAGGCATGGGTGCTTCCCCTCTACTTCAATGAGCCTTCCATCGTCTTGGCGATCCCGCACGTATTTCGCACGATCGAAACATTGTCCGCCTCGTTGGCCTGCTGGCCATTCTCTTCGAAAGCGGCTCGCGAGATTTCGATGGACTGCCGGCAGCGTTCGATGTTGTTGACCAAGAGTTGGGCAGCGTGTGCCGATGGTTTGCCCCGGAGATACGCCGGGCGCTGCCCGGCGATGTCGCTCGCGTCCTTCACCATCGCAAGAGCCTCAATGTAGTATGGCTCCACGTCGCGATAGCGCGCACGTTGCGGCGCCTTTGTCTCCAACGTGGTCTCGATCTTCGTCAGGCTCGAATGCGCGCCGTCGAGCTTGGAATAGACGGCCTCATTATAGGCCGGCGCAAAGACGGAGCACCCGCCAAGCGAAATGGTCAGTATCAGCAACAATCCATGAAGTTTCGGCATATGCGCGGTCCCCAGCCCTGCCGCACATCATAAACCAGCCAAAAACACAATCAATAATTACATTTGCAATTATACACAATCATAAAGAGAAGTCGGTTGTATGAGCGTGGCATCAAACTAAGCCGCGCACGCCTCACACAGTCCGCGAATCTCGATCGTAGTCTTCTCCGCCTTGAACTTCTTGCCGCGCGTCCAGTTCATCAGGCGGTGATCGACCTCGTGATCGTGGAATTCCATCACATGCCCGCAGCTCTCGCAGATCGCGAAGGCGACGATGCCGTGGCTGTGGCAGTTCTGATCGGGATGCGCGCAGGCAACGAAGGCGTTGATGCTTTCGAGCCGGTGCACGACGCCATATTCAAGCAGCTTCTCCAAAGCCCGGTAGACCTGCAGCGGCGCGCGAAAACCGTGATCGCGCAGCTTGTCGAGGATCGTGTAGGCGCTGAGCGGTCCGTCCGCCTTTTCGAGAACCTCGAAAACGAGAGCCTGGTTCTTGGTCAAAGCAGGTGCATTCATCAACGTTGTCCTTCCGGGACCTGCCCGCGCCCGCGCTTCGGCAGCAGGCTCAGAATGAAGAGGATCAGGGCCGCGACGACGATCGACGGGCCGGAGGGCGTATCGTAGGTCAGCGAGCCGAACAGCCCGCCGACAACCGCGACGGCACCGATCAGAGAGGCGAAGACGGCCATCACCTCCGGTGTCGAGGCAAAACGCCGGGCAGCGGCAGCCGGGATGATCAGCAGCGAGGTGATCAGCATGATTCCGACGATCTTCATGGCGATCGCGATGACGACGGCCATCAGCAGCATGAAGAAGAGCCGCGCCCGCTCCGGCTGCAGGCCCTCGGCCTCGGCAAGCTCGGGATTGACCGTCGAGGCGAGAAGCGGCCGCCAGAGCCAGGCGATCGCCGCCAGCACGAGAATGCCGCCACCCCAGATCATAACAATATCCGTCTTCGAGACCGCAAGGATGTCGCCGAACAGGAAGGCAATGAGATCGATGCGGACCCAGCTCATGAAGGCGACCATGACAAGGCCGATCGCCAGCGTTGCATGCGAGAGGATACCGAGCAGCGCATCCGCGGACAGCGCCTGGCGTTTCTGCAAGAACAGCAGGAGGATCGAAACCGTCGCCGCCACGAGGAACACCGCAAGCGTCAGGTTGAACTGCAGCAAGAGCGACAGCGCGACACCGAGCAGCGCTGAATGGGCGATCGTGTCACCGAAATAGGCCATGCGCCGCCAGATAATGAAGCAGCCGAGAGGGCCGGTTGTCAGCGCAAGCCCGACACCGGCAAGGATCGCGCGGACGAAGAAATCGTCAAACATGGCGCTCTCCTGCGGGCTGCTTGTGATCGTGGCCGTGATCGTGATGATGATGATCGCCGCCGGCATGGCTGTGGTCGTGGCTATGGCCGGCATGGTCATGCCCGGCGTGGTCGTGCCCATCGTGGGCATGATGGTGGCCATCGTCGGGGTGGCAATGATCGGTGACGGAACCGTCGGAATGCAGCACCCGGCCATCCGGCAGATGCGTATGGTCGTGATGATGGCTATAGACCGCGAGCGCCTGCGCCGCACGGCTACCGAACAGGCGGACATATTCCGCGCTCTGAGTCACCGCCTGCGGTGTGCCGCGGCAGCAGACATGGCCGTTGAGGCAGATCACGGTGTCCGTCGCCGCCATGACCACATGCAGGTCGTGCGAGATCAGCAGGATGCCGCAGCCAGTCGTGTTGCGGATCGACTGGATCAGGTCGTAAATCGCTATCTCGCCGGAAAAATCGACACCCTGCACAGGTTCGTCGAGCACGAGCAGATCGGGCTTGCGGGCGATGGCGCGCGCCATCAAGGCTCGCTGAAACTCGCCGCCGGACAAATGCTGCACTTCGGCACCGAGCATGTGCGACAGTCCAACCGCGTCGAGAGCAGCCGCCATATCGGCGTCGGACAGAGGCCCGGTCAGCGTCATCAACCGGCGCACGGTAAGCGGCAACGTCCAGTCGATCGCCAGCTTCTGCGGCACATAGCCGACCTTCAGGCCAGCGGCTCGCTCCACCCTGCCCTCATCCGGCTTCAGCACGCCGATAGCCGTCTTCACGGTCGTCGATTTTCCTGAACCATTGGGACCGATCAGCGTGACGATCTCGCCGCGCGAGACGGCGAAGTCCACACCGCGGACGAGCCAGCGGCCGTTTCTGCGAACGCCGACATTGGAAAGCGAGACCAATGGCTTCGCTTCGGAATTTGCGGGAGAGAACATCATTTTTCCGAATGTGCTGTTGC
The DNA here is from genome assembly GCF_019511525.1 of Rhizobium cauense. Classification (GTDB taxonomy): domain Bacteria; phylum Pseudomonadota; class Alphaproteobacteria; order Rhizobiales; family Rhizobiaceae; genus Rhizobium; species Rhizobium cauense. Next base: position 131,653 of record NZ_JAEUAT010000019.1, on the reverse strand, counting down.
GACTTGCTATCGCACACGTTATAGCATAACGCAATTGATGTAATAACATTACAATTGCAATTCAAGCGGAGTACACCGATGAAATTCGCGATGGCCCTTACCCTCGCAGTCCCTGCCATCTTCTTTGCCGATGCGGGTAGAACGGCGGATGCGCCTGTCGTGGTCACCTCGATCAAGCCTGTTCATTCGCTGGTATCGGCGATCATGCAGGGTGTCGGCACCCCGGAACTGATCGTCGATGGCGCCGCCTCTCCGCACACCTACAATATGAAGCCGTCGAACGCGCGGGCGCTGCAGAACGCCAAGGTGGTGTTCTGGGTCGGCCCGGGCCTCGAGGCATTCCTTGAGAAGCCTCTGGAAGCCATCGGATCAGACGCCGTCGTCGCCGAGCTCGACAAGGCGCCCGGTCTCACGAAGCTCAAGTTCCGCGAAGGCGGCGCCTTCGAACCCCACGATGACGGCGACCACGACGGTGAAGATCATCATGACGGCGATGGACACGACCATGCCCATGCAGACGCCGATCATGACCACGATCATGGTGCATTCGACACCCATCTCTGGCTTGATCCGCAAAATGCCAAAGCGATGGCTGCCGAGATCACCACCACCCTCGTCGCTGCCGACCCCGCGAATGCCCTCACCTACCAGGCCAACGCCAAGACGTTGGACGACAAGCTTGACGCGCTGGACACGGAAATTTCAGGCATCGTGTCACCGGTCAAGGACAAGCCGTTCATCGTCTTCCACGACGCCTACCAGTATTTCGAGAACCGTTATCATGTGCGGGTCGCCGGCTCGATCACCGTCAGCCCCGAAACGATCCCCGGCGCGGAACGCATTGCGGAGATCCACAAGAAGGTCGGTGAACTCGGCGCCACCTGCGTCTTCGCCGAACCCCAGTTCCAGCCGCGACTGGTCGATGTCGTGATCGAGGGAACCAAGGCCAAGGCCGGCGTCCTCGATCCCGAGGCCGCCACGCTCGATGCCGGGCCGGACCTCTATTTCAACCTCATGCGTGGCCTAGCCAACAGCATGAAGGATTGCCTTTCGCGGGAAAGCTGAAAGGCGGCAAAGGCGGACCTAGCAGTCCGCCTTTTTCAGCACGCCATATGTAATGGTATAACATAATGGAGATATTAAGTGGATAAGAAGCTTCCCGTAACGGTGCTGTCGGGCTTTCTCGGCGCCGGCAAGACAACGCTGCTCAATCACATCCTTGGAAACCGGCAGGGTTTGCGCGTCGCGGTCATTGTCAACGACATGAGCGAGGTAAACATCGACGCGGCTCTGGTGCGCGACGGTGGCGCGAACCTGTCACGAACCGACGAACAACTGGTGGAGATGACCAACGGCTGCATCTGCTGCACGCTGCGTGACGATCTGCTGAAGGAAGTCCGCCACCTGGCGGAACAGGGACGCTTCGATTACCTCCTGATCGAATCGACGGGAATTGCCGAGCCGCTGCCGGTCGCGACGACCTTCGAGTTCCGCGACGAGAACGGCGAAAGCCTCTCCGACATCGCAAGGCTCGATACCATGGTCACGGTGGTCGACGCCGCCAACCTGCTCTCGAACTATGCGTCTGCGGACTTTCTGGCCGATCGCGGCGAAACAGCAGGCGATGGCGACGTCAGGACGATCATCGACCTGCTGGTTGAGCAGATAGAATTCGCCGATGTGATCGTCCTCAACAAGATCGGCACTGCGACGTCGGCTGAACGCCAGGCGGCTCGCCAGATCATCGTCGGACTCAATCCCGATGCCAGACTTGTCGAAACCGACTTCGGCCGGGTAGACCTTGGCGACGTGCTGGGAACGGGACGCTTTGACATCGATCACGCCGAAACGCATCCCCTCTGGTACAAGGAGTTGCATGGCTTTTCCGACCATGTGCCGGAGACCGAGGAATACGGCATCCGCTCATTCGTCTATCGGGAAAAGCGGCCCTTCGAACCGGCCAAGCTGCAGCGCTTCTTCGATACCACTTGGCCCGGGGTCGTCAGGGCGAAGGGCTTCTTCTGGCTGGCGACGCGCCCGCATCACGTCGGAGAAGTCAGCCAGGCCGGAGCGCTGCTGCGGACAGGCAAGATGGGGCTCTGGTGGTCGTCGGTGCCGCGCGAGCGATGGCCTGACGATCAACGCTTCCTGACGGCCATATCGCCCTATCTCGACCCCGTCTGGGGCGACCGCCGGCAGGAGATCGTCTTCATAGGCAGCGATCCGATGGATGAGGATTGGATAAGGAGGCAGCTCGACGCCTGCCTTGTGCCAGAGGAGACCTTTGCGCCTGAAAAGTGGCGCGGGTTGCCTGATCCCTTCGCGAGTTGGGGAGAGCGCGTGGCGTGACGGCGCAAGCTCCGAAACCCTATCGCTGTCACTGCGAGGAATGCGACACTCTGCCGCCGATCGAGGGATTGGCTGCACCGCGACAAGCGGAAGTCGAAACAGGCGCCATTGCTCGGCTAGGCGCCGCGATGCAGCGGCTCCTGCGCAAACAGGCGCCCGATTGAATCAGAAGGGCGGCATTCAAGCCGCCCTTCCAGATATCAAGTGTTGTGCTTAGCGAATGACGATATTCGCGATCACGCCGTTGACCGAGCCGATGAGCAGGAAGTCGTTGTTGACCTGTACCCAACGATAGCCGCGCGGCGGAGCCGAAAGGCGGTAGCGATGATAGTCTCGCACATCGCGCATGTTGCGGCGCTCGGCCTGCGTCATGCGATGGCCGCGCGACCACTTATACTTCTTGACGTGAACATCGCGCTCCACAACGACCGGCCGACGATGATCCTGAGCGCTCGCTTCGGTCGTTGCCAGCAGCGGAGCGGCAATCACAGTAGCGGCGAGAAGGAGGGTGGTGAGCTTTTTCATTGGGAGGTTCCTTTGTGTTGAACACGCCCAGAACCTAGGCCCAAAAAGATGAACCGAAACTGAAATTTTTATTAAATTTCCGTAATCAGAACAATGGCTTATTAAATCATTCTAATGTTTTAGTCGCTAGAGAAGCGGCGGATCAGTGCCATGCGGATGACGTCAAGCAAGCGCCCATCAATGCACACTGCATCCGTTCCTATTCCCTCGCGGATGAAACCGACGCGCTCGTAGAGGCGGATGGCGCGGGCATTGTCTGCGTGAACACCGAGCTCGATTCTGGCCAATCCTTTCCGCTGTGCATCATCAATTGTCGCCCTTATCAACCGCTCCCCAAGGCCCTGCCCGCGAAAGCCAGGCAGTACCCCCATACCAAGTGCACCGCCATGCGCATGGACCGGTTGAGAATGACGACGAACGTCACACCAACCGATCACCTCATCATCCGACAACGCCACGAACTGCGAGTGGCCGTTTTCGATCATGTCTCTGACGAAGACGCGCGTGCTTTCGAGCGGCGGCGCCTGCAAGAACGTCAAATAGCGCCGCTCGCGGGCAACTGTGTCGAGCGCACGGTGAAAGCCCTCGATGTGTTTGTCCGAGATCGGCTCTATGGTGATTTCGGTCATCTGCGCCCTCCGCTTCACAGCTCGTCGTAATTGAACCAGTCGAAATCTGCCGTCTTTGCACGCCCCGACGTATCGAAGGCGAAGACGCCGGCGAAGGCGCCGGTAAACGAGCCATGCTCGCCACGCCCACCTTCATCGGAAACGACGCCGGCATCAAGGACCGGACCGATTGGCTGCCACGCCCCCTTGCCTTCCGTCTGCCAGAAGAACTGCAGGTCGTTGTCCCTGATTTCCATGGAAAGCTGCACGCGTCCCCCCGCCGGAATGGCGACGCCGCTGCCTGCCGGGAAGCTCAGGCGGCTGTTCGGGTAATCGCCATCGCAGGAAAAGATCGTGACGCAGCGCCCCAGCTTTTCATGCAGGGTCACGCCGATCGCATGGAATTTGTGCCTGTTGTAATAGTGGGTCAGGCCGGCGACCTGCTGGTAGGTGTCGGGGTCGAACTCAACCACCGTTTCCGCCCGGAAGCTGTGGTGCTCCTGCCGACGCGCGACCAGAGACTGTTCGAACCACGAGCCGATGCTTTCGCGCGCAATCAGTCTCAAGTGCCCTGCCCGGTCCGTCAGGTTGAAGATGCGCTCCGGCTTCGGCGTACGCAGCCACTGGAAGTCGGCAGGCAGGCTGCCGCCGTCGAAACTGTATTCGCTGCGCATGGGCTTCTCGGCGGGCACGGCGCCAGCCAGTCCCGGCACGGTGACATCGGGAACAGTGGTGCCATTTTCGAGATAGAGCCAACCATCCTCCTTCCAGACGCACTTCTGCAGGCTGGTTTCGCGCCCCAGCGTGCAGCGGCGTTTCGGCGGCATCGGACGGCCGCAGAGATGCGTGTGGTAGACCTGTCCATCAGGCGTCTCGACATACTGGCCGTGCCCTGCCCGCTGCAGAACGGCTTCCGGATGATCCTTCGAGGTGATGAGGTGCTTGTTCGGATGCATCTCGTAGGGACCGTCGATGGTACGCGAACGCGCCATCGTCACGGCATGATCGTAGCCGGTGCCGCCCTCGGCAGTCGTCAGGTAGTAGTAGCCGTTGCGCTTGAAGAGATGCGGTCCTTCGACCAGACCGAGCGGGCTTCCCGCGAAGATGTTCTTGATCGGCCCTTTCAGCGACTTTGTCGTTGCGTCCCATTCCTGCATCAGGATGCCGTCGAAGGCCGGCGACTTCGGCGCACCGCCGAAGCTCTCCGTCCGGTGGTTCCACTGCATGTTGAGGAACCACTTGCGGCCGTCATCATCGTGGAACAGCGACGGGTCGAAACCGGAGGAATTCACGTAGACTGGCTCGGACCAGTCGCCCTCGATCGTTGGCGACGTCACGATGTAGTTGTGCGCGTCCTTGAAGTTGCCGTCGAAACGCTTGACGTCGGTATAAACCAGCCAGAACAGCCCATCGGCATAGGAAAGACAGGGAGCCCATACGCCGCAGCTATCAGGATTGCCGCGCATGTCGAGCTGCGACTGGCGCTCGAGCGGACGGCGCACCAGCGTCCAGTTCACGAGATCGCGCGAATGATGGATCTGGACGCCAGGATACCATTCGAACGTCGAGGTGGCGATGTAGTAGTCGTCGCCGACGCGGCAGATGGATGGATCCGGGTTGAAGCCCGGCAGGATCGGGTTGCGGATCATGGTGAAAGCTCCTCCCTGAAATACGCGCGCAGCTTGCGGCACGTACATCAAAACTCATTCAAAAAACGCCCGGAAGGTCGTTCCGGGCGCTCAGGTTACTCGCGTTCCGCGGACTTGGCCCACAGATTGATGTCAGCCTCACGGGCGTAGCCATCGATTTCCCTGAGCTCTTCTGCAGTGAAGTCGAGATTGTCGAGCGCCTTGACGCAATCGACGATCTGCGACGAGCGGCTGGCGCCGATCAGCGCTGATGTCACGCGGTCCCCTCGCAGCACCCAGGCGATCGCCATCTGCGCCAGCGTCTGGCCGCGGCGTTCCGCGATCTCGTTGAGCTTGCGGATGTTGTCGATGATCTGAGGCCGGATGAAGTCCTTCTTCAGGAAGTGGTTCTGCGCCGCACGGCTATCGCCAGGAATGCCGCCGAGATACTTCGTCGTCAGCATGCCCTGCGCCAGCGGCGAGAACACGATCGAGCCCATGCCGACCTCATCAAGCGTATCGAGCAGCTTGTCGTCCTCGACCCAGCGGTTGAGCATGGAATAGCTCGGCTGGTGGATCAGGCACGGCGTGCCGAGGTCCTTGAGGATGGCAGCGGCCTCGCGGGTGCGCTGCGAATTGTAGGACGAAATGCCGACATAGAGCGCACGGCCGGAACGAACGATATGATCGAGCGCACCACAGGTTTCCTCCAGCGGCGTATCCGGGTCGAAGCGGTGCGAATAGAAGATGTCGACATAATCGAGGCCCATGCGCTTCAGGCTCTGGTCGCAGGAAGCGATCAGATACTTGCGGCTGCCCCACTCGCCATAAGGACCCGGCCACATGTCGTAGCCTGCCTTGGACGAAATGATCAGCTCGTCGCGCAGACCGGAAAATTCCGTGCGCAGGATTTCGCCAAACGCGGTTTCGGCGCTGCCGGGAGGCGGGCCGTAGTTGTTGGCGAGGTCGAAATGCGTGATGCCGAGATCGAAGGCCGTGCGGCACATGTCGATCTTGCGGTCATGCGGCGTGTCGCCGCCGAAATTATGCCAGAGGCCGAGCGAAACGGCCGGCAGCTTCAGGCCGGAACGGCCCGTGCGGTTATACTTCATCTTTGAATAGCGGTCGGAAGCCGGTTGCCAGCTCATAATTCTGATCCTTTAAGCAAAAAGGCGCGGGCTCGTCGCCCGCGCCGGACCATAGTCCTTTGGACGCTTACTTCAAGAGCGCCTGTGCTTCTTCGATGCCAAGCGCGGCTGGCTGCGTGCAGGTCGTCGTCAGCTCGATGAAGCGGCCCTCTTCGCCCGATTTCAGGATCGACGTCATGACGTCGACGCCGTGCAGCGTGCGATCGAGCGAGCAACGGGCATCGCGGCCCTCGATGATCGCCATCGCCATGTCGGCAAGACCGGCAGTGCGGTAGTTGGCGCGCGGTCCCTGCGGGCTCTCCTGGTTGAAGATGCCGAACGGATGCTCCCAGCCTTCGACAGGCTTGATGTCCTTGTCCGTGCCGCTGGCTTCGACAACGCCGCCGAAGAAGTTCGGATCCGGCACGTAGATGGAGCCCTCGGTACCGTAGAGCTCCATGTTGGCATGGCGGTGAGACCAGACGTCCCAGCTCGCCGTCAGCGTGACAGTCGCGCCGCTGACGAATTCCAGGATCGCCTGGATCGTCGTCGGCGTTTTCACCGGGATGATTTCGCCATGACGCGGCTGGCTGGTGATTGTGCGGGTTTCGGACGCCATGGACGTCATGGCGCCGACGCGCTTCACCGGTCCTATCAGGTTGATCAGGTTGGCGATGTAGTACGGGCCGAGATCGAGGATCGGGCCGCCGCCCGGCAGGAAGAAGAAGTCCGGGTTCGGATGCCACATTTCCATGCCCGGGCTCATGACGTAGCACGCGCCAGAGGTGACGCGGCCGATGCCGCCTTCGTCGATATACTTGCGGGCGAGCTGATGCGCGCCACCGAGGAAGGTGTCAGGTGCGCAACCGACGGAGAGGTTTTTCTGCTTGGCGATGCGACGCAGCTCCTCACCCTGCTCGAGGGTGAGAACCAGCGGCTTTTCCGAATAGACATGCTTGCCGGCTTCGAGGATCGCCTTCGAAACCGGGAAATGCGCGTCCGGGATGGTCAGGTTGACGACGACGTCAACCTCGTCATTGGCGAGGAGCTCGTCGATCGTCTGCGCCTTGACGCCGTATTCCTCGGCGCGTGCCTGGGCAGCCTGCACGTTGATATCCGCGCAAGCCACAACCTTGAGTCCCTTGAAAAGCGGGGCCAGCGAAAAGTAGGTGGTGGAGATGTTGCCGCATCCGATGATGCCGACGCCAAGTTCCTTGGTCATGATGTGCCTCAGTAGGTCTTGAAGGATGCGATCGAGCGGGTGATCAGGCGATCGACATCAGCCGGATTGTCATGCTCGACGACGTAATGCTTGGTCTTGGTGCCCTTGAGAGCCGCAATGAGCTTTGCCCAGGGCAGCGTGCCGTGGCCGACGTCTGCCCAGCCATCCTCGTTCTTGTTCTCACCTGCAGGTGCAATGTCCTTGACGTGAACAGAGGTGATGCGCGAGCCGAGCTTTTCGATCCACGCAAACGGATCCGCACCGCCGCGAACGACCCAGGCGATGTCGGCTTCCCAGGAAATGTCAGGCGCGCCTTCGAAGATGCGCTCGATCGGGAGCGAACCGTCGGCGAGCTTCACGAATTCGAAGTCGTGGTTGTGCCAGCCGAACTCGTAGCCCGCATCCTTGTACGGCTTGCTCATTTCCTGCAGGCGCTTGCCGAATGCCAGCCAGCCGGCACCATCGGTCGGGCGCTGCTCGGCGGCCAGATGCGGCGCATAGATCGAGTCCATGCCGAGGATCTTGGCGATATTCAGCGACTTCTTGACTTCGCCGTCCAGGAAATCGGGGCTGAAATGGCCGCTCGCCATGACAAGACCGTTCTTGTCCAGTTCCGCACGCAGGCTATTCAGGCCGGCATCGTCGAGATCGGCGTAGATGCCGCCGAAGCCTTCGACTTCCTGGTAGCCGGCCTTGCCGAGCTTTTCGAAGATCGCCGAATAGGGCTGGAAGTTGCGGGCGCTGTAAAGCTGGAAACTCAGTTTCGTCATCATTCCTCCTCGGGCCTCGTGCCCATTACATTTCAGTCAGGATCAATCCACGGACTGACAGGATTGCAGGTCGTAGAAACGGAAATCCGGTAGCGCGCCGCCCTCGAGCGGCGTTGCCGGGGTGAAGGTGATGCGGCGCGTCTCGCCCGCCGCCAAATCGAAGGCATTGTCGGAATACTTGCCGTCGGTGTCGGTCTCGATCATCACGAAGAGCGCAAGTCCCTTCGCGGTGACGTTGAGGCAGACGGAGCCGTCTTCCTCGACATATTCGTGCGTGACCATCAGGCCCGCCGGCTCGAGTTCCAGCGCCTTGTAGGTGCCGTGCACATAGTGCCCCTCGCCGCCCATCCCATTCGATGCGGTAAAGCGCCAGGCAAGCAGCGTGCCCGCGGGGATCTCCGACACGTCGATGCTGGTGGCCGTCACCGCAGCGTCAGGCGTACAGACCGCCTGCACATCCTTCAGGTGCTTGCGCTCGCCCTTCATGTCGATAACGGAGATCGACAGGTCGACGCTCACTTCTGCGAGCGTATCGTTGACCAGCGAGAAACGGATCTGCTTGCCGTCTTCCGATGGGATGGCGGCGACCGCCACCGGCTGGAAGAAGCGCTTGACTAGATAGTGCATCGCCTTCCAGCGGCCGCCGTAATCGAGGCTCGACCAGGAGGCAACAGGCCAGGTGTCGTTGAGCTGCCAGTAGATCGTGCCCATGCAATGCGGCTTCAGCGACCGCCAGTATTCCACCGCCGTCTTGATCGCGAGACCCTGCTGGATCTGGCTGAGATAGACGAAGTTCGGGAAATCCTTCGGGAAGCGGAAATAGCGGAACATGGTCCCGGCAATACGCTCGTTGCCGCCCGCATTCTTCTGGTGCAGTTCCATGACCGGAGACGCGACGTTCATGTCCTTGGCGTCGGCATAGGTCTTGATGACGGGCAGCGACGTGTAGGATTGGAAACCGAATTCCGAGCAGAAGCGCGGACGCACTGAACGATAATTGTCGAACGACTTGTTCTCATGCCAGACCGACCAGTAGTGCATGTCGCCGGAACCGTCGGCATGCCAGGCATCGCCGAAATCGAGATAGCCGGATGCCGGGCTCGACGGCCACCAGATCGCATCAGGGGCTGCCTTCTTCATCGCCTGCTCGATCACGCGGTTCAGGCGATCGTAGGAGACTAGATAGCGGTCGCGGTCCTTGCGCGATTCCTCGAACCAGGTCAGCGCCCCCACGAGTTCGTTGTCCCCGCACCAGAGCGCGATCGACGGATGCGAGTTCAGGCGGCGGACCTGATAGTCAACTTCGAGCGAAACGTTATCGAGGAAGTCTTCGGTCGAGGGATAGAGGTTGCAGGCGAACATGAAGTCCTGCCAGACCATGAGGCCAAGCCGGTCGCAGAGATCGTAGAAATGATCGTGTTCGTAGAAGCCGCCGCCCCAGACACGGATCATGTTCATGTTGGCCGATTTGGCCGACTGCAAGAGATCCTCGGTCTTTTCGGGCGACGAGAGCGAAAACAGCGCATCGGCAGGGATCCAGTTGGCGCCGCGGCAAAAGATCTCCCGGCCGTTCACCTTCAGCGCAAAACGGGCGCCAGCAGCATCCGGCGTCGTGATCAGTTCGACGGTGCGAAGACCGATCTGCTTGGTGACGGCATCCGATGGCAAATCGACCGTCAGCGCATAAAGCGCCTGCTCGCCGCTGCCCGCCGGCCACCAGAGCCGCGGCTTCTCGATTTCGAAGACATGATTGACGACCGTTTCGCCGGCTCCGACACCAACGTCGAGACGAATGCGCTCGCCATCGAGCGAGAAATGCACGGGCACGATGCCCGGATTCTTGGCAAACAGGGTCGCGGTTACTTGGAGGTTTACGGAACCATTGAGGTTATGAACCTGCCGCGTCGTGACGTGCTCGATGCGAGCCGTTTCGAGCTTGCGCAGTGCGATCCTCCCGTAGAGGCCGAGTGGAGCGATGGCGATGTTCCAGTCCCAGCCGAAATGGCACTGCGGCTTGCGCAGCATGTTGCCGTTGGGGATCGGCGAATTACCTGTCGAATAGGGAATATAGAAAGGCTGCCTCGCTTGCCGGTCGGCGCCTGCCGCGATGCTCGAGTGCAGCACGATACGAATAACGTTGTCGCCGGCCTTCAGCTGGCCGCCGACATCAGGCCGGTAGCGCCGGAAGCTGTTGTCCGCGAGCAGGACCGGCGAGCCGTTGATGAAGACAGCGGCCACCGTATCGAGATAATCAATATCGAGATACCAGTCGCCATCCGGCTCCGACAGCGTGAAACTGCGCTCAAGAACCCAGTCGCGATGCGCCACCCACTGGATGACTTCCTCGTTGCGGCCAAAATAGGGATCCGGAATAAGCTCGGCGGCATGCAGCGCAGTGTGCACATCACCCGGCAGTGTAATCGCCGTCGTAACTTCGCCATCGGCTGAGCTGAGAGTCCACGATCCGGAAAGGTCGAGGTTGAACCCGTTTGTCGGCAAGGATGTCATAGCAGTATCCTGATCGGGCCGCGCTTGGGAATGCCCGCACAAGCGAGCCGCAGCCGAACTTGGTGGCCAGATGGCCGATTGGACGAACGGGCGGAACCAGAGCTCCGCCCGCATTGCGGTTTCTAAAGGCGCAGCTCGGTCTCGGCATCGAAGATCGACGCCAACGACATATCGAAACCGAGCTTGACGGCCGTGCCGGGATTGAAGCGGCGCGCGCCATTGATACGCACCGACATCGTGTGGCCGGCGTGCTTCAGCCAGAGCAGGTTGTCGGCGCCCATCGGCTCTTCGATGTCAACAGTCGCATCGTGAACCTCGGCACCGAGGTTCTCGTTGACCTTCACATGTTCCGGACGAACCCCGAGGATAACCTTGCGGCCGGCCTGCAGCGTTTCCGGCGTGTCGTACTCAGCGATGGAGAAATTAACGCCATTGGCGGTGAAGAACGTCTGATCTCCCTGCTTCGTGATCTCACCACGCAGGAAGTTCATCGACGGCGAGCCGATGAAGCCGGCGACGAAGAGGTTGCGCGGCCTGTTGTAGATCGTCGTCGGATCGGCAAGCTGCTGGATGATGCCGTTCTTCATGATGGCGATACGATCGGCGAGCGTCAGCGCCTCGATCTGGTCGTGGGTCACGTAGATCATCGTATTCTTCAGCGACTGGTGCAGGCGCTTGATTTCGACGCGCAGCTCCGAACGCAGCTTGGCGTCGAGGTTCGACAACGGTTCGTCGAACAGGAACACATCCACATCGCGCACAAGGGCACGGCCGATGGCGACGCGCTGGCGCTGGCCGCCCGAAAGCTCGGCCGGCTTTCGCTTCAGGAGCGGCTGGATCTGCAGGATTTCGGCGGCGCGCGCCACGCGCTTGTCGATCTCCTGCTGCGGCACCTTGGCGACCTGCAGGCCGAAGGACAGGTTCTTCTCGACGCTCATCTGCGGATAAAGCGCGTAGGACTGGAACACCATGCCGATGCCGCGGTCCTTCGGCTCTTCCCAGGTGACGTTCTTGCCCTTGATGAAGATCTGGCCGTCGGAAGCGTCAAGCAGGCCGGCGATGCAGTTGAGCAAGGTGGACTTGCCGCAGCCGGACGAACCGAGCAGCACGAGAAACTCGCCGTCGTTGATCTCGAGATTGAGATCCTTGAGAACGCTGACAGCGCCGAAATTCAACGAAAGGTCTTTGATGGAAACGCTCGAATTCATGGATCAGCCTTTCACTGCGCCGGCGGCGATGCCACGGACGAACAGACGTCCCGATACGAAGTAGACAACGAGCGGCACCAGACCCGTCAGGATCGTTGCGGCCATGTTGACGTTGTATTCCTTCACGCCCTGGACAGAATTGACGATGTTGTTGAGCTGCACGGTCATCGGATAGTATTCCGGACGGGTGAAGACCACGCCGAACAGGAAGTCGTTCCAGATGCCGGTGACCTGCAGGATCATGGCGACGACGAAGATCGGCAGCGACATGGGCAGCATGATCTTGAAGAAGATCTGCCAGAACCCCGCCCCGTCGATACGCGCAGCCTTGAAAAGCTCCTGCGGCAGCGATGCGAAGTAGTTTCGGAACAGCAGCGTCAGGATCGGCATGCCGAAGATCGAGTGTACGATGATCAGGCCGGTCAGCGTTCCGTAGATGCCGAGTTCACGCAGCACGATAACGATCGGATAGATCATCACCTGGTAGGGAATGAACGCACCGACGACGAGGATCGCGAAGAACAGCTCCGATCCCTTAAAGCGCCAGTTGGCGAGCGCGTAGCCGTTCACCGAGGCAATCGCGATCGAAACGACCACCGAGGGAACGGTGATGCGCACCGAATTCCAGAAACCGCGCGAGAGACCGTCGCAGTTTAGACCGGTGCAGGCCGTTGCCCAGGCTTTTACCCAAGGCTCGAAGGTGATCTCGACAGGCGGCGAGAAGATGTTGCCAAGCCGGATCTCAGGCATGCCCTTCAGCGACGTGACGATCATCACGTAAAGCGGCAGCAGGTAATATGCAGCGGCAACGAAGAGCGTGCCGTAGAGCATGATGTTGCGCGGAGAAATGACGCGCTTCGGCTTCGGACCGCTGGGGCCGGATACGGACTTGCCGGACGCGGCAGTGTTGAGAGCAATAGCATCAGGCACGTTTACGCCCTCCGAATTCCAGGTAGGCCCAGGGAATGATGATGATCGCAACGGTGATCAGCATCATGGTCGAGGCAGCAAAGCCCTGCCCCAGATTCTGCGCCTGGAACATGTAGTCGTAGACGTATTTTGCCGGCACTTCCGACGCGATGCCGGGACCGCCCGATGTCTGCGCTACGACGAGGTCGTAGACCTTGACGATGCCGCTGGCGATGATGACGAGCGTCGTGATGAACACCGGCCGCATCATGGGGATGACGATGAAGAGATAGGTCTTCCACATCGGGATACCGTCGACACGCGCGGCCTTCCAGATGTCTTCATCGATACCGCGCAGACCGGCGAGCATCAGGCACATGACAAGCCCTGTCCCCTGCCAGAGAGCGGCAATCAGGATGCCATAGATGACAATGCTTGGCGTATAGAGCGGGTCGAAGGTGAAGCTCGTCCAGCCGAGCGAACGGACCACCGATTGAATGCCGAACTCAGGATTGAGCACCCATTGCCAGACAAGGCCGGTCACGATGAAGGACAGGGCGAAAGGGTAAAGGAAGATCGTGCGGAACGTATTCTCGAACCGGATCTTCTGGTCCATCAGCGCCGCCAGCACAAAGCCGATGACAAGGCTGAATATGAGCGAGAGAGCGCCGTAGACGGCAAGATTCTGGATGGAAACGATCCAGCGAGGCGCAGCCCAAAGGCGCTCATACTGGTCGAAGCCCACGAAGCTCAACCGCGGAAGGAGCTTCGAATTGGTGAATGAGTAGAACACCGTCCAAGCCGTGCCGCCGAGGAAAATGACCAAGGCGGTAAGGATCATCGGAATGGACGCAATCTTCGAATTCAGATTGCGCAGTAGTTGATTTGGCCGGCCTGCTTTCGCTTGACCCGTCATTGTGACTCCTCCTGAATCGCAATTCATCTGTGATCCAGAGCGGCGAACCGTCTGCCGGTCGCCCCCTCTTTCACTCCCATACCAAGGTCGAACGGCGACTATGGACGCGCGAATGAACCTCGGTCACTGCCGCACCCGGATCACGATGGGAGTTCCGGGAAATCCGGCTCCGTTTGACGGAGCCGGATCGCTACAGTGTCGGAATGCGACGATCAGTCGGCAGAAGCGATGATCTCGGCGAAACGCTTCTGAGCGTCTTCCGGCGTCATCGACGGATTAGCGAAGAACTCCGAGAAGAGGTCTTCTTTCTGCTTCTGGCTGTCAGCCGAGAGAAGCTGGTCCGTGCCTTCGATCACATTGCCCTTGGACAGGATGTCGAGACCCTTCTTCATGCAGTCGTTGGCGGCCGCGAGGTCAACGTCGCCGCGAACGGGCAACGAGCCCTTCTTCAGGTTGAAGGCAACCTGCGTCTTGGGATCGAGAAGCGTCTTGGCGAGAACGTCCTGCGCCTTCGACTTGGCTTCATCCTTGAGCAGCGGGAAGTAGAACGCATCACCGCCGGTGGAGATGATCTCGTTCACGCCGAGGCCCGGAAGGCAAGTGTAGTCGGTGCCAGCCTTCTGGCCGGCCAGCGCGAACTCGCCCTGTGCCCAGTCACCCATGATCTGACCACCGGCCTTGCCTGTGATGACGAGGTTGGTTGCCTGGTTCCAATCCTGGACGTTGCTGCCCTTCGACATCTTGCGAGCGTCGTCGGCAGCCTTGAACACCTTGGCAATCTCAGGACCAGCGGCCGCTTCAGCGTCCTTGTCCTTGAACACCTTATGGAAGGTATCCTTGCCGGCGATGGCAACCATCAGCACGTCGAACGCGCCAGCGGCCTGCCACGGCTGACCGCCGACGGCGAGCGGAACGATCCCTGCCTTTTCAAGCGCCGGTGCGGCGGCGACGAATTCGTCCCAGTTCTTCGGCACTTCGACGCCAGCCTTCTTGAAGGCCGCGTTCGAGAGCCACAGCCACTGCCAGGAGTGGATGTTGACGGGAGCGCAATAGATCTTGCCGTCGATCGTGCAGGAATCGAGCAGGCTCGACGGACGAATGATGTCCTTCCAATGCTCGGCAGTCGCGACGTCGGTGAGGTCGCGCATCAGGCCGGACTGAACCAGTTCTTCTGCCTGACGACCATGGTTGAACTGCGTGGCACCCATCGGGTCACCACCGGTGATGCGGCTGACCATGATCGGACGCGCAGTGCCGCCGGAACCGGCGATTGCACCGTCGACCCACTTGTTGCCGGTCGCATCGAATGCCTTTGCGAATTCCGCCACGGCGGCAGCTTCGCCACCGGATGTCCACCAATGGGTGACTTCAAGATCGGTCGCATTTGCCGCACCGAGCGGCAGCACGACGGAAGCGGCAAGCGCAGCCGCCATCAAACGAAAATTCATGAGTTCTCCTCCCTCACTGAAACGTTGCCGGAAAAACTTAGTTCAATCGATATTTGGGTGCAACAGCCCTCCCCCAAAATTTTTCTTTTGGCGACCAATTGCTACCATTGCCTGCCGAAACGCATTGATTTTCAACAGGCTGCGGCAAAGATATGCGACCACCTTAGCACGCGCACAACGAAACTATACATTTGTTTTTATTATTTTATTTATGGACACCTAGCACCAGAACTTCAAACAGATGCTCGCACATGCAAAAAATTCGGGCAAAATTTCCGAATTCAACCAATGCGAGCAAACGCAATAACCGGCCACCAAAAAGCCCTCGACATTTCAACTGTATCGTTACAGATTTTGCGCCTTGAGGAGACGAGGCAGCTATTGCGTTCTTTGTGCTTACAGCGCTTCGAAAAGACTCTATAAGCGGGACGAAATCGCGCAGGACGGCCTAGAGGGATGGAAAACAAAGCGAATTTTGCAGGAGCGGCTTCCGAGGCAACTCGAGAACGGCCGACGCTGAAGACCATTGCCTTCATGACCGGGCTTGGAGTGACGACGGTGTCTCGAGCACTGAAGGATGCTCCTGATATTGGCGCGGAAACCAAGGAGCGCGTGCGAATGGTCGCCCGCCAGCTCGGCTACCAGCCAAACCGGGCCGGCGTGCGCCTTAGAACGGGCAAGACAAATGTCATCGCGCTCGTTCTCAGCATTGATGAAGAAATCATGGGCTTCAGCAGCCAGATGGTCTTCGGGATTTCCGAAGTGCTGACCGGTACGCCCTACCACATCGTCGTTACCCCACACTCTCACAGCAAGGATCCGATGCTGCCGGTGCGCTACATCCTGGAAACCGGATCGGCTGACGGCGTCATCATCTCGCGCATCGAGCCTGACGATCCGCGCGTTCGCCTGCTCGTCGAACATAACATGCCCTTTGCCACGCACGGCCGCACCGATTCTGGACTTAGCCATCCCTTTCATGATTTCGACAATGAAGCCTTCGCCCATCAGGCCGTCGAGAAACTGGTCGGCAGAGGCCGCAAACGCATCGCCATCCTCCAGCCACCAAGCAAGCTGACCTACTATACGCACACCCGCATCGGCTTCCAGACGGGCCTGCATGACTATGGCGCCGAGGAAGTGCCGTTGCGCGTCACGATCGACAATCCGCTGGAGGAAATCCGCAACGCTGTCGAGGTGATGATGCGCGCGCCGAATGCGCCTGACGGCATCGTCTGTTCAGCAGGAAGCGCTGCTATCGCCGTCAACGCCGGCATAGAGGCTGCCGGCAAGCGGCTTGGCCAGGATGTCGACATGGTCTCAAAGGAATCGGCGCCGATTCTCAACTGGATCCGGCCCGAAATCATCACGGCCTATGAGGATGTCCGCCATGCCGGGCGGGAAATGGCGAAGGCCGTCATCGCGCGCATTGACGGTATAGAGCCAGAGCTGCTGCAAAGCATCAGCCAACCCGTGTGGTCGCGGAAGGGCAATTAGACAGACTTCCGCACACCACGGCAGTGACCGAGATTTGTACTATCCAACAGAGGCCATAGCCATGACGAAGGCGTTGCTGATTATCGACGTTCAGAATGCAATTCTGTCAGGAAAAGGCACCCCCGAGCGCCAGCCCATCATCGATGCGGCGCTGAATGAAACCGTTCAGCGGCTAGAGCTGCTTCGGGCCGAAGCCCATCGCGCCGGTGCACCTGTCGTCCTCGTCCAGCACGATGGAGACCCAGGCCACCGGCTTGAAGTCGGCACCGACGGCTGGGCCATTCGGCCGGAACTGTCGCCCGCCGAAGGTGATGCCGTTGTTCATAAGAGGAGCTCGGATTCGTTCTTTGAAACGGATCTTGCCGACAGACTGCGAGAGCGGAGCGTGACGCATTTGATCGTTGGCGGTTGCATGACACAGTTTTGCGTCGATACGACAGTGAGGCGCGCCGTGTCGCTCGGCTATGATGTCACGTTGGTTGGCGATGGCCACACGACGGCCGATTCCGGAACGCTTGATTTCGCCGATATCGTCGCACACCACAACGAAACGCTTGACGATTTCGACGCTGGCAATGCCCGCATCCTGGTTCGCCCGATGGCGGATATTCGCTTCTGAAGCGGAGGCTGGAGGCCAGCCGGGCGTACCCGGCTGGCAAACTCAGGCGATCTTAGAACGTTGAAGCACCACTGCCCCATGGGCCGTGGTGGAAGTCCTTGCCGTCGAGGCGGTCGAAGCCATGCGCGCCGAAGAAGTCGCGCTGTGCCTGGATCAGGTTGGCGGTGCCGCGGCCCTGGCGATAGGCGTCGAAGTAGGTCAAAGCCGAGGTGAGTGCCGGAACCGGCAGACCGGCCTGAAGGGCGGCACCGACGACGCGGCGCAGCGCCGGCAGCGATTCCTTGACCATCTCGGAGAAAGCAGGCGTCACGATCAGGTTGGCCGCATCCGGAGCATGCGTGAAGGCCGATGTGATCTCGTCGAGGAACTGCGAGCGGATGATGCAGCCGTCGCGCCAGATCTTGGCGATCGTGGGCATCGGCAACGACCACTTGAACTCGCGCGAGGCTTCCGCCATCACCGCGAAGCCCTGGGCATAAGCGCCGATCTTGGCGGCGAAGAGTGCCAGTTCCAGATCCTTGTTGAGTTCTGGCCCGTAAGCGATCGGGAACTTGTATTCCGGCTTACCGAAGATCTTTTCGGCGGCCTCGCGCTCGGTCTTCATCGATGACAGGCTGCGGGCGGCAACAGCCGCTTCGATTGCCGTTGCCGGGATGCCCATGTTCTGCGCTTCGATCGCCGACCACTTGCCGGTGCCCTTCTGGCCGGCCTTGTCGAGGATCATGTCGACCATGGCGCCGCCGGAGATCGGGTCGGTCGCTGCCAGTACCTTCTCGGAGATCTCGATCAGGTAGGAGTTCAGGCGGCCCTTGTTCCAGTCGCCGAAAACGCCGGAAATCTCTTTGGCGCTCTTGCCGAGGCCGTCGCGCAGGATGCCGTAGATTTCGGCGATCATCTGCATGTCGGCATATTCGATGCCGTTGTGGATGGTCTTGACGAAATGGCCGGCGCCGTCATTGCCGAGCCAGGCGACGCAGGGCTCTCCCTTGTACTTGGCGGCAATCGAGGTCAGCACAGGCTCGACGCGCTTCCAGCTGTCTTCCGTGCCGCCGACCATGATCGACGGACCGTGGCGGGCACCTTCCTCGCCGCCCGAAACCCCCATGCCGATGAAGGTCAGGTCGGTGTTCTTCAAGCGATCGAAACGGGCGATCGTGTCGCGGAAGTTGGCATTACCGGCATCGATCATGATGTCGCCCTTGGAAAGATAGGGGCGAAGCGCTTCCATCTGCTGATCGACGGCCTCGCCGGCCTTGATCATGATGATGATCGGACGCGGTGGGCGGATTGCTTCGACGAACTCTTCGATTGTCTTGCAGGGAATGATCTGCTTTTTCAGATCGCCGGCGCTCTCGTAGAATTCATCTGTTTTCTCAGGTGTACGGTTGAAGACGGCAATCTTGTTGCCTTTTTCCGCAATGTTGAGCGCCAGGTTGGACCCCATGACGGCAAGGCCGATCAGCCCGATTTCTGCCTTTTCCACGATACACCTCCGATGAGTCATTTTGGACCGGTGTTGTGGCACTCTCTGGCTCAAACGGCAAGTTCGATTCGGCTTCGAATCGGTCTCGTATTGCCCGCATTGCAAACTAAGCCATATTCTCCGGCAGACTAACAGGAATGGGAACGATGAGCCGCGCAGCACCACAGGAGGCCGCCGTTTTGGCGTCACGTGCCGGTCTTTACAGGGAGTATGCGCCCACGCCCGTGCTTAGGGTTCATTTTCACTGCCTATGGTCACACGATATCGACGTTGGCCCCGGGCGCAGGATTGCAATCGTGCCGGACGGATTTTGTGACATCGTCTGGATCGGTGGCAGGCTTGTCGTTGCCGGACCGGACCGTAGCAGTGCCTTTCCGTCCATTGCCGGTGGCGAGCGGATCGTCGGCGCGCGGTTCGCTCCGGGGGCAGCCGCTGACTGGCTCAAGGTCCCTCTCTCCAACATCGTCGGTCAATCCATTCCCCTGGAGGATTTGTGGGGTGCGGCGGCTTTGAGGTTGAATGAACGGCTGGGCTGCGCCGAGCCGCAAGAACGCCTGCTGCAGTTGAAAGCGGCACTTGAGGAGGAGGCGCCGAAACGCGCTGAACCAGCCCACGATATGGTCTCTGTCTTTGACCGGGCGAGCGACCTTTCGCTATCAGGGAGCGTAGCCGACGCGATGCTCGACGAACTCTCCATCAGCGCCCGCCAACTCCGCCGACGTTGTCACACGCATTTCGGCTATGGACCGAAAACGCTTGGGCGAATTCGCCGGTTTCAGGGCATGCTCGGCCTTTGCCGGAACAGGAAGGCCATTCCGCTCGTGGAGTTGGCATTGGCGGCCGGCTATGCCGATCAGTCTCATATGACCCGGGACGCACGTGAAATTTCCACGCTGACGCCAATGCAGCTTCAGCAGCAGATTTCCGGCTGAACGTCCGTTTTATTCAATACGAAACCGTTCGTTCTGCTATCTCCACCAAGAGCAACAGGAAATCGCCATGTCTACGATGCCCGCAAGGATCATCCACCGTTCCATCAATCGGAATTGGCGGGACGTCTATAACTTTGCAGCCGCTCCGGAGAACATGCCGCTCTGGGCGACGGGATTGGCCTCAGGGCTGGAGCGCAGCGGCGACGACTGGATTGCAGAAGGCGTGCTCGGCACTGTCAAGGTCAGCTTCGTCGCACACAACGAGTTCGGTGTCATCGACCACACGGTGACGATCGAAAGCGGATTGCGGGTCTATAACGCACTGAGGATCGTGCCGAACGGCGATGGTTGCGAAATCATGTTTACCCTGCTGCGCATTCCCGGCATGACGGACGAGCAGTTCGACGCCGACGCCGCCCACGTCGCCAGGGATCTGGCGGCTCTCAAGGCACTGATGGAAGGATAGGAGGCGAGCATGACTACGGCACCGGGCGACCGCCGGATCGACTACGTGGAATTCAATGTCGGCAACATCGATGCCTCGAAGGCTTTCTACGGCAAAGCTTTCGGCTGGTCCTTCACAGACTACGGCCCTGAATACTGCGAGTTCGATGACGGGCGGCTCAAGGGTGGCTTTACAACACTGGGAGCGCCGAGGCCCGGAGGACCGCTTGTCGTCCTCCACACCCACGACCTCGAAGCTGCTCTTGCAAGCATAGAGACTGCCGGCGGAAAGATAGTGCGCCCCATCACTGCGTTTCCCGGTGGTCGCCGCTTTCACTTCTCCGACCCGGACGGATACGAGCTTGCCGTGTGGACGAAAAGCTGATCAGGCAACGACAGTCGACGCCGCGGCGCCAGCGTGTTGGAGGATGATCAGCGCCCCGATCACGCTTCCAGATGCGTCACGCAGCGGCGACATGCGGCAGCGGACAGTTCGGACATTGCCATTCTCGCGGCGTTGGTAAGCGTAGTCGCTTCGGCCGCCTGCAAAGCAAGCGTCAAGCTTCGCCTTGGCACCCTCATAGAAGCGCTTCTCGCCGATGAACTCGATCAGGTGACGCCCGATCATGTCGATCGGCTTCCTGCCGAGATACGTCGAGTTAACGGTGTTGGAATAGAGATAGCGATAGTCCCGCGTCAGTACCGCAACGCGGTCCGGTATTGCATCGAGGATTGCTGCATTCAGGAAATTGCCGTTGTCGACATCGGGCGTAAACGCGAATGGATCGGAAACGGGCAAACGTTCCACCGGCGGCATCTTCCAACGCGGCGCAGCAGCTCCGAAATACTTCGCCATAAGTTCGGAAAGCAGCGCGACGTAGCCACGGACGGCCTCGCTGTCCTCGGCATACTGGTCGATAAGGCAACTGACGAATTCCAGCTGCATGTGAACTTCGAGAATGCTTGTAGCGGGATGTCCGAGGATTGCGTCGACCAGCGGCTCGACCGAGCAATCCAGCATACTTACGCGTACGTCATCGCCCGCAGCGATTGCCGCGTCGATCTGCGCACAACACAGTGAGAACGCTCGAAAAAGCCCCAGCAAGACGCCTCCAAATGCATTCCATGACAGAATACGACCGAGATCGACTGAGCTTTGCATAACGCAAGTTGAAGCCAACAGCGCCTAGCTACTCGCCTTGATGGTAACCGGTAACATGACGCAAGTTCATATTCAATGAACGCAGGTGCATGTTTTTCAATGACAAGATATAGGTATCGACGGCAGTTTACTTCAGTACATTGTGCTTTATTTGCCAACGGTCGTGATACCAGAGCCACTGCTCGGGATACTCCCGTACCCAACTCTCCACCTTGTCGTTCAGCAGCTGCGCAGTCGCGACCATATCGAGGTTTCCGTTGGCGTCGCGGGGCATTTCGAGCTTCGGCTCGATTTCCAACCGGTAACGATTGTTCGGAAGACGGATGCATCGCGCCGGATAGACGTCGCAGTTGAACTGGCGAACGAGCTTCCCAAGCAGCGGATTGGTTTTTACGTCGAGGCCGAAGAACTTCGTATTCAGTCCCTTGCCGAACTTCTGGTCGACCAGCACGCCCACGCCCTGCCCGGCTTCCAACTGCCGCGCCAGCGCGAACGACGAACCGGCATGAGATGGCACGAGCTTGCCCATGCGGGCGCTTCGAAAGTCGAAGACCTTCTGCGCGACATAGGGGTTGTTCGGTGGTCGGAAGAGCACGGACACATAAAGACCGAACGCTGCACCAGCCACCGGCAGCAGCTCGAAGTTGCCCGTATGCCCCGTAAATACGATGAACGGCCGCGGATTTTCGAGCAGGTCGATGAAGATCGGTATGCCGGAAACTTCGACCCGGCCCGGTTCTTCGCGCTGATACTCGAAATCAAACAGCCGGTCGAGGAACACGTACTCGGCGGCGAGCCGCCCCATGTTGCCCCAGCTCGCCAAGGCGATCTCCTCAATCTCGGCATCACCCTTTTCGGGAAAGGCATTGCGGAGATTGGTCAGCATCAACCGGTGGCGCTTCGTGCGCGGGCCGAGCTTGCGCGTCAGCCAATCCGCAAAATTGATCGCACCGTCAGCGGGAAACAGCTTCAGGAAGTTCAGGAAACCGAACATTGCCTGGGCGATCAACCACTGGCGAAAGTGGATGAGGGCCAGCACGATCTTAGTGATGAAGAGCTTCAAGGGCTCAATCCATCTTGAGGATGATCTTGCCGAAGATCTGGCGCGATTCCATCCGCTCCAGCGCACGGTCGATGTCGTCGAAGCCAACTTCTGTGTCGATGACAGGATGCACCAGTCCACGCCCCATCTTCTGCATGGCGTTCGCCATGTTCTCCATGCGGCAACCGAAGGAGCCCAGCAGCTTCAGCTGTTGCTGGAAGAGCATCATCAGGTTCATCTCTGTCGAGACACCCGATGTCGAACCACAGGTAACAAGACGACCGCCTCGCTTCATGCAGAGCATCGATCCCGCCCAGGTGTCTTTGCCAACGTGCTCGAAAACGACGTCGACGCCCTTCTTCTTGGTGAGCTTTCGGACAACGCCCTCGAAGCGGTCGGTGCGATAATTGATGACGTGATCGGCGCCCAGCGCCTTGGCCTTCTCGATCTTGTCGTCGGAGCCAACAGTGGTGATGACGGTGCAGCCAATCTTCTTGGCGAGCTGGATCGCAGCCGTGCCGATGCCGGAACCGCCCGCATGCACCAGGATGGTTTCGCCGGGCTCGAGCTTCGCGTTGTCGAACAGCATGTGCTCGACGGTGCCGAACGTTACCGGAGCAAGTGCAGCGCCGACCGCATCGACACCGGGAGGCGCCGGAACGAGCAGGCGCGCAGGCAGGTTTACCTTCTCCTGCGCGAAACCATCGAGATGGAAGCCGTGAACGCCGGAAACATGTTCGCAGAGATTATCGCGCCCTTCACTGCATGGACGGCAGAGGCCGCAGGTGCGTGCACCGTAGATCGACACAAGTTGGCCGGGCAGAACATTGGCGACACCAGGTCCGATCGATTCAACGACGCCAGAGGCCTCGGCGCCGATGACGAGCGGCATCTTGCGCTTTGCAAAGGCCATACCGCGCCAACCCCAGACGTCGATGTGGTTGAGAGCGACGGCCTTGACGCGCAGTGTAACCTCACCCGCACCCGGAGCTTCGGGTTCCGGCAGGTCTGTGATCTCAAGCTTGCGATCGTCAATCAGTTGCAAAGCGCGCATAGCAAAGTCCTTCGCCTCAAGGGCGTTTTGTCTCGATGTTTTGTCGGGAACCGATTAAGCCGGTTCGAGCGCCATGACAAGGCTGGCGTTCTGTCCGCCGAAGCCGAACGAATTGGAAAGCACGGCACTGACCTGGCTTTCCCGCTTCTTGTTCGGCACGACATCGAGAACAATCGACGGATCGGGGTTCGTGTAGTTGATTGTCGGCGGCAACGTACCGGTCAACATCGTCTGCAGCGAGAATACCGCTTCGACAGCGCCTGCCGCCGTCAGCGTATGGCCGATCATCGACTTGTTCGACGACAACGGAATGGAGGACATCCGCTCGCCGAAGACGGCCAGCATGGACGCATACTCCATCTTGTCGTTTTCAGGTGTCGAGGTGCCGTGCGCATTGATGTAGCCGATATCGCCCTCGCCCATGCCGGCATCGGCCAGCGCGGCCCGGATCGTCGCGATCGCCGGTCCACCATCAGGAGAAGAACGGGTACGATGGAAAGAGTCGGCCTTTTCGCCAGCGCCCTTCATGATCCCCAGGATCTTCGCGCCACGCGCCACAGCCGCCTCGAGCGACTCCAGCACGAGCGTCGCCGCGCCCTCGGCGATGACGAAGCCGTCGCGATCCTTGCTGAACGGTTTGGAGGCCTTGGTCGGCGGGTCGTTCTGCGTGGAGAGAGCAGAAAGCAGCGAGAAGCGAATGAGTGCTTCCGCGCTTACCGATCCGTCGGTTGCCACGGCAAGCGCCCGCGACGTACGGCCCTGGCGGATCGCTTCGATGCCGAGCTGGATCGCGGTCGCGCCTGACGCACAGGCCGTCGACAGCGTTACCGGGAGGCCGCGCGTTCCGAAGCGGTCGGCCAGGCGCTCGGAAATTGCGCCGAACAGAGATGCTTCATGGAAGGCAGCGTCCGGACGCTGGCGCATTGCAGCCAGGAACCGGTCATAGGCATCGCCGGCATGATCGGCAGGCGGCGAACGGTCGGCGAGTTCGAAACGCGCACTCCATTCCGGCTCGATCGGCGGCGCGGCCAGGAACAGCGGCCCGTTGAAATCACCGCTGATATCGGCATCGGCAAGCGCTTCGATCGTGGTCTCCCGCGCGAATGCATAGGAGCGCTCGACCGCGTTGGCGACTGGAATGTCGATAAAATCGACCGTTCCGGCGATACGGGTCGAAAGCCCCTCGGTCGGGAAGCGATTGATCGCGTGAATTCCTGACGTGCCTGCGGTCAGCGCCGACCAGTTGTCCTTCAAGCCCTGCCCGAGGGAGGTGATGATACCGACACCCGTCACTGCGACGATCGGGCGGCCGAGATGATCCTTGTAAGCCGAATCTTTCATTTGCACACTCCTCACGCTTCCGCGGAAAGAACCGCGACGCCTTCGCCGCGCTGATGGCCGACTGTGGTAACGATGGCAGCCTTGGTCGCGGCGCCCATCGGCTTCTCGTGGGCCGGATCGAATACCGGCACCTTGGCTCCGCTGTCGACAGCCAGTGCCGCCATGGCTAGCCCGAGGGTGAAATGCGCCTCAAGTCCATGACCGGTGACGCCACCAAAGCCGCGAACGGCCGCGCCCGGAAGACTGCGTTCGAGAACTGCCTTTTCACGCTCCGCCAGATCCGGAATCCCGGTAGAGCCGGAGAAGATTGCAGTGCTCTCGGGCGGAAGGTCCGCCGAGGTCTCCAGCAGTCGCTCCAGCCGCTTCTCGAAATTGCCTGCATTGCGGTTACCACGATCGCCTTCGATGGAGGAGATCGACGCGTAGATATGCGCGCCACGAGCCTCGGCATGCGCTCGAGATTCCAGAACGAGGAATGCACCAACCGAGCCGGAAATTATGCCGCCCTTGTCGCGTGACCAGAGAGGCTGCCACTCGTCACGGCAGTAGACGTTGATGGCTTCGAACAACAGCACCATGTCCAGACGCTCCGCCGAATAAGCCCCGCCGACCAGAGCGTGCGTCGATTCACCCGACTTGATCCGGAAGAAGGCTGCTTCGACTGCCGAAATACCGGCAGACTCTTCGCCCATGAAGGTCCGGGAAGAACCTGTCACCTTGTGGACGATGGAAATATTGCCGGCGAGCAGGTTCGACAGCTGCGCCAGGAAAAGCGTTGGACGAAGCTCTGTCGTCAGCTTCTCGTTAAGCAGCGCTTCGCGGTCATTGCGCTTCAGGCCCTCGTCGACGATCAGCGTATCGACATTGATGTCGCGCTCGCCGCCACCAGCCGCAACGATCATGTCCATGCTGCCGCAGGCTTCCGCGTCATCCTTGAAGCCCGCGTCATCGAGTGCGAGGCCGGCTGCAAAGACGCCGATGCGCTGCCAATTTTCCATCTGCCGCTGATCACCACGCTTGGCGATCTGTTGCGACCAATCGATCTCCGGAAGCGGGTGAACCGGATAAGGCTTGAATTTTTCAAGCTCGACGATCGTCTGCGGCGCACTCCCGGCATTGAGCAGCGCGATATGCGGCTCCTTGCCGACGCCCTGGCACGTTACAATGCCGACGCCCGTGATCACGACATCATTTTGAGCCTTGCTCATCCATTCACTCCCTGCGCAGCGATCGCATCCATCAGGCCGACTTCGCCGGCCCGCTTCTTGACGATGTCTCCGAGCGGAACCTCGCTGAACGGCATGGTCCGCAGCTTGAGCTGCGCGTCGCAAACCTTTTTGCCGCCGCTTGTGATTTTCGCCTTTGTTACCGCAAATCCCGAGCCGTCGTGCTCCAGGAACGCCTCGATATCAAGCACCGCCTCCGGTTCGACGAATGTGCGCATCTTGGCGCCATCGACGGACATCAGAAAAGGCATCGCCGCAAAATCGGTGACCGCCAACACCAGCATACCCGATGCCTGCGCCATCGTTTCGATCAAAAGCACGCCGGGAACCAGGGGCATGCCGGGAAAATGACCTTCAAAGACCGGGCTTTTCGCCGGCACGACAGAGCGCGCCTTGAGCGTGCCTTTCTGAAGGTCGACCGCCTCGATGCGGTCAATCATCTGGAAGTATTCCAGTAGCATCGAATCCTCCGGCCACAAGGACACCTTGCCCTGCGGCTAGGCCTACTTAGGAACAAAACCGCCCGGCCGCCATGGTTAACAGCGGCAGGGCGGAGAAAAAGAGACGGTGCCGATCAGGCCTTGGCGGCGCGCAGCTCGTCGATCTTGGCACAGAGGTTCTTCAGCACGAAGTATTCTTCCGTGGAAACCTTGCCTTCGTTGACTTCCTGCGTCCACTTCTCGAGCGGGATCTTGATGCCGAATTCCTTGTCGATCGCAAAGACGATATCGAGGAAGTCGAGGCTGTCGATACCGAGGTCGTCGATCGTATGGCTCTCCGGCTTGATCGTATCGCGATCGATCTCGCTGGTTTCTGCAATGATGTCGGCAACTTTATCGAATGTAGCGGTCACGCCTTTACCTCTTGAAATGACGATTTAACCCTCCTCATAGGCAAATCCATTTCAAAAAGCCAATGCTTTCCGCCGTCTCGGCACGCAATTTGCACTGCAAGTGTTGCTTAAACAGCAAAGGATAATCGGTCGTTTCTCGCGCCGTCGGTTCGCGAACGCACTTGTCGGCGCTAGAGCAACACGAGAAAAAGCGCCAAGGCCGTCAGCGCAAGGATTGAACAACTGGCGTAAAAGACCGAAACGCCGTCCTCAATATCGGCCGCCGTTGCGATCTCGCGGCCGCCACCGTTGATCATCGGTTCCATCACGACAACCCCGGAATAGACACGCGGTCCTGCGAGTTGCACATTGAGAGCGCCAGCCATCGCCGCCTCTGGCCGTCCTGAATTCGGAGAGCGGTGCAGACCGCCATCGCGCGCGGCAACGCGCAACGCCTCCTTGCTGGGACCGCTGCCTCGGCGCAACCACGCGCCTGCCGCGATGAGGAAAATCGAAAGGCGCGCCGCCGGCCAGTTGGCGAAATCGTCCAGCCGGGCAGCGGCCCAGCCGAAATCGACATATTTCTCGGACTTATGGCCGATCATCGAATCGGCTGTGTTCAGCATCTTGTAGACGAACAGGCCGGGCAGCCCGAACACCGCATACCAAAGAGCCGGTGCAACAACGCCATCAGAGAAATTCTCAGCAAGGCTTTCGATCGCGGCGCGGCAGACGCCGGGCTCATCCAATGTTTCCGGATCCCGCCCGACGATTCGCGAGACAGCCAGCCGGCCACCGCTCAGACCATCGCTTTTCAGTCCAGCCGCAACTGCTTCCACATGATCGCCGAGGCTCTTCTGTGCCATGAAAACCGCCACGCAGAGCACCTCTAGCAATATCCCGACCGGGCCGAACAGCGAGAAAAACGAGTGAACCAAAAGGCCGGCGGCGGCGCTTAGGACCAGCAGAACGGTGATAGACCACACGCCATTGCGTCGACGCACACGCTTGTGGAGTTCGACGCGGTTGAACATCCGGTCGAAACGCGAGATCGCATTGCCGAACAGCACGACTGGATGCGGTAGCCGCATCCATAGCGCATCGGGATCGCCGATAATCCTGTCGAGAAGAAGGGCCAGAACCAGTACGAGGAGGTTATGGTCGAACGTCATGGCGCGAAACTCTGCAGTGCATCCGAAAGCCGCTGGTCGCCCGCTGTATTCGCGGCCAGACCAAACCGCAGCCAGCGTGGCTGATAGTCAAACTGGCGGACCAGAATATGATGCTTGCAGAGATGCCAGTGCAAATCGGCCGATCGTTCGTGATCGACAAGCGCGAAGAGATCGGTTCCACCCACAATCCGCAAGCCATTTTCCTCAAGGACCTTGCGCAATGCCCTGGCTCTTTCCTCGATCGCCCGCTGTATTTCATCTGTGTCGGAGCGCAGAAGAGCGGCTGCAGCCGAAAGAGCGGGGCCGGACACCGCCCATGGACCCAACAGGTCTTCAATGCGCTCCAGAATTGGTTGAGCGGCAATGACGAAACCCAAGCGCAATCCGGCAAGGCCAAAGAACTTGCCGAAGGAACGAGAGATGAGGACATTCGGCAGCTGCGGAGCGAAAGGGATCAGGCTCATTTTCGGGCATGTGTCGCCGAACGCCTCGTCCACCACGACAAAGCCGCCCCTCGTTTGCACCGATTCGCAGAATGCCGCGAGCCTGTCCGGCGTATGGCTGCGACCATCGGGGTTGTTGGGATTGACGATGACGACGATCGTATGATCGCTCTTGACGTCATCCAGATCAGCGACCCGATCAACGACGCAGCCCGCCCGCTCGAATGCGCGCTCATACTCGCCGTAGGTCGGCGTCAGGATTGCGACCCGCCTGCCAGCTTTGAAGAGGCGTGGCAACAGCTGGATGACCGACTGCGTCCCTGGTACAGGCAGCGGGAGAATGCTGCTGCGATAGTAGTTTTGCGCCGCCGCTCGCGCCTGATCAATCAGATGCCTGTCAGGAAGCCGGTGCCACGCGCGCATCGGAATTGCCGGCAGCGGCACCGGGCAAGGATTGATCCCTGTTGAAAGATCAAGCCAGTGCTCGGTCTCGCCGCCATGGATCGCGGCAGCGGCCGTGATGCCGCCCCCGTGAACGATCGGAGCGTTCATCGTGCCCCCTCGGCAAGGTCGATCAGGTGCATGTAGGATCCGGCAACGTTGCCACGCTGCAGGCCAGCCTGCCCGAGGTCGTTACCCAACGCATCCGACACCTCGAAAAGTCGATCGGCCTCGCCTTCGGAGACCACGTCCGAATAATGAAACTCGTGCGCTGTCATGGGCTGCTCGAAGTACGAGCCATTCAATGGCTTCACGCGCCGGTAGCCGAGGTGGCGTTTGCGCTCCTCGTAGCTGGTGACGACAGGCAAGAGACCAAGCATTTCGTGACGCTTTCCGGTGCCATCTATGAGGCCATCCCCGAGAACCATGTATCCGCCGCACTCACCATAGATTCGCACACCCCTGCGTGCAGCGTCGATGACCTTAGCCTTGAAATTGCCGGCCGCAGCGATCTGTCCGGGATGAAGTTCGGGATAGCCGCCCGGCAGATAGATCGCGTCGGCCGTCGGATCGGGTGCCTCGTCGGCGAGCGGTGAGAAGAATGAGATTTCCGCACCGCGCCGGCGCCAACCGAGAAGCATATGCTCGTAGGAAAAGGCAAAGGCGATGTCGCGCGCCACGGCGATCCTGCTACCGAGCGGCGGCAGCCGCGCAATGTTGGCAGTGGATGGACGGTTTAGCCCTTGGCGGGCAATGCGCAGCAGGAATTCGAAATTGCATTCTTCGGACACGGCATCCGCCGCATGCTCTATGAAGCTCTCGAGCGTCTGATGCTCTCCCGCCTGCACAAGGCCGAGATGCCTCTCGGGAAGGGCGATGTCATTGTCTCGGCGGACGACGGCAACGATCGGCATCCGGATCGCGTCGAGCGCCTTTCGGAGCATCATCTCATGGCGTTCGCCGCCAACCTTGTTGAGAATCACGCCGGCGATGCGAACATCGGCCCGGAAGCTGGCAAAGCCTGTGACGAGCGCCGCCACCGACTGCGACATATGCGAGGCATCGACGACGAAAACCACGGAAAGACCGAGCATGGCGGCAAGGTCGGCCGCAGTTCCCTTCCCGTCCGTCGCTCCGTCGAAGAGCCCCATCATCGCTTCGATGATGAGAATGCGGTCGCCGGAGCGATGCAGCGTCGCGTTAGCCGCGATCAGTTCCGGGCGCATTGCCCATGGGTCGAAGTTGAGACAGGCAACACCGCTTGCCGCCGCATGAAAGGCCGGATCGATGTAGTCGGGACCTGCCTTGCCGGGCGCGATCGCAACGCCGCGCCGTCGAAGCGCACGCAAAAGCCCCAGCGTCACCGTTGTCTTGCCCGACCCGGAGGACGGGGCTGCAATCAACAAACCGCTCATGCCGTCTCCCTGCTGTTCGAGTCTCGGAACGGATCGGGGCGCAGCCTCCGCCCCGCGAGCGCACCCAACCAATCAAGCGATGGCCTCAGCCGCACGACCTCCCCGACCACCACGATCGCGGGAGGCTCGAGCCCCGAGGCCGCGACAGCCGCTGATGCCTCGCCAAGTGTCGTCTCGAGCACCTGCTGGTCACCCGTCGATGCGTTGCAGACGAAGGCGACAGGTTCCATCGGGGATCGCCCTGCTGCAATGAGATTACGGCTGATCTGGGCAATATGCTTCATCGCCATATACATGACGATAACGGGCGAAGCCTTGCCGATGGCATCCCAGTTGATGGCATCCGGCACGATGCCCGAGGAGTCATGCCCGGTGAGGAATGTCACCGCATGATTGACATCCCTGTGCGTCACCGGAATGCCGGCATAAGCGAGCCCGCCGATACCGGCGGTAATGCCCGGTACGATGCGAAACGGGATATTGTGCTCGACCAGCGTCAAGGCTTCCTCGCCGCCGCGCCCGAAGACGAAGGGATCGCCACCCTTCAGACGCAGGACACGCTTGCCGGCACGGGCAAGCTCGACGAGGCGCAGCGAAATGTCGCGCTGCTTGGCGGAGGGCTTGCCACCGCGCTTCCCGGCATATTCCAGCAAGGCTTCGGGCCGTGCAAGCTTCAGACAATCGGCATTCACCAGCGCATCGTGAACCACCACGTCCGCCTCCGCCAGCCCCTTGGCCGCAAGAAGCGTCAGCAATCCGGGCTCGCCCGGACCCGCACCAACAAGCCAGACGCTGCCCAGCTCAAGAGCCGGCAGATGTGAAAACGCAGCTTCGATCATTGGCATGATCTATGCCCCGTCGCTGGCAAGGTCAACGTTGCAGATCGGGCAGGCGTGCGATGTGAAGGCACACCTGCTCCGACCGCTCTATCGCGGGTGATCGTTGCTTGCGATTTCGCGCTCCGCAATCGGCGTGACGACACCCAATCCTCACGCCCGCAGCAGAGTATCGCGGATGAGATCGATAACCTTCTCGGATTCGATGCCGGTGCAGACAACCTGGCTTGGCAGGCCATCCCAAGCACCGGGTGGGAAGCGGCGGCCGTCCGGCTTCACGATCGTCTGCCCGTCTGCAATTCCGCCGCAGACGACGCGCACCGGGCCGCTGATTGTGGAGAACAGCGCAGGCGCGACGACGTAGACGCAGGCGCAGCTGTCATGAACCATCATGCCGTCTTCGACCGCGTGCTTGTAGAAATCTATGTAGTCCTGCGAGAGATCGTTCAGCAGCTTGACGGCGCTGTCGCCCTTGCCCGCAACGTCGGCAAGGTAGCCGCGGCTCATCGTCGTGATTGCGGTCACGTCGAGGCCAATGACGGCAACCTTCCAGGGTGCGGTCAGAACGATGTCGGCGGCCTCGGGATCGCCATGGATGTTGGCTTCGGCGACCGGCGACACGTTGCCCGGGACGTAGAAGTTGCCGCCCATGATGACGACGTCCTTCACGAGGCCGGCGATCTCGGGATCTTCCTTGAGCGCCATCGCGAGATTGGTCATGCGGCCGACGGCCACCAGCCTTACCTCGCCGGGATTGGCGCGGACCGTATCGATGATGAAGCGATGCGCAGGGCGCGGATCGACCGGGAGATCGACCGTTTCGGGCACTTCGATGTCACCAAGACCGTTCTCGCCATGCACGAAGGTCGGCCATGCGCCCTCCTTCCTTGTCGGATCGATGGTGACGCTGGCACCCTTGGCAACGGGCGCAGGAATGTTCCATTCGCGTTTGAGGAACAGCGCATTGCGTGTCGTCGTCTCCACCGACGCGTTGCCGAAAACGGTCGTGATACCGATCAGATCGATGTCGGGATGGCGATGCAGGAAGAGCAGCGCCATTGCATCATCGACGCCCGGATCCGTGTCATAAATGACCTTGTGCATGAGTGTGCCTCTTTTGGTTATTGTCGCAGGGCAGCCGGACGGCGCCGCGAAGTCGGCGGCCACCATAACGCCCGCTAATCTTTCTGCAACAGGGCACACGCAATCGCTGCGGTGGCATGTCGTGACTTGATCTTCGGAACGACCAACTCCGCATGCGATCCGATCGCTGCCAGCGCCGCGGATTCGGCGACTCCATGACACCCCACCCGAGCGAAAACGATCGCTGAAGGATTTTTCAGCCTCGGCGTTTCCTCCTCGAGGTGCACCGCACTGAAGAACTCTGGCACCACCCCGAATTGGCGCGCTACGGCAAGGATTGCGGGTTCGCTGCTCCGGCTATCGATGGAGGCAACGGCGACCAACTCATCCCAGCCGATCGCCGCCGCAGCAAGCGCCGAGGTAACCAGCTCGATTACCTCGTCTTCCGGTGCTCCACGCTCACAGCCGAGGCCGAGCGCGAACCGGCGTGTTCTATCGAATACAATTCCTGTCACGTGCGACAACGAAACCCCGCCCCTGTATCGAGCAAGCCATTGCAGCATGGGCCCAGAAATGCAACATGCGCCGCGTACCGCAGTCCAGGTCCAGAGTTCCCTCCTTGTCCGATCTTGCCCCTCATCTGCTTTTCATGCTGGCCGCAGCCGCCTTTCTCGCTGGATTCGTCGATTCCATCGCTGGTGGCGGAGGCCTGATTACCGTCCCGGCGATGCTGATTGCAGGCATCCCGCCGCTGCAGACGCTTGGCACCAACAAGGTTCAATCCGTATTCGGGGCAGCCTCGGCCACCATCGCCTATGCCCGGAAGGGACACGTGCATCTGCGCACACAGCTGCCCATGGCGCTGATGGCCGTCTTTGGCGGTGCGCTCGGAGCCGCTTTGGCAACGATTGTGCCGGGTGACGTCCTGCGGGCAATCATGCCGGTCCTTCTTGTGGCGATCGCGCTCTACTTTGCTCTGAAGCCGAATCTCAATGACGTCGACAAG
This sequence comes from Rhizobium cauense, assembly GCF_019511525.1. Classification (GTDB taxonomy): domain Bacteria; phylum Pseudomonadota; class Alphaproteobacteria; order Rhizobiales; family Rhizobiaceae; genus Rhizobium; species Rhizobium cauense. The sequence continues at coordinate 98,407 of NZ_JAEUAT010000019.1, read as the reverse complement.
CATCGCCGCATGACACCCTTCGTCTTCGGTCTGACATTGGTGCCGGCCATCGGGTTTTACGACGGCGTGTTCGGTCCGGGCACCGGCTCGTTCTTCATGCTGTCCTTTGTATCGCTCGCCGGCTTCGGTATGCTGAAGGCAACGGCCCATACCAAGCTTTTGAACTTCGGCTCGAATGTCGGCGCCCTCACCATCTTCATTTCATTTGGCGCGATCCTGTGGAAGATCGGACTGATGATGGGCGTCTGCCAGTTTCTTGGCGCTCAGCTTGGCTCACGGCTGGCGATGCGAACCGGCGCGCGCCTGATCAAGCCTCTGCTGGTCGTCGTCTGCGTCGCCTTCACGATCAAGCTCCTGGCCGATCCGGCCAATCCGATCCGCGTCTGGCTTGAAATCTGACGCCGCGTCCGATTACCTCCGGCGTAATTGATGAGGCGCCGGCTCTTCTCCATCATCGCGATGCCTGAACGAACCGGGCGCCAACAGGAGATGATGCAATGACCGATGCGAACACCAAAGCCCAGCGCTACATCGCGATCTGGAACGAGACGGACGCGTTCCGCCGCGTCGCGCTAATCGCTGAAAGCTGGCACGAGACGGCAACCTATATCGATCCTTTGATGCGCGGCGAAGGTCATGAGCAGATCAATGCACTGGTTGAAGCCGTTCACGCGCGCTTCCCAGGTTTTCGTTTCGAACTTCTCGGGCCCGCCGATGGTTATGGCGACAGCCTGCGCTTTTCGTGGGGCCTCGGGCCGGCCGGTGGCCAACACCTCATCAAGGGCACAGATTTCGCCATGCTCGAAGGCGGACGGCTGAAGGCCGTGCACGGCTTCATCGACCAGCTTCCGGAAGCCGCGTGATGACCCCCGCCCGCTCCCTTGGAGACTATCTCCGCGATTGGCGGCAGAAGCGCCGAATGAGCCAGCTTGACCTCGCTCTGGAGGCCGAGATCTCGCAGAGACATCTGAGCTTCATCGAGAGCGGGCGTTCGATCCCCAGCCGCGACATGCTGCTGCATCTGGCTGAGCGGCTCGGCGTGCCGCTCAGAGACCGCAATCCGATGCTGCTTGCCGCAGGTTTTGCGCCGCTGTTTTCAGAGCGTTCACTCGATGATCCGGCGCTCAAACCGGCTCGGCGGGCCGTCGATATGGTCCTCAAGGGGCACGAACCCTACCCCGCACTTGCAATCGACCGGCATTGGACGTTGGTTGCCGCCAATGACGCGGTCGCTCCGCTTCTTGCCGGCGTCGGAGATCGGGCTTTGCTCGAAGGCCCGATCAACGTTCTCCGCCTTAGCCTGCATCCAAATGGGCTGGCTCCAAAAATCGCCAACCTGCCCGAATGGCGTGCACATCTTCTCGAGCGCCTGCACCAGCAAATTTCGGTTACAGGCGATCCGATTCTCGGCGAATTGATGAAGGAACTGTCAGCCTACCCGCTACCTCGGGAGCAATCAGAGGGAAGCAAGTCGGACTATGCTGGTATCGTCCACCCCTCTCGAACTGGAGACCGAGGCAGGGCGCATGTCCTTCCTCTCCACAACCACTGTCTTCGGGACACCTGCGGACGTGACCCTCTCCGAGTTGGCGATCGAATCCTTCTTTCCTGCCAACGAACAGACGGCAGCGATTGTCAGGCAAATGGCACGGGGCAACGCCTAGAAAAGAGCAAGCAACAGCGCCCCGCCGGCGATCAGGCTGACGCCGAGCCAGTTCACGAGATTGAGCTTCTCGCCGAGAAAGACGACGCCGAAGACGGCGACGAGGACAATCGATAGCTTGTCGATCGGAGCGACGCGTGCGGCATCGCCAATCTTCAGCGCGCGGAAATAGGCGAGCCACGAGGCACCGGTCGCCGCTCCCGAAAGGCAGAGGAACAGCCACGTCTTGCCTGAAATGCTTGACAATGGCTGCCACTGCCCGGTGGCCGCGACAATGGCGCTGATGATGAAGACGATGACGACGGTGCGGATCAGGGTGGCGAGATCGGAATTGATGCCGGCGACGCCGATCTTGGCAAATATCGCCGTCAATGCGGCGAAAGCCGCCGAAAGCACCGCCCAGAAAATCCAGCTCTGCGTCATCAGAACTCCACGCCCGCCTGCCCCTTGATGCCCGAACGGAACGGATGCTTGATCAGCTCCATCTCGGTCACGAGATCAGCGATCTCGATCAGTTCGTCCTTGGCGTTGCGCCCGGTCAGGACGACATGAGTCATATACGGCTTCTCGTTCTTCAGGAATTCCACCACCTCGTTGATGTCGAGGTAATCATATCGAAGCGCGATGTTGATCTCGTCGAGCAGCACCATGGAATTGCGCTCGTCGCGGATCAACTCTTTCGCCTTCTCCCAGGCGGCACCGGCCGCTGCCACATCGCGGGCGCGATCCTGCGTCTCCCAGGTGAAGCCCTCGCCCATGGTGTGAAACTGGCAGATGTCGGAGAAGTGCTTTTCGATCAGGTCGCGCTCGCCAGTCCACATCGCACCCTTGATGAACTGCACGACGGCCGAAGGCTTGCCATGCGCGATGTGCCGGAAGATCATCCCGAAGGCAGACGAAGACTTGCCCTTGCCCTTCCCGGTATGGACAATGATAAGGCCCTTCTCATCGGTCTTTGAGGCCATGATCTTGTCGCGGGCAGCCTTCTTCTTCGCCATCTTCTCGGCGTGGCGGGCGTCGTCGTGGCCAGCGGCTTCGGTGGTTTCGTCGGTCATCTCAATGTTCCCCGGATGCAAGCTTGCCCTGATGCAAGCCGAATGTGTCTGAAAGGTCGAACCGCGCCGAATTGCTGCGCGGCGTCCAGAGGCGGCGGTCGATCGCTTCCAGCAGCCGCTCCTTCATGTCGGCGAAGGCGGCCGGATTCTTCTCGATCATGAAATCGCGGACATCAGGATCCACCACGAAAGCCTGGTAGACGGCCTCGAAGTGGTGATTGCCAACCGCACCCGTCGTCGCCGCAAAGGCAAAAAGGTAATCGACGGTAGCGGCAATCTCGAAGGCGCCCTTGTAGCCGTGGCGCATGACGCCATCGATCCACTTCGGGTTCACGACACGACCGCGCACCACACGCCCGATCTCTTCCTCCAGAGAACGGATGACCGGCTTCTCAGGCCTCGAATGATCGTTGTGATAGATCGACGGCCGATCGCCCGCGAGCATTTCAGCCGCAGCTGCCATCCCGCCCTCGAACTGGTAATAGTCGTCGCTATCAAGAAGATCGTGCTCGCGATTGTCCTGGTTCTGCACGACCGCCTGGATCGAGCGCAATCGCTCCTCGAAAACGCCACGTTCCGCCCGGCCCTCTTCGCCGGCGCCATAGGCGTAGCTGCCCCATACGAGATAGGCTTCGGCCAGATCGGCGCGGCGCTCCCATCCCTTCTCATCGATCAGCGCTTGCAACCCTGCCCCATAGGCTCCCGGCTTCGAACCGAAGATGCGATAGCCCGCGCGGCGGCCAGCCTGTGTGGCATCCAGTCCGGCTGCTTCAAGACGTGCGGCTTCGCCACGCATCCGCTCGGCAATCGGGTTGTCCGCAGCATCCTCTTCCAGCACCCCGACGGCGCGAATTGCCTTGTCGAACAGAGCGATCTGCTCCGGAAAGGCATCGCGGAAGAAGCCCGAAATACGCAGCGTCACATCGACGCGCGGGCGGCGCAGCAGTGCGGGCGGAATGATCTCGTAGCCGGTGACGCGCCGCGAGGTCATGTCCCACACCGGCCTCACGCCGATCAGCGCCAGCGCCTGGGCGATATCGTCACCGCCGGTACGCATGTTCGAGGTTCCCCAGGCGGTGAGACCAAACGATACCGGCCACTCGCCGTGATCCTGCACATAACGACGGATCAACAGTTCGGCGGACTTCTTCCCGAGCTCATAGGCCGCCGGCGTCGGCACGGCCCGGCTGTCGACCGAGTAGAAATTGCGTCCGGTCGGCAGCACGTCCGGTCGGCCCCGGGTCGGCGCACCGGATGGTCCCGGCGCCACGAAACGGCCGTCGAGCCCTCGAAGCAGGCCTTCTATTTCGGCAGCGCCGCAGGCGAGAATGGCAGGCTTGAGCCGTGTTTCGATCTCGGCCAGAACGGCTCTGGTTTGGGACCAGAGGGTTGGGCACTGCGTTTCGCCGGAAACGAGTTTCGCAGCCAGCAGTTCGATGCGCTCAACGGTATCGCCTTGGGTGCGCCAGGGGTCAGACGAGAGGCTCGCAAGGATATCGGGGCGTGGCCCTGTCCATGTGGCGGCCATGTCGCAATCGAGGGGGTCGAAGGAGAGGTTTGCGCCACTCATACCCCCGTCTGCGTCACCCATAATCCCGACAACATCACCCAACCCCGCATCCACGGCAATCGCCCGCTGCAAGCTCCGGTCACCACCCTCACCCAACGCACGCGGAACCCTGGCCAGCGCAACCGTCAGATCCGTCAGCAGCCTACCTTGCGGCGAGACGCCGAAGACATGCAGGCCGTCGCGGATCTGCATCTCCTTGAGATCGCAGAGATAGGCGTCGAGCTTCTTCAACGCTTCGGTCTCGCTCTCGCCCTTGTCGATGCCGGCATCGCGATCGAGGCCGATGTCGGCGACGAGATCGAGGATCTGCTTGCTGAGAAGCCGGATGCGGCGCGGATCGCCGCCCGACGCCTCGTAGTACTCGTCAACAAGCGCTTCCAGATCCTTCAGCGGCCCGTAGCTCTCGGCGCGCGTCAGCGGCGGCGTCAGGTGATCGATGATGACCGCGCCGGCGCGACGCTTCGCCTGCGTCCCTTCGCCGGGATCGTTGACGATGAAGGGGTAGAGATGCGGCATGGGGCCGAGGATGGCTTCCGGGTAGCATTCCTCCGACAGCGCCAGCGCCTTGCCCGGCAGCCATTCCAGATTGCCGTGCTTGCCCATGTGAATGACCGCGTGAGCGCCGAACTCGTGGCGAAGGAAAGCATAGAAGGCGAGATAGCCGTGCGGCGGCACGAGATCCGGAGAATGATAGCTTTCCTTCGGATCGATGTCGTAGCCGCGCGCCGGCTGGATGCCGACCAGCACCGCCCCGAGCCGCATGAACGGCAGCGCAAAGGCTCCGTCCACGACGTAGGGATCGGCCTCGGGCGCACCCCAGCGCACGCCGATTTCATCCTGAATCTTTTTCGGAAGACTTTCGAAGAAGGCTTTGTAACGACTCAGGGAAAGCGATTCGCGGATGACCCTGCCGTCGCTACCGGAATTTGTCGGCCCTTCCATCAGACGCCGGATAAGCTCGTCGCCATCGCGAGGCACGTCTGCAACCGAATAACCGGCTGCGCGCATGGCCTTGAGCACCTCGACAGTGCCGGCGGGCGTGTCCAGCCCGACCCCATTGCCGAGCCTGCCGTCACGGTTCGGATAATTCGCAAGGACAAGTGCGATGCGCCGCTCGCCGGCGGCCGTGGTGCGGAGCTTCGCCCAATTTGCGGCAAGCCGGGCGGTATAGCGCATCCGCTCCAGATCGGGCTCGCTGCCGACGATATTGGCCTCGACCCTAGCATCGTAGCGGGCGGCCGACTTGAAGGAGACGGCACGCGACAGCACGCGGCCGTCCACCTCGGGCAGCGCGACGTTCATGCCGAGATCGCGCGCCGACAGCCCTTGCGAGGACGCGGCCCACGTCTGACGCGACGAGGCCGAAAAGATCGCCTGCAGCACGACGGCGTCGTTGGCTTCGAGAACGGTCGGCTCGCGATCCGCGCCGGGCGCGGATACTGCGAAGCCCGTCGTGTTGATCACCACTTCGGGCTTGATTACATCAAACACGCTTTCCAGAACGCCCTTCGACACGGGATCCTTGAGACTGTAGGCGAACACCGGCAGCGGCCTGATGCCTTCAGCAAGCAAGGTGTCAATCAATGCTTCGACAGGTCTTGTCTCGCCGCTCTGTACGAGCGCACCGTAGAAGCTGACTGCCACGACGGGAAAATGTGACATCCCCGGAGGGACTCGAACCCGCTCGCCGCACGCCGACTTCCACTCTTCCACGCCAAGCACGCCCTTGCCCGGCCACCAGATGCCGGCCTTCATCAGCGGCGATGCCGCCTCCGGCTTTTCCACGCCCGACAACAAAGCGCTGGCATAGTCCAGAAACGCGCGCGAATTCGAATCGCCACCCTCGATCAGGTAGGCCCAAAGCGCGTTCAGGTCCTCAAGCGGAACATTCGAAAACGGCGTCAAACCCGCGTCCGGCTTCGAATCTCCCGGCAAAACGGCAATCAGCGCGCCGGATCGATCCGCCGCCGCGTGAAGCGCCTCCAGCGTATAGTGAAAATAGCTGGCGCCACCCAGCGCCCTGACAACGATCAGCTTCGCATGCCGGGCCGTCCGCTCGATATAGGCATCGACCGACATCGGATGCTTGAGGCTCATCAGGCTTGCGAGCCGCAGCGAGAAACCGGCCGCCGCCTCGTCATAGGCGGCGGCGATCGCGGCAAGCTCGGTATCGGCGGCTGACAGGAACAGGACGTCGCCGGGAGACTGACCGAGATCGATCGCCTCCTCGCCGTCGCTGATCGATCCCTGCTGTGCCAGAAGCAGATGCATCGGACTGCCCTATGCCAGCGCTGCGATCGCCTTGCGCACCGCTGCCTCATCCATCTCGTGCAGTCCGATGACAACAAGGCGGGTACCGCGCGCTTCGCCAGGCGCCCATGCGCGATCGAAATAGTGGTCGATACGGCTGCCGACTGCCTGCAACTGCAGACGCATCGGCTTGCCCGGAACATCGACGAAGCCCTTGAGCCGCAGCACGTCATGTTCGCCGATGATGCCCTTCAGCGCATCCACAAAGGCTGCCGGATTGGCAATAGCCCCGAGTTCCACAACGAAGCTGTCGAACTCGTCGTGATCATGGGCGACGCCGTCCTCATGCTCGAGCTCATGATGGGACTTGCGGTTGACCACATCGTCTTCCGTTCCGACGCCGAGCCCGAGCAGCACGCTCGCGGGAACCTCGCCATTGCGCGCTTCGATCATGACGGGCTTGCGGGCAATGCGCGAAGCGACCTCGTCGCGCACGCGGCCAAGGCCGTCAGTATCGAGAAGATCGGTCTTGTTGAGGACGATCAGATCGGCGCAGGTCAGCTGGTCCTCGAAAAGCTCCTCGATCGGGCTCTCATGGTCGAGCGACTCGTCCTCGACCCGACGAGCCTCGACCGCATCGTGATCATCGGCAAAGCGGCCGGCTGCGACGGCGGCGCTGTCGACGACAGTAATCACGCCATCGACAGTGACCTGCGTGCGGATATCGGGCCAGTTGAAGGCGGCAACGAGTGGCTGCGGCAGCGCCAGGCCTGAGGTTTCGATGACGATATGATCGGGGCGCTGCTCGCGCTCCAGAAGTTTGGTCATCGTCGGGATGAAGTCGTCGGCAACCGTGCAGCAGATGCAGCCGTTGGTAAGTTCGATGATATCGTCCTCGGTGCAATTCTCCGCGCCGCAGCCCTTCAGCACCTCGCCATCGACGCCGAGATCGCCGAACTCGTTGATGATAAGCGCGATCTTCTTGCCGTTCGTATTGGAAAGCAGATTGCGGATCATCGTCGTCTTGCCGGCGCCGAGGAAGCCGGTGATCACGGTCGCCGGAATTTTCTGCTGGTTCATGAATTCAACCCTTCATCTTCAGCGGCAGACCTGCCGCGATAAAATACACGTCCGCGGCCTCTGCCGCGATCATTTGATGCAAGCGACCGGCGTGATCGCGGAACTCCCGCGCCATGCGGTTCTCAGGAACGATACCAAGACCGACCTCATTGGAAACGATCACGAGACGCGCACGCGCCGTCGGCAGATACGCGGCAAGCGAAGCAAACTCGGCCTCCATGTCGCGCTCTTCCATCATCAGGTTAGTGACCCAAAGCGTCAGGCAATCAACAAGGATCGCCCGCCCCTCGCCGTCGATCGCCCGCAGGGAGCCGACCAGATCGAGTGGCTCTTCGTGCGTATGCCAGAGCTCGCCACGATCGGCCTTGTGCTTGTCGATCCGGGCGCGCATTTCCTCGTCCCAGGCCCGGCCCGTCGCCACGTAGTGGCGCTTAAGGCCGGTCGAAACGACCAGTTGTTCGGCAAAGCGTGATTTTCCCGAGCGCGCACCGCCGAGGACGAAGGTCGCACCGGACAATATCGGGGTCATGGTAGATGATATCCGATCTGCGGAACGCTGCCGCAAGGAACCGGAATGGCTGCAGAACGCAGCCGAAAACTCTTCTGTTCAGCCATGACAACCTCCGTGCTGGCAGCGGGCATCGCCCAGGAATGGGCTTCTCGCCCGGCACGATTGGCAGGTCTCCTGGCTCGCGGGTCTTGGCCGCGATCGGGGCAGACCGGAAACCGGTCGCCCCAGATCGTGCCAGCGGATCTTCCTCGCCTTCCCGGCTGCATTTCATGAAAAGGCGGACGATTCGTAGACGTCAGAGGCGTCCTGCCCCGGTTGATCATGATGCACTGCCAGTGACTTTTCCGTCGCCACCTCCGCGCCGCCCGCCTGCACCATTGCAGGCTGTCATCAACGCGAAAACAACGCCGGACGGAAAACCCTGACCGCTCTACAGTCGCGGGGTCGGCTATGATGACGGTGCCCGGATTGGGTCCACCGCTTCACATTCCCTTTTCATCCGCACCGATTCAACCGGTCCGGAACCATCCGTTATGAATTCATCGTTAGGCAAGGCCGATGGCGAAGTCAATCTTATGCGGCCACCCACGCAAACGCACCTTATGGAGTTCGCAGTCTCAAGACGACCTTCTCTACCAAATTTATCGTCTTTTATCAGTGATTTACGTCGTAAATAATTGTTGTCGCCGCCGGTCTTTTGCCGCAATTGGGTCGCAAGCGGGTCGCGCTACAGATTTGCCCGCCTCCCCACTGCACTTGATCGCGCCTACACCTGCCTAGTTTTCCTGTGATGCTCCTAAAAATCGATATTCGCCGTTTCGGTCCGTTCCATACCCTTCTCGATAGCGGGCGGATGCGCGCCTTGCTGCGACGCAGCGAAATGGGCATGGTCATCGCAGGCGCGATCGTCGGGGTAATTTCCGGCCTGGCGGTGACCGGCATGAGTCTCATTTCCCGCGAAATGCACAGCCTGATCTTCGGAATCAGCGACGTCGAAAGACTGAGTTCGTCGCAGATCGACAACAAGCTGCTGTTGCTGACAGCTCCGGTCTGCGGCGGCATCTTGCTGGGGCTGCTATTGTTCGTGCTTGCCAAAACCCGCAAGAAACCAATGGTGGATCCAATTGAGGCAAACGCGTTGCATGGCGGTCGGCTATCTCTCACCGACAGTATCCTGGTCGCGGTCCAGAACCTGATTTCAAATGGCTTTGGCGCGTCTGTGGGCCTGGAAGCCGGCTATACACAATTGGCGGCGGGGCTTGCCTCGAAATTAGGTCTCAAGCTGCAGCTTCGCCGTTCGGATCTGCGCGTTCTCGTCGGATGCGGAGCAGCGGGAGCCATATCAGCCGCCTTCAACGCACCGCTAACGGGCGCATTCTATGCGTTCGAGCTCATCATCGCATCGTATACGATCGTCTCCCTCACCCCGGTCGTCGTTTCCGCACTCGTGTCGACCCAGATTGCACGGCTGCTCGCCGGCAGCGATTTCGTGATCGACGTCGGCGATTTCGGCACTGTGATGCCTGCCGATTATGTACCAGCACTCCTTCTCGGCGCATTCTGCGCGGGTGTCGGCATCCTCATCATGCAGGGCGTCGCCTGGATCGAGGAACTGGCTCGTCGGAGCTCCATTGCACCACCACTGCGCCCTGCGCTCGGCGGCATCGTCGTCGGTCTGCTCGCATTGATTACGCCTCAGGTATTGTCGGCGGGCCACGGAGCACTCCACCTTAATCTGGGGCGCGACGTTGCCATCCCGGCGCTTATCGGCCTTTTCCTTCTGAAAGCCTTCGCTTCCGCGATCTCGATCGGCTCGGGTTTCAGAGGCGGCCTGTTCTTTGCGTCGTTGTTCATGGGCGCCTTGCTCGGCAAGCTGTTCGCCTATTCAGCGCCCTATTTCGCGAATGCAACCCTGACCCCGATCATCTACGCCGTCGTCGGCATGAGTTCACTCGCCGTCGCCGTCATCGGCGGTCCCTTGACGATGACGTTCCTGGCGCTCGAGATTACCGGCGACTTCCCTATCACCGCGCTTGTGCTCGCGGCCTCCATCACCTCGTCGCTGGTCGTGCGCAGCACCTTCGGCTACTCTTTCGCGACATGGCGCTTCCATCTGCGTGGCGAGAGCATTCGCAGCGCACACGATGTCGGCTGGATCCGCAACCTCACGGTCAACAGGCTGATGCGTGCGGACGTGAAGACCGCCAACGTCAGTCTCTCCGTAGACGAGTTCAAGGAGCTCTTCCCCATTGGCTCGGCCCAGCGTGTCGTCCTCGTCGATGATACAGGCAAATACAGTGGATTGGTGCTGGTTCCCGATGTCTACGCCAACCTGACCGACACGGATGACGCCAACAAGGATCTCAGTGAGTTCATTCGCTACAAGCATGATTTTCTGCAGCCGCAGATGAACGCCAAGCAGGCGGCCGCGATCTTCGACAAGACAGAGAGCGAAGCACTCGCCGTCGTCAACAATCTGATCGAGCGCAAGGTCATCGGCCAGCTCAGCGAGGCCTACACGCTTCGCCGCTACAGCGAAGAACTCGACCGCCGCCGACGCGAAATATCCGGGGAGATCTAGCCGAAGATCTCGTCAAGCCAGCGCCGGTCGAGGCATGTCTCCAGTTCGGCCGCAACGGCGTCCAACGCCCTCTCGACGCCGGCACGATAGTCGTGCGTCTCGCCGGAAAGACCAAAGCTGCGCAGCAAATTGGCGCGATAAGCGTCGCTCGCAAAGAGCCCATGCAGATAAGTACCGACAATCCGGCCGTCGGCGGATACGGCGCCGTCTGGCTTTCCATCGACAATCGCAAACGGACGACCACAATCTTCTCCGGCGGTGATGCCCAGGTGGATCTGATAGCCGGCCAACGGGCTACCATCCTCCACCGATACAGCGACGCTGTTGCGTACCGTCTTTTCCGCCGCCATTTCGGTCTCGACATCCAGCAGCCCGAGGCCTGTTGTCTCTACCGTGTCACCCTCTATGCCCAGGGGATCGCAGACCCTGCGTCCGAGCATCTGATAGCCGCCGCAGATGCCGATCACCCGGCCGCCCCGCTTCACATGCGCAAGAAGATCGACATCCCAGCCCTGCGTGCGCATATCCGCCAGATCCGATATCGTCGACTTCGAACCGGGCAGGATGACCAGTCGGGCGTCGGGCGGCAGCGGTTCGCCAGGGCGGACAAAAACCAAATCCACACCCGGCTCAGCCCTCAACGGATCGAGGTCGTCGAAATTTGCGATCCGTGGAAAGACCGGTACGGCAACCTTCAGTGCAGCAGCGCCACCGCGTGCCAGGCGTTCCAGCGCCACCGAATCCTCGGCAGGCAACTGCGAGGCGTGCTTGAGCCATGGAACCACACCGAAGCATGGCCAACCGGTATAGCCCCGTACCGCTTCGATTCCTGCGTCAAACAGCGAAACGTCACCGCGGAACTTGTTGATAATGTAGCCGGATATCATTGCGCGGTCCTCCCCAGACAGGATCGCGTGCGTGCCGACCAGCGAGGCGATCACACCGCCGCGATCGATATCACCGACGAGAACGACCGGCACGCCTGCGCGCGTCGCAAATCCCATATTGGCGATATCGCCGGCCCTGAGATTGATTTCGGCAGGCGATCCCGCGCCCTCCACGATCACGAGATCCGCTCCGTTGGAAACCACTGCGAAACTCTGCATCACGTAGTCAAGGAGCGTGGGCTTGAGCTTTTGATAGTCTCGGCCCTTGGCCTGCCCCCAGACCTTGCCCTGAACGATGATCTGGCTGCCGTATTCGGTTTGCGGCTTGAGCAACACAGGGTTCATGTGCACAGAGGAAGGCACCCGCGCAGCCAGCGACTGCAGCCATTGCGCTCGACCGATCTCCCCGCCGTCATCAGCGACTGCGGCGTTGTTCGACATGTTCTGCGGCTTGAATGGACGGACCGACAGGCCGCGATTGGCAGCAAGCCTGCAAAGCCCGGCCACAAGAACGGTCTTGCCGACATCGGAGCCGGTACCTTGCAGCATGATGGCCTTGGTCATTGTCTGGGAACTCCGAGGAACTGGCCCGGCCTACAACGGTGTCTCTGCCGCGGTCAATCTCAGGTGCCGAAAATGCGAAGGCCGCGTCAACCGTTTAGGGTTGCGCGGCCTGCCGAAATACGCTGGCGCTTTCGCCCATACACGGCGAAGCTCACGTTCTCCGGGACGCACTACCTGATCCGGAGAAGCAGCGGTGTCCCCCGCTACGCAACAAGAGATAGCGCCACATAGTTACCGGAGAGTTAGCGAGTCCTTAAGCAAAGGTGAATTTTGGCATTTTCTCACGCCTTCTTCACATATCGGCTCCAATCGCGCCACTTCCGGCGGCACGAGGCAACCTTGCGATGAGAGAGTATTAACGATTTCAAATCAGTCGCTTAGACTTCACGCTTCAAGCGCACAAGGCAATTGATTTCCGCCACCGAACGCGTAGTCTGCCTACCGAAGGCGTCAGAACGATCGCCACGGACCGTCCGAACAGACAACAATGCAGTCCCGTAATGCGGAACGCGAACGTTGTGGGCGCAGTGCCAAGAATGGGAACGCAAGATGAAACTTCTCTGCACGTCCGTGGTGCTTGCCGTAGGGCTGTTTGCGACCGTTTCAACCGCGCATGCTGCCGAATGCGGAAGCGTGACTATCGCCGAGATGAAATGGGCATCGGCCGGTATTGCCGCGAATTTCGACAAGCTGATCCTGGAGAAGGGCTATGGGTGCTCGGTCAAGATCGTCCCTGGCGACACAATGCCGACATTTCTCTCCATGAACGGAAAAGGCGAGCCCGATATCGCTTCCGAGTTCTGGATCAACGCGGTGCGCACTGAGCTCGACGGCGCCGTCAAGGAGGGCAAACTTGTTCAGGCAGCCGAAATTCTGTCGGATGGCGCAGTGGAAGGCTGGTGGATTCCGAAATTCATCGCAGACGCCAACCCGCACCTTCGCACAGTCCAGGATGCTCTCAAACATCCCGAGCTTTTCGCTTCGATAGACGGCGCCGGCGCCGTCCACAATTGTCCAATCGGGTGGGGTTGCCAAATATCGACAGCGAACCTGTTCCGCGCGCTCGGAGCCGACAAGGATGGATTTCAGCTTGTGGACGCAAAAAGCCCACAGGACCTCGACAACTCCATCGCGAATGCCTTCCAGAACAAGAAGGGCTGGCTCGGCTACTACTGGGCCCCGACCGCTATTCTCGGCAAATACGATATGACCCGCCTGAGTTTCGGCGTTGGCCATGACAAGGCTGAATGGGACAAATGCACATCTGTTCCGGGCTGCGCGCGGCCACAGCTGAATTCCTACCCCGTCTCCCGAGCCTACACGATCGTCACCAAGGCCTTCGCTGATCGCGCCGGGCCGGCGATGGACTATTTGAAGCTTCGTTCGTGGGACAACACGACGATCAACGAAGTGTTGGCCTGGCAGGACGAGAACCAGAAAAGCAACGAGGAAGCCGCGGTCTATTTCCTCGAGAATTACGCCGAACTCTGGACGAAGTGGGTCCCGGCTGATGTTGCGCAGAAGGTCAAGAGCGGCCTTTAGCACCGGCCGCGAAATCCGGTTCACGCGCGCGTACATGTTTCCTATAAGCGGCATCGCAGCCTCGAATCGAGGCCGCCTGCCAAGACAGGAGAGCACGATGACGTCCGCCCCATTTCCCGACCGCGACATGATCGCCTCGAAGCTTTCGAGCCTTGGTGAGCAGGAGAAGTCCTACATCACCCTGTTGATGGAGAATGCCGCGCAGGACGAGAATGTCATTGATGGGCTTCATCGCCATCTGGACAACGCTTCGAACGCGCCGTTCCTCAACGCGCTGAAGCTCGAAAATCTTGGAAAATGGATCGGCGAGGCTGCACCGTCACGGCTGCAGATCCGCCTCATGGAGGCTGCCAAATCAAGCCAGCATCCCGCCTATGGCGCTTTCAGGGCCGGACTTTCACGCTCCGGCGGGCTGGAGAAGGCATACCCGCCGGCAGCGATTTGACCGCCTGCTACCTGGTGGCGGCGCGGCCAACCGAACGGCCTGCATCCTGAGTCGCGTTCACGGCATTTGCCGTATCGCGACCGATGCCGCGAATTGTGTTTCCACACGAGGAAAGCACGAGCAGAATTGCGAGGGCGGAGCCGATTTTGGCCATTGTCGTCATTGCGGAATCCTTTGTCCAGATCGTCTAGGGCGCGGCGAATACTGCCGCGCGCGTCAAACGTCGAGGAAGAAAAGAGGTCTCCGCCCGCTTGTCAAGCTGCAACGGCCTTCGCCTTTTCCGCAAACGCAAAGCGGATGCTTTCGGCAACGGCTCGCATCGGACCATTCATCTGAGCCGCCGTCATCAACCTGATGTCGAAGGAGCCGAGCTCGGGCAGGCCCTCCTGCACACCCAGGATCGTCATCTCGTCCGTGACATAGGAACGTGGCAACGGCGCGATCGCCAGATCTGAAATCACAGCAGCGCGCTGGGCCATGGTGTGGCCACTGAGGAAAGCAACGCGATAGTCACGCTTCATGCGCTCGAGTTGAGACAGGGCCTCGGAGCGCCAGATACAGCCATCTTCCCAGATCGAGATCGGCAAGGGATCACGGCGGTGCGCCGTACCGCACTTGGCGCCGGCCCATACGAGGCGTTCGCGGAAAACAATCTCTCCGTCGGTTGGCAATGGCCGCGTCGCACAGTTGATCAGCGCGAGGTCGAGGCGCTGCTCCTCCATACGCTTCTTGAGACCGATGCTCATGTCGATCGTGACGTCGACCATGATGCTTGGGAAGCTCTCGGCGAAACTCTTCAGGATGTTCGGCAGCAGCCGCTCCCCAATATCCTCTGGCGCGCCAAGTCGAACCACGCCGCTGAGTTCCGGCATGATAAACCGCGAAACCGCTTCGTTGGACAAGGCCAGGATATTGCGCGCATAGGAAAGAAGCACCTCTCCGTGCTGGGTCAGGCTGACCGATCGCGCATCGCGCAGGAAGAGCGTGGCGCCCAGTTGCTCCTCCAGTTTCTTGATCTGCATGGAGACAGCAGACGGTGTCCGGTAGACCGCTTCCGCGGCGGTGGAAAAATTGCCGGTCTCTGCGATGGCCACGAACGTGCGCAGCACGTCATTGTCCAGCAAGGGAATGGGACGGCGAAAGGGTATGCTCATCGTCTCATCTTTCAATTTTTCTGAATTTGAATTCCATATCATTTTGTTTGATTGAAAGTCAACCGACCAATACCCTTCGATCGTGGCGGCTAGTACCGATGAAAGGAGGCCGCGATGAACACTCTCAACGCAATCTTCGACATCTTCTACGCATTCAGATCGCGTCAGATCTGGCGTCATACGCGCAATCGTACAAGGGACCAATTGGCGCGCCTGCCGTGCCACCTGGCCGATGATCTCGATCTGCAAGCGCTCGGTATGACAGACACACGCTGAGATCCCGGCGCCAGTCGCCCCTTGCCCGCGCCTTCAAACGCAAGGCGAAACGTTCTAATATACGGTTGAGGACGCGGGCTTCGGAGTGCAACGACGATGGCGATCAGTGACGCACATTTCCAAGGCGAAATCCCGGCAACCTACGATCGGTACCTGGTGCCGATCCTGTTTGATCCTTACGCGGCTGATCTGTCGCAACGCTTGGCATCGTTGCGCCCGCATCGCATCCTTGAAGTCGCGGCCGGATCCGGAGCACTCACACGCGCCATCTCATCAGCGCTTCCACATGCCGAAATCGTCGCCACGGACCTGAACCAAGCAATGCTTGATGTCGCCGCACGGAGACATGCGGCAGGTCACGTCGTATGGCGTCAGGCCGATGCCCTGAGCCTGCCCTTTCCCGACGGAACCTTCGATGCCGTGGCAAGCCAATTCGGCGTCATGTTTTTTCCCGACAAGCAACGCGCCTATCGTGAGATTCTCCGCGTCCTGAAGCCAAAGGGAACATTCCTCTTCAACACCTGGAACTCGATCGAGAGCAACGCCTTTGCAAAAGCGGTCATGGCTGCGACCGATGTACTCTTTGCCGATAATCCGCTGGGTTTCTTCAAACGCACGCCGCACGGTTATTTCGATGCCGAGGAGATAACATCCGAGTTGACGAAGGCCGGTTTCCAGTCAGTCACCGTTGCAACAGTGGAAAAGACATCCCGAGCAGCCTCCGCGCGAGACGCTGCAACGGCCTTCTGCAAAGGCAGCCCGCTCCGCATGGAAATTGAAGCGCGCAACACCAAGGTCGATGTGGTGGCAAGGGTGGCGCAGGCGTTGGAGCAGACTTTCGGCAAGGGGCCGATAGAGGCACCGATGTCCGCGCTCGTGTTTAGCGCAGAGACACCACGCCAGAGCTGAGAAGGTTGCTGCGACGCTGCTAACGGCTGGCGATCGGTGAAACGGTGCCAGCTTCAAGACGTGAATCCTGTGATCCGATCACCATCCTGTTTCCACGCCAATCGAAGCTTCCAGCCAGCCAGCTCCTTGCCCAGATGACAGGCAGCATGACATCACGCGCAATCATCGCGGGGAGCGACAGCGCTGACAGGTGCCAGTTCTTGCGGCTAGCCAGGATAAGTTCCGGCGCATAGGCAACACAGAGAACCCCGAAAGCACTCGCAACGACACTGGTCCCCGACACAAACGCAGCGCCCACAGACAGGGCCAAGGGCGGCAGCACGCCAAGCAGGATCTCCGGCCCGAAGAAATGCGGGAAGGTTACGCGTCTCAGCCGCGCCCAGCGGCATTGCCTACCCCACACCTCGCGTAGCGTTCTCCTCCCCAAGGGTTGCTCGAAGGGTCCAGCGACCAGATGCACCTTGAGGCCCAGGCTGTTGACAAGCTTGGTGGCGGCAGCGTCTTCCGCAATTTCAGCCGCAAGCGCCTGGATTCCACCGTGGGCGTCGAGCATTTCCTTGCGCCACAGCATGCTCTTGCCCTGTGCAAACCCAAATCCCAGCGCTTCTCCCGCATATTGCCAACGCGCTTGATGGGTATTGAGAAACGCGCATTCGACCTCCGCCCAAAAACCGTCAGGACGGGAACCAAGTGGTGTCGAGCAGACGAGGCCACTATCGGGCCGCCACGCGGCCAGCAGGCGGGCGAGATAATTCCTGGGCATCAGGACGTTTGAATCTGCAAGAACGACCCACTGATGCGAGGCCGCTTTCCAGCCCTTGACGCAATTGTTGAGCTTCGGATTTGCGCTGATGCGGTCGTCGCCGAGAAGGATTTTCGCTTTCGCCGTCGGATTTCTTTTCAAGGCGCCCTGCACCAGAGAGATGACGGAATCGCCTTCGTCAGCAACGCAGAAGATCACCTCGTAGTCGGGCCAATCCAGTCGGAGCGCGCTTTCGAGTGTCTCTTGGGAGAACCGCTCGATGCCGCAGAGTGGTATCACAATCGACAACGGAGGGCGCGCGGCGACGTTTGGCGTTCTATCGCCAGGCGGTCGGATCCTCCATCCCGCGATCAAGAGGCTGAGGGTGTTGGCTGCCAGCAAGACACCGGCGACGGCAATGATATACAGCATCAGTCATTCCAGCGGTGAACAGCGCCGGAATGAAGACGAGTCTCAGCGCTCGGTAAGACAAGACATCACCGGGACATGACGCGATGATGACATGAGCCGGCGGAACGATGAGACGTCCCCAGCCAAGTTGTTCGGCGCGCCCTGCAATGCCCCGCTTCGATCAATGCCTTTTTCTCAAGGCCCGCTGGATCCTGACAACCTCCCCATTCATCAGGATAAGGAAGTGCTTCTTGTCGAGGCGATTGGCGACCTCCCCGTCCTCGGTCATGTAGTCAGTTCTAGGGCTCGATATCGCCTCATTGGCCACCCTGCTCTGTTCAATGACGATGCAGGGATTTCCGGTGTGGCTCATGCATTTGAACCGTCGTGTCTCCTGGTATTCTGACATCGATGCCCTCCTTGTCGGAAGCGAGCATCATCCTGTCCGGAGCATTAATTTCAAGATCTAAATTAGCTAGATCTTATTTATTCAAAAGGCGGATGTCGAATGATGGCCGGATAGTCGAGGATCTCATTCCGCCTGCGGCTTCCATCATTCAAAAACGCTTATGATAGCCATAAAATCTATTCGTTTGAGTGATGAGAGCAGAGAGCCCATCTTACCAGTCATCAACAAGGCGTCATCCGACGAGGAAAGGAAACGGAAATGACGACGATTACCTTCAGAGACAGCAAGTCTTCGAGCGACTCTCATCTTCACGTCGTTGACTATGCCCGCAAGCTGGTTCATGCATGGCATCAGTGGCAGGCAGCGCGCGAAATCGAATCCATGCCATTCGATATTCGCAAGGATATTGGCTGGCCGTCGGCGAACGACGCGGATGAACGCAAGGTCATGTAATGAATGCGACATACCTCCCCGTGTGAAAGCGGCGCCTGCGTCTTGCAGCGCCGCTTTCCTCGTCTCTGGACCCTGCCGATTAAATCTTGAATTTCAGAGACATATATTCCGAAGAACCATTTGTTGTGAACTTTTGAAGACGACGATCGTCATTTGATCATTGTTAATTTCAGCAATGTCGCAAATTTACTCTTTGCAGCCGCATTTATCCATGAGAATGTCGCTTTTGGAATATCGAAGCGACGTATTCCAAGCAACGAATAGTGCAATCGACCTCGAGCACGGATTTGTCTCATGAATAAGATGTCGCATAGGCAACGCTCTCTCGTCTTCTTCATGGTTCCGCAGTTTACGATGCTGCCGTTTTCGGCTGCGATCGATACGCTGCGAATCGCCAACCGCATGCTCGGCTATCAGGCCTACACATGGCGGCTCACCTCGGTCGACGGCGAGAAGGTTTATTCCTCCTGCGGCATCGGCGTTGAGGCAAACACATCGCTTGCCGACGAGCGCCGCAACCTTGGTGGCGAGCATCGCCCGAGCATGGTGCTGGTCTGTTCCGGCATCGATGTTGAAGAGTTCAACAACAAGTCCGTCAGTGCCTGGCTGCGAGAGTCCTACAATCGCGGCGTTGCCGTCGGGAGCCTCTGTACGGGCGCACATATCCTCGCTCAGGCGGGGCTGCTGAACGGCAAGCGCTGTGCGATCCACTGGGAGAACCTGCCCGGCTTTTCGGAGGCGTTCCCACAGGCGGAGGTCTATGCCGATCTCTACGAAGTGGACAGCAACCTCTATACCTGTGCCGGCGGTACCGCGTCACTGGACATGATGCTGAACCTGATTGGTGAGGATTTCGGCGAAACGCTGGTCAACAGGGTTTGCGAACAACACCTTACCGATCGCGTACGCAGCCCGAGCGATCGCCAGCGTCTGCCGCTCCGTGCGCGTCTCGGCGTACAGAATGCGAAGGTTCTCTCGATCATCGAACTCATGGAGGGCAACCTCTCCGAGCCGCTGTCACTTCTGGAGATCGCCGACGGCGTCGACCTGTCGCGCCGGCAGATCGAACGGCTGTTCCGCCAGGAAATGGGACGCTCGCCTGCCCGCTACTACCTTGAAATTCGGCTTGATCGCGCTCGCCATCTGCTGGTGCAATCCTCCATGCCGGTTGTCGAAGTCGCGGTTGCCTGCGGCTTTGTTTCAGCTTCACATTTTTCGAAGTGTTATCGCGAACTCTACCATCGTTCGCCGCAGCAGGAGCGTGCAGAGCGCAAGATGACGATGGCAACCGCACGCCAAGCTATAGCGGCGTGACGTCATCCAGGGGCGGCTATTGAGCCGCCTCCTCCGTCATCCGGGCATCAGAATAGACCTGATTGCGCCCCTTGTGCTTGGCCATATAGAGAAACTGGTCGGCAGCATTCAGATAGTTGTCGAAGGTTTCGTAGTCGGAGACCTCCGCAACGCCGATCGAAACCGTCACGGAAATCTCCTCGTCATCCGCCATCACCTTGAGCCGCGAAATATCCGAACGGATCTCGTCGCACAGCTTGGTTGCCGCAATCGAATCCATCATCGGAAACAGGATCGCGAACTCTTCGCCACCGAGGCGCGAGAGCAGGTTGTCGCTTCCCTCGAAGATCGTTGCCAGCCGAAGCGCGACAGCCTTCAGGACTTCGTCGCCGATCTCATGCCCGTAAGTGTCGTTCAGCCGCTTGAAATGATCGATGTCGAGGATGGCGACCGCACTCGCTGCCTTCTGGCGCAGGCAGTCGTTCACCAGCTTTGGTCCGAGATCGTAGAAATAGCGACGATTGTAGAGACCGGTGAGATAGTCGCAGGCCGCCGCTGCTCGCAACTGCTTGAACTGCGTTAACGTCTCGACATTGTTGGCAAGACGACACTGGAGTTCTTCGGGCAAGAAGGGCCGGTAAAGGAAATCGGACGCGCCAGCTTTCAGAAAACTTGCTGAAAGCATCCTGTCGCCCGACGACGACACGCCGATGATCCGCAGTTTGTCGGAGCCGAAGCAGCGCCGAATGCGCCGCGTCAGTTCGTAGCCGCTCATGTCGGGCATGTGATGGTCTGTGATGACGACTTCGATGTCATTGAAGGTTTCAAGTGCGGCAAGCGCCTCAAGGCCGGAAGCTGCCTCGGCAACCATGTATTGTTGCGCCTCCAGCATCCGTACAAGCGCCAGACGCGCGGATGCGATATCGTCGACCACGAGAACGCGCGTCTTCCTGTTCGACAACGCCCGCCGAACGCTGGAGACAAGACTGTCGAGCGCAAACTCATTGTCCTTCAGCACGTAGTCGATGACATTGCGCTCCATGATGCGGTTGCGCGTCTCGATATCGAAGGCGGCCGTAAAGACGATGGGGGGTATGCCATGTGCGATTACGCAGTCGAGCGCCTCACCATAGGGCGCATCCGGCAGGGTGAGGTCGACAATCGCCATGGCATAGCCGTTGGGCGAATGGCCAATCGTCTCTTCGAGAACCCTCAAAGAGGAACAGGGTTTTACGTTCACCCCAAGTTCGGCATGAAGCCGATGGCACAGAACGGCGGAAAACATCCGGGAATCTTCAACCAGTAGTATCCTTTGACCACCGAAACGCGGCCCGGAACCATCCCGGTGGAGATCCTCCTGGAAAGCCATTCACCCCTATCCCCCAGAAAGCCGTGGCGGTTCGAATCGACCATCTTTTCGGCTTATGTGAAGATAGCTCACAGAAACGTCTGCGGGAAGATATCGAGATTGAGCAACACTTGAAATTGCAAAAATCTCGAGGTTTGGCGCTTGGAGCCGCCCCCGCCTAACATCGTCAAGCGGGGGGGAAGCTACTCAGGCAACTGCCCGTTCCTTTCGCATCGACTGGATCTGCAGCAGCGTATCCAGATTCTGGTTGACGCGGCAGTAGAACTCCTCGTCGATGAAGGGGCGCAACATGAAATCATTGCCGCCGGCCTTGAGGAAGCGGGCAGAGAGCAACCGGTTCGATGACGACGAGACACCGATGATGCGCAATTCATGCGAGCCGATACTGGCCCGGATGCGGCGCGTCAGCTCGAACCCGTCGATATCCGGCATGTTGTAATCGGTAATCATCAAGCCGATGTCACGGTTCGTCTTGAGGATCTCGAGCGCCTTGGCGCCGCTCTCGGCCGTGCTGACCCGGAAATTGTAGCGCTTGAGACGGCTCGACAGCAGCGCACGCGCGGTCGGACTGTCATCGACGATCAGAACGTGGTGACGATGGTTGGTCAGGAAGCGGCAGATTGATTCCGCAAGCAGATCGACCGCAAAGACATTGTCCTTGAGGATATAGTCGACGATATCCTTGGCCATGAGCTTGTCGCGCATGCCTTCCTGGAACGTCCCAGTGAAGACGATGGTCGGGATGCTGAGATCGACCAGGTATTCCAGCGCCTCGCCGTTTTCGGCGCCCGGCAAGTTGATGTTGGAAATGGCGAGCGTGATCGGATCGGTAGACTTATCGTAGGACAGTTGCAGCTCTTCGAAACTCCGGCAGATTTCCACGTCGATATCGAAAAGCTCCTTCAGGCGCTTGCCGATCATCGATGTGAATACGTTCGAATCCTCCGCCAGAATAATGCGCGCATCGGCAAACATGCCTCCGGAATATTGCATCCCCGAAATACCCAAAAACGCCATTTCCAAAACCTTATGATGAAACCTCTGTCCCGACCCAGATCGGTACAGCACCCGGTTTGAATAAGTATTAATCGGCCTACTCGACTGACCAAGAAAAAGGCGGCCACGAGGGCCGCCCTGACATTCTTCAAAACATACTTAAAAGACTATGCGCGTAGCGCGGCATTGTCTGAATCGAACGGGCTTTCGCCAACGACAGTGGCGTTGTACGTTGTCCCGAGGATCTTGATCTTGAGCTTCGTGCCTTCCTTCGCATAGTCGGGCCGCAGCATGGCCAGCGCGAGGGAACGGTTGATACGGAACCCGAACGCGCCGTTTGTCGCGCGTCCGACAAGCTCGCCCGCCTCGTTGTAGATGGCCTCCGAACCTCGGGCATCGACATCGTTGCCGGTTTCGACGACGAGGGTCGCGAAGTTCCACTTCAAACCCTTGTCCTTGTACGCCAGCAGTCCCTCGCGACCGAGGAACTCCTTCTCCGGCTTGATGAAGCGATCGAGCGCCGATTCATAGGCATTGTATTCGATCGACATTTCGCGCGGGATCAGGCGGTAGGACTTCTCGACCGACATCGACAGCATGGCACGGATACCGAATGGCTTGATGCCGAATTCTGCGCCGGCCTCCATCAGCTTGTCGAAGATGTAGTTCTGCATCTCGATCGGGTGGTGCAATTCCCAACCCAGCTCGCCGACGAAATTGACGCGCAGTGCTGCGAACTATGCAGCGAGGCCGGGCTTGCCAAATGCCTGTTTACGACATGCGAAAAGCATGCCGCGACTGCATGCAAATAGGCAAGCCGCAAAAGCCCTTGAGTGGAGAATTCACCGACAGAATTGATATCAGGAGCGCACGGCCGTTCATTTTACGACGGCCGTTGAGAGGGCTCGCTTCGGCTCTCAGCAGGAAGATGAACGCCAGGCACTGTCGGAGCGGGAGCGGTTCAGAACCAGACACCGCCACCCACTCCCATTGAGATCAGCCCACTTGCCGGGCAACCGGCGCCCCCTCATCGGCGTCGTCATCCGCCTTGCTCTTCTTCGAAGTGTCCTCGATCTTCGCCTGCGGCTTGCCGCCGGTGGCTGCTCCGACTTCGGTCTGGCGATGGAATACGACGTCGCTCTGCGGCAGGGGTATCTCGACCCCCTCCTCCCTGAAGCGCTTCAGGATCGCAATACGGAGATCGTTCCTGACTTTCAGGCCATCACCCATGTCCGCCAGCATGAAGCGGAGCTCGAAATCCAGCGAATACGGGCCGAAGCGCAGGAATTCCACGTGCGGCTCCGGATTGCGCAAGACCACGGGCACTGCATTCACCAGCTCGAGCAGGATGTCCATCACCTTCTGCGGGTCGGAGTCATAGCTCACGGAAACCGGGATTTCGGAACGTCCCATCTTGTTGCGATGGGTCCAGTTCCCGACCGATGCATTGATCAGCTCCGAATTCGGCACGATGATCGATTGCTTGCGGAAGGTCTCGATCTCCGTCGCACGCACCGAGATACGCTTGACTATGCCTTCGGCCGTGCCGGACACGACGTGATCGCCCACCTTGAATGGGCGTTCGACCAGCAGGATCAAGCCGGAAACGAAGTTCGACACGATGTTCTGCAGGCCAAAACCGATACCGACCGAAAGCGCCGAGGCAACCAGTGCGAAGCTGGACAGGTCGATGCCCGCGGCGGACACACCGATGATCGCCGCAATGCCGACGCCGAGATAGCCGATGCCTGTCTTCACGGAATTTCGCACGCCGATGTCGACGTGGCTGCGCGCCATGACGTTGCCGTCGAGCCAACGTTGGATCCACCGTGTCACCAGGTAGCCGCCGGCAAAGAGCAGGATGCCGGTGAATATGCCGATCAGCGAAATGCTGATACCGCCGAGCCGGACCTCCGTGAGAAGACGGTAGCCGATAAGCTGCAGATCCTGGACATGAAAGCCCCACAGCAACAGCACCAGCGGGATGCCAATCATCAGCGCAATTGCTGAGATGCACATGCCGACGAGTAGGCCTGCCTGGTCGATGGCCACCGGGCCGAGCTTGAAACGCCTCTCCAGGAAGCGTCCGAGCGATGTCTCGCCGAACGTTTCACTTCGCGAAATTGCCTTGCCGGAAAGCAGGCCGATATAGGTCGTGACGACGATTGCACCGGTGATGATCAACTGCGTAGCGACGAAGCGTGCCAGCCCGACATATCCGGTCAGCGCCGTTATGATCAGACCCGCACCAAGCACCCGCAAAATGATTGCCATGCCACGCGGCCAATGGCGTCCGGGCGCGTCGGGATCTCCGTTTCGTGCCAGCATCGGCCGACCGAATGAAGCGGCGATCAGGATAAGGCCGATGATCAGCGCCGCGATCAGGCTCTTCACGACAGTCAGAACGAGCGGTGAGCCCAATGCTTCGCTGATGCTGCCGAGGAAATAGTCGAGCGCGTTGACGACGGCCATCGCAAGCAGGCAGGCACCGATGGAGCTTGCACCGCGGTTGGAAAGCTTGACGAGACGCCAATGAGGTTCCGCCGGAGCGAACACGGCATTGGTGAAGCGCCTGACGAAGTAGACAAGGCCGATCGCGCCAAAGAGCGCACCGACAATCGGTGCAATGTCCGGCCTCAGGACGTTGAAACTATTGAGGAAGAAGTAGGAGCTCACCAGCAGCGCGACAAGCGCAAGCGTTCTGATCAGCGTAGACCAGAAGGCGATGGAAAGACGATTGATGTAGGAAGGTGGTTCATCCGTCTCCTTGCGCTGAAGGTAGCGACCGAAGATCCGATAGCCGCCTGACAACAGCACAAGCGCAGTAATCAGCGACATGAAGATCGCGGCGAAGAACGCGAAAGCCTTGAATTTCAGGACGAAACCCAGCCAGCTGCCGAGAGCCTGAACGAATTCGGTCCCTTCCTGCACGAAGGCGCGTCCGGCATCATCGAGAACCGAAAACGAAATGTCAGTGCGGCGAAGCAACGTCGCGGCAAACAATTGCCGACGCGTTTCGGCGATACGATTGCCAAGCTTTGAGATGGAAGCCGACAGGTTCTCGGCATCGCCGGTCACCGCGGTGATCTGGGCGCGCTCCGCAGTGAGAGCATTTCGCTCGGTGGTCACGATCTCAGCTTCTGCAGGCTGCCCTTCCTTCGGCGGATCGCCAAGCTCCGTAAGGCGGTTCTTGATCTGATCCAGCCGCGGCGCGAGGCCAGCGGAAATATTGACAATCGAGCGTCCGAGCTCGTCGGCCTTTCCAGCCAGTGCCACCAGGGCATCGTCATCGTCGCTCTTTTGGGTGACGCCATCCTCCAGCGAGGCGAAATCGCGCTTGGCCTTCTCAATTGCCTTGGAAGCCTGCTCGATCGCGCTGTCTGCGACAGGCGCCTGCGCCGTTGCTTGCGGTTGTTGCTGGACCTGGGGCTGAGGCGCCTGCGCGCCCGCGAAGCTCGCGCCGACAGTCGCCAGCGTTGCAACAAGGAGAATGCGAAGCAAGAGTTGTGTGGAGCGCAAAATATCCCCGCTTGGATTTGCTGGATCAAATGGGATTCCAGCTTTTCATAGGAAAGAAAGGCGACAGAAAGGCGAAGTGATCAGAAGCCGGCACCCGGCTGTGCAAGGTATTCCAGTTCCGCCTCCGTCGATTTCCTTCCGACAATGGCGTTGCGGTGGGGAAATCGACCATGAGCTGCAATCACTTCGCGATGGCGAAGCGCATAGTCGATATACTCCTCATCGCCAAGCCTCTTGAACAAGGCAACCGCGCGATCCTGCTCGTCCAGATCCTCGCAATGCTCGAATGGCATATAGAAGAAAGTTCGGCATTCCACGCTGACCTGCTGATCTGCTCCAATCTCCAAGGCAAGCTTTGCCTCCTGTAGTGCAAGCCCGTCGGTGGCAAACGCAAGCGGTGTCGATCGGTATATGTTGCGCGGAAACTGGTCGAGCACGATCACTGCGGCGAGCCTGTTTTCAGGCGTCGAGCGCCACACATCAGTCACGCCGCGCGAAAGCGCCAGATGCGTGTCTTGGAAACGCTGACGAATTTTTCGATCAAGGTCTAATGTCGCATCAAACCAGTGCTCACGACCGCACTCCACGAACCAGAAGTCGAAGACCTCCTCCGGCGTGCAGACATATCCAAGTTCCATATTTCCTCCCGCGACACATCCCGCAGATCTGCAAAAGATGGCTATCTCGTACCGACCTTGTGGCCGGACACTTCAGCGCCAGCATCCGGCGCCAGTTGTAGGAAACGCAGTGACGATATGATGCCGATCGCTCCGATGACAAGAAACGCCCAGCGAAAATCGACAAGCCCTGGACCTTCGACACCACGCAGCGCGACGGAGACGTTGAGAGCAGCAGCCGCGATCGCCACGCCGAGCAGCATCGAGACCTGCTGTAGCATGCTCGACAGCGTAGAAGCCGAACTGCGCTGGGCCGGATTGATATCGGCAAAGGCAAGCGTATTCAGAGCAGTAAACTCCATCGACCGTGAAAGGCCCGCAACCATCAGCAAAATGTAGATGACAAAACGTGGCGTTTCAGGCGCCAGAAAGCCGCAAGCCGCGATCGACAACGCGGCAATCAGTCCGTTGAAGAACAGCACTGTGCGAAAACCAAGCCTGGCGAGCAGCGGCGTTGTAACCGCCTTCATGCCGAGATTGCCGAGGAAATAGACCAGCAGATAAGCCCCTGCCTCTATCGAGCTCAAGCCGAAGCCGAGCTGGAAGAGAAGCGGAAGCAGAAATGGCGTGGCATTGATGGCGACGCGGCTCGCTGTTCCCGCAGAAAGGGTTGCCACTGCATAGGTCTGTACTCTGAACGCCGACAAATCGAGCAGCGGATTGCTGACCCGAAGGAAGTGACGCGTCGCCATGACCGACAGCACGACGCCGGCCGCGAGCATCGTGAGGATCGGGAGCAGACCGCCATGCCATTTCACCGACAGCTCAAGTGCCGCCAGCAGGAAGGTCAGCCCTCCTGCGCTGAGGACGAAGCCGCGCAGGTCAAGCGGGCCGGCATTCTCTTCCCGTTGCTCCGGCACGAACCGCAGCACAAGCGCCATGCCTAAAATCCCGATCGGCAGATTGATGAGGAAATTCCAGTGCCAGCTGGCATAGGTCGTGATGAAGCTGCCGAGCAGCGGACCAATAACCGGAGCGGTGAGCGCCGGCCAGGTAATGAGCGCGATCGCCTGCACGAGCTCCGACTTGCGTGCATTCTTCAGGACGATGATCCGTCCGACCGGCGTCATCAGTGCGCTCCCCGCCCCCTGCACGGCGCGCGCGAGGACAAACTCGACCAGCCCATCCGATAGACCGCAGAAGAGCGAGGCGATGGTGAAAACAGCGATGGACGCCATGAAGATGCGCCTTGCCCCGTACCGGTCACCCAGCCAGCCGGAAAGCGGAATGAAGGCTGCCATCGTCAGCATGTAGACCGTGATGCCGATACTCATCGATACCGGCTGAACGCCAAAACTGGCCGCCATCTGAGGCAGCGACGTCGTAACGATCGTACCGTCGAGAATCTGCATGAAAAACGAAACGGCAACGACCAACGCTACAATCTTCGCCCTGCGGGTGCTTGCCGCATCGTCAGTCTCAGTCGTCTGCATAGCTGTCATTGGTCTGCCGATGTGATTTTGGAGGCATCCTGATAGACGGGCAAAGGGAGCCACACCCGATGCGTGCCGGACGACACAGTCGCTAGATAGGCCTATCGACGCCGTGCGGAAAGAGAAAATCATGAAATCTCAAAGGATTTTGATCTTGGTATTGCCGGGTGCGTGCGTCACCGGAAACTCTCTACGGGTGAATTTCCAAAGCAAAACAATTTGACAGCGACGTTGTCTCCCGCCACCGTGACGCAACAGGCAGCGTCGTGCGGCGCCTCATGTCGGTGTCGGATCGCCGGATCTGCCCTCGACTCAGCGTCCTCCGCCTTCCGATGCTTGGCTGGGAGCACAATTCGATGATCGACACTCTGCTTGTTCTCAACACAGGTTCATCGAGCCTCAAATTCCAGATCTTCGAGGATCGCGACCTGCATGTCTTGATGAGCGGCAAGGTCACCGGCATCGGCGACACACCTGAAATGAGCGCGAAGCTGCCCGACGGCCAGGGGATGAAAACCTCCCTGCCGGCGAATACCGATCACGACTCGGCCCTGCGCGCTGTCATGGACCTCATTGCCGGGCATGACCACGCGTGGCGCACGGCAGCGGTCGTGCATCGCGTCGTCCATGGCGGTCCGGGTTTCTCGGAACCGGTCATCGTCACGCCAGAGGTAATGCGCCGTCTGGAAGCGCTCATCCCGCTGGCGCCACTTCACCAGCCACACAATCTCGCGGGCATCGCGGCTTCGGCTCGACTGGCGAGCGGTGCGCCCGATATTGCCTGCTTCGATACTGCCTTTCATGCCGGCCACGACGAACTCACCAGCAGCTTTGCACTGCCTCGTGACATACGCGACAAGGGTGTTCGCCGCTATGGCTTCCACGGGCTCTCGTACGAATGGATATCGCAAGTCCTCTCCAGCGACCATCCGGATCTGCACACCGGCCGCGTTGTCGTCGGCCATCTCGGCAATGGCGCCAGCCTCTGTGCTCTCAAGGGCGGCAAGAGCGTCGACACGACGATGAGCATGACGGCGTTGGACGGCATTCCGATGGGGACTCGGAGCGGATCGATCGATCCCGGCGCTGTTCTCTACATGCTTCACGATCTCGATCTTGGCACCGAGATGGTTCAGGATATCCTCTACGAACGCTCGGGCCTGAAGGGGCTGTCAGGCATCACAAACGATGTCGAGGCGCTCCTGCGCAGTGACGATCCGCAAGCGGCCTTCGCCCTCGACTATTTCACACTGAAAACAGCCCAACACGCAGCAATTATGGCAGTTTCCATGGGCGGGATCGATGCCTTCGTCTTTACCGGCGGGATCGGCGAACATGCCGCCCCCGTCCGTCAGGCTATCCTCGAGAGGCTACGCTTCCTCGGCGATTTCAGGACGCTCGTGATTCCGACAAATGAGGAGCGCGTGATGGCGGTTCACGCCAAAAGGCTCCTCCATTCGTCGGCATAGCGACGGTGGTCACGCCGGGCTCAGTTTGTCGACGAAACCGCTGACGCCCTTGACGTTCTCTACAAGCACCCGGATGGCGCGACGTTCCAGTTCACTGGAAACCACGCCTTCAAGAACGGCTCTGGAATCGTGAACCGACACCTTGATCGCATCGATGTCGAGTCCGAGATCGCCCTGCAGCCGCGCGCGAATGGCACGGGCGAGCGCGTCGTCGCCGCTTGCCGTTTTCTCGACCGGCGCTGCAACGATGCCCCTGAGCAGGTCGATCCGGCTGACGATACCGATCAATCGTTTGCCGCTGACAACAGGAACGCGCTTGATCTTGTGCTGGAACATGACTTCCGCAACCGCTGCCGCCGGCGTATCCGGTGCGACGCTGATAACGCTCGCCGACATGACATCGGACACCCGCCAGCTACGGCTGCGAATATAGTCGTCGAGATCCACGAGCGACGTTTCTCCGGATTTGCTGGCCGACCTGCCACCACCGAACTCGATGCGCCGCATCAGGTCACCTTCCGTCAGCAGGCCGCAGAGGTTGCCGTCGTTGTCGATCACAGGCAAGCCGCTGATGTTCTTGGCGACCATCAGGTCGATTGCCTGATGCACACTGCTGTCGGCGCTGATCGTTGTGATGTCGGTGTTCATAATGTCTTGAGCAAACATGATAATCCCATTGCACTCTGGAGGAAGTCGAATGGTTTCGGAGCGGTTGGCGGCATAGACCGTGCACGTCCGGTGCGTCGAATATTGCGCAATTCCGGCCGTGTGTCGATCAAGGATCTCGGTGTAAATTTCAACCTTAGGATTATTTACAGGTCGAGGCATACACGCCTGCCGGCGCACCCTGCCGGGTCTGGCGGTCACTGAACAGCAGTAAGCTTCGCTCGGCAGCTGGCGCCCTCTTCTCTTTTCTGCCCAGTCATTGGCGCCAGACCGGTCTGCGGGATACTGGTGACGACTTCCCAGACCAGTTGCTGCATGCGCAGCGCGGCCTCCGCCTCGAGAGGTGCGGCAGGCGTGCCGTCTCCGCGTCGGAGCTTGTAGGGGAGTCCTTCCGGACTGCATTGATAGAGCACCGCATAGTGCGTCAGGGCGACGAGATACGAGCCGTAGTCATTGATATGAATCGTGTCCTGCTTGCCCAGGCTGTCCTTGCGAAAGAGATTCTCGCGTTTGGAGAGCCCAGGAATCCGACCAGCCTCGATCTCGCGCACCACGCGCGCCATCACGCGTCCGGCAGGGATGACGTAAATCTGTCGCTGCTCGCCCGCCGGCGAGAGTGCCCGGCGCAGGATTTCGCCCTCCCAATAGCGGTCGGCATCCAGATCGAGCCGCTCCAGCCATCCCTCGGGATCATCAAGTGAACTCCATGTCTCATAGAGGTAGACGCGGATATCGGGCCGGTGCTTGCGCGCCAGTTCGGCCCAGCGGCGGGCGTAGTCCCAACTGTCAAAGTAGCGAATGGCGTCGCGGATCTCGACCATCTCGGTCATCACGAAAGCATCGTACTCGCCGCTCTCCAGAGCCTCTCGTACATCGCGGTAGCGAGGATGATTGTTTTCGCTGGCGAAGCCGTTGATCCCCTCCTTCGGGCCCCAATGCGCCTGGAGGGTCGTTCCCCAGCCAAGCTGGCTCTCGTAGGCATGGCCCTTGGGAGCCAGTTGCGCGAGCATCGCCGGCATGTCCCTGCCGACGAGACTGTGCCCCAGGTGGAAGACGCGCATCGGACCTTGGGGCTGCGGCAGAGGGTCCGCGTAAAGCGCATTGAACTCTTCGATGCCCATGATCGCAGGAACGCTGCTGCTGGATCCCGCCACGAAGAGCCCGAGCGCCACCAGCATCGAGTTCTTGATCCAGCGACGAGCCGCACGGCCGGGGATCAGCGACGAAACGCCGGATGGCAATGGTAGGATCATTTGCTCGCCCTCAGTACTCACCAACCTTCCGGCAGGCGTCACAGGCGGCAATTTTCGATCCTGATGCCTAAATGTTCAACGGCTCCTTTAGGGGTAACCGGCGAGCGCGACCTCAGCCGAGAACGTTCCTGATCGCCCGCATGAACACGCGCGATCCGATCCCGATCAACTCGTCTGGGAAGTCGTAGTCCGGGTTGTGCAGCCGAGCATGATCTTCACCCGCGCCAAGGAAGAACATGGCAGCTGGCGCGACGCTTCGGAAGAGTCCGAAATCCTCCGAAGCCTTCATTGGCAGCAGATCGGTTTCGCTCTCATGGCTGATACCCTCCTCGTCCAGTGCCCGCCGCAGGTCCGCCACGGCCTCCGCGGAGTTGAAGCACTGCCTGAATACGTCCTCGTAGCTGACCTCCACCTGTAGCTGCCCCGCCCTTGCCTGGGCCTGTACCAATCCCTCGGCGCGTTCGACGAGCGTCGCCATCGCGTCATCGGTCAGCGTCCGCAGGGTCGCCCAAATCTGTGCTTCGCCTGGGCTGATACCGAAGGCGGGCTCCCCGAGGCGGGCATGCGTGACGGTCACAAGCGAGTAATCAGGCCCCAGCGGACCGTTGTTTCCCAATGCCGTCAACTCTTCGAGCAAGTGAGCCATGGCAAACGTCGGCGCAACGCCCTGTTCCGGATAGGAGGCGTGCGATGTACGACCCTTCAGAACGATCTTCATCCCCCGTGACGCGCAGTTGACCGGCCCTTCCCTGAGGAGCACGTGACCGAGCCGCACGCCCGGAAAATTGTGGAGCGAGAGCGACATGTCAGGCGTCAGCTCAGCAAACTTCGGATCAGCCAGCACAGCCGCCGCTCCAGCGCCGTTCTCCTCGGCCGGCTGGAACATCAAGATTGCCCGTCCTTTTGCAGGCCGCTTTTGCCCAAGCCCCTTCGCCAGTGCCATCAGGATCGCCATATGGCCATCATGGCCGCAGAGGTGACCCTTCCCCGGCACGGTCGAGCGATGCGCTATCGTGGAAACCTCCTCGATCGGCAGGCCGTCCAGTTCCGCCCGGATCATAACTGTCGGTCCGGGTCTCGCGCCCTCGTACACAGCAGCGAGCCCATGCCCGCCGATCCCGGCGACGATGCGATCAGGCCGCGTGAGCGCGAGCTTGTCCTTTACACGCAACGCGGTCTGCGATTCCTCTCCGGATATCTCGGGATTACGGTGAAGCTCTTTCCGAAACGCCCTGATTTCGCTGAGTTCTCCATCTGTCAGAAACATCGTGCAAGTCCCATGATACGCGTCCGGGTTTTCCCGCAAGCCGGCAACGCCGAACCTAGCGTGTCAGTCATGCATAGTCGATGGAGAACACTTGCTACGCACCTCAACCGCGCCACAAACGAATGGCGCGGCCGCGAACCAACCAGCCGCTTATCCCTGGAAGGTGTATTCGGCGATCGAAGCCGGTTTCATCTCAATGGAAAAGCCCGGCAATTTGGGCGGCATATAGGCCGCATCCTGGATCACGCACGGATCGAGAAAGTGCTCATGCAGATGATCCACATACTCGATGACGCGGCCATCCTTGGTTCCGGAAACGGCAACATAGTCGATCATCGACAGGTGCTGAACGTATTCGCATAGCCCGACGCCACCCGCGTGCGGCCAAACCGGAAGACCGAACTTCGCGGCAACCAACAGCACCGAAAGCACTTCGTTCAACCCGCCCATGCGGCAGGAATCGATCTGAACGATATCGATTGCCCCCTCGGCGATGAACTGCTTGAACATGATGCGGTTCTGGCACATTTCGCCGGTCGCCACTTTCACCGGCCCGATCGCCTGCCGGATCTTTCGGTGGCCCGCAACATCGTCCGGGCTCGTGGGCTCTTCAATGAAAAAGGGCTTGGCAAAGGCGAGCTTGTTTACCCAATCGATCGCCTGCCCGACCTCCCATACCTGATTGGCATCGATCATCAGGTAGCGATCGGGACCGATCACCTCGCGGGCAATGCGCAAGCGACGGATATCGTCCTCGAGGTCGCGCCCCACCTTCATCTTCACGTGGTTGAAGCCGGCATCGATCGCTTCCTGGCAGAGGCGGCGCAGCTTCGCATCGTCATAACCGAGCCAGCCGGCCGACGTCGTGTAGCAGGCATAGCCCTCCTTCTCGAGCGTCGCGATCCGTTCGGCCTTGCCGGCTTCCGCGCGTTTCAGGATCTCGACCGCTTCCTCCCGGGTCAGGACGTCGGTGAGATAACGGTAGTCGACAATGTCGGCGATCTCATCGGGCGACATCTCGGCAACCAGTCTCCAGACCGGCTTGCCGGCCTGCTTTGCGAGGAGATCCCAGACGGCGTTGACCACAGCGCCTGTCGCGAGATGCATCGCGCCCTTCTCAGGCCCGATCCAACGCAGTTGGCTGTCGCTTGTCAGGTGCCGCCAGAACTTCCCGGGATGGGCGAGAACGTCGGCAAGATCTGCACCGACGATCAAATGGCGCATGGCCTCGATCGCCATGCAGCAGATGTCGTTGCCACGGCCGATCGTAAAAGTGAGCCCATGTCCGGAGAGCCCGCCTTCATCGGTGTCCAAGATGACATAGGCGGCCGAATAGTCGGGATCCGGATTCATCGCATCGGAACCGTCAAGGCTCTGCGAGGTTGGGAAACGGAGGTCGAAGACGCGAAGGTCGGTGATACGTGTCATGGCACTCTCGAATTTGGTTACGCCGGCATCCGGAAACGGATGCGCGGACAACAGTGGCGGCGATGGCGCCCCATCAGTTCAGTCGCCATCAGATCGTCCAGCCGCCGTCGATCGCAATGGCCTGACCGGATGTATAAGTGGCGCCGGCGAGATAGACGGCAAGTTCCGCAATCTCTTCGGGCGTGCCGAGACGCCCCATCGGTTGGCGCGAGATGAAAGCCGCGCGCGCCGCTTCGTAGTCGCCCTGTGCGCGCATGCGGTCCTGCAGCGAAGGGCTCTCGACGGTCCCGGGGCAAATGGCGTTGCAGCGGATACCGGAAGCAACGTAGTCGGCAGCAACGGCCTTGGTAAGCCCGATCACGGCTGCCTTGGTGACACCGTAGGCGAAGCGGTTCGGTACGCCCTTGATGCTGGATGCGACAGAAGCCATGTTGATGATCGATCCGTCCTTGCGCTCAAGCATGCCGGGCAGCACAGCCCGGATGGTTCGGACCATCGCCTTCACGTTCAGATCGAAGGCAAACTCCAGGTCGGCATCCTTCATCTCAAGAATCGAGCCGGCATGGACGAAACCGGCGCAATTGAAGAGCACGTCGACGACCCCGATCTCCTTCACCAATGCCTTGACTGCACCGTCGTCAAGCACATTGAGCTTGTGCGTGGAGACGTTGGCTTCGCCGGCGAGAGATGCCAGCGCATCGGTGTTGATGTCGGTCGCGTGGACCGACGCACCGGCTGCGGCAAATGCAATCGCCGTCGCGCGGCCGATCCCCTGTCCCGCAGCGGTGATGAGTACGGATTTTCCCGAAAGATTGATAGTCATGTCTGGCCTCTTCAGGAGCGCTGACGCTCGACAACAAGAATGTGATCGGCGGCAAGGACGACCTCGTCGCGCTGGTTGATGACTTCACAGCGTTCCGTCACACGGCCGCAGGCCGCCCGCTTCGGATCGTCCTCCTTGGCCGAGATCGTTACGCGTGTGCGGATCGTGTCGCCGATGTGGACCGGGCGCACAAAACGCAGGCGATCGTAGCCGTAGGAGAAGGCCACAGGATTGATCAGTGACGCCGTCAGGCCGACACCGATCGAAAACACCATCGTGCCATGGGCGATGCGCTGTCCGCCCGGCAAGGTCTTGGCGAACTCCGCGTCCATGTGATGCGGGAAGAAATCGCCGGTGTGGCCCGCATGGACGACGAAGTCGGTCTCGGTGATCGTGCGCCCCGTGGTCGTCCGCGTGGAACCCAGCTCGTAGTTTTCGTAGTAGATGGTCTGTTCGGCCACCGTTCATGCCTCCGGAAGAGTGGCGATCGGGGTCGCCGGTTGTGCGCTTGATACATAAGCCGCTTCGACAAGCGCCATCGTCTGCCAGGCGTCCTCGACCGAACCGATAAGCTCGTTGTCTTCGCCGCTGGCAAAGCGCTGCAGGTTGGCCATTCGATTGACGAAGGCATCGGGAAACCAGGTACCCTCAAGAGCAACCGGCACCCATTCCTGGCCGCCATCCGCGCGGATCCAGAGTTCGTCCGGCTCGCCTCGCGGATAGTCGAGATTGACGCCGAGCTTCAGATAGGCCGCGCCCTTGGTGCCGCAGATGCGGAACTCGCAAGCCTGGAACTTGCGGCCGAAATCGTGGTCGTGATTGACCGAAAGGACGCAGCGTATGCTGGGCCCGTAGTCGAGAATCGCCGCTGTCCGCGTCTGCGCGACGTCATGGTTCGGATGGCCAAGCGTCTTGGCGTGGACGCCAACGGGATTTCCGAGAAGGCCGCGAACGAAATCGAGATAGTGAATGGAATGCATCGCGATCTCGATCCGTGGCAGTCCCTTGAGGAAGGGCCATAGACCCCAGGGTGTCGCAAGCGCCAACCAGGCATCGAAATCAACGATATCGCCGAGATAGCCCCTGGCGATCGCATCCCTCAGCGCCAGCATCATAGGTGCGAAACGAAGCTGGAAATTGACAGCCGCCTTCAGATCGCGTTCGCGGCATACTCCCAGGACTTCCGTGGCGCCGGAAAGATCGCTGCCCATTGGCTTCTGTATCAAGGCGAAGGAGCCGCGCGGCAGCTTTGAGAGGATCGCGGCATGAGATGCGGGTGGCGTCGCCAGATCGAAGATCACACCTCGCGTCGCCAGCGCCTCCTCCTCGGAAGCAAAGGCTTTGATGCTCCATCGCTCGGCAAGCGCCCTGGCTTTTTCCAGATTTGGGTCGAACAGACCCACCACCGGAAAACCGGCTTTCTTGTAGGCGGGCAGATGCGCATCCTCGACGATGCTGCCGGCCCCGAAAATTACGATCGGCAGCGGTCTTGTTGGCTTTTCCCACCACTGCCGAAGCGAACCTGGATCGAAGTGATCAGCCATGATGGAATACCTCTTCCATCATTGCCCACCACTCGCCGTCCTTGCGGGTGTCGAGTGGCTTTTGGCAGGGCATGCAGACCGCCCACCATTCCTTGTTCCTTGGATGCGCTGCCATCCTGGCCATGTCAGCCTCGAAATCCGAACCGACATACTCCCAGTAGCCAAACAGCAGGTTCTCAGGCTCCTTCAGAAAGATGGAATAGTTGGTGATGTTGCACTCGGAAATCAGCGCAAGGATTTCCGGCCACACGGCGGCGTGAAGGCGCTTGTATTCCGCAATTTTCGAACCATCGAGACCGATGACCATGCCCATTCGCTGCATGACACTCCTCCCTAGCCGTGAAACTCGCGGGTAAATTCACCTATCGACCTCGACCTTACCGCGTCCCAATCCCAGGCGATGCCGATGCCCGTCTCCATCGGTGCAAGTGCTCTGCCTTCGTGAATTTCCATGCCCTTTGTCGTCAGCTCGTCGAGCTGGGGAATGTACTCGACGTACCGGCCATTCGGGATCGCGCATACGAGGCTGACATGCAGCTCCATCAGGAAGTGTGGGCAGACGGGAATATCGAATGCCTCGGCCGCATGCGCGACCTTCAGCCACGGTGTTATGCCGCCGATGCGCGCTACATCGACCTGAACGATCGAGCACGCCCCTTTCTGCATGTACTCGCGAAAGTGGCGGATCGAATACATCGATTCACCGACCGCGATCGGCGTGGTCGTCGAGCGCGTCAGGCGGATGTGGCCATCAAGATCGTCGGCCGGCAGGGGCTCCTCGATCCAGGCAAGATCCAGTTCCCGAAGCCGATCGGCCCTGCGGATCGCTTCATCGACCGTGAAGCCTTGGTTGCAATCAGTCATGATCTCATAACCGTCGCCAAGCGCCTTTCGGACGGCAGAGAGCCGCTCATGATCTTCCGAACCGTGAGGCTTGCCGATCTTCACCTTCGAGCCGGTAAAACCCTTGGCCTTCGCCTGCAGCGCGTCCTCGACCAATGCTTCCTTTTCCATGTGAAGCCAGCCACCCTCGGTCGTATAGAGCGGGCAACGGTCTTTTGCTCCACCTGCAAGCTTCCATAGCGGCAGGTTCTGTTTCTTGGCGCGAAGGTCCCAGAGTGCGGTATCGACGGCAGCGAGTGCCAGCGCGGTAATAGCGCCAATCGTCGTCGCGTGCGTGGCGAACTCCATCTTGTGCCAGATCGCCTCGATGCAATCCGCGTCTTCGCCGATCAGGATCGGCACCAGATGATCGGAAAGCAGCCGCATGACAGACGAGCCACCGGTTCCGATCGTGTAGCTGTAGCCGGTGCCGACCGCGCCGTCGGCATCGGTGATCGTGACGATCGGCGTCTCCTGGCTGACGAAGCTCTGGATAGCGTCCGTGCGCTTCACCTTCGGTCGCAGGTCGACCATCCGGATTTCAATTCTCTCTATGCGAGCCATACCGTCGTTTCCTGTCGCTCAGAGTGCCAGGCTCTTGCCGGTATCGGCGGAGAACAGATGCGCCTGCGATAGATCGAAGCTCATCTTCAGTTGTTCACCGCTCGCCAGCGCACGTGGATTGAGCATCCGCGACACCCATTCGCGGCCCGCGAACTCCACGAAGACAAGGGTCTCGTTGCCCAATGGCTCGGTGATGGAAACCGGCAGCGTGATCTCATGCACTGCAGCTTCCACGCCCGAATGCAGGCCATGTCCTGTCGGAAAGATGTCGTCGGGACGCAGACCGAAGACGACCTTGTCGCCTTCCTTCACGCGATCTGAAAACTGTCCTGGAAGCGGCAGCTTGTCGCCGTTTGCGAACACGACCGATCCCGATGCTATCGTCGCCTCCACGATGTTCATCGGGGGAGATCCGATGAAGCCGGCAACGAAACGCGTCGCCGGGCGCTTGAAGACCTCGTCTGGCGTTCCGACCTGCTCGATGTATCCGTCACGCATGATGACGATCCGATCGGCAAGCGTCATCGCCTCGACCTGGTCATGGGTGACATAGACCACGGTCGACTGCACCTTGCCGTGCAGCTTCTTGATCTCGGTACGCATCTGCGTACGCAGCTTGGCGTCAAGGTTGGAGAGCGGTTCGTCGAACAGGAAGACTTCCGGCTGCCGGACGATTGCGCGTCCCATGGCAACGCGCTGGCGCTGGCCACCGGAGAGCTGCGCCGGCCGGCGGTCCATCAGTGCCTCGAGGCTCAGGATCGCGGCTGCCTCATTGACCCGCTGGTCGATCTCGGCCTGCGGCTGCTTGGCGATCTTCAGCGAGAAACCCATGTTCTCGCGCACCGTCATGTGCGGATAGAGCGCATAGGACTGAAACACCATGGAGATGTTCCGATCACGTGGCGGCAGGTCGTTCACAACCCTTCCGCCAATCTCGACTGCCCCGTCGGAAACCTCTTCCAGACCTGCGATCATGCGCAGTGTCGTCGATTTTCCGCATCCGGAAGGGCCGACGAGCGCGATGAACTCCTTATCCTTGATATCGAGATTGATGCCGTGGACGATTTCGAGTGCGCCGTAGCGCTTTACGAGTTTTTTGAGCGAAACCTGTGCCATGAGATCAACCTTTGACCGCGCCGAACGTCAGTCCGGACACCAGATGCTTTTGAATGACGAAAGTGAGGGCGAGTGCGGGAACGATCATCACAACGGCAAGCGCACACATGCCGCGCCAGTCGATCGTGAATTCCGCGGTGTAGTCGAGCAGACCGACGGGCAGCGTCTTCGAATTGACCGACCGGGTCAGTTGCGAGGCAAGCGCGTACTCGTTCCAGCAGGTCAGGAAGGCGAAGATACCGGCAGACGCTATTCCCGGACCGGCAAGCGGAAACTCAACCTGCCAGAAGGCCTGCCAACGCGTGCAGCCGTCGATCTGGGCCGCCTCTGCCAGATCCTTGGGGACCTGACGGAAGAAGCCGTCGATCAGCCAGATCGTGAAGGGCACGTTCAGCGCCACGTAGGTCAGGATGAGTCCGAAATGCGTGTCGATGATACCGATCCTGGAATAGACCATGAAAAGCGGCAGCGAGAGCGCAATTCCCGGCACTGAACGGGTCAGCATAAGGCCGAGGAAGGTTGCCGACTTCCCCGTGAACCGGAAGCGAGCGAAGGCGTAGCCCCCAGACATCCCGATCACCAGGGCAATGACCGTGGACGTTACCGAGATAATCAGCGAGTTGCGGAAATAGTCCCAGACCGGGATGCCACCCTGCCCCACGCCCGAGAACATCGCGCGATACGCATCCAGCGACAGCTCGCTCGGAATCCACACCGGAGGCTTCGCCATGATTTCGACCGTTGGCCTGAGCGAACTCAGGATGATCCAGAAGCCTGGCAGGCAGATGATCAGCATCGCCAGGAACAGACCGACGAGGTAGCAGACCTTGCCGACGCGGCGGCGGATGCGTTGTTGTTGATTGCGTTCCATGATTACCACTCCGCGCCGATCTGGGTGCGCGCGAGCGCCAGCTTCCGGAAGAAATAGACGGTGAAGATGATGGACAGGAAGATCGCGACGTAGGCCATGGCATTGGCAAGGCCCATCTGCGCGTCGGCATAGGCAGTACGCCCGACCAGCGTCCAGAGGAGTTCCGTACGGCGCGCCGGCCCACCGTCTGTCATGATCTTGACGATGTCATAGGCTCGCGCGACGTCGAGCGAACGGATCGTCATGGCGATGAAGGCAAATGGCATGAGGAAGGGCCAGGTGACGAAGCGGAATGTCTGCAGCGGCGTGCAGCCATCCACGCGGGCCGCCTCGACCGGCTCCTGCGGCATCGCCAGAAGGCCCGCAAGGATCAGGATCGCAAAGACTGATGTGGAAGACCAGACTTCGGCCACGACAATCGCAAACAGCGCCAGATTACCGTCAATCAGCCACGGAATCGCCTGGCTGGTGATGCCGAGCGATTGCAGCGCGTTGTTCACGAGGCCGACATTGTCGTTGAACATGAATTTGAACTGGAAGCCGACGAGCACGGGCGAGAACATCATCGGAAACATCATCAGCGTGCGCAGCGCCCGCTGACCCATCGTCGCCTTATTGACCAGCAGTGCCAGGCCGAGACCCAGTAGCATTTCGAGATTGAGCGCGATCGTCAGCAAGACGACGGTGCGTGCAAAGGCCGCCCAGAAGACGGGATCGGTCAGAATACGCTCATAGTTGCGGAAACCGACAAAGACGAAAAGCGATGCGGGCTTCGTCAGCCTGAACGGCGTGAAGCTGGAATAGAGCGACAGCAGCAGCGGAAAAAGGACGACTGCGGCAAGGACAATGATGGCCGGCAGAAGCAGTAGCACCGGTGGAGATAATTTTTTGAACATTTTCAATACCCGACCGGCATGAATAAAACGGTCGCGGGCGCATTGCATGCGCCAGCTTTTCATCGTGAACACAATCCGCGACCGTCTGGCCGCGGATTGCAGTTCTGGTGATCAGAGTGAACCAGCGTCCTTCAGGACCTGAGTTGCCTTCTCGGCTGCAGCGTCGAGTGCTTCCTTGGACGTCTTATCGCCAAGGATCGCGGCCTGAAGCTCAGGATAGACGACGTTGGAGATTTCGATCCATTCCGGCGTCTGCGGCACCGCGAAGGCATACTTGGCGGCTTCCTGGAAAGTGCTCAGCACTTCCTTCTTGTAGGGATCGGACTCAGCCTGCTTGATGTCCCAGTCCCAGACTGCCTTGCGTGTCGGAAGCGTGCCGTTCGCGGCTTCGATCTTCTGAGAATCCTCATTGGTCAGGAACCATACGAGCGAGGCAGCAGCGTCCTTGTTCTGGCAGGACTCGGTAACCGAGAAGCCGTGCTCACCGGCCCAGCCGGTGTGCTTGCCCGAAGAGCCGGTCGGCTGAACGACCACGCCGACATTGCCCGCAACCTTGGAGGATTTCGGATCGTTGAAATAGGTCGCCCAGCCGGGCCAATCGAGGTTCAGCGCCACCGTGCCGGATGCGAAGCCCGCACCGAGCTCATCCCACAGGTAGTTGGTCGTGCCGGCAGGAACGGCCTTCGCCTTGTAGAGGTTGACGAACCAGTCGAGCGCGCGCACGCCAGCTTCGGAGTTGAAGGCAGGCTTGCCATCCTTGTCGAGATATTCGCCGCCTTCTGCCACAAGCATTTCATAGAAGCGGCCGTTGATCGCCTCTTCCTTGCCAGCGAACTGCGTGCCGTAGAAGTTCGGCGGATCAGCAAAGAACACGGCCTGATCCGATACTTCCTTCCAGGTCTTCGGCGGCGCCAGATCGTAACCGTACTTCGTCTTGAACGCGGCCTTCTTGGCTTCGTCGGTATAGAGGCTCTTCTGATAGTAGAGCGCCGAAACGTCGAACTGCGCACGTGGCAGCATTACCAATTTACCGTCGATGGTTGCCGCGCCGATGTTCGCCTCGACGAATTCACCGATCACGTCCTTCGGCACGAGCTCATTGAGGTCGGCATAGAGGTCCGGATATTGCGGCGCGAACGACGAATGGTTCGAACCGACGCACCAGTTGATTGTGCCCGATGCCATGTCCGACTTGATTTCCTTGTCGAGTTCGAAGTGGTTCTTCTTCGACAGGACATTGACCTTGGCGCCCGTCAGCTTCTCCCACTCGGCGATGCGCGAATAGAGCGCCTCGTACTGTTGCCCACCGATCAGCTTGGCGTCGATGGTGACGCCGTCGAACTTGCCGGGCAAATCCGCAGCAGATGCGACTGCCCCGCCGAATGCAGCAAGGGCGACGCCGGCCGCAAGGCCAGCCAGGAGCTTATTCATATCTTCCTCCTCCAAGATGGCCCTATCGAAATGGAGCGGCCACCCACTCTCCTCATTTATGATTTTTATTTTTATATACAAACAACAATTGCCAAGCACGGTCAAGCCGAAGTTTCGCTTTTCGGCAGTTCAGCATTTGTATATGTAAAGTGATATTCACAGGAGAGATTGATGGAAGCAGATGACGCCGACCGGTACCGCGCCCCCGCATTGGACAAGGGGCTCGATATCCTTGAGCTTCTGGCAGGCGTCGAAGAAGGGTTGACCCAGGCCGAGATCGCCAAGCGTCTCGATCGCAGCCCCAACGAATTCTATCGCATGCTCGACCGCCTGGTCCGACGCGGCTACGTGACCAAGCTCGAAGGTGATCGCTTCACTCTGACGCTGAAGCTGTTCGGGCTTTCGCAATTGCACGCACCCACTCGCCGCCTCGCGTCGTTCGCGACACCGCTGATGCGCGAACTCGCACAACGCACCAAGCAGGCCAACCACCTGGCCGTCTTCGACCGCGGTTCAGCCGTGGTGATCGCCCAGCACGAGGCGCCGGACTATTGGGGGATATCGATCCGGGTCGGGTCGCATATCAGCCTGTTCGACACGGGTTCGGGCCACGTGCTGCTTGCCTTCCGAAGCGACGAAGAGCGGCAGATGATGATCGCCGAGCACTCGCGCAGCCGCGAGGAAGTCAACCTCGGAGTGGACTTCTACGACCGCCTCGCCCAGATCCGCGAACGCGGTTACGAAATGATGGCGAGCGCGCAGACGGCAGGCGTCTATAACCTTTCCGCGCCGATCCTCGGTCCGGACGGACGCTGCATCGCCGCACTCACCTGTCCGTACATCGCACTGGTGAACGCACCAAGCGCGCCCGACATCAGCCAGACGATCACGATGGTCATGAAAACCGCGAGCGAGCTGTCGCTGCTCGCGGGTTCGGACGTCAAGACGCCGGAGTAGGCTGGAAGCTCGCTGCGAACAGCCTGTTCAGATCGTTGACCACATCGGACGCCGCATGCCTGCCAAGCACGCCTTCGTTCAGCCGATCAGAGGCGGCCTGCTGGAACGGCATGTAGCCGTTGTGACGCGGCCGCACCCATGAGGACTGCAGCGTCTCCCGCGTTCCGCGGTAAAAATCCGCGGTGCGAGTGTTGACGCTCTCGTCCTCCCAAGCTGCCGAGTGTCCCGGCTGGCCTCCGGAACTTGCATACCGGCCCTTCTGCATATCAGCGCCAGCAATCCAGTATGCGAAGTCGACCGCCTCCTTCGCATGGCGCGTGAAGGCCGATACCGCAATCCCGGTTCCTCCAAGCGCCGAACCCGCATGGCCATGAGTGCCGGCGATCGGAATATCGGCGAATCTTGCGACACGATCGCGGAACCCGGCCATGGAATAACTCACATAGCCGTA
The DNA here is from genome assembly GCF_019511525.1 of Rhizobium cauense. GTDB lineage: Bacteria > Pseudomonadota > Alphaproteobacteria > Rhizobiales > Rhizobiaceae > Rhizobium > Rhizobium cauense. The sequence continues at coordinate 55,000 of NZ_JAEUAT010000019.1, read as the reverse complement.
GATCAGCGGCGCGCAGACGATTCTTGAATCAGCTTGTGTCATGCACTCCAGCACGGCGATCGGATCCATCTCCAGGCAGGCAGGATCGACCAGTGCGGCGATCTCGCGGATCATCTCGAATGCCCGCGTGCCCGTTTCTTTATCAATGAGATCGGCCGGCCCTTCCGTGGCGCAGGCTCGACCGAGGTTTCCGCAGAGCGTATAGAAGGTCATCAGCGAATGCGGCGGACGGAGCGGAATCATAACCTGCCCCTTGCGGGCAAAAGCAAGCACGTCGTCCCAGCTTTCGATCGGTGTAGAGATCAAGTCCGGGCGGAAGGCCTGCACCTGTGCCGCAGCGTCGATCGGAAACGCCCACTGCCGACCGCGCCAATGGTAGCTCGGATAGGACGCGCCGACACTTCCTTTGGCCAGAGCCTCGCGCTCGCTCTCCCGTCCTTCGACGTCCAGCGGCAGCAAACACCGCTCTTCGGTGATCTGACCGACATGCGGATGATCTATGACGATCAGGTCATAGTTTCGCGCCAACTCCTCAACCGGATAGGTCTCGAAATCCTGCAAGGACCGCTTTTCCCAGACAACCTCGACGCCGGCATCCTCGCGGTAGATGGCGGAGCACGCAACCATCGGATCATAGCCGCGCGGGTGGCTCCAGGTCATTCCCTTCAACGTTATCGCGCTCACAGGCCGAACTCCTCGCGAATAGCCGCGCTATGCTCGCCAATGCGCGGCGCAGCACGATCGAATTTCGGGCGAACGCCGTTGACGCGAAGCGGCGAGCGCGTGGTTGTGATGGCGACATCGTCCTCGCGCGTAACACTTTGCAGCATGTCCAGAACCTTGAAGCCGTCGCTCTCCAACAGTTCGTTCCAGTTCAGAACCCTGGCGCACCAGATATCGGCAGGCTCCAGAACAGCCAGCCATTCATCGATGGTCTTGGTCGCGATCCGCCGGGCAATGATCTCCTTGATGCCGTCGCGTGCGGTAAACCAGCTCGAAGCATCGTCGCGATAAGGAGCGAGCTCGTCGAGCGAAAGCAGGTCGGCGAGCTTGGGAATGGGAGTCATGGCAATCGCGAGATAGCCGTCCGAGGCGGCGTACACGCCATACGGAGCCGACAGATATGCGTGCGCACTTCGGAAATTCGACCGCTTCGGCAGGCGACGACCGTCATTGAGATGCGTTGTCAGCACCTCGAACTGGAGGTCGACCAAGGCTTCGAGGAGGCTGGTCTCGACCAACCCGCCCTTCCCCGTCACGCCGCGCCGGACGAGCGCCGCCAGAATGCCCTGGCATGCGGCCGCGCCGGCAAGCATGTCGCCGATCGCAAGCCCGAAAGGGACCGGGCCCTGTGCTTCATCGCCGTTCAACCACATCACGCCCGAGCGCGACTGTGCGAGCAGATCCTGCCCGGGTCGCTTCACCCAGGGGCCTTCTTCCCCATAGCCGCTAATGGACGCGTAGACGATCCGCGGGTTGATCTCCTTGACGGCGGCATAGTCCAGACCGAGTCTCTCGATCACGCCGGGTCGGAAATTCTGGATCATGACATCGGCCTTCGCCAACAATGCGCGCAACGCGCACAGATCGTCCTCGTTTTTCAGATCGACCGCGAAGCTCTCCTTCGAGCGGTTGATTGCATGGAAAATCGTGGAATCGCCGCCGATCTCGGTATCGCTGAGGTAGAGCCGGCGCGAGAGGTCGCCGCCATCAGGACGCTCGATCTTGATGACGCGCGCGCCAAGATCCATCAGTCGCAAGGAGCAATATGGGCCGGAAAGAAACTGGCTCATGTCGACGACGACAAGGCCGCTCAGCGGAAGTTCGTTCTCAGAGGTCATGTGCAGGATTACTTTTCTGTCTTGCCGACGAGGATGGCGGGATTCCGGTATTTCGACGCTCTGGAGGCCAGACGCACGCGTCGCGAGGTATCTCCAGTCGTGGCTAATTCGGGCATCAGACCTCCCAGTCATGCGCAGACGCCTTGCGCGTCTTCTTATGTGAATAGTATTTTCACATATGGATGACACTTGCAAGTGGCGTGTGCACGAAGAGATCCGTGCTTCAGCGTGCGAAAATGGCATGTCGGCGGGGCGCCGCCGCAACGCGTGGTGGGTGCAGAATTCAGTAGTTGATGGGGTTATCTCTATGGGAGGTGGCGTTCGCTCGCGATGCCGCCTATCACGGACAGGCAGCAGCGTTTGACGCTCTTCTCGAGCTACATGAAGTCGCTAGACAAATAGGGGGCTTCGGGCGGCTCGCCGCGTTCGAAGCCCTGCTATGTCGTCACCGGATGCTGGCGACTTTGTCGGTCTGCCGGCGGCAAGCAGCGAAAACATCCAGATGCGGATCATACACCTTGGTCGCCACGTCCATCAGTCCAAGCACGCTGTGAAAGAAATTGTCATGCGAACGCTCGCCGCCGGCCTGTTGGGCCATGCAGCCCATATCGAAGCCGGCTGATTTGGCCAGATCGTCGCTTACCCAGACCAGGAATGGCACATGCGTCTGCTGTGGCGGTGCAACGATATAGGGCGCGCCATGTAGATAGATCCCGTTTTCGCCGAGTGACTCGCCATGATCCGACACGTAGACCGCCGAACCGGCAATTCGGTCAGCATGCTGTTTGAGCTTGTCGATGACCGTCGAAACGATGTGGTCGGTGTAGAGAATCGTGTTGTCGTAGGCGTTGGTGATTTCTTCGGGCGTGCAGCTTCCAAAGTCATTGGCCCTGCAATCCGGAACGAAGCGCCGGTATTCGTCAGGATAGCGAGCGAAGTATGCCGGTCCGTGACTGCCGAGCTGGTGAAGAACCAGGACGCTGTCACCTTTCACGTGGTCTAGCCAATCGTCGACCTTGTCGAGCAGGATGTCATCGAGGCACTCGCCGTCCTTGCAAAAGCGCGGGTCGGCAGACTGCGGCAGCGAACTATAGGCGACGCGGTCGGTAACGTGATAGCTGCCGGTGTCGTTGTCCAGCCAGGATACCTCGACCTTGGCGTGGCTTAGCACATCGAGCAGGTTCTCGGTCGCAAGCCCCTTGCGATGTGTGTAAGCCGACCGCGGATAGACGGAGAACATGCATGGGATCGAGATTGCCGTGGCTGTACCGCAGCTGGTGGTGTTAGGGAAATAGACGACGTTCTGCTTTTCGAGTTCCGGATTGGTCTTTCGCGAATAGCCGCCAAGCGAGAAACTGTCGGCACGCGCCGTTTCGCCTGCAACAATGATCGTCACGCGTGGTTTGTGGAGATCCGCGGTGTTCACGCGATGCGCATCCGTGCCAAGCGGCTCGGCAACAACACGCGCATCCTGCTCGGACGAAACGGCGAAGCGGATCGTGCTTGTGATCGGGACAAATGGGTTCAATCGCTCGAGGATGTCCCTGTGAGCTCGCCCGACGCCAGCAAAGGTACGGTAGTTACCGAGGCCAACGGCCACGAAGACCGTCAGGCAGGCAACGATCACGATCGTATTGTGCGCAAGCTTGGATAGCACCGGGCGATGACGGATGCGCACCCAGGCGATGAACATCGATGGCAGCACGCCGATGAGCAGCATATGGAGCGCAAAGCGCGGCGTTATCAAATGCCCCGCCTCCGCGCCGGTTGATACTGCCGCGTTGCGGATCATTTCCTTGTCCACGATCACGCCGAACTGATCGGTAAACCAGGAGCCGGCGGCCGCCGCCAGCACGAAAAGGATCAGAAACGGCTTGGTGAGGTATTTGGCAGAGAAAGCTGTCACGATCGCCATGCTGGCAGCCGAAATGCCGATCACAAAGAGCAAGAACGACAGATAGTCAGTCGCAAAATAGCCGTACGCGGTGCTCCAAAACGAATGATTTGTTACCGAAAGCAGGTAGAGGGTGGTCGCAAGGCAAAGCGTTACGCTGCCGATTGCCGGCCGCCGCTTGATCCGGCGGGCCGTGATGGCACTGTCTTTCAATTGGTCGTCTCCGCGTCCAGATTTTGGCGTCGACGGAACCAGGATCGAATCAGGTAAAGCTCAGGGCCGTCGATAGTATTCGCCAGCCATGGCCAGATTTTCTGACAGTGACCTGAACGCATGGCTGAAGGGGCGCGCGACCGTGCCTGAAGAACCGGATAACTTGCAATGTCCGCGACCTCCGTCGCGGTGGCTCAGGCCAACTGGTTGCTGAATTGCGCGCCCGACAAAGTGCGCGACACCGCGTTGCGCCAGCCAGCGATTTTTGTCTGCCGCTCCGCCTCCTTCATCGAAGGCTGAAACCGCTGACTGCAGGCCCATGCCCTTCCGAAATTCTCCTTGTCCGGCCAGACCCCTGCTCTGGAACCCGCGAGCCAGGCGGCACCGAGTGCCGTCGTCTCGACGACAGCCGACCGGTCCACAGGGTTCCCGACAACATCGGCGAGGCGTTGCATCGTCCAGTCGGAACTCGCCATGCCGCCATCGACGCGCAGGACTGTCTCGAGGTGATGGCCGCCCCAGTCCTTGCGCATTGCGATAAGCAGGTCGAGCGTCTGGTAGGCCACGGATTCGAGCACGGCGTGCGCCAGTTCGGCGGGGCCGCTGTTCCTGGTCAAACCGAAGATCGCTCCCCGCGCCTCCGGGTCCCAATAGGGAGCGCCGAGGCCCGTAAAAGCCGGCACGACATAGACCTGCTGATTGGGATCGGCGCGTGTTGCAAGCGTGCCGCTCTCCGAGGCCTGTGAAATGAGGCCAAGCCCATCGCGTAGCCACTGGACGGCTGCACCGGCAATGAAGATCGACCCTTCCAGCGCATAGGTCGTTGTGCCACCGAGCCGATAGGCAATTGTCGTAATCATCCGGTTGCTGGACGTCACGCAGTCCTGCCCGGTATTCAACAGCGCAAAACAACCAGTCCCATAGGTCGATTTCATCATGCCTGGTTTGAAGCAGGCGTTGCCGATGGTTGCCGCCTGCTGGTCGCCGGCGACGCCAAGGATAGGAATCCGCGCACCGAAGATGGCAGCATCGGTCATGCCGAAATCATCCGCGCAATCCTTGACCTCGGGAAGCATCGACGCCGGGATACGGAGAAGGCCAAGAAGCTCTTCGTCCCACCGGCCCTCCGTTATATTGTAGAGCAGCGTTCGCGACGCGTTGGTGGCATCCGTCGCGTGAACGCGTCCGCCGGTCAGATTGAATATCAACCAGCTGTCGACCGTGCCGAAGCAAACTTCGCCAGCCTCTGCACGCTCGCGCAACCCGCTCACATTGTCGAGCAGCCAGCGCAATTTGGTGCCCGAAAAGTAGGGATCGAGGAGCAGGCCGGTCTTCGCGCTGAAGAGCTTCTCGTAACCGTCCGCCTTGAGGCTGTCGCAGACTTCAGCCGTCCGCCTGTCCTGCCATACGATCGCCTTGTAGAGCGCCCTGCCCGACCTGCGTTCCCAGACGACGGTCGTCTCGCGCTGGTTGGTGATGCCGATCGCGGCGATCTCGGCTAGCGGGACGCCCGCATTTGACAGCGCGAGCCGTGCTGTACTGACCACACTTGTCCAGATCTCATCCGGATCATGCTCGACCCAGCCCGGCTGCGGATAGGATTGCTTGATTTCCTCCTGTGCGGACGAGATCATTTTCATCCCGGCGTCGAAGACGATCGCACGCGAGGACGTGGTGCCCTGGTCGATCGCGAGAATATGGCCGCTCATTGTCTTCTCCGGCGCAATAGTTCGCCCAGCCGCCGCGAATGCGCCAGCTCATGCGATAAATCATTCCCTAGAGGTGGTTGGTGCCGACGGCGACTTTGCGCCGTCGGCATTGTTATTGGCCGGGCCTCGTACCCGACCAAAGACCGTCAATCAGTTCGACTGCCAGCTCTTGACCAGTTCGTCGTAGTTGACGGTGACCGGCTTTTCCTTTTCGTTCTCGATCTTCAGCTGGGGAGCGAGGTTGCCCTTGGCGACCGCGTCCTTGTTCCAGTATTCGAGATCATGCTCTTCGGCGAGCTTCGGACCGATATCACCCTGAACCTTGGCGCGCTCCAGGCGTTGCAGGACCTTTTCCTGCTCGGCGCAAAGCGAATCCATGGCTTCCTGAGCGGACTTCGCGCCCGAGGACGCATCGCCGATCGCCTGCCACCACAGCTGAGCCAGCTTCGGATAGTCAGGGATGTTCGTGCCGGTCGGCGACCACTGAATGCGGGCCGGCGAACGGTAGAACTCGATCAGGCCGCCGAGCTTCGGCGCGCGATCCGTGAAGCTCTTGTGCCGGATCGAGCTTTCGCGGATCAGGGTCAGGCCGACATGGCTCTTCTTCACATCGACGGTCTTCGAGGTCACGAACTGCGCATAGAGCCAGGCGGCTTTGGCGCGATCGTCAGGCGTGGACTTCAAAAGCGTCCAGGAGCCCACGTCCTGATAGCCGAGCTTCATGCCGTCCTTCCAGTAGACGCCGTGCGGCGACGGGGCAAAACGCCACTTCGGCGTGCCGTCTTCGTTGACGACGGGCAGGCCCGGCTTGACGAAGTCGGCGGTGAACGCCGTGTAAGTGAACATCTGCTGAGCGACTTCGCCTTGCGAGGGTACCGGACCGGATTCAGAGAAGGTCATGCCCTGGGCGGCAGCCGGCGCATAAGCCTTCAACCATTGCAGATATTTTTCGATCGAATAGACCGCAGCTGGACCGTTCGTATCGCCGCCGCGTGCAACGCACGAGCCGACCGGCCGCGAGTTCTCATCGACCTTGATGCCCCATTCGTCGACTGGTTTGCCGTTCGGAATGCCCTTGTCGCCGTTGCCGGCCATCGACAGCCAGGCGTCGGTGAAACGCCAGCCGAGCGACGGATCCTTCTTGCCGTAGTCCATGTGGCCATAGACCTTCTTGCCGTCGATCTCGCGGCCGGTGAAGAACTCGGCGATGTCCTCGTAAGCAGACCAGTTGACCGGAACGCCGAGGTCGTAGCCGTACTTCGCCTTGAAGTCCGCCTTGTTCTTCTCGTCGTTGAACCAGTCGTAGCGGAACCAGTAGAGGTTCGCGAACTGCTGGTCGGGAAGCTGGTAGAGCTTGCCGTCCGGAGCGGTGGTGAACGAGGTTCCGATGAAGTCGGCGAGGTCGAGACCCGGGTTGGTAACGTCCTTGCCTTCGTTCGCCATGAAGTCGGTCAGCGAACGGGCCTGCTGGTAGCGCCAGTGGGTGCCGATCAGGTCCGAGTCGTTGACATAGGCGTCGTAGATGTTCTCGCCCGACTGCATCTGTGTCTGCAGCTTTTCGATGACGTCGCCTTCGCCGATCAGGTCGTGGGTGATCTTGATGCCGGTGATGGCCGTAAAGGCCGGTGCGAGAACCTTGGATTCGTATTCATGCGTGGTGATCGTTTCCGAGACGACCTTGATATCCATGCCAGCGAACGGCTTCGCTGCATCGACGAACCACTGCATTTCCTTTTCCTGGTCCGCGCGGGAAAGCGTCGAGAGTTCGCCGACTTCCTTGTCCAGAAAGGCTTTCGCCTCATCCATACCGGCATAGGCGGAACCCGCCATGGCCAGCAACATGCCTGCTGTTGTCGCTAGTAAATGCTTTCGCATGATATCCTCCCAGGGTTGCGATTGCAGTCTTCACGTTCAGGCGGCCAGTACCCCCGGCCATCTGTCTTTCCCTGCCCTAGACGTAGCGGAAGACGCCAATGGCGTAGACTACGGAGAGGGCAAGAGCCCACCACAGGTTGGGTCCGACAAGACCCAGCCATGCGAGATGAATAAATGCTGCGCCAAGCAGCGATACGAAAAGGCGGTCTCCTCGCGTGGTTTCGAGCCTGAGGATTCCGACGCGCGGCGAACCGCCGGGCGCGAAATATTCCCAGATGCTCATGCCAACCAGCAGCATGAGAATCGTCAGGAAAAACAATGCGGTCGGCAGCGTCCACGCCATCCAGGAAAAGTTCATGAGTGGTCCTCCCTTGTCAGACGCGGCCGAGCGCGAAGCCCTTGGCGATGTAGTTGCGTACGAAGTAGATGACGAGCGCACCGGGAATGATGGTCAGCACGCCGGCAGCCGCAAGCACACCCCAATCCATGCCCGAGGCAGACACCGTTCGCGTCATGATCGCAGAGATCGGCTTTGCGGCCGTTGTCGTCAGCGTGCGGGCGAGAAGCAGTTCCACCCACGAGAACATGAAGCAGAAGAATGCCGCGACGCCGATGCCCGATGCAATCAGCGGCATGAAGATCTTCACGAAGAAACGCGGGAAGGAATAGCCGTCGATATACGCGGTCTCGTCGATCTCCTTCGGCACGCCGGACATGAAGCCTTCAAGGATCCAGACCGCCAGCGGCACGTTGAACAGGCAGTGTGCGAGTGCCACCGCAATGTGCGTGTCGATAAGACCGAACGCAGAATATAGCTGGAAGAACGGCAGCGCAAAGACAGCAGGCGGAGCCATGCGGTTCGTCAGCAGCCAGAAGAACAGGTGCTTATCGCCCAGGAACCGGTAGCGCGAGAAGGCGTAGGCCGCAGGCAACGCCGCCACCACCGAGATCACCGTGTTCATGCCGACGTACGTGATCGAATTGATGTAGCCGTTGTACCAGGACGGATCGGTGAAGATGACCGTGTAATTCCTGAGCGTCGGGTTGAGCGGCCAGAGCGAGAAAGTGCCGGTGATCTCGGCATTCTCCTTGAAGCTCATGTTGACGAGCCAGTAGATCGGCAGCAGCAGGAAGATGATGTAGATCGTCGAAACGACCCAGGAGAAGTTGCCCGCAGGCTTGTATTTCATAGTCTGAGCCATGGTCCTCTCCTTTCTCAGGTGTTCGCGTCGCTGCTGGTCATGACGGTGTAGAAGATCCACGACAGCAACAGGATGATCAGGAAGTAGATGATCGACATTGCCGCTGCGGGGCCGAGGTCGAACTGGCCGACCGCCATCTTCACGAGGTCAATCGAGAGGAACGTGGTCGAGTTGCCGGGGCCGCCGCCGGTGACGACAAAGGGCTCGGTATAGATCATGAAGCTGTCCATGAAGCGCAGCAGCACGGCGATGAGCAAGACGCGCTTCATCTTCGGCAGCTGGATATACCGGAAGACGGACCAGCGCGACGCGCCATCGATCTTCGCCGCCTGATAGTAGGCATCCGGGATCGAAACGAGGCCGGCATAGCAGAGCAACACCACAAGGCTTGTCCAATGCCAGACGTCCATGATGATGATCGTGATCCAGGCATCAACGGGGTCGCGGACATAGTTGTAGTCGAAGCCCAGCGCCTCAAGGGTATGGCCAAGCAGGCCGATGTCGACACGACCGAAAACCTGCCAGATGGTGCCGACCACGTTCCATGGAATGAGCAGTGGCAGCGCCATCAGCACAAGGCAGACCGGGACACCAAGTCCCTTTTTCGGCATGTTGAGCGCGATGAAAATGCCAAGCGGGATTTGCAGCGCCAGAATGATCAATGAGAAAGCGAGGTTGCGCTGAAGCGCTTCCCAAAAGCGATCGGAATGAAGTGTCTGCACAAACCAGTCGGTTCCTGCCCAGAAGAACTCGTTGTTGCCGAACGTGTCCTGCACCGAGTAGTTCACAACGGTCATCAGCGGGATGACGGCCGAGAACGCAACCAGCACAAGCACCGGGAGAACTAGAAACCAGGCTTTGTTGTTCCAGGTCTTTTCCATGTTCAGCCCTCCCTGCCGACGCGCCAGGAATTGGCGTAGATGTTGATTGCTGCCGGATCGAATGTCACACGCGCATCGGTTGGGATTTCGGAGTCCTCTGTCACGACGATGGCGATTGGCTGACCGGCAAAGGTAGCCCGGACAATCTTCTGCCGTCCGATGTCCTCGACCCTGTTGACAGTAACCGGCATTCCCACACGGCCGATGCTGATGAACTCTGGTCGGATGCCGAGTTCTGTCTTGGCGCCGGCTGCTGTTTGCGGCGCGTAGTCCAATGACAGTGTCTCGCTGCCGATCTGGACGGCATTGCCCTGCAACTGCACCGGCAGCACGTTCATGCCCGGCGAACCGATAAAATAACCGACGAATGTGTGGCTCGGCCGCTCGAAGAGCTCGGCCGGCGTTCCGATCTGGACGATCTCGCCCTCGTACATGACGACAACTTTGTCGGCGAAGGTCAGCGCCTCCGTCTGGTCGTGGGTGACGTAGACCATGGTGAAACCGAACTGCTTGTGCAGCCGCTTCAACTGCGAACGCAGCACCCACTTCATGTGTGGGTCGATAACGGTCAAGGGCTCGTCGAACAGGATCGCGTTGACGTCGTTGCGGACCAGTCCGCGGCCGAGCGATATCTTCTGTTTCTGGTCGGCCGTCAGGCCCTGAGCCTTGCGTTTGGCCATTCCTCCAAGATCGATCATCTCGAGAATGTCGCGAACACGGCGATCGACTTCTGGCTCCGCGACGCCGCGGTTGCGCAGCGGAAAGGCCAGATTGTCGTAGACCGTCATGGTGTCATAGATGACCGGGAACTGGAACACCTGCGCGATGTTGCGCGCCTGCGTAGACAGGTTCGTCACATCGTTCCCGTCGAAAAGGATGCGACCATGCGATGGCTGCAACAGGCCGGAAATGATGTTGAGCAGCGTGGTCTTTCCGCAGCCGGACGGTCCGAGGAGCGCATAGGCGCCACCGTCCCTCCATTCGTGATCGACTTCGCGAAGGGCATAGTCCTTGTCCGACTTCGGATTGGGTCCGTAGGCGTGGCGGATGTGGTCGAGCGTGATGCGTGCCATGTCCTTCTCCCTTACGCCTTCGCGCCGGTTGCAATGGCCCGGCCGTCGGTGCCAAACGCCATGACGTGACGGGTGTCGAGGTAGATGTCGACCTCGGTGTCCGGATCGATGTTGTGAATACCGTGCGCAAGCATGACCCAGCGCACACCGTCGAAATCCAGGTGCACGAAACTTTCCGATCCGGTGATCTCGGAGACCTGCGTGCGCGCTTGCAGCCTTGCTGCTGCCGGCGTCTGTGGAGAAAGACCAAGATGATGCGGATGGAAAGCGATTGTCACAGGGCCATCGGCCATTCCGGCCAAGTGCGCAGGGACCGGCAGGATGTCGGCGCCCTGCCTCTGGAATGCTCCGCCGGCCTTTATGACATCAATGAAATTGAGTGGCGGATCGGCAAAGGTCTTCGCCGTGACGAGGTCGAACGGATTTCGGTAGACCGAGATGGTCGGTCCGAACTGCGTTACGCGTCCTTCGGAAAGCGTTGCCGTGTTGCCGCCGAGCAGAAGCGCCTCGGACGGTTCCGTCGTGGCGTAGACGAAAATCGCGCCGGACTGCGCAAAGATCCTCGGCAACTCCGCGCGCAGTTCCTCGCGCAGCTTGTAGTCGAGGTTGGCGAGCGGCTCGTCCATCAGCACCAGGCTGGCATTCTTGACGAGGGCGCGCGCAAGCGCCGTGCGCTGCTGCTGACCGCCGGAAAGATTGAGCGGCGTACGGTCGAGATATGGTGTGAGGCGTAGCAGATCGGCGGCCTTGCGCACTTCCCGGTCGATCGTCGCGGCATCCTTGCCAGATATCCGCATCGGCGACGCGATGTTCTCGTACACAGTCAGGGCCGGATAGTTGATGAACTGCTGGTAGACCATCGCGACATTGCGCTTCTGCACCGGCACGCCGGTCACATCAACGCCGTCGAAGTGGACCGAACCACTTGTCGGACGATCGAGCCCGGCCATCAGTCGCATGAGCGACGTCTTGCCCGACAGCGTCGGCCCCAGCAGCACATTCAGCGTGCCTTTTTCAAACGCAAGATTGGTCGCGTGGATATGATAATCCCCGCCCACCATCTTTGCGGCGTTGCGCAATTCAAGCATTCCTGTTCCCGTGCCTCCTCAACAGCGGGGACATTGCCGCTTCAACCAGCCATTTGTGCTGGCCGTGCGGCCATGTACTCCTCCAGTAGTCCAGCCTGTTCCTTGGTCAGGCGCAGGCCATCCTTCGTTCTTCTCCAAAGCACGTCATCCGCACTTCTGGCCCATTCGTGATCGATAAGATAGCGAACCTCCGCTTCATAGAGGTCGCCACCGAAACAGTGCCCGAGATCCTCCGTGCCGGCCGATTTGCCGAGCAGCACCGACGCCTTCGTGCCGTAGCGGCGCACCAATCGGCGCGCATGTCGGTCAACCAGGAACGGATAGCGGCCCTTGAGCTTCGCCACTTCCGCCTCATAACCGGTCGCGGCGAAGTCGCCGCCCGGCAGATGACTCTTCGCGGTCCATGGCGCGCCCTTCGCACCGATCGCCGCGGCGATCTTTTCCAGCGCATGCTCGGACAGGCGGCGATAAGTGGTTAGTTTGCCACCGAACACGTTGAGCAACGGGGCGTCCGTGCCCTCGCCTTCCACTTTCAGCACGTAGTCGCGCGTTGCCTCCTGCGCCTTGGAGGCGCCGTCGTCAAACAGCGGGCGCACGGCCGAGTAGGTCCAAACGATGTCTTCCGGCCGAACCGGCTCCTTGAAATACTCGCTGGCCGCGTTGCAGAGATACGTCGTCTCTTCCGCCGATATTTTCACATCCTTCGGATCGGCCGCATAGTCGCGGTCCGTCGTACCGATCAGCGTAAAGTCCTGCTCGTACGGGATTGCGAAGATGATCCGGTTGTCCGGGTTCTGGAAGAAATAGGCGCGCGGGTCGTCGAACTTCTTCTTCACGATGATGTGGCTGCCCTGCACGAGACGCACATGATGTGCCTCGTTCTGCCCGAACGCCGCCCGAATCACCTGATCGACCCAAGGCCCGGCTGCGTTCACCAGCATCCGCGCCTGAAAACTGTTCGCTTGCCCGCTGACAGTGTCGATCGTTTCGACCGACCACAACCCGTTCTCGCGCCGCGCCGACACGACCTTCGTTCTCGGCATGATGAGTGCGCCGCGATCGGCAGCATCGCGCGCATTCAGGACGACCATACGTGCATCGTCCACCCAGCCATCCGAATACTCGAAAGCCTTGGCGAAAAGCGCCTTCAGCGGCTTGGCCGCGGGATCCCGACGCATGTCGAGGACCGCGGTTGGCGGCAGCAACTTTCGACCGCCGAGATGATCGTAGAGAAAGAGCCCGAGGCGAATGAGCCAGGCAGGGCGGATGCCGCCCTTGTGATAAGGCAAGACAAAGCGCATCGGCCAGATGATATGCGGCGCCATAGCCCAGAGCACTTCGCGCTCCATCAGCGATTCGCGCACCAGACGAAACTCGTAATGCTCGAGATACCGCAAGCCACCGTGAATGAGCTTGGTGGCGCCGGAGGACGTACCGGATGCGAAATCGTTCATCTCCGCAAGCGCAACCGAATAGCCGCGCCCGACCGCATCACGCGCAATTCCGCAGCCGTTGATGCCGCCGCCAATGATGAAAAGATCGTGAATCTGACGGCTCACGTTCCCCCTCCGAGCCAGAATATACCGCATCGCAAAAAGCTTGCGCAGTTGCGAAAGTGAAACAAGTTAAAGCGAAGATTATTCGAATGTCAAACGAATGTTTTTCGAATTTTTGAAACCCACAGATTTTCCGTGAACGTAAACGTTATCAACCGAAAAATGCCATGGAATGCCGGGCGTGATCGAGGCGACAAAACACATTGCTCGAAAGGCTTCAGTATTGCTCTGGCGCCCTGAAATAAGCGCGTGGTGCCGCCCCGAGCATGCGCCTGAACATCGTGATAAAGGCGGCCACGCTGTCATAGCCGAGGTCGAGGGCAACGGCCGTAACGGCCTCCCCGGCGGCAAGACGCGGCAGAGCCGTAAACACCGCCGCCTGCTGGCGCCAGGTCGAGAGACTGATCCCCGTTTCCTTGCGAAAGAATCGGGTGAATGCGCGACGGCTCATTGCAAGCCGCTCGGCCCAGTCATCGATGACCAACCGCGCGCTCGGCTCTTCCATGTAGCCACGGCAGAGCGCAGCCAACCGGACATCCGAAGGAAAGGGTAGCCCAAGTGGTCGATCTGGAAGCCGCAGGACTTCTTCAAGCAGAAGCGCCATGACGAGATCCCGCCGCCCAGTCGTTGCTCCCGAAGGCGAACTGACCGCCTCTATGATCAGCGCGCGGACCAGATCTGTGACCGCGACCACGCGTATAGCCGCCGGCGGATCTGCCAATACATTGGGCGCGACGTAAGCAGACAGCATCGTGACTTCGCCCAGCATATCGACGCTATGCACCAGACCCGCCGGAATCCAAAGCGCATGCTGTGGCGGCACCATCCAGCGCCCCTGCACCGATGACACCATCATCACGCCCGCGCGCGCATAAACGAATTGCGCGCGACTGTGGCTATGGGGCTTCACATGGTAGCCGGCCGGGTATTCGGATGGGATCGCGTAGACCGGTTCGGAAGCGGCCTCGATTGCAGCCAGGCGCTCCACATGAAGTTTGGCGAGGTCACTCAGCGTCAATCTATGTATCACTTTTGACATATCTGGCCCACTCGCGAAACAATAAGACCAAAACACGAAAGCGGGACACCGACAAGTCGGTTATCTCCGAGATCGTCAAGGGACGGAGTAGAATCGTGACAAACAGCACAATGACGGCAGAGCGGCACTCTGCGGAACAGACGGTTTTCGGCATCATCATGGCGGTGAGCTTCTGCCATCTCCTCAACGACACCATGCAGTCGCTGATCCCCGCTCTCTATCCGATGATCAAGGACGGCTACGGTCTCGATTTTACGCAGATCGGTTTCCTTGGCCTCGTTTTCCAGGTCACGGCGTCGCTTCTACAGCCGCTTATCGGCATCTACACGGACAAACGCCCACTGCCCTATTCGCTGGCGGTTGGCATGGGCTTCACGCTCGTAGGTCTGGTCCTGCTGGCCTATGCGCACGCCTATTGGGTGCTACTGGTTGGCGCCGGCGTCGTCGGCCTGGGGTCGGCCGTGTTCCATCCCGAATCCTCGCGTGTCGCACGGCTTGCGTCCGGCGGGCGCCATGGCCTTGCCCAATCGCTCTTCCAGGTCGGCGGTAATTTTGGCTCGGCGATCGGTCCTCTGTTGGCGGCATTCATCGTGTTGCCGCGCGGCCAGAACAGCGTTGTATGGTTCTCGCTTGCAGCGCTGACCGGCATGATCATCCTGTGGCGTGTGGGTTCTTGGTATGCCGACCACCGCAAAACCAATGCCGGGCGCAAAGCAGCGGTACCGGCAGTCCATCTCCCGCGCGGGAAGGTCATCGCGGCCATCGGCGTTTTGGCACTGCTGGTCTTCTCGAAGTACGTCTACATGACCAGCCTTTCGAGCTACTACACATTCTACATGATCGAGCGCTTCGGTGTCTCGGTGCAGCATGCGCAGATCCTGCTGTTCGTGTTCCTCGGCGCCGTCGCCATCGGTACCGTCGCAGGCGGCCCTGTCGTCGACTGGTTCGGCACCAAGTTCGTGATCTGGTTCTCGATCCTCGGCGCCCTGCCCTTCACGCTTGTTCTGCCCTATGCCGACTACAACTGGACCGTCTTCCTGACGTTCCTGATCGGCGTCATCCTCGCCTCCGCCTTCTCGGCCATCGTTGTCTTTGCGCAGGAGTTGGTACCAGGGCGCGTCGGCATGATTGCCGGTCTGTTCTTCGGCTTTGCATTCGGTATCGGCGGCATCGGTGCGGCGGGTCTCGGCATGGTGGCCGACCACATGGGCATCGAGTTCGTCTACAAGATCTGCTCGTATCTGCCGCTGCTGGGTCTGCTGACCATCTTCCTGCCCGATATCGGCAAAGGCCGCCGCCACGCCGCGAAAGCAGGCAACTAGGCAAGTCTCCGCAATCCATGAAAGACAAGGGCCGAGATCACGATCTCGGCCCTTTCTCGTTCAAGCTTGGTAAGTCGATTCGCACCTAGATGGCGGTGAACCCGTTATCGACAAAGAGATGGGCGCCATTGACGAACATCGACTCGTCGCTCGCAAGATAGAGTGCGGCACGCGCCACGTCCTCAGGCTCGCCAATGCGCCCCTGCTGCGCGGCAATGGCTGCATCCGACACATCGACACCAAGCTTCTGCAATTCGCTCACCTCGCGCAAACCGTGCGGCGTACGGATGAAGCCGGGGCAGACGGCGTTGCAGCGGACGTTGCGGTCCCTGAACTCGACCCCCATCGCCCGCGCGAACATGTGGACCGCGCCCTTCGTCGTATCATACAACACCTCCATCGGCGTTGCCGCCACCGCCGAGATCGACGAGGTGCAGACGATGGAACCGCCACCAGCGGCGATCATTCCCGGGAGAACGGCACGCGTCATCAGAAACATGGAGCGGACGTTCACAGCGTGGAGCCAGTCCCACTCCTCGAGGGTGGTTTCCAGGAACGGCTTGATGACGATCGTCCCGGCATGGTTGAAGAGCACGGTGACGGCGCCGAACCTCTCTTGCACGCCCTTGACCGCCGCAACTACGGCGGCCTCCTCCGACACGTCTGCTACCCAGTAATCGGCGATATTGCCAGCGGCGCGGATTTCCTCCACCGCTTGGAGGGCCGCCGTCTCGTTGCGGTCAATGATCGCCACCTTGGCGCCCTCGGCGGCGAAGAGGCGCGAGGCTGCTCCGCCCATGCCCGTCGCACCACCTGAAATAATTGCAACTTTCCCCTTCAACCGATCGACCATGATTGTTCCCCTGTTCCTTGTGTTTGGCCCCGCTCGCTCATCTTCGAGGGACGCATCCACACGCAGTGTTGAAGGGAGTCCCGGCCGATGTCCAGACGGAACGCCGAGCTGCCGGTAACCTTACCAAATAACCAACAAAGCAGCTTTCGGTTGTCTCATCGTGCGACATTGGGCATTGGTATTTCCAGCGGCTCACCATCAGCCGCGGTCCGGAGGGGTCCGGATCGATAGAGCCCGCCCCCGAGGGGCCTGGGGCGGGCTTCCTCAAATACAACAAAGGCATAAGGGACGGTTGCAACAGCTTGCACAAGCTTGCATCCTCTCTGACCCGGTTGACATCACGTAACGTGATGCGCCCGCCTGCCAGCACACGCAAAGGCTGTTGGCGCTTGCTTTGCCTAGGTTACAAGAAAAGCCCGGAAATCATTGACATTCGTCCCGGTCGGTCCGGGTACGAAGAGATCGCCCGCCAGGTTGAAGGCCGACCATGCATCGTGACCAGCCAGAAACGCCCGCGCATCGCCACCCGCTTGCCTGACGCGTGTCACCGTACCGCCGTCACAGAATGCACCGGCATTGTCTTCGGAGCCATCGATGCCGTCAGTATCCGCCGCCATGGCCACGATACCGTCGACCCCCTGAAGATCGATCGCGGCGGAGAGCAGAAACTCGGAATTTCGCCCTCCCTTGCCGAACGTTCCGCCCCCGATGCTGACCGTCGTTTCCCCTCCTGAAAGCAGCACCAGAGGCTTCGTTATCGGAGGCTTCGCCGAAAACTCAAGAGCAAGCGCGGCATGCATTCGGCCGATATCCTTGGCCTCGCCCTCAATGGAGTCAGAAAGTATGAGCGGATGCACGCCCAATGACCTTGCGTGCTCGGCGGCGGCCTCCAGGGAGACCCGCGCCGAGGCGATCACATGAACCTCGTTGTTGGCAAACACGCGATCTCCGGTATTCGGCGCTCTGGTGTTCCGGATACAGTCGATCACCCTCGCGGGAAGATCTATCCGATAGTCGCGGATTACCCTCAGCGCCTCCTCTGCACTGCTGTTGTCGGGAACCGTTGGCCCTGACGCAACGAACGCCGGATTGTCTCCCGGAACATCCGACACGACCAAGCTTACAACCCTTGCAGGGTGGGCGATCGCAGCAAGGCGCCCTCCCTTGACGCGTGAGAAGTGCTTCCGCACCACATTCATTCCCGAGATTGGCGCGCCCGACGCCAGAAGAGCCTGATTGAGAGCGCTCTCGTCGGCAAGCGTGAAGCCGATAGGAGGCGCAGGGAGGAGGGCGGATCCGCCGCCAGAAATGAGCGCGATGACCAGGTCATCGGAGGTCAACCCATGCAGGTGATTCATCAACGCTTCGGCTGCGAGGAGCCCCGCCCTGTCGGGCACCGGATGGGCTGCCTGGAGAACCTTGGTAGACCGGCACTCGGCGATCGGCCCATGTCGCGCCACAACGAGACCTTCGAAGGGGTGAGGCCAGGCACGCTCGAACGCTGAGGCCATCTGGCTTGCCGCCTTCCCGGCTCCGACAACAATTGTCCTGCCTTTCGGCGGATCCGGCAAATGGCGAACCAATGCTTCATACGGGTCGGCAGCCTTGACCGCCTCGTGAAATAGGGTTTGCAGGAAAGCTCGTGGATCAGAAATCAAACCCTACTCCATTTTCAAAGTTCGCTTCCGAAGCCTCGGTCTAGCTGACGGTGGCCCTTGCTCTCGGCCGCGTTTCATTGCGCTCATGAACAAAGATCGCTGCAGGCAATGGCGGCAATCCCCGGATAAGGTCGGAGCCTCGCTCGCCAACCATGATGGTCGGTGCGTTGGTGTTGCACGATGGAACCCGCGGCATGACCGACGAATCGCATACCCGAAGTCCCTCGAGACCATGGACCCTGAGATCGAGACCGACAACCGATTCCGGTCCTGTCCCCATCTTGCAGGTACCAACGGGATGATGATCGGTCTTTGCGTTTGCGCAGCCATAGTCGAAGAGCTGCTCGTCGGTCATGACCTTCGGGCCCGGCAATCGCTCAGCCAGAACGTACGGCTTGAGCGCCGCCTGCTGCATGATCTCACGCGCGATCTTCAATCCTTCCAGCGACATGACCTTGTCATGCGGGTCGGACCAGTAATTCGGATCGATTAGAGGCGCAGCACTCGGATCGGCCGAGGAGAGCCGCACGGTTCCACGCGAACGCGGATGCAGATACGCCGAGTTCAAGGTCACGCCCGCATTCTTCAGGCGCTCCACCCCGGCTTCGATGCCCGATCCCAAGCCGAGGTGGAACTGGATATCCGGCGACCGTGCGTCCGGGTCGGCATACCAGAAGCCGCCAGTCTCGAAGAGTGAGGAGGCAATCGGGCCTGTTCGGAACAAGACGTACTGTACGCCCGCCCAGATCGTTCTGTGTAGCTTGGCCACGCCATCATACGTGTGGTCGCCCGTGCATTCCGAGATGACGAAAAGATCAAGGTGGTCCTGAAGGTTCCCGCCGACACCCGGCAAATCGTGGTGGACCTTGACCCCTACCGACTTGAGGTGATCGGCAGGACCGATCCCGGACTGAAGCAGCAACTTTGGCGACCCGATCGCACCCGACGACACAAGTACCTCGCGTTCGGCGCGAACGATTTCGGATCCACGCTCCGTCGCGATCTCGACGCCCACGGCGCGATGGCCCTCGAGCACGATGCGTGCCACCCTCGCGCCGGTCCGGACGACGAGGTTCTTTCGCCCCTTTATAGGAGACAGGTAGGCCAGGGAGGCCGAAGAACGTCGGTGGTCGCGCTGCGTCAACTGATAGAAGCCGACACCCGCCTGCTGCTTGCCATTGAAGTCGTGATTATAGGGAATGCCGAGCTCCTGACCGGCGCGGATATAGGCATCGCAGATGGGAAGCGGTGAAACCGGCATCGATACGCCCAGCGGCCCGCCATAAGAATGGTAGTCGTCGGCGAAACGCTGATTGTCTTCGGCGCGCTTGAAATATGGTAGGATAGAGCGGTAGTCCCAGCCCTCGCATCCATCCTCACTGGCCCACAGATCATAGTCCGCCGCGTTGCCGCGGGTGTAGAGCTGTGCATTGATCGAAGAGCCGCCACCAATTACCTTCGCCTGCGTATAACGCAGCACCCTGCCCTTCATGTGCTTCTGCGGAACGGTTTCCCAGCCCCAGCTCGCGACGCCCTTCGTCATCTTCGCGAAGCCGGCGGGCATGTGGAACAAGGGATTCCAATCGCCCCCACCTGCCTCAAGCAGCAACACATTGACGGTGGGGTCTTCGCTGAGCCGGTTGGCTAGCACGCATCCCGCGGGGCCAGCGCCGGTAATGATGTAGTCGAAACGCATTTCTCTATCCTGTTACAAGCGAGGAATGGACAGGCCGCCATCGGCGTCGATCACGGTGCCGGTGGCAAAACCGAAGTCACCGGACGCCAGTGCTGCACAGATTTTCCCAAGGTCATCAGCCTCGCCCCATCGTTTCATTGGCACGAGGCCGCTCTCGATGAGGGCATCGTACTTCGATGTCACGCCGGCGGTCATATCGGTCCGGATAATGCCGGGCCGCACCTCGAACACGGCAATTCCTGAGTCCGCCAGCCGCAGTGCGAGACCCTGCGAGAAAGCGGCAAGACCGGCCTTGCTGATGCAGTAGTCTAGTCGTTCCGGCGAGCTCGCCTCGGCTGAGACCGACGTGATGTTGATGATCGATCTCGGATGCGGAGCCGCACCCGTCACAAGCATTGCCTTGACGACAGCCTGGGTGAAGAACACCGTGCCCTTGAGGTTCGTCGCCATGATCGTATCGAAGTTTTCAGGAAGCAGGCTCAGGAAATCGCCACGGACGACGGCCGCCATGCCAGCATTGTTGACGAGGCAATCGATGCGGCCAAGGTTCGATAGAGCTGCGCGTACAGTCTGGTCATGTCCGGAAACGTCCGAGACATCAGCCTGCAGGTAGATCGCATCCACTGCGAAGCCGCGAAGCTCGTTGACGACGTCCTGGCTCTCCTCCACCGGCCCGACGCCTGTTATCACGATGTTATAGCCGGCTCTGGCCAACGCGCGCGCAATCCCGAAACCGATGCCGCGGCGTCCGCCGGTGACTATGGCGACAGGTCTTTCGACACCTTCCGTCATGCCTGCAAATCCTTCGAAGCGATGTGATCGGCGATCCGCAAAGCCTGACTTGCAACCGTGAGAGCTGGGTTCACCGCAGCCGAGGTCGGCAGGAAGCTGGCGTCCACCACAAAGAGGTTCTGGTGATCGTAAGATCGGCAATAGGGATCCAGCGGTGCGCTCGCGGGGTCGTTCCCGATCCGCACCGTGCCGCATTGGTGGGACGGCGTGCGCTTGTCGAACGGCTTTGAAAGAACGATCGGGAATCCGATCGACTTGAGAACGGCCTTCAGCTTCGCGACCAGATCGAGATGTGCATCCCAATTCGTTCGCTGCCATTGCAGGATGATTCGGTCGCCATCCACCCTCACGCGGCTTTCCGGGTTGGGCACGTCCTCGCTCATCGCATAAAAATCGATCGCATGGCCGGTGATGTTCTGGAGCAGCCATTCCGGAGCCCAGGACAACGAGCCCTTCAGCACCTGCGCCGAGATCCTGCCGAGCAGTTGAACGTTCCCGAGTGGCGGCCCACCATTTCCATCCGACAGATAGAAATCGTTGAATCCGAACGTTTTCTGGTAGATCGACGTGTTTCGATAAGTCGGCGAGACCGCGATCACCGCCGATGAATTGTGGTTCATGAAATTTCGGCCGACCTGATCGGAGGAGTTTGCAAGCCCATTCGGGTGGCGCGCATCTGCCGAACGCAGCAGCAATACGGCGGATTGAACGGCGCCGGCAGATAGAATGACCAGCTTCGGAGCGAGAAAAAGCTCCTCGCCGTTTCTGCGATAGTGGATGCGTTCTATCCGTCCGCTTTCCCCGGTCTCGAGCTTCGTCACCTTGGCGTTTGTCTCGAGGCGGACGTTCGGAAATTCCAGGGCTTTGAGCAGCGCAGCGGTCTCCGCATCCATTTTCCCATCGCGAGAATTGGGGTGTGCGTCCCAAGGTGTCCGGGCCTTGGACATCCAGGCGTCGATATTCACGCCCAGAGGCAGCGAAAACGGGTGCAACCCTTTCGCTTTCAAACGTGCCCGGACATCCGCGATCGGCGGCTCGTCGGGAACAGGCGGATACGCATAACCGGCCGAGTGAGCCGGCTCCGTCGGGTCGTCTCCGAGGTCTCCGCGAACCTCGTACATCCGTTCCGCGCGACTGTACCACGGTTCGAGAACCTCATAGGGGAACGGCCAAGCAGGCGAGACCCCTTCCCTATGGCGGATCTCCTCGAAGTCCTCCCGGCGGTAGCGCGAGAGAACCGCGCCGTAAAATTTCGAGTTCCCGCCGACATTGTAGTAGTTGCCGGGATTGAACGCGGTACCGTCCGCCTCGTACCACATCTCCTTCGGGCGAAAATGCCCGCGTTGGAAGATGGCTCGTTGGTCGCGGTTCTCCGGGCGATCGGCAATGAAATCGCCTGCCTCTAGGATTAGGATCTCAGCCCCGCTCGAGGCCAATCCGGCGGCAACGGTCGAACCGCCCACGCCCGACCCTATTATGACGATATCAGGAGTGCTGCTCATCTCGAAAATCCGTGCCTGCTACGCGATGCGCGTCTGGCTTTGCGGATCGAAGAACACCGCCTTGTCGAGATTAAACGCCAGACGGGCGTGCTGGCCTGCCTGAATGCGGGCGTCCGCACGTAGTCGCGCCACGACCTCCTTTCCGCCAAGCTTGGTGACTGCAAACGTGTCTGATCCGGCCGGTTCCACCACCTCGATAAGGCAGTCGCTTTCGGCCAGGGCTTTGGCGTTGCGATCTGCACCGTCCGGATCGGTGAGCGCCTCCGGCCGAATACCGAAAACGATCTCCCGGCCGGTGTGCGCTTCTAGCGCGCCGTTGCCCGACATGACAGGAAGCCGGATCGGCTCACCATGCGGACGTGCCAGCGACACGGTCAATCCAGACGCACCCTTCTCTATCGTGCCAGACAGAAGGTTCATGGCCGGCGACCCCATGAAATCGGCGACGAACATGTTTGCCGGGTTGTTGTAGATTTCCGCAGGTGTTCCGAATTGCTGCACCTCGCCGTCGCGCATGACGGCGATCTTCGTGGCAAGTGTCATTGCCTCGATCTGGTCATGGGTGACGTAGACGATTGTCGTGCCGGTCGCCTGATGAAGCCGCTTGATCTCGATGCGCATGTCGACGCGCAGCTTGGCGTCCAGATTGGAAAGCGGCTCATCGAACAGGAAGAGCTTGGGATCACGCACAAGGGCGCGCCCCATGGCAACGCGCTGCCTTTGACCACCGGACAGCTGGCTCGGCTTGCGATTGAGCAGATGGCCGATCTGAAGCACCTTGGCGACCTTGTCGATAGCCTTGTTGCGTTCCTCTACGGGCACGCCACGCATCTCCATGCCGAAGGAGATGTTTCCTGCGACCGTCATGTTCGGATAGAGCGCGTAGCTCTGGAACACCATCGCGATATCGCGCTTCGACGGATGCAGGTCGGCGATGCTTCGACCCTCGACGCGAATATCGCCTGCCGTGATCGATTCCAGACCGGCAATGGTGTTGAGCAATGTCGACTTGCCGCAGCCGGAGGGGCCGACCAACACGAGGAAACCGCCTTTTTCCAGATCAAGGTCGATGCCCTTGAGGATTTCCAATGCACCGAAGCGCTTCTTGAGACCTGAGATTTCGAGGAAAGCCATTGGATTATCCTTTGACAGCGCCCGCCATCAGGCCACGAACGAAGTAGCGGCCGGCGAGAATGTAGACGAGGAGTGTCGGCAGGGCTGCGATCATCGCGGCTGCCATGTTGACGTTGTATTCGACGACACCCGTCGAGGTGTTCACGACGTTGTTCAGCGCCACGGTCATCGGCATGGAATCGCCGGTTCCCGCATAGGCCGAGGCAAACAGGAAGTCGTTCCAGATATTGGTGAACTGGTAGATCACGGTAACGACGATGATCGGCAGCGAATTGGGCAGCATGATCCGTCGGAAAATCTGAAAGAAGCTTGCGCCATCGACCTGCGCCGCCTTCACCAGCTCGGTCGGGAACGCTTCATAGTAGTTGCGGAAGAAAAGCGTCGTGAAACCGATACCGTAGATTACGTGAACCGTGACGAGATTGACGGTTGGATTGCCGAAGCCCAGCGAGACACCGAACTCGTTGCGCAGCGTGGCACCGAAGCGGCCGAGGCTGCCGAGGATCGTCGCCATCGGCAAGAGCACCGATTGGAACGGAATGAAGCAGGCGAACAGCATCAACCCGAAGACCAGCGTGTGCCCGGGGAAGCGCCATTTCGTCAGCACATAGCCGTTGAGCGCGCCGAGAATGGTGGAGATCGCAACGGCCGGAACGACCATCTTGATCGAGTTCCAGAAGTAACCCTTGATGCCGGCACAGGTCAGGCCGACGCAGGCCTCGCCCCA
Organism: Rhizobium cauense; assembly: GCF_019511525.1. GTDB lineage: Bacteria > Pseudomonadota > Alphaproteobacteria > Rhizobiales > Rhizobiaceae > Rhizobium > Rhizobium cauense. The sequence continues at coordinate 30,945 of NZ_JAEUAT010000019.1, read as the reverse complement.
TGCCTTGAACCAGGGCTCGATGGTCGGCGACTTTGGCAGCGCCAGCATGTTGCCACTCTGGATCTCGTCCATCGTCTTGAAGGAGGTCACCAGCATCACGAACAGTGGCATCAGGTAGATGATCGCGAAGATGACCAGCAGACCGTAGATGAAGATTCGGTTGAACATTCTGGAGCGCGAGGCACTGGCCGCGCTCGCAACAGTCGAAGTGACGGCGCTCATCGCGATTTCTCCCGCAGTTCCGAATAGAGGTAGGGAACGATGATCGCCGAGATGGTCATCAGCATGATTACGGCGCTGGCCGAACCGACCGCCATCTCGTTCCGCTTGAACGTGTATTCGTACATGAAGTTGGACGGCAGCCACGCCGAGCCGCCAGGGCCGCCCGATGTCAGCGCCACGACAAGGTCGTAAGACTTGATCGCCATGTGGGCGAGTACGATGAAGGCCGACAGGAAGATTGGTCTGAGCAGCGGAATAATGATACGCCGATAGAGTTGCACCGTTGTTGCACCGTCGATCTGTGCCGCCTTCATGATCTCGCTGTCGATACCGCGAAGCCCCGCAAGAAACATCGCCATCACGAAGCCGGAGGCCTGCCAGACGCCGGCAATCACGACGGTGTAGATCACGAAGTCCTTGTTCTTGATCCAGTCGAAGTGAAAGCTCGTCCAACCGAACTGATGCAGCGTCTGCTCGAGGCCGAGGCCCGGATCGAGGAACCATTTCCAGGCAACGCCTGTCACGATGAAGGACAGCGCCATCGGATAGAGGAAGATCGGCCGCAATATGCCCTCACCACGGATCTTCTGATCCAGCAGGATCGCGAGGAACAGTCCGAGCGCCAGGCAGATGCCGATGTAGAGAAAACCGAAAATGCCCATGTTGGTGATCGAAGTGTACCAGCTGGACGGCGGGTCGCTCTCAAACGTCCAGCGCCACAGCCGTTGATAGGCGCGCGGTCCCGTCAGGGCATAGGACGGGAAGGTCTTGGAATTGGTGAAGGACAGATAGACCGTCCAGATGATGAAGCCGTAGACGAAAACAAGCGTGATGGCGAAACTCGGCGCGAGCACGATCTTCGGCAGCGCGTCCTGCAGGCGCGCGCGGATTGAAATTGGCGTTCCCCGGTGCGGCGCGAGAACGGTTTTATCTGTAGCGATGGTGCTCATGGGTTCATCTCCTCCGACGCTATCGTCCGTTGCGGAATCTTCCCCGCCACGAGGGCGGGGAAGATCACGGGAGGCCGTGATTACTTGGCGTCCTCAATTGCCTTGACGAGTTCTTCGACCGCCTGATCGGAGGTCTTGATCTGGCCATGGACGAACTTGGAGACGACGTCCTTGTAGGCATTCGCGACTGCCGGAGGAGCGCCATAGCCCTGTGCCAGCGAACCGAACAGCGTGCCGCCTTCGTTCGCCTTCTTCAGGTCAGCGATACCCTTCTTGCCGCAAGCGTCGAAGTCGGTATCCGGAACGTCCGTACGGGCAGGAACAGAGCCCTTGACGACGTTGAACGCAGACTGGAAGCTCTTGGAAAGAGTTGCCGTTGCCAGCGCGACCTGAGCCGCCTTGCGATCGTCAGGCACGTTGAACATGCCGAACATGTCGGAGTTGTAGATCACGCTGCCATCAGTGCCCGGGAAGCGGTAGCACAAGAAGTCCGTGTCAGGCGTCTTCTTGGCCGCCACGAACTCGCCCTTTGCCCAGTCGCCCATGACCTGAACAAGCGCATCGCCCTTGATGACCATGGCCGTTGCGAGGTTCCAGTCACGTCCGGAGAAGTTCGGGTCGACGTACTGGACGATCTTCTGGAGGTTGTCGAACGACTTCTTCATCGTGTCCGACTTCAGCGACTCCTCGTCGAGATCGTTCATGGCCTTCTTGTAGAATTCAGGCCCGCCCGTCGACAGTACGATCGAGTCGAACATCGTGGCTTCCTGCCAGTTCTGACCGCCGAGTGCGAGTGGGGTGACACCGGCCGCCTTGGCCTTGTCGAGCAACGCGATCAAGTCGTCGAAGGTCTTCGGCTCGGTGCCGCCGATCTTGTCCATGACCGCCTTGTTGATCCACAGCCAATTGACCGAGTGAACGTTAACAGGCGCAGCGACCCACTTGCCGTCATAAACGGAGAACTTCTGCAGAGCCGCAGGAACGGACTTGTCCCAACCTTCCTTCGTAGCCGTCTCCGTCAGGTCACCCATGACACCAGCCTGCGCGTAGTCGAGAACGGTGTAGCCGAGCATCTGGGACGCTGTCGGATAGGTGCCCGCGGCAACCATGGCCTTCAGCGCGGTCATCGCCGCATCACCACCGCCGCCGGCAACCGGCACGTCCTTCCAGGCAAACCCTTCCTTCGCCAGATCCTCCTTGAGGACGTTCAAGGCCGCTGCTTCGCCGCCCGACGTCCACCAATGCAGCATCTGCACTTCCTTCACGTCGTCAGCGCGCGCCAAGCCGCCCGCCGCGCCCACTGTCAATGCGACCACTGCGGTCGCCGTCAAAAACCTGCGCATGTTAAACCTCCCAGTTTACAAGCATGAAACGGAACCCATTTCCGTTCCAATTCCCCGCCCTCCTCGAGCGTGGTCCCTCCAGCCAGCTACGCCAGCTTTTCCCTCTGCGGCATCCACCAGCTGGTCCGGCCGCCAATGTGCATGTTGAGCGTCTTTGTCTCCGTATAGTCCTCCACGGCGTGGCGGCCGAGTTCGCGGCCGAGACCAGACTGCTTGTAGCCCCCAAACGGCAGCTCAGAGGCCCCGTCCATGAAAGTGTTCATCCAGACCGTTCCGGCGCGCACCCTTCGCCCAATGGTCAGGCACGTATCGAAGTCGCGGCTCCAGACGCCGGCCGAAAGACCGTAATCAATCGCATTCGCGATCCGGATCGCTTCCTCAGTCGTCTCGAACGTCAGAACGGACAGGACCGGGCCGAACACCTCTTCCCGAGCGACAGCCATTTCAGGCACGACAGCCTCAAGAATGGTCGGTGCCATGAATTGGCCCATGCCCAGGTCGAGCGTTTCGCCACCGTAGGCTATCCGTGCGCCGCTGCCTTTCGCACCAGACACGTAGCCCACGATCTTTTCCAGATGTTGCGGTGTGATGATAGCACCAACTTGCGTCGTTGGATCGAGTGGATCACCCACCTTGACGGCCTTCGCGAGTTCTCCGACCCGCTTCACGACATCGGAAGCTATGCTCTTGTGGAGGATCAGACGGGAACCCGCATTGCAGCATTCGCCGGCATTGAAATATGCGCCGAAGACAGCCGCGTCGATGAACGCATCGAGATCGGCATCCGGGAACACGATCTGCGGGTTCTTGCCACCCAATTCCAGCGAGACTTTCTTTAGCGTCTGTGCCGCGTTGGTCATGGTAAGTTTGCCGACTCCGGTCGAGCCGGTGAACGACACCATATCGACCTCAGGATGCGACGTCATGACGGCCCCCACCTCAGGTCCCGTGCCGGTGACAATATTGACAACGCCAGCCGGAACGCCTGCTTCCTGCAGGATTTCGCCGAGAACGATCGTGGATCCGGAAGTCAATTCCGAAGGCTTGACGACCGTCGTGCAGCCAGCCGCCAGTGCGAAGGGAAGCTTCTGGCCAACAATCAGGAAGGGAAAGTTCCAAGGCGTGATGATCGACACCACGCCAATCGCTTCACGCAAGACGACACCGAGCGTCCCGTCTCCGAGCGTGTTGTAGCTTTCACCATGCAGATCGCGAGCCAGCGCAGCAGCATATCGCCAGATATCAACCGAGCCGGCGATCTCACCGCGCACCTGGGAAATCGGCTTGCCGGCCTCGATTGCATCCAGGAAGGCCAGCTCTTCCGCGCGGGCTGCAATCAAGTCGGCGGCCTTGAGCAAAATCGCAGACCGTTCCGAAGCCGTCATCCGCGGCCAAGGGCCATGATCGAAGGCTTTGCGAGCGGCAGCGATCGCACGTTCCGCATCCGCCCTGCTGCCCGCTGTAAAGCGGCTCACCACGACACCGTGACTTGGGGCAATGCGCTCGATCGGCTGAGAGGATCCGGCCTCCCACTTCCCGTCGATCAGCATCCCGAAGTCACGTGCCTTGTGGTCGTCTAGCGCCTTCGGATTGACCAGAACCGTCATTACCATTCTCCCTTGAACTTCGCCGGGCGCTTCTCGCTGAAAGACGCGACGCCCTCCCTGAGGTCGGCGGTTTTCGCAGCGAGGATCGAACCCAGCGCTTCGACGGCCGTGCCATTATCCTCGCCACTTGCCGACGCGATCATCAGCTTCACGATTTCGAGTGCAGCTGGTCCTCTTGCAGACACCCGTTGTGCATACTCGTTCGCCGCATTGACCGCGTTCCCGCTCGCCGTGACCGCATCCACGATGCCAAGCGCACGCGCTTCCTCGGCACTGAAAATCTCCCCGCCCAACGCCATGCGGCGAACCACCTGCGCACCGAAGCGCTTCACGAGGCGTTGTGTGCCGGACCAACCAGGAACCATGCCGAGACCCGTTTCCGGAAGTCCAATCTTGATGTGCTCCTCGGCAATGCGAATGTCGGCGACACCTGCAAGCTCCAACCCTCCACCAAGCGCATGTCCATTCAAAGCTGCGATCAAAGGGACGCGGAGGGTCGCGAGTCTTTCGAAGACGCGATGCCCATGGCGGACCCAGGCATGGCCGAACTCCTGAGGCTGCATGCCCCCCCAGGCCTTGATATCGCCTCCCGCCGAGAAGCCCTTTCCCTCGCCCGTCAGGATCGCCACGCGCACCTCGGCGTTTGCCTCGACTTCATCAGCAGCCTCAGCAAGCGCCTTCAGCATGTCCAGATCGAGAGCGTTGAGCTTCTCCGGCCGCGACACAGTCATGATCGCGACGTGACCTTCGACATCGATCTTCACCGTGCCGCTAGCCATTGAAGACGCCTTCCAGGACGCGAGCACCCTTCCGCGGCAGGGACAAACCTATGCTTGCTTCGCCAAAGAGCTTGGCGTCCATGATCTTGAGGTCCTTGGCCACAATGAGCGGGAACTCCGATTGGTCAAGGATGTGGGATTGCAGATCGACGCCCGGCGCGATTTCGGTCAGGACAACGCCTTCGGGCGTCAATTTCATCACGCACCGCTCAGTGACATAGGTGATGTCCTGGCCTTGCTCGATCGCCCGGCTACCCGAGAAGGTGACATGCTCGACCTCGTTGACGAGCTTTTTCAGCTTGCCTTCCTTCTCGATGACAAGCCTGCCGTCGGCGATTGCAAGCTTTGCCCCTGCGTTGAACATACCGGAGAACACGATCTTCTTGGCACGCGCAGTGATGTCGACGAAGCCCCCGGCACCAGCTGTCACGTGGGGTCGGAACGAGAGCTTCGAGACATTGACGGACCCGTCCTTGCCAATCTCGAGGAAAGACAGGAGCGACGCGTCGAAGCCTGCGCCTTGGAAATAGGTGAACTGGTATGGAGACGGCATGTAGGCGTCGGCGTTCGACGCGCAGCCGAAAGCGAAGTCCAGCAGGGGAACACCACCGACAGCACCCTGCTCGATGACCCAGGTGACCGAGCCGTGCAGCCCTTCTTCCAGCAGGATTCGCGGCACGTTGGCTGAGATCCCGAAACCGAGATTGACGCAACTGCCGGCCTGCAATTCCTGTGCAACGCGGCGCGCAATGACCTTCTGAATATTGAATTCCGGCACACGGAAACTGTCCAGCGGCCGGAAAACCTCGCCTGATATAGCTGGATCGTAGAGCGTTTGAGTGGTTTGCTTCTGGTCCGGATCGACGATCACGTAGTCCACCAGCATGCCGGGTATGCGCACGTCGTGCGGCTTCAGCGACCCTTCCTTGGCAATGCGCTTGACCTGGGCGATGACGATGCCGCCGTTGTTGCGGGCAGCCAACGCCTGGTCCAGCCCGCCAAGGTACGCGCCCTCGTGTTCATAGGTGAGGTTGCCGCGCTCGTCCGCGGTCGTGGCGCGAATAATCGCCACCTGTGGCACGATCGACGGGAAGAAAAGCCAGTCCTCCCCTTCGAACGAAACGCGCTTGACCACCGCCTCCTCCGACCCGAGCGCATTCATCGCACACCCCTGCTTCCGAGGATCAACGAAGGTGTCCATGCCGACTTTCGTGAGGACCCCTGGCCGTTTGGCGGCCGCTTCGCGGTGAATGTCGAACATGATTCCGGAGGGAATGTTGTAGGCCGGTATCTCGTTGCTCGTGATCATCTGCCATATCAACGGCGGTTCCGCACCTGACGGTCCGGATGGATAGGAGCCGCCGATGATACGCTTGAGCAGCCCCTTCTTGGCGATGTAGTCGACGCCCTTGATACCGCTCATGTCACCCGCTGCGATCGGATGCAGCGTCGTGATGTCCCGCGGGTGGCCGGTCTCATCGAACCGTTCACCGATCGCCCTCAGCATCAGATCGGGGCAGCCAAGGCCGCTGGACGACGACACCGACACAACGGCCCCGTCGGGGATCAGTGCGGCGGCCTCGGCTGGGGTGATGTGCTTGCTCATTTCAAGGCCTCAGATCCAGATTCGAGTTTCCCGGCTGTGCCGGTCCTCGCGGCAAAAGGCACGGTCGCGGCGGACAGGATTTCGCCGCCAACACCGCGAATTGCGCCAATCGCCCCGCCACGGAATTTACAACGAACTCTCACGCCATCTTTCTCCCTGACTTTCGCTCTGCAGCTCCGCAGCTCTCGCGAACCACGAGCCGGACGGCGGTTGTCACACTCTCGGGCTCGGCTTTGCCGGCATTGATCTGCTTGAGGAGAAGCTGAGCCGCGCGTCGGCCCATGCTTTGCGGATCGACGGAAATCGTCGTAAGAGCCGGCACCGCCGTCTGAGCCTCGATCACGTCGTCGAAGCCGACGACTGCAAAGTCCCGCCCCGGCTCCATATGTCGTGCGCGTAGCCCATCACAGGCGCCGAAGGCGACGGCGTCATTGAAGCAAACCGCAGCCGTCGGTCGATCGCTCATGGCCATTGCCCACCCGATCGCATCGGCCCCTCCCGCTCTTGATGGCGCCGACGAGACGACAAGTTCCTGGCGAAAGCCGAGGCCTGCGGCATTCATGCCGTCGACGTAGCCTGCAAGGCGCTCCTCGAAGACTGCGGTATCGGGAAATCCGCCGAGGAATGCGATTCGCGTGTGCCCGAGGGACGCCAGGTGCTCGACGGCCGCCGCGGTTCCTCCTGCATTGTCGGATACGATCGACGAAACCTTCGAGCCTGGCAGGCTGCGAACAACGACGACAACAGGTATGCCTGCGGCGACAAGCGGCTTGAAATCGGCCGCTTCCGTTGCGCGCGCGGGCGAAACAATAAGCCCGGAAATGCCGTGCTCCCTCATCGAGGCGATGACCTCACGCTGCCTGTCAATGTTTTCGCTGGTGTTCGAGAGGAATTGCACGAATCCGGCCGACTGCACGACCATGTCGACGCCGACGGCAAGCTCGGCAAAAAAGCTGTTTGTGAGATCGTTGACGACGACACCGATGATCTTCGACTTCGCACTCGGTTGGCGCAGATTGGCTGCCCCGCGATTGTAGACGTAACCGAGATCACGCATTGCTGCATTCACCTTGGATCGCGTCGCTTCGCTTACGAGCGGAGACCCCTGCAGCACCAGCGAAACCGTCGACTTCGAAACGCCGGCAGCTTTCGCGATGTCAATGACGGTCACCCGCCCCTTCGTCATGGATTCCTCCCGGCTTTCGCCACTTCGCCGGTAATTAGTTGGAACGTTCCAAATTTGTCAAGCACAAACTTCGACAGAGAAAACCCCTTTAGGTGAACGCGATGACGATGGATTATCTGTGAATGTTCAATTTTAATGCCAACGCAACTCGATCCCATCAGATCGGTATTGGCCACTAAGCAAGTCTTCAAACACCAGGAATAATTGGAACGTTCCAAATTACCATTCTCCAGGAATGGGCTGCGATCGGCTGGAAGCGGGTTCCAATTGACGTGAGAAAACGATCGCAGCGTGAAAAGTGAAAGCCCGCATTTCGACCAGGGCCTAGCCAAATAGAGCCGCGGAAACGACAATAGATCTGGCCATGACGAGGCAGCAATTGACTCCCCACGTCGAATTCCTTCAAGACCTTCGGCGGGCATGGTCGAGACTGTCGTCGCCACCGACCGCCCGGAATTCGATGAGTAGAGAATGAGGGATAGGAACGGTGCGTAATGAGGATGGTGATCAGACGCCTGGCAACAGCAAGGCGACCAAGGCGGTAATCCTGCTTGCAATGGCGTTGGCAGCAGTGGTTGCGATCGGCGGGTTCATCGCAGTTTATAAGGCTGCTTTCGTATATTCATCGCAGTGAAGGCGAACTTCTGCCGCCAACCCGTACAGCCCTTTCGTATTTGCGAGGAACCGACAGTGGCGCCTCACGATCTTTTGTACCGGCTGTAAGGCTCGAGACACTTTTATGCTTCATATTGGTGCCAGAATGTCGGGCGTGACCCGGACATTGCAGAGGGGAACGCGCATGTGGGACATCGTCACAATCATCGTCATTTTTGGCATTCTCTACTTGGGGCACGAACTCAAGATCGTGTTCGCCAAGGCGCGCGCGTCGGGTTGGAACAACTTTCCCCGAAGGTAAGTCGACGCCTGCCGCTCTGACGTTGAAAGCCAGACGCTCAAACTGACCCGGAGCCCGTGGGGCCAGGCACAATCACGCGCTTGCAAAGGGTCGTCGACGGGAGTTCAGCAAGCATGAAAGATGTCGTCGCCCTGGTAACAGGCGGAAGCCGCGGTGTCGGTCGGGGAATTGCGCTCGCGCTGCTCGCGGAGGGCGCTACGGTACACGTTACCGGCAGGACGCGTTCTGAGAGCGACGCAAGGCTCGGAGGCAACCGGACGGGATCGCTTGAGGGGCTCGAGCTTGAAGCTGCGAAACTATCGGGACGGGTTGTCATCCATCATTGCGACCACAGCAACGATGCCGAAACCGAGCGCGTGGCGGAAGAGATTCGCGCCGGTAACAGGCTGGATATTCTGGTAAACAATGCATGGCCCGGCTATGAGAATATGGTTGAGGATGGCGACTTTACCTGGCCTCGACCTTTCTGGGAGCAGCCCATCTGGCGGTGGGACGCAATGATGGGCACTGCGCTGAGGGCCGCGTTCATGATATCGCGTGCAGCGGCACCGATAATGATCTCCAGGCAGCGCGGTCTGATCGTCAATATTTCATTCTGGGCAGCTCAACTCTACGACGGCAACGCGATCTATGGCATGGCCAAAGCTGCGGCCGATAAGATGGCCGCGGACTTCGCGCATGAGCTTCGCCCGCACAATGTCGCCGCCGTCGCACTCTATCCCGGTCTGGTACGCACCGAAGCCGTGTTGCAGAACGCCGAATACTTCGACCTGTCCAACTCCGAGACCCCCCGGTTCATCGGCCACATCATTGCCGGACTTTGGCGGGATCCCGCGCTGATATCAAAATCCGGGCAGGTCTTGGTCGCGGCGGAACTGGGTCGGGAATACGACATTGCCGACGTTGACGGTTACAGACCCGTTCCGCTCACAGTGGCGGACTTTGCGAAAGGCTGAACACAACTCATAAGCAGGAGAGAATTGATCGGAATGCGATGGTCCGGGATTTTTTCGGGACTTTGCGTCCCTTTCTGCGGGCAACATTGATAGATGTAGAAGATAGTTTCTATTACATTTCAAGAAGATAGCTGGCGACCCCTGCAGGAATCGAACCTGCGACAACCTGCTTAGAAGGCAGGTGCTCTATCCAGCTGAGCTAAGGGGCCGCATGACCGGATTGCCTCCGGTCGAATCGGCATGGCTGAACGCGGATCAGTGCGTCCAGGGCTGCGTCCGCGTATAGCGGAAATTGTCGGGATAGGCCACGGTCTGGCGTTGTGGATCCTTCGGGGTAATGACCCGATACTCGATACCGTTGCGCTTCGCGTAGGCCTCGGCGAGTTCCTGCGTTTGAAAGGTCAGCTTCAACTGCTGGCGCATGTCCGAAGACGACGTGTAGCCCATGATGGGGTCGATGGTGCGCGGCGTTTCCTGATCGAACTCAAGAACCCAAATATTTGTCTTTGCCTTGCCGGATTGCATCGCGGTTTTGGCAGGACGGTAGATCTTGGCAGACATTGCTGCACGCCTCCGAATTAGCGGCTTTCGCACACGAAACTTCACTCGGCCCCATATCCAGAGCCTCCCTTCATCCGAAGCATCGCACGAAGAGATGAATTTTGCTTAGCGGCGAATCCCTTTCTTTTCAAGAAAAAAGCCGCGCCTCGCGACACCGCATCCGGCCGCGCCAACGCCGCTCCTCCCGAGATTGACCTCGCAAAGGTTGACTACAAGATTCAGCATGGGGATAGGCGATTTAGATATTGCGGGCACGAAGCGAACCGTGTATTGCCCTCCCTCGTCGGCACGGAGTGTAGCGCAGTCTGGTAGCGCATCTGGTTTGGGACCAGAGGGTCGGGAGTTCGAATCTCTCCACTCCGACCACCGCCCTTCCCCACAGGGCAAGGCCTAACGGCGAAATCTTAAACAATCTCAAGAAATTGACGCCACCGAAACCGCCAACCTTCGGTTTCTCGTCATCTGGAATTGGCGGCGTTGCTCATATTGCGACGAGAGCGATACCACGCTGCCTCAGACCGGGGCAGCCATGCGTTCAAGCGAGCGACGAGAGGTGCTGGCTGACTTGGTGATCGTCGCGGTTCCTTTAACAGCATTGGGTCTGCATTGCTCGCTAAGCAATGCAGACCCCGATATCGGCAAATCGCAGACGGCCTTATGGATGTGAATGCGGCTCCGCCTTGTGGTCTTCCGCTCCGCCCGGACCATGAGGATACTCAGCACTATAGCTGTGAGTTGTCTTCGCTGCCTCACCGACAGCAGCATCCTGGCTCGTCCCGTAGAACGCACCGTGTAGCCCCCAATATGCCGTGCAGAAGATGACCAGCGCGCCGGAGAGCCCGACAGGGATGTTGACCAATCGGCGTTTGAAGACAGTCATCAAGTCAACGCCTTTGCGATGGTCCGCCGCGACCGCGATCAAAATAGCCATGATCAAGCCGTGACCAATCAGGTCTACACGCCCGAATGGCCATACAGCCGCTGTGAAGATGACGAGCAACGCAATTGCGGACAGCCTCCGGATTAAGGGCGTCCACAGCAAACCGAAACCAAGAGTGAACTCGGTGACCCCGGCCATGGGAATGAAGACGTCTCGTGGCATGCCAAACGTAAGGAACGGCTTCTCGACAACCAGAGGATAGAACCAGCTCGGGAACGCAAATTTTTCGAGGCTCGACCACATCAGCGCGATAGCAAGGCCCCACCGCAGAGCCTCGAAACGGCGCGACCGCAATTCTTCATTCTTAAGAGGCTCAAGTATGAGATATCCGGCGACACCAAGCCCAAGCGCGAGGTAGTCGAAAAGGTGGAAGAGTTCATAGTCCCGCAGAGCAAGTATCCAGAGGGCAATGATCCCAATTCCAGCAATAGGCATCGTCCGTCTGGAAAATATGCAGCACGCGATTACAAGCTGAAGCCATGAAACCCACTCGGCGGGCGTCTTGAGGTCCGGTGTCAGGTACACGCCGCCGACGGCAAAAATGGCCACGAAGAACGCCGCGATGATCGACCTGATGTAGTCGTCCTGCCGCCTCCAAAGGGGATCCGTCATCCAGTTCAACGTGCTGATGGCTTCCTCGCCTATCGACGTCCGTTCTATCATGCGGGCCAGGATGAAGAATGTTAGGACGAGGGCGATACCTGTCCAGAACCACATATCCCCCAATGTGCTGCTAATCGGCTCCGGCGGAGCGCCCACGATATAAGGCGCAAACCACTTTACATGGGCGAGTGCGGAGACTGGGACCAGGGTGATCGTCGCCGCCGCAGGGAGAACCAGTATTCGCGGTAGGATCTGCTTCCGCATGGAGTCACTTTCTTAGAGAGAATGGTTGCACTGAAAGGTCACGCGACAATTGGTTCGTCCGCCAAAAGCGAGGTGGACTTGATCGAGGAGTCCCTGCCTGCGGCAAGGCCGCAACAAGTGACCGCACGGATGGTTGGAGACAGCAGGGATAGAAGTCGGCGAAAGACCGGGATCTATAAGCTACAAGATTGAGTTCAATAATACTGAAATGATATGGCCAACTAGTACGAGGTCGCAGCTACTGCCGGGACCTCGTACAGGAACTATTAGTGACAAAACGCGCCAGTACTATACAGGTAGAGGCAAATCTCTCCCTGGTCCACTAGCAATCAGTAGTCCCAGAAGACTGGCACCCAGCGAAACGCATCGCCAGCGACCGCCACGCGGCCAACCGAGGGAAACGGCAGGTGGGTTGCCACAAGCAACTCGCCACTCACCGACAGCTCCCGCAAGAGATCGATCCGGACACGAGCCGCTTCTTCGGGGTCGTGCTCGAAACCGTTGTGCCAATCAGGCTGATCGAAACCCACTGCAAACACGGCGTCACCGGCAAACGTGTATATGGCGACGCATCCGGAGCTAGATGACCTCCTCTATCGCTGACCTTTACTCGGACTCTGGGCGAACCCACCGGCGCGTATTGTTAACTGGCGATCCACATCGGTCGCCAGTGCCAGGACGGCGGAAGACCCCGCGATCGATGGGGCCTCAAGCCATGGTGGGGCCTCCATCTTAGTTTGACGTGTCAAGCAGCAAGAACGTCATCGGTTGGACCGAAGAATTCATAGTGTATTCGGCTCGAGGGGACGCCGGCCTTCGTCAATCCGCCGACCAGAGCAGCAAGGAAAGGCCTGGGGCCGCAGAGGTAGAAATCCGCGGAACCAAACGGCGTGTTCCGCTCCAACCATGGGACAGTGATAAAGCCGTCATGGTCATGAGAATAGCCGGCCGCGTCCTCACTCGAAGGTTCGCTATAGAATGTCTTGACCGTCGAGCGCCCATGCTTGCTTGCCAGGGTTCGGACATGGCGATCCATCGCATGAGTTTTCCCATTCAGGGCGCCGTGAACGAAGTGCGTTTCGACTTCGGGATACTCCGTCGCGATCGTCTCCAGAATGCTGATCATCGGCGTTAGACCGACACCGCCAGACAACAGAACAACGGGAGCCTGCGGTTCGTCAGGAAGATAAAAATCGCCGGCAGGCGGCGTAACTTCCAGAACCGTGCCAACCTCCGCCGCATCATGGAGGTATCTCGACGCACCCTGCCCGTTGGCTTCCCGCTTAACAGAAATACGGTATGCCTGATCGTTTGGTGCGGTTGATATCGAGTAGTTGCGCTTGATTGTGCGACCGTCCGGAAGCGTGAGGCGGACGGTGAGATACTGGCCCGGCTTATGTCGAACAACAGGACCACCATCGACCGGCCTAACAACGAAAGAGGTCACGACGCTGCTCTCGCGTGCCCGTTCCTCTATCCTGAACTCGCGCCATCCCGTCCATCCGCCATCTTGGGCTTCCAACTGAGACCGGATATCAGCTTCCCGTTCCTTGAGGATGTCAGCAAGGAACCAGTAGGCTTCACCCCAGGCCTCCAGCAACTCGGTTGTTGCCGCGTCACCGAGCACGTCTTTGATTGCCGCAAGCAACGCATTGGCGACGTACGGATAATGTTCCGGGAGGATATGATACCCGATATGCTTGTGCGCTATACGCTCCACCACGGGAAGGAGTACGGATAAATTTTCGACGTTTTGTGCGTAAGCCAGGATGGCAGCGGCCAGAGCCTTCACCTGAGAGCCGCCCTCCCCCTGGTTCGCATGGTTGAACAACTCCCTGATATGGTCGTCCTGAAAGAGTATCGAATACATGCGGCGCGTGATGTCCGGGCCGTTGGCGGCAAGGGCCGGAACGCTCTGCTTGACCAGTTCGATTGTACGAGGAGTTAAGGGCTTCGGCATGGATGTTTCCTTTCATACTTTCAGGTATTCGGATGGATTACGATCATAGAAATCGATCTTGAGACTGAACGGACCGATCACCTCCAGCTGATGGGGAATGCCGGGCGGAATTACGCGGCTGTCCCGCTGGCCTATCTCTTCTCCCGCCACTGTTGTGTCTTCGCGATAGCGGATCTTGCCTCGGCTCACCCGGAGCACCCCCCAAGTGTCTTGGTCCAGGGTGTGCAAACGGAGCAGTTGCTGCGGGATGGTTTCTTCGGTGAATTCAGCTGACGACCGGAAGGGTTGCGGCCGCAGATCCTTCTGAAGGTCCGGGACGATGGCATTCTTGAATATGGCATGGGATAGACGCGCTGCGATCCGTGCCGCTTTCGCCTGCATCATTTGCGCCGTTTCCCGCTCGACAAGCGCGTTCGTCGTCTCCGTCCACAATGCCAGCCATCGATTGAACATCGAGGGCCTCATTTTGCCCGCGTGAATAAGATGCATCGCGATGGGATTGCCTTTGTACTTCCCACTCATCGCGGTCAGTGACGACCAGAACTCCTCGAGTCGGGTAAGGTGTTCGTCCCAGTCCTCGACGACAGCGAATACCGGACCGAGCTCCTCATCCTTGCGAACTCGGCTGTAGAATTCCCTCAGCACTTCCGAAATCTGCGCTTCAGTGAGGTTTGCCATCGACAGGCTCCTAAACATGCATCTGATATGCATCTATTACACGAACCAAAAACATGCTAATGAAATGCATCTTTTATGAACGGGCGTTTTGACGCAGGTGCGATGCGGTTAACCAGATACACGGACTATGGGATACGAGTGATGGTGTTCCTCGGCGCACGCGAGGGCGAGTTGTGTTCGATCCGCGAGATCGCGACGGCTTTCTCGATCTCTCAAAATCATCTCATGAAGGTCGTTCAAGATCTTTCCGCCGCGGGTTTCATCGAGTCCGTGCGCGGCCGAGGCGGCGGCATTCGCATGAGGAGTCCGGCGACCAGCATTAATCTCGGCCGTCTGATACGGCACACCGAGGGTCTGACGGATTTGCTGGAATGCTCGGAGTGTATCGTACAGCGAGCTTGCGGAATGCCAAGTATCCTGTCCGAGGCCACCGCGGCGTTCGTCGGCGTCTTCGACCGGTACAGCGTAGCCGATCTCGTACACCGCAAAGACCAGCTGCGTGCCCTCTTGGGTCATCGCTAGCGCTATCTGGCCAATCCGAGGGCGACAACCCTGCAAGCAATCCGGGTCAGCATGCTCCCGACCAAACCTATACGAGCGGGACTGCTGCGGTATGGCCGACAACCGAAATCGTGACCAGCAACAGGCATGCGAGTCCGATGAAGGCGGTTATGGCGAGAGCGGTTGCGGTTTTGTATTTCATGATATGAATGTGGGAATTCGCTGCCGCGATACTAGGGCGCCATCTGGTCGCACCAGGGGCAACACCCGGTTAAAGACATATGCCGGCGTGAGCGTTGTACCAGCGTTGTTGCGCCCGATGCCAGCCAACAAAAACACTGCCAGTTCCGGCATTGGACATTGCGGCCCGAGGCGGCACTTGAAACCGGCCGCATGATCACCAAATGAAGGCTCGACCCGCTGGTCCGGGCTCCTCTGGCGAAAGCAACGGCACTTTCGTGATGTCGGACCATTTCCGACATCTACGCCGATGCCATGGAAATATCGTCTTGATTTCTGAAATCGCCGCCTGGCTTTTTGCTCTGTTCGTCGTCGACCCACTCCATGCGGAAATCAGTGAGCGCATCAACAGCGCAAACCTCCCCATCGAGACCATACAGCAATCGCAGCAATGCATCGCAACCCACGCCCCTCGCCTGCTAGAGCGCGCCGAAGCGGAGCCCTACTGGGCGATCGTAACTGCCGTTGGTATCGCGAGCGGCTGGACGTCTTCGGCCGAACTGTTTGACGTCAACGATCCGCGTTGCAGCGCCTTGACCGAAATATTCGGTGCCGCACGTGGCGACGACGGCGAGGCCTGACGGCATGCCGCAGGAGCATCGACCCAAGGGTGCCGCATCACGCACGCTTTCAAATCTCGCCGCCACCGCTCGCGAACGGGATGGTCTTACGATTGGCGAGATCGTCGACGAGATGGGACAGTCCGGTTTCGGATTCCTTCTTCTTCTTTTTGCCATACCTCCGCTCATTCCGATACCGGGCCCCTTCGGCTTCGTTTTTGGATCAGCACTCGCAATCATCTCGTTGCAGCTTTCACTCGGCGCTCGAAACCCATGGCTTCCCTCGGTTCTCCGACGCCGTCGGTTGCCACGGAAGCTGTTCGAGGGAATGGAGTATCATGCCGGGCCCGTGGTCAGGCGCGTCGAAAAGGTGGTCCGACCAGGAAGAATGAAGAAGGCGCTCGCAGGACAGATTCTGCCCTCCCTCCTGGGTCTCCCCGTCTTTGCGCTAGCAATCGTGATCGCGTTGCCCATTCCCTTTGGCAACGTCGTGCCTTCAATGGCGATTTGCGTGATCGCAGTCGGCTTGATCGAGCGCGATGGTATGACGATCTTGATCGGCCTGGCACTGACTGCCGCCGCCGCCGTCGTGACGACGTTGCTTTTTCGGGGAGCGGCATCAATCCTTGCTCTCGCCTAGCGACGGGCCTGTCCGGAGCGCTGAGAAAGCCTGACGCAGAACGTCCGCCGATTTCACCCGCTGATGGTTCAGACTCCGCTCAGCGGACGCTATTCACAAGCAAAGAAGGTTGAGTAGTTCCCGACCACGGATACTGCCGCGTATCGCAGCTTGGGGCGCAGGAGATTGGTGTTGTGGCCCGGCGAGTTCCTCCACCCGGAGAAAAGCTGCTGTGGGCTACGATATCCGACACCTACGTTCTCTGAACATACGATGCTGAGTCCGGCAGCCTTGGCTTGAGCCGATCTCTGGCGGAAGCCAGCGTGAGTCATGCTTCCCCGTGCCGCCTGGTAGCGACTATGTTGCCGCGCCAATGCTTTCAAAGTTCCGCTTTCTGCCAGAGGACGCAGGCCACGGCTCGTCCTGTAGGAATTGATGAGACTAAGCGTCTGACCTCCGAAGTCCCCTGTCGCGGCGGGTGCTTTTGCGGCACCCAGACACCCCGCAATCAACACCCCGAATGCAACTGTCCGTAAAATTCTCATCGCCGAATTTTCCTCGTCGCTCTAAAGATGCCAAACGCCATGGCGGAAATTCCGCAGTAGGATCTGTTGTTCGGTCGCTCTCAGTGGTCCAAGGGATCGCCCGAGCGAGCCTACTTCCTCTTCGTGGTCGTCGCGCTCATCACCTTGTCGCCGACCTTGATGCCGAGCTTGCCGACAATCCCGGCGTTGAGTTCGACCACGTACTTCACGTCAGTCATCGAATCGATGATATCGCGGGAGTACGGCACCGCATTTTCCTTGATGTTGCGGATCGTGCCCGTCGAATCGACGAACAGCATATCGAGCGGCAGGATGGTGTTTTCCATCCACATTTGCACCCGCCGCGCAACGCCGAAATCGAAGATCATGCCGGCATCGTCGGCCATTTCCTTGCGATACATCAGTCCCCGGGCACGCTGTTCGTTGGTATCGGCGATCTCGACGATGAAATTCAGCCTTTTGCCGGATGCCGTCTGGACGATCAGCGGCTCCTTGTCGAATTTCATCGGCTGCTGGGAGAGAACGGGAAAGGCGATGATGAAAAAAAGCGCCGCAAGGGCGCTTTTGATTCGATAGGCAGCGAACATACGCATCAGTGTGCGCGGCTCACGGGGCTCGGCACATCCGGATGAATCTCGGCTGCCATCAGGCCCTTGTCGCCGTCGCCGTAGCGCACGAGCACGACCTGACCCGGGCGGAGTTCGGTGAGGCCGAATCGGCGCAGGGTTTCCATGTGAACGAAAATGTCCTCCGTCCCCTCGCCGCGTGTCAGGAACCCGAAGCCCTTTGTGCGGTTGAACCACTTGACCAGCGCGCGCTCAAGACCGCTGGTCGCCGTCACCTGCACATGTGTGCGCACCGGCGGCAGCATCGAGGGATGCACCGCCGTCGACTGATCCATGGAGAGGATCTTGAATGCTTGATAGCCCCGCTCACGGCGCTGGATCAGCGCGACGATGCGTGTACCTTCAAGAATTGTCTGGTAGCCGTCGCGGCGCAGGCACGTCACATGGAGAAGGACATCCTGCATGCCGTTGTCAGGCACGATGAAACCGAAGCCCTTGGCAACGTCGAACCACTTGACCACACCCGTGATTTCTATGAGGTCGACCGCTTCCCCCCCGAGTTGATCGAGGTCAGTGAATTCCTTTGATGAAATTCTGTCAGCCATGTCGCCAGTCCCTCAATACGCGTCACACTGTTACGGTTAACTGATTCTTGAGATCAAGATTAACATGTTGGTAACGGATTAGCGCAAGTCCTACTTTTCGATTATTCCCAGTTGCCAATCATACCCCGCTGTCTTGCCCGAAACTGGTGTCCCGCCACATAAGAATTCAACGCCCTGCAATAGAGAGGAAACAGAATGCGTTATCTCCACACCATGGTCCGCGTGAAGGATCTCGACGCCTCCCTGCACTTTTACACGACGCTCTTCGGCCTCGAAGAAGTCAGACGGATTGAAAACGAGAAGGGCCGATTCACGCTCGTCTTCCTTGCCGCCCCCAGCGACAAGGCCGAGGCCAGCACCAAGGGCGCACCCTGCCTGGAACTCACCTACAACTGGGATACCGAGGATTACACCGGCGGACGCAATTTCGGTCATCTCGCCTACGAGGTCGATGATATCTATGCCACCTGCCAGAAGCTGATGGACAACGGCATCACGATCAACCGCCCGCCGCGCGACGGCCACATGGCCTTCGTGCGCTCGCCCGACGGGATCTCGATCGAGATTCTGCAGAAGGGTGGCAGCCTTCCGACCGCCGAGCCCTGGGCTTCGATGGGCAATACCGGCGCCTGGTAAGCCGAGGCTTTTGCGAGGCTTGCGGCTTTTTCGATTTCGGACCGGCGTGTCCGCATCGCGCTTGCCGCAGCCGGATGGCGCGGGCACTCTCCAACCGACTCGAGGCGAATGGTGCGATTTTCCGCAGCGTTCGCCGCTTCCTGGAGAATGCTCGCGTGCTCGCTCTTGAAAAGCGGATACCTTTCGGATCTGCCCTTCTGATCGCCACATCGGCGCTGATGCTCACCGGCTGCATGTCGGACAAGAAGGCAGCCGATGCAGCCGCTGTTCTGACGCCCGCTGAGCCGGCAGCAACAGCACCGCAGACCACTGCAACTACCCCGGCCCAACCCGGCTATCGCGACCCCTTGGTCGCGAACGTATCGGGCGCTCAGCCAACGCAGGCTCCGAACCCACAGCCAATGGCAGTGGGTACAGCGGCCTCGGCCCCCGCCAATATCGGCGGCCTGGCGATGCAATCAACCGGTATCAACGCCCAGGCAATGAGCATCTTCTCGATGCGCACCCAGCCGCAGAACAATCCGACCTCCACGCAACTGCAGCCCTCCGGGAGCAACGCCTACGCACCTGTAGGTGTCAGCCCGGCACGCTCCAGTGTCTACAGCAGCCAGGTTCCGGTCGATCAACCTCAACAAGCGCAGCCGGGACAGCCCTTGCTCCCGCAGCAGTCGTCGCAGAATGCGAGCACGCCCGCTCCACCGGTTCAGAGTGCTTCGCTCGCGACCGGCGCACTAGCGGGCCAAACGATGAACGCGCTCTACAGCGCGCCGAGACAGAACCTCCTCGGCAGCCTTTCCGGACTACTACAAAAGGCTTCCCTGCCCGGCATGACGCGGATCGCGCCCAACGGCCTGCATCTTCAAAATGACAAGGTAGAGGTCGGCTGCTTCAAACCGAACCTTCTGAACGTGATCAAGGCGGTCGAAACGCACTTCGGCAAGCCGGTCGTCGTCACCTCAGGCTACCGCGACCCGAACCACAACCGCATGGTCGGCGGCGCCGAAGAATCGATGCACAAGAGCTGCGACGCCGCCGACATTCAGGTCGAAGGCGTGTCGAAATGGGATATCGCCGGCTACATCCGCTCCTTGCCGGATCGCGGCGGCGTCGGCACCTATTGCCATACGGACTCCGTCCACGTCGATACCGGAAGAAGCCGCGATTGGAACTGGGGCTGCGGCGGCAGGCCAGCCGCGGCAGCCGTCGCTCATGCGCTGTGACACTCGCCATTTGTGGCTCATAGCGTAGCGTGAGCTTGGGCCGACGTCTCTGAACACCGTCGCCCAGCGTTTTGATTCGGCTGCAATAAATGCCATTTCGCACCCGCAAAAAAATCCTGTCATTTTTTTGATAAAAATCGAAATTGCCGCTTGCGGGATTCAGAGTGCCTGACTATAAGGGCGCCACCACGAAGGAAGCGCCCTTCGTCTATCGGTTAGGACACCAGATTTTCATTCTGGGAAGAGGGGTTCGACTCCCCTAGGGCGTGCCATCGTGATTGATTTCATTGAATTTTTCAGATTGTTGCTGTAATCGACCCGTGGCTAGCCCAACAGGCTTTCCAGTCGCCCGGCGCTACAGCGTTTGCCTTAGTGGCCAAACCTCGACGACACCGTAGGCCACAGCGCATGGCGTCTTGGATACCATTGCTATCGCCTCCGCTAGGTCAGCCGCTTCGATGACGGCGAAACCCGCGACAGGCAATTCGGACCTCATGAATGCACCTTCGGAAACGGTCACTTCCTTCGCGCCATGGTTTCTAACCTGCACGGCCCGGCCTGCTATGCCCATCTCGACGCCGGCTTGCTGAAGCTTTGCATCATGCGCGTGAGCATCGTCACGGACGGTCTTGTCCGTCCGTTGGTAGTCGGCTTCGTCTCCGTATCCTATCGTGACAAACTTTGGCATAAGCTCCTCCAATCCTTTAAAGGGAAGTTGGTGCAACAAACCTGATGTCAATGACTGCTTCCACCACAAAGCGATGATGGCCTGGCGCTTGCGAAGATTATAGTGGGCTGAAGCCCGTGCATGAGCAGACACGGCCCCGCCTTTGGGCGCCAGCATCTTTGATTTCAAAGCTTAGGCGTCTTGTCGAACCGCCTGTTCATTCCTACTTTTTTATCAATGCGCCCTTCGTCTATCGGTTAGGACAACAGATTCTCATTCTGTAAAGGCGGTTTCGACTACCGCAGGGCGTACCAAATTTCTCAATGATTTCAAATACGAATTGTCCGATTTTCGTAGCCGAATAATAATTTTTAATTGTCATCGCTCTGGGGGCAGTCAGGGGGCAGTTCGAGCGGGGCCTGCCTAGCATGTACGGTGTGCGATGCAAATCTGAAGACAGGTCAACACTGCTGGCTTTTATCCACCGCGCAAAAGTGCCACTATTCTGCCTGGTCACCGCAAGCCGGTTTCCTTCACCAACGGCCAAGTGCCAGCGTCCAGAGCCTTTTAGGCAGTGACCACCTGCCAAGCGCTAAAGAAGGTCGGTAGACCACCATCCTCGCGAGATGGTTACGCGATGCAACGCAACGTCCCTTAATTGGGGAAACGGGCTTCGGAAGACGTTCCGGGGCCTTTTCAATTTCGGGCGTACGCGAGGGCCTGTTAGAAGAGCGTTTTTTGAGGTTCGCGCCGCTACCATCCTCATTCGACCTTGCGCCATTCGGGGTAACGGCAGCGATGATCAACACGATGATCATAGTTGGGAGTGCCTCTAGCGGCTCGACAAGCGACAAGGAAAAAAAAGCCGAACTATACTTCAAGGGAAGCGCTAAGCCACAAATAGTGGTTGCAAAACCATCCGCCCCGCGTAGCATCCGAGCTTATTAACTCGCAGCGGGGTGGTATATGTCAAAGTCCAAAGAGCAAGTGCCGAAGTTCTATTCGAAATCGCGAGAACGCCGGGCTAAGAAAATAGCTGCAAATGAATTCCACATGCCCTTCCGGCAGGAGAATTACCGCGTTACCGCGCTTTCAAATCGTTTTAAGAAAAGGCGTATTCTTGAAGACTTAACAGCGGATCTATCGAAGTATGAAGATGACCGGGAAGCGGTGATGCCGGGGAAAACCATTCGAAACGAGTTCAAAAAATACCCTTGGAAAAACTCGTCATACGACACCGTTAAAGGCTAATGCTCCCAAAGCGTAGTCTTGGTGGGGGCTGGGAAGCGGGGCGCTTTTGCGACCCGCCCGCCACCGGACCCTGCTCATTGTGGATTATGCCTTGCGTCCGCGCTTTGCCTTTGATGCCGGGCCGTCGGCCCTGACGCTCCAAAAGCACGTTAGCAGGCCCATCGGTTGGATATTGCGGGACGAGTTCGCCCCGGAAGGCTTTAGCAAGAATTGCCTGGTCGAGCTGATCGATCAGTTTGCGGGCGCTGGTGGCATCGGCTGCCAGGCGGATGTCCCTCTATCCACTCCCGCTCTCGCCAAGCGATCCGCCTGCCGCGACGGTTTCCTCATTGGGCCAGAAATAGGAGACCGGGCCAGCCGGGAAAATCATATCCGGAGATCGCGGCTGACAAAGATCGCGCCAATTGTTGAGCAGGCCTTCTCGCGCAGCCCAAGCAGATATTAGGGCGTCCAGTTCGTGTTCATTTCGGATTTCGATGGCAGAAAGCCTAGTTCTCGTCATGAACCAGTCGAATGCAAGCGGTACGTCCGTTTTCGCGTACCTCGAGCCGCGAAGCGCGTGAAAGAGCATCTTCGGGTGTGTTTCGGTCAGCAAAATATCCGGCCAGTGGTGCCGTAAACGGATTGCTAGGCCGACGCCTCCCACTGCCATGGCGCCAAAGAGTGAATTGGGCGCCATAACGCTCGAAACGGCATCGGGATAGGCGATCTTGAGAAAATTGTCAGCGTTGCGCCAGCCCGAGGGGCCGTCCGACCAATGAAGCAACGTGTCGATACCGGCCGCCATTGGCCGATCGTCGCCACATTGTGCAATCGCCCAAGTGATTGCTTGTGCAATTGTGCTGACCGTAACGGTAGATATCCAGGACGGTCTAAGAGCGCAGCAACCAAACCCCTTCGCACCACCCGGATCGAAGCCAAGAAATAACATGCTGTACTTTCCCCGATCGCTCCGG
Source organism: Rhizobium cauense (assembly GCF_019511525.1). GTDB lineage: Bacteria > Pseudomonadota > Alphaproteobacteria > Rhizobiales > Rhizobiaceae > Rhizobium > Rhizobium cauense. The sequence continues at coordinate 8,008 of NZ_JAEUAT010000019.1, read as the reverse complement.
GCGACATTATCTCATTTCGGAGAACGGCAAGCCCGGTCTGCCACCCTGACAAGCGGGACACTTCCGCTGCCAGAAATCCGAGCCGTTAACGCCGTAGATATGACCGCAAACGCCATTGGCCGTTTCACGTTGGCATTCAGCCACCCAAACATATTGGCCGTGGTCGTTACCCGGGTCCTTGGTCTCACGCACAAACTTCTGACTGTTGCGATTGATTTGGCCAACATTCCATTTACGCGCCACGTGCTGACCTCAGAAACATAGAGTGAAGCAATAGTAACCCCCTGCTTTTTTACCCGCAAGCCAACCGTCGAACCTGCCGATTTTGTGTGGACCCCTTGCATGTAACCGGGTCAACACGGCTTCTCGGTTCGTCGGGAAAGACATGTCTGACCAGATCATTCTTCCGCACCGCGAACGCGGCTACGCTGAGTTGATAGCGGTGCAGACAAGTGGAGCGAGCCATCGGGATCTTGCTCAACCCCTCGATGCCACAATACCTGACCATGTGAAGTGCTCAGCCAATGCCTGGATTGAAGGTCTCTTGCTAGGGTCGGACGGTAACAGGAGTGGCGTTCCGGCAAGTACACTGTACGTCGTTCCCTCCAACTGGGCCGCGATACGAACCGTCATTGTTCCTGGTTCAATCGCTATTAAACCCAGATCCAAAAGAGAGTGAAGGTCGGCCCTGAGTAGTAGTCCGTTTTGAATGTGGTCGCTGTAGTCGCCACGATAGGGAGCTATATGGCAAGCCTCTAGCGCTTCCACAGCATCGCAGCCGCTGATCGCACATTTATCCCCGTATGCTTCCAACAGAGCTCTACGAAACTTTACTTGCCCCCTCCGACGAACGACCTCGGCCATTGCTTTCTGCCGCTGATCGGACGCACTCGGACTATCAAAGCTCTGGGATAATGTCTCCGCCTCAGCGCGATCGCGAGCGGCATCGGCCCGGTGGATAACTCCCTCCCGCGAGAAACCCTCGAGAATGAAATAGCCATCCTTCCACTCCAATACCTTCCCAAGTCCGAGAACTTCGTATTCCACACCTGGCTTTGGCCTGGTTTGTATGAGAACGCCAATGGGTATTCCGTCGTTCATGCATTTGACCAACCCGCGGTTTGTGGCTTCCCTATCACGCTGCCGCGGATCTGGGTTCTCCTGAAAGTACGGATAGACCCAACTGCCATCCGGTCGCCTTTGTATCTCCTTGTCAGCATAGGGACTGTCTAACGTCTGCCGGACACTCAGCGCGTATTCCATGTAGTGCGGCTTGTAGATACCCTTTGCCTGAGTGACGAGCCTGGTTCTCAGTTCGGCTTGAGCTTGGATCTCAGACCAGGTGACGGTCCGGCCTGTGTTGTCGCGAAACCAATTGAGCGCCGCTGTGTGTTCCCCAGTCGTTTTTGCGACGGCAACATCTAGATCAGACATTCATGTATCCTTGAATTCGACAAACGTAGATAGTCGTTGGCTCGTCCGAGCATGCGGGGACGGCGCGGCTGAAACGCTTCCAGGGATTAGAAGCAGCACAACTCCACACTCTAGATTTTCGGCCACCACTACTCGCTAGCAAAAGAGATTTAACCTTCTCTGAAAGTTCGTATCGACAAATGATGTGTCCAGCAGCACGCTGCAACTTTCGATTGGGGACGAAGCATGGCGAAGGGATGGACGGAAGAGGAAGTCGCTGCGGAACTCCGCAGGCGTCGTGAGGATAAGCTATCTATCGAACGCGAGCGCGAAGATGCTGCCAGGGCAGCGAAGCTCGCCCGTGCTAATACGACCTGCGGCCATTGCGGCACGCCAATCGAATACTACGGACGAAGCCCCTTTCCATTGTGTGACGTCTGCGAAGGAGACTGACGCACTGTGGAGCTTGACCTGTTCGGCCAATCGGTTCCAGTCAACCGGCCTCTAGAGCGCGGGAAGCGGAAGTATAACCGCCGGGAAGCCGAGGAGCGCTTCGCCCGCGTCTTTGAACCGGTGGCGGGAGATAGGTGCATTTACTGCGGCATGCCGAGCGAGGGCAAGGTTGACCACCAGCCGCCAGTTTACGTTCTCCATCGCTTCGCGAATGGCGGACTGGTCACCAAGCGGGACATTCAGCGACAGTTCGGCCAATGCAAACTCGTGCCATGTTGTACGATCTGCAACATGGGCCTCGGAGCGTTCCACGGCGCGGAGGACAACGAACGTAGGCGTGAGATTGTCGGCTGGTTTCTTGAAGACGAGAGGTTTCCGGACGACAAGTTTGTTCTGCACATGGGAGGCCGCCTGATCGAGCAACGCGCCGAGGGGAAACGCGGGACCGAGATCTATGCGTTCCCTGGTGTCGGGCGCAGCATCTACATCCACGCCCTAGTCGGTTTCATTGAAGGTGACTTCAACCACTTTGACAACTTTCCGGAGTGGCTGCGCCTGGTACAGCTGGAACTCGCGGAATGGCTGCGCGCCGAACCTGGACGGAAGGCTCAATATTTTCTCGATATGGCTCGCCTGGAAAGTTACAAGCTCCTGCCGCACGCCCGCAGCGATCCCAGGGGCCAGTTCGAATAGAAACTTAGTGTGCCCATTTCCATGTGAATGGGGGTGGCCGAAAGCCCCACAGTGGCGGCGAGCCTCCCGCCCTGCATTCAGGCTCGCATTTCCCTTCGGGCTTGCGGTCAAGCATGCGCGAGACCGACGCCCTCGTGAAGCGGGTTAGTCGGATCTATAGGTAGCCAGCCTCGGGTAGGGCGCGAGCGTTCGTTGAAGAAGACCGTCGGCTGCCACCTAGAACGCCCTCGTCCTGCAATAGTTGTCATTCATGTGCCTGACAGCGGCACGAATGCGGTTGATATCGCGCCGGATGCCCGGTGTCTCCGTCTCGGTGTTGCAAACCGTGCTTCCCTCCCCCACCCGGCAGGTGAAGCCCGGAAACCACTGTGGCTGATAGATCCCCTTGTAGGGCCCGCTTTCGTTTACGTCTGGCGGATAGAAGGCTTTCGAAAAGTCTACGACCGAGACAAGCTTCTGATTTTTTGCCTCCCCCAACGGGAAGACGGACGTGACGCGAAACAGGCAACCGTCGAGATGCTCGAACATCGTATCGTGATCGACCTGGTTCTTGTCCTTGTCTAGCCAATCCCTAAACATAAGCGGGTGTTCGGATATCCGCTCCTGGTTTCCGTAAGGGTTGTCTTCGCCAACGTCCGACTTTCCGCCCCACAAAAAAGCAGCCGTTTCCTCCGCCGTTTGCGCGCTGGCCATCCCTGGAACAGTCAGGCCAAGGCAGACGAAAAGGAAAATTCCTGGAAGCCTCACCAGCATTCCTCCCCACCGGAGTGACACTCATCTCCGCATTGACTAGCAAAAGCAACGGTTGAGGGGCATCCCATCCCCTTCCCGCTCCGATTTGGTTTCTGGCTCTCCCACAGTTTTTGTTGCCGGATGTCCACGAGCATTTAGCCCTGAAGCGCCATCACGCTCGCCAAGGACACGCTTCGGCCGTCTTTCCAGCCCAATACCGCAGACGGGCCAAACGCGCGCCACGGGCCAATCTCGCGGATTTTGGCAACATTGAATTCGCGCCACGACATATGCCGAAAGCTGTTTGGCAACTAGAGAACTGCCCCATGAATACTCAAGGCATACCCACGGCCTGCCCTCCCCAAGACGACCAGGGAAGGCGGCTCCCATGATACGGCTGGCCATTGTGCTTATTATCGCCGCCTACGTTTTGCTGCTGGCTACCTCGTCAGCGGTGCTCATCGGTAGCGGAACGACCGGGAAAGATTTGACGTGTCGCTACTTCACTGGCTTCGGCACGGTAGAGAAGATCTACGATCCGGTCTGGCGGCAGGTCTGCCCACGCATCATTCAGTTATGAACAGAGGCCTACCAAATCGCCATTTGTATGCGTCGGAGGGGACCCTTTTCACACCCTACCCCCCGCCTGCCGAATGCGCCGGAGGGGCACGCGCCCCGTTTATGCCGGACGTGTACTTTTTCCTCAGCTCCGACTTTCTGTCAAAAAGACTGAGCAGGCGTCAACAATAATCGTCGAACGTGTCGCCGCCGTCCCATGGCAAGCCCTGCGCAATGACAAACTCTTTCTCCGCCCCCTCTCGCGTGAAGAAGGTCCCCCATGCTCTCATGGACGAACGTGCCGTTTTCAAACGTTACTTGCGTAAGCGACCACGGCTTGATTGCCCCCTCGCCGTGTTCACCGATTATGAAGAGAGCATGGGCGTCGTTGGACATGGCAGCTTTGCCCACCATGGTAACACCGAAGGGTGAAACGACTGCTGTCGCCCCCGCTTCCTGCTCCGCCTTGCAGTCAAGCTCGATTGCCCGCAGCACAGTGAGCAGCTTAAGCCGCTGACGGGGGCATCAGAGACGCGAGAAGGTGCCTGCATCGCCCTCGGCGCGTCGGAAGAGTGGCAGACAAATTTCACGTATCAAGAGATGAGCGCTTCCATGGGCTTCGCCGTACACAGTCTGGCTGCAAAATGCTGTAAAACGGTCCTCATAGTGCAATTTCCGATTGCCGTGGGTTTCGCCCCATGGATATGCTGTCGCAAACGCTGAGTGCATGGGTCCCTGACGGGGGCCCATCCCGACAGTGGATAGATCAACATACAGCCTCATACACCTCCTTCGCAGACGGAGCATGCTGATGGCAGCCATTAAAGCGCGTGGATTTATGAAGATTTTTGAAGATAAGTATCCCGGCAACGCATTTGTCGTGGAAAAGCTTTTATCCACAATTGATAGCCAGGGAGTGACGACCTTCACTGGCGCTGGAACGAGCATGCCAAATTTGCCAGGCTGGGGACAGTTGGTTGCAGACCTTGTCCGAGACGCAACTAAGGAAGGCCGCTTGGACGAGAACACCGCCGCTGCCCTTATTATGGAGAACTCTGACTTCCTGTATGTCGTCGATGAAATTTACAACGCCGTCGGAAAGGCTCAGACCAAAGCCAAAGTTTCAAAGCTCTATGGCTCGCTAGAAAGGCCAACTGAAGCTCACAAGCTAATACTTGGAGCCAAGTTCGACCGGATCATGACGTTGAACTATGACCATGGCCTAGAGATGGCGTACGCTGAACAGTTCTCAAGGCACGTTCAAAGTGTCACAGCGCGCCAATTGAACGAGGTTGATGAATGGTTGCGACACAACCCGACAGATGACGCGCCAATTCTCCATTGGCACGGACTAGCTGGAAACGCGGATAGCATCATTCTTAGCGGGTCGGACTACGTGGAGTTTTACGACATCGGTCCCACAAACAAGGAAACGCTACGCAACATATTCAAAGCGAGATGCGTTCTGATGGTCGGATTTGGTTTTTCAGATCCATTCATTGAACGGGAACTCAACTCTGTCATGCAGCCGCTTCCCAAGGCCAATAGCCACTTTGCAATAATCGGCGTACCGGCCGAAAATCCGATAAATGTTCAAGCTGAGAGACGAAAATACGCCTCGAAATACAAACTTGAGACAATATTCTACCCTGTGCCGAAGTCGGGCAATCGTCCAGACCACAGCGGGTTGAATACGATACTGGAGGAGATTGCTACAGCACGTCCGCGTCGGAGAACCGAAATCTCAGCAACCGGTTCTGCTGCGAGCACGGTATCGCCTACCAGCGACGCGCCGACCGTCTCGCATAGAACCAATCTATTTACTATAGGAGACAAGCAAATCTACTGCGAGCCAAACATCTGGACGGCAGTAAACGACACAAATAATCTGGCTGAGGCAAAAGTCAGCTTAACGGATATTATCGCCGGGGACTTCCATTGCGCGATCGTAGCCCCTCATGAATACGGATTGTCAAATCTCGGACGAAGGATCGCATCCGATCTAACGATTGCTGGTAAGAAGGCGATCGTGAGAGATGCCCACAATTTGCCCAAGTACAGAAAGGCGATCCTGAGCGATCCTGATTTTGCTGCGATCGCTTCGACCGATGAGTTTGTATTGATCCTGGACAACTTCTCTGTTGTGGAACACCAGCGTGCGGTTCGCGAGTTGGTAAGCATGTATGCGAATATTCGGATTGTCGCCCTGCAGAAGTCTCGCTTTGCAAGCTCTGCCGATGATGGCCTCTCTGAATTGAACTTTCGGCTGTTCAATTTGAGGGGGCTTTCCAGGTCGGATATCCGGTCGGTCATTCATACAATCGGACCTCACTACAACTCTGACGATACGTCAAAGATTGTAGATAAGGTCTATTCTGATTTGCTTCAGCTGTGCATTCCACTTACGCCCTCCAATGTCATCATGTACGGAAGCGTATTGTGTAAAGATGGAAGCTTCTCTCCGGTATCCAGGCTGCATATCGTTGACCGATTTGTGTCGGAAGCCCTACAGCGAGCAAGCGATGCTTATGCTGATACCTTTAATTCTGTCGATAAAATAGATCTTATTTCAGCGTTCTGCTTTGATTTGTTTTCCAAAGCAACCCCGTCGTTTTGGGAGGCGGACTGGCGGGCGTTTTGTGACCACTACAAGACGCACAATCTAGTGGAGTTCAGTTCGACAGAAATCCTCGGCGACTTATTGAACGGTCGCATAATTTCAAAGGACGGAAACGCTTACCATTTCAGATACCGGATGTTCTTCAGCTATTTTGTAGGGCACCATATATCTTCCCGTCCCGCTTTGCTTACCTCCTGCATTCAGGAGAACAAACATCTTGAGCTGGACGGACTGGTGGAGGTTTTGTGCGGAACCTTACCGGACTGCAGCGAAGTTCTTGAAGATCTGACTGCCAAGCTCAACTTATCGCTGCAAAGCTTCTATGAAAAGTATCCAATCGACGGACTAGATTTTCACGAGAACGCAAAATGGGAAGTGGAAAAGGAGGATGGCGAGCTGTGGGAAGCCGTATCCGAGAGGATTGAGATAGGGCCGGCAAAAACACAAGATCTCGATGAATTGAAAACGTCGATCCAGGCCGAGCGACGTACCGAGGATCAGAAGGTATCAATCATTAAGTTCATAGCATCAGAGAAAACGGTAACGTCCAACGCTTGGTACCTCGCCACCGCACTTGAAAGCGCAAAGCACGCCAGCGCATCATCAAAAAAAGCCGCCGCAATAGCCGTGATCAACGGACATACCCTTGCCTACGAAGTAGCCAGCATATTCATCCCTCTGATTGCCGAAAAAAAATACGTCTCTTGGAACGGCTTTACCTACATAAACTTGATCGAGAGCAATATCGATGCCGATCAGGAGACCAACAAGGAGCGGATGCAAAATCTAGTTGCCTATGCCCTCCCGTCTTCCATGGGTGGAAATGCAGCCAACTATTTTGGAAGCCGGAAGCTCGGGCAGGTCTTCCTAGCGTTGATGGAGAGCCAGTCGATTGATACTTCGATAAAAAGGTACATTCTTTTCTGCTTGCTAATCAGGAGCAAGCCAGCTGGATGGCTGGCAAGCGCCACCAAACGTGTTGGATCAATGAAACGCAACGACTTGTACTTGAGACATGTGCTTGCAGCGGCCCTGAAACAATTTCGAGAAGAGATTAACACGGAAGCAGAGCGTCAGAACTTGAAAGAGCTGATTGCCACTGTACGCTTGAGGCGCGATGTAAACCTCAAATCGCCCAATGCCACCCAGGTAAAACGGGCAATTGGAAAGTTGAGTGAAGGTGGCGTGTGGGAAGTGAAAGAGTTCGAGGCAACCTGACAGACCCTGGGTCGTGTTAAGAACTTCTCCGCGCTGCATGATCAGCTCAACGGGAAAGCGTCAGCGTGCCGAGTGCCGGGAGTGAAGCCCCGCATCAAGGCCAGCGAAGCCCTCATTTCCGCCCCTGAAGATGTCCCTGACCTTGGCAAAGGTATTTTCGGTGCGCGAAAGTGGACCTCTTCAGGGGGACAAGCGTAAGCGACAAGCAGACCCCATCTGGCGAAGCTGACGGCCGTCGCGGTATGGCAGACATCTGATTTTCTCTGATTGTGAGGATCTATGTCTACGCCTATAGCTAGCCCTGTGATGATCCATATGATT
>NZ_JAEUAT010000018.1 GCF_019511525.1 Rhizobium cauense | reverse complement strand
GCAAAGCGGTTATGCCGCCGCGATAAATCCCGAAGGGATTTACGCTGGACGCGGGGTGGAGCAGCCCGGTAGCTCGTCAGGCTCATAACCTGAAGGCCGCAGGTTCAAATCCTGCCCCCGCAACCAAAACCTCTAAATGCAGAGCCCGCCTTATGCGGGCTTCTTTTGTTTATCCTAATCGCCCTAAAGCGGCGCGAACCGACAAACGGCTGCAACGTGCAAGCTCCTTCTTCGATTGCCGGCATTGGCGCCCTGACGATCAATCTCGACGGCAGCTATACCTTCGTTCCAGCGCCAGACTATTTCGGCCCCGTTCCAATAGACGCTTAAACCGCGACGAACGGTACCGCGAGCGACACGGCAACCCTGACTATTACTGTGACGCCGGTGAACGATCTGCCCGTTGTCGTCGATGATATCGGCACGACGCCCGAGCGTACGGCGCTTTTCGGCAATGTTCTCACAAACGACTTCGACGTCGAGGGGGTGCTGACGGTCACCCAGTTCTCCGTAGGTGGCATTACTGCCACGGCCGGTCAGACAGGCACGATACCGAACGTCGGTCAGATTACCATCAAAGCCAACGGCACCTACAGCTTCTTGCCCGCCGCGAACTATAACGGCCCTGTTCCTGCCGCAACTACACGCTGTCGGACGGCAATGGCGGCTTCGTCACCGCCACGCTGTCGATCACCGTTACCCCGGTGGATGACGCCCCAATCCTGGTTGATGACCACGCGAGCGGCAACGAGGATACGACCATCACCGGCAACGTTCTCCCGAATGACAGCGATCCCGACGGCGACACGTTGTTCGTTACTGGCTTCACTGTGAATGGCGGCCCGACACCCTACCTGCCCGGGCAGACCGCGACAATTGTCGGGGTGGGGGCGATCACCATTGAAGCCAACGGCAGCTTTACCTTCATACCGGAACCGAATTACGACGGGCCCGTGCCAAATATCGTCTACACCGCCTCGGACGGAAAGGGCGGCAGCGGCCGGGCTAACCTCATAATAACGATCAACCCGGTCGACGATTTCGTACCCACCCCCGACGACAATGTGCCCGATTTTCCGGCAGGTCCGGACTTCGCCCTCAACGCGATTGACGCAGACGGCGCCGTCCTGGACGCCGTAGATCAGATACGGGGTCTGAACGGCATTGCTGAATTTGCCGAGCGTCCGATCGAAGTGCCGCTCAGGTTGACGCTCACTCCCTTCCTGGGCGGGTCTTCCACGATTGTCGTTGAGGACCCGGATGGAGGCAGCGAGAGGGTCCACGTTGAGACCATAAAGCGCGCAGGGATCGTCTATCTGCAAATCGTTGACGAGCCGGGCGGGCGTCGGATGGTTCCGGGGCAGCGGAGTGGCACAGCCAGATCGGGCCGCTAAGCTTTGCCGGACATCCCGACGCGGAAGCCGGGACTGTCGATATCATCTTGTCGATCGTACAGCGGGACGGACGTGTTTCTGACCATGAATTGCAACTCGACACGGCGACCGGCGATCTGTCGCAGCCAACGGCGCTCGGAGACCGTAGCCTCAATGACACGATCGAGCCGACATTCTCCCAGCAGCTCAACGAGGCTTCCCGGACGGAACGTTTGGATCGGCTTGAAAGGGCGTTGGGCTTCCGTTGATTTTTCGCCAGGCGTGCCGAGCAGAGTTGGATGAAGTGCGAGTCCTGCCCGGGGTACAAGTCGGCTCCGGGGATCAAATTGGCCAAATCCGAAGCGTCCATGCAGACGGTGCGGTCACATGTGGCCCCGGATGAAACGCTGCCGACGCGCAGCTATTGCCTTCGACAGGCGTCGGTAGCGTTTCCACCCGTTTCCGGGTAGGGGCACGCTATGAGTATTTCCTAAAAAAGGAAAAGCCTACGTTGCCCATATGTGCGCAGCAGATGGTCGTTCCTGTTCCGGTGTGGCAAATCTCACACATAGTAATTTTGTCATGCCTTACTCTGATCATTCAGGCATCCAGGCACGGGATGCATGGCTTCATTATCAGCGAACTGCCTGACGGCTACGACATGGTCTGCGGCGAGCGAGGCGTGTCGCTGTCCGGCGGCCGGCGTCAGGCAGAGCGGGACCCACGCCGGGTTGATCGCGGTCGAGGGGGTGCACGCCGATATGTTCGGTCTCCAAAACGGGCACCGACCGCGTAGTGGTGTCGTCGACAGGATTGACCAAGAAACGAACGGCACCGGCAAAACGTGAAACGTGGTTCGGTAACGATGATCAGCGGCGCGATCTCCTCGAGATCCTGGACGGCTATTGAGCGCGATCTGCCATCGATTGCAAAGCCGAACTTCGAGGCAATCTTGACTTCGTTGCGGATCGGAGCAAGCGCCTGCCCGATGAGTTCTTCGCTTGTGCAGCGCGGAAAGCATGGCGGACATGCCGATCCCGATCACGATCAGGCTGAAGCGACCGCGGTGCTAAGATTTTACACGTCTCTCTGACTTCGGGCTGCTGCAGCCATAAGTAGAGCTTGGCTACCTGCGCTTATGCTGATCGCCGTAATGACACGGTCGCTCACCGCTCAACCGCGCAGCAGTGGCAGCAAGTCGTTCCCCTGACGTTTGATCTCCGCGAGGTAGGGCGTATCGGAGAGCACGAAATGGGTAATGCCCAGATCCTGATACTTGCGCAGCGACCTGGCGACATCTTCGGCTGAGCCGACCAGCCAGGTCGTTCCGGCACCGCCGCCACCGTATTTGCCCGGAGCGGTGTAGAGGTTGTCGTCCAGAACCTCGCCCGATCGATGCAGGTCGAACAGTCGCTGCTGGCCGACCGCGACCGCCCTGCGATGATCGCTCCAGCTGCCGCCATTGCCCTTGGCCATCTCGGCCACCTTCGCCTCGGCGTCGGCCCATGCCTGTTCGGTGGTCTCGCGCACAAGCGTCGTGATCCGGAGGCCGAATTCCAGCGGCGGAAGATCGCGGTCAAGTTCGCAGCTCAGGGCCTTCAGGCGCGATATGCGCTCGCCGACACCATCGAGCGGTTCTCCCCAGAACAGCTGGACGTCAGCCTCTGTCGCCGCGACACGTTCGGCTGCTTCAGAAGCGCCGCCGAAATAGAGCTTCGGGTGACGGCGGTCGCCGCGGATCTCGATGCGTGGCACGACGGTTGATTCGGCGACGCCAAAGTGCTCGCGGTCATAGCTGACGTTCTCCTCCGTCCAGAGCCTGCGCACGAGCCTCATAAACTCCTTGGTGCGGGCGTAGCGCTCCGACTGGTTTCCCTCCTGGTCGCCATAGGCGGAGAGATTGTCGAGGCCGGAGACGATATTGACGCGCACACGGCCGCCGGTGAGATGGTCGAGCGTTGCGGCGGCCGAGGCGAAATTCGCCGGCCGCCAGTAGCCGGGGCGGATCGCTATCAGCGGCTCGAATGTTGTCGTGCTCGCTGCAAGCGCCGCGGCAACGGTGAAGGTATCTGGTCGGCCCCAACCGGTTCCGATGAGCGCGCCCTTCCATCCGTGCTCTTCGAGTGCGCGGGCATGCTCCGTCAAAGTCGCCAGGCTGTTGTGATTTTCAATGACGGAATCGCCGCGGTGTCCCGGCCTTGTGTCATTGGTTATGTACCAGAGGAATTCGCTGTCTTTGCTCATAGTTCGCCTGCGCTTGTGAAATCAAACTGTGAAACCGGAGGCCGGTGTTCCGCTATCGCGATGCGAGACGGCCGAGTGCATTGCGGGCAGCGAGCGTCCGGATCATGTGGCTCTGCGGGGCATGGGAACGAGCCGTGATTGCGTCGCGATGATGGCGCTCAAGCTGGAAGTCGCGGTTGAGACCGGGATTTCCGGCAAGCTCAAGGGCGAGGCTGGTGACGGCAACAGCGTTGTCGATGACGACGTGGCGGACATGCATTCCGTCTATTCCCACAGCCCTGCCGGCGTCGACGTCTTCGCCAAGGGAACGCAGCAATCGGGCATTGGTTGCCAGCCGGACCTCGATCTCTCCCAAGCCATCCTGAATGCGGGGAACGGTCGAGAGCGGCGCGCCAAGGCTTGCCGGTGTGTGGTGGGCGGCGAAGGCGAGCACGCGGTCGCGGGCGGAGAGCGCCACGCCGTGGTAGACAGCTGATATCAGCGAGAAGAAGAAGGCCGTTGCATGTTCCTCGCGGCGCAGCGGCTCGGAGGCCGGCTGGGATTCGATGATGTCTTCCAGCGGGATCACAACGTCGTCGAGGATGATGTCGTCGCTCGCCGTCGCATGCATGCCGGCGGCGTTCCATGCCTTTTCGATGCGCATGCCGGGGCTGTCGGTCGGAACGAGGAACGATGCCAACCGTGGTTCGGCTTCATCGGTAAGCGCCAGCAGCGCTACCCATTTGAGCACGGGGACGCCGGTCACGTAGCTTTTGTGGCCGCTGATGCGCCAGACGTCGCCGTCGCGGCGGGCGATGGTTTCGGGCAGGGCGCCGTGGGCGGGGGAGCCGATGCGCGGCTCCGCCTGGGCGGCATTGATCAGCGCTGGGCCGAGCCGATTGGCCGTGAGTACCCGCTCGGCAAGGTGGGCCGGCCACTTTGCGAAACGGCGCAGGCTATGTGGCTGTTGTAATGCATGGCGAGCACGAGCGCGGTCGAGGGTTCGCCGCGCGCGATTTCGCTGATCACCGCCTGTGCCTCGGCAAGTCCGCCGCCGTGCCCGCCATGCTCGGGTGCGGTCACCAGTCCAAGCAGGCCGGCTTCGAAGAGACGCGTGAAGTTCTCGAACGGGAAGTCTCCTGTCGCGTCGTAGTGAGCGGCGCGCTCGGCGAAATCGATGGCAAGCCGCCGCGCCTTGTCCACCGGATCGATTTTTTCCTGAAGCATGGTCTTCTCTTTTCTCGGTCTAGGCCACGGCGCGCCGGTCGAAAGCGTCGATATGACGACGATCGACCCAGTCAGCGATGTCGAAGTCGGCGGCGAGGAAGCCGAAATCGCGCAGGAAATCCTTGTAGTGGCCGATCGCATCCACCAGCTCGGGCTGCAGGCCAAGACCAAGGTGTTTGTGGATGTCGGGGCCATTGGCGGCGAGAACCTGCTCTTCCGTGGCACCCGCCTCGCGGGCAACGAAGCGCCTCGTTTCCTCGGGATGCGCTTCGGCCCATGCGCTTGCCTTGAAGATCGATTCCAGCAGGCGCGCGACGAGATCCGGCCGCTCGTCCGCCAGAAGCTCGTCCACCGTCAGCACGCGCGGCGAGCCGGAATTGATGCGGATCTTCGGATCGGGGTGGAAGCCGAACTCGGCCACCTGCACGGCGCCAATCAGGTTGGCGACATTGATGCCGGCCGTGCCCTTCACATAGATGGCGTCGACGTCGCCGCGAATGAGGGCCGCGACTTCCTCGCCGTAAGCCTGCCGGCGCTTCAGCCCGAAGAGCGATGGCCCTTCCTGCGTCGACAGCACGGAGTCCGAAAGTGCGATGTCGACGATCTCGACGTCGTCGAGTGCCAGGCCTTCCAGCGAGAGCGCCGAAAGCAACCCCTTCAGGGCGGTGGCGCGCATGAAGTCGACGATGCCTTCAGGCCTGCGGGCGATGCCGAAGCGGCGCCCCTTCAGGTCCCTGGCGGTCTTGATGCCGGTCTCGGGCAGGGTGATGATTGCCTGGAACTCGTCGGTCCAGGTGATGCCGACGAGCCGTGTCTTGCGTCCCTCGGAGCGGGCACGGATCGGCGGCACGTTGCCGCCATGGCGAAACGACCAGTCGAGCGTGTGGTTGAAATGGCTCTGGCGGATGCTGCGGTCGGGTGAATCGATGATCGATTTCAGCGTCACGCCTTCCTTGCGGAAGTTTTCCTCGAGATAACCGAGCTGTGCCGCAAGGCCGACAGGCGTTGGCACTGGGCAGCGCGTATACCAGATTTCGGAAATGGTATTACTTGTCATGGCGTTTCTCCTCAGTGGCGCAGGCCGGCTTGCTTCATCAGGGGCAGGACCTCGGAGCCGAAGAATTCGAGATCGTCGCGGAAATCGAAGAAGCTGAGTTGCAGGCCATCGACGCCGGCCTCCTTCAGCTTGACGAACTGATCCACCACCTGTTCTGGCGATCCGATCACGCGAATGTTGCCGCCGATGGCCCGGTATGGATCCTGCGGGTCGCGACCCTTCCAGGCCTGGGCATCCGAGTTCAGTGACTGGAAGCCTTGTGGCGAACGCTGGTCGGCATGGGCGACGATGCGGTCGGCGAGTTCCCAGGCCTCCTTCTCCGTCGGCCGGCAGATCACCATGGGATTGAGCAGCGTGCGGACCGTGCGGCCGACGCTGATTGCCGAATCCTTGACCCGCTTCGTATGCGCCGGCAGCGATTCCAGTGCGCTGTCGATGTCGGCGCCGGTCGGGCTGGTGATGAAGACGATATCGGAATAGCGACCGGCAAACGCAATGCCGGCATCCGAACCTGTCGCGTTGACCAGGATCGGACGGCCGAAATTCGGCTTCGGCGTGACGAAGCCGCCGCCGAGCTTCCAGCTGCTTTCGCCCTCGAAGGAGAAGTTCTCGCTGTCACTCCAGAGACGCTGGACGACTTCGAGGAATTCAGCCGCCAGCTCGTAGCGCTTGTCGTGCTCGATGCGCGGCCAGCCGAACATCTCGTGCTCGACCGCCCGATGGCCGGTGACCACGTTGATGCCCCAGCGCCCGCCGGTGATATGGTCGAGCGTTGCGCCGAATTTCGCCAGGTGCAGGGGATGCCATGGGCCGTAAAGCACATGCATTGTCGAGATCAGCATGATCTTCTTGGTGAGCCCCGCGAGAGCTGCAGTCGACACGAAGCTGTCCAGAGCGTGGCCATCGAAGACGCCGCCATAGCCGCCCTTGGGCAGCCATTGCGACAGCGCGAAGACGAGGTCGAAGCCGAGTTCTTCCGCCTTCAGCGTCAAAGCCTTGTTGTAGTCGAAGCGCCAGTCGGTCGACCGCTCGAGCGTCGATTGCGTCCAGCCGCCTGCCTGGATCGGCAGGAAGAGACCGAGGAGAACCGGCTGCTTGAGTGCCTGCGAGAGCGGGCTTTCCGGAAAATCGGTCGGGGCCGCGAATTTCGGCAGGCCGACGATCGAGCCGGGGAGATGTTGAATGGACATGGATGGGCTCCCGTTTGTCTGGCGATCAGGATGCGGCGACGTAGGCGAAGGCGAGGCTGCCGGCGATGCCTTCGCCGCCAACGGTATGGTCGGAAATCCGCTTGTTGTAGATCGTCAGCTCCGGCTGGCTTGCGATGTCGATCGCCGGCACGTCTTCGACGAGGATCTGCTGGATCTCGCGCCACTGCTCGACGCGCTTCGTCGGATCGACCTCGATCGCGGCCGCTTCGAGCAATTCATCGACCTTGGGGTTGCTGTAGGCCGCACCGTTCGAGAACGGGACACCCGGCTTGAAGTTCTTGCTCCAGTAGAGGCGCTGCACGCCGACTGTCGGGTCGAAGAGGTTGCTCATGCCTTCGAAGGCGAAATCGAAATCGCGGTCGGTGTAGATGCGCTTCGTGTAGGTTGCGAAATCCTGGCTGCGGACCTTGGCGTCGATGCCAACCTTGGCGAGTGCCTGGCGGATATATTCCGAGCCGCGCGGATAGGTTTCGCCACTCGGCACAAAGTCGAGATTGATGCGGGCGCGGATGCCGTCGGCGCCGCGCGGGTAACCGGCTTCGTCGAGAAGTTTCTCGGCGGCGGCGAGATCGATCGGGTATGTCTTGAGATCCGGAACGTACCACTTGGCAAGGTTGGGATTGATCGGGCCGGGGATGGCCGCGCCGTAGCCATAGTTGATGGTGTTGAGAATGACGTTGCGGTCGATCACATGGGCGAAGGCGCGGCGCACCCTCACGTCCTTGAAGAACGGCCGCTCGAGGTTGAATTCGATGCGGCTGACGCCGTTCGCGTACTGATAGCCCTTGGTCTCGAAAGCGAGCCCTTCGGCGCTCTGCAGCCGTTCGAGGTCGCTGAGCGGCACAGGGGTCGAGGGCGCCAGATCGATTTCGCCGGTCTCGATCGCAATCGAGCGGGCGGCGGCATCCGGGATGAAGCGGATGATCAGCTGGTCGAGATAGGGGCGGGGCTGGTCCCAGTATTCGTGGTTGCGCTCGTACACGATGTGGCTGCCGCGCACCCATTCCTTGAACTTGAAGGGGCCGGTTCCGATCGGCGCCAGATTGGCCGGATTTTCTGCAACCTTGGTGCCTTCATAGATATGGCGCGGCACGATCGGCGTTTCGGAGGCGGCAAGTGCGGTGATAAGATAGGGCGCCGGCTTCGACAACTTCAGGATGGCGGTCTGCGCGTCGGGCGTTTCGATATCGACCAGATTGAGGAAGGTGTTGCGGCCGCGCGGATGCACTTCCTTCAGGGTCTTGATCGAGAAGGCGACGTCGGCGGAGGTGAAGGGCTGCCCGTCATGCCATTTCACGCCATCACGCAGCTTGAAGGTATAGGTCAGGCCATCGGGGCTGACAGTCCACTCCTTGGCCAGCAGCGGCTTCGGATTGAGGTCGAAGTCATAGGTGAGAAGGCCTTCCGTGGTCTTCGGCGAGACATAGACCGCGTTATAAGCCGTATGGGCGATCGTCGTCAGGACGGGCGGCTCGGCGGCCAGCAGAAGCGTTGCCGTGCCGCCGCGTGTCGCGGTGGCTGCGAAGGCGGGAAGCCGCGCTGTGGCGGTGACGCCGAGTGCGACCGAGGCCAGAAGAAAGCTGCGGCGCGTGGGTGCGGGAAATAGTGCCATCTTGTTCAACCCTCATGATCCAGGGGCCGTCACGGCCCCGCTTCTGTGTCATTCCGCGGATCGAGCCTGCTTTAGAGATTTTTGCCCCGTGACTGCTTTGAAGAGGGATAAAAACCTACACTGCGTCGATATGCGGTATTGTGTTTTTAAAAGTACGTTTAATTGCGGTTTCTTTGGAATTATTTACCAATATGGATTTGACAAAACCCACAGAATTAGTCAACTACTAAGCGACGAGACTAGGTGAATTCTTTTCAGATCGCGAGGTGGGGCACATGTCGGCTTACAGGCGGATCGGTCGAACGATCAGCAGGACGATCATTCAGGCCGTGCCCACAATGCTCGGGATTGTCATCCTCAATTTCTTCCTGCTGAAGCTGGCACCCGGCGATGCGGCCGATGTGATGGCTGCGGAATCTGGCTCGGCGACGGTGGAGACGATGGCGGCGCTGCGCGAGCGCTTCGGGCTGGATAACCCGATCCTCGTTCAGCTTGCCAACTATCTGAACAACCTCGCGCATTTCAGCCTCGGCTTCTCACCCCGCTACGGCATGTCGGTCGCCGATCTGATCGGCCAGCGGCTGCCGGGCACACTGGTGCTCATGCTGGCCGCGCTGGCGATCGCAATTGCGGTCGGACTGCTGCTCGGTTCGCTGATGGCCGCCTTTTCCGGGCGCCTTCCTGATCGCATCATCTCCATCGTCTCGTTGCTGTTCTATTCGATCCCCGGCTTCTGGATCGGCCTGATGCTGATCCTGCTCTTCTCGGTCAAGCTTGGATGGCTGCCGAGCGGCGGAGACAGCACGATCGGCTCGCGGCTGACAGGGCTCCCGGCGCTGCTCGACAGGGCGCGCTACATGGTACTGCCGGCGACCTCGCTCGCACTTTTTTACCTGGCGATCTATGCCCGCCTGACGCGCGCCTCGATGCTGGAAGTCAAGTCGCAGGATTTCGTGCGCACCGCGCGCGCCAAGGGTGTCTCGCCGTTCTTGCTGACGACGCGTCACGTGCTTCGCAACGCCCTGATCCCGATCACCACCATGGCCGGCATGCACTTTGGCGGGATGCTGGGCGGCGCGGTCGTGGTCGAGACCGTCTATAGCTGGCCCGGCCTCGGGCGCCTTGCCTTCGAAGCCGTCATGGCGCGCGATTTCAGCGTGCTGCTCGGCATTCTCCTCCTGTCTTCCTTCCTTGTGATCGTCGCCAATGCCGCCGTCGACCTGCTGCAGGCGTGGATCGATCCCCGAATTGGAGCAAGTCGATGAACACTCAAAAACTTGGAACACTGGCCGGCCAGGCGATCGACTTTGCGCCGCAGGCAAAGATCGAGCGCGATCAGCCGGCACCGGAAGCGCCCAAGCAGCCGCGCTGGACGCATATCCACGCCCCCGACGTCCGCGCATCGGTTTCGGGTACGGCCTGGCGCGGCATGCGCCGGGAGTTGAAAGTCTTCCTCGGCAACTACAATGCACTCTTTGGTACCGGCATTCTGCTGCTCGTTGCCCTGTCGGCCTTGCTGGCGCCGCTTCTCTTTCCTGGCGACCCGCTCGAAATGGTCGCGCGGCCATTCCTGTGGCCCGGGCAGAACCCTGCCTATCCGCTCGGTACGGACTCCATGGGCCGCAATGTGCTTGCTGGTATCGTTCACGGCGCCCGGATATCGCTGACTGTCGGCCTTGCGGCCACCGCGCTCGGCTTGACAGTGGGGATCGCCATCGGAGCCGTTGCCGGCTACTTCGGGGGGCTGATCGACGATATCCTCGTCAAGTTCATCGAGATCTTCCAGACCATTCCGAGCTTCGTGCTGCTCGTCGTTCTCGTGGCAATCGCCCAGCCGACGACAGGGACCGTGACCATCGCCATCGCGATCGTCAGTTGGCCGACGGTGGCGCGGCTGACGCGTGCGGAATTCCGGGCCATTCGCGAGAAGGACTATGTGCAGGCTGCCCGCAGCCTCGGCTTTGGTCATGCCCGCATCATCTTCCGCGAGATCCTTCCCAATGCGCTGCCGCCGCTGATCGTCACCTCCTCTGTGATGGTGGCAAGCGCAATCCTGATGGAATCGGCGCTCTCCTTCATGGGCCTCGGTGATCCCAATCGCGTTTCCTGGGGTTCGATGATCGGCGCCGGCCGCGATGTGATCCGCACCGCCTGGTACCTGACGGCACTGCCGGGGCTGGCGATCGTCTTCACGGTGCTCTCGCTGAACCTGATCGGCGATGGCCTGAACGACGCGCTGAACCCGCGTTTTTCGGAGGATCGCTGATGGCCAAACTTCTCGAGGTTTCCAACCTCTCGGTACGCTTCGCGTCCGCCGAACCGGTAAAGGATGTGAGTTTCTCTGCCAATCCCGGCGAGATGCTCGCGATCGTCGGGGAATCCGGCTCCGGCAAGTCGCTGACGGCGCTCGGCCTGATGGGCCTGCTGCCGCGACATGCAAAGGCCGGCGGTCAGATCCGTTTCGACGGGCGCGACCTTGTGGGCCTCCCGGAACGGGACCTGCGCCGAATCCGCGGCCGTGACATCGCCATGATTTTCCAGGAGCCGATGACCTCGCTCAATCCGGTGCTGACGATCGGCGACCAGATCATCGAGGTGCTGCGCATCCATGAGGACCTGAGCCGCCGCCAGGCGCGGGAGCGCGCCATCGAGTTGCTTGATCTCGTCAGCATTCCCGAGGCGCGCCGCCGTATCGACGAATATCCGCACCAGCTCTCCGGCGGCATGCGTCAGCGCGTGATGATCGCGATCGCGGTTGCCTGCAATCCGAAGCTGCTTATCGCCGACGAAGCGACGACGGCGCTCGACGTGACCATCCAGGCGCAGGTGCTGCAATTGCTCGATAATCTTCGGGTGCAGCTGAACATGGCGGTCATCCTGATCACCCACGATCTCGGCATCGTCGCGCAATGGGCGGACCGCGTCGTCGTCATGTATGCCGGGCGCAAGATCGAGGAGGGGCTTCCGGGCGAAGTGTTCGAGAAGCCGTATCACCCCTACACCAACGGCCTCCTGTCGGCATCGCCTCGTCTGAAGGCCGATTATCACTACCGCGACGGGCCGCTTTCGGAAATTCCGGGCTCGATTGTTTCGGCGGCCGGCGAGAAGGGCTGTTCGTTCCGTCCGCGCTGTCCGGTCGCGCGGCCCTCCTGCGCCTCCGTCGTACCGCAACTCATCGCACTGCCGGCCGGCAGGCAGGTGGCGTGCCCCTATGTTCCAGCCATTGCGGAGAACGCCCATGTCGCTTCTGTCGGTTGATCGGCTTTCGACCCATTATCCCGGAGCCGCCGGCACCGTGCGCGCCGTCGATGGCGTGTCACTTGATATCGCCGAAGGCGAGACGGTGGCGCTGGTCGGTGAGTCCGGCTGCGGCAAGTCCACACTCGGCAAGTCACTGGTTCGTCTCGTCGATCCGTCGTCAGGGAGTGTCACCTTCAAGGGCAGGGACGTCACCACCATGGCGGGGCGCGAACTGCAATCGGTCCGGCGCAACATCCAGATGATCTTCCAGGATCCGTTCGCCTCCCTCAACCCGAGACAGACGATCCGCACGATCCTGACCGCACCGCTTGCGGTTCATGGCATCGGCGAGCGCAAGCAGCGCGAGGCGATCGCTGCGCAGATGGTTGCTCATGTCGGCCTGCCGGCGGATTCGCTCGATCGCTATCCGCATGAGTTCTCCGGCGGCCAGCGCCAGCGTATCGGCATCGCCCGTGCGCTCATCCTGCAGCCGGAACTCGTCATCTGCGACGAACCTGTTTCGGCGCTTGACCTCTCGATCCAGGCACAGATCCTCAATCTGCTGGTCGAGATGAAGACGGAGCTCTCGCTTTCCTATCTCTTCATCTCTCACGATCTCTCCGTCGTTCGCTATTTCGCCGATCGCGTGCTCGTCATGTATCTGGGCCGCATCGTCGAGAGCGCTCCGACGAGCGAACTGTGGAGGGGCGCCAAGCATCCCTATACGCAGGCGCTGCTTGCCGCGGTGCCCGATCCGTCGCGGCGCAAGCAGGCCGCGCCGATCACGGGCGATCTGCCGAGCCCGCACAATCCGCCGGCAGGCTGCCGCTTCCATACGCGCTGTCCGCTCGCCACCGATATCTGCCGGTCCGAGGATCCGGCGTTCCGCCAGTTCGGCAGCGGCCATGCCGCCGCCTGCCACCACGCTCAGTAAGAAGGAGAATACAATGGTCGATTATCGCTATCTCGGGCGCAGCGCGCTCAAGGTGTCACCGCTCAGCCTGGGAACCATGATGTTTGGCGGCCCGACGCCCGATGACGTCGCGTTCCGCATCATCGACAAGGCGCGCGAGCAGGGGATCAACTTCATCGACACCGCCGATGTCTATCACGACGGCAAGTCGGAAGAGGTTGTCGGCAAGGGCATCAAGGCGCATCGCGATCACTGGGTTCTGGCGACGAAGTTCGTCAACTCGCACAAGAAGGGCCCGAACCTCGGCGGTCATTCCCGCAAGTGGGTGATCGAGACCGTCGAGAATTCGCTGCGCCGTCTCAACACCGACTATATCGACATCCTCTATTTCCACCGCGCCGTCTTCGACGCGCCGCTGGAGGAGCCGGTGCGTGCGATCGCCGACCTGATCCGCGCCGGCAAGCTCCGTTACTTCGGCGTCTCCAATTTCCGCGGCTGGCGCATCGCCGAAGTCGCGCAGTTGGCCGATGAACTCGGCATCGATCGTCCGGTGGCGAGCCAGCCGCTCTATAACATTGTCAACCGCACCGCCGAAGCGGAGCAGTTGCCGGCTGCCCACCACTATGGTCTCGGCGTCGTTTCCTATTCGCCGCTCGCTCGTGGTGTCCTGACGGGCAAGTACGAGCCGGGCAAGGAGCCGGCCGCCGATACCCGTGCGGGTCGCGGCGACAAGCGCATCCTCGAGACCGAGTGGCGTCCCGAATCGATCGCGATTGCCAGCGAGATCGCTGCCCACGCGACCCGCAAGGGTGTCTCTCCGACCGAGTTCGCGCTTGCCTGGGTGCTGAACAACAAGCTGATCTCGGCGGCGATCACCGGTCCGCGCACAGAAGAGCATTGGGACAACTATATCCGCGCGCTCGACGTCAAGCTCGACGCCGAGGACGAGGCGCTGGTCGACCGGCTGGTCACGACGGGTCATCCCTCGACGCCAGGTTTCAACGATCCGAGCCATCCGGTCGAAGGCCGCGTGCCGCGTAGCGCTGCAGGCGGTGCCGACAATGTCGTGCCGCTGACACGCGCCGTCGCCTGATCATGGCTTCAGGGATCCGCCGATATGGCGGGTCCCTTCTCTTCTTTTTCCGGCCGAGAAGGTTCCCGCATGCCGAATACCGCTCCTTCAGCACTGTCCGCCACTCCGACACCTCAGGAGGCGGTGAACGATCTCTCGACGCTATTGGCAAAAATTCCTGAGCTGACGGTCGAAATCGGGAAAGAGGCGGCAAGACGCGATCTGGAAAGGGAGCTTCCTTTCGAAGCCTTCCGACTGTTCAAGGAGGCCGGGCTGGGGACGCTGCGCATTCCCGTGGCGCTCGGCGGTCCGGGGGGATCCGTGGCCGATTACATCGAAACGATCATGGCGATCGGAGCGGCAGATTCGAATGTTGCTCACGCGTTGCGCAGCCATTTCAATTTTACCGAAAGCCTGATCCTCAGCCCCAACACGGCCATCGACCGCACGCAGCTCAGCCGCGTTCTCTCGGGCAAGCTTTTCGGCGGGGCGCATACGGAACAGGGAACCAAGCGGCCGGGCGAGGTGACGACACGTTTGACGAGATCGGGGGATAGCTATCGCCTCAACGGCCGCAAATGGTATGCGACCGGCACGGCATTTGCGGACTTCGCATCCTTCAGTGCGAAGAACGATGACGGTGAGTTCGTGAGCGTTTTGCTTCCGGTCGACCGTCCGGGCATCTCCATTCTCGACGACTGGGATGGCATGGGCCAGCGGCTGACCGCGAGCGGCGGCGTTCTGCTCGAAGATGTCGAGGTGTTGCCGCACGAAATCTCCACGCGCGGCCTGAACACGCTGGTAGGCCGCCACACCTCGACCTTGCGGCAGCTTCACCTTGCGGCGTCAATGGCGGGTGCGGTGCGCGGCGCGCTCGCGGAAGGGACAGAATATGTGCGCCGACAGGCACGGTCGGCAGCCCATAGCGCGGCCGAGACGGCCAGCGCGGATCCCTTCGTGCAGAAGATTCTTGGCGAGGTCGCTGCCGGCTCCTTTGCCGTCGACACGCTGATACGCGAAAGCGCGCGTGCGCTCGACAAGACCGCCGCGGCATTCGGCGTGGGCGATCCGCAAGCGCTGGAGACCGCGCTGATCGATAGCGCACTGACGACTACGCGTACACAGATCGTCGCCTCGCAGATCGCGCTCACGGCTGCCACCAACGTCTTCGAACTCGGCGGCGGCTCCGCGACGTCGCGCCATCTCAATCTCGATCGGCACTGGCGCAACATCCGCACCGTGCTCAATCACAATCCGCTGCTGCACAAGGCGAGGGTGGTCGTTGATTTCTACATCAACGGCACCACGACGCATCTGGAAGAAGGCAAGGTCTTCTAGTCCCTGCCGCGCAGTGATCGCCACGGAGCCACCATGAGCAAGCTCGATATCGTCGATTTCCATACGCATTTCCTGCCCGAAGGCTGGGAGGTCTACCGCGCGCCCGGCCGCCCGCTCGATCCGCTGTGGGCGCGGATCGGCACGAAGATCTCCGATATCGATGCGCTGATCGCTGACAGTGATGCGGCCGGTATCTCGCGCCGCGTGATCGGGGTCGCGCCGTCGATGGTCGCCGCGCCCGACGCCGATCTCGGCGCCGTCAGCCGCAAGCTGAACGATGACCTCGCAGCGACGGTTGCGCGCCATCCTGATCGCCTTTTCGCGCTGGCAACAGTGGACGCCTTCGGTGGAGAAGCGGCTGCGGTCGAGGCACGGCGCGCCATCGTCGAACTCAATCTGTCCGGTCTGTTTCTCGACAGCGCGAGAGGTGACAGGTTGATCGATGCGCCAGAAGCCCGGCCCATCCTGAGTGTTGCTGCGGAGTTCGGCGTTCCCGTCTTCCTGCATCCCATCAACCCCGAGCCGCTTTCGACGCAGCTATCAGGCCTCGGCAGGCTCGGGACGCGCTTGAGCCGCGGCACGATCAACGCCGCCGCTGCGATCTCGCTGGTGACATCGGGTGTCTTTGAAGAATTGCCGGAACTTCGGGTCGTCATTACCGCGCTCGGCGTTTCGGCACTTGCTCTGACCGGTCCCTTCGGCGAACTACCGTCCATTTTTACAGATGCGCCAGCCGGGAAGCGGCGCCACCTCTATATCGACATCATGCCGTCGGAAGCGCGCTTCATCCGCTTCGTGACCAGTCTCGTCGGTGCCGACCATGTTCTGACCGGCAGCGACTGGCCGATCCTCGAACATGGTCCGACGCAGGATGGGCTGGCCGCGGCCTTTGCGGCGGCAGGGCTGAGCGCGCATGAAGCCGAGCTGATTGCCAGCCGAAACGCCCTTGAACTGCTGAATGGGCGCCATCGCGAGCGCGAAAAGCTGATCGCATAAAGGCGTCCGCCCGTTCTCATATCCCGACATATCACGCCCCGCCGACGCCGGTGGGAGAGGAGGTCTATTGCGCATCGATCGTATTCCGCATCACTCCGTTGCCATTGTCGGCGGGGGCTTCGCCGGGGCGCTGACGGCGCTCAAGTTGCTCGACCAGACGGAAGTTCCGCTGGCGATCACCGTCATCGAGCGACGCGAGGAGCTTGGTCGGGGTGTTGCCTACAGCACATCCGATCCGGCCCATCTGGTGAACGGTCCGGCTGAAATCTTCTCCCTTTATCCCGAGGATCCCGGCCATCTCGCGCGCTGGCTCATCGAGAATGGTCCGACCTACGGCTGGACGCCTCCCGCCGAGGTGGGCACAAGCAGCCCGCCGCGTTACCTCTATGGAACCTATCTCCGTGACGAGCTCGCGCGTGCGGTGGCGAACGCGCGGCTCGGTTCGACGTTGCGGCATATCCGGTCGTCGGCATCCGCGCTGGTGGCTACTCCGAGCCGGATCCGCATTACGACGGCCGATGGCACCGCTGTGGAGGCGGATGAGGCCGTGCTGGCCCTTGGCGTCTTCCAACCGCGCCTGTCGGCCGCCGAGGTTCAAGTCGCCGGTCACCCGCGTTTTGCCGCCAATCCATGGGACACACTGGCGCTGGACCGTCTGACAGGCTGCGAGGAGATTCTCCTGATTGGTTCCAGCCTGTCGATGGTCGATGCCGTTGTCAGCATGGAGGCACGGGGCTATCGCGGCCGCTACCGCGTGATATCGCGCCGTGGCCAGTTCGTGGAGGGTCGCAGGACGGTCGACGCGGCGCGCGACTTTCTGGCCGATGGCCCGTTGCCCGCGACAGCGCGCGAACTGCTGTCACGCGTCAAGGCGGAACGACGGTCGATTTCGGCTGAGGGGGCAGACTGGCAAGGGCTGCCCTTGGCGATCCGCCCCCATATTCTCTCGCTGTGGCAAGGGGCCAGCGATCGCGAGCGGCTGCGGTTCACCCGACATCTCAGGGCCTTTTGGGATGTTACCGCGCATCGCTCGGCGCCGGAAAGCCACGCGACTATCGAGCGGGTGATTTCGGAAGGCCGGTTGGAGCATGGCCGCGCCCGTATCCTCGGATTTGCCGTCGAGGGTAGCGAGATCATCGCCAGCCTGAAGACAGCAACCGCCATCGAAACACGGCCGTTCGACGGCGTGATCGATTGTCGTGGCCATCAGTTGCATGATTGGCGCCGAGTGTCCGACCCGTTCGTGAAGAGTCTGCTGGCGACCGGCGAGGTTCGCCCTCACAGCACCGGCTACGGCATCGATGCGACGCCGGCCGGCGATCTCATCAACGAGGAGGGGCTCGTTCACCGTAATCTCAGCGCCATCGGGCATCCGCTGCGGGGCGTTGCATGGGAGTCGAGCTCCATCACCGAGCAGCGAGCCCAGGCGATTGCGCTTGCCGATCGTATCCTCGCGAAATTCACGCCCGTCCGCGTCGCCTGATCTCATCCTCGAAAGCAGAAAGGGGCGCATCGTTGATGCGCCCCTTTCTCGTGCTAGTCCTGCCGCCGCACCTTAGCCTTCGCCGTCCTTGATGTAGACATCAGCGAAGTTGGACTGCACGCCCTCGGCGCCGATCGTGTGGTTTTTGACCCGCTTGTTGAATACGGTGACGTTCTCCAGTGAAATCAAGTTCACCACTGGCACTTCGTCGGCAACGATCTTCTGGAAGGCGAAGAATTGATCCTTGCGTTTCGCATCGTCGATCTCGACGGATGCGGCTTCGAGCAGCTTGTCCACCTCCGGGTTGTTGTAGTGGCTGGCATTCGAGAAGGGCAGGCCGAGCTTGAAGTTCTTCGACCAGTAGATGCGCTGCACGCCAAGCGTCGGATCGAACTGGTTGCCGAGATATTCGGCCGTCACGTCGAAGGCGCGGTCGGTGTAGACCTTCTTGATGTAGGTGGAGAAGTCGTAGGAATCGATCGTGGCGTTGATGCCGATACGCGTCAGGTTTTGCTTCAGATATTCGGCGACCCGCTTGAAACCTTCATTGTAGGAATTGTGGGTCAGGCTCAGATTGAAGCGGACGCCGTCCGCGCCGCGCTTGTAGCCGGCCTCGTCGAGCAGCTGTTCAGCGGCTTTCAGATCGAAGGCGTAGGGCTTGATCGAGGTGTCGAGATAGCGCGGCAGGAAGGTGCTGATCGGGGTCGGCGAAACATGGCCGTAGCCGTACCACACCGTGTTCAGGATGACGTCGAGGTCGATCGCATGGGCAATTGCGCGGCGAACGCTGACATTCTTCAGATACTCGTTGTCGAGATTGAAGATCAGCTGGGTCTGGTCGCCCTTGGTCTCGTAGCCGCGTGAATCGACCGCAATGTTCGGCAATGCTTTGACGCGTTCAAGATCGCTCAGAGGGATGGGGTTGTCGCCGCCAATATCGAATTCACCGGTTTCGAAACCGGCTGCGCGGGCCGCGCCATCGGGTACGAAGCGCACGATGACCTGGTCGAGATAGGGTTTGCCGGCGTCCCAGTAATCAGGATTGCGCTCGAGGATGATATGCGACCCTCTTACCCACTCCTTGAAGACGAATGGCCCCGTGCCGATCGGGGCGCTGCCATTCGGATTGGTGGGGACGTCGGCGATCTTGACGCCGTCATAGACGTGCTTCGGCACGATCGGGGACTCTGCCCCGTAGAGAGCACTGAGCAGGTAGGGGGCGGGTTTGGAAAGCCGGATCACGGCGGTCAGCGGATCGGGCGTTTCGACCTTCGTGACATTGGCGAAGGTGCCGCGGCCGCGCGGGTGGACCTGCTTCAGAAGCTCGATGGAATAGGCAACATCATCCGATGTAAAAGGCTTGCCGTCATGCCACTTCACGTTCGGGCGGAGCTTGAAGGTGTAGTTCAGTCCATCGTCGCTGATCGACCATTCCGTGGCGAGCTGCGGCTTCGGCGTCAGATCGAAATCGTAGGTAAGAAGTCCTTCGGTGATCTTCGGACTGACTTTCTGTGTACCGCCTGCCGTATGGGCGAGCGTGAGGATTGTCGGCGGCTCCGGCTCGACGATGAAGTTCAGGGTGCCGCCTTTCGTCGGTGCCGTGGTCTCGGCGAATGCATTGAGTGGTAGGAATGCGGTCAGGCCTGTCGCGGCGAGAAGTTTGTTGAGCTGGCGTCTGCTGATGTCCATGAATACCCCCGGAATTGCGATTGAAATGCCTCTGTCGAAGCACTGTCGCAGCAATCATCGGGCAGCGTGACGCAAAACCGGAAGAATGTTTTTCTCCGTGTCCGCGAAAGGAAAACTTCGTGCCAGTGCGCCGGTAGGCAGTCGCTCCCTTTAATCTACTAAAAATATAGACAATTTCCGAAAATGAGTTTTTGCATCTCTGATCGAGGTCTGCAGCGCAAGAAAATGTTCCGCTGGCCGGGCTGGAAGGAAAGCCGGTTCTCGTCTTCATGGGCCGGTTTGTGGTGCAATCACTCTATGAGCACCTTTGCCGACTCCCGCAGAAAAGCAATCCAGCCTACGCTTGCGCGGCTGCCGCCGCTGACGTCGCTGCGGGCCTTCGTCGCGACGGCGCGACATCTGAATTTCGTTCGTGCCGCCGAAGAGTTGCATGTGACGTCGGCAGCGGTCGGTCAACAGATCCGCCTGCTGGAGGACTACCTCGGTCAGCCGCTTTTCAACCGTGTGCGTGGCCAGTTGCATCTGACACCGGCCGGGCTGGCATTGGTGCCTGGACTGACCGGGGCCTTCGATGCTGTTCTGGCCGCCATGGCTCAGTTCGTACAGAGCGATCATGAGCAGCCGATCCGCATCTCCGTCGCCCCGTCCTTTGCCAGCAAGTGGCTCATCCCGCGCCTCGATGCGCTGCGGCGGGCCGCTCCCGGGCTGCAGGTTCTGGTCGATGCATCGACCCAGTTGACGAACCTCGATGCCGGCGACGCCGATTGCGTGATCCGCTACGGCAGCGGCCCATATCCGGGGCTCATTGTCGATCATCTCTTTTCCGAAGCCGTGCTGCCGGTCTGCAGCCCGGAGTTTGCCGATATTCATGGGTTGTGGGGCAAGCCGGAGGCGATAGCAGATGTGCCGCTTCTGCATGAGGACGGCGCAGAGCATGATCAGTCGTGCCCGGATTGGAGTGGCTGGTTGCGTGCCGCCGGGCTCTCCTATCG
The DNA here is from genome assembly GCF_019511525.1 of Rhizobium cauense. Lineage (GTDB taxonomy): Bacteria > Pseudomonadota > Alphaproteobacteria > Rhizobiales > Rhizobiaceae > Rhizobium > Rhizobium cauense. Next base: position 118,349 of record NZ_JAEUAT010000018.1, on the reverse strand, counting down.
GCTGTCGCAGGGTGGGTTCCGCCTCAACCAGTCCTCCCTTGTCCTTGATGCAGCGCTGGCGGGGCAGGGGCTGGGGCTCGGCAAGATCAGGCTGGCGGAGGCCGAAATCCGCTCCGGGCGGCTGGTCAGCCCCTTCGGGGTGCCGCAGCCGGTCAGCTCCTCCTACTTCTTCGCTACCACGGCGCACACGGCGCGGCTCATGCGCGTCGATCTGTTTCGTGATTGGTTGCTTGCCGAAGCGCGGGCCCTGCAGACAATGGACGAGATCATCGCGCGCCGTATCCGACCGGCCGCCGACATGATGGCGGCGGAATAGGCTATTCTTTCGCGACCCTGCCGATCTATTTGAGCTGGAAGCCAAGCCTGCGGGCCGCTGCCGCGAGCAGGTGCCGCCCCTTCAATGCCTCGACTGTGCCGATACGATTGCGGACCTGATCCGTCCATTCGATCGCCGGCATCGCCTGCTCCGTTTGGAAGCTTCTCAATGCCTTGTTGTAGCCGGCAAGATCCCGCGCCCGGGCGCCATCGGCATATTGCTCACGATGCAGGACCGTCGACTGCGGCAGGCGTGGCTTTACGCCGGCGGGTTGCGCCGGATCGGGAAACCCCACAGTAAGGCCGAAGACCGGGAAGACACCGTCCGGCAGGGAGAGTTCCCGGGCCACCGCTTCCGGATCGTTGCGGATCGCGCCGATGTAGCAGGTCCCGAGCCCCAGCGACTCAAAGGCAACGACCGCGTTCTGTGCCGCAAGTGCGGCGTCGATCACGCCAAGCAGAAAGCTTTCGGTATAGTCGAGACCTGCTCCCGCCGAGCCGCCATCCGCAGCGATCGCACGGGGTCGGGCAAGGTCCGCGAGCCAGACGAGCAGAAGGGGTGCTTGGGCGATCTGGCGCTGGTTGCCTGCAACGGTGTTCAGGCGGCTACGGCGCTCGGGGTCCTCGACGGCGACGACGCTCCATGCCTGCAGGTTGGAGGAACTGGCAGCCGACTGCGCGGCGGCAACGGCAAGTTCGACCGCGGTGTGTGGAACCGGATCCAGCAGATAGCTGCGCACGCTGCGGTGGGAGAGCAGCGTATCGATCGTTTCGTTCCATTCGCTGCCGAGATGCTGCACCTGGCGATAGCGTTCAGCGGCGAGCGTCGCCAGCCGGTCGGTGCCGGTTGTTTTTGCCGCAAGGGATGGTGTCATGGGAGTGTCCTTTTCCGGGTCGCTATTCGGCTGCGGCGGCATAGGGGTTGAAACCATCGGCCGCACCAGCGGTGAACCATGTCTCGATGTCGTCCGCGATCGCGGCAGGCGTGCCGACAATCGTGCGATGCCCGGTGCCGCCATTGAGCGCGCGGATCAGGCCCCGAACGGTCAATCCCTGCCGGCGCGCCAGCGCCAGCGTGGCTTGGAAGAACGTGTGCCCGCCGTCAGCCGGCAGCGGGATGTCCTCGGGCAATGGCTTGTCGAGTTCGAGCCTCTTCTGATCGACCTGCAAGACACCCGCAAGTCGGGCAAGGCTGTATTCAAGCGGAATGAGGTCGCGTAGCTCTTCCTGTCTGCGCCTTGCTTCCGCTTCGGTGCTGCCGATGATGGTGGCGAGCCCCGCGAGCACGAGGATGCTGTTTTCCGGGCGGCCGTAACGAGCGGCGCGACGGCGCAAATCCCTAGCGTAATCCAGCGACTCCTCGAAGGATTGCGAGGCGGAGAACACGGCTTCGGCATGTTCGGCGGCGAGCTCACGCCCGTCGTCCGAGCCGCCCGCTTGAACGAGAACCGGGTGCCCCTGTGGCGGGCGCGGAATATTGTGCGGCCCATGCACGGCGAAATGCTTGCCGCTGTGAGCGATCGGGTGGACGCGGCCGGGATCGACGAAACGTCCGGTCGCGACGTCGCCGACGAAGGCCTCTTCCTCCCAGCTATCCCATAGCGCCTTGACCACTGCGGCAAATTCGCCGGCCCGCTCATAGCGGCTGGCGTGGGCCACCGGCTTTTCAAGGCCGAAATTTCTGCTTTGCGCCAGATCCGCGCTGGTGACGATGTTCCAGCCCGCGCGTCCGCCGCTCGCATGATCGAGCGTCGCGAAGCGCCGGGCGATGTTGTAGGGCTCGTTGTAGGTGGTGGAGGCGGTGCCGATCAGCCCGATCCGTTCCGTGCTGGCCGCGACAATTGCAAGCACGATCGTCGGCTCCAGCGAGGTGAGCGGGCGAAAGTCGATGCGATCCGATATCGCAGCCTGATCGGCAAGGAAGACGGCATCGAAGGTACCGCGCTCGGCGATCTTGGCGACCTTGATGTAGTGGTTGATGTCGAAGGAGGCGCGCGGGTCGCTGCCTTCCATGCGCCATGCTGCCGGCGAGAACCCCGAGTGCAGGATATTGATGTTGAGATGAAGCTGCCGTCGGCTCATTGGAATATCCCCGGCTCGGGATAGTCGCCGGTCAGGAACCAGGAGCCGACATTGCGGGTCTTGTATTCGGCCGGATTGTGGAGCGTATGGATGCGGACATTGCGCCAGAAACGATCGAAGCCATAGGGACGCACCGCGGAGCGGGCTCCCATGACCTCGAATATTTCGCTGGTGACCTCGAGCGCGACCTTGCCCGCCAGGACATTGGCGGAAGCCACGGCGATTGCGGTCGCTCCGCGCTCTTCTGCCGTGAGTGCCGGGCCTTTGGCATAGGCTGCATCGATGGCGACTGCGGCCCTGTCGGCCAGCGCGGTAGCGGCCTGCACCTTGGCCCAGAGTTCACCATACTGTCGCTTGATCCATGGATCGTCCGAGTGGCGTTCGACACCGGAGTAGATCCACGGCCGAGATTTCGTGATCGTATAATCCCGTGCTGCGATCAGGGCCCCTTGCGCGCTGCCGATGAAGACGTTGAGGAGCACGCTTTGCTGTTGCTGCGGAATGAGAAGGGCAGCCGGATCCCTGGGGCGTTCCGACAGGACCTCTTCGTCCTTCACCGTCACATCCTTGTAGATGACACGGCCGCTGCCGGTCTGCCGTTGGCCGATGCCATCCCAGTCGTCGGCAATGGTGATGCCGTCGCGATTGGCGGGAATATAGGCGAAGCTACGGGCGTTTGTTTCCTCGTCTTCCCATGCGACCATCAGATAGTCGGCGACATGCGAGCCGGAGGCGAATGGCCGGTAGCCGTTCAACAGGACGCCGCCTTCGACCTTCTTGCCGAAGAGGCTCTTGGAGAAGCTGTTCGTGGTGTTGCCCCAGAACCACCGACCCTCGGCCGATTGCCGCAGGATTGCGGCAGATCGTCCGTCGCTGCCGCTGGTCAGAGCATTCTGGATCGGGCTGAAGTGATAGCCGAACAAGTGGCCAAGCGAGCCGTCGACCTTGGCGAACTCGCGCACGATGCGCAGGGCCGTCGAATAGGGCTGTCCCTCGCCGCCGAATTCCTTGGGAATGAGCAGATTGACGAGACCGCTTTCCTTGAGAAGCCGGACCTGTTCCGTCGGCCGCCCGCCGCGTTGATCCCGCTCGACGGCATCGACAGCGAAGATGTTCCTGAGTTTGACCGCCTTGGCGAGATAGGGATTGGTCTGGTCCGGCTCGAAAAGGCCGGGAGGCAGCAGGGCTGGTTCGAAGCCTGAGGGCTTTACGGTCATCGTCTTATCTCCGTCAGTCGTGAAGTCGCGGAAAGCCATGCCGCTCTGAAAGCAGTTCGAGAATGCGGCTGGTCTTCGACACGAAGCGCTTGCCTTTCCAGTCCGCAGCATCGGGCGGCGGGTTGGATGCGAGGACCAGCACCGGCAAGGACTGGTTTTCCTCGCCAACCGCCTCGATCACCTGTGTGCGCGGGCGAGGGAAGGGAACTCTCCGCACCTCGATGCGGGCAGCAAGTTCGGGGAAGCTCGAAAGTAGCCCCTCGATCGCATTGCAATGGGGGCAGACGAAGGTCTGGCCGGGGTGCTTCGGGTCCGAAAATCCCGGGGCGATGAGAAAAAGCGTATCGCGGCTCATGTATGTTCCCCTTACTCGGCCGCGACTGCGCCGCGATTGACGGCATGGCTGTTTTCGGGGCGCTTGAGGCCCAGGTTTTCGCGCAGCGTCGTGCCTTCATATTCATGGCGGAAGAGACCGCGCCGGCGCAGTTCCGGCACTACGAGCTCGATGAAATCAGAGAGCCCGCCCGGCATGATCGGCGCCATGATGTTGAAGCCGTCGGCACCATAGTTCTCGAAGCGCTCTTCCAGCGTATCGGCAATTTCCGTTGGTGTGCCCACGACCTGCCAATGACCGCGCGCGCCGGCGATGCGAAGGTAGAGCTGGCGGATCGTCAGGTTCTCGCGGCGGGCGAGATCCAGGACCAGCGCCTGCCGGCTCTTGCCGGCATTTGTCGCAGGCGGATTTTCGGGCACCGGTCCATCGAGCGGATAATCCCTGAGGTCGACGCCGGATAGCTGGGAGATCAGGTTCAAGCCGACCTCCGGCTGAATGAGTTTCTGAAGGGATTCGAACTTCTCCTGCGCCTCCGATTGCGTGCGACCGACGACCGGGAAAACGCCGGGCAGGATCTTCAGGTCGTCGTGCGAGCGGCCGTATTTGGCAAGCCGTCCCTTGACGTCCGCGTAGAATCTCGTTGCTTCCTCGAGCGTTATCTGCGCGGCAAAGATGGCCTCCGCCGTGCGAGCTGCGAGCTCCTTGCCGGGCTCGGAGGCGCCGGCCTGGACGACAACCGGTCGCCCTTGTGGCGAGCGCGGAATGTTGAGCGGGCCGCGGACCTTGAAATGCTTTCCGCTGTGATCGAGGCGATGCAGCTTGGCCGGGTCGAAATAGCGACCACTTTCGCGATCCCGCAGAAAGGCATCGTCCTCCCAGCTGTCCCATAGGCCGAGCACGACGTCAGCGAATTCCTCCGCCCGTTCATAGCGGTCGGAATGCAGGATCTGAGCCTCGTGGCCGAAGTTGAAGGCGGCGTCGGGATCGGCGGAGGTCACGAGGTTCCAGCCCGCCCGGCCGCCGCTCAGCCGGTCGAGCGAGGCGAATTGCCGGGCGAGATTGTAGGGATCGGAGTAGCTGGTGGAAGCGGTGGCGATCAGGCCGATATTGCGGGTGACGGACGACAGCGCCGAGAGCAGGGTGATCGGTTCGAAGGGATAGATGCCGCTGTGGGCCTTGCGGCTGGCCGCCTCGACATCCTTGATGCGGGCGGCAACGCCATCCGCGAAGAAGATGGTGTCGAACTTCGCCGCCTCGGCGAGCTTGGCCAGTTCCAGATAGTTCTCGAATTCGGTGCCGACAGAGGCTTTCGGATGACGCCATGCGGCAACGTGATGCCCGGTGAAGAGCAGAAATGCGCCGAGCTTGATCTTGTCCTTGCGTCTCGCCATTGCGGTTCCTTTCAGCGATAGATGGCCGGCACGGGAAATTCGCCGGTCAGCAGCCATGTGCCGATGGTGCGCTTCTTGTACTCGGCGGGATTGTGGAGCGTGTGGGTCCTGACATTGCGCCAGAAGCGGTCGAAACCGTTGGCCGTGGTCGCCGAGCGGGCGCCCATGACCTCGAAGACCTCGCTGGAGACGGCAAGTCCGACCTCGCCGGCATAGATGTTGGCCGTCGCGACATCGATCGCGGCTGCGCCACGGCCGGCGGCGGTCAGCGAAGACCCTTCCGCGTAGGCAGCATCGAGGCTGCGCGCCGCCTTGTCGGCCAATTCAGTTGCCGCCAGCGTTCGGATATAGAGGTCACCGTAGTGGCGCTTGATCCAGGGGTCGTCGGTGTGCCGCTCGACGCCAGAATAGACCCATGGCCGCGAACTCGTCGTCGTATAGCCGCGGCCTTCCTCCAATACGCCTTGCGCGCTGCCGACGAAGACGTTGAGGAGCACACTCTGCTGAAAGAGCGATGTGAGCGAGGAATAGGGCGTCAGCGGCACGTCGGGCGAACTGATCAGTTCATCGTCCCGGACTTCAAGGTTGACGAAGCGCACCGTGCCGCTGCCGGTCTGCCTCTGGCCGATGCCGTCCCAGTCGTTCACAATGACGATGCCGTCCCGGTCGGCGGGAACGGCGGCGGTCAGTCGGGCGCCATCGCCATTCTCCCAGGAGATCTGGATGTAGTCGGCGACATGCGTGCCCGAGGAGAATGGGCGGCTGCCATTGATGATCCAGCCCGTCGCCGTCTTTTCACCACTCGATGTTTTCGACAGGGCATTTCCGGAGTTGCTCCAGATCCAGTTGCCCGCTGCCGAGCCGGTCAGCCATTTTTCCTTCTGCGCGGCCGAGCCGCGAAACAGAATAAGGTTGAGCGGCAGGTGATGGTAGCCGAACAAATGAGCGAGTGAACCATCGGTCTTGGCAAATTCGCGGACAATACGCAGGATCGTCAGCCATGAGGCACCCTGGCCACCATATTCCCTGGCGATCTGTGCGGAGGGTAAGCCGCTGGCCTTCAGAAGCCTGATCTGCTCGATGGGGCTGCCGCCCTGCTTGTCTCTGTCGACGGCATCGAGATGGAACGCCCGGCGCAGCTCGGCCGCCTTTGCGAGCAGCGTGTCGTCAGCATCTGTTTCGAACGGCATTTTTGCCTCCCGGGAATGACGGTAAAAGGGGCGTTCACCCCGGTAATTCCCGTCAACGGTTGGCTGGCCGGCCGTTCAAGTCCAGAAATATCTGTTTGATTTCACGGAAAGAAATTCTTTCGGCGGAGCGCTCGATTCCTGCGTTTCGTCGGGGCGCTGATCGACGAAAACATCATCCTGTCAAAGCGCGGAAATTGAGCAGTCGTTCCTCTGTGCCGCGCCGACTTCGAAAAGTCGTCCAGACGCAATTATTCTTTGCCAGACGAGAAGAAACTTTCACTTCGGCTTTCGAGACACAACACTGAAGCTTCCCCTCAGCGGACCACAATCCAACCCGAGAGGAGCTCTTCGCGTGTCCATCAACCGTCGCAGTTTCAACCAGCTGATTTTGCTTGTAAGCGCCAGCACGCTGCTCCCATCGATCTCCTTTGGACAAGGTGCGGCGCCCGCCACAGGCGGCACCTTGAACTGGCTTTACCGGGTGGATCCGGGCAATGCTCTTTTTGCTATCAACACGTCGTCGGGGACCGGCCAGGCGATCGGCCCGAAGATCGTCGAGGGGTTGCTGACCTTCGACCTCGATGTGAGGCCGCAGCCGTTGCTGGCAACGGAATGGTCGGTCTCCGACGACAATCTTCGTTACACGTTCAAGCTTCGCAAGGGCGTGAAGTGGCACGACGGCAAGGACTTCACCTCTGACGACGTCGCCTTCTCGATCTTCAGGCTGAAGGAAGCGCATCCGCGCGGCCGCATCACCTATCAGAACGTGGTGGCGGTCGAGACGCCGGATCCGCTCACGGCGGTCATTGTGTTGTCGAAGCCGGCTCCCTTCCTGCTTGCGGCGCAGTCGAGTTCGGAATCGCCGATCGTGCCGAAGCACATTTTCGAGAAACTGGCGCCGGGCGACGGGCAGACGCTGCAGACCGCAATCGGGACAGGTCCTTTCAAACTGACGGAATGGGTTGCCGGCAGCCATCTGATCTTTGAGCGCAATCCGGACTATTGGGACGCGGGCAAGCCCTATCTCGACCGCATCATCCTGCGCGTCGTCACCGACCCGGCCGCCCGGTCCGCGGCCCTGGAGACAGGGGAGGCCGACATCGGCGACAATCCGGTGCCGCTTGCCGATCTCGACCGGCTGAAGCAGGTGCCCAATCTCATCGTCGACACGACCACCTACGCCTATTCTGGCCCGCAGCAGCAGCTGTTCTTCAACTACGACAATCCGCTGTTTGCCAAGCGCGAGGTCAGGCTCGCCATCGCCCAGGCGATCAACCTACAGGAAATTGTCGATGTCGCGCTCTATGGTTATGCGCAGGTGTCTCCCAGCCCTGTGAGCACGGCCCTGCCGCAGTGGTACGATAAGAGCGTCGTGGCCCATCCCTATGATACGGCCGCAGCCGAAAAGCTGCTTGATGAGGCGGGCTATCCGCGCAAGGCGGATGGCAAGCGCTTCGATCTCCGGCTGACCTACAACTCGTATCTGCCGCAAGGCTATGCCGATGTGCTGAAAAGCCAGCTGGAAAAGATCGGCGTCGGCATTGAGATCAAGAAATACGACCTCCCGACCTTCCTGAAGACCGTCTACACCGACCGCGCCTTCGATCTCGTCGTGGAGTCGCTCTCCAACACCTTCGATCCGTCGCTCGGCATCCAGCGCGCCTATTGGAGCAAGAACTTCAAGATCGGGCTGCCGTTCTCGAATGCCAGCCATTATTCAAACGCCCAGGCGGACGCGCTGCTGGAGGCAGCCGCGACCGAGCCTGACGAAAAGAAGCGCTGGGAGGTCTGGAGCAAGTTCCAGCATCTCATCCACGACGAGGTCGCCTCCGTCGACCTCGTCGCCGCCGGCGCCCAGATCGTCACCAACAGGCGGGTCAAGAACTACGTCACGGGATCGCAGGGACTCAACTGGAGCTTTGGCGATCTGTGGCTCGATCCGAACGCTTGAAAGCAGGGAGCAGGAAGCATGACCGTGTCTTCGATAGAAAAGGCTGCATTGTTCGACTGCGCAGCCGAGAAGAGAGCCGCTGCATAAGCGCGCCTTTCTCCGGCTTGCAAATGAGATCCGAAGTCCCGAGCGCCGCCGATATCGTTCGGCGGCCTTGTCGCTCAAACAGGAGGGCCTCGCACCCATTTTCTTCAGGTCGTGCTGCCTTGCATTAGTCAGCGGCAGGGATGTTGTCTCGTTACTTTGTATTGACGTACGTAACAGGCGTAGGGACTTCTCCGGCTGTCAGTGTTTCTGTGAGCCTTGCAAGAAAAGCCGCGTACAGACCCGCGCGCGTGCAACGATGTCTTCGTCCGACATGCATTCCGATAGACCGAGCATGACGGCTCGTTGCGGTTCCATCGCCATCATTCCTCGAAGCATCCCGACGGCGACTGAGGGATCGTCGAGCTCGATCTCGTCGAGGGCAATCCGCTTCCGGAGCCAGTTTTCAATCGCCTTGCCGGTGGTCTTGATGGCTCTCTCATAGAAGACGGCGGCAATTTCAGGAAACCGGTCCGACTCGCTGAGGACCAGCCGGGTCATGGCAATGGTTTCTGCGGAAAGCGTGAGCCTGCCGTAGGAAATCAGAAGCTTTTCGAGGCTCTCGCGCAATGGCGTAGTTGCCAATCCCTCGGTATCCAACGCAAGGATGTAGCCACTGATCTTCTTCGAGATGACATCCGAGAAAAGGTCGGCCTTCGCCGGAAACAAGCGATACAGCGTCTTTGTAGAAACGCCAGCCATCTGAGCGATCGTGCTGATGCTTGCCGACGCATAACCCGCTTTTACGAATTGATCGTTTGCGGCTTCGAGGATCATGTCCCTGGTTTCTTCGTCCGACCTGATCTGGGGCCTGCCGCGGCACCGCTTCTCGCGTTGAGCTTTCTTTTCCATCACCGCTTCTCCCGCATTTCGAGCCGAGAATTCAAGCGAGCCTTTCGAAGGTGCCCGCCGAACTCACGCCGAAGTGAATTTAGGAAAGTATGTATTTTCCAAATTCTGTTGACAAGGTCCCAAATCGGCGTAGTTTTTGGAAAACAGATCGTTTCCTAATTGTTCGGCCGCAGCCGCGAGCCTGACCGGAGTAACCGAGATGGACGAGAACATAGTCGATATCAACCGCAAGATTGATCGCGCGTCGGCCGCTCCCGACAAACTGATTGAGGTCATGGAAGCCAAGCAACAGCCCACTGGAGATCCGGCCGTTTCGGATCCTTCGGTACGACCTCACGGCAGACGCTCTGGAATGAAGCGAACTCTTCTAGCTGCAGCCGCTCTCGGTGTCATCGCTGGAGCTGCCTACTATGGCCATGGCTACTGGACGGTCGGCCGCTTTCAGGTCTCCACCGACGACGCCTACGTAAAGGCAGACAGCACCACGGTTGCGCCGAAGATATCGGGTTATCTTGCCGACGTACTCGTCAGTGACAACGAGACGGTGAAGGCCGGCCAGCCGCTTGCCCGCATCGATGACCGCGATTTCAAGACCGCGCTTGATCAGGCAAAAGCCGACGTTGCCGCCGCTGAGGCGACCGTTAATGCCAAGCAGGCGTCACTCGATATCCAGCAGTCGACTATCGCGGCCGCCCGCGCAACACTTGACGTCGACAAAGCCAACGAAACGTTCGCTGAACAGAACAGCAAGCGCTACGCCAACCTCGCCAGCAACGGATACGCGCCGGTACAGACGGCTCAGCAAGCCGCTTCAGCCATCGCCGCCGCGCAGGCAACGATCGTGCGCGACACGGCCACGCTGGAGGCTGCAACCAAGCAGGTTGATCTCTTGACGGCCGAACTGGCCCAGGCCAAGGCGTCGCTTACCCGCGATCAGGCTATCCAGCGTCAGGCCGAACTCAATCTGTCCTATACAACGATCTCCGCGCCCGTAAGCGGCACGATCGGCAATCGGACGCTGCGCGTGGGCCAGTACGTCCAGGCCGGAACTCAATTGATGGCAGTGGTACCAACAACAGACGCCTACATCGTCGCGAACTACAAGGAAACGCAACTGACCGACGTCCACGCCGGGCAGCCGGTCGACATCGAGGTCGACATGTTCCCGGGTCGCACCTATCACGGTCACGTCGACAGCCTGTCTCCGGCAAGCGGCCAGGAATTCGCCTTGTTGCCGCCCGATAACGCCACCGGCAATTTCACCAAGGTCGTCCAGCGCATTCCGGTCAAGATCATCCTCGATGGCGACGCTGCCGAAAAGGGTGACCTGCGTCCCGGCATGTCTGTCACGCCAAGCATCGACACCAAGGCCGATGCAGGCAGCCATTGAGCGAAGGGGCAGGAGATCGTGCCATGACCACTATCGCAGCATCACCTATCGCCCTCCCGCAGCCGCGTGCGAGCACCAAGGAATGGATCGCCGTTCTCGCCGGCATGATCGGCGCCTTCATGGCGATCCTCAATATCCAGATCACCAATGCCTCCCTTCTCGACATCGAGGGTGGTATCGGTACAGGTATCGACAACGGCGCCTGGATCTCCACGTCCTATCTCATCGGTGAGATCGTCGTCATTCCGCTGACCGCCTATTTCAGCAACGTCTTTTCATTCCGGCGCTACATCCTTGTCAATTCCATCCTGTTCCCCGCCTTTTCGATGGCTTGTGCCTTTGCGCATGATCTAGGCACGATGATCTTGTTGCGTGGCCTTCAGGGCTTTGCCGGCGGCGTGCTAATCCCCATGGCGTTTACCATGGTGTTGACCAAGCTGCCGAAGAACCAGCAGCCGCTCGGCCTGGCAATCTTCGCGCTTTCCGTTACCTTCGCCCCCGCGATCGGCCCGACGATCGGCGGTTATCTGACCGAGAACTACGGCTGGCAGACGATATTCTTCATCAATACCCTGCCGAGTGCCGCGATGGCGGTTGCGCTGGCGCTGACCCTCGAGAAGCAGCCGATGCAGCTTCACCTTTTGAGGGAAGGTGACTGGGCGGGCATCGCCACCATGGCAATCGGTCTTTCGGCGCTGCAGACGGTTTTGGAGGAAGGCAACAAGGAGGACTGGTTCTCCTCACCCTTCATAATAAAACTCAGCATCGTCGCCTTTGTCTTCCTTGCAGCCTTCATCTGGATCGAACTGACAGTCAAGAAGCCGCTGGTAAAGCTCAGCTTGCTGACGGAGCGAAACTTTGGCATCGGGGTGTTGGTCAATGTTCTGGTCGGCGTGGCTCTCTTCGGCACCGTATACATCCTGCCGCAGTACCTCGGCCAGGTGCAACGCTACAATGCCGAGCAGATTGGTAATGTGCTTGCCTGGACCGGCCTGCCCCAACTCCTGCTCATCCCGTTGGTGCCCGTACTGATGAAGCGCTTCGATGCCCGCTATATCGGCTTCCTTGGTATCTCGATTTTCGCGATCAGCTGTTTCATGAACATCATGCTGTCTGCCGACAATGCCGGTGACCAGTTCTGGATTCCGAATATCGTTCGCGCCATTGGTCAGGCACTGGTGCTGACGCCCATCACCGCGATAACCACCGCCGGCATCGCGCCCGCTGACGCCGCCGCCGCTTCAGGTCTGACCAACATGCTGCGTAACCTTGGTGGCGCTGTCGGAACAGCCTCTCTGGGCACCATCCTGACCAAGCGGGAACAGTTCCATTCGAACATCATCGGCCAGTCTGTAACCCTGACCCGCGACGAGGTTCGCGATCGATTGACACAGCTGTCCGGCTATTTCATGCAGCACGGCGTCACCGACCCCGCCGTCGCCTACCACAAGGCTGTCGTCGCGATTGGCCAGGTGGTTAAGCGGCAAGCGCTGATCCTGGGGTTCAGCGATACCTTCGCGGTGATCGGCATCGTCCTCTCCTTGGCCGCAATAGCGCTCCTCTTTACCCGCGCCCCGAAGGCCGGCGGCGGAGCCGGCGCCCATTGATTGCCCCGAAGGCCGGAGTGGCGGTGCCAAGCGACGCTTGAGGCCCGAGGCGGGTAGTCAGGTCATTGCCGCGTCCAAAGCTTTTCGAGATGTGAACGGCATTTTCGCGTGGCCGGTTTGCGACCGACCCACCGACGGCGTGGGTTAAGGGCTCATGCCGCTTGTGGGCAACGTTGACCATTGCCTGAGTGCCTCGTCTCCATTTCCGTCATCAAACATTCACACAGGCTTCAAGAAACTGTCGCTTGCGATTGCTAATTCGCGCTCATTGCAATTTCGTTTGCACAGGAGATGCAGATGTCGCGGAAATTTCAGATCACCATCGCAGCAAGCCTTCTTACCCTCCTCGCCGGCGTCGGGTCGGCGAATGCGGCGACGACGGTGAAGTTTTGGCACAGCTTCAACAGGACCAACGGCCAGGCGCTGGACAAGGTCATCCAGAATTTCGAAGCCGCCAACCCTGATATCGATGTCGAAGCCGAATTCGTCGGCAGCTACAACGACATCATCGCCAAGCTGCAGGCCGCGATCCCGGCGCGGCGCGCGCCGGATGCGGTGATCTTGGAGGTCACGCGCTATGGCCTCTTTGCCAACAACGACATCCTGACGGATCTGACGCCCTACTTGGATGCGGATCCCCTGAAGGCCGACCTCTACGACTATGCGCGGGAAGTCGGTGTCATCGGCGGCAAGAACTATATCGTGCCGTTCAATTCTTCCACGCCTGTCCTCTACTTCAACAAGGATATATTCGCGCGCGCCGGTCTTTCGGCCGATACGCCACTCAAGACGTTCGACGAGATCCTGGCTGCGGCGAAGACGATCAGCGAAAAGCTCGGCTCGGAAGGGATTTCCGGTATTGCAGCACCCGGCCAGTTTGCCCGCTGGGGTCTGGTAATGGCGAATGACAGCGAACTTGTCGATCCGAAGAGCGGCGAGATCCTGCTCGACAAGCCGAACACCATCGAAGCCTATCAGTGGATGGCGTCGCTCGTGCACGAAAACAAGGTCGCCTCGCCTGATGGTGTGACCGAGGAAGACAACGGCCGCGACGCGTTCCTCGCCAAGAAGGTCGGCATCATGTTCAACTCGACCGGCAACTACGGCGAGTCCCGGAAGGCGCTCGGCGACAATCTCGCCGTGCGTCCTATGCCCTGCAACAAGGCGTGCTCCGTTCCGATCGGCGGCGCCGGCATCGGCATCATGGCGACCTCGCCGAAGGAAGTTCAGGACGCTGCCTACAGGTTCGTCAGCTATGCCGCTTCGCCCGAGGCCAACGCTATCTGGTTCGCTGCTACGGGCTACCTGCCGATCAACAAGAAGAGCGCCGCTCTTCCCGTTGCCCAGGAGGCTCTGGCGACGCAGCCCGGCATCGATGTCGCGATCGACTCCCTGCCGAACGCGCATGGACGTGCCCGCACCACCGTCGTCACATGGATGCGTACCACCGAATACAAGATGTGGCAGGCCATGGCGCTTGGCCAGCGAAGCGTCGACGAGACGATGAAGGACTTCGCCGAGCAGACGCGCGCCGAAGAAAAGCGCGTCGGCAACTGATCATCATGCAAGGGCATCGGCGGACGGGACAGTCTCCCGCTTCGCCGATGTTTGTCACGGCCATGCTTCGTAAACTCACACCCTATCTCTTCGTGGCGCCGCTGATGATCTTCATCGCGGTATTCACCTATATTCCGATCCTTGCGAGCCTCAATCTGAGCGTCCGCTCCTGGAACTTCCTGTCGCCCGACATGCCCTTCGTCGGAATGCGGAACTACGAGCAACTGCTTTCGTCGCGTGAGCTCTGGAACTCACTGTGGGTGACGACGCTCTTTGCCATCCTCTCCGTTCCTCTGCGGCTCGGAATGGCGGTGCTCATCGCAAGCTATCTCGTGCGCGAAAGCGCGCATTCGCGACTGTTGCGCGGCGCTCTTTTCCTGCCATCGGTCACCTCGACGGTGTCGATCGCGGTCGTCTTCTCCTGGGTGTTCTCCACCGACTACGGGATGGTCAACACCATCCTGGTGACGCTGGGGCTGGGCCGGGTGCAATGGCTCCAGGATCCCTATCTGGCGCTTTGGGTGCTGATCTTCGTCAACACCTGGAAACAGCTCGGCTACGACATCGTCATCTATGTTGCCGGTCTGCAGGCCATCCCGCGCGAACTCTACGATGCTGCTGCCGTCGATGGCGGCCGCCGCCTGCACGTCTTCCGCCGGATCACCCTGCCATTGGTCATGCCAACCACATATTTCCTGCTGGTGATTTCGGTCATTGAAGCCTTCCAGGTCTTCACGATCGTCAATGTCATGACGCGCGGCGGTCCCGCCGGCGCAACCGACATGCTGGTCAACCTGCTCTACGAGATCGGCTTCGTGCTCTTCGACATCGGGCGTGGTTCAGCGCTTGCCGTGCTGCTTTTCGTCCTGCTTGTCGCGCTCGCATTCCTCAAATCCCGGATCATCGGCAAGAGGGTTCACTATGAAGCCTGAAAATCCCTTTCTCGCCGGCCTCGCGTTGATCGCCGGGCTATTGTTCCTCTCTCCCGTTCTCTATTCGATCTGGATATCGTTCCAGACATCGGACGCCTATTATGCGGGCGAGATCGGCTTCACGCTCGACAATTACGGGCGTGCCGTCGGGCAGTACAATTTCGCCCGCTACCTGCTCAACAGCCTGATCGTGTCTGGCATGGTCACGCTGCTCGGCATCACCTTCGCGACGATGGCCGCCTATGCCTTCGCCCGTTACGCGTTCAGGGGCGGCAACTTCCTGTTCGGGGCGACAGTCGCGACGCTGATGATTCCCAGCCATATCAGCCTCATTCCGAATTACCTGTCGCTGGCCAAGGTGGGGCTGCTGGATACCTATGCCGGGCTGATCCTGCCGGCCATTTCGAACGGCTTTGCCGCCTTCTTCCTGCGGCAGTACATCCGCGGCATTCCGAAGGCGCTCGACGAGGCCGCCTATATGGATGGAGCGAGCCCGCTCACGGTACTCTGGCGCATCATCGTGCCTCTGTCGCGTCCGGCGATCGCGTCGATGGCTCTCTACATCTTCATGACGGAGTGGAACAGCTACATCTGGCCCCTGGTCGCGGTCGGCAATCAGGATCTCTTCACGCTGCAGGTCGGCCTCGCCCGGCTCTATCGTATCAACCCGGGTGAGGGGCTGGTCGACTGGCCGCTGGTCATGGCGGCGTCGACAATCACCATCCTCCCGGTTCTCCTCGGGTTCCTCCTGGTCGAGCGCCATCTCGTGCGCGGCATCACCATGGGCGCCGTCAAGTAATATCAAGGACATCACAGACATGACACGCATCGCATCACATCGCGGCGGAACGCTGGAATTCGGCGACAGCACTCCGCAGGGATTTGCCGCAACCGCAGGAATGGCCCTGGAAGAGGTGGAGTTCGACGTTCATCCGACGGCGGACGGCGCCATCGTCGTGCATCACGACCCGACGCTGGACGCCACGACGGACAGCAGCGGTGCGATCGCCGAACTGACCCTTGCCGCGATCAAGTCTGCCACGATCCGCTATGGCGCGGGTGCCAATCCGCTGACGCTGGAAGAACTCTGCGCGATCTATGCGCCCAGCCATGTCGGCTTCCGCTGCGAGATCAAGCCCGGTATCGACGGCATGCCCTATGAGGACTTCGTGCCGCGCGTTGTTTCCGTTCTCGCTCAGCACGGAATGCTGGAGCGCACAGCGTTCTCGTCCTTTCTCGTCCGCTCGCTCGACGAGCTGGCCCGTGCGACCGCCCGCCCGCGGCTCTGGCTCGTCAGCCCTCCGGTGTTGCGGCAACTCGGCGCCGAAACCGTCATCGAAGTCGCAAAGGCGCATGGCATCCCAGAGGTCGGCGTGCATATCGATACGGCTGATCTCGCCCTGCAGGATGTATTCGTGTCCGCCGGTATCGACTTCGGCTGCTGGGCCGCCCATCACCGCGAGCAGATCGACAAGGCGCTTTCTCTTCAGGTCAAGGTGTTCACCACCGATCGCCCGACGCTGGCGATCGCCCGGCGCAACGGATTTCACGGAAAGGGCGCGGCATGAGCGGCATCAGTCTTCGTGACGTCCGGAAATCCTATCCCAACGGCCCGCGCATCCTGCATGGCGTTTCGCTCGATATTACGCCAGGCGAGTTCGTGGTCATCGTCGGCCCTTCCGGCTGCGGAAAGTCGACGCTGCTCAGGATGATCGCCGGACTGGATCGCTGCGAGGAGGGGCTGATCGAGATCGGTGGACGACGTGCCAACGATCTTGCGCCGCAGGATCGCGACATCGCGATGATCTTCCAAAACTATGCGCTCTATCCGCATATGACGGTGCGGGAGAACATTGCCTTCGGTCTCGAATTGCGCGGAATGCGCAAGGGCGACCGCAACGCTCGCGCCGAAGATGTGGCGAGAACGCTGCAGCTCGAACCCTATCTCGACCGCAAGCCCGCGGCGCTTTCGGGCGGTCAACGGCAGCGCGTCGCCATGGGGCGCGCGATGGCACGCAATGCCTCCATCTTTCTCATGGACGAGCCGCTTTCCAATCTCGACAATGCGCTGCGCATCACCATGCGCACCGAGATCAAGGAACTGCACCGCACGCTCGGTGCCACGATCATCTACGTCACCCACGATCAGACCGAGGCGCTGTCTCTGGCGGACAGGGTTGCTGTGATGAAGGACGGCCATCTGCTGCAGTTCGACCGGCCTGAGGTCATCTATGACAAGCCGAAGAACCGCTTCGTCGCCAGCTTCCTCGGCATGCCGCCGATAAATTTCGTCGAGTCCGAAGCCTTGCCGGGCTGGAATGGCTCGCCCGGTCTGACAATTGGCCTGCGCCCGGATGTCCTGGCGGTACATGGCGACAATCCGGGCGGCGCTGCTCTGCCGGCGCGGCTGGTGCTCTCCGAGATGACCGGCTCGGAGATGCTGCTGCATTGTGAAAGCCCGGCAGGACGGCTGACTGTCACGGCGCCGCGGCGGGACCTTCCCGTCGACACCGGCAAGCTGTGGATTTCCTATGATCTCGACCGCGCACTGTTTTTCGATAGCCAGAGCGGGGATCGCGTGGAATTGTCCAGAGGTGGACGCAAGATCGCAGGACATTGAGATTGGCGACGACATGAACAGGCCGGATGCATCCCTTGCCTTGAGCGATTTGATCAGCCGTCACTCGACGCGGCTGACCGATGCCGATACCCGTCTTCTCGACGTTCTCATTCAGGATCCGATCCGGGCTGCGCTCGAGAACGGCAAGGATGTCTCGTCCCGCGCCGGCGTTCATCCAGCCTCGGCCGTGAGGCTGGCGCGGCGACTGGGTTTCAAGGGCTATCCGGAGTTTCGCAGCTTCCTGCAGTCGAGCCTGACCGAAGGCGGCAACGATTTCGAAAGTCCGGCGGCCCGTATGGCGGCCCGACTCGTCAGGGCAGAGGACAGCGGCCTGCTGGCCTCGGTGCTGGACAGCGAGATCGCAGCGCTTCAGCAGGCACGCAACAGCGTTTCCGATGCCGATATCAGGGCGTTTTCTCAACGGCTGCGCGACGGCCGCAAAATCTATGTTTTCGGCCGCGGCCATTTCGCGTCACTGAGTTCGCTGATCGCGCTGCGCCTCAATCGCTCGGGTTATGAGGCCATCGATCTCGGTAGCCAGGTGCATCAACTGCCAGAGATCCTGTCGACGGTTTGTGGTGAAGACGTCGTCTGGGTTCTTGCCTTCCGCAGGGCTCCTCCACTGCTGCAGGAAGTCCGCGACGTCGCCATGCGGGCAGGGGCCACGGTGCTGGCGATCACCGATGTCGGAGGGACGCGCATTGATCCCGCGCCGGATCATCAGATCCTGGTGTCGCGCGGCGATCCAGGCGAGTCCCAGTCTCTGGTCGTGCCGATGACGATTGCCAATGCCATCATTCTCGATCTCGCATCCATCGACAACGGGCGCTCGATCGATGCGCTCAAGGCATTCCGCTCGTTCAGGGCCACATCCCGGTTGACGATGGGCTGATTGATCATGAGTTTCTGGACGTCACCGCGGCGCAAGCCGCTCGTCATTGCGCACAGAGGCGGGGCTCTGCTGGCTGCGGAAAACAGCGCCGCCGCTTTTCAAGCTGCCGCCGCCGTCGGTGCCGATGCTGTCGAGACGGACGTGCGGCAGACGGCAGACGGTCATTTGGTCTGCTTTCACGATGATACCCTGGAGCGGCTTTGCGGCGATCCGCGCGCGGTTGCCGAGATCGACCTTGCCACGCTTCGACAAAAAATACCTTCGATCCTCACCCTGCGAGAGGCGTTGTCAGCATCTCGCCCTCTTGGCGTGCTCCTGGACGTGAAGCTTCTGGATGGTGTCACGCTGGAAGCCATCCTGCGCGACTTAGCGGGGGCCGATATCGAGCCGCGGATCGTCCTTGGTTTACGGAGCCTCGACCTCATTCGCGTCGCTCGGCGATTGGACAGCCGAATCCCGATCCTGTCCCTGATCCATACGGCCGATGCGATCGAAGAGGTGGGGGATGCGGGCGCGGACTGGTTCAGGTTGTGGCAGGCAGATCTGACCGAGGCGCGTGTCAGCAGAGTGCGGCGATCGGAAATGCATCTGGCCGTCATGGTCGGTCAGCCGCGTAATATGCCGCTCGAGGAATATCCACAGTATCCCGTCGGCAAGGTCGACGCAGAGGGTCTACTGCAAATTGCCAGTTTTCGGCCGGACGCCGTTATGCTGGACGACCCTCGGCTGATGGCGTACTGGCGTTTAGAGATTTAGTCGAGCTTTAGGGTGGAACAGTTCGTTCCAAGATAGCGGTCGATGTTAGCCCGGCAGTCCTATCAGTCCCCGAAAAGCCAGCCCTTCCCTTCGTGAAGCGGGATCGGACCGAAAAAGGGACATAACATCAAGGCGCGGAAATATCAGGCCTAGCTTTTCGTTGGCCGAAGCGACGGTTTGTATGGCCGGTGGTCAACTGGATGGGCTCGCATCAGGCGAGGGCGCTGCGATCGAGCCGCGTTCAACAAGCGGGCACTCGATCTTGATCTTTCGGGCGCTTCGGTGGGAGGAAATACCCTCGTTCTGGTCGAGCAGCGCACCCACCGCCCATCGCGCCATCTCATCATGCGGCAAAAGCACGGTGGAAAGCGGCGGCACCATGTACGAGGCAAGATCCTCGTCGTCGAAACCCACCACGGAGATATCTTCCGGTACCCGCAGACCCCGGCTCTTGACGGCATCATATGCGCCGACGGCCATGCGGTCGTTGAAACAAAAAATGGCCGAAGGGGCCGGCGTCCTGTCGAGCAGCTTGAGTGTCAGCTCCCGGCCACCATTGACCGTCCAGCCGCCTGTGAGAATCAGGTCCTCGTCAATAGGCACGTCCCAGGTCGTCAGCGCCTGCCGATACCCCTTTTCACGCTCCCTTGCCGCATCGATCCAATCTTCTCCCTTGAGGTGTGCTATCCGTCGGTGGCCTGCTTTGAGCAGGGCTTCGGTAGCGGCATATCCACCTGCGACATCACCGGGAACGACCGACGGGTGCCGGCGATGCTTGTCGTAGCAGTTGACGAGCACGGTTGGGATGTCGTTCAGGCGTTCAGGAGCGAGGACTTGTCGGGTCGTCAATGTGGTGTAGAGAACGCCGATGGCGTTGAGCTCCTGAAGCAGATCAAGTGCTGCGCTTTCGATCTTCGGGTCGGAGCGGGTGCAGAAGGTCGCAATGAGGACATCCTGCAGGGCAGCCTCGTCGCGTGCGCCCTCGATGAAGGGCATGGCAAAGGGCGTCGTGCTGACCTCATCAATCAGCAGACCGATGACGGGGCGCCGATGTTCGGGAACGTTGTGCCTGGGGCCTTTGCGATAGCCAAGCGCTTCCGCCGCTTCCATGACGCGTGCACGGGTCACCTCTGAAACGCGAGGATTGCTGACCCCATTCAATACCAGAGATACCGTTGCCTGTGAGACGCCTGCACGCTGTGCAACGTCAACCATGGTTGCACGCTTGGTCAATGTTTGTCCCACTTCATCGATCGGCCCATCCCCTTCATCAAACTATAGAAAACCCACTTTTGCGACAACCGGCCACGGTGGGTTTTGCGTGTCGTGAAAATTTCCGCTTGCCACCAAGTTATATTGTCGATACCCATAACTAATAATATAACTAATAACATAATTCGCAAGGGAGAGAGTTTATGACCGCCCATGTCACGCCCGCCTTGTCGCCATCCCAGGATGCACGCAAGCGAATGACACTCGACGGCCTCTGGCAGTTCAAGTTCGAGAGCGATGCCGAATGGCGCTCGATTTCCGTGCCGTCGGTATGGCAGTCCGAATTTGCCGATCTGCACGACGCGTTCGGTACGGGGATCTATCGTCGGCGGTTTTCGCTACCGAAGGACTGGGCCGAACGCGATATTTCGCTTCACTTCGGCGCGGTGAACTATTTTGCTGAGGTCTTGGTCAATGGCCAGTCGATCGGGACGCATGAAGGCGGCTACCTTCCGTTTACACTGACTATTCCGCGCGGTGTTCTCAAGGCGGAAAATGAGGTCGAGGTGTCGGTCACGCTACCGAGCGCCGATGCGACCAAGTACCCTCAGTTTCCTTTCGCGGAAATTCCGCACGGCAAGCAGAGCTGGTATGGTCCGCTCGGCGGCATCTGGCAGTCGGTGACCCTGGAAGCCCGCGATATCAGCCACATCAAGCATGCAACTGCGAAAGCAGACCTTGCGTCAGGTGCCGTTCGCTTTGATCTGGAGCTTTCAGCGGAGGCGGCGAACGCAGAAGTACACGTCCTTGTCCACGGACCGGACGGAGCATTGGAAGCTACGGGCAAGGGCGTTGGTCGCACTTTGAGCGTCGTCGTGCCCCAGGTGAAAGCGTGGTCGCCCGAGACGCCGCACCTTTACCGTGCCGACATCAGTCTCTTCGTCGGAGGCGCAGTCGTTGATACCGCGTCGGTCACGTTCGGCTTCCGCACCATCGAGACGCGCGACGGTCAACTTTTCCTGAACGGCGCTCCTCTCTACATGCGTGCCGCGCTCGATCAGGACTACTATCCTGAAGGCATCTGCACGCCGCCTTCGCTCGAGTTCCTCGAGGATCAGGCGCGCAAGGCCAAGGCGCTTGGGCTGAATACGCTGCGTATTCACATCAAGGTTCCCGATCCGCGCTACTACGATGTCGCGGACCGCATCGGTCTGCTGATCTGGACCGAGATTCCGAACGTCCAGACATTCACGGATGCCTCGGCCCGGCGGATGCGCGAGACCATGGAAGGGATTGTCCGGCGCGATGGCCATCACCCGTCGATCATCGCGTGGACGATCATCAACGAGGATTGGGGAACGCGCACTGTCGAGAATGCCGACCATCGTCAGTGGCTGGCCGAAACCTATGACTGGTTGAAGGCGCTCGACCCAGGCCGCCTCGTTACGGACAATTCCGCCTGCTTCCCGAATTTCCATGTGAAGTCGGACCTCAACGACTACCACTATTACCGCTCCGTTCCGGAACGCCGTGAAGAGTGGGACGATATCACCAAGCAATTCGCCGGTGGCGCTGCATGGACCTATTCGGGCCTTGGAGATGCGCAGCGACGGGGCGACGAGCCGCTTATCGTCTCCGAGTTTGGCGTGTGGGGCCTGCCTGATCCGTCGAAGGTCCTACTGGAAGACGGCTCCGAACCCTTCTGGATGGAGACCGGTGCGACATGGGGTGACGGCGTCGCCTATCCGCATGGGGTCCAGAAACGCTTCGGGGCGCTGCATCTGGATACCGTCTTCAAGAATTTCGGGTCCTTCATCGAGGCCGCGCAATGGTACCAGTTCGCAAACCTCAAGTATGAGATCGAGGTGATGCGCGCGCACCCGACAATTGTTGGCTATGTCATCACCGAATTTACCGACGTTCATTGGGAGGCAAACGGCCTTCTCGATATCAACAGAAACCCGCGCGTCTTCCACGACCAGTTCTCAAGCATCAATAGCGATATCGTAATTGTCGCCCGCCCGAGCGCCTGGTCTGCCTATGCCGGCGATGTGCTGGAGGTGGATCTCTCGGTGGCGACCGGTGGCGCGTCCATTCCTGAAGGAGCAACGATCCGCTGGACCTACGGGTACGACGGCGAGCGGGCTCTCCCGGCAACGGCCGCCAATGCGGTCGCAAGCGCCGGCGTCGTGCCGATGCAGATGCCGGATACCGACGGCAACCGCACGCTGCGGATCGAATTCGAAGTCCTGTCCAACGGACAGCGGCTGGCGTCCAACGTTCTCGACATCGCGCTTTATGCAAAGCGCAGCCGGGCCAACTTGCCGAGCATCGCGTCCAGGGATCCGGCGCTTCGGGCCTTTGCCGAGACGCTGGGCTACCCTGTCGTTGAGCCTGACAAAGCGGACGTCAATCTGGCGCATGCCCTCGACGAGAGCGACATTGAAGCGATGCGCCACGGGGCACGCTATTTCGTGATCGCTGACGGCAGCGTTCCCACGCATCGCAATCTGCGCACGGATATCCCCGCCGGTGAGAAGCTCTATCGCGAGATGACCATCGATGAACGGGACATGCCTGTCGGTATCGACCAGCAGCTTCCAGGCATCGGTCTGATCGCACGCGAAGGAACCCTGTGGCGCGGTGACTGGATCGCCAACTTCAGCTGGATCCGGCGGGCAGGTGCGTTCGCATCATTGCCGGGTGGTCCCTTGCTCGACCTGTCGTTCGAGAAGGTGGTTCCGCACCATGTCATGACAGGCTTCCGCACGTTCGAATATGCCGGTCCGGTACATGGCGGGCTCGTCATCGGTTGGGTCCACAAGCCGGCGGTCACGATCGCCGAACGGCGTGTCGGGCGCGGCAACCTTGTTGCAACAACCTTCAGGCTGACCAGCACACCGGCCGGCACCGATCCAGTTGCCGCCGCCTTGTTCGACGCCATGATCGCGACGGTCAATCAGAGCAAATGACGATGTCAGGTCCGGGCGCAGGAAACCGCGCCCGGTCTCGGACGACAAGGCTCTGGAGCCCAAAAGCGGAGGAATACGTGGCGCTCATTGAACTGGTGAACATAAGCAAGCAATACGGTGCCGTGCAGGTCATCGATAATCTGTCCCTGACGATCAACTCCAACGAGTTCATGGTCTTTCTCGGCCCATCCGGGTGCGGGAAATCCACCTTGCTGCGGATGATTGCCGGGTTGGAGGGCATCGACGGTGGCGAGATTCGCATCGACGGCAAGCGTATCGATCATCTGCCGCCGGGCGAACGCGGCATCGCCATGGTGTTCCAGCACTACGCGCTCTATCCGCACATGAGCGTGCGCGACAACATGGCCTTCGGCCTGCGCAACATCGGTGTCGATGAGGCGGAGATCGGTCGCCGGGTAACGGAGGCGGCCCAGGTTCTTGTTCTCGACAAGTTGCTTGATCGCAAGCCGGGCCAGCTGTCCGGCGGCCAGCGTCAGCGCGTGGCCATCGGTCGTGCGATCGTCAAGGAGCCGCAAGCCTTCCTGTTCGACGAGCCACTGTCGAACCTCGATGCAGCACTTCGTGTCCGAACACGCGTCGAGCTGGCGCAGCTTCACAACCGGGTCAAATCGACGATGGTCTTCGTGACGCATGACCAGATCGAGGCGATGACGCTCGCACACCGGATCGTCGTCATGAACAACCGGCGCATCGAACAGGTCGGCACGCCGATGGAGATTTATGCGCGACCTGCGACACGCTTTGTCGCCGAGTTCGTTGGCTCTCCTGCCATGAACTTCCTGCCCGTGAAGCTCGAGGGCAATGTTGCTCGCCTTACCGATGGAGCAACCATCCGGACGGCGGTTCAAGTCAAAGAACTGGCGCCGGCAAGCGACTACACCATGGGTGTCCGCGCAGAAGCCATTTCGATCGGGCAGTCCGGAACAGGCGACACGGATGCCGTTGTGGAGGTCATCGAGCGGCTGGGGGATCGCACGCTCGTCTATGCTCGCATCGCGGATAACTCGCTGCTGGTGGCAGAAGCAAAAGGAGATAGCCCGCTCGCGCCCGGCGCAACCGTGGCCCTGACGTTCGACGGCCGGCGAACCCACCTTTTTGACGCGGCCGGCCGGGGCTATCACACCGCGGAGGCGGCATGATGGGCCAGACCATCCATATGAACGAATCCCGTTTGCGAAACGGCTTGTTCGTTGCGCCGTTCGTGCTTGTTTTTGTTTGCTTGCTGGTCATTCCCCTCTTTT
The DNA here is from genome assembly GCF_019511525.1 of Rhizobium cauense. GTDB lineage: Bacteria > Pseudomonadota > Alphaproteobacteria > Rhizobiales > Rhizobiaceae > Rhizobium > Rhizobium cauense. Next base: position 93,733 of record NZ_JAEUAT010000018.1, on the reverse strand, counting down.
GGGGCTTCTGGCTTGGCCTGACGAAGGCGGACCTGTTCGGCCCCGGCAAGTTTGTCGGGCTTGCAAACTATACGCGCCTGTTCAACGACAAGATTTTCCGCGGCGCGGTTCTGAATACACTCTATTTCGTTGTGCTGACCGTGCCTGTTCTCGCGGTGTTCGGCCTCGCGCTCGCGTTGGCGCTCAATCGCAAGACACGCTTCGCCTCGGTGATGCGCGCGGTCTTCTTCGCTTCGTCGGTGCTATCAGTCACGGTGGTAACCCTGATATGGCGCATCGTCTTTATCCCCGACATTGGCCTGCTTTCCAATATCTTCGGCTGGTTCGGCCTGCCGCAGGTCACCTTCCTCAGCAATGCGCGTCTTGCGCTCCCGGCCGTCGCGATTGCAACAGTCTGGTGGGGCGTCGGCTTGCCGATGATGCTGTTTCTGGCGGCGCTGCAACAGGTGCCAGGTGAAATCTATGAAGCGGCGGCGCTCGACAATGCCGGGCGCTGGAAGACGCTGTTGCGCATTACGCTCCCTTCGATCCGCCGGACATTCTTGCTCGTGCTGATCATTCAAAGCGTGCTTCAGTTCCAGGTGTTCGGCCAGGCTCAGTTGATGACGCAGGGCGGCCCCAACAACGCTTCGAGGCCGATCGTCCTTTACATCTACGACGTTGCCTTCACCCGCTTCGATGTCGGTATGGGTGCTGCGACCTCGCAGGTCCTGTTCGCGATCATCCTGATGGCCGGCATGCTGCAATACTTCCTTTCAAACCGGCGCGGAGAAAATCGATGAGCGGCACAAGCTCCGGCATGGTCGGAAAGTCCCTCGGAGACCGTTTCATCCTTCTCGCCGTCGTGGTCGCCGGCCTGATCATGGTCCTGCCGATCCTTTGGGTCGTCGGACTGTCGTTCAAGCTAAACGCGGAACTGAAGCTGGACACGAATTCGGTCTTTCATTTCCCGTATACGGTCAAAAACTACGTCGACGTTCTCGGCGGATCCAATGTCTTCCGTTGGTTCTTGAACAGTCTCATCGTTTCGTCGGGCATGACGCTCGGCGTGCTCGTCCTGTCGTCGCTTGCCGGCTATGGTTTTGCGCGGCTACGCTTTCCGGGGCGTGACATCCTGTTTGTCATCGTTCTCTTCGGACTTGCCGTTCCGGAGCAGGCGGTCATCGTCGCGCGTCACCAGATCTTCAGCATACTGCGATTGCACAACAGCTATCCCGGCCTGATCCTGCCCGGTTTGGCTGCTCCATTCGGTGTTTTCCTGATGACTCAGTACTTCAGGGAAATCCCCAAGGAACTCGACGAGGCGGCGCGGCTGGACAATGCATCGCACTTCAAGATTTTCTGGAAGGTGCTTCTGCCCCTAACTATTCCGGCCCAGGCGACCCTTGGTGTGTTCACCTTCCTTGGCGCCTGGAACGACTATCTCTGGCCGCTCATTTCGGCGACCAAGAAGGACATGTATACGATCACGACCGGCATCGCTTCCATGCAGATGAACTTCGCCCAGACCGAAGGCTTGGGCTTCCTGATGGCACAGGCTGTGTTTGCAGGTCTGCCAACGCTCGTCGTCTACCTGTTCTTCCAGAAATACATCGTCACCGCGGTTTCGGGTTACGCAGTGCGATGACGATCATGACCTGACAATCCGGTTTCAACACGCGTTTTCGCAAGCAATGAGGAGGAGATTGCAATGAAGACTAGCCTGAGAAACATCCTATTGGCGGCGGCGATGACCATGGCGTCGTGGCCGGCCGTGGCCGCTGATCCGGTCGAAATTACTGTCCAGCGTTTCTTCGGATCGTGCGACGCTGATTGGGGAACCAACACCGATGTCAGCAAGGCCGTTGGCGAGTGCGGGATCATCACGTCGCAGATCAACAAGTTCGTTGCCGACAATCCCGACATCAAGATCAACGTGAACACCGTTGAGTGGCCCGGCTACGACCAGCTGACGGCGCAGCTGGCATCGGGCGAGCCGCCGGATGTCGTCACCATCCATGAATCCGTTCTGTCAGACTACCAGTCGAAGGGCCTTCTTGAGCCTCTGGACCCGGTACTCAAGGCTGCGGGCGTGGATTCTACAGCTTTCACCGCCGCAGGCCGGGAAGGCGTGACGAAGGAAGGCCAGATCTTCGGTCTGCCGATCGATTCCCACACCATGCTGTGGCACATCAACATGAATTACTTCCGCCAGGCGGGCCTGGTGAACGACGACGGCACACCGGTGCTGCCGAAGACGGCTGATGAACTGCTCGCTCAGGCAAAGCAGTTCAAGGAAAAGACTGGCAAGCCCTACCTTGTCCAGAGCATGGCCAACGAGAAGGGTGCATTCTACCGTGCGCTCTACATCTACCTGACCCAGATGAAGTCGGACTTCTTCGCGGATCCGACCCACGTCAAGCTCAACACGCCTGAAGCCAAGAAGATCGTTCAGCTGTTCAAGGACATCTACGATCAGGATCTGACCACGAAGGATCAGGACTACGCTGCATCACTGTCCGGCTTTACCAAGGGTGATGGTGGTGTTCTTCTCAACGGTACTTGGGTTGTGGGCGACTTCGACGCTCTGTCGAAGCAGGCCGATAATCCGCTCAGCAACGGCTACGCCGTCTATCCGTATCCGCCGGTCTTCGGTGGTGAGCCGGCATACTGGTCGGACGGTCACTCCTGGGCAATGACGAAGAAGGATCGCACTCCGGAGCAGGTCGCGGCAATCGGCAAGTTCCTGAAGTTCATGGCCGATCATAACTTCGATTGGGCACGTACCGGTCACCTGCCGGCTCAGCAGGCGGTCATCGACTCCTCGGAGTTCAAGGCGCTGCCGCATCGCACGACGATCCTCAGCATCGCCAACGTTGCAAAGCCCTTGCCGGCACAGGTTCGTCACCAGTTCGCCGTGAACGACATCATCGGTGAAGAGATGGCATCCGCCATCACGGGGCAGAAGGAAATCGACGCAGCCCTGACTGATGCAGAAACCAGAGTCAACGATCTGCTTGCGAACTAACCACGAAGGGGCCGTCCGAAAGTGTCGGACGGCCCCTCAACTCAAGGGTTTGCGCTGCTTGGGCTCCCGCGAAGCTCGTAAAGCGTGGTCTGTCCCGTCCGGCCCCTGACGCTGACGGTCCCGATCGCAATGAACTGGAAGCTCTCCGCAACCGCATCGCGGATGGCGTTGCTGACGAGGATCGAGGTTCCGTAGTCACGGTTCAGGCCCTCAAGCCGCGACGCAATATTCACCGTATCGCCGATCGCCGTATATTGCCTTCGGCTGGCCGCGCCGACACTGCCGACCACCGCAGCGCCGGTATGCAGTCCGAAACGCGTAACGAGGGTCGGAAGATCAGCCGCCAGGTTGGTTTCGTTCATCGCGTCGACAGCCGCTTTCATAGCCAGGGCGCAGCGGCACGCTTTCTCGACATGTAGCTCGTCGTGAATCGGCGCGTTCCACATCGCGAAAATCGAATCTCCGATATATTGCACGATCGTGCCGTCATGGCGCTCGACGATCATGTTCAGGGTTTCGAAATAGGTGGAGAGCAGGGCGACCACGTCCTCGGGATTGTGCCGCTCCGAGATGGTGGTGAATTCCCGGATGTCGGTGAAAAGGACTGTAATGTCCTGCCTTGAAGCAGAGCCTATGACCGATTGGCCCGCGATTACGATCCTGCGCACCAATTCGCGCGGCACGTAAAGCGAGAATGTCCAGATGGCATCGCGGGCCGAGCCCAGTGCCTTCGCCAGCGCGTTGACCTCGGATATCCAGGAGCGCGAGACACGGCTCTGTTTGAATTCGAGATTGCCCAGTTGCCGTGCCTCGTCCGCCAGCGCATAGAGCGACCGGCTGATCAATCGGGAGATGATGATCGCGGCCATCGCGCCGGCCGCCAGGAAGGCAGCCGCGGCAGCAAGATTGCGCCTGAGAGTCCGACTGACAGGTCCAATCAGCTCGTCCAAGGGGGCGGCGATGATGACGGTGTAGTTTTTCAGCAGGCCGGCAATTTCCGCGCGGAAGGTTTGAGCCAGATACTCGCGGCCCTCGACCGCAAATCGCCTGACCTCGCCATCCGGCACGTCACTGCCGCGCGCGAGGCTGGTGACGGCGGACAATGCGGTGTCGCTGGCCGTTGCGTCCGCAGTGGAGAGAACTCTCCCACGGCGCAGTTGGTCGCGCAGCTTCGTCATAACAGCGGGGTCGGAATGTACGATCAGGCGCCCTGCGTCATCGAAGACGTAGCCACGTGCCTCTTCCGAAATCGTGCCGACGTCAACCACTTCACCCAGAGTGACGAGCATCACGTCTGCCCCGATCACCACGCCGTCTTCCCCATCGGCAGGTGTGGCGAAGGTCAGGGTGAGGTAGTTTGTTGCGGCCGAAATATAGGGGCCGACGGATGTCGTTCGGCCTTGCGAGAGCGCGGCGCTGTACCAGGGGCGCGAGCGCGGGTCAAAGACATCGTCATGGTCGGCGCGTCGAGCAATGGTTCGACGGTCCTCATCGAAGAACGTCCACGTGGTCACCGGAATGCCGATGGCTTTTGTGATCGTGCGTATGGCGTACGCGGCATCGTTCGGTGCATTCAGCGTGTCACGCCAGCCCGGATCTTTTCCAAGCCTTATGGCCTGAATGTAGGTGCCATCCGGGTAGCCGGCGTAGACCCCGTCGAGGTGGAAGGACGACTTCAGCAGCCGCAACAGCAGGTTTTGTTTGGCCACGAGGTCCTGGGAAGGCGGCGTAAGCATTTGCGGGACTGCAGAGATCGTCTCGATCGCGGCATAACCACCCGCGAAGACATTGCGGTAGTCCTCTATCGTGCGCAAACCGAGTTGGCGCATTTGCGCTTCACCGGTGCTGAGGGCTGTCGCCTTGCCTTGGGTGTAAGCCATCCAAACGAGCGGCAGTGCGGTACAGGCCAGCAGGCCGACAATGATGACGCTGAGATGCAAGCGCAGGGGAAATGCCCAGCCGGAATGCTTGCCGGCGCCTGTCGTCGATGGTGGTGCAGGACGCTTCATGCCTAGCCCCCAAGTGCGATTGCAATGCCGACCAGCAGGAGGCCGAGGCAGGTCATGGTCATGCCCGCAAGGAGTGGCTTCGCATCGGAGAAGCGCGCCCAGCCGCAGCCTGTCAAAAAGAGCAGCGCGATCAGCAGAAAATTGCTGGTTCTGAGGGCGAGGTCTGCATTGCCGATCAGGAAAAACGGAATGACCGCAGGTAGCGAGGTCGCCGAGACCAGAAGAAAGACAACGATTGCGGCAACCAGGTCGTCCATCGACAGGCGAAGCTTTGCGGGACTTCCGCGTCGCGCGAGGTCGAGCATCGCTCGGTAAAGCGCCTCCTCATCATCAGATGCAGCGACATATGGCTCGCTGTCGAGGGGAAACTCCTTCCTGAGTGCGGAGATAGCCTCCTGTTCGCTTCCTGCGGCCTTGATCTGCCGAAAGACGCGTACGCGGCGACTTTTGTAAAACACTGTTCCCAGGACGAACAGGACGGCATCGATGATGCCCCAGGCGACATTGCATCCGATCGTCGCGATGACCAGTTCCGGGACATCCAGACCCTCCCTGGAAAAGAGGAGCCGTGAGCCGACCGTAAAGGTCAATGCCATGATCAGCCCGAAAAGAACCTCGCCGAGTGCGTCGCCCGGGTCAATTGCATCCGAGATACGAGGCATGTTGAAGTCCATGAATTGTGCGCTCCCTCGGCTGTCAATTTCTCAAACGGAACGATCCAACGCTTCAATGATTTCGTAATGCAAATTCTAGATACCATTGGAGGCCGGAGGCAATCGATGAGTCGAGAGCGCGGGCGGAAGAAGTTGATGCTGAAGATCCCCGAGGTTCGTCACCTGCTCGCCTCGTCCGCAAGCGAGACATTGGGAGATCTCTGTGAGACGTACGACCTGGCAACTTGTGCGCTTGACCGCTTTCGCGTCGAAGGCCGCGCCGATGAGGGACGGATCCTGGAATATGAGCGGCTCTGCCGCGATATCGAGCGGGAGGTGGTGACATACTGCAAGGAAGGATACGGGAGGCAGATGCGCTCCTGATATGTCTCGATCAGCTGTGACGCACCGCGGTCAGTTTGGCTTCTCACCTTCCAAATCCTTGTCTTTGTCGGAGGGCACGGCGGCGGCCATCTGGTCGGTAGCTGCCGAAGGCCAAGCCCAGGCGCGCAGCAGTTCGTAGAAGACGCTGAGCACGATCGGGCCGAGGAAAAGGCCGAGCAAGCCATGCGAGAGCGTTCCGCCAATCACACCGATGAGGATAACGGGCATCGGAGTCGATAGGCCCCGGGACATCAAGATCGGCTTCAACACATTGTCCACGAGCATGACCGGGATCGCCACGACGGTGAAGGCAAATGCGATCGATGTCGGCCAGGAGAACCATGCCCAGCCGATGACTGGGACAAGGACGAGGGCCGGGCCCAGCTGCATCAGGCAAAGAATAAAAACGAGGAAGGTCAACGCTCCGCGCGCGGGCACGCTGAAGAAGGCGAAGCAGAGGCCGCAAAGCAGTGTCTGGAGGAGGGCAACGCCGATGACGCCGCGTGAGACGTTGCGAACGGTAGCCCCGGCCAGTCGTGCGAAGCCGACGCCCCGATCGCCGGCGACCCTGTTTGCCAGCACCTCGATCGTGGCTGCAAGACGCGGCGACATGGTCAGGAAGAAACCAGACAGGATGATGGAGACGACGAAACTCAGGATGCCGCCTCCGATCGATGCAAGCTTGGTGATGACCACTCCCATGACTTCGCGGATCGGTGCCTGGAACTTCATGATCGTCGCAACCAAGTTCCCTGCGACCTGGTCCCAGGCTGCGTAAAGACGCTCGCCGATTACCGGCCAGCTACGGATCGCTTCGGGTGCCGATGGCAGCGTTAGGCTGTCGGCCTTCAGTTTGCCGATAAGGTCTTGGACCGCGTCGGTGAAATTGACGGCGACCAATGCCAGCGGCGCGATGATAAGCACCAGGCAGGCCACGACGATGGCCGTGGCGGATAGCACAGGCCGGTTGCCGAGTAGCTCGGACAGTGCCCTGAACATTGGAAACAGCGCCACCGCCAGGATCGCCGACCAAATAACGATCAATGCAAACGGCGCAACCAACTGCAGGCTCCAATAGGCGAAGAGCCCGATGATGCCAATTTTTACGAGGTCGCTGACTTTCGCCTCTACCGAGATCTGCGCTTGGTTCGGTCCTCGTCCAGGCGCATTAGCCGATTGCTCCATCGCGGCTCCGTTCTATGATTTACCGTCCATTCTGCGATGCCTCGTTGGAGCTCATCGCGTCGTTTCAGGCACGACACGCCTGACGCTCTGATCATCGACATAGTCCGATGGCCGCTTTTGTCGTTTGCCGAGATCCGGCGCTTCGAACTTCACACGCTCGTAGGGGATCGACTGCAGGATGTGCGAGATGCAATTGACCCGGGCGCGTTCCTTGTCGTCGGAGGGAACGATCCACCATGGTGCGTGGTTGCTGTCGGTCATGCGCAGCATTTCATCGTAGGCACGGGTGTAATCCCACCAGCGCTGATAGGATTCCACGTCCATGGGGCTGAGTTTCCACTGCCTGACCGGATCGTCGATGCGGCGCTTGAAACGGCGCTCCTGTTCTTCCTCGCTGACGGTCAGGAAATACTTCAGCAAGATGACGCCGCTTTCGACGATAGCGGCCTCAAAGCGCGGCGCCAGTTCGAGGAAGCGTTGCGCTTTCTTCTCGCTGGCGAAACCCATGACCCGGTCAACCCCGGCGCGGTTGTACCAGCTGCGATCGAAGATCACGACCTCGCCTGCTGCCGGCATATAGGCGATATAGCGCTGCATGTAGATCTGGGACTTCTCGCGATCGGTGGGTGCTGGCAAGGCGATGACGCGGAACACGCGTGGACTGACCTTTTCCGTGATGCGTTTGATCATGCCGCCCTTGCCCGCGGCATCCCGTCCTTCGAAGACAATGACAATGCGCGCGCCCGACTTCTTAACCCATGCCTGCAGATGCGCCAGTTCGATCTGCAGTCGCTTTATCTCCTTGTCGTAGTCCCAAGCTTTTGCCTTCTTGTTCTTGCCTTTGCGTTCTGCTGGTTGGTCATGCTTCGGGTCATATGCTTCGTCCATTGTTCCCTCCATTGTTTGTGCGCCGCGCGGCACGCGCCTTCACGGGCTTACGGGTTGGCCCAGGAGCGCCCGCAGCGCCTCTTCCCTTCCGTTGAAAATATTGTGAGCGCCGATGGCCTTGATGACGCCGGCGCGGTCGAGAATGCCCCTGCTTTCCTCGCTGAGGTCTGCAATCGCGAAAGTAATGTCTCGCTTTGCAAGGAGATCGGCCACTGTGTCGAGCGCGGCTGCGCCGGTGCTGTCGATGTGCGTGACGGCGCTGGCGTCAAGAACGAGGCACCTGGTTCCAGAGGGCAGATCCTTGACGACCTTCGTCAGCCGCATACGCACATAGTCGGCGTTGTAGAACAGGATGTTGCCCTGGATGGCGAAGACCGCCGCACCCTCGACAGGTCGAGCTTCCGGAAAACGAGCGAGATCGAAGAAGCCGTGCCTTCCTTCGATGTGGCCAAGAAGACCATCGCGAGGAAACATTGTTTTACGCAGGAGGTAGACGAACGTCGCGGCAACGGCAACGATGACGCCGTTGAGCACACCGAAGCTGATTGCGCCCCACATGGCGATCAGCGCAAAGACAAATTCCATGCGGCTGATACGCCAGATCTTCTTGAGTTCGTGAACATCGATCAGGCTGATCGCGGCCGTTGCGAGGATGGCAGCAAGAGCGGGGATGGGAAGGATTCGAAGCGCGCTGTGGAGGAAGACAAGCGCTGCAATCAAAGTAGCCGCGGAGACGAGCCCTGCCGCTTGAGATACGCCACCCGTCGACAGGTTTATAGCGGTTCTCGAATCGGACATGCTGACGGGAAACGAGCCGAACAGGCCCGGCGCGATGTTTGCTGCGCCGAGGCCGATTAGTTCCTGGTTTGCGTCGACATCTTCGCCGGTGCGCGATCCAAAGCTTCGCGCGGTCACGATGCCGGCGCCGAAACTCACCAGAAAGATCGCTGCCGAACCAAGCACGATCTTGTCGAGTGGCATCTGATGAAGTGCTGGCAGGGAGAGGCTTGGGAAGCCGCTTGGGATGTCGCCGACGACGGCCATACCGTGTCCCTTGAAGTCGAAGAGTGCCGAAAGAATGACGGAGATCACGACGACAAGAACAGGTCCCGGTACGCGCAGGTTGAAGGCCTTTACGATCCACAGCAGCGCGAACATCGATAAGCCGAAGAGGAGAGACGGCCAGTGGATCGAGGCGCTCTTGCCAAGGATTTCAAGGACGGGTGGAAGCAAACCGTCCGACTCAATCTTCACGCCTGTGAAGCGACCGATCTGCCCGACCAGGATAGAGAGCGACACGCCGGCAAAAAAACCCACAAGGATCGGCCGGGAGAGGAAGCTGGCGAGAACGCCCAGCCGCAGCAGCTTCGCCGCGATGCAGAACACGCCGACGCCGAGGGCGATCGCCGATGCGATAGCAACCCGGTCGATGTTGGCAGTCGTGGGCTCGGCCGCAATGATCGCGGCCATTGCTGCGGCAAGCACCGTCATTGTCGCGGCATCGGGGCCGACGATCAGCAGCCGTGATGGTCCGAAGATCGCATAGGCGATCGGCGCTACGATGCTGGCATAGATACCCGTCTCCGGCGGCAGGCCCGCGATCGCGGGATAGGCAATGGCGCTCGGCAAACCGACAGCGGCGATCGACAGCCCGGCCGGGATATCGCTACGAAGCCAGGCTTTGTTGAAGCCGGCTAGACCCCGCAACATCGGTAGGCTGCCTATCACCCCGGGCTCCTTTTCTTATGCGGTCTCCAGTCCGTCCAGCCGTCAGCGCAGTAACGGTCGGAAAGGTTGATGTTTTCAGTGTTCGAGGAAGACGTAGTTCATCCAGCTGCTCATGCGCAGGAGCACCTTGCGCAGAACTGCGACGTGATGCCAGTGATGCGTATAGACAGCCACTTCGGCAACCACGCCACCCGGCAGCTGATACCCCTCGGTGCTTTCCAGAAGCTCGATATTCGCCAGCGTCTGTCCCGCCGGCAGCCGTTCGGGAGCCTGCGGATCAATCAGTGCGCCCGACGGCTGCAATTGGCCCTGTGCCATGACGTCGATGACTTCCTTGACGCGTGCCTTGAAGATCTTTCCAGGCACGGCCTTGAAGGCGACCTCGGCCTCGTCTCCGACACGCACGCGCTGGAGGGAGTTCTGGATGAAGGCCGCACCCAACATCCGATCCTCGCTGTTGATGAAGACCATCACCGGCCGCAACGGAAGGGGGTTTGCCATCATGCCCGGGCGAAGAAAGACCTGCGTCACATAGCCGTCGCTGGGCGCGCGGACCGTGGTCTGATCGAGGTCGTACTCGGCATTCAGCAGTTCGGCCTGCAGTCTCGCCACGGTGGGGTTGGTGCCATTGATCTCGGATTCATAGGCGAGCTTTGCCTGGGCTGCCTGGGCGCGCGCCGTGTCAACGGCTGCCTCCGCCGTGAGATAGATGCCTCGCCGGTTCTCGACTTCCAGTTCCGAGAAGACGGCTGCTCCACCTTTCGCCTTTGAATTCTCGTTTGATTGCTGGAATTTTTCAAACGCCTGCAGAGAGCGATCCCGCGAAGCTTCAGCGCCAGTGACGGCTGCATTTGCGGCGTCAAGCGCGGCTTTCAACTGGCGGACCGTCTGCTCCGCCTCGGCAAGCGAGGCCCTCTTCTGATCGACTGTATATTGGTAAGGCCGCGGATCGATCTGGAAGAGAACGTCGCCTTTTTTCAGGGGAACGTTCGGCGTTACTGGTACTTGTACGACCTGGCCGCCAACCGTCGGAATCACCGGAGCGGAGGTGAAATAGATCCGCCCATCGCTGGAATAGGGATGGTTGTAGCTCATGAGAAGCAACAGCGTGGCGATCAGGAAGACTCCACCGAGAACGGCGGTTGCGAGCGTCCACTGGTTTACCGGGATTCGGAAGATCTTGAAGACCGCCCAGCAGATCGCGGCATAGGTGAGTATGAGGAGCAGATCCATCAGACGTTCTCCTTCTCCGGCAACTGCGCCTCGAGTTCTGCGATCCGCGCATGCAGACGAGCAATTTCGGCGTTTGCTTCGGCCTCCGCCGACAGTTTGCCGTCAGGCCGAATGCCCCAGCCGCGATCCTCGCGGTAGAGCGTGGCCCAGATGAAGAGGAAGGGCCATATGACATGCAACGTGAATAGGCTGACCCATCCAGCAACGTGGATGGCATCCTGGTGCGGGTGGTTTCTGGACTTGGCGATAAGATGCGGAATGTCGTGGATGGCGATCACCGCATAGAACAGAGTGATCACCACGAAAAACAGCACCCCGAGTGCAAAATAGTCGAGAAACACGGTCCCTCCTTTCGGTTGCCCTGACCGAGCCGTACAGTCGTCCCCGATAAGCAAATACTAGACCCGCCAGGCCTCAAACGCCCGTAGCATCACGTAATATCTATCGATTTGTGTAGGCCGCCTATCTTGCTGGATTTCTTGAGGCGGAGGTTCATTCTTGCAGCAGCGCCGTTGCCGCACTTCCTGCCGCCGCCCACTGGCAACTTGATCTTCTTTGGGATTGGAGAGTGGTTTGGGCAACTTGCGGGTGGCCGAGTCATCTCGCTCTGCCGGTCTGTGTTGCCCAACGGCGAAGGCCAATGACGGGCGGACGCCGGCGCATCTGGAGCCGTCACGCGTAAGTTCGCGTATGTTACATCAGCATCCTAAGTGGCTGTAATACAATGCTTCAATCTGCTTGACGCGAATATGACTGCGGGGGGCGGCATGACGTCGGAAGAAAGCCATTCGGCACAGTTGTCCCTCGAGATTGCCGAGGCGCGGTTTCCCGAGCAGACCGTAAGAGTGCGGCAGCTTTTCCAGAGGAGTGAGACCTTCCGGAGCATGTGTGAGGACCTGGCCGCTGCAGTCGAGACTTTGGCGAACGTGGACAGCCTTTCCGACAATGTCCGGGAGGCGCGGCGACAAGAATATGCAAGCCTGGTTGATGCCCTTGTCGCTGAAATCGGCGAGGCACTCTCACAGTCGAAAGTCGTGGTTCTCAGGCGATGGGATGAGAACAAGCCCAAGCGGCACTGAGCCTTCATTCAAAATTGAGTTCATGGAGGGCAATGGGTGATGAAAGCTAGATCCTTCGGGTTGCTTACAGGGCTTTCCGTCCTGGCAATCATTTCAATGCATCCCGGACCACCGGCGTACTCGCAGACAGCAACGCCCACGCCGAAGCCTGCCCCGACAACGACGGCGGAGCCGGAAACCGACCTGCTTTCCGAGGATGAGCTCGAGGTACTTGTCGCTCGTATCGCGTTGTATCCGGATGAACTGGTGGCCGCGATCTCGGCGGCGTCGCTGTTTCCGCTACAGATCGTGGAAGCGGAGCGCTTCCTGGAAGCGAAGAAAAAGGACGCCGATCTCAAGCCCAAGGACGATTGGGACGGCAGCGTCATTTCGCTTCTGAACTACCCCGACATCGTCAAGATGATGAGCGAGGATCTTGAGTGGACCCAATCTCTCGGTGATGCGCTGACCAATCAACAGAAAGATGTGCTGATCGCCATTCAACAATTGCGCGATGAAGCGGTAGCGAAAAACGTCATCAAGACGGACGATAAGATCACCGTCGTGACGGAGAACGAGAACGTCGTCATACGGCCGACCGATCCGGAGAAGGTCTACATTCCGCAGTATCCGCCCGAGATGCTCTATGAACCGGGCTATTCCGTCGAGCCGATCTCTTACTACCCCAACTATTACGACAACTACTATTACCCAGGCGCCGGCTTCTTTGCGGCCGCGGTTACCGGTGTCGCATGGGCAGCGATCGTCAACTGGGACGATTGGGGCGTGTGGGGCGGCAATTGGGACGGCGACCTGGATGTCGACTGCAACAACTGCTTCAACGACCGGAACTTCAGCGGCAAGGTCAACTGGAACGACATCGACTGGACCAAGGTCGATCGCAGCAAGCTGAATATCGACAGGAATCAACTCGCCAACATCGATCGATCGGCAATCAAATCCAGTCTCCAGTCCGATAACCGCAACCAGTTGAAGAACAAGGTCGGTGACCGGCAGGCAAACCGAGGGCAGGGAACCAGAAACGTCAGTGCCCGGGCTGACGACATCCGCAAGAGCACGGCGGAAGGACTCAAGGCAAATCCGAGATCGAGGGATGCCGTCGCCAACCGGCCGGCGGGGTCACGGGATGTCCGTGCGGGCAATGCGGCCAATCGCGCGGATGCCCGTCCAGGCAATGCAGCGAACCGACGGGATATTGGCGCCAACCGCCCGTCAAAGCCGGCAGCCAAGAAAAAGGCAAGCGCACCGAAGATGGCGGCGCGGGCTGACAATCGTTCACGCCAGCCGAGCGCGCTCGGCAATGTCCAGTCCGGACGGCGTGAGGCGGTGGCGTCCAAGCGAGGTGGACAGAGCATGGGAGGCGGGCAACGCGGCTCACGTCCCTCCGTCCAGCGCTCGCGCCCGCCACAGGGAGGCGGCGGCCGCGGCGGTGGTCGTGGAGGCGGCGGTCGCGGCGGCGGCCGGCGATAGGGTGTTCAGCTATTCACATTTCCGGAGATAAACCATGAGACCACAGTTGAAATTGATCCCGCTGTTGCTCGGAACGGCTCTCTCCCTGGCGTCGGCAACCCCATCGATGTCGCAGCTGCAGACTAATCTTCAGGAGTTCGAGGCTGGTACGCCGCCGTCATTTGACGACCCATCGGCGGCCCTTGAGCGGCTGAAGACTGTGCTGAGCGCCAACGACGTTGACGGTTTGGCTGGCCTTCTCGGCCTTGATGCCGCCAAGCTGCGATCCAGCAACGAGGCAATGACTAGCTACGGCGCGATCCGCGAGGGGGCCGCACGGCAGCTGAAACTGCAGGACCTCGGTGATCGCAAGGTGGTTTTGATTGGTAACGTCCTGTGGCCGCTGCCCTTTCCCTTGTCGAAGGACAAGGACGGCAAGTGGGCATTCGATACGGAAGTTGGCCTGCAGGAGATCGTCAATCGACGCGTTGGCGAGAACGAGCTGTTGACGATTCAGACGATGCACGACTACGTGAACGCTCAGTACGAGTATGCGCAAATCGATGAGGATGAAGATGGCCTCTACGAATTCGCGCAGAAGCTGATCAGTAGCCCGGGGAAACGCGACGGCCTCTATTGGGAGCCAGGTGCTTTTGACGAAGAAAGCCCGGCCGGTCCCTTGATCGAAACAGCCGCCCTCAGCAAGGCGAAGCGCGGCGAAGGCTACTACGGCTATCGCTATCGCATCCTCACGGCCCAGGGCGCCAACGTGATCGGCGGAAAGCAGAGCTACATCGTCAATGGCAACATGACGGGAGGTTTTGCGCTGATCGCCTGGCCTGTCAACTATCGCGTGACCGGGGTGCAGACCTTCATCGTCAACGGTTCCAACATTGTCTATCAGCGCGACCTCGGACCTGAAACCGAGCAGCGTGCGGCAGCAATCAAGGACTTCAACCCCGGCGACAATTGGGAGGTCGTACGCGACTAAGGCCGCAGCCGGCTATGTGAGCGGTGATGGCCCGCGACTCAAGCGACTAACTTCAATCGAACGTGACGCGACGCCCCTTCGCGTCATTCAACCGGTGGCTCCCACGTCAGGAAGAAACCGACATCGCCGGGAACGCCGCCGGGGAAATTGATGATGGTCGCCTTCAGGCCGTAGCCCTGAGGCTTCGCGACCTTCTCGAAGAGTTCGAAGAGTTCCTTCGCCTTGCCCTGCAGGGTATTCTGCCAGCCGGGCAGGTTGTTGTTGATGCCGCGCCCGCTGTCGGAGCAGAGGCTGGATGGAAAGCTGTAAACCATCGCCTCGTACTTTCCGTCCGCGGCGGCCTTCATGACTACGCGTTTGATGATCGCGCGTTCTGTTTCACCGATATGCTTTTGAAAGAAATCCTCGATGAACTCGGAATGCTTTTCGGCCTCGCGGGCCTTTATCTTCTCTTCGCGCTCCATCTCCACGAGGCGAAGTTCAAGTGCGCGTTTGCGCAGCTCTTCAGCGCTTGTCATCGATTGAGGGGTCGTTTCGCTTCCGGTCATCGCCATGTCCTCCAAAGTTTGCCAAGGATAGAATGGGCACGGATCTTAAGGCAGTAAAATACGCGTCGGAGTGGGTAGCATACGGTATGTTACGCCGCCCATCACTGGCTGCCGATGGCGCTCTCAGTGGGGGTGATCGCAATGCCGGACGCCTGCAGGCCGCCGAGGAAGCGGTCCTGGTCTTGCGGGCGGTGGAGGCGCAGCGCCACTTCCTTTCGGATGTTCTGTAGCAGTGCCGGAGCATTGGCCTGGAGCCAGTCCTGCTCGCGACGCGCCTCATCGAGCTTGCCTGACGTGCCGAGAATGGCCAGCAGAACGAGATGATGCATCGGATTGTACTTCAAATCCGCCATGCGAGCCCAAAGCTCGGCCGCCTGGTTGTCGCCCCTCATATAGGCGCAAAGCGCCATGCCGACCTCGTAGTATCCCCTGGGGCCCGGATTTCGACTGATTGCGCTGGCAATCAACTCGCAGCCCGTCTCCCATTTTCCGGACATTGCGAGCCTAAAGCCATACTCGCCGGCCACTTCCGTATCGTTGGGGTTGATGGCATAGGCAGCCGCGCCCGCCCGCAACGCAGCGCTCACGTCGTTGCTGAAGAAACTGGCGAGCATCAGCGCCTGCAGCGCACGAGCGTTCTGCGGATCGATATCCACAGCCCGCCTTGCTGCTTCCGTCGCAAGTGTGAGCGGGTGCGGTAACGATTGCGTCTTGAGTTTGTATTGGAACCGCACCTCATCGAGGTAGGTCAGGGAAAGCAGTGCCCAATAGGTGGAATTGGTCGCAAGCCGTTTTGTTGCCTCCGTCAGACAACCCTTCACCTCGGCGTGCTTCTGCGGATCAAGTTCAGCCCGATAGGCGTAGTACGATAGGGTGCAATTGTAGGCTTCCCAATCGCCGCTCTCCGGTTTTGTGGCCCCTACCGTCGAAGTCTCAAAGACGACGCCGTATGGTTGCGCGACGGCCGTCGCAATGCTTTGAGCGACGCCGGATTCCACTTCGAACAGATTCCGGTTGCTGAGATCGGCATCATAGTTGTTGGCCCAGAGCACCGCGCCATCCGCCTGGCGGATCAGCCGTGCCATCAGCCGCATCCTGTCACCTTCCAGCCGAACGCTTCCCTCCAGCGCGAACCGAGGGCCTTGCGTGCCGGCCTCCCGCTCAGTGCCGGGGGCAATTACGACAATCTCCCTGAACTTTGTGAGCTGCCCGATAACTTCGTCGGTCAGGCCCTGCGCTATGGCTGCTGAGGCGGCCTTGTCAGTTCCATTCTGGAACTGCTCGACGATAATGCTCGGGCGCGCGCTGTCACTCGAAACAGCAGATGCGGGCACGAGCGGAGGGACGGAAAACAGCGACGCATGCAGAATGGCTGCAATAACAACGACTGTTGAGGATGCTGCGAGGGCATACCAAATCCAGGGCCGATGTAGAAATGAGGCCGAGCGCACACGCTTCGGCGTGGGCAAATTGGGCTGAGGCTCCAAGGGCGAGCCAGCCGTCGATACAGCATGAGTAGCAGTGTCGCCCGCGCCGTCCGCGTACTGGAAAGACGGCACATAACCACCTTTCGGTATCGTGACAATGACGTTGTCGGCGGGGCCCGCGACCAGATAGTAGCGTTCGAGCGCCCTGCGAATCCTGCCGGCCTCGATCCGTACGACGGGATCGTTTTGGGCGTCGAAGGACGTGTCCCGCGCGAACACTTCCTGCGCAATCGTAAAGGCTTTCAGGTAGTCCGAGCGGCCCAAAAGGGTCTCTTCGACCACGAACTCTAGAAATCGACGACCACGGTCGGGAGCGTGAAACTCGTTGCTGGAAAGGATACGCGCGAGTTGTTCACGTATTTCCTGGACCGATGGAATGGCACTTCCGTCACTGCTTGCCCTGGAACTTTGCATCGTGCCCTCAGACTGTTCCGGTGTTCAGCTTTCGTCTGCGTTCCAACCTGCATTAAATCTTCTAATTCAGACGGTTGCAATATGATTGTTTGAGCGACCTAAAAGGGCGATCGGCAAGTCGTCGGCAGCCACGACGGGAGCTTCCATACGGAGGATCCACAGCGAGGTGCGTGGCCCGTAAATCCGGCCGAACGGGAGGTGTCGCAAGTGTTCTTATCTATATTTTATGTACTGGTAATGTAATCGGCGGTTGGTGCGAGGAAATGTTGCGGGTGGTGGCTGGAACATTTAGCGCTGTCGCAGGTTGCTTCTGGAAATTAGGAGCGAAGCGATGTTGATACTTGAAGAAATTCTCCTCGTTTCCGCAGATCGGGTCGCATCCTGCCGCGGCCAGCTTGAGTTGGATCTCGGGCAAGTAATCGAACAGCTTGAGCGGTCAGGCTTCTCTCGCAAGGAGGTGCTGGTCGCCATAAGTGAAGTGATCAGCGAAGAATTTTCGGCGCTCCCGGATATGCCGAAGTTCCATTGACCCCGTGCGATATGGTCGGACTTCGCTCATTGCGCTATGACAGCGTAATGAGCGAAAGATTTCTGATCATCGGCCCGGACAATCCCTCAGCCACCATCCTGCTTGCCCACGGTGCCGGCGCGCCGATGGACTCGAAGTCGATGACAGCAACCGCGGAAGCGCTTGCGGCAATCGGGTTCCGGGTTGCGCGGTTTGAATTCGCCTATATGGCAGCGCGCCGGACATCCGATGCACGAAAGCCCCCGCCAATGGCCGAGACTCTGATCCCCGAATATAGGGAGGCGATAAGAGCTCTCGCGAGCGCCGGACCGCTCGTCATCGGCGGCAAATCCATGGGGGGGCGAGTGGCGAGCATGGTCGCCGACGAGTTGTTCGAAAAGCGCGTGATCTGTGGATTATTGTGTCTCGGCTATCCCTTTCATCCGCCCGGCAAGCCGCAACAACTGCGCACCGCGCACCTCAAGAATCTGCTGACCCCGACGCTTATCTGCCAAGGGACGCGTGACGAATTCGGGACGCGCGAAGAGGTTTCGACCTATCCGCTTTCCCCCGCAATATCAGTTCTTTGGCTTGAGGATGGCGATCACGATCTTGCACCGCGCAAGAAAATCTCAGGCTTCTCCGTCGCAGATCACCTCATCACAATGGCAGCCCGCGCCAAGGCTTGGGCAGATGAAAATTGCGCCAAGTAGGCTCAAACGCCAACGTCAACTCGACTTGACGGATGTAGACGCTTTATGCATGTTCGCCTGCAAGGTGTGACGTGCATTCCTACCTTTCTCGCATGTTTTGGGGGCAGGCATGACGAAGTGCGTAGCATGTTCAGGGCTCTTTTCATCTGTTTTTGCCGCAGCGCTTGCAATAAGCAGTGCTGCCTTTTCCGCCGATCTCGTGATCGCGATGCCGAACTGGCCTTCCGGTCAGGCAACGGCGAATATCCTCAAGGTCAGTATCGCCAAGGAGTTCGGACTGAACGCCGATGTGCAGCCGCTTGGGACCCTGCTGGCGTTCAACGGCCTGGAAAAGGGCACCGTGGATATCCATCCGGAAGTCTGGCAACCCAATCTCGAAAGCGTCATCAAGACCTTCGTCACAGAGAAGGGTGCCGTGGTCCTTGCCAAGCATGGGGTGCCGGCATGGCAGGGCATCTGTGCGACGCCGGCTGCTGCCGAAAAGGGCATCAAGTCGATCACCGATCTCAGCGATCCTGAGAAGACGAAGATCCTCGACACGGACGGTGATGGCAAAGGCGAGATGTGGCTCGGCGCACCGGCGTGGTCATCGACCGGGATCGAGCGCGTGCGGGCAAACACCTACGGCTATGCCAACAATCTGACGCTGGTCGAGTCGGAAGAGGAAGTCGCCATGGCAGGGCTGGATATCGCGATCGCGACGAACCAGCCGCTGGTCTTCGCATGCTATGCGCCGCACTTCATCTTTGATCTGCACAAGATCGTTCGACTGACGGAGCCCGCACATGATGCCAGCAAGTGGAAGCTCGTTGCCGCCAATGACCCGCTCTGGCTCACGAAGTCGTCCGCATCGACAGCCTGGGATGCTGCCAATTTCCGGATCGGTTACGCGTCAGCTTTCGCGAAGAAACATCCAGACATCGCAGCGTTCCTGGAGAAGGTCGATCTGACGCCGGAAGAAGCGACTGCGATGAGCTATGCGCTCGAAGTCGAACGTGTGCCGCCGCTCGACTACGCGACAAAATGGGTCGCCGACAATGCGAAGCGCGTAGATGGGTGGGCGAAGCAATGACAGCAAGCTGCAAATCTCCGGTGAAAACGAAAGAGGTCAAGCGACCGCGCAAGCTGGCTTTGGCCCTCCTCGCGGTAGCCTGCTTCGGCCCACTCGCGGCGTGGGCGCAGACGCAGATCTATGATGCCAAGACGCATACCTGGGTCAATTACGACAAGAAGAAGGCACGCCAGTATTACGCGCGCAACAACCAGGCGCCTGAAGCATTCCGGATGCAGACGGTTCCCTTCCGGACGGCCGAGCCGCCGGGGACGATCATCATCGATGGCAACCAGCACTTCCTCTATCTCACCCAGCCCGGCGGTCAGGCGATCCGTTACGGCATTGGCGTCGGGCGCGAAGGCTTCGGATGGGCCGGGATCGTGCGCGTTGGGCGGATGGCGGAATGGCCGACATGGACGCCGCCGGCAGAGATGGTGGCGCGCGACCCGAATGCGGCCAAGTGGGCCGCGGGTATGCCAGGCGGACCGGAAAATCCGCTCGGCGCCAGAGCGCTCTACCTCTACGAAGGCGACGAAGACACGATCTATCGTATCCACGGAACCGCGGAACCATGGACGATCGGTCTCGACGTCTCGTCCGGCTGCATCCGCATGAACAACAACGACATCGTGGACCTCGCCTCGCGGATCAAGATCGGCGCCAAGGTGATCGTGCTGATGCAGGGTGCGGCGCTTTACAAGGGCGTCTGACAGTCGGCGGGCACACGCCGAAGACGGGGCAATTCACGCTAGTCGGGGGACAGGATTTTGGGGCAGAGCATCGTGAGGGGAATCTCAATCGGTCGCGCAGTAGCGGCAATGGCAAGCGCGGCACTTCTTGGCGCCTGCACGCCGACGCCGCCGGCGCCCGACAGCATGGCGAGGACTACGCTGCAGACCGCCCCGGCGGATCTACAGTTGCTCTGCGCCAATTCGGCAGCCGGGGTCGCCGGTCCAAATGCCAAGATCTTGCCAACCGCGTCCCGCCAACTGCCTGATGGCACTTTCGGCGTCGACCTCGATGCCGGCGGCAAGAAATTCTCGTGCATCGTCGACAACAACGGCACTGTCCGTTCGGTGCAGCCGGTATAGTTGGGCCGCAGCACGCCGGCCCCAGAGGGCGGGCGTGCCTGCGCGCTTTCTTAGATCGCTGTCAGCTCCAGCTTGACCTCTGGGAAGCGGCTGCAACTTGCGTGAACGCTAATCGCTCCCGTCAGTCCTGTCGCCTCCAGCCAGAAACCGGCGGTGCCACCTTGTAGCGGGACTGACGCCGGGCCGACGATTTTTGCGGGCCCGTCGATCCGAAGAGTCACATTGTCATTCATGAAGGGAAGCCGCTGGCCCTGCTGGTCAAGCGCGCGGATGATGACGCGGGTGGTGTCGCGTTCACGCGCCTTCAGCGTCGTGCTGTCGGCAACAACCTGCAGCGTCGTCGGCAGCGGGTCGGCCACAAGCGTCAACTGGGCGACGGGTTCGCCGGCAATATAGCCGATGAATTCGCCGTCGATCCATTCGAGGCCCCATGTGCCGAGTTCGTCAGGCGTGAAGTGACGATGGTCGAGAACCACGGGCGGATGCGGCAAGTGCGGGAAATTCTCGCGGTCCGGTCCGATCCGCTTCGTCACCGCGCCGTAGCGCAGCTCGACCTCGTCGCAGTTGGTGAGGATGATCAGCGGCAGAACGCCGCCGATATTGCGCTCACCACGTGCCCAGAAGGTGACCGGCTTCATCACGATCTCGTCGGAAGGGTCGCATTGGCTGGCGTAGACATAGGCCGCAAACTTCGGCTCGCGGAACATGTCCATGACGCCGTGGTAGCAGATCCGGTCGCCGGAGCCGAAGTCCTTGTGGGTGTTGTAGTCGAACATGCACCAGCCGATCGCGCCCGCGATATCAGGATCGCCATAGGCTGCGTTCAGCACTTCGAGATGCCTGCGGACATGTTCGGCTTGCCTGGCTTCCTGGTCGTAGATCTTGGTGGGATACATGTGGCCACCGAACTCGGTGATCATGTAGGGTACCTTGTACGACAGGCCGGTGGATTCCTGCTGCGGCCGAAGCGCCGTGCGCGGGCGGTTGGCGCCGGGCAGCTCCTCGTTGCCGAGGATGAAGTCGTTCATCGTGTA
The DNA here is from genome assembly GCF_019511525.1 of Rhizobium cauense. Lineage (GTDB taxonomy): Bacteria > Pseudomonadota > Alphaproteobacteria > Rhizobiales > Rhizobiaceae > Rhizobium > Rhizobium cauense. Next base: position 72,278 of record NZ_JAEUAT010000018.1, on the reverse strand, counting down.
GACGTCTTCGAGCAGTTCGCTGTCCGTTATGTAGCGGACGCCGCCGGTTTGCCGCGTCGCGTCGAGTTCCCGAGCAAGCCGGTTTGTCGCGACATAGAAGTCGTGACTGTCCTGCGACTCGTTGATGCGAACGCCCCAGATGATAATCGAGGGATGGTTCCAGTCGCGTTCGATCATGCGGCGCACGTTGCGGATCGATTCCTGCTGCCATTCCTCGTCACCGATATGCTGCCAGCCCGGAATTTCCTCGAAGACCAGAAGGCCGATACGATCGCACCGATCGAGGAACCACTTCGATTGCGGATAGTGCGAGGTGCGGACGATGTTGCACTTCAGCACGGATTTCATGATGTCGGCATCGCGCTCCTGGGCGGATCTGCCCGCGGCATAGCCGACATAGGGGAAAGCCTGGTGACGGTTGAGACCGCGCAGCTTAAGCCGCCGGCCGTTGAGAAGAAAACCTTCAGTCGTGAACTCGGCGGTGCGGAAGCCGAAGTTCGACGACACCCGGTCGGAACCGCGGCTTGTCTTCAATTCGACAGTGATTTCGTAGAGCGCGGGATCGTCGATATCCCAGAGCGATATGCCGCTCAGGCCATCGAAAGCGAGCGTCAGATTCTCACCAGTCGTTTCTGCGGTCGCAGTGGCGAGCACGCGTCCGTCCCCATCCTTCAGCGATGCCGACACTGAACCCAGGAAGGCGAGCTGTTGCGGATTGGCGAGGTCGACGCGCACGCTTGCCGACTTTTCCTCCGCCAGCACGTTGTGGGTTTCGATCTTCAGGTTGCGAACCGAGATCGGATCCGTGACCTTCAGCCAGACGTCCCGATAGATCCCGGCATAGGTCAGGTAGTCGATACGGCCGCCGAAGGGCGGAATCGCGGGATTTTCGCTGCCGTCGATTTTTACGGTGATGAGATTGTCGCCAGGCACCAGCCTTCCGGTGAGGCGAGCTTCGAACGGCGTATAGCCATCCTTGTGGGCGATGACCTCTTCGCCATTCAGATACACGACGGCGTCGGCCATGGCGGCGTCGAAGATGAGCGAGACCTCACGGCCCTCGAACTCCGGCATCCAGCGGAGGACCTTTTGATAGGTGAATGCCCGCTGGTAGCTTCTCTCGTCGAAGTAGTTGAACGGGAGTTCAACGGCCGTATGCGGCAGGCTGACGGTTGCCGTGCCATCGAAGCCATCCAGAAGACGCTGGCCGAAGCCCTCGTGAAAACTCCAGCTTTCGTTGAAAGAGACGACGGAACGCATCTCAGGCTCCCATGAAAAAGGCGTTGCGAACGGATTGGCGCCGTTGAAAGGCGCGTGAAAGCTTAAGCATTGGTGGTTCTTTCTGGATTGGAGAGCCTGGCTGGCTGACGTCCTGGTCCGATAGCGCGATGCTATCCTATGGATACTGGGCGCCGTTGGTGGTGGTGTAAATCGAGTAAAGCGATTGGGTGGCCGTGATGAAAAGGCGGTTCTTCTTCACACCGCCGAAGGCGATATTCGAGACCGTCTGCGGCACCTTGATCTTGCCGAGGAGCGTGCTGTCGGGCGCGAAGCAGTGAACGCCATCGGCTGCACTGGTCCAGAGGTTGCCGCTGACATCGAAACGGAAGCCATCCGGCACGCCGCTGTCGATCGAGCAGAAATACCGGCTGTTGGCGAGCCTCTTGCCGTCCACGATGTCGAAAACGCGGATGTGGCGCGGGACCTCATGGTTGCGGGATCCGGAATCGGCAATGTAGAGCTGCTTCTCGTCAGGCGAGAAGGCAAGGCCATTGGGCTGGATGAAATCGGTGGCAACAGCCTCGATCTCGCCCGTCGGAGCGTCGATGCGGTAGACGTTGCGGGTTTCCTGTTCGGGCTCGGACTTGTGACCTTCGTAGTCGGACATGATGCCGTAGCTCGGATCGGTGAACCAGATCGAACCGTCCGATTTGACGACGACGTCGTTCGGAGAGTTCAGGCGCTTCCCATTATAGCTGTCGGCCAGGACCGTGATGCGGCCGTCGAATTCGGTGCGGGTCACGCGCCGGCCGCCGTGCTCGCAAGAGATCAGTCGGCCCTGGCGGTCGCGGGTGTTGCCGTTGACGTAGTTGGACGGTGAGCGGAAAACCGAGACGCTTCCATCTGGCACCCAACGCATCATCCGCTCATTGGGGATGTCGCTCCAGATCAGGCAATTCAGGTCCGAGAACCAGACAGGCCCCTCTGCCCAGCGGCAGCCGCTATAGAGTTCTTCCAACCGGGCGCTGCCGGCGATCAAGCCACTGAAACGATCGTCACGGATTTCATAGAGCGTATCGTCCGACACAGGCAGCTCCTCCCAAAGCGATGTGACGCTCTTCGTAAACGTAAACGGTGATGTGTTCCAGAGCCCGGCGCTGGCAAAAGCGTCGGGCTCTGCATTTTTTCAAAGCGCTGTGTCCGGATGCGGCGATCCGTCGTAGGCGCCCCAGATCGACTGGTCGAAGCAGATCATCGACCCGGTCATGAGGCCGGATTCCGCCGAAGAGAGATAGGCGCAGGCGCGCGCCACTTCCTCGGGATCGACGAGGCGGCCGAACGGCTGGCTGGCGGCGGCCTTTTCCAGCCAGTCGGCCGGTGCGCCGTGAAATTCCCGCTGAATGCGATCCTCACCCTCGGATGCCATCCAGCCGATGTTGAGGCCGTTGACGCGGATGCGGTTGCGCAGCAGCGCGTAGGCGGTGTTCTTTGTCAGCGTTTCCAGCGCACCTTTGGATGCGCAATAGGCGGCAATAAAGGGCTGTCCCGCCTTGGCCGACATGGAGCCGATATTGACGATGGTGCCTTCGATCTTCTCGCGACGCATCACCTTCACCGTTTCCTGCATCAGGAAGAACGGCGCGCGGACGTTGATGGCGAACATCGCGTCGAAGAGTTCCGGGCTGGTGTCGAGAATTGTGCCGCGGTCAGTGATGGCTGCGGCGTTCACCAGCGCATCGACGCGGCCGAACGTCTGGTCGCACACGTGAACGACATTTCTGGCATCCTCGACCTGCCCGAGATCGGCCTTGACATAAACGACCCTGGCGCCGGTGGCGGAAGCGATCTCTTCGGCTTTCGCCTTGCCCTTCTGCTCGTTGCGGCCGCAGATCACGAGACCCTTTGCGCCGCGTTCTGCAAAGAGCCGGGCGATAGTTGCGCCGAGCCCTTGCGTGCCGCCTGTTACGATCGCGATTTTGCCGTCGAGGCGGCCGTGGTCTGTGCTCATGCGTTTCCTCCTTTGATGATGGATCATATGCCAAAAGCTCCCGGCGCCATGGGCGTCGGGAGCTGAATTCGTCAATGCCGATGCGTCAGCTCAGGCGTCGCTCGCTCTGTTGCGCCAGTGTCGACGTGAACCGCGCATCGTCCCAATCTTCCTGCAACGCCTCGTGCATCAGCTGCGCCTGCGTCTTCGGGGCAAGGCCGCCAAGTGGCGGGTCGCGGTCGAGGTTGGTCGGGAAGGAATATCCCTCGGCGCAGGCGGCAACCGCGTTGCAGATTTCGGTTTCGGACAGTTTCCCCCTCAGCGACTTCAATGCCGGGAACAGCTTGGCGCTCATGCGTTCGCGATTGACGGTCTCCATGGCGCGACCGAATGCGGACGAGACCTGCAGCAGATTGGCGACGCGCTTGATGTCAGTCGAGCGGTTCGTACCGGCTGCGTGGAAGACGGCCGGGTTGAAGAACACCACGTCGCCTTTTTCGAGCGGCAGCTGGACATGATGTGCTTCGAAATAGTTCTTGAACTCCTGGCGCTTGAGGGCGAGGTAGCCGGGTTCATAGGTCTGGCTGTGCGGCAGGAAGAGGGTAGGTCCGCTTTCGAGCGGCATGTCGCAATGCGCGACGGCGCCCTGCAATGTCAGTACCGGCGAGAGCCTGTGCACATGCGCCGGGAACTGCTCGATCACCTTGGAGGACTGGAAGCCCAGATGATAGTCACGGTGAGCGGACTGCGCCGCGCCGCCCGGATTGACCCGGTTGACCTGGGCGGTCATTTGATAGCTCGGGCCGAGCCAGGCTTCGCTTGCGATCGCAACGATGGGGTTTGCGTAGTATTCGGCAAAGTTCTCGGGATCGGAGAGGCAGTGCTTTTCCAGCGAGTTCCAGATGCGATCATTGGCGCCCGGCTTGGCAAAATGATCGCCGCCGCCGGTTGCAGTACGATGCTGCTCCCCGATGATGTCGTCAAATATTGCGCTGGCGCGGTCGATAACGCCAGTATCCCTGTAGGCGTGCTTGAAGACGACGACGCCGGGCCCTTCGCCGAAGGCCTCGCAGATTTCGGCGAGAACTGCTCTCCGGCCTTCTGAGGTAGCGATCGCCGCAATGACCTTGGCGCTGTCATAGATCAGGATGTTCTTTTCGACTGCATCGGCTGTCGGATAGTCGGCGAGAGCCGTTGCCTTCTCGGCCAGCTTGCGGAAATCACTGAGATCGCAGGCATCCTCGGTCAACCAGACGCGATCGGCGCGCAGTTTCTGCAGGTTATCGGTTTTCATGGTGCTCCTCCCGTTCCGATGAGGGCACTATACGCCGCCGCTTGGTGTGTTATAGATCAGGAATCCATCAAAAAACCATCAAGACGGACTGCGTGGCACATCGGTTTCTCGTCAAGGATATCGCCTTTCAAGCCGGCTTGAGCACGGCGACGGTGGACCGCGTTCTGAATGGTCGAAGCGGCGTTCGGCACCAGACGACGATGCGGGTACAGGCCGCGATCGCGGAGCTCGAGAAGCAGCAGATCGGTGGAGAGGTGAGCGGAAGGAAGCTCGCCATCGACGTCGTCATGGAAACGCCCGAGCGTTTCAGTACGGCTGTTCGCGACGCTTTCGAAGCAGAAGTTGCGACCTTTCTGCCGACGGTATTCCGGTGCCGGTTTCATTTTGCCGAGGTGATGAAGCAGGCGGAATTGGTGCAACTGCTCGACCGGATCCGGCTGCGAGGCACGAACGGCATCGTGTTGAAGGCACCTGACGTGCCGGAGATCAGTGCCGCCGTAGCCCGAGCGACCGAGGCTGGGATTCCGGTCGTTACCTTGGTGACGGACCTGCCGAACTCCTCGCGTAGTGCGTATGCTGGCGCGGACAACCGCGCGGCCGGCGAGACGGCGGCCTATCTCATAGGGGAGCATTTTGGCGGAGCGCCCGGGCGCGTCCTCGTTACGCTCTCCAGCGGTCGCTTCCGTGGTGAGGAGGAGCGGGAGATTGGCTTCCGTCGTGTTCTGCGTGAACGATATCCGCTGATCACCGTGACCGAAATCAGCGAAGGGCATGGCACCGACGTGGCGACGGGAACGCTCGCCGCCCGGGCAATTGCGGCGGATGCCGCGATCGACGCGGTCTATTCCATCGGCGGCGGAAACCGGGCGGTGCTGGCCGCCTTTGAAGCGGCGCAGCGGTCGATCCGCGTCTTCGTTGCGCATGATCTCGATGCGGACAATCGGGTGCTGTTGGCTGCTCGCAAGATCGGATTTGTGCTCCATCATGATCTGCGCATGGACGCACGGTCGGCCTTCCGCGTCGTTATGGGCCATTCGGTCAGAGGTGGAATTGCGCCTCCGGCATTGTCGTCAGTGGAAATTGTTACACCTTACAACATGCCTGCCATGGATTGAGGTTTGCCTTTTCCTTGTCGGCGAAATCGCGATACAGCTTTCGCACGAGCGAGGGAAACAGCATGGATTACAGTGATATAGGAACCGTTGCGGCCTGGCTGACCGAGCAGGGGTTGAAGGGGGCTTCCGAGGCCGAGCTGCTGACCGGTTTCTGTGAGGCCTGCCGCGAGCGCGGCCTTCCTCTGGATCGCGGAATGGCTCTGATGGACACGCTGCATCCCGTCCACGAGGGCCGTGCGTTTCGCTGGGACAGCCAGGAAGAGGTCGAAACCGAGTTCGAGTATGGACCCTCCAGCGAAGGCACCGCACTGGAAAGCTGGCAGCGATCCGCCTTCTACCATCTCTGGGCAGGCGAAGAGAATGAGGTCCGGCGACGCATCGGGTTCGGCGATCCGACCGACTTTGTCATGCTCGAAGCAATGCGCGAGCAGGGCCACACCGATTTTGTCGCGATGGTTCACCGCTTCGCCAAGGCGGGCACGATCGGCGAGATGGATTGTTTCTTCTCCCATTTCGCGACGCGCCATTCAGAAGGATTTTCGGATCACGACCTCGCCATCCTGCGAAAGCTGGTGCCGGTGCTGGCGCTTGCGATCAAGTGCATCGCGCTGGCGCGCATCGCCAGGACGATCGCGGAGGTCTATCTGGGCGACGATGCTGCACAACAGGTACTCAAGGGCAAGATCACACGGGGTAAATCCGAGCGGATATCGGCAACACTCTGGTTCTCCGATCTTGTAAACTACACGAAGATTTCCGACAGCGCGCCGCCGGAAGAAATCCTGCCGATGTTGAATGCCTACAGTGACGTCGTCATTTCGGCCATACACGAGGCGGGGGGTGACGTGTTGAAGCTCATCGGCGACGGGGTGCTTGCGATCTTCAAGGCGGATGAGCCCGCAGAAGCCTGTCGCGCGGCACTGCGAGCCGAGCGATTGCTGAGGCAGAACCTGAAGGCGGTGAACGATGAACGCGCGCTCGAGGAGCGCCCGACAACGGAAGTCTATATCGGTCTGCACATCGGCGATGTCTTCTACGGCAATATCGGCAGTCGCGAGCGGCTGGACTTCACCGTCATCGGGCCGGCCGTGAACGAAGTCAGCCGGATCGCCTCGATGTGCCGGTCGGTCGATTTCAATGTGCTGATGTCGTCGGAGTTTGCGTCAACGATCCCGGACGATGAGCGCGGCGGATTGGCCTGCGTCGGTCGCTATGCGCTTCGCGGCGTCAAGCGCGCGCAAGAACTCTACACGCTCGATACCGCGCGGCGGGAGATCTGAGCTGTGTCCGGGTGCCCCGTCTCGAAGAAATTTCACGGGGTTGTCGCCTTCTGTCGATAGAGGATTATATCGCGTCAAAGAGGCGGATTGTCTCTTTCAGCTTCCTCTAATCTGGATAGGAGAACGGCATGCAGATCAATCGCACAGGTTCAGCGCAGTGGTCGGGTGGATTGAAGGACGGCAAGGGGCAGATTTCAACGCAGAGCGGCGCCCTCAAGCACTATCCCTACGGCTTCTCGAGCCGCTTTGAGGGTATCCCAGGTACAAATCCGGAAGAGCTGATCGGAGCGGCGCATGCTGGCTGCTTCACGATGGCGCTGTCGCTTATCCTGGAAGAAGCGGGCCTCAAGGCGACTGATATGGAAACGACAGCAAAGGTGACGCTTGAGAGCGTGGAAGGCGGCTTCGCGATCACGGCAATCCATCTTTCGCTGACAGGTTCGGTGCCGAACACAGATGAAAGAACATTCATCGAACTCGCCAATAAGGCCAAGGCCGGATGCCCGGTCTCGAAGGCGCTTTCGGCTGTGCCGATTTCCTTGGATGTCAAGCTCGCCTGAGCATGAGTAAGACCGAGTGCCGCGCGTTGACGCCGGCACTTGTTGTCCTCCCGGCCTAGCAAGTTCCCCGGTGTCTCGGCACCCACGCCCCGCAGCTTCGTCGTGCGGGCGATCTGATTCGCCGTTCCTCCTAATCATCACGTTTTACTATCCCTGATTCGCCTCAGCAGGTGAGTCTCGGGACCACGTGGGCGCATACGAAAATCTTGACAGATTACGATTGATATCTTACGACTGACGAAATTCAAAAATCGTCAGTCGTAATCGGAGTATCCGAAATTGATCAGCGACGCCGCGGAAAACACGATCGAGGCAGCCCGTCAGGAGAATGTGACGCGCATTCTTGACGCTGCCGAGCGGCTATTCCGCCACTATGGATATGCAAAGACGACTGTCGCCGACATTGCCCGCGATCTTGGTATGTCGCCGGCCAATGTGTACCGGTTCTTTGCCTCGAAAGTGGAAATCCACCAGGCGATCTGTGGCCGCATGCTCGCGGCCGGTTACCAGATGGCCTACGACACCTGCCATTTGCCGATCAGTGCTTCCGATCGGTTGCGACGTTTCGTGCACGGCCAGTACCAGATGACGGTCGAGACCATGCTCGACCAGGAAAAGGTCCATGAGATGGTCGTCGTCGCGATCGAGCGCGATTGGCACGTCATCGAGAAGCACATCGACAGCATTCATGCCTTGATCGCCGATGTGATCCGCGAAGGGATCGCTGCCGGCGAGTTTGTCGAGCAGGACGCGGATGTCGCGTCCCGCTGTTTCGGGGCCGCGACCATCAATCTCTGTCATCCCCAGATGGTGGCGCAATGTCTTTCCAAGACCAACCGCGCCACCGTCGATGAGCTGATCGAATTCTCGATCAGAGCACTGAAAAAATAACACGCGGCAAAGGCCGTAGATCAACCGATAAAGCCATTTTAGGAGTGCGAAAGATGATTTCGCTGAAGACAGTCCAGTTGCCGTCCTTTGTCAGTCTCGCGCTCCTCGGCGCCGTCTCGCTCGCCGTATCCGGCTGCAGCGAGGAGAAGAAAGCCGAGACGAAAGAGATCCTGCGGCCGGTCAAGGTCGTGGAAGTTGCCGCGGCCGGGGACACGCGTGCGCTCGACTATTCCGGCGCGGTGAAGGCACGTGTCGAGATGAATCTCGGCTTCCGCGTTGCGGGCAAAATCACCGACCGCCGCGTCAATATCGGTGATCGCGTCAAGCCGGGGGATCTGCTCGCCGAGATCGATCCGACCGATTACGAGTTGGCGGTCAAGACAGCCGAGGCCAACCTTGCCGCTGCCGAAAAGGGTGTGGCAACCGCTGACCTTGCCAACAAGCGCGCCCAGCAGCTCTACGACAAGAGCGTCACGGCAAAGTCGCAGATGGAGCAGGCAGCACTCAGCTACGATCAAGCGGTTTCGACGCGGGATGCCGCGGCCTCGTCGCTCGATCAGGCCAAGAACCAGGTCGTCTATACTGAGCTGAAGGCAGACCGCAGCGGTATCGTCACGTCGATCAGCGCTGATACCGGCGCCGTTGTCGCGGCAGGTACGCCTGTCGTCGCCGTTGCGCTCGACGGCGAGAAGGAAGTGCAGATCGCCGTTCCGGAAAACGACATTGGGCAGTTCAAGCCAGGCAAGACCGTCAAGGCAAGCTTCTGGTCGGATAGCAAGCTCGTGCTTGACGGCAAGGTACGCGAGGTTTCCGGCAGTGCCGATGCGCAGTCACGGACCTTCTCCGTTCGCGTCAGCCTTCCGACCGATGATCGCGTGCTGCTTGGCATGACCGCGACGGTCGAGGCTGCCATTGGCAATGCCGAGACGAATGTTGCCATTCCGCTGAGTGCGCTGGCCGAGAAAGATGGCAAGAAGATTGTCTGGGTCGTTGATCGCACCGCATCGACTGTTCATGCCCGTGAGGTCAGTGTCGCGGACTTCACCGGGGCTGGCGTCCATGTCGCAAACGGCTTGAAGGGTGGCGATCTCGTTGTTGCCGCCGGGACGCAGTTCATGACCGAGAACCTCAAGGTCAAGCTGCCGGAGCAACAATCGGCGCAGATCGAAACCGGCGACATCGTGCGCTGAGCGAGCGGTCAGGAGAGGGAATAGGACCATGGACAACTCGACCGCCGAAAAGCGCCCCTTCAACCTGTCGCGCTGGGCCATCGGCCATCCAAGCATTGCGCGCTTCCTGTTTGGCCTGATCCTGATTACCGGCGTGCTCGGGCTGATGCGCATGGGTCAGAAGGAAGATCCGGATTTCACCTTCCGCGTCATGGTCGTGCAGGCCGTTTGGCCGGGTGCCTCGATCCAGGAAATGGAGGATCAGGTCGTCAACAAGATCGAGCGCAAGCTGCAGGAAACCCCGCACATCGATTGGGTCAAATCCTATACGCGAGCGGGGAGCGCCATCATCACCCTGCAGGTGAAGGGCGATACCAACTCGGCCGAGGTGGCAGACGCCTTCTATCAGGTGCGCAAGAAGGTGGGTGACATCTCCAACGAGCTGCCTGAGGGGCTGCTCGGACCCTATTTCAACGACGAGTTCGGCGACACCTACATCACGCTGCATTCAATCAGCGGCGATGGCTACAGCTATCCCGAGCTGAAGAAGTTCGCCATCCAGGCGCGCGACATGCTTTTGACGACGCCCGGTGTCGAAAAGGCGGTCATCATCGGCGACCAGCCCGAGAAGATCTACATCGACGTGTCCTCGAAAGCCCTTGCGGAGCGCGGCCTGACGGTGCTTGACCTGCAGAATGCGATCAAGGGGCAGAACAATGTCGATGCGGCCGGATCGGTCGATACCGGCACGCGTTCGGTGCGCATTTCCGTTGAAGGCGATGTGACAAAGGCGGAAGATATCCGCGAACTGCGGCTGAAGGCCGGCAATCAGGTCACGCGTCTCGGGGATATCGCCACGGTCTATTCGGGCCTCGAAGATCCCTATCAGCGCAAATTTCGCTTCAACGGCCATGAGAGCGTCCAGGTCGGCGTCGTCATGGCCAAGGGTTTCAAGGTGACTGACGTCGGCAAGGACGTTGAAGCTACCTACCATCGCTTCGAGGAATCGCTGCCGTACGGTGCCTCCGTTGACCAGATTTCCAACCAGCCCGACGTCGTTACCGATGCGATCAGCGAATTCATGCACGCGCTCGGCGAAGCGCTGGTGATCGTGCTCATCGTGTCGTTCCTGTCCATCGGCTGGCGTTCGGGGCTCGTCATCGCGATTGCCATCCCGCTCGTGCTGGCGGCTACTTTCGCCATCATGTACGAACTTGGGATCGACCTGCAGCGCATTTCGCTCGGTGCCCTGATCATTGCGCTCGGCCTGCTTGTCGACGATGCCATGATCGTCGTCGAATTGATGGAGCGGAAGCTCGAGGAAGGCCTCGTGAAGATCGAGGCGGCGAGCTTCGCCTATTCCTCGACCGCCTTCCCGATGCTGACCGGCACGCTGATCACCACCGCGGGCTTCATCCCGGTGGGGTTTGCTGAATCCACTGCCGGCGAATACGTCAGAACGCTGTTCTACGTCGTCGGCATCGCACTCGTGGTTTCATGGTTTGTGGCCGTCTATTTTACGCCCTGGCTCGGCTACATGATCCTGAAGCAGCGCCACCATGCGGGCGAGCATCACGACGTTTTCGACACGCGCTTCTACCGGCGCCTGCGGTCGACTGTCGGTTGGGCCGTGCGTCACCGCATCATCGTTGTTGCGATGACACTCGTTACCTTTGCAACCAGCCTGTGGGCCTTCCAGTTCATTCCGCAGAACTTCTTCCCGCAGTCCTCGCGCCCGGAAATCCTCGTCGATCTCTGGCTGCCCGAAGGCACCAGCATCAAGGAAGTAGAGACGCAGGCAAAGGCGCTCGAAGCCAAGATCATGGATGACACGGACAAGAAGTTCGTCGCCACGTATATCGGTGAAGGTGCGCCTCGCTTCTTCCTGCCGCTCGACCAGCAGCTTCGCAACCCGAACTTTGCACAGCTTCTCGTCATGGCAAACGACGAGCCTGCCCGTGAGCGCCTGATCGTGAAGCTGCGGACGATCCTTGCAGAAGACTTCCCCGATATCAGGGGCAAGGTGGATCGCCTGTTCCTCGGCCCGCCGACGGGCTGGCCGGTGCAGATGCGTATCATGGGGCCGGATCGCCAGGAAGTTCGCAAGATCGCCGACGAGGTAAAGGCGAAGTTCCAGGCCAACCCGCAGCTCGGCGCGATCCACGACGACTGGCTGGAGCCTGTGCCGGCGATGAAGCTGGTGATCGATCAGGACCGCGCCCGTGCGCTCGGCGTTACCTCGCAGCGTATCCGCCAGATGTTGCAGACGGCAATGTCGGGCGCCCCGCTCGACGATTTCCGCGACGGCGAGGAGACGGTTTCGATTGTTGCCCGCGAGCCGGAGGCCAACCGCTCCCTGCTGTCGGCCGTCAATTCGGTCTATGTACCGACGGACTTCGGTGGCTTCGTTCCGGTCTCGCAAGTTGCCAAGGTCGTGCCTGTTCTCGAGCAGGGTATCGAATGGCGCCGCGACCGCCTGCCGACGATCACCGTTCGCGCGACGCTGCCGGATGATGTGCAATCCAATGACGTCGTCATGAAGATGTATGCGGACATGAAGCCGCTGCGCGACAGCCTGCCGGCCGGCTACAACATCGAGATCCAGGGCGGTGCGGAAGATTCCGCCGAGAGCCAGGCCTCGATTGCGGCCAAGGCTCCGGTCATGCTCCTCGTCATCGTCCTCTTGCTGATGGCGCAGCTGCAGCACTTCGGCAAGGCGATGCTGGTGCTGGCGACCGGTCCGCTCGGGATCATCGGTGCGGCCGCGGCTCTGCTGATATCAGGTGCACCGTTCGGCTTCGTTGCCATCCTCGGCGTTATCGCATTGCTCGGTATCATCATCCGCAACTCGATCATCCTCGTCGACCAGATCGACCAGGACATCAAGGCGGGGATGCATCGGCAGGAGGCGATTGTCGGTGCCGCGGTCAGGCGTTTCCGCCCGATCATGCTGACGGCGCTGACAGCCGTTCTGGCGCTGATCCCGATCTCACGTGGCGTCTTCTGGGGGCCGCTGGCCTATGCCATGATGGGCGGCATTCTGGTCGCGACGGTGTTGACGATCCTGGTGCTGCCCGCTGCCTACGCGCTGTTCTTCGGCAAGGAGCCGAAGACGTCGAGAACGGAGGAGGGCGCTGCCAATGGCAATGCGCCCGAGGCCGAAAGCACTCACCCGCCGGCCATGGCGGCTGAATAAAGAGAGTGATGGCGCGGTGAGAACCGCGCCATTTTCTTTTGGCTGAAGCTCAGGCCTGGGCGGCTTCCGCTTTCAAGCCAAGCAATGCAGCGCCGATCAAGCCGGGCTCGACGCGGCATTCGCTACGAACCACGAGCGGGCGATCGAACTTGCGCAGGATGCGCTGCCGGACGGCCTTGTCCAACTCTGCAAGCAGCGGTTCGACATTGGAAAGTCCGCCGCCGACCGGGACGATGGTTGCGCCCGTGATGTTGATCGTCAGCGCGAGCGGCGAGGCGACGAGATCGACGAAGACATCGATCGTGCGCGTCGCCTTGGTTTCGCCCTTCAGCCAATCATCTATGATCTCCTGGCTGGAGAGGTCCGCGTCGTGAAGCGTTTTGTGTAGCCGCTCAAGACCACGAGCGCCGCCGACTGTGTCGACGCACCCCTTTTGGCCACAGCCGCAAGGATAGGCCGGAATGGCAACGGGCGGATTGCCTGCATGCGATGCGAGCGCCGGGCCGTGGCCCCATTCCCCTGCAAAGCCGCCAGCGGCATTGATCAGGCGGCCATCAGCAACGACACCGCCACCGACGCCCGTCCCTAGGATGGCGCCCAGAACGATGCGGTGACCGCGCCCGGCGCCGAGATCGGCTTCCGCCATGGCAAAGCAGTCCGCGTCGTTTGCGATCAGCACTGGCAGGCCGAGTTCGGCTTCGAGGTCGGCGGCAAGGTTGCGCCCGTGGATGCAAGGAATGTTGGCGCAGGTCAGCCGTTGCGTGTCCGGGTCGACGACGCCGGCGATCGAGAAGGCAAGGCGCGTCGGATGCTCGCCCGTCTCTGCAATGATGGCCTTCAACGTGTCGACGAAGGCAGGAAAATCATCCTTGGGGGTCGGCCGACGGCCGAGTGGCGTGATGTCGGCTTCCGTGTGCGCGACGCCGCCCTTGATGGCGGAGCCGCCGATGTCGAAAGAAATAATCATTCGGTTTCTGCTGGTTTTGGATGGCCTCTGCGTCTGCTCGCACCCTTCCGCCGCTTTTGCAAGCCAAAACCCGATCAGGCAGGGAGCGTCATTTTCGCTTCGAAGCCGGCCTGCTCGCCCGTCGCGGGCGACAACAGTTCCAGCGTCCCGCCCATCTGTGTGACGACGCGATCGGCGATTGCCAGTCCGAGGCCGGAACCGGACGCTGTCGTCTTGCCGCGGCCGAAGCGCTTCTTCAGGCCTGCCATGTCGGCTTCGCGAACCGGCGGCCCGCCGTTGACAATGCGGACGATGCCGTTGTCATCGAGGCTGACCGTGACCGGCAGAGCCGGATCGCCGTGGATCAGCGCGTTCTCAATCAGGTTGCGTGCAGCGATGCCGAAGGCGTCCACGTCGGCGTTGCGGACGAGCCTGGCGTCCGGCGCGGCGGAGTATCGAAGCCTGCCGTTCGTGCGGCTGTCACGCTGGAAGTCGGTGACCACCATCTCAAGGACGGGACGCAGGTCAACCGGACTTGCGCTTCCGCCGATGCCGGCCTCCGCCCGGGACAGTTGCAGGAGCTTCTCTGCCAGGCGGCCGAGATTGACCAGTGAGGCTTCGACCTGCTGGACGCGATCCTGTGTCGCGCCCGGAGGCAGTTCCTCGGCAAGGCGCTGGGTCTGCGCGAGCGCCCCGGCGATCGGGGTGCGCAGTTCGTGCGCACTGTTGGCGGTGAATTCGCGCTCGGCTTCCAGGGCGTCACGCAGGCGTCCGAGGAGCAGGTTGACAGATCGCGCAATTGGCCTGAGTTCGACCGGCAAAGTTTGGGTGTCGATCTTCGCCATGTTGCCGCCGTCCTTCGTGCCGATATCCCGCCGAAGCGCATCAATTGGTCGCAAAGCGCGTCCGACGATGAACCAGATCGCGAAAATGCTGGCGGGAATGAGTGCGACCAGAGGGATGAGCAGGGTGACAGCGCTTTCGCGTACGGCTTCGCGCCGGTTCTTGAACCGGTCGGCCACTTGCAAGAATAGAGAACCGTCTGCCGCCATGTCGGTGAAGATCCGAGCAGTCGGCGTGTCGTGGAAGCCCGTCGTAAGTGGCGCGTCGAAGGGTTCAGCGGGGGCATCATTGGAATGCAGCACCACCTTGCCGCTGGCATCGCGCACCTGATAGGTCAGATACTCACGTCTGGCCGCAGCATCGAATTTTGCCATGCTGTACGGATCGATTTTCGTACTCTGGTTCAGATCGTCGAGGATCAGAGCCAGCAAGCGCTCGGTTGTCTCTTGCTGAGCGCCGTCGAAAATCTCATCAAATTCGTGCTGCATCACGCGGATGCTAAGGCCAATCGCAGCCAGCCAGAAGACAACCATGACGGTTGTCAGGGCAAGAATAAGCGGGCCGGTGATGCTGCGTTCGCGCTTCATCTTCATCCGAGTGTGTACCCGATGCCGCGTGCCGTGCGGATCCTGTCCTTGCCAATCTTCTTGCGCAAGCGGCTCACGTAAACCTCGACCGTGTTGCTCTCGATCTCAGAGCCGAACGCATAGAGCGCTTCCTCGATCCTGTCCTTCGGAACGATCGCGCCCGGGCGGGCCGTCAACAAATCGAGCACTGCCCACTCACGGCTTGTCAGGATGACAGCCTCGCCGGCGACGGAGAGCTGATGCAGGGGGCGGTTGATCTCGATATCGGCAATGCGGAGCACGGGATGAGGATTGGCGTCATAGCGGCGTGCGACCGCCATGATGCGTGCCTCCAATTCGTCGAGATTGAAGGGTTTGACCAGATAGTCGTCGGCGCCGGCGTTCAGTCCGTCGATGCGATCGGAGATCTGATCGCGTGCCGTCAGGATGATCACGGGCGTTTTCAGTCCCTTATCGCGAAGGCGACGAAGAAACGCTACGCCGCTGCCGTCCGGCAGCTGAAGGTCGAGGAGGATCAACCCGTAATCGACAGGCCCAATGGCGGCGTCGGCATTGGCAAGATCCTGGACCCAGTCCACAGCATGGCTGGCGGCAGCGACGTGATCGCGCACTGCCCCGCCTATCGCCCTGTCGTCTTCAACCAGCAGAATTCGCACAGTTTTTCCTCGCTGCCAGTTAGCTTACAGTTCAACCCGTGGTCAAGCACGGCTTGATCGACAAGGATGGCAACCCGATGGCATTGCCTTCATATGCTTGGCGCGCTGGAAATGCCTGCGCAATTTCTCAATGCACTCGACATTTGCCCGAATTCTGGTTTGATCTGCCGCAATATGCACGTGAACGCTTCGCACCGGCTCCGGCCGGTTCTTTCTGCATGGTAGAGACTTGATGGTAAGAAAATCCGAAACTTCGGGACGGCTCGATGACGCGGCGCGCGCGGGATGGCTCTACTATGTGGCAGGGCGAACGCAGGACGAGATTGCTGCCTTCATGGGTATCTCGCGGCAATCCGCGCAACGGTTGGTGTCACTGGCAGTCGCCGAGCGGTTGATCAAGGTTCGGCTCGACCATCCGATCGCGGCCTGCCTCGAGCTCGCCAATGCGGTGCGCAACAAGTTCAAACTCAAGCATGTAGAAGTCGTGCCAAGCGATTCCGATTCCAGCTCCACAACAGTCGGCATTGCGGAAGCCGCCGCCGCCGAAATCGAGCGGTGGCTGAAGCGTCCTGATCCGATCGTGCTCGCCGTCGGAACAGGGCGGACACTCAAGGCTGCCGTCGATCAGCTGCCCGCCATCGAATGTCCCAACCATCGGATCGTGTCGCTGACCGGCAACATCGCGCCGGATGGATCGGCCGCCTACTACAACGTCATTTTCAGCATGGCAGATGCGGTGAAGGCGCGACATTTCCCGATGCCGCTGCCGGTGCTGGTGACGTCGGCGGCAGAGAGGGAAACTCTCCATGGCCAGCAGCTCGTCCGTTCGACCCTGGAAATGAGCGCGCAGGCCGATGTGACTTTCGTTGGCATTGGCGAACTCGGGATCGATGGGCCGCTTTGCGTCGACGGCTTCCTCGAGAAGGACGAGATGATGGAGCTGATGCGCAACGGCGCCGTCGGCGAGATTTGCGGGTGGGTCTTCGATGCCGAAGGCAAGCTCCTCGACAACCCGATCAACGAGCGCGTGGCCTCCGCGTCTATCCCGTCGCGCGAGTCGTCGACCGTAATTGGAATCGGTAAGGGCAAACGCAAATTCAAGGCGATCAGGGCGGCCGTGATGGGCCATCAAATCAACGCCTTGATTACCGATGAAGACACGGCTGAATATTTGCTCAAGATGTGAGCAAAAATATATTCATTAATTTTCAATGAGATAATTCCGTTGTTCGCTAACGCAGCAACGAATGGTGATTGACTTTTTTCCTCCTTGGGTGAGTAATTGCCCATGAGCAAAGCGAATGCTCGCACTCATCTTCTGGGAGGAAGATATGACATTGAAAACTTTCCTGCTGGGCGCTTGCTCGGCACTGGCGTTTGCCGGCATGGCTTCGGCCGAAACGCTGACGATCGCGACCGTCAACAACGGCGACATGATCCGGATGCAGAAGCTGACGGACGACTTCAAGAAAAAGAACCCCGACATCGACCTTGAGTGGGTGACCCTCGAGGAAAACGTTCTGCGCCAGAAGGTCACGACCGACATCGCGACGAAAGGCGGTCAGTACGATGTTCTGACGATCGGCACCTATGAAGTTCCGATCTGGGCAAAGCAGGGCTGGCTGCTGCCGCTCGACAATCTCGGTGCCGACTACGACGCCGACGACCTGCTGCCGGCTATCCGCAGCGGCCTGACTGCTGACGGCAAGCTCTATGCAGCACCATTCTACGGCGAAAGCTCGATGGTCATGTACCGCAAGGACCTGTTCGACGCCGCCGGCTTGAAGATGCCCGATGCTCCGACCTGGGACTTCATCGCGGACGCCGCGAAGAAGATCACCAACAAGGACAAGGAAATCTACGGCATTTGCCTGCGCGGCAAGGCGGGCTGGGGCGAAAACATGGCCTTCCTGACGGCCATGTCGAACTCCTTCGGCGCTCGCTGGTTCGATGAACAGTGGAAGCCGCAGTTCGACCAGCCGGAGTGGAAGGACACGCTGAACTTCTACGTCAACCTGATGAAGGAAGCCGGACCTCCGGGCGCTTCGTCGAACGGCTTCAACGAAAACCTGGCACTCTTCCAGACCGGCAAGTGCGGTATGTGGATCGATGCGACCGTTGCTGCGTCCTTCGTCAGCAACCCGAAGGAATCGACCGTCGCCGACAAGGTCGGCTTCGCTCTGGCTCCGGACAAGGGTCTCGGCAAGCGCGGCAACTGGCTCTGGGCCTGGAACCTTGCCATCCCGGCAGGCTCGCAGAAGGTCGAGGCAGCTGAGAAGTTCGTCGCCTGGGCAACCAGCAAGGACTACACCAACCTCGTCGCCGAGAAGGAAGGTTGGCTGAACGCACCTCCCGGTACGCGCACCTCGCTCTATGCGAATGCGGACTACCAGAAGGCAGCGCCTTTCGCGAAGATGACGCTCGACAGCATCAACGCGGCCGATCCGACCAAGCCGACCGTCAAGCCGGTCCCCTATGTCGGTGTTCAGTTCGTCGCCATCCCTGAATTCCAGGGTATCGGCACGGCTGTCGGCCAGCAGTTCTCCGCAGCGCTTGCCGGCCAGGTTTCGGTCGACCAGGCACTGCAGAGTGCACAGCAGCTGACGACCCGCGAAATGACCAAGGCCGGTTACATCAAATAGATAACCTCCTGAGAAGGCGGGGCGTTTGACCTCTCCGCCCATCTGGGTCGCCGAATTGCCCAAACTGCGTCGGCGACCCTTTTTTGCACAGCTGTCCTGCTGCCGTCTGCCTCTTGAACAGGATCGGTCATCGCCATGGCTACGTTACACACCCGCTCCGCAGCGCGAATGATGATCGCACCGTCTGTTGTGCTCCTCTTCCTGTGGATGATCGTCCCGCTCGTGATGACGATCTATTTCTCGACGCTTAACTACAATCTGCTCAGCCCGGGGATGGAAACCTTCGTCGGCTTCCTAAACTACAAATACTTCCTCACCGATCCCGCCTTTTTCTCGGCGTTGATCAATACGCTGCTGCTGGTGCTTGGCGTGCTCCTGATCACCGTTGTCGGCGGCATCGCGTTTGCGCTGCTCCTGAACCAGGAGATTTACGGGCAGGGCATCGTTCGCATCCTTGTCATCGCGCCCTTCTTCGTCATGCCGACGGTTGCCGCCCTGGTGTGGAAGAACATGTTCATGAATCCGGTCAACGGGCTCTTCGCGCATCTCGCCAAGGCGCTCGGATTGCAGCCCTATGACTGGCTTGCCAACGCGCCGCTCTTCTCGATCATCCTGATTGTCGCCTGGCAGTGGCTGCCCTTTGCGACGCTCATCATGCTGACCGCCCTGCAATCGCTGGACGAAGAGCAGCAGGAAGCCGCCGAGATGGATGGCGCCGGCGTCATTTCGAAGTTCATCTACATTATCTTGCCGCATATGGCCCGCGCCATCACGGTTGTCATCCTGATCCAGACGATCTTCCTGCTCTCGGTGTTTGCCGAAATCCTGGTCACCACCAACGGCGGCCCGGGCACGCAGAGCACGAACCTCACCTATCTCGTCTACGTGCAGGCACTTCTGCAGTTCGATATCGGCGGCGCTTCGGCGGGCGGCATCGTGGCGGTCATCCTCGCCAATATCGTTGCGATCTTCCTCGTACGCCTCGTCGGCAAGAATCTGGAGGCTTGAGATGGCTAGAAAAGTCACAACCCAGCGCAAGGTCGTCATGACCGCCATCGCCTGGACGCTCGGCATCCTGATCTTCTTCCCGATCCTCTGGACGTTCCTGACGAGCTTCAAGACGGAAGCGGATGCCATCGCTTCGCCGCCGCAGTTCCTGTTTTTCCATTGGACGACGGAAAGCTATGCGGAAGTGCAGAGCCGCTCGGATTACCTCAGCCACTTCATGAACTCGGTGATCATTTCCTTCGGCTCGACGCTGATCGGCCTGATCATTGCCATTCCGGCCGCCTGGGCGATGGCGTTTTCGCCAACCAAGCGGACGAAGGACGTGCTGATGTGGATGCTGTCCACGAAGATGATGCCGCCGGTCGGCGCACTGATCCCGATCTACCTGATGTTTCGCAACTCGGGCCTGCTCGACAGTCGCCTCGGTCTTGTAATCATCCTGACGCTGATCAACCTGCCGATCATCGTGTGGATGCTCTACACCTACTTCAAGGAAATTCCCGGCGAGATCCTGGAAGCCGCCCGCATGGATGGCGCCTCGCTTGCCAAGGAAATCATCTACGTGCTGACGCCGATGGCGGTTCCAGGCATCGCATCCACGCTGCTCCTGAACATCATCCTGGCCTGGAACGAAGCCTTCTGGACGTTGAACCTCAGCGCCTCGAAAGCGGCGCCGCTGACGGCGTTCATCGCGTCCTACTCCAGCCCCGAAGGCCTGTTCTACGCCAAGCTTTCGGCAGCCTCCACCATGGCGATCGCCCCGATCCTGATCCTCGGCTGGTTCTCGCAGAAACAACTCGTCCGCGGCCTGACCTTCGGCGCGGTGAAATAAGATATCAGGGAGAGAAACATGGGCAGCATTACCCTTCAGAAAGTCTCGAAGGTCTTCGGTGAAGCCAAGGTCATCCCGTCGATCGACCTCGACATCAAGGACGGCGAGTTCGTCGTCTTCGTCGGCCCCTCGGGCTGCGGCAAGTCCACGCTTCTCAGGCTGATCGCCGGGCTCGAGGACGTATCGGCCGGCAAGATAGTCATCGACGGCAGGGATGCGACCGAAAAGGCGCCGTCCGAGCGCGGACTTGCGATGGTGTTCCAGTCATACGCGCTCTATCCGCACATGAGCGTGCGCAACAACATCGCCTTCCCCCTCAAGATGGCGAACATGGACAAGGCCGAGATCGACAAGAAAGTCGCCGACGCTGCCCGGGTTCTGAACCTGACCGACTACCTCGAGCGCAAGCCGCGCCAGCTCTCGGGCGGCCAGCGCCAGCGCGTCGCCATCGGCCGCGCGATCGTTCGCCAGCCCTCGGCCTTCCTGTTCGACGAGCCGCTGTCGAACCTCGATGCTGCCCTGCGCGTCAACATGCGCCTGGAAATCAGCGAGCTTCACCAGCAGCTGAAGACGACCATGATCTACGTCACCCACGACCAAATCGAGGCCATGACCATGGCCGACAAGATCGTCGTGCTGAACCGTGGCAATATCGAGCAGGTGGGTTCGCCGCTCGATCTTTACCACAAGCCGCGCAACCTGTTCGTCGCCGGCTTCATCGGTTCGCCGAAGATGAATTTCGTCAGTGGCCAATACGCAGCGCAATTCGGTGCGCATACGATCGGCGTCAGACCCGAACACATGCTGCTCTCGACGGAAAGCGGTGACTGGAAGGGCAAGGTCACCGTTGCCGAACATCTCGGCGCCGACACGTTCCTTCACGTCGATGTCGAGGGTATCGGCCATGTCACGGCCCGCGGCGGCGGGGACTTCCCGGCCAAGGCCGGCGATATCGTCTACCTGACCCCCGACAAGGCGCGGATCCACAAATTCAACGAGGGCGGCCTCACCATCTGAACAGCTTTGTTGCCGGGTTGGGGACGAGAGAGCGTACCGGGCAAGGTGTCCGGCGTGCTGAGACCGGGGTCGCAGTCGACCCCGAAGACCTTCAAGAGGACTGAAACATGACGTGCAAACTATCGCTGGCAACGCTTTCCGACGCGGCAAAGACAGCCGCCGTACCGGCCTATGAGCGGGCGTCGCTGAAGGCGGGCATCGTGCACTTCGGCGTGGGTAATTTCCACCGCGCCCACCAGGCGATCTATCTCGACGACCTGTTCAATCTCGGCGAGGATCACGATTGGGCAATTGTCGGCGCGGGTATTTTGCCCTCCGACGCAGCGATGCGCGAAAAGCTCGCCGCTCAGGATTTCCTGACGACCGTCGTAGAGCAGGACAACAACAAGACGGCAGCGCGCGTCACCGCGCCGATGATCGACATCCTGCCGGTCGGCGATGCCAAGAAGATCATTGCCAAGCTTGCCGATCCCGCGATCCGCATTGTTTCGATGACGATCACCGAAGGCGGCTATTTCATCGACGCATCCGGCAAGTTCAATCCCGATCATCCGGCGATATCAGCTGACGGGCAGAACCCATCCGAACCCAAGACGGTCTTCGGCCTGATCGTTGCCGGCCTCAAGGCGCGCAAGGAGAAGGGCATCGTGCCGTTCACCGTGATGTCCTGCGATAACATTCCGCACAACGGTGTCGTCACGTCGAATGCCGTTGTTGGGACGGCGCGCCTGTCCGATCCCGTTTTTGCTGATTGGATCAAGGCGAATGTCGCCTTCCCTAATGCCATGGTGGACCGCATCACCCCCGCCACGGGCCAGCGCGAAATCGATCTTCTAAAGGATGCCTTCGGCATCGAGGACAACTGGCCCGTTTATTGCGAAGAGTTCAAGCAGTGGGTTCTGGAAGACAAGTTCACTGCTGGGCGCCCGGCACTGGAGAAGGTCGGCGTCACCTTCGTGCCCGATGTGACCCCCTATGAACATATGAAGATCCGCATCCTGAACGGCGGACATGCCGCGATTGCCTACCCGGCAGCGCTGATGGACATCCATTTCGTGCACGACTCGATGGAAGACCCGTTGATCCGCGCTTTCCTCGCCAAGCTGGAGACGGACGAGATCATCCCGATCGTTCCTCCGGTGCCCAATACCTCGCTGACAGACTATTTCGCGCTGATCGAGCACCGGCTGCTCAATCCGAAGATTGCCGATACGATCCCACGCCTTGCGCAGGACGGATCGAACCGCCAGCCGAAGTTCATTCTGCCTTCGACCCTCGACAACCTTCGCCAAGGCAAGGATGTGGTGGGCCTGTCGCTTGTCTCCGCGTTGTGGTGCCGCTACTTCGCCGGCAAGACCGACAGCGGCAAGGACATCGCTTTCAACGATGCCAGCGCCGACCGGCTGCATGCGGCAGCACTGAAAGCCAAGGACGACCCGATGGCCTTCCTCGCCTTCGACGACATCTTCGGCGAGGTGTCGAAATCCGAACTGTTTCGCAAGCGTTTCGCCCACGCACTGAAAACTCTGTGGGAAAAGGGCACGCGCGAAACGCTGCAGCTCTATCTCGACAACAAGCTTGCCGTGTAAGGATCAGTGGCGGCAGTCCGCCGCCAGTCTCCGCCCACCGGGTGGAGGCGAACGTCCTGCACCAACTGCGATTGGGTCTGCCATGACTGATGCTGAAACACGGCTGGTCATTTTCGATTGTGATGGAGTGCTTGTCGATAGCGAACCGATCTCGGTCAGCGTTCTCGTCAAGGCGATGAATGATCTCAACGTCCCGATCACCGAGGAGGAGGTTTACGGCCGCTTCCTGGGGCGTAGCTTGGCCACCGTTATCGAGACGATGAAGAGCGAGTACGACGTTCATCCGGGCCAGGAATTCCTCGACCAGATCCGCACGGATCTTTATCAGCGTTTCCGCAAGGAGTTGAAGCCGATCGAGGGTGTCGCCGAGACGATCGACGGGCTCGGCATCCCCTGCTGTGTCGCATCGTCGAGCCAAGTCGAGCGCATCCGCCTGTCGCTGACTGTCACGGGCCTGATTGATCGGCTGCCTGACATCTTCAGCGCGACGATGGTCAAGAATGGCAAGCCGGCGCCCGATCTATTCCTGCATGCGGCACACGAAATGAATGTCGACCCTGCCAATTGCGTGGTCATCGAGGATAGCCCGGCCGGCATCCAGGCTGCGAAGGCGGCAGGCATGACGGTGTTTGCTTTCACGGGCGGCTCGCACGCCAATTTCTCTGGCTACCGCGCTGAGCTCGACCGGCTTTCTCCGGAGGCTGTGTTTGACGTCATGCCGGATTTAATACACCTTGTCCGAAAACATAAGCGGGACGGGATGCACCTTTAATGCCTCAGCATGTGGTTGCGGTCGATATCGGCACGGGCAGTGCGCGCGCCGGCGTCTTCGACGCTAACGGCGGGCTGCTGGGCAAGGCCGAACACCCGATCATCATGAACAGGCCGCGTGAAAATCACGCCGAGCACGATTCAGAAGACATCTGGTCGGCGGTCTGCATTGCCGTGCGCAAGGCAACGGAGCAATCGGGGGTCGAGCCGGCGTCGGTCGGTGCGATTGGCTTCGATGCCACCTGTTCGCTCGTGGTGCGTGATGTCGACGGAGGGCAGATCAGTGTCTCCACTGGTGGGGAGCGTCGCTTCGACACCATCGTCTGGCTCGATCACCGGGCGCTGAAGGAAGCGGATTTCTGTACGGCGACCAAGCACCCCGTCCTGGAGCATTCCGGGCATTTCATGTCGCCGGAAATGGAAATGCCGAAGCTGATGTGGTTGAAGAAGCGACTGCCCGGGACCTGGATGAACACCGGCTACCTTTTCGACCTTGCCGATTTCATGACTTGGAAGGCGACCGGCGCGTTGGCTCGCTCGCGCTGCACGCTGACGGCCAAGTGGAACTATCTCGCGCATCGGGATCAGGGTTGGCAGAAGGACTTTCTGGAGCAGATCGGGCTCGACGATCTGCTGGAGCGTGGGCGGCTGCCAGAGGAAACGGTTCCTGTCGGGAAAAGCGTCGGGACGCTGACGCAGGAGGCCGCCTCGGCACTTGGATTGACGACGGCGTGCCATGTTTCGGCCGGCATGATCGATGCTTATGCCGGGGCGCTCGGAACGCTCGGCGGCGAGGCGCACGATGCTCGCGGCCTGGAGCGTCAGTTGGCGCTCATCGCCGGCACGTCGAGCTGCATCGTGTCGTTCTCGCGCGAGCGCAAGCCGAGCCATGGCATGTGGGGGCCATACTACGAGGCGGTGCTACCTGAGTCCTGGCTGGCGGAAGCCGGGCAGTCGGCAACCGGAGCGCTGCTCGATCACATTGTGCGGATGCACGCTGCTGGCGGCGAGCCGACAGCAGCGCTGCATCAGAAGATTGCCGTCCGGATTGCGCAGCTTCGCGCGGAGGAGGGAGATGACTTCGGCGCGCGCATCTTCGTCCTGCCTGATTTTCACGGCAACCGTTCGCCGCTTGCCGATCCGCATGCCGTCGGCGCGATCAGCGGGCTGACACTAGATACTTCGTTCGACGGGCTCTGCGCACTTTACTGGCGCGCCGCCGTAGCTATTGCGCTCGGCATTCGCCATATCCTCGAGCGGATGAGAGAGTATGGGTATGTACCCGACACGCTGCATGTTGCCGGCGGGCACGTCAAGAATCCGGTGCTGATGGAGCTTTATTCGGATGCGACGGGCTGCAGGATCGTGGTGCCGAAGATGAACGAGGCGGTACTTCTCGGCACGGCCATGGCGGCTTCTGTTGCCTGTGGGCTTTATGGCGATCTCGCAGAGGCAGGATCGGCAATGTATCCCGGCGGCGAAGAGTGGCTGCCGAATGCCGCCAAGCGGGACTTTTACGACCGCGACTATCGCAGGCTGCTTGCGATGTATCGTCACCGTGCCGAGCTCGAGGCGATGGCGTAGGCTCTAGCGGTTTCCGCCCTCTCCAAGCAGGCTGCCGAATTCCGCCATACGACGTATGCGAGCCGCTGCCTCCTCGCCAGCGGCCGCGGTGACGGCTTCCGATAGACAGTCGAGCAGCGCCATTAGCGGTGGCAGATTGTCACCATTGTCGGTGCGGGTCGGAGGCAGGGCAAGCGCAAGATTTGCCTGGTCCGGGATCCAATTGGCACCTTGCGCGGTGATCAGGATTACCTTGTACCCGTAGCGTCGGGCCGTGCGCGCCAGCAGGCGGGCCCTGCGGAAGCGTTTGCTGTCGATCACAATAAGTAGGGCGTCAGTGCCATCGATCCGCGCAAAGAGCTCGGCAAAGCGGCTGCCTGTTCCATCAAGGGCACGAACGCCGTCGCGCGCGAGCGTCAGGCGCTGGGCGAAGTGAGATGAGAACCCGGAAAGACTCGCGTGCGTGGCGATGAAAACCTCCCGCGCGGCCGATATCATCGACACCGCTTCGCTCCACTGTGGCTGGCCCGTCAGATGATAGATGTGGTGCAGCGCCTGGATCTGTTCCGAGACAAGCACCGCGAGCGGCTTGCCGGCGGAAGCGTCCGTCTGCAGCTCTGTCAGCGATGCCTGCATCTGTGTCGGGGAGATGGCGCTCGTCTCGCGAATGTGAACCTTGACGCTGTCGAGCCCCTGATAGCCGAGCGCGCGAAGAAAGCGGCCCACCGTCATGGGGCTCAGGTCGAGACGGTCGGCGACAGAGGCAGCGGTTTCGAATGGCAGGTCGTTCAGATGCTCTGAGAAATATTTCGCGATTCGCCGTTCGGCCGGGGTGCCGGACTTGGCATATTGGCGAAGCTTCTGAACAAAATCTTCCACGTTAGCCGTCCTGGTCTTCCCGGAAGCGTTTCGCGGATATGCAGGGCAACCCTTGTCGTTTTTCAACTATTCCGGAAGCTGCGTCTCAGGATCAAGCAATCTTGGATGATAAATTACTATATCTTAACATAGCATTTTCGACAAGTTTTGGGTCAGTCCGCCGAATTTATTTCAGCCTTGCCGTTCAAAGTTCAGATTCCTACATGGTTGATGCAACCGGAGACCTCATAATGATCTTTCAGGCCGCTCGCCTTTCCCTCATCAATCTTTTTGCGGCGGAGACGCGGTCGGTCTTTTGGAAGGTCCTGGGCCTCACGCTTCTGGTTCTCGTCGGGTTCTGGCTGCTGCTGCGCAGCGCATTCATGTCGTTCGTCTTCCCCTGGCTTGCCAGTTTCTTTCCGGCGATGCCGGATTGGGCGGGCTGGCTGGGTTTTGTCTTTGCGATTGCCGCCGGCATTGGGCTTGCGCTTGGATTGGCGTTGTTGCTGTCGCCGGTGACGGCACTGATTGCCGGCCTGTTTCTCGATGATGTGGCCGAGGTTGTCGAGAAACGGGACTATCCCTCGGATCCGCCTGGCACGGCGATGCCGCTGGGTCCGGCGATTGCGAGCTCGATCAAGTTTCTCGGCGTCGTCATTGCCGGCAATATCGTCGCGCTCTTCCTGCTCTTTGTGCCAGGCGTCAACCTGATCGCCTTTTTCCTGGTCAACGGCTACCTGCTCGGCCGGGAGTTCTTCGAGTTTGCCGCCATGCGCTTCCGCTCGCCGCAGGAGGCGCGGTCATTCCGCGCCAAGCATGCCGCAACGGTCTTCCTCGCAGGCCTTGTCATCGCTGCGTTCCTTGCCATCCCGATCGTCAATCTGCTGACACCGCTCTTCGCTGCGGGGCTTATGGTGCACCTGCACAAGCTCATTTCTGGAGAGGACGCGGGCCTTCGTGGCCCGATATCAGGTCGGTAGAGCCGAAGCCTCGTACATTTCGGCGTATTCCGCAGTTGGCGGTATCGGCTTGATGATGTCGATCAGCACACCGTTCGGATCGGCGGTGATGAAGTGTCGCTGGCCGAAATCCTCGTCGCAGATCGGCTTGAGGATAGGCAGTCCGGCGTTGAGGTTTTCTTCGTAGATGCTGTCGACATCGTCCACTTCGAAGTTCAGCAGCAGGCCGGAAACCTTTCCGCGGGCAATCAGCGGGATCGTTTCGTGATTGCCGTCGAGAATAGCGAGAGTGACGTGGTCGTCCTCCAACGACTGCAGGTGGAAATACCAATCACTTTCGAAAAGCGGCTTGAAGCGAAAATGCCGGCAATAGAAGTCCGCCGTGTCCCGAACCCGGTCGGTCATGATCACAGGATAGTAGCTGGTCGATTTCATCTCTTTTCCTCCAATCGGTTTTTACGTACACTATGTATGTTTTGATAGATAACATACATACAGTTTGTATGTAAAGAGGTGCCATGAGCAGAAGCAACCGTGAGCGGACAGAACAGACAAGGCAGACCCTGCTCGATTCTGCTCGAGCGCTCTTCGTGGAAAAAGGCTACGCCGACACTGCGACGCCAGATATTGTTGCTGCTGCGGGCGTCACGCGCGGTGCGCTTTACCATCATTTCGAGGACAAGAAGGCGCTGTTTCGTGCGGTGATCGAACGTGAGGCAATGGCAGTTGCCGAGGCAATCGAAGCGCGCACACCGAACCGCCTGACGCCGCGGGAGGCCTTGCTGGATGGCGGCTCGGCCTATTTCGATGCAATGGCGCAGGAGGGCCGGACGAAGTTGATGCTGCTTGAGGCGCCCGCCGTTCTCGGCCTCTCCGATACCAGTGCCATAGATCAAGAGAATGCCGAAACGACGCTTCAACGCGGCCTCGAGGCCTACCTTCCGGGCGCGGGGCCGATGCTGCTACCGATCACGCGGCTCCTTTCGGCAGCTTTCGACCGTGCCGCGATCGCCATTGATGCCGGTGAGAGCCGCAGCGACTATGAGCGTGCTATTGCCGCTTTACTCGACAGCCTCGCCGATCACCTGCGGCGGTAGTTCAATCAATGGCGCCGGCACATCCCAAGTCTTTTCCGGCGACTTGCAGATGTCCGCGATGACGCAGCGCTCACACTCCGGTTTACGGGCCTTGCAGGTGTAGCGACCATGCAGGATCAGCCAGTGGTGGGCGTGGTAGAGGTAGTGTTTCGGCACCACCTTCATCAGGCGCTCCTCGACCTCATCGGGTGTCTTGCCAGGCGCCAGTTTGATGCGGTTGGCGATGCGGAAAATGTGGGTGTCCACTGCCATCGTCGCCTGACCGAAGGCCATGGAGAGGACGACGTTGGCGGTCTTGCGCCCTACACCCGGCAGCGTCACCAGTTCCTCTCGCGTTTGCGGCACGACGCCGCCGAAGTTGTCGACCAGCATCTGCGAGAGAGCGATCACGTTCTTTGCCTTGTTGCGATAGAGGCCAATCGTCTTGATGTAGTCGCGGACCTTCTCCTCGCCGAGCGACAGCATCTTTTCCGGCGTGTCGGCGATTTTGAACAGCGCCCGGGTCGCCTTGTTGACGCCGGCGTCCGTCGCTTGGGCTGAAAGGGCCACGGCAACGACCAGCGTGAACGGGTTCGTATGCTCCAACTCGCCCTTCGGTTCGGGGCGCTGGACCGAAAATCGTCGGAATATTTCCTCGCGCTCGGCTTCGGAATAGGCCGAGCGAACGGTTGCCGGCTTCTTGCGGCGAACGATCACTTTTGAGGTCTGCGACGATGTGGCTGATGATTTGAGTTTCGGAGCTGGCATGGAAAATCTATACTTGGCAGCCATGATGGAAAGCAACGCCGATCAAGCCAACGACCAACCTGTTTTTGCCGCCGAGCTCTTTCCATACCGGTCTCTCGGTCGCAAGGGCTTCAAGGTGTTGCTGCTCCTGAGCGGCGTGGTATGCGGCCTCTACGGCATGTTCTTCGTGGCGACCGGCGCGTGGCCGATCGGCTTCTTTTTCGGGTTGGACTTTCTGCTACTCTACGGCGCTTTCTGGCTAAACTACCGTTCGGGTCGTGCACGGGAAGAAGTGATCGTGTCACGCACCGATATCTCCGTCCGGAAGTTCGCGCCTTCCGGTCGGATGGTCGAACATCACTTCAATCCTTTCTGGACCCGCTTCTTCGTCCGTCGCCATGAGGAAATCGGCATTCTGTCGATGCATATTTCCGGGGAAGGAAGGGGGACGGACGTCGGTTCCTTTCTCAATCCGGATGACCGCGAGAGCTTCGCCAAGGCTTTCAGGCGGGCGCTTGCCACCGTCAAGCAACGGATTTGACCGACGGCAAGAATCGGGTGGTTTGCACAACCTCACTTGACTATCTCCTTGGTACAAGGAGAAAGATCATGAACATGGTAGCCAAGCTGAACAAAGACATCACGCCCGACGGCTCAGACTACGGGACCGTCCGACAGGTGATCGAACTCATCACCGAGGACTACCGCGACCAGCCTTCGCTCGAAACGATCGCGGCGCGGCTGAACCAATCTCCAACGCAGCTGCAAAAGACGTTTACGCGTTGGGCGGGCCTGTCTCCGAAGGCTTTTCTGCAGGCGGTCACCCTCGATCACGCCAAGCGGCTTCTACGCGAAGAAGCGATGCCATTGCTGGAAACGTCGATCGAGGTCGGCCTTTCCGGTCCCAGCCGTCTGCACGATCTCTTCGTGACCCATGAGGCGATGTCGCCGGGGGAATGGAAGGCCAGAGGCGGCGGCTTGACGATCCGATATGGCTTCCATTCGTCACCGTTCGGTGTCGCGCTGGTCATGGCGACCGACCGCGGCCTCGCGGGGCTTGCCTTCAGCGACATCGGAGACGAGTCCGCCTGCCTCGAAGACATGACATGCCGGTGGCCGAATGCGAATTATGTAGAGGATGCGGAGGCAACGGCCCCCTATGCCGTGCGGATATTCGAGCCGGGCCGCTGGACCGGCGATCAGCCGCTGCGCGTTGTTTTGATCGGCACCGATTTCCAGGTGCAGGTATGGGAAAGCCTTTTGAAGATCCCCTTCGGCAAGGCCGTCACCTACAGCGATATCGCCAACGATATCGGTCGACCGAAAGCAATGCGTGCGGTCGGCGCGGCGGTTGGCGCGAATCCGATTTCCTTTGTGGTTCCTTGCCATCGTGCGCTTGGCAAAGGCGGAGCGCTGACGGGGTATCATTGGGGCCTGACCCGCAAACGTGCCATGCTTGGTTGGGAAGCAGCGCACGCCTAATCGCGGCGGCCGATCTATCCGACCTGTGGATACGCTTCGTTCTCTGGGAGCCCTGCCATCAAAAACTCAGGAATCGCGGATTTCATCTCGCGGCTGGGACTCGAGGAGGCGGAAATGAACCCTGGAGACAAGCCGTGCAAGATCGCAGGCATCGCCGTTAGCTTGCTCGCGATGTCGGTTGCCCCAACTTGGGCAAACTGCAAATCAGCGATGAGCAGCCCGCAATGGCCGGATGTGGCGCGGGCGATATCGACCGCGCAGTTGTGCGAGCAACTCCCCGTGGGGCCGAACCGCACCAGCAGTTTCAAGGTTGTGTCTGCAGATGTTTGTTCGACGGGGGACAGTCTTGCATCGATCAAGGCGACAGCGCTTTTGACTTGCGAGACCGGCGAGGATGCACTCTTCCAGATGGCTCCGGTGGAGGGGAAGGTCGTGGCCACCGTTTCCCTTGACGTGGGGGCGTGCAGGATCACGGACACCCACATCGAAATCGATGGCGAGATAGGGAGCCTTCTATCGGGCTTGCCAGATACCCAGGATTTCGGGCGCAACTGGGCGCAGTCGCAATTGTCGCGCCTGTGCCAGCTGCGGTAACGAATGGACGTTAGGCCACCTCCGCGAGCTCCAGCAGCGCCTTGGCGGCGCTCTCGTCGGTAATCAGCGTGTTGCAGCCGATCCGCTTGATCGTGGCCCGGATTGCCACGGCACGATGCGCGCCGCCGGATGACAACACGATATGCCTGGCCTTCTTCAAGGTATCGAGGTCCACCGACATGACGCGACTATTGATCGAGTGATCGATCGTGTTGCCGTCCCTGTCGAGGAAGTTGAACATCGTGTCGCAGACGCAGCCGGCGTCGATCAGCTGCTGCAGCTCGGCTTTCGAGATCCATCCCTCCGACAGCGAGGTCGAGTGCGGGCCGATGTCGCCGCAGCTGACGATTGCGAGATCTAGCGCTTCAGCCAGCCGATAGATCGTATCGAGTCCGCATTTTTCGATGAGGTTTCGCTTTGTCTCGGTCGAGTCCACCAGCAGCGGCGCGAGGAACATGTAGCATTCCGCGCCGAGCTGGCTCGCGAGCCGCCATGTATAGTCGATCGGGTTCGTCTGGTGGACGGCAACGACGCCGCCGAGCAGGGAAACGACCTTGCAGTTGTCGCGGCGAGGCGGTCGGAAGCTGGAAAGCGAGGCCGTCATGGTCCGTCCCCAGCCGACGCCGATCGTGTAATCGTCGGGAATGGCTTCCGAGAGAAACTGTCCGAGCGCAAGCCCGACGCTCTTGGCCAGTGAATTGGCGTCGGGGTGGGCGGGCGCCGGCACGACGATCGCCTCGTCGAGGCCGTAGGCGCGCTCCAATTTGACCGACAGTTCGACGCAATCGCCGATCGAGTCGTTGATCCAGATCTGAACTTCGCTGCGCTTCATCGCCTCATCCAGCAGGCGGATCACCGTTGTGCGGCTGATTCCGAGCTGTTCGGCAACATCCTTCTGCGTCAGTCCCTGATTGTAATAGAGCCAGGCCGCCCGCAGCCTGAGGGATGATGCTTCAGAATAAGCCGTGTGAGTGCCGCGTTTGAGCTTGACCACATCTCCTCCGGAGCGAATTGCGCCCTAGATCTATCATCAAGCCAGGACCGGTTCCTTGTTCCACCCGATAATGCCGGGTGTGACACTTATGTCAATTGAAATGCACAAATGTCCTTGACATATCTGGTCGGGAATAGTGATAGTCGCCGCGAAGACGACGCCTCGGGCGTCCGAGGAGGCAATGTGCGGGCAGGGCTAGTTTCGATCGGCATTTGCGCCGCGGCCCAAATGAACAATACCGCTTGTTCGTAGAAAGATTTGCCGGGCGATGTTCGTGCCGGCTCGCAGCTCAAGTCAAAAGGACCACTGACCATGACATCCAAGCTTGACCAACTCCGCGAGATCACCACCGTCGTTGCCGATACCGGTGACATCGAGGCCGTAGCCCGTCTGAAGCCGGTCGATTGCACTACGAACCCAAGCATCGTGCTGAAGGCACTCGGTACGCCGATGTTCGCAGACGCGATCAAGGAAGCTGTTGCCTGGGGTAAGAAGCAGGGTGGCAATCCGGATGCCGTTTCTGCGGCTGTTGCCGATCGTCTGGCGATCTCCGTCGGTGCTGCTCTGGTTAAACTCGTTCCTGGCCGCGTTTCGACCGAAGTCGATGCCGACCTTTCGTTCGACACCGAAGCCTCGCTTGCCAAGGCCCGTGCGATCATCGCAGCCTACAAGGAGCGCGGCATCGAGCGCGACCGCATCCTGATCAAGCTCGCCTCGACGTGGGAAGGCATCCGTGCCGCCGAAATCCTGCAGAAGGAAGGCATCGATTGCAATCTGACGCTTCTGTTCTCCAAGGCTCAGGCCGTTGCCTGCGCGGATGCGAAGGTATTCCTGATCTCGCCCTTCGTCGGCCGCATCCTCGACTGGTACAAGAAGTCGACGGGCAAAGAATTCACGCCTGAGGAAGATCCGGGCGTTATCTCCGTCCGCGACATCTACAACTACTACAAGTCCAACGACATCAAGACGATCGTCATGGGCGCGTCGTTCCGCAGCGCTGGCGAAATCGAAGCGCTGGCTGGTTGCGATCGCCTGACGATTGCGCCGAATCTGCTCGATGAGCTTTCCAACGATCAGGGCAAGCTCGAGCGCAAGCTGTCGCCTGACGTGACGAAGCCTGCCCCGAAGATCAAGGTCGACGAAAAGACCTTCCGCTGGATGATGAACGAAGACGCGATGGCAACCGAAAAGCTTGCCGAAGGCATCCGCGCTTTCGCCAAGGACCTCGGCACGCTCCGCAGCAATGTTCAGAAGGAACTGCAGCTCGCAGCCGCTTAACGTCCGCGAGAGTTATAACGGAAAGGGCGACGCCATCGGCGCCGCCCTTTTTTCTTTCACATCGACCAGATGCGCTTGGCGTTGGCTTGGTAAAGCTTGTCTCGCTCCTCCGCGCCGCAGCCTGCCGTCAGCGCGTGAGTGGCGGCAACCCAGGGCGTGAGCCCGCCGCCCAGCGTGCAGACCGGCCAGTCGCTGCCCCAGACGACGCGATCCCAGCCGAAACTCTCGATCGTGTGCTCGACATAGGGGCGAAGGCTATCGACCGACCAGTTTTCCAGATCACCATAAGCGATGACACCGGAAACCTTCGCGGTCACGTTGGAGCGTCGGGAGAATGCCGTGATGCCCTTGCGCCAGATTTCGCTCATGCCGTCTTTGATCGGCGGGTTGGCGCAATGGTCGAGGATGAAGCGGACGTCCGGGCAATGATCGACAAGTGCGAGAACCGTTTCGAACTGGTGCGGGAAGGCACAGAGATCGAAGGTCATGCGCGTGCCGGACAGCCGCTTGATGTTCTCTCGGAAAATTGGCCGCGCGGCCGTGTCATCAGGCGCCACATGCAGGACGCGGCGAAAGCCCTTGACGAAAGGATCGGCAAGCGACCGCTCGAGATAGGCTGCGAACCCGTCTTCCTCCGGCCGGCAGGCGGCGATCACCCCGCGTACGAGGCTCGAGGGGCGGCGGCTTATCTGCCTGATGTAATTGGTCTCGTCCTCCATGCGATCGGGTGCCACATCCACTTCCATGTGCAGGACGTTGGAAATTCCGCACCGCAGCGCATCCCTTGAATAGTCCTCGTAAAGACTGTCGCGATTGAGGTCACCCGCACCGGAAAGCCAGGGATAATCGAGCGCCTGCCGATCGAGGATGTGCAGGTGTGTATCAAAGAGCATGCGGTTCCTCCCATTCATGCCATGCTATCCGCCGCCGAACTGCGGCATCTCGCCCGCTGGGGCATTGGTGAGCAAATTTTCCATGCCGGCCGGCACGGGATCGATTAGGGTTTCCTCGGCGCGCCGCCCTCTTTTCCGCAGGTTGACGCCGGTTTGAATATATTGTTTGCATATGAATGAATGCGCTGCAAGCGCTGGAGTTTTGGAGGACGCATGAGCCACGGTCTGGAAGGAAAGAAAGTCGTCATCACGGCGGCGGGTCAGGGTATCGGCAGGGCGAGCGCCGAGCGCTTTCTTTCGCTCGGCGCGCATGTCTATGCGACCGATATCAACGAAAAGACGCTTTCCACGCTGGAAGGCGCCGAGAAACGTGTTCTCAATGTTCTTGATGGCGATGCCGTCCGCGCCTTCGCAGCCGAGATCGGCCCGATCGATGTTCTTTTCAATTGCGCGGGTTTCGTTCACGCCGGTTCGATCCTTGAATGCGAGGAAAAGGACTGGGATTTCTCTTTCAACCTGAACGCCAAGGCGATGTATACGACCTGCCGTACCTTCCTTCCCGGGATGCTGGGAAAGGGCAAGGGATCGATCGTCAACATGGCCTCGGTCGCATCAAGCGTGAAGGGCGTTCCCAATCGCTTCGCCTACAGCGCTTCGAAGGCCGCCGTGATCGGCCTGACGAAATCGATCGCCTCTGACTTTGTCGCCAAGGGTATCCGCGCCAACGCGATCTGCCCCGGCACGGTCGACAGTCCTTCCCTGCACGATCGTCTGCGCGCCACCGGCGACTACGAAAAGGCCATGAAGGATTTCATTGCCCGCCAGCCGATGGGGCGGATTGCGACGCCTGAGGAAATCGCGGCACTCGTCACCTATCTCGCCGGAGACGAGGCGGGCTTCACGACCGGGCAGATCCATGTCGTGGATGGCGGCTGGACGGGCTGAGGCGATATTGCTCCCGCCGCCATCAAGCTGATATCAAAGATAAGTTTGCAATGGTAGGCGTCGGGAAAGTCAGCTTATGGAGCAGGTTCGCAGGCACATGGTCTTCTTCGTTGCCTTGGTGGCGGGCCTGGTTACGTTCTTGTTGCTGACCAGCCGAGAGGTCAATCCTGAAAACCTGATCGTTGCCTGGAACGTCAGCGCTGTCGTCTTTACGGTGTTCACGTGGCACCGGATGCTGCGCGCCAGCGTCGCCAGTATTCGCAAGCGGGCGGAGGATCTCGATTTCTCCGACGTCATTCTTCTCGCGCTTTCGATTGCCGCTGCGCTCGCCAGCATTGCCGGCATCGCGATCGAGCTTCATACAGCCAGGGAGGCTGAAGCGGGCGTGGCCCTGGCGCGTGCGCTCGGCGCGGTCGCCACGATTCTGATTTCCTGGGCTTTCCTGCATACGCTGTTTACCGTGCACTACGCGCATCGCTTTTATGGCGGGGAGGCAAAGGGGGAAGGACTGAAATTTCCCGAGGATATCGAAGAGCCCGGCTACTGGGATTTCCTCTACTATTCCTTTACCATAGGCGTCGCGTCACAGACGGCCGACGTTGCAACGACGACGGTAACCATGCGCAAGCTCACTCTCCTGCATTCCGTCCTGTCGTTCCTGTTCAACACCACGATCCTGGCGCTTGCGATCAATGTCGGCGCGAGCTTGCTCTAACCCCTTTGGCTGCGTGGAGGGGCGCGTTGATCTGATGTATGAAGCAATCTCGGCGTCCAAAGGTTGCTGTCATGGAAGCGTTGCCGCGTGAAAAATTGTTGGTACTCGCAGGCTGCGACGATGCCAGTCTGGGCGATTTCGAGCGACTGCGGATCATTGTCCCTGGAGACGCCGGCTATCAGCCGAGTGACGTCAGCCGGCTTCGGCTGATCCTCGCGCTGCGGGATGCGGGTATTGGCCTCGATGTACTGGCCGAGGGCTTGAAACGGCAGATATTCTCGTTCGAGTTTGCCAGCCAGCTGATGTTCGAGCCGGTCGCGATGACCGAGGCAACAGTCTCGGCCGAGGTGACGGCGGAACATCTCGATCTCGACGCGTTGAATGCTCTGAGGGCGAATGCCAGCCTGCCGCTTCTGGAGGCCGATCAGTTGCTTCGCGAAGACGATGTGGAGTTCATCCGGCTTGTGGCGGAGTGTACGCAGCTCGGGGCCTCGGCGGCCGGCATGGAACGCGTGCTGCGCGTCTTCGGGCACTCGGTTCGCCGCTGTGTCGATACGATGCGCGACCTCTTTCGCGGCGAGGTCGAGGAGCCGATGCTGAATGCCGGGCTGAGCTACCACAAGCTTCTGGAGATCTCTGCTGCCAAGCGGCTGGCGCTGCAGAGGATCGGCTTCCGAATACTTTTCGTGCTGCAGCGGCGAATGCTGGAAGAAGCGGTTTTCGACAATATCGTCGGAAGGCTGCAGGATGCACTGCGGGAGCACGGCCTGGAACCTGGTGACGAAGCGAGCCTGCCGGCGGTCGCCTTCGCCGATCTTTCCGGCTTCACGGGGCTGACGCAGGAGATCGGCGATGCACCAGCCGCGGAAAAGGCTGCACGGTTCGAGGCGATCGCACAGCGCCTTTCACGTCGGTTCGACGGGCGCATCATCAAGCCACTGGGAGACGGCGTGATGATGCTGTTTCCGGACGCAGCCTCAGCGGTCGAAGCATCGATCTCGCTGGTGGAGCAGAGCCGCACAGACGAGTTGCCACCCGTGCGTGTTGGCGTGGCAACGGGGCAGGTCGTCCCGCGCGACGGCGATATTTTCGGGCGTACGGTCAACCTTGCTGCGCGCGTTTCGGCTCTGGCGGGACCTTCCCAGACACTCGTTTGCTTCAATACCCGCGCTGCGGCCGAAGTGTCGACGCGCAAGCTTTCCTTCCAGGACCTAGGGGCCGTGTCCCTGAAGGGCTTCAGGGATTCGGTGCACCTCTTTGCTGCTCAGCGCGCGGGCTAAAGCACCGCATTGCCGGCCATGAGCGCCAGGATCAGGAAGATCAGGAAGATCACCAGTGCGATGCCGAAGAGAACGCGGGCAATCGTCGCGGTGGCGGCGGATATGCCGGAAAAACCGAAGAAGCCGGCAATCAGCGAAATAACGAAGAATATAAGCGCCCATTTAAGCATGGATTTTTTCCTCTTTGTTCATCGTCTAGATGACGCGGTGCGAGGAAATTTGTTCCATTGCGGTCTCTGCAATCGGCTCAGGCCAACGGCGCCCTCTCCCGAGAGCGCCGTGGGTTCGTTGTCGGTTACATCGGGCCCGGCTCGCGGATCAACCGTGGTTGATCATCACGTGGCGAACGGCGGTGTAGTCTTCCAGCGCGTAGACGGACATGTCCTTGCCATAGCCTGATTGTTTCAGGCCGCCATGCGGCATCTCGTTGGTGAGCATGAAGTGGGTGTTGATCCAGGTGCAGCCGTACTGCAGGCGAGCGGCGGTCTTCATGCCGCGGCTGATGTCCTTGGTCCAGACCGACGAGGCGAGGCCATAGTCGCTGTCGTTTGCCCATGTGACGGCATCCTCGACATCCGTGAAGCGGGTCACCGATACGACGGGACCGAAGACCTCGCGGCGGACGATCTCGTCTTCCTGAGTGGCTCCCGCGATGACCGTTGGAGTGTAGAAGAAACCCCTGTCGCCTGATGTCTTGCCGCCGGTGGTGATCTCCATGTGCTTGTGTTCGCCGGCACGGGCGACGAAGCTTTCGACGCGGTCACGCTGGCGCTTGGAGATCAGCGGGCCGATTTCGTTTTCGGTGTCATCCTGCTGGTTGAACTTGATCGAGGAAACCGCCGAAGAGAGGTCGGCGACGAACTTGTCGTAGACCTTCGCGTCGGCATAGATGCGGCAGGCGGCGGTGCAATCCTGGCCGGCATTGTAGTAGCCGAAGGTGCGGATGCCCGCGACGACGGCATCGATATCGGCGTCGTCGAAGACAATGACTGGGGCCTTGCCGCCGAGTTCCAGATGCGTGCGCTTCACGGTCTTGGCGGCGGCCTGCAGCACCTTCTTGCCGGTCGCGACGTCGCCGGTGATCGACAGCATCGAGATCTTCGGGTGGTTGATCAGTGCATTGCCGACGCTTTCACCTCGGCCGAGAATGACGTTGACGACGCCTTCAGGCAGGATTTCGGAGAGCAGCTTCGCCATCTTCAGAGCCGTCAACGGCGTCTGTTCCGAGGGCTTGAAGACGACGGTGTTGCCGCCCGCGATCGCCGGCGCCAGCTTCCAGGCCATCATCATCAGCGGGTAGTTCCAGGGCGCGATCGACCCGACGATGCCGACGGCGTCGCGGCGGATCATCGAGGTGTGGCCGGGCAGGTATTCGCCGGCGACCGGGCCGTGCAGATTGCGCACCGCGCCGGCGAAGAAGCGGTAGCAATCGACGATCGCGGGGATCTCGTCATTGAGCACGGCGTTGATCGGCTTGCCGCAGTTCAGCGCTTCCAGTGCTGCAAAGCCCGCGGCATCCTTCTCGATCGCGTCGGCAATCTTCAGGAGGTAGCTGGAGCGCTCGCCAGGCGTCGTCTGCGACCAGTGCTTGAACGCGCCTTCTGCGGCGTCCACGGCTGCGTCGATCTGAGCAAGCGAGGCTTCCGGCAGGTCGAGCACGGTCTCGCCCGTCTTCGGGTTCAGGATGTGCTCTTCCGTTTCCGTGCCCGCTTCGAAGCGGGCTCCAATCAGCATCGCGGTGTCCATTATGTTCTCCCTTGTCTTTGATGGGGCGGGATGGGGGGTATCCCGCGTCCGTTTATTTGCCGGCTCCGGCGACCTGGTCGCCGTCGCGGGTGAGGTAGTAGGCTGCCAGGATCGGCAGGAAAGTGACGAGCACGACGACCATCGCGACCACGTTGGTGACCGGTCGCTGGCGCGGGCGAATGAGTTCCTCGAGCATCCAGATCGGCAGCGTCGATTGCTGTCCACCGGTGAACGTCGTGACGATGACCTCGTCGAAGGACAGCGCGAAGGCGAGCATGCCGCCGGCCAGAAGCGCCGTGCCGATGTTCGGCAGGATGACGTGGCGGAAGGTCTGGAAGCCGTCGGCCCCAAGATCCATCGACGCTTCGATCAGCGAACCGGAGGTGCGGCGGAAGCGGGCGACTGCGTTGTTGTAGACGACGACGACGCAGAACGTCGCGTGGCCAAGCACGATCGTCCAGACCGAGAACGGAATATCGAAGAGGCTGAAGGCGGAGCGCAGCGCGATGCCGGTGATGATGCCGGGCAGGGCGATGGGCAGGATAACCAAGAGCGAGATCGCTTCCCGGCCGAAGAACTTCGTCTGGCTGATCGCCGCGGCGCAAAGCGTGCCGAGCACCAGTGCGACTACAGTCGCGATGCTTGCGACCTGAACGGACAGGCCGAGAGCCGACCAAACATCGGGGCGGTTCCAGGCAACGGCGAACCATTGCGTCGTCAGGCCGGGGGGCGGCCATTGATAGCTCTTCTCCTCAGTCGTGAAGGCATAGACGAAGATCAAAAGGATCGGCAGATGCAGGAAGAGCAGGCCACCGGCTGCGGCGACTTTCAGGAGCAGCGGCGAACGCTGTGAACGATCAGAGCGCATCGAAGGCCCCCTGTTTCTTGGCTAGCCAGAGATAGATGGCCATGATGACGATCGGGACGACGGAGAAGGCGGCCGCGAGCGGCACGTTGCCTGCGGTGCCCTGCTGGGCATAGACCGCCTGACCGATGAAGAGACGCGACGAGCCGATGATCTGCGGGATGATGTAGTCGCCTAGTGTCAGCGAGAACGTGAAGATCGAGCCGGCGACGATGCCGGGCAGCGCCAGCGGGAACAGAACCGTGCGGAAGGTCTGGCTCGGCGTTGCACCGAGGTCGGACGAGGCCTCGATGAGGTTGCCGGGCACGCGTTCAAGTGCAGCCTGTGTCGGCAGGATCATGTAAGGCAGCCAGACATAGACGAAGACGAGGAAGGTGCCGAGATAGCTGACCGACAGCGAGTTGCCGCCGATGACGGGCAGGCCGAGGACACCGTCGAGCAGCCAGGACAGGTGCAGCTTGTCGAAGATCCAGGTCAGGATGCCTTCCTTCGCGAGGATGAGCTTCCACGCATAGATCTTCACGAGATAGCTGGACCACAGCGGCAGCATGACGCCGAGATAGAACAGCGCCTTCCATTTGCCCTGCGCATAGCGGGCTGCATAATAGGCGATCGGAAAGGCGACGACGGCTGAGGCCAGCGTCACCAGCGCCGCCATGATGATCGTGCGGATGATGATGTCGAAATTCGTCGGGCTGAGGAGCTGCGCGTAAGTCGCCAGCGTGAACTCATAGTTCACCAGGCCGGAGAAATCGTCGATCGAGAAGAAGCTCTGCAGGAGCAGCGCAATCAGCGAGCCGATATAGATGATGCCGAGCCACAGCAGGGGCGGCGTGAGCATCAAGAAAAGCAGCAGCTTCGGGTGCCGCCAGAAGGCGTCGGACAGCCCGCCGAAGAAACCGCCGCGACCGGGCAGGATCGACGTCTCGCGCAGTTCGGCCGGCTTTGTCAGAGCAATGGCGGTCATGCTGCGTCATCCATGTAGTGCACATCGACGGACTGCCAGGCGAGGCGGACGTGCGCGCCGACATCAGGCACGTTGGCGCCGGCAGGCAGCATCACGTGCAGGCGCGTGCCCTTGGCGGCGACCGTCAGACGGGTTGCAGCCCCCAGGAAGCTCGCATTTTCGACGCGCGCCTCGACGCCGTCGCCCGCGACATGGATCGCTTCAGGACGGAGGCTCGCCCAGCGTTTTTCGCCGCCGAGCGCGGTCATCAGGTCGGGCGCAATGACATTGGAGGAGCCGACAAAATCGGCGACGAAACGAGTTTTCGGGCGGCGATAGATATCGTGCGGCGTGCCCTCCTGGACGATGCCGCCATTGTTAAAGACGGCGACGCGGTCGGCCATCGACAGCGCCTCACCCTGATCGTGGGTGACGAAGATGAAGGTAATGCCGAGTGCGCGCTGCAGGCTCTTCAGCTCCTCCTGCATCTGTTCGCGGAGCTTCAGATCGAGTGCACCGAGTGGTTCGTCGAGGAGAAGGACTTTCGGCTTGTTGACGAGTGCGCGGGCGAGTGCCACGCGCTGCCGCTGGCCGCCCGACAGCTGTCCGGGCTTGCGTGCACCGTAGCCGGGCAGCTTCACGAGCTCCAGCGCCTGCTCGGCCGCTTTGGTGCGTTCGGTCTTGCCCACACCCTTGACCATCAGCCCGTAGGCGACGTTGTCGAGGATGTTGAGGTGAGGGAAGAGCGCGTAGTCCTGGAAGACGGTGTTGACGTTGCGACGATAAGGCGGAATGCCCTCGGCCGTTTCACCAAAGATTTCGATGTGACCGCCCGTCGGCTGTTCGAAGCCTGCGATCAGGCGCAGGCATGTCGTCTTGCCGGAGCCGGAAGGGCCGAGCATGGCGAAGAACTCGCCGGGCGCAATTTCGAGATCGACGCTATCGACGGCGCGGACCTGGCCAAAATGGCGCGAGACCTTTTGGAAACGGACGGCGGGGGTCATGGTAAGCTCCGGGATGTAATGTTTGTTTTATCTTCTTCGCAGCGGGAAGAAGGTGGCCCTGAAGGCTCGAACGAGGGGACAACCCGGCGTTCCGTCATCGCGCCCCCGCGCTGACGTTCGCTCTTTTGCTCGGTTGCCCCCTCGTCTGCCCTCGCAGGGCGTCTTCTCCCCGGCGGGGAGAAGGAGAGGTTGCGGACGATGTTATCTTCCGCCGATTACGCCGATGTAGTCAGAGACCCAGCGATGATAGGGAACGCATTCGCTCTGCGTCGTGCACTTGGCTGTCGGCGTTTTCCAGAACTTGATCTTGTCGAAGTGATCATAGCCGTTCGTGGCGCAACCGGTGTCCGTCATCAGCTCGTTGCCCTTGCAGGCGGCCGGAACAGAGGGAACGGCGCCAAACCAGGCAGCGGCATCCCCCTGGACCTTGGCCTGCAGCGAATGCTCCATCCACATGTAGGCGCAGTTCGGATGTTCGCTGTCAGCGTGCAGCATCGTGGTATCGGCCCAGCCGGTCGTCCCTTCTTCCGGGAAGGTGGATGCGATCTTCTGTTTGTCAGCCTGCATCAGGTTAACCTGGAAGGGCCAGGAGCCGGAGGCTACGACGCCTTCGTTCTTGAAGTCGTCGATCTGGATCATCGCGTCGTGCCAGTAGCGGGAGACGAGCTTGCGCTGGCCGCGCAACAGATCGAGAGCCGCCTTGTACTGGTCCTCGTTGAGCTCGTAGGGATCCTTGATGCCGAGTTCCGGCTTGTGGGCCATCAGGTAGAGCGCAGCGTCTGCAACATAGATCGGTCCGTCATAGGCCTGCACCCGGCCCTTGTTCGACTTGCCGTCAGGCAGCGTTTCCTCTTCAAACACAACCTTCCAGCTGGTTGGTGCCTTATCCTTGAAAGCGTCGGTATTATACATCAGCACGTTCGGTCCCCAGAGATAGGGAACGCCGTAGTGAACGTCCTTCACGGTGTACCATGGGGCGTTCTGCAGGCGCTTGTCGACGTTCTTGAAGCTCGGAATGAGATCGGTGTTGATCGGCTGGACACGCTTGCCGGCAATCAGGCGGAGCGATGCGTCGCCCGAGGCAGTGACGAGGTCGAAGCCGCCTTCGTTCATCAAGGAGACCATTTCGTCAGACGTCGCCGCAGTCTTGACGGACACCTTGCAACCGGTTTCCTTTTCGAACGCGGTGACCCAGTCGTAGCTCTTGTCAGTCTCGCCGCGCTCGATATAGCCGGCCCAGGCCACGATGCTGACTGCACCTTCGCCCTTGCCCAGCGCCTTCAAGGGTTCTGCGGCTACCACTTGCGTCACGAAGCTCAGGCTCGCGATCGCAACCGTGCACGTTTTCAGAAGATATTTCATCTGATGTCTCCCGGTTGTGCCACTTTTCGTGGCGTTATGTTCCCGGTTGAAAAAGTGCGCCGAATTTTCCGGTTTCGCAAATTCATTTATCAGAAAGCCGATATCGGAATTTCCGATATCGTGAGTGAATACTTAACGGGGCCGACCGGATCGCAGCGCTTCGGCGATGCCAACGAAATCGCGTGCCGCTTGCGGCAGGCTTGAGCCCTTGCGCCAGACCATGCCGACCTGCACGACGGGGAGCGAGCCGGACACGTCGCGGCTCTCGATGCGGTCACCTTCCAGCGACCAGGGGCGATAGACGAGATCGGGCAGCAGCGCCACACCGGCGCCGGTGGCGACCAGGCTGCGGACCGCTTCCACCGAGCGAGTGCGGAAAGCGACATGCGGCCGCGCGCCCAGCGCCGAAAGCAGCTTGCCGGTGTTTTCCTCGATTTCGTCGACCGTCAGCATGATCAACGGTTCGCGGGCGATGTCGGCGACGGAGATGATGTCGGCGGAGACCAGCGGGTGGCCCATCGGCAGCCACAGCCGGTAGGGCGAAGTCTCCAGGATTTCTGCCTGCAAGGCCATGCGGTCGCGCAGGTTGGAAATCACCATGACCGCCACATCCAGTTCGCCGCCGACGAGCAGGTGTTCGAGATAGCCGCCATTGTCCTCGATCGCGCTGACTTCGACGCCTGGGCAGGCGCGGCGATAGCGGGCCAGGAGATCGGAGAGGACATAGCCGGCGACCAGCGACGTGACGCCGATGTTGAGCTTGCCCGACAATTCGTTCTGCTTGCCGGAGAAGCTGGTGCGGGCATCCGAAACACTTGCCAGGATCTTTGTTGCGTGGCGCAGGAACTGGTGGCCGTTGTGCGTGATCGTCAGACCGCGTGGATGACGCTCGAAAAGCTCGACGCCAAGGTCGGTTTCCAGCTCTTTGAGAGCCTCCGTAACCGAGGATTGAGAGATCGACAGGTTCTGCGCGGCCCGCGTTACCGAGCCCTGCTCGGCGACGGCGACAAAATATTGAATCTGGCGAAGCGTGAAGGCCATGCGCCGTTAGAGCATGGCCGCGAGGACATTGGCAAGCATCGGGAAAGCTTGGACCTTTTTTGGTACTAATCCCATACTGACGCAAACTTGGGCTGCGTATTTAAGTATTCGGAAACGTCATTTCTCTAGCGTCAAAACCACTCGTATCGCGTTGGAGCTTGTTAATGGCGGAGCAGTTGGCGTGAAGGC
Organism: Rhizobium cauense; assembly: GCF_019511525.1. Lineage (GTDB taxonomy): Bacteria > Pseudomonadota > Alphaproteobacteria > Rhizobiales > Rhizobiaceae > Rhizobium > Rhizobium cauense. The sequence continues at coordinate 28,137 of NZ_JAEUAT010000018.1, read as the reverse complement.
CCTACTGCGCATCTTCCGGCCTTCCCGGAAATTGGTGTTTATCATCGCTGGCGTCGCCCTCCTCGGGGGCGTCTCCGGCGGTGCCGCGCTTTATATCGGCAAAGACAAGATCCTCGGGCCTTCCGCGGAAGCGGCGAATGGCCTCTCCTGCACAGATGTCAATCTTGTCACGATCAAGAGGCAGAACCGCGTCTGGATTCGTAAGTATATCAAGACCGAGCCGACCGACGGCATGACGAGGGTCAAAACCGCGCTCCGCGTGGCCAAGGCCATCTATGACGCGCAGAAGCCCGATCTCGTGCAGGTCGTGGTTCTCGATACCAACGGACCCACGCTGCGCTCAGACATTCGAGGTCGCGCGATCGGCGCCGACGTCGTCTATATTCCGCACCCCGATCCCATCCTCGAGAGCGAAGAAGCCAAGACCTACACGGCCCGCTACTACGACGGAACCGCTGCTGCCAACGGGTTGTTCTTCGGAGAGCGTGTCGATCTTCCCGAAGACGAGATCACAGCGCTGAACGCATCCTTCAAGGACTATTCGGATTGCATCGACCCGATCGCCGTAGCCGCCACCAAGGGCGGGGAGGGCGAAGGCAAGAAGGCAGAAAAGACGGAAGATGCGAAGCCGGCGGAAGGCGGCGAACATGGTTCGGCGCCTGCTGAGGCAGCCGCAGCGGAGAAAGCCGCACCGGCCGCCGGTCACTAACTGCTCCAAAAGAAAAAAGGCGGCCGGCCATTCGGGCCGCCGCCTTTATTTTTGCATTCGGTAGGTTCGGATCAGTCCGCCTTGGCGCGGCGAGCCGGGAAGAGAATGACGTCACGGATCGACGGAGCGTTGGTAAGCAGCATGATCAGGCGGTCGACGCCGATGCCGAGACCGCCGGCGGGCGGCATGCCCTGGTCGATCGCATCGAGGAATTCATCGTCCAGCTGCTTTTCCTTTTCGCCACGAGCGTGCGCCTGCTCCAGCTGCTCGACCATGCGGCGGCGCTGTTCTTCCGGATCGTTGAGTTCGGAGAAGGCGTTGCCGAGTTCCCAGGCGTTGCAGTAGGTCTCGAAGCGCTCGACGAGGCGCGGCTCGCCCGGCACTTCCTTGGCAAAGGGCGAGATGTCCTTCGGGAAATGCGTGACGTGTGATGGCTGGATGAGCGTCGCCTCGACCTTCTCTTCGAAGATGAAGGCAAGGCATTCGCCCCAGGTCCAGTCCTTCTCGACCGCGAAGCCGGCAGCCTTGGCGGCTGTTCGGGTTTCCTCATCGGTTTTCATGGCGAGGAAGTCGATGCCTGTCACTTCCTTGACGGCGTCGGGCATCGGCACGCGCTTGAACGGGCCCTTGAAGGAGAGCTGCTTGTCGCCGTAGCTGAACTCTGTCGAACCGTGGATCTTGGTTGCCAGCTCCGCGAACATCCGCTCCACGAGGTCCATGATGTCCTCGTAGTCGGCATAGGCCCAGTAGCATTCCATCATCGTGAATTCAGGATTGTGCCGGGTCGACACGCCTTCGTTGCGGAAGTTGCGGTTGATCTCGAACACTTTGTCGGTGAGCCCGGATACCAGCGTGCGCTTCAGGAACAGCTCCGGCGCGATGCGCAGGTACATGTCCTGCTTCAGCGTGTTGTGGTGCGTCTTGAATGGGTCTGCCGTGGCACCGCCATAGACGGAGTGCAGCATCGGCGTTTCGACTTCCATGAAGCCGTCGTTTTCCATGAAGCGACGGATACCGGAGACGATCTTCGAGCGCTGCTGGAAACGGAGCTTCGATTCCTCGTTGGTCATGATGTCGAGGTGGCGTTTGCGATAGCGGATCTCGATGTCGGAAACGCCATGCCACTTCTCCGGCATGGGAAGCAGCGACTTGGTCAGCATGGTGATTTCGCGGGCGTTGATCGACAGCTCGCCGCGCTTGGTGCGACGCACGGTGCCGGTCACGCCGATGATGTCACCGATGTCGATCATGCCGAGCATGTTGCGAGCTTCTTCGGGCGTCACGTCCTTGTGGCTGAAGATCTGGATCTTGCCCGAGGCGTCATGGATATCCATGAACATGCCGGAGTTGCGGGAGGAGTATACGCGGCCGGCGACGGTCACGACATCCTGCGTCTCGACGTCGGAATCGAGATCCTTGTACTTTTCAGCCAGCTCGCCATTGGTCATGGTCCGGTGGAAATGCGCCGGATAGACGTCGCCGATCTGCTCGCGCAGCAGCTTGAGCTTCTGCGCGCGGACTTCTGTCGCGTCGGAGGAAAGGGTCGCTGTTTCGGTCTTTTCAGTCATGATGCAAACGTCCGGTTCAGTTCTTCGGGCCGACGAGGGAGGCGACTGCCTGAGAGGCCAATTTCAGCCTCTGGCGCACGACCGAGCGGCCGAGGATCGCCATCGAGTCGAAGAGCGGCAGCGAGCGCGACGAGCCTGATACGGCAACGAAGAGCGGCGCCACGATGACCTTCAGCTTCTTCCCCATGCGGTCGGCAATGGCGCGCAACTCGGCTTCGATCGTCTCGACGTTCCATTCGAGGATCTTTTCGAGATCCGGCTGAACGGTGTTGAGGATCTCGAGGATCTCTTCCGGCGGCGACTTGATCTTGGCGAAGGCCGACGGGTCGAGGCCGAGATCGGACTTCAGCAGGAAGCCTGCCAGCTCCGGCAACTCGCCGAGCTTTGAAATGCGTGACTGCGACAGGCGGAGGCCGGCCTTCAGACGGTCGTTTTCCATCGCCCAATCGAGGACGCGGGCCTGGAATTCTTCTTCCGACAGCTTCTCGCGGATCCAGCGGCCGTTCAGCCAGTCGAGCTTCTGGATGTCGAAGATGGCGCCTGCCTTGGAAAGGTTCTCGGGGTCGAACTTTTCGGAAAGCTGATCCATATCAAGCAGCTCTTCGCCTTCGGCGATCTGCACGAAGAACAGGCCGAGGAAGTTCATCAGCGCTTCGGGGATATAGCCGAGAGCGGAGTAGTAGGAGATCGACGTCGGGTTCTTGCGCTTCGAGAGCTTCGACTTGTCGGCATTGCGCATCAGGGACAGATGCATGAACACCGGCTGTTCCCAACCGAAATAGCGGTAAAGCAGGATGTGCTTCGGTACCGAAGCCAACCACTCTTCGCCGCGGGCGACATGGGTGATCTTCATCAGATGATCGTCGATGACATTCGCCATGTGGTAGGTCGGCATGCCGTCGCCCTTGATCAGGACCTGCATGTCGACCGAATCCCACGGAATGCTGACATCGCCGTAGACGCCGTCGGTGAAGTCGCAGGAGCCCTCGGTCGGGATCTTCATGCGGATGACCGAGCCTTCGCCAGCAGCCATCTTGGCGCTGACCTCTTCGGCGGAGTATTTCAGGCAAAGGCCGTCATACTTCGGCGCCTTGGCGGCGGCGCGCTGCTCTTCGCGCATCTTTTCCAGACGCTCGGGCGTGCAGAAACAGCGGAAGGCATGGCCCTTGTCGAGCAGTTCCTGGCCGTAAGGCGTGTAGATGTCCTTGCGGTCGGACTGACGGTAGGGGCCGTAGGGGCCGCCGATGTCAGGGCCTTCCTTCCATTCAAGGCCGCACCATTTCAGCGCGTCCAATACCTTCGTCTCGAATTCCGGGGTCGAGCGCGTGGCATCGGTGTCTTCGATGCGCAGGATGAACTCGCCGCCGTTCTTCTTGGCGAAAAGATAGTTGAAGAGTGCGATATATGCAGTGCCGACATGCGGCTCGCCGGTCGGCGAGGGAGCAATGCGGACGCGGACGCCGGAAGCTGTCATTTTTATGTGCCCGTCAAATGAATGCCGGACGGCTTTTCCTGAGAAAGCGACGTTCGGCCGGAAAGAATGCAGATAACTGGATCAGGAAACCGGTCGGAAAAGGGCACTGCCCCCGTTGATCCGTCAATTGCCCGTTTGGCTGGCCTTAAGGCCATATTCGACCGCGCGCGTCAAGGAAAATGGGCGATCGCGTCAATGGACAGGCCAGACGTAGAGCAGGACAGGCACGCTGACGAGGACGATGATGAAGGAAAGCGGCAAGCCGAGACGGGGGTAATCGCTGAAGCGGTAGCCGCCCGGGCCGAAGACAAGCGTATTGCACTGGTGGCCGATCGGCGTCAGGAAATCGCAACCGGCACCAATGGCGACCGCCATCAGGAACGCTTCAGGTCTGTATCCCAGTGTCTGGGCGAAGCTTGCCGCGATCGGCGCCATGACCAGGACCGTCGCGGCATTGTTGAGGAACGGTGTCACCGCCATGGCGGTGAGGAGGATCAGCGCCAATGCCCCGAAGGGTGGCATCTGGGCCGCGAAGTGGCCGAGCCATCCGGCAATCAGGTCACTGCCGCCCGTCGTTCGCAATGTATCGGAGACGGGGATCAGGGCCGCCAGCATGATCAGGATCGGTCCGTCGACAGCCTTGTAGACCTCGGCAAGCGGAATCACGCGGAAGACGACCATTGCAAGGGCGGCACAGAAGAAGGCAATTGAAACCGGGACCATTCCCGCTGCCGTTATACCCATCGCCGCCGCGAGGATTATCAACGGGACGTAGGCTCTGCGCGGCGTACCGAGCATGATGTCTCGCTGTGCCAGGGGAAGACAGGAGAATTCCTGCAGGAAGGCTGGCAGGTTTCGGCGACTGCCCTGCAGCACAAGCACATCGCCGGCCCGCAGCGTGACTTCGCTCAACCGCTCCGTCAGTCGGTGGCCGTGGCGGCTGACGGCAAGGAGGTTGATCCGGCGGCGGTTCCACAGCGAGAGTTGGCGCGCCGACCAACCGATCAACATTGATTCCGATGAGACGACAGCTTCAATGGAGGTGACGTCTCCCTCGTCCTTCGCCTCCGGTATCGGCTTGCCGGCAAGCTTGAGTTTAGCGTTCGAGACAACCCGGTCGAGCGCTTCGGGCCGCCCCTCCAGCAAGATCGTGTCGCCAGCCTTCAGCAGGATGTCAGGGAAGGGCGAGAGGCGGGAATGCCCGCGCAGGATCGCGGTTGCGACCACTTCGCCATCCCCGAGCTGCAGGATCTCGTTGAGCTTCTTGCCTTCGAAGCCTGAACCTTCGACCACGGTTGCTTCGGAGAAGTAGTTCTTCAGGTCCAGCGCTTCCTCGAGCGAGGGATTCTCGTTCTGCCGCTCCGGAACGAGCCAGTGGAAGAAGATCAGAAAGACGATGCCGACCAGAGTAAGCGTCGCGCCAACGGGCGTGAAGTCGAACATGGTAAAGGGCTCGCCGGTGATTTCGCCCCGAAGCCGCGAGACCACGATGTTCGGAGAGGTGCCGATCTGGGTCATCAGCCCACCGAGGAGGGCTGCGAAGCTCATGGGCATCAGGTAGAGCGAAGGGGATCTCCCGGTCTTGCGGGCAAACTGGAAGGCAACCGGGATCATGATCGCAAGCGCGCCGATGTTCTTGATGAAGGCCGACAGAACCGCGACGACGATAAGGAGAAGGGCCAGCTGCGAATGCGGGTTGTTCAGATTCGGAAAGAAGCGCTTGATTGCCGTGTCGACGATCCCGGAGCGCGCCACGCCGGCACTGACAATGAGGGCGCTGCCGACGATGATGACGATGTCATCACTGAAACCCGAGAATGCCTTGTCAAATGGAACGATCCCAACGGCCACGGCGAGCACCAGCGCGCAGCAGGCCACCAGATCATAGCGAAACCGGTCCCAGATGAAGACTGCCATCATCAGGCCGATAACGCCGAAGGCGAGAATCTGCTGCGTTGTCATGCGATTCCAGCGACTTGAGGGTAGGCTGCCGGCGAGCGCCGGTCGTACTGATATCTGTAAGCTTTCCTGAACTAATCAATGCCGCGCCAAGTGCAAAGTTCCTAACTCTGCTCGTCCAGGACGCGGATCGTCTGTGCGAGAATTTCGTCCGAGAGGGCGGGATCATCGACGGCCCGCGCCATGACGAGGGCGCCGACAAGGCTTGAGAGATCGGCTATGGCCTTGCCGCGATCGACCGTTGCCCCCTGCTTCGCCTGGATCTGCTCGACCTGCTCGATGCGTGTGCGGACATAATCGGCGATGGCGCCGCGCTGTCCTTTCGGAAGGCGGGCGATTTCAGGACCCAGAGCCGCGACCGTGCAGCCGCTCTCGGCCGCATCGCGATGAGCCTTCGACAGATAGTTCTTTGCGAGGGCGCCGAGCGTAGCGTACTCCGGCTCGGAGCGAAGGCTCTCCTGCAGTGCGTGGCCGACGGCTTCGGCCGCGAGATCGCCTTTCGATTTGAAGTGGCCGTAAAAGCCGCCATGGGTCAGTCCGGCACCCTTCATCACTTCGTCGACGCCGACGGCATGAATTCCCTTCTCGCGAAACAGCCTGCCGGCGGTGTCGATGATGCGTTGGCGGTTCTGGCTCGCCTGTTCCTTGGTTGGACGCATTTTAGTCTCTCATCATTTGAGCTTGACAATTTATATGACGTTCGTCATTTAAATGCAAATGAATGACGATCGTCATTTAAATTGTAAAGGAAGCAAGGAAGGCAATCACAATGCGCTACAGGATCTTTGGCCGAACCGGCCTTCGCGTCTCCAGCATGGCACTTGGTACGGGCAACTTCGGAACGGGCTGGGGCTACGGTTCAAGCCGTGACGAGGCCAAGGTCGTATTTGATGGCTACCGCAGCGCCGGCGGCAACTTCGTCGACACGGCAGACCAGTATCAATTCGGCCAGTCGGAAACGATGCTGGGCGAATTCATTGCCACCGACCGTGACGACATCGTCGTCGCTACCAAGTTCGCGCTCGGCGACCGTTACAAGGCGGGCCTGCAGGGCACCGGCAACAGCCGCAAGGCGATGGTGCAGTCGGTGGAAGCAAGCCTGAAGCGGCTCGGCACCGATCGCATTGATCTTCTCTGGGCACACATGCCCGATGCCGTGACGCCAATCGACGAGATCATGCGCGGCTTCGACGATCTCGTCCGCTCGGGCAAGATCCTCTATGCCGGCCTTTCCGACTTCCCGGCGTGGCGGGTCGCAACAGGCGCAACCCTTGCCGAACTGCGCGGCTGGGCGCCGCTGTCGGCTCTGCAGTTGGAATACAGCCTGGTCGAGCGCACGGCCGAACGCGAACTTCTGCCAATGGCGGCGGCTTTTGGACTTGGCACCGTCGGCTGGTCGCCGCTCGGTGGCGGGCTGCTGACCGGCAAGTACCGCAAGGGCGAAACCGGCCGCCAGCAGGGGCTTGGCGCTGTCATCCACTCCGAAAGCGATGCGCGCAAAACTGCTACGGTCGATACGGTTCTGGCAATCGCCGAGGAAACCGGTGTGCCTGCGGGGCAGATCGCCATCGCCTGGGTGTTGCACAAGGGCACGCTACCGATCATCGGGCCGCGCACGGTAGCGCAGCTTTCCGACAACCTCGCAGCGCTCGACGTGACGCTCACCGAAGAGCAGATCCGGCGTCTCGATAACGCCAGCGCCATACCACTTGGCTTCCCACACGACGTTGTTTCCCGCAGCCGCGATACGCTTGCCGGCGCCAAGGCGGATCTCATCGACTGGCCGACGGTTGCCGTTCGCTAGGCCCAGTCCACAGTATGCCGTGCCGTCTCATTGACGACGGCACGGAATTTTCGGCGTTGCTATTGCTGAAGTTCGGCAAGCGCGCGGCGAAGAGGCGTGTCGGAAATCTGGATCCAGCCAGAGAACGGGATGTCCATATCCAGCACGACGAAGATCGACAGGGAGATGAGAAGCGCGGAGATTGCAAACATCATGACGACAATGATGTTTCTCGGCGCACGATAGCCGAAACTGGCAAAGATCAAGGTCAGCCACGCCGTCAGCATGCTGATGAGCGGCCTTGGAATGACGCCCTCGGACTGTTCAACGATCACCCATCGCTGCTCGACCATCCTCTGGTACTGCAGGCGGGCATCGTTCCAGAGTGCGACATGCCCTGGGTCGGATGGCCGTATCAGCGCAAGACTGTCTCCGACGGCATTGAGCGCGAACTCGCTCGTGCGGTCGCTTTTGACCAGAGGGTCGGGGGCGGCGCGTGCAGGATTGGTCAGGGCCTTTTCAACATAGTGTTCCAGCCGCTTACGGGTGTCGCTGGCTTCGAGGCCATAGGTGCGCAGGGTTCGGTCGAGAAGGATGATCTGGGTTGCGAAGGCATGAACGTTCTTGTCGATCTCGGCGAAGGTGTTCTTTGATGAATTGATCATCAGGCCGAAAACGAGCGAGGTCATCACGACGAAGATGTTGGCGACCAGCCGGACAACGGTGTTGGTCTCGTCCTGACGATGATGCACCGGCAGCTTCGAGTAGGTCAGCATCGTTCCGATGGAAGCGGTCATGAGCAAGGCGAAAACTGCAGCCGCCACCAGCAATTCCAGCACCATTTTACCGCTTCCCCCGCGTTTTGGAGCAAACTAGCCGTTTTCACTGACTTTGCCAGTCGAATGCATTGTCACGATCAGCCTCGGCCTAGGATCGGCGGTGCTGGCGGCGAAACTCGCTCGGCGAACAGTTCTCGCGATCCTGAAACAATCGCGAAAAATAGAATGCGTCGTCGATCCCGACCACGTGCGAGATTGCCTCGATCGAGAGGTCGGACGCCGCCAGCAATTCCTTGGCGCGATCGACGCGAAGGCGCAACTGGAAGGCCTTCGGAGACAGCCCGACGGCGGCCTGGAAACGCCGCCGCAACGTCGCGGGGGACATCCCGAATTCCACGGCAAGAGCGTTCATGTCGGTCGGCTCGAAGGCGCGCCGCTGCAACGCGTCGATAGCCTGCTCGACCCCGGTCTCGTCGACATCGTGCCTCCGTGTGCTTGCCTGGCGGGCGCATTGGACGGCAACGCGATGAAGCGTCGCTGACGCCGATGCGAGGCTGAGCGGATCGCCAGAGGCAACGTCCAAATGGAGAGTGCCGAAGAGATGCAGCATCTCGCGAAGGTTATGAAGCCGCACCACCGGTGCTGCCGTTGAGATCAGGCGACGGTCAATCAGATCGGCCATCAGCGTGCCCTCGAAGAGTGCCCATCGCTCCTCCCAGCTTTCACCTTGGGTCGGTCCATAGGAATGCAGCGTCCCGGCGGGCAGCCAGAAGAGCGAAGGACCGTTGATTTCCTGGACGCCTGCCGCGGGTGTCTGCACCGTCCCGTGCCCGGCTTCCACAAGCACAACCGCGTGCACTGGCAGCCGGCGGTTGGCAATGCGTGTTTCGATGCGTTGCCGGCCAAACCCCGTGACGGCGAGCGCCGTCGCACCTGCTGGGCGAGACCGATAGAGAGCGATCGGGGCGTCATTCATGAGCGAAAAGTCCATGCATTCTTTCTGTCCATGGCCAATTTCTTTTCTGTGAACGAGATTGGCGCAGCTATTTCGTTTTGGGAGTGATCGAAATGTCAAGTCTTGCCCTGGACCAGCAGCCCGCACTGGCGCCGGCGACCGGTCTCGTCGCCAATGGGAAAGTGCTGTCGACAGCTGCAAACCGGATGGGCGCGCTCGTTCCGACCGATCCGTTGATTGGCGTGGAGGCGGTCCGCAAGCTCTATCGCGAACAGGGCTATGTCTGGTTGAAGGGTTTTCTTGATCCTGAAGCGGTGAATGCGTTTCGCGGGTGGGTTTTTGCGCATCTTGCGCGTGCCGGTCTCATCGAAGCCGGTTCAGATCCGACTGTCGGCCTGTCCGCGCCTGGCGGATTGGATCGTGGCTACGCCGACCGCATCCTCATGTCGATTGTCCGCTCGGTCGCGTTTGAAGGCTTTTGCGCGCAGCCGCGGCTTGCGCAGTTCATGGACGAGTTCCTCCGCGGGATTTCCTACCTACACAAACGCAAGATCATGCGCTTTACCCAACCCGATACGACGACAGCGACCCCTGCTCACTACGATCTTGTCTATCTGCGCGGCGGCACCAGCCGGCTCGTGACCGCCTGGATACCGATAGGCGACACGCCGGCCGACATGGGCGGGCTCGTCTACCTCGAGGGATCTCATGCCATCGGTGTTCGCATGGAGGAGGAGTTTGCCAGGAACAGCCTCGACCTGTCTGCTGAAGAAAGGATCAGTGCCTTCAACCGCAACATGACCGAGGGAGGTTGGGTTTCCAAGGATCTTCCTGAGATGGCAGACCGTTTCGACGCGCGCTGGCTTATTGCCGACTACGAGGCCGGCGACGTCGTGCTGCATAGCCCCTATATGATCCACGCCTCGACCACAAATCAAAGCGCTGCGAACCGGATCAGGTTATCGACGGATATCCGCTACCAGAATGTCGATGACGAGATCGACGCCCGTTGGAGCAATCACTGGAGCCTGGGGGACATGCTCTAGGAGCGCGGCAAATGCAGCCGCGCTCCGATTTGGTCAAAGGCTAGTGTCCGCCGGACTTCTTTCGCTGACGCGCGTTGCGGGCGAACATGTTGAGGATCTCGACCAGCGCCGAGAAGGCCATGGCCGCGTAGACGTAGCCCTTTGGCACATGGAAGCCCATGCCTTCGGCGATCAGGGTCGTGCCGATCATCATCAGGAAGGCGAGGGCCAGCATGACGATGGTGGGGTTCTTCTCGATGAAGTTCGCAAGCGGCGTTGCGGCGACCAACATGACGGTAACTGCGGCGATAACGGCGACCACCATGATCGGCAGGTGCGGGGTCATGCCTACCGCAGTGATGATGCTGTCGACGGAGAAGACGAGATCGAGCAAAAGGATCTGGCCAATGGCGGCTGTAAAGCCGGCCGTCGCTGCCGTCCCGATGAAATCCTCGTTGTGATCGACCGGATCGACGTTGTGGTGAATTTCCTTGGTTGCCTTCCAGAGCAGGAAGAGGCCGCCGGCGATCAGGATCATATCCTTCCAGGAGAAGCCGTGGCCGAACAGTTCGAAGACCGGCGTCGTGAGCTTTACGATCCAGGCGACGGTACCGAGAAGGGCGAGGCGCATGACAAGCGCAAGGCCGATGCCGATCTTGCGTGCCTTCTCGCGGTGCTCGGGCGGCAGCTTGTTGGTAAGAATCGAAATGAAGATGAGGTTGTCGATCCCGAGGACTACTTCCATCACCACGAGGGTGATGAGGGCCACCCAAGCGGCCGGGTCCTGAACGAGCATCATGATGTCTTGCATCGGCGTTTATCCCCTTGCGCCACCTAAACTGACGCTCGCAATGTACGGACGCGGCTCGCCTTGGCAAGCGCGCAAGGGGATATACGAAAGCAAGATGACTTTTATTCCTCGATGGGCGAGGAGATTTCCGTCAGGTCGTGAGCATTCGAGCTCCGTAGCGGTCGTGTTTACGATTGCTTCCTGGTGCCATAGGCCGCGGTGAAGACGCGGATGGCGCCGTTGACCACGCGATCCATCTCCTCGCGCGGCGGCGGGGCGTCCATATCGCCGAACAGGCGCAGTTTGAAGAAGCTTCCGCTGCAGAGTTCGAGGAATTGGCGCGCGGCAAGTTCGATGTCGTCGATCTCAAACCGTCCAGCTTCGATCTGGCTCGTCAGGAAGTCCTTCAAGACCGTCCTGATGTTCTCCGGGCCGGTGAAGAATTGCTGACAGAGGTGAGGCATGCGGTCGCGTACGCCGATCACTGTGCGCATGGCATTGATGACTTTATCGTCGGTGATATGGCGGATGAAGGTGATGCCGAAGTCGTGCAGCGCCACATCGACGTCACTCGATTCCGTCAGAGCGTTGCGAACGCTGGCGACGAAGGCCGCCCGCTCGCTCTCCATCATTGCGGTGAAAAGCTCTTCCTTGTTGGCGAAGTAGACATAGAGCGTTCCCTTTGACACCCCGGCTTCGCGCGTTACATCGTTCATGCTCGCGGCATCGAAGCCGAGTTTCATGAAAACGCGGCGGGCACCGTCGAGAATTTGCTTGCGCTTTGCGGGGTCTTCACCCGCGGCCCATCGGCCGCCCGTAGAAGGAGACTCGTCTGCGCGCGTATCGGAAAGCTCTGTCATCGCTCCTTAACCATATTCGCATCTGCGAACGTTTCGTTAATAAAATCGAACCGGGTGGTTCGATACGTCTTGATATGAATGTAAAAAGGCTCTATGTCAACTGAACCGAACCGTTCGGTTCGATTAAATTTCACTCGATTTATCGGTATCCGTCCATGTCGTCCAGTCCAAAAGCCAATGTTGCCCGCATCGTCAGCGAGACCGCTGAGACCGAGGGCAAGGCTCAGGAAGCAGCAGTTCCTGCCGCGGAAGCACCGCACGCGCCGCAAGCCCCCGCCGATACAAAGCCGGCTCCTGCCGCGCAGAAGAAAAAGCGTGGCTTCGCATTGCCGATCATCGGCCTTGCGCTTCTCGCCGGCGCTGGCTGGTACGGTTACGACTGGTGGACGACGGGTCGTTTCCTTGTCTCGACTGATGATGCCTATATCGAAGGCGACATCGCGACGATCTCGCCGAAGGTTACCGGCTATGTCGCCAAGGTGAATGTCGTCGCCAACCAGCAGGTCAAGGCGGGCGATGTTCTGGCAACGCTCGACGACGGCGACTACAAGTTGGCTCTCGATCAGGCGATCGCCTCGCTTGAAACCGAAAAGCTCTCGCTACAGCGCATCGATGCGCAGATTGCTGGCGGCCAGGCAAGTCTGGATCAGGCGGAGGCCCAGAAGGCGGCTCTCGAAGCCACTGTTCGCGGCGCTCAGATCACCCAGACTCGCGCTGCCGAACTGCAATCGAAGTCGGTCGGTACCACCGCCAACCTTGATGCTGCAAATATCGCGCTCGATCAGGCAAAGGCGAACCTCGTCGGCGGCAATGCCGCAATCGCATCCGCGCATGCGAATATCACGCTGCTGCAGGCACAGCGCCGCGAAGCTGAAAGCACGATCCGCCAGCTCGAGCTTTCTCGCGACAAGGCTGCTCGCGATCTCTCCTTCACGATTCTGAAGGCACCTTATGACGGTGTCGTCGGCAACCGTTCTGTGCAAGAAGGCGACCTCGTTTCGCCCGGCCAACGCCTGATGGCACTCGTCCCGGTCCGCCAGCTCTATATCGACGCGAACTTCAAGGAGACGCAGATCCAGCATCTGGTTCCGGGTTCGAAGGTCAACGTGCATGTCGATGCCTATGACGATCATCCGATCGTCGGAACCGTCGAGTCTATCTCGCCGGCATCCGGTTCGGTCTTCTCGCTGCTGCCTCCGGAAAACGCCACGGGCAACTTCACGAAGATCATCCAGCGCGTGCCGGTTCGTATCGCGTTGCCGCAGGACGCTCTCGACAGCGGCCGTCTGCGTGCCGGCCTCAGCGTCGTCGTCGACGTCGACACCCGCACGGCGCCGGAAGCCGGCAAGTAATATCCTGACGAGGTAGGCCCATGGCCGGCAGCGCAACAGTTGGAACAGTCCCGGTCGCCCCGGCGGCCGCGGACCAGATGGACCCACGCAAGCTCATCGCGTTTTTCGCGATGGTCCTTGGCATGTTCATGTCGATCCTCGACATCCAGATCGTGTCGGCATCGCTTGCCGAAATCCAGGCAGGCCTTAGCGCCGGCTCGGACGAGATCGGCTGGGTGCAGACCTCGTATCTGATTGCCGAAGTCATCATGATTCCGCTGTCAGGGACCTTGGCGCGCATCGTCTCGACGCGATATCTGTTTGCGGCCTCTGCGGCCGGCTTCACGTTGGCGAGCGCGCTCTGCGCGACGGCGACGAGCATCGATCAGATGATTGTATATCGCGCCATCCAGGGCTTCATTGGCGGCGGCATGATTCCATCGGTCTTTGCAGCCGCCTTCACGATCTTTCCGCCGTCGAAGCGCAGCATCGTGTCGCCGATCATCGGCCTGATAGCCACGCTCGCACCGACGATCGGCCCGACCGTCGGCGGTTATCTCAGTCACGCTTTCTCCTGGCACTGGCTGTTCCTGGTCAATATCATTCCCGGCATTGCCGTGACGATCGTCACGTGGAATTTCATCGATTTCGACAAGCCGGAATTCTCCCTGATCAAGAAGTTCGATTGGTGGGGCCTGTTGTCGATGGGCGTTTTCCTCGGCGCGCTTGAGTATGTGCTGGAAGAGGGCAATTCCAACGACTGGTTCAACGACAGCTATATCTTCATGGGCGCGATCGCCTCTGCCGTTGCTGCCGTCGTCTTCTTTTATAGGGCCTTCACCGTGGAGTTCCCGGTTGTCGACCTGAGGGCTTTCACGAACCGGAACTTCGCCTTCGGCTCGGTGTTCTCGTTCGTCATGGGTATCGGCCTTTACGGGCTGACTTACATTTATCCCGTCTATCTCGGGCGTATCCGCGGCTACGATTCGCTGATGATCGGCGAGACCATGTTTGTCTCGGGCCTGGCGATGTTCTTTACGGCTCCGATTGCCGGAAAGCTGTCGGCGAAGATGGACTTGCGGCTGATGATGGTGATCGGCTTTGCCAGCTTCGCGGCCGGTACCTACATCATGACGCATCTGACCCAGGACTGGGATTTCTACGAGCTCTTCATTCCGCAGATATTCCGCGGCTTCGGGCTGATGATGTGTATGGTGCCGATCAACAACATCGCACTTGGAACCATGCCGCCAGCGCGAATGCGCGGCGCGTCCGGCCTCTTCAACCTGACCCGCAACCTCGGCGGTGCGGTGGGGCTGGCGATTATCAACACGGTGCTGACGAACCGGCAGGACGTTCATTACGAGCGGTTGCGCGAGAATATCGATTGGGGAAATCCCGCCGCGATCGACCAGATGAACAACATGGCAGCGAACTTCAATACCTACGGCATGGATGGCGCAGCGGTCGCGATCAAGCAGATGGTCGGACTGGCAACGAAGCAGGCTGTCGTCCTCGCCTTCAGTGACGTCTTCCTGCTGTTGACCGTGCTTTTCCTCGCTATGATCCTCGGCGTCGCAATGCTCGATAAGCCCGCGCCGCAGGGCGGAGGCGGCGGTGGCGGCGGCCACTGAATAGTCTTTCAAATCAATGCTGAAGGCCGATCCAGGAAACCGGGTCGGCCTTTGTTTTTGCACAAAGATCTGACGTGAACGGAAACGTTTGCAGATTTTGATTTACGTACATCAAATTTGGAGCTAAAGGTCTCATCAGGAGGAGAGATGAGGCCAACAGTCCACGATATCGCTGCTGCGGCAGGCGTCAGCCTGGCAACCGTCGACCGGGTTTTGAACCGGCGTCCGGGTGTGCGCCATGTGACGCGCGAGAAGGTCGAGAACGCCATTCGCGAGATCGGCTATGTCAGGGACGTTGCTGCCGCAAACCTCGCGAAGGGCCGGACCTATCCGCTGGTCTTCATCCTGCCGGCGAGCGACAATTCCTTCATGCATGGACTGAACGACGAGGTGCGCGCCGCCATCGCGCGCTCGTCCGTGGAGCGAACGGCGATCCGCACGCTTGAGGTGCCGGCGTTCGATCCTGCGGCGCTCGTCAAGGTTCTGAATGAGCTTGGCGAGGAACGGCCTGCCGGAATCGCGCTTGTCGCGACCGACGCCCCCGAGGTGCGCGATGTCGTCGACCGGTTGGTGAAAGACGGCATTCCCGTCGTCACGCTGGTTTCGGATCTCACCGGTTCGCAGCGCCACCACTATGCAGGTGTCGACAACATCGCTGCCGGCCGTACTGCCGCACGGCTGCTCGGGCGGTTCCTCGGAGGCGCCAAGGGAGAGATCGCGGTACTTGCCGGTTCTATGCTGGTGCGCGACCATCGCGAACGCCTCGAGGGCTTTGCCGCCGTCATCGCGGCGGAGTTTCCATCGCTTTCCATTCTGCCTGTCATCGAAGGCCGCGACGATCCTGAAATGGCGCATATGCTGGTCGCGGACGCGCTGTCGAAGAAAGGCGATATCATCGGGGTCTACAGCCTCGGTGCCGGTAATCGCGGCCTGATCAGGGCGCTGAAGGAAAAGGCCGTCGATCGGTCGCTGACGGTCGTTGCCCACGAGCTGACGACCCATACGCGCGCGGCGCTGCTCGACGGCACGATTGACGCAATTCTGAACCAGGATGCCGGGCACGAAGTGCGCAGTGCTATCCGCGTCCTGAAGGCGAAGGCGGACGGGCTTGCCGTCATCGAGGCGCAGGAACGCATCCGCCTCGACATTTTTCTAAAAGACAATCTGCCGTAACGGCAAAGGGAGAAACACATGTATCTGGGTCTGGATCTCGGAACCTCCGGCGTCAAAGCCATGTTGATCGACGGCGATCAGAAGATCATCGGCTCGGCCAATGGTTCGCTCGACGTTTCGCGCCCGCATTCCGGCTGGTCGGAGCAGGAGCCCTCGCACTGGATCCGCGCGACGGAAGAGGCGGTTGCCGGGCTGAAGGCAAAGCACCCCAAGGAACTTGCCGCCGTGAAGGGTATCGGTCTCTCCGGCCAGATGCACGGTGCGACGCTGCTCGACGCCGACGACAAGGTGCTGCGCCCCTGCATTCTCTGGAACGATACGCGCTCCTACGTCGAAGCGGCTGCGCTGGATGCTGATCCGCGCTTCCGCAAGCTGACCGGCAACATCGTTTTCCCCGGCTTCACCGCACCGAAGCTTGCCTGGGTTGCCAAGCATGAGCCGGAGATTTTCGCCAAGGTTGCCAAGGTGCTGCTGCCGAAGGACTACCTGCGTCTCTGGCTGACCGGCGAGCACATCTCCGAGATGTCGGATTCGGCCGGCACGTCCTGGCTCGACACCGGCAAGCGCAAATGGTCTTCGGAGCTGCTTGCAGCGACCGGTCTTGATGAAAAGCAGATGCCTCGCCTGATCGAAGGCACGGAGCAGGGCGGCAAGCTGCGCGGCGAGCTGGCCGGCAAGTGGGGCATCACGGGAAGCGTCGTCGTTGCCGGCGGGGCCGGGGACAACGCGGCGTCCGCGTGCGGCATGGGCACGGTCAGCGACGGCGCGGCTTTTGTGTCGCTCGGCACCTCGGGCGTTCTGTTCGCCGCCAATGCTGCTTATCTGCCGAAGCCTGAGAGTGCCGTGCACGCCTTCTGCCACGCGCTGCCCAATACCTGGCACCAGATGGGCGTCATTCTTTCTGCGACGGACGCGCTGAACTGGCATTCCAGCGTCACCGGAAAGTCGGCGGCGGACCTGACCACCGAACTCGGCGAAACGCTGAAGACGCCCTCCGGCGTCACCTTCCTTCCCTATCTCTCCGGCGAACGTACGCCGCACAACGATGCTGTCATTCGCGGCGCGTTCATCGGGCTCGAGCATGAGAGTAGCCGTGTGGTGCTGACACAGGCGGTTCTCGAAGGCGTGTCCTTCGCCATCCGCGACAATCTGGAAGCGCTGCGCTCTGCTGGCACTGATATTTCCCGCGTCACGGCAATCGGCGGTGGTTCGCGCTCGCGCTACTGGCTTGCCTCGATCGCAACCGCGCTCGGTGTTCCCGTCGACCTGCCTGCCGATGGCGACTTCGGCGCGGCGTTCGGTGCAGCACGCCTCGGCCTGATCGCGGCAACAGGCGCCGATCCGGTTTCCGTCTGCACGCCGCCGAAGACGGCTGGCACGATCGAGCCCGTCGCGGCGCTCTCTGGCGCCTACGAAGATGCCTACAAGCGCTACCGCGCTCTCTACCCGGCGATCAAATCGCTGCAGCACTGAACCCAGAACAACAATTCGAAACCTGAGGAGACATGAGATGAGCACCGGATTTTTCGGCGACATCCAGAAGATCAAGTACGAAGGCCCCGAGAGCACCAATCCGCTCGCCTTCCGCCACTACAACAAGGACGAAGTCGTTCTCGGCAAGCGCCTGGAAGATCACCTGCGCTTTGCCGTTGCCTACTGGCACACGTTTGCCTGGGAGGGCGGCGATCCCTTCGGCGGACGGACCTTCCTGCGCCCCTGGTTCGAAGACACGATGAAGGCCGCCAAGCTGAAGGCTGACGTCGCGTTCGAGCTCTTCCAGATTCTCGACGCGCCGTTCTACTGCTTCCACGACGCCGACGTGCGCCCCGAAGGCAAGAACTTCGCTGAAAACACCAAGAACCTGAACGAGATCGTCGACTACTTCGCCGAAAAGCAGGCTGCATCAGGCGTCAAGCTGCTCTGGGGTACGGCGAACCTCTTCTCCAACCGCCGCTTCATGTCGGGCGCCGCGACCAACCCGGATCCGGATGTTTTCGCCTACTCCGCCGCGACGGTTAAGACCTGCATGGACGCCACGGCCAAGCTCGGCGGCGCCAACTATGTTCTCTGGGGCGGCCGCGAAGGCTATGAAACCCTGCTCAACACCGACCTGAAGAAGGAACTCGACCATCTCGGCCGCTTCCTCAACCTCGTCGTCGAGTACAAGCACAAGATCGGCTACAAGGGCACGATCCTCATCGAGCCGAAGCCGCAGGAGCCGACCAAGCACCAGTACGACTACGACGTCGCGACGGTCTATGGCTTCCTCAAGAACCACGGCCTCGAAAACGAAGTGAAGGTCAACATCGAGCAGGGCCATGCGATCCTCGCCGGCCACTCCTTCGAGCACGAGCTGGCGCTCGCCAACGCGCTCGGTATCTTCGGTTCGATCGACATGAACCGCAACGACTACCAGTCCGGCTGGGATACCGACCAGTTCCCGAACAACGTTCCTGAAATGGCGCTCGCCTACTACCAGGTCCTGCAGGGCGGCGGCTTCACGACCGGTGGCACCAATTTCGACGCCAAGCTGCGCCGCCAGTCGCTCGATCCGGAAGATCTGCTGATCGGCCATATCGGCGGCATGGACGCCTGCGCCCGCGGTCTCAAGGCTGCTGCGAAGATGATCGAGGACAAGGCTCTGTCCGGTCCGCTCGATGCCCGCTACGCCGGCTGGGATTCGGCCGAAGGCCAGAAGCTCGCTCGCGGCGAATACTCGCTCGAGCAGATCGCCGAGTGGGTCGAAGCCAAGGACATCAACCCGCAGCCGAAGTCCGGCAAGCAGGAACTGCTCGAAAACATCGTCAACCGTTACGTCTGATCGGCGGTTGATTGTGGAGGAGAAGGCCGGGGAACGAAGGTTTCCCGGCCTTTTTGTTGATCGCCGCAAAGCGCGGGGCAGTGGCTTCGACGCTTGGGGCGAGATAGGTTGCCGGCGCTGAGCGGTTTGCGGGCAGCCGACTGCGATTAGAAGGAAAGGGCATGGCTGCGATGAGTTCTCTCAGACTGGGTATGCTTGCCGGGGTAGCGATGCTGGCCGCCGCGACGGCTACGGGGGCGGCCGCGGCTGCTCCTTGTGTGCAGGACACCTTCGAGGACGAAGCCTATGTCGTATGCACCGTCGAGAAAGGAACAGACGGTCTCCGCTTGTTCTGGAAGAACGCAGATGGAGCGCCTTATCGCGATTTTTCCGGCGTCGCCGAGGCCGCGCGCGGCAAGGGAAAGACCCTGGCGTTTGCGGTCAATGCGGGCATGTATCTGCCCGACTTTTCGCCGATAGGGCTGTACGTTGAGGACGGCCGAGAATTGCGGCCTGTTAACCGCGCGCCGAGCGATGGGCCGGCCACCGGTCCTGTGCCGAATTTCTACAAACGACCGAATGGTGTCTTCTTTCTCGATGACGCGGGCGCCGGGATCCTTCCGACACAGGAATTCCTGAAGCGCCGCCCTGCGGTCCGTTTCGCCACGCAGTCTGGCCCGATGCTTGTCATCCGCAACAGGTTGAACCCGATCTTTATCGTCGGATCGACAGACCGGACGCGCCGGAGCGGCGTCGGCATCTGCAGCGATGGCGCGATACGCTTCGCGCTCAGCGAAGGCAGGGTGAATTTTCATGATTTTGCACGGCTATTCCGCGATCATTTGAAGTGCCCCAATGCGCTGTTTCTCGATGGTGGCAGGGGCGTCGGGCTCTACAGTCCGGTCCTTGGACGCGACGACAAGTCCTGGCATGGGGGGTTCGGCCCGATATTTGGATTTGTCGAGTAGGGCCGTTCTGACTTGCATGGTGTCCGCCAGCGAGCGTAGAGCGTCCTTGTAGCCAAACGGGAGGTCGACTCATGGACGACAAAGAGCGTGATTGGACCGCCCTGGTGCAGGCCGTAGCCGATAGCCCCAAGCGTGACAACAGCGCCTATCACAGGGCAATGGCCGAGGCTCGACAGGCATTCGAGGCCGCTGAAGCTGCTCTTGGCGGGCCGGTTCAGGTCAAGACGAAAACCAAGATGAAACGAAGCGGCGAATACGTGGTGAAGTGGGTGTTCAAGCCGGTGAAATGATCGCCGCCTCGGCGATGATCTGACCTGCTGATATCAGCGCTTCGTCCATCGCCGTGACGGGGCGCCAACGGAATTGCGCACCACCAGATCCGGACGCAGCAGGATTTCGGTCTCCGCAGGCTGACCGTCGGAAAGAAATTCGAGCAACAGGGCCATCGCCTGCTTGCCAATCAATGTCCGCGGTTGGCGGATAGTGGTCAGCGGCGGTGACATGAAGACGGCCTGGGGCACGTCGTCGAAGCCGGTCACCGAGAAGTCGCTCGGGATATCGTAGCCGCGAGCGTTGAGGCCGATCATCACGCCGATCGCCGTCTGGTCGTTGACGCACATGAAGGCCGTCGGCAGTGTGTCGCGCATGAAAAGCTGCTCGACCGCGTGGCGGCCGCTTTCCAGTGTCCCGTCGCCTTCGAGAACGATGCGCATGTCGGGCGCGACGCCCGCTGCATCGAGCCCCGCGTCATAGCCTTGCCGACGCCGGCTGTAGGCGAGGCGCGTGCGCGAATCGCCGATGAAGGCGATCTTGCGATGGCCCTCGGCGAGCAGCAGGTCGACCGCCTTTCTGGCGCCCTCAACGTCATCGACGCCGACATAGGGGATGCCACCGTTAAAGACCGGCTCGAAGACGCCGACGCTCGGCGGCAAGCGAGCCGTCATCGTCTGATGGCCAAAGGGCAGGATGCCAGTAAAGAGGATCAGCCCGGCGGCCTGGTTTGAATTCAGGAATTTCAGATATTCGAGGCCGCGCTGCGCATCGTTCTGCGTGTGGCCGATCAGAATGCCGTAGCCATGGGCGCGCGCTTCGTTCTCCAGGCCGACAAGAATATTGGAAAAGTTCGGGTCGCCGATATCAGGGGCAACCACCAGAATCATGTTCGACCGGCCGAGCCGCAGGCTGCGGGCCATGGCGTTGGTCGTGTAGCCGGTGATAGCGATCGCCTGGTTGACCTTGAGCCGCGTGGAGTTGGCGACCTTCTCCGGCGTGTGGATCGCCCGCGATACCGTCGCGATCGAAACCTCGGCTATCCGAGCGACGTCTTCTATGGTTGCGGGCGTGGAATTCGACACTGCGTCCTGCCTTGGGATGCCTTCGCCGCGACACTACACAGACTTGCCCGCAGGTCAAACGCTGCGACCTGCAGATCTGTGTGTAACAGTGATGTAAACCTTTACATCGGTCGTGTAAAGGTTTACATATGGCTTCAAGCGGATGGGAGCCGCAGGGAGGAAATCAGTCAATGAGTGTGGATTCTGCCGACGCCGCGCCCGTGGTGTTGTCCGCGCGGCGCATATGCAAGTCGTTCAGCGGCGTGCAAGTCCTCTTCAGTGTCAATTTCGATCTGCGTGCCGGTGAGATTCATGCTCTCATGGGCGAAAACGGCGCGGGCAAGTCGACTCTCGTCAAGGTCATGTCGGGTTTTGAGCAGCCGAGTTCCGGCGAGATTTTGCTCGACGGCAAACCGGTCGTCCTGCCGGCCAATGGCGCGGCAGAAGCGCTGGGCATCGTTCTCATCCACCAGGAATTCAATCTCGCCGAGCATCTGACGGTCACGGAGAGCCTTTTCCTCGGTCGCGAAGTCACGCGTTTTGGCGTGCTCGACCGCAAATATATGCGCGCCGAGACCCGCAAGGCACTCGATTTGCTCGGTTCGCACGTCGACGAGAATGCCATCATCGGCACATTGTCGATCGCCGACAAGCAGATGGTGGAAATCGCCAAGGCCATCAGCCGCGATGCCCGTGTCGTCATCATGGACGAGCCGACGGCAGTGCTGTCGCGCGAAGAGACGAATTTCCTGTTCCGACAGGTGCGCAAGCTGCGCGACAGCGGGACGAGCTTCATCTTCGTATCCCACAAGCTCGACGAGGTCATGGAGATCACCGACCGGGTGACCGTGTTGCGCGATGGCCAGTGGGTCAAGACAGCGCCAACGGCGATGCTAGACGGCGAATCCATCGCCCAACTGATGGTCGGACGCGAGCTTTCAAGCCTTTACCCCACGAAGGTCGAGCCCAATGTCGACGAAGAAGTCGTCCTCCGCGTCGAAGGTGTTTCGACCGGCTACGTCCAGGATGCGAGCTTCGAGGTCCGCAAGGGTGAGATCATCGGCTTCTCCGGCATGATCGGCTCCGGTCGGACGGAGTTGATGGAGGCGATTGCCGGACTGCGGGCGCGCGTATCGGGCGAAGTCGTCATTCGCGGCGAGACCGTGCCGTCGGGCGACGTGCATGCCGCCAACGGTGCCGGGCTTGCCTACATGACGAAAGATCGCAAGTCGAAAGGCTTGTTGCTGCGCTCCGGCATGATGACCAATCTGACGCTGCAGTCGCTCAATCAGCATTCGCGGCACGGCTATCTCAGCCCGAGCAGCGAGGCGAAGGCGCTTGCCAAGGCGCGGCGGCGCTTCGATATCCGCGTTCGCGACACCAACATCGTTGCCGGACGCATGTCGGGCGGCAACCAGCAGAAGCTGCTGCTTGCCAAGGTCATGGAGACCGAGCCCGAGATTATCATCATCGACGAGCCGACGCGCGGGATCGATGTCGGTACCAAGCAGCAGATTTATCATTTCATCTCGGCGCTGGCGCGCGACGGCCGATCCATCATTGTTGTCTCCTCGGAGATGCCTGAGGTGATCGGTCTCTGCACACGCGTCGCCGTGATGCGTGAGGGGCGGATCGTCGGCGTCCTCGAGGGCGACGAGATCTCCGAGCAGGAGATCATGCGCTATGCAGCCGGATTGAAGAAAAAGGCCGCCTGACGCTGGCGGGAGCGGCTGTGCCCGGCACGCCGTGCAGGTATGATGCCCATCAAATAAGGGGCGGGAGGTTGGTTTGGAAATGAGCGTGAACGAGGAGACCAGGGAAATCAGGCGTCGCCCCTGGCGGGATATCGATCTCAGGGCCGTCGCGCCTTTTGCTGCCCTGATCCTGCTGCTGATTGTCGGCGCTCTGGTCAACCCGAACTTTATCGGCATCACCAACCTCGCCAATGTCGCGACGCGCTGCGCGTTCATCGCCATTATCGCCGTCGGTGCGACTTTCGTGATTTCGGCAGGCGATCTTGACCTTTCCGTTGGCTCCATGGTGGCATTCGTCGCCAGCCTGATGATTTTGCTGATGAATTCAGGCGTGATCGCTGATCCGACGTTGATGTTGGCCGCTGCGGCCGTTTTCACGCTCGTTGCCGGTGCGCTCTGCGGGCTTGCCAATGGTCTGATCACCACTGTTGGCCGGATCGAGCCTTTCATCGCCACGCTCGGCACCATGGGTATCTATCGCGGCCTGACGACCTGGCTCAGCCAAGGCGGCGCGATCACGCTGCGCTCCCCTGATATTCAGACGCTTTACCGTCCGGCCTATTTCGGCAGCATCCTTGGTGTGCCGGTGCCGATTGTCGTGATCCTGGCAGTCACGGCAGTGGCTGCCTTCATTCTTTACCGCACGCGCTACGGTCGCCATGTCGTCGCTGTCGGCTCCAACAGTGACGTGGCGCGTTACTCCGGCATTGCGGTCAATCGCGTACGCACGATCGCCTTCGTCATCCAGGGGCTCTGCGTTGCCATCGCCGTGCTGCTCTATGTGCCGCGCCTCGGCTCGACCTCTGCAACAACAGGCATTCTCTGGGAGTTGCAGGCGATCACCGCCGTCGTCGTCGGCGGCACGGCGCTCAAGGGCGGCGCCGGCCGCGTCTGGGGCACGATCTGCGGTGCTTTCATTCTTGAGCTCGTCGGCAACATCATGCTGCTGTCGAACTTCATCAGCGAATATCTCATCGGTGCGATCCAGGGTGCGATCATCATCATCGCCATGCTGGTGCAGCGCTCGCTGGTCCGCAAAGCGTAAGCGGACTGGCTCCAGGAATTGGCCGGGATCACAGGGCGTCCGGTTGACGGGTAGGAAAAGTCCCTGACGTTTATTGGGAGGAAATAGAATGCGCAAACTCATGTTGGGTCTTGCGGTTGCGGCCGTCACGCTGGCGGGTACCGCATACGCACAGGACAAGAAGTTCACCATTGGCGTGTCCATTCCGGCCGCTGACCATGGCTGGACCTCGGGCGTCGTCTTCCACGCTGAGCGTGTGGCCAAGAAGCTGATGGAAGAGCATCCTGGCCTGAACGTCATCGTCAAGACTTCGCCTGATGCCGCTAGCCAGGCCAACGCCGTGCAGGACCTTGATACGCAGGGCATCGATGCACTTGTCATCCTGCCGTCGGATCCGGATCCGCTCGTCAACGCCATCAAGGAAGTCAAGAACAAGGGCAAGTACGTCGCGCTCGTCGACCGTGCCCCGTCGACCAATGATGACAGTGTTCGCGACCTCTATGTTGCTGGTAACAACCCGGCGCTCGGCGAAGTTGCCGGCAAGTACATCGCAGCGCAGACGCCGGACGCCGAAGTCGTCGTCATCCGCGGTCTGCCGATTCCGATCGATCAGCAGCGCCAGGACGGCTTCGACAAGGGTATTGCCGGCTCCAAGGTCAAGGTTCTTGACCGCCAGTACGGCAACTGGAACCGCGACGATGCCTTCAAGGTCATGCAGGACTACCTGACGAAGTACCCGAAGATCGACGTTGTATGGTGCCAGGATGACGACATGGCTGTCGGCGTGCTGCAGGCGATCGAGCAGGCCAAGCGTACCGACATCAAGTATGTCGTCGCCGGCGCCGGCTCCAAGGACATGATCAAGAAGGTCATGGACGGCGACAAGATGATCCCGGTCGACGTTCTCTATCCGCCGGCAATGGTTGGCACGGCCATGGAACTGACGGCAGCTGGCCTTTACGACCAGGTTCCGGTTCGCGGCACCTTCGTCCTCGACGCAACGCTCGTCACGAAGGACAACGCCAAGGACTTCTACTTCCCGGATTCTCCGTTCTGATCTGAAAAAGTGTAATGCGGCGCCCGTTCGAAAGGACGGGCGCCTTTTGATGTCGCCGCTTGCTAGTCGGGCAGGCCGGCACTGGCAAGATCCGCGATGCAGCGGTCGATGAAGGTGACGGTCATGACAGGATTGTCGCCGAAATAGAATTCTCGCCGGGCGTCGGCACAGGTCATGCCCGGTCGGAAGCGATGAAGCCTGGAAATCGCCTCTCTTGCCTCGGCCGATTCTCCTTGGCTTCCGAGAGCCGCAGCCAGGAAGATCGCTGGCCAGAACGTGGCATTCGGTGAATGGAGCGATGCGCGCGCTGCTTTGGTCGCCTCCGCCATGTTGCCCAACTGATAGTTCGCAAGCGCGACAATGTTATGGAAGGTCCAAAGATGTGGGTCGCGAGGACTGAGCCGGAACGCCTCCTTGACCTCGTCAATGCCTTCCGCGGGGCGATCGACGTAGCAGAGCACCTGCCCGAGCGCGAAGTGAGCCTGCGCGAAACTCTGATCGAGCTGCAATGCGTTGCGCAGGTGCGCAAGGCCGGCTTCGGTCGCACCATCAAGCGCGAGCGCCCTGCCGAGGGCAAGATGCGCAGCCGGCTCTTTCGGATCGAGTGCAATCGCCCGCTCCGCAAGGTCAATCGCCTCGCAGATTCGTTCGGCTCGCTCATCGAGGGGGCCGTACCAGCCGAGCTGAATGTGAACATAGGCAAGTCGGGCCTGCGCTTGCGCGAACGTCGGGTCGATACTGATCGCCTGCTCGAAAAGCGTCCTGGCGGTCTTCAATTCATCAAGAGTGAACCTGTAAAGATGCCAGAGGCCCTTGAGGTAGATTTCCCAGGCATCCATGTCGAATACGGCGCGTCCGCGAAGCGCGGCGAACTCGATGGAATCCAGTTCCGGCTCTATGGTGCCGGTGATCTCCGATGCGAGCTGGTCCTGGACGTCGAAGATGTCAGCCAGGGTTCGGTCGTAACGTTCCGCCCAGAGCAGCGTGCCATCCGTGCCGTTCAGCAGCTGCGCGCTGATCCGAACCCGATCGGCTGCTCGGCGCACGCTGCCTTCGAGCACGTACTTGACGCCAAGGTCTTCCGCGACCTGGCGGACATTGGGTTTGCGCCCCTTGTAGCTGAAGGACGAGTTTCTTGCGGCGACCAAAAGCCAGCGGCAGCGTGCCAGCGTTCCGATCAGCTCATCGGTGAAGCCGTCGGAGAAATGCTCCTGCCCTTCAACACTCGACATATTGGTGAACGGAAGCACAGCGATCGAAGGTCGGTTGCGCAGTCGCGACGTGGCCTCGGCCCTCGACCCTGCGGTCGATTGCGGCTGCTCGTTTTCTTCGGCCGTCCATCGCCACACTCGGATCGGTCGCTCGATGTTCTTCAATCTCCTGTTGCCGAAATCGACTGCCCTGAAATCCAGCTTGGACCGGATCTGGTCGTTGACCTGCTGCGAGATACAGATCCCTCCGGGTGGTGCCAGCGCCTGCAGGCTCGCGGCGAGGTTCACTCCGTCTCCGAAGATGTCGTTGTCCTCGACAAGCACATCGTCCACGTGGATGCCGATCCGCCACAACATGCGCTTGTCAGCCTTGATGGACTCATTGCGCCGAAGCAGTGCTCTCTGAATATCCATGGCGCAGCCAACGGCATCGACGACGCTCGAAAACTCCGCCAGCGTGCCGTCACCGACAAATTTGACGACACGGCCATGATGTTTTTCGATGCTGGGGACGATGACTTCGCTGTTGTGGGTTTTCAGCGTGGCAAAGGTGCCGGTTTCGTCAAGGCCCATCAGCCGGGAAAAGCCGACAACATCAGCATCCAAGATTGCTGCCAGACGCCGCGTCATGCGCCACCCTCCTGGTTACAAGACAGTAGCACGGCACGAAGCTATGTCCATCGCCACAATCGCTGCAAGATGGCAGGAGAAATGCGGTACGTACATCTTGCAGCCCGGAACAGGCCGTGGTTAAGTCGGCCGCCTTCGATTTCCGCCCAGTGGGGCAAATTTGCAGTTTCGCCTAAATCGGCTTGCAGACTTCAAATCGCGTGCTAGAACACTACCAGAAACGTTTACGGTCATCTTTTAGGGAGGAATTGACATGAAAACGATCAAGGGTCCGGGCCTGTTCCTTGGACAGTTCGCTGGCGATACAGCGCCTTTCAACTCGTGGGATTCGATCACCAAATGGGCAGCCGATATCGGCTACAAAGGCGTGCAGGTTCCGACCTGGGCGAGCCAGCTGATCGACCTCAAGAAGGCGGCATCCTCGAAGGACTATTGCGACGAGTTTGCCGGCGTCGCGCGCCAGAACGGCGTCGAAATCACCGAGCTCTCGACCCATCTCCAGGGCCAGCTCGTCGCCGTGCATCCGGCCTATGACGAAGCCTTCGACGGCTTTGCAGCTCCTGAGGTGCGCGGCAATCCGAAGGCTCGCCAG
The DNA here is from genome assembly GCF_019511525.1 of Rhizobium cauense. GTDB lineage: Bacteria > Pseudomonadota > Alphaproteobacteria > Rhizobiales > Rhizobiaceae > Rhizobium > Rhizobium cauense. The sequence goes on along the minus strand of NZ_JAEUAT010000018.1, from coordinate 727 downwards.
GAGTGGGCTGTCGAGCAGGTGAAGATGGCGCTGACGGCCTCGAAGCATCTCGGCATCAAGGCGCATGCGACCTTCTCCGGCGCGCTTGCCTGGCCGTTCATCTATCCGTGGCCGCAGCGCCCGGCCGGTCTCGTCGAGACCGCCTTCGATGAACTCGCCCGCCGCTGGACGCCGATCCTCAATCATGCCGACGAAAACGGCGTCGACGTTTGCTACGAGATCCATCCGGGCGAAGACCTGCATGACGGCATCACCTTCGAGATGTTCCTTGAGCGCGTGAAGAACCATCCGCGCGCCAACATGCTCTACGATCCGTCGCACTACATCCTGCAGTGCCTGGACTACCTCGACAACATCGACATCTACAAAGACCGGATCAAGATGTTCCACGTCAAGGATGCAGAGTTCAATCCAACCGGCCGCCAGGGCGTTTACGGCGGTTATCAAGGCTGGGTCGAGCGTGCCGGACGCTTCCGTTCGCTCGGCGACGGACAGGTCGATTTCGGCGCTGTCTTCTCGAAGATGACGGCCAACAACTTCGACGGCTGGGCCGTGGTCGAATGGGAATGCGCGCTGAAGCATCCGGAGGACGGCGCACGTGAAGGCGCCGAGTTCGTCAAGGCGCACATCATTCGCGTCACCGAGAAGGCGTTCGACGACTTCGCAGCAGGTGGTACGGACCAGGCGGCCAACCGGCGGATGCTGGGGCTTTAGTAAGCTAAAACCC
>NZ_JAEUAT010000017.1 GCF_019511525.1 Rhizobium cauense | reverse complement strand
GGCCCATAGAGGGCTGGTGCCATGCTGGTAGCATCGTACGACCAGACATGCAGTGCAGGATCCTTGAATTGATCGGCCAGCAGACCGAAGCCGGGGATGTTCGCCGTCCAACCATGGCCGGAGGGGTCGAAGCGGCGGATCGTTACCTTAAGTGCGTCGCCGGGCTGGGCGCCCTCGATGTAGACTGGGCCTGAGACCGGGTTGATCATGCCGAAGTCGAGGTTCTTCAAGGTGTCGATCGTCGCATCGCGCCCAAGCTGGCCCCCTGAAGAGTCGAGGCATTCGAAATGGATGGTCTCACCGGATTTGGCGACAAGCGCAGGTGCAAAGTCCTTGTTCCAGCCGAAATTGTGCTGGGCGCGGTGGATCGTGTGGGTGCAGGCAACGCACATATCAAATCTCCCTGGAATTGTCAGAGCCCTCCCGGCGCGCCGGGAGGGCCTTTGCTCCTGCCGAGCTTTACTGGTTGACGTAGATGGCGTCGTAATTGATGACGCGGGTCGGATCGATGTAGATGTTGTCCGCACCACCCATGCGCAGCGACTTGGCGACGACGCGGCGTTCGTTGATCACCGGAACCCATGGCGCGTCGGCCATGATATCGGTGAAGACCTTACCCCAGGCCGCAGTACGCTCTACCGACTTTGCGGGATCGGACATGGAGTCTGCCTCGACCGCTCGCTTGTCGAGAGCTTCGTTGCAATACCACGACCAGTTCCAACCGCCGGCAACTGCGCCGGAGCATCCAAGGATCGGGCCGTAGAAGTTTGATGGATCCGGGAAGTCGGCAATCCAGGCCATGCCACCCGACCAGATCATCGGCGCTTCACCTTCAGTGCCGCCGGCGGCGATGACGTTTGCCTGTGCCAGCGCGCGAACCTCGGCCTTTACGCCGATGGCGGCTAGATCCTGCTGGATTGCCTGGGCGATGCGCGGCTGTGGATCAGTATTGGTAGAATACAGGACCGTCTCGAAACCATCTGTGAAACCAGCCTCTGCAAGCAGCGCCTTGGCCTTGGCGACGTCATAGGCATAGCCGCTGAAGCCCTTGTCATATCCGGGCATAAGCGGTGGTAGCGGCTGGTTTGCCGCGGTTGCGCGACCGTTCAGGATGCGGGTGATGCGTTCCTTGTTGATCGCCATATTGACCGCCTGACGCACCTTGACGTTGTCGAACGGCTTCACCTTGGTATTCAGCGTGACGTAGCCCGTATGAAGCTGCTCGCCATCGACGATCATCTTCGGGCCATCGGCGGAATTCTTGATCTCGAGGAACTTCGCCGGAGGAATGCCGTCGCCGGCAATATCGACCTCGCCCTTCTGCAGTCGCAGCAGTGCGACGAGCGGTTCCTGGCCAACTTCGACCTTGAAGCTGTCGATATGCGGGACGTCCTTGACGAAGTAATCCTTGTTGCGCTCGAAAACGAGCTGCTGACCGATCGTCCAGTCCTTCAGGACGAAGGTGCCTGAACCCACCGGCTTTTTGCCGAAATCTCCGCCTGCGGCTTCCACCGCCTCTTTCGGAACCACTGAGGCAAAGTTTATGGCGAGTACGTGCAGGAAGGTCGCGTCCGGGCGAGACAGGTGGAAGATGACTGTTGAATCGTCGGGTGTTTCGATGCCGGCAAGGGTCGTCGACTTGCCCCCAGTCAAATCCTCGAAACCTTTGATGGCGCCGAAGAAGCCGGCTCCGGGGCCCTGCGTCTTGGGATCGACAGCCCGTTCGATGGAATATTTGACGTCGGAAGCGACCACCTCACGGCCGTTGGAGAACTTCACACCTTTGCGGAGCTTGAACGTATAGGTGAGGCCATCTGGAGAGACCGTGAAGTTTTCGGCAAGCGATGGCACGAGATTCGGAGTGCCCGGTTCATAGTCCATGAGACGCGAGAACAGGCTCTTGATCATTGACCAATTAACCCAGTCGTAGCCTATCGCCGGATCAAGCGTGGTAATGTCGTCCTTGTAGGTGACGACAACGTCGCCGCCCTGTTTTGGTGTTTCCTGAGCCATCACGATCATCGGTGCGAGCGCTACCATCGTCGCGAGCGTCGTTGTCTGAAGTAAACGTTTGAACATGCTGAGTTCCCCTTCTTTGGTTGTTGTCAACGAGTACGGATACGTGGATCGATGAGTGGTGCGATCAGGTCGGCAAGCAAGTTGCCGATCACGATGGCGAGAGCGGAAACCAGTGTGACACCCATGATGATCGGGATGTCGACTTGCTGGATTGCCTGCCACGCAAGCTGGCCAATACCAGGCCAACCGTAGACAGCCTCCACGACAACGACGCCGCCCATGAACTGTCCGATATCGATGCCAATCATGGCGATGATCGGCAGGATTGCATTGGGCAGGGCGTGCCGGAGGACGATGCGTCGAGACGAGAGGCCTTTGGCGCGGGCAGTGCGAACATAGTCCTGGTTGAGCACGTCGATCATGGCCGATCGCACCATGCGTGCATACCAGCCGGCGCCAAGAACGCCGAGGGTGGTGGCCGGCAGCACAACATGGGCGATGGTGCCGTAGCCGCTCATCGGAAACCAGCCGAGCGTTACGGCAAAGACGTAGAGCAACAGCAATGCGACAACGAACTGTGGAGCAGAGACACCGACGAAGGAGGCCATCATCACCAGCCGATCGACTGCTTGGCCGCGCCGCACCGCCGCCACGGTCCCGAGAACGAGCCCGAGCACGACCTCGACCAGGATGCCTGCCAGCATGAGTGTCAAGGTTGCCGGAAGGCGTGCGGCAAGCAGGGTCCAGACCTCGGTTTTCTGGGCGTAGGAACGTCCGAGGTTGCCCGACAGCAGGTGGAGTAGATAGCTCCAGAATTGCGTCAGGAGAGGTTGATCTAGGCCGAGCTCGTGACGGATGTTTGCGACCGTTTGCGCAGTCGCGCTGCGCCCTGCCAGCATGCGCGCCGGATCAGCGGGCAGCGCATAGAGCAGAACGAAAGTGATGGCCGCAACGCCGAGAAGGATCAGGGCTGCCTGCACGAGGCGACGAAGGATGAGAAATAGCATCAGCCGCGCCCCCGTTGCGTTGGGTCGAGAATGTCGCGCAGTGCATCGCCGACGAGGTTGAAGGAAAGGGCTGTCAGCAAGATTACGGCGCCCGGGAAAAACACGAGCCACGGAGCCGCCTGAAAGTAGCTTTGGCTTTCAAAAATGATGTTGCCCCAAGATGGCTGCGGTGGCTGGACGCCGATGCCAAGGAAGGAGAGCGTTGCCTCAAGTAGAACCGTTGTTGCGATTCCGAGCGTGCCCCAGACGATGGCTGTGGGCATGAGATGGGGCAGTATGTGTACGAACAGGATCCGGAAATGGCCGGCACCGAGCGAACGCTGAGCCATTATGAAATCGCGCTCCACTAGACCCCGTGTCTCGGTATAGACAATGCGCGCAACCTGTACCCAGTTGACGAGCGCGATGACCATCGCGACGATCCAGAGGCTTGGCCGCAGCAGAGCGGCGAGGACGATCGCAAGAAGCAAGGCAGGAAAGGCCATCATCAGATCGGTGAAGCGCATCAACACGTTACCGAGCAGGCCGCGGAGATAACCGGCGAGGATGCCGATCAACAGGCCGATCGCAACTGCAATCCCGTTCGCGACCAGTCCGATGATGAGTGACGTGCGTGCGCCGAAGAGCAGGCGTGAAAAAAGGTCGCGTCCGAGCGTGTCGGTGCCGAGAAGAAACTGGCCGCCGGGCGGTAGTGGGGCACCTTCAAGGGAGAGTCCGTCGAACATCTGATCGTCGGGGCTGAATGGCGCGATCCACGGCGCGGCGATCGCCATGAAAATGACGAGCAGAACCACGAGGAGGCCGAACAGAGCTGCGGGCTGGCGCAACAATGCCTTTATAACACGCATCAACCTGCCTCCGGCAGCGGTTCGGCGCCGCCCAGGATAAAGGCAGCGATCTGCTCCATTGGCAATCGCCGCTTCATGGCGCAATCGCGCAAAATCGCGTAGGCGCGGTCCTCGTCTATTGCGCGAGCCACCATCAACTTCTCGACAGCGGCATGAACGAGCGGGCGAAGCCGCACCCTCTCCTCCAGATATTGCAGACGCTGTGCGAAGGCTTTGCGTTCCTGGTGGATCGATACGGCCATAACGAGTGCAGGGTATACCGCCGACGCGGCGATAGGTTTGGCAATGATGGACCCGGCGCCCTGTTCCATGGCCCAGGCGATGCGCCCAGGCGCTTCCGAGCCAAGCAAAGCCACTACCGGACAATTCGGCGTGCCACCATTCCACGGAAGCAAATTGTCCCAGCCCTGATCGGCATCGACAATGACGAGATCAGGCAGCTCGGCAGCTGACAGTGTCGACCATTGGAGTTTCGTTTGCAGACCGAGCAACCGAAGCTGACGGGTCAGACGTTCGGTATTGCCATCCTCGCGATGCAAGATGGTGACGCGCCAGCCGGTGAAATTGGGAGTTTCTCTCATGACACCACCCGCAGTTTTGGTGAAGCTGGGGCGTTTCGGCGGGTCAGGTATGGATCGGCTGCCAGCGGTGGACGAGAGGCGACAATGTCGAAGGCGTTATCAGCGTTAATTCGGCCGAGATGAAAGGGCAGCGCCGCGTGGTTTGTCTCGCGGTCAACAACGAGTGAGCCAAAAAGCGTCGGCCAGGATTTGCTGTGTAGTTCGGCCTTCGTTGCAACCGGATCATCGCTTCCAGCAGCAACGATCGTATCAGCGCAAAGACGCGCGGCAGTGTATGCGCTGGCAAAAACACCAGAGACGCGACGGCTAGAGCCATAGTGGGCTGCCACCCGCGCCTTGAAGGCAGTGTTGTCTGGTGTCGCGATGCTGTCGAAGTAGGAGGCTGCGCATAGCTGGCCAATGGCGGCGCCAGGGGCAATGTCGTCCAGCTCGCATTCCATAAGGTCGCAGCTGACAACGGGGCAATTTTGCGCCCGAAATCCCGGGTCGCGGTCGGCGAGAGCCTTGATTCCTTCAAGGAATGCGTAGCTCGAAGGACCAATGAGATTATTCAGGATGAACGTTGGCCGACGCTGCTCGATGTCGGCGATAATGCGCTCGACGGCAGTTTCCTCAAGCGGCAGGTAACGCTCGCCAAGAACGTCGCCGCCGGCGTTGGTGACAAGCTCCCGTGCCAGTCTGTTCATCTCCCAACCCCAAACATAGTTGGCGCCGACAAGATAGGGTCGCTTGCCGTACTTGGGGATCAGGTGCTCAAAAAGCGGAATGAGGTGCTGGTTGGGGCAGCCACCGACATAGATCACGTTCTCGTTGGCTTCGAAGCCTTCGTATGGACACATGTACCAAAGGAGCGCGTCATGCTTCTCCACAAGCGGGATGACTTCCTTGCGTGCCGCTGACGTAATCGTGCCAATGATGTGACGGCATCCGGCCCGAAGCAGCTGTCGCGCGCCTTCGAGGTAGGCAGCGAGATCTGCGTGGGGGTCGAAGAAGACAGGTTCTATTGAAAGGTCGCTGGTGTGGGCGAGTTCCTCGAAGGCGAAATGGGTGCCGTCGCGGGCATCGCGGCCCATCGCCCCATATGGCCCCGTCGTCGAAAAGAGAACGCCGATCTTCAACGTATCATTCCTTCAAACACAAAAAACCCCACGACGCGGTTTCCGTCAAGGACGGAGCGTCATGAGGCGAAACTGCCCAGCGACTATCGAAGTCATGTCATCCGCAGTGGCCCATTGCCTAATCTGCAGGCCTGCATAAAAGACAGGCATGGGGGATTTGTCAAGGCGTGTTATAGGCGATTTCAAATTCGCCCAGAGTTCTTCCGTTTGAGCGCCGCAAGGAGCTATCTAGTGCATCACCGGCGCTGTGAGCGTCCGGTGATTGTGTTGTGCTGCCAGCCGTACTCGTTCTTCCTTGGTGCTCGGTCGTGGTTGTGACGCCACAGGTACGATCAAACGTGGTGGCCAGCGAGCGTGAGACCAAGGCCGATTAGGATTGAGCCACAGGTCCTAGGCACGATTGACCCGGTGTATCCGCCCTTCAACCGCACAAGAGCAAGGGAGGCGATGCCAACCGACGCGACGTCTGCGAGCGAAAAGACGAGGTTGACGAAAATGCCCAGAATCAGGAACTGCGCCCAGAGCGGCATCACTGCCGAGGGATCGACGAACTGTGGCAGGAATGTCAGGAAGAACAGCACGGTCTTCGGATTGAGGACCTCAACAATGATGCTGTCACGCAAGCTCGCCGATGCGGGTCTATCAGCCTCATCGCCCCCATTGCTCCACCCAAGAAACATCCTCACACCAAGCCAAACGAGATAGCTGGCGCCCACAAATTTCATTGCTGTATAGGCCATTGGCGCGTGGTTGATCAGCGATGCGAGTCCAACTGCGGCTGCCATTATGTGCACGTAGCAGCCAATGTGGACGCCGAGTGCGGACATCAATCCCGCCTTGCGTCCATGTGCCAGCGTTTGAGCCGTCATGTAAAGTATAGCCGGCCCTGGCACGCATGCGAAGGCAACTGTCGCAATGGCGAAGGGTATCCATAGTTCCAACGACGGCAGCATTTTGCTCCTCCCAGTTGTTGACGGCGGGAGGAGTAGGGCGAGTGCTCGCGGGAATGAATACGACAGCTGTCGTACTCGGAACGCTTTTCTTCTTCGACGATCGGTTGATGGTTAAGCGAATCTTGTCGTCAGGTGCGGCTGGTGAGGTTGTGACTCGGTCAACCGACTGGCATCCCCAAGCGTACAGCATAAGCTGTCAGCTCTGCAGTGCTGTGCAGATTGAGCTTTCTCATGAGGTTTTCGCGGTGCTTGCGCGCCGTTAGAGGGCTGATCCCCAGGCGCTGAGCGGTTTCCCGGCCCGTCATACCTTGCGCAACCATCTGCAGTGTCTGCAGTTCGCGTGGCGTTAGCGGGACGGGCGACAGGATGTCGGTGACAGGGACGTGGCCGCTTTTCGCAAATCGGACAGTCTGCCCCAAATAGGTATCGCCGTTCCTGATTGCCGCGAAGGCGTCGGCCAACTCTTCGGGGTCGCCGTCCTTGGTGAGATAGGCGCTGGCACCCGCTTCAATCGCCGCGCGGACCATTCTCGGTTCGGTATTTGCGGTCAGCACCACAATTTTCATACGAGGAGCGAGTGAGTGCAAGTCGGAGATGAACTGTGCAGCGACGCCTGGCATCCCGAGGTCGAGTATCAAAATGTCCGCAGTCACGCTGCGTACGAGGTTCAAGAGCCTGTCGCCGTCAGCGGCCTCCGCCACGACAGACACGTTCGCCATGGCGGAGATCAAAAGCTTGAGGCCTTCCCTTACGATCGCGTGATCGTCAGCCAGAATGACTGTTGTCCGGCGCATCATTTTTATCTCCATCAGCGGCGAATCCATTTTTGAGCAACCTGTGGAAGGCACCGTGCAAAGAATCAATTTTTGCTAGAATGGATCGTTCTGCTGATAAATACAGGGCGCTTGGAGACACGCAATGCAAGAAGACAAAATACGTCAAGCGCTCATCGAACTTCTGTACCGCAATTCCTACGGGGTGGTCATTTCGAACATCGTCATCTCGCTGGCGGCCGCATATGTGTTGAGAACCGAGGTCCCTACAACTTGGATAGGGGGGTGGCTTTGTGCACTGTATATGCTCACGGCAACGCGTGTTCTCGTGTCGCGGCGCTTCTTTCAGCTTGCTCCCGAACCGGGCTCGGAACGCTCCTGGGCGTGGCTCGCCGCAACTTTCTCGTGGATGTCGGGGCTCTTGTGGGGATCGCTCGGTTGGGTAGGGTTTCTCCCGGGGTCCCCGGTTGTGTTGTCGTTCACCGTCATCGTCCTGACCGGACTGGTTTGCGGCACCGTACCTTCCCTTTCTGCTTTTCCTCCGGCTCTCATCGGATCAATACTTGCGACGGTCCTCCCGATTGCCGTGCGTTGCATGACTGTCGACAGCGAGATGTCCGCTCCCTTCCTCTTCCTTCTGGTCGCACTTGTCTGCATTAACTTCTACTACTGCCGCACTACCTACCGGATGTTGCGTGAGACCATAAGTTTGCGGCTGGAGAATGAGACGCTCGTTGAGGACTTGCAGGAGGAACGCGATCGCGCGCAGAGCGCGGACCGTGCGAAAACACGCTTTCTCGCCGCCGCCAGCCACGATTTACGTCAGCCTCTCCATGCCCTCAGCCTGCTTGTTTCCACGCTCGCATTGTTGGGACGGCGCGGCGACGTCCCTTCGGGAGCAGCACGGGATCTCGCTGAAAAAGCCAAAACCGTAGTCGGTAACCTCAGTGGCCTCTTAAACGCGCTGCTCGACATTTCCCGTCTAGATGCAGGTGTGGTCAGGGTTGCAAAGGAACCGGTAGCGCTGGGCGAGCTCTTTCACGATCTCCGAACAGAATTTGTAGCCGAGGCCGAGCAGCGGGGGCTGGCATGGCGCGTCGTCATGTCTGATCTGTGGGTTGATAGCGATCCCTTGCTTCTCAGGCGTATCCTCAACAATCTGCTGTCAAATGCCTTCCGATATACGAAGAGGGGGACGGTCCTGCTCGGATGCCGCAGGCGCGGCAACCGTGTGGAAATTCAGGTCTGGGATACCGGTGGAGGCATCCCGTCGGATAAGCAGACGAGTGTTTTCGAGGAGTTCGTCCAGTTGCAGAATTCTGCACGCGATCGCACTCAGGGGTTGGGGCTCGGGCTTGCTATCGTTCGCCGCACAGCAGATCTCCTTGAGCACCCCCTGAGACTGACTTCCATGTACGGCCATGGATCAATGTTTTCCATAACTCTCCCTGTCCATCAGGGGCTAGGTGCGCTAACTGCGAGCAGTGCCAGCCTTCCGTCCGGAGGCTGCCTTCTTGGTATAATGTTGGTGGAAGACGAGACGGATGTGCTCCAAGCGATGGAGCAATTGCTGACGTTGGAAGGGCACCGAGTCTATGCGGGCCGAACGGCTGCCGAAGTGCAGGAAGTTCATTTGGCAGATGTGTCGATGACCAATCCCCCAGTTGATCTGATAATCGCCGACTACCGCCTGGGGCATGGTCTCACAGGTCTCGACGCGATCCGGACCCTTCGCTCCTACCTGGGGCGTTCCGTTCCGGCGATCGTGGTGACGGGCGACACGTCGCCGTCCCGTTTGAAGGAAGTGAGCGAAAGCGGCTTTCGCATCCTGCACAAGCCGATTAGCGGCGAGGAGTTAGGCAACGCCATTCAAGCCGCGCGTCCTGATTGACGTCCGGGACCTGCATGAAATGCAGCAGGGCATGGAAGCGGCGTGCCTCCAATGCCCTGCCTGAACGCATGGCCTACACGCTATTCGGCGGCCAGCCGGGCGTAGTCATTAGCGCTGAGAATAGATTCAAGCGCGGACAGCTCGTCGCTTGTGAGGTCGGTCAACGGAGCGCGGACCGAGCCTGGATCGCGACCGATGACCTTGAGGCCCGCCTTGATAATCGAGACAGCGTAGCCTTTCTTTCGGTTGCGCAAGGCCACGAACGGGAAGAAGAAGTCCTTGAGTATCTGATCCACCGTCTTCTGGTCGCCTTTGCGCAGGGCCTGGTAGAAGCGCTGAGCCAGTGCCGGAACAAAGTTGAAAACAGCTGACGAATAGGTGGTGACACCCGCCGCGAAATAGGCCTGGGCGTAAACCTCATGGGTGGGCATGCCGCCGACATAAACCAGGCGGTCGCCGATCTTGGTGGTGATCTCGATGACGCGGTCGACGTCACCCACACCATCCTTGAAGCCTATCAGGTTGGGGCATTCATCACACAGCCTTGCCAGGCTGTCTGCAGACAGGATTGCGTTATCGCGGTTGTAAACGATGACGCCGATTCCGACTGATTTGCAGACCGCCTTCACGTGAGCGATCAGTCCGGCCTGTTCAGAAAACATGAGATAGGGAGGTAGCAGCAGCAAACCGTCCGCGCCGGCCCTCTCGGCCGATTGTGCAATCTCGATAGCAAGGGATGTCCCATAGCCCGTGCCCGAGATAATTGGTGTCTTGCCGGCTGCAGCCTTGGCGGCGCGTACGACTTGCGGAACTTCCGAAGGATTGAGTGAGAAGAACTCCCCGGTGCCGCCGGCGGCAAAGAGGGCGCTCGCTTGAAAGCTTGCGAGCCAGTCGACATGTGTGCGGTAGGCGGCCTCGTCGAACTGGTTGGCGCTGTCAAAATGCGTGACGGGGAAAGAGAGAAGGCCGTCGCCGACAGCTTTCTTGATGGCGTTGGGTTCCATATCAGAGTCCTTGAATTTATTGCTTTATTGGGAATTGAGCCGACATCAGAGATGCCCGGCGTCCAGGGCTTCAAGCAGGGCGGCGATGTAGCCATAGCAAAAGCTGAAGGCGACGCCGCTCGCATCCCTGCCAGCGATCCGCGGCACATGATCCGGCATGACCATGTATTTGTAGCCGATCTCCTTGTAGACTTTCAGCGATCGGACCATGTCCATGTCGCCCTCGTCGGGGAAGGTTTCCATGAAGGAAAGCTTGCCGCCGCTGATATTGCGAAAGTGCAGGTTGAAGATCTTGCCGCGCGTTCCGAACCAACGGATGATGTCGTCTATCTCCTCGCGCGGATTGTCGAGCATCTCGCCGATCGAGCCTTGGCAGAAGTTCAGGCCATGGTAGGGGCTTTCGCGCATCTGGACGAACTTCTTGAGCCCGTCGACTGTCCCTAACACCCTCGTGACACCGCGATAGCCAGGTGGTGTGTACGGGTCGTGTGGATGGCAGGCGAGGCGGACACGGTTGCTTTCTGCAACAGGCACGACGCGCTCCAGGAAGTAGTCAATCCGTTCCCAGTTCTCATCCTCCGACAGCACGCCTGCAAGCCCAGGCAGCGCCTGATGGTCGGCCCTGTCCCAGCGGAACGCCTCATTGAGCGACCCGCCACGACCCTTTTCGAGTTCCGTGCGTGGTATGCCGATCAGATTGAGGTTGTACTTTGTTGCGGGAATGCCGGCCTTTGCACAGTTCTCGATCATCCGGCAAACCGCGTCGATCTGACGGTCGCGCTCCGGCCCGGCCAGAAGAATGTCGGGGTAAGAGGCCTTCTCGATTGGTTGTGAGGGAAGGGGAAGCTGAATCATGTCCAGTACAAGACCGAAGCTTTCCACGTGGTCGCGATGGCGTTCGAGATCGTCCAGCGTCCAGCCGGACGGAGGACCCGGCGGGTCGGCGGAAATATGCTTCACCCCAAGCTGGGCAAAAACACGAAAATCATCGTCGTCGCGCGCTGCGACCTGCGTACCCAAATACACGCTCGTCCTCCCGATTGATCAAACAGTGTCATATGACATAATATGAATTTCGGAGGCTGTCGAGCCCTATTGCTGCTCTGCGAGCATTCGGTACCGCCTCTGGCTTGCTGTCATATGCGCGCGCATTGCCTGCCGCGCTCGGTCGGGGTCCTGGTCAGCTATGGCTGCAAGTATCTCGCCGTGTTCGGCGTGTACCTTTTCGAGATAGGCGCGGTCGTTGGCTTCAGGGAGGGTGGGGAATTGTCCTCGCGGTATGGCGCGCGGGCCGAAATGACGAAGCACGTCGACGTAAAACCGGTTGTTCGTGGCGGCCGCGATCGCCATGTGGAACTCGTAGTCGGCCTCAACGGTCGATTGCCCGGCATCGATCAGATTGGCCATTTTCCTGTTGGCTGTCCGTATCGCCGCCTCTTGCTCGGCGGTCCTGCGGTAAGCGGCAATTGCCGCCGCCTCTCCCTCTGCTGCCATTCGAAACTCCAGCAACTCCAGTGTTTCGGGGATGCTTTTTACCTCGATCGGTGTCAAGGATAGGCCGGTTTTTGCCTTGGGGTCGGCGACAAAGACGCCCTTTCCTTGCACGGGCAAAACGAAGCCGGCCGCCCGCAGATCGGCAATCGCCTCCCTGACGACCGTGCGGCTGACGCCAAAGGCCGCCTCGAGTTGTGGCTCGGTTGGTAGCTGGTCACCCTCTTTGAGCTTGCCTGTCTCAATCTGCAGGCGCAGCTGATCAATGACCTGCTGCGCGCGACGCTCTCTGCCCCGACTGACCGTTACCATAATCCCATCCCCAACTTTTCCATCTCGTCCTGTCCGTAAGGCGCTTGCAAAGCTCCATCAACTTCGATAGATCATAATACGACATACGGACGACATATGATGTCTAGTATAGTAACTCAGGGAGGAGTTGCAATGAAGCATTTTTCCAGAAGTCTTTTTGTGGGCGTTGCTTTTTGTGCGCTGACGCTTGCTGCGCAGGAGCTCAAGGCAGCCACGCCCGCTGACCAGCTCGTTATCGGTACCTCGCTTGCGCAAGTTCTGTCGCTCGACCCGCAGCAGGCGACCGAGGCCAAGGCGATCGAGATCATGTCGAACCTTTACGATCGGCTTGTCGCGACGACGCCTGACGGGAAGATCGTGCCGCAGCTGGCGGAAAGCTGGCAGGTGGACGATAAGGGGATTACGTTCAAGCTTCGTGACGCCACCTTTGCCTCCGGTAATCCCGTAACCTCCAACGACGTGGTCTATTCCCTGGTGAGGCTGCTGAAGCTTGACCAGGCTGCGGCGGCAAACCTGAAGCGGGTCGGCTATACCAAGGACAATGTCGATAAACTCGTGAAGGCGGTCGACGACAAGACTGTACGGATTGATCTGTCCGGCGAGGTCACGTCTGAGCTCCTGCTTTATCGCCTCGCCATGGTCATCGCCAGTGTGGTCGACAGCGTTGAGGTCCAGAAGAACGCGGCTAATGACGACTTTGGGAACGCTTGGCTGAGAACGCATTCGGCCGGATCTGGCCCGTTCACGCTTAATCGTTGGTCGCCGAACGAGCTCGTCATTTTGGATGCGAACAAGGACTACGTTGCCGGCGCACCGAAGATGCGGCGTGTGATCGTAAGGCATGTGCCCGAAAGTCAGGTCGAACGACTGATGCTGGAGCGTGGCGATATCGATATTGCCAGTGCCATGACCGCGTCTGATCTTGCGACCTTCGGCGACAAGGAGGGCTTCGACGTTCAGCGAGTGCCGACGGGTGGGTTCTACGTGCTGGCGATGAATGCCGGAAACAAGTATCTCGCCAACCCAAAGGTGCGCGAAGCGATTGCCTACGGGATCGACTACAAGGGTATCGAGAAGACGATCATGGGTCCATATGGCAGGACCCGGACGGTACCGGTTCCGGAGAATTTCGAGTACGCCATCCCAAGCCCTGACTGGCACCTCGATGTAGAAAAGGCAAAGCAATTGCTGGCTGAAGCCGGCTTCAAGGATGGCTTCTCGGTCAACCTGAAGACCATCGCACAGACACCGCGCATCGATCTGGCGACGGCGATCCAGGCCTCACTCGGCCAGATCGGCATCAAGGTCGATATCCAGCAGGGCAACGGTTCTGACATCATCGCGGCGCATCGGGCACGAAATTTCGATCTCCTTATGCCGCAAACCGGCGCATACATGCCAAACGTTCTTGGAGCGATGGAGCAATTTGCGTCCAATCCGGACAATTCGCTTGAGGCTAACAACGCGGGCAACTTCGTCTGGCGCTCGGCCTGGGATATTCCAGAATTGACTGCCCTTACGGCAAAGGCGTCAATGGAGCCTGACCCCAAGAAGCGCGGTGAACTCTATGTCGAGATGCAGAAGATGTTCATTGCTCAGAATCCCGCCGTGCTGCCGATGTTCGAGCGCTTTGAACCGATCGTGCTGAGCAGCAAGGTGCAGGGCTATATCGGGCATCCCAATCAAGCGACCCGGCTTGAGGGTGTGACCAAGGCAGAGACTGATTAAGCAGGGTCGCCGATCATGAAAGAATTGTCCGTAACCGAACTGGGACGGCGACTTGGACATCTCGTCGTTAGCCTGTTCATCCTGTTGTGCGTCACTTTCGTGATCGGCCGCGTGCTGCCGGCCGATCCGGTGGGCGCGATCGTCGGCGAGCTTGCGGATCCGCAAGCCTATGCCGCCATGCGCCAGAAGCTGGGGCTCGACCTGCCCATCTACCAGCAGTTTCTGATTTACCTGAAGGGCCTGGCCCAGGGCGACTTCGGGACCGCGGTCCTGACAGGAAATCCGGTATCCTCGGATCTGGCCCAGGCATTTCCGGCGACGTTTGAGCTTGCCACGCTTGCGATCCTGATCTCGACGTTCGTCGGCGTGCCCCTTGGTCTGATGGCCGCATTGTTTCGCGACAGTCTCATAGACAAGACAGCACGAGTGATTGCACTCGTCGGCCACTCGATCCCGATCTTCTGGTTCGGGATCGTCGGCCTTGTGATCTTTTATGCCAGCCTGAATTGGGTCGGCGGACCGGGACGCGTGGACGTCTTTTATGAGGGACTGGTCGCGCCGCAAACGGGTCTGCTTCTCGTAGACAGCCTTATGCAGGGCGAAACAGAGATCTTCTTGAATGCGCTCGGCCACATCATCTTGCCAGCCGTGATCCTTGCATATGCTGCGATGGCCTACATCACACGCATGACCCGCAGTTTCACGCTGGAGCAGTTGAGCCAGGACTATGTCATCGCAGCACGCGCAAAAGGTGTTGGACCGGCGAGTACTGTCATCAGCCATGTCCTGCCCAACATAGCTGTTCAGCTGATCACCATCCTCGCGATCTCGTATGGCGGCCTGTTGGAAGGTGCCGTTGTCACCGAGATCGTTTTTTCATGGCCTGGGATTGGCCAGTATATGACCAACGCACTGATGATCGGTGACATGAACGCGGTCGTCGCAGGCACGATCATCATCGGTTTCATCTTTATGTTCCTAAATTTCCTCGCGGATATCGCCTATGCAATCTTCGATCCGCGCACACGGGAGGCTGCCCGATGAGCGACGCACTTCAAACTGGCCTACTTGTACGCCCGCCCAGCCTTCACACGAGAATCGCCGCCTCGGCGCGGCGCATTTCGTCGAAGCTTGTACAGGAGCCTCTCGGCCTGGCAGGCTTTGTCGTCCTCGCGCTCTTGTGCGTGGTAGCAACCTTCGCCCCGGTGCTTGCTCCCTATGATCCAAATATCCAGGTTCTCTCGGACGCTCTGAAACCGCCAAGTGTCGCTCACTGGGCAGGGACCGATGAATTTGGCCGTGATATCCTGAGCCGACTGATCTACGGCACGCGGATAACGGTCCAGACGGTCCTCTCGATCTCCTTGATTGTCGGCCCGATAGGACTGTTGATTGGTGTCGTGGCGGGCTTCTTTGGCGGCCGTACGGATGCACTTCTGATGCGGGCGACTGACATCGTTCTCTCGTTTCCATCGCTCATCCTGGCACTCGCATTTGCCGCTGCCCTCGGCGCCGGTCTAACCACGGCAATTATCGCTATCTCCTTGACAGCCTGGCCCCCAATTGCCCGGCTGGCCCGGGCTGAAGCACTGGTGGTCCGGAATGCAGACTACGTTTCCGCTGCTCGCCTTTACGGCGCCTCGCCACTGCGCATTCTGTTCGTTTACATTGCGCCAATGTGCATTCCGTCGGTCATCGTTCGTCTTACGCTGAATATGGCCGGGATCATCCTGACGGCCGCGTCTCTCGGGTTCCTGGGCCTTGGCGCGCAGCCGCCTGCGCCGGAGTGGGGAGCCATGATATCCAATGGGCGAAAGTTCATGCTCGACTACTGGTGGGTCGCTGTGATGCCCGGCTTGGCCATCCTTGTTACCAGTCTCGCCTTCAACATCGCGGGTGATGCGCTTCGCGACATTCTGGATCCTCGCCATGCAAGATCATGAGGTGAAGCCGGTGCTCTCCATCAAGGGGCTGAATGTGAGTTTTGGCAGGAACCCAATCCCTGCCGTCTCTGACGTAAGCTTCGACATAGGACGCGAGCGTGTCGGTATTGTCGGCGAATCCGGCTCCGGCAAATCGACCACGGGGCGTGCGATCATGCGCCTTCTGCCTCCGAGTGCTACGGTCACTGCGCAGCGTCTTGATCTCGACGGGCAGCCGCTTTTGTCGAGGTCTGAACGGCAGATGGGCAAATTGAGGGGCAAGGACATCGCATTGATCATGCAGGATCCTCGCTACTCGCTGAACCCCGTCCTGACGGTGGGAAAGCAGATCGCGGAGGCGGCGCGTCTTCATCTTGGCCTGCGTGGTGGAGAGGCATTTGCCGCCGCCAGAACCATGCTGGAGCGTGTCCGGATCAATGACCCGGAACGCGTCATGTCGCTCTATCCCCACCAAATCTCGGGGGGTATGGGCCAGCGGGTGATGATAGCAATGATGCTCCTTGCGAAGCCGAAGCTGGTGATCGCCGATGAACCGACCTCAGCGCTCGACGTTAGTGTCAGAAAGGACGTGTTGACGCTCCTCGATGAACTCGTTCGGGAGAACAATTCAGGCCTCTTGTTGATCAGCCACGATATCCGCATGGTTGCCGCTTTCTGTGAGCGGATCATTGTCATGTATTCCGGAAGGGTGGTTGAAACGCTCACTCGGCTCGAGGACGCGCGTCACCCCTATACACGGGGGCTAATGGCCGCGCTACCCGATCCGAAGCATCCGGTACGGCGCCTGGCTGTCCTCGACCGGTCGAAACTCGACACGGAGAAAGCATGATGATTGAAGTTCGTGATCTCAATGTCGTCTTTGCTTCGGGAAAGCAGGAAAATCACGTCGTAAAGAAGGTCAGCTTCGACGTGGCTTCGGGCGAAACCCTTGGCATCGTGGGCGAATCCGGGTGTGGCAAGTCTACCTTGTTGCGCTGTCTTGCTGGTATGGAAAACGGCTGGTCGGGAAGAATTGCGCTCGCCGGCAAAGATGTAGGCAAGGCACGAAGCCGTGATGAACTGAAATGCGCACAGATGGTGTTTCAGGATCCCTACGGATCCCTTCACCCGCGCCATCGAATTGGAACGGCATTGGCCGAGCCTTTGAAAGCCATGGGCCATTCCGACATTTGGCCGAAGGTGGAAAAGGCATTGCGACAGGTTGGATTGCCAGTGGCGTTCGCCAGCCGGTTTCCCCACGAACTTTCCGGCGGCCAGCGCCAGCGCGTTGCGATCGCAAGGGCGCTGATACTCCAGCCGCCGATTTTACTGCTGGACGAGCCTACGTCTGCGCTCGATGTGTCGATACAGGCAGAGATTCTCAACTTGCTGGCAGACCAGCGTGACGAGCGCGGATTGACCTATGTTCTCGTCAGCCACGATCTTGCCGTCATCGCGCACATGTGCGATCGCGTATTGATCATGAAGAACGGCCAGTTTGTCGACGAGTTGACCAAAAGCGACATGCAAAACGGCGTGACGCACGACGCTTATGCCCGCGAGTTGTTCGAGGCCAGTTTCGTCTGATTGTATAGACAAGAAGTTGGTCGGAAGGGCGATGCTCCTGCGCGCCCACTGGAAGAACAAATTTTGGCCTTATGGGGAGCACGCTCGCATCGGAGCCCCGGCACGCGGCGTTCAAATTGTGCGGGGACCTAGCGCGGACGTCTGGAACCTAGCGACCGACCCTCGTCAGGCGCATCGCCAAATCAAATCCAACCTTGCCCACGACAATCGAGAGGCAGAAGGCCACAGGCCATGCGATGGCGAAGTGCTTCGCCCAGCTTCGGATCCAATCGATGCTGGCGCCAAGTTCGACGAAGGCAAAAAAGCCCGTCATGAGGAACGCCATCATGCAGGAAATGAAGGCTTGCGCTAGAATGATTGTCTTGCGGTCGTTCATGTTGTTCTCCGAACGCGAGGACGGAGAGCAAGGCGGTTCGAACCATGCCAGCACCATCCTCAATATGAGGTTTGATGCCGAGGGTTCGCAAGCGCGACGATCCGCTTCACGCGGCGCTGGAATAACCACACCAGCCGGGATCTTTTCGACACATTCCGATAGCGCATCGAAAGTGCTGACGTCAATCCGCTGCGCCTTCCTGCATGGGTCTCAGGGCCAGGCCGCGTAGCTGGTGTCCGCGCTTGGCTTCCGAAGAACGGCGCCGGCGCGATAAGCGCGCGGGGAGACGCCGGTGAGCCGTTTAAAGAAGCGACTGAAATATGCCGGATCGGTGAAGCCGAGCGCTTCGGCGACTGCCGCGATTTGCAATCCCGAGCCGTCGAGCATGGTGGATGCTTCCGAGATCAGACGTGAGTGAACAAGCTCCATTGGTGTTCGTTTGGTCGCACGGCGCGGATGGCACTGTTCAGGCGATCAGCGGTAACGCCAAGGGCGTTGGCGTAGTGGTCTACCGTCCAATGATCCCGGATGTGCAATTCGATCAAGTGTACAAAGCCGCGAACGATGGCACGCGGCGATGGCTGCTGCCGTTCGACGGTGGAACTCGTCAGGCGCCAGATCGCCAAGAGAAGGAGTGCCAGATGGTGGCGGATGACTTCCTGGGTCCCAGCTTCGTCGGCCTTCAGCTCCTGTTCGATGATGGCGAATGCGCCCGACAAGCGACGCGCTTCCAAAGTGCCGAGGCGCACGCCGAGGATCGGACGTGAGATCGCTTCACGAACCTGTGCGAAAACCGCGCCGGAAGGCATCGCCGATCCGAGGATGACATCAGGAACGGCCAGAGCGGCGCCTTCGCTGCCGGCATCGAAAACGATGGTGCCGGTCTCGCCGGAGGGCGCCCATATGATCGCTGGGCCATTGATCGGGACTTCATGCGAACCCAGCCGGATGTGTCCGCTGCCGCAAACAAGGACGAAGGCGCGATTTCGGGTGCCGCGAAACGTCCACGCCGATTGCGCGAGGGCGCCGAGAAAAATGCGTGCCTCAACGGCTTCCGATACCTGACGGGGAGGATGCGTGGTCGTAACCAGCGGGGCATTAGCGGAACCCATGGCAATCCTTTCGACTTTCCGTGAAAAGTACAAATATCTCTTGTAAAAGTCTATTACGCTTCAAAAGGGCAACGCGTAGATTGACCGCGTCAACGGATGCTTCCGCACTCTTGGAGGAGAACGGAATGGGGATTGCGATGTTGACCTGAGCGGCCTGTGGGAGCAGGCCTTACGGGAGGAAAATCGATGAAAATCTATCAACGCAGGCAAGTCCTGCGAAGTGCTGCACTTGTCGCCGCGGTCGCCGCAACGGGCGTCGGACGGGCGGCCTTTGCTGTGGAGCGCAAATCCGTTCGCATTGGCTATGCGATTTCAAAGACCGGGCCGAATGCGGGCGGTGCCGGTATCACGACGCTTCCAAACTACTTGCTCTGGGTCAAGGACGTGAATGACGCCGGAGGTCTCGAACTGCCGGATGGCAAGAAGCTGCCGATCGAGGTGATCGAATACGACGACCGTTCGTCGTCGGAAGAAGTTGTGCGGGCAACCGAGCGTCTGGCGACGAACGACCAGGTGGATTTTATTCTTGCACCGTGGGGTACCGGCTTCAACCTTGCGGTTGCGCCACTTTTTGATCGCTATGGCTATCCCCAGCTTGCCGTTTCTGCAGTAACCGACAAGGCACCCCAATTCGTCCAGCGCTGGAAGAAGAGTTTCTGGATGCTCGGGGGCGGCCATGATTACGCCAGGGCACTCGCGAGTATCCTCGTTGAAGCCAACAAGGCCGGCACTATCAACAATAAGGTCGCGATGGTCTCTGTTGCAGATGGCTTTGGCATCGACCTTGTCAGCGCGGCCCGTCCCGCTTTCAAGGAGGCTGGTATCGAGGTCGTGTACGACCAAACCTATCCGTTGGCGACGTCGGATTTCTCGCCTGTCATCAACGAGGCGATGGCAAGCGGCGCCGACAGTTTCGTTGCCTTTTCCTACCCGCCGGACACGTTTGCGCTCACGCAGCAGGCACAGGTCGCGAACTTCAATCCGAAGGTGCTTTATCTTGGCGTCGGAACGGGCTTCCCCGTCTACAGCAAGAACAACGGAGAAAATGCAACCGGCATCATGAGCCTGGGTGGAATCGATCCGGCAAACAAGGCGAACGAGGAATACCGCAAGCGGCACGAGGGGCTCACTGGGGTTGCTCCGGACTACTGGGGCAGCGTGATCACCTATGCAAGCCTCCAGATGCTGCAGGAGGCGATCAAGCGCAAGGGATTGGATCGCGAGGCCGTCTCGGCCGAAATCGCCGGCGGCACCTTCGAAACGGTGCTGGGTGAGACAAAACTCGAGGAAAACCAGCTACGCAAGCTCTGGTGGACCGGTCAATGGCAGAACGGCAAATTCGTCGGCGTCGCTCCATCCGATCGCTCGGGTGCCAGCAAGGTCATGCTGCCTCGGAAGGAATGGAAGAAGGCCTGACGCCGCAGGCGGCGCGCGTTCCAGGAAATGCGCGCCGCCCCGCAAGCATCGAAAAAGGAGGAGGCTGATGCTCGTCACAGCCCTGTTGTCCGGGCTGGTGCTCGGCGGAACCTATGCGCTCGTCGCCATGGGGCTGACGCTCCAGTACGGCATCGCTCGCATCATGAACCTCGCCTATGGTGAGACGATCATAGCGGCTTCATTTCTCGCATACGTGATGTTTTCACACTGGGGGATCAGTCCCGTGCTTGGCCTTGTCATTGCTGTGCCAGCGGGCTTTGTTCTCGGCTATGGCGTGTACGGGGTGATGATGCGCCCGCTTGTTGCCCGCGCCCGCGACAGGGCAAGCCTTGAGATCGACTCGATCCTGGCGACGTTCGGCCTGCTTTTTGTGATCCAGGGACTTTTGCTGGTGGTATTCGGTGCGAATTTTACCAGTTACAGCTACCTCAATGTCCCTGTGAACGTGTTCGGTGCGACGCTTGCGGCCAACCGGCTGTTGGCGCTGGGTATGGCGGTTACACTTGGTCTTGGAATCTATCTCGCTCTGACGCGAACGCTCTGGGGTACCGCGCTGCGTGCTGTCTCGGTTTCACCATCCTCTGCGCCGCTCGTCGGCATCAACGTCGACAAGGCCGCTCGCACTGCATT
Source organism: Rhizobium cauense (assembly GCF_019511525.1). Lineage (GTDB taxonomy): Bacteria > Pseudomonadota > Alphaproteobacteria > Rhizobiales > Rhizobiaceae > Rhizobium > Rhizobium cauense. Next base: position 139,351 of record NZ_JAEUAT010000017.1, on the reverse strand, counting down.
TGCACTTGGGGGAGCGCTTGCGGCCGCCGGTGGCGTTGTCATTTCCATGTACCAGACATTCACGGCGACTTCGGGCGTGGTCTTCACCATGAAGGCGTTGATTGTCGTTATCATGGGTGGCGTTGGCAATGTTATCGGCGCACTTTCGGCGGGCCTGATCCTTGGTGTGGTCGAAACCTTTGTAGCGACCTATGTCTCTCCAGGGCTTACCCTGGCCGCGACCTATCTCATCTTCCTTGCCGTGCTGCTGTGGCGTCCTGCCGGTCTTTTCGGAAGGGTTTCTCGATGAGGCGCGCCACTCTTCTGCAGGCGGGAACATTTATCGCAATTGTCGCAGCACTGGCGTTCCTGCCATCCTTTGCCAGCCCGTACAGCGTCACGCTGATGATCGGGATGCTCGGTTATGTCACTCTCGCGACGGCCTGGGCATTGTTTTCCGGCCCGACGCGCTATGTGTCGCTCGCAACCGTCGCCTTTTTCGGCATCGGCGCCTATACCTGCGCGGTGCTCAGCGAGAGCGTCCCTTATCCGGTGCTACTGCTCATTGCTGGCGTGATAGGTCTAATTGTCGCGCTCGTGGTCGGCCTGTCGACGCTGAGGCTTGCAGGCGTTTATTTCGTCATCTTCACCTTCGGTCTTGCTGAACTCGTCCGCCAACTTGTGACATGGTACGAGGTCAACATGACCGGCACGCTCGGTCGCTACATATTCCTTCCGGTCACGCCGGAGGGAATATACTGGCAGCTTTTGGCGCTTGCCGCGGCCACGTTCGTTATCTCTTGGGCCGTTGGGCGCAGCAGAATCGGGCTTGCGCTCAAGGTGATCGGTGACGATGAGGTGGTGGCTGCCCATTGTGGTATCAACATTGCCCGCGTGAAAATTGCTCTGTTTGCCGTCAGCTCCGTTATCATCACCCTCGTTGGTGCCATCCAGGCTCCGCGCTGGACCTACGTGGAACCAGCGATCGCCTTCAATCCCACAATTTCCTTCCTGACGTTGATCATGGCTCTGCTTGGCGGAGCTAGCAGACTGGGTGGGCCCCTGCTCGGAGCTGTGCCATTGTTCCTGTTGTTCGAATGGCTGTCGGCGAACTTCCCGAACCACTACTCGATTATTCTTGGCTTGCTCTTCATTGCGATTGTCTTCGTCCTTCCGCGCGGCGTCCTGGCCTTTATCGAGGAGAGCTGGAAGCGGCGGCATAACGGCAAGTCGCGCGCAGTTCCGGGGGTGGCCGAATGAGCGAACTTCTGACAGTTTCCGGCTTGACCAAGCGCTTCGGCGGACTGACGGCGGTCAATGCAGTCTCCTTTTCCATAGAGCGCGGCGAAGTGGTGGGTTTGCTCGGTCCAAACGGTTCAGGCAAGACCACGGTTCTCAACATGATTTCCGGACACCTCAGGCCGACCGGCGGAACGATTGCGTTGGACGATCAACTCATATCCGGTCTGGCGCCGGACCAGGTCGCCAGAAAAAGCGTGTCGCGCACCTTTCAGCTGGTGCGCTCCCTGCCGTCACTGAGTGTTATCGAAAATGTTACAGTCGCGCTTGCTTTCGGCCCTCGAAAGCTCTGGGGCAGCGCGGCCGAAGAGGAGGCGTTGGCGCGGCTTGACGATGTTGGTCTCACTCATCGCGCCTATCAGACAGCGCAGGACCTGACCTACATCGACTTGAAGCGCATGGAACTCGCTCGCGCGCTAGCGGCTGAGCCGCAACTACTGCTGCTGGATGAGTGGCTGGCTGGACTGAACCCCACGGAACTGCGAGCCGGGATCGATCTCATTCATTCGCTGAAGAACCGCGGGATCACGATCCTTCTTGTGGAGCATGTGATGGAGGCAATCCGGGCTGTCTGTAATCGTTGCGTCGTGATGAACGCCGGGCGCAAGATCGCTGATGCGCCGACCGCTGAAGCGCTCGCCAACCAGGACGTGGTCACCGCCTATCTTGGGGGGCACCATGCTTGAGGTCACCAACCTTTCTCTACACTATGGGCGACACGTTGCGCTTGATCGCGTGTCGATTAAGGTCGGCAAAGGCGAGACCGTGGCCATCCTCGGCGCCAACGGCGCCGGAAAATCGTCATTGCTTAAATCGATTGCCGGGATAGCGCGGGTAGACACGGGGGCTGTGATCAATTTCGCCGGGGCGAGAATTATGGGAATGCCCGCGCACGATATCCTGGAAGCGGGCATTGCCTTGGTTCCTGAGGGACGGGGAGTCTTCGGCGAGTTAACGGTCGCGGAAAATCTCGCGCTCGGTGCTTATGCAAGGCGTGCGCGGGCTTCCACGGCCGAGAGCCGGAACTACGTCTATGAACTCTTTCCCAAGCTTCGCGACCGGCGCGCACAGTTCGTCAACACGATGTCGGGTGGCGAGCAGCAGATGGTGGCGATCGGGCGGGCTTTGATGTCAAAGCCGCAGTTGTTGATGTTGGACGAGCCTAGCCTCGGCCTCGCGCCGGTCGTCGTCGGAGAGTTGTTCGAAAGTCTGGCGCGGATTCGAAAGACGGGCCTTGCGCTTCTGATTGTCGAGCAGAACGTGAAGAAGAGCCTTTCGATCGCTGACCGCTGTTATCTCGCCGAGGCAGGAAGAATCACCGGTGAGGGACCTGCTCAAGCACTCAAGGATGATCCCGCAATACAGCGTGCCTTCCTCGGCGCCAGCGCGACAATATGATTTTATGACAAGGAGATGGCATGAACATGCTTGGCTTGAAGATCAACAATACGGAAGTGGAAGCGACCGATGGCCGCAGTTTCGAGCGATTGAACCCGATCTCGGGCGAAGTCGCCTCTACCGTTGCCGCGGCTTCGGTGGAGGATGCTCGCCAAGCCGCAAACGCGGCCGCCAAGGCGTTCCCTGCCTGGGCTGCGACCGGCCCCGGCCAGCGCCGTAAGCTGTTGCTTGCTGCCGCTGACAGATTGCAGGAAAAGGCTTCCGAGTTCGTCGCTGCCATGGCGGCGGAAACAGGCGCGACGGCAGGCTGGGCGATGTTCAATGTCGGTTTGGCTGCTGACATGTTGCGTGAGGCGGCTTCGCTTACGACCCAGATTGCAGGAGAGGTGATACCCTCCAATCGGCCGGGAAGTCTGGCTATGGCGATCCGCCAGCCGGCCGGCGTCGTCCTGTCCATCGCACCGTGGAATGCTCCGGTAATTTTGGGTGTCCGTTCCCTGGCAACGCCACTCGCCTGCGGCAACACTGTCGTCATGAAGACCTCGGAGATTTGCCCGCGAACACACAGGCTGATCGTCGACGCATTGCATGAGGCCGGTCTTCCCGAGGGCGTCTTGAATGCGGTGTCCAATGCACCCGAGGATGCGGGCGGCATCGTTGAGGCCCTTATTGCTCATCCCGCGGTGCGCCGGGTCAATTTTACGGGCTCGACACGTGTCGGACGCATCATTGCTGAAACTGCGGGCCGCCATTTGAAGCCCGCGCTGCTGGAATTGGGCGGAAAGGCGCCATTTGTTGTGCTCGACGATGCTGATATCGAGCAGGCGGTCGCCGCTGCTGCGTTCGGTGCCTTCATGAACCAAGGGCAGATATGTATGTCGACCGAGCGGATCGTCGTGGACGACAAGATCGCCGATACGTTCGTCGAGGCGCTGGCAGCGAAGGTGAAGACGCTCAAGGCTGGTGATCCGCGCAAGGGCAATACGCCACTCGGCTCAGTCGTGGACGCCAGGGCTGCCCAGCGCATTGACGCACTGGTGAGGGACGCGCTCTCGAAGGGCGCGGTTCTAGCTGCCGGCGGCGACGTGAACGGCACGATTGTCGACGCGACACTCCTCGATCGCGTCACGCCTTCTATGCGGATATATGGCGAGGAGAGCTTCGGTCCGGTCGTTTCGGTGGTGCGTGTAGGCTCCATCGACGAGGCCGTTCGCGTTGCCAACGATACGGAGTACGGGCTTTCGTCGGCAGTCTTCGGCAGAGATGTTAACCGGGCAATGGCCGTTGCCAAACGTATCGAGTCCGGCATTTGCCACATCAATGGCCCGACGGTACATGACGAAGCGCAGATGCCCTTCGGCGGTGTCAAGGATTCCGGTTACGGGCGGTTTGGCGGCAAGGCAGGAATTGCCGAGTTCACCGAATTGCGCTGGATCACCATCCAGGATGGCCCTGTCCACTATCCGATCTGATGGAGAATACATTGGGGATGCTGGACGGAAAGACCTGCATTGTCACTGGCGGTGCTGGCAGTCTCGGCCTGGCGGCCGCAAGACTGTTCCTCGCCGAAGGCGCAAACGTTGCGCTGGTTGATCTGTCGTCGCAAGCACTGGAGAAAGCGGCAGCGGCCTTGCCACCGGGCCGGATAGAGCTGATTGAAGGGGATGTCTCAAACGCTGGCGACGTCAGGCGCTATGCCAAGCAAACAGTGGAGCGGTTCGGCCTCGTGGACGTGCTGTTTTCCAATGCGGGCAATTTCGGCACCGTGGCTCCGATAGAGAGTTACCCTGAAGACGTTTTCGATGCTGTTCAGGCGGTGCACGTCAAGGGAGCTTTCCTGGCAGCAAAGTTCGTTGTGCCTGTCATGCGTGACGGCGGCAGCATCGTGATCACCTCGTCGGTTGCGGGTGTGCGCGGGGACGCAGGTGTCTATGCCTACATCACTGCCAAACATGCGCAGGTTGGTCTTATGCGTTGTCTTGCCAAGGAACTGGCGCCGCGCGGCATTCGCGTCAACTCGATCCATCCTGGTCCAATCGACAACAGCTTCCAACTTGCGGTGGAAGAGGGACTTGGCGCGGCCACCAATGTCGATGGCACAGAATTCTTCAATCGACTCATCCCCCTTGGGCGACACGGTACGCCGGAGGAGGTCGCGAAATCCGTCCTCTATCTTGCCTCAAGCCAATCAAGCTTCGTCACGGGCACGACACTGATGGTTGATGGCGGCATGAGTGTATAGCAGGGGAAAACCATGAACGATAACGGCGAGTGCCAAGTCGCAGAGCTGACGATGACTGCCGGCGGGGCGTTGCTGGCGCGGCTGAAGGCCATTGGCATCGACTACATTTTCGCCAATTCAGGAACCGACTTTCCGCCCATCATCGAAGGGCTGGCTGAGGCCGAAGCCAAGGGTATTCCGGTGCCGGAAGCGATCGTCATTCCGCACGAGAACGCGGCGATGGGCATGGCACACGGTTACTATCTGGCGACCGGGCGTGTGCAGGCAGTCATGGCGCACACCAATGTCGGGCTTGCAAACTGCGCGATCGGCGCGATCAATGCCGCCACCGAACACATACCCATACTGCTCTTTTCGGGAAAGACGCCAGTTTCCGAGAGCGGCCATCTGGGTTCGCGAACTGTGCCAATTGGATGGGGGCAAGAGATGCGTGACCAGACTTCGCTGGTACGCGAAGCTGTGAAATGGGACGACGAACTGCGCTTCCCAGAGCATGTGCATCAAATGGTCGATCGGGCTCATGCGATCGCAACGTCGACGCCACGTGGTCCGATCTACGTTGGGCTTCCGCGGGAGGTTCTCTGCCAACCTTGCAGGACCAATGGCTTGAGGGAGCCCGTGCACATGGAGCCTGCGATCCATGTGCCGGATCCAAAAGCAATCGAAGAGGCGGCGCGACTGCTCGCATCCGCCCGCCATCCGGTCATTTTTGCGCAGCGCGGCGCTGGATCTGAAGCGGGCTTTGCAGCGCTTTCTGCACTTGCCAAGGAGTGGGGAATTCCGGTTTGCCAGTATTGGGCAGTCCAATTGGCGCTACCGACCGACCATCCGATGGCGGCGCAGGCCGATCCTGCGCCCTTGCTGGCTGATGCCGATGTCGTGCTGGTCGTCGATGCACTTGCTCCTTGGGCGCCCGACACTCATCCCCTTAAGGAAGGCTGTAAGGTCATTCAACTCGGACAAGATCCGCTGTTCCAGCGATTTCCGGTTCGCTATTTTCGTTCGGATGTCACGATTGCCTGCGAGATTGCAGACGGTTTGCTGGCGTTGAGTGCGGCAATGTCTCGATTGTCTCCCGGCAGTGATGTTGCAGACAGGGTCAACGCGGTTGGCGCGGCGAACCGCAAGGCGAGGATGGCTGTGCTGGCGCGGGCAGAGGCAGGATGCGCAGAGCCGATGACCAAGGACTGGGTAAGCCTGACGCTCTCCAGAGCGATTCACGGGCGTGAGGTGACGGTGTTGTCGGAACTTGGATGCCCGCTTGCACCTATGCAACTCGCTGACAATCGCGCCTGGTACCAGGAGCCGCATTCGGGCGGTCTCGGCTGGTCCTTCCCTGCAGCGCTTGGCATGCAGCTTGCCGACCGCGACCGCTTGGTCGTGGCGACGATGGGCGATGGCTCCTATATCTTTTCCAATCCGGTTGCCTGCCATCAGATCGCCGAGGCTCTCTCGCTCCCCATCCTGTTGGTGATCGTGAACAATGCCGAATGGGGTGCGGTGCGCCAATCTGTGGTTGGCCTCTATCCCGATGGCTATGCAGCCAAAGCGAACCGAATGCCGCTCACCTCGCTCGCACCAATCCCGGATTTCTCAAAGATAGCGCAGGCGAGCCGTGCCCACGCCGAAAGAGTAGAGCAGGGTGCCGATCTCGAGGCAGCGCTTCTCCGCGCCATTCGCTACATCGACGAGGAGCGGCGCATGGCATTGCTTGATGTGCAAGTACGCGCATAGACAGTCTGGAATGGGGAGCACCAAATGCCTGAATTAGCGACTACCGAATTCTGGAAGGATCTGAAACCGATCAGCCGGGTCTTCCAGCCGGACGCGCTACCGGAGGTCTATCTTAACGACGCACCGACGGACGACGAGCGCTTCTATGTTCCCTTTACGGACACGGTCTCCTCGCGGCCACTCTGGATTTCGCCGACACAGAACAAGTGGTGCGACATCCTGATGGCCAAGCAGGCTGGGCTAGTAAATCGGCACTATCATCCGCACGAGGTCTTCGCCTACACGATCTCCGGAAAATGGGGATACCTGGAACACGAATGGACAGCGACCGCAGGCGATTTCGTCTACGAAACGCCTGGCGAGGGGCATACCTTGGTCGCCTACGAGCACGAGCAGCCGATGAAGGTATTCTTTCAAGTCAAGGGTCCATTGATCTGGCTCGACGAGAATGGAGAGCCGGATGGGTTCTTCGATGTGCATAATTATATTGCTCTTTGTCGCGACCACTACGAGAAGGTCGGCATCGGTCGTGACTATGTCGATCGGCTCTTCCGATAGTAGAGTAGCGTGGTCCTGGCGTATCGATCTCTCCGGTACAGCGGTGGCCGTCGTCCACACACAGCGATATAGTATCGCATCGACGGCTTGAGCAGACGAATGAGAGTGACGATGATCAAGATCCCGGCCCCGGTGTTGGCGCTTTCGGCACTTTTGCTATGGACGGGCGATGCCTTTCCCATCGAGGCACAATACGAGTGTGCCGGGGGTATCCGGATCCATGCAGCTTTTTCGTCTCCCGGCGGTTCGCCCGGAAGTGTGGTTCTGGTCTTTTCCGACACGTCGGGTGAGATCAGACTGCCTCAGGTGAGGTCAGCCGATTGTGGTCGATATGCCAATGACGATGTAGAGTTCTGGATCAAGGGCAACGAAGCCACTCTGACAAGAGCAGGTAGGAGCGACAAATGTCACACCAAATAATTGTCGGCGAGGTGGCTTGTGCCTGATGTTTTCTCGAGCCACGTGCGTTGAGCTCGACTAGGAGGCAGGTGTCTTGAGCCTTAGACCGCCACGAACAATCTCCGGCCAGTCGGGTGCGGCGCTCAATCCATTGGAATACGAGCTTGCCTCAGAGCGGGCAGAGGCGTTGGGGCGGCAGGGCCGCAAGATGGAGACAGCGTTGGCCAAGCTTGCCGCCTGGTCGGCAGACAACGGCGGAAACGACCGTCAGGCACTGCTCGATGATGCGTCGGACGCCGTGTGGGCGCTGTTTATCCAGCGCGAAATCTGCGGACTGCGAAACAATGGCGATGTCATCCGACGCTACCAGATTCCGACAGAGGTTCTCGCCCGGCTCGGCGCTTCGCGCAAGTGACACTTTCAAGGCACGCAAGCGAACTGGCTTGCCCGGCAACTGGATTTTGCCCGTGGAGTCATTCGGCTTTTACGGCGAATGCCAATCCTCTGCTAACCGCACCCTAAATCATGGGTCGGCAAACACGCGTCAGTGGTAGATTCTCGGCACACACGGTGCTAGGTTCCTGTCAAACTCAAGCTTCCGTGGGGATCCCATGTTCCGATTGGGTAAGAAGTATCGTCACTTCATTCACGACGCCGGTTGCGGTTGCTCGCATCCCGTTCTGCAAGAGCGGTCTCGTCATCTCAGCGAGTACTCAAGACGGACATTTCTCGCCGGCCTGGGATCGGCCGCGATCACGGGGGGGATTGCCTCCCCTGTTGGTGCACAGACACCACCGACCAAAATCCTGCTCAGGCAAGTCCGGCTATTTGACGGCCGGTCCGAGACGCTGCAGTCGGGTGTTCAGGTTCTGGTTGAAGGGAACACGATCTCCGCAATAGACAAAGCCAACAATGCTCCACCGTCAGACGCTACCGTCGTGGAATGCGCTGATCGGGTGCTGATGCCGGGCATGATTGATGCACACTGGCACACGATTTATGCCGCGGTTCCCCTCAATACCTTGATGGCCGGCGATCCCGGTATCATTTTTGCAACGTCGACAGCCGAGGCAGAGCGAACCCTGATGCGGGGTTTCACAACTGTACGGGATTTGGGCGGGCCTGTGTTTACCTTCAAACAGGCAATCGACCGCGGGATTATCACCGGTCCGCGCATATTTCCCTCCGGGGCAATGATAACGACATCAGGCGGCCACGCCGATTTGCGCATGCCGTTTGAAATTCCCGCAAGGGAGGGGCAGCTCAGTCTTAGTGAGATGATGGGAAGCGCCGCCATAGCCGACGACACCGGCGAACTGAAACGCCGCGTGCGCGAACAGCTTTTACAGGGGGCTTCACAGATCAAGCTCGTGGGAGGGGGAGGCGTCTCCTCGCCTAGGAGCCCTCTGGACATGACGACATTCAGCGAGGACGAAATTCGTGCGGCAGTTGAGGTGGCGCGCGATTGGAATACCTATGTGACGGTCCATGCTTACGCGCCGAGGACCGTTCAACGGGCCATTGCCGGCGGAGCTGCCTGTATCGAGCACGCGCATCTGATGGACGAAGACACGGCGCGGATGTTTGCTGAAAAGAACGTCTGGCTGAGCACGCAACCCTTTCTGAGCGTGGAGGATGCAGCTTCGCAATCGGGTCCGGGCGCCGAGCGGGTAAAACAGCTCTTTGCCGGGACGCCGAAAGTCTATGAGTTTGTGAAGAAGTACGGCATCAAAACGGCATGGGGTTCTGACGTCTTGTTCTCTCCCGAATTGACACCCCGGCAAAACACCATGCTGACCCACCTTTCCAACTGGTACTCCAGCGCGGAGGCATTGCGCATGGCAACGTCAGGCAATGCAGAGCTACTTGCCTTCTCCAATCTGCGCACGCCATACCCTGGAAAACTGGGCGTCATCGAGCAAGGGGCCCTTGCCGATATTCTGGTCTGGGACGGAAATCCGCTCGATGATTTCAAGATAATCGAGGATCCGGAGCAGAAATTGAGCGTGATCATCAAGGACGGAAGGATCTTCAAGAACACCTTGTAAGCCGTTCGCTTTCCATCGGAATCGAGATGAGCTTTGCCTTACGCTCTTGAAGGAATTCCGCAATGCCTAACCTCATCGATAGTCACCTCGCGCTTGTGCCTACATCATGCGGTGGGGGTAGCTCAAACCAACACCCACGGCTTTTCCACTACACAACACTGCAAGGGTTTCTGGGTATTATCAGCTCGAAAGTGATATGGGCGACGAACATCCACTACCTGAATGACTCCGAGGAATTCGCGTATGGGCTTGCGTACCTGAGGACGGAAGCGGAAGCCCGGGTAGAGACTGCGCCTTCAGGCCATCAAGCGATCTTGCTGCGCGTGGCATCCCTCGTTGATTTCTTCAAGCAAGGCTATGTCTACACGGCATCGTTTGCGGAGGATGATGATCTTCTCAGTCAGTGGAGGGGATATGGGGCTGGTGGTGGAGTCTGCCTGGGATTTGTCGTCAGCGACCTGCAGAAGATTGCTCAGAGGTCAGGATTTCGCCTTATCAAGTGCATTTATGAGCAAAGCCAAAAGGCTGCTCTCGCGAGGGAATTTCTCGACCAGTCCTTGGCAACCTTGGATCCGGTCGCATCAATGGATGACGGAACCGTCGAGGAGTTCGCAAACCAGATCGTTACCCGCTACCAGCAACTCGCCTGCGCCTTCAAGGATCCGTCGTTTCGCGAGGAATGCGAATGGCGGATCATTTCGAAATTCGTGCCGGTTGATCATCCATCCGTGAAAGTCCGTGGGACGTCGACGATGCTTGTGCCGTATTTCGAGGTTGATCTCGAACTGGGAGAGGACGGCCAAGGTCGAACGAGCATCGGCGTCGATACACTGGTCGTCGGACCGAGCCTTCAGAAGGAGCGGATCCTCCAGGCAGCCTCCATCGCCAGCAGGAATTTGACAGTTGAGACGGCGCGCCCGTCCGATATTCCATACCGGTCGCTCTAGTCGTGGGCTGTCATGGTCGCTGGCTCTCAGTGGTGACATTGACGTAAAGTCCGTGGGTTAGAGCTTTGCCTTCATGAGCTTGTTGAGGCTCACTTCGAACTGTTCGGCATCTGCGCCGAGAAGGGCCCTGACATCGGCCTGGAACTGAAGGGCGATCGGCGTGAGACGCACCATTAGTGCTTTCCCTTCCGAAGTCAGCGAGAGTGAGACAAGCCTTCGGTCGTTGGGGTTGACCACCTTGGCGACCAGTCCCTGAGCCTCGAGACGAGAGGCAGCGCGACTAACCTTCGATTTTTCCATGTCAACACGCGTCTGGATTTCGCGGACGGAAACTTCACTGCTCTGGGAAAGATGCGCCAGCACACGCCATTCCGGCACGGAAAGTCCGCTGTCGGAACTATGCCGGCGTTCGTAAGCGCCGCTCATTCGCGAGGCCACAACAGCAAGCCGGTAGGGCAAAAAGTCACTTAGCATAAAAGAGGCCATTGGATTTGATCCCATAGTCGAACGACGGCTCCGTCTTGCACCTGTGCGGGTTCGAAACCATTCAAGCTTGACATCGTTGCAAATGCAACAAATATATCACGATGTCGCAAGAGGCAGTATGGGAGGACCCGATGACTGGCTTAAGCATGTCGCAGGAACTGACCTGCGCGAAGACCCCGATGGGTCTCCATGCCGGCTACATGCCGGGTTTCGGCAACGATTTCGAAACGGAATCCCTGCCTGGTGCTTTGCCGCAAGGGCAGAATTCCCCACAGAAATGCAATTATGGGCTCTATGCGGAGCAGCTCTCGGGCACGGCGTTCACCGCTCCGCGCGGACACAATGAGCGCACCTGGTGCTACCGTATTCGCCCCTCGGTCAAACACACCGCCCGTTTCCAAAAGATCGACGTTCCGCTCTGGAAGTCGGCCCCCCATATACTCTCGGATGTCATCAGTCTCGGCCAGTATCGTTGGGATCCCGTTCCCCATGGCCAACAGGAACTTACCTGGATCACAGGCATGCGCACTGTCACGACGGCCGGCGACGTTAACATCCAGACGGGCATGGCAAGCCATATCTACCTTGTCACCAAATCCATGGAGGACGAGTATTTTTACTCCGCCGACGGTGAATTGCTCGTCGTGCCCCAGGAAGGCCGCTTACGGTTCTCCACCGAATTGGGTGTCATCGACGTCGAGCCGAAGGAAGTCGCGCTCATTCCACGCGGCCTTGTCTACCGCGTGGAAGTGCTTGAAGGTCCATGTCGAGGTTTCGTGTGCGAAAACTACGGCCAGAAGTTCGATTTGCCGAACCGCGGACCGATCGGGGCCAACTGCCTGGCCAATCCGCGCGACTTCAAGACGCCGGTTGCCGCCTTCGAAGATCGGGAAGTTCCCTCCGCAGTCACGTTGAAATGGTGCGGCCAGTTCCATCGCACCGAAATCGGCCATAGCCCGCTCGATGTGGTGGCATGGCACGGCAATTATGCACCATGTAAGTATGACTTGCGGACTTATAGTCCAGTCGGGGCGATCCTCTTTGATCACCCGGATCCCTCAATTTTCACTGTGTTGACTGCGCCGTCTGGACAGGAGGGCACGGCCAACATCGATTTCGTGTTGTTTCGTGACAGGTGGTCGGTGGCAGAGCATTCCTTCCGCCCACCTTGGTACCATAAGAATGTCATGTCAGAGCTGATGGGCAACATCTATGGCATCTACGATGCCAAGCCGAAGGGTTTTGTGCCAGGCGGCATGTCGTTGCACAACTGCATGTTGCCTCATGGACCCGATCGCAATGCCTTCGAAGGTGCGTCGAACTCCGATCTGAAGCCCGAAAGGCTGACTGAGACGATGAGTTTCATGTTCGAAACCCGCTTCCCCCAGCATGTCACCGAATGGGCTGCCAAGAGCGCGCCTCTGCAGGACGACTATATCGACTGCTGGACGAGCCTCGACAAGAAGTTCGACGGCACGCCCGGCACCAAGTGATAGTGGCTGGGCGAAGTCTGGCCTCTACGTCAATCGCTGACACCGAAAGGCAAAACATGCCACTTTTGCGCTCCTGGGTGGACACCGCCAACGAAGCCAATTGCTCCTTTCCGTTGAACAATCTGCCCTATGGAGTGTTTTCCTCGGGCAACGAGAAGCCTCGCTGCGGGGTCGCTATCGGCGACAGGATCTTCGATGTTACTGCGGCCGAAGCAGGTGGTCTCCTGTCAGCAGACAAGGAGCCGCTTTTCGACGAACCTTCCTGGAACAAAGTGATGGCGGAAGGGCCGAGGGCATGGGAAAGCCTTCGGGCGCGGCTGATTTCAATCCTTGGTGAAGGTTCGACTGATCAGGCGAGTGCGGCGGCCCATCTCGTTCCTCTTGCCATGACCCGGCCGCACCTTCCCTTCCGTGTGGCCGAATACACCGACTTTTACGCCGGTCGGAACCATGCAACCAACGTCGGGACAATGCTTCGTGGTCCGGAGAACGCGCTTCCGCCCAATTGGTTACATATCCCGATTGGCTACAACGGCCGTGCCTCATCAGTCGTTGTTTCCGGCACGCCTGTCCGTAGGCCCTGGGGGCAGCTCAAGGGACCGAACGATGCCGTTCCTCGTTTTGCTCCGTCAGCCCGATTTGACCTGGAACTCGAAATTGGCGCGATCGTCGGCATGCCTTCTGTACATGGGCAGCCGGTCACGGTTGCGGAAGCCGACGAGATGATTTTCGGCTATGTTCTCCTGAACGACTGGTCTGCGCGGGACATTCAGGCCTGGGAGTACCAGCCGCTGGGTCCTTTTCAGGCGAAGGCCACGGCAACCACAATCAGTCCATGGATTGTCACGAAGGCGGCGCTCGAGCCTTTCCGTGTGTCGACCCCGCAGCGTGAGCTTGCCCTTCTGCCTTATCTTCAGGAGCCGCGCCCCTTGCTCTATGACATCACGCTCGAGGTCGGCCTCACGCCAGATGGCGGTAAGGAGACAATCATTGCCCGCACCAACTACGCGGAAATGTATTATTCGGCGGCCCAGCAGCTCGCCCATCACACTACGTCAGGCTGCGCCATGAACACCGGCGATTTGCTAGGCTCCGGCACGATTTCCGGAGCAACCAAGGACAGCCGTGGTTCGCTTCTTGAGCTGAGCTGGGGAGGCAAGGAGCCTATCTCGATCGCGGATGGTAGCCGCAGTTTCATAGAGGACAACGACACTATAACCCTGCGCGGTTCAGCAAAGGGAAAGGGCTACATGATTGGTTTTGGTGACTGCACCGGCCGTGTGCTGCCTGCCCATTCAGACCTCTACGCCCGAACAGATCAGCGCTCCGGCTGAAACTTAACCCGCTGGTCGTCTCTTCTGGACGAACCGTTTGCGGAACCAGTCGCGTAGCATTTCCTTTTCGTAAACGAACTGGTCGCCTGAGTATCGCGCACCGGGCAGGGAGAGGTAGTTCATGTCTGTGATTGTTTCTTGTCCGGTCACGACCGTTCCTCCGCTCTTAAACCTGTAGCGAACGCTAAATCGCGGAGGTGTTATGTCGCGCAGAATTCGAACATCAGCGTAGCGGGGGCGCCACGGCTCGTACTGACCTGCCAGACGAATGTCCGTAATTTCGATGCTAAGCTGCTGGTTTCTGGTCAAATATCTTCTGTCGAGGAGTTCAAAATACTTGGTAAATGCCGCCATTGCATTCTCACGTCGCGCGCGATTTCGAAAGTCGTCGTCGCGAAACGTCTCGGGTTTCACAAAGGTTATCCGTATCGATGCCTGCGCGCCGTCTGAAATCAGAGCCAGTGTCGTAATGACCGCAGCCACAAACCATTTGCGTCGCATTGACCTATCCCACACAAGGCCATCGCTCACCTCGCTGTAACAAGGCGTGTTCTGGGCGTTCTCGTAGGAGATTTTAGCGCGGAAAGCGTCCGTGCGAAACAGTTCTGCTGACATTGGAACGGCAAATAAGCCGCTGTCCAACCGGTGCGCCTACACCCGAGCGAATATGCGAATGCATTGTCCCAGATGGAGCTCGCGTTTGTTTCAGTCGCGCCAAGTTTCTGCTCATCCCCCGTGCGCTCTCATGCCACCAACGACCCTAGGCAGCTTTGAGGTGACATTCTGCGAAGGCACGGTCAGCCTTTGCCTATCTTTGCGATCGACCGAAGGTCGTCAGCCGTCGTCGTCGGATACCCGAAAAACTCCAAGTAGGCGGGAATCTGTTCGAACAGCATATCCGTGCCAACCTGAAACGCGCAGCCTCGCTCGCGCGCTGCAGCGAGAAATGGCGTGATTTCGTCTTTCATGACAACCTCGCCAACAAACGTGCTGGGCGAAAGGCGCGATACATCCACCGGTAGCGGGTCCCCCTTGCGCATTCCAAGCGGAGTTGCGTTGACGACGATGTCAAAGCCGGTCGGATCAGTGGAGCCGACTTCGACCACGGTCTCTGGATAGAATGTCTTCAGGCGGTAAAGGAGTCCATCCAACGTCGCCTGGTTGCCGTCGTAGAGCACTATCCGTCGCACACCGGCTCCAGCCAGTGAGGCGGCAATCGCCGAGCCGACGCCACCCGCTCCAACGATAAGGACATCTCCTCCTGCAATTGTTTGCCCCTTGCGAAGAAGTCCCCTTACAAATCCTTCGCCATCGAACATGTCGCCAATCAGCCTGCCGTCATGGGCTAGCCTGACTGCGTTGCAGGAGCCGGCAACCTTGGCGTTTTTCGATGTCTCGTCCAACAGTCCCATGGTGGTAATCTTGTGCGGCATGGTGATGAGCGCGCCGTGGATGTTCGAGAGCCGGAAGACAAGCTTGAAGAAGGAAGGATAATCTTCCGGCTTGCAGCCCATCGGCACCACGACCGCATCGATGCCGTTCTTTTCGAAGTAGGGATTGTAAATCAGGGGAGCCTTGAACGACTCCGTGGGATAGCCGAGGTGAGCAATAAGCTGTGTGGTCCCCCTAATCATTTACGTGCCCTCGCCATGCGTCGGGCTTGCCGAGGTAGACCATCTGTCCAGACCGCGCGGATGACTTGATCGCCTCGATAACGCGGAGCGTTGCAATACCTTCCTGGCCGCTGACAAGCGGCTCAGCGTTACCTCTGATGACATCGCAGAAATGTTTGAGTTGCAGCGCAAGTGGATCGCTTGAAGCGTATGGCACACGGCTTTCCACGAGAGGCTCCAACCAGTCGGGGTCCGAAGCGTTCATCCAAAGATCAAGTTGAGGTATGGCGAGTGAGCCATTGGTCCCGCCGATCTGATAGCAAAACTGGTTTTGCCTTGGAAACGCAGGGTTTTCGCCGGATGTCATCTCCCAACTCCAGGGCGATGCAACGGCATCTGAAGCATTCAAAGTTCCAAGAGCACCAGTTGCGAAACGAAGAAGAATAACGGCGCTATCTTCGACACAGTGCCCGCGGGCAGAGTTTGACTCCATCGCAAAGACGGCCTCCACATTCCCGAAGAAATATCGGAAGAGATCGACGTCATGGATCAGGTTGATGAAGGTCGGTCCCCCGCCTGACTTTTGACGCCACTCGACCTCGAAATAGTCTTTGGGCTTGGCGACCCAGAATGTACCCTGAACCGTGAGGATTTTGCCGAGCCGACCGCTTTCCAGGATACGCTTGGCCTCTTGCAGCATCGGGTTATGGCGTCGGTGGTGGCCGACCAGAATGGGGATGCCGAGCCTGGATCCCGCATCAACGAGTGCTGTGGCTGCTTCGCTGTTGTCCGCGATCGGCTTTTCGACAAGGACTGGGATGCGTGCGTGAATGACCTCCAACGCATTGGCAACGTGAAGCTGGTTCGGCGTAGCAACGATCACGCCATCCGGACGTTGGGTTTGCGCAAGCTCGGAGAAGGTGGCAAACCATGACATGCCCTTACCCAAAGCGAAGTCGCGACCTGCCTCGGAGGGATCGATGATGGCACAGAGCGCGGCGTCCGCTTCAGCCAGTACACCTTCAACATGGCGCTTGCCGATCAGGCCAGCTCCCATGACGGCGATGTTCAGGGGCTTTGTTCGAGACTGATTTGACATCATTGGGCGCTCCTCGATGCCTCAGTTGCGCAGGATCTCGCCCAGGAATTTTCGCGTGCGCTCGTGACGCGGGTTCGTGAAAAACTCCGCCGGATGGGCCTCTTCGACGATTGCTCCGCTCGCCATGAAGATCACCCGGTCTGCGACCTGGCGTGCAAAGCCCATCTCATGGGTAACGCAGATCATCGTCATGCCTTCTTCGGCGAGCCCAATCATTGTATCGAGCACTTCCTTGACCATCTCGGGATCGAGCGCTGAGGTCGGCTCATCGAAAAGCATGATTTTCGGACGCATACACAACGCGCGCGCAATCGCGACGCGCTGCTGCTGACCACCTGAGAGCTGCACCGGATATTTATCGGCCTGCTCGAGGATTTTGACCCGGCCAAGCAACGAACGGGCGCGTTCTTCCGCTTCCACTTTCCCAACGCCAAGCGCCCGCATTGGCGCGAGCATGCAGTTCTGCAGTACGGTCAGATGGGGGAAGAGGTTGAATTGCTGGAACACCATGCCAACCTCACGCCGGATGGCGTCGATTGCTTTAGCCTGATTCCCCATGAGAATGCCGCCAACGCGGATCTCGCCTTTCTCATAGGTCTCCAAATGGTTGATGCAGCGGATGAGCGTGGATTTCCCGCTGCCGGACGGACCACAAAGCACGATACGCTCACCCTTGCGGACCGACATGTTGATGTCGTGCAGTGCTTGGAAGGCACCGTACCATTTCTCCACATGGTCCATGGTGATCATCGTGTCTTTGCTCGATACCGAAGAATTGGTCATGGTCTGGGTTCCATCGCTCTTTCGTGGACGCGCGGCTTCACCGAGCGGAGGCAGCAAATCGCCGCTCAAGGCGGGCGCCGAAAAGGGTGAGTGGGCAACACATCAGGAAGTACAGAGCCCCCACAACTCCGAAGACCGTCAGTGGTTGAAAGATCTGATTGGAGATGATGTTGCCGGCTCGGGTCAATTCGGTGAAGCCGACGATCGAGGCAAGCGAGGTTCCCTTGATCAGCTGCACCAGGAAGCCGATCGTTGCCGGTAGCGAGATGCGCAGCGCCTGCGGAAGGATGACATCCTTCATTCGAGAGACATATTTGAGGCTGAGTGCCTTTGCGGCCTCCGTCTGGCCGCGTGGAACGGCGTCGATCGAACCGCGCCAGATCTCGCCCAGATAGGCACTTGCATGCAGTGTCAGGCCGATTGCCACGGCGACCCACGCGTCTAGTTTCAACCCGATCAGAGCAAGGCCGTAGTAAACGACAAAGAGCTGCATCAGGAGCGGTGTGCCCTGAAAGACGGCGATGTAACCAGCCGTGATGCGCTCAAGGAGCGAAATTCCAGATGTGCGTGCCAGCGCCACACCAAGGCCGGAGATGCCCCCGCAGACGAAACCGACCGCTGACAGAAGCACGGTCCATTTCAGCCCGATCAGGAGAAAGACGAATTCTTCGCTGCCCATCGAATGGCTCCTACTTGACCGGGTAAGTGAAGTAACGCGCCGAGAAGAAAGCGAAGAGGCGCATCATTAGCCAGGAAATCACGAGGTAGAAGATCGTGACAGTGAAATAGACCTCGAAGCTTCTGAAGCTGTCGGACTCTATTCGTTGGGAAACCGAAGTGAGCTCATATGCCGAGATTGCCGAGGCGATACTGGTCGAAAGCGTAAGAAGCACGAACTGGCTGGTCAGCGACGGGTAGATCGCGCGCAAGGCTGGCTTCAGTATGATGAGCCGAAAAACCTGCGCCTTGTGAAGGCCAAGTGCCAGCCCCGCCTCCATTTGCCCCTTCGGAATGGACTGGACGCCGCCGCGAATGATCTCGATCGCATAGGCGCCACCATTGATGCCAAGCGCGATGATTGCGGTCGGCGTAGGGTCGAGACGGATGCCTGCGAGCGGAAGTGCAAAGTAAAGGAAGAAGATCTGAACCAGGAAAGGCGTGTTTCGAATAAGCTCGACAAAGCCGATCACCAGCCAACGAACCGGTTTGAACGGAGAGTCTCTTAGCGCCACACCACCGATGCCAATCACAATGGCAAGGAGCATTCCGCAGATGGCGAGGAGAAACGTGCCCAGACAACCGAGAAGCAGGCTGGGAAGTCCATCAATGACCGGCGTGAAGTCCAGTGTATAATTCATCGTGCGCTCGCTGGTGCGACCATCCCGGCCATTGCCTCGATTGCCAGTTCATATCCGCGGGCGCCGAAGCCAATCATGATGGCCGTGGCAACGCGAGAAACCAGTGAATTGTGATAGATGCTCTCCCGAGCGTGAACATTGGAGATATGCAGTTCGATTTTCGGCGGATCGAACGTCTTCAATGCGTCGAGAAGGGCGATCGAGGTAAAGGTATAGCCTGCAGGATTGATGATGATGCCGCAGGCCTCAAGGCGGGCCTGATGAACGCTCTCCACCAGTTCACCTTCGAAGTTCGTCTGGCGAAATTCGATCTCAAAGCCAAGGCTCTTTGCCTTTACCAGACATTTCTCCTTAATGTCGGCGAGCGTGGCGGTGCCGTAGATTGCCGGCTCCCGCTGGCCCAGAAGATTTAAATTCGGCCCGTTGAGCACAAATATCGTGTTGTTCATGATTGCGCTCCTAGACATGCGCAGTGCGCCTTGCAGATGGCATGACGGTGCCTGGCGGGCATTCCAGAATGCCCGCCGGTTCTGAGTGCCAGTCCAGCGAAGGCTCAATTCGCGGTGAAAGGAATGGCCTCGAGCTTCTCCGGGAATTCAGGAACAGGGACCTTCATCCACTTGCCGTAAATCGCCTTGAGTTCGCCATTGGCCTTGATCTTGTCGATGAAGGCATTGATCGAGGCATTGATTTCCTTTTCGCCAAGGCGCGTGCAAGCGCCGTTGTAGAGCTTTTGGAATTCAAGCTTGTTTTCGAACTCGCCAGGCCGAGCCTTCTCGACGCGGTCCATGTAGAAAATGTTGCCACCGAGTGCCTGAACCTGGCCGGAAACCAGCGCTTGTACACTGGGGGCGTCGCCGTCGAAGCGGCGGATCGTTGCGCTCTGCGGGGCGTTCTTTGTGACCTGCGTGTCTTGAGCTGCACCCTTGGCGACCCCGATCGAGAGGTTTGCCATGTCTTCATTGGTTTTAATTGACATGGACTTCGGTGCGATCAGGACGATGGCATTGGCCACGTAGGGCTTGCTGAACTGAACTGCCTTTGCGCGATCCGGCAGCATGGCCATTGTCGCAAAGAGTACGTCAACGCGACCGGTTGTCAGCGCCGGAATACGGTTGTTGACTTCGAGGGGCACGAATTCGACCGGAACGCCGAGCTCCTTGGCGTAGAGCGTCGCGATATCAGCGTCGAGGCCATCCTGCTTGCCGCCGCTCGTCACGAAGCCCCACGGCGGATTGTCACCCTGGATGCCGACAATCAGTTTTCCTCGGGCCTTGATCTCTTCAGGCGTGATTGCGGCAGCTGGCCTTGCAAGCCCGACAGCTGCCACCAAGGCGGCTGCGCCAAGCATCGCGTTTCGGCGCGTCAGCATCGATTTGAACATGGATTTCCTCCTCCGTTTGGGCGGTCGCGTGGACCCAACAGTCATCCTCTCCCGACTGTATGCCTCATGTTTGACAGAGGAACTCACTTAAATCAACATAGTTTTTGAAAATCATATGAGACTTTGCATTTGACCAATTGAATTGAAATCCTCAGGACATTCGGCATAATGCCGTTTGGCGGAGGATAGCCGAGTTGGCCCTCGTCACCGGTTTGAAAGGGGATAACGACATGAAGACCTCGATCGCGACGGTAACGCTGAGTGGCGAACTTCCGGAGAAACTCGAAGCAATTGCCCGAGCAGGTTTTGATGGCGTCGAGATATTCGAGAATGATTTCCTGGCTTTTGACGGAAGTCCGGCCGATGTGGGAAGGATGGCCAGGGACCTCGGGCTCGAAATAACGCTCTTCCAGCCGTTCCGTGATTTCGAGGGCATGCCGGATGCGCTGCGCACGCGTACGTTTGACAGGGCTGAACGCAAGTTCGACGTCATGCAGGAGCTCGGGACCGATATGGTGCTGGTTTGCTCTAACGTCTCGCAGGCCGCACACGGCGGCATCGACCGCGCGGCCGCCGATTTCCAAGAACTTGGTGAACGTGCAGCCAAACGTGGCCTAAAGATCGGCTATGAGGCACTTGCCTGGGGGCGCTACGTCAATGACCACCGCGACGCCTGGGAGATCGTGCGTCGCGCCAATCACCCAAACGTTGGGCTCATACTCGACAGCTTTCATTCGCTGTCGCGCAAGATCGACATCAACTCGATCCGCTCGATACCAAAGGAGAAGATCTTCATAGTGCAGTTGGCGGACGCGCCTCTGATTGACATGGATCTACTCTATTGGAGCCGCCATTTTCGCAATATGCCGGGGGAGGGCGATCTGCCAGTGACACCTTTCACCGAGGCTGTCGCCTCGACGGGATATGATGGATTTTTTTCGTTGGAGATATTCAATGACCAGTTTCGTGGGGGCTCGACAAGGGCAATTGCTGCTGATGGCCATCGGTCGCTGATCTATCTGGCCGATCAGGTCCGTCGGAGTGTCAAGACGCCGATCGGTGCCGTTATGCCGGATCGGGCTATCGTAAAAGGCATCGGCTTCGTCGAGTTCGCGACGGACGAGGACGAGGCCGTGGGGCTGATTGCCCTTCTGAGGACCCTTGGTTTCCGCAAGACAGCCGTCCACCGTTCCAAAAAGGTCACCCTGTTCGAACAAGGCGGCATCCGCATTCTGGTCAATGTCGATCCGCTCGGCTTTGCGAACGCAGCCTATGCGGTTCATGGCACATTCGCTTATGCATTGGCGCTGATTGTCGAAGATGCGGCCGAAGCCTATCGCCGTGCTCTTTCGCTTGATGCGGAACCGTTCCGCCAAGCCGTTGCCGAAGGCGAGCTTGAATTTCCAGCCATTCGCGGCGTCGGCGGCGGCCTGATCTACCTGATCGACGAAAAGACCCCGCTCGGCCGTTTTTCCGAAATCGATTTTGAACCCGTGCCGGCAGAGAGTGCTGAAGACGCCGGGTTGTTGCTGGTTGATCATATTGCCCAAACGGTCGCCTATGACGAGATGCTCACTTGGCTGCTCTTCTACACCTCGATCTTCGAGACGGACAAAACGCCGATGGTCGACATCATCGATCCTGGCGGTGTTGTGCGCAGCCAGGTCATTGAAAACAGCTCAGGTGCTCTGCGCATCACGTTGAATGGGGCAGAGAACAGGTGCACGCTCGCAGGCCACTTTATTGCCGAGAAATTCGGTTCTGGAATACAGCATTTGGCATTCTCAACCAATGACATATTGGCTACCGCTCAGGCATTGCGTGAGCAAGGATTCAAGCCGCTTCATATCTCACCCAATTACTACGACGATCTTGAAGCCCGATTTGGTCTGGAGCCTGAGCTGACAGACCGACTGAAGGCTGAAAATATCCTCTATGACCGCGATGACCGTGGAGAGTATTTTCAGCTCTACAGCAGCACTTACGGAGAGGGTTTCTTCTTTGAGATCGTCGAGCGGCGGGGCTATCGCGGCTATGGCGCACCAAACGCCCTTTTTCGCATTGCCGCGCTCAAGAAGCAGATGCGCCCCGAAGGAATTCCAAGGGATGCCGGCTGATTTGCGTCCTCAGGCAATCTTCCCGCTATTCAGCACGTGTTCCACGCCACTCTGGATGTGCCGCCTGATGATAGCACGGGCGCCCTCTACGTCTCGCTTCAAGGCGAGTTCGAACAGGAGTTTGTGATCTTCGACGACGGCATTTCCGCGAAAGCTCTGTGCCAGCATATGATAGCGCAAGAAACGGTCGAACACTGACGACAGTGTGACCATCAGTGTGGATGAGTTGCAGGCCGATACGATCGCCTGGTGGAATTCCCAGTCGAATCGGACCCAGTCAATTGTGCGCGATGCGTCACCTGCGAGAAGCTTCCTTTCTGCGGCAGCCAGCTTGTGGTGAGCCGCAACGATGCGCCCTTCCCATTCGAGATTTCCTGCCGCGAACGACAGTCCGATCGCGTGACATTCCAACACGGTGCGAATATCTGCGAGTTCCTCGAGTTCCTTGCGAGATGCCGGACTGACCTCAAAACCGCGCTGACCTTCGGCAAGAACGAGGTTTTCCGTGGTCAGGCGACTTAGTATTTCGCGCAATGACGAAATACTGATCGAATAGCGATCTTTTGCTTGCTCAAGCTTTATCTTTGCACCGGGTGCAAGCGCACCGGAAATGATGTCCTGTCGGAGTTGCCGGAAAACGACATCGCTTACGGTCTCGGAGGTTTCGGGGGCAACTTTGAGCATAAAATCCTCTGCGTCAATGAGCGTCAATCAAGAGCGGCATGCGGTCTCGCAAAGCCCGAGGGACTACAAGAGCCCCTTTCCAAGGGCATGTTCGACACCGCCCTCAATGTGACGCTGCAATATCTTCTTCGCCGTCTTGCTATCGCGTTTCAAAGCAGCCTCCATGAGTTGGCGATGCTCCTGTTCCGCGACACCGCCGCGATAGGACAATGCGACCATCTGGTATCGCAGGTATTTGTCGAAGATAGCTGAGTGTGTCTCCATAAGAAGGCGGGATCCGCAGGCCGAAATCAGCGCCTGATGGAATTCCCAGTCATAGCGCTTCCAATCCTCAGCCTTGCTGGTGTCGCCCGAAGCCATAGCTTCTTCCATGCGGGCTAGTTTGTAATGAGCGGATACGAGATTGGCTTCCCATTCCACCTCACCCTGTTCGAACGACTGCTCAAGCGCGTGTTCTTCCAGCAGCAGCCTCAGAGCAGCGATTTCCCTCAAGTCTGCGACCGACACCGGCGCCACTTCGAAGCCCCTCTGGCCTTCGGCCACGACGAGCCCCTCGGACGTCAGGCGATTGAGGATCTCTCTTAAAGTGCTCACACTTGTCTCATATGCGCCCTTCAGATTCTCCAGTTTGAGCTTTTGACCCGGGGCAAGCCGTCCGAATATGATGTCTGCTCGTATCTGCCGATAGCCGCTTTCCGCAACCGTCTCTTCTACCATTTCCTGCCGCACCACGTGTCTCCGACATTCTGTCTTTCGTCATATATAACGGAAACACTAGGTCGGGTTCAATAAACAAGCTGACGTGGTCGTTTCGCAGCGGGCAGCCCTATCGGTGTGGTTCGTACCGTTTGCGCCAGCTCAGGTGGGTGGTCGACATGCTGCGGGGTGCGGGGTCCTTTTTGAGAAAATTCCGCTGATCAGGTTCCCCGCCATTTGGACCTGCAGGAACAATGCGGGCACAAACACGAGCGACAGGACGGTCGACGCAATCAAGCCGCCAATGACAAAGATCGCCATCGGCGCGCGGAATGCGCCACCGTCGCCCAGCCCAAAGACGACGGGTATCATGCCCGCAGCCATGGCAACCGTTGTCATGAGAATCGGGCGGAGGCGCTGTTCAGCCGCTGCGACCACGGCATCTCGGGGCGCGACGTCTGCTTTGACCATCCTACCTGCCAGGTCGACTATGAGTATGGCGTTCTTTGCGACTATGCCCATAAGCATAAGGGCTCCGATCAGGACCGGCATCGTCACTCCGTTCCCAGTTGCTGCCAATGCCACCAGGCCTCCTGTCAATGATAGTGGCAAGGACAAAAGAACTGTCAGCGGTTGCAGCGGGTTGCCAAAAAGAACAAACAGAATGATGAGCACGAAAGTCGACCCAAGAAGGGCTGCGTCGACGAAGCTGCCGAAGAAGTCTTCCATTGACCGCGTTTCGCCCGCAGCCTGGAGGCGCACGTTTCTCGGGAGGGGATGTTGCGCGATCCACGATTTCACCTCTGTGAGTGCCATGCCCGGCGAGGCGTTCTCGACCAAATCCGCGTTAAGTTCAATGCGGCGTAGTCCGTCCTGGCGCAGGATTTGTGCCGGTCCGTAACCTTCGACAAGGCGGGCAACAGCGGTTAAGGGTACGATCTCTCCGTGCGCGCTCCGCAGGGGCAGGGTTTCAATAAAGGACAAATCATCGGCGGACCTGGCAGCTTGGACGCGAGCAGGAACGTTCTTCCCCTCGATCGTGATGAAACCGAGCGCCTGATCCCTGTCGCCCATGGTTGCCACGCGAATTGCATTCGACAGTGAACCGAGTTCGATGCCTAAGGCCCCGGCAAGTTCAAGATCCGGGACGATCTGGAGCTCCGCTCTATGGGCAGTGCCAAAGGAAGTGACCGCGCCGATAGAGGGCATGGACGCCATGGACGACGCGAGCAATCTGCCAGTCTCCTCCAATGCCACACCATCATCAGATACCAGCGAAAGCGAAAATTGGTGGTTACCTGTCAAGCCAACTCGAGTGGCGCGAATATCGGCGACAGACGTCAATTTTCGGCTGATGTCGAACGCGATTGCCTGGCGCGTACGCTGGCGCTTTGCGGGGTCTGTCAGCTCAACGTGGACAACCATCGTTTCCTGGCTTGCAAGGCGCGAGGAAGGATTGGACGCGAGGGCGTAAACATGTGTCACATCATTGTCGGACGCCAGCATTCTCGCGATCTCGGTGGATTTGTCGCGCATTGCGCTAGTGCCGGTACCGCCCGACATCTCGATTGCAAATGTCAGCCGGGTCCCATCCTCTTCGGGAATGAAGCCACGTGGCAAGGCAGGGAGAATAAAGAGAATGGCGGCCGCAAGCGATGCAATGCCAAGGCCGATCGTTACTTGCGACATGTCCAGGGTCATGGCGATGCGGGGAGGTGAGCCGGTTGGAGATCGTCCAAGCGAAATGGGATAACGTCCGGTCGCAAACTTCAGTAGTCTGGAATAGCTGCCGCAGGCTGGCAAAGCTCGAACGCTTGAGGCCGGCACACTTGGCCGGAGAAACCTTGCAGCGAGAAGCGGCGTCATGAGACGGGCAACGAGCAGTGACGCCAGTGTTGCGGCCGCGACGGTCATCCCAAACTCGCGAAAATACTGACCGGGCATTCCCCCGATCAGGGCAAGGGGCGCGAAGACTGCCACGATGGTCAATGAGATCGCGATGACAGACCCGCCGATCTCTTCCGTGGCGTCGATAACTGCTTGATGGGCCGTCTTTCCCATTTCGAGATGTCGGGCCGTGTTCTCGATCTCGACGATGGTGTCATCGACGAGAAGGCCGATCGCAAGCGTCAGGCCAAGCAGCGAGACAAGATTCAACGAAAAGCCGAGCGCCTCCATGACGAAGAAGGTCGGGATTACAGCGAGCGGTAAGCTGATCCCCGCGATAGCGACTGCACGCCGGTCCCTCAAGAACAGAAACAGCACCACAATGGTGCAGAGGGCGCCTTCAATCAGTCCCTGGGCGGTGCTTGAGACATTGTTTCTGGTGTAACTAGCATTCTCGTCCAGCAGCGTGAACTGCAGCCGCTTGTCTTCGTTGGAAAGAGTATCGATCTCGGCTCGCAGGCGGGCGAAAGTCTCTACCTCATCAACTCCTTTCTCCGCGAAGAATGACAGGGCGAGGATGGGTTCGCCATCGAGCTGGGCGAAACCGCGATTGTCTGCCCAGCCATCCTCGACGCGGGCAATGTCCGAAAGCCTTACACCCGCATTGTTGGTGCCCGGCAGCGTAACGTCGGAGAGCTCGGCGATGCTGGTCGGCGCCGACATGGTCCTGATCGGCTGCTCGACTTCGGACGCAGATGCGATACCCGCTGGGCTGTTGTTGGTGATTGTGCGCAGTGCAACACCGACGGCGTCGGCCGACAGGCCGCGCGCGAGCATTTCGTCACGGTCAAGCCAAACGCGGACTTCACGATCGTTGCCTCCTCGCAGAACGACTTTCCCAATACCACGAATTCGCTCGAGCCGGCGCAGGAGGTCGTCGTCAAGAATGCGATTGAGCGCGTGGAAGGTAAGCACACTCGATCGGACGGCGAAGGTGGCAACGGCAATCTCACGCAAGTTCGATATAGAGATGACTGGCTCATCAAGGGCAGGTGGAAGGTCGCCGCGCATCGAAAGCATCGCGCGGCTGGTTCGCTCCAGAGCCAGTTGTGGGTCAGTTCTAGCGTCGAACTCAAGGTTCAGCGTGACGAGACCGTCTTGGATGGTCGTATCGAGGCGACGGAGATCCTCAAGCCTCAGCAATACGTCCTCGCATTTCTGCGCCACATCGCGTTCCAGGAAGCTGGCCGAGGCTGACTGCTGTCGTAGCGCGACCTTCACGATGGGAGGTTCCATCTGAGGAAAGCGGCTGACAGGCAGCGCTCGTAATGACAGTAGGCCAAGCACCAAAAGGAGAGCGAAAATTGCAATACTGTAGGCGGGGCGTTCAATCGACCAGCGCGAAAGGTTGAACCGCATGGCAACCTCACCTGCTGGAGGCGAGAATGGAGGTTGCCGGAACAGCCCTGACGCGCATGCCCGCCTCCACGATTCCGCCGGCGCGCAACACGACACGTTCACCTTGGGCCACGCCTGACAAGATCTGGATCTTTTCGGCAGTGCGGGCTCCCGCGACGACAACCCTGCTTTCCACAATGCCCGCGGTAACCACGTCCACGCGCGCTCCATCAGGCATCTGGTGGACCGCAGAGAGAGGCAAGACAACCGACGTGCCCTCAACAGTAGAGATACCAGCCTGCGCGAAAGCCCCGATTTTCAGATCCTCGGACGGCGGCATAGAGATGCGAAGCCGCGCCATTCTGGTCGCTGGGTCAACACTCGGCGAGATGTGCCGTACCGTACCAGTAATCGGTCCACCCGCTCCCTGGATCGTCACCGTTGCTGGCGAGTGAGGTTGAATTCTTCCGATTATCCGCATCGGCACCAGGACTTCGAGTTCGATCACGCCTTCCTTCACAAGTCGGAACAGCGGAGCGTCAGGGGAGGCTATGTCGCCAAGCTTTGCGATCCGCTCGGTCACGATCCCAGCGCCAGGAGCCCTGACGCGTGTTCGCTCGAGCCGGGCCATCAATTCCCGGCGCTTTACATAAGCAATTGCACGCTCGGCAACGGCGACCCGCTTCGTTTGTTGGGACGTCCGCAGTTTGGCGGTAGCCACCTTTACGTCTGCTTCGCGCTGTTCGAGAGCGTCGCGCGATGTTATCCCGCTGCGAGATAGAGGCCGTGCCCTCTCAAGCGCCTTCCGAGCGAGGTCCAGATTGGCTTCCTCAAGGGCGATTGCGCTTTCGCTTTGCAGCAGGAGCGCGTTAGCCCGTTCGATCTCGACATCGTTCATTGAAACGGCGATCTCGTCGAGGTCGGACGAGAGGATTGCCAGTACCTGGCCTTCACGCACCCGATCCCCTTCGTCTACCAGGACAGCCCGAACTCTCGCCTGCTGGCTTTCTGTTCCGACGGTGACTTCCTCGCGCGCGACGAGCGTGCCTGAGACAAATGTGCGTGTTTCAAGGGTATGGATTTCTGCAGCGACCGTCGTGACGGTAACGGTCGGTTCGGAGGGCGTTCCAATTGCCGGGGCGGTCTCTGCGGAAGGTGGCGGCGAGTCCGCTCCGAATAGCGACCGTCCGACAAGGATAGGACTGAGGAGGGCTGCCAGGGCAATGGCGACCAGTGCAGTCGCCGACACCATTTTTCGAGGCAACGTCATGAGGCCGGCGGTCGAGAGTAGCGACGTGATGTTCGGTAGCCGTCTCATGCCCATGATGAAGCCCCTCTATACCAGGGTTGCCGCGGCCTGGCCGTTGCTGACGGTGCCGCTGCTCATCGCAAGTAGTGCGCGACAGCCCGTACAAATGGCTGGAGGCCTCGGTTGCCAAGCTTCTACGGGAAGTTTTACCTGATACTTCCTGCGTATGCCTGGAGTGCGGGCAAGACCCGTTTGCTCCCAAACCTCGTCCAGCGCCTCGACGAGTTGCGCGATATCGTCACGGCTGTGCAGAGGCGAGGGAGTGACCCGCAGCCTTTCTGTACCGCGGGGTACCGTTGGATAGTTGATTGGCTGGATGTAGATGTCGAAATCATCGAGAAGGCGATTTGAGACCGTCCGGCATTTGACTGGGTCGCCGACCATGACAGGGACGATGTGGCTGGGATTGGCAAGGTGCGGGATGCCGCGATCGTCAAGACGTTCGCGCAGCAATTTAACGCGATCCTGCTGGGTTTTTCTCTCCCATTGGCTTTCCTTGAGATGCCGAACCGAGGTGAGCGCAGCGGCCGCTAACATCGGCGGAAGCGCCGTCGTGAAGATGAAGCCGGATGCAAAGGATCGAACGAAGTCAACAACCGGCGCGCTGGAAGCAATGTAACCACCGACAACTCCGAACGCTTTGCCCAGAGTACCCTGAATGATCGTCAGGCGGTCCATGACGCCGTCACGCTCGGCGATACCGGCACCGCGTCGGCCGTAAAGGCCGACGGCGTGGACCTCGTCCAGGTAGGTGATGGCGTTGTACCGTTCGGCGACGTCGCAGAGCTCTGCGATCGGCGCAATATCGCCGTCCATCGAGTATACCGACTCAAAGGCAACGAGTTTTGCGCGGCCGGGTTCGATGTCTTTGAGACACCGCTCCAGATCATCCGGATTATTATGGGCGAATATCCTGTAATCAGCACGGGAATGGCGAATGCCTTCGATCATCGAGGCATGGTTGCCTGCATCCGATAGCACGACGCAATTTGGTAGCTTTGCTGCCAGAGTGGATAGCGTGGCCCAGTTGGAGACATAGCCGGACGTGAACAGTAGCGCGGCTTCCTTGCGGTGAAGGTCAGCCAGTTCCCGCTCCAGCAGGACGTGATTGTGGTTGGTGCCGGCGATGTTGCGCGTGCCGCCGGCACCGGCACCCGAACGGTCGATCGAGCGATGCATGGCCTGACGGACCTTCTCGTTCTGCCCCATGCCGAGATAGTCGTTGGAACACCAGACGATGACGTCCCGCATGCGCTCGCCGTCGTGATACCGGGCTCGCGGAAAGGCGCCGGCCATTCTTTCTATGTCGGCGAAGATGCGGTAGCGCCCCTCCTGACGTAGCCCGTCCAGGGCGTTGGTGAAAAACGCGTGATAGTCCATTGCCCCCTCCTCGATAGCCGAGTTCTGTCGCTCCCCTTCGTACCCACTCATCGTAGGGGGGGCACAGCCTCCCAGACAGTGACTTAGGTTGGACGAAGTTTGCGACGTAGGCCGCCGGGGGGAGGGACCAAAGTCGCAAAGTTGTGCGGCTTTGGTATAAGCCGGACCTTGGGTTGAAACCGCCAAGACTGGTGGGAATGAAGCCTTTGGGAGAGCGTGCGGCGACGACCAGCCCTGCTAATCACAAGAGCTTCGTTCTTCGAGGCTCCAACCGGCTCGCTGCGCTGGCGTTTTGTTTTGAACGCAGTCGCGTCAGTCGACACTGTCCGGATGCGTTGCCGCCTTCAGGTCGGCAAGACCACGATTGGCATCCTTGCTGCCGGTCGCTGCCGCGGCGTTGAAAATCCGCTCCGCGTCGCCGTACATGTTCATGTTAAGATATGCGTAGCCGCGAAGTACCATCAAATCGATCGGCTCCTGTCGCAGCTGCGCCCGCTGGTCGAGGAATATCAAGGCCTCTCGGTAGCGCTTGGCATCAAATGCGGCCAACGCCCTATCAGCTAGGATTGCCACCTGCAATTCAGCTGCGCGCTGTTGCGTCTGCGGCGCCTTTGTCGCAGCGACGGCGGCGTTGTTAGATAGTCCTGCGCGCAGATAGGCGAGGCTTTGCCCATAGGACGCATCCTCGCGGGTTTTGCGGTTCGGGCTGTTCAATGCAGCCTCGAACGCCTTGGCGGCTTCCATCGGTCGATTGAGGTCCATCAGGCACCAGCCACGCGATAGGGCAGTTTCCGGATCAAGCAGTTGGGCATTGATCGTGGTCGTGCACCCACGATCCTGGCGCGCGCTGCGACGCACGGTGACGTTCTGCATTGAGCGCTGGCGCACAACATCGGTGCTGGTCGGTGGAGTTGTGTCTTCCGCGCGCTCTGCCGGCGCCCTGATGATCTCTGGCGAGGTACCTGAGCTTTCTTGCGGTACTTGGCCAGGAGCAGGGAGCGGAGATTGGGCAGGCTGGCGCTTGCTGGTCTCGCCAAGCAGCGCGATGCGTTCGGACTTTCCCGCCCACAAACGCTGTATCTCAGTGACACCTGCCCGATCACGCAGTTGCAACCGCGTGACAGCCAGTCCGTAGGCTGATGGCTCATCATCTGGTTTCCAACGCAGCGCCGTCTCGAACCAGCGTGCGGCCGTTTGCGGTTGGTTCAGCGTGCGGGCGAACCACCCGAACTGCTGGGCGGTTGGAACGTATTTTTGCGCGATGGTTTCCGCCGCAATGCGCGAAAGCACCTGCTCGCTCAGGTCGGCCGGCGGTTGCATCGCCATGAGGTTTGCTGTGGCAGCAAGATAGGTTGCGGTCGCATCCTTGGAGGCGCCACGCCACTTGTACATGACGTCCTCTGCCTCTTGCGGCTTCTTCTCGGCGATCAAAGCCAGCGCCAGGCCTTGGGAGCCGTTTGCGGTATCTTCCTTCTCACGGGCTCTGCGAAACCACTTTTCAGCGTCGGCGAAATTTTCCCGGCGGAGTTGATACCAGCCGAGCAGAAGATTGTCGGAAGCCAGCCCGTCCGTTTCAGCAAGGCGCTGCACGATGGCGAGGTAGTCGGATGCAACAGCCAGATCGGGATCGTCATTGCCTGCTGCGACAAAGCGGCGGGCAAGGTCGCTACGAATGCTGTCGAATTCGCGACCGCCGTTGCCGTCAGGACGTTCGAGTGCGAGCAGATTCTGCATTGTTGCGTAAGGCAGCAAAGCAGACGCTTTCTGAACAGTTGCCAAGCGCTCCTGCGGATTGGTGCAGTTGTTGAGAATGTAGACATAGGCCGCCTCTGCACGAGGCGCGCGGTTCGTCCTGGCGAAGGCCTCGGCAACTCGCCAGAGCACGTCGATGTCGCTGCATGTCAGCAGGCTCGGCGTATTGGCGCCAATCTGGACGACGGTCGCGTATTGCTTGAGATCGGACGCGTTGACCAGGCGTGCTCGCGCTTCCGCAACGTCGAGGCGATCAAGCAGATCCGGTGGCGGTTGCCAGCCGGATTCAGATGCCTGCCGATCGGCTATTGCCTTGCGCAGTTCCGCGTAGCGACCTTCCGAATAGAGTTGCCACATCTGTTCCAGTTGCTTGTCGCCGCCTTGGGGAATGGCCAAGGGATCTGCCGGCGGTACCCAATTGGGATAAAGCGCCTGGAGGCGCGCGATTTCTGCCTGAAGGCGTGCCTTGTCTCCCCGGCTTGCGAAGTATCGCAGGGCACTTTCGTCCACTTTAGGCTGGACGGGCTTGGCCGGTGGTGGCGCGTCTGAAGGCGGCTGAGCTTGAGCCACAGTCACAGATCCGTCATCAGAACCAGCAGGTGTCGTTTCTTGGAGGGGCGGCGAAATTTCTGCGGCTCGCAACCTGTCCGCTATCGCTTGCACGTCGATCTGCGGTTTCGAGGCGGTCTCCGGTGCCGTGACGCGACCCATCAGCATAAACTGCGGCCGGGGCTGATCGGACGAAGCGAAGCCCAACATCTCCTGCAAAGCCGCACGATCCTTCAGGGCGGTCACAAGACCGGCCACCACCACCGCGACGACAATTGCAAGGGCTGAGGATCTCACAGACACTCTGGATGTTTCTCCCCGATAAATGCCAATCCCAGAAGGTGGAGGGTAGATGGATAGTAAAGCGATGGCACGAATTGCTGCGACGACTCAGGAAGCTTTGTTCCTTCAGTCACACAGGCCACGACATCGTTAATAATTCGATAACCGGCATCCGTCAGGGGCGTCTTCGGGTTGCCCGAAGTCAGGTCGATCGTCGCTGGGACGCCGGCGCCATCTGTCATGCCCTGCCGCAATCTTGACAGTAGAGCCTTGTCCGAAACACCCGCGCGAGCGAGATAAAGCGGAATACGCACACTATTGTAGCCGAATTCCGCATCGAAACCCTTGGCGGGTGAGTGCATTCGGTTCAGGCTGACCCAGTCAGCAGGGAGCTTGCGCGGCCCGAACTGCATGGATTGTAACAATGACAGACCGTCGTCGGAGAGCTTTTGCCAGGCATTTGAGGGGGCCAGCAGAGCCATCACCGGGATTGCTTCGTAGACCCAATAGGACGGATTGATGATCGGTCCATCCTTGCGGTCAGGAGCGTCAAAGCCTTTAACACCTGGCAATAGCAGCGTTCGGCCGCCCGAACTGACCACGACGTGCGAGAGAAGCGCCTGGGCCATCTTCGCCGCCGCTTCGATGTAATCGCTCCTGTTCCATGCCGACCCCGCAAGCGCCAGAGCATAGGCGATCAGCAGATCGCCGTCCGATGCGTTGTTGGCATCGGTGACGTGCGGTGTACCAGCTGGATCCCATTTCCAGACAGCCAAACCATCGTCGCGCAACAGCAGCTCGGTGCGGGTGAAATACCATATCTGCTCGAAATCGGCGGGGCTGTTGGCAAGGTAGGCCAGCAACAGGCCATAGCCCTGGCCTTCACTGTGGCTGATGTTTCCGTTTGCGTCGTCGATGATTCGACCGCTGGCATCGAGAAACTTGGCCTTGTACGCATCCCAGGCCTTTGTACTTATCCCGGGACCTTGCGCACGTGCAGGCTGACAAACCATGGCAAGAGCAAGGCTTGCGACACAAATGAAATTCAACAGCTTCTTCATTCGCGCCTGCCCAGCCTGGCCAGCATGCTTGCCGTGGTGACCCCGATCAAGAGCGAAAGCACAACGAGAAGAAAGGCGTAGGACAAAATGTTGGTCGACAGCCAGTTTGCAGCGATCAGGCGATAGTTCGAAATGGACCAGGGCTGAGAGCTTACGAAGTCGAAGCGTCCGACCGGGACACTTTCGACCTTTCCTGTTTCGTTTGAGTAGGTGGTGATATGCCCCGCGAGCTGTGGCCAGTTAACTTGTGCTGTGAGGGCCTCAGCGCCTTCTCGCAGATCTTTGGCGGAGGGCGCGGTCACGACCGTCCACGACGACCCTCCCGCGGCGCTCTTGCCCTGTGCGACCAGGAAGCTGTCCGTATTCGATGGCGTGAATGTCTCCTCGGATCCCGGTATGAATTGCAATGAACTGAGTGAAATGTCGAAATTGCGCCGAAGCCATTCCTGAAACGACGTGATCTGGCCACGCCATACCCCGCCACTGACTTTCGAGCGCCAATCGTCGAATGTCACAGCTGGCTCGCTCTGGTCTGCTTCTGCTGGCGACAACGGTCGCCACGAAGCCTGGCTGGTCGTCGCGATATTAAGCTGCGTCAGTACCGCCGGCGGTATCTGAGAGATCGAGCCTATGAAAATCGCATCCCGCTCGCCGATTGCGCCCGGCGCTGCAGCCGGCTCGACCTCGATCGGGCGGCCCGCGACGACGGCCATCTGCGCGAGCAGAGTGGCTGTTGCTGACAAGGTGTCACTATCAATTCGGTCAATAAACAGAGGCGTTGGCTGCGTCGCCCGATTATACGGGTACCCCGTCCCCGAAAGGCCCGCCAGGTTTGGCCGCTGCCCGATCCGGGCAAAGTCGGGGATGTGAAGTTCGCTGGTGTCAAAGAGCGCGAAGCGCGGGGCCGCACCTGCCGTCGTTCCGGGCACGCAGACCTCGTCTTCCTTTGTCATCAATATGGCTTCGAGCGCGATTGTGTTTAAGCCCGGCTTGAAATGCCGCATCGTCACGCGAATTGGCAAATGTCGGAAGATGCCGCCGCCTGTTGACGAGATCGGTACGGTCGAGGCGATGTTGCCGTTGACATAGATGTCGATATGACTGCCAGGAAGCACACCCTGCGTGAAGGCCGCATCGAGCAGCACGGTCGCTTCGCCATAGGCATTGGCGTAAAAATCCGAGGGTACGCCGATATTGAAGCTGGTTCGAAAGCGGCGTCCAGAAAACTCAGTTGTCTTCACGCCGAGTTGCGAAAATGTCAGTCTGCTATCGGAAAACACCAGCGGAGCATCCGGCGCAACCCAGCGCTGGGTTGCAAGCGTGTCTCGAAGAGCCGTAGCCGGGCGATCCACAGTCGAAACAATGGTGTCTATCGCTGCAGAGATTGCGGGCCAGGACGGCCCGCTCACCAGGAGAAGTGGCCTTCCCGACTTCGGATCCGTAACGAAAGACGCAAGTGGTGCCGTCTGAGCGGCGGGCGGCAGAGCAATCAGTGGCTGCAGCTCGGCCGCCGTCCCTACAACCACAGTCATTTGGCCAGCGCCATCCTGCGGCATTGTGCCGGAGGTAAATGAAAGCGCCGTGTTGGGCATGCCGCTCAGTACCGCGAGCCCCTGCGCTAGGCGAAGCAGAGGTTTCGTCGTGCCCGGCTGTTCGAGAGCCGGGACGACAAGATTGAACCGCGTCCTGCCGGCTTCATCCACCCCGATTGCCCGGATTGCGTCCGTATTGGAAAAGTCGGCAACGCCTGGTCCACTGAAGCTCAGATAGGTCTTTGCGGGATCGATGTCGGTCCAGAGTTCGTAGGTTGATTGAACCGTGCAGTCGGTGCGGTGTCGCTGGGTTGCCTCGAATGTCAAAAGATTTGCGCCAGGCTGCAGCAATCCGGTCGGCACGTCGAAGGACACACTGGTCGGCGCATCGGACGAGCCGATCTGTTGCTCGCCAACAATCCTGTTGTTGAGAAGAACCGTCAACCGGGATGCTTCAGGTGCAATTACGACCGCATTTTGATAGGCAAAATTGAATTTCGCCGGTGCAGCAGCCTGTTCCGGCGTAATGTAGATCGTCCATGACCTGCGATCATATTCCCCTTCCAGACCGAACTTGGCCGACGGAATGACAAATCGCTGGACTGTTCCGTCGCCCCGGTCGGATGAGGCCTGTGCTGGGCGTTGGATCTGCGCAGGCGCTGGTGCAGCCACTGGTGCTGCCGGTGGCACGGGCTGTGGGGGAGCTGCATCGGTCGCGGGTGACACCGGCTCTTGCTGTGGTTTGGCGGCATCTGCTGTCGGCGGCGTGGTGGGCCTACCGGAAAAAGGCGGCACCGGCGGCGTTGGTGCGGCCGGCATCGAAGCAGGTGGAGGTGGTTCGGTTTGCGTGGGCGCTGGCGCCGGCGTGGAAGGCAATGTCAGTCTGGGCACGACAGGCGCACTGCCTTGATCGCGCTCGCCCGACATGTCGAATGGCGTTGTTTGCGCATAGGCAACCGCGGAGGCGGCGAGAAGAAACGCTGAGATCGAGATCGCCTTCTTCATCAGTTGCCTGCCCTTGCAGCTTCCTGCTGCCGCTCTCGCTCCGGCCTCATGCTGCGGAAGAAGTACACTAGGCCTCGGCTTGTCTGATAGAGCGACAGTCCAAGGAACCAGATCGTGCCGCGAATGAGACCCGGATTGTGCCGCCGCGCCTGCTGGAACTGAGTCCACTGGTCAGAGTTCGCGAAGATCAGGTCGGCAATGAGACGGTGATCGAGCGCGTTCTTGGGGCTGTACTGACATCCCACGGTCAGGATTTCGCCAGCAGGCTGCATGTTGCGGACGATCAGCGGCAGCGTCTCGATGTTGGCGCCACTGTGAGGCTGAAAGCGGATCTCGCCCTCGGCGCCGATCACCATGGGATCCAGCTGCTTATTGAAAACGTGCAGCCTGGCCCCGTGCACGGAAACATCCTCGATCGAGGCTGTATACCATTTGCCATTGACGCCGAATTCGCAGCGTCGATTGACGCGCACACGGCGGGATGCAGCCCGCTCGCCCCGTTCGGAAACAACCCCAAGGGCACAGCCGGCCATGATCAGGTTGACGATGTTCCAGCCGCCGACGACCAGGGTCACGTCGGCCTTA
Organism: Rhizobium cauense; assembly: GCF_019511525.1. GTDB lineage: Bacteria > Pseudomonadota > Alphaproteobacteria > Rhizobiales > Rhizobiaceae > Rhizobium > Rhizobium cauense. Next base: position 102,960 of record NZ_JAEUAT010000017.1, on the reverse strand, counting down.
TAAGGTTCGGCATAGATACGATAGATCGTCACTGCGAGCGCGACCAGTTGCACCGCGAAGATGACGAAGAACGGCCGGCTGATCTCGGAGAGGCGGCTGACTGCGATCGACTCGTCCTTTGCCGTTACCTTGAAGGTTGGCTTTCGAGGGTTGAGCATGACCGAGACGACAGCCGGCAAGAGGTGAACTGTCTGAACATACTCGTAAAGCTCAGATATCCACGGCCAGCGAAACGAGCCGTACAGGTAGTTCTGCATCATCAGGTTTACGAGCATGTAGGCCAACGTGTAGGCCAGGAATTCGCCGCCCGAAGCGGTGAAGATCTCGAGATCGAAGAAGAGATAGAAAAGAGGCGCAAACAGGAAGATCGTGCGAGGAAAGGGGAAGAGCCAGAAGAGCGTGGACGACATGTAGCAAAACCGTTGCGGCAAGGTCAGGCCACGCTTCAGCAGTGGGAAGCGGAAGCGTAGGATCTGCATCATTCCTTGTGCCCATCGGCTACGCTGGCCGATGAAGCTTGCAAAGGTCGCCGGCTGCAGCCCGGCGATGAGTGGCTTGTCCACATAGATGCTGTTCCAGCCGCTACCATGTAGCGCAAGGGCGGTCTCGCAGTCCTCTGTGATGCTGATGCCGCTGAACCCACCTTGGGATTCCAGCGCCTTGCGGCTGAGAACGGCAGCCGATCCGCAGAAGAATGCTGCGTTCCATTTGTCGAGGCCGCGCTGGATGATGCCGTAGAACATCTCGTTCTCGCTCGGCATTCTCTCGAACGTGCGGAGGTTTCGTTCCAGCGGGTCCGGATTGATGAAAAAATGCGGGGTCTGGACAAGAAACAGTTTCGGATCGTCATCGAAGTAACCGACGGTTTCCAGCAGAAAGTCGCGTGCCGGAGCGTGATCTGCGTCGAACACGGCGATCAGCTCGCCGCGTGAGTGCTTCATCCCGTTGTTGAGATTGCCGGCCTTTGCATGCTCGTTGCGATCACGTGTGAGGTAGTGGACGTCGAGATCTTCGCAAAGCTTCTTGAGTTCGTTGTGGCGTGCGACCGCCGCCTGAGCTTCCAGAAGCTTGTTGGAATTGCGCTTCTGCAGCGTTCCTCCGTCGTCCAGCAACCAGACATGCAGCCTTTCGGCCGGATAGTCCATCGCCTTGGCTGCCGCCAGCGTATTGGCAAGAAGGTGCGAGTCCTCATTGTAGGACGGAACGAATACGTCGACATGCGGGAAGCGCTCTTCCTTGTTCGCGCGCGAGGGGCGAGGCGGCAAGGGGGTGGCGACAATGAACAAGCTAAGCGCCAGCATCGCGACGCTGTACATTTCAGCAAGATAAAGCAGCAGGCCGGGGATAAAGTTTTCCGGCTGGTTGATTGGCGGCAGCGTGTTCGTTGTGCGCCAGTAGACATAGCGAAGGACAATGGATGTGCCAAATGCCAGTGCAACCAGTCTCCAGGTGCCCTCGGCCTTAAGGCCCTTGATGATCGCCATGACGGCGACGACGGCAATGCTTGCGATCAGTTGGGTCTGCAGATTCACGGGCAATGTGATCAGGGCGATCACGCACAGCGAAACCAGGGCCCAGATAACGATGCTTCGGGCTTTTTGCATCAACTTCCCTTTGGCAACACGGGCACGACGCTTGGGGACGCCCGCCGCTTCACGTCTAACTTTGGCACGCGGCCGTCATGGCCGAATTTCCTATCACTCCGGCAACGGTACCGTCGGGCCGCTCGCCGTTGTGGCAGCCGGTTGCGCCTCTCCATTCGGGGGCACTGCTGAAACGCTCGGTTGCGGCAGATCGTTCGATCCGTCAGGCAATGGAACGCGCGGTCCGGTCGGTGGTGGCAACTCCACTGGTGCCTCCTCAGCTTTCGGCTGGACGCTGCGTACGCGAGCGGGTCGAGATTGGATCTCCGGGCGGGCGGGTTCATAGCCAAACGCCACGGGCATGCTTCGGTAGCCACTCTCGTCCGGATAGATTGGATTTCCCGGAACGCCGAGTGTCGCGTCAACGCGCTGCGGACCTCCGAATGGATTCCATATCTCTCCGTCGAGCGTTCCGACGATCGTGTAGCCATACATGATGCCCAGCAACTGCCTTTCAGTGGCCCTGGCATCGCAGAGACGCAGACGAACCTGGATCATTCCAAAATTGCGGGCTTGCGTTTGCGCTGATCGGCTCGAACGGATCTGCTGCCATCCGTATATGCAGGTATCGCCCCGACCACTCTGGCCCGACGCATAGGAGAAAGGTCCATAGCTGTTTTGCAGATACGTCGCGGTTCGTGTCATTTGCACGCCAGGAACCGCGTCAAATGCCTCCCGCATTATCCCTCTTTCGCTAATCATCTGATAGGACGCATTTCCAGTCCCACGGTTAGCCCCGGATGCGCCGAGGAATTGCACCTTCAGGAAATTCTGCCCGGATACGGAAGACGATGTATAGAGGGAAATCATCTGCTCGGCACCGTTCCCCCGTCTGCGTTCGACGACGCTGACGATCGAAGGACCGCCTGGCGGCGGCAAGGCAAGCGCTCGTTCTGCGGGCACGGTCTCGGCGATATTCGGATGCCTGACATTTCCTGTCGATTGGCACCCGGCCACCAATGCAGCCAGTGCTGCAAGGCATGACGCCTTCAATAGACTGAATGTTCCGGGTCGCTGCAATCGTCTTTCCTCACTCCATGCGCAGATCGCGCGCCGGACTTCCGAATCAACGACCCCTAAGGCCGCTACCCATGGTAAACGATGACTATGGTTAACCCAAAGTTAATACGGCAATTTTATGCGGCAAGGTGAAGCGGTTAAGGGAATTTCCGCACGTCCAGTCTGGCAACCCCGCCAGAGGAACGCAAGCTCCGACTTCGGTCTCAAATCGGTGGAACGCTTCAAGGGTTGTTCTGGCAAACCCGGTTGTGATCGATTGGCCAGGGGAAGCGGCCGCGGAGAAGGGACGCATGCGCACCGTTCCGCATCGCATTCATCGGGGGCTGCCGCAAATGGTCTAGGTTCCGGTCTGCTTGGCCGGAACCTTTGGATTTTTCTCGGTTCGGTCGCGATGCAGCGCGGCGCGGGCAAGAAGCATGAAGGTGACCGGTGTTGTAATGGTCACAAAAACCCCGATCAGGATTTCGTGGATCACCAGTCGCTCGGATGCCACTGAAAAGAAGATCATTGAGCCCAGCATGATGCCACCAATGCCCCAACTCGTGCCGAGCGTCGGGGCGTGGATACGCTCATAGAAGGTCGGAAGTTTCAGAAAGCCAACTGCGCCGATCAAGGTGAGCGTGGCGCCCAGCAGCAGGAAAGTCGCAACAGCTATCGCGGCTGGGAGCGGGAGGTCGGCTGCCTCGTGAATCATTCTATTACCTCCCCACGCATCAGGAACTTGGCAAGCGCAACGGTCGCAACAAAGCCCAGCATGCCGATGACAAGCGCTGCCTCAAAGTAGATGACCCGGCCGGTGCCGACCCCGAAGGTGACGAGGAGCAGCATCGCGTTGATATAGAAGGTGTCGAGCGCGATGATGCGGTCCTGCGCGCGTGGCCCGACAAACATCCTGATAGAGGCGATCGCCATTGCCGCAACCAGCATGAGCTGTGCAATCGAAACGGCCGTAAGGACAATGATGGCGCTCATGCGAATATCTCCAGGAGCAGCTTCTCGTACCGGTTCTTCACGGTCTCGCGCCACACGGCTTCGTTCTGAATATCAAGGACGTGCAGCAGGACTGTGTTGTCGTTTGAATCGTACTCAAGCCACGCTGATCCAGGCGTACTCGTCAGGATGATCGCGAGAAGCGCCAGAGCGACCTGGTTGCGGATCTCCAATTGGATGGTCAGGAAGCCGGGATCGTGCCGCTGGCCTCCGCGGAGAATAATCCAGGAGACTGCGAGATTGGATTTCACGATGTCGAAAAGGACGCGGAAGAACAGTTTCGGAAGGAGATACCACTTTGCCAGGTTTGTCCTGCCTGGACGCAACGTCGCCATGGCCCAAGATGCAAAGACGGCGACGAGGATCCCAAGCACGAGTTGGCCGAGGCTGAAACCGTTGAGGAGAAGCCACATCAATATCAGGCAGACGGTGAGAACGGGGTAGGGGAACATCACTTGCCTCCCGTTTCGCTGGAGGTGCCGGAATCCCTGTAACCCGGGAGGCTCGCTGCGCCTTTCACGGCGTCGATGTAAAGGCTTGGCTTGTTCAGGGCGCGGATGGTCGCGTCCATGTATTGCATCGCCGGGCCAGCTTGTACCGTCAGAGCAAGCGTCAGGGTGAGCAGGAACATGACAGGGACAATCTCGATCACGAGGACACGCGGCACAGTTCCCTCGATCGAGCTCCAGAATGTGCGGATCCCGGCACGGGTCATGGAAACGAGGGCAGCTATTCCAGACGTGATCACCAGAGCGATCAGTGTCCAGATCGCAGCGGTTGGAGGCACACCGATCGCGCCTGTTCCCATCATCGCCGAGAGCATCGCGAATTTCGCGATAAACCCAGAGAGCGGCGGTAGGCCGGAAAGAAGGATGGCACATGCGGCAAAGCAGATCCCAAGGATTGCCATTGTACCGGGCATCGTGACGCCGTCGCTTTCCTCCAGTTCGTCCTCTTCTGCATCACCATAGGCTTCCATGGTGACGGCAAGCACGTTGGCACCAGCATCCTGTCCACGTTCGACGAGCTCGATCAACATGAAGAAGGCACTGATCGATAGGGTCGAGCTGACCAGATAAAGCAATGCGCCAGAGGAGATCGCGCCGTCGTTGATACCAAGTACCATCAGTAGAGTTCCTGACGATACCAGTACCGAGAAACCGGCCAGGCGCCCGAGCGCCTGCGAGGCAAAGACGCCGATCGTTCCGAAGATAAGCGTGGCCATGCCGCCATAGAGCAACACGACGGATCCAAAGGATGCCGAAGGTCCTTCGCCGAACAGCAGCATGGTTAGCCTGAGGATTACATAGATGCCGAGCTTGCTCATGATTGCAAAAATGCCAGCGACTGGCGCGGATGCGGCGCTATAGGCCGTGGGTAGCCAGAAGCACAGCGGCCACATGCCGGCCTTGATCAAGAACACGATGCCAAGAATACCGGCGCCCGCTTCCATCAGCATGCGGCGATCCGGCTCGATCTCGGGGATACGGGCCGCAAGATCCGCCATGTTAAGCGTTCCCGCCGTCCCGTAGATCAGGCTGACGCCGATCAGAAAGAGAAGGGCGGCAACGAGATTGACCGCGATATAGTGCATGCCGGCCTTCACGCGCAAAGCGCCTGAGCCGTGCAACAGGAGTCCATAGGACGCTGCAAGCATCACTTCGAAGAAGACGAAGAGATTAAAGAGGTCGCCAGTCAGAAAAGCACCATTGACGCCCATCAACAGCAACTGAAACATGCTGTGAAAATGCGCGCCAACTGCGTGCCAGCGGGCAAGTGAAAACACGAGTGCCGGGACCGCCAGCAAAGCCGTCAACAAAAGCATCAGGGCTGAAAGCGCGTCGAGAACCAGGACGATGCCGAAAGGAGCAGCCCAGTTGCCGACGAGGTAGACCCCTTCGAAATCGCTCTGACCGCTTTCAACGCGGAACAATGCCAGCGCAATGAGCGACAGAACGATCGTCGACCCCAGGCTTATCATCGCCTTAGTCGCGCGCCGGCGCTCGTCGACCAGGAGCAGGATCGCGCTAGCAACAAGAGGAACCAGGATCGGCGCGATGATGAGATGATGCATCCAGCCGGTCATCGCGGTTCGTTCCTCCCGTCGACGTGGTCATTTCCAGTCAGGCCGCGTGAGGCCAGCAAAACGACCAAGAAAAGTGCTGTAGTCGCAAAACCGATGACGATTGCCGTCAAAACGAGTGCCTGCGGCACGGGATCGGCAAGAGCGGACGCAGGAAGGTCGTCGCCAAGGATCGGCGGAACATTCGCCTTTACGCCGCCGACGCCGAAAATGAACAGGTTGACTGCATAAGAAAGGAGCGAAAGCCCGACGATTACCTGAAAGGTTCGAGGACGCAGGATCAACCAGATCCCGCAACTGGTCATCACGCCGATTGCTATGGATAGGACAAGCTCCATTAAGCCTCCTCCGCCTTGGCATTTTCAAGCGCGCGTAGGCGATTGATACGAACCGACTGGTGGGCGAGCGCAATCAGGATGAGTACCGTCGAGCCGACGACAAGGCTGAACACCCCGAGGTCGAACAAAAGTGCTGAGGCAGCCGGCACCTTGCCAATCAGCGGCACTTCTAAGTAGCGCGAGTGCGAGGTCAGGAATGGATAGCCGAATATCCATGCACCAGCGCCCGTCAGTACGGCGGTGAGAAGGCCCATACCCATCCATCGCAATGGCAATATACGAATGCGATCCTCGGCCCAGCGAGTACCTCCGGCTAGATACTGGAGCAAGAATGCGATTGACAGGGTGAGGCCAGCCGAGAAGCCCCCGCCGGGAAGGTCGTGTCCGCGCATGAAAATGTAGACTGCAAAGGTAATGATGACAGGGAAGAGCCACTGCATGATGACCGAAGGTACAAGAACATAGTCGCGGACCGTGTCGCCGGCGGACCGTTCCGGTCGCTCCTCATCGAAACTGTTCTGTATTTGCTGCTGCTCGGGCAAGTCCATGCTGTCGGCAGCTGGCCGGAAACGGCGTAGCAATCCATAGACAGTCAAGGCTACGACACCGAGAACGGCAATCTCACCAAGTGTGTCGAAGCCTCTGAAGTCAACGAGGATAACATTGACCACATTGCGACCACCGCCCTGGGTATAGGCGTTCTCCAGGAAGTAGTTCGCAATCGCATCCGGAACCGGCATGGTCATAACGGCATATGCAATAAAGGACATTGCAATTCCACAGACGACGGCCAGCGAAAAATCGCGGAAGCGCCTGAAACGTGCGCGCAGGCTCATCGATTCGCCCATGCCTTCTGTGCGCTTGGGAAGCCATCTCAGCCCCAGGAGAATGAGGACTGTCGTGACAATCTCGACAAGCAACTGGGTGATCGCGAGATCGGGCGCTGATAGCCACACGAACGTTGTGCATACGATGAGGCCGACCCCACCGAGCATGATTAATGCGGCCAGGCGATGATACTTGGCTAGATAGGCCGTCCCGATCGCCAGGCAGATGCCGATCGCCCAAAGAATGGCGAAGACCGGATCCAGGCCAGCATTAGCCCACGGCCGGCTTTCGAAGCCCCTCAGATAAAGCGGGAGAACTCCGGCTGCAAACCCCATGATCACGACCCAGCGAAGCTGAGGCTGGAGCTTGCGTGTCCCAAGCCGTTGCTCGGCAATGCGAGCCCAATGCCATGAGAGCTCGACAAGGATGCGCTCGAAGATGCGTTGTCCCTTCAGTCGCCGCAAAACGGGAGGTCCGTCTTCACAGCGTGCAAAGTAGTCCTTCAGCGTGAAGTAGATTGCAGTTCCGCCGAGAAGCGCGATCGCGCTCATCAACAGTGGAAGATTGAACCCATGCCATATGGCCAGACTGTATTCGGGAGTATCGCTTCCGAGTACAGAGACGACGGCGCTCCTGAGGAACGGTCCGATTGAGAGTGCTGGAATGATGCCGACGACTAGGCACAGAACGACGAGGAGTTCGACCGGGAATCGCATCCAGCGAGGTGGTTCATGGGGATGTTTCTTTGGTAGGTCGGCCGGAGGCGAGCCAAAGAACACGCTATGGATGAAGCGAAGGGAGTAGGCCACGCTGAAGGCGCCGGCCAGCGTCGCGATATATGGAAGAATACGATCGAGGATAGAATCCGCATGGGTTTCGACTGCCTCGGCAAAAAACATCTCCTTGGACAGGAAGCCATTGAGCAGTGGAACGCCTGCCATTGCAGCACTCGCAACAATGGCGAGCGTCGCGGTAAAGGGCATGAAGCGGAAGAGCCCACCCAATCTTCGCATGTCACGCGTGCCGGTCTCATGATCGATGATCCCGGCTGCCATGAAGAGCGATGCCTTGAAGGTCGCGTGATTGAGCATGTGGAAGATCGCTGCCACCGTGGCAAGCGGGCTGCCGAGACTGAGAAGGGTAGTAATCAGTCCGAGGTGGCTGATCGTGGAGTAGGCCAGCAATCCCTTTAGGTCCTGCTGGAACATGGCGAAATACGCGCCGAGCAACAGCGTGATGATACCGGCAGCCCCGACGAGCCAGAACCATTCCCAGGTTCCTGCCAGTGCTGGCCAGAACCGCACCAGTAGGAAAACCCCGGCTTTCACCATCGTTGCTGAATGCAGGAAGGCCGAGACAGGTGTGGGTGCCGCCATCGCATTTGGAAGCCAGAAATGGAAGGGGAATTGCGCGCTTTTGGTCAGAGCTCCGAGCAAGATGAAGACAAGCGCCGGCACATAGAGAGCGTGGCCGCGAATGATGTCGCCCGAAGAAAGTATCTTGTCGAGATCGTAGCTGCCAACGATGTTGCCAAGGATTAGCAGGCCGATAAGCAGGCAGAAGCCGCCGATCCCGGTGATCGTGAGAGCCATGCGGGCGCCGTCGCGGGCTGCGGCCGTGTTGTGCCAGTAACTGATCAGCAGGAATGAAAAGATGCTGGTCAGCTCCCAAAACACTGACAGCAGAATGACGTTGCCTGAAACGACGATGCCGAGCATCGCGCCCATGAATGCCAGGAGGAACGAGAAGAACCTTGGCACCGGGTCTTCCTCGGACATGTAATAGCGGGCGTAAAGGACGACGAGGAGGCCGATCGCAGTGACAAGCATGGCGAAAATCCACGCGAATCCGTCCATGCGCAGTGTGAAATCGAGGCCGAGCTGCGGCAGCCACGATAGGCTGTATCGAACCACGCCTCCATCTTGGACTGATGGGTAAAGGCTGGCGGTCAACAGCAGCGATGCAAGCGTTGTGACACCCGCAAGTCCAGCCGGCAGGCGACGTGAGGGGGTGTTAAGCAGGAATACTGATAGCAGACTTCCCAGAAACGGCAGGATCAGAAGGATAACGAGTGAAAATGGTCCGCCTGTTATCCCAACACCTTGATCCTTTTTTCTTTTGCCCTGGCGACCGCTTGATTCGACGATGAGGCCGCGGCGTCTAGCAATGGAATCGCAATTGCCATATATGTAAGATAACAACCAATATGGGCAGCTTTGCGCGATGGGTCAAGAAATCAATGCCAAGATTTTGACACCGGCACTATGTCGCGCTGCACGAGGGCTGCTCGATTGGACCCAAATTGATCTCGCCGATCGATCGGGCGTGTCGCGAAGCACGGTGCGGGATTACGAAGGTAACCGACATGATATCCATCGGGCGACCGAGGCACAAATGCGGCTCGCATTCGAAAATGGCGGGGTCGCCTTCGTGTGCCTCGATGACGATGTCGTTGCGGTTTGCGCCAAGTCGGAGAGGCGGCCCAGTTCTGGGTGAACCTGCATCGAGCTTCGATTGCGTGCTACCGTGCAGTACGGCCTGTTGGGGCCGCACAGCCTGTTGAGATCGACGGGAAGGCCGTGCAAGACATTGCACTGCGAACGGTGGCGACTGGTCTGTTGCCGCAGCTTGCAGGGATGATGGCCTTGGATGTCGGTCGTCGAACCCTCTTCGGATATTCGTTCGGGGGCTCTTTACGCTATTTTCTCTTTTTCAGCGGCCATGGCTGTTTGCAAATTGGATCGCACCAAGTCCTTCCATTTACTGGGAGGACGCGACAATCCTTCGAACCGAGGCTCAACGTCGTCCCGTGCCCGCCAACGGTGCTCTACTTCATTTGTCGGCCGGCGAATACGAAGGCGACGCCCTAGCACCGTTTGAGCGCCGGTACGAGGACGCAGCAGCGCGCCTCGATAAGAGGAAAATCTTCCGAACTGTCCAACTAGCTGAAGAAATGGCATAACGTCTCAATGGCTCGGCAGACGGATTGCGAGCTGAATTCGAGACTTTTCCTGGCGAGACCCACATGTCAGTGCTTGCCGCTGCAACGGGCCAGCGCAGTTGGCATAGCTTTCTCCGCGCCGCGCTAAGCAGGTTCGACCTGCAAACCTGCTGCGATTGATTCCCCGGCAGCATACCTGTTGTTGATACCTCCCGCAGATGGAAACCCTGAATTCTGTTGGATCTGGGGCGGCGAGTTCCGGGCATCAGGCTTTTGAGTGCGGATAACTCACGATCTTGTGATATTTAAGTTGACTCTTTTTGTCCTGTTTCAATAGATACCGCCAGCAGCTGCGGGGGGAGGTCGCTTGCTGGCACATTGATTTCAAAGAAGGATTGTCATGATGGTTGTTCGAAAAGCGGTGTTGAGGACGCGGACGAGACGGCTAGTTGCAAGCAGCGCCTTGGTGACGGTTTTCGTCGGCATGGCGAGCATCGGTTGGGCCCAGGAGAGCGCAACGAACGAAACAACCAAGCTGCAGACCATCGTCGTCGAAGGCAAGTCGAGCCGTGTCGTCGGTCCTGATCCATCAATCGTTGCCAAGGATACTGCGACTGGCACCAAGACCGATACGCCAATTATCGATGTTCCGGCTTCGGTCTCGGTCATTACTCAAAAAGAGCTAGAGCAGCGTCATGTGGAAAGCCTCCAGCAGGCTGTAGCCTACACCTCAAGCGTCCTGGCTGACGAATTTGGTAACGATGACCGTTATGACTACATTCGAATCCGTGGCTTTGACCAGACGGCGCTTGGCACCTATCGCGACGGCCTGACGGCCCGCATCCCAGCGTGGTTCACGGCAAGTCGCCTAGAACCGTACGGGCTCCAGCGTGTCGAAGTCCTGAAAGGTTCCACTTCGACGCTCTTCGGCCTGAATGCGCCCGGCGGTCTTGTCAATGCCATTACCAAGCGGCCGCAGGACGAAAAACATGGTGAGGTATACACGTCCTACGGGAACGGGACCAAGGAAATTGGTGCCGATTTCGGTGGCCCCATTGACCCCGAGGGTGTCTGGAGCTACCGCCTCACGACACTTGCCAAGGACGGCGATCTCGGGTGGGACTATTCCAACGACGATCGGTTCTATATCGCGCCTGCGTTGACAATCTCTCCCGATGACGGAACCTCGCTCACAATCCTGACGGACTACTACAAGCGGGACGGGACCGGCGCGCGTGGGTTTCCAACAGGTGCGGATATCGATATCGACACCTTCCTTGGCGAACCTGACTTCAATCGCTTCAACACCAAGCAGGGCGACGTCGGCTACCAGTTCGAGCATGAAATAAACGACAACCTGACCTTCCGCTCCAACGGTCGTTATACGCACCTGGATCTCGACTACGCCGAGGTTTACGGTGCTTCGCTCGACCCCACCGCAGATCGCACGGCGTTTTCTGTCGATGGTCGGTCTAACCGATATGTCATCGACAATCAGTTGGAATATGACACGAGCTGGGGTGGAACCGAAAGCAAGACGCTTGTTGGCGTAGACTATGCAAACGACAATACACGCGAGAATATCCTCTTTGGGACCGCGGGGCCGATCGACATCTACAATCCAAGCTACTGCGGGCTCTCCTGCATCGATCTCGGTCCCTATGTAAATTGGAAGGTCAAGCAGCAGGCGTTGGGCATTTATGCCCAGGAACAGCTGACCTTTGATGATCGCTGGATCGTTACCGCCGGTGGACGCTGGGACCGTGTCCGTACTCGGGCGGACTATTTCGATGGCGTCACAGCGCCAGACGACGATACGGCATCGGCCTTCACCAAGCGTCTTGGTCTGACTTACAAGATCAATCCCAATCTTGCGGCCTATGCCAACTACTCAGAGAGCTTCCAGCCGCTGGTTACTCCAAGCGCAAACGGCTATGCCCTCCAGGGAGGACTAAAACCGCAGCGGGGCAAACAGTACGAAGTCGGTCTCAAGTATCAACCCGACAGCTTTGATGGGCTGTTTACGGTTGCGGCCTTTGACATTACCCAGACCAACGTTCCAAGTAACATCACGCCGCTCATTCAGCAGCAGATAGGAAAGGTCGGTGTACGCGGCATCGAATTCGAAGGCAAAGCAGCAATCGCCGACAATCTGAATTTGACGCTCGCCTATTCTTACTGGGATGCGGAAATTCGCGAGGACGGGATTGGTGGTAATGTTGGCAACCGGCCGTCGCGTGTTCCTCGCCATCTTGCGTCCGCGTGGCTCGACTATACCTTCCTCGGCGAGGGCCAGCGTGGTGACCTGACGCTCGGTGGCGGGGTTCGCTACGTCGGACAAACATACGGCGACGACACAAACACTGTCTCCATTGGGGGGTATACGACTGTTGATGCGGCAGTGAGCTACAAGGTAACCAAGGAGGTCACGCTTGCAGTGAACGCGACAAACCTGTTCGATCGCAAATACATCGCGACCTCGTATTTTGGAACGGAGTACTACGGCGACCGACGCAAGGTGATTGGTACGTTGAAATACACCTGGTGAGCCGCTCGAACGCGGGCACGACCTGTCATCAAAAAAGCACAGGTCTCAACGACCTCAGGTATATAATTGCACGGAGCCGGGCGCGCGTCCGGCCCTCTTGCCGGCGAGGCGTTTGTCGTTAACCCGTCGGCAAAGGGATTGCCCGGAGCCTTTGAAAAGCGGTCACTGCAGCCTACGGGTTCAAGGGCGGCAGACCCGTTTTTCGTTCGAAATAATCAACCTTCCTGAAGTCGATGGAAGCTGCCAATTTCTTTCGGTCAAAGGTGCCGCCTGCGGGCTTGAACAGCTTTTGAGAAAGAGTGTCGATCTCCGACCTCACCCCCTCGGGGGCATCGCGCAACCAATCCATAAGGGTGCGATATCCGAGTGTGCGGCTCCAGTCGAGAACGGCGGAATATACCTCCATTTCGCTGCCGTCTTTGATGGTCTGACGGAGTTGTCTGAGACGGTAGCCGTAAGACGCATGACGTCTTTCTTTCGCCGAATCGATCCGGGTCTTCAGCGCGGGGAAAATCTTGGCGCCGATCCACAGGAACGCAGCGAACGCCAGAACCATCGCGATAGCGATTGCAATCTTTTGCCTATTGATATGCGGAGGTTGCTGCGGTGTCCCGTCTAGGACGGGCTTTATGGCTGTTCCAGAGGAGCTTGCCGCGGTCACAGTGATCGCTATGGATGGTAATGACGCTGTCTTGGTTTGGCGGTTCGCAACATCGAACCAGGTGTAGGAAATTGGCGGGATGACGAACGAACCTTCCTTGTCGGCGGTGTATTCGTATGTCTCGGTTCGTCGGCTTGCCGTGTCGCGCCCAAGCTCTATGCCATCTTCGATAGCCGGCGACTTTTCGTATTGACGAAGACCGGAGGCGGTTCCAACTTCCAGCGGTGGGATCATCATTGCCTGCGTGTTCTGGGCGGTGATCGTTATCGTCCTGATCAGTGCGTCGCCAACTTTCAGGGACTTGGCGTCACGATCAAAGGTCTGCTCGAGTGTGAGGTTGGTTGCCGCAAAGGTTACCTGCTGCTGTTTGTCGTTGGCAGATCCTTCAACGGTGAATGAGACCGATGGAACTATCACCGATGCCTTCCCCTGCTGACCTGCGGAAGAGTAACCGAACTCTACGCTGAACTCTGGCAGCGTGAAGTTTCCTGAGACCTGCGGCACGACTGCGTATGTCTTGCGAATGCCCGTATATTGAACACCATCGATCGTCTCGGTGAGGTTCTGCGAGCGCTCCGCAGGTAGGGTCACCAAAGCGTTCTGAAGATCGAAGAGGGGAAACTGGGGAGGGGATGTGAAAAAGTCCGGGACGTATATGTCGACGTCAACTAGGAGCTGCTGCCCTGGCACAATTCCATCACTATTCTCGAGGGTTGCGCGGGCAAAGGGATCGGCGCCAAATGTAATCGAGGGGACAAGCAGCGAGACGACGAAAAGGAGCGATCTGATCATGGTTCTGCGCCTTTGGCTTCGATCGCAAATTTCCGCGCCATGAGGTCTGCAGGGCTGACCTGGATGTTCTTCATCCACATCTCGGATGTCTGCTCTGCGACCGTCACTTCTCCCGCCTTACCCTTCTTGCCTTGGTCGTCAAACTGAACGCTGTCCGGCTTCTGGTTGGGATCTTGCTGCTGTTCATGTTCCTTGTCTTTCTCCAGTTTTAAGAGCTCTTCAGCGATGGCGCGGTTTGCCACGGCATCTGGCCAGTCCTTGCGGGTCTCCAGTGCCTTGCCGTAGGCAGTGACCGCTTCCTCGACCTTTCCGAGATGCATGAGCGCATTTCCCTGATTGTACCAGCTCTCCGCATTGTCGACGGACGCGAATGCGTCGATAGCATCTTGAAAACGACCGGCTCGATAAAACGACACGCCCTTCCACATCGGGTCGTGAAAATGTTCCGCGGCTTGGAGAAAGTCGCCTTGCTGGTACGAACGGCGCCCTTGCTGGTCCGGCGTCAGCCACATGCTGGCGAAATCGACCGCAAACGCGGAACTCGGATACACCTGGATAGCGAGGAGAAGGGCGGATAGTTTAACGACCCAGCCACGTCTGAATGATAGCGCGGAAAGCAGCATCGTCGGCAGAATGAGCCACCAGCCGAGATCGTGCCAGCGATCGCCTTGCGTTGCCGTCTGTTGCGCAAAGTTCGTCCGAACGCGCTGCGCCAGCCACCTGATATCAGTGTCGTCGTCGGTGACCGTTGCGACATCCGCGTTGGTATCATCACCGAACTTCGTCAGCGCGTCGGCATCCAGCTTTGCTGTGAGACGCGCGCCACCTGCCGTCGTCAAGAAGCCGCCATCGGCCTGCTTGACCACGCCACCTTCAGCTGTCCCGACCCCGAGCACGACAATCGCGCTGCCGACCTCTTTCCCGGCCTCGGAAGCCGCCGGTTCGACGCCGTCCGTCAGCAATGCGATTGTTCCAGCGCTCCCGTCCTGCTTCAGGAGGGCGTCAGCAAGCCTAATGGCTGCTGCGGTATCTTTTCCCGGTTTGGGCATGATGCCGGTTGCCAAGGCGTCGGTATATGTCTCAATGAGCTCGATATCGTCTGTGAGCGGCACGACAAGATGAGCGCTCCCGGAATACGCAACGACCGCAGTCCGCGCACCGTTACGGGTTGCGAGGATATCGTGGATCTTCAGCTTAACCCGTTCGATCCGGCTTGGTGAAATGTCAATGGCATCCATGGTCGGGGAGAGGTCGACGACAATGACGAGTGATGCTGTGTCCGAGACAAATGGTGGGGCTTCACGTCTCCACGTGGGTCCGGCGACACCGACAATCGCCAGCGACAGGAGCGTTGCCAGAACCCAGGCCGGGCCATAGCGGTGCCGACGGTCGGGCTGCACGATAAGGCTGTCGAGCAGATGCGGCGCGATCATCCCTTTCCAGCGGTTGCGAAAATCACTCGACCGCGATGCCATCCAGATGATCGCAGGCGGCCCAAGAAGTGCCGCTAGCCAGAACGGACGGAGAAAATGAAAGTCCGCGATCATGCCGGCGACCTCCTACGCAGGAGGCCCGATACGCCGGTGCCCCCATACCACGCCGCAATGAGGATGACTGCGCAAGCCAAGGGCCAATGGAACAGTTCCAGGCGAGGTCGCCAGGAAAGTTCCTTTTGATCCTGAGGCGTGATCCGATCAAGCTCGTTGTAAATGTCCTCTAACTGTTTTTGGTCGCCACCAAAGAAGTACCGCCCGCCGGTGCTCTCGGCGATTTTCTGGAGTGATGCGGTATCGAGCTTGTCTTCGCCGGTCGCGGCCGGATCGCCGATGCCGACGGCGTGGATGACGATACTCTTTGTCTTGGCGACCTCTGCGGCCTTAAGAGGCGGCATCTTGCTTGCGGTGTCGTTGCCATCCGTCAGGAGGATCATCACTTTCTCGGGCACCGTGGCCTTCTCGAACATGCGGATCCCAAGACCAAGGGAATCGCCCAGTGCCGTTCGCGGTCCGGCCATGCCCGGAAGCAGGCCCTCGACCAACGTTCGAACCAGACCATGATCCATGGTAAAGGGCGCGAGCGGGTAGGGGGCATCACCGAAGGCTATGAGACCAATCCGGTCGCCTGGCCGTTTTGTCACAAAGTCCGCCACTACCGTTCGGACCGCATCTACCCGTGCCTTGGACGTGCCGTCAGGAGCAGCGAAGTCGCGGGTATCCATGGACTGCGACAGATCGAGCGCCAGGAGAATGTCGCGCTGTGGCTCGGTCTTCTCGATTGGTGGTTCAACATATTGCGGGCGCGCCAAGGCAACGACGATGAAGGTCCATGCCAGCACGTCGACAAAGGTCTGCGGCCACGATCGCTTGGGCACCACTGACCCTTCAGTCGGCTCGACGCCAGCAGCACGTGCAACCTGGTTGAAGAACGGAAGGCGGATGGAAGCTGATGTCTCGCGATACGCAGGCAAAAGCCACCATACCAGTAAGGGAAGTGGCAGAACGAGCAACGCCCAGGGCAGGTCAAGCTGATACATGATGCCTCTCGATCCAGCGTCGCGTGTCGCTGATGAGCTCATTCGCGGTGTCAGCGTTGAGCGCGGCGGTGCTCCGATATTCTCCATCGTTGAGGTAGTCGTCGAGCGCCCTGCCGAATTGGCTGCTCTGGTGGCTGCGGATAAAATTCACCCATTCCGCTCCCGACATCGCGGCAGTCATCTCACGTGGCCAGGCTGCCAGAGCAGTTCGTTTCAAGAGTTCGCCGAGACGGGCAACTGTAGCCTCACGCGTTTGTGCATTCCGGAAATCGACAGCTATCTCCTCCAGAAGGCGTAGCGCCTCGCGGCGATAGGCGTTCTTGCGCCAACGTCTGTATAGAAGGAGCGCCCCCAACAGAATTGCGCCGACCAAGATGACGGCCAAGACCGCCCATCCCCAGGTCTGTGGCATCCAGGAGATCGGTTGCGGGATGTCGATTTCCTTCAGAGAACGGAGAGCCGTTTCGGTAATCGGATCAAGTTTTGCATCCGGTTCCATTATCGTCTCCGCTGCCGCCATGCCGACTGCTCAAGGAGGCTCCGAAGTTGGGGGGCAACTTCCTCGGCCGCGGAAACCGGAAGCATCGGCAGTCCGAGTTCGCGTTGCCACGCCCGGAGTTCATCACCGCGGTCCTGCGCGAACTTGTCAATGGACCTGCGAACGGTTGCCTGTCCGAGCGACAGCTCGGCTTGCAATGATCCGCCGCTGACAACGATGTCGCCGGAGGCGGGTAGTTCCAGAAGGAATGGGTCGTAGATGAGCAGGCACACGATATCGTTGCGGGACGAGAGTTGTAGCAACAATTGTCGTGTGGTGTCGCTATGACCGTCGAAGTCGCTTACGACGACCACGAGAAAGTCGTGATGCGCAATCTGGACTACTCGCCTCAGGACCTCATCGAGGCCAACGGCAGAGGGGGGAGCTATATAAGCCGCATCAAGTTTGCCATTCATTGCTGCGATCTGGTCGGCAAAGGCGATCACGGCGTTCCGGCTTCGATGCGGCTTCACCTCGTTGACGTTGCTGTCGTCAAAGACAAAGCCGCCGACCCGATCGCCTGACCCCAGGATTCGCCAGGCTGAGAGCATCGCCGCTTGCGCGGCCGCGACCGACTTCATGGCAAGACGGCTGCCAAAGAACATATTGATGCGCTGATCCACAACAATGAGGGCTGGGCGTTCCTTTTCCTCGCCATACACCCTGACAACGGGTTTGCTTGTCCGGGCCGTGACACGCCAGTCGATCGATCGGACATCGTCACCTGGCAGGTACTCCCTCAGTTCCTCAAAAACGAGGCCTCGGCCCCGCATCGCTGATTGCATACGTCCGGCAAGTTGCTGATGGCTCCGGGCCTTTTGAATAAACGTCAGGTCCCGAGCCCGGCTTTCGAGTGCAACGAGCTGCTGTGTCGTTACGTGGACCCCGATGGTCCGATCCTCTTTGGCGTTCATGAGACAGCCACCAATTCGGTTAGCCGATCGATGACCTGATCAGCAGTCGTGTTGGAGGCATGGGCCTCATAGGAAAGGATGAGCCGATGGCGAAAGACGTCATTGACGATCGACTTCACGTCGTCAGGTGTCACGTAGTCACGCCCCTTTAACCAGGCATAGGCGCGTGACACCCTGTCCAAACCAATCGCACCGCGGGGACTGATGCCGACCTGCAATTGTTTGGCGAGGTCCTTGTCGTAGCGATCTGGATGGCGCGTGCCGATGACCAGCGAAACGATGTATTTCTCAACCGGTTCTGAGACCGTCACGG
This sequence comes from Rhizobium cauense, assembly GCF_019511525.1. Classification (GTDB taxonomy): domain Bacteria; phylum Pseudomonadota; class Alphaproteobacteria; order Rhizobiales; family Rhizobiaceae; genus Rhizobium; species Rhizobium cauense. Next base: position 84,818 of record NZ_JAEUAT010000017.1, on the reverse strand, counting down.
CACCAATCTCCTTGCGCGCATCAAAGACAAATTGCGGATCGAGCTTCTCGATCTTTCCGTGTTGGTCTTTGCTTTGCGCTGAGTTTTCTTCCTCCCTGTTAAGGCGCATGATTGCCGCTTCCGACTTTTCGTCGGGATAACCGACCTCCACGTGCATCAGGAAGCGATCGAGTTGCGCCTCGGGCAAGGGATAGGTACCCTCCTGTTCGATCGGGTTTTGCGTTGCCATGACCATGAACAGGTCCGGCAATGGGTAGCTTTGCCCTCCGACGGTCACCTGGCGCTCTTCCATCGCCTCCAGCAGCGCCGACTGAACCTTTGCGGGCGCTCGGTTGATTTCGTCGGCGAGGATGAGGTTGGCGAAGATCGGACCCTGCTGAAACTTGAACTCGCCCTTACCGCCCTCGGAGAAATAGATTTCCGACCCAGTGATGTCGGCGGGTAGAAGATCTGGCGTGAATTGAACGCGCGACAGCTCCGAATCGAGATTCTTTGCGAGGCTTTTTATCGCCCTTGTCTTGGCCAACCCGGGGAGGCCCTCAACGAGCAGATGGCCATTTGCCAAAAGTCCCAGCAGCAGCCGCTCCACCATGGTTTCCTGGCCGATGATTGACTTCCCGACACGTTTGCCGAGCTCAAGAACATCATCACGTGCCGCCACAATCCGCTCCCCTTATCTCTGGCGGCACTGAGGGCCGCACACCCAGGCAGATCCTGGCCTTCGTAGGGGACTGGGATCTGCAGACACCGTATATGCGCCAAGTTTTACGCCGTGACGTTTCACGAGTGAGTTTGCTCGATGCACCGATCCATCAGGTATGCCTTGGCATCCGCCCGAGCTTGACAGCATCCGAGCGCTCGGGAAGTACGTTACGGTAAATTTACGGCCGATCGAACCTCTAGGGCTGACTGCTTTGGAAGCCTTGGATCGTCCAGTCATAAACAGTCGCGTCCGTGCGGAAGCTCCCGAGCCTCGGGGAAGCCAAGTCGAGGATGTCAACGACGATTGCTGTCCAGACCACTGTGAGCAGGAAGATCAGGAACCGAACGGCCCTTCCTTTCAGGCCGAACTGGTATCCAAGGGCTGCCATGCCGAGGAGCATGACGCCGATGAGCAGCCAGAAGATCTGCCAGGGTAATCGCATTCCGAGCGCAAAACGCTCCGCAGTGCTGGCATCGAACGTTTCGTTGACGGATGTCATCAGGGCAGCGGAGATCGCGTCCGGGCGCTCGCGAACGATGGTCGTGACAAGCCTCCAGATTTCCCCTTGCAGGGCTGAAGTCTCATTGTTGGCCTTGGCGATCGCGTCCGGGTCCCGATCCTCCCGCACAAAATCCGCCCGCAAGCGGGCATACTCCTCGAGTAATTTCGCAGCCTCGGTTCCAGTTGGGCCGCCGATTGCGTTCGACCTCAACCAGGCAGTGCCGATCGCGTTTGCTTCAGCGAGCGTCCCCTCTCGCCTTTCGGTGAATCTGGCAGACGCGTAGGAAAGGGTTAGTGCAAGGACGAAGGCAAGCAAGGCAAGCATGCCGGCGACCACGACACCAACGTTCTCGCCCTGACCGGTGTTTTTCTCTCGGGCTCGAAGGCCCAGGCGAAAACCGGCTTCATGAGCAATGAGCTGTACGGTCAGGAGACCAAGTCCGAAGGCGAGGACGCTCCATTCGGCGATAGATGTGATGAGATCCATGTACGCTCCAAAAGTTGACGCGTGCGAGACGGGGCCGACTGGCCCACGATCTGTTCTTCGCCTGAACCTGCTCAAATCCTCCCTTTTCCGGAAGTACGTTACAGTAAAAAATGCGCGGCAATTCGCGGCCGCGACTGACGATGTGATTGGTTTCGAGGGACTATTTGGAACGCGTTGGCGACCCCGATGAGGGTGCGCGATGGGGCGTGAAAAGACAGGACTTAACGTCAACCTGGCGGAGTTGGACCGACCTGGTACCTACCTAAAATCACGATTTTTACTGTAACGTACTTCCGCTCGACCCCATTTGTCGCATGATCGCCGATCAACGGATCGATGGCGCGGGTGGTCTGATGAGTAAGACAAATGACACCGCAACGAACAGCACGGCGGCGCAGCGGGGGTTGTGGCGTTTGCTTATAAAGCTGCCTGCCGTACGGGGCCGCTTGCAACTCATCGCGGCCCGCTCCAGCAAGCTCAATGACATCTTTGAGGCCTACGAGGAGGCGAACTCCGCATTGGAACGCTACTACAAGAACCGAGACGGAAGCGATTGTGTTCTCATAGAGGAATATGAGGCGCTGTGTTCTGAGATAGAAGCAGATATCCTGAGGTTTGTGCTGGAAGACCGTGATCCAGCATAACCTTCGTGCTGGTGGTTGCTGTTCCCGTGCGTCATAGCCTCTGTTGGTCCTGAACGGTTGACTTGACGGCGCCACTGCGTCGCTACGATCCTTCGTCCGGAATGTTTAGAATTTCCCCGCACGCCTTGCAGTGCACGGCATCGGCATCGTGTCGCTGAAGGCCACACCGATGGCACGGATAGGTGACCTTGTGCGGACGCACTACAGCCTGAGCAAGCCGGACGAACAATGAAATGCCGACGATCATCGTGACAACAGAGGTCAGCTTTCCAAGCGTGCCGGGTAGTGTGATGTCCCCGAAGCCGGTCGTTGTTACGGTGGCAACGGTAAAGTAAAGCGCATCGACAAATCCTTCGCTGCCCTCTCTGTCGTAGAAGAACGAGGTGTAGACAAATCCAGTGACCAGGAAGAGGAACACAATAAAGTTGATGATCGCCCGGACCACATCAAGCAAATGATCATAGCCCGCCCTACGCAGAGCTTCCTTTATGAACGGGCTCCTGCCAACCGCCCATAGCCGGAGTACCCGAAGAAAGGCGAAATTGAACAGAGTATCGGGAAACAGGAGGGTCGCCAGCACGATGATGTCGATCCAGCTCATGGGTCGCAACATCCAAGATTTGATCGAAGGCGCCGCGATCGCGCGAGCTGCCATCTCTCCGGCAATCCAGACTGCGATGGCATAGTCGATGATCAAATAGGATGGCCCGGAGCGAAGGTAGGGACCGAGAACAAAGAATGCCAGAATGGCGATGTCCACGACCGTAAACACCGCCTGCAGGGCCATCGCGCCACGCCCTTCCGCCCTTTCGAGGCGCCGGAGCTGGTAGCGAAGCCCCCTGTTCCTGTCATCAGTGGTTTCAAGGATGCCCATAAAGGCGAAATAATCTTTGCTGCCGGTTCATCAAGGACTTACAGCAGATTGCGTTTCGGCGAGCAGCTTTCGCGCCGTGTTACGGCGACGGCGTGCCAAGCAGCTTAAAACCGCAATTCAGTGGGTTTTGCCGGGTTTCGATATCGCGCTCACTCTGGCGGCGCATCCTTGCGTGACAATTGCGAGTGGTTTTCGAAACGGTCCGCTCGAAAAGCAATGGAAGATGGTGGATTTGCCACCACGGCTGCAGTGACATCGAAGCTCCTGTCACTTCATTTGCAATCAAAAGATGGCGTGTCCGAAACAATAGGCTCGCAGGTGGAGTGCATCGTGTTTTCGGCACCGCGGCCAACACCGAGGCAGGTTTCATTATCTGGAATGAATATGAGCCTGAACAAACGAGGGAAGGGCTCGTCGCACCACCTTTTTTTAACCCGAATAGCAACCGGCAGGAATTCACGAAGGAGCCGCAATGCGGGATTGTCTCAAGCGCGATATCAAGACCTCGCACGGTGTGATTGCCATAACAGAAAGCTGCGGCGCTCGGGACGACGTGCTGTTTATACATGGAAACTCGACCGAAAGCCGTGTTTTTGAGAAGCAGTTTGACGACGAAGCGTCAAAAAGCTTCCACTTCATAGCTCTTGACCTTCCAGGGCACGGTGCATCGCAAGACGCCACCGAACCCACCAGAACCTATTCTCGGTCGGGTCTGGCGGACGCCTGTATGGAAGTCCTCGATGCTCTTGGCATCCGTAAGCCGATTATTGTGGGTTGGTCTCTCGGCGGACATGTCGCAATCGAAATGATCGCGCGTACCCAGGAAAGTTCGGGGTTGATGGCAGTTGGCGCACCCCCTGTCGGCGATGACATAAAAGCGGGCTTTCGAGGGAGCTTGCTTGGCAGTTTCGCCAGTCAGTCGACCCTCGAGCGAGCCGAGGCGGTAGCCTTTGCTACGGCAATTTTTGGCAATGGGGTGGAACCGTTCATGGTAGAGGCGATCGAGCGAACAGACCGTCGGTTTCGCAGCACGCTGTTCAGCGCCGGGGCCCGGGGGAGCAGCTCAAGTCAGCGCGAGGTTCTAAGCTCGACTGATATTCCCACAGCCATGGTGAATGGAGCGGACGATCTCGTGGTCAACCTCGACTATGTCGATTCCGTGCCTTATGGACACTTGTGGACTGAGCAATGCTACCGCATCCAGCATTCAACACATTGTCCATTCTGGCAGCAGCCTGGCGAGTTCAATGATCTTCTCCGTCGCTTCCTCGCAGACGTGGCCAAATGAAGTTGTCTCGCCCGCAAGCGAACGGGCCAACTAAGGACTAGGCATCAACCGGATCCCCCGTCCGAACTTCTCTTTTGGCGGATTAGATAACAGGTGTAATATATTGAATTTGCTTTTTTTAAAATAAAGGTGACTGCCGGTTCGACCGATCCCAGGGCCACATGAAAAAATGGAGTGATTTTGAATAAGCGGTGCTGGATTGCTGCATCGGTACTCGGTGTCCTTTGTGTTTCTGCCGTCCTGGGTTGCGAGCATGTGAAGGCAAGGTCGCATGCGCTCGAGTCGATGGAGGCTCAGTGTTTAGCCTATCAGCTCAACGGGGTGGCTCCCTGTGTCAGGGTCGAGCGAGGTGAGGGATACGTCATCTTGAGGGACAGAAAGGGAGCTCAACACTTCCTTCTGCTTCCAGTGGAGCGCATAAGTGGCATTGAAGGCGAGCAGCTGCTTGATCCGGGTACGCCGAACTTTTTTTGGTATGCCTGGCAAAATAGAGGGCTCTTGGCAGTGCAAAAAGGCCGGGCCATTGCTGATACGAACACGATGCTGGCGATCAACTCCAAGCTCGGTCGTAGCCAAGGGCAGATGCACATCCACATTTCCTGCACAAAGGCGGATGTGGTGCATGACCTCAGCCGACTGGACGGTACGATTACGGATACGTGGCAACCACTTCAGGGTGGTTTGGAAGGGCATTCATACCTAGCGCGGCGCGTCAGCGTCGACCAATTCGAGAAAATCGGTCCGTTTCGCCTTCTTGCGTTTGGATTTCCGAGAGCGTTCGCTCATATGGGCCGCTTTTCGCTCGCAGTGACGATGTCCCGACGTGGTGACATTTTGTTGCTGGCGACAGAACGCGACATGCTGGATCTCAATCTGGCGTCGGCTGAGGAACTGCAGGATCAGGACTGCGCCGGGTACAATGAACCTTAGCCCGCGCTGTTGCCGGGCTAAGGAATTAGGGCCTACACGAACCTAGCCGTATCAACGATTGTGCTTGAGAGTTTCTTTCGCAGAACGCGAGACGCCTGTTCTCCAACGACCACGCACGGGGCCATCGTGTTTCCGGTGGGAATTCGTGGGAATACTGAGCCGTCGGCTATCATCAGGCCTTCGACGCCGTAAACTTTGAGTTCGCCGTCAACAACAGACATGTGGTCGCGCCCCATCTTGGCAGTGCATGTCTGATGCCAGAATGGGACCGCGTTGATGCGAATGAACTGGTCCAGATCCTGTGAATAGGCCGAGCCTGGGAAGGCTTCCCGCTTGTTCAACTTCGCGAAGGCTGGCTGCGCCCCGATCTCCTGGCTAAGTCTGACAGCGGCTCTTGCCGTCTTGAGGTCTTCCTCGTGCGACAGGGCATTGAGTTGGACGACAACAGTGTCCGTGTAGTCTGCACTGCGCAGTCTGACCCTTCCTCGGCTTAGCGGCTTTGCAAGACCAGCAACAAGGGACCAGGCATTGGCGGGAATTTTATGCTCCCCCGCCAGTTCCGGGCTATGGATGGGGAATTCGCCTTGGCACATCAGCACGTCGGGCGAACGGCTTATGGGGTTTAAGGTCGTATAAATCGTGGCTTCGCTTCCATTGCCGTTCGGTGGTGTGGCCTCGTTCAGTTCGAAGATGCTCGGGAAGCAAAGATGGTCCTGCAGGTTTTCCCCGACACCTGGCAGGTGCTGCACAACTTCAATGCCGAGCCGCTTTAGGTCTTCGCTGTTACCTATTCCGGATTGCATCAGAATACGCGGTGTGTTGATTGATCCCGTCGACAGGACGATCTGCTCCGTGGCAGCAAAGCGAGTGCGTATGCCTTCATGAAGAACGTCGACGGCTACGGCGCGGCGGCCCTCAAATACAATTCTCTGAACCAATGCGCCGGTGATGACCGTGAGGTTTTGACGGGCGAGAACGGGGCGCACGTAGGAATCGAAGATCGTCATGCGATCATCTCCGTCGGCGCGAACGTCCGAAATGGCGCAACCGCTTTTCGCCTCCATCATGAGGCCGTTGGGGTTCGCAAACGAGGGAATACCGACGGCTTTTGCCGCATCCACCAACGCGGGCGCTGCTGGATGGGGATGCTTCGGTTGAAAGACAGACACCGGTCCCAGCGTCCCTCGCGGGGTATCTGTGTTTCCACGGTAATCCTCGATCTCTCTGTAGACGTCTTGAATGGCATCATACCGCCAGTTGCGGTCACCGGTCTCTTCGGCGTAAAAGTCCCAATCTTCCCGGTGCCCGCGCGCCCAGATCATCGCGTTGATGCTGGAGCTTCCACCTACCACTTTCCCCATGGACATGATGAGTGAGCGGCCGTTCAGACCTGCCTCGGGCTCTGAGTGAAAAGCCCAGTCGTTGGGGCCACCGATGTTTTGCGGCCAGCGGGCGGCCCTTTCGATCGCGCTATCGTAAGCGATTCCGCCAAATTCGAGCAGCAGGACCTTAAGGTGCGGGTCCTCCGACAAGCGACGGGCAACGACCGAGCCGGCGGTCCCGGAACCACAAATGATCACGTCAAAACTTTTTTGCTCGCGAGGAGGCTGGGAATGATGAGGCATCGCGTTTCTCCAAATATCCGGCATCGCGAGCCATCGTTCATTCGATCTCGCCATGCAGGGAGGATTTTCGCGCGCTGCATATTTCGCGTGTTATTACTGCGGGGTGATTTCATTACATCTGCAAGATGTGTTCCCTCCGCTTCAAACAGAAACCGTCCGGCTCGCAATTTTACGACCCGACAGCGTCTCGCGTTGGTGGCGACGCGTTTTGGCCAATGGTGGTGGACCCGAGGGGCGTCCGTATGCCCTGGCGGATGTTTCGACCCGACTTCGGCGGCTTGAGCAATTTCCGACGTCAGCGTATTCGTGTGGACAGTCGCCCTAACAAGTACAGTCTTTTCGGAGCAAATCGGATCGCATGACCAGCACCCGCCTCTCGCCACTGAAGGAGCATTTTGAGCTTCATCGCGCCCGGTTGAGCCGATCGGAGCTTGTTGTGGCTGAGTACCTCATCGGGATGCCGGTGGATGAGCTGATTTTTCGCAGCGCTGAGGAAATCGCGGCGGAGGCTGGCACAAGCGACGCAACCGTAATTCGAACGGCAAAGCGCCTCGGCTTTAGTGGGCTGCCTGAGCTAAAGCGAATTTGTGGCCGGTCGCTTGCGTCCTCCGAGCCGGCAAGCAAGCGTCTGGAGCACAGGTTTCGTGCAACAGGAACAGACATTACGAAGATCGCCCGGCAAATGTTCGCCGAAGCGCATGAGGCGCTGAAAACGACCGAAGGTCTAGTGGAGCCAGAGGCATTCGATCAAGCGACATCACTGATAGACAAGGCCGACACCGTCTGGTGTCTTGGGCTGGGAACCGCCGAGGCGGTTGCCAAGCACTGTGCTGTCGGTCTTAGCAGGGTGGGCGTTCGGACACGTTGCTCGGGTGCATCGGGCTTTAGTTTGGCAAATGAACTCGTCGATCTCCGAAGCCAGGATGCAATCGTTCTGTTCCATGCCCTTCGCGAGACTGCCGAACTGAAACTGATCGCCGATCAACTGAACAGTATTGGGGCGCCAGTAGTCCTCATCAGCGGGGTGCGGCTGCATGCCCTTTACAAGGAGAAGGTTTCCGTCGTCCTGAAATGTGTCGGCGTTCCGACCAAGCTAGCGAGTTGGAACCTGAGCGCCATCGTGATTTCCGATCTGCTCGCCTATGGGGTTGCTGTGCGCAATCAAGCCAGGGCGATGGGAACCAAGGATCGTCTTACAGCACTGCGCGAAAAAGTCAGCAGTTTCGACTGATGTGAAAAAACATGATAATATTGGTAATGTTTATTTGAAATGCAGGCTACATTCTTGTAGTGGTGACGACATATGCAATACCGCAACGTCGAAAACCAACATTCGCGCCATGACTTGAGACTTTCGCCAAAAAGGGCCGTTGTCGCCGAAGGGCGCCGCCACCAGCCACACGCTGATTGCCTTCCCAGGCAATCCCACTTGCATGAACGACTGATCGACGCGCCGAGGCTCCTCGGCTCGCCCGCATCGTCATGTCTATTTTTTATGAATATTCAAAGGGTCCCAAATGAAAGACCGGGTGCAGGCCTTCAAGGCAGCTCTTCTTTGCGGCGCAGTGTTCGCGCCGATCCATGGCTTTGCGCAGGATGCCAACTCGTCTGATGCAACCGCGCTGGCACCGATCTCGATCACCGGTAACTGGCTCGAGCAGCCGAACGAGGAAAAGGTCCTCAAACATCCAGGCGCCCGTACGATCCTCGATCGTCAGGAGTTCGAGGAGAGGGGTGCGTTGGATGTGCGCGATGCATTGAACCAGATCCCTGGCGTCCAGGTGCAGGAAAGCAGCGGCACCGGCGGCAGCGACGTCTCGCTCAATCTCGGCGTTCGCGGCCTTACCTCGCGGCTATCGCCGCGCTCCACTGTGCTCATGGATGGAATTCCGCTGTCCTATGCACCCTACGGCCAGCCGCAGCTCTCACTCTTTCCGCTAACGCTTGGAAATGTGGAGACAATTGACGTCGTTCGCGGCGCAGGCTCGGTTCGCTATGGCCCGCAAAATGTCGGCGGCATCATTAATTTCGTCACTCGCCCAATCCCTGATGATTTTACGGCGCGCTTTGCATCTGATGCGGAAGTCTCCGGCAACAACGGCCACGTCAAGGCGACCCCGAATTTGCTGATCGGTGGCACCAATGCCGACGGATTGGGCGGTGCGATCCTCTATTCCGGGATACACGGTGAGGGCTATCGAGACGAAAATGACCGTACGGACATCGACGATATCATCCTGAAGGGCAAATACGAGCTGTCGGATACCGATGTGATCAGTGCGCAGTTCCACCACTATGATGGGGAGGGCAAGATGCCTGGTGGACTGACCACGGCGGAGTTCGCTGCGGATCCGTTCCAGTCGACCCGCAAGTTCGACGACTTCAGCGGTCGGCGCAACGACGTTTCACTGCGTTACCAGCACGACGATGGGGAGAACAACTTTGAAATTCTCGGCTACTACGTCGACTCGTTTCGTGGAAGCCATGTCGAACAGCAGGGAAGCGGTACCAGCGCTGGCCGCTACCGGCTCACCTCCGCACCGCGCAGTTACGAATATTTCGGGATAGAACCGCGCTATTCGCGCCTGTTCGAAACCGGTGACATCAATCACGAAGTGACGATCGGCTATCGCTATCTCTGGGAGGAGAGTTCCGAAGTCGCCGCACGCACTGCATACTACAGCCGCACGACGGGGGTGAATCCCAATAGCCTGCCGATGAATGTCTACCAGACCAGTGATGGTGGCACGACGGCACACGCCTTTTACATCGATGACAAAATCGAAATCGGCAATTGGACAATCACGCCGGGCGTCCGATACGAACTCATCAACACCCATAACAACATCGCCAACCTAGCTGGCGGCCTCGTTACAAGCACAAGTTCTCCATCTGTGGAAGCGCGCGAAGTCCTTCCGACCGTTTCCGCACTCTACCAGATCGACAACGCCTGGACGGTTTTCGGCAATGTCGGTGTCTCCTTCGGCCCGCAACAGTATAGCCAACTCGCCTCGACGACCGATGGACTTCATCCGGAAAAAGCGACTACCTACGAAATCGGCACGCACTACGAGGGAGACAACTGGAGCGCCGAGCTGACAGCCTTCTACATTGATTTCGACAAGGAACTCTATCTCGGTCGCACGATCGTCGGAGAAGGAATCTGGACAGATCTTGGTGCGACAAAGCACCAGGGTATAGAGGCGGCCGCCCAATACGATCTCGGAGACCTTAGCGCCTCCCTCGAGGGTCTGTCCGTCTACGCGACCTATACCTATACCGAAGCCACCTACGAGGCAGGGGCTTTCAAGGGAAGGGACCTGCCTTTTTACTCTCGGAACTTCGCCACCTTCGGCGCCAACTATCGCTACAATGACTGGATCCTCAGCGCTGGCGTCCTTGCCCAATCGAAGCAGCGGTCACCCGGCACAGTCGCGGAGGGTGCAACCTATGTGACGGATGAGGACCCGACCGGGCGTCTGGGCGACATCCCGGGATATGGCGTCACCAATCTGCGCGTTGCCTACCAGCCGGAGAACAACACGAACGCGCCAAAGCTGGCTTTCGGGGTGAAGAATCTATTCGACAAGGAGTACTTCACGCGGTCGACGGATAACAACGGCGGAAAATTCGTTGGCCAACCAAGGACGTTTTTTGTGAGTGCATCGGTGTCGTTTTAACAATGCCAGGTCGGAATCGCTCTGGTTGGGCAGTGTGTTGCTTAACATGACAAAAAATCTCTGCTTATTGTGTCGCCGTGGTGCGCAAACATGCGGGCAGCTCTCTTAACAATCAATGGGACAATCTAATGCTGACAAAGCCAATCTCTCGACGGGATCTTCACAAGCGGATCGGGCTTGCACTTGCCTTTTCGCTGACGGCACCTGCAGCGTTTCGCCCTACAGCCGCGACCGCCGGTGGACAGATCCGAACGATCACCCATGCCCTCGGCACCACGCAGGTTCCCGGTACCCCCTCCCGGGTGGTTGCACTGGAGTTCTCTTTTGTCCAGGCGTTGGACGCATTGGGTATGGCCCCGGTCGGTATTACCGACGACGATCAGCCGAAGCGTATCGAACAGCTACTCGGAAAGAAGATTGACTATAGCTCGGTCGGCACCCGCCTTGAGCCCAATCTGGAACTGGTTTCAGCGCTGGCGCCCGATCTCATTATTGCCGATGAAGTCCGCCATTCGGCTATCTATCAACAACTAAGCGCAATTGCCCCGACTATCGTGCTGAATAGCTGGGAAGGCAGCTATGAGGTCATCAAGACGTCTGTGGTGACCATTGCCGATGCGCTCGGCGAGAAAGAGAAGGGGAAGCAGGTGATTGCCGCGCATGAGGCCGTCATCGCCGGTCTGGTTGCAAAGATCCCCACTGGTGAAACGCGTCGCTTCTTGCTTGCCGTCGCCAATCCGGATTCCATGAGCCTGCATACCTCCGCCTCCTTCACAGGCTCCGTCTTCAAGGCTATGGGTCTGACGCCCGCGATTGACTCGACAGATCCGGTCGAAAGCGGGGCCGGGATTGAGCGCCTCGTCGCTGTCAATCCGGATGTGCTGCTGGTGGCAACCGATGCCGGGGGCACTGTGTTCGATCAATGGAAGAGCAACACCGCCTTCACCAATATTTCGGCGGCGAGGGCGGGGACGGTTTTTGAGGTCAATCGCAACCAGTTCTCTCGCTTCCGCGGGCTGGCAACGGCGGAGATGATCGCCCGCGAAATCTTGGCCAAAGTCTATCAGGCCGGGTAAATGTCGATGGCAGCAAAGAGCCGCGCAATCATCCGAGACGGAACGGCCAGTCCTGGGCTTGTCGCGCTGTATCTTTTGCTTGCGCTCGTTGTCGTCACCTTGGCAGGGATCTCCTTTGGCGTATCCGAACTGCCGGTCGTTCGCGCGCTTCACCTGCTTCTCGCGCCCGATGGCTCGCCCGACAGCGCGCTCATTTGGGATGTGCGTCTGCCGCGGGCCGTTCTCGCCTTGCTGGTCGGCGCGAACCTTGCCGTCGCCGGTGTGTTGATCCAGACACTCACACGTAATTCTTTGGCGTCGCCTCAGACCTTCGGTATCAATGCCGGCGCGTCTCTTTTCATCGTGATCTCGTTGATTGCCCTGCCTGGCTTGAGCCCTGGCGGCACTGTCTGGCCGGCCTTCTTAGGAGCCGCCGCCGTCGGTTTAGCCATGTGGACGCTGTCGGTTTCTGGTGTCATGAACGATGTGAAGCTGGCGCTTGCAGGGATCTCCATCCAGCTCGTCCTTTCCGCGCTGGTCCAGGCAATCCTGATCGCCAACAACGCAGGGCAGGATATCGTTTACTGGCTAGCAGGCTCCATTAATGGCGCGCAATGGAACAAGGTATTGATTATTCTGCCTTTCACCCTTCTGGGAGGAGGAGTAACCGTGGTTGCAGGCCGGCATTTTGGTGTTCTGGCACTCGATGAGGCGACGAGTGTTTCGCTGGGCCAAAACGCCCGGCGCGTGGGCGGCCTTGCCGCAGTACTGATCGTTTTGTTTGCCGGTTCGGCGGTCGCTGTCAGCGGACCGATTGGCTTTATCGGTCTACTGGTTCCACATATCGTCCGCCGCCTGGTTGGCAGCGACCAATTGACTGTCATAGCGCTTAGCGCAATCACTGGCCCCTTGCTTCTGAATGCTGCCGATCTCGCCGGCCGTGTTGCAGCTTTTCCGGCCGAAACGCCCGTCGGTATCGTCACGGCGTTGATCGGCGCGCCAGCCTTCCTTGTCATCCTCTTGCGGCAGAGGGTGAGATGATGACGACCGCGCTGCCATCAGCAAACCTGCGTGCGGCGAGCGTCTGTCTTGCCATTGCTGGTCTCATCGTCATCATCGCCATGCTTGGGATGACGATCGGCGCCGTGACCTTGTCGGTCGGACAGGTCCTGGATGGCATTGCCGGCGGCAAGAGCGCCTTCATTGTCATGCAGTACCGTGCTCCGCGCGTCATCATCTCAATACTGGCCGGCGCTTCGCTCGGCATCGCCGGCTGCTTCCTGCAGGGCGCGCTCCGCAATCCCTTGGCCTCTCCGGACGTCGTCGGGATCACAAAATGGGCAGGGCTTGGCGCTTTCCTTGCCGGTCTTTTCACACCACATGCATGGGCCATCTGGGCCATCCCGGTTGGTGTTGTCATCGGTGCCGTCATCGGTGCGCTGGCGTTGCTTGCCATTGGCCGTGCATTCGGCGGTGGCATTGCGCCATTGGCGCTGGTCGGCGTGGCACTGGGCATGCTGGCACAGGCGGCAATGCAATATGTCATGGTGCTATTCCCCACGCGTGCCGACCAGTCGATGGTATGGCTTGCCGGGAGCGTCTACGGCTCCACAATGACGGATGTACTCGCGCTATCGCTCTGGATCACGGTATGCCTGCCGCTCGTGGTGATAGCCGCGACCCGGCTCGACGCTGGCGGTTTTGGCGACGATACGCTGACAAGCATCGGCATCTCGCCCGACCGCCTGCGTGGCGGCCTCATCGTTGTCTGCGTGCTGCTTACCGCTGGCAGCGTCGCTGCCGTTGGCAGCATGGGCTTCCTCGGCCTGCTGGCGCCGCATGCTGCACGCCTGCTTGTCGGCTCGCGCCCGCGCCACCTGGTACCGGCAAGCGCGCTCATCGGGGCCCTCGTGCTTTCCGCAGCCGACTTGATCGGGCGGTTGGTTGCGCTGCCGAACGAAATTCCGGCGGGCATCGTAGCTGCCGTCATTGGCGGTCCATATCTCATCTTCCTGTTGATCAAGGAGGCGAGCCGTCATGAATGATGTCGCTCAGCCGCGCCTCTCGGCGAAGAGCCTGACGCTCGGCTATACCACGACCAAAGTACTCGAGAATGTTGATGTCACCATCCCAGTTGGGAAGATCACGGCCCTGATAGGCGCCAACGGCTCAGGCAAGTCGACGCTTTTGCGTGCACTCGGCCGCATTGTTAGACCCCTCGATGGCGTGGTGACGTTGGACGGCAAGGCAATCGCAACCGTGCCCGGAAGGGTGATTGCCCAGACGCTGGCGCTGCTGCCGCAGAGCCCAGCGTCCCCAGACGGTCTTACCGTGCGCCAGCTTTGCCGGTTCGGGCGCCATCCCCATAAGGGCCTCCTGTCCCGCACAACTCGGCAGGACGAGGAGATCGTCGAGGCATCGCTTGTTGCGACTGGGCTTGCTGGTCTTGCCGATCGCCCGCTTGACCGTCTCTCCGGTGGGCAACGTCAGCGTGCATGGATCGCCATGGCACTGGCACAGGAGACACCGATCCTGTTACTCGATGAGCCGACGACCTATCTCGACATCGCCCATCAACTGGAAGTTCTGCAACTGCTGAAGGAGCTGAACGAAACGGCTGGCCGCACCATCGTCATGGTTGTCCATGATCTCAATCACGCCGCTCAGTATGCCGATCAGATCATAGCCGTGGCCGGAGGCGGCATTCACGCAGCGGGTAGGCCCGCTGACCTTCTGAAGCCGGAACTGATCCGCGCTGTTTTCGGCATTGATGCGATGGTAATCCCACATCCTGCCGATGGAACGCCCCTTTGCTTGCCACTGATGCGCTCGTCTGTTCCCATGCTGGCGTAGCTTTCGGCTGTGTTGCTAGCCCGCAGCCAGTTGCCCTGATTAAAATATGATTGTTGTGATCATATTATTTGTGTTTAAAGGGCGACGGTAGTTCATGACATGGAAGCGGAGCATTACGCCGGTTCCTGGCGAGAGCGGTTGTCTAGGTGAAAAGGGTGGATTTCTAGGTTGGGCTTCTGGCATTCCATGGACTGGCACACCGAGGGCATACGGGTCGTAGCTCCCGTCAAGTGGCGTCAGTTTGACGGCCTCGTAAGCGTTCTCTGGGAGGCGGAAAGCCAGGCTGGCGCCAAAGGCTATTACTTGTCCAATGACCCTCGGATCATGATTTTCTTCAACGACGTCTCTCCTCATGTGCGTCTGTCGAACAGTGACGGTGAGTTCCGGCAGCACTACCGTCCCATGGCGAGAGCCGTCTATGTACCACCTGGTATGCCGATGTGGACGACCAGCGGCGCAACACACCGGTTTTCTCATCTCAATGTTCACCTGCATAAAGATAAGCTGCTGAAGTACCTCGCTCCGTCCGTTGGGGCTTCGGTTGCAATGACCGCGTTACGACGGCCAGCCGAGGTTCAGGATGTCGGGGCTATCGAAACACTCGCCCGCTTGGTGGTCGATGAGGTCGCCTCACCGTCAAGGCATGAGGTTTATGGCGAAAACCTGGTCGGCAGCATCGTCGCCGGCTTGCTTGATATTTCGCGTGAGAATGTGGAAGCGCCGCCCAGCGGCAGGCTCACACAGGCTCAGATGAACAAGCTTGTCGCCCGCATGGACAGACCGGCCGATTGCCGCCTGACCGTTGCCGAAATGGCTGATATCGTTGGGCTTTCGGAAAGCTGGTTCACGAATGTCTTCAAGCAGACAACCGGCAAAACACCACTGCAGTGGCAGTTGGGGAAACGCATCGACCA
This sequence comes from Rhizobium cauense, assembly GCF_019511525.1. Taxonomy (GTDB): domain Bacteria; phylum Pseudomonadota; class Alphaproteobacteria; order Rhizobiales; family Rhizobiaceae; genus Rhizobium; species Rhizobium cauense. Next base: position 69,264 of record NZ_JAEUAT010000017.1, on the reverse strand, counting down.
TGCCAAACGCTTGCTTGCGGAGAGCGATCTGGCAGTGGCCGACATTGCGGCCCAGCTTGATTTTTCAGACCAGGCGCACCTGACCAAGGTTTTCCGTCAGATTGCGGGCGACACGCCCGCTGCCTGGCGTCGGAGTCAATTGCATCGTTGACCGTGAGGAGTTCGCCCGCTCCCAGATCGGAAACGGGCCGCGTGATCACCAAGTCTGGCGTAGAGACGCGTAGATCGCACGCCCTGGATTGTAAAAGTCTGCCCCGAAACCGCCATAGGCGACATGCTTTTCGTCAAAGATATTGCTGACATTGACCTGGAAGGTGGTGTTTTCCTGGATATTGTAGGTGAACGAAGCGTCGAACACGACGTTCGCCTTTGATTTGGAGGTATTCGCGTCGCTGAAATAGTAGGAGCCGGTATAGCGAGAGCCGACCCCGAACGTCATGTCTCCGCGGGTTCCATTTCCATCCAGCGTATACGTCGCCCATGCCGACGCGAAATGTGCCGGTACGAGCGCAAGACGATTGCCTTCGTTGCCTCCCGTTCCGTTCTCGACGATATTAGAATCTATATAAGAATATGCACCGATCACGCTGATATTATTTGTTATTTCAGCCTTGGCTTCGAGATCTATCCCCCGATGCCGGACTTTGCCAATCGAAGACTGGAGGAACGTTGCAGGATCAGTCACCGTGATATTTTCCTTGGTCAGGTCGTACACGGCCGCTGTGAATATCGCCGGGAAGTCGGTTGGCTGGTATTTAATCCCGACCTCGTACTGTTTTCCGGTTTCCGGGTCGGTCCCGACTTGTGGCGGAGCAACGGATTCAGCATAGCTTGCGTAGGCTGCAAGCTCATCGGTAATCTTGTAGGTCAGGCCAAGGCGCTTCGTGAATTCGCTGAAATCGCCGGTCGACGTGGAGCCTGAAAGCTTGTCGGTTTCGTCAAGGTCAAGCCAGTCATTTCGCAGGCCCACAGTTGCAATCACCCTGTCGAACAAGGTGAGTTCCTCCTGAAGGTAGATCCCCCTGGTCTTCTGGTCATCTCGGGTGTTTGCGAAGATTGGCACGGACGCTGGCGCACCGGTATAAACTGGATTGGTCCAGTCGATGCCTGGAGCCGCTCCCCAAAAATTGGCGCTATCGGTGTTGTAGGTGTTGTATTCAACGCCCAACAGCGTGCGGCTCGCAAGGTTCTCTATGCTCGCGTCATACTGTACATGCGCATCAACAATGAATTGCTTGTCGGAGCCGTCGTTCGCAAAAAAGGCGCGGTCGGCGATCGTTGAGCCGTCAGTGGGGGTGCTTGAAATGTACGCATAGCCGAAATTCGACCGAGATCTGCTATAGCGCGCATTTGAACTGAAAGTCAGACCGTCACCAAAGTCGTGATCAAGAAAGACACTGACGGTATTTCGGTTGATGTCGCGGTAGTTGAAATCGGGCTCTCCGAAGAAACGGTCTCTGGAGAAGTCCGTGCCGACAGGATGACCGCCGCTACCTGGCACGCCATCACGGTCCAGGTGGTCAAAAACGACCGACAGGCTCGTGTCGTCGCCCGGACGCCAGGTCAGTCCGCCCATGATGAAGTTCTCGTCGTCCCTTGAATAGTCGTATTCTTCGTCAGATCGCTTGAACTTGCCTGTAATGCGATAGGACAGCGTGTCGTCCGCGGTGATATTGTCGCCGAAGTCTAGCCCCGTTTCTCCATGATCAAAGGAGCCGCCGGTAGCGTAGACCTCACCGAAACGTTCACTTCTGGGTCGCTTCGTCACATAGTTTACGGCACCGCCGGGGTCAGAAACGCCAAAGCCGGCGGAGTTTGCCCCCTTCAGGACCTCGACGCGCTCAAAGGCAAATGGCTCCTCACGCAGCCCGCCAAATGGTCTGCCAATGACCAGGCCGTCGCGGTACATCAGGGCATCGAAACCGCGGATCTTGAAGTAATCGAACCGATCGTCAGAGCCGTAGAAGTCCGTGGTGACACCAGAAGTGTATTGTAGGACCTGTTCGACGCTCTCTGCCGCCCGTTCCTGGATCTCCTTCGACGTGATGACGGAGACCGAGGCAGGTGTATCCAGGATGGGCGTTGCCATCCTTCCACCGCCGGTCGTGTCTTTCGCAACGATCGATTTGGAATCGTTTGCCACGTCGAGACCAATTCCCACGCCCTGGAGAACAATTGGTTCTAGAGGAGTGGTGGTTCCTGCATTAGCAGCCTCCTGGCCGAGCAATACGGTCGGCGAGAGTGCAACGAGAGCCGTGCAGCCCAGAAGGAGGGCGTTGCGGAAGCGAAGAGATATCTTTTGAGTGCGGCTGCCAATGCTAACGATGTTCATTTTTAGTTCCAGTAGAAAACCCATCCGACCGTAACTGGCGGCAGCGATCGATCGCTTCGGCCAGGTCCCACGACGGCTATTAACTTGAGGAATAATGTCCAGTATTGTAGAAAAAACCGGCTTTGTAGAAACCAACGGGAATCTCGCATCAGTGTCGTACAAGCGCAGACTCGCCTGTTGACGTCGCTGTTTGAACCTGAGACTGGAAGTCCACTTAAAACAACAGTGGAGCTGGAGCTTTGCAGCAAATCGGTCTTCTTGTCGCGCGACTGGCGGCACTCTACCTCTTGCTGATTTCGGCTGGAGGTGTGTTGGCTGGGGAGGAGACGACCTATCCAATCACCATAAAGCATGCTTTCGGAACGACCGTCATTTCCAAGAAGCCGCAACGAGTGGCAACAGTCGCCTGGGCGAACCACGAAGTGCCGTTGGCACTGGGAATCGTGCCGGTTGGTTTCGCCGCGGCGAACTTTGGCGATGACGATGGCGATGGGCTTTTGCCGTGGGTCTCCGAGAGACTTGCCGAACTCCATGCAGACAAGCCAAGGCTTTTCGACGAAGGCGATGGCATTGACTTCGAGGCCGTCGCTGCCACTGAACCCGATGTCATCCTGGCGGCCTATTCCGGTCTCAGCCAGTCGGACTACGACACACTGAGCCAGATTGCTCCGGTTGTTGCCTATCCGCAGGCACCCTGGTCCACCGACTGGCGCGAGATGATCCGCTACAACAGTGCAGGGCTCGGGATGTCGAGTGAGGGAGAAGCACTGATCAGGAAAATCGAGGCCAACATTGCCCAAACCGTCGCTGGCTTTCCGCAACTCCGTGGCAAGTCTGCCATGTTCATAACCCACCTGAATGCATCGGATCTCAGTACCGTCAATTTTTACACGACAAACGATTCTCGCGTGAAGTTCTTCGCCGATCTCGGGCTGAAATCTCCAAGAAGTGTCACGGAGGCCTCCATCCCCGGCAAGTTTGCAGGTTCGGTCAGCGCCGAGCAGATCGACTCGTTCGATGACGTCGACCTCGTCGTGACATACGGTGATCAGCAATTGCTCGCTGCGCTGAGGAAGAACCCGTTGACGGCCAGAATGCCCGCTGTTGAGAGAGGTGCCCTCGTTGCGCTCGGGCGAAACCCACTTGGTACGGCGGCAAACCCGACGCCACTCTCAATTTCCTGGGTCCTGAAGGATTACGTCGCCCTGCTGGCTGAAGCGGCCGGCGCGTTGCCCAGAAAGCCGCAATGACAGCTCCCGGTACACAAACGCCAGCATCGGCCGGTGCAAACCCGGCTCGAGGCCCCTGGCTACTCGGGTTAGGCACACTGCTCCTGGTGCTTTGCGCGACCTCGGTAATGGTCGGCACTCGTTCGGTAGGCTGGTTCGACATCAGCGAGGCACTCGCTGGGAAGGTGGATACCATAGGGCGGGCGGCGGTCACTGTGCGTATTCCGCGGACACTGCTTGCGGTGGTTGCCGGTGCAGCGCTTGGGTTGTCTGGAGCAGTCATGCAGGGGGTGACGCGCAATCCTCTCGCCGATCCCGGTATTCTGGGAGTGAATATGGGTGCATCACTGGCCGTGGTCATCGGTGTCGCCTGGTTCAACATCACTTCAGCCGAAGCCTATATCTGGACCGCAATTCTTGGTGCCGGCTGCGCGGCAGTATTCGTCTATTGCATCGGTTCGTTGGGGCGAGGCAAAGCAACGCCTTTGAAGCTGGCGCTTGCCGGCGCGGCAACCTCCGTTGCCTTCTCCTCCCTGGTCATTGCAGTTGTTTTGCCGCGAAACGACATCGCCGGAGGCATACGGTCGTGGCAGATAGGCGGAGTAGGAGGAGCAACGTTCGAGCGCATCATGCCAGTGTTGCCCTTCCTTGTGATAGGCTTTGCGGTAAGTCTCCTGTCAGCTCGCAAGTTGAACTCACTCGCGCTTGGCGATGAACTGGCGGCTGGACTTGGAGAGCGCGTGGCACTGGCGCGCGCCGTTGCATCGCTTGGCGCCATATTACTTTGTGGAGCGACGACCGCAATATGTGGCCCGATTGGCTTTGTGGGTCTCGTCGTACCACATCTTTGCCGCCAGCTCGTCGGTGTCGACCATCGCTGGCTCCTGCCCTTTGCCACTGTCGCCGGCGCATGCCTCTTGGTGGCTGCAGACATTGTCGGCCGCATCGTTGCAAGGCCCGCCGAACTGGATGTCGGAATCGTAACGGCGCTCGTTGGCGCGCCGTTTTTCATCGCAATCGTCCGACGTCAGCGGGTGCGGGAGCTTTGACGATGAGTTCTGCGTCTCTCGACCGTATCGTAATCAATCGTCTTCGCCGCTCGCGCAAACAGAGAGTTTTGATAGCTGCCCTGATTGCGATTGTCGTCGCGATTTTTGCGCTTGCTCTATCGTACGGCCAGTCTTTGACGCCACCTGGCGAAGTCATCCGCGTTCTGCTTGGCGAAAATGTGCCGGGCGCAGCGTTCACTGTTGGCCAACTCAGGCTGCCGCGCGCCGTAATCTCCGTGCTCGCGGGTCTCAGTTTCGGCCTTGGCGGTGTAGCCTTTCAGGTCATGCTGCGCAATCCACTCGCAAGCCCGGACATCATCGGCATCAGTTCCGGTGCCAGCGCTGCGGCGGTCTTTGCTATTGTCGTGCTGTCGCTGAAGGGGCCGGTTGTCTCGATACTTGCAATCGTCGCGGGCCTCGGCGTTGCGCTTGTCGTTTATAGGCTGTCGTACCGAAACGGTGTCTCCGGGACCCGCCTCATTCTCGTCGGCATAGGCGTATCGGCCATGCTTGAAAGCTTCATTGCCTATACCCTCTCTCAAGCACCCGCCTGGAGCCTTCAAGAGGCAGTTCGGTGGCTGACCGGTAGCGTGAACGGTGCGCAGCTTGCGCAGGCTGCTCCTCTGCTAATGGCGCTCTTGGTCTTTGGTGGGGTTTTGCTCAGCCGCGCGCGTGATCTAGAGGCATTGCGCCTGGGGGATGCTACCGCCGCGGCTCTCGGTGTCAGCGTATCCCGCACCCGTGTCATCATCATCGTTGCGGCTGTCGGCATGATCGCTTCGGCAACCGCGGTCACGGGTCCGATTGCCTTCGTGGCCTTCCTCTCCGGACCGATTGCGGCTCGCATCGTCGGGAGCAATGGACCGGTCCTGATTGCTGCTGCACTGATCGGGGCCGTGCTGGTCCTTGCGGGCGACTATGCAGGGCAGTTTCTTCTGCCGGGTCGTTATCCCGTCGGTATCGTGACCGGCGTACTGGGAGCTCCCTACCTCATTGTTCTCATCGTGCGCGCCAACAGGATCGGAGGCTCGTCGTGACCGTCCATACCCTTACAGCAACGGCGCTGCGTGCCGGCTACGGTGAGACCGATATTCTCCACGGGCTCGACCTTGCCGTTCCACCGGGCAAAATAACAGCCATCGTCGGAGCGAATGCTTGCGGAAAGTCGACGTTACTGCGTGCCATGTCCCGGCTGTTGGCGCCCCGACAGGGACACGTCGTCCTCGATGGCCGGTCGGTTCATAATACGCCCTCCAGAGAGCTCGCCCGGACGTTGGGGCTATTGCCGCAGTCACCTGTTGCTCCTGAAGGGATCACTGTTGCCGATCTGGTCAGCCGAGGTCGGCATCCGCACCAACGCCTCTTCTCACGCTGGACGCGCAAGGATGATGAAGCCGTTGACCGCGCGCTTTCAGCGACGAAAACCACGGAACTTGCCGAACGGTCGGTCGACGAGCTTTCGGGGGGGCAGAGGCAACGCGTCTGGATCGCCATGGCGCTGGCTCAGGAGACGGATATTCTCCTGCTCGACGAACCAACAACTTTCCTGGACATCAGTCACCAGGTTGAGGTCCTGGACCTCCTTAGTGATCTCAACCATTCGCGAGCCACGACGGTCGTCATGGTGCTGCATGATCTAAATCTCGCGGCACGTTATGCGGACTTTCTTGTCGCTATGCGGGAAGGGCGCATCCACGTCTGCGGTGCGCCGGAAGACGTCCTGACAGAAGACAATGTGCTGGATGTTTTCGGGCTGGAGAGCCGCATTATAACCGACCCGACTTCTGGGCGACCAATCATGCTGCCAATTGGTCGCCACCGCATCGCGACTGCGAATGCTGAGGACGGCATGTTTCGATAGGAGTACCGATGACAACTGCTTTGGAATTCAAGCTTACCGGCATCGCGGTTGCTACCGACGCCTTAGCCATGCTCGGTGAGATCTGCGAGCACTTTGTGGAGCACGCTGAGGTTCAGCGAAGTGGGAATGGCGCCGTCCTGACGAGCGAAGGGGGAACCGCGACCATTTTCGCACAGGATCATAAACTGATGATCGAGCTTGCGTGCCCAACCGAGCGGGCATTGCAGATAAGCCGCACGATAGTCGCTGAACACCTCTTCTACTTTGCAGGCGAGGATCCTCTTGAGCTAACTTGGTCGGAACCCGCTTCGCTCGCCCTACTGCCGAACATTCATGAGGCGACGGTTCTGCGCTGCGAGGACGTGACACCTAACATGCGCCGGGTGGTATTTCATTGCGCCGAGTTGGCGCCGTTCATCGGCGGCGACATGCACGTCCGGTTGCTCGTACCACCCAAGGGCCGAGCGCCGATCTGGCCAGGGGTACGTCCCGATGGCCGGGTGGCCTGGCCGGAGGGAGACGACGAGCTGCTGGTTCGGGTCTATACGATTCGCGCTTTCGACGTCGACAGAGGGGAAGTCTCGATCGATTTCCTGCAGCATCCAGCCCCAGGTGTCAAAACACCAGGGGCGGACTTTGCTAGGGACGCTCAGCCCGGACAAAGGGTCGCCTTATTGGGACCGGGCGGTGGCAGTCTGCCGATCGCGCAGTCGATCCTCCTGGTCGGCGACGAGACGGCGCTTCCCGCCATTGCCCGCATTGCCGCGGAGGTTCCTGCCGGGACGAATTTGCAGGCGATCATAGAAGTCCTAGATGGAGCGGAGGAACAGTTTCTGTTTTCGGAAGGCTCGATCAGTGTTCGCTGGTTGCATCGTCGCTCATATCCCGTGGGCGCGAGCGCTGTCCTGGCAGACGAAGCGAAGAAGGCGATTGCCGGCTTGAATGAGGATACGTTCATCTGGTTCGCTGGCGAAAAGGCAGAAGTGCGATCCGTGCGCGCATTTCTGAAAGACCGCCGGCACGATAAGAAAAACATGTACGTAGCCTGGTATTGGGAGCGGACGCCAGACTAGTGCCGCGGGGCCACGGTACACTCCGTTAGGGTGGTGGCCGTCAATAGTTTCGCAGCTTCTTTGTGTCGCCGTTGGCGCGCAGGGAGAGGCGGCCTAGATCTGCGAGCGCGTCCGCCCGTTCATTGCCATAAATTCCTGAATGCCCCTTGCACCAGGCAATCGTGATCAGCCGGCTTTCTAGAAGCTCACGATCAACGTTTCGCCAAAGTTCAGCATCGGCAATTTTTCGATTTCTAGCCTTGGGATTTGCGCGCACCTTTCGCCATCCGTTGTTCCGCCAGATAGGCCTCCAGATATTGCAGCCGTTCACTGCGTAGACTGAGTCCAGCCATATTGTTGCCGGTCCGCCAACGCTCTCGCGATTGATCCAGCCAATGGCGTTGAACAGACTTAGCAACTCCATCGTGTTGTTTGTGCTGTTTGACGAACCGTCGAAGTCGAATGCATGCTCAACACCGTCAAGATAGGCGACAAAGCCCCAGCCCCCGTGCCCGGAGACAGGGTCGTAGCAACCATCCGCAAAGACATGAAGGCCTTGGAGCTGGTGGCCTGCCGGTTCTTTAAAACGCTCTAACGCTTCATCCATTTGTCCGTCGCCCCAACAGAGAAATAAAGCTAACCCATTGTCTGCCGGCCAGTCCATTGCACGGCGATTGAATGAGGCTGGCTCAGTATCGTTCATGAGCCGTTAATCGTGAGCATGCAATTCGTTTGCCCGGGGGTATGCCCTCAATCAGACGGAGCAATAATGAAGAAACTAGTTTTGTCCGTGGTCACGGTGGCGATTGCAGCCACAAGCGGTTTGACCGTCATCGATACGGCATCTGCTCAGGAATGGCGCAGACCTTACTACGACAATCCGCCGCCACCACCACCACGCCGCCACCATCACCACGACAATGGCGCAGCAATCGCAGGCGGTCTCGCCGCCGGTGTGATCGGCGGCTTGATCGGTGGCGCAATCGTCAACAACAGCGGTCCGCGCTATATCGATCCACCACCGCCGCCACCTCCGCGTTGCTGGTTTGAAGATCGTCGCGTGCCCAATGCCTATGACGGCGGCTGGCATATGGAGAGCGTTCGGGTCTGCAGGTAGAGCGCTCCACGACGATTGCGCGACGTCCATCAGCTACTGGCGTCTGCCTCAGCCAAGCCGACGCGCATCGTGAGCGGCTCTGTTGCACAGCAGATTTCCGGGAGCTGTATGAGCCGGTTGACTAGGCCGAATTGCGCAAGATCAATTCGGCGTTCAACAACAAACGTTGGCCCTGCGAGGTAGGGGGGCTCTCGCCATCGAGATCAATCTTCTGAAACAGCAATTCGGTCGCCAGCCGGCCGATCTCGTTATAGTTCTGTGCCACGGTCGTGATGGGCGGGCACGCGTAACGCGATAGTGGATGGTCATCGTGGCCCGCAATCCTGAGATCGCAGTCGGCTGAACGACCCACCTTGATGCCCCGCTGATAGGCCGCAGCGATGGCGCCGAAGGCGACGCGGTCGTTTGCGCAAAGGACCGTCTTCGTTGGAAATCCGCCGCTGTCGATCCAGCGCAATGTTTCCTGGAAGCCAATGCGCTCGAAGTCCCAGTCGACTTGCTCGGAGATCGGCAGGACGACGGGCGTCATCGCCAATTGCCGCATCGCTTCTTCATAGGCGGTATTGCGAGTTCGGGCATTGGTATTGACGGGTGGCATGCCGAGATAGCAGGGCGGTTCTCCAGAGCGGCACAGATAATCGATGATCAGTTGAAAGCTCTGACTGTTGTTGGTGCCGACAAACGTTGAGGTATCGTCAAGTGGCGAGTCTACGAATACGAGGGGAATCGTGGCAGCGAGTGTCAACAGCGTCTTTTGATGCGACTGCACCCCAAGTGGGGCGATGATGGCGCCGGCGACGTTCATCGACTTGAGGGTCTCGATGGCCCGTTCTTCAAGCTCGGGGTTGCCATCCGACGAGAGGATGAAGGCGAGGAAACCGCTTGCGTTGGCGATCAGTTCTACACGACGCGTCAGCGCCATATAGAACGGATCGGTCGAGTTCGGAATAATGATCCCAATGATGTTGCTGCGCCGGCGATTGAGATTGACGGCGAAGATGTTCGGGCGAAAGCCGCTTTCCTTGAGCGCCGCCTCGATCAAATTTCGTGTCTTGGTGCGAACCGACGCCGGATCGTTGAAGTACTTGGATACGGTCGGGCGGGACAATCCGACGAACTCGGAAAAGTCCTCCATCGTTTTGATGGCTCTGTCTGCCAAACTCCGTTCCACCCTCTAATGCTCTCAATCGATTATATTTTCAGACAGTTCAAGCAGATGTTTGCGTGGCGCGCAACAGCCGCACCGATCAGGCGCGGCAAGCTTCGAAGTAGTCCTCCAGGACGTGATCCACGGCAGCAAGGGCCAGGTATTTGGCCTGCGGCCTGACAGTGCCGTCGCGGACTGCAGCATAGCTTCCCTGAAGGTACTGACTGATCAGGGTTTCAGGGATGTCGGTCTCATGAAGTAGGGCGAACATCTCCTTGACTGCAGCATCGATGTCGGCATGTGGCCAATAGTAGCGGATGCGGTCCGAGTAGCTAAAGTGGCGTTGGATATGCCGTTCAAAATCAGAGCCGTGGTAATATTTCTCCCAGTTTTTCGGCTCGGCAGTGAGTACGCGTTCGATCGTCGCAATGAGCGTCTCCTTGCGCTTTCCGGGAAACAGAAACTCGGCAATCCGGTCGAGCCCGTAATAAGCCTCGCGAAGCGCAAATGTCAGACCCGGGCCAACCTTGAGGATAGCAAAGCCATCTAGGACGAGGCAGCGAAGCGCCTCTTGTGTCTGGTAGTCGGTCGAATGTGCTTCAAAGACGAGGCCTGGCAGGTCAGAGAGCGTAGCACTGAGCTTTGCCGCCCTTTCCGGGGCAAACGCGATCACGTTCCCGTTCCCGAACTCGACGCCCGGCTGTACGACCGCGCCGACAACGCGATGAAAGGCATCGGAAGCGCCGGCTGCCTCAAAAGCCTTGCGATGGATGGCGATTGTCTCGCGAGCGGCCTCAGGCTTGGTTATTTCCAGCACGTCGAGTTCTTCCATCGCACCGCCTGGGATAGGAACTTCGGTCCCGACAATGTAGACAGGTTTGATCCCGTCCGAACCCTCCAGCGCCTTTTCGGCGACGGCAGCAAGACGGGCGGCACGTTCGGCGGTCGTCGCGTCGGGTAACGCTACCGGCTCGCCCGCGCAGCCCATGCTTGTGTCGAGATGCAGCTTGGTGAAACCGGCCTTGGCATAGGCCTCGATCATCGTGCAGGCCTTCGCCATTGCCTCTTCTGCAGGTAGGTTCTTCCAGGGGTTGGGTCCCAGGTGATCGCCGCCCAGGATAAGCTTGTCGAGGTCGAAATCGGTCTTCCTCGCGATCCCTATAACGAAAGCCTGAAAATCGGCTGGCGTCATTCCCGTATAGCCGCCATCCTGGTTCACCTGGTTGCAGGTTGCCTCGATGAGCAGATGCACGCCGCGGCGCTTGGCGTGCAGCATGGACGCTTCAATGACAGCCGGATGCGCCGAGCAGACCGAGGGAATTCCCTTGACACCGTCGCGTTCACGCCAGCTGGCGATGTCGGATAGAAAGCTTTTCTGCATGTCAGGCATTCCCTTGCGATTGAATGAGCGCGTCGAGTTCGCTGCGAGTGGATGCGCCTTCCATGGGGCCGGCCTTCGTCACGGCGCGCGCACCCGAGGCATTGGCGTAGCGCAGGATATCTGCCGGATGCATACCGCTCAGCCAGAAGGTCACGAATGTCGCGCCAAAGCAGTCACCAGCGCCGGTCGGATCCACTTCCTCGACCTCGTAGCCTGGTAAGTGAAGGGCATTGTCCCCATCGAAATAGCTGGAGCCTTTGGCGCCACGCTTGACGACAATGGCCTTGATCCCCTTCGCTAGCAGTTCGTCAACGGCGTCCTTCTCCGTTGACGCCTTGGCAAAGAGGAAGAGTTCTTCGCCGCTTGGCATAAAGAGGTCGGTCTTTGCCAGCACGACTTGCAGAGCTTCGCGCATGCCTGGTGCATCGAGGATTTCGGGTCGAAGGTTCGGATCGAACGAGATGGTGCCGCCGGCAGCCTTGATCCGTTCGACCGCGGTGAGGATGCTTTTGACGACGCTTGGCGCATAAAGTGCTGTGCCCATGACGTGCATGTGCGTGCAGGTGTCGATCAGGGCGAGGGTCTTATCGGAAAGCTCGATGGTTCCACAGGCGCTGTGGCGAATGTTGAATACGAAAGCGCGGCTCCCGTCCTCGCGATAGCGCACAAAGGCGCTGCCGGTCGTGCCATGCGGCACGACTTCAATTCCGGATACATCCACGCCGTCGGCCTTTAGCCGATCAATGTTTACCCAACCGAAATCATCATCGCCAACGCGCGAGATGATCGCGCAATCCTGCCCGAGTTTACCGGCCTGGTCCATGAAGATCGCCGGCGCGCCTGACGGGAAGGGGCCGATCAGCGGAACAGCTTCGCGGAACCCGTTGCCGCGTTTTGTCGCGACGATTTCGACGAGGATTTCGCCGATAGTGAGTATCTTGGACATGCTGGTTGCCTTCGCTCGAAAGTTACTGCTTGGCCTGCTTCGAGCGCACGTCGAGATAGACGGCGACGAGAATGACAAGGCCCTTGACGATGAGCTGATAGAAGTACGGGACCGACAGCATGTTCATGCCGTTGTTCAAAACGCCGATAATGAGCGCTCCGATCAAAGTGCCGACCATGGTGCCAACACCACCTGCCAGGCTCGTTCCGCCAAGGACCGCCGCCGCAATGGCGTCGAGCTCGTAACTCGTTCCAGCGTTGGTTTGGGCCGAAAACAGGCGCGAGGAAAGCAGGATGCCGCTGATCGCCGCCATGGTGCCGGAGATCATGAAGATGATGATCTTCAGGCGGTCGACCTTGATACCGGAGTAAAGTGCCGCCTCGCGATTGCCGCCGGTGAGATAGGCACGGCGTCCGAAGGTCGTCTTCGACAGGAGAACGTGGTTGAACACGAAGAGCACGGCAACGAACCAGATGACAACAGGAATGCCAAGGAAGCTCTGTGTCCCGATCGCGGTCCAGGTCGGATCCACGATCATGGCCGGCGCACCGTTGGTCGGCAGGCTGACGAGCCCGCGATAAATGCCCATGGTGGCGACTGTCACGATAAACGATGGTAGCAGGAATTTGGCCGTCAGCACGCCGTTTATCAGTCCGAGGAAGGCTCCAGCCGCCAAGGTCAGCACGACAGCTGGCACGAAACCAAGGCCAAAGAGAAAGCACTGCGCGCCGACCATGCCGGCAACGGCGATGATGGAGCCGATTGACAGATCGATCTCACCAAGCAGGATCACCCAGGTCATACCGAAGGCGGCAATGGCGATGACGGCCACCTGCTGCAGCACGTTGAGGAAGTTCGCCAACGACATGAAGCGCTGGTTGGTAATCGAGAAGATCACGCAAAGCACAATCAGCGACAGGAAGATGCCGCCATATTGTTTCATGACACGCATGAGGTCGGCATTGGCCGCATAGTTGTTGTTCATGATAGGAATCCTGTCGCAAAGCTCATGATCTTTTCCGGCGTCATCTGCTCCTTGGTCGCGATTGCGGTCATCCGCCCCTCGCTCATGACCACGGTGCGATCGCTCATGCCAATGACTTCGGAAAGTTCGGAAGATACCAGCAAGATCGCTGCCCCCTCCGCCGCCAGCTGGCGGATGATCTTGTAGATTTCAAATTTGGCACCGACGTCGACACCACGCGTCGGTTCATCGAGGATGAGAATCTTCGGCTTGGTAAGAAGCCATTTGGCCAGAACGATCTTCTGCTGGTTGCCACCCGATAGCGAACCGGCGCTCGTATCGAGTGAGGCGGTCTTGATCGCCAGGCGAGCCACTTCCCCAACGGCGGCCTGTCGCTCCCGCCGTCGCTTCAGGAAGCCGAGTGCCCCTGAATACTGGCCAAGCGTTACCATGGAAATGTTACTCTCCACACTGTGGCTGAGTACGAGACCCTCTTCCTTGCGATTTTCCGTTACGAAAGCGATGGACCTGTCGATTGCGTCGGCCGGGGAGGCGATCGAGACGCGGTTTCCATCGATTGACATGGACCCGGCCGTTGGCTGGCGAATGCCGAAAAGGGTGTTCATCACCTCCGAGCGACCGGACCCGATCAGCCCGAAGAAGCCAAGGATCTCTCCGGGGCGGACATCAAAGGAGACGTTCTCGAACTCGCCATCGCGTGAGAGGTCTTTGACGGTGAGCACCGGGCTTCCAGCCATTGCGGGTGGGGCGGTTTCGCGCGGAGGGTAGATCTCATTCATGTCGCGGCCGACCATCAGCGCGATCAATTCGTCGATCGTCGTCTCAGTCTTTTCGCGCGTCGTGATGTAGCTGCCGTCGCGAACGACAGTGATGTCGTCGCTCAACCGCATGATCTCCTCCATTCGATGGGAGATGTAGATGACCGCGACACCCTGTGCCTTCAGGCGGGCGATGATTTCGAAGAGGATCTCCGCCTCACTGTCGCTGAGTGAGGAAGTGGGTTCGTCGAGGATGACGACCTTGGCTTTTATGCTGAGGCCCTTGGCTATCTCCACCAGCTGGCGCTGCGCGATTGACAGGTCACCGACCTTTTCGGAAACGGAGACCGGCAGCCCGAGCTCCTTCACCAGTTCGGTGGCCTTGCGAACGAGTGCCTTGTCGTTGATGAAGCCGGCCCGTGCCGGCTCGCGGGTCGCCAGGATATTTTCGGCAACCGTCAGATTGTTGCAGAGGCTGAGCTCCTGGAAGACGATCGTCAGGCCGGCCCTGGCAGCATCCTGGGGGCTGGCGGGTGCATAAGGTGCACCATCGAGGACAATTGAGCCTGATGTCGGTTGATAGACCCCTGCAAGAATCTTCATAAGCGTCGACTTGCCGGCGCCATTCTCACCGAGGATGGTATGTACGCGGCCACGTCGGACGCTGAGCTGCATGTCTTTCAGCGCCGAAACTGCGCCGAACACCTTGGTCACATCCTTGATCTCTAGGATCGTGCTGCCTCTTGCGGCTTCCATGGCGTCACCTTTCAAGTCGATTGTCCGGCGGCCCGTGTGGAGCGCAGGCCGCCGGATTGAGCGGTCCTTTTCCGTTAGAAAAGCCGTCTCGGGAGCAGGTGCTATTACTTCTTTGTGTAGACGCCAGGCACGATTGGCTGGCTTTCCGGTACGGTTTCACCGGCTTCCAGTTTCACTGCGGTATCGACGGCGAGCTTGCCCATCTGATCCGGGAACTGTTGGATGACACCAACCATATCTGGGTCGCTGTCCACGGCCTTGATCGCTTCGGGCATGCCGTCGAAACCGATGACCTTCACTTTGCCGGCAAGTCCTGCAGACTTGACCGCGACGGAAGCAGCAAGAGCAGCGTCGTCGCCGAAACCGAAGATGCCGTTGATGTCGGGGTTGGCCTGGAGCATGTTTTGCGCGACTGCCAGTGCCTCGGCGCGGGTGATGCCGGTCTGGATCGAGACAATCTTGATATCGGGATGTTTGGCAATGGCGTCCTTGAAGCCGTTGACGCGGTTCACGACCGACTGCACGAGGGGATAGTCAATAATAGCGACATTGCCCTTGCCGCCCAACTGCTCGGCCATCAGTTCGCCGGCCTTCACACCACCGGCATAGTTGTCTGTTCCAATATAGGAGGCGGCCTTGGCACCCTCTACAGGTACGTCGACGGTAATGACTTTGATGCCGGAGGTCTGGGCACGCATTACTGCGGCCAGCGCACCCTTGCTGTCGACGGGAGACATGATGATGGTGTCGACGCCCTTTACGATGAAGTCCTCGATATCCGCCAACTGCTTGTTCAGGTCCTGATTGGCGATGGCGATTTCAGCGTTGACGTTCTTCGCCTTTGCCTCGGCAGTAATCGCCTTTGCAAGCTCATTGTAGAACGGATGCTGCTGCGTCAGCAGTGAAACACCAATGCCATCGGCATTCGCAGATGCGGCTACGAATGTGAGAGCTGCCCCGGCGAGCAGGGTTTTCGCGAAAGAAGAAAGAGACATAATCCTCCCCAGATAACGAAGGCCGTTGGAGCCAGATCCGCGAGACGGGCCTCCTGTCGCCAGCGGATGGCGGGACAAGTAGATCTAAAATTTACGTGCGTCAACTTTTAAAAGTACGCGCGTTAAATTTAGTTTGCTGAATGCTCGAAGGCCTTCGCAGTGAGTGGGCTGGCACAGCGGTTGCTGTCCGCAAGGAAATGGGCAGGACATCAGTCGGGTCATGTGGAAAAGGCCGGCGCTCGGGCGCCGACGCTCCGTCGACCCGCGCTCCTTGTGGAGGCCGGGTTTAAACCATTGCTTTAATAGTCAGCGATATATATCTGATAAAAAACTTTCTTTATGACCTGCCGCTAGTCGGGGTCGAACTTTGCCGGACTACGATCCTGGGGGTTACAACAAAGTGTTCCGCCGTCGTGCGACCCTTGATGCGCTCCATAAGAAGCCTCGTGGCCTGCAGCCCTAGCTGTTCACCTGACTGGTCGATACTCGTCAGGTTGTTCTGCGCGAAGTCACAAAACATCGTGTTGTCGTAGCCCACGACCGCGAGGTCGTCCGGTATGCTTAGCCCAAGTTCCTTGGCAACGCTGATTACCTCGAGTGCAATAAGATCCGTCCAGCAGAAGATCGCATCTGGGGGCTGCGAGCCTGTCAGCATGCGCCGCGCATTGATTTGAACTTCACGCAGGGTTTGAGACGAGTTGACGATGCCGATATGCTTGCCGAGCCCCGCTTCCATCATGCCGCGCCGATAGCCGAGTTCACGTTGCGCCAGAATGGTGGATGTCCCGGAGATCAGGCTGAGCATGGCGATCCTGCGATAGCCATTCGCCACCAGATGTTTGACCACGAGCATCGCACCTTGCTGATCGTGGTTGTTGACCGTGTCGAATCCACTTGCCTCAGGGTCATGATGTCCGATCGCAACCAATGGCTTGCGTTGGGCGATGGTGTTAAGATTTTCCCTGTCCTCAGTCGAGCCGATCATCAAAAGACCATCCATCTGCCGATCGATCATCGATTCCACCATGGCCATCTCCGTCTCGACGGAGGAATGACTGATGCCAATCATTGCGCGGTATTGGCTGCGCTCCAGGGCCGTATTAACGCCGGTCATGATGTCTGCGAAAAACGGGTTTCGAATATCGGGAAGCACGAGTCCGATCGTGTAGGTCTGGCCGCGCATCCCGCGTGCGGCGGCGAGCGGCCTGTAGCCAAGCTTGCTCATTGAAGCGCGCACATTCGTGCGCAGCGCATCTGAGACGCCATAGGCATCGCGAAGGACCTTGGACACTGCAGCGACGGAGACCCCCGCGTCCTCCGCCACGTCCCGGATTGTAACTCGGCCGCTACGCGTTGCCTTTTCACTCACGAATCTGCCTTTCGATAGCGCCCAGCCACCTGGCCAAATCATGTTGCTACGACCTGGTCCAGCCTCTTTTCACCCTAGCGAAACAAAGTGGGTTGCCAAACCGAAAAAAGTGTAGAACGATATACGTAGAACATTCTACACGATTCATTGCAGGCAGAATTAGAGGGAGGACGGTATGCCCGGCAAATTGTCAGCGCACGCCCGTGAGGAAACTTCGGCCACTTACAGGTGGTCGGCTGCAATGGTGCGGCCACTTGCTGACAAAGGCGAGGGGACACCGGCCTCGTTCCTCCAGAAGAACTTCGTTCTGGAATCGGTCGCCGGCAGCGAGGTGCTGCGCATCAGCGCATTGGGTTTGTACCGAGCCTTCATCAATGGCCAGCGCGTTGGAAATGATCTGCTGACACCCGGCTGGACAACCTACGACAAGCGCCTCTCCTATCAAACTTACGAGGTTGGTGCCCTGCTTGTGCCGGGTGAGAACGTGATTACCATATGGCTGGCCGATGGCTGGATGCGCTCGCCACTGATGTGGGGCAAGCACAGACTGACCAACACCTGGGGCGACAAGATCGCCGCGATTGCCGAGTTGCGGGCCGGCAACGGGGATGGTGAACTGCTCCTTTCGAGCGATGCGTCGTGGCAAAGTGGCGCCTTGCCGGTCCGCAAGTCGGGCATCTATTTTGGTGAGGAGTTCGATGCTCGCATCCAGTCGGAAGTGACGGATGGCTCGGAGGTTGTGGAGTTCGATCCGTCTATCCTGGTCGCGCATGAGACCACGCCGGTGCGCGAACTGGCACCGATTGCTCCAATCAAAAGCTGGACCGATGCCGAAGGGCGTACGATCCATGATTTCGGCCAGAATGTCGGTGGATATGTGGCCTATACCGTCAACGGGGAGGCGGGCGAAAACGTGCGCGTCGAACATGCCGAAGTGCTCGACAAGGACGGCAACTTCTATAACGTCAATTATCGTACCTCCGAGTCTCACACCGTCTACACGTTGGCAGGCGGAGGTGACGAGCACTATCGCCCCCACTTCACCTTTCACGGATTCCGCTATGCGCGCGTGAGCGTCAGCGGCAACGCCAAGATATCGGCAATTCATTCGGTGCCAATCAGCTCGGTCGTCGAGCAGAAGGCGAACTTCACCTCTGGGAACGCGCTCGTTAACAGGCTGGTGGAAAACACGCTCTGGAGCCAGCGCGGCAATTTCATCGAAGTGCCGACTGATTGCCCGCAACGTGACGAGCGTCTGGGCTGGACTGGCGACGCACAGGTATTTGCCGGCACTGCCCTTTATCTCGCCGATGCGCACGGCTTCCTGGTCAAATACGTACGCGACATGATGGCCGACCAGCGCGACGACGGTGCGGTCCCACATGTCGTGCCTGATCCGACGCGCCAGCAGCCAGAATTTTATCCCGGCTTCTACGGTTCGACCGGTTGGGGCGATGCTATCGCCGTCATTCCCTGGCAGATTTATCTACACTACGGCGACAAGGCGATTCTCGGCGAGGCGCTGCCTGCCATGATCAAATGGGTGGATTTCGTCTGGTCAATCAGTGGTGGCCCGATCGTATCGCCGCCGCGGCAGTGGGGTGCGAGGGGCTTCACCTTTGGCGACTGGTTGCAGCCGTCTGGGCCATCGGCAAAGCCACTTCCAACGATTGGCGACGATGCCGCCGCCACGCTCTATCTCTACGTCACCGCCAATCTCGTGGCGCGTATCGCATCGATCGCCGGAGAGACGGCGACAGCAAAACGGCTCGCCGAGATGGCTGCCGAGGTGAAGGCGGCCTTCCAGCGCGAATTCATCACCGCCACGGGGCGGCTCGCCTATGACGATCAGACCTCGTATGCGCTTGCCATTCTGCACGACCTCATTCCGGAAAAGCATTTCGAAGCGGCAAAACGCTATTTCAAGGCGACCATCGCGCGATCGGAGGGGCGCATCGGTACTGGGTTTATTGGCACCCCTGCGTTGCTGCCGGCCCTGCTGAAGATCGGCGAAGTTGGTCTCGCAGCCGACGTCTTCCTGCAGGAGGATGTGCCGGGCTGGCTCTATCAGGTGAAGATGGGCGCGACGACGATCTGGGAGCGATGGGACGCAATCCAGGCCGACGGTACGATCTACAATCCGCAGATGAATTCCTACAACCATTATGCCTATGGTGCCGTCTGCCAGTGGCTTTTCGAAGCGGTGGCTGGCTTCCGTCCCGATGCAGACGAGCCGGGCTTTGCCAGGATCATCTTCGAGCCGACGATCATTCCGGACCTCTCGCCCGTCAAGGCAAGTCATCAATCACCGCGTGGCTTAATCAGTGCGGCGTGGTCAGTCGAAAAAGACAGGGCGCGTTATGAGGTTGAAGTACCAGAGGGTGCTCAAGGGGTGTTGAAGCTCGCTGAAGGCTACCGTGACGTGATGGTCGATGGCGTACCGTTCGCAAGTGCTGAACTCTCGCCAGGCAAGCATGTCGTTACCTTCAGCTTCACTCCGCCTATTCGAGCGGTCAACGAGGATTTCAAGATCAACGCGCGCACTCCGTAAAGTGGCGTCAACGTTATTGGCAGCCCCGCGAGGAGCGGGTGAACAGGGAGGAAAAGGAATGACGACAATCAAGACAAGAAGACCCTTCGCCGCGCTTGTGGCGGGCCTTCTGGCAATGACATCAATGTCTGAAGCCGCAATGGCTCAGACGTCGATGACGATGCTGGTGGACAATGCATCTCATACTATCGCCATATCCGAGGCACTGGTTACCGCATTCCAGTCGAAGCACCCTGACGTGACGATCGATATCGAGGCACGGCCCGGCGGAGGCGAAGGCGACAACATCGTCAAGACAAGGCTCGCCACCGGCCAGATGACCGACATTTTCTGGTACAATAGTGGATCATTGTTGCAGGCGCTGGCTCCTGAGAAGACACTCGTTGACCTCAGTGCCGAACCCTTCATGGAAGGCGTCGCCGATAGTTTCAAGCAGGTCGTCTCTGCTGGGAAAGGGGTCTACGGCGTACCGACACGTCCGGCGGAAGCCGGCGGTATCTTTTACAACCGCAAGATTTATGAGCAGCTCGGCCTGTCCGTCCCCAAGACCTGGGCGGAGTTCATGGCGAACAATGCAAAGATCAAGGCTGCCGGCATTCCGGCAGTGATCCAGACCTATGGCGAGCCATGGACAAGCCAGGTTCTGCTACTCGCTGACTACTACAACCTTCAGAAGCAGGTGCCCGACTTTGCCAAAAACTACACGGCAGGGACTGCGAAATTTGCCTCGACGCCGGCTGCGGTCCGGGGTTTCGAATATCTCAAGGAA
The DNA here is from genome assembly GCF_019511525.1 of Rhizobium cauense. Lineage (GTDB taxonomy): Bacteria > Pseudomonadota > Alphaproteobacteria > Rhizobiales > Rhizobiaceae > Rhizobium > Rhizobium cauense. The sequence continues at coordinate 48,967 of NZ_JAEUAT010000017.1, read as the reverse complement.
ATCTCAGACGGCGGTTTTCTGAACGAGGATTTTGGCGCGGCGCGCTATGAGGATGGTCTTCGCATGCTCGCCGAGGGGAAGGGGGCTCACTATCCGATGATCACCTTTGCGATCCCGGCCCTATCCGACGGGTATCCCGACCAAATCAATGATATCGGCTTCTTTGCCTTGCCTGCGGCCAAGGCCGAGGACACTGGCCTCACTGTTTGGATGCCTGCTGGCTTCTACATTCCCAAGACGTCCTCGAACATCGACATGGCCAAGGAGTTCCTCGCCTTCGTTGCTAGTCCCGAAGGGTGTGAAGTGCAGAGCAAGGCCGTTGCAGTCAATGGTCCCTATCTCATCAAGGGATGTGTACTGCCAGACAACGTCGTACAATCGGTATCCGATTTGCTGCCCTATTTCGAAAACGGCAACAATGCGCCGGCTTTGGAATTCCTTTCTCCGATCAAGGGGCCAATTCTTGAACAGCTGACCGTTGAAGTAGGCTCCGGCATCCGTCAGCCTGCCGATGCGGCCGCCCTTTATGACGAGGACGTCCGTAAGCAGGCGCTGCAACTCGGTCTCCCGGGCCGGTAAGCGCTCGTTAATCCGATGGCGACGGGCAAACTCTGTTGTCCGTGGCCATCACTGTTGTTTCTGGAGCCCTCATGGTCGCCTCTGCTATCTCAACTCCGACCAGTCGCCGCTCCTCCTATCCTGGATGGTTTTACCTCCCGGCGGCGATCATCTACGGCGTGCTGTTTCTTCTGCCGACGTTAGCGTCCTTCTATTTCAGCCTGACGCGCTGGAGCCTTTTCGACTCGAGCTTTATTGGGTTGGAGAACTTTATCCAGTTCTTTCACGAGCCCTTCCTCATCCAGGGGCTGGTCAATACCATCATCTATGCGGTGATCACCTCGTGGCTCAAGGTGGTCATCGGCATGCTGTTGGCGCTAATGCTGACAAGCCAGATCATGGCACGGGGATTGTTGCGGTCGCTGGTGTTCTTCCCGGTACTCGTATCAACCATTGGGGTAGGCATAACCTTCACCGTGTTGATGCACCCGACCCAAGGGGCGATCAATGAAGGTCTGGCAGTGCTTGGAATAAAAGGACCGGGCTGGCTCACAGATCCTCGCCTGGCGCTCATTTCCGTGGCGCTGGTAGATGTCTGGAAAGGCGTCGGCCTGGCAACGGTGATCTATATCGCTGGCATCGTGGCCATACCAAAAGACTATTATGAGGCTGCGCGCATTGATGGCGGCACCAAGCTGCAGAATTTTATCTACATCACCCTGCCACTGAGCCGGCCCGCGACTGCAACTGTTATCACGCTCTCCTTCATAGGTGGCCTTCGTACCTTCGATCTGATTTGGGCGATGACAAAGGGAGGGCCGGGCTTTGCGTCCGACACCATCGCTTCCGTCATTTACAAGCAGTACCAGTCCGGATTTTTCGGCCTGTCAACGGCTGGCAACGTGGTGCTCTTTATTCTCATTGCCATCCTGGTCGTCCCCATCACGATCTTCCTCAATCGCCGGGAGGGCCATCAGTGAAATCGCGTGCTTCCGTCATCGGCGGCATCGCCGCCCTTTTCATATCTTTCGTCGTCTTCGTGATTCCGTTCGCCTTCATTGTGTTGATGGCGTTCAAGGACAAGCGGCAGGCGAGCCTTCTCGATTTTTCATGGCCCACTGGCTTCCACCTTTGGGACAACCTCGTAACAGTCATCACGACGCGAAACTGGATGCTGGTGACGGCGTTCGTCAACTCGACCGTCCTGACCATCGCCAGCGTAACGCTCCTGGTTGTCTTCGGCGCCATGGTCGGGTTCGTGCTCGCTCGGCGTAAAACGCGGTGGAACCCGTTGGTGGAGTTCCTGATACTTGCTGGTCTGATGATTCCACCGGCCGTAGTGCCAACGATTTGGCTGCTTCAGGGACTGAAGCTGTTCGGTACCTTGTACGGGATGGTTCTCGTGGAGGTCGCCTACAATCTGCCGTTCACCATCATCCTTTACCGCGCCTTTATCGCGACGATACCGCGCGAGCTCGATGAAGCGGCAATTATCGATGGAGCTCGACCGCTCGATGTGTTTTTCCGCGTTATCCTGCCGTTGCTCTGGCCAGTAACGGTCACCAACATCGTTGTACAGTCAGTCGGCATATTCAACGACTTTACCAACCCGCTCTACTATCTCCCGGGCAATGCCAACGCGACGGTTCAGCTCACGCTCTACAATTTCCAGAGCCAGTTCAACACGGCTTACAATCTCCTCTTCACCAACATCGCGCTAATCACGATTCCGCCGCTGATTGTCTTCCTCTTCTTCAACCGACAGATCGTGGCAGGCATGACCGCCGGCGCTGTTAAAGGATAAACCCATGGCCGGTCTTTCTCTAAAATCCATCCACAAGCGCTATGGCGAGCTGCCTGTGATCAAGGGCGTGGATCTCTCGATCGAGCACGGCGAGTTCGTCGTTTTTGTTGGACCGTCCGGTTGCGGAAAATCAACGCTGTTACGCATGATCGCAGGGCTGGAGGATATCAGCGCCGGGGAGCTACGCATCGGCGACAAGCTTTGCAATGCCGTCGAGCCACGCGACCGTGGTATCGCAATGGTGTTCCAGTCCTATGCCCTTTATCCGCACATGAGCGTCTACGACAATGTCGGCTTTGGCCTCAAGCTAGCCAAGACGCCCAAGGACGAGCGCGATCGTAAGATCCGCGACGCAGCACGAATTTTGAAAATGGAACACCTGCTGGAAAGAAAGCCGGGTCAGCTTTCCGGCGGGCAGCGCCAACGGGTTGCGATTGGCCGCGCGATCGTGCGCCAACCGGAAGTGTTCCTTTTCGATGAGCCACTTTCGAATCTGGATGCGGCGCTTCGTGTCGATATGCGGATGGAGATATCAAAGCTTCACAAAGAGCTCGGCGCGACCATGATTTATGTCACGCATGATCAGGTCGAGGCCATGACGCTGGCCGACAAGATCGTCGTGCTTGATGGAGGGGTCGTTCAGCAGGTCGGGTCGCCTATCGAACTATACCAACGCCCGGCCAATCTTTTCGTTGCGGGGTTCATTGGCTCGCCGAAGATGAATTTTGTCCCTGTGCGCGTAGACAAGGTCGACGCTAACCATGTCACAGTCAGTGGCCAGGATGTGGTCAATCTGACGATCGAGGCCGACAGCAGTGCAGTCACGCCCGGAGAGGAATTAACACTTGGCGTGCGACCGCATGATCTCGCACCGGCATCTTCGGGGTCCATCGTTGGTCGCGTTGGGTTGGTTGAGCGGCTTGGCAACGAGACTATTGTAAGCATGGAATTGCCATCCGGTGCCAATTGGCTGGTTGTCCTGGACGGAGACCAGCCGCTCATACGCGGCGAAAGTTTTGCCTTCAGTGCGGACCCAGCCAAAGCAATTGTTTTTAACGCCGCCGGAAAATCGCTCCTCCGCCCAACGTAAACCTCGTTGTACGTTCCCATCGGCCACCAAATGTGGCTAGCCGGCCTGCTGGGACACCAGGCCGGCAACGATCGCGTTCTCGTCGTTGTCGAGAATACTCGGGGACAGAGTTCTAAACGGGCCGCAGCAACCCGACTATGCGGCCCTTTCGCCGTCCCTCCCGAAAAAGGAGGCAACCAGGCCGAGGGTAGTGGAGGTTTCGACGCCACCAGAGCGGATGCCTGCGACGGCGTCCGAGCGGATAAGCCCCGAGACTAAAGGCTAAGGTGCAAGAAAGCCTTTGAGACACCTCAGGTCAGCCGTTCCTATCTATCCCTGCAGCCTTCGAAGAAGTACTCCCAGCCTCTCCTCCGATGGGCAATCCTCGAGGTCTTGGCGAATTGGGATACCTCCGCCTCCTCGGTTCCTTACCTCGCTCGGGCTATAGCCAAATGCCCGCTTGAACGCACGGCCGAACTCTGCGCCGTCGCTAAAGCCACGCTCTTCGGCAATCTGGAAAATGAGACGTCGATCGTTGGGATCGGTTAACGCGGCATAGGCGCTGAGCAGGCGACGGTGCTGGATATAGTGCATCACCCCTCCGAAGGGCTCGAACAAGTGGTAAAGCCGTGTTCGCGAAATACCGAGCTCTCGCCGCACCATCTCACTCCCAAGCTTGGGATCAAGCAGCCGGCTCTGCACCAGTTGGCGTGCTCTCTCGAGAAGGACGTTTGCGATTGGTCCTTCGGCAGCCTCGATATGGTCGGCCGAAGGCGACACACATGCGAGGATCATCGCGCGTGTGGCGGTTGCCAGTCCTGGCAGGTCAGCTTGGGCAAGCATCGGCAAGCGCTTGGAGACGTCAATAAGATAGTCCGAAAAGAGTTGCCCCATGCCTGTGCCGAGCGTCGAGAATTCAGCGGCGCCAAGTGTGGCCGATGTCTCGAGCGAAAGATCACGAGGGACAAACAGCATCAGCATCTCACTCCTTTCGGTGATACCATCGAAAGAGCGGCCGAGAGAGTGGATCTGGACCTCACCTGGCCCCCCGGTAAAGGTCGTTCGGGCCGCATCAGTTTGGATCTGACCAGACAAGAGGACTGTCATAGTCCAGTGATCAACAGGGTCACGGCGCACATGCCCGGGCAGGCTAGAGAATGCGAGGCGGTCGGTACTGATCTGGGCAAGCAGAAGACTACCGAGGTCCCAAAGCTTCTGCCGCCCGTTGAAACTCGCTGTATTTGGATTGAGATCAGATAGCTCGAGCATTGGTGCGAAGCTATTGTGCCACGCCGCAAACTGGTCAGTACGGGAAAGCCCGTCGGTCGAAAATTCGAAGGAAGGTAAGGGCCGCTCACTCCGACTTTCTGACATCCCGTCCGGGATATCATAGTTCAGGTTCGCAAAGGCGTCATGCTCCACCTCAGTCTCCGATATCCTCGCATGGCTTGTGCTGCCTTCCGTCATCATCTTGCTCCCCTCCGGTTGGTCGCAGGCGAGGCAATGCCGCGATGGGCGGCCCAGCCGGCGGACATACTGCCGCCGCGATTGTCATCTAGGATTTCCGACACGGTGAAAATGCGTTCCGCGTCGCCATTGACGGCTTGAGTAGCGGACTTCTTCGGGAGGCTAACACTCGAAATGGAGATGATCCTTTCGAGAGGTTTAGTGTGCGCCCGATAGGCCTCTAATGAGAAGTTGCTGGTGTAGGCAGAAGTGGATGTGCAATTCATTCGTGCTTTCCCTCAGGGCCCACTGGCGGGGCCGGGTGATGTGTGAATGATGCATGCGAACTGATTTCTGCTGGCTTCTGAGCATACCGGTCTGATCGCGCGGTCACCCGTTTCCCGCATCGTGCCGGTCTCTATAAAGAGCTGCCTGTGGCAGTTAGTTTTCCTCCCTTCGGGTAATTTAGCCTTTTCGAACTCTCTTCTCAACCGTCAGATGCGCGCCCGTTCGGCGCCGTCGCCACACGGTGGTTTTTTGGGTTACCATACTGACCTATCGTGTTGACCGTTGTCCTCGTGCCTGTTTCACGATCGACCCTCCGTATCAGGAGGCGAATTGCCCGATAGCAGCGTCGCAATCCACACTCCGGAGGGTGTCCCCGCGCAATACACGATGAATGCAATGAGAATGGGCACGCCGATGAACGCGCCCGAGATCCCCCACATGAAGCTCCAGAAAAACACTGCAAAAATGACGGCGAATGGGGATATTGCCAACGACGCCCCTGTCAGCCGTGGCTCAAGATAGCTGCCGATAATGAACTGGATAATGTTCAGGCAGGCAAAAATGGTCAAAGCCGTGTGCCAAGTGTCGAATTGGGCTATGGCAAATAGCGTTGGAAGTGCGGTAGCCACAAACGGGCCCAGGAAAGGGATGTAGTTCAGCGCGAACGCGATTGCCCCCCAAGCAGTGGCAAGCTCGAGGCCGGCAACCAGTGCAAAAAGCCAAACCACCAATCCGGTAAGAATGCTCGCGAATGTGCGAACGATCATGAAGCGGCGCAGCTTTGCGCCGATCACTCGATTGGCCGTTAGGATGCGCTCTCCATAGGGCTGGGCCGAGGGGGCGACCAGGCGCGCATTGAAGTCTTCGACTTCGAGGAGGCCGAGCATGATGAAGATGAAAACCAGGACCGCAAAACCCGCAAAGCTGTTTAGCCGCCCAGCCATCCCCTGAACAAACCGCACCAGCCATGCAACATCGAAGCGATCTGCCAACGGGCCAGCGACGGCTAGCCCGTGGCCTTCCAGCCAGTTCGTCCAGTCAATATAAATGGCCTGGAAACGATCGGCGTTGACGAAGAGCCATTGCGCGAGCTTGCCAAACCCCCAGGCCACCGACGAGCCGATGGTAATGATAGCGACCATCGTCACAGTCAGCGTGATCAGAAGTGCGAGAAGCTTTGGAAGCCAGCGCTGCAACGCGGCCTGGCATGGCCAGACGAGGGCAATGACAAATAACGAGAAGATAAGTGGTGCGAAGATCGACTGCGCGACATAAAGCAAAGCTAGGACAAGGATACCGGTTGCCACCGAACCGATCATGCGACTGCCACCTGCTACCTGCATGCTTGCCCCTGGAACGATGTTCTATCTTAAGGTGCTGCCCCGAAAATGCATTACACGAGACGACGGCGATCAACTTAGTTGGCCGGCCCACACCTCTGCGTGGGGACGGCCCTGTGACAAATTAGCTGGCTGTGACTGCTTTTTGCAATGCGTCGCGCAAAACCTGTTCCTTTGTCTCATCGAGAGAGGTCTTGAGAACGACACCGCCATAGCCTGAGATCTCTTTCAGGACCTTATCTGCTGTCATTTCCTCGATCAGGACGAACAACGCAGCCTTGCCCGGATCAAGGTTGGCCGCGAGATCCTTCATAAAGGCATCATTAATACCGACGTCCGTGAGGGCACCGCCAACCGCGCCGGATGCCGCGCCAACAGCCACACCTAAGAGCGGATTGAGAAAGAGAACGCCGATAAGCAATCCCCAGAAGCTGCCTGATGCAGCACCGGCAGCCGTGGTATTGACCAACTGATTGAGTTTGATCTTGCCGCCGTCGTTCTTGGTCGCGATGACGGCATCGCCCACCTTGATCAGGTACTCCTTTTGCATTTCGAACAGGCGCTGGCGTACCTCCTCTGCCTTTGCTTCTGTCGGGTAGACAATGGCAATCAACGTAGACATGTCAGTTCTCCTTCTTGGGATGTAGGGCCAAATCGAATCCTCGTATCAATCCTGGGGACCTGAATTCTCACCCCGACACTGCGGCAGGCTCCGTCACCGTAGCTGGCACTTTGTCAGGCTTCGCATCAGCCGGAATTCGAAACCAAAGGACGTAAAGGACCGGTAGGAAGATGAGGGTCAGTGCTGCGGCAACCACCAAGCCGCCGATCACGGTAAATGCGAGGGGCGACCAGAATGGATCGCGGATAATCGGGAGCATTCCGAGAACGGTGGAGCCAGCTGTCAAAAACACCGGTCTCAGGCGCTGTGCAGTTGTATCGATGACACTCTGCCAAGTTCGGCCTTTCTCCTCGATGGCAAGGTCGATCTGATCGATTAGCACGACGGAATTTCTCGTAATCATGCCGATCAGCGCAATCATTCCCAACACGGCGATGAAGCCGACCGGTGTGTTGGTTATCAGCATGATGAGGACCACGCCGATCAGCCCAAGCGGTACGACACTGATCACGAGCAAGAGCCGCTGTACGCTCTGGAGCTGGAACATGAGCACGATCAGGATAATCACTGCCATGACTGGAAGCATCTCGACGACAGAGGCAAGCCCTTCTTCGGCACCTTCAACCGAACCCCCAACCACGATCGGATAGTTTGGGTTCGCCTTGCGTAACTCGTCGATCTTGGTGGCCGCGGCTTCAACAACGCCAGCTGCCAGGACACCTTCGGCGGTATCTGCTTGCACGGTAATCGTTGTCGAACCATCGCGGCGCCAGATAACGGGTTGAGTCGTCTGGTAATCGATGCTGGCAATACTCGAGAGAGGCACCGTATTGTTGGGGCCAACGGGGATCTGCAGCGCACGGATCGTACTGATGTCCACACGCTCATCCGCTGCTGCCCTTGCGACGACGTTGACGAGATAGATTGAGTCCCGGACTTGAGTGATCGGGATACCGGAGGCTGTTGCAAACAATGTCTGGGCGATAACTGAAGAGTTGAGTCCGACCAGTCGAGCGCGATCCTGATCGACGTTGATGACGATTTTCCGGACTGGTTCGTTCCAGTCGAGGTTTGGTTGAACTACACCCGGAATTTTGCTGATCGCATCAGCGACCTGCCACGCGACATTGCGAACACCTGGGATATCCGGGCCGCTAACACGATACTGGACTGGCCAGCCGACCGGAGGACCCATTTCGAGCGGCGAGACCCGGACAATGATATCAGGCAGTTTCTCGTCCAGTGCCTTTTGTAAACGCGCCTGTAGCGCCTCACGCGCGCCAACGCTTTTAGCGATAACCACGGCTTGGGCGCGCGAGGGCGCTGGTGCCTGAAGGTCCATAGAAAGATAGAAGCGAACTGGATCGGAGCCAACATAGAAACTCCAGTCAGCGACATCCTCGTCCGCTGCCAGAACCTCCTCCGCTTTCGAGACCTCAACTGCAGTCGCTTCCTGCGAGGCACTCTGCGGTAGGGTCAATTGCAAGATAAGTTCGGGTCTGTCGGATGGCGGAAAGAACTGTCGCTTCATGGCCTGCGATCCGATGAGCGCTAGAACAAACAGGCCAGCCGTGGCGAGGACGACCAAGAGCCGCATCTTCATGCAGGCGTAAAGAAAATTTTTGAACCCGCGTAGCACTGCTCCATCCGGCTTCGGACCAGACGCAGTACCCGATTTCAGGACTGCAAGGCCAACAATCGGGGTCAACAGCACGGCTACAAGCCAGGACACTATCAGTGCAAAGCCGATCACGAGGAAAAGAGAGCGCGCGTATTCTCCCGACGAGCTGCTTGCAAAACCGACCGGAATGAAGCCGGCGATTGTCACCAGCGTGCCGGCAAGCATCGGAAACGCGGTAGACGTATAGGCGTGGGACGCCGCCTGAATACGCTCATAGCCCTGCTCAAGCTTGGCCATCATCGTCTCGACGGTCACCATCGTGTCATCGATCATGAGCGTCAACGCGATGATCAGTGCACCTAGCGAGACACGTTGCAACGCGATGCCCGTTATGTCCATGAACAGAAACGTCAGTGCAAGAACGAGAGGGATGGAGACGGCAACTGCAATGCCGGCTCGCACGCCAAGCGCAATGAAGCTCACACCCAGAACAATCACGACCGCCTGTGCAAGCGACGTCGTAAAGCCGCGGATTGCGGTCTTGACCACCGCTGGCTGGCTCGCGACGTGTGTCAGATTGATGCCGATCGGCAGGTCATCCTCGAGCCCTCGCATCGTCGCCTCGATGTTCTGGCCAAGTTGCAGGATATCGCCGCCCGAGGCCATCGAGATAGCGATACCGATCGCCGGCTTTCCCTTGATCCGAAAGCGGGGCTGCGGCGGATCCACCGTTCCTCTCACGATGCTGGCAATATCGCCTAGGCGCACGAAGCCGGACGCGGATGGAATGTTGAGTTGTCGAAGTGTCGTCTCGTCGGAGAGACTACCGGAAACCTGCAGGATGGTCCGATCCTGCGCCGATGTAATCAAACCAGCTGGCAATACCGCGTTCTGCGCCTGGATCGTGCCGATGACTGTCGCGGCACTCAGGCCGAGGCTTGCGAGGCGCTCGGTTGAGAATTCGATATAGATCGTTTCGTCCTGAGTGCCAATCAGCTGAACCTTGCCGATGTTGTCGACCTTCAGCAGGCGGGTGCGAGCCTCGTAAGCCCAATCCCGTACCTCGCGATCGCTGAAGCCGTCCGATGTGAAGCCGTAAATAATGCCGAAAGTGTCACCGAAATCATCGTTGAAGAATGGTCCGCGCACACCGGCCGGCAGTGTCGACACCATGTCTCCGACCTTCTTGCGGGCCTGATACCAAGATTCGCCTACTTGATCGGGCGGCGTCGAATCGTCGAGCGTGACATAAACGATGGATTGCCCCGCTGTGGTCAGGCTACGAAGGCTATCGAGATGTGGTACTTCCTCAAGCGTTCGCTCAAGTCGGTCGGTGATCTGATCCGTCGTTTGCTCGATTGTTCCTCCTGGCCACCCGGCAGACACGATCATGGTCTTGAAGGTGAACTCCGGATCTTCGTCCCGCCCGAGGTTGATGTAGGCAAGAATGCCTGCAATGGCGCTTAAGACCACGAGGAATATGATAAGGCTCTGGCGCTGGATCGCCCAGCCGGACAGGTTGAAGCCATCGTTCATTCTGCGCTTCCTTCCAGCAAGCGAACAGGCATGCCGGGGCGAAGCTGTTGGACCCCCGCGACGACAACGTTGTCTCCACTTGAAAGGCCTTTCGTCACAAGGAAATCCTTCGTGTCAAAACGATGGATCTCGACAGGCACGAGCTTGGTTGTCTTGCTAGCCGCATCGACGATCCACACCGCGCTTTCGTTACCCTGACTGAACAGTGCCGAGATTGGCAGCCGCGCTGCTGGCTCGCCCGCGAGCCGGATCGTGCCGCGTACGGCGCTACCAAAACGAAACTCCTCCGGCGCTGAATCCAACCCCACACGCACCGTGAAATTACGAGTGATGGGGTCGGCTGTCGGTGAGATTTCCCGAACAGATCCCGTCGCCTTGATGTTTGGATTGCTCAAGAGCTGCACTTCGACCCGTGCGTTGCCGCCGGTGGTCTGGATCGTTGCTTCAGGCACCTGGAAGACGGCGTCGCGCGTGCCGAGCTGGGCAACTCGCGCTACCATCTGGCCGCCGCCAACGACTTGCCCAACTTCGCCGCCGATTGCGGTCACGACACCCGCAGCATTTGCCTTCAAAACGCGGTTGTCGAGATTTGTCTGGGCAATCCTCAGGCCCGCTTGTGCGGCATCCACGCCGGCCTGTGCCATGCTTGCTGCTGCTGTCGCTGCGTCCAGCGCCTGGCGAGTGGACGTACGCGGGTATAGCTGTTGTTGGCGCGCACGCTCGGTTTCGGCATTCTGGAACTGGGCTTGAGCCGCAAAGAGATTGGCTTCCGCCTTACGCATTGCATCCTGTGCGTCCTCGGCGTCGAGACGAGCGAGGACGGTTCCCACGTCGACAAGGTCGCCAACCTCGACGTCGCGTTCTCGGATCTCGCCGCCTTGTCTGAAGCTGAAGCTCGTCTCAGTCCGCGGGCGGATTTCGCCAACAAGCGATCCGTAAGTGTCCTCGGGATTGAATGATACCGCGACAGTTCGAACCGGCCGCGGCGGCCGCTCACCAGTCTCTTCCTCTGAGCTGCAGCCTGCCAGCAGGAGGGCACCTAATATGCCCGCAAACACGCCAGCCATGGCGGGGGACTTCGATCGAGCCAAATGCTTCTCCATGGGTGGTTCCCCCAAAAGACGTTAGCAGCGCCGCGATTTCGCGCCATGCGCCGCAATCCAAAACAATGACCTAGATTCAATAGGATAAACGCATAGAGAGTGGTCTGAAGCGCGCGATTGCACACTGTATTCAGCAAACCTCACCGATGACCGAAAGAATGACCGGGCATTCAGTGCTGTACCATCATGTCGTGACGGCGAATAGAAGCGCTTGTCATCCATTAAGCCATCCGTTCCGGTGATCAACGCCCATTTCCTAACCGCCCGCTCAATTTGCGTAGCCTCCAAAAAGAGACAGCACAGTCCTTGGTTAGGAACTATAGAGCGGTTCAAGAAGCGAAGTGATCAGCATAGAATCCCGCAACCATGCCTGAAGTCCAGATTTTTCCCAGTCTCACCAATGAGATCCCGTGCTTTGCAAGAACCGGGGTGCCTCGGTTTGTTACCTGAACGACACGAAATTCTGATTTGAGCGGGTAGTCCTGGAATTCATCTACCGTCCCGGCCGCTCATGGCTTAGAACTTTCTGGTGCTTCGCCTCGGGTGTACGGTCGGGTGAGTGACGTGAGCGGATTATTTTTATTGTTCAACAGGTTGAGCAACTTGCCAGGGAATTAGGCTGCAGCATGTCGTCATTGCGCTTGTCCGTCATTGTGATCATGTTGTTGACGCTTGTCGGTTGTGGTGGGCCACGCGCGGTTCTTGGACTGCCCACAGCAGCATCGTCGTCGGCAACCGAACCCCTGGCAACCGTACCAATCTATGTCGCAACTACACGGGCGCGATCAGACAATCTTTCCCTGCCATATTCTGCTGAACGGTCAAAGACACTGAATTTTGCAAAGCTGGACATCGGGCTTCCAAGGAATCATGTTCCTGGTCGCGTTGAGACAAGTGGACAGGTCCCCGACCCCCGCCGCCACTTTTCTGCGCGAACCTACCAACCGATTGCTGATCGCCAGGAAATGATCCGTCGGTTGAACGCCGCGCTCGCGCAGCGGGCTCCGGAAAACCGCGAAATCTTCATCTTCGTGCACGGCTATAACAATAATTTTGCCGACAGCGTCTTCCGTAACGCACAAATCACCTACGACTATAACATCAAGTCGGTCTCGCTTCATTACGCCTGGCCGTCCGCAGCGTCGATCCCGCTCTACGTCTTCGACCGCGATAGTGCGATGGTTGGCCGCCGAGGACTTGCCGAGACGATCGAGATCGCCGCACAGACCAATGCGAGGAGAATAATCTTGGTTGGCCACTCAATGGGCGCCTACGTCGTGACCGAAGCCCTGCGCGATCTATCGCTGAGAGGTCGCAGTGGTGTCCTGAAGCGCCTGGGGGGTGTGGTTCTTGCCGCGCCAGATATCGACGTTGATGTGTTCCTCAGCCAGCTTGACGACATTGGCGATATCCCGCGTCCGTTCACTATCATTGTTTCCCAGCGGGACCGCGCGCTCGGGATTTCCCGGCGACTGGCAGGTGGCCACCCGCGTGTTGGCAGCGGTTCGGAGGTTGCGATCCTCCAGAAAAGAGAGATAGCGGTCATCGATGTCTCTGATATCGATGGAGGAAGGCACAATGTCTTTGCGAGTTCTCCGACCTTGATGGAGATCGTCAACAACGATGCCCTGATGCGCAGCGTGCTACGAGAAGATCAAGTGCCTCCGGGTCAGACAATGCTCGCTGATGGTGCGTCAGTGATCGAGGGCGCGGCATCTCTCGTCATCTTTCTGCCGAGTCGTATTTTGGGCGGGCTTGTGCAGGCATCGGCCGGTCAATAGCGGGCCCGCAATGGTGGCGCCGCGCACGCCCGAGTTCATCGGGATTTGGATGTCGTGCGCTCAACTTGCGAGGAGTCGTGAGGTGGCGAGGAGATAGAGTGCAAGAACATAATAGAGCACGTAGAGTGCATATGTCTGCCCGTTCCCGGTGTAGATGCGACGCACTCCGTCGGCCGTGGCGATTGTCAGATTGCAGACCCCATCCCAGACGAAGTTCGCAAGCGGCGTAACCAGCGGAGAAAATACCGATCGGTAGAAAGCGTAAAATCGTAGCGTGCTGTATGGCATGGCGAGACGGTTTGACGTTCTGTAAACGAAGAAGAACAACCCGAGCAGAAGCACTGCAGCTGCCACGCTGATCGCCATGACCGGAAGCGGGTTCCAGTAGCCGTAGATGGTCTCAAGTGACATTCCCTGCCAGACCAAGGTCGAGGCAAAATAGGGATCGATCGCCGCAGAGACCGGGTCCATCAAGAGCTTCGGAAAGAACGACAACACGAGAATACCAGCAACGAGCACCAACTGAGGCATCAGGAGCGCAAAAGGCGCTTCTTCGACAACCTCGGTTGCAGGCTTTCCCTCGCCAAGAAAGATCGCATGGATGAAGCGAAACATATAGAGAAAACCGATGAAGGTTGCGAGCAGGCCAACGACAGCAAGGCCATACCACCCCCTGTCCACCATCGCACTCAAGAGCAACCATTTTCCGCCGAAACCGGCCAGCGGTGGCAGGCCGGACATGGAGACAAGCGCGACAGCGACCAAAGCAAAGGTGATCGGCATCTGGCGCGCGAGGCCCCCAGTTTCATCGAACAGACGTGTTCCCGTGCGCAAGATGACGGCGGCAGCCGCCAGAAAGAGGATGCCCTTGACCATTAAGTGGTTGGCGACAAGGTAGAACGCCGTGACCCAGCCGAGATGGCTCATCAACGCGATAGCTGTAACTATGTAGCCGATCTGACTCATGCTCGAATAGCCAAGCATGCGCTTCAGGTCGCTTTGTTGAAACGCCATCACCGCACCAGCAATGGTGGTCAAGAGCCCGATCCAGCCCATGACATGTGCCATCTCGAGCCCGACGTCGGAACGGATGGCGAGGTAGGTAACCATGAACAGGCCGAAGACCGCCACCTTGCTGATAACGGCCGAAAGCATGGCTGACAGATCGTCGTCTGCCTCGGCATAGGCGCCGGGCAGCCAAACGTGGACGCCAACCGCACCCACCTTTATCAGGAAGCCTATCGCTAGAAACGTGAAAGCCAGCGCAGCATCGGGTCCAGCGGTGGCAAAGGTCGCAAGCGCGGTACTGCCATTAGCGTTGGCGGCGTTGCCAAAACCCGCAAGCAGGCAAAACGCGGACACCAGCGAAAACAGCAGGAACTGCAGTACGTAGGGGTGAGCACCGGGCCGTTGCGCGATCAGGAAATAGGAAGAAAGCGTAATGATCTCCCAGTGAAAGAAAAACTCGAGGCTCGTTTCGGCGCGCAACAGACTTCCGATCGACAGCAGTAGGATGGCCATCATTGGATAGAAACCGCGTCTGGAATCAGTACGGTAGAAGCCAGCGAACGCAATGACGACGCCACCAGTCAGCAGTAGGGCGGCGAAAAGCTGGCGTATGCCTCCAATGTCGTTGACAGTCGGCAGTCCAACCACCAACACGGACGCCAACATTGCCGTGCACTTGATCCGCCCGGGAAGTCCATCAAGGAGAAGGAGGCCGCCTCCCACACACAGTGGAGCTATGAGCCACAGGGAGACGGCACCCGCGAGCGCAGCTGCCGCGTAGCCACTTGCGAACAGCAGGACAGCGACCACCGCGACCGGTGCGAACCTCATCGGCCGCAGGTTGATTGTGGTCGAAGCCCGTACAGGAAAGGCACCCTCTGTCCCGTCTTGCACGGAACGGGTTGCCTGCTTGAACCAACCGAACATATAGGCTCGCCTCGAGCAGGGACCCCACCAAGATGACCGCGATCCAGAGAGATCGCCCACCGGCTGCTGCCTGCATCACCAGCTCCCATTTCGCCCAGAAGCCGGGAAAGGGCGGCAAGCCAGCAATTGCGACCACACACACTGCAAGAACCGCAAGAACGAAACGGTTATCAGTAACATCGGACCAGCTAGATATCTCAGGACGCTCGACGATACCAGCAAGCCAGAAAAGACCGGCCTTGGCCAGCAGGTGGTTAACAAACAGGCCGCCAACAACGAGGGGCAAGGATTGCTCCGCTCCAAGTTGATGCAGTAGCGCAAGGGCTAGCGTTAGGAGCCCCATCTGGCCGATGGAGGAGTATCCAAGCATACGCTGTACGCTTGTCTGGCGCAGTCCGAGGAGGTTGGAAAAAAGGAAGGTGGTTCCGCCCGAAACGGCAAGAATGCCCAGATAGTCGTCAAATAGCGGGAGCAGCTTGAAAAGTGCGAAGAATACGCCGGCCGACACCCCGACGGAGACAAGCGCCGCGATGCCACTTGAGGCGGTCTCGTAGACGTCGAGGCCCCAGCCATTCGCAGGGAATGGCTTTAGCTCAAGTACAAGGCAGGCAAGCACGAACAGGAGCGCGGTTACCCCAATTGAGCCAGTGATCGCTGCACGGTTGGCAATCATGTCGTCGATATTCAACGTTCCCGTCACGTGGTAGAGAAGCCCGGCGCCGAGCAGGAAGAAGGACGAGGCGAGAACCGTCGCCATTATGTATTTGAAGCTGGCCGAGAGCGCTGCCGGGTTTCGTTCCAGTCCAAGCAGACCATATGTGCCAATCGACATGATCTCCAGAAAGACAAACTGGTTGAACAGATCACGTGTCATGACCATGCCATTGATACCCATGATCAGGATCAGATAGAGCAAAAGGGCCGAGTAGGTTGATCGTAGCCGATCCCATAGATGCCAAGCGCCAAGAACTGCCACGACATTGACGCAGACAGAGAAGAAGCCTTCCCACGGACCGAAGCGCAGATTGATAGAAAACGGCGGCCTGGTGCCTGCGGTCAGAATCTCAAACGTCGACCCGCTACCGTGAACACGCCACATGCAAACGCATGAAATGACCGTCATCCCAAGGAGCGCGACAACAAAGCCTGCCATCGGCAACTGCTTTGAGATGCGATAGAGCAGGGGAATAAGAAATCCGCCACCAAGACCAAGCAGGAAGATGTTCAACGGCTGGAACAGGGCGTCTACCATTTAGACTCCGTCAGCGCGTTGATCGACAAGGTTTTCCTGGCTGCGTGAAGACGGATTGCAAATGCGAGCATGATCGCGGTGACTGAAAATCCGATGACAATGGCCGTCACAACAAGGGCTGCGGGGATGGGATCGACCGCCCGGGTTACCGCCTCTGAGGCGGAAAGCGCGTCATCGATGATTGGTGCCGTCCCGCCGGTCACATAGCCCGTCGCCACGAGAACGATATGCATACCTGTATCGATCAGCGAAAAGCCGATGATGATGCGCAGGATATTGTGATGCCTCAGCATCCCCCAGAGCCCGATGAGAATGAGGAGAAATCCCGTGCCCAAAAGTATTTGTGATATCGCCAGACCCATTGCGCCCCCCGTCTTACCTAGCTGCGAAATCGGTCGATGATGACACTCAGTTCCGCTCCGACCTTGATGCCAAGCAGAGCCGAGATGAGCGGGATCGCACCGGCGCTGAGCAGCGTACCGAAATTGCCACGTGGCAGAATATGGCTGTCGAGGAATCCTGCGCCGAGGACCATTCCACAGATACCGATCAGGACATAACACACGCCAGCAACTGACTCCGTTATGCTAAGGAAGCCGTGGTCGATTGGTCCCGAGGGATAGGCAAGCATCAACAGCATAACACCGGAGGCAACGATTGCACCGCCCTGGAATCCGCCGCCGGCGGACAGGTGGCCGTTCATTATGACGTAGGCGCCGAACAGAAAGATCATTGGAAGCACGACCTCGGCGCCGTTGCGGACGAGCTCACTCGGTTCGTTTCCGCCGCCGCCATGAAAGCTGGGTGGCTGCCCACTTGCCTCATTTGTCAGAAGCAGTCCTACACTTGCAGCGACCATGAACAGCACCGCGACCTCACCTAGTGTGTCAAAGCCCCGAAAGGTGATCAGTATTCCGGTCACGACGTTTGGGGCGCCAAGGTCAGCCGGCACCTGGGTCAGATAGTGCACAGCGAGCGCTGAGAGTGTCTGGCGTTCACCATAGTCGTGGGCGAGCAAAGCAAATATGCCTGCGAATGCCAGTACGGCAATCAGACTGAACAGGCGCTTCATGGCGAGCCCTTTCCAGCGCCTTCGTCTTCCTCACGCAGTGCATCGACAAGGGTTGAGGCAGCCATCGGTGTGCGGGCAAAATGCGCCGCCCGTGAAAGCGCATGTGACGATAGCGGATTGGTCATCAGCACAAAATAGGCGATGATCAGCAGCTTAAATGACCAGTCGGGGTGATAGATACCAAGGCCGGCAAGAACCAGAATATTGCCTAGGGTTGACGCCTTTGTGCCCGCCTGTATGCGCGTAAAGACGTCGGGCATGCGCAACAACCCAACACCGGCCGAGAAAAGAAAAAAAGCTCCAACGAGAATGACCAGGCTGCCGATCAGCTCACTCATCGACGGCGCCTCCCCCTTTGGTTTTGCGTATCGTGTAAAGGAATATCAGCGTTGCAAGGCCCGAGCCTATCGCGGCCTCGGCCATGGCGACATCAGGTGCGGCCAAAAGGACGTAGGACGCAGCCGCAAAAAGGCTTGCCAGACCGGCGCTGACCATCGCCGCCATCAGGCTTTTGAGTATGACAGCCAGCACTCCGCTCACCAGTATGCTGCCGCACATCAACAGGATCAGCATCGCAAGCATGGCGGTTAAGGTCCTCGCTCTAGGAAACGGGCAACGGCAAGGACTGCCAGAAAACTCAAGAGACCGTAGACAAGGGCAACGTCGATATAGACGAAGCGCCCCGATATGTGGCCATAGAGCGTAACCAGCGAAATCGTGACGACCGTGAGCATATCGATCGCCACAATCCGGTCGACGGCCGTTGGGCCGAGCATCAGCCGCAGTACACCGAAGACGATGCTGAAGAAAATCAGGACAACGGCGATCTGCAGGATGACATCAGCCAAAGACTGCCTCCAGGTGCTTTTCAAAAGGTCCGATGATCATCTGGGTGGCCTCCTCCGGATCGGTGGTCTTTACGTCCAGCCAGTGGACGAACAACTCATCCCCTCTGAGATCCATCACGAGCGAACCAGGCGTAAGTGCGATAGAGTTTGCAAGCACGAGCCGTCCGATCGGTGATTTGAGCGGCATTCTGACCTTAACGATCCCTGGATGGATATCGATGCGCGGGGAGTAGACATAGCGCAGCATGTTGATATTTGCCTTGACCAGCTCGACCAGGAACACGCCGGTGTAGACAGCGAAATGGAAGATCGTGCGTGGCGTCACGGTGATGCGCCAGACACTACCACGGCGTACGAAAATGAAGGCCAAGACGAACGATATCAGGATGCCAACAGCGACGACTGGTGCTTGATGTGATGCGTTGATCACCTGCCAGATGACGAACAGGAACCCTGCGAGAAAGAGCAGGCCCTGCGGCCATCTCGCTGAAGACGGTGTTCGTGTTGCGTGGTCGTCTGACATACGCGCGGACTTTCTCGATGATTGAGTCGTAGCTCCGGAATGCAAGCGTACGTTTCCCGCGTCGTCCGCGTGAACTTTCATAGTGTTGCCGCTACTTTAGCATCGGCTACGACAGGCTGTGATCGGCGCTGAGTCCAGATACTAAGCATACGGTCCGATATGCCGTGGCATTGCTGCGCATTTCAGTGACACCACTTGACCCGAATACAAAACGGCGAAATCAATCAACACATGGGATGAGCCTTAGCTGAGAAGTGACCCGGCACCACATATGCGTCCAGTGGCGTTCAGTTGAGCTCTTGTACAATCGGCCTGGTCTGTCCCGACCTCATCGGCGCGCCGCCGGAGCCTGTGTCATAGAGGAGGGACGATCAATTGGAATGCCATTCCTCCATGGTTGCTTACCGGTCGCCTAGATCCTGCCCGCATCCTACCGACTCAAAATGGATGCCACCTTTATGAGCCAGAAACCGTCTGAGCCAGGAAATGCTGTTCCCGTCGCGCCAAGCTTTGCTGATTTCAGCCCGTTGAGCATTGCTGAGGAAAAGGTGGTTTCACATCTGCATTTGGGAGACTTCGACAGACTGGGTGACGGCCTCCGTCCGGTGCGGGATGATCCCGAGCGAACCGTTCGTGCAGATCTCCTGCGTTACCTTATCCTCGACAAGGATGGCGGCCGCCTACATGAAAAGGGCATGAGGCTAAGTGGGGCATGGATAACCGGTATACTTGATCTCGAGGGATGCCGCATTCCGCGCGATATCGGCCTCAAGGATTGCCACTTTGAAGCCTCACCGGTGCTACGGTCTGCTGTCATCGATAGTCTCTTTTTGGACGGCTCAGCCTTGCCCGGTCTGCAGGCGGATAGAGTTGAGGCGCGAGGCTGCCTGTCGTTGCGGGGTGCGATCGTGACCGGTGAAATCCGGCTGTCGGGCGCGCGCATTGGCGCCAGCATAGAGGCCGACGGTGCCTCGATTGTTTCGCCAGGGTCGATTGCAATTGAGGCCGACGGACTGGAGACCCGCGGCGGCATTCTATTGCGCGGCGCTGACGTGCGTGGTGGTATCAACCTTTCAGCGGTGCGTCTTGGCGGCGACGTCAGCGCGGTCGGCGCCAAGCTTGAACGCCCTGGTGAAGTTGTCTTGAACGGTGACGGGATCGTCGCTGCTGGCGACCTCGCCCTGCGGGGGACGACCGTCATCGGCGAGACCCGCCTGCTCGGTGCTCGCTTCGGTGGTGATGTTGATTGCACATCGGCCTCTCTCTCTGAGCCAGGAGGCTATGCGTTGCGGCTCAACCGCACCACGATTGATGGTGCATTCTTCTTGCGGCAGAACGCATCCGTTGAGGGCGCGCTCGATCTGACCGCCACGACAATTGGTGCGATCGACGACGAGCAAAGCAGTTGGCCGAAGACTGGCGACCTTCTTTTGAACCGTTGTCAATACGGTGCATTTATTGGTGGTCCTGCCGATGCGACCAGCCGTCTGGATTGGCTTTCTCGTCAAACGCCCGAGCGCTGGAAGGCGGATTTCTGGCCACAGCCCTACGAGCAGTTGTCGAAGGTGCTTCGGGAAATGGGCCATGACGAAGAAGCCCGTGCCGTGCTGATCACCAAGGATCAACTGCAACGGCGCGCAAGGCGGGCGCGTGCCAAGAATCCGATACTGCGAGCCATGCTGGCACTTGTCGATGCTGTCCTTGCCGTGACGCTGCGCTATGGGCGCCAACCTCTTCTGGCGCTTGTCTGGATGGCACTTTTCTGGGCGATCGGCACCGGTGTCTTTGCTGTCGCCTATGGAAGCGGTGCAATGAAGCCAAATAGCCCCGTCGTGCTGCGCTCACCGGAATGGACAATGTGCGACCTTCAGCGAACCGAAAGTCGGTTCATGCCATCTGCCGGAGTAGAAATGGCCGGTAGGGCAGGGGTCGGGGAAAACCAATTGACGTGTTTTCGCAATCAGCCAGAAGCCGCAAGTTATCCAGAGTTCAATGCGTTGATGTATTCGCTCGATGTTTTGCTACCGGTGGCGTCCATCGGGCAAAAGGAATATTGGCGGCCAGATTCTTTGAAGCCAACCGGAACGTTTACGCTGAACTACTACTTCTTCCAGTCGGTAATTGGCTGGGCGCTTAGCCTGTTGGCCGTTGCCGGTTTTTCGGGCCTGGTGAAGTCACAGTAACAACAGTGGCGCAGAGGGCCGGCCGAAGGGCCCCGCGGCCGGAATTCAAAAGCGCCAGATCAGCGGCACAATGAAAACAGAAACGACGAAAAACCAGATCAACAGGGGTAACCCGAGCTTCCAATAGTCGTTGAAGGCATAGCCACCAGGCGCCATCACCATCAGGTTTGTCGGCGTCGCTATCGGGGTCAGGAACGCGCCAGCGGCGGCAACCGCCGTACTCATCAGGACAGGGCGCGGAGAAATCCCCATGGCCGTCGCCGCTGCAACACCAATCGGGATGACGATCAATGCTGTTGCGGTGTTGCTGATAAGCTGCCCCATGATAGCCGTCAGCACAAAAAGGCCCGCGAGCAGCGCAATGGGACCCGCATCCCCAACGAAGCCTACAAGATGCTCCGCCATGAGCTTGGCAGCACCCGTTTCAACCATTGCGGTCGAAAGCGGCATCATTGCACCAACGAGAATGACAGTTGTCCAGCCGACGGCGCGATAGGCTTGCTCTACACTCATGATGCCGGACAGGATGATCGCTCCGGCGGCAAGCAAACCGGCCACCGCAGGCGGAACAAACCCGGTGGCAAGCAGCACGACCATGGCAATCAGGATGATCACCGCCTGACGGGCTCCAGGGCCCATGGGTACGGCCTGGCGGCGAACCAGTTCAGGGGAATTGACAACCAGTACGTCGGGGTCGTTCAGGTGGACATCAAGCGCCTTCCAGGTTCCCTGCAGAAGCATCGTATCGCCCGCCTGCAGGACAATCCCGCCGGCATCCTTGGTTATGCTCCCGTGTGAAATACCCGCCCCGGCGCGCTGCACCGCGAGGATGATGAGGTCGCCGCTCTCCGTGACCATTCCCGGGAAGACTGTCGTTCCGATCAGGCCTGATCGCGGCGGTATTACCACTTCGGCAAGGCCTGAGCTGCGATTGAACAATGTTTCTTCGCCGTGCCCGGTCGGCTCGTTGTCGCGGAAGGCAAGATGCATGTCACCCGCAAAAACAGCCGCGATCTCTGGGTCGCCGCGCACGATCAGATGATCCCCGTCTGCAATGACTGCCCTGCGCAGCGGTCCGGCTGTCTCACCTTCCTGAACAGCGACCAGCTGTAGTCCCTGGAAGGCTGAAAGGTCGACCGAGGCCGACGCTTTGCCAACGTAAGGAGAGCTCGCCCGCACGCGCATCTGGTAAATGCCGCTAGCGAGGCCGTATTGCTCGACAAGTGTCTTCGCATGGTGGCTAAAGTCAGCCGGCATGGTGGCGCCGTTGCGTTCAGGGAGCAGCTGTTTTCCAAACAGAATGATGATTGCCATGGTGCCTGCCAAGAGCGGAATGCCGGCAAGTGCAAACTCGAAAAAACCAAACCCGCCAACGCCCGCATCAATACCGGCCTCCGACACCAGGACGTTTACCGGCGTCCCAGTCAGCGCCAGCATCGAACCCGCATGTGCAGAAAATACCAGCGGCATCAATAACTGCGACGAATTGCGGCGCAGACGCACGGCGATGACAACGACGACGGGCAGCAATGCTGCGACGGCGCCGTTGACGCTGATCAGTGCGGTGAGAAGCGATACCAGAGCCATGGTGAGAAGCAGAAGGCGTGCACGGCTTTCCTCACCGGCGCCGTGGATCAAAAGCTGTCCCGCCCAGGCGGTGACACCGGTCACTTCCAACCCTGAACTCACGACAAAAAGAGATGCGATGAAGATGACCGCCGGATCACCGAAGCCACCAAGGGCTTGCCCGAGTGTCAGGACACCAGTCGCCCATAGTGCCAGCGCAGTCAACATGGCCACAAAGACAACCGGCAGTTTGTTCCAGACAAACAAAACGACGGTAACGGCAATGATGGCCGCGGTGTATCCTATTGGACTCAATCGCCCAGCTCCCCTTTTGTCTTTTCAAACCATGTCGACCAGACAGGCCGAGCCTCAGCGTGTCATCGCTTACGGCTGCGGCCTGTGAGGACTTAGACCTTTTCTGGGTCGGAGACCTGGATGCGGACCTGAATGACTGCATCCAGCCTGGCTGAAGTACTGCCGCTTCGTGACCCGTGCGTGCGACCGCAAAGCCATCAATCTTCAAGCGTTGCCATCAGGACACCGAGACGGCAGCCCTTTTCGTACTCCTTGAGGTTCACGTATTCCTTGATGGTGTGAATTTCGGCCTGGCCAGCGCCAATGGTGATGGTCGGAACGCCGTGCTTGTCGAGCCAGTTGGCGTCAAGCCCGCCATTGGAGAAGACGTAGACGGGTTCTATGGCGAGCATCTGGAGCGCTTTTGTTGCGCGTTTGACGATCGGTGTGTCCTTGCCCAATTCAAACGGCGGATAGGATGGTTTGTGGCTGAATTTGACTTCAGCCGTGTCGCCCTCATCGGCCGTTACCTCGCTCTTTGCCTTGGCAAAGGCCTCCTTGTAGCCATTGGCGATCTTGGTTGCGAAGGTTGCCTCGGGGCTGCGCGCCTCGCCCTTTATGAACGCGTAATCGGTCACGACGTTGGTCGCATCGCCCGCTGGCTTGTTGTCCTTGCCACCGAAAATACCGACGTTACTCGTGCCACGCCCCTCCGGCTTGACGACCTTGCCGAACCATCCATTATTCTTTGCCTCAGCCAGCGCGACCGCACCGACGAGCGTCGCTGAAATCCCTTTTTCCGGCGCAACACCGGCATGCGAGGCACGCCCGGTGATCTCGACTTCCCAGTTCTCCTGACCGACCGCACCAACGATCAGATCCGAAGCCATTTGGCCATCGACATTCACACACATCACCGCTCCGTTAAGGTCGGCAGGGTTGAGTTCACGCGCCCCATGCAGCCCGCTCTCCTCGCGCACCGTAAATAGCAGCGTTATCGGGGGGTGCGGCAGCTTGTTCTTGATGAGGGTCTCTGCAACCACGACCAGGACCGCCACACCCGTACGAGCGTCGCCTCCAAGGGCGGTTGTCCCGTCGGACACGATCCGGTCGCCTTCGCGGCGTGGTTTGGCGCCCGCGCAGAGTGGGACGGTGTCGAGATGTGTCGAGAAGAGTAGCCGCGGACCTGCCCGTGTACCGGGAATGTCCACGATCAAATTCCCCGTCTCGGTTGGCAATGGAATGCGCTTGTTGGCGTCGTCGAAACGAATGGCCGAATCCGGCACGCCAATTTTCTTCAGGGCGTCGACGACAGCAAGGCCAATGTTTTTCTCCTGTCCAGTCACGCCCTCCACCGATAGGAACCGCATGAGATGATCTTCTGCGGCGGCGACGTCGAGAGGGATAGCGGTGTTGCTCATGGTGTCCATCCGATCGTTCGAGTGTTCAATCGTTCAAGGTCGCCGAAGTCGTCACAGACCCCATGGCAATCCAAGGGCCTTCCAGACGGCAAAGAGGGCCGTCCACAGTACGAACATCAGCACGACGTATGGAAGCATCAACGACACGATAGTGCCGACGCCGGCCGATTTGTCGTACTTCTGGGCGAAGCCGACGACGAGCGCGAAATAGGCGTTGAGAGGGGTGATCGCATTCATAGGTGAGTCACCGACACGGTAGGCAGCCAGCACCGCTTCTGGCTCTACGCCGAGCTTCATCAAAAGCGGAACGAAGACCGGAGCAAAGATCGCCCATTTTGCGATGGCGCCCGTCAATAGAAGGTCAATGATTGCGACCACGACGATAAACCCGATCAGTAGCGGGAGCGCGCCAATGTTGGCCGCCTGCAGCGCGCCCGAAAGGCTGAGCGCCATGACCGTGCCGATATTGGTATAGGTGAAATAGGCGACGAACTGGCTGAGGACGAAGAATAGGAAGATGGTCCCGCCCATGTTCTTGATCGACTTTTCGATCGCCGCGATGACCTCGGCGAGCGTTTTCAGCGTGCCGGCACCGATGCCATAGGTCCAACCGGTTACCAGGAAGACCAGCATGATGAGAGCAATCAGGCCGTTCATAAACGGGGAATTGCCTATGAGTTCGCCCGTCTCTGGATTGCGCAATGGCGCACCGCTTGGAACCGTCAGAAGCAGAAAGACCACAAGAAGGCCGATCAGGCCGAACAGTGCGAACCGCAAGCCGCGCGATTCTTGTTCCGACAGCGTCGCTCCCTGGGACTGCACGCCGCCTTCTGCAGAGGCGGGGTCATAGGTTCCCAGCCGCGGCGCGATCATGCGATCGGTGATGAACGCAATCACGACCGTCAGGAAGAGCACCGAGGCAATTGAAAACCAGACGTTAGATGCCAGACCAATTGACCTTGCCGGATCAACCAGATGTGCCGCGTCGTTCGTGAACTCCACGAGCACGGCGTCGAGTGGTTTGATGAGCATGTTGACCGTGAATGCCCCGGCCACAGCAGCAAAGCCGAGTGCAAGTCCCGCCAGCGGGTGACGTCCAACCGCCAGGTAGGCAACGCCGGCGAGGGGGATCAGTACAAGATAACCGGCATCGGCCGCGATGCTGGCGAGAATGCCGACGAAAGCAAGGATATAGGTCAATGCCCAACTCGGTGAAACAATCACCAGCTTGCGGATTAGCGCAGTTACCAGGCCGGATTCTTCCGCTACACCAGCCCCGATCATGGCTGCGATCATCAACCCTACGGCCGTAAAGCTCATGAAGTTGGGGATCAGCGATGAATAGAGAAAGCGAATGCCCTCGACATTCAGCAGGCTTCGGATGGCGGTCGACGCCTGTTCGATCTCGTGCGTGTCAGGATTAATGCGCTCGTAGGTGACCGCCGCCCCGAAAGCACCCAGAATGGCCGAAAGGACGATGACAATGCCGATCAGGATCAAAAAAATGATGACCGGATGGGGCACCATGTTTCCCACCTTCTCGACGCCGTCGAGAAACCTTTGCATCGTCGTCTTTGATGCGGCATTGGCAGTGGCCATGTCTTGCCTCCAATTGAACCGGTGTCTTCCGACAAGGGGTGATCAATGAGCTTGGTTTGGCACGTCGCATGAGAGTGGGTGAGTGACGAGTTCGCGCGCTTTTGCATCAAGTGTCGCTCGATACCCTATCGATCAGCCACTGCTGCCCTCGATCGTGATTAACATCAACCTTCCAGTGCAGCGCGCTAAAATCATAAATATAGTCAATGTATTATGCGCCATATCTCACATTTTAAATGAGTAAATGTGATGTTAGCGGGACTGCGAAGCCTCATGAGAGCGCCGTCGGGATTGGCGCGCAGCCGGTCGGTCCGAATGACGCGGACGGCGGCGCTCTTTCGTTACCGGTCAGTCAGCGCGGGCAGGCGGCAATGTAGCGCCTACCATTGCGATCTCGAAACTCGCACTGTCCAGGCCGACCAGCAACGTTGCCGATAACGGCGCCCGATGCTCCACCAATGGCAGCGCCAACAGCTGCACCACGCACATCATTCGTGATAGCGCCGCCAACCACGGCACCCGTCGCCGCGCCTATCCCCGCGCCCTGTTGGGTAGGTGTGCAACTTGCCAACGCCAGACCCGCCAGTAAGCATGTCATCAATTTCGTCGTCACTCGCTCCTCCATGCAGTTCGTTCAAATCGAAGATCGCGGCATCAGCCTGCATCTTGCGTTGCTCGGACTATAGTGTCGCTGAAGACCTTCTGTGATCGGCACAGAATCCCAAAACCAAGCTCTGAGTTCAAATCTCGAGGGGCTGTTGCAATGCTAAATGCGTGTTGCGAAAGCATGAATCTGCTTTCAATGGGGACGAGATCGTGAGGTGCCGGGCGAATGAATAGTGCGGCGATGTCGGCAGCCGCGCACCGTCACGAGGGGCGGCGCGCGATGCGCGCCGCCGTTGCGGTGTTGGGGCGGCCAACGCTGGTAGTGCGGATGGGGCCTGCGGCAGTTGTTACTTCTGGGCGGTGAGTGCCGGGCTGAATACTAGTAGGCTCAAGATTTCGAAGAGTACTTGTGCGCCTGCCTGCGCGGTGTTGGTGGTGCTGTCATATTGCGGGGCCACCTCGACGACATCGCCACCCACGAAGTTGAGGCCCTTGAGACCGCGCAACAGTTCCAGTGCTTCGCGCGTGGTGAGACCGCCAATCTCCGGTGTCCCGGTGCCGGGCGCAAAGGCTGGATCGAGGCTGTCGACATCGAAGGAAAGGTAGGTCGGGCCATCCCCGACGATCTGCCGCGCCTTCTCGATGATCGAGGGGATGCCCATGCCGCTCACCTTCTCCGCATGGATGACCGTCATGCCAGATTCATAGGAGAACTCCCACAGGTATTCCGAGGGACCGCGAATGCCGATCTGTATGGTGCGAGTTGGGTCAAGGACGCCGTCCAGGACTGCATTGCGCATTGGACCGCCGTGATGGAACTTGGTCTGATCGAACGGGCCTCCGGTATCGCAGTGGGCGTCGATATGGATCAGCCCAACAGGCTCCTTTGCCCCGACTGCCCTTAGAATTGGATGCGTGATCGAGTGGTCCCCCCCGACGGAGAGTGGGATGACACCTGCTGACACAATCTTGCTGATCGCGGCCTCGATATTCTCGTGGCACTGTTCCAGGCGGTAGCGGCTGCTGAATGGAATGTCGCCAATGTCGGCTGCACGCAGATCGTATGCCGGGGCGCAGTCGAGCACGTGGTTGTACGGTCCAATTCGCTCGATGCTACGTACGGCCCTGGGGCCAAATCGCGAGCCGGGTCGATTGCTGACACCGAGATCCATCGGGATGCCAACTGCTGCGACCTGGAGATCTCCAAAATCGGGAGCCGCGAAATTGACCTCCTTATAGGGCAGGCCCGCGAAGGTCGAAACACCCGAATAGGGAGCGGCGCGGGTGCCGCCTTTGAAGATTTTCTCTGCCACGCGCCGGAAGCGGGGATCAAAGAATTCCGTACTGTCGCCGAACTTCTTTCGAAGACCCTCCAAGTGCTTCTTCAACTCCACCATTGTTCTATCCTTTTTCAAATCAACTGCTCAAAACATCAGAACTAGGCACTTTCCGACCAGTGGGCGGGACCCTAATCTTTTCTCTTCACGAGCGGGGTGAGAGGTGCTCATGGATCGCCAACCACTCGCCGGTCGGCTGTTTCTCAAACACGATGGTTTCACGCTCGACGCTCTTTGCAGGCTCACCGTTGAAGGTCAGATCCGTCTCGACCGAGTGCGTGAAAATTGCGATCGAGCCGGCTATCTGAACGTCCCGGTCGCTCGATCGGCAAGCCTCAACGTGGAAGCCGTCGCGGGTTTCCCAGAGGGTCCATTCTGCTTCATACTCGGCGCGGGTTCCGAGCCTCCGGTCAAGGTTGTGAAATATGAACGTGGCCCCGGGCGCAAAGGCCGAAAAGTAGCTGTCGCGATCGTGACTGCCAAAGGCATTGACGAGGCGGTCTGCTGCCGCAAGTACTGCGGATTGGTGGTTCTCCATCCCTGATGTTCCCTGTTATTAGATTCTTGGACTGCTGATCAAAATAGCGATCGGTTTGTTCTGGCGCGCCACGCGTTCCTTGAGACTCGCAAGGGTCATCGCTTCATCTTTTACGAACTCGAGGAACATCATGTTGAGGTTGTTGAAGACCATCTGGCCCACGGCGATCGCGTCTATTCCCGGCATCACGGCGCCACGAAGCTGAAGCTTGTGTACCAGCATCGACACCTGATCACAGAGGCGCCCATCAAGCTCAGTGTATCGGCGACTGAAGGGGCTCTCGGGTTGCTGAATCGAGGTCGCCATGGCCGTGCGCCACATCTCTTTACTGAGATAGACGAGCGAATGATCAAAATACTGGTCGATCAGAACCTGGAGTGCCTCGAGAGTTGCGCCGGGCGGGTTTTCGACGATGCCTTTGCCCGATTCGAGAACCTCCTCGACTTCCATGGAAACCGTGGCGACCAGAATGTCTCCCTTGTTTTCATAGTAATTGTAAAAGGTGCCGACCGACACTTCCGCGCGCTCCGCTATATCCTCAATACGAGCGCTGTCGTAGCCAACCTCACGAAACAGGCTCGCGGCCGCCTCCAATATGCGGCGGTTGCGATCGGCTTTCTGCTTGGCGCGCAGTCCCGTCATGTCTGGCTCTCTCGAATGTTGAATACCCTCAAAAATAATATTGACTTAAAAATTGAACTCATTCAATCTTTTTCGTGAAGGCGCCGGAACGAGCGCCACCGACCAGAGGGCAACATCATGAATGATATCAATGAAGGCGTTACTGCGCGCAGATTCCTGGCCTCAACCGCGACATTGGTGCTCGCTGCTGCAACGATTGCAGTGACGCCTGCGTCGCTGTTTGCTCAGGATGAGCTGAATGCTCTCGTATGGTGCGATCACACTGATCCCGCATTGATCGAACCATTCGAGAAGGCAAACAACGTCAAGGTCAACTTGAAAGAGTACGAGGGGACGGGGGCCGGCCTCTCTATCATCGACCAGTCGCGTCCTGGTGATTGGGACGTACTGGTTATCGACGGGGTTGACGTGCAGCGTGCCGTTGACAAGGATATCCTTGCCGAGATGCCTGCCGATGCGCTCCCGAACGCGGATATCTTCCCTGAAGTGCGCATGGAAGCCAACAATAGCCGTGATGGCAAAATCTACGCGGTCACCGAGAAATTCGGCTACAACACGGTTTCCTACGACAAGACGAAAGTTGACCCCGCCGACATGAAAGACATGTCGAAGCTCTGGTCAGATAAATACAAGGGCCGCATCGCCGTCTATGACTACTACCTCCCTATGATTGGTTTGACCGGAATCGACCTCGGAAAGGCAACCGCTGATCTTACCGACGCCGATCTCCCTGCGATCAAGGACAAATTGTTTGCTCTCAAGGCCAATGCGAAGCAAGTCAGCGATGTCGTCTCGTCGCAAACGGCACTCGCGACTGGCGAGGTCGATATTGTCTTTGGCGGCGGGGAATGGCTGACGGCTGGTCTGGTCAAGGATAAGCCCAATCTTGATTGGGTCATTCCCGAGCAGGGGGCGGTACGCTGGGCGCAATCGATCGGGGTTATGAAAGACTCCACCAAGAAGGAACTCGCCCTCAAGTTCGTGCAATATATTGTCAGTCCCGAGGGGCAGGCGAGGCTTGCGACCTCGTCGTGCTACTGGGCGATGCCCGCCAATGCCAAGGCAGGCGATCATCTGACCGCCGAGCAGAAGACCGCTTTGCGTTGGGATGAGCAGGCCGACTATCTCAAGCGCACGCAGCTATATCCGATCCCAAGCGCGGAACTGGACGCAAAGATGCAGGACGCTTGGACAGAAATGCTCCAGAACTGACGCTTCACCCGTACCGTATTGCCATCAATCCCTCTCCCTTGATGTTTGGGGGAGGGGCAGCCGGAGGCTTGCCTCGTGCCCGCTTTTTCGCTTGAAGATGCCGAACGCCGCAAGGCCTGGGGTTTTGTGGCTCCGGCACTTTTGTGGACGGTCGCATTTTTTGTCGCCCCGTTCCTTTTCATGGTGGCCATGAGCCTTTGGGCCCAACAGGGTGGCTCGATTGTACGCGTCTGGAATTTCGGCAACTACATCGCTTTTTTCGAGAAGGATGCGCTCTTCCGCGGGCTGACGAATTCGCTGGAAATTACGGCCATAGTTACGGTGCTCTCGATCCTTCTGGCCTATCGGCTAGCCTGGATCATAGCCGAGAGAGTGCCGAAGAAATACCAGCGAACGGCGTTGATCCTCGCGATCCTGCCCTTCTGGACATCGTATGTCGTACGCTCGTACTCCTGGCTGCTCGTGCTGTCTCGCAATGGCGTTATCAATCAGACATTGATAAGTACTGGCCTGATCAACGAGCCCCTCGAACTGGCCAGCAACCGCACGGCGACGGTAATTGGTTTTGTCCATTTTTTCGTAATGCTCTTGACGTTGACGATCTACGCAAACCTTGTGCAGCTGTCTCCCAACTATCGTCGCGCCGCAGCTGATCTCGGGGCAAATGCGCTTCAAACCTTCTGGCATGTCATCTTGCCGCTGACCATGCCGGGCATCATGACTGGGGCATTCCTGACGTTTGTCCTGTGCATCGGCGACTATGTCACGCCGCAGATTTTGGGTGGCAACAACGAGCTGGTCCTGCCGCAAATCATCATGTTGCAACTCGGTCGCCGGGCCGACTTCCCGATGGCCGCTGCCCTGTCGATCGTGTTGATGCTCACAGTTACCGCTGCCTACATCGCTTGCGCGCGATGGCTGAAGATCGAGAGGACCTAATGTCGCGTAACCGATTTCACAGCCTTGTCGCAGGCACCTACGCCGCATTGATCTTCGCCTTCATCTTTCTGCCGGTCATAGTACTGGTGCTGTTTTCCTTTCAAGATGGGCGGTTGCCTGTGCCCCCGTTCAATGGATTCTCGCTGCAGTGGTACCAAGCAGTATTTGCCGATCGTAAGCTTATGGCGGCTTTGCTACACTCCTTCCTGGTAGCGAGCGTTTCGTCTTTCGTAGCTTGCCTCCTCGGTTTTCTCGCCGCCTACGCACTCGCCCGCTTCAAACTCCCCGGCGCAGTCTGGCAGCGAGGATTGCTTATAGCGCCGATGACCGTCAGCTACCTCATCATCGCGCTTGGTCTTTTGACAGTTCTCAACGCGTTTGGCGTTGCCCTTTCACTCTGGACCGTCGGCATCGGTCACGTCGTGATCAATTTGCCGCTGTGCTTTGCGATCATCTATTCATCGATGGGAGACCATCACATCAACATTGAGCGTGCTGCGCGCGATCTTGGCGCCAGCGATATCAAAGTTATGGCTCTCGTAACCGCGCCGATGTTGTTGCCTTCGCTGTTTGCCTCCTTCTTCCTGTCGATGACGTTCAGCTGGGATGAGTTCATCATCGCGTTCTTGCTGTCGCGTTTCGATGTCACACTTCCGGTCGAGATCTGGAGTCTGCTCCGATCAGGCCTAAACCCCAAAACCAATGCCATTGGATCGCTGGTGTTCCTCGTGTCCGTCACCGTGCTTATCGTGCTGGAACTGTTCCTGTTCGGAAGGACCAAAAAATCATGACCGCCCCGGTTTCTATCGAGAACGCGACGAAAGCCTTCGGAAACTTTACCGCACTTGACGACGTATCCCTCGAGATCGCTGCAGGAGAATTCATCGTCCTGCTTGGTCCGTCGGGGTGTGGGAAGACGACGCTTCTGTCGATCCTAGGCGGGTTTCTGTCACCAACGAAGGGACGGATTTGCATCGGTGGCAAGGAAATGACCAATATCCCGCCGGCAAAGCGTCCAACAACGACGATGTTTCAGGACTATGCGCTCTTTCCGCATATGAAATTGAAGGACAATGTCGGCTTCGGCCTCAGAATGCGCGGAGTGGGTCGGGCCGAGCGTGAGGAGCGAGCGCGGAGTTTTCTCGACCTCGTAGGTCTTGAGCAGTCAGCAGACAAGAAGCCACATGAACTCTCTGGTGGCCAGCGACAGCGCGTTGCGTTAGCCCGAGCCTTGGCGGTCGACCCTGATGTACTACTACTCGATGAGCCTCTTGGTGCTCTGGATCTCAAGCTGCGCCGGCAGATGCAAGACGAACTAAAGGCAATCCAGAAGCGCGTCGGCACAACCTTTGTCCATGTCACCCATGATCAGGAGGAGGCCATGGCAATCGCGGATCGGATTGTCGTTATGAACCAGGGGAGGATCGAGGATTTTGGGCCTCCGTCCGAAATCTACATGCGCCCACGCTCGCTGTTCGCAGCA
The DNA here is from genome assembly GCF_019511525.1 of Rhizobium cauense. Taxonomy (GTDB): domain Bacteria; phylum Pseudomonadota; class Alphaproteobacteria; order Rhizobiales; family Rhizobiaceae; genus Rhizobium; species Rhizobium cauense. The sequence goes on along the minus strand of NZ_JAEUAT010000017.1, from coordinate 16,349 downwards.
GGCTTCATGGGTGAGGTGAATTTCGTCCCCGGCACAGTAAGGGATGCCAACGGCGGTGGTGCCGTTGTGGAAACAGCGCTCGGGGCGGTCGCCTTGCCAGAGGCCTGCTTCACCGCCGGACCTCCTCGTGTCGGGCAGGCGATCACTCTTTGCATACGGCCTGAGCATTTTCGCAGCGCCGGCGAGGGGACTGGCCCGGTCACGATGCTGGGGGAGGCCGCGGTGTCTGGAAGTGCTTTCTTTGGGACGCACTTTCGTTGCCACTTGGCGACCGCAAGTGCGCCCGAAGTGCGCATAGTCGCGCATATGCCGCAGTCGGCTGCGGTGTTAGAAGGCCAGGCAGTCGCGCTTGCCGTCAATGTTGGCGATATCGTAGCGTTGCCTGCGAGACAGGGATAGGCAGCAGCCATGGAACGGGTAACTCCGGAAAACTGGTATCAACTAAAACGCCTGGCGGACGAGGTTACGCTCATCTCGGAACCGTTCATTCAGGAGTTTTATCGTTGCAATGTGTGGCACGTGCGCGGTCGCGATCGCGATATGCTTGTCGACAGCGGGATGGGCGTGGTATCGCTGCGCGAGTGGGTGCCCCTTGTCAGTGAGCGCGACCTGATCGCGGTCGCAAGCCACACACATTTCGATCATATAGGTTGCCATCACGAATTCGAGTGTCGTGCGGTCCACTCGGCAGAGGCCGATCTGCTTGCCAATCCGACACGCATAAATACGCTCGCCGATCCGTACGTTACAGACGACATCTTCGACGCCCTTCCGCCCGAACCCTATTGCTCAAAGTGCTACAGTGTGAAGAAGGCGCCGGCAACGCGCCTGCTCGAGGATGGCGACGTGGTCGATCTCGGCGATCGGATCTTCGAAGTCATCCATACACCGGGCCATTCTCCGGGAGGAATCGCCCTGTGGGAGGCCGCGACCGAGACACTCTTTTCCGGCGATATTCTCTATGACGGGCCGTTGATCGAGGACACCTATCATTCCAACGCAACCGATTATCTCGCCTCCATGGAGCGTCTGTTGACGATTCCGGCAAGGGTCGTGCACGGCGGGCATTTTCCGAGCTTCAGCGGCGAACGCTATCGGCAGCTGGTCACGGGTTGGCTGAATGAAAAACACAGGAAAGTCTAAGGGAGTCATACATGCTTGACAGGCGCAAATTCTACATTGAAGGCGAATGGGTTGCGCCGCTGGCGCAGAACGATTTCGAGGTGATCAATCCGGCGACCGAGAAGCCAATTGCGGTGATTTCGATGGGTACAGCGGCTGATATCGACCGTGCGGTGTCAGCAGCCAAAAAGGCGTTCGCCTCCTACAGCCAAACCAGCGTGGATGAACGCCTGGCTCTCCTGGAAAAGTTGCTGGATATTTACAAGCGCCGTTATGAAGAGATGGCGCAGACGATCACCTTGGAACTAGGCGCACCGATTACGATGAGCCGCGAGCAGCAGGCCGATGTAGGCGTCGGCCACCTTCAGGGATTTATTGACGCGCTGAAGCGGCTGAAGCTGCGTGAAGCGCTTCCGAACGGAGACTTGTTGCTGCGGGAGCCAATCGGTGTGTGCGGCCTCATCACGCCCTGGAACTGGCCGATCAACCAGATTGCACTGAAGGTGGTGCCAGCGCTTGCCACAGGCTCGACTTGCGTCTTGAAGCCATCGGAGTTCACGCCTCTCAACGCTATGCTTTATGCCGAGATGGTGCATGAGGCGGGCTTTCCTGCGGGGACCTTCAATCTTGTGAACGGCGACGGCCCCAATGTCGGCTCCGCGCTTTCCCGGCACAAGGCGATCGACATGATGTCCTTTACCGGTTCCACGCGTGCCGGTATCGCCGTCAGCAAAGATGCTGCAGACACAGTCAAGCGCGTAACCCTGGAACTTGGAGGTAAGTCCCCGAACATTGTCTTCGAGGATGCCGACCTTGACGACCGGATCACCGGGAGCGTCGTCGAATGCTTCAATAATTCCGGACAGTCCTGCGATGCGCCAACCCGCCTCCTTGTGCAGAGGTCGGTTTACGACAAAGTCGTTGAAATCGCCGGGCGCGTTGGCCTCGATGCCAAAGTCGGAAATCCCGCGGAGGAGGGCAGTCATATCGGTCCACTCGTCAGCGAAATCCAGTACGGGCGGGTGCAGGCACTTATAGAAGCCGGCATTGCCGAAGGTGCGCGGGTTCTGGTTGGCGGAGCCGGCAAGCCGGATGGGTTCGAGACAGGCTATTTTGTCAAACCGACCATCTTCGCTGATGTAAACAATGATATGCGGATCGCTCGCGACGAAGTGTTCGGGCCGGTGCTGGCCATCATGGCTTTCGACACGGAGGAGGAGGCGATCGCGATCGCCAACGACACCAATTACGGATTGGCGGCGTACGTCCAGACCACCGATGCCACCCGCGCAGAACGCGTGGCTACCCGGTTACGCGCCGGCATGGTGCATATCAATGGTGCCCCGCATCGGTATGGGAGCCCATTTGGCGGCTATAAGCAGTCAGGCAACGGACGCGAAGGTGGAATGTTCGGGCTAGAGGATTTTTTGGAAGTGAAGACCTTGCACCTTCCTGATGTCGGGTGATTGTGTTCACGCCAACATGTCTTGCACCTTTGACGACACGTAGCTGCCGGTGAGTTTGAACCGAACCGGGTGTCACGCAAGTAGCCGCCGCTCAACGATGGCTTCCGCTTTCAAAATCGCGTCTCGGCACCTGCATGCCTGACTGCTGATGGCAGTTCAGCTTGCGGATAGTGACGTGACGCGGGCGGATGCGCTGGAAGCCGCACGTGCTTCGCTACCGGTGTTGCCGAAGAGCAGAGACGCCCAAATGGCAGTCGCACACACTGCGCCGACAAAACAAACTACTTCAATCTTAGTTGCCCGCGACACGGGCTTTTTGACTGCTTCGTTGTTCATTGTCATCACAAATCTCCATCTTCGCGGAGCAGGTAGCCTTTGTTGCTCACCAGGTTTGTTTGACGGCGCAATCTGCGGCACTGAGCCTTTTAGGGACGCTCGTGCCCCGGCTATCGGGCTCCTTTCGCTTAGTGCGTTTAGGACTTCGATGGGTACAGGCTACGCCCGTCTCTGACTTGGCACAGCTATCCATAGGGGTAGTTCATATGGGACAGATGGTCAGGTTGGTTTACCCTGCAACATAAGGGGCCGAGGTGCCTGCCGGAGTAGATTTGGGACGCGCCGGCCACTCGGATCCGGTCCATAGTTCGGCCACGACCCCGTGGCCGACCAACCGAAAGATGCCCTCAAAGCCCAACGTACTGTCGATCGATCACCATCGATCAAGGCTATGCCACTTTCGCTCAACGATTGAAGGGAAAAGCCCGACGTCTCGATAAAGGCCAAGCGGGAGCAGAGGGAGCCTCCCTATCTTTAACCGGTGCATCATCCTATAAAGAACCGTCATGATGTGGTCTCAACGCTTTGGTAAAGAGTGCCCATCATCAGGGCCATTGATGCAGAATGGAAACGAAGTCTGATCATCTAAATGATGATGAATATCGATGGATACGGCGAGGCGTTCCGTCCTGGCCGGTTCTGATATCTTTCATGGAGGTCGTCGATTCTGGGAGCGTGACGAGGACGGCGGCCAGGCTGAACCTCACACAAAGCGCGGTAAGCCATCACATAGCGCAGCTCGAACGCTTTGTTGGCGGGCGGCTATTTGAGCGAACCGGGAAAACGCTGAAGCCTTACGCCAAAGCCCGGGTGCTGGCCTCTGACTTGCAGAACCAACTTCGTAGCCTTTCAGTAGCGCTTGAATCTGCGCGACGGCAATCGGATCAGCATGATCTTCACATCGTGGTCACCCCGGAGCTATATCGCTACTGGTTGGCCCGACGGCTTGACCAATTCGTTGGTTCACATCCGGATATTTCGCTAAGGGTCAGTCAGGACTACCGGCGTGACGTCTTCACCGATGGAAATGCTGATGTTCAAATTCGGATGGCTCCCCCCGGGGCCGGCGAAGAGGGCTTCACACTTTTCACCGAAGATGAATTTGCGGTCTGTTCACCAGAGCTTCTCCAACGGCTGCCTCCGCGAAACGCTTTCGCCGCTGCCCCGTTCCTGTCTCATTCCGACGTCTATCACACCAAGCTAGATTGGCGCAGGTGGATTTCCGAACTCTTCGGAATGGAAACCGAGAGCTGGCTGAGTGATAAACTCGGCGACATCATTGTCTTGCCGACCTTTGAAGATATGCTGGACGTGTGTCGGGATGGCGGCGGCTTCGCTCTCGTTCGATCTGTGCTTGTCACGGATGAAATTGCCTCGGGGCGGTTAGCAAAGGCCTTCACCGAAACGCTTTCAGCCGACGTGAACTACCATCTGATTTATCAAAGGCATGACGCTCCGCGATACTCAGCGAGCCTATTTATCAATTGGTTGCGCAAGGAAGCTAATGTTTCTTTCTAACGGGGCAAAGGTCAAGCGGCATCCAGGAAGGATTGTGCGGCCAAACACAATCTTCAATGAAGAAGGTAGGTCGGCGGAGGTTAGTAACCTCACTTTCGGGTGTATGAGATGGACGCCGTCTGGCGAGAAGATCGAGACCTCAATACTCGGATATGGTGATGACGAAGTGCGCCTTGGCACATGGCGAGTCAAAAGGCCTCACAGCGTTTCCCAGCCGCGAAGCGCTTCTTCGATACGCCCTTCAGTGAACGTGTCCTCTTGCCAATGCCAGCTCTCGAGGCGTGGAGTAGGATAAGGGTGAGTTTGGTTCGGCCTACTGTGCTTTAGAAATAGCGAAGCTGCCCCAGGCAATCTTCCACCGTTTCAAATACTACCTGGTGTGTGGATGACCGCGGTAAAGAGAGGAAATCCAGCCTCGTTTTTGAAGGCCGGTTTTACCGGAAGGCGTAGGGAAACGGGTACTGCATCCCGTTCGACCTCAGCCAAAGTAACGAGGATGGGGGAATATCGGTCCATCGTCGTTTCTCTATGCTGCGCCAAATGAACCTGGTGTCGTTTTTTCACTCGCACAACCTGTATCACGCGGACCTGGAGTCGAACTTACTCGAACTTGGGCTGAACCTAAGGAAGCTCGATCTCGAAGCCAGGCGAGCGCTGATGCACGAACACACACGTCTTTTGAACTATGCTCGGATCTCGCCAAGTGTTCTAGCGATACGCCTCTTCGTTTGGTACGTTGCCGAGAGCAAACTGTTGGATCCACGCGCCCTAGTTCGACCAGGGGCGATCGGTCTTTCAATTTCCACAATACGACGCTGGGCCGCTGAGGACCCAGCTATCGCGGGTAGCGCGGAGATCGAGATATCTTCGATCAAGCTGTTCCTTTACCAGATATTTGACACCGTGAACGCGCCGCGCGAAACGATCGCTGCCGCACAGGAATGTTTGCTCGACGCATGATCACGTCCAGTTACGTGCAGTAGCGTGGCCCCTAGAAATTCTGGATAGCTCGGTGCGTCTCACTGCCGGTCAAGCATTTTACTTGGACCAATGTTGTCCTCTCATTCGGACCTGATCATCGGCACACGCAGGGTAAGATCCGGAATTTTCATCGGTCAGCTGTCGTCCGAGGCCCGTTGGCCGCGAATTATTGCGCGGCATTGGATCTTGTGTTAATAGTGAACCAAATGGTTCAGTATTTGACAATTCGCCTGGACGCATCTTTTGCAGCGCTCTCCGACGCCACGCGACGGGGCGTGCTGGAGCAACTCGGAAGAAAAGAGGCATCTGTCACTGAGCTTGCCCAGAAGTTCGGCATGACCCTCACGGGCATGAAAAAGCATATCGGCGTCCTCGAGGATGCGGGATTGGTTACGACCGAGAAGGTCGGGCGCGTGCGCACTTGTAGGTTAGGCGCCCTAGGACTTGATGACGAGGCTGCCTGGATCGAGGCGCGTCGGCAGATCTGGAATTCTCGTTTCGACGCGTTGAACACCGTGGTTGAAGCCTTGATGAAAACGGAGGACGTCAATGGGAAACAGAGCAAGTAACGGCCTTACGACGGTCGAGCGGAAGTCCAGCAAAGAGCTCGTGGTGACGCGTCTTTTCAGCGCCCCAGTTCGCGTAGTTTTCGATGCGTGGACCAAACCCGAACTCTTCAAGCTGTGGTGGGCGCCGCGCTCTCACGACATCCCCATCCTGTCTTGCGAGATGGATGTTCGCACTGGCGGCGGCTATCGAATTGCGTTCGGGCGCGACGCTGCAAGTGCGATGACCTTCTTCGGTAGGTATCTCGAAGTGGTGCCATCGTCACGGCTGGTCTGGACCAATGACGAAAGTGAGGAGGGCGCCGTGACAACCGTGACCTTCGTGGCTCTGGAGGGCAACACCCGGCTGGTGCTACAGGAAGTCTACCCTTCGAAGGAGGCCCTCGACGAGAGTTTCGTCGGCATGGAAGGCGGCATGCCCGAGCAATTCGAGCAGCTAGACGAACTCCTAGCTTCATTGACCACAAACACGTAATTCGCATTGCGAACCCGAGCGGTGCCTGTCGCAAGGCATGGCCTACGGCAGCAGCGAAGGCCGCGAGCTACAACGGGCCAAGGTTTCGCAGGAGAACGGCATGGATGGCTTGCGGGCGGCGATAGCTGGTGAACCAGCAATGCTGTTCGTTCGGAGGCGTGAGGTGGCGGCGTCGGACTTTGCCCAATGCTCGTCACGATTGCCTGGGCGGCGCATCCAAAGCCGGTCAGTGAAGTGCGGCCGCTAAAATCATGGGGACGGGTGGCTTCTGCGTTACCACTGTCATGCATCATTCCTTCCAGGCCGGCTCGCGGTTGAGGATCCTCAAAGTCCGTATCTGATCCGCAAGCGCTAGCAGTGCCTTTGCGACGGTCTCGTCGGACATCGCTTCAATGTTGTTGGCGATGTCACCGATCACTCGTTCCGTCGCCTCGTCGAACGGCGAGTTCTTTCCTGTCTTAGTGAGCAACTCTCTAAGGGCTCCCGATGCCGTGACTCCGCGTTCCAGCAGCCGTCGCCGCTCGGCCTTGGGCAGCTTGGGGATCTTGTTAGCCGCTCGAACGATCTCGCAAATCAGGTTCGTCGTGACCGTCACCGGCGGATAGACTCCCGCTTCACTTGAAACATGACCTTACCGCCCATTTGAATCCCCAGTGCTTCGCACTGCAAGTTCGCGTGCCGGACCGCGGTTAGCAAGTGGGCCAGCAAAGGTTTGTCGGCATGCCCGACGAGATCGGCGGCAACTTTTTTGGGCTCTATTCCGATAGGACCGCGGTGTCGGCCACGGCAAAACGTGCGGACAGGTGCCCGTTGCCCAATGGGGACACCAACAGCACCTAGCTTACGTCAACCTCATCCGCGCCGGAGGTAGAGAAAGACGGGTAATGCGTGACTTTGTGTTTGCAGGGTCCCGCCCGCAGCGTTCGCGAACCTGTGCGTTCCGATTGCCCGGCGCCACTGGCCCAAATTTTATGACGTGCATTCTCGGTTCGACCGTTTCATCCGGCACACGCCAGTCTCAGATCACGGCGATGGAGAAATCAGTGCCTTCCCACTGCTGCCTCGTCGTCCAGAAGATGGTGAAGACGACGATGCCTGGGCCGAGCATCTTGGTCGGCAGGTCGCAGACATGAGTGCCGAAGCCCGTATCACGGGTATGGCTGTCGGTGACACTAGCCCAAGCATCGGTCGACCAATGCACCAACGCGGCCTCACTCAGTTCAATGCGCAGGTTCCGTCCTGCCGCCATCACGGTCCTCCTGTCGGCGAGGCGCCAGGCGAAAGGCGCAATCGGCGGCTGACCAGCGACATAGCGAGCAACGGTTTGGGGTGGCATGTCGAAAATGACACCATCGCGGATCGAGCGCAGCAATTTGATGTGTTCCGCATGGGCCCAGACGAGGGGCATGGCGCTGCCGGAGGGGCGGCCAAGAAAAAGCTCGCGTTCGGGCACGTCCTCGTTATCCCAAATCTGTTCGGGCAGTAAGCCGCCGTCGCTTGCCGAGGCTTCCAGTGCCGCCAGTAGGCGCCGCGCTTCTTCCGGTCGCCCGGCGGCGAGCTCGTAGTGCGCGCGTTCACCGGTCAGAAGCGGCCAGAGCCTGCCTATGCCGCTGCCGGCGAAGGGGGCGCCGTCGATACCCTCACCATAGCCGTCATCATTGTACCTATACCAGTAGGGTCCGGCCGGAAGATCGCGTCGCAACTCGGCATCGATCGCCGCCACGGTACCGAGGATGCGCGGATCGTGCGCGGATCGAAGACCGAACCGAACAAGCGCAAGCGCATCGGGGCTGAGAAGCAGATCCGCTTCCACAATGGCCGCGCCGTCGTCGCGGTTGCGGATCGGGATGAAGTCGCGACCGAGCGAAGAGCTGCCGTCCGTCGCCGTGGCAATGCGCACATAGTAGCCATCGATGCCGAGCCGGTGCGACAGTTCCGTGTCGGAGGCGTAAGTCCATTCCTCGATCCGTTCGTTCCAGCCATCGGCTACCTCGCGAAGGTATTGTGCCGCCGATAATCGTCCGGCCGCCTCCACCGCGTCGGCCGCCGCGAGCAACCCTGCGATCTCGACGGCGAGTGTAAAAGGGGAGTAACCGGCATCTTCCTCCCAACGGTCCTGCTGGGTGGCGGGACCGTTTCTGACAATATAGGCCACTGCTGCTTCGATCATCGACAGGTATCGACCAGCCCCCGACGCGTCGATCTCGCCGGCGCGCAGCAGCAGGTCGTAAAGCAGGATAGGAAAAGCCGTCTCGTCCATCTGAATGCCATGCCAGTAGGGGCGGCCGTCGAGCCAAGCATTCTGCACCCAATGGCCATCGGCCTCCTGGATTGCAGAAAGATAGTTGAGAACTGCGCAGGCATCGGCTCCCGCACCTGCCGCAAGCAACCCGCTCGCCGTTTCCACCAGGTCTCGCGTCCAGACGAGATGATAGCCGCCGAGGTCGTCGTCGCTCTTGTTGAAGCCCCAGGGGATAGAAAGGCTCGCTATGATGGCGCCCGAGGCATCGTCGCGGTGGGTGGCGAGTACGCCAGTGCTGACGCGGTACCGGTTCAATTGGCCAGGTTCATGGGGCTCATCGAGGGGAAGCAATCCCCCCTGCCAGTCCCGCCAGCCGTTCCGAAAGTGCTTCAGCGCCGGCTCGATACCCTTTTCCAGGCTGAGCAAGGCCCGTAAAGCAGCTTCCTCGGGCTGCGTGCCGAAGCCGATAGCGATCTCAGCCCGCCCTTTACTCGCCTCCATGTCGAGCGTTCCCGATAGCGCGACGTTGCCCGACGGCGCACAGTAGTATTCCTCCTTGAGTTCCTCCCCGCGCGACAAAGCCTGCCAGCCATCTGAGAAGCCGGCATAGCCCGCCGATCGCGCAAGCCAGGGGACTGAGGCAGCAATCGCAAGCGCCCGTCCCGAGCCCTCGGCAAAGAGCATGGGCCGCCCCTTGAAATCACCATACCACGCTGTGTTGCCGGCGCCGCCGTTGACGAGATGCGGTGCAATAAGTGCATGCAGCCGGTAGTCGGAAAGTTTGCCGACCAACGCATCAAAGCGAAGGTCCTGCAACACCACCTCGCGCTCCGGGTCTGAAAGGATGGTCTTGGAGATCCGATAGCGGCCGTCGTGGGCGGTATTGACGAGACGAAACGCCGGAACACCGTCCTCGACCGCATGCACTTGATGATCTGTGTCGCGCTTCTCCTCGGAAAAATATCCGACCGCGGTCACGATAAATCCGAAATCGCGGACGCAGGCCATATCGAGCCGCGGCGCATAGATCTCGTTAAGGATGCCGTGGCTTGCGGTGAACCAAACGCTGCTCGCGACGCTGGCGGCGGTACCAACCGCGCTCTTGTCGCTCGAGGTCCAACGGGGCTCGATACCGGGTGCTCCTGGTGGGACAGGAGCACCGGCGGGCAATGTCGGAAAGGCCAACTGCTGATCCTCCGTTCAAAATGCGCTCTCCTTCAGTGAGCCATCGTCGGGTTGAAATCAAGCGACGCCGCGTTGCCCTCCTGGGACTTGACAGCCAGTCCCGATCTTGCCCCCGATAGGGCAATGCGAGAGCAATTGTGGGCACGGCCCGTGGAGGAGTACAGAACATGGCTGAGACGACTGAAACAATCGCATCGCAAGGGCGCAAGCATGGCAAGCCCCAGGTGGGCACCCGACCGGCTGATCGTACTGTGCTTGCCATCGATATCGGCGGGTCGCATGTGAAGGTCGAACTCAGCAGCGGCAGCGAACGGCGCGCGGTCGAATCTGGCCATCAGATGACAGCGGCGAGGATGGTGGATGCACTGCGCAAGCTAACGGAAGATTGGCACTATGACCTTGTGGCGATCGGATATCCCGGACCGGTTATTGCCAACCGGGCCGCCGCCGATCCATTTAACCTTGGGCCGGGATGGAAGAATTTTGATTTCGAAGCAGCGTTTGAACGGCCAGTGCGGATGGTCAACGACGCACTCATGCAGGCGATCGGCAGTTACGAGGCGGGCCGCATGCTTTTTCTCGGCCTCGGCACTGGCCTCGGCTCTGCCATTATCGCCGAGAATGTTTGCTTGCCTCTCGAACTGGCCCACATGCCTTACCGAAAGGCGACATTCGAGGACTACGTCGGCGAACGCGGACTGGAGCGTCGCGGCAAAGGCAGATGGCGAAAATCTGTACTCGACGTCGCAGATCGCTTGAGTGCTGCCCTGCTGCCGGACTACATCGTCATAGGCGGCGGCAATGTCGAACGGCTCAAGGAGCTGCCGCCGAAGTGCCGCCGCGGCAACAACGACAACGCCTTCCGCGGCGGTTTTCGGGTCTGGCTGGATGAGAGCCTGCACATCTAAGTTCGCGTCAGACACGGGAAAAATAGGGTTGGAATTTTGGTCCGGGAGGGAAGGGGACGGCTGCCGAGCCGGACGAGTTCGACCTGCACCGCCTGTGTTCAGGGGTGTCGGCTGAAAGGCACGTGCCTGTCGTCCCCGGGGACTTTAACTACGATGCCAGGCCGATTTCCGACGGCAAAGACAACGAGGCGCTATCCGACGTCTGCATTGTTGCCGATAGCGACTTGCTTGTCGGAACCTCGTGGGTAGCATTCAGGCGACGGGCTACGACATCGTGGTTCAACCACTGGACCGGGCCATTCGGTGATGACGATGCACCGAAGATCAATTGACCCGTTGATTCGACCACAAGGGCGCTCAGGAGATCGCTGATGACGACCCTGCCGTTGCGGTGCATTGCGGTGATTTCATTGGAGGTGCCAATCGTCAAATCGGCCTGGGCCTGGCTGTTGGGCATTGGCCATGCGGAGAAGTCGTAGAATGGAACCATGACGTCGCTCGCTTGCAGATCTCTGATCTTGGCGATGACATCTTCCAACGTAAACCCTTCTGACAGGAGCTCCTCGCACGCGCGCCATTGTTCCTCGGCCCACTGACCGCCGTTCTCCTTCCTCAACGCAAGTAGGAGTGGAATGAGAGGCAGCTCGATGCCTGTAAACACGTCGGAGGAATTCGTCCGGATTTCGGGGCAGTTGTACACGGTTGCCTTCACACCCTTGGACCAAGCATCGGCCGCAATGCCTTCCAGGCGCATCTTGGCGTAGCCCTGGGTGTAGTTCGTATAGGTCTGCCAACGATACTCGCCGTCGATCAGGATGCCCGTTCCGTGGTAACCGTATGCCGTGTACCGAACCTGACCGCCCGAGGCTTCGATGCGCTCGCGGATCGCCGCGCTGAAATTGATCAGATGTCGGAACGTGTTGGCCGAGACCTCATCGAAGTTCCGGAGGATCAGTTTGCCCATGTCACTGTCGAGCAGTGCCTGCGATGACATGTGGCGTGGACCCGTTCCCTTGTAGATGCGATTGGCGACGACAAGGAATACCTTTGCTTTAGGAATGCCTCCGGCCATCGTATGGGCAAAGAACACGTTGCGGCCTTCGGAGATCATGCCGTCGAGCACAGCCATTACCTGAGCCAGCGCATCCGTGAACCGTTCAGTGGCGCGAGCCTGACATTTTTCGATGTATTCCCAGTCAAGCTTTTCACGTTCCCAGCTGTCCAGCGTCAGGCCTGCCAGAAGATCGGTAGGAGTGGGGCCGTCCGCGGGAGCATCGAGATCAAAGCCTGCCATTAGGGGGATGTTGATGATCTCGCCGCCCAAACGCGCCTCGGCCTCGGAGAGCTCTTGGTCCGTCAGGGGCCTTAGACGATTATTCTCGTCGCGTCGCCCGACTGTAATCCCCACGATCCGCATTCCCGCTTTCCGAGCCTGATCGACGAGACCAGTCGCATAGCCACGGCCGAATAGCTCGCCAAACAGGACGAAGATATCGCCATTTCGAAACACCGTGTTTTCGGTGATGGTCTCCAGCGGAATTGGATTTTTCATGGGCTCGGTTTTTCACATATTAGGGTCGTCGGGCATTCGATGGAGTCTACTTGTACAAAGACAGCTTCGTTGAAAAGTCATTTAAAGTGACCGAACATCTCTAAACGTGAACACCCACAACGACTTGCCAGCCACCGCGGGTAGCAGGTCACTACGGGGGGCATTTGGGTAGAGGACGCAATAGTTCGACCGAACTTGCCACTGCGGTCTGGTCTGGCCATCAGTACGTTGTCAAATGGCAGCTACGAATGGAAGACAATATGCCGGACGAGAACGTTGGTGACTAGGGGATGGCAGCTGCAAGTGAGCCCTCTCTCTTCCATCTCAGATCATGGTCCGCGGGCCACGCGTATAGTCACCTTTCCCGGCTGAGACTAGCGGTACAAGCGACTTCTATATAGCTCAGGAGCCACTGGACTTCGGGCATTGCAAATAGGCCGAATGGATGGCATTTATGCCGCATCCGGTCGATTGTATGCTATGAGGTTTCCCCGTGAGGGCGGTTGCGTTCGCCATCCGGGAATGAAGAGGCGCTCCCTTGTGGGTTGAGCGCCTTTTCTGTGAGATGCGTCCATAGCAACAATTCCAGTTCCGCCTGTTGTGATTCGCTCCCTCCTATCGCAATTCTCAAAACCCGGTCTGGCTGCTATAATCTGCAGTGCAATGGCAACGGCAACAGGTTGTGGCCATGTATGTTCGAGGGGCAGCTAATTACTTGGTGATCCCTTTCGCGGTGGTGGTCGTAATAATCACCGCCGCGTGCGCCTCCGCTGGCCCACTGGAACACCTGATCGCGGCTGCAAAGGAAGAGGGGCAGCTCAACGTTGTCGCCTTGCCACGCGACTGGTGCGGGTATGGTGCCATCATCGATGGCTTTAAGGCGAAATTCGGTATCCGGATCAGTGAGCGTCTACCTGATGCTTCCTCCACGAAGGTAATAGAGGAGATTAAGAAGCCCCGGGTAACACCCGGCGCGGATACGGTGGATGTCATTGACGTTGGTGTATCATTCGCTGTGTCTGCGAAACGAGAGGGTTTACTGCTGCCGCACAAAGTGCCGACCTGGTCAACAATCCCAAACGCCGCCAAGGACGGCGATGGCTACTGGTATGGAGCATACTACGGGTCAATTGTCTTCGAGGTGAATTCCGACATTGTGCTGAGGGCCCCCATGGACTGGCCAGACCTCCTCTCGCCAGAGTACCGAAATATGGTGGCCTTGGCCGGAGACCTGGCTTCAAACCAAGCGATCTTAAGCGTTTTCGCTGCAGGTCTTTCGGCAGGCCAAGGAGATCCGGATCATGCCGCTTCTCGAGGGATGAGGTACTTTGCAGAGCTCAACCGGGTGGGAAACTTTGTGCCGATCGTAGGCAATCAAGGTTCGCTTGTTCGAGGGCGGACACCCATCCTTGTTAGATGGAACTACCTTGCACTGGCTGATCGCGAAGAGCTGCGCGGCAAAACAAGGATTGCAGTAATCACGCCACGGACGGGTGTTCTTGCGGGTGTGTACGCCCAGGCGATCAGCGCGTCCGCTCCTCATCCGAATGCCGCACGCCTCTGGATGACCTATCTTTACTCGGATGAAACGCAGTTAGCCTTCTTGCAACGGCATTGTCACCCAATTCGATTAGCTGACCTCGCGCGCAGGGGCAAAGTGCCAAGCAACATACAGAAGAGGCTGGCACAGTTTCCCAGCCTGGGCACCAACGGCAATCCCTACTTCCCATCCGTCGAAGAAGAGGAAAGGGCGAGGCAGATCATTACGAAAGGCTGGGAGGGTGTCGTTGGTACGCAGATACCATGCCACGAGGACGGCGCATCCAGCGATGTACCTATGGTTCTCAATAAGATCATTAATCCACAGTGCTACGCCCAGCAGTAGCCAAGGCTGGGGGAGGGAATCGAGGACAAGTATCATATGTTTACCGATGATAAACCAGGTTCGAGTCCTTGCGGACCCGAGAGACGTCTGGCCGCGATATTCGCGGCCAGACGTCTCTCGGGTTACAGGCGCTTGATGGAGTCGGACGAGAAGGGAGCGCATGAGCGGCTGGAAACTCTCTTGTGGGAGGTGATCTGGCCAAATCACTTGCCCGCCATCGGATCCACTCTACTGCATGGTTTAAATCGATCGCTGTGTGGTCTTCCCTACGAATAGAGTGGTTTTCCCGTAAAATGGGCCACAAAGACCGCGGTCTCGCGCCGCTGAAGCCAGCGGTGGATTAGTAGCATACACCTTCAAGATGAGTTGTCGTGGCGGAGCGTACACATTAAGATAGTACTATGAGTCGCTGGGGACTGGAGGGATGATGTCCACGTTCGACAGATATTGGCCCATACCGATCGTCGTCCGGCTACAGAACGGCAGCGAAAGAACTTTCCGTAGCATTCACGATACCCTCGATTTTCTTGAGCACGAGTGGCCGAAGGCATCCGGCGCGTATCACGAGGCCGCGGTAATCGGTTGCCGTAGCGTGCTAGGTAGAAGTGGCTCTGCGGCGACCAGCAAGGAGCTGTTCGTGTCCGCTTGCCTGGAGGCCGGCCTCGCTATTCGAACGGCAGCGAACAGTCGGCCGCACCTTTTGGCGTAATCGGAAGCATGACGGTTTGGAATTTGATGTGTGAGGGCCCGTAAACGCCATATCGGTTTTGGTGCTGCCCTAACCTCAGAAATACCGCGCAGCGTATTTGTGAACTCGATCTGGCAGTTGGAGAGGCTCCATGCTGAAGGACAGGTATGGGAAGCACACGCGACTTCGGAAAATTGCCGACCTTCTGCACGACACAAGAGGCTTCGTTCTCATTTTCGCGCTGGTCGCAGCGGCCGGCTATATTCTCGCATGGGTTCCTCAGGGTCAGGACCTGCTGAGAACTGTCACCGATGTGAACCCTGATCACAGTTCTGGATATTCGATCCAAGTGTTTTGGTTGTGTCTTTCGGTTGCCGTCCTGGGTTTCCAAGGCTGGTTCTGGGCGCGAGCAATCGCAGATCAATACGAAGGCCCGCAAGACCATTGGGCGGCCAGAATGTACCTGGTGTGGGTCCCGAGGATCCTTGGATTGGTGCCGTTCGGTCTATTGTTCGTTGCCCTCTGGCGAGTGCAGACACCCAATGCCTGGCCGGCGTGGATATTGGCAGGACTCGGTGCGACCTTCCTCATCTTTCTTTGGACACGGAAGTCGGCGGTCAAAAGCATGGAAGGGGCATCAGACCGGTTGGCGTCACAAGGGCGTCGACGCGCGGCCGCCGCCATCGACATGTCTTTGAGGAACCTGAAGCCATTCCTGTTCTACGCCGGGATAGTCTACGCGCTGATCGCCATGATCATTGTGACGCTCGAACCCGTCAGCTTGTCAGTTCACTTCGGACCTGCTGCGGTCGTGCTGACAGCCTGCTCGCTGCTTATCCCGGTCCTTACCTGGCTCTCAATAATCGGGAACAGATATCACCTACGAGTGACTGAGGCGTTGTTTGTGACCATCGTAGTCTTCAGTTTGTGGGTCGATAATCACGAGGTCCGTCACTCGAGATCCGACACCGCTACTCAACAAGCGGCAATCCAGTCCCGGCCAACCATTGAGGCGGCTTATAACAGGTGGAAGGGTCAAGGGTTGGCGAACGGCACCTACCCTATCCCGATGATATTCGTGGCGAGCGAGGGTGGAGCCTCACGCGCAGGCTACTGGACAGGCGCGGTGATGTCCCGGCTAGAGGCCGAAACGCAGGGGGAGTTCTCCAAGCACCTCTTCGCGATCAGTTCGATCTCGGGTGGAAGTCTGGGCGTGGCCGGCTTTGTCGCAAGCATACACGATGAGAAGCTGGCGAAGGCCATTCAGGCAGGCGACGCAAAGTTACCGGACATCGTGTCTGAATTCGTTGGTCAGGACTATTTGAGCCCGGCTCTTGCGGGTGGCTTGTTCCCGGATTTGCTTCAAAGATTCGTGCCGATTTCCTTTCTCCCGGACAGGTCGGCTGCGTTGGAAAAGGGGTGGGA
>NZ_JAEUAT010000016.1 GCF_019511525.1 Rhizobium cauense | reverse complement strand
CCTTGAAGGCCGGGCTATGGTTCCGGCGCGGTCGTCTCGTCATGGTATCTCCTGTTCCCGGCATCTAAGCCGAAGTCAGGCAGAAATTCCACTTATCCGTCCTGTCCAAATTTCCCGAGCCAGCTCTCTCCATTCCTTCAGCATGTCGCAGCGCTTCGCACTCCGCTTCCGTGAAGGTCCAAGAAATCGCTCCGCCGTGGGTCGACGGGATCTCATCAAGAGGGGCGGCGATCCGCGTGCAATGCCTCCGGACGTTTTGTGAAGGAGGCTATGGACAAGCTCTAGCCGACAACGAAGACATCTACGTTGATGCCATTCAGATGTTGCGCGACAATCCAGGCTTGAAAGAGCACGAGGCGATGGTCAAGGAACGATCCCGGTCTGAGCTCGATTGGCGGCGGCCGTTCAACGGCCGCCGCATATGCTGGCCCAACGGCTCAAACACAAGACCCTCGAAGCGCGGCGTTTCCCAGAGGACATACGATGAGCTACGGACTACTGCGGGCACTATCGATCCAAGAGCGCAAGCGCCATTTCAACGTCCGCTATCGGGTCGCTGCAGACAAATTTCGCGAGTACAGATTCGAGCTTGCGTCGGGCCGCGAGCACATCGTTCGGCGGAGCGAGTCTGAAAAGGCATAGGGCGCACCTGAGCTCCCAAAAGATCGCTCCCATCGAGCGGGCAAGCTGCAATCCCTCGTTGAGAAATTGAAGCGCCGTGACGCGATCCTGCTTGATCAACGAAACCGCCTTTAGTCTAAGCAATTCGGGTCTACACCAGCCAGCGTTGCCAGAAAGTGCTCGGTCCAATGCGGCCGGAGACGCCCTGCACCCCGCAAGTATTGTCATGTATTCCAGCCTCATCCCGACCCCCTCGAGAAGAGCCCGCTGTAGCTGCGATTGAACCTCATCGGTTTGAGTTTCTTGGGGGATGATCAGTTCATACCCGTCAACCCATTCCCGCCAACGGACCAACATATCCTTGGTCGCGATCCGCCTAACATCGTTCAGCCTCGATCTGGCAGCCGTAGTGTCACCTGCGAGATATGCAATCGGTACAGCACTCAGCGTGAGCATCAGGCAGGTCGAAATCGAATGCCCGAGGATCTCTGAATCCGCGAGCAGGCCCCGGATGCCCTCGAGGCTCCGATCGATCTTTCCTTCGAGGAAGTCGATCATGGAGACAACGGATCGCGCTATCGTGCCTTGGTCGTAACCCGTGCCGTAGTTTTGAGTCGTCCTGACTGCGCGACTGGCTTCCATTATCGAAATCTCTGCCTGCTGGCGGGAAGCAGAAAGATCTCCGTGAAAAAGATAATTGTGCTCGAGCAGCCTGCTGAAGCTCAGTGCACCTGGAAATCTCGCCTGTAGATCTTTTGCGATGGCGATAGAGTCATGGTAACGACCGTTTGAACTCGCTACGGATGCTTTGCCTCCGAATGCTCTCATTATTCGTGCCGGGTTACCGAGACGTTCAGCAAGAGCAATAGCCCGTTCGAATTCCGCGATGGCCTCGTCGTCGCTTTTGAAGCCGCGGGTGTGGTACAGCGCGCTACCTCTTGCGATGCGCAACTGGACCTCGATATCGGTACCGACATGCCCGGTTGATGGGAGAAGCTTGAGCGCTCTTTCTATTGCGATAGACTGCTCGCTCATCGCTCCCGATTGAACCCAGATCACGTTGGAAATGGCGACAAGCTCGACGGCGAGGTCAAAGTCGCCGTCGGACGAGCGCGCCCATTCGGCAGCCGCACGAAGATCGTTTATCAGGGATCCATAGCGGCGCATCCAGTCGCCCGTCGTAAGCGACCTCCAGTCGTACTCTGCTCTCAAGAGTTCGTCGCGGCAGTAGTGCGCGTGCGACAGGCGATAGTTCTTGTCCAAAGTGCTATCGGCTAGCTTCTCGGCTGCATACCCTTTTGTGGTATCCAGCAGACGATACCTACCGTCGGCACTCGATACGGCAATCAGTGATTTGAGGAGCAATCCATCGAAGGCGCGGTCGAAACGCTCGCCAGAAAGCCATACGTCCGCGATGGTTTCTGCGCCTTGATCCGAAAAGGTTCCGGGAAACACCGCGATCATCGCGAAAAGTTCCTTCTCGTCATCGCTTAGACTGTTGTAACTCCAGTCGAGGGTTGCCCTCAATGTTTGCTGTCTGGGAGGTGCGGTTCGTCGTCCTCTGCGTAGGATGGACAACGGGTCGTCCAAAGAGCCGAGAACGCTTTTCAGGCCGAGGCTGCTGACACGCGACGCAGCCAGCTCTATCGCCAGAGGGATGCCGTCCAAGCTTCGAACGATCGCCGCTGCCGCCCGAAGGCTTTCCTCGTCGGCGAAGTCTTCGATGTCCGAAGCCAGCTTCACCGCTTCCACGAACAGTTCAACGGATGGAATGGAAAGAAGATCCTGGCACGAGATCTCCAGATCGGGGACGGGGAGGGACGGCAACTGCCTCACCTTCTCGCCAGCGACCAAAAGGGGTTCGCGACTGGTAGTTAGGATCGATACGCTCGCGGTTGCCCTGAGTATCTGATCTACCTCCAGCGCGACAGCATCGATCAGATGCTCGCAGTTGTCGAACAGAAGGAGGATGTCGTTTCCTTCAAGAGAATTGAGAACAGCCTGTCGGTAATCACTGGTGTACAAAACCAGGCCAAGGGATGATGCCAAAGTAGGCATCAAGAGATTACCGTCGTTCAAGACCGCTAGATCGAGGAAGATCACCCTCTTCGATGACTGAATCCTCATCGCGGTCTCAAGGGCGACGGCGGTTTTCCCGATCCCGCCAGCACCCACGATCGTCAGAAGCCTGGTAGACGCTAACGCGGCCAAAGTCGTCTGGATGAAGTCCTCGCGTCCAATGAGTCGGCTCGCGAACCGCGGGAGGTTCGTGTCGAGAGCAGCGTTGCTCATCGGCGTAATCGAAGCTGAGAGCGATAGCTCCGTAGGCGCGACGAACATATATCCACGCCCAGGGATGTTTTCGATGTAGCGCTGATCACTGTGTTCCCCTAGCGCCTTCCTGAGCGTTACGAGATGAACACGTAGCGCGCCTTCGTCGACAGTAGTTGTGGGCCACCCAGCACGGAGCAACTCGTCCTTTGAAACAATTTCTCCAGCTTTACTTACTAATGCTATCAGTAACTCCAACGCCTTCTTGCCGAGTTGGTATGGTCGACCTGTTTCGGTCAGCTTCTTGTTGAGAATATCGAGCTCAAAGGTGCCGAACTTGATAACAGCCATCGCTAAACCGCTGATTCCGCCAGAATTAATCTTCCAAACGGATATCACATCTGTGTGGATTTAAGGCAACGGCAAATAGGTTCCGACTGTTCGGCTATCCGGATTTCAGTGTGTCGTCAGCACTTGCGGCCGATGAGTTCTCGTTCCATCATTTTATCAGATAGGGCATCAAAACTCGCTCTGCCATTCCGTAGATGTCACCGTGCCAGCCCCTGTGGATATTGTCGGACAGTGTCGCGGAGACTTGAAGCGGCGGTTCGAGGCTCGATCGTGGAGGCACGTGTAGTGTCTGTGCTTTTGGGGCGAGGAACGCTCCGATCCTGGCTCACGAAGGGGACGGCGACGGGCGACCGGGCCACGGCATACTGGCGAAGGGAGGACGTTTCACCCGGATGGCACCTTCGTCGCAACGCCAGAGCTGGCCTTGTGCCTGAAGCGAACGCTTTCGAAAATGCAGCGGGCACAAGCGGTTCCAACCGTTGTGACGAATAGCCGAGTTAGACTAATTCAAACTGCCGGGAAGGCTTCGATAAACTGAAGTGTTGAGTTGGGAATAGAGAATTCCGCAACAGCTCCTCCGTCCACCCTGTTATTTAGTCTAAGGCTCCCACCAAAGCCTTCGACTACGCTTTGGCACACGGTGAGACCAAACCCGAGTCGGTTAGGCTTGGTCGAAAAGAATGGATCAAAGACGAGGGCTAGGTGCTCCTGCTTCACTCCGGCGCCACGGTCCGCAATCTTACTCTGATATCCGCCGATCGCGTGGGGCGCGAAATCTCTATCGACACAGGAGTTGCTTCGTCCCGCGAGGACACTGACTCCAGTGCGTTCTGTAAGAGCGCGCAAATGACTTGCTTCAAGGCCACGGGATCACCCACGATCAACGGCAAGTCGCCATCGACCGCAATTGATACCGTCATTTCGCTACTTAGCGGATCAATCAGGAGATCGCGGCATCGAGCTACTAATTCCGGGAGATCTATCGGCTCTCGATTGTGTAGGTCGGGTCTCAGGTTATCGCGGGTTCGTGTTCCGATATCGGTAAGACGCTGTGTATTCCAGCGAAGTCGCTCCATCACCCTTGCGAGTGCGTCAGTATCGGTCGGGCCCATTGCGGCAAGACGCGTCGCCGTGGCTAAGTCAAGAGAGATCGCGGTGATCGGCTGGCTGATCTCATGAACGAGGGAGGCGGAAAGCGCCGTCGCGGATGCAATCCTGTTCGCCTTGGCCAGTTGCTGCCGCGCGGCTCCGAACCTTTCAGTCTGCTGGGCGGTTTCGGTTGCATCAAAGAAGGCAGCTTTAGCGACACCGTTGTCCGTAATCCATAGCGAGAAAGGATAGCACCGCGTCTTGCCTTCGGCGTCCCATAGTTCAGCGATGCCACACGAGGTTGGCGTGTGGTTGTTGAGCGCGGTAAGAATGGCAATCTCGACATCGAGGATGGGAGCGCCGGCGATCCCCGTCCATCCAGAGATCATTTCCGAAACGTCAGCGTACCCAAGCGCCGCTATTGTTAGGTCACTGGCACGGGAGATCGATATAAAAACGTCTTAATTCATGAGCGGTTGAGGGGTGCTTCTCAAGGTACTCTCGAATGTCGGTCGCGGCATGGGCGTTCAAGGCGTCTGATGTTGGTGAGTCCAGTCCAATTTTATACTCGATCCAACCAATTTCTCCAGCCTTGAAGGTCGCCCGAAGTCGTTCATCAGCGCGACCGAGCGCCATTTCACACTCGTCGGCGATAGTTTGTACTTCGAACTGCAGCCGGGCGATAGCCTCCTGCGACTCGACCTGGCTCTGAACGTCGACAAGGCTGCCAAACCATTTGACCACCTCGCCGCTCTGGGGTGACCTGACTGATTGGCCACGAGATTCCATCCAACGGTATGAGCCATCGTTCATGCGCACGCGTGCGCGAGCCGAATAGGACGAGCTACCATTCTCCACCGCACCTCGCCAAGCTTGGTACATCTTGGGACGATCGGCGGGATGAATGGGGTCGCCCCAGCTTTGGTCCCGGATTGCTTGGAGTCGTGGGATTCCGAACATCTCCGTATAACGCTCGTTGAGAAATGCGCACCGCCCGTCAGCGGTCGTTCCCCATAGTACATGGGGCAGGGCGTCAGCAAACTCTTGGCGTTCGTTGGCTCGCGAAGATGACTGACCCGGGAGCCTGTTCCCGCCTCTGCGGCAAGCGAAAACGCCGACCGCAGTTACGACAGCCGTCAGCGCGATCAGATCGTAGGCGCCGATCCGCCCGGCGCTCAAAACGGCCGATATCGATCCGTTCGACTCGATAAGACACGAGCAGCCTACCGCCCAACACGCTATGGCGAGAGGTCGCGCCCTAACAGACCCGAGCATGTCGATATACAACCCCCACCATCACCAGAGTTATTCCGCTCGGCAGCCAGCCCGTATCCGGCCGCACTTCCAAGTGCATAACCGTCCAAAAGACAAACCAACCATTCGTCGCAAAGGCCATTCCTCGTGTGGCAACCTCGCGTCGTCTTACCCAAGATTTTAATATTCATGGAGCTAACACCGTTACTTTCGCGTCCGATACCTATCTATTGTGGTAGGTCATTTCGGAGCTCTCCAGCTGGCTTGGCGCGGAACAGCCGCCTCGAGCGGTAAGAGCGGCTTTTCGTCACAATCGTGATGAGTTCTCGGTCCATCATTTTATCGAATAGGGCATCAAAACTCGCTCTGCCATTCCGTAGATGTCACCCTGCCAGCGCCTGTGGATATGTAGGGCAGTGTCGCGGAGACGCGGCGGTTCGAGGCTCGATCGTGGAGGCACTTGTAGTGGCTGTACTGTCGGACGAGGAACGCCCCGATCCTACGGCGACGGGAGACCGGGCCACGGCATACTGGCGAAGGGAGGACGTTTCAGGGATGCCAACCCAGTCGCAACGCCAAGGCTGGCAATGTGCCTGAAGCGACAGCATTTCGAGAATGCAATCGGCGCAGGCGATTTCCACCGTTTGTGACGAATAGCCAGGAGCCAACTAGGCGCTGTAACCGCCATCTACGTTCAATGTACTACCCGTGATGAACGTAGCGCCAGGACCAACCAGAAAGATGATCGCTTCGGCCACCTCGGATGGCGTCCCAAGCCTCTTTAGGACATTTGCCTCACGCTCGGCAGCAAGTGTTTCCCTGGAAATGCTTTGATCGGCCCTGGACGCAATCGCTCCGATCTGTACGACATTCACCGTGATGCCCCGGGGGCCGAGATCGTGTGCAGCCCCCTTGCAGAAGGCAGCGATCGCGGCGCGCGCCGCAGCGAAGTCGGCAAGGCCAGGAGTGCCTATGCGGTCTGCCACGCTGGACCCCAGTGCGACCACTCGCCCACCACTCTCCATGACTTTGGAAACTGCCTTGATCAGAGCAATGACACTTCGCGTGTCCATGTCCAATTGCACGTCGAGTGCGTCGTCGTCGACATCCTCGTCGTCGATCTGACCTTCGACGCGATGAACCGTATTCGCCACAAGCACATCGAGACGACCGAAAGCCGTGACAACGGCGCGTGCGAGCTGTGAAGCCTGAATGCCAGTCGTGGGCTGATCCATCGGGAACCACACGACTCGGCCGCCATAGGATCGCAGAGACTCCATAAAATGAGGGTCAGGTTCTGTCGCCGTCGCTAGGGCCAAATCTGCTCCAGCCCGAGCGAGGGCTTGAACGGTGGCTACACCAATCTCGCTAGCCGCGTGTGTGATCAGAGCCACCTGCGGGCTGACGGTGCGGTCCGAGTTCTGTCCCACCATGCTCAATGGATGCCTCAAAGAGTTTGCAACAATCGATGGGCCGCGCGAACGACAGGCGCCACATTAAGCGGTTATCGAGCCATCTTCAGCGAATATTGTAAAATTCGGTTCCCGCGGTTGTTAAGGACGAGGCCTTAACGCCATAACATTTTTTCACAACCTATAACTCGATTTCACACGTCCCAACACGGCACCCTCCCTGCATCGAAATAGCGAGGATATCGCGATGGAAACGTCCCTTTCTTTTAGAGCCACCTTGAATGGTGGCAGCGCCTCACAGATCTCGCACGCTGAAATGGACTACGCAACGATCGATGGCTGGCTTGATCGGCAAAGCCTTGTGGACCGGAAGATTCCGGCGGCTGCGGTAGCTAAGGAAAAGGTTCCCTCCGGACTCAGCGAATGGCAGAGGAAGAAGATCATCCGCTATGTCGATGAGAACTTCGACACTAAGCTCCGGGTCAGCGACCTAAGCGAACAGGTCCGGCTGAGCGTTAGTAGATTTTCCAAAGGCTTTAACGTCACGTTCGGGCGGCCGCCGTATGACTACGTCCTGTCGAGGCGCATTGAAGCGGCAAAATATCTGATAGCCTCGACAGACGAGCCACTCAGCCAGATTGCCCATGCTTGCGGCCTTAGTGATCAGGCGCACCTTTCCAAGGTTTTCAAACGTCTCGTGGGAACCACACCGCTCAAATGGCGTAGAAACGCCCCGGTTTCGGCAACCAGACGGTGGGACTGTCTTCGCGACATCCACACGTCTCTCGCCTACTGAAAGCGTGGTTCGAATATTGGACTTGGAGGCGAAGACGACCACAGAGCGACGGACGACGCATCGCTGGTGCAGGATCGTTCAATTTTCGAGCCTCGAAAGCTGTCACCATGATCGACGACGATTTGAGCGACCGTGCCTAGCCGAAACGCGGCATGCAGGCCGGGTAGGTACGGAGAAGAGGCGACGATGAGAAAGCTGACCATCAATGGCATGGTCCACGAGGTAGATGTGCCGGACGACATGCCACTCCTATGGGTGCTGCGCGACGTGCTCGGGATGACGGGCACGAAATACGGGTGCGGAATCGCTCAGTGCGGAGCGTGTACAGTTCATCTGGGTGGTGTCGCGGTGCGATCCTGTCAGACGACGTTGGACTCCATCGAGGACATGCCGATCACGACTATCGAAGGCGTCGGCGACACTCCGGTCGGCGCGAAGGTCCAAGCGGCATGGCTGGAAAGAGAAGTCGTGCAATGCGGATACTGTCAGTCCGGGCAAATCATGTCCGCGACGGCTCTCCTAACAGACAATCCCCGCCCAACGGACGCGGACATTGACGACGCCATGTCGGGAAACATCTGTCGTTGCGGGACCTACGTGAGGATCCGTGAAGCCATCCACTCAATTAACGTGTGAGGGCCGCAATATGATCGAGAACCTCGTATCCCGCAGGAGTTTCCTTAAAGGAACCGCGCTCGCTACCGTCGGCCTGGTATTGGCGGTTCAGCTTCCTGGAAACGCCCGTCGAGCAGCCGCCGCGATGGGCGAGCGGCCTCAGTTCATACCTAACGCCTTCGTCAAAATTGACTCCGACGGGATCACCTTGATCATGCCTCATACGGAAGTGGGGCAGGGTATCTACACGTCGAGTGCCATGCTTATGGCGGAGGAACTAGAAGTCGATCTTGATCAGGTTCATGTAGAGGCCGCGCCGCCTGACCTCAAGAAATACATGGACCCAATTCTCTTCGACCAAGCGACAGGTGGCTCGACTTCCACTCAGTCCGACTGGGTACGTTTGCGAGAGGCAGGCGCGTCCGCGCGCATCATGCTGGTCGGTGCCGCCGCGGAACGTTGGGGAGTTGCCGCTGCTGAATGCACGGTTGAGAGAGGCATCATACACCACGGACCTTCCGGACGTTCGGTAAGCTATCTTGAGGTCGCGCCGGAGGCGGCTGCCCAGGAGGTGCCCAAGCAGGTGGCGCTCAAGGATCCGTCACAATTCAGGCTTATCGGTACGAAGGCGAAACGCCTCGACACGCCCGCGAAAGTCAACGGTTCTCTAGTTTACGGGATCGACATCAGGCTTCCGGGCATGGCGTTCGCCACCTTGGCGGTCGCGCCTGTAAAAGGTGGCAGGATCGCCACCATGAACGAGGACGCCGCTCGTGCGGTCAAGGGCGTACGTGACATCGTCCGCACCGAAGACGCAGTAGCGGTTATCGGCGAACACATGTGGGCAGCCAAACTAGGTGTGGAGGCCCTCGAGCTTTCTTGGGAGAGCGGGCCGAACGGTTCTGTCTCGACGGAATCCATTGTCAACGACATGCATGAAGCTTCCATGAAGCAGGGTGTAGTCGTACGTGACGACAACGGTGCGGCCGAAGCAATCCAGAGGGCAAAGACAAAGCTCGATGCGGTGTACCGTTCGCCCTTCCTCTCTCATTCGCCTCTCGAGCCTATGAACTGCACGCTGCACATTGAGGACGACCGCGCCGAACTGTGGGTCGGGACACAGGTTCCCGTCCGGGCGCAAAAGGCCGTGGCGGATGCGACAGGGCTCGCTCCCGAGAAGGTAATAGTGAGAAATCAGCTGATGGGAGGCGCTTTCGGGCGGCGGCTCGATATCGACACGATCGAGCAGGCGGCCAAGCTCCTGCGTGACATAAGATATCCGGTTAAACTGGTCTGGACGCGGGAGCAGGACCTGACTCACGATTTCTTCCGTCCGTACTATTACGACAGAGTGTCTGCCGGGCTGGACGAAGCCGGCCGCCTTGTCGGACGGACTCATAGAGTGACGGGCTCTTCTGTCATGGCACGCTGGGCACCTCCGGCTTTCGTCAACGGGATCGATCCTGACTCTCTCGATTGCGCGGCGGAAACGCCGTACGATGAAGCCGCGGTATTCGCAGACTATGTCCGGCATGAGCCGGAAGGATTGACGACAGCCTGGTGGAGGGGGGTTGGTGCGACCCACAATCTTTTCGTCATAGAAAGCTTCGTGGACGAAATGGCTCATGCGACCGGGCAGGATCCTGTAGACTTCAGGAGAAGGATGCTGACCAAGAACCCGCGGGCGCTGGCAGTACTGGAACTCGCGGCCGCAAAAGCCGGGTGGAAGGAACCGTTACCCAAAGGCCGCGGGCGCGGGGTCAACCTGCAATTCGCCTTCAACACTTACCTCGCGCATTTCCTCGAGGTCGAGGTGGTGCCCGGCAAACAGGTGAAGCTGCTGCGTTCGGTGTTGGCAGTCGATTGCGGGATCGTGATCAACCCGGACACGGTCCGGGCTCAGATGGAAGGGGGGGTCTTGTTCGGGCTCGGTACTGCGATGTTCAACGAAGTGACCTTCAGCGATGGCGCCGTTGACCAGAGCAATTTCGACACCTATCGGATTCTGCGGATCAACGAGGCACCCAGGGTCGAAGTGTATCAGGTGAAAAGCAACGAGAACCCCGGCGGGGTCGGTGAGGCCGGAACTGCCGCCGCTGCTGGCGCGTTGGCAAACGCGATATTCTCGGCAACGGGAAAGCGCATAAGATCGCTCCCCTTGTCGCAAGTCGCCGTTTAGTGCTGCGACCTAATAGCGACGTAATCCGAGGGGGGTAAATGATATCGCTACGGGTATTCGTCGCAA
Organism: Rhizobium cauense; assembly: GCF_019511525.1. Classification (GTDB taxonomy): domain Bacteria; phylum Pseudomonadota; class Alphaproteobacteria; order Rhizobiales; family Rhizobiaceae; genus Rhizobium; species Rhizobium cauense. Next base: position 150,005 of record NZ_JAEUAT010000016.1, on the reverse strand, counting down.
ACGGTTGAAACGCGAGCTTTCGACCGTTCGACGGTTCCCATTTCAGGAAAATCCTCCTGGCAAGTGACCAACCCCTGGGTCACGTGACTGAAGCGGCATCCGGAACGTCCCACCTCCGCCGAAAGACCATGAAGCGGATGCCGCTTCGCCCGTGCGGCGTCTTAGGTCGCCATCCGGATCGGGATTTCCCCGACGATCTTCGCGTTTCAAGCGCCTTCTTGTGGTACTCCTTGTTCAGCTCATTCCACTCTGTCCATACATGCCTCGCGTCGACGTTGTTGCCAACGGTGCCATCGGAGGAACGGGGCAGTCTCTCGAAGAATCCCTCGCCCGCCGGGATCGGCGACAAGTTCTTAGCTAGGAAAATCTTCAGCGAGTTGCGGAAGCGCTTTCAACCGTTTGTGACTTACCCCGTTACCGTAGGTCGTCAAGGATCTCTACAATGCGAGCAAGCAGGCCATCGGTTCCCCCGACAGCCGTGTGTACCAGAGTGAGAGCACCGTCGAACGTTGCGGCCGCCACGACGTCTTGGCCAGGAACGGAGCGCAGTGCGGGCGCCCAAATCTTCTCAATCACGAGATCACCATAGCGTTCTTGCAAGCGCAATACGCCAAGGTTTGTCATCACGGTATCGAAGGGTATGTGCTTGACCACGCGCTCCCGGGTCGCCTCGTAGCTCGGGTCTTCGATAAACCGCTTCGCGAGATCGGCGACCATCCAGAGAGCCATTTTTCTTTCGCGGAACTTCGCGATCTGGGCTTGTACTCGGCGAGCGTCGTCCAGGAATGCTAGCCCCTTCCTCTCGAACGGAGTAATCGCGATGGACAGCGATAGGCCAACATGTTCCGGGATCGCGAATTCTGGCTTAAGGTCGATCGGCGACATCACCCGCAACGGCTGAGCTGACCAGCGGTCATTGAGGTCGAGCAGCGCCCTTCCGTGTGCTGCGGTCAGGATCGAGTTCAGCGTCAACCCTCGTGATTTCGCATTTAGATATAGCCTTGCGAGATGGTCTCTGTCGAGTTCGAGTGCATCGACCGACGCAGTTCCGAGCAAACCCGAGGCTTGAGCGGGCTTGCTATCGACGAAAGCTTCGGAGCGGGCGCGCCGCCTGAAGAAGGGAACCTCCAATGCCATGCGATCCTCTAACCTTGAATCCGCGATCGGACGGGAAAGTTCGCCACCGCTCAACGCGAGGAGTATTTCGCGCAGCACGAAGACGGCGGCGAGACCATCCACCACGGAGTGGTTGAAAGTCAGCACCAGGATACTCGAATGGGTGTCGGGGGCGATGATCGCGCGAACAAGTGGTGCCTCTGCGGAAACGAGTGGCTTGTTCATCTCGTCTTCTGCAATCCGATGCCATGTAGTCGTCGATCCTGCAATCACCGAAACGGGAATCGGACGTTCCGAAGGCACGAAGCAGTGGGCGTCACGCTCGTCCCAAGACAATGACACCCTGAGGAGAGGGTGCCGTTCTTGCACCTTGGCGAGTGCCGATATGACATCCGGTTCTGCCAGCGTTCCGGAGACACGCGCCGCGATGGTGAAGTTCATCGTGCCGTCTTCGCCGTAGGCCGCGAACAGGTGTTCGAATGCGCCCAAATGTCTTGCTCCTGCGGATGTCGCGATTGTCATGCCATACCCTGTCGTCGATGTTGTCATGACTTGGCATTATCTGAGGCGGCTGCCACGCGATTGGCGAATCCGGTCGTGGGCGAAGTGAAAAAAGCGGAGCGAACTTCGGCCACCCCGGGGATGAATCGTCCTATTCCGCTCGGGGGCGAGGGAATAGCCATGTTGCTATCCACAGCCCATGCGGCGACCCGTGAAGAATTGGTGCCGAAGATGCCTCAGCCCTATCCCATTCTCGTAGAAGCGCTTGCCCAGATCGCGGCTTCCAACGACAGTAGTCAGATCTCGGAAATCGCCCGTGAGGCAGCACGAAGGATTCTATCTGCAGACGCCATAGCCCTTATCGGGTCGCAAGGTCTGGAGGTAGTAGCGTCACAATCAACGCCCCTGGTGGCAGTTTCCGCCATTCCTTTTGTTTCCGACACGGACAATCTGACGAGCTTAACGGTGATAGCCGAGGGGAATCATCCGGCAGTTTGCGGGCGGTCAGGGGTAGTCGCAAACACCCAAGAGTTTTCGCGATCCCTGCTATCAAGCGTCGAGGAACTTCGAACGGAGCAGGGCGATGGCGATGTTGCAAGAGTGATCGCCGAGATAATTGCCGCGCAAACACTCGCTCGTGCCGCTTCGGCAGCGATTTCCAGATGCAGCCTCTTCGCTGAACTGGTGACCGCGAGCACCCGTCTCAAACTGGAGTGTGACGAGGTGCGGCACCGCCTGAAAAACGTATACGCGTCGGCGATCGGGCTAGCCAATCTGTCGCTACCGAGAGAGCATTCTACGGACTTCGCGTATCGCTTGAGAGCGTTGGCGAAGGTACATCATTTCCTCGACGACGATGGCGAGAGAAGGCTAAATGTCCCTCTGCACGAACTCCTGGCCGCCGTACTATTACCATACCAAGATCCCGGTGCTTCGAGGATTGTCGTTGAAGGACCCGGTATCGAGGTCGCCACCAATATTGCGGCCGCATTGGGTTTACTTATTAATGAACTCGCGACCAACGCTCTCAAGCACGGAGCGCTTTCGGTTGGCTCCGGTCAGATTATGGTCCAATGGACCTGTTGCGATGGTGAGATGGGACTCTGGTGGCGAGAGATTGGGGGGCCGAAACCGGATGGCTCAACAGAACCCAATGAAGGGTCGAAGCTGATGCGATTGATAGTCGAACGTCAGTTGCGTGGGAAGATGGTACATAGCCTTACAGGATCAGGGCTCCACTTCGCCGTTCTGTTTCCTGTGGCGTGACCAGAGTGCAGTGCGTATGATCCGAAAAATCAGGCCGATATGGGTGACGGGCACGATTCTACAATCACTTGCGAACGCCAGCTGATTTTCTTCAACGGGATAACAAACCCAAAGGAGAGACGACAATGGCTCAAGTAGAATCCTATGACATACTGGTCTTCGGAGGTGGCAAGGCGGGTAAGACACTCGCCATGGAGCAGGCAAAAGCAGGCAAACGCGTAGCTGTGGTGGAAGCTGGCCTCATCGGTGGGTCGTGCATCAACATAGCCTGTATTCCCAGCAAGGCGCTGATCCGCAGCGCCGAAGTGGCCTATGCGACCCGCAAGGCCTCAGAATACGGCACAGAGGCAGATAATGTTCGCACCAGCCTCGATCTCGTGCGCAACCGTACCGCCAGTGTTGTTGCGGAAATGGTCGCTTTCAATCAGTCTATTTTCGATGCGAGCGGCTTTGAGCTAGTGATTGGCTGGGGACGTTTTGTATCGCCTAAGACGCTCTCCGTTGAAACCGGAAATGGCGTCAGAACCTTGACTGGCGACAAGGTCTACATAAATCTCGGGACAACTGCCACTATACCAGACGTTCCCGGGCTTGTGGCTGCCGACCCTATCACTCACGTCGAGGCACTTCAGCTTGGCGACATGCCGACGCACCTGCTTGTTCTCGGCGGCGGCTACATCGGTATGGAACTCGGCCAGGCCTTTCGCCGTCTCGGCGCGGAGGTCACAATTCTCGAAAGGGGCGCCCGTCTTGCGCCTAGAGAAGACGAGGACGTCGGTAACGCGCTGCTCGAAGTGCTTCAAGGGGAAGGTGTCAATGTCGCGTTGAACTGCAGCGCCACCACAGTGACTGGAAAGTCTGGACAGTCGGTAAGCATCACAGCTGCCGACGGGCGCGTTTTCAAGGGTTCGCATCTCCTTGTCGCCGCAGGCCGACGTCCGCGAACGGACCGGATCGGCCTTGATCTTGCAGGTGTGGAATTGGACGCACGCGGATTCGTGGAGGTCGATGACAAGCTTAGAACGACAGCGGAAGGCGTCTGGGCAATGGGGGAGGTTGCGGGCACGCCGATGTTCACCCATGCGTCTCTCGACGACTACCGGGTCGTATCGAGCCAGCTCAAGGGCGGCGAGCGGACTACAGACGGGCGACTGATCCCATACTGCGTTTTCGTCGATCCAGAATACGCCCGGGTCGGCTTGAACGAAAGCGAAGCCCGCTCTAAAGGCGTGGAATACCGTATTGCCCGTCTCCCGATGGATGTTGTACCCCGCGCTCGCACGCTCTCCCAGCGAAAGGGCTTCATGAAAGCGCTGGTGGAGAAGGATACCGATCAGATCCTTGGCTTCAGCATGTTGGGGGTTAATGCAGGAGAAGTCATGAGTGTCGTGCAGATGGCGATGCTCGGAAAACTGCCGTTCACCGCACTCCGGGACGGAATCTTTGCCCATCCGACAATCACCGAGGGGCTGAATATGCTTTTTGGCAACGTGAAGTGATCTGATTTGGGGCGCCGAACTGCTGGCGCCCCCGACAGCAACTCGGTCTCCCTCGGTATTTCGAAGAGCTTGAGGACCTCAGCAGAAGGATAACGCCACTGGTGCATCGCGTGCGCTTCAACCAGCCTATCGTGACCGAGGCGGCTTGGCCTGGGTCGCCGTAGTGAGGAAGACAGCAGGAGCCAATCAACGGAAAGGCCGACCGCATCGCGGACGTCCGTTGGTCGGCAAACTGTGCCACTGTTTGGAGGAGAGTGTTCTAAGAAACCGCTGCGATGGCAGCTTATTTGGTTTCAAAGTCGGTGGAAGGGGAGGACGCTACGGTCTGCTCGACTGGGAAAGGAAGATCGAAGCTGAAGCATGCCCCGCCCTCGGCCAGATTTGTAGCCGTCAACTGGCCACCCATCGCCGCCACGGCAGAGCGGCAGATTTCCAGCCCCATACCTATTCCAGTAGACTTGGTCGTGAAGAACGGCTCGAATAGCTTCTGGATATGCTCTTCGGGTATGCCGGGCCCCGTGTCAGAGACCCGAACACCCACAGACATTTCCCTGGCGATCAATTCTATTGTGATGCGACGCGATTCCGCTTGGCCACGCATCGCGTCGATCGCGTTACTGACGAGGTTCACGAAGACCTGTTGCAGTTCAATCGGGTCGGCCTTGATTCCGGGCACAGGCGTAGCGCAGATGACGTCAAGTTGGACATGCGATCTTTGGAGATCGTGCTGGATGAGATAGCGTGTTTCGATGGCGAGACTATAGAGGTCGATCCATCCGAGCTCCCTTCGTCTGCCGACGAGGTTTTCACGTGTCCGCTGGACAATGCCCGCCACGCGCAGCGCATTCTTTTCCATTCGCTGCAATATGCGATCGATTCCCTCCATGTCGGGCTTCTCGCGGGACATCATACGAATGCCCGTTTTGGCGTCGAACACCATCGAGGTTATGGGCTGATTAAGTTCATGCGCGATCGAAGCCGAGAACGCGCCGACCGTCGCGATCCGGTTCGCGCGGGCCATTTCCGCCTGGGCTGCCTGCCGCATCTCCTCTATACGAGCGCGCTCGGAGAGATCGACATGGCTCGATAGATGAAGACCGTCTGCAAGGCGCGTGACGGTGAAGTATACCGGAATCCGCCTCCCTCCTTTGCCGACCAATACGGTATGCCCATCGATGTGATTGACGCCGTAGAAGTGCATTTCAAGTTGGCGCAGAAGAACTTCAGGACCGTCGTCAGCGTTCTGTGCGGGAGGATTGGATATGAGATCGGCGACACTATCGTATCCCATGAGCCGCGCCAGCGCTTCATTGACCCTGGTCGTCCGGATAGCGCCCAGCGTGCGCGCCAGTTCATCCGGGTGAGCCGACATATACGCTCGCAGATCGGTGACCCCCGCTTCCTTGATCGCGTCCAGTATCTCGTCTGCGGCGCTGAAGTCCATTTCCGCGAAGGTCATATTGCTTACGTCGAATAGGCCCGCGTAGCGTTGCTCTGTACGCATAAGCTCGGAAGTCCGTTCGGCGACCCGATGCTCGAGGGTTTCGTTGAGTTCCTTGACCTTCTGATGCGATGCGACCTCGTCATGAATGTCGGAGATGCCCCCGTAGTACCTGACTTCCTCCGATCCTTCTCCGAACTGAACCGGCCGTCCAACTAACGACATCCATCGGTAATCGCCATTCGCATGACGCAGCCGGAAGGTGGCGCGCACCTCGGTATGGTTTAAGACGTCAGCCTCAAAGAGAAGCTCGAACTGCTCTCGGTCATCCGGGTGGATGTCGTCCGCATGGTTCTGTTGCTCTATAGTCGCCTGGACATCTCTGCCAGTGATCTCGGTATAGCGGCGATTAAAGAAGTCAATGTCACCTCGTGAATCGGCGCGCCACAGGATTTGTGGAACCGAGTCCGTGAAGTTTACGAGTTCAGCCCTGCTGATCTCCAGCTCGTCCCGGACCTGCTGAAGCTCCTGCTTCGCGACCACCTCGTCGTGGACGTCGGATAGACCGCCGAAGCGTTCGACTTGGTCAGTTAGGGGAGAGTAGGCGGGGTTGTCATAGATTTGCATCCAGCGGTATGACCCATCGGCCTGTCGGATTCTTACCTTGAGGTTCGTAACGGTCCTGTTCGCGACGGCGGCGGAGACCGTCTCACTGAGTATTGGGATGTCGTCGGGATGAACGACGTCATTATACCGTTGGCCTTCCAGCACCGTCCATCGATCCAAACCAGTTACGGCGGTCCAACTAGCGTTTAGATACTCGATCTCGCCACGCGGATTGGACCTCCAAAGGACATAGGGGACTGAATTTGCAAACAGATCGACTTCTGCGCGGCTTCGTTCCAAATCCTGTTTGGTCGCCTCGAGCCGTTTTCTGCTAATGAGCAAAGCGGCCGTCACACCGATGGCAATGCATGCAAACAAGCAACGCAGCACGCTCGATGCAGTCGGTTCCTGCACATGGACGATGATCCATGACAAAAAGGTCAACCCAGCACATGCCTGCGCCGCGCGCGCGACCTCTTTTGCATTGCCTACGGCTGACACGAGTACAAGTGCGGCAAGGTATAGTATTGCCACCGAGGACTCGTACTCCGCTATGCTGTCGACCCAGAACACCGCGGCCGACAAGCCAATGGCTAAGCTCAGAAACAGGGGTCTTCGCAGCCGCTCAGTCATACACACGTGCCCTCGTCCAGTCAGCCTCCCAAACGGCCGCCCCCTGCAATGTCGGATACATCTTTATCCATTCTTTGTCGCTCATCATCAAGATGTCCGAAGAGCGGCTTAAGCACGCTGTTGGCGAGGCCATTTTGACGCAGGCTTGACTAGGGCTCCACCGACAGAAAGGCGCGATTGTCCAATAACTAGAGCTCTCCGACCTGCACACTCCACCGGTCCTGAATAGGTCGCGCTACCGCGCGTCTTTATCACGCAGCACCCAATGGAGAACACTATGGACCAAGCGCTTCACAAAGCTTCCTTGAAGACCCCGACCGACCTCGGTGAGAACGCACGATCAGATATCGCTGGAGCGCTCACTGCCTTGCTTGCAGACGTGTTCGCGCTATACCTCAAGACGAAGAATTTCCATTGGCATCTCTCTGGCCCGCATTTCCGGGAATACCACTTGATGCTCGATGAACAGGCGGGACAGTTGATGGCAATGACCGACACGATTGCCGAGCGCGCTAGGAAGATCGGTGGTACGACGCTCCGTTCCGTTGGCCACGCGACACGCCTTCAGCGGCTGCTCGACAACGATGCCGATTTTGTCACCGCCGATGACATGCTCGCCGAACTCAAAAGCGACAACGAGCAGCTCATCGGTATTATGCGAGAAGTCCACGATCTCACCTCCGAGCACCGGGATGTCGCCACGACGAGCCTGCTTGAAGGTTGGGTGGACGAGGCCGAGGGCCGCGTATGGTTCCTGTTCGAAGCAAATCGGAAGGGATGACGCTGCAAGGGCCGTGGTCAGAGCACGGATCTGGCGTCCGCCACGTCGGCGACGTCCTCTCGATATTCCACGGCCTCTATGACAGCCTCGTAAGCTTTCCGGTGGCTGTGGGGGGTCTCTCAAGGCAATATGCCGAATGCGCTTGCCTGCAGGACATTGAAAACGATGATTCATCAAGTTTCTCGCGGGCGTAGTCGCGTGTCGTCAACAGCAGCCGGAAACTTCCTCCCCGCTGTGTTGCCACTAGGAAAGACTTAAGGAAAAGTCCATCGAAAGCGTCGTGGAAAGAATCGACCCGGTCCGTGCTTTCCCAAACGGACAGGGCTGCATCCGTTGTAAATGTGCCCGCGAAGATAGATAGCCTTAAAAGCAATTCCTTTTCGTCACCTGAGAGTGTGGAATAGCTCCAGTCGAGGGTGGCCCGCATTGTTTGCTGACGTGGCGGAGCCGTTCGTCGCCCGCGTCTCAGAAAGGCTATAGGGTCGGCCACCGAACGGTGAAGCGTGGGCAGGTCCATCTCGAACACGCGGGCCGCGGCCAGTTCTATCGCCAAGGGGATGCCGTCAAGGCTGCCAACTATGTCGCCAACAATTTGGAGGTCTTGCCGTCGGGAGATGTCCACCCCGTCGCCTGCCAAGGCTGCCAGGGATAGGAAAAGCTCAACCGCCGGGTAAGCTTCGATATCGGAGCAGTTTTCTGTGTCGGAAGGAAACTCCAAAGGTGGAATTTGCCTCACCTTTTCCATCGGAGTTCTCAGCAGCTCGCGCGTGGTCGTCACGATCTGGGTCGTCGTCGATTCCCGTAAGATCGTCTCCGCCGCGTGCGCGGCAGCGTCCACAACCCTTTCGCAACCATCGAGGAACAACACTGTATCCGTTCGCGAGAGCTCGGCGAGAACCCCGGGGAGGACGACATCGCCGAAGGTGTTGAGCCCAAGGTGTGTGGCGAGCGAAGAAAGAAGAGCGTCTCCATCGGCTAGTGTTGCCAAGTCCAAGAACACGACGCGTTTGCTTTCGGCGAGGACGTTGGCACAGACCACGGCCACGGCGGTTTTGCCGACACCTCCAGGTCCCACCAGAGTCAGGAGGCGGGCGCTCTCCAGCAGTTCGAGAGTAGATCGGACGCATTCTTCTCTACCGACTAGCCTCTTCGGAATTCTTGGTAGATTGCCAGCAAGAGGAGAGGATGCGAGTTGTGGCATTACAACGATGTCATTTTCTCTCGGGATCTGCCGAACATCCCCAGCGAACAGGTAGCCGCGACCCGGGATTGTTTCGACATAACGTCTAGCACGGTCCCCCAGCGTTTTCCTAAGAGCGACGAGGTGAACACGTAGAGATCCTTCATCAACGATGGTTGTCGGCCAGACGTGACTGATCAGCTCCTCTTTCGTCACGACTTCCCCCGCTCTCGAGACAAGGGTCGACAGGATGTCAAAGGCCCGACCGCCAAGTCGCAACGGTTGCCCATGCTCGGTCAGTCGGCGTTGTTCGATGTCAATTTCGTAATTGTCGAACTGCAGCAGCGACATAGCGGATGCCTTTCGGATTAGTCGCAAGATAGATGCATTCTGACCGCAGCGATTATTTTAGCCGGGTCCACACACTTTCCGGCGTCGCCCCAACGCGATCCATCTGATGTTAGCGCGGCTGTCCATCAGGTGCGTCGCCGGAAAATGCGGCGCTACGCGTGAGCGTTTGAAACCATTTAGGCGCGAAACGCGGCCGATTGGCTCACAGTCAGACAGGACGGGGAAAACAGTCCGAGCCTCGCTGCAACGATAAGCCGCAATCTTCCGACGATCACAGAGTGGACCGACCAATGTCGTACCCGAGCGTCGGCGCGGGCGCGTTGAGGCAGGCGCTTTGTCCAGGCCATGACGCCGCAGTACTGTGCATTCTCGATGTTGAGTGCCTGTGTCTTCGTGCCGAGGCAGAAAGAGCGGATTTGGATTCATTATTGCCTCATCTCGCCATACGATACGATAAATGCCAAAAATTATATGACTGCCATCATAAGGCTTCGGTTTTGCGCAAGTTATGTCATCCGCCTTTCCACCAGCTTCTGATAGCTCGGTCGGCGAGCGGTGCGAGCGGAGGGCGGACACCCGGGCGCAGCCTTTTCCCACCTTCACCGAAAATGTGAGCTAGAGCATGTGAAATGTTGTTAAGTTTGAGTTTCCTGGAAGTTATTCGGAGCCAGATCAGTGGTGCCGCGGAGCGCCCCTGATACCGGCGCATAGGAGCATTATTCCGAAGCAATTCCAACGCATGAAAGCGCGTTACTGAATTGCAACGGCGAACGTCCCGAGCTAAATCTTAGTGCACACGGTTCAAGTTTCGGCGAAGTCCGTATAGGGCTAAGCGAACCAATGAGGGTCAAGGGTCTCGCAGTGCAAGAGAAGTCGTTATCATCCCCGCTTATTCGTATCGTCGATGACGACAATTCCGTACGTGTGTCCCTCATCGACCTATTCAGCTCAATGGATTTGAACGCTGTAGCATACGATTCGCCCAAAGCGCTGCTTGAAGCCGACAATCTCGATACGCCGGGCTGCATCGTGCTCGACGTACGTTTCTCTGGAGCAAGTGGTCTCGATTTCCAGTCCGACCTGCAGAAGGCTGGAAATAGGATGCCCATAGTAGTCGTGACGGGGCATGGGGACATTCCCATGACGGTCAGGGCAATGAAAGCCGGGGCAATCGACTTCCTCACCAAACCCTTCAGAGAGCAGGATTTGATTGACGCGGTAACAGGCGCGATCAAACGCGACGAGACGATAAGGGCGCAGTCGCAATCGCGAGCGAACATCGAAAAGCTTTGGGAGAGCCTCACTCCAAGGGAGGTCGAGGTAATGAACGCCGTCGTCAACGGTTACATGAACAAGCAGATTGCGGGTCAGCTTGGGATTAGCATGGTGACCGTAAAGCTCCACCGCTCGAACCTGATGAAGAAGATGCGAGCGCGGTCGGTCGCTGATTTGGTCAAGAAGGCGGAGCTGCTTGCTCAGCAGCCCGTAAATCAATTGAAAAATTAGGCGGCCTGGCCAACTAGCTGGAGTGCGAGAAGGTTGGATTGCGGCGCGATATTTCGAGCCGGATAGGGAGGACGATATGCGGATTCCGCAGCCACGTGCTCCATCTTCTCCGCGGGGTAGCCGACAGCACTCATCCGCTGCTTTTCCAACGCGTATTCCCTGATCAACCTAGGGAGTGAATAGCTGCCGCCCCGCTGTTGAGAATCGACGAGCGATTTGACGACAAGGCCATCAAATGCCTCTTCGAAGTCGGACGGTCCGAAGTAACATCCGTATCGTTCGCGTGCGAGTTCCCTGGTGAACTCGCCCCCGAAGCTGGAAAGTAGGCCTAGAAGCGCCTGCATCTTACTGTCGAGCAAGTCATAGCTCCAGTCGATGCTTGCCCGGAGAGTTTGTTGGCGTGGATGGGCTGTCCGGTTGCCCCGCCGTAGCGTTCTGAGAGGACGATCAAGCGAAGCGACCAGATATTCTAGGCCGAGGTCCGCGACGCGGGAGGCGGCGAGCTCGATAGCCAGTGGATTGCCATCGGTCATGCGCACCACGTCCGCAGCGAGCTTAATGTTACCGGGACCGTCGATAGCGAACTCTTCCGCAACCATGGAAACACGTTCGGCGAAGAGCTGAATTCCACTGAATGCCGCCAGATCGTCGATTTCCTGTTCCGCTTCCGGAACGGCAAGGCCAGGGAGGTAAAGAACGTTTTCGCCGATGATTCCAAGAGGCTCCCGGCTAGTGGCAAGAATTGCGGCGTCGGAGTTCCTGTCGGCGATGGACTCGGCAATCAAAGCGACGCGATCGATCGACCAGTCGCATCCATCGATAATGAGGAGTACGGATTCCCCGCTAAAGCTTTCTATGGCTTGGCTGAGCATACCGGAGGTCAGGGTACGCGCTTTCAATGCCAAAGCCAGTGGGCACGGCGAGTCATTTGCCCGATCGGCGACGTCTACAAATTGGACTCTCTCGTACGCATTTTGGACGCAGCGCGCGATCTGGATCGCCATGGAGGTCTTTCCAATCCCTCCTTGTCCAACGATGGTCGTAATGCCAGCACCAATGTTATCCGACCACCTCGCGATCAAGTCCTCCCGTCCGACGAGGCGAGCGCAAGCGTTTGGCAGCACGTCGGGCTGATGCATACGAGAGGCGGAACCGAGGTTTTCGTGGCCATCTAGTTTTGTAACAGGCGGAGTGAATGTGTAGCCGCGCCCGGCGACATTCTCGATCATGCTACCAGGATTGACGCCATCCAACACTTTGCGAAGGGCGACGATGTTGACGCGAAGGGAGCTCTCTTCAACATGCGTGTCGGGCCACGCGGCCTCCATCAACTCGGCCTTGGAAAGGATCTGCCCCTGTTTCGAGGTCAGAGCTGTCAAGATATCGAAAGCTCGCGATCCGATGCGAACTTCTCTATCCCGACGCTTGAGGCTTCGGCTTTGAGTATCCATTTCGAAATCGTCAAACAGCAAGATCGTCATTGTCCACCTGTGCCCACTTTCGCATCGATCCGGGATTTTGTCCGATCGATCCTTGGGTAGAAGCCTGAAACAGCGCTGTTCTACGCTGCCTCATGCAATCGATATACGACTGCGGGCGGGGAACAATTGTACTGTGGTTTGGCACGACCTATTCCTAGAGACAGGTTAGGCATGCGGAGGAAGATGTTCTTTATGGGTGGAGCGACTTAGGAGAGACTGAGCGAGTTACTGAACCCGTGCCGGGATAGACAAATCGAGATAACGTTGAGCCGGGTAGCCGTTAGACACTTTGCGCGTTTCAGCGGTGTTCGCAGCATTCTTTGCGGTGAGGCGCTCCGCCTGTCTTCGGGCGGCTGCCTCAAGAAACTCGGCGAAGCAGCGCCTATCAATCCCGTCGGCGGCGTTGACAAGCCCAATCATGTTGTCGGCGATGGCCTCTTGGAGCGTGAAACTCTCGGTCATAGGTAAACTCCGGTGTGTCTGTTGATCCCGCTCACCGCCGCAGTTGCCGGGTATCGGCGATGCCGTTGACGAGAAACACCGGGCGCGGTGAGTTACCGCCGCCCGGTGACGCTTGTCTCAAGAAAGCTGGATGTCGTGAAGGTCGATAGAAACCACGAGCGGCTCGGCCATTGACTGGCCGTCCGGCTGTCTCGGAAAAATGCGACGGCTCGTCGGAATCTTGATGCCCTGAACTTCCGTGTAGGCGTCGATGTAGTGAGCCCCTGGGGTATTGCCAGCGATCTCGACGTCGTAGTCGTGACGCTTCAGGAGGCCGTCGTCACCGAAGTAGATCGTCTGGACAGTGCTGTGCGTCGCGATGTCGTCCGGAAACGTGATCTTGAGTCTGTGCCAGATTTCGCCCTTCTCGGACCAATCCGGCAGCTCTTCGACCACCACGCCGTCGCGGACAAGCAGAAACGGCATATTGAGATACGTCCACATCGCGATGCCCGCAAAATAGGCGAGCTGGAGCTCGCTCCACGGCGTCTCCAGGGTATGCCCCGCGAAAGACAAACGTGGATCGCGAAGTTCTTCGAGAATTTTGCCTTGAGCGTTGCTCAGAGCAACCCTGCCGGGCTCGAAACTCGACGCCTTTGCCTCGGCCCCAAAGGGCGAATGGGACGCCCACTCTCTAACCAGGTCAACGGTGACGCTGGTCTCGGAAAGAGTCGTCGGCTGCCCCTTTAGGGTCCACAGTGCGCCGCCCTGTACAAGGCGAGCCTTGAGAAAGGAGAACTTTTTCCATTGTTCGAGGCCGCCATGGGCGTCGAGGATGTTGCTTACAAGCGAGTTCATTGCATTGTCCTTTTAGTTTCTGTGTTAGAGTTCGAGGAAGGTTTTGACATGCGCCACGAATGTTTCTGGTTGCTGGAAAAGCGCGCCATGTCCTGAATCCGGATAGAGAACCAGCGTCGCGTCCGGTATGTTTTTGAACATCGCGTAGGCGTTGTCCGACGGGAACATTGTGTCGTCGCTACCATGCACAATGAGCGTGGGGGTCTTGATGGCCTTCATTGCTTGGTGGTCAGGATCCGGTTGGGCGCACCAGCTGATGATTGCCTTTGCTTGTGGGACACTAACAGAATCTCCCTTGTCAGGATCGCGGTCATGCGTGCGTGCCAGCGCTCTCTCAACAAAGGCTTTGCCCGCAGATTGGCTCCTGTCCGATGGTGTAAAAAACAATGGTAAGCGAACGTCGGAAGCCTTCCTCTCGAAGGCTTCAGCCACGACCTTGAGGAGGTGCTCCTCGCCTCCCATTGGCGCACTGCCTGCTACCACCATCCTGCCGATCGCGACGTGTCGCCGAGCCGCCATCACTTGCGCGAGGAAACCTCCCAGGGAGAAACCCAGAAGATCGACCTCACCTAAGCCGAGCGCGGTAATGAAACCTTCCGCAAATCCTGCCATGTCCTCGACGTTGTCGGGCGTGGTGCCGCCGGAAGCGCCGACCCCAGCATTGTCTAACACGAACACTTCGCTAACCTCTGCGAGAGCGTTGACAACGGCGGGATCCCAGTCGTCAATGGTTCCGGTAAAATGCTGCAGAAGTACCAGTTTTCTTGCGTATCGATGCCCGATCCGGCGGTAAGCAAGCCTGGCACCTTGCACGTCCACAAATTCGGTTACTGCGGTTTCGAGAGTGGCGGTCATTTCAGGTCCTCATAGTTTTTTACAGGGCGGCAGCGCGGGGAGACGGTTTCAGGCAACGGTGAGCCCGCAGCAGAACGAAGGGAGTTTGTGTGAGACGGCCGCGTCGTTCACGGCCAGCAGCTTGAACGCTACGCTTCCTTCAGCGGACGCTTTGGTCCAGTTCCCGGAATTCGTCGTCGGAAAGCTGGAGACGGGCCGCTGCCACGTTCTGCTCGAGGTGGTCGACCTTTGAGGTTCCTGGGATCGGTAGCATGACCGGGCTGCGCTTGAGCATCCATGCAAGCGCGATCTGACCCGGTGTCGCGAAATGTTGCTTCGCGAGCGCATCGAGAACGCCCCCCGGGCGAACGAGATCGCCCGCGGCAAGGGGAAACCAGGGAATGAAGCCGATACCATTGCTTTCGCAGTAGCTGAGAACGTCCTTGCTTCCGCGGTCGACGAGATTGTAGCGGTTCTGGACCGTGGCGACCTTGAAGTAGCGTGAGGCGATCTCGATCTCGGAGACCGAAACCTCGCTTAGACCCGCGATGGCAATCACGCCTTCGTTGAGGAGCTGTTGGATGGCGCCGAATTGATCCTGCATGGGGACGCGCGGATCGATCCGGTGCAGCTGCCACAGTCCGATCTGTTCGACCCGGAGCTTCTTGAGACTGCTCTTTGCACGCTCGACAAGATATTCGGGCCGACCGTGCGGCATCCACTGATCGGGGCCCGGCCGCCGAAGTCCTGCCTTGGTAGCAACCAGGATATCGCGGCGACCTGCCAGAGCTTCTCCGATCAGTTCTTCCGCGACGTCCGGACCATACGAATCCGCGGTGTCTATGAAGTTCACGCCTAGTTCAGGCGCTCGGCGAAGGGTAGCCAGCGCCTGTTGACGGTCTGCCGGAGGACCCCAGACCCCGCGACCTGTGAGGCGCATGGAACCAAACCCCAGCCTGTTTACAACAAACTCGCCGATTTTGAAGCTCCCAGAGAAGCTCCCGATTGTCTTGGTATCATCCATTTTTCATGCTCCCATTTCCGGCGGCCCTATTGGCGCGGGCTTTCGGTCGTTTCTTGGTCATGCCAATTGGCTCGATGGAAGCAGAGTACGACGCCGACGCCGATCTTTATTGTACCATCGCGCACGTCGGATTTTCCTCTCTCCTCTCTCCTCTCTCCTCTCTCCTCTCTCGTCGTCTCTCGTCTCTCCTCTCTCCTCTCTCCTCTATACCTAGAGCTAGGTGGACTGGGATATCGGTTCTGATAGAATAGCCCGAACAATCGGGTCAGGCGGATGGAACTCGTGTGGGTTGAGTTCCAGAAATCGGGTCCGTGCGTTCACCTCTAAGCTCGTAGGCTCCAAAGCATTATGTGTCAGGTTCGACCGCCGTTATCTTGGGTAGTTTTAGTTGAACGGCTGAGCCCGGACTGCGCTGCGCTATAACAATGCCGGAAAGCCTTTGCGGCTTTTCCTAGAAGGGCTATCGGAGCCAAATGAATTGCTGACGATCGCCATAGTTGAGGACGATGACGGAATCCGGATCGCGTATGCGGACTTGATGTCGTCCTATGGATACGAGGTCAGGGCTTTCGCTTCTGCCGAGGAGTTCATCGCCTCAAACTGCCAGAGCGAAGTCGAGTGTCTTATTCTCGACCAACGGCTTCCGGGATTGAGCGGCCTGGAGCTTCAGGCACTGCTCAAGCGAGAAAAGTGTACTCTGCCGATTATTTTCGTGACCTCGCATGACGATGATGTCACGAGAGCCAGAGCGCTTGAGAATGGAGCAGTGCATTTCCTCAATAAGCCAATTGATCCGGACGAACTCGTGAGGTGTGTGGCGGAAGTGCCTGGTCGCGATCAGACATAGCGATATGGAATGCGGCGGAGCCTCGGATTTGCGCTGGTCGACGCTCGCTTCATCATCCCCTCATTCTTGCCTAAACCACGTGGTCCTATCCTGTTCCGGGGCAAGGTGAAGGCGGGCGAGGCGATCACTGATGGAAAAGGTTTCCGCGCCGTAGTCGCTGTGGGCAGCGTTGGCTGGCTACTGGCCATCTGTGCCGCGAGCGTCTTGGTTCTCGGTGTCGCCGCATTGGCGTTTAGGTGGCGCTGGCGGGGATGACGGACTGATTTGCTTCCCGGTTGCTACGAGCATTTTCCTCTTAGGATCAAACAAGCACGGTTCCCAATCGCAAGCATCGGTGCCAAAACAATATCAGCTTCGGCTTGAAAGTATGGTCATAGAGCGAACGGATGTCATCCCAAGTCAAAATTTCCAGTCAACCGGGCGATCGTAATGCGGTTACCACCGACGCCAAAGGTCATGGGAGCTTTTACACGGCGTTGAACGCGGCTAAACGCCGCCTGGCTGCCGCTGATCTCACGGCATCCGAGCGACATATTCTGCGTGCGTCGGCATTGGCCGAGACAAAGGTTGAAAAGGCCGAGATTTGCTGTCTGAAGATAGATTGGCATCTTCGTAGATCGGAGGTTCCCGAAAGTGTCGCCGCAGGTCTGACGTGCTTGAAAGAGTTAGGCCTCGACATCCCGCTCCGGCCAGACCAAATCGATCTTGAGACCGCCACCATCAGCGTGTGGGAGCGACTATATGGAAGGCCTGTAGAAGAACTCGTCTATCTCCCTAAGATGGAAAACCCAGAGGTGGAGGCGGTGATCAGTGTCCTCTCTGCCATGACGAATTCCGCGCAGTTGACAGACGAAAGGCTGCTGGGCGTCACGCTCAGCCATATGGTCAACCTGACCCTCGACCACGGCATCACAAAAGCGGCCGTACTCGCTTTCGGTCTGTTCGGTTTTTTTCTCAGCAATCACTTCGGTCGCTATCAAGACGGTCTGAAGTTCTGCGAGGCCGCGCGAAACCTGGTGAACGTTCACAGCTTCTGGGAGCACGAAGTCAAGGCAATTAGCTACGTCGAACTTGTCGCAGTATGGGCCCGTCCCCTGCGAGCGGTCATAGAGCTGACAAGATCGTGCATAGCGGCTGCCGCTGTTAGCGAAGACATCCCCTACGCCTGTTACGCACGGGTACGCATCGTCACCTACAGATTGGCTCAAGGCGACAGCCTTGTCGACGTTTCGGCAGAGCTCGACAGTTCCGAAGGATTCGTGGAAAAAGCGAGCTTTTCAGCTCCGCTGATGGCTTTACACTCGCAGAGAGCCTTCGTGGCGACGATGATGACCGGACCCGGAGCCGAAGACATATTCAACCGCGATGGCTTCGACGCCCGCGCTTTCGAAGCCAAATTCGTGCCAGAGCAGACGCCGACCTACATCTGTTTCTACTGGATCCTGAAGGCTCACACGTCCTTTATCTACTGCGATTTCGATAAGGCCGCGGACGCGGTAGGGCGAATTTCCGGCCTTGTTTGGGCATGCACCGGACACCTCCAGCTAGCTAGTTATCACTTACTCGCAGCGCTGGCACTCGCTGCGGTGTTCAAGAATGGCGCCGAGACAAGAGCCGTGATCGTCGGCCACGTGGATTGGCTTGCCCGGTGGGCGGAAACATGCCCCGAGACATTCCAGAGCAAGCGCTTACTCGCTCTTGCCGAGCTCGCCCGGATTGACGGCGACTCGAAGCGAGCCGAGCGTCTTTACGAGCAGGCGATCGATGCCGCGGCGCGGTTCGGCCTGCTTGCCGACGAGGCGATGGCATGCGAGGTCGCCGGGCGGTTCTATCGGGCATCCGGTATGGAACAGTCGGCGAAATCCCATCTCATGAGGTCAAGAGATTGCTATCTCCGGTGGGAAGCTAGGGGCAAAGTCGCGCAGCTCGAAAGCACCTATTCCGAGCTCTTGGCGAGCGAGGTCCAGAGGCGGTCGCCGATAGTCGGCGAACGCGGTCACTTGGAAACCGTTCTTGAGGTTTCGCAGAGCATGTCTGCCACCATCGGCTACGGTCCACTCGTCGAGGTCATCCTCAAAACGGCGATGGATATATCCGGAGCGGAAAAGGCGACGCTGATCGAAGTGGACAACCACGAAGTCTTGACCACCGCTACCGGAGCCCGCCAAGGCGCCGAAGTAAACCTTGTTGTCGAGCGCAAGCTGGATACAGAAGAAGCGTTTTTCAGACCCGCTATCCTTGAGGTAACAAGGACGCTGGAACCCCTGTCGGCAAAAGGTGGCGCAACCTTCGGATCTGGTGTCGAGGGTGAAGGGCTTTCCCGCCATGGTGGTCACTTTTTCCCACTCGTGAAGAAGTCGCGACTAATCGGCATTCTTCATCTTTCGAGCATTCGGGAGGAGGGGCAATCCGGACAAGACGCTCTCTCTATGCTGATGGCAATCGCGCCGCATGCTGCAATCGCGCTCGACAACGCAAAGCTGTTTGCAGAACTGGAGATGGAGAAAGCCGATCTCGCCGAACGCGAGCACGAGCTCCGGATGGCGAACGATACCATGCCCTCGATGACTTGGAGTGCCGATGCCAACGGGGCAAACGAATGGTTCAACAAGGAATGGTACAAATACACCGGGCTGACTCCCGAGCAAGCGTGTAACGGCGGCTGGAAGTATGTCTTTCATCCCGACGACCGGGCGGAGTCGGCAGCCACATGGCACCGCATCGTCACCAAGCGCGAGATGAGCGGGCTTGAGGCCCGAAAGCGGCGGCACGATGGCGAGTATCGATGGTTCATCGTCAGAGCGAAGCCCCACTGCGACGCCACAGGACGGATCGTGAGATGTTATGGCGCCGAGAGTGACATCGACGACCTCAAGAGAGCTGAAATCCTTCTGGCGGGGGAGAAGCGGTCTTTCGAGATGATGACAACCGAACAGCCGCTTTCGACAATTCTGGATTCCCTCTGCCAGACGCTGCTTGTGCTCACGGATGCTTCGTTTGTAACCGTCATGCTTCAAGACGAAGAGGGACGTACGCTGCAACCGGGCGGTGGGCATAAGATGCCGGAAGGTTTCAGCGAGGCAGTGTGTGGAATTCCCGTCGGGCCCGAGTTCGGGTCTTGCGGAACAGCTGCTTTCCGGCAAGAGCCAGTGTGGGTCGACAACGTCGATATTGACCCCCGTTGGGATTGCGCGCGCGATCTTATTGATCGTTTCGGTTTCAAGGCTTGCTGGTCAACTCCAATAATGTCTGGTCGCGGGTCGGTATTAGGCACGGTCGCCGTCTATTCAAACACGCCCCGCTCCGTAGGAGATCGCGAACGGCAGGCCATCGACCGCTTCACCCAGCTCGCGAGCTTCGTCCTAGAACGCAAACTCTCCGAGGACGCGCTCAAGAAAAGCGAGGCCATGCTGGCGGAAGGACAGCGCATTTCGCACACGGGTAGCTGGGCCTGGAACGTGTCGACAGACAAGCTTGAATGGTCCGAGGAGCACGGCAACATCTTCGGCTACCACGTCTCCGAGGTCGGAGGAACGGTGGCTGACATGCTTGCGAGAATGCTTCCTGAAGAGGCCGCCATCGTGAAGAATTCCATGCGGGAAGCGGTTGCCGAGAAAAGGGATTTCCAGTTCGAATACCAAGCGACACTTCCGGACGGAAACGTCATCCAGCTGCTGTCCACCGGGCGTGCCGTGACCGGGGTGTCAGGCGACGTGACGGGTTATGTCGGAACGACGATGGACATCACCGAGCGCAAGCGGGTCGAGACCGAACTCTTGAGAAGCGCGGCACACTTGAGAGAGGTCCAAGCGGAACTCGAGCATGTCACCCGCGCGACGACGATGGGCGAGCTTGCCGCCTCGATAGCACACGAAGTTAACCAGCCGTTGACGGGGATCGTCGCAAGCGGCGGAGCCGCCCTGCGCTGGCTGTCGAAGGCGACGCCCGATGTGGTCAAGGCGAGAGAAAGCCTGAAGAACGTCATAGACGATAGCAGACGTGCCAGCGAGATATTCACCAGAATTCGCAAGATGTTCAGGAAGGAGATGGGCTTGGTCGAGCCGATCGCCATGGCCGAGCTGGTAGGCGATGTCATTTCCCTGACGCGTGGAGAACTCCAGAAGAACAAGGTCGTGCTCAAGCTTGAAATTCCCGACGGAATTCCGGCGATACCAGTGGACCGCGTCCAGCTGCAACAGGTCTTCGTAAATCTCATTCTCAACGCCATCGAGGCGATGAGAGAAACGCCGGACAGGGACAGAACTCTCACCATTGACGTTGCGTTGAATGATGAATTCATGACCATCGGGTTGAACGACAACGGGCCTGGCGTTTCTTTAGACCGTGCCGAGAACATTTTCCGGCCGTTCGAAACTACTAAGATCAACGGCATGGGTATGGGGCTTTCGATCTGCCGCACCATCGTCGAGAGCCACGGTGGTCAAATGCGTCTGGCGCAGGCAGGAGTGCCGGGTTGCCGCTTCGAATTCACCCTGCCCATCAGGGTTGCCTAGATGTGTAGCGACGCATCTTGCTCGAAGCGTTTGAGCATCCACTGAAGGGAACGTCAGTTCAGTTGTAGCTTACGGGCACCGCATGACACGTTAGAGCCACTCCCAACTGACTAATGACACCGAAGCGTCGTCTGCCCGCCGGTAGCGCACTGGGGACAGCAACGGTGGCGTCATGTAAACTAAATCCAAACCAATCGGACGAGCCCCACGCTCAGGACGACTAGAACGATCACTAATCTCCTCAAAGGCCGAATCTTACTATTTTCTTGTGAAGGCCCTCGCTACTTAGTGCTGGCGCGACGCTGGCAGCGCTGCGCAGGGTAGCGGTTGATTGCGGTGACACCAAAAGGGGTCGGAATGATGGTAGATCATCATTTCCAAAAGAGTGGGCAACCCGTCATCGGGGTAGCGGGAGCGACTGGTCGAATCGGACGCCATCTGGGGAAGTGGCTTCTCGTCAAACCAGTGCACGTGAAGGAGCTTACGTGCGACTCAAACTCGGAGCGGCTGCCGAGGGGCTTGGATCGAGTCTTGGTGGATTTCGATGATCCGGAGACGCTTGCGAAGGCACCTGAAGCCACGGACCGTCTGCAGGGAGCTTCTCCGCATCAGGCGCGAAATGAGGTTGCCCTCATCGATGCCGCCGTCTCCGCTAGTGTTTCGCATTTCGTCAAGGTATCGGCGATGCGGCCTCCAACGCGTCTTCATGCGTTTGATAGGCACATGCAAATCGAAGCTCACTTGGTGACCAATGATATCGGGTACACCGTCCTGCGAGCCATTCTCGCCAGGGTAGCCACTTGGCTGCGTTCCGCAGCTAGCAGACGTTCAGCCGATGCAACCCTTTAACACCTTACTCGAACGGAGCTGGTACATGACCGATGCCCATAACCAATCTGAGCTTCAGTGGGAACTGTTCATTCGGAAGCGGGCCAGTGCGACACAGGGTGTCCCGCCAGGCAAGGAAGAACTGACTTGGGTGGCCAATACCGTTACGTTAATTTCAGGAAAGCATGAAGCCGTGCTAGTGGATACGTTCCTCAGCGATGTCCACAATGCAGAGCTTGCCGACTGGATCGACTCCAAAGGTAAGACCTTGCGAATGATCTATTGCACCCACGCGCATCCTGACCATTTTTTCGGGCTGACAATGCTGCTCAGTCGCTTCCCTGATGCAGAAGCCAAAGCTATGCCTAATGTCGTAGCAGCCATGCGCGCGACGTCTTCCCCTGAAGAACTTGAGCGCAACTGGAAGCGTCGCTTTCCGGGACTGGTGCCCGAACATCTCACCGTGGCGCAGAGCATGACGGGTCATGCGTTCGAGCTAGAGGGACATGAACTCCAGGTCGTCGACATGGGACACACGGACACGGACGACACCACAGGCCTCTATATCCCTTCGCTCGACCTCCTCATCGCCGGAGACGTTGTTTACAACGAGACCCATGCTTTTCTAGTGGAAACGGATAGAGCAGGCCGCCAAGCTTGGCTCGCGGCTCTTGAGAAGGCGGCATCGCTTAACCCTAAAACCGTCATTGTGGGGCATGGTCCGCTCGAACCTGACAACAGTCCGGCACATATTGAAGCCACACGGCGCTACATCCTCGACTTCGACAGACTTGACCGGGAGACAGAGACAGCGGAGGAACTTTACGACAAGATGCTGGCGATCTACCCTGACCGGGTCAACCCAGGTTCCCTCTGGGGCAGTGCACATGCCGCGAAGAAGATTGCTTGATCCACGGACTTCAAACTGATCGACGAGATCGACTCTACCGGGGACAGAGGCGCCTTTTCCGGTCACAACGCTAAATACAACATTGAAGTGGTCAACGCGCTGCTTGAGCTCCTCGAAGGATCCGCGGGCCGGATTGGCGTCGCCGTTATAGGGGCTACGAACTATCCCGACAAAGTCGATCCGGCGCTTCGAAGGCCGGGTCGACTAGATCGCCATTGTGCATTGGAGCTTCCGGATCTCGAAACAAGGGCGGCGCAAATTGCACGGCTTCACTTGGGTGATGAGCCTATCGCAACGGAGGATCTTCGCACGGTCGCGATTTCCAGGGTCGGGCGCTCTGGCGCCGCCCTTACGCAGTATGTATAGCCGACGCCAGGCGTAAGGCCAGACGTCTGGGCAGACCGGTGGAGGCGACTGACATCCTCGCGCTTGTGCCACCCGTCCGGTTGCTCGCCAACATGAATCCTGCTCGTGACGGCGCAAGGACCTCTGAAAATCGCGTCATAGTGGTTCATATCTAAACCCGGTCCAGGATAGGATGTTTCCATTCCGTCAGATCCACGTCCGGCGTTTGCATCGATGGTGTCGAGACAGTCATTCTCTTCGGAGCGGACGTCGAATTGCTGCGATATAACGGAGCTCGCATAACCACATCGATATCGAAGTCGATATCCTCAAGCGCGGAATAAAGAGCCAATCCGACTGCCTGCGCCGCGCGGGGAGGGAACGCATTCGCAATTTGCTGATCCCGATGGCCTAAGGAGCCCTCGAACAACCACTCGTCGGGGAAGCCTTGGATCCTTGCGCGCATACGCTCGGTTAGGCCGGGCATGAAACCTGGCGCCGCCGCTTCGGTTGCTGTCGGAGCCTTTTGCGGCCTACGGCCGGCGTCGATTTCGATCGTCTTCCAGGCGTTCGAGAAGTTGCGGGGCGCGTTGCTCCTGTAGCCAACCAGGGTGGGCGTTACCACACCGCGGTCGATGGCTCCGTCGCGCAGCACGTTCGTCGATCGACGCCGTTCTGCCCAGCCCTTGGCGCCGACCCAACCGTTTGCTCCCATCAAATCAAGCAAGGCATCGCCGATGTTCAAGCGAAAATCCGGCGAATGCTCGGGGAGCCGGAACGTTCGAATCTCTTCACTCTTGCGTATCCCGACGACGATGATCCTCTCACGTCTCTGCGGGACTCCCCAATCCTGCGCGTCGAGCTTTACGATCTGAACGTCATAGCCCGCGCGCCCGAAAAGTCGGATCAAAACGTTTCGGTAGCGGGCATGGGTCACCTGCGCGAAGCCCGATACGTTTTGGAACGCGAACATCCTTGGCATCATCTCGCGGACTGCGCGGACACCGGAAAGGAACAACTCGCGGTCGTCGTCCTCGCCCTTCCTAGCTCCGAGGATCGAATAGGGTTGGCAGGGCAGACCTCCGACAACGACGTCCACGCCACGATATTGGGTGAAGTCGACATTGCGGATATCGGCTTCGAGCACATTGAGCGAGGGCATATTGCGGCGAAGCGTGGCGGCGGCCTTCGGATTCATCTCTACGGCTGCGAGATGGTCGAAACCGGAAGCGTGCATGCCGAGAAGCATCCCGCCAGCGCCCGCGCAGAGTTCGACGGCGGTCAGGCGGCGTGGCGCGGATATCCGAAGCTTTCTGTTGCTATTGCGGGGTCGTGTATGAAGAGGGAGACGGCCAATCACGCCGGACAGCACTGAAAGCGCGTTGACCAATTCATGCCGCTCTCCGTCGCCTTCTTCGCCGAAGGCCGTGTGGCCTCGACCGAACTGGCCGCGCGCAAGGTACTGCAGCGCGTGGCGGGCGCGGCCAAAACGACGAGCGGGATCGTCTTCATCCAGGTTGATCCAATCGGCGGCAGCGAGTTGATCGCTGCCAAACAGCCGATCGAAGTCTGCCAGTATCCCATTCGCAGACTTCATGCGAACGCGTTTCAGGCGTTCGTAATCTTCAAGGCTCCGTTCGGGGTGCAGATCATAGAGTCCCCTCATCAGTTTAGCGACGCGCTCATCGAGCGCTTCAACGGCCACCAACGCCTTTGCGGAGACTGCGCGGGCAACCATCCGCGAGCGCTTCGTCTCCCACTGGGCGTGTAATGAAGTACGATCCCGGCGAAGGCGGTTACGGATCTTGGAGACGTCAGCTGACGTAACTACCGATCCCGCGGCAATCGTCGCAAACGCGATTTCACGCGTTTCGGCACTGGCCGCTGCAAGTGAGCGCATCGAGGAAAGCGAAAGGCGCTTGCGGGCGTTCTTCGAAAGACGTCCGTCGAGCTTGGCGCGCAGCCCGGCAAAGAACCTGATGTCGGAAGGAGCCAGACCGCACTCGACGCGAAGCTGCTCGCGAACCTCCTTGAGAGGTGCTGCTTTCTCGAGATCGTCGAAGGCGTCGGACATCCGCATTGCCAGGCCAATCATGTCCCGCTGCAACGACATGATTTTGTTTTTCGCTGCCCCGAATGCTTCCAGATCCATTCCCGCTACTCCATATGCGTGCATGTCTGTCCCATATCGGCACGGCCATTAAGGTCCAGGGAAAGGATTCGATAAAATCCGACCGATCATTGACTTTAAGGATTCGTCGGCGCCTAACCCGGTTGAAACCGCGGCTGACCAATATCGCTGAGTGAGGCAATTCGAGAAACAGTCCCCACCACTCGGCGGCGTCCTCGTTCAGCCATCCTGAGTGCAGAGCCATCATCTATTCTTCGAATGTGCATGGTCCGACAGGGCGCACCAACAAGTGGCTATCAGCAAACCGCGGCCTCAGTCGGATGTCATCGAGGTCGTCAACGATGCGCTGAAGGATACAACTTGGTCACCAAGGACGGTGATGACATGGGGTCAGCTCGCTGAAGGGGGGAATGAGCCCGCCATCACGAGGCGACAGCTTGCTCTTCCCGTGCCCCCGGGGTACAAACGCCTTAGGAAATCGCGATCACCGGGTCGGCCTAGGTCGGACGGCCGCGACAGCGCCCAGGACGGCCGGACATGCATGAGATACTGCACCTCCGGCCGTTTCGTCCTTCTTGGGATCAGCGCTCATGCCTTGAATCCTGTGCTCGACCAGCTGCGGACGAGAAGCGTCGAATACGATGGACTGCGCCGTAACGTCGTCTGGTCGCGGTCGACACTGATCGCGGAAATCGAATATTGCTATTGGACGCATGTTAGCATGTTGATGCGTGCTGCTTACAAAGGCTTCCGTGACGTTCAGGACAACGCTGACGTCTTCGAGATTGCTAGATAAGCTTGATGCCTATCTGGATTTCGCCGACGGCAACAATTCCTTGCTTGATAAGAAAGGCGGAATAGCTGCAACGACGCGGGCGATGGCTGCAGTGGTTCACTCTCGGCAGCACAAGCTGCGGCTTCTCGGTCCATATTTAAGAAATCAGCTTCATTCATCGATCTCCCTCCCCGTGAGATATCTTCTTTCGGGTGAGTGACCTTCGCAGCCGGCGCAACAAGCCGCACCTACCTGAAGGCCAGCACCACCGTGATCGATTTTGCCAGCAGAGAGGGCGAAGAAGCTACGCTGCCGAAATCCAGACCGCCTTCAGGGCGCCGTCCAGGTTGCGGGGCTGGGGACAGGGGCCACGATGGTTGCGGCAACACGGTCCGGCGTAGGATAATTCGCCGAATCGACGAGGCACTGAGAGGTTACCGGTAGCGTCGTCGCTTGGGTCTGCCTAGGCGATGCGGTCGTCGTCAGGGTTGTGCCCCGTTCAGCGAAAAAGCTGTTGAACCCGCGGTGCACATCCGTCCGCTTTCATTTGGGGACGGTCGCTCTTATAAGAGCCGACTGACATCCGTCTACTCAAACATTGGCGGGTGATCATGTGTCACCAGTTATAAGGCTCATCAGAAGCTCTCCCGCCTCGGTTCCCGGCACTCCCAGGTCGCGGACGGAGTTCATATGATTACGACCAGCTATGATTTTGGATGATACCGAGAGGCCTTGGGCTGCAAGGCGGTTATCGAAAGCATTCGCTTGCTCATGAAAGGGAAGCGTTTCGTCTTCACCGACAGCCAGGACGACGTTACAATTCCCATCATGGCGCCGGAGAAGGGGTGTGAAGCGAGACACCTCGTCCTCGGTCAGCGCTATCTCACTTTGCAAAAAGGATTGTTGCAGCGGCGCAAGATCATAAAGGCCGCCGAGCAAAAGAGCACCCTGAACAGAAGAAGCTTTTTCGCTTTCTTCGAACATGAATGTCGCCAGATGTGCGCCGGCGGAGTGCCCGCTGACAGAAAGACATGACGGGTTGCCTCCATAATCTGCGATACACTCGATCACCCATCGCTTAGCACGGACGACCTGATCGACAATCACGTTCATCCGCTGTCCCGGCATGAGCGAATAGTCGACGATCACGGCGATTGCGCCGGCCAAAGTGACGGTGTTGGCGATGCAAGAGTAGTCTCGCTTCGAGAACATTCGCCAATAGCCGCCGTGGATAAACAGGTGGACAGGAAGGTTCTCACGCGGCCCCTTTGGAAAGAAGATGTCCACCGTTTCATCAGGTCCATCGCCATATGCGACGTCCGCAATCATAGGCAAGGTTTCGCGCGACCTCGCACTGGCCGCGACGATTTCATCGACAATCGCATCGAAATCCGCGACATGGTCGCGGATCCGGAATGGGTCGGTTTCCATAAAAGCCCCCCGCTTCAGAAACTCGTAGCGATATATTTGGCTTCCATGAATTCGGCAATGCCATGGTGCTGTCCGCCCTCGCGCCCCAGCCCGCTCTGCTTTACGCCGCCGAACGGCGCTGCCGGATCGGAGACCAGACCTCGATTGAGGGCGATCATACCTGCTTCGATGGCGGAAGAAACGCGCAGGCCGCGTGCAAGGTCACGGGTGTACACATAGGCCGCAAGCCCATATTCCGTATCGTTGGCCCGCGCTACGGCTTCCTCCTCGTCTTGGAAACGGTAAAGCGGTGCAACGGGACCGAAAATCTCCTCCGACATCATCTCGGAGTTTACCGGGACGTCGGCAAGGACAGTCGGCGGGTAGAAGAAACCAGACCCGGACGGCGTTTCACCGCCGCATAGAACGCGCGCGCCCTTGGCTTTCGAATCGTCAACCAGGCGGCTGATCTTTTCGACTGCCTTGCGAGTAATCATCGGGCCGCAGTCGGTCTCGGCGTTGATGCCCGGACCGACGTTCAATGCCGCCATACGCCTGGTCAATCCTTCGGCGAATGCTTCATAGATGCCCGACTGCACGTAGAAGCGGTTTGCCGCCGTACATGCTTCGCCCGCATTGCGCATCTTGGCGATCATTGCCCCGTTGAGCGCGGCATCGAGATCGGCATCATCGAAAACCACGAAGGGCGCATTGCCGCCGAGTTCCATTGAGCACGAGATGACATGCTTCGCTGCCTCTGCGAGCAGTTGTTTGCCGACGCCTGTCGATCCCGTGAAGGAGAGCTTCCGGACACGCGGATCGGCCAGGACATGTGCCGTCATCGATCCAGGATTAGTAGTTGTCAGAACGTTGACGACACCCTTCGGCACGCCAGCCTCTTCGTAGATTGCCGCAAGCGCGTAGGCCGTGAGAGGCGTTTCGCTGGCAGGCTTGAGGATGACCGTACAGCCCGCCGCCAGGGCAGGGGCGATCTTGCGGGTTGCCATTGCTGCCGGGAAGTTCCAGGGCGTGATCATCAGGCAGATCCCGATCGGCTGATAATCCACGATGATGCGGTTCGTGCCGGACGGTGCAATACCGAACTCTCCGGTGATGCGTACTGCCTCTTCGGCGTTCCAGCGGAAGAATTCGGCTGCGTAGGCGACTTCGCCGCGCGCGTCCCGCAACGCCTTGCCGTTCTCCATCGAGATCAGGGTCGCCAGCATCTCCGAGCGTTCGACCATGAGTTCAAAGCAGCGTCGCAGGACCTCGGATCGCTTGCGGGGTGGGGTGGCACGCCAGGCAGGCGCGGACGCCGCTGCCGCATCGATGCATGCCTGGGCATCGTCGATTGTCGCATCAGGCACAGCTGCGAGAACGACACCAGTCGACGGGTCGACGACATCTATTTGCCGACCGGACTGCGACGGTCGCCATGACCCGTCGATGTAAAGCCCGCGTGCGGCTGCGTCGATGTCCGGCATCTCGCGGTGGGTTGCATGGATCTGCTGGGCAATGGTCATGAGTTTTTCCTCGATGTTCAAATTGCGGAGGCGGCGAGGTCGCCGTCGTAAGCTGCTCTTACAAGACGCTTCATCGCGTCGAGATCGAACGGCCTGGGATTGTTCTTGATGAGCCTGTCGATGCCGAAGGCCTGCTCTGCCGTCCAATCGAGCTTGTCGGCGGCCAGCCCGAGATCGGCAAGGGTGGGGGTGATACCGATCGCTGCAAACAGCCTGCGAATTTCCTCTATCGCGGCGACGGCAAGCTGCTTTGGATCGCCATCCATGCTGTGAAGGCCAAGCGCTCCGGCAATCTCGGCCATTTCGGCGGTTGAAACCGACCTGTTGTAGTTCATCACGTACGGCATCATGGTTGCGACACCGAGGCCGTGGGCGGTGTGGGTCAGCGCTCCGGCCGGGTACTGGATGGCGTGGGCCGCTGCTGTTCCTGCTGTCCCGAAGGCACAACCCGCTGCCAAGGCTCCCATCATGACATCGGCCCGGGCCTCTTCGTCAGATCCATCCGTGCAAGCCTTTTCGAGACTGCGGCCCAGAAGCTTGATTGCCAAAAGTGCAAAATGATCGGTGAGGGCGCTCTTTCCGATGAAGACGTGTTCTTGCGCCAAGGCAGGGTCGGCGCCTCTGCGAGCGGCAGTGAAAGCCTCGATAGCGTGGGTCAGGGCGTCAGCTCCGGCGATTGCGGTCAGTCCAGGAGGGCAGGTCATCGTCAGTTCCGGATCGCAGATCGCCACGGCCGCGATGAGATAGGGGCTGGATATCCCGACCTTCAGCGTGCGGTCTGTATCGGAGATGACAGCAACGGGAGTGACTTCGGATCCCGTTCCTGCCGTTGTGGGTACGGCAATGACGGGGATCGTGGGACCTGGGACCTTGTACTCGCCATAGTAATCCTTCAACGCGCCGCCGTGGGTGAGCAGCAGGGCCGCACACTTCGCCATATCAAGGCAACTCCCTCCGCCAATCCCGATCACCAGATCGGGATCAAAGCTGCGTGCGTCCTCCACGCATACCGAAACGGTAGCGACCGGAACGTCAGGCTGGACACCATCATGAATCAGCACTGCAATGTTCGCAGCCTCCAGCGACTTAATGATCTCGGCGAAGACGGTCGTGCCTGCGAACCGTTCGTCCGTGCAGATCAGCGCGCGACTGCCTAGTTTGGCCGCAACCGAGGGGAGGGCATGGCGCTGCCCCTTGCCGAAGAGAATTTCACGGGGAAGACGGATCGCGGCGAAAAGGGTCATTGTCCATGTCCTCTGACAGGTGGATTGTTCGAATAAGAAAGGGCGTTGAGCTCGTCCCAGAGTTTGGGGCTGATCTCGATTCCGTCCTTGTGCGCCTGTTCACGCCGCGACGATGCGCCGTCGCCGGGAACTGTCACGGGGCGCAAAGGATCAGCGGGGATGGAAGTTCGGATGCGCTCGAGATAGTCACTGAACACCGTAAGAAGGTCTGGCTCGGTGCGGGCGTCGATTACGATCAGCACATCACCTTTGTTACAGACGTTGTCCGCGTCGAGCGTACCGCGTACGTCAGGTGCCAGGGCCGAACGTGCTATCGAGGCAACGAGCAGCTCGAGAGCCGTTGCGAGCGCGTAGCCCTTTGCATCGCCGAATGGCCCGATCGAGCCCTTTGTCGCGGCTGCTGCATCCGTGGTCGGCGTCCCGCTCGCGTCTCGTGCCCAGCCTTCAGGAATGGGGACGCCATTTGCGGCATGGTGGTGAATTTTGCCCATTGAAACGACACCAGTCGCAAGGTCTACGATGAGTGGCCTTCCCGATGTGGGAACAGCGATCGCGAGCGGGTTGGTTCCGAGCAGCGCGCGCGTCCCTCCATAGGGGTGAACAAGCGCTTCGCTCGAGGACATGACGATGCCGATCTGGCCCCGGCGAGCGACGCATTCGACGTAGTGTGCAAGCATGCCGAGATGGTTGGAGTTGCGGATCCCGGCGATTGCGATGCCAGTTTCACGAGCCCTTTCTGCGATCCGGTCGAGCGCGGCATGGGCGACAACTGGTCCCAGTCCTTTCTGGCCATCAACATCAAGGAACGAGGACGAGCGCCAGTTTTGCATTCCCGCGGTCGATGCGTCGATAAGGTCGCGCTCAATCCGGGACAAGATACGCGGCAGCCGCTGCAGTCCATGGGACGGATGGCCTTTCAGTTCCCCTTCCACCAGTACGCGTGCCTGCATTGCAGCGTGGGCCGCAGGCGTCCCGCGGTCCGCAAGGAGGCGTGTTGCTAACGCCATGGCGCCGTCTTCATCTACCCTCACGATATCTCCGATATAAAATCCTATAGGATATGGGATTGCATATCGCGGAGCATCATGTTAGCGATGGGTTGTGTCAAGAGGCAAAAAATAATGCACGACCGGAATACGACGATGTTGAACGAAGCGCCCGACCCAAGTGGATTCATTCAGCGGAGCAACAGCCTCGCAGGCAGCGTCTATGACGCGATCTTCGCCCAGCTGATGTCCTTGAAGATCGCGCCAGGCGCGAGGATTACTGTCGATAACCTCGTCCGTGAACTCAACGTCTCACAGACCCCAATCCGCGAGGCGCTTGGTCGCCTTGAGGGAGAAGGGCTTGTCGTCAAGACCCATCTCATCGGTTACAGCGCAGCGCCTCAGATCGCTCGCAGGCGTTTTGATGAACTCTATCAGCTCCGTCTGCTGCTTGAGCCTGCGAGCGCAGCCAAGGCTGCATCTGTCATGGACGAGCACAAGCTCTCCGCACTTAAAGAGGCCGCAGGTGTGATGGGTCGGCGCGACGGCGGCGACGAACGACTGCGCTATTCGACCTTCGCTCGCCAGGACGCGCTCTTCCACGACAAGATTCTGGAAATTGCTGGAAACGAGCTCATTCGCGAGACGCTGAGCCATCAACACACGCACTTTCACATTTTCCGTTTGATGTTTCACTCCCGGGTTACCGAGGAAGCTCTGGATGAACATGAGGCCCTGATCACCGCGTTCGCTGCGGGCGATGCTTCCGCAGCCGAAGCGGCAATGCGTGTCCATCTCGAGCACTCGCGTGACCGACTGCTCCCCGCGTTCGATTAAGAGGCCGCCGATGCCGAGCGTTGTGAGCATGGAACGAAACGGAGGGGCGTCGGCAACGGAGACCCAAAGCGTTGCGCGCGCTCCCGTTCTGCGCGCCGAGGGTATCTCCAAGCAGTACGGACCAGTTACGGTTCTATCTGATATCTCGCTCGATATCTTCCCGGGTGAGATCCACGCGGTCATTGGCGAAAACGGCGCTGGCAAGTCGACCTTCATGCGCCTCTTGTCGGGCTACGCCGAACCGAGCTCCGGATCGCTTTCCATGGGCGAGGGTGCGGTCCGGTTCTCCAGGCCGGAGCAGGCTCAACAGGCTGGTATCGTTCTCGTCCACCAGGAGATCCTGCTCGCCGACGCGCTTACTGTTGCAGAAAACCTCTTCCTCGGTCGTGAACTGATGCGTAACGGGGTCGTCGACGACAAGACCATGCGACGTATCGCCAGGGAGAAGCTCTCCGAACTCGGCTGTGATGTGTCACCCAACGCGCTGGTGCGCAACATATCGCTCGCTGATCGACAGCTCGTTCAAATCGCCCGCGCGCTTCTCGACGATTACAAGCTTGCGATCTTCGACGAGCCGACTGCAGTCCTCACCGGGGAAGAGGTCGAGCGTCTGCTTTCGATCATCATGCGACTGAAAGAACAAAGCACCGCAATTCTATACATCAGCCACCGGCTCGATGAGGTGCAGCGCCTGGCGGACAAGGTAACGGTGCTGCGCGACGGCAAGATGGTTGGCAGCTATCCCGGACACACCCTAAGCCAGACGGACATGGCTCGCCTGATGGTCGGCCGCGATCTCGCCGCGCTCTATCCGCCCAAGCGGGTAAACGCGTTGAGCGGCGTCGAACTGACGGTTCGAGACCTCTCAGTACCAGGTTTCGTCAGGGGCGTGTCCTTCCAGGTGCGCAAGTCCGAGATACTGGGCTTTGCCGGGATGATCGGTGCCGGCAGGACGGAACTGTTCGAAGGCATCATGGGATTGCGCCCGGCAAAAGGTGTGGTTGAGTTGCTGGGCAAGCCCATCGACATCCATTCGCCGCGGGCCGCACTCGATGCGGGGATCGGGTATTTGACCGAGGACCGAAAGGGAAAAGGTCTTCTTCTACGGGAAGGATTGGCACCTAACCTAACGTTATCAGCTCTCGGTCGTTTTCACCCCGGGCTCCTGATGCATCGTCGCCGCGAGCGGGCCGCGCTCGCTGACGCAATCGAGCAATACGATATTCGCCTCAAGAGTACGAGGGTCCAGGCGGGCCAGCTCTCAGGCGGTAACCAGCAAAAGCTGCTGCTCGCCAAGGTGCTGCTGACTGCACCGTCGATCGTCGTGATCGATGAGCCGACGCGCGGCATCGACATCGCCAACAAGGCGCAGATCTACGCCTTCATTCAGCTGCTAGTCTCGCAGGGCAAGACCTGCATCGTCATCTCGTCGGAGATGCAGGAACTGATCGGCATCTGCGACAGGATCCTTGTGATGCGTGAGGGGCGCATCGCAGGCGAGGTCTCCGGCGAAGAGATGACAGAACACAATGTCGCGCTCTTGGCGACAAGCGATACCGCTGAACGTGTTCAGGGAGGAACAAGATGACCGTATTAACAGGCTCCACTTCGGTCGGACCGGAACGGGAATGGAATATCGGCTGGGCCGACGTCGGACCCTTTGTCGCCTTGGCTGCGCTGATGGTGATCGGCTTTGCGATCAATCCGGACTTTCTGTCCGCGACCAACCTCGGCAATGTCATCACGAGAAGCGCCTTCATCGCCATCATCGCCGTGGGCGCCACCTTCGTGATTTCCTCGGGCGGGCTCGATCTATCCGTCGGATCAATGGCTGCGTTCATCACCGGCATCACCATCATGTTCATGAACCGGATGGCCCCGGAGTGGGGAGTAACGGCAATCCCGGCTGGCATGGTGGTCGCTGTCGCGGTGGGGCTGTTCTGCGGCCTGATGAATGGTCTGATCGTTACTGTCGGGAAGATCGAACCATTCATTGCCACGCTCGGCACGATGGGCATTTTCAGGGCGTTGATTACCTACATGTCGGACGGGGGAACCATCCCGATCGACCGCACCCTGCGCGACGCGTACCGACCGGTGTATTTCGGGACGCTCGCGGGTATCCCACTGCCTATCGTGATCTCGATCGCCGTTGCCGCGATCGC
This sequence comes from Rhizobium cauense, assembly GCF_019511525.1. Lineage (GTDB taxonomy): Bacteria > Pseudomonadota > Alphaproteobacteria > Rhizobiales > Rhizobiaceae > Rhizobium > Rhizobium cauense. The sequence goes on along the minus strand of NZ_JAEUAT010000016.1, from coordinate 115,972 downwards.
ATCCTTCATCCTCTACAAGATGAAGTACGGGCGCAAATGCGCGGCCGTCGGCGCCAATGAGGACGTCGCGCGCTACTCCGGCATCTCGATCATCAAGACCCGCACCATCGCCTACGCGATCCAGGGTGCCTGCGTTGCAATCGCCGCCATCTGCTACGTGCCGAGACTAGGAGCAGCTACCCCGACGACAGGTGTTCTTTGGGAGCTGCAGGTCATCACTGCGGTGGTGATTGGGGGAACCGCACTTCGGGGCGGCAAGGGACACATCTGGGGAACGGTCGCGGGCGCGGTCATTCTCGAACTCATCGCGAACCTGATGGTGCTTTCCGACTTCGTCTCGGAATACCTCGTAGCAGGTGTTCAGGGCGTCATCATCATCATCGCCATGCTCATTCAAAGGTTTTCGAAATAATCCGTGTCAGGACCACACGGGTTCACGGTCTTAGGTCCAAATTTGGGAGGAATGGAATGTCTACTACGAAATGGATAGCGGCAGCGGCCGTGAGTACTTTGTTCATCGCAGGTCACGGATTTGCCACCGACAAGAAGGTCGTCGCGGTTTCGATCCCCGCAGCCGATCACGGATGGACGGCAGGTATCGTTTATCACGCGCAGGCGGCAGCCAAGGAAATCAACGCTTCATTTCCCAACGTCGAGGTCGTCGTCAAGACCTCGCCCTCGGCAACAGCACAGGTTAGTGCGCTCGAAGATCTCTCGGCAGGCCGCAAGCTCGATGCGCTGGTCATTCTGCCCTACACGTCCGAGGAACTGACCACCCCTGTGAAAGCCGTCAAGGATTCGGGGACGTTCATCACGGTCGTCGATCGGGGCCTTAACGACCCGACCATCCAGGACCTTTATCTCGCGGGCGACAACATCGCTGTGGGCCGCAATACGGCAAAGTTCATGATCGACAAGCTCGGCGGCAAGGGCAATCTCGTCGTGCTGCGCGGCATTCCGACCGTGATCGACGATGAACGTATCCAGGGTTTCCAGGACGCCATCAAGGGGACCGATCTCAAGGTTCTGGATATCCAGTACGCGAACTGGAACAGTGATGACGCCTTCAAACTCATGCAGGACTATCTTGCCAAGTACCCGCAGATCGATGCTGTATGGGCAAACGATGACGACATGCTGCTGGGCGTACTGGAGGCCGTCAAGGAGTCAGGTCGCAAGGACATCAAGCTGGCGCTTGGTGGTAACGGAATGAAGGACATCGTCAAGAAGGTCATCGACGGTGACGCAATGACCCCGGTCGAGACGCCTTACCCGCCTGCCATGATCAAGACTGCGATCTACATGACGGTTGCCAACCTCGTCGGGCAGGCGCCTGTGCGAGGAGCGGTCAAGCTGGATGCGCCACTTATCACCCAGGAGAACGCCAAGGAATACTACTTCCCGGACTCTCCGTTCTGATTATCTACGTCAACCGGGGCGGCCAGCGCCGCCCCACCGCATGACCAAAGAGGAGTAAAATCATGCCAGGCAAGAAGATACTGATGCTGACGGGCGAGTTCACCGAGGAGTACGAGATCTTCGTCTACCAGCAGGCGATGGAAGCGGTCGGCCATACGGTGCATGTCGTCTGCCCGGACAAGAAGGCAGGGGATCTGATCAAGACGTCGCTGCACGACTTCGAAGGCGACCAGACCTACACCGAGAAGCTCGGACATTTTTTCACGATTAACAAGACGTTTTCGGAAGCAGAGGCGCAGCTTGATCAGTATCACGCAGTCTACGCAGCAGGCGGGCGCGGTCCAGAATACATCCGCACCGACAAGCGCGTCCAGGCGATGGTTCGGCATTTCCACGAGACCCGGAAGCCGATTTTCACGATCTGCCATGGCGTCCAGATCCTGATTGCCGTCGACGGGGTCGTGCGCGGGAAGCGTGTTGGTGCTCTTGGAGCTTGCGAGCCTGAAGTTACGCTCGCGGGTGGCACTTACGTCGATCTGTCGCCGACAGAAGCACTCGTTGATGGAAATATGGTTTCGGCGAAGGGATGGACAGCACTTGCAGCATTTATCCGGGAGTGCCTAAAGGTCCTGGGGACCGAGATTCATCATCGTGACGACCTGGCTCAGGCCGCAGAGTGACCAGCCGCTCGGGTGGCCTATAGCTTTGAGTTCAAGGCCGTATCGGTGACGGCCTTGAAACCTCAAAACAGCGGGATGTGGCCGCGCCCATGGCAGTGGACGTGGCGCAAGCGCCATCGTGCAGTTGCCGCCTATACCCGCGGCTGGGCCCGCGATCTCGGCCCGCGAAACATCACCGTCAATGTTGTCCAGCCCGGTGCCATCAACACCGACATGAACCCACAGGACGGGCCGTTCGCCGAGACGCTGAAGAACCTTGCCGCTCTTGGACGCTACGGCCAGCCGGAAGACATCGCAGCCGCTGTCGCCTTTCTCGTGGGTCCAGACGCCGGCTACATCACCGGCGCCACACTCAATGTCGACGGCGGCCAGTCGGCCTGAGGTTCTCACTCAACACCGAAAATAGTAGGAGAAAGACAATGACAAGTATCGGGATCATTGGCGCAGGCAATATCGGCGCAGCCTTCGCACGAGCGTTGGCGCGCAATGGCATTGCAGCGACGATCGCAAACAGCCGTGGCCCGGAAACGCTGTCCGCCCTCGTCGGCGAACTGAGCCCGTTTATTTCGGCGGGTTCGATCAACGAGGCCGCCAAGGCAGATATCGTGCTGATTGCCATTCCTTGGTCGAGGCTACCCGCGGCCCTTTCTGGACTGCCCAACTGGGCGGGCAGGATCGTGGTCGATGCGAACAATCCAATCGAAGCGCCCCTATTCAAGCCAGCGGAGCTGAGTGGTCGCCTGTCGACTGAGATCGTTGCCAACCTCGTTCCAGGGGCACGGGTTGTGAAGGCATTCAACCATCTGTCAGCAGCTCTTGTCGCAACTGACCCCCATGCCGAGGGCGGCGAGCGGGTTCTCTTCTATTCCGGCGATGATGCGCCGGCGAAGGCAGAGGTCGCAGCGCTGATTTCCAGGCTCGGCTTCGCTGGCATCGATCTTGGCCCGATCTCGATCGGCGGCAAGCTCACGCAGTTCCCTGGCGGTGCCCTGCCGGCCATCAACTTCGTCAAATTTGCCTGACCCGCCACGCTGGAGATAAAACCATGACGAACGATCCAATGTTTGTCGCGCAGACGTTTTTCAACCACTGGACGGCCAACCGCATCGATGAGGCATTGGCAATGCTTGCCGACGATGTTCTCTACGACAACGTGCCGTTCCCCGATATTTTCGGCCGGGAAAATGTTCGTAATTTTCATCGTGACTTCGGTATCGGCACGACCTTTACCGTCGACTGGACGGTCACCCATATCGCAGTCGCAGGCAATGTGGTGCTGAACGAACGGATCGACATCTTCAACCATGAGAAGGGGGGCAAGATCACGTTGCCGGTCATGGGCACCCTCACGATCGAAAACGGACTCATCACAATCTGGCGCGACTATTTCGATCCGGCTGACTTTGACAGGCAGTTATCCAAGCTGAAAGAATAGGGGCATGGCCCACACCGGCGTCCACGTTTGGGGTGGGTATGTTGCTGGAAGAATGTTCGTAGGTTGAGGGTTCGAATCTCTTCAAGAGCTAATGGGAAACCGCGTTGCGTCTTGGCATCGCTTTGGTGGGACGCGTTGCCCGTTAGCCAATAAGTGTGGACTCATCCGCTATCGCTTCACCGCGACGCATTTCACCTCGGCAAGCAAGCCCGGATGTGCGAGCTCGGAAACGCCGATGCGGGTCCATGCGTAGGTGCCTTTCGGAAAGACTTCGTTCTTCGCCGTCCGGAAGACATCCATGTGCTTCGACATCGCCACATGATAGCTGGTCATCTCCACCACGTCGTCGAAGGTGCAGTTTGCGGCCTCAAGGACGATGCGGAGGTTTTCCCACATGGCGCGAAACTGCTCTTGCGGGTCGTCGACCACCTGGAGATCTTTGGTCCGTCCGACTTGCCCAACGACATAAATCGTGTCCCCGACCTTAACTGCCGGGTTACGCAAGCCACGACGTTAGCACTCTTTCGGGCGGCGAAGCGCAACGTGTCTCGTTTGCCAGAACATTGGCAAACAAGCCGCGGATCCTCCTATTAGACGAGCCTACGTCCGCTCTCGACGAAGAATCCAGCGGAGCGATCGAAGGCCTCGTCCGAAAGGTTTCCGAAGAGGACGGCGTAACCTGCCTGATGGTCACCCACAGTCCGGTTCAAGCGCTCCGGCTGGCAAAGCGAACGATGTTCATGGCCGGCGGCAAACTGGTCTCATACGGTCCCACTAAGGAGGTTCTTCATGCTCACGGATCTCTTTGATCACGCGGTTCTGGTCGGGCTTGCTCAAGCCGCCGCCGCTGCCGTTCTGTGCGTCGGGGTCGTGCTCGTGTGTCGTCGGTTCGGCGTTCGGGTTGAAAAAGAGACCTCGGTCTCGCTCCTACGCGGTTTGGTCCAAATGTCATTTGTGGGCGTCGTTCTAGGCCTGATCTTGAAGGGCACACTGCTCATTGGCGTGCTGATCCTTTTGGGAATGGTCGTGGCGGCGGCCGTCACGGCAAGCCGCCGGTTCGCTGACTTGCCATATGCTTTCGAGATATCGCTGTACTCGATCGGAGCGGGTGGTGGAACAGCGATCATCTTCATGCTCGTCACCCGGTGCTTGACAGCGGATGTCACCGTTCTCGTGCCCGTGGGCAGCATGATCATCGCCAACAGTATGAATGCTGCTGCCCAAGCAATGGAGCGCTTCAAAGCTGACATCCTTAGTCACGTCGGTCAAATCGAAGCTGCACTCTGTCTTGGCGCCGAGCCCTCAATAAGCGTGTCGCCGTACGTGCAGACTTCGGTGTACGCGAGCCTGCTTCCTCGGCTGGATATGCTGAAGTCGCTTGGTCTCGTCTGGATTCCTGGCGTCATGGCGGGAATGCTCGTATCCGGAGCAAGTCCTCTGTACGCTGGCATCTACCAGTTCGTTATTGTCGCGATGATCCTTGTTGCATCCGGGATATCCGGTATGGGGGTGGCGGCTTTGATGCAAAGGCGCGCATTCACTTCGGCCGCCCAACTAACGCTACGCAGCAGTCCGGCTGGTCCAAGCAAGCGCACAAGCGTTCTCGCGAGCTTCCTTGGTCGATAAGACCGCATGTCCAGTTTGCAACGGCTATCGTGCCCCTAGCTCGGCACAGGCAGCGCTTGGCGTCGGCGGTTCGAACGAGGAGGTCGCGAGCGTTTCGAAATGGCTTCGCGAGAGTTCTTCGTGTGCTGCGGGGGTCTTGATGATGCGCAGGTGGCACTCCTGGACCTTCGATACCCTTCGCGCAGCGTAGACCCTCACTACATGAAGCAGCTTGTAATACAAGATACTCGAGGACCGGGAAACGTGGACGAGTGATTTGTCGACCAAGCTTGCCAACAAGCTAGCCGTTCTCACTCCCTCGCTGTCGGATTGCGTATACAGACTGCGCACAGCTTCAAGCGTGAAGACGCCGGCGAAGGTAGATAGCCTCAGGAGCAATTTTTGTTCCTCGGCCGAAAGCAATTCAAAGCTCCAGTCAAGGAGGGCCTCGATCGTTTGATGCCGGGAAGATGCGCTACGACGGCCCTGAAGCGTCAAGAACTCGTCACGCTCAATAAGTTCGGCTATGCCAAGCATACCAAGAGCGCCGACGTGGCTTGCAACAAGCTCAATCGCAATAGGAAGTCCGTCTAGACGCCGGCAGATCTCTAAAGCCGAACCGACGCTCGTCTCGTCAACCGTCGCAATTCCCCCGCCTGCGATAGCACGGTCCAAGAAAAGTTGAACCGCCGGGGAGGGGTTTCGCCATCCATTGGCCGGCGTCGCGTATTCGAGCGGAGCTAGGAACTCCACGTACTCGCCGCCCATACGAAGTACTTCGCGGCTCGTGACGAGCAGACGCACTGATGGCGCCTCGTCGATTATCCTTGCAACGAGAGGCACCAGATTTTCCAGTGCGTGCTCGCAATTGTCGAGAATCAGAAGGACTCGCTTGTCCGAGAGAAACCTGGCTATCGCACTCTGTGTCTTGGAAGGATTGAACGGGCAGGGGTCGATCGAAAACATGGCAGCAAGCGCAAGCGTCGGGTCTTCCTTGAGTGCCAGATCCAAAAAACAGATGTCGCCCCTAAAATTTGCACGCAGTTCGCCGGCCGCCGCTATCGCGACTGCGGTCTTCCCGACACCGGCAGGTCCCACGAGCGAAACGAGCCGTTTTGACAGGACCGTTGCTGCCAGCTTCTCAAGTGTCTCGCTCCGGCCATGCAAGAGTTGCGGGATCGCCGGTAGCCGCAGGTTACCTTGAAGGGCCGCATTCGCAGTTGTTTCTGATGCTTTGCGAACAGGGCACGCAAACATGTAACCACGCCCCGGCACATTGATCACGAAACGGACGCCGTCTACGCCGTCGCCCAGGGTCTTTCGTAGCGCGACAATGTGAACGCGAAGATTTGAGGCCTCGACAACGACGTCAGGCCACACGATACCGAAAAGGTCCTTCGCACTCACAATCGAGCCTGCTCTGGTGACGAGCGCGATTAAGATGTCAAAGGCGCGACTGCTCAAATTCAGTTCGACGTTTCCCTTTCGAAGCCACCGCCCCTCCACTGACATGGAGAATTGACCGAACAAGAGGACGCTATTCGTTCCGGAGAAAACCTCGTCGGAAGGGGCCAGCTCCGCCGTGGTCTCGTGCGTGCGGCAGCCTTTATGTTCACGCACCGTTAAGTTGGTTGAAGTTCTGACGGGTGCCATTCGAGTTACTCCGCGGTGCACAGAGACAGGTTCGACACATGTCTCTGCAGTTGGACGGCTTGGGCCGGCATGGGTTCGATCCAAATAGCGAGCGCAGCCACGCTGTGGCTATTCTGGATGCCAGATTTTGCAGACAGACCCGGTCTAGTGATTGTTTGATACGCACGCACAAGCGTGGATGCCGCGGCAAAAGACGTGACAACTACAATCAATGGGCGTATAAGTGAATTTAGATACACGAGATAGGTCATAATCTACTCCTATATCCTGGGCTCCAACGATTTCGGTCATCGTTCGGGACGGCGCTTGTCCATTTTATACCAGCTAGGGCAGCGCCACATCTATAATGGATTACCGTTACAAGACGCCCGGCCACCTGCTAGGCGTTTCCGAATCTGCCTGCGTGTGGTACTTTGCGGACTTAACGTTATAGTCGGATCCGTGGCTTGAGGAAAAAGAACCGGCTCCGGATTTTTAGGCGCGCATGGCCGGGGGTTGTCATTGATCGTGACGAGGTCAGAAGCTATTTGCATTTGCGGTCCTTCTTCGAGAAGCGCTGGTGCTAGGCGATGATTCAAGACAACTGCATTGTTTACATCGTTGATGACGACGATCGGATGCGCACAGCGATCTGCGATCTTCTCGAAGCCAAAGGCGTCAATGCGCACGCATTCGGATCAATTGCTGAGTACTCGGCCTTTGACCGCCCCGACGCGCCGTCGTGTCTGGTTCTGGATATTGAACTGCCACAAGTCAACGGTCTCGACTTCCAGATGCAAGTCGACCGCGACGCTCAGCCACCAATCGTGTTCATTACTGGTCATGGCGACATACCCAAAACGGTTCAGGCCATCAAACGTGGTGCCGTCAATTTTCTGACAAAGCCTTTCGACCACCTTGATCTGCTCGCGTCCATCAACAGCGCATTTGAGCAGGATCGGGTGAAACGGAAAGAGGCGGCAGCGCTTTCGGTTTTGCGGGAACGGCTTGCGGCGCTCACCCCGCGCGAAAGAGATGTACTGCCGCTGATAGTCGCCGGGTTGCTGAATAAACAGGCGGCCGCCCAGTTAGGTATCAGCGAGGTAACTTTCCAGATCCACCGCAGCCGTGTAATGCATAAGATGCAGATCACCTCGGTCGCGGAGCTCGTTAAGATCACCGAACGACTTCGATTGTATGCCGACGAACCCGTGGGTCGAGAGGCGTGACGCCTCAGTCCTCGACCACACGAAGATCTAGGTCACACACGTCTCTGGGATGATTTCGAACGTCCTTGCCGGAGCCTAACGTTCCTTTCGATAGAGAAAAGTCGAAGGAGGAAGTTAGGTGAAACATCTGTTGAATTCACGCCTGCTCGCCAGTAGCGCAGTGGGCGGTCTTTTAATCATCGCGCAAGCAGTTGTCCTCACATCGTGCACAACTACCAGCGCTGGCAGCCAGTCGAAGGATGACAGCTTGGCTGCTGCGGGATTTGTGGAGCGTCCCGCCAACACCAAGAAGCGCCAGACCATGCAGGCCAGGCTCCCGGCAAACCAGTTCCTGAAGCGGGTACACGGGAATACCGTCAGCTACGTGTACTCGGATCCCACTGGCTGCAAGTGCATCTATATCGGATCGCAGAAATCCTACGACCGATATCGTCAAGCCCAGCAGCAAAAGCGGGTTCTCAATGCCGAGCAACTCATCGCGTCGGACTACGACGACGATCTCTGGGACTGGGAGTCGTGGGGACCATCGATTTCTGGCTTCTACGGCCCATTCGGGCCTGGTTGGGACTGAGTTGATGGCGATGGCCGCGGGCGCCCCACCGCAGCCTCCATCATGGCGATCAGCGATACGACGTCAACCGGTTTCCCAAAAACGGCGATGCACCGCCTTCAAGGGCTTTGTTCCTTGTCCATTTGTCGGTGTAGGAAGTTACGAAATGGTTGGGGGGCGTGGAGAACGCCGATTCATTGCCTGCTGAATCTCCAGGCCGTTCATTCCTGGCATTTCGACGTCGACAACGACGCAGTCGACATCTGATGCCAACTGTAGAAATTCTTCTGCCGATCCAAACAGTCGGCAGTCGTAACCGTGCGATTTAATCAAATTCTCCAACGCTTCACGGATGGCAAGGTCGTCATCGACAACAGCAATTAATGGGATATGCGACACGGTCGTTGCTTTCTATCTCTCTTTTGATGGAGACATTATCGCTCTCGACCGAACTCTGGGTAACCACACTAAGGTACAGGCGCCCGTTGCTCTTCGTTGAGCAGCTCTACCATGCGCACCAAGTCGGCGACCGAGCGTACAATCAATTTTCTCATGACGCTCCCGCGATGGAGTTTGACGGTCACCTCGCTGATCCCCAGTTTGTGAGCGATCTGCTTGTTCATGAGGCCCTTGGCAACCGCCATCATGGTCTCGTGCTCCCGAGGCGCGAGCGTCTGCATCAACTCCTCGACAGCCCTAAGTTCGGAATTGCGCTTTCTTCTCGCGATATCGCGCTCCAGCGCGATCGCGACTGCGTCAAGCATGTCCTGGTCTTTGAACGGTTTCGTGAGAAAATCCACGGCACCCGCCTTCATGGCCCTCACGGACATCGGGATGTCGCCTAAACCCGTCATGAAGACGAGTGGCATCTGGTTCCCCAGACGATCAAGGTGAGAATGAAAATCCAGACCGTTCAAACCAGGAAGGCGGACATCGAGGAGGATGCAGCCATGGCGGTCGGTTCCCGCCCGCTCAAGAAACGCAGCGGGTTTCTCGAATGCCGCCACGTCCAGGTTCATCGACAGGAACAGGTCGGACAGGGCCTCGCGCATCAAATGTCATCGTCGACGGTAAAAACGATCGGAGGCTGATCTTTTCGCATGTCTAGCTTACGCATCGGCTAACTCTGCCACCAAGGGTAATCGGATCTCGAATGCAGCGCCGCCGCGCTCGTCGTTGTATCCGTTCAGCTTCCCGCCGCGTGCTTCAATGGTTGATCGGCAGGTCGAAAGCCCCATTCCAAAGCCGGTGGCCTTTGGTGTTGAACGGTGTGAAGAGCTTCTTGAGGATCTTGGCGTCGATCCCCGGTCCGCTGTCGCGCACCACGATACGCAAATGGTCGGGGTCGGGAGCGTCGGCCGTGACGGTGATCAGCCGTTGATCTGATTGGCTTTCCGTCATTGCCTGGATCGCATTCGAGAGCAGATTGATTAGCACCTGCTGCAGCTCTATCCGTACGATCGGCACCGACGCGATGGAACCTACCTCCACGACAATTGAGGTCGCGCTACGCTGGAGTTCATGCTCCATCAACGCCAGTGTCTCATCGATGAGATCGTCGATGCGGACGGGTTCAAGTTTGCCGGCGGTCTGGGATAGCAGACCACGAGTGTTGCTGATGATCTCGCTTGCACGTTGGGCATCGCGTATGATGCGTTCACATGACCGGCGGGCTGCAGCGACATCCGGCGGGTCTCGATCAAGCCACCTAAGGAGCGTGGGGCCGTTTACAAGGATTGCTCCGAGCGGTTGGTTTAATTCGTGGGCCAATGACGCAGACATTGCGCCGATAGCCGACGCCTTCGACGCCCTGGCGAGCTCGGACTGAGCGTCGGCAAGGGTCTGGAGCGCAAGTTCTCTTTGTGTGACGTCGACCATGCTGACGACGACGCGATTGAAGGCTGCGGGATCCTCTGGAAAAGTAATACTGAGCAGAACGAGTTTTTCTTCCCCGGTATCCGTCCGGGCCTCCACCTTGTCCTCATAGACCCTGCCGCCATCCATTATGACTTGGAGCAGTTCGAGGAACTTGCCATGATCGGACAAGATGGACCGGCGGAGCTCGCCGGTAGAGGCTGCCTGCGGCCCAAGCATATCCCGAGCAGCCTCGTTTGCGGCGACCACAACAATACGGCTCAGACACTCGCCCACGAACTGCGGATCATTGAGGGCGAGCCTCTTCACATCGGCGTCGCCCTTTGCCTTGAAGTCCATGAGGTACGCCCGCAGGCGTGAATAATCGCGCTCCCAAAGCGCGACGCGCGTCTGATCAAAAATCGATCGATACCGCGTTTCACTTTCCTTGAGTGCCGCGTTCATGGAAAGGAGAGCTAGCCTGGCAGTCTCCGTTTTCAGAAGCAGCATCGTCGTCACGAGAAGGGCGGCGAGGGCGACTAGAAGACGGATCGTCGACTGAAGATCGTAGTTCGAGGAGTGGGTATAGAAGAATGACACTAGTGCGAGCACCGCAAAGAGGCTCGCGGCAGCGACCAAACCCAGTCGCGTCGACGCCTGAGACGCAAGGAGGGTCGCGATGACGTACAAGACGGCTATCGCGCCTTCTATTTCAGTGAACGTGTCGATAAAGAAGACAGTTGCCGCCAGCACTGCACACGCCAGTCCGAAGGCTAGGTCGTGGCCGAATGCCGACCCGTGTCGACGTATAGCTTGAGACGCAAACATCATTCCCCCGAAGTCTGTTCTCGGCGACCTTACTCCAGTCTGAACGTGAAAAGCCTATCCGTAGGTGCCACACTCGACGATCCGGTCGGACCACGTTGCTATCAGGCGGCAGACTTGGCGATCTTGACCGGCACGCCCTTGTAGGCGGGAGTGCCTGACGTTGCGTCCAGGTCCGCCAGCGCGATAACCCGGTTCATCTCAGGATAGTATCCCGCGATCGTTCCTACGGGAATGTCATATCTGATTGCGGTGAACGCTGCGACCGTCTGGGGTTGGGACTCACCAACCTTGACGCCGGTGATATCGATCTTGTCACCATCGACGAGGCCCCGAGACCGAAGGTCTTCCTCGCTCATGAAAATGACATCTCTTCGCCCGAAGACGCCGCGGTATCGGTCATCCATGTTATAGACGGTCGTGTTGTACTGTCCGTGGCTACGGAGCGTGGTCAGGATGAGGACCTCGGGGTCGTCCAACCGGACATCTTCCTCGAGGCCGCCGGCCACCAGAAAGTTCGCCTTGCCGTTCTCCGTGTGCCAATCGCGGAACGCCGCCGGCACATAGAGCCGGAACCCGCCCGGCTTGCGGACACGCTTATTAAAGTCCGAAAAGTCAGGAAACACGATCTCGATCTTGTCTCGAATGCGATCGTAGTTAGCGATGAGCCCATCCCAGTCGATCCCGTAGCGGGTTCCCAGCGTGGCTTTTGCCATTCCAGCGATGACGGCCGGTTCAGACTTGAGCTGATCGCTCGGAGGCTGCAGGAAGCCTCTTGACGCGTGGACCATCGACATCGAATCCTCGACAGTCACCGACTGCACGCCGGACGCCTGAACGTCCTGATCCGTTCTGCCGAGCACGGGAAGAATGATGGTCGTCTTCGCGGTCAGAAGATGGGATCGGTTCAGCTTGGTCGCCAAATGAACCGCGAGATCAAGCTTGCGCATGCCTGCGAATGTCACTTCCGGATCAGACATCGCAACCGCCAGGTTTCCGCCCAGGCAGACCAGCGCCTTCGAGCGGCCCTCAATGATCGCCTCGATCGCCTCTACGGCGTTGTGACCCTTGTCCTGCCTTGGACGAAACCCAAATGCCCGCTCCATGCCATCGATCAAAGCAGCATTCGGTATCTCGGTAATGCCGACAGTGCGATCGCCCTGGACGTTCGAGTGGCCGCGCAACGGGCAGATCCCGGCACCCTCGCGTCCCATGTGTCCGCCAAGGAGCAGGAGATTTGCGAGTTGCTGCACCACCTGCGTGCCGATCGAATGTTGGGTGACTCCCATGCCGTAGCAAATGATCAGCCGCTTCGATGTTAGGACAACGTCGGCTGTACTCTCGAACGCGGCCTTCTTCAGTCCGGATTTTCGATAGATCTGGTCCCATTCCGTGCCGAGGATGTCGCGCTTCAATTCCTCAAAGCCGACGGTGTGAGCCTTTATGAAATCCCATGCCAAAAGCCCATGACCGCCCATCTCGAAGCTGGCGGCGTCACGTTCGAGGATTACCTTCATGATGCCCTTGAGCGCCGCGAGATCACCACCCGCCTTGACCTGGTGATAAGCCGAAGCAATTGGCGTCGACCTGAACGTTGCCATCTCTATGGGATCCTGCGGAGCGGCGAAGCGCTCGAGCGCACGTTCCTTCAATGGGTTGAACACGACAATCGGGACGCCGCGGCGCGCCGCATCGTGAAGCGTGGTCATCATGCGCGGATGGTTGGTGCCGGGGTTGTGGCCTATGCTGAGAATTGCATCGGCGTGATCGAAGTCTTCAAGAGAAACCGTTCCCTTGCCGACCCCGATAGACTTAGGAAGGCCAACCGACGTCGCCTCGTGACACATGTTGCTGCAGTCTGGGAAATTGTTGGTCCCGTAGGCCCTGACGAACAGTTGGAACATGAAAGCGGCCTCGTTTGACGCCCTTCCAGAGGTGTAGAATTCGGCCTCGTCCGGGCTCTTCAGGCGCTGTAATCCTGCGCCTACTCGCGCGAACGCTTCTTCCCAAGTGATTGCCGTGAACTTGTCGCTTACGGGATCGTGGATCAGCGGAGCTGTGAGGCGGCCCGTATCCTCGAGCTTGTGATCAGTCCAGCCCCATAGCTCCGCAACGGTGTGGTCGGCGAAAAACTCGGGTCCAGCGCGCTTTGAGGTGGACTCCCAAGTGATTGCTTTGGCACCGTTCTCGCAAAACTCGAACGCCGACGTGTGATTGGGGTCTGGCCAAGCGCAGCCGGGACAGTCAAAGCCATCAGGCTGATTTGCCTTGAGGAGCGTCAGTGGCCCCTGGGTCATCACCTGTTGTTGTTTGAGCGTGGCTGCGACGGCCTTCAACGCACCCCACCCGCCTGCGGGAGCGTCATATTCGTCGATGCCGTCAGGACGTTTGCGGGTCATTGATTTCTCCAAAATCGAGTTCGGTCGCAATCAAAGAAAAAGGGGGCCGCCTCTCGAGGGCGCGAGAGGCGGCAGGGTCCCGGTGAGTGGCAGGTGAGGGGAACCTATACCGGGGACTGGTCGGGAGAGAACCAGTGGATGGAGAGTAGCGAAAGGGGACGAGCTTCGTAACTACACTTAAGTGTGGTGTCGGCCTCGCAGGTGGTGCGGACCGCTCGCGCATCAATGAGACCGCGTGCAGCGCAAAGCATTTTTGCCGCCGCCATCTTTCAAACGGCAGATCACAGCTTCAGTCTTCGACCTACACCTTGGTCGTGCCCCGCTACGCCACCCGTCCGATGTTTCCAGGAGCTCGCGAAGTCTAAGCTTCAGCATCCTCTAATGCATCCTCTAATAAGGAGTTGAAGCGATGCTAGACAGCCATAAAACACCGAATGGATGGGCGGCGTATAAGGCTCTGCCTGCAGCACGCGCAATCCGCTACTTGGGCTTCCGTACAGTTCGTATTCCGATGAACTGTGGATTGGAGCGTAGACAGTCGCCATTCCACGAATTGGGTTTTTGCACTGCCGGCATGCTGTCGGTGTCAAAGGGGACAACCTTTTCGGAAACGGTCTTGGTAGAGGCCGGCGACTTCTTTTTTGTGCCTGCGGGGACCTCTCATCGCCTTTTCAGTGCTGACAAAACTGACGCCGCAAGTGTCGTTGCCGCGGCCGGCTGGGCTGGGGGCCGTATCGACGTGCTGGGCTCTATCGCCGAATTGCCTCTCTTGAACGGTCCCGCCAGGCGCGACATTGAGGCTGGCCTCACGTCGGTCAACGACCCTGACACGGTCACCAGACACGATCCCCAAGGTCACCTTGTCCTCTTTTCTGATACCCGCAGTGTTCTGTTGGGCGCTGAAGCTACAGTCAGATCGACATTTGATCGTTGCGTTGTTGCAAGGGAGTTCGGCCTGCCCGTGGCTTCAGTTCCGTCTTTCGAGATTGGGTTGGGCTCGCCTGCGGTGGTGCGCGCCAAGTCTCGCAATGTCTGCGGGATCATTAAACCTTGGTAACACGGTTCATATCGCGGGATTTTGACCCCAATTCGCGGCCTAGAACGGCCGCGCCGTAGGTGATGAGCAGCGTTTGAAAGGACTTACTCCCATGGATGCGATCGGTAAGACATTGAACGAAATGACCGCCAGTGAGCGCTCCGACCTCATCCAGTTCGTGGCTGGAGCACTGCTCGCCTCGTCCGAGGCCGCGGAAGAAGAAGGCGATCTGCAATACGCGAGGAACACAAAGTTCCTGGCTTATACGCTGATGGCCTGTTCCGCAGAGCTTCCCGGAGGCGAAATGGAAGCAGCCAAGACTCTGCTGGAGCAGGGCATGAGCTTGATGCACGCCTTCTCGATCAGGGACGGGCAAGCCGAAACAAGGCACTGAACCTATCCGAGAGTGTTATTGTTCCGTCTTCTGGCGGCGCCTAGGGTTTGCTTGCCCGCCGGATGAGGATCACTTGGACAACGTCACCAACAAAGTAGCTGCCGAAATTCCGAAAATGATCGACCCGTTTCAGCGGGCCGTCACCTATCTGCGCGTCTCGGTGACCGATCGCTGCGATTTTCGCTGCACCTATTGCATGGCCGAGAACATGAACTTCCTGCCGAAGAAGGATCTTCTGACGCTGGAGGAACTGAGCGGGCTCTGTTCCGCCTTTATCGCCGAGGGCGTTCGCAAGCTGGGACTGACCGGCGGCGAGCCGCTGGTGCGCAAGAACATCATGCATCTGGAGCGCGCGCTCGGCCGGCAGATCGGCTCCGGCCTCGACGAGCTGACGCTGACCACCAACGGTTCGCAGCTCGCCCGTTTCGCCGGCGAGCTTTACGATTGCGGCGTTCGCCGCATCAACGTGTCGCTGGATACGCTTAATCCCGACAAGTTCCGCGAGATCACCCGCTGGCGCGACTTCGACAAGGTGATGGAAGGCATCGACGCTGCCCAGAAGGCAGGCCTGCACATCAAGCTCAACGCCGTCGCCCTGAAGGATTTCAACGACGTCGAGATGCCATCCGCTTCGCCCATGGTCGCGGCATGGATCTGACCGTGATCGAGACCATGCCGATGGGAGAGATCGAGGAAGATCGCACCGATCGCTATCTGCCGCTCTCCAAGCTGCGCGGATCTCTCGAAAAACAGTTCACGATGAGCGAAATCGGCTACCGAACGGGCGGCCCTGCCCGCTACGTCACCGTCGAGGAAACCGGCGGCCGCATGGGCTTCATCACGCCGATGACCCATAATTTCTGCGAGAGCTGCAACCGCTTACGCCTCACCTGCACCGGCACGCTCTAGATGTGCCTCGGCCAGAACGATGCCGCTGACCTGCGCTCGGCCGTTCGCGCCACCGATGACGACGGAGTGCTCTATGCCGCGATCGACGAGGCGATCTCCCGCAAGCCCAAGGGCCACGACTTCATCATCGACCGCACTCATAACCGTCCCGCCGTCAGCCGCCACATGAGCGTCACCTGCGGGTGAGGGGTGCTCGGATGTCTCAAATCCAGCCTGAGCGCTTGAACCGGAAAAAGAGAAAGCCGCAGAGACCGGCTATCACGGCCAGCACCATGTAGTAGCCGTACGTCCAATTGAGCTCGGGCATGTTCTTGAAGTTCATACCGTAGATGCCTGCGATCGACGTCGGAACTGCCGCGATCGCAGCCCAGGCAGCGAGCTGCCGAGTGATCGCGCCCTGCCGCTGCTGCTCGAGAAGATTACTCGCTTCGAACACGGAGGTGATCACGTCCTTTAGGCCGCCGATTTTCGCCTCGATCCTGCGGACATGGTCGTAGACGTCGCTGAAGTAATTTCGGGTTTCTTGATCAATGCAGGGCAGGTCAAGGTGGACAAGCTTACTGCAGAGCTCCAGCATAGGGCCGAGGCCCCGCTGAAATCGTATGATCTGCCGTCGTAACCGAAAAAGGCGTTTGATCTGCTTTCGCGTCAGCAAGGCGTCGAGCATGTCCTTTTCCATTGCGAGAACCTTGTCCTCGACTGACTCCACGATTGGAAGATATCCATCAACGATGAAATCGAGAATGCCATGCAAGACGTAGTCGGGCCCCTTGCTGAGCACTAACGGAGCTGCCTCGAGCTGACGGCGCAAGGCGCCATGACCTCTGTCAGAGCCATGACGGACGGAAATGAGATGCTTCGGCCCTACGAATACAGCGGTCTCTCCGTAGTCGATGGTCTCCCCGTCCAAGTGAGCTGTTTTTGCGACAACAAAAATCTGATCATCGTAGACGTCGATCTTCGAGACTTGCCCAACGGCAAGGGCGTCCTCAACCGCGAGAGGGTGCAGGTCGAAAGCACTGCGCAACGGCTCCATTTCCTCGGCGGTTGGCTCCTCGAGTCCGATCCAGACGAACTCGTTCTCGGCTATGGGTGCGGTCGAATCTCGTGGTGAAAAGCCTGCGACACGGACGCCATCTCGATACAGGTATGCAGCTACGATACTCATGATAGTCGCGTCCATATCGTCCGCGTCTGGGGGACCGACAGGAGACTACCCAGCGCGTCGGGTCGCACCACGTGCGATCCACTTCGACGCATTTCTGCCTGCTGAGTCCGCAAAGTCGCGGCGTGCTGCAGCGCGCTCCAAAATACTGTCGCGCCAGCGACTGCCAAGCCTAACGGCATCAATGAGATTAGAGGTAGATGCATGATTTCGACGAGCAAAACTATGGCCATCAATGGCATAGCCATGGAGGAGCTCAGGAACGCGGCCGCACCTACGATCGCATACGGGCCCGCTGCAGCAAGTGGCGATAAGTTACAGCACGCTATGCCCAATACGCTGGCGACCAACGCGCCGATAGCTATGGCAGGCGTCATCAGTCCTCCTTTTGCGCCTGACAAAAGAGCCAAGACAACGACGATCAACTTCAGGGAAATGACGCTGAGACCCCATTCGAGACTCATATGGCCGTCAAACGCTAGCTGGGCCGGAACCTTTCCGTTCCCGAGCAACTCTGGAAACGAGACAGAAAGCAAACCCAGGAAAGAGAACGACAGTGCACATGCGAGGAACATCTTTGCGTCCAGCGGGGATCTTCCTTGAGCGTGCTGTGTCAATCGCTTGAATGACATCCCCAAGCCCCCGAACACGGGCCCAAAAATCGCGCACCATAGTGGTAGATGCGCCGTGATGTGAAAGTCAGCGGCATGGTACTGGGGATCGCCGCCGAGCCCCAATTTAGCAACGAAGGCCGCAAGAACGCACGTGAAGAGGGCTCCAAAGAGCAGCGTGAGTGCCAAACACATCCCAGCGGCACCTGCACCTAAGCCCACTGCAGAGAATGCCACGAGATGCTTCAGACGCTCAGTGGGTGCAAGTCCTTTGGTGTCGGGGTGGCCGGTCGAACCTCTGCCGTTTGCTGTGAACTGACTCATTCTACCAAGCCTCAGATTCGCCCCAGGGGCTCGCGATCCGAAAAGCGACAGTGCGGGCGCCGTCGGGGAAGACATCGACATTTATTTGGTGAGCGATGTCGTTTTGACTGGCCAAAGGATTATCGAGAGCGGCCGGTGCGCGCATCTGCACCTAGGTATGGGACCACTAGACGGATTGTTGGCCAGTGCCTCGCGCGTCACGACTTCTGAGTGCAAGACCGAATACGAGGAAGGTTCCGCCTTGGAAAATCAGGTCGGTCGACAAGATGAAGCCGATAAGCCAGAGGCTACCGGCCGGCCACGTCACCACGATCGTTAGACCCGCCGCAAGCGTGAGCAGCCCGCTCAAGGCTATCCAAAACGATCCGTTCCTTCCTCTCTCTCCAAAACCGGCGATGATCCGGAGAACGCCCGCACCGACGAGCAATACCCCCGCTGCCAGGGTGACGCTTATTTCGGACAGGGCGGGGTCGAGCACGATGAAGCCGCTGGCCGCCATAAAGAAGACGCCGCTCACGACGCCAAGCAGGCGTTTCTTCCAGCCACGATTGGCTATCGCATGCGCGAGCTGCATCAAACCGCCCGCGAACATTACCGCGGCGATATAAAGGATCGACACCAAGGTCGTTACGAAGAAATTGATGCTCGCAACGCATCCGGCAATGAGCAAACCGGCGCCGAGCGCAACAAAAAGTCCCCATTTATCTTCGACTTCGGTCGCAGCCGTGCTTGCTTTTCGGCCGGACGTGATCCTGGTCATGTGAAAGCTCCGTAAGTGGTGATCGAGAGACAGCGGGTTACAGTTGAGACCCCTAGCTTAGCGGACCCCGGCCTCAATTACCTGCGTCATCCATTGCTCGACCGTGAGACCCGCCTGCGCAGCTCGCTGAGATGCTTCTTCTGCCACATCGGGCTTCAGTTCGACGTCGAAAATGATTCCTGTTTCGCTGTCATTCGTGAGGACAAGGCGTGTTGCGGTGATTGCGAACAGCCGGACGCGTGAGGTCTTTTGGTCATTGGAAAGGCCTAGGTTTGAAGCAACCGTCGGGCAATACAGTGCGATCAGATGATCGATCGTGCTGTACGGAGGGACTCCGTGTTCGCGCATCAGCGCGACCGCAGACGCGAGCTGGCTTGGCTGCGAAAGCGCGACGCCTTTCGGCAGCATCCTGAGTAGGTCGGCGTCCAACGGCGACGTTTTGAGGTCATTGTCTTGCGGACATTCGAAATTTGCGGCCATCGAGGGCGCGGGAGACATCGCGACGCCAATGAGAAGAGCGCCGCTCAGGATTTGTCCGACCATCGAATGGGATTGTTTAAGGGTATTGCGGACGAATATGGCGGCGACGACCTTCCGCGCGCCTTGTGGCCCCAGGTGGGCAGCTCTCGTACTGAACATTAGGTTAGCCTTCCTCGTCAGAATACTCATGGCGAAGGTAACCACCGGCCGCACGTGTGCACATCACACCAGAGTATCTATCGGACTAACCCTTGGTGTGAGCGCAAACCGGACGGCATTTGCGTATGTTCGCCGAACAGGATCGATGGCGATCCCAGGGAAAGGATTTTACATGTCGAACACCTTCCTTACTGCGGTCTCGATCGCGTCTATCCTTGCTGTGGCCGCCAGCTCGCCGTCTGCAGCGGAGCATGTCGCCGTTGGCAAGCTCAACTGCGACGTGTCCGCCGGCATCGGAGCGATCATCGGGTCGCAGCAGGAAATGAGCTGCGTGTTCACGCCGTCGGGCGGCGGAAGCACAGAGAACTATTCCGGAAAGATCAGCGAGTTTGGCCTCGATATTGGGACGATCTCAAAGGCGAAGCTCGAATGGCTCGTGTATGCGCCCGCATCACGTGATCAGAGTGCGCTGTCCGGGACCTACAGGGGCGTCAGCGCGGATGCAGCGATCGGGCTTGGCCTTGGAGCCAAGGTTCTTGTCGGCGGTCAGCACGGCACTGTTTCGCTGCAGCCTGTGTCTGTCGAAGGCGACGAAGGCTTTAATGTCGCCGTGGGCATTTCGTCATTGGTACTTCGGCCAGCCTTATGACCACGCCTGCCGGCGGCATGACGTTACAGCCGCCGGCGCCTCAAATTTCCGCGAGAAGAGTGCATTGACCGCCTTGCCGACAAGATGCTTGATTGGGCGGACGAACCGGGAGGTCCAATGAACGAGCTGGATTTTCGAATGCTGTCGTTGGCGGTCCAGCATTGGTACCTCCATTACAACGTTGCGCCGACGGACCATGCTACTGATACGCTCTGCGCCGCCGCGATGAACTTTCTGAGAGAAGGGTGCCAGACGGTCGAAGAAATCGCCCAGAAGCTGGTCGAAACCTATGCTGGCTTGCCAGCGATCCGAGTCAATGCGCCATCTTCCGCCTCAGTTCACTGATCTCTCGCCACCGAACCCCTAAGGCACATCGAACCAATGGGCTGGTCTTGCGACTGCGACCAAAAAGCTGGATGTGTCCGTCTCGCCCCGTATGTCATGAGATCCGAAATTGACGAATTGCTTCACGATCATACTCTCCCTCGAAGGTCAGTTTTCTTACGGCTTGCGATGTCACCAGGAATGTCGCGTTGATATCACGGCACTTTCCCTCAACTCGGCTTGCGACGTCGACCGTGCCACCTAAGATGACTCTTTGTGGTCCGATGCCGTCGAAGGATCCCACGATGACGCGACCGCAAGCTCTACCGGATCACGAAGGGTAACATCAATCAAGGAGAGATCACCAGCCGTGCTGCGGAACGCGAGGCCTTCAAAGAGGCTGGTGTGATTGGAGATCTGGCCGACGATGAATTCGGCGAGTTCACCTACACCAAGGATAGCAGCCCGCATTTGTACCACGTCACAGCCCACCTGTTGGCCGCAACTCCACTGCAGATAACTATCCCGAGAGAGTCGCTCGTGCCAAACGATGGATTCCGCTCGAGATCGCAGCAGGCGAAGTCGCTTAGCCTGGCGTCAGACGGTTGCTCGAGGAATCGACGAAGGTGGATGCAGGAAGCGTCTCTTGTCTCGTGATCGTAAGAGGATGTCGCGCCCCGTGCGGTACGCCCCGAGTGCGATCTCGGCTATGTAGGAGGCCCACGCCGCAGCCAGCGAGAATATCTCGTCGCCCGCGGTCTTTAGCTCGACGCCCTCAATCAACGGCAGACCTGCGCACGGTACATGTCACCCCACGCATTCTCGCGCCAAACCACGCGACATACGGGCTGGTAGTACGGGTTCGGAATATACGCCGGTTGAGGGGCATATGCGGGCGCATAGGAGTACGCGGGCGCACGGTCCGAAGCATTCAGTCCTGCTACGAGCGCACCACCGATAGCGGCGCCAGCGAGGCCGGCGCCCAGTCCGCGGGCGAAATTGTTTCGCGCTTCAGCTTCCGAATTTGTGAGAACGGCTGCACCGGCGACCGTCAGGGCAATCAGCCCAGCCGTCAGGGCCTTGTTCGAGTTTGTCGTCATAGCTTGCGATCCTTTGAACCGCGACAGGAATTATCGCGTGAGGCAAGATTATGCCTGACATTAGGCCCTCGAAACTGGCCATGTGTACAGGTCGACATGGACCTTCGTGAAAGCCGTCATCGCTATCACCAAGGTCGTGCTCGGCTACACCATGGTGTGATTCAGTTCGGCGTCCATCAAGCTACCCTTCTTTGACGGTCACCAAAGCGGTCGACCTTCATCACAGAGGAGTGCTCGAAATGCCAAGAATTCGCATGATCGCAGTCTGCATGCTCGCGTCGGCTTTTTCATCTTCACCAGCAGTATCGGTGGTTCCGGCGATGGCACACGACCGCGGCGGCGGCCATGATGGTGGAGACCGAGATGATAGTCGAGACGGAGGCCTCGGTTCCGAGCTTCGCGACGGCTCGTTTGGCTTCACGGATCACCGCGACGGAGTCGCCGTGCGATCCGATCGAGTTGCAAACCGCTTCGACAACCGCCGGTTCTTCGATTATCCCGAATGGGCCTACGATCACCAGGAGCATCCCTTCCGATCGCCAGTTTGCTCTGCTTGAAAGACAGAGGGCCCGTCGCTGAACCTGTCGGATTGCTCGCAGATCAGCATAAAAGAGGCCAGAGTTCATTTTTCGCCAAGCCGTTTCCGAAAAAGTGCATTACGCAACCCCAAAGCCGCGTTCTTACGGTTTGCCATGATCGTCCGCTGTTTTTGAAGAAGTCTGACCTCGGGCCGAAGTTGCATTGTTGTGCTGGCAACATACCGAAATCGGGGACGAAGACGAACTCGATCGACGCGTGCCATACGCCACGACTGGTTTTGTAAGCTACTTCGGCTCGCTGATACTGTTTTCCAACAGGATGGCAAACGCGTTCTGGACCCGCCTTGGCGCCACAGCTAGCTGTTCAACGATTTGCAACCCAAACGTAGAAGATAGATACGCGAGTACCTCTGGAGAAATCGACTGCGTACCTGGATCGGTTTCCCCGATGTATTCCCAGTCCAAGCCCTCGAAAAAATAGGACGCGGGGACATTTAAGGATCTCATGATTGCGAACATTGTCGAAGCACTGACCCGGTTCGTGCCCCGTTCGTACTTTTGGACCTGTTGGAAGTTAACCCCAAAGCGTCGCCCAACGTTGTCTGCGAGAGCCGTTTCATCTTTCGCGCGAGGCTCAGACGTTTGCCAACGTGAACGTCAACCGGATGGGGGCCGGGCGTATTGCGCAGACTTAACGGCGACGTGCTGGCCTCGTTTTTCACAATCTTGTCATCTCGCAATAGTGAGCGTTCGGTTCAATCGGTCGGGAATTGCATTACATAGGCCTTCTTGAGTATTCGATAGGGCGCATTTGATCAACACCCATTGGAACACCAACAACCGACGTCACCTAGGGCGCCGGTGATCGATGCAAGCGACCCTGTTAGCGTGCGTTGTGGATTTCCCCACAGCGATCACCAGCTCGGCTCGAAGATCGGCGGTGAGCCAAGTCGGGGCGCTCGGCGCGTGCGAGCCGGAAGTGACATTGGCTGGGGGCACCTATGTTGGTCTATCGCCAACAGAAGCCTATGTCGGTGGAACGATGGTTTCGGCGAAAGGCTGGACTGCGCTAGCAGCCTTTATCAGGGAGTGCCTGAAGGTGCTGGGAACTGAAATCCATCATCTGGATGATGTTGCACAAGCAGCCTGACTAGCTGCAGGGACAGCCTTCCTAATTATTATGTTGGCCGTTGTAATAGGCGGCCAACTCTCTTTTACCGACCGTACTCTGAGTTAGCACCTAGCCCGCGCGTCGTTCCCGGCCGTGTAGATGGTATTTGTCACGAATGTTGAGCCGAGAACTTAGCCGAGGGAATCGCAATGACGGCATCCTCTACCCCGCCAGCCCGAGGTTGAAGCCAGAATGCCGCCTGATCTGAGGAAGCGATGGGCACCAGGGTGCCAGATCCGTTTTATCAGGATCCTCTGATCTCTTCTTCCTGTTGCCGAAGTGCGTTGAAGACCCTCTGAGGTACCCGCAGGCCTGCCTCCTGTAGATAAAGCGTCCTGATCTCGTCGGTCTGTACGCCATCAGCGGTGAGAGCGGCGAGGCGATCAAACAGCTTAATGCGGTCAGTGGAGATGTCTTCATTTGGCTTTGGCATGATGCCCCAATCATCCCAAGGCAACATCTCCATGTTGTTGAGAGCTGCGACATCACGGACTAAGTTCATTGCAATGAACCACAGCCCGCCTTCGTCGAAGATGCCAAACGTGTCGGGATCAGCCTTCGCATCGCGGCAGAGGCGCCAAGCCTCTCCGGCCGTGAGGAATTTTTCTTCAGGCAAGTCGAGCGGGTCAAAGACGAGACCTAGCTGGCTGGCCTGGACATCTTCAATTTGAAAGTCGGCAACGACCCAGCGCTTGCCATTCCAGTACTCGACGACCCAATGATCGACGCCCTTTCCAGATTCAAAATACATCCCGAAACCGCAGCGAGCCCTTGAGGGTATTCCTTGAGCTTTCAAAGTGGCGCACGCCAGTACAGAAAAATGGCGGCAGGTACCAACCAACCGCGAGTCGGCGCTCCGCGCTTCCGTCACAGGAATAGAACTGCTGGCGAGGAGATCAAACATTCGTTGAGCGGACCGCAGGTGTGACTGCGCCTTACGCTCTGGTGTTAGTTCCCTGCCATAGGCCGATGCCCATGCTTCATGAAGGAGAATACCATGAAGCATGTTTGCGGTTTCGACTGGACCTTCGATCCTCCCAAGGGTCAAGGAATGATCGCCGGTCGAAGTCATAGGGCCTGATTGTATAAAGAAATCCAAGTCCGGCTCTTGGGCGCGCATTCTGTTCTCCTATTTGCTGCACTCGCCAAGGACGTTAGAGCAGCGTGCACTCCTACACTTGTGCTGTTGAGATTTTTGTCGCGCACGGTTCGGCTCTGACATTCGTTCACCGGCAAGGCCTGCACTCTGCGACCGTGGCAAAATCTGTCCGCAGCGACGCCAAGTCGCAAACGGTAATTGATCTGTATGATGCGTTGACCGTTCCGTTTTTGCGGCCGTCCCATCCTAGCCCCTTGACTATGCGCGGCCGATAGCATTTCGCTGCCGGCAACAAGCACTCCGCGCGGGGTCATCGATCGCCACTGACAGTTTCTGAAAGGCCCCGAGATTAGCCTCCGGAGGACGTCGTCAAAGTGACCCGAAATGAAAGGATTGATTTATGGCGCGTTTTGACCTGACCTTTCGAAAAGTTCCTGGTTGAGGAGGGCGACACCCTGTCGTCATGCTAAATCTGGCTATGCCGCAAATAAGGTTGAACTCATTTGCAACCTCGCTTATTGGAGGTTGTCAACCTCTAAAAGCGATAACCTCGCCGCGATCGTCTTTCCCTCAAAATATGGGTTGGACTTTCTTGGATAGGACGGGGCGCCACGCTCACGTGAATGTCGCTCGAAATGCTGGCTCACCAGCGTGTCGAGGATCCTTTGGCGAAAGCCAGGCTTCTGAGAACCTAAGAACCGGAAACGTTCCGATCCGACATTTCTCGACGCGTTGACGTCCGCATGCATTCTGTTGCCGCAGAAGCGGCATTGTAATTACTGGGCCGACCTGTTGCGCTTGTCGTTGTAGGCGCAGCAAGAGCAGGTCTGGCTGTTGTAGGCAGAAGCGACCTCGTCGCCTGGATGCTGAAATCTTGGGTGATGGCCGCAAGCTTCGTCCTAGGCATAACCTACTGGAGAGTGGCCCGGCCTGGGGAGGATCAGGTCGGGCCAGTCCGACATCTACTTGATGAAGAACGTCATGCTGCCGTCGGCAGCCTGCTGAGCGTTCACCACGTTGTCGATGTCGATGCCCTTGGCCTGCAGCTTTTCAGAGAGGCCCTTGTTTGCGGAAATCGACTCGCGAATATTTTGGATCCCTGCCTCGGTGCGTGGAATTGCAGTGTCGTGCGCGTCGGGCTGCGTCTTCTGGTTCTGGTAGTCGTTCAGATATTTGACGTCGAATGCCTTGTCGAAGGTCCGGAGGGTCTTCTCGATCTGCGGGCCGTCGTTCATGGTGAGGCTGTCGGCGCGGCTTGTTGTGGTAAAGGCGACCGAAGCTACGACTGCGATCACAGCAAAGCTGATTGCGTGTTTCATGATAGTTCCTTCCTGGGTATGAGATGGCCGTGGGTTGAGGCCTTCTCGTTGTTTCTTTGAGAAAACTTCAGTTGTCTGCCTTTCAAGGCGACATGAACAAAGTACGTCTGGGTCAGGCTCGGCGAAATCACACTCATGATTGTGGTTTGCTATACGTTCGGTTGGTCGAGATAGCTTCTAGGGATGGTGTGCAGAACGCGCTCTCGACAAAGGCCGCTAATGCGCGCGTGCGGCGATCCAAGCTCGCACGCCGACTAGCGACTTGAAGTCGCTTAAGCTACGGCTTTCAACTTCGGGAAAGGCCTCTCGAGCCATACGGCTCAACGCATCGCCAGGCCCCAATTCAAGAAAGCATGTCGTTCCCGCTTCTACGCAGCTCTGCAGGCACGAGGCCCATTGCACCGTGGTGCAAATCTGGCCTGAGAGTTTGTTCAAGCCGGTTTCGGGATTCATGACTGTCGCTCCGTCGACTCCGCTTAAGAGGCGGAACCCCGAGATAGGAGGGAAGCGGATCGGGGTACCTGCAAGAACCTTCCGAAATTCTGCGCTTGCAAGCCGAAGCAGCTTGGTGTGGGACGCCACCATGACAGGCAGAAGGGTCATTCTGATCGGCCGAAACTGCTCAGCCTCAACTACTAACGCGTGAAGCGCCTGCCGTGACCCGCCGACGATGAAGGCATCGTCCGGGTTCACGATTGCAAGCCCGGCGCCATGACGCTCGCACAGCCCGTCGATTACGTCCCGTGGCAGTCCACGGATGAACAGCAACCCGTCTCCAGGTGAAGTGTGCGCATCCATCATTGCGGCCCTTTTAGCCGCGAGGTCGAGTGTTGTGAAAGGATCTAACACTTCTGCAGCACCCCATGCCGCCAGTTCACCGACACTGTAACCGGCAAAGACAACATTGGAGGGAAGCGATGATCTCAGTGCGGCGGCTGCCGCGAGGCCCTGAAGCGTGCAGATGATCTGCCCACACCGGTTCGAGTGGATTGTCTCTTCCGAAATCTGGCGCACAAGGAGGCGGGGATCGATGCCGTCGAGCAAGACGCACGCACGCTGGAAGAGCGCCTCGGATTCGGGGGTGTCGCTGGTCAGGGCAAACATCTCGGAATGCTGTCGACCCTGACCAGAGCATAGTATAGCCAGGGTCATATCACAGCCTCAGTGCGGATAGAGCAAAACGATGGCTACGGCCAGAGTGACGATGCTTGAAATGGTGCTGGCGATCACCATCGATCCGGTCGTGGCCGAGTCGAGCCGGTAGTTGACCGCAAACAGGATACCGAAGAAGCCCGACGGGACAGCCGCGAGCAGGATCGCTACCTTAGCAGTCTCTGACGCGACGCCTAGAGGCAGCACGATCGCAGCAGTCAGTAAGGGACGAACCAGATCGGCCACGATCGTGGCGTTCACGACCTTCCAGTTCAAACGAAAAGCCTGAGCCGAAAGCACGACACCCGTTAGGAATAGCGCGACCCCCGGAGCTGCATGCCCGATCAGCAACAGACTTGCATCCAACACTTTTCCGGTCGGCAGTCCGCTCAGGGAGAACATGATACCCAAGGCTGGCGCGAGAACCACTGGCTTGGTCAGAGCGTGCCGGAGCGCACTGAAGACCTTCGACGTGCCTGCTGACGCATCGACGCCGTCTTTTTTTACATTCAGTTCCACCAAGATCAAAGCCAGCGGGCTGATGACGATGGAGCCGGCCGCGAGCGCCACCGCGAGGGGTATGGTACCAGCCGGGCCGATCACGTCCGCCAATATCGGCAACCCGACGCCAGCTAGGTTGGGAAAAGCGATCGTAAGCGCTTGAAGAGATGAATCCGGCCTTCCCGTTTTTCTGACTGTGACTTGAAAGCAGTACCACGCCAAGAACACGACGAGCATCACGCCGCTTAAGATCACGAAGAGCGGAGCTTGGGCATACATCTCCGATCGCGAAGCAGAAGCGGTTGCGGCAAACAAGGAGGCAGGCAGAGCAAAGTTCATGACCAGTACATTGAGGCCGTCGACGTGATGATTGTCGACAATGTTCCACCGTCCGGCCCCATAACCCAGGGCCATGACGAAGAATATCGGCGTCAGAGCGAGGAGGATTGTCGCGGCCATCAGACATAGGGCCTTTCCTGAGCGTCCACGAAAAGAGTCATCGCGAGGAGATCCGCAGATCCCCCTGGGCTAAGCCAGCGGCTGATGAACTCTTGATGGACTGAGTGGGCGCTCTCCCGCCAACGCGGGTTAGCGATCCCACCGTCTTTAAGCCAAGCATCGGCGGCAAGCCTGGCGTGGCGAAGGCCTTGCTGGCCGCCCCTGTGCAGAAGGTTCGTGTCCTCGACAGCCGCGATAAGGGCGAAACACGTTTGAACTCGAACTGCTTCCATGTCGTCGGGAAAGTTGGCGCGATATTGCCTGAGCGTTGGGAGACCAACCTCGTAGACGGTCGGGAACCCTCGAGCAGCCTCGATACGCGCGCCGCCCGCTCCATATTTCCTACGCGCTCGGCCGCCGTGACTATGCAATGGCAAGGGCCCGTCGAATATGTCATTTCCCCAGAGCAGCGAAACGATCGATCCCAAGGAGAGATTGTCTGCCACTCTGCCATTCGCGCGCGCGCCGGCTGCGGCACAAAGCAGGCCCATGCCAAAGATTGCGCCTCTATGAGTGTTGATGCCGTTGGTGGCGGAAAGCATCGCCCGCTCTGCCTGGATCCCGATGACCCTGAGCCGACCCATCTTGCCGCCTGTAGCGCCAGCTCGCACCAACGCTGCGAGATATGGTTCGATGACATCCGCGCTTTCTCGAAATGTTTCAGAATTCATGTCGTGGTGGCTGCCGCAGTCGATGTGGCTTACTAGGCCTGGCTTCGGCCACGTCTCGAGTTCGAGGATCAAACTCTGACGGGCGCTCACGGCGATAGTATCCATGTCCACCCAAGGACGTGCCCTGGGTGCAAGGAGCTGTTGTTGTGGCGCGAGCAATGTGGAAAGCACGTTCTTCATTTGGCGACATCTCCAGCTAGGAACTTGTTGCGATCGATGAAACATGCCCCATCGAGCGACTTGATCAGGACTTCGCGAGCAGTGCTGCGAAACTCCCTCCAATTGGCTGCCGCTCCATCTTCCCGTACGAATTCCCCATCCAATCGCATCGGTGCGAGGGCCTGTATTTGCGCAAGACGTCCTAAGACGCGATCAAGGTTCGTCTCAGCGTTGACGTATAGAAGGAGATCCAGATCCGAACTCTCAGTCAGATAGTCCAAGCCGGTGAGAGCGCTCCAGGCCAGGCTTCCGAACACACCGATGTCCAAGCCGTTCTCGCTCGCCAACCTTTTGATATGGTTGATCGTCGGCATCCAGGATGACGGCGCCTTGTGGGCGACGTCACTTAAAAGGAGCGGCGCGCGGATCGAGACGATCTGATCCCGTCGAATGACAAACGAGAGGCGCTTTTTTCCTTGAAGGGGAGGCAAGGGAAGGCCAACCGCAACTCCGCCGACATCGTCGGGCGTGGGCCTGCGGCTGATCAGTGGCCAACCATTCCCAATCCATGCTGCCAGGATTGGGTCCGCGCTGGAAGAGAGTGGAGCAATAACGACAAGATCGTGCCGCTTCAGCGGCTGAGCGCTACCGCGCGACCGCGAGTTCATAGACGCGCTCCGCTATGGGGCCTGCTTTCAGTCGCCCTTTGCGAGCCTGCCCAAGATCGCCCCGCTTGTCTGCGGCGTCCGGCAGGTCGCGCAGCAATTCGTCCAGTTGGTCCGCTAGGGCTTTCTTCTCGTCCCATAGCAGATGGACGGCACCTGTTTGGGCGAGGTTTTCCAGACCCGGTGCGAACACTGGCGTCGATTTGGCCTTCTCTTGAAGGACCTCAATGGAAAGCTTGGTGACTTTCGACATCGACGGTAGGTCCATGACCGCCGGGTCCGCTCCTGGTAGCCCGACCAGCACCCGAGTCGCCAGCGCAGTTGCCAAAAACGCTCCTGCGGCGGTGTGACCATATAGGATTCCGATCGTCGGACGACAAACCATGTCCGCGTAAAGAAGACACTTTGCCAAGTGTGCAAGGAACTCGTTGAGACCCAGCAGCTCGTCGCGCTTGCTCATGCGTTGACTATCGCTGTCGACGATAACGATGATCGGCCCGGTGTCTGAGCCAGGAGAAGCAAGCACGTGCCCGGAAAGACGGATTGCCTCATCGACGCCGAGTGGAATTCCACCGGAAACTCCAATTACGAGCGCCTTTCCGTTGCGACCAAGCCGCGCAGAGCCGAGCAGCAAACCGTTCTCATTTATAATTTCGTGACCGTTGGGGAACAACGATGCGAGAAGATCACCGGGCGTCATGGAAATTCCTCCCAACACTGTCTGCCAAGGATACGAATTCGCTAGCCTCCATGGCCGGCACGGACGCAGCATCCGGTACTTTCATCGCGGTCCAGATATCGATCGCGTCTGAAGCATCGCCAAATTCTCGAAGTCTCTGTTCAAGGCGATCTTGTTCGGCCAGCAGCGTTTCGAGACCAAGCGGTCCTGCTATCCCAAGGAGCTTTATTGCCGCTTCTCTGAAACCGCGCGCCGTGTCATCGACGAAAAGCTCCGCTCCACCAAGAAGCTTTCGGTGCTTTCCGCCCATGGTCCGCCAGACCAGTGCGCGATCTCGGGAGTCGAATTCCTCAACGCCGCGGTTTGTCTCAATTACCTCAGGGCCAGATACCGCGATGCGGCCCTGTTCCGAGACGACCAGTCCAGAGCAGCATCCGGCGGTGAGACCTCCGCCTCCATAGCAGCCCGCTCGCCCTCCGATCAGTCCCAGCACTTTCACCCCTGCGGTCCGAGCTTCGACGACAGCTCGCATAATCTCGGCGATTGCGAGCTCGCCAGCATTTGCTTCCTGAAGGCGGACCCCTCCGGTGTCGAAGAGGATAAGGACGGGTGTGTCCTTCAGGTCGCGAGCCGCCCGAAGGAGGCCGGTGAGCTTCGCTCCGTGGACTTCGCCAAAGGCGCCGCCCATGAAACGGCCTTCCTGTGCGGCAACAAAAACCGGAGACCCGTTGAGTGCGCCTTTGCCGATTACAATCCCGTCATCGAAAGCCTCGGGAAGATTGAAGATCGGCAAATGCGGACTGACTTCGCGCATCTCTGGACCGATGAACTCTTTGAAACTGCCGACATCGAGCAGAAGAGCTATACGATCACGTGCAGACGCTTCGTACCAGCTTGCCGATCCCTCTGGGTGGCCTTCAATCTTGGTAGATACGGCGTTCATTGTGTGTCCTCCATCAACCGGACAGCCTGAGCGAGGCGGAGCATTACGATGTCCGGGCGGGCTCCTCCGTCGTTAATCGAAAACCTGAGACCACCAGGGTTGTAGCGATCGACGAAGTCCTGCACGACGGCAGCCCAGACCTCGCCGAAGCCATCGGCGGCCGTATTGATTTCGACGGTGCATTCGCTTTCGTGCAGAACCCGCTCGGTTAGAACCTCAAGGTTTCCTGAGGCCACGACGCCGTTGATTGCGAGACACTTGGCTCCAGGGGCCCGCTGCAACATCTTGTGGTGGAAGGTTAGTTTTTCCATCGTCCTGCGCCTCTCACCAGTTTCGGAATTTTGAAGGCGGCGAGTACAGACCGCCCGACCAATGTACGAGATCCTTTATCGACCGCGCGGCAAGGAGCTTCCGATCGGCGTCGAGCGGGTTGATCCCCAAATCCTCGGGCCGTCGGATCACGCCCCGCTCTCTTAGCTGCTGGACGGCCTTCTTATCTCGGCCTCGGCCGACGTCTGTGTAACCGGCTACCCCACGGATGGCTTGCTCGCGCTCTCGGCTGTCTCGGCAAAGCAGAAGGTTGGCAATGCCTTCTTCCGTCACGATATGCGTGACGTCGTCGCCGTAGATCATTACGGGCGCCAACTCCAGTTTGAGTTTCTCTGCCAGTGCGAGCGCGTCCAGCGTCTCGACAAAGAGCGGCACGTTTTTCTCACCGAAGGTTTCGCCGATCTGAACCACAAGCTTTCTTCCCCGGCGAAGCGGGGCGGCGCCGTTGGGATCCGCCTCTCGTCCCGCTTGGAGCCAAGGGTCGCTGGGATGGCGGCGCCCTCGAGCGTCCGATCCCATGTTTGGCGCTCCGCCGAAACCTGCGATCCTTGACGAAGTAACAGTAGATGAATTTCCCTCGAGATCGATCTGCAGCGTGGAGCCGATGAACATGTCGCAAGCGTATAATCCTGCTACCTGGCAGAACGCGCGATTTGAACGAAGGGAGCCATCGGGTCCGGTAAAGTAGATATCCGAGCGTGCCCGGATGTAATCGTCCATACCAACTTCCGACCCGAAGGAGTGGATCTGCTCGACCCAACCGGATTCGATAGCGGGTATGAGTGCCGGATGTGGGTTCAGAGCAAAGCGGCTTGCGATCTTACCTTTCAGTCCGAGCTTTTCACCGAATGTCGGAAGCAGGAGTTCGATTGCCGCTGTGCTGAAACCGATGCCGTGATTGAGCCGCTGTACGCCGTAAGGCGCGTAGATTCCCTTAATCGCGAGCATTGCAGTAAGGATTTGGGTTTCCGTAATCGCTGCTGGATCGCGAGTGAAGAGTGGTTCGACAAAGAACGGCTTGTCGGCTTCGATGACGAAGTGGACCCGGTCACCTGGAATGTCGACCCGTGGAACCTTATCGACGATCTCGTTGACCTGCGCGATGACGATGCCGTCCTTGAATGTCGTCGCCTCGACGACTGTGGGGGTGTCTTCGGTATTCGGGCCGGTGTAGAGATTGCCTTCCCGGTCCGCACTTACGGCGGCGACAAGCGCAACATTGGGTGTGAGGTCAATGAAGTATCGGGCGAACAACTCGAGATAGGTGTGAACCGCTCCAAGCTCGATCTTTCCGCCGAAAAGCATAGTGGCGATACGGGCGGATTGGGGGCCAGAGTATGCGTAGTCGAGCCGTTTCGCGACGCCCCGGTCGAACAGGTCGAGATGACCAGGCAGAACGACTCCCGACTGCACCATGTGCAAATCATGAACTTTCGAAATGTCAGCCGCTAGAAGAGCGTCTGTCAGCAAATCAGCCTGTTTCTGATTGTCACCTTCCAGGCATACGCGATCGCCGGGACGAAGGACGGCTTCCAGCAAACGTGTGGCATCGTTCGCCAACACGACTTTGCCCGAAGCGACCGCACTGCCGGAATGCAGACGAGCATCGCGGTTGTCTCGTTGGTGTTGCCAGTTCATCGTCATCTCTGCTCCTGGGGGGACTTGGGTCTCAGAGGTGACCGCCGACGCGAATTGGGTTCGGGGTCGGCGGCCAGGCTTGATTGCGATTTACTTCTTCGCCGACTTTGCTTCGGTCTCGGCCTTTCGGGCCGCTTCGATGATCACCTCTGCAACTTCCTTGGGATGCGATTCATAAACCGAGTGGCTCGCGCCTTTAATCTCGATCGTATGGCTCTTCGCGCGCTCGTAGTACCAGCGCTCCAGGTCGGGGTTGATGATCTGGTCGTTGCCCGCGACGATCGCCCAGCTCGGCTTGGTCTTCCAGGCCGCTGCTGTCAGCGGGGTCGTGAACACTTCCGCTGCAGCAAGCACTTGAGAACGCGATTCGAATACAGCTTGCTCGTGCGGCATGTCAGGGGCGA
The DNA here is from genome assembly GCF_019511525.1 of Rhizobium cauense. Taxonomy (GTDB): domain Bacteria; phylum Pseudomonadota; class Alphaproteobacteria; order Rhizobiales; family Rhizobiaceae; genus Rhizobium; species Rhizobium cauense. The sequence goes on along the minus strand of NZ_JAEUAT010000016.1, from coordinate 82,665 downwards.
ACAGCTTCGGAAATTCCACGGGGTTCAGATACGTGTAGCCGTCCGGTGTCTTTTTTATCGCACCCTCGGTCTTGGCGAGTACGCTTGGCGTCTTCTTTCCAAGCGTCCCTTCGTCTTCGCCGACGTCTGGGGCGTGGGCGGCCACATATACAAGAGCAGACACGTTCGGATGAACGCCGGCCTCGGTAATGATCGAGCCGCCGTAGCTATGTCCTACCAGGAGCGTCGGCCCTTCCTGCATGTCGAGGACACGCTTCGCTGCGGCGACATCGTCAGCGAACGAGGTCTCGGGCTCTTGAACCATGGTCACGTTGAAGCCTTCCTTAGTCAGGATTTCATAGACAGGCTTCCAACCCGATCCATCCACCCAGGCACCGTGAACGAGAACAATGTTCTTCAGCGTTTCAGCGCTCGCTGGAGCGGCGAGTGCGACGAGGGGAAGGGCAACTGCGAGTGCCAGATACGTCTTGAGCTTTTTCATTTCCACGGCTTTCTCTTGGTTAGGTTGGGTCAAAGAAGGCGGTACTGGTGCAATGCTCGGACGCTCCGAGCGAAGTGGTCAAAGGCATCAATCCGCCGCCACCACGGACGGCGTCCGTGGCGCTTGTGAAAGGTCCGGCGGAATTGTCAGGTTGTCGCTCCGTTTCGTGAGAAACTTGATCTTCAGAAGCGCTGATGACCAAAATCTAGCTGCCTATGATGGAGCGGAAAATCACACCTACGGATAGGATCGACACGACCATCGATAGTGCCGGCGTACCGACGCACCGGATCAAGGATTGACAGCCCTCATCAGCACTTCCATGCGAGAGATCCGAGCATCGATAGGCTTCAAGGGCGAGCCATCAGGCTGAGACGGTTGTTTCTCTTCGCTCGCGCCGCCGTCGCGCGAGCGGGCAAGGTAGGGGCTACCAACCTGGTCGGCAAGTTTAGTTAAGCGCTCACCAACGCCAGGGATATCGGATCGAGCAAGGTAGATCTGCCGATTAAGCATCTCTGCTTCATCCGCGATGAAGCGCAAGGTGCCTCGTAAGCTCTCTGCCGGTCGAACGGACGCGGGCTCAAGTGGGACAAGGCTGAAGGACTTCTCCATGGATCCTATCGACCCACCAATTTCGGCGGCCAACGCAGCGGCCTGTTCGCGGGCAGGTATTGGAACTGAAGCAAGAGTTGCTAGCTCTTTCAGTGCCCTGGAAAGGTTCGTTCTCAGAGCTTGCTCAGTACCGATCGGCCAGATGCGGGTGGCCACGAGATACATTACCGTGTTGCCGAGTAATATCCCGATAGTTCTATCCCGTGCCAGCTCCAGATCGATGCCTGGTGCGAATCCTTGAAGGACGCAGAGAAAGAAGGCCAAGCCGACTTGTATTCCTGCATAGGAAGACCGTTCGCCGCCGTTTGCAATCCACGCAGCGATGAAGGTACCCGCGAATACAAGAAGCATGAGATGACCGATTGAATGCATGTGCGGGATCAAGAAGACGATCGAGAGCAATCCCAAAGCGGCGCCGATCAGGCAGCCGAGTATACGCATTCCCAGTTTTTGAATTGTCTCTCCTGTCGTACGCAGTGAGACCACGTAGCAGGTAATCATCGCGGTATGAATGCCGTCCCAGTCAATGCCGGCATAAACGATGTAGCATGTCATTGCGGCTCCAGTCGTCTTCAGCGCATATCGAACGTGCTCTGGATTTGTCAGAGCGTCGTTAGCGAAAAACGGACTGTTGCTTCCCGATCGGTAAGGCGGATGCTCCTCGCCGGCAATAGCGGCAAGCGCACGATATGCGGCTGAATCGGCCGGCGTTGCGGAATCGGACAATGGCGGGGGAGCCGGGGGCGCCCGTCCGGCCTTCAGGTCGTGGATGACGCGGCTGACATGAGAGAGAAGCGTCTGCCGGTTCGCTGAATTCTCCTCAGGATCCATCTCCGATGTAGCAAGCAGCAATTGATAGGATGCCGTGATGTCGTCCGCGATTCGCGCCGCCCTTTTGTTCGATACCAATTTGAACATGCGTACGAACTTGAGTTTCGCCAAAGGTTCCGCGTTGCCTCGCCGTAGGAGTTCGCGCACGGACTGGCTGCTGGTCTCGCTTGGAACGGAGAGCTCGTCTCGTACTGCCACAAGCCGACGGAGGAGGTTGTCGTGAAGAATGGCGACAGTCGAGCGGCCAAGCAATATGTTGAAGACAACAATCATCATCATGGGCAGCGCAACCATCTCCCATGCAAATCTAAGCCCATCTGTGATGATCTGGCCGCTAGAGGCCGTGTAGATCAACGACAGGATGTCCGCAACAATTAGAGCTACTACGGCCCCAGTCGGTCCGAGTTTGCTGGCCGACCCGATATAAAGCATTGTGAACGAGACCGTCGCCATCATAAGCAACCTCAAGCCCGGCGAGCCAATAGTCAGCACCGTGAGGATCGTTGCGATCACGATAACGATGGTGATCACGAACGTCAGCGTCATGGCTAGCACCACGCTTGCGCTGCCGTCGGGCTTCATGACGAAGGTGACCAGATAGCAACTTACCGCGACCTCGGGCGTCTGAAGCAACATCGCGACCGCCGCCACCAAAGCTGTGAGTACCGAAACCCGCCAGGTAATGGCCAGTCGCCCAGGAAAAGGCGCCAGGTCTTCAATCAGATGCTTCACTAAGCGAACCGACCGCCATTCAGCAGCTTTGGTCATGATGCACCACCACGACTGCGGAAGCTCCGATGCGGGTGAGTTGCTCCGGTGGGTCGATCAGTTTTATGCGAACTGGGAAACGCTGTTCGAGCCTGACCCAGTTCAGGGTCTTCGGGACAGAGGGTAGCGCCTGTGGCGAATTGACGAGTTCGTCAGATGTCACTCCCCATCCGATCCCATCAACCTTCCCCATGATGGGGCGCGATCGATCGGAGAGGACATAGACGGTTGCACAGCTTCCTACTTTGATATTGTCGAGTTCGACCTCAGAGAACGACGCGGAAGCGTACCAGTTCTCAGTGTTTATCAGCGTGAAGATGGGTTGTCCGGCCCCGACGACCTGTCCTGTCGATGTGGTGACGCCGACTACTCGCCCATCGTGAAACGCTCGGATCGTGGTGTAGGCCAGGTTATGGCGGGCTATTGCAAGAGCAGCTTGACTGGCTTGTACCGAGGCGTTGGCGGAATCGAGGGTGTTGACGACGACTGTCGCCGCTTCAGACAGATTTTTCGCTTGCTCAACCGCAATCTTGGCATTGTCTCTCGCGGTTCTGGCGTTGTCCACTTGCTGCTTGCTAACGCAGCATGGAAGGAGGGCGGTGAGGCGGGTCAGCGATTGCTCCGCAAGATCAAGATCTTCTTGTGCTCGTGTGATCTGTTCGGTGGCGACTTGAGCACTGGACTGCTGGCCACCGATGTTTCTAGCCTGGGTATCTCTGGCCGCCTCGGCCACGCGCAGGTCAGCTTGTGCCTGATCCACCGCCAGTTGGTAGGGAAGCGGGTCGACAGTTATAAGGACGTCTCCTCGTTGGACCTTCTGATTTTCGGTCACGGGGAGTTGGATGATCTGACCGGTCACCTGAGATGCGACATTGACGGTGTCAGCCGTCAGTATGGCGTCGTCCGAGAGAGGATTTGTCACGGAGTGCCGGTAGTAAAGCCAACCTAAGGCGATGCCTGGAGCGATCAGGGCGCATGTTAGAACGACCCCGAAGATGCTTTTCTTATTGGCGTACGCTGAGTTTTCCATGTTCAGCGCCCATATACGAAAAGCGACACCCCGAAGGCGATCGTGGCCGCGACGCAAACGTACACGATCGAGCGCAACGGAAGCTGGTCGTCCATGCCGGAGCGCACGAAGATGGCTCGCACAACAACGGACCCAACAACCCCAATGACCGCGCAGAGAAGCCAGGAAGGGAAGAAGGCTCCGAACAGGGGCAGGGAGGGGCTGGCTCTAGGTGTGCATCCTGCAAGGAGTCCCACGGTTGCCGGGAAGAGGCCTATAAGTAATCCTCCGCTCCGTCTGACGGGCGCCGTTGCGGCGCGGAACTTCTCGTGATGAGAGTTTGTCGAGCCCGCGGATGCGATCATGCTCATGAGAGGCTCCTGCTATGTTGCGCTGGTGCCCAAGTGATCGCCCGCGACGGCTCTTCAAACAACTATCCACAAGGGTGGTATCGGTACATCGTTGGGGTGGTCGGGTGGGAGCGGCGCGCGCGAAGGGCGACACGCCACAACCTCAATGGTTGTAGACGGCGCAGATTGGCTACCGCCGCCCGCATCCCGACGTGCCGAAAGGCCATCGCGATTCCGATGTCCACGGGGCGCTTGAGTCTCATGGGCATGCGGTCGTCCGCCTTCGCAGACGCCGCAGGCCGGGACTGGTGTCCCGGGCGACCTCGGCGAGACCGGACGAAGCAGTTCGGATTTTGAGAGTTCAACGTGGGGATGTGCAGACAAAGCGCGTTTCCACGTCAAAATCCGGATAGCCGAATTTCAACCCACGTCCGTTGCTCGAACAACGTCAGGCATGATCTTTCCCATCTCCATCGCATTGCTGGCGTCCGCCTCCAGTAGCCCGATAACTATCTGATCATCAGCAGCGTTGGTGGCGGCTTGCAGAAGCTTCCAAATGTGGACCAGGAGATCGCGCTTGTACTCGCTTGTTCGCCCACTTCGTATGTTCGCCATCAGGCTAACGGTGGGTGCGGGCACGCCCGCGCTGAAGCCGCTACCTAGCTCGAAGTCTTGGAACACGATGTGCACCCATTCGATTGGCACTCCTGAAAACTCTGCGTGCAGGTTGGTTAATTCTTCCGCGAGAGTAGCTTTCGTAGCTTGGTCGAGGGAGTTCCTCTGCGTCATGATCGTATACAGCGGCATGCGGCAGCTCCGGTTTCTAACATCAGATGGGGCCGGCTAGCGAAGCAGGTTCTTCTTCGCGAGATCGATTACTTCGCCCGCTCGGCCGTCAAGCACAGCTTGCAACATGAACATCCCGAACTTGTGGGCGTCTTCGATGGTAGTCGCGGGCGGCATGACAAGTTCCTGTCGGGCGCTGACGACATCGAGAAGGGCAGGGCCGTTATGGGCCAGGACCTCCTGCATCGCCTCTTTCAGGTCGTGGGGAGATTCGACACGAATGCCCTTCACGCCCATCGCTTCGGCCATGGATGCAAAATTGGGATTGATCAACTCACATCCGGTGTCGAGAAAGCCCGATGCCTTCATTTCCATCTCGACGAACCCAAGTGTCCCATTGTTTAGAATGATGACCTTCACAGGTAGCTTCTGCTGTATGAGCGTGACGAACTCGCCCATCATCATCGAAAAACCTCCGTCACCGGACATCGAGATGACCTGCCTGCCGGGGAAGGCAGCCTGGGCGCCGATAGCGTGCAACATCCCATTCGCCATGGATCCATGATTGAATGAGCCGACCAGGCGACGGCGCCCGTTGAGCTTGAGGTAGCGTGCCGCCCATGCGACCGGCGTTCCCACGTCGCAGGTAAATATCGCATCGTCGTCAGCAAGTTCGCTGGCGAGCCGGTTGACATATTGCGGATGGATGTATCTTGTCGACGGTCCGTTCTCCGCGAGTGCGTCAAGATTCGAACGAGCTTTCCGATAGTCTGCGAGGGCGTCATCGAGATGGGATGTATCAACCTTGGCTTTGATACTTGGGATCAGCGACCGAAGGGTTGGTCCCGTCGACCCAAGAATGCCCACATCGAGATTGCAGCGGTTCCCGAGTGCCGCTGCCCGAATGTCGATTTGAGCGATCTTCGCATCCGACGGAAGGAATTGCCGATACGGAAAGTCTGTTCCAATCATAAGTAGCGTGTCGCAATTCTTCATCGCCCAGTAGCCCGACGCGAATCCAAGGAAGCCCGTCATTCCAACGTCGAACGGGTTGTCGTGCTCAACAAATTCCTTGCCGCGCAAGGCGTGGACGATGGGCGCTTTCAACAAGCCCGCGAGCTCGACCACCTCGCTGTGTGCTCCCTTGCAGCCTGCGCCACACAGCATCGTTACCCGCTTGCCACTGTTAAGGAGATCCGCGAGTTTTTCGAGCTGACCGTCCGTCGGAGTTACGACCGGGTCTGCAGGCGCAAACCACTTGGGAATGGGAGCTGAAAGAGATTGCAGCGCTACGTCGCCGGGGATTACGACAACGGCGACGCCCTTTTGTCCGACGGCAACCCTGATAGCGCGTGCCAAGATTTGGGGTAGTTGATCGGCGTGGCTCACCAGTTCCACATAGTGAGCGCACTCCTTGAAGAGCGTCTCTGGATGTGTGGCCTGGAAATAGTCGATGCCGATCTCCGTGCTCGGTATATGCGCGGCGATGGCCAGAACCGGGACGGAACTACGTTGCGCGTCGAACAGACCGTTGATGAGATGGAGGTTTCCCGGCCCGCAACTCCCAGCACAAACAGCCAGCTCACCGGTCAGGTGTGCCTCGGCCGCCGCAGCGAACGCTGCCCCTTCTTCATGTCGGACATGAACCCAGTCGATGGCTTTCAGGCGCCTCAAGGAATCGCTGAAACCGTTCAGGGAGTCCCCAACCACGCCATAGATTCGTTTGACGCCCATTTCCGCAAGGGTGTGCGCCATGTAATCAGCCGCGGTTTTGCTCATGCCAGTCAATCCTCTTCGAGTTTCAATGCTGGCTGGACGAAAGGGGCCGTCCAGCCAGTTGCACACAGTCAGGCGACGTAGTTTTTAAGAATGGGAAGATCGGTGACCGAATAGGCCATTCCGAAGCGGTAACCGCGCCCGACCTTGAGTGGCTTTAGCGCGTGCATGTCTTCTCCTCGAACTTCAGGAATGGTCAGCTCCGCGGAGCCGGCCCAGAAGTCTGAGAAGGTGAGGTTGTCCATCTTCGATAGGGTCAGCTCGTTCACCGCGGGTTTGTCCTGCCTGCCCGCGGTCAAAGTCGGGAAGTAGCGGCGGATCGTTGTGGCCCTGCTAAATACCGTCGCGGCGTCCACTTTCTCTTCGAGCTGAATCCGCGCGGTCGCCATTCGCTCTCCGTGGGCGGCCACGCTTGCTCCGAACCGGCTACCCGGCGCCAGAGGGCAGGCTGCCGGACTTTGAGCGGAGAAGCTTCGAGTCTGGAAGATGCTGCCGAGCTTCTTCGGATAGCCCTGAATCCAGCCACGGGCGATCGCGGCGTCATTGTCGACGAAAATATAGGGGCAGAAGTTGACAGGGCGATCGTCGAGACGGGCCTCGACAAGGACGAACGCTTCGCGATATTGGTAGCGCGCTGGATCAGTATGCTCGTCGTTGGAGCCCGTGAACTGCCAGTCAAGGAACCAAAAGAAAGCTCGACCCGCAGATTCCACGTCAGGAGACATGCCTGGCGGCAACAAGGCGGCCACGGCTGCCGGGTCGGCCCAGTACTCGATTGCGATGCACTCGCTGGAATAGTGCCAGGGCGGTGCGGGCGTTGCCGAAGACTTGCCCTCGGGGGTTAGCGGTACGGTGTAGCCATTAAGCATCTCAATATCTCCGTGTCAGTTGGGGTGCCGGATAGAACCGGACATCGCGGCGATGGAGAGCACAGACGTGCTCGGAGGAATTGCTGGTGGCGGAGCCGGACAAATATTATCCGGGCATTATTCCAGGCCGATCTCGTGGTATCCGCTCGATGTCTTCCGGATTCATGTTGAGATGTTGTGCGACGAGCGACGGCGGCGTGTGCGACAGCCAAGAAGACAGTCCTACCTCCTGATATTCGCCAACCTTGAAGACCGCGACGAACTGAAGATCGGTGGTCCCGGTGTTCTCAATGATGTGGCCTTGGCTCTTTTTCACGTAGCCGATGTCGCCTGCATGGAAGTCGGCGGTCTGGCTTCTCGGGCCTGCATCGAAGACCGTCATGCGACCTTCCCCCTTTAGCCAGTACTGCCACTCATCCGCGTTAGGATGCCAGTGCATTTCGCGGACCGCGCCCGGCTTGATAGTTTCTATCGCCGCAGCGATCGTCTTCGAGACCAGGAAGGAGCTGCTATCGGCAAGATGCAGCGTTCCAGATGCGTTCTGCTTGAACGGCGTCGAGGCACCGAGTCGGTAGGTGAAGGGATATTCCGGCAAACCGGCCGATGCGACAGCCTCCTGATCCGAGGACAGCGGTCCTGGCTCCTTGCCTTGGAAGATCCACAGGTCGTTTAGAGGTATTGACTTGAAGGCTTCCTGGGGGATGCCAAAGTTTTTTGCGAGGAGCTCCGGCGAGGTATGAGCCATCCAGTCGGTAAGCAGAAGCGTGCCGTACTCTGATTGATCGCCCTCATCGAATACGATCACGAACTCGCACCCGTCTGGGCCTAGTCCCTGTAGCGAGTGGGGGAAGCCGGCCGGGAAGTACCAAAGGTCACCTGGTCCGACGTCTTGCACATACGCCCGCCCTTTGGCGTCAAGGACCGTTATTCGGCAGCGACCGTTCGTCATGATCGCCCACTCTGCGGCTCGATGCCAGTGCATCTCTCTCACGCCGCCCGGTCCAAGCCGCATGTTCACACCAGATACCGCATCCGAAATCGCGAAATCAGCCTTGGTGACCTGTCGTGCCCAACCGCCGCTCTGGATCCTCTTTGGCGCGTTGTTGAATGATGACCAGAAGAGCTGCATGTCTCCGACGTCAGTCGCAGGAGGGTTCTCGAAAGCAGGGAACTGTCCGCTCAGTGCCGGATTCTTGGGGCCCGGGTCCGCGAGGCCGGCCGGGTTAGCATTCACTGCGCCTTCGGGCGGACGATCAGGATTGCCGAAGGAGGCAGCGTTTGTGGTTGTTGTGACGATCGCAGCACCGCCAAGCGCACCAAGCGCGAGAACCTTGCGTCTTGAAACACTGTCCATAGTGTCGAGCCCTCCTGGCATCATTTAAGTGATTGCTCGATCGGTGCGGTCGTCCTGACGCGTAGCGTTTGAATTCGATGCGCCGCTTGCAACTGGTTGCTGAAGATAGCGGCGAGCGTTTTGGTCCACACCTATCCGGAGGTATTGCCCGTCTAACCCTTTCTAGTGGGTCTCCCCGCAGTGAAGGGCGGGGGCTTCCTCGGTTCACGACAGAGTAGACCGACGTGGGTCGTTCACACGGATTCACAACACTAAACTCGAATGTGCACCGACTTGGTGCCACTGATAGGTAGCCGGTAGGGATTCGGATAAACGACCTAAAACGCGTGGGTTTGGGAGGAAAGCGAATTGCGTCAGACCGGGTTGGAGGGTCTCGTCATGAGTACGTTCGATCTGCTGCGATTTCGCGCACTGCCCCTTTTGGCCTCATGGCGTGTCGAGCGGCATCGTTGGCTTGTCGCGCTATGGATATTCGCTAGTGCGATGCTCGGGGTCGTCGCTCTTGTGTGCGCGTGGCTTGGTCTCAATTTCACGACAGCAGCATTCGTGCTTCTAATCATTGTCGTGATCCTGTCTCTATTGGATAGCCTCGGCTCTTCGGTAATCTTCTCTGTCGTGGCGGTTGGGTTTCTGAATTTTTTTTTCGTCACGCCATTGCATACCTTCCTCGTTGATGCGGAACACGATCTTGTCACCCTAGCTGCTTTCCTGGTGTCCTCGTTCGCGGTGAGTTCTTTAATTCGGTTGGTCCACGGTCTGGGCGCGGCTGAGCGCGAGCAAAGCAGGTTGTTAAATTTGACCAATGACGCTGTCTTCGTGCGAGATGCAGGCGATAGGATTACCTACTGGAACAGAGCGGCTGAGGAACTTTACGGCTGGTCGCATAGCGAGGCAGTTGGCCGAAGGGCGCACGACCTCCTGCGGACACGCTTTCCCGCTCCTCTAAAAGAGATAGAGGAGATTCTTCGCCGCACGAGCAGATGGGAGGGCGAACTGGTTCACACGACTAAAGATGGTAAAGAAGTCACTGTCGCGAGCCGGTGGTCCCAACGAGAACCCGACCGAGGGCATTTGTCCGGAACGTTGGAGAGCAACACCGACATCAGTGAGCAGCGTCGTGCCGAAGACGATCTTCGGCAGAGCCAAGCCGCTTACCTTGCTGAAGCTCAACGGTTAAGCCACACGGGAAGTTTCGGTTGGAACGTTTTGACCGGGGAAATATTTTGGTCGGATGAGACCTTCAGGATCTTTGGCTTATCTAGTGCCGTGATTCCGTCGGTCGGTCTCATCGTTCAACAGACGCACCCAGAGGACAAGGGGCGCGTGCGAGATCTCCTTGACCAGGCACGGATCATGAAAGAGAGCTTTGACTTTGAGCACCGACTACTTCTTGAGGGCGGTATCGTCAAACATCTTAAAGTGGTCGGGACTTTCACCGAACGCAACGGCGGTATCCCACAGTTCGTCGGTGCGGTCATGGATATATCAGTGCAGAAAGAAGCCTATGCTCGTCTCGAGAAGAGTGAGCAACGTTACCGCAACCTGTTTGATCGAATGCCCATAGCGCTGTTCCAGCTCGACGCGAGTAGAATTGTAACAGAGTTCGCAAACCTCGCGAAGTTGGGAATAACGGACTTGGATGGCTACTTCGACTCCAACCCCGACTTCCTTAGGTCCTGTATGGAATCATTGATCTTTGAAGAGGCAAACGACCGGGCTGTGGCCTTATTTGGCGGGACAGATGCTCAAGATTTTATCGGGCAGTCCGTGGGGAAGGTTTGGAGTGCAAGCCCCAAGACCTTTCGACGCGCGATGATTTCAAGGTACCAAGGACACGGCAGTTTCGAGGAGGAGACGAAACTAGTGACTCTCGACGGCCGCATCCTTGATGCGCTTCTCACAGCAGCGCGCGTCGGGCAGGAAGGTAGCCCTGACACCAGTCTCATAGGTGTCATCGACATCTCCGAGCGACTACAAGCGCAGGAGCGACTGCAACTAATCCAGGCCGAATATGCTCATGCGGCTCGTCTGTCAGTTCTGGGCGAACTAACCGCATCCATCGCCCATGAAGTGAACCAACCCTTGGCGGCAATTACTACGGCTGGTGGCGTCGGTCTGCGCTGGATCAATCGTACCCCCCCGGACTTGGACGAGGTTCGCGAGTCCTTGAACTCAATGGTCGTAGACGCTAGACGAGCATCCGAAATTATCACACGAATCCGAGCGGCGGCGACACGAAAGGCTCCAGAGAAAGTTTATCTGTCTTTGTCGGAAGTGATCGAAGAAGCCCTACTATTCCTCCGGACCGAAATTGAGGCGCGATCCGCAGTGGTTGTCCATACAAGCGCGCCCGGCATACCGCCCATACTCGGCGACCGCACCCAGCTTCATCAAGTCTTCGTTAATCTCATCATGAATTCGCTTCAGGCCCATGCCGACCAGACCCTGGTTTCGGAAATTTCGATACATACGCAGCTTGTTGAGCGCGAGAAGTTGCTCTGCACTGTAGAGGATAATGGGCCCGGCATCAAAGCATCAGACCTGCAGCAGCTCTTCAGAAACTTCTTCACAACCAAGGAAAGCGGCATGGGGATGGGGCTTTCGATATGTAGAACGATTATTGAATCGCACGGGGGATGCATCAACGCTGGCACGAAAAGTGAAGGCGACGGTGCATGTTTCACGCTGGTTCTGCCCGTGGCGCCATCCGCTGCCTTTGCGTGAGCGTGAGATTCAGACCTGCAAAGCGGCACTCAGTTTGGTAACGAGTAGTTCGGCATCGATTGGTTTTCTAAGGAAACAGGCTGCCCCGCTCTCAATGGCCTTCTCCTCTAGCTCGGGCTCCGATCGGGCGGTTATAACGATGACCGGGAGCGCGTTATGCTCAGCAGCGATGATCGCTGCTAGCTCGATACCGCTCATCCCCCTCATCTGAACATCCGTTATTACGCAAGAGCAACGGTCAAGGATTTGAGATTGAAGCAACTCCTCCGCCGAACCAAAACCACGCGCTTCATGCCCCATGGAGCGCACGAGCCGTACCAGTGAGTTTCGGAGGGAATGATCATCATCGACAATTCCTATGAGTATATCCGCTTTCACTTCACACCCGTGCTCCCCGAGTTTGACGACGAATTGAGATCCAGGCATCCCGACTGTAGTCGAAGACCTACTCTCCAGTGCCGACATGGATCAACGGCCTTACCAAGTCGGCCATGCGAACGAGGTCCGGAAGGGTTCGAGCTTCCATCTTCTGCATGGCGGCACGACGGTGAAGTTTTACCGTCACCTCGCTAATTCCTAGCTCTGCGGCAGTCTGCTTGTTCATCCTTCCTGTCGTCGTGATCATCATTACTTCCTGCTCGCGCGGGGTGAGCTTGGCGAAGCGAGCAAATATGTCCACCGTCTGGTCCATCGTGCTACGTCGCTGTCGATCGCGCTCGATCGCCGATGCGACGGCGTCCAACATGTCTTGATCGCGAAAAGGTTTCGGAAGGAAGTCCACAGCTCCAGCTTTCATTGCTCTGACCGACATCGGGATGTCGCCATGGCCAGTCATAAAGACTACTGGAAGAAAGATTCCTAAGCTGTTGAGCTGGCTCTGAAATTCAATGCCGCTAGTGCCGGGCAGCCGGACGTCGAGAACCAGACAGCCCGGCCTGTCGTTTGCCCTCTGATCGGTGAATTCGGCAACTGATCCGTAAGCCTTGGCGACCAAGCCTACAGACTTCATTAAGCGGCAAAGGGCGAACCTCAGCGATTCGTCATCGTCGACGATGTGGACCACGGCTTGCTCGGTCAGTTCCTGCGACATGTTATCACTTCGGGCGAGGAGGAAAACAAAACCTACTCTAGCGAGCTTAGCACTCGGCAAGGTATGCGTATATCACCCTTAAGTGTGGTGGACGTACGCCTGCGCGAAGATCAGGCGACGTGCCGGGCAAGCGCGCAGCGCGACCACAGCGAATGCAGCGCTTCCACCAGGTGCTCGATGTCGGCATCGGTGTGCAGCGGGGTGGGCGCGCAGCGTGCGAACGCGTTCCTGGTGACGGGCGCGCTCGAAAGGGCTGACCTTCAGGTGCTGGATCGAAGCGACCGCGCCGGCGGGGAGCGTCGGGGGCAGCGCCGTGGTGAAGATGAAGCCCGATGCGAAGGAGCGGATGAAGTCGCAAAGCGCAGTCGATGCCGCGATATAGCCGCCCATGACGCCGAAGGCTTGCCGAGCGTGCCTTACATCACCATCAGGCCTTCGCGTTCGGCGATGCCGCCGCCGCGCGGGCCGTACATGCCGACAGCGTGGACTTCATCGAGATAGGTCATGGCGCCGTACTTGTCGGCGAGGTCGCAGTTTTCCTTGATAGGCGCGATATCGCCATCCATCGAGTTGGACGCTCTCGAAGGCGACCATCTTCGGTGCCTTCGGATCGGCGGCCACCAGTTTGGTTTCCAGATACTGCAGGTCGTTGTGACGCGATCGCACTTGGCGTAGCGACTGCCCTCGATCATCGAGGCGTGGTTCAGCGCATCCGTGAAGATGATCATGCCGGGGATCTTGGCGCCGAGCGTGCGAGGGCGGCCCAGTTGGAGACATAACCCGAGGTGAAGACCAGGGGCTGATTCCTTGCCGTGCAGATCGGCGAGCTCCGCTCAAGCAGAACGTGGTAGTGCGTGGTGCCAGAAATATTCCGGGTGCCGCCCGCACCCGCGCCACAGTGATCAATGGCGTTCCTCATCGCTCCGATCACCTTCGGTTCTGGCCCATGCTGAGATAACGTTGGAACACCAGACGGTCACATCCTTCGGCCCCTCGGGGGTGTGGCGCGTGGCGCGCGGGAATTGCCGCGGTGACGTTCAAGATCGGCGAACACGCGGTAACGACCTTCGTTGTGAAGGCCTTCCAGCTCGTTCTTGACGAATGCTTCGAAATCCATCTCATGCTCCATCCGATCGCCCGCTGACGGTCGATCAATGATAGCTGCCCGTGTGGCTTTTGCCCTTGAACAGCCAATAGACGATGACCGTGTAGATCAGCGTAACTGGCATGACGAACAGTCCAGCTCCCCAAAACATGAATGATAGGCTCGAAGGCGGTGCCGCGGCCTCCTCGATCGTGATCGTGAAGGGGATCATGTATGGGAGGAAGGATACGGCGAGTGTTCCGAACGCCGAGAGGAACAGCACGACGGCGCCCGAGAACGGCCACCCGTCGCGGCGTGACCGGACCCCTTGCATGATCAGCGCGCATCCACAGACACCAACTAGCGGAAATGCAGCCAATCCAGGGCGTTCAAGCCATCGATTCATCACCGGAAGCTCCATCACAAGAGAGGCGACGAAAGAGACCGCGAGGAATGCTAACACTCCCAGAAGCAACTTCGGTATGATTTGGTAGCCTCGTTCTCTCACGTGGCCCTCGCATTTTTTGACCAGCCATCCGGCCCCGAGCAAGCTATAGCCCAAAGATAGGCCGACGCCGCAGAGCACCGAGAATGGTGTGAGCCAGCCAAAGGCCGTGCCAGTAAAGCGACCGTCCGTATTCGGGATTCCTTCAATGATCGCGCCGACAGCCGCTCCTTGGACAAAGCTAGCAACGAGGGAGCCGATCGAAAAACCGGCGTCCCACAGCCATTGCTTGTTTCTACTCTTCTCCCGGAACTCGAACGCGACGCCGCGGAATATCAACGCGGCTAGGAGGATGATCATCGGAAGGTAGAAAGCGCTGAGTACGAGCGAGTATACGACAGGAAAAGCTCCGAACAGAATCGACGCGGTGAGCACCAACCATGTCTCATTGCCATCCCAGATCGGCGAGATCGAGTTCAGCATGTGGCGCTTGATGTCCTCGTTTCGACTTGTCGCGAAGAGTATGCCGACACCCAGATCAAACCCGTCCAGAATGACGTAGAGTGCGAGCGTCAAAGCGAGGTTCGCCGTCCAAAATTCGATCATCGTGGTTTACTCCGCAAAATCGGGGGCGGTGCCAGGGCTTCCACCTGGCACCGCCAGTGGACGTTTTGGATTGGCCCCTTCACCGATTTCATGATGGGTTTCTTCCGGGCCGGCACGAAGCATTCGATACACGTACGCAATCCCTGCGACCGAGATCGATGAGTAGATGACGGCAAAAGCTGTGAAGCTGATTGCAACCTGTTGCACCGTGAGCGACGGCGTCACAGCCTCGGCAGTGCGAAGAACGCCGTAGACCGCCCATGGCTGCCTGCCAACTTCCGCCGTGAACCAACCGGTCAGCGTCGCGATGAAGCCAAGCGGGAAACTCAGGAAGATGCACCAGTTCAGCCAACGCTGGTCGGTCAACTTCGCCTTAAATCCGAGCCACGTCCCGTACCAGGCAAGCCCTAGCATCAGCAGCCCACAGCCCACCATAATTCGAAATGCAAAGAATGGGATCAGCACAGGAGGTCGTTCGTCTCTCGGGAATGACTTCAGGCCAATTTCTTCTGAAGTGA
Source organism: Rhizobium cauense (assembly GCF_019511525.1). Lineage (GTDB taxonomy): Bacteria > Pseudomonadota > Alphaproteobacteria > Rhizobiales > Rhizobiaceae > Rhizobium > Rhizobium cauense. The sequence goes on along the minus strand of NZ_JAEUAT010000016.1, from coordinate 67,362 downwards.
GGCTCATCGAACCAATGAGGCTACCTAGATAGGGGATTGATACTTCGTACTTATTCGTCTCTGAAGCTTCATCGGGAAGCGCGATGAGAACCTCGGAAGCTGGCTTCTCATTTTCCCAGCGCCCCTCGATCGCGGCGAATTTGGCGGGTTGCTTGTCGTGGACATAGTCGCCTGTCAGGTGGCCGAAGAATAGCTGCAGCGGCACCAGAACCGCCGCAAGGCCGAGACCCATCCGGACCATTGCCACGCCCTCGATGCGAAGTCTTCGATCAAGAAGATACCAGGCGCCAGTGGCTGCAACACAGAACGACGTCGTGATGTAAGCGGCAAAAATCATGTGCGGGAACCGTACCCACACCACAGGACTGAAGATGATCGCTGCCCAGTCAGTCGCTACGAAGATACCGTTGGCATCGATTTCGTACCCGACCGGCCACTGCATCCAGGAATTGTTGACCATGATCCAGAATGAGGACAGGCTGGTTCCTGAAGTTACCATTGCGCACGCGAACCAATACAGCCACGGAGGGACACGAGAACGGCCGAAGATCATCACCCCGAAGAAGCTGGCCTCGAGTGCGAACGCTGTGAAACTTTCATAGCCTAGCAGCGGACCCTGGATCGGGCCTGTCCGCAAGGATAGTTCACTCCAGTTCGTCCCGAACTGAAATGCCATTACGATACCGGTGACCACGCCAAGACCAAAGGCTACTGCGAAAATTTTCAACCAAAAGTCAAAGAGCCGGCGATAGAGCGGACGACCTGTCCAAAGGCTAATCGCCTCCAAGAACGTCAACCACGCTGCGAGCCCAAGCGTGAAAGCGGGGAAGATAATGTGGAAGGAGACCGTGAAGGCAAATTGGAGCCGCGAAAGAAAGAGCGCTGATATCTCCATGCTGTCCTCCTATCGCGTGGTCGCGTTCGATTAAATCAGGACGGCACAGCGTCGAGCAAAAGTCGACAATGCGAGAATGATGAGCGATGACCCGTTTCGATCAGCCACGCCGTAGATTACCCTCAAGGTATCGCGAGAGACTGGTGGTGCGACACTAACCATACGTACAGCGGACCTAACCTTTTGTGTCCCGGACACCAACCCGGAGGGCAGTTCCCAACGGGCAATAGGCGGGTGACACTGCCGAAAGCACCCTTTATTGCATAGGGGGTTACGGCAATTTCGTCACCGCGAACGGCACCTGACGAGAACTTGGGAATGTCCGGAGGAGAGCGATTCGTGCGCATTGTCATGCTGTTAATCCTGGCCTGCATGATCGCGGGCATTCTCTCGACGCTTTTTGTTCCTGGTTCGGATGAGCAAGTGCCGCCTGGCTCCCCGCTTGAGCGCCCGTTTGCACCAGCCCGCGACGTTTTCTAGCAGGGACACCGACACTCAGCTTTCTTGACGTGGCCGCCGCCTAGCGTGGGAGCGGCCGACGATCTAAGCGCTTGGTGAAACGTCATGCTACGTCCCGCCCGGAGGTTGCGGAAGCATCATCCGTAGCTGTCGGTTTGCGACGAGAGACGTAATCGCTCAGCTTCTCCAGATAGAGATACACGACAGGGGTCGTGTAGAGTGTCATGATCTGACTGATGATCAAGCCGCCAACGATCGAATAGCCGAGTGGCTGACGAAGCTCAGATCCCGTGCCATGCCCCAGCATCAGCGGCAAGCCTGCAAGCAACGCGGCAGCCGTCGTCATGATGATCGGGCGGAACCGGAGGAGACAAGCCTCGCGGATGGCTTCCATTGGGGCTAGCCCAGACTGCCGGCGAGCCTTGATCGCGAAGTCGACGATCATGATGCCGTTCTTCTTCACGATACCCATCAGCAGGATCACGCCTATCAAAGCGATCACCGTGAAATCAAAGCCGAAGGCCCACAGCATAACCAGCGCCCCAAGGCCGGCTGATGGGAGCGTGGAAAGAATAGTCAGTGGATGGAAATAGCTCTCATACAAGACGCCGAGTATGAGATAGATCACAGCGACTGCCGCGAGAACCAGCATAGGCTCCGTTGCCAGGGAAGACTGGTAAGCCTGAGCGTTGCCTTGAAACGTGCCTGTCAACGTGGCGGGCTTGCCCATTGCCTGCTCAGCGTCGTTTATAGCGGCAACCGCTTCGCTTAGTGCAGTTCCCTTAGAAAGATTGAACGACAACGTCACCGACGGAAACTGGCTTTGGTGATTGATCGCCAGAACCGCTGTCGGCTCTGTAGTCTGTTTGACTAGGAGGTTCAGAGGTACCTGTTCTCCGGTCAGTGGTGATCGAATGTAGAGATCGTCGATCTGCATCGGAGACGTCTGAAACTGCGGAGCGACCTCTAACACCACGTGGTAGCTGTTCAGATCGGTGAAATATTGGGTGACCTGACGTTGTCCGAACGCGTCATACAAAGTGTTGTCAATCGTCTGGGGCGAAATGCCGAACCGCGACGCCTGATCACGATCGATTGTCAGCGTGACTGTCGTGCCGCCGTTTTGCTGGTCAGTCGCTACGTCGGCGAGCTCGGGCAGGGTCTTGAACTTGCCCAGAAGACGGCCCGCCCAGTCGTCCAATTCGTCGGCGTTTCCGTCCTGCAACGTATATTGAAACTGAGTCGCGGAACTCCTCCCACCGACGTTGATGTCTTGGGCAGCTTGTAGGAACAACTGCGCGCCCTCCAGCTTCGCGAGCTTTGGCCTGAGACGTTGAATGATCTCGGTTGCGGAGGCGTCGCGCTGCTCGAGCGGTTTCAATGTGATGAACATCCTACTCATGTTCACGGTCGATCCGGCGCCGCCGCCGACCTGCATGCCAATGCTGGCTACCCCAGGGTCCGCTTGCACAATCTGGCCGGCCTCGACCTGCAGGTCGGACATTTTCCGGAACGAGATGTCTTGGGAAGCTTCCAGTACCCCGGTGATCAAACCCGTGTCTTGAGTGGGAAAGAAGCCTTTGGGAATATTGCTGAAGACGAACCCGGTCACGACCAGAGACGCGAGAAATACTGCAAACGTAAAGCGATGATGGCGCAACGCGATGTCAAGCGTCCGTTCATATCCCGCCAAAAGTTCATCGAATATCTTCTCAGAGAAGATGTAAAGCTTGCCGTGGCCAGCCTTCTCTTCCGGCTTTAGGAAGCGGGAACTCATCATGGGCGTGATCGTCAAAGAAACGATAGCAGACACGACGATTGTCATCGTGACCGTAATCGCGAATTCCCTGAACAACTCGCCTACGATTCCGCCCATTAAAAGGAGCGGTATGAATACCGCTACGAGCGAAATACTGATCGATATAATAGTGAATCCGATTTCTGCGGCGCCGTCGATCGAGGCTTGGAGCGGACTCTTCCCCATCTCCATATGGCGATGAATGTTCTCGACCATCACGATTGCATCGTCCACGACGAAGCCGACTGCGATGCTCAAACCCATAAGGGAGAGATTATCGAGGCTGAAGCCGGCCAGGTACATCAGTGACAACGTCGCCATCAAGGTCAACGGAACAGTGACACTGGGTATGACGGTTGCCCAGAAGTTTCGGAGAAACACGAAGATCACCATCACTACCAAGGCGATCGTAATGAGCAGCGTCTTCTCGACATCGAGTACCGAGGCACGGATCGTCAACGTCCGATCACTTAAGACGGAGAGATGTATAGCGGCGGGCGCTATCGCTTGGAGCCGGGGGAGCACGGTCTTGATGTCGTCGACTGTGTCGATGACATTGGCGCCCGGTAGTTTGAATATGGCGAGCAGGATTGCCCGCTTGCCATTTGCCCAACCCGCAATCTGGGTGTTCTCAGCCCCGTCTACGGCTTTCCCAATGTCACGGATGCGTACCGGTGAGCCGTTCTTGTAGGTGACGATCGCATCATTCCATGGCGCGGCTTGTAAGAGCTGATCGTTGTCGTAGATGGTGTAAGTCCGCTCGGCTCCCTGGATGCTACCTTTCGGCGCATCGCTGGTCAGGGTGCTGACTGCGCTGCGCACATCTTCAAGCGAGATCCCAAGCTCGGCGATCTTGAGGGGTTCGATCTGAAGCCGGACCGCGGGCTTCTGCTGGCCGAACACCAATACCTGCGAAACACCGGAGAGTTGGCTTATATGTTGAGCGAGTACGCTCTCCGAGAAGTCGTCGACCTGAGTAAGTGGCATGGAGTCTGATGTCAGCGCCAAGATCATGACCGGCGGATCGGCCGGATTGACCTTGCGGTAGGTTGGCGGGGAGGGCAGGCCGCTGGGCAGTTGACCTCCCGCGGCGTTGATTGCCGTCTGAACGTCCTGAGCCGCGCTGTCCACATTGCGTGACAAATCGAACTGGAGCGTGATCGAGCTGCTTCCAAGGGTGCTTGTCGACGTCATCTGGGTGACGCCCGCAATCTGGCCGAACTGGCGCTCCAACGGCTGCGTGACAGAGGACGAGATGGTTTTTGGATCGGCGCCGGGGAATTGCGTCGAGACCTGTATGGTCGGAAAATCGACCTGCGGCAACGGCGCGACCGGCAGGAGGGGGTATGCGACCACCCCGATGGCGACTAGTGCCAACATGAGCAGGGAAGTGGCGATAGGCCTGCGAATGAACCAGTCAGAGATCGACATGGCCGCTACTCCTTCTTGGTGGCCGCGCCGTCGGACGTGTCTGCATCGTGTGTTGACACGACCGTTCCCTCTTCAAGCCGGTACTGGCCCTGTGTTATGACCTCTTCGGAAACGTTCAATCCGGTCTCGATGACCGCGCGTCCATCGGCAGTGGGACCAGCCTTGATCTTGCGGACGGATGCGGTGCCGTCCTTGGTTACAACGTAGACAAAGTAGCCGCCAGGGCCTCGTTGCAGTGCGGCCGAGGGTACCGTCACTGCGTGCACTATCGTCTTGACCAGGATTCGAATGTTCACAAACTGCCCTGGCCAGAGAGCGCCGTCCATATTCGGAAACGTGGACTTCACTCTCACGGTCCCGGTGCTCTGATCGATTTCGTTGTCGATCAGCAAGAGTGTTCCGTCGGCGAGCCTCGTTGACAGGTCGTCTGACATTGCGACCACCGGAACGGCACCGGCTTTCATGGCAGCTCGGAGCATGCCGAGGTCGTCTTCACGTAAGGTCGATACCACGGATATGGGCTGCGTCTGCGTAATCGTGACGATCCCTGATGTGTCCGTTGTATGAACCTGGTTTCCTGCGTCTATAAGTCGGATGCCCGTTCTGCCGTCTATCGGCGACCGGAGGTTTGTATACGAGAGCGAGACGTCGGCGGCTTCCTTCGCCGCCCGATCTTGCGCCAGTTGAGCGGTTAACTGACTGACCTGGCTTTGCTGGGCCTCCAGGGCCTCATCGGTTGTGATGCCCTGTTTTGCGAGGCGTTGGTCCTTGGCCAGAAGGTACTGGGCGTTTGCGAGATCCGCTTCGTCCTGTTGGATCTTCGCCGACGCTTGATCTACAGCAGCCTGGTATGGGCGAGGGTCGACGACCGCTAGCAAATCCCCTTTTTTGACCTCCTGTCCTTCGGTGAACAGGACCTGCTGCAGCTCGCCATCCACTCGTGTTTTGACCGAGACCGTGTATAACGCCTGCACCGTCCCCAGACCATCGAGGTAGACCGGAAAGTCCTCCGTACGCGGTTTTGAGGTGGTAACCGGGACGCCGCCGGCACCAGCCTCTTCGCTCCAGGACCTCTCCGTGAAAAGCGACGTGAAAACAAACATGCCGCAAACGATGGCCACCAGGGAAACGATGCCAATTTTCAGCGCGGTCGACGGGCCTTTCTGTGCGACCTGTTTTCGGTCCTGATGTGTGGTCATTGCTTTACTCCGCTGCTTTCGTTGGACACGGGTAGGCATTCGCGCGAAGACGCCCGAAAAGCTGAGCTACTCGTCGAGAGAGTTGGTATGGAGTGACGTCCGGAGGATCAGTCACGCCAGCTATCGGTTCATGCCGCGATGGCTCTCCTCGTTGAAGGCAACATACCCGCGTCGGACAAGGTGCGCATCTATCCACAAGGATGGGGTGAAGGGCGCTCCAAACCTTTCGCACAACTCATCCTAAGCTTTCGTGTGATGGCGGCCGAGGAGGCTTTGGCCTAAAGTCCGAGCGTGAAATCACGGCGGAGGCAGACATGCCGAACGACCTTGTGCCAATAATAGCTCGACCCAAGGTCCTGATCGCGGACCCGGCGATCGAAGTACGGTCGCCACTCGTTGAGCATTTGGAAGAACTCGGCTATCGGACGGTGATCGCGTGGTCCGCAGACGGCGCATATCAATCTCCTTCCAAGGACATTGAATCATCATCGTGACTAAAGCGAAACCCTTTTATGGGGACGCGACCTAGTCGAATTCGGCATTTTTTTTGACTTAGATATATTTCGTCAGCACTCTGGATGAAGAATAGTTCATCAGCATCTCGATGGTTTCACTATCTGCTACGGATAGCGCTTTCAACGGATGCGAGCAGCGTCGCGGCATCAAACGGCTTCTGTAGTAGACCGTGATGTTCAAAACGGTCAGCTCGTTGTTGATCATGAATGCCATTTCGGGCCGTCATGAATATTACAGGAAGGGTGGGGTTGGTTAGCCTCAAGTGACGACATAGCTCAAATCCATCCATTCCGGGCATGCCGAGGTCCGTGATAAGGCAGTCACCAATCTCTTCGCCGTTGTCTAAGAGCAATTGCCCCGATGTGTAGAGGTTCACGAGGTAACCCTTTGACTCCAGTAGTTCACCCAAGGCTTCCAGAATTCGCGGGTCGTCATCTACGACGTCGATTACGTGCCTCAACCGATCGCTCATGAGAATATCCTTGCCTCGACCCGCGAAGCCGAAACGCTTTTAAAAGTCACATACTGGAAGCGGGCGTCATCATCCGTTGAACGGTCGAGACCCACCGCTGGACACGGTGACCGAGCCTCTCCCCGAGAGGTTGAGAGACAGGCCAAGTGACTTTCTCGAGTTAAGAAAGGACATCTCGTGTCGATCGCAATCTTTAAACCGACAAAACGAGATGCGCCATCATTCTGCCTGCTCAGGTGCGCGGGTATCCAGGTGAAAAGCTGCGGCATGGCCTTTGAAACCAGAAGTCTCGCCCTTCTATAATGGCCCATTTCACTGCCTTTTGTGGAGTGCTAAGGGCTGCAGGCGTTCACGAGGATAGAATGTGGTCATGATAGCATCGCTGGGGCTGCAACGGATATAATGGGTTTATGTTATGTGCATGCACCCGAAATGTACTTGCCACGTCGTCTCAGTGCGTGGAGCAAGTGCTAGGGAACTTCTCAAGGAAGCCGAATGCTCGTGCAGCGAAAATCGTGGCGGATTTCCTACTCCACTGGCAGTTCAAACGCGAAAATTGCCCCTCGAGATGGCCCCGCTTTCGCCCACAGGCGGCCATTATGAGCGTCAACAATCGAACGACAAATCGAGAGCCCCATGCCCATCCCGTCGGTTTTGGTCGTAAAAAAGGGCTCGAAAACCTGATGCGAGTCGCCGAGTCCGACCCCGTTGTCTTTTACTTCAACCACTACCGTGTCGTCGGCATATTGGGTGCGAATATCTAAAGTCATAGGCTCGGAGCCATTTGCGAACATTGCCTCTACGCCGTTGCGAGAGAGGTTGAATACGACCTGCTGGATCTGAATGCGATCCGCGAATATACGCGGAGCTTGTAAGTCTAAATCCGTGTTGACGATCAGGCCTCGACCCCCGTATTTTTTTCGTATCAAGTCCACCACGTCCTCTATGACCTCATTGATACTGATATTTCCCTTGTGCGGTACCTTTTGCGCGAAGAGTTCACGCACACGCCTCACGACGTCAGCCGCTTCCTTAGCGTCACGGACAACCCTGTCGGAGCTTGTAATCGCTCTTTCCAGATTCGGAGGCGTCGCCGTGAGCCAAAGTTGGCAGGCCTCACTATTGGTGACTACGGCAGAGAGGGGCTGGTTAACTTCATGAGCGATAGATGCGGCTAGCTCTGCGAGCCCCGCGAACGCGGACGCCTGAGCAAGTTTTTCCTGAGCTTGCTGGAGATCTTCTAGCGTCCTAACTTCGTCGTCGATGTCGCTGTGGAGTCCATACCACCGAGTGACTTTTCCTTCTGCGTCAAAGGCCGGATTAATGCGGATCCGAAACCAACGGTAAACTCCATCATGCCGCAACAAACGGACTGCACGGTCTATCGGAATTCCCTTCTTTATGTGTTCCCAGCCCTCCGAAATATACCCATCCAGATCGTCAGGATGGACGAACCTCGTGAACCCCATTCCATTCAGCTCGTGGTAGGAATGTCCATAGAATGTCTCGGCGATCTGGTTGCAGTAATCGTGAATGCCGTTGGCGTCAGCCGTGGAAATCTGCCCAGGTATGTGATCGAGAATACCGCGGAGGTTCTCTTCGCTGGTGCGTAAGGCCTCCTCAGCGGCTTTGAGGTCACCAATATCGATAAACGTCCCCCACGTCCAATTGGTCATGCCATCGGCTTCGCGTACCGGCTGCACCACTGACCGGAACCAGTGATGGCGGCCATCAGGACCGACGAGGCGATGAGTGCCTGGCTTTCCCAAGCCGCCCTTCTGCATCCAAAGGTCAAACGTCTTTTGACGGTCTTCAGGATGTATTGATGAAGGCGGTACCACGAGCGAGCCGTCTGATATGCGTAAAAACTCTCTCATATGAGAATTCATACTGCTGATTTGTCCGTCGTCTTCTGCAGTCCATGCAAGGCCAGGAATGGTTTCGATGAAACGCTGCCTGCTGTCGATGGTCAGCGTCCTTTGTCGAGCAAGCCAGAAGAGGATACTTACGGCCGCGGCCGTGCCGGTCAATCCGGCGCCGATATCGAGAATGCTGTACGACCGTGACACCAACAGGGGAACCCAAAGCACGACCAGCATTAAGGATATGAAAATGACTGGTATGAGGCTCTTTCGGCCCATCGCGCACCTTAGCAGATCACCCCACTCCGCATGGACCGCCGAAGCAACCCCGTGCATGGCTCACACGATATCATCGGAGAAGCCGCGGAGCTATAATAGATTGCCGCTATAACCAGCGACTGCGATCTTTGCATGCATATATCGTGTGCAGGCATTTGAACACCGTGCAATCGTTTCGTTCATACCTCGACTCGGCCATAGGTGGTCGCGGAAGCCTACCAAGGGTTGCTTGCCCTAAGAGTTTGGAAATTTTATTTTCTCGTCCAAATATTTGGCCATTTTACTGCGCTTGGTTTGGTGAAATGACGATATGGCTTGCTTCACCGGGGAACGGTCGCTGAGGGAGTCCGCAAGTGACGGTGCCACCAATGATTCGAAAAGGGCTCTTTTTGCAAATGGTCTCGGTTCTTCTTTCGCTCTTGCTTGGTGCGCTGGTTTTCGGACAGGCGAAGGCCGCCGATTTGGTGATCGCTAGGCCTTTTGACGCTGACAGTCTCGATCCTCAAAGTGTTGCTGCAACATATTCGTTACAGGTCACCAACCTTATTTTCGATACGTTGCTGACGATGGACAAAGATGGATCGATTCATCCTGGACTCGCAAGCGACTGGGAAATTTCCGATGACGGCAAGTCATACAGCTTCACGATACGAGAAGGTGTCAAGTGCCACGATGGAACGGTTTTCGATGCCAAGGCCGCCAAGGAAAGCCTTGATCGAGCACTTGACCCTGCCACACTCAATCCCAACCGGCCCCTCTGGGGACCTATAACCGGCAGTGCGGTCGATGGGAATGTCCTAAACGTATCGCTTTCCGAGCGGTACGGTCCATTCACCGCATTTCTCAGTGGTATGCAAGCGGCCTTTCCCTGTCCTTCATCCTTCAACCACGCGGCGTTTATCCCGGTTGGAACCGGGCCCTTTAAGTTTGACAAGTGGACTAGGAATGACAGCATCGAGCTCGAAGCGAACGGCGATTACAAGAACACGAACCCGCTTGTTTTAAATGCGGGGAAGCCACACATCGATAGGCTTATTTTTAAAGTTATTCCCGACGCGGTAGCGCGAATGGCTGCCCTCCGGTCAGGTGAGGTCGACCTCGCTGAACCCTCTTTGCAAGAAGCCAGAGATCTGGCTAGCAACAGTAAGTTCAAAGTTTATGTCTCCGAGCTTTCGGGGCAGCAAACGTTTACGTCCTTCACCTGGAAGATCAAACCCCTCGACGATCATAACATCCGCAGGGCGATTGGAATGGCTTTGAACCGGAAGGCCTACGCTGACGTTGCTTTCGAAGGGCTTTCAAAGCCTTCATCCTGCCCGGTTGCTCCTAATTTGTTTGCTACCGACGAAGAGCTTTGCGCAATGTGGGGCGTGAAGTACGACCCAGCAGGCGCCAAAGCAATCCTGGCGGCGGCCGGGTATACCCCCGACAGGCCTTTGAAAGTCAAGCTTGTAGTTTACAAGGGAGAGGGGTGGGACCTGATGCATCAGATTATGCAGCAAGATCTGGCTGCGGTAGGGGTGCAAGCGGAAATAGAAACTTGGGATGTGGCTTCGTTTTACGGTCATATCGCGGAATTGAATACGAGGACTGAGGGGACGCCAAGCATTTTGAGCCTCGGAATGTCGGGCGTGGACCCTGACTATCTCTATTTTCTTTGGAGGCGACCGGGAGCATCTAATCTCGGATTGAACGCGGATCTTGATATCATGCTTGAAGAGCAGCGGAAGCTTTCAGGAGACGATCGCGCCAGAAAATTGCACGAGATCCAGAAGTACCTCCTGACCAATGCTTATGCAATTCCGCTTGTTTCGCCGGGCTGGGGCTGGCTCATGGCTTCTAGTTCAAAGGTTCACGACTTCAAAATGGGATTTATGGTTTCGTTTTTGTTCAATGACGTCACAGTGTCAGATTAGTCTCAGTTGAGCGCTGTCCGCTTGGGATAGTGACTTTCGACAGAATGATTTCCAATGCTTGGTCTTATTCTTCATAAAGTTCTTCTGGGACTTCTCACCATCCTGATCGTCATCATCCTTGCAGGTTTTCTGATCCATTTAATACCGGGCGATCCGGTGACGGCCTTAGCGGCGCCTGGTCTGTCGTCGAGCCCTCTGGTCATGGCGGAAATGCGGTCACGATTGGGTTTGGACCTTCCCGTTTGGCAGCAGGTGGGGCTGTACGCCTGGAACGTTCTTAATGGAGATTTCGGCAGAACTATACGAGGTAACGAGCCTGTCCTAGATGTTTTGCTGCTGCGCCTACTAAACACATTTATGCTTGCAACAGCGGGCTTGGGCGTTGCGTTGTTGGTGGGAATTCCCTTGGGTATTTTCTCCGCGGTGAAGCGAGGTACTGTCGCCGATGCTGTGGTGACGATTGTTTTGATCATTGGCGCGTCAATCCCGGCGTTCTGGACGGGGCTTATCCTACTCCACGTGTTTTCACTAAAGCTGGGATGGCTTCCAGTGGCTGGAACGGGTTGGCGAAATCTTGTGCTACCTGCGTTGACGCTTGGTCTAGCATACTGTGCGCTGGTATCTCGGGCCACCCGGTCCGCGCTCGTTGAGGTTCTTGGGGAAGACTACATCAAGACTGCAAGAGCGCGAGGCCTTAGAGAGCATCAAGTTCTGTTGATACATGCGCTTCGTCCAGCGCTGATCAACATCATTACTGTTGCTGGACTCGTCTTTACATACCTTTTAGGGGGGCAGGTAGTTGTCGAGAATGTTTATGCTTGGAACGGAGTAGGGAGACTTGCTGTTCAAGCAATACTGGCAAGGGACTACCCCATGGTTCAAGGATTTATTGTTGTTTTCGCGACAGCTATCGTGATCATATCAACACTCCTCGACGTGTTGTACGCCCTACTCGACCCCCGCATAAGAAAATCATGACGGTTCGAAGACTGGCAAGACAAGCAAGGACTATCCCCCCCGCCGCAGCTTTCGGTTGCGGGCTTGCGGCATTCATCAGTATGGTTGCGATCCTCGCGCCTATTCTAGCACCCTACGACGCGTTTAAGATGGCTGTAGGCCCGCGGCTGTCTGCTCCATCGGCCCTACATCTGTTTGGCACAGACGAATTCGGGAGAGATCTTTTTAGCCGCGTGCTCATGGGGACCCGACTCTCACTCGGCGTCGGCCTTGTGGCCGTCCTATGCGGCCTAGCAATCGGCGGCCTTCTAGGTTTCGCCGCAGCATTTTCTGGTCGTTATGTTGAGATGCTGATCCTCCGGGTTATTGATGTATTGTATTCGTTTCCCGATATCCTCATTGCATTGGCCTTGTTGGGATTCCTCGGGCCTGGCATCGAAAATGCCACATTTGCTATTGCTGCAAGTCTCGTTCCATTTTACGCGCGTGTTACCTACGCTTTGTCCGCCGGAGAAAAGGCGAAGCCCTATCTCGAAGCTGCGAGATTGGCGGGCATTGGCCCCGTAAGACTAATACGTGTCCATCTTCTGCCGAACATCAGTCAGAGCGTCGTCGCCATGGCAACGTTGGGTTTTTCGTCTGCCATACTATCCTCTGCTGGTTTGTCATTTCTGGGACTTGGCGTACAGCCACCATCGCCCGAATGGGGCGGAATGCTTGCGTCCGGTCGCAACTACATTACCCAGGCTCCCTGGGTCCTCCTATTTCCAGGTTGCGCTATTTGTGTAACCGTGATCTCGTTCAATATGATCGGGGACGGTCTCCATGACTGGTTCGATCCACGTCGGAAGCTTCGTTGATGGGTTTGCCGTATCTTCAGGTTCGGGATTTGTCGGTGACTTTCTCGGACACAACCGACGAATTCAAGGCCGTCGAAGACGTGAGCTTCGACTTGGAGCGGGGAGAGATCCTCGCATTGCTTGGGGACTCGGGCAGTGGAAAGAGCTTGACCGCGCTTTCCATAATGAAACTGCTGCCCAAGAACGCGCGCTCGGCCGGGCGGATATCGGTGAACGGTGCTGAAATATTGACCAATAGCAGGCGATCGATGGAGGACATTCGGGGCGCCAAGGTTGGAATGGTGTTCCAAGAGCCGATGTCATCACTTAATCCGGTTCTGACTGTGGCGCGGCAAATGACAGAGGGACTAAAGCGACATAGATCGCTGGGCGGAAAGGCGGCCACTAGAGCAGCGATAGCCGCATTGTCTGATGTGGGGGTCAAAGAACCCGATCGCATTATGCAGCTTTTTCCACATCAGCTCTCGGGCGGCTTGCGACAGCGTGTTTTGCTTGCCGCGGCGATCGCTTTGCGCCCAGCCATACTTTTGGCCGATGAGCCGACGACAGCCCTTGACGTGACAGTTCAAGCACAAGTCTTAGATCTTCTAGTCGAACTTAAAATGGCGTCGAATATGGGAATTCTTCTCATTTCGCATGACATCGGTGTAGTCGCTGAAGTAGCCGACCGCGTGGCCGTCATGAAGGGGGGACGCATTTTAGAGGTTGGACCTGTTGAAGATGTCCTGCGCACTCCTCAACATGAATACACAAGAACGTTGCTTGCCTCATATCTCACGCCAGAGAGAGCTCTTGCGTTACGCAGCGCCTCAAGATGACGCCATTAGCGGTTCCCTTGCAACCTGTACTTAGAACGACAACGATCACGAAGGTCTTCCAGCGCTTCGGCGGACCGTTCGTTGCTCTTCATAAAGTTTCTTTGGCGCTAAATGCTGGCGAAACCCTAGGAATCATAGGCGAGAGCGGCGCAGGAAAAACGACATTCGGCCGTATAGCTGTGGGTCTCGAGAATCCTACGAGCGGCGCTATCTACATTGGTGGCGAGCGAATGGACGCATTGCGCGCCGGTGAACGGCGCCGCCGCTTCCTTCAATGTCAAATGATTTTTCAGGACCCGTTCTCCTCCCTGAACCCTCGTTTGAAAATAGGCAGGCAAATTGGGGAGGCAATTTTCGTCCGCGGAGTCACCGATTGGCAGGAAATCGGCCATGAGGTAGGCAATCTCCTTGAAAGGGTAGGACTGAGGCGAGAGCACGCAGATCGGTACCCCAACGAATTTTCTGGTGGCCAGCGCCAACGCATTGCAATTGCTCGAGCTCTTGCCCCTTCGCCCATGCTCCTTGTCGCAGACGAACCAGTTTCCGCACTTGACGTCCGGATTCAAGGTCAAATCCTGGAGTTGATAGAGGATATAAGAAAAGCATTGTCGTTGTCTTGTATCCTCATATCACACGACCTGTCTGTCGTCGCGCGGCTTTGTGACCGAGTCGCCGTCATACACAAAGGTAGAATTGTCGAGCTAGGGCCAACCTCGTCCCTGATCGAGCGGCCGCAACATCCGCAAACAAAAAATATCATCGATGCAGTGCCCCGTTTAGGGCGCAGGCGGTTGGGAAGTAGAAGAACTCTCGAGATAGTACCCGAGTGCGATATTGAGGATGATTTGGTAGAGGCTTTTAACGGGCATTTCGTGTTAGAGAGTGTTGCAAAATCGCCGATGAAATAGCTGTGGTTTGCTCATGTAACACCCGAACTTTGTCTATCAGCCCCCTTCACTGAAGAGTTCGCTTTGATCGCCGGCGCCTTCGCTCATGCCATCCAAGCCGGGCAGAGTAAAACTGACTACAGTTCCCCTTGCACCCGTCAGTTCTGCCCAGAGGCGACCGCCATGCGCGTCTATGATCGAGCGACAAATAGCCAGTCCCAAGCCCTTTCCATCTGGCTTCGTGGTAAAAAACGCTTCGAAAATCCGATCAGGATTTGAGATGCCTTCGCCTACGTCGTGAACCTCGACGATTGCTCCATCTTTTCCGAACGGCCGCGAAGCGATCAGCAGCGATTTCGTCTGGCCTAGGAGTGGTTTCATCGCATCGATAGCATTCCGAATCAAATTGACCATCACTTGCTGGATCTGAACGCCGTCAACAAGAAGAGTTGGCAACGCCTCAAGACGAACCTCCAGGACGACGCCTTCGGATACTATCAGGTCGTTCATAAGCTCGAGCACCTCGGCAATAACCTCGTTTAGATTGGTGGGCGATCGAGGAATCGTATCTTGTGTGAAAAGCGCGTGGATCCGTCCGACGACCTCGGCGGCGCTTCGTGCATTTCGGACGACTCGATCAAGGGTAGCTCGCGCTCGCTCAATATTTGGCGGCTCGGTGAGCAGCCATCGCTGCGAAGCTTCGCTGCCGGTTACTGCCGCTGCAAGCGGTTGGTTAAGTTCATGAGCGATCGAGGCAGACAGTTCGGATACGGTAGCAAGTTGAGAGGCACGAGAAAGCCTTTCCCGCGCAGCGTTCAATGCCTCTTGAGCTCGGATTTCGTCGTCAATGTCGATGGTCGCTCCGTACCACCGCACGATACGACCATCCTCATCGCGTAGCGGCTCAGCTCTCACATCCACCCACCGATAGACGCCGCTATGTGTGTGCCTCCTGTATCGCATCGCGTACGGCTCTCCCGTCTGGAGCGAGTGAGCTAGGCTCTCCATTGCTGTCTGTTTCTCGTCCGGATGAACCTCGTTCCAGCCCATCGGCTGGAGCTCAGCACCATCGACAGTTCGCCCAAAATCGGCTTCGAAACGTCTGTTGAGGTAAGAAATGGAGCCGTCGGGGGTAAGGCTCCAAATCGGGGTCGGTACAGTGTCGATGAGAAGCTGCAACTCGCGCTCCCGAGCCGCCAGAGCCTCCTCGGCTTTTTTTCGATCATCGATGTCGATCGAAGTAAGATAACGTTTGACGACATTGCCTTCGTCGTCCTTGGCGACGGTTGTACGGGTCAGGAACCACCTAAAGAGACCGTCGGGTCTGCGGACCCGGTGCTCAAGGTAGTAGTTTGACCCTTCGGCGATCGAGGATTTTCGCCTCTCCAGCATTGTCACATAGTCTTCCGGATGGTGAAAAACTGATGGATCTGTGTTCAGTTGAGCGATCAGGCTCTCGGCGCTCTCGTAGCCATCCTGAATCCAATATCCGTTTGTGAATAAAACGCGTCCAGCTGGATCCATCATAAGGACCAGAACCGGGATGTTGCTAAGCATCGCCTCAAGGTCGCGACCAACTTGGCGGCCGGCGGCCTCGGCCTTGGTACGCTCCGCGGTCTCGCGTGCAAGCGTTTCGCTGAGGTCCGCCAGTTCTTGCTCCCGCGCCCTGAGAGTTTCTTCGGCTTTCTCCACATGATGGGTGTCGGCTGACATGACGCATCGCCTGTCGAGGCAATTGTCGGCGCCTGCACAACGTTTTCCAGTGTAATCGTAAAGGATGACCACGAACGCAAACGAAAATAGCTTCCACGCGTTTGCCGCAAATGCGGAGATCCAATGGTTCTGCGCTAAAGCGACATCAGCAACTGTGAAGATGGCCGCCATGAGTGCACTCAAGATCAGAATGCCCGTACCAAGATGATGAGAGATGTTATTCAGCATGGTCTGAGGTCGTGAGAACGATGCTTGGAACGAAGACGGCGTTTAGGCGTCCTTCGTTGGCCACTACGATGATATCCGAACACGAAGATGTCGAACTCGGTTCTTGAGGGGAATTACAATGGCCCACGCAGTGTCCGCCTGGTTCGCCGATCTGATGCAGCCACGCGGAAAAGAATTGCTCCTCATGCCGAACAGCGCGCAGACATTTTTAAATAATAGGATGCCTCGTCCTCGATCCCAGCGATCATCTCCTCGTACTCACGAATATGATCGGACTCCGGCGTCGAGCTCCTAAGCGTCTGGAGGTGTAATACTGCCAGGCTGTAAGACTCACACATCTCGGCAATGTTTTGTCGATGGGGTGCCAACCTTCGAAGTTGGGGAACCTGCATCGACAGGAGTGCCCAGCCGTGGGCAATGTGATCTATCTTGGCTTCCATTCTACACCCGGCAAAACGAAGAGACAGTATCGAAAAAGTTCGATCGATCCAACCTATCTCTTAGGTTGGTATCCCCGGTATCAACCGCTCGAGTTCGCCGGCATCGGTCGAGTCTGTTACTACGACATTGCGCGTCACCTCCCAGCATTCGAACGGCGGAAACTCGGGAAATGATCGGATCGGTTCGTTCCATGCCCCGTTCGCCGTCAGGATTGTCCGCGCTTCTTTCATCAGGAAAAGTTGACCTGCAAGCTCTGGAAAGATCTGGATCGCGAACAGGGGTACGACGTCGGCGAGCTCGTTCTCGACACGACAAGCTTGTAGTAGATGCATCAAGGACCGGGATCGGATCGACAACGATCATTTAAGCGATTATTGATAAGGATTATCGCCTGCCTATGTTCTTTTGCATCGAAAACGACTTGCAAAGGCCGCGAGACGGCGAAGAACGTGCGAATATTGAGGAAGGATGACGAAGTTGGCTCCAGTCAATGCTCTTATGGGGCCTGCCGATGACAATCCTGTCGAGCCTGCGGTCGTCGCAGTGGTAGATGACGATCCGCGGGTCCTCGAAGCGCTTCAAGACCTTTTGGAGGCTGTTGGACTGAACGTCAGACTCTATACATCCGCAGAGGCCTTGCTTGAATCTGATGGGTTGGTCGGCATCGACTGCCTGATCACGGATATTGGCTTGCCAATAATGGACGGTTCTGAACTCAAGCGCGTTGCAAAAAACGAGCGGCCGGAGCTACCGGTGTTGCTTATTACGGGACGACACGAATTGGCAAAAAGGCAACTGAGCCGCGGACAGCCTTCTGAAGAACTCTTTCGCAAGCCTTTCGCCAGCGAAGAGCTGCTAGCGGCGGTTTTTCGCTCAATTCGTCGAGCTTAAATCGCCCGTCTTTGCAACGAGCCAGAGTTCGAATAACCGTAGGATCGGAAGCCAAGGTAGGTCCGCTCGTAGCGCCTGCTGATCGGATGGGCGAGGAACTGCCCGCAGGCCTGCGAGAATGGGGTAACCGCGTTCGTCCATTATAACGAAGTCGAGCCTGACCATTGGCTTCAACGCAACCCGGCAAACCGCGCTTCCCACAGCCGTGGAAACCCGGTTTCGCGTTAAAAACGCAACAGCCAACAAACCGCCCAGACGTTCCATAATTGAACCTACGCCGCAATGTGGTGTTATAATACCGGCGGGATCAGCTGCATTGCGATGAGATGCTCAGAAGAAATCACCTCCGCCATCGAGAGTAATGCTCCCACTGCATCTTTAATCTTGCCGCCGCGCAGTATTTTGAGACCCGTTCGACCGCCCTCGCATTCCTGCAAAAGAAACCGGTAGACCGCCCAAGGGTGCCCCTCCAAAGCCTCAAATAGTTGCGGGAGGCCGCCAAGCAGTTGGCCGTCATTTCCAATCTGCCATTTCGGGAAACGCACCGCTCGCTTCGCTCCTTCGAGTCCAACCTTGCTCGGTACGGCGAAGCCGATATCAATGTTGCCGCCAGCCGGATCGCAGAGTTGATCCCTGCAAGCCTTCCGTCAAAACCAACGGGCTGCCCGAGTTGCCTGGATTAATCGAAGCGTCCGTCTGGATAAAATCTTCATAACCTTCGCGGCTAAGACCGCTTCGGCCAAGTGCGCTGACGATCCCCGATATAACAGTCTGCCGCCGTGATCCAGTCGGCGCTTTCTATTTGGCCGACCAGATTGGCAATGATCATCTTCACGATGTCGTCTTGGATGGCGAAGACGTCGTCCGCCGTTCGGCGGTACTTTTCCGACCACAGCAGCCGCTCGGTATCGGATTGGATCATGCGCACAGACACGGCCAAGTCGCTGCCGGACTGACGCATGTCTCCGGAAGCGAGGTAGTTGGCGCCGAGCCTACGTCCGAGGTCTCTTAGATCCTGGGACTTGTCCCGAATCGCAAATGCGGAAGATGCGGCAATCACAGAAAGACTTCTAAATCTTGCAAGTCCGGAGATGACGTCCTCCGTAAAACCGTCGACTCGTAGCTCGTCTGTGTCGGCACTTGCACAACGGAAGGGGAGGACGGCAACGACGCTTTGGAGCGAGCGCTCTCGTGCCGGTGCTTTGGGCCAGTGCCATACCCGAACGGGTTTTGGAATGTTCTTGAGCTGGACCGCACCTCCATCCACGAAATGCTCGCGCAGATCTGCCGGAGTTTCGGAATAGGTTGTGTCCGAGATGCAAATCCCGCCGGACAGTGCCTGAGCTTCCAATCGTGCCGCGATGTTAACTCCATCCCCGAAGACGTCATCGTCGATCGTCATCTGACCTCTGTAGCCTTGACTCCAAGTGACGCTTGCTCCAACTGCTTGATCAGGCAATCGTCTGGGTGGTGCAACTGGAGAACGCTTTGGTCTATGATGTCATTGTCGTCGGCTCCGGGTTTTCCGCAATCGCCGTCACGTGCAATCTCATTCAACGCCTTCCTGCTAAAGCAACTATTGCGATCGTTGGCGACGACCCCGGCTTTGGTCGTGGAACCGCATATAGAACAGAGCTCTATCTGCATCGGCTCAATGTTCCAGCCGGCCGTATGAGCCTGTTTCCTGACCGCCCGGAAAGTTTTGTCGAATGGCTGAATAGCCGTGGAAGCCCATTGTCGGAGGGAGATTTCGCGTCGCGCAACGACTATGGTCTCTATCTGCGCGATACGCTGGCCGCGCTGCTTCGAAAGCGGGATGACCGCTGCCGCGTGGATTTCGTCAAGGCGAAGGCGACTGGTTGCGTTGAACGTTATGGTGCGTCTCTTGGCTTTCTTCTTGGCAATGGTGACGAGATCGCAGGCAAGAACGTCGTGCTTTGCCTGGGTGTCGGAAACGCAGGTTTGCCGGTCGATCCAGTGGGCGAACCTGCTCCGGGGCGATCGAGAATCGTCAGAAATCCGTGGCGGCTTTCATGGTTGCGGCGTGTTGCCGCCACCGACAAAGTCGTCATCCTCGGCTCCGGTCTGACCATGATCGATCAGGTACTTGCTCTTCGGACATTTGGGCATCGCGGCAGCATCGATGTCCTGTCGCGCCGGGGGCTTGCGCCTCTTGGCCACGCAAGAACCGTGATAACTCCAATCAAGATCGACGTGCACACGCTACCGAAGACGATCAGCGCTATCCTGAACGTCCTTCGCGAGAAGGCAGATCGTTCGGAAGACTGGCGCGCGGTGATGGACGGGCTTCGTCCCGTTACCCAGGAGCTTTGGAAGCGATTGTCGCATGACGAGCGGTCGAGATTTTTGCGTCATGCGCTTCCCTGGTGGAGTATTCATCGCCATCGCGTCGCTCCAGACGTTTTTGACAAATTCGACGGCCTGATCCGGGACGATGTTGTTCGGTTTCATGCCGGTTTCTTGAAATCGATCGAGTTAAGGGGAGTCGCTGGCGTGGTAGCCCGCTACCGGGCTCGAGGGACACGGAAAATTGCGGAGATCGGCGCTGACTGGTTGATCAACTGCACGGGAATGGAACGCGCAGGGATCGGCCACTCTCCGTTGCTGAAGGAAATGATGAGGCTGAACCTGATCGCAACGGATCCGCTTGGCCTCGGGATTCAGGTGGATGCTCATTCCAGCGTCGTTACACCTATCGGCAAGGCGCCGGGGCGCGTCTTTGCCGTCGGAGCGCTGACGGCCGGACAGTACTGGGAAATAACAGCAGTCCCGGACATCAGGGTGCAGGCAAGAGCGGTCGCCGAGGGCATCGCACGATCGATGTGACCGGCGAACCACGTCTTACCGACCCGTTGCGGCCGCCTTGTCCTGCGTGGGTTCATCAGCCATCGAACTGGATGATCGCGAGCCCGCCATTGTTGTCAGTCACATAGATCAGTCCCGACGCGTCGACGAAGACGTCGGCCGACTCGGTGATCTTTGGACGTCGCGCGCGCCGATCCGTCATTCGAGCCGGTGCGGCCGGAACGAATGCGCCAGGTTCGACCGGTCGATAGGGTGGTCTTTTTTCATCTGTCGCGCGCCTCGGCCCAGTGCGGATAGGTCACGAAAGCCGTTGTCGCAGCCTCTCCCTCGGTGGTGATGGTGACGGATTGGCCCTTCGGCATGTAAACGATATCGCCGGGTCCCGCGGTAACTGTTCCGTCGCTGGTGGATACGGACAATCGGCCCTCAAGGACGATCATCGTGTCGTCGACGGCCATCGTTTCGGTCAGCGACTGACCGGGTGCGTACCGCCCATAGCCGATCGAGACAGGGCCACCGTTTCTCTCGTCCACCAGGTTTCCGACATAGATGTCGGCGTCCTGTCCCGGCGATTTGACGAGTTCCGCGTCCGAAATGCTGAACTTTTGGACCTTCATCTACGACCTCCCGTGTTTCCAGCTGAGATAGTACAAGATCCAGTGACGCCAACCATGATGCCATGGAGAAAGATATGACTGAGAAGACCTGCTCCGCGCCGACGCCTGAACAGCGGAAGTACCTTGAGATCCGCGATGCGGCCGAGCGTTCGATGTTAGACAAGGTCTTCAAGGCAATCGACGTCGCGGCTGCCGAGGTCGCAGACGGTTTCAAGGAGGCGGTCTGGAATTCGAGCCGACCGGCAGGGAGTGTTTACGGTTCAGCAGCTGACCTTCGTCCGGTTGTGCGGGTGCAGATAAGTACAAGAGAGCAAGCTTGCACCCACTTGAATGTCAGAAAAATATAGCCTATTTTCTGACACATGAAGACGATTGTCGCCTCTGTTCCCGATCGGATCATGAAGCGCGTACGGGGGACCGGACGCGGAAGCGTTTACACGCCTAGTGACTTTCTCGATGTTGCAACCCGCTCAGCGGTCGATCAGGCTCTCTCGCGGCTGGTGAAGTCTGGCAAGCTGCGCCGGCTTGCCCGTGGTCTTTACGACTACCCCAAAATCCACTCCCAGCTTGGCCCGTTGTCACCTGCTCCGGACGATGTCGCTCAAGCTCTCGCTCGTGAGACAGGCTCGCAAGTGCAGATCGCAGGGGCTCGCGCTGCGAATGTCCTCGGCCTCACCACCCAGGTTCCGGCAAAGAGCACCTATCTTACCGATGGGCCATCTCGTCGGGTCGTGCTTGGCAAACGCGTCGTTGATCTTCGGCATGCCTCGCCGAAACATCTCATTGCGCCAGGAAGTCCGGCTGGCACGGTGGTCCAAGCGCTGCGTCATGTCGGCCAGGTTCGCGCGGCCGACGTCGCTCAGGCGGCTGCTCATAGATTGTCACCGAGTGACAAGCGGGCGCTCGCGACTTCCGCGTACCAGGCCCCTGCATGGATGCGGCCAACTCTCGTGTCGATCGCAAACGCGGGGGCGCCGGGCGTCGATGGATAAAGTAGCGAAGCTTGATGCGAAGGATCGCGCCGCCCTCTTCGGTGAAACCGGAGCGATGCGCGGCGTCGCGGAAACGATCATCGAGAAGGACTTCTGGGTCTGCTGGACGTTGCGGCGCCTCTTTTCGTTGACCGGCAAAGACGCCGCCACTCTTGTCTTCAAAGGCGGAACGTCCCTCTCGAAGGCCTATGGCGCCATTCGCCGTTTTTCGGAGGACATTGATCTGTCCTTCGACCGTGCCGATCTCGGCTACACCGGGGATCGCGATCCGGAGACGGAGGGCATCAGCAGGAAAAAGGCCCGACAACTGATCGACGATCTCGTGACCGATGTCGAGCGACACATCGCCGACAAACTGCTGCCGGCGCTTCGAGGCGCCATCACCGACCAACTCGGCGCTCCAGAGACGGGCAAGTGGACCTTGGAAATCGAACCCACTGACTCGCAGACGATCAATTTCCATTACCCGACCGTGCTGCCCTCGTCTGAATATGAAGGCATGGCTTACATCACGCCTCGCGTGAAGCTTGAGCTTGGCGCCCGCGGCGATCCCTGGCCAACGGAGAAGAAGACGATCCGGCCCTATGCCGCGGACAACTTTCCCAACTTCTTTGAGGACGCCGACAGCGAGGTCACGGTCTTGTCTGCGCGCCGCACCTTCTGGGAAAAGGCAACCGCGCTTCACGCGGAAGCGCATCGGCCGAAAAAGTCTCCGACACCGCAATATTTTTCGCGTCACTATCACGACCTCGCCATGCTCCTCGAGACCGCCGAAGGTCAGGAGGCAGCGAGAGACTTTGACCTCCTTGCGCAGGTCGCAAATCACAAGAACATATTTTTCCGCTCGGCTTGGGCACACTACGACACCGCCAAGCCTGGAACACTGCGACTGATGCCGGACGAAGCACGTATCAAAGACCTTCGGGCTGACTACAAAGCGATGGCGCCGATGATGTTTGATGAAACGCCCCCTGGCTTTGACGCCATCCTTGCGAAGATTGATGCTCTGCAGACGGCGATTGGAAGTGCCGGTTCAAACGACGCAGAAGCCGGCGCCTGATTGATATCCGCTAGGCCGTCGAGCCAAGCGGATATCCTGATTTTACTAACTGACGCGTATGATCAGCTTCCCGAAATTCCTGCCCTGCAGGAGGCCGAGGCGCAATTTCAAAATGTCGGCGGCGAGGACGACGGTTCTTCTTGAACCCTTCGGAGCGCTACACTTTCTGTGTGCGAAAGATGCGCATAACGCACCGCATTCAGCCTTTTTGGACATATCCGTCTCCATGTGCGGTAGAGCTGCCAGTATGTGTCGCCAAACCGCCGCATGTGATAGACTAATGCGTCCTGAAAGCTTGCCGGATCTTCTGTAGCTTCGAATAGCGGTTCTGGAAAAGGACTGATCGGCTTCGGTGCAGGTCCACGCTGTGCGAAAGCTGAGTGAGCAGTATGTCGCCTTCGCCGACGCGATGCGGCTTTCTGGTTGAGGAGGCGGTGGTTGTCTTTTTGTCTTGATCTGATTTCGTTGAGCGAAGGGTCCGGTTCCGAGTTTTTGGGTCTTCGACAGCGGGCGGTGCGCCTAGCCATCGGATGATAGCATCCAAGCCTGGCCGCATCTTCCTTTTCAGTTCTGTCGTCAACTCGGCTTCGATCCCACATGCCTGACCGATCGTCGTCCAGTCGATATGGCCATTCAGGAGCGGGGGCGATTTTCTATAGATGATCAAACTGACAAGGTAGGGCCGAATATTCTCCAGTACCCTTTTGGAATCGGCGAGATACGCGGCTCGCAGAATTCTAATATCTTTCGTTGAAAATGACGTGATGACAGGTCGTTTTTGGTCATGCTCTTTCCGTTTCTCTCGGCGCTAATGCCGAGGGCGAGCGGGAATATGAAGTGAGCTTTAAGAAAGGATTTATCGGGTCTGACACCGTGAATGCTGTGTCCGCGTTGATTAAGCGCGCTTATCTAAGTCTGTCGCTTAATTAAGTGAAAGACGTCTTGCTTAAATAACGACCGGGTCTGGTAATGGGTCAAGTCAGATTCCCAACCCAAAAATCGCTTGGGTGTCCGCTCCCTTGGAAAAAACACGAGTAAGGTTTGAATATCTGTTGGGCACAGCGGAGGCTGGCGCCATAGCTCACAGAGCCAGCCGATCAAACAGCTTCCGGGTCCGGGTCGCGATCCAGCGCGACCTTGAGGTTACCAACCTCTTCGATGATGGCGTCGAAGACGTCTTTCTGTTTCGCTCCTGCGACGACGAACTTGTCGACGAAGTCTTCCAGCTTGTCGCGCAGGCGCGCTCTCCAGTCATCGGTCATCGCTTCCTCCTCTTCTTGACGGGCTTATCGCTGAGTTCGATCCACACCGGGGCATGGTCGCTGGTGCTCTCCCAGCCTCGGACGTGCTTGTCGACCTCCGCATTAGACAACCTTTCGGCAGCCTCTGAACTCAGAAGGAAATGGTCGATCCGCAGCCCGGCGTCGCGTGCGTATGCGTTCCTGAAATAGTCCCAAAATGTATAGATGCGCTCGTCCGGATGCAGATGACGAAGGGCGTCCGTCCAGCCCTGGTCGACAAGCTTCTTGTAAGCCTCCCGCACCTCGATGCGGAACAGGGCGTCGTCCGTCCACCGCTCCGGCTTGTAAACGTCCAGCTCGGTCGGCATGACGTTGTAGTCGCCCGCGAGGATGACAGGCACCTCCAGTTCGAGCAGCTCAGCCGCATAGTCCTGTAGACGCTTGAACCAGCGAAGCTTGTAATCGAACTTCGGGCCTGGATAAGGATTTCCGTTCGGCAGGTACAGGCCACCGATGACGATTCCGTCGACGATCGCCTCGATATAGCGGCTGTGCTCGTCTTCCGGTTCGCCCGGAAGCCCCTTCCGCGTGAGATGAGGCTCCCGCCCCTTCGCAAGGATGGCTACGCCGTTCCACGATTTCTGGCCCTGCCACACCGCGCCGTAACCTGCGGCTTCAACCGCCTTGGTCGGGAATTTCTCTTGCGGTGCCTTAAGCTCCTGCAGGCAGACGACGTCCGGCTGGGCCCCCCCCAACCATCGCAGGAGGATTTCGAGCCGGCCGTTGACGCCGTTTACATTGTAGGTCGCAAGCTTCACGGCCTAGTGCCGGATCTCCGCTTCGACCTTCTTGCGCGAATTCCCGGCGCTCTTCACGGCCTTCTTGACCGTATCTTTCGAGACGCCTTCCTTTTTGGCTTCGTAGCGGACTTCGTGATCCTGACCGCCGGCGACCTTAGCGCGATCCTGCGCTCTGCCTCGTGACGTGGTGGCCATGTAAATACCTCCTGATGATGTCGATCCTCCGAAAACGGGCGTCGAATCAAGAAGTTCCATGACCTACGGCGCGAGGCACTCCTCGCAGATGCCGCAGCCGTCGTCGTCCAGGAAGGATTGCGTGCGCCCACAACAAAGACAGGTACACGCGCCCTCGCGACTGGCGTCGTCGTGCTCCGGCGGCAGGATTTCGATTTCGGTGGTGGCTTTCAGCTCCAGGATGTCGTCTTCCATCTCGAGTGCTCCAGGTTGGAGGACCCCTTGGAGATGGTGAGGCTTTCGATCGAAACAAGAAGGCCCTTCTCTTCCGCGACGATTGCCGGTAGAACCGGTTCGCACTCAACCGAGCTGCTCCGGCGCTTGTCCGATGTCGTTGCAAGCTTTCCTGAAGTCGTTGAGTTCTACCGAATGAGTGGAGAAATTGACTACCTGATGCGGGTGGTCGTGCCGGTGTCCATGTATACAATGCTTTCTATGAACGCCTGCTCGCGAAGGTCCAGATTCGCGCTGTTGCATCCGCCTTCGCCATGGAAACCATAAAATACACCACGAGCCTGCCGCTAGACCATCTGCCGCTCGCCCGGAATTAGGGCGACGGAGGTCGGGAGGGTTGTCTTTTCAGTCACGCCAGTTTGCAGCGGAACGCTTTCTAAGCGGCGCGCGCTATTTGAAGTTATGTTTCTATAGTCTACAAACTTAATAGTCTATTCTGGGTCTCGCAGTATTAAGGAGATTGAGATGAGCGCCTCAAGGCATTTCGCGCGGCTTTCTCGCATTCGTGACCAGCTGGAAGCCCAGCTTTTGATGCACGAAGCTCGAGACTGCTTCGACGAGTACGATCATGACGGCGGCCTTGAAGCTGAACTGCGCGAGCGCATCACTGAAATCGGCAATGAGATCTCAAGTATCTGCCGCCGACTTGAATATCGCGACGGGCATCTCCAACGAAATTCCCGATATAAACCAGGTCTAATTCAACGCGCCCTGTCATCTTTGGCGGGTCTCACGAGCCACTAGCACACCGACAAGTATTTGAAAGGAAAGAGCGATGTTGCGATCACTAGCGGCCTGGCTTTGGCGGAGGCCTAAGAAGATTGAAGACCCCATACACCGGGAACCAAGCCGACAACCGGTCTATTCCAGTGAAGATGACCAATATCTGGCAAGGTCTTATGAGCTCTATTATTGGGGCGCGGTGCCAGGCCCGTGGTACTAGCCTTAGCGATGTATGAACTCAGTTAAGCCGACACTTTGGAGTACAGTATCTGGAGGAGGCAATGTCGATATGAGAGACGCTAATCACACGTTGACAGCCGCTGAGCTCATAAAAATATCTACCGAGTCACCGGCGATGGATGCCAGGCAGCGACGCCTAATCATTACTCGCTTGGTTCACGCGCTCCTTGAACATGTCGAGCTACTGGATGATGCTTCTTCACAAAGCTCAGGTGTTGCTCATCTCGGCAAGACGCTTCTGATTATGGCCGACAGCGTGGCGACTGCCGATGATATCACGTTCTCTACGGTGCTTTTGGAGGCGGCGCTTCTCGTGCGGAAGCTTGATGCCGTGACCGCACGCAGAGTGCCTTTCCTGCCGAATTAGTTTAAGCTAACCTCTCGCGACCTGGTGCTATCAGTGTCGTTGGCAGGTTTGTTCTGAGACTAGGCTAATCCCAGGCTGATGTTCGATCTCGTTCAACAGGCGGCTGGATTCGCATCCGACATGGACATCGTCATTCCGGTCCCCCGGCACGTTTTCGGCTGACGACGGTCTCGCCGATCGAATGTGTTTGCCTGTCGGCCCGCAGATTCGATCGCGATGCAGGCGACAAAATGGAAGGCTTCGCGTCACTGCGGTCCTGAACTTCTATTATCTGGAGGCCTTCCTGGTTGCGGGGGTCATCTACATGGTGATCGCCTATGCGGTGACGCAGATCGCCCACCGAACGGAGCGGCGTTAAGGGTGCGCACTTAGGTCAAAGGCGCCCGGAGCAGATCTGGCCCGAGGTCAGTTCATAGCGTCTGAACAGCTTTGCGGGAGTCGAAAATTGGTTCGCCTCGGTTTTCCGCGCTCGGCCGCGCTGTTTTTCGTGCGAGCGCAGCGGAAAGCAACTCTATGAGTGTGCCATAACTCTCAGCACCCGAAACGCGATATCGCCGCCAAAGCGCCTCCGGTGAGAAGAGAGCGGTCGACCATGTGACAACGGCCAGCGGCGACTTACGCACGCTGGGCAACCGAGCCCCCAAATCCGCACGATCATACATCGTCCGACGTCTGATCACGTCCTGCCCGACTTTCAATCAGGTGAGCTTTGATGTCGAGTTTGAGGAACGGGAAGCGCCTCGCTAGCACCTGTTCGGGCAAATAGGCTAACCACTTTCAAAGCTAGAACGAAATGCCGGAATGGGGTCTCGTTCCAGGCACACCAAACGCCTCGTCCAGGGCGCCAATGCCCAGCCTATCTGCGTCGATCCGACCCGCGGCCGCGAGAGCGGCCGCTGACTGCGCGCCGAAGACAAGTTCTGCAATAGCCTGTATCGACAATTCCAATGCAGGCCGCTCTTCGCTGCGCACGGCACCCTTACCCGAAAGAGACCAAACCCCGGTGTTGTCAGGAAGGATCGGGTCGGTGATTTGGAAGACCACTCGACTATCGCGCCCATATGTCCGGCCGTTGAGAAATTTTTCCAAGTCCAGTGGTCTGATCCAGCTCTCATCGCGAAGCTCCGAGATCTGCACGGCCCTTGGGTTGTCGATAAGAAGCTGCAACGGGTCATCGATAGGGCGTGAGGGTAAGATGACCTTGTGGAGGATATCCTGAGAAAGAAGGTGCTCCATCAATCCCCGCCAAGCAACGTCGTCATGGGCAACCAGATCGTCTACGATTACCGTTCGCTGAGCTGACGTGAACCAGTTTTCCGATGGTTGAACGTGAAACCTCAAATACCCACGCTCTGCTCCTTCGGCTCCGATGACGACGGCATGATGCGGTGTCGATCCCTGTGTCGTGCGAAACTTCTGGATTTCCCACCAGGCATCCCAGCGAGTCAGCGTGGCGGCACGTGGTACCGGCGACGAGTTTGCTATCCTCTTGAAGAGTTCGAAGTTCTCCAGAGCGTCGACGCGCCTCACATCACCCCGATGAACTGGGTTGAGCCTTCCTCCGTTCGTAAGGTCAATCTCTTGGCGAACCGACCAGGATGCGATGCCGTATCCATATCGGCCGTATATCCTGGCGTCCGAAGCGCGAAGGCCTGCGACAACGAAGCCGCTTGCGCGGGCTTGGCGGAGTTGCTCGGTCAGAAGTCTTCTCGCGATTCCGCGCCTTGCGTGCGTGGGTGACACGCCGACATGAGTCACTCCCAAGTGACTGACGCGATTGCCGCCTGGCAGTACGACAGATGATCCGTATCCGTTCACGACGCCTTGGAGTTCGTCGTCGACAAATCCTCCAATCGGGGAGCCACCCTCAAGATAGGCATGTTCGGCCTCGGTGCTTGCGCGGCCGATATCGCCGATACCAAGCATTGACTGTCGGAACTTGGCGAAGGCTTCTCGGCGCCCTTCGGTGTGAGCGAGCGATCGAACTTCGAATTTCAACAATTGGTCAGTCATTATAGGCCTTTGAAAGTCATACGGAAATCGAGAACCATGATGGGAAGACGCCGTGATGGACAACGGAAGCGGCTTATTTCTTGGTGGCTACACTGGAGCGAGGCGCCCCCGGGACTTCAAAAGGGCGGCTGCGCCTTCTCCGAAATGCCATGCTTCCTCGAGATGAGGCTGACCCGAGAGGATAAAGTGATCGAAGCCAGCGTTGTGATAGGCTTCAATGAGATCCGCTACCTGTTCATGGCTTCCCACCAAGGCTGTTCCAGCCCCTCCACGCACGAGGCCGTAGCCGGACCACACGCCCGGATGGATTTGAAGATCGCGCGCAGATTTCGGCAAAGCGTCGCGGTCTGCATGCAGGGCGGACATATTGCGCTGACCGACGGATTCCGATTTCGAAGCGAGACCCCGGGCCTTCGCGACCTGTTCAGGAGAAATCCAGGACAGAAGCTTGTCGGCAACCGCCCACGCTTCGCTCTCGGTATCTCGTGAGATCACATGCAGGCGAACACCGAACTTTAGATCACGTCCTTTGGCTGCAGCCTGCGCTTTCAGCTTCGCGATGTTGTCGGCCTCGAGATCCGGCTGACGCCCCCATACGAGATAGACATCTGCGTGGGATGTCGCGACCTCGGTCGCCGCGCTGCTGGCGCCGCCGAAGAAGATCGCGGGCAGAATGAAGGGAGCTGCGTTGATGCGAGCCTCGCGGATGTCATAGTGCTTCCCTTTGAAGGAGAAGGGCTCCTGCTGGCTTTCGTCCGTCACGCCTCGAAGAACCTGAATGAACTCCGCGGTCCGTTCATACCGCGCATCGTGGTCGAGATGGTCGCCGAAGCGGGCCTGTTCGAAGCGATCGCCGCCGGTCACGACGTTAAGCAGAAGTCGGCCGTCGGTAATCCGTTGGAACGTTGCTGCCTGATGCGCGACGAGCGTTGGCGAAATCAGACCAGGACGAAATGCCACAAGGAATTTCAGTCGCGTCGTCTCGCGCGATAGCGCCGCCGTCGCGATCCACGCATCTTCGCACCATGTTCCAGTTGGTGTCAGAACGGCGTGGAAGGGTTGGGCTTCCGCCGCACGAGCCACCTCGCCGAGATAGGACAGCGTGGGCGGCCTGAAGCCTCCGGCAAAGCCGATGATATGGCTGTCATTTCCAGACCCTGTCAACCCGCGACTGTCGCCGTTCGTTGGGAGATACCAGTGAAGATTGATGCGTCCGCTCACCGTTTCATCTCCGCGAGTAATTGCGCATTGAAGGGGCCAGGATCAGCGAGGTCGCCAAGTCTTTTATTGTCATGCAAAATCTCGTTGTGCAAAGGATTCGGCTCGTAGCTTGATCGAGTGCCTCCCGGGGATGGAGGCGATCAGTTTTCGAGCGTAGGTGGATTTTGGATTGCTGATGATTTCGCCCGCAGGACCGACTTCGACGATCTTGCCGCCCTGCATGACGGCAATAGTATCCGAAATCGAGGCAGCGACGCGCAGGTCATGGGTGATGAAGAGCACGGAGAGGCCAAGGTCACGCTGGAGTTCGGACAACAGCTTCAGGACCTGGGCCTGAACCGAGACATCCAGCGCTGATACGGGTTCGTCAGCGACCAGCAGCCTCGGTTCAAGCATGAGCGCTCGGGCCAGGGCGATACGTTGGCGTTGTCCGCCCGAGAATGCATGCGGCCTGCGATCGGCTGCACTTGGATCGATCCCGACGCGGCCAAGCAGTTCTCTCATACGCACTTCGGCAGTGTCCTTGGTGAGACCGCAATTGATCGCAGCCTCGGTGAGGACGCGGCGAACGGTGTGGCGCGGGTTCAGAGACGACTGCGGATCCTGGAACACCATTTGGATCAGGGGTCGGCGCGCGCGGATAAAAAGATCTCTGGCGCGGACGATCTCTTCGTTCATGAAGCGGAACTGCCCTTCGTCCCGTTCCAAGAGGCCAGTTATGACCTGACCCAGCGTCGACTTGCCCGACCCGCTTTCCCCGACAAGCGACAGGGTTTCGCCTTGCCGCAGCACCAGGTTGACCCCGTTGAGCGCGGGAACTGCCTGACGCGCATTTCCAAAAACTCGGCGCGGGGCCTTGTGGCGCTTGCAGATATTACTGAGCTCGAGGATAGCGGACGTATTGACTGCGTCTCGGTGCGGAGTCGATGTGAGGTCTGGTACCGCCGACAGCAGTCTACGCGTATACGGGTGTCCGGGCGAGGCAAGCAGCTCTCTCGAGATACCCGTCTCCACGATCTGGCCGTCCTGCATGACAACGATAAGGTCTGCGATATCGCGCACCACGCCAAAGTCGTGGGTGATGAAGAGCACTGCAAGACCGCGTTCCGCCCGCAGTTCAAGGATCAGCTTCAAGATCTCCGATTGCGTCGTGACGTCCAGCGCAGTGGTCGGTTCGTCGGCAATCAGGAGCTCGGGGTCGCAGGCGATTGCGATTGCAATCGCCACTCTCTGGCGTTGTCCGCCGGATAGCTCATGCGGATACCTTTGAACGATCGTTTCGGGATGCGGGAGATGCATGGATGCAAACAGCGATGTGATCTCGTCCGCGGCTCCCGAACGGCCGTGGGCCTGCAATGTCTCTCGGACCTGCCTGCCTACGGTCAACAGTGGGTTGAGCGCCGTCATGGGCTCCTGGAACACATATCCAATTCGTGCGCCGCGGAGCCGACGCAGGCGAGGTTCGCTCAGTGCCAGCACATTCTCGCCATCGAACGTCAGCGAGCCGCTGACAACCCTCAACGAGTCGCTCGGAAGAAGGCCAGCGACCGCCGAGGCCAGCACAGACTTGCCAGAACCGCTTTCGCCGACAATGCAGACGATCTGGCCTCGTTCGACGCTTAACGTTGCGTTGGAAACGGCGAGCGGTCTGTCTGCGCCCTTCGGAAGGGCGATATCAAGCTTGTCGATCGATACAAGCGACGTCGAGCCGCGCGTCATGCTTGACCCCTTCCGGTGCGCTTCGGATCGAGCCAGCGTTCCAGCCCGTCTCCGACCAAGTTGAAGGCGAGCACGGTGAGGAATATCGCAAGGCCAGGCAAAGTGGATAGCCACCAGTTTACGCTGAAAGACGTCCGACCGGAGCCGAGCAGGAAGCCCCAGGAGACGGAGTCGCGGGTTCCCAGCCCCAGGAAGCTGATGCCGGATTCGATCATCACGGCGCCTGCGACCAGCAGCGATCCCTGTACTATGACCTGCGGCAGGACGTTTGGCAGCACGTGAGAAACGGCAATCCGCAGATGTGACAGCCCGCTTACTCTTGCCGCACTGACCCAGTCACGGCGGCGGATGGACAAGACCTCGGCGCGAACGATCCGGACGATCGGCGGCCATGAGATCAGGGCGATGGCAAACACGACCGTCCAGCGTGTTGGGGAGAGGATCGCGACGACCATGATCGTCAGCAGGAACCCTGGAATGGTCTGAAAGAACTCGGTGACACGAATGATCACCTCATCGACGAACTCACCGAAGTATCCTGACACCAACCCCAAAGTGGCACCAAAAGTGACTGCAAATGCAACAACACTGATCGCCACTGAAAGCGTTGCGCGGCTGCCATGGACGAGCCCTGCGGCAAGATCCCGCCCCAGCATGTCCGTCCCGGCGGGAAAACCAGGGGAGAGGGGCGGCAGGTTTGGCCGGGCCACCATCCGCCACGGATTATCGGGATATAACACGTCTGCGAAAACAACGAGCACTGCCAAGGTTGCAAGAATAAGAAAGCCGAGGAGCACGGGAGGCCTCAGCAAAGGATGGCTCTGCCGCAAGATCATGCCGTTCCCTCCCTGTCGAGGCGCGGGTCGATGATCCGATAGGTCGCGTCGGCGACTAGGTTTGCGAGGATTACGCCACAGGACGATACGATGAACACCGCCAGAAGGACGTTGTAGTCCCGGCTTGCCAATGCGTCGAAGGCCAGTCTTCCGATGCCTGGCCACGCGAACACCGTTTCGACGAGTATCGAGCCGCCGATAAGCTGACCCGCCTGCAGGGCTGCGAGCGTGATGGTCGGTAGCAAGGCATTTCGAAGCAGGTGATCCTGCCAGATGCGCCAGGACGAGAGGCCCTTTGCACGCGCCGTTCGGATAAAGTCCATGCTTGAGACCTGGAGGAGAGTGGTGCGGGCCACCCTCGCATGGACCGACATGTGAAACAGTCCGAGTGTCAGGACTGGTAAAATCATGTGGGACACGCGATCCCAAAAGGCAGCCCAACCACCTTTTGCGGCAATGGCGGCGGTCTCTATCCCGTACGACGGAAGCCAGCCGAGTTTGACTGCAAAAATGATGATGAAAACGAGACCAACCCAGAACAGCGGCATGGCGAAGAAAGCAACCGATATCGTCGTGATCAATCCATCGATCACCGATCCCGGCCTCCTTGACGCCAGAGCACCAAGTGTCACACCGAGCACGACGGAGAATACGAACCCACTCAGCGTCAGAAGCAGTGTCGCCGGGACCTTCTCGAGGACGATATGGATGACCGGGCGCTGGTCCCGATAGGAGAGACCGAAGTCCAGTGTTGCGATGCTCTGGAGATACCGCCACAGCTGAAGGTATACAGGACCATCCAATCCGAGATGCCGACGCAATTCGTCGACGAACGCCGGATCGCTTCCTCCCTGATCGCCAGCCAGTATCAGCGCTGGATCACCAGGCGCGAGCCGGAGCAACAGGAAGCTGAACACGACAACGCAAAGCAGCGTCAGAAAGGCCTTGAGAAGCCGCAGCCCAGCACTGGACGCTGCCAATCGGCTCCGCGGCGACGTAAACTGCGCCATCAGCACTACTTCTTCAACCAGACGGAGGCAAAGTTGTCATCGGTTCCGAGTGCCGTTGTGATGAGGTCCTGAACCTTATTGCGATAGAGCGTCGGAAACACGATGTCGTGGGTCCACACCATCGGCACGTCCCGTGACAGGATTTGCTGAACCTTCGAGTAGATCTCTTTGCGCTTGGCAACATCCAGTTCGTGAGCCCCCTGGTCGAGGAGCGTATCGACCTCCGGATTGGAGTAACCGTTGACGTTGCCACCCGTGCTGCCAGCGTTGTCGCCCTTCACGGTTTTGTACGCATAGGAAATTCCGATCCCCGGATCTGCCGTGGTGTAGACGAAGTTCTGAGCAAGGTCATAATCGAAGCGTGTGAGGCGCTTGAACCATCCAGCCACGTCGACGGACTGGATTTCGACCTTTACGCCAACGGCGGCCAGAGCCTCCCGCAGGTATTCCGCCTGCCGCGACCAAATTTCACCGTAGGGAAGTGGCACCAGCTTCACGGTGAATCTCGTCCCGTCAGTGCCGACCTTGTATCCAGCATCGTCGAGCAGGGCGGCCGCCTTCTGCGGGTCGTAAGGATACGTCGTCTCGACACTGGTATCCTTGTAGGCCGACAGGCGCGAGAAGGCGCCGTTGATCGGCTTGCCGTATCCCGCGAAGATCGTGTTTATGATGAAATCTCGGTCGATTGCCTGTGTGATTGCCTGTCGGACCTTCTGATTTGCAAGGATGGGATTTCGGTTGTTGAGATGAACGTAGCCGATCGGCTGCAGGAACTCCCAGCCTTCCTCGCTCGTCTTCACGCCATCCAGGGCCGATAGCCGCGGAATATCGAAATTCTCCACGTCGCCGGACCGAAGAACGTCAACCTGGCCTGTCTCGAAGGCGATCGATCGCGAATTGGCATCCGGCACAATCTGGAAGTCGATTTCGTCTAGGTACGGCTTGCCTTCATCCCAGTATTTGTCGTTCCGGACGAGGCGAATGATGCTGCCTTTCTTCCACTCGGCGAATTTAAAAGGTCCGGTTCCAATAAACTCGCGGTTCGCTGGCGCATTGCGGTAGTCCGTCACGCCGACATATTTGTGTGCAGGCACGATCGCGACGTTGAGAGACCACAAGAACGCCGGGTAGGGCGCTTTCAGAACGAATACGACCGTCAGATCGTCCGGTGTTTCAATGCGGTCTATCTCTGCTCGCAGATCTTTCGAACGTGCATGCTGAACCGGAAGGAAGTCGCCGAGGCTGAACGCGACGTCCTTCGATGTGAATGG
Organism: Rhizobium cauense; assembly: GCF_019511525.1. GTDB lineage: Bacteria > Pseudomonadota > Alphaproteobacteria > Rhizobiales > Rhizobiaceae > Rhizobium > Rhizobium cauense. The sequence continues at coordinate 32,336 of NZ_JAEUAT010000016.1, read as the reverse complement.
CTCGCCGTCATGCCAGGTGACACCGGGGCGAAGCCTGAAGGTATATGTCTTGCCGTCTGCGGAAATGTCCCAGCTCACCGCCAGTCGCGGAATGGGCTTTATGTCCTTTGCGGAATAGCCGAGCAGGGAATCGTAGATCTTGTCACCTACGAACGTCGCAGGGCCGAGGCGATTGATCCCCGGGTTCAGGGATATCGGTTCGGGCTGGACGATCAAATTGAGCGTGCCGCCCCGTTCCGCCGCAAATGCTATCGACGTAAGCGTCGACGCAACCAGTGCTCCGGCAATGCCAAGCGCATATGATTTCCAACTCACCTTAGTCACCACAGACCCTCAAATGTCTACAATTTTTGTAGATATGCTATAGAATCGAGACGAGGGTGCAGTGGTTTTGTTCCAATTTCAGCCCGTTCAGTAAAATACTCTCTTGAACAAGTGTTTTGGTGCGCCGGACCGTGGGCTCGCGAGGAAGCTGAGGAGGCCTAAGCGGAAGTGTATTCTGCCAAACACGAGTAGCGCAGGCAGATTTTTTTCCGGCGCATCGATGTTTGGAAGTTTGGGACATTCTCGGACGTTGATAAATCGATAAATCTTATAGACATTATCAACTAAGGCACCGGAAAATGAAACTTCGTTCTCACCGCTTGGCTAGCCGACTCTTCGCATCGGGGCTCGCGATCACCGCAGCGCTCGGATCGCAAGCTACTGCAAGTGAACCGCAGTATGGCGGCACCTTGCGCATTGCTTCCCTTCAGGATTTGGACGCATTCGACCCGCTGACGGGGTACAGCACCGATTCATGGGAAATCCTGCGCGCTGTCACTCGCCAGCTTGTCACCTATCCGGGCTCGCCGAAGGATATCAAAGACGACACGAAGCTGGTGCCAGATCTGGCGAAATCGTGGGATGTGACCGACGACGGAAGGACCTATACCTTCCATCTGAAGGACGACGTCTTCTATTCCGGCCCGATAGATCGCAAGATCGTTGCTGGCGACTTCGTATACGACATTAAGCGCTTCTGCGATCCCAACAAGCAGGTTGCCGCGATCAACTACTTCAATCTCGCGATCTCCGGCTTTAAGGCCTATTGCCAGGAGTTCGCCAAGGTGCCGACGGGCGATCTGGCTGCGAGCAAGGCATTCATCGACGGTCACGAGATTGCGGGTGTGAGCGCACCTGACGACAAGACACTCGTCATCAAGTCGGACACCAAGAACTACGATTTTCTCAATATTCTCTCGATGAACTTCGTGTCCCCGTTGCCGCCCGAGGTGGCATCAAAATATTTCCCTGACTCCGCCGAGTTTCGGAAGAACTTCCCGTCGAGTGGCCCCTACTATGTCGACTCCTATCAGGATGGGCAGAAGCTCGTTCTGAAGAAGGCCAAAAACTTCAAGCCGGAGACCGACGAAGCCCGCAAGGCGTACGTCGACGAAATCGTCGTCGATTTCACGGCAAACAGCGAAGACAGCATCGTCCAGAAGATTGAAGCGGGCGAGGCGGACCTTTCCCTTTATCTCGATACGCCCCCGCGCAGCGCCATCAAGCGCTTCCAGACGCAGAAGGACGCGCAACTACATTCCTCCAATAGCGGCGCGGCTAACTTCATAACCTTCAATGCGCGCCCGGAGGCTCAGAGTGACGGGGCGAATGCTCTTCGCAAGCCGGAGGTACGTCAGGCGCTGACTTATGCGGTCAACCGTGCGCACCTTGTTCAGGTTCAGGGTGGTCCAATTGCCGCGGTCCCATTGTCGCAGATCATCACCTCTACCATTCTTGGCTACGAAAAGTTCGACCCATATCCGACCGAGGGCAACAAGGGCGACAAAGCAAAGGCGAAAGAACTTCTTGCGAGGGCAGGCTACCCCAACGGCGTGAAGCTTGACGCAATTTACCGCACGACCGCCCAGTTCGAGGCCATTGCAGTCGCCGTAAAAGAGGATGTGGCTCCCGCTGGCATCGAGCTGAACCTGATCCCGATCCCGCCGACACAGTGGTATGCGTTCATCCAGGACGCCAAGAGCAGATGGGACATTTCGCTCGGCGGGCAGTTCGCTCCTGACTGGCAGGGCCCGAGCACCCGCATGCTTCTCGGCGGCTGGCTGAACTCGGATGCGTCCCCCTGCGGCACCGGAAACGTGAATTCGATCTGCTACAGCAACGCCGAGCTCAACAAGCTTGCCGCTGAAGCGTTCCCGTCAGACGACCCGGCGCCGATCTGGGCGAAAGCCGACAAGATCGTCTCCGCAGACCTGCCGTGGATCCCTCTGTTCGAGAAGCGCAAGATTGCGATCACATCGGATCGCATCACGCACTGGGCATGGTCGTCGCTGGCCGTTCAGGCCGACATCACGAACATTGCAGTAAAGAACTGATCTGATGAGCGTCTTTTCCGTTCGTGATTTAAGGGTTCGCTTCGGAGCCGTAGAGGCGGTACGAGGCGTATCGTTCGATGCCGAGGCGGGAAGGACGCTCGCAATCGTCGGTGAATCAGGATCTGGCAAAAGTGCCAGCCTTCTCGGTGCGGCAGGCCTTCTGCCTCGCTTTGCATCAGTCGAGGGCAACGTGCTCTATCGCGGCAGGCAAATCCTTGGAGCGCCTTCGGCTGTATTGCGCAGAATCTGGGGGGCGGAGATTGGCTTCATTTTCCAGGACCCATTGAGCAATCTCCATCCCCTGAAGACGATCGGGGACCAGATAGGCGAAGCCGTGTCTGCGCACCGCGCCGTTGATAGGAAGGAGAAGCGTGAGCGGATACTCGAGCTTCTCAACGATGTCGAAATCTCCAACCCCGGAAACCGTCTCGGTGACTATCCACGCCATCTGTCCGGTGGAATGCGCCAACGTGTCATGATTGCCATGGCGATCGCGTCAAACCCCGGTCTTATCATCGCGGATGAACCAACGACGGCCCTGGATGTGACCGTGCAGGCGTCCATTCTCGATCTGTTGCGGCGATTGCAAGAGCGGCACAAGACTGCTCTGGTGTTCGTCAGCCATGACCTTGCCGTAGTCTCCGACATTGCAGACGAAGTCGCAGTAATGCGCGATGGGGTTGTAGTCGAGCGTGCGGGATCGGATGCAATCTATTCAGCACCCAAACATTCCTACACGCGAGAACTGCTTGGAGCAGCGCGACTTGACGGACCGCGAACCTACACGCAGTCGGCTTCAGTCGGCTCTCGGGAGCCCCTCCTCGAAGTCGAGGCTTTAGGTCGCTCGTTTGTTTCGGATCAAACAGTGCTTGAAGATGTGTCGTTTTCGATAGGCAAGGCGGAAATTTTGGGGCTGGTGGGTGAATCCGGATCCGGCAAGTCGACCATCGGTCGCCTGATCGCAGGGCTTGATCGCCCAGATCACGGCACGATTTCTCTGGGAGGCAATCGGTATTCACGAGCGGGGCGCCCGGCGAACCTCAGCGGAGAACTTCGCAAAAAAATCCAGGTCGTGTTCCAGGACCCATATGCGAGCCTCAATCCCCGAAGATCCGTCGAGGCTATTCTTTCCGACCCTTACGTAATAGCAGGCGAACGTGACCGCACTCGGTTGAAGACACTGGTCCGCCAACTGCTGGCGGAGGTCGAGCTTCCGCAGACCGTGCTATCTCGCCTGGCCTCTCAGCTGTCTGGAGGTCAGCGACAACGCCTGTCGATCGCCAGAGCCATTGCCCTGAGACCGTCGCTCGTCATCGCAGACGAACCTGTATCTGCGCTCGACATCACCACACAGGCCAAGATCGTAGACCTACTTCGTCGTCTCCGAGACCGCCTCGGCGTTTCATTCCTGTTCATTTCTCATGACCTGGGTGTCATTGGCGAACTCTGCGATCGCGTTATCGTGCTGGAAAAGGGGCGCATCGTGGAGTCGGGTCCGGCCAGAAGGATATTCGAGCGCGCCGAGCACGAATACACGAAGAGACTTCTCGCGTCCATGCCGGGCCGCAAGCGGAAGATCGACGACACCAATGCGAAGGCGGCGGCCTATGTCGGTTGATGTCTTTGACGTGACGGCTGACCGCCGCTTGGTGCCTCAGTTCGCGGTCTTGGCCTGGCGCGAGCGGAGCGTCCGCGTTGGGGTTGTCATCGTCGGATCGGTGCTGGTGGCGGCTTTGCTTGCACCGCTCGTCGCGTACTTTTTGGGACATGGGCCAATGGACCAGTTCCCGGATCTTGCGCTTGATGAAATGGGTATCCCAATCGGACCGTCATTGTCATTTCCCTTGGGAGCCGACGGGAACGGACGAGATGTCTTCGTACGAACCCTCTATGGCGCGCAGATATCCCTGCTGGTTGGAGTTCCGGCAACGACTGCTGCGATGATCATAGGGACACTGATCGGAATGATCAGCGGGTTCCTCGCGGGTCGGGTAGACCGTATGATCAGCCAGGCGATCGACGTCGCAATGTCGTTTCCTTTTGTCGTAACCGCCTTGAGCCTTCTGTCACTGAACAGAGGCGATCAGGGAATTCCGCTGATCTCCCCTGTCCTTGTTGTCATCCTTGTCATTGCCCTGTTTTCCTGGACATACTTCGCCCGTCTCACACGCGCGATGGTGCTGGAAATGCGATCCGGTCCCATGGTCGAGGCCTCTTTCGTCATCGGCGCGTCGAAGGCGCGCATCATCTTCGTGGACATCCTTCCGAACATCCTTCCAACGCTGCTGGTGTACTGGGCGGTGCAACTTCCAGCCAACATTGTGGCCGAGGCAACGCTGTCCTTCCTGGGTGTCGGGATCCAGGCCCCAGTGCCCAGCTGGGGCAACATGATCGCCGAGGCCCAGCGGACTTCCCTTTATCAAGATCAGCCCTGGTTCCTGGCCGGACCCGGTCTTGCGTTGTTCCTCACCGTGGTCGGCTTCAATACGCTGAGCTCGGGGTTGAGGTCCGTACTCGATCCGCATCAGAGGCGCTCCTAAGCCGTGACAAAGAATATCGTCTCAACCGTGCTACGGTCGGCTTCGACCCTATTGATCGTGCTGGTACTTTCCTTCTTCATCACCAGGATTGCCTATCGCAACCCGGCAGCGATGCTCGCTCCCAGGAACGCGACGCAGGAAACGATCGATGGCGTGGCGCGGGCCCTGCGCCTCAATGAACCCTGGTACGCTCAACTCTGGTACTACCTTTTCCGCGGCCCGGATATCCAGGGAGCTCCAATGGGACTGCTGCACTGGCCGCCTGCCCTCGGCTACTCCTTCCGCAAGCAGGCGCCTGTCACAGACCTCATTCTTTCCAAGGCGCCCGTTACGATTTCTCTGGCGCTAGGTGCGATGGTCATCTGGATGGCGATCTCGATCATCTCTGGCGTAGTGGGCGCACGATGGCAGGGGCGACTTGTTGATCATGTGCTTGCCTTTTTCGCCTATGTCGGGCTGTCGGTGCCGACCTTCCTCAGTGGAATCCTGATCTCCTATTTCTTCTTCTTCCAACTCACGAACCACGGCTTCGCCTGGTTCCCGAGCAGTGGATATGTTCCGCTATTTGAAGACCCGCTCGAATGGGCAAGGCATCTGGTCTTGCCGTGGGCGACGCTGGCGATCGCCGAAATCGGCATATTCCAGCGGATCGTCCGGGCAGGCATGTTGGACGTCCTCGGTCAGGACTACATTCGCACGGCCCGCGCAAAGGGACTTCGTGAGAGCACGATCTATCTGTCGCACGCTTTGAAGTCGGCACTGAATCCGATCATCACACTGGCCGGTCTCGAACTGGCCGTCATCATGGGCGGCGCGATCGTCACGGAAACCATATTTGGGCTCGATGGCGTCGGTCGCATGGCGATAACCGCCGCTTTGGATGGGGATTTTCCGCTTGTGATCGGAACGACCATCTTTGCTGCGTCGGTCTTCGTTGTCTGCACCATGATTGTTGATCTCGTCGCCCAGTGGCGGGACCCCGCAAGATCGTAATCCCGCTGAAATTTCACGCATAATTACTAGAATGGAGAATTACATGACCGCAGTGGATGCACCACTTTCCCTAACCTACCTGCGCCCGGCGACAGCAAGGGAAGAAGTGCTGGTCGAACGGTTCCAGCCGATCTTCGATCGTATTGCCGCGGGAAATGTCGAGCGCGAGCGCAACCGAACCTTTCCTTTCGAACAGGTACAATGGCTGAAGGACGCCGACTTTGCCCTTGTGCGAGTTCCAGAGGGGCTTGGTGGCTTTGGTGCTTCGCTCGAACAGACCTTCTACCTGCTGGCCCTCCTTGCGGAAGCCGATGCAAACGTTGCCCATGTCTGGCGCAATCATCTCGCCTTCGTCGAAGACCGCCTGAACGCACGACCCTCTGAAGCGAACGAACGATGGTTCCAACGCTTTCGAGACCGCGAGTTCGTCGGCGGCGGCTGGACCGAGGCAAACAACGGAACCTACGCGACAATCAAGACCGTCGTAACCCGAGAGGACGATCATTATAAAATCACCGGCGCAAAGTTTTACGCGACCGGAAGTCTATACGCAGACTGGCTCGACGTGATCGGCAAGGGTGAGGACGGCTCGCTGATCACAACCCTCGTCAACCGCCACCAGCCGGGCGTAGAATTGACCGACGACTGGCCAGGTTTCGGGCAACGCACCACAGCGAGCGGCAGCGCCATCTACAAGGATGCTATTGCTCACGAAGGAGACGTGTTCCCCGCAAGCGAGCGGGTCGTTTACCAAGGGCATTTCTACCAGACTGCACTGCTCGCGGTACTGACAGGCATCACCCGGGCAGTCCAGCGTGATGGAATAGCGGCTCTCAAGTCTCGCGGCCGCAATTATCCACAAGGTCTCGATCCAGTCCCCGCGCTTGACCCGCAATTGCTGCAAGTGATCGGCGAGGTTTCGGTAAGGGTTTTTTCCGCCGAGGCCGCCCTGCGTCGCGCTGCCAGTTCTCTCGACCTAATCGCAGCAGCGCATGCGGCGGGCGACGTCGCCCTGCGCGATCAACGGGCGACCGCAGGGGAAGTGGCTGTGTCGCAAGCACAACTCTCGATAATTGACGGGGTCCTCTATGCTGCCACACACGTCTTCAATGCCCTTGGCGCTTCAGCAACGTCCGAAGACACGGCATTGGACCGTCACTGGCGCAACGCGCGCACACTCGCCTCACACAACCCCGTCGCTTACAAGGCTCGGATTCTCGGCGACTACCTTGTCAACGACAAATCCCCGGTCTCAAGCATTGCGCGGCTCGGTCGTGGCGGCCAAGGAAACTAGGGAGACGTGAAATGACGAAGCCCTATCTTGCCCTCGGGCTCGCAGGACCACATCTGGTCGAACTCACGTCAAGCCGCGCACTCCTCGCGCGATGGGACGCCCTGGAGGTCGCGTTCAGCGTCCTGGGTATCGACCGCATCGATGGCAGCGCACCGGCGTCGGTTACCTTGACCAGTTCAGCGGTCGGCGCGACTCTTGCGGGAGCAACCAAGAACGGTCGGTTTCTGATAACTGCGACGCCGCAGCGCGACCATCCATATAATATTGCGCGGCGCGTGGCGTCGCTTGGGCATTTGTCTGGGGGGCGCAGCGGCCTGCTTGTTGGCGTTCGCGATGCCTACGCGCCAGTCGGGCCAGCGGAAGCTACAGCGTGGGGCGGGGCAGGGCTCGCCCGCGGTGCTGCACTCAACGCTCAGACGGCCTACGACGCTGCTCGGGCGGTGAGAGCACTCGAACAGAGCTGGCCCCATGACTCGATTATCGGAGATAGGGAAACGGGCATTCTTATTCAGTCCGACCGCATCGTCCATGTGGACATCGACAACAGCTTCTCGATTGCAGGGCCGTTGAATGCACCTGAGCCCGCAACGGGAGCGTCTGTGATAGGTTGGTACGACGGGCAAGATGACCATCCTGCGATAAGCGATGGCGACCCGATCGATCTGATGATTGGTGCCTCGGGATCCGTCGCCGTCATGTCGATGGGCGACAAGCCACCGCTTGATGGCTTTTCGGGTGTCTTGCTTCGCGCAAATGCCGATCAATCGATCAGTGATCTGTTCGACGCGGTTGAGGGCCTACTTGCGGAAGACTTCGCTCCGACCCCGCTTGGCGGCTCGCTGCGTTCGGCGCTCGACCTCTCGCACCCAAAACCACTGCCGTCCACTGCACGATCAGCTTTCCCGGCGCCAAAGCCCCATGTGGCACTTTAGCCCCAACGAAGAGACAACAGATGACAAACAAACGATCCGGTCACGTGCTGCTTGGGATCAACGTTCTCGTTCTTGGCTATCTGCCGGCGGCTTGGAAGACGCCTCTGTTGAACAAGGATTCGTTCATCGACCCCACCTACTGGGAAAACATTGGTCGCACCGCAGAACGCGGAACCCTCGATGCGCTGTTTCTTGCCGACGGGCCATTGCTTGGCGACCCCGCTTACGACGCCAACCCGATCCGGCTTGAGCCCTCCGTAAACTGGGGACATGTGGCCGCGGCAACTTCACATGTCGGGCTGGTTGCGACGGCATCGTCTACCTTCAATGATCCCTTCGAACTCGCCGAGCGCTTCCTTTCGTGGGACCATCAGACCGGCGGACGAGCCGCTTGGAACGTGGTTACAACCCGTAACATTCCCGCGGCACGGAATTTCGGGCTGCCTGATATTCCTGACCGTGACGACCGCTATGGCCGGGGGAGCGAATTCGTCGACGTCGTGAGGGCGCTGTGGGGATCGGCTGCAACGGGCAAAGATATACGTCACCATGGCGAGTTCTTCGATATCGAAGGCCGCCTGCGCGTTCCGGTGTCCAAACAGGGTCACCCTATCATCTTCCAGGCGGGTGGTTCGTCACAAGGACGCGAACTCGCAGGGCGCGTCGCTGAAGGCGTTTTCACAGCCGAACTCACCAAGAATCAGGCCATCGAGCACTACCGCCTCGTGAAGAGGTTCGCTCAAGACAACGGTCGGTCCCCCGACGACATCAAGATCCTCCCCGGCCTTCTTCTAAGTCTGGGGAGCACTGAAGAGGAGGCACGACGTCGAAGCGACGAACTCCACGACGCGGGTCCGGCATCATACTCTATCGGCTGGCTGTCGCAGGCGATCGGCTACGACGCTTCAAAACTCGAACTCGACGAGCCTTTTCCCGAAGAGGTTCTTGGCCCCATAAAGGACACCCAGAAGTTCAACGGCAGCATTGGTTTCCGCGAGTCCATCGTCACGCAGATCCGCAAAACCAACCCGACGGTACGGGAATATCTCAAACAGACCCGATATACCGGCTCGGGTCACGCCGGATTTGTCGGCACGCCGGAACAGCTCGCAGATCATATCGAGGATTGGTTTCATGCTGGAGCAATTGATGGGTTCAACCTGCAGCCAGATCGTTTGATAGACGGCCTGGCCGTGGTTGTCGATGAGTTGGTGCCTATCCTGCGCAAGCGGGGGCTATATCGTCATGAGTACGAGACTGAAACGCTGCGCGATCATTTCCGTGCCGCATCGCCCACGCCTCTTTTCTGAAGTTTGGCTTTGGGTCAGAAATGCCAAAGCGAGAAATCGGGGCGTAAGTCCGTATAGATGCCTTTCTTAGCGTTCGGCCACGGCCGGACGCGTTTGGGTTGTCTAATGGAAACCGTGTTGTCTTTAGGTCGTTCAGCGTCAGGTTTCATCGTGAACATCTCTGGGGCCTCTGGAATGTTGGCGCTCAATCAAATCCGGGCTCACCGTTTCGTGGAGGACCCATCAGCACGCGATCTGGTGCTGGCGCCTAATGACGGGAGTCCTCGCTGCAGGTAGCAGCTCGTAGTGATAAGGCTCAATTTCAAAAGCGCAAAGAAGCCCGATACGAGCACGCGCTTTGGTTCGCAGCGAGCGACATTATCTGGATAATTGTCATTCAATGTACGAGTTCCATAATTTCGCCGACGCCGCAATGTGGTGTTACCATACCGGCGGAGCCAGCTGCCTTGCGATGAGATGCTCAGAAGAAATCACCTCTGCCAATCGAGCGTGCTGCTCCCACCGCATCTTTAATCCTGCCGCCGCGCAGCATTTCGAGACCCGTTCGACCGCCCTCGCATTCCTGCAAAAGAAACCGGTAGACCGCCCAAGGGTGCCCATCCAAAGCCTCAAATAGTTGCGGGAGGCCGCCAAGCAGTTGGCCGTCATTTCCAATCTGCCATTTCGGGAAACGCACGCCTCGCTTCGCTCCTTCGAGCCCGAGAACCTCGAGACGCTTGCGTTTTTTGTTCACCGTCTCGCGTGTGGAGCCGATCTCAGCGGCAAACTCGTCTGCAGACAACATCTCGGGCTGCTTAAGGATATCAGCGACACGTTCCCTCCCGTGCTGTTTTGCGGCCGCGAGGGCTATATCCAGCGGGTCCGTTTGTGGTTTGATCTCCTCGTATCGCGGGAGAAACCCTCTTGAGAATGATTGACGGGGAGATGGTTCCACCCGGCGTAAGACGGCTTCCCTGTCGAATCGTAACTAGGCAGTCAGCTTGACTGACGCGTGTGTAGTCGATGAGTTCAAATCGAAACAGTCGCATCGAGTAAGTGCTCAACCGAACCTTTGCATATCCCTAATACAACCTACGCTGCACAACACACCTCAAGTCAAATTTTCCAGTTACTTAGAGGGTCTGATGGGCAGGTCGCAGGTTCGGATACTTTCACGGCGGATAAGGCTATATGGACGTATCGCTTGTACTTTGGCGTTTTCCCTGAGCAAAGTGGGGCCGGTTTGCTCTAGCTGAAATCGACTTTATCGAACAAACCCCGACAAATGCCGGAGCTTGGACTGAGGCTGTCTCCTTTCGGCCGTTGCGTTCAGTGCTGCTGTCGGTGGCACCTTGCACAAGCTATATTTGCAGCCGACGGCCTGTCGCATTATGTTATGGAAAAATGGAAAGGAGATCGCTGATGCTTTTGCAGAAATACCGCGAGAACAAGCAAGCCTTGAAGCAGATCGGCCGGGAGGCCATCGCCGAGAGCCGCCGTATGGGCCTAACGATCACTGCCAAGGATCGGCAGAACGAGGCGAAGGATGAGGCCCAGCATGAGCGCAAGGAACGTGCTCCGGCTACCGTGAGGTAGCAATCGCTTCATGCCCGAGTTGTCGTGTATCCTCCTCGCAGGGCCGAACGGCTCCGGCAAAACTTCCGCCTTCGCGAAGCTGAAGCTCGAGGGTGTTTGGATCAACGCGGACGAGATCGCCAAAGCGATGCTGGCCGCCGATAACAGATCGACTGAAATCCAAGCTGGTCGAGCGGCTCTCCTGAAAATTGACGAGATGATCGACACCAGGCAGTCTTTTATTTTCGAGACGACGCTGAGCAGCAACCAATCGTTGAGAATGATGCGGGCTGCCAAGGCGGCCGGGTTCAAGGTCGGCCTGTACTATGTTGCTTTGGATTCCGTTGAGACAAACGTCGAGCGCGTTAGACAGCGTGTCCTCAAGGGCGGTCACGACATCCCGGAGGAAAACATCCGCAGGCGGCATGATGGATCCTTCGAGAAGCTGACCGAAGCGCTCAGGATCGCAGACGAAGTTTTGTTGATCGACAACTCAGGGATAGAACCGCACGAGGTCTTCGCCATTAACGGCGGCGTGGTCCAGTCCTTCGACATCGATGACAACCAAGCGCTGCACAAGCTCTTTGAGGCCAAGGTCTGCGAAGCGTACCATCTCATGCGAGCGCTGGAAGGCTTTGAGAGCAGGTAATTGAGGAGGGATAGGCTACCTCCGGTTGACGGACCTTTAAATATCTCGCCAACTTTCCGACCGCGCACCGCGAAGTTCGGCGAGCTGCCCTCATGAGGCTTGCCGAAAGGAAAATCTACCCGGCGGGGGTTCCAGGTCCAGGATGAGAATGATAATCGGCGGCGATGATCGCTGGAGGTCCATAAATTGGCCTTATGCGACGAAGTATGTCTTTTAAGGAATTTAAGCTATCTGAACGACCTGCCGCCGGTTCGATTCCCTTCAAGAGCTTAAAAGTGCTTCGAGCGGAATATCGATACTCTGGTCTGGAAATCGTCATGCAAATGCATTACATTGTCATGGAATGTGGGAGATAGTCATGGCCGCAAACGCTCTTGTACAAACACGTATTGATTCCGAAGTCCGTGACCGTGCTTCCGCCGTGCTTGAAAGCATGGGCCTTACTGTATCTGATGCGGTTCGTATCATGCTCACCCGGACTGCTAACGAGGGCGCGCTGCCTCTTGAACTACTTTCTGGCAGTGAAGCACATGACGCCTGGTTTCGGACCAAGGTGCTCGAAGCGTTGAACGATACTCGACCGGATTTATCGGACGACGAGGTCGAGGCGCACCTTGCCACACGTCGAGCGGCGGCCCGCCTTAAAGCTGGTGTGCCAGAAACGTGAAACTGACTTGGTCTGCGTTTGCGTTTTCGGATCGCGACGCTATTTTTCACGTACATCGAGGCAGATAATCCTCCGGCAGCTATACTGATCGATGAACGGATAGTCGCCGCCGCCCGTCGCTTGCTCGATTTTCCTGCCAGTGGGCGCGTGGGTAGAATTGCCGGGACACGCGAACATGTCATCAATGGTACGCCTTATGTCGCCGCCTATGCGATCACCGAGACAACAGTTCGAATTCTTCGCGTACTCCATGGCGCGCAGGAATGGCCAGAACAGCTGCCGCTAAGCTGATGATCGCGTTCGCCCCTGGGCGACGGTTCGATTCCAGTCAAGAGCATGGCAATCAAACGCGTCGGGTCAACAAGTGCAATTGGAGTGGCGTTGGACCGGCTCGTAATCAGGTGATAATCTTTCCGGGCCACGCCGCCAGTGCGAGGTCGATCATCCGTTTCAACAGGGCATTGCAGGCGCCGTCGCAAGCCTGGGCGGACATGCCCTGGATAATCGCACCATAGAAGCGCGCGAGAGTGTCCGTGTCGGTTGCCGAAGGTAGCTCGTCTTCCTCAACGGCACGGTCGAAGCGAGCTTTAAGGGTCTGTATCGACGCCTCACGCAAGCCTGCTGTCATCCGCGCAACGGACGCATTTTCTTCCGCATGCTGTAAGACGGCGGTCGAAACCATGCAGCCGGGAGGTTTGTCAGGCTGCGTGTCTCCGTCAGCGATGTCGTAAAGATAGAGGCGCAGGGCCTCATAAACAGGAAGACTCGATTGGAGGATTTCCGACCGGCGGCCGTTTTCACGGGACACGCTGAAGTCGAGGGCCTGACGGTACAATTCTTCCTTTGATCCGAACATCGAGTAGAGGGTCGGCGGATTGATCCCCATAGCCTTCGTAAGATCTGCGGTCGATGTTCCCTCATAGCCGCGTTCCCAGAATAGCCGTGCCGCAATGTCGAGTCCGACATCGCGATCGAGCAGACGCGGTCTGCCACGTTTGCGGGCTGGTTGATCCATTAAAATAGCGATCCCTATTAAATGTTGACAGCTGCCTGCTGCTCCTTATTATAGAGATCACTATTTAATTAATCAACGGAGTGATCCATGTCGAAGAGACTCGCAAACAAGATAGCCCTCATCACTGGAAGTTCGCGCGGTATTGGCCGCGCGGCTGCACTTGCGTTTGCGAGGGAAGGTGCTGCGCTCATCGGCGTGCACTACACCGCAAACGCAGATGCAGCTCGTGCCACCGTCAGGGAGATCGAAGCGCTCGGCGTCAAGGCCGTGGCGGTGAATGCTGATCTTAGGCAGGGTAAGGATGCAGCCGACAGCCTCTGGGCGCAGTTCACCGAAGCGGCGCGTAGCGAGGCGGGCTCGTCCTTTCTCGACATTCTCGTGAACAATGCCGGTATCGCGCCGGCATTGCCGTTGAAGCAGACAAGTGAAGTTGCGTTCGACGAGGTGATGACGATCAACTACAAGGCGCCTTTCTTCCTGATCCAGGCAGTCGCCGACCACATTCGCGACAATGGCCGCATCATCAATGTCTCGACCGGGTTTACACGGATCGCGGCGCCGACGCATCCGGCCTACGCGGCCTCCAAGGGGGCGCTGGAGACACTGACATTGGCGCTGGCGCCCGAATTTGCCGCTCGCGGAATTACGGTCAATGCCGTCCTGCCGGGTGTCACGGAAACGGATATGAATGCCGAATGGTTGGCATCTCCGGATGCACGCGCCGGCGCCGAAGCCCTTTCGGTCTTTTCACGCGTCGGAAAGGCCGAGGATGTCGCCGACGTCATCGCCTTCCTCGCATCGAACGGTGCGCGCTGGACGACGGGGCAGATGATCGATGCGACCGGCGGCGCCCGGATCTAAGAGGCCTCGTTCTTTCGTCTCCACAGCTCTTCAAAAATGCGGCAGAGCATGACGAGTCCGTTAAGTTCCCCCTCAGTTCGTGACCCACGGGCGAGCTCAGCGAGAGCGGCCGTGGGTTCATCGCATCAGTCTGCGGTGCTGGAAAATTCTCATCCCACTGGTTGAGACGCCGTTCGCAGCCGGAGTGATGGAAACACGCTCCGCGACTTCTTTTGCGTCTAAGCAAGTAACAGCCTCCAGCCATTTGCGTTTGTCCTGGGCGAGTGGCCAATGCGGGCCTCTTCGCGGGCTATCTTCATCAAGCGATCCGGCCCGTTCGCCTCGCCTTGTCAGATGTGCCGAAGTATCCCGTCATTAAAGCCGCAAACCTGCGGCCATGAGGTCAATGAATTGTCGAACCCTTGCATCGAGAAGCCGGCGGTCGGGATAGATGGCGCTGATTCGACAGTCTCCGTCGGTATTTCCGGCAGGATGTGAACGAAACGGCCTGACTGGATCTCTTCGCCAACCAGAAAGTTCGGCATCAGGGCAATGCCGAGGTCGCGCCCGACAGCGCTATGCAGAGCTTCCCCGCTATCCAGTCGTAGTCGGCTTCTGATTTGCGCTGAAATCCAATTCCCATCAGCATTTTTGAAGCGCCATTGTTGTGGTCCCTCGGCTGCTGAAGGAGAGGCACGAGTGACCGGTAAGTTCATCAGGGCTCCGTGGCTCGCCGTGCGATTCGATATAACGTGCAATCCCTCGATTCCCGTGCTGCTTGGATCTCTATTCCGCTACATCCTCGTTGACGAATATCAGGACACCGAAGAGATCCAATACGCAATTGTTGCCGCCAATCTAAGGGGATCGGCCGGAAACACGAGAACGTTTATCGTCGGGGATCCCAACCATGCAATATACGGTTCCTTGGGCGGCTATGCGATGACTCGGCGCCGCGAACGCTGCCCTGAACAAGGCGGAGGACCTGAAGGCGAACGTCCTTGCCTGGGAAGCTTTGTCTCGTTCCGCCGATTTCCCGGCGAACTGAACTGTCGTCATTTGATTCTGGCCAGTGGATGCGGCGCGAAAGTCCTCACACGGCCACTATCTCCCCGGAAGGTGCTCGGGCGTGCTTGGCGCCGCGGGCCGATTCTGCTCCGAATGTTGGCGGTCGGGAGCCACGATCGGTGCAGTTGGCCGGTATAGATTGCCAGAACCAGCGAGACACCAGCAACGACGAAAGCTCCTCCCGCCTCCACGGACCGCTGACGCAAACCCGAAATTTGATATTGACGATCTGCCTACTAGAAGGTAGACAGGCTGCATGAGCAATCTTTCTACCACCTCCGACGACATTCTGGCCTCCACCCGGCACCTTCTGATAAGCGGCGGCTACAATGGCTTCAGCTACGCCGATATCTCGGAGATCGTCGGTATCCGCAAAGCAAGCATTCATCATCATTTTCCCAGCAAGGTCGATCTGGTGCGTGAGCTGGTCAAGCGTTATCGGGAGGATGGCCAGGCAAGCGTGGGAGTCCTTGAGCAGAAGGTTCCGAATGCTCTGGACATCCTCAAGGCTTATGCAAATCACTGGGCTGCATGCATTGAGGATGCCAGTAGACCCTACTGTGTCTGTGCTATGCTCGCCAGTGAACTGCCATCCCTCCCCACGGAAGTCGCAACCGAGGTTACGAACTTTTTTCGCTTCATCTCCTCGTGGCTGGCTTCGGTAATGGAGCGCGGTTCCAAGCAGGGCGAACTGAGCCTAACCAGTGCGCCGCATGTTGAAGCCGAAACATTTCTGGCAACCGTCTACGGGGCAATGCTTTCGGCGAGAGCCAATGGGAAGCCGGAAGTGTTCTCAATGATACTCGAACCTGCCCTCAATCGTCTCACGCCGACGGTTTCTCACTAGTCCTGCGTGGCAAGGCTACTCGGGCCCGTCGCGTCCATCGAAACTACCAACTAGTAGGAAGAATAAATGAGAAATCTTTTCCCAACCTTGGCCCTCGGGCTGACCAGCATCCTTTCTGTAACTGTCCTTTCGACACCCGCATTTGCCGCGGATAAGAAAGCCGCGCCGATCCATGTCAGCGGCAGCATCGTCGATTACCAGGGGTCAACGATCAAAGTGAGGACCCGCGAAGGAGAGACCGTCGACGTCGCTCTTGCCGACGACTGGAAAATCGCCAGCGTTGCCAACGCAAACGTGACCGACATCAAGCCGGGCGATTTCGTGGGTATCGCATCACTGCCAAAGGCCGACGGCGGCGATGGCGCGCTTGAGGTCCTCATTTTCCCGCCGGCAATGAAAGGCACAGGCGAGGGGAGCTACGGTTGGGATCTAAAGCCGGACAGCAGCATGACCAATGCGACGGTCGCGGATGCCGTTAAAGGCGTCGATGGCCGGACTGTCACCGTGACCTATCACGGCAAGGAAAAGAAGATCGCCATTCCGGACGGGACACCGGTCGTGACCATTGCCGCGGCCACCAACGATGATCTCGTTCCCGGCGCCGTTGTCTTCATCACCGCCGAAAAGGCTGAGACAGGACCGATCGCCCACCAGGTGGTCGTCGGCAAGAACGGCGTGGTTCCACCCATGTGAGGACCACGCCGTCACTGGCCGGAGCAGCCGCCTTACTGCTCCGGCCAGTGACGAAAGATCGACGCTGCTTGGACTGCAGCCGTGAAATGCACAGATGAAAGACGCTGAGATGAGCGCAGACGCTTCCAATGACAATGTTCAATATCCTCGGACGATCTTTATCCGCCGCCACTCCGTTGTGACTCGGCTTACGCACTGGCTGAACGTGCTTTGCCTGAGCTTCCTTCTTTTGAGCGGGCTTCAGATCTTCAATGCCCACCCGGAGCTTTATTGGGGTCATTATGGCGCGAACGGCGACCCCGCCGTCCTGACAATCGGCTCCGACGACGATGCAGGCACGCCAAGCGGCTTCGTGCGTGTCGCAGGGCTACAGTTTCCTACAACTGGCGTCTTGGGTGTTTCCAATGTTGATGGGGAGCCGACCGCGCGAGCTTTCCCGTCCTGGGCAACAATCCCGTCGTTTCAGGATCTTGCGGCCGGCCGTCGCTGGCATTTCTTCTTTGCCTGGCTGTTTGTGATCAATGGTATTCTCTACCTGGGATTCAGCCTGCTGAGCGGACATTTCAGGCGAGACCTGGCGCCAAAGGTGCACGAACTCTCGCCTCGCCATCTCGGCCGCGAGGTTCTCGACCACGCTCGTCTCCGCTTCCCGGACGGGGAGAAGGCTAAGCACTACAACGCGCTTCAAAAGCTTACCTATCTGGCGGTCATTGTCGTTATGCTGCCGCTGATGGTGACCACAGGCTTGACAATGTCACCCGGGATTGACGCTGCTTTCCCCGTACTCATAGAGGTCTTCGGTGGACGCCAGTCGGCGCGTACCATCCATTTCATCACAGCGTCGGCGCTGGTCATCTTCGTTGTCGTGCATGTGGCAATGGTGGTCCTGTCCGGAACATGGAACAACATCCGCTCGATGATCACCGGACGCTATGCGATCCATGAAAAGGGGCCACAATCATGAGCAAGCTTCTCACCCGACGCCGCTTCCTCATCGGCGGCACGCTTGGCGCCAGCGCCCTGACCCTTTCCGGGTGTGACCTGCTGGAACAGAACGCCGACGTCGCCAATGTCCTTCGCTCAGCCGAGCACCTGACCATGAAGGCACAGAGACTGCTTCAGGGGCGCGATGCGCTGGCGCGTGAGTTTGACGAAAAGGACATTTCTCCCTCTTTCCGTGTCAATGGAACGAGTGCTCCCGACAGCGATGAATATGCGGAACTGCTGGAAGGTCACTTTGCAAACTGGCGACTGAAGATCGACGGTCTTGTTGATCGGCCTCGAGAGATTTCGCTCCTAGATCTGAAGGCGCTTCCCTCCCGCACCCAGATCACCCGCCATGACTGCGTGGAGGGATGGAGTGCTATCGGCAAATGGAAAGGCGTTCCGCTCGCCCATCTATTGCGCCTCACCGGGGTCAAGCCGACGGCGCGCTACGTTGTATTGTATTGTGCCGACGAGCTCGAAAAGACGCTCGATGGCAGCGGTCGCTACTATGAGAGCATTGATCTCATCGATGCGGTCCACCCTCAAACCATCCTCGCCTACCAGATGAACGGCCAGGATCTTAGCGTCGGCCACGGCGCGCCCTTGCGCCTGAGGGTCGAGCGACAGCTCGGCTACAAACAGGCAAAATACATCATGCGCATCGAGCTGGTCGACAGCTTCGCCGGGCTGTGGGGTGGGAACGGCGGCTATTGGGAAGACCGTGGCTACGAGTGGTACGCCGGGATCTGAGGCAATCAAAGCGGTGAACCAGAGGAAAACAATCCATGAGCCGACGGAAAGTCCAGAAAGTGATGCCGATTTCAGCAATTGCGCCTTCAAGACAGGTCGAAATCAACCAAACCAGTTCGATCCTCTCCGATCCTGACGGCCGATGGGCGGCGAGGCGGCAGGAGGCGATCAGCGATGCCTTCGAGAAAAGCATGCGCCTCAAGGGTGCCCACGGCCGCGGGGCAAAGGTTTCCTCTCACGACGGCCCGCGTGACCTCGATAGGTCCAAGAAGTCAACCGGGAAACGCTCCGGCGAAAGCGATCGGATCGGCCGTACTGAATGGGACGAGAACGCCCCCTTCGGCAAGCATGTCGGCTTCATCTGACGACCCTAGCGCGAACCATCAATCAACCAGTTCAGAAAGTGGAAGAAAACAATGTCGAACAACCAGACCTCCCGTGCCCCGCGCGGCAACGACCAGTGGCTTAAGAAGTACTACTTTACCAGAGCGGCCTTCTCAGTGATGTGGGTCGCGACTGCATTGACTGCCGGACGACATTCCTTCGCGGTGGCTGCCGCACTGCTGATCATGTACCCCGCTTGGGATGCAATCGCCAACGTTATCGATGCCGTCAGGAGCGGTGGTCTTGCCGCCAACCGGAGCCAAGCGATCAACGTCGCAGCGAGCTCGGTTATGACGATAGCCGTGATCGTGGCATTGACAATGAACATGAACTGGGTTCTCGGCGCTTTCGGTCTATGGGCGATCTTTTCGGGGCTGTTGCAGCTTGGAACTGCCGTGCGGCGTTGGAGAACGAGTGGAGGTCAGTGGGCGATGATTTTGAGCGGTGGCCAATCCTCTGTGGCTGGCGCTTTCTTCATCTTTCAAGCGCAAATGCCTCAGGAGCCTTCTATCGCAACCGTTGCGGGCTACGCTGGCGTCGGCGCATTCTACTTCCTGGTTTCGGCAATTTGGCTGACGATCGCCCTGTCGCGTCGCAGTATGCATCCATCTCATAAGCTCTAATATGAAACCACTTGGAAGATATTCAAATGATGACAGATGATGTGGCAGAGCAACTCGCTTCCTACCGGACGACCATCGACAATCTGGATTCAGCTCTCCTCTATATTCTGGCCGAACGCTTTCGCTGTACCGAGCAAGTCGGCCACTTGAAAGCTAAGCAGGCGTTGCCGGCGATCGATAATGAGCGAGAGCGACGCCAATTGGATCGACTGATGAGTATCGCCAATGATGCTGGCCTCAGTCGGCACTTTGTCGAAGGGCTGATGACAATGATCGTGGGCGCTGTGGTGGAGCGGCACAGGGAGATAGCGGCCAGGAAGTAAGTTGTTTGTCGCGGCTGACCGCAGCCGTGGATCGGCGGGGGATCGATCTTCTTCGCGCGTCTTACCATGCAGGGGCATTTGTGATGTGGTCCGAGACGGTCGAGATAAACGCCCGAAGACGCTGAAGACGTCGCAGGTCCCGGTGATATCCCATCCAGATGTCTCGCGCCGGCGGGGGCTTGGGTAGTTCAAGTCTGCGGATACCCGGGATTTGATTGCCCACTGCGCGGGGCAGGACGGCGATCCCGACCCCCTGCCTGCACATTCGCCCCTGGACGTTTCGGTTGTTTGATCGCAGGACGGGTCTCGCGTTCGGGAAACTCTCGGCGAGCCAGGCTATGTCGGGGAACTGCCCGGTCGAAGTATCGTGCGTGATCAGCCGGAAACCAGTCCCGTCGCCATATTTAGGGTCAGGCGACTCCTCGGCGATGTAGACGCCGTATTCGAGCCTTAAGAGCCGCCGTTGAATGACATCGGCAGTGTCGAACGGAACGATGCGAAAGGCGACGTCGGCCTCCCTCTGGGCGAGGTTGAACAGGCGAGTGCCGGTAAGGACCTCGACTTCTACATTGGGGTAGGCTTTCGAGAAATCTGCCAGCATGGGAGGCAGGACATAAGCCCCGAACCAGTCTGCTGATGAGATGCGCAGATTGCCTTTGAGGTTTTGCTCCTGCCCGGCAAGCCGGCGCTCCATGGCAAGCGCGCCTTCTTCCATCTGCTCTGCCAGGGCGATGATCCCATGGCCCTCCTCGGTCAGCACGAGACCGTCCGCGGTCCGCTGGAAGAGTGTGTGGCCGATCGCCTCCTCAAGGGTACGCAGCCGTCTGCCGACGGTCGGATGGCTTGTATGAAGAGCACGCGCAGCGCCGCCGAGCGTGCCGGATCGCGCTATTGCAAGGAAGATTTTTACGTCACTCCACTCCACCGCAAAGCCCCTTACAAAAGTGAACAGTGAAAATACAAAACTGTCACTTCAAGTACAAATATAAACATCTAGATTCAAGTCATCTTCTGAAAACAAGCGGAGAAACGTCATGAGAACATGGTTGATCACAGGCTGCTCGAGCGGCTTCGGACAACGGCTCGCGATTGCTGCAGCACAGCGGGGTGATCAGGTTGTTGCTACTGCCCGCAACGTCAACTCGATCGAAGAAATGGCTCGGCGATTCGACGGCCGTATGATCACCTTGCCGCTCGACGTGACAGATACGGCGGCGGCCAAAGCCGCGGTCGCAAAGGCCGTCGAGATATTTGGGGGTTTTGACGTGCTGGTGAACAATGCCGGCTACGGACTGTTTGGGGCGCTTGAGGAGGGCACGCCCGAAGAATATCGACCGATGTTCGAGGTGAACGTTTTCGGTCTTATCGAAACCACCAGGGCAGCCTTGCCTGCACTGCGACGTTCGGGCGGTGTGATCGTCAACATGTCTTCTGGCGCAGGGATCGCGGGCAGCGGCGGCGCAGCATATTACAATGCAGCCAAGTTTGCGGTTGAAGGGGTTTCCGAAGCACTCTCCGGCGAGCTGAAGCCGTTCGGCATCCGCGTGCTGATCGTCGAGCCTGGGCCATTTCGCACCGATTTCCTCGGCCGTTCGATCACGATAGCGGCCAACGAGATGCCGGAATACGCTGAGAGTTCGCGCAGGCACTATCGCGAAACCAACGACGGCAATCAGGCGGGCGATCCCGATAAGGCGATCGCGGTGATCCTGCAGGCAGTCGATGCGGATAACGCTCCGCTTCATCTACCGCTCGGTCCCGCTGCGCATTCAATCGCTGAGGGAAAGCTGGCTTCGTTTCGCCGTGATATCGACACCTGGCGCGACATCTCGATCGCGACCGATTTCGATCAGCCCTGATCTGGCCGCGAGTTCTGTTTGAACCTCACGTCGATTGGAAAAGTCATCATGATCGCAACCATACAAGGTTTTACCCAGCAACTGGTGCCGGTGAATGGCATCAAGATCAATGCCGTCACGGGCGGCTCTGGTCCCCCGATCCTTCTGCTTCACGGTTGGCCGGAAACCTGGTGGGAATGGCACCACGTCATGCCGCTGCTGGCCGAGCAGTTCAGCGTGGTGGCGATTGATCTACGCGGTGCGGGTTTTTCCGACTGCCCGCTTGACGGCTACGACAAGGCGACGATGGCGCGCGACGCGCACGAGGTCATGATTGCCCTTGGGCATGAACGCTACGCCGTGTGTGGCCATGACATCGGCGGAATGATCGCATTGCCGCAGGCCGCTATCTATCGAGATTCGGTTACTCACCTGGCCGTCCTCGATGTTCCGCTTCCTGGCTGGAGCCAATGGGAGGCGACGACGGCAAAGATCTGGCACTTCGCGTTCCATGCTAATCGGGATCTGCCGGAACGTCTGATTTATGGCCGCGAATATGACTATGTTTCGGCGTTCATGGCGGAGCGGTTTTACGATCACAGCACCTTCCATCCTGAAGACATCGAGATCTACGCGAAAGCGATGGCACTTCCGGGTCGCACGCGCGGTGGCATGGAGTGGTACCGCACACTGACCGCCGACCATGCGGCCGCGCTCGAGTACAAAAAGCGACCGCTTGACATACCCGTTTTAGGTCTCGGCGGGGAGCAGCGTTTCGGTGCGCATATGGTCCCGATGCTCAAGGAGTTCGCTAGCAATGTGACAGGCGGCGCGGTTGCGCGGTGCAGCCACTATGTGGCGGACGAGCGCCCGCATGAAGTGGCCGCTGCTCTCATCGATTTCCTCAAGGCCAAGTGAACTCTGCAATCCGGGCAAATTGAGTCCGATCGCGTTCATCGATTCAACAAAAAAGGAAAACTGTCATGACTGCAATTCGCGGCGTCAATCACATCGGCATTACAGTGCCCGATATCGAGGCAGCAAAATCGTTCCTGGTGGAAGCCTTTGGCGGCCAGGTGATCTACCAATCGTTCGGGCCTCAGGATCCGGCCAGGCAGGGACCCGAGTTCGAGCGGGCCACTGGTGCTTACCCGGGAACGGTTGTGCGTGCGCAGGCGATGGTCAAGATCGGAACCGGGCCTGACATCGAGCTCTTCGAAATGCACGGCCTCAGACAAGCGCAACCGGTTACACCGAGCGACTTCGGCATTACGCATTTTGGTATCTATACCGACGACATCGACGCATCGGTAGAGCGCTTTGAGAAGGCCGGCGGAACAGCCCTGACGGCACCACGCGCTATTCCCTACGCAACCGAAAAAGGTCTTGGAAACAAGGTCTGCTATTGCCGCACGCCGTGGGGCACGATGATTGAGTTTATCACAACGCCCGATCGCATGGCCTATCATGACCAGACGGATCTGCGCAGATGGCAGGACGAGGAATGAGCGTTAGCATTGATACCTCGTTATCCCGCCGCAGCCTCCTGTCGCTTTCGGCAATGGCTGCAGCCTCTACCCTGGCGGGGTGCGTCTCCACCGCCAGCACGGGCCGGATGATGGGGCGACAGTCGGCGCCTCTCCAGGATCCGATCGGCCCCGTCCACATCGCTCCTGCGCCGACAGATGCCGAACTGGCTGTCATGTATGGTCCTATCGAGGATGGCGGCTTTCTGATCCCGGCGGTTCCCTACAAGCAGATCGATCCGCGCTACTATCGTCAGCAGGTCCTCGACCCGAGTGGCGAGGCGCCCGGCACGATCGTCGTCGACACCCCCTCCCGCTTCCTCTATCTCGTCCAGCCGGGCGGGGCCGCGATGCGCTATGATGTCGGCATCGGCCGCGAGGGCTTTGCCTGGCAGGGCAACGGCGTCACTCAGTGGCGTCAGGAATGGCCCCGCTGGAAGCCGCCGAACGAGATGGTCGCCCGCCAGCCGGAATTGTCCAAATATTCGATCGAGAATGGCGGCATGGAGCCGGGCCTGAAAAACCCGCTGGGGGCGCGTGCGCTCTACATCTTCTCCGGTGGCCAGGACACACTCTATCGTCTGCACGGCAACCCGCAATGGCGCTCGATCGGCAAGGCCGTTTCGTCCGGTTGCGTGCGGCTGCTCAACCAGGACATTATCGACCTCTATGAACGCGTGCCGATCAAGGCGCCAATTGTCGTCAAGCAGTAAGCGCAAGCGATCACGTTCGTCTCTCCTCGGATAGGGGGAGAGACATGTCCTTCAGGCGATTTCAAAGCCTCAATTATTCCACGCACAAAACTCAAGGGAACAACCGACCATGTCGAACTTCAGTAAAGCGGCCCTTGGCCTTATTGCCGCGCTTTTGTCTTCCGCTGCTCTAACAGCCCCAGCCTTAGCGGACGCGCGCAACATCGTGCTTGTCCATGGCGCGCTCGTGGATGGTTCGGGCTGGCGCAGCGTCTATGACATCCTGACCCGCGACGGCTACGATGTCAGCGTTGTCCAGCAGCCACTGACGAGCCTGGATCAGGACATTGCAGCCACGAAGAGCGTGCTTGATCAGCAGGACGGGGACGTCGTTCTCGTCGGCCACAGCTATGGGGGCACGATCATCACGGCAGCAGGTGATGATCCCAAGGTCAAGGCACTTGTCTATGTTGCGGCACTGCAGCCAGAAAAGGGCGAAAGCACCGCACAACTGCTTCAATCGATGCCGTCACCCACCAACGATATCAAGCCGACAAAGGATGGCTTTCTGCTTATCGACCCGGCAAAGTTCGCGGCTGATTTCGGGGCGGATCTGCCCAAGGATCTGGGCGAGTTCATGGCCCGGTCTCAGATGCCTGTTGCCGTTGCTGCCACTGGTGCGCTGGTGCCTGTTGCCGCCTGGCACGACAAGCCTAGCTACGGGATTGTTGCGAAAGACGACATGACGATCAATCCGGACCTTGAGCGCTGGATGTACAAGCGTGGCGGTTCAACGGTGACAGAGGTAGAGGGCAGCCACGCTATCTACATCTCGCAGGCGGCTGCGGTCGCAAAGGTTATCGAGGAAGCAGCCAAAGCTGCCAAGTAGCAGCGGCATGCATTATGCAAAAGGCGCGTGTCTCGATCAACATGCTAGCTGCGCCACGTTCGGGACGTGACGCAGCTTTTTTTGAGACACGTACCGGCGCCCGGGAAAGAGCCGTGCCGGCGGGCGAAGGAAGTACTGTCCGACATCGCTGGCCGTTTGTACTTTTTCATCCAACGGCGCTTGAAAATTCGCGACGCTTGTATCAGTGCCGCTAGCAACCAGCAAAGATTGCGAGGACCACTATGGATCGAGAGATCATTATACCCGACGAGATGCAGGAGATCGTCAGCCGAGCAGGCTATGCTCCCGCGGTTAAAGTCGGAGACACAATCTACGTCGTCGGCCAAGTTGGGCGGACCAAGGATCTCAAGATTATTCACGATCCTTCAGAGCAATTCAGAGCTATGTGGGACAATTTACGGATTGTCCTCGAAGCCGCTCATTGCACGTTCGATGACATCGTGGAAATGACAAGCTATCACGTCGAAATGTCCGAGCACATGGACGTGTTCCGGACTGTCAAAAACGAGGTGTTTCCGAAGGGAACCTATGCGTGGACCCGGATAGGTGTCTCTGAGCTCGCGCACCAGGGACTCCTCGCTGAGGTGAAATGTGTTGCCGTAAAGCGATGATGGTACCTATGTGTCACGAACGAACCTCTCCACGCTCAGCATAAAAGTTACAGCAGCTTAGTGTATCGGAGCGGTGGATATTGGTTCGATTCCCTTCAAGAGCTTAAAAGTGCTTCGAGCGGAATATCGATACTCTGGTCTGGAAATCGTCATGCAAATGCATTACATTGTCATGGAATGTGGGAGATAGTCATGGCCGCAAACGCTCTTGTACAAACACGTATTGATTCCGAAGTCCGGGACCGTGCTTCCGCCGTGCTTGAAAGCATGGGCCTTACTGTATCTGATGCGGTTCGTATCATGCTCACCCGGACTGCTAACGAGGGCGCGCTGCCTCTTGAACTACTTTCTGGCAGTGAAGCACATGACGCCTGGTTTCGGACCAAGGTGCTCGAAGCGTTGAACGATACTCGACCGGATTTATCGGACGACGAGGTCGAGGCGCACTTTGCCACACGTCGAGCGGCGGCCCGCCTTAAAGCTGGTGTGCCAGAAACGTGAAACTGACTTGGTCTGCGTTTGCGTTGTCGGATCGCGACGCTATTTTCACGTACATCGAGGCAGATAATCCTCCGGCAGCTATACTGATCGATGAACGGATAGTCGCCGCCGCCCATCGCTTGCTCGATTTTCCTGCCAGTGGGCGCGTGGGTAGAATTGCCGGGACACGCGAACATGTCATCAATGGTACGCCTTATGTCGCCGCCTATGCGATCACCGAGACAACAGTTCGTATTCTTCGCGTACTCCATGGCGCGCAGGAATGGCCAGAACAGCTGCCGCTAAGCTGATGATCGCGTTCGCCCAGGGGCGACGGTTCGATTCCAGTCAAGGCGATTATTTGCAAAGCCCCATGGACGGCCTTCGCACCATCTTCCGCTCGGCAATGACGCCGCGAACGCCGCCCTGAACAAGGCGGAGGACCTGAAGGCGAACGTTCCTTGCCTGGGAAGCTTTGTCTCGTTTCGCCGATTTCCCGGCGAACTGGGGGTTCGGCCGCAGCTTCTTTATCATTGATCTGATTCCTTTGGCGGAGAACGCGGAGGGATGTTTCGAGGGTTTCGGCCGCCGCGACCTGTGGGCATGGGTGATGCAGTTTGCCCCCTGGGGTTAGACGATCTTTTCCTACACCGCCATGAATGCGCGAGGTCGTAACTGCCCGTGCTTCGTCGACCGAGCGGAAAGGACGACGCCCCCATTCGAACGATCGGATTTATGCTGAAACCATTTTGGTTCCAGTGAGTTTCGGGCGCGGACAGCAGTGGAACTCATATAGTTCACACCGATGTTGCTGCGTCTGGAATCTGCGACGTTCCGACATGGTCGCGCAGAGAATTCTGAAGATAGCCTATTATCATCCGATGTGGGCTGAGGAGATGTCTCATCTGAAGAACACTCTGAGGCTCAACAACTCAGAGGCCTGTGAATAAAGCGGAGTAACCCATGAACTATATTTGGCTTTTCGTCGTTTCCGGTGGCGCAGCAATTCTCGGCATTGCGCTTGCTTTCGGAATGATCAAGCAAGATGGGAAGCGTTCTGTCGCGGCGATCGGAGGAGCTTTCGTCGTTGCTGGTGTCTCGCTGGTTCTGGCAATCTATACCTCCTCAAGGCCAACTGCACCGATCGTGGCTCCCGACCGCCAACATTCGGAGCAGGATCGGCCCGCGGCCCCAAGCACGCCCGAGCACCTTCCGGGGAGATAGTGGCCGTGTGAGGACTATCGCGCCGTATCCACTGGCCAGAATCAAATGACGACAGTTAACTGCTGCTTCCGACTCCCTCATGAGACACGGCGGCGGTAGTCAGTCGATACTCGATGAGCGGGGAGACCGCGAAGGGTACGCAGAATTGCCGGCACACCGAGCCGGAACCGATAGGCCGAGAAGCCATGGGACTTCTCGAGATTGATTGTGCCGAGATCGGAAAAGATCATTTGGGCGGCGCCTGGCGGATCAAAGTCCTTGCCGTCGGGGCGACGATAGATGGCCTCGCCGGTCTCCTGCCATATCCGGTGTGCATTGCGGACGAGCTGATTGGGTTTGCTATCCGCCTCGTTCTCGGCCGACGGCAGGACGAAGCGCAGGTCGATTGCCGCATGGCGGCCATCGAGCATCTGCTGGTAGGTCTTGAACAGTGCCGTCGTCTTGGTCGTCAGGATCTGCCGGCGCCCGGTCGAGTTCGCGCAGCGCGAAGATAGGACCGCGCATCCACAATGGCGGCAAGATATCCAGCATGTAGTCGTAGAGTGTCTCGTCAATCCCGAACCATTCGCCGCTATAAAGCGGTGCAGCATCGATCTGCCACCGATCAGGTCACTGGTTATGGCGATCAAAAAGCCGGAACATTTGCGGGCGCGTTTCGGCGCCATCGAAGATCTTGGCGGTACGGGCAGGGGTGTTCATGGCGGTCTCCTTCAGGGTTTCTGGACCTGGCGATAGAAACTCATCATCTTCTTTTCAGTCCCTCAACGCGCTGGCGGCGTTCTTCGGAAACTGATGGAGGGAATCAGTGATCGACAGGATTAATGATAGGGAGCGGGCCGAGCTTCTCCAATGGATGGTGCAGAGTGATGTCATGCTTGAACTCCTCGACCTTCTCGTTTTAGAGGTTGAGAGATGGAGAAGCCGCGGCCAATTATGCGCAACCGGCTCCTAAAACTGCGCGCAGTGGTGGCCGAGATTAGCAATACGGGCGCGTATCTCTTGGCCGGGGCAAAACTATGGAGTTGATGATCGTTCTTGGTCCGCCATCCAGCCAGCAAAGAAGCCCACGAAAATCGCGGTAAACCACTAATTTCTCCCTCAGTCATCGGATCTCCAATCTTACTGGGCCAACGAGCATGACTGCTGCGAGAGCCATGAGCCAGCACCCGCCTCAGGGAATGGCCCCCATTAGGAGGGTGGGGCACTGATCGCGAGAGGCGTGCCGCCGCTGCCAGCCGACAGCAACTCGGTAGAACTGGATTCTTGTGGCCCGTCTTAACGTCACGCCGCTAAGCCGTTGGCACCGGACATGGAGTTACCTCCCAGATGTCTTGGGCATATTCGGCGATCGTGCGATCGCTCGAGAACCTCCCCGATGCCGCGACGTTTAGGATCGCCTTGCGGCTCCAAGCTTCCGGTTTCCGATAAAGTGATTGAAGATGGGAGTCTGCATCCATGTAGGAGGTGAAATCGCCCAGATGCATGTAGGTATCGCCGCCGACCAGAAGTATGTTGCGCAGCGCGTCGGTGACTGCCGGCTCATTTCGCGAGAATTCTCCTGAGAAGATCAGGTCGAGGACAGCGCGTATCTCTGGCTCGTTCTCATAGTGCCAGCCGGGGCTATACCAGCCGCGGCTCTTTGCCACCTGGTCTGCGGTCAGCCCAAACAGGAAGAAGTTTTCCTCGCCCGCGGCTTGGGCCATTTCGATCGTTGCGCCGTCACGCGTGCCGAGGGTCAACGCCCCATTCATCATGAACTTCATGTTGCTCGTGCCGCTTGCCTCGTATCCCGCGGTTGATATCTGATTGGATACGTCGCTGGCAGGAATGAGCTGCTCGGCGAGTGACACGCAGTAATCGGGCAGGAATAGTAGCCGAAGGCGACCCCGCACCAACGGATCGCCGTCGATCGTGGCGGCGAGATTGTTCAAGAACTTTATGATCATTTTTGCCGCGTGGTAGGCGGGAGCCGCCTTGCCTGCGAAGAAGAAGGTGCGCGGCGGCATATCGAGACTGGGATTCTGCCGCAGCCGGTGGTACAGGGCGACGACCCGCAGCCCATTCAGGAGCTGTCGCTTGTATTCGTGGATGCGCTTCACCTGGCTATCGAAAATCGTGTCAGGATCAACCTGAACACCCGCCTGCGCCTTGAGCCAATCGGCAAAACGGACTTTAGCCTTGCGTTTTGCGGTTTGGACGGCGGAAATGAACCCGCTGTCATCGGCAAGCGACCTCAGACGTTCGAGGTCCGTCGCGTTCGTTATCCATTGGTCGCCGATAGCTTCAGAGATGCATTCGGCAAGACCCGGATTTGACAGCAATAGCCAGCGGCGGGGCGTGACGCCGTTCGTCTTGTTGTTGAAACGGTCAGGATAGAGTTCTGCGAGATCACTGACAGTGACGTTTCTGAGCAGCTTCGAGTGTATCTCCGCGACACCGTTGGTGCTGTGTGAGCCGACTATTGCGAGGTGAGCCATCCGCACCAAGTTACTGCCTTGCTCGACAATGGCTATGCGCTCGATGCGGCCATTGTCGCCCGGCCAGCGGGTTTGCACCTCTTCCCGCAAGCGGCGATCGATTTCCAGGATGATTTCCAAGTGCCGTGGAAGCATCAACTCAAACCAGCGCAGCGGCCACTTTTCCAGCGCTTCGGGGAGGAGTGTGTGGTTTGTGTAGGCGAGGGTCCTTTTCGTGAGGTCCCATGAACGCTCCCAGTCAAGTTTTGCCCTATCCAGGAGGATGTGCATGAGCTCCGCGACGGCGAGACTGGGATGGGTGTCATTGAGCTGAATAGCCACCTTCGTCGGCAGATTATCCCAATTGCTGTTGCTTTTTTGGAAGCGTCGAACCAGGTCGCCCAACGAGCACGCTACAAGAAAATATTCCTGCACGAAGCGAAGGCCCTGTCCCATGCTCGTGGAATCATCCGGATAAAGAACACGTGTCACGGTTTCCGCTGTCAGCCGTTCGGCCAGCGCGCCAACAAAGTCACCTGCGCTGAATTCCTGGAAATCGAATACGTGGGGAGTTGCGGAAGCCCATAGCCGCAACGTGTTTATCGTTTTTCCGCCGTAGCCGACGACAGGCCTGTCGTAAGGAATTCCGAGCAAACTCGAAGGCACGCCGGCAATCGCTCTCAGGCTTCCGCCGCGCACTTCGAAAGAACATCCAAGCTCGACCGGTACTGCCAGGTGAGGTCGGGCAACTTCCCACGGATCGGGTCTGCGCAACCAATTGTCCGGTTGTTCGCGTTGCCAGCCATCGACAATCGACTGCTTGAAAATCCCGTACTCATAACGCAAGCCATAGCCCATTCCAGGCAATTGCATCGTCGCCATGGACTCCAGAAAGCATGCTGCCAAGCGTCCAAGACCACCATTGCCGAGCCCGGCGTCTGGCTCTTCGGAAAGCAAGGCCAATTCGTCCAGCTGATGTCTTTGAAAAAAGCGATCCGCAAGAGGGCCGAGCCCCAGGTTGACAACGTTGTTGCTAAGGGAGCGGCCGATCAAGAACTCCATGGAGAGATAATAGACGCGCTTGGGGTTCTCGCGATCATAGACCTCTTCTATCTTTTCCCAGCGCTGGGAAAGAATATCCCGAACGGAGCGTGCGACTGCCTCATACCGCTCACGATTTCCTATCTCGCTCGATGCAAGAACGTTGTCGAACAGAAGATGACGTTCGTACAACGCGTTGCTGCTGC
This sequence comes from Rhizobium cauense, assembly GCF_019511525.1. GTDB lineage: Bacteria > Pseudomonadota > Alphaproteobacteria > Rhizobiales > Rhizobiaceae > Rhizobium > Rhizobium cauense. Next base: position 1,505 of record NZ_JAEUAT010000016.1, on the reverse strand, counting down.
CGCTTAGCTTGAGGGGGCCGCAATCATATTTCGGGGGAATTGAGTCCGTCGCCTCCAATTCAGGAGCTTGGGCTGATGTTTCCTGGTCGTCCGCCATTCCATACCTCCGAACCTGTTAGTCACCATTTTCGGGATTGGTTTACGTGCCAACGCAGTGCCGGCGATCGGACACTCTGTTTGCGAAGGTATTTCAACGGTCTCAGTCACGTAAAACACGACCGCCCATCATGGCGTCTTTCAGGCGCTGCAACATCAATTTAGCGTCCTGAGCGTGTTGCAAGAAGCTTTTGAGGTGGGACGGGTGCCGGGTTGATGGTGCCTGAAACCAACGAAAGAGGGAAGTATGTTACCGTAAACGACGCGCAGACAACGGAGTCGCGCTTCGTAAACAACTGGGCTAACGCCAGCAATTCGGCTGCAGCAGCCCTTAATCCAAAAGCTTTGATGCACGAATTTTGGTCGTACTTCGTCATTCACGACTAACCAAGTCGGTCTGGGATGTCCATTGTTGGAAAGCTGTGAGAGGTGGTGGTTGCGCACTAGCCGTCTCATGTACTCGAACAAAAGCTACGCGGCCTCCACGGAGAGCTACGGTGGCGGCACATCTACGGCGTGGTGGTACAATCAGCGTTGTATCTATTCACTCGGTGGCCTGAGCCCCTGGGATACTGCAGGAACCTCGGAATTGTAGCATAGTCAGTCCAAATATTCGTCCGCACCTCCGTTTATTTTTTCTATCGCCCGGCATCACGTCGGGTGCCCCGGGTTCGAGGACGGTGATCCACATTCGTGGGAAGGCGGTAGCCGCAACAGTGGCTTGAGAGCTCCCGCGCAAGTGAGACGTAAGTGGCAAACAGGCAGCCTGACGCCCGTCAAGATACGCCGATAGAGGCTACAGGATGCTACGGGCTTCACTCACGCAAGAGATGCTAGCATGTAGCCTGAAAATGCGTTCGTGGAGGCTGGGATTTGTGTGTTACGGCCGCAAGCATGAAAGATATGATGACAAGTCGACAGGAGGCTGACAATGACGAACGCCGCTCTTTCAACCGACGACTATCAGGCAACAGCTACTCCGCTGGGGGCCGAGGAACTCCGATTGATGGACGCCTATTGGCGGGCATCAAACTATCTCTCGGTCGGACAGATTTACCTGCTCGACAACCCACTCCTAAAGAAACCGCTCAAGCGCGAGCATATCAAGCCGAGGCTGCTGGGCCACTGGGGCACAACTCCGGGGCTGAACATGCTTTATGTGCATCTCAACCGTGTCATCAAGCGCGATGATCTGAACATGATCTACGTGATTGGTCCCGGTCATGGCGGGCCAGCGCTGGTCGCGCATGCCTACCTTGAAGGCACCTACAGCGAAGTCTATCCGAATATCGGTCAGGACGTCGAAGGCATACAGCGGCTGTTCAAGCAGTTCAGCTTTCCCGGCGGCATTCCGAGCCACGTCGCCCCGGAAACGCCTGGAAGTATCCATGAAGGCGGCGAGCTCGGCT
>NZ_JAEUAT010000015.1 GCF_019511525.1 Rhizobium cauense | reverse complement strand
CGGGGGGGAGTGGTCGGGGCTTGAGAGGGTGCCTTATGCGAAGCCGACCAGTTTCCAGCTATTTCGTATCGATCACGCCAAGCTTCAATAATCGCGTAGCGGTGCTCAAATTGCTTGCGCGGCCACAAAAGCCTCGGGTTTTTGCCTGTCGCGCGTTGCTCCTTGGTGCCAATTCGCCTACATAGCGGCAAACTCAAATTCCCGCGCGGAGCGAATTATCAATGGCACGTCAGTTCATCTACCATATGGCCGGCCTCAACAAGGCGTACGGCAACAAGAAGGTGCTGGAGAATATCCACCTTTCCTTCTACCCGGACGCCAAGATCGGTATCCTGGGTCCGAACGGCGCCGGCAAGTCGACCGTTCTGCGCATCATGGCCGGGCTCGACAAGGAATTCACCGGCGAGGCGTGGCTCGCCGAGGGTGCGACGCTTGGCTATCTCGCACAGGAACCGCAGCTCGATGCTTCCAAGACGGTCCTTGAGAACGTCATGGAGGGGGTTGCTCCAAAGAAGGCGATCCTCGATCGCTACAACGAGCTGATGATGAACTATTCCGACGAGACGGCGGAAGAGGGGGCGAAGCTCCAGGACATCATCGACAGCCAGAACCTCTGGGACCTCGAAAGCCAGGTCGAGATGGCGATGGACGCACTGCGCTGCCCGCCCGGCGACTCCTCGGTTGAAAAGCTCTCCGGCGGTGAAAAGCGCCGTGTGGCGCTCTGCCGTCTGCTGCTCGCTCAGCCCGACCTGCTGCTGCTCGACGAACCGACCAACCACCTCGATGCCGAGACGATCGCCTGGCTTGAAAAACATTTGCGCCAGTACCCCGGCTCGGTCCTGATGATCACCCACGATCGCTACTTCCTCGACAACGTCACGGGCTGGATCCTCGAGCTCGACCGTGGTCGCGGTATCCCCTACGAGGGCAACTACTCCGCCTATCTGCAATCGAAGGCCAAGCGCATGCAGCAGGAGGGCCGCGAAGAGGCCTCCCGCCAGAAGGCGATCAGCCGCGAGCAGGAATGGATGGCCGCCAGCCCGAAGGCCCGCCAGGCAAAGTCCAAGGCCCGTATCCGTGCCTATGACGAGTTGGTCGCAGCGGCAGAGGCCCGTCGTCCCGGCGATGCCCAGATCGTTATCCCGGTCGGCGAACGCCTCGGTCAGGTGGTCATCGAGGCCGAGAACCTCACCAAGGGCTATGGCGAGACGGTGCTCATCGAGAACCTCACCTTCAAGCTGCCGCCCGGCGGCATTGTCGGCGTGATCGGTCCGAACGGTGCCGGCAAGACGACATTGTTCCGCATGATCACCGGCCAGGAGAAGCCCGATAGCGGCGAGATCCGCATCGGCGAGACCGTTGATCTCGGATATGTCGACCAGAGCCGCGATGCGCTCGACGGCAACAAGACCGTCTGGGAGGAAATCTCCGGCGGCAACGACATCATCAAGCTCGGCAAGCACGAAGTGAACAGCCGTGCCTATTGCGGCGCCTTCAACTTCAAGGGCGGCGACCAGCAGCAGAAGGTCGGCACGCTTTCCGGCGGTCAGCGCAACCGCGTCCACCTTGCCAAGATGTTGAAGGCTGGCGGCAACGTTATCCTGCTCGACGAACCGACCAACGACCTCGATACCGAAACTCTTGCTGCCCTCGAGGACGCTCTGGAAAGCTTCGCAGGTTGCGCGGTTATCATCAGCCACGATCGCATGTTCCTCGACCGTCTGGCGACGCATATCCTCGCCTTCGAAGGTGACAGCCATGTCGAGTGGTTCGAGGGCAACTTCGAGGACTACGAGAAGGACAAGATGCGCCGTCTCGGCGTCGACTCGATCAATCCGCATCGAGTGACCTACAAGCGCCTGACTCGCTGATTCAAAGAGCGACCCCGGCGATATGGAAGCCCCGGTTTGCCGGGGCTTTTTTTGCGCGCACCTATGTCGTGATCCGAGCAGGTAATTTCGTGAATGGATGGAATTCCAGCTTGCCACGCCCCTTCAAATCACATAAAGATATCTTTATATGTTGATTGGATCGGATATGGGTGAGCCTATCAGACTCGGGCTGGATGCGTTGGTGGACGTCCTCAGGGCGGCCGGCGAACCGACACGTCTGCGCCTGCTGGCGCTGCTGGCCGCAGGGGACCTGACAGTAACCGATCTTACAGAGATCCTCGGCCAGTCCCAACCTCGCATCTCTCGCCACCTGAAGCTGCTTGGCGAGGCGCATCTGATCGATCGCTATCAGGAAGGCGCCTGGGCCTATTTCAGGCTTCGGCAGGATGGCAAGGCCGCAATACTTGTACGCGGCCTGCTGGCGCATGCCTCCGAGAACGATCCCGTAATTCTGCGTGACAGCGAGCGCCTTTCTGCCGTCAAGCGTCATCGCGCCGAGCGCGCCCAGGCCTACTTCAGCCGCAATGCCGCGGAATGGGATGAGCTTCGTCGCCTGCACGCTGCCGACGAAGAGGTCGATGCCGCTGTCATTCGCCTGCTCGGCAGCCAGCCGATTGACTCTCTTCTGGATCTCGGCACCGGGACGGGGCGCATTCTAGAGCTGCTGTCCGGCCTCTACCGCCGGGCAATCGGTGTGGATGCCAGCCGCGACATGCTGAGCGTGGCGCGCGCCAATCTCGACAAGTCAGGGATCACCAAGGCATCGGTCCGTCATGCCGATATTCTGAACCTGCCGTTCGAGGCGCAGGATTTCGACGTCGTGACGATCCATCAGGTGCTGCACTTCTTCGATCAGCCGGAAATCGCGATCGGCGAGGCGGCGCGCATGCTGCGCCCTGGCGGGCGGTTGCTTATCATCGATCTGGCCCCGCACGGGTTGGAATATCTTCGGGACGAGCATGCACATGTTCGCCTCGGCTTTTCGCACCAGTCCATGTCTGACTGGTTGCGCAAGGCCGGGCTGGACGTCGAGCAGGTCGTCGATCTTCATCCGGGTCATCAGAGCGGGCAGGGACTTACCGTCACCGTCTGGCTTGCGCGCGACCCCAGGCGCCTTATGGCTTCCGCCGCAGGCGAAGGCGCCGAACCTATATTTGCCGGGAGAGAATGACATGGCTTTGAACAGCGACGCGCGCCGCAAGATCGGCATTTCCTTCGAATTCTTTCCGCCGAAGTCGGAAGAGATGGAAGGACAGCTGTGGAATACGGTCAACGAGCTGCAGGACTGGGACCCGGACTTTGTATCGGTGACCTACGGCGCCGGTGGGACGACCAAGGCACCAACGCTGGCAACGGTTTCTCGCTTCATCGCCGAAACGCCGCTTGCCACGGCATCGCATCTTACCTGCGTCGGTGCGACGAAGGATGAAACCCACAGCGTCATCGACAGCTTCCGCAAGGTTGGCGTGAAGCATTTCGTGGCGCTTCGCGGCGACGCGCCAGGCGGTGTCGGCGCGCCATACCAGCCGCATCCCGGTGGCTATGCAAATGCGGCGGCGCTGGTTGCCGGCCTGCGCGAGATCAGTGATTTCGAGATCTCTGTTTCTGCCTATCCCGAAAAGCATCCGGAGAGCCGCGATACGGCTGCAGACATCGATATGCTGAAGCAGAAGGCGGACAACGGCGCGACCCGCGCGCTAACGCAGTTCTTCTTCGACAACGACACTTTCGAGCGCTATCTCGAAAAGGTGCGGGCTGCCGGCATCACTATTCCAGTTGTGCCGGGCATCATGCCGATTCAGAACCTCACGCAGCTCAAGCGCTTTGCCGGTGCGTGCGGCACTGTTATCCCGGGCTTCCTGGATGAGCGTTTTGCTGGCTTTGACGACAAGCCCGAGGATCGGGCGAAGGTGGCTGCTGAGGTTGCCGCCGAGCAGATCGAGGATCTGGCCCGCCGCGGTCTGACTGATTTTCATCTCTATACGATGAACCGCGCGCCGCTCGTTTCGGCCGTGCTGACCAATCTCGGCTTCACGCGGGAAGGCGCCAAGAAGGCTGGCGCCGCCGCATAGGCAGGTCGCATCGCGAGACAAAAAGAAAAGCGCATCTCCTCGTGGGATGCGCTTTTCCGATTCATTGAACTGTTTCGCTACTCAGGAGTCTCGGTACTGTTCTGTTGTCACGACGTTTAGATGAAAAGCATTGTCAATACGAATGCAAACGCCGCGCTGACCAAAAGGACATTCAAGGATTGTGTAAGCCCCATGTCTGTCTCCTCGCGTTAACGGTGCGATAATATGTCGTGATTGTGTCGCTTGGAAAGCGGATTTTATGTTGCGCTGCGGCGAAAATGTCACATTTTCAGCGTGTCGATAAAGCTAATAAGCTGAAATCAAAAGAGAAAATGCCGTGGAAAAATATTCACAGATTTTAACTCTCCGTTAAAGTCGGCGATCCGGCCTTCACACTTTCGGCGAGATGAAGGCTTCGCGTGAAGCGATTGAAACCACGGGACAATCCATGAAAACGAAAAGGCCGGGTACGAAACCCGGCCTGAAAGCGCATTGCCCGGAGATGTGATCAGAGCGAGTTGAGAAGTGTCGGTGTTGCCCAGCCGTCGGCAGGCATTCCGAGACGCTGCTGCTCCTTCTGGATGGCGACGCGGGTGCCCGAACCCAGGATGCCGTCGACCTTTCCAACGTCATGGCCGAGCGTCCCAAGCTTCGTCTGCAGTTCCTTCATCTGGTCGTTGGAAAGCCCCTGTTCGGGAGTACCCTTCAGATAAGTCTCAGCACCGGCGAGACGGGTCGCAAAGTAGGCGGCCGAGGTCGTGTAGATGAACGACTTGTTCCATTCGAGATAGATCTGGAAGTTTGGATAGGCGATGAACGTCGGGCCGAGGCGACCCTGCGGCAAAATCAGGTCGCCGTGGAGGTTGCCGAAGCTCGTATTGCCGTCGCGCGGCTTGACGCCAAGGGCAAACCACTCGCCGGCCGTCAGAGGGCCACCAAGGCCAGATTTCTCCCAGGGGAGATTCTCTGGCAGCGTCACCTCCTGGATCCACGGTTGGCCCTTCTGGAAGCCCAGATGCTGGATGAACTTGGCCGCCGTGAGGATCGCATCCGGGGCGCTTTGCTTGAGGCGCACATGGCCGTCACCGTCACCGTCCATGCCATAGGCAATGATATCGCGGGGCAGCATCTGCACCTGACCGATCTCACCGGCCCAGGCACCTGTGTTGGCCGCCGGGTCGAGGTCGCCATGCTGTACCATCTCGATAAGCGCAATCAGCTGCGGGCGGAACAGTTCCGGCCGGCGGCAATCATGCGCAAGGGTCACGAGGGCGTTGCGGGTATTGAAATCGCCCTGCACCGCGCCGAAATCGGTCTCCATCGCCCAGAAAGCGGTGATGACGCCTGCCGGTACACCAAACTCCTGCTCGGCGCGGGCGAAGACATCAGCGTACTGCTTCATCTTCTGGCGGCCGATGTCGAGGCGAGCCTGGCTGACGGTGCGTTGTGAGAATTCCAGGAAGGTCTGCTTGAAGACTCCCTGCGCGCGGTCGCGGCTCAGGACCTTGGGGTCGATCTGTGCGCCTTCCAGCGCCTTGTCTGCAGCTTCCGCAGTTGCACCGGCTGCAATTGCCTCCGCTTTTACGCCGGCCAGAAAGTCGGAAAGATCGCCGTCGCATGCCGCAGCTGGCGCCTGCGAAGCCGGTGCACTCGGCGCCGGCGTCTGCGCGGCGGCGCCGGTGGCAAGGCCGGCGGCAAAAAGGAGTGCAAGTGCCGTGCGGCTTGCGGGCGAGCGGTACATGGTTTCGATCCTCGTCATCAAATGGAATTTCCTCGATTTCCCAAATGATTGTGACGGAAGCAAGAAAGACCAGCGGACGTTACTAAGAATTTGTGTCCTTGGAGACCGCGGCTACCCAATTGTGCCAGTTCTGCGCCGAGCCGGCGAAGACGTTGATGTCGGTGGGGCCCTTGATGCCCGGCACAACACCCGTCGATGTATACTGCCAGAACGCCCAGCGACGGTCGGCATAGGTCACTTCCGGGTGCTTGGCGACAGAGCGCACCCAGAAGTGGTAATCCTGGAAGTAACCGACGAGATTCTCGCGGTGGAAATCGACCGACGTGTAAATGATCGGTCGCTTGCCATAATAAGCCTCGAGGCGGTTCAAGAAGCGTTGGAGCTGAACGCGGACGGTTGCCGGATCAGGACGCAAGCGGCACGTCTTCGACTCCGCGTTCCACTCGACATCGAGCACTGGAGGCAGGCGCATCGAGTCCTTCGGCACGTTGCTGATGAACCAGTCTGCCTGTTCGTCGGGCGTGGAGCAGAAATAGTAGAAATGATAGGGCGCGTGCGGGATGCCGACGGCGCGTGCGCGCTGCCAGTACTCATTGAAACGAGCATCGATCCGGTCCTTGCCTTCGGTCGCCTTGATGAAGGCGAAAGCGACTCCGGAATTCTTGACCGTCTGCCAGTCGATATCTCCCTGCCACTTCGACACGTCGATACCGTGAACAGGGTGCTTCTCCGGATGCTTTGATCCGAAGTCCTGAGGATCGGTGTCCTTGAAGCGCGTTTTCGGCTTTACCGACGCTGTTTCGAGATAATCATAGCCCGCTGCGGTGCACCCGGCGAGCATGGCGGCCAACGGCAAAACGCAAAACAAGAGCCGGCGCATAGGTGTTCCGTCGTGAAACGAATGATCTTTTTGCCCCACAGCTTGACCTTCGTGATAGACGCGTCCAGCAGAGGAATGTCCCCTCTATTTTTCATATCAACGTAAAAATTCGGTTAGTTTCAAGCGAAATATCAGCACTTGCTTGTAAGAACGGCACGCCAGGCATAGCCGCCTCCGACCGTCTCGAAGGTCAGTCGTGCTTGCTTTTCAGAGGCTTGAGACTCGAGAACCTGTCGCAGATCGGCGCGTGGCGTGACGTGAAATTTTTGCAGCCAGGCCTTGAGAATTCGGGAAAACCAGCGGGGGAGGCGCTCCTGCTGCCCAAAATCGACGATGTGCAACTCGCCGCCGGGGGGCAATGCCGCCAAGGCTGAGTCGATTGCTCGTTCCCAGTCCGGGATCATCGCCAGCGCATAGGAGATCAGGATGCGGTCGAAGCCGGTGACGCCGAATTCGTGGGCTGTGAAGGCGGTGGCGTCCGCGACGCGAAAGTTTGGAACGGTATTTCTGCCCTCAAAGGTCTTGCGGGCTGAGATCAGCATCTCCTGAGAGATGTCGAGGCCGTACAGGTGGGCTTGCGGGTAGCATTTGTGTGCTAGTGCGAGGTTGCGGCCTGTTCCGCAGCCAACCTCCAGCAGCGTGCCTCCGACCGGGACGTTGAGATCGCGGATCGTCTGGTCGCGTCCGAGCAGGTAGTACTTGCGCGTCAGATCGTAGATATGGCGCTGATATCGGTACATGCCGTCCATGAGGGCGGCATGGCCATCGCCCTTTGCAAGGGCATCGGTGTCGACGCCGCTCACGCGTTCTTCCCGTAGATATGGAAGCCGCCATAGATCGCCGACCGGTCAAGCGCTGTGAGTTCGCGCGAACGTTCTTCCACATAAGTCCACTGATTGCGGATCGCCGGCGACAGACGTCCTTCGATGATGCTCTTCTCGGCAGCCGTGCGGAAAATCACCCGGGCGCCCTCGCGGGCGGTGCGGCTGATCTCCGCCCACAGATCGTTGAGCTGCTGATCGGTCATCCAATCCTGCGCGTCGAGCAGGATATAGCGATCGCGCGACGCAGCTGGTTCGCCGGCAAGCAGCTCGGTGAAACTTGCATGATGGACCGTAACTCTATCGACGTTGGCGCGGATCGCTTCGTAGTTCGCCGGTTCGAGATAGGTCGGAAGCGGGCCTTCTCCCTTCGGCGCGTAGCGGCGACCGAAGGCCTGCCAGGCAAAGTAGTTTTCCTGCATCGGGAAATGACAGGCGAGCTTCTCCAGACGATAACGAAGCACCGGAGCGATTGATTGATCGGCAGCGAGGCTTGCCAGCTCGTCATACTGCTGCGGCGGGATGCCGAGGCCGAACAGCGAGCTCTTGCGGCCGGTGATCCAGCGAACGATGGGCTTGTCGAAGAGCGGTGCGATCCTGTCATCAAAGAACTGGCGCTGTTCACGCAACGAGCGCGTCTTCGTCATCTCGGTGAGATCGACGCCGTGCAGGCGGGCGAGAAGGTGGGCTGCGCCGATGAACCGACCGAGGAGGCCTGTTTCATAGATGTTGCGATTGAAAACCGTAACGCGTCGACGGCCGAACTTTCTGCCATTCCAGTAGTTCCGAGTCGTCTCGTCGAGGTTGGCTGCGAGGAACTGGTCAAACGCGTGGCTGTTCGACGTTTCGCGTGGCGAGGCGAGGAAGCGAACGAGGTCGGCGTGTCCAGGCAGGTGACGGAATGCAGCAAGCTTCAGGCGATTGAGAGCGATATGATGCGGATTGAGATCCACGACATCGATCGAGGCCGGGCTTTTGGAGAGATAGGCGAGCATGTTGCAGCCGCCCGAGCCAATCGTCACGATGCGATGATGGGGCTCAAGCTCCATTGCCAACATGTCCAGATCAGGATCTTCCCAGATCTGCGGATATACGAGGCCAGAAAACAGCAGACCGAAGAGCCGTTCGGAAAAGCCGGCCTTGGAGAAGGCATTGTGGCGGAGAAGAGCTGCCTTGAGTTTCCGGTTCTTGCGGAAGCCGGCATCCGGTGCAAATTCCGTCATGTGAGTCTTTCACCCTTTTAGCGTTCAGGGCGTTTAGCGCGTCGGCACTACAGTTTGATGACGCCGGCTGTGGGCAGGTCCGCCGGCGGTGGAAATCGGAAACCATTGGCGTATTGGGGTCTTTCGCGTTCCGGGCTTTCCTGCTTCTCTTACGTGTAGGGAGGATCGCCTATGCGATTTTTGCTGCGTTTCCTGAAGTCAGTGGCTCTTCTGCTGGTCGTCATCGTCGCGATGGGTGCGGCCTGGCTCTATGTCAGCCCACCAGAATTGCTGCGGGTAGGGGACGGCTATGCGGCCAAGATCATTTGCTCGAACGTATTCCTTGCGGGGCGGGATCCCCAACAGGTGCTCTATGAGGACGTTCAGGCGCCGGGGAATCCGTTGCTGAGGCTGGTGCGGGTGGCTGTCGACGAGCAGGAGAAGCGTGTGACTGCTCGCATCCTCGGGCTCTTTGCGCCTGGCTATGCGATCTACCGCGGCGCGCTCGGCTGCAGCAGTGTGCCGGACGGGGACTTTACGGCGGCTGCGGGCGCCGTGCCAGAGGTTGCCGCGACCCCGAGCCCGCAAAACGAGGCGATATGGCCGGATGGCAATGCTGTCGCGAAGGCCAATGACAGCCGTGTTGAAGCACTGCTTTCGAACAGCAGTCTGACGGGGCCGGCGGTCCGAGCGGTCGTCGTTGTTCAAAACGGTCGTATCATCGGCGAACACTACGGCGATGGCTTCGGGCCGACCGCGCCGCTGACGGGCTGGTCGATGACAAAGACGGTCAATGCCGCGATTGTCGGACGGCTGATGCAAGACAACAAGATCGCGTTTGATGATGCCGCGCTCCTGCCACAGTGGCAGGGAGGCGACCATGCTGCGATCAAGCTCAGCGATCTCCTGGGCATGGAGAGCGGACTGGCCTTCAACGAGAATTACGGCACGGTCGCCGACGTGACACGCATGCTCTACCTCGATGCAGATATGACGGCGCTGCCGGCGAGCCTGCCACTGGAGGCAAGCCCCGGCGAGCGCTTCAACTATTCGAGCGGTACATCGGTTCTGATCTCGAAGATCTGGATGAACAGGATTGGCAACTTGCAGACGGCACTCGCCTACCCGAAGACTGCGCTGTTCGATCCGCTAGGCATGTCGAGCGCCGTGCTGGAGGTCGATGCACGCGGGACCTTCGCCGGCAGTTCCTACCTCTACGCCACGGCACGGGATTGGGCCCGTTTCGGCCAGTTCCTCCTTCAGGACGGCGTCTGGAACGGGCAAAGGTTGCTACCGGAAAAGTTCATGGCGGCGATGAGGACGCCGACCGTCTCATCCGCAGGCAAATACACCCAGGCGCAGGCCTGGCTTGCAGCACCTGGCGGCGACAGCAGCGCCGCAGCTGGCCTTCCCGACGATACCTTCTGGATGGAGGGGCACGATGGGCAGAGTGTTGCTATCGTGCCGTCCGCGAAGCTTGTGGTCGTGCGGCTCGGGCTGACGCCGAGCTGGCTTCGCTACAAGCCGCAGATACTGGTGAAGGAGCTTCTCGAGGTGCTGTCCGACAGTGCTCAGTAATTGCCGTGGGCGATGTTGTCCATGCCCTTGCGCTTGGCATCATAGTAGTAGCCACGCGCATAGAGGCGGATCGCATCGTCTTCGCTGTTGTCGGAGACGAGCCATGCGCCGCGGAGGTACTTGGCGGCATATTTGATGTTGGTTTCGGCGTCGAACAAGCCAGCAGGCTCACCATCGTAGCCCATCGACTTGGCCGTGTTGTACTTGATCTGCATCAGGCCGAAGTAGCCACGCTTGTTATAGGCCTTCGAATTGTAACGGCTTTCCCGATGTACGACACGGTGAAGCAGCGACGCTGGCACTTCGTAGAGCTTCGAGTACTTGTCGATGATCTTGGTGATGGCGCTTTTCTCGACTGTCGGTGCTCCATCATCGTCGCTGTCGCTGAACATGGGCGGAGCGGCCGGCGGGTCGGACGGGCCTGATGTGTCGAAGCCGTAGTCCATCATTGGATGCGGAGTCGTGTCGATCGCGGAGAGTGCGGCGATCGCGCTGCCTGCCTGAGGCGTTGCTGCAAAGGCGAGCTGCGTCGATGGGGAAGGCGTGCCCGGGCGCGGGATTGGGACAACGGACTGGATAGCCGTCATCTCAGGCGTAAGCGGGATCTCCGCGTATCCCGTTGCGGCAGTCGGCTCGGCCTGGCCGCTCAACTGGGAAGGATCGGTAGTCGGCATGGCCGGTGCGGCCAGCGCAGTCGCTGTCGGGTCGGTGGCTGTGAGCATCGCCGTTTCGGTCCCGCCCTCTCCGGCAGGCACGGCTGCGAGTGTGGCATCCTCGCCTGGCTTTGGCGTCGGAACAACGGTCTGCACTGCGGTCAATTCCGCCGTCGATGTGTATTCGACGCTCGTGCATCCAGCAACAACGCCGCAGAGCATCGTGGAAACGACGAGACTGCGTTTCAGGCCGGAAAAACCGATCGCTACCATACTCTCACTTTCGTGAATCGCCGCCCCGGCAGCGTCAGAAGTTACCAAGAACCTTAAGCCCGGATTTCGCAATTAACCTATTCGTTGCTTTGCTGCAACCCACTGAAAATATTTACGCGGCGATGCGCCGGTAGCCGGCCGTTACGGCGCCGGCCGCAATGAGCAATGTGCCGCCGGTGCGGTTGACGGCGCGCTGTACGCTTGCCTTGCGGATAAGGCCGCGAGCCGCATTGGCAGCAAGTGCGTAAACCGAGGCATTGATGGTTGCCAGCACGAGGAACGTTGCTTCCATAATCAGCATCTGGCCGAAAAAAGGCTTCGATGGATCCAGGAACTGCGGAACGAAAGCGACGAAGAACACAATGCTCTTGGGGTTGAGCGCCGTGACGACATAGGCGTGAAGAAAGACCTTCAGGGACTTCTTTTCCGGCAGGTTGTCGTTGTCGGCCATCGGTTCGGAGATCACCGGCGCCCGCCAGAGTTTGATGCCGAGCCAGATAAGATAGGCGCCGCCGACCCACTTCAGTACGGTGAACAGCGTTGCGGAAGCCGCGAGCACCGCTCCCAGTCCGAAGAGCGATGCGGTCATTGCGGTAAAGTCGCCCAGCGCAACGCCAGTGACGGTCGCGAGCGCCGTCTTGCGTCCGTGGCCAAGCGCGTAGGAAACGACGAGGAGGATCGTCGGGCCTGGAATGGCCAGCATGATGGCTGACGCAGCAGCAAAAGCGAACCAGGCTTCGAGCGACATGGAATCTCCTCCTATTCCTTTAGGAAACAAGCAAAGACACCATATCGACCCTCAGTCAATCACGCTGCCTGGTATTTCTGGCCAATCGTATCCATGACTTCGCCGAACCACTTGGTGGATATGTCGAAGGCCTTGCCACCCTTGATGCGGGGGAATTCGATTGTCCGAAGCTTGCCATTCTGCGCTTCATCGTGACCGGTGACGCCGGAAACCTTGTTCAGAGCGCTTTCGACCGCAAGGTCGGTCATGCTCTGGATAAGGCGAAGGTCGTCGGCATTGGCCGGGGCCGAACGGGCAAAGTAGCCGGACTTTTGCACGAGCGAGCGCTCGGCATTGATGAGGCCGGCAAACTGCTTCTGGAACCAGCCGCCGACATTGATCGTGTCGATCTTCACATGTCCGAACGCGTCGCGCTTGACAGTTTCTCCCGCCGCTTCGCGCTCCGCGACGATGGCGTCGAGGCAGGCGCCTTCCGAGACGAATACCGTAGCGTGACCTGTGCGGTCGATGATCTCCTTCAACCGCGCCGCTTCTGCATCCAGGTCGAATGCCATTTCCGGCAGATAGACCGCGTCGATGCTCTTCATCTTGGCGTTGGTCATCAGCCCGTCGACATATTCATAGTTCTTCGTTCGCTGCAGATAGGCGCGGGCAGTTGCCGCTGTAAGCCAGCCGCAATGACGCCCCATCACTTCATGGATGATAAGGGTGCGCGGTGCCGCCGTCTGCTCGTTGCTGACATTGTCGAAGAAGTGTGCGCCCACTTCGGCGGCCGTCCATGCGCCGAGCGACTGGCGGATCGGAACGACGTCGTTGTCGACGGTCTTGGGCAGACCGACGACCGTCAGGTTGTAGCCATTGGCAGCGAGATACGCTGCAAGGTCGGCGGCAGTGGTGTTTGTGTCGTCGCCACCGATGGTATGCAGAATGGTGACGCCGTCGTTGGCAAGACGTTCGGCGGCAACGCGCAACGGGTTTTCGCCTTCCTTGACCAGGCCGCGCTTTACGCAGTCGGCAGCGTTGGTGAGCTTGACGCGGCTATTGCCGATCGGCGACCCGCCGTAACGGTGGAGAAGTGGCGCTTTCTCCCGCATGCTTCCCGTGATCTGGATGCTGTCTCCGAGGAGCACGCCCTGATAGCCGGAGCGATAGGCAACGAGCTCGATATCGGGCGCCACATCACTGTAGCGTTCGATCAGTCCGCCGACCGCGGACGACAGACAGGGTGCCAGGCCTCCAGCCGTGAGCATTGCGACTTTCTGTTTGGCCATGATCCCTCCAATGTCTCGTATCAGTGCAGCTGTGTGCCGCTTACCTAACGCATGGATGCGACAGGGGAAGGGGCATGTAAAGTGTAGTTATTGTGAAAATCTCGTCCCAAACGGCGAAGGTGGATGGAAGCGGAGATATAATCGTTTCAAGCTCCGGATAGCTGTTCAGATGGATTGTGGAAATCCGCCCCAGGGGCGAGGCCCGGCTGTCTTCAAGCGCGTGTTTGTCGTCAGGACTGGCACCACAGCAGCCTATCCTTTCGTGTCATATGACACCATGCGAATGCCGCGTATGCTTGGACATGCAAGCGACAATTACCGAATTGTGAAAGCTGTATTCGCCCCAACGACCAATCGCCGCCTTGCAAACGGAGTCTTTATTTGGTCAAGGTGTTTCACACTATTTGCACTGCGAGAGACCTTATGTCCTTCTGGGAAAAACTGCTGAATGCCATTGGCAACACCGCGGGCAACGTCCTTTCGGCGGTGGTGGAGGCTATCAGGACAGTTTTCGAGGGTGATCCCGAGACGCGCCGCAAGGTTGCGTTCTCCGTTGCGATCATCGCTCTCTCGGCGAAGATGGCCAAGGCGGACGGAATCGTCAGCGAGAAGGAAGTGAACGCGTTCCGCGAGATCTTCGAGTTTCCGCCGGAGCAGGCGAAAAACGTCGCACGCCTTTACAATCTGGCGCGTCAGGATGTTGCCGGCTACGAGGCCTATGCGGAGAAGCTCTCCTCCCTTTGCGTCACTTGCGCTGCCAACTGCCCGGTGCTGGAGGAGGTTCTTGACGGCCTGTTCCATATCGCCAAGGCAGATGGGCTTATTCATGAGAAGGAACTCGCGTTCCTGCGGCATGTGGCTGAAATCTTCCACATGAATGAGGAACACTTCGACAGGATTGCTGCGCGTCACGTCTCCGCTGGCCGCGATCCCTATAAGGTACTTGGTGTTTCGCCTTCCGATGATTTCACGACGATCCGCCGCCGCTACCACGGTCTCGTCAGCGAACATCATCCGGACCGGTTGATTTCGCGGGGCGTTCCGGCCGAGTTCCATGCCATAGCAAATGAGCGCATGGCCGCTCTGAATGCAGCCTACGAGGCGATCGAGAAGGAACGCCGCGCAGCATGACCTCTTTCGAGGCTGACTACCGGAAGGCCGTTGTTCGTCCCTCGCCAAATCACGGCGAGCGTGCAGGCGGGCGCAAGCCGGATATGATCCTTCTTCATTATACGGGCATGCCGACGCCAGATGGAGCGTTGGAGTGGCTCTGTCGCGACGAGAGCCAGGTTTCGAGCCACTATTTCGTGCAGGAGAACGGCGAGGTTCTTCAACTCGTGCCGGAGGCGCGCCGTGCATGGCATGCGGGCAAAAGCTATTGGCAGGGTGAGGCCGATATCAACTCTTTGTCGATCGGTATCGAGATCGCCAATGCGGGTCATCCCGGCGGGCTTCCGGAGTATCCCCAAGAACAGATTCAGGCGGTCATCGAATTGTGTCGCGATTGCGGCCAACGTTGGTCCATTGCCCCTGAAAGGGTGCTTGGACACTCCGATGTCGCACCTATTCGCAAGGTGGATCCGGGGGAAAAATTTCCCTGGGGAGAACTCCATAGGGCTGGTATAGGGCACTGGGTTGAGCCCAGCCCGATTGCCGGTGGAAGATTTTTCCAACGCGGTGATAGTGGCCAGCCGGTCGAAGCCCTGCAGTCGATGCTTTCACTTTATGGTTACGCGACTGAAATAACAGGTGAATTCTCCGACAAGATGGCCGGCGACATCGAGGCGTTTCAGCGCCATTTTCGCCCGGCCCGAATCGATGGGATCGCGGACTTTTCGACGATAGACACGTTGCACCGTTTGCTGGCGTCGCTTCCTCATTACTCCTCATAAGTAGTACTTTTAAGCGGGTGCCGATTCCCACGATTTCGGGAGTTTGCTGCGCCGCCACATCATTTCCCTATTATCTCCTCATTGCGATGGTCTAACGCCAATCGTCGAACGGCGCCGCTTGTCTTGTTTGGGGTTTTGAGCGGCCGTCAATTGAAACAAAAAGAATTGCTGCAGAATATCTAATGTATGTCTGCCGCATATGGCCGGATTGTTATTTAATTTTCATCCGGAAATTCTTTGGGTCGGAGTATTTAGACTGCATGAAGAAGGTAATTTCTGCTGCAGTGTGCGCGAGCGCACTGCTGATGGGTATCAATTGCGCCTTTGCGGGCGAATGGGGCGCAAGATCTCAGACGCTTCCTTTGAAGACCGTTGATCGTACAAGCGGCTACGCGATGCCGGATTTCGCGGCCAACAAGTATTCTGCTCTCATTGTCAAATACGCAAACGAGTACAATGTGCCCGTCGAGCTCGCTCACGCGGTGGTGCGAGTTGAAAGCAACTTCAATCCAAACGCACGCGGCAGCGCGGGTGAGGTCGGCCTCATGCAGATCAAGCCGGCAACGGCGAAGATGATGGGTTATGTCGGGACGAAAAAGGGCCTGTTCGATCCCGAGACGAATATCAAGTTCGGCATGAAGTATCTTGCTGCCGCACATGAGCTCGGTGGCGGTGCGACCTGCGACACGATCCTGAAGTACAATGCCGGTCATGGCGCTACCCGCATGAATCCGGTCTCCAAGGCCTATTGTGGCAAGGTCTTGGCAATGATCGACTGATCATCCGAAAGTGCTTGTTCGAGAATCCTTTCGAGCGGGCACTTAAGATTATGAATCAGCTTGCCGACTGTGTTATCCGACCTCAAACGAGGTGACATATGACAGTTGATTTCAAGGTGATCATCGTCGGACGCGGAATGATGGGCGCGGCTGCGGCCCGCCATCTTTCCGGTATGATTGAAGGTGTAGCGCTCATCGGTCCCAGTGAACCGATCGAGCGCAAGAGCCATCACGGCGTTTTTGCCAGTCACTATGACGAGGCCCGCATCACGCGGACCTTCGACGACAATATGGTCTGGGCGACACTGGCGACGCGCTCGCTCGACCGCTACAGGGACATTGAAGCGAAAAGCGGCATTTCCTTCTTCTCGGAAGCGGGTTGTCTGTTTGCCGGACCGCCGCCTCAACCTGGCCAGGGATATCTCGGGCGGGCACTGCAGATCAGCGAGGCGCTCGATCTCGACGTCGAAACATTGACGCCGGCGGCCTTGCGCGACCGCTTTCCGCAGTTCGCGATCGATCCCTCCTTTAACGGTTATTTCGAGGCTCGGCGTGCGGGTCACGTCAATCCACGCGCACTGGTTCGCGCTCAGACCCGGCTTGCCGAGCAGGGCGGTGTGACAGTCATCGATGCCACGGTTGCCTCGGTTTGCGATGAGGGGGCTTTCGTGGAAGTCCACGCTGGCGGTACACGCTACACAGCGGAGCGTGTGCTGGTTGCCGCCGGCGGGTTCAGTAACTTCGGTGACCTTCTGCCAGCTCCAGTGGATATTCGCGTCGCGGCGCGCACCGTCGCTTTCTTTGAACTCGGCGATCGCGAGATGTCGGTCTTCGCGAACATGCCGTCCGCGATCGTCTTTGGCGAGCGTGACGAGGACCACGTCTACATCCTGCCGCCCGTGCGCTATCCCGACGGAAAGACTTATTTGAAACTCGGCGGGGACCTGGAAACACGCTCATTCAAGACGCTCGAGGATGTTGGGGCCTGGTTTCGGTCTGACGGCGATCCGGCTGAGCGCGACCTTCTGGTAAGTACCGCGCTTCAACTCATGCCATCATTGGCTGGGTGCCCGACAAGTTCGGCGCCGTGTGTCGCGAGCTTTACGGCAAGCGCGTATCCCTATGTGGGATATACGGATTCGCCGCGAATCGCTGTACTCACTGGCGGCAATTTCGTCGCCGCGAAATCGTCGGATGAGCTTGGCCGCCTCGGTGCGGTCGTTATGACGCAGGGTTGGCTCGGTGCCGAGGACTTCGGCCGAGAGTTGACGCCTATTTTCCGTTAGGCAGGGTCGTTTCGACAAGGCGTCGCGGTATTACGGGTCGGGTACAGACATTTCAGTGGAATTCCGGTTTGGTCTCCGCTAAGGGAGCCGTGCCAGTTGGCCGGGCAGCCGCGCTTTACCAATGCCGAAAGGCGGTAGGGTGAGGAAAGTCCGGGCTCCACGGAAACACGGTGCCGGATAACGTCCGGCGAGGGCGACCTCAGGGAAAGTGCCACAGAAAGCAAACCGCCTGCCTCGGCAGGTAAGGGTGAAAGGGTGGGGTAAGAGCCCACCGCATCTCCGGTAACGGCGATGGCAAGGTAAACCCCACCGGGAGCAAGACCGAATAGGGATGACGTGGGAGGCGAAAGCCTTCCGGCTGGTTTCCAGGTCAGTCATCCGGGTGGGTTGCGTGAGGCAGCGTGCGAACGTTGTCCCAGAGGAATGGCTGCCACGTTCCGGCTTCGGCCGGGGCCATACAGAACCCGGCTTACAGGCCAACTGGCGAATTCACTTTACGAAATGAGGGCCCCGGATCGTCGTCAGTGCGCGGTGGGCGCCTTAGTCAGACATTCTTCGCAGGTGGTGCTGCTGCGGGCAAGAATCGACCAGCGCTTGAATATCTTTCCGCAGGAGTCGCACTGAATGTCGGTTGTCATGCCCGACTGCGAGAGCGGAATACGCTTTCCTGCCTCGAAGCGTCCGTACAGAAGCCCCTTTAATGTGAAGTTTGTCATGGCATTACTCCACTATTACTTATTTAGAGATCGATAATATGTGGCGACATCGAATTAATTCAATTCTCCGGGGCATTACTATTTTGCACGTGGTCACCTCCGAAGAAGGCGCCCTCCTACCTCGAAATGGATAGTCGCGATGTAGCTATATGTGGGTGGCAGCGGAGATCGAATTCGGTAACAAGGCGCCGCCGCGTCAAGCCACTGTTTAACATCACTTATTTGCATGTTTCGTTATGGAGCAACCGTTGTTGCCGCAGCCGTGTCGGCGTGACGCCGATCCGCGTTCCGTACTGTAATCCTAACCCTTTGTTAAACTTAACAGCTTATAAATTTTCGATACTGCGCTCATCGTGAGACGGGCGTTTCCCATTGACGCCCATATGGTCCCATGTTATCCCATTCATGCACTGCGCAAGGGCAAGTAGGTGCCCACCAATCGCAAAGCCAAGGTGTCTTCCGATCCGGAAGCGCTGGATGGGATCTCGCCCATTCGGCTCGCGAAGCTGTGCCTGAATTTCGAGGTTCCGGGCTTTTGAGTTCCGTCCGGGCTCTTTCGGGAACGGATGTTTCGTGTCATGAGCCGCTTCCTTTCAAATGCGACCAACAGAATCGATTCCAAGGGCAGGGTTTCCGTGCCGGCGGTATTTCGATCCGTGCTGGCGCAGCGCAATGTTCAGGAGCTTTATTGCTTCCAGGACTTTGTGTTCCCGGCGATCAGTATTGGCGGTCCGGATCTCCTGGAGAGGTTCGAACGTCAGATTTCTGCGGAGGATCCGTTTTCGCCGGACGCCAACGAGATGTCGCTTCTCATTCACGGGGGCGGTATCTTCATGAAGCTCGACGCGGAAGGTCGGCTGATGGTCACGGATTTCATTCGCGACTTCACCGGTATCTCGGACGAGGTGACCTTCGTCGGTCGGGCGGATCATTTTCAGCTGTGGCAGCCGCAGGCATTTCAGGCTGCTCAGATGCAGGCACGAGGAGGGCGTCGGCTGGCGGGCAGGCGTTCCTAACAATACGAGGGAACGGAATGGCGGCGAATCCTGGCGGAGATTCAACTGATGCCGGTGGCGGACCGGTTCGCCACATTCCGGTTCTTCTCAACGAGGTTCTGGCTGCTCTGGAGCCGCTCCCGGGCAAGGTCATTCTGGATGGCACCTTCGGTGCGGGTGGTTACACCTCTGCCATTCTAGGCGCTGGCGCGGATGTGATCGCTCTGGATCGGGATCCAACCGCTATCGCGGCCGGTCAGGCCCTTGTCGCCGATAGCCGGGGTCGCCTGAAGCTCATCCACTCTCAGTTCTCTCAATTGGCCGAGTGTTCTCCTTCCGAAGGGCTGGATGGGGTCGTGCTTGATATCGGCGTGTCGTCGATGCAGATCGATGAAGCGGATCGCGGCTTCTCGTTTCAGAAGAATGGTCCTCTGGATATGCGGATGTCGGCGGCGGGAGTTTCCGCAGCTGACGTAGTCAATCGCGCCAAGGTGGCGGACCTGATCCGCATCTTTCATTTTCTCGGAGAGGAAGGTCAGTCGCCGCGTATCGCGCATGCGATCGAAAAGCGGCGTGCCGAGAAACTCTTCGAAACGACGCGTGACCTGGCCGGCCTTATCGAACTCGTCACGCCCCGAAAGATGAAGGATAAGATTCATCCGGCGACGCGCGTCTTTCAGGCGCTCAGGATATTCGTCAACGATGAGCTCGGTGAACTGGCGCAGGCACTCTTTGCCGCTGAACGGTCCCTGAAGCCCGGTGGACGTCTTGTTGTCGTGACCTTCCATTCGCTTGAAGACCGCATCGTCAAGACGTTCTTCTCTGATCGCGCAGGCAAGGCTTCGGGCTCGCGCCATCTGCCTGTTGCGCACGAGCGCGCGGCGACCTTTGAACGGATTGGCAAGCCGATGGTCTCGGCAAGCGAGGCCGAAGCCACTGTGAACCCGCGGGCGCGGTCTGCGAAGCTGCGGGCAGGGCTGCGCACTGCCGCGCCCGCCGAAGCGGCGGATGTTTCCATCTTCGGACTGCCGAATCTGGCAAGTCTCGGAAAGGTCGGAGCCTGATATGTTGAGAACCTTGGACCTCATCCTGGTCGGTGTCATGACGGCTGCTGCGGCTGTTACCTACACGATCAAGCATCACGCGGAGCTCAAACTCGAGGAGGTTCATCGCCTCGAGGCGGAGATCAAGCTCGAGAAGGACACCATCGATCTGTTGAAGGCTGATTGGGCCTTGCTGTCCCAGCCGAACAGACTCGAGCGTCTCGTCAACAATTATAACGGCGAACTTCAATTGCAGCCGACGGCGTCCACCTCTCTCGTTCATGCCAGAGAGTTGCCAATGCTGAAGTCGCAGGTTCCCGTGCCCGACATTGCCGAGGCGAAGGCCGGCACCAAGGCAAAGCCCAAGGCAGTGGCGCCGCAACCCGAAGAAGAAGACCTGATGGCAACCGGATCGGTGGAGTAGAGATGTCATTTCTTTCACGCATCATGGTCTTGAAGAGCCAGGCGCATTTTTCGGCAGGCGCCTATGGCCGTCTTGGTGGGGGCAGCCTACCGATCGAGGGGTCGCGAAAGAAGCGGGCCGGACAGGCCAAGAGCCGCGTCGGGCTTTTGATTGTCGGCTTTCTTGGGGTCTATTGCGTCATCGGCGGGCGTCTCGTGGAGTATGCAATCCGCGACCCTGATGTCGTGTCCAGCATCCTGCCGCCAGACCGCCTGATGGCGTCGCGGCCGGATATTCTGGACCGAAACGGAGAGGTCCTCGCCACCGACATCCGCACGGTCTCGCTCTTCGCCGAGCCGAACAAGGTCGTTGATGCCGATGAGGCCGTCGAGAAGCTTGCGACGGTCCTTCCGGATCTCGATGTGAAGGGCACCTACAAGAAGCTCGCAAACCGTACCTCGCACTTCGCCTGGCTGCGTCGCCAGCTGACGCCGAAGCAGCAGAGCCAGATCTTGGCGCTCGGCATTCCGGGTATCGGTTTCCGCCCGGAGAAGCGTCGCTTTTATCCCGGTGGTCCGACCGCCGCGCACATTCTGGGCTACGTCAACATCGACAACCGCGGCGTTGCCGGCATGGAAAAATACATTGATGATCAGGGTCTTGCCGACCTTGCCTCAGTCGGGATGACAAGCGATCAGCCACTCGAACCGGTCCGGCTGTCGATCGACGTTCGCGTTCAGAACATCGTGCGCGATGTCGTCGTCAACGCCGTCAAGAATTACGAAGCCAAGGGCGCCGGCGCTGTTGTCCTCGATATTCATACCGGCGAAGTGCTTGGAATGGCGTCGGCGCCTGATTTCGACCCCAACAACCCGCTGGAGGGCGCCAAGGAGGGTTGGCTGAACCGCATGTCGAACGGCACGTTCGAGATGGGATCGACCTTCAAGACGTTTTCCGTGGCAATGGCACTCGACACCGGCAAGGTTAGCCTCAACGACAGCTTCGATGCCACGAAGCCGATCCGCATCGGCGGGTTCACGATTCACGACTTCCATGGTCAGCGCCGCTGGCTGACTCTGCCGGAAGTGTTCCAGTACTCGTCGAACGTCGGTACGGCGCGCATCATCGACATCGTCGGCATGGACGCCCAAAAGGACTACCTGACCAAGCTCGGCCTTCTGACCAAGATGAAGACAGAGCTTCCTGAGGTGAAGATGCCGAGCCAGCCGAAGGTCTGGAAGAAGATCAACTCGATCACGATCTCATTCGGTCACGGTGTCTCGACCACGCCGCTGCAAACGGCAGTCGCCGGCGCAGCGCTTGTCAACGGTGGCAAGCTGATCGAGCCGACGTTCCTGCCGCGCACGCGCGAACAGGCTGATGACGTTGCAGAGGTGGTGGTCAAGCCGAGCACCAGCGAAGATGTCCGCTACCTCTTCAAGCTGAACGGCGTAAAGGGCTCCGGCCGCAACGCCGATGTGCCCGGATTCAGCGTCGGCGGCAAGACCGGCACGGCCGACAAGGTGGTCAACGGTCGCTACGCGACGAACCTCAACTTCAACGCCTTCCTCGCGGCATTTCCGATGGACAATCCGCGGTATGTCGTGCTGACCTTCTGCGACGAGCCGCACAACGGCGAGAAGGGTCAGAACATTGCCGCATTTACGGCAGCGCCGATGGTGAAGAACATCATTGCCCGCGCAGCGCCAATTCTCGGTGTGGAACCGAAGTTCGGTGACGACGGATCGGCCATGTTGGTGTCTTATTGAGTCTGAATGAATGTCGGAGCCGATTCGCCACCGGGGCGCGGCGGCTTGAGAAAGAAAAGTACATTCGATGAACTTGCGAGACATCGCCGGAAATGCATTTCCGGAACTTGAAGATCAATTGGCCGGGTCTGTCGGGGCGCTGGCGGTTTCCGGCATCTCGCCCGATAGCCGCAAGATTGAACCCGGAATGGTGTTCGTGGCTGTTGCCGGTACGAAAGCTGACGGTGCCGGCTTTATTGCGGATGCGGCGAAGCATGGTGCGGTTGCGGCCGTTGCCTCCCAGAGCATTGACGCTTCCATCCCCGTGCTTGTCGTGAAGGATCCACGCCGGTTTCTTTCAATCGCTGCCTCGCGCTTCTACGGAAAGCAGCCGGAAACGATGGTCGCCGTAACGGGTACGGCCGGCAAGACATCCGTTGCCTCGTTTACGCGACAGATATGGGCTTATGCCGGACATCCGGCTGCGATGATCGGCACGACGGGGGTCGTCTCGCCCACGCGCAACGAATACGGCTCGCTGACGACGCCGGATCCGGTTTCGCTGCACAAATTGCTGGCGGATCTGTCCGGCGAGGGCGTCACGCATGCCTCGATGGAGGCTTCGAGCCATGGTCTCGATCAGAGCCGCCTCGATGGCGTCAAGCTCGCAGCGGCTGCCTTTACCAACCTCGGCCGCGACCACATGGACTACCACCCGACCATAGAAAGCTATATGGCGGCCAAGATGCGGCTGTTCGATACTCTGCTTCCGAAGGGCGCGCCGGCGGTGATCTTCGCCGACGACGCATGGTCGGAGCAAGCGGTCAAGGCTGCGCGCGATGCTGGCCATGATGTCCGCACCGTGGGCCGCAAGGGCGACTACCTGACGCTCAAGCGCGTCGAGCATTTCCGTCACAAGCAGGTGGCCGAGATCCATGCTGGCGACGAGATCTTCGAGGTCGATATTCCGCTTGCTGGTGATTTTCAGGCCGCCAATGCTCTCGTGGCGGCTGGCCTTGCCATGTCGACAGGCGTGCCGGCAAAGGTTGCCATGGCCGCGCTTGAGAAGCTGCAGGGCGCATCCGGGCGTCTCGAGCTGGTTGGTCACACCAAGGATGGCGCGCTCGCTTACGTTGACTACGCGCACAAGCCGGACGCGCTCGCCAATGTCCTGGAGTCCGTTCGGCCATTCACCACCGGCCGCGTGATCGTCGTATTCGGCTGCGGTGGCGACCGCGACCGCGGCAAGCGTCCAATCATGGGCGAGATTGCCTGCCGCCTGGCCGATGTGGTGATCGTGACGGACGACAACCCGCGCTCCGAGGAGCCTGCCTCCATTCGTTCCGAGATCATGGCGGCAGCAGGCTGCGCAAGCGAAATTGGCGACCGCGCCGAGGCGATCCGCACGGCAGTCGGGATGCTGAAATCCGGCGACACGCTGATCGTTGCGGGCAAGGGACACGAGGAAGGGCAGACGATAGGGAGTGTGACGCTGCCATTTTCGGATCATGCCGAATTGCGTAAGGCTTTGGAGGAGCTGAAACCGTGAACTGGCTTTGGACGACGGAAGACATGATTGCCGCCATGGCAGGGCGGCCGTTCGGCACTTTGCCTGAGGGCATCACCGGCATTTCCATCGACAGCCGCTCCGTTGCGTCCGGCGAAGCCTTCTTTGCGATCAAGGGCGACCGCGTCGACGGCCACGACTACGCCTCGATGGCAATGGCCAACGGGGCTGCCCTTCTCGTCGTCAGCGAAGCCCGTCTTCCAGCAATGGGCCGCCTCACCGTTCCGATGATCGTCGTCGAGGATGTGCTGGCGGCGCTCGGCAAGCTCGGACAAGCTGCCCGTGCCCGTTCGCGCGCACAGATCATCGCCGTCACCGGATCGGTCGGCAAGACGACAACGAAGGAGATGTTGCGGCGGGTCTTGTCTCCATCGGGCAAGGTTCATGCTTCCGTCGCCTCTTTCAACAATCATTGGGGCGTGCCGCTCACGCTCGCCCGCATGCCGCTCGATACCTACTTCGGTGTCTTCGAGGTGGGCATGAACCATCCGGACGAGATCCGCCCTCTGGTCAAGATGATCCAACCGCATGTCGCGGTGATCACGACGATCGCCCCGGCCCATCTCGGCAATTTCAAGAGCATCCGGGAAATCGCGACCGCGAAGGCCGAGATCTTCGAAGGGGTGGTGCCGGGCGGCCAGGTCGTCCTCAACAGGGACAACGATCAGTTCAACTTCCTGGAGCGCACGGCTCAGGCTTGTGGCATCCAGCACATCCATTCCTTCGGCCAACATGCGAAGGCTGATTTTCGCCTGGCGGAGTTCAACGGTTCCGACCAGAGTTCGACGCTTTGGATCACCATCGACGGCGATACCAAGGAAGTCGCGATCGGCGCGCCGGGCCGCCATATTGCAGAGAATGCATTGGCAGCCCTTGGGGTTGTGACGCTCGTCGGTGCCGATATGAGGCAGGCGATCGGTGCGCTTGCGACGCTCCAGCCGGAGAAGGGCAGGGGGCGCCGCCATCGACTTGCGATCGACCGCGGTGCCTTCACGGTCATCGACGAGAGCTACAACGCCAATCCGGCGTCCATGCGGGCGGCGATCGCTGTGCTTGCGAGTTCCATGCCCACGGGCGTTGGGCGCCGCATCGCGGTCCTTGGCGATATGCTTGAGATGGGAGACTACGCGCAGAGGGTCCATTCGGATCTGGCGGGGCCGCTGCTTGCCTCCGGTATCGAGCACGTCTGGCTCGCCGGCCCCGAAATGGCTGCATTGAAGGAATCGCTCCCGGAGAGCGTGCAGGTCGTCCACTACGAGAAGACCGAGGAACTTGCAGAATATGTATTGAACGCTGTCGCGGCTGGCGACGTGCTGATGGTAAAATCGTCACTGGGCATCGGTTTCGGCAAGATCGTCGCCGCGCTCCTTGACAAATTCCCGCCATTTGCCGACACGCAACGCGATTTTTGAGCGGGTAAACAAGGGGCCCTGAATGCTGATTTGGCTTGTCGAACTGTCGGAACACCTGAAATTCTTGAATCTGTTCAGGTACATTACCTTCCGCACGGGCGCCTCTCTGTTTACATCCGCCTTCATCGTCTTCCTCTTTGGTCCAATGATCATCAACTCGTTGCGCGTTCGCCAGGGCAAGGGGCAGCCGATCCGTGCTGACGGCCCGCAGACGCACTTCAAGAAGGCCGGTACGCCGACCATGGGCGGCCTGATGATCCTCGCCGGGATCGTCGGCTCTTCCTTGCTGTGGGCGGATCTTTCAAACGTGTATGTCGTTGCGACGCTGCTCGTCACGCTCGGTTTCGGGGCGATCGGCTTCTACGACGACTATCTGAAGGTCACCAAGCAGAGCCATAAGGGCTTTTCCGGTAAAGCGCGCCTCGGCATCGAGTTCGTGATCGCCGGTATTGCGGTCTATTTCATGATGCGCACGGCACTGGCCTCGGGAACCGCGGGCTCGACATTCGGGTCATCGGTCGCGTTTCCCTTCTTCAAGGATTTCATGATGAATCTCGGCATCATGTTTGTCGCCTTCGGCGGCTTCGTGATCGTCGGCGCGGGCAACGCCGTGAACCTCACGGATGGTCTCGACGGACTTGCCATCGTCCCCGTCATGATTGCCGCAGCGTCCTTCGGCGTGATTGCTTACCTCGCCGGTAACGCCGTGTTCGCGAACTACCTGCAAATCAACTTTGTGCCTGGTACCGGCGAGCTGTCGGTGGTTCTCGGGGCAGTCATCGGTGCCGGTCTCGGCTTCCTTTGGTTCAATGCGCCGCCCGCGGCTATCTTCATGGGCGACACTGGCTCGCTGGCGCTTGGCGGAACGATCGGTACCGTTGCGGTCGCCACCAAGCACGAGATCGTCATGGCGATCATTGGCGGTCTGTTCGTGATGGAAACGCTCTCGGTTATCATTCAGGTCGGCTTCTTCAAGATGACCGGTCGGCGTGTCTTCCTGATGGCCCCGATTCACCACCATTTCGAGAAGAAGGGCTGGACGGAGAGCCAGGTGGTGATCCGCTTCTGGATCATCGCGGTCGGTCTCGCCCTGCTTGGCCTCTCCACCCTGAAGCTTCGGTGAGGCGGCGATGATTCCCGTTACGACGCTGTCAGGAAAAAAGGTCGCGCTGTTCGGGCTCGGCGGTTCCGGCTTTGCCACGGCGCGCGCTCTGAAGCTGGGCGGTGCCGACGTGACGGCATGGGACGATAATCCAGATAGCGTCACGAAAGCTGCCGCCGAGGGCATCCACACTGCTGATCTGCGCACGATCGACTGGAGTGTGCAGTCGCTCTTCGTGCTTTCGCCGGGCGTTCCCCTGACGCATCCGAAACCGCATTGGACGGTGGATCTCGCTCGTGCTGCAGGTGTCGATATCGTCGGCGACGTGGAGCTTTTTGTGCGGGAACGACGGGCGCATGCGCCGGATTGCCCGTTCATCGCTATCACCGGCACTAACGGCAAGTCGACGACGACGGCCCTGATCGCGCACATTCTGAAGTCCAGCGGACGCGACACACAGCTTGGCGGCAACATTGGTACGGCGGTGCTGACACTTGATCCGCCGAAGGATGGGCGCTTCTACGTCGTTGAATGCTCGTCCTACCAGATAGACCTCGCGCCGACGCTCAATCCATCTGCCGGTATCCTGCTCAATTTGACACCGGATCACCTCGACCGTCACGGCACGATGCAGCACTATGCCGACGTCAAGGAACGGCTGGTTGCCGGTAGCGGCGTGGCCGTCATTGGCGTGGACGACAGCTATTGCCAGATTGTTGCCGATAGTATCGAGCGGGCAGGTGGCAAGGTGATCCGGATTTCCCGGCGGCACCCTCTTGCGGATGGCATCTACGCCGAGGGCAGCAGGCTCATGCGCGCAGCCGCTGGTGCCGTGCGCGCGATCGTCGACCTTGAGGGGATACAGACACTGCGCGGCAGCCACAATGCGCAGAACGCCGCAGCCGCGATTGCAGCCTGCCTGGCGGTTGGTGTGTCCGAGGACGAGATCCGTGCCGGACTTGCATCGTTCCCTGGCCTCAAGCATCGGATGCAGCCTGTCGGACGTCGCGGAAATGTCGTCTTCGTAAACGATTCCAAGGCCACCAATGCGGATGCGGCCGCTCCCGCATTGTCGAGCTATGACCGCATCTACTGGATTGCCGGTGGGCTGCCGAAGGCTGGAGGCATCACCTCGCTTACCGGCTTCTTCCCGCGGATTGCCAAAGCCTACCTAATCGGTGAAGCCGCGGCCGAATTTGCCGCAACGCTCGGCGAGGCCGTGCCTTACGAGATTTCCGGCACGCTGGAGCGTGCCGTCGCGCACGCCGCTGCTGATGCCGAGAAGGATGAGAATGGCCCGCTTGCCGTGATGTTATCCCCGGCTTGCGCAAGCTTCGACCAATATAAGAACTTCGAAGTCAGGGGCGATGCATTTGTCAGCCATGTGGCAGCGCTCGAAGGAATCACCATGCTGATAGGTTCGGCAACAGGAGATAAATAACATGGTAAGCCGCGCGGAACGTGGGCCTCTGGCCGATTGGTTTTGGACCATCGACCGCTTTTTCCTGGCGATGTTCATCTTCCTGATGGGCATCGGCTTCATGTTGTCGTTTGCCGCTTCGCCCGCGGTCGCCGAACGTATTGGACTGGAGCCGTTCCACTTCGTCAAGCGACACGCGGCGTTCATGATCCCTTCGATCGGCGTCATGATCGGGCTCTCGTTTCTGACGCCTCGCCAGGTTCGACGTACCGCAATCATCCTTCTGATCGCTGCTCTCGCCATGATGTTGCTGGCCCTGTTCTTTGGCATCGAGGTCAAGGGCTCTCGCCGCTGGGTCACGTTGGCCGGGATCTCGATCCAGCCATCGGAATTCATGAAGCCCGCATTCGTCGTGGTTTGCGCATGGCTGTTTGCCGAGCATGCCCGGCAGCCGGAAATACCGGGTAACCTCTTCGCAATTATCCTCTTCGGCATCGTCGCTGCCCTTCTTGTCGCACAGCCGGATCTTGGACAGACGATCCTGACGACAGCGGTTTGGGGTGGGATGTTCTTCATGGCCGGCATGCCGTGGATATGGATCATCATCCTCGGCGCGGGTGGCGTCGGGGGCCTCGTCGGCGCCTACTATGTGTTTCCGCACGTGGCGCTGCGCATCGACAAGTTCCTCACAGGTGAAGGTGACACCTTCCAGATCGATACGGCGCGCGAAGCCATCATCCGTGGTGACTGGTTCGGCCAGGGACCGGGCGAGGGCATCGTCAAACGCATCATTCCCGACGCGCATACCGACTTCATTTTCTCGGTCGCGGCGGAAGAGTTCGGAATCGTCTTCTGCATGGCGCTCGTGGCGCTGTTTTCCGTCCTTGTGCTGCGTGGTCTCTCGCACGCCTACAAGGAACGGAACGACTTCAACCGCTTCGCAGTCGCTGGCCTCGTGCTGCAGATCGGCATACAGTCGATCATCAACGTGGGCGTCAATCTCGAACTGCTGCCGGCAAAGGGCATGACCTTGCCGCTGATTTCCTACGGCGGTTCGTCCATGGTCGCTATCTGCGTCACTGCCGGGTTTATCCTCGCCTTGACGCGTCATAGGCCGGAAAAGCGTGCGCAGGATCGGAGCCTCTTCCGTGTCGCGCACGGTATGCCGGCGGAGTAAGAGTTTATGAGCAAAGGCATCGTCCTGCTTGCCGCCGGGGGAACCGGTGGCCATGTGTTCCCTGCGGAGGCCTTGGCCTACAAGCTGAAGGAACGCGGATATTCCGTGCATCTCGTCACCGACAGCCGCGCTGAACGGTACGCCGGCAAATTCCCTGCCGAGGAGATTCACGTCGTCCCGTCGGCGACGATTGCCTCAAAGAATCCAGTGGCGGTTGCGCGCTCGCTGTGGACATTGTGGAGCGGGATGCGCGCGGCCAAGAAGTTGATCGCCCGCCTGAAGCCTACAGTCGTCGTCGGCTTCGGTGGCTATCCGACCGTGCCGCCGCTGCTCGCTGCCACGCGCCTCGGCGTGCCCGCGATGATTCATGAGCAGAATGCGGTGATGGGACGCGCCAACAAGGCGCTTGCCAGTCGTGTTCAGGCGATTGCCGGTGGTTTCCTGCCTGAAAGCGGCGGCCAGTTTCCCGATAAGACGGTAACGACCGGCAACCCGGTACGCCCCGCGATCATCGCGGCAGCAGAAGCGCCCTATGCACCTTCCCGCGCCGGCGAGCCCTTTAATCTGGTCGTCTTCGGCGGCAGCCAGGGCGCGCAATATTTCTCCAAGGCGATGCCGACGGCGATCAGCCTTCTTGATGACGAATTGCGCGGCCGGTTGCGCGTGACGCAGCAGGTGCGGCCCGAAGACATGGATATGGTTGCCGGCTGCGTCGCGCAATTGCAGATGGGAGCAGACATCGCGCCGTTCTTTACCGACATGGCCGAACGACTTGCCGCGGCACACCTTGTGATCTGCCGTTCAGGCGCCTCGACGGTTTCGGAAATATCGGTGATCGGGCGTCCGGCGATCCTGGTACCTTATCCGCATGCACTGGATCATGACCAGGCGGCCAATGCCGCGGCGCTTGCCGCGACCGGCGGCGCCAAGGTCATCGCTCAGGCCGAACTCTCTTCCGAGAAGATCGCGTCGATCCTGGCTCATGTCATGAACGATCCGGAAAAGCTCGCTCGTATGGCTGCTGCGGCCAAGCAGGCGGGCAAACCCGACGCTGCGAACTTGCTTGCCGACATGGTTGAGGCTATTGCGGCACGACGTACAATTGCAGAGTTCAAGGGGAAACGCGCATGAAAATGCCGAAGGCCATCGGCCTCGTTCATTTCATCGGCATCGGCGGCATCGGCATGAGCGGCATTGCCGAGGTGCTCCACAATCTCGGCCATCGCGTGCAGGGATCGGATCAGGCCGACAGCGCCAACGTGCAACGCCTGCGCGACAAGGGCATTGAAGTCTTCGTCGGCCACAAGGCCGAGAACCTCGGCGATGCCGAAGTGGTGGTGGTCTCAACCGCGATCAAGAAAAACAACCCGGAACTCGTGGCGGCGCGCGAAAAGCTGCTGCCGGTCGTGCGCCGCGCGGAGATGCTTGCCGAGCTGATGCGTTTCCGAAATGCGATCGCGATCGGTGGTACGCACGGCAAGACCACGACCACGTCGCTGGTGGCGACCCTGCTGGAAGCAGGCGGCCTCGACCCGACCGTCATTAACGGCGGCATCATCAACGCCTACGGCACCAATGCCCGTATGGGCGAGGGCGAATGGATGGTGGTGGAGGCCGACGAATCCGACGGTACGTTCCTGAAACTTCCCGCCGATGTTGCTGTGATCACCAACATTGACCCGGAGCATCTTGACCACTACGGCAACTTTGATGCCGTGCGCGCCGCGTTCCGCCAGTTCGTCGAGAACGTGCCCTTCTACGGCTTTGGCGTGCTATGCCTCGACCATCCGGAAGTTCAGGCGCTGGTCGGCCGTATCGAGGACCGCAAGATCGTTACCTACGGCGAGAATCCGCAGGCCGATGTGCGTTTCATGAATGTCCGCATTGATGGTCCGCGTTCGATCTTCGACGTGGAGATCCGTCGCCGGCGGACCGGGCAGGTCATCAGGCTCGACAATCTTGTGATGCCGATGCCTGGGCGTCACAACATCTCCAATGCCACCGCGGCGATCGCCGTTGCAAACCGTCTCGGCATGTCGAGCGAGGACATCGCCAAGGGGCTGGCCTCCTTCGGCGGCGTCAAGCGCCGCTTCACGCTGACCGGCGAATGGAATGGCGTTCAGATCTTCGATGACTACGGCCACCATCCGGTCGAGATCAAGGCGGTGCTGCGGGCTGCGCGTGAGGCCTGCAAGGGCCGCGTGATCGCAGTTCATCAGCCGCATCGCTATTCACGGCTATCCAGCCTGTTCGAGGAGTTCGCTTCCTGCTTCAACGACGCGGACAGCATTTTCCTTGCTCCGGTCTATGCCGCTGGCGAGGATCCCATCGAGGGCATGAACTCGGAGACGCTCGTATCGAGGATCAAATCCGGCGGTCACCGCGATGCCCGCTTCCTGTCATCCCCAGAGCTTTTGCCTGAAATGGTCGCAGAGATTGCAAAGCCGGGCGATTTTGTGGTTCTGTTGGGGGCTGGGAGTATTACGTACTGGGCGGCAGCGCTGCCCAAGCAATTGGAAAGCCTTTCGGGAATATCTGCATGAAACAGGTGAATGGGGAAAAGCTTCTTGCGTCGCTTGGCGACGGTGTAAAGGACATCCGCGGGAGGATCACGCCGGATGCGCCGATGGACCGTGTCACGTGGTTTCATGCCGGTGGTCTGGCCGAGCTGATGTTCCAGCCGCACGACGAGGCCGATCTCATTGCCTTCCTCCAGCTTCTGCCTGAGGAGGTGCCGATTACGGTCGTGGGCGTCGGCTCCAATATTCTGGTGCGTGATGGCGGCATTCCAGGCGTTGTGCTGCGGCTTTCGGCCAAGGGCTTCGGCTCCGTCGAGCTGGCGGGCGAGAACCGCATTCGCGCCGGTGCGATCTGCCCGGACAAGCACGTCGCAGCCATGGCAATGGACAACGGCATCGGCGGCTTTCATTTCTACTATGGCATTCCCGGCAGCATAGGCGGCGCGGCACGGATGAACGCTGGCGCCAACGGGGGTGAGACGCGCGAGCGGCTCGTCGAAGTCTCCGCCATCGACCGCAAGGGCAACAAACATGTGCTGTCGAATGCGGATATGGGCTATTCCTACCGCCATTCGTCGGTACCGAGCGATCTGATCTTCACGTCCGTACTCTTCGAAGGATATAGCGAGGATCGTTCTAAGATCCGCGCCGAGATGGATGCCGTGCGCAGCCATCGCGAAACGGTTCAGCCGATCCGCGAGAAGACAGGCGGCTCGACCTTCAAGAACCCGGAAGGACATTCCGCGTGGAAGCTGATCGACGAAGCGGGATGCCGCGGTCTGGTGATCGGTGGCGCGCAGATGTCGTCACTTCACTGCAACTTCATGATCAACATGGGGCAGGCGACGGGATATGACCTCGAATACCTCGGCGAACAGGTTCGCCGGGAGGTCTTCGAGAATTCCGGCATCAAGCTCGAGTGGGAAATCAAGCGACTCGGCGTGTTCATGCCAGGGCGCGAGGTTCGCCCCTTCCAGGGCGTAACCAGCGAGTAATCCTCAGCCGAAGCGCTTGCTGAAGGCAGCGGAGAAGGCCACGCCGCCCCTGTCGTCACTGGCTTCGCCGATTGCCACATCCATCGTGTTGCTTGTCACCCGGACAAGGCAGAAGCCGCCCATGAAGGCGGCTTTCGCTTTGAAGACGTCCAGCTTGTCGACCCGATAGACCATCGGCGTGTCGTGCTCGTGGCCATGGAAAATCCCGATTACGTTGTAGCCTTCGAGGGTTGCGAGAAGTTCCTGACGTTCTGATTCACCCCACCAATGGGGCGCGCCGCTGCCATTGGCGGTGAATGTTGTCTTCTCCGGATCCCAGCGCTCCAATGAAAACGGATCCCAACCGTAGTGCTGGAAGATGACTACCGGGCGTCCATCGGAGGCGTAGGTCTTGAGATCGCGCTTCATCCAATCAAGGCTGCTTGCGGCGCCCTTGGTATTGTCCCCACCGTAACGCTGCGCCTGGATCAGGTGAAGGCCGCCCCAGTTCCAGGAATAATTGTCCGAGGCTTCGTCGTAGTTGTCGGCCGGTACTACCGGCTTGAAGAATACGCTCGGCTTGTGGTTCATCCGCACATAGTCGCGCAGTTCGTCCCGGTACCAGTCGACCTGAGGCGGGCGCCCGTCCTGATCGAGATCGTGGTTGCCTAGGCCGACATAAACGGGAAAGTGCACGTGATCAGGTCCACGTCCCTGCTGATAGCGATGGGAAAACTGTAGCAGCTGCGACCCTTCCGCGAATTCTGCCGTTTGACCGCCACCGTCGTCCGTGACATCGCCGCAGACGATGATGCCCTGCGGCATTGCAATCGGCTGTCCAGCCAGCGAGAGGCCGCTTGGCTTGCCGGCGACTTCCGTGGGCCAAGTCTGGTGATGAATGTTGTTCAACGCGAGAATGTGCCGGAGCAGGTTCGCGTCGGTCTTGCCTTCTTCCTGGCAGTTTGGGCTTAGCCCGTCTCCGAACCGGCATGCATGGACATCGTTGATGACAAGGAAGGTGACATCGGTGGACGGAACGCTGGCTGTGCGTCCTATTGACGGCAGTGTAAGCGAGATTCCGGCGCTGAACCCTTGTGTGAGCAATAATCGTCTTGTCAGCATCGGGCTCTCCTTGTTTCAGAAAATCTAGAAGCAAGGCGTTAACAGACAACAACAAAAAGGGCCGCGACATTGCCTGTCGCGGCCCTTCGAACTGCGCTGTTTCGATGATCAGACTTCGTCGCGGCCGGAAGCCAGGATGCAGATCAATGTGATGACGGCGGAAAGGCCGAGATAGTAGCCGACATACTGCATGCCGTGGTTTGCCTGCAGCCAGGTGGCGATGTAGGGCGCCAGCGAAGCGCCGAAGATGCCGGCAAGGTTGAAGGTAATCGACGATCCGGTGTAGCGCACGGCCGTCGGGAAGGGCGCGGCGAGAGCCGTGCCGATCAGGCCGTAGGTCATGCCCATCAGTGCCATGGCGACGATCGCAAAGACCACGATGCTGCCTTCGCCGCCGGTCATCAGGCCGGGCAGGAAGAACGAGAAGATACCGATCAGGATAGTGGTGAGGATCAGCATTTCGCGACGTCCGAACCGCTCGGCGAGCTTGCCGACAACAGGGATGAAAATGCCGAAGGCGACCGAACCGATGATCTGGATTTCGAGCGCGTCCAGGAACGGGATCTTCAGGACCTTGACGTTGTAGGACAGCAGGTAAGCGGAGCCGATGTAGAACAGCACGAAAGTCGCGAGAGCCACGAAGGTGCCGAGGAACAGGCTGCGCTTGTGCTTGCGGAAGAGTTCGGCAACCGGGACGGCAACGCGCTCCTGCTTGTCGATCGCCTTCTGGAAGGCCGGCGTTTCGGTGATCGAAAGGCGGACCCACAGACCGATGACGATGAGCAGGATGGACGAGATAAATGGTACGCGCCAGCCCCAGCTCAGGAGTGCATCCTGAGACATGACCTGCAGCAGCAGCCAGAAGATCCCGGAGGAGAGGAACAGGCCCACCGGCGCGCCAAGCTGCGGGAACATCCCGTACCAGCTGCGCTTGCCTTCCGGCGCGTTTTCTGTCGCGAGCAGCACGGCGCCGCCCCATTCCCCGCCGAGGCCGAAGCCTTGGCCAAAACGGCAAATGGCGAGCAGCAGCGGCGCGAGGACGCCGATCGATTCGTAGGACGGCAGAAGACCGATCACAACCGTCGAGATGCCCATGGTGAGCAAGGCGGCGACGAGTGTCGTCTTGCGGCCGATCCTGTCGCCGAAATGGCCGAAGACCACGGCGCCAAGCGGGCGGGCGAAGAAGGCGATGGAGAAAGTCGCAAAGGATGCAAGCAGCGCGGTCGTCGGGTCGCTGTTCGGGAAGAACAGCGTCGGGAAAACCAACACGGCTGCCGTTGCATATACATAGAAATCGAAGAACTCGATCGTGGTGCCGACAAGGCTCGCGATCAGAACGCGCGCCGGCGAGTTGACCTGCGCACTGTTCGATGAAGCGGGAGTCGGCGATACTCTGGATATCGCGTCTGACATTTTCATTCCAATCGGGATTGTACCTGTGCCTTGGGAGGCCAGCGGCTCTTAACGCAATTTTAATTCGGCGCAAATGCCAATCGCGTAAGAAACGGAAAAAAGATTAGCGTGCTTTGCATTTTTCCGCCGCCCTCACTTTACTCGATCAGAATCACCAATAGCGGATACCTTGAAGCGGATTTCGATCGTCGATCGCGCCGCGTCTCGTCGGGAAGTTAACGTTCCAGGAAGTCTCGAGCTGGCTCAACGTCTTGATGAATTCCCGTGCGCTATGCCCTGGCGTTGCTGGTTTCTTCTCGTCCGGTGCGGTTCCGTCGGGATGACCGTCAGAGGCAAAAATTAACGAAAGTAAACACTTCATTAACCATAATCAGGCACTAATACACCTGCATCATCGAGCGAGATTCGGGCAGGAAACAAGCTTGGTGCAAGCGTCGGAACTCAAAGTGCAGGTTATTTTTTGGGGGTGTTGATGAGTCGCAAGCATGTCGCTGTCCTGATGGGCGGATTTTCCTCGGAGAGGCCGGTAAGCCTTTCTTCCGGGACGGCGTGCGCTGACGCCCTCGAGGCCGAAGGGTTCCAGGTGACGCGCATTGATGTCGATCGCGATGTGTCCGCCAAGCTCGCGGCATTGCGGCCGGACGTCGTCTTCAATGCCCTGCACGGCCCCTACGGCGAGGACGGGACAATTCAAGGCATCCTTGAGTATCTTGAGATCCCGTACACGCATTCGGGCGTGCTGGCTTCGGCGCTCGCCATGGATAAGGACAAGGCCAAGGGCGTCGCCGCCGCCGCCGGCGTCCCGGTTGCGCAATCTGCGGTGATCAATCGATTCGCTTTTCCGGCTGAGCATCCGATGAAGCCGCCTTATGTTGTGAAGCCTGTGCGCGAGGGCTCCAGCTTCGGTGTGGTCATCGTTCAGGAGGATCAGTCCCATCCGCCGCAGATCATCAGCTCTCCGGAGTGGCGCTATGGCGAAGAGGTTCTTGTTGAGCGCTACATCCATGGTCGCGAGCTGACTTGCGGCGTCATGGGCGATCGCGCGCTGGGTGTAACCGAGATTGTGCCGTTGGGGCATGGCTTTTACGATTACGATGCCAAGTACGTCGCGGGTGGCTCGAAACACGTCATTCCTGCGGAAATTTCACCGAATATTTACCAAAAAATACAATCATTGGCGTTAAGGGCGCATCAAGCAATTGGTTGCCGTGGCGTCAGTCGCTCAGACTTCCGTTACGACGATCGCTTCTCTGAAGATGGCGAAGTCATCTGGCTGGAAATCAATACTCAGCCTGGAATGACGCCAACCTCCCTGGTGCCCGAAATGGCTGGTCATGCCGGCTACTCGTTTGGTGAATTTCTCCGTTGGATGGTGGAGGACGCTTCTTGTTCTCGGTGACGGTCAAAAGGATAGGGCGCCCAAGTCATCACGCTGAGCCTTCGTATCCCGAAGGTGAGGGGCGGCTGGTGTTGCCGCGTCCGCTGCGTCGAGTGGTGCGTTTCCTCGTCAGTCTTGGCAGTGGTCGCATTCATATTCCGGTGCACACTGGAACTATTTCCGCTCTGGCCTTCTTCGCTGCGACCGGCCTCTACGGCATGTCACTTGGCGGGCACACGGAAGCGGTTGCGCAGGCGACGACGACTGCTGCTGGCTTTGCGATCGATGATGTGAAGGTGTCCGGGAACTCGGAGACCTCCGAGATCGAGATCCTGCAGCTGCTCGGGCTGGACGGTACGACGTCGCTTGTTGCGCTTGATGTCGATGCGGCGCGTCAGAAGATCGCCAGGCTTCCTTGGGTCGAGAACGTAGAGGTTCGCAAGATCTATCCGAAGACGATCGAGGTGAAGCTCAAGGAGCGTCAGGCCTACGCGATCTGGCAGCATGGCCAGGAATTGTCACTCGTGGAGAAGGGTGGCTCCGTCATCGCTCCGCTTCGCGACAACAAGTTCTCACAGTTGCCGCTGGTGGTCGGTCGTGGTGCTGAAGTTGCTGCAACTTCGCTCGAGGCTGAATTCGCGAACTGGCCGGAGATCAAGGCGCGGGTGAAGGCTTACGTCTGGGTTTCGGGTCGTCGCTGGGATCTGCACATGGACAACGGCGTTGCTGTGAAGTTGCCGGAAGACGACGTCGATCTCGCTTTGGCGCGGCTGTCGAAGTTCATGAAGGAGCAGGATCTTCTGGAGCGCGATATCGCGGCCGTCGATCTGAGGCTTACCGACCGGACCGCAATTCAGTTGACGCCGGAAGCAATGGAGCGTCGGCAGCTCGTACTCGATCAGCGGACCAAGGATTTGAAGAAGGCGGGGCAAAATATATGAGCTTGTTCGGTTCGTCCCATTTCGGATTGCCGCGCCTGAAGCCGCTTTCGTCGAAGCGGTCCCATGTCGTTTCGGTGCTGGACATCGGATCGACGAAGGTCGTCTGCATGATCGGACGCCTGACGCCTCGCGAGGAAAGTCAGGTGCTGCCCGGTCGTACGCACAACATTGAAATCATCGGGATCGGCCATCAGCGCTCACGCGGCATCAAGACAGGCGCGATTTCCGACCTCGATGCGCTTGAGAGCGTGATCCGCCTTGCAGTCGACGCGGCCGAGCGCATGGCCGGCCTGACCGTCGAGAGCTTGATCGTCAATGTCACGGCGGGCCGTCTGACAAGCGATATCTACACTGCAACCATCGACCTCGGTGGTCAGGAAGTTGAGCTGAACGATCTCAA
The DNA here is from genome assembly GCF_019511525.1 of Rhizobium cauense. Classification (GTDB taxonomy): domain Bacteria; phylum Pseudomonadota; class Alphaproteobacteria; order Rhizobiales; family Rhizobiaceae; genus Rhizobium; species Rhizobium cauense. Next base: position 123,566 of record NZ_JAEUAT010000015.1, on the reverse strand, counting down.
GAAGGTTCTGTCGGCAGCCTGCCAGCAGTCGCTACGCCAGGATCGCGCGGTCCTGCATTCGTTGGCGACCGGCTTCTCGTTGGATGGCGAACGCGGCATTCGCGATCCGCTGTCTATGTATGGTGACGTCCTCGGCGTCGATATGCACGTCGTCACTGCTGAACGCACTGCGCTTAAGAATCTCGAGTTGAGTGTTAATCGCGCGCACCTCTCTGTTGAGGGAATCGTTGCAACACCGTACGCTTCGGGTCTGGCCGCTCTTGTTGATGATGAGGTCGAGCTTGGCTGCGCGGCGATCGACATGGGCGGTGGAACGACGACGATTTCGGTCTTTGCAGAGGGGAAGCTGGTGCACACGGATGCCGTCAGCCTCGGTGGCCATCACGTCACCACCGATCTGGCCCGCGGTCTTTCGACCCGGATCGAGGATGCCGAACGCCTCAAGGTCGTTCACGCCTCCGCAATGCCGAACTCCTCGGACGAACGCGAACTTATCTCGATCCCGCCGATCGGCGAAGACGAACGCGACCTGCCGACGCAGGTGCCGCGCGCCCTGGTGTCGCGCATCGTCAGCGCTCGTATCGAGGAAACGATGGAATTGATCCGCGACCGCATCCAGCGCTCGGGCTTCAGCCCGATCGTCGGCAAGCGCGTCGTGCTGACGGGTGGTGCGAGCCAGCTGACCGGCCTTGCCGAAGTTGCGCGTCGCATTCTTGCCCGCAACGTCCGAATCGGTCGTCCGATGGGTGTCTCGGGCCTGCCGACCGCAGCGAAAGGCCCCGCCTTTTCGACCGCTGTCGGCCTGATGATCTACCCGCAGGTCGCGGACCAGGAAACACATGCGTCACAGAGCGGTCTGCTCATGTCGCTTGGGGGAAATACCAGCCGCTTTGCCCGCATGGGGCAGTGGCTGAAAGAAAGCTTCTGACAATTGAGTGAATTGGCCGGCGTGGCGATGCGGCCATAAAGAGAAGGAACGGTAACATGACTATCAAGCTGCAAAAGCCGGATATCACTGAGCTTAAGCCGCGTATCACCGTGTTCGGTGTCGGCGGCGGCGGCGGCAACGCTGTCAACAACATGATTTCCGCGGGCCTCCAGGGTGTCGATTTCGTCGTCGCCAACACGGATGCCCAGGCCCTGACGATGACGAAGGCAGAGCGAATCATCCAGCTCGGCGCCAATGTCACCGAAGGTCTCGGTGCCGGTTCGCAGCCGGAAGTCGGCCGTGCGGCTGCCGAAGAGTGCATCGATGAAATCATCGATCACCTGAACGGCACGCACATGTGCTTCGTTACCGCCGGTATGGGCGGCGGCACGGGTACGGGCGCTGCTCCGGTTGTCGCTCAGGCAGCCCGGAACAAGGGCATCCTGACCGTCGGCGTTGTTACCAAGCCCTTCCACTTCGAAGGCGGACGCCGTATGCGCCTGGCGGAAGCCGGCATCGAAGAGCTGCAGAAGTCGGTCGACACGCTGATCGTCATCCCGAACCAGAACCTCTTCCGCATCGCCAACGACAAGACAACGTTTGCCGACGCTTTCGCGATGGCTGACCAGGTTCTCTACTCGGGCGTTGCCTGCATCACCGACCTGATGGTGAAGGAAGGTCTCATCAACCTCGACTTCGCCGACGTCCGCTCGGTCATGCGCGAAATGGGCCGCGCGATGATGGGTACAGGCGAAGCGTCCGGCCAGGGCCGCGCGATGCAGGCTGCTGAAGCTGCGATCGCCAACCCGCTCCTCGACGAAACCTCGATGAAGGGTGCGCAGGGTCTCCTGATCTCCATTACCGGCGGTCGCGACCTTACCCTCTTCGAAGTCGACGAAGCTGCGACGCGTATCCGCGAGGAAGTCGATCCGGATGCCAACATCATCCTCGGCGCGACGTTCGACGAATCGCTCGAAGGCATCATCCGCGTCTCCGTTGTTGCGACCGGTATCGACCGTGCCATCAACGCGGCGGCAGGCAAGACCTTCCAGCCCGCGGCCAAGCCAGTCGTGCGTCCTTCCGCGGCCGTTGCTCAGGCGCCGGCCGCAGTTCAGCCTGCACCGGTCATGCAGCAGGCCCCCAAGCCGGTCGACACGGTCGCGCAGGCAATCCGTACGGCAGAAGCCGAAATGGAGCGTGAGCTCGAGATCCACGCTCCGCGCGCGGCAGCTCCGGTTCACCAGCAGCCTGCTCCGCAGGAAGCCTTCCGTCCGCAGAGCAAGATCTTTGCTGCTCCTGAGGCCGCGCCGATCATTCGCCCAGCCCCGATACAGCAGGCTCCGGTTCATGCGCCCGTCATCAGCCAGCCGGCTCCGCAGCCGATCATGAGCCAGCCGGCGCCTGTCATGCAGCAGCCGATGGCTGCTCAGCAGGCCGTTCGCATGCCGAAGGTGGAAGACTTTCCACCGGTAGTACAGGCAGAGATCGATCACCGCTCGCAGCCGGCAGCTCCGTCTCATGCCCACGAAGAGCGTGGTCCGATGGGCCTCCTGAAGCGGATCACCAACTCGCTTGGTCGCCGCGAGGAGGAGGTTGCTCCGGAAATGACGTCGGCTCCGGCCGCGGCATCGCAGCAGCGCCGCCCGCTTTCTCCGGAAGCGAGCCTCTATGCACCGCGCCGTGGAAATCTCGACGATCAGGGCCGCAGCGTTCCGCAGGCTCGGATGATGCAGGAAGACGATCAGCTTGAAATTCCTGCTTTCCTGCGCCGGCAATCGAACTGAGGCAGGCACGGAATCGCTATAAAAAGGCCCGGGAGCACACTCCCGGGCCTTCTCGTTTCAGAGGGTCAGATCTGGTGCATATTGCGTTGTAATTTCAACGACATGCTTTCGTAACAATGCGAAAGAAACAGTGATTTGGATTGGAAGCCGGGCGCACGTATGTATGTGGTCACGAAACCGTCTTTTTGCGCCTCTCGGCGGGATTTTTGACGGAGTGAAATGAACCCTGGCAGATGGTTCGGCATGTTAGCCGCTGCGGATCACCGGGGATAGTAAAGGCAAAATTTATGGTTATTGGCATGTTGGGTTTTCAGACGACAGTATCGCGTCCGATCACGCTTTCGGGCATCGGCGTTCATTCCGGTGCTGACGTTTCGATTACCTTCAACCCGGCAGAGGCTGACTCTGGCGTCGTCTTCAATCGCATGCATGAGAACGGCGACGTTTCCGAATACCGTGCCGTGTCTTCTCAGGTTGGCAATACCGATCTCTGCACCGTCCTTGGGTTCTCGCCGGCGCGCTCGGTCGCGACGATCGAGCACGTCATGGCTGCTGTCTACGCGCTTGGCCTCGATAACGTCCTGATCGAAGTTCATGGCGCAGAAATGCCGATCATGGACGGCAGCTCGATGCCCTTTATCGAAGCGATCGAGCAGGTTGGCCTGGTATCGCTCGGCGTGAAGCGCCGCTACATCCGCATCACCAAGCCGGTTCGCATCGAGCATGGTGGCTCCTGGAGCGAGTTCCGCCCCTATGACGGCATGCGCTTTGAGGTCGAGATCGATTTCGATTGCCCGCTGATCGGCCGCCAGAAGTGGGAAGGCGACATGACGGCGGCGACATTCAAGTCCGAGCTGTCGCGCGCCCGTACCTTCGGTTTCATGCGGGATGTCGAGCGTCTCTGGGCTTCGGGCCACGCGCTCGGTTCCTCGCTCGAGAATTCGGTTGTCATCTCGGACGACAATACCGTTATCAACGTTGAAGGCCTGCGTTATGCCAAGGACGAGTTCGTGCGCCACAAGGCGCTCGATGCCGTTGGCGATCTGGCGCTCGCCGGCGCTCCTTTTATCGGCTGCTACCGTTCTTACCGCGGCGGCCACAAGATGAATGCCAATGCTCTCAAGGCGTTGCTCAGCGACCCGACCGCCTATGAAGTGGTCGAGACGTCTGCGCCGCGCCAGCGTGTTGCTCCCCGGGATTTCATCCGGGTCAACGCACCGGAATTTGCTCCCTGGTCGGCATGACCTCCATCGCATCTTTTAGGCCAGGGCCGCCTCCTTCGGGGGGCGGTTTCTTTATGAGAAGCAGGCGTTGGTGATTCTGCGATAGATGTTTAGCGGCAGGTGTTTAGCGGCAACAGTTGCGGCTTTCTCGGTGCAAAACAGATGATTGTGGCCGGCATCGCCACAAAAATGCGTTAATGCATCATCATTGCGTTGCTCTGGCTGCACATTTGTGGCTAGAAACGCCGGCAAGGCGTGGCTGACATTGAGGGATGGCAGCGTTGGGATTGTTCCGATGGGTTATGCAGGGTCTGAAAGTATGATGAAGACAGCGCGCGCTTTGTTCGCATCGATCTTGGTGCTGAGCGCAGGTGCCTTAATTTCCGGATGCCAGTCGGACCCTGATATCGATATTACCAAGCTCGGCCTCGATAGTGATCCGCCGGACGTTCTGTATAACCAGGGCCTTGCGAACATGAAGGCCGGCAACATGAGCGAAGCGGCCCGCAAGTTCGACGCGATCGATCGCGACAATCCGTTCTCCGAATGGGCGCGCAAGGCGCTCGTGATGAGCACCTTCGTCAAATATCGTCAAAACCGCCTGGATGATGCCCTTGCTTCGGGCAACCGCTATATGGCGCAATATCCGAAGTCCAAGGATGCTCCCTACGTCCAGTATCTGATCGGTCTCAGCTATTCGAAGCAGATCGTTGACGTGACGCAGGACCAGCGCGCGGCGGCCAAGACCGTCGAGGCTATGCAGGCGGTCATCGACAACTATCCGGACTCCGAATATGTCGACGACGCACAGGCGAAGATCCGTTTCGCGCGCGACCAGCTGGCCGGCAAGGAAATGCAGGTCGGGCGTTACTACATGGAGCGCAAGGAATATCTCGCCGCGATCTCGCGCTTCCGCACTGTCGTCGAGAAGTATCCCAATACCAACCAGATCGAAGAAGCACTGGCGCGCCTTGTCGAAGCCTATTACGCAATGGGCATCGTCGAAGAGGCGCAGACGGCAGCGGCGGTTCTCGGCCATAACTATCCGGATAGCCGGTGGTACGCGGACTCCTTCAAGCTGCTGAAGAGTGGTGGCACCGAGCCGCGTGAAAACCCCGGCTCATGGATTGCTGCCGCAGGCAAGAAACTCCTGCTCGGTTCCTGAGGCCCAATGCTGATCCAGCTTTCGATCCGCGATATCGTTCTGATCGAGCGGCTGGATCTTGCCTTCGAGACCGGCCTTTCGGTGCTGACCGGGGAGACCGGTGCCGGTAAATCCATCCTGCTCGATAGCCTGTCGCTCGCCCTCGGCGGTCGCGGCGATGGCGGCCTTGTTCGCCACGGCGAAGACAAGGGGCAGGTGACGGCCGTCTTCGACGTTGGCCCGGATCACGGCGCCCGCAGGCTGCTGCGCGAGAATGGCATCGATGATGACGGCGATCTGATTTTCCGCCGTGTTCAAAACGCTGATGGTCGCACCAAGGCTTATGTCAACGATCAGCCGCTCAGCGTTCAGCTGATGCGCCAGGCAGGACAGATGCTGGTCGAGATCCATGGCCAGCACGACGATCGAGCGCTGGTCGATGCACATGCGCACCGGATTCTGCTCGATGCTTTCGCAGGCACCAATGAAGACGCTGCCGCCGTTTCCAACCTTTACCGCATCTGGCGAGATACCGAGCGGACGCTGAAGAAGCAGCGCGAGAAGGTGGAGAATGCTGCGCGGGAGGCGGATTATCTCCGCTCCTCCGTCGAAGAACTGGAAAAGCTTTCGCCGCAGGACGGAGAAGAAGACGAGCTTGCGGATCGCCGCCAGAAGATGATGAAGGCCGAGCGGATCGCGGGTGATATCGCAGAAGCTTCCGAATTCCTGAACGGCAATGCTTCTCCCGTGCCGCATATCGCCTCGCTGGTACGCCGGCTGGAGCGCAAGAGCCACGAAGCTCCGGGACTGCTGGAAGATACGGTAGCTCTGCTCGACGCTGCTTTGGACCAGCTTTCCAACGCCCAGATGGAAGTCGAGGCTGCGCTCAGGAAGACGGAATACGACCCGAAGGAGTTGGAGCGTGTCGAGGAACGCCTGTTTGCCTTGCGCGCCGCCTCACGCAAATATTCGGTTCCGGTGACGGAACTGCCAGCATTGGCGGTCCGCATGATCAGCGATCTTGCCGATGTTGACGCAGGCGAGGAAAAGCTTGCCAAGCTCCAGGCAGAGGTCGGTCTTGCCAAGGCGAATTACGACGCAACGGCGCGGACGCTTTCCGACAAGCGTCACCATGCCGGGGATGCGCTGGCCGCTGCCGTAATGGCAGAGCTGCCGGCGCTGAAGCTCGAGCGGGCGCGGTTCATGGTGGAGATCACCACCAATCCGGAGGACGCGACCTCGGAAGGTATCGACGTGGTGGAATTCCACGTTCAGACCAACCCCGGAACGCGTCCGGGATCGATCATGAAGGTAGCTTCCGGCGGCGAGCTTTCGCGCTTCCTGCTGGCGCTGAAGGTTGCGCTTGCCGATCGCGGCTCTGCGCCGACACTTGTCTTTGACGAAATCGATACCGGCGTCGGCGGCGCAGTCGCGGATGCTATCGGGCAGCGGCTGAAGCGGCTCTCCGACCGAGTCCAGGTGCTTTCCGTCACGCATGCGCCGCAGGTCGCCGCCCGGGCGGCAACGCATCTCCTGATCTCGAAGGGCCCGGCCGCCGAAGGCTCCGAGAAGATCGCGACTCGCGTCGCGACGATGGCGCCCGGCGATCGCACGGAAGAAATCGCCCGTATGCTGGCGGGTGCCTCGGTGACCGAAGAGGCGAGGGCCGCTGCCGCGCGGTTGCTTGCCGGGAACGGGTAGCCACCGCTTCACGCCCGCGAAGGGGGCGGCGGTCTTCCAGGGTGGCATGTTACCGATTGAGCTATGGGGCTATCACCGCCTGCTTGTGTCTGGATCCTCGGGTCGAGCCCGAGGATGACGGCCGTGAGTGTGTGCTTAAGGTGCCATATCCGAAGCCGAGGAGCGCGCATCGAACGTCGGCGACATGTCGTCGTGCCGTGGATTGATCGAACGAGCGTCCGGCCTCCACCATGCGGCTGCCCGTTTTTTCGGTGCGGCATATTCAACGGTTGCCTCAGACCCTTGCTCCCGCCTCTCCTTCGTCATCCTCGGGCTTGACCCGAGGATCCAGAAACAAGCGAGCGGTGTCCGCTTCAGCCTCGATAGGGCAGGCAGTGTAAGAATAGGCGCCATGACGCCAATCTCTCCAATGACTTGCACGCATCCATTTCCCCACTCAGCGACGTCAGGCCTACAATCCGTTCGCTTCCGTCGCCGGAGTGTTTCGCGAGACGTTCGCGGGCAGGCGGGAGCCGGCGCCCTTGCCGGAACCGTGACGTGCGCGAAAGGCAAGGGAGGTGAAAGCCGTGGAGGGAATCCCGGGTCTCCTGAAAAGTTGCAGACTTTTCGGATGAGAGCCCCGGCAAAGTTCTCTCCTGTCAAGCCTCCCCCGGACAGCCATGTCCGGTTCGGTCGAGCCGTGCAAGTGGCGGAGTTCCGTCACGCAGCGAGGCGAGGTGATCATCTGTAGGGGTAGGGATGCCCCGAGAGAACGCTGAAGGCCACGCGAATGCGGAGCCACAAACTAAAACAAAGTGAGGTTCCGCATTCGTGTGGGCTCTCCGAAGCGGCGAAGGCCGGCAAGCAACTCGGGAAGGGACCACCGGCGAATGCGCCGCGTGGCTGCCGGCGCGTGACCGGAGCGCGAGCGCCCACTCCACGGTTGGATCCCGACATGTCTGCTCTGCTGCTCTTTCCATCTTTGCAAGATGCGCTAAAACGACTCGCCGTTCGAGGGAGTGAAACAGTATGCCAACCGAATCCGTTGCCGTAGACGATCTGACGATCGAGGATGCCGCCGCCGAGCTTGAGCGGCTTGCCAAGGAGGTCGCCCGCAACGATGAGCTCTATCACGGCGAGGACCGTCCAGCGATTTCGGACGCGGAATACGATGCGCTGAAACGGCGCAACGATGCGATCGAAGCGCGCTTTCCGGAACTCATCCGCGAGGACAGTCCATCGCGGCGCGTCGGTGCGGCGCCTTCCGTAACCTTCGCGCCGGTCGTGCACGCGCGGCCCATGCTGTCGCTCGACAACACTTTCTCGCAGGAGGATGTGCAGGACTTCGTGGCTAGCGTCTACCGCTTCCTGGGCCGGCTGCCGGACGAATCGATCGCGTTCACGGCAGAGCCGAAAATCGATGGCCTCTCCATGTCGATCCGTTATGAGAACGGCAGGATGGTGAGCGCGGCAACGCGCGGCGACGGCACGACAGGCGAAAACGTCACGGCGAATATCCGCACGATCAAGGAAATTCCCCAGACGCTGCCGGCTGGTGCGCCTGCCATCGTCGAAGTACGTGGTGAGGTCTACATGGCCAAAAGCGATTTCCAGGCCCTGAACAAGCAGATGGAAGCGGAGGGCAAGCAGACCTACGTCAATCCGCGCAACACGGCGGCCGGATCGCTGCGGCAACTTGATGCCAAGGTGACGGCAAGCCGCAAGCTCAAGTTCTTCGCCTATGCCTGGGGGGAGATATCGGACATGCCTGCCGACACGCAGTTCGGCATGGTCGAGGTGTTCAAGAGTTGGGGCTTTCCGGTCAATCCGCTGATGAAGCGGCTGAATTCGGTTACCGAAATCCTGGCGCATTACGACGAGATCGGCCTCCAGCGGCCGGACCTCGACTACGACATCGATGGCGTGGTCTATAAGGTCGACAGTCTTGAACTGCAGGCTCGCCTTGGGTTCCGCTCCCGCAGCCCGCGCTGGGCCACAGCCCATAAATTCCCGGCGGAGCAGGCTTTCACGACCGTCGAGAACATCGACATTCAGGTGGGCCGCACCGGGGCCCTCACTCCGGTTGCCCGGCTGACGCCAATCACCGTCGGTGGCGTCGTCGTGACCAACGCGACCTTGCACAATGCCGACTACATCGAAGGTATTGGCAATTCGGGCGAACGCATCCGCGAAGTCGGGCACGACATCAGGATCGGCGACACTGTCATCGTACAGCGGGCGGGAGACGTTATCCCGCAGGTGCTTGACGTCGTGATGGAGAGGCGGCCCGCCGAGGCGGTTCGATACGCTTTCCCGCAAAAATGCCCGGTCTGCGATAGCCACGCAGTGCGGGAGAAGAACGAAAAGACCGGCAAGCTGGACTCGGTCACACGCTGCACTGGCGGCTTTATTTGCCGCGCGCAGGCCACCGAGCACCTGAAGCATTTCGTCTCCCGCAACGCCTTCGATATCGAAGGCCTGGGATCGAAGCAGGTCGACTTCTTCTTCGAGAGCGATGATCCGGCGCTGCAGATCCGAACGGCGCCCGACATTTTTACTTTGGAGAAGCGGCAGTCGAACTCGCTGACCAAATTGGAAAACATCGAAGGCTTCGGCAAGGTCAGTGTCGGCAAACTCTATTCCGCAATCAATGAGCGGCGCAGCATTGCCCTGCACCGGTTCATCTACGCGCTTGGCATCCGTCACGTCGGCGAAACGACTGCGAAGCTGCTGGCACGCTCCTATGGCACCTATGAGGCTTTCGAGGCGGCGATGGTGGAGGCAGCACCGCTTTCCGGTGACGCCTGGAACGACCTGAACGCCATCGAAGGCATCGGTGAGATTATGGCGCGCGCCATTGTCGAGTTCTACAAGGAGCCGCGCAATGTCGAGGTGATCTCGCGGCTTCTGGCTGAGCTCAATGACGGCACGCCCCTGGCGGCAGAGAAGGTCGCTGCTTCGAACAGCCCGGTCGCCGGCAAGACTGTCGTTTTCACCGGCTCGCTCGAGAAGTTCACGCGCGACGAGGCCAAGGCGACGGCCGAAAGCCTCGGTGCAAAGGTTGCAGGTTCCGTCTCCAAGAAGACCGATATCGTTGTTGCCGGGCCGGGTGCCGGTTCGAAGCTCGACAAGGCCCGCGAACTCGGCGTCCAGACGATGGACGAGGACGAGTGGCTGGCCCTGATCGGCGGGTGAGGCGGCAGCCCGCTCACCCTTCTACGACTTGATACGTGCCATCGTGTAGGCATCGACATATTCGCCAGCGCGGAAGCCGAAGGCCTTCAGCAGACCTTCCTTCTCGAAGCCGAATTTCTCGTAGAGGGCGATGGCAGCGGCGTTGTCGGTATAGACGGTGAGCTCCAACCGCTTGATGTTGAGCCAATTGTCGGCCGTGTCGACAATTGCCTCCATCAACGCGCTGCCAATACCTCTGCCGGTGAAGTCGTCACGCACGCCCATGCCGATGCTCGCCACGTGGCCGCGCCGCCCCTGGTAGCGCATGAGGTGGGCATCGCCGACCGGCTTGCCGTCGAGCTCGGCGACCACGCTGACATTGCCCCGAGGCATGCTCTCGAAACGTTGTCGTGTCTCCTCGACCGTCTGAAAGGGAAGCCGAAGCGTGCCGTGACGAAAGCCGGGCAGGTTGATAAAGGCCGTCACCGCTTCGATATCGCTGGCGCGCATGGCACGGATAGTCACCCCGCAGGCGGCCGGTTGTCGGTCCAGTAAATTCTCTTCCGGATTTTTCAAAATGCTCTCCTTGAATTTGAATGAGGAGAGCAAGCTTCGAAAACCCTGCTCACCTCGGCAGGGTTCTCGGGATTGATCGGTCGGCTAACGCGCCAATGCTTTCCCAAGCCCTGCGTGGGCCGTGGTGAAATGCATCGTTGCAAGAATGGTTTTCGATCCGATCATGGCAGGAAAGTCGTTGATCGTGGCGCTCAAGTCAAGCTGCGCTGTTTACCTTAGGCGTCTCACAGGGCTACCTGTCTGCACACACAGAATCGCGGACGTAACTTGAAGACCATCGCCATCGATTTCGAGACGGCCAACGAACAACGCGCCAGCGCCTGTTCGGTTGGGCTGGCGTGGATCGAGGACGGCAAGGTCACACGCGTCGAGGAGCGGCTGATCCGTCCGAAAGACATGCGGTTCTCCCGCATGAACATCGCCATTCACGGTATCAGGCCCGAGCATGTCGACGACGCTCCGGAGTTCCCGGAGGTGATGGACGAGTTTCACGACGACTTCCGAGGCGCGACCATGATCGCGCATAATGCGGCTTTCGACTTTAGCGTTTGGCGCTCGAGCCTGGATCTCTATCGACAATCCTACCCGGAGCTGACGTATCTCTGCAGCTTGAAGATGGCCCAGCGGATCTGGCCGCATTTTCTGTCGCACAAGCTCAACATGATCGCCGAGCATCTCGGTTTGCGCTTTGCGCATCACAATGCCGCCGAGGACGCTGCCGTCTGCGCGCATGCGGCGATTGCGATGGCAAAGGCCGTCGGGGCCACAGCTGTGAATGCCATTCCTGGTCTGATCGGCATGAAACCCGGAAGGCTGACATCGGAAGGATACGAGGCCTGCACCTGCAGGAAGGCGTGAGGGCTTCCTTGTAAAGACATCGGCCGCACTTACCTTAGATGCGGATGTCATCAGGGAATCGTCATGTCCAGAAACAGCTGCATCGCGCTCGCCGCCGCCTCGCTCATCGGGCTTTGCGCCGGCACAGCATCCGCCGACCAGGTCGGCAAGGTCGGGGTCGACTGGACCGGCAACGACATCGTCATTGACGCGGTGGCCGACCCTCAGGTAAAGGGCGTCACTTGCCACGTCACCTATTTCGACCGAAGCGTCATCGACCGCGTGAAGAACGGCAACTGGTTTGAGGATCCCTCCAACAACTCCATTTCCTGCCGTCAGACGGGGCCGATCGAGATCGACGACATCGATCTTTCGAAGGGTGGCGACGAGGTGTTCAAGACAGGCATGTCGCTGATCTGGAAGAAGCTGGTCGTAAACCGGATCTACGACAAGGCGAACGATACGCTGATCTATCTCGCGCATTCCCGCGAACTGACCGATGGATCAGCCAAGATGGCAATCTCGACCATCCCGCTCTATGGCCAGAACGTCACCTGGAAGAATGGCAAGCCGCAATAGGTCCTCTGCCTTTCGGATGGAATTCGGCGGCGGGCGCGGATATGGTCCGACGCGGGAGGCAAACTGAAGAGGACGCTCGATGCCAAGCCTGACGCGGATCACCAACCAATATCTGACAGTGGATGTCTCCTCTCTCGGGGCGGAGATGCAGACGCTTGCGACCAGCGATGGCAGGTCTTGGCTGTGGAACGGCGATGCGGCTTTCTGGAGCGGGCGTTCCCCCGTGCTCTTTCCGATCGTAGGCAAGGCGCCGGACGACGTGTTGGCGATCGGCGGCCAGACCTATTCCATGGGTCAGCACGGCTTTGCACGCCGGGCGGAATTTGCCCTTGCATCCGCCAGCGCAACGACGTGCCGGTACGAGCTTGCATCGTCGCCTGCGACGAAGGCCGTCTTTCCGTTCGACTTCCTGTTGGCGGTGGAACACACACTTGATGGGCGGGCATTGACCGTCGCCGCCGAAGTCACCAATCGCGACCAGCGGCCGATGCCGTTTGGCTTCGGCTTTCATCCCGCCTTCGTCTGGCCGTTGCCGGGTGCGGGCGGGCAGGACCATGTCATAACGCTCGACAATCTCGGCGAACCCGGTTTGGTGCGATTGGAGGGGGGCCTGATTTCGGCTTCAAGGCTGGCATCTCCATTCAAGGCGGGACGGCTTGTTCTCGACCACGGCATGTTCGAGCAGGATGCCATGATCTTTCCCGAAGGCGCGGGGAAGGGGCTGCGCTACGGCGTCGAGGGCGGGCCGACGATGCATTTCAGTTTTGAGAATCTGCCGAATCTGGCGCTCTGGCAGAAGCCGGGGGCACCATTCATCTGCGTCGAACCCTGGCATGGTATGGCTGCTGAAAAGAACGGTTCGAAGGAGCTTGCAGAGCGACCGTACAGCCTGACCTTGCCTCCCGGAGAGATCAGCCGCTTCGCGTTCACGGTCGAGATCGTCGAGTAGTTGGGTTCTGTGATCGGCTATCAGCCATCGAGTTAGGGACGGCTTTTGGGATGGGCCGGCAGGTCGTCGCAGATGACATCCCAGGATAGCTTGTCCGACGTCCAGACGTGAAAGGTCGGGTGATACGCATCCGGGTCGTCAAGACTAACCGTCATGACGTCGATCAAACCGGGATCCGCCTCGTTGTGGTAGCCGAGTGGGGAGCCGCATGAACCACAAAACGTCCGTACGACGCCCTTCGAGGAGGCGAAGGCTCGCGGCGCCCCTTGTTCGTAAATCAGCGTTCGTACCGGAAAGGTAACGAATGGCAGGGTGGGCGCCGAAGCAATCCTTCTGCACGTCCGGCAATGGCAGATGCCGCTCGCCAAAGGCGCCTCGTCGATCCTGTAGCGTATCGCTCCGCAGACGCATCCTCCGGTGTGGCGGGTCTTCGTATCGTTCATCGTGCTACCCCGTTCCATCTCCAACGACCGGTCAAACGCTTCCCTTAGCCTTTTTGTTCACAGTGGGCCCGCAAATACGGCGAGGGAGTGCCGGCATAAGAAAACCGCTCGCAACGATTTGCTGCGAGCGGTTCTGGAGTCTGTTTGGACGCGGGTTTTGGGGACCTGGCTTGTCCCGTTAGGCCGCCTGCGCCAACTCGTCGGCGATTACGGTGTCGAGGTTCAGGAAGCAGACCATCGTCTTTTCGAGGGCCACGATACCACGGCAGAAGGCGCGCTGTGCTTCGGGAATGATCTCCGGAGCCGGCTGCAGGTCTTCGCTCTTGATGGTCATCATGTCGGAGACCTGCTCGACCAGCAGGCCGACCAGCTTGCCGGCGATGTCGGTGACGATGATGGCCGAGCGCTCGGACGGCTCCGTCATCTTCATGCCAAGGCGGCAAGCCATGTCGATAACGGGGATCACCGCGCCGCGCAGGTTGATGAGGCCGAGCACGTAAGGCGGCGTGTGCGGCATCGGGGTCACCGGCGCCCAGCCGCGGATTTCGCGGATCGCCATGATGTCGATGCAGAACTCCTGTTCGCCGAGATGGAAAGATACGATCTCGAGATGCGAGCCGGTCTGGTTGATGATGGTGTTGTTCATGATCAGAATTCTTCCCAGTTGTCTCCGGCCGGTGCGGCCATGGCTCTGGCGGTTGCGCCGCCGCTGAATGCGCCCGCGACCTTACCGATGAGGCTTCGTGCGGGAGATGGTTTCGGATGCGAGACTGCGGTGGCTTCCCGCGGCGTTGAACGGGCATTCATGCCCTCGCCGATCTTGAACGTCTGGATCAGGTGGATCAGGTTGTCGGCGTCGGTGGCGAGCGCATGGCTTGCTGCGTTCGTCTCTTCCACCATGGCCGCATTCTTCTGCGTGACCTGGTCCATCTGGCTGATGGCCGTATTGATTTCGTTCAGTCCGGTCGATTGTTCGCGTGCAGAGGTTACGATTGATTTAACATGCTCGTCGATGCGCAAAACATCTTCGCCGATCTGACGCAACGCTTCGCCGGCTGCCGTCACGAGCTCACCGCCAGCCTTCACCTCAGCACCAGATTTTCCGATCAAGGCCTTGATATCCTTGGCCGCTCCAGCTGCGCGACCGGCAAGTTCGCGAACTTCCTGCGCGACGACCGCAAAACCCTTGCCGGCTTCGCCGGCGCGGGCGGCCTCGACGCCGGCGTTGAGCGCGAGGAGGTTGGTCTGGAAGGCGATCTCATCGATGACGTTGATGATGGTGCCGATTTCGCGAGATGCCGTTTCGATTCGCTGCATGGCCGCCATGGCATCGTTGACGACGATGTCGGACTTGGTCGTGTTCTGGCGCGTGTGTTCGACCATCTTGCCGACTTCCTCGGCGCGGTTCGTGGCGCTGCGCACCGTCGCGGTGATCTGGTCGAGTGCAGCGGAGGTCTGCTCCAACGACGCTGCCTGTTGCTCGGTGCGCTTGGCAAGGTCATCGGCAGCCGAGCGCATCTGCTGGCTGTTTGCCTGGATTGAGGTGCCGTTCTGGGCAATGTCGATCATTGCCTTGCGGAGCGTCATGGTCGTCTGGTTGAAGTCGTTCCGTAGACGTTCGAGCTCGGGCTTGAAGGGCTCGTTGATAGTGACCGTGACATCGCCACCGGCCAGCCGCGTGAGGCCGTGCCCAAGGGCGTTCACTGCCGTGTTGAGTGCTTCCGCATCCGCGAGCTTTGCCGCCTCGCGGCCACGACGCTCGGCCTCGCCTTGCTGACGCTCGTGTTGGCTGCGCGCCTCCAGTTCCTGCTTCTCGATGGCGGCGCGACGGAAGCTCTCCGCGGCGCGCGCCATGTCTCCGATCTCGTCGCCGCGGTCGGTGGCGGGGACCTGGCTGTCGAGATCGCCGCTCATGATGTTCTGCATGCTCTTGCGGACCGCCTCGATACCGCGTCGGATGGAGCCACCATGGACATATTGCAGGCTGGCCATCGTCAGTATGGCCACGATGCCGAGTGCGAGCTGGATCTGAATCGCGCGCTCAGAGATCACGTTTGCTTCGTCGATGCGTGCCTTGGCCAGTTCGCCACCTTCGCGGGCGAGTTTATCCAGCGTTGCCCCCACCTTGTCGCCACCGCCGTCGATCGCATCATCCAGCTTATCGAATTCACTGTCCGGCGCGCCGGATTCCACCGCAGCCTTCAAGTCGGTGACGATGCTTTTGCCGAGGGAAGCGACGTCCGCGTCGTAAGTGGTCAGCAGGCTTCCGGCGTTTAGTTCATTTCCTAGCTGGTGCATCTCTTTGGAGCTGCTTTGCAACTCGCCGATGGCTTCGTTCATCAGTTTCAGGCGCTCGGGCATGACGCTACGATCGCCGCGGTCGACGATAGTATCCATGGCGGCAAGAATTAGCGTGAGGTTTGCGGCGCGCATCTCGTTGATGTGATCGACGCTGGCCTGAATTTCGTTTGCGTGCCTCAAGGCGGCGTCGGCACTCGAATTCTGGTACCAGCCAACCCCAAGCATCGAACCGAAGCCGATAAACGCCGCGCCAGCCAGCGTCCCAAGCCGCTGGCCTACGGAGAGGCTCTTGCGTACTTTCGTATCAGTCATGTGACGATCATCCCCCTCCGCGATGAGACGCGGTATGTGTCTTGCGCTCACGCGGATGGCCGGGTCGAAATGCCAGGCGGACGTCATGTCACCAGAACGGTCAAGCGTTCTATCCACTGCTAAATATAGAGATACTTTTTAAAGTATTTGCTAACTCTCGAAGATTGCAGGAACTCCAATTTCGCATTGGCTATGTATTTGTAAATATTGAGAAATATAAATCTTCATTGCGATTTTTCCGTGTATTGGTGGGGCAATCGGTCGCCGTTGGGAAAACGTCTTGTTGAATTGCGCGCCGGAGAACGAGGCGGTATCACGCAGAAACGGGAATGCTCCCGATTTCAGAGGTTTGATCGATGAAGACTGTCCGCATTGCGGTCTGGGTTGCGGTGCTGCTGATGGCCGGAGTTCTCGGCTGGCTGACGCTCAATGTCACAAAGACAAAAGAGGCGATGTCCGAGGGACCGTTTGGCGTACCGTTCACCCTCGTTGCTCAGAACGGTCAGCCGATCACCGAACAGGCCTTTCGTGGCAAGCCTACGGCGATCTTTTTTGGATTCACCCACTGCCCGGAAGTGTGCCCTACGACACTGTTCGAGATGAACGGTTGGCTGGAGAAGGTCGATCCTGATGGCAAGAAGCTCCAGGCCTATTTCGTGACCGTCGATCCGGAGCGGGATACGCCCGAGGTGATGAATCATTACGTTTCCAACGTCTCGAAGCGCATCGTCGGCATATCGGGCGCTCCTGACAAGGTTGCCGATGTGATCAAGGGTTACCGCGTGTACGCGAAGAAGGTTCCGGTGGACGAAAGCAAGCCGGACGGCGACTACACGATGGACCATACGGCTTCCGTCTTCCTGCTGGATTCGGCAGGGCGGTTCTCCGGGACCATCGCCTATGGAGAAAATCCTGATACGGCTGTAAAGAAACTGGAGAACCTCGTCAGCAAGGGATGACGGCATGGCGTCAGGGCATCGTAGCATCTTGATCGCCGGGGCCGGTGCGACTGGCCTCACTGCTGCCCTCGAACTCGCCCGGCGTGGGCATCTTCCACGCATTGTCGATAGTGATACCGGGCCGGTGGCGCTGGCAGAAAGCCGTGCGCTGGGTGTGAATGCCAGAACACTGACACTGCTTTCGCCCTCCCGCGTGACGGACGCAATACTGCAAGAAGCGCAACAGCTCGCGCGGTTCCGGGTTACCTCCAAGGGTAGGAAGCTTGTCGATCTGGATACGACCAAGCTGCCGGGTCCCTATGGCGCGATATACGCGTTGGCACAGGGCCATACCGAGCGCTTGCTGCTTGGCAAGCTTTCCGACTATGAGATCGTTCCAGAGTGGCAGACTGTTGTCGAAACGGTTGCTGGAGATCTTTCGAAACCGCGTGTGACGATGCGGAAAGCGGATGGCTCTACCGAAACCGCGGAATTCGATATCGTGATCGGGGCTGACGGGTCACATTCGGCGGTACGCAAGGCCGTCGGTATTGATTTCCCGGGCGAGGCGCTTGAGACCAGCTTCTATCTTGCGGACTTTCGCTATGCCGTGCCGATTGACGCGGGGTTTGCGGAGATCAATCTGGTCGACCCCGGCATCATCGGGCGGCTACCTGTCACGAGGGATGTGCTGCGCTACATATCGACGCTTCCCGATTTCGAGCGCCGTATTCAGCATCCCGCGCCGGTTGTCGAGCGCGTTTGGGCGTCCGACTTTCGCGTTCATTTCCGTCACGTCGACAGAATGGCCAAAGGCAACGTGTTTCTGGCCGGCGACGCGGCCCATATCCATTCGCCAGCCGGCGCACGCGGGATGAACCTCGGTATTGAGGACGCCTGCTGGCTGGCGTGGCTGATCTCGGAGGGGAGGGAGAAGGAGTATGCCGCGCTCAGGATACCCGCCGTCCAAACGGTGCTGAAACAGACGTATCGGTTGACATCGCTGATCACGATGAGCAATCGAGTGGCGATTGCCATCCGCAACCTTGCAGCGCCGCTGATGTTGCGGATACCCGCTTTTTCACAGAATTTGCTTCGCAGTGTATCGGGATATGATACGCAGTCGCCGCCCTGGATAGATGGCGCCCTTTAGAAGAAAGACCGATTGTGAGTGAAATACGCCTTTATGTGACGACGACCGAAGTGCAGGCCGGTGAAATTCTTGACCTGCTGTCCGATGTCTTCGGCGAAGAAGACTTCGCTATCGCGACGACCGAGATCGACGAGAAAAAGGACATCTGGGAAGCGTCGGTCTACATGATGCGTGAAGACGAGGCTGCGGTCAGGGCGCGCGTCGAGGAAGCGTTGAAGACGAGCTTTCCCGACGCCAAGGTCGAGCGTGAGGTGATACCCGATGTCGATTGGGTGGCGAAATCGCTCGAGGGGCTGAAGCCTGTTCGGGCAGGGCGGTTTCTCGTTCACGGTTCGCACGACCGCGATAAGGTGCGGCCCGGTGATATTGGAATCGAGATCGATGCGGGCCAGGCATTTGGTACCGGTCACCACGGGACGACAGCGGGCTGCCTTGAGACAATTGACCGCGTTCTGCGGTCTCGTCGGGTACGGAATGCACTCGACCTGGGGACCGGCAGCGGCGTTCTGGCAATCGCAGTCAGGAAGCTGCGGAACATTCCTGTTCTCGCAACCGACATCGATCCGATCGCAACGCGGGTTGCTGCCGAGAACGTCAGAAGCAATGGCATAGCGTCAGGCATTTCGACGGCGACGGCACCCGGCTTTCACTCGACCACCTTTGCGGCCAACGGTCCATTCGACCTGATCATCGCCAACATCCTGGCGCGACCGTTGATCAAGATGGCGCCGCAGCTAGTCACCCACCTAGCGCCAGGGGGCTCGGTCATCCTTTCCGGTATTCTCGCCTCGCAGCGTTGGAAAGTGCTTGCGGCCTATAACGGGACGCATCTGCGACACGTCCGCACGATCTGGCGCAACGGTTGGGTGACGATCCATCTGGATCGCCCCTGAGAGGGCAAAAAGAAAAGGCGGTGCCAATGGCACCGCCTTGAGACCAGTTTCCCGGTCATGCCCGCGAGCTCGAAGGAGGAGGAGCGCTCGAGCGGGCTTCTACTGGTTCTGATCGCCGGTCCCGTGAGGGAGGAGGAGAAGGGAGCGGCGAGTTGCTCAGAACGCGTAGCTGGTTGCGACCTGATGGCGCGTAACCTTTTGGCCGGCGCCGAGCAGCTTGAGGGTGTCCTCATGCAGCGGGCGGCGCGAGCCGATGACGTGACGCACAGTCTGGCGCTCGCCAGCCTGCACCGGGCTGCTGTATGCGAAGCGCGACAGAGGGGCAGTCATATCTGAATTCCTTTTGTTTCGTTTCAGGTTCGTCTCGAACCCGTCTGATGGCGCCTATATAGCGATTTAGAAAAACTGAGGGAGGGGGTTTCATTCATGGGAGCCATGCGCGGAATGCATAAAGCGTGCCAGTTTGTAGATCTGCGCCTCATTTCCGCCGAATTATTGGGCGGCTTTCGTTCAGATACCACTCCGCGAATTTCTCGTATTCGCCTGAAATTCCGATAACATAGCTGAATCCCTCAGCAGGGGATTCGTCCAAGAAACCGGGTTATTGAGCATGTTCCAGTCTTTCGAAGTCACTTCGACGCCACAATTCGGCCGCGATCGCGTCTCGGCCTTGCGGGCAAGTTTTGATGCGCTCGGCATTGACGCCTTTCTTGTGCCTCGCGCCGACGAGTTCAACGGCGAATATGTCCCGGCATGTTCGGAGCGCCTGTCCTGGCTGACGGGCTTCACCGGGTCGGCGGGGATCGCGCTGGTGACGCGTTCGGTGGCGATCGTCTTCGTGGATGGACGCTACGTGACGCAACTTGCCGAGCAGGTGGACAACTCCGTCTTCACGGGGGGAGACCTTGTGAACGAGCCGCCTCATGTGTGGCTCGCCAAGAACGGCTCCAAGGGTCTGCGCGTCGGTATCGATCCCTGGCTTCATTCCGGGGCAGAGGCGCGGCGACTTGAGAAGGCCCTTGTCGAGATCGGTGGGTCGCTCGTTGTCCTGCCGCACAATCCGCTGGACAAGCTCTGGAGCGACCGGCCGCAGGAGCCGCTTGGTCAGGTGACGATCCAGAACATCGTGCAGGCGGGCGTGCTTGCGACTGACAAGATTGCGACGATCGCGGCCGAACTCGCCAAGAAGAACCTCAAGGCCGTGCTGATTGCCGATCCGTCGTCTGTTGCCTGGATCTTCAATATTCGCGGTGCTGACGTGCCGCACACACCACATCCGCTTGCGCGCGCGATCGTCCACGCCGACGGTAAGGCGGATCTCTTCCTTGACAAGCGCAAGACCGGTATCGAGGCCGAAGCCTATCTCGCGCAGATGTGCGCGCAGCTGCCGCCCTCGGAACTCGAGAAGAGACTGGCGGCTGTCGCAAAGGACGGTGGCCGAATTCTCGTTGACCCCGACCTCACCTCCTATGCCCTGGCGGAGATCATTCGTAATGCAGGCGGCGAGGTCGCGGAAGGGAGTGATCCAGCGAAGCTGCCGCGAGCGGTCAAGAACAGCGTAGAGATCAACGGTTCCGCGGCGGCGCATCTGCAGGACGGCGCGGCGATGGTCGAGTTTCTCTACTGGCTGTCGCAGACCAAGCCGGGGACTGTGACCGAGATCGAGGTGGCAGAGAAACTGGAAGCAGCGCGTGCCCGCGTCGGCCAGAGCATGCAGAATCCGCTGAAAGACATTTCTTTCGACACGATCTCCGGGGCCGGCGAGCATGCGGCCATCATGCATTACCGCGTCACGACGGAGACGGACCGCAAGCTCGAGGCCGGAGAGCTCTTCCTTATCGATTCCGGTGCGCAGTATATCAACGGCACGACCGACATTACCCGGACGGTCGGTATCGGCTCAGTCTCCGAGGAGCAAAGGCGCTTCTTTACGCTGGTGCTGAAGGGCATGATCCAGATCAGCACCGCCCGCTTTCCGAAAGGCACGCGCGGATGCGACCTTGATCCGTTGGCCCGTATCGCGCTCTGGCGGGCAGGGGTCGATTTCGCCCACGGGACCGGCCATGGCGTCGGATCCTATCTTTCTGTGCATGAAGGTCCGCAGCGCATTGCCAGGTTGTCGACCCAGGAGCTGTTGCCGGGGATGATCCTCTCGAACGAGCCAGGCTATTACAGGCCGGGCGCTTTCGGCATTCGTATCGAGAATCTGATCTATGTCCGTGAGGCGGAAGCGATTGAGGGCGGCGACATGCCGATGCTCGGCTTCGAGACGCTGACCTTCTGCCCAATCGATCGTAGCCTGGTTGTTCCGGAACTTCTGACCCATGACGAGCTGCATTGGTTCAACAGCTATCACGAGCGGACCCGGGAGGCGCTGATGCCGCTGATCCACGATCGCGACGTCAAGGCGTGGTTGGAGAACGCGACCTTGCCGTTGGAATACTGAGCAGGGCGGCCTTGCCGGCCGTCAAGGCGTCACACGCCGATCGTGTGGCGCCAGCCGATGACGACGAGCCAGGCGGCAATGAGCATCCAGGTGTGCGAGACCCGTAGGCCGACGACAAGCGCGACGAGCAGGGCAATCTTCGAATCCCATCCGCCGTTGAAGAAGGCCGGCGCCACAAGCGTTGTCAGAACGGCGGCGGGGACAGCGGCAAGCGCGGCTTCCATGCGCGGCGGAATGCGCTTCATCGTCGTGATGAGGATATAACCGCCGATACGGGTTGCGTAGGTCGCAACTGCCGCAGCCAGGATCACGAGCGCCATATGAAGATCGAAGGCCATCATCATACCTCGTGCAGATCGGATTCGAGTTCCTGTTCGCGCGGCGGAGGCGGGAACAGTGCGGCAAGAATGATGCCTGCCGCGGCACCCAGGCTGACGTGCCAGGGCGAGCCGACATAATGGTAGGCGATAACCGAGGCGACCGCGCTGACGCTGGCCACCGGCAGGAAATTGTCGCGATGCCGGAAGTCAAGGACGATGCCGAGGAAGTAAGCCGGGAGCAGAATGTCGAGACCGATCGACTTCGGATCGCCGATAAAGCTGCCAAGCATCCCGCCGAGCAAGCTTACCAAGACCCAGGGTATGTAGATGATGATGCCGAAACCGAGATACCAGACGAAGGTGACCGGCTTGCCTGCCTCGCCCCGCTTGACCGTCTCAGCGAATTGCGGATCGACGAGCAGGAAGAAGGTGAAGAACTTCTGGAGCGGCGAGAAGTGCCTGATATAGGGCGCTATTGCTGCCGAATAGAGGACATGACGAAAGTTGACTGCCAGGATCGAAGCAACGATCAGCCATGCCTGGACGTTGTGGCCGAAGAGCTCGATACCGACGAGCTGGCTCGCGCCGGCATAAACGGTGGCACTCATGAAGGCCACTTCCGCCAGCGACATGCCCTTTTCGACGGCGAGCGCTCCAAACAACGCCCCGAACGGAGCAGAGGCCAACGCAACGGCCGAGCCGCCGCGCAAACCGTCGAAAAAATCAGCGCGACTCATCGGCGATCATCCTTGTGGAATTTTGCCTCCGTCTAAGGACGGGTGGTACGCGCCGCAAGCAAATTTCCTTGATTGATTGATCGATTTCGCTGAACCATGCGGCTGCCACTGATTGCCGTTCGAGGAGCAAAGATGAATCGGATCGAAATTTCGAAAGAGGAGAAGACCGAGCTCATCGCGCGGATCCAGCACTATTTCGACAGCGAACTCGACCAGCCAATCGGCCTTCTGAAGGCAGAGTTCGTTCTGGAATTCTTTGCGAAGGAGGTTGGCGCCGCATACTACAAGAAGGGGCTGGAAGATGCGCAGGTCGCTCTGTCCAGGCGCATCGATGATTTTTCCGATGACGTCTATCAGTTGCAGCGGAATGCGACGGAGTGATCAGCCGTCGAGAGCCTGCCGGCTAGTGATGATATCGATGCCACGTCCGCGCATTTCGTCGATCGCCTCCATCACGCCTTCTGGTGTGATACCGCGGCTTGCATCCTCGATAAAGCGAACACGCATGCCGGACATCATTTCCGTGGCGTCCAGCGCCGAGAATTTCACGCAATAGTCGGTTGCAAGACCGCAGACGTCGAGATCGGTCACGCCTTGGCCTTCGAGAAAGTCGGCGAGGCCGGTAAGCGCATCCTGATCGTTGTCGCGGAAGGCCGAGTAGCTGTCGACATTCGGATTCTCGCCCTTCTGCAGGATGAGGTCGATCTTCCCCATCTTGAGGTCCGGATGCAATTCCGCGTCGGCCGTGCCCTGCACGCAATGGTCCGGCCACATCATTTGTGGTTTGCCCGAAAGGGTGCCCAGTTCGAAAGGTTGCTTGCCTGCGTGAGAGGAGGCGAAGCTTCCATGCTTGGGTGGATGCCAGTCCTGGGAAGCGACGATCAGGTCGTATTTGCCGCTCTCTATCAGCCGATTGGCGATGGGAACAATCTCGTCGCCGTTGGGGACTGGAAGGTTGCCGCCGGGGCAAAAGCCATTCTGAATATCGACTAGAAGCAAGGCTTTCATCGGTGCGACTCCCTCGAGTTTGCGCTGCACCATGCCAAGGGTCGAGAGAAGGCGCAAGCACCGAGGCGCTTCGCCGCAGGGGCGGCGAAGCGAGTCTCGAAAAGGTCAGGTCGGACGGTGCCCCTTCAGCCCATAGAAGGCGATGTAAGCATAGCACAGAATCGGCATCAGGAAGGCGAGGTGAATGCCGATCGTGTCGGCAAGGGCGCCCTGAATGAGCGGAAGAATTGCGCCGCCGACAATCGCAAGGCAAAGGATGCCGGAGCCTTGGCTCGTGTGTTTTCCGAGACCGTAGAGCGCCAGGCTGAAGATCGTCGGGAACATGATCGAGTTGAACAGGCCGATTGCCAGCACGGACCACATGGCGACGTGCCCGCCCGAGAAGACAGTGAGCAGCAGCAGCACGATCACGGCGGCAGCATTGACCGCCAGCGCCTTGCCGTCATCGACGTAACGCATCGCGACGGCGCCGATGAAACGGCCGATCATCGCTCCACCCCAGAAGTAGGAGACATGATGAGCGGCCTCGGCTTCCGAAAAGCCGGCAATGTCAGGCTGGCTCATGAAGTTGACGAGGAAGCTGCCGATGCTCACTTCCGCACCGACATAGAGGAAGATGCCGACCGCGCCGAGAACCAGATGGCGGTACTGCCAGGCAGAGCCGCCGCCGGTGATCGGCTCGATCTCGTCGGAGCCTTCGACCTGGGGGAGCTTCAGGGCCGCAAAGATCGCTGCGAGCACCAGAAATGCGGCGGCCAGCAGCATATACGGAAACTTCACGGCGTCCGCCTCGGCAATCCTGATGGCATCGAGTTGCTCGGGGGTCGCGCCGGCAACGGCGGCCGTCGCGGCAGACAGGATCAGGAAGGCGCCGAACACCGGGGCAAGCGTTGTGCCGAGCGAGTTGAAAGCCTGTGTCAGCGTCAGCCGGCTTGCAGCTGTATCCGGTGGCCCGAGGACGGTAACGTATGGATTTGCTGCCACCTGCAGTACCGTGATCCCGGTTGCCAGCACAAAGAGGGCACCGAGAAAGAGTGCGTAGACGCGGTAGCTCGCCGCCGGGACGAAGAGCGCGCAGCCGATAGCAGAGATGACGAGGCCGGTTACAATACCCCACTTGTAGCTGATGCGCTTGACGAGCGCGCCGGCCGGGAGAGAAACGATGAAATATGCGCCGAAGAAGCAAAGCTGAATCAGCATCGATTGGGTGTAGTTTAGATGGAAGACATTCTTCAGGTGCGGGATGAGAATGTCGTTCAGGCAGGTGATGAACCCCCACATGAAGAACAGCGACGTCAGGGCCACAAGGGCAAATTGATGGTTCGCTGCGGGGGAAGTTGATGCCGGGCGGTTCGCGGCATTGTTGGTGATGATACCAGCCACTGTTGTGTACCTCTTGTTCTTGTTGCGCCGGAAGTCTTCCTGAAAGCCGTCACGAAACGGCGGCCCGGCGGCGGCTCGGCGGCGCCTTGGGAGGAAGCGTGCAGCAAGCCACAAGGCTCATATAACCGTTTGAAATGGAATTGGTAGCATTCAAACGATTTTTATTGTGCGTCGAGATTGCGAAGTGTCGCCAACTGACGTGACGGGCGAGCCATCGAGGGCATGGCGGTGAAAGCCATGCTTTTTCGGTGATGACCGGGGCGAATGTCTTCGCTGGCTTTAATTCATGTGGCCGGGGACGGCAGCCCGGTCAAGCTGCTGAAACGGACCTGCTGTCTTTCGATATGCCGGCCTGTGGTTCCTCCAGCTTGCGGCTGGCGTGATAGGCGCGCTTCTGCGCATACATGGCAATATCGGCACGCCGGACCATCGACTCCATCGTTTCGCCGGGCTCGCTTGTGGCAATACCGAGCGAAACACTGAGGGGCGCATTGGAATAGAACTGGTTGTTGATTTTCAGGAGTTCGCCAATGGTCTCGACCATGGTGGCGGCCGCCTGTTTGTCGGCGCCGGGCATAAGGATCGCAAACTCATCGCCGCCGATGCGAGCGGCATGGTTGGGTTGCGACGCTGCACCATTCAGGACTTCGCCAAGGCGGCGCAGCAGCGCGTCGCCGGCATCGTGTCCGAGCTGGTCATTTGCATCCTTCAAGCCGTTGAGATCGATCACGACGGCGGAAACGGGACGCAGCGACTTGCGTTCGAGCCTGTTCAGTTCGTCCACGTAGAAGGCGCGGTTGTGGAGCTTGGTCAGCACGTCGTGCTTGCCGAGATATTCGAGATAGGCCTCCGCCTTCTTGCGTGCGGTGATGTCGGTGAGCGCAACCTGCACGAGGGACCAGTTGGATTCATAACCGGGAAGGACCGAGAACTGCAGCAGGACATAGCGTTCGGATCCATCGAGTGCATAGTTGATAACTTCGCGCTGATGGAACAGCTTGCCGTTCCACAACTCGAACAGCTGTTCGCGGAAGTGCTTCTCCATATCGTCCCGGAAGACATCACCGATGCGTTGCAGCAGCGTATGGCGATCCGGCGCGCAGAAGAGGTCCAGCGTCGCCTGGTTGACGTTGATGACCCGGATTTCGCTCATGCACTGCCGTACGAACTCGGGATGGACGTCCGTAAAGACCCGGAAATCGTCGATGCCGCGATCGCGGACACTTTCGAGCAGCAGCTTGATCTGGCTGAAGTCCTCGACCCAGAGCGAGACCGGCGAATGCTCGAAGATGCCTTCCGCATAGCGACGGTTTTCGCGTTCCCTGCGGCGTGCCTCCTCGCGAGCAGTCACGTCCTCCGTGGTGAGGAGAAGCTGGCCAAGGGACTGCTCGTAGCCGGGCAACACCGAGCC
Source organism: Rhizobium cauense (assembly GCF_019511525.1). Lineage (GTDB taxonomy): Bacteria > Pseudomonadota > Alphaproteobacteria > Rhizobiales > Rhizobiaceae > Rhizobium > Rhizobium cauense. The sequence continues at coordinate 97,347 of NZ_JAEUAT010000015.1, read as the reverse complement.
GCGCAGCTGGATGTCGAGCCGACGTCCGGACAATGTGTAGTTGACCGCACTGCTGGTGAATTCCGTCTTGCCCTCCCAGAGTTCGGCGAGTTCGTTGACGTGGCTTTCCAGCATCTCGCCGCGAAACACGAGGCCGAGGTTGGTCACAAGATGGGAGAGATCGTCGGCTTCGAAGAGTTCCAGCGTCTTGCGGTTTACGCGCAGCACGCGGATCAACTGCGAGCACGCCGCGACGCGTGCCGTGTCCTCTCTCAAGTGAGCTCTGATATCCACGATGCCTTCTGCGCGCCAGCGGTCAAACTGGGCTTTCACGCCGCTGAAATCCTCGATCCACATCGCAATTGGCGAGAGATCAAAGATATCGGAATCGCTCATCATGGGTTCTTTCAGTTCGACCATAGTCTGCAGGGAACGGATGCGCGCCGCAGCGCGTATCGCTATGTGTGCGATCTTTAAGGCTGATTCGTAAACCATCATTTGCGGAGTGACGTTCACTCTTGCGTCGATCCATTGACGCGCGCGGCGATCCAGCCAATCTTCAGCGGGTATTCGCGACCTCGAGAACGAGAGGCGGCAATGGCTATAAGCGTCGTGCAGTTGGGGTCGCCACGGAGGCAGGGTGAGGGCGTGCGTATCGGTACCGTCCGCCGGCCACCGCGCGGTGTGCCTAAGGAAGAATTCTCCAGTCGCAACTACTATGACGTCTGGCTGCCGGTGCTTTCGCCCAGCCAGGCGCTGGTGACCGAGGCGAAGGCCGCTAGCACCGACGCCGAATGGACGGCCTTCGTGCGCAGCTTCACGAGGGAGATGAAAGTGCCGGAAGCGAGCCACGTGCTCGATCTGCTCACCACGCTTTCGCATTCCAGCCATTTTTCGATCGGTTGCTATTGCGAGAATGAGAGCCGGTGCCATCGGAGTGTGCTTCGACGCCTGCTCGATGAGCGGGGCGCGTCGTTTGCGGCCGAAGCCTGCGCCTAGACGTTACTTCGGTGCGGTGTGGTCTTGTCGATTCAGGCAATTTCTGCCTTTTCTAGAAAAGCCACCGGAGCCAGAGGCATGAGCGACCACGATCCAGACGAAAAGATCGACTCGACGTTCCGTAACGGCTCGCTGACCGCCGCCGGCATTATCCTCGGCTTTTCGCTGAGCTTTATCAGCCGCTGGGTGTCCAATCCGAACGACTGGAGCAGAATCGACATTCTGCCGATGCTGCTTTTGACAATCGGAATTGCGATTCAGGTCAAAGTCTTCGCCGATCTGCTGGCGCGTGACTCGCTCATCGCTGCCAAATACGACCGGTCAAGACGGCTTTTCCTGATTGGATTGGGGATCGTTGCGATCGGGATCGGGCTGGCACTTCTCAATGACATATTAGGGCTGGGGTCAATGCCGATGCTGGGGTGAACGGGCGGTCCGATCGATAAAATCGGCCCCGCGCACTCGTGAAATGAACGCGTTTGCAGTCAGGTTCAGGAAACCCGCTCCACAAACCCGTCCAGCACCCGTTTCTGCCCGGCCCGGTCGAAATCGATTGTCAGCTTGTTGCCCTCGATTTCGATGATGTTGCCGTTGCCGAACTTCAGGTGGAAGACGCGGTCGCCGGTCTTGAACTTCGAGGGCTCGCTCGCCGTGGATTTCGCCACCAGTTCGCCGTCGATGGTACGGCTGCGGGGGCCGCTTTCGCCGTAGCCGATGCGCTCGACGGAATGACCCGAGCGGGTGCCCCAGTTGTCGCGGGTGGCGTCGGTCTTGTTCTGCTGCGCGCGTTTCCAGCCCGGCGTCGAATAGGAGTGGGCGGCGAAGGGGTCAGCCTTGTCGAAGCGCGACTGGCCGTAGCCGCCGCGACCATAGCCGCCGTAGCTCTGCTCGGTTTCGGCGACCTCGACGTGCGTTTCAGGCAGTTCGTCGAGGAAGCGCGACGGCATCGTCGATTGCCATAGACCGTGGATGCGTCGGTTGGAGACGAACCAGACGTGGCAGCGCCGCTTGGCGCGGGTGATGCCGACATAGGCGAGGCGCCGTTCTTCCTCGAGACCGGCACGCCCGCTCTCGTCGAGCGAACGCTGGTGCGGAAACAGGCCTTCCTCCCATCCCGGCAAGAAGACGGTATCGAACTCCAGGCCCTTGGCGGAGTGCAGGGTCATGATCGAGACGGCGTCGAGATTTTCGTTCTGCTCGGCATCCATGACCAGCGAGACGTGCTCGAGAAAACCCCGCATCGACTCGAAGCTCTCCATCGAGCGGATGAGTTCCTTCAGGTTCTCAAGACGGGTCGGCGCGTCTGCCGACTTGTCGTTCTTCCACATGTCTGTGTAGCCGGACTCCTCGAGGATCTGCTCGGCGAGCTCAGTATGCGGTGTGGTCTCCAGCATTTCCTGCCAGCGATGGAACGCATGAACGACGTCGGACAGCGCCTTGCGGGGCTTCGCTGTCAACTCTTCGGTCTCGATCATGTCGGCGGCCGCCGCCAGCTTCGGAATGTCGCGCTTGCGCGCATAGTCGTGCAGCGCACGCTCCGAAGCGCCGCCGAAGCCGCGCCTCGGAGTATTGATGATGCGCTCGAAGGCGAGATCGTCGGCAGGCTGGGCGACGAGGCGGAAATAGGCCATGGCATCGCGGATTTCGAGGCGTTCGTAGAAGCGTGGGCCGCCGATAACACGATAATTCAAGCCCAACGTGACGAAACGGTCTTCGAACTCGCGCATCTGGAAGGACGCACGCACGAGGATCGCCATGTCGTTCAGCAGGTGCCGCTTGCCGCCGGCATCGCCGCGCTGGAGCTGCTCGATCTCCTCGCCGATCGCGCGGGCTTCCTCCTCGGAATCCCAGGAGGCATGCACCTGGACCTTGATGTCCTCGGGATCCCGTCGGTCGGTGAACAGGGTCTTGCCGAGGCGGCCTTCGTTGTGAGCGATCAGATGTCCGGCGGCGCCAAGAATATGCGCCGTCGAGCGGTAGTTGCGTTCCAACTTGATGACCTTGGCGCCCGGAAAATCCTTCTCGAAGCGCAGGATGTTGTCCACTTCGGCGCCGCGCCAGCCGTAGATCGACTGGTCGTCGTCGCCGACGCAGCAGACATTCTGGGGTTCGCCCTTTGGACGTTGCGCCAGCAGGCGCAGCCACATGTACTGGGCGGTGTTGGTATCCTGATACTCGTCCACGAGAATGTAGCGAAAGCGCCCATGATACTCCTTGAGGAGATCGGGGTTCTTCCGGAAGATCGCGATCGGGTGCATCAGGAGATCGCCGAAGTCGCAGGCATTCAGCGTCGAAAGTCGCTGCTGGTAGGCAAAATAGAGTTCGCGGCCCTTGCCATTGGCAAAGGCGCGGGCGTCGCCTTCCGGAATATCCCCCGGGCCGAGGCCCTTGTTCTTCCAGGTGTCGATCATGCCGGCAAACTGCTTGGCGGGCCAGCGCTTGTCATCAAGCCCCTCGGCCTGGATCAACTGCTTGATCAGGCGGACAACGTCATCGGTGTCGAGAATGGTGAAATCGGAACGCAGGCCGACGAGTTCGGCATGGCGGCGCAGAAGCTTGACGCCGATCGAGTGAAAGGTGCCAAGCCAGGGCATGCCTTCGACGGCGCCGCCGACCAGCACGGCAATACGCTCCTTCATCTCGCGGGCAGCCTTGTTGGTGAAGGTGACGGCGAGTATCTGCGAGGGGAATGCACGGCCGGTATTGAGTATGTGGGCGATGCGGGTCGTCAGGACGCGCGTCTTTCCCGTACCCGCGCCCGCGAGCACAAGGACGGGGCCTTCCAGTGTTTCCACGGCTTCCGTCTGTTCCGGGTTCAGCCCGGCCAGGTAATCGGGGCGCTTGCCACCGTCACGGGCGGCCATTGCGCGGGCGGCGAGCCCTCCGGCGGCGGGAGCGGCAGGGGCCGGCTGCTTGCGCGGCGGCTCGCCCGGCTCTTCATCGAAGAAGGGCATATCGTCGAAACTATTGCTCATGGCGCGTAATGTAGTGATTCGGTATGGAAAGACCAGAAAAGATGTTCTGCTTTCATTCCCGTCGAGCCGCTGTCCTCAGCTTGTGCGCCCAGTCGAGGATGACAGTCGTCGTCGAAGTCGTCCCGTGACGTTTGCTGGTCGCCAGCCAAGTGGCAGCCGGTTGCTCACTTAGTCTTGATATTACAATTCAGTAATGAAGGCCCAATTCGCTTGCCGGTGATCAGCAAAGGGACAATATTGTCGCAGACGCGCGGCAATTTGTCCTGCTAACGCCTCTTTCGATCGACCCTGGACCAGCCTCGTGTCCCTCTGGAGACGTGAATGCCATTTTGGAAACAGTTCATAGCTTGCCTTGTCGTGATTGCAGCCGGCTTTGCCGGATGGGTTTTCTTTGTGCCGGGAGCTGGTGAAACGCTCCGCAAGGCCGGTTTTTCAGAGGTTTCCAAGCTGGCGCCGAGTGAGGCCGCGCAGCCGGCAGGCGAAGGCCAGTCGCGGCGCCGTGAGGGCGGCGCCAATGCGCCGATTCTAGTCGTGACGCAGGCAGTCGTTCGCGGTGTGGTCAATGATCGCTTGAGTGCCATCGGCACGGGCGATGCCATTCGCTCCGTGGTGGTGATGCCTCAGGCAAGCGGTACGATCCGCGAGATCCTGATCAAATCGGGCGACAGGATTTCCAAAGGGCAGGTTCTCGCGAGGCTCGACAGTGAAGAACAGGTCATTGCTCGCGGTCAGGCCGATGTGGCGCTGAAGAGCGCCATCGAGAAGTCCAGTCTTTACCACAATATCAAGTCCAGCGTGTCGCGCATGGATGTGTTCGACGCAGAGATCGCGGAGCAGGGCGCGCGGCTGCAGTTGCAGGCCGCCGAGCTCAATCTCGAACGCCGCAACATTGTCGCGCCGATCGATGGCATTATCGGCATCATCCCGGTCAATGTCGGCGACAACGTCTCGACGACAACACCGATCGCAACGCTCGACGACCGGACGGAGATTCTCGTCGATTACTGGGTGCCGGAGCGCTTTGCCAACACGATCACCGTGGGGCACCCCGTCGAGGCAGCGTCTGTCGCGCTGCCTGGGCGCGCCTTTTCGGGAGTGGTCGAGGCAATCGACAACCGCATCGACGCGGCAAGCCGAACGCTGCGCGTGCGGGCACGGATCGACAATGCCTCTGACGAATTGCGGGCCGGTATGTCGTTCAACGTCGGCATGAAGTTTGCGGGGGATCAGTATCCGGCGGTGGACCCGGTTTCCGTCCAGTGGGATTCGCAGGGCGCGTTCGTCTGGCACGTCATCGACGGCAAGTCCCAAAAGGTGCGCGTCAGCATCGTGCAGCGCAATCCCGACTTTATTCTCGTAAAGGCCGATCTGAAGGACGGAGACGCCATCGTCACCGAAGGGCTGCAACGCGTCAGGGAGGGTGGCACGGTGCGTGTCGCAAGCGAAGTCGCGTCGAATTCGGAGCCTGCAACCCAATGAACGTGATCGAGATGCACGAGAAGCCGGCTTCCGGCAAACAGACATTTACGGTGCTGTTTGTCCGGCGCCCGATCCTTGCGCTTGTCTTCAACACGCTGATGATCGTTGCGGGACTGGCTGCCTATGCCGGCATCGAAGTGCGCGAATTGCCTGACGTCGACCGACCCGTTGTCACCGTTCGCACCACCTTCGACGGCGCTTCGCCGCAGACGATCGATCAGGAATTGACGAAGGTCATCGAGGGAGCGGCGGCACGCGTGAGCGGCCTGAAGTCGATTTCATCGAGTTCACAGTTCGGCCAGAGCCGAGTGACGCTTGAATTTTCCGACACCGTTGACCTTGCCGTTGCCGCGAACGACGTGCGGGACGCCATCGGCCGCATTGCAGACCGTCTGCCGGAGGAGGCGGACGCGCCGCAGATCGTCAAGGCCGACTCCGACTCGCAGCCGATCATGCGCCTTGCCGTCACCTCGTCCAAACTCAACATGGATGATCTGACGCTGCTCGTTGAAAACGAAGTCACCGACCGGCTCGCCTCGGTCGACGGCGTTGCCGATGTCGAGACCTACGGCGATCAGGAAAAGGTCTTCCGCGTCGACATCAATCAGAGCGAGCTTGCAAGCCGAGGCCTGACGGTCGGGGATCTGACGAAGGCGCTTTCGAGCGCCGCTCTCGACATGCCGGCCGGATCGCTGAAGAGCCCGACGCAGACGATTGTCGTGCGCGCGATGGCCAGCCTGCAGACGCCTGAGGATTTCGCCAACGTCATCCTTCAGAACCACGTGCGCCTCGGTGACGTGGCCAACGTTACGCTCGGCCCACGCGACGGGCAGACCGCTCTGCGGTCCAACGGCGTTCCCGGTATTGGCCTCGGCATCATCCGTCAGGCGCAGTCGAACACACTCAATATCTCGAATGGCATCAAGGACGCTGTTGCCGAACTTTCAAAGACCCTTCCGGAAGGCACGCGGATCGCCATCACCAGCGATGACGCTGTCTTTATCCAGGGCGCGATTCACGAGGTTGTTCTGGCGCTGATCCTGGCGGCGGTGATCGTCACCGGCGTCATATATCTCTTTCTCAGGGACTGGCGTGCGACGATCATTCCCGCCGTCAGTATGCCGGTGGCGCTGATCGGCACGCTTGCGGCCGTCTATCTCGTCGGCTTCTCGATCAACATCCTGACCTTGCTTGCGATCGTGCTCGCAACCGGCCTCGTCGTGGACGACGCGATCGTCGTCCTTGAAAATATCGTGAGGCGGCGGGCGGAAGGCATGGGGCCGCGCGCCGCCGCCGTGCTCGGTACGCGCGAGGTTTTCTTCGCTGTCATCGCCACGACTGCGACGCTTGCCGCCGTCTTTATTCCGCTCTCCTTCCTGCCGGGGCAGGTAGGGGGATTGTTCCGCGAGTTCGGTTTCGTGCTGGCATTCTCGGTAGGCTTGTCGTCGATCGTCGCGCTGACGCTATGTCCGATGCTCGCCTCGCGAATGTTGACGAAGGATATGCCCGAGGAACACGGCATTCTCGGCCGTTTCGGAACCTGGTTCGCGGATGCATACCGTTGGTCGCTGCATGCCTGCCTGAGTGCGCCGCTTGTCGTTATCGTCTTTTCGATGGTTTTCGCCGGTGCGGCTGTCCTGGCTTTCTCGACAGTCAAGAGCGAGCTTACGCCGAACGAAGACCGTGCCTTGGTGATGATGCGCCTGACCACGCCGCAGGGCTCCAGCCTCGAATATACCCGCGACAAGCTGCAGCGGGTCGAGGAATATCTTCAGCCGCTCGTCGACAGTGGCGATATCCGCAACGTCTTTTCCATCTCGGGACAGGGCGGGCAGGTCAATAGCGGCTTCATGGTGCTGACGCTGGCCCCATGGGGCGAGCGTCAGCGCACCCAGGCCGAAATCGTTGCCGATATCAACAAGGCCGCTGGCAGGGTGCCGGCGCTGCGTGGCAACGCCATCCAGTCGAACAGCCTGCGCATCCGTGGCGCCGGCAGCGGGTTGCAGATGGCACTGGTCGGCAACGACCATGAGGCTCTGACAGCCGCAGCTGCCGAACTGGTCCAGGCGCTCGATGCAACGGGACACTATGATACGCCGCGACTGACCAACGAGCCAACACAGGCACAGGTTTCTGTCACGATCGACCGTGAGCGCGCTTCCGATCTCGGTATCGATATTACGGGCCTTTCGACTGCAATGCAGTCGTTGCTCGAAGGGCGTTCGGTCGTCGACGTCTTCGTGAAGGGTGAGTCCTATCCTGTGTTGCTCACATCGAACACGCGGCCGCTGGACGATCCGACCGATCTCGAGAACGTGTTCCTCAAGACCGGCGACGGCAAGATCGTGCCGATGTCGGTGATTGCCACTCTGACGGAGAGTTCCGTCGCACCGCAATTGAATCGCGAACAGCAACTGGCGTCAGTGGCCATCACCGCAGGTCTCAAGAACGGCGTTTCGCTCGGCGCTGCCGTCAAGGAGGTGACGGAGATCGCCAAACCGATCCTGCCTGCAGGCGCGCGGCTGGTGCCGCTCGCTGAAGCCGCAACGCTCGAAGAAAATTCCAGCGGCATGGCGCTGACCTTCGGCTTTGCCATTGTCATCATCTTCCTGGTGCTGGCGGCTCAGTTCGAGAGCGTGCTGTCGTCTGTAATCATCATGTCGACGGTGCCACTTGGGCTCGCCTGTGCGGTCTTTGCACTGATCTTGACCGGTTCGAGCCTCAATATTTACAGCCAGATCGGCCTTGTCCTGCTGGTCGGTGTCATGGCGAAGAATGGCATCCTCATCGTTGAGTTCGCAAATCAGCTCCGCGATCGGGGCGAGGATGTTCGCGCGGCGATCGAGAAGGCCTGTGCCCTGCGCCTGCGACCTGTGATGATGACGATGATCGCGACCATCCTCGGTGGCGTTCCCCTGGTCTTCGCGCATGGGGCCGGCGCAGAGGCGCGCATTGCGCTGGGCTGGGTCATCGTCGGCGGCCTTGGTTTTGCGACGCTCGTGACGCTCTACATCACGCCGGTCGCCTATTTGCTGATCGCCCGCTTCGCGAAACCGCATGCTCACGAAGAGGAACGGCTTCATGAGGAAATGGCCCATGCGATGCGTCCGCGTCCTGCTGCCAAAGCGGGACGCCTTGAGGCCGCCGAGTGACGGCAGCGTGCAAACGCTATGAGTTATAGTTTATGAGAAGTTGCAGATTTGAATGAATTTGCTCTAAACCTTAGATGTTTTTTAAGCGTAAGCGGTAATCATTCGAGCTGAGACCGATAGGTCCTCCAGCGTTTCGGAGGGCCGCTCCGGCGCCAGTCCAGGCGCTCCCGGACATGAACGTTCGCGGTACCGGTTGCTTGTATCAGTTGTGTATTGTTGTGTTCGGAGTACAGTACCTTGACGATTTACCGGCGCACCTCGGTGGATGCCGCGCTGTATGTATTGCGCGACATCGGTCGTGATATGACAAAGACCCAGAGGCAAGTTTCCACCGGTCTCAGAGTGGAGAAGGCGTCCGATAACGGCGCTTACTGGGCCATCAGTTCCACCTTGAGAAGCGATCAAAGCGCGCAGTCAGCGATCCGCGATGCTCTTGGCCTTGCCGCGGCGACGATGGGCGTTGCATACACTGCCGTCGACAGTGCGATCGATCTCGTCAGCCAAATCAAGGCGAAGCTTGTTGCCGCAACGGAATCCGGCGTCGACAAGGAGAAGGTCAACGCGGATATCGAGCAGCTCAAGGATCAGTTGCGTTCGGTGACGCAATCGGCGTCATTCAACGGTGACAACTGGGTTGCGATCGACGATTCCGACGATCCGTCCAAGCCCCGCCAGATACCGGCGTCCTTCACCCGCTTTTCCGATGGAAGCGTCCGCGTCGATACGCTCAGCTACGAAGTCGATCTGGCGCCCGTGGGCTCAACGTCCTCAAAGGACGCCCGGTACCTAGTCGATGACCGCACGACGGGATCCGGCGAATATGGCGCTCTGACTTCCCAGTATTTCGCTACCGAGGCCGGGGCCTCACAGAACTATGTCATGTTGAAGGGGGCGGGCAACTCAGCCGGGCAGGTGGAGATCGGTGTCTCCAGCAGCACGACGGAGGACGAGGTCAACGAGATGATCACCGTGGTCGATATGATGCTGAATCAGATGACAACAGTGGGTTCCGCCTTCGGCGCACTTGAAACACGCATCAGCATGCAAAGCGACTTTGCGCAGTCGCTCGATGATGCCTTCTCGCGCGGCATCAGCCGCCTCGTCGATGCCGACATGGAGGAGCAATCCAGCCGGTTGCGCGCGCTGCAGACGCAGCAGCAGCTCGGACTGCAATCACTGAACATCGCCAACGCGAGCTACGATACCGTTCGCCAGCTCTTCCAGAACCTCTGATTCGGCATCCTGTGTAATAGCGGGCGGCCAGCAATTCTGCTGGCTGTCTCCCGCGACAGGTCGTTGTTGTGGCATGCGATCCGCAGTGACTGTGCAATATCGCGATTTTCCAGTAGATGAAGCCGTCCGTTTCATCTTCTTGCCGCAATCCTTAATACTTCTCGCACCAACACCGAATTGGAGAGACGCCAGTCCATGATCAAGAAATTCATACTTCTGACCGTTGCTGCTACATACCTTAGCGCTTGCACGACTACCGACCCCTATACCGGCGAACAGAAGATGTCGAACACGTCAGGCGGTGCCCTTTTAGGTGCCGGCGTTGGCGCGCTTGCCGGCCTCGCCGTCGGCGGTTCGCCGGTCGGACGTCGAAACGCCGCGCTGATTGGTGCTGGTGTCGGTGCGCTCGCGGGCGGTGCAATCGGCAACTACATGGACCAGCAGGAATCCGAACTGCGCGCTCAGCTCCAGGGAACCGGCATTTCGGTTACCCGCCGCGGCGACAACATCATCCTGAACATGCCGTCCAACATCACATTTGACGTCGATCAGGATGCCGTGAAGGCGGGCTTCTACCCGACACTGAACTCTGTCGCGATCGTTCTGCGGAAGTTCAACCGTACGCTCATCGACGTCAACGGCCACACCGACTCCACCGGCAGCCTGCAGCACAACCAGGATCTGTCTCAGCGCCGCGCGCTGTCGGTTGCCGACTATCTCGGCAGCCAGGGTATCGATCAGCGCCGCGTTTCCGCGGTGGGCTTCGGGCCGTCGCAGCCGATCGCATCCAACGCCACGGAGGCGGGACGCGCGCAAAACCGCCGCGTCGAAATCCAGATCGCACCTGTCACGCAAAGCTGATCCGCAGCGCAGTTTACGTGAGACGGCCGGGCCAACGCCCGGCCGTTTTCGTTACTGGTGCATCGTTGCGCCTTTGGTGATCTTGTCGACGATCTTCTTGTCGGCACGGATGGCTATGCCGACCACCTTGGCGTCATCGGGTGCATATTCGGCGAAGACCGCGCGATTGGCCGCGTCGTGGCCGGTTGCAAACATTTCCTCGATGAAGAGCGAGGAGGTGACGCCGCGCTCCAGCGAGCGGCGATGGATCGTTGACATCGTCTCGCCCTCGGCGGACAGAACAATGATCGGCTGGATGGAAAGCGGGTTGTAGAGGTTGCCGGCGCGGTCCTTGTAGGATTCGCCGATGATCTCCGGGTTCTGCCCGGCAATGCCGCTCATCAGGAAGGCGGTGACGTTCAGCTTCTGCCATGATGCAAGATTGTTTCGCAGGACGATCGCAATTTTGGTATCAAACATTCCAGTCTCTTTCAGCGGGTTCGAAAGTCGCGTTGGACCAGGATGTAACCATTCACGCCTTCGAAGGTCTTGAACGTTTGTGCACGGGGCCTGGCACAGACGGGATCGTGACCGCGCCGGCCTTTCCAGGCATCGAGCGCATAGAGGCGCAATTCTCGGGCAACGCCTTCGAGCCGCATCGACATGATACCTATGCGCTCGGCGTCACGATGAAGGGCGTGCAGACTTTTTCCTATCGCGGAGAGCAGCGTTTCAGCCTGCCGGGGCAGGTGATCGTCCTTCACCCGGATGAAGAGCATGATGGGGGTGCCGGGACCGACGACGGGCTGCAGTATCGAATGCTGTATCTGGAGCCGGCGTTGCTGCTCGAGTGCCTGGAGAGGGAGAAGATCGGGCTTCCGTTTGTTGATCAACCGGTAATCGGTGACCCTGTTCTGGCGGGAACGTTGCTCGCAGCGCTTGGCGAACTGGATCGCGAGCTTGACGAACTCTTCGTCGATGATTTTGTCTCGCGTGTTGCGGGAGGGCTTGCGAAGCATGCAAAGACGCCGCAGCGTCCGCTCGGTAGCGTGGCGTGGCAGCGCGCAAGACTGGCGCGGGACTATCTCGAAGCACATGCAACGCAAGCCGTCCGATCAGGCGAGCTGGAGGTTGTCACCGGCCTCGACCGCTTTTCGCTCGCGCGGCACTTCCGGGCCGCCTTTGCAACGAGCCCGCATCGCTATCTCCTCATGCGGCGCCTGCAGCAGGCGCGCGCCATGATTGGTGCGGGCGAGGGGCTTTCGGATGTTGCTGCTGCGACTGGCTTTGCCGACCAAAGCCATCTGACGCGCCATTTCAAGAAGGCGTACGGTATGACGCCCGGCCAGTGGGCGGGACTCAGACGGGCTTCTCCGACAGCCCTGAGCGGCGGCCGATAAAGCGCGCCAGCATTGGGCCGGTGAACAGGATTACCAGGAAGCGGCCGGTTTGCATCGCCATCACGAATGGCACGTCGACGTTGCTTGACGCGGCGATGATGGCCACGGAATCGGCGCCGCCAGGACTGGTGGCAAGGTAGGCCGTGAGCGGATCGACACCGGCGAACTTGTGCAGGGCAAAGGCCATGCAGCCGCAGATCGACATCAAGAGCAGGATCGAGGCGGCGACGCGAGGCAGGGCGCGCGCGGCGTGTATGACGATGGCACGGGTAAAGCGCAGCCCGATGCTCCAGCCGATCAGGGCGTAGCTGATTGCGAGGAGCCAAAGCGGAAGCTCGATCGTGAGCAGGCCGAAGCCCTGCAGCACCGAGCCAAGTACCAATGGCACGATAATGGTGCCACCCTGAATGCGAAGACGCACTGCCACATAGGCTGACAGGCAGGTGAGCGCGACCGTGGCGGCAAGTGCTGGCCAGTCAACCGGTGGGAAGAGGATAAAGGCCGGCGGTTCGCCGCCATCTGCGGCCACCCATAGGCGCGAGACCACTGAGGCCGCGACAGCGACGAAGACCACCCTGAGATATTGCATGAAAGCAACGAGGCGAGCGTCGGCGCCGTAGGCTTCCGACATGATGACCATCGCGGACGCTGCACCCGGGGACGAGCCCCACACCGCCGTCGTTCCGGGCAGGACCTGCCAGCGCGTCAGCAGCCAGCCAAGACCGGCCGCGGCGACAATGACGGACAGGATCATCGCGAGAAGAAGCGGCGCGTCGACTGCCATCGTTTTCAGAATGTCGACGGTGATGGCTCGCGCCATCAGGAACCCGACGAGCGCTTGCCCGAAGAAGAGGGGCCATCGTGGAACGCGAAGGGATCCCTGGCCGATCGACAGCGCGAGGATGATCGCTGCCACCATTGGCCCGATGAGCAGGGAGGCCGGCAGGCCAAGCATTTCGAGCCCGACGACGAGCAGGGTCGATATGCCGAGCAACAAAGCCCACCGGGGGAGGTTGGCATATCGAAGGAAGCGGCTGGAGTCGTACAACGGCATGGTCCAGTGCATGTCTTGCCAATGCTGGAACCGCGATCGAGACGAAGCAGGGGAGCCGCACTGGCTGGCAAAAAGGCCGGCCGGAGACGCCGGAGAACACTGCGTCGATATAGGCGCCAGCGATGGAGGGGGTCAATTGCGAAATCCTGTAGATCTCGCAAGCCTTAGAGCCTTTCAGAGTTAAACTTAAGCGTTCGGCCGGGCATCTTTTCGCCAGGATCAGAGGTGATCGGCTCGGACATACGCCCGGGTATGCCCTTCGCCGATCGCCTCTGCCCTGACGCAAACCTGCTCCGGCAGAACGCTCAATTTAACTCTGAAAGGCTCTAAAGGGTGACGTGCTCCGCCAGATAGTCGAGCAGAGCCCGTACGCGAGCCGGCAAAGGACCACCCTGGCCGATATAGACAGCGTAGAATTCTTCGATATCACCGGGGTTGAGGTCTTCGAGGACCGGCACGAGCCGACCTGCCTCGATATCCGCGCGGACGGTGAAGGTGGCAAGGCGGGCAAGGCCCGCGCCGGACACGGCCATATATCGCATTGCTTCGCCGTCACCCACCTGAACGCCTGGCGTGATCGGCAGGGTTACGGTTTCTCCATCCTGAAGAAGCGGCCAGCCCTGCACGCTGCGTGCATATGAAAAGCCGATGCGGCGGTGATGCTTCAGGTCCACAACGGATTTTGGCTCGCCGGTGCGCTTCAGATAGGCCGGCGACGCCACGATGACCTTCCGCGTGGTCCCGAGTTTGCGGGCAATCAGACTGGAGCTCTTCAGCGGCCCGGCGCGGATTGCGACGTCGGCCCGGTCTTCCACGAGATCGACAATCGCGTCCGTATGCGAGATGTCGAGGGTGACGGCGGGATGGAGCGCGAGAAAATCGGATATCAGCGGCGACAGGATGTGGTGACCGAAGGAGGCGCTAGTGTTGACGCGGATCGGACCTGCGGCCTGTTCTCCTGCGGATGCGTATCGCTCTGCCTCGGCAATATCGGCCAGAATGGATACGCTGCGCTCATAGAAGGCGCAGCCTTCCGACGTCAGTTGCAGCTTGCGGGTCGAACGGTTGACGAGGCGTGCGCCGAGACGTGCCTCAAGCCGCGCTACGAGCTTGCTGACGGCGGACGGTGTCATGCGGCAGGCGCGTGCGGCGGCGGTGAAGCCGCCGAGTTCGACGGCACGCACGAAGACTTCCATTTCGCCCGAGCGATTGATGTCCTGTCTGCTCATGATGACTTAAATTCATGAATGGTTTTCCTTTCGGCAATCTATATCACAGAAAAGACAGTGTCTATCTCTTGCATGGAACAACAGGAGACAGGTCATGGAATACAGAAATCTCGGCGCATCCGGCCTCAGGGTGCCGGTCTTGAGTTTCGGCGCAGGAACGTTCGGAGGCTCAGGTCCGCTCTTCGGGGCATGGGGCAATACCAATGCCGCTGAAGCCCGGCGCCTGATCGACATCTCGGTGGAGGCCGGCGTCAATCTGTTCGACACGGCCGATGTCTATTCGGCTGGTGCTTCGGAGGAGGTTCTTGGCCAGGCGATCGCGGGGCGGCGCGATGCCGTACTGATCTCGACCAAGATCGCGTTGCCGATGGGCGACGGTCCCGCGGATTGGGGAACGTCACGCGCGCGTCTCATTCGCTCAACGGACGACGCATTGAAGCGGCTGGGTACAGACTATATCGACCTGCTGCAGTTGCATGCCTTCGATGCCTCGACGCCCATCGAAGAGGTGCTGGCGACGCTGGACGGGCTGATCGCCGCAGGAAAAATCCGCTATGTCGGCGTTTCCAATTTTGCCGGATGGCAGCTGATGAAGTCGCTCGGGATCGCGGAGCGGCATGGCCACCCGCGCTACGTCGCGCATCAGGTCTACTACTCTCTTGCCGGACGCGACTACGAATGGGAACTGATGCCGCTCGCCGCCGACCAGGGCGTCGGCGCGCTGGTCTGGAGCCCGCTTGCCTGGGGTCGTCTCACCGGCAAGATCCGGCGCGGTCAACCGCTGCCGGAGGGAAGCCGCCTGCACCAGACGGCTGAGTACGGGCCGCCTGTCGATGACAACAAGCTTTACGATATCGTCGATGCGCTGTTCGAGATTTCCGAAGAGACGGGCAAGACCGTTCCGCAGATCGCGCTCAACTGGCTGATCGGCCGCCCAACTGTTTCAAGCGTCATTATCGGCGCGCGGAACGAGGAGCAACTGCGGCAAAACCTCGGTGCCGTTGGCTGGTCGTTGTCGAAGGAACAGGTGGAGAAACTCGATAAGGCGAGTGCCGTGACCGCGCCCTATCCATACGTTCCATACCGCAGGCAGGAGGCCTTCGCGCGCCTCAACCCGTCGTTGGTTTAAGGGGTTCAGCAGGGGACTGTTCTCCCCAATCTTGCACTAGACAGGCGCCGTCTCTTGTCTCATACCAACCTGCCTCCCGGCAGTGAAGGTGAAGGGGATCAAAGAGATGGCGCTCAAAGACGCAAAGACCGGAGCACGAAACGAGGCTGGCATCGTCGCTGCGCTCGGCGTCCTGAAGCAGAGCTTCGGCGAGCGCTTCCAGACTGGTCAAGCCTTTCGCGAACAGCACGCGCACACCACCACCTACATTCCGGCGCAATTGCCCGACGGCGTGCTTTTTGCCGAAAGCAGCGACGATGTGAAGGTCGCCGTGCGGATATGCGCCGAGCACAAGGTGCCCGTGATCGGCTTCGGAACCGGCTCGTCACTTGAGGGCCAGGTCAATGCACCCAATGGCGGCATATCGATCGATTTCAGCCGGATGAATCGGATTCTTGAAGTCAATGCTGAGGATCTCGACTGCACCGTCGAGCCGGGTGTGACGCGCGAGGAGCTGAACACGTATCTTCGCGATACCGGTCTGTTCTTCCCGATAGATCCAGGGGCGAATGCCTCGATCGGCGGCATGACCTCCACGCGCGCCTCGGGGACGAATGCCGTGCGCTACGGCACAATGAAGGACAACGTGCTTGCCGTCACTGCGGTCACGGCAAACGGAGAGGAGATCCGCACTGCCAGACGCGCGCGAAAGTCATCCGCCGGTTACGATATGACCCGGCTTTTCGTCGGGGCGGAAGGCACGCTTGGTATATTGACTTCAGTGACGCTGCGGCTGCAGGGGATCCCGCAGAAGATCGGCGGTGGCGTCTGTGCGTTTCCAACCGTTCGCGCTGCCTGTGATGCAGTTATCATGACCATTCAGATGGGCATTCCCGTTGCCCGCATCGAACTTCTCGATGCACTGCAAATCCGCGCCTGCAACGCTTATTCAAAGCTGAACTACGAGGAAAAGCCGACGCTCTTCCTCGAGTTTCACGGAACCGATGAAACCGTTGCATTGCAGTCGGAGCAGTTTGCAGAGATCGCCTCGGAATGTGGCGGCGGAGAGTTCTCGTGGACAGTCAACGCTGAGGAGCGCAGCAAGCTCTGGAAGGCGCGGCACGACGCGTATTGGGCGTCGCGCGCATTGGCGCCTGAGATGGCTGCGCTGTCGACCGACGTTTGCGTGCCGATTTCCCGTCTTGCCGACTGCATTGGCGAGACGCAGGCCGACATTGAGGAGCACGGTCTCCTGGCGATGATTGTCGGTCATGCGGGCGACGGGAATTTTCATGTGCTCCTGTTGTTCGACGACAAGACGGCGGAAGGCATTGCTGTCGCTGAAGCTTTTGTCGGTCGACTAAACGCTCGCGCACTGGCAATGGACGGCACGTGCACTGGCGAACACGGGATCGGCCAGGGCAAGATGGCATTCCTCGAGGAAGAGCTCGGCGGCACCGTCGAGCTGATGCGGCAGGTCAAGAAAGCGCTCGATCCGGATGATATTTTCAATCCAGGCAAGATATTCCACCGCGCCTGAAATTGGATTCCGTTGGGTCTGCGGTTGACCGAGATCGGGGCAGCGGAAGATTAATTGGCGATCAGGCGAAATCATCTCCAAATCAAGTAAATAGAGCATGATGTTGCCCGAAAGCTGCTTCACAGCTTTCGGTATCATGTTCTAGTGTCCGCGATGGATTCCCGAATGGAGAATTGTTGAGTTGGTAGGCCGGTTCCTCGTCTTTTTGGGCGGTGTGGTTGTCGTGGCGCTGTTCGTGGCGCTGCTGGCGCCGCTGTTTATTGACTGGACCGACTTTCGAAGGAATTTCGAGGACCAGGCGAGCCGGATCATCGGCAAGAAGGTCGTCGTCCATGGGGCCGTGGACGCGCGCCTGCTGCCGTTTCCGTCGGTGACACTCCACGACGTGCGCGTCGGTCAGGAGCTTGACGGGTCGCCCATCGTGCAGGTCGAGCAGTTCTCCATGGACGCGGAACTTGCGCCTTTCCTGTCGGGCGAAGCGCTGATCTTCGACATGCGCGTGGTCAACCCGAAGGTGAAGCTGCGACTGCTGAAGGACGGCACCCTGGACTGGACCCGCGGAAGCCAACCTGAAATTCCGGCCAAGACTGTCGTTCTCGAAAACGTTCATGTCAGCGGCGGCGATGTCCAGTTCATAGACGATCAGTCGGGACGGTCGCGGCACATTACGGGTCTCAATGCCGAAATGTCGGCAAAGTCGCTCGCTGGTCCGTGGCGGATCGAAGGCGATGCGGCTCTGGATGGCGAGCATGGCAGCTTCACCATCGCCAGCAACCAACCCGACGAGAACGGCATCCTGAGGATGCGCACGCGCCTGCAGCCTGACAGGCAACCGGTCACGGTTGATCTCGACGGCGAGCTGAAGCTCGTTGACCGCAGACCGAACTATCAGGGAACGGTGTCGGCATCGATCGAGAACCGCAACGGCAAGAAGGCCGACAAGGCTGACGTGCCTCCGCGTTTGAAGGGGAAGTTCGAACTTACCAACGACAGCATCCGGATACCGGAGTATCGTCTGGAGGTCGGAGCTGTGGACGATCCGTACGTCGTCACGGGCGAGGCGACGCTGGACACCGGAAGCAAGCCACAATTCCTGCTGATTGCGAACGGCCAGCAGATCGACGTCAATCGCATCGGCAATCAGGGCGCCAACGGCAAGACCACGCGTGATCCCGGTTTGTCGGCGCGCCAGCGCTTGAACGCCCTTATTCAGATCGTTTCGCAGGTGCCGGTTCCGCAGGTGCCCGGGAAGGCGAGCGTTCGATTGCCGGCAATCGTCGCGGGAGACACGACGATCCGTGACATCCAGCTCGATGTCCAGCCTGCCGGCAAGGGCTGGACGATTGACAACTTCGTGGGCACACTCCCGGGCCGTACGCAGGTTGAGGGGCAGGGCAGCCTCAAACTTCAGGGGCAGCCGTCCTTCGACGGACAGATCACCGTGGCATCCAACCAGCCTACCGGGCTTGCCGCCTGGCTTGCCGGTTCCGTCGATCCAGCGCTCCGGCAACTGCGGCAGGCCGGCTTTTCGGCCGATGTCAGCCTTACCCATGATCGACAGACTTTCAACAATCTGGAGATCGCTGTCGGCCAGGCGACGCTCAAGGGGCGGCTGGAGCGCCAATCGGTCGTCAACCAGACACCGACGCTGGACGTGGCGCTTGCCGGCGATGCGCTGGATCTCGATGCGCTGCGCGCGCTGACCGGATTGTTTACCGGCCAGGACGCGGGCGACAACGTGCTCGATCACAAGATCAACGCGCAACTGAAGGCAGACAAGTTCACAGCCTTTGGCGTCGAAGCGGCTGATGTGGAAACAAGCTTTGCGATTGCCGATGGGGCTCTCGCGTTCCAGACGCTTTCCGTCAAGAACCTGGCAGGCGCCGAAGT
The DNA here is from genome assembly GCF_019511525.1 of Rhizobium cauense. Classification (GTDB taxonomy): domain Bacteria; phylum Pseudomonadota; class Alphaproteobacteria; order Rhizobiales; family Rhizobiaceae; genus Rhizobium; species Rhizobium cauense. The sequence continues at coordinate 78,469 of NZ_JAEUAT010000015.1, read as the reverse complement.
GACCGCGACCGGTCGCGTCGAGGGATCTCTCCTCGACTACAAGGGGTCTGGAGAAATCACCTTCAAATCGGCCGATCCGGGCTCATTCTTTACGATGCTCAAGCAGCATCTGCCGCAGCATCCGGTTATGGATCGGCTCGTTCGCAACGCCGCATGGTACACGAACACGGCGCTGCGCGGAGCGTTGACGCTTGGAGGGGAAGGGGGCGACGGTCTGACCCTGACGTTAGCTGGAGTGAGCAACGGCAGCCGCGTCAACCTTGACTATCGCATGTCGGATCTGCTGGCGCTGACGGGCAAGGGAACGACGAGCCTCGAAGCGACACTGGAGAACAGCGTCACCTCCATCCTGTTCGGGCAGGCCGGCCTCGATCCTCTGCCGGTGGATGCCGACGCGAACGGGCGCCTGACACTCAAGGTGCAGGCCGAAGGTACGGATCCTGCCGACGCGCAGCTAACGTTTGCGACCGACCGCACCTCGTTTACGGCCGCGGGCAAGGTTGACGTTCGCCCGCAAGCCTTCATGAACGGACAGCTTGCGGTGTCCCTGGAGAGCGCCGACCTTGATCCGTATCTTGTCATGAACGGCATCGCGATCCCGCAGATGGGGACGGGCCTGCCGTTCAAGCTGACCACGAACGCAACGATCGATGGCGAAAAGATCGCTTTGGCCGACATCGCAGGACATGCCGCCGACAATGAGTTCAGCGGTGCACTGACGGTCGACCGCAAGGCCGAAACAACGACGGCCACAGGCGATATGACGCTCTCCAAGGTAGACGCCGCATGGCTTGGCGAGGCCGTCTACGGGCCGATGACGGATGCGGCAACCGGTGATCTGTCGGGCGGAGCGCTCGGGCTTCCCGTGTTCAAGGACATGAACGTCAATCTCAAGCTCTCCGTCAAGCAATTCTGGCCGGGCTGGTCGGGTGCAGTCTCGGACTTCTCGTCTGCTGTCGTCTACAAAGGCGACGAACTGCAGCTGAATGACATGAAGGGCGGCTGGGATGGCGGTACCTTCAATGGCAACTTGCTTCTCACCAATGCCGATGGGACTGGATTCCTCCAGACGAAGCTCGCCATGGCGGATGCGGACTTGGCCGGCGTCGTATGGACACGCGACGGAGCGCCTGTCGCAAATGGCAAGTTCGGGCTGGCGCTTTCCATGGAAGCGTCCGGCAAGTCGATGAAGGATATCGTCGGTTCGCTCAACGGTTCCGGCGAAATGCGGCTCGGCGATACAAGCGTTCGCGGGCTCAATCTTGGCATGCTGGCGCCATTGCTGGCTGCGACCGACCCCATGGAAGACCAGCTGAATGCTGGTAAGGTTCATCCGATCGTCGAGACCTTGCTCAACAACGGCGAGGCGAAGCTGCCGCCGACCGCCGTTCCGTTTAACGTGACGGATGGTGTTCTGCGTTTTCAAAACGTCAGTGCGACGACCGATCAGGCCAAGGTTGTCGGTAACGGCCAGATTGATCTACCACAGGAGCGCATCAACGCATCGTTGAACATCGCCCTCAATCCCGGCGGCGACGTGCTTCCGGGCGCGGAGCCCGCGGTACGCCTCGACTTTTCAGGGCTGCTTGCGTCGCCGGGTCGAACCATGGACGTTACCGACATCACCGGCTTCCTATCGTTGCGGGCTTTCGAACGTGAACGTCGACGGGTCGAGCGGCTGCAGTCGAACGTACTGGAAAAGCAACGGCTGCGCCGCGAAGTCGCGCTCTACAAGTTCAACGATGCCGAGCGACAAAAGGCTGCTGCCTTCGAAGCGCAGCGGCAGGCCGAAGAGCAACGTTTGAGGGCTCTGGCAGCGCAGGCCGAGCGCGACAGGCAGGCGGCTGAAGCAAAGGCGAGGGCTGAGGCAGAAGCTCAAGCGAAAGCCGCGGCGGAGGCACGTGCAAAGGCCGCAGCGGATGATGCTCGCGCCGCCGAGGCCGCACGGCGGGCCCAGGAGCAGCTTGCCGTGCCGCCTGAGAACTCGCTCAATTTCCAGACGATACCGGGACTGCCGGGTGTGCAGATACCGCAATAGCGCCGACGTCGAAAGTGTCGGAGGGCGTGAGCTAGCTGACGCCCTTGGATTTCAGCCAGTGAAGGACATGAACGCGCAGCGCTGACGAGAGGTTGCTTTCCGGCTGTCGTTTATCGTCTATGTCGGAGATCAACGTTGCAAGCGGTATGGCGCGGGCCTTTGCGATCGCGTTCAGCTCGGTCCAGAACTCGTCTTCCAGGGAAAAGCTGGTGCGGTGTCCGTGCAGGGTAGCCGAGTGCTTGCGGATCATCCCAAAGCTTCAGAATTCGGTTCAGGCTGCTCAGGATATGATTCCAGAAAGACATCCAACAGATTGATCCCGGAATCATTTTTGCTTCTCGGGACGCTCATTTGTCGTCGTCGGACTTTTCGATCCGGCCCTGCTGGTGAGACCGTTCGGCCTTCTCATTGAGTGCCGTCGTGAGCTGCTTCTCGGACTTGGTGCGGCCAAAGGAGATGCGGTTTTGCTCGGCCTGCTTCTCTTTTTCGGCGCGGGCCTGTTTCTTCTTGAACTGTCGCAGATTGACGACTTCGGCGGTCACGGCTGGCCTCGATCCGAATTGAAAAAGGGAAGCAATCGCTTCCCTTCGTTTTACTGCTTCTTTCGGAAGGCGTCGAGCGAGACGACGGAACCGGGCTTCTTTTCCTCGCCTTCGCCTTTTCCGGCTGATGCTTCCTCGGTCTTTTCAGCGACGGGGTAGGCGGTAATCTCGGCTGCCGGCAGTTCTTCGCTGTCTGCGAGAGGGACGTCAAACTCCAGTTCGAAATTGACGGAGGGATCGTAGAAGCCGCGGATTGCATTGAAGGGAATGAACAGTTTTTCCGGAACGTCCGAGAAAGACAGGCCGATCTCGAAAGTGGTTTCGGTGATTTTCAGTTCCCAGAATTGGTGCTGGATGACGATCGTCATCTGCTCAGGGTACTTAGCCTTCAAGTGTTGCGAGATGCGAACACCGGGAGCGCCCGTGAGAAAGGTGATGAAGAAATGATGCTCGCCCGGCAGGCGGCCCGTCGCGGCAACTTCAGACAAAACCTTGCGGATGACGCCACGCAGTGCGTCCTGTGCCAGAATGTCGTAACGGATGTGATCCTGCCCCATGCTTTTTCCTGTCTTTCTTTGGTTCGGACTCGTTTCCCAAGGCTGTATGCCATGCCAAGGCGCCTTGGAAAAGGCCGGAGCCGAGTCATGCTTGACCAAACCATACATGATTTGCGCGCAAGGGAGAAGGTGAAGGCTTCTGTTGCCAGGTGCCTTCGGACCCCGCCTAGAGGTGCGAACCACTAGGGCTTTATTTGAAGTGTCACACCGCGATTAAGCAGCGAGACGAGCTTCCGCATAGTTGTCGTTTGCAACTACAATTTTAGCCCGATAACGGCGGTACAATGCCGAGCAAAAAGACGATCTTTACACCCTTGTCGATCCTGTTTCGCCCCCATCAAAAGCCGGCCATCTCTTTGTTAGCCCGCCGGTTTTTGGTGGAGGCGCCGGGTACCGCCCCCGGGTCCAATAGGTTTATTACACCGCTCATTTATCGCCATAGCCGGTCCGAAGACCGGCAACGGCTGATATAGTGTTTTCCGCAGTGGATGGGAAGAGGCGTCGTCACAAAAGCGTTGTGCGGCTGGGGAAGACCTGGAGGCCTCGAGGCTTTCGACATAGGTTCAGCCGGTCGATCGCAGTGTTCCTCGCGCGTATGGAGATTTGCCGGGATAAAGGGCCAATGGCGATTGGTTTCGACAACCGAAGCGCCTAAATAGGAACAGAAGGGAATCGGCGGCGAACGATGAAGCAGTATCTCGATCTTTTGAAGCATGTGATGGAACACGGGACCGATCGCGGAGACCGGACCGGTACAGGCACGCGCTCAGTGTTCGGCTACCAGATGCGGTTCGATCTGCAGGAGGGCTTCCCTGTCCTGACGACTAAGAAGCTGCACCTTCGCTCCATTATTCACGAGCTTCTCTGGTTCCTGCGTGGTGACACCAACATCGGCTACCTCAAGGACAACGGTGTCTCGATCTGGGACGAGTGGGCCGACGAAAACGGCGATCTCGGCCCGGTTTACGGAGCACAGTGGCGCTCCTGGCCCGCTCCGGATGGCGGCCATATCGATCAGATCGCCAATCTTGTTGGCGGCATCGTCAAGAATCCGAATTCGCGTCGGCATATCGTTTCGGCCTGGAATCCCGCGGAAGTGGACGACATGGCTTTGCCGCCGTGCCATTGCCTGTTCCAGTTCTATATCGCCGACGGCAAACTTTCCTGCCAGCTGTATCAGCGGTCTGCCGACATCTTCCTCGGCGTCCCGTTCAACATTGCATCCTACGCGCTGCTGACGATGATGGTGGCGCAGGTCGCGGGCTTGAAGCTCGGCGACTTCGTCCACACGCTGGGCGACGCACATCTCTACCACAACCACTTCGAGCAGGCGAAGCTGCAGCTGACCCGCGCGCCGAAGCCGCTGCCGTTCATGCGCATCAATCCTGAAGTGAAGGATATCTTCGGTTTCAAATTCGAGGATTTCGAGCTCGTTGGCTATGAGGCCGACGCCAGCATCAAGGCGCCGATCGCGGTCTGATCGGAGACATCCATGTCGGGAATTCGCAAGACCATAGTTGTTGCCGTATCAGACAACGGCGTTATCGGGCGCGAAGGCGACATGCCGTGGCGGCTATCGACCGATCTCAAGCGGTTCAAGGCGCTGACGCTCGGCAAGCCTGTCATCATGGGCCGGAAAACCTATGATTCGATCGGCAAGCCGCTGCCGGGACGGGCGAACATTGTGATCTCACGCCAGGCGATCGGCATCGACCATCCGGATGTGCGAATGGCTCATTCCCTGACTGAAGCCATGGATGTCGCAGAGGAAGTTGCTAGCCGCAATGGTGAGAAAGAGATCTGCATCGTCGGTGGTGGCCAGATATACGCGCAGGCGATGGAACTCGCCGACCGACTTTGCGTGACGCACGTCGAAACGACGGTGGAGGGGGACACATTCTTTCCCCCGATCGACCCGGCGTTTTGGACGGCGACGGAGACGATTGACGTACCGGCAGGCGACAGGGACAGCTATCCCACGAAGTTCGTGGTCTACGACCGCCGTTAGCAGCTGAAAACCAACTATTTTCCAATAAATATCGCCAAGTTTCTCATGTTGCGTTGAAAGCCGATGCGGCGATACCTATAACGGTCACGATCGCAGTTATCTGCCGCCCCCGCGGGTTAGGCGATCGGAGTTTAACGAATAACGAGGTTTTGATGCCCTGGAGCAATCAGAATGGCGGCGGCGGCCCTTGGGGCGGCGGCGGCGGTAACAATCAGGGACCATGGGGGCAAGGGCCCAATCGCCCACGCGGTGGCGGCGGTGGCAGGGGCGGGCCGCCCGACCTTGAGGATATCATCCGGCGTGGCCAGGACAGGCTTCGCAATATCGTACCCGGTGGGTTCAATGGTGGTGTACTCGTCCTTGTAGCGGCAGTATTGGTAGTGTTCTGGCTGTTCCAGTGCATCTACATCGTCCAGCCCGACGAGCGCGGCGTCGAATTGCGTTTCGGCAATCCGAAGGATGAGATCGCGACGCCGGGTCTGCATTTCCACCTGTGGCCGATGGAGACTGTCGAGATCGTCAAGGTGACCATGCAGCAGCAGAACATCGGCGCAGCGTCGACGTCCTCTTCGTCATCAAGCGGTCTGATGCTTTCGGGCGACCAGAACATCCTGAACGTCCAGTTCTCCGTGTTCTTTACGGTCAGCGATCCCAAGGCTTATCTCTTCAACGTCGAAAATCCGGCCGAGACTCTCCAGCAGGTCGCCGAAAGCGCCATGCGCGAAGTCGTTGGTCGCCGTCCTGCTCAGGACGCGTTCCGTGACAATCGTCAGCCGATCGAGACCGAAGTCGCCAACATCGTTCAGGGCACCATGGACCGTTACAGGGCCGGTGTTTCCATCGGAGCGGTGACGATCCAGGACGTGGCGCCGCCGCGTGAGGTGGCCGATGCCTTCGAAGAAGTGCAGCGCGCAGACCAGGACAAGCAGCGGCTGGTCGAAGAGGCCAACCAATACGCCAACCAGAAACTCGGTCAGGCGCGCGGTGACGCCGCTCAGATCCGTGAAGCGGCTGCCGCCTACAAGGATCGCGTCGTCAAGGAAGCCGAAGGTGAGGCCCAGCGCTTTATGGCCATCAACGAGCAGTACGCGAAAGCGCCTGAAGTCACCCGTACGCGCCTCTTCCTCGAAACGATGGAGCAGGTTCTGAAGAATTCCAAGAAAGTCGTGATCGACGAGAAGCAGGGGGTCGTTCCCTACCTGCCGCTCAACGAGATCGGCAAGCCGGCACAGCAGGGAGGTTGAGCCATGACATCGAACAGGCTTCCTCTTATCCTAGGCATTCTTGCCGCCATCCTGGTTGTGCTCTACTCGTCGATCTTCGTCGTGAACGCGCGTGAGCAGGCGATCGTTGTCCGATTCGGTCAGATCCAGTCGGTGAAGACCGAGCCCGGCATCTACTTCAAGCTTCCGTTTGCGTTCATGGATGCCGATCGCGTCCAGATCGTCGAACGGCAGGCACTCCGCTTCGACCTAGACAACATCCGCGTGCAGGTTCGCGGCGGTGCGACCTTCGACGTCGACGCCTTCGTGGTCTATGACATCAGGGATGTGCGCAAGTTCCGCGAAACGGTCTCGGGCGATCGAGAGGCCGCGGAAGCGCGCCTTCGTACGCAGCTCGATTCCTCGCTTCGCCGCGTCTACGGTCTGCGCGACTTTGACGCCGCGCTTTCGGAAGAGCGCGTGGCAATGATGCTCGAGGTTCGCGATGACCTGCATCGCGATGCGGAAGCACTTGGCCTCAACATTCAGGACGTTCGGATCCGTCGTACGGATCTGACACGTGAAGTTGCGCCGAAGACTTACGACCGCATGCGTGCGGAGCGTCTTGCCGAAGCCGAACTCTTGCGTGCGCAGGGTACGGAAGAAGGCCAGCGTCGCCGCGCTATCGCGGACAGGCAAGTGGTCGAAATTACCGCCGACGCACAGCGCGATTCTGAAATCCTCCGTGGTCAGGGCGATGCCGAGCGCAACCGCCTGTTTGCTGATGCCTTCAGCAAGGATCCCGCGTTCTTCGAATTCTATCGCTCCATGGCGGCCTATTCGGTGGCTCTGCCTTCGCAGGACACGACGCTCGTGCTGTCCCCGAATTCGCAGTTCTTCCGCTTCTTCGACAACGAAAGCGGCGCGCCGAGAAGTCCGGCGGCGGCGCCGGCGATGCCGACTGCGCCGACGAATTGATCGACGACCGAAACCTGCAAAATACGAAGGGCCGGCTGTTTGCCGGCCCTTTTTTATTCCGCGACGTGATGGAGCCAATAGCAAACGTCAGATTGCACGGGAATTCGCGAAAAGGTGATTTCACCCTCCATCATTCCGCCTTATGCTGATGGTCAGAGTGCATTTTACTTGAAATGAGGATGCTTGATGGCCCCGACGACACGCCCGACCTTCAGACGATCGCTCGCTCTCCTGGCCGGCGCTGCACTTCTGGCTAACATTGGTCTGACCGAGGCGGTTCATGCCCAGGGCACGCCGCCGACGAACGGTCCGGCATCCGTTGCTGATCTTGCCGAGGGGCTTCTGAATGCGGTCGTGAACATTTCCACCTCGCAGAATGTCAAGGATGATGAGGGCGTCGGTCCGGCTCCACGCGCGCCTGACGGTTCTCCATTCCAGGAATTCTTCAACGACTTCTTCAACAAGCAGCAAGGTAACAAGGGCGGCAACCACAACGTCAACTCGCTGGGCTCCGGCTTCGTCATTGACCCGCAAGGCTACATCGTCACGAACAACCACGTGATCGAGGGCGCCGATGACATCGAGGTCAATTTCGCTGATGGAACGAAGCTGAAGGCAAAGTTGATCGGTACCGACACGAAGACCGACCTTTCAGTCCTGAAGGTTGAGCCGAAGGCGCCGCTGACGGCCGTCAAATTCGGCGATTCCAGCGTCATGCGCATTGGTGACTGGGTGATGGCGATCGGCAATCCGTTCGGCTTCGGTGGCTCCGTCACGGTTGGCATCATTTCCGGCCGTGGACGCAACATCAATGCCGGCCCCTACGACAATTTCATTCAGACCGATGCGGCCATCAACAAGGGCAATTCCGGCGGTCCGCTGTTCAACATGAAGGGCGAGGTCATTGGCATCAACACGGCGATCATTTCGCCAAGCGGCGGATCGATCGGTATCGGTTTCTCTGTCCCATCGGAACTGGCCGCCGGTGTCGTCGATCAGCTGCGCGAGTTTGGCGAGACGCGCCGCGGCTGGCTCGGTGTTCGCATTCAGCCGGTGACCGACGACGTGGCAGACAGCCTCGGTCTTTCGAGCGCCAAGGGCGCGCTGGTTGCCGGCGTCATCAAGGGTGGTCCGGTCGATGACGGCTCGATCAAGGCGGGTGATGTTATTCTGAAATTCGACGGCAAGCCCGTCAACGAAATGCGCGACCTTCCGCGCGTCGTGGCAGAAAGCCCGGTTGGCAAGGAAGTGGATGTTGTCGTCCTTCGTGACGGCAAGGAGCAGACCGTGAAGGTGAAGCTCGGCCGCCTGGAAGACAGCGATCAGGCCGCCTCGAACGATGCCGGCTCGAACAGCAAAGGCGGCGTCATCAATCCGGACCCGGATGAAAACCAGGATATGGATGAGCCAGATGACCAGCAGAGCCAGCCTATGCCCGACACAAAGGGCAAGACGGATCAGGCGACACCTGACGCAACGAACCCGAAGAACGTGCTTGGCCTTTCGCTGTCAGAACTGAGCGCTGAGACCCGCAAGACATTTGGTATCGCTGAAAGCGTCGACGGCGTGCTTGTCGCAGAAGTCGCACCTGGATCGCTGGCCGCCGAAAAAGGCCTGAAGCCCGGTGACGTGATCGTCGAAGTTGCCCAGGAGTTCATGCGCTCGCCAGAGGCGGTTGCCGCGAAAGTGCAGTCGCTGAAGCAGGAAGGCCGGCGCAACGCTCAGATGATGATCGCTTCGTCGAACGGTGATCTGCGGTTTGTGGCAGTGCCGATGGAATGATGAGACGCGGGATGCGCCATCATTTCGGGAATGACGGAACGAAGGCGCCTTCTCATGCCTGCGTCAACGCGGCGGGCCGCAAGCGTTTCATGCGCGAACGTGCAATCGGTATCAGCCGGTCGTCTGGTTCCACTGTTGACGGCTAATCGTATAGAGAACGTGGCGTTTCAGGTGCGGATGCGTGTCAGGCACGCGGGGATGGTCGAAATCGCGCTGCGGTTCATGATGCAGGCCCAGTCGACGCATCACGGCGGTGGAACGGTGATTGTCGGTCACCGCGAAAGAAACGATTTCGCTTGGATCGAACTCTGTGAAGCCGCGGCGTAGTGCCGCCGCTCCAGCTTCCGTCGCATACCCTTTGCCCCAATGCCGCCTCGCAAGACGCCAGCCGATCTCGATGGCGTCCGCAGGAAGGAACGGTTCGAGTTTGGGTTTCCACAGACCGCAAAAGCCGATCGGCTCGTCGGTTTCCTTGAGAGCCATTGCATAGAAGCCGAGCCCTGTCGTGGTGATGCTATCGCGGATAGTGTCCAGCATGGAATCGGCTTCCGCGCGGCCGCGACGGACGGCGAAGAACTCCATTACGTCCGGGTCGGAATTGATCTCGTGGAAGAGCGGTCGGTCCTCTTCGGTCCAATTGCGCAGACGCAGGCGATCGGTCGTCAGGATCACTGTCATGGCGTTACGAAATCGGTTTTTCGGTAGCCCTGGACATAAAGGAGGGCGCTGAGATCACCGTGATTGATCTGTATCTTCGCCTGTGCTGCAACCGTCGGCTTGGCGTGCAGTGCGACGCCGGATCCTGCCAGTTGCAGCATGCCGAGGTCATTTGCGCCGTCACCAACAGCAATGGCGTCACTTGGCGAAATGCCAAGCTTCTCTGAAATGTCGTTCAGCGCATCCACCTTGGCCTGTTTGCCGAGGATAGGCTCAGCGACGAAGCCGGAGAGGACGCCATCGTCTTCCAGAAGAATGTTCGCCCGGTTTTCATCGAAGCCGAGCGTCTTTGCGATGGGGCCGGTGAAGACAGTGAAGCCGCCGGAGACAAGCGCGGTGTAGTGTCCCTTCGATTTCATGGTAGCGATCAATTCAGGACCGCCCGGGGTCAGCGTGATGCGCTTGGCAATGACTTCATCGACGACCGATATCGGCAATCCCTTCAAGAGCGCGACACGCTCGCGAAGGGCAGGCTCGAAAGCGATCTCGCCGTTCATGGCGCGGGCGGTGATGGCGGCGACCTTTTCTTTCAGTCCGACTTCGGCGGCGAGTTCATCGATGCATTCCTGGCCGATCATGGTGGAGTCCATGTCGGCAATCAGTAGCCTCTTGCGGCGCGTCTCGGTATCTTGGATGACGAGATCGATTGCTGCGCTGCCGATCACAGCGATAATGCTGGCGCGGGCAACCTCCTCGTCGGTCCCATCCTTCAGCGCGATATCGCAGGCGATCCCGTCGGCGAGCCAGTAAAGGCCGGAAGCTTTCACTGCATCGGCTGCCTGCTCGGCGATATCAGGCGTGAGAACAGGATTTGACGGATTGGCAACAAGCGTGGCAACGAGGGCCATGATGGAAAACCTTCTGAGCGCAGTGAACGCGATCCTGATAACCGGGCCGACCGCCAGCGGCAAGTCCGCCTTGGCCGTCGAACTGGCAAAACAGCACGATGGCGTCGTCGTCAACGCCGACAGCATGCAGGTCTACGACACGCTGCACGTGCTGACCGCGCGTCCCTCGGAGGAGGACATGCAAGGCGTGCCACATCACCTGTACGGTCATGTTCCAGCCGGTCGCGCCTATTCCACCGGCAGCTGGCTGCGTGATGTTACGGATCTGCTGCACCGGCTTCGTGCCGAGCGGCGAAAGCCGATTTTCGTTGGCGGGACCGGGCTTTACTTCAAGGCATTGACTGGCGGGCTTTCCGACATGCCCGCAATACCGGAGGACGTGCGCAACCGCCTCCGTTCTCGCCTGCAGGAGGAAGGGCCCGACGAACTCTATCGACAACTGCAAGAGCGCGATCCCGTGGCCGCCGGCACCCTTCGTGCGCAGGATGGACAGCGTATCGTGAGGGCGCTGGAGGTTGTCGAGGCGACAGGGCGCTCGATCGTCGATTTCCAGGCGCAAACCGGGCCCGTAATCATCGACCCCTCGGCGGCGCGCAAGATCGTCGTAGAACCGGCACGCGCCGTCCTTCACCAGCGGATCAATGGGCGGTTTGAAAAAATGCTGGAACAGGGAGCGAAGGACGAAGTGAAGGCGTTGCTCGCCCTTTCGCTGTCGCCCGACATGCCTGTCATGAAGGCCATCGGCGTGTCTCAGATCGCGGCGATGTTGAACGGTGAGCTGACGCGCGACGAAGTGCTGGAGCGGGGTGCCGCCGCGACGCGGCAGTACGCCAAGCGGCAGATGACCTGGTTTCGCAACCAGATGGACGAAAGCTGGGAGCGCCTATAGTGAGGGCGCGTGGCGTTATTCCTTGTTATTCAGGCTGCTGAGTGGCCTTTTCAGTATGCTGTCCCGGAGCGACATGCCGGGCTCGCGGCGAATGCTCCCTGCGATCGGCGGATTATCGCTTTGCCCTGATGCAGGTTCTCGATGGATCTCGCGCCTCAACGCTTCAAGGCGGCTGTCTATCGACGTTTCAGGTGCTGCAGCGGTTGCGCGTGGCGCCGTAGCCAGAGGCTCTCGCGGAGAGCCTGCTCCAGGCAACATCTCGCGGCGGTACGGCTCGATTGGAGCGAGTGGCGGCGTTGTTGATACGTGAGTCGCAACTGGCGCCGACGGATACGAGCGCGTCGCTGCCGGGCTGTCGTAATCGTCGTAGTCGTCTTCGTCCTCATAAGGACCGCTCGGCGGCATCGCTGCGGAATAGCTTTGCTGGAACGCCGAAATATCGGGGCCGCTTGTCGCGCGCATGCGGGTTACGATCTTGCGCAAGTCGACGTTGTCGGGATCCTCGTCGCTGACCTTTACATTGGCGCCGTTGGCCTTTGGCAGGTAGCGTTCCTCGACGCGTGAGAAGCGCATCCGCATCGGCACGCTGATCGCCTCACCGAAGGCAATCGCTTCGCCGTTGCCAATCGAGGAAATGAAACTGGTCGTCGAGATCGACGAGTTGGGAATCGCTGACCGAATGATCTCCTGGTCGCGGTCGTTGGCTAGGCGCATCGCAAAGAGCGTCGAGCACTGCGACAGGATGGTCTGGTCTAGTTCGCCGGGGCGCTGAGTGATGATCCCCAGCGATACGCCGTATTTACGGCCCTCCTTGGCTATACGGGCGATAGCCTGCCTGGTCGGGAAGAAGCCGAGGTTGGGGTCGGACGGAATGTAACGGTGTGCTTCTTCGCAAACGACGAGCATATGGATGGCGCCATCACTCCATAGCGCGATTTCGAAGGCCATGCGGCAAAGCACCGAGGCGACTGAGTTCACGACCTCGGAGGGTATACCGGAAAGCTGGAAGGTGCAGATCGGCCTGTTGTCACCGGGTATGCGGAAGATTTCCGCCACGGTCTCCATGATCGTGTCACTGATCGTGTTGCTGGAGAACATGAAGTGGTAGCGGGGATCGTTGATGGCAGCGAGAACACGCATCTTCAGCGACCGAAGCAGCGGTTTTTCCCCGCGACCCTCGAGCCGTCCGATGCGTTCGTCGATGAGTGCGAGGAGATCCGCCATCCGGTAGGGAACGGGCGTGTCGGCAGTAATCGAGCTCTTCTCGGTTGTGCGTTTCACGAGCGAACTGTCGCTGCCGCGGAAGGCGCGCTTCGCCTCCGGCAATAGGTCGCGAAGAATATCGACTTCTTCCGGGACAGGTGTGCGACCACGAAAGACGACTTCCGCGAACTCCTCCAGTTTCATCAGCCAGAACGGCAGATCGAGCGTGTCCGTGTCTATGACAACGGAGTGCTTCGGGAAGGCGGCGGCAAATTCGTTGTGCGGATCGAGGATGAGGACGCGCAGCTTCGGGTCGGCCTCGATCGCCTTATGCAAGAGTAAGGACACGGCTGTCGACTTGCCGACGCCGGTGGAGCCGACGATGGCGAAATGCTTCGACAGCATCGAAGGAATATGGATGGCGGCATCGATGCTTTCATCCTGGGTGAGCTTGCCGATCACGGCGGTCGTTCCGCTTCCGGCATCGTAGATACGCATCAAGTCGGTCGAGCGAATACGATGAGCGACGGCGCCAAGATAGGGATAACGGGAGATGCCGGTGGAAAACTGTTCGCGGCCATCCTCGTCGACACGGACTTCGCCGAGCAGTTCGGTTTCGATCTGGAAATAGTTATCCTCGCCTTCACCCCAACTGTGACCGCCGGTGTTCATGGAATAGACCAGGGCGACCACCCGGTTTCGACCGACGCTGATCGAGATCAGCCTGCCGACCGACCACAGTTCGGCCAGTTCCGTGCCGCCGGCTTCGGCGACTGCGGCTATGGTGGCGCGAGACCCGCTGCATGCAACAACGCGACCGAGAAACCGGTTACCCGGGGCCTGGTCATCGCGGCGGTCATGCTCGCCTGCCTTGCTTGACGTGTGCAAGTCCTTGTTCAGCAAAGGGCTACTCCCTGCAGTAGCAAAGAAGGATATGAGCGAACGTTTAAGAAAGTCTTTTGCGACAGACGCAGCATTCCCGCGCAGGCTCGGGCTGTCTGATGCCGCTCGATTTTTTATTGCTGCAAGCGTTGACGATGCGAAATTTTCTGTCTATCACTTCGCCCCATGAAAATCGCAGTAGCTCTTATCGTGGTGGGAAGGCGCATGGGCAGGATGGTGTAACCATCCGGCGATAGCCACCCATGCGCTAGATGACAGGCTCCCTCAGGGGCCTTTTTTTATGCCCAAAATTCGGGCTTCCTTGCTACAGAACTCAAATCCCAGCAGTCAAAACGGAAAAGAAACATGACGGGCACGGACAACAAGACGGACGATAACAGGATGACAGGCGCGGAAATCGTTATCCGCGCGCTCAAGGACAATGGTGTCGAACACCTGTTCGGCTATCCGGGTGGTGCCGTGCTTCCGATCTATGACGAGATCTTCCAGCAGGACGAGATCAAGCACATCCTCGTTCGCCATGAGCAGGGTGCCGGCCACGCGGCCGAAGGCTATGCCCGTTCCACCGGCAAGGTCGGTGTCATGCTCGTCACGTCTGGTCCTGGTGCCACCAATGCCGTGACGCCGCTGCAGGATGCCCTGATGGACTCCGTTCCGCTCGTCTGCCTGAGCGGCCAGGTTCCGACCTCGCTGATCGGCTCCGACGCTTTCCAGGAGGCCGATACGGTTGGTATCACGCGGCCCTGCACCAAGCACAACTGGCTGGTCAAGGACGTCAACGATCTGGCGGCGATCATTCACGAAGCCTTCCGCATCGCGCAGTCGGGCCGCCCGGGTCCCGTTCTCGTCGATATTCCGAAGGACGTTCAGTTCGCCACCGGCACCTATACGCCGCCGGCAACACACGCGATCCAGAAGAGCTACCAGCCGAAGGTTCAGGGCGATCTCAACCAGATCCATGCGGCGATCGAGCTGATGTCGAAGGCGCGTCGCCCGATCATCTATTCCGGCGGCGGCGTTGTTAACTCCGGTCCGGAAGCTTCCAAGCTGCTTCGCGAACTGGTCGAGCTGACGGACTTCCCGATCACCTCGACGCTGATGGGCCTCGGCGCCTATCCGGCATCCGGCAAGAACTGGCTGAAGATGCTCGGCATGCACGGTTCCTACGAGGCCAACATGGCGATGCATGATTGCGACGTCATGGTCTGCATCGGCGCGCGCTTCGACGACCGTATTACCGGTCGCCTCAACGCGTTTTCGCCCAACTCGAAGAAGATCCACATCGATATCGATCCATCCTCGATCAACAAGAATGTCCGCGTCGACGTTCCTGTTCGTGGCGATGTCGGCAGCGTTCTGGAAGACATGGTTCGCCTGTGGCGTGCCCTGCCGAAGAAGCCGGAGAAGAGCCAGATCGCGGAATGGTGGTCCGATATCGCTCGCTGGCGTGCGCGCAATTCGTTTGCCTACACGCACAGCAACGACGTCATCATGCCGCAATACGCGCTGGAGCGTCTCTACGCGCTGACCAAGGACCGCGACACCTACATCACGACGGAAGTCGGCCAGCACCAGATGTGGGCAGCCCAGTTCTACGGCTTCGAGAAGCCGAACCGCTGGATGACGTCGGGTGGCCTCGGCACCATGGGTTACGGCCTGCCGGCCGCGCTCGGCGTCCAGATCGCGCATCCGGAAAGCCTCGTCATCGACATCGCCGGCGATGCCTCGATCCAGATGTGCATCCAGGAAATGTCGGCGGCAATCCAGTATGAAGCGCCGATCAAGATCTTCATCATGAACAACCAGTACATGGGCATGGTGCGCCAGTGGCAGCAGCTGCTGCATGGAAACCGCCTGTCGAACTCCTACACGGAAGCGATGCCTGACTTCGTCAAGCTGGCGGAAGCCTACGGCGCCGTTGGTCTGCGCTGCGAAAAGCCTGCCGATCTTGATGCGACTATCCAGGAGATGATCGATGTCAAGAAGCCTGTGATCTTCGATTGCCGCGTCGCCAATCTCGCCAACTGCTTCCCGATGATCCCGTCGGGCAAGGCGCACAACGAGATGCTGCTGCCGGATGAAGCCACGGACGAGGCGGTCGCCAATGCGATCGACGCCAAGGGCCGTCAGCTCGTTTGATATAAGGTAGAGGAACCCAAGATCATGAATGCACACCTACAGCCGACGGGCTCTGCCTACTTCATTTCGCCGGAGACGGCGGCGGTCGAAAGCCACACGCTTTCGGTCCTCGTCGACAACGAACCGGGCGTCCTTGCCCGCGTCATCGGTCTGTTCTCAGGCCGAGGCTACAACATCGAGAGCCTGACCGTCTCCGAAACCGAGCATCAGGCGCATCTGTCGCGCATTACCATCGTGACGCGCGGCACGCCGCACGTTCTCGAGCAGATCAAGGCGCAGCTCGAGCGTATCGTTCCTGTCCACCGGGTGGTTGACCTGACGGTTCGTGCCCGAGAACTCGGCCAGGAGCGCCCGATCGAGCGCGAAGTGGCTCTCGTCAAGGTCGTCGGCACGGGCGAGACTCGGGCCGAGACGCTGCGGCTTGCCGACGCCTTCCACGCGAAGGTCGTTGACGCAACGGTTGATCACTTCATTCTCGAGATCACCGGCAAGTCTTCGAAGATCGACCAGTTCGTCTCGATCATGAAGCCGCTTGGCCTGATCGAGGTCTGCCGCACCGGTATCGCCGCGATGAACCGCGGCCAGCAGGGCATGTAAGAAAACAGATGTGCCGGACAGCGTGGTATCCGGCACTTCGTTCGTTCCGATGGTGATCCTATTCGGCGGCGATCAAGGCGATGTCGGATCCAGCATTCGCCTCTAAGACCTTGGCGCGCACGGGCTCTAGTGCCGCCAAAATCTGTTGGCGTAACCAGACGTGACCGGCGTTGCGGTCGGACGAGGTGTGCCATCCAAGTGAGATGTCATAGGGCGGGATGTCCACTGGCCCAGGGCTGACGGCGAGGCCGAACACCGGCGCCCAGGCCCGTGCGAAACTTGCCGGTACGGCGGCAAGCACATGCGTATCCCGAACAAGGATCGGCAGCGTGAAGAGGTGCGGCGTCGTCACTGCTGCGCGCCGTTTCAATCCGCGCTCAGCCAGCACTTCGTCGACCAGACGGCAGCGGCCGTCCTTGCTGACGATCACGGCCTGTGGGGTGGCTAGAAACGTCTCGAGATCGATCGTGCCGGGACCGCCGGTTGTCTCCGGATTGCTGAGGATGACATAGCGCTCGGACCAGAGCTTGCGGCGTTTGTGGAGCTCGTTGCCAGTCTCCACCTTGCCGATCGCGAGATCGATCTCGCCACTGTCCAGCAGATCCGCGGGATAATCCTGATCCAGCGACCGTATCACGAAATCGACATGTGGCGCCTGTTCGCGAACAGACGCGAGAAGCGGCGGCATCAGCAGGCTTTCGAGATAGTCGGTCATTCCGAGCGTGAATGTCCGCTCATCCGTTGCGGGGTCGAATTGTTCCGGCTCGATCAGGCGGGACTGGATCGTGCACAGGATGCCGCTGACTGTTTCGGCGAGTTCCTGCGCCCGTGGTGTCGGTTCGATCCCGCGCGCCGAGCGAACGAACAGCTCGTCCGACAGAAGCGCTCGCAGCCGCCCGAGATTGTGGCTCAAGGCGGATTGCGATGTGCCGATGCGCTGCGCGGCGCGCGTGACGTTGCGCTCGCTCATGAGGGCATCAAAAGCGACCAGCAGATTGAGGTCGAATTTCAAGATATGAGCGTGATCGATCGACATCATGATTTCCATCTGTTGGATTTATGGATGAGGGAGAGATATGTGTTCCGTCGATGATAATCAACCGAATTAAGGAATAACGCTCATGAAGTCTCTCTTTGAAGCCTACGACCTTCGCGGCCAAAAGCTTCGCAACCGTGTCGTCATGGCTCCGATGACGCGGGCGAGGGCGCAGGACGGTATCGCCGATCAGCAGACCGCCCACTACTATCGCCAGCGCGCTGGTGCCGGTCTGATCGTCTCCGAGGGGACGCCGATTTCGCAAGAGGGAACCGGCTTTGCCTTTATCCCCGGCATCTGGTCGGACGATCAGGTTCGCGGTTGGCAGGGAGTGACGAAGGCCGTGCACGAGGAGGGCGGAAAGATCTTTGCGCAGATCTGGCATGTCGGCCGTATGTCGCATACCTCTCTCCAGCCTAGCGGTGGCCAGCCCGTCAGTTCCAGTGCCAGACCGGCGCGTGACGACAAGAGCACGGCTTATGCATTCAACGAGGACGGTGTGGCAGGCTTCGTCGAAGCGAGCGTGCCGCGGCCGCTTGGCACCGACGAGGTTACAAGGGTCGTGGACGACTTTGCGAATGCTGCTGCCAATGCCGTCGCTGCCGGATTTGACGGCGTCGAGATCCATGGTGCAAACGGTTATCTGCTGGAGCAGTTTCTCAATCCTGAGATAAACGACCGCACCGACCGTTACGGCGCCGGAAACGTCGAGGACCGGACACGTTTCGTGCTTGAGATTGTCGACGCGGTGGTCGCGCGCATTGGCGCCGAGAAGGTCGGTATCAGGCTTTCGCCATTCGGCAAGCTGTTCGACATGCCGCATCATTCTCTGATCGAGGAAACCTATTTGCACCTTGCGGCTGCGCTTTCTGAACGCGACCTTGCCTATGTGCATTTGAAGGACCAGGGACCAGCCAGCAACCCGGCCATTTCGAAGGAGTTTCTGCGCAAGTTCCGCGAGAGCTATTCTGGCACGCTTATTCTTGCCGGTTCGCTCGATAAGCGTCGCGCAGAACAGTTCCTGCGGGACGGCCTCGTCGATCTTGCCGCTTTCGGTCAGCCGTTCATTGCAAATCCCGACCTGGTGGAGCGGTTGCAGCGGGACCTGCCGTTGGCGACGCCGAACCGGGAGACCTACTACGGCGGAGGCAAGGAGGGTTACACCGACTACCCGGTGTACGCGGTTGGCCCTGAAACAAAGGCTGCTTGACCGCAATGCCTGCCGGCGAGCCCTTGAAGCTCGCCAGCTCATCGTCGCTCAGGAGCCGCTGGAGATCAGAGCATCTCCAGCGGCTTTTTTCGGGTTGGCGGGGGAAAGGCGGCATCCAGTGCTGCCCAATCTCCGTCGGTAATGTCGAGCGAGACTGCATCGCGGTTTTCGGCGGCCCGGATAGCGCTCGACGTCTTCGGGATGACGATTACGCCATCACGCTCTAGCAGGAAGGCAAGAGCCACCTGGGCTGGCGTTGCCTGGTAGGCCTTGGCAATGCGGATCAGCTCCGGATGATGCAGGATGCGCCCCTGTTCGATCGGCGAATAGGCCATGACCGGGATCTGGTGTTGCTGGCACCACGGCAGCAAGTCGTATTCGACGCCACGGCGAGACAGATTGTAGAGAACCTGATTGGTAGCGACATTCCGGCCTGCAGGAACGCCCAGCAGTTCCTCCATGTCATCAGTGTCGAAGTTGGAAACGCCCCAGGCGCCGATCTTGCCCGATGCCTTCAGTTCCTCGAATGCGTCGACGGTTTCGGACAGCGGGTGGTTGCCGCGCCAGTGCAGCAAATAGAGGTCGATCCGATCGGTGCCGAGGCGGAGCAGGCTGTGTTCGCAGGCGGCGATCGTTCCCTTGCGGCTGGCGTTCCAGGGATAGACCTTGCTGACGAGGAATACCTCGTCCCGTCTTCCCTCGATCGCTTCGCCGACGATCCTTTCCGCTCCGCCCTCGGCATACATTTCTGCGGTATCAATGAGCGTCATGCCGAGATCGAGACCCGCGCGCAGGCTGTCGATCTCCCGCTTCGCTTCGGAGGTTTTCTCGCCCATGTTCCAGGTGCCCTGACCGAGGGCCGGAACCTTCACGCCGTCGGGAAAGCTGATCATTGGGATGGTGTCGTCCTGCATTGTGCTCATTCCGTTTTCCAAGAGACTAGTCAGCAATCTTTCGACCAATCCTGTCACCATGACAATGATTGCGTGGCATGACGAATTTAGGTCAGTTATGTTGACCTAAATTAATCGGGCTTGCTCAAGCATCGCGAGCCCTCCGGGAGGTCTCATGCCGCTGGACACATTTCTGGCACTCGTCCTGTTTGCCTTTACGACGTCGATAACACCGGGTCCCAACAACATGATGCTGTTCGCGTCCGGTGTGAACTTCGGCTTCCGCCGTACCGTTCCGCATATGCTGGGCATCGGGGCAGGATTCTTCTCGCTGCTGATCGGTGTCGGCTTTGGATTGGGCGCGCTGCTGCACACAATACCAGTACTCTACACGGCGCTGAAATTCGCTGGCGGCGTCTATCTTGCCTGGATCGCGTGGAAGATCGCGACGTCGCGTACCCTTGGCGAGGGCAAAAGCGGCGCAGAGCCGATGTCGTTTTTGTCGGCGGCAGCCTTCCAGTGGGTCAATCCGAAGGCATGGGTCATGGCCGTGACGGCGATGGCGACCTATACGATCCCCGACATCTACCTGGCGAGTGTCCTGATCGTCGGCTTGGCCTTCGCGCTGGTCAACGTCCCAAGCGTCTCCACCTGGGCGGGCTTCGGCTCGGCGCTGCGCGACTGGTTGTCGGATCCCGTACGATTGAAATGGTTCAACATCACAATGGCCGTGCTGTTGGTGCTCAGTCTTTGGCCGATGCTAAAATAGCGTGATCGTCGGTTTGTTGAGCATCAGCCACAGGATGCCAATAACTGCAAAGAATGCCGGAAACCCGAAGGCAAACCAGATGCGACAAAGCCGGAAATAGTCGGCGGGTAGCTCCGTGCGCGCTTCTACGGCGGCGCGCGCGAGGTTTCTCATGCGGATTTGGATCCCGACAACCGGCAGCCAGAAGAGACCGGTAAAAACGTAGAGAAGCAATGAAAGGGCTATCCAGCCTTCTGTCAGTTCCCAGCCGATAAGTCTCGCCAGCAGGTATCCTGTCACCGGTTGGAGAATTGCGGCTGTCGCGGTGAACAGTGTGTCGGCGACGACGACCGTTCCTGCAACATGAGCGATCAGCTCCGGATCCCGCGTCCTGTGGGCGACAACCATGAAGAACGCGATGCCCGCGCCAGTTCCGAACAGAACCGTCGCACCGATTACGTGTGCCAGCAGCAGTGACTGTTCCAGCATTATCTCTCATCCAGAATTGCGAGGGTCGCCAGCGTCAACAGCAGCGACGGCAGGACTTTCACCAAAGGACCAAGCGGATCGAGCCACAGCAAGGGTTCGACGATGGTCGCACCGGCAAGATAGCCCAGCGAAACCAGCAGCATGCCGCGCATAGCCCTGTGGGCGAGCGGCCGGACGAGGACGGCGGCCCCAAGCAACATATCGACCAGGCAGGTGAGGACGGTCAGCAACGCGGCAGGGCCCGCCTGCAGCAGCGGCAGGAAATGCGTGGCAGCGCGCTGAACGTCGAACAGCGGGAGAAAGCCCGAGAGCAGCCAGAAGATCGACAGAGTACCAATCATCATCGGCTTCAAGAGATAGAGCCTGGCAAACCAAAGGTCCTGCACCCCGGCCGGGTTCACTCGCAGGGTCTCACGCGCCGACGCGACCGCAATGCCTGGGTTAGCGCCGGCGGTTGGCTGGATGCCTTCCGCCATGACGGTCATGGCAGTGGATCGCAAGGGTGACCGCCATCCAAGGCGACCGGCAGCGTCTGCAAGCCAGGTGAGCGGCTTGGCGACGATCGCGGGTAGGGGAACGACAGCCGAATTTGGCAGACCCAGCCATTGCCGGTGGAGTGTAACGAGCTGAGCGAGCGTCAATTGCTCGGTCGATGCTAGATCGGTGTCAGTACCCACCGGGAGATGCCCCGCGACGGCGCTGCTTACTGCCGCCGCGACATCATCAAGCGCAACTGTCGCAACCGGGCTTGCTGCGTGAACCAACGGGATGCCGAGAGGCAGGGCGGCAAGCGCCCGCAGCAGGGCCGAACCACCATGGGCGTTGCGACCGAGAACGAGAGCCGGGCGCAGGATGACATGCGACAGGCCGCTTGCAGCGAGCGCCTCGTCGGCGTGGCGTTTTGTTGCTAGGAACGGCAGATCGCCGGCGGCGTTGTTCGTCCGCGCAGATATCTGCACGATCAGGGGCCGCGCGTCCCGCGCAGCTGCATAGAGCGCAAGCATCGCCTTGTGCTGTGTCCCCGATAGGTCGTCGGCAAGACCGTCCTGCAGAGCGCCTGCACAATTGACGACGGCGTCACAATCTTCAATGAGGCCGCGCCAGTCTTCCGCGTGCAGCATCTTTGACAAATCGGCTGCTATCCATTTGATATCCGGTGACTTCAGACGGGCACGGGAGGGGTTACGGCCGAGGCCGGTCACATTGTGCCCGTCAGCAAGAAGGCGGGCTGCTACCGCCGAACCGATAAAGCCTGTTGCGCCAAGAATCAGGATGTTCATGGCATCGAACTTAACCGAAAAGTTGCATCGGCAAGAGGCCTTGGCGAGACGAGCGCAAGAGCCTAAAGATAGCTGCAGACTGGCGAAGGGAGATATCTGGTGCACGACGACGATCACCATCACGACCATCACCATCATGACAACCGCTATACCGACATGCAGGCGCGGGTGAGGGCGCTCGAGACCGTCCTGACGGAGAAGGGGCTGATCGACCCCGTGGCGATCGACGCGATCGTCGAGACCTATGAAACCAAGATCGGTCCGCGCAACGGCGCGCATGTCGTGGCGAGGGCCTGGAGCGATCCGGCGTTTGCGGATTGGTTGCGGCGCGATGCGACGGCGGCGATTGCGAGCCTCGGCTACACCGGTCGCCAGGGCGAGCACATGCGTGCAGTGTTCAACTCCGATGAAACGCACAATCTCGTCGTCTGTACTCTTTGCTCCTGTTACCCCTGGTCGGTACTGGGCCTGCCGCCTGTGTGGTACAAGGCGCCGGCCTATCGCTCGCGCGCGGTTATCGATCCACGCGGCGTGCTCGCCGAGTTCGGTGTGACATTGCCGAAGAGTAAGAAGATCCGTGTCTGGGATTCTACGGCCGAGTTGCGCTATCTGGTCATTCCAGAGAGGCCGGAAGGCACCGAAGGGTGGAACGAGGAGCAGCTTGCCGACCTCGTCAGTCGCGACGCGATGATCGGAACAGGCCTCGCTGCTGCCCCTGGAGTTGCGCCATGAACGGTCCGCACGACCTTGGCGGCCAGATGGGTTTCGGCCCGGTGGCACCGGAGAAGAATGAGCCTTATTTCCACGCCGATTGGGAGAAGCGGGCGCTTGGACTGACGCTGTCCGGCGGTGCGCTTGGCGCCTGGAATATCGATGAGAGCCGGCACGCGCGCGAGAACATTCCACCGGCGAGATATCTTGCTGCGAGCTACTACGAGATCTGGACACGGGCGCTCGAGGTGCTGCTGCAGCGCCATGGGTTCGTGATGGCGGACGAGATCGCCTCCGGTCACAAGCAAATGGATGGCGCAACGCCGAAGCGGGTTCTCAAGGCCGATATGGTAGCGGGCGTTCTCGCCAAGGGTGGCCCTTGTGACCGGCCGGTGACAATGGCGCCTCGCTTCGCTGCCGGCGACAAGGTTCGAACCATAAACTTCAGTCCGACGACACATACGCGGCTGCCCCGCTATGCGCGGGCCAAATCCGGCGTGGTGGAGGCAGTCCAGGGCTCCTACGTTTTCCCCGACGACAACGCCCATGGAAAGGGCGAGAACCCGCAATGGGTCTATACGGTCGTGTTCGATGGAGGCGAGATCTGGGGCGAGGGTGCCGACCCGACGCTGAGCGTGTCGATCGATGCATGGGAGAGCTATCTTGAGCCAGTGTGAGATACGCTCGCCGCTGGCGCAATCGCCGCAACTGCCGAGATCGACCGATGGCGAGCCGGTCTTTCCCGAACCGTGGGCTGCGGAAGCCTTTGCCATAACTGTGCATCTGCACGAACGCGGTCTCTTTACCTGGGGCGAGTGGGCCGAAACCCTATCCAGCGAGTTGCACGCTCCCGGGCGCGCCGAAGATGGCAGTGACTATTTCGATTGCTGGGTTGCTGCGCTTTCGGCAATTCTCGTCAAAAACGGGGTCGCTGATGCCGACATGATCCTCGACCTTCAGAAAAGCTGGCGGCGGGCGGCCGAAGCGACACCGCATGGCAAGCCGATCGAGCTTGCCAACGATCCGCTGCGCTGAGCTCAGGACGGAAACTGCCTGTAACACTCCTCCGCGACCTTTCTCAGCACATCGCGCGAAACCTCGCCCGTCACGGCGTAGCCGAGTTCACCGTCGATCCAGTAGAAGGTCTCGACATTG
Source organism: Rhizobium cauense (assembly GCF_019511525.1). Lineage (GTDB taxonomy): Bacteria > Pseudomonadota > Alphaproteobacteria > Rhizobiales > Rhizobiaceae > Rhizobium > Rhizobium cauense. Next base: position 54,544 of record NZ_JAEUAT010000015.1, on the reverse strand, counting down.
CCAGACGAGGCGAAGCGGAAGCTGGTCGACCTGTTGTCCGCGTTACGCCCGACGAGGACCGTCAGGCGTTCGCCTGCCTGATCCTCGTACATGAACATCGCACCGGGCTTGCCATCGACGGGCAACAGGCGGCCGCCGACCAGCTTGAAGCCGAGCTCCTGCAGGTTCGGAACCCTGAGGTTTTGAATGGCAAGCCGCTTGCCGAGCCAGGTCGCCAAGTGGGCCTCCTCGTCGGCAAAGACCTCCACAGGGTGTCGGACCTCCCCGGCGTAGACGAGGAAGGCGTTACGGGCTTCATTGGGAAGTGTTTCGAGTTCCGTCAGCTCCAGATCCGGTTTTGCAAGCAGCGTCGGTCCATAATGACCGCTCAGCGCGCCGAGACCGAAAATCGCCATGGTCGCAGCCGCTATGGCAAGGCGTTTCGACCAGTTTGCGGGGTCCCTGCGACCGGTCACCAGCCCTATGTCGGCGTCCGTGGACCTTTCGTAGGCAGCAAACAGCGATCGGATCTCGGCATTTCCTGCCGTCCATTCCGCCACTCTGGCGGCATCGTCCGGATTGTCGTTTAGCCACGCCTCGACGCGCACGCGTGCCTGCTCGGGAAGCTGCCCGTCGGCATAAGCATGGAGATCCGCTTCGGTCACGGTCTGGTTGGTCTCGTTCATTTCGGTCTCCGAAGCGTAATGACATTGTCAGCTTTCATGCGCTCTCCGATCCGCTGGCGCGCGCGTGACAGGCGGGACATGACCGTCCCGATCGGGATATCGAGCGCGGTCGCTACCTCCTGGTAGGTATAGCCTTCGATGACGACCAGCATCAGCACCGAGCGATTTTCCTCCGACAAGCTGTTCAGCGCGTCCTCCAGCCGCGAGTGTTCGAGTGGATCGGGGACCGGATCCACCGACACGATGTCCTCGGCGCTGTCGAGTTCCACGAACGGCGCGCGACCCGTCTGGCGGCGGCTGTTACGATAGAGGTTCGTCATGATCGTCAACACCCAGCCGCGCAGGTTCAGTCCTCGCCACTGTCCGCGACGGGCCAACACCTTCTCGACGCAATCCTGCAACAAATCCTCGCCGTCAGTATCGGAGCGGGTGAGGCTCCGCGAATAACGTCTCAGCGAGGGAAGGAGGGCCAGAATCTGGCCCTCGAACGTGTCGTGGCCTGGTGTCTTCAAATCAGTACGCTCATGGCTTGACGAGATCCCAGTTGCCGCCAACGCCGTCACCGGTAATGTCGCCCATCTTCTTGTCCTTGACCCAGTAATACAGAGGCATGCCGTCCTTCGCCCACTGCTTGCTGCCGTCCTTTCGTTCGACGATCGAATATGCACCTTCCGGCTTCGCATCGCTAGCGGCCATGAGTGGCGGCCAATTCTTGGCGCAATCGTCGTAGCAATTCGACATGCCCTTATGGTCTTTCTTGAACGTGTAGAGGGTCATGCCTTTCTCACCGGCCAGAACCTTCCCTTTTGCGGTCTCGACGGTCTCGACGGGCGGGGCGGCAAAAGCGGATGTTGCGGCGGCGGATGCAATGGCAAATGCGATCAGCATCTTTGCGGATTTCATGGGCTCTCTCCTCACGTGTTGGGCACGCTTGATTGCGTTACCGGACATGAGACACCATGGCCGCCGGTTTTATTCCCTTGTGATCGCCCGTTCGTCCGGATTTTCAGGGTTGCCTATGTCAGGCGAATCCTGCCAAGTCGGTCCACGATGCAATTTGCTCCGCAACAAGATGAAGCCCTGAAGGCCGTTTCAAAATGGTTGAAGGAAGGGCGGTCGCCGCTTTTCCGTCTGTTCGGCTATGCCGGTACGGGCAAGACGACGCTTGCACGGTATTTCGCCGAGCATGTCGACGGGGATGTGTTATTTGCCGCGTTTACGGGCAAGGCGGCCCAAGTGTTGCGATCACGCGGCGCCAGCAATGCGAAGACGATCCACTCCCTGATTTATCGTCCGCGCGGCGAGGAGGCTGTCGAGGACGAGGAAACGGGCAAGACCTCCATCGCGCCGATGTTTTCCATCAACCGGCAGAGCCCGGTCGCCAAGGCTGCCCTTATCGTGGTCGACGAGTGCTCGATGGTGGATGAAGCGCTCGGCCGAGACCTGATGAGCTTCGGAACTCCGATCCTGGTCCTCGGCGATCCGGGGCAGCTGCCTCCGGTTTCAGGGGGTGGCTTCTTCACCAATCAGGAACCGGACTATCTGCTGACCGACATTCACCGCCAGGCCCGCGACAATCCGATCATTCAGCTCGCAATGCAGGTGCGCGAGGGCAATGAAGTCAGCTATGGGAACTACGGCACCGCGCAGGTCATCTCAAAGAATGACGTGAACCAGTCGCTGGTCCTCGATGCCGATCAGGTGCTTGTCGGCACCAATCGAACGCGCCGTCGGTATAATCAGCGCCTGCGAGAATTGAAGGGCTTTACGGCGGAGTATCCGCAAACCGGTGACAAGCTGGTCTGCCTGCGCAACGATCCGGCAAAGGGCTTGCTCAACGGCTCGCTCTGGCAGGTGATGACATCGTCCAAGGAGACGACAAAGCCGGGTATCAATCTGCTGATCCGGCCTGAAGACGACGACATGGATCGCGGCGCAGCGAAGATCAAACTGCTGAAGCAGGCTTTCGAGGATGTCGAGGGTGAAATCCCCTGGAATACGCGCAAGCGTTACGACGAGTTCGACTATGGCTATGCGCTGACGGTCCACAAGGCGCAGGGTTCGCAGTGGAACAACGTCGTGCTGTTTGATGAAAGCTGGGCATTCCGCGACACCCGGGAGCGGTGGCTCTACACCGCGATTACGCGTGCAGCAGAGACCCTGACGATTGTGCGCTAGGCTCGACTGTCAGACTTGGACGACGCCGAGCATGACGGCCTTGGCGATGGCCTGAAAGCGGTTGTTGGCGTTGAATTTCTGGATGATGCCGGTTTCGAGGCTTTGTGCGTCGTCGTTTCGCAGGTCCAGGGTGCGCGCTATGCGCTGCGTGGAAAGCCCTGCTGCCATCAGTGCCAGACAACGCAACTCCTGATCAGTCAGCAGTGATCCGCCTTGATTGTCGTTGAGCGGTTGGTCGCCGGTCGCCTCGTGGTCGAGCAGATTGGACACCTGCTGCATCTGGCGATGCAATGTGGACATTTCCGCGCTGAGTTCGCGTTTGCGGGTAACGAGTGCATCGCGAAACAAAGCTTCGGCGGACTCCTGCGTTTCGGCCTCGATGAGATCGTTCATAAGATCCTGGATTACTGCAACCGCCATCCCGGCCTCGCGGCAGGCATTGATAACGGCCATGCGCATGACGTCGCTCGGCTCGTAGACACGCATCAGGCCGATTCGGCTGGCCGAAATCAGCCCTTTTTCCTCATAGAAATGCAGGGTTCGATGGGTCACGCCAAAGGCATTGGCCATGTCGGCTATGGGCACTCTTCCGTGGGGTAAATCTGCGGGCAGGGCTGCTGAGGGGAGGAACCGGTGCCGCGGTCGCGCTTGTGTTGCGAGATCTGACGTGAACCCCTGCTTGTAACCTTCTACCATGGTGTCCCTCCCATCGTGCTCATTGTGCATCTGCAAATTGCAAAAGGGTGCGGCTGAGTGGGGTTTCCTCTTAGCGTTCTTGTTCCAGTGATCGAAGCAACTGGCGGAGTTCTCTTCGATATTGCGAGCTTACGTTACTCGGGAATTACGTATTTTGTTAGTATCAAAATTAGTGACTTTTAATTTGCAGGGCAACCGGTCGCAAAAGTTGCGCAAAGTGATGGTGATTCGCGGAGAAGACGATCCTGTGGAAACACCTCGCCGCTTAAAGCGTGGCGACTGAACCGGATCTACTTTCACTCGTACTGCTGTCGAATGGGACGCCCACGTCATCACAGATTCACATGCATTCATGTACGAATCTCGTTGGCCCATCCAGGTTCATTGGCTTAGAAACGATCATCCTTCGCTTTAGTGGAATCCCCGCCATGCCGACTACGCTTTCCGTCAATCTCAATGCCATCGCGATGCTCCGCAACCGCCGCGACCTGCCGTGGCCAAGTGTCGAAGGGCTTGGGCGCATTGCGCTGCAATCCGGTGCGAGTGGGTTGACCGTGCATCCAAGGCCCGATCAGCGACACATCCGTTTCTCCGATCTGCCCGTCATCCGAAACCTGATCGACGATGAGTTTCCTGATGCCGAATTCAATATCGAGGGCTACCCCACCGATGAATTCCTGGAGCTTTGCGCCACTGCAGCGCCCGAGCAGGTCACGCTGGTTCCTGACGATCCTTCGCAGGCGACCTCCGATCACGGCTGGGATTTCCGCAAGCATCGGGCCCTTCTGACCGACGTTATCGCGCGGCTGAAGAAGACGGGTACGCGCGTGTCGCTTTTCGCCGATGGTGATGGAGACGCCGAGGCCGTTGAGATCGCCAAGGCGGTAGGGGCCGACCGGATCGAGCTCTACACTGGTCCTTACGGCGGATGCTACGACGCGCCCGAACGGGCAGGGCCAATCCTCGAGGCGCTCGGCAAAACGGCCGACGCGGCGCTGGCGATCGGCTTGGGTGTCAATGCTGGACACGATCTGACGGTGGCGAACCTGCCGCCGCTCGTAAAGCGCATTCCGAAACTTGCGGAGGTGTCCATCGGGCATGGATTGACGGCCGACGCGCTGGAATTTGGCATGGCCGAAACCGTCCGGCGGTTCTGCCGAGCATGCGGCCAAAAGATCTAGAGGACGGAATAGTGGGAGCCCGCCCCGGTGGTGCGGAGCGGGCTTCTGTGACTGTCTTAAGCGATAAGCGCGGCCTTGTGCGAAACGAAGAAGTCCTTCAGCGTTTCAGGCTTCCTGCCCGTCAGCCTCTCATAATCGGCGGTTACGAGATCAAAGTTGCCCGCACGGATGTTGGCGTCCGCGGAGACCAGCATGTCTGCGACAAAATCGGGCAGGCCGGCGCTACGCATGCCTTGGCCGAGCTGCTCGTCGGTGACTTGCACCGCCTTCAGCGGTTTCCCGGTCGTATCAGCGACGATTGCAGCGATCTGATCGGCGGTCAGGGCTTCGGCGCCCGTTACCGTGTAGGTCGCGCTTTCCTTGGTTCCTGAGGCGAGAGCTGCCGCAATCGCTCGCGCGCAGTCTTCGCGGGAGATGTTGGAGATCTTGCCTTCTCCGCTTGCCGTGTACCAGCTTCCGGACTGGAGATTGTGCGGCATACCGTGGAGGTAATTGTCCATGTACCAGGCATTCCGGATGATCGTATAGGGAACGCCGGCTGCCTTGATGGCATTCTCTGTACCGAGGTGGTCGGGTGCGAAGGTCACCAGCGACTTGTCCGGCGAGGGCATCGACGTGTAGGCGATGTGCTTCACTCCCGCCTTGACCGCTGCTTCCACGGCTGCCTTGTGTTGCTTGAGACGCTGGCCGGGGACGGCAAGCGCATCGGTGCTTATGACCAGCAGCCGATCGACGCCGTTGAAGGCCGCCGCAAGCGAATCGCCGTCGTCGAAATCAGCCTTCCGGGTAACGACACCCTTGGCCGCGAGGTCTGCGAGCTTGGCCGGATCGCGTGTCGCCGCAATGATGTTTGCGGCAGGAACCTTCTCTGTTTCCAGCAGGTGGTGGATGACCCGCTGGCCGAGCTGGCCGGCGGCGCCGGTGATGAGAATGGTCTCGCTCATGTCTTCTTCCTTTAGCTTCACTACTGGTCTCAAAAAGAGAGTAGCTCTAGATTAGGAATTGACTAGCATCTGTAAAGAAGGCAGTTTTTTCGCTCTACGTTACCAAAAGGGAACCACCATGAGCGGAGCTGTCGTCAACCTGAAGAACAAGGCCGCCGGCATTCGTCGGGAAGTCGATCTCAGCAGCCTCGATTTCAACAATTGCCCGGTCCGGGACATGATGCAGCAGATCGGCGGAAAATGGTCGACGCTGATGCTCGAGGCCTTGTCGCAGCGCCCGTATCGATTCGGGGAACTGCGGCGGATGATCCCTGACATTTCCCAGCGAATGTTGACCCAGACGCTACGAGACCTGCAACGCGACGGCTATATCGAGCGGGAAGTGTTCCCGACCAAGCCGCCGAGCGTCGAGTATCGCATGACCGATCTCGGTCGTTCGCTCTATAGCACGCTCGCATTGCTGCTGAACTGGGCGGAAGCAAACCATGATGCGGTTCGCGCCGCCCGGCTCCGGTTCGATTCAGCCAACGTCTGAGACCGGTTCCTTGCCTCTGCCTTCCGTCAGGAAGAGGAGGAAGGCGAGGGCAGGGAAGCAGAAACCGATCCAGGCGGTCATCGTCCAGCCGCCTGTGGCGTAAGCCCAACCGCCCACAGCAGACCCGATTGCCCCGCCGGCGAAAAACGTGGCCATGTAGAGACCGTTCAGGCGGCCGCGATGGTCAGCGCTGATCGCATAGATCGCCCGCTGGCCACAGACGAGGTTGGTCGTGACGCCAAAATCCAACAGGATTGCCGCTGCTGTCAGTAGCAAGAGCGCCGTCAGCGAGCCGTCCGTCGCGAAGTGGCTGATGAGAAAGGCGGACATTCCAAGCAGCATCGCCAGTGTCGACGCGGCTTTCGTCAAGCCGCGGTCGGCCAGGCGTCCGGCGATCGGCGACGCGATTGCGCCGGCTGCACCGGCCAGAGCGAACAGCGCGATGCCATTCTGCGTCAGCCCAAATTCAGGACCTGCGAGCAGCAAGGGCGTGGTGGTCCAGAACAGGCTGAAGGCGCCGAACATGCCTGCCTGGTAGAGCGCGCGCCGCTGCAGAACGCGCGACTGCAGGGCAAGGTCCGCCATCGAGGCAAGCAGCTTGCCATAGCTCAGTCTGGTGTGAGGGACGCGTACCGGCAGATTGGCCCTCAGAACGACGACGAGCGCGATCATCACCGCGGCCGAGACAAAATAGACCATGTGCCAGGAGGTTGCTTCGGCGAGGAAGCTGGCGAAGGGGCGCGCCAGCATGATGCCACAGAGCAGCCCGCTCATGACGTTGCCGACAACGCGGCCGCGGCTTGCATCGGGCGCCATATGGGCGGCAAAGGGAACGAGCACCTGGACGGCCACCGAGGCGAGGCCGATGCAGAGAGACGCCAGAAGAAACATCGCAGGCGTCGACGACAGGGCAGCGCCCACCAGCGCGATCGCAGAGATGACGATCAGCATTAGCACAAGCTTGCGGTTTTCCAGCAGATCGCCGAGAGGAACGATCAGAAGAAGACCGAGACCGTAGCCGATCTGTGTCAGGGTGACGATCAGGCCGGTTGCCGCCGGCGTGAGACCGAGGGATGCACTGATCGGTCCCGCCAGCGGCTGTCCGTAATAGAGGTTGGCGGCAACGAGTCCGCACGCGGCGGCGAAAAGAAATGTCATCAGGGGCGAGATCGTCTGTGGGGCGACGCTTTCCCGTGTGGTGGTCGAAATACTCATATTGGCTCCGGTGGGGGATATCGGATGATCAAAAAAGTGTGGCGTGAGGACGGGCGATCGCACCCCTCACGCAAGAAGCTTCATTGCATTCTCGGCGACGGCAGCCATATCTTCCTCGCTGCGTCCGGTCTTTCCCACGACACGCATTCCCTTGGTCACGCAGAGGAGGGCGCGCGCGGTTGAGGCAACGTCAATTTCGTTGGAGATCGAGCCGTCGGTTTGGCCGAGGCGGATGAGATCGGCGATCATGGTCTCGTTGGCTGCGAAGGCAGCAGCGACGCGTTCGGCAGCCTCCTCATCGAAAAGCGCAAGGTCGTTGGCGCTGCTGACGACGAGGCAGCCGCGCCGACCGGAGGCTCCATGCGACGAGAGGGCGTAGTGGTTCAGGACTTCACGAACTTTGTCGCGGCCGGTTTCGACTTTCGCCATGCGCGCATCCAGCAGGGCGCGGCGGACGTACCGATATCGGTCGAAGGCTGCGAGGAAAACACCGCGCTTGTCCTTAAAAGCCTTGTAGACGCTACCGGAGGCAAGGCCCATCGCTTCGGTGAGCTCGCTGATCGACGCTGCGTGGTACCCGCGTTCAGAAAAGACCTCCAACGCCTTGTCTAGCGTTGCGTCGCGGTCGAACTCACGCGGTCTTCCGCGTGTGCGTGTGGCTTCTGTGTGGGTCGCTACGGTCATGTGACCTAATTAGGAAATGATCATTTCCAAATCAAGCGAAACTTTTGCGACGCAGCAAAGTCAGAGGTCGAGCACCCAGGTCTGGCCGTTTTCCTCGGGGCCGAACATCCGGTGCCTCTCCTCGGAAACAAGCCGGAATCCGGCCTTCACGTAGATGGCGCGCGCGGCGTGAAGGGTATCGTTCGTCCAGAGCGATATCTGCCGATATTTCTTTGCCCTGGCAAAGCGAAGGCACTCGTCGACCAGCATCTTGCCGAGTCCGAGGCCGCGGGCCGCCTTGTCCACATAGAGCAGGCGAAGCTTCGCGACGCCGTCGCCGCCATTGGTAATGAGGACGGAGCCAATGTTTACGCCGCCACGCTCGGCAATCCAGCAATAGTCCATCGCCGGATCGAAATTTGCCAGGAACTTTCCCGCGACCTCAGCCACGAGGCCCTCGAAGCGCATGTCCCAGCCGTATTCCTCGGTGTAGGCCTTGCCCTGACTTTGGACGATCCAGCCGATATCTCCTGGCCTGTGGGCACGGATGACCAATGGAGGAGGTGTGGCATCCGCATCAAGCAATGAGCGGATGGTCGTCATTGCCGCCACCACGCTTTGCGGTTCACCGTCGACGAGAGTGGCGAAACGTTCTGCTATCTGAGCGCTCGATCGCCTTCCAAGTTCCTCGAATTGCTCATGTCCCCTGTCGGTGATCACGATTGTCTGGCTGCGCAGATCGCTCGGATCCGCCTTTGTCTCGATCAGGCCGTCGGCGCGAAAGCGCTTGAGGATGCGACTGAGGTAGGCGGGGTCGAGGTGCAGGTCGCGTGCAAGGGCCACAGCGCTGACGCCCTTGCGAGAGCCAATCTCGAACAGAACGCGCGCGTCGGTGAGCGTGAACTCGGTATCGAGATAAGCCCGGTTCAGGACCCCGAGGAAGTTCGTGTAGAAGCGATTGAAGTCGCGGGCGACGTCGATCAAAGCGGAATCGGACATGGACAGAATCTCCTGTTAAGAGATTCTGTCCTGCATTTAATTGACTGAGTCAACTAAAATTCAAGCTGCAGCCGTTTCCTCACCATGCTCGTTACCAAGTGCGAATTCGACGGCCGCGCGGGCATGTATCGCCGTCGTGTCGAAGCCGGGCAGCGGCAAGCGGTCAGGGTCGAGGATGAGGCAAATCTCCGTGCAGCCGAGAATGATGCTGTCGGCGCCCTTGGCACGCTCGCGCTCGATGATCTGCATGAGCTTGTTGCGCGAACCATCGAGCACCTTTCCGGCGCAGAGTTCATTGAAGATGATGTCATGGACGGAGGTACGGTCGGCTGCTTCGGGGACGACGATGTCGACGCCGAGGCTTTTCATGCGCTCGGCATAGAAGCCGTGCTCCATCGTGTATCGTGTCGCAAGCAGCAGCGGGCGCTTGCGTTCGGCGGCTTTCAGGGATTTCGCGGTTTCGTCTATGACGTGGATCAGCGGCACGGAAATCCGCGCGGCGACCTGATCGGCTATCAGGTGCATCGTGTTGGTGCAGATCAGCATGCAGCGTGCTCCGGCGATCTGCAGGTGCAGTGCCACGTCGCCAAGTCGGTTTGCGGCGGCGTCCCAGTCTCCGGCCTTCTGCATGGAGACGATCTCGTCGAAATTGACCGAGTGCATGAGGAGGTCGGCCGAGGCAAACCCGCCGAGGCGTTTGCGCACCATTTCGTTGATCATGCGATAGTACACTGCCGAGCTTTCGAAGCTCATCCCGCCGATCAATCCGATTGTCTGCATTGCTGTCCTCCCGTCTTGAATTTTCCTGTTGCCGAGATCATGCGTCGATTCTCATGCAAATTGTCTGCTTGCCTGAAACTCGTCGTTTGCGCTGTATTTTTGCGCCAAATGGGAATATTGTGCAAAATACATCAACAAAGGCATGTGAGGGCCGATGCTGGATGAGCGCGACCGACGAATCCTGGAGTTTCTGCAGTCCGATGCTGGCATTTCGGTGACGTATCTCGCCGAGCGGGTCGCACTATCGGTCTCGGCCTGTTCTCGGCGCATCCAGCGGCTCGAAGAGAGTGGCCATATCGCGCGCCGGATCGTCGTTCTCGACCGTGAGAAGATGGGCGTGCCGACAACGGTGTTCGCGCTTATCAAGACGGCCCATCATACTGACGTGTGGATCGAGAAGTTTCGCCGGGCGATCAGCAGCATTCCTGAGATCGTGGAGGCGCACCGGCTGACGGGAAATCACGACTATATTCTGAAGATCGTACTCCCGCGCGTCGAGCACTACGACGTGATCTACAAGCAGATTGTTCGGAAGATTGAACTCTTCGATGTGTCGGCGTCCATTTCGATGGAGTTGCTGAAAGGCGGGACATCCATACCTGTCGCCTATGCCGACTGAGTGAGAACGCCGCCAGGTTCGGTGCCTTGGCAACCGTTTGAAGCAGGCGAGCTATGCTCAAACAGTGGTTGAAAGCTACGCGCAATCAACGACATTGGATATGGCGAAACAGGCATGGAAAGGCAGTTCATGAGCGAGCACCATGTTGTCGTTGTTGGCGGCGGCTTCGGCGGATTGCAACTGGTCAACGATCTGAAGGGCGCGGGCGTCCGCATTACCCTGATCGACCGGCGTAACCATCATCTCTTTCAGCCCTTGCTCTACCAGGTGGCGACGACAATCCTTTCGACCTCCGAGATCGCTTGGCCAATCCGCCATCTCTACAGCGACCGCCAGGACGTAACGACTTTGCTCGGAGAGGTCATTGACGTCGATCCGGTCGCAAAGGAAGTTACCTTACGCAACGGCATGACCTTACGTTATGGTACGCTTGTCCTCGCGACCGGGGCAACACATGCATATTTTGGACGGGACGACTGGGAGCCGGTTGCGCCTGGCTTGAAGACGCTCGAGGATGCAACAACAATCCGCCGTCGGGTGTTGCTCGCCTTCGAGAGGGCGGAAACCGAGACCGATCCTGCGTTGCGCGAAGCCCTCCTGACCTTCACGATCGTCGGCGCCGGGCCGACCGGGGTCGAACTCGCCGGCATCATTGCGGAACTCGCCCGCAAGACACTGCCGAGGGAGTTCCGCAATATTGATACGCGAAAGACACGCGTGGTGCTCGTCGAGGCGGGACCGCGCGTGCTTCCGACCTTTGCCGAAGAGCTCTCGGTCTATGCCAGCAAGGCGCTTGTGGAACTCGGCGTTGAGCTGCATATCGGCGAGCGCGTACTGGAGTGCACCGCAGAAGGCGTAGAGACGAGCGAAGGCTTCATCCCGAGCCGTACGATCGTCTGGGCCGCCGGTGTCCAGGCATCGCCCGCCGCCAAGTGGCTGGATGTTCCTGCCGATCGGGCGGGCCGCGTCGTCGTCGAGAAGGACCTGACGGCACCGGGGCTTCCGGATGTTTTCGTCGTCGGCGATACGGCGTCTGTCACGCGGGAGGGAGGCGCTCCCGTGCCGGGGATCGCACCGGCCGCCAAACAACAGGGCGCTTATGCCGCGAAGGTGATCCGGGCGCGTCTTGCGGGAAAACCGGCGGTTCCGCCGTTCCGATATCGTCACCAGGGCAGTCTTGCGACGATCGGGCAAAGTGCCGCGATCATCGATTTTGGCCGCATCAAGCTGAAAGGCTGGATCGCCTGGTGGATATGGGGCATCGCCCACATCTACTTCTTGATCGGGACACGTTCGCGTTTTGCGGTGGCCTGGAGTTGGCTCTGGATCTATCTGAGCGGGCAGCACAGCGCGCGGCTGATCACACAGAAGGAAACCATGCGCGACGACAATCGCGCATAGGAAAAGGGCGGCCCAACGCCGCCCTTTGTGTTGGTCAGGCTGCCAGCGAGGCGATGTCGATGACGAAGCGATAGCGAACGTCGCTCTTCAGAACGCGTTCGTAAGCTTCGTTCACCTGCTGGATGTTGATCTTCTCGATCTCGGAGACGATGTTGTGCTCGCCGCAGAAGTCTAGCATTTCCTGGGTTTCCTTGATCGAGCCGATCATCGAGCCGGAAATGCTCTTGCGGCCCGGGACCAGCGAAAAGGCATGAACCGGGATCGCTTGTTCCGGGAGGCCGACGACCACCAACGCTCCGTCCACCTTCAGCAGGCCAAGATAGGCGTTCCAATCGATCTCGGCGCTGACCGTGCAGATGATCAGGTCAAATGTACCGGCAAGCTTCTTGAACGTCTCCTCATCGCTGGTCGCATAGTATTCCTTGGCGCCGAGCTTGAGGCCGTCTTCCTTCTTGGAAAGGCTTTGCGAAAGGACGGTGATGTCGGCACCCATGGCCGCGCCGAGCTTGACGCCCATGTGACCGAGGCCGCCCATGCCGACGATTGCGACCTTCTTGCCCGGGCCGGCATTCCAGTGACGCAGCGGCGAGTAGAGCGTGATTCCGGCGCAGAGCAGCGGGGCCGAGGCGTCGAGCGGAAGGTTGTCCGGAATGGACATCACATAACCTTCCTTGACGACGATCGAGTCGGAGTAACCGCCTTGAGTGCGCGTCTTGCCGTCGACTTCGAAGTCGTTGTAGGTGCCGACCAGGCCGGGCATGTATTGTTCGCGGTCGAGGTCGCGGGTTGCACAGCCGACGCAGCTGTCGACGAAACAGCCAACGCCGACGCGGTCGCCGACCTTGAATTTGGTCACGGCCGAGCCGACGGCCGAAACGATGCCTGATATCTCGTGGCCCGGCACGATCGGGTAAACGGCATTCTTCCATTCGTTGCGGACGGTGTGGATGTCCGAATGGCAGATCCCGGCGAACTTGATATCGATCACGACATCATCAGGATTGGGATTGCGACGCTCGAAGGTAAAGGGCGTGAGCGGCTTCGACGCATCGGTGGCAGCATAGCCTTTTGCGATAGGCATCTGGGACTTCCTTTCGGGTTGCTGGGTGGATGGCCGAAAATGCATCGGAACACCTCCCGTGCGGTAGAGCGATCCTCCGAGCTTTTTGCATAATCCTGCAAAATTGAGGGGGTGGGCTATTCTCGGGGGCTCGAACCTATCCTAGATAGTGCGCATCCCCGGCGCCGCAGATGAAGGGTTTCCTTGCATGACCTTGCCGTTCAATCCCTATCAGGAAATCGCTTCGATCGCTGCGAGATATGCAGGTGAGGAGGGTGAAATCCGCACCGCCATCGAGAGCCTGGGGATCAGTCGCCGGCACTCGCCGAGTGCGCCTTGCCACGGTAGCTATCGACCGTGCATCGCCCTTGTCATCCAGGGCTCCAAGAGCCTTCGCCTCGGAACCGATGTCATCAATTACGGCGCCGGCGATTACCTTCTGACCTCGCTTGATCTGCCTGTCGTATGGCGTGTTGTCGAAGCCAGTGCGGAGGTTCCGCATTTCTGTCTAACGCTTGCCATCAACAGCGAAAAAGTCCTTGAGTTGCTGAGCCGTGCCGACATGCCACGGCCTCTCATGCCGGGGCAGGGCCGCGGCATTGCGGTCAACGTTGCGACGCCGGAGCTTCTGGATGCGACCGTGCGGCTCCTGCGCTTGCTTGATAGTCCAAAGGACATAGCAGCGATGGCGCCACTGATCGAACAGGAAATCCTCTATCGCGTGCTCACAGGTCCCGACGGCGGCCGCCTGATCAGCATCGCAGTCGCGGACAGTCATGGCAACCGTATTGCGAGGGCGATCGCCTGGCTCCGGCAGAACTTCGCGCGCCCGCTGCGGATCGAGGATCTCGCCGAGCAGGTCAATATGAGCGTTTCGTCGTTCCATCATCATTTCAAGTCGATCACCGCAATGACGCCCGTGCAGTACCAGAAGCAGTTGCGGCTGCACGAGGCCCGCCGCCTGATGCTGGTGGAGCGTCTTGACGCCGGCACTGCCGGGCACCGGGTTGGCTATCAAAGTCCGTCGCAGTTCAGCCGCGAATACAGTCGGGTCTACGGCTTGTCACCCGTGCGAGATGTCGAGACGGCGCGAGAACCGGTTGACGCTGCATGAGCCTGCTGGCTTGAGTTGGTTGAACTCGGAGTACTCGAGGCCGTGCGCTGCAGCATGAAATTTTCCCTTTGTGCTGCTTGACGTGCACGAGGGTTTGAAGCATAAAGCCTGCGAACCGTACCGTACGGTACTTATCGGGAGTGAAGCCGTGTCCGTCGATAATTTGGAGCCCAGCGAGTTTTCGCCGCGCCAAAACGCCGTCCTGGAGCAGGCGTTGCAGCTGCTCGTGGAGGGTGGCGAGAAGGCGCTGACGACGTCAGGCGTTGCGCGCGCGGCCAATTGCTCCAAGGAAAGCCTCTACAAGTGGTTCGGTGACCGCGACGGGTTGCTGTCTGCCATGATCGCCTACCAGGCGAGCAAGGTGCGCACATTCGAGCGCAACGGCGAGCGGCTGACGTCGACCAGCCTGCACGATCATCTCGTCATCTTCTCGAAGGATCTGCTTGAGGTTCTCGCGGGAGATGTCTCGCTGGCACTCAACCGCCTTGCCATCGGCCAGTCGCATCGCGACGGCTCCAAGCTCGGGAAGCTGCTGCTGGAGCGGGGTCGCCGCCAGATCGACCGTCGTGCCATGGGCCTGATCGATTCAGGCAAGCGCGCTGGTCTGCTGCGCTTCCATGATGCCGACGAGGCATATCACACGCTTTATGGCCTGATCGTTTCCGATCTGCATGTCCGCATGCTGCTCGGCGAGCCGGGTCTCAAGGATACCGCGCGTCAGGCGGAGAGGGCGGTTTCCGCCTTCCTGCGCCTCTATGGCACGGAAAAGGTTTTGGCGGAGATGCCGCTCGTCGGCTGATCGCCTCTTACAAGTCACAGGACAAGCAAAGGGAAGGAAATTCAAATGCGCGTCTATTACGATCGTGATGCAGATCTCAACCTCATCAAGTCGAAGAACGTCGTCATCGTCGGCTACGGTTCCCAGGGTCGCGCACACGCCCTGAACCTGAAGGACAGCGGCCATGCCAACGTGGCGATCGCCCTCAAGGCCGGCTCGGCAACCATCAAGAAGGCAGAAGCCGACGGCTTCAAGGTCATGACCGTTGCCGACGCCGCCAAGTGGGGCGATCTGATCATGATGGCAACGCCTGACGAGCTGCAGGCCGACATCTACAAGAGCGAAATCGCCGGCAACATCCGTGACGGCGTTGCTATCGCTTTCGCACACGGCCTCAACGTTCACTTCGGCCTCATCGAGCCGAAGGCTTCGCTCGACGTCGTCATGATCGCGCCGAAGGGCCCGGGCCACACGGTTCGCGGCGAATACCAGAAGGGCGGCGGCGTTCCCTGCCTCGTTGCCGTTCATCAGAACGCTTCGGGCAACGCTCTTGAACTCGCTCTCTCTTACGCTTGCGGCGTTGGCGGCGGCCGTTCGGGCATCATCGAAACCAACTTCCGCGAAGAGTGCGAAACCGACCTCTTCGGCGAACAGGTCGTTCTCTGCGGCGGTCTCGTCGAGCTGATCCGCGCCGGCTTTGAAACGCTGGTTGAAGCAGGCTACGCGCCCGAGATGGCCTACTTCGAGTGCCTGCACGAAGTGAAGCTGATCGTCGACCTGATCTATGAAGGCGGTATCGCCAACATGAACTACTCGATCTCGAACACGGCAGAGTGGGGCGAATACGTCACCGGCCCGCGCATCATCACGGCTGAAACCAAGGCTGAAATGAAGCGCGTCCTGCACGACATCCAGACCGGCAAGTTCACGTCCGACTGGATGCAGGAATACAAGGCTGGCGGTTCGCGCTTCAAGGGCATCCGTCGCATGAACGACAGCCACCAGATCGAAGAAGTCGGCGCGAAGCTTCGCGGCATGATGCCTTGGATCGGCAAGAACAAGCTGGTCGACAAGTCCGTCAACTAAGCGGTTTCAGACTGCTGTTTCAGCGGGGCCGGGGCGAAAGCTCCGGCCTTTATTTTTGCGTTCGCACGGCAAGCCAGCGTGTCGGCTTTCCGTCGTAACCGGTACCGTCGCCTTCGCTGATGACGATGTTGTGCCAGCCGCCATTGCTCAGCATTTCCGACAGCAGTTCCGCCGACGGGTAGTTGTAATAACGACCGAGGCTGTCGTGCCCTTCGGCTTCGCCCGCCTTGAACGTAGCATGAAATGTGCCGCCCGGTCGCAGTGCGCCACGAACGCGCTCCAGGACATCAGGAAGGCTGGCCCGGGGAACGTGCAACAGGCTGGCCTCGGCCCAGACGCCATCGAAGGCTTCGTCTTCGTCGAGATCCTCGAAGCGCAACACTGCAACAGGACGCTTGAGTAGGGATGCCGCCTGTTTCGCGATTGCTGGCGATCCGTCGGTCGGCGTCACGTCGAAACCCTTTGACAGCATGTAGGCACTGTCCTGGCCTCCGCCGCAACCCAAGTCGAGGATGGCCGCGCCCGGAGGCAGCAGCGACAAGAAGGCGTCCAGCCGTCGAACGGGCAAGGTGCGTTGCCGCGAAGCATAGGTGGCCGCGTTGTCGTCATAGAATGCAGATGTACTCTCGTCTGCCATGATCGCTTGCCCAATGAGCCAAGGCCGGAGTTACACGCACAAAGTCGCCGCCTTTGAGGCGACGCTTATTCCGTCGACGTCAATAACAAGCTAGATGGAGCGGCGCCCGCTTACGGCGTGGTAGAGCCACAGCACCACGACGGCACCAATGACGGCCACGACGAGGCTGTAGATATTAAGGCCGGTCACGCCAGATGCACCGAAGAAGCTGAAGATCACACCGCCGACGATTGCGCCGACGATACCGAGGACGATGTCCATGAGCATCCCCGCGCCCGACTTGTTGACGATCTTGCTGCCGATAAATCCTGCAATCAGTCCAAGGATAATCCAAGCGATTACTGACATCTGCGTTTCCCCTCCTTGATTGGTTGAATATTCAGGCCATCTTCCCGTTCAAGCTAAATAGCTCGTCGGGGAATTCAAGGTTCGCAGGAACCTTATGCTTTCATTCTACAGTTGTTTTTCTGTGAAATGAAGAAACCGAAAAGGAGGATGGCATGGGTATCTTTGATGACGCCGTTCCAGGCGGAAGTATATCGAAACCGATGATGATTGCTCTTGGTGCGTTGCTGGTGGGAAAGCTCCTTGGTGGCGGAGGCAGCCAGGCCGATCAAACCGCCCAGCAGGCCAATCCGCAGGCTAGTCCCCAGGCCGGCGACGGCGGGCTTCTCGGTGGCCTAGGTGGGCTCGGCGGTCTTGGTGGCCTTCTCGGCAAGCTGACGGAAGCCGGGCAGGGCGACACGGTGGATTCCTGGGTCCAGCCCGGGCAGAACAAGCCAATCGCGCCCGGTAGCCTTAATGATGCGCTCGGCTCCAAGACGATAAGCGATCTCGCACGTCAGGCGGGAATCAGCGAACAGGAGTTGCTGAACCAACTTTCGACGGTTCTGCCAGGAGTGGTCGACAAGCTGACACCGCGGGGCCAGCTGCCGACCCAAGAGCAGATCGCATCGCTTTTCCGTCAATAATCTATCACAGCGCCAACGGCCCTGTTTCCCTCGGGAGGCAGGGCCTTTCCGTATCATTTTCCGGTCGCACCTCTGATTTTTTTAGCTTTAAGGGGCCACAGATTTGTCATCGTGATAGACAAATAGGTCAGCAATGTTGACTTATCATTTGTTGCGTGGTTCTGTCTCCTAAAGACAAAAAATTACGAGGAAATGCCCATGTTGAATTGGGAAGGAATATTCGCGACGCGTTCTTCCCGGATGCGCGCATCTGAGATCCGCGAGCTCCTGAAGCTTCTTGACCGCCCCGACATTATCTCCTTTGCAGGTGGCATTCCGGATCCGGCGCTTTTCCCCGATCAGGAGTTCAAGGCGGCCTATGCCGATATCTTCAATAGCTCGGCAGTAAATTCGGCGCTCCAGTATTCGGTCAGCGAAGGCTATAAGCCGCTTCGCGAATGGCTGGTCAAGCAGATGGCCGCGCTCAAGATTCCGTGCGAGCTTGAGAACGTCTTCATTGTTTCCGGCTCACAGCAAGGCCTGGATTATCTCGGCAAGCTGTTCTTGTCGCCTGACGATACCGCACTCGTCACTTGGCCGACCTATCTCGGCGCGCTGCAGGCCTTCAATGCCTACGAGCCGACCTATGACCAGCTGACGCCGAACGGCAACCGCACGCCCGATTCCTATCGGGCGCAGGCGTCCGCCGCAGGCGGCAAGGTGAAGTTCGCCTATCTCTCAGCCGACTTTGCCAACCCGACGGGTGAAACAGTCGATCAGGCTGGCCGCGAGAAGGTCCTCGCGCTAGCCGAGGAGCTCGATATCGCCGTTATCGAAGACGCGGCTTATCAGTCGCTACGCTACGACGGGATGCCGATCGCGCCGATCCTGGCGACCGAAATCGCAAAGAAGGGTAACATCAACGACACCCGCACCATCTACTGCGGCAGCTTCTCGAAGACGCTGGCGCCGGGCCTTCGTGTCGGCTTCATCGTTGCCAGTGCTCCTGTTATCCGCAAGCTCGTGCTGATGAAACAGGCGGCCGACCTGCACTCGTCGACGATCAACCAGATGGCGATCGCGCACGTCGCAGAGCGCGGTTTCGATGCGCAGGTCGCCAAGATCAAGTCTGTCTACAGCCATCGCCGCAATGTCATGCTGGCGGCTCTGGAGAAGTATATGCCGGCTGGAACGAGCTGGACCAAGCCGGAAGGTGGCATGTTCATCTGGGTGACGCTGCCCGAGGGTATGGACGGCGCGCAACTGCTTGCCAAGTCGCTGGAGACGGCCAAGGTCGCATTTGTCCCCGGCAAGGCATTCTTCGCTGACGGTTCGGGAGCGAACACCTTCCGTGTCAGCTTCTCCTGCGCGAACGATCAGATGATCGAAGAAGGCATCAGCCGACTCGGTGCGCTGATAGAGAGTGAGATCGGCGGCTGACCTGCCGCCGATATTTTCGCAACCGACTACCGATTCACGTGTGGGCCGAGCAATTCCAGGTCGGCCTCACTTAGCCGGTCGCTTGCGGTGTTGAGCTGGTGCCAATACGGATAGAGAATGGGCGGCAGACTTACCGCATCGAGGCGCTTGCGCTCGTCGTCCGTCAGCTTCAGGTCGGCGGCGGCCAGATTGTCCTTGAACTGGGCTTCGGTACGGCCACCGATGATGACTGACGTAACAGCCTTGCGGCCGATCAGCCAGGCGAGTGCCACCTGTGCTGCCGACACGCCGCGCTCATTGGCAATCGCCACCAGCGTTTCCACGATATTCCAGAGGCGGTTTTCGTCGCGGATCGGCGGCTCGGTCCAGCCTGCGAACTGGCGCGAGCCCTCAGGTGCGGCCTGATTGCGACGATGCTTGCCCGAGAGCAGACCGGCGGCGAGCGGGCTCCAGACGAGTACCCCAAGCCCTTGGTCGACGCTGATCGGCAGCAGTTCGTATTCGGCATCGCGCGCTTCGAGCGTGTAGTGGATCTGCTGGCTTACAAAACGTTCGCGTTTTTCCCGCTCGCTGACGCCGAGCGCCTTCATGATGTGCCAGCCCGAGAAATTCGAGCAACCGATATAGCGGACCTTGCCCTGGCGGACGAGTGTATCGAGCGCTTCCAATGTTTCTTCGAGCGGCGTCTGACCATCCCATTCGTGCAGTTGGTAGAGGTCGATGACATCGGTCTTCATGCGCCGAAGGCTGGCTTCGCAAGCGCTGATGAGATGGTAGCGAGAGGAGCCAACGTCGTTCGGGCCATCTCCCATCGGGAAGCGCGCCTTGGTCGCTATCAGCACGCCATTCTTGCGCGGCCCGCCAATGATTTCGCCCAGGATTTCCTCGCAGACGCCTTGTGAATAAACGTCGGCCGTATCGATGAGGTTGACGCCGGCGTCGAGGCAGATGTCGACGAGCCGCCGCGCTTCGGCGACCCCAAGATCGCCGACCATCTTCGCCCAGCCTTGGCCACCGAACGTCATCGTCCCCATTGTCACTGTCGAAATCTTGAGGCCAGAGCGGCCGAGAAGCCGGTATTCCATATGCTTCCTCCTTAAATGCATGAGTCAAAAACGTGCGGTAGAAGATAGGGGAGAGGGAGGCGGGTCAAGAGCATGATTGGGTGTCAGCGTCTGGAAGCCGACTGTCACAATCATGTTAACCGCGGTGGTTAGGAACGGCTCTCCGATCATCGAGGATCCACCATGAAAGCCATCGTTTCCGCCGCCGCGCTGCTCGCAGTGAGCTTGCTTGCAGTTCCGGCCAATGCCGCCAATCTGGTCCTCTACACCAGTCAGCCGAATGAAGATGCGCAGGCGACCGTCGACGGCTTCATGGCCGCCAATCCCGACGTCAAGGTGGACTGGGTACGCGACGGCACGCCGAAGATCATGGCGAAGCTGCAGGCTGAAATCGAAGCCGGCAATCCCGTTGCCGACGTCCTCCTGATCGCGGACACGGTCACGCTTGAGCGCCTTAAGGAGGCTGGCAAGCTGCTGGCCTACAAGTCATCGGAAGCCGCAAGCTACGACGCGTCGCTCTACGACGCCGACGGCTACTATTACTCCACAAAGCTGATCACCACCGGCATCGTCTACAACACGTCCGCCTCGTTCAAGCCGACGAGCTGGAAGGACCTGACGAAGGCCGAAGCCAAGGGCCTCGTGACTATGCCTAGCCCTCTGACGTCAGGTGCCGCCCTTATTCACGCGCAGACACTGGCTGGCGTCGATGGCCTGGGATGGGACTTCTACAAGGACCTCGCCGCCAATGGTGCAACGGCTGCCGGCGGCAACGGTGCGGTCCTCAAGTCGGTCGCATCAGGCGAAAAGGCCTTCGGCATGGTCGTCGACTACATGCCGATCCGCGAAAAGGCCAAGGGCGCGCCGGTTGAGTTCGTATTCCCGACGGAAGGCGTCTCCGCCGTGACCGAGCCGGTTGGCATTCTCGCGAGCTCGAAGAATGTCGACGCAGCGAAGAAGTTCGTCGACTACGTCCTCTCTGAAAAGGGGCAGGAAGGTTTCCTCAATCTCGGCTATATCCCGGCTCGCAACGGTATGAAGCTGCCCGAAGGTTTTCCGGCTCGTGAGAGCATCACGCTGCTGCCGATCGATGCCGCAGAGGCGCTGAAGAACACCGATCAGGACCTGAAGACCTTCTCCGGTATCTACGGTTCGAACTGATCGTCGCTGATGCACGGATATGTTCGTCCCGGAAACAGCCAGCCCGCCTGGCTGTTTCCTTTTGTCGCCATCCTTGTTCTGATCCTGAGCGCGCTGCCGCTGGCGCGGCTTGCGGTCACGGGGGTAGGTGCGCTCGCAGACGGCGGCGTCGGTTCGGTATTGTCGGATCCCGCGCTCTGGTCAGCGACCTACTATACGCTGGTCACGGCCGTGCTTGGCACGCTGATTTCTCTCGCCATCGGCTGCACCTTCGCGTTCCTGCTGACGCTGACGGACATCCGTGGCAAAGGCGTGCTGAGTTTCCTGTTCGTGTTGCCGATGATGATTCCGCCGCAGGTGACGGCGCTTGCCTGGGTACAGATGTCCGGGCCCTCGAGCCCGCTGCTTAAGGCATTACACGTCGCCCCTCCGCTCGGATCGCCTCAGCCACTTTACTCCGTGGGCGGCATTTCGCTGCTTTATGGCGTGCAGCATGCGCCGCTCGTCTATCTCGCACTTCGCGCCGGCCTGATGGCGCTGCCCCGTGATGGTGTGGAGGCGGCGCGTCTGGCAGGGTCGGGCAGTTTTCGGGTTTTCCGCGATATCATCCTGCCGCTTTCGTTGCCTGGGATCATTGCCGGCGCCGCGATCTCCTTCGTCTCGTGCACGGGCAACTTCGGCATTCCTGCCATTCTCGGCATACCCGCGTCGATCTACACACTTCCGACGCTGATCTTCACCAAGTTCCCTGCCTTTACGAGCCGGACTTTTGGCGACGTGGCAGTGCTTTCCGCGATCATCGCTCTCATTTCCGTTGCCGGACTTGCCATTCAGGACCGCGCCTTGCGTGGACGTGATTACCGCGTGCTTGGGCTCTCGGGCGCGACCGCCGCATTCGAGTTGGGAGGCTGGAAATTTCTTGTGCAGCCGCTGCTCTGGCTCTGCCTTTTCTTCATGTTGGCGGCACCGTTCTTTGCTCTCCTCGCGGGTGCGCTCGTCCCGGCGTACGGGGTGCCGCTCACCTTCAAGACGATGTCGGTAAACGCCTTTTATGAGATCCTCTTCCGCCAAGCAGTCACACGATCGGCCTTCGTCAATTCCCTTTCTCTTGCTGCCGGGACGGCACTGTGTCTCCTTGTCGTGACTGTGCTTGCGGCCTACGCGCTCACGCGCCGCAAAGACCTTTCGAGCCGCATTGTTTCAAGCCTGATCGAGATTCCTTATTCGTTGCCAGGCATAGTCATGGCCGTGTGCTTCATTCTCGTGTTTGCCGCGCCGATACCTTTCCTGCATGTGACCCTCTACGGGACGATCTGGATCATCTTGATCGCCTATCTTTCCAGTTTCTTCGCCGTGAGCCTGAAGCCTGTCGTCAGTGCGTTTCACCAGCTCGACCCGGCGCTCGAGGAGGCCGCAAGGCTCTCGGGGGCGGGCTTCTTTCGGCGGCTCGTCGATGTAATCGTGCCGTTGATCGCCCCGGCTGCGGGAGCATCGGTCATTCTGGTTTTTCTGATCGCCTGCAATGAGCTCACAATCTCCGCGCTCCTATGGTCTGCGGGAACCCAGACGCTTGGTGTGGCAATCTACAATCTCGACGACAGCGGCAGCTCCGATCTGGCGTCGGCACTGTCGGTGCTCGTGGTCCTCATGGTCGTTCTGATGATGCTGCTTCTGGAATTGATGGCAAAACGCTTGCCGAGAGGGGTCGTCCCATGGCGGAACTGATCCTCAATCACCTCGCCAAGGATTTCGGCACCGGCCGCGCGGCGGTTGCCGATTTTTCCCTGAGGGTGCGGCACGGCGGCTTCCTGGCACTGCTCGGACCATCCGGTTGCGGTAAGACCACGGTGCTGCGCATGATCGCCGGTTTCGAGGCGCCGACGGACGGTTCCATCCATCTCGGAGAGCGACTGCTTGCCGACGCATCCCGTTCGCTGCCGCCGGAACGGCGCAATATGGCGATGGTGTTCCAATCCTATGCGCTTTGGCCGCATATGAGTGTTGCCGACAATGTCGGCTATCCCTTGAAGGTGCGTGGTATCTCCGGCGAGGCTTACAAGCAGAAGGTTCGTGAGGCGCTGGCAACGGTAAGGCTTGCCGATCACGCCGAGCGCCGCCCCGCCGATCTTTCGGGTGGCCAGCGACAGCGCGTGGCGTTGGCGCGCTGCCTTGTCTCGTCACCCGACGTCGTGCTGCTCGATGAGCCGCTTGCCAACCTCGACCGACATTTGAAGCAGGAGATGGAGGAGACGTTTCGCGAGTTCCATCAGCGTTCTGGTGCTACGATGATCTACGTCACGCATGATCAGAGCGAGGCGATGGCGCTGGCAACCGATGTTGCCGTCATGTCCGAGGGCCGCCTGCTGCAGGCCGCACCGCCGGCGGAAATCTACGCCCGACCGGAGGGGCGTCTGGTCGGCGGTCTGATTGGTCGCGGCGCGATCCTTTCGCTTCCATCCCCGGCCGGTGACATCAGGCAGTTCGACTGGAGCATGCTCGAACGGTCGTTCTCCAGCGAGGCAAACCACCGGCTGAAGGCGGACATACTGGTTCGGCAGGAGGATGTCCTGATATCGGGGGAGGGCATTGCTGCCCGCGTCGAATCCATCCTCTATGAAGGCGAGCGCTATGCGGTGAGGCTGGTGCTTGCTGACGGGCAGGCGCTTAGGGCTTTCAGCCGGGAGCGCCTCGAAGTGGGTGACAACGTGCGGGCCGTTGTGCGCGCCGCCTGGCGGCTGTGATGTCGAAACGTCTTTGCGAAGCGAGACTTAGCTACTACTAATGGCGCGATGCCAACTGGAAATGCCCGATGTCGCTTCGCATTGCCACCTTCAACGTCGAAAACCTCATGACGCGTTTCGACTTTACCGGTTTCCGCAATCAACTGCGCCAGGACCGCGTGATCAAGCTTTTCGAGGTGCGCAACGAAGGCGTTTATCAACAGCTCGAGCAGGCGCGCGTGATTGCCTCGACCGACGATACCCGACAGATGACGGCGCTGGCGATCGCGGATGCCGATGCCGACATTCTCTGCCTGCAAGAGGTCGACAACATGGAGGCGCTGCAGGCCTTCGAATACGGCTACCTGTTCCGGATGGTTGGCAATGGCTACCGGCAAAAATATCTCGTCGAGGGCAATGACAGCCGCGGGATCGATGTTGCGGTCCTTATGCGGGAAGAGACGCGTGATGGGCAGAAGATCGAGGTCAAGCATATCAAGAGCCATGCGATGCTCACCTATCGTGATCTTGACCTTTTCGACGATCAGCTGGAGGTTACCAACCGCATCGATGACAAGATCTTCAAGCGCGATTGCCTGGAGCTCGATCTTGAGATCGGTGGCGTTCCGCTGTCGCTCTATGTGGTCCATTTCAAGTCGATGGACGGGCCGCGCACGGAAGGCGTCGACAGCAGGCTCGGTACGATGCCCGTGCGGCGCGCCGAAGCATTGGCTGTACGCCGCATCATTGAGGAACGTTTCAACGGCCACGTGGACGACAAGCGGTTCGTCATATGTGGGGATATGAACGACTATCAGGAGCGCGTCGATGTTATCGGGCGTCGCCGGACGGGATACCGGTTCGAGCATCGGGACGAAAGCCTCAGTGCACTCGACGTCTTCAGCCATGATGGTTTTGCGGAGAACGTCGTTCGCCGTCGTGATCCGCTCGATCGCTGGACGCTCTATCACGCCCGCGGCCCGCAAGAGCAGTGGCTGTGTCAGCTCGACTATATCTGGCTTTCGGCCGCCCTCAGCCGCACGAATGCCGACCGGCTGCCGGAGATCGTCCGGCAAGGACAGCCTTATCGCACGGTTTTCCCGCCTGGCCAGGAGGTCGAACGCTATCCCCGCACCGGCTGGGATAGACCGAAGGCCTCCGACCATTGCCCCGTCGTCATGACAATGGATTTGATATGAGCGTTTGTTTCTCAGAGGATTTCGCCGGCTGGCCGCCCGAGCAGACGGTGTTTCCGATTGCCGGCGTGGACCTGAAAGTCCTGTCGGGTGACCATCCCGTTTATCTCTCGCAACGTGACGCGATCCGGGAAAACTGGGAAAAGGAAACTGCCGCAAACCCGGCGCTCTTCGATGGTCGGATGGTGTTTCAGAAGCGGCTGGCGCTGACTGACAGCGGACTGGCTGCCGAAGGCCATGTCATACCATTCTCGACATTCATGTGGTGGCGCCGGCAGGCCAATCGTCAGGGCGGCATCCACCTGTTTGCCTATCCTGTTTTGGAAACAGCCGATAACGCTTTGGTGGCGATCCGCATGGGAAGCCACACGGCCAATCCAGGGCAGGTCTATTTTGCGGCAGGCTCGCTTGAGCCCGAAGATGTCTCCGCTGGCCGCTGCGACGTCGAAGGCAATATGCGTCGCGAAGTGCTTGAGGAGACAGGACTCGATCTCAACGACGCCAAGCCGGGCGATCGCTACTATGCCAGCCATGTCCGGCGGACCGTAACGGTACTCCGTCTCTTCCGCTTTGAAATGACCGCCGACGAGATGATCGACAGGATTCACGCACACATGCTGGTTGCCGACGACAAGGAAATTGCCGGGGCGGTTGCCATACGTTCCGCCGATCCTCGGGCTCAGCCCTACAATATTGCGATGCTCCCGGTAATCGATTGGTACTTCGGAGAGAAGCGAGGCGCTTAACGCCTTGCGCTCGTTCGTCCGGTCGGGCAGGTTGGCGAAACGAGGACCGAGACAAGGAGGCCGATGTGGCGCGCAGCTACAGCGTCTATGACGTGTTTACCGACCGCAAGCTCGCCGGTAACCCGCTTGCCGTCATCTTCGACGGTGACGACCTGAGCGATGACGCCATGCAGGCGATCGCCAAGGAAACGAACCTCTCGGAAACGGTCTTCGTTCAGCCCACAGGCAATCCGGCCTATACGGCTCGGATTCGGATCTTCACGCCAGGTCGTGAGTTGCCTTTTGCCGGGCATCCGACGGTCGGCACGGCGATCGCGCTGGCTGAGCGAGCGCACGGCAAGTCGACCATCGACCTCGTTTCGGTGCTGGAAGAGAATGTCGGGCCGGTGCGTTGCGCGGTTCGGTTGCGGGAAGGCGAGGCGAGCTTCGCCGAGTTCGACCTGCCGCGGAAGTCGCAGCAAATCACGATGCCGCTCGACAAGCTTGGAATCGCCAACGCCTTGTCGCTGAAGGCGACTGAGATTGGCTTCGAGAATCACGTGCCGTCACTGTGGAGCGCCGGCGTGCCGTTCCTGATGGTTCCCATTCACGACATCGGCGCGGCGCAGCGAATGGATTTCGATCCGCAGCTGTGGGAAGCGACCGTTCCCTTTGTCGATGGCGCACTCGCGTCGGCGTATATTTACTGTCGCGGCGGGGTGAATCACATCGCCAAGTTCCACGCGCGCATGTTTGCGAGTGGCATGGGTATCGTGGAGGATCCGGCCACGGGTTCAGCCGCCGCTGCGCTCTCCGGCGCCATCCATCACTTCGACCGCCTGACGGACGGGCGACACGACGTGATGATCGAGCAGGGTGTGGAGATGGGCCGGCCCTCCTTCATTCACCTGCACATGGATGTCGAAGGCGGAGCGATCGCAAATGCCCGGATTGGCGGGCAGGCGGTGCGTATTGCAAGCGGAACGCTGGACCTTTGATTTCATTGCATTTCAGCCATGCGCAAAAAACTTCGCAATTCGCCAAAGAATTTTGAGGCAGGCGCTAGACAAGCCGAACGATCATGTTTATACGCCCCCTCACACCGCGCAACACGGCGGTTACGGGTGATTAGCTCAGTTGGTAGAGCAGCTGACTCTTAATCAGCGGGTCGTAGGTTCGAGCCCTACATCACCCACCAAATTCCTTAAGAAAACAATGGTATACGCTGAATAGCCAATACGGTGCTTGAAGCGCTGATGGCGTGCGTGTTGCGGGTTCCGCGACGTTGGGGACAGCGAGGTCTTCCGGAACGTTCGGGCCACGCCGTTTCCTTCGCAAAGTCAACGCGAGACGCGGAACCAACAAGCCCATGTGACGTTCTCATCACAGTTCCGAGGCGATCCGTACACTCTGCCTTGGCCTTTTCCAAATACCCTGTCACCCGCCTCGCTTATCGCGGGGCTCCTTTCTGCTTGCGAAGGAGGGAGGAACCAGCATGTCCCATAAACGCTACAACCGCCGTGATGAGCCGTTGCACTCCAAGGATCTGTCGCTCTGTCATCGGGTGCTTGATTACGTCCGCAATGAGCAGGGAATAGAAGCGTCGTCAGACGAGTCCGAGCGGATCGCCTCGATCATCATCGAGTTTTATCGTCAGGGGGTCCACGACGAAAAGCAACTGCGCGCGCTTATCGACGCGGCGCGCGGGTTTGCGCATCGAGTGGTATAGCGTCTATACGGCGGTCGGGAACAGAACTCGACCGGCGGCGTTTTGCAATCAGGTCGTGCCACTCTGGGTACGCTGTTCTTGAGATGTCACGATAGTGAAAGCCCCGCCACACCGCGGGGCTTTTCTTTGCAGTTTGCGGCGTGTCCAAACCTCCCGAGCCGCATTGGTGGCGCTGGGGCAGGGCCAGGTTCCATGGGCGGCGAAAGGCCTCCGCGTGCGATGCTTTGAGTTTCCGGTGGTCGCGTTGCCTTGCAAGATAGGCGTTCGAGGTTGCAGTATCCGAAGGGCAGCCATGCGTCAGCGGGGTTGGTAAATCGGGGCGATACGCTATCTATCTCCACGCAATACAAGGAGAAAATGATGAAGAAGATCGCAACCGTTCTTGCTGCCGCAGCCCTTTCGCAAACTCTCGCCTCGGGTGTTTTGGCGGCCGATCTGGTGGCCGCCTACCAGCAACCTGAGCCCGACTTGCGGGACGGCGTCAAGATCGGGATCCTGACGTGCGACGTTGGCGGCGGCGTTGGCTACGTCCTCGGTTCGGCAAAGTCGGTGGATTGCGTGTTCAGCCCGACCTCGGGTGGCGAGACGCAGGATCGATACACTGGTGCGATCCGCAAGTTGGGCGTCGACGTTGGATTTACAACGCGCGGACGAATTGTGTGGGCTGTGTTTGCGCCTACCACTGGATACCATCGTGGCTCGTTGGGCGGTCTCTATCAGGGGGCATCGGCCGAGGCGACGCTTGTCGCAGGTGTCGGAGCCAATGTCCTCCTGGGCGGCACCAACGGTTCGGTCCAGTTGCAGACGTTGAGCGTCACCGGACAGCTCGGTCTCAACGTAGCGGCAACGGGAACGTCCATGACGCTGACGCCACAGGGCTGAACGCAGTTCGACTTGTAGGCATGACTATGAGCTGGCCGCATCTTGCGGCTAGCTATTCAAGCGTAGGTGGGAAAGGTGGCCATGCGATATGCTGCAGTATTTCTTGCAATCGCGCTAACCGCCTGCAGCACGACTGCAGCGCCGCTCCAGCCGATTCCAGGAAGCCTGACGTACGGACGCGTCATGCACTCGCCCTATCCCCCGGGAACGGTGGTCAAGCACACGTTTCTGGGTAAATGGGGTTATCGCACATTCGAAAGGTACGTTGTGCAGCCCGACGGAACGCTGAAATTGACGTATCAGGATATCAGCCCGGATTTCCTATGGGATTGAAACCGCCGACGCCGGCACATGACGTTACCGAAGTTTCGGTGGCCGGCCGGTATCATTTGGCTTTTCTTGTTCGCCGGTGTGTCGTCCAAGGAGTTTCATAAGCTTGCGCTCTTCGGCGGCATCGACCCTGCTTCGCCCGCGACGGTTCACGATGTTGCTGCCGCGTGGCCCTGGGTTTCTGATTTGTCTGTTTGAGGTGCTGTGCATGACCCTTTCCTCCTGCACGAGGAAACGCGCAAGTCAGGCCAATGTTCATCCTCTCTCCTAAAATAGGCAGGAGCGTCTCGGTTCAGTTCCTGTAGACGGTGCAGGCGGCTCCCGTGGCGCGGATGGTCACACAGACCTTGTCGGCTTCGGCGCGCGTCTGCCGGCCGATGCGGGCCGCATAGCGCGGCCTGAAACCGAAGCTGCGGTCGCGCATTCGCACGATGACCGGCTCTTCGCTCGCGAGTGGCGCGG
Source organism: Rhizobium cauense (assembly GCF_019511525.1). Lineage (GTDB taxonomy): Bacteria > Pseudomonadota > Alphaproteobacteria > Rhizobiales > Rhizobiaceae > Rhizobium > Rhizobium cauense. The sequence goes on along the minus strand of NZ_JAEUAT010000015.1, from coordinate 25,355 downwards.
GAAGCTGGCGGGCGATGACGGTGAACAGGCGAAGAGCAGCTGCATCGCTGCCGTGCGCGGCAACCTGCGCACCCCAAGGCGCCCACGGTCCTTGCTGGACCGAGGCGGTTTCGGTCAGGCGTCGCGTACTAGCAAGTTCAACGCAGCCATCGAGGAAGGGTTTGTCCGGACGTAGAAACTGCGCGGCATCGTCGGGAGGGTCGCTCTTCCATTGCTCGATCGAATTGGCGGTAATCGCGAGCACGTAGCTGCGTGTCTCGAAGGGCAGCGATCCGGTGTCGAGGTAGGTCGCCAGCCCTTGCTCGCCGGCATTGTAAGCTGCTGCGGCAAGGCCAAGATTGCCGAAACGCGCTCGTAATTCGTCAAGATACCGGGCCGATTCCTGCAGGGATTCAAGGACGTCGAAACTGTCCTTGAGCCCACGCAGCCTGGCCGTGCCAGGCATGAACTGCGCAATGCCTTGCGCTCCCTTGGGACTGACGGCGCCGGCACGGAAACGGCTTTCCCGCCAGATCAACCGGGCGAAGTACTCCGGCGGCAGCCGATTCTCCCGGGCAAAGTGGTCAATCGCGACGCAGAGATCGCGCCCATATGTCTCGCGGGTTATGCAAAGCGGTTCGGAGCCCGGCACTTCGCGCGAATAGACGCAGACGCGATCCGAAGTTGCCTCGGGCGTCTGTGAAAGGACCGTTTGGGGGAGCACGAGCAGGAAGCCTGCAATCAAGGCTGTCAAGCTTGCTTTATCAAACGATACGCCCACCGCAGCCATCGTCCCTCTGTCGCAATTCCTGGCCCCGGAAAAGATACGCCCGTCATTAATGACGGGCGGAGTTGGGAGATTAATACGCACATTCACGTTAGCAATGCTGAATATGAGGTCAAGTCCGAAACGAAAGAATGGTTTTTTTTGCAATAGGCCTGTTGCAGCCGCTCGACTATTGTTGGCGAAAGAACTCCCGATTCAACGAGGTCGCCATGAGACTTTCAGCCTGTATCGAATGGTTGTTCGCAGCCGAAGCCGAAAACTTTGCCGACAGGATCCGACTTGCGCACGAGCATGGTGTGGAGGCCGTCGAATTCTGGAGATGGACGAACAAAGATATCGGCAGCATCGAATGGGCTCTGACCGAAACCGGCATTGAACTTAGCAGCTTCGTGGCAGAGCCTATGATTCCGCTGACTGACATCGGCAACAAGGAGGCTTTCCTGAAGGGCCTGAAAGGGTCGATGGAAACGGCTAGGCGCCTCGGCGCCCATACACTCATTGCGCAGGCAGGGGACGATCTTCCCGGCAAGTCACGTGAAGAGCAGAGGGCGGCGCTGATCGAAACCCTGACTGCCGCTGGCGAAGTTCTCGAGGGCAGTGGGGTTCGCCTCGGTCTTGAGCCGCTTAACACGCTGATCGACCACGTCGGTTATTTTCTTCATTCGACCATTGACGGCATCGAGATCGTGAAGGCGACGGGCCGACCGGAGATAGGCATCGTCTACGACGTCTACCACTCGGCCGTCATGGGCGAAGACACGGCTGCTGTGATTGGCGGGAATGTCGATCGGGTATTCCACGTTCACATCGCCGATCATCCGGGACGCAATGAGCCGGGCAGCGGCAATATCGACCTGAAGAAGCGCGTGGATTGGCTTTTTGCAAATGGCTACCGCGGTGCGATCGGGCTGGAATATCGGCCGCTGTCAGGAAGTAGCGCGACAATTGCGGAGACCCGACGGTTGCTCGGCTAGAACTCTGCCGGTGCCAGGCATTTCAATCTGACGTGCTGGGCACCATCTATTGGATGACAGAAGCCCTCCTACAATCGGGAGGCGATGAGCTTTGTGGAGCGTAGCCATGCAATCCCTTTCCGACGCACCTTCATATTTCGCTGCCCAAAACGAAGGTATCTGGCCGTCACGCCGGCGAAAAATACTTGATTGGCTGATCAACGAGACCCGCGGAGAACGGTTCATCGACAACATACTCGTGCAGATGTGCCAGCAGTTGCAGGAGGAAGGTGTGCCGGTCGTGAGGGCATCGTTGCATTTCAGGACGCTTCATCCCCAATGGCTGGGCGCGCGCGTTCTCTGGAGCGTTGGCCTGACCGAAGCCAAGATCGATCTGTTCGGCTACGGTATGGAAAACACACCGCAGTTCCGCAACAGCCCAATAGACGACATCTTCAGTGGGGCAAACGAGATCCGCAGAAACCTCGAGGCGATGCGCGAGGACGACGGTCACCATCCGTTCTACGACGAACTCCGGGATGAGGGACTAACCGAATACATCGCCTGGCCGATGGAGCATACACTTGGCAAGCGCCATATCGTAACCTTCTCGAGCGACCGCCCAGGTGGCTTCGGGGAAGAGCACATCGCCTTTCTCAAGGATCTCCTTCCTGCTCTGACCCTCGTGACGGAAATCCGGCTCAAGAACATTCTGGCGCGAACCTTTCTGGAGACCTATGTCGGCCCGCATGCCAGCGAGCAAATCCTGGCCGGAGCGACGACGCGTGGCAGCGGTGTGACCGTTGGCGCGGCGATTATGATCTGCGATCTGCGCGACTTTACGACGATCTCGGACCACTGGCCGCGCGATGATGTGATTGAACTGTTGAACGGCTACTTCGACGCCATGTCGGAGCCGATCGAGAAGCACGGCGGTGAGATCCTCAAGTTCATGGGCGACGGGATGCTGGCGGTCTTCCCACTGACCAATCCGATGGCCTGCAGAAACTTGCTCATGGCAATCAAGGAAGCCCAAACTGCCATGGATGCCTTGAATGAGCGGAATGCTCGGGACGGCCGCGAAGTGCTTCGCTATGGGATCGGCGTACATGTCGGCGACGTCATGTACGGGAATATCGGTTCTCGAAAGCGCCTCGATTTCACGGTCATCGGACCTGCGGTCAACGTGGCGTCGCGTCTGGAAAGCCTGACGAAGGAGATCAAGCGGCCCGTGCTGTTCTCCAGGGCCTTCGTCGAGATGGCCTCGTGCGAGACGGGAATGGAAAGTCTTGGCCCGTTTCCCCTCCGAGGATTGGGCGAACCGGTTGACGTCTTTGCCTTCAAGCAATCCTGAGCGGCAGTTCCGGCGGGTTCCTAAAAGTCCGGTGGAGTTGTAGGGATCGATCGTCGATCGATGTTGAGTCCCTACCTGGAGGCGACTGTTTATGCCCGGTCCTTATGTCGTTCCCGTCCATGGTGACGAGGAGCTGCCGAAAGAGTGCGATGTCGTCGTGATCGGCGGCGGTATCATCGGTTGCTCGACGGCGCTGGAGCTTGCCGAACGTGGCTTGCGCGTGACGCTCTGCGAGAAGGGCGGGATCGGCAAGGAGCAGTCGAGCCGGAACTGGGGCTGGGTGCGGATCTCGATGCGCGATCCGCGGGAGGTGCCTCTGATGGCCGAAGCGCTAAGGATCTGGGACGGGCTCGACAAGCGAATAGGCCGCGATACTGGCTTCAAGCGGGCCGGCATCATCTTCACCTGCGTCGACGAGAAGGAACTGGCTGACCACGAACGCTGGCGTACCAATCTGGACGGCTACCAGATTGAATCGCGTATGCTAACGGCGCGGCAATTCGCCGAGACCGTTCCTGGCTCCAGCCTGGATATGGCAGGAGCCCTATACACACCAGCGGATGGCCGGGCCGAGCCGCAAAAAGCGGCACCGGCGATCGCGGAAGCCGCTCGCGACAAGGGAGCGACGATCCTGACGGAATGCGCCGTGCGCGGGATCGAAACTGCTGCTGGAGCCGTGAGTGGCGTGGTTACGGAGCGTGGCTCAATTGCCTGCACGGCCGTGGTCTTGGCCGGCGGGGCGTGGTCGAGCCTGTTTGCCGGGCGCTTCGGCATCGATTTGCCGCAGCTCAAGGTGCTGAACAGCGTGATACGCACGAAACCGCTGGAGGGCGGACCGGAGCAAACGATCTGGGCGAAGGATTTCGCGATCCGTAAGCGGCAGGACGGCGGCTATACCGTGGCCTCTGGGCACGAGAATATTGTCGATATCGTGCCAGCCTCGTTCCGCTACGCCGCAGCTTTTCTGCCGGCTTTGCGCTCCGAGTGGAAGTCGCTTTCCTTCCGGTTGGCGGGCCGCTTCTTCGACGAGTTGCGCATTCCGAGGCGCTGGTCGATGGATGACGCGAGCCCATTCGAATATCACCGCGTTCTAGATCCGGTGCCGTCCAAGAAGTTGACACAGGATGCGTTGGGCAATCTGAGAAAGGCGTTTCCGGTATTCGAGGAAGCGGAAATCGCGCAGCGATGGGGTGGGTATATCGATGTCACCCCGGATGCGGTCCCTGTCATCTCGGCGGTCGACACCATTCCGGGCTTTCACATCGCGACCGGATTTTCCGGGCATGGTTTCGGTATTGGACCGGCCGCAGGGCGCCTGATGGCCGATATCGTTACGGGCCGGTCGCCCGTCGTGGATCCGGGTGCGTTCAAGCTTTCGCGCTTCAGCGATGGCTCGAAGGTGGAACTTATCAGCGGATTTTGAAAGCGCCCATGCGCGATTGCGTCCTGAACTAGCAAGCCCAGCGCAACGCGGCGGTCGCAACCGGCGAGTCCCATAGGGACAGCTCATCGTCACTCAACAACGCAAGGGTGACGGACAGGCCCTGCATGTCGAGCGACGTGGCGTAGGTGCCGACAAGCGAGCGCTCAATCCGCAATCCGTGGTCCAGCATGAAACGGTGAGCGGTGTTGTAGGCAAGGTAGAGCTCGGCCGGTGGCGTGCCGCCAAGCCCGTTGACGAAAAGCAATGCCTTTCCGGTGGCCCGGGCAACGTCGTTGAAAACCGTCTCGCTCAGATGCCTGACGATGGTGTCGGCGTTGGAAAAGGGCTCCCTTGCGTGGCCGGGTTCTCCGTGGATGCCGACGCCCATTTCCACTTCGTTCGGTCCGAGCGCGAAGGTTGTTCGCTGCGTGTGCGGCACCGCCACGCCGGTCAGAGCGACGCCCATTGACCGGATGCGGGGAGCAAGGCCGTCGCCAAAGGTTTTCAGTTGGGCGAGAGGCATGCCTTGTTCGGCTGCGGCGCCGAGCAGCCTTTCCACGATCAATGTACCGGCGACACCACGGCGGCCGCGCTCGTCGCCTGTCCTTGCCGTTTCGATGTCGTCGCTGACGATCACCATTTCAATTCGGTGGCGGCTGGCTGCCATCTCAGCCGCCATCTCGAAATTCATGACGTCGCCGTCATAGTTCTTCACGACCAGCAGGCATCCCGCGCCGGTGTCCGCTTCCTCGATGGCGCTGATGATCTGGCTCGGCGTTGGAGAGGTGAAGATATGTCCGACACAAGCGGCATCGAGCATGCCGCGACCGACGAAGCCGATGTGCATCGGCTCATGACCCGCGCCGCCGCCGGATATGATCGCAACCTTGCCAGGAACCAGGTGGCGGCGGCGTATGTATTTGCGATCGGCGCCGAACACAACGAACTCCTCGTGGGCGCGCACAAAGCCTTCGACGCTTTCGGCGACCATGGTTTCCGCTGTGTTCATGAACTTCTTCATCGAGCCCCTCCCAAGGCGACGATCGTTTCAGTCTCTTTGCTTTCGGCGCACCATCATTCTGGCGGCCCGGAAATGGCTGCAATCTTCTGCACCAAATCGGTGATCGCTTCTTCCAATAGCCGGTTGCGCCGCTCGTCCCCGAAATCGGGAACCATGAGCGAAAGGTGCCGCAATTTTTCCGAAGCGCCAAGTTCCGGCAGCTTGCCGGGGTGGGCGTTCTGGTAGGCTTCCAGGAACCGCTCCTGTTCGGCGGCGCTGAAATGACAGACACGGAAGATCGTTGCGAGATGCCGCGCAGGAAGGGGCGTCGCGTAGGTCGGGCTCGTTACCTGCGTGACGAAGCTGCGATGCTTGCCCAACTCCGTGGCAAGCCGCTGGCGTGTTCCTGATGGTCTGTTGTCGATGATCTGCGCCAGAATGGACTTGTAGGCGATAATGGCGTCTTCGGTGTCTTCGCGCGCCATCTTATTCTCCGGCTGCCTTGGTCCCATCAGCGTTCAAGCCGCCGATTGCCGACCTTATCGCGGGAAGTTGGGCCGGCGCCACGGAAAAATGCCGGATGCCGGCGCTCAGCAGTTCGGCTGTCTTGCGCGGATCGCCGGCCAGGTCGCCGCAGATGGAGAGTGGTTTGCTGCCCGCAATTTTCACGGCATATGCGAGTAGGCGCAGTACAGCTGGGACGACCTTCTCACTGCACGCGCCAAATTCGACATCGTTCCGCGTCGAGGCGGTGAGATGATGCGCCAGGTCATTGGTGCCGAAAGAGAAGAAGTCCGCCGTTTCGAACTGGTCGAGCATGAGGGCTGCGGCGGGTACTTCGACCATCATGCCGATCGGAGGCAGACGGTGCGGCACGCCGCGGTGTGTGAACTCAGCGGCTTCCTCCCGGAAGATCTGTCGCATCTGATCGACATCCGAGGGAAAGGTCACCATCGGCAGCATGACGCGGAGATTGCCGAATATCGCCGCACGCAGAAGGGAGCGTGCTTGAACGCGCGCGATCTTGGGCTGAGCAAAGAGGAGCCGAATGCCACGCAACTCGGGCGACGCTAAAAGCCCGGTGAGCGGCTTGTCACCGCCGATATCCAGCATGCGGATCGTCACGGGCCTGCCGTCCGCCCACTCGAGGACACGGCGGTAGATGGCGAACTGTTTCTCTTCGTTTGCGGCGTCAGCGAGCGACGTCACAGCAAATTCTGAGCGCATCAATCCGATGCCGGCGACTGTCGCTGCAATGATTCCGTCGATTTCATCGGGCGCGTTCAGATTGATGGATAGCAAAATCTGCGAACCGTCCTTCGTCCGCAAGATCCCGTTGTCGGCTGCCGGCCCTGCGCTTGCAACGGGGGGCGTTGGGCGGATTGGTGCTGCACTCTGACTGTCCAGCTGAAGCACGACGACGCCTGCATCTCCATCAACGCGTATGTGTTGGCCGGCAGCTGTTGCAAAACGCCCAGCGCCGATGACCATGGGAACCGACCGGGATCTGGCAAGCAGGGCAACATGGCCCGCGGCACTTCCGGCGTAGAGGGCAATGCCGCCACCTGCGGACCAGTCATGTGCGAGGAATCGGCTCGGCTCCATGTCCTTGCCAACATAGATGGACCCAATAGGAAAGTCCTCGACAGGCGTTCCCGTCAGCGCCGCCAGGACACGGTTCTTGATGTCCAGAATATCTACGCCGCGGGCCCGGAGCTGTTCTTCTTCGGCGCTTTCCAATTCGCGGACGTATCCATCGAGTGTTCCGACCCACGCGAAAATTGCGTTCTCGCCAGCATTGATCCGCGCACCTGCCATCTCGACGATCGTGGGATCGCGGAGCACCTCGATCTGGAAATCGATGATGTCGCCACTTTCGGCATCAGATCCAATGGCAAGGTTTTGAAGCTCGTTGATGGCGGTCTCGATAGCGGTCGCCAGCTCCAGATGCCCCAAGGCAGCAGGCTGCGATACCGCGGCAGGTGGTTCCGCGATATAGACCGGCCCGGAGGCTACGCCCGGGGAGGCGCTCGTGGCTTTCAATCTAAGCGGTGCGGCCATGCTTCTTTTCTTCATCGAAGTTGCGCTCGATGAGGTCCTTCAATGCCCGGATTGCCTCTTCCGCGAGGATCCCCTCAGCGCGGATTTTCAGCATGGATCCCTTGCGGATCCTGGCGCCCATGATCTTGATGATGCTCTTGCCATTCAGCCAGACGTCGCTGCCATTGACGGCGACTTCGATCGAGCAGGGAAATGACTTTGCCAGCCGCGTAAATGTCACGGAAGGGCGGGCGTGCAATCCGACGCCGTGCTTCACTTCGACTTCCGTCTGGCAGCTGGCGTGCACGTGTTCTGCCTCCCTGTTTCCTATGTGCAACCTGCTTTTCATCAGGGTGACAGCTCCTCTGCCGTCGCGACGACCCTTACCAGCGAGGCGCCGCCGGAAGCCTCGGCCGCTGCGATGACTGCCCCTTCCACCACTGGAGCATTACAAATCGAGACGAGCTTCGCGCGCGGCAAACCGAGCATCTCGATAGCCATCTCGCTATTGGTTTCGGCCCCGCCAAGATCGACGAAGACAGCGACACCCGCTTCTGACCAAGCCTCCTCTATCGCTTTCAGGATCCCGCGGGCATCGGTGCCGAGTTCGCCGTGACTGTTGCCGCCCGACCACGCGAGCGGCACGCTGTCGCCGACCATCTGCCGGACCATGTCGGCCGTGCCGCGCGCGACCAGCGGCGAATGGGAGACGATCACGATCCCGACGTTCGAGGACTTTGCATTCATGCGGGACGGTACTCCTCAAGGTAGCGGCAAATCGCGGTTGTCAGGAGTGCGCAGCTGGAGGCCCCCGGGTCGACGTGGCCGATTGAACGCTCGCCCAGATAAGATGCGCGACCGCGCATGGCTTTCATGGCAGCGGTGAGCCCGGCGGACAGTTCCGCCTGGCGGACGACATCCGTCAATGGCGAGCGGTGCGCAAGCGCATCCTGCACCGGATACAGCACATCGAGGAGAGTCTTGTCCCCTGCATGCGAACGCCCGCGCCGGGCAACGGCATCAATGGCCTGCTTCAACGCGGCAGAAAAATCCTGCCCCTGATCCGATTTGCGCAGTTCCCGTCCCATCTCCATGAGCAGCGTTCCGTAGAGTGGGCCGGCCGCGCCGCCGATATTCATCACCAGTGTCAGGCCGATCCTCTCAAGAGCATCCGGCAAGGGAAGGCTTGTCACTGTCCTTTCCTCGGCGCTAACCGCTTCACAGCCGCGCTGCATGTTGGTTCCGTGATCACCGTCGCCGATCGCGCGATCCAGTGCGCATAGATGATCGCTGTTTGCCGCGATTGTCGCACGACAAGCTTCAATCAACCCCGAAAGAAGAACCGGCTCTGCCTGCACCTGATACCCTCCCAGCGCCTCGCCAGCTCATGCCAGCGCTGCGACCACCTCGAATACGCCCGCCACGGCTACGGCTCCCGGATCCGGCACTCCCTCCAGATCCTTCTCGCCAACATAGGAGGCGCGCCCGGCCTTCGCCTTTCGCATCTCGCTCGTTGATCGGGCGCCGGCCGCCGCAGCTTTCGCCGCGGCCGAAACGTCCCCCAATGCCAGCGCGGCGAGCGCCGGCGCCAGCGCATCGACCATCGTGCGGTCGCCGACGCCGGCACCTCCATAGAACGTCATACGGTCGAGCCCGGCAAGCAGGGCAGCCGCGATATCCGCCTTTTCGGCCATGGCTTTGGATGCCGCGGTGAAGAAAATAGAGAGCAGCACGCCGCTGGAACCGCCCATGCTGGTACTCAGGATCTCTCCGATCGATGCCATCGTGGCGGCGGGATCCTTCAGGGGAAGCCTGTCGATGCGGGAAAGGATGCTGCGCGCGCCTGTCGCGACTGTAGAGCCCGTGTCACCGTCACCGACACGGCCGTCCAGACGATTCAATTCATTTTCGAGAGAGATCAGATGCTCGCAAAGTGCTGTCAGGAGACGGCGGTTCCGAGTGTCGTCGCTGGCTAACGCCACACTGCTCTCCGCCAATACTCGTTGCGGTGCCGGAACGACGGCGATCTCGTGCCGCTCTGTGACGGGCGGCCAGGCATGTGGTTCGACGGCTGCCTTCAGTGCGGCTTCGCGTGCAGGATCCAGCCGGATCAATGAGAGCGAAAAGCCATTCATGTTGAGTGCGGTCATCATCGGTGCCGGTCCGATGATCAGCCGAACATGGCGGGCAACGGACGAAGACAGTACGGCATTGGCGATGACGCCCATCTCAAGCGGCGGTACGGCACCAAGGTTGTTGATCAGCAGTGCGTGCCCGTCCGGACCTTTCAGCTTCGCTGCCAGGCGCTCGGTCATGGTGGCGACGAGGTCTGCGACAGGTTGCAGTGAAATGCGTTCAACGCCCGGTTCGCCATGGATGCCGAGCCCAAGTTCGCCTTCGTTTGCACCGAGCCGGTCCTCATGAGCTTGCCCGGGTACGCTGCAGGTCGAGAGTGACATGCCGAGCGAAACGATGTCATGCGCGGCCGCGCTTGCCTCTGCTGCAACCGTCTTGAGGTCGGCTCCGGCTTCGGCGTGGTAGCCGGCGATCTTGTGGACAAACAGCGTGCCGGCGACGCCGCGAGGCTGGTTGATGTCCGGGATGGCGATATCGTCGGCAACGATCACCATCTCGACATCGAAGCCTTCAGCGCGCGCTTTCTCAGCGGCGAGGCCAAAGTTCAGCCGATCACCCGTATAGTTCTTGACGATGAGCAACGTGCCCTTGCTGCCGGTTACGGCTCGGATTGCTGTCAGGACGGCATCGACGCTGGGCGAAGCGAAAATCTCGCCTGATACGGCCGCGGTGAGCATGCCTTTGCCAACGAAACCGGCATGGGATGGCTCATGCCCGGCTCCGCCACCGGAGATAATTGCGACCTTCGACTTATCCCAGTCTGCACGCAGGATCACCTTGATCTCAGGGAAGGTGTCGAGACGGGCGAGGCGCCCGGGACTGCTTGTCAGGAGCAAGCCGTCGAGTGCTTCGGTAACAATGGTTTCTCGGCGATTGAAGAAATGTTTCATGGGAGAAAGACCCGTCTTTGATGCCAGTGTTTGCTTCGTTCTCGTATTTACCCAAGGCGCTGGCCGCCGGCGTCGAAATAGAGTGGATCACGCAACGTCAAGCTTACCCGATCACCCGGCCGGATCGCGAGATACGGATCGGCAAGTGTGACGAGCTTATGGTCGCGCACCTTGATGTGGAGGTGGTTCTGGTCACCAAGGTGTTCGATCCAGTCGATCTTCGCATTGGCGTTCTGATCGATGATGATATCGAGATGCTCGGTTCGCGCTCCTATTGTCTTCGTTCCCGGCGGCGGATTGGCGCCGGGAAGAAGATCGGTTGGCAGTAGGTTGATGTGCGGCTGGCCGAGGCGCGCCGCCACATGGAGACTGGCAGGGTTCCCGTAGATTTCGCGCGGCGTTCCGACTTGCAAGAGCCGACCTTCCGCAACGATGCCAATCCGATCCGCCATAGTCATGGCTTCGACTTGGTCGTGGGTCACGTAGAGCAGCGTCGAGCCGAGCTCTTTCTGGATGCGCTTCAGTTCCAGGCGCAGCTCCGCGCGTAGCTTCGCATCAAGCGATGATAGCGGTTCGTCCATCAGATAGATGGCGGGGCGGCGTACCAGTGCCCTGCCAATCGCAACGCGCTGCATTTCACCGCCGGAAAGACGCGTCGAGCGGTTCTCCAGCTTGTGGTCGATCCTGACCATGCGGGCAATTTCGCGGACGCGGCGGTCGATCTCCTCGCTCGTCAGCCTGCGCACCGGCGCACGCAACGGAAAGGCGAGGTTGTCGTAGACGGTCATGTGTGGATAGAGCGAATACTGCTGGAAGACGAAGGCGACATCTCTTTCAGCCGGTGCTTCGCCTGCGACGTTACGACCGCCTATTTCAATGCGACCGTCGTCGGGACGCTCCAGACCAGCGATAAGACGCAGCGTCGTGGTCTTGCCGGCACCCGTCGGTCCAAGCAGGACAACGAACTCGCCGTCGCGAATGGAGAGATTGAAATCCGAAAGAGCCTGGGTATCGCCGAAGCGTTTGCTCAGACCTTTGAGAGCGACTTCAGCCATAACGTTCCTCCGAGTAGAGTGCCGAAGCGATGGCGCGGCCCGACTTGCAATCGAACAGCGCGAGCTTGGCCGGATTGAACTCAAGACCAACCGTCTCGCCGATACGGAAGTTGCGGTTTGCCGGAACACGCGCCTTGATAACGCCGCTCGATGTTTCGACCGCCACGACCTGGTTGGTTCCAAGGTACTCGCTCCCGTAGATTGCGCCCCGCAACGGGGAGGTATCGTTGAAGCGGATATGTTCCGGCCTGATACCAAGCGCCAGCTCGGCTTCGGCCAGGTCCTGGTGCACCTCTGGAATGCTGACATCGACGCCGTGAAGCGAGACCGATCGCGCACCGCTCCGGAGGCCAGAGGTGAAACGCATGAAATTCATCGGCGGCGAACCGATGAAATCGGCGACATACATGGTGGCTGGTTTGCTATAGATTTCCTGTGGCGTGCCGAATTGCTCGATAACGCCGTGGTTCATGACGGCGATCTTGTCGGCCATCGCCATCGCCTCATGCTGATCATGCGTTACGTAAACTGTCGTTGCATGGATGCGGTTGTGCAGTTCGCGCAGCTCGTGGACCATGACCTCGCGGAATTCCGCGTCGAGCGTGCCGAGTGGCTCATCCATCAGGAAGCATTTTGGACGGCGCACGATCGCACGCCCGAGCGCTACGCGCTGACGGTCGCCACCGGCAAGGCCGGAAACGGATCGGTTCAGGATATGATCGATCTGCAGAAGCCGCGCGGTTTCCTCGACGCGCTGTCGGATCTCCGCTTTCGGCATGCCTTGTGAGAGGAGCGGGAAGCCGATGTTCTTGCGCACGTTCATGTGCGGATAGAGCGCAAAAAGCTGGAAGACGAAGGCGATGTCGCGGGCACTGGCGCGGTTGAAGGTGACGTCTTCGCCGTCGAGATAAATCTTGCCGCTGGTTGGCAGTTCCAGGCCGGCAATCATGCGAAGCGTCGTCGTCTTACCGCAGCCCGATGGCCCGAGCAGCGCCAGGAATTCGCCGTCATGGATGACGAAGCTCGAATCCTGGACCGCGACGAAGCTACCGAATTGTTTGCGGAGATTTTCGATCCTGATGTCCGCCATGGCTCACTCCGGAAACTTCGAGACGATGATGAACATGGCCGTACCTGCGAGCAGCGTCACCAGAGAATAGGTGTAGAGCACAAGCAGGAATGGCTGGAAGAGCATGAGGAAGCCGATCGCAATAAGAGTGGTTGCTATGTTTTCCATCGGTCCACGACGCAGGAAGAACGGGCGCTTCGGGCGGGATGGGCGCGGCGTTTCGATGAGATGTGTCATTTGCGGACCGCTCCGAAGGTAATGCCACGCAAGAGCTGCTTGCGCAGAAGAATGGTGAAGACGAGGATTGGGATCAGGAAGATCGTCGTGCCCGCTGCGACAGCCGGCCAGTCCTGACCGCCTTCGCCGATGATGGTCGGAATGAAGGGCGGCGCCGTCTGGGCTTCGCCTGATGTCAGCAGCGCCGCGAACGCATACTCGTTCCAGGCGAAGATCAGGCAGAAGATTGCAGTGGCGGCGATGCCTGTCGTTGCCTGCGGCAACACAACTTTCCAGAACGCCTGCAGGCGGGTGTAGCCGTCGATCATGGCGGCCTCTTCATATTCCCGCGGAATCTCGTCGATGAAGCCCTTGAGCAGCCAGACGGCGAGCGAAACGTTGACCGCCGTGTAGAGCAGGATCATTCCGAGCGCCGTGTCGGAAAGGCCAAGTTCGCGGTACATGAGGTAGATCGGGATTGCGACAGCGATCGGCGGCATCATGCGGGTCGACAGGATGAAGAACAAGAGGTCGTCTGCGAGCGGTACCTTGAACCGGGAGAAGCCGTAGGCGGCCAGCGTTCCCAAGGAAACGGCCAGGAACGTCGAGCCGAAGGCAATCACCAGTGAATTGGCAAAGCGTGGCAGGAAATTCGAGGGTCCCGCGATGACCATGTTTCGCGTGCGGGTCACCTCATCGCAGGTGCCGGTCGGCGCGGGCAGGGAGGCGATGTATTCGGGCGTCTGCCTCGTCCTGGTCGTCAGGAGGTTGCAGTAGCCTTCAAGCGTCGGCGCGAAAACAATCTTTGGGGGATAGCTGATGGAATCCGGCGGCGACTTGATACTGGTCAGGAAGATCCAGACGAGTGGGATCATCGTGATCAGGGCGTAGCAGATCACGATGGCGCCGGCGATCCTCTTGCTGGTTGGGCTCGGCTCGACGACCGAATGGGCTGATGTAACCGAGCTCATCTCTGTTTCACCTTGTTGAGCGCCTTGACGTAAATATTCGCGAGACCGAACACGGCGACGAAGAGGACGATGGCAAAGGCTGACGCGCGCCCGGTTGCCCAGCTCTCGAAGGCGGCCCGCTTCAACGTGATAGAGGCGACCTCAGTGGTCGAGCCCGGGCCACCACCCGTAAGCAGCGTCACCATGTCGAACATCTTGAAATTCTCAATGCCGCGAAACAGCACGGCGAGCATGATGAAGGGCAGGGCCATCGGCACGGTGATCGACCAGAATTGCCGCCATGCGGAGGCGCGATCGACCTCGGCGGCCTCATAGATATAGTCGGGGATGGAGCGTAGGCCTGCCAGGCAGATCAGCATGACATATGGCGTCCACATCCAGGTATCGACGATGATGATCGCCCAGGGCGCAAGCGAGACGCTGCCGAGCATCTGGATATCTGCTGTCGGGATGCCGGTAACAAGGGAAACCGCGTAAGCGAAGAGACCGATCTGCGGCTCATAAAGGAAGCGCCAGAAGTTGCCGACGACAGCCGGAGACAGCATCATCGGGATCAGGATCAGCGTCGTCCAGAACGCGTGGCCGCGAAACTTGCGGTCGATCAGATAGGCGAGCGCAAAGCCGATGACCGTCTGCAGCAGGATCGTCCAGAAGACGAAGTGCGCCGTCGTCTGCATGGCCTGCCAGATATCGGGGTCGGTGAGCACCCGCTCGTAGTTGCCCAAGCCGACATTCTGAACCGGCGCATTGGGACGATTGGCACGATAGTTCGTGAAAGAAAGGTAGATTGCCCAGATCAACGGGAAGATGTTGATGGCGAGAAGCAGGATGATGGTGGGGGCGATGAACACCCAGGCGATCGCTCGATCGGACAGACCGCGGACCCGGTGGGCAACCGATGTTGGCGTCGCCCTTGCAGTCGCGTCTGCTGCCTTCTCGACCATGGAGGAAGAGGAAATGTTCAAGGTGTCACCTGGTCTTTGCGTATGTGAGACATGTGGCGGCCCGGCAGTCTTGGCGATCCGGGCCGCCATTCTGGCAAGAATGTTGTGCGTCCATCCGGACACTAGATCTTGCCGTCGTCCTTGAAGACCTCGGTCCAATCCTTCACCAAGCCATCGAGCGCCTCCTGAGCGGTGCCGTTGCCGGCCACGACATAGTTATGAACGCGCTTCTGCATTTCCTGGAGGAGAGTAGCGTAGCTCGGCTCTGCCCAGAAATCCTTCACGATTGCCATGGAGTCCAGGAATGCCTGCGCATAGGGCTGGCTGGACGCGAAGTCGGGGGCATTCACCACGGATTTCAGGCAGGAGAAGCCGCCGAGCTGCCACCATTTGGCCTGAACCTCAGGCTGAGCAAACCACTTGATGTACTGCAGCGCGGCATCCTTCTTGTCGGAATACGAGACGACCGAGATGCCCTGTCCGCCAAGCTGCGCGAAATGCTTCTTTTCAGCGGGATTCGGGAAGAAGCCGATCCGGTCGCCGCCGACCTTCTCGTCCTTGTAAAGGCCGGGCCAGGTGAAGGCGAAGTTCATCTGCATTGCGACCTGGCCGGATTTGAAGGCGTCCGCAGATTCGACCATGTAGACATTGGAGCTGCCGGGCGGGGTGCAGCAATCATAGAGCGCCTTGTAGAATTCCAGGCCTTTCACCGCATCGGGCGAATTGACGAAGCCCTCCATCTCATACGGCTTGTCCGGGTTGTCGTACTGGAAGCCCCAGTCGTACAGCACGTTTGTTACGCCCATCGTGATGCCTTCAGAGCCGCGCTCGGTGTAGATCGAAGCGCCATAAACGGTCTTGCCGTCGATTTCTCGCTTCTGGAAGAACTCGGCGATCTGCTTCAGCTCGTCGTAGGTCTTGGGCGCGGCGAGATCCCGGCCATACTTTTCCTTGAATTCCTTCTGCAGTTCCGGCCGCTCGAACCAATCCTTGCGGTAGGTCCAGCCGACCACGTCGCCCATGGCCGGCAGTGCCCAGTAGTTCGGCGTATTCTTCGGCCATTCCGAGTAGCCAACGACGGTCGCCGGCACGAAGTCATCCATCTTGATGCCTTCCTTGTCGAAGAAGTCGTTGAGCTTGACGTAGTGGCCATTTTCCGCCGAGCCGCCGATCCACTGGCTATCGCCGATGATCAGATCGCAGAGTTTTCCGTGGGAGTTCAGTTCATTGAGGAAGCGATCCGCGTAGCTCGTCCAGGGCACGAACTCGAATTTCATCTCGGTTCCGGTCTTTGCCGTGAAGTCTTTCGAGAGCTCGACCAGCGCGTTTGCCGGGTCCCAGGCAGCCCAGCAAAGTGTCAGTTGATCGGCCTTTGCAAGATTGGGCAGCGCCGACGACACAACGAACGCCGAGGCCAGCCCGAGAAGGGCTTTCGATTTCTTCTGCATAAGTTCCTCCCAGAACCAAAGGCCGACTCCCCGCCGACCGCGCAAAATTCACCCATTTCCAGAGAATGCCGACATGAACTCCTCAACACTCATGTTTAGCAATATGTTTAGTGATAGATATTTTTGTAAACATTGCAAGCGGCAATCGTTGCTGCGCTGCACACAGGTATTCGCCCGCGCCGTCATGAGCGGTCACAGCGGAATCGTCACCTTTCCGTCAATTGGATGAGCCCGGCCTCTGTTGGTGTGAAACCACAATTTCGATAGAACGAAGTCAGGGGAGCCTCAAAATCGACATGTAGCCATTCTGCTCCACGATCGCGGGCCACATTGACCGCTTCCTTGACCAGTCGCGTGGCAATGCCCCTTCGACGGATGCGAGGGTGAACGCAGGTATCCAGAATGAAGGCATGTACGCCGCCATCGCCGGCAACATTGACAAAACCTACCAGAGATTTCCCGTCGTATGCTCCAAGGTGGGCGAGGCTTCGCGCCAAAACCCCGCTGAAGTCCCTTTTGTTGCTTGCACCCCAAGCTTCCGCCCAAAGTTCATTCAACTCGTCGTTCGAAGTAAATGGATCTATTCGGATCGCAACCACTTTGCGGTCTCCCTGGGAAGATGAGCTAGGAAAAGCTAGTCAGGCAATTTGCATATTGCTCACAAAGGCTATCCACTCAACTGAAAGTCGGAAATGTGACCGGAAGCATGACAGGGCTCGAGCCTCATTGATTGGAGCCAAAAGATGACGACGGTGCGGAGATGCTCCCCGATCTTCATGCTGATTTGCCGCCCTTGGAAATCACACCGGTTCGAGACAAGATGATCCTGCTTTAGCTTTGAGGGGGACGCTGATGGAAGACCACGAACCGTTTCTGCGCGAGGCGATTGCGCTCTCGAGATCCGCCATGGAACGCGGCGACGAGCCGTTTGGCTCAGTGCTGGTGAAGGACGGCGAAGTAATCCTGCGCGCCGAAAATAGCGTCTTCACCGGCCATGATATGACGAACCATGCCGAGATGAACCTGGTTAAGCTCGCGGCACAGCACTATGACACCAGTTTTCTCGCTGACTGCACGCTCTACACCAGCACAGAGCCGTGCGCGATGTGCTCAGGGGCGATTTACTGGTCGGGCATCGGGCAAATGGTGTTCGCGTGCTCCGAAGTGCGCCTCGGCGAGATCGCCGGGATCGGGCTGAACGTGCCGAGCCGGACGGTATTGCAAACCGGCGCGCGTATCGTCACCGTGGTTGGCCCAACGAACCTCGAAGAAACTGCCGCCGAAGTACATCAGGAATTCTGGCCAAAGCATCTGGCAGGAAGTTGAGGACTTGCCTTCCACTTCGCGCTACAGCGGTGATCGGAAGACAGATGGACCGAATGAGATCATCGCAAGGCTGCCTGAGCTTGACAACGTCGTTGGGTTTCCGGGTCCACAGCACCCTGAAAATCCAAACTATTATCGAATTTCCGCGCGCAGCTTACTAAGCAACTTTGGTACGCCCTAGGGGAATCGAACCCCTCTTTACAGAATGAGAACGCGTTTTCCGCTTGCGCCAGAGCATGCCAGAACGTGCCAAAATTGCCCACGACGTTGAAATCATTTGACTTTATTGCGCCATATTCTGTAAAGACGTGCCTAGGCATGACGACTTGAACTGCCCCCGAACTGCCCCCGTCAAACCCATTCTGTAAAGACCAGCGGAGCTTTCTGTGAAGACCAAGTTGACGCCCGATTTCGTCAAGGACGTTCAACCGGAAAAGGGCAAACGCCTGGAATTCCGCGACACGGAAGAGCGCGGTTTGGTCCTACGGGTGACCGAGACCGGCAACAAATCGTGGTCCATGCGTTACGACGCGCCCGACGGCACCATGCGGCGGAAGACCTACCAATACCCCGAAACCGGTTTGGGACGGGCAAGGGAGCTTATTCGCAAGCTAAGAGGGCAGGTGACCGAAGGTCGCGACGTAATCGCCGAAGAGCGCAAGGCGAAAGCCGACGCCAAGGCTGACGCGGCACGCGAGACATTGGCAGATGTTGCAACTTCCTACTTCGCCGCCTGCCTGGTTGGCACCCAGCGCATCGGCAACAGGGTTCGCATTAAGTCGCCGAAAACCCTGGCAAACGAAAAGCGCGTATGGGCGGCGGATATCGAGCCAAAGTTCGGCAAGCGCCAGGTCGCGACCTTGATCAAGAAGGAAATCATTCAATGGGTCGATACCCTGACAAACCGCTCGCCATCCGCTGGTCGCGCCGGTTTCCACCTGTTGCGGCAAATGCTCAACTTCGCCGTCACCCGTGACATCATCCCGACGAACCCCGCGCCGCATGCCGCCGTCAAGGCCGTAGAGCCGCGCACGCGCTGGCTGACCGACGACGAGATTTGCAGGATATGGGCGTTGCTTAATGACATCGAGGCGCGTGCCGAAGTCGAGATTTCCGACGAAATGGGGCTTCTCCTACAAATGATGCTGGTGGCACCGCTGCGCGCCTCGGAAGTCGCGGGGATGGCGTGGGCGGAAATCGACGGCGACATCTGGACTGTTCCGGCGCACCGCATGAAAGGTAAGCGCGAACACGTCATGCCACTTTCCAAACCGGCGCTGGCACTCCTGCTGCGCGCCCAGCAAATCGTTGCCGACGACGAACTGGTTTTTCGCTCGGCACGCTCGGGGCGGCAGTTGCATGCCGTGTCGATCAGTGCCGCCTTCAGGCGCATCGTAGAACACCTGAAGCTGCCGCGTTGCACGCCGCACGACTACCGGCGGACCTTCCTGACGAATGTCTGCGGCGAGCGCATCGGCATCCCGCGCGCGCTCGGCAAGCTAGTCCTGGCGCATGCCGACTACGACGTTGCGGCCGTTCACTACGACATGAATTCGTATCTGCCGGAGAAGCGCCGAATTGCCGACGCCTGGGCGGACCTGCTGATGACAATCGTTGCCGAGCCGCCGGGCAACAATGGCGGCGGTAAGGTTTTGCAGTTCCCGCGCAAGCGCGCCTGATTGTTCAGTATTCCTGAACAGCGATAGCGGACATAACGAAACATAACGAGACATAACGAGACATAACGAGACATTTAGGTTGTTGAAACAAAAGCGATTGTTCGTAATTATTAGGCTTTCCTAATACACCCCAAATCAGACATGCCTAGGCACGTACCGGCAATGCTGAGCAGGGAGATGCACCAGATGGTAGGCGATAAATTGCTTAGGCCAAATATGGCCGCCGCCAAACTTGGACTGGCTGTCAGAACATTTTACAGGGAAATCAGCCTCGGCAATATTCCACGAGGTATTCAGATAACAGAGCGCGCGCAAGGGTGGCGCGAAAGTGTTATCGATCAGGTAATTGCCGACCGGGAAGCAGGTTTGCGGTCCTCACCAGGGCTCGCATCGGAAAGGCGTAAGCCTGGTCGCCCGAGAAAGCTCGGCGCTAACATCGCTGAGAACGCGATGGCTGATCACACATAAGAAACCCACCGACGTGGCGCAGCGGTGGGTTCCTTCATTCCAGCTATGTTTGCGTTAGGGCCATGAGGATAGCGCCCCCGCTAATTGCGCGCAACGTCGGCATCCATAGGTGATGTCCGATGGCCCGAAACCATATTGAACTTCGCAGTTCCGAGCAGCCGAAGGCAGGCACTGTCACCTGCATCGACTTTCACCGCCTGACCGGCGCCGGAGCGCTGGCAGGCTTTGCCGACCTGCATCTCGCTGCCCCATACCGCATGCGGCTTTTCGGCTGTGCTGTATTCGTCACCGATGATTTCCGTATGTCGGTGGCGCTGCCGACACGGACGATCCTGTCACGTGATGGCCAGCAAACCCGCGACGAGTGCGGCAAGGCCAAGTATGCGCCCGTCATCGCCTTCGACGATCAGCAGATGCTCGCTGCCTTCGTTGCCGCCGCCGTTGCTGCGGTGACCGCTTACGCCTCCGAACTCGGGAGGCTGCGTTGATCGATCGCCCGACGCCAATGACGCCAAATCCCCGAAAGACGGTGGCCGATGTGCTGATTGCCAAGGCACGCGAGATCGCAGTCTTCAATGTCGTTGACCGGGAACTGAGGGCCACCATCAGCGACGGGGAACGGCAAAACGCTGAGCTCCGTAGAGAGGTCGGCTGTCTTTCCAGGCAACTGGCCAGCGAGCTCAACCGGCCCATGCACGGACCGCCAGATCGACTGACAGCAGCCATCGACGCGCAATGGAGCCGCCTTGCCGAAGATTATCGCAGCTATCGCCGCGCTGTCGGCTATCCACACCGGGAGGTGTCGTAAATTGGACGACAGCTTCGCAGATCGCGGAAAGCGGGAGCCGGAGGTCTTCCTAGATCCTATCGCGGCATCGTCGTTCAAGGGCCGCCCTATTCCGGCACGGGAGTTCATCGACGGCTTCGAGTTCTTCCCGGTCAACGAGGTTTCCTACCTTGCTGGCATGGGCGCGGTCGGCAAGACGACACTGGCCCTACAACTGGCTGCGGCCGTAGCTATTCCGGCAACTGTTGCACAGGTCACGCATTTTCTCGGGCGTCCGGTCAACCGGCGCGGTCCGGTCATGTTCTATTCCTCCGAGGACGACGAATACGAGTGCCAGCGCAAGCTTGAGGATATCGCCGCCGCGGAGTGCTTCGATATCGGTCACCTCAGTAAGTTGCTTGTCTATGACCATGCCGCGCGCCTCGACAAGGCTCTGCTTGAAAGCAGGAAACAGCGCGACTTGACCGAAACCCCCATCTTCAAGGCCCTCATGGCGGAGGTTGAACGGCATCGCCCCGAACTGGTCATTCTCGACAACAAGGCGCAGATTGTCGACGCCGACGAATTGCAGCGGGGCATCGCCACCAAGGTCGGTAACATACTTGGTCACTACGCCAAGCTTCACGGTACCACGTTCGTCATCCTTGCTCATCCCTCCCTGACGGGCATTAATCAAAAGACCGGAGCCTCCGGCAGCACCGGTTGGGTGAATACCGGTCGCGCCAATATCTACATGCGGCCGCCCGACGAAAAGGAGGGCGCTAGCACTGATGATTACAATGGCCAGCTAAGGCCGGACGACGGCCGCCGCGTGCTCGTCGTACAAAAGGCAAACCTCACGCAACAGGGTCGCGTCGTGAACATCCAGCGCGACTGTGGCTGCTATCGCTGCACCGACAAGCCGAAACGCGCCGACGACGGTATTGGCAGAGAGAGCAAAGCGGAACGCGTCTTCCAAAAGCTCCTTAGCCAGTGGGCGGTCATGAAGAACGAGCTATCGTCCAGCCCGGAGGCGCGCGGGCTTTACGCGCCGAGCGCGTTTTTCAGGAATGGGGACCGAGAGGGCGTCAGTCTACGGGAATTGGAAAGAGCGATGTTTTCGCTTCTGCAGAAAGGGGAAATCGAAAACCGCGAAATCGGCAATGGTACGCGCAAAAGAAATCGGCTCTTCTTCAAATTGAAGAGTTAAGAAATACAAGCTCAGGTAAGCCGCGAGCAGTACAAAGCCATTTGCGATATACCTCAACCTAAGTTGCTGTTTTTGCGATACAATCTCTGTGTGGCGAACAGTACCCTATTACTACGTAATAGAGCGAGGCCTTATAGGGCCTCCTCCTCGTAGTGGATGCCACCGATCTGGTGAGCTTTCACAAGGTGGCATCAAACAGATAGCCCGGCACCAGAAAAGTAAGACGCTTGCTGACGACCGCTGTGGCGTCGAGTTGGCTCTACTTCTGCCCAGCCGCACAAAATGTATCCCTAATCGCGAACCGAACGGCATCTGCGCCGCTCATAGAGCTCAGATCGACGCCTTTGTTTCGCTGTGCGGCGAGCCAAGCAACAAGGGTAGAGCGCAGCAGTTCCGATGAACCGGTGGCATATCGAGGAAAGCAACCCTCGCCGAGGGCGTCGAGTACGCCATTAGCGTAGTGAAGGCAGTATGCCGCCGGCTGCGGGCCATAGCTCGTATCTTCGGCACAGAAGTCATATAGTGTCGAGGCAGTTAGCCGTGGGTTGTTTTTTGATTGGGCAACTGCGAGACACGGGCAAAGCCCGGCAGCAATTAGTAAAACTAGCGCTTTTCTGATGCTCATCATCTGATGCCTAAGTGCGTCACGGATCGAGACCATTATCCCATAAGGTGCGCCTCTGCCCATTGGCTACCTTCCTTGATAACCTATCCTTGCTCCATGCCACCGCTTTCAAACAAACATCACAGACCCCGTGCTTGCGCCGGCTCTGAGCGGTTGTTGAGCAAACTCGACGTCTCATCGCAGGCGAGTGCACACACCCGTATACTGGGAGGGAGCAAAAACCCCACCCGAGGGGTCGATTGAGTGATTTGAAACAACTAGGCGCATATCCTTCTGAAGCGTCCACAGTCCAATCGGCGTATCATCAATGTTTAGTTCGATAAACGTCTGCGCCCCGGTACGGTCGACGATGACAATTGCTCTGTCGCCAATGCCGCGAGAGACGCCAATTCGAGCATAGTGTCCATCATTCTGGTTGGTATCAGGCGAAGTCGTAATGAACACGTCGTTACGATACCCTTCGACCTTGCATTGCAGAACTCCGGCGAGTGCAGACGGGGCGGCAACCATCATCACAGCAAGGATCAGCGATGCACGCATGGGCCATTCAACTCTCTCTGCAGCAAAGTTTAGGCCTTGTCTGTCTATCGCTACCATGGCGGTTTGTATCCCAAGTAGTTAGCGATCGTGCCAATCGCGAGAATAAGCCTCTTGGCTGCTGCTCGCCAAGTCAGATGAACTGACCGCGATATTTCAGTTTGCTTTAAGGAAAAATAGCGCTATTAGTGCTTATAGCAATATCGCACTTATTATTACGGGGGCAACCATGCCAATGATCGATATTTCATTTGACACCTACAAACATCTCACACTGCTCCGAGCTCGCGAAGAAGTGACATATGACGACGTTATCCGTGGGTTGCTCAAGCTTCCGACCACTCTTCCTGAAGTTCAACGGGCGCCTGAGAAGAAAGCATGGTCGTTTAAGTCAATAACCCTTCCTCATGGTACTGAGCTTCGTGCGAACTATAAGGGTAAAACCTATGAGGCTGGGGTTGTGGATGGAGTGTGGATGCAGAACGGTCAACCTCAAACTAGTCCTTCAGCGGCAGCAAACGCAATCACCGGAAACAGCGTCAACGGGTGGACTTTTTGGGAAGCAAAGCTGCCCGATCAACACCGCTGGCGGGCGCTTGCGTCGTTGCGCTGAAGGCATTCGACGCTCCGAAACCGCGCGATGAGGGTGTTTGGCGAATTCGCACGAACGGAGTAAGTTGCCGCAATGCCACCGCTGTCGAACCAGAGATGGGAAGCTTTCGCCCGCGCCATCAGTCGCGGTGAGAGTGGCGCGGCGGCCTATCGGGGCACCTATCACACCACCGGCAACGCTGCCGAAGTCAATGGCTCAAAGCTACTCAGGAACGCTAAGGTCGCCGAACGTATAGCCGAATTGAAGGGGAGGCTGTGTGAAAAGACCCTGATCGATGTCGAGTTCCTGACCAACGAACTGCTCGAAAACGCCAGGCTCGCAAGGCAGGCAAGGCAGTTCGCGGCAGTCACGTCGTCGCTTGCTTTGGTCGCAAAACTTCATGGGTTGATCGTCGACAAACAGGAAAGTGTGATCAGTCATCGTCCGGCACCATTACCAACCAAGCTGCTCGAACTAAGCGAGAGCGAATGGGTTGCTCAATTTTCGCGCGCATCTGGCCCGATGCCAGCCTTGACGGAACGGGCCAAGAAACTGACGGCGGAGAGGCGGAAGCTGAACGGTCATGCGCATGCCAAGGCTCCCGTAATATCGTTCGATGCGGACGAGGTTGAGCGAGCTCCAAGCCGACCAGGGGAGATCGACCTTGGTTAATCCAGGCTGAGCAAACTGAGGCTCCTGTAATGGACAAGGCAAAATTGCGCCCGCTCACCCAGGAGGTCATTCTCGCCAGCCTCCAGGCGCTTGCCGACGAAGCCGAGATGCAGGGCAATCGGGCTGCGGCCGTTTTGGCC
This sequence comes from Rhizobium cauense, assembly GCF_019511525.1. Lineage (GTDB taxonomy): Bacteria > Pseudomonadota > Alphaproteobacteria > Rhizobiales > Rhizobiaceae > Rhizobium > Rhizobium cauense. Next base: position 1,075 of record NZ_JAEUAT010000015.1, on the reverse strand, counting down.
CTGAAGGTGGCAAGCCGCATTGAAGCCTGCACCCTCATCCGGATCGAGGCGGAAAGAAAAAACGCCACCGTTCACTGATTGAAATGCCTTTGGCAATACGCAACGACCGTTGCCAAATGCCAATTGTTAGGTAGAGTGGGTTCACGAAAGCAACATGAAGCCTGCTATGAAAAAACAATATGTCACCTACTGCCGTGTCAGCACCAGGGAACAGAGCCTGGGCTTAGATGCGCAGATGCGGGATATCGAACATTACCTCGCCTCGCACGATCATGAAGTCCTCGGACACTTCAGCGACAAGCAGTCCGGTGCCGACGACGATCGTCCGGAGTTCCAGAAGGCGTTGAGGCTTGTGCGCAAGACCGGCGCGGAGTTACTGGTGTCCAAGCTCGATCGCTTGAGCCGTGACCTGGCGATGATCGCCAAGCTCATGAAGGAAAAGGATGTCGCGTTTCGCATAGCTTCGATGCCTGGCGCGGACAGCATGATGATCGGTATCTACGCCGTCTTGGCGCAAAAGGAACGCGAGATGATTTCCGAGCGCACCAAATCGGCTCTGGCTGCGGCCAAGCGGCGTGGAACGAAGCTAGGCGGGTACCGCGAGGGTGCGCTTGAGAAGGCCAACGCCCTCCGTACGAAGGTTGCTGATAAGCAGGCGGAGAAGTTCGCCAAGATCATCATGCCGCTGAAGCAGCAGGGAATGACCCTGACGGGCATCGCTGAGCGGCTGAACGAAATGGGAATAGTGACCGTTCGCGGTGGTGCCTGGGAGGCCAAGGCGGTTTCAAGGGTACTCGACCGACTATCCGGAGCAATGATTAGGACGCTGGTCCCATCTCTCTAGCGCCGGAACCAAATACCAAGCTGATGTCAGAGCCGCAGCCCAAGGAGGAAGGGGCATATGGGATCGCTTCCCGTTGCGGGTTTCGCTTCGGACCGGCGCTTGTCCGTAAGCGACAAGCTGGGGCCGTTCAGGCGGCATAGTTCCACGGCATGAGGGCGTCGATTTCGCTGCTGGGCCATCCATTTGCGAGGCGCTCGAGTGCCTGAGTAAGCCAGGCTTGCGGATCGACAG
>NZ_JAEUAT010000014.1 GCF_019511525.1 Rhizobium cauense | reverse complement strand
TGCGGCTGAGCTTCGAGGACATGCCGCTGCCGCGCAACCCGAACCTTGCCGACACCGTGCTGCGGGCCTTCAACGCCAATGACAATGAGGGCCGCGTCGGCATCAATGGCGAGAGCTTCCGCTTTCCTGAGACCGGCCGGGCCCGTCAGGGCGGCGGCGGACATGGCGGTGGCGGCGGTCATGGTGGAGGAGATGATGGCAGGCAGACCGAGGCTGCGACGGGAAGCCGTGGCGGCCCTGGTCAACAGGGCGGCGGTGGTGATGACGATGACGACGAGACCCGCGCCAACCGGCTGCCGGTGTCGCTTGGCCGCAATGTTCTGGCCAACGGCATGGTCAACCTGTCGACGCTGATCTTCCTCGACGATCTCCTGGCCAAGACGTCCGATCCGGACGGCGATCAGCTGAGCGTGCGCAACCTGCGGGCCTCGAGCGGCGAGATCACCGCCTATGGCGACGGCGTCTGGCTCTATACGCCGGCGCGCGGGGTGAGCGGCCCTGTGACCTTCACCTACCAGGTGAGCGACGGCAAGGGCAGCATCGTCACGCAGTCGACGATGTCGCTCGTCAAGGCGCCGCCGCACGAGATTACCGGCACCGACGGCGACGACCGGCTGCTTGGCACGCCCGAGGACGACATCATCTCGCTGAAGGCCGGCGACGACTTCGTCTATGCCCGCGAGGGCCGCGACGTGGTGTTTGCCGGTGCCGGCAACGATACCGTCTTCGGCGGCGACGGCCATGACCTGATCTATGGCGAGGCCGGCAATGACCGGCTGTTTGGCGGTGCCGGCAACGACGTGCTGTTCGGCGGCGATGGTGACGACGATCTCTTCGGCGACGAGGGCAATGACAGCCTGATCGGCGAGGCCGGCAACGACCGGCTGTTCGGCGGTGCCGGCAACGATCACCTGATGGGGGATGCCGGCAACGATCAGCTCTCCGGCGAGGCCGGCGACGACCTGCTGGAAGGCGGCGACGGCAATGACGTGCTGACGGGTGGGCTCGGCAAGGACGTGGCGCTCGGCGGCGCCGGTGACGACAGCTTCCGGGTCGGGCTGCTTGCCGAGGACCTGCGCCAGGAAGCGGCAGCCGCCACGGGCACGTCGACGTCCACTCCCACCTCCGACGGCAACGACACCTATGTCGGCGGCGCGGGCTGCGACACCTATGACGCTGGCGGTGCGACGGCAGCCGTCAATGTCGACCTTGCCGCCGGTACTGCCACCGGCACCGACATCGGCAGTGACAGCCTGTCCGAGATCGAGAACGTCATCGGCAGCGCCCATGACGACACGATCTGCGGCGACGTCAACGACAACCAGCTGACCGGCGGCGCCGGTGACGACCAGGTGAAAGGCGGGGCCGGCGACGACCTCTTGAAAGGCAGCGAGGGCGATGACGTGCTGACCGGCGGGCTCGGCACGGACGTGGCGCTCGGCGAGGAAGGCGACGACACCTTCAAGGTTGGCCTGCTTGCCGAGGAGTTCCAGGCGGTCGCCTCCACCGACATATCAACCTCCACCTCCGACGGCAACGACACTTACGTCGGCGGCGAGGGCTGCGACACCTATGACGCCGGCGATGCGACGGCAGCCGTCAATGTCGACCTTGCAGCCGGTACCGCCACAGGCACCGATATCGGCAGCGACAGCCTGTCCGAGATCGAGAACGTCATCGGCAGCGCCCATGACGACACGATCAGCGGCGACGGCTGCGACAACCAGCTGACCGGCGGGGCCGGCGACGACACGGTCTCGGGCGGCGCTGGCGACGATGTCGTCGTCGTGCTGGCCGCACCAGCACCCGCTACCGACAGCAGCAGTGGACTGGATGCTGCCAGCCATGACGGTAACGACGTCTATGACGGCGGTGACGGCTGCGACACGCTCGACCTGTCGGCGCTGGTCCAGGCGGTGATTGCCGACATCGAGGCTGACTATGCCGAGGGCGAGGAGATCGGTCGCGACACGATCCGCGGCTTCGAGACGATCCATGGCGGGTGGGGCGACGACCGCTTCTCCGGCGGCAGCGGCACCGACATTCTTTATGGCGGGGGTGGCGACGATCAGGTGGCCGGTCGCAGTGGCGACGACCACCTGATCGGAGGCGACGGCGACGACCGGCTCGACGGTGGCAGCGGCGACGACGTCTTCATCGTGCTCGCGCGCACTGACGGCAACGACAATGACGACGGCAACGACCGGATTTACGGCAGCAGCGGCAACGACTGCTATGACGCATCCGCCACCGTGCTCGGCGTCGTCATCGACCTCGAGGCTGGCGTGGCCTCGGGCGCTGAGATCGGCGATGACGATCTCCTCGATGTCGAGAATGCCAATGGCGGCTCCGGCGACGACATCCTCGTCGCCTCGGCCACGGTCAACGTGTTGGTCGGCGGCGAAGGGTCCGATGTCTTCGTCTTCCAGTCGGTCGTCAGTTTGCAGAATGATGGCAGCGGCTGTGACGAGATCGTCGACTTCGGCGTCGGCGACCGGCTCGATCTTTCCGCGCTTGGCCAGTACGGCACGCTCACCTTCGCCGGCCTGCAGATGGATGGCGACACGCCGCAGATCGGCTCGATCACCTTCTACTACGAGGCCTTCGGCGACGACACCCGCACCGTGGTGCGCACCGTCGTCGACCTCGAGCATGACGATGACCTGCAGATCCTGTTGCGCGGCCATCACGAGCTGACCGCGCAGGACTTCATCCTGGCCGCCATCGATCCGAGCCAGGTGACGATCGACAGCCATCCGATGGGACAGGCCTGACGACACCCAGGGGAGGCCTTCCGGCCTCTCCCCGGGGAGGCCTTCCGGCCCCTCCCGGCAATGCCAGAAAGACCACGCCAGCAAGACAGCGACAGCAGACCACGACGACACGGACACGGCCACAAGACTTCAGGGGAACACGGCAATGATCACCACCACCAACGACAAGCGCAGTGACAAGATCAAGGGCGACACGGACAAGGCTCGACACAACGCCCGGCAGTTCGGCATCACCTCGCGCATCGTCGTCTCCTCGATCCTGGCCGGTACGCTGGTCTTCGGCGTCGGCGGCTGGGCAGCCCAGGCGAAGCTGTCGGGCGCCGTCATCACCCATGGCCAGGTGACCGTCTCCGAGCAGGTCAAGACCATCCAGCACCGTGACGGCGGCATCATTGCGGAGATCCGTGTCGACAACGGCACCGCCGTGAAGAAAGGCGACGTCCTTCTCGTCCTCGACGACACCCAGACCCGCGTCGAGCTGTCGATCGTCAAGGCGCAGCTGCAGCAGCTGACTGCCGCCCATGCCAGGCTGGTGGCCGAGCGTGATGCGGCCGACGGCGTCGGCTTCGAGGCGCTCGACCTTGCCTCTTCGGTGGTGGCGGGCGAGACCAAGCTGTTTGAGGAAAACCGCCGCATGGTCGCCAACCAGAAGGAGCAGCTGCGGCTGCAGATCGTCCAGCTCGATGAGCAGGTGCGCGGCTTCGAGGCGCAGAGCCGCTCCAACGACAGCGAGGCCGAGATCGTCGAGCAGGAGCTTGCCAAGACCGAGAAGCTGCTGGCCAACAAGCTGGTGCCGATCTCGCAGAAGCGCGACCTGTTGCGCCAGCGGGCCCGCATCGAAGGCAGCCGCGGCGAGCTCATCGCCCGCGTCGCCGAGGCCGAGGGCGAGATCAGCGAGCTCAACATGAAGCTGATCTCCATCGACCAGACCACCCGCAAGGAGGCGCAGACCGAGATCGTCAGCCTGGTGGCCAAGATCGCCGAGCTCAACGAGCGCGAGATCGCCGCCCGCGACCGTCTCACCCGCATGGAGGTGCGCGCCCCCGTCGACGGCTTCGTCTATGACCTGCAGGTCCACACCATCGGCGGCATCATCACCTCAGGCGCCACCGTCATGTCGGTCGTGCCAAAGAGCGGCGACCTCATCGTCGAGGTCCGCATTCCCCCCGTCGACATCGACCGCGTCGCTCCCGGCCAGCCGGCCCGCATGCGCTTCACCGCCTTTAACCAGCGCACCACGCCCGAACTCCACGGCAAGGTCGAGGTCGTCGCCGCCGCAACCACGCAGGACCGCGCAACCGGACAGCCCTACTACCTCGCATCCCTATCACTCGCCGACAAGGACCTCCTCAAGGACAACAAGCTCATCCCCGGAATGCCCGTCGAGGTCTTCGTCCAGACCGAAGAACGAACCGCAATGTCGTACATCCTCAAACCATTCACGGACCAGATGATGAAGGCATTCAGGGAGGAGTGAGGTGGCGGCGACGGAGCAAGAATGACTTTAGAGCGTGAAGAGTCATGGGGCTAACGCAACGAGCCATGGTTTTCTACGCTTGCCGCTATCGTGCGACTTTAACGCGAGCCTCGTTCCACACCTGCCGCTGCGAGCTTGGTTTGCGATGATCAGGTTTGAATCGCGTCACCGGATCTGTCTTTTTCTTAAGGGAGAACCGCCGAAGCCAAAATGGTTGCAGGGCGACGCTTCCAACTTGCTCGGAGCTTCCTCCATTTCAGGTAGAGGCGGATAGTGAGGGCGGACGGGATCTTTCTGTGGTCACCCACGGTCCCTGCTCGTGTCACGGGAGCGTTCGGATCGATCAGAAATGCGACGATCACACTTTCTTCACTCGCCTCGGCGACCAGAGGTCCATGCAAGACTGATAGTCCCTGCTCTCCTTCCATGAAAGTCTGGCCCTCGACAACAGCGGCGCCGCTGAATACGTAAAAGTAGACGTCGCGACCTTCCAAGAGTGGGAACCTGACCCGCGCGCCTGCACTGAGCTTGATATCGAAGGCGTCAATGGCATTGCGCACTTCGAACAAAGCCTCTCCCCCTTCGGGGCCGAACAAGTGCCGCCAGTTGTTTCGAACAGCCGATGAAAGTTTGCCGAACTGTATTCTCGGCTCGAGATCGAGCGCATACGGTCTTACTATGATTTGCAGCATCCTTAGAGGCGGATCTGATGGCAACGTCTCTTCGGAATGCCAGAAGCTGCGCCCGGCGTTCATCACCATCAGATGGTCTTTGTCGGTAACCAGCTTTCCCGTGGTCCTGTCATTGTGACGCATGACGCCGTTCGGCACCCACGAAATGATCTCGTCGTTCCGATGCTCATGCAGCGCAACCGCACGCCCTGGAACGAGTATGGACTCGACGACCATCGCCAGCGCGCCATGGCCATGATCGGTCGGTCTCGGTTTCAGCCAACCCGGCATGTTGAGATGTACAACGAAACCTCCCATGTCGCGTACGACGAATGTCCGTTCACCCTTGAGCAGCATCGCGTCCTCCAGTCGTGGCGGTTCGATGAACTGGCCTCATTAGTCACCCGGATGACGTTCGCGTCAATTCGGTGGCAGGCGGGAGCGGAGCAGAAATGGCTGCCTTGTTATCTAATTCTCCATCTGACCGCGGCTTGAACGTCATTCAGATCGCCAAGATTGGTCGGCAGGCATCGACTGTGTAACAGTCGGTGCCTGCAGCGGCCAGGTTCTGCCACGGCTAGTCTGGAGTAGTGCCTCAGCTCGCCAACTTGCGGGTGGAAACATATCCCCTGCTGCCGTCCAGCAGGGTGCTTGTGTAGGGATGTTCAACACTTCCGCTCAGAAGTTGCTCGCGGCTTGCCACCTCGACAAACACGCCATCCTGCATCACGGCGACGCGATTGCACAGGTGGGCGATGACCGCCATGTCATGGCTGACGAGAACATAGGTGAGCTTCTCCCTCACCCGTAGGTCTTTCAGGAGATTGAGAATTTCGGCCTGGATCGAAACGTCCAGCGCCGAGGTCGGTTCGTCGAGGAGCAAGATGCGTGGCTTGAGAATCAGGGCCCGGGCGATTGCGACGCGCTGGCGCTGGCCGCCAGAGAGCTGATGCGGAAAACGGTGTCGAAACGCTGGTGGCAGACCAACGTCGCGGAGCACTTGCTCGACACGCTCTTGCCTTTGGTCAAGGCCGTGGATTTCCAAGGGTTCGAGGAGCGTTCGACCGATCGTGTGACGGGGATGTAACGACCCGAATGGATCCTGAAACACCATCTGTTGCTTGGCAAGCTGGGAGCGGGACCGTTTCGGCCCTACCGTTTCGCCGTCTATCGACACCGAACCGCTCCAGCCCTTTATGCGACCAGCGAGCGCGCCGAGAACAGTCGACTTTCCGCAGCCGCTTTCACCGACAAGACCAAAGGTCTCCCCCGGTTCGACATTAAAGGCGACGCTTTTGACCACTTGCTTGAAATCGCTACCGCTGCCGAACGACACGGCTAGATCATTGACCGATATGATGGACATGTCACGCCTCCGCCCAGCTTGCCTGACGTTTCAAAACTTCCAGCCGATCCCGCGGATGATCAAGGCTTGGCAGCGCCTCCAGCAGACCTCGCGTGTAGGGGTGCGTTGCTTCGTCGAGCCTCGAAGCTTCGATGGTCTCGACGATCCTGCCCGCATACATGATGATGACCCGATCACAGAAGCTCTTCACCAGATTGAGATCGTGCGAGATAAAGACCAGCCCGATATTGCGCTCACTGATCAGGTCGTCAAGGATCGACAACACCTGCTGGCGCACCGTCACGTCAAGCGCCGAGGTCGGCTCATCGGCAATGATCAGTGAGGGCGAGGAGATCAGCATCATCGAGATCATGATGCGTTGACCCATGCCGCCTGACACCTCGTGCGGGTAGAGATTGAAGACCCGCTGTGGATCACGGATATTGACGCGCTCCAGCATCGCAAGCGTGCGCTCACGTGCGGCCTTCTTTCCAAGCCGTTCATGGAGGATGACGGTTTCGGCGATCTGCTCGCCGACCGTCATGACGGGGTTCAGCGAGTATTTCGGATCCTGCAGGATCATCGAGATCCGGCGTCCGCGGATCGCGCGCATCTCGGTCTCGCTGGCGGCCAGGAGATCGACATCTTCGAAGCGCATCTCATCGGCGACAACGCGGGCAGTGGCTGGCTGCAGGCGCATGATTGCGCGCCCCGTCGTGCTCTTGCCAGATCCGGATTCGCCGATGATGCCAACCTTTTCGCGGCCCACTTCGAATGAGAGATTTTTCACCGCGCTCACGACACCTGACAGCGTCGGAAACTGCACTGACATGTTCTTGACCGAGAGGATCGGATTTGATTGCTCAGGCATTGCGAGGATCCATAATGTCGCGCAGTCCGTCGCCAAGCAGATTGAAGGCGAGACTGACCAGAAGAATGGCAATGCCGGGTACTGTCGTCAGCCACCAGGCATCCAGAAGGTATTGGCGACCAGATGCGGCCATCGCACCCCATTCGGGCATTGGTGGCTGCGCACCGAGACCAAGGAAACCGAGGCCGGCTGCCGTCAGGATCACACTCGACATGTTAAGTGTCAGGCGGATGATGATCGAGGGCGCACAAAGCGGAACGATGTGGCGAAAAAGGATGCGCCCCATTCCCGCCCCCTGCAGCTCTGCAGCAACAACGAAGTCGGCGGCACGGAAGGTCAACGTTTCGGCGCGCGCCAGGCGTGCGATCGGCGGCCAGACCGTTAGCGCGATCGCAATGACGGCATTCTCGATCCCCGGGCCAAGGGCTGCGGAGAAGGCAAGCGCGAGAACGAGGCTCGGGAAGGACAGGAAGATATCGGTGATGCGCATCAGCACAACGTCTACCCAGCCGCCGAGATAGCCGGCTGTGGCTCCGATGGCGAAGCCAATCGGGGCTACAATGACAGTCACCAGAACGCTGATATAGAGCGTCGTGCGGGCACCGTATACGAGGCGAGAATAGACGTCGCGGCCGAATTCGTCGGTGCCGAACCAGTTAGCCGGCGACGGGGGCTTCAGCGCCATGGTCAGGTCCTGGAGAATAGGATCATGGTTGGCGAGAAGCGGCGCAAAGATCGCAACCAGAACCAAAGCGACGACGACCAGGAAGCCAGCGAAGGCCAACGGATTGGCGATCAGGTTCAGCCACAGGACATAGGCCTTGTGAAGACGCGCCTGGCGCATCGAGGAGAATTCCTCGTTGATCAGCCAATTGTGGAGATCATTGAAATAACGTGTCGCCATGATGTCACCGGGTGCGCGGATCAAGGAACCGATAGGTCAGATCCGACAGAAGATTGATGGCAATGGAGATGATGCCGATGAGCAGTACGCTCCCAAGCACGGCATTCATGTCGGCGAAGAACAGGGCCGAGGTTAGATACTGTCCAAGCCCGGGCCACGCGAAAACGGTCTCGATCAGAACCGTGCCGTCAAGCAATCCGCAATAGGCAAGGGCAACGATCGTCAACAGCTGTACGCGGATATTGCGGAAGGCATGACGCCAGATGATCGCGCTTTGGCCGAGACCCTTGGCCTTGGCCGTCAGCACATATTCCTGGCGCAACTGCTCCAGCATAAAGCTACGGCTCATGCGGCTGAGATAGGCCATAGCGGCATAGCCGAGGATCAGCGCGGGAGCCGCGACATGCAGCAAGGCGTCCCAGAAGACATCCCATTCGCCAGCAAGGATCGCATCGACGAGGATAGAATTGGTCGGCCCTTCGACCAGACCCTCGTTATAGACATCGAGGCGGCCGCTTCCTGGAATAAGCCCGAACTTGGCATAGAAGACGAGGATGACGATCGTGCCTAACCAGAAAATCGGTGTCGAATGGCCAAGTAGACCCACAATGCGGGCGAGATGATCGACCCATGTACCCTTCCTGACTGCGGAAATGATGCCAAGCGGAATGCCGAAGCCGGCGCCGATGATTGTCGCCAGCGTCGCAAGTTCAAGCGTTGCGGGGAAGACGCGGGCAAGATCGCTTGCAACCGGGTTCTTCGTGACATGCGATTGGCCGAAATCGAGGTGTGCGACATTGCCAAGATAAGTCGCAAACTGCATGTAAAGCGGCTGATCGAGCCCCATTTCCTTGTAGACGCGTTCATAGGTCTCGTGGTCGGCCTGATCTCCGATCACGGCGATCACCGGGTCGGCCGGTACCATTCTACCAACGACGAAGGTAATCACGAGCAGGCCGAGCAGCGTCGTAAGGATGACGGCAAAAGATGCCGTCACCTTGCGCAGGGCACCAAGGGCTGCCTTGGCGCCTCCCGACGCGGTTGGCGATGTCTGTGAGATACTCACGTTCTTCTCCTCGATCAGAAGGGCCTACTCACCCTTCGAGACAGTGTCCCAACGCGTCAGCCAGGTCGAATGGCCGACATAGCCCTTGATTTCCTTGCGCACCGCCTTTGCGTCCGTGCGCTGGAACGAGGTGATGAGCGCTGGCGATGCTTCCAGGTAGGCCTTATTGATTTTCGCATAGAGGTCAGCGCGTTTTTGCTGATCGGTCTCATGCGCGGCCGCTATCACCATGTCCTGAATGTCCTTTGGAACCTCCCATGCCGATCGCCAGGCGATGAGGCCCGAAAGCTTTGCGTCGTCAGCATTGTTCGGGTTCGTTGCGTAGGACGCCAAGACGGCATGGGGATCCGGTAGCCGCTCGCCGGTGCGTGCTGAGAAGATCTCGAACTCGCGGTTGCGGAATTTGCCGATGTGGTCGCCGCCCTGAAGGTCAAGTTTGATGCCAGCCTTGGCTGCATTGGCCTGCAACGACTGCGCCACTTCATACTCCGGCGTGACCGGTGTAGCGTAGTAAACCTTGGAAAAGCCGTTCGGATAGCCAGCCTCTGCCAGGAGCTGTTTGGCCTTGTCGACGTCGAGCTTGTAGGGATTGTTGCTCATGGCACCCGGTAGGCCGCCCGGAATGATCGTCTGCTGCTTGATACCGTAGTATTTCATTACTGTGCTGGCGAGACCGTCATAATCGATGAGGTATCGGAAGGCTTCGCGAACCTTCGGATTGGATAGAATTTCGTCCTTCTGGTTGAGCGCCAGGTAGTAGAAACCAAAGCCCGGAGTCTTCTGGATTTCCGCCTTGCCGCCCGCCTCGATCGCAGCGAGGTCTGTGGAGGAAAGACGCGTTGCGACATCGACATCGCCGGCTTCAAGCTGCAGTCTCTGACCGGAGGACTCCGGCATATGGCGCAGGATGACACGGCGCATCTTCGGAGCACCTTGCCAGTAGTCCTTGAAGGCGTCGGAAATCAAAAGGTCGTTGACGCGCCAGGTTCTAAGCGAATACGGGCCCGAGCCCGCGTCATTTGTCTGCAGGAATTCGCGACCCATGTCACCGTTCTTCTCGTTCTTGGCGAGAAGCTCGCTGTCGAGGATCGACGTCGAAAAACTCGCAAGCGAAAAAAGGATGAGATTAGGGTTCCAGACTTCGGGTGTCTGAAGCACCAAGGTTGCATCTTCCGTCGCCTTGATCAGGTCGTCGACATTCTTGTCGGTGATGCCCCACTGGCGAAGATCGACGGAAGGTGCCAGCCCGAGCTTGACCAGCCGGCGCAGCGACCATTCGACGTCCTTCGCAGTCAGCGGGTTTCCCGAATGGAAGGTAACGCCGGACCTGATCTTGAAGGTGAAAGTCTTGCCATCGTCCGATACCGTCCAGCTCTCGGCGATCCCTGGCTGCGGCTTGGTAATGTCGTCAGCGGAAAGGACGATCAGTCGCTCGTACAGGTTCGCGACAATTTCGGCCGACTCCAGCTGGCTAAGCTCATTCGGATCAAGCCCACGCATCGAAGACATGTTGGTTGCAATTACCAGCTGATCCTTGGGCGTCGCCGCCTCGACCGCAATCGGCATGGCAAAGGTAGATGCCATGATGGCTGATGCCATCAGAAAACTGCGTCTTTTCATCGTCGTATCTCCTCCCGAGCGCGCCGGACCTCGCCTCAAGCGCGAATTTTTCATATCGACATCGATCTGAAATCTGGTATATCAGATCTCACAAAACGATTTTGTCGTCAACGGGGGAATTTCGGGACATGCAAAAAGAGGCGTCGAAAGAGCCTGGCGCAGACCGCATCGAGAAGATCGACCCGCGGTTCCTGAGCACGCTTCGCGATCACGTGCACAAAACCTTGAGGACGGCCATCCTTTCTGGCCGCTTTGCCCCTGACGAGCGTGTCAACGAGCGACAGCTTGCCGAGCAGTTGGGCGTCAGCACCACCCCTATCAAGGAGGCGCTACGCCAGCTCGAGACGGAGGGCTTGGTGGAGACGCTTCCGCGTCGCGGCGTGCTGATCCGCTTCAATGCGAGTTGGGCCGAGGAGATGATCCTGGCACGCGCCGCGCTGGAATCGATGATCGCGCATCTGGCCGCCAAGCGCATCGAAAGACAGGAAATCCAGAGGCTGGAAGAAATCGTCGCGATGATGGGCAAAGCGACCGAAGACGGCGTCGCCGACGATCTCATTTCGTTGAACGAGACGTTCCACGAGCAAATCCACATCGCCTCGCGCTGCCAATATCTCTCGCGCATGATCGAGCGACAGCAATTTTACGACGGCAGCATCCGTCGCGTTATCCATTCCGATCCGCTCGAGCGCGGCAGGGCTTTGGCCGAGCACGCTGCAATTGCAGCCGCCATCATATCGAATGACAGCGATAAGGCCGAACGCGTGATGCGCGACCATGTCGTCCGTTCCGGCGAGACTTACCTCAACATCGTGTTCAAGAAGAAAGAGGATATTTGACGTGACCGAGGCAATGGAGAAAATCCGCAAAGCCCTGACGGGCATATCGGGCGTGCCCGTTACCCCTTATGCAGCGGATGGGAGCGTCGACACTGCAAAGCTTTCGGCTCTTATCACCCGCCTCGCCAATGCGCGGGTTCACAATCTGATGGCGGCTGGCAACACCGGTGAATTCTTTACGCTGACCATGGACGAAGTGCGCGCAGTCCATGCCGCAACCATCAAGGCTGCCAATGGCAAGTCGCTCGTCAGCGCCGCGGTCGGTCGTTCGTTGACGGAAGCAAAGGCGCTTGCCCGCGACGCAATCGCAGAGGGTGCCGATGCCATCATGGGACACCACCCGATGGATCCTTTCGCAGGCCCGAGTTTCCAGGCCAAGTATTTTCTGGAGCTCGCGGACGCTAGCACGGTTCCCGTCATAGCCTATGTGCGAAGCGACACCTTTTCGGTTGCCGATTTTCGAAAGCTCGCTCTTCACCCGAACATCGCTGGTATCAAGTTTGCCTCGGGAAATCTCATGCTTCTTGCAGAGGTGATCCGCGCGACGAAGGACGCGCCGGCGATCTGGGTCTGTGGCCTTGCCGAAGGTTGGGCGCCTGCCTTCTACGCTATGGGTGCACGCGGCTTTACCTCCGGGTTGGTCAACGTCTTCCCGACCCGTTCGCATGCCATCCATCAAGCACTGGAAAAGGGCGATTACGCCGCTGCCCGCGCCCTCATCGATGACATTGCCGGTTTCGAGGCTCTGCGCACCAAGTATCTGAACGGTGCCAACGTCACTGTCGTGAAGGAGGCGCTTGGCATGCTCGGAACCGATGTCGGCCCGGTGCGCGTTCCCGGCGTCGAAAGCCTGACGGAAACCGAGCGCGCCGATCTGCGCGCAATCGTCGACAATGTCGCCGAAAAGAGCCGCGCGGCCTAAGGAATAGTTTTATGCATATCACTGGCTTCAAAACCTACATGCAGCGTGTTGACGATCGCCCGCGCCTGCTTTTGAAAATCGAGACCAGCGAAGGGATTGCCGGCTGGGGTGAGTGTTACAATCACGGCCCGGACTGGGCGCTGCCACCGCTCTTCGACTATCTCTTCCCTCAGATCGAGGGCGAGGATCCGCGGCGCGTGGAGTTCCTGGTGTTGAAGCTCAACCAGCAATGCCGCTTCCCGCCTGGAGCGCTTGGCCTTGCCGCCATCTCGGCGATCGATCACGCACTATGGGACATCGCCGGCAAAGCCGCCGGTCTGCCGGTTTACATGCTGCTCGGCGGCAATGTGCGCGACCGGGTAAAGGTCTACTGCGGCGTCTATACCGCGCCGGATCCGGAAGCGGCCCGCGACCAGTCGCTCGAACTCAACGAAAAGTACGGCTACACCGCTTTCAAGCTCAGCCCATACCGGCGCGATCTGCATGCCGGACGCTGGGGTGAGCTTGTCAGGGAAACCGGCGACTGGTTCGGCAAGATCCGCGAAATTACGCCGTCGCATTTCGAGTATGCCTTTGATGCACACGCCAAGATCTTCGAGCCCTACCAGGCGGTCCAGCTTGCCGCAGCCATCGCTCCGAACGATCCACTTTTCTACGAGGAACCGATCCGGCCCGAGCATATCCCCGCTTGGGCCGAACTGAAATCGAAGGTGACCGTTCCGTTGGCGACCGGGGAATCCCTCTACTCCCGCTTCGAGTTCCTGTCGCTTCTTTCGGCGCGGGGCGCAGACATCATCCAACCTGACATCTGTGTCGTTGGCGGGGTCACTGAAATGCGTCGGATCGCCGCCATCGCCGAAGCACATTATGTGACGGTTGCGCCGCACAATCCAATGGGGCCGCTGGCGACGGCGGTCAATATCCATTTCTGTGCCGCCCAGCCGAACTTCAAGGTGCTCGAATTCAAGCCGCATGCGCATGCGCCCTGGGCCGCTGACCCCTACATGCCGGTCGATGGTCATATGGAGCTTCGCCCGGATCGGCCTGGCTGGGGCCTGGAGATCGACGAGAAGGCATTGCAGACGGAAGATTACATCCACTGGGAACGGAAGATCACCCGCAAACCCGATGGAGCAACGGCCTATCCGTGATGGCAAATAGCTGAGCAGCTGGCGATCGAAGCTATGGCAGCATAGCTCGCCGATAACTGGGTTCGGCCGTCGGCCATCAGAGCCTTGGTGTTGAAAAGGGTGCCGCGGCTGGCCGCGCCACCGCTCGGGCACAGTGTCAGGGGCGCGCGCGCCCCTCCCCTACTCGCGGCCACGGAAACGACGCTGATAGGCCGCGTCGTACAAGGAGCTCTCGCGAAAATCGGTGGCTGCGAGCGACGATCCGACGAAGATGATCGCCGTGCGTTCAATGGGCGCGGCTGAAAGCTTTTCCTCAATGTCGCCAAGCGTGCCCCGGACGATCAGCTCTTCCGGCCAGGATGCCTTGGCGACGATGGCAACCGGGCAGTCTGCGCCGTAAAGAGGTGTCAATTCGGCCACGACCTGCGCTAGCGCATGGATGGCCAGATGGATGGCCAACGTCGAGCCGGTAGCGCCGAACCTTGCCAGCGTCTCGCCGTTCGGCATCGGCGACGCGCGGCCCGAAACGCGCGTCAGCACCAGGCTCTGCGCAACAGCCGGAATGGTCAGCTCCCGCCCGAGGGCCGCCGCAGCTGCCGCAAAGGCAGGCACGCCTGGCGTCATCGTATAATTGATACCATGCTTTTCAAGCCGCCGGATCTGTTCGGCAACCGCACTCCAGACGGATAGGTCGCCTGAGTGCAATCGCGCGACATCATCACCGGCGGCTGCCGCGCGCAAATATTCTGCCTCGATCTCGTCCAACGACATCGGCGCGGTATCGACGATTCGCGCGCCTGGCGGGCAGTATTGCAACAGGTCCGGCGAAACGATCGAGCCCGCATACAGGCACACCGAGGAGCTTTCGATCAACTTGCTTCCGCGCACTGTAATCAGGTCAGCAGCACCCGGTCCTGCTCCGATGAAATGCACCGTTGTCATCTATTTCGTCTCACTTCTTTATCCAGCACCATTGCACAACAGGCATTGCCGATCGCCACCCGCTCATACCCCCGATCGGCGCTGCGCGCGCGATCTCAATTCGTGTCAGCGTGCCGCCGTGTTGACGGTAAAGCGAGAGCAGTAGCGCCTCCATCTCGAGCGTTACGGCATTCGCCACAAGGCGCCCTCCTCGCTTCAGGGCCCCAATCGCCGTGGGGATTAGCCCTGGTTCGCTGCCGCCGCCACCGACGAAGATCGCATCCGGTTCAGGAAGATTTGCGAGCGCTTCGGGGGCTTGTCTCTCGATGACAGCAAGTCCCGGGACGCCGAAGGCGACTGCATTCCTGGCAATCCTTGCCGCCCGCTCGCTCGATCTCTCTATGGCGATTGCGCGTAAGGAAGGGTCGGCAAGCATCCATTCGATGCCAATTGAGCCGGAGCCGGCGCCAATGTCAAAAAGCAGTTCGCCATAGCGAGGGCTCAATGCTGAAAGCGTCACTGCACGGACTTCGCGCTTGGTGATCTGACCATCATTCTCAAAAAGCGCATCATCGAGACCCGGTGTGAATGCAAGTATCCTTGCCCCCTCCCCTGCCACGACATCAATGGCGCAGACGTTCAGGGGGTCGATATCGGTAAGATCGAATTCATCGGCTTGACTATGGCGCAGGCGTTCCCGCTTGCCGCCCAGCGCTTCGAGGATATGCAGCCGCGACCGACCAAACCCAAAGGCCTGCAGAAGCTCCGCAAGCTGCTGTGGGGTGCTGGCGTCGGAGGTCAACGCAATAATCCGCCGGCCGTGATGCAAATGTGGTCGGATCAGATCCAGGGGCCGGCCGTGGAGCGATATGGTGGTAATCTCCTGCAACGGCCATCCGAGGCGTGAAGCAGCGAGACTGAACGAGGATGGCGCGGGTATGACTAAAGTTTCCTCCACGCCAATCTTTCGGGAAAGGGTCGCTCCAATACCATAGAGGAACGGATCGCCTGAACCCAGGATAACCACCGGCGTGCCACGGAGCGCAACAATAGCGTCGAGTGAATTCTCCAGTGGGCTTTCCCATGATCGCGTTTCACCCGTGATGAGTGCCGCAGCCAACTCATGGTGCCGTTTACCGCCGAAGACAACAGGTGCAGCTGCAATCAGTCGCTTTGCTTCGTCGCCTAGTCCTTCTGGACCATCTTCACCTATCCCGATAATAGTCAGCCAGCGACGGCTTGAAGCGGAAGGCATATCAGACATGGACAAAATCCGTATCCTGATGTTGGGGGGGACAGGTGAGGCCCGTGTCCTGGCGCAGCGGCTTGCTGATCTTCAACGCTTCGATGTCCTTTTGTCGCTTGCCGGCCGAACGCAGCAACCGTCCGGACAGCCGGTCCCTACGCGTAGCGGTGGTTTTGGCGGCGCGGAAAGGTTGGCCGCTTTCTTGAAGGAAGGTAGCTTCAACCTTCTGATCGACGCAACTCACCCCTTCGCGGAGCGTATTTCCAGGAACGCCAGCGAAGCTTCCTATGCGGTCGGGATTCCGGGGCTCGCATTGCGCAGACCTCAGTGGGCGCCTGAGCCGGGCGATTGTTGGACCGATGTCGAGACGGTTCCCGAAGCAATCGAGAGGCTTGGCGTGTCTCCACGCAGAGCCTTCCTGGCGATTGGTCGTCTGGGGGCCCATCGTGCCGAAGCCGCCCCTCAGCATTTCTATCTCGTGCGAAGTGTCGAACCTGTCGAGCCGCCGCTCGCCCTCCCCGACGTTCGCCTCATTCTTGATCGCGGTCCCTACAATGTCGATAGTGAAACGTCGCTGCTTCGCACTCACCGTATCGACGCCGTGGTAACCAAGAACAGCGGTGGTTTTGCGACTTATGCGAAGATCGAGGCGGCGCGCCGGCTCGGTATCGAGGTGATCATGATTGCTCGCGCACAAGCGGCCGCCTTGCATACGGTCCCCACGATCGAGGCAATGCTGGCGGCGATCGATCACCTGTTTCCTCCTGAGATGAACCGCGGCGTATAGACGAGGTCGGACAAGGTGTCCCGGGCGATGATCTTCGTCTCAGATGAACCAATGATTACGCAGGTCGCCA
This sequence comes from Rhizobium cauense, assembly GCF_019511525.1. Lineage (GTDB taxonomy): Bacteria > Pseudomonadota > Alphaproteobacteria > Rhizobiales > Rhizobiaceae > Rhizobium > Rhizobium cauense. Next base: position 150,917 of record NZ_JAEUAT010000014.1, on the reverse strand, counting down.
TGTCCGCAATCGCCGCGTCTGCCTCGCCGAGCTGCTGAACCGTGATACGCTCGTCGGGACGCCCGGCCGCCCTGCCGAAAATGACCGGCGTGGCAAAAGGAAGCTCTGATCGCAACAAGTCAAATGCGGTTCCCAATTGCCAGGGTCTCGCCTTGCTAATCGGGTTGTAAAGCGCGATGACGAAACCTGCCCTGGCCGCGCACAAGAGGCGGTTTTCTATTATATTCCAAGGTTTTAGGTTGTCAGACAGAGATATGGTGCAAAAATCGTGTCCAAGTGGTGCGCCGACGCGAGCGGCCACGGCCAGCATCGCGGTAATCCCCGGCAGCACGGTCAGGTCAACCGCACGCCATTCCTCAGGACCGTTGTCGATTGCCTCGCAAACAGCTGCTGCCATTGCAAAGACGCCGGGATCTCCACCGGACACGACACACACTGTCGCACCGCTCGCCGCAGCCCGTAGCGCCGTCGACGCGCGATCAAGTTCTTCGCGGTTGTCAGAAGCCAGTCGACGTTGATCGACCCTCAGTTCGAGCCGATCGAGGTAGGGTCCATACCCATAGAACTCCGTTGCCTCTGAAACCGCAGTGCGGGCTTCCGGCGTCATCTGGTCCGGATTGCCTGGGCCCGTTCCAATCACGAAGAGCTTGCCGGTCATCGGCGAGCCTCCCACCCGGGTACGAGAATGAGTGAAAAGTACGGCGCGTCGTCTCCAGGTCGATCAGTAAGCTTGGTCATCGCACCATTGGCCATCGTGCCCCGCTCTACATAGACCGCTTCGGCAAGGCGGCCCGATGCCTGAAGGGCGCGGCGGATCTTCGCAAGGTTGCGCCCAACCTTCATAATCACCGCGGCTTGCGTATCTGACAGTCGTCTTTCGAGCTCACCCTCCGCCATCGTACCAGGCAGTACGGAAAGGACGTCATCGCCCTGCACAATCGGAATACCGGCGAGCGACCAACATCCGGACATGGCACTGATGCCGGGGATCACTTCAGTCGAATAGCGCGTCGCCAATCGCACATGCAGGTGCATGTAGGACCCATAGAACAACGGGTCCCCTTCGCTCAGAACGGCAACGGTGCGGCCGCTCTCCAGATGGTCGGCGACCGCGTCGGCCGATTGATCGTAAAAGGCGGTGATCTGGGTGCGATAGGCAGCATCCGCTTTTTCGATCTCGGTCGTTACCGGATAGTAGAGTGGAAGCAGCGTCTTCTCGTCGTTTAGGAGGTGGGCAACGATCGCCCTGCCGTTGCCTGCCCTGCCCCGCTTGGCAAAATACGCGACAACATCTGCTGTTTCGATCGCTTTGACAGCTTTGACGGTCAAAAGTTCCGGGTCGCCGGGGCCTGTGCCGACGCCGATGAGACGGCCAGGACTGCTCATAGCCCGGGCCTCGCCAGAGCATTCACCGCAGCCGCGGTCATCGCACTACCACCGAGACGACCACGTACAATCGCAAACGGCACGCCATAAGAGTTTTCTGCCAGTGCGTCCTTCGATTCCGCTGCACCAACGAAACCGACCGGCATGCCGATGATGGCCGCAGGCTTCGGCGCGCCGTCCCGCAGTAATTCGAGCAGATGGAAGAGCGCCGTTGGCGCATTGCCGATGGCGACAACGCTGCCGGCAAGCCGATCGAGCCACAGGTGAAGCGCTGCCGCTGAGCGCGTGTTGGTGGTTTGTCTGGCAAGGTCTGCCGTGCGCGCATCATGAAGCGTGCAAAGGACGTCGTTATGCGCGGGCAGGCGGGTCCGTGTCACGCCGTGAGCAACCATTTCGGCGTCACAGAAGATCGGTGCCCCGTCGTGCAAGGCTGCGCGCGCAGCGCTAACAAAACCGGGCGAGAATACGAAATGCTCCGCGGCTTCGACCAGACCGCACGCATGGATCATGCGCACTGCAATATCTGCCTCTTCGGCCGAAAACCGCGAAAGATCGGCTTCGTTGCGTATGATCGCAAAGGATCGCTCGTAAATGGCGTCCCCGCTGTGAATGTATTCGTACTCGGGCATTTCTATCCTTGTCGCAGCGCCTTTATGATGTCGGCTTTGCCGACCCGTCTAAGACAGGCTGCAGCCGATTCGCCCGCTTGTCTCTCGTTTTTGACGAGGCGAGCGAGCCTCTCTATAGCGGAATCGATGTCGCCGCCAGCAATCTGTGCGTCAGGAATATCCCGCGCTTGTCCGTCCAGGATGAGTTGATAGCCGTCAAGAGCGCCGACGATCGAAAGGCCACGGTGCGGATGGGCGCAACCCTTGGCGCAGCCGGAGAAGTGCACGACCATTGAGCCATCCAGAAGTTCCGGGGCCGTTTCGACCGTTCGCTCGGCGCGAGTTTTGGTATGATAGTGTGCGGACGCGCAGGCGCCGGCGCCGGCACACGCTGCAATATGCATTGAAGGATCATCTTGATCTGCCGACAGCCCATACTCAGGCGCGATCTTGGAAAGCGCCAGCGCCGATTGGGGCGTCAGACCGACGAGAAAGAACGCTCGGCCAGGCCCGGGCCTGACTTCGGTTGCCCCCAGATCGTTCGCAAAGCGGAGGAAAGGGACAAGCTCCTTTGCGCGGATCTGACCGAAACGTAGCCTGAGGCAAAGAGCGACCGAGCCATTTTTCAGGGCAAGCGTGCCGACCGGTGGATCTCGATCGCCAGATGCCTTCGTCTTTTTGACCATATCCATCAGTGGGAAAGCAGAGAGTAGACTCTCCTGCTCGATTGCGCGGCAACGAGTATGCCGACCGAGCGATAGCAGGAGGTGAAGCAGACGACCCACTGCTGCGACAGCGACGGTAGCGCATCCCGTCGCAAGCGTCTGTGCGCTTTGTCGGTTGCCATTGATTGCGACTTGCCAGACGCCGTGGTCAATGGCGGTGACCCTTATATCGCCACTGACTTCGTCAATCCCGCAGATACCTCCGCCATCGATGAGGATTGAAAGCTTTGGTGCCAGGTTCGGGGAAAGGAGCTCGGCTGCGAAATTGGCGCGCAGCAGTGCTTCGACTTCGGCAGGATCACCGATCTCGTTCGCACAGAGACCATGCAGCGGCGACAGCTCGATGGACGGCCCTGATGGCACCGAGATACCGGCCGCAGCAAGATCAGCTGCGAGACCTTTGAACGTTTCGGTTCGAAGGCCGCGAATCTGCAGGCTGCCACGCGAGGTGACTTCAACTATGCCGTTTCCGTGACGCTGTGCTGCGTCAGTCAACTGAATGAACTGCTTTGCCGAAAGGATACCGCCATCCGGTCTGAGTCGCGCAAGCAGTCCGTCACCGGTTTGCATCGGCGCCACGAGCGTTGGACATGCACCGCGACGCATTCCGGAGGAGGGTGGCTCATTCCAGCTGTCGAATGAGGTCTTCTCGCCAAGTGCCATCGCCAGCAGCTCCCTTTCGCTCACGTCCTTACATGATCGGGGCAATCAGCGCAAAACGTTGATCGAGATCAAAGATCGTCGAAGTCATGGCCCTTGCGCAGCAAGTAGATATCCATGATCCATCCGTGGCGCGCACGCGCCTCCTCTCGTGTCTTGATAATCTCGTCGGCGACATCTGCCAGTCGACCGCAGCGGGTTATTTCATCGGCTGTTCCGAGATAGGCGCCCCAGAAGATCTCTGCATCGGGGTCGTCAATCTTTGAGAATGCAAGCTCTCCATCGAGCATGACAACCGTGCTCTCGGCTTGATTACCTCGCTCTGCTAGTCGCCTGCCTGTCGTAATTTCAATAGGCTTTCCAACGAGATTGATCGGAATGCGGTGGCTCGCGGCAAGCGCCTGGACGCTGGTAATGCCGGGGATGACACTGAACTCGAAGGGGAGATGGCTCGCCTTGCGGGCGCGATCAAGAATGCGGATGGTGCTGTCATAGAGGCTGGGGTCACCCCATACCAGAAAGGCGCCTGTGCCATCTTCTGGAAGGTCCGCGATCAGGGTGACATAGGTGGAAGCAATCGTGGCATGCCATTGATCAACACTTTCGACATAGGTCCTGTCGGCGGTGGCCCGCTTCGGCACAGCAAATTCAACGACGGCGGTCTTGCCGTTTGTGAGGTACCGGCTACAAATCTCGCGGCGGACGGCCGCAAGTCCCTCTTTTTCGTCGCCTTTGATCGGAATGAAAATGACGTCCGCGCGATTCATTGCGTTGATTGCCTGGATCGTCATATGTTCGGGATTTCCGGTTCCTATTCCGATGACGTGAATATGGGGCATGACATTTCCTTGATCAGCTTCGTCCGGTTCTGGCGCAGCCCGGCCAACTTCGCAAGGGCCCAAATCAGAGTTGGCCGCGGCCAACTTTGTCGAAGCTGCAAATCCGGAGATTCTTGTCGCGATTCGCGAATCATGGCATCTTCGATACGCTTTTTAGCGCGATGTTGATAGAAAAGCGCATTGATAAGGATCGGGTGTTTTGGACAACATTAGCGTATCGTCGACCGACGTCCGCATCGAACGGCATGCCAGCCAGCTTTCACGGCAGCTGAAGCTTCTTCGCGAGAAACTCTTTCCTCCGCTATCCCAGAAGACGTTGCGCACGTTCACTTCAGGCGAAGCCGCACAGATGGTCGGGGTCTCGGACGGATACCTGCGGCAGCTCTCGCTCGATGGCAAGGGCCCGCAGCCGGACGTATCACTCAATGGCCGGCGGTCCTACACCCTGGGGCAGATCAACGAGCTTCGCCATCACATGGCTCGGATCAAACCGAAAGATTCGCTTTCCTACCTTCCTCGCCGACGACCCGGCGAGAAGCTTCAAACGGTGGCGGTCACGAATTTCAAAGGTGGTTCGGCCAAGACAACGACAACGCTCTATCTTGCGCAGTATCTCGCCTTGAACGGTTACCGAGTGCTCGCAATCGATCTCGATCCGCAAGCGTCGCTGTCCTCCATGCTCGGCGTCCAGCCGGAGTTCGATCTTGCTGACGGTGATACGCTCTACGGGGCGATCCGGTATGACGAGAACCGTCGCTCGCTGACCGAGGTAGTGCGCAAGACCTATTTCGACGGGCTCGATCTTGTGCCAGGCAATCTCGAGCTTATGGAATTCGAGCATGAAACGCCTCGCGCCCTAAGCGATCGTCAGCGATCGGGGGAGGTATTCTTTCGTCGTGTCGGTGTGGCCATATCAGAGGTCGAGGCCAACTACGATGTCGTCGTCATCGATTGCCCGCCGCAGCTCGGCTATCTGACGCTTGGCGCCGTCTGTGCGGCAACATCGCTCTTGATCACGATCCATCCGCAAATGGTCGACGTTGCTTCGATGTCTCAATTCTTGCTGATGACGTCGGATCTGTTGTCTGTGGTGCGCAAGGCCGGAGGAGATCTGCAACATGACTTCATCAAGTATGTCGTCACACGCCACGAGCCTTTCGATGCGCCCCAATCACAAATCGTTGCTTTGCTGCGCAACCTTTTCGGCGACGACGTGTTGACTGCGACCATTTTGAAATCGACGGCGATTGCCGATGCCGGGCTGACGAAGCAGTCTCTCTACGAGATTGAAAAGGGCCAGGTTCGGCGTTCGACCTATGACCGTGCGTTGGAATCGGTCAACGCTGCAAATGGCGAGGTGCTCGCGGGAATTCACAAGGCATGGGGCCGAACATGAGCAGACGCGATCGATTGAAGGGACTGTTCGACGATACTGCACAAGAGTTGGCCGCGGCCAACCTTGAGGAGGAGACGCCGCTTCGCGGCCCTGCGGGCCCCGTTCGCTCGATGGCGCTGACGCTCGGGCGAATGGAGGAAGAAAGCAGGGCGATGCAAGAGGCTCTGCTTTCGGGGGAGAGAGTCGTCGAGCTCGATCCGGAGCAGGTCGACAGCTCGTTCATCAAAGACCGGCTGGACGTACCGCCGCACGATCTCGCAGACGAACTCGTGCAGTCGATCGAACAGAACGGGCAGGAAGTCCCTATTCTCGTTCGACGGCATCCGCAGGACGATACCCGCTATCAGGTGGTGTACGGACACCGGCGTCTTCACGCACTGCGGTTGCTTGGGCGCAAGGTGCAGGCAATCGTCCGGCAACTCGATGACGTCGACGTCGTCATCGCTCAAGGTCTCGAGAATTCCGCGCGGCGCAACCTTTCCTACATCGAGCGAGCAGTCTTCGCCTTTAATCTCGAAAGCAAGGGCTTCGAGCGACCGGTCATCATGAAGGCGCTTTCGACCGACAAGACCGAGTTGTCGAAGCTGATCTCGGTTGCCAAGGCCCTTCCAATGGATGTGATCGTGGCAATCGGTGCCGCGCCGAATGCAGGACGCCGTAAATGGATTGCACTTGCGCAGAACTGGACCCGTACAACAACATCCAGGCTACGTGGTTTGCTAGCTTCGGACGCGTTTGCAAGCGAAGGAAGCGATGGTCGTTTCGAACTTATTGCGGCCGAGTTGGCAAAGCGGCCAGGCAAGCTGGAGGCCAGAGAATATGACTGGACCCCGAAGCAAGCCAGCGACATCAAGGGACGTATTCGCAGCGCCGGAGACACGTTCACCATTGCACTGAAGACCGGCGATGCGGCGGATTTTGGCGAGTACATTTCAAGCCGCCTGGACGACCTCTATGACGCGTTCACGGCTGGAAAGTAAACTATCGACCGAAAGCAGTTCCTTGGCATGCGTGGTTGGCCAATGGGGATTTGCCTACGCCAGCAAAGCATGCCATTCATGACGGAAGTTAAGGGTGATTTGGTTTCCGTTACAAGAAAATCAAAATAGCTGACAATGCGATACGAAATCGACAGTCCATTGCTGTTAAGCCTGATGCCCGCCATCGTGCAGGCTGAAGACGGATTGGCGAGGCTGGATGAGAGGGCGGCACGAGCCGCCGTTGCAGACGGCTTTGCCGAGCGTAGGCATTTCTTTGATGCCGTGGGTGCCTTGTGGGTCGCCGGCGAACTTGTGCATGTCGAAGACCTTGTCTTGCATGATGCCCACATGGACACGCGAACCCCAAGTCATGAACTAACGATCGCCCATTCCATCTTGCGGACACGACGCAGGGTTTGGACCTCGGCGCCTGGTTGGGCACTTAGCTCGTCGGGATTGGCGGTGTTGTCCGGCGGCATAGACGGGGAGGGGGCTCACCTCGAGGTCAATGGTACAAAAGCATTGGTCGATGAGAATGCGGAAGACGAGGAAGATGCCATCCTTGCCGCTGAACTGGCCGAGATCGATGCTATTCTAGACAGATCGCGGCGGCTGCTGGAGAGCCATGGCCACTCAGGCAAGCCGGATCTGATCGAGGTGTCCGAGCCCAAAAAGGAAAAACGAGCCGACGATCCCCTTGGCCTTTTTGATGACGAGGAATGGGATGAGGCAGCACGGCTGCGCATGTGGCGCAAGACGCTCGTCATTGCGGATGAACTTCCAGCGACACTGGGCGCGGCGCTGATTTTCGAAGCGTGGGAGAGGATCGAGCCGCTTCGGCGGCAGCATTGGCTCGGGGGCCTCCTGGCTGCAAGTTATCTGCGCGCGCGGGGAAAGGTTACATCGCATCTGTTTGCCTTTTATGCTGGTCTGAAGACGATCCGCCACGAGCGGCGCCGCGCGCGCGATCGGTTGACGCGACTGCAGGCGTTTCTGGAAGCAATGGGGGAGAGTGCGGTTGCCGGCATGAAGGAGATGGACCGTCTTTCGCTGGCCCGAACGCAGATGGAGATTCGTTTCAAAAGCCGCCGTTCAAGCAGCAGCCTGCCGCAGCTTGCCGACTTCGTGCTGTCAAGACCGATGGTCTCGACAGCCATGGTGGCACGCCAGCTGCAAGTGACAAGTCGGGGCGCCCTTAATCTTCTGAACGATATCGGGATCCGCGAGATCACCGGGCGAGGGCGCTACCGTGCTTGGGGTATCATCTGATGAAGGAAAGCAGGGAAATCTGCGTCGAACTGGTTTCCCCGGCTGATTTCCGCTCGAAGCGAGGATCGTGCGATCGCTGGTCGATGAGGTGAGAGAGCCAAAGTTTGATTGGCGTCTTAGAGGATCACCAGTCCGACAATACCAAATAAAGCGGTACAATAGGCCATTTATACTTTCGATAACCGCACCGATAAAGTTGGACTTACAGGCACAACCGCCGGCAATGCAGTATTAAGAATGCGATCTTCGGGCGTAATTTAACCAAAAATAGACTTCTGACAAAAGTGTTATCAGGAATTCTGTGCTACTGTAAATGACATTCGTGGTTAAAAGATCCGCGTCTGTTGCACTTAGTGGCAACGTTATTCCAGTTTTGCGCCGAAATAGGTATATTCATTATTTATCTAACTATGCTGTATTAACTCTTCGAAATATTTTTGTATTGCTTATTAGCATCCGCGAGAGTACTTTCTTAATAAAGTAGAAATGCGGCAGATAATCAATATTGTCATTTGACAAATGCGGGGCGTCTACTTTGTTAGCATGTCGCTAGGGGAAAAACACAGCGTAACGGGGCAGCGCGAAGTATTGTAATTACTTAATGCGAGCTTACTACGGCACCATAGGGGTATGAGGCTAGTATGAATTACGTACCTTCAGAATTTGAAAGCGGAAAAATAGCACTGAACAAGCTTCGGCCGACAACAGTGCTTTCTGTAGCTAAGATGGTGGATCGTTCTGGCAGAACGGAGAGCGATGACCAGTGCTTGCTGATTATCGACGCCAGAACGCTTGAACGTGAATGCCTTGCCACCACAATGAGAACCAACGGTCTCGGCATGACTGCAATTGCTGTCGGCTCCATCGAGGAGTGGCAGCGAAAGAATGACGGTCTCCAGCCCGTTGGCGCGGTCCTTCTCAACATTGCAGGTCGCAAGGGCAGTGACGCTGCGCTTTCCGAGGAAATTGCGAATATCACATCGGAAGTCGCGCCAGCTCCGGTGGTCATTTTAGGCGACGGTGACGACCTCAGCCAAACGTTGAAGGTTCTCGAATACGGTGCTCGAGGGTTCATTCCAACATCTGTTGGGATCGAGGTTTGTGTCGAGGCGATTGCTCTGGCAGTTGCAGGCGGCACCTTCATCGTTGCAGGTAGCACGTTCAAGTCCATGGCAGCTGTATCAGTTGAAAAGAGCCAGCAGCAACGGCCGAGTGAGTTGTCGCGTATGTTTACGATGAGACAGGCCGAAGTTGTGCAGGCGCTACGCAAGGGCAAGGCAAACAAGATAATCGCCTATGAGCTCAACCTTCGCGAAAGCACCGTCAAGGTTCATATCCGAAACATCATGAAGAAGCTAAAGGCAACGAACCGCACGGAGGTTGCCTACAAGCTGAACGATCTTTTCCAGGCTGAGGCAAGGTAGGCGGCGACAGCTCGCAGCCGCCACCGACACTGCAAGCAGCAAAAGCCAAATATAGACGGCGCGCAGCGAATGCTGGGCGCCGTCAGTGTCTTCCGGCCGAGGGCGCGTCGGGGCAAGCTTCCAACTCCGTGCTTGTATCCGCTTGTGAGCTGTTCAGGGGAGCAGCTGCCTGCGGCTCACGACGCCCCAGTATCTGCCTAATGCCCCTGGTCGAAAACGGCTGGACGAGTTGGGCCAGAAAACCTTCGGCAATCCGACCGCTGATGCCGATCTCGACCGGCGGCCTTCGCGCGGGATTTAGGTAAGTCCCGAATATCTGATCCCAGAGCACAAGGTTCTCGCCATAATTTGTGTTTCCCTCGGCTAGCACCTTGGAATGGTGCCAGCGGTGAAGCCGTGGCGTACTGAATATCCAATCGAGTGGGCCTGTTCTGACGTCAATGTTGCAGTGGGTCAGCAGGCCAATAAAGGCGGTTACCGCGCTTATCCATAAAAAGACGGGCAGCGGCGCTCCGAGGAGATATAGCGGTATTTGGCTTAAGCCGATCTTGAACAGCGAATCGACGACATGAAAGCGGCCGGTATTGACGACCCACAACCGCTCGACACTGTGATGCAGGGCGTGAAAGCGCCATAGTGCCAGGATTTCGTGCGCAGCCCGATGTGCAACGTAGAGGCCGAATTCGGCAATGACCAATCCGATCACGACTTGCAAGACCATGGGCCAGTGCTGCGGCCAAACTGCAGTCAGTGGTGTAAATGTCGGCTGTACGACGGTCGCGATTGCCATTGGCGCAGATGCCCCAACGGCTGCGGCTATCTGGACACCTCCCTTGGTCAGGAGTGTGTGTGCGATGTCGTTGAATGTTTCGCCATCATGTTTCAGCCACTCAAGCTCGTAGGGCATCAAGCGCTCGAGGGCAGCGATAAGCGCAACGATCGACAGATAGATCACGTTGAACCACAGCAGGGGGCTATGGGTATGGAAGGCCCAACCTGCTCCCACCAGCCCTGCGGCAAAAAGAGCGGGCCAGAGTGCCCACGAGGCGACAATGTAAAGCCGCGACCTTCCGTCGTTCATCATGCGCTCCCTTGCATGGCTGGTACGCACCACATGATACACGGCAGTCGTGACGGAAAAACAGGTCCAAACGGTGGCACACTGCCACATGTGCATAACCAGGAGTGCGACGCGTAGGCCAAAGCTGATTTGCAATATTGAAATCTTGCAATTGTCTAACGACGCACGCCTTGATAGGCATCGTCCGAAAGAAGTAATCCCGCCGCAGGCAAATGCTCTCCAGAACTGACAACCACCCGTCAAGCCCGCTCGTCGGAATTGCCCTTGCATGTTCCGGCTATTCGCTTTTTGCCCTGCAGGACGCCATGGTCAAGTGGCTCGTCGCTGACTACGCCGTCCCCCAAATCCTTTTTGTGCGAAGCATCGTGATCGCTGTCGTCTCCGGCATCATGGTCCGTCGGCTAAGGCATCCCTCGATACTAAAAAGCCCACACAGGAAATCCTTGTTGTTGCGTGCAGGGCTGATGATCTCGGCGTGGATGGCCTTCTATTCAGCCGCCCGACACCTGGGGCTTGCCGAAATTACCACCATGTACTTCTCCGCCCCCATTATGGTCGTATTTTTGTCAATCCTGATCCTGAAGGAAAATGTTGGCCGTATGCGCTGGCTTGCCTGTATCGGAGGCTTCATCGGCGTACTCTTGGCGGCAAACCCAACGGAGGCTCCGAACCTTTTACCGGCAGCAATGGTCATCTTTGCTGGTTTCTGTTGGGCCTGGAGCACCGTCCTTGTCCGCCTTGTCAGCCGCACCGAAAGCACGCTGAACCAGATGATGGCAACAAGCTTTCTATTTGTGCTGGCCTGCGCTGCCATGTTGCCATGGCTTTGGAAAACGCCGGATGCTTTGGGCTGGGCCTTGATGATCGGCCTCGGCCTTGTGGCTGCACTCGGCCAGTACCTGCTTTACGAAGGTTTCCGTCACGCCCCGGCTTCCACGCTTGCGCCCATGGAATATAGCGGTCTTGTCTGGGCATTTCTCTATGGCTACCTCATCTGGTCAGAGGTCCCCAAAGCAAATGTTGTGGCTGGCGCTGTGCTTATCGTAGCCTCCAGCCTCGCTCTTGTGTGGTGGGAGCGTCGCCAGGTGCTCTTGAGCCGACGCCTCGTTGCGTAGGGCCTGCTGCCCCGTCAGTTGTATGCTCTCTGCACGCTTGCTTCCTGGGTCACGCTTAGCTTCTGGGCGGCCAGGACAACTTCCAGCCGGTTACGAGCATCGAGCTTCTGCATCAGAACGGTCATGTAGTGCTTCACCGTCTTCTCGCTGATGTCGAGACAGTGCGCGATCTCCCGATTTGTGCTTCCGCGCATGAGATAACCGACAATCTGCTCCTCGCGCGCACTTAGTCTTAGATTGACTTGCGACTTGCGACGCAGGGCCTCCGTCTTCATCGACATGATGACCTTGGTTGCAAAACCAGGCGTAATGAACGTATTGCCCGCATAGACCGTACGGATGGCCTCATGTAGATCGGACGCAGTACTGCCCTTCAGTACATATCCGGAAACGCCAAGGCCCAACACCTGGATTGCCGACTCGATACTGGAACTCGCCGTGAATACGATAATCCGGGTGCGCTGGTAGCGTTGCAAGATGATCTCAATTGCGGAAAGCGCATCGCCGGGCATGCTGAGATCGACCACGATGACATCCGGGTCGAGCTCCTCAACTAGCTTCAACGCGTCAACCGCGTTTTCACCTTTGCCGACAATGTCCAAGTCTTGCTTGTTTGAATACAGGCTGACCAGACCCTCGAGTAGTATTGGATGATCGTCAACGAATGCAACGGAAATCGCCATGCCGCCCCCCTTTTATTTCCAAGTACTACTCTAGCGCATCTACGCGATGTTTTAAAGTTAATACTTAAGTGATAGTTAAAGCAGCTTAGGGTGTGGCAATGTCTCAATGAATACAAATTTGATTTCAGAAGTAAACTTTCTGTATTCCTCCGCACGCCTTCTTTCTCCTGCTCGGCGCAAGTTTGCGATTCATCATGTCGCAGAGTCGTCGAAAACCGTTCGCGTCTGAACGATATGGCGCGGGCATGTGCTAGGCCTCTTTCGGACCGGGACCACGTTTTACGATGGTTTCTTCAGCGTCCGGTCTTGTCTCGCCATTCGGCATAGTCGGCTTGAGCCTTCTCGGTGGTTGGCGGATAAAGACCGATGATGGCGGCACCGTCGAGGACCTGCTTCAGCACGAAATCCTCAAAAGCTTCCATACCCGCGCATTCCTCGGCGATCTCATCGACTAGGTGTGCCGGGATCACCATCACGCCGTCACCATCGCCGAGCATAACATCTCCGGGAAACACTGGCGCATCGCCGCATGATATCGGAACGTTGATATCCAGTGCCTCGTGCAGTGTCAGGTTCGTTGGCGCTGACGCCCGTTGGTGATAGGCTGGCATATCCAGTTTGCCAATGCCCTCAGCATCGCGAAAACCGCCGTCGGAAACAACGCCGGCGCAGCCGCGTACGGCAAGTCGGGTCACCAGGATCGATCCGGCGGAGGCCGCCCGCGGATCCTTGCGGCTGTCCATGACGAGCACATGGCCGGGTGGGCAGGTCTCCACCGCCACCCGCTGCGGATGGTCAGGATTACGGAACACGGTAATCGGATTGCGGTCCTCTCGTGCAGGGATGTAGCGCAGAGTGAAAGCCTGCCCGACCATGTTGACACCCTTCCAGGAAACCGGGTGGACATTCTGGATGAACTGGTTGCGCAGGCCACGTTTATAAAGGGTGGTTGCTACTGACGCGGTCGAAACCTTCATCAACCTGGCGCGTGTCTCTTGGGATAAAGTGAAGTCGGACATGATAGTCTCCGGATCTGGTTAGTTGATCGCCGGTTCATCGACGCTCGGGCCGAAGTCCGTTTTGAGGAAGTCGAAGTCGCAGCCTTTGTCGGCCTGCTCGACATGTTTGGAAAACATCAGGCCGTACCCGCGGCCATAACGCGGCGGAGGCGACGTCCAGGCGGCCCGCCGGGTCTCCAGCTCATCGTCCGGCACAACCATGTTGAGGCTGCGTGCGGGGATGTCCATCTCGACGATATCCCCGGTCCTCAGCAATGCGAGCGGTCCGCCTATGTAGGCTTCCGGTGCGACATGCAGCACGCAGGCGCCGAAGGATGTTCCCGACATGCGGGCATCAGAGATCCGCATCATGTCGCGAAGTCCGAGCTTCAACAGTGCCTTCGGCATTGGGATCATGCCCCATTCCGGCATGCCCGGCCCGCCCTGGGGGCCGGCGTTGCGCAGCACGAGCACAGTTTCTGGCGTCAGGGGGTAATCAGGATCGTCAATGATCTTCTTGAGTTCGGCATAACTGTCGGCGACCAGCGCTGGTCCCCTGTGCCGATGGAACTTGGGATCACAGGCGGCTGGCTTGATCACGGCGCCGTCTGGGCAAAGGTTCCCCTTCAATACCGCCAGCGAGCCCTCGTGATAGACCGGGTTCGACAATGGCCGGATCACGTCCTCGTTCCAGATTTTCACGTCTTCAAGGCCCTCGGTCAATGATCTGCCGGTGACGGTTATGGCAGAGCCGTCGAGCTTGTCGCCGAGTTGCTTCATCAGAGCGCGCAGACCACCTGCGTAGTAGAAATCCTCCATCAGATACGAGGTGCCGGATGGCCGGATATTGGCAATCACTGGCGTGGTCCGGCCGATCCGGTCGAGGTCATCAAGCTGCAGCTCGATACCGGCGCGGCGTGCCATGGCAATGACATGGATGATCGCATTGGTGGAACAGCCTGTGGCCATAGCGACGGTAACGGCATTTTCCACAGCCACGCCCGTGATGATGTGGTCCGGGGTGAGGTCCTCCCATACCATATCGACGATCCGTCGGCCGCACTGAGTGGACATGCGCTGATGCCCGGCATCTGCCGCTGGGATGGAGGAAGCCCCCGGCAAAGTCAGCCCCATGGCTTCCGCAATGGCCGTCATGGTGCTGGCTGTCCCCATGGTCATGCAGTGGCCGTAGGAACGGGCGATCCCGCCTTCGATGCCCTGCCACTCCTCCTTTGAAATCGTTCCGGCGCGGCGTTCATCCCAGTACTTGAAACCGTCGGTGCCGGAGCCAAGATACTTGCCGGCATAATTGCCGCGCAGCATTGGCCCGGCGGGCAGGAAGACGAAAGGTAGGCCTGCGCTGATCGCGCCCATGATTAGTCCCGGCGTGGTCTTGTCGCAGCCACCCATCAGCACAGCACCATCGACCGGGTGCGAGCGCAGCAGTTCCTCGGTCTCCATTGCCAGCATGTTTCGATAGAGCATTGTCGTCGGTTTGACGAAATTCTCCGATAGCGACAGTGCCGGTAGTTCCATCGGAAAGCCGCCGGCCTGCAACACGCCACGTTTTACCCACTCCACCCGGTCCTTGAAATGCATGTGACAGGGCTGGGCATCCGACCACGTGTTGAGGATTGCAATGATCGGCCGGCCTTCCCAGTCCATCGGATCGTAACCCATCTGCATAGTCCGTGAACGATGGCCGAAGGAACGTTGATCGTCCGGGACCATCCAGCGGGCCGATCGAAGTTGCTCGTAGGTTTTCCGTTGTTTCATGGGTATCTCCAGTTTCCTATGACCGCCTTGGCTTCATTCAGAAGCGGATTTCGTTTGATGCGATGAACGCTCGCAAAGCCGTTTCCTGTGCATCGCTGAGCGGCCAGGACGAAGGCGGGCGGGTGGCGCCGCAGTCATGGCCGAGAGCGGTCAGCGCGGCCTTCACGCCTGTTACATTGGCACCATTCAATTCTTCCGCGCGGATTTCCTCGAATGCCCTCATACCCGCGATCAGGCGATTGGCCTTATGATAATCCCCTGCTTCCAGCGCTGCATGGATGGCGACCGATCGTTGCGGCCAGAGGTTGATGAGGCCTGACGTGAAGCCGCGTGCGCCGACCGCATAAAACGCAGGCGCCCAGACTTCAGCCAGCCCGCCGACCCAGACGATGCCTGGATCGGTGGCGCTTATCGCCTCGGCCAGTTTCAGCGGGTTGGGTGTTGCCCATTTGACGCCGATGACCGATGGCAGTGCGCAAAGATCCCTAATCGCCTTGATGCCGATGGCATCGTTTCGCAGATAAAGCACGACAGGCAGACCGTCCGCGGCATCGCAAACCGCACGCACATAGTCGACCAAACCTCGCGGAGCGCAGAATGGATCCGGTGGCTGGTGAACCATCAGCGCCGAGGCGCCGGCCTGCCGTGAGGATCTTGCCAGGCGGCATGCGTCGCGCACGCCTCGCCCTACACCTGCCAGCAGAGGCACACGCCCGCTGACATGTTCAGCGCAGGAGTGCACCATAGTCTCAGCCTCGTCGATCGTCAGGGCATAAAACTCGCCGGTGTTGCCGTTGGCGACGAGAACGTGCACACCGGCGATGACGGCCCTGTCCACGATGGCTTCCTGTCGCGCAGGGTTGATCTCGCCATCACTGCCATAGGGCGTTACGAGAATGCCGGATATGCCTGTCAGGGCCAAACGCAAATCTGTTGTCATTGCCTTGTTTTTCCTTTCGTCGAATAGGCTTGCATCGGGTCATTCTGTGAAGGCTTCGTCGCGTTTGCGACTGATTGCGGGCGCGAGAACAAGCGAAAGGACGATGACTGCGGCCACCAGCAGTATCAGGCTGAGTGGGCTCCGCACGAAGATCGTTGGGTCGCCCTGGCTGATCAGCATGGCGCGCCTGAGATTCTCCTCCAGCATCGGTCCGAGGATGAAGCCTAGCAGCAGCGGTGCTGGCTCGAAGCGCAGCTTGGAAAGCGCGAAACCGAAAACGCTGAAGCCAGCCATGACGAAGACATCGAAGACACTGTTGTTAATGCTGAAGGCGCCGATGCAGCAGAAGCCAATAATTGCCGGGAACAGCAGGTGATAGGGGATGGTCAGCATGCGGACCCAGAGCCCGATCAAGGGCAGGTTGAGGATGACGAGCATCAGGTTCCCGGACCACATGGACACGATCATGCCCCAAAATAGCGCCGGCTCATCGGAAATGACGTTGGGACCTGGCGTGATGCCCTGGATGATCATGGCGCCGACCATCAACGCCATTACCGGATTGCCGGGAATGCCGAGCGTCAGCATCGGGATGAAGGAGGTCTGCGCGCCGGCATTGTTGGCTGATTCCGGTGCGGCCACCCCCTCAATCGCTCCCTTGCCGAATTCCGCATGGTTTGGCGAGACACGTTTCTCCACTGCGTAGGCGGCGAAGGAGGCGAGCATGGCACCGCCACCCGGCAGCACGCCGAGCAACGAGCCGAGTGCCGTTCCGCGCAGCACCGGGCCCCCGATGCGCCTCAGATCATCGCGGTTCAGCATCAGGCCCGTGACCTTCTTGACGCCGACAGATCGCTCGTGCTCGTTCTCGAGATTGCGTAGGATCTCGCAGATGCCGAATATGCCCATGCTAACGGCAACGAAATTCAGTCCGTCATAGAGTTCCGGCATGCCGAAGACGTAACGGGGTGTTCCGCTCTCGACGTCCGTGCCGATCGATCCCACCAGCAGACCGACGACGATCATTGCGAATGCTTTCAGCAGCGAGCCGCTGGCAAGCGCAACCGATGCGACAAGTCCTAGTACCATCAATGAGAAATACTCGGCCGGCCCGAACTTCAGCGCGATCGCGGCAAGCGGCGGAGCTGCGACGGCGAGAAGTACGGTTGCAACAGTCCCGGCAAAGAATGACCCGAGGGCTGCCGTTGCCAATGCCGTCCCGGCCCGCCCTTTGCGGGCCATCTGGTAGCCGTCAATCGCAGTGACAACCGACGAGCTTTCGCCCGGCAGGTTGATCAGGATTGCTGTCGTCGAGCCGCCATATTGCGCACCGTAAAAAATGCCAGCCAGCATGATCAGCGCCGTTTCCGGCTGCAGACCGAAAGTGAGCGGTAACAACATGGCGATCGTCGCCGTTGGGCCAAGCCCCGGGAGCACGCCGATGGCCGTGCCGAGCAGGCAGCCGATGAAGCAGTAAGCCAGATTCACGGGCTGGAAAGCGGTTGCGGCTCCCAGCCACAGGTCGGAAAAGATATCCATTGCAAACTCCAGGCGGGTGGTGTCTGTCAGCGCTACCCGGCATCGCCGAGGAAGGGGATCCATGGCCCGAAGGTGCTCACTGGAAGCGACAGGAGCCGCGTGAAAAGTACGGAGGAACAGATCGCGAGGAAAAGGCCGAGCGCTATTGAGTGACGCCAACGCGCATATTTGCTGGCGAAGCTGACTGCGACGATCATCAGGAACATGCTCGGGGCAAGCCCCAGGCTCGGCAAGACCAACCCGAAGAAAACAGGGGCGAGTGTGATGAGACCATATGCCTTCCAGTTGGCTCCCTCCGCGGCGGCCTCGTTTTCGGCGGCCGCGACCATCGACTGCAGGATGATCAACACCCCGATGGCGATCAGCAGAAGGCTCAGCACTAACGGAAAGTAGCCCGGTCCCATCTGGAAGGAGCTTCCGATATCAAGTTCCTGACCGAACCAGATGAAAAGGAGGCTGACGATAATCATCGCAACGCCACCGACAAAGTCTCGGCTATTTCCAATCTTTAGCATGGCTGTAAAATCCCACAGATCAGGATCGACCGGCCGGCCCATCGAGCCGACCGGCGGGCGGGGTGTCATTGGAGCGGAACGTTTGCTGCTTTGATGACTTCGGCCCATTTATCGGTTTCGCCCTTTATGAACGTGGCGAATTCCTCGGACGTGTTACCAACAGGCGTTGCACCCATGCCTTCGATCTTCGCCTTCATCGCAGGGTCGTGGAGAATGGCCTGAACTTCCGTGCTCAGCTTGTCGACGATTTCAGGCGGCGTGCCAGGCGGCGCAAAGATACCGTGCCAGGATGTCGCCTCGAAGCCGGGAATGACGCTGTCCATGGTCGGAACGTCGGGCAGCAGCGAGGCCCTGTCGAGGCTCGTCACTGCGAGCGCGCGCAGTTTCCCGGCCTTCACCTGCTGTGCGGCCGTCGGAATGTTGTCGAACATGAAATCGACATGACCTGCCACCACGTCCATGATCGCCTGGCTGCTCCCCTTGTAGGGAACATGGGTGATCTTGACGCCGGTCTTGGTGGCAAGAAGTTCGCCTGCAAGGTGGATGGACGTGCCGACGCCCGACGAGGCATAAGTGTGCTTGCCCGGCTCCTTCTTGAGAAGATCGATCAACTCCTGGACGGAATTGACCGGCAGCTTTTCAGGATTGACCACCAGCACGTTCGGCATCCTGGCGATCAGGGACAATGGAGCAAATCCCTTTTCCTTGTCATAGGGCAGAGTCTTGAAAAGGGTCTGGTTGATTGCGTTGGAGCTGACAGTCCCCATGCCGATCGTATAGCCATCTGGTGCGGCGCGGGCGAGATCACCCAGTCCAACGTTTCCGCCGGCACCAGGCTTGTTTTCAACGATGAAGCGTTGGGCGAGCCGGCTGTCCAGTTGCTCGGCGACGAGGCGACCAAAGGTATCGGTGTTGCCGCCAGCGGCAAAGGGAACAATGACTGTCACGGTCTTTGAGGGATAGTCCTGGGCGTGACCCGCAGTCGTCGCCACCGCACAGATCGATGCGGCCATGGCCGCGAATGTGATGAAACGTCTCAAATGCATGAATTCCTCCTCCCATTTGGCGTCAATGCGCCCGACTGAAAGCCCATTCCCCGACTCCTCAATCGAAGAATGAAAGCGCTTCCATTTTATGCATCGGACCTATCCACCGCAAGGGTTTATGTTTTAAAATAACTCACACATTTTCAGATAGTTAAAGAAAGCTGCATATTTTTATCAATGAATGGACTTGCCAAGCTTCAAAATGAAAGCGTAAATCATTTTAAAGCGGAGGGGTTATGGGCGAGCAGGACAAGAAAGGCAGGTCGGACCAATCGAGCCCCGTGACCCTGGCTGACATAGCCAAGCTTGCGGGCGTCTCGCCCGTTACAGTTTCGCGTGCGATCAATACACCCAAGCTGGTCAAGCCGCGAACGCTCGAAGCGATCGAGCGTGTCATCGCCCGGACGGGCTATGTACCAAATCTCCTCGCTGGCGGTTTGGCGTCGCGCAGAACACGGCTTGTTGCAGCGATCGTGCCATCGGTATCGAGCACCATCTTCGCCGAGGCGATCGAGGGCTTGAACGCAGAGCTTGTCGCAGAAGGCTACCAACTTCTGTTGGGTCTGTCCGGCTATGACCAACAGCGAGAGCTCGAGCTCACCCGCGCAATCCTCGCTCGAAGGCCTGACGGTATCATTCTGACAGGCATCACGCATCTCAAGGAGACGAGGGCAATGTTGACGGGGGCAGGGCTGCCGATCGTCGAAATCTGGGATCAGACCCCTTCTCCACTCGATACGGCCGTCGGCTTCTCACACTTTGATGTAGGCGCCCTGGTCGCGGAATTCCTTCTGGCCAAGGGTTATGATCGCTATGCCCAGATCGGTGCCAACGATCCGCGCGCCGTTCAGCGCAGGGACGGCTTTGTCAACCGGCTAATGGACGTCGCCCCGGTGGAGCTGCCTGACCTGGAGATGAACTCTCCCTCCACGTTTCGCGACGGGCGCCAAGCCATGGCGCAATTGCTGGATCGCGGGGGCGGATCGCTTGCGGTGTTTGGAAGTTCTGACGTTGTGGCCCATGGGGCGTTGACAGAAGCCATTGCACGGGGCTGCAGGATTCCCGAGGATGTTGCGATCGTGGGCTTCGGAGACTTCGACTTCGCGCCTCACACCCATCCACCTCTAACGACCGTCCGCATCGACCGCCGCATGATTGGCACGCAGGCGGCGAGATCCATACTGAGAAAGCTATCCGGCGAGGCAGTCGAGCCAATGATCAAGATCGGCTTCGAAATCGTCAAGCGAAGTTCCGCCTAGGGCCCTGAGGAGCCCTCGCCATTCTCGCTGAACGTGAATGGCAGTCCATTGTGATGGAGCTCTCGTCAGCAATCGGCCAGCGGCGAACGGTCCGCTCGAACTGGGACGGCCGCGGATCGACATTAGTCGGTGCTTGCGATTGGCAGAAACGCGGTGAGTGTCTCACTGTCGGGCCCATCGAACACCGTTGCCACGCTGATGTCGAGCCACGCCTCATGGGATAAGCGGCGCGCTGCCTCCGCCTCATCAAACGACGCCAGGGCATCGGTTCCCAGAACCAGATGGGCGGGTACGTCATTGCGCTTGGCCAGTGCGATGATCAACTGTGCGATACGTGCCGGGTCGCCCACCTCGTTGCCGGCATAGGCCCTGATCATCTCGATTGTTGCGCCAACCGTCTCGGCGTAGTCTGGCATTACGGCGCTCGCAGAGGCGTGGCCGGCTGTCTTGGCCCAATCTGTCCGCATCCCGCCCGGTTCGAGTGCCATGACTTTGATGTTGAGGGGAGAGACCTCATTGCGCAGAACCTCGGTGAACCCGCCGACTGCCCATTTTGCGGTTTGATAAGCCGACAGACCCGGAGTTCCGATCCGCCCTCCGACAGACGAGATGTTGAAGATGTGTCCCGATTTCTGTCTGCGCATGAAAGGCAAGACAGCACGCGTCATGTTGACGACACCGAACAGATTGGTTTCCACTTCGGCACGAAAGTTTCCAGCCGACTTCTGTTCGAACGCTTCGAAATGACCGTACCCTGCGTTGTTCACAAGTGCATCTATGCATCCGAAACTGTCGATCGCAGCGGCGGCAGCTTCGCCCGCGTTGTCTACATCCGTGACATCGAGTGCAAAAAGCGCAAGACGTTTCCCATATTGATCTTTCAGATCTTCGAGGCGCGTCACGTCGCGTGCGGTTGCAAGCACATTGTCCCCGTTCTCCAGGGCGGCGGTGAGGACCGAGCGGCCAAGGCCGCGCGCGCTGCCGGTGATGATCCAGGTCTTCGGCATGTTCTCTACTTTCATTTTGGAGGCGATACAGTCGTTACGCGGTTGGCTTTAGAATGGCCCGCGGTTCGAGATACGCGTCCAGGCCGTAGGCACCGATCTCGCGTCCGATGCCGGATTGCTTGAAGCCCCCGAATGGTGCGTAGGGATCATGGGGCGCACCGTTGATCACAACACGCCCGGCAATCAGCTGCTCGGCGATCCGTGTCGCTCGAGCAACATCCGACGAAAGGACATAGGCCTGAAGCCCGAACTCGGAGTCATTGGCAATTTTGACGGCATCATCATCATCATCATAGGTGATGACACCCAGCACTGGCCCGAAAATCTCCTCGCGGGCAATGCGCATATCGTTTGACACGCCCGTGAAGATCGTCGGTCGCGTAAACCAGCCCTTATCGAGCCCGCCGGGGCGCCCCTCGCCGCCGGTCAGGAGTGTTGCACCTTCCTGCTGACCTAGCTGGATATAGGACTGGACCCGCTCCCAATGTTTCGCGTTCGCAAGCGGACCAATCCGCACCTGCGGGTCCGTAGGGACGCCGACCTTCAGGCGTTCGGCCTCGGACTTCAGTCGCTGGAAAATCTCGTCACGACGGGAATTGGGAACCAGGATGCGTGTCCCGGCCACACAGGCCTGGCCGCTATTTGCAAAGCCGGTCATCAGTGCCGTCGGGATTGCGGTGTCGAGATCGGCATCGTCCAGAATGATCGTTGGGCTCTTTCCTCCGAGTTCCAGGACCAGGCGCTTCATCGTGTCTAGGGCCGCCCGCTGGATGATCTTTGCCGCCGGCGTCGAGCCGGTGAACGTGATCATCGCGACATCCGGATTCGTGGTGAGTTCTGCGCCGACTACGGGACCGGTGCCGTTCACGACATTCAGAAGACCGCTTGGGAGGCCCGCATCATGAATGCACTCCACAAGAAGCTGGGTCTGGATAGCACTTTGCTCTGCGGGCTTGATCACGATGCTCGATCCAGAGCCGATCGCATGGGCGAGCTTCGTAGCAATGAAGCCGAAATTGCTGTTCCAGGGCGTTATTGCGCCCACGACGCCGAGCGGCAGCATTCTCACTACGCTGGAACCGGCCGTCCTGTCGAACTCGTAGGTCTCGACGGTTGCTGCCATGACATCGAAAATCGATGCCGTGTTCTGCGCCGAGAATCCCGTGAAATAGGCCGGCGCGCCGTACTCCTCGGTCATGGCTGCAATGAGATCGCCGGCCTTCAATCTGACAGCGTCGCTAAGACGATGCAGCATGGCGATCCGCTCTGCTTTCGAAGTGGAAGCCATGACGGGAAATGCGCGTTTTGCTGCGGCCACAGCCACCCGAACATCTTCGGCGTTGCCCAGACGGACGGTTCCGATCTTTTCTTCGGTTGCCGGATTGAAAAGGTCGAATTGCTCCGTTCCGTGTGGTGTGACGAACGCTCCATCGACGTAAATCTTGTCAATATCTCGCATTTTATCTCCTTTCGTTTAGCGAGATATGCGACGTCTTCCCTGATCTGATAAGTCTCGTAATCGTGCACGGGCTGATGAGCTATGTCGCGCAATCACGAGCGATTGGGCAGATTTTGCATGCTGCGTCGGGCTGAGCCCCAGGAAGCAGCGTCCAGTCAGACATCCCTTGCCCCTCCATTGCGATGGACTAGAGCCGCTGATCTGATATGACGGCGAATAATGGCGAAGCTGATCTGGGATATTGCGCAATGACCAAGGCCACTCTCATCGAACTGGAGGCGGTGGTTAAGGTTGCCAGGCGGGGCGGCTTTCGTGCCGCTGCACGCGAGCTCGGCGTGTCCTCCTCGGGGCTTAGCCATGCGATCGCAGCACTTGAAGAACGGCTGAATGTCCGTCTCTTCAATCGAACGACGCGAAGCGTCGTACTCACCGCGGCAGGCGAGAAATTTCTGGAGGAAATCGCCCCGGCGCTGGCAGCGATTGACGGTGCGATCGAAAATGCCGGCGAACACGTCGGAGAACCTTCAGGGGTTCTGAGGCTTAACATGGCGCTGGGCGCGGCACGCTTCGTCATGGAGCCGATACGAGAGTACCTGCAGCGCTATCCGCGGATACAGGTAGAAGTCGTCACCGAGTCGGCGTTGGTCGATGTCGTTGGACAGGGGTTCGATGCCGGGATACGTCTCTTCGATCTGGTGCCAGCTGACATGATCGCGATCCCGATCATCCCGAATGTGCGTCAGATCGTTGTCGGATCGCCTGCCTATTTCAAGGGGCGCGATGTGCCGATTGTTCCAACTGATCTGTTGGCTCATGAATGTATCCGTGCCCGCATGGGCAGTGGACGCATCTATCACTGGGAATTTGTTCGCGATCACGAGCGTTGTGCGCTGGATGTGCCTGGTCGCCTTGTCCTCGACGACAGCGGATTGATGCTTGATGCTGCGCTGGATGGAATGGGCCTCGCCTATCTCGCGGAGCAGACGGTCGCGCGCCACGTTGAAGCAAGCCGTCTGATCAGGGTGCTTCAAGACTGGATGCCGAACGAGCCGGCACTATGCCTCTATTATTCCGGCAGACGTCACGTTCCGACCAAGCTCCGCCTGTTTATCGATCTGGTTCGCAACTACGCGCAAAGGCCGGCGTAAATCCGGTTGCGTTGTGGCCAACGAGCCGCTTGTAGCATGAAGCCGGCCGCAGCCGAGGGGGCTTGGTCTCCAGGACAATGGCTCTTGGTTTGTCGTGCTTCTGTCAATAGCAACGCGCTCCGCCCGGCTATGCCGAGCGAAACGGATGTGAAAAGCGTTTGGTCGCAGATCACGACGCTCGATGAACGAGAGCTCGGCGGGACCTTTGCAGCTATTGATGACGCAACATCCAGCGATCGCATCGAGCCCCAAAAGGCCCATCGGCGTTCAATCAACTGTGATGGCGCTCTATTCTTTCAAGCGCTTTCGGCATCAACCAATTTTTTGCAATCGGCCTCGGTTAGCCGTCGTAGTGACCGGAGAATGCGGCCTCCGTGGACTTGACCGTGACGGCCAGGTCTACGCCCTTCGTCACGGTCGAGCCTGTTGCCCGAAGATCGGTTACCACCTTCAGCGAACCCGTCTTGGGGGCCGGAAGTGAGTGCACAGTCTTTGCATCCAGATCGGCAACCCAGAGTTCATCCTCGCCCTCGATGCCAATAACAACAACTCTTGCCATGCTTCTACCCCTTCCGTGGTTGTGGTTAGAATCCTGCCTTCTTCAGACCCTCTCGATAAAGGTCCTTATGCCATTGCTCCTTACTTGGAACCGCAGACAGCCACCTGTCGACGTTGAAATCCGGATTGGCTTCCCGAAACCTTCGCACGAAGGCTCGCGCCCTTTCCGGACGGTCCAACATGGCCCAGCTCGCGGCGGAAAGCCTGTCGGCCAAACTGGAATCGACCATCTGTCCGATGTAGTCGAGACATGCTTCAAACTCGCCGAGCGCATAATTCGCACCCGCGGCTGTCCAGAGATAGGTGTCTGGGCTGAGTGGGTTGAGCTCGATCGCCCGCTCGATCTTCTGCAGCGCCATGGCCGGAAGCGAGCAATGGACGAGCGTGTCCGCATAATCGGCGATGACGTCGGCATAATGGGGAGCGCAGTTTTCCGCGACCTCCATGGCTTCGGCGCTTGCATCGAACTCACCCTGCAGAAGTTTCGCGACACCCAACTCTCGGAAGCCATCGGCAAATTCGGGTCGCGCCTTGCTGGCTTGGACCGCCAGGCCTTCAGCCATCTTCAAAAGCTCGACATCGCCTCGCGCGGTCAACAACCACTCCTTGGAGTAGGTGCGGGCCATTGAACTGAGCGCCGGCGCAAAGTGCGGGCTCGCGTTTAGTGCAGCCTTCATCTCCGCACGGGCTCGCCGCAGGTTAGGAAGCGTCAATCTAACGAGATGGCGCCTGCCAATCAGGTATCGATGGTAGGCAACCGGATTGAGATCCTCCCGCAGGGCTTCATAACGTTCGATTTCGCCGGATATGGAGAGAGCGAGTTGCCGCGAAACAACCCGTCTGTCTTTTGCAAGAGACAAATGGTCGAGACTGAATCGCTCCGCCCAAATAACCTGGTTCTGGTCGAAGTAGATCAACTGGGCAAAGAGTGACACGTCATCCCCGTCTCCGCTGATCCGAGTGTCGAGGACATAGTTGACGCGATGGCGTTCAAAAAAGGCTGTCTGTGCCTTCGGGTCGTGGCCAACCTGAGCCGCCGAGTATGGAGCGACAACCTGCACACTATCGAACGCACAAAAGCCAATCGTGATATCTTCAACCAGCGATGCTGCGAGGAGCCCGGCGTCCGGGCGCGTTGAGTGATTGCTTGGGGGAAGCAGCGCAAGGCGAGGAACAGCAATCGCGAGCTCCTCGATAGTGGAAGGAAAGGCCGACACTGGCTGACGGGGCGCAGCTGGCTGTGGCTGGAGCCTCTCGGCTCCGTGCTCCTGGGTTAGGCGCGCTCCTCCAGTTGCGATTGAACTGCGGCGCTGCTCTTCATGCGTTCTAAGCGATGCAACCTCTTCTTCAGCATTCAGGAGTTTCAATACAAACCGGGTCGTATCGGGGTTTTGCGGATCCAGCCGTGACAGGGAAGTAGCTGCGCGCCTCAGGAGTTCCGAGTGAATGGGCGCTTCCGACGAGATAGACGCCTTTCTGAGTGCCTCTTTGAGAAGTTCGGCGTGATGAGCCTCGCGTTCGGAGGACCATCTTCGAAACTCGCGACTTTGGCATGTTGCAGTTCCGAGGAACGGGCGGGCCAAGAGCCTCACGAGATGATTAAGATGGACGAATGGCTCGGCTTCTCCCTCAGACTCGTTCAACAGAAGATCTGAAGGCAACGCGTCCTGGTCTATAGAAATGAACCCGTCCCTGGACGAAAGAGCGGCGAGACCGAGTTCATTCTGGCGAGCCATGATCCGCGAGATGGCCTTTCGCAAAGCAGAGCGCGCAACCTCCTCGTCAGCATCACCCCATAGAAATCGTGCGATGGTCGCCCGATCCGCCGATCCCTGATCGGACGTCAGCAAATATGCGAAAAGCAATAGACCTTTTTCGGGAAACGCGACCGTGTTCCCGTCTTCATCGATAAGTTGCAATCGGCCAAAGGTCTTCAGAACAAACGCCATTCTGTCCTTTCAAAACGCAATCTTCCCGCTACGCGAGCACATTGTCGCAACGTCGCGCGCGAATCAATATGCCTGAATAGCATACAGGTTGCGATGGCTTGAAAATGCTACTCATTGTGAAAATGCTATTTTTGAACACCTACCGCATTCCGAGCCAGAGTGAAGTCGTAAATCCCTGAGATTTGCGTCTGCTAATCGCCGAAAATTGAGGTCGACCGGTCTCTTCTCATGGTGTTTTCCAGGCACGGTTGAGCCCTGGAGCCATTTACTCGGACCTGAGCACAGCCTCTGCCCAACGGCCGTCGGTCAGCCATGCAATTTGTTCCGAACTTGTTCTGGACACGAACCATTAACTTGATTTACAGAGTCATGAATTGCTGTTCACAGGTCGGCGACGCCATCAACGCGTAAAGGCGCCGCCAGGGAGGGATCAATGGTCGGCCGCCTAAAAACCATTTCCGCGCTCGTACTGTCACTTTTTTTGCCGACAACGCTTTATGCAGAAACCTCATTTCTAGACCACCGCGGAAAGGTGATCACCTTTAAGGCGCCACCGGAACGCGTTGTCACGATCGTTCGCTCTGCACCCATCATCTATCGCGCGATCGATGAGAAGGCGGATAACATCGTTGGCATGAACAAGGACTCGCTGGTGCGCTATTTCACCAGTGGCATCTACGCTGAGATGCTGCCGGAAATGGCAAAGATCAATGCAAGTGCCGCCAAAGACGGCTTTGTACCTAATGTCGAGGCGATCCTCGCTGAGAAGCCGGACGTGGTGATCCAGTGGACGCATGACGCGAAGATCATTGAACCTCTCGAAAGGGTCGGCCTTACCGTCGTCGGCTGGCAGTGCTGCACGGAGCAGGACCGGCTCGATTACCTCACGATCACCGGCTACATGACCGGTCGCAATGACCGCGCCCAGGCAATACTGAAGGCCCAGTCCGACACCTTGAAGGCGCTTAGCGACAAGGTCGCAAAGCTGAACACGGCAGCACTTCCCTCAGTTCTCCATATCGACAAGGTGGCTGATCAGATCCAGGTCATCGCCAACGGCTCGCAGGATCTTTCGCTGAGCGGCGTGACCAATCCGGCGGCTGACAAGACCGGCGAATGGTGGCGCACGGTCGATTTCGAGCAGTTGCTGGTGTGGAACCCCGAGATCATCATTATTCCGGCTTATGCGGACCTCAAGCCTCAGGATATCTTCGACAACCCGGTGCTTGCTAGCCTCAAGGCGGTCAAGCAAAAGCGGGTCTACAAACAGCCCGTCTTTGCCCGCACGCCGGATGCACCGGAAATCTTCCTCACGTCAGAATGGTTGGCTGCCATCGCCCACGGTGCCGAATTCGCGCCGGAATTCAAGAAGCAGATCGCGGCTACCTACAGGCTGATCTACGGCGCCGAACTGACTGACGCTCAGATGAAGGCAATACTTGAGTCAGAAAGCAATGGACCGGCTTCAAGGTATGTCGAACTCTTTGGCTAAGGCCCCGACTACTCGCCCTGTCGGACGGAGTGTTGTCTCAGCTTGCGTCCTTCCGGCACTGATCTGCCTGCTCGTCCTTGCGATACTTTATTCTGTAACCATCGGTCGCTACGACCTGTCTGTTCGGGACGTAACCTATATCCTGGTCGATAATGTGCACCCGTTGATTGCGCCTTATTGGGAGCCGGTGCAGGAGGTCGTGGTCGAGCAGGTCCGCCTGCCGCGGATCATGGCGGCGGTCATTATCGGTTTTGGTCTGTCAGTTTCGGGTGCAGCTCTGCAAGGGCTTTTTCGCAATCCGCTTGTGGATCCGGGCATCATTGGCGTTACATCGGGCGCGGGCTTCGGCGGAACCCTGGCGATTCTCCTGGGCCTTCAGGGCCACCTTTTGCTGATCATGGCCTTCCTGTTCGGGATAGGAAGTGTTCTTCTCGTCAAGCTGTTGTCGACGGTGCGCGGGCGCACAAGCATGCTGACGCTGGTTCTGGCGGGAGTTGTCATATCGGCTTTTTTTTCGGCTGCAATTTCCATTGCCAAACTGCTTGCGGATCCCTTTCAAAAGCTGCCTGCCATTACCTACTGGCTGATGGGCAGTATTGCGTCCAGCAACTATTTTGATGTCCTGCTGGTATCCGTGGCAGTGGTGCCGTCCGCCGTTGCAATCTATCTGCTGCGCTTCCAGATCAACATCATGTCGCTCGGCGAGGAAAAGGCCAGGGCTCTGGGCACGAAGGTTGTGCTGGTGCAATGGATCATCCTCGTCGCGTCCGCCCTTATTTCGGCAGGGGTGGTAGCAACCTCGGGCATCATCGGGTGGGTCGGTCTCGTCATCCCACATGTTGCTCGCGCTCTGGTCGGCGCCGACCACCAGAGGCTGTTGCCCGTGTCCGGCACTATTGGTGCGATCTATGTTCTGATGGTCGACAACTTGGCCCGAACGGTGACCACGGCTGAGATCCCACTCGGCATCATTACTGCTCTGATCGGCGTCCCGGTTTTTGCGGTGATCCTGCGCCGACTACACGCAAAAGGGGGCTGGGCGAGTGATTGAGGCAAACGACCTCACCGTTGAGCGTGGCGGCAAGACCGTTCTGAGGCACTATGGCCTGCGTCTGGAACGGGGGCGGATCCTGGCGATACTCGGCGCCAACGGCGTCGGCAAGACAACCCTGATTAATACGCTGATTGGCGTCATAATGCCGAAATCGGGACGGCTCTCAATCGACGGGCGGGTCGGCTTCGTACCTCAGCTATTCGATGTGCCATTCTCCTATTCAGCTCTCGATATCGCCTTGATGGGCAGGGCGCGTCATCTCGGCCTGTTTAGGGCGCCTGGGAGGCGGGACTATGAGGTCGTGCGGCACTATTTCCAGATGCTTGGTATCGAGCATCTGGAACAGCAGACCTTCAATACGCTGAGCGGCGGCCAGCGCCAACTGGTGATGATTGCGCAGGCGCTGACTTCAGAATGCGAGCTGCTGGTGCTCGACGAACCCTGCGCGGCACTTGATTATAAAAACCAGGACAAGGTGCTCGGATTGCTCGGCTATTTGAGCGATGCACATGGCATGACAATCATCTTCTCCACACACACGCCTCAGCATGCAGTGGAGATCGCCAGCGACGTCCTTTTGATGACCAGCGGCACGAGCTATGTCTCAGGTCCGACCGAGGATGCACTCAGTCCCGAAAACCTTACGCGCCTGTATGATCTTCCAATCGCTCGCGCGGATTTTGGCGGGCTTGGCAAACACACTTTTGCACCTCTTTTCCGTCACGACGGAGCCCGCCTCGATGGTTGAAGCAACAGCGCCGGGCAAAGGTATCGCCTATCTCCACTGGGGCAACAGCTGGCAACTGCGAAGTTTCCAGGATTTCCGTCACTATATCGATGATCTCATTTATATTCACGACCTGCCTCTGACGGAGCTTTCGGCCTATGCAGCCGTTGTTGTGCCGGATGCGATGGACACTGCCGCACTGCGGCCCTATGCCCAGCAGTTGAACGCGTATCTCCAAGACGGCGGCTTTCTTGTCGTTTGCCTGCAGGGAAATGCAGATTGGCTAGACATTGCGGGTCTCGAGTGGACACCCGGAAACTGCCGCGACTGGCTATGGTGGACGAAAGGCGAAAAGCTCGAGATCAGGCTATCCGAGCCGCACCATCCGATTACAGCGCGAATGCCACTGTCACATATGAGTTGGCACTGGGGTGGCTCATACAATGTTCCTGAAGGCGCCCGCTCCATCGTCGAGATCGACGATGGAAGCGGCAGCCTGTTTCTCGACTTTCCTTCGCGCCCGGGCAGGGGGAGGTTGTTGCTTGCAACACTCGACCCGCATTCGCACAATGGCCAGCGGTTTATGCCAGCAACCACACGCTTCCTGAGGTCTTTTTATCCCTGGCTGAACGAGGAACTCGGAATCAAGCGGCCCGCGATAAGCCGCTTTACCTATTTGCAATGTTCGCATTATCCGTCGGAGTGGCACCCGCAAGGTCTCGAAGAAAGCCTCAAATTGTCCGGCTTCGATACCCTCTTTGCGCCTTATGATCAGCTCAGCCCCGAATTGCTGGAAAAGACGGACATACTTTACATTCCAAGCAGCCACGATGAGTTGTTCCTGAAAAGCCGGGCTGAGGACTTTCTGGCATTTCTATCGCAAGGCGGAAATCTGATCATTTGCGCCGAACCGTGTCAGCCATGGTTGCCATTTATGGCGCCGTTCAGGGCTGTTCCGCCAAGGCCGTTTACCAACATCAAGGTTCGGGTGCGCGACGATAGGTTCGGAATTTTCTCCGATCTTGGCGATGGCTTCGATGGGTGGCAGGGTGTCTTTGGACAGTACGTGCGCGGATGGAGCGATCCGCCACCCGGAGCAATTTGGATGACAGATATTGGCTCGCAGGAAGATCCAAAGCCCGCGGACTGGATGTGGCAGTACCCGACAGCGACAGGACGAGGTGGGTACGTCTTCATGCATAGCGGCGACAACATGACCCGCTATCCGGATCACGGCCCAAACAAGGAGATGCTCGTCGCCAAGGTTGCCATAGCTCTCAGAAAGCTCTCTGTTGGCGAGTTCCTGTTTTAGCCACGGTTGTTCCGTGGACCCCGCTATCGTTGGCGTTTTAGTTTTCAATTGGGGCGTGAAGTGAGCGCGAGTGCGCTGGACGCCGCTCTCCATTGCCTCGACAGACATATGCAGAGATCTGGCCTTGCCAATCTCGGCCCCTGATTCTTTGCGTTTACGGCTCGATTGTCCCAATTTATGATCCCGCTCGGCGAGCCGGTTTATTGGATATTTACCATGCTAGCACGAGGCTTAGGCACGGTCTTGTTGCTGGCGGTAAGCCGGAGGACGAGTGAGTCTTCAAACAAACGATGGTTATGAGCACGTGAACGTATCTTTTGACGAAACCGCGTTGGGCAGGGAGTTTGACCTCTTCGCTGTTGAACTTAGCCAGTTGCCAAGATCGCCGGAGACGACGGCTTTGGAACTGCGTTTCGCGCTTTTGCGAGAAGCCGTCGCAATCCGACTAGCAAGACCAAGCCGGTTCACTGTTCAGTTACCCTCGTCTCTGTTTGACGCGTAGACGCCTTCGCCCAAGGAGTGCTGATGAACGAGATCGCTCGTAGGCGCTGGACAGCGGGTATGTTGCCCCGACAAGTGTACAAGGTCTGTCGCAGGGCATGATCATTTTGGCATCTATCGATTGCAGAAGACGGATGCGGCGATTTTGCGCCGCACCCCATGCATCTGCTTCACGCCTTGATGAAGGCGAGGAGATCTGCGTTCAAGACATCAGCGTTAACCGTCAGCATCCCGTGCGAAAAACCTGGGTAAGTCTTGAGCGAAGCGTTCTTCAAAAGCTTGGCGGACTTGAGTGCCGAATTGGCGATCGGAACAATCTGATCGTCCTCACCGTGCAGGACGAGAGTCGGCACAGTGATTTCCATCAGATCTTCTGTCTGATCGGTTTCGGAGAAGGCTTTGATGCCGTCATAGTGAGCCTTGGCGCCGCCCATCATGCCCTGACGCCACCAATTTTGAATCACGCCTTCCTGGACTTTCGTACCTTCTCGGTTGAAGCCATAAAATGGGCCGGCCGGAACATCGCGGAAGAACTGCGCGCGGTTGGCGGCGAGTGCCGAACGGAAGCCGTCGAACACCTCAATTGGAAGGCCTTCGGGGTTTGAGGCGGTCTTGACCATGAGCGGTGGAACGGCGGAGACGAGAACCGCCTTGGCGACCCTACCTGCCTTTTGACCATGCTTGGCGACATAACGAGCGACTTCACCGCCGCCTGTCGAATGACCGATATGCACGACATTCTTCAGGTTCAGGTGCTCGACGACTGCAAACGCATCGGCGGCGTAATGGTCCATGTCGTGGCCCTCGGAAACCTGGGCCGAACGGCCGTGACCGCGGCGGTCATGTGCGACGACGCGATACCCGTTGGCGAGGAAGTACAGCATCTGTGCATCCCAATCGTCGGACGACAGCGGCCAGCCGTGGTGGAACATGATCGGCTGTGCGTCCTTCGGACCCCAGTCCTTGTAGAAGATCTCGACGCCGTCCTTGGTGGTTACAGAGCTCATGTTTTTGATTCCTTCAGTGGGGTGCCTGGTGGATGCAGCGTTGGCTGCAAGGGTGAAAGAGGTGGGAATTGCAAGGGATGCAGCGACGCCAGCTCCAGTGATGAGGGCAGCACGGCGGGTGAGCGGGAGGAAGTTATCGGTCATGTCGGCTCCTGGGTTCCCATCGGTTTTGGTGCGCGAGGGGTGTCTGCTGGACAGTTATTGTCGGAAAACATCGCTACCAACAATTGCATCAATAATTCAGATTTAATTGCGAAAAATGAAATTATGGGCGGCGACTACTCACGCCGCCCATAAGGACTAGTCAGGCAGCCCCCGGACGATTGATCGTCAGGAAATGGCGGACGACTGGCCTTTCCGGGCCTGAGTGATAGGTCATAACCTTGCCTTGCAGGTCAGCGTCAGCTTGGGACACACGCTTGTGCTGGCGCAGATGCTCGGCCCAGGATTCCACCATGAACCATTCGACGATCTTTTGAGGATCGGCCGAATCCTCCGTGATGCCCCAGCCGTAGGCGCCATCGCGGCGACGTTCCTGGGACAGTTCATCGATTGCACGCATGAACGCAGCGCGGTGATGTTTTTCCACCTGGTACTCGATGAGGATCAGAACTGGGCCACGGTCATGGGCGACCGGTTCTGCGACCAGCGGTTCGGGCCAATGGTTTGAAGCCACGAGATCAGCATCGCCGGCCGGCAGTTTGATGCGGTGCATGATGAGACCGGCGACCAACAGGCCTGCAGCACCGATCAGCAGCGTACCGGGTACGCCGGCAGCCTCACCGACTGCGCCCCAGCCGATGCTGCCTGCCGTCATCGCGCCGTTGAAGACGGTAAGATAGACGGCAAGACCACGGCCTCGCACCCAGTTGGGAAGGATTGCCTGGGCGGCGCCGTTGAGGGTCGTCAGCGCGGTGATCCATGCGCCGCCGAGGAAGAGCAGGATGATGATGGCGAGCCATTGCGGCGGGGCAAGCGATAGCGCTGCCATGACGAGAGCCGTGATGACGGCGGCGCCGAGAAGCAGTCCATCCGCGTCGAAGCGTTCACGCAACTTCGGCATGACGAGCGCGCCGCCGATGGCACCGGCGCCGACCGCTCCAAGCAAAATTCCGTAGAAGCCGGCGTCTCCGCCAAGCAATTGCCGAGCGACGAGCGGCAGCAGTGCCCAGACCGCGCTGGCGAAGGCGAAGAAGATCGCCGCGCGCAGAAGCACGACATGCAACGGACGGCTGGCGCGGGTATAACGAAGACCGGCACGGAAGGCGCCAAGGAAACCTTCTGCGAGCGCGTCATCAGCATTCTTCGCTCGTGGCCACCAGAGGAGGGCGGCGATGACGACGAAATAGCTCGCGACGTCGGCGCCATAGGTAACGCCGGCCCCAAAGGCTGCCAGAAGCAGGCCACCGGCAGCTGGCCCGATCGAACGGGCAATGTTGATGCCGAGCGAATTGAGGGCGACGGCGCTCTTCACATCCTCCCGCTTCACCAGTTCCGGCACGATCGCCTGCCAGGTGGGCCCCATCAGCGCAGCACCAATACCGCCGAGGAAGGTCAGCCCGATCAGGGCGCTGACCGAGAGCATTCCGGTGTGTGCCAGGACCATCAGCGTTATGCTGACGGAGGCGAGCAGGAATTGCACGGCGATCAGGAATTTGCGGCGATCGAGAATGTCGGTCAAAACGCCGGCCGGAATGGCCAGAAGGAAGATTGGCAGCGTGCCGGCCGCCTGGACCAGCGCCACCGCGGCAGGCGAGGCCGAGAGGTCGGTCATCAGCCAGGAACTTGCGACGTCGCGCATGAAACTTCCGGTGTTGCCAAGCACGGTGGCGGCCCAAAGTACTGCGAAGACAGGTTGGGCGAGGGGGGCAAAGCTGCCCCTCGCGGACTTTGCGGTGCTCATTTGTCTGCTCCTTTGGTGAGATCGACGGCAGCGACGAGAACGAAGGCGCCAGCCAGGCCCAGATGTTCGAAGAAGGCATTCGTTGCCATCATTCGCTCCATGCCGGGGGCGAATTCCCAGAAGCGCAGCGCCACAAGGGTTGCGAGAAGTGTAAAGCCGGACAACGCCAACGCGCCTGCCCAACGGAGAAAGCCTGAGACGACCATTGCGGAAGCAATGAGCTCGATCGCGATCACGGCCAATGCAAAGAAAGGTGCGGGTTGCAGGCCGAAATGTTCCATCTCGGCGATTGCGCCATTGAAATCTGCGATCTTGAAAAACGGCCCCTGAATATAGGCCGCGCAAAGCGCAAGTAGCGCAACCGTGCGTGTGGTGGGAGCGGTGACGACTGCTGCGAGTGCGCTCCGCTCTTTTTTGAATGATGCATGGTCAGTCATCTCTGCTCCTTTTAATGTGGCCGGTCATAAGAAACGGCCGCTCTGCGCGGCTGATGGAGCGATATTGGCTGGAATGATTGCCGCCAACAATTGCATCAATAATTTCGAATTAATTGCGAAATCTGCAATTAAGTAGAAGATGGGGAAGGGGCAGCGGTGATGCGCTGCCCACGCTAGCGGCAAAATGGTCGTGGTCGGGCTCAGACGGCCCAGCAAGAGCATCCAAGCGCGCCAAAGAAGCCCTTGAGATCTGATATCGGCAGTTTCGACGTCCAAGCGCCCGCATGGTCATGGCCGTGGACACTGCAGTCGCTGGCGCAGCCGCACGAAGCGATCGCGGTGCGGCGCAGCGAATGGCGGCCAGCGCCATCAGGTTCACCCCAGGCGGCATAACCGCCAAACTTTCGGACCGGCGACCAGTCGGGCATGGCTGGCGGCACATCGCTTTCGTCGAGTGTCCTGAAGTCGCCGGCGCCATAGACGACCTTACCGCCGACCATGGTGAGATCGGATGTCAGGAAGGAGATCTCGTCCTCGGCGCAGGAGAAGAAGTCCTTGTCCGGCACGACGAGATCGGCGAATTGGCCCTTTTCTATGCGGCCCTTCTTGCCTTCCTCGTTGGAGAACCAGGTCACCTTTTCTGTCCACATCCTGAGGGCCGTTTCGCGGTCCAGGCAGTTTGCACGCGGATAAAGCTGCATGCCGCCAACTGTCTTGCCGGTAACCATCCAGGCAAGCGAAACCCAGGGGTTGTAGGAGGCGACACGCGTGGCATCGGTGCCGGCCGAAACGTTGACGCCCTTGTCGAGCATACGGCGGATCGGCGGAGTTGCCTCGGCAACGCCATGGCCGTATCGCTCCACGAAGTATTCGCCCTGATAGGCCATGCGATGCTGGGTGGCGATGCCGCCGCCAAGTGCTGCGATGCGGTCGATCGAGCGTTCCGAGATCGTTTCGGCATGGTCAAAGAACCAGTTCAGGCCTTCGAGAGGAATGTCCTTGTTGACCTTCTCGAAGACGTCGAGTGCGCGCGAGATGGTTTCGTCATAAGTAGCGTGCATGCGCCAGGGCCAGCGGTTTTCGGCGAGAACGCGGACGACCTCTTCGAGCTCGCCCTCCATTTCCGGTGCCATTTCTGGTCGCGGCTGGCGAAAATCCTCAAAATCGGCGGCTGAGAAGACCAGCATCTCGCCGGCGCCGTTGTGGCGGAAGTAATCATTGCCCTGCTTGTACTTAACCGAGGACGTCCAGTTGAGGAAGTCCTCCTTTTCGGCCTTGGGCTTCTGGGTGAAGAGGTTGTAGGCGAGGCGGACGGTGAGCTGGTTTTCGTCCGACAGTTTCTGGATGACTTCGTAGTCGTCCGGATAGTTCTGGAAACCGCCGCCGGCATCAATGACGCCGGTAATTCCAAGCCGGTTCAGTTCACGCATGAAGTGGCGGGTGGAATTGACCTGGTAGTCGAAGGGCAGTTTCGGACCCTTGGCCAGCGTCGAATAGAGAATGCCAGCGTTCGGCTTGGCCAGAAGCATGCCGGTCGGGTTGCCATTGGCGTCGCGGGTAATCTCGCCGCCTGGCGGGTTCGGCGTGTCCTTTGTGTAGCCTACGGAACGAAGGGCTGCACCATTCAAGAGCGCCCGGTCATAAAGATGCAGCAGGAAGACCGGCGTGTCGGGCGCAATCGCATTAATCTCCTCGATCGTGGGCAGGCGCTTTTCGACGAACTGGTGCTCGGTAAAGCCGCCGACGACGCGCACCCATTGCGGGGCAGGTGTCACCGCAACCTGGTGCTTCAGCATGTCCATGGCATCGGCAAGCGAGCGAACGCCATCCCAGCGCAGTTCCATGTTGAAGTTCAGGCCACCACGCACGACGTGGGTGTGGTTATCGATCAGGCCCGGCAGGACACGCTTGCCCTTGAGGTCGACGATCCTGGTGTCGGGGCCGGCGAAGGCCATGACTTCGGCATCGGTGCCAACCTCCAGAAAGTTACCGTCCTTGATCGCGACGGCAGTATTAACGCCCTCGCTGTCATCAGCTTTCGACCTTGGCCGGTGATTTGCGGGCTGCCGTCAGATCCGCGCTGGTGCCCTTCGGCATGTGGCCGAACATGTGCGGCTTGATCTGATTGATCCAGGAAATGGCAGCTGGCTCCTTGCTCCAGTAGGACTTGGCAAGGGGAATGATCTGCTCTCCGACGAGGATGCCGAGAAGGCCGATCAGCGCGACCACCGGCGGAGCCGGAGAGCGGACGTTCAGCAGGCTATAGACAATGCCGACCAGGAGACCGGCACCCAGAGACAGGAGGTAAAGTTTCATCACTGCGTCCTCGACGATGGAGGCGCCGCTTCGGCAAGACATCGTTCGTCATACTGCCAAAGCGGGCCGAATGGGTTGGATGGCGGACTTACTTGGCCGGGTTCGGGCCGATGCGCTTGCCGTGGGTGACGCGTTCAGCTGCGTCGTGGACCATCGTGTAGGCATAATCGATGCCCATGCCGTAGGCGCCGGAATGCTCCTTGGCAAGCGAGGTGACCGCGTCATAGGTTTCCCGGTGAGCCCAGTCGCGCTGCCATTCGAGCAAGACCTGCTGCCAGGTTACCGGAACCACGCCGGCCTGAACCATCCGGTCCATCGCGTATTTGTGGGCGTCGGACGACGTGCCGCCCGAAGCGTCGGCCACCATGTAGATCTCGTAGTCCGGCATGTCGTGCATCGCAGACAGCGCGAAGGTGGTGTTGCAGACTTCTGTCCACAGGCCGGAAACGACGATCTTCTTGCGGCCTTCGGCGGCGTTCCTGCCCAGTGCGTCGCGGACGTTCTGGTCATCCCAGGAATTCATCGAGGTCCGTTCGAGAATGTCATTTTCCGGGAAGACGGCGAGGAGCTCAGGGAAGGTGTGGCCAGAAAAGGACAGTGTCTCGACGGTCGTGATGGTCGTCGGGATGTTGAAGATCTTGGCAGCCTTGGCGAGGCCGACAACGTTGTTTTTCAGGACCTGGCGGTCCATCGACTGGACGCCGAAGGCCATCTGCGGCTGCTGGTCGATGAAGATGAGCTGGCTGTTCTTCGGGGTCAGGACTTCGAGCTTCTTGGACATTTCAGGTTCCTCTTCCGTCTTCTTGAGCCGCTAATGCGGCGGGTTACTATGACGCACTTTTCTGGTCGGCGCGGGGTGGCTTTCAGAGTGCTCGTGGATGGCCGGAGCCGGTTAATCAGTGTTAGCGGCCGGTCTCTTTCACTTCGTCTTGGCTGCTGAAACGAAACCTAGACCGATTTGGCGCGTGCCGGAATTGCAATATTAATTCCGATTGAATTGCTCTGGGTGCAATAATTAATCTGGTAATAGTCCCTTTAAGATTACAGGCTCCACCGGAAAACCCCCTAATTTTAATGGGGCGGAGAATCGCTCAATTGCGGAGGCGGGTCTTGTCCAAAAGTCAGGTCGATAGGACGAAATGTACTTGCATTTGACAAAACCTAGAAATCACCGTTGCACGCAGCGCTGAGGTCAGCAACTGCGCCGCCAGTTTCCAGGCGTCGTGCCGAGGAGACTGGTGAAAACACGCGTGAAATGGCTCTGGTCTGCAAAGCCGCATGAGATTGCGACTTCGGAAAGCGAGATATCGGGCGTGCGCAAGAGCTCTCGCGCACGCGAAACCCGTTCGTTGAGGAGCCACTGGTAAGGTGTCATGCCCGTCGTCTGGCGAAAGGCCTGAATGAAGTAGCCGCGCGACAGGTTGCATGCCCTGGCGACGTCTAGGACAGATATCTCGCCATCGAGGTTGTCGAGGAGAAGGCTCTTGGCCCGCGTCTCCTGAACGCGCGACAGTTTTCTGGACCGGGGCGTGTTAGGCGCCGATCTCTTCCCATAGCGCTGTACGAGGTAGCTGCCGATTGCGGTCGCCATCTGGTCGACAAATAATTGCGGCGCCTCTTCGGGGCTTTCCAGCGCGGGTATCAGCACGCGGGCAAGGTTAGAGAGCACGACATCCTTCGACGCCATTTCCGCAGCGAGCGAATTCACGCCGGCAAGCTCAGCCTCCGCAGCTATCCGTTCCAGCGAGGCCGGTGAAATTTGAAGGAGCAGAAAGTCGAAAGCGCCGCCGAGGTCGGCCTTGTAATGGTCGGACAGGTCTCGGATGTAGATTGCGTCCCGATCGAAGGCATGATTGGTCGCGTGGTGCTCATGGAAGACACGCCGGGAATGCCCGCCGCTCGTGGATACGCCCACGACGAAACCGCGATCGCTGGCCGGGGCCTCAACCTGCTGCAGATGGCCGTCGCGACTGCCCTTGCGGAAAAAGGCGATATCGGCACCCACGACCGACTGGTCCTTGTAGAGCTTATCAAATGGGCAGCCAAAACTGTCCGTTGGCTTTAACTGGACGGGTTTGGTGTGATCGATAGAGATGAGTCCCAAGTCAGCAACCTTCCGTTCGAAGCATTCGGTACGGCATCTCGATGCCGCAGCTCGCGACGGTAATCGCCTAGTGAGCCGAACGTTCGTTTACGGGCGGTGCCACGCCTCTTCAAGGCACGTTTGCGACAATCCGCAGAACACAAAATCGTGAAGCGCCGCAGGAGGTTAGTCCTGCGGCGCTTGGAATTGCCGGCGTCTATCGCCAAGGGGTCCGTCAGGCAGCCAGAGGCTGGAGATTGGCTTCGATCCTATCGCGGAACGGCTCGTAACGGGTCGGCAGTTTCAGCACTTCGCCGAGATGGGCGGTGTCCTCGTCACGATTAAAGCCAGGTTCGTTCGTCGCAATCTCGAACAGGACCCCACCCGGCGTGCGAAAATAGATGGCCCAGAAGTAGTCCCGATCGATGACAGGGGTTACCTGGTAGCCGGTATCCATAAGCGCCTTGCGCACTTCGATCTGCTTTTGGCGATTTTCGACGGCAAACGCTATATGATGGACCGAACCCGCGCCCTGACGGGCAAAGGGCGTTTCTGGCAAGGCGACGAGATCGATCGTGTCGGCACCATTGCCGCCCGGGATGACGAAGCGGGTGACATCCCCCTCCTTGCCGGTGCGCTCGTAGCCCATGAAGCCGAGCAGTTCTTCCGTCGCAGCAGTGTCATGCAGGTTGAGGCGAGCTCCGGAAAAACCTCTGATCGCGGCCTCTTGGCTGACATCAGCGCCAGTCCAGGCAGGTCGGGCGTCATCGGGTGTCTCGATGAGCGCAAAGCCGTCTCCATCAGGGCCGTTGAAGCGCAGGCGCCTGGCGCCGAAGACCGTGTCTTCCTGCAGGCCGCCAACACTCTGTGCGGTAAGACGGTCACGCCAGAAGGCAAGCGAGCCCTTCGGCACTGAGAACTGGGTTTCGCCAACTTCGCCGACACCGGCCCGACCGCGCATCATGTGCTCGAAGGGGAAGTAAGTCATGACCGTGCCGGCCGAACCGTTCTCGTCACCATAATAGAGGTGGTAAACACTCGGGTCGTCGAAGTTTACGGTCTGCTTGACGCGGCGCAGGCCGAGCGTGTCGGTGAAGAACCGGTTGTTCTGGAGGGCGTCCGACGCCATCGATGTGACGTGATGCAGTCCCTTGATGTCTTTGATCATGTTCCTGGCCTTTCTCTCGGGCATTGGTCTGTTTGATGACGAAGATGTAAGCCGATTGATCAATCTCCGGAATTGCAATATTCCTTTCGATTGAATTACCATTTTTGAAATAATCGAGATGAACGACTATAAAGCCCTGAAAACCTTTCTCCTGGCGGCCGAGAAGCGTAACTTCGCCCAGGTCGCACGTGAACTCGACATGACCCCCGCTGCCGTGACGCGAGCAATTGCCGCACTCGAGGCCGATCTCGGCC
The DNA here is from genome assembly GCF_019511525.1 of Rhizobium cauense. Classification (GTDB taxonomy): domain Bacteria; phylum Pseudomonadota; class Alphaproteobacteria; order Rhizobiales; family Rhizobiaceae; genus Rhizobium; species Rhizobium cauense. The sequence continues at coordinate 110,303 of NZ_JAEUAT010000014.1, read as the reverse complement.
TTCAACTTTTCGTACGCACCACGCGCCAAGTGTCGCTGACGACCGACGGCGCTGTGTTTGCCGCCCAGATACAGCCGGCGATCGCTATGCTGGAGGATGCGCGCAAGGAGGTGATGAATGCTCACAAGGCTGATGAGGGGCGTTTAAGGATCAGCGCGCCGACCTGGTTCGGCAAGGCTGTGCTGCCGCCCATACTTTCGGGCTTCAGGGAGCGGTACCCAAAGATAAGCTTCGAGATTTCGCTGTCGGACGGGCTCGTGAATATTGTCGATGAGGACTATGACCTGGCGATCCGCATATCCTCCGAGCCGTCCGACAAGTTCACCATCTGGCGCAAGATCCGCGTCGTGCCCCGTATTCTCGTGGCGGCGCCCGGAAGCCGCTACGCAACCATGCAGCATCCAGGCGAGCTTACACCGGACGATTGCCTAGCCTACAGCGGCGAGAGCCGAAGGGAGACCTGGGTGCTTTCGGACGGCGGGTCGAGCATGACGATTTCGGCGGGGCGCTCCTTCAGCGCCAACAATGGTGAAGTCCTGGCCGACATGGCGACCGATGGGACGGGTGTTGCGATGCTGCCCGGCTTCCACATTGCCGAACATCTGCGAACGGGGCGTCTCGTACATGTGTTCAAGGGCTGGGCGCCTCCAGACCTTTGGCTGACGTTATATTATCCGCCCTATCAGGCACTGCCGCCGCGCATTGCTACTTTCTCGAAATTCTTCGAGGAGCAAGTGGCCTCGCAAATGACAATGCTGGGCTAATGCCACCTGGCGGAACCCTTTGCTCCACCCGAAACTCGGTTGGTCGCCCGTCACTAGCCTTATCGTCCGCCCGCGAGAGGCGCGGTCGCAGTTTCGCCGAGGCGGTGGTCCGTCATAGGCCGAGGTCCGTAAGGCCTGGATGATCGGCCGGGCGTGGGCCGCTACGATCCCACCTGTATTTACGGTCCTGCTCTCCAATTGGAAGGTCGTTGATGCAAGCAAAACGACGAAGCATCAGGCCATTTGCGGCGAACTCCCAGTTTTCGTTGCCGTAAGACCTGAACCAATTGCCGGAATCGTCATGCCACTCGTAGGCGAATCTGACCGCAATGCGGTTCTCATTTGCCGCCCATAGTTCCTTGATTAGCCGATAGTCCAACTCGCGCGTCCATTTCCTGGATAGGAAATCCACGATTGCAGCACGGCCGTTGATGAATTCTGCACGATTACGCCAATGGCTATCTTGCGTGTATGCGAGCGATACCCTTTGTGGGTTGCAGCTGTTCCAGGCGTCTTCTGCTGCCCGAACTTTCAAGATTGCGGTCTCTCTTGTAAACGGCGGAAACGGTGGGCGCTCTTCGTTCTGCATTGGTACTTCCTTTCAGGTTGAATCGGAGTAGCGGCTTTTGAGTTGAAGACTTTGGCTAAGTCTAGCCTGCCTGTCGTACGCCGTGTGTCCAACCGCTAAGTCACGGGAGTGGCCGGTATGTCGGTTGTTGCGATTGGAGGCTGATGCCTGGCGACTAATTCGGGCTCCTCCATGGTCGGGTTGCTGCTGCGACACGTTTGAAGCAAATGCGGGAGAGACAGCCCGCGCTAGATCAGAAAGCTACTGTAGGGCGCGGAAGCCCTTGTTTCGCAGATCGTCAATCTAAGGGAGAGTTAAACCAGTGCAACGGCGCATCGTAATTGAACTTAGGTATAGGCGCACCTGACACCACGGCATCGGCTGTGCACCTAAAGAGACTAGGCTTTCCACGGCACTCCTGGCCACGTGCTTGCGCTCACTGCGTCGCACCTTCATCCGTTGGGCCCCTTCTGTCACACAGATGATGCATGCGGCCATTATCTGCCACGTGAAACTCGTTGGAAATTGACATGCCAAAAAGCGGAAGAATTGGCCTCTATGGCACGAGCCTGTCGGGCCCTTGTATTTTTACAGCGAACACCGACGGCGGAACGATCCGCGGATGCCCTCGTCTGCTTTCCTTGATGGTCGGAAAAAGAGGGTTACGGCTTTCGGATCCAACAAGTGGTCTTTCGGAATTGATTACATTGCATGACCTCAATCGGCGGGGCAGAGCATCCTTCCGCTGGCTATAATCCAAAGAGAGTTTGCAATGGCCTAACGCTCGAACGAGGTTTTGGAACCGAAGCTTTGCCATGCGCGTCGTCTTTCCCGAGGCTCGATATCGAGGCCTATTTCAGAGTGAGCGCCCCGTCGAGAATCTGTGGCGCTTTGGTTTTCGGCGCGGCGACGGAGAGGCGCTTGACGAGCGAGCATTCGAGCTTCGTAATCGGATAGCGCTTCTTGCCTGGAAGGCTTTCCGGGTTGAGATGTTCGATCGCCCATTGCCCCATGGCGAGATGGGGAAGGATAGAAGTCGTCAGCGGCGGTACGAGATGTCGCGAGATGTCTTCGTCGTCGTAACCCACCACCGACATGTCCTGCGGTATGCGAAGACCGGCATCCTTTAGTGCTTCGTAGCACCCAATCGCCGTCCTGTCGTTCTGGCAGAAAATCGCCGTGGGCGGCTCCTTCAGAGCGAGCAGCTTCGTCGTCGCGGCATAACCGGCGCTGGCCGACCAGTCGCCTTCGATGACCAGCTCCGGATCGAAAGGAATATCGGCTGTCGCCAGCGCGCGACGGTATCCGGTAAGCCGGTCTTGCGCGGCCTGCATCCAGATTTCTCCGGTGATCGTCGCGATACGATGGTGTCCGTGCGCAATCAGGTGACGCGTGGAACTCTGTCCTCCCGCGATTTCGCTCGGTACCACGGAGGGAAAGGCGTAATCAGCGGTATAGCAGTTTAGAAGCACGGTTGGGATGTTGAGCTTGTAGATATAGGGAGGGAGTTCAACCTCGCGGGTAAAGATCGTCATGTAAATCAGCGCCGATATGCCGCCGCTCGTCAGCGCCTTGATTGCCCTCGGCTCCATGACCGGATCGCTAAGAGTTTGCGCCACCAACAGGACATTACCGGCTTTCCAGGAGGCCTGTCGGGCGCCTTCAATCGCAACGATCGCTTCAGGGCTGGTCGCAAGCTGGTCGACAGCGAAGCCAATGACGTTATCCAGGCCCGAGTAAGAGGCTGGCGTTGGATATGTTGCTCCAACATAGCCTAGCGCTCGAGCAGCCTCGAACACCCGATCGCGGGTCTGCTGCGAAATGCGGGTGCCGGGCGTGTTGTTGAGGACGAAGGAGACGGCCGCCTGAGAGCAACCCGCGGCCTTGGCGATATCCATCATCGTCACGCGTTCCGGACGAGACGCCTTTCGCCCTCGCGAAGGCTTGCTTGTCGCAGGCTCGTTTCCGTCCGAAATGTTGTTCTTCCGCATTCTTGAAAATCCGCTTGCACAAATCTGTAAAGGTAAATCATTGCGTGGCGTTGATAATTAATATTAGCACTGAGAAGGCCACGCTAGCAATCGCATGAATTGCTATAAGCGCGAACGCACCTCGTCTGATCTAAACAAATGCGCATCTTCCGCAACCATTCCATGAAATGTTTTGATCTTGATTGATAATACTATTTACTAATTAAAATTCTTGTATACCGTCATGGAGCGATCGGAACCTTATGCCACTCGTCGCTCTGCGACCGCCCTAGGAGGGGGCGCGCATCCGGCCGGCCGCAAGTTGCAATCGGGCCCTTGCTACTGCGGCCCTTCGGGAGGTGTATTATGAATCAGCTGAAACGCAATGCAGCCTTGTTCTTCGCCGGATTGATGCTGAGCGCCGCGCCTATGGCGGTATCCCATGCCGCCGACAAGCCCACGCTCGCATTCGTGGTCAACGGGGCTTCCGACTTCTGGAAGGCCGCCGAGGCAGGTGTGAAGAAGGCCCAGGGCGAAATGCCAGACTACGACATGCAGCTGAAATATCCTGAGCAGGCTTCGGTCGCAGTTCAACAGCGCCTGATGGAAGACCTTGTCAGCGCCGGTGTCAAAGGGGTCATGGTTTCCGCCGTCGATCCCAAGACCCAGACCGATGGTCTGAACAAGATCGGCTCGCAGACGGCACTCTTTACAACCGACAGCGATGCTCCGCAGACCAACCGCGTCGCCTATATCGGCTCGTCGAACGTTGATGCCGGCAAGCAGGCCGCTGAAATCGCCAAGAAGGCGATGCCTGATGGCGGCAAGTGCATCGGCTTCGTTGGGCTACTTGGTGCAGACAATGCCAAGGAACGCATCGAGGGCATGAAGGAGGGGCTGAAGGGTACGAAGATCGAGCTCGCCGACGTGCGCGGCGACGATATCGACCAGACCCGTGCCAAGAAGAATGTCGAGGATGCGCTGGTTGCCAGCCCCGACGTAACCTGCATGGTCGGCTTCTACTCCTACAATACGCCGCGCATCTATGAGGCGCTGCGCGACGCAGGCAAACTCGGCCAGGTCACCGTCGTCGGTTTTGATGACGATCCGATCACTCTTGGTGGCGTCAAGGAAGGAACGATCGCCGGCACCGTGGTGCAGCAACCCTTCGAGTGGGCCTACCAGGGTATGAAGCTGATGGCTGCCTATCTGAAGGGCGACAAATCAGGCGTTCCCGCCAATGGGTTGATCATCATCCCGACGGTTATCATCGGCAAGGACGACGTCGACAAATATGCCGCCAACCTGAAAGCCATGGCAGGCAAGTAACAGATCCTCGCGGCGGTGACGCGTGTTGCCGCCGCGAGCGACGTATCAAGCCAAGCATCAGCAGCCATGGTCAGGTAATGAACCACAGCTCCGACATCCCGTCGCCGGACGTACCAGCGACACCGTTCCTTTCTCTTTCCGGTGTTGGCAAGACATATCCGGGCGTCGTCGCACTTGATGGCCTGTCAATGGACATCATGCCGGGGGAGGTCATCGGCCTCGTCGGCGAAAACGGGGCAGGAAAATCGACGCTCATGAAGATCCTCGGCGGCGTGATCGCGCCTGACCGGGGTACGATCCTGCTTGACGGTCAGGAACTGCACTCGCTCAGTGTAGAGTCGAGTATTTCTTCCGGCATCGCTTTCGTCCACCAGGAACTCAATCTCTTCGAAAATCTCGACGTCGCCGCCAATATCTTCCTCGGCCGTGAGCCGCTGAAGGCGGGTCTCTTCAAGCTCGTAGATCGTGATCGGCTAAGAGAAATGGTAAGGCCGCTCCTGAAGCGCGTGGGCGCGCATTTTTCTGCTGACACGCCCGTCGCATCGCTTTCGCTTGCAGAGCAGCAGATGGTTGAGATCGCCAAGGCCTTGTCCATCAACGCCAGGCTCGTCATTTTCGACGAACCGACATCCAGCCTTCCGCTGGCCGAAACCGAGCGGCTGTTGAGCATCATCAAGTCGCTGAAGGCCGATGGCATCAGTGTCATCTTCATTTCCCATCGCCTCCACGAGGTCGAGCGTGTGGCCGACCGGGTCGTTGTGTTGCGCGATGGCTCGCTCGTCGGCACGCTGGCCAAGACTGAGATCGGCCATGACCAGATGGTCAAGCTCATGATTGGCCGAGTGCTTGCGGCCCGCACGGCAAAGCCTCAGCGGGCGCCTGGGTCAGTTGCCCTGACAGCGCGCGGTGTGCGCACTGAGGCCTACCCGTCCCGACCAGTTGATCTGGATATTCGTTATGGAGAGATCCTCGGGCTTGCCGGACTTGTCGGTTCAGGGCGTACCGAGCTTGCAAGGGTACTCTTTGGAATTGACAAGAGTTATGGCGGAGCCGTTCTGCAGGACGGTCAGCAAATTGCGATCCGCTCTGCGCGTGACGCTGTCTCGCGCGGTATTTTCCTGGTGCCGGAAGATCGCAAGCGCAACGGCATTCTTCTTGATTTTCCGATAGCTCAAAACATTACCCTTGCCGATCTTCCCAAGCTTGCGACCCGCCACATGCTTTCTGCCGACCGGGAAACGGCGGCCGCCGAGAAGCAACGGGTTCGCCTGGGCATCAAGGCGCCTTCCGTTTCGACCCGGACTGGCACGCTGTCGGGCGGCAATCAGCAGAAGGTGGTCCTTGCCAAATGGCTTTCGATGAAGCCGAAGGTGATGATCTTTGATGAGCCGACACGTGGCATTGACATCGGGGCCAAGAACGAGATTTACGGCCTGATGCGAGCGCTTGCCGACGCTGGAGTCGCCATCCTGATGATCTCAAGCGATATGGAAGAGGTGATCGGCGTATCTGATCGCATCGCGGTCATGCACGAGGGGCAAATCTCCGGCATTTTGGACGAGGATCACTTCAGCCAGGAAAGCGTGCTTTTGCTTGCCGTCGGCAAGAGAGTAAACTAACGGCCGCGGCCACGTAAAACCAAGTATCGGGGAACGGATCTCCAATGATAAAAAAAGACCTCGGACTGCTGCTTTTGATCGTCGTCGTCGGCATCGTCGTCGCCATCATCAATCCACGTTTCCTGCTGCCGATCAACCTGGCCAACACCGCCAACCTGATCGGTCTGTTCGGTATCCTTTCCATTGGCCAGGCCTTTGTCATCATTACAGGTGGTATCGAGCTTTCCGTGGGCTCGCTCGTCGCGCTTCTCGGTGTCCTTTTCATCGATTTTATTGCGGTTCAGGAGATGTCCTGGATGCTGGCGCTGCCGCTCATTCTTGTGCTCGGCGCACTCATCGGGGCCATTCACGGCTGGCTGATAACCCGGCTCAATCTGCAACCCTTTGTCGTCACCTTGTGTGGCTTGCTGATCTATCGCGGTGCGGCTCGTTTCTACACTGCTGATGGGACAGCGGGATTTGCATTTGGCCAGAATTTCCCGGACCTCGAATTCCTGACGGCCGGTCGATTTTACGGCGTACCCAACACCTTCATTGCGCTTGTGATCATCACGGTGGTGATGTGGGTGGTGTTGCACCGTTCCGTATTCGGGCGTTACCTCTATGCCATTGGGAAGAACGAGGAAGCAGCCCGTTATTCCGGCATCCGCACCGGCCGAATGATCATGTCGGCCTACGTCATCTGTGGATTGCTTACGGCTCTTTCGGCGATCTATTTTGCGATGTACACGCGCTCGATCTCACCGGCAAGCCATGGCCAATTCTACGAACTCTATGCGATTGCTGCTGCAGTGCTCGGCGGGTTTTCGCTGCGTGGCGGCGAGGGGTCGATTGTCGGTGTCGTGCTTGGCACAGTCTTGCTCCAGGAATTGCAGAACCTTGTGAACCTGCTCGGCATCCCGTCGTCATTGAACTTTGCCGTGATGGGTGGTGTGATCCTTATCGGCGTGCTTATCGACCAGCAATGGCATGCCATTCGAGCACAGCGCCGCCTCGTGGCGGCAGCTCGACAGACGGAAGGCCGCCTGCACGACGAAAGTTCGCTGCCGGCGGTTGCGCGTCAGGACTAGGCCAACGGTGCTATTGCGTGCCGGCACGGTTCGCGCAGCATCGTACGCGTGACACTGGAGCTTGGCAGCAGTTCAACGGTGTTCATGTGGCGCCGGGGCGGCCTGCACCTTTTTTTAGGGTGAGGCGAGGCTTGCGAGCGCGCGTCCAGGGCCAACGTCATTGCATGCTTGCAACGGTGTGGCGGTGCCTGCCCTTTCGCAGGCTGGTGGAAGCCAAGCCTGCTACATAAGATAGCGCGTAAACGCTACTATTTCCTGGCCCAAATCATCTTCGCATGTGTTGAAATGTGCAATCATGGAAATGTGGTTATGTCCGGCCAACCGGATGAAACGGGGGGCTTTCCTGCGTGCTGAGGCAACTCTATATGCCAATTCCAGGCCATAGACATCCAGTAGCGGGTTCTCGAACTCCGAGATAGCGATCATAAGCGGAAGCATGGATATTCCAACATGCGTCGCAGGTGAACGCGCGTCATAGAGTGCATCGTCGGCTCCAAAATAGGACCGGACGCTCCCGGCGAACGGATTTTCCGGTAGAGCGTCAGCCCGCATCCGGGGCGAGAGCAAGACAAGGCCCTTCAGACCGCGTCCAAAGTAAGCCGCGGCGGGGTCAAAGGCATAGGTGCCAAGGTGCGTGCCCCCAGCTGAATGCCCCATCGCGAAAACCGATGCCGGGTTTCCTCCATACCTTGATACATTGGTCTGCATCCATTCCAATGCCAGTGCGAAGTCGTCGGCCCCGCCCGGCCACACAGATTCAGGAGCAAGGCGATACTCCACATTGATGCCGACAAAACCCTGTCGCGCAGCCCAATAGAGCACATTGTCGTAAACTTCGTCGGTTACGCGTTTACAGCCGCCGACGAATGACCCTCCGTGCAAGAAAAACATTACAGGCGAATTGCTGGCGTCATCCGGGACAAAACAGTCAAGCACCTGGCGCGGATGCGCGCCGTAAGGAATGTCACGCGTTACCGACACTCCCGTGTTGGAGGACTTACGCAGAATTTCGCCGTAGACGTTAAGAACAACGTCACGATGCCTTGCAATGTCGTCGTCCCACACAGCGCCTATATCCATCATCAATCGGCGCGCGGAAGGGGTCAAAGCAATATGACTGGCCACTTGGCAGCCTCCTGTGAGCACTTGGCTTCTGTGAATTGTACGTCTTCACCATGGTCGGGTCGACTGCGCGCAATGGATCGTACGTCTTGGGTTATCCGCAGCGTTGGTCTACCGACCTGACGGAGTTCATCAGTCTGCTTGAAGAAATGCGCTGCTCGCATCTGCCGCTGACTGTTCGCGTGCGGTCCGGGGGCTGCGGCGGGTCTGTCTCAGTTTTCTGTCTGCGTCGGATTAGCGCTACAGCCTCAACGCTCCAGTAATCACCTGTGTACAAAGCTCGGCGATTTCGTCGAGCAGGTTCGTGGTCGCAGCCTTGTGAAGGGCACTAGGAAATAACCTGTTGCCACCTGAGCTTGATCTCAAACGGACAGAGGTCGCTTATTTTAGGGGGATGATGTCATGCGTTCCCGATTGAACGTGACAGCACGGTCACCATGTACCCAGCAGTAGCGGACGTGGCCGTGATTGCCATGCCCCAGAGCATGTCGACGATGCAAACTTGTACAGACCACCCCTTTAGCGTCGCGAGGTTCGTCATATCGTAGGTGCCGAATGCGACAAGCCCGAGGACTGCGCCGGAGAGGAGGGCAGTGGTCCAGCTGCCCGTGCTCAACGCCGGCGCGATAGCGAAGAAAACGATGCCAGCCACATAGAGAAGGTAGAATGTAGCGGCTGCGATCAAGTTTGGCTGCGCCATCAGAAGCTCGCCGATGTGGCTGCGATAGAATGCTGGCGAGATGCGCGTCAGCCAGATGAAATCGAGGCCGAGGAACACCAGAGCCGTTGCTGCGTACGAAATCAGGTAGGCCATTTCGCTGCATGCTCCTTTGGAGTGAGTGGCCCCCATCGCGTCAGCGAACGACGAAACCTTCGCTGCGCTGTGGCCAATGGGCTTGATCGTGCAATCGCCTGGACGGGGTCCGTTACGGTGGAGGCAGAGTGCCGGATCACCGCCGCTCAAAAAACTGAGGTTGCGTAGATCCGGTCGTAGGTTCCCGCCGTAATGACAAGCAGAACTGTGGCTGACGGAAGAGGATATAATGCGCATCGATCGCGATCGTGCCGTTGCTTCGCGCCGGCGGGTGGCCGTGATCGGTGCTGGCATATCTGGAATGTCCGCGGCTTGGCTTCTCAGCCGCAGCATGGACGTGGTACTTTATGAGGCCACAAACAGCCCCGGCGGACACGCTAATACGGTATCAGTGCTAACGCGTTCAGGACTTGTCGCGGTCGACACGGGCTTCATTGTCTATAACGATCGCACTTACCCAAACCTCGTTGCCCTCTTCGAGCATCTCAAGGTGACGACACGAGGCTCGGAAATGTCTTTCGCGGCATCGCTCGATGGGGGCGCGTTCGAATATTCCGGCTCCGGTATTGGCGGCTTGCTCGGCCAGCCCAGCAACATTTTGCGGCCGCGCTTCTGGCGCATGCTCTCCGAGACGCTGCGCTTTTATCGTCAGGCGCCGGGCGCGCTTCTCCAAAAGGAACTGGAATTGAAGACGCTCGGTGAATATCTCGACGAAAACTGCTACAACGACGCTTTCGTAAAAGATCACCTGCTGCCGATGGGGGCGGCGATCTGGTCAACGACTGCAACGCAGATACGCGACTACCCCCTCCAAGCATTCGTCCGCTTCTTCGAACGTCATGGCCTGCTTGCCCTTTCCGATCGCCCGCGTTGGCGAACGGTCACTGGCGGCAGTCGCGAGTATGTCAAACGGCTCCTCAAAGATTTCTCCGGTGAGATCCGCCTAAGCAGCGCTGTCAAAGAGGTTCGTCGCGACAATGGCGGTGTGGTTGTCACGGAACGAAGCGGCAATCGCGACATCTTCACCGACGTTGTGATTGCAACACATGCAGACTGTGCACTGGCCATGCTGGCGGATCCAGACCGGCAGGAGCGGGCCTTGCTGGGCACGATCGGATACACAACCAACAGGGCCGTGCTGCACACCGACGATCAGTTGATGCCGAGGCGCCGAAAGATCTGGTCGAGCTGGAACTACATCGCAGACCCGGAGCGTGGCGGCGATCGGCCGCTCTGCGTTACATACTGGATGAACCGGCTGCAGGGTATCGATCCGGCCACGCCACTGTTCGTCACGCTGAACCCACACCGAGAGATCGCGCCCGAACGGGTCCTCGCAGAGTTCGATTATGACCATCCACTGTTCGATACATCGACACTTGGGACGCAGAAGGAACTCTGGCGGCTGCAGGGGCGCGGTGGGGTGTGGTACTGTGGTGCCCACTTCGGCAGCGGCTTTCATGAGGACGGTCTGCAATCGGGACTTTCCGTCGCCGAGACCATCAGCGGGGAGGTTCGTCCCTGGGCAGGTGGGTCCGGCTTGCTCCCGTCCACTGCGAACGTTGCGATGGTCCAATGACATGCAACTCTTGCCTTTATGCCGGTCAGGTCACGCATCAGCGCCATCGTCCGCGCTGGCATCGGCTGCGATACAGCGTTTTCGCCGTGCTTCTGGACCTCGACGAATTGCCGGTGCTCGACCACAATCTTCGGCTGTTCGGACATAACCGGCGGGCGATCTACTCATTCCATGACAGCGATCACGGTGACGGGTTGCCCGGTGGACTCCGCGCCTGGATCGTGCGCCAACTCGTGGCAGCCGGCGTCGCTATCGACGGCATCCGGATCGGTATCGTCTGCTATCCACGTATCCTTGGCTTTGTATTCAATCCGCTGACGGTCTATTTTTGCAGCGGGCATGACGGGAGGGTTCGTGCTGTTCTCTATGAGGTCTGCAATACGTTTCAGGAGCGGCACACCTATGTGATCCCTGTTGCCGACCCCAGCGGTGACGTGATCCGACAGTCCTGTCCAAAAGCCCTCTATGTCTCGCCTTTCATTCCCATGGACTGCTTCTACAATTTCCGGATATCGCTGCCGGAAGAGCGTGTAGCGATTGTGATTAACGAGCACGACAGCAAGGGGCCGGTGCTCGTTGCCAGTTTCACCGGAGCACGCGTCGAATTGTCTGACCGCCGCCTGCTTTCAATGCTTTTCACTTATCCGCTGATGACGTTGAAGGTCATCGGCGGCATCCATTGGGAGGCACTGCGCCTCTGGTTGAAGGGCGTTCCGGTCCATCGCCACGTTACCGCTCGCACCACCATTGCTACGACCGTCGTTCCCCTCAATTCGTTGAAAGAGTCACAGCATGAGTCAGGCTGAAGAGGAGGCTCGAGATTTCCTCGCCGCCAGTTGGTCGCTTTGGCAGCAGATTGTTTGTCGTTGGGCCGAGGGGATCGAGCGCGGACACCTTCTGCTCCAGTTTCCGAACGGTGGAAAGCACGTGGTTACGGGGAAGAAGGCTGGTCCGTCCGCCGCCATCCGGTTCCACAATGCGAGACCGTTCTGGAGGCTTGTGACAGGTGGCAGCCTCGGCTTTTCGCGTGCCTATCTCGATGGTGACTGGGACACGCCGGATCTTGGAGCGGTCATGGAAATGGCGATCTCCAACGAGGCGTCGCTGCGGACAGTTCTCGCATCCTTCCCGGTGCTTGGCCGGCTTGCCTATCTCAGGCACCGCTTGCGGCGGAACTCTCCTGCGGGCAGTCGCCGCAACGCTTCCTTCCATTACGATCTCGGCAACGCTTTCTACGCCGCCTGGCTCGACGAAACGATGACGTACTCGGCCGCCATCTTCACGCAGGAGGGACAATCATTGCACGAGGCGCAGCGTACCAAGTACGACCGGATTCTTCAGGCGCTTCGGATCGGTCCGCAGGACCACGTTCTCGAGATCGGATGCGGTTGGGGCGGGTTCATGGAACACGCTGTCTCGCGAACGGGTTGCCGCGTCACCGGACTGACGCTGTCGGCAAAGCAGGCGCAGTACACGCGCCAGCGTTTGTTGGCCTCGGGTCTCGCCAATAGGGCCGAGGTCCGCTTGCAGGACTATCGCGATTGTGAGGGACCCTTCACCAAGGTGGTATCGATCGAGATGTTCGAGGCGGTTGGCGAGGAGAATTGGCGGGGCTTCTTCAATCACCTGAGAGAACTGCTCGTGCCGAGCGGCCAGGCGATGATCCAGGTCATCACCATTGATGAGACGCGTTTCGAACGCTACCGGCACAACGCTGACTTCATTCAGGCCTACATTTTTCCTGGGGGCATGCTTCCATCACCGACGATCTTCAGGGAGAGGGCCGAAGGATCCGGACTGGTCCTCGCCGATGAATTCGCTTTCGGTCGTGATTACGAGAGGACACTGCTTCACTGGGAGCGCTCATTCGTCGAAAACTGGACACGCATTCGGACGCTGGGGTTCGACGAGCGGTTCCATCGGATGTGGCGGTACTATCTGCATTACTGCGCCACAGGGTTCCGCATCGGCACGATTGACGTGTACCAATTCCATCTGGAGCGCCCATAAGATGAGAGGTCCTTGCAGCATGCGCCGCGTGAACGCGGGAGGGACTGCGACGCCATTGGCGTCGGCACATTGGCGGGCTCTTTGGCCATGCGTCAGCATCCAAGGCGTTCGGCCACTTCGATCAGGTTCTGAGCTATGATATCCCAGTCGTCCTCTGGTTCGAGATCTGTTGTCTGATCTGGGCCATGTTCGATTGGTCGACGAATGAACACTGTCGCCATGCCCAGAGCGCGTGCCGCTGATAGATCGCTGTTGTGAGCGGCGACCATTGCACTTGTTTTCGGTCTCTGCCCTGCTGCCTTCACCGATCCGAGATAGGTCTGCGGCTGCGGCTTGTAGGTCCTTGTGATCTCTGCTCCAAGGATAAACTGCCACGGCAAGCCACCAAACCGCGCTAGTTCCGTCATGCCGGCAATGCTTCCGTTCGAAATGGGAGCGATCGTATAGCGCTTCTTGAGGCGTCGTAAACCTTCGACGGAGTCCGGCCACGGATCGAGCCGCTCCCAGGCACGGTTGACGTGCGCGAGCTGCTGATCGTCGAAGGCGGCGACATCCAATCCCATGGTGCGAAGGACTGTTTCCAGGTTTTCACGATGCAGAACTTCGAGCGCTACCCATCCACGCCTGCCGGAACGAACCTCCTCCATCGCTGGCTGATAGAGTGCCCGCCATCGGTCGGCGAAGTCAAAAGGGTCGATTGAGAGACCATGTTCGCTTGCAAACGAATTTACCGCTCGCGCAACGCCCGTCCTCCAGTCAACGATCGTGCCGAAGGTGTCGAAACCCAGAAATTGGACGGCATGGATTTGCGATGTCACGGCGCACTCCCGCTGACTGAGTTGCCAACGCATGCTGGCTTCCTATGTTAAACTGTTCAATAGCAAGAGGATAACAAACATGCGCAATGGCCCGTACCTCCTGATCGGAATTTTGATAGTCGTGGTATTGGGCATGGGGATTTACATTTTCCGCGAGGAAACAAAGCCTTCAGGGGTTAATATTTCGATCGGCGAGAAGGGGATCTCGGTCGAGGAAAAATAGGAACCGCCGGCAGTGACGGAGAAGGCTCAGTGGCCATCACCGCCCTCTTTGCCGGCTGCCTGATGCAGCGAACGGCGGTGACAAATTTGGTTGCGATCAGCCTAAGGGGCCTCGCTGACGGCGAAGCGGATTTTCAGCGGCTGCAGTTCTCGCTCTAAACCTCGGTTGGACTTCCTGCGGGCGTCGTGAACCAGTGCGGACCGGCTTCGGTCATGTGGATGTGATCCTCTAATCTGACGCCGAATGCACCGGGAAAGACAATCATTGGCTCGTTCGAAAAACACATTCCCGGAGCAAGTTGTGTTTTGTTCCCCCTGACGATGAACGGTGCCTCATGGATCTCGAGACCGAGGCCATGACCGGCGCGGTGCGGCAAGCCAGGCAGACGATAGTCCGGGCCGAGGCCATGACGGGCAAACACATTGCGAGCCGCATCGTCGAGGCTTTCGCACGGCGCACCGAGCTTCGCCGCCTCGAACACCGCCTCCTGTCCTTGGCGTTCGATTGACCATGCTCGCTCGAAATCGCGATCGCCACCGTCAAGCATGTAAGTGCGTGTCAGGTCAGAGTGATATCCGTCAATGCGGCAGCCGGTATCAACCAGAATGACGTCACCAGGTTCGAGGACCTGCTCACCATCTGCGCCGTGCGGCAGCGATGTCGCGGCTCCAAATGACACTATGCAGAAACTCGAGCCATTGTCGGCACCGGCATCCCGATGCATCTTGTCGATCAGGCGAGCCACTTCCGATGCGGCGACACCAGGCGCGATCGTGCTTCGAATCTCACGGTGGATGCCCAACGTGATGTTCATTGCGTATTGTATTAGAGCGATCTCGCCTGGTGACTTGATCGCCCGTATCGAGCGGAGGAGTGGTCCGGCGTCAACAAGCCGGGCAGCACCCATCTCTTCGGCAAATGCATGGTAGAAGGCAAGCGGGAGCGCGTCATCAAGTGCGAGGCTGCCTATTGGACCGAGCAATCTCGCAACGAGCTCGACGCCATTTTCGTCCTCTTCCCAACCAAGAATGTCACCCGGCAGGTGAGGGAGTGACTCAACGCGACTGCGCTCGAAGCCCGGCACGATGTAGGTGAGTGTCTCGTCTGTCACGACTGCGCCCAGCAGTCTCTCGCTCAGATGCCAGACAAGACCGGTGAAGTAGCGCAGGCTCTCGCTTGGCCCAAGGAAGGTTGCCGTGACGCCATCGGTGTGCATCCGTTCACGCAGTCGCGACAAACGGCCGTAGCGCTCCTCTTGCGTGATTGCCGAGACGGGATGAGACCAGGGGGAATGCAACATGCGACTATCTACCTGCGACCAATGCTTCGAAACGAGATGCTTGATTCCAGGTTAGGGCAATTGTAGGCAAGTTGTCGACACGCAAATCCAGGTTTGTAACATGCTCATCAGCGAATACACGATTCCAGGCATTCACATCCGCGATCATCTCGTCGACGTTCCCCTGGACTGGAAGCGCCAGGAACAGGCAACGATCAAGGTGTTCGCGCGCGAGGTATCAGATCCGACACGCAGGAAGGACACCTTGCCGATCCTTCTCTTCCTGCAAGGGGGCCCCGGCGGAAAATCGCCGCGTCCTGTCGGAGGCGGTCCGCCCTGGCTAGGTGAGGCACTGAAGACGCACCGCGTGGTTCTTCTCGACCAACGCGGCACGGGCAGGAGCACACGCATCGAGAGCGCCACCATGGCGGGTTTCGGCAATGGGAAAGCGGCGGCCGAGTACCTCAGTCATTTTCGCGCCGACAGCATTGTTGCCGACTGCGAACATATCAGAAGGACAGTTTTCGGTGGTGGACGATGGGAAACGCTCGGCCAAAGCTACGGCGGCTTTTTGACACTCACCTATCTCTCGCAGGCACCAGAAGGATTGGCGGCGTGCTATGTCACCGGCGGGCTTGCCGGCTTGTCAGCTACAGCCGATGAGGTTTACCGCCGCACATATCCCCGGGTGGCCGCCAAAAACCGTGAGTTTTACAAGCGCTATCCTACAGACCACGATCGAATTGGTCGGATTGCTGACTGTATCGCTGCGGGCGATGTTAGGCTTCCGGACGGAGACTGCCTGACGGTGCGCAGATTTCAGACCATCGGCATCGATTTTGGGATGGCGCCCGGTTACGAGAATATTCACTGGCTTGTTGATGAGGCTTTTGCTGATCCTGAGGAAACGCGATTTTCTGATGCCTTCCTTAGCGCTGTCATGTCCCTGACCTCTTATGATGGCAACCCGATGTTCGCGGCGCTTCAGGAAAGCATCTACGGACAGGCGACAGAGCCAACAGGATGGGCGGCCGAGCGCGTGCGGTCAGACTTTCCGGAGTTCGGTGTGTCAGAGCGCCCGCTCTATCTAACGGGCGAGATGATGTACCCATGGATGTTTGAGGAAATCCGTTCACTGCGCCCGTTCCGTAACGCAGTGGAGGGGTTGGCGCGCTACGATCGGTTCGAGCAACTTTACGAGCCGGCGAGACTCGCATCAAACGAGATTCCTGTGGCTGCCGCAGTCTACTTCGACGACATGTACGTTGACGCGGAACTGTCGTTGGAGACCGCGCGCCTCGTTGGCAACGTTCAAACCTGGGTCACCAACGAGTTCGAACATGACGGCGTACGTCAATCACCAGCTGTCTTTTCGCGGCTCAGGCAGATGGTGCGTGATCGCGGAGGGCCGCTCGCTAGCTAACATTGACCGGCAAACGATCAAGGCGGACGAGTTCACCCCTGTTCGCTCGGGAGTGAACTCAGACCGCTTTGTTCACACTGACGGTGGCCATCAGAGCGAAAGCGATCTGCCTCCGTCCGGGTCAAACAGGTGCATGCGGTTCATGTTGAACGAGAGGGGCATTCGGGTGCCAGGGCGCGGGTCGCTTTCAGGATCAATGCTTGCGCAAATAATGACCGAGCCAATGTTGAAATAGATCATCGTTTCAGGCCCGAGTGGCTCAACCAGATCAACATCCGCTTTGATGGTTTCGAAACCAGGCTTCGACGCTTCAGACGAGATTGCTTCTGGTCGGATACCGAAGACGACAGGCCTGCCCGCGTGAGCCTTATAAGCTTCGGCTCTGGCGGGAGGTACCGCAAGCCGGGTTCCGTCCTCGAGGACCACGACAAGTCCATCATCATATCCTTCCAGTCGCGCCGAAAGGAAATTCATCGCCGGCGAACCGATGAAACCGGCCACGAACTGGCTGACGGGATGGTGGTAGAGCTCCTGAGGCGGTCCCGCTTGCTCGATGATGCCACCGTTCATGACGACGACGCGGTCAGCCATTGTCATTGCTTCGACCTGGTCGTGTGTCACATAGACGGTCGTGGTCGGAAGAAGCTGATGCAGCCTCTTTATCTCGGTGCGCATCTGCACGCGCAGTTTGGCATCGAGATTGGACAGCGGTTCATCGAACAGAAAGACCTTGGGATTGCGTACGATGGCGCGCCCCATGGCGACCCGTTGGCGCTGTCCACCAGAAAGCTGGCCCGGACGGCGCGACAGCAACTCCGTAATATGGAGCGTTTCAGCTGCACGGGATATGCGGCTGTCAATTTCGGACTGCGGCAGCTTCTGTTGTTCGAGGCAGAAGGAAATGTTCTCACGTACGCTCATATGCGGATAGAGAGCGTAGTTTTGAAACACCATTGCGATATCGCGTCGACCCGGACCAAGGCGGTTTACCACCTGATCGCCGATGACGATATCGCCGCCTGTTATGTGCTCCAGCCCGGCGATCATTCTGAGTGTCGTCGACTTGCCGCAGCCCGACGGACCTACAAAGACAACGAACTCGTTGTCCTCAATCTCAAGATTGATGCCGCGTACGGCTTCATAGATGCCGTAGGATTTGACTACATTTCGCAGTTCGAGCCGTGCCATCGTCGCCTCCTTACTTCTCGTGCAGCCAAACGGCCATCGCGCCGGGCTCGCGGTTGGCCCACAGGTGGTAGGGGATAGCCTTGAAGCGTGTCGGCTTTAACGCGGGCGGCTGCGTGCGATAGAGAGTTTCCTTCCAGTCGGTTGCGTCTGCCTCCATGGCGTCGCCCTCCAGGACCGTCGCGCCGCCTAGAAGTGTGTCGTCGTACCTCACTGCAATCTCGCCTCGCGAGGGCAACCGCAGTCGCTGCGGTTCCGTACCAATGTCGGCTTCCTCCACGCAAAAAATGACCGGTCCACGGCGCAGCGCAAAGCGGCCGTTATCCTCCGTTGCGGCCGGATGCGCATAGAGGCGATCGACGGGCATGTTGAAGTCAAGTCGCACTTCGTCGCCGTCAAGCCACTCACGCTCGATTGCTGCATATCCTTTGATCACATTGAGCGCTATGCTCTCTCCATTGACGGATGCCTTCGCTTGACGGCACCAGCCCGGAACGCGCACACGCATGGCAAAACGCTTCTGCCGATCAAGGCCAACCGAAATCCTGACATCACCGTTCCACGGATATTCGGTCGTCTGCTTGAGACGCAGGAGAGTATCACCCACTGACAGTTCTGCAGAACTTTCGCCGTAGAGGTGGATGGCGACCTCGTCACACCTGGTTGAATAGAAGTATTGGCCAAGCGATGTAATGAAGCGAGCGATGTTGGTTGGGCAGCAGGGGCAATAGTGCCACTTCCATCGGCGGTTCTGTCCATGGCTCTCGAGCACGTTTTCATAGAAGTAGTGTTCGCCATCGCGCGAGATCCCTGAGAGCGCACCGTTGTAGAGGACTGTTTCAAGCTTGTCAGTGAACTTGCTGTCGAGTTCGATCTGAGCCATGCGATGGCTGAAGAAGCCGAGCGCCACGGCAGCGCAGGTCTCGGCGTACGCAGTCTCGTTCGGTAGATCATACTCGCGTGTGAAGCCTTCGTTCGACGCGGAGGGGCCAAGGCCACCGGTGACATAAAGCTGGCGTCCCACCAGGTTGTCGAACAGGCGCTCACAGGCAACCTTCAGGCTTTCGTCGTCGTTCTCTACCGAAAGATCAGCCATCGCCGAGAAGAGATACATGGCACGCACTGCGTGCCCGACTACCTGCGTTTGTTCGCGCACTGGCATATGCGCCTGGCTGTAGGCATAGGTCTGGAAGACGTAGTCAGACGGATCCTCTCCACGCCTTCGCGCTTCGTCGTCATAGTAGGATGGCATCTGGCCACGCTCATCGACGAAGTAGGTCGCAAGTTTCAGGTGGCGCG
The DNA here is from genome assembly GCF_019511525.1 of Rhizobium cauense. Lineage (GTDB taxonomy): Bacteria > Pseudomonadota > Alphaproteobacteria > Rhizobiales > Rhizobiaceae > Rhizobium > Rhizobium cauense. The sequence goes on along the minus strand of NZ_JAEUAT010000014.1, from coordinate 91,231 downwards.
GATCCTTTGTCACACGGTAAAGCTTGATGAGTGCAAGCTCGATCTCTTCGTGAGCGTCGTAGCCACGAAGTTTACCCGGCTCGCGACCGAACGTGTCAATGATATGGTCGACGGCGCGGATCATGACGTCCAGAAAACGTCGCTTGCCGGTCGCGTCGAAGTAGGCAACGGCTCCTTCGAGGAGGTGTCCCATCGAGTACATTTCGTGCAGATCGCGAAGGTTGGTCCAGCGCTTGTCCGGTTCGCGACGAATGAACCAGCTGTTGAGATAGCCGTCGGCCATCTGACCGGCTTCTAGCTTTTCAACAATCGAGTCGATCCTGGCCTCTGTGTCGGGGTTCGGATGAGCCCTCAAGGTATAGCTTGCCGCCTCGATCCACTTGCCGAAATCGGAATCGAAGAAGTGCTGCATCGAGAGCCCACTCGGCTGGATCGGGCGGACCAGCGGGCCGGCGGGTTTGTCGAAGTCGAGCACCTCGAGAAATCCTTCCTCTTCCAGCCGCATGTGCTGCGTCGGAATGGTCACGTCGCGCACTGTCTCTGTCCAGCTTTTCCAGAACCCACCATCAAATTTCACCTGGGTGTGGTCGACCGGTACATAGCGCTCGATCAGCGAGCGCTGCTTCAATTTCTCTGCAGTAGGCATGGGGGCTCCTTGAGCGGGCGTGCCGCTATCATTTCACGGCGCCGGCCGTCAGGCCGCGCACGTAGTAACGTTGCAAAAGAAGGAAGAGCAGAATGCAGGGGATCATCGTGACCACGATACCTGCCTGCAAAGCGCCCCAGTCGATGATGCCATAAAGGCCCGATGACACGTTCACGAGCATAATCGGCAAGGTGAACTTGTTCTGATCAGACAGGAAAATAAGAGCGGCCAGAAACTCGTTCCACGAGTTGAGAAAGGCAAACATCGCCACCGTTGCCACGCCGGGCAGTGCAATCGGCAGCATGATACGGCGCAGGATCGTGGCCTGAGACGCACCGTCTATGCGCGCTGCCTCGATGAGGGCCTTTGGCACGGCGTCGAAGGCATTTCGCATCATGAAAACCGAGAAAGGCAGCTGAAAGGTGACGTAGATCAGGACCAGGCCGTAGATGCTGTTTTGCAGACCGAGCATCTTCAGGATCAGGAACAGCGGTGTCAGGATCGACTGGAACGGGATCATCATCGTTGCCATGATGAGTACAAATAGAATGGACTGGCCGGGAAACCGGAACTTTGAAAAGCCATAGCCCGCCGGCACCGAGACGATGACGGTCAACGCCACTGTCCCGATGGCAATCAGTACGGAGTTGCCGGCATAGACGTACCAACCGGCACCAACGTTTTCCAGCCGTCTGTAGTTTTCCAGCGAGAACGACTTGGAGAACAACGCGGCCGGATTGGCGAGAGCCTCGGCCGCAGGCTTGAACGAGTTGGCGAAGGACCACACGATCGGCATGATGAAAAAGATTGCGAAGAGGATCGATGCCAACAGGAAGAGCAGGTAGCTAGCCTGGCCGCCACGCGGGTTCGCCTTAGTGGGGGACGTTGTCATCAACCTTCCTCCGGACGTTCGCGCAGCAGTACGAACTGGATGGCACTGATGGCCACAAGCACGACAAGCAGTGCGAAGGAGAGCGCCGAGCCATAGCCGAGACGATAGGACGAGAACGATGCGAGATAGATCGAGAAGACGGCCGAGATCGTACTGTTTTCCGGTCCTCCCTGGGTGATGATGAAGAACTGGTCGAAGGCGAGCATGGACGACGTGACATTCAGGACCAACGCCAGCACCAGTGAATTGCGCATCAGGGGCAAGGTGATACGGCGAAAGCGGCTGAAGACATTCGCGCCGTCGATCTTGGCAGCCTCTATAACGTCGTTGGAAATGCCCTGCAGGCCAGTTAACAAGATGACCATGGTGAAGCCTGAGGTCTTCCAGACAACCATGAGGATGATCACGGCAAGGGCTGGCCAGAAGCTTTCTAGTGGTCGGGGCGCGGAGCTGATCAGACCAATGCCACGCAGTACCTGGGCGAAAACGCCACTGTCTGGGTTTAACAGCCACATCCAGAGCGTGGATGCGGCGCCGAAACCGATGACGACGGGCATGAAGAAGATCGTGCGGAAGAAGCCTGCCGAGCGCAGTGGGCGGTCGACCAGAAGAGCAAGCGGGAAGGCTACAACGAAGATGGCAGCCGTCACCAGCACAGTATAAAGAAGCGTGAAGCCTAGGGAATGCCACAGCTGCATGTCGCCTGCCAACTCACTGTAGTTGGCAAGACCAATGAACTTCCTGCGGCCGAGCAGCGGCCAGTTGTAGAAACTCATCCAGACGGTCATGGCAAGCGGGATGAGAAACAGAACGAGGATGAACAGGAAGCCTGGCAGGATGAAGGCAAGGCCAAGCCAGCCTTTTGGCTCCGGGTCCCCGGAAATCGGTTGAACCGGTTGCTTTATTGGTGTGTCGAGCACTGTCGTTCCTTGAGACTTTAAGAAGCCGCTGCTTCGCAGCCGTCTGGATGCGGGGCACGCGCGACAGCGCAGGCCCCGCAAAGCGGAATCAGGGATTGGTGCGTTCGAGGATCTTGGTGAAGTCGTCCTGCGCCTTCTTAAGCGAGCCATCGACGTCCTCGCCAAAGATAGTACCCTGGATCAGGTTGAGGAACGGGCCGGTGCGGCTGACGAACAATTCGTCCGAGGAGAAGGTGTAAGGTGTGCGCGCCTTGGCCAGAATGTCATAGGCGGTCAGGTTGCGCGGATCGAACTTGGCGTAAGCTTCCTTAGCAAGATCGGTGCGCGACGGCATTCCGGATTCTTGTGTGATGTAGAGCTGCTGCTCGGGTTCCATGTAGAACTTGACGAAGTCGAGCGCGACCTTCTTCTTTTCGTCGCTGATGCCCTTGATGAGTGCCAGGCTGTCACCACCAGCAAAGCTCGACGCACCGCCCTTGGGGCCGGGGATCGGCGCGACAGCAAACTTGATGTCTGGGTATTTGCTCGTCAGCAGGTTGACGATGTAGGAGCCAGTCATGAGGATGCCGACCTTGCCGGAGGCGAAGGCTTCGACGGCATTGTTGCCGTTGCCTGAGCGCGACGTCGGATGGATGGCGCCAGCCTGCCACATGTCGCGATAGGCTGAGATGGTTTCACGCAGTGCAGGAGTATCTACGGTGGCAGTCCGGCCGTCGTCGCTCAAGACATCGGCATTCGCTGCCCACAGGTGCGGCAGGAAGTCGTAAATCAGCCAACTGCCGGAATTGGCAACGAAATAGAAGCCGTAGGTTTCCTTGTCGAGCGCATGGATCTTTTTGGCGGCAGAGGCAATTTCGTCCAGAGACGCTGGTGCCTTGTCGGGGTCAAGGCCCGCCTTCTTGAAGAGGTCAGTGTTGTAAGCGATGATCGAGGCATCGGGCAGCGCAGGAACACCGTAAATCTTGCCATCATAGGTCGCCAGGCGGATATGCGAAGGGCTCAGGGCATCCGCGTAGGGGAGGTCCTTGACGAAGCCGGAAATGTCTTCAAGGCTGTCGCTGGCTGCAAAGGTCGGCAAGTAGATCAGGTCGAGGACGGCGCCTTCCGGTGCAGCTCCGCCAGCGATGGCCGCGCCGAGTTTTGGTACCATCTGCTCGGCGGTGATCTGCGTGACGTTGACCTTGTCGGAATGAGTAGCGTTGTATTTTTCGGCCAGCCCCTGTAGTACCGCGCCGGACGATGTGCGCACCCATAGCGTGATTTCCTCGGCATTGGCGAGGGAAGAACTTGCCAGCAATGCGACAGCAGCAATTGTCGATTTAAGACGTAACATGCGTGTTCCCCTTCTATTATATTGCCCCTTCGGGCCTAAGAACGGAGACGACGTTAGTTGAGAAAATTTTTTATGTCGACAGGTCGGAGACGCTCTCTAGGCAGCTTTTTGCTAAAACCTTTTAACATCAACATTATTTCTGCTAAAAGGTTTTAGCATGACAGTTAAATGGAGGCTGATTTGAAGCAACCAGGCGGCGGACGCCATACAATCCGCGATGTGGCGCAGGCCGCCGGCGTGAGCATTTCGACGGCCTCGAATGCCCTCAACGGCACCGGGCGAACCAATCCGGAGACACGTGAAAAAGTCAGGCGGATTGCTGACGAGCTCGGTTTCCGTCCGAATGCACTCGCGCGTGGGTTGCTAACACGGCGCAGCCACGCAATAGGCATGCTGACCAACGATACCTATGGCAGACTGACGCTGCCAATGGCGGCGGGTGTGTCTGAAATCTTGGTGGATCACGGTGTCTCTCTCTTTCTGTGTGCCACCAACAACGATCCGCGCCTTTCGAGATTGCACCTCGAGGCACTTCTCGACAGACAGGTCGACGGCATTATTTTTACCGCGACGCGTATCGATCTGGAGCCGCCTCCAGAGCTGACCAAGCTGAACATACCTGTCGTCTACGCATTCGCGCAGGGACCGTCGGGCAGTGTCAGCTTTCATCCGGACGACGCGCAAGGCGCGCGCCTGGCCGTTCAACATCTTCAAGGACTGAACCGGTCGCGGATACTGCACATTACCGGTGAGCAGAACTACCGTGCGGCTCGCATCCGGGCCGAAGCCTACCACGAGATCGTCGGCGCCTCGGCACAGGTCATGTTTGGGGAGTGGTCCGAGGAATGGGGCCATGCGGCGATCGAGAGGGTGTTTGCGCGACCGGGGCCAAGACCTGACTCGATCTTTTGTGGTAGCGACGAGATTGCGCGTGGCGTTATCGATGCCCTGCGAGACAGGGATATTTCCATTCCGGGTGACATTGCCGTTGTCGGTTTCGACAACTGGGAGGTCGTCTCGAAGCAGACGCGTCCACCTTTGACGACGATCGATATGGAGTTGAAGGAACTCGGTCACCAGGCCGGACTGGCCATTCTCGGCCTGTCTCGCGGTGAAAAGCTGGAGCCTCGTGTTGAGAGACTGCCCTGCACCCTCGTCGCCAGGGGATCAGCCTGAGTCAGGCGATCTTCGCCTGACCTGTTTTGACAGCGGGGCGCTTTCAGAACGGTCCGTCACGTCGGTGCTGGATCCTACAACCCGGTCAGTGACCTGGCCGGGGGGGAGGTCACCTGCACGACTGGGAGGATGAGGCAGCTCGGACATGCAGGTCCTGAAAACACCCGCTGTTTTGCGGGGACAAAATCCGATGCCTTGGCAAGCGTCGGCGCCACGCCTGACTGTGGATTGCGATCGAAGCGTGGGAAATTTGACGAGGCGACCTGGAGCCTCAGTCGATGCCCCCTCTTGAACAAACGGCTGATGTGCCCGAGCCGAACGACGATCTCAACGGGCTCTTCGCATGCGCCCGCAGGCTCCCATCGCAAGATACCATCAACAATGCCAAGGCTCCTGCCGTCAGGATCCACCTCGCAAAGCTTCGCTGTCCAGTCGCAGGTAGTCGCCGAAGAGGCGACAAAGAGCTTGGCTGTAACAAGCCCCGTCACGTCAAGGTCGTCGCGAAGCGGCTGTCCTGTAAAGACCAGGACGTCATCGCGTGCCTCAATCGTCGCCTGGTCGATCGGGCCGGAATTGCGTCCCTGAAGGAGGCCGGGAAGGAAGGTCGCGCCCCCGAGGCTTGGGATCGGATTTGATGGATCGGACGTGTATGTGCTGCTTGCCTTTGACCCCAATGTGGAAGAAAGAGCGCTGCGGCCGCAATCGAGAAAGTGTGGCACATTGATCGTATCCGGCAGCGGCCAATCCTCTGCGGCATGCCAGCTATTCGATCCCGAACGGAAGTAGCGTACCGCAGATGAGGCCGGTTGCCTTCCATCCAGCACGCTGTCAAAAAAGGCCAGGGTTTCTCCAGGCAACTCTGCTGTCGACGCACCATAGCCGAGCCACTCCTGACCCTGCCAGTCGCTCGGATTTCCGTGAGACCAGGGTCCTATGATGAGGCGGTCGGGCATTTGGCTTTTGCCTGCCCAGCGTGACTTTGCCTTTTCGAAGAGTTCGAGTGAGCCCTCGAGAAAGATGTCATTCCAGCCTGCCACAACGAGCATGGCTGTCTGGCTCGTCCCGACCCAGTCTCTGCTGTCAGATGGGCGCTTGCCGCTGATTGCCTGCGGGTCGAACCAGTCATTCAAGTATGGTGCAAGCTCTGCGATCGCTCCATCAAGGATGGGGAGCCGGGCAAAGGCAGCCGCCGGATCCTCACGCATTTTTTCGAGCAAGGCCTGAGCGCGCTTTCGGATATCTGAAGGCATAGCCGTGGTGCGGTGTTCAATGTGGTCGGGGCCGAGCGACTCGATCACCCATAGCAGCAGGAAGGCAAGTTCAACCGCGCCGCCGCGATACATCCAGGTTTCGCCATGGCGTGCAGTTGTCAACTGTGGCGCAATCGCTTTCAGGCCGACTGGGTTCTCGGACAGTGCAAGAACCTGGGTCGCGCCGACATAGGACGCGCCGAACATGGCCACTTTTCCATCGCAGAATGACTGGCCCGTCAACCAGGAGATCGTATCGGCGCTATCTCGACCCTCTTGCTCGAAAGGAATGAAATCGCCACCTGACTGATAACGCCCGCGCGTGTCCTGGACTGCAATAGCAAAGCCTTGTCGCAGTGCCGCCTGGAACTCGAGCGCCGAAATATATTGCGAGCCGAATGGCGTTTCCTTACGATAAGGCGTCCGCTGGAGTAAAACCGGGCAGGGCTCTTGCGTTGCGGGTAGCCAGATGTCGGTCTTCAGAATGACACCATCCCGCATTGCCACATCGAGATTGTCGAGCAGCCTGAAGCTTGCTTCTATCGTCATGATCTTTTCTCAACGCCCCCCGACGAGTCGCTGCCGCAGCTGATCGAAGGAGACGGCAAGAATGAGCAGAAAACCGGTGGCGGCCTGCTGCCATGAAGAGTTGATGTTCATCAACGTCAGACCATTGTTCAGCACGCCGACGATCAAAAGACCGATCACCGTGCCGAACATCGAACCGGTGCCGCCCTTGAGCGATGTCCCGCCGAGGATGACAGCTGTGACAACCGCAAGTTCCAGGCCAAGACCTGTCGTGCCAGACGTCGATCCGAGCTGCGATGCGCTCATCAGCCCGCCGAGACCGATGAACGCGCCTGACAGCAGGAAGCTTAGAAATACCACGCGTTTCGTCTTGATCCCCACCAATCGCGCTGCATTCTCGTTGGCTCCGATCGCATAGATGGATCTGCCAAAAACCGTGCGCTTGAGGACAACGCCAACAACGATGGCAACCAGAACGAAGACCAGCGCGGAAAGCGGAATGTTGAAGAATGGGCGCCATATCGCCCAGTCGAAGTTCGCGATCAGCATGTTCTTGCCGCCGCCGATCGATTGCGTCAGGCCGCGGAAGATCGCCAACGTTCCAAGCGTGGTGATCAGTGCGTTGACGCCGATCCTGGTGACCAGGAAGCCGTTGATGACGCCAATACCCATGCCGACGAGCAACGCCAGAGCGCTTGCCGGAACGATTCCAATACTGTTGACAGTCAGGGCCATCACAAGTGCAACAAAGGCAACGCCACTGCCGACCGACAGATCGAACTGGCCGGCAATCAGGAGCATCGTTCCACCAGCCGCAAGGACGCCAGTGATCGACAGAGCGGTGATCACGTTGACCCAGTTTCCCCACGTCAGGAAGTACGGTGAGCTTAGCGAGAAGAAGACGATCTCGGCCAGCAGGAAGGCCAGCAGCGCGGCTGATTCCGGTGTCCTGCGCCAGAAGCTGATCTTGTCGCCATTTGCGTCGATATCCGTCATCGCGGTGATGGACTCGGATTGAAGCTTGTCATGCATGGACACCGCCTCCCGCGGCTTCGGTCAGGGTTTCGGTCGAAATACGGTCATGCGGAATTTCCGCGATCAGCTGCCCACGAACCAGGACCAGCGCGCGACTGGCGACTGCATTAATGTCCTCGTAGTCGGACGTCGCGATGATGATGGCATGGCCCTTGGATGCCAGGTCAGCAAGAACGCGATAGATCTCCTGTCGGGCGCCCACGTCGACCCCGCGTGTCGGCTCGGCCAGAACGAGGATCCTGGAGCCGGCCTCCAGCCAGCGGCCAAGCAGGACCTTCTGCTGATTGCCACCGGACAATTCTGTGATGGTCTGGGTGCCGGTCGGCTCTGCTTTGATGCGCAGCTCTCGATGCCAGCGGCTGTAGGCTGCACTTAGCCGCTCGGCCCTCAACATGCCGCAGCGCGAAAGTCGCGACCAGCTGGGCGCCGACAGGTTTTCAGCGAGCGTCATCGTGCGCAGCAGACCCTCTGTGGCACGGTCGGCGGGCAGGTGCCCGATGGAAGCGTCGATTGCCTCGGCCGGGTTACGGAAGCGCACAGGCTTGCCGTCGAGCAGAAGCGCGCCCCTGTCGAACGAGCTTGCCCCCACCAACGACGCTGAAAGCTCCTGAACGCCGGAGCCGACCTTGCCGTACATGCCGAGGATCTCGCCGGGTCGCAGCGAAAAGGAAATGTCCGAAAATGCATCGGATCCCAGCCGTTCAGCCTCAAGAATGGCCCTTGCCGAAGGCGAGGACGCCGGAACCGAATGGCGGGAATGGGCGATAGCGCGTCCAACCATGGCCTCGATCACTTGTTCCGGGTCGACCTGAGTCGTTGGACGATCAAGTGAAACGCGACCATCACGAAGCACGCAGACCCGGTCGGCCAGTGCAAAGACCTCATCGAGCCTGTGGGTGATGTAGAGAACGGCGACACCGCGCTTGGCCAGGCGACGGATCAGCTGAAAGAGCTTGCGCGCTTCGGCGTCCGAGAGGGCGGCGGTCGCCTCGTCGAAAATTATGCATTTCGAGGCGCCGATCGTGGCCCGGGCGATCTCGATGATCTGACGCTCCCCGAGTCTTAGATTTGCGACCTTCGCCGTCAGCGGCAGGTCGGCACCGAGGAGATCGAGTGCATCACGCGCCATCCTGTTCATGGCTCGAGGATCGAGAAGGCCGCGTTTGGTCGGCCATGTGCCGAGAACGATGTTTTCGGCGACCGTAAGCGTCGGGGCGTCGGCAATTTCCTGAGCTATTAGCCTTATGCCGGCCTGCCTTGCATCGCCCACCCCGTGGAAGGAAGATGCCTTGCCGTCGACGGATATCGTTCCTTCGTCTGGCCGGTGGTCACCGGCCAGAATACGTACGAAGGTCGATTTGCCGGCACCGTTCTCTCCGAGGAGCGCGGTGATCGTTCCGGCGGCAAGGTCAAGGTCCACGCCATGCAGGACCTCAACCGGGCCAAACGATTTCCGGATGCCGCGTACGGCAAGGAAGTCGGCGGTCATTTGCAGGCATACTCCGGATAGACCTTGGCGATATTTTCAGGCGTGATCAGCTCGTGTGGAACCAGGATCTGGTTGTTGATCTTCTCGCCCTTGATGGCCTTGACCAGATTGGGAACGATCAGATCGGCATAACGCTCCGGGAAATACGCAGCCGTTGCGATGAAATGCGGCGCGGTCCAGATCTGGCAATTGTCCGGATCGAAGTTCTGAACACCAAGATAAAGGTCCTGTGTTCGACCCTGAGTGCGCGCAGCCGCCAGTGCCGCCGTGATCACGTCTTCGTTGATGCCGACCGTGATGACCTTGGCTGCCCCCGGAAGCGCAGTCAACGTGTCGGTAACCTGGCGCTGTGCAGCGTCGGCCTGGCCGCCGGCTCCGGTGTCGATGATGCGCAGATTTTGGACCGGTCCGCAGACGGCCTCGAAGGCTTTGCGGATACCGCCCATGCGCTGATCGTTGACGACGCCTACAGCCGTCGATTCCAGCGAGACGAAAGCATCATATTCGCAATTGAAGTTCTTTGCGAAATACATGCCAAGCTCGTGGCCGACGATTTCCCCGGCATAGGAATTGGCTGCGCCGACGAAGGCGGTCTCACATGGCTTCTGTTCAATATCAATGGCAATGACCGGAACCTTCGGACCCTCGGCGCAGATATTGGCGGCAGCTGCGGCATCCGCCTGGAAGGTTACGAGACCATCGACGTTCTGCGTCTTGAACTGACGGACACAGGCAAGTGCCGTCGCCGCGTCCATCTTGGAATCGCAGGTTACAAGCTTGAAGCCGGCAGTCTCGGATGCCTTTTCCATGCCGCGCTGCAGGGCGTCGGTGAACGGAACGCCAAGAATGAGCTGCGTAAAGCCGAGAGTCAGGCCCTTGGCGCTGTCCGGTGCGATGGGCTCGAACTTTGCCACTTCGACAGGTGGGGTTGGCGCGGGCGCGTCGAGATGGATCTCGGCAGCACTCACTGTCTGGCCGGCGAGCGCAAGAGTGGCTGCAAAAACCATTCCACGCAGGCCGTGTCTGCGAGATCGATCTTTCGAATTCAACATTACCATGTCAGGTCCTCCTCACCTGTTGATCTGTTCTCCCGGACGATTAGGGTCACGGTCCTGCTTGAGCCTGTTCAGCAGACCTGGACCACCTCGAGATCCAGAAGCTTGCCGAGTTTTCCGATTTTTGTTGCGATATGTCCGACGCCGACTGCGCAATGGTGCGCCGGGCCTTCGGCATTCCAATTCTCGACGAAACGACGCGCGCCGATTGGGAACTTATAGCGGCTGTTGGTATTGCCGATCTCCAGGATCGGCCCTGGAACCGACTGTCCCTCAGCACACAAGAGAACAATGCGCCCCTCGCGCTCGACCACCGAAAGGAGCGTCACCGGCCCATGCTTGACGGACATTTCGACACTGACGCCTGATCCGACCTTCCCATGATAGACCTTGAGAGGCCGGATTTTTGTCTTTCCTTCGGCGACCATGATATGGCCAGGCCCGTCGTGGCCCATGAGGACGACATCATCGTTGAAATCCATGGCGTAGTATTCGGTGAAGGATCCGCCAGCGCCGAAACTGTCCATGATCTTCATGGCGTGCACGTTCTTGATCTCGTATTCACCAGCAACCGGTATGCCTTGTGCCGTCAGGAGAGAGCAACCGACGATGACCGAGGTGATCACGTCTTCATGCTCATGGCCGGGTGTGGATTCATAGTAATATGCAAGGGAGCCGAGTTTCCTGGCATCGATGAACTTGCTGAGCGCTACGGCCGTCTTGGCTGCCCTGCGCAGCTCGACTGGATCACAGTCCGGATCGATGTCGAACTCTTCCCCGATCACTGCGAGCAAGCTCGTGATGTCCGCTTCCGTCACTTCCCTTCGCAGGCGTGCCAATTCGTCGATCTCGACGACTTCGATATGTGTGCCGAAAGCCGCCGCGTGGGCAGTGAGGTCGGAGTAAATATCGAGCATGCCGTTGTAGTAGTGGCCCATGACGCCCAGTCTGTTGTGTGCCATTACATGAGCGACGCGCGCCGCATCGATCCAGTCGGCGACTTCCCGATCGACCTCCTCGTCGCCGTGCAGCATGCCGGTGATCTGATGGAACGCGATGCGTGACCGGCGGAAAACGTTGGCGATTTCCGGTACCGGGCAGGCGCCGCAATGGGCAAGCCATTCGCCGGTCATCCTTGTGCGGTCCCCGAGGTCGTTGAAGGTTCGGTAATCGATCGCCGCTTCCGGCTGCAGGTTCAGGATGACAACAGGAACCCGGGCTCGCCTAACGACCGGCAAGACCGTCGATGACAGCGCATAGGTGGTGACGTGCAGAAAAATAATGTCGACATCCGCTTCACGAAAGAGATGACCAGCATCAAGTGCTTTTTCTGGCGTATCGATCAGGCCAAGATTGATGACGTCGATATCAGGACGGGACAGTTTCTCGGCCATCTGCATGACATAGCCCGAAAGCCTTTGCTCTAGCCCCTCGAATTGGGGCCAGTATGTTGCCAGGCCAATTCCAAACAAGCCGACTTTCAATTTGCGTTCCGTCATGCCCGGCACGCCATTCGCAAACAACGCGCGGGACCTTGCAGCAGGCGCACGCCCGCCGCGCTCAAAAGCGATAACACTGTCTTGTCTCCTCCAGAGCCGCAAAACTGGGCTTGCGGCGTGGCTTTATGCCTTTAGCGGCAACTTGCGTTGCCGGTCCTATCCTCTGGATTAGAACCTAACACCCGAGATACGAGTTGACATCCCGGTCTTTTCTTCAAAAATGATCTGAAGCATACAAAAACTGATCCTTTGCGATGACCCATGACGCAGAATTATTTCGTCTATTTACCCGATAATCGGCTATGTTCTGCATGGGGTTGCACCGCGATCTCCACTGGGCATACGAAAATACTACCTCATTCCGTCTATCCCCCAATCCGCCATCCCGATGACCACCATTTCGACTGGAAGAGAGGCCGCATCCTGCAGGCCTACCAAGTGATTCTCATCGCTGAAGGGCGTGGCCTGTTCGAATTCGGACGTCGAGGCAGGAGCCAGCTGGTTGAGGCTGGATCGATCGTTCTTTTGTTTCCAGGCGTTTGGCATCGCTTTGCGCCGGATCCCGATCTCGGATGGACAGAAAACTGGATCGAATGCCGCAGCAGTGCGTTCGAGTTCGCGCGAATGGCGGGGCTGATCGATCCCACACGGTCGGTTCTGCCATCAACGCCGGAATTTGCTTCCATCTTCGAGAGGATCCACGGTCTGGCCGAAGATGAGGGGCTCGCCAATCAACCGCTCATTTCGACACTCGGTCTGCAGCTCCTTGCGTTGTTGTCCCAGCAAAAGGAGCTGGCATCAGCCGCCCCAGCAGATCGCCTCGTCGAGCGGGCACGCGTGATCTTGATGGAACGCTGTACACAGCGAATATCGGTCGAGGATGTCGCGCGCGAGCTCGGGGTCAGCTACTCATACTTCCGACGTGTCTTTCGCGAGAAGGCCGGTGTTTCTCCCAAGCAGCACCTGGTCTCGTTGAGAATACGCCGCGCCCAGGACATTTTTGCCAACACGGACAAATCCATCAAGGAGGTTGCCGGTCTTTTAGGGTTCAGCTCGGCCTTTCATCTGTCCACACAATTTCAGGACCTGGTGGGCTGCAGCCCTTCCCAGTACAAGGCGCAGTCGGTGGAATCTGAATGATCAACATGCGATCGCGAACTGAGCGGTGCCATTCTTGGCAAGGTCTTGCGGCATTCGTCACGTCTCGCAGAGGACCCAAAAGGTACTCTATCCGTGTTTAAAGCAGTCCCCCTTGCAACAGATAATGAGAGCACCGACCGGCGGGATCGCTTCGACCACGGCTAACTGTGTGATTGCGAGATTTCATCCGGCTCTGCCTCAGACAACATTCCCCGATATATTCCGGGGACCGACCCTTCGATTGGAATGGCGCCAACGCTCCGGCGGTAGAAATCCATGGGCCCGGCTCCGCCGATCACGCCATAGGCGTATCCTTGTGCGTACATATCGAGGAGCGTCGTCAAAAGCAGTGCGTGGCCGACACCCTGGCCGCGGGCAGCAGTGTCGACGCCCGTCGGCCCGAAAAAACCCTTTGCTGTTGCGTCGTGGCAGGCGAAGCCGATCAGCTTGCCGCTCTGGATCGCGATAAAGCAGGTCGGTGGCTGGCGCATAGTGGCTGCGGTTGCTTCGGAAGACCACCCAGCGCCGAAGCGGGGGGTGATCCAATCGGTCAGGGCCTTCAGTTCAGGTGGCAGGACGCGGCGGATCGTAATGCCTTGCCGTTGCATTTTCGCGTCAAGGGAAACATCCGTCGTGAGATCGTAGAGTTTGACAAGCATGTCCATGAAATTGGTCCTTTGATGGTCACCCCTTGACGGCGCCGGCTGTCAGGCCAGCAACGATGCGGCGCTGGAAGATCAGTACAACTGCTATCAGCGGCAACGTGACAGTCACCGAGGCAGCCATGATCTGTCCGAAGGGATATTCATAACGGTTGGTGCCGGCAATCAAACCGATCGCGACCGGCACGGTTCGGTTCTCGTCCGTCAGCGTAAACGTCAGGGCAAAGAGAAATTCGTTCCACGCCAGTATGAAGGCCAGGATACCCGTGCTTGCAAGTGATGGTCCCATCAGCGGCAGCAGTATCTTCAGAAGGATGCGAAGGTGCGAACAGCCATCGATGATCGCGGCCTCCTCCAACTCGCGTGGAAACTCGCGAATGAAGGTTGTCAGAATCCAGGTCGTGAACGGCACCGTTGACAGAAGATAGGTCAGTATGAGCGCGCTTGGACGGTTAAAGAGCCCAAGCCAGTTGATGAGCTCGAACATGCCTGAAAGCACGACGACCTGTGGAAAGATCGAGATCATCAGGATAACCATCAGGACGGCGCGCCGCTGTGGAAAGTCGATGCGTCCGAGTGCATAGGCCGCACTGATGCCGATCACCAGGGACAGGAAGGTTGTCGAGACCGCGACATAGGCGGAGTTCAGGAGTGATCCCATGAACACCGGATTGTCGATCAGTTGTCGATAGTAGGTGAAGTCGAGCGCTGGCAGAAGTACCGACCGATAGAGCGCTGCGCCCTGCTTCGTCGACGAAACGAAAGCCCAGTAATATGGGAACAGCGTGTAGATCAGCACCAGCAATAGAGCAAAGATTTGCAGCGCCCGAAGCGCTCGGCGTCGCGCCCTGTAGTAGGCGCTGGACTTGCGGACAGGGCGAGCTAGAGCAATGTCAGTCATGGTCAGTGCCCCGCTGCCTTGTCGAGGCGCAAGGCGCCGATAATGATGATCGCCACCAGGGCAACCAGCAGGAAGACCCAGGTCGAGGCCGCCGAACCGACACCGAGTTCCTGGAAGCTGATGAGGCGGTCGCGTGCGTAGATCGACACCGTCATGACCTTTTCGTTGCTTGCAGCAAGCACGTAGGAAAGGTCGAACATGCGAAGCGCATCGAGCACGCGAAATAGCACAGCCACTCCGATTGCCGGCCGCAGCATTGGGAGGGTGATCGACCAGAAGCGTTTCCAGGTCGGAATGCCATCGACTTCGGCGGCTTCGAAGATTTCCTGGGAAATCATCTGAAGCCCTGCGAGGATGAGCAAAACCATGAACGGGGTGGTCATCCAAACATCGATGAAGATGACGACACCCATGATCAACGAACCGCTCGCCGTCCAGGCGACACCATGATCGATGACACCAAGGGCTTCCAGCATCTTGTTGATGACACCAAACTGGTCGTTCAGCATCCATTCCCAGATCTTGGTCGAGACCACGACGGGGATCGCCCAGGGAACCAGGATGGCTGCGCGTGCAAGTCCGCGGCCGGGTATCGCCTCGTTGATGAGAAGGGCGATTGCCAGTCCAAGCGCTGTTTCAATTGCTACAGATATGATAGTGAAGGTCAGTGTGTTCCTGACGGCAATCCACCAAGTGTGGTCACTGAAAACCTCGATCAGGTTGTCGATGCCGACCATGGAGTAGACGCTGGGGTCGTCGAGATAGGCATCTGTAAAGGCGAAGAAGAATGTCCGCCCCAATGGCCAGACGGCGACAATGAGCATTGAGACAATGACCGGTACCAGGAAGAGCCAGGCAGCACGGTGATCGCGGCGGGCAAGGCGCGCGCTCATGGGAGGGCCCTCATTGTGCCTGGCGCCTCGATCGCCGGCAAAAGTCTCCTGCCGTCGGCGGCGAAGAGAAACACCGCATGGTCATCGAAGGCGAGTGCAGCTGGCTTGCCTATAGCGTCGCTACTGGGGGCGGCAGGTAGGCGAACAACCCAGATCGAACTGTCCCCAACCCGGCAATAGGCGAAGTGTTCATGTCCAAGGTCCTCGATGCGCTCGAGAACGCAATCTAGGCGACCGGTTCCAGACGGCACGAGGCGCAGCGCCTCCGGGCGAATGCCGATTTCACCAACCGGCACTCCATCGCTTTGCTGGCGCGCTATGGCCAGCCCGCCGGGCCCCACGATTTGCTCGGCGCCAGAGGATGCTCGTGTCTCGACAGCAAGGAAATTCATGCGCGGGCTGCCGATAAACCCTGCGACAAACCGATTGCCAGGTTGACGGTAAAGCTCCGAAGGCGTGCCGACCTGCTCGATCCTTCCGTGATTGAGAACAACGATCCGGTCCGCAAGCGTCATGGCTTCTGACTGATCGTGCGTCACGTAGATCATCGTTGTCTTGAGATCCGCATGAAGCTTGGCGATCTCCATACGCATTTCCATTCTCAGATCCGCGTCGAGATTGGAGAGCGGTTCATCGAACAGGAATATCTCGGGCTGCCGCACCAATGCCCGGCCGATCGCAACACGCTGGCGCTGGCCGCCGGACAGCTCTCTCGGCCGCCTGGAAAGCAGATGGTCGACCTTCAGCATGCGGGCAACCTGCTGCACCTTCTGAGCAATCGCTTCGCGTCGGATGCCCATGGTCTCGAGCGCAAAACCAATATTGCGGGCGACAGTCATATGCGGGTAGAGCGCATAGGATTGAAACACGAAAGCCACCCCGCGCTTGGAGGCGGGGACATCGGTGACATCGTCGCCACCAATCTTGACCGTTCCTGAGGAGGCGGAGATCAGGCCTGCCACGATGCGCAGCAGCGTGGATTTTCCGCATCCGGAGGGGCCGACGAAGACAACGAATTCACCATCGTCGATCTTCAGGTCTACATCATGAATAACACTGTGTGTTCCGAAGTTCTTCGAAACGGACTCCATCGAAACCGATGCCATCGTTCACCTTGGCTTGCGCATGGGGGCTCGACCGGCGCGGAGCGCCGGCTGCACAAGATGCGGGAGCAACGCTCCCGCATCTTTCCTTTAATCAACGGCTCTCTTTGAGTTTTTCCAGGCGCTTGGCGAGCGAAGCATAGCCGTCCTTCGCATCGCCGCTGCCGGACAGCATGTCATGCGTGGCGCGGTAGAAGGCCTGTGAGACACGGTTGTAGCTTGTGCCGGTGTAGCCGGACGGACGCACGGCGCTATCGGCGAACGCTTGCTGGTTGTCTTTCAGGAAGGGGATCTTTTCCAGAACTTCAGGATCGCTGTAGAGCGCCTGGATCGAGGGGTTGAGGGTTGCTTCTACTGCACGCATCTTCTGCATGTCAGGACCGGTGATGAAGTTCACGAAATCGGCAGCGACCTCAGGCTTGGCGCTGTACTTGGAGACACCATAGTACATCGGCCCAAGGCATCCGCTGGATTTCTGACCGTCCTTGCCGACCGGAAGCGGCATGACGCCCACCTTGTCGATGATCGAGCTGCCTTCCTTGTGGGACGTGCCCCAGACGTAGGGCCAGTTACGGTGGAAAACGGCGTCGCCCGATTCAAAGACGGCACGCGATGCTTCCTCGTCGTAGTTCAGAACGCCCTCCGGGCTGATCGACCCGATCCAACCCTTGGCCTTTTCGATCGCTTCAACTGCCTGCGGGTTGTCAATAGTCACCTTGCCGTCGTCCGCGATGATCGTGCCGCCGCCGTTCGATGCAATCAACTCGATCGCATCGCAGGTCAGGCCTTCATAGCTTTTTGCTTGCCAGGCGTAGCCCCACATCTTGGCGTTGCCGGCCGCGCGCTCCTTGTCCTGAATATCCTTTGCGGTGGCAGCGAGCTCATCCCAGGTCTTCGGCGGCTGCTTGCCATACTTTTCCAACAAGTCCTTGCGGTAGAACATCAGGCCGACGTCCATATAGGCTGGCATCGCGACCAGGTTGTCATCCAGCTTGGCGGCGTTGAGTGTAGAGGCGAAGTGCTTGTCCTGATCGGCCGCAGGAATCATAGTCTTCAGATCAAGCAGGTTGGCCTTGAACATCCCAAGCCAGATGACGTCGAGAAACAGGACGTCGATGTCCTTGGACTTCGCCGCCAGCAATTGCTGGTAAAGCGGAATCGCGTCGTCGAGGAGGGCCGGCATCTTGTTGATCTTTGCTTCGTTGCCGGTCTTCGCCTTCCAGGCGTCGGCAACCTTGGTGCAAAGTTCGAACTCAGTCGGTGCGCAGAAAACGGAGATGCTTTCCGCATGCGCGGCACTGGCCCAAAGGCCGGCATAGACTGCAACCGCAGTAAGGCATTTCTTCAACATGAGCTGTTCCTGTCTTTATCACACTTGAGCTGTGGGGAACTCTATGGTTCCTGAGCCTAATAGGACTGGTTATGACCAGTCATGTCAACTGGACTCTTCTGTCTCTTGTGGGCAAAGATGCGAAAGCACAAACAGGCACCGACGCAGGGAGCAGCGCAACGTGACAAGCCGTCAGCCGGTGGCAGCGAAGCAAAGGCACGCAGCAATCGATCGGACCGATCCTCGTCCGCTTCATCAGCAGGTCTATGAAGACCTGCTGGCGACCATCCGGGAAGGGAAGGTGCCATTGCGCGGCAA
This sequence comes from Rhizobium cauense, assembly GCF_019511525.1. Lineage (GTDB taxonomy): Bacteria > Pseudomonadota > Alphaproteobacteria > Rhizobiales > Rhizobiaceae > Rhizobium > Rhizobium cauense. Next base: position 73,061 of record NZ_JAEUAT010000014.1, on the reverse strand, counting down.
GCTACCCTCCGAGCGGGAACTCGTTTCACTCTACGATGTCAGTCGCATCACAGTGCGCCACGCGGTGCGCGAACTGATCCGCCAGGGTGTTGTCCAAAGCCAGCCGGGCAAGGGCCTGTATGTTGCGGAAAACGGTGGGGGGTTTGAGCTCGAGGTTCTCAGAAGCTTTACCAGCACCGCAATGGCAAGCGGTCGTGCACCGGGACATCGCCTCCTAGCGATGGAGGTGATCAAAGCCTCTCTCGACATCACGCGGCCGCTGCTCCTTCCTCCCGGGTCGGATGTGATCGTGCTATCGCGCCTTCGACTGCTGGACGGCGTGCCTGTCGTGCTCCAGACCGACTGGATATCAGCCTCCCGCGCGCCGGGACTGACAGGCATGGACTGGACGGTCGCAAACCGATCGCTCTATGCCGAGTTGCGCGAAGTCTATGGTATCCAGCCGCGACGGGGGCAGACGACACTCAGCGCACGCCTGGCCAGTTCAGACGAGGCTGCGATGCTTGAACTTGCCTCACCTTCAGCCGTACTCACTGTCGACCAAATTGCCTTTGACGAGCGGGACCGGCCGATCAATATGACTGCCCTGGTTCATCACCCTGGCCGTTATCCGCTCACTCTCCTGCAGTCTGCGACTGGCGACTTTCGTCAATACTGGTAGATGCGGTTGAGTTTTAGGCCTGAGGGAAGTGGTTTGCGATCCGCTGGCATGTCCTTGGACGCCAGTCGATAACCGAAATAGACGGCGCACGATCACATCCTCGTCGCAGAGGTCCTTTCGAGCCCCCAATTTTCCAAGGGGATGGCCGTGTTGATCGCGGGTGCGTTTGCTCGCTGTCTTCGCCGCGGCAACGGAAGGCTCCATCAATTTGCAGGGTTGCCAGACCCTTGAAATCGGAACACTCAGTTGAAGTCGCACGGCTTAGTCAGAAGCTTCACTCGGTGAGTGGCGTCGACCCGTCCCGTGTAACCGTCCAGGCGACGTTGTCATCCGTCGAAGCGACGCACGTACGTCATTTTCCGCTTCGCAAGTGCGGGAATTATCATATTATTCAAAACGCTAAAAAATCTCAAAAATCAGTTGCTTGCCGAGATTTTCTCGAATACGTTTTCTCGTGGGAGAGGTACCCTACATCAAAACTTGATGCTTGGGCTCGGCGTCGATGACCACGCTCGAGGGAGGATAAGACGTTGCTTCAGCGACTTTGTTTCTTCGCCAATTTGCGGCGAGTGTGCCATTGCGTTTCGACCCTATATCGAGCCGCATCGTCGCTCTGACACGTCGTAAATCCATCACCGAAAATTGCTTATGGTCCGCACGATAAGTGTGTACTCGGGGTTTGCCATGCAAAAACAGGCTGTCATATTCAACGGTCAGGAAGTCGGGATCGCTGTTCCCGTAGAAAGCCGTCTGAAGTTCATCGCTGTCCGATTCAGTGTCATTGATCTGGACAACAGGCTCTTCGATACGGTTACCGAAATCCGGCGCGCTATTGTTGCGCATCTTGCGAACGATGGAGGACAGACGGTCGCTTCGTAATAGACGCCAGATCGTCTGGCGGTGCCAATCAATCGGCTGGGGACCGGCGCGCTCGCTACAGGTCCGGGCTCAGCATCAACGTTTGTTTCTTGGGGGAGATGAGGAATGCTAGTCACGAGTATCCTGGAAGCCGATTTGGCCGTACTCTCGCTTTCCGTTCAGTCGTGGTACCGACATTACAAGGCTAAGCCAGATGACAGGACGTCGGAAGTCATCTGCAGCGCCGCAGTCGACCTTTTCAACCGCGGTCATCGTACGCAAGAAGAACTCACCGGGATGCTTATTGCTCGGTTTCCTGGTGTGCCCGTCGCTCATGTCAATGCGCCGACATCGGTTGCTGTTCACTAGCCTAAAACGTCGGTAGTGCCTCGTTCCTGCGTTTGGAGGCTGTTTTGTTTCGGCCCACGGAAGGGGCAAGAGCATCAACGACAGGCATAGCCGGGCTTGCTTCTTGGGGCGTATGTCAGGCACGTCCATGCCGCCTATACGAGCCCAGCGCCGCACAGCGTTGACTGGTCGCACCTTCATCAGACGTTACAGATTGTCCTTTTGTACTCATTGTTGACGCGCGGAGCGCCTCTGGCGGGGCATGCCGGAGAAGGTGGTTCTTCGCAGGACGCGCTTTTGTTGGGCCGGAGGGTCGAGCGTGGAGCCTAAACACGCGCATCAGCGCGCACCTTCATCGCGTGATCGTAGCCGCACTCCGATCCCCCCTGAAGACATTTCGCCTTCATCTTGAAAAACGACACCCGCTGCTTCGAAAGTCAATTTCAGGAGGCGGAGATTGCTTTCACGCATTTCGCCGCCCTTCTCGAATGCGCGTATGGAGACCGCGCTTATTGCTGTCCGCCCAGCAAGGTCATTCTGGGTCCAGTCCAAAAGCGCTCTGGCGGCGCGACATTGAGGTGGCTTTAGCATAAAACTTTCGTTTTTAGAAAGTTGAGTATTGAAAACAAAACAGACGCGTGATAGGACGCTCTAACTTATCTTTTGCGAGGCATCGTTGCAATAAAGGGCACGTGCGTCGGAGGTGGTCTATGGAATTGCGCCAACTCTCGTACTTCAAGGCAGTGGCCGAGGAACTGCACTTCGGCAGGGCGGCAGCCAAGATGCGGATTGCCCAGCCAGCGCTGAGCAATCATGTCATGTCGCTGGAACGGGAGCTTGGCTGCGCGCTCTTCATCCGCTCGACCAGACGGGTCGAACTGACCAGGGCAGGGGAGACGTTCTACGATCGCTGTGTGCGTATCCTCAGCGAGGTCGAGCTCGGCACCGAGCTGACGAGGGCGGCCGGCGGTAGCCGCATCCGCCAGATCAGGATCGGCACCGTCTATCCCGCCACCATCGGCATGCTGCCGACATTCCTGTCGAAGATCGCCCGCAAGTTCCCCGATGTCCGCATCCATATCTCATCGGGCAATACCGGCGACATCATCCGCAACCTGGAGAGTGGCCAGATCAATCTTGGCTTCATCCGCCCGGTGGAAAACATCGGCTCACTGCGCTTCTTCTCGATTGCCCATGAGCGCTACTATCTGGCCGTTGGCCATTCCAATCCGCTGGCAAAGCGCGATGACATTTCGATCGATGATCTGCGCGACCAGAAGATCATCGCCTTCAACCGGCAGAACCTGTCGTTCACGGAACGGTACTTCAATGAGAAGTTCGAGGAATACGACCTGACCAAGAACATCGCCTACTCCTGCGATGACACCTGGTCGCTGGTATCACTGGTCTCGGCCGGTCTTGGCATCGGCTTTGCGCCGGAATGGACGCTTGAGCTGCCGAACCGCGCCTTTGAGCTCAAGAAGGTGAGGGGGATCGACTTCCGGATCGGGCTTGGTGTTGCCTGGAATAAGGAGGATCCAACAGCTTCCCGTGACGACATCGTCGATATCGCACGGTCTTTAGCCAGGCCGGGGCGCGGAATAGCGGACAAAGTTTCCCCGGCCGTTACAGCCGATCGGTAGGACGTTAAACTCCGCGATATCATAACGGTGGCCGGTGATAGATTGCGGACTGTCATGTCCTCGACCATCCGGCGCCGTAGAGGGCTTATCTCGGCCATCTGGGTCTCCTGTCGGAAGGTGGGTTCGCAACACCTTCATCCTCTCAGCCAAGAGGCCATTCTCAAAGTCAGCTCAAATCCGCCGCGATTAGCGGCTTAGTTCAACCCTGAATCACGTAAGATGCGATACGCTTTAGTGTTACCACTAGAGCGTTTCCGTGTTTTTCTGAATCGACAGCGATTCCCATATGTGGAACGGCTCTGCGGTCAAGGTGTTCAATCGTTGATATTCCGAGGGCTGGTGCGCCCATATGTCCGGCCTTTTCGCGCAGCAATTGGGCTACTGGCCTTGATGACGTTCGCGACTGGAGTGACCTAAACAAATCAGCGAGCTCGAAGCACGTTGGGAATCACGGTCTTGATCCAATCCGGATGTCTTTCCTCGGGGTCATCATTGATCTTGCACCTTGGGCCTCAGCTTGTCAGCGACGACAAGCGATCTGCATTCGGTCCTAGGCCGCCATCGTTTCGTTCGCCGTGCTATGGAATTGACCACCTCTCACTAGAAGAGCCCAAACAATGCGGGCCATCTTGTTGGCCAGCGCAATGGCGGCGACTTTATATGGCCTGCGCCTCAGCAACTCAGTTAGCCAGGCTGAGGCCTTTGCGCCTCGACGTGCGTGCTGGATAACGGCGGACGCTCCCACAACCAAAAGAGATCGTAAGACCGGGTTTCCCATTTTTGAGATTCTTCCCAATCTGGTTTTCCCGCCTGTGGAATTTGATTTCGGGGTCAGGCCTATCCAAGCCGCAAAATGACGCCCAGACTTGAAGGCCTTTGGGTCGGGTACAAATGCCGCGATGGAGCTGGCAGTGATTGGACCCACACCTGGAATTGAGGTCAGCCGGCTCAATGTCGCATCCTGTCGGCTTTCGCGGATCATGTGCTTCTCCAACTTAACGATCTCCGACGTGTAGGCCTCTATCTGATGGGTCAGGGGCAACAGGGCGATGCGGGCCAAGGGCGGCAAGCGGGCATCATCCTCGTCACGGACGATGGCGGCAAGGTCGTCGATCTTTCCCACACCTCTGGATGTGGTAATGCCCTTCGGTAAGATGACCGCGCAAAGCGTTGATCGTTTGGGTGCGCTGCCGAACCAGCAGGTCTCTTGCCTTCAAGAGCATAGCCGTCGCTTGCTGGCCGACGGTCTTGAGCGGCACAAAACGCATCGACGGTCGGCCTACAGCTTCGCATATCGCCTCAGCGTCTGCCGCGTCATTCTTGCCTCTTTTGACATAGGGCTTCACGTAAGCAGGTGGGATCAACCGAACTTCATGTCCGAGAGCCTTGATCTCTCGTGCCCAGTAATGAGCGCCTCCGCACGCCTCCAATCCAACGACACACGACGGGATCTTCCTGAAGAACCTCAAAACCTCAGAGCGTCGAAGCTGCCTACGAAGGATTGTCGTCCCTTCGTTGTCTACTCCATGCAACTGAAAGACTTGTTTGGCCGTGTCGAGACCGATTGTCGTGATCAAAGTCATAAGAACGCTCCAAGCTGTTTACCGAACAGGATGCTCGGCCTCTTTTCAGGATAGGGTGGGAGCAGAGCCGTTCCACAACATCAAATCAGTTTTGTTCTGATTCATTGATGCTGGCTGGATGGAGGCCAGCATCCGATGACCGCACCGATATCGAATGATCTTCGCGAGCGCGTTGTTGCCGCCGTACTGAGTGGCGAAAGCGTTCGTTCAGTGGCGATGCGGTTTGAAGTTGCCGCGTCTTCAGTCGTGAAATGGTCGCAGCGTCATCGTGCGACCGGATCGGTTCATCCCGGCAAGATGGGCGGCCATCGCAAGCGGATACTCGAACCGCATCGTGATGTCATTGTGCAACGGCTCGCCGAGAACCCGCACCTGACACTCCATGGCCTGAAGGCGGAGCTGTCCGAGCGGGGGATTTCCGTCTCGCACAATACGATCTGGGAATTCCTTCGCAGCGAAGGGCTGCGCTTCAAAAAAAACACTGTTCGCCCTTGAGCAGGCTCGTGCCGATGTCGCTCGCAGAAGACAGCGGTGGAAGGCCCTGCAAAATCATCTCGATCCCGAACGGCTGGTCTTCATTGATGAGACCTGGATCAAGACCAACATGTCGCCGATCAGGGGCTGGGGGCCAAAAGGCAAGCGACTGCGGGCATTTGCACCGCATGGCCACTGGCGCACGCTGACATTCCTGGGCGCCTTGAGAAACGATCGGCTTACAGCACCCTGTGTCTCGATGGACCGATGAACGGCCAGTGCTTCCGCGCCTATGTCGAGCAGCAGTTGGTGCCGGTGCTCAAGCCAGGCGACATCGTCGTCATGGACAATCTCGGCAGCCACAAGTCCGCAACCATCCGTCAATTGATCAAAGCCGCCGGTGCGCGGCTCTGGTTCCTGCCGCCCTATTCGCCAGACCTCAATCCGATCGAACAGGCCTTCTCCAAGATCAAACATTGGATGAGAAATGCACAAAAGCGCACCGTCCACGACACATGGCGGTATATTGGCAGGCTGGTCGAAACCATCCAGCCCGCCGAATGCCAGAACTATCTCGAAAATGCCGGATATGGTTCCGTTAAAAGATGAAACGCTCTAGGACTCACAGTCAGCAGACCGTCATCGCAAGACGGCCTTCACCGTGGGCTTACGGTACAAAGGCGAGTGGCGAACCTGCTGTGATGAGGGGCTCCCGACGAACACTGGCGGCAAAATCCTTTAGAATCCGTCCGAATGAACGGCTGTCCAGGAGTGGATGTAAGGCAGATCGATGGCGTTCCGCTCTTTCGGGTCGACGAGCAGATTGATGATATGCGGGCTGGCAAGCTTGAGTGAGGGTCCCAGCGACGTTCGCTACGTGTACATCGCCATTTTGAAGTTTTTCCATTTCACTCCGTACAGCACGTCTCCCATCCAGAATGGAAATCCCTCTCGCGCAGATTTGCTGCGCTGATGAATACCGTCGACCACCCGGCCAGAGGGGGGACCGGAGCCCCGCCCAACTCAGCAGGGTCGTGAACATGTCGGTGATGTGAACCACCTCGTTGCTTTGTCTGCCGCTTGGGACCTGTCCCGGCCATCGAATAAGGCAAGGCGTTCGAAGCGACCCCTCCATTCCGGTAAAGTATGATCCGTCTAAGAAGCCAGGGTGGCCGCGCCACGGCTCCAGTTCTTGCGGACCGTTGTCACCGGAGAACACGACGACGGTATCGTCCGCTACGCCAAGGCTCATCGAGTGTTTCGAGAATAGCGCCGAAATCGCCGTCGAGTTCCAGAAGGCAATCCGCGGAATCACCGTGCCGATCAGGATCTTGTAGCGTTCGCGCTCAGCTTGCGGTTTCGGGCGGCGCGCATGTGTTCCACGATATGGCGTCCCGAACCCAGGATATGCGTGCGCACCACCTCGGCCGCCCCGGCAGCGTCCTGCGCCTTGATTTTCTCGATGATCTGGCGATGCTCGGTGAGGATTTCCTTGCGCCGCACCATCGAGTAGGGAAAGCGCCGTGCGATGGCCCGAAGGATTTCGCGGTGCCGCCACCAGAGGTCGGCGGCGTGGCGGTTATAGTGGCCGTCGTAGACGATCTGGTGGAAGCGCGTGTCGAGCTCGGAGTGGCGCAGCGGATCCTCGAAGCCCAGCGCCTCGATCTCATCCTGAACCGCTTCCAGCTTCTTGATCGCCTCGTCCGTGGCGATGCTGACGAACCAGGCTGTCAGATAGGGCTCGATCAGCGCCTCGACCTCGTAGATGTCACGGGCGAAATCCTCATCGATGGGGCGAACCCGGGCGCCCCGATTGGGCGTGATGATCACGTAGCCTTCACCCCGCAATTGCTGCAGCGCCTCGCGCACCGGATTGGTGCTGGTTCCGTAGCGGCTGGCGAGGGCTGTCACCTTCAGCCGCTCGTTGGCCTCGAGCCGTCCCTCAAGGATATCACGCAGGATCTGATCGTAGATGCTTACCTCCGCGTAGGGTTCGGCGGTCAGCAAAGAGGGTGGGGGCGGTGAGGGAAGGATTGAACTCATGGGCTAGTCTTAAGCGAATCTGTGTCGTACGCCAATTGCAAAATATTACTCTGATATTGACAGATAATGTACAATCTGAAAAGGATCACGCATCAGCGCATTAGAAAGCTGAAAAGTTCGATGGAGAAAGAGGACTTTTCTGCAATCAAGAAAGTCCTATTGGGGGCCGACAGCTACCGTCGGCGGAGGAGGAGACATGTCTTTGAAATTGGCCGGGAACGGCCTCGCTAAACTCGCGGCTGCATCTCTGTTTGCCGCCTTGATGGCATCAAGCTCCATGGCGTGGGCGCAGGATTTCCATCAGGCGCCGATGCTGGACGCGCGCGTCCAGTCAGGTGAATTGCCGCCCGTCGACAAGCGACTGCCGGCCAACCCCTACAAGGAAACGATGGTCGATGGCGTCGGCAAATATGGCGGCACGCTGCGCACCACTATTCTTGCCAATGGCGACCACTACAATCTGACGCGCACCATCGCCAACGAGCTTCTGGTGCGCTGGACGCCGGACTGGACGAAGGTCGTTCCGTCGCTGGCCGAGGAAGTCATCGCGTCCGACGATGCCACGACATACAAGTTCCGCCTGCGCGAAGGCCTGAAATGGTCTGATGGCCAGCCCTTCACTGCCGATGACATCATGTTCTGGTATGAAGACGTGTTCATGAACCCGGCGCTGAGCCCCGACAAGAACCCGATCTTCGTCGTCGGCGGCAAGCCTGTTGTCGTCACCAAGATCGACGACCGGACGGTCGAGTTCAAGTTCGCCTCGCCATATGGCCTGTTCCTGCAGCAGCTGGCCTATGGCCAGGGCCACCTGCCGATCATCTATCCCAAGCATTATCTCAAGCAGTTCCACGAGAAGTACAATGCAGAAGGCATTCCAGCCCTGCTGAAGGGCAATGCGACCGCTTCCGACTGGGTGGCGCTGTTCAACTCCAAGGTTTCGGTCAGCTTCCAGCCGGCCTACTGGCAGAACCTCGACCTGCCGACCCTCAATCCCTATGTCCTGACGGTTCCCTATGCCGACAGCGACCGGGTGGAAGCGGTGCGCAACCCCTACTACTGGAAGGTCGACACGGCAGGCAATCAGCTGCCCTATATCGATCGTGTCACCTGGGCCAAGCTCGACGACCCGCAGCTCATGCTGCTGCGCATGACCAGCGGTGAGCTCGACTTCGCCTTCCGCCACATCAACAACTCGACCTACAAGTCGGTGCTGTTCGACGGCCAGGAGACGGGCAAGTACCATTTCGTCGACGTCAAGGACCTGCCGGCCAACGATGCGACATTGCTGCTCAACCTCAACGTTAAGGATCCTGTGAAGAATAAGATCTTCAACAACAAGGACTTCCGCATCGCGATGAGCCACGCGATCAACCGGCAGGAGATCATCGATCTGGTTTACGTAGGTCAGGGTGCTCCTTCGCAGGTAGCGCCGCAGCCGGAGCATGAGCTCTACAACGAGACGATGTCGACCCAGTACACGCAGTACGACCCGGCCCTCGCCAATCAGATGCTCGACAAGATCATGCCGGAGAAGGATGCCCAGGGCTTCCGCCTCGGCCCCGATGGCAAGCGCTTCACCATCAACTTCATGGTCGCCGACGTTTTCGGTCTGTCCTACCCTGATATCATGCAGATGGTGCAGCGCTACGCTGTCGACGTCGGCATCGACATCCAGATCCGCACCACCGACCGCGCGCGTCTCAACACCATGTGGTACGCAAACGAGCAGGATGCCTACATCTGGAACTGCGTCGGCGGTCTGTCCGAAGCCTATACGGATGTACGCTGCTACATCCCGTTCCAGAAGGCGGACATCTTCTTCGCTTCGAAGTGGTCCGAATGGTATTCCGACCCGAAGACAGGTGAAGAGCCTCCCCAGCGCGTCAAGGATGCCTATGCTGCCTACGACGCCGTCAAGGCCGCCGTCACCGACAAGGATCGTCTGGAAAAGATGAAGGAGTTTCTCGCCATCAGCGCGGACAACCTCTTCACCATCGGCATCTCGCGTCCGATGCCGAAATACATGCTCGTCAACAACGACATCAAGAATGTCGTGCAGGGCATCCCGATCACCGGCAACCTCTGGCATCCGGCTCCGACGCTGACCCAGTGGTATTTCGACCGGGCTGAATAAGGCTCCTCCCAGCCCTCGGGGTGGCGAGACCGCCACCCCGTTCTTTCCTGACATGACTCAGTGGAGGCAAAGCTGCTTACCTTCATCCTCAGACGCCTGCTCTTTGCCATTCCCACGCTGATCGCGATTTCGATCGTCGCGTTCATCATCATCCAGTTGCCGCCGGGCGATTATCTCTCGACTTTGATGGCCGACCTCGCGAGCCAGGGCGGTGCCGTCGAAGAGGGCACCGTGGCGGCTTTGCGCGAGCGCTTCGGCCTCGACCAGCCGATCTACATCCAGTATTTGAAGTGGGTGTCCAGCATCGTCCTCTACGGCGATTTCGGCATCTCCTTCGAACTCAACCGCCCGGTGACCGAGGTCATCTGGGGACGGCTCGGCTTCTCCTTCCTGCTTGCCTGTTTGACGCTCTGCTTCGTCTGGGCACTGGCGATCCCGATCGGCATCATCTCGGCCGTGCGGCAATATTCCATCACCGACTACAGCCTGACCTTCATCGCCTTCTTCATGCTGGCGGTGCCGGACTTCCTTCTGGCGCTGGTTTCGATGTACGTGCTGTCGAGCTATTTCGGGCTGAGCGTCGGCGGACTGTTCTCGCCGCAATATACCGATGCCCCCTGGAGCCTCGGGCGCCTGTGGGATTTCGCCTCCCATGTCTGGCTGCCGGTCTTCGTCATCGGCATCGGCAGCCTCGCCGCCCTGGTTCGCATCATGCGTGCGAACCTGCTCGACGAACTGCACCGCCCCTATGTCACGACGGCGCGCGCCAAGGGCATGTCCGAGCTCGAACTGCTGCTGCGTTATCCAGTGCGCATGGCGCTCAATCCGCTGATCTCGACGCTCGGCTGGATCCTGCCGGCCGTGGTGTCGGGCGAAATCATCGTCTCGGTGGTCATGAGCCTGCCGACGACAGGGCCGCTGCTCCTGCGGGCGCTGCTGTCCCAGGACATGTATCTCGCCGGTTCGCTGATCCTTCTCATCTCCGTACTGACCGTCATCGGCACGTTGATCTCAGACGTGCTCCTGGCCATCACCGACCCCAGGATCCGCCTGCAATGACCACAGAAATTTCCGAACTGCCATCCTCGGGTATCGACCATACCCTCATTGATCCGCGCAATGCAGAGATCGCCGTTGCCGGACAATGGAAGCTGTTCTGGCTGAAATTCATCAAGCACCGGGTCGCGGTGGTCAGCCTCTTCCTCGTGCTGTTCCTGTATCTGGTCGCGGCGCTGGCCGATTTCATCGCGCCCTATGACCCGAACAAGACCAACGCACGCTTCACCTATGCGCCGCCGCAGACGCTCGGCCTTTTCCTCGACGGTCAGTTCGCCCCCCATGTGGACGGCCTGGCGATGAAACTGAACACCGAATCCATGCGGCGCGTCTTCACGCCGGATCCGCAAAAGCCGGTAAAGGTCGGCTTCTTCGTGCCCTCTGAGCCCTATAGCCTCATGGGTCTCATCCCCATGCAGCACAAGCTCGTGGGCATGATCGGCGCCGGTCCCGGCGATTCCATGTATCTCTTCGGTGCGGACCGGCTTGGCCGCGATATCTTCTCCCGCGTGGTACACGGCGCCCGCATCTCGCTGTCCATCGGTCTTGTCGGGGTGTTTCTCAGCCTCATCCTAGGCGTCACCATCGGCGGCATTTCCGGTTTCTTCGGCGGCCTCACCGACACGGTCATCCAGCGCGTCATCGAGTTCCTGCGATCGATCCCGACCATTCCGCTCTGGATGGGTCTCGCCGCCGCCATTCCGCTGTCCTGGCCACCGCTGCAGACCTATTTCGTCATCACCCTTATCGTTTCACTTCTGGGCTGGACATCGCTTGCCCGCGAAGTCCGTGGACGCTTTCTGTCGCTGCGCAACGAGGACTTCGTCATTGCCGCCCGGCTCGACGGCATGAGCGAGATCGGCATCATCTTTCACCATCTGGTGCCGTCCTTCATGAGCCACATCATCGCCACGCTGACGCTGGCGATACCGAGCATGATCCTCGCCGAAACCGCCCTCTCCTTCCTCGGCATCGGCCTGCAGCCGCCGATCGTCTCGTGGGGCACCCTGCTGCAGGAAGCGCAGAACATCCGCGCGGTTTCGCAAGCTCCCTGGCTCCTGTTCGTGCCTGGCGTGGCTATCGTGATTTCCATCCTCAGCCTGAACTTCCTGGGCGACGGCCTGCGCGACGCTGCCGACCCGTATGAGGCGCATTGATGACTTCCATTCCCGATAATCAGTCCGTTCTCAGCGTCCGGAACCTGAAAGTGCAATTCCCGACGCGTACCGGCGTGGTCAAGGCCGTGGACGACGTGTCCTTCGATCTCTATCGCGGCAAGACGCTCTGCGTGGTCGGCGAGAGTGGCTCGGGCAAGTCGGTCTCGGCGCGCGCCGTGCTGCAGATCGTCGATCGTCCCGGCCGCATCGTCGGCGGCTCGATCGAATTGACGCATGCCGACGGCAGCAGCGTCGACATAGCTACGCTCGACCCGCGCGGCCGTGACATCCGCGCCATCCGCGGCCGGGAGATCGCCATGATCTTCCAGGAGCCAATGTCGTCTCTCTCGCCGATCCACCGTATCGGCGAGCAGATCGGCGAATCCCTGCGCATTCATTTCGGCACGCCGAAGGCGGAGCGCCGCGCCCGGGTGATCGAACTTCTCAAGCATGTCGAGATCCCGAACCCGGAAAAGGCGATCGACCGCTATACGTTCGAGTTCTCTGGCGGCATGCGCCAGCGGGTGATGATTGCCATGGCGCTGGCCTGCAATCCTTCCATCCTCATTGCCGACGAGCCGACGACCGCCCTCGACGTGACCACGCAGGCGGAAATCCTGTCATTGATCAAGCGGCTTCAGGCAGAGCACGGCATGGCGGTGCTGTTCATCACCCACGACATGGGCGTGGTGGCGGAGATCGCCGACGAAGTGCTGGTGATGTTCCGCGGAAAGGTGATGGAGCGCGGTCCTGTCGACCAGATATTCCATGCCCCGCAAAATGATTACACGCGGATGCTGATCGGCTCCGTGGTGAAGCTCGAAAGCAAGGCCGAGATCCGGGTCCAGCGTGAACCGGTGTCGATGGCCCCCGACACCCTGCTCGACGTCCGCGGCATGAGCCTGACATTCCCAAGCGGCCTCAAGGCGCTGGACAATGTCTCGTTGACAGTCTCCCCCGGCGAAACCCTCGGCATCGTCGGCGAAAGCGGCTCCGGCAAGACGACCATGGGCCGATGCCTGCTGCGCGTCTATGATCCGCAGGAAGGAACGGCGAATTTCCGCCGGGCCGACGGCTCGATCGTCGACCTGTGCTCGGCCCAGGGCGAAGCGCTGAAATCGGCGCGACGCGATATCCGCATGATCTTCCAGGATCCCGTCGGTTCGCTCAATCCGCGCAAGACCGTTGCCGATATCATCGCCGAACCGCTGAAGCTCGCCAAGCTCGCCCGCGGCAAGGAACTGGATGCGCGCGTGGCGGCCCTGATGGAGCAGGTCGGCCTCGAACCCTCCTGGCGCGAGCGCTATCCGCATGCCTTTTCCGGCGGACAGCGCCAGCGTATCGGTATTGCCCGCGCCATCGCCGTCAAGCCGCGCCTCATCATCGCCGATGAAGCGACCTCGGCTCTCGATGTGTCGTTGCGCAGCCAGATGCTGGACCTGATGATGAAGCTGCAGGACGAGATGGGTCTCTCCTTCATCTTCATCTCCCACGACATGTCGGTCATTCGCTACATGTGCGACCGGGTTGCCGTGATGTATCGCGGCCGTATCGTCGAAACCGGAACGACTGACGATGTCACCGGTAATCCGCAGCACGCCTATACCCGCGCACTGCTTTCCGCCATTCCCCATCCCGATCCGCGTGACCGGCGCCTGGAAAACCGCGTCCGTTACCAGGAGGCTCTTTCGTGAAGATTATCGACATCAAGGTCATCGTCTGCTCGCCCGGACGCAATTTCGTCACCGTCAAGATCATGACCGACCAAGGCCTCTATGGCGTCGGTGATGCCACACTGAACGGCCGCGAACTGTCGGTTGTCGCCTATCTCGAGGAACACATCATCCCCTGCCTGATCGGGCGCGATGCGCGCCAGATCGAAGACATCTGGCAGTATCTCTATCGCGGTGCCTATTGGCGTCGCGGCCCGGTGACGATGTGCGCGATCTCAGGCATCGATACGGCCCTCTGGGACATCAAGGCCAAGGCGGCTGGCATGCCGCTTTATGAGCTGTTCGGCGGCGCCTCGCGCGACCGCGTCCTCTGCTACACGCATGCCCAGGGAACCGATATCGCCGAATGCGTCGAGGCCGTCGGTGCGAAACTCGATCAGGGGTTCAAGGCGATCCGATGCCAGACCGGCATTCCGAGTCTTCCCAATGTCTACGGAACCGGAAAATACGCGGTCACGACCAATGCCGCCGATGACGCCATGCCGCGCGAAGAGGTCTGGTCGACGCCCAAATATCTGAACTACGTCCCGAAACTGTTCGACTCGGTGCGCGCGACCTACGGAGAGGATGTCCATCTTCTCCACGATACCCACCACCGCCTGACGCCGATCGAGGCGGCGCGGCTCGGCAAGTCGCTCGAGCCCTACAATCTCTTCTGGCTTGAGGACACGGTTGCAGCCGAATTGCAGGAAGGTTTCAGGCTGATCCGGAAGCACACCACCACGCCCTTGGCCGTGGGCGAAGTGTTCAACACCATCTGGGACGCCCGCCTGCTCATAGAAGAGCAGCTGATCGACTATATCCGCATGACCGTGGTGCATGCCGGCGGCATCACTCCGATGCGCCGGGTCATGGATTTCGCCTCCGTCTATTCCGTGCGGACGGGCTGCCATGGAGCGATGGACATGTCGCCCATCTGCCTCGGCGCCAACCTCCATCTCGATCTCTGGGCACCCAATTTCGGCATCCAGGAATTCTCGGGCTACCTACCGGAAATCCTCGAAGTGTTCCCGAGCGCCTGGACCCTCGAAGATGGCATGTTGCACCCGGGCAATGCGCATGGCCACGGCGTCGACATCAACGAGGAACTGGCGACAAAATACCCCTATCAACGCGCCTATCTGCCGGTGAACCGTCTCGAGGACGGCACGCTCTGGCACTGGTAGCGCCTCCCGTACCCGGACATCAAGGACATCCCATGAAAATTACTGCCATTCGCCCCTTCCCGGTCTGGGTCGGCATTCGCACGCAGCTCCTGGTGAAGGTCGAAACCGACGAGGGCATTTTCGGCTGGGGTGAGAGCGGCTTGACCGGGCGCGAAAAGGCCGTGGTCGGCGCGCTCGAGCATTTTGCCGAAATCATCGTCGACATGGACCCGTTCAACATCGCTGGCATCTGGCAGAAGCTCTATCGAAGCCAGTATTTCGAAGGCGGCCGTGTGCTGGCGGCAGCCCAATCGGCCATCGACATCGCGCTCTATGATATAAAGGGCAAGGCGCTCGGCGTGCCGGTCTATCAGCTGCTCGGCGGCAAGCAACGCGAACGCATTCCGACATTCGCCACGACCTCGGGCGAGCCCGGCGAGGCGATGATCGAACAGGCGCAGATGCTGATGGAAGAAGGCTGGACCGCAATGCGGCTCTCCCCCTCCGGCCACGACGAGACGATCTACGAACCGCGCGAGCACATTGCAACGACGGCGAAATGGTGCGTGAAGGCGCGCGAGGCTCTGGGGTCCGATGTCGTTCTCGGTGTCGACTATCACCATCGCCTGTCAGTCGCCGAAGCCGCCAGCTTCTGCCAGAAAATGCCGAGCGGCACGCTCGACTTCCTTGAAGAGCCGATCCGGGACGAAGCGCCGGAAGCCTATGAAGCCCTGCGCCGGATGACCGATATCCCCTTCGCCATCGGCGAGGAATTTGCCTCCAAGTGGCAGTTCCTCCCTTACATCGAGCGCGACATTCACCAGTTCAACCGCATCGATGTCTGTAATGTCGGCGGCCTCACCGAAGCGATGAAGGTCGCGGGCTGGAGCGAAGCGCATTATGTCGACCTGATGCCACATAATCCGCTAGGCCCGATCTGCACCGCAGCGACAGTGCATTTTGCGGCGGCTGTCGCCAACTTTTCCTGGCTGGAAACCCGCTCTTCGCCCGCAGAGAAGCATCTTGGCTTCGACAATTCCGACCTCTTTCCGGTGCAGCCGCGGCTGGAGCGTGCCACCTATCCCGTTCCCGATGCACCGGGTCTCGGCATCGAGATCAATGAGGAACTTGTGCGTAAGCAGGATTTCAAGTTCTGGCAGGCGCCGATGCTCAGCCGGCGCGATGGCTCTGTCACCAATTGGTAAGGCTAAAGGGCCGCAGCGCCCGTAACGAGAGTATAGCGATATGAAAATCATTGCAGTCACCCCCTATCTCGTCAAGGAATGGCGCACCATGCTGTTCGTCAAGGTCGAGACCGACGAGGGCATTGTGGGTATCGGCGAAGGCGGGCTGACGTCGCGCGAATTGGGCGTCGCGGGCGTGATCGAATCCCTGGCGCCGCTGCTGGTCGGGCAGGATGCGATGCGCTCCGAGCACCTCTGGCAGCTGATGTGGCGAAGCGGCTTTCATCCCTCCAACCAGGTACTGACCTCGGCGATCGCCGCCGTCGACATCGCGCTCTGGGACATCAAGGGCAAGGCGCTGGGCGTGCCGGTCTACCAACTGCTTGGCGGCAAAGTCCGCGACAAGGTCGATACCTATTGCCATATGGCGGCGGCCTCGCCGGAGGAACTGCTGGGTGTCGCCCGCCAGCGCGCCGCCGAAGGCTGGAACTGCCTGCGCTGGGACAGCGGCCCGTTCGGCGCCACACTTTATGCCCCACGGCATGCGGTCGACTGGAGCATCGAAGCCTTCAAGCTTCTTCGCACCGAACTCGGCCCCAAGATCGAGCTGGCCTTCGACGCCCATACCCGCACCAGCGTCGCTGACGCCGTTCGCCTCTGCCGCGGTGTCGAGCCTTATCGTCCGATGTTCATCGAGGATCCGCTGCGCGTCGAAAACCCGGAATCCTACCGCCGGCTACGTCAGCAGACCGCCGTGCCGATTGCTGCCGGCGAACAGTTGGGCACCAAGTGGCAGTTCCGCGCCCTGATCGAAGAAGAACTGATCGACTATGCGCGTATCGACATGTGCATCGCCGCCGGCTTCACGGAATCGCGCAAGATCGCCGGCTGGTGCGAAACGCATCTTATCGACATTGCCGTGCACAATCCGATCGGCCCTGTTTCCACCGCTGCCTGCCTGCATTTCAATCTGGCAACGCCGAACATGCTGGTCCAGGAACTGCCGCGCCGGCCGGGCGAGAGCCTCGCCGACGTGATCACCAGTTCGCACCGCTGGGAAAACGGCTGGCTGATCGCCTCAGACGAGCCGGGTCTCGGTCTCGAAGTCGATTGGGATGGCCTTTCTCGCTATCCTTTCGAGCAGACCAGCCTGCCGATCTTCTATCGCGAGGACGGGGCACTCACCAACTGGTAGCTTGGGGCCATGGTTACGATGGTCCGATAACCGTCAGCAGCCGAGGAGTGGTCGCGGTGGCGTCCCAATCTGCATTGCCTTGCTCTGCCTATCCGGTTGCGCCAACACCGCGTACGGCTTGAAGCAGGATGGTGTCCAAACAAGTAACGCGCTTGACGATGCAACACACCGGGTGCTGTCGACTGGTGCAAAGAGGTAGCAGCGTTACCAAGGCGCGCAGCGTCGGCCAATGGTGACTGTTAATCAGAACGGCACGTCATCATGGCGGCGGGCGCGCACAACGATGGCAGCCGAGAAAGCAAGTAGCTGACGAGTATCTCGGAACATTAGGAATGCCTAAAATAGAAAAGGTTTTTGCGCAGAGGAAAGGCTTTTTGCCCAAACGATCGCGACGTGTAGCACGCGAGTAGGATCTCGAGAACCCTGTTTTGCGCCAGCAAATCGCGCCAACTGAAGCTTCTTAGGGAGTCTGTAGCGGGAGCATGTTCATGGGAGGTTAATGCCCGTTAACCCAGAATCGCAACCTGGAAGGATGCGATCATGAAAAAACTCTTCTCCGCGCTCGTAGCAGTAGTCTTGACTGCGTCTTTTGCACTACCGCTAAACGCCGCACCCATCCACATGCCGAAAGCAGAGCAGGTGCAGACCGGCGATATCGTGCAGGTCAAAAACCGGCACCATGGCCGTTGGCGATCAGATCGGGATTGGAATCGTCGGTACGCATACCGTTCGTGCCGCTATTATGGGAACTGCTACCGTGAGCGCTATTACGGGTATCCGCGGTACGGCTATCGCGACTACTACCCCTATCATCGTAGGTCAGGTGTGACCGTCTATTTCAGCTTTTAGTCGGTGATCCCGAAGGCAGGATGGAAAGCGCCAATGATTCTAACCCGTTAGCATGATGCGGCGGGTGTTGTTAAGCTGACGCATTACTGCGGACGACGCCGTGAGAACCTTTTGTACATTAGCGAAGGCTTAACGATCGTAGTGCATTCTATCCCCGTCGCATAAGTAATGGGTTGCGATAGGCAACATCGAATAGGCATTGAAATTGGTCCGTCTCTGAGGCGGACTTTTTTCGTTTTGAGAGAGGAGCGTGTAGCTGGCCTGGCCAGGCTCCGGCACCAGCCTGGCAGCATGAAAGTTGCAAGCCAGTAGGACACTATACGATGTGCCGCTATGAAGTGAACTTAGTGCCAAACTCAGCATGACGGGATCCCACCCAACCCCATTTTACGATGATGTTTGGTCCCAGCAGCCTATCATTCAGGCAAGTTGCCCCGAGGTCTCCTTTGCAGAAGGGCTTCGACCACGCCGGGACCGAGGGCCCCTTCCAGAGCCTTCACCCCGTTTTTGGGCAGCCTCGATAGACCGCTGACGATGGCTTCCTTCCAGGCATCTCCGCGCTCCCATGCTTCTTCCCAAGCATCAGCCAATTCATCTCCATGCCGCGTCTCCTTGAGGGCCTCGAAGAGTAATGCTGCCTGCAACAAGTCTTTGTCCGCCTTCAAGCGTCCTAACGCGTCCCTATGCCTTCGGGAGGAGACGATCAGCTTGTGGACGGCATACCTCTCGGGCGCCGGGACAAGAACGTTCACGCCTTCACGGAAGAGTAGCACCGTGCGGACAGGGTCATAGATCAGGTAGTCAAGGAACCGCAGGCTTTCCGCCGACGCGCCGCCGAGAGCCGGCATTGGCGACGGCTTGCCCGTGTATTCGTCCGATCCCCGATTCCCGGTCAGGAACTCCACCCGGTAGCTCTTTCTGTTCACGAACGCGACCACCTCGGCTTTGTCAGCCTGGTGCGGAACCGCTCGAAATTCGGGATCCACCGACCGGAGGATGTCGAGGATTGGCGGCAGGCTGTCTTGGACTTCGGCTGAGATCGCGAAATCTTGGGCGAAATCCGCGTCGCCTGTCTGCATGGACGCTGCAGGCAGCCGGACCCCTAACATTCCTGCGTAGGTACTGAATGCCACCGACCCGATCAAGACGGCCCGCAGACGGAACAGGCCGGCGTCGGCCAGGGCCTTTGTGACGTTACCGGCAAATGAGTCTGGGCCAGGTAGGCCAGCACGGCGAAGTGTGCTGACCATCCGCCTCCGCTCCCGGATGTTGTCCTTGATCTCCATGTGCGCCTTCACCCGCTCGGTGATCGCTTCGTCGCTAGCGGGGCCGATGTAGCTTCGCTTGTCTTTGCCCGCCGGCGTTGGGAGGTCAAAATACCAGTACTCGCGGTTCTTCACGGTTACGGTTACAAACCATCCCTCCAAGGGGAAATCCGCAGAAAATTGCGGGTCCAACGTCCGCTGAGTTAGCTCCGCGAACATTGTCCGATAGCTGATGTCGACCTCTTTCATCATCACCGCTCCTTTGCGACTGTGGCGCCCTCGCGATAGTCAACTTCATTCATTCCATCTACGCTATAAGTGTTTGCCAATACCTTATAACTTCAACTACTGACGTCAATGCTATAAGGTTCTGCCAATGCCTTATAACGCACCGATTCAATCGTTGGCCTGCTCTTAATGCTTGTCCTGACGACCGAATGGCGGTTTCGCCCGCGATTCTGGACAGTGCTATTATTTCGCAGGGGAACGAATGGCGCTAAAACGGCTGGACAACGTAGGATCGTCGTCGGAGATCGTCGTCCCGACGATTGAGTTTCTACCGCGAGCTTCGCCTCGAGTTCGAAGGCCGGACGAGATCGAAGGAGAATAAGCCGGACGTATCACGGGTCTTGGGCGACAAGCACCGTCCGTTGTCCCAGATCACCGGAGCGTCCCGGTCAACGCTTTTGGTTGCCTCCGCGTGATGTTTTGCTTTGAACGACATCGGCAAGAACCTTGGCAGGCTCCGCAAGCCCGGTGCGCAGATGGTCGCGGAGGTGGTCAGCTATGAGGATCCCTATTTACTTCGCTACATCCGAGGGCCCGAAGGATTTCTCATCGAACACGCGGAAGAACTCAACTGAGCGTGAAGAAGGCGGTTGTCGCGCGGCGTCGCGTCGCACAAACGTCAATCCCACCTTGAGTTCGCGTACCTAGCAGTTTTGCGACTAGCCGCAGCCGAATTTACGGCATACCCAATCCACTCGGCGATCGCCATATGCTTCTCGAAGGCCGGAGGCGCGCGGTCTACTACGCGCATAACGATGCAATAAAAGTGGCTGAGCAACCGGAGAGTGTGTTCTTTGGCGGTCTACCATTGCAGTATGAAGTCAATTGCTCGAAGTGGAGGCCGAAGCGCAGTCGCTGCCATTGCGTATCGCACGGCGACAAAAATCGTTAACGAGCGCGACGGCATAGCGCACGACTTTCGCCGAAAGCAAGGGGTTGAGCATTCCGAGATCGTGCTCCCCAATGGCGTGGACGCGGCGTGGGCGCTTGATCGTTCAACACTCTGGAACACGGTTGAACGCGCCGAGAGACGCAAAGATGCACGTGTCGCGCGCGAGTTCGAGGTCGCACTTCCGCATGAGATGGCCGCTGGCGATCGCCTGGCGCTGACGCGCGATTTCGCCTGTGAGCTTGCGAACCGCTACGGCGCAGCCGTCGATTTCTCGATCCACCAGCCCCTGGGCAATAGCGACATCCGGAACGTCCACGCGCATGTCGTAATGACGACGCGGGTCCTGGCGGAGAACGGGCTGGGTGAGAAGACATTGATCGAGCGCGAGAACAAATGGCTGCTGAACCACGACCAGCCAACCTCGCACATGCAGCTTCGTGATATCCGGCAACTCTGGGAACACCAAACAAACAGGCATCTGGCCAGGCTTGGATTGGACATCCGCGTCGATCATCGCTCGCATCTGGAGCGTGGTCTGGAGATCGAGCCGACGGAGCATATGGGCGTGCACGCGTCGCAGATGGATCGGCGCGGCGTGGACGTGTCGCGCGGACGGATCGATAAAATGGCGGGTCGGTCCAACGGCGAATTGATCCGCAGAAAACCCGAAGAGGTCCTCTCAGTCATCACCGGCGAGAAGAGCGTATTTGATCGTCATGATGTCGCGCGCGCCCTGCATCGCTACATCGACGACCCCGATCAATTTCGAAACGCGTTTGCTTCGGTCATGGCATCGCCAGCGCTTGTTGAACTAAAGGCTGAAACCGCAACGGAACTGGCGCGATACTCGACGAGGGAAATGGTTGAGATCGAGTATGCGATGGCGTCGAGTGCAGACCGCATGAGCCGATCGCCCAGCCACCCTGTTCATCCTTCCTATGTCGAGTGGGCATTGAGTAACGAGGACAATGCCATTCGAGCGAGCGCTTCATCTTTGAGTCCAGCGAAGACCAGTGAAAAATACCAGTCTCCGTTTGATCACGAAGAAAAGTCGACGCGCGTTGGCCTCAGCGACGAGCAGCGTGCGGCGGTCCACCACATCACCGGACCCGAGCAGATCTCGACCGTCATTGGATTTGCCGGCGCAGGCAAATCCACGATGCTGGCGGCAGCGCGTGGAGCCTGGGAGTTCCAAGGCTATCGTGTTCACGGGGCAACGCTTGCAGGCAAGGCGGCCGAAGGACTGGAGGAATCCTCCGGGATTGCGGCACGCACATTGGCATCCTGGGAATATGGCTGGCGCAATGAGAAAGGGTTGCTGGGAAAGGAGGACATCCTCGTCATCGATGAGGCGGGTATGGTTGCAAGTCGCCAGCTTACACGCTTTGTGAACGAGGCTGAATCGAAGGGCTTCAAGCTCGTTCTCGTCGGCGATCACGAACAGTTGCAGGCCATCGGCGCCGGGTCCCCCTTCCGCGCAATTGCGGAACGGGTTGGAGCGATCGAACTTTCCGAAATCCGTCGTCAGGAGGAAGCTTGGCAGCGCGAGGCGTCGACGGCTTTTGCGACGCACCGGACGGGGATGGGGCTAACTATCTATGCGGAGCACGGCGCAATTCAATTTCTCGATGATCGCGAAAAGGCTCGAGCGGTTTTGGTGCGCGACTATCTAGAGGACAACGGGACCCGTGCGGCTGGTTCGCGCATAGCACTCGCGCATCGCCGCACCGATGTCCGCGCGATCAATGCTGACATTCGGTCGGGTCTTCAGGAGCGAGGGCGGCTCGCACGCGGGGAGGAAGAAAATGAGGTGTTGGGGCGGGAGCACGTGTACAACACGCACGACGGAGAACGTGCCTTCGCCCGTGGCGACCGCATCATTCTGCTCGAAAACAACCGCGATCTTGGCGTAAGAAACGGCATGCTTGGCACCGTTGAGGCCGTCGAAACGGACGCGCTACGTGTATGTCTCGACGGAAGTGCCGGCGCCGGCAAAAGCGTCCGCACGGTCTTGATTCCGGTCGACAGTTATCGATCCTTTGATCACGGCTACGCGACGACGATTCACAAGTCGCAAGGAGCAACCTTCGATCGCGCCTTCGTCATGGCGTCCACCACCATGGACCGGCATCTGACCTATGTCGCAATGACCCGACATCGCGAGGATGCAAGGCTTTACGTCGGCAGGGATGAGATGACGGACACCAAGGTTCTCGGCGCCAGCATGGGACGATCCGGTGCGAAGGAAACAACACTCGACTACACCAAGTCCTTTGCGACGCGCCGAGGCCTTGCTGGAGAGTTCGGCATACGAAGTGAAATCGCCATCACGCCATTTCATGGAGCCGCCCAACCGGACCCCGCGCTCGCAGGCGAGAGCGTCAAACCACTCATCACGGCGA
This sequence comes from Rhizobium cauense, assembly GCF_019511525.1. GTDB lineage: Bacteria > Pseudomonadota > Alphaproteobacteria > Rhizobiales > Rhizobiaceae > Rhizobium > Rhizobium cauense. The sequence continues at coordinate 50,148 of NZ_JAEUAT010000014.1, read as the reverse complement.
TCACGACATATGCGCGCAGCATAGAGGATATCGCGCGCGAAAAGGCCATGCCTGACTTCGATCGCGCTATGGAAAGGGTCCGATACTTGGGGAGACATGTCTATGTCGACCCCGAAAGTGCCGCCGCCAGAATTGGCACGGCGATCGTTAATCTACGGGTAGACGGGCATGCCCTCGCCAACTCCGTTGCCGAGCATCCTGAAAGATTTGGGGAGTTGCGCGGCAAAGCAGGCTTCTTTGGAAACGACAGTCACCGCAAAGCAGCTCATCACTATTCCAAACCACTCGGTCATCATGTTGCTTCGGCCGCCAAAACCTGGACGCACCGGCTTGACGAGGAACGCCAATCAGAAGCCTGGCATCGCCGGAATAGAGACGTAGTTGAAGTTCCAGGTCTCACGATGCGCAGTGAAAACATCCTGAAGCAGTTGGACGCTTTACCTTTGGAAAAAAAGCAGCGGTTCCTTACAAATCTCTCCGGCACGCCGGAGGGACAGCAGGTGTTGGAGGAGACAAAGACTGTCGCGAATGCCCTTAAAAAGCGGTTCGGCAGTTCGGATCCGCGCAACTTCAAGAAAGAGCTCGATCGGCTAGGGTTGAGCGATGAGGTGGGCATCCAACGCCTAAAAGATATTGCTCGCCTTGTCTGCCGCGCCGAGTACGAGGAAATCAGTCGCGAGTACAACCTGACGTGGGGGCTGAAGAAGGGTCTGGGATTGCGGATGTAAAGACGCCGCAGAAGGTGGCCACCGGGACCGATGCCGTGCAGAGGAGCGACGAGACATGGTGTCGCCCATTCTCGTCCTCTTTGCGCCGCGTTGGCCGGCTACCCAGGCATATGATCGCCGATCTAAGGGAATGCTTCAGTACCCTGCCTTGCGCCAGCCCGCCGCCCGCGCTTCTGCTTCGGAGCAGAACCAGCGTTCGCCGTACTGTGGCGATATCTTCGTGGCCGCGTAGTAGTACTGGCCTGGAACGTGATAAATGCGCTCGCCCGAATTGATGCTGACGTTACCCTTGATATTGCAGGTCGATCCTCGTTGGACGATCACTCCGTTGTCAATGATCATCGGCTGTGACGGCGAGCCAAATGAAGTAGCAATTGGACCAGTCACGGCATCCGGTAGCACGGTATAGCCGCCCGCTCCCAAGAATGCCGCTATCGAGCATAACCCTACAACCGCTGGAAACTTCATATTGCGCCCCTGAGTAACCTCTCTGGGTTGTAGCATGGTTCGATTTATCAGAGCGTATACGTGATGGCTAAAGTTAATCGTAGTTGTGGAGGATCGATCGAACTGCCCTTCTGAAGCAGGCGCTGGTTGACTGGGGATACCATTTGACAAGACCGAAACTGACCCGCCGGCACATCCGGTCCGCTTGCCGACATCGGCCTCCGGCACCCCCAGGGTTCGAGCATCGCCTCTCTGCGCGGCCCTTGGATAGCTATTGCAGTTCGCCAATCCCAGCTTCGCTGGATGTGCTTTCACGCACGACGAGCGAGAACCCCATATCGATCTGCTCGATGCCGGACCTTGTCGATGCATCGAGCGCCAAAAGGACCTTCTCGGCAGCTAGCCTGCCGGTTTCGTAGCGCCGGGTGGCGATTGACGAGAGGGACGGTGCCGCGCACGCTGAGAATTCTAGGTCGTGAAAACCGATAATCGAAATATCGTCCGGCACGCGGATGCGTCGCTTCCTGCACTCCTGCATTGCGCCGAGCGCCAGGTTGTCGTCCGTACAGAAAATCGCCTCGGGTAGGTCGCCACGTTCATGCATCTCACCAAAGAGCTCGGACCCGAGCGCCACCGAACTGTGGCGCGGTCGATGCGCTATCATTTCGAGACTTTTCAGGCCAAATTCCTGCATCGCACTGTGATACCCGTCGAAGCGTGACTGGGCGCGATGGTCGAGATTGCCTGTCAGGAACGCAATTCGTCGGAACCCGCGGTCGATGAGATGGCGGGTCGCAATATGGCCCGCATGCTCCTGTGACATGCCGATGTTTAGGTCTATTGGATCCTCGGACAATTCGAAGGTCTGGACGACCGGAAGTCTCGCCTGGACCAGGAGCTGACGCGAAAGAGCGGTGTGGTGGATGCCCGCAATGATGATCGCTTCCACCCGCTGACCAAGGAGAGCCTTGATCGCGTTCTCCTCCTCCACTTCCGAGTATCGGCTGTTCACGACGATGACCTGGAAGCCTGCGGCGATTAAAACTTCGTGCAGCGCAAAAAGGTACTCCGCAAAGATTACGTTATAGAGAGTCGGCACGATCACCCCGATCGTGTGGGTGCGCGAGGAGGCCAGCCGGCTCGCCGCCACATTCGGCACGTAGCCCAACTTTTCGACGGCCTCAGTAACGCGCAGCCGCAAGGCTTCCGAAACCGTGGCCGGCTTGCGGAGCACGCGCGAAACCGTGATCGGGCTAACACCCGCCAGGCTCGCAACGTCCTCGAGAGTTATTCGGCGCATCAAAGCATTGCCCCAATACAGAAAGCTTAGCGGGACGGACAATCAAGCAGAAGAAAGTGATACTCTACAATTGACAGCGCTATCAAATAGAATTTGACAGCGCTGTCATGTGTGTTAACGTTTCGTTCGTTCCGTAAAGGATGGGGTGGAGCCCTTTCGGACCAGACATGCCAATGAAAATACTGGAGGTTGAAAATAGAGGAGGGCGGCCACGTCCGCCTGCGGAGGAGAACATCCATGCTTAGAGATGTGAAAGCGAATTCTGCGCGCGTTGCAGCAGTTTCCGCACCAATCCTTGCGCTGTTATGCGGCGCTGCATATGCGGAACCAAAGGTCGTGAGCGGACCGGCAGCAGATCCAGGCTGCATGACGCCTTGGGCTTCCGATACACAGTTTCTGCAGTATCCGAAAAAGGAAGGGCCTTACCGTATTGCGCTCGCCAATGGCTATATTGCCAATACATGGCGCATCCAAATGGTCCAGACTGCGAAAGCCTATGCAGCCCAACCCGACGTCAAGGCAAAGCTGAAGGAATTCAAGGTTGTCTCAACCGGCGAGGACGTTCCGGCACAGATTTCGGCAATCAATAACTTCATCGATGCCGGCTATGATGCGATCGTCGTCAATGCCCAGAACCCGACAGCCTTCGGCCCAGTTATCAAGCGAGCCAAGGAGGCTGGTGTCGTACTCGTCGCCTTCGACAACACGCTGGATACAAAGGACGCGATCAACGTCAACGTCGATCAGAAGGGCCTTGGGGTCACCTGGGCCGAGTGGCTTGTCAAGCACCTGCCGAACGGTGGCAAGATCCTGGAAGTCAGGGGTGTCGCCGGCACCTCCGTTGATACTGACCGTCATAACGGCATCAAGGAAACACTTGAAGCCTCTGGCAAGAAGTTCGAGGTAACCGAGGTCGTCGGCAAATGGGATGACGGCGTCGCCCAGAAGGCGACCGCAGATGCCATCGCGACAAACGGACCTTTTGACGGAATCACCGCCCAGGGTGGCGACACCGGTGTCGTTCAGGCGATGATCGACGCGAAACACCCCTTCGTGCCATTCGGTGGTGAGACCGAAAACGGCTTCCGCAAGCTTTGCGCCGCTCATTCGGGTGACGGGCTGGTTTGCTCGTCAGCCGGGACAGGGCCTGCCCAGGTGGCTGTGGCGATAAAGACCGCTATCGCAGCCCTTGAGGGCCAGGTTGTCCCGCAGGCCGTCAAGCTGCCGACGGCACTTGTGTCGCATCCCGATTTCAAGAAGGATCAGGATTTTTACCCTGATCAGTCTGACAACTTCTTCGTCGGCAACTCCTTCCCCACTTGCGGCATCAATTTCACGGCGCAGGAAATCATGGGGCAGACCAAGGAAAACCAATAGCAGCCAGTGCTCATGAGATTGACTGCGGGCATTCGTGCTCGCAGTCAGAGGTGAAGTGCACCCGATGGGAGGGGGCGCGTGATCTTGTCAGAACCGCTGTTGCGCATGGAAGGCATATCGAAACGCTACGGCGGTGTCATAGCCCTCAACGAAGCTGATATTGCAATCCGACCGGGCGCGATCCATGCCGTGCTTGGCGAGAACGGCGCTGGAAAATCAACGCTGATCAAAATCATGGCCGGGGTGACGGTACCAGACGACGGCCGAATGCTTCTGGACGGCAAGGCGGTATCCTTCTCGTCGCCTGCGATGGCGAATGCGACCGGAATCGTTTCGGTGTTTCAGGAGTTGTCGCTTATTCCCGACCTTTCGGTCGCCGACAACATCGTCATCAGTAATCCGCCCAAGCGTTTCGGCATGATCGACAGGCGCGCCCAGAGAAGGATCGCCGAAGAAGCCCTTTCACGCGCAGGTGCCCTCGACATTCATCCGTCATCGTTGGTCAAGGACCTCCCGCTTTCCCGAAGGCAAATGGTCGAGATTGTCAAGGCTCTTGCCCGCAGCCCCCGGCTGATGATCCTTGATGAGGCTACCTCTGCCTTGAGCAAGTCTGATGTCGAAAAGGTCTTCAATGTTTTGAAGCGACTACGATCGGAGGGGTTGGCGCTTGTCTACATTTCGCATCGAATGCATGAAATTGCAGAGCTTGCCGACGACTGTACCGTGTTCCGGAATGGTCGCAGCATCGAATCCTATAAAGCTGGTACAAAGACTGATCAGCAGGTCGTGGAACTGATGATCGGTCGGGAATACAAAAGTGTGTTTCCTGCCAAGCCGGGCGTCGACCCTTCGCGACAACCCGTCCTTTCCTGCTCTGGCCTATGTTGGGGGGATCGTTTGACCGACATTACATTCGATGCACGCCCGGGCGAAATTGTAGGTGTGGGCGGCCTGGACGGGCAGGGCCAGCGTGAGCTCCTGCTGGCGCTTTTCGGCGTGCTTCGTGACGTCAGGGGGGAGGTGCGCATCGATGGACACGGCGTGCGCCTGGCCAGTCCAAAGGAGGCGAAGTCGCGGGCAACCTCCATCGCACTCATCCCGGAGGATCGAAAGACCGAGGGTCTGATGCTGCCGATGACCGTGCGGGAGAACCTTTCGATAGCGGCACTCGGCAGTGTTTCGCGCAAAGGCATCATCGATCGCAGTGAGGAGGCAGCTCGCGTTGACGAACTCTTGAAGCTCCTCGCCATCAAGGCGGCGAACATCGACATGCCGGTGAGCAATCTGTCCGGTGGAAACCAGCAAAAGGTCGTCATTGCCAAATGGCTGATGAACCGACCGCGGATCATTCTGTTGAACGATCCCACACGCGGCATCGACGTCGGGACCAAGCAGGAGATCTACCAACTGTTGCGAAAGCTTGCAGACGATGGTGCGGCGATCATCTTTTATTCGACAGACTACGACGAACTGATTGGTTGCTGTGATCGAGTACTCGTCATGTACGACGGCAGGATCGCTCGCATGCTTGAAGGTGACCACATCAATGAACGCGAGCTGATCGGCAGTGCGCTGAACATTGCTGCCAGACAGGTGGAGCGGAGGCCAACACAGTGAGCACAGGAACGGTCGGCGAATGGCGATTCCGGTACGAGCTTCACAGGGGGACGCTTCTCGCCGCGACCCTATTTGTGGTGATGTTCGTCATCTATGTTTCCAACCACCCGGCGGGCTTCACACCGAATGTCGTGCAAACAGCATCCAACAAGGCAACCCTGCTCGCCTTCGTCGCAATGGCGCAATGTCTCGTGGTCATCACGGCAGGCATAGACCTTTCTGCCGGGATGGTCCTCGTGCTGTGCAACTGTCTCGCTTCCTGGCTGGTTGTGGGTACGCCGCTGCAGACGGGCATAGGCATCGTCGCCGTGCTGGCGGCAGGTCTTGCCTGCGGCACCTTGAACGGCCTGATCATCATCTTCGGCAGACTGCAGCCGATTGTGACGACCATCGCCACCAGTGCCATCTTTTTCGGGCTTGCGCTACTGTTGCGACCAACACCGGGCGGCTCTGTCAACGAGACCCTCGCGGACGTCTTTACTTCCAAGATGTTCGGGGTGTTGCCCACCAGCCTTGTCGTGCTTGCTGCCACGATATTGATCGTCTGGGTTCCGTTCAGCCGGTCGGTCTATGGGCGTGCGGCCTATGCGGCGGGCTCGGCTGAGAATGCTGCCTACATGTCTGGTATGCCGCTCAAGCGGGCGAAGCTTCTGGCCTACGCCCTTGCTGGGCTTTTGTCGGCTATGGGCGGACTTTATCTGACCTTCTTTTCCTATACCGGCGAGGCGGCGTTTGCGAGCGGCAACGCCTACACGCTCTACTCCATTGCTGCAGTTGTCCTCGGAGGCGTGTCTTTGGCGGGGGGCAAGGGCAGTGCTATCGGCGCCGTGTTCGGGGCGCTTGCCTTCCGCACCATCGGCGACCTACTTTTCGTGTTCGATCTCGATCCACTTTGGCAGCCCCTGTTCCAGGGCATCGTGTTGATGCTGGCGATCGGCATTGGTTCGATTGGACTGGCCCGTGTACGAAATCGACTGGAATGGTTCCAATGAGCGAGGATGCATTCGGCATGCGGCATTCAATCGTCCCTCTTCGTATGCGGGGAAGAGATCCCGCCGTTGCGATCGCCTTCGGTTGCATCCTGCTCTTGCTGCTTGGTGGCTCGATCTATTCTTCGAACTTCCTCTCGCCCGACTATCTCCTGCAACAGTTGAAGGTCGCCTCTTTCCTCGGTGTGATCGCGACGGGGATGATGATGGTTATCCTGCTTGGGCAGATTGATCTGTCGGTTCCGTGGACAGTGACCGCCGGCGCGATGATGGCCTGCGCTGCGACTGCTTATGGTGCAGGAGGATCGTTTCTTGCAATTCCCTTCGGAATTGCCTGCGGTGCAGCGATTGGAATGGTGAACGGACTAGCCGTCGCCTACCTGCGCATTCCTTCCATGATCATCACCCTTGCGACCAACGCCGTCGTGCAGGGCTTGATGGTTGTCTATACTGGCGGGTTCTCTCCACAGGACTCTGCCTCCAGAGCGATGCGATTTCTTGCGACTGGCTACATCATACCCACCGTTCCCAACGGCGTTCTGGTATGGCTTTCGGTTGGCATCCTTGCGGTCTTCCTCCTGACCAGAACCACCTTCGGGCGGTCGCTCTATGCGATTGGAAACCGGGAGCGGGCGGCCTACATGTCCGGTATCGACACGCGGCGAATTACTATGATCGCCTTTGTTATTTCGGGTTCGCTCAGCGCGCTTGGTGGGGTCTTGCTGGCCGGTTATGCGTCAAAGGCTTCGCAGTCGATGGGAGACGCCTATCTTCTTCCGTCAATCGCAGCGGTTGTGCTTGGTGGAACCCACGTGCTTGGTGGGAAAGGGACCTACCTTGGTACCGTGGCAGGCGTTATCCTGATTACCCTGTTGCAGTCGATCCTCTCTGTAATGCAAATTGAAGAGGCCGGTCGCCAGCTAATCTATGGCGTAGTGATCATAGGCATGCTTTTGCTCTATGGTCGGCAGAAGGCCTGAAGTTGGTTGGCTGCGGATCTGAAATTCAGCCCGATCCAAGATTACGACGATCCAGTCCTACACAATGCGATCGTGATCTGGTCAGGCCTGAGCAGGCGACAGGCGATTTTCATCGTCGATGAGCGTCAACCGACTGGGAGGGGTGGCGCTCCACTGCCCGAGCACATAGCGTCAATTTTCTTGTCGTTCAATGGCTGGCACTTCTGCGCTGAAACAGGGTCCTCCAACCCTTGATCTGATCTGGAGCCTCGTACCCAGACTAGAGCCCCCACAAGGGACCAACCGGTTTCATGGCCGATATCGTACCTGGTTTCGGACGGACGTACATCTGCGGATATCAGTTCGACCGTTGTTGAAACTCATGTGGCCATTCTTCCAGCCGGCGAGGACGCGCCCGACTTCTCGCACGGCCGCCACAGGGCCGACTGTATCGAGAAGCACGATGGTCGCTTCACTGCCGACCGCGAGGCCATAGGGAGCGCCGAGCTGGCGCGCTGCTGACCGCCCCACCATTTCAAAGACCGACTGCACGTCATCGTTTCGCGAAAGCTGCGCGACATTGGCATAGAGGTTGGCCATCCGTATCAGCGAGGCGTCGCCAAAGGGTGTGAATGGGTTCATCACATTGTTGGTAGCAATCGAGGTTACGACGCCACGCTTGGCGATGACATGTGCCGGTGCGACGCCGCGAGGCACCAGCCGGTCATGCGTGCGTCCAGTGAGGAAAAGGTCTGTTGCCGGGAGCACGGTGAGCGCGATGCCCGCTGCGGCAAGCTTGTCGGCGATATCAATGACATCTGTGAGTGGCATGGCCGAAAGGTTAGTGACGTGGCCGATTGCAACGCGTCCCTGCCAGCCATGACGCTCGGTGGCCTCTATAACCGCTGGCAAATCGGAATTGCCGGGATCGAGATGGAAGTCGAGATGGAAATCGATTGCGACGCCGTGCCTGACCGCGAGCTCGAAGATCAGGTCAACATGCCTGACGGGATCGGGATCGGTGTAAGGACAGCCGCCAACGAGATCGGCACCCTCGGCAAGTGCTCGGTCGAGCATGACCAGGGACTGGGGCTCGTTGGTAATGCCGTCCTGCGCGAACGCGCAGATTTCAATATCCATTGCGAAAGCGTATTCCGTCCTGATGCGCTTGAGTGCCTCAAATGAGCGGAAGCCGGCGCGCGGGTCGACCTCGACAAAGGTTCGCATCCGCACTGTGCCGTGTGAGATCGCTTTTTCGACGACCTGGACGGCGCGATCATAAACATCTGTCTCGGTGAAGCTTACCTTGGCGCCGGCGGTTTCGCGCACGGCTTCAGCAAGAGTGCCCTCACAGATCGAACAGCGATCGAGGATGCAGGCCTTGTCCAGATGGACATGCGTGTCGACGAAACCACCAAACGCAAACGCGCCGTCGCCGTCGAAGTCCTCCACGGCCTCGCACCGAAACCCGGGCTCGATTGCGATGACTTGGTTGCCACGCACGGCGATATCGACGAGTACACCATACCCTTCCACCCGGACATTACGGATGAGAAGGTCAAGCGGAGTATCGCTCACAGCACTCATAGGCCGATTGCTCCGCCGTCGCTTCGAGGGTCGTGCGCTGCCTCCAACTGGCCGCGACCATCGATGCGGATGATGCCTGCCTGACCGCCGAGAGGACTAAGTGGGGTGATGGGCGCGACCTCGTGGCCCATCGAGGCAAGTTCGGCGATCGCCTTCCCGCCGATATCCTCCTCGATCTTCAGGTTGTCGCGGCTATCGGAAAAGGTACGACCAAGCAGGAAGCGTGGTCTCGAGAGGGCCGCCAGGGGATCAAGGCCATGGTCGATAAGGAGGCTAAGGAGCAGTGCCAGTGTCTGCGGCTGACCATCGGCACCTTGTGTACCATAGACCAGATGCGGGCGGCCGTCCTTGAGCGCCAAGCCAGGATTGAGGGTATAGAATGGTCGCTTTCCGGGCTGGTAGCGGTTTGGGCTGACGGTATCAATGCTGAAGGCGGCGCCCCGGTTTTGCCAGAGAATGCCGGTATTCCCGGCAACGACGCCGCTGCCCCAATCGAAATATATGCTTTGAAGCATCGAGGCTGCCCGGCCCATGGAGTCAACCGCGGCCAGAAGTGACGTGTCGCCTTGCCGATAGGGATGCGGCCAGGCGGTGGCACGGGTCGGGTCAATTGCTGCGGCCTTGCTGGCAAGGCGATCGGGATCAAGGAGCGCGGCTGAGACATCGTCGCTGAAATTCGGGTCAGCAATCAGATGCCGGTCGATAAAGGCCTGTTTTACCGCCTCGACCAACAGGTGGTAATAGGAGGCGCTACCAACTGCCTTGTCCGCCGGCGACAGATGAGCGAGCACACCCATGATGCCGAGTGTGGTCAAGCCCTGGGTGGGGGGTGGCGGCGCCAAAAGAACCGTTTCACCGTAGGGTAGCCGCACGGGCTCAACGATCTGAGTGCACGTCGCGGCAAGATCAGCAGTGGTGAGTGGCGAACCAGCTGCGCCAAGACCAAGAGCAATGCTGTTGCCTAGCTCCCCCTCGTAGAATTCGCGTGGGCCGTTCCTGGCGATTGCTTCAAGACTCCTTGCCAGAGCCGGCTGGCACTGGATACCGTCGCGCCTGAAGAGATCGCGAAAACCCGGCCACATCGCGGATTCCTCGGCGCGGAAGTCGAACCAGAAAGTCTGCGAAGCGCTCACGACATAGCCGTTCCCGGCCAAGGCGATGGCATCGTCCAGCAACGCCGACAGGCCCTCGGTACCACCCCATGCAGTCGCCGAATAGGTGAGTACCTTGTCCCAGCTGTCGACCAGGCCGGCTGTCGTCAAGGTTGAGGCGGGGCCGCGAAGCGGAATCGGCTGGCTGGGCGCGGCATCCGCAGCCGCCTGGCCAATACCGAGGAACGTCCGCGCATCGCCGGTCTCGTTGGCGACCATCCAGACCGCGTCTCCACCGAGACCACAGAAATGCGGGTAGACGACCGAGAGCGCGGCTCCCGCTGCTACCAGCGCCTCGATCGCATTGCCACCGCGTGCCAGCACTCTGGCACCGGCTTCGCTTGCCAGCCAGTGCGGTGTTGTCACGATGCCATAACGCGATTTCGCGCCGGCCGTTCTGGTCTGCCTGCTCGCAAATTGCATCAGCGGACCACTACACCGTTTTCGGCCACGAGCCGGCCCTGCTTGAAGACGCGCCGTGGTTTGGGGACGGCAACGACCGCCTCCGGTACATGTTCGGCGGCGAGTGTCACGAAATCGGCCTTGGCGCCAACTGCTATGCCATAGCCTTGAAGATTGAGCGCCTTGGCGCCCGCTGTCGTTACCACATCGAAGGCGGCACAAAGCTCGGGATCGGTATAGAAGCCGGAGCGATAGGCGATGATTTCGGCTCGGCGGAGCATGTCGCCGTCGCCGAAGGGCCACCACGAATCGCGGATATTGTCATTGCCTGAAAAGACATTGACCCCGGCGGCCCGCAGCAATGCGACCGGTGGGAAATTGTGATTTCCGGGTGCATTGGTCATGATCGAGACGCCGCTTTCTGCAATGACGGTGGCGATCTTCTTGGCGGCATCGAGCCCGAGATCGCCAAGCCCGTAGGCGTGGCTGACCGCGACATGACCTTGCATGCCGAGTGCCACGGTGCGCGCGCAGATCTCCTCGATCGTCATCGCGCCCATCGTGCCGGCATCATGGAGATGGATATCGACATCGACGCCGCGCCTTTCGGCAATTCCGAACACCACGTCGAGATGGCCCTTGATATCACGATCGAAGGACAACGGATCGAGCCCGCCAACCAGATCGGCCCCCATGCCAATCGCCTCGTCCATCAGGTCAGGCGTGCTGGGGCTCTTGAGGATACCGTTCTGCGGGAAGGCCACGAGCTGAATGTCGATGATGTCCTTGTATTCATCGCGGACGGCCAGGATGGTTTCGAGTGATTTGAGCCCAACCGATCCATCGACCATGACATGGCTGCGCATTTGAAGAGCGCCGTTTGAAATGCAGAGGTCGAGCTGGTTGCGGGCGCGTTCGTCCATAGGTGCAGCGGTCGCGAGGTTCTCGGCCTGGAATGCGACGCGCTCATGAACGTTAAAGCCGTTGGTACATGGCTTATGCGGGATCCATTTGTCGCCGTAGAAGCTGGTGTCCAGGTGGATGTGGCCCTCGACGAAGCTCGGGACGAGAAGCGCACCGGCAATATCGACGGTTGGTGTAGCGCCGGAGCTCGAGCCAGCCGTAGTGATGGCAGAAATGCGGCCGTCGGAGACCAGGATGTCGTTGAGCGTGCCGTCGGCCAGCTTGGCGTTTGTAAAGAGTGTTTTGGTCACCGGGATCTCCCTTGATGTCTTCTTGTGTCGTCATCAACAATGCTCCTCCCCGACGGGATCGGGGAGGAGGCCTGTCAATCGATCGTCGAGCGACGATCAGTTCTGCGGCAAGGTTCCCTGCACGCCTTCGATCAGCCAGGTCATGCCCTTGATATCGGCATCGGCCAGTTCCTGACCCTTGGCAACCTTTACATTGCCATTCTGGTCCTTGATCTCGCCAGAAAACGGCTTCAGCTTGCCACTGACAATCGCGGCCTCTGCGGCCTTCATTTCGGCGGCGACCGGCTCTGGCAGGTCCGGATTGCTCGTCGTCATCTTGACATAGCCGCCCGGCCCAAGGCCGAGCCAGCGGCTTTCCGGTTTCCAGCTGCCAGCCATGACGCCCTTGGCAGCGTTGATATGGGCAGCACTCCAGTCGAGTTCGAATGAGACCAGCTGCTTCTTCTTCACATAGGCCGAGAAATCGCCGGTCGAACCGATCGACCAGACGCCCTTTTCCTCAGCCGCTAGGCCCTGGACGGGTGTATTCGGGCTGCCGGAAAGCACGTCAGCGCCCTGTGCGATCAAGGCGGCCACGGCATCTTTTTCCTTGCCCGGATCGACCCAGGCATTGGCCCAGACCACTTTCAGCGTGACGTCGGGATTGACCGAACGGGCCCCTAGCAGGAAGGCGTTGAGGCTATAGATGACCTGTGGCACGGGGAAAGCGCCTACCCAGCCAAGAACATTGGTTTTGGTCATCCGACCAGCCGCGATTCCGGTAAGATAGGTGCCTTCATAGTGACGGGCTTCAAACACGCCGAGATTGTTGCCGGCTTCGATACCAGCGCAGCATTCGAAATGCGATTTGGGTAGCGTCGGTGCGAGCTTCTTCAGCGAAGCATACTGCGAGAACGTTGTGCCAAAGATCAGCTTGTTGCCCTGGGCGGAAAGCTGGCGGAACAGCCGCTCGCAATCCTGGACCTGAGCGATGTTTTCGAGCACCGTCACCTTAACCTTGTCGCCGAACTCCTTCTCAAGCGATTTCCAGGCGTTGGCCTGGAAATATTCCCAGCCCGTGTCGGAGATTGCGCCCATATGGATAACACCGACCTTAAGCGGCTCCTCTTCCGCAAACAGGGGCCTCGTGCCGGCGCCGAGCGCGAGCGCGCCGGCCGCACTGGTCCTGAGGAAGTCGCGTCTGGAAAATGTGGTCATGTCGGTTCCCTCTATTGTTGTTCGGGTGGTTGGTCAGGCAGGCTCAGCCCTCTGCAGCGAATGGTTTGCCGAGGGAAGCGGGGACGTTGAGACGCATCAGCGCGGCATTGCGTGAGATCAGCACCAGCACGACGATGGTGACGAGGTAGGGGAGGGCGGACATCAGCTCGGACGGCAAGCCGATGCCAGCGCTCTGGGCGAAGAGCTGAGCGATGGTGGCCCCGCCAAACAGGTATGCGCCCATGAAACAGCGGCCCGGCCGCCAGGTGGCAAAGACAACGAGTGCGACCGCGATCCAGCCACGCCCGGCAATCAGGCCCTCGGTCCAGAGCGAGGTGTAGACAATCGACACATAAGCGCCCGCAATGCCGGCGCTGGCCCCACCGAAAAGGGTTGCGAGATAACGGATTGTATTGACCGGATAACCGAGCGCGTGGGCTGATGTCGGGGATTCGCCAACGGCCCGCAGGATCAGCCCCGTCCGGCTGCGATTGAGAAAATACCAGACACCTGCGAAGAATGCCCATGACAGCCAGGTCAGCGGATGAAGCTGGCTGAGCACGATGCCCAAAAATGGGATCCTGGCAGCGAGCATCGAGGCCGAAGAGGGCTCCATCACGATTGCCATGCCGATATAGGGTTTTCCGATGAAGGAAGCGAGGCTGGTTCCGAAGATCGTCAGGGCAAGCCCGATCGCGATCTGATTGGCGCGGAAGCTCACGGCCAGCACGGCGAACATCAGCGCCAGAAGCATGGCCGCCAGCATGGACGCAACTACGGCGAGCCAGAGGCTGCCCGTTACCATCATGACGACGAATGCGGTCACCGCACCGACGACCATCATGCCTTCGACGCCCATGTTGAGAACGCCGGAGCGTTCGGCGACGAGTTCCCCGAGCGCGGCATAGATCAGGGGCGTGCCGGCAACCAGTGTTGCGACGATGATGGGGAGGGCCTGGTCTATCATGCGGAGGCTCCCTGCCGGTTCGAGGACTGGAAGCGGATGCGGTATTGGATGAAGACATCAGTCGTGAGCAGGAAAAAGAGCATAGTGCTCTGCAGCAGGCCGGTGATCGAGGACGGCATGCCGAGCGACATCTGTGCGAGGTCACCGGCGAGATAGAGAAGTGCCATCAACAGGCCCGAAAACAGGATGCCAATCGGATTGAGGCGGCCGAGGAAGGCGACGATGATCGCCGCATAACCGTACCCAGGGGAGGCGGTCGGGAATATCTGGGCGAGTGGGCCCGCAATCTCGCCGACGCCGGCAATCCCCGCCGCAGCGCCGCTGGCTAGCATGCCAATCCAGACTGCACGCCTGACGCCGAAGCCGGCATATCGCGCCGCCCCCTCGGAAAGACCCGTCACCTTGAGTTGGAAGCCTGCGAAGCTACGGCTCATGAACAGCCAGCCGGCAAAGATCGCTGCGAGCGCGAAGAGAACACTTATGTTTGCACGCGTGTCCTCGATCAGGGTCGGGAAAAGCGCTGCCGGTGCCAACGGTTCCGATTGCGGAAAATTGAAGCCGGCTGGGTCGCGCCAGAGCCCGAAGATCAACCAGGAAAGCCAGAGGGCGGCGACATAGTTCAACATCAGGCTGACGAGGATTTCGCTGGCATTGAATGCCACCCGCAAGCAGGCGGGAATCGCTGCCCAGGCCATCCCGCCTATGGCGCCTGCCAGGACCATGACCGGCAGAACCCACATGCCGTCCCCCGGTCCATATTTCAGGGCTATGTAGCCGGAAAAGATGACGCCGACCGTCAACTGTCCCTCGGCGCCGACGTTCCAGATGCCTGCCCTGAAGCCTATGGCGAGTCCGATGCCGATCAGCACCAGTGGCGCCGCCTTGATCAGCAGTTCGCCGAGGCCATAGAGGTCGGCCAAAGGCGCAGTCAGGAAGGTAAGGAGAGCTTCGAAGGGGTTCAGACCCGCGGACGCGAAGATTACCATGGCAACAAGCGATGTTAGCGCGATCGCGATGACAGGTGACATCAGCACCATGATTTTCGAAGGGTTTGGGCGCGGCTCAAAGCGCATGGGCAAGCTCCTCGTTCGTGCGGTCGCGCGCCAGTTCGCGGGATGGATGACCCGACATGGCGATGCCGATTGCGTCGCGGCTTGCTTCGGCTATCGGCTCAGCCTCTGTGAGCCGACCGCCCGATAAAACGGCGATGCAGTCGGCAAGCTCGAAGAGCTCATCGAGCTCCTCGGATATGACGACAATCGCCACGCCCCGGTCGCGAAGGTCGAGCAAGGCCTGGCGGATGACGAGTGCTGCGCCAACATCGACGCCCCAGGTCGGCTGCGAGACGACCAGCACGCCGGGTTCCTGCAAAATTTCCCGGCCGATGATGAACTTCTGGAGATTGCCGCCGGACAGGCTGCCGGCCGCAGCCTTTGGTCCCGGTGTGCGTACGTCGAAGGCCTTGATGCAACGCTCGGCAAAGGCTGCGACGCGATCGAAACGGATCAGTCCGGCCTGCACGGTGCCATCGCGATTGGCTGTCAGGAGCACGTTTTCGGAGAGCGGCAGCGACGGAACCGAGCCTTGCTTCAGTCGGTCCTCCGGAACCGAGCAAAGGCCGAGGCGGCGGCGCTTGGCGGGATTGAGATCTGCGGCCGGCTTGCCGTCGATGGTGATTACGTCAGCCTCGGAGAGGGGTGCCTCGCCCGAGAGCGCCGCCAGCAACTCCTGCTGGCCATTGCCCGAGACGCCAGCAATGCCGAGGATTTCGCCGCCGCGAACCGAAAACGAAATATTGGTAAGCGCCGTTCCGAAGGGATCGTCGGTGGCAAGCGTCAGGCCGGAGACGTCAAAACGCTTCTTGCCTGCTATTGTGCCGGCGCGCCGGCGAAAGCCCGGCAAATCAGCGCCGATCATCATCCGGGCCATCGAGGCGGGGCTTTCCTGCCTCGGGTCGCAGGTGCCGGTGACGCGGCCACCGCGCAGGATCGTTGCCCTTTGGCAGAGATCCCTGATCTCGTTCAGCTTGTGGCTGATATAAAGAATGCTGCAGCCTTCGGCCGCGATCTGCCGGAGCGTGACGAATAGCGTCTCCACCGCTTGTGGTGTCAAAACCGACGTCGGCTCGTCGAGGATGAGGAGGCGCGGATTCTGCAGCAGCGCCCGGGTGATCTCCACGCGCTGCCGCTCTCCGACCGACATGGTGTAGATGTAGCGTCCTGGCTCCACCGGCAGTCCGTAGCGGGTGGCGACCTCGGAAATCCTCTTCGATAGCGTTTCGATGCCGGGCCTGCCCGGCAGCGCGAGCGCGATGTTTTCCGCCACAGTCAGTGTGTCGAACAGTGCGAAATGTTGGAACACCATGCCGATTCCGAGCTTCTGGGCGTCGGCTGGCGAGGCGATCGATACCTCACGTCCATCCCACAGCACGTCGCCGGAATCGGGGCGGACCATGCCGTAGATAATCTTCATCAGCGTCGATTTCCCGGCGCCGTTTTCGCCGACGACGGCATGGATTTCGCCCGGGCGGACGCTGAGATCGATGCCGTCATTGGCGACGACAGCCGGATAGGCCTTGCGAATGCTGCGCAGTTCAAGGCGGTGTTCCGTATGTGTCGATATCGTGTGTGGCATAGGAGCAATCTTGGCTACATGATTATGAAAATCATGTATGCAACAATGGTGCCAGATTGTATCGAGAAGGGCCGGTGAAGGCTATCCTGAGGCTAGATATATGGATTCGTTCAAGGAAACCTGCGTGCGACAACGGATGCCGATGCATCGCGACCACCGATTGGTGTCTACGCAAATTGCATAATCATGTATACATGATTGAAAAAGCGGCAGCCTACGCGCTGGCGCGGGCGGAGAAACGCGACAGGATCGAGCCGAGATCGAGCTCCGCCGCGGTGTCGTCCTCGAATAGGGCCCTGCTCTCCACCGATGACAAGTGGTCGTCCATCAAATCCTCAGCCGCACGGATATCCCCTTTCTTGAGCGCGCCGATCAGTCCGGAATGTTCACTAATGGCGCACTCGCTTGAGTGCGGTCGGCTGTACATGGCAAGGATCAGCGAACAGCGGGATACGAGTTCGGACAGATATCGTTCGAGCAGGGCATTGCCTGAGAGTTCCGCAAGCTTGAGGTGAAATTCGCCGGCCAGTCTCGTCGAGAGGCGCACATCTCCCTTGGCATGGGCAGCCTCTTCTTCCCGCACGTGATCGCACAGGATCTTTTCGATTGCCGGACTCCAGCGCGCAATCACCGCCTTCATCACCTCCCGTTCAAGTGCGCGGCGAACAGCAAACGCATCACGCGCCTCATCGAGGCTTGGCTGCGCCACCGTGGCGGTTCGCTTGTGGTAGGTGTCGACGAGCCCTTGAGCCTGCAGTTTTGCCAGCACGGCACGAACCAGCGTTCTGCTCATTGCGAAGTGTCTGCCAATCTCGTCCTCCGGCAACTTGGTGCCGGCTTTCAGCGCCTGTTCGATAATGGCCTGTCGGAGAGTGCGATGGGCAACGTCTACCCGGTCGGAATTCGAGGACATGAGACTTCAGGAATGTTTTCGGTGATGTATACGTTATCTCGTGATCACGAGTGCATCAAGGACTTGTAGCATCTTGTGAGAGGCTTGCTCGTGTCAGGTCGCAGCCAAGGTCTGCCTGACATTCGTTTCCCTGCGGTTCACATTTCTATTCCGTAAGTCCGGGCAGGGCAGAGCAAAAACTGGCGAGCGATCGCTTGCATTCAAAATTGACAGTATACTGAATATATGTGTACACTATAAGTGTGGCGAGGCCATCGGGCAAATGACCCAGTGCGCCTTTTGATGCGGCGAGGCTTTCCGTGCGAAGATGGAGGACACGGTATCATGCAATTTCATCTCAATGGCTTTCGCGCCGGGGATCCGGCAGTCCTCGAGCCGATCGGATGCCGGGAAAATGCCTTCGATACGTCGGCGCTTCCCGGCGAAGTCGATGTCCTGATCATCGGCTGTGGTCCGGCCGGTCTGACGCTTGCGGCGCAACTGGCGGCCTTTCCCGGTATCAAGACCCGAATTGTCGAGCAGAAAGGTGGCCCGCTCCTTCTTGGGCAGGCCGATGGCATTGCCTGTCGCACGATGGAAATGTTCAACGCCTTTGGTTTTGTCGACCGCGTGATGAACGAGGCTTACTGGGTCAATGAAACGACTTTCTGGAAGCCAGCTGACGGTCAAAGGGAAAAGATAACTCGTGGCGGACGCATCAGGGATACCGAGGAGGGCCTGTCCGAGTTCCCGCATGTGATTCTCAATCAGGCGCGGGTGCATGATTTCTATTTGGAGGTCATGCGCAATTCGAGTGCCAGGATGCGGCCCGACTATTCGCGCCGATTGCTCGAAATCGAGATAGATCGGTCCGCAACCCAGGGTCATCCAGTGACCGTGAAGCTTGAGCGCATCGATCAGGAACACGAAGGCCAGGTCGAGACGGTAAAGGCACGCTATGTCGTCGGTTGCGATGGCGCGCGTAGTGTGGTGCGAAAATCGCTTGGCCTCAGCCTTGAGGGTGATTCTGCCAATCAGGCGTGGGGCGTGATGGATGTGCTGGCAGTCAGCGATTTTCCCGACATACGCCTGAAGACGGCGATCCATTCAGCCGATGAAGGCAGTATTCTCATCATTCCACGCGAAGGCGGCTACCTGGTTCGCTTCTACATCGAACTGGACAAGCTGCGGGAGGACGAGCGGGTTTCCAGTCGCAACATCACCTCCGATCAGCTCGTGGAGGCAGCCAAGCGAATTCTTCGCCCATACACGCTGGAGGTGAAAGAGATTGCCTGGTGGTCGGTCTACGAGATCGGCCAGCGGATTTGCGGCAGATTTGACGATATCGCTCCCGAACAAGGCGGGGGCCTTGCTCCCAACGTGTTTATCGCAGGGGATGCCTGCCATACGCACAGCCCGAAGGCGGGGCAGGGCATGAATGTTTCCATGCAGGACACGTTCAACCTGGGCTGGAAGCTGGCGGCTGTTCTTGAGGGGCGGTCACCACCGGACCTCCTGCACACCTATTCGACCGAGCGCCAGGCGATCGCCAAAGAATTGATCGATTTCGACCGCGAGTTCGCAAAAATGTTCAGCGCGCGCCCAAAGAGTTCGGCGGACAAGGGCGGCGATGGCGTCGATCCGGTGGAATTCCAGAACTACTTCGTTAAGCAGGGCCGCTTCACGGCGGGAACAGCGACGCAATACAATCCATCGGTGATTTCCGCCCGGCCCGACCACCAGCACCTGGCACCAGGTTTCACCATCGGTATGCGCCTCCATTCGGCGCCGGTCGTGCGGCTCGCGGATGCCAGACCTCTCCATCTAGGTCATGAATTCAAGGCGGACGGCCGCTGGCGCATCATTGTCTTTTCGGACGCGGAAGACCCGCGGGAACCGAACTCCGCCGTTGAGAAGCTCTGTGCGTTCCTCGCCCAATCGCCTTGCTCGCCCATACTTCGCCATACCGCACCTGATGCGGACGTAGACGCGGTGATCGATTTCAGAGCGGTCTTCCAGCAGGATCATCGTCTGTTGGATCTTGAAGCCGCGCCACCGCTCCTGCTCCCAAAAAAGGGGTGCTATGGTCTGCGAGACTATGAAAAGATCTACTGCGCCGACCTTCGGAATGGTAGCGACATTTTTGACATGCGCGGCGTCAATCGTGAGCAAGGTTGCGTGGTCGTCGTTCGCCCCGATCAGTACGTGGCGAATATTCTGCCAATCGACGCACACACCGAACTGGCTGCGTTCTTTGACGGCTTCATGCTGCGGCAGAGATGATTGCCGATCTGGCGCGGGGCCCGCATCTTCCCTCGGGACGGGCAATGGGCTTATGGTTTGCCGTATGAAAACACTTTACACCATGCCGGGTCATCTCATTCGCCGGGCCCACCAGATTAGCACAGCGATTTTTGCCCAGGAGTGCGCAGCTTACGACCTGACGTCGATACAGTATGCCGCGCTACTGGCTGTTCGTAGTCACAAGGATCTCGACGCCACCCGGTTGTCTGGCCTCATTGCTTTCGATCGCGCAACGATTGGCGGTGTGCTGGATCGCCTTGAGGCAAAGGGTTGGATAACGCGGGAGGCGAGCCCCACGGATCGTCGCGTAAAGCTCTTGCGGCTCACACTGGCGGGAGAAAAGATGCTCGACGATGTCGAGCCGGCGGTCGCCCGTGTCCAGGAACGCATTGTTGAGCCGCTGGATGATGAAGGCAAAGCGGCATTCCTGAGATTGCTGGAGCAGGTCAGCGAAGCGCACAATGACCTTACATCCGCACCCTTGCAGTCACAGAGTTGAGTAGCATGTCTGTTCGACTGATCCTCTTTTGGTGAGTATTTAATACTGGCATCGACTGAAGCGCCTGTCCCTGGCGCTCCGCGTTTCTTCTCAAACGCATCAAGGCGTAGTTGTCACCTGAGGCCCCCTTGTAACACCTATTGCCTATTGCTGCGCTGCAGCATTCCCTTTAAGGTAGAGGTGCTGAACACGGGGGTCCCGATGCCACCAGAACCGCACAGCATGTCCCGCTCCGCGCGATCCGATCGCGAACCGGTCCCAATTGATCTGGCCTTACAGGGTGGTGGAGCGCACGGTGCTTTCACATGGGGCGTAATCGAGCGGATCCTGGAGGAGCCCTGGATATCAGTATCAAGCATCACTGGGACGTCGGCCGGAGCGATGAATGCGGTAGTTCTTGCACACGGCTACGCGGTCGGTGGCCGGGAGGGTGCAAAAGTGGCGCTCGAAACCTTCTGGCAGGAAGTGAGCAAAGCGGCCCGCTTCAGTCCCTTTCAGCGAACCGCTTTCGACGTGATCACCGGCAATTGGTCGCTCGACAATTCACCGGCCTACCTGTTCTTTGATCTTATCAGCCGATTGTTTTCGCCATATGAGGTCAATCCCGGCAACATCAACCCACTTAGAGATATCCTAGAAGAATGTGTGGATTTTGATGTCGTAAAGCGCTCGCCGATCAAGCTGTTCATCAATGCGACAAATGTGCGGACGGGGTTGCCCCGGGTGTTTCGCAACGCAGATCTGACGGCCAATGCCGTACTTGCCTCTGCCTGTTTGCCGATGATGCATCAGGCAATCGAAATCGACGGCGACCCTTATTGGGATGGCGGCTTCTCCGGAAACCCATTGCTAACACCTGCCGTCAGGGAGAGCCCGGCGCGCGACATCCTTCTTGTTCAAGTCAATCCCGTCGAACGTCCAGGTGTGCCAAGGACAGCCCGCGAAATTCTCAATCGTATGAACGAGATTTCCTTCAATTCCAGCTTGAAGAAGGAATTGCGAGCGATGGCCGTGCTGAAGAAGATGCTTTCAGACAATGGTGTAGAGCCCGCTCAAATCCCTTGGGCGAAAGAGTGGACAAGCATGCGCCTTCACCGAATTGCAACGCCACCGACCATGGTGGAGATGAGTGCTTCTTCAAAGATGAATGGCGAATGGGGTTTTCTCTCAATGCTTCACCAAGAGGGACGGGCAGCCGCAGATGAATTCCTCGCCCGGCATGGCGTTGATATCGGAACGCGGGAAACTTTCGAGATAGAAAGTCTCCTCGATACACTCCTGCAGTGAGCGTGGGAGGCACGTCATGGGTATCGCCGGTGTCCTGATTGCTCTGAGTGTCCTTGTCGCGCTCGCGTACCGTGGTTGGAGCATTCTTCTTCTCGCACCTCTTTGCGCCATGCTTGCCGCACTGCTGGCAGGCCAGCCAGTCCTTGCCAATTGGACGCAGACCTTCATGCGCAACGCCGCCGACTTCGTTGCCCAGTTCTTTCCGATCTTCTTACTTGGTGCGCTGTTCGGCAAACTCATGGAATCCAGCGGATCGGTCGAGGCGATCGCTGCGGCGATGACCGAAAAGCTCGGCTCCGGGCGCGCGATTCTCGCAGTTGTCCTTGCTGGTGCTTTCGTTACCTACGGAGGCGTCAGTCTGTTTGTTGCCTTTTTCGTCCTTGCGCCAATGGGACACGCCGTCTTCAAGGCAGCCGACATTCCGCATAGGCTTATGCCCGCGTCGATCGCGCTTGGCACGTCTACCTTCACCATGTCCGCAATGCCAGGTACACCGGCAATCCAGAATGCCATTCCGATGCCGTTTTTCGGCACGAATTCGTTCGCGGCCCCGGGCCTTGGCATCATTGCCTCAGCGATTATGTTCGGTTTTGGAATGTGGTGGCTGGAAAGGGCCCGGCGGAGCGCAAGGCTTGTGGATGACACCTATCGCTATAGCGGCGGTAGCTCCATCAATACCGTTTCCAGTGACGACACTATTCGCGAACGGGGTGCAGTCGCGCATGACTTCGATCCGAGGGAGATTGAGCGTGGCGGGCATGCGGCGGGTCGGCCGAGCTTTTTGATTGCTGCACTCCCGCTGCTTGTCGTGGTCACGACCAACCTCATAATGTCCTTTGCCGTTTTGCCCCGAATAGATGCTGGATTCCTGGCAGAACCTCGCTGGGGTGCGACATCGCTGTCGGCCGTCGCTGGTGTATGGTCGGTGATCGTGGCGCTTTTTGCCGGCATCGTCATACTTGTTTTCCTCAATCTCAGACGTCTGACTGGCCTACGTGCCGTTATTGATGCAGGCGCCAGTGCTGCGGTCCTGCCAATGCTGAGTGTCGCCAGCCTGGTAGGCTTTGGAGCAGTGGTCGCAGCGCTTCCCGCATTTGATCAGGTCAAGGGATGGGTGCTTGGTATCGAAGGAGGGCCACTAGTCTCGCTTGCTGTTGCGACGAACATCCTTGCCGCGCTAACCGGTTCGGCATCAGGCGGGCTAACCATCGCACTGGATGCGCTCGGGCCAACCTACATGGATATTGCCGCAAAAACCGGCCTCAATCCCGAGCTCATGCATCGGGTTGCGGTTATCGGCGCGGGGACGCTGGACAGTTTGCCGCATAATGGGGCGGTCGTGACGCTCCTTGCCGTATGCGGCGTATCGCACAAGGATGGATACCTTGATCTTGCCATGGCAGCGATCGCAAGCGCGCTTGTGGCTCTTGTTTTCGTGATCGCGATCGGAAGCCTTTTTGGATCTTTCTGACGCCAGCTTGGCTTGAAGGAACAATATCGGCCCCGCATTATGCGGGAGTGGATCGGCAAATGCCGAACAGTTGACCGAAGCTAATGTCATCATCCGCAGGGTGACAGATTGCGCGTGAACCTTCAATCGACCGAGCCAGTCATGTGGCAACCAGGCTGGTAAAAGATGAGCACCCGGCCCGCACCTCCTGTCACAGAGTACGAACCGGGTGCCCGAGCGCTTCCATTGCCCCCAGAAGCGCTTGTCTTTTTACTCCCGCTCACCCGTGAAATTGAGCAGAAGCTGGAAGATGTTGACGAAGTTCAGGTAGAGCGAGAGCGCGCCGAAGACGGCAAGCTTCTGGTTCGATTCCTGATCGTAGTTGTCGGAATACTGTTCCTTGATGTTCTGCGTGTCATAGGCGGTCAGGCCGACGAAGACGAGAATGCCGATCACAGAGATGGCGAACTGCAGTGCACTCGAGCCAAGGAAGATGTTAACGATGCTCGCGATGATAACGCCAATCAGCCCCATCATCAGGAACGAGCCGAAACGGGACAGATCCTTCTTGGTCACGTAGCCGTAAAGACTGGTGGCGCCAAACATGGTGGCAGCGATAAAGAAGGTCCGCGCAATGCTCGTGCCCGTAAACACCAGGAAGACGGATGCGAGTGACAGGCCCATGACCGCACAGAACGCCCAGAAGGTCATTTGCGCAGTGCTGGCCGACATTGTCTGAATCTTGAACGAGAAGAAAAAGACGAAGGCGAGAGGGGCGAGCATCACGACCCACTTCAGCGGAGACTGGAAGATCGGAACGTAGAGCGCCGGTGTACTGCCGACCACGAAGGCGACAATACCTGTGATGACGAGGCCGAGGCCCATATAGTTGTAGACGCGCAGCATATGCTGACGCAGGCCCTCGTCAAACAGCGCTTGCGAGCCTGCAGCCGAGCCATAGCCGTAACGGGAATTGATCGGGTTCATACTGATCTCCTCGGTTGAACTAGTAGAGAGTACGGGAAAGCCCTTCGGCCGCCGCATCCAGGTTTATTTCGCGATCGCCGGCGACGAGGGCATAGGCAACATCACCGATCTGCCAATAGGAGGCCTCTGCCTTGTCGAGCGCGACATGATTGACCGACTGCACGGCGAATACGCCCGGCCGCACGGCAAAGAGCGACAGCTGTTTGCCCGATGGTGTCTTGATTGCCATCTCGACACTCGGACCAAACTCGGACGGGAATATCTGCACGTCGGCGATCTTCCAGTCCTCCGGCAGTTGCGGCATTACGATTGCAGTTGCCGCGCGAATATCTTCCGGTTTGTAACTTGCCACCGTCTGAGAGGGCACGGTCTGACGCAACATCGCTGTATGGAAGGCGCGAACGGCGTCCTCGACATAGGCAGGGGCCGGAACGGAAGCCGAAACCTCGGTTGCCGTAAATGCGCCGAAAGACGTGTGCGCGACCCAGCCCGCCGCGACCAGAACGCCAACGGCTGCGATGCGCTGCATCGAATGGAGAATACGGCCATAGGCGAGCCCGCGCTCGAGACGCCGTGCGGCATCACGCGTTTCCGGGCGACCGAACGCGCTTTCGCTTGCCAGCGCGAGGCGCAATTCCCCTCGCATGCTCAAGTCTGCCATCACCTTCGCGGCAATCGTCGGATTCTCGGAGAGAAAGGTCTCAACTTGGATGCGTCGGGCCACGTCGAGTTCGCCATCGACATAGGCGTCGAGGTCAGCGTCGATGATAGGATCAATTGCCTTCATTGCCGTTCCCTCCGATGAGTCTCAGGTGTGTTGCGCGGGGTGTCTTCTCCTCGAAATCGCGAAGCTGTGCGCGTGCACGCGAAATGCGCGACATCAAGGTACCAATCGGTATGCCCAGTGCTGCGGCCGCTTCCTGGTAGGAAAGGTCTTCGATTGCGACCAGATGCAGCGCCTCGCGCTGCTCCTCGGGAAGATCGAAGAATGCGTTCCGCACCTGCTGGAGGCGCACCGCATGCTCCTGGCCGGCCTGGAGCGATTGGTCCGCTTCGACGGCGGCTTCGTCGTGCCGACGTGCCAGCGAGCGATCCTGTCGAACGCGATCTATGTGAGCGTTGTGCAGGATCGACAGGAGCCAGGTGCGCAGGTTACCCCCGCGACGAAAGCTCTGTTTTTTCTCGTAAGCCCGCAACAGGGCATCCTGAACGAGGTCTTCCGCATCATCCAAATTGCGCACCAGCGCGCGCGCATAGCGACGAAGCGCTGCGAGCTGACCGATGACATCGAATGGGCGTTCTTTTCGTTCCATGATTGAGTATACGGAAGCCAGTGAAGGTTTATTCCGTCGTTCGAAAAATTTTTGTCATCCTATGTGAACGTGCCCCAAATCTCGGGGGGGGCGTTACGCGCACCTCTCCAGGGAAGGTTCACTTTGCCTTTGCGGGTGAGGACTTGAGCCCACGAAACCCCTCGAGGGCGCGATCCCTGGCAAACTCGTGATCCACGATGCGATGGGGATAGGTCTCACCGAGTACGACCTCGGCTGCCTGTAGCTGGACCGGTGACGCCTTCCAGGGTTTGTGCACGAAGGCGGATGGGAGTTTCGATAGCTCGGGTACCCAGCGCTTTACATAATTTCCGTCCGGATCGAACTTCTCCCCCTGGAGAACAGGGTTGAATATCCGGAAATAGGGAGCGGCATCAGCCCCGGATCCTGCGACCCACTGCCAACTCGCCGGATTGTTTGCCGGGTCTGCGTCGACCAGGGTCTCCCAGAACCATCGCTCCCCTTCGCGCCAGTCAACAAACAGGTGTTTGGTCAGAAACGATGCGACAATCATGCGAACGCGGTTGTGCATCCAGCCTGTCGTCCACAGTTCGCGCATTCCCGCATCGACAAGTGGGTAGCCCGTACGTCCCTTCTGCCATGCGGCTATGGCCGGCGGATCAGAGCGCCAGGC
This sequence comes from Rhizobium cauense, assembly GCF_019511525.1. Lineage (GTDB taxonomy): Bacteria > Pseudomonadota > Alphaproteobacteria > Rhizobiales > Rhizobiaceae > Rhizobium > Rhizobium cauense. The sequence continues at coordinate 24,195 of NZ_JAEUAT010000014.1, read as the reverse complement.
TATTTCGTCGAAGCGGCTGTCGAAATTGCGAGTGGCGAGTTCAGGGTGGTGATAGAGCAAATGGTAGGAAAACTCCCGCCAGCCGAGCTCTGACAACATCTTCTCGAGATTGCGTTCAGTGCCGAATTCGAGACTTGCCGCGCCTTTTGCGAGGGCGGCATACCAGACTTCTCGAACGGAAATATTGCCGAACCGCAAATAGGGCGACAGGCGTGAGGTTCCAGCCTGGTCGGGCCGATCGCGTGCCGTGGCATAGGAGGTGAGACGGTCGTCAAGAAACTCCTCCAGGCAGTGTTGAGCACCACTCTCCCCTCGCTGCCAGGTCAATCGCAGCCCCGAAGCCCAATCAGGCTGATGTGGCTCGAGATTCAAGTCGTCGAGCGAGACCAGAGACCGGGACAGCTCCGCGGGCAGCGCTGAGGGCCTGAGGTGCTCGGGACGGGGGTGAGGTTGGGCCGGCGAACCGAGACTTTGAACCGCACGCCAGAAGGCTGAGAAGACGCGATAGGGACGTTGACTGCTGTTCTTCACCGTCCAAGGCTCGTGAATGAGGTGTCCGTTGAAGCTTTCGGCCGCAATACCCTGTTCGCGAAGCGTCTGCTTTGCCGTCTCATCGATTTTCCGCTCGGCCGCACCGTACCGGCGGTTCCAGAAAACTGCTGACGCCTTGCTCGCAGTTGCTATGCGTAAAATGAGTTCGTTCGCCGAGCCCCGAAATATATGCAGCTGTCCACCGCGATCGGCCAGTGCATTGCCCAATGCCTCAAGCGAGCCGTGTAACCACCACCGGGCGGCGCCCCCAAACGGGCGGATCCCGGCGCTTTGCTCGTCGAGAATAAATACGCAAAGAAGTGGCTGGTCTGAGTTTACCGCGTTCCAGAGGGCTGGATTGTCGGAAAGGCGAAGATCCTCCCGAAACCATACGACAATCGGAGATTGATCCTCCGCCATGTACCGCCTCCCTTTCTCTACCGCTCGGGGTGTCAGTATTTGACGAAGCACGCTGACCGCAAGCACAATCTCCTTGGACGGTTTCTCCGCGTCACCACCCGTAAAGAATTTACGCCGGGATTTACAGTAACGTACTTCCGCAATTGCCGGGAAGGGCGCATGTTTCAGGTAAGAACTCACTTCCACAGGACTCTTGCCCCGACTACAGATGGATGCAAACGAAGCCGCTCCTCAGGATGTAGAACCCAAAGCCGATCGGTGGTCGAAGCCACTGAGGGTTCACCTCAGTGTCGTCATTGTTGGCCTGCTGATCTGCATCTCGGCTCCACTGATGTGGATGGCTTATGAGCAGGGTCGCGCGACCGCGCTCGCATCCGGAGAATCGCAGATGCGCCAACTCGGCTTGCGCGTCGTGGAGAACTACAAGAGCGTCTTTGGAGACGGATATTCCGCGGTTGCTACTGCGTCGGTCCTTCCGCAGATGCTGTCGCCGCCGTCACAGGATTTCGACGCGAAGAGCGACTATCTGCTGAGAGTGCTTCAAAGCGCGGACTATATAGACGGCATCTATGCTGGATATCCTGACGGTAGCTTCGTTCAGGCGGTCAATGTCGCTGCAAATCCTGCCTGGAGCAAAGCCTTGGCAACCCCAAGGGGTACAGCATTTGCGATACGCACCATTTCCACGAGCCTGGGTGCGACGACTGCGCTGTGGCGGTTTCTTGGGCGAACGGCGTTGAAATCGCAAAGCGCGAAGATAGAAACGAAACCTACGATCCCCGAACCCGCCCCTGGTATCAGGCGGCCTTCGACAAGAAGGGGCAGGTGTCGGTCGGGCCATATGTGACCGCGACGACAAAGTCTCTAAGCCTCACTCTTGCAATGCCGATGAACAAGGATCCTGCGATTGTCGTTGGTACCGATGTCCTCCTGCAGACAGTCAGTCGGCTACTTAACAAGGAAGCCATTTCAGATAATGCGCGAGGTTATGTGTTCGACGGCAGCGGCCGCCTCATCGTTCACTCGGACGAGAATGTCATGGCGGGCATCCTCGAAACGCTGGGGACAGGTCGCGCCTCCGTTTCTGAAGAGGCCGACCTCGCAATAGCACCGATCCGTGCTCTACTAAGCGCCCGTCAAGGCACTGCAGGTGGGATTGTTCAGTTCGATGTTAGCGGCAAACCGTACGTCGCACAAATCTCTCCGGTGGAGTTTTCGGGCATGCTTAAGGGAAACGCGGTCGTCATTGCTGCACCCCTGGACGATCTCGTGGGGCCGACCGATCGGCTTCTTGCCAAGAACCTTCTAACGGCGGTTGCATTCGTTGCAGCCGGCATCGTTGCGGCGATCGTACTTGCCCGGTTGATCAGCAAGTCGCTGTTTGCACTAGCCGACGAGGCTCGACGCATAGGTGACCTGAAGTTCGAAGTTCGTCGGCTTCCCCATTCGTGGATCGCCGAAATTAACGTGCTGGCGCGCGCGTTGGGCGCGGCGCGCAATACTATTGCAACATTCTCACTTTACGTCCCACGCGAGCTTGTACGCCGTATTGTTTCGTCCGGTCAGGCCGCTGTCGGATCGGCCGACAGGCAGGAAATCACAGTTCTGTTCACCGATATCAGGGATTTCACCACGATTTCCGAAAAGCACTCTCCGGAAGATGTCGTGGACCTGCTATCGGGCTACTTCGAGCTCCTCAATGAAACCGTGGAGCGCCACAACGGCACCATCGTGCAGTATCTTGGAGACTCGATCTTCGGCATGTGGAACGCGCCGACATGCGATGACCGTCATGTCGAAAAATTCCTGTCGATGCGCACTGGCGATGAAAACGGCAATCGACGACCTGAATGCCACCAGCCATCGATCGGGACGTCCCGAGCTTGTGACCCGTTTCGGGTTGAACACGGGGCATGCTGTCGTCGGCAGTGTCGGCGCAAAAGGCCGGTGTCAGTATACGGCCATGGGCGACACCGTAAACGTCGCATCACGCCTCGAAGGGATGAACAAGGAATTCGGTACCAGCATTCTGACCAGCGGCGCAGTTCAGGCCAAGGTGGCGGACTTGTTCGAGTTTCGGGCATTGGGGCATGCTCAGCTTAAGGGACGCCTCGAGGAGATATCGATTTTCGAGCTTGTGAATGATCATTCAAAGGTTGATGCCGATCACTCGGCTGTGAGCAATAGCGGCGTGGCGCCGAGATGACCGTAAATTTCGATCTCGCAAACGAGGGGACGGACCATGCCGTTGATCACTAATCCGGTGATTGCACTCTTTGTATCCCTCGCGCTCGGCTACTTCATTGGTCGACTTCGCGTTGGTCCAATCCAGCTGGGTGGGATATGCGGCACGCTTCTTGTGGCGTTGGCGCTCGGCCAGTCAGGTGTGCGGATCGGTCCTGATCTGAAGGAAAGCGCCTTTGCACTCTTTATTTACGCGCTTGGATTTTCTGCAGGCCCACAGTTTTTCGCCAATATCCGCGGCGGTTGGCGATATGGGATTTTCTCGATTATGGAGGTCGCCTGCGCGTTGCTGCTTGCCGCAGCCGCCGTGGTGATTTTTCATCTCGATATAGGCACCGCCGCTGGCTTGTTTGCGGGATCGGCAACGGAGTCCGCTGTTGTTGGAACCGCCTCGGAGGCCATATCGCACCTGCCTTTGGCAGACGCAGACATCCAGGTGCTGCAGGCCAACATAGCGACTGCCTACAGTCTGACGTACCTCTTCGGGCTGATCGGTATCGTAGTCTTTACGACACAGATCGCACCCATGCTCCTCGGGGTGGACATCAAGAAGGAAGCATCAGAACTGGCACGCAGGCTAGGCTCGCCGGAAGACGATGGGGATCAGGCGGAAGGCCTGCCGCTCCTGGTTGGTCGTGCATTCCGAGTGGGGAACGCCGCGGGCAAATCGGTAGGAGAGCTGGAGAAGGGCCGCAATTGGACGATCGCCATCGAGCGCGTTCGGCGAGGATTGAGCGAGGACCTCGAAGCGTCCCCCGATCTCCTGCTGGAACCAGCTGATATCGTTTTCGTTCGCGGACGACGCAATGCTGTGATAGCGGCGAGCGAGTTGTTTGGTGACGAAGTTCCGGTCCCCGATGGAACAAGCATTATTGTGGCAACCCGCGACGTCGTCCTTGCCCGCAAGGAGGCCTTTGGTCGCCAGATAAGGGACCTTCGACATCTGGCCTCACCAGAACTACACCGCGGCGTATTCGTTTCGAATGTCCGCCGTCTTGGTCAGAACATTCCGGCTCTTTCCGGCACCGTACTCCAGCAGGGAGATGTCGTCACGCTGTACGGCCCTGAGAAGGCTGTCTCAGGGGCTGCGGAAGCGCTCGGCAAGCCGATTTTGGCCGGAGACAAGACCGATCTCACCTTTCTCGGTGCCGGGATCGTTGCAGGCCTCCTGATCGGTCACCTTAGCTTTGAAATCGGTGCTCTTAGGCTAACGCTTGGTTCCGGCGGGGGCGCGCTTGTGGCCGGGTTGATCTTCGGCTGGCTCAATATGCGCAACCCCACGCGAGGTGGGTTTCCGCTTCCAGCGGCAGAGTTTGCCAAGGACTTTGGCCTTGCCGCCTTCATTGCCGCGATTGGCCTTGATGCCGGTCCGCACGCACTTGGTCTAATCCTCGAATACGGTTTGATCCTTCCAGTCCTTGGCCTGCTGATTTCCGTTCTGCCTGCGGCACTGTCGCTTTTTGTCGGCTCCCGGTTGATGAAAATCGAGCCTCCGATCCTGCTTGGGGTGATTGCGGGCCAACATTGCAGCACACCGACGATCAGCACGCTCGTCTCCCAGGCTGGAAATTCTATTCCGGTCATCGGCTACACGGTCACCTATGCGATTTCGAACGTCCTCCTACCGCTAATGGGGCCAGTGGTGATAGGCATGGCCGTCCTGCTGGGGCGATAGCGTGCGGTGGATTGCCACGCGGAGAGTGTCCCCGAATGATAGTATGGCCAACGCCGCGATCACTCAAGCGACGCTTAGCCTCGCCCAACTCTTGACCCTAGGCATGTTGTTGCTCAACGCGAGCGACGCGCGACAGTAGAATCACGGGGAGCGTGCTGATGGCGACGATGGCGAGTGCGGCGATCGAAGCTTCCTCATAGGTGCCACGCGCAGCCTCCCCGTAAAGATGGGTCGCAAACGTTTCAAGATTGAGCGGACGCAGCAGCAAGGTCGCAGGCAACTCCTTGACGCAATCGACGAAAACAAGGAGGGCAGCTGCGGCGATAGACGCCCTGGATAGTGGTAGGTGCAAGTGGCGGAAGGTCCCGGCCACCGACTGACCAAGCGTGCGCGAGGCATGATCCAGCGCAACCGGAATGCGCGACAGTCCGGCCTCAATACCTCCGGCGGAAATCGCAAGGAAGCGAACGGTCAGCGCGTAGACAAGAGCGGCACCGGACCCAATGAAGAGGAGCCCGCTTCCGAACCCCAGCCATTCCCGGGTCAACTGGTCTATGAACCGGTCGAAACCGCCAAGCACGATCAGAACGCCGATCGCAATGACGGTACCGGGAGCGGCATATCCCATCGTCGAAAGACGAAGCAACGATGACGACCTTGCCCCGGGAGCGATACGCGTGGCATAGGCGACGACCAACCCGAAGGCGATTGTTATTAGCGTGGCGATTGACGCGATAGCCGTTGTGGCGACGGCCTCGGAGACGATCCGAGACGAGATGCCGGCAAACTGGAAGCGTTTCCAGGCTTCAACGGCCAGATAGAACGCTGGCGCGCCGAAACCCAACAGCACCGGCGCCAGCCCGAGGAGGAGCAGAGCAACGCCGATCCTGCGAGACACTGGTCGCGGCGAAAGGCTGCGGCTCCTCCTCGAATCCGTGGCGTAGCGCTGTTTGCGTCGCGCCCAACGCTCCAACGCCACCAACCCAACCACGATCGTCAGGAGGGCAAGCGCAATCTGCGCGGCTCCCGGGAGATCGGAGCGGGTGATCCATGTCGTATATATGGAGACCGTGATCGTTCTGACCCCGAGGAATTCTGCGGCGCCCACGTCGTTCAATGTCTCCATAAGCGCGAGCGCAATGCCGACCGCGACTGCTGGGCGCGCCAGTGGCAGGGCGACACGCCAGAAGACCCTGCTGCGCGAAATACCAAGAGTGCGGGCAGCATCGATCAGGTTTGCCGACTGCGTGAGAAACATTGCCCGCGTCGGGATATAGACATAAGGATATAGAACAAATCCGAGCAGAAGGATGCAGCCGGTCATCGATCTTATGTCTGGCAGACGGAATTGCCGAGGGCTGTCGTAACCGAGCACCCAGCGCAACGCACCTTGTACCGAGCCGATGGGATGCAGGATGTCGAGGTAGGCATAGGCGATGATGTAGGTCGGGACCGCCAACGGCAACAAAAGCATCCATTCGAGCATCCGGCGCCCAGGAAATTCATAGGCCGTCACAAGCCACGCGGTCGTGGTGCCGATGAAGGACGTGACACAGCCGACTCCGACCAGGAGGACAATCGTGTCCAGCAAGGCGGACGGCAGGATGGTAGAGAAGAGATGCGCCCAAAGGCCCGCTGACCCGTGAAATGCCTCGATCAACAGTCCGCCAATCGGGAGAACCACGGCGATGGCGATGAATGCGGCAAAGGTCAGACAGCGGCGGCCTGACCGACTTGCCAAGACAAAAACCGAGGTGCTGGCCGGCATCGAGAGGGATCCATGGAGCATGAAGGGAGGCGCCCTCGCGAGCACCTCCCGCTATTCGTTAGCTGTCAAAGCCCACCTTGTCGACCAGTTCGCTTGCCTGCTTGCGATGCCCGACAATTTCGGACAGTGGCTTGCTGTCGATCTTGAGCTCACCGAAAGAGGAGATGATCGGATCAGTCGGAGCACCAGGCTTGACCGGATACTCGTAGTTGGCTTCGGCGTAGATCTTCTGCGCCTCGTCAGAGACGAGGTATTCGAGCAGCTTCACGGCCTCCGCCTTGTTCGGCGAGTGCTTGGCAATAGCGGCACCGCTGATGTTGACCTGCGTCCCACCATTCTTGAAGGTCGGAAGGATGACCTTGATGGCTTCGGCCCATTTCACCTGCTCTTCGCCACCCTTGCCTGACTTCATTAGTCCGACATAGTACGAGTTGGCTATGCCGATGTCACAAATGCCGCCGAGGATGTCCTTGGCCGCATCTCGATCGCCGCCGGCTGCCTTGCGTGCAAGGTTCGCCCTGACACCCGTCAGCCACTTCTCAGTTTCATCCGCGCCGTAGTGGGCGATGTAGTCCGCAATCAGCGCCGTGTTGTACGGATGCTGTCCGGAGCGGATGCACACCTTGCCTTTCCACTTGGGGTCGGCAAGATCCTCATAGTTGAACGCGGTGACATCAAGGTCCTTGGCGGCGTAGAGAACGCGGGCACGCATGGATAAGCCGAACCAATGCCCCTTGGCGTCCCGCAACTGTTCGGGGATCGACGATGTGAGGACCGACGATTCGATCGGCTGCGTCACTCCCTTGTCGACAAGATCGACGAGGTTGCCCGCATCGACGGCCATCAAAATGTCAGCGGGAGAACTTTCTCCTTCGGACGCGACGCGCTCTGCAAGGCCATCCTTCAGGAAAACGGTATTGACCTTGGTACCAGTCGCCTTGGTGAATGCCTCCAGAAGCGGCGCGATCAGCGCCGGCTCGCGGGTCGTGTAGACGTTTATTTCCGCAGCCGAAGCAAGCGCAGGTGCGGTCAGCATAGACGCTGCGAGAAGTGTGGATGTTAGGATTGCGTGCGGTTTCATGAAACTCCCCCAAGTTTGAACGCTTACCGCTTCCAGCAGTTCTTGACCGTGCACGTCAAGTTTTAACTTTCATTTTTCTCGATCCTCACGCAGGTGTTACCGCACGGCAGGAGGGGAGAGCCGATCAAAACACCAGGACACCTTCGGGAGAAATGGAGACTTTGACGACGTCGATCTCGGCGGGAAACCGTTCCCTTGTCACAGCCCTCAAGGAACTTTCAAGCCCGTCCACGTTAAGCTCGAACTGCTCCGTTTCCCCGTGGAATGACCGCGATGAGATCCGCGCGGTGAATTCACCATCGTCGCGGGAGAGTGTGATCGCCTGCGGGCGGATGTAGAGTGTCGGCTGGCTGTCCGGTCTCACTGGACCTGACCATGGAAATGCACCGAGGACTGTCTCAATGGTGCCGTCGCGATAGGAGCCGGACACCTTATTGTAGGCGCAGAAGAACTCCGCCGCATATGGATTGGCAGGGTTGTCATGAAGATCGTAGGGTGTACCGGCTTGTACAATCCTGCCACCGCGCATCAGCACCACCCGATCTCCAGCGGAAAGCGCTTCCTGCGGATCATGTGTCACCAGAATAACGGTGGCATTGAGAGACCGCAGAAGTGAAAGCGTATTCGCGCGAACCTGGCCGCGGAGCCCCTGGTCGAGGTTCGAAAAAGGCTCATCCATCAATATGATGCCAGGACGAGGTGCGAGCGCCCGTGCAAGCGCCACGCGCTGCTGCTCTCCGCCGGATAGCGTATGCGGGAAGCGGTCTGCAAGATGTTCGATGCCAATCCGCCGCATGATGTCGGCGGCGGCTTCGGCTGCCTGTTGTCGGGGGCTTCGTTTCAGGCCGAAAAGGATGTTGTCTCTAACACTCAAGTGGGGAAACAGCGCATAGTCCTGGAAGACAAAGCCAACGGCCCTGGCCTCCGGCTCCACGAAGTTCGCCCCATCAACCTCTTGACCCTCAATTAACACTTGTCCGGTGTCTATTGTCTCGACACCGGCGATGATGCGCAGGAGCGTAGATTTGCCGCAGCCGGAGTGACCGACGAGTGAAATGATCTCACCGCGGCCGATCTCGAGCGTTATGTCTTGCAGGATGGCTCGCCTGCCCAAGGAACGCGAGACCCTTATCAGTTGTAGAGCTGGTTCCACAATTTCCCCTTTTGACCATGTTCTTTTGCCCGTCATACAGGTCTGTCTGATCTTGCGAAATCCCAAAACTCCTTTGTGCCTGCTGTTGCCGTCAAGTCTGCCACACGAGATAATGCAAGAGACCCGGTTTTTCGCGCGCAACATTGACCAGAACCAACGTCGTTGCCGTCTCGCTCGACTGCGAGACCTGCTGCTTCAGGCTCATGTTTTGCGGTTCTGCTGAAGGAGCTGAAGTTGGAGGCCTTCATCGGGCGTCGATGACGCGCTTTTCTTCTGAGGATCCGGGTGACGGCGTTTCATCTGTAATCCAATAGGCGGGCATTGAAACGTCATGGTCGGCTCTCGTCGATAGTGATGAAGGCTCCGGTCACCATCCTGGACTTCGAAATGTACGCAAATTTGAATAACACCCGAATTTTCTTCGATATTGCTGGGAGCGGCCTTGCGGTCCAGGCGGGGCGACTGGTTCCCAAGCCGACGATCGTCGTCCTGCATGGTGGGTTGGGATTTGATCATGCCTACTTGAAGCCAGATCTGAGCTGGCTAAGCGATGTGGCCCAGATTGTTTTTATCGATCTTAGAGGGCAAGGCCGATCCGGCAGGCCGGATCTTGATACCTGTACACTCGAGCAAATGGCTGATGACATCGTCTCCCTGTGTGGCCAACTGGGGATTGTGTCTCCTTTCATCTTTGGTCACTCGGCGGGTGGGTTTATCGCCCTCCATATTGCGTTGAAGCATCCCGCCTTTTCTCGTGGCGTTATCCTGTGCAGCAGCAGCCCCACAACGGCTTCGCTGGAGGACGACGAGGGCTCGCCGAGCCCGACCCTCGCATCAAGAGCCTCCGCTGAGGCAATGGCTGTTGCCGCTAGAATATTCTCGGGCGAGATCACGCCCGAGACCATCTCGCTGTTTTTCAAGGAAGTGGTACCCTACTATGCCGCGCCTTCGCATATGGATCGTGTGCAGCAATTGTTGGAAATATGCTCGCCCGATATCGGGATGATGCGTCATTTCATGCACAGTATCGCACCGTCCTACGACCTGCGGTCGAGGTTGCACGAGATCACAGCTCCGGTGCTGGTGCTGGTTGGGCACTATGACTGGGTTTGTCCGCCGCGGGCTAGCCGCCTCATTGCCAGGTCGATCCGACAATCAAAGCTGGTAGAGTTTCCGGCCTCCGGCCACTTTCCGTTTATGGAAGAGCCTTACGAATTCTGTTCGACTGTGAAAGAATTCATCGGCTCTTTTCGTGCCTGACAGGCTTCGCGCGGTTTGGATCTTGAGGGCTGTGGATCGGCAATGAGGATTAGGTGAGCCGCATTCTTTTGCGGCAGACAAGCCAGTATGCAGGCCCGGCGAAGGCCAGGGCACCGATCAGATTTCCGAGTGTGAGCCAACCAAGGTTGTGCGCTGCGCCAGTGAGCGTCACCGTTTTGGGGTGGTCACCGATGAGAGCGAGAGCGAATGTGAACATGTTTGCGACACAGAGCGCTTCGAGGCCAAGGACGACGAAGAAGCCGATCGGCAACGAAATCACGAGTATTTTGTTGGTTGTGTTTTTGGCACTCTGGCCCATGCTTATTGCGAGACACACAAGCCAATTGCAAAGCGCTCCTCCAACAAGGAGTTGAACGGCGCTCGCCGACATTCTCGCCTCTACGGCGGAAAAGAATTTTGTGCTCCCGTCGACAAGCAAGTCGCCCCCACCAGCAAAATGGACAAGCGCCGCGAGAGATAACGCCCCGACAAGGTTGCCGATCCAGGAGATGAACCATACAGACAGCATGCCGCGAACTGACGACAGACGTGTCAATACCGCAAGCGGCATGACGAGGGCAGCGCCAATAAACAGTTCCGAGCCCGCTGACACGACGATCGTAAGCGTTGCGACCAAAACGACGCTCATGATGACATGCGACCATGCCGGGCCGACATACGAACCCAGGGTAAACAACACGACATCGCCGATGCCAAGGTAAACCCCGGCCATCGCTGCTCCCGCCAGGAAAGCGATCGGCCGGGCCTCGACAAGCCGAGCTTTGTACGCACCTGTTTCCGAAAGATCGGCAATCTTTTGGCGAGCCAGTCTCATGGGGCCAACTGCTGGTGTTTCACGCGCCAATCTCCTTCGCATTGATGCGATCCCGTTTCGGCTTCTGTAAACTGAATGCGCCCCATAGCACCGGGAGTGCAGAGCGGATTGGGAGCCGGTGGGTTATGACATATCGATAATGGAATGATCAGTCAATAAATGTGATGCCACCATGCCGCCTGGGATGGCGGCACGATGAGCGGGTGGTTCTCCGATCACCGTGGCCGGTACCTGCAGGTCCCTAGGCCAGACCGCGTAAGATCAGTTCCCGGAGCCGCGCATACCTGAGGTAGAGCCCGCCCCAGGCGGCAGTGCCTAGAAGCAACGCAATCAGCTGCGGAGGAGAAAATAGCTCCCCCATGCGCAGATGGACGCAAATGGCTCCACCAAAGAAGCCGGTAACTAGAATTGCTCCCAACAATGCGGTCCTTGGTATTGAATAGAGCAGAGCACAAACGACCATGATAATGGCCAGCGCGGGAGCACGGTCGGTAGGGAACTGTACCGCATTCATCTCATCTTTGAGGAGGTCAGGTGCGAAGTAGTTGACGCTGGCGTCAAGCAATAGAACAATCGTGATGAATGCCGACAGGGCTCGGCCAGCTAGCGTTTGCATCGGTACATATCTCTTTGCGTTTGGGTTTCGGGATGTGGGGCGCCTTCGCCTCGCGGCGCGGACATCGACCCCAAGCATCTGCGGCAGCTAAAGCCTTTTGGACCGCACCAAGCCCCCCCCCTCGTTCTCCACACAGGAGTGCTTGTGCTGCCCTGCGGGCATTCAGTTTCCTTTTGGAGCGGATATCGGTGGCCCAAGGAATTCTACTCCCCAGGCCATGCCGAACTCGTTCAGCGCCTCGATTGACGGTGGGCCGTTGGCGAGCTTTTCTCCCAGGCCGGTGAAGAAGCGGGCGGCATCCATTGCCGGAGCAATCAGGATGTACTGGCGCGCGGGTGCCGCTGAGAGATTGACGAAAGCATGAGCGCTACCGCCTGGCACCGAGACAACATCCCCTTCGTCTGCGTAAAATCTCTGCCCATCGACTTCAAATAGATATCGGCCCTCCAATATCCGGAACACTTCCGTCTCTGGGTGGCGATGGAGTGGAGGGCCAAATCCGGGTTGATTGGTCGTTTCGATGAAACAGAACTTCCCATCATTTACTGAAGGTTGGACCCGCACTCGCAGACTGAGACCAATCGCAGGTATCCTGATTGTCGGGTCTGACCCGATAAAGCGTGACATTTGATACTGCACATCAGCCTCCTCTTTTGCGTGGGCGTTGGACCGGGAATTACACCTTCCCATCTGGTGGCCACTTAGCGATTTCGTGATACGCGGCATCGGGTTTCAACTGAAACTATCTGAGCCTTGAGATGAGGATGCCAGTCCTTCATATGAAACGAAAGAGAACCAATTGAAATTCAGCGATCATCGCCGTGAGAGACCAAAGCTGGTTTTCTGCATAGCGTTGAGGCGAATGATGGAAGTCAAACGACGGCTTTACCGAATGCTGGGTGCGCATGAGCGCCTGATGTACTACTACTCGAGGTCGCATCCGCGACACTTTTGTATCATCGCTCAAATCAAGGCTGACAGATCCGGCAGCGATTATCTACGCGCGCTAAAGGCCGTGCAAGCGAAGCATCCGTTAATGCGAGCAAACATCGATTAGAATTCAGCCGGGAATCCTTATTTCTACGAATGCGGAGTGCTGCAAGAACCGACAATCCTGTCTCGTGACCAGCACTGGCATTGGACCGAGGTAGTTGAGCGCGAACTTGAAACCGACTTTAGCGAAGCGGAGGCGTTGTTCAGGGCCGTGGTTCTTTACGATGCATTTGGGGCGACCATCGTATTTACCTATCATCACGCCATCAGCGATGGTGTTGCAGCGACCGCCGTAGTTGAAGATCTGCTGCGCGCTTTAGCCGGGGACACCCTGGCGCCTTTGGGTGTGCCATGCGCTGTCGACGGGTTCCTCAACGTCGCGACAGTGGCCGGAAGCACAGGGAGCGATGACCAGGACTGGGCGCAGAAGCAGGGTTTCCTTGAGATCGCGAGACGGCCACTCTGGCGCTCCTTTGATGGTGACGAAGTCTCGATCAGAACGGCAGCGCTCGACACTACGGCAGTGCATCGGTTCAGGATGCTCGCTCGTCTGCATGCGTCGACAGTTAACAGCGCCATCTGTGTCGCCTTGGCAACTGCCGCCCATGAGCAAGAGGGCAAGAGCGACTATTCGATACTGAGTGCGATCGACGTGCGGCCGCTTCTCGAAATGAACCGCACAGACTGTGCGATGCGAGCGATCGCTGGCACCATTACCATGTCGAATATAGAAGAGGACTTTTGGGTCAATGCTCGTCGCCATAGCGATTGGATGAAACGACTTCGCTCGCCTGGATATGTTGAACAGACCACCGCGACACTCGGTCGCCTGCTATCGGCCAATTGCAGCCCAGCACTGGCATCCGGTCTATTGGGCTCACTCAGCTACGACGCTGTCGTTTCCAATCTCGGCGCGCTGCCAATACGCACGCGAATAGCAGACGTAGAACTTGAAGCAATCTGGGGACCGGTGGGACAAGCTCGTTTGAAAGACGAGCGTTTTGTCGGGGTTTGCACCGCGACTGGTGAGATGAGATTTATTGAGGCGGTCCCCGGTCACCAGATATCCATTCTTGCCGAGGCTCTCGAGATCCTGCGCACCGTCTGTCGGTGATGGTGTCGACAACGGTCGACCCGTCACACGCAGGAGAGCCCCGGTTCTGTTAAATCTGTAGCGCTTCCTGGCGAAGCCTGTAATAGCCCCAAAGCCGTCGTGCTGAATTCTCGATCAAAAGAACCAGGAGAATTCATCGTGAGCATGCCCGACAAGCTTCAACGCCCAATCTGTGTGGCTGGTCCAGGTGCAATAGGCCTTACGCTGGCCGCCCGCCTTTCGATTGCCGGGTTTCCGGTTCGTCTGGTTGCCAGGGGTGACAGCCTATCGTTTATCAAGGCGAACGGCATTCGCCTCATTGATCGAGAAGGTGACCATCGTGTGCAAGTTGACGTCGGGACGGCGACGGATTTCGGCATCCAGGATGTGCTGTTTTTGTGCCCGAAATCGCACGATTTGCCCGAAATGGCTGCGGCGCTCCAGCCATTGATTGGAGAGCACACGACGATCGTTCCCGTTGTCAACGGGATGCCGTGGTGGTACTTCGATGGCGTTGGAGGGCAGTGGGACGGGCCGAGCATCAAGTCTGTAGATCCCAACCAAGTCTTGAAGGGACTTCTTCCTTCCCGCCAGGTGATCGGCACGACCACGATCATAACTGCAGAGCGTTTGCGCGTGGGAACCGCAAGAACATTCAACCCCTTGCAGATGACAATCGGCGAACTCGATGACCAGCAGTCCGAACGATTGTCGGACCTGTCAGACATTCTTACCCTAGCAGGGATTGCTGTGCGAATTGCTCCGCGCATTCGGGATGCCGTTTGGACAAAAGTGGTCCGGAATCTGATCTCCAACCCTGTGACTGCCATCACCGGCGCGACGTTGCGTGAGAATTTTGGCAACCAATACCTTGCAGATATCAGCCGGCAGATGCTTCAGGAAGTTCTTCCAGTCATCGCGGCCTACGGCGCAAATCTCGAGGTCGATCCGCAGACTATACTTGAATCCGGACGCAGCCTTGGCGATGTCAAGACGTCAATGCTGCAGGATTTCGAACAAGGGAATCGACTTGAGCTTGCCTCTATTTGCGACGCGGTGATCGAATTGGCAAATCGCCGTGGTATCGAAATGCCCGTCATCCGGGCGATCACGGGAATTGCCCATTTCAGAAGCGTAGCCGATCGGGCCCACGCGGCCTGATCATGGCGCGTCACATCCCAGATGGCCGCTATCGGAATGCCAGACGAATTCTGCGCAGCCTGTTTTTCTTAACGATTGGAAGGCATTGATGCACAGACGCCGACCGATCCGAAACACAGAACAGGTTCCCCACTGTCCGCGACGGCCCAGCTGAATCCTGAACAAGGCACCTATCGAAAGAGAGGCACATGAAGATCGTATTTTGTGGGAACACCTTTCCAGATATGCCCGCATATCTCGAGCAAGCGCTCGATGGCGGACACGACATTACCGTATGGGATGGCAATCCGGAAACAATGCCGACCAATATTGACGTCCTCATTCCGCGTGCATTGCAGGTAGGGGCGGTTGATATGGACCGTGGCAAGGTACGGTTCATACAGCAGTTTGGCGTAGGACTTGATGGGGTAGACGCCGCGGCCGCCCGAGCGAGAGGTATCCCCGTAGCCAACGTTCCGGGGACGGGGGGAAATGCGGATTCGGTTGCAGAACATGCAATGCTGTTGCTGCTGATGCTCCTGAGACAGGGAGTGCGGGCACAGCGAAATGTCTTGGAGGGGATATTGGGGGCACCGACCGGTCGGGCGCTATCTGGAAAGACGGTTTGCCTTTATGGTCTCGGAGCTGTTGCCAAGGCGATCTCCAAACGGCTGAAGGCCTTCGATGTGAGGCTGGTCGGCTTAACGAGAACGCCTGATCCGCGAAAAGTTGCCGAGTTCCATCTTGACCGGTGTTATTCGATGGAGAACGCGCAAGCCTGCTTCGCCCAGACTGATGTGTTGATCGTCTGCGTCAAGCACACCCCCGAGACAACGGGACTGATCGACGAGAAGCAATTGAGGTTGTTGCGGCCGGGTGCGGTATTGATCAATATTGCACGTGCTGGGCTCATTGATCGAACGGCAGTCGAGAACTGCCTGGGGGACGGCCATCTCAGTGGTGTGGGATTGGATGTGTTTTGGAAGGAGCCTGCTGGAATTGACGATCCGTTTCTACAAAACCCGAATGTAATGGTCACGCCTCACATCGCGGGAATCACCGACATCTCTCTTGGCGACATAGCGCGAGCTGTAGCGGAGAACATTCGTCGATTCTCTGTTGGGCTGCCCCTACACAATGCCATTCCATAGCGGAAGGCCTACCTTGATGGCGGTCAAAATTTGTCCACTGGCGCGAGCCACATGGACATCAAAGCGGATAGGAATGAGCACCGACGTCATGTGTGCTTAGCCTAGAATCGTTCCGTAAGCGGTTCATAGGAGCGTCTGTAGAGTGCGTTGCCAACGTGGCGCAGAAGCAGATTTCGAACGGCATTGGGAGCCATGCGCAATCTGCAAGGGCAATCGCGTCTTCGATCGCCATGCCCGCACCTTGGGCCATACTGGGCGAACTGGCGTGGGAACCGTCGCCCACTATCACAAGGCGATCGGCAATGTATCGGCCGGCCGGAATCTCTTCCAATCGTGCGCGATGGATAACGACATTCGCTGGCAAGCTTGAGATCATCGATCCAAGTGGATCGCCGAAGTCTGCGAACAATGTCTTGAGGGTCGGGATTGAGCCATCCGCGAACTCTTCGGTGGAGCAATCCGCATAGACGTAAAGATCCGATGCGTTCAGCGGTATCGCCAGGGCAGTTCTACGTTTGCCCAACATTGCGGTCCAGGCGTCCAGATGGCCAGGATTTCTCACAACCATACGCCAACAGGACAGACCCAAAGATCGCGGGTGGGCATCTGCAAACGCGGAACTCCGCAGGAGTGAGCGAACTCCATCGGCTCCAATCACCAGATCGTACTCCGAACGGCTGCCATCTTCGAAATCCACAGTGCGGACTGTGGCATGGCCCTCAGTTCCTATCACCGCTCTTCCAAAGCTTACGCGCGTCCTCTTTAGCGACGACAGGAGCACATCGAGAAGTACGCGGCGGGGAAGTGCCAGGCAGGGACCGCAAGCGCCCCAAAAAGAATCCGTTGCGACATCGTTCAGCAATTTGCCAGTGGCAGACAGGATCCTCTGCGCGGCAATTGGAAAGGAAGATCGATGCACTTCGTCCAATAGTCCAAGTTCACCCAGCGCGCGTGTCGCGTTGCCAAGTAGGAAGATGCCCTGCCCGGATGTCGGTGGAGTATTGAATCGGTCGACAACGTCAGGCGTGAAGCCTTCCAATTCCAGGGCCTTTGCCACGGCAAGTCCGGCAATTCCGGATCCTACAATAAGTATCCTCATCGACGTGTTGTTTCCCGTATTTCGTTTCAGCAAGGACGATTTTGTGTCGTCAAGAACCCGGTATTCACAGGTGATTTCAGCGAGACTTCAAGCAGTCCCTTTCTGATTGCAAATGTAGCGGTGCCACAGTCCAAAGACCTGGCTCTCACTCGTGCAACGACGCCTGATGGCAGTAACTGCGGGGAGGCCCGTTGATGGAAGCTTGGCCTGTGGGACGCTCGCAATGGTTCCAAGAACGTAGAGATCATGCGACCTCCAGGTGCCAGTCGGTATTTCTTACATCTGTAACCGAGAAATACTTTCCTGCGACAACCGGTAAATATTAGAAGGATTTAAATTTGCCTGCATTCAACCAGCTTGATCCATTGTGACCCCTTCTGACCAGACATTGCATTTGAGTGACGCAACGCACCGAGATTCCGGTTTGCCCGAACCTCATCAGAGGATTTTGCGAATGCTCGCCCTGGCGGCCGCGGGTGGAGCGCTGGAGTTCTATGATTTTGTAATCTTCGTTTTTCTTGCCGATCTGATTGGGGTCCTCTTCTTCCCGCCCGGTTTGCCTCTTTGGCTAACGAACGTACAAACGCTCGGGATCTTCGCCGCTGGCTACGTATTCCGGCCCCTTGGAGGAGTTGTCCTGGCTCACTTTGGTGACATCTTTGGCCGCAAGCGCGTCTTCGCATTCTCGATTCTTCTGATGGCGCTGTCGACGTTGGCCGTTGGGTTGTTGCCCTCCTATCAAAGCATTGGAATTGCAGCACCGCTTTTGCTCATCGTGCTGCGTATCTTGCAAGGAATTGCTATAGGGGGCGAAGTACCAGGCGCATGGACCTTCGTCGCGGAGCACATTTCGTCGCGCCAGGTTGGGCTGGCATGTGGCGTTGTCTGTGCGGGCCTTGGTCTGGGAGTGTTTTTCGGTGCTGCAACAACAGCTCTCATGTCCTGGGTTTTCACACCTGCAACGATGCTCAGCTATGGATGGCGGCTGCCTTTTATTCTGGGTGGAGGTTTTGGTCTTGTCGGCGTGCAGCTCCGGCGAATGCTTCAGGAAACGCCAATATTTCTTGCCTTGCGAGCGCGGAAGCTTCTTGTTCCCGAGCTTCCCCTCAAGGTCGTGGTAACGAGTTATCCGCGCGGCGTGGCCGTGTCGATGTTGTGCACCTGGATCCTGTCGGCAGGAGTCGTGATGCTGACGCTTATGGTCCCCACGATCCTGGAACGGTCCTATCACTTTGACCATCAGGCTGCATTGATTGCAGCTGCTGTCAGCGCGATATCGCTCACGGTGAGCGTGGGGTTCGCCGGTCTTGTTGTCGACCGAATTGGCCCGGCCAGGTTCTTCATTCTAGGCGGTGTCGTCCTGGCCCTTGGGGACGTTGCGTTCGTCGGTATCTCATGGGTAGATCCCTCGTACGCCTATCTGTTATGCGCGCTTGTTGGTCTCTCGGGAGGAGTGGTAACCGGTGTTCCTGTAGCAATGGTGTCGTGCTTCCCGGCAGCAGTGCGTTTTTCCGGCGTCTCATTCTCATACAATGTTTCTTACGCGGTGTTTGGCGGTCTGACACCTGTCGTGCTGACGGCCTTGCTTCCGCTCTACCCGTTTTCACACGCATACTACCTTCTATTCATCAGCGTCCTGACATTGTTACTCGGCGCATATTTTTCGACGATGAAGGGTGCACTACGCCATGGACGGCGATCGCCATCTTCTCGCGACGAGCCTGGACCCCAAAAACCTATGATAGCGAATGTCGAACCTGACGGTCGCTCATCGCCTTGAAAAGAGCACTTGCCAGGCCAATCGAACTGATTGGCTTTCGCAGCATGGGTATTTCCGCAAACGCTCGTTGATCCAACTCATCGCGTTCCGGGTCGGCCATGAAGAGAATGGTGACCGGTAGGAAGTCGCTTGCGACGGCCCGAAGGTCGGGCGCTGTCTGCCATAGATCAAGATCAAGCAAGATGAGATCTGGTTCTCTGTCGTTCGCGGACAACCATTTCTTCAAGCTGCTCAAACTCGCAAACCCGACGGGCTCGTAACCGAGTGCAGCAATTTTCTCCTCGAACATCATGCGCACATTGTGTTCTCGCTGGGCAATGACGACCACTTCACCGTTGCCAAGCGGCACTGTTCGTTCATTGAAGAATTGCGCCAGGGGGACCGGTTTCTGCGCCGTATAGGGCAGATAGAGCTTGAACGTTGTCCCTTCGCCCGAAGTACTCTGGACGTCGATTTTTCCCGCCATGGCAGTGACATGACCGTGGACTGCTGCCAAACCAAGACCGGTACCTCCCGCCTTCGATCTGGATGTAAAGAACGGTTCGAAGATGTGTGGAAAGATACCTGGTGCAATGCCACTACCGTTGTCGATGACGCTAAGCATCAGGTATTTTCCGGGAGGCAGGAGCGAATGGGAAAGTGGTACGCTTTCGCTTGTAACCGTTCGGTCAGCCTTGATGTGAATGCGACCATTCGCTCCAAAAGATTGAGCAGCGTTGATAGACAGGTTCATTATGATTTGCTGAAGTTCAAGCGGGTTCCCGACAATTGCTGGCAAATCGTTTGGGATCTCGACGGTCACTTGAACTGCGTCTGAGATCGAAAGCCTCACAAGTGGCAGGATATCTTCAACAGCCTCCTTCGTGTCAAAGGGCTTGCTCACCCGGTCTCGCTTACGACTGAAGGTCAGGATCTGGTCAATGATATGCTTGGCGCGCTGACCGCTTGATACGATCTCCTGCAGATATTGACGGGTCCGAGACGTGCCGCGGTTGAGCTGTAGCGCCATCTCGCCGTAACCCATTATTGCACCGAGCGCGTTGTTAAATTCGTGCGCAATGCCGCCGGCGAGCGTCCCAACGGCCTCCAGGCGTTGCGAATGTTCCAAGCGGATCTCGAGTTCCTGTCGTTGCTTTCGCTCTCGTTGAGCCTTGAGGCACTGAGCGAGTGTGATGATCGCAGATCCCAAAAGGCGAACTTCATCCGCACCCGGCTTTTTGCGAATCTCGGAATGCTCCAATAGCAAAAGCTCGACCAAAGGCGATGCGATGCTCGTTGCCACGACCGAGCCTGCGCTCATCGCTCCTTCGGGAAGGGACTGTACGTGGAACTCTTGGAGATTCTGATAGAAAAAGCGGTCCCAGTGAAGCCGCTCGTTCATCATTGAAGTCGTTACCTGCTCCGAGAATCGCTGAACGAAGGGATCCAAACTGGACCGATCGGCATTTCCGAAACTTTCGACGACCATTTTGGTTTGGGCGTCGATCACCAGGAAACCATATCTGTGCGCATCGAAGAACTCCGCGACGGTCTGCAGCGAATCTTCAACTGCAGCCGAGACGGCGTCGAATTCTTCGCCGAAACGTCGCTTTATATCGGCGGTCAGATTCTCGATGTCCAGTTGCTGTGTAAGTCGATAGGTCTGCTCCCGGAGTCGATACACCAGAATTGCTATGTAAATGCACAGCAGTACGGCAATTGAGCCAAGAAGTATCCGGCTCCAAGCTGAGCGAACGTTGATGACGCCAAACGCATCCAGATATTGCTTTTGCAGGATCTGAGCTTCGTTGGAGGTGCGGGATGCAAGTATCAGCTCGATCGTGTCGTCCACGACCGGCAGTATCCTCAAAATTATTCTGGCATTTTCGACGTATGATCCAAGCTGAGGATTGTCCGTGGCGTCAGATTGGAGCATCTCTGACAGTTGGCTTTCGATTGATTTTGCAAGCTGTTCATTTGGTTCAGCAGCAAATCGCAACATGAGATTTCCAAGATCAGCTGACCGTCCTAGGGCATTCTGGACGGCGGGGTCGTGGCTGGCGTGAAGCTCCGAGAGCACCCGATTGGCGATCGACAGTGAGTTCTGCAGGAGCGCGTTGTTCGTCTTGAAGCGCTCAATGAGCCCCTCATCTTCATCGATCGATGCGGAGAGGTTCGTGAGCTCTGTATTCAGAATATCCGTGTTTTCCACACCGCTCTCGGGAAAGATCTCCCGGAGTTCGTCCACGGTGGCGTGGAGATTGACGATGGCCTTGACCAACGGATCATAATTTTTCAGCAAGCCCGCCCTTGCTTGCAGGACGTCACGCTGCAAGGACGCATGGTTTAGGTCGATTGCCCGAAGGGCGGTGAGGATTGCCTCATGGGTGTCGCGTGATGGCACCCGCCCAATTGCAAGCAAGGCAAAACAAAGCGCGCCCACAACGAGCACGGAAATGCGCCATAGCTCAATTGTCGCTCGCCGATGGGGCCGCTTGGAGCCTGTGTCCATTATACTCGCCGGTGAGGGTGTTTAAAAAGGCAACTAAGGAATCAACATCATGGCTGGTCAATCTCCTGCCAAGCTGGCTACGTCCCATTATCTCAACTGCTTCTGGCAGGGAAGAGACCCGCCCATCATGGAAGTATGGTGCCGTAACAGCGACATTGCGGAGACTGGGAACGCGGAAAACGCCCCTATCGTCTTCCTTCCCCGTCAGCGTGAACCGACCCAAATCACCGTCATTCTCGGAGGATGCCATGGAGGGTGGTGAGAAGATCCCAAATTTCTGAAACATATTCCCGCCGATGTTAGACCCCTGATGGCAGGAGACACAGCCATACTCCTTGAATAGATGATAGCCTTCGATTTCGTTTTGCGTGAGGGCACCATCGTCACCTTTCAGGTACCGGTCGAAAGGCGAGTTCGGAGTGACCAGGGAACGTTGAAATGTTGCGAGCGCATCGAGAACGTCGGCGCGTTGAATCGGATGACCATAAATGCGATCAAAACTCGACGAGTAATGCGGGCTTGCCCTGAGACGTGAGAGAAGCGTTGGCCAGGTTGCGGCCATAAGATTTTCGTCGAGCAGCACGCGCTCATTCTGATCTTCCAGCGAAGTGAAGTCGCCTCGCCAACCCAGGCGATAATTGTTGCCGACGTTGAAGATCGTTGGCGCATTGAAGCGATGAAGGCGACCCTTATACCCTATGGTGCGTTTCGCGTTAACTGTCCCACCTTTCGTCAGATCGTGGCAAGTGATACAGGAAAGCTTGTTCATGCCGGAGAGGATGGGGTCCGAAAAAAGAGCTGCACCGAGCTGAACCTTTGACGTGTCGAGCCTGTTTGGAATTTCCAGGGGCGCCAGTGGCTCACGAGGGTTGGCATGGTCCAACGCGCGAACGGCTTCGACCCCGAACGATATTGTCAGCGCGACCAACCAGGCGACGACGTACCGGCCACGCTTCAGTGCGCTTAACTCGCGTCCGGCGCGCATGCACGCTGTCACCTGGAGCGCCTTCGCATCTCAACCGACACGTCACTGTCGAAGATGTAGCCAGCGCCACGTTCCGTTCGTATCAGCTTGGGGGTGGAAGGGTCATTCTCAAGCTTACGTCGCAGTCTCAGGATTAGGACGTCGATGCTTCGATCGAAGATCTCTTCATCGTGCACGCGGCTTGCCGATAGGAGTTGCTCGCGGGAAAGAACCTGACGAGGAGAATCGAGGAAGGCGGTCAGGAGATTGAACTCGCCGGCCGTTAGTTTCACTTCGTCCTCGTCACCGGATCTTAGCTGGCGTTGCTTTACGTTCAGCACCCATTTGTCGAATGAATAGATCTTTCGGTCCTTCTTGTCAGTCGCGACTGGACGCACGCGAAGCGCGGCCCTAACTCGTGCCAGGAATTCACGCAACCCGAACGGCTTCGTCACGTAGTCAGATGCGCCAAGTTCAAGGCCGACAACCTTGTCCGTCTCCTCAAGCCTGTCGCCGCTGATAATGATTATGGGTGCGTCTGACTTTCCAGACAACGTGCGAACGATTTCAAGCCCGTCTTCATGCCCAAGGTTAAGGTCGACGATGACGAGATCCACCAGTTCCGACTGAAGTACCTGACCGAGCTGATGGCTGTCCTTGACGCCGGTCACGCGAAACGCGTGCTGTGACAGGTAATCAATAAGGAGACCACGCAACTTGCTGTCATCATCGACGACAAGGATATGCTTCATCTTGGCCTCCTGGAAAGGGTTTGAACAGTGCCTCAAGAGCCCAAGGCAAGGCAAGAAAAGCCCGGATTGCGTATTGCGCGACAAGGTTTCAAATGCATTTCAATCTTTGATCGTATGTTACAATTGAAACCGTTCCCATTACTACAAACCTCAGCCCGACATTTCCGCCAAACCGCGGCTACCGCCAATGCGGGTATCTGGTAGCGTGCAGCTCCGCTGCTTTGCAATACGGGACCAATGGATCTGAAACAACTATCTCAAAGTCTAGGGTCAAAAGCCTCGCTGATCTACGTGATTTCCGCCCTTTGGGTAGACCAGTGCGACGCCTGATGTCTCTCGTGCAGCTGCACCGGATGGTAAAGTTCGCACGCGCACGCAAATTCCTGCAGCAGTCTCCACCAGAATGAGCGCCTGCCCCTTTTCCCAGATGCTTTGTCGAGGGTAATTGCGTCGAAGCCAGGTACGATAATGCGGCCATTTATTGCCACCAGCTGCAGATGAGCGCAATCATTCGATCCGTGATGCGAATTGTTTGGGTAGCTCAATATACGAACCTCCGATGCCGATCGGCCGGGAATATCAGCTCGACTACATGCGACAGTTATCAAATCGTCCCTCGTTGGTTTCATCCGTAGTGGGAGGCTAGGCATGACGACGATCGGGATTTCAGCCGAAACCTACATTGGCTGTTTGGAAACTCAACTGTAGTCGCCCTACCGGAGAAAGCCTCTGCGGCGAAGAAGGATGGTCGCCGGAAAGGAGGAACGATATGCTTGACCCGAGAGCGAGGTGTAGCCAACTGGTTCATCGCTTCGAGCAACTGGTTCGGTATGTCCGAGCGCGTCGTGCCGTGACACAGCTTCAAAGTCTTGACGATCACACGCTCGCCGACATTGGCGTCTCGCGCAGTGCCATCGAGCGCATTGTGAAGAACGGACGCGAGCTCGGTCTAGGACGTGGACTCGCAAACTGAATTGATCCAAATTCTTGTCGCAACGAGTTTCAGTGCAGCAAGGTAATTATCAGGGCGGCGGTCGTAGCGCGTGGCCAAGCCCCGCATGTGTTTGATACGATTGAAAAACCTCTCCACTTGATTTCGCTGCCTATAGACCCAGCGACTGAAGCTGAAGCTCTGCTTCCGATTTATCT
>NZ_JAEUAT010000013.1 GCF_019511525.1 Rhizobium cauense | reverse complement strand
GCCCCACGTGGCACAGAACGTCAATGGTCGCCGCTCGGCTATCGACGGACGCACTACACGCCATCCCGGCTATGAGGTCAGCCTACGCATTCGCAAGCGTATCGAGGAGGCGTTCGGCTGGATCAAAACTGTCGCGGGGCAGGACAAGACAAAGTTCCGCGGTCGCGACAGGGTGGGATGGGCTTTCACCTTCGCGGCCGCCGCCTACAATCTTGTGCGGCTGCCGAAGCTCGTGACGGAGGCAGGCTAATGGCGAGAGCTTCTGCCTTGCCCAAGGCCTTCGCCGGTCGGTGGCGCATCGTCGAGATGGACAACTGGGATAACGACGTCCTCGATCTCGTGGAAGAGGCGCATCTGACATTCCAGGGAGCAGCGGACGGAGAAATCGCATTCGTCGCGCTCAAGGGCTTTCTCGATGTCCGCTACGGCGCACGCAACGGATCAGGCTGTGCGGAGTTCTCATGGGAGGGACAAGACGAGAATGACCCGGCCTGTGGTCGCGGATGGGCTGCTCTCGGCTCAGCCGGACGCCTTGTCGGGCACATCTACATCCACAACGGAGATGACTCAGGCTTCGTTTGCGAACCCGACTGACTTCTTCAACAGCCTGTTAGTCGAATTGAACGCTGTAGGCTTCAGTCTTGTACTTCTCGTAGTCCGCGCGCAGAGAATCCAGCTTACCCAGGATCGCGCTCCAACTATCTCCACCGAGGCTGAGACGGAGTGGAAGGTCGCCGGCTTCCACCATGCGAACCAGCAGGTCTCCGATGCGGTTGACGTCGCTGGGGGCGAAGGCGCCTTCCTTGTCGTTCTTGATCATGTCGAAGATGGCATGTGCAGTAGGAGCGTATGCATCAATTCTCGGGCTCAGCAGATTGCGCCCTGCAATTCCTGTGCGCATTCCACCGGGCTCGATGGATGTCACCTTGATCCCGAGTGGTCCGACCTCTTGCGCCAGGGCATCGTTTAGTCCCTCCAGGGCGAACTTGGTCGCGCTGTAATAGCCCATGCCCGGGTACGACACGAGGCCAGCCATGGAAGAAACGTTGATGATGACGCCGGAACCTCGAGAGCGCATCCCGGGCAACGCATGGCGAATCGTCGCTGCTACGCCGAAGACATTCGTATCGAAGAGAGCTCTGATCTTGTCCTCTTCACCTTCCTCGATTGCGGCGGCATAGCCGATCGCAGCATTGTTCACGAGGACGTCGATGCTACCGCGCCAATCTTCCGCAATGTCAATGGCCGCCTTAATTTCCGCCGACTTAGCCAGATCCATCGACAATGCAAGGACCTGTTTGGGATGGGCGGCGACGAGGCGACCGAGGCGAGCGCTATCGCGGGCAGTGACTGCTACGTGATGCCCGGCTCGCAATGCGGAATGGGCGATAGCTTCTCCTAGTCCGCTGGACGCGCCGGTAATGAACCAAGTTTGAGAACTCATAGATTTTCCTTTCAGCGAACGCGGCTGCGTTCGACGACGTGTGATGTGAGTGTTGTGTGGAGTTTTCCTCAGAAGGAGGAGGTGAATTCACCGCGGTGGAGGCAGGACCAAGAGTCCTTGTTGGCCATCAATGCGATGAGTCCGCAGGCACGGTCACAAGGATCGTCCTGCGAAGTTCGATCCTGGTTATGCACCAGTTCCCGTCCGTAAGCCGCCATGTCTCATGGTAGTGACCGTAGCCGTGGATCGACTTCGGCCGATCGTTTCCAGGTGCGAGGAACAGATAGTCCTCCATCGACCAGATCGCCCGGACTTCCGTGTCAGATATAATATCGATCTCGTCGTTGTGGACCTGGTGAATGGTATGGGCGCCTTCCAGGAATGAACTGGCCGCGCGAACGTATTCGGACCGATCGTTGAATTCGTAGAGGAGTTCACCGTCTGGGCCATAAAAATGCAGCGATGGCCGCTCGATGAAGAGACTGGCGAAGCCGTCCCAGTTTTTCGTGTCAACAAACCGGCAGTACTTTGCTTTCTGCCGACGGATAGTGTTGATCAGGGCCTCTTGACTTGGCATTGGCACTCTCCTTTCCCGGCACCATATAGTGGCGGTTCGCAAAGCCCCTCAGTCCGTATCGTCCCAAAGTTTGGCGCGATCGTCCATTATAGGAATACGTCATTGGACCCCCTTTCCGAAATCCTGTCGTCGATGCGCATCCGGAAGGTTGGATTCACTCGCCTGACGGCACATTCGCCTTGGGGGATTCAGTCGGACGGCATGTCCGCCATACAATTCGTGTTGGTCGTCGAGGGTGA
This sequence comes from Rhizobium cauense, assembly GCF_019511525.1. Taxonomy (GTDB): domain Bacteria; phylum Pseudomonadota; class Alphaproteobacteria; order Rhizobiales; family Rhizobiaceae; genus Rhizobium; species Rhizobium cauense. The sequence goes on along the minus strand of NZ_JAEUAT010000013.1, from coordinate 174,240 downwards.
CGGGATTCTTGTAACGGCTAGCAGCGCGGCGCCTGTCCCGCTTTCCAGCGGCGACGTGTTCATCCTTCTCGGCAACGAACCTTACAAGCTTTTTGACCGGGAAGGCTCCACCTTGGCCGCCTGTGTCGACGTCGAGGCGCTTCGCGTTGGAAACCAGATAAGGTTTGGAAGCGATGGACCGGCCAGCACCTTCGTGTGCGGCTACTTCGAAATAGATCACTCGGACGTGAAGCCATTGATGCAGGCGCTTCCGAAACTTTTGTCGCTACGCATGGAGGAGGGGCGGACACTTGCGTTCCAGTCCGTGCTGGAGCTTCTTGGTGCCGAAACAGTAATTCCGCGCCTTGGGTCGGAAGCGGCTACGGCGCGTCTTTTCGAGCTTTTGTTCATTCATGCGGTTCGTTGCTTCGCCCAGGAGCATTCTCTTCCGAGAGGATGGTTGGCGGGTCTGGCGGACAAGAACCTGGCCCTGGCCATAGAGGCGATTCATGGAGATCACAGAAAGCACTGGACAGTCGACATGATGGCAAAGGTCGCGGGGATGTCCCGCTCGGCTTTTGCCGCTCGGTTCAAGGAAGTGGTCGGACAGCCGCCGCTAGGCTACCTAACTGACTGGCGCATCTACAAAGCGACCAGACTTCTTGAGAAGACTTCCGTGAGGGTCTCGGACGTGGCCCGTGCTGTCGGTTACGCATCCGAGGCCGCTTTCACAAAAGCCTTTGTAAGGGGCGTCGGAACGAAGCCGAGCGAATACCGAAAGGTCAGATCATCTCGTGAGAGCGAAAAGGTGCGAGAGCTCGAAGCAGCTTGAATTCGCCTAACCCCTTCGGAGAGGCCGACTTGGCCATGTATCGAATATTTTCGCTGCACCGTTGACCCTAGTGTGATGGCCAACATCACACAAAGGACACGACGCGATGAGGCATCTTAGACAACTCCGCCTTCAATCGAGCGGTTATTTCACCTCTCGGCTAAAGCTGTGCCTCTCGGCTGCCGTCCTCAGCGCGATGACGTCGTGGAACGTCACATACGCGGACGATGCGATCTCAAATCCCGCGCAGAAGGCGGTCGGCGTGCCGCAGGAAGCCATTGTACCCTCCTTGGCAGTGCTGAATTCGATGGGCGCGCACTTTTCCAGTGGGAGGCTGACCCTTACTGGAGTGACGAGCAATACTATTGTTTTTGCCGAGCGTCCTGGTCGATCCGTTGGCCATGTTCTCACTTCGGACTTCATCAAGCAGTGGGACGCTGGCGCTGACAGCTTTGCGGCAGACCCGCCCAACGCGACGCTATCCGTCTTTAGTCCAGACGGCAGGAAGGTTGAGGACACTGTAATCGTTCTTGCTAAACCGATGCTGATCGGGGCGGACCTTTCCTTCGATATCACGGTGCTGGAAAGCGATCTTCACGGAGCGAGCGGCCCCGCATCCTTGTTCATCGATTGGTACCACCCCCGTGGAGCTCACGGCCCCCGGCCAGCCTGGCATGGCGGCTGGTACAAGCATCGCCACCACGGAAGCTTTGGCGCCGGGCTCGCCGCCGGTGCGCTGTCAGGGGTGCTGGCAGGCACCGCTATCGGTGGATATCCTCTTTACGCTCATAGCCCTCGCTACATCGCCCCGCCGTGCGGCTACTATCCGTATCCCCTTTGCTACTGAGGCTACGGGACGAAAGCCGCGCCTTTTTACTATCTGCACCTGAGACTTCATGGAGATCGCCATGCCCGGGCATTCCTTTTTTCGTACCCTTGTCACTGCCGGCGTAGCTGCGTCAGCGATGCTGACCGCGTGTACTACGACGGGAGGGGCTAACGGCAGCGGAGAGAGCCTAGTTGCAGCCGGCTTCGTCAAGCGGCCCGCCAACACAGCCGAGCGCCAAGCCATGCTCGACAGGCTGCCCCCCAACCGCTTTCTGAAACGCGAGCACGGACGCACTGTCCATTATGTGTATGCTGATCCAAAGGGCTGCGATTGCCTGTATGTTGGATCTCAGCAAGCTTGGGACAGTTATCGTCTCGCGAAGCGGCGGGCGGCCGTGGCCAGCCATCTCCCGGTTTATGCGCGGTCCCATCATGACGGCGGCTGGGATTGGGGGCCGTGGGGTCCATGGATAGCCAATTTCGACGGTCCGTTCGGGCCGGGAAGAGGGTGGTAACGGGGCCACTGCTGTGGAGAAACAAAGCCGTCGGATGGACTGCGGCCACTAACTTAAATGCGGAATCGTTAAAATTTCACGATTCCACATTTTCCAGCCACGACGGCCGACGGCTCGAATACATCGTGACATGATAATGGGACGCCTCGCCGTTGACACTCAGCCTACCTTCCAGCCGTAGCAAGCTATTAAGTCTCCTGTGCAGGGATGTACATCGTCACGGAGCCAGACCAGTCCCGCTTTCTCGTAAAAGCGGCGGGCTTTCGCATTCCCTGATCGTGTGAAGAGTGTGAATCCCTTCGGCATCGCGACGACGGAATGCGCGAGAAGTGCTTGACCGACACCAGCCCCTATCGATCCGGGTCGAACAAATAATTGGTCGAGAACAGCTTCCTTCGGCTTAATCGCTACAAAACCAATAAGATCGTTCTCGCGAACAGCGACCGTCACGCTCCAACCCGCAGCAAACTCCAAATCCACTCGTTCTCGCAGTTCATTTTCAGTTGGCATAATGGGGGGACCGACACCGGGTAGACTCGCGCTGCTATGCCAAATTTCGGCAATCGCATCATAGTCATCCTCGACGGACGGCCGGAGCTTGAAGGTTTGCGTTCTTATAGTCATCCATGTACTCAACAGCTAGAAATAACAGCGTCCACACTTGGCGTATAAGCCTTCACGGACGAAGGCAGGTCCTATTCCCGATTTTTCGCGCTCGACGATTATGCGAAGTACACGGGCGATACCGAAGTTCGGGAAATGCGGTTTCTTGACGTTATTTCCTAGGAAGGAGAGAGGCAATCCAACCGCCTTGCGGCTTCCGAGGAAATCTCCGGACTGAGTAACAGCCCCAATAATCGGTGTTACCAGGGTGCTGCCAAAGATGGTACTGACGATTCCACATTTGGTTAGTGGCTGGGGTTCCCCGCCATCACTGTATTTCGTCCTTTGGATCGAGTGATGTGGCCAACGACTGGCCCGGCATGACCTGCTCATGGCGGCCGGGAACGACCACTATGCTTAAGACTGCAACCGCCATCGACGCGAGGATAATTGCCATGATGATGCGCATCGTCGAATCCTTTCAAACCGGAATTGTTGCGGTAACTCCTCTGTAGGCAGGGCTGGCATCTAGTTGGCCGAATCCTTGTCCAGTTGAGAGCCGCGAGGCGAAAGCAGGCCGCTGAGCCGTTCCAGGTAGAGATAGACAACGGGCGTCGTGTACAGCGTCATGAGCTGGCTGATCAGCAGGCCGCCCACGATGGAATAGCCAAGAGGTTGACGTAGCTCGTAGCCCGCTCCGTGTCCGAGCATCAACGGAAGGCCCGCGAGTAGGGCCGCCGCGGTCGTCATCATGATCGGCCTAAAACGTAGCAAACACGCTTGTCGGATAGCGTCCTCAGGAGACATTCCGGATTGCCGCTCTGCCTCGATCGCGAAGTCGACGATCATGATCCCGTTCTTCTTCACGATCCCGATAAGAAGGATAACGCCTATCAGCGCGATTACAGTAAAGTCGAAACCGAAGATCCAGAGCATGGTAAGTGCGCCTAGTCCGGCCGAGGGAAGGGTGGAAAGGATCGTGAGAGGGTGGAAGTAGCTCTCGTAGAGCACGCCGAGGATCAGGTAGATCACGACGATCGCGGCGAGCACGAGGAGCGGCTCGCTCGCGAGGGAAGACTCGTACGCTTCCGCGTTACCCTGGAAGGTGCCGAGAAGCGTTGCCGGCGCTCCCAATTCCATCTGAGCCTGGTTGATAGCAGCTACTGCTTCGCTGAGCGCCGTGCCCTTCGAGAGGTTGAACGACAGGGTAACCGATGGAAACTGGCTCTGGTGATTCACGGCTAGTACGGCGGTTGGCTCTGTGGTCTGCTTCACGAGTAGATTCAGCGGGACCTGCTCACCTGTGACGGGCGACGACACGTAGAGATTGTCGATGTTTTCAGGCGAATCCTGGAACTCCGGCGCCACCTCAAGGATTACGTGGTAGCTGTTTAGATCGGTGAAATACTGCGTCACCTGCCGCTGTCCGAAGGCATCATAGAGAACGTTGTCGATCACCTGCGGAGCTATTCCGAAGCGGGACGCCTGATCCCGGTCGATCTGCAGAGTGACAGTGGCACCGCCGTTCTGCTGGTCTGTCGCCACGTCGGACAGCTCCGGCAGGGTCTTGAACTTGGCAAGCAGCTTGTCAGCCCACTCGTTAAGGACGGTGGGATCGCCTTCTTGAAGCGTATACTGAAACTGGGTGGCGGAGCTTCTTCCGCCAACGTTGATATCCTGCGCAGCCTGAAGGAAGAGCTGAGCTCCCTCCAGCCTCTCAAGCTTGGGTCGCAACCGGTCGATGATCGCGACTGCGGAGACGTCGCGATCCTCCAGCGGCTTCAGCGTGATGTACATCCTGCTCATGTTCACGGTGGAGCCTGCACCGGCGCCCACTTGCATTCCGACGCTAGCAACGGCCGGGTCGCTTTGGACGATGCGTCCGGCCTCGACCTGAAGGCTGGACATCTTTTTAAAGGAAATATCTTGGGAGGCTTCAAGTACACCCGTTATCAAACCCGTGTCCTGCGTGGGAAAGAAGCCTTTCGGGATATGCAGAAACACGTATGCCGTCGCGGCTAGCGACACGAGAAACATCGCAAAGGTGACCCTGTGATGATGAAGGGCGATGTCGAGAGTTCTGCTGTATCCGCCGAGCAGCACGTCGAAGCCCCGTTCGAACATGCCGTAAAGTCGGCCGTGCGATGTCTCGTTCTCGGGCTTCAGGAAACGTGAACTCATCATCGGTGTGATCGTCAGGGAAACCAGCGCGGAAACCACAATGGTCATCGTCACTGTGATTGCGAACTCTCGGAATAGTTCTCCAACGATTCCTCCCATCAGAAGCAGTGGGATGAAAACGGCGACGAGCGAGACGCTGATCGAGATGATGGTGAAGCCAATTTCCGCGGCGCCGTCGAGCGCGGCCTGCAGGGGCGTCTTTCCCATTTCCATATGTCGATGAATGTTCTCGACCATCACGATCGCATCGTCGACGACAAACCCGACTGCGATGCTGAGCCCCATGAGAGACAAGTTGTCGAGGCTGAACCCGGCCACGTACATCAGCGCGAGCGTCGCCATGAGCGCAAGCGGCACGGTCACGCTTGGAATGATCGTGGCCCAGAAATTGCGAAGGAAGACGAAGATGACCATAACCACAAGCAGGACCGTGATCACCAAGGTCTTCTCGACGTCGAATACCGAGGCGCGGATGGTCTCCGTCCGATCGCTGAGAATCGACAGATCGATGCCAGCCGGGGCCGTGGCCCGCAGTTTTGGAAGGGCCGACCTGATCTCGCCAACCGTGTCGATGACGTTGGCGCTGGGAAGCTTGAATATCGCTAGTATGATCGCGGGCCTTCCGTTCGACCAGGCTGCGAGCTGCGTGTTTTCTGCGCCGTCGATCGCTTGCCCGACGTCGCGAATGCGGATCGGAGCCCCGTTCTTGTAGGCTATTATTGCGTCGTTCCAAGGTTCGGCTTGGAGAATCTGGTCGTTGTCGAAGACGGTGTAGGTCCGCTCCTCTCCCTGAATGCTTCCTTTCGGAGCATCGCTTGTAAGGGTGGTGACGGCGCTTCGGATGTCCTCGAGCGACAAGCCCAGGCTGGCGATCCGTCTGGGTTCGATCTGGAGCCGGACTGCTGGCTTCTGCTGGCCGAATATTAGAACCTGCGACACACCGCTCAACTGGCTGATGTGCTGCGCAAGAATAGTGTCGGAGAAGTCGTCAACTTTGGTCAGCGGCATTGTCTCGGACGTCAGGGCGAGCACCATGATTGGTGGATCTGCGGGATTGACCTTTCGGTAGGTCGGAGGAGACGGCAGTGCGGTCGGAAGCTGCCCGCCGGCTGCGTTTATTGCGGTCTGCACATCTTGGGCCGCACTATCGATGTCGCGCGACAGCTCGAACTGCAACGTGATCGAGCTGTTTCCGAGAGTGCTGCTCGACGTCATCTGACTTACGCCGGGAATTTGCCCGAATTGACGCTCCAGCGGTTGTGTAACCGACGAGGCCATCGTTTTGGGGTCCGCCCCTGGAAGCTGCGTCGACACTTGTATCGTGGGAAAATCGACCTGCGGAAGCGGCGCGACGGGCAGCAGGGGATAAGCGGCCACGCCCAGCCCGAAGAGAGCCATCATGAGAAGGGAAGTGGCGATCGGTCGCCGAATGAACCACGAGGATATCGACATGGTCACTTCACCTTCACGTCGGTTCTCTGCGTGTTTTGGACGTACACCTTCGTGCCGGCCTGCACGCGGAACTGCCCGTCGCTGACGACCCGCTCCGAAGCGGAAAGGCCCGAAGTGATCACCGCCCGTCCGGCATGGATGGGGCCAGGCGAGACCTTGCGAATGTTCGCGACGTCTTCCTTGTCGACGACGTACACGAAGAAGCCGTCCGGACCGCGCTGCAGGGCCGAGGATGGTATCGTGACTGCGTTTTCGATCGTTTTCTGGCGGATTCTGAGCGTAACGAACTGCCCCGGCCACAAGGATTCGTCGGCATTGGCGAAGTTCGATTTGATCCTGATGCTGCCGCTGGATTGATCAATCTGGTTGTCGACGAGGGCGAGGGTGCCCGTTGCCAATGCGTCTGAACCATTGTCGGCCATTGCGATGACCTCGACCGGTCCCGCGTGCAGAGCATCCCGCACGTCGTTCAAGTCCTGCTCCCGCAGAGTCGACACGACGGAGATCGGATTTATCTGCGTAATGACGACGATCCCGTCGGTGTCTGTGGTCTGGATCTGGTTTCCGATGTCGATGATCTGAATGCCGGTGCGGCCATCGATGGGCGACCGGATCTGAGTGTACGATAGCGATACGTCGGCGGCCGCTTTCGCCGCCCTGTCCTGGGCGAGTTGTGCCGTCAACTGATCTACCTGACTTTGCTGGGTCTGGACCGTCTCCTCGCTGGTGATGCCTTGCTTCCCGAGCTTCTGATCCTTCGACAGCAGGTACTGCGCGTTCGCAAGGTCCGCTTCGTCCTGCTGAATCTTGGCGGCTGCCTGATCTACCGCCGCCTGGTAAGGTCTGGGATCGATGACGGCGAGGAGATCTCCCGTCTTGACGTTCTGTCCTTCGGTGAAAAGAACCTGCTGAAGCGTGCCGTTGACCTGAGACCTCACAGTGACGGTAAGATTGGCTTGCACTGTTCCGAGGCTCTCGAGATACACGGGAACGTTTTGAAGCTTTGCGTCACTGATCGCGACCGGCACGGCCGCAGCGGGGTCAGAGGCGGCTTCCGCCTTGCTCCCGCTGTTTCCGAAGAGCAGGACGGCCCAAATCGCCGTCCCGAAAATCGCCACGGTCAAGCATGCGAGCTCAACCTTTGAGGGCCGAGGACGTCGTTTTGCCGTCGTGCTACGGTGCTGCCTGATGGCCCTTCTCCGGGATACAAGAGTCATGATGTTTCCTGCTCGGTTATTTAAGGCCATAGGAGGCGGCGCCTACGCCTGAGAGGGCCCCTCCGGCAACGATCAGGTATTCGGACCGAATTGGCTTTCCATCGAGGAAATTCTGAAGGATCTCCAACGTACCGGCTGCATAACGCGCCTGCCCGGAGAGGGAAGCGCCTGAGATGTGCGGCGTCATCCCCTGATGAGGCATCGTCCGCCATGGATGATCAGGCGGTGCAGGCTGCGGAAACCATACGTCGCCTCCATATCCGGCCAGGGTGCCGCGCTTTAGCGCGCGGACAACGGCATCGCGATCGCAAAGCTTCCCACGCGCCGTGTTGATCAAGTACGAACCAGGCTTCATCAACGCAAACATTGCATCGTCGAACATGCGCTCCGTCGAGGGGTAGAGCGGCACCTGCAGGTTGACTACGTCGCAGACCTGCACAAGGGATTGGGGGGTCGGGTGGAACGTCAGACCAAGGTCGCGCTCGATGTCTTCGGACAACCGGTGCCGCTGATGATAATGCAGGCGGACGTCGAAGGGCTTCAATCGCCTCAAGACCGCGAGACCGATACGGCCCGCGCCTATGGTTCCGAATTCCATGCCCTCCAGGTCATAGCTGCGGCTCACGCAGTCGGCGATGTTCCAGCCGCCGTAGTTCGCGACTTCGTGCGATGGGAGATAGTTCCGGACAAGCGACAGAACCGTCATAACGACATGTTCGGCAACACTTATGCTGTTGGAGAAGGTTACTTCGGCCACCGTGACGCCGTGTTGGGCTGCGGCGCCTAGATCCACGTGGTCGGAGCCAATCCCCGCCGTCAGGGCAAGCTTGAGGTTCTTGGCTTTGGCAAAGCGCTCCGCCGTGAGGTAGGCGGGCCAGAAGGGCTGAGATATAACCACATCGGCTTCGGGAAGATGGCGGTCAAACTCTGAGTTCTGACCGTCCTTGTCGCTGACCACAATGAGCTTGTGGCCGTTTGCTTCAAGATATGGCCGTAGGCCAAGTTCACCGGACACGCAGCCCACCAGGTCCCCGGGCTTGAACCCAATCGGTCCGATCGGTGTTGGGACCGTTTGGCCGTTCGGGTATCCTGCTATCGCCGGGATAGACTCTCTGGCGTACTTCGGCGGATATCCGCCTTCAGGGTCCGGAAACAGGACGCAAAGAATGGTTGCCATGAATGGCGCTCCTTCTGGTTTTATTAGGTGGGCGAGAGCGTCGGCGTAATCTCGCTGTGTTCTTTCAGCAGGTGATCAACGATGCAGCCGGCTCCCGGTCATCCGCAATGATTGCGGGGCTAACGCAAGGGACAGGCTTGCGCGGCTGGCAAAAATGGACCTTGCCATGCGCGGAAAGCGAGTTCGGCAAATGGCAGATCACGTAGCTAGCGCCAAACCGGACGCCGATCTCCGATACTACGCGTCCTCACCAGGTGCGGGCATGAGTTGGATTTCCAAATGGGGTTTCTCCGTCTTCTAGTGGATGCAGACAGCCTAAGCTGGCGAGACGACGCGCGCTGTTGTCCGTTGGACTGATTCATACTGACGGAAAGTCAGTGTCCGTAGTCTCCGCGGGCGAAAGCGAAGCTCCAAAGGAGGCAATCTCGATCCTTCGAGACGGCAGACGAGGCGCGATTCCCGATGACGTAGGTTGTCTCGAACACCGCCCCAACTACCGGTCGGAACCACCTACGGCCCGCGGTTGGAACTGCTGTCTCGATCTCCCGCGAATGACACGCGTGCCGCGTCCTCCGGAGGCGCTGCACGCCGGTCTATTGCCGAGCCGTCGTTAGACAACGCCTCTTTGAACTCAGCTCGATTGAGATGTTCTCCCTTGCGAGGCGTTCCATCGTCGTGGTGCAAGAACGTGAACCGACCATGTTCTGGAAGCTCGAGGGCCTGCCGCGCATTCATGATGCCGATCGGCATGCTTTTCTTCCGACCTTTCACGGAGACCTCGACCAATGGTTTCGTCTTTGTAGGCATCTGCAGCTTTCCAATTTTGCGGCACGGGCAGCAGTAGCTACGAGACCGAGACCTTCCACGGTATAGGCCCAAGGTGTGACACGCCTATCCATTGGTATTGCCAAGTCACCACCTGCGCGTCCGTCACAGATTCCCATAATGGACGGTTGCGCCAGAAATTGAGACGATCCGCGCTAAGGAGTACTGAGGAAGGTCGTTACATAGCATTGGAAAGGAGATCCAATGCGAAGCCCGCTAACCCTCAAGAGCACTATTAGCAACCTGGTGGCGAAGGGCCGCCGCTTCATCGACCAGGCAACATGACGGTCGGATCGAAGGCGCCGGCGAGGGCCTCGCGAAGGTGGTCGAGCCTATAGAGGCCTTGATCGCCTTTTCAGAAGGGCATTACCGCGTCTCATGGATAAGCGGCTAGGGCCACTCACGCGCCCTGGCGATTGGCAGAGGTGCGGGCGATGGACCAAGTCCAACACCCCCCGGTGCATCCTCAATGAAGACTAACGAACAGGCAGCAGGAGCCCCACCCGGGCAACTTCCGCTCCAGCAAAACGACAGGAAAATACAGATGTCTATGAAAATGCGCGCCCTTGTGGTCACTCGGCCTGGTGGACCGGAGGTTCTTGCGGTCCGGGAAGTCGACCGCCCAAGACTACGCGACGAAAACGACGTCATCGTCCGGGTGAAGGCCTGCGGCATCAACCCTGCGGACTGGCAGAACCGGGAGAACGGGGCTGTTTACGACGAGGATGGCCGCGGGACCCATTCGCCCACGATCCTCGGTATCGACGGTGTCGGTGTGATCGAGGAAGTAGGATCGAACGTCGATCAGTTCAGGGTAGGGGACGAGGTCTGGTACGTGGATGGCGGTTACGCGGGAAATCCCGGCAGCTACGCGGAGTTCAAAGTTGTCCGGGGCGACTACGTTGGCGCTAAGCCAAAGACCGTCGGTTTCGTCGAGGCGGCAGCTCTGCCCGTTGTCGGTTTGACCGCATGGGAAGCTGTCTTCGACAAGGGGCGCGTTCGTGTTGGCGACTACGTGCTGGTCCATGGAGGCGCCGGCGGGCTGGGTCATATCGCTATCCAGTATTTGAATACTCTGGGGGTGAGGATAGCGGCGACCGTCTCGGGGGATGCGAAGGCGAGTTTCGTCCGCCAGCTTGGTGCCGAGCGGGTGATCAATTACAGGGAAGAGAGTGTCGAGGAGTCCTTGCTGAGGTGGCGAGGCGAGCCCGGTGCCAACGTTGTCTTCGACTTCGTAGGACACAGCAATTTCGCCGAGAGCTTCAAACACACGGCCGACTACGGACGCTTGGTCAATACCGTGGTCTCGGATTGGCCGGCCGGCGGCAACGCTATGGCCGAGTGGAAGAACATGGAGTTGGGCTTCGTTAACATTGGTCTTCCGCAGATCAGCCGTAGCCATGCGCTTCGTCTCCGTCAGGTTGATGTTCTGAACAAGATCGCAACGATGGTCGACGCCGGGAATCTCCGGGTGCATATCGATCGCGTGGTGCCGTTTGAAGGCGTCGCGCAGGCGCAGCGCGCGCTGAAGGCGGGTGAAACAATCGGACGACCTGTACTCTCGATCTAAGGAGCCAAGGATGAAACGCTGGGAATATGTGCCCGGTCAGGGCAATCTTGCGATCTGTGATGTCGAGAGGCCGGTGCCCGGCGCAGGCGAGGTGCTCGTGAGGGTTAGAGCGCTCTCCCTGAACTACCGCGACGTGGCCATGCTCGACGGGGTTTTTCCCGCCCCCCCGGACGAAAGGATTGTGCCGGGCTCCGACATGTCGGGGGAGGTGGTGGGGCTTGGCCCTTCCACCAGAAGGTTTCAAATTGGCGCGTCTGTCATTTCTGCCGACACCATGAACTGGATCGACGGCCCGGCGCCGCCGAGGGAAACAAACAGCGTAGCCATTCTGGGCAGACTGGCTGAATACGTTGTGGTGCCCGAGGAGAATCTGGTACTTGCGCCTGCTTCCTTGTCGCACGTGGAGGCGAGTACGCTGCCCGTGGCTGGTTTGACTGCTTGGTTCGCCCTGATCGAATTGGGAGGGGTTAAGGCAGGCGACACCGTGGTTATCCAGGGGACTGGAGGTGTATCTCTGTTCGCGCTCCAGTTCGCAAAGGCGCACGGCGCGCGGACGATCGTGGTGACAAGCAACGACTACAAGGCGGCGAGAGCCCGAAGCCTAGGTGCCGACGACGCCGTCGATCGGATCGCAGTTCCGGATTGGCACGAAGCGGTGCTGGAGCTTACGGGCGGCGCAGGGGCTTCGCACATCGTCGAGATGTCCGGCGGCGACAACATTGCGAGATCCGTATCGGCCCTGGCGTTCGGAGGTAGAATCTCACTCATAGGGGTGCTGGGGGAAACGGAACTCCGGGCTCCAATTCTGCCGATGCTTTACAAGCGAGCTCAGATTATCGCTATCGGGGTGGGGCATCGTCGTGCAGAAGAAGACATGATCCGGGCGATCGACCACCTCGGCATTAAACCCGTCATCGACGCCGTGTACCCCTTCGCTGACGCGGCCGAGGCGTTTCATCATTTGCGGCGTGGCCCCTTTGGCAAAGTCGTCATTGAGCTTCCGGAAGGGTAGGTTCATGCCTGAGCTAAATAACAATCGCGACTCGATACCGGACGTGAGAGGTGCGGAGCGAAATGTGGAACCCCACCTGCAGCCACCCGACGGACTATCGTCCGAACTCCACGAAGTTAATCTGTGTCTGACCGCACTCTCCCTGAGAGCTCATGCAAATCTGAAATGGTTCGACAATGAAGATCTGGATTTCGCGGCAGCGCGGCGTACGGCAGCGCAGTTGGTGGACTCGATCGGTGAGCTGCAGACCTTGATTGCTCGGCTGCAGTAGGCCGGCCGATAGCGTGAAAATTGGACGGAGCCTTCGGGAGGACAGATGACTCGAATAGCGGTAGTTGAATGGGCAGACGGCCTGCTGCCAGGAACGGAGACGTGGTCTCGCATAGTAAATCGCATCAATGACCTTCGTCCCGACATCCTTGTGACGAACGAGATGCCGTTTGGGAGCTGGTTGCCGAAGACCAGGGACTTTTCGCGTCGACTGGCTGAGGATTGGGTCCAGGTGCACGAGGACGGGCTTGATGCGCTGGCCGCCCTGAATGCCCGAACCATTGTTTCTTCCAGACCAGTAATGGGTCCAGACGTTCTCGCAAACGAGGCATTCATTCTCGAGGACGGGACCTATCGCTTCCTGCACCAGAAGCACCTGTTCCCAGCGGAGCCAGGGTGGGAGGAGGCGACATGGTTCGAGCCCTTTCATCCGGGCTTCGAGCCTCAGCAAAGCGGAGAGACATCAGTTGGCGCGCTTCTATGCACTGAACTGATGTTCACAAGATACGCGAAGTTGCTTGGCCAACGTGGCGCTCAACTAATTGCCAGTCCACGCGCGACGGGAAGCAATAGCGTCCTCTGGCATGCAGCCGGGATCATGGCGGCGGTTTCTGCAGGCGCCTACGTTGTGAGCTCGAACCGAGTAAGCAGCATGGCCCGAAGCGGGATGTTTGGTGGGGGCGGATTTGCGATTGACCCGGCGGGGAAGCTATTGGCTGCGACTTCACCCGTCGATCCGATAGTCGTAATTGACATTGACGAGAGCGTTGCGAATGCGGCCAAGGCGGAGTATCCCGCTTACGTAAGCGAAGAGTTCGTTGCCGGACTGGATCCTATCTCAGATCCAGCCGCTCTCCCTTAGTACCGTCCAAACCTCGTCAAGCTTCGAAACGGTCGCGACGGGCGTATAGTCTGAGGGCAGTGCGCGTCCTTTGCCTCGGTCGACCCAAATCGCCCGGAAGGCAAGTTCCCGCGCCGCTAGGAGGTCTAGCTGCGGGCTTGCGCAGATGTGCACGAGTTCTTCTTTGCCGGCGCCCAGAGCCGACCATGCGTATTCGAATATTCTCGCACTCGGTTTGTAAGCACCCGCCTGTTCCGCCGTGATAACTCGGTCTATAGTTCCGCCGAGCTGCGAGATGTTCCCGGAAATGATGGCATCATCGGTGTTCGATATGACAGCGATTTTGAAACCAGCGTTCTTGAGTCTCTCCAAAGTTGGAACGACCTCGGGAAAGGGCGGCATCTGGCCGATCGAACGGGTCAGGATTTCTGCGTCTTCGTGATTGGCCGATAGTGAAAACTCAGCCATGGCCTCGATCAGGGCGCGTGATGCGATCTCCCTGAAAGTGCGATGCGGCCTCTGCATCTCCATGGCGTGCTCGAGGCGATCGTAAGCCGCGATGAAAGCATCGCGGTCGACGCGCTGCTCCTTACTCGCAAGGATCCGGTCCATTGCTGCGAGCAATCCCTGATCCCACTGAATCAAGGTTCCGTAGCAGTCGAACGTCAGCCAACGGGGCCGGTCTCCAAACAATTCTCAACTCCTCCGGTTCACATGAGTTAGGAATATCATAGATGGCGGGAGGCGCGTTATTTTTGTTGATTGTCAACAACCGTGCTTCATATTCATGGAATGGCAAGTGAACAGCCCCTTCGCGCACTGACGCGCCGTAGCCTTGAAAGCCGTGCAGCAGACGAGTTGCGCGCAGCTATAGTTTCCAGGCGTTTCGCACCAGGAAGTCGGTTGACCGAGTCTCAGCTCTCCGGGATGCTGGGAATATCGAGGGGTACTGTGCGGTCGGCCTTGCAGAAGCTTCTTACCGAGGGTTTGGTAAGCCAGCGTCCTTATGCCTCCTGGGAGGTTACCGGATTTTCCGCGAAGGATGCCTGGGAGCTTTACACTCTTCGAGCAGCGCTAGAGGGTCTGGCGGCGGAAATAGTGGCCGACGCAATCGGCCGTGGATCGCTCGACCCTGCGATGATCTTACGAGCGTTCGAAGATCTCAAGGAAGCGTGTAGTCGGCTGGACGTGAAGCAGGCGGATATTGCAGATTTTGCGTTTCACAAGATCGTGGTTAGTTCCGCCGACCATCGGCGACTTCAGACACAGTACGACAGAGTCGATGCGCAGATTCAGATGTTGATCGTGGTTGGCAATGAAGTTCCCGGTGCAGTTACGAGATTGGTTGGCGAGCACCAACCCCTTCTAAACGCGCTGCTCGCAGGAGATGGCGCGGCGGCCGGGAGCGTGTTTCGGTCGAATGTCACCGAGGCAGGGCGCGATGCCGTGGAGCGCTGGCCGCATCTCGGCGAGATTTAGGTCGCGCTAGGTGTCCCTAGGTGGAGAAAACGAGCGGCATAGTTCGCTCTTAACGCGATCCATTGCAACTGGTCGATTGTTGACAATCAGCCACCGAACGATTTCAATGACCTCCATATCGGCGGCTATGGCGTACAGGCTGGATACCCGCAAAGAGCGAAGGTAACTTATTCTCACAGATCGAAAGTGCGAGGCGACGCCAGAAGGGGGAACGATGAGTCTGCCGCATTGGATCAGTGATGACTGGAGAGCAAGTGCCGAGGTCCTGATAGAGGACGGGGAACGGATCGTCCTCCGGATCAACGGCGAGAGACCCTTTCTGGCGGTTGGCCCGGTCGACGACCACCCATCGCGCGAGATGACTTCGCGTCTCATCAACGAGCACGGCCTCGCACCTCATCTCGACAGTGCCTGGGCTGTCCTTCCTTCGCGGCTTTCGGACGCGAATGGGGTCACCATCCTTCTGCTCGAGGATCCTGTCGGACATAGCCTTAAGCATGTGCTCGGTGCGCGGCTGGAAGTGGGTTCATTTCTGCGCCTCGCCATAGCAATCTCGCGCACTGTGGCGAGCGTCCACGAAGCCGGCCTGCTACATAAGGATATCAAGCCCGCCAACATTCTCGTCTCCTCCTCGCAAGATCGGGCGTGGCTGACTGGATTTGGTATCGCGTCGCGAGTTCCGAGAGAGCGCCAGACACCTGCGCCGCCGGAGGTCATAGCGGGGACCTTTGCATATATGGCGCCCGAACAGACTGGTCGAATGAACCGGTCAATCGACGCACGCAGTGACCTCTACGCACTTGGTGTCACCTTCTACGAAGCGCTGACTGGCAAGCTGCCCTTCTCAGCCGAGGATCCGATGGAGTGGATCCACTGCCACGTCGCGCGGCAGCCGCCACCCGTCATCGACAGGCGGCCGGATATACCCGCGCAGCTTTCCTCTGTGGTCATGAAGCTGCTGGCCAAGGCGGCCGAGGATCGTTACCGCTCAGCTAAGGAGCTTCAGGCAGACCTTCAGCGCTGCCTAGCGGAATGGGATACGCATGCGACTATTTCAGGCTTCGAGTTAGGGGCGGGTACTGGACCGGATCACCTGGTCTTTCACGAAAAGCTTTACGGTCGGGAGCGCGAAGTCGAGCAACTTGCAGGCGCATTCGACCGAGTCGTAAATACAGGAGCCCGCGGACTTGTGCTGGTGTCTGGCTTCTCAGGCATCGGCAAGTCGTCGGTGGTAAACGAACTCCACAAATCCCTGGTGTCTGCTCGCGGCCTGTTTGCGGTTGGCAAGTTCGATCAATACAAGCGGGACATTCCCTATGCGACCCTTGCTCAAGCTTTCCAGGGACTGATCAGGCAGTTGCTCAGCAAGAGCGACGTCGAACTAGCGCAATGGCGCGGCGCCCTGTCCGAAGCTCTTGGCTTCAATGGCCGCTTGATGTCGAACTTGATCCCGGAGCTTGTGCATATAATCGGAGAACAGCCGCCGGTACCGGATCTTTCAGGACCTGAGGCTCAGAGGCGCTTCCGAGTGGTGTTCCAACACTTGATCGGCGTGTTCGCTCGTCCAGAGCACCCGCTCGTGCTGTTCCTCGATGACCTGCAATGGCTTGACCCCGCTACCTTGGACATTTTCGGAAGCTTGGTGAATGAGACGGAGGTGGGAAGTCTTCTGCTGGTTGGTGCGTACCGTGACAACGAAGTGGGGCCGGATCATCCGCTGTCGGCCCGTCTCGATGCGGTCCGGCGCTCGGACATCAGCATCGATGAGATAGTTCTGCGGGGCGTTGGCTCCGACGATGTCGCCCGGATGATCGCCGATGCCCTGGGAGATGACACGGAGAGAGTGAAGCCTTTTTCCGAGGTCGTCTACGCGAAGACTGCGGGCAACCCGTTCTTCACGACCCAGTTCGTTGCCTCGCTGGCGGATGACGGCCTGCTTCACTACGACGCCGCGCTGCCCGGGTGGCGATGGGACATAAACCGCATCCAGTCAAAGTATGTGAGCGGGGGCGTGGTCGACTTGATGGTTGAACGCCTTAGCCGCCTGTCCGATGGATCACAGAGGGCTCTGAAGCAACTCGCCGGCATTGGCAGCAACGTCAAGATCGCGACGTTTCAGCGAATGACCGATTTCTCAAGGAATGAGACTCACACTCTTTTAAATGAAGCCTTTCGGGCAGGTCTGCTTTTCCAGAGCGAGGATGCCTACTCGTTTGCACATGACCGGGTCCACGAGGCGGCCTATTCCACGATCCCGGAGCAGGAGAGAGGTAGGACGCACTGGGCAATAGGTTCGCGACTGCTAGCGACGCTCGGCGAGGAGGAAATTGAAGCCGACATCTTCGAGATCGTCAGCCAGTTCAATCGGGGGGAGGCGGGGCGTGCGTCCCAGGCCGAGAGAGCAACGGTTGCTTCACTCAATCTTAGGGCGGGTCGAAAAGCAAAAGCAGCCGCGGCCTACTCCGCGGCCTCTGGCTACCTCACGCAGGGGATCTCGCAGCTTGGTGAAATGGGCTGGAGGTCGGACTACGAGCTTGCATTCGCACTCGCACTGGAACACGTCGAGTGCATGTTCCTGGGCGGGGACATCCGAAGGGCTGAGCTGTTGATTGAGGACCTTCTCCGAAGACGAACCACCGACGTGGACAAGGCAGCGATCTACCGCGTCATAGTCGAGCTGTGCGTCGTCAAATCCGACAACAGCGGCGCGGTGGCCAACGCGATCCTGGGCCTCAATCTCCTGGGGGTGCACCTGCCAGCATTCCCGTCCTGGGAGGATGTCCAGCGCGAATATGACATGATCTGGGAAAACCTCGACGGGCGGTCGATCGAGAGCTTCGCAGACCTGCCAGCCATGACCGATCCCAAGGCGCTGGCGGCGGTGCGTCTCCTCGCCGAGATGCAGCCTCCCGCTTACTTTTCGAACTTCAACATGACGATCCTGGTGATTTGCAGGATGATCAATCTTTGCCTCGAAAGAGGAGCCGCGAGTACGTCCGCACAAGGGCTGGTTATGCTCGGTTACGTGATGGGGCCCGCCTTCGGGCGCTATGCGGACGGGTATCGCATCGCAAAATTGGCTGGCCGCCTGGCTGCCGAACGCAACGTCACGGTAGATCTGGCTCGCGTCAATCATTTGACGGGACTTGCGGCCGCGTGGACTGAGCCTTTACCTGCCGTACTTGGCTGGCTTCGGCCGGCTTTCCGTGGAGGCGTCGAGGCGGGGGACCTCTACTACGCATGCTTCGAAGCGGCCGTCATCGTACTGCACGTTTTCCTGAGCGGTGAGAACCTGAAGGACGTAGACGAGGAATGTGAACAGGCCCTGGAGTTCGCCCGCAGGACTGGCTTTCGCGCAGGGGCAGATCTCATCGTTGCTACCGAACGCGCCATCGCGAGCCTTCGAGGGCGAACCAGCGGATTGGCTAGCTACGATAGCGATGGTTTCGATGAGCAGGCTTTCGAGGAGGATCTCGCCAGCACACAGAACTCGGTGGTGATGTGGTGGTATTGGACCAGAAAGGCGATGCTCTACACCCTGGCGGAGAATTTTGAGGCCGCCCTAGATGCGGTTGCGAAAGTTCGATCCAATCCTGCTATCAGGAACATGCAAATCGAGCAGTTGGATTGCTACTACTTCTCGGCGCTAGCTTTGGCTGCGGTGATCAAGGACGAGACCTCAACAGAGGAAAGAGCGGGTATGCTTGAGGAGATCCGTCAGCAGCATGCTCAGTTGGAATCCTGGGCCAAGCACGCCCGCTCGCCCAGCTTCGAGGACAAGCATATCCTCGTAGCAGCGGAGATCGCTCGCCTCGAGGGAATGGAGGGTGAGGCACAGCGGCTGTATGACGAGAGCATACGGGTGGCTCGGTTAAACGGATTCACCCAATACGAAGCGATCGCGAACGAAACGGCCGCGCGTTTCCACGCTGCAAGAGGCGCGAAGAGGTTTGCGCGTACCTATCTCCTTGAAGCTCGCGCTTGTTATGCCCGATGGGGCGCAGACGCGAAGGTGCGGCAGCTCGAAGAGAGATATGCTGATTTTTACGACGAGTCCGCCTCACGCCTCTCAACCGGGACCACGGTGGCCGCCGTGGAGCATTTGGACCTGGCTACTGTAATCAAGGTGGCGCAGTCCGTCTCGGGCGAAATCGTTCTTGAGCGCCTGGTCGATACCTTGATGAGAACGGCTCTTGAGCACGCCGGAGCAGGGCGAGCCGTGCTCGTTCTCGGCAATGCGACAGGGCATGCTGTTGAGGCGGAAGCTCAGATGACGGCGGATGGAGTGGTCGTCAAGCACAGAGCTGACGCTCGAACGCCGGTTGAACTTCCCGAAACCGTCGTTCAGTACGTTCTTCGAACGAGGGAGACCATGATTCTCGACAACGCCCTTGCCGATAGCGCGTTCTCGAGCGACCAATACATCCGTCGGCATCGAGTGCGCTCCCTCCTGGCACTCCCGCTCGTCAATCAGGGAAAGCTCCTCGGGCTCCTCCATCTCGAGAACAACCTCGCGGCCAATGCCTTCACACAAAATCGGCTCGCGATCCTGAAGCTCATCGCATCGCACGCGGCAATCGCACTTGAGAACACGCGACTTTACCGTGATTTGAAGGAACGTGAGTCGAGAATCCGTCGACTCGTCGACGCCAACATCATTGGCGTGTTCATGTGGACGCTTGACGGCGAGATTTTCGAGGCAAATGACTCTTTCCTCCAGATGGTTGGCTTCGAGCGCGAGGATCTCGCCGCGGGCCGATTGCGGTGGACCGACCTTTCCCCGCCGGATGAATGGGCCACCGACGCCAAGGTCGTCGAGGAGGTCAAGACCACTGGCGTCGCGACGCCTTGGGAGAAAGAGTTCCTGCGAAAGGATGGCAGTCGCGTCCCGGTTCTGATCGGTGCGGCGGCATTTGGTGACACGGAATTCGAGAGTGGCGTTTCCTATATTCTTGATCTGACCGCCCGAAAACATGCGGAAGACGCCGCCCGCGCGAGTGACAGGCGCTACCGGGAACTTCAGTCGGAACTCGCTCACGCGAATCGTGTGGCGGTGGCGGGGCAGTTGTCTGCCGCAATTTCCCACGATGTGATGCAGCCGCTTGTCGGTGTCGTCACAAGCGGATCCGCGGGGTTGAATTGGCTAAAGGCGGATCCTCCGGATTTAGATGCCGCGCGGAGGGCGTTAGAACGCGTCGTAAGCGAGGGACACCGAGCTGGCGAGGTGCTGGAAAGGACTCGCGCCCTTGTCAAGAAATCTCCACCAAAGGCTGAGATCATCGACATAAATGGCATAATAACGGAAACGGCCTCTCTCATCGCCGCGGAGGCGCATCAAAAGGATGTGTCCATTCAGATCAAGCTAGATGAGAGTCTCCCACAGATTCTTGCGGATCGGGTGCAGGTTCAGCAGGTGATTCTAAATCTCAGCGTTAATGCAATCGAAGCCATGGCAAACCACGTCGATGGCTCCTCCAAATCACTTACGATCGTCTCTGGACGCTCCGATAACAGCATATCCGTTGCGGTCCATGACACTGGGCCCGGGATTTCGCCTGACATCAGGAACAAGGTCTTCGACGCGTTTTATTCCACTAAGACACAAGGAATGGGGATGGGCCTTGCCATCAGCAAGACCATCGCAGCTTCACATGGCGGGAGGCTATGGGTAACTGCGAACGAACCTCACGGTGCGACGTTCTGGCTCTCGCTGCCTGTCGGTGCTGACAAAGCCAATCCCGCGCCCTAGCGCGGCCATCGCAAAAATCGTCGGCATTATAGGATTCTATAACATCTCCTTTGTCGTCGGATCTGGTAAGATTGATCGGTCTGGAAGATGGGCGGTGATGCGTCGGAGCGACGGCTGCGGGTTGAAGCGCATTGGCCAGCAGGGAGTATCCACGGTGCAGTGGCGGACGGATATGGAGCAAGACCTCAATCAAATCGTCTTTCTCGTCGATGACGACCCGAAGGTGCAGGAATCAGTTGGAGAACTGCTGAACTCGGTCGGTCTGAAAACTTTCGCCTTGGGATCGGTGCGCGATTACTTGGAGTTCGCTCGTCCCGACGTGCCAGGATGCATTGTTCTCGATGTGGAGCTTCCCGATGTAAACGGGCTCGACTTCCATGCGCAAATTGAGAACGACGACCATCCGCCGGTGGTGTTCATCACAGGGCACGGAGATATCCCCTCATCAGTCTCGGCTATGAAGCGCGGCGCCGTGGACTTCCTAACCAAACCATTCGATGCCGACGCTCTCGTCTCCGCGGTCCGCGCGGGCATCGACCGAGATCGAGAGCGCCGTCAGGAGAGAGAGGCATTGGCCGACCTGAAGGTTAGGTTCAATGAATTGACGCCCCGAGAGCAGGAGGTGCTTCCGCTGATTGTTAGCGGGCTCCTCAACAAGCAAGGGGCTGCTGAGTTGGGCATCAGCGAAATAACGTTCCAAGTTCATCGGGGGAGGGTCATGCAGAAGATGCAGGTCACCTCCTTCGCCGAACTCGTGCGGGTGGCGGCGAAGTTGGAAATTCCTATTACTCATTCACGATACTCAGGAGTTCCCGCTCGATGATAATGCAAAAATCCGTCGTTGCGATAGTTGATGACGACGCTCGTCTCCTGGATTCACTGGGAGATTTTCTGAAATCAGCGGGATTTGCCGTCCGCGCCTTCACATCTGGGCGCGCGTTTCTCGACGACGAAAGCGTGCCGCCCGCAGACTGTCTAGTCACGGACATCACCATGCCCGAACTAGACGGTTTTGAGTTGCAGGAAGCAGCCAACGAGAAGCGGCCGGACCTCCCGGTGATCTTTATAACGGGAACTCGCGATGTTGAGACGCAAACCCGCGTGATGGAGCTGCCTTCCGGACGCTTCTTTCGCAAGCCATTCGATGCCCAGGATCTGGTCAACGCCATCACGAAGGCGGTGCGCTAGTTGCTGAATGCTTCGCTAGGCTGGTACCTCGTCTGTCTAGCGCTAAAATGCAACGAGCGCGTACGACTTGGTGCTATCCCGAGTTTGCCCGCGCAGCAGAATTGCAAATCTCCGGACTCCTTGCCGACATGGCCATCGCCGCTGGCGCTGCCATCGCGACTGCAGGGGCGCCTGACAACGCGCAGGCTCTTTCCTTACGGTACGCAGGGTTTGGCAGATCATCTTCGTTCGGAGGCTCAAGCCGAGGCGCGCCACCAGAACACCTGATAGAAACCCATAATAGCCGCTTGTCGGATCGCTTTATACACTTCGGATCATGGCAAGTGAGATCGGTAAGAAAATGAAACGTGGTCGAGATCGCGAGCCCTGACACCTGAAATCAGAGTAGCTGGAGAAGGAGCGAGCGTCATGGACAGTTTCGGAACACTGATGCTGAATGGGCAATCTTTCAACGGCAGCCGCACTGCCGCAACGAGCCGTAGCGTAGCACGGCCCTCCCGCAGGCTCGATAGCGCCAATGACGATCCGATTGTCGTGGTTATCGAGGACAATGCCGCGATACGTGAATCCCTGCAGGAGCTATTGCAGTCCGTAAATCTAAAATGTCAGCTTTACGAGTCAGTGGTCGAATTCGATCAGCGTCACAATCACCGCGATACGCCGAGCTGCTTTGTCCTGGACGTTCGGTTGCCAGGCGTGAGCGGCGTTGAATTTCACGAGCAAATTGTGCGGAGCGGCTCGAAAGTACCTGCAATCTTCATCACTGCCCATGCCGACGTCCAGATCACCGTACGTGCCATGAAGGCGGGTGCGATCGATTTTCTGGTGAAGCCCTTCAGGGAGCAAGAGTTCCTCGATGCGGTCGCACGGGCGGTCAGCTTGGACCGCAGCAGACGGAATGCCGCCGAGGCCCTGCATGCTGTTCATCGGCGGTTCCTGCGACTTACCAAGCGCGAGCGTGAAGTCATGCCACTGGTGGCGGCGGGAAAGATGAACAAACAGATCGCTGGCGAACTCGGGATAAGCGAGACGACTGTCAAGGTTCACCGTGGCAGCATCATGCGCAAGCTTAGCGTACGGACGGTCGCGGACCTCGTCCGCGTCTCGGATGCGATCGCGCACTTGCAAGATGCCGAACCAGCTTTCGAACCGAGCATGGCATCGTGGCCGCTGCAACCCTCGGCTATTGAGGCCTTCTAGTATCCTTTTTTCCTTCCCGTGGCCACTGTGCGCACCCGCGGCATGCGCGCAGTAGAAGCGCTAGTCAGTCCCACCGAGAACTCACATCTTCCGCCTCATGCCCCGGGGAAAATTAGCGGGGGTTCACACATGTGCATGTGGCGCGGCAGAATTTCCGATGAACTGCTAAATCGAGGACGATCCATCAATAGCGACAGCCCGACGGGCGCTATGGTCGAATTGTGAAACGAGGCAGGCCTCGGTGCATCAAGATGGAGACCAACGTGACAAGTGAATTTTCCCTTCCCCTCTCGCGTCGGCAGGCACTGCTCGCCGGGGCGACCGCCTCGCTTGCCATGGCTGTGCCTGCTTTGGCGGCAGACAGAAACAACCTGAACATCCCGAAAGGAGCGAGCCTTATGGCAGAAGAATTCGTTACAACAAAAGACGGTGTGGAAATCTTCTACAAGGACTGGGGTCCTAGAGAGGCGCAGACCATCGTTTTTCATCATGGCTGGCCATTGTCCTCCGACGACTGGGACAACCAGATGCTCTACTTCCTCAGTAAGGGTTATCGGGTCGTAGCTCACGACCGACGCGGGCACGGACGCTCGGCGCAGGTAAGCTGGGGCCACGACATGGACCACTACGCTGCGGATGCTTCGGCTGTCGTCGAGCACCTCGATCTGCGAAACGCCATCCATATCGGTCACTCTACCGGTGGTGGCGAGGTCGCCCGCTACGTCGCCAGATACGGGCAGCCTCAGGGGCGCGTGGCCAAGGCGATTCTCGTGAGCGCGGTTCCTCCGATAATGCTTAAGACACCGGAAAATCCCGGAGGCGAGCCAATAGAGGTGTTCAATGGTTATCGGGAAGCTCTCGCCGCTAATCGTGCCCAGTTTTACATCGATGTCCCATCGGGGCCGTTCTATGGCTTCAACCGACCGGGCGCGAAGATCTCGCAAGGCATCATCAACAACTGGTGGCGGCAGGGTATGATGGGCGCCGCCAAGGCCCACTACGATGGCATCAAGGCATTTTCGGAAACCAATCAGACCGACGATCTGAAGGAAATGCGAGTTCCTACGCTAGTCACTCAGGGCAACGACGACCAGATCGTCCCCTACAAGGATGCGAGCTTGTTGCAGGCGAAGTTGATCCGCAATAGCAAGCTCAAGATCTACGATGGTTATCCGCACGGCATGCTCACCACGCATGCCGAGGTGATCAACCCGGACCTTCTTGCGTTCATCCGGGAATAAAACCCGGATGCTGCTATAAGCTGCGGGTCAAGGCTGCCCGCCGCACCCGAACTTGGCCCCGTCGGCGTCCGCCGGCGTGGGCCTTTCTGCTTGTATCGAAATGAACTGAATACCCCACTGTCGTCACCCCATCTCATCTCGTTCGACTCGAGCGGGCGTCGACGGGCCGACGCCCGGACGAGCACAATGGCACCTTCGTATTACATCCCAGAGACCGAAGTGCCAGTAATCCGCGATGCTAAGAGAATATCTGGAATTTCCGCAGGCTCTCATAGTCGGACCAGTTAATGCCGCTCAACGTCCCGAGGAGATTGAGGATGTTCGCAACTGGAAAGACCGTCAAACCTGCAGATGACAACTTGGGCGCCAGCGCGTCCGCCGAAGTCCGCCGTCTTCTAATGCACGCCCTGGACTGCTACCAGCATGATGGCGCGAACGCTGTTGAGCTGGTGACACGAGCATCTCGTATTCTCGTCGGGCATGACCCCACTGGCGACGATGATTTTTCAAGCGATGAACCGCCTGGTCGCGGCCTTGCCAGATGGCAGCGCTTGAAGGTCGAAGCGTACGTAGCTGGGCGACTGTCGAATTCAATTCCGATCGGCGATCTAGCTCGAGTGGCGAACCTGAGCACCAGCTACTTCTGCACCCTCTTCAAGACAACGTTCGGCCGCTCTCCTCACGCCTACGTGGCGGAGCAGCGAGTGGAATATGCGAAGCACTTGATGGAAGCGACAGACGCACCGCTTTCCCAAATCGCCCTCAGTTGTGGCTTAGCAGACCAGGCCCATCTCTCGCGTCTCTTCCGGCGGGTCGTTGGCGTGACCCCCAGTGCATGGCGTCGCCGGGTGCGGGTGACACCTGTCACTACACGCGCCGTCACAGGATGACTTTGCGCCCACACGATCGCCGCTTTTGCCTGAGTGATCGCCGCTCCTTGGAACCGGAACTCCTAGGAACCCAGCGAAGGAGGTTCAGACATGTTCAGACGCAACCGTTACACCGTCGCAAAGCCCTCGGCTGGAGGGTCTTATCTTACTGCGCTAGTCCTCGTTGGGCTCGTCTTGTATGCTGCAGTGGTTGTCGTGGTCATCCTGCAACGTGGCCCGGAAGCTACCGTAAAGGTATATGTTCCGATGGCAAGCGAACCTACACCAATGTCGGTTGATCGCGCTATTCTTTAGGGGGGCCGTGTGTGGGGGGCGTCTCGTCGCCCTCCGCGCTTGGCACCGGGACGCCACTCATTATCGCGGGTCATTGACGCAAAGCATCAACAGTGTGCGAGTGCTCCAACCGGAAAGCCGACCTTCCAGGCCATTGACCCTATACGGAGGTCTCAAAAAGCCAAGCGCCTGTACGATAGTCCGCAATAAGCCCGCACCGTAAACTGGCCTCTTGAACAAAACGAGAGGCAGGCCCATGAGCTACACCAGCTTCAACACGCTGCGAACGCAAGACGAAGCCAACGTTTCGATCCTTCGGTCACTCCGGCACATCGGTTTCCGCAAGTTGGAAATCCCGCCTGACTGTGAGCGCATCTCCGATGGCCCATCACTTTTCCATGAGCTCGCATATTGTGCCGCCGGACAGGTTTCGCTGCAGATCCGGGGGGACCATGGAGCATTTGAATCCTTCTCCGCAGGGAAAGGCGATCTGATTTTCATACCGGCTGGAACGAACTTCAGCATTTACAGCGCCGATGGCGAGACTGCGGCGTTAATATTGGCCATCGCCAGAGAAGGAGTGGACGTGAATGCGTTGCCGCTCGATCACCGTGGCGCCGAAGTTCTGGTAGTGGAAAAAGCCGTCAAGACCAGGCTCGAGCGCGCACCGGACGCACGTAACGAAAGAATTGAGCAAATGGTTGCTGTCGTGGACGAAGACGGGCATGTCGTCCTCTTCTTTGACCGGCGGCAATCCGATGTCGACGAGGATGACACGATCGGTGGGGTATTTGAACGCTCGGTGCTCGCCAGAGAATTTGGTGTCCGAGACGAAGAGCTACCTGATCTCTCGCTCAGCTTCTCGGAGACCGTAGTCATGAGAAGCAACTTTTCGCGGAACGTGCCAGTGCCTCTCGTCGCTCCGTAGGCGGCGCGGTCGGCTGGCTTTTTGATCGAAAAGGGATGTTTTGATATGATCTATGTGCTGATTTTCATCGGGGCTGGGGTCGGAGGAGTCCTCCGGCAGGTCGTCAATGTCGCGACCTCTAGGCTGTTTGCGCCCGGCTTTCCTTTCGGCACTCTCGCCGTCAACGTCGTGGGGTCCGCAGCGATGGGAGTTTTGGTCGCGCTCTTCGTTCTCAAAAGCGACCTTCCCCAAGAGCTGAAGGTGTTCCTTACGACCGGGGTTCTCGGAGGGTTCACTACGTTTTCGACCTTCTCCTTGGACTCGGTGGATCTTTGGCAACGAGGGCACGCTGGCCTCGCGATCTTCTACGTCGCGGCGTCGCTCGCGCTGTCACTCGCGGGACTTCTCTTTGGCATGCAGGTCGCCCGGACTTTGGCTTGATCTCGCAGTGAAGTTCGAGCGGCCCGGATAATTGCAATAGCCCTTCCATCCACGGACACCGAGACCAACGGAGTATGTGCCAGTTACCTAGGTCGAATTTTCTCGCGGTGGACCGACGAATATTATCCTTCTGCCTGCTCCAGAACTAGAGCGCGCGCCCAGTTAACCCCACGGCGCCTGATCTTTGGCTTCGTGTAGATCGGTATAAGGAAATTTACCATGAACCGCGCATTCAATTTCGCCGCCGCCGCTCTCATCTCGTCGATGGCGATCGCCGGCACCAGCTACGCCGACAGTCTCACCATGAACGACGGTCCGGAAATCGAACGTACACTTGTCACGTTCAACCAGCCTTTCGACGTCAAGTACCTCAACGACTACCAGAACCAGAAGGTCCAGCCCGATCCGCAGGACGGCGTACCACCGCGCACCGCAGAGGGTGTCAAGAACATCCAGGCCTCGATCAAGGCGAACAAGGCGCTGACCAAGAAGCTCGAAGCGAAGGGCATCAGCGTCAACAATGTTGTCAACGCCCAGCAGGCTGCGGATGGCAGCATGACATTCTTCATTAAATAGTTGCCTGAGCTGGCTCGCATCGCAGCCAGCGATGCGAGCCAG
Source organism: Rhizobium cauense (assembly GCF_019511525.1). GTDB lineage: Bacteria > Pseudomonadota > Alphaproteobacteria > Rhizobiales > Rhizobiaceae > Rhizobium > Rhizobium cauense. The sequence continues at coordinate 146,952 of NZ_JAEUAT010000013.1, read as the reverse complement.
CGGCCCCGGCAATAGGTGCGAGCGACCAATCCAACGATCTTTCAGCGGCGATGCGTCACGGCGGCGAGGTTCTGAACGCTTCTCGCGGCCAAGAGTGCACATCGCAAGACCAGTGTGAGGATGTCATGGATCTCAAACTCGAGGGAAAGCGAGCATTGGTCACCGGCTCTACGGCGGGACTCGGAGAGGCCATTGTGAAGATGCTTGCCGCCGAGGGTGCGGCGGTCGTTGTACATGGCCGTGACGAGTCGCGTGCCCGGTCCATCGCATATGCGATCGCGGGTATGGGACAGGAGGCCGATTTCGCGGTGGGTGACCTCTCCACTGACGCTGGTGCCGACGCCGTAAGACAGCGAGTGGGCGGCGATGTCGATATTCTCGTCAATAATGCGGGAGCATATCGTCATCTGAGTTGGGAGACCGCAACCCCGCGTGAATGGGCAAGGACTTACGACGTGAATGTTCTCTCCGGAGTACGGATGGTCGAACGATTCGTGCCGCCCATGCGCGAACGCGGGTGGGGGCGCGTGATACAGATAGGCGGCGGTCTCGCTGGGCAACCGCTATCCGGCCTTCCAGACTATAGCGCCTCGCTTGCTGCCCGGCATAATCTGGCAGTCTCTTTGGCTCGCGAGCTACGGGATACAGGTGTCACCTCCAACATCGTTGCTCCCGGCGCGATCCTCGTGCCGGCGGTTCGTGCATTCTTTGAGGAGATCGCGCCAGAGAGAGGCTGGGGTGGCTCCTGGGACGAGATCGAACGAAACTCGGTAAGGGACATGGTGCCCAATGACGTCGGCCGACTAGGCCGTCCCGATGAGATCGCCGCTGCTGTCGCATTCCTTGCGAGCGAACATGCCGACTACATCAGCGGGGCGACGATCCGCGTGGATGGCGGCGCGATCCGGTCGGCGTTCTAGGTGTTGGGGGCTGCCATGAGGCTAATCGACAGCGCCTACATCGACGGGGCGGTCACGTCACTCGCGCGCGGGAGCGTCCTGATCAACGCCATCCGGCCCGACCTGCTCGCTCCGTTCGGCGGCGTCAAGCAGTCGGGAGTAGGACGGGAATTCGGAGTCGGTCTCGAAGCGTTCCTCGAGCCCAAGACGGAGATAATCGGATGACACGAACCTGGCTGATAACCGGTTGCTCCCGAGGACTCGGACACTCGCTGTCACGGGCGGTCCTCCGCGCAGGCGACAAGCTTCTGGCGACGGCACGGAGCGCTGAGGACCTGTCCGACCTGACCGATCAGTTCGGAGATAACGTGCTGGCGTTCAGCCTGGACGTCAGAGACGCGGACGCTGCCCATCGTGCGATAGCTATCGCCCAAGCCGCATATGGTCGACTGGATGTCGTCGTGAATAACGCCGGGTACGGCAACATCGCCTCGATCGAAGACATCCGGGCCGAGGATTTTCGGGCTCAGATCGAAACCAACTTCTGGGGAGTCGTTAACGTCACGAAAGCGGCGCTTCCGGTTATGCGGAGCCAAGGATCTGGTCATATCATTCAGTTGTCTTCGGTCGGCGGTCGGTTCGGCGTCGCTGGCCTGTGCGCTTATCAAGCCGCAAAGTTCGCTGTCTCCGGATTCTCAGAGGTGCTCTACCACGAGGTCGCACCGTTGGGGATCAAGGTCAGTATAATCGAGCCGGGTGCGTTCAGGACAGATTGGGCAGGCTCGTCCATGCGAATAGCCCCGACACAGCCCGCCTACGATGACACCGTGGGAGCCGTCGCGAGGCACGTTCGCGACATAACGGGAAAGCAACCAGGCGATCCGGAAAAGGCGGCGCAGGTCATTCTTGAGGTGGCGGGGATGAGCAATCCGCCACTGCACTTGCTCCTGGGTTCGGACGCCGTCGAGCTTGTCGGTGCGCATATGCGGGCGCTTTGCGCCTCCGATGCCAAATGGCGCTCGCTGAGCATCTCGACAGACTACAGGCCATAAGCACCCTCTCGGCCCACGCTAGTCAGACGGCCGTCTCCGAGTCATTGTCTCCAACTGCAAAGGAAAGCAGATGAGTGAAAATCGTCCCCCACTTCCTCCCTTCACTCTGGAAACCGCCAGGCAGAAAGTCCGCGGTGCCGAGGATGGCTGGAATAGCTGCGATCCGGAACGGGTTTCCTTGGTCTACACTCCGGATTCCGTATGGCGAAATCGAGCCGAATTCGTAACGGGTCGAGCGGACATCGTAGAGTTTCTTCAGCGCAAGTGGGCCCGGGAACTGGAATATCGGCTGATAAAGGAATTGTGGGCGTTCACGGACAATCGCATTGCCGTCCGCTTCGCCTACGAATGGCACGACGACGCCGGAAACTGGTTTCGGTCATATGGAAACGAGAATTGGGAATTCGCGCCCAATGGCCTGATGCAGCGCCGGATCGCCTCCATTAACGATCTGCCCATCAAAAGCGACGAACGAAAGTACCACTGGGATAGAAGCGGTCCGAGGCCACAGGGCCATCCTGGTCTGTCCGACCTAGGACTTTAAAGCTGCCGCGAACAACGCGTGTTTCGGAGCTCGACAGCTCCGAAACACTTGCTGCATTGCTCCCCGAGTTGGAGACGAGCTCGCTTCTCGACGCGAACTGTCGGACGGAAATGGTGCGTTCCTATCGGGTCGCGACACTCAGGTCGGAAATCGATCTCGCGGATCTCATGGAGCCGCTGCTCGTAGACCGAAATTCAAGCATCCCGTGGCGTCACCACAACCGTTGCGCTGGTAGAGCCTCCTGCGCTGCACTCCGAGCAGGCGCTTGCGAACCGATTTTTCAACATTGGCCCGCACCAGAAATGTAGATGCAATTCATGGCGAGGTCCTTCGCCCAAAGTTCCGGGCTTCCACACGTCGTCACCTCAGTGGGCGTTGAAGCGGATGTGCAATAGAAGCTCGGTCCACCCACTCCCGTCTCCTGTCCTTGCTCTCCGAGGTATCCCTCCGTTTTGATGCAGAGCAGGAGCGCACCTATATTCTTCAGCTCAGTCTTCACTCCTTCGCAGGCAGCGGTCGCTAGCCTTGCAGCTTGATGGCCCCGTGGCGCCATCACGACCCATCGCTTCTACAGACGCGGGGATGCTGCACACAGCGGCGAGGAAGCCTGCGGATGCTTCGGCAGAACGACGTCGAGGGTATGCCGATGTAGCCTATAGCGATCCGGCTTGTTTTTTAATCCTCGTCAAATTCAAGAGATGCCCGACGCAAGATCAGGCGGTCCAAAAGGACCTGCTGCTCTTGAATTCTGTCATTGGCCAGTTCCTCATCCGCTGGACCACTCACTGCTGCTGCTAACTCAATGAGAACCCGGAGGTTCTCTTCGACGTCGGCTATGCGTTGGTCGAGTTCGCTTCGAGTCAACATCTCGCTCATGGCTTTCTCCTATGACTTGGCTTGCCTAGTCACTTCCGCGACGGGCTGTTCGACTGGGGTGTGCAGTTGCGGCTTACGTGCAAAACCTACTTGGTCGCTTGATCATGGGTCGGTTCTCCTAGAGAAACCGTCTCGCTCTTCGTGGCTACGGGCGTAAAGGAAACATGACCATCGTTGCGCGCCTGCATCCAGTAGCCAGCCGCCACGAAGATGGAACCGCCAACAAGATTGCCGGCGGTGACCCAGAGCAGATTGTGGGCCGCACCCGTCAAGGAAACAGTAGCGGGGTGTTCGCCCAGTAGAGCCATGGCGAAGGTGAACATGTTCGCCACGGAATGCTCATAACCCGCGGCTACAAAAATGGTGATCGGCCAGAAGATCAACATGACCTTCGCTGCAGCGTTATCAGTGCGCGCCGCCATCCAAATTGCTAGACAGACTAGCCAGTTACATAAAATTCCACGTGCAAATAGTTGTTCCGGGGCGGCGGCCATCTTGGCTGTGACGACCGAAAAAAACTCCGAACTGCCGTCACCCAGAAGCACGCCTCCACCCGCAAGATGGAACAGCGAAGCCAAAAGGATTGCGCCGAGCAGGTTGCCCACCCACGACGATACCCAGACTGCAAACATGTCGTAGACTCCTGATCGACCTGACAACACCGCGAGCGGCATATACATGGCTGTTCCGGTGAAAAGCTCAGATCCGGCGAACACGACGATCGTAAGAGCTGACGAGAAAACAACACCCATAACAAGATGGATCCACGCCGGGTCGACGTGGGCGGCAACTGTGAACATGATGATGTCGCCGAAGCCGATGTAGGCGCCTGCCATCACTGCCCCGATGAGGAACGCGATGAAATTGTGTCGGACGGCGTGGGCCTTTTCCGCGCCGGCGACTGCGAAGTTTGCAATGGTGTCGGCGTACATGGCGCGGGGCTCCGTGATGCGTGCTGATGCAAAACTACCGGCCGCTGCTTCGGTTGGTTACTACACGTTGGTGTGCGTTCACCCGGCATTTCGTCGATGTCGCCCCTGCGTCCAGCAAGGGAGCCACCGCTTAATCCCGCCTGTACGTAGGTACAAGACAGACTGACCTAGCAGTGAATATCCGCGGCGCCGCGGGCGGCATAGGCTGGCACCATTGTCAGCGGCACCCAGTCGACAGGCGGTACGCTGATACCTCGACAACCCGCAATCTTAGCCGTGGCCGCCTTTCAGTCCGCCACCTACCCAAGGAATTTCGTCTTGACCAACAACAACTCCCTCACGAAGATCGAACGCTCAGCGCTCGCCACCCCCACCGACCTGTCAACAAACGCCACAACGGACGTCGCGGCAGCCCTGACGGCTCTCCTTGCCGATGTCTTCGCTCTCTACTTCAAGACAAAGAACTTCCACTGGCACATGTCTGGCCCGCATTTTCGCGACTACCACCTTATGTTAGATGAGCAGGGCGAGCAGATATTCGCGATGACGGACGACATTGCAGAACGGGCCCGAAAGATCGGCGGAACCACTCTTCGCTCGTTAGGTCATGCATCGCGGCTGCAGCGGCTTCTCGACAACGACGCTGAATTTGTAACGCCCGAGGACATGCTGGCGGAACTGAGGGATGACAACGAGCAGCTCGTTGCGGTCCTGCGCGAGGTGCATGTGCTTGCCTCCGACTACGACGACGCCGCCACCACGAGTCTGGTCGAGAATTGGATCGATCAAGCCGAGCGCCGCACCTGGTTCCTTTTCGAAGCGACGCGCCGCTAAAGCCGCCACATTTAGCGATTGAACAAAACAACTCAAAGGTATGACAATGTTCAAAGTTCTCATTTTCTCCGCCTCGCTGGCGGCCATCTCGATAGCTTCTATCGCCCCCTCGAACGCGGCCGAACGCATTGAAGTAGGGTCGTTAGACTGCGACGTCGCGGCCGGCGTCGGCGTGATCATCGGTGCCCAGCAGGAGGCACGCTGCACGTTCAGACCCTCTGCCGGAGGTCCAACCGAGCAATACTCAGGAAGGATCGATGAGTTCGGCATCGACATCGGCAGAATAAAGGCCGCCAAGATGGCCTGGCTTGTCTACGCGCCAACCAACAAGGACAGGGCCGCACTGGCGGGAACCTATTCCGGTGTGACTGCCGACGTGGCGGTTGGCATCGGACTGGGAGCCGATGTTCTCGTCGGCGGCCTGAACGGCACGATTTCCCTCCAGCCAATCTCCGTAAAGGCAGAGGAGGGCGTGAACATCGCGGTGGGCGTGACTTCCCTGACACTTCGAGCATCCAAGTAGGTCTCTCAGGCGGCCTGGTTCGCAAGGCCGCGGGCAACATTGTGCGTTGGTGAGCTTCGCTCTCGAAGCCAAAGCCCGGCGCCAAGATCCAGCATGGACGCGAGGTCATCATGGGCGTCATCGATCGGGTTCACAGTTTTCGGCAGCAGGCGCCTGCACCAAGTCCGGAGTCTTCCGCCGTTGGGCAGTCTGACGGCGAAGGCAGCAACGGTCCCAAGAGGTCGAGGGCCCCGTTCTACGGAGCGGCGCTGCTTGTCGTCGCAGGGCTGGCGGGATATGCGGTGTGGCAGTATTGGACGGTATGGCGACTCGAGGAATCAACCGACGACGCCTACGTGCAGGCGGACATCATTCCGATCGCACCACAGGTCGCGGGTTACATCGACAACGTCTTTGTCAACGACAACCAGGCGGTGAGGGCAGGCGACGTCTTGGCGACGATCGATCCCCGTGGCTATCAGGACGCATTGAATCAAGCGAAGGCCGATGTCGCTCAAGCAGAAGCGAACATCTCGCAGATCACCGCTCAACTGAGTGAGCAGAGCGCGCTAATCGAAGAAGCTCAAGCCACGCTAAGAACCGACCAGGCCTCCGACGTCTACGCCCAGCAGAATAGGGAGAGGTTCGGGGCGCTGCAGAAAAGCGGTTCCGGCTCCTTGCAGGAGGCGCAGCAGACGCTAGCCCAGGCAGATTCGAGCGAAGCCATCGTTGCCCGGGATCAGGCAGCGCTCGAGGCCGCCACAAAGCAAGTGGATACCCTACAAGCCGGGCTGGCGGAGGCCAAGGCGACATTGGCCCACAACCGTGCAGCGCTCGCGCAAGCGCAGCTAAATCTAGGCTATACGACGCTGCGAGCTCCGACCAACGGCGTTATCGGCTCGAGGATGGCCAGGGTAGGCCTATTCGCGCAACCGGGGCAGCAGCTCATGGCGGTGGTGCCCGTCACCGCGGCCTACGTGGTGGCCAATTTCAAGGAGACCCAGTTGGCCAGAATAAGGTCGGGCCAGCCAGTCGAGATCGACGTGGATGCATTCGCGGACAGGCCGATCCGCGGCTACGTCAACAGCATTGCGCCAGCGAGCGGACAGGAGTTTTCACTCCTTCCTCCGGACAATGCGACCGGCAACTTCACAAAGATTGTGCAGCGTGTCCCCGTCAAGATCAGCATCGACAGAGGCGATCCGCTTGCAGGCCGACTTCTTCCGGGCATGTCGGTGACGGCAACCATCAAGGTCGTGTCTGATGACAGACCCGGGCAGTCCGTCGGGAAGGACGGAGTCTCCCGGCCATGACCAGCGCTGTCGGAGCGGCGAAAGGAAGCGCGAGCCTCCGAGACTGGATCTCGGTGGCCGGATGCATGATTGGCGCGCTGATTGCCGTCCTCGACATTCAGGTCACCAACTCCTCGCTGCCCGAGATCGAGGGAGGCATCGGGACTGGATCCGAAAACGGAACTTGGATTTCCACCTCGTACCTGATCGGCGAGATCATCATGATCCCGCTGACCGATTTTTTCAGCCGGATCTTCTCTTTCCGAAGGTTCCTGCTTGGCTGCCTGGGGCTATTCCTCATCTTTTCCGTAGGGTGCGCCTTCGCCTCGAATCTTACAGAGATGATCGTCCTCCGGGGGCTTCAAGGTTTCACCGGAGGGGTGATGATTCCAATGGCCTTCACGCGAGTGTTGACAACCATCCCGCTGCGTCAACAGCCGGTGGGGCTCGCCGCCTTCGCCCTTACGGCAACCTTCGGTCCAGCGATCGGCCCCACGATCGGCGGCTATCTCACCGAAAATTACGGCTGGCAGTATATCTTCTTCATCAACCTAATACCTGGCGCAATAATGTTTGCGCTGCTTCATCCCACGCTCGAACGGCGCGAGATGAATTTGCCGCTCCTGAAGGAGGGGGACTGGCTCGGCATCGCTTTCATGGCGATCGGGCTGGGGGCGCTACAGACAGTTCTGGACGAAGGCAACCAGGACGGCTGGTTCGGATCCACCCATATTGTCCATCTTTCCATACTCTCGGGGTTCTGCCTGACGGTGTTTGTATTCATCGAACTCCGCGTTCAAAAACCTGCCGTGCAGCTTCGGTTGCTCCGGATGCGCAATTTCGGCCTGGGCACGCTTGCGAACGTCCTCGTAGGCTTTGCACTGTTCGGATCCATTTACGTTCTACCGGCCTACCTGACCGAAGTGCAGGGATACAACGCCGAACAGACCGGTATCGTCCTTGCATGGGCGGGCATGCCTCAGCTTCTGATCATACCGCTCGTCCCCATCCTGCAGCGCTATTTCGACTACCGGGCGATTGTCTGCACAGGCTTGGCGATCTTCGCAGCAAGCTGCCTGCTTAACACCCACCTGAGCTTCAACGACGGCGGCAGCGAATTCATGATGACCAACATCGTCCGCGCAATCGGGCAGGCGATCCTCATCGCTCCGCTCGTTTCGATCGCCATGGTCGGCATGCCCAAGGAACATGCCGCCGCGGCATCTGGGCTGTTCAACATGATGCGAAGCCTGGGCGGCGCCGTGGGAACGGCCGTGCTCGCCACCGTTATCACGAGACGGGAGGAGTACCATTCTAACATCATCGGACAATCGGTCACGCCTTACGGCTACACGGTCGGCGAGTTTCTCACCAACATGCAAGCCTACTTTCTGCAGCACGGCGCAGGCACCGCCGCTTACGCTCGCCATCAGGCCGAGATCGTCCTCGCAAACCTGATAGCCCAGCAGTCGTTCATAATGGCGATCTCCGACGCGTTCTATGTCATGGGCGTCGTCGTCCTAACGGCGGCGGTCATTGTCGTCCTTACGCGCAGCGGTCCAAAACAACGGAAAGGTTGAGCACATGTCCCTGCAAATTAAGCGAATCTATCAGCCCGCGAGCCCGCTCGACGGTGACAGGATTCTGGTCGACAGACTTTGGCCCCGCGGCGTCTCGAAAAAGGCTGCGCACCTCGATTCTTGGCTGAAGGACGTCGCGCCTACGCCGGAACTGCGGGAATGGTTCGATCACAGAGCTGACAGGTGGGAGGAATTCCGAACGCGGTATCGGGCGGAACTCCTTCGCAATCCCGCATTTGCCAACCTCTGCAAGTTCATCGCCGCCCACGACGTAACTTTGCTCTATGGCGCCAAGGATCCTAACCACAACCATGCCCTCGTTCTGGCTGAGGCTGTGGAGGCTGCGCTTCACCTGAAGCACCTGTCGCCCGGGTGACTGATCCGAAGGTATAGGTTTCCCGAGCCAATGTGCAATTCACGCCGCATCACCGTGTCCGTAGGCTAGGCGCTTTAATGAAGTTCAAAGGCCCGCCGACATGCTGCAGAAAATCCTCGTCGTTTGCCTGACGATTGCCGCTATTTCGGCGACGCCGACAGCAGCGGTTGCGGGCATGGGTCAGATCATCCCGTTTACCGGGTCTGAGGTGTCCCTGTCGTTCTCCTACGATGTCGACCTGGCGGGCTCGCACTTCGAGCTGCGTGACAGCGCGAACCGGGAGCTGCCTTGTTCCAATGCAAAGCAGGATGCCACCGAAGGCGAGATCGTCGTACCCACGAATGCAAGGCTTGATCCTGGAAGCTACACGTTGACCTGGAAGGCCCTGATCCCCAATGGCGGCTGGGACGAGGGGAGCCTTGCGTTCGAGGTCGCTGAGTGATGTGTGGCCATTCATGCGGGATTGGGTAGCAGATGCTACCAGGCCCTCGCTCCCTCTTCTTCACATTCATGTAACTGGTCATCCCTTGCATAAATCATTTCATATGATATGAAATGACATTGTTGGGAGTGAGCGATGACCACGTTGTATTATGAAGACTTGGAAATACCATCGAAGTTCGTGAGCACAGGCCGCACGGTAACCGATGCAGATGCAACGGTCTTCTGCATGATTTCCGGAGATTGGAACCCGCTACACTGTGACGACGAGTATGCCAGGACGACCCGCTTCGGGCGTCGGGTGGTGGGCGGGATCTTCGGCATCACACTTCTGACAGGAATGTTCACTCGCTGGGGAGTGTTCGAACTGTCAGCAGTTGCAATGCTGTCCATCGACAAATGGGAATTCAAGGCGCCCATCCTCATCGGCGACACCCTCCACGCGGAGATGGTGCTGACTGGAAAGCGCCTGACCAGCAAAGGTGACTTCGGAATTGTCGAGCGCGAGTTTTCCCTGATCAATCAGGACGGCACTCTCGTGCAGCGCGGCACTTCGCCGATGATGATCGCTCTCCGACCACAGGCATAGCGAATTCGATCGCGGCCATCGGCCGCGCCTTCAAAGATCACCAGACAAACAGGGGAGTGACATGACTTTTTCAGTTGCTATACGACATTTATGCCTTGGAGAAGCGCTCGACCAGGCAGTCCTTCACTGGCCGGACCGGATCGGCTGGGTTTTTGACGAGGCGCGGGTCAGCTTCCGAGAAATGCAAAGGCGGTCTGACGCTCTAGCACGGGCGCTCCTCGCTCATGGCATCAAAAAGGGGGACACGGTGGCAATTTGGACACCGAACCTCCCTGAATTCGCCTATTGCCAGTTTGCATGCGCTAAAGTCGGGGCGGTCATCGTTGCAATCAATACGCGCTTCAAGACGTTTGAACTCGGCCACGTCCTGAAGCATTCGCAAGCTCGAATCCTGATCATGGTCGAGCGCTTCCTAAAGCACGATTTTGTGAGCACCTTGTCCGATCTGGCTGGCGATTGGGTTCCGGAGGATTCCGGACGGTTTCAGAGCGCCAATCTTCCACATCTCGAGAGAGTGATTTCCTTAGGTTCGGTCCAGGCCGAAGGCTTCATGGCATTTAAGGATTTCGAGAACTCCGGCGAGATTGTCAGCCAGGAACGGCTGATGCAGAGGCAGTCCGAGCAACACTTCGATGATCCCGTTATTCTGCAATATACCTCCGGGACGACGGCGCTTCCAAAGGGAGCCCTCTGCAGCCATCGGTACGCTCTCAATTTCGGCGTGGAATTCACACTCCGTACAGGACTAAAGCCGGGCGAGCCGTTTCTGAACACCCAGCCCTTCTACCACGTGGGAGGCTCGTGTGGAGCCATCCCGCTGCCTCTTACACTCGGCGGGGCTGTAGTAAGTGCAGAATACTACGAGGTGGAGCGCATCCTCTCCCTGATCGAGCGGGAACGATGTGTTTCACGGTCAGGCTATGGCGCCATGTACATCATGGAGATGAACCATGAGCGTTTCAGGGACTACGACCTGTCCTCCCTCCGCGGCGGATGGTGCGTGGGCACGCCCGCATTGATGGAACGCGTCCGCGACGCATTCGACATGCCGGACCTTGTCCAGATATACGGGGCGACCGAAGGCGGCGGCGCCGGGGGCGACTATCGCCAGAGCTGGGACGTTCGCGCCTCCACTTGCGGTACCGCAGTCACTGGCAGTGAGCTTGCGATTTTCGATCCCGAAACCAACGAGCGCCTGACGGCTGACGAGATCGGCGAAATTCGCATCAACGGTTGGTGGCGAATGAACGGCTACCTGAGGCAGCCGCTGGAAACGGCCAAGGCCATGGACAATGAAGGCTGGATCCACACCGGTGACCTCGGAGCGCTTGATGCGGAAGGCAACCTCCGATTCGTGGGCCGGCTTAAAGACATGCTGAAGATTGGCGGCGAGAACGTGTCGGCGGAGGAAGTCGAGGCTGTTTTGCTACAAAATCCTCACATCAAACAGGTTGCAGTCATAGGCGCTCCCGACGATCGGCTCTCGGAAGTCGTTATGGCAATTGTGGAGCTGAAGGAGGGAGCAGAACTGGACGAAGCCGAGGTGATCCGTTTTTGCTCAGGTACGGTCGCCAATTTCAGAGTACCGAGATACGTCCGGTTTACGCGCGAGTGGCCCCTCACGGGCAGCGGCAAGATACAGAAGCACCTGCTGCGTGAAATCTTCCTCGAAGAGTTCCAGTCAAGGAAGGCTGGCTAGATGGAAAACCGCCCACGGACCACCAGGGACACTGAGACATATTGGGCGGCCGCCCGCGATGGCCGCCTTGTCTTCCAGAAATGTCGATGCTGCGAGGCGCCTGTCTTTCATCCGCGACCGGCATGTCCTTACTGTCTGTCTGATGATCTCGAATGGACGCAGTCGCAAGGCAATGGCTCTATCTATTCGTTCACCACACAGTACATCCCGCTTCGACAAACGGATACCCCCTTCAACCCAATCGTCTTGGGCATAGTGAGCCTCGATGAAGGCTTTCACATGTTCACTGAGATCAAGCCACCCGCCCTCGACAGCGTCGTCGAAATCGGACAGCGGGTCCGAGTTTGGTTCGATGATCTCGGCAACGGCGTCACGCTTCCGAAATTCAAGGTGTTGTCATGAGCCAAATGCGTGACATTAGAGGAAAGGCAGCCATTGTCGGTTTCGGCGATAGCTATTGCAAGAAGGACGAGCGCAAGACTGCGATGCGGCTCGCTTCTGAAGCGACTCGGAAAGCGATCGAGGACGCGGGTCTGGAGAAGGACGACATTGATGGCTTGTTGTTCGGACGTGCCCCGATGTCGGACATGCGCCAGCAATATAACAATATCTTCGCTGCCAATCTGAACATCACCCCCACCTACGCCTCCGAAATCACGATCCACGCGGCTGGCATGAACTCGATGCTCAAGCACGCTGCGCTCGCGGTAACAAGCGGGGCCGCCCGCTTTGTCCTTTGCGTGGGCGCGGATGCAGCGGCGGGGATGACGGACGCAAGGGTGGGTATCAGCAGTATCGACGCTGATCCTGAATTCGAACAGCCGTACAGGCCGATCATTCCTGCCATCTACGCACAGATCGCCTGCCGCCTCATGCACGAGTTCGATGTGACCGAGGAAGACTTGGCATCCGTCGCGGTCCAGTGCCAGGAGTGGGCCACCCATCATCCTTTTGCAGCCAAGGGAAGCAAGGGAATCATCACTGTCGAAGAAGTGATGGCGTCGCCTCTGATCGCCTCGCCGCTGCGTCTCTGGCATTGCGCGACATGGGGGCCGCCAGGCACGGCCGGCGCATACATCGTAACAACGTCGGAGATCGCCAGACAGCTCACCGAAACCCCCATCTATCTGCTCGGTGCGGGTGAGTGCTCGACACACGATTATCTGACCGATCGGATGTCCTTGCGGTCAAGTCGCCTTCCACTCGGCAAGCTTCCCAACATTACCGAAACGGGATGCGGAATTGCCGCTCAGAAGGCGTACGACATGGCTGGTCTGGGACCTAACGAAATGGACCTGCTCCAGACGGCCTCCCAGTTTGCGCACGTAGAACTGATGAGCCTCAGCCAGCTCGGCTATGTGGCCATGGAAGAGGCTGGGTCCTTCGTCAGGTCTGGAGCGACAGGCCCGGGAGGAGAGCGCCCCACAAACACCAATGGAGGTTGGCTTTCATTTGGTCAGCCCGGCGTCTCATGCGTCATGGACAGCATGATGGAGGCGATCAGGCAGTTGCGGGGCCAAGCTCTCGGCCTTCAAGTCGAGACGCCTACGACCGCGTTGGTTCACGCTCTCGGCGGTATGATGGCCTGCCATAGCGTGTCCATCCTCTCTCGGGAGGCTTAGCCGTGTGCTCCATGGTCCTTGGAGGTATGGGAAGTTTCATGGCCGGTGGCCACAGAGTCCGAATTTCTGGCGAGCCCTGCGAGGACATTTCGTTCTCCGCCGGATTCTCTGACTACCGCTACGATCCCAACGGCGAATACTGGATCGAGCAAAGCTACGTGCAATATTTCATTCCCCACCAGCAGCGATTGGCGCTGCCGGTTGTTCTAGTACATGGCGGAGGGCTGACCGGGAGCTGCTGGGAGACTCACCCAGACTGTCGGATGGGCTGGCAGGAAAGTCTCATTCGCCGAGGCGTGTCAACTTACGTCGCCGACTCGGTGGAGCGGGGCCGCGCGGGTTTCGCCGCGCTGCCCGGCACGTGGAGCGGACGCCCGTTGCAGCGCAGCGCAGAAGAATCCTGGTCCCTGTTCCGGATCGGAAAACGCGCCGACTTTGCAGCACGTCGCCCCTTCGACGGCTCGCAATTCCCATTAGAAGCCTTCGATGACCTTGTCCGTCAGACGGTGCCCAGGTGGTTGACGAACACGGAGGCACAGATCGCCGCTCTGGTGGCGGTAGTCCGAATAGTCGGGCCTTGCTACTTGGTCGGTCACAGCCAAGGGGGTGGTCATGCTATGGCCGTGGCGGAACGCGAACCTGAGCTCGTCCGCGCGACCGTTGCCTTGGAGCCCCATGGAGGACCATCGCGGTTCGAGCGTGCAGCAGGACGCCCCATGCTGCATGTGCAGGGCGATTTCATCGACCGTGATGACACCTGGACGAGGTTGGCGCGGAGCGCAAAGGAGAGCGTGAAGGCGTGGAGGGACGGAGGAGGCGTCGCCGACACGCTCGATCTTCCCCGGGAAGGTCTGATGGGGAACTCTCATATGCTGATGATGGATCGCAATAGCGAGACCGTCCTCGACCTTGTCATGCAATGGCTAACCCGTATTGATGCCTCCCATTCAAACCTGGAGGCCTGCTCATGACCGATTCCGACGACCTGCACTTGAAGCGCTACCTGCCGTATCAGCTCCTCGTGGCGACGAGTGCCATCACTCAGAAAACCTCTGGCATCTATGCTGAATTGCTCGGCATCACCATCGCAGAAGCTCGAGTGATCACCGTAGTCCATAGCTTTGGGCCGGTGTCGACCTTCGAAGTGGCCGAGCTGACAAAGATGGACAAGGCGAAAATCAGCCGTGCCATCAAGCAGCTAACCGCAGTCGGGGTGCTCCACAGGGATCCGAATCAAGAGGACAAGCGCCTCATCACCCTCGCTCTGACTTCAAAGGGAGAGGAACTTCGCAAGCGGCTGGTTACTGTCATGCAAGACATCGAAGCAGAAGCGTTTGCCAGCTTCACGGACGGCGAGAAGTCCGAGCTAGCGCGGTTGTTGCGTAAAATCATCGAACCCAATCCATGAACGAGCGGTGCAGCAGGGAGGGTGTCTCGGTGCTGCCAAACAGAGGAGGAACTCATGCTCGAGAATGTCATCGAACTGAAGCCGGGAGAGACCTATGGAGATCCGGCCTTGCTGCATAGAAACCCGGAGGTGCAGTCGCTCATAAGGCGCAGCCGCACCCTCGGATTCTGCTTCTCGGCTGCCATGATGGCTGTCTACGTGGGTTTTTTCGCGCTCGTGGCTTTCGCGCCGACCATGTTGGGGTCAGGGAACATGGTCTTTGGTTCGAACGCCTACATGGTGTTTTTCGGAATGTTCTTCCTAGCTTGGGCCTTCACCTGGCTATACCTTCGACTCTCCGCTCGTGTCCTTGAACCCATGGCCACCAGAGTTAGAAGGAACGTTGTAGCCACGATCAGCACTCCAGTGGGAGCACGCTGATGGCAGACACACGGTTTATCACCCTGCTGGTCTTCGGGGCCCTTGTCGTCGCCATGTTCGGCATCATTGCCTGGGCTGCGCGGCGCACCCGGACGGCGTCCGATTTCTTCACGGCGGGCCGCAGCATTTCCGGTGTTCAAAACGGCTTGGCCATTGCAGGTGACTTCATGTCAGCGGGCACCTTTCTCGGGACGACGGGACTGATCTATCTGTATGGATTCGATGGCACCTTGATTCTGGTGGCGGCGATCTTTTCATTCCTGCCGCTTCTGTTCCTGCTTGCAGAGCGCCTGCGCAATGGGGGTGCGTTCACGCTCGCCGAGGTTCTGTCACTGCGCTTCCCCGACCCCGTCGTACGGGCGGTCACGGCGGGGACATCCCTCGTTGTGAGCTTGCTCTACCTATTCGCGCAATTGGTCGGCGCCGGGATCCTGCTGCAAGCGTTGTCCGGGTTAAGTTTTTCGACGGCAGTGATTTTGACCGGTGGACTGATGACAGCTTACGTCGCGTTTGGCGGCATGCTCGGGGCGACGTGGGTAATGATTGTGAAGGCAGTAATCTTGCTGCTGGTTGGGGCCGCGATGTGCGCCGCAATCCTCAGCCACACGGACTGGAGTTTCGCCTCACTGGTGACGAGTGCGGCAACCGCACATCCCAAGGGTTTTGAGTTCGCCGGACCCGGACTCCTCCTGTCTTCGGCACATCCCGTCGATATACTGTCATACGGTCTGGTCTACATGCTTGGAACAGCGGGCCTTCCACATGTGCTCATCCGGTTCTTCACCGTGAAGGACGGGACCGCTGCTCGTCGTTCGCTCGGATGGGCGATGGCTGCGATGGGAGTCTTCTTCCTGATGGTCGTTATCCTTGGACTGGGCGCACGTCTTCTTCTAAGCGGCGAGGCGGCGACGCTTGCCTCCGGCGTGGGTGGCAACCTGGTGGCCCCTATATTGGCGGGCGTGCTCGGCGGCGGTCTGGAGACGACTACGGGTGCGATCTCTATCGCGCTGATAGCGGGCGTTTCGTTTCTCACCATTCTAGCAGTCGTCTCGGGGCTCCTTATCTCCGCTTCCGGCGCCGTTGCCCACGACATATTCGCCGGCGTATTTTGGCGAGGTCAGAGCAACATAGAGGAGCGTGAGGCGCGGGTGGCAAGGCTTTCGGCGGTTGTGGTAGGCGTTCTCGCAACGGGAGCCAGTATCGCGATCGGTACGGGCTTCAACATCACGTTCCTGCTTGGACTTGCATTTCTGGTCGCCGCAAGCGCCAATCTTCCAGTCCTCCTGTGTGCTCTCTTCTGGAGAAGCTTTAACCGTACAGGTGCGATCGTCGGCCTGAGCGGTGGCGTGTTCGCCTCGCTGGCCCTCATCCTGGCGTCCCCGGTTGTGCTCGGAGCGCAGGCGTACCTGAGCCTTAAGTATCCCGCCATCATCAGCATTCCCCTCGGGTTTGCGTTGTGCTGGTTGGGGAGCACTATCGGCAGGGAGAGATCCGATAACTTTGATAAGCTGCTGGTTCGCACGGAACTGGGCACGCTTTCGCAGAGTTGATTTGAAGGTTTCCGGTCGGCAGATGTTCGGCCGGAAACCAGCAAGCGCGAGAGATCGTTCCCGACCGTCAATGGCGCATCATCAGGCTACACCATCGGACCACTCCTCCTAGCGGAAGAGCGATCCCCGTTATCCCCCAGTATAATTCAGTGTTCCTATGTCCATCGATACGCTGCTCTGAGTAGGTCGCGAGCATGGGTGCATGGAGACATCCTGAGTCGCGACCTCCGTTCCAAATGGGATCGAAGTTTGATCAGGGATAACGGCTGTGCTGCGCTCAGAGTATTTCGACAGAACCCTCCCAACGCAACGGAACGTCTTCGTTCGTCACGGTCGTACAGGAGCTGTTGCTAGCTCTCTAGCGGTCGGATTGGCGTTATGGCTAGGGGCGGCGGATGTCTCAAGCGCAGCAGCCCTCGAGTGTCCTGAGATCATCGATCTCAAAACGCCGCCGCTTGGTGCGCTAATAGACAGCCTGCTGCCCAAAGGCACCATCCTGGCGCAGCCGGAGCAACTTGCGACCGTCATTACCCTGATGAGGGAACACGGGCTGTCTTCCAACGATACGGTAAACCATCTGATCGCGATGTATTGCCCCGCGGTCGCGGCAGAAACTGATCTTTCTGTCCAGGAAAAAATCACCCGCGTCCGTGACTTCGCCGCCGAAGCATCCCGAATGGTCTTCACAAACAACGGTGTCGACGACGTCATATTCGACGTACCCCTGAACCCGGCGTTGGCTGAACAAGTCAGAGAACTCGCTGGTCATGCTGGGGTGCCCGTCGAAATCTGGATAGCGAAGGTCGTCGCAGCAGCCGTGCGGTAGCGACCAGGCTTTGTTGGCCCCAAGTCGGGCGCACTGAACTTCCCGCAGCGTTCAAATGGTTCAAAAGGAGAAATGAACATGTCCAGCATTTCAGCGCCCCGGACGGGGCTGTCCACTGCGCACGTCGAAAAGCAATGGGGCTGGTTCGCGGCCCTTGGGGTCGGCATGTTGATCGCAGGCGGCATCGCTAGCGCCAATCTGTTCGCGTCCACCCTCGCTTCAGTATTCTACATCGCAGCCATGATGCTATTGGGTGCCGTCATGCAGATTGTCCATGCTTTCACGTCGCGTGATTGGAAGCGCCGGGCCCTTTATCTCCTGACTGGCATCTTCTATGGCGCGGCCGGGGGCCTTGCAGTGTACGACCCGGTCTTTTCGGCCCTTGGCATCACTATCGGGATTGGCGCACTGCTAGTCGCATCCGGCGTCTTCCGCGGGATTTCCGGCCTACTCGACCGGACAAGAAGGGGCTGGGGGTGGATCGCCGCAAGCGGCTGCCTAACATTTTTTGTTGGGGCCTTCATCTTGTCGCAGCCCCTCGTTGGGCTTTGGTTCCTTGGGGGGTTGCTGACCGTCGATCTTATTTTCCAAGGATGGGGGTTCATCGCCTTCGGGCTGGCTCTTCGCGCCCGGCGGCGAGCCTCACGCGGTGCGCCCAGTCACGCATAGTGACCTTGCAGTACTCCGAGCCGATCACGAAAGGAATCGCAATGTCGTCGAACGACCGCGTCATCCAGCTCCAGGTTGCGAACACAAGACCTCAGGATTCAGGAGCCAGCATCGCCCGCCTGACAGAGGATTCCATGGCGAAGATCGGTGTCTCAGAGGGTGACGTGATCGAGCTTGCGGGAAAGCGACACACGGCGGCGATCGCGATGCGTCCTTATCCTGAAGACGAAGGCCTGGACATCATCCGGCTCGACGGGCTGCAACGCATAAACGCGGGGACCTCCAGCGGCGACCATGTGGAGGTCAGGAAGTCAGATGCCAAGCGGGCGACGAAGATTGTCCTTGCCCCTGCGCAAAAGAACCTTGTCCTTCAGGGATCGGGCGAGGCCCTACAACGGACTTTTCTTCATCGGCCCATGGTCGCAGGAGACGTAATCTCCACTTCGGTCCAGCAGCGAATCGGACGAGCGGCTTCCTCCGACAGTCTCACGCGAGGTTTTTTTGAAATGCCTGCATACGGCCTTCAGGAAATTAGGCTTGTAGTCGTCTCGACGACACCTCGCGGAATCGTGCAGATGACGGAGGATACAAGAGTGGAACTGCGGCCACAGTTCGAAGAGCCGACAACCCCCCGCCGAGCGGACGTCACCTACGACGACATCGGAGGACTCGGATCGACAGTCGATCAGGTTCGGGAGATGGTGGAACTTCCGCTCCGTCACCCGGAGCTGTTCCAGCGTCTCGGTATCGATCCTCCAAAGGGCGTCCTTCTTTACGGTCCGCCCGGGACAGGCAAGACGCTAATCGCAAGAGCGGTTGCGAACGAGACCGAGGCGCAGTTCTTCCACATCGCGGGTCCCGAGATCATGGGAAGTCGGTACGGCGAGTCCGAAGAGCGTCTGAGGCAGGTGTTTCAAGACGCGTCACAGAACTCTCCCTCCATCATCTTCATCGACGAGATCGACTCAATCGCTCCAAAACGGGAAGACGTAACCGGAGAAGTGGAACGACGTATAGTGGCGCAGCTTCTGACGCTCATGGACGGGCTGGAGCCTAGGCAGAACGTGGTGGTCATAGGTGCCACGAACCGGCGAGATTCCATCGACGAAGCTCTACGCCGCCCTGGTCGCTTCGACCGCGAGATTGTGATCGGAGTTCCGGACCAGGCTGGGCGCCGGGAGGTGCTGGCGATCCACACGCGCGGCATGCCGCTGGCAGACGGCATGGATCTCGACGAGATCGCCCGGACGACCTACGGCTTTGTGGGAGCAGATCTCGGGGCGCTTGTGCGCGAGGCCGCAATGGACGCGCTCCGGCGGATCTTGCCTTCTATCAATTTACGAGAGGGAATTCCGCCGGATGTGTTGGACGACTTGACGGTTTCGCACGAGGATTTCCTTTCCGCCCTCCGACGTATCCAGCCGTCTGCGCTCCGGGAGATCATGATCCAGGCGCCGAACGTTAGATGGGACGATGTCGGCGGTTTGGATGACGCGCAACTGAAACTGCGGGAAGGGGTGGAGCTTCCTCTGCGATCACCCGAATCCTTCAAGCGCCTTGGCATCAGACCAGCGAAAGGTTTTCTTCTGTTTGGTCCGCCCGGCACCGGTAAGACGCTGCTCGCAAAGGCGGTGGCCCGCGAGGCGGAGGCGAATTTCGTCGCAACGAAGTCGTCGGACCTGTTGTCCAAATGGTACGGGGAGTCGGAACAGCAGGTGGCGCGTCTTTTCGAGCGTGCGAGGCAGGTTGCACCAACAGTGATCTTCATCGATGAGATCGACGCTCTGGCCCCAGCAAGGGGAGGTGGCCTTGGAGAACCCGCGGTCACGGAGCGGGTGGTCAACACGCTTCTGGCCGAGATGGACGGCTTGGAGGAGATGCATGGCGTCGTGGTGATTGCGGCCACCAATAGGCCGAACCTCCTCGACCCGGCCTTGCTGCGACCGGGTCGCTTTGATGAACTTGTCTATGTCCCAGTGCCCGACGCAAAGGGCAGGCGAAAGATACTCGGCATACACACCAAGAAGATGCCTCTGGCTGACGACGTGGATCTTGATCTACTGGCCGAGCAGACCGAGCGGTTCACGGGCGCAGATCTTGAAGACCTGTCGAGGCGCGCCGGCTTGATGGCCTTGCGGAAATCCATCGACGCGGACTTGGTCACTGCGGAAGATTTCTCAAGAGCGCTGACCGAAGTCCGTCCCTCAGTAACACCTGAAATGGAACGAGAGTACGAGCAGATGGTCCGTACGCTGCGACAGGAAGATCCTCAAATGACCGAGATAGGCTTCACGCGCCGCACACAAAAATGACCGAACAAGTGAAACGGCCCTATGGAGTACGGGTGCTCCGGGCCGTCGCAGTGTTGATTTTAGTGCTGTTCTCCGCCTGTGAGATAGCCCTCGAGTTCGTCCTCAAGCTCATAGCAGAGCGTCTCGTACTCCCTCAGCCTATCATCGCTGTCTGCGCTGAACCTGTCTCTGGCGCGGATGGCCACGGCGTAGTCTACGAACTCCTCGCTCCACCAGTGGGCGATTTTCGCATGGCAACGAAGGTGCGGGCGTCGCATCAGTAGCGATGCCACACCGTAGCGGAATGCCTTTGCAGGGTCGTGTCCCATCGGCCTCAGTATATAGCGTGAGCTGAAGACCTGGGTAAGTCCTCCCCCGGCTGCGCCCGTAGGCAGTTCGATCTTATGTGCGGGCCATTGCTCGTCAATAGCTGCATGGTCGGCCGTGGCTGGGCCGGAAGCCATCGGTACAGGCGATGTTCGCCGGACGGTCCAAGGACTGGCCTCCATTCATACTGTCCGTCGACGTGCACGACGACGCGAGGGCAACGAGAATGATCGCGATTATGGATCTTTTTGGCTTGAGCATGTTGTGACGTCCTTTCCAGGTTTCACCGCGCGCGACTTCACCGCTCGTTGGGAGACGAGACTTCCACCGTGGCTGTTGTCTTGAATGCTCCGAATCTAGCAGCTTCTCGAGCGGCTTATAACTACACTTTAGTGAGCCAAGCATGAGTCCTTGAGCGAGTAGTGCTTCTCGCCCCGGCGTCCTACGATCTGATTGGGTCGGGTCCGCCGCCAAACAATCCCGATGAATTTAAAGGATAAGCTCATGTCCAGATTCGCAAGACCGGTTGGAATGCTCGTCCTCCTCATCTGTTCGTCCACGGTCGCTTTCGCTCATACAGGCGTCGATGACGCTAGTGGTTTTAGTCACGGGTTCGCACACCCGCTTCTTGGATTGGATCATGCGCTCGCCATGATCATGCTCGGGCTCTACGTCTATCAACGGCAGGGGACGGCGACCTTGCTCCTTCCAGCGATATTCGTGTTGTCGATGGTTGGTGGAGGAATGCTGGGTTTCCTGGGGGTGACGGTGTCGTTCACCGAAGAGGTGCTCGCACTGTCCGTCGTCGCGATTGGGACTGTAGTGGCTTTCGCGTCCAGGCCACCCATCTGGCTGGTCTCCGGATTGGTGGCTACATTCGCCGTGCTGCACGGCTACGCTAACGGGGCTGAGGCACCGGGGTACGTAGACGGCGGAACCTATGCTCTAGGTTTCGTATTAGCGACGGCGGTTCTACACGCGACCGGGATGGCGTTCGGCGCGGCGATGGAAAGAGTGCTTCACGGGCGAAGTATCGCCCAAGCCTGCGGGAGCGTGGCGGCTTGCGCAGGAGCTGCCATGTTTGCCGGGCTTCTCTAGCAGCCGCGTCAAAGGAGTTCCAACGATGCCGAAGTACAGGATCGGCGATCTGGTCAAATGGAATTCGGAGGCCGGTCTTGTCAGCGGCAGGGTCATACGGATCCATGTCGCGGACTTCGTCTTCAAAGGGTACAAGCATCGCGCGTCGGTCGACGCGCCCCAGTATGAGATCAAGAGCGACCGCAGCGATCATATAGCCGCTCACAAGGAGAGCGCACTGTCCGCGAAGGAGTGACAGTGCCGTTCTTCACCATAGGTCACTCCACCCGCTCTCTGGACGAGTTCATCGAGGTGCTTGCGCCAGCCGCAATCGACTTGATCGTCGATGTAAGAGCATTTCCGCGATCCCGTACGCACCCCGCGTTCAACATCGAAACATTGCCAGCCAGCCTTGACATTCACGGCATAGGGTACGAGCACTGGAGCGATCTTGGTGGACGCCGTCGTCGCCAGAGCGGTGTGCCCTGCAACCTCAACGCACTGTGGCGCAACGCGAGTTTTCACAATTATGCCGACTACGCCCTGTCCGATAGGTTTCAGATGGCCATATCGCGGCTCATTGCAATTGGCACATCGTCACGTGTCGCCATGATGTGCTCAGAAGCGGCGTGGTGGCGATGTCATCGGCGCATCATAGCCGACTACCTGCTTCTTCGAGGATTTGATGTCGATCACCTGATGGCACCTGGCCGAACGATTTCCGGCGCCGTCACCCCTGGAGCCGTCATGACCAGTGAGAATAGGGTGCGCTACCCGGCTGAAACCGCGGGCGGGTACGGGTGTGGCTGCTCCAATTGTCCGAACGTGTAAGCTCTCTGAGCTGACGGACAATATTACTCGCGAAGATGCGTCGATAGATTGGCGTTGAAGAGCGTGCTTTGCCAGCCCGAGCCCGCCATCACAAGTGATCTTCTCGACTTACTCAATGAACAGGAGGACCTCCTTTGTCCCATCATCTGGACTCACCGTTGGCCAGGCAAGACATTCGGCTCGACATCACCGACCTTTACGTTTTCCGAGGTGAGGTCGGCACGGTTTTCGCGATCAACGTCTGTCATTCAATCTTCGGCCCCATACCAAGCCCGGGCTTCCATCCTGAGGGGATGTACGAGATCAAGATCGATCTCAACAACGACGCAGTCGAGGACATTACGTATCGGTTGACGTTTGGTGATCGAAACGAGCAGGGAGAACAGGGGTTTGTCTTGCGACGGATTGCCGGAGGGGCAGCCGCTGATCCAAACGAGATAGGAGACCTCGTCCTCGAAGGTAAGACGGGCGAGGAGGTCAAAGCGCCTGACAAACTGAGGATCTGGGCTGGCAAGGCAGGGGATCCGTTTTGGATTGATCCCGATGTCCTCCATGCTGTTGGCCATGCGTTCGAGGATGGCACCGCGGTCGACTTGAAGAATTGGTCGTCGAAGACTGCGAGAAACCTCTTTGCGGGACACACGGTCTATTCAATCGTTCTGGAAGTGCCGGACGGCGAGTTTCGCTCGCAAGAAGGCGTTAGTAGCCGCCTCGGCATCTGGGCGGTTTCGACACTCGCAACGGACGCAGGTGGCTGGCGTTCCGTCAACCGCATCGGGCTACCGATGATCCATCCGCTGTTTACGCAGTTCAACGGGGATTTAGGCAACCGCTTGAACGCTGGAATACCTACTGATGACTTCGCAATGCACGGAGAGTCCGTGATCAAGGCGGTGTCGGGCGTAGTCGGCGCCTACGGAACCGCAGAGGATCCTAGAGCTTACGCCGAGCGACTTGCTCGTCGACTGTTTCCAAATATCTTGCCGTACACGCTGGGAACCCCAGCAATTTTTGGGTTCTCGGATTGGAACGGGCGATCTTTGACGGATAACGTCGCCGACGTGATGTTCTCGATCGCCGCCAATACTCCAATTCGCCTAGGCATAGGAAAGGAGACAGTCATCCCAGGGCCATCAAAGAATTTTCCTTACGTCCCTCTTTCAACTTGATGGCAATCGATCGCTGGCATCATCCGACTGAGGTCATCTGCGGGCGAGCAAGCGGGGCCTGTAAGCAGCCGATATACAAGCGAGGGGCGCCGTCGTGGCTACGCAACGGCGCCCGCGCATCTTCAGGGCTGCGCCTTTACCGGCAGCCGAAATGGGGCGCCTAGACGGTTGAAGGCATTCATAGCTGCGATCGTGATTGTAAGATCTACCAAATCTCTGGGCTCGAAAACTGCCGAAACTGCAGCATAGGCTTGGTCAGAAGCATGCGTTTCGCTGACAAGCGTCACCTCCTCGGCCCAGGCCAGCGCCGCGCGGTACTGTTCGGAGAATAGGTGCGGCACCTCTTCCCACACTGGGACCAGAGTGACCTTGTCGGCCGCCATGGTCTTCAATAGATCGCGGGTGTGCAGGTCGATACAATGTGCGCAGCCGTTAATCTGCGATACGCGCAGGAATACTAGATGGATAAGTTCCTCAGGCAGATTCGTGTTGTGTGTCACGTAGTGATGGACGCCGAACAGGGCCTTGGCTCCAGCGGGTGCTACCTCGTGCCAGTTGAGGCGCGTGATCTCATTCATGATGGTCTCCTTGAATTGCGCCTACAGCCGGCGCTGCTCGGTTGACGACGCGTCAATTGGAGAAGTGACATCTCGACCCGATTTTATTTTTGGCAGGGGCCATGTCACACTTGCGCGAACTCGCTCGTCCACGAGCCAAGCGATCGAGTGCGAGGAAGGTGGCATGTGGCATCACGGCAGGAACGAAACGGACCGAACTCATAACATCCGCGAGGAGGCGATGACCGATGAAGCGAGCGCTGATGCGTCGCTTAGCGACCAAAGGATTGTGGAATTCACCCGGGAGCGCAAACGCTTGCTGCGTCTGAGCTACCGGATGCTTGGGTCGATCACCGAGGCGGAAGATGTCGTGCAGGATGCGTGGTTGCGTTGGATGCGCGTTAAAGACGAAGTCCGCACTCCGACCGCCTATCTCACCCGTATCGTCACCCGATTATGCCTTGACCGGATGAAGTCGGCGCGAGTGCAACGCGAGATCTATGTCGGCCCCTGGCTGCCAGAGCCGTTGGTCGAGTCTCTGGATGCGTGCGAAGCCACCACTGACGATGTCACTGTGACGCTGATGTTGGCGTTGGAGCGGCTTTCGCCGCTAGAACGGGCTGCCTTCCTGCTCTACGACGTGTTCGACGTAGCGCTGACCGAGGTCGCGGCGGTGCTTGATCGTGAACCTGCTGCCGTTCGGCAACTTGCTTCTCGTGCACGCAAGAATGTCCAGAACGCACGACCACGATACAGCGTCGGGGCGACAGAGGCTGATGGAATTGCTCGCGCATTCTTTGCTGCGTCGCGTGACGGCGATGTCACCGCGCTTTCGGCATTGCTCGCGCGCGATGTCGAGATACATAGCGACGGCGGCGGCAAGGTTCTAGCGTTCCGAGAAGTCATTCGGGGTCGGGAGCGTGCAGTTCGACTCTTCGTTTCCGCTCACCGGAAGTCCATGACTCCGCCCACCTTGCTGCGAACCGCTATCATTAACGGCTTAGCGGGCTATGTGAGCCTTGATTCAAAGGGTGTGTTGCAAACAACAGCTCTCGGCATCCGCGACGACAAGATCTTTGCAATCTATATGGTCAAAAATCCGGATAAGCTGACGCATGTTGACGTTCATCACCGGGACGGTAGCTCGGCTTGATGGCCACCGTTGTGGAGGGACGCGCGACAGATGGGATTTCCTGAGAAGGCGTGTTTGCTCCGAAATTGAGTCGTTGAGATGCGATGCGTTCATTCTCCGCACCTGTGCGGTCGCGGCTTCTCTGCCAAGAACTAGCAGATCGATCTGTCACCGATTAGTGATAGCTGCCCGAATGGCTCTTGCCCTTGAAGAGCCAGTAGACCACGATCGTGTAGATGAGCGTCAACGGCAAGACGAACAGGCCGGCGCCCCAGAACATAAATGACAAGCTGGAATGCGGCGCAGCGGCCTGCTCGATCGTGATCGTGAAGGGAACCATATAGGGAAGGAAGGAGACAGCGAGAGTTCCGAATGCCGAGAGGAACAGGAGTACTGCACCCGAGAACGGCCAGCCATCCCGCCGCGATCTTACGCCCTCCATAATCACCGCACACCCCACGACTCCAATCAATGGGAATGCCCCGAGTCCCGGACGTTCGAGCCAACGGTTCATCACCGGCAGCTTCATCGCAAGCGACACTACGAACGCGATCGCAAGAAAAGCCAGCACTCCGGCGAGGAGCTGCGGAATCAACTGATATCCCCTCTCTCGGACTTCGCCCTCGCACTTCTTCACCAACCAACTGGCGCCTAGCAGGCTGTAGCCCAGGCACAGCCCAAATCCGCAGAGGAACGAAAACGGGGTGAGCCAGCCAAATGCGGTGCCAGTGAAGCGTCCGTCGATGTTCGGAATTCCCTCGACGATGGCCCCTAGCGCGGCTCCCTGAACGAAGCTGGCAATGAAGGAGCCGATACAAAATCCAGCGTCCCACAGCCATTGTTTGCTCCTGCTCTTCTCTCGGAATTCGAACGCGACGCCGCGAAAGATAAGTGCTGCAAGCAGAATGATGATCGGCAGGTAGAACGCACTGAGCACTAGCGAATAGACGACTGGAAACGCACCGAACAATATCGACGCGGTAAGAATCAGCCATGTTTCGTTGCCGTCCCATATCGGCGCGATCGAATTGAGCATGTGCCGCTTCGTATCTTCAGTTCGAGTCGTGGAGAACAAAATTCCGACGCCCAAATCGAACCCGTCGAGAATAACATACAGCGCCAGGGTCAGCCCAAGACTCGCGGTCCAGAACTCAATCATGTCCACTACTCCGTGAAATCGCGTGGTGTGCCAGGACTTCCACCAGGTACAGCCAGGGGACGCTTGGGATTTGCCCCTTCACCGATCTCGTGGACTGTTTCCTCGGGGCCCGCTCGAAGCATGCGATATAGGTAGACGATTCCCGCGACGGCTATCGAAGTGTAGATGACACCGAACGCGATGAAACTGATTGCGACCTGCTCCACCGTGAGTGACGGCGTGACGGCATCGGCAGTACGCAGCACTCCGTATACGGCCCACGGCTGCCTACCAACTTCCGCTGTGAACCACCCGGTCAACGTTGCGATGAATCCAAGCGGAAAACTCAGAAATACGCACCAGTTCAACCATCGGCGGTCAGGCAGCTTCCCCTCGAAGCCAAGCCAGGTCCCATACCAAGCGAGTGCGAGCATCAGGAGGCCGCAACCAACCATGATGCGGAAGGCAAAGAAGGGGATCAAAACTGGAGGGCGTTCGTCCACCGGGAAGGACTTCAGCCCAACTTCTTCCGCAGTGAGGCTCATCGAACCAATAATACTGCCGAGGTAGGGGATCGAAATCTCATACCTGTTCTTCTCGGCGGCTTCGTCCGGAAGCGCTATCAAGATCTCGGACGCAGGCTTCTCATTGTTCCAACGCCCTTCAATTGCCGCGAACTTCGCAGGCTGCTTGTCATGAACATAATCGCCAGTGAGATGACCGAAGAAGAGCTGGACCGGGACCAATATCGCGGCCATGCCCAAGCCCAGCCTGACCATTGCCACGCCCTCGACCCGGAGTCTTCGGTCGATCAGATACCACGCACCTGTCGCAGCGACACAAAATGACGTGGTTAGGTACGCTGCGAGGATCATATGCGGGAACCGGACCCACGCTACGGGGCTGAACACTATTGCCCACCAGTCCGTGGGCACAAAAGTCCCGCTGGCGTCGATCTCGTACCCGACGGGCCATTGCATCCATGAGTTATTGACCATGATCCAGAACGAAGACAGGCTGGTGCCCAGCGTCACCATTGCACAGGCAAACAAATACAGCCACCGCGGAACTCGGGAGCGTCCGAACATCATCACGCCGAAGAAGCTGGCCTCGAGGGCGAATGCGGTGAAGCTTTCGTAGCCTAGGAGTGGACCTTGTATCGGGCCCGTGCGCAACGAGAGTTCGCTCCAGTTTGTACCGAACTGAAAGGCCATTACGATGCCGGTTACGACACCCAGACCGAAGGCTACCGCGAAAATCTTCAGCCAGAAATCGAAGAGACGCCGATACAGCGGTCGCCCGGTCCAAAGGCTGAGCGCC
This sequence comes from Rhizobium cauense, assembly GCF_019511525.1. GTDB lineage: Bacteria > Pseudomonadota > Alphaproteobacteria > Rhizobiales > Rhizobiaceae > Rhizobium > Rhizobium cauense. The sequence continues at coordinate 118,999 of NZ_JAEUAT010000013.1, read as the reverse complement.
TCCAGGAAGGTAAGCCAAGCCGCAAGACCCACCGTGAACGCGGGGAAGATGATGTGGAAGGAGATGGTAAAGGCGAATTGCAGACGCGAGAGAAAAAGCGCTGTCATTTCCATGCTTTCCTCCCGTCACGAGTGAACTGGTTGCGAGGTTGCCTTGTAGAGCGGTACGGGGCGGCAGCCGGTTACGCTTCGATAGGGGGCCAAACCGGAAACCTGCAAGGTAAGCTCACGATATCGCTGGAGTGCGGCCCCTTGATACCAGACCATAGGACAGCGAGCCTGAACTTTCAGGTCGGAACGATTATCCCAGAGGACAACATTGATGCCCGGCGCGGAAAGTCATCGGGAACGGGGCTGCGACCTACAAGCGCGCGTACGTCTTCAAAGGACTTGAATAGTAGCCCGGCGGCACGCGGCCTCGCCTTGAACCCACCAGTACGGACGGGACACTTGCTTCGCGCATGGTCGCGCGCAAGAATTAAGTCCGAGCAGGCTTTCGTTCGAGGGACACCACGTTGATCCCAACAGTGCAAACTGGCTCTAGCTGAGGACGAACAGGGAGCAGGATGATGGGTGTCGACACGTAACACGATCTACCGATGAAAACTCCGTCGATAGGAGAGGGGCAACCGCGCTCCTGTCGCCCTTGTATATGTCGACTCTCTTGGATCAGGATTCAGACGGACAAACCGCAGATCCCATATAGTCATCGACCGTCTCTGCCGTTCCGGGCGGAGCTACCTGCGATGCCGTATGTCAACAATCCGGAACCCGTCTTCGTTGATGCGATGACGAAGTTCAATGGCGGCGTATCGGATAGGATGTGCCTGATAGGTACGCGCCTCTGAACGCTTGTTCCAAGACGGTCCCGAGGCGACCTGAAAAGCATCTGGGCGTCTACTGATCGGCACTCTGCGAGTGCGCACAAGGTACGACCAGAGTGTTGAAACCGCCACAACTCTGGTTTTGGACGACCGCGCCAGAGACTAGGACGATGCGACCTGAGGAAACGCTCCAACGACGATTATAGCGAAGAGACTTGGGTGGAATCGCCGGACGACCTCTGATGGTCGGCCTGGCGGGCAAAGAGCCGTTTCTCCAATCCAAGGTGCGGACCACGCCCTAAGGAAAATCGTATGATTAAGTCATCTCCCTTTTCGACAATCGCGGCATTGTCGTTTCTCCTAGTGCCGACATTCGCTGGTTCGGCCGCCTTTCCGACGAAAGCTGACACGGTCGCCGCCGCGCCGGAAACAGCAAGGCTCTTCAATGCCTATTTTGATGCAAAGAGCCGGCATGACGTTGAGGCGACCATGGGGTTCTTCTCCCCGCAACTGTTAACCTACACCGACGCGGTTCTCGGGTGGCCGCTGGACAGCTACGATAGCCTGAAGTCAGTTTTTGCCGAGGCGATGCCAAAGTGGGGTTCCGGGAAGTCTTATCCCGTCAGGGTGATTGGAGGTCCTAACAGTGCGATCGTCGCCTTCGTTGACACACCAGAGTTGTTCGGCGGCGAAATCCGCCTGATTGGTGCAGTTGATTTCAAGGATGGCAAGATCATCCGATGGGTGGACTACTGGGATAGCACTGGCTTTCCCACTGACATCTATCGGGCAGTCCGCACGCCGGAGGCCAAATTTCCTACGGACTTCAAGGAGAGCGGCATCAGAAATAACGCGTCACCTGAAATCGGTAAGGCCGCAGCGGGCTACCACGCGGCCGTCTCAAGCGGCGATTTCGGACATCTTGCGGACTTGCTTTCATATGACGTGGTGTACGAGGATGAGGCACTCCGGACCCGCGTCGTCGGCCGCGATGCCGTGACCCGATATCTTGGTCGCATCGTTAAGTCGGCTCCCTTTGGAGCGGGCTCGACGCTTTTACATGTGGTTGGCGGCAAGGCCGGAGGCGGCTTCGAATGGCGTGGGAAGGAAATGCGTGGGATCACTGCGATTGAATTGAATTCGGATGCCAAGGCGACACGGATTACCACGACGTACGATGGACGGCTCCTCTCGGCCGACCTCCGCAAGAGGCTAGTTAGTCTCTCTGCAGAAGAATAGTCGACACAGCAACAGAGCCAAAAGCCGCGATGGCGTTTGTCCCGTCGGTCAGGCCGACCGCCATCTGTGATCGGATCAGTGGTGCGGCCTGATCGGGGAGGAAGCTTCGAGGAGGTTGCGCGGCTCTATCGGGCGAATCCTAGATCGGCGGCTACCGTGCGGGTGCCGGATTCGGGGTCTACTGCTCCACGAAGTTTGGAAAGCGTCCGGCTTCGCCTCGGCGATCTCGCTGACACCGGCCGACAAGACGTCTCGGATCTCGTGGAACGCGCCCTGCTGACGCATCTCGATGAGCGCGGCGGGTTTGTAACCCTCGGGGATATGGCGGCGAACGCTTCTTCGGTGGCTTTCGTCCCGGCTTCGTCGTTGATCTATGATGTTGGAACCGCCAGAGGAGATTCGCCTTGCATAGCAGCGTCTCTGAGGCAGGCGCTTGGTCGCCTCTAGAGCTGTACAGTCTGGGTATCTTGGTGGTGGTTCCCACCAACGTCAACGCACGCCATCCTTTTTCGACTGAAATCCAGTTTGCAATCCATCGAGCTATCAAGCCTGCAATCAGTCGAGCTATCAAGATAGCAATCTACGGGGAATACTGGCTGAGCGAGTGGCCGCCCAACTAGCGGACGCTAATGTCGCGTGGGCGTGAAGCGCAAACGAAGGCCCGCCTCGGGCCTCCGTCGCAGTCTCATCAGGCAGAAATCTTGGCAACGGCCGCCCAGTGTCCGACCATGCCCCTGTTTTCGAGATCAGACAAATCTAGAATTACACGACAACCATCCCTCACGCGCCGCCGTAGTAAGGCTGAGCTATCAGAGTTCGTGTGGATCAATCCGTTTTTGAGGCGGTTTAACAACTGGGAACGCGAAAACGCAAGCTCGGAGGCGAGCAAGCGATCCAAGCGTGTACTGACCGGGAACGGGACCGAGAATTCTATCCCCAAATCTGTCCAACCGAGAGCGTCCCCTACCACCTCCTTCGTGACCTCCACGTCCGCGAACTCGTCAATCCGTTGAGACTTTCTTTTCAGAGCTTCAAGGTTGAAGGCTGCCGCCTGAATCCAATTCGGATCGTTTGATTGCAGCGCTTCGAGCGTGGCGGGATCGATGTCCCGTACACTTCGCCTTTCGAAGATGGAACGGTTCCACGTCTTGTCGCACGTCGTGCACTCATAAATGAGCCACGCGTCGAGCTTCCGACCGTTCGCATTGAGCCTGATCTTGTTGCTGCATTGAAAGGCGTTGAGACCTCCACAACCGCTGCAAACGAGCCAAGGCTGCGGGGCTGTTGTAGGGATTATGGTCCAGCGGACCTGAAGTATATTGCACATATTGTCTTGGTCTTCCGTTCGGAAGTTCACCAAGATGGATGCGTGAGAGCCCGTTCGGGCGCGGTATGGCGTTTCTGGGGTGGCTGAAGAGCTTTTTGCGGCGAAGGCCGCAGATGGCACATGAAACGATGCCAAACCGGTCTCATGCCGCCACCCCGTGAACACAACTACACAACGGCAAACCTGCGTTGCCGCGTGTGTGGGTGAAACTGGATTGAGACCGGGACTTACTTAGGCAAAGCGAACCTCTGGATGCCAATGCTCTTCAACCACAGCGGTAGCAAAATTAGGAACGCGATGAAATCTACGCGAGCACAAAAACGCGGCGTGATGCAATTCTGCAACTTATAAGAGCAGTTTGAAGGCGCTATCTTTTGGCGGTTCCAACGCACCTCCTCCAGAAGCGCCACCTCGTGACAAGGTGTTTGATACCGCAAGGGAAAGAAAGCGGCCATGCAGATTGTACTTCGACCTGCTTCTATAGCCGACGCACCATACTTGCTCGAACTAGAGGAGGTCTGCATGCGTCAGTACGCGGAAGCGTTGTGGGGTGCCTGGCAGCCGTCAAGCGAGGAAAATTTCGACGTTTTTGGTCACGAGGTCATCGAGCAGGATGAACTTCAAATCGGTTGTGTCGCAACGACATGGAATGATGATCACTTGTTCATCGAGAAGCTCTACATCGCTCCAGCTTTCCAAGGCAAAGGCATTGGAGCACGCGTCTTGAAGACGAAAGTCGCTCAGGCGGCTCGACGGGGGATGTCGACGAAGCTGAGCGTCCTACGAACAAACCCTGCGGATCGGTTTTATCGGCGCGAAGGTTTTGCCCTAGAGTCCGAAACAGTTGAGCGTCTTCTATTCGTCAAAGCCATGTAGGAAGCGGAGGTTACGGTTCACCGGGCACTGGGCCAACACAAGTAATCGGTACCCCCGTTCAGCAAAACGATTAGCGAGTGACAATTGGATGCCTCGATATGTTTCTCTGTCTGAAGCGGCACGCCACCTAGCGACCGCCGAGCGCGTCCTGGTCATTGGATGTTCGGGCGGAGGAAAGACGACGTTCTCTGTAAAGGTCGCCGAGCTGCGTCACCTGCAATTTCTATCGCTCGACCGGGACGTGCGATGGCTTCCGGGGTGGGTTGAACGAGATCGAGCTGAACAGAGAGACATCATTAGGCATCTGGTGCAGGGCAAAAATGGGTCATGGACGGCAGCGGCGCGTCTTCTTTCGACATCAGGTTGCCGTGCGCTGAGCTGGTCCTCTGGGTCCGGGTGCCCAGACGTACCGCACTGATCGGTCTGCTGAAGCGTGTCTCTCGCTATTATGGGTCAGTCCGCCCAGCGATGGCGGACGGCTGCCCTGAGCCCCTGCCTGATCGAGAGTTCCTGTCGTACATTTGGAATTTCGAGAAGAGATACGCGCCACAATTCATCAAGCAAATTGATCGGTATGGCCCCAATGTCCCTGTAGCGGTGCTGCGCTCCCATCGCGAAATGGATACGCTTCTTCAACTTGCCAGTCGGCCTATCCACGATGTGCCATGACTTCTTCGGGGCCAGTGGCCGACTTCCGCCTCGCGCCGCCACAAGCGGACGTTGACACTCCTCCCAATTTCAATTCAGGTGAAGCCAAAGGGGGAGGACCCATGCCCGGCGAACTAACTATGAGGGTTGTGCGAGAAGATTCCGCCCGGCGTGTCAGCGTGTATTCTCGTTCTGACGGGAAATACGAATATGTCGAAGAGGTGCTCTCTGAATGGGATGACAGCCCGCCCTCTTGGGTCGGAGAACGTACGTCAGGCATCCTCGCGAGCGCCAAGGATGCCATGGCAGAAGCAAGACAGGTGATAGAATGGATGCGGCTTCCATCGGCGACAAATAGTCGACCCACGGACGTTGACGTACCACTTCGGAGGTGGCGGCCAATCGGTGTTGCCGAGCGTGCCCTTATTATGCACTTGGTCAGGCAAGAGTTTCCGGGAAGAGCCGAAATCCTGGAACAACTCAATTCTCTGGAAGCTATGCGGATTGGTTTTAGCAGCAGCCTAAAGCTTCGCAGTCAAGGGCCGTACGCCGAGGTTAAAGACAGTGACGCTCCGTCCTCGCGGCCGAACGACCGTATTCCCGTTGAAGGATTTTATGACGACGTCATTGATGAAACTAAGGGAATGTTGGGTATCGCGGCCCTCGTGAGGCTCGCATTGCATGTGACTGGTGGAGAGCTATCAGAACTTGAAATATACAAAGAGAATGGAAAGCCCATTCTCATCGATCCCTATGAGATTGATCTGTCGAGGGTTCATTTCTATTGAAGGGTACAATTTACCTTGCGATCAGGGCTCCGCTCCAACGTCCGCTTCGGGCCCGAAGGCCGCCATGGAACATAAGCGCCATAAGCGGTCATAGACCCAATTGTCGCAAACGGTCGTTTCGCTCCCATCAAAGGTAGTGGAGGCTCTGCTTTGTCTTCCGAAGAGCGGTATTCGCCTCTATGCTGGAACATCGAGTATAGGAGCAGCAACATGATCGTCGCGCAGGTTTCCGATGTTCACGCTGCGCCAGGCAACGGAAACATGTCGAGGCTCGTCCGCGCAGTGTCATGGCTTGCCGAGGTCAAGCCTGATGCGGTTGTGGTGTCTGGGGACCTTATCGAGGAGGGATGGACAGAGGGATACGCTGAGATCGGGGTTCGTCTTAGCGTGTTGAATTGTCCTGTTTTAATGGTGCCAGGGAATTCAGACAATTGTTGTGCACTTAAATCGGCGTTCCCGAACCGATACGGTGCGGTCGATAATGGCGACGCTATTCATTTCAGCGCCCAGTTCGGTGCAATTCGACTGGTGGGACTAGACACTTCCCTGTCTGGAACGGCGGCTGGCGACGTCGCTCAACATCTGGGCTGGCTGAAACAAGCGCTGGATTTGCCAGGAGCCCAGTCAACGCTCCTCTTCACGCACCACCACGTCGTGCCATGCGGGATTCCACCGATGGACGCCGTGATCGCGCAGGGAAGAGAGGAGCTAGCAGCACTTTTGACCCGGCGCTCCCTTAAGCCACTGGCGATTTCGTCCGGTCACGTGCATCGACCTATGAGCGCTACGCTGGCGGCAATACCCGCCCACATTTGCGGCTCGATCTGCGGCGCAAACCCGCTTTGGTTTGGAGGCCCTAACATTCCTGCCGTGAATGATCCGCCCATGATTATGGTCCATCGGCTCACCGCCGATGGACTTGTCAGCAGTCACGTAGCCGTCTGAATGTCCGCTTCGGGCCCGATTGCCGACTATTGCGGATATCATGTCATCCACCATGGCGGCCTGTCTCCGTTGCCATTGGGCGTTTCAGTGGGTGATCGGAAGAGTCAATGAAGGACCTGTTCGTGGTGACGCATGCACAATCGATCCACCACATCGAGAAGAAGGTGGGAGGGTGGTACGACACCGGCCTTACGGAACAAGGTCACGAGGACGCCCGGGCGGCCGCTGAGAGATTGGCAGGCATTGTCAACCACGACGAGGTCGAGATTTTGAAGCAGCTGCAAATCATCGACCGGCAAATCACCCGCCGGATGACAGCGATCCTGCCACAGATCGCCAGGCGCCAATGCGGCTATAGGCGAGGCAAGGCGCCCGATGGCCGCACGTTGCTCGAGCGTTATCGTGCCAATCTTACCGGCCTGACCGCCGAGCGTCAGCCAGAGGTCGATGCTCTATCGGGAAAGCTGGCTCGGCAGGATGCTGCGATCGCAGCGCTACGCGAGCGTATGTCCTCGGCCGCCCCACACCGGAACCCGGGTCCTGAGGACTGACGACATGGCAACAATAGGCGACCTCGAGCGGAAAGCCGGGATCGGATCTTCCGATGTTGGGCGAACTGCATTCTGGTTCCAGTTTCATCATCTCGAAGGGAAAGCATGCCTCGATGCGGGCGTGGCCGAGCTCAAGCTGATGATCGCAGAGCGCAACCTGACTTTACTACGTGCCGCCAAATCCAAGCGCCAGCGATGGCCAGTCCTGAGCGACGATCAGGAGCTGCACTACGAGCTTATGCCGCCAGGCATGGCCGTCGCTGGAAAAGCATCCTCAACAATGTCTGGATGGGTGGGCCTCCTTATGACGATGGCGGGATATTGCGCGGTCTTCGTAACACCCATGGTCCCACATCGCTTCAATCCTACCGGTTGCCCAAGGCAGAATTGCGCAGCCAGTCCACCGGGAATGCAGCGTCCTCGAACCTGAGCATCGGCAAAAGCGACGAGTAGACCGGGCTGGAGCCATATCCCTATCGTGTCCGGGGGTGGCTCCGTGACGGTTTGTCCTTCGGTTTTGCTGCGGCCTGAACCAGCTGCCGTCCGCTTCAAGGCCGCTATCGCGCCGCGGGGCGGCCGGAACCCGCCGTCCTTCACGGAGCAGCTTAGCTCGACCTCGCAGGGCAGTTGCCCTGCTTGCTCGCAGATCGGCTCCGCTTGGCCTGGTCAGGTCCGGACCTTGAAGCGCCCGTCTTCCGCCGGTTCGGGTCGACCGCACCGAAGGGCAAGCCGGCACGGGGCCGGAACCGCTTCGGCTCGAAAGGAAGAGACATGGCCAAGCCCGCAACCAATCGTCGCCAGACCGCACGGGTCGTTCAGCTCCGCAAGGGCGCCACCGTCGAAATGGTCCGCCTCACCTGCCCAGACAGCGCCCAGGCGATCAAGATCGCCGAAAGCTTCGGCACTGCCGTCATCGACAGCGACGGCATCCGAGACCTCCACGAACGGCTCATCATCGAAACTGCGGATGCTCTTAGCGAGGGCCTCGGTGAACGGGCCATGCAGATCCATCTGCAGCGGATCGTCGGCGCTTATGTCGGCTCGGCCCACGGCGCTGGCCAGTTTTACAGCAACGCCGTCACGCAGGCACGCGCTGCCACCGCCAAGGCGGCAAACGACGCCCGCGATGAAGACCTCGACGGTCCCGCCGGATACGATAGTGCAGCCCACCGCAAGCGGGAATTCGCCGCCGATATGGGTATCCAGGCCCACGCATTGCGGATGGCAGCCGAAGGTGCCGTCGCCGCCTACAAGCACATCGTCGGCGAGAGCTGGAAGCCGTTCGATCGACCAGTCGAAAATCCCGGACATTCCGTGGATCGCAAGGCGGTCGCAGCCCAAATGTCCGCTTTCGACTGACACCTTGCGGCGGGGTGCGCCCCGCCCCTCATCGATAAAGGCCGCCCCTTGGGTGCGGCCTTTTTTCATGCCGACTCTCGATAGAGGGAAGGAGAAAGGAATTTGATCGGCCGTTGCGGCCCGTCTCGGGCGTCGGACCTGCAGGAGCCGCCCACGTCAGGCAACGGCTTCGCCGTCCTCCACTCCGTTTCGGCCGTTCCGGTGCAGCCGTCGGCTCCTGGCTCCTGCCCTTGGCCTCCGCGACGGGGCCGCGTGGCGCGGCTCCAGATAGTGGAGATGAGAAATGAGCAAGAAGATCGCAAGCCAGCGCACCGACATCTATTCCCGGATCACCGATCGAATCATCGAGGACCTCGCCAACGGGGTCCGACCCTGGATGAAGCCCTGGAATTCCGCAAACACGGATGGCCGGATCACCCGCCCGCTCCGACACAATGGCCAGCCCTATTCGGGAATGAACGTGCTCTTGCTATGGTCTGAGCAGATGTCGCGTGGCTTTGCGTCGCCGATGTGGATGACGTTCAAGCAGGCCTTGGAGCTCGGGGCCGCCGTTCGAAAGGGCGAGACCGGATCGACGGTCGTGTTCGCGAGCCGGTTCACCAAATCCGAAGCGGACGGAAAGGGTGGTGAAGTCGATCGCGAAATCCCGTTCCTGAAAGCCTACGCGGTGTTCAACGTCGAACAGATCGACGGTTTGCCCGAGCATTTCTACAGCCGGCCGGAGACCGTACTCGATCCCGTTGAACGGATCGAGCAGGCGGATCGTTTTTTCCGCAATACCGGCGCGGTCATCCGCCACGGCGGAAATCAGGCTTTTTATGCGCCCGGTCCTGACATCATCCAGATGCCACCCTTCGAGACCTTCAAGGACGCCGCAAGCTACTATGCCACACTGAGCCATGAAATGACGCATTATGCCGTAAGCCGGATTATGCCGCATAGCCGATCTTCTGCGTGGAAACTCCTCCATTCGGCCATGCGACGGTTCGGCATAATCGAGGTGCTGACGTGCAACGAGGCCTAGCAGAACAAGGACAGAGAGCGCTACTCCGGGAGAGTCGATGAAGGACGTAAGCTAGGATAGCTCAACGGCTGGGAAGGACTTGACCAAGTCATCAAGCGCTTTCATTTGACCTAAAAACGCCGGGAGCTTGTCCAATGGTAAGGCGCTGGGTCCGTCACACAACGCGCGGTCTGGATCGGGATGGGCCTCAAGAAATACGCCCGCCAATCCCAAAGCTAGCCCGGAGCGGGCAAGTTCAAAGACTTGCTTCCGTCTGCCGCCAGAACTCTTTGCGCTTGGATCGCGCATCTGCAATGAATGTGTGACGTCAAAGATGATCGGCGCGCCTTCGGTGACTTCCTTCATGACGCTGAATCCAAGCATATCCACGACGAGATTATCGTAACCGAAGCAACTTCCTCGCTCACAGATAATCGCTTGGTCGTTTCCAAAATCAGTGAGCTTGTCGATGACGTTTCCGATTTGACGCGGACTCATGAACTGAGGTTTTTTGACATTCACGACCTTTCCCGTCTTGGCAAGGGCTTCGATTAGGTCCGTCTGACGCGCGAGAAACGCTGGAAGTTGCAGGATGTCACAAACCTCAGCGACCACAGCCGCCTGCTCTGGGAGATGAACGTCGGTCAGAATCGGAATATTAAAGCCGTCCCGCACATCCTGCAGTATTCGCATGCCTTCTTCGATCCCAGGTCCGCGGTAAGATTGATTTGACGAGCGGTTAGCTTTGTCGAAAGAGGCCTTGAAGACATATGGCATTCGATAGCGAGCTGTCTCGGCTTTCATCGTCTCAGCAACTCTCATTGCGAGGTCGCGGCTCTCCAAAACGTTGACCCCGCCAATAAGCACCATCGGTTTGGTGTTTGAAAATTCAATATCTGAGCCAAGCTTTACCGTCTTCACGTCAACTCCTTGTCCTGCGTCGGACATTGTGCACCTGATTACTGCTACGGATATCGGCCATTACAGCAGGCATTTGCAAGTTCCGCTTTTAGCACTGTCGCCAGTTGCCGCGACGGCAGGCAAGAGGTCAAGCCGCGAGCGACTGGCCCTAAAGGATCCTTTGGCGTGAAGATTACGGCTCCAACAACAAGGAGCGCTGAAATGACAACATCCGACCATGCCACCTGCCTTGACGCTTACCTTGCGTCATTCGAGCGGAGTCTTGCTGCCAGGAACTACAAACCTGCGACCCTGGAAAACTATCGTCACCACCTCCGACGCTTTGGCAGACTTCTGGAGGCCGAAGGCATCGCGCCATCGGAACTGACGGCGGATATTTGCGTCGAATTGGGACGGCGACTGCCAACATCACCCAAATCCCAGATCAGGGTTCCCAATCTTGCAAAGCTGTTCGTCGAGCATCTGATCGAAATGGGCGTGGCGACACGCCCGCCAGTTACTGCAGCTCAGGCCGAGCGCCAAGAACTCCTCGGCAGCTTGGAGCTTTACCTCCTGCGGCAACGCGGTCTCAGTCCACGGTCCGTCAAGCACGTGCTAGGGTTCGGGGCTCGCTTTCTGGCTCATCGCTTTGGGACAGAAAGACTAGATCTTCCTGGGCTTACCGCCCGCGATGTCGTTGCGTTCATGGAGCATGTCATTGTGCGTAAGACACCTTACCGCGACAAGACGTTGTCCACACATTTGCGCGGCTTCTTCCAGTATCTGTTCGCCCGAGGCCTCACTACCGCCAACCTCTCACTGTGCGTGCCCAGCGTACGTAAGCCCTGGGGTGCGAGACTTCCGCGATATCTGTCGCCCGATGATGTGGAGGCCGTGCTGGCATCGGTCGCGACCAATCCACGGCGAGGCGCCCGCGACTACGCTATGTTGCTTTTGATGGCGAGGCTCGGCATGCGCGCCCCCGAGGTTATGGCAGTCCAGCTCGATGACATCGACTGGCGAGCCGGCGAGATTCTAGTTCGCGGAAAAGGACAACGCCATGACCGACTGCCCATCCCGCCAGACGTGGGCGAGGCGATCAGCAGGTATTTGCGCGAGGAGCGGACTTCAACGACAACCCGGACGCTGTTCGTAAGCCATCGGGCGCCCAACCGTCCGTTCAAGGATAGCCAGATCATCAACTCGATCTTGCGGGAAGCGTTCGCGGCAACCGGGGTGAAGCCGCCGACGCCCTATGTCCGATCGCATGTGCTTCGCCACAGCCTTGCGACGAACCTGGTGCGGTCCGGTGCTTCGCTTGAGGAGATCGGCGATCTGTTGCGACACCGATCGCGCGCTACGACGATGATCTATGCGAAGCTCGACACTGATGGATTGCGCTCCATCGTCCAACCTTGGCCAGTCGCGGAGGCTGCCCAATGAGCTTCCTTGCCGAACAGCACCGCTACCTCAGCATCAAAAGACGGCTTGGCGCCGATCTGAGTACGGAAGAACGCATATTGCGTCGCTTCACCGCCTTTGCCGACAAGAGTAGCGCGGAATTTGTCGATACTAGGTTGATCATGCGTTGGCTTGAGAGCCTCCCCGCTGCCAGTGCCGGCACCCGGGGCGCTCGCTTCCGGGTGGCACGTCAATTTGCCCTCTGGCTCCACGGTATGGATCCACGGCACGAGGTTCCGCCCCAAGGGTTGGTGCCCGCTCATGTCCAACGGGTTCATCCACACATCTACAGCGATGCCGAAATCCTTGCGATTGTCGAGCAAGCCCGAACGTTGCCATCGGTGTACGGCATGCGCGGTCTCACAAGTTCGACGCTCTTCGGCCTGATCGCGGTGACCGGCCTCCGCATCAACGAAGCCCTGCGTCTCGACCAGTCTGACCTTGATATCGAGACCGGCGTTCTTCGTGTCCGCTTCGGAAAACTCGGCAAGGAACGAATACTGCCCTTGGATCGAACGGTAGTGCAGAAGCTCGAACGTTATGGGCGTGAGCGAGACCGGCTGCTGGGGCTCAGGTCAGAGGCCATGTTTGTCACCTGCGATGGCCATCGTCTCGGCGATTGCGGCGCACGCTACAACTTCGCGCTGGTTTGTCAGCAAATTGGTCTACGGCCGAGGCAGGATTACAAGCGCCATGGGCGTGGGCCACGCATCCACGACCTTCGCCACACCTTCGCGGTTCGGACAATGCTGAACTGGTATCGTTCCGGCCGGGATGTCGGGCGCGAGATGATCAAACTCACGACCTGGCTCGGCCACGAAAGCCCGGCCAATACCTATTGGTATCTGGAGGCGGTTCCGGAGTTGCTGGAATTGGCTTCCGCCCGGATAGCAACCGCAACGGAGGGGGAGCAATGAAGGCGACGAACTTCCCTGCGCTCATCCAACGCTTCTTCACTGACCGTCTCTGCACACAGATGGAGGCAAGCCCCCACACCATCGCCGGCTACCGGGACACGTTCCGGCTGCTGATACGCTACGCTAGCTCACGGCGTGGAAAGCCGCCCACAAAGCTGACGATCGAAGATCTTGACGCCGATCTTGTCGCTGACTTCCTATCCCACGTCGAGACGGCGCGCGGTAACACGGCACGAACCCGCAATACGCGACTTGCCGCTATTCGCTCATTCTTCCGATACGTCGCGATGACCGATCCGACCTGGCTTCTCCACTACCAGCGCATTCTCTCGATGCCAAGCAAGCGATATGTGAAGGGAAGCGTGACTTTCCTGGACGCAGAGGAAATAGTGGCGCTGTTGGCCGCGCCGGATCGAACGACGTGGGTTGGCCGGCGAGATCACGCCCTGTTGTTGCTTGCGCTGCAGACCGGATTGCGGGCCTCCGAGCTGATCAGTCTGCGCTGCAAAGATGTGGCCCTTGGAGCAGGCGCCCACATCCGTTGCGTCGGCAAGGGGCGAAAGGAACGCAGTACGCCTCTTCGTCGCGATACGGCAAAGCTGATCCAGGGTTGGATTGGGGAGCGTCGTGATAGCGACAGTCCCCTGTTCCCGTCGATCCGGGGCGAGCGGCTCAGCCGTGATGCACTTGAACATCTGGTGCGCAAGCATTGCCTCACGGCATCCCGAGGATGTCCGAGCCTCAGGAGCAAGCGGGTAACGCCGCATACCTTGCGACATAGCACGGCTATGGAACTGCTTCATCACGGGGTCGACCAATCCGTGATCGCGCTCTGGCTTGGGCATGAGTCCGTGGAAACGACCCAGATCTACATCCACGCCGACATGCGATTGAAGGAGAAGGCCCTGTCTCAGATCGTCAGACCGGAAGCCAATCCCGGGCGGTATCGACCCAACGACGAACTGCTCGTGTTCCTAGAGTCGCTCTGATTATGCCGAACCGTCGCATGGCCGAATGGAGGAGTTTCCACGCAGAAGATCGGCTATGCGGCATAATCCGGCTTACGGCATAATGGGTCTTATGCCGATATCGGCATAAGACCCACTGGGTAGCGCCTGAGAGCCGCGTGGGCCGCGACCTATCGCGTTATGCCAAGGATAAAAGCGAGCGGGCCCGCGAAGAACTGATCGCCGAGCTTGGAAGTTGTTTCCTTTGCGCTGACCTCGGGATCGTCCCCGAACTCGAGCCGAGACCGGATCACGCGTCGTACACTCAGTCCTGGTTGAATGTGTTGGCCGGTGACAAGCGGGCAATCTTCCAAGCGGCTGCGCACGCGGAACGCGCGACGGCATTCCTTCACGGGCTACAGCCGGAGGCCGCCAACATTCGGGACGCGGCATGAGTGCTTGAGAGTTCTCAGGCGGTCGCTGCTCTCCGCGGTGGCCGGCTCTGTCAACGTCTCAGCGGGCCAGATCCTCCGTGCTGCTCAAGTCCAGCCTTTCCCAGATCGATGGCTTAGGAGCGGAAGGCTTCAGCTTCCGGGACTGCTTGATTTCGACGCTAAACGGTTTCGTCTGCTTTGCCATAGATCCTCCAGGCGATGATTCGCGGGGTAACTCTGTCGCGGCAAGTTCGTCTCGCAAGCGGACCTTGGTCGGGCGTCATGCGAGGACTGCGCATATCTTGGTCGTAGCTGAGACGGCTTTCTTGATGGCTGCGGCCGTTCGCCTGGGTTCCTGGTGCGGGCCGCCATCGCCATATCCCTTTCCCTTGCCGACAGGGCTCCATTCGCGGGCTCGATGAGGCATGTCTGGCCGGAGATCGGCTACGCCTCGCTCGTATTCCCGCAACGGCGCTCCTAAACTTTCATCCCCTGCCGGAACCCACCCCACTCGACAGGTCGAGCGGGGACCCCAGGTCGCCGTCATTCCTCGCGAAACAAGAAAGTCTCTCCACGCCGCCCTTCACGATGTTTCGGCCCTACGGGTGCGGTCCGATCGTCCCCGGCCTCTGCGACTGCCATCGAGGCCGCAATGGAGCGGCCCGAAACAGCGAAAAGGAATAGGAAAATGGCTACCATCGGCACCTTCACCTCTACCGAAAACGGCTTTACCGGCTCTATCCGCACCCTCGCTCTCAACGTCAAGGCCCGCATTGCCCGCATCGAAAATCCCTCCGACAAGGGCCCGCACTTCCGCATCTTCGCGGGAGCCGTTGAACTCGGCGCCGCCTGGCAGAAGCGCTCGGAGCAGACCGACCGCGACTACCTCTCGGTCAAGCTCGACGATCCGAGCTTCCCCGCTCCCATCTACGCGACGCTCTCCGAGGTCGAAGGCGAAGAAGGCTACCAGCTGATCTGGTCCCGCTCGAACCGGGACTGAGGACCCGAGCCCTGCCCGAAAGGGCGGGGCCTTTCCTTCGGCGAAGACCTAAAGACGACGAAAAACGGATGGTCTGGTGATTAAGTAGTTGACGTCCGCAGCTTCACCCGTTCCGCTGGCTCACTTAAGCAGTTCAGATCGATCTCAGTCCCGATATCGGCTTCCTAACCTCCACAGATTTCCTGCGCGCTTAGGGGCTCGTCTACCAGCAAATCACCCATTAAAGTCGACGTCGCATCGATGGGAGGATGAGCCACGTCGGGCCGCCGTAAGCATCAACACACCAATCCAACCCTGGTTCGTGCCCATCGACTGAGGCCGAAACGGCGTGTGCGCCCCCTATTGAAAGTCAAGGCAGACCGCCAGATCGCCCTCATCGCAGCGCTATTTTTTGGTGCTGCGATGATACTTATCGGATGGCATGCAATTATCGACCACTAAGCCTTCTTCCCATGCGCATAAACAATGTAGGCTTCATGTCCGGTTTACTGAGGCTGAGGACCTCGTAGGAGGCATTGGGGTCATCTCCCATCCCCAACGACCCGGCTGGCATGCCAGGTACCGCAAGACCGGCACTCTGCGGCCGTTCGTTCATGATCTTTTGGACAGCTTCCAGTGGCACGTGCCCTTCAAAGAAATAGTCGCCAACGACAGCCGTGTGACAACCCTTCATGGCCTCCGGTATCCGAAGCTTCAATTTGATGTCGGCAAGCGCGTTCTCGCCATGATGGAGGACAACGTTGAAATCGGCATCTGCCATCACTTTCGCCCACGCCTCGCAGCATCCACAGGTCGGTTCTTTGTAGACGTCCATCTGGAGCTGTGACGCAAGCATCGGCCGCGCCACTACGGTGAACGCTCCCGTGGCGGCCAGGCACATAAACGTTCTTCTTTTCATGCTCGTTTCTCCTTGCGTTGGAGTTCGTAGTCTTGGAGGTCCTCGAACTTCTGGCTGTATGCCATCATCACCATACCTTCGGGGGGCCATATCCATACGGGTGGACAATGCGTCTGAAACGGCTGCGCCATCTACCGACCTGCCGAAGGATACCTCAGCTATTGCCCCTTCTTAATGAAGAGCCGATCAAAGGATAGCGGGGAACCTTTTGGCAACCAAGAGAAACAGGCTCTGGTTCGGGCAGCACGGCATTTCGCCCCATGCCGCAGTTTTATCCGCCGCCGTTAGTTTCTTCACGCTATCCGACATTGGACTGTCGCCACGCATTTTGCGTGTTCGCGGCTTCCGGCACCATTGCAGGCATTCCGCCGGTCATCGCCATCGCGCTCTCAGCCATGCCAATACTCATCGGACCAAGCATGATGCCGAGCGTTGCACGCAGAGATGCTGAGGGGCGAATTTGATGACGCTATCCTGGCGCGGATCTCGGCAAAGGAAGGACCCTCACGAAGAAGCCAAAACGTCCTCCACCATGAGGCTTGCGGGCGGCAGGTGGCGAGGTGCTAGCCTATCATCAGCTTCGCCCGCTTTCGGAAACCCTGGCGAATGGCCTTGACCTTCCCATGGTGGGAAGCCCCAACTATATCAAGTCACATTCAATTGGAGACCACCATGTATAAGTTCGAGATCCAGAACATGACTTGCGCACACTGTGCCAGCACCGTGGAAAAGGCCATTAAGGCGGCCGATCCGGCAGCCTCCGCCAATATTAACCTTGCAGAGAAGAGCGCCAAGGTTGATACAAGGCTCGATCCGGCAACGATCAATGCTGCTATCGAGAACGCGGGGTATCCGTCGCGGTTCAGGCAAATTTGAGAACGAGCGGGTGCATCACAGCCAAGTGGTGCACTCTCTCCCATCGCCGTGCTGCCTAGTTTCAGCCGCGTAATTTGAGTGTCAGGTTGACAATGCTCCGGCAGTGAAAGCTTCGCGAATTCTTGCATCTTTTTCACGCTTTTCGCTGTCGGCGAGAGGCATGTAACGACCAACAGCCTCGGCCGATCTCGTTTGGCCAGATCGGATCGCTTCATGTATCTGCTCGGATCGTCCACCTTGCCCATCAGTAGGAACCCAGTATCTGTTCCAAATCCTTTGGCTTCGCCTGCCCGATGCATGCGTCCTCTCTTCGCCTTGCCGCCGTCCTTTGCTTTCGTCAGCTCGCTGCTTCGGTCGGCCTGTAGGACTAAATGGTAGGTACGGCCATTTGTTTGCTTTCGAACAGACTTCTCACCAGTGCCGTTAGCGAACTGCCAATTGAGGATTTCATCCCTAAACACACGAGAAGCGACTTGACCTTCCCATCATGGGAAGGATTAACTATATGTGCAGTGAAATGAGGAATCCCCCATGACTGCGCTATCCCAATTCGAAAAAAGCAAAGCCCTTCCGATACCGACAGAGTTCGAAATCGAGGGTATGTCGTGCGCATCGTGCGTCGTCCGCGTGGAGAAAGCGATCAAGGCTCTCCCCGGTGTGGACAATGCCTCGGTCAATCTCGCCACTGAACGCGCCAGTGTGGTCTTCAAGGACGTTGTTGATTCAGGCTCCGTTTTACGTGCCATCGAGGACGCGGGCTATCAGGCCAAGGTCGATACGCAGGAATTCGGTGTCGACGGAATGACGTGCGCCTCTTGCGTTGCCCGCGTCGAGAAAGCGCTCAAAGCTGTTCCCGGCGTCATTGACGCCTCGGTGAACCTGGCCACCGAGCGGGCGACTGTCCGTGTGGCAGCGGGTGCTGTGCAGACGCCAGCGCTCGAAGCGGCCGTGAGGAACGCCGGATACAACGTCCGCCGCCTGCACACGGCGCAGACCTCCGAGACAAAAGAACAGCGAACCGCTGAAATCTCCAAGCTCAAGGTCCTGCTGGCGGTCTCGGCAACGCTCACCTTGCCATTCTTTCTACTGGAAATGGGGTCTCACTTTATCCCCGGCGTCCATGAACTGATCATGGATACCATCGGTATGGAGAACAATCTCTACCTCCAGTTCGTCCTGGCAACCATCGTCCTGTTCGGACCCGGCCTGCGCTTCTTCCAGAAGGGCGTACCGAACCTTCTGCGCTGGACCCCGGATATGAACTCGCTGGTCGTGCTCGGAACCACGGCAGCTTGGCTCTACTCCGCCGTGGCCACGTTCGCACCGGGCGTGCTGCCGTCGGGCACCGCCAACGTCTATTACGAGGCCGCAGCGGTGATCGTGACGCTGATCCTGCTGGGGCGCTTTCTCGAAGCCCGGGCCAAAGGGCAGACGAGCCAAGCAATCAAGCGGCTGATCGGCCTGCAAGCGAAGACCGCGTTCGTATCGCGTAACGACGAATTCGTCGAAACGCACATCGAACACGTTATCGTCGGCGACCTCCTCCGCATACGGCCGGGCGAAAAGGTGCCGGTCGATGGCATCGTCGTGACCGGAAGCTCATTCGTTGACGAGTCCATGATCACGGGTGAACCGATCCCCGTTGAAAAGGCAGCCGAGAGCGAAGTCGTCGGAGGCACGATTAACACGAACGGCACTTTCATCTTCAAGGCGACCAAGGTCGGCAGCGACACGCTGCTGGCGCAGATCATCAAGATGGTCGAGGCCGCACAAGGTTCGAAGCTGCCGATCCAGGCTTTGGTGGACAAGGTCACGGGCTGGTTCGTCCCGGCGGTGATCCTCGCTGCCGCGATTACCTTTGTCGGCTGGTACCTGCTTGGTCCGTCGCCAGCCCTGAGTTTCGCGCTCGTCAACGCGGTGGCAGTCCTCATCATCGCGTGCCCATGCGCCATGGGTCTGGCCACGCCAACCTCGATCATGGTCGGAACAGGACGTGCGGCTGAACTTGGCATCCTGTTCCGGAAGGGCGAGGCTCTGCAAAGCCTTCGCGAAGCCGATGTCGTCGCTCTCGACAAGACCGGCACCTTGACGAAGGGTCGCCCTGAACTGACCGATATCGAGGTCCGAGAAGGATATGCGGAAATCGAGGTCCTGCAACTCGTCGCCAGCGTCGAGACCCTGTCGGAGCATCCGATTGCCAAGGCATTGGCGGCAGCGGCTTGGGAACGGGGCATTCGTGCCCTCCCTGTCACCGACTTCCAGGCAAACCCCGGCTTCGGCATTGAAGGGTCGGTCAACGGTCGCAAGGTCCTAGTTGGTGCTGACCGCGCCATGAAGAAAGCGGGCGTTGACGTCGGCCAATTCCGTGAGAAAGCCGCCGCTCTTGGCGATCAAGGGAAGTCTCCTCTCTATGCCGCCATCGACGGCAATCTCGCAGCGATTATCGCGGTGTCTGATCCTGTAAAGGAAACAACCCCGGCAGCCGTGGCGGCGCTTCACGCCCTCGGTCTGAAGGTCGCGATGATCACTGGAGACAACAAACGGACCGCCGACGCAATCGCCCGTCAATTGGGTATCGACGAGGTCGTCGCCGAAGTCCTTCCGGACGGCAAGGTAGAGGCCGTGAAGCGTCTGCGGGCCGGTGGCAGAAAGGTTGCCTTCATTGGCGATGGTATCAATGACGCTCCGGCTTTGACCGAAGCGGACGTCGGCCTTGCTGTCGGCACGGGCACCGACATTGCTATCGAAAGTGCGGATGTCGTGCTGATGTCTGGCGACCTGAACGGCGTGCCGAAGGCCATCGCCCTCAGCAAGGCGACGATCCGGAACATCAAGCAGAACCTCTTTTGGGCTTTCGCCTACAACGTGAGTTTGATCCCGGTCGCAGCAGGCGTGCTTTACCCGGTAAACGGCACGCTGATGTCGCCGATATTTGCGGCAGCAGCCATGGCGATGTCCAGCGTCTTCGTACTCGGAAACGCGCTACGCCTCCGCTCTGTAAACCCATAACCCATGCGAAGCGGGCTGGCCTAGAACGGGCCGCCCGCACTCAAGGAGATCGACCATGAACATCGGACAGGCTGCCAAGGCGAGCGGCGTCTCAGCGAAGATGATCCGCTACTACGAGCAGATCAAGCTGATCACGCCCGCTCATAGAACGGAATCGAGCTACCGAACCTACGCCCACAACGATATCCACACCCTGCGCTTCATCCGCCGTGCCCGCGACCTCGGCTTTTCCGTGGAGCAGATGAAAACCTTGCTGGCCCTCTGGCGCGACCGATCTCGCGCAAGCGCGGACGTCAAGACCATCGCCATGGAGCATATTGCCGAGCTGGAGAGGAAGGCCGCCGCTATCCATGCGATGACGGAGACCCTGAAGCATCTCGCCAACCACTGCCACGGTGATGAACGACCGGACTGCCCGATTATCGAGGAATTCGCCAACGCAAGCGACGAAGAGGATGTTCCAGCCATGAACGCCCGGTTCGGCGTGAACGGTATCAGGCCCGAGCAGCCAGTGCGACGGTAACAGCTTACTCCATTCGGAACCTAACGTGACAGGTCGTGCAGCTCTGCAGCATCAGGTGGAAGGCGTGCTCGGCGGGGATGGACGAAAGCTCGGCCTCGCTCTGGACATGGGTGCCGAGCGGACCGCCGCCCACCGGCTCGCCGGGCTTCATTCGCATGCTGCCGGTCATGACCGTTGGGTTCCTTTCGGCGGCCACGGCGAGCGCCGCCGCATAGGACTTGAGGTCATTTGCCAAACGGTCGAAACGGTCCCGTTCCTCGATGATATTTGGCTTTGCCTTTGAAGCCGGAGATGCAGCTTCCGACGCGAAGTGGTCGATCAGCGTCTGGCCCGACTTGTCTCGAATAAGCTCGGCTGCCCATTTGAACTCAGGCGACGAATAGGTCGACGGCACCTTAAACATTCCAGCAATGGACTTGGTGGCAGCCGCGATTGCCTTCATATCCGCCTGCCGGACGGTCACGATGTCATCCGCGCAAACCGCCGCAGACGCAACAGCCACAAAAATCAATGAACCGACAATAACGGACCTCATGGCATCCCTTCGCTGGCAGGATCGATGAACGAACCTGGCACGGCTCGGCATCGACTTGAATTTGATCGAGATCAATGTCTTACTTTGCGTCTCAGCTATCTACAGACATTGGCAAGATTCAGCCCGATTCGAGTTAGCGACGAGGTTCAAGGACGGAAAGTCATGGTCGCGGTTTTCATCGCAGTCCTGCTCTTCCTTTCCCCTGTGATGCCAGGCTTCACAGCCGACCTCTCCGTTTCTTCCCACACGCGCGTTTCGGCCGACCAAAGTTCTCACGAGGATTGCGACGATTCAAAACCGCACGCTGTCCCTGGCCAATGCTGCGCCTTGCAGTGTCTGGTGTTTGTCGCAGAGGCCGTTGCCCAAGAAGTCCGTCATGTTCCGAGTTTCATTGACGTCGAATACCGGGCACCGGTCGACCGCCTGACCGGCGTGATCTTCCCGCCATCGCTGGGACCGCCCCGTACCGCTGCTTGATCTAACGAGCGTGGCCATGCTCGGCCGCGCGAGCTGGCAACGGAAAACACGGAGTGTCTCGTGACAACGGTACATCATCACGACCTTGAACATATGGCGGCATCGCCACCGCCTACTATAACCAGCGAGCCGGTCATCTATACCTGTCCCATGCATCCCCAGATACGGCAGCCCGGCCCGGGCAACTGTCCGATCTGCGGCATGACTCTCGAACCCGAATTGGTGACAGCTGAGACCGGCCCCAGCGCCGAGCTGATTGATATGCAACGTCGGTTCTGGATCGGCTTGGTGCTTTCTCTGCCGGTCCTGGCGCTGGAGATGGGCGGCCACCTCACAAACTTGCACATGCTTCTCGGCGCGCAGACGTCGAACTGGGTGCAGATGATTTTGGCCACCCCTGTCGTGCTCTGGGCTGGCTGGCCGTTCTTTCAACGGGGGTGGCAGTCCCTGGTCAGCCGTCACCTCAACATGTTTACCTTGATCGCGATGGGAACCGGGGTCGCCTGGATTTACAGTGCGGTCGCAACCGTGTTCCCGGAAATCTTTCCGGAAACGGTTCGCTCAAACGAAGGCGCGGTTGCGGTCTACTTTGAGGCGGCAGCAGTCATCACGGTCCTCGTCTTGTTGGGCCAGGTTCTTGAGCTTCGGGCCCGCGAACAGACGGGCGGCGCGATCCGGGCCCTGCTCGATCTCGCTCCGAAGATGGCGCGACGCGTCAAAACGGATGGTTCCGACGAAGATGTCGGCCTGGATGTCATCGCGGTCGGGGACCGGCTTCGCGTTCGTCCCGGCGAGAAAGTGCCGGTGGATGGCGTCCTCCTCGAAGGCAGAAGCACGGTCGACGAGTCCATGATCACTGGCGAGTCCATGCCTGTGACCAAGGAAGTCGGGTCGAAGCTGATCGGCGGCACCATGAACCAGACCGGCGGTTTCGTCATGGAGGCCGGAAAGGTCGGCCGTGACACGATGCTGTCCCAGATCGTGCGGATGGTCGCCGAGGCACAGCGCTCTCGTGCTCCGATCCAGCGGCTGGCCGACCAGGTGTCGGGCTGGTTCGTGCCAGTTGTTATCGTCATCGCAGTCATCGCATTTGTCGCATGGTTGCTGTTCGGTCCGGAGCCGCGATTTGCCCACGGGTTGGTCGCCGCCGTCGCTGTCCTGATCATCGCGTGCCCCTGCGCCCTGGGTCTGGCAACCCCGATGTCGATCATGGTCGGCGTTGGTCGCGGCGCAAGATTGGGGGTCCTGATCAGAAATGCCGAGGCACTGGAACGGATTGAAAAGATCAACACCATCGTGGTCGACAAGACCGGCACGCTCACCGAGGGCCGTCCGAAGGTGACAACCATCATTCCTGGCGACGGGATGGCGGCTGATGACGTCCTGCAGTTAGCCGCCAGCCTGGAGCGGTCGAGCGAGCATCCGCTTGCCCATGCCATCGTCGTCGCTGCTCAGGAGCAGAACCTCCCTCTCCAAGACGCGCAAGGCTTCGACAGTCCCGTTGGCAAAGGGGTGACCGGGATCGTTGCTGGTAAGAGGCTTATCTTGGGCAGTCACAGGATCATGACTGACACAAACGTCGACGTCCTGTCGATGACCGCTCAAGCGGAGGAACTCCGAGACCAAGGCGCGACGGTAATCTTCCTGGCAATCGATGGCTCGCTGGCCGGTCTCTTCGCCATCGCCGATCCGATCAAAGCGACAACCCCGCAAGCGGTTGATGTGCTGATGGAAGAAGGCGTCGAAGTTGTCATGCTGACCGGCGACAACAAGACGACGGCGGCAGCAGTTGCTCGCAAGCTCGGCCTCACCTCGGTGGAGGCGGAAGTCCTTCCGGAAGACAAGAGCAAGACCGTCTCGCGACTGAGGAGCGAAGGCCGCATCGTTGCGATGGCCGGGGACGGCGTCAATGATGCACCAGCACTTGCGGCGGCCGACGTCGGAATTGCGATGGGCACCGGAACGGACGTCGCCATCGAAAGTGCGGGCGTTACCCTGCTCAAGGGCGATCTACAAGGCATCGTCAGGGCTCGGCAGCTTAGCCGGGCGACGATGCGCAACATCCGGCAAAACCTGTTCTTCGCCTTCATCTACAACGCCGCTGGCGTGCCGATAGCGGCGGGCGCTCTCTATCCCGTCTTTGGAATCCTCCTCTCCCCGATCATTGCCGCAGCCGCCATGGCCCTGTCGTCCGTCAGCGTCGTCGGCAATTCCCTCAGACTTAGGAGCATCGGACTATGAATTCGCGCACCTGGATTTTGATGGCGGCATCACTTGGCATCATCGTCGTGTTCTTCATGCTCCGGGAGCATTGGGCGCACGCCTTTGGCATCCCCCCGTACCTCCTGCTTTTGGCAGGTCCGCTAATGCACCTGTTCCATGGCCACGGTGGTCATGGAGGTCATGACCACAAGGACGGCGCGTGATGACCTACGAGGACTCCGCGACAAGCACCATCGACCTGCAGGCTCCGCCCCAGCAGGTCTTCGCGTTCCTCGATGATCCAACCGTTGTCGTAGCCCACATGCAGAAGCCCTCGCTGATGATGCTGGGGGCCACCACGGAGTACGACGTCGATCCTGGCAAAGGGCAGGCTGTCGGCTCCATCGTAAAGATGCGCGGCAAGGTTCTCGGCATGGAGTTGCTCGTCGAGGAGATCATCACCGAGTGGCAACCACCGTGGCGGAAGTCGTGGCAAACGCTCGGCCGCCCCAAATTGCTGGTCATCGACTCGTACCACATGGATTTCGTCATCAGGCCGATCACACAAGGCTGCCGGGTGACGGTTAAAATTCAATACTCGTATTCCCGCAGCCCCGTGGGCAGCTGGCTGGGAGGAATTCCGGCAAAAGCATATGCGAGGTGGTGCGTAGCAAAAATAACTTCGGAGGCCGGTAATCGCTTCCCTCAGCATCCAAGAAGCGACTGAATGGAGAGCCCACCGCCCAGTCTTAGGCCTTCTCAGGCTGTCATCTTTGGACTTCGGCGCTGCGGGTATTCGCCGGTTTCCTCAATCTGTGGTTGACGCTCAGGCCAGAATTTCCAACGGACCCTTTATGAAAGATTGCGGTTGCCAGAAGCTCTAACAAGCTAATGGGAAGTCTCGCGGATACTAAGGCCATAAGTGTTCAGTCGCAAAAGGGTGCAGGCATTCTATGCCAGCATGTCGCTGGTCACCTCTGCGCCTGGTCTGGAACGACATTAGGAAATCCCAAGTGCGGTTCGGAGCTCTGACATCCCATACGCAAGGACACAGAACAGCAACAGGATGGCAAGCAAAAGCCAGAACCAACCGCGATGGCGATATCGGCGGGGCGTGGTGCGGAGGTCCAAGTCTCTGTTCTCTTTGTCCACAAACAGCCTCCTCATTGATAGCTTAGATCAACAAGCGGCGGGCTCAGAGGTTCCGATGATCAGACTTCAGTCCGTGCCACGACCGAAGAGAAGATCGTCGTGCTGTGTGAGCTAGGACCTAAGACCGGGATATATCAGACTTCGGCCCGATGCGTCATTGGCCAGCTTCCTCTATCTTCAATAGCATCGAAGCACCACCTGCAATTTGGAGGAAGCAATGCGTATTTTGACTTTAGCATCTGTCGCAGCATTTTCTGTCGCTGTCGCTGTCGCTGTCGCTGTCGCTGTCGCTGTCGCTGTCGCTGCCAGCCCCGTCGAGATCGCCGGATTCGAAATGGACGCCTTTGCTAAGAGCGGAGGTAACGGCGGTGGAAATGGCGGGGGCAATGGGAGCGGAAGCGGCGGAGGGAACGGCGGCGGGAACAGTAACAACAATGCAGGCGGTTCAACGGGACACGGCAATTCCAAGTCGCAAGGTAGCCCTAAAGGACAGTCGAGCGCTGGTGGAAGCAAGGCGCAATCAACAAAAAACAGCAAAGCGGCTGTCACTACGCGCGCGCGAAATACATCGTCAGTACTTGCTGGCCTGAACTCTCTCAATCGGAGTTATAGGGCCTACCTGCATACCTCCGATCCGCGTATGACGGCAATCTCCACGTACGCCATTGCGTACGCGCGATACGAACTGGATAACGGGACCGAACCATCTGTCGACGATCCGCTTTTGGGAGACGCGGCTCTGGAGGATGCACTGGCGTCAGCAACTAAGAGTGGCGAAGTCAGTCCCGCTGTTCTCGATAGTGCAAAGACCATTCTTGGAGTTGGCGAGGAAGACGGAAAGATCGATCAAATCCGTGCTTCGCTGGAACAATCTGAGCAGTAACGCTGACGATTGAACACAGTTGCGTCGAGGAGGCGGTCGACGCCACTTTAGTGGCGGCCACGCGTAAAAGCCTGCAATCCCTCCGAGCTTTTGCTGCAACAAAAAGCAGGAGGCAGCTAAACTGCCTCCCGCCTTGCAGCCTAAGCGGCCATCTTCTCACAGCTTTCCGCGCAGCGGCGGCAGGCATCGACGCAGCTTTCCATATCGCCGATGCGCTCACAGTCGGCAGCGCATTCCCGGCAGATTTCGGCGCACTCACGGCAGGTGTGCTTGTGATGCGGTGTGGCGAGCAACATGAAATGCGCCGACGTGCGGCACATTTCCGCGCATGCCATCATGAGACGGTAATGGTCTGGCTTCGTATGTTGGCCACCCATTTCCAAACAGTGGGTCATCGCCATCGAAAGGCACTCCTGGTAGCAAGCCAGGCAGGTCTCGATGCAACGCTTCATCTCTTCCGATTGGTGGTGCATGATCGCCTCCTATTTGGCTTCCTTCTCGACCCACTTGGTCATGTACGCGATCTCTTTTTTTTGCGCGGCAATGACCTTCTTCGCCATGTCCTTCGCCGCCTTGTTGTCACCGTACTTCAGCTCGGCCTCGGACATGTTGATCGCACCCATGTGGTGGGCGATCATCCCGCAAACGAAAGCCACATCGGGGTCTTTCTGCATCATCCCCGTCATCATGTCGTCGTGCATCGACTTCATGCCGTCCATCACGGCCTTCTGGTAATCGCCCATTTTGTCCATGGGCATATCCATCTTCATGTCGCCGCCAGAGGACATGTCCATCTTCGTCCCGCCGCCGGACGAGGTATTCATTTGGGCCATGTCCATCCCCTTGCATTTTTCGGGATAGGTCATTTCCTGGGCAACAGCAGGAATCGCT
This sequence comes from Rhizobium cauense, assembly GCF_019511525.1. Lineage (GTDB taxonomy): Bacteria > Pseudomonadota > Alphaproteobacteria > Rhizobiales > Rhizobiaceae > Rhizobium > Rhizobium cauense. Next base: position 92,335 of record NZ_JAEUAT010000013.1, on the reverse strand, counting down.
GCCAAGGACAGGCAAGACGCGGCGAAAGCCGTCAAAAGGTACTTCGTTTTCATCGGAAATCTCCAAGGATTGGGTTGATCGAAACGTCAGGCCGCGAAGGCTTTCGGTGGCGGATCGATTGGCCTGATCAACAGGAGCGGGCTTGCTGCCCTATGTCCCGCAAAAAGGACGTCGTCTAACCGCAACGACGTCTCGGCTGGAAGGACGCTCGGAATAAGCGGACAGCAATGCATGTCACTGCAGCATGCAACTACATGTATCGTGTCCGGATGCGGCTTTTCATCATGTGAGCCTGAGTAGGCATGCAAGCACTGCCCGCCCAGCGAGCCGGCGTTCACCGACGGGGCCATCGCCGCGATCACCATCAAGCTCAACGCCAGGGCCACTATGGCATGGGCGATTTTGCTACTAATACGGCTCACCGTGAATTTCCCTTTCGCATCCAAATGGCGAAAGCAGAATTTTGTTCCTGATGGCGATATGGGCTGGCAAGCTTGGAAAGCAAGCAGGGAGTACGGGGGTTGATACCCAATTTTTACAGAGTCACGGCATCCTCCACGGCAATTGGAGGATCGAATGCGCAAAGGTTACAGGGGTTATCAGATCGCCTTGCACTGGGTGATCGCAGGACTACTGCCACTACAGTACCTGACTGGAGGTAGTATTGAGCGGACCCATCACGCGGTGCACATGGGCGTGCAGCCGTCGGCGGACGACGTGCTGCAGCACCTGATCCACAACTATGCGGGGATTGCCATCGGCGGGTTGATGGTCCTGCGGCTTCTCCTGAGGATTATGCGGCCGCCATCACCAGCGATACCGCAGACGGGTGCGGACCTGCTCGCAAAGGCTCTCCACTTTGCCTTCTATGCCGCGATAATCGGGCAAGCCGCACTTGGTTTCGTCGCCAGCTATCTGACCTTCTCCGTCGCACCGTTTCATGTCATCGGATCGAAGGTGATCCTAATTATGGTCGCGATGCACTTCACGGCGGCCGCCTGGCATACGTTGATCAAGCGGGACGCTACAATCGACCGGATTATCCTTCCCCGCACAGACGATCCGGTTACCTGGACCGTCAAGTCAGACGCTAACCGCATTGTTCGTTGACGTAAGGAATTCGACGATTGGACCTAAGTCCGATGGCGAGGAAAGCGGTTAGTCCTAGTCTCTTCCTATCCTCTTCTCCTGGGAGGATAGTGGGAGGCCACAGCGGAGGGTTGGTTTTCAAAAAGCCGGGGTGCCCTCCCTCAAACTCATTGCCGTCCGAAATTGCAGGCGGTTCAGCAAAATAGATGTTGACCTTCCAACGGTGGCAAGCCGTACACGCCCCCATTACTGCCTCACAATGGTCGCGAATCTTTGAAACGTTCGGCAGCGCAATTGAAGCGGGGCCGCTTTGGCTGTAGCTCTTGGGAATGGGCAAAATGTATCGAATCGCACTGAGCAAACTGCTCATATTCGTGCGGCTGGTGATCATCGTATCGCTGGCAGGGTACACCTTGTCCAACGCAAATGCCGCCATGCATGGCTCGGCGTTCCCTGAATTGCCGTCCGCGAGCGGGCACGACCATAGTGCCATGTCTCACGATCATCACGGCATGCCCGGTCAGGATCATTCGATGTCCGGTGATCGGGCGGCGGCTCAAGATTTTTCCCAGCAGCATGATCACGGGTCATCCACGGGCGATGACGACCAGTTCTCCAAACAGCCGTGCTGCAAGGATTTCTGCGGCGGCTTTGGCATTGTTTGTGAAGCTCACGACTTCGGCGGACCCGTCGTGTCTTCGATCCGGCAGTTCGTCAACGATCAAACTGTGGTTGGCGAGCTGCCGCCTCTGTATCGACCGCCTAATATCTGAATAGCGATTAGCCCGTCCTGACGGGTCCGGAAGGCATGCCGTGGCGACAGCCGCGCCTGCCGGTCGACTTCTGCTATTCGGATTTTTCAAAATGAAACCTTCCCTTTTTGTGGTGGGGCTGCCCCTTTTGATTGGCGGCTGCGCATCCACGCCTCCCGATGTTATTGCGTCGGCGGACGTCCAGCAGACGTACTCGGTGCGTCCTCTTCGATACCGTTCGCCCATTTCTGGCTTCGTTGCCCGCCAGCCTGTCGATCCGAAGCCGTGGCGGCAACAGAACGAACAATTGTCTCCGAAGAACGGAGACCAATCATGAACGCCATCAAGAGAGCGGTAGTCCTGACAGCTATTCCACTGGTTCTGGCCGGTTGCGTCAGCAGTGCCGAATACGCCAGAAAGGAAGCGGGCTTTTCCACGGTCTCCGCCAAGGTTGGTGGTGCCACCGCCAAGCAGACTGTCTGGGTCCAAAATCAACAGCAGGCCCAGGCAACCTCTGCCCATGTCAAGACGATCCTGAGCCGGAGCAAGGTGCTGGACGCCGACACGGCCGTCCAAGTCTCGCTCATCAACAACAAGGGCCTGCAGGCAGCCTACGCCGACCTCGGCGACAGCGCGGCAGATGCCTGGCAGTCGACGATGCTGCTGAACCCTACAGTCTCTATCGGCTTCTCGGGCATTGGTGCGCCGGAACTTGAGGCATTCCGCACAATCGAGGGGGCGATCACCACAAACCTTCTCGCCCTAATGACGAGGAAGCGGGACATCGAGATCGCCGACACTCGCTTCAGGCAGGCTCAGCTGAACGCTGCCGTCCGGACCCTGCAGCTCGCAGCGGAAACCCGTCGTGCCTGGATCAATGCCGTCGCGGCATGGGAAAATGTCGGTCAGCTGCAACGAGCGCAAGCTGCCGCCGACGCAGCGTCGGAACTCGCCGAAAAGCTGGGTGAAACAGGCGCAATGACCAAGGGAGGCCAAGCTCGCGAGCATGTCTTTGTTGCCGAGCTGGCTGGCGAAACCGCGAAGGCAAGGTTGACGGCGCGTCTTGCCAAGGAGGAACTCACCAGACTGATGGGCCTGTGGGGCACCGACGTCGACTTCCAGGTCCCGAACAGTCTCCCGGCGCTGCCACGGTCGCTTGCCAAGCGCGACGCAATCGAAGCCGAAGCCCTCAGAAACCGTATTGATCTTCAGGTCGCCCGCCTGGAGCTGGAGGCCACCGCACGATCCTATGGCCTGACCGAGGCCACCCGCTACGTCACCGACCTGGAAGTCTTGGCAGGCTTCGAGGCCGAACGCGAAGTCGAGGAGGACGGCAAGAAGAAGTGGGAAACCACCGCCGCTGGCGAGCTGGAGTTCGCGATCCCTATCTTCGACACCGGCAAGGCCCGGATGCGCAAGGCCGAGCTTGGCTACATGCGAGCCGCGAACCAATTGGCGGAGAAAGCCGTCAATGTGCGTTCGGAGGCGAGATCAGCCTACGAGGCCTACCGCGCCAACTACGACATTGCCCGGCACTACCGCAACAACGTCGTGCCGCTGCGTACCAAGGTCGAGGAAGAGTCGCTGCTCACCTACAACGGCATGATCACCAACACGTTCGAATTGCTCACCGACACTCGGGACAAGATCAATTCCATCCTGCTTTCCGTCAACGCCAAGCGAGATTTTTGGCTGGCCGACGCGAACCTTGCCCCCGCTGTCTACGGCGGCGGCTCGTCTGCGGCGGCAGCCGAGACGGAGGTTGCTTCGGCCTCCGAAAGCGGCGGCGGCGCTCATTGAGAAAGGACACTCAGATGTTCAATAGACGACAACTTTTTGGCGCTGGTGCAGCCCTGATGGCAGCAGGAGCCTGGACCAAGACGTCTGCGATGGGCCTTCCGGACGCTCCGGCAATGGCGTCGGCCGATATGCAGCCTCCACTGCACCCAACCTCGGGCCCCGATTATCAGCCGGTGGTCACCCTCAACGGCTGGACGCTTCCCCATCGGATGAACAATGGCGTCAAGGAGTTTCATCTTGTCGCCGAGCCGGTGGAGCGAGAGATGGCAGACGGCATGACCGCCTACCTCTGGGGCTACAACGGACAATCCCCGGGACCGACCATCGAGGCCGTCGAGGGCGACCGTGTTCGTATATTCGTCACCAACAAGCTGCCCGAGCATACGACCATTCATTGGCACGGGATGATCCTACCATCGGGGATGGACGGCGTTGGCGGTCTGACGCAGCCTCACATACCTGTCGGAAAGACCTTTGTTTACGAGTTTGATCTCGTGAAGTCCGGCACCTTTATGTACCACCCACATTCGGACGAGATGGTCCAGATGGCGATGGGCATGATGGGCTTCTTCGTCATCCACCCCAAGGACCCGAAGTTCATGCGCGTCGACCGGGACTTTGTGTTCCTGCTCAACGCCTATGACATCGATCCCGGCACCTATGTGCCCAAGGTCATGGAAATGACCGACTTCAACATGTGGTGCTGGAACAGTCGGATTTTCCCGGACATCAGCCCGCTTGTCGTTTCCAAGAACGACCGTGTGCGTGTTCGCGTCGGCAACCTGACGATGACGAACCACCCGGTCCACATGCACGGCTATGACTTCGAGGTCACCTGCACCGATGGCGGCTGGGTGCGACCCGAGGCGCGATGGCCGGAGGTGAGCATCGATATCCCCGTCGGGGCGATGCGGGCCTACGAGTTCGATGCCAAGTACCTCGGCGACTGGGCAATCCATTGCCACAAGTCACATCACACCATGAACGCGATGGGCCACGACATCCCGACCTTCATTGGTGCCGACAAGTCCAAGGTCGCCGAGAAAATCCGCAAGCTGCAGCCCGATTACATGCCGATGGGAACCAAAGGCATGGCCGACATGGGCGAAATGGAAATGCCCATCCCCGAGAACACCATTCCCATGATGACCGGTTGGGGTCCTCACGGCCCCATCGAGATGGGCGGCATGTTCTCGGTCGTGAAAGTCCGTGAAGGCATTTCGGCGGACGATTACTCCGATCCGGGTTGGTACGAAAACCCGCCCGGGACCCAGGCTTGGGAGTGGACTGGCGAACTGCCGGACGCTCCCAAAGCCAAAGACGCAAACACCACCATCACGCCGAAGCCGATGAAGCACGGCTGACGCATATTCACAGTAACAAAAGGAACAAACATGAAAATCTACGCACTTGCAGTTGCTCTTGCGGCCATCACCAGCCCTGCCCTTGCCTCTGGCGACCACGCTGGCGGACACGGGGAAAAGATGGCGGTCGGCGAACCTGGCGATAAGGCAAAGGTCACGCAGACCATCCGCGTCACCATGAAAGAGACCGAAGACGGCAAGATGCTGTTCCAGCCTGCTGTCATCAAGGTTCGCAAGGACCAGACGGTAAAAATCTCCATCAAGAACGCGGGTGAAACCGACCATGAGTTCGTGCTCGACCAAGAGGATAAAATCCTGGAGCACAAGAAGGTGATGGAGAAGTTCCCTGAGATGGAACACGCCGACCCGAATTCAATTCGCCTGGCAGCCGGTGAGTCCGGCGAGATCATCTGGAAGTTCACATCCGGCGGCGACTTCAAGTTCGCCTGCCTCATCCCCGGCCACTACGAGGCTGGCATGCATGGCGACGTCACTGTCGCTGCCAAGTAACCGCCCCTCAAAAGGAGACTAACAATGAAGATCGCACTTAAACTCGCCTTGGCCTCCCTGCTGTCCATCAGCGCCGCTGCTGGAGCATTCGCGCAGGAGTTTACCAAGGGCGTCGTCAACAAGGTCGACGCCAAGGGGCAGAAGGTCACCATCAAGCATGAGGACCTGAAGAACCTCGACATGCCCGCCATGACTATGGTTTTCAGGGTCACGGATTCGGCCATTCTGGAACAACTGAAGGAAGGCAAGAGCATCGAGTTCGTTGCCGAGCGCGTTGATGGCAAGCTGACCGTGACGCAGGTTAAGTGAAAAAGGGCCCAGGCCATTAAAACCGGCCCTGGGCCCAACAAAGGCATAAAAGCCGCGAGGATGCGTGGTCGAAATTGCGGACTATGACGCCGGACCAGTGCATAGCGATTCCACCAGGTCCTCCTTCCAGTCGCGGGTCGCCTGACTTGGAAGCGGGTGGTACTCCTTGCCACCCACGAAGACCTTCCCGGGCAAACACTTGACCCGCGCGTGATGATTTCCATGGTCGATAAAAATGGTCCTGCCATTCCTCAGCCGCTCCGTCAGGCCGATAGTGACATCGTAGTCATATTCCCGAGACCGAGACGCGGTGACAGATCGCACCGATAAGGACACCGAGACACCTTCAGAGAAGATTGAGGTATGGAACGGAGGAAGATCAGCCCCAATGCTAGACGCCGCCAAGCTGACAAGAGACGTGAATGCAATCGAGGGCCCCCACATTTAGCCCTCCCAAGCCGGAGTGAGTGGAATCTAACATACTCCTTGCTTCAATGAGCGGTCGATAGTGGCTGTCTCAGCTGGGAGCGCCCCTTGCCCCGGATACGAAACGAGGAAATGGTGAGCCGGCGTTTCGCCGTGCCTACATCTGGTCAGTCGTAAGCGCAGGGCCAAACACAACTCAAATCTTGGGCTGAAGGCGACACTCGAAAGCGCCATCGATCAGATTCCTTTCCTTACATCCCGGTTCGCACCTTTGAACAGAAGTGGCGACTCCCGCCAAAATTCGTTTCAATGATTTTATCCCAGCTCGATTCCGGATGCATGTGCCGAACTATCGGATACGGCGACTGCCGATGATCTCGTTCGATAGCCTCTGGCACGCTTCTGTCGGGTCAGTTCCAAGAAGAGGACCACGGCATCCTGTTCCCGCTCGAAATGGTGGATCAACGTCTGGCCCTTGGTGCCGATCCGTCCCCATCGCCGGGTCAGGCAAAGTTCACCAAAGAGGTTGGCGTCGATCGACATGGCATAGTAGCGAGCCATGTTTTTGGCGCGGTCTCTGCGTTCGACGTAGAGCTGATAGGGCTGTGCGATCATGACTAAGAATCGCGCGTGCTGAGTTTGCGGTCCAACGACAATTATGAATCGGTTCCGCGTGATCGATTCAATCCGGTGAAGCGTTCGCAACATCAGGTTTTGGGCGATCCGCCTTCGGCGCACGGCTCTATTCGCCGAGGCGAACGAAGCCCGCAAGCGGTCTTCGCCCATTCGGGTCACGATCCTCTCGCTTGCACTGCGGCAGCCTTCATTACCCAAGATATCCGAGGATATCGGCGCCATAATATTCACCCTCTTCGTCGGCATGGGCGATGACCTCGCCGGTGGCTTCATCGACCAATGCCTTTTCGTCGTCGCGGACCGCAGCCGCGACTTCGTGGATGCGGCATTCTTCGATGGCCTCGTCTGCCGTAACCTGTGCCTCGCAGGCTTCCCAGTATCGCATCGACGATCCTCCTGCGCTCAGATTGTTTCGGGAGAAACAGCTTCGTCGACATCCGCTTCGCGTTGCTGAAACCTGTTCTTCCCCACGCACGACGTCATGTCCGGACGTCGGAACCAGATCGCGCGGCCGCATCGCAGCGGCGCATTGCCCGCCGTAAAGACGATCTGCTCGTCAGCGCGCATGCGCAGGACTTCGTGGGGCTGGATCAACTGCCGCGAGGCAAGCTGTTTCGAGCGTGTCCGAGACGATCCACGCGATTGGAAACTGCGGCTGACCTGGTCGATTTCGACCGTGGTCGTGCCGCACCGACGCGAGATGTAGTCGGCAGTTTCCGGATCGTTGATCGCGGCGAACGAGATCCAGCTGGCGCTCTCGAACCACTTGCTGGACGCGTCGCGCCCACCATAGGTTTCCCGCAGTTGGCCGATCGACTGATAAATCATCGTCAGTGTGATTCCGTACTTTCGGCCGGCATCACGCGCTGTCTCCAGCACCCGCATGTAACCGAGCCTTGCGACCTCATCGAGGAGAAACAATGCCCGGCCTTTGATCGCTCCATCCCGGTTGTAGATTGCGTTGAGGAAGGAGCCGATGATGACGCGCGCCAGCCCGGCATGGGTCTCCAAGGTCTTGAGATCGATATTGATAAACACGTCGGTCTCGCCGTCCGCCAGTGCATCGGTGGGGAAGCTCGACCCCGACACCAGTGCGCCGTAGTTCGTATAGCTCAGCCAATGCGTTTCCTTGATCGCATTGGCATAGACACCGCTGAACGTTTCCGGCGTCATGTTGACGAAAGCGGCGACATTTTCCTTCACGAAGTCGGATGCCGAGTTGTCGTAGATTTCCTGTAGGCGCGCACGGAGCTTCGGCTCAGGCTCCGACAGATTGGCGCGGACCTGGCGCAGGGTCTGGGACTTCGCGTCGGTATGTCCGGAAAGGCAGACGTCGGCGATTATCGCCGTCAGAAGCTGGAGACCGGATGCACGGAAGAAGTCGTCGCGGACGCCGGTGGCGCGACCGCTGTCGCTCATGATCCATGACGCCACGGCGGCGATATCCTCTTCCTTGGTGCCGCCATGGCGACCGATCCAGTCGAGCGCATTGAAGCCGGAGCTTGGCTTTTTCGGGTCGAGGACGATGACACGCCGGCCCGCTTTGCGCCGGTGCTCCATCACCATTGGCGCCACCTCGTTGGACGGGTCGAGGACGATAAGCGAGCCGCCCCATTTGAGTGCGGTGGGGACCGTAACGGAGGTGGTCTTGAAGCCACCCGAACCGGCGAAGACGATGCCGTGCGACGAACCGAACGAGCCATCGAAACACAACAGCGGCGCGGAGCCACCCTTGCCCCAGGTTGTCGGCTCACCCGGTCGAAACGCCCTCGTCGCCGGATCGTCCCGATCGACACGATAACGCTCGCCGATGACGATGCCGCCCGTTTCCGCAAAGAGCTTCTCCGCCTCCTGCATCGTCATCCAGTCCGCTTCTCCGTGCAGGGCGCGCTTGCCACGGATGCGTCGCGGCTCGCTTCGCGAAAACGCCGCATTGCCCATCCTGGCGACGCGCAGCGCGAAGACGGTGGTAAGTAGTGCTGCGCCCGCTCCTGTGATGGTCGAAGGATCGGCATAGGACAGAAGCGTCCTTCCCGTGGGGACTGGCTCGGCAAACGCCAGCAAGCGCGACCCCTCCCTGATCGCTGCGACGACGACCACGCCGAGGCCGCCCGCGGCGACGCTCCAACCAGCCGCCTTGACGTTGATCGACCCCCTGGTTCCGAAGAGAAACAGGAGACCGCAGGCGCCGGCGAGCACATAGGGCAATGCCTGCCCGATTCGCCCGAGCATCAGCTTTGCCTGATCGGTCGTGCCGAACGCCGAGAGCCACCGTTCGATACCGGGGAGGCTCAAGCAAATGGCAATCATGGCAATGGCCGGAATGCTTGCGACAAGGATCTTCCTAAGCGTCATCGGCAAATGCCTTCGCACCGAGTTCACTCAGGCGGCTTCGCTCCGCCTCGTCAGACTTGATCCGTGCGCTGGCATCGATCAGGAGTCCGAGTAGCAGCGCACGTTTCTCATAGCGCAGGCCCGCCTTGACGATCAGGCCACCAAGCTCGATCTTCTCCCGCGCGTCCTTCTTGCGAGCCTCGCTCGCCGTCATCTTCTGCATCCGCTCAAGCCTCAGCAGATTGGCCCGCAGCCTCGCCAGCGCCGTTCGGCGGCGTGGTCGCAGGCTTGCGTCCCGGAGCCGGTTTCGTGTCGCCGCGAAACCGGCTGGCTATCTCCTCGAATGCCGACAGAAGGTCAGCCTCTTCGATCTCGATCTCTCCGAGCCCTGCCCGTATCGCGATCCGACCGATCCGCTCGGCGTCACGTGTTTCCGCTTCCTTCAGCTTCTCCTGCAGGCGAGCAATTTCTTCCCGGATTTTGGCAGTTGGCTTCTTCATGGGCGTGGCTTCCTCGTTGCTGACGGTTCGATCAAGATGAACCCTGCCCCGAAATTTCTCCCGCTGGAAAGGTGCAATGTTGCACCTCGCCAAAGCGCCAGCTTTTGGCGAATGATCCCGCCGTTTCGAAGAAGCGGATCCAAGGGCGCAATTATACGTCGCTGACGCGACGTGCTCGCAAGAGCGGCCTGGCGGGGCCGCCGTTATCTTCGAACTGATTGAAATCATTTGCGTAAAGGGGAATTCTACTCGTGGCCGTCCCGCATTTCTCCGTCAGCATCGTTGCCCGCGGCTCCGGCCGCAGCGCTGTGCTGTCGGCGGCCTACCGGCATTGCGCCAAGATGGAGTTCGAGCGAGAAGCCAGGACGATCGACTATTCCCGCAAGCAGGGGCTGCTGCATGAGGAGTTCGTCATTCCCGAGGACGCTCCGGAATGGCTGCAGGAAATGATCGCCGATCGTTCGGTCGCCGGCGCCTCAGAAGCTTTCTGGAACAAGGTCGAGGCATTCGAGAAGCGCTCCGATGCACAGCTTGCCAAGGATGTGACCATTGCCCTGCCGATCGAGCTGACCGCCGATCAGAACATCGCCCTCGTCCGCGACTTCGTAGAACGGTACATCACCGCCCAGGGCATGGTCGCCGATTGGGTCTTTCACGATGCTCCTGATAATCCGCACATCCATCTGATGACCACCTTGCGGCCACTGACCGAGGATGGGTTCGGCGGCAAGAAGGTCGCGGTCTTAGGATCTGACGGCAATCCTCTTCGCAACGATGCCGGCAAGATCGTTTATGAGCTTTGGGCTGGCGGAGCCGACGATTTCAATGTCTTTCGGGATGGATGGTTTGCGATCCAGAACCGGCATTTGGCACTCGCCGGTCTTGATATTCGTGTCGATGGGCGCTCCTTCGAGAAGCAAGGGATCGAGCTGGCTCCGACCATCCATCTCGGCGTCGGGACGAAAGCGATCGAGCGGAAGGGCGAGGGCGGAGAGGAAAAGGTCACGCTCGAGCGGTTGGAGCTGCAGGAGGGACGCCGCGCTGAAAACGCGCGGCGCATCCAGCGCAATCCGGAGATCGTGCTCGACCTCATCACCCGCGAGAAGAGTGTCTTCGAGGAACGCGATGTCGCCAAGGTCCTCTACCGCTATATCGACGATGCGGCCCTCTTCCAGAACTTGATGGCGCGGATCCTGCAGAGCCCGCAGACGCTACGGCTCGACCGTGAACGTATGGATCTTGTCACTGGCGTCAGGTCAGCGGCGAAGTACACGACACGGGAGCTGATCCGCGTTGAAGCGCAGATGGCCAATGAGGCGCTATGGCTGTCGCAGCGATCCTCTCATGCCGTCAAGCCAGCGGTCCTGAACGGCGTATTCTCTCATCATGATCGCCTGTCGGATGAGCAGAAGACCGCGATCGAACATGTTACTGGCTCAGAGCGGATCGCCGCCGTGATCGGCCGCGCCGGCGCCGGCAAGACGACGATGATGAAGGCGGCGCGCGAAGCCTGGGAAGCGGCCGGATACCGCGTCGTTGGCGGTGCATTGGCGGGCAAGGCGGCGGAAGGATTGGAGAAAGAAGCCGGCATCGCCTCCCGCACGCTCTCAGCCTGGGAACTGCGATGGGATCAGCAGCGAGACCGACTCGATGAGAATACCGTCTTCGTCCTCGACGAGGCCGGCATGGTCTCGTCCAGGCAGATGGCGCGCTTCGTTGATGCTGTCACGGAGAGGGGGGCCAAACTCGTCCTGATCGGAGATCCCGAGCAGCTGCAGCCGATCGAAGCCGGTGCTGCCTTCCGCGCCATCTCCGAGCGGATCGGCTATGCGGAACTCGGGACCATCTACCGCCAGCGCGAACAATGGATGCGCGATGCCTCACTCGATCTGGCGCGAGGAAACGTGTCAGCTGCGCTCGACGCTTACACGCAGCGGAATTTTGTGCGGACCGGGTGGACAAAAGATGAGGTGATCACTTCTTTGATCGCCGACTGGGACCGTGAATACGATCCGACGAAGACGACCCTGATCCTTGCCCATCGTCGTGTCGATGTGCGGCTGTTGAACGAGATGGCGCGCGGCAAGCTGGTCGACCGGGGCGTGATCGAGGTTGGCCATGCGTTCAAGTCGGAAGACGGAACGAGGCATTTTTCGGCCGGCGATCAGATCGTCTTCCTGAAGAATGAAGGGTCGATCGGCGTCAAGAACGGCATGTTAGCGCGTGTGGTCGAGGCCCAGCCAGGGCGGATCGTTGCAGAGATCCGGGATGGCGACGATCGGCGCCATGTCGTCATCGAACAGCGCTTCTACGCCAATGTCGATCACGGCTATGCCACCACGGTCCACAAGAGCCAGGGCGCCACCGTCGATCGCGTCAAGGTGCTGGCGTCGAGCACGCTGGACCGGCACCTCTCCTATGTCGCGATGACCCGCCACCGCGAGACGGCGGAGCTCTATGTCGGGCTGGAAGAGTTCGCGCAACGGCGTGGCGGCGTGCTGATCGCCCACGGCGAAGCGCCCTACGAGCACAAGCCCGGCAACCGGGGCAGCTACTACGTGACGCTCGGTTATTCTGATGGTCAGACGCGCACCGTCTGGGGTGTGGACCTCGCGCGGGCGATGGATGAATCGAAAGCCGAGATCGGTGATCGTATCGGCCTCAAGCACGTCGGATCGCAACGCGTCACGCTTCCCGACGGAACAGAGGTCGACAGGAATTCCTGGAAGGTCGTGCCGATCGAGGAGCTGGCGATGGCCCGCCTTCATGAGCGGCTCTCGCGCTCTGGATCGAAGGAAACGACGCTCGATTACCAGGACGCCTCGCACTATCGCGCCGCGCTGCGCTTTGCCGAGGCACGTGGCCTCCATCTCATGAACGTCGCCCGCACGATCGCGCACGATCAGATCCAATGGACCGTCCGTCAATCGTCGAAACTTGCCGAGCTCGGCGCGCGCCTTGCCGCCGCCGCAGCGAAGCTCGGTCTTGGTCAAAGGAAGGCGGCGGCCTCAACATCATCTGCAATCAAGGAGGCAAAACCCATGGTCTCAGGTACAACGACCTTCCCCAGATCGATCGGTCAGGCGGTCGAAGACAGGCTTTCAGCCGACGCTGGCCTGAAGGATAGCTGGCAGGAGGTTTCCGCTCGCTTCAATCACGTCTTTGCGGATCCGCAGGCCGCCTTCAAGGCAGTCAATGTCGATGCCATGCTGGCAAATGGGACGGTTGCCGCAACGACAATTGTGCGGATTGCAGAGCAGCCGGAAAGCTTCGGCGCGTTGAAGGGGAAGACGGGGCTGTTCGCCGGCAGCGCCGAGAAGCAGGCGCGCGATACTGCTCTTGTCAACGCGCCGGCTCTCGCCCGCGATCTGCAGGATTTCATTGCAAAGCGCGCAGAGGCGGCCAGCCGCTATGAGGATGAGGAACGCGCGGTCCGCACCAAGCTCTCGCTCGACATTCCGGCACTCTCCGCATCGGCAAAGCAGGTGCTCGAGCGCGTGCGCGATGCGATCGATCGAAACGATATCCCCGCCGGTCTCGAGTTCGCCCTGGCGGACAAAATGGTGAAGGCCGAGCTTGAAGGTTTTGCCAAGGCAGTGTCGGAACGCTTCGGAGAACGGACCTTCCTGCCGCTTGCGGCAAAGACCGCGGACGGGAAGGCATTCGAGGCAGCGTCCGCGGGAATGCAGCCGGCGCAGAGACAAGAGCTGAGGTCGGCTTGGGACACGATCCGGACTGTTCAGCAATTGGCCGCGCATGAACGGACAGCTGTGGCGCTGAAACAGGCGGAAGCCATGCGGCAGAGCCAGACGAAAGGCTTGTCGCTGAAATGAGGTCCTATATCTCCTCCACCCCTGCCGTTGCTCGCCGAAGACGTTCGGCCCTCGCCCTTCTCGCGACCTCAACCGGCGCTGCCGTGGTGGTGATTATCAGCGGCACCATTGGCGGCCTGCGGATCAACACCACACCCAGCGAACCGCTCGGATTGTGGCGTGTCGCGCCCCTCGATCGTCCGGTTCAGGTCGGCGATATGGTGTTCGTCTGCCCGCCTCAGACCGATGCGATTTCGGAGGGGGTTAAGCGAGGCTACCTCCGCTGGGGCCTATGCCCAGGCGGCTTTGGTCCCCTCATCAAGACGGTGGCGGCAGTTGCCGGTCAACGCATTGATGTCGCCAGCGCCATCACGATCGATGGAAGGCGGATCGCGAACTCCAACCTCGTGGCTCAGGACGGATTGGGGCGGCGGCTGCGCCCTTATTCGGGAGGGACGATTCCATCCGGCTTCCTGTTCCTGCACTCGCCATTTCCCGGGTCGTGGGACTCGCGGTACTTCGGGCCGGTCCCTGCCTCCGGTGTCCTCGGCCTTGCAAAGCAGGTGCTCACCTATGCGCCATGATTGGCTCCAGCCTCTTTCTCTCGCTGTGGCTTCTGCAGCGGCAGGATATATCGCCTGGAGCGGACACGTGCTGGCGCTTCCAGCAGCAATTGCCTTTCCCGCGCTCTGGTCGCTCGCACGCAGTCGCCGAACCGCCGGTCTTGTTTCTGCAGCCTATTTTTTGGCGGCGTCGCGTGGTCTCCCACAAGGCGTGGCCGCTTTCTATCAATCGGACATCTGGCCGGGACTGATCTTGTGTATCGTCGCCTCAAGCGGCTTCGTTTTCGTTCATGTCGTGCTGTGGTCGCGCCAGTCGGGGCCCCGGAAAGCCCTGCGATATCTGGTGGCGATGATCCTCATGGCCATCCCACCCTTCGGCATTATCGGTTGGGCCCATCCGGTCACGGCCGCCGGCGTTGTCTTTCCAGGATGGGGATGGGCGGGACTGGCGGCAGTTGCAGCCGGTCTTGCGATCATGACGACACGCTATCGACCGGCTGCAGCCATGGCCCTCGTAGGTTTCTGGCTCTGGTCCGCCGCATTCTGGACCGCTCCCAAACTAGAGGCGGGATGGCAGGGCGTCGACCTGCAGCTGGGAGATAGTCTTGGTCGCGACAGCAGTCTTACCCGGCATAGTGGCCTTGCTGCAACGCTGCGCGCGCAACGCAGGCCCGATGCCGCCCACATGCTCCTGCCTGAAAGCGCCCTCGGGTTTTGGACGCCATCGGTCGATCGCCTGTGGCAACAGCAGCTCACGGGGACTGATGTGGACGTCATTGCCGGAGCGGCGGTCGTCGAGCCGGAAGGCTATGACAATGTGTTGGTACGCGTCTCGTCCACCGAAAGCGAGATCCTCTATCGCGAGCGCATGCCAGTGCCTGGCTCGATGTGGCAGCCCTGGTTGCCTCTGATTGGAAGGAGCGGCGGAGCCCGAGCGGACTTCTTTGCAAATCCGATCGTATCAGTTGGCGGCCAGCGCTTGGCCCCACTCATCTGCTACGAGCAGTTGATCATTTGGCCCATCCTGCAGTCGATGCTTCATGATCCTGATCTGATCGTCGCGGTGGGGAATGGCTGGTGGACCAGAGGAACATCCATCATCGCCATTCAATTCGCCACCACAGAAGCGTGGGCTCGGCTGTTCGGCAAGCCTTTCGTGATGTCTTTCAACACCTGATCATTGGAGCCATCGTCATGGACGCTGCCTTTATCAAACAGTGCGCCGATCCGGCGCTCAAGCCTGCTATTGTTGAGCAGTTCGTGTCTGCGGTCGGCTCCGGCGAGCCGCTCGCTGTCACCGTAAGATCGGGTGGACGTCTCATCCTCGTTCCCAAACCGAAGACCCCAGAAGAGGCCATGGGCATCGTTCGGCAGTATGTCGGCCAGGCGGTGGTCCGAGTGGGGGTGACGCAGTTTCCGGCTGGTGTCGGCGTAAAGGATACCTCCGAGATAACCTCCGATCTGGTCGAGCCCTGCGAGAACCTCCGCAAGGGATCGACGATGTTCGCCAAAATCCTCCGGATCGTAACAAAATGGTACGGCAACCCCAAAAGTGCTGAGGTCTTTCCGCAAATCTTCGACGATGCGGTCTACGCTTGGAAGACCGGCCAGTTCGAGGGGCAAGCCGTGTTTCAAGCCCAAGATCCAGGTGGTGTTATCGCCAACCACAGCGACGAGGTAAAGGCACCAGAGGCGCAGCCTGCCGACGATGCGCCGGTTAAGAGCGAGGCCGAGCCCTCGGATGCAAGCGATATCGAAGCGGCTGGTATCAGGATCGATCTCTCGAGGATCGGCGGTCAGAAATGACTTATCAAGCAACGCTGAACGCGGCGATGAATCAGGGATCGACAATCGCAACGTTCAGGTCATCGAGTACATTCGCGAGACCCGGTGCCCGTATCAGCCTTGTTGCGCCGACAGCCCTCAGCTTCCCGATGGCTCGATCGAACACCGCAAGATTCGTGTGCCCGTTTAGCCTCGACGGATAAATGATGCCGTCGACCTGATCTCGATGTTCATGGAATGCGACAGCCCATTCGCGAGCAAGGGATTGCTTGGAGGATTTTGCCACATCCGTCGGAACACCCATCTTGATCGCTCCGTCGTCACGCAGATCAACCATCTTCAGGGGGGCGATCACCTCAATCTGTGCGTACTGTCGGTTATGAAGGTCTGACTCGGCAATAGCCAGATCGCCGATCAAGCCATCGCGTTGATCTCGCAGCACGGCTTCGAGAAAGCAGACTTTGATGGTGTCGCCCATGTAGAGTACACCAAAGCGATTGGCGGGCTTTCGGCGCCGCGGGTCGCTGAAGCGGCTCGGTGTCTTTCCGAAACCGAGCGGATCAGGGTATCTATCGAGGTAGATGCGGCCGAACCGTGAGCCGGACGCCACGACGTGTAGATGCAGGCGTGCTGTTTCGAAGCCGGCGGGCGGCAGCGCATTTCCCATTTACCGGAAATCTCGCCCAACGCTTTCCGCTGCCGCGATCGCCTGTTTAGTTCGCCCACGCTCCAGAGCTTCACGACCCGTCAGACCATCCAGTTCTCCATGCGGCTGGACCAGGAAGCGATAGACCGCCCAGGCCCCACCGAGCATCTCGTGAAGAATAGGGAGTGCAGCAAATGGCTTGCCATCGGAATCGAGCTGCCATTCAGGGAAGCGATACCCACGCTTGGCGCCGTCGAGTCCGAGCACCTGACCGTTTTGCCGCTTGGTATTGACTGTCACCCGCGTCGTGCCGAGCAGGCGCGCAAAGTCGTCAGCGCTGAGCATATCGGCGCGCTCGAGGATTTCTGCGGCTTTCGAGCGTCCGCGTGCCCGGGCCGCAGCAAGAGCTTGCTCAAGTCCAGCATCTGCGATGCTGTCCTCCTCAGACAGCGCAGCTGTGGGCAACGCGTCGTCTTCGACCGGAGTTACGACCATTTCGCCTTCTGGATCGACGTCAACGCGGAAGCTCACACGCCTGCCGGCGGTTCGACTCCTTGAAATCGCCTGACCATATTGCTGCAGGAGTGCCTGTACGCGCTTCGGCTTGTCGGACAGGACTTTGGTCGCACTATCCGGAACTTTGATTTTGAAGCCGCTCATACCTTCCGGCAGCGCATCGGCGCCTGTCGCCAGAAAGAAAGCCATGGACCTATCTGGTCCATCCCTGCGGGCCGAGTTGTCTTTGGTGGTGGGTCTTGCTTTGGGAGATGCCATAACACTGCCTCCATACAGAAGTACTTATATGGCAAAGATGGATAAGTTCGTCAAGTTCGTCAAGTTCGTAAAGGAATAACGGTTTATGGCCCGTCAAGCATTTAACTGTAACGCTGGCACTTTCGTTACCAGGTTCAGGTCAAACTCAAGTCAGAAACCGTTTCAAAATGTATGGCAGCTTCCTAAGGGAATAGTACCCTCTGTTGTAGAGTGCGTTCGTCTACATGCGAGCGGCAGGCATTCGATTGAGACCTTCGTGAGCAGGAGCCGGCCGAATCCGGGCGTCGGATAGGCGATCCAATGATAAGAACCCTTCGCTCCCAGCGCATTTGTAGCGAATGACTTCGGCCTCCAAAACGGCCGGAGCGGCAAAGGTGGCCACCCGCTTACCCGCGGAGGATTTTGTTCCTAACTACCCGCAAATTTGCGAGTAGACCTCCGCGCACTGAGCTGTTTTGCTGTACGCGCTCAAGAGGACCGACAGTCATGGACGAAACCAACCCTAAATTTCTTTCCTTCAGGTATGCCGACGGCACTTGGACGGCCCTAGTCCTCACCCCGGACGAGGTCTGCGAGGTTCAGGAGATGTCCGCAGCAAAGTTGATCGAGATCGTTGAGATCCTGGAGACTGCAAAGGCGGCGCAGGTGACGGATTGGCGGGATTTCTTCCGTTAGAAGGTTCTACGGCTGCGCTCAGCTTGATTTCGCTACAGCCGCATGTCGATCTTGCAGGACCTCGCATAAAGTCGCGCTGGCCACAGACGCTGCACTGCGCCGGCGTAATCTCGTCTGGCGCTGGTGTAGTTGCCAAACCCGCCTTCCTCCGTCAGTGGATGATGACTGTGGCGAATATACTTCACGGCTTTCTCAGTTCGATGAACCCGAGCGTCCGAGAAGGGAACGCGAGCTGAAAGACCTCTTCGCACCAGGTCGCTCGCGTTTCCATCGAAGTCAGTTTCTTTGCCTCAGGAAGGGGGTGCTCGTCTCAGTAGAAAATATAAGGTAGGCAACTTGCCATCACGGACTTTCATCGCCCAAAAGGGTACTGCCTTGGCACATTGGCTTGATAAACTACTTGACATCACCGCCATTGCTCGCGACCAGAATAGTCTGAAGTCCGCACTTTCTGATCTTGGTGAGCGCTTCGAATTTACGGGCTACGCCTACATTGTTCTCCGTTTTGGTCGGACTTTCGCGATCTCGAACTATCATCCTGACTGGCAAGATCACTATTTCAAGAGTGATCTAAAATCGATGGATCCGGTCATCAAGCAGGCAAAGAAGGTCCGTCGTGCTTTTTCATGGTCAGGAGAAGCTGATAGGAAATCCATGTCTAAAGGCGAGTTAGCTTTCTTCGCTGATGCAGCCGACTTTAATATCAGATCGGGCGTAACCATCCCCATTACGCTTCCGAACCGAGGGACTGCGGTGCTCACGTTCGCGTCGATCAAACCCCAGCTGGAAGTGGATCACGAAATCGATGCAATAGCGGCGGCCTCTACCGTAGCGCAGCTCCATTCGCGCATCGAGACGTTGCAAGCGACCCCCTCGGTCGAAGAACCCTTTTATCTGAGCCCAAAGGAAGTGGCCTTTGCACGCTGGCTTGAACTGGGCAAAACGGTGCAGGATGTCGCCGATGTCGAAGAGGTAAAATACAATACGGTCCGAAAGGCGATGGAGGAGCTGAGACGCCGATACGATCTCTGCAACAACACGCAACTAGTGGCTTTGGCGATCAGACGCGGCTTGATATGATGTTCGTCAGGCCTTCGGCGTCCTACCAAGAACATCCAGAAGGGTGGTGAGCGCTAACATCTGTGAATGCATCTCGATTGCCGTCTCGAGATATTCTATATGGTCGACTCCGGCAGCTTCGTAGCCTGCTTTAACGTGAGGAGGCATTCTATGAAACAGCGTATCTGCTTTGTTGATGAGATTGCGATGTCGCTGGATCGCCGTTACTGTCAGGTGTTCAATGACTGGTTCAGGCACACCCCTTAGGAGGCCGACAATCGGTTGCAGATTCAAATCGCTTACCGCAGTCTCTTCGGTTTTAACCATTCTTTTATTTCCAGCAATTTCGCCGAGACGCGCTCAGCTTCGGAAGTTACCAAGGTTCTCTAGCTTTAATCGACGAGTCTGTGGAGACGGCGTCCATCGGGTGATCGCCATCAATGGGTGCCACCGCCGTTGGTTTCTTTTTAGGCCACAGATATCAAACTATTTCCAATGCAGATTTGCACCCACCCTTTTACGAGAATTTACTTCATGGTTATGGACTGTCATTCTCCTCCTCCCTCGTGGTTAGACAAAAGCCAAATATGATGAGTGCGCAACTCTAGCGACGTTGTTTGATTGCAGGTGTTACGAGCTTCGACCGCGGTAAAAGCATTAAGTCGCCGCCCACGCCACACATCTCTAATTCTCGCGGCGCACCTCACGTTGCATTAATGTGCAGCGTCAAGTCCCTTCATCTGCTGTCGTTTCTCCCGAGTGAGTTTTGGCTGCGGCCCGAGCCGCAGCCTGGCCATGAACCTCCTCACCGCCGGCGCACCAGTGACTTCGCGATCTCCACAATGTCGTCCCGTGAAGCCGTCGGATCTTCCTTCGACCAAGCGATGCCCAGCCCAATCTTGAAGTCGATCCCATTCACCTTCTTGAGCAAGAAGCTGCGGTTCGGGATGTTGGTCGTCCACTCTGGTGCAAAGCCGATCCCTAGACCGGCAGAGACGAGAGAGACCAGCGAGTAGGTGTCGTCGCAGCTATAGGCGACGTTCTTCGTCAGATCATATTCCTGAAACTTCTCATTGAAGTACCGCTCGGAAAACGAGAGGTTCTGTCGATTGAAGGCAATGATCTTATGATCGCGGAGGTCCTCGATTGAGATCTCGTTGAGCGAAGCCAAAGGATTGCTCTCGGCAACCGCCAGAAGATAGCGTTCGTAGGCAACGGAGAAGAAGCGCAGCGACCCAATATTCTCAACGGGCCTGATGAAGCCGAGGTTCAGCTGCCCAGTTTCCAGGCCGCGGATAATGTCTGCCGTGTTGCCTGAGGCGATGTGGATGTGGACATCGGGAAACTTGCGAGCTATCTTTCCGAGGAATAGAGGCAGCATACCCATTGTGGCCGGGTGGACGGTCCCAATCCTGATCTGGCGGATGCGGCTGCCGCCGGCGGCACGCGTCAATTCCGTGGTCAATTCCATCTCGCTTAGAATACGAACGGCACGGTCATAGAAGGTCTCCCCCGCCGTGGTCAGCTCGACGCGGCGCGTGGTGCGGATGAACAATGGGCAACCTAACTCCCTTTCGAGCGCCATGACGTGGTTACTAAGCGCCGGCTGGGCGATATTCATCTTGATAGCGGCACGACCGAAATGCAGTTCTTCGGCGACGGCTTTGAAGAGAGATAGTTGGCGAAGTTCCATCGACGTCCTACCGGAGGAGTGGAGAACGAGCTAGAGGCACCGTGACGGTAGATAAAGTTCTGCTATTGTCGGAATCACCCATGATCCGAGCTCCTGACAGCTTATGTTATGGCAGGCTGCATCCGATGCCCAAACACCGATGCGACCGTAGTGAACAATAATGTTGCACATGAACTAAAAAGTTTCAATGAGAAATCGAAAAAAATGAGCGAAATCACCGGGGCTCAAATTCGAGCGGCAAGAGCTCTTCTTAAATGGACGGCTGAGAACCTTGCTGAGGCGGCAAGTGTGGGTCTGTCGACAGTAAGGCGGGCGGAGACCGATAATCAACTGCCGTCGATAACAACCGCAAACCTGAAACTCATCCGGATGACATTAGAGAACGCTGGAATCCAGTTTCTTCCAAGCAACGGGGGCGGGGTGGGGGTCCGATTCAAACGACCAAGCTGATGGTTGTACCTAGTCTTGCGCGGGGGACAGGTACTTTCTCGTCGAGCCTCAGCTATTCGAAACTGAGGGATCACCCGAATGCGGCATCCGGCGACCGCTCGCCACTGCGGCGCGCGAGTCTGGATGGGCCATCATCGCACCCGCGTTGCTGGCACGTCGCCGCTGGGGCGAAGGGCTACCCAAATCGCCAAATACTGGGATGGTCTTTGCGCGACGGTTGCAGCGAGATCGACAACAATTCAGTGGAACACGGCATCAGGCCAATTGCTCTCATCTAAAGAATGCTCCGCCGGACAGGACGTTGGCGCGTCATACTGCTCATCTGATGATGAGCCTTATGCAATAGAATCCGCCAGGGTCTAGGCCGATAGGTTGGGAGTGCCAAGCGAAGCGAGATTTGACCCCGGACATTGCCTCACCGGTAGATGTTACCGAACGTAGCAGGCTTCAGGATGCCCGCGTCACCTGGCGCCGCGGCGGCAGGTGACGCGGGCAAGCTCTTTATCCAACCACCATCCAAGATGACCAAACTAGCCATTTCGATGCGCAGGCAGGACATATCAATTCAGCTGGCGGCTATTTGCGCGATGCGCACGTCTCGAGAACGATTGCCTCGGGTCCATAAACTTCATGCCAACCCGCACACGCCTTATCCCGATAACTCTGCTCGACCATCAGCGCGCCGTCCGCGTCGACAAATAGTTTATAGGTTGGCATAAATACCGCCTTGTTACGTCCGTCGCCGAAAAACACGGCATACGGCGCGAGCTCGCAAGGTACCCCATAACCATAGCAAAACCCGGAGGGACGGCCGTCCGCTCCCCGCTCCAACCAAGCGCTATTTGTATGAGGTTTCACCCTGTTGAAATCTCCGATTTCACAGTTGCGAACGCCAGCCTCATAACGGGCGGGAATTTTGTCGGTGACGATTTGTTCAACGGCCAGCAATATGCGACGTTTTCCGTCGATCTTAAGGCCCACATTGCCTTGAAAATCGACGGCCTGGATGTATTCCGGCTTGATTGGTGGCAAGGGGGCCTTGGTAGTCTTGTAATAGATGCCGACAATACTGAAGTTACCCATCAGCACGCATCCCATGACGAACTGCGAATCCTGGAAACTTTCGCTAAACAGCACGCGGAAAGATTCATGCTCACCTTTCGTGCCCCCGCTAGGATAAAATGTCCTGCCAAATGGGACACCCTCATTTTGGCAACGATCATAAAAACTGTCGGCTTCAGGTAGGAGTTTATGGCACTGCCGATCGAACTCGCTTGCGCTTGCTAGGGTGGCAAGCCACATCGCGGTGACCGCGGTAGTCAAAGCTACTTTGAGATGGAACATCCTGAACCCAATCATGCTGCTCTATAAGCGAGTGTAGCGTCGGCAACGAGGTACTTCTCGCCGTTGACAGTCTCGTAGGTCGACGTGCCTGTGATCGCCGAACCGTCGGCAAAAGCCCGCGATCCTTCCGGAGTGTGCAACAGGTTGATCAACTTGATTCCCGCTTCTGACATTGTCATCAGCTCGCCAGCGTCCGAAACACCATTCTGGTTGGCGTCGCGCCAGACGCGGAATTCACTCCAGCGAGCGTCATTGGCATCGAGGATATTGTCGCGGTTGGTGTCGAAGACCAGGCGGAGGCCGTCAAGGTCGGATACAGTGCCTCCGTTGGCGGCGACCTGTTCGTCGCTCGCCCAATCTGCAAACGCCAGTTCGCGAGCCTGATCAATCAGGCCATCGCCGCCGGCGCCGCCATCGGGTCCCAGATCAATCGCAAGGAAACCGTCATTGGGCCCTACCCAACCAGTTGGATCGGCGAGGCCGTCGCCGTTCCAGTCAAAACGAGTCGATGCGCTAAGGTCCGCAAGGTTGATTGGCCGGAAATCAACGTGGTGATCGGCATCTAGATCGAGCAGAACTGGATGCTGCGAGCCGTTGGGGACCTTCAGCCCATTGTGTTTGGTATATTCAACGCCGTGGGGATTGTACGATTTGGTACTTTGGAAGGCGCCGCTCGTGGAATAACGTGTCAGATCGTACCATCCATCATCATAGTAATAGTAAGATGCCCGAAGGACGTTGTTGATATATTCATTGACCGTCCTGTTCCACTCGTTACCACGGACATTGGGCTCATAAACGGTTATCGTAAAATTGCCCGCTTGATCGCTGTAAATGTTTTGCTGCGGTCTCTGACCAGCTGCATCGTACATGTCGATGACATAAGACCACGGTTGGACGTTCGTGACATCCCAGGTGTAAATCCACCGGGTGCCGTTGTCGTAGTTGTTGACTTGGCTTACCTGCCGACCGGCCGCGTCGTAATTGTATTGTACTGTGGACCAGTTCTGGCTGTTGGACGGATCATAGGCGACGGTTGTTCGAGTTCCGTCGTCGTAGAAGACGGAATTGACCGTCATCCTTGCGGCGGAGTCGTAGGTGTATTCGACCCTGCTCCAGTTTTGCACGTTAGTTGGGTCATAGTGGAAAACGTACCGTACTCCGTCGTCATTTGTTTGCTGGACGAGGGTCAACTGACCGGCTGGGTTGAAGCTTTGTATATAGAGCGACCACGCGGCTGCGTTGGTGGCATCCCAAGCGTACGCATCCCAGGTGCCGTTATCATTGTAGTTAGTCTGATAAAGAACCCGCCCCGCGCCATCTATGTATTGTTCGTATCGCGACCAGGTTGCTGCGTTGGCGACGTCATAGGTAACGGTGTTGCGGGTACCGTTGTCGTTGGTTTGGTTGATATAGGTCAGCTGCCCTGCCGCGTTGAAGTTCTGCTGGTAGGTTGACCATGTAGCGGCATTGGCCGGATCATAGCTCAGTTGAACCTTGGTAGAGTCATCGCTAGTCGTGACCTGCACGGTCAACTGTCCCGCGGCATTGAAGGTCTTGTCGGGTGATTCGCCGCCATCCATTCTGCAGCTTTCTGGGCGAGGAAACCTCCAGCCTCGCTGAAGAACCAAACGGCAATAGCGCCCCCCACCACGGTGCCCATTACCGGCAACTGGAAGGGTATTGTCGCAACCGTGGCCGAACTTAATATCGCGGTGACGGCAGCATTCCCTACGGCCACGCCCGCCATAGACCCAAAAAAACCGCTGACGGCCCCAGTCAGCTTTATGCCAGAGGCGTCAAGTCCGCCATCTTGAAAGACCACACCGGACAAGGTTCCCGCCGCATCCAGCCCCAAAGGACCGGCAAGCTTGAGTAGCGCCAAGGGCTTGTAGTGATGCGCTGCACGCGTCGCAAAAGCTCCGAGGAAATTCAGACTATGCGAAAACCTCGACCAATCAGATTCACTCACCCCTCGTCCCCTTATATGAAAGCTTTAAAAGCATGACCAAATTTCCGAAAATTACGTAGCTAGCCACAAACAGTGCCGTCATATGCAAAACCAACGCCAAAGACTGCGGATGCTCGCGGCACATCACGTCAATAGGCATTCGAGATAGGACCAGTACGCTTGGAAACTGCAGCGCTAGGAATGGAACGCTAAACACGCCGGATGAAAGAGCCACAAATTTAAACAGCGGCCCGTTGTACAGGAAGGCCAAGGGCAGCGAGACTAGATATGACAGCAATGCAGCTACGGAGAGCGGACCGTAAATGTACAGAATTGAAGAGATAAGCGCGTATGTTCGTCCCGAACATACGGACAATAAATCGTATCTACTTGTTAAACTTGAAACGGCCGTGAAATTGCCAGTTTGAGCTAAGTAGATAGCCAAAAAGCAGCATATGAGGAATGGTACTCCAGACAGCGCCAGGGTAATGACGCCGTAAAGTTTCGTTATAGGCGGCTTTTTTTCAGCGGCGCTCATTGTGCTTTCTCTGTGATCGCAGGTTTCGCAAAGTCCCGACCGCGTAGGAAATCGGGCTCGACGACATTTGGTAGGGTGCTGGTGCAACTACGGACTCTAGCAACAAGACGGGAAGGCAAAGGTATAGTTCGGAGAAAGCTCATATCAAGTCCATCTAGGTCCTGTTGACAAAGTTCTCGATCATCGGGAAGTTCCATCCTTTATGGGTGGGGAGGCACAAGTTGCCAACGTCTTTGGAAGTTTTCGATAAGTATCGATCTGCGCTTTTGACAAAGCAGTTGTCGGCGGTTTGGCGTGGCCATGGCTCCGCGATTTTCTTGGAGTTTGGCCGCTTATCACCCCAAGTGAGACGCGACGGTACTGCCGGAAATTCACAAGGCGACTTCACGGTCATGATCGAGTGGAGTTGGCGGATTGAAAATGAAAACTCGATTGTGTGCGGAAGTTGGAGCGACGAAGACGGTTGGGAAGAGATTTTTCGGTCGCTTATCGGTCGTGGCGTTCGAAATGTATCGTTATTCGGACGACTTCCAGAGCTCTCGATTGAATTGGCAGGCGGGCTTTTTATAGCTTCGTTTATGACCGCAGACGGCCAGCCTAGTTGGACCATATTTGACCGTTGCACTGAGCATCAGAAATCCGCCTGGATTGAGGTCCGCGATGGCGAGATTTGCGAGACTTTGGACACGAAAAGCCCACCAGCTGCAATTGACCCCGATTCCAAAATCGCTTGAGGCGTGATTCAACACTGCTTTTTAGGAGGCGGTTTTGGACGAGGCGATTTGAGTGATGCAGAATGGCGGATAGTTGAGCCGCTACTGCCGAGAGAGCGGGGCCGCAAGTCTCGCCCATCGCATGACAACCGCCGCTTTTTGAACGGGATGCTTCATGTCCTGCGCGTTGGCTGTCCCTGGCGCGACATGCATGAGCGCTATGGAAAGTGGAATTCCGTCTATGTGCGCTTCCGCCGTTGGGCCGAGCAAGGCGTTTGGGATGCTCTCCTTGAGACCCTGGTCGAACTCGGGCTGACGGATGACTGGCAGCACATGATCGACAGCACCACGGTTCGCGGCCACTCTCAGGCTGCGGGCGCAAAAGGGGGACTTATCAGGAGGCTTTTGGTCGATCACGCGGCGGCTTTACGACAAAAATCCACGCCCGCGCAGACGGTCAGGGACGCCCTCTTGGCTTCGTCCTGACAGGCGGCGAAGCATCGGACTACAACGCCGTGTCTGATCTGCTGGCGATACCGGTCGGCAAACCGAGGCTGTTCCTTGCTGACAAAGGCTACGATAGTGATTTCCTGCGCGAGGAACTTCTGGTCCACGGGATCAGACCGGTAATCCCACCGAAGGCCAACCGGAAGAACCCGCCTGCATGCGACGTTAGAGCCTACAAGGATCGAAACCGCATCGAGCGGATGTTCAACCGTCTCAAGCAGCTCCGCCGCGTGGCGACCCGATACGACAAAACCCGAAAATCCTTCTCAGCATTCCTCGCTCTGGCCGCTGCGAAGATATGGTTGCCATACTTTGTCAACAGGACCTAGATCTTGCCCAACAAAGTAGTGCTGTCAGGTATTTACCGACATGCGCTGCTGATCATATTGAGAGGGCGGCGGTATTCCTGTCGCATCCTAAATCCTGGGCCAAGAGGTCGCTCGATACGCGATCGCATTAGCTGTGGATACACTTCCCAGGACTGTATCGATCAATCGCATCGTCAGGAAAAACACGGGAAGAGAGCATGATCCCCCTCCAGTATCTTTCTAAGAGAAACGGGATACAGCAGGCCCAAAGCATCGAAAGGATGCTTGCGCACGGAAGAAGCTCATCGGCTCTGCTTGATCGCGGTGAGCGCAATGGTAGCTCGGCCAACTGTGGAGACTATTAGCGAGGATATTGTTTGCGGTTTCCGTTCCAAGCCGAAGCAAGTGTTTTTGCCGTGACGACGTCGAGGTAAACCTTGCTAAGCGAAATCTCAGTTGCTGGTAGTGGCCGGAAAAATGATGTCCTGATCTACGAGCACATTGAACCTGTAACCGGGCCTGATCTTGATCGTCGGCTGGACATTGAGACTTTTCGAGATCGTCTGCTCGGCGACACGTCCAAACGTTTCGGCAAAATTCCGACGCGCCGCGTCTGAGGCCGTGTCCTGTGTGGCAAGAGTTGAGCTCTCGGGCATCGACATGTCGATCCCTGTCCCGATCAGTGCGACGAGAGCGGCCGAGCCAAAGGTCCGGAGGTAGTGGTTGTCTACCTTGTCCCTGAAGCCGCCATAACCCTCCGAGTCTGTCCCGGCCATCCCGCCGATCTGAAGAGTGGAGCCATTTGGGAAGATGATGTCGGTCCAGACAACGAGGACACGATTCTGCCCGAAAGAAACTTTGCTATCGTATCGACCAAGAAGCTTCGTGCCCTGAGGTACAAGTGTGTAATGGCCAGACGCGCTGTCATAGACGTTCTGGCTGATCTGGGCGGTGATGCGGCCCGGCAAGTCGGAGTTTATGCCTGATATCAGTGTCGCGGGGATTACGGACCCACGTTTCAGTTCGTAAGGTGACTGCTGAGGGACGACTTGATTGGGCAAATAGCCGAGATCCTTGATATCAGCGTTGAAGAAATCTTCCTTGGACGCTTGTCCGTTCTGGTCGACCTGACCCGCAGCACCCGCTCTTAACGCTGCTGCATAGAGATCCTGCGCGCCGCTCGACGAGGTGTTCGATTGACGCGCTCCGGCAGATGCGGCGCTCGGCACTTGGGCCGAGACATCTGATATGTCGACCTTCAACGGCGAGTCGAGAGCCGCCCCCCTCGCCTGTAGGCTCGCCATACGCTGGCGCTGCTGTTCGCGAAAGATCTGCGCTCGCTGCTCGCGAAGCATCCGGGCATTCCATTCCTCGTCTGATTCCATGCTAGACTTGCGCGGCTCCCGTGGTTCGACCCTTGGCTCTGCCTCCGCCGGCTGGGCGGCGGCCTGTTGCTGGGGGACCGGGGTTGGCTGAAACACCGGCGGCTGTTCCTCGCGGTCACCGATAATGCCGTCTTTGACACCTCGCTTCAGCTGATCAGCAAAGGTCGAAGCCGGCGTGCCAGAAGCACCGTCGTTCGGGTCGTGCTGACCAAATCTCAGCCCACGCGAGGAGAGGCCGTAAAAGAGAACCGCTAGAACAAGGACCAGGATCGCGATGCCCACGAACAGAGGCACGCGATTGAGGCGCCTCATCCCTTTCTCGTCACCAGACTGAATTGACGTTCCCAGTTGCAGCGATTGGACCATGATCGTTTCCGCCTGTCAGTTTCGCTTCATGAGGGAAAGGGGGCTTGCCGGCGTCGCCACGCCATTGCTGACCGAGTACGCTCGGGCGAGCGCCATCGTGTCAGTCGATAGCTTCGCAAGCACTTGTCCATCGACGGCAGCGACCGAATAGGTCAACTCGATCGGTTTAGGTCCATCCTTGGCGCCTGCGCTCTTGTCATCAGCGACGATGGCAAATCCCCACCCTTTCAAGGCAGCTTCGAGCGCGACGGAGAATGCGGATGTTTCCTTGGGCAGTTTGATGGGAGTGTTCGTCGATCCTGCCTGCTCTGCGAAACGTCCAGCCATGTCGCCGGCGATGGCACCGGCGGCTGGCCCGGTGATTTCGGCGGGTGCAGCAGTTGTGGAGAGCCCGTCGGTTGCAGTTTGGCATCCAGATAGGCCGAGCGCGATCACAATCGGAATGAGGCGATGGAGCTGCATGAATTATCCTCCCCGCCGGATCGTGATCTTCTGCTGCTTCCAGCCGACCCCGGATATCAGGATCGCCTTGTCGATATTGTAGTCGACGATCATCATGTCGTTCTTCATCCGGTAATTGACGATGCGGTTCTGGCCGCCCGATACGACGAACAGGACCGGCGCATCTTGACCGGAGATTGCGCGGGGGAACTGGATGTAGGTCTTCTGCCCATCCGAATAGACCCGCTTCGGTCGCCATGGAGCGCTTCCGCTCAAGGCATAGGAGAAGGCCAGCTGTTCGGGAGCGACACCGCCCTCCGGCCCAGTCATGGCCTGGAGGCGGGCGTTGATGTCGGAAAGCTTTGTGGCGGCGTCCTCGGGATACTCGAACCCGACGCGGGCCATGTATTGCGTGGGATGTGACTTCATCTGGATATGATAGGTGCGGCGCGAGGTGGTCACCACCATGGATGTGACAAGCCCTGGCTCGGATGGTTTGACGATCAGGTGAATCGCTTGACCGCCGGCGGCGCCAGAGGTTGCCGGTTCGACCTTCCACCGAACAGTATCGCCGACCAGCACGTCGCGGACGATTTCGCCACCCTGCAGCTCGATATCGCAGACCTGCAAGGGTGAGCAGACGACAGACGGCTGCGTTTCACCGAAGAGGAAAATCACCTTACCGTCCGGGCCACGTGTCACCAGTCCGGATTGACCTCGCCATTTACCGGAGAGATTCGTCCCCTTCGCCTCGTTGCTCGTCAGGCTTTGCGCGATCGCATTGGATGAGACCTCGGTCGATGCGGCAAGCGCTAGCATGCAGACAAGCGCGACGCGTTTATGTTTGATCCTCATTGCAGATCCTGCCCTCAAAGTTGCGCGGTCCAGTCGAAATCGGTCACATAGACGCCGATAGGATTGAGCCGGATTGTTGCTTCGTCTTGTGGTGAGGTGATCGACACGGTCGCGATCCCTCGAAAGCGACGGGTTGCGACTTCCTTGCCTTTTCGATCACGCTCGTATTCTGTCCAGTCGATCTGATAGGTCTGGTTCGAAAGCGCTACGATGTTGTTCACCTCGATCGCCACCGTCGCGTTGACTGCTTTTTCGAACGGCGAGTTGGCACGGAACCAGGCGTTGACCTTTTGCGTCGAAGCGTCGCTCGTTCGTAGAAGGGCATAGGTGCGATCGATATATTGCTTCTGCACCACGGCATCTGGCGTAATCGAACGAATGCTGGTCACGAAGTTCCCAAGGGTCGCGCGAACGACCCGCGTGTCGGCGTATTCGATCTGCTGCGGGAAGCCGCCGGAAACCGTGTTTCCAAGTTTGTCGACCTCGACGATATAAGGAACGAGCTTGACCTGCGTGCTGAGATAAAGCGCGTAGCTGACGCCGATAACGGCCAATCCCAGGCTCAGGATGCCAACGGCCCTCCAGGCGGAGGCCGCCTTGACGTAGGAGCCGTAACGTTCTGACCATTCCTGCCTTGCGGCAAGATACGGGTTCTCGGGTGCGGGATGCCCTGCCATGTGTGTGATCCTGTCCGTGAACTATCGTTTGTCCGGTCTTTCCGGAGGAGGTGGCGGAGCTGAAGGATTGCCCCTTGCCTGATCGAGTTTCGCGTTCGCCAAGCCAAGAAGCGAGCCGGCATAGGCGCCGGGTGACCCGATCGCCTTCTCCTTGGCGGCGGATCCGGCAGCCATGGCACCGGAGCTGAAACTTGCGCCCATGCCTTTGAGCACCGAGCCTGCCGCCGACGATCCGCCGGCGCGCGCCGCCTGCGCGGCAGCAAAGCCAGCGCCAACCGCGCCGGCGCCAAGAAACGCGCCGCCCGCTGCGAACGAGGCCGCCTGGCCGCCGTGGCGGATTGTCTCCATGCCGCCGGAGACCGAAGCCCCCTGCACGACGCCTTGGATAATGTTCGGGACGTACGTCGCGATGATGAAAACGACGACGGAAATGCCGGCGATCGCAAGCGTCGTGATGAATTGGTCGCTCTCGGCTGTCGGGGCCCGCGCGAGGCCAAGCAGGACGTTGGATCCGATCTTGGCGATCATGACCAGGGCCATCAGCTTCATCCCAACCCCGAAGGCATAAACGAGATAGCGGATCGCAAAGTCTTTGGTGAAGGATGAGCCGCCGAGGCCGAGCATGATCATGCCTGCCAGCAGGCCGACATACATCTCGACCATCACCGAGACGAAGATTGCCGCCACCAGTGAGAAGCAGATGACGACGATGCCCATGGCAAGCACTGCGGCGATTGCCAGGGCATTGTCCTCGAAGACGCCGAACTTCGCCTGTTCTGACATCTGAGAGGCGACGCGAATGCCAGCGTCAAAGACTTCGGCCGGAGATGCAGAGCCGCCACCGGCGCCGATCTGGAAAAGGCTATCGACGACAGCCTTGGCGAAAGTCGGTCCCTGCGTGAGTACAAAGGCGAAAAAGCCGATGAACATGATGCGCCGGACGAGCTCTGCGAACCAACTCTCCAGCGATGCTGCCTGGATAGCGAGCCACACGGCAGCTATGCCAACCTCAATGCCTGCGAGGATCCAGAACAACGATTTCGCCGCATCCATGACGGTGGTTTCCCACCCTTTCGCGGCCGTCGAGACCTGATTTTCCAATTCCGTCAGAACTTGGCCTTGCTGCGCGAGAGACGGCGCCGCCAACGCGAGGAAAGCGATACCGGCAACCAGGATGGTGCTTCTCCGACCGCGCTTCACCATCTCGGGCGCATCTCCTGACCCTTTTCGATCGGCGGCAGCGCCTTGCTCGTGCCAAAGAACTTCTCGCGTGTTGCTCGTTGTTCTTCACTCAACTGGGGCGGAGCGGAGCTCTCTCCTCGCATCAGAACGACGGCGGTGATCGCAGCAATCCCTGCGATCACGATGCAAACAGAAGCAATCAATGCGGGGCGGGTCACCAGCGAGGCTCCATTTTCTGTCCGGAGGGAATGGATTGGACGTCGGCATTGAAGAATTTCTCGCGCCGCGCCTGTGCGAGATCCTTGTCCGTCTGTTCGCTTTGCAGCCAAGTCCCCATCATTGTGGTCTGCTGGGAGACAATGCCGCGGAGCTTCTGCATCTGGGCGACCTGCTGAGCGGCGATCTGGTGGCCGACCTGAAGCGCCTTCATCTGGCCGTCCGCCGATTGCGACATTGATCGCAGCTGGCCCATCGTATCCTCTTCGCTGTCGAACTGATCGGCGGTGAGGCTTGCAGCCTTAAGTGTGCTGGAAATCGTGTCGCGGTTCGTGTTCGACCACGTCTGATAAGTAGACGAAAAGCTCTCGGCGTTCGGCAGGTTTGTTTTCAGGTCTGAGTAGCTTTTGAACCGTTGCTTTAGGAGATCGTCAGCGTTGCCCATGGAAAAGGCGATGCCCTGACCCTGAGTGACGATATCGCGCAGCTGATCCAGATCGCCTTCGACCTGACCCCAGATGTGGTTCGGGAGCTGGGCCGTATTCTGCAACATGTTCTGATAGATATTGAGCTGGTTTTGGATCTGCTCGGCAAGCTGAGTGATTTGTTTGATCTGGTTATTGATCTGTTCGGTCGACTGACCAACAAGGTGGATAAGCTCGCCATTGTTGAGCATCTGCGTCATCTCGGTCGCGCCGGTAACCGCACTTCCTGCGAAGGAAACCGTGGGCGTTGCGGCAAGGCCAGCGGCGACCAACCCCGCAACTAGCGATTTGCTGAGCTTCAAATACTGGACTGCTTCACTCATAGCGGTTGGTCCCCCTTTCGATGAGCCATTGACCCGGCCATTCGTGGCCGTGGGTCGACGAGAGCGCCCTGATGCGGGCTAGATCGGCCTTGCCGGAAGCGCCGACGAAGGAAAGTGTGACCGGACCCAGGGACATGTCGAAGAGCCTGCGGCCGTCGGGTGAGGTCACGTAGTATTCGCGTTTCGGGATGGCGTTTGCGACAATCTCGATCTGCCGCTCGTTGAAGCCGATCCGCTCATAGAATTCGCGGGTGCCGATTTCCCGGGCAGCGCCGTTCGGGAGGCAAATCTTGGTCGGGCAAGACTCCTTCAGGACGTCGATGATGCCCGAGCGCTCGGCGTCGGAGATCGACTGCGTCGCGAGGATGACGGCGCAGTTCGCCTTGCGCAGCACCTTGAGCCATTCCCTGATCTTGTCTCGGAATACAGGATGGCCGAGCATCAGCCATGCCTCGTCCAGGACGATTAGGCTTGGCGAACCATCAAGCCGCTTTTCAATCCGTCGGAAGAGATAGGTCAGGACCGGCACGAGATTGCGCTCACCCATATTCATCAACTCCTCGATTTCGAAGCACTGAAAGCGTCGAAGCGTCAGGCCATCTTGTTCCGCATCGAGGAGCTGACCCATCGGGCCGTCGACCGTATAGTGATGAAGGGCATCCTTGATCTCGCGCATCTGAACGCCACTGACGAAATCCGACAGCGAGCGGCCAGGCGCCGAGGCCATCAATCCGATCTGCCTCGAGATCGCGTTGCGATGGTCCGGCGCAACCGTCACTCCCTGAAGCGAAACGAGGGTTTCGATCCACTCAGAGGCCCAGGCTCGATCGGCGTCAGTGGAAAGCTCTGACAACGGGCAAAAGGCAAGATTGGCCCCCTCCCCGCTGTCACCACCGATCTCATAGTGGTCACCACCAACGCCGAGCGTCAGTGGCAGCATCGAATTGCCTTTGTCGAAGGCGAAGACTTGCGCCTTCTCGTATCGGCAAAATTGCGCGGCGATCAGCGCGAGAAGGGTCGATTTGCCGGAACCGGTTGGTCCGAAAATCAAAGTATGGCCGACGTCGTCGACGTGAAGGTTCAGTCGGAAGGGCGTCGAGCCGGACGCCACCTGCATCAGTGGCGGCGCATCGGGCGGATAAAATGGGCACGGCGCGGACGGCTGTCCTGACCACACAGAGTTCAGCGGAACGAGATCGGCCAGATTGCGAGTGTTGATCAGCGGTTCGCGGATGTTGCAGTACCAGTTTCCCGGCAGGCTGCCGAGAAAAGCATCGGTCGCGTTGAGCGTCTCGATACGGGCGCCGAAACCTTCCGCCTGGATCAGGCGACGGACCGCTTCAGCCTTCTCCTGCAGCGCCGACCGGCTCTCGTCGAAGAGAATGATAACAGGCGTGTAGTAGCCGTAGGCCACCAATTGCGATGAGGCTTCGGCGATCGCATCCTCGGTTTCGGCGACCATTGCCATGGCATCCTGGTCGATCGATCGGGATTGCGTCTGGAACAGCTGGTCGAAGAACGGCCGCACTTTCTGCTGCCATTTCTTGCGGGTCCGCTCCAGGCGCTGCTTGGCTTCCTCCGCATCGAGAAAGATGAAACGCGACGACCAGCGATATGTCAGCGGCATGAGGTTGAGGCTGTTCAGGATCCCAGGCCAACTCTCGGCGGGAAGCCCATCGATGGCGATCACACCGAGAAATCGGCTTTCGACCCGCGGCGTCAGTCCGTGTTCGAGCTCTGCCGTCGCCAGCCAGTCCAGATACATGGGAATTTCTGGCAGGCGGACGGGATGGTTCTCGCCGGTGATGGCAAATCGAATGAACTGGAAGAGCTCGTCGTAGCGTGCAACGCGAGCTCCATCCCGTTCGTGAACCTCTCGGGTCTGCATGCGCTGCACCGAGAGAACATTGCCGAGATACTGCTCAATCTCCCTGATCGACCGCCGAAACGCATCGAGAGCTATATCGGCATATTTTGCTGAGCGACTTTCGGTATCCGAGTAGATGTAGCGGGTCAGGCCGGATCGGCGTCGCTCTGGCGGTCGGTAGGTCAAGATAAGCGCGTGCCTGCTTTCGAAATGCCCGCGTTCCATTCCAAAATGCCGCCGACGCTCGTCATCGATCAGCGACGTGACAGTGTCGGGGAAATAGCTGCGCTCTGCAGACGGATATTCCGTCGTCGGCACCCGCACGGCCTCGACCTGGATCATCCAGCCCGTACCGAGCCGGGAAAGGATCGCGTTGATCTGACGAGAAAGCTCGTTGCGCTCGAAATCAGTCGCGCTCTCGGAATCCGGACCGGCAAAGTACCATCCGGCCATTAGACTGCCGTCCTTCAGCAGAAGGATCCCGTTATCGACAAGGCCCGCATAGGGAACCAGGTCAGCGAATGACGGACCTGTCGATCGAAATGTGCGTAAGGCGACCATCGCGAGATCCTCAGTAACGGCGCCAGGGCGCGGAGGTCGGAAGGTAATACGCCCGATAGCGCATATGGCGGGCGTAGACTTTGCGCATCATGGGATCGGATTTCGCCATCATGCGGAGCACGCCGACGACCACGATCCAGATTGCGACGCCAAACAGGGCCGAGTAGATGGTTAGGACGACGAAGATGAGAATGATCGCGGCGAGCCCGGTCAGCAGCACGAGCTCTCGATCCGCTCCCATCAGGAGATTCGGTCGCGACAAGGCGCGATGGATCCGATTACGATGAAGCCCGGCGCCAGCGTCAGCCATGACGCCCCTCCCCTCGTCCGATCCGATTGGAGTTCGTGACCGCGGTTTGCTTGACGACAAACGAACCGCCGATCGAAGCGCCGGTCGAGCCGAAGAGGCCGACGATCGTCGTCGCGCCGAGTAGGATCCCTGCGACCAGCACCACATACACCAATCGCCGCGCGAAATCGTTGAGCTCGCCGCCGAAGATCAGCATACCGCCGGCGATCGCGACCGCAGCTAGCGCAATGTAGCCAGCGACCGGCCCAGTGATCGATTGCTGGATTTGCTCGAGTGGACCTTCCCACGGCAGGCTTCCGCCGCCTGAGCCCGCAAGCGCCGGCCCGGTAAACGTAGCGCAGAGCAATGCGCCGATAATTCCCAAACGGAGAACGCGATTATGCTGCATGACTGTCCTCATCGATCTGCGGATAGTGTTCTGTCTGGTAGCGCGAGCCATTGAACCCTTCGACATGAAGGACCTCCCTCACCCGGCGGCCCCGCCCAGCGCGTTCGATCGAGATGACGAGATCGACCGCCTCGCCGATTACGGCTTGCATTGGTTGCTGGCTGGCTTCCGACGTCAGTTGCTCAAGGCGCCGAAGCGCCGATATTGCGGAATTGGAATGGATGGTCGTGACGCCCCCGGGGTGTCCAGTATTCCAGGCTTTAAGCAAGGTCAGCGCGGCGCCGTCTCGAACCTCGCCGACGATGATGCGATCGGGACGCAGGCGCATCGTGCTCTTGAGAAGTCTGGCCATATCGGCCGCGTCGCTCGTGTGGAGGCAGACCGCATTTTCCGCCGAGCATTGGATTTCGGATGTGTCCTCGAGGATCACCATCCTGTCGTCCGGCGCAGCGGAAACGATTTCCGCGATGACAGCGTTCGCTAGTGTTGTCTTGCCTGAGCCAGTCCCGCCGGCGATGACGATGTTCAGACGGTTGGCGATGGCGCTGCGGATGATCGAAGCCTGAGCTTCGGTCATAATTCTTGCGGTGACGTAGTCGTCGAGCGGAATAAGCCGCGAAGCGCGGCGGCGGATCGTGAACGTTGGCGAGTTGACGACGGGAGGCAGGAGCCCTTCGAAGCGGTGGCCGCCGATCGGCAACTCACCGGAGATGATTGGTCGTTCTCCATCGGCTTCCGACTGGAGAGCGTGCGCGACCGATCCGATAACAGTCTCGGCGGCAGTCGCCTGCATTTCGCCAGCTGGCGCGACGCCATGACCTAAACGCTCGATAAAGAGCTTACCATCTGGATTGAGCATGATCTCTACGACTGTGGGGTCCTCAAGGGCAATGCAAAGGTGCTCGCCGAGTGCGTCCTGGAGCTTGCGGACAAGGCGAGAGTGCGACTGGAGCATGGGGAAAATCATCTCCTCGATTGAGTACGTCAGGAGACAGACCTCGGAGGGCGTGCGAAGTCTATGTGCAATTTTGCACCTCGCGAGTCGCGGGTGATTCCGTCAGGTTCGCCTCGATTCGGCCGCTGCTGAGCGATGCCGGCTTCAGTTTAGATCAATGAATCACAGGAAAGATAAGAGGCCGGGCACGGTAGAGTTCAGCCTAACCGGATGAAATAACAGGTGAATTTGCCAAACTGTGAGAAATGCGCGGAATCGACTTAAGACTTTGTTAACTTTAAATTCCTTGCCGCAAAGGCGGAATCGAAAGATAGTTGCGCAAATGATGGCTCGTTGGCCATTTTTTCGAAAGTGTGACCACCAAGGAAATAGTTCGCAAAATGAGCCAGCCGCTGCCTAACCGTTTTGATCTTGAGATCGCCGAGCAGGGATCAAAGATCTCTAGCGCGTTGCATATGCTGCGCAGCCAGCAGTATCCGCCCGATGCGCGTAAAGGTCTGCGAAAGTTTCAGCTTGGTGAGGTTGCAGACTTCATGGGTGTAACGCAGAGCCATCTCCGCCAGATCCATTCCGAGGGAAAAGGCCCAGAGATCGAGTCTATCAGCGGCCGTAGGTACTATACGGCAGATCAAATGCTCGAGCTTCGGGAATATCTTGAAGCCAACAAGAAGTCAGACAAGCGGTACTATCTGCCCAAGCGGCGTGAGGGCGAGCCCCTACAGGTCGTGTCCGTTGTGAACTTCAAAGGTGGAAGCGGAAAGACAACGACCGCTGCGCATCTCGCCCAATACCTTGCGTTGTCCGGCCATCGCGTTCTTGCAATCGATCTTGACCCGCAGGCGTCGCTGACATCCTTGTTCGGTATCCAGCCGGAGCTGGACGAGACGGCGTCCCTCTACGAGGCACTGCGCTTTGACGACGAGCGCAAGCCTATCGCGGAGGTTATCCAACCTACCAATATTCCGGGTCTGGATGTCGTCCCGGCAAACCTGATCTTGCAAGAATATGAGTATGATGTGCCGCTCGCGATCTCCTCGAGGAAGGGAGAAGAGGGTCGGCTTTTCCATATGCGGATAGTAAATGCCCTGAAGGATATCGACGACCGATACGACGTCGTTGTGATCGATTGCCCGCCTCAGCTTGGTTATCTGACGATCACCGCGCTCATGGCTTCCACCGGCATTCTCATCACCATCCATCCGCAGATGCTGGACATCATGTCGATGAGTCAGTTCCTGATGATGCTCGGCGGTATTATGACGCCGGTTGCTGAGGCAGGCGCCGAGATACGCGTGGAATGGTTCCGATATTTGGTAACGCGCTTCGAACCGACAGACATACCGCAGGCCCAGATGGTTGGCTTTATGCAGTCAATGTTCGCGCAGCACATGCTTCGAAATCACGTGTTGAAATCGACGGCCATTTCGGATGCCTCGATCAAGAAGCAGACCCTGTACGAGGTCGAGCGCGGAGATTTCGTCCGCTCAACATATGATCGCGCCATTGAAAGTCTCAATTCTGCAAACGGCGAGATCATGGAACTGATCCACAGCGCATGGGGGCGGAAATGACCTTGTCAGCCGTTTTTTTTCGGCGTTTCGCGAGGGGTAACAGCGCCTTATCGAGATTGACAGAAAATTTGGAGACGAGCCATGTCGCGTGAAAATCCTTTCGCAAAGCTGGACTTGGCATCCATCAATGCCACCAAAGCTCCGACCAAGCCTGGTTACGCGATGACCGGGGCCGCGAAGACAGTTGTTAGGTCCATTGAGGATCTTGCGGAGAACACTAAGAAGCTGATGGAAGGTGAAGTGATCGTGGAATTGGATCCGCTGTCGCTCGACGCCTCCTCTATTTCCGATCGGCTTTCCGACGACGGGGAGGAATATCAGGAACTTAAGCAGGCGATCCAGGAGTCCGGGCAGGCGACTCCGATTTTGGTGCGGCCAAGCTCGGACGGACAACGGTATACAGTCGTTTTCGGCCACAGGCGCCTGAAGGTAGCTCGCGAGCTTGGAATTCCGGTCAAGGCGATCGTCAAGAAACTCGACGATATCGCTTCGGCTATTGCGCAAGGCCAGGAAAATTCGGCTCGTTCCAATTTGTCGTTCATCGAGCGCGCCTACTTTGCTCAGAACCTCCTTGCCACGGGAATGTCCAAGGACGTCGTTCGAGTATCACTGGCCATCGATGAAGCAATGCTGTCAAAAATGCTCGGTGTTGTCGAAGTCGTCCCTGCTCCGGTGATTAAAGCTCTTGGTGCCTCGAAGAAGATAGGCCGCGACAAGTGGCTGAGCCTCAGGCAGCTGGTTCTGTCCCCTGCCCTGCTACGAGCTTCGACCGATCGCGTGGCTAACGCAGAGTTCCTTGAACTGTCCGAGGATAAGAGGTTCGACGACCTGCACGACTATCTCAAGCGGTACAAGACCAAATCAGATGCAAAGAAGCCGAAAACAGCGGCATCTGCGAAAGAGTGGGTATCGCGTGATAGCACACTGAATTTTTCCATGAACGCCAAATCCAAGAAGGTGGCTATCGAGCTTTCAAACACAGAAGCCAAGCCATTTAGTGATTGGCTCTCCAGCCGAATGGACCAGCTGTACGACGAATACAGGCGGTCTAAATCTGAAGAAAACGGAGATTAACCGCAAAAGAAAAAGGCCCCCGAACGGTACCCCGTGGAAGCCTCTCTCGTTATCCGTAGCAAGATGGAGAATCGCATTTCCCGGAATCACAGTCAAGAGTCTTTGGCACCGATTTGGTGAGCGGATTTCTTTTGCCTAACGAAAGGTGAGAGAGAGAAATGTACACAGGACTTGTGTCGACGCCCTTTGGGCGGCGATCGATGACGCTTGCCCTCGTGAAAGGGCAGCTGTCTGTCGCAAAATTGAAAGCTAACAAGCGTGTCGACAAGTGGAAGGTCTTCCGCGACATCAGTGAGACGCGAGAGCGGCTGGGGCTTCAGGATAGGGCACTCGCGGTGCTCGATGCATTGTTGACATTCTATCCTGACAACGAACTTGATACAGCGCGCGGCCTGGTCGTCTTCCCGTCGAATGCGCAGTTGTCTCTCCGCGCTCACGGTATGGCTGGCACGACGTTGCGTAGGCATTTAGGCGCGCTCGTTGAAGCGGGTCTGATCCAGAGACGCGACAGTCCAAACGGCAAGCGGTACGCTCATCGAGATCGCGATGGCGAGATTGAACAGGCATACGGCTTCGACCTGTCTCCCTTAGCGGCTCGGTCTGCAGAACTGGCCCAGCTTGCCCAAGACGTTGTTGCCGAACGCGTACGTTTTCGAAGAGTCAAGGAAGCTCTGACCATCTGCAGGCGGGATGTTCGCAAGCTTATCACAGCTGCGATCGAGGAGGGCGCCAGCGGCAATTGGGAAGCCGCTGAAGACGCCTATTTTGGCATTCTGGACCGACTTCCCCGTTACGCGACCCGAGAGCAAGCTGAATCCACCCTCGACGAGATGGTGCTGCTTCGAGACGAAGTGCTCAACCAATTGGAACTTCAGGCAAAAGCTGAAAATACGGCTGGCAATGCTATCCAAAACGGCCGCCACATACAGAGTTCAAAACCCGAATCCATCTATGAATTTGAACCTAGCTCCGAAAAGGAGCAGGGCGAGAAGTTGGAGTCAGAATCTGAACCTATAAGAAGAGGCCAGGTTAGCGAGCAGCGCAGCCTCGAGCAAATCAAGGCATTTCCACTCGGGATGGTGCTTCGGGCCTGCCCCCAGATTAGTGATTACGGGCCTGCTGGCAAGATTGATCACTGGCGTGAATTGATGAGTGCCGCGGTGACTGTTCGGTCAATGTTGGGCGTCAGTCCATCAGCCTACGAGGAGGCGTGCGGAGCAATGGGTCCCGAAAATGCCGCTGTCGCGATGGCGTGCATCTTGGAGAGATCCAGCATGATCAACTCCGCGGGGGGCTATCTGCGTGATCTCACGAAGCGCGCGGAGCGTGGTGAGTTTTCGCTTGGCCCAATGCTCATGGCACTCCTGAAGAACAATGGAGCAGGGGGACGGCTCGCCGGATAACATATTTAAGCGAAAGCCGAAATCATTGACCACTAGGTCAGTTGTCAGCCGTATTTTTTCGCTGTTAGCGTGGTTAAATCAATGGCTTATCGACTTTGAACCTCTATTTTCCGATTGAGTTGAGAGGACGGCAAAGCTGCTGTGTTCGTTTCGGGCCCTTGAATAGGAAAAAGCCCGATCGCCGGCAAGGCTATCGGCCGGACCGTGTCGATTTTAATCGACGCTGGTAAGCCGGTGGTGCCAGCCATTTTTATTGCGGTCGCGGTGACGAAGGCGCGTTCGAAACAGCGCCCTCAGGGAGATCAACAAGCGCAAGGGGGACTGGTTTGATCGCCTCCCTTGTCGAGGCGTTTGTCACTGTCTCTGAGCGGGCCGATTTCTGGACGACATTGAACTCGGCAAAGCTGGAGGCCGTGGTATTGGCATCGGAGCCTGGGCAGCATGCGATCATGGCCGACGACGACTACCTTGACGATATCGCCGCCGGCTTCGCCAAGGTAATTGATGCCAAAAGCCCGTACACCTCCGGGCATAGCGATCGCGTCGCACTTTTCACCGATCTGATCGCCGAGGAAATGGGCGTTGATTTTTCGGCGCGCCGGCTGTTGAAGCGGGCGGCGCTGCTGCACGATATCGGCAAGCTCGGTGTCAGCAACAGCGTTCTCGACAAGCCCGGTAAGCTTGGCGAGGAAGAGTGGCTGCAGATGAAGCGGCACGCGGCGTTTTCGGAACACATCCTCTCGACAATCGGCGCGTTTTCCGACGCGGCCTTGATCGGCGGGGCGCATCACGAACGGCTAGATGGGAAAGGCTACCCGCGCGGCTTGCATGCCGGCGAGATCCCGATGGAGGTCCGGATCGTGTCGACGGCCGACGTCTTCGATGCCCTTACAGCAGATCGGCCTTATCGGCCGGCCATGCCCGTTGCCAAGGCACTGGCGATCCTGTGGGAAGGGGCGGGCCAGTCGCACGACCCGATTTGCATCGAAGCCCTGGAACGAGCGCTGGCCAGAGCGTCGCTCGGCGGTGCTGGCGATGCCGCGCTTTCGGGACTATCGCAACAGCCGTCGCAAGCCGCTTAGCGTCAAGACGAGTTTTCGACAGCTGGGTGTCGCGCGCTGGTGTTCACAGCATGCGTGCCGCTCGCCCACTGCGACGGGTGGCGTCATTCTAGTAGCTCGAGGCCTGCTGGACGCAGCGATGGCGTGATTGCTCCATCGCCTCGGGTAGGGGAATGCCGCGAGCCCCCGCTTCGAAACAGTCCTCCAACTCGATCTCCCTGAAGACGCTACCTTGTCGATCCCGGCGGCCACCATCCAGGTGTCCAGGACCTCGACCGGGCGGCCAGTGAGGTAGACAACAAACTCGGTCCTGCTCATTCGGGGCGGTCTTCGCGCGCCCGAGATGCATGGCAAGTGAGGGAAGGGGAGGGTCGTCCTTCTTCTGGATCGGCGCCTCGACGTGAGCTGGTCAACGCGGAGCGCGGCTACCTCGCTGCGCCGGCGGTCGCCGGCGAAGCCAAAATCTCAAATTAAACGCCAAGTCTCTCGGATGAAGTGCCCGCCTATCTTGCTAGGACCGAAGTCTTACGGTTAAGTGCAAAACGACACCTGAAACGCCGGTTTCCGCTCTTCGAAAAGGGGCTTGTCGGTGGGCGCTACCTTGGTGACGTCAAGACAGTTGAGCCCATCCACTTTATATCGCGGGATCATTCTATGGCCCGATGAAGCTAGACCGACTTGGGGGCGCTCGCTTAGACCTCCGCCGACTGGAAGGTCCCGCGACAATGGCGCGCCTGTGGTTCGTCACGATGATGTCACCATCGGGGGTCACGTGGGCCGGGAAGGCCCATTTGTGGAAATGCTTTAGCTGCCCGTCTCCGAATGAGGAGACGCGACAGGTTTCGATTCC
Source organism: Rhizobium cauense (assembly GCF_019511525.1). Classification (GTDB taxonomy): domain Bacteria; phylum Pseudomonadota; class Alphaproteobacteria; order Rhizobiales; family Rhizobiaceae; genus Rhizobium; species Rhizobium cauense. The sequence continues at coordinate 49,827 of NZ_JAEUAT010000013.1, read as the reverse complement.
GGCGATCCCCTGAACCTTAGGAAGATCGACAGCACCACGAGCACGGCGGTCGACAAGAATTCCGACTGCCAGTTCTGGAAGGACTCGAACCAGAATTGCGTGCTGGCCAGGTGCTCGAGGAGCGCCACTGGGGGCTGGCCATGCATGAGCGCTTCGGCATTCGCGTCCTCGGCGCTGTAACGCACATGTCGCACAAAGCTGAGAATGAACAGGATCGCCAAGCCTATACCGAGGGAATATGAATAGAGGGAGCGCGCTATCCCGCCGGCTCGAACCGCCCACGGTGCGTTATTATCATTCTGTTTCTCTGCTGGGTCTTGGTCTTGGGAAGCAGGTTCGTCGGGATTCTTTGATTCAGCGGAGCCGCGTTGGAAAAGTATTGCCGTCAGCATGACATACGCGGACATTTGCAGGAACTCGCTCTCCCAATTTTCGAACAGGGCCGATAGGAAATGGCCTGAGAGCGCATAATTCCAAAGATCAAGCTGCCCCGCGCCATGCTCTGCGAGCTCTTCATTGTAAACGCCCCAGCCGGTCAGCAGCATACCGCCTACGGTCAGAACAGAAAATCCGAGGAGGGCTATGGTGAGGCCGTTATCGCGGAGGAAACGCAAAATATTACCCTTAAAAACGCAAAATGGAGCGGCCGGACGAAACAACCGGCGGGCGGGAGCGGCTGCCAAGCCGCTCCCGTTGATATCAGGCGGCTTTTGCCTTGCCTTTGCTATTGACCTTGGTATCGGCGAGCTGCGTCAGAAGTTCGTCCGTCTTTTCTTCCTCAGCCAGGGTCTGCTCGAGAAGCTGCGCGACGTCGTTCTTGCCGAGTTCGCGAGCCCAGTTGCGAAGCGTGCCGTAGCGAGCGATCTCATAGTGCTCGACGGCTTGGGCAGCAGCAAGCAGGCCAGCGTCGAGTGCGGGGGAATCTTTGAATTCCTCCAGGATTTCCTGTCCTTCTTTGACGATCCCGTCGATCGCCGGGCAGGTCTTTCCGCGCGCCGGCTTGCCGAGGATCTCGAACACCTGAACCAGGCGTTCGACCTGGCCTTCGGTTTCCTGCAGGTGGGTTTCGAATGCTGTCTTCAGGTCCTGCGATTGCGCACCGCGGATCATCTTCTTCAGCGCTGCAACGATCTTCCGTTCGGCGTACTAGATGTCCTTCACGCCGTCGATAAAGAGGTCTTCCAAGGTCTTCGTGGCCATAACTGAACTCCGTAAAAGGAAAAGGTGCCGGATCGGCAGACTGGCGGGCCTACTGCCGGTTAACATCGTTCAGCCACAATTGTTCCAAGAAAGGGTCATCGCTCGCGGGAGCGGCGCGGGAGGATGCTTCTGCGGTTAACTTGAAGCAGGGGCGACGCGGATCGCCGGCGCGTTTTATCCCTTCCCTTGCTTATTGGCGTGCAGGCTGACCGCCTCACCTCCGAGCGCAGTGAGGCGATAGCGTTTTTGCCTCCAGTCGCCGCGCGCCAGGATCAGTCCATGTTCCACCGGGATGTTGGCGGTCTTCAGCCCAGTTCCTTTGGGCGATCGTTGCCATGCCCGGCGGTCCAACGCAGACAGCAGGCACCAAAGCCGCTGCTGGTTCATCTTCGGCATCTCCATGATCGAACACTTATCGCAACGCCCGTGAACTGCGGCTGAACGACAACAGAAAGAAGAGGGCCAGCGCGGCGACCCGCAGCATAGTTGGCTCGATGAGCCGGAACTTAGGCGTCGGAGAGAAGTTCGCCAGCGACGCTCATGCAGGAAGAAGGCCGCCGGGAAAGTGCCCGAGCGACCGACATATGACAGGAGAGGCGATGAACATCCTCGTGACCGGCGCCAACGGCCTCATCGGCTCTTCGATATGCGGACGATTACTCCAGGACGGTCATCAGGTTGTGGCGGTCGTCAGGCCGGGAGGTCTTGCGCCTTTCGGCGCCACCAAAACCGTTTACCTGGACGTTGCATCCGCCGTCGATGTTCAGGCCTGGGTTCCGATTCTGGAGAATGTGCATGCGGTCGTCAACTGCGTCGGAGCCTTGCAGGACAGCCCGAGAGAGGACGTGGCCGGGATTCATGTCGCCGGGCCGGCAGCGTTGTTTCAGGCGTGCGAGCAACTGGGGGTGAGGCGCGTCGTGCATTTTTCGGCAATTGGTGTCGATCGACAGCAGCCGAGCCAATTCTCCGAAACAAAATTCCGGGGCGACGACGTTGTGATGGCGCGCGATCTTGACTGGGTCATCCTGCGCCCGTCTGTCGTGCTCGGGCGCCCGGCGTTCGGCGCAAGTGCGCTCATACGTGGTTTGGCAGCCCTACCTGTTCTTCCGGTGATGCCGGGAGGCGGCGAGCTTCAGGTCGTCCAACTCGACGACGTCGTGGAAACGGTGGTGAAGTTGCTTGAACCGAACGCCGCAAGACAGGTCATTCTGGAAATGGCTGGACCGCAGCGGCTGGCCTTTGAAGAGGTGGTCCGGATCTATCGCCGTTGGCTTGGAAGACGGCCGGCCGTCCAATTACCAGTGCCGTCGATCGTCGCCTCGCTGCTTTATTCCCTCGGCGACCTTGCGGGCGTGCTGGGCTGGAGGCCTGCACTTCGGACAACAGCCAAAAAGGAGATTGCCCGGGGTGCAACGGGAGACCCTCAGCCTTGGGCCGCGACAGTCGGCATCCAACCTCGATCCCTTGCTGAGGCGCTGAAATCGGCGCCGGCGAACGTGCAAGAACGTTGGTTTTCGAATCTCTTCTTCCTCAAGCCACTGATTTTCGTGGTTCTGCCGCTGTTCTGGATCGTCACTGGAATTATTTCGGTCACCGTCGGCTTCGACGAGGGCCTGGCGCTGATGAACCGTGGCAATGCCGGCGTGCTGGCGGTGCCTTCTGTCGTCGCCGGAGCGCTGGCAGACATTACAATCGGAATAATGATCGCTTTCCGGCGTACGAGCCGCCTCGGCTTGTGGGGCGCGGTGCTGGTGTCGATCTTCTATGCGATCGCTGGCACCATTCTCATTCCTGCGCTCTGGCACGAACCATTAGGTCCGCTTCTGAAAATCGGACCAATCCTTGTTCTTCATCTGGTCGCCTTCGCGATTTTGGAGGAGCGTTGATGCTCTATTTCCTCCTGAAATTCCTCCACATCATCGGCGCATGCGTTCTGCTTGGTACCGGCGCCGGGATCGCGTTCTTCATGCTGATTGCCCACCGAACCGGAAACGCATCGACGATTGCACCGGTCGCTCGCATCGTCGTTCTGGCGGACTTCCTCTTCACCGCCACAGCAGTGGTCGTACAGCCAATCACCGGCGTGGCACTGGCCTGGAATGTGGGCTACTCGTTGACGGACGGCTGGATCCTTATCTCGATCCTGCTCTACATCCTTACCGGGATCTTCTGGCTGCCGGTCGTCTGGATGCAGATGGAGATGCGCAATCTCGCCATCGAAGCGGAGAGGACGGGCAGCCCCCTGCCGAAGCGGTATCACGACCTGTTCAGGCGCTGGTTTTTCTTCGGCTTTCCGGCGTTTGGCGCGGTACTCGCAATCGTCTGGCTGATGATTACGCGTCCGACGTGGTAGAACGCAAATTTGCCGGTGGCTGTGCGCTGTCTCGGCGGTCTGAGAGGGATCGGAGGCTCCAAGGTCGATCGCGACGCTGAGGCAGAGAAACATAGCAGTGTCCGTTGCGGTGACGTTGCGGTCCGGAAAGGACACGGCAAGTTCTTCGGCCTCACCACTCGAACCCATCGTAAAGAGCAATTCTGCACCCAGGACGAAGTCGCGGTGTTGAAAATCCGTTTCGTCCGCAAGGGAGCCGCAAAATTAATTCATGACCGGCAGGTCGTCGTCCTGGCGCCTTACCGGTGGGCTGATTGGATTTACCTCTCCGGGAAAGAAAGCAACATACTTGCGCCGCTCTCCGCCGGCATCCTTCGCGTCGAGCAGGTCAGGTCGGGCAGCGATTGAGGTATGATTTACTTCACAGGCGATACTCATTTCGGCGATCCGCGCGTGCTGCGCATCGATCGGCGTCCTTTCCCTAATATGCCTGACCATGATGCTGCCCTGATCTCGAACTGGAACAGCCGCGTTTTGCCGGAAGACGAAATTTGGCATCTCGGAGATTTCGCGGTCAAGCGAGCCGGCTTCGCCGAGCAGCTCCTTTCCCGGCTTCATGGCGAAAAGCATCTCATCATCGGCAACAATGATCCGGCCGAAACCACAAGGGCTGCCGGATGGGCGAGTGTTCAGCACTACGCTGAACTCACGACCGACGGCCATCGGCTCATTCTCTGTCACTATGCATTCCGCACCTGGAACCAGATGGGCAAGGGGTCGATCAACCTGCATGGTCACTCGCACGGCAGATTGAAGCCCATGCCGCGTCAATTCGATGTTGGTGTTGACCCTCGCGAGCTGCGTCCGACGACTCTGCCCGAATTGCTGACGAAGCGGCCAGGGCGATTGCAATCAAAGGACACCGCGCATGCAGGATGATCTTTTCGGCGATCTGCCGCAGCGTTTGCCGGAGGGTTTTCGCTACAAGGCGGATGCCATTTCGCAGGCAACGCAAAACGAATTGCTCGCGTGGATACCGTCGTTGCCATTCAAGGCGTTCGACTTCCATGGTTACGAGGGCAAACGACGGGTCGTCTCATTCGGCTGGAAGTATGATTTCGCTCTGGCCTCGCTTCAGAAAACCGATGGCATACCTGACATTCTGTTTCCCTTGCGTAACATCGCGGCTGATTTCGCTGGAATGGCAGCGGGGCGTCTTCAGCAGGTCCTCGTGAGCGAATATGATATCGGCGCGCCAATTGGCTGGCATCGAGACAAGGCCGTCTTTGGGGTCGTTGTCGGTATCTCGCTGTTGTCGCCCTGCACATTTCGCCTTCGCCGCAGAAACGGCGAGAACTGGGAGCGCGCATCAATCGAGGCGCAGCCCGGGTCCATCTACGTTCTGTCAGGCCCGGCACGAACTGTCTGGGAGCATTCAATCCCTCCCGTCGACCGTCTGCGATATTCGATCACCTTCAGGGAGCTGTCAGATGTTGTATAATCGCCGTCCCTGGCCTCATAGAGGCTTGACAGAATCTGTCGGCAATGCGGGAGCCGAGGCGTTATCGCAAGCGGGTCAGCATCCCATTCGCCTCGGATCGTAGGCCGTCGCCGCCCGAAGTCGCTGGAGCTCGAGCAAGCAGACGCAGTAGAACAGGCGTCAGAGGATGCTTTGGAATAGACGTTGGTTCAGCTGTGCGTAGAGGGTGGCGATCAAGGCAACTTTATCAGACATATTGTATGGTCATAGAAGTCGTGCTGCTCGTCCGCTCTTTCGTGTCGCACTGTTGTAATAGCTCGAAGCCTGCTGGACCGACCTGTGTCGCGATTGCTCCATCGCCTCGAGGAGAGGAATTCCACGGTTGGCAGCTTGGGTCAGGTATCGCGATCGCAACCCGTGCGCCGAAAACTCCCTCACATTCAGCCCCGCCATCCGCCCGCTGCTTCAGGATCGCATTGACCGACTGCGGATCGAGCGCCCGCTTCGACACCGTGCCCCAGCGCCCAATCCCCCTGAAGACGCTTCCCTTGTCGATCTTTGCGGCCGCCAGCCAGGCATTCAATGCTTCGACCGGCCGGCCAGTGAGATAGACGACGTCGCCCTGCTCGCCTGATGTCGTCTTGGTGCGGCCAAGATGAATGGCCAAAGTGGGGAGGGGAGGGCCGTCTGTGACTTCGATTGGAGCTTCCACGGTCAGTTGTTCCAGGCGAAGGCCTGCGATCTCGCTGCGCCGCCGGCCGCCGGACATTCTCCCAATTCGCCGGATTCACCCAAACTGAGCGGACTCACGTGCAGCGTGATTCTCTTTGCTGTGCCGGATCGCAGAACGCCGAGGCTTGCTGATTTTCCGCAGCCAGCCAGCGATCGCGATTTGCAGTTCGCGGGATGTGGCAGAAGATTGCCGTGCAGCGCGCCGATGAACTCAGCGCTTTGGCACGCGTCCTTAATATCGGGGCTCGAAAAACGCCGGGTTATCGCACGATCGGGCAGCTTTCATCCTTCGCCCAATCGGAAAAGCTGAGGTAATAGGCGCGGACATCGTCGTACCCCGCACGAACGGCTGCCGCGGCAGCCAGAGCAGCGCGACCACCACCGTCGCAATGGGTGACAATGTGATGGCCCGGCTCGAAGCCGGCCTGGTTGAGGAGGGAGCGAAGTTCGTTTGTTGGACGAACGAAGCTTCCATCCAGCAGCTCAGCGTGAGGCAAGAGTGTTGCCCCCGGCAGATGTCCACCCCTCGCATTGCGGCGCAAATCCTTTCCATCGAACTCCCCCGCCGAGCGGGCATCGAAGATCTGCACGTTCGTTCCAAGTTCTGTTTTTAGCCCTTCTCGGTCAATCAGACCAACCTGACCAGATGCTGGCTTTGCAATAAACGCAGACCCACAGCTTGCAGGGACCGCTGTGGGCACATCGGCACCTGCTTCTCGCAATGAAGGAAGTCCCCCATTGAGAATGAAGGCTGTAGCGCCATAAAACTGGAGGATGAACCAGACCCTCGCCGCCTCAGTCATTCGACCATCGTCGTAAACGATCCATGGGACATCGGGATCGAGACCAAGCGGCGAGATCGCATCTTGCCAGTAATCAACGGATTCGAACGAAGTCTCTTCCGCCTTTGCTGCAGCTTCCCAGACTTCTATCGGGACACGTACGGCGTTAGCCACGTGTCCCTCGTCAAAGCTTTGCGGATCGCGGACGTCGAGAAGGTGAAAGTTCGCCAGGTCCCGAAGAGAGGATGGCTCGATGATCGGATCGTGGTTCATAGTTATGTTCCGCCGGTTATATCACGTGAAGGAGAGTGCCACCTGCTGCCAACAGCACGACGACGATCCACGGCGGCGCCTTCCAGACGACCAGCAGGATAAAACCTGTCAGAGCGAGCGCGAAATCCTCTGGATTTAGTACGGCACTCGTCCAGACTGGACTGTAGAGAGCCGCGCCGAGGATGCCGACGACGGCTGCATTGGCGCCGCGCATCGCGGCCTGAGCCGCAGGGCGTTTGCGAAAGCTGTCCCAGAATGGCAGGGCACCCAGCAGCAGCAGGAAGCCGGGCAGGAATACCGCGATCAGACAGATGCTTGCTCCGAGGAGACCATTTGGAGCGGGTCCCACGACCGCGCCGAGATAGGCCGCGAACGTGAACAGCGGTCCGGGAACCGCCTGGGCCGCCCCGTAGCCTGCAAGGAAGGTGTCATTGGTCATCCAGCCGGGATTGACCACTTCGGCCTGCAACAACGGCAGCACGACATGACCACCGCCGAACACCAACGCACCAGATCGATAGAAGGCGTCAAAAAGCGACAGTCCCTGGAGACCTGATGCAGAGGCGATAACGGGCAAGACGCCAAGCAGAACGAAAAAGGCGATAAGGCAGGCAATGCCGAAGGATCGGGAAACCTGAAACGAAAGATGCGTCCCGCCCGTGACTGGGCCGTTGCGGCAAAGTACAAGACCTGCGAGCGCTCCAACTGATATCGCGGCGATCTGTCCGATTGCCCCTGCAGAAAAGACGACGATGAGGACAGCGGCCAGCGCGATGCCCGCGCGCTCCCGATCCGGCGTCAGACTCTTCGCCATTCCCCAGACCGCCTGAGCAACAACGGCGACAGCCACGATCTTCAGCCCGTGTAGCAGGCCGGATCCAACCGGTCCGTCGAAGGCGGTCGCAGCCATGGCGAAGATGACAAGCAAGATTGCAGACGGCAATGTGAAGGCCGCCCATGCGGCGAGTGCGCCGAGAGGACCTGCCCGAAGCAGGCCAAGCGCAAAGCCGACCTGGCTTGAGGCGGGCCCGGGAAGGAATTGGCAAAGGGCCACGAGATCGCCGTAACCCGTCTCGTCGACCCATTTGCGTCGAACCACCAGTTCGTCGCGGAAATATCCGAGATGAGCGATCGGGCCGCCGAAGGAGGTAAGCCCGAGCTTCAGGAAGGCTGTGAAGACTTCTCCCGGTGTACCGCCTGGACGCGCAACAGCGTCTTCATGAATTGCTTCCACCGACGACTTCACGAAACAGCTCCTTCGCCTTTTCCCTGGCCAGTTCGAGAGCTGCTATGCCGTATGGCGTCGCGTTGTAGATCCTGCGATGCGTGCGGCCTACCCGCTCGGTTCGCGAGGTGAGGTATCCCTTTTTCTCCATGGAATGCAGCATCGGATAGAGTGTACCGGCCGATACCTTGTAGCCGTGATGCGCGAGTTCCTCGATCATCCAGAGACCGTGGAGATCGCCTTCGGCCGCATGATGCAGGACATGAAGCCGGATGAAGCCGGAGAGAAGGTCCTGATGTTCCATTTATCACCATAAGTAAAACCTCACTCTCGAAAAACGATATCGGGAACCGAGATTAGAGGTAAAGAGTTTTGCCTGCAACCGTCAGACGGATTGGCGGTTCATCGAAGCACAAACCATAGGAGAATACCGATGGTCAGTGAAGCCGATCGTGATCCGCGTCACCATACCCAGAAAATGCAGACCTGCTTGCAGGAAACCATGGATCATCTGCGGGAAGACATTGAAAAGGTCGACGAGCCGCAACTGAAGGCGATGTTCGAAACCGCAGCCGAGGTGCTCGGCGGCCTGAAGAAGGCGTTCGGGGACTATGAAAAGAAGAACGAGGCCGCATGGCAATAGTACGACCTGATTGGCGAGAGTGGTGGTGTGCATGAGCGATGCCGCCAGCACTGACGGCATCGCCAGTCTGCTCCGCACTCTGCCGGACCGGTTGCCGCGGGCTGCAACCGTGGGAGACCTTCTACGGGCGATGGGCGATCAGGGGATTGCCGTCGTGCTCCTGATGTTCGCCATTCCTGCGATCATTCCAACGCCAGGCATTCCGGCAGGACTCGTGTTTGGTGTAGCTCTTGCTCTGTTATCGATGCAGATCATCTTCGGCGCCGAACGATTGCGGCTTCCTGGTCGACTGGCAGCCCTGAGTATACCTCGAGCCGTTGTTGAGCGGACGGCCACACATGGCGCTCCAATCCTCGCTAGGCTGGAGCGACACATGAGACCACGTGGCAGACTGCTTTCCCAGACTGCGATGCGGCCGGTACTCGGGCTAGTTATCCTCACGATGGCCATCCTGATCGCCCTGCCCATTCCCTTCGGCAATATGCTGCCGGGCCTGGCCGTGCTCATTACGGCTCTGGGAATGGCACAGCGCGATTCGCTGGCAATCGGCATAGGACTGCTGGTCGCAATGATCGCAGCGGCCGTTAGTGCCGGTATTCTTACCGGTAGCTGGTGGCTGATCGTGGATTGGATAGGTCTCGACACCGCTTCCAGCCAATCAGAGAGCTAAACCTCCTGCGCCTCGCCAAGGCTCCGGATCTGGTTCTGGAGACTCATCCGGTCCAGCGAAGCAAAAGGCAGACTGATAAAGATATTGAGGCGACGTTCCAGTCCGGTCAGCACCTGCGTGAACGCTTGTTTGCGCTCCCAGGCTTCACCCTCGACGAGGAGCGGGTCGGGGCACCGCCAGTGCGAGGTGATGGGCAAGCCCGGCCATTCCGGAAGTGGCTCACCGGCGGCGGTGTCACTGAGCGTGAAGACGAAGTCCAAGTCGGCGGCGCCTGCCTCCGCGAACGCCCCAAAATGCCGTGGCGTTATATTCTCTATCGGATAATCTGCCGTCCGCAACAGTTCCAAGACCGTCGGCTCGATGACCGGCGCAGGATCAACGGCCGCGCTCACGGCCTCGAAGCGACCCTTGCCGATCTTGTTCAGAATAGCTTCCGCCATCACGCTGCGCGCGGAGTTGCGGCGTGAAAGGAACAGTGCGTGATAGATCCCGTTTTGCATCAATCCCCCCCGGATAACGATATCGGAAATCGATACAGCGATGCCAATGTTGGGTGACAGTTTTATGAAGGGGACGGGAGATCTGCGACGCAGATCCTCTGTGAAAATCTGCAGGGTGGATGTCCTGGCAGAACATTGACCTTTTTAAAACCGGCCTGAACCTTATCGTGTGCCTGCCCATCCACGGCTGGCTCGCTTATTGCGCCACGTACATTCGGCGGTCAAATCGGCGCCGCCGCGGGTTGCGGGGATATTGTCACCCGAACAACGCCGCCTCGGCTTTGCGTCCGCGGCGATTAAAGATCCGCGCTGGAACAAGCTCTCGACGCTGGCGCCGCGGAACCGCTCCAAAGCGATCTCGCGGTTAGCACGCGAGCTGCTCAGTCCCTCAGAAGCCCAAACCGAAACGCCTCATCCATGAGAGCCTTGACGGATGAGGGTTGCCATTTCCGGCCGCCGCGAACCGGACGCTCTCCCATCTGGTCCAACTGACCTGCGATATCCCGCAGCGTCAAAGTCGGATCTGCGATCGCGATCGCCGCGACAAGCTTCATATGGCGATCGTCCACTGGTCTGCGGGGAGAGCGGGCCAACAGTTCGGAGTCCGCGAGCTTCTCTCTCACCAAACGATGGACGGCGCGGCGCAGGCGCTCGACAGTCCAGTCGTGGCCCTTCCGATTGAGGATCCGCACAACGTTGTCCCAGCTATGCTGCGGCCGAAGCCGCTTTACCGTCGGAAGCCAGGTTTGGGCAGACGTAATTAGTTCGTCGAGGTAGACCCGGTTCTTGGCGGCTGCGGCAGCACGGATCGCTTCTGGTCGTCGCTCACGAAGACCTGGATTGCCTGCTAGGCGACCACGTGCCTTGGCCGCCCTCATCCCCGACTTCGTGCGCTCGGCGATCAGTGCTCGCTCGAGCTGGGCCACAGCACCAAGGACCTGGAGTGAGAACATGCCCTGTGGCGTCGAAGTGTCGATCGGATCGCGCAGCGATCGGAAATGGACGCCTCGTTCCTCGAGGTTCTCGATGACATCGAGCAGATGACTGACCGAACGTGCCAGCCGGTCCAGCCGCACGACGACGAGGACGTCGCCGGCAGACAGCTCCTTCAGCACCCTGGCGAGAACCGGCCGGGTACGAGAGGCGCCAGAACCATGCTCCTGGTGAATACGCTCACAGCCGGCGGCCCGTAGTTCGTCGATCTGCGCATCGTGAATCTGGTCGTCGGTAGAAACGCGTGCATAGCCGATAAGCCGACGAGGCAAAGCAGGGGCGATGTTCTTCGCAGATTTTGCCATAGATTTTTCCCTGGTTCCGCTGCGTTTGTTCAAATAAGGAACGCATAGGTAATGGTTCCTTTGCAAGCGTGTTTTACGTGCTAAATGAGAGTCCGTACAGCGCGTTTTCCGATCCGGCGCGCATCTGGGGCCCTCCAGTGCGGCGATCGCGCGCTATCGGCGCTCTGAGGCGGAAATGCCGGAAAATAAGGCTCCAGGCGGCATCAACCTCGATGTTCATCTAAGGAATAGAGAAGAACGACCGAAATTCATCGCGAAATGTGGCGGCGCTTGCTTCGTCCGCGAAGAAAGGGAACGCTGCGTCGCAGCGTGCTGTCCGCCGAACTGGGGCGAAAAACGCCCGAAATAGCCGGGAATGTGGGGAATCCGCCGAATTCGGACGGCCGACATCGCTGATTTGCGACTCCAGATCAACTACCATCGATAACCGATCATTATCGATGGCCAGCGCTGCGCTGGTGCAATCTATCCAGTGGCGAACCCAAATGTGGAGATAGATTTCCTTTAAGAAATCATTTACCATAAAATCAATGACTTACGATCTCACGAAAATCAGCATGACAGCCCTGATTCAGCCGGCTTTCGACGCCGGCATCGCGCTCGCCCGTCTCGACGAGCGCATTGCCCGCTCGCCGGTCGGCGGAGGCTTTCTCGAGCGACAAAATTTCGCCGACGCCTGCGCCTCGCTGTGGATCGACGGCGAGCTCGTTCACCTCGAAGACCTCGTTCTCCACGACGCGCTTCGCGACACCCGCACGCCCACCCACGAACTGACCATCGCCCGCGACGTGCTGCGCACCCGCCGGCGCATTGCCGCTCAGGCGCCGGATTGGGCATTATCCACGGACGGTATCCAAACTTTGCGGCAGACCTCTGAGATTGCATCGACCGGCGCCGGCGAGACCGAGGCGGCCGGCGCCATACGGCCCGCGACCCCGATCAATGCTGAAGGGGAGGGGGACTATGGTGGTGATGCGGAAAATCTGCCCGGCGTTGACTATGCCGCTATCGATGCGCTGCTGGCGCGATCGGAGGCGGCGATTGAACACGCCAAGCGGCCCGGCCGCGCTGGCGCAGCGGAAAAAGATCCGCTCGTCTACGATCTCGACTGGGACGAAGATGCCCGGCTCTACGAATGGCGCGGCGTGCTGCGCCAGGCCGAAAATTTGCCGGCGGCGTTGCAGGCCATCATCGCCCTCGATGCCTGGAACGAGCTGTTAGTTCTTCAGCATGCCCCCTGGCTCGGCCGCTTGTTGGCCGCGGCGATCCTGCGCCAGGCCGGGATCACCACCGGCGCGCACCTTGCCGCCATCAATCTCGGCCTGAAAACCATTCCCGTCGATCGGCGCCGCCACCTTGACCGCGAGACCCGGCTGCTCGCCATCGCCCACGGGCTTTTGGCGGTCGCCGAGATTGGCATGAAAGAGCATGACCGGTTGACGCTGGCGAAAACGATGATGGACCGAAAACTGGAGGGGCGGCGGACGTCTTCGAAATTGCCGGAACTGATCGAGCTCGTCATGGCAAGGCCGCTGGTCTCGGCCGGGATGGTGGCGAAGACGCTCGACGTCACGCCGCAGGCGGCGCGGCGGATCGTTTTGGAACTTGGCCTGCGCGAGATGACGGGGAGGGGGAGGTTTCGGGCGTGGGGTATAGTTTGAATTCGAGAGTTCCGCCCCTGCTGTTTTCTGGTCGTCAGACATGTGATCCCGACAGCTGGTGCGCAATTCCTCGATGATTTGTCGGCTTCAAAATCCGTCTTGAGTTCTTCCGGCAATACCAAGGTTCTTTGCTGGGCGCTGGCCGTGTCGGTGCGGTAGTATTCTGACGTATACCTGTTCTATAGCTTGCAGATTAGTTCGTGGAGGAGAGGCGGATTGCATATCAAGGGCAGACATCCCGGGGCGGTCTGGAAGAAAACCGACTTTCAGATCCACACGCCGCGTGACTCGAACTGGTCGGGTTCAGGTCCGCTCCCAGGAGGGACCACAGATAGTGAGGCGGCACGGGAAGAGTGGGCGGACGTATTTGTCGCGAGGTGCCTCGAGAAGGGCATAGAGGCGATCGCCATAACCGACCATCATGATGTTGCGCTTTATCCGTACGTTGCCCGCGCGATTGAGCGATCAACCGCGGCCAAAGCCAGGATATGGCTGTTTCCGGGCGTCGAGGTGACCTGCCAGGATGCGGTCCAGTGCCTGATCCTTTTTGACGAGGGCACAGGTCACGATGTCACTCTTCGGATTTTCGGCATCATGCCACGGGTCGCCGCGCCGGATCTCAATCTCGGGCGAGCCCCGCAAGCTGATGTTTGTGGTAAGGATATCGCCGACTTCATCGGTTCTGCGATGGAGGACATCGCATTCCAGGGCCGAAGCATCGTACTGCCTCACGCCAGCAAGGGAGGCCACAAGGACATACTCCGCAAGGGTTTCCATCCGCGTTTCGCCGAGCTGGAGGTCGATGGTGTCTACAACGAGCAGCACTACGAAAAGCTGGACAAGGGAACTCTCGACAAGATCTATGGCGAGACCCCTGAATGGGGTGACCGTCGCCGTGGCATCCTGACTACCGGAGACAACCGTTCCGCATCATATGACGCACTCGGTTCAAACGCCTGCTGGGTGCGTTTGGGGGAGCCGACCGCGGAATCGATCAGGCAAGCTGTGCTAGCTGATCTCGCCAGGATCACATACGGTCCTCCGACAATCCCGAGCCAGCGGGTTCTTGAGCTTCGCGTATGTTCTTCGCTGACTGGACCCGGCATGGAGGTGACCTTCAACGACGGCTTTAATGCTTTTATCGGGGGCCGCGGGTCCGGCAAATCCGCGCTGCTCGAATACCTTCGGTTTGGCCTCGGCCGCAGTACGCTGGACACGGACGAGGGTGAGAGTTCGGAGCGCGAGAGAGACCTTGTCAGGTCGACACTGATCGGGGGGTACGTTGAGGTCGATCTTGAGCGTGACGGTGTGCGCGAAACCTGGCGTCGCACACTCAGTAGACTTTCTGTGATCGCGATACGCACCGAAGCTGGCGATGAAACGGATCTTCCCGTCGCCGTGGCTCAGGAGCGGTTTCGCGCGCGCGCCTTTTCCCAGCAGCAGCTCTCCACGTTGGTGCGCAAGGCGGAGACCGCAGACGAACAGATTACCGGCATCGCCGCCGCAGAAGCGGTCGACCAGCGGCGCGACACAGAGCAGCGGATCGAGGAAGCCGAGCGTGGGGTACGCCTCGCGTTCCAAACACTTGTCCAGGCATGGGCTTCTCAGGCCGCGTATGACCGCGAGCTAGCGAGGGTTGCAGACCTGAAAAGCAGACTCGATGCCACCGGCACCCGGCTTGAAGCTGGCGGCTTGAGCGAGGAACAGCGTGCTATCCTTGATCAGCATCAAGTCTACTCGAGAACCGAGAGACTGTTCGCAAGTGCTCTCGAGGACGTACAGGCGCGTCAGGCAACTCTGGAACGGATGCAGGCCCTCGATCTTGCTAGCTGGGAGCAGGCCATCGATATTCCGTCGGTGAGAGCGGTCAGGACGTCACTGGCGGAATCGTGCGCCAGGATGCAAGAACTGTCCGATGCAATGCAGCTCGAACTCTCCAATATCCATCAAGAGATCGAGCGACACCGCATGGTATTCGCTGGCGCCCACATCGAATTCGGGACGAGGTATGAGGAAGCGAACGCAGCGCAGCAGCACCTGTCTTCCATCCTGGGCGATCATCGCCGCCTTTCCGGCGAGCTGGAAACAGCGGAAGCTGCAGCGCGTGCCAGAGAATTCGGCGGTGGAAAAGTCGCCGAGGCACAGGAAGCGCTGCAGACCAGCCGGAGGGCGCTGTCTGATGAGGTCACGAAACTCCGTCGGATTCTAAACTCGTCGTCGGATCGGGTCGAACAGATGTCCAGTGGAACCCTGCGAGCCAGGGTCGACGAGGAACCGCTCCCACGTCGCCGCCTGGACGCGCTCATCGACCTTTGCGAGAAGTGCTCGTTCCGGGAACTAGAGCAGCGATGCTCGACCAAGGTTTCCGAAGCGAGCGCCAATGAGGGGCACGGCTGGGAGCAGTTCCTGCAGGGACTGCTGGAAATTCGACATAGCCTCGTCCATGCGGGGGAGGGATCGGAGATCGATCCAAACCTGATCGGCAAGATACGGCTCGCCTTGGGCTGGGACACGACTGACAAACAGGCGACGGCTGTCTTGGGACGGCTTGACGATGCTCGAATGGGGGAACTGTTGTCTGCCTGGTCGTCCCCATTCGTGCGGTTCGAATACCGGGATCGGGGTGGCTATATGCCGTTCGAAAGAGCTTCTCCGGGCCAGCAAGCCTCAGCTCTCCTCGCGCTTCTTCTGGAGCAAGAGGCTGGAACACTGATCATCGACCAGCCAGAGGATGATCTGGACAACAAGATCATCATGAAGATTGCGAAGCTTCTCCAGACCACCAAGCGGAAGCGACAGCTCATTTTTGCGACGCACAATCCCAACTTCGTGGTCAATGGCGACGCGGACAAAGTGATTGCGCTCACGCCGAGCGTTGAACCCGATAGTCCGAATGATTCCCAGGCGGCAAGGGTTGAAATCGAGGCCGATGGCGCGATCGAAACTCCAGCCGTCCGGACGACCATCACCGACACGATGGAGGGCGGCCGCGATGCGTTCGAACTGAGAGGTCGGAAATATGCGTTTTGACAGGGCTGCTCGCAAAAAGCAAAACGCCGATGTTTACGTAGAGGAAGTGGGCAACGTTCCCTACATCACAGTGGAATTCTTCGGGCTTTTCTCGCGCCTAGAGTTCGCCCTGCTTTCGTCCGGATACGCTGGCGGTGATATTGGCGAGAATGCCTGGGTCCTTTGGGATAGCTTCGCGAAGGATCTCCACAAGTCTTTCCTCGCTGAGGTGGCCGCCGACGCCGAGGCCGCAATCCTGTTTCGCGAACCAGCGCGCACCTTGACAAAGATCGCTGACGGGGGATGTGAATTCCGAGATGCGGCAATTCCTAAGACAGTACTGGATGTCCTGCTTCAGGTGAGGACGATACGGAACAACCTTTTCCACGGCTCGAAAGTGTATTTCACCGACCGTGACAGGGATCTTGTTTCGGCAGGCATACGCGCGATCCGACATATGCTTGACGCGATTGAGAGGTCCGAGAAGACGAGGAGGATCCAGGCAGCATGGGGCTATGCGCATGTAGGCCATCAATAACAGATGAAGAGCCTCAGCTCGGACGTTCCTAATTCTCGCCGCATCCATCGAAAGTCAGTGGATGGTGATATGGTTCACGGCAGCCGCCCTGAGCTGGAGCGTAAGAATCGCGCCTAATCTGGCTAAGCAAACGCTTAAGGTTCTCGAATACGAGTAATTGCACCGCGGCCGGATCACGCACGATCTGGGTGGCGAGTCGCTATGGTCGGAGAAATCCATATGTCCCGAGTAAAAGGTGAATGAATTCGGGTCTTATGTCGTAGACTTGCCTCGACACCAGAGCTCCGTCTGGATGCGCCTGGACGTGTTCGCCGCTCTTGACATCATAGTAGTTGAGAGCAACTTCCGGAGGCCAAGGGAATTTTTGGTCTAACGGCACTTCAGCAAATGGATTGAAGTAGACTTGAAATCCATCCAAGTGGGTTTCGTGATGGAACGACGAATGACGAACATGCATGTCGGCGCCGCCGATATGAGTTTCGCTTTCTCGCCGCTCTCTGACTAGGTAATCCAACGGGGCGAGCTGCACCCGATGCGTTCCAAGCTGCCAATGCTTCGGGTTGGGTTCAATATTTCGCTTATCGATCAGCCTGTACCGCGTTGAACGCACTAGCTTTTCGATCTTGCTCTCAACGACGGCTTTTCCGAAGGTCCCAACCGTTGAAAAGAAGACAGCGCTGATTTCCTTGAACGAATCGTTGGTGAAAATTCCCATCTGGACCGGTGAGCCCGATGCCTTCAAAATCGAGCTTATCCTGCCCTGCTTCCCGCGGTCTGGCCCGTGGAGCACGGGTGGCGCCAGTCCATACAGAACCATGTTAATGAGCTCGTTGTTCTGGGTGAGTGAGAGACTGCTATCGAAGGGGGCAATCGCGATAACGAACGGCCGACCGCGCACATGGCTCATTGATGAATAGGGGTGCTTTTTTACGTTGGATCCGCGGTAGAGATCCAGTTTGTCTCTGATCTTCCCGGCAAGCTTCAACGCACCACGCATTTTGAAATCTTGCTCGTCGAATGTCTTCCGCTGCGAGACAGTCGGCCGCTGATCGGAGATAACAGCTTCCACGTTGAACTCGTAGTTTCCGTGGCCTCGTGCGACAAAATCTGGAGCTGATTTCGAGAAATCTATGCTGCATCCTAAATCGCGCAGCGCCTGGTTCAGATAGATTTCCCACATCGACGAATTGAATGTAGTTTGAAATTCGTTGACGAACTTCTGGCTCTCTCCCTTCCGATCTAACATGCCGGTGGCCCAAGCTTGGATGACAGGCTGGACCTTCTTGTAATCGGGCGCGGCCGTAATGAGACGAAAGCTGTCATGGAGTTTTTCTTCTCGGAATCGAGGATCAAACAAGTCCAACATTACGGCACCATGTGGCTTTGGTCGTGCATCAAACTGGCCAGATAGCCTGCGATCTTACCACGGATCGCAATGCGATGGTCAATTGCCGATCGACAGCCAAGAACAACTTTATGTCGGTTGTTCAAGACTGGTCGAGGTCGCGTAAGTCTCGTGGCGCCGCGAAAATATTCGACATGCCCGTCAACAGCTCATCGGGCCTTCCGTGAACCTGCACGTTGAAGCGATGCCGCGACTTTGCTGGGAAAGCAACCAAAAACTCTTTGATGTCGGGAGACAACCCTTTGATGGCACCGAGTTTGAGGCTGAAGCTCCGGGCGTCCTTGACGGGCGGCGAGTCGAACCCGCTGACATAGAGGCTCTTTTGGCAGGCTTCGCGCGCAAAGCGTTTCATCTCACCCAAGTCGATCGAAACGGCGCCGCGCTCGATCGAAGCGCAGACAGAGAGGAAAACCATGTGAGCAGCTGCACCATCCATCGAATAGATTGAGCTAGTCTTTGTCAGCATTTCCTTCAGTTTAAATATGCCGACCTTGTTCAAGGCGAGCACCAGAACCCGCTCCATCAGCACAAGGGTCTTCTTTCGTCCAAGATAGTGGGCAAGCAAAGCGTAAGCCGGGCCGACACGGTTGATTGCCGTCGCTTTCGACATCACAACGACAAGAAAGTCTTCGATGTCCTGGTCGCTTCTGGCGTTCGCCAATAGGTATTCGTAATAGACATAAAGCCGGCCGGGCGTCGTATTGCCTTCGGACAGTTTTTGCTCCTCTTTAAGGATTGCAGGGTCACGGGAAGCTATCCGCAAGACGTCGGCGCTAACTGTTCCCTTGGCGTGCTCCAGACCGGCGCGGATGTTGGCGACCGCATCGGCAGGCCCTTCCGCGATGAAAGATAGGATCTCGCTGTTCATGAATCGAAAGAAGGTCGTGTACATCTCCACGCTGAACTTCTCGCGGCAAAAGAACTCTGCGACGAGGAACTCGACATAGCTCTTGTGCGGAAAATAGTAGATCTTAGGTCCTTTCGTGCCGATGACGGTCTGCCCACCAAGGTGCTCGACCACGGAGCCGACGATCACTTCCCTTAAGGCCGCTTCGCTTCCGCGAGAACTACGCACGGTTTGCGGGACGAATTCTGGAGGGACCTCGATCGCTCTGAAGCGGTTTTCCTTCTTTTCCGTCAGCAACCACCATGCCAGTCGCTGCATGAAGATCGTTCGCGGGTCACTATATCCGATCGCGGAATCACCCAGCTGTTCATCAGTGAGTTTGCGGCTTGCCTTCCCATGTTCGCGTAGGACGAAACGATAGATGAATTGGAAGTAGAGCTCGTATCGGCTAAATCTGCCTTCGGACATCGCCATGCTGCTCATGATCGTCGTGAACATGTTGAGCTGTACCGGCCGCGATAGGACATCCAGCTCATCGGCGAGCGCTCGGTCTTTGATTTCAACCAGTTGCGCGAAGTTTTCGTCACCAGCCTTCCGGGCGAGTACGTTGTCGAGATATGTGTCGACCTGCTCCCTGCGTAGCAAATCGACTTCGACTTTCCTCAACCGCTTGAGGTCGCCGAGCACACTGGTCAAAATGGAATCAATGACCGCATTTTCCTCGTCTGCGGAAAAGAACGAGTCTGGCCTGCCGAGAATGATCGTCTTCGAATTGCCTTGAAACAGGGTTGCCATATCCTCGAAAATGAACCTGAAATCATCGAGCGTCATGGCATGCCGCATCTCGTCGAAACCGTCGAGGATTAGAAGAAAATAGCCTTCGCGGTTCATTTCGATGAACAGGTTGTAGGCAAAGTTGCGGACGGCGGGTCCGCCATCGGCGCCGGTCATCGCCGAGCAGATCACGCTTTTTACATCTTGCTTGGTAAAGAGGTCACCCAACGTCAGCCGGATCGGGATGCGGTCGAATTCTCCCAAACGATAGCGTTCGGTCATCAACTTGCAGAAGTAGAGACTGAAGCTGGTTTTGCCGACACCATATCCGCCGTAGGTCAGAAGGATATTTTCGTTAGATGCGAGCCAGTCGAGGGCGGCCTGCTCGAGGGTTTTGCCCTGGCCCTTTACATTGGTGTGAATGAAATTCTTCGACGAGTCGTGGTTGCGAAACGCAGCTACGTTGTCTTGGAGCAAAAAATTGAAGTTCATCAGCGACGTGACAAACATATCAAACGACACATAGGCTGCGTTGTCCAATGTCCCCATTGACCGTGACGGCTGCTGCGAGAGCTCCTTCTCGCCAATGATCAACAGATTGTCGATCTCGCCCTTGTCCAAAGACGGCTTGTAGAGATTGTAGATTTCCGCAAGGTTCGAGGATGCGAGCCCTCTTCCCCAATCTTTGCACTCGATGGCAATTTTCCTCGGGAAGAACTGGTTGCTGGCGTCGACGTAGAAGACGTCGGCGGTCGTTATCGACAAACCCTTTTCAATTTCCACCTCATCGTGAACACACTTGAGGAGACCTGCGACCTTATCGCGAAGGGCAGACCCTGACGGTTTCAATTTTGCAGCCATTTCCGTAACAATGTCCTGTTTGTGCAAACGTCAGGATGACCAGCCTCGGCGACTGTTCAATAGCAATCAGATACCTGGTCGCCGTGATCAAAATCTTCTTTCGTTACGATTGCTCGCTGCGGTATGCTCCACCGGCAAGCGCGGAATGATTGGTGGTTGTGTATAGAGGCCCGAATTCCCCTACGTCACTTTGGTCTCGCTCAGACTGTCGCGGAGGGCGTCCATCAATCGCTCATCGAAGCCAGCGGAGAGTACGACGCTCGAGTTTCTCTGAAACGTCACGGAGCCGCGGGCTGATCGAAGCTTCAGTTGTACCTTTTCAAGCGTGTATTCCGATGGAGCGACGAACTTAATTGCCGCGTCGGCGACATCGCTGCTTCCTTTCACCACAACTTGTGCAACAGTATTCTCCCCTAGTGCGACCGATCCGATTTGTACCTTTTCGATAGAACCATAGAGGTCGACCATCTCACTAAATTTGTTCGCCCATACAAGGGGGTTCACGGTTTCTTCTTCGATTGTGAAATTCGCACCCAACACTTCTAGGAGTCTGCTAACGAGCTTTGAACTCGATCTTCCAGGGTCCCTTAACTCGATAACGTTTCGAGTAGAATCCAGACGGAACTGCGTTCTCACATATTCGATGACGTCAAACTGCTCCTTGAAGCCAAATGGATCGATCGCTTCGTGTGTCGTCTGGAGCCGCTGGATTAAAGATGCCTCAAGGACGTCGGAGCGCAATTGTTCGACAACGAAACCATCTGTCGACCCGTCTTTATACGGTGCATCCTTTAACTGAGCCGCGACGTCGCGCAGTGTCAGTCGCGTGAACAAGCCGAACCACCGGACGCGCATCACTTTTCGCCCTTGGCGATTGGGCGACTGGACCGGATGTCTGCCAGAACCGTCCGTGCTGTTTGTTCTAGAAGGGAGAACAACACTTTCTTGATCGCGTCGTCAGGTAGCTTGAAGTTGTGGGGGTAGCTTCCAGTGCGTTCCGAACGGCGAGAATGTCTTGCGCGATACTGAAACCCCGTTCCCTCCTGTGGGTTCTCGAACAGGGCCTCGAACTCAGCCTTGTCAAAAGGGTGCACCGTCTGGGTGGCTTCCCATTTGATCGCCGTGATGAAAAAGCCATCCTCCTCCATCTGCTTATACTGCTTTGACACCAAGAGGTCGTTACCGGTCAGGGCGACGTTCTTTACCAGGTTGATCATTTCAGATTTTGCGACGTCTTTCTCAGCAGTATCGTCATCGTCATCCAGTTCCAAATCATCCTCTGAGATCGATGCCGACGAGACCTTAAGCTTTGTAACGGTGTCTAATCTGAACCCAGACATCCTGGTTACTAGATTGACGAAAAACCGAGTACGGTCCTCTGGCGAAAGATCTTCGACCGCAACGCGTTCCTGTTGAAGCTGGCTCTTCTTTTTGCTTTCTAATTTTTCAATGAATATGTCGACGATCTCTCGGCCTTTGTCGTTCGCCGGGTAGCGGATCACGATGCCATCGTCCTCGACCTTGAAGTCTAACGTCGCGACTCTGTCTTGCCGCTGTGCAAGGGTTGTGCGTGAAAGATCAAACTCGCTATAGGCTACGCTCGCAGTCAGTGCCTCAGACGTTTTCTGTTGAACTGAGACGTTATCTCCCCTGCCATCCGTATCCGCATACTCTTTCATGACCTCTTTGATTTCGGCCACATCCAGTTTCATTTTGAGGGCAAGCGAACTGGTGCGTTCTCCTCTGGTGCCAGGCTCCGCATCTTTCACTAGCTCGACCACATCCTGTAGGTCATGGATCGTCATCGAGATATAATCCGCGAGATCTGCGCGGGTGGTCGAGGCTCCGAAGAACACCCCGCGCTCCCTTGTGGCGCGATGCAGAACGCCATCCGTGATCCTCTGCTTAGCCGAATACATCAGGTCGTAAAGCTCTTTGTCGGTAGCAAACAGACGTGGACGTTTATCCTGCATAGCTCATTCCAATCTCTTCGGTTGAGTACGATGCGAGAATCTCGGGGACGTGGGAAATCTTAATGCGCGAAAGGCGTTTAGCGAAATCCGTGTCTTGGTTTTCTCCAGTTATAGAGGCCACGTACTCTTGGGTTGCCTTCTGCAAGTTAGCCGACGCTTCTTTGTCGTCCGGTTGAACCTTGATGTCTATCCGCGTCTTGTTCACAATAAGCTCGTGCCTTCGCAAATAGTCGAGTAAGTACATCAGGCCTTCAACTGTGGTCGTACGGCGATGGAAAATGACAAATCCTTGCCGTTTCTCGTCTTCGTCGAAATGCTCTAGGATAATCCACGGGGACTTCAGCATCTCCATGGTTGCTGCCCGCGCACGCTCACTTCGGACAACTGTGTTTCTGACTAGCTGGGGGTAGAAGAAGGCGCAGCGTTCGCGAGGAGGAAGCCGGTTTGTCTCGTCTTCGTCACCGCGCATCCGTTGCAATTCATAAGCAACTCGCTGCAACCAATTTATCTCTTCCGGTCCAAGAACATACAGACGTGAGCGCTTCGGGATCTTGATGTCTTCCGGCCGAATGTCGGTAATCAGGCTATCAAATGACTTATGGAATTCCTTGTCGTGATTATAGACGAAGAGCAGTCCTGAAATCTCAAAAGTAGATGATTTGTGCGTATATCTGCTTTGCCAGACCTCACTAATTTCTGCACAAGACACTTGATCTGCGAGGCTCAGGATGGCGTCTTTCACTGCATTTCGCTTGATACTATCCTTGCCGTAGCTCTTGAGGTCGCATTGGATGTAGCTTCGAACGGTCGAATATGGCTCGTCATAGAAGAAGACGACATCGGTTGGATGGCTTTTAGCGTTGTGGGCTTCTCCTTGCTCACACGGCCAATTCTCGTTCATCGGACCGGTTTTCTGCCAAAGAAACTCAGCAAAGACCTTATTTGATAGGTCTTCTGCCATCTGCGCACGGTTCACAGTCTCAGCCATTCATAACTTCCTAATCCGATTCGCAGATTGAAATTACCATCACAAGTATTGCGGATCGCAGAGGTGGTTTGTTGGTCATCCACAAGTTGAAGGGCCGTAATGAAGTAAACATCTCGTTCCCAGAGGCGTTGCGCCCGAACTGCCAGCATTCAAGTCATCACATGATTGTCTCCACCTAATCTATGTCGGAGGTCGAGGCGTGCGATGAGAAGATGAATTCTGTAGAGGCGCTTGGTCGGCGCGTCGCATTCGCAACCGATATCGAGCTTGCCAACAGTTTCAATCCCAAGAGTTTGGCCGACAAGTGACAAACTGGTGGCGGACTGACGCCCGAACAAACGGCACGAGGCAGGGCTCGATCTCATTCTGAAACCGTCTTTGCTTTTAGCAAGGTGTTAAAAATGTTTGGACGGTCGGGATGGGGCAGTGAGTTTCAACAGAGCTTTATCGGCAATGTGTTGTCTGTGCGTACTAGGCGGTAGTCGTCCGGTTCGCGGCGTTCTCGGCGCCCCTGCCCGCGGCAATCGAAAGCGCTAATGAGGGAGCAGAGCATTCATTCTTCCCCCTTATTGCTTTCAAACCTCTCTTCGCGCTAAATACAAGAATATTGAGATACTTAGCTGTTCTACGTCATGGGTCGTCGGTTCGTTTCCCATCAAGAGCAGCAATCAAGATTTGTGCCTGAGCCTGTTCATCTATGCTTTTATTTAGCCTACAATTTACACGCTACTCAGTAACAGGCTAGTTTCGCTGTTTGAGACACCTTCGATCATGCGGACCTCGCGCAGAACTCGATCGAAATCCGAGAGGCTCGCAGCCCGGATATTCGCGACAAGATCCCAGTTGCCGTTCGTCGTGTGCAGCGAATAGACTTCGGTCAGGCCTCGCATTTTGCGAATGACTTGCGTCGTCGATTTGCCAACGACTTCGATCATCATGACGGCATGGACTGTCCGTTCATCATAGTCCTCCCGCACCCGAACGGTAAAGCCGAGCAGGGTCCCCGTTTCGATTAGTCGATCGAGCCGGTTCTGCACCGTGCCTCTTGCAACGCCCATTAGATCGGCAAGCTTTGCGAGCGATGCCCGCCCATCGGCGCGCAAGTGAGCGATGAGCCGGCGATCCAATTCGTCGGGAATATATTTCGCGATGCTCACAACTAGTCCTGTCAATTTAGCCAACCGTGTTGATCGATATGGCCATCCACGTGATTAAATTGATACTTTTTTGGCATTTTTGTCAATATTTTCGCACGGTATGATCGGAGCATGACGACACAAAAGGAAGTCACCATGCTCGCGTCACCGCCACCATCCGCCAAGGCCTTCGTGCCGTTCGTCAGCGTTGAAAACATGATGCGTCTCGTTCATCGCATCGGCATTGAAACTGTGCTCGTCGAACTGACCGACGAGATCGAGGCCGATTTTCGCCGCTGGCAAGTCTTCGACAAAACGCCGCGCGTTGCGTCGCACTCGTCCGACGGCGTGATCGAACTCATGCCCACCTCCGATGGTGAGGTTTACGGGTTCAAGTATGTAAACGGCCACCCCAAGAACATGGCCCACGGTCTGCAAACGGTGACGGCATTCGGCCTTCTCGCTGAGGTGTCGACCGGCTATCCGGTCCTTCTGACCGAGATGACGCTTTTGACCGCCCTGCGGACCGCCGCAACCTCGGCCATGGCCGCCCGCCATCTGGCGCGGGATGGCGTCAAGACCATGGCGATGATCGGCAATGGCGCCCAGGCCGAGTTCCAGGCGTTGGCCATGAAGGCCGTGCTCGGCATCCAAAACATCCGGCTCTACGACATCGACCCGCTGGCGACGGAGAAGGCGCGGCGCAATCTCTCGTCGGCAGGATTGAACGTCATTTCCTGCAAAACGGCGCAAGAGGCGATCGAGGGCGCCGGGATCATCACAACCTGCACGGCTGACAAGCAATACGCCACGATCCTAACCGACAACATGGTCGGCGCGGGTGTTCACATCAATGCGATCGGCGGAGACTGCCCCGGCAAGACCGAATTGCACCGCGATATCCTGTTGCGCGCCGACACCTTCGTCGAATATCCGCCGCAGACACGCATTGAAGGCGAAATCCAGCAGATGCCGGACGACTACCCGGTGACGGAGTTGTGGAAGGTTGTCACGGGCCAAGTTACAGGCCGTCACGAAGCGGCGCAGATCACCCTCTTCGACAGCGTTGGCTTCGCGATCGAGGATTTCTCTGCCTTGCGCTACATCAAGCGTAAGCTGGAGGGCACGGACCTCTATCAGGATCTCGACATCATCGCCGATCCGGACGATCCGCGGGATCTGTTCGGCATGTTTCAGCGGGCCCAGTGAGAACAAGATGCGCTACTCCGTTCAGTCTCCTTCCGCGGTCGTCATGGTTCGTCCGCACCACTTCACCGTCAACACCGAGACCGCTGCCGACAACAGCTTTCAGATTGCCAATGATAGCAGCGAGGATCTGTCGGCGAAGGCCTATGATGAGATAGGCCGCGCTGCGGAGATGCTCCGCAGCTATGGCGTCACCGTGCATCTTTTCGAGGACGAGGGCACGTCGACACCGGATTCAGTGTTTCCAAACAACTGGTTTTCCACCCATGCCGGCGGTCATGTCGCGATCTATCCGATGAAGGCTGAGAGCCGGCGGCGCGAGCGCCGCGCCGATATCATCGAGATGTTGAAGGCCCGGTATCGTGTGCAGGATGTCATCGACTATTCCGGGCTGGAGCCCGACGGGCTGTTCCTGGAGGGCACCGGCGCCATGGTCCTCGACCATATAGACCGGGTGGCTTACGCCGTCAGATCCGACAGGACCGATCCGATCGCGCTCGAGCGCTTTGCGACTCATTTCAATTTCGAGCCGATGGCCTTCGAGGCCCGCGATGCAAACGATCTTCCGATCTACCATACCAACGTCCTCATGTGTGTCGGCACCGAATTTGCGATGATCGGAACTGGGATGATCCGCGATGCGAAGCGGCGCGACGAGATGCTCGGGCGCCTTGCGCGTTTCGGGCGCCGCATCGTTGAACTCACCGATGCGCAGATCGAGAAATTCGCCGGCAATGCGCTGGAGCTGCAGGGACGCGACGGCCTCATCCTGGCACTGTCGACGACGGCGCTGGCCGCGCTGGATCATGCCCAGCGTGCCACCATCGAGGAAAGCGCTAAGCTTGTCGCGCTCGATATCCCGACCATCGAGCGGGCCGGCGGATCGGTGCGATGCACATTGGCGGGCATCCACCTGACGCCGCGTGACTGACGAGCGCCCAATGTACGACAAAGGAAAGGCCCGGATCGCTCCGGGCCTTTTGTTCGTTCAAGCGTCAGGCTGGCAAGGTCAGGCTGCCTGTCGCGCAAGGACACCGAGCGCCGTCGTGATCAAGCGGGCAAAGGCCAGGGCGCCGATGCCGTCGATGTCGCGCTCCGGCATGAACTCCACGAAGTCCATGGCAGCGATCCGGCCCTTTGCGGCTGCGCCCTTGATGAGGTCGACGGCCTGATAGTAGTTGAGGCCGCCCGGCCCGCGGGCGATGACGCCGGGGACGAGCGTCGATTCCATCGCGTCCGCGTCGATGCAGATGATAACGTTGCTGCCTTCGGGGATCAGGTCCAGAGCCGCGTCCAGGCCCTTCTTGTAGAGGTCGTAGGCGGTGACGAACTTGACGCCCCAGGCGAGCGCATCCTCATAGTCGCTGGTCGCCGCCGAGCCGATGCCACGCGCGCCGACCTGGATGATGCGCTCGATATGCGGCATTTCGGATGCCCGGCGCATGGTCGAGGAAAGGCCCATCCGCTCGCCCATGTGGATTTCGCGCCAGTCGATATGCGCGTCGATCTGCAGGATGGTGAACTTCTGCCCGTTGGCAGTGGCGCCGAGCGCTTCGAGCATGGGGATCGGGATCGAGTCGTCGCCGCCGAGCAGGACGGGCACCGCGCCGCGCTCCAGGATCTGGGTAACGGCACTGGTGATGGCCTGGCGATTGCCGGCTCCATCGCTTTCGTCAAACGGCAGATCGCCGCAATCGACCGGACGCAGCTTCGGATCCGGGAAGACCGGGCCGCCGTGGTCGAAATCGTGGCGATCGACGTTGGCAGTCATGGACGCTGTAGCCTGGCGAAGCGCATCGGGCGCGTTGCGGCAGTAGGCGCCGACGGCGGCATAGGGCGTGGCGCAGGGAACGCCGAGCAGTGCGACCGGCGCTTCAAGCGTCGTCAGGTCTTCGCAGGATTCGAGACCGAGAAAGGTCTTCGTTTCGGTCGCGCCGAACAATGCGCCGAGATCCACCTTGGTTGACATGCAGGTTCTCCTTCGTCTCGTCGATACGAGTGTTCATGAGGGGAGGGTGTGTGGGAAAGCCTTCAGTTGATGCGGGCTTCGAGGTAACCGGCCCAGCGCTTCTCAACGATCTGGAATGCCGAGACCAACACGAAAGTCAGGGTCAGATAGATCGCAGCCGCGGTGACGTAGGGCTCGAACTGAATGTAGTAATTCAGCGTGATGGATCGGGCGACGCCCGTCACTTCCAGCAGCGTAACCGTGCTGGCGAGCGACGTCGCATGCAACATCATGATCATTTCATTCCCGTAGAGCGGTAGCGATCGTGTCAGCATGGCCGGGATCTGGATGCGGCGCGCCTGCGTGAAGGGCGACATGCCGTAGGCGCGCGCGGCCTCGATTTCGCCGACGGGAATGTGGCGCAGTCCGCCCGCGAAGATCTCGGTCGTATAGGCCGTCGTGTTCAGGACGAATGCGGCGATCACGCACACCAGCGGATCGGAAAGCCAGGGCCAGAAGACGCTTTCGCGCACGGCGCCGAACTGGGCAAGGCCGAAATAGATCAGGAACAGCTGCACCAGAAGCGGCGTGCCGCGGAACACAACCGTATAGCTCATCACGCCGTAGCGGATGGCGCGGTTGTCGCTGTTTCGCAGAAACGCCAGCGGCACGGCCAGGAAGAAGGAGGTCGCCAGCGACGCGAAGGTCAATAGCAGCGTCAGCTTCGCTCCTTCCAAATATTGCGGAAGGTTTTCGGAAATCACATCCCAGTTCATGACGACAACTTTCGAATGCCGACATCGAAGCGGCGGCTGGCAAGCGACAGAAGCCCGATGGAGACCAGCGTCAGCACCAGAAAGAATGCCGCCGCGACGAGATAGAAGGTGAAGGGCATCGCCGTGGCCTCGGCCGCGCCCTTGGCGCGAAACATCACGTCCTGCAGCCCGATCAGCGACACCAGCGCAGTACCCTTTGCAAGAACCAGCCAATTGTTCGTGAAGCCGGGTAGCGCAAGGCGGATCAGTTGCGGGAGCATGATGCGGACGAACATGCGCTGCTTGGTCAGGCCATAGGCGACTGCGGCTTCAATCTGCCCCTTCGATATGTTCTGCAACGCCGTCTTGAAGGTTTCGGTCATGTAGGCGCCGAAGATCACGCCGAGCGTGGCGATGCCGGCGGCAACAGGCGAAAACTCTATTCTCAGGTCCCAACCGAGAGCTTCTATGCCCTGATTGAGAAGCGCCGGCAGGCTGTAGTAGACCAGAAGCATAACCACCAGATCGGGGATGCCGCGCACGATAAATGTGTAGGCTCCCGCGCATCGGCGAAGTGCCGCACTTCCCGACAGCTTGGCGAAGGCTGCGGCCAGACCGAGAAGTGTTGCGACGATCAGCGAGGAGACGGCTACCAGCAGGGTCGTCGACCCTGCTGTCAGAATTGCCGTGGCGTAGTCCCAGACCATTCGTTTACTCGCCGAAATACTTGGCGTTGAGAGCCTTGAGTTGGCCGTTTTCGCGGACGGTGGCTAGACCCTGATTGATCTGCTCGACCAGTTTGGTGTTCTTCTTGTTGATGGCGATGGCAACGCCTTCGCCGAATTCCTTGGCATCCTGGCCGGTCAGCTGCGGGCCAACCAGTTCGAAGTCCTTGCCGGAGTCATCCTTCAGGAAGCTATGGATGATCTGTGCCTGATAGCTGATGTGCAGGTCGGCGCGGCCGGCAGTCAATTCGAGATAGGGCGCGCTGCCGCTGTCGTAGCGCTTGATGGTTGCCTGTGGAAAATGCGCGGTGACGTAAGCGTCCATCGGCGTGCCGGTCTGGACGGCAATCGTCTTGCCCTTCAGGCCTTCCGAGGTGAACTCGAACTGCGAGCCTTTCTTGGCGACGAAGCGGAAAGTGGGGTGGTCGTAGATATCGCTGAAGGCGATGACCTTGCGGCGCTTGTCGGTCACCGTGAGCTGGGAAATCAGCGCGTCGTACTTGCCGTCAATAAGGCCGGGAATCATGCCATCCCAGGCAGCATTGAAGATATCGCAGTCGAGTTTCGCTGCGTCGCAGATCGCTTGCATCAGTTCTACGTCATAGCCGACGACCTTGCCGCTGGCATCGACGGATTCAAACGGAGGAAACGTGGCGTCCGTGGCAATCTTGAGCTGCTCGGCCGCATTGGCGCCGGTGATCGTCATCAAAAGCGCGGCGAATAAGGAAGTTGTCTGCAATCTCATGGCAATGCTCCTCTGCGGTCCTTGTTGTTATAGGGGAATGGATGACTGGGCCGTCGATCAGTGTTTCAGTCGACCGGCAAGAAACTGTTGCAGGCGCGGGCTCTGTGTCTGGGTGAAAATGGCTTCAGGCGTGCCTTCTTCCTCGACGCGTCCTTCGTGCAGAAACAAGACGCGGCTGGAGGCGTGGCGGGCAAAGCCCATTTCATGAGTGACGACAACCATGGTTCGCCCCTCTTCGGCCAACGCCTGCATGACCTTGAGAACCTCGCTCACAAGCTCGGGATCGAGCGCCGAGGTCGGCTCGTCGAACAGCATCACATCAGGATTCATGCTCAGCGCCCGCGCGATTGCAACGCGCTGCTGCTGGCCGCCGGAAAGATGCGCCGGGTATTTTTCGAGGACGTTCTGGCCGAGGCCGACCTTGGCAAGGTTCGCTTTAGCGCGTTCTCGCGCTTCGATCTTCGACAGGCCGAGAACGCTGACCGGGGCCTCAACGACATTCTCGAGCACGGTCATATGGGACCAGAGGCAGAAGTTCTGGAACACCATCGACAGTTTGGTGCGAACCCGCCGTAGCTGGTTTTTGTCGACTGGCTTCAGGGTTCCGTCGCTATCCTTGATGGTCGCAAGGACTTCCCCGTCGATCGCAATCGATCCGGCACTGGGGCGTTCGAGGAAGTTGATGCACCTTAGGAAGGTGCTCTTGCCCGAGCCGCTTGCACCGATCATGCTGATGACGTCTCCGGCATGAGCATTCAAGGTGACGCCTTTCAGCACCTCATGGTGGCCATAGGATTTATGGATATCGGTTGCGCTCAGCTTCATATTGAATTCCCCAGCGTGTGGCTCACGCTTGCCTAATTAATTGCCAGATAGACGGATGATGCAATTTTGCACAAATGATCTTTCATCACCCGATTCATGATCCTGTTTCATGATTTACAGGAACAAGACCCACGAACGTGGGCTTGCTGCTTGCAATTTGTGACCTGAAATCAGTTGTTTGGAAGGCTGGTCAGGGCAGCGTATCGAGTGCTGCGTCGCGACCGAAACTTGCCAGAAGCCATCGGAGGAACAAGCGCGAAGCTGAGCGGCTGATGCTGGATGGGCTGCAGACGACGTGCCAGCCACCGAACGCGTCGATTGAAAACGCGAAGGGCTTTACCAGTATTCCGCGCTTCATGTCGCCGACAGAGAGGGTGTCGCTGACCAGCGCAGCGCCGGCGCCGTGCACGGCCAAATCGATCGCCATGCCGAGATCGCTGCAATAAAGATGCCGCGCCTGCTGATCGACTTCGGGCGCGCCAGCCTCGTAAAGCCATCTGCGCCATTCGGAGCCGTCGTCCTGATGCAGCAGCGTCGTATAGCGCAGATCGGCCGGCTTTGTGAATGTGCCGCCAATCCTTTCGAAGAGAAGCGGGCTGCAGACCGGGGTGATGTTGACATGTGCCAGCAGCGCCGACCATCGGTCGGCCCAGCCGCCGGGACCGAAGGAAATGCCGACGTCCACGTCACTCAGGTCGTGAACGCGCTGGTTCTCCACAAGCCGGATATGGCACTCGATTGCCGGGTGGTCCTGGCAGAACTCGTAGAGATTCTTGGCGAGCCAGGTGTTGGCGAACATCGGTGGACAGGCGATATCCAGCCTCCCTTGAACCTGATCGGCGTCAGCCAGCCGAAGTGCTGCGCCGAGGATGTCCTGCATCGCCGAGGAAACAGTCTTTGCAAACATTCTGCCCGCGTCGCTCAAAACGACGCCTCGGCCGGACTTGATGAAAAGCTCGCAACCGAGCGCCTCTTCCAGCCTTCGGATCTGATGGCTGACGGCGCTATCCGTCAGGCTGAGCTCCGCAGCCGCTTTTGAATGGCTCTGGTGACGCGCGGCGGCTTCGAACGTCTTTAGTGTAGCGAGCGGAAGGTTGCGAAGGTTGGGCAAACGGGCAGTCATGAGGTTGGCCGTACTCAATGGCGAGTAGGACAGGTCGGAGTAAGGCATTACATTCAAACCCCACCCTATCATAGTTTCACCCCGAGTGTAGTCGGACCTGACTCACCAGGCTGATGCTGCGCATGGTGGTTAGCTTTCATCAACTATGCGGCGAACGGAATGCAGCTCGACCAGGCTTACGAGCTGGACGCAGTCGCGGCTGTCATCCTGGGCGGCACGTCTTCTGTTGGTGGCATCGGCTCGATCTGGTGCACGCTGCTTGGCGCGATGATCATCGCCGTGCACTCAAGCGGATTGATCCTCACGGGTGTTCCCGATGTCTGGCAGCAGATCGTCAAGGGTCTGATCATCATCGGCGCGTTGGCGCTGGAACGGTTTCGTCTGCAGCATGGTGCTAGAACTTAATACATCCGGGTGTGACCTGTTTCCGCTCGGAACGGTTCTCGATGTCGCCCGTAACTAGAGGCGACTATACGCGCCGTCGTGCTCGGCCAATCATCATCAGTGGACAGGTGAAAGAGCACGCGGAACTATCTGGCGGCTCGATGGTTCTTTCTTCCGCGCCGGGGGAGGGCTCATGGTGACAATCGTTCTTCCCCCAGCTGTCGGGGCCATAGGAACAGTGAGTAGTTGTTGATGACGGCGTTGCTCTCGCGTCTGTGATTGTCTTGAGTAAGAACCATCAAAAGCCTTCAAAAGGCCGTACCCGTACCAACCAATCCGGCCTGCGCCTGCGCCTCTTCGATCCGTTGGGATCAACTCGCCGCTCTCCGCCAGCCGGGATTGCGCGCAAAACTTCGGAAATTCAGGACATTAGGTCCCCGGGCATTGGTTGTCGGGGGCTCGACTCCCACCACGGCGCAATAGCTGTGAGGTCTGAAGCTGGGTCTGAGCCTGCCGGCGAGGAAAAATTCAATTCTCCATCTTGACCGTTTGATTCGCGTTCTGCCTAAAGAAGTTGCATTCTTCTTAGAGAACGTCCATAATGTGCGTCATTAGATTTCAGGAAATTGGAATGCCCAAAAAAAATTCTTCTAAGGCCGCGGAAGCCGAGAGCGCCAGATACGAAAAGCTAAAACTCGAGGGCAATCAATGGGTCCTGTCTGAAGGTGCGCGCGACGGGACGGAAACAGCCGGACTGGTGCCTGCTGTCGACAAAGCTGTGAGGGCTCTTGCGCTCGTGAATGGCAGCCGCTCGGAAATGACGCTTGCGCAGATTGCCGATGCAACCGGCATCACCAAGAGCCATTGCCATTCCATCCTCAAAACGCTCACCTTCCATGACTGGCTCTATTTCGACCCCCTCCGGAAATCCTATCGGTTGAATGTCGGGGTTCTGCGTGACCTCTCCACAATGATCCGCGACGTGACACCGCTATCGATGATCAAGCCTCTGATTGACGATTTGCCGTCGCGTACCAACGTCTCCTGCATCCTGTCGGAACCGTCGTCGGAGTGCACCTTCGTCGTCGTCGCAAAGGCGAGCGCTCCCGATCAGGTCGAGATTTCCTATCCTCTCGGCCACCGTTTTCCGAGAGATGCGAGCGCGCAGATGAAGGCGCGGCTCGCCTGGTGTGGGGAAACGGAAGTCGATGGTTGGTTCGAAGGCTGGGAACCAGTGCGCTACGCCGGCGCCACAGCGACAAGTCTGAAAGAGGTAAAGGCCGAACTCGCCGCCACGAGAGCAAGAGGCTATGCGCGAAGCATCGGCGAATTCACTGAGGGCCTGACGGCGATTGCTCTTCCGATCTTTGACAGTGCGGGGCGCGTGATCTTCATTCTTGACTGCATGGGCCTCTCGCTCGCTATGGCTCGCCGCGAGTTCGAGATCGCGGAGGAAATCACCAAGACGGTCGCCGATATCCATCGGCTGATCGGCGGAAAGCCCCCGCAGAGCTTCCCGCTTTCACTTGCCAAATCCGCCTAGTCCGCCTCTTTGTCACGTGGCGGATGATGTTGCCGCCAGTGATTAGCGATATCCACGCGTCTTGTGATCCAGACATCCGGCAGCGTTTTGACGTAGTCGAGGAATCGCTCGAAATCGGCTGCCCGTCCTGGTTTTCCGGCAAGCCGGCAATGGAGGCCGATGTTCATCATTTTTGGCGTTTGTTTCCCTTCGCGCAGCAAGAGGTCGCAAGCGCGCGTCAGATATGTCGAAAAATCCGTTGCTTGCAACCCGAAGCCGTTAACGAAACGCCCGTCATTGTTGTCGAGCGTATAGGGAACGACTAGCTGCGGCGTGCCGTTCTCATACGCCCAATAAGGCAGATCGTCGGCAAAGGAATCAGAGTCGTAGGCGAACCCGCCGATCTCGCCGATAAGCCGGCGGGTATTGGGGCTCATCCTGCCCGTATACCAGCCCGCCGGTCGCTCGCCCGTTGCCTCGGTATGGAGGCGAATTGCCTCGAGGATTTGCGCCCGCTCCTCCGCTTCGGGCATCTGGGCATAGTTGATCCATTTCAGGCCATGCGAGGCAATCTCCCAGCCCGCACTTTTCATCGCGCTAACCGCGTCGGAATTTTTCTGAAGCGCTGTCGCAATTCCGAAGACAGTGACGGGCAGTGCCCGTTCGGTGAAAAGGCGGTGAAGACGCCAGAACCCCGCCCGGCTGCCATATTCGTACTGCGACTCGACGTTGAAATTGCGCATTCCTTCCAGCGCCGACGTGGGTTCTTCGGTGAGGAAGGCTTCCGAAGCACGATCTCCATGCAGGATGGAGTTCTCTCCGCCTTCCTCGTAGTTGATGACGAACTGGATCGCCAGCCGCGCCCCCTCGGGCCAACGAGGATCGACGGGCTTTTGGCCATAGCCGATCAGATCGCGTGGATATGCCTGCATATCATGCTCCCTCATAGGCGAGGCGGTAGAGGCCGGCAGCGAGAACCTCGATGCCTGCGACAATATCGGGGATCGAGGAGAACTCGTCGGGCGTGTGGCTCCGCCCGTCTTTGCTGCGCACAAAGATCATCGCCATTTTGGCAATCCGCGCCATCTGCTGCGAGTCGTGTCCAGCGCCGCTTGCCATCAGCATGACAGGCACGCCCTGATCTGCTGCGGCAGCCTTCAACGTCGCGACGACGCCCTGATCGGACGGGCAAGCCGGATGATCGATCATCACCTTCCAGCTGATCTCGAGGCCCCTGCGCTTTGCCACTTCGAGCATGAAGGCTTCATGGGTTTCATAGAGCTTCTGGCATTGAACCGGGTCGGGATGGCGTGCGTCGACCGTGAAGGAAACGGTGTCGGGAATGATAGCCGTCGCGTTCGGCCTCACATTGACACGGCCGACAGTGGTTACGGCCGGTCGTCCCCATCGATGCGCGGTGTTGACGACCCCCGAGGCAATCTCGGCAAACCCCGCCATCGGGTCACGCCTGAGATCCATCGGAAAGGCACCGGCATGATTTTGCGTGCCCTTCAGTTCGACCTGATAGTGCCTGATGCCGGTAATCCCTGTGACGACGGCGACCGGCAGGTCAGCATGTTCTAGGATCGGACCTTGTTCGATGTGCAATTCGACGAAAGTGTCGATATCGTTGCGCTTGGCGTCCGGGATCTTTGCCGGGTCGAGGCCGACGTCGCGCATTGCCGAGGCCATCGTCTCGCCGGTGAAGGCGATTGTGGTGTCAGGATCCGTCGCGGCGGTCCGGCCGGTAATGGCTCGCGAGCCCCAGAAATTTGCGGACGGAAAGCGGCTCGATTCCTCTTCGCAAAAAGCGATGCATTCGAGGGACTTCTTCGGTGTGCCAAACTGCTCCTTCAGGGCCTTCAGCGCGATTAATCCGGCCAAGGCGCCAAGGATACCGTCATAGCGGCCGCCTGGCGTCTGGGAATCGATGTGCGATCCAGAAACGATTGAGCCTCCCGCCGTCGAGCCCGGAAGTTTCCCCCAGACGTTCCCGACACTGTCCATTCTTGCTTCAAGGCCAGCTTCCTCACACCACCTGGCGTAAAGCTTCGTCGCCTCGACCCATTCCGGGGAATAGACGGTTCGCGAGACGCCTGTCCCGCCGTCGCTGCCGTGTTCGGCCATGTCGAGGATCAGGCGTTCAACAAAGGCAGGGTCGATAAAGATCTTCTTACGCTCTTCCATTGTCCTGTCTCCTTCAAACCGTCGCCGTGACCATGATCTCGACCGTGTAGTCGGGTGTCGCCAGAGCCGCCTCGACACAGGCGCGGGCGGGTGAAGCGCCGTCGGCCACCCAAGCGTCCCAAACGCCGTTCATCTCGTCGAACTTGGAGATGTCTGTCAGCCAGATGGTTGCACTGACGATCTTTTCCTTGATGGTTCCGGCCTCCTGTAGGAGGGCATCGATTTTCTTTAGGATTGCTGCCGTCTGGTCTGCAACCGGCTTGCCTTCGGCGCCCTTGGCGACCTGGCCGGCCAGGAAGACGAAGCCGTTTGCCTTGACGATCTGGCTCATTCTCTTTGCGGATTGCAGTCTGGTAATTGTCATGTGTCAGGCCTTTTGGGTTTTCAGATAGGAGATGACGTCTTGCAGGGCTGTGACGTCGGCGTAGCGAAGATCGATGTCCGTGAGATTTGCTTGATGTGCTTCCGCCGACCGGTCGCCGACGGCTTCCTCGACGACAATCGGATGCAGATTGAGATTGTGCGCGCTTTCTGCCGTTGCCCGCACGCAACCGCTGGTGCTGCACCCTGTAATGATCAGGGTATCGACTGATAGCGACACCAGATGCGCATCGAAAGCTGTTCCCCAGAATGCAGAGGCGCGCGGCTTGATGATCACTGGCTCGCTTGCCCGCCGTTCCAATCGCGGATCCAGTTCCGACAGGCCTGATCCTTCCGAAAGCGAGCGCCCGGCGCTTGCGTGGGGCAGCTTGCGGCCGAGCGCGCCTGCCACATCGAAATCGCTGTAACTCATCGTCGTGAAGAAGACGGGATGGTCATTCTCTCGAGCCGCCGCCAGCACGTCCACGGTGGCAGCCATAACGCTTTCCAATCGTCTGGAACCGAGCGGGGACGTTTCGTCGAGCCAGGATTTCGCCATGTCAATCACTACGACCGCCGGCCGTTTGCCAAAACCGACACGGCCACCAAAGCCGCGCGAGACATAAAAGTCGCGAACACCTTCGTACATATTTGTCCTTTCCACAGAACGAGTTTCTGCATATAGAATACATCGATGTCGCGACGTCAAGCGACGATGAGGCAAATAAAAGGAGTTTCGGATGGATCTGGTGATCGAAAATGGACGGATCGTCACAACCGGCGGCGTCTTCGACGCCTCGATCGGAATTAAGGAGGGGCGGATCGAGCAGATCGGCGGAGCGCCCGCGGGCCGCCGTCATATCGACGCGCGCGGTCGACTGATCCTTCCAGGCGGCATCGACGTGCACACCCATCTCGATGCGCCGAGCGAGGTCGGAAGCACTGCCGATGATTTTTATAGTGGAACGCTCGCTGCTGCCTTCGGCGGAACGACGACGATCGTCGATTTCTGTGCTCAGGCGAAGGGCCAGTCACTTTCCGAGGCGCTTTCCGGATGGCATGGGAAAGCCGGAGACAAGGCCGTGATCGACTACGGGTTCCACATCATCATCACCGATCCGACGGAAGCTGTCCTGGAGGAACTGAAGACGCTTCCGGATCGGGGCATCACAAGTTTCAAACTGTTCATGGCCTACAAGGGCTCTCAGATGGTGGACGATCTCACCCTCTTGAAAACCTTCGAAACCGCGGCAGCCAGCGGCGCCATCGTCATGATCCATGCCGAAAACGGCGATGCCGTCCTACACCTGCAACGCAAGTTGCTTGCAGACGGCAAGACGGAACCGTTCAGTCATGCGCTTTCGCGTCCGCCAATGACCGAGGCGGAAGCGACTGCGCGCGCCCTGATGCTTGCAGAAATCGCCGACGCGCCGATCTACATCGTCCATGTCACCTGCGAGGAGGCGGTTCGCGAGGTCGCTCGGGCGAGGAAGCGCCGAGCTGGCGTGTTTGCCGAAACTTGCACTCACTACCTCTATCTGACGGCCGAGGATCTCAGAAAACCGGGCTTCGAGGGTGCCAAGCACGTCCTGTCTCCGGCCTTGAGGCAGATGAGCGACCATAAGGTCCTTTGGCGGGCGCTCACCAATTCCGATCTGCAGGTCGTTTCCTCCGATCATGCCTCCTGGCTCTTCGAGGGCCAGAAGACGGTCGGACGTCACGATTTCACCCAGATTCCGAACGGAGGTCCCGGAATCGAGGAGCGGATGACCATGGTTTATCAAGGCGTCGTGCAGGGTGAAATCGGTCTCGAACGCTTCGTCGAGATTTGCTCCACGAACCCGGCTCGAATCTTCGGCCTAACCACCAAGGGTCACCTTGCGCCGGGCTACGATGCCGACGTCGTTATTTGGGATCCGGATGCTGATCGGAAGCTCGTACAATCCGACCTCCATCACCGCTCAGACTACACGCACTATGACGGGCGCGAGATCAAGGGCAATGCCGATATCGTCATCAGCCGTGGCGAGGTTATAGTCGAAAACAATGCTTTTACCGGCGCCAAGGGGCGTGGCCAGTTCATCGCCCGAAAAAAGGCATCGAAGCTTCTATGACAGGAAGGGACCGGACGCCGATGCGTCCGGTCTCTTCCTGAATTTGCCATCACCAGGCGACGTCGCCGCCATTGGGCGAGAGGCTCTGTCCGACCATGTATCCGGCCTCGTCCGAAGCGAGATAGACATAAGCGCCGGCGATTTCCCGCGGGGTGCCGATGCGCTTGATCGGCAACTGTGCAATCTTCCAATCATTCCATTTCGGGTCACTTGCCCGCCAGGCAGGCGTATCGGTCGGGCCGGGGCACACGCAATTGACGGTGACGCCATGTTCGGCGACCTCGTGGGCGACCGATACGCTCATGGCGACGATGGCAGCCTTCGAGGCGCAATAGGCGGCGTACCAGGGAGCCGGCTTGTGTGCCAATTGCGAGGCCGTATTGATGATGCGACCATATTGGCGATCGAGCATATGCGGCAGTGCGTGATGCATGGCATAGGCGACGCTTCTGAGATTGGTCTCCATGACGCGGTCCCATTCCTCCCACGTCTGGGTCTGGAACGGGATCATTGAGGTTCCGACCCCGGCATTGTTGACAAGGATGTCCAGCCGACCTAGGCCGCCGATGGCCCTCTCGATTGCAGTCTTGACATCGCTTTCGCTGCGCACGTCGCAGTGCAGGCAAAAGCTGCCTTCGGGCGCGCTTTTGAGGATGCCGGAGAGCACTTCCTGCTGGCCCCTGTCTGCTAGGCAGACGATCGCGCCCTCCTCAATGAACGCTTCGGCGACGGCCCGGCCAATGCCGGTTGCGCAACCAACGACAAGGGCGGTTTTCCCCTTTAGGCGCATGCGAATTCCTCCTGTTAGGACAATAGGCAATCTGTTCCGCGCGCCAAAAGCGCGCGGACCGGTCAAAAAGCTAAAGAGGTTGCCGCTAGTGGGGACGGTTCGGCATCCAGCTCAGCAGACGGCGCTCGATGCGCCTGCAGACATGCATCGAGGCGAGAATGAAGAAGACGATCACACAGGTAACCAGCATCATACGGCCCGTGTGGCTGAAGAAATCGGCCCAGATGATCATGCGGCCGATGCCGTTGTCGACGCCGATGTATTCGGCGCCGATCGCAGCGGTCCAGGCAAGCGCCATCGTGACGTGAATGCTCGAAAACAGTTCGGGCAGGATTCCTGGCATGACGACGTGACGGTAGACGCCCACCTGCGTGGCGCCGAAGGTCTTGGCCGCCTCGATGAATTTGACCGGAATGTTCTGGACGGCGTTGATGGTCGAGACGAAATAGAAGACGCCGACGCCGTAGGCAATATAGATAACGGCGCCGACATTGTTTGCGCCGAACCAGTATTGAAACAGCGGAATCAACGCCAGAAGTGGGCACATGCGAACCAGGTGCAACGGGCCGGCGACAGCTGCCCTGCAGGATTTGGAGACCGACACCAGCAGTCCCAATCCCGTCCCAGCCAACCCGCCGAGGACAAGGCCGACGACAACGCGCAGCAAGGTCGCCAGAGAATGGAATCCGAGCGCAAGAAATGCGCCGCGATAGGTCTGTTCGCCGCCCATCTCAGGCACGGGCGCCCAGAAAGGAAACTTCCAATAATCGGACATGCCGAGAAGAGACTCGCCGAATATGAATTCAATCGGCGGCACGATCGGCGATTGGCGGAGCGGGCTCGTCGGCACCGAATGGGCGATCATCTCCCAAAGCAAGAGAAGGAGGATCACAGTCACCAGGCTCGTCAGGAACGATGCTGCCGGCGAGATCGGTCTCGTCAAAAGCTTTTTCATGGTTTCTGCTCCGCTCACGCGTCGTCATGCAGGCATTGCAAGATCGTTTTCGTCAGCCGAACCCCTTCGGGGAGGGCCCGCACTTCCGCGTCTCTCGGCCGTGGCAGGTCAACCTGTGTGTCCTCCGCAACCCGGCCGCGGCGGATCATGACGACGCGGCTCGCCAGCACCAGGGCCTCCTCGATATCGTGGGTGACGAAAACGATCGTTCGGCCGGTTTCGCTCCAAAGACGCAGTAGTAGGTTCTGAAGATCCATGCGCGTCACATAGTCGAGCGCCCCGAAGGGTTCGTCCATCAGCAAAGTCGGAGCGCCGGTGGCAAAGGCTGCCGCGATTGCCACTCTCTTGCGCATGCCGCCCGACAGTTCCTTCGGCCAGCTGTGGAGGTTCTGTGACAGGCCGACTAAAGAAAGCCAATGACGCGCTTCCCGTTTCTGCTCGGTTCGCGACCTGCCCTGCATCTTGAGACCGAAGGCGACGTTTTCTTCGACGGTCATCCAGGGGAAGACCGTGTCGTCCTGGAAAACCATGCTTCGATCCGCGCTCGGTCCGGAAATGAGAGAGCCATCGATCTTGATCAATCCCGCGGTCAGCGAATTCAGGCCGGCGAGCGATCTCAGGAGTGTCGACTTGCCATGGCCCGAACGTCCAAGCAGGCACAGAAACTCTCCGTTGCCGATTTCAAGCGACACCTCGTCGAGCGCTTTGACCACCGTCCCGCTCTCGTGTCGAAAGACGCAGCCGGCGTTTTCTACTGCAATCATTGTCAACTCCTACATCCAGCGCAGCACGTAACGGCGCGCAGCCATTAGCAACCCATCGCAGGTAAGTGCGATCAGGCAAAGCCAGAACAGGCCCGCAAGCATGAGCGCTACGTCGCTCACGCCCCAGGCGGTGATGATGATGCGGCCGACACCGCTTGTGCTACCGAGAAGTTCGGTGATCGCTGCAAGTCCCCAAGAGGCCCCGAGTGCTGCGCGCAGCCCGCCGAAAAGCTCGGGGAGTGCTCCGGGCAGATGCACCTGCCGATAGACGGCAAGGGGGCGCGCCCCGAGCGTCCTGGCGTACTCGACAAAGTGTGGCCTCACATTGCGAATGGCTCGATACATGAAGACATGCAGGAGCACGGCAGAATAAAGGGCAACGAGCAAGACCTTGGAGGCTTCCGCAACACCGAACCAGATCAGGAAGAACGGAGCTGCGACCATGATCGGAATATTGCCGAAGACATTGACGATCGGATTGAAGACAGCAGTAACGATCGGGCTATAGGCAGCAAGGCTGCCTGTTGCCGTGCCGACCAG
Organism: Rhizobium cauense; assembly: GCF_019511525.1. Lineage (GTDB taxonomy): Bacteria > Pseudomonadota > Alphaproteobacteria > Rhizobiales > Rhizobiaceae > Rhizobium > Rhizobium cauense. The sequence continues at coordinate 8,557 of NZ_JAEUAT010000013.1, read as the reverse complement.
AGCTCCGATCACAAGACCACTGATCACGGTCAAGAGCGTCGATATGAGATGGGGAAGGAAACCTCCCTCCGGCATTCCCAATCCGACCAGGTAGCGACTCTGAAAGAGGTTCTCGAAGGCTGCCCGGGCAACGTCGATTGGCGGAGGCAGATATCGACCGAGCGCAAAACTGCCGATCTGCCACAGGACACCGATTGCGATGAAGCCTAGAATGGGAAGCGCGATCGCGCCTCCCAGCTTGGTGAAGTTTCGTCCGATAGAGGCATCATGCGGCACGGGCTTGTCGATACTTTCTGTCACTGTCATGACACTGCAGCTTCCGCGAAGCGAAGAGCATCGAAATAGTTGAACTGATCGTAGTGCCGTTTTGCTTCTGCTGCCAAGGTCTTACGATCGTCCGACGCCGTTGCGTCGAGCTTGGCCTGCAAGGCTTCGGTCTTCGTCTTCATCTCGCTCAGGTCCTTCCAGATCCGCTTTGCCTGGAAGACCTCGTCGAGATCGTAGGCCTTGTCGGCGATCGTGCCGGCGGCGATGAATTTCTTGATCTGGTAGGAGTAGAGGTTCTTGTAATAAAGTGGGAACTTCTCGTCCTCCCAGATGGAAGCCTGATCTTTCCATTGGAAGAACGGATCGATCTGCTCGAAAATGAACTTGATCGCGTCCGGGTCCATCTGAGCTCCCGTATTGGCGCTTATGAAGGGCGCGTATTTTGACAGGGCTTGCTTCTGCGTCGCGCCGAAGATGAAATCGAGCGTGCGAAAGGTTGCTCCGCACCAGCGGTAGATCGTGTCCTTATTGTCGCGGAGATAATCGTCGGTGCACATCATCAGGTCGTAGTTCAACAGGTCGTTGACCGCAGAACCCGTGCCGGTCGGCATATATTTGATCATTTGGCGGGTGCTCATGATCGGCTTCCAGCCGGCCTGGAATTGCAGTTGGTAAACTTGGACGGCGCCCCCCGGAGCGGCGAAATCGATCTGGTTGCCGATCGCCAGCTGCACCGCACGCGGGTCCTCCACCGGAACTGTCTGGGTGTCCTTCATCGACATTCCGCCCAGCGACAGGGCAAAGTCGTTCCATTGATAGGTGCTCGGGCTTGCCGTAATCGCGAAGCGCTTGCCGCGCATCTGCTCAATTGCTGCGGCGGCAGCCTTGTCCCACGGCATTCCTTCTGCGACGAATTCGTCCACTGTCTTGAAACCGGATGTTGGGCTCGCGAGGATGGTGTTGCCTTGGAAGTAGCTGTAGGTCAGGATCGGACGGGCCTTGACTTCCTTGTCAAGGGCCTGCGAGACCATACCGAACCACATCGTCGTGATGTCGAGTTCACCGTTGTTGAGTTGCGGGAGGACCTGCGTTTCACGCAGCAGCTTAGGTGCACCGCCCTCCATCGTGATCCCGACATCCTTCAGAAAGCCTGATTGTGACAGGAGCATCGTCCAGCCGTGGTTCGTTACGGCGAACCCTCCCATTCTGACGGTTTTTTCCGGAATCTTGGGCGTGGTAGAGGCCTGCGCCCAGACGCGTATCGGCAGTGCGCCTGCCGCCGCCATGCCCAGGCCGGTCTTAAGAAGCGAGCGGCGCGTCGTGAGTTTGCTTTCGGTCATGTTTTTCTCCGGTTCCCCTTTTTGCGACTAAACTGTCTTCCTAAAAGAACAGCGTCTTGCATAGAGAATGATCGTCTGTCATAGGTTCTGTCAAGCGAATACAGTCGGTATTGCGAAAAAAATGACCATCGTTATGAGATGCCCCATTATACGGCAGGAGAGAACACGTGAACTTTCTCGTTACCGGCGCGACCGGCTTCATCGGCACTAATATCGTTGAACAGCTCCTACGGGACGGGCATCGGGTAATCGCGTTCAGCAACCAACCCATGTCCTCGTCTGTCTTAAAACATCTGGGAGGGCTGAATGGTGAACTCGTGAATGTCGAAGGCGATGTCCGCGATCAAGCAAACGTCAGGAATGCATTGCTGCGCCATAAGGTCAGCCATGTTCTTCACGGGGCGGTTGTCACATCCGACAGTCACCGCGAACAACATCACGGCAGCATGATTATCGACATCAATCTCGCCGGGACGGCAAGTGTGGTGACCGCGGCCGGCGAAGCCGGCGTCGAGAAATTCGTGTATCTGGGTTCTGCTGGCGTCTATTCCGAAGAGTTGCGACCCGACGGGATGATATTGACCGAAGACGTCCCGCATCAGGTCTCGACGCTATACGGCATCAGCAAATCTGCCGCCGAAGGAATTGTGGCTCGGATTGCGACACTTTGGAAGCTGCCTTATGCAATCGGTCGCATCGGCACCGCATTCGGTCCATGGGAACATCAGACAGGGTTTCGCGATACGATGAGCCCGATTTATCAGCTGACACGCATGGCTCACCGCGGCGAGCGGGCGATCATTCCCTTCGACAAAAACAAGAACTGGCACTATAGCCGGGATGCGGCGGCGGCACTTATCAAATTGGCCTCGGAGGCTACATCTAAGACCGTCTACAACCTTGGACCAGAGGAATGCTGGCCGTTATCTGCATGGGCAGAGTTGCTAACGGTCAAATTTCCAAGCTTTGATTTTTCCGTTGCCAAACTTGGGAATGTGGAAGTCTATGGTGAGACCGATGGCGGGCGGCTCTCATGGGAATTGTTCCATGAAGAGTTTGGTCCGACGTCCGAGCATGGTCTTCAAGCTGCGTTCAATGACTATCTGACTTGGTTGCGAGATCACAACATCTTTGGTCGTTAGCGTCCGGCTCGCTTGAGTTCCTGAGCGGCCACGGATGCCGCCCCATTGAAGAGTGAAATCGACATCGGGGCTTTGAGGGAGGGAAGACCGCCTTGCCCGCCAGAACTCTCCGCACGACCTCGCTACACGACCCGTGGAACAGCAGGGCCGGCGGTTCGAGTCCTTCAAGAGCCCAGACTCGACAACGCGAGAAGTACGCGAGGTCGGCTTCAGCCTTCAATGGTCACGGACATATCTCAGAAGTTGGTCGAGACTGACACGTTCCGTCACCGATCGCGGTAACGGTGTCGCTCCCGAACGGCATGCGCACCGGTGGCTGATCGAAGTCGGCGAAGGCGACGACCTGCCGAGCGAACTTCTCGGGATCTCCGGGCTGATTATGATTGAGGGCTGCCGCGTCGTCGCGGATCCGGTTGGCGCTCGCTGACAATGAGCTGGGATCTAGGAAATGCGTCCGAAAGTAGCCCGCGGTGTGCCTGGGATATGTGAGCGTTATACCCGTCCAATTATCACATGAGAGGCCGCGCCGTTAGGCCTCCCGTCCACGATGATATTCTCTCAAGTCTCCCATAGCTTCAGCATTAACGACCTCGCAGGGATTGACATTCGCAACGAGACGCAATTGGCTTTTTCGAAAGATTGCGCATTCGGAGGCGGTTTCGACAATCATTCGAGCTCTTAAATTGCGATCCTCACATCGTCACCATCACGCGGCACGCGTCTCAACAAATGCCAGCATAATCACGTGAGGATTGTTACATGACTGATCAAACCACAGTTGAACCCGTCCGCGGAACCCGCGGTGCAAACGATCCCGGACCGCGCAATCTAACTGTCGACCTGCAGAATCCGGATCTCCTTCTGCCTCCTAATACCGATAACGGTTCGCTTCCAAACCTTAAATTTCCCTTCTCGCTTGCCCATAACCGACTGGAGGACGGCGGTTGGGCTCGCGAGGTGACGGTGAGGGATTTTCCCGCCTCGAAATCGATGGCAGGGGTCAACATGCGGCTAGGTCCCGGCGTCGTCCGCGAGTTGCATTGGCACAAGGAAGCGGAATGGGCCTACATTCTCGACGGGACAGCTCGCCTGACTGTCGTCGACGCGGAGGGAAATCTCTCGATCGATGACCTCAACCCAGGCGATATGTGGCTGGTGCCGGCCGGCGTTCCTCACGCTATCCAAGGAATGGAGGATGGGACCGAGTTTCTGCTTGTGTTCGATGACGGCAATTTCTCGGAAAACGAAACGTTGCTAATCACTGAATACCTTGCGCACACTCCTCCAGAGGTTCTGGCGAAGAACTTCGGAGTTGGGAGCGCGCACTTCGCAAACATTCCCAAATCGGAAAAATACATCTTCCGTCAGCCGGTCCCGCCGCCGCTCGACGTTGTCCGAGGTCAGTTGCCGCACAAGCCACCGCGGGACCCCTATGTCCTGCTTGCGTCCAAGATCGAGCCGGAACGTTATAGTGGCGGCACGGTGAAGACCATAGATTCGCGTGTCTTCCCGATGACGACGTTGTCGGCTTTGGTGATAGAGATCGAGCCTGGGGGGATGCGCGAGATGCACTGGCACCCCGATGCCGACGAGTGGCAGTACTACATCGAAGGCCAGGCGCGCATGACTGTGTTCGATGCCACCAATAAGGCTCGTACCTTCGACTTCATGCCTGGCGATGTCGGGTTCGTTCCCAAGACCCTGGGACACTACATCGAAAACACTGGGAAGGTACCTGTTCGCGTGGTCAACGTTTTCAACAGCAGGTTCTGTACCGACGTCTCGCTGAACCAGTGGATGGCGCTTACTCCTCCTGATCTGATCCGCGGACATCTGGGCCTCGACCGGACCGTTATGAACGCCTTGCGTCAAACGAGCCAGCCTGTGGTGCGCTGACTGCAATTTGCCCGTCCCGTCCACAACGGTGCGGGCGCCCCTCGGAAAAGAAGATCGTGAACACTGAGCGTACCAAAGGCGGCACCAGCGGCGCCGTGGCGAGACCTGTCTCGCATCTGTTGTTTGCATCATCGGCAACCGCACTTGCTGGCTTTCTCGATGCGGTTGGTTATGCGCAGCTCAATCACCTCTACGTATCCTTTATGAGCGGCAACAGCGCGCATCTAGGGATGGCCGCGGCCTCCGGGCAGTGGGGAAATGTTATCTACGCGGGTTTCGTAATCGCTGCCTTTGTGGGTGGGACGTTCATCGGGACGCTCGTAACGGATGCTAGCGGTAAGCCTGTTATTGCTGTGCTTGCTTTAGAATTGGTGCTTTGTGCCGCGGCGACCTCTCTAGCTGCCTTTGGTCTGGCAACACTTGCCTTGACGCTGATTGCGCTGACAATGGGAATGCAGAACGTGATGCATCAGGGCGTGTCTGGGACAGATGCCGGAAAGAGCTTCATAACCGGAGCGCTTTTCGGATTGGGTCAGGCAATCGCGCGCGCCCTACGAGGACGCGTCGGAACCGTACCGATATTCGTGTACGGATCATCCTGGCTTTCGTTCGTCGCGGGTGTCATATGTGGCGCTCTCTCGATTGGCGGCTGGGGCCTTGTTCCGTCCCTCGCACTGGCATGTATGGGGTTCATCCTGTTGGCAATCCTCGCGTGGGAAAGTGGTTTTGGAGAATGACCTAGCCATGGCGCAGCGACACGATAGATCTTGTTTCGGAAGGGACTGGCAACAACCTGTCCGGTGACAGCGCAATTCAGACACCTATGTCCATTTCAGAGACACCCGCCGAAACATCACACGCCGACCCTACTTGCTGCTGGCTCCTTGACCTTGATTTACCATCCGGCTGATCAAGGCATCGAACTTGCTTTGTCTTGTTTGCCTGATTAAGCAGCCAATTGAAGAAATGGCCACCTTCGCCGAAACGAAGGCGGCCATCGCGGGTTGCTTACGCCCGCGGCTCGTGATGAGCGGGGATTGCTCACGAGCCACAGCGGCGGGAGGGGGCGCCGCTGAGCCTCGGGTCGGATATGAGGCTGTGTTAGGATATCCCGTCTGCGCTCGTCGCGGAATTGAGCGTTGGTGTGATGAACATCAGCGATCGGGCCAGGATCGTCTCGACTTCCGGTGGTGGAGTCATTTCCGCACGCGTGGGCAGGCGCAGCCCCCTGTGCAATCAGGCGATCACACCTAGACCAACAGCCAGTTACGCGGTGACCTTCACCGGCCTAACCTCGCTTGATCTTGCTGGACGCGTGAAGGTGTGGCCTTGAAGGAGCAATGTCGATGGATCTTCCGGGAGAACGCACTGTTCCGTTCCGAGCTGCCACCCTCGCAGATCCCAACCGTCAACCTGGAGAAGTCGAAGCGCGTGGCGTGACCAGGCAGATTGGGGATAGAAAACTCGTCGATCACGTGAACGTTTCGGTTGGTCGCGGAGAGATTCTCGCCGTTACTGGCGCAAGTGGGGCAGGAAAATCATCGTTCCTGCGACTGGTCAATCGCCTCGACGAGCCAACGAGCGGAACCATCTTCATCCGGGGCCGCGACTATCGCCAAATGGAAACGCCGGTCCTCCGGCGCCGGGTCGGGATGGTGATGCAGAGTGCAAATCTGTTTCCCGGAACAGTACGAGGAAACGTGTCATTCGGTCCGGCCCAGCGAGGTGACACGCTTGGAGACGAAGTCATCGAACAACTGCTCGAAAAGGTAGGCCTGGCGGGATACGTGGCGCGCGACGTGAACACGCTCTCAGGAGGGGAGGCGCAGCGCGTATCGTTTGCACGCACGCTGGCCAACAAACCTGGAATTCTGCTGCTCGATGAACCGACGTCGGCCCTAGACGAGGAGGCCAGTCGCGCCATCGAGGATCTGATCCTGAAGTTGACTGAGGAGGATCAGATAGCGTGCCTCATGGTTACGCACAATGCGCCACAGGCGATGCGACTGGCCAAGCGGACGATGTACATGACCAGCGGCAAGGTCGTTGCTCTAGGCCCGACAAAGGAGGTTCTCGATGCTCACAACGTTGTTTGACCAACAGGTTCTGGTCGGTCTTGGCCAAGCCGCCGCGGCTATCTGCCTATGCCTGGGCGTGGTGGCTCTCTGTCGCCACTTTCAGGTTCAAGTCGAACGGGAAACAGTCATATCCCTCGTCAGGGGCTTGATCCAGATGTCTGTCGTGGGCTTAGTGCTCGGATTTTTGCTGAAGGGAAGCCTGCTCATCGGGGCGATTATTCTACTCGGGATGGTTACTGCGGCGGCATTCACGGTCTCTCAACGGTTTCCCGGACTCCCCTATGTTTTCGAGATCTCGCTGTACTCCGTCGGCGCGGGCGGCTTTACGGCCATTGTGTTCATGCTCCTTACGAAAAGTCTGAGTACGAACATCACTGTGCTGGTGCCTGTTGGAAGCATGATCATTGCTAACAGTATGAACGCCAGCGCCCAAGCCATGGAGCGCTTCAGGTCAGATGTCTTCAGTCATGTCGGCCAGGTCGAAGCCGCACTTTGTCTGGGTGCGAAGCCGGAGGTAAGCGTGTCGCCCTACGTACAAAGTGCTGTATACGCAAGCCTGCTGCCTCGCCTGGACATGCTTAAGTCTTTGGGACTGGTGTGGATACCCGGCGTGATGGCGGGGATGCTCGTTACGGGCGCAAGCCCGTTGTACGCGGGGATTTACCAGTTCGTAATCGTGGCGATGATCCTTATAGCGTCCGGAGTGTCAGGAATGGGGGCTACCGCTCTGATGCAGCGCCATGCTTTTTCCGAAGCCGGACAGTTGCTCCTTCGACCAACTCTAGGAGAAGCTGTGGCTCCGGCAGGTTTCCTCGCACGAGTCTTCAGGCGTGGCGCCCGCTGAGAAGGCGCCCGGTCCTAACGCGTCGAAGCCAGCAGCCTGATGCCGAAGCCGACGAACAACGCCCCGGCCACCCCGTCCACGATGCGGCGAGAACGCGTATATGCGCGTGCGATGGCGGGGCGCCGAAGGAATAGAAGAATCAGGGTGTACCAACTCGCCGATACGAAAACCATGGTGCCGACGGTAGCCGCACCCTCGAGCCAAGTATGAGTAGGTGGCAACGTGGCGGCGAAGAGGCTGGCTACAAAGAATGCCGACTTTGGGTTGGCGAGGTTCGTCAGAAGACCGAGCGAGAAGGCCTTCCAGGCGGTTATCTCCTGATCGCTGCCGATCGTCGCGTCCGAGACCTTCGTGCCTCTGGCGACCCCCACAAGCAGCTTGATACCTAGCCATACGAGATAGGTTCCACCCGCGACCTTGAGTGATACGTACGCAATCGGCGCCGCAGCAAAGAGCGCGCTGATCCCAAGCCAGCCCGCCACCCCCCACCACAAGGTTCCCGAAATGACGCCCGCAAGCACTGCTAAGGCTGCAGACCGGGATCCTTCGAGCGCGGTTCTTGCGACGACGAAGAAATTGGGACCGGGTGTTACTGCGGCAACAGCCCAGATGGCAGCGACGTACAGGATGAACATGCGGCTAGATCCCCCCAAATACTTGCTATCTACGGCTCCGCCACATTGTCGGCCTGACATTTTCAGGAAGACGGACGCAAATTTCCTGCTGACGCGCCAGATCCAGAAGGGCGGATATAGACCGCCCCCCTGGAGATGGCCGGCGATGCGCCGTTAGGCAGGGTTTGCATGCGCCGACTATCGTAGCCCGCGCCTTAGCAGGCTGTTGAAAAAGGCATTGGCGCAAGGCTCCTGTCGTGATTCACTCGCTTTATTGCGATTTGGAGCTGATGGATGCGCGGCGGCGATGTGAGGACAGGTGAACTCTTCAGCTATGTGGATCTGGAGGCTCGTGTTCGAAAAGATCATCCTCTAC
>NZ_JAEUAT010000012.1 GCF_019511525.1 Rhizobium cauense | reverse complement strand
CGGCACGAAGCTTCGATGCAATCACAAAGGCATTGGGCGAGATTGTCGGTCTTTTCTCCATTGATGAATGCCTGAACTTCTTCAGGGCCGCAGGGTATGAGACCGAATAGGTGCGACACGCTTTAGTCCTGACCGGTCGCGCAGATCGCCTTCAGCGTCGCCAGCGTATCGAAACCGGGCATGGCAGGCGCGGCAAACCGGTTACCCCAGGCATCGCACCAAAAAGCGGATGGCCCTGGCAGGATGCGAATGCCGTGATTGCGCCAGATCGGATCCCAGTTCTTCAGCCCCTCGGTGTAGTGCCACATCCGATCCGAATTGATCTCCCGGCCGCCAGCGCGCTCGGTGATCTCGATCATCCGCCCATCGACGTGGGCAGGCACACCGGCAACCATATCGGCCGGCGGCTGCCCAAGGCGATCAACCGGCCATCTTCTGCGCACTGCATCGTGATTGCCGCCGATGCCGCCTGAGGTCACGATCGTTGCCCCGGCCCGGATCTCGAACAGCGCCGCGAATATACGGTTCGTCTCCTGCCCTCGAACGCCAGTATCCGACTGAAGCACGGTGCCGCGTGCACCGCAGACGACACCGTCCTGTACGACAAGATCATCCACCTGATGCCGAAACAGCAGCGTCACGAGCCCCTTCGCCTCGGCCTCGCGCACACGGCGGATGAATGGCGCAAGTACAGCCGGTCCCGTGCCCCATGTCACATGGAAGCGCGGAACCGAATTGCCGTGGCCATGCGCCAGGCCACCTCCCCGCTCGGCCCAACCGACCACGGGGAACCACCGCATTCCCTGCTGGTGGAGCCACGAACGTTTCTCCCCCGAGGCAAATTCGAGATAGGCCTCCGCCCAGCGGCGCGGCCAATAGTCCTCCGGCCGATCGAACGCCGCGGACCCCATCCAGTCCTGTCGCGCCAGGCTGATACTATCGCGAATGCCCATCAGCCGCTGCTCGGGGCTGTCGACAAAGAACAGGCCGCCGAGCGACCAGAACGCCTGCCCCCCAAGGCTTTGTTCGCCTTCCTGCTCGACGATGCAGACCGTCCGCCCGCGATCCGCCGCCTCCGCTGCCGCCACAAGCCCCGCAAGACCAGCGCCGATGACCAGCACATCGCATTCGATCAAAGCATTTCCCCCCAAATTCGTCGCCAGCCTACGCGGCGCCCTCCTCAGCAGCAACGCCACTTTTTCGTCACCAGGATTTTTTGCCGAATGTCGAAATGAGCTGCGCTCACATCTCATTGTATCGGAACGGTCTTCCGCCGATCCCCGAGCGTTGCAGCTTTTCACTTTTGGTTCTTAGATGCCTGCAAGCCGGTCAACGCAACCAATCTGGAGGAATGCCACATGCAGTACGCGCTCATCATTCGCGAATCATCGCAGGATTTTGCCCGCCGTACCGATCCCACCTATCGCGATGGCTGGATCGCCTACACACAGGCTCTGATTCAGGCTGGCATCATGACCGGCGGCGCCGGGCTGACCGCACCCGAGACCGGAACGGTGGTCCGGCGCAGGGGCGAGGATCACGATGTGCAGGATGGCCCCTATCCCGAAGGCAAGGAGCAGTTGGGCGGCTTCTATCTGATCGACGTACCGGACTTCGATACGGCGCTCGAATGGGCGACCCGCGTTCCGGTCTCCTCGGAAGGCTCGGTCGAGGTACGCCCTCGCCTGCAAATGTGAGGTGGGCATGACCGTTGAGGCCGAGCGCGCCGCCGAAAGGGTGGCGCGCCAATCCTATGGCAAGTTGGTTGCCTTCTTAGCGGCCCGCTCCCGAGATCTGCCCGCGGCGGAGGATGCGCTGTCACAAGCGCTCGTCGATGCCCTGCGTGTCTGGCCGGCGCGTGGCATTCCTGACAGGCCGGAGGCGTGGCTACTGGTCGCTGCGCGGCGCAATCTCATGCAAGGGGCGCGCCACCGAACCGTCCAAGAAAATGCTCGCCCCACCATCGCCCTGGCCGTCGAGGAGGCGGAGGCGAGGATGAACGACGCGACGGCCGATGCATTCCCAGACGACCGCCTGAAGCTGCTTTTCGTCTGCACCCATCCGCAAATCGACAAGAGCATCCACACGCCGTTGATGCTGCAAGTCGTCCTGGGCATCGACGCACGAGCCATCGCGCAGGCCTTCGTCGTTTCCCCTGCTACAATGGGACAGAGGTTGGTCCGGGCCAAGGCGAACATTCGCGATACCGGCATTGGGTTTACTATACCCGATCGACGCTCGCTGCCCGAGCGTCTGTCCGCCGTGCTCTCCGCAATCTACGCCGCCTACGGGCTTGGTTGGGACGATCTCGGTGGTGCCGATGGCGGTCATAGCGCACTTTCCAATGAAGCCATCTGGCTCTGCCGCGCGCTACTTTCCATGCTTCCCGACGAACCGGAGGTCATCGGGCTGCTTGCCTTGATGCTCTATTGCGAGGGCCGACGTGCGGCGCGGCGGAATGCCGAAGGTGAGTACATTGCGCTGGAGCAGCAGTCGACGGATCGCTGGAATGCGATCATGCTTGCCGAAGCTGATGCGCTGCTCCGCAAGGCAGGTGCGGCCAACCGTTTCGGTCCGTTCCAATGTATGGCCGCCATTCAATCCGTACATAGTGCGCGTCGTCTGACCGGCATGACGAATTGGGACGCCCTTCTGACCTTCTATGACGCGTTGCTGATGATGCAGCCAACGGTCGGCGCCCGCGTCAGCCGTGCCGCTGTCCTTGGCCGTACCAAGGGGCCCCAAGCCGGACTGGATTGTCTGACCACCATGGACGCAAGGGAAATCAAGGCCTATCAACCCTACTGGGCCGTTCGCGCGCATCTGCTGACGGAAGTCGGGAACGATCGGGAAGCGGAGACCGCCTATCTCTCGGCAATCGGCCTCAGCGACAGCCCGGCCGTGCGTGGTTTTCTTCTCAGTCGCCTCGCGGACGTTCGAGCGGGCATCGTGTAGACCTACTTCTCGGTCAGCTTCAGCTCGATACGACGGTTGGTAGCACGCGCTTCCGGCGTATCGCCTGGCGCGATCGGCTGGAATTCGCCGAAGCCGGCGGCGACCAGGCGATCAGCCGGGACACCCTGGGAGATCAGGAACTTGACGACCGATATGGCGCGCGCGGACGAGAGCTGCCAGTTATCGCCAAACCTGCCGGTGCCGGCGAGCGGCACATTGTCGGTATGGCCGTCCACGCGCAGAACCCAATTGATCTCCGGCGGAATTTCCTTGGCCACGTCGAGAAGCGCCGTCGCAAGCTTTGCCATCTCGGCCTGCCCCTCAGGATTGAGATCCGCGCCACCGGACGGGAACAGGACTTCCGACTGGAACACGAAGCGGTCGCCGACGATCCGGATGTTCTCGCGGTCGGACAGGATCTCGCGCAAGCGCCCGAAGAAATCGGAACGATAGCGGTTGAGCTCCTGCACGCGCTGCGCCAATGCGACATTCAGACGACGGCCAAGATCGGCGATCTTCGTCTGTGATGTCTGATCCTTCTGCTCGGATGCCTGCAAGGCGGCTTCGACGGCGGCGATCTGGCTGCGCAACGCGGCGATCTGCTGGTTCAGAAGCTCGACCTGGCTCATCGCCCGGTCGCTCATCTGCTTCTGTTCGTCGAGTTCCTTCGTCAGGTTGCCGACGCGCGCTTCGGCGGCGCTCTGGCCGCCAGAACCGGCATCGAGCAAGGCCTTGAGACGGGATCGTTCGCTCTCCGCCGTCGCAAGGGACGCCTGCAAGTTGGCGACACTATCCTCGAGATCCTGGTTGCTCCCCTTCTCCAGAGCCAGAAGCTGCGTAAGCTCGTTGATCTGGCTGTTCAGACGATTGAGCACCTCGTCCCGACCGGTAATTTCCCGGCTCAGGATAAATTGACCGACGACAAAGACGGTCAGGACGAACATGATCGAGATCAGCAGCGTCGACAGCGCATCGACAAACCCTGGCCAGTAGTCCACCGCGCGTTGGGGGCGACGATTGCGAGCAAGGGCCATGCTTACTTACCCTCGGTCTTTTCGGTTTGCGGCATCCGCTGTGAGCGTTCGCTTGAACCGTGCCTTTCCTGAGAACCGATCCGCTCAGTCAGGCGATCGAGCGTACGGCGCATCGCCTTCGTCTCGTCCTGCTGTGCCTCGATCCAGTCGCGCAGCATCTGCTGCTCGTTGCGCATGTTCTTGACCAGGCCCTGAATGCCTTCGGCAAGGTTCGCCATTGCCGCAACCGATCGCTGAGTGCCGCCGCTACCTTCCTCCGAGATGCGGCGCATGTATTCGGAAAGCGCGCGAACGTCGTCCGGCGAGACTGCCGAGTTAGCGCTGAGGGCTGGCATGGCCACGTCGGAGCCGACATCGGTTACCGACGAAAGCCAGTTTTCCAGTTCCATGTAAAACCGGTTCTGCGCGCGGCCTGCCTGCAGGTCGAGGAAGCCCAGGATGAGCGAGCCTGACAAGCCAAGCAGTGATGATGAGAACGCCTGGCCCATGCCGGAAAGCGGCGTCGACAGCCCCTCCTTCAGAGCGCCGAGAACATCGGTCGAACCGTTGGCGCCTGCATCGAGCGTCTGAATGACGGAGCTGATCGACCCGATCGTGCCGATAAGACCCCAGAACGTGCCGAGCAGACCGAGAAAGACCAGAAGACCAATGAGGTAACGCGAGACATCCCGCGATTCATCGAGACGGTTGGCAATGGAATCGAGAATGGAGCGGAATGCCGCCGTCGAAATCCCTGCCGAAGCACTGCGGCTGCCGATCAGCGTCCGCATCGGAGCTAGCAGCTTCGGGTTGCGGCCGACCTTGTCGGCGCTGCCTGCGGCACGGAACGAGTTGAACCACCGCACCTCGGGCCTGAGCGACAGGACATGGCTGAAAACAAGAATGATACCAACGGCCAAGACCCCGAGGATCAAACCGTTGAGGCCGGGATTGTGCATGAAGGCAGTCTGTGTCTGCCGGAAAAGAATAGCAGCAATGAACCCGACGATGATCAGAAACAGCACCATCGTCCAAAGAAACGGCATCGGACTGGAAAGTTTGTAGCTGTAGTTGCCCGTGGTTTTTTCGGTCGAGCCGAACTCCGCCACATTCACATTTTCCATAGGTTCCGCAGCCTCCGGATTCATTTCAGCCGGAGACTAGAGCAACATTGTGCCGAATTGAAGTATGCGGAAACGAAAACCGTGTCTTTACAACAGCGATTTACCGAGCTGGGATCGGGCGCTTGGCGACTTCAAGCAATGCCTTCTGGATATACTCGTTACCTGCGACGACCGAACCGGTCTCAAGGATGGACGTACCGCCATCCCAATCAGACACGTAACCACCGGCTTCGCGGATAAGCAGGATACCCGCCGCGATATCCCAGGCAGACAACCCGGTTTCCCAGTAGCCATCGAAGCGGCCAGCCGCCACGTAAGCAAGATCCAGCGACGCAGAACCCATGCGGCGAATACCGGCCACTTCGCCCATCACGTGGCGGAGTTCAACGAGGAACTTGCCATGGTTGCCGCGACCGAGGTGAGGCACACCGCAAGCAATGACGGAGTCCGAAAGCACACGACGCGCACCAACACGCAGGCGGCGGTCATTGAGGAAGGCGCCACCACCACGCTCCGCAGTGTAGAGCTCGTCTGTTGCCGGATTGAAGACAACACCGGCGACGATCTCATTGTTGCGCTCGAGCGCAATCGAGACCGCAAACATCGGAATGCCGTGCAGGAAGTTCGTGGTGCCATCGAGCGGATCGACGATCCAGCGATGTGCACCGTCCGTGCCCTTGATCTCCTCGCTTTCCTCGCCGAGGAAGCCATAGGTCGGGCGAGCCTTCATGAGCTCGTCCTTGACGATCTTCTCCGCCTTCCGGTCGGCATTGGAAACGAAGTCGCCGGGGCCCTTCACAGAAACCTGCAGGTTCTGCACTTCCCCGAAGTCACGCCCCAGCGATTTTCCTGCCTTGATGGCAGCCTGAACCATGACATTGAGGAGAGCTGAACGGGCCATGTGAGCACTTTTCCTTGAGCGATAATACGGTACGCGCTGTCAGGGCGAGAAGGTCCCTGATCGCCGGAGAAGGCAGCGCTCGATAAGATTGGCGGCCTCAAGACCACAAAATCGGGAAAATTTCAAGAGGAGAGCCGCACGGCCTGCATGCGACCCTCGCTTCGCGTTGATTCTGTCTAGAACTTCTGCTGCGTCATCAGCACTTCACGTGCGATCTGGTCGAGCGGTAGAATGCGATCGACGCCGCCCTTGGCGATGGCCTCCTTCGGCATTCCGAAGACGACCGAAGTCGCCTCGTCCTGCGCCACTGTATAGGCGCCTGCCTGGTGCATTTCCAACATGCCCTTCGCGCCGTCATCGCCCATACCGGTCAGGATGATCCCCATTGCGTTCGAGCCGGCGCTGCGCGCAGCCGAGCGGAACAGCACGTCGACCGACGGGCGATGGCGAGATACCAGCGGACCTTGCCTGACGGAGACATGGTAGCGCGCGCCTTGCCGCTCGAGCAGCATGTGCTTGTCGCCGGGTGCAATCAACACATGGCCGCGCAGGACCGGATCCCCATCCACCGCCTCCTTGACTTCGACTTCGCAAAGACCATTCAGCCGCTTGGCAAAGGCCGCTGTGAACTTCTCGGGCATGTGCTGAACAATGACGATGCCCGGAGCGTTGGCTGGCAGCGCTTCCAAAAATTCGCGCAACGCTTCGGTGCCGCCCGTCGAAGCGCCTACGCAAACCACCATCTCCGTCGTTTTTGCCATCGCACGACCGGTCGGCGGCGGCAGCATGGCATCGGCCGTCAGTTTCTGCGCCGGCCCTTCCTTGCCCGCTCGAACGCTGCTTGCCGCCCGACGGACGTTACCAAGGCGGGCATGAGACGCGCTCTTGACCACTTCGCGGATGCGAATTGCGTCGTCGGCAAGGCTGTCGGCAGCCCCGATCTTCGATTTCAGGATCACGTCTACGGCACCGGCTTCCAGCGCCTGCATGAGCGTTTCCGAGCCTGCCTCGGTGAGCGAGGAACACATAACGACGGGGATCGGCCGCTGCGCCATCAGCTTGCGCAGGAAGGTAATGCCGTCCATTCGCGGCATCTCGACGTCGAGCGTGATCACGTCAGGAATCTCTTCCTGAATCTTCTTCGCGGCCATGAAGGGATCGGTTGCGACCCCCATGACCTCGATTTCGGGGTCTTCCTGCAGCACGCGCACAAGCGTCTGACGGACGCTGGCTGAATCGTCGATGATGAGAACGCGGATTTTCTTGCCCATGGCAGCCTTTGCTCAGACTCGCTGGAAAACAGTATTGGAGACCTGCTTCAACGGCAGATCGAAGCCAGTGATCGATTCCGAATGGCCGATGAACATGTAGCCGCCTTTGACCAGGCAATTGCAAAGGCGGGTCAACACGGCCGATTGCGTCGGCTTGTCGAAATAAATCAGCACATTGCGGCAGAAGATCATGTGCATCGCATCGCCTACGGGATACTTGTCATCCATCAGGTTCATTCGGGCGAAGCCGACTCGGCTGCGAAGCAGGGGCGAAATACGAATCTCGCGCCGTCCAGGCTGCTTGGCGACCATGATGTATTTGCGATGAAGATCGCGGGGAACGGGCTGGACGAGATCCTCGGCATAGATGCCGCGCTGCGCTGTCTGCAGTACATCGGTGCTGAGATCGGTGGCGAGAATACTGTAATTCAAGTCGCTGCGTGCTTCTGTGAACTCCTCGAGCACCATTGCCATGGTATAGGGCTCTGCGCCCGTAGAGCACGCCGAACTCCAGGTGCGGACAGTGCGAACGCCGCTGGCAGCGAGAGCCGGCAACGCTACCTGCTGCATGTATTCGAAGTGCCGCGCTTCCCGGAAGAAGTCCGTCTTGTTCGTGGTCACGGCATCGATGAGATAGACCGATTCCTGCTCCAACCCGTCCTCGTGAAAGAGGAAGTCGCAGTAGTCGTCGAAAGTCACATGATTTGTGGCTCGCAGCCGGCGACGAAGCCGGCCCTCCAGCATGGTGAGCTTTGTCGGCGGCATCTTGATACCGCTGTAATCGTAAATGAACCGGGCAAGCTTATCGAAATTGCGCTTGCTGATCCTGTCGCCCGAAAATGGGGCTTCTGCAACGGCCATAGCCATGATGCGTAAAACTCCGGCTGGGCCGCGCCTCAGGCGGCCGATTGCAAGACAGAGGCATCCTCGCGCGACAGAAGCCGCGCGAGATCGACGATGACGACGAAGCCGCCTTCCCGGCGCACCACGCCGGCAATGTAATCGGAACGCCAGCGAACGCCGATATCGGGCGCCGCCTCGATCTGGTCATGCCGGAACGGCGTGACCTCGAAGACCCGGTCGGCGACCAGGCCGAGGGTGAGCGTCCTGCTCTCCATTGGAATATCGAGAACGAGAACACGTGTGTGCGGCGTCGGGATCGTCTTCGACATACCGAGCTTCAATCTAAGATCGATGGTCGGCACGCCCTGGCCGCGCACATCGCGAAGGCCAAGGAGGTAATCGGGACCATTCGGAATCTTGAAGGCTTCCGCATAGTCGAGGATTTCCCGCACCACCTCCACCGGCACGGCGAAGGTCTCCTCGCCGAGGCTGAAGGTCACGAACTGCGCTTCCAGGGATGCCGTTGCCATACTATGCGCTTTCCTTGAACTCGGCGTCGCCTTCATCCGGCCCGCCCATGGACATGTCGAGTGCAAAGCCCTTGGCGCGCGCCTGCTGGGCGGCGACGGAGTGTGCCGGCGATGCAGGCTTGGCAGTAGGCTTGCGCGGTGCCGGCGCCGGGCTGCGGACGCTGACGCGGGCTGCTGGGGTGCGGTTCTGACGGCTGCCTGTCATGTCGACCCTGAAGAAGGCGATGGAGGTCTGCAGCTCTTCAGCCTGGCTTGCCAGCTCTTCCGAGGTTGCCGACATCTCTTCGGATGCGCCGGCATTCTGCTGCGTCACCTTGTCGAGCTGCTGGATCGCCTCATTGATCTGCGAGGCACCGATATCCTGCTCGCGGCATGCGGCGCTGATTTCCGAGACCAATTCCGCGGTCTTGCGGATATCGGGCACCAGGCGGCCGAGCATCTCGCCGGCATCGCTCGCTGCCTTCACCGTGTCGCTGGACATGGCGCTGATTTCGGCTGCAGCCGACTGGCTGCGTTCGGCGAGCTTGCGCACCTCGGAAGCGACGACCGCAAAGCCCTTGCCGTGTTCACCGGCGCGAGCAGCTTCGACAGCGGCATTGAGAGCGAGCAGATCCGTCTGGCGGGCAATTTCCTGAACGATGCCGATTTTCTCGGCGATCGTCCGCATGGCCTCGACGGCGCGGGAAACGGCATCGCCGCTTGCCTCCGCGTCCTTGGCGGACTGGCGGGCGATCTTCTCGGTCTGGGCGGCGTTGTCAGCGTTCTGCTTGATGTTTGCAGCCATCTCTTCCATCGAGGCGGAAGCCTCTTCGGCGGAAGCCGCCTGCTCTGTCGCGCCCTGGGAGACCTGTTCGGAGCTCGCAGACAGCTCCTGGCTACCGGCCGAAACATTTTCTGCTGCCGAGATCGCATCAGCGACGACGCCGCGCAGGCGCTCGACCATCTGTTCCAGAGCAAGGCCGAGCGTATCCTTGTCGGACAGCGGCTTCGGCGAGACGGTCAGGTCGCCGTTGGCGATCTGGTTGGCAATGCCGGCAGTGGTGCGCAGATTGTCCGTCATGACATTGAGTGTCACGACGAGATCCTTGATCTCATCATTGGTCTTTACCTGGACATCCTGATCGAGATCGCCGATGGCAACCGCGTTGACTGCGGCCTTGATCTTGTTGAGACCGGCACTGATACCAAGCGCAATCCAAAGTGCAGCGGCAAATGCGATTACCAGGGCGGCGGCCG
This sequence comes from Rhizobium cauense, assembly GCF_019511525.1. Classification (GTDB taxonomy): domain Bacteria; phylum Pseudomonadota; class Alphaproteobacteria; order Rhizobiales; family Rhizobiaceae; genus Rhizobium; species Rhizobium cauense. The sequence goes on along the minus strand of NZ_JAEUAT010000012.1, from coordinate 170,127 downwards.
CCGTGGTCATCAGCATCGTGAAGGTCGTGTTGTATGCGGCTTCGGATGTCTTGTCGGAGTTGTTGATGCTCGCTTCGGTCAGCTGGCCGAGCGCTTCCTTCATGGCGTCCATCTTATCGCTCGCCACGGTTCCCTCGGTCTGATTGAGCTCGAGCGCTGCATCACGCTGGCCGGCAAGAACCAGTTCCCGCATCTTGTCATTCAGGGCGAGATAATCGTCCCAGAACTGGCGGATTTCTGTCCACTTCGGCTTGAATTCGGCCGAAGCGCTGCTTTCTCCGGCCTCGAGCGCCTCGGAGAAGGCCTTGCGCTCAGCCGCAATCGTTTCGATCGCACTCTTCGTTCTTTCAGACGTGGTGGCCAAGAGCAGATCGGCCTCAGCCAAGCCCAATCCGTCAAACGCAGCGGAAAGATCGTTCGCGTAGTCGTCCTGACGGATTGGCCCCTCTATGAGGCTGTCTTTTAGGGCATCCATTTGCTGTAGACCGCGCAGTCCGAGCCCTACGCAGGATGCGATCAGAACGATCAGAAGACCGAACGCAATCGCAAGTTTTAGCTTTATCGTGAACCGCATTTCTTCATATCCTTGGAAATCGCAGTATGGAGGGGACCGCCAGGAAAGCTGCGGCGGCGCTGAGGCGCAGGAAGACTGTACATCCACCCTTCTGCGATTCCGGGAACCGGATATTTCTGCCAACGCATACACGCGCTGGGCCTTGCTGAGAGGCGTCGAGCCTCTCAGCAGTTTCTGAGCGTCTTAGGCGCTCTGGCGGAAGTCGTCGTCGCCGGCGTCAGGGCCGCCCATCGACATATCGAGAGCAAATCCCTTCACCCGCGCCTGCTGGGCGGCGATGGTGCGGTTAGCAGCGGGAGCTGCGGAGGCACTGCGCGCTGCGGCCGGAACGGGCTTTGCATGTGCCTTGGGCTGCTGCTTCTTGGCGCTGAGCTTTGTGCCAGCCGTATCAACCTTGAAGAAGGCGATGGAAGCCTGGAGCTCTTCGGCCTGAGCCGCCAATTCTTCCGAGGTTGCCGACATCTCTTCGGATGCACCGGCATTCTGCTGTGTCACCTTGTCGAGCTGCTGGATCGCTTCGTTGATCTGCGAGGCGCCGATATCCTGCTCGCGGCAAGCAGCGCTGATTTCGGACACGAGCTCCGCCGTCTTGCGGATATCCGGCACCAGACGGCTCAGCATGTCGCCCGCGTTGCTGGCGGCTTTCACGGTGTCGCTCGACATGGCGCTGATTTCGGCGGCGGCCGACTGGCTGCGTTCGGCGAGCTTGCGCACTTCGGAAGCGACGACCGCAAAGCCCTTGCCGTGTTCACCGGCACGAGCGGCTTCGACAGCGGCGTTTAGCGCAAGCAGATCCGTCTGGCGGGCGATTTCCTGCACGATGCCGATCTTCTCGGCGATCGTCCGCATGGCGTCGACGGCGCGAGTGACCGCAGCACCGCTCTCTTCCGCGTCCTTGGCAGACTGGCGAGCGATCTTTTCCGTCTGGGCGGCGTTGTCGGCGTTCTGCTTGATGTTTGCAGCCATCTCTTCCATCGAGGCGGAAGCTTCTTCGGCTGAAGCCGCCTGCTCTGTCGCACCCTGGGAGACCTGCTCCGAGCTTGCAGACAGCTCCTGGCTGCCGGCGGAGACGTTTTCTGCGGCAGAGAGTGCATCCGCAACGACGCCACGCAGACGCTCGATCATCAGGTTCACATTGCCGAGAAGCTCGCCGATTTCATCGCGATTGGTGATCTCGGCGGTCTTCGTCAGATCGCCCTCGGCCACTTCACGAACGACGGAGTTGGCGCGGGCCAGACCCTTGCTGATCGTCATTGCGATCCACAGGGCGGTAACTGCAGCGAGCAACGTTGCAACAACGGCAACTACGACGAGGGTGAGCCGCGTCGAGGCATATTGCTGGTCAGCACTCTCGTCGGCCGCTTTCATCTTGCCCTTCTCGGCGCCAAGCAAACCGTCAAGTTCACCATCGAGCTGATGGGCAAGCTGCCGGGCTTCACCAACGGAAACCGCGGTCGCACCGTCGTGATTACCCGCCTGCAGCAACTGACGGATCTGGTCGTCGGCCGCGATGAACTTCTTCGACATCGCTTCGATCTCAACCCAGTGAGCGCGCTCTTCGGCGTCAGCCAGCGCAATGATCGACGTCAGGGAGTTAGTCAGCTCTTCGCGGGCAACATCGCCGTTCTTAACCGCGCTTGCCGTTTCCTTCTCGTCCCGAGCAGCAACCAGGTTTTTCTGCTGACGGATGATTTCAAGCTCGGCGATATTGATGGCCTGCGTCAGCTCGAGGCGCGCAGCCGGCCCGGCAAGGACCTCACCAAGCGTGTCGTTGATCTTGCCAAGGCTGAAAATGCCGTATGCGGCCGTGCCTATGAGCATAAGGATAACAAGGGTGAACGCCGTCACCAGTTTCGTCTTGATTGTCAGTCGCATCTTTAACCCCTTAGATGACCGGCTAGTTGCCCGCGCCCGATGTGTCGTGCCGCGATGAGAAAATCGCCTGCAGGTTCGGAAGGATGATGAATTCGCCTCCGCGCTTGACGAGGCAGTTGATGTAGTCGGCACGCCAGCGCATGCCGACGCTTGGCGGCGGCTCGCTGGCCGCCTGGGTCAGCGTCGTGACCTCGTTGACTTTGTCGGTTCGCAAGCCAACCAACGTCGCCTCGCCCTGCAGGTCGACTTCGATCACGATGATCCGGCTGTCGATCGTCGCCTCCGTCGCCTCCATGCCGAAGGCAAGTCGCAGGTCGGCAAGCGGAATGACCTTGCCGCGGAAATTGATGACGCTTGCGACGAAGGGCTGAGCGCCCGGCACTGCGGTTTCCGGCAGGAGATCGAGGATTTCCTGCACAATCACCGCTTCCAGCGCGAACGTTTCGCCGTTCATGTCGAAGGTAAGAACTTCAACTTCGTCGGCGTAGTCCCAATGGCTGTCGAACTTTTCTGCTGCCGCGCTCATCCCGCCGCCCTCATTTGCGTTTCCTGCTGCTGCCCGGCGGCCACGAGATGGCCGACGTCAAGAATTAGAGCGACACTGCCGTCACCGAGGATCGTCGCCCCCGAGAAGGTTTGTACGTCGTTGTGGAGCTTGGACATCGACTTGATGACTGTCTGGTGGTCGCCGATGATCTGGTCGACGACCAGGCCGACGCGCTCCGTGCCGGTCGAGATCACCACGACCTTCTGATGCACGTCAGGCTTCGTTCCGGTGCGGAAGAGGTCCCGCAGGCGGAGGAAGGGAACCAGGCTGTCGCGCAGCGAAATGAAGCTGCGACCGCGCGAACGCAGATCCTCTTCGAGCGAGAGTTCAAGGCATTCCTCTACGGCCGAAAGCGGGATCACGTAGCGGCCCGAGCCGACCCGAACCAGCAGACCGTCGATGATCGCCAGCGTCAGCGGGATGCGAAGCGAGACCTCCGATCCCTGCCCCGGCACGCTTTCGACATCGATCGCGCCGCGAAGCGCTTCGACTGTCTTCTTGACAACGTCCATGCCGACGCCACGGCCGGAGAGATTGGTGATCTGCGCAGCCGTGGAGAAGCCAGGCGCGAAGATGAGCTGCAGCAACTCGGAGTCCGAAAGCGGCTGTCCGGGCGCGATCAGGCCGGAAGATTCCGCCTTGGCGCGAACCCGATCGCGATTGATGCCGCGACCGTCGTCCTTGATCGAGATGATCACCTCACCGCCAGCCTGACGGGCGGACAGGGTCACGGTCCCGGCTTCCGACTTGCCCGCCGCAAGGCGGTCCTGCGGTGTTTCCAGGCCGTGATCGATAGAGTTGCGCACCAGATGCACCAACGGATCGGCGAGACGCTCGATCACGGTCTTGTCGACTTCGGTGCTTTCGCCTTCCGTCACAAGCTCGATCACCTTCCCGGTTTCGCGCGCCAGATCATGAACGAGGCGGCGGAAGCGCGAGAACAGGGTGGCGACCGGCACCATGCGCAACACCATCATCGTGTCGCGCAGTTCGCCGGACAGACGCTCGATCTCTTCCGAGACAGACCGCAAGGCAATATCGGCGCTGGCGCTGGCAAGCTGGCTGAGGCGCGACTGCGCAATGACGAGCTCCCCGACACGATCCATGAGTTCGTCGAGGCGTTCGGCCGGAACGCGGACGTTCTCGGCGGCCTTCGCCTGGCGATGATCGACAGCCGGAGTTGGCGCATCACGCTTCACTGGTACGGCCTCGACAGGCTTGAAGTCTGGTTCGACAATCGGAGCCGCCGCAATCGGTTCGACCGGCAAGGCAACCACGGAAGCGGCAACCGGCTCCTTCGCTGTGCTGTCTGCGACCGGAGCATCGATTTCCTGAACGTCGAGTTCCATATCGTCCATTACGAAGATGAATACGTCGTCGATCGCAGAGCGGTCCTGCTCGCTCGTCAGCACAACATCCCAGGAGACATAAAGCTCCGTCGGCACTAGCTCGCCGAGCGGTGGAACGGCTGCGGTATTGGCTCGTATCGAGCACTCGCCGAGATCGCGCAACTCATCGAGAAGCCCGAGCGGATTGGTGCCGTTTGCCATCGCATTCGATGGAAGGCCGAAGCGGATGCGCCACGTGGTGGCTTTCTTTGCCGGGGCCAGTACCGCTGGCGTTGATACAGGAGCCGAAGCCGCGCCTGCCGTCGTACCGCCTTTGCCGCCGACCGCTGCCTGCAACTGCGCAAGAAGCTTCTGCCCTGTATCGCCGTGATCGGCGTCTGGCCGGTCGACGAGCGCCCGCATGTGATCCTGTGCGGCAAGAACCGCCGCAACGAGTTCGGCAGTTGCCGGAACCTCGCCCTTTCGAACCCTGTCGAAGGCCGTTTCACAATGATGGGTGAAGGCCGCAAGCGCCTCGAAGCCGAACATCGCGCCCGAGCCCTTGAGAGTATGCAGACCCCGGAATACGGCGTCCACCAGATCCTTGTCATCGAGCTGATGCGTCAGGTCCAATAGGCCGGCCTCTATCGTCTCGAGGCACTCGGCCGCCTCCATCCGGAAGACCGCAACGGGGTCGAGCGTACTCATTTGCCGAGCACCTTTCTGACAATTTTCACTAGGTTCTCAGGATCGAAAGGCTTGGTCAGCCAGCCGGTGGCACCCGCCGCCTTGGCACGAGCCTTCAGATCGGCATCAGACTCCGTCGTCAGAAAGATGATCGGTACGCCCGTGTGCGTCGGAAGCTTGCGAAGCTCCTCGATCATTGTCAGGCCGTCCATGACAGGCATGTTCAGATCGGTGACGATCAGATCGAAGTGCGCCGACTTGGCGGTCGCCAGCCCTTCGGCGCCGTTGACCGCTTCGGTCACGGCGTAGCCGGCGTTCGTCAGCGTGACCTTCGTCGTCAGCCGGATGCTTGCGGAATCGTCAACTGTCAGAATGTTTGCGCTCATGGCGTCACCTCTTTATGCAACCAGAATTTAGCGTCGTCAGGGTTGAACGCTTCGATGAAGCCAGCACCCTCAAGCACCTTCAGAATTTGTCCCGTGGCAGGCGAGGAGAGCGCGATCGACTTGCCTTGTGCCTTGGCGTGGCGACGGGCGGACTCGATAAGCTGAATGAAACTCAGATCCGCTTCGGCATGCTCGGGAATATCGATAATAATCGCGTTATTACTATCGATTTCGGAAGAAATACTCGAGTAAAGAGCCGAGATATTCCTGATTATCAAAGAATCTGACAGGGAAATCGATTCTGTATATTGGCCATTTACGCTCAACGCGGCCTCCGGCAATGAAGAAATACTTTTTGACTACAAGAGGACTCTCACGACAGGCTTAACAGGGGGTAAAGTTTGACGGTGCCGGGGTACAATTGCGACGTGTCCAGACTCCCTGAATTATTACCCGATAAAACTTACATTGAGGGCGATTTTCGTTAAATAAGATATTGTTTTTCATATGGAAATATCGAAAGCATCTATTTTCGCAGTGCTGAGTGTCGAGATTTTCACAACCCGTTAAGCACAACATTGACGAGTCCCGCGGCGTTTACCCGCTGTTTCCGTCCAGCCCCTAGAAACGGAGTCGAAATTGCCAGTGTTATAAGTAAAGGAAATAACGTGACAAACGGGGCGACATCGGCACTTACCGCATTCCAGGGTTCCGAATCGGGAATCAACGACACGCTTGAAGCGGCGCGCAGCCAGGTCGAAGAGCGCTTTCTCGAAGGTGGCACAGTGCTGCTTTCCGTCATGGACGTTCTCAACCGCCTGTTGAATTCACTCGACAATGTGACAAAGGTGCTGGATGCCAACGAGTCCGGCGATACCGGCGCGGATCTGCGCTCGACGGTGCAAAGCCTGACCGATCTGCCGAGTTCCGAGCAGGCGCGCCAGGATGCGCTTTCGTCGCTGGCAGACACCGGCTATTCACTGCGCAAGCATGTCACCGACATGCAGGAGACGATGCGCTATCTGCGTACCTTCGCCGTGACTGTGAAGATCACCGGCGCCGGCCTTCCCGAATTCGCCGGCTTCGCCCAGGAAATCCTTGAGCGCATCTCTTCGGGCACTGCCGAGGTCAATGGCTTCGCCGCGCACCTCGACAGCCTCGAGAAGGAAGTCAAAATCGCCCTGAGCTTCGGTGCGTCCGTCGCCCGCAGTTATTCGGAGACGGTTCCCGAGGTTGCCCGTGCCTTGCAGGACGACGCCCGACAAATCGCGAGCCACCGACAGAACCTGGCGGCCATTGCCCGCGATGTCTCGGCTATTGCCCGCGGCATCCAGAGCAAGGTGGCCGCGACGCTGTCGGCCCTACAGGTCGGTGACATCACCCGCCAACGCATCGAACATGTCCAAAGCACCTTTGTCCTGCTCGATGAATTTCTGGATGGGGAAGACGGACGCAGGCTCGATGCAGACGCACGCCAGCGCCTGCAGAACGTCGTCCATCATCTGACCGCCGCGCAGATGAGCGACATGTGCAAGGACTTCCATCGCGACTCCCGCAGCGTCGTGGACACGATCGCGAGCTTCGGCCAGGACACACAGGAAATTCTACGCCTGCGCGATCAAATGAGTGGTGGCGGTCAGGGCAATTTCATGCGTGCCTTGGAATCCAGCGTTTCCGCTGCACATGAAATCGTCAAGCAGGTGGACGAAGCCACCCGGCAGGCCGATCAGGTCAGTCACTCGACCCTCGGCACGGCTGCCAAGCTTCTGGAAGCGATCGGCAATATCCGCGCCGTCAAGACCGACATCAACTACATGGCGTTGAACACCAACCTGCGCTGCAGCCGTCTCGGGGAAGAAGGCAAGTCGATTAACGTCGTCACGGCCGAACTGCGGATATTTGCCGGCAAGCTCGACGAGTCGGCCGATGCGATCGTCAACGGTCTCCCGGCGCTCGAAGCGGCAGCCGGTCGGATTGCGCCGGCCAGCACACAGAATGGCGGTGGTCTCGGCGAAAACCTCACGTCGGCTGTCGCCAGCATCCGCGCAGCGGCAGACACGATGGAAGACGAACTCAAGGTTCTTTCCGAGCATGGCCGCGAAGTCGCAAGCAAAATAAGCCTGCTGATCGGCAAACTGGATTTCCAGCGTGACCTGGGCGATGTTCTCGCGCGCTGCGCGGACGTTCTGGAGGACGTGGCCGGCGCCGAGATCGCGGACATATCGGATATTTCGGACCTGGTCGCACCGCTCGACCGGAAGATCTTCAAGCTCTACACCATGGTGCAGGAACGGAATGTCCACCGCGACATCATTCCCGCCACTGAGGAACCCGTGGCAGCAGTCGTCGAGACCGCGAAGGCCGAGGACGACGAAGACCTCTTCGCCGACGCACTCTTCTAGGTCACTGGAGCCGGCGGAACTTGTTGGCGGCATCGATTGCCGCCTTCTGCTGGCTTTCCTCGATACCGAGATAGAAATCTTCAAGCGCCGGGTCCGGCAGGCCGGCGCGACGTGACAGCACATACCACTTTGCCGCCTCGATCGGATCCGGCTTGGTTCCGAGCGCATTGATATAGAGGTGCGCGAGCTTGTTCTGCGCGACCACGTTGCCGCGATTGGCAGCAAGACGCAACCATTGGAAACCCTTGGTGAAATCGCGCGGTCCGTTTTTGCCGTTGACGAACCAAATGCCGAGATCGACCTGAGCCGTATCGTAGCCTGCATGCGCAGCGCGTGCCATCCATTCGCGCGCCAGCTGCTTCTTTTCTTCCGGCAAATCCGGCAGCGAAGAATAAATCTCCGCCACTGCATACTGCGCGTCGGCGATACCCTGTTCGGCAGCCTTCTCGTAGTAGGGCAGTGCAAGCTTCAAGCCCTTGTCACCCGGATTGTCGGCCGTGAGGATCTGGCCCCAATTGAACTGCGCCGAGGGGTTTCCAGCATCCGCCGCCTTGTGCATGTATTCGTCGGCCTTGGCCTTGTCCCGCTTGACGAACCGTCCTTCGATAAGCATCAGCGAATACTTGAACATAGCGGCGGGATCGCCGCCTTCCGCGCCCTTGCTGTACCAGAAGGCTGCGTTCTTCATGTCGCGCTTGACGCCCAGCCCGTCCGCCAGGAGTTCGCCCATAAGCGCCTGCGCAGCCGGATCGCCGAGTTGCGCACGGGGCAGAGCCTTTTCCATTGCGGTCAGATAGTAGCCCCGCTGATAGGCGCCGTAAGCCTCATCGACCGGCCCCTTGTAATCCTTTTCCGGCGGCAGGTCGGGAAGCTTCGCACCCATGCGGTCGAAAACGCCGACGCCGGTAGAAGGTGCCGTCCCGTCTGCCTGTGGTCGCCCTGTTTTCAACGACTCCGGAGCGGTGACAAGCGGTCGCGTGACGACGTTGTCAGTCGTCTGCGCCGAAGCGCCATGCGTGAGCCCCGCCAGAATGGCGGCGAAGGCTGCATAAACGCGCGGAGAGCGGGACAGGATCGGCATGAGCGCGATATCAATCCTCAAACCGTGGCGCTTTTTCGTCCAAGAGCGCATTCACCTCAGCGACAACCGACGGTGCGCGACCGGCGTCCGCAAAAACCGCGAGGCGCAGAGCGACAAATTCCGCACCCGTCTCGGCGACCGCCAGTGCAGACGCCGGATCCGTACCACCCATGACGATGCACGGGATCTCGATCATCGAGGCCCACCATTCCCCGAGGGCGAGGTTCTTGGGGTGCGCCTCCGGCTTGATATCGCCGTCGAGCTTGCCGAAGAAGATGTAGTCAGGACGCTCCTCGCCGATCTCCAGCGCATGGTGCCGGTCGGCGGCATTGCCACCGCCGACGATCAGCTTGTCGGCATATTTGTCGATCGCTTCGGCGATGTCGCTAGCCGGACCGGTCAGGTGCAGGCCATCCGCCTTGGTGCGCCCGACAACGCGGCTATCGCCTGCAAGCAGTGCGGCGGCGCCGGCATCCTGAATGACTGGAACCAGCTTCTCGGCATGCTTCTGGAACTCGCCGTCGTTGAGACCATATTGCGGCACGATCACCGAGGCGACATCACCGCCCTTCAAGGCATCGCCGACCATCTTTGCCTGCTCATCGGCATCGGCAACATCGGGGACGATCAGAACTAGGCGGCAGCGATTTTCGGGTTCGGTCATGAACTCTTTCCATTTACAGCGGAACAGGCCGTTTTGCGGCCGATCTGCACTCGTCCTGTGTGAGTAATTCCGTTAGACGGGGCTGGCAAGGGGAGGATTTTCAAAAGCATGCCGATGGACCTGTCATTTTATTACGCCGCCGTCCCCGCCGTCATTCTGGTCGGACTTGCGAAAGGCGGCATGGGCGATGCGCTGTCGCTGATCGGATTGCCGTTTCTCGCTCTCGTCGTTTCGCCTGTCCAGGCAGCTGCAATCCTGTTGCCGATCCTCATCTTCATGGACATGATTTCGCTGGTGATCTGGCGCAAGCACGGCGACTGGACAACGCTCAAGATAATGCTGCCCGGCGCCCTCTTTGGCATCGCACTTGGCTGGGCGACATCAGCCCTCGTGCCGGGAAATGTCCTGCGCGTCGTCATCGGTGCCGTCACCATCCTCTTTTGCCTTCGTTATTTCTGGAACAACTTCGGCCCCGGCGCCGGACGGCACACGCCGCCCCATGACCAGCGACCATTGCTGGCAACCATCTGGGGAAGTTTGTCGGGCTACGGCAGCTTCGTCGCGCATGCCGGCGGAGCACCCTTCCAGATCTACGCCCTGCCGCTGCAGATGCCGCCGCGAGAATATACCGGCACCAGCGTCCGCTTTTTCGCGATCCTCAATGCCGTCAAGCTCGTTCCCTACTTCGCGCTTGGCCAACTCGACACCCAGAACCTCGCCACCTCGGCTACGCTGTTGCCATTTGCGCCGCTTGCGACGATTGCCGGCGCCTGGTGCGTGCGCCGGATGAAGCCCGCGATTTTCTATCCCTTCATGTACGCAATGGCCCTCATCGCCGCCGTATTGATCGCCAAGGAAGGCCTGGGTTTCTGACAATTTTGGGTTTCGTTGCGCCGCACAATTTCCTTGCCTGATTGCGCCGTTTGACGTAGCTTTTTCGCCATGTCGAACGTGGATCCCTTCACCGCGATAGCCGACCCTCACCGGCGCTTCCTGCTGGAGGAACTCCGGCGCGCGCCGAAGACCGTGAACGAGCTTGCCGAGGGGCTGCCGATTAGCCGCCCTGCCGTGTCGCAGCACCTCAAGGCACTGCTGGATTGCAATCTGGTTTCTGTAACGGCAGAGGGCACGCGGCGTATCTACGCGGTTAACAACCGAGGCTTCGACAAGCTCAATCTCTGGCTCGATCAGTTCTGGGCGTAGGCCGGCCGCTCAAATGAAAAGCGCCGGCTCACGACTTTCGTCGGAACCGGCGCACATGTGCGTATTGAGCACGAACTCATCTAAGCTGTTGGTGAAATTGGATTTCTTTCCTCCGCGCCTAGGACCGCGCTCGGCAATTTATGCGTCCTTCTCAATGGAAGGATGATTTAAGGCGCTCAATCTCGTCCTTGATCCGCAATTTTCTGCGTTTGCACTCAGCTACTTCATTATCGTTTCGAGAGGGGGATATCATCAGCGTATGCAACTCCTCCTCGAGAGCAACATGCTTTTTCTGGAGTGACTCAAGATGAGCTTGAACAGTCATTTGACCCTTCCTTCCTCTTACCTCTCCCCGGCCAACACCGCCGGAGATCCAAGGCGTCAACCTTTCGACTGTGACACATTTTTGAAGGCTTGTCGAAGGTGAAAACAAGGAGAACAAGTGGCAAAATCATGACGAACAGCGGCTGGCGGTTACTTCCAATTGGTGATAGGAGCTTGCGGAAATCATCGGCAGAACGGACGATGTCCGAAGACGATCATGGGGAATGCATATGGCCGATCAGGAACAGGCGGAAATCAGGCTCATGGTCGCAAGACTGCGCCAGGAGCACGAGGATTACGATGCCGCCATCAACGCCATGATTGCCACCGGGTGTGACGCATTGCGCATCCAGCGCATGAAGAAGAAGAAACTGGTCATCAAGGACAAGCTGACGAAGCTTGAAGATCAGATCATCCCTGACATCATCGCCTGAAGGGAATGCCGTGACGATGACAGACAGACCATCCGTTGCCATCATCATGGGAAGCCAGTCCGATTGGGAGACCATGAAGAACGCCGCCGATACGCTGGAGGCGCTCGAAATCCCTTATGATGCGCGCATCATATCGGCCCATCGCACGCCGGACCGCCTGGTGAACTTCGCCAAGACGGCGCGCGATGAGGGCTTCAAGGTGATCATTGCCGGCGCCGGCGGGGCCGCTCATCTGCCGGGCATGGCCGCGGCCATGACGCCGCTTCCCGTGTTTGGTGTCCCGGTTCAATCCAAGGCGCTGTCCGGTCAGGACAGCCTTCTTTCCATCGTCCAGATGCCGGGCGGCATCCCGGTCGGCACGCTTGCCATCGGCAAGGCAGGCGCGATCAACGCAGCCCTTTTGGCGGCCGCGGTGCTGGCATTGTCGGATGAGGAGATTGCCGATCGGCTTGACGAATGGCGCGAGCGCCAGAGTGCCGCCGTTGCCGAGTATCCAATGGACGACCTATGACTGTAACAACAATCGGCATTATCGGCGGCGGTCAGCTTGGCCGCATGCTTGCCATGGCCGCCGCACGGCTGAACTTCCGAACCGTCGTCCTGGAACCGCAGGCCGACTGTCCGGCCGCTCAGGTCGCCAATGACCAGGTTGCAGCCGCGTACGACGATCCCGCCGCGCTGGCCGAGCTTGCGAAGGCTTGCGACGTCATCACCTACGAATTCGAGAACGTCCCGGTATCGGCCGCCGAAAGCCTTGCACGCAAAGTGCCGGTCTACCCGCCGCCCAAGGCACTGGAGGCTGCGCAGGACAGGCTCGTCGAGAAGCGTTTCATCAACGGATGCGGTATTCCGACGGCTGGCTTCCACGCAGTAGACAGCCAAACCGATCTCGAAGCCGCGCTGAAAGACTTCGGCGGCCAGGGCGTCCTCAAGACCCGTCGTCTTGGTTATGACGGCAAGGGCCAGAAGGTGTTCCGCTCCGCAGCTGACAGACCGGACGGCGCCTTTGCAGCGCTTGGCGGCGTCCCCCTGATACTCGAAAGTTTCGTTTCCTTCGAACGCGAGATCTCGATCATCGCGGCGCGCGCGACCGACGGCACTGTCGTCTGCTACGACCCTGCCGAAAACGTTCATCGCGATGGCATCCTGCACACGTCGACGGTTCCGGCTTCCATCTCCGCGGAAACCTCAGCCGCCGCCCGGGGAGCCGCCGAGAAGATTCTTGCCGCGCTCGGTTATGTCGGCGTCATAGGCATCGAATTCTTCGTACTTGCCGACGGCAGCCTGATCGCCAATGAAATGGCGCCGCGTGTCCACAACTCCGGTCACTGGACCGAAGCCGCCTGCGTCGTCTCGCAATTCGAGCAGCATATCCGAGCGGTTGCCGGCCTGCCTCTCGGCAATGCGGACCGCCACTCGGACTGCGTGATGCAGAACCTCATCGGCGACGATATTCTGGCACTGCCGGACTGGCTGCGGCGGCCGGACACGCTCGTTCATCTCTATGGGAAGACGGAATCCCGCCCCGGCCGCAAGATGGGACATGTCACAACGTTGACCACGAAATTGCCGGTTTTTCCCTGATAAAAGCCGCCCCGGCCATGGGAAAAACTCCGTCATGTGGTTGACACAGCCAAGCCGCCGGGTTATCTGCACGCCCAACCTGAAGAGCGCGCCCTGAGCGCGCTTTTGAATGTAATAGTTACGGGCGAATGTGAATTCCCCCTCAAACATCGCGGATCAAAACAATGAAGATCAAGAATTCGCTCAAGTCGCTCAAGGCTCGTCATCGTGACAACCGCCTGGTTCGCCGCAAGGGCCGCATCTACATCATCAACAAGCAGAACCCGCGCTACAAGGCTCGTCAGGGCTGATATAGCACGCCTGGACGGTTCGCGCGCTTTTGGCGTGCCTGTCCGGGGATTGCTTTGGCAATCAAATCAAATTGCTTTGATCTTCAGCAATGGCGGGCTACTATGCCCGCCATGCGCTTTTTTGCTATGACCTGCGCGGCGCTGCCGCTGTCCCTTTTCCTGTTCTCGCCTATTTCTCCTGCCGTTGCCGCAGAGAAGGAAGTTATTGTCGAGCAGCCGGACGCAAGCCTGTCACCGAAGCAGCATTTGGATCAGCTCTACGCGCAGCTGAAACGCGAGCGTGATCCAGACAAGGCGAGCGGCATTGCCAACGAGATTCGTGGTGCGTGGAACGACTCGGGAAGCGCTACCGTCAATCTCCTGATGCAATGGGCTGACAAGGCGATTGAGGACAAACGCACCGTAGCCGCACTCGACTTTCTCGATCAGGCGATTGCGCTGAAGCCGGATTACGCGGAAAGCTGGAATCGCCGGGCGACGCTCAATTACGCAAACGGCAGCTATCGCAAGTCGATGTCGGACATCGAGCACGTGCTCGATCTGGAGCCGCGCCATTTCGGCGCCCTGTCGGGCATGGCCGCCATTCTCACCGAATCGGGCAATGACCAGCTGGCACTGAAAGCCTGGGAGCGGTTCCTGGATATCTATCCGGCCAACCGAAGCGCACAGGAACAGATGAATACACTTTCCGAAAAGCTGGCTGGCAGCCGCACCTGATCCTTGACGGTCAACTCCACTGCCCAATCTTACGCACCAGTCAGGTGTTTTCAGCAGATATTTCCATGCTTGCCGAAGCTTCCGTTTTCCTTGCTCCTCTAGCCGCTGCCATTGCCTACTCCACCTATAAGGGACGGCAGTTCGAGGCAAAGCACCCCAACATCGGTCAACTCACGGATATAGGCGGCTACCGGATGAACGCCGTTCACGTCCCTCGTCCCAAATCAGCCGATCTGCCGCCGCTCGTGTTTATCCATGGCGCGGCCGGCAATCTGTTGGATCAGGTCGGCGCGTTCCTGCATCCCTTGGAGGGCCGTGCGGAAATGCTTTTCGTCGACCGACCGGGGCACGGCTATTCCGAACGCGGCGGCCCCGAGAATGCCCTCCCGTCCGGGCAGGCGGACGCGATCGCTAAGCTCATGGAAAGGCGCGGGATCAAGCGGGCGATCATCGTCGGCCATTCCTTCGGCGGCGCTATTGCCGCCGCCTTCGGGGTCCGGCATCCCGACATGACCGCGGGACTGCTGTTTCTCGCTCCGGCGACGCATCCCTGGCCTGGCGGCCTCGATTGGTACTATCATCTTTCGGCGATGCCGATCGTTGGCTGGCTCTTCAACCACGCCGTCGTCGTGCCGCTTGGTCTGCGGCGCGTGGAGCAGGCGACACAGAATATCTTCCGACCCAATCCGCGCCCCAAGGACTATGTAACCAGGACTGGCCCTACCCTCGTGCTGCGCCCACAAACGTTCCATTACAACGCCGTCGATTGTCTCCGCCTGTTGGACTACGTCAAAATCCACTCGCCGCAGTATTCCAGCATCAGCGCCCCGACAGTCATCATCACCGGCGATAGCGATGCCATCGTTTGGGAGCACCTTCACTCGCAAGGACTGGCCCGGGATATCCCCGACTCTGAACTGGTGAAGATTCGCGGCCTTGGTCACAAGCCGGACTACGTGGTCACCGACGTTGCCATCGCAGCACTGGAAAAAATCAGTGGGGTGCCCCGCGATCTCCAGGCCGCCGCGCGTCAAGCCGAGTGCCGGCTGGTGAATGAACAACCCGTGCTGCCACCTGACATTGCAGCACCCTTCGGCCACCCGGCCGGACTGGCACCACCGGTCGCGACAAGAAACTGACCTCACTGCGACCGGATATGCCGTCGCACGGCTCATTGTCGAACGCAGGCCGCGTCCCATATCCCTCGGACATCATGGTTTGAGGGACGTCATGGATCACCCCCGCAATAGAATGCTTGCCGTTGTCGCCGCGCTGTCGCTTGCCCTTGCGTCGCCGGCAATCGCCGCCTCGCCCGCGCCGGTTGAAGCCGAGCACGGCATGGTCGTGACCGCACAGCATCTGGCGACCGATGTCGGTGTCGAAGTGCTGAAGAGCGGCGGCAACGCCGTCGACGCTGCTGTCGCGGTCGGCTACGCGCTTGCCGTAGTCTACCCTGCGGCCGGCAATATCGGCGGCGGCGGCTTCATGACCATCCGCTTGAAGGACGGCAAGACGACATTTCTCGATTTCCGCGAGCGCGCGCCGCTCGCCGCTACCAAGACCATGTATCTCGATGCCAAGGGCGACATCGTCCCTCGCGCCAGCCTCGACGGCTATCTCGCCGTCGGCGTGCCCGGCTCCGTGAAGGGCTTCGAGATGGCGCGCGAGAAATATGGCACCAAGTCGCGACAGGATCTGCTGGCACCGGCCATCCGCTACGCCAAGGAAGGCTTCACGCTGGAACAGGGCGACGTCGCCAGTATTGGCGGGAGCGCAAAGCGACTCGCCAAGGACGAGGCCGCGGCAAAGATCTTTCTGAAGGCCGAGGGCAAACCTTTCGCCGTTGGCGAAAAGCTCGTGCAACCCGACCTTGCCACCGTTCTTTCCAGCATCGCCGACAAGGGCCCCGACGCCTTCTACAAGGACATGCCGGCGGACGCGATCGTCAAGGCGAGCCAGGAGAAAGGCGGCATTCTTGCCAAGGAGGATTTCGAACAATATGCGGTGCGTGAGCTGAAACCGATCGAATGCAATTATCGCGGCTACGACATCATCTCTTCACCTCCGCCCTCCTCGGGCGGTGTCATCATCTGCGAAATCCTCAACGTGCTGGAAGACTACCCGCTGTCCTTCCTCGGCTACGGTTCGGCCGAGACAGTGCACCTGATGGTCGAGGCAATGCGTTACGCCTATGTCGACCGCAACGCCGCCCTTGGCGACCCTGATTTTGTCGACAACCCCCTCTCGACATTGCTCGACAAGGGCTACGCCAAGGCGATCCGCGCCAAGATCGATCCTTATAAATCGGGCACGTCTGCCAACCTGCAGCCTCTCGGCGTCAAGGAAAGCGTTGAGACCACGCATTATTCGATCATCGACAATGAAGGAAACGCCGTCGCCGTCACTTACACGCTGAACGGCAATTTCGGCGCAGCCGTCGTCGCCCCCGGTACGGGGATCCTGCTCAACAACGAGATGGACGATTTCACCTCGAAGCCCGGCGTGCCGAACCTTTACGGTCTCGTGCAGGGCGAAGCCAATGCGATTGCGCCAAAGAAGACGCCGCTTTCCTCGATGAGCCCGACGATCGTGACCAAGGACGGCAAGCCCTTCATGGTGATCGGCAGCCCCGGTGGTTCGCGCATCATTACGATCACGTTGGAAGCGATCCTGAATGTCATCGATTTCGGCATGGACATCAGTCAGGCGGTTAACGCCCCGCGCATCCACCACCAGTGGCAGCCGGACAAGATCTATCTCGAGCCCTACGCGCTCTCGCCCGATACGATCCGGGCATTGATCGGCATGGGGCACACGCTTGATGACGGCAGCGGCCCGCCACAATGGGGACAGGCCGCCGGCATCCTGGTCGGCGGCAAGAGCCTCGCCGATATCGAAAAGGGTGGCGGTGCGCGCTATTACGGCGCGATGGACAGCCGCTCCACCGAGGGCTCCGCCGGCGGCTACTGATTACCGGATGCGAGCGTGGACATAGTCGCCCTTGATGCTGACGCGCGGTTTGGCGCCGGGTACACTCGGCTCCAGACTATCGACGTAGGAAGCCTTGGCGATCACCGAGTAATCCAGCGGTACGCCGCTTCCGAAGTTGAGATCGGCCTGCAATGACTGTGCCGTGATGCTGACTGTCTCGTCCTGCCGGATAGTGTCGTAGCGGAGCTGAGCGCGAACTGCGGTACCAAGGATATCGATCCCTGTTGCGTGGCCATCGAAGGTAATATCGGCCGCCTTGCTGGCGATTGCGACACTGGCGAAATCGCCATCCAACTGCGCTCTGACCGCCTGCTGGTCGATCCGCACGATAGTGCCCGGCGCCAGATTGGCCGAAACCTCGGGCGTGCAGTCCGAGAGATCTGTCCATGACGTTTGCATCACCTGGATTTTCAGAACCGCCCCGTCGATACGCATCGCGCTTCGGTCGCGGCAACCGTTGAAGAACCAGCTGGAATACCACGACGAGAACCAGCCGCCGCGTCGCGCGCTGGTGATCGCCCTGTATGGCCCTGCACCGCGCGTTGTGAGCCTTATATCGCTCGCATCCCCGCTGATGACGACGGAGCGGACAGAGGAAATATCAAGCGTCTCGCCGGTCGCGCGAACATCCGCGAAGGCGGAAGCGAGTGTCAGGATGAATGCGGGAATGAAAAGGATCAGTGTCATGGGTTTCTCCTTGAACAGGCCGGCCATCGGCTGGCGACTGCGTTCAAGGTGGAGGATCGAACACTGTATCGAGACCTCGATCGTGATCCGGGTCGCCCGCGATTGCGATCAAGGCCATACTGGTGCAGTTATTGAATGCGTCTCATCGGACCTGGCCACATGATCTTCGTTCCGCTGCCCTTCGTCGTTGCCCTGCTGCTTGCTATCCTGCTTGTGCGGATGGTCCGCCAGAATGATTGGGCCGAGCAAGAGAAGCGCCCGTTCCTGTTGCTCATTGGTGCCTACGCCCTGCAATCGATCCTGATCGGCATCCGCTGGGGCTACGACGTGATCGCCATCCTGCCGATCCAGCCCGTCGTCGCAACAGGGATCGCAGCGCTCGCCTGGATCAGCTTTCGTAACCTCGCTGCGGAAGGCCAGGCATCGCTCCTCCGCTTCTGGCCGCATATCCTGCCGAGTATCTTGATCGTCGCACTCTTGATCTTCTGGCGCGATGGGGTCGGCCCGGCTGTGACAGCGACCTTCCTCGCTTACGGGGCGGCCCTCCTGTGGCTGGCTCGCCACGGCCCCGATGCCCTCGTCTCCTCGCGCCTCGACGGGGCACTTCTTTCCTATCGTTCCCTCGTGATCACCGGCGTGGCACTGATCGCCTCGGCTGCGGCCGATATCGCGATCAGTCTCGACCTCGAACAAAGCGGCGGCATTCACGCCGGGGCAATCGTCGCGGTCGGCAACGTCATTACGCTTCTGATCCTCGGCACCGCGGCCTCGATTGCGAGTGGCAGCCAGTCGCTGGTAACCACCTCCGCTGAACCACCTGCTCCTCCGGCACCTAGCCAGGAGGACGATGCCATCGCCCGCGCGCTCGAGGGCCTGATGCAGTCGCGACAGATCTACCGCGATCCGGACCTCAATCTCGGCCGCATCGCCCGAAAGATGAACCTGCCGGCCAGGCGGGTGTCGGTCGCGGTCAACCGCGTTCACGGTGTCAGCGTCTCGCAATATGTGAATGACTACCGCATCCGGGCGGCCCGCGAAGCGCTCTTGAACACGGACGAGCCCATCACGCGACTGATGTTCGATTGCGGCTTCATCAGCAAATCGAATTTCAATCGCGAGTTCCTGCGCGTTGCCGGCACCAGCCCGACGGAATTCCGGCGGCGCGGTCGCCATAAACCCGAAACAAGCGATACACGACCGACGCTTTTCGTGTCACGGTGACAAAGTCGTCGTTCACAAGTATCGCGTGCGGCCCTATGCATGGGCGTACAGTCTTTCGAAAGAGTCTCCATGGCCAGCATTGAAATGATCGTCGCCGCCCGCGCCCGCCTGCGCGGACATGCGCGCCGCACGCCGCTTCTCTCTTCCCCCTTCATCGACGAGCTTGCCGGTCGGCGGGTATTCGTGAAGGCCGAATGTCTGCAGCACACGGGCTCATTCAAGTTCCGCGGCGGCTGGTCGGCTGTTTCCGCGCTTGACCCTGCGACCCGTGCGCGCGGCGTCATCGCCTTCTCGTCAGGCAACCACGCACAGGGCGTTGCGCTCGCCGCCAAGCTGCATGGTGTTCCGTCCGTGATCATCATGCCCTCGGATGCCCCGAAGCTGAAGATTGCCAACACCCGCGCGCTCGGTGCCGAAGTCGTCCTCTACGATCGCGCCACACAGGACAGAGACGCCATTGGTGCGGAGCTTTCGGCGGCACGTGGGCTCACTCTGATCAAGCCTTTCGACGAACCGCAGGTGATCGCCGGCCAAGGCACGACGGGCCTCGAAATTGCCGAACAGGCAGATGAGGAAGGCATCAAGTCGGCCGAGGTACTGGTCCCCTGCGGCGGTGGCGGTCTCTCATCGGGTATTGCCCTGGCGCTTGAAGCCAGCGCACCGGCGTTCCGAGTACGCCCCTGCGAACCCGATGGCTTCGACGACTTCACGCGATCGCTGGCGTCAGGCAAGATCGAGCGAAACGCCGCGATGACCGGTTCCATCTGCGATGCGATCATCACGCCGCAGCCCGGCAATATCACCTTCCCGATCCTGCAGCGCCTCGCCGGCGCCGGCATCGTTGTAACAGACGAGGAAGCGCTTCGCGCCATGGCCCTCGCCTTCGTCCGGCTGAAGATCGTCGTCGAACCGGGTGGCGCGGTCGCACTGGCCGCAGCCCTGTTCCATGGCGATGAACTTGAGGAGGACAACGTCGTCGTCGTCACTTCGGGCGGCAACGTCGACGCCGATATCTTTGCCGAGGCGCTGGCACGGCACGGATAGAGGCAGGCGAAGCCGTCAACTCGACTGAATGCCTGGACGAGAGCAAGATGCCCATCACCGTCATACCGGCCTCGTGCCGGTATCCAGCGCGATCAAGTCCTTGATCGCGAAAGACTCCTTGGCCGCGCAGACGCGCGGCGGGCTGGATTCCGGCCCTAGGCCGGAATGACGGAGAAATAAGGGATGTCCAGCAACAGAGGTTCGCCAACAAAGGGTGAGGCAGGCGATGCCTGCCTCCATTCCTTCCTCATGCCGCCATGTAACGTGCCGCAGGTGCCGACCGCGATAAATTCGGCATCAGCGCCTGGCGCGCATCCTCGTAAGCCTTGAGCAATCCAACATCCTCGAGCGCCGGGATCGTCGCGAATTCGCCCTGGTCGAAACCGGCAAGAGCCGCATCCACCATGTCTTCCGCCTGCATGACGATTTCGGTCGGCAGGTGCTCGACCGGCGTTCCGGCAATACCCCAGAATTCAGTCGCGGTCGCTCCCGGCAGCACCGCCTGAACGCGGATATTCTTGTCCGCCAGCTCATGCTTCAGCGACTGGCTGAAGGCAAGAACGAAAGCTTTGCTGGCCCCGTAGACACCGTTCAAGACTTCGGGCGCAATCGCGACGATCGAGGCGATGTTGATGATCGCACCGTTGCCACGGGCCACGAAGCCCGGCACGGCGGCATAGGTCAGCCGCATCAACGCCGTCACGTTGAGGTCGACCATCGCCTGCATCTTGTCGACATCTGCCGAAAGCAGTGGTGCGGTCCCCCCGACGCCGGCATTGTTGACAAGGAGTGTGATGCTCCGATCGCTCTTCAGCACCGCCTCGATGCGCGCCAGATCCGCCGTGTTGCCGAGATCGGCGGCGATCGTCTCGACCGTCCTGCCTGTCTCCCTGGTCAATTTGGTCGCAAGATCGGAAAGTCGTTCGGCATTTCGCGCGACCAGAATGAGATCATAGCCACGCTTGGCGAGCCGATGAGCGTAGATAGCACCAATCCCCGATGACGCGCCGGTCACGAGCGCGGTCCCTTTGTGTTGTTCGGTCATTGTCGTTCTCCGGTTGAGCAACAGCACCCGCTGTTCGCATGCATGGAGTCTTACGCCCGATTGCCAATGTCTTGAATGTCATATAAACCACCTTTTAGGACAAACGGAGTTTTGAGCCATGCAGCGCGTAGCCGTCCTGCTTTTCCCTGGCTTCCAGATGATGAGCCTGGCTGCCATCTCTGCCTTCGAGTTCACCAACCTCGAGCTCGACGAACCGGCCTATGAAGTTTCGTATCTTTCCGAGACCGGGGGACCTGTGCCCAGTTCCTTCGGGGTGACCGTCGATACCAAGCGCTTCGACGATCCCGCCTTTGATACGCTGCTGGTTTCGGGCGCGGTCGGCATCAAGCTGCCGACTACGAAGGAAACAGAGTTCATTCGCAGCGCGCTTGCCGCTTCACGGCGCGTCGCCTCGATCTGCACCGGCGCTTTCCTGTTGGCCGAAGCCGGCATCCTGGATGGACGCCGCGCCACCACGCATTGGCTTCTCGCCCGCGAGCTTCAGTCGCGTTACCCAAAGATCAAGATCGAGGATGACCGCATCTTCATCATCGATGGTTCCGTCTGGAGTTCAGCCGGGATGACCGCCGGCGTCGATCTGGCTCTCGCCATGATAGAGAAAGACCACGGCGCCGATGTCGCCCGTGCCGTTGCCCGCAAGCTTGTCGTCTACCATCGCCGGGCCGGAGGTCAGTCGCAGTTTTCGGCACTATTGGAGCTTGAGCCGAAATCGGACCGCATCCAGAAGGCGCTCGCCCATGCCCGTAGCAATCTGAAAAACACGCTTTCTGTCGAGGAATTGGCCGAAGCTGCTCACTTGAGCCCCCGCCAGTTCAGCCGGACATTTCGGGCCGAGACCGGACAATCCCCTGCCAAGGCAGTTGAGAACCTGCGCCTCGAGGCTGCGCGGTTGATGATGGAACAAGGGCGGCATCCGATCGATGTCGTTGCCACGGAAACAGGTTTCGCGGATCGCGAGAGGATGCGCCGCGCCTTCCTGCGCGCCTTCGGCCAGCCGCCGCAGGCGATACGCCGCAACGCGCAGCGTGAATATCAGGCGTAGGCATCAGCAGCAATTTGGATAGGTTGCGGCACGGCGTCCGTCACAGCCTCGCGGACGGATTGCAGCACAATCGAGGCCAGCCGGGCCGTCGCAGGCAAGGGATCGGCCTCGGCACGGTGCAGGACGAGGCCAAGCGATGGGAGCTCCGGCAAACCTGCCTCTCTGGCTATGAGCGGCCTAACCTTCCGTGGCAACCCGATCGGCGTGCGAATGGTAATGCCGAGGCCAGCTGCCGTCGCAGCCCACAGTCCGCCGAGACTAGGGCTGACGAACGAGAGCCGCCAGGGAATGCCGGCTGCATCGAGTGCCTTGGTCGCCGCCGCACGCAGCAAACATGGCGCCTCCAGAGAGGCAAGAGGCACCGGCTCGCCGCTGCCGCGCGTCCAGCCGATCCCTCCCTCGGCAGGCCCGATCCAGCGCATCGGCACATCCGCGATCTTCTCGAAATGCGGCGTTAATGTACCATCGCTCCAGGCAAGCGCCAGGTCGAGCTTTCCTGTCGTGACGCGCTCGATCAGCTCGACATTGCGCACCACCCGCGCCTCGATACGGACTTTCGGATGCGCGCGCGCGAAACGGCCCAGCACGTCAGGGAGCAAGGTCTCGCCGAAATCCTCCTGTAGCCCGAGCCTTACCCAACCCTCGAGCTCGATGCTCTGTACCGCGGCAGCCGCTTCATCGTTGAGCTCCAGCAGCCGGCGCGCATAGGCCAGCATCGTCTCGCCAGCATCGGTCAGCGCCAACCCTCTCCCCGCCTTGCGGAAGATCGGCGTGCCGGCCTGCTCCTCCAGCTTCTTCAGTTGGGCACTGACCGCCGAGGTGGAGCGTCCGAGCCGGTCAGCGGCCCTGGCAAAGTTGCCGAGCTCCATTCCGGTCGCAAAGGTCCTCAGTACTTCAAGATCGAAGATCGTCCGTCGCATTACAATGGTCCTGTTTTTATGGACAGTCTATCCATAAAATTCTGATTTTATGCATTATCGTGGCGTGCCATCCTTCTCCTGTCAAGAAATCAGTGAGGAGGCTTTCATGCCTTTTGTTCGTATCTCGCTCCTGCGCGGCAAGTCGCCGGAGTATCTTCGCGCCGTCTCCGACGGCATTCATCGCGCGCTGGTGGAGGCCTTCGACGTGCCGCCCGCCGACCGCTTCCACGTCATCCATCAGCACGAACCCGGCGAACTGATCTTCGACCGCAACTACCTCGCCGGGCCGCGTTCCGATGATTTCGTCCTCTTTGCGATCCGCGCCGGACGGCCACGAAGCACCGAGACGAGAAAGCGTTTCTTCGAACGGGCCGTCGAAATTCTCGCAGAGGCACCGGGCCTGCGGAAGGAAGATGTGATGATCACCATCGTCAGCTCGCAGCCGGACGAGTGGTCCTTCGGCGACGGTCTCGCCCAGATGGCCGATGAAGGCTGGCGGGCGCGAGCCATGGGAGAGCCGTCATGAGCGGCAATCCTCTGCAGATGACTATCCGCCGCCCAGGCAACGCTGCGCGCTCCCCCGAAGGCGTCGCATCGGTTCCCTTCTGGGTGGAGATGCTGCTCGAAGGCGCAGCCGATGGCGAAAACACTGCGATGCGGGCAACCCTCGAACCCGGCACGGTCACAAACTGGCACACGCATCCACGCGGACAACTGTTATACGCCCTCTCCGGTGCCGGACGCGCGCAGCGAGAAGGCGGCCCCGTCGAGCAGATAAGACCCGGCGACGCCGTCTGGTTCGCGCCCAACGAAAAACATTGGCATGGCGCGGTCGATGACACGCCCTTCAGCTACATCAGCATCCAGGCAACCGAGGCCGGCCGCGTCGTCGACTGGCTGGAGCCGGTGGAGGTTCTCGCATGATGGCCATGCAATACAGCTTCACTCTGCCTTCCGACTACGACATGTCGATCATCGACCGGCGCATCCGCGACAAGGGACCTATGCTGGACGGGTTTCCCGGCCTCGGCTTCAAGGCATATCTGAGCGCCCGCAAGGGTGAGTTCGGCTCCCCCGAAAATCTCTATGCGCCCTTCTATGTCTGGCAACAGCCTGAGGGCGCAAGCAACTTCCTCACCGGGCCCGGCTTCGAAGGACTGACACGCTCATTCGGCTGGCCGCGGGTCAAGACCTGGATTGCATGGCACGTTGAAACCGCCCCCACGATCGGGGATGCGAAGTTCGCCGTTGCGGAGACGTTTGCGATCGAGCCTTATGCCCCGTTGGCTCTCATCCGGCAGGAAGAGACGAAGCGGGCACAGCAACAAACGCTAGAGACCGATGTCCTGGCTTCCGTATCAGCCTTTGAGCCGACAAGCTGGACAATGGTGCGCTTCAGTCTGTACGGATCAGTTCCGCCCGTTTCAGGCTCGGGCCAGATCTATCGCGTCGGCCACGTTTCCCTGCCTCACACTGTCGCCCGACGATAGAGCGCCAGCGAACCTGCCAGCGCCAGCAGCGCGCCGCCGCAAGCGCGCTCGAGCCAGAGTGCGCCTTTCGTCTTGAGAAAGCGCACGGCCTGCGAGCCGAACACGGCATAGGCGAACATGATGACGAAATCGAGCGAGGCGAACACGAGCGCCAGCACAGCATACTGGGCTGCCTGCGGGCTGGTCGGATCGATGAACTGCGGCAGGAAAGCAGAGAAGAACAGGTAACCCTTCGGATTGGTGACCGCGACCAGGAAGCTCTTGAGCGCAATCGAGAAAGGTGTTCCGCCCGCCGCCGCATCCCCCTGCTTCAGTGCAGCGTCGATCGTGCCTTTCGACCGCAGCATCATGACGCCGAGAAAGGCAAGATAGGCGGCACCAACATATTTCAGCGCCGAAAACCAGAACTCGGAGGCGGCCAGAAGCGCGCCGAGGCCAATCGCAACCGCTCCAATCAACACGAAATCCGATAGTACCGCGCCGAGCATGCCGGCGGCTGCGCGCCTGATGCCAAAACGCGAACCATTGGTCATTGCCAGAAGCACCGTCGGGCCTGGCGTTGCGATACCGACAAAGGAAACCGCTGCGAAAGCAAGAAGTGTCACTGTCTGCATGAAAACCTCCCAGACCTCGGAGGGGCAGACTTGCATTTGCATTTGTCCGGCGCAAGGGCGCGCCGGAAAACGGAAAGCCCGCCGCCTGCATCAGGCGACGGGCTTCCATTCGGTTCGGATCGAAGGCCTCAGACGCCGCTCTGGCCGTCGGAGCCGATATAGGCAATGCGCAGCATGTTGGTCGCGCCGGGTGTGCCGAGCGGCACGCCGGCCGAGATGATGATGCGGTCGCCGGGCTTGCCGAAGCCTTCGTCGGCAACGATGCGGCAGGCGCGGTTGACCATGTCGTCGAGGTCGGTTGCGTCATGGGTGACGACGCAGTGCAGACCCCAGACGATGGCGAGACGGCGGGCCGTCTGAATGACAGGCGACAATGCCAGGATCGGCACCTGCGGACGCTCGCGCGAGGCGCGCAGGCCGGTCGTGCCCGATGAGGTGTAACAGACGATGGCCGACAGGCGCAGCGTCTCGGCGATCTGGCGGGCAGCAAGCGAAATCGCGTCGGCGCCGGTTGCTTCCGGCTGCGCGCGCTGCGCGTAGATGATACCCGGATAGTGCGGCTCGCGCTCGATGGCGCTGGCGATCGAGGCCATCGTCGAGACGGCTTCAACCGGGTAGTCACCCGAAGCGGATTCGGCAGACAGCATGACAGCATCGGCGCCTTCGAAGACGGCGGTGGCGACGTCGGAGACTTCAGCGCGGGTCGGAACCGGCGCAGAGATCATCGACTCGAGCATCTGCGTCGCGACGACGACGGGCTTGCCCGAACGGCGGCAGGCGCGGATCAGCTGCTTCTGGATGCCCGGAACGGATTCGAGCGGCATTTCGACGCCGAGGTCGCCACGGGCAACCATGAGAGCGTCGGAGAGCTCGATGATTTCCTCGATGCGCTCGATCGCCTGCGGCTTCTCGATCTTCGACATGATGCCGACGCGACCGCGCGCGATCTTGCGCACCTCGGCCAGATCTTCCGGGCGCTGCACGAAGGAGAGCGCGACCCAGTCGACGTCGTCGGTTTCGAGAACGGCTGCGAGGTCGGTGCGATCCTTGTCCGTAAGAACGCCGACTGTCAGCAGCGTGTCGGGAAGGCTGACGCCCTTGCGGTCGGAAATCTTCGTGCCGGAGATAACCGTGGTGACGATGCTCTTGCCATCGCACTTTTCAGCGCGCAGGGCGAGCTTGCCGTCATCGATCAGCAGCCGGTGGCCGGGCTGCACTGATTCCAGGATTTCCGGATGCGGCAGGAATACGCGGGTCGCGTCGCCGGGAACATCCTTGTTGTCGAGCGTAAACGTGTCACCCGGCTTCAGATCAACCTTGCCTTCGGCGAACTTGCCGACGCGCAGCTTCGGACCCTGCAGGTCGGCGAGGATGCCGATCGGGCGGCCGGAGCGGGCTTCGACGGCGCGGATACGCTTGATCAGCGTTCGCATCACATCGTGGCTGGCGTGACTCATGTTGATGCGGAAGACATCGGCACCGGCCTGGTGCAGCTTCTCGATCATCGATTCCTCGGACGAGGCAGGTCCGAGGGTGGCGAGGATTTTAACTTTGCGGTTGCGCTTCATCAATTCGGGCTTTCTTGCGTGCCTGGGGTATCGGAAAGTTGAACCATCCAGCTGCCCTGGCGGCCCGTGTCATATTCCTTGAACCCCATCTTCTGATAGCCACGGGCGTAGCAATCATTGACACCCGTGATCTTGAACTCATTCTCCGCCACGCACATCTGCACGTTACCCGTCCATCGGCCTCCCCGGGCAGCGTCTTCGGCGTAGAGATAGTAATATCGGGACTGCAACTCCCCTTCGATCAGCGTCGCGCAGGTCGTCGCCGGCACCTGCCACCAACCCTCCGTGATCCAGCCGTCCTTCGCTCGGTAGCCGATTGCCACTCCCACCAGGTTCTGCGTTCCATTGCAGACGCGAAAGTCGGCGCGGGCTGCATCGGCAATAAAAAACGGCGAGAATGCCGCGACAACAAACAGTGCAAAACGGGCAAGCGGCCCGGAACGCATGAGGAAACTTGGCGCGGTCTGAATCAACACGACTTCCAATGGGCTCCCGATTATTTTTTAGGTGTGCCTTCTTGCGCTGCCTCCCGGCGAAAGTCAACGCAATGCTAATCGATTATATTCCGGATCGGCGCCCCGCTTGGACCACGCCGCGCCCTTCCCTTGTCCTGCACGCTTGAACCTGCCGGTGACCCGTGCGATCAGTGGCAGCCCCGCAATTGCGATGATCATTTCCCTCATGAGCACTTTCAAATCATTCGAACTATTATCCGGCAATCATGACAAGGGCTTGGTGCTGCTCGGCGATCACGCGATGAGCCGACTGCCCGAACGCTATGGCAGACTGGGCCTGCCCGACAGCGCTTTCCAACGCCACATCGCCTATGACATCGGGATTGAAGGGCTCGTTCGGAGCCTCTCTTCGATGCTGGATGTTCCGGCTGTGCTTGGCGGCTTCTCACGGCTGCTGATCGATCCGAACCGCGGTGAAGATGACCCTACGCTGATCATGAAGATTTCCGACGGAGCGATTATTCCCGGCAATCATCCGATCACAGATGAAGAGTGGAACTATCGCGTCGAAACCTTCCATCGCCCCTATCACAAAGCCGTCAGCGAAACGATCGACAGCGTAGCGAACAAGACGGGCAAGGCCCCGCTCGTCCTGTCGCTTCACTCCTATACGCCGGTCTGGAAAACCTTCCCTCGCCCTTGGCACGCGGCCGTCCTCTGGGATACCGACCACCGGGCAGTCGCTCAGCTGCTCGGCATGTTGCGCAGCGATCCTGATCTGGTGGTGGGCGACAACGAGCCCTACGACGGCGCGCTAAAAGGCGATACGATGTACCGGCACTGCATGCTGACGGGCATCCCGCATGCCCTGCTGGAGGTGCGCCAGGACCTGATCGGCGACGAACCTGGCATTGCCGCTTGGGCAAAGCGCCTGGCGCCGATCTTCGAGACAATGAACGCAGACCCGGCGCTGCACGAGTATAATGTGCATGTGTCGCGCACCGGTCCGTACGAATGAAGGAGACCACGATGGGCACCCTGACGAAGGAACAGCAGACGGAGTTCGAGGCTGCGGCTTTTCGCCGCCTCGTGGAGCATCTGCGCGAACGAAACGATGTGCAGAACATCGACCTGATGAATCTGGCCGGCTTCTGCCGCAACTGCCTGTCCAACTGGTACCGCGAGGCGGCCGAGGCCGAAGGCGTCACCCTATCCAAGGACGAATCGCGCGAAGTCGTCTACGGCATGCCATACGAGGATTGGAAGAACCTTCATCAGAACGATGCCTCGGCTGACCAAAAAGCCGCATTCGAACTGAACAAGCCGCACAAATAAATCTCCGGCGACCTGAATCAGCTTGACCCCGGACACGCTTCGCGGCAGTCAACGCCATCCGAATTTCACACCCCGATCAGGAGAACACGATGTCTGATGCTCATGGCGTCGCCCGCGACCAGCTCCGCGCTTTTGTGGAGCGCATTGAACGCCTGGAAGAAGAAAAGAAGACCATCGCCGACGACATCAAGGACGTCTACGGCGAAGCCAAGGGCATGGGCTTCGATACCAAGATCCTCAAGAAGGTCGTTGCGCTGCGCAAGAAGGACGAGCAGGAACGCATGGAAGAGGATGCAATCCTCGACACGTATCTGCACGCGCTCGGCATGATCGAGGCGCCGCCAGAAGGCTGATCTTCAGCCTATTTTCCTTGAAGCCGCCGACCTGATCGGCGGCTTTCTTTTTTGCAGACGCCCAGCGCAGTCCGTGACGTCAGAGCAAAGCCCATTAAATGAGCACAATAGAAACTGCTTGATTTTAAGGCGTCGTTCGCGCATTCAATGGCCACACAACGGGCATACCACAGCCTCCAAGCCACAGGGCAGCGCAACGACAGCATGGCACCTTCCCCGATACCGACACCGGCGCTATCTGAACCCACATGCCCCCCGGATCTCCGTGAACGGCGGTAAACCTGTGGCCAACCGCTCCGCCATACCCAGCGATCTCAACGTTCTCGTCATTGACGAGAACAGCATTCGCGCGTCGATCATCGAGGTCGGCCTGCGCGAGGCCGGCTACGACAATGTCACGATCATCGACGACATGAACGGCCTTGCGAGGCGCATTACGGAGATCAACCCGGATGTCATCGTCATCGACATCGAGAACCCGAACCGCGACATGCTGGAAAGCATCTTCCAGATTTCCCGCGCGGTAAAACGCCCCATAGCAATGTTCGTCGACAAGTCGGACGAAGCCTCCATCGAGGCCGCCGTCGAGGCTGGGGTTTCTGCCTATATCGTCGACGGCCTGAAGCAGGAGCGTGTCCGCCCGATCCTCAAGATGGCGATCAGCCGCTTCAATGCCTTCTCGCGCCTGAACCGCGAGTTGGAAGAAACGCGCGGCGAACTGGAAAACCGCAAGCTGATCGACCGCGCGAAGGGATTGCTGATGCGATCCCGCGGGCTGACGGAAGACGAGGCCTATGCGCTCATGCGGCGCACGGCCATGAACCAGAACAGGAAGATCGTCGAGATCGCGCAAAGCCTGATCACCGCCGCAAGCCTCCTCGATCCGGGAACCGACGCATGACGAGCACGCATCAGATTACCGCCGGCTTCCTGCCGCTTCTCGATAGTGCGCTTTTGGTCGTCGCCAAGGAAAGGGGCTTTGCGGCCGAACAGGACATCGAGCTGACGCTCGTGCGTGAGCGCTCCTGGGCGACGATTCGCGACCGGCTTGCGGTCAGCCATTTCGACGTGGCCCATATTCTCGCCCCGATGCCGATCGCCTGCAATCTCGGACTGACCGCGCCGGCGCCGCGCATGATCGTGCCGATGGCGCTTGGACTTGGCGGCAATGCGGTAACTGTCTCTGCCGGCCTCTGGAGCAAGATGGCCGAATGCGGCGCCTCGCCTGATCTTGATGCCCGATCCAGCGGTCTCGCCTTGCGCAAGGTCGTCGATAACAGGAAGGGCGAGCGACTGCGCTTCGGTGTCGTCCACCCCTATTCAGGCCATAACTACGAGCTGCGCTACTGGCTGGCAGCGAGCGGCATTGACCCCGACGCGGATGTGGAGATCGGCATCCTGCCGCCCCCGGATATGGCTGATGCGATGACATCGGGCCTGATCGACGGCTATTGCGCCGGCGAGCCGTGGAATACGCTCGGCGTACTCCACAGCGGGGCGCACCTGGCGACAGTGAAAGCGGCCATCTGGAAATCAAGTCCGGAGAAGGTGCTTGGCGTCAACAGCCGCTGGGCCGATGGCCACCCGGAAGCCCTGGCGGCTCTCCTGCGGGCTCTTTACGGCGCCTCCCTCTGGTCCGCCGACACCCGCAATCACGAGGAGCTTGCCAATCTCCTGGCGCGGCCCGC
The DNA here is from genome assembly GCF_019511525.1 of Rhizobium cauense. Classification (GTDB taxonomy): domain Bacteria; phylum Pseudomonadota; class Alphaproteobacteria; order Rhizobiales; family Rhizobiaceae; genus Rhizobium; species Rhizobium cauense. Next base: position 139,557 of record NZ_JAEUAT010000012.1, on the reverse strand, counting down.
CTACGTAGATCGGCCCGCAGAAAGCCTGCTGCCCGCTTTGACCGGCCTTCTGCAAATCGGCGGAGGCGAAACACTGAGCATCAGGGACTTTTTCGTCCCCAATGCCAAAGCGGCGACCTTTCCGTGGAAGAGCCACGCCCTGTGGTTCTATACGCAGATGGTTCGTTGGGAGCACATCCGGCATACTCCGGAGCATCAGCAGATCGCCAACGACACCTACCGGCCCGATATTTACCGAAATGCCCTCAAGGCACTGAATATTGCCATGCCGGCCGCAAGCTCCAAGGTGGAAGGTGCGCTTCAGGTCGAGACCCCCGTCGGCTCAAGCGGCGCGCTGACACTGGGGCCGGACGGTTTCTTCGACGGTGGCCTGTTCGATCCCGCTGACGTCGAGAGCTATATCGCCCGTCAAGCCCGCATCTAAAGCGTGCTCATTTTATGCGCATTGCACAATTTTTAGAGCGATTGCTGCGCATGCGTTGGCGCCGACAGATGCTCGCCTGACTTTCGAGATCGATGCTTCCCATTCAAAAACAATAACTTAACAAAACTGGCACGGCCCTTGCTTTGCTATAAGCAGGCCAACAGGCCAAGAATTCCGCGTCCAACGACGGGCGCCCACAGCAAAGCCGCTGATCAGGATATCTCGCGCACGTCTAGTGCAAGCGCGCCCTGACCACCGGCTTTTTGTTTTTAACCCCTAGCGATGGATAGGCACGACCTTGTCGGGCCCCGGAGAAGCCATGTCTGTTATCAGGAACACGCAGTCCATGTCCGCCGGCGAACCAGCCAAAGCATTGTGGATGTCCACGATTGCCTTCACCCTCTGTTTTGCCGTCTGGACGATCTTCGCGATCATCGGCATCCGCATCAAACAGGATCTCGGCCTGAACGAGGCCGAGTTCGGATTGCTGGTCGGCACACCGGTTCTGACCGGTTCGCTTGTCCGTATCGTCCTTGGTATCTGGACCGGCCGTTATGGCGGCCGCCTCGTCTACACGCTCACCATGCTGGCCGCTGCCTTGGCGACCTTCCTTCTCTCCTATGCCCAGACCTACACGCAGATGCTGATCGCCGGCCTCGGCGTAGGGCTTGCCGGTGGCTCTTTCGCGGTCGGCGTGGCCTATGTCTCGCCCTTCTTCCCGCCTGAAAAGCAGGGAACGGCGCTTGGCATCTTCGGTGCCGGTAACGTCGGCGCCGCAGTGACCAAATTCGCAGCACCCTTCATCTTGATCGCCTGGGGCTGGCAGGCGGTTGCTCAGATCTGGGCGGTCGGCCTGGCTGTAATGGCAATCGTCTTCTGGTTCACCACGACCGATGACCCGGCATTCCGCCTCCGCCGTGAGCGTGGCGTTGCCTCCAAGAGCCTGCTTCAGGAATTCGCGCCGCTGAAGAATGCCCAGGTATGGCGCTTCTCGCTCTACTACTTCTTCGCATTCGGTGGCTTCGTTGCCCTGTCGCTGTGGCTGCCCCGCTATCTGGTCGGCGTTTATGGCTTCAATCTGGCAACGGCAGGCATGGTCGCGGCTGCCTATTCCATTCCGGGCAGCATTTTCCGCGCCTTCGGCGGCGTCCTGTCCGACAAGAAAGGCGCCCGCAGCGTCATGTACGCCATGTTCGCCGTATCGGCTGTGGCAACGCTGATCCTTTCGCTCCCGGCCGCCGGCACCGGCTCCGCGCTCGGCATCACGCCTGTCGTCTTCATCGTCGTCATCTTCGCCCTCGGCTTCGTCATGAGCCTCGGCAAGGCTGCCGTCTACAAGCACATCCCTGCCTACTACCCCGAGAGCGTCGGCGCGGTCGGCGGCATCGTTGGCATGATGGGCGGCCTTGGCGGTTTCATCCTGCCGATCGCCTTCGGCTTTCTCAAGGATATGACCGGCCTCTGGTCGAGCTGCTTCATGCTGCTCTTTGCGGTCGTCGTCATCTCGCTGGTCTGGATGCACCTGTCGGTCAAGCAACTAGACCGACGCGGCCTCTCCGCCCAAGCCGTCGCCGCCACCTGATCTGAGGACTTGAAAAACATGACTGAGAAGCTTGTCATCATCGGCAACGGCATGGCGCCCGGGCGCATGCTCGAGCACCTTTTCGAAAAGGCACCGGGCCAATATCAGGTCACGATCTTCAACGCCGAGCCGCGCGTCAATTACGACCGCATCATGCTCTCGCCGGTTCTGTCAGGCGAGAAAGAATACGAAGAGATCATCATCCACGGCGATGGATGGTACATCAAGCACGGCATCACCCTCTACAAGGGCCACAAGATCATCAAGATCGACCGTGCCGCGAAAACCGTCACGTCGGATCACGGCGTCACGGAGAGCTACGACAAGCTGGTGATCGCCACCGGCTCTGTGCCCTTCATCATTCCCGTGCCTGGCAAGGATCTGCCCGGCGTCATCACCTATCGCGACCTCGACGACGTGCAGGCGATGCTGCTTGCCGCCCAGTCTCGCGAGAAGGCGATCGTCATCGGCGGGGGCCTGCTCGGCCTCGAAGCGGCGGCTGGCCTTGCCTCGCGCGGCATGGACGTCACCGTCCTTCATGTGATGCCGACACTGATGGAACGCCAGCTCGATCCGGCTGCCGGCTACCTGCTTCAAAAGGCCGTGGAAGAACGCGGCATCAAGGTCATCACCAAGGCCAACACCAAGGCCATCGTCGGCAACGGCAAGGTCGAGGGCATCGAGCTCGACGACGGCCGCATCATTCCGGCAACCCTCGTCGTCATGGCGGTCGGCATCCGCCCGAGCGTCGGGCTCGCCAAGGACGCAGGCATCGCCGTCAACCGCGGCATCGTCGTCGATGACGGCATGCTGACCTCGGACGGCAGCATCATGGCGCTCGGCGAGTGCGCCGAAGTCGGCGGCATGGTCTACGGCCTTGTCGCTCCGCTCTACGAGATGGCCCGCGTCGCCGCCTCGCATCTGTCGGGCGACCGTTCCGCTGCCTTCGTGCATTCCGACACGCCGACCAAGCTCAAGGTGACAGGCATCGAGCTCTTCTCGCTGGGTGACTTCGCCGATGGCGACGACCGCGAAGAAATCGTGCTGCGCGACGCCTCAGCCGGCGTCTACAAGCGCCTCGTGCTGAAGGACAACAAGATCATCGGCACCGTGCTCTATGGCGAAACCGCCGACGGCGCCTGGTTCAACGATCTGAAGAAGAAACAGACCGATATCAAGGAGATGCGCGAAACGCTGATCTTCGGTCAGGCCTATCAGGGAGGGTCGCCGCTGGACCCTATGGCGGCCGTTGCAGCCTTGCCGGATGACGCGGAAATCTGTGGCTGCAACGGCGTCTGCAAGGGCAAGATCACCTCGACGATCACAAGCAAAGGCCTGACGTCGCTGGACGACGTACGCGCCCATACCAAGGCATCCGCCTCCTGCGGCTCCTGCACCGGGCTCGTCGAGAAGCTGATGACGCTGACGCTTGGCGACAGCTACAACCCGGCCGCCGTCACGCCGATGTGCACCTGCACCGAACTCGGCCACGACGACATCAGGCGCCTGATCAAGGCCAAGGGCCTGAAGAGCATCCCTGCTGTCATGCAGGAGCTCGAATGGAAGACGTCGTGCGGTTGCGCCAAGTGTCGCCCGGCTCTCAACTATTACCTCGTCTGCGACTGGCCGGATGAGTATGCCGACGATTACCAGTCGCGCTTCATCAACGAACGTGTCCACGCCAACATCCAGAAGGACGGCACCTATTCCGTCGTTCCGCGCATGTGGGGCGGCGTGACGAACTCAAACGAACTGCGCGCCATCGCCGATGTCGTCGACAAGTTCGAAATCCCGATGGTGAAGGTGACGGGCGGCCAGCGCATCGACCTGCTCGGCATCGAGAAAGAAGACCTCCCGGCCGTCTGGGCCGATCTCGGAAAGGCCGGCTTCGTTTCCGGACAGGCCTACGCCAAGGGCCTGCGCACGGTGAAAACCTGCGTCGGCTCCGACTGGTGCCGCTTCGGCACGCAGGACAGCACCGGTCTCGGCATTCGCATCGAGAAGTTCATGTGGGGCTCCTGGACACCAGCGAAGCTGAAGATGGCGGTCTCCGGCTGCCCGCGCAATTGCGCCGAAGCGACCTGCAAGGACATCGGCGTCATCTGCGTCGACTCGGGTTTCGAGATCCACTTCGCCGGTGCTGCGGGCCTCGACATCAAGGGCACGGAGGTTCTCGGCCTCGTCAGAACGGAGGACGAGGCGCTGGAGCATATCGTGGCACTGACGCAGATGTACCGCGAACAAGCCCGCTATCTCGAGCGCATCTACAAGTGGGCGAAGCGCGTCGGCCTCGACGAAATCCGCCACCAGATCATGGACGATGCCGACAAGCGCAAGGCCTACTACGACCGCTTCGTCTTCTCCCAGAAATTCGCCCAGGTCGATCCCTGGTCGGAGCGCGTCTCCGGCAAGGACAAGCATGAGTTCAAGCCTATGGCGACCATCGGTTACCCGCAGGCCGCTGAGTAAGGAGATGGATATGAACTGGATTTCAATCGGCGACATATCCGACATTCCGCTCCGCGGCGCTCGCTGCGTGAAGACACCCCAGGGAAAGATCGCCGTCTTCCGCACGGCCGAAAACGAGGTCTTCGCCATCGAGGACCACTGCCCGCACAAGGGCGGGCCGCTCTCCCAGGGTATCGTCCATGCCAAGGCCGTCACCTGCCCGCTGCACAACTGGGTGATCTCGCTCGAAACCGGCAAGGCGCTCGGCGCCGATGAGGGCGAAGTGCGGACCATTCCCGTCCGCAACGAGGACGGCGCCCTCTACATCGCGCTCGAAAGCCTGATGATGGCGGCCGAATGATGGAGAAAGAGGTCAAGACAACCTGTCCCTATTGCGGTGTCGGCTGCGGCGTCATCGCCAAGGTCGCGGAAGACGGCAAGGTGTCCGTCAAGGGCGACCCGGACCACCCCTCCAACTTCGGGCGGCTATGCTCGAAGGGCTCGGCGCTCGGGGAGACCGTCGATCTCGACGGGCGCATCCTCCACCCGGAAATTTCGGGGGAGCGGGCGGAATGGGGACAGGCGCTTGACCTCGTCGCACAACGATTTTCGGATGCCATCCATGAGCACGGACCCGATTCCGTCGCCTTCTATGTCTCCGGCCAGCTGCTCACCGAGGACTATTATATCGCCAACAAGCTGATGAAGGGCTTCATCGGCTCGGCCAACATAGACACCAATTCGCGGCTATGCATGTCGTCTTCCGTCGCCGGCCACCGCCGCGCCTTCGGCTCGGACACTGTGCCGGGCACCTACGAGGATATAGAGCTTGCCGATCTGGTGATCCTCACCGGCTCGAACCTCGCCTGGTGTCACCCGGTCATCTATCAGCGGCTGGCGGCCGCCAAGGCCGCGCGCCCCGGCATGAAGGTCGTCGTCATCGACCCGCGCCGGACGATGACATCAGATATCGCCGACCTGCATCTCGCCATCCGTCCCGACAGCGATGTCGCGCTTTTCGTCGGCCTTTTCGAACACCTGATCGCAAGCAACTCGATCGACCAGAATTACATCGCCGAACATACCAACGGCTTTGCAGAGGCCTTTACGGCTGCGACAGGCGTCTCCTTCAACGAGGTGCTTGATATGACCGGCCTGCCGGCCATGCAGCTTCGCGAATTCTATCGCCTCTTTGCCACGACCGAGAAGGTCGTCACCTGCTACAGCCAGGGCGTTAATCAGTCCTCGTCTGGTACCGACAAGGTCAACGCCATCATCAACTGTCACCTCGCCACCGGCCGCATCGGCCGGCCGGGGATGGGGCCTTTCTCGCTCACCGGGCAGCCGAATGCGATGGGCGGGCGTGAGGTGGGCGGGCTTGCCAACATGCTTGCCGCCCACATGGCGATCGAAAGTGCCGAGGATCGCGACCGTGTCCAGCGCTTCTGGAATGCGCCGACCATTGCGGAAAAGCCGGGCCTGAAGGCCGTCGACATGTTCAGGGCTGTTGCCGACGGCCGCATCAAGGCGCTGTGGATCATGGCGACCAACCCTGTTGTTTCCATGCCCGACGCCGACGCCGTCGAGGCCGCCATCAAGGCTTGTCCTTTCGTTGTCGTCTCCGACGTCCTGAAAAGCACCGACACCGCCCGTCACGCCCATGTCCTTCTGCCCTCGCTCGGCTGGGGCGAAAAGAGCGGCACTGTCACCAACTCCGAGCGCCGCATCTCCCGCCAGCGCTCCTTCCTCGAGACACCGGGAGACGCGCGCGCCGACTGGTGGCAGCTTACGCAAGTGGCGCAACGGATGGGCTTTACGCAGGCCTTCGACTTCGACTCCAATGCCGGGATCTTCGACGAACACGCTGCCCTCTCAGCTTTCGAGAACAACGGCCGTCGCGACTTCGATATCGGCGCCTATACCGGCATGAACCATCAGACCTATGACGAGCTCTCGCCGTTCCAATGGCCGCAGCCTGCGGGCCGTGAGACTGATGTGACCCGCTTCTTCGCCAAGGGCGGCTTCTACCACGCCGACGGCAAGGCACGCTTCATCGCAGTCAAACCGGTCGCCGCGGATCGCACCAGCGCCGACTATCCCTTCACGCTGAACACCGGCCGCATCCGCGACCAATGGCACACGATGACGCGCACGGGCAAAAGCGCGCGGCTCTCGTCCCATATCGCCGAACCCTTCGCGGAACTTCACCCTCGCGACGCGATCGAGATCGGCGTCGGCAATGCCGGCCTCGTTGAAATCGAAAGCCTTCACGGCAAGGCCGTGGTGCGTGCCCTGATCACCGAGCGCCAGGCCCGCAGCAGCATTTTCGTGCCGATGCACTGGAACGATCAGTTTGCCGCCAAGGCCCGCATCGACGCAGTCGTTGCGCCGTTGACAGACGCAATCTCCGGCCAGCCGGCCTCGAAGAATGTCGCCGTCGCCGCGCGACGCTTCAAGGCGGCGCGTTACGGCTTTGCTGTTTCCGCCGCCAAGCCGGACAATCTCGAGGCCGCCTATTGGGCGCTGGCAAAGGCCGAAGGCGGCTGGCGGGTGGAGCTTGCCTTCGACCAGCCGGTCGAGGACTGGTGCACGTGGTGCCGCAGCACCTTCGCCATTCCCGAAAATGTCGAGCCGCTCGGCTACGCTGACCAGCAGTCCGGCGATCTGAGGCTCGCCTTCTTCGATGGTAAGCGACTGCTCGCGGCGCTGTTCCTGGCCCGCGAACCCGTGGCGGTTGCCCGCAACTGGGCGATCTCCCAGCTTACCGCCGAGCACACCAATCTGCGCAAGCGCTTCGCCCTCGTCGCCGGTCGCCCCGGCGCAGACAAGCCCGATCCGGGCGCCACCGTCTGCTCCTGCTTCGGCGTCGGCGTCAACCAGATCGTCGCCGCTGTTCGCGGCGGCTGCCACAGCGTCGAAGCCGTCGGCAAGGAACTCAATGCCGGAACCAACTGCGGCTCCTGCCGCGCCGAGATCAGGGGGATCATCGATGGATGTCTTGCAGCAGCCGCGGAATGAAGCACCCGCCCGCATGGAACCGCTTGCCAAGCTGCCGGTGTTCTGGGCGCTCGAAGGCAAGCGCGTAGTCGTCGCTGGCGGCTCCGACGCCGCCGCCTGGAAGGCCGAGCTCCTCGGTGCCTGCGGCGCGCAGGTGCATGTCTATGCTGACGCGCTTTCCGACACTTTCGAGAAGCTGATCTCGCGCGGTGCCGAGCACCTTCACGGCGGTTTCATTCATCACAGCCAAGCATGGGATGAAACGATCTTCGCCGACGCGGCCATCGCCATTGCCGACTGTGAGGAAGACGACGAGGCGAAAGCCTTCTTCGACGCTGCCCGCCTCGCCGGCGTGCCGGTCAACGTCATAGACAAGCCAGCCTTTTGCCAGTTCCAGTTCGGCTCGATCGTCAACCGCTCGCCCGTCGTCGTCTCGATCTCGACGGATGGCGCAGCCCCGATCCTCGCCCAGGCGATCCGGCGTCGGATCGAGACATTGCTACCACGTGCACTGAAGGGCTGGGCTGAACTCGCTCAGACATTGCGCGACAGGGTCAATGAACGGCTCACGCCCGGTCCGCTCCGCCGCACTTTCTGGGAGACATTCGTCGATCGCGCCTTTTCAAGTTCGGATACGCCGGAGGAGGGCGTCAGCGGGCTGCTTCTCAAGGAAGCCGACAGGCTTCGGGAAGCGCCCGCCCACTCCTCGCGCGGCCGAGTAACGCTGGTCGGCGCCGGCCCCGGGGATGCCGAGCTTCTGACGTTGAAGGCCGTCCGCGCCCTGCAGGCCGCCGATGTGATCCTCTTCGACGACCTTGTTTCTTCGGAGGTACTGGAGCTTGCCCGGCGAGAAGCCAAGCGCATGCTGGTCGGCAAACGCGGTGGCCGCACAAGCTGCCGCCAGGAAGACATCAACGCCATGATGGTTAAGCTCGCCAAATCGGGCAAGCGGGTCGTACGGCTGAAGTCCGGCGATCCGATGATCTTCGGCCGCGCCGGCGAAGAGATTGCCCATCTCGATCGCGAAAACATCCCCGTCGACGTCATCCCCGGCATAACAGCCGCAAGCGCCATGGCCTCCCGCCTCGGGATTTCGCTGACGCACCGCGACCATGCTCAGTCCGTCCGCTTCATCACCGGTCATTCCCGACATGGAAGCCTGCCCGCCGATGTCGATTGGAAGACCGTCGCCGATCCCCGTACGACAACCGTTTTCTACATGGGCGGCCGAACGGCGCCGCTCATCGCCGATCGGTTGATCCACGAAGGACTTTCGCCCGAAACGCCGGCGATCGTCATCAGCGACGTCAGCCGGTCGACTGAGCGCGATTGGCGCGGCACGCTCTCGACCATCGCCTCTGGAATCTCGGAGATCGGTTATGACAATCCTGTCCTGATCGCTGTCGGCAGCGCGCTTGCGGCACGCCAAACCGGCACCGGCGATGTTGGTTGCTTCGAAGACGATCTTCACTTGGCCGTCGGAGCGCGCTGATGCAACTCGAGACGATCGCTCCCGCTTTCCTGGTTCTCGCAATCGCCCTCAGTTGGCCGCGCTTCGTCAGCATCTTCAGCGCCGGCGCGGATGCTGCCGTGGCAACGGCACCGCTCACGATGGTCGCGAGTACCGTCAGTCTCGCCGCCCTCGGATTGGCCTTCGCCGGCGGCGGGCCGTGGATTGGCACGCTGATCGCAGTGCTTGGCCCGCTTCTCGCTCGAACGATGCGGGCTCCGCCACCGGTTTTCGCAATATCGCTGTCCGCAATAAGCCTGGCGGCCTACCTGCAGCTCGGCTGGGCAACGCCCATCTAGGCGGCGATGCGCGGAGCCTGTTCAGGCAACATGTGGGCCATGGCACTGAGGAGGTCCGTCTGTGAGATGAGCCCCAGCACGTGCCCGCCGGCATCGACAATGATGACTGCGTGGGTGTGCCCGTCCGTCAAGTCAGGCAACAGGCTGACGGCGGGCGCATCCGGGGGAGCGGTCGCGGCCTTCGCGACGTGACCGGCAAGCTGTTCGGCCTCCATCAACTCCCGCAGTCCGACCGTGCCGATCAGGCGTCCGCTGCCATTCTTGACGGGAAGCGTGCGTACATTGTGCTTGAGCAGCAGCGAGCGCGCCTCTTCCACAGCAGCATTCTCGTTCACCGCGATCACGTCCCGCGACATGATGTCGGCGCAGGTGACGGTGCCGTGCGAACGGACGACAGCCTCGGCCTCGACCTGCCGCAACAAACGGCTCAGGTCGCCACGATCGATGTCGAAGGTTTCCTCGAATTTCGCCAGTGCAGCATCGACGTCTTCTTCGCGGAAGCCAACCCGCACAATGGACGGCAGATCAATCGTCTGGTGCGTATTGACCGGCACCGCGGCGGGAACATGCGGATAGTTCCGCCGCCCAAGCTTGTGGAAGAGAATCCCGATCGCCACCAGGATGCAGGAATTCAACGCCACCGGAACGAACGGAAAAAGCAGGCCCCAACTCGCTACCGCCGGGCCACCGAGTACGGCGGTCAACGCCGCTGCACCGCCCGGTGGGTGCAGACAGCGGGTAAACGACATGGCGCCGATCGCCAGCGAGACACCGACACCGATGGCGATAATCGGCTCATGAATGAAGTGTGCGGCAAGAATGCCCATCATGGCGGAGATCGTGTTGCCGCCAATGATCGACCAGGGCTGCGCCAACGGACTTGCCGGCACTGCGAAAAGCAGTACGGCCGAAGCGCCCATAGGCGCGACGATCAGCGGCAGATGCGATCCCTGCCCGAAGAGATAGCCGCAAACCATACCCGTCAGCGCAATCGCGATCAGCGCGCCAAGGCAGGCAAACATGCGTTCGCGGAGCGTGGCGCCGGCGAGGATTGGTGAAAACAGACGCGAGCGCTGGCTGGGGTCTGTTTTAGGACGCGTGGTGTTGGACATGGCAAACCGGTAGAGAGCGATTGATTGACTGGATGTGCGAGCAGAGGTCAGTCCGTGGGTTTGGCAGGGCCATCCCTGCCTCGCGAGGCAACAAGGACATCGTGAAAAGCCTCAAACGCATCCGACCGGTCACCCCTGCGCCGCACGAGAAAGGTTTCCACAGCACCGACCTCGCGCGTGACGATATCGGCAGGCCAGCGCAGGAGATCGAACACCGAGCGCGGCATGACACCGCACGCATTGCCGGCGACGATACTTGCGAGGATCGCGTGGTAGGAAGCGAGTTCCAGCGTGCGCAGCGAGGTGGCGCCTTCCGCCCACTCCTCAGCCATGCGTCGATAGGTGCATCCTGGCTCCATGACCGCCAGTGTCCCAACGCGAAGGTCGGCTGCGAGTTCGACGTCGGGGTGCTTTGGGGGGAGCACGAGCACGAGGTCTTCGACATAAATGCGCCGGGCATCGAACCTACCGAAGTCGAGATCCCCATAGCGTGCCTGATCCAGCATCGCCTGCGGCGGCCGCGCCACCAGCGCGCAATCGATCTCTGCAGCGAGCACGCTCTGCATGAGCTCCCGTGTCGCCCCCATCGTGAGCTCCAGGGAAACGTTGGGCCAACGCGATCCAAACCGTCTGATGACCTCAGGAAGCCGGCTCGCTGCCGTACTCTCCATCGTCCCGACGCGAAGCGCGCCCGACACGCTCAGCGGCCGCACGGCCTGCCTTGCCTCCACAGCCAGATCGGCAAGCCGCGTCGCGTACGACAGAAAGATTGTCCCCTCACGCGTCAGCGACATCCTCCGGCCGTCACGGCTGAACAGCGGGACCCCAAGGTCCTCCTCGAGCTGCTGGATGCGCGTCGTCACGTTCGAGGGCACGCGGCCCATAACGGCGGCGGCCTTCGTTACGCTGCTGTGCGCAGCGACCGCCTGAAAGATTTCAATCGACGAGAGATCCATGTCTTCACTTATCGAGAATATCGGAACCGCTTTATTCTCGATATGGAAATTAAACGCAAGCCACTCTTTCCCCGACATGACCTCCTGCGACGCGACTTTCCGCCACAGGCGCAAGCAAAAGAGCCGCCGGATCGCTCCGACGGCTCTTTCAAATTCCTGTCCTTCGACCTCAGTTCGAGTCGAACTTCTTCACTTCCATGAAATTGACCGCGCTGCCGCTGAAACGGCCCGGATCGACGGAAGCCGTCTTGGTGAAACCTTCCGCATAGACCGAGGTCGGCTGCGCGCGAAGAGTCTGGCTGACGAAGCGCGGCGCCTTGACCGGCTTGGTGACCATTTCCATGCGAGCGTTGGTGAGCGCCCATTGCGAGATGATCTTCTGCGTCAGCTTAGGCTCGGTGCGAACGGTGGCACGGCTCGCGTCGGCTTCGGCAGCTTCATGCTTCGTCGGACGACCACCCTTGGTCGGCATGCCCTGCGACACGCCGCCGGCATCGGCCGGACGCGGCGCATCGAACCCATCGCCGAAGCTTGCGGACTTCGTGGCGGGAGCAAGCGCAGCAAGCTGTAGCGGTGGCTTTTCGCCTGGAACCTTTTGCGGCATTGCCGCGTTAATAGCCTGCTCGACGCTCGTGACCGACGCCTGGTTGGATGCGACCTGACGGTCGCCATCAACATTCTGCTGGTCAAGGGCATCGGCAACAGCCGGAGAAAGCGTATCCTCCTGCTCCGCCATATCGTCGTCTGCTTCAGCAGCGTCCGCTGCAGCAAGAAGCTTTTCGGCAAGCGCCGGTCGTTCAGCCGGTGTCGGAACCGCTGCGAGATTCCCCGTCATCGCAGACGGATCAGCCGAAGCGACCTCCGCGTCACCCGGAGAGCGGCGCGGTCCGAGCAGAGAAGGAACCGGTACGCTGTAGCCGCTGAGATCCGCGAACTGCTGCTGACTTTGATCGGTCACGGCAGCAAGGGCTTCCTGCGCTGCATTTCCGGACTGCGGAGGAATAAGGGCGTTGGCTATCTGGCTGCCGCCCGGCTCATTGGCGAACGCCGGACGCACTTGCGGAACCGGCGCGTTTACGCTTGCGACTTCTGTAGCCTGCGCGGGCTCTTGTTCGGCGGGATTGGCAGCGTTCGGCAAGACGGTCGTCGCGGCCGGCGCAGTGGCAACCGCTGTTGCACCGCTATCATCATTGTCCTCGGCTTCGTCAGCACCACCGCCGAAGAGGGCGGCGAAAAGCGTCCTGGGCTTACCCGCAGCGCCCGACGACGATCCGGTATATGCGCCTGAGCTTGCCATCATCACCTGCGAGGAGCTCACGCGACGCTTGTAATCAGCCACGGCCTGCTCATAGCCCGGCAGCGGACGGCCGTCCGCAGGGATGTGCATCGTGTTGCCATTGGGGAAAAGCCGGACCAGTTCCTGACGGCTCATGCGCGGCCAGGCGCGCACGCCGCCAACATCCATGTGAACGAAAGGAGAGCCGGATTTCGGATAGAATCCAACGCCGCCGACCTGCATTTTCATGCCGATACCGCGCAAAGTCGCCAGTTTGACGTCAGGAAGATAGAAATCCATCGCCTTGCCGAGCATATGCTGGCTCTTTTCGGCGACGCCCGAATTGCGCGAGCGGCCTTTCAGCATCGCGTTGGTAGACGGAGAGCGGAAGGCGGACACGACATGGATATAGTCGCGCGAGCCGCTCTGGCGGTAGACTTCCCAGACCAGGTCGAAAAGACGCGGGTCCATTCTCGTCGGCTGGTTCTTGCGCCAATCGCGCAGGAATCGGTTCAACTGCTGGAGGCCCTGGGTGTCGTATCGTCCGTTGCGTTTGAAGGTAATGACGGCCTTTTCGCCGGTGTGGACGAAATAGAGCTTGAGGCTACGTGTTTCGCCGGCCGCCTCGGAAGGCGAGCTGACCAGAACCGGCGACGAAACAGCGAGTGCGAGAAGGGCGGCCATAGCCGTCCTAAACACCTTTCCGCAAAGGTCCGTATACCTAGTGCGCACGTTCAGGCGCGAAGGTTTCGTATTCCCATTCAGATCCGGCAAACTCAATCCCCGTCAGACAGCCGATGGTCCCTCTTTGACACCGTTGACTGTTAAATGCGGTCACACGATGGCAAAAATGCCACACATGATCAACCTTTTCTTTACATAGTGAACAGGCCACTAACAAGTGGTTTATGATTGGTAACAAAAGATGATTGCCGGAATGTTAATTTAGGGGACTTATGCGGCGTCTTTCTGCGGATTGTCCGGATCTATGCCGTAATCCTTGAGCTTGCGGTACAATGTGGATCTTCCGATGCCCAATTTTCGGGCCACTTGACTCATCTGGCCGCGATAGAATTTAAGGGCGAATCGGATCAATTCCTCCTCCACATCCGCAAGCTTCCGCACGTCCCCGGCAGGGTTCGTGCTGGCAATTGCGTTATCAGGCGCCTCCGTGATTCGTGCCACGGCCTCTTCGACGCTGGCCTGGTGGGCCGGATACTCGCCTGTCGAAAAGTCGCTTTGCCTGTCATGGCGCGTGTTGTCCGCGACCAGTGCCAGGTGATCGACGACTTCGTATTCCGGTAGCTGCGCCGCAATTTGCGGGAAATCTGCTTCGGTCAGTTCATTGCCTTCGGCCAGGACGACAGCGCGGAAGATCGCGTTCTCGAGCTGACGGATATTGCCCGGCCAGTCATAGGCGGTGAGCAAGGCCAGCGCGCCGGCACTCACCGACATTCGGTGACCGCCCTTCTGCTCGCTCGAGAAGCGCTCGGTGAAGACGCGCACGAGATGTGGGATGTCTTCCTTGCGCTTGCGAAGTGCTGGAATGGTGATCGGGAAAACGTTCAGGCGATAATAGAGGTCTTCACGGAAATGCCCGTTCTTGACCTCTTCGATCAGATCCTTGTTGGTCGCCGAGATCAGCCGGACGTTGACCTTGTGCGCTGTACGCGCACCAACGGTCTCGATCTCTCCCTGCTGGACGGCGCGCAGCAGCTTGACCTGCACTTCGAGCGGCAGATCGCCGATCTCGTCGAGGAAAATCGTACCGCCGTCGGCTTCCATAAACTTGCCGATATGCTTTTCGGTGGCGCCAGTGAAGGCTCCCTTCTCATGACCGAAAAGGATACTTTCGACAAGATTGTGCGGAATGGCGCCGCAATTGACCGTGACGAACGGCTTGCCTGAGCGGTCGCTGCCGGACTGGATGGCACGGGCGACCAGTTCCTTGCCAACGCCCGACTCGCCTTCGAGCACGACGGGAATATTCGATTGCGCTGCGCGCTGCGCCAGATCGATGACGCGAAGCATCGCCGGGCTTGCCGAAACGATATCGTCGAAGCCGACAGCGCCGGAACGCGATCTGCGGCCAGCGCGTGCTTTGACTTCGCGCTGATCGAGCTTCAGGGCATTGGAGATCGAATTGGCAATCCGCTCAGGCGAGACCGGCTTGACGACGAAATCGAAGGCACCGGCGCGCATTGCCTGCACCACGGTCTCGATGCCGCCTTGCCCTGTCTGGACAATGACAGGAACATGCGTGCCGAATTCGTGCAGTGCTTCCAGGAATTCGAGGCCCGTCATCTCGGGCATCATCAGGTCGAGAACGATGACGTTGTAGAGGCCACTGCCTCTCTTCACCATCTCCAGCCCGATCCGGCCGTTTTCCGCCTGATGGACGACGTGGCCGTGACGCTCTATCGCGTTCTTGAGCAGTCGACGCTGGATCGGGTCGTCCTCGACGACGAGTATCTGCGCTGCACCCTTGAGCTCATGGTAACCGGTCATTGCTGCCTCACTTCATGCGAAACCTGAGACGCACTCTGGCAGAAAGGCTTGAACATCCTGTTTTGAGAAACAATTGCATTTTAACGTTTGTGACGAACCCGAATCCGACCCGAAACGGAGCTTGTGGGCAGCCGAAAGCCCCTTGATGCCAAGCCTTTAGCGGCATAGACAGTCAAGCCTGTCGCAAAAGAGGAAGAGGACTCCGATGATGAAAAACCCGCTCTCCGGCACCGCCATTAATTTTTCGGCAAGTTCTGCTGCCTCCGCGACCGACGCCGCTCTCGGCGATCTGCCGACCTGGAAGCTGCAGGATCTCTACCCCTCCGCAACGTCCACGGCCTTCACCGGCGACATGGAAAAAGCCGGAAAGCAGGCAATCGCCTTCGAAGAGAAGTGGAAGGGCAAGCTCGCCGACGCCGCGACCAAAAAAGGTGCCGAGGGCATTGGTCAGGCACTGAAGGAATACGAGGCGTTGGACGATATCATCGGACGCCTCGGCTCGTTTGCCGGCCTCACCTATTTTTCCGACACATCAAACCCGGTGAACGGCAAGCTCTATGGTGACGCCCAGGCGAAGATCACCGAGTTCTCCAGCCACCTGTTGTTTTTCGCGCTCGAGCTCAACCGCATCGACGACGCCGTCATCGATGCCTGCATGGCAAACGACCTGGATGCCGGCCACTACCGCCCCTGGCTCGTCGACCTGCGCAAGGACAAGCCCTACCAGCTGGAAGACAAGCTGGAACAGCTGTTCCTGGAAAAGTCGATGACATCGGCCGCCGCCTTCAACCGCCTGTTCGACGAGACGATGGCCGAGCTTCGCTTTGACGTCGACGGCGAGAAGCTGCCGCTCGAAGTCACGCTGAACATGCTGCAGGAAAAGGATCCGGAGATCCGCCGCAAGGGCGCGATGGCGCTGGCGCAGACCTTCAAGGAAAACCTGCGCATCTTCACGCTCATCACCAATACGCTCGCCAAGGACAAGGACATCTCCGACCGCTGGCGCGGCTTCGAGGACATTGCCGACAGCAGGCACCTTGCCAACCGCGTCGAGCGCGACGTCGTCGATGCGCTGGCGGCTGCCGTCAAGGAAGCCTATCCCCGCCTCTCGCACCGCTACTACAAGATGAAGGCAAAATGGCTCGGCATGGACCAGATGAATTTCTGGGACCGCAACGCCCCGCTGCCGGAAACCTCCAATGCCGTCATTCCCTGGAGCGAGGCGAAGGACACGGTTCTCTCCGCCTACGGCAACTTCGCGCCCGAGATGGCGGCGATCGCCAAGCGCTTCTTCGACGAGCAGTGGATCGACGCCCCCGTTCGCCCGGGTAAGGCACCCGGCGCCTTCGCCCATCCGACGGTTCCGTCGGCGCATCCCTATGTGCTCGTCAACTATCTCGGCAAGCCGCGCGACGTGATGACGCTCGCTCACGAACTTGGCCACGGCGTCCATCAGGTTCTCGCCGGCTCGCAGGGCGCGCTGATGTGCCAGACGCCATTGACGCTCGCAGAAACCGCATCCGTCTTCGGCGAGATGCTGACCTTCCGCGCCCTCCTCGACAAGACAAAGGACAAGCGTGAGCGCAAGGCGATGCTTGCCCAGAAGGTCGAGGACATGATCAATACGGTCGTGCGCCAGATCGCCTTCTATGAATTCGAGCGCAAGGTCCACACCGCCCGCAAGGCCGGCGAACTGACATCGGAGGATATCGGCGAACTCTGGCTCTCGGTGCAGTCGGAAAGCCTCGGGCCGGCGATCAAGATCTCGGAAGGCTACGAGACCTACTGGGCCTATATCCCGCACTTCATCCACTCGCCCTTCTACGTCTACGCCTATGCCTTCGGTGATTGCCTGGTGAACTCGCTCTATGCCGTCTACCAGAAGGCCGACAAGGGCTTCCAGGAGAAGTATTTCGAGCTTCTGAAGGCCGGCGGCACCAAGCATCATTCCGAACTCCTGAAGCCGTTCGGCCTCGATGCCACCGATCCGTCGTTCTGGAGCAAGGGGTTGTCGATGATCGAAGGGCTGATCGACGAATTGGAAGCGCTTGATAAGAGCGCATAAGCTCTCGATCCAAAGGCAGGCATGACCAAGGCTGAACGCTACGTTCTGTTCCGGGATGACACGACCGGGCAAGTGATGCTCTTTTCCGATCCGTCGGAGATCATCATCGCCCGGACGCGCGCCGAGTTCCTTGCCGGCCTTGCCCGAATGGAAGAAGCAAAAGCCGCAGGCAAATGGCTGGCGGGCTACATGGCCTATGAGGCGGGCTATCTCTTCGAAGAAAAGCTGGCGGCATTTCTGCCGGAATGCCGGGAGACGCCGCTGCTGGCCTTCGGCATCTTCGAAGCGCCCGAAGCCGATACCCACCCGCTTTCCCAGCCGAAACAGCGCACCGAGAACGGTGAGTTCCTGAGCGACCCCAGGGCCGGCTGGGATTTTGCTACATATAAAGAGCGCTTCGACCGCCTGCATTGGCACCTGCGGCAGGGCGACTGCTACCAGGCAAACCTCACCATGCCGATCACCGCCCGCTGGGACGGCGATCCGCGCGCGGCCTTCTGGTCGCTGATTTCAAGGCAGCCGGTGAAATACGGCGCGCTGGTCGATCTCGGCGGCCCCATCCTGCTTTCGCGCTCGCCCGAACTCTTCTTCCGCACCGACGAGGAAGGCTGGATCGAAACGCACCCGATGAAGGGAACGGCAAAACGCGGCGCCGATGATGCCGAGGACGCAGCGATCATCGCCGCGATGCGCGAGGACGTCAAAACCCAGGCCGAAAACCGCATGATCGTCGACCTGCTGCGCAACGACATCTCGCGCATCGCAGAGGTCGGCACCCTTGATGTGCCGAAACTCTTCGACATCGAGACCTATCCGACCGTGCACCAGATGGTCAGCCACGTGCAGGCGAAACTCCTCCCGGACCTGACTATCCGCGATATCTTCGCTGCCCTCTTTCCCTGCGGATCGATCACCGGCGCTCCAAAACTTAGTGCCATGCAGATCCTGCACACGCTGGAAGACACACCACGCGACGCCTATTGCGGCGCGATCGGTATGATTGCTCCATCAGGCGCCATGCGCTTTTCCGTCGCGATCCGCACTATCAGCGTCTTTTCCGATGGCAAGGCGGTCTTCAACGTCGGCGGCGGCATCGTCTTCGATTCCACCGCCGAAGCGGAATACGAGGAATGCCTGCTGAAGGCGCGGTTTGCGATCGGCGATCAGGAGATCGCGCGATGAACGACTTCTCGCTGATCGAAACACTGCGCTGGGAGCCGGAAATTGGTTTCGTCAGGCTGCGTCTGCATCTTGCCCGCCTTTCCCGCTCCGCCCGCCGCACCGGCTTTCCCGAGCCAACAGGCGCTGCCGCGAAACTGGAAGAGGCGGTTGCCGGCGCCACGACGGCCCTGCGAATGCGGTTGACGCTTGATCGACTGGGGCAAATCGAGGTCACTGCTGCGCCTTTCGCACCGATACCGGAGGGCATCACATGGAAGGTCCGGATTGCCAAAACCCGTCTCGATTCCGCCGATAAACTGCTGCGAATGAAGACGACACGCCGCGACGTTTACGAGACTGCGCGCGCAGAATATCCGGCGTCCGAAGCCGACGAAGTTCTGCTTCTGAACGAGCGCGGCGAGGTCTGCGAAGGTACGATCACCTCGGCCTTCCTCGATGACGGTTCGGGCACGCTGCGCACGCCGCCGATTTCCTGCGGCCTGCTATCAGGCGTCTTGCGCACGGAACTGATTTGCCAACGCAAGGCCCGCGTTGGACGAATCTCCGTAGACGATCTGATGACCGGAAAGCTCTACATGGGCAATTCGCTGCGCGGGCTGATCCCGGCCCGGATCGTCGGCTAGGCCACGATCTTCAGCCGGTCCCTGCCGCTTTGCTTGGCGATATACAAGGCTTCGTCCGCACGGGCATAGACCTCACGCGCCGTCTCGCCGGATCGCAACTCGGCCAATCCCGCCGAGCAGGTATAAGAGAAGGACGGTGCGGCCGGGATCGGACTGGCTACACGCACCATTGCGATGATGCGCTCGATGATCAGCTCGGCCTGCGCCAGGGTCGTATCCGGCAGGATCAGCATGAACTCCTCACCGCCGATCCGCCCGAAACTGTCACGCCGGCGGATGACCGGCTGCACGCGACGGGAAAAATCAATCAGCACATCGTCACCGAACTGATGACCGTAGACGTCGTTGATGCGTTTGAAGAAGTCGAGATCGATGATGCAGATGCAGCCGGCAATATCGGGATTGGCGGAGTCTTGCCGCGCGATCAGGCTTTCCAGCGCAGCCATCATGAAGCGGCGGTTGGAGATGCTGGTGAGTTCATCCGTCTGCGAGGCCCGCAGCGCAAAGTCACGGTCCTGTCGCACATCGCGCTCGCTCTGCTTCAGATGCGTGATGTCGCTGGCGATGCAAAGCATCCAGCCATCTTTCTGCACTGTCTCCGTCATCCAGAACCAGCGCCCATCGACGACATCGGTTTCGAAAGCCCTGAACGGCAGCTTGCCCCGGCGCGATTGCGCGGAAACGAGCCACACCTCGAAATCGGCGGTGCGAATGATCGTCCCCTTGCCGGCGCGCGTGTTGCGCCGCATCAGTTCCGACCACAGGGGCGTTTCATCTGGTTCGATGGCGTAGGTCGAACGAAAGGCCGGATTTGCATAACGCAGTCGATCCTCCTGATCGTAGAGGGCGATCAGGACGGCACTGTTTTCCTGCAACTCGGCAAGCCGCTCAGATATCTGGTTCATCCGATTGTTCCGGGCGTGCTGACTTAACGGTTCGCACTTTGGAGCAGAATTCTAAAAAGAATATGGATGGCTCCACGGCAATTGAATATTCACATACGTCGGAACGCAACGCCCTGAAAGGAAATTCTGCAATGTTCATCCTCGCCCTGACTTACGTGAAGCCGAACGAGGAAGCCGACAAGCACATGGAGCCGCATATGGCCTGGGTCAGGGAAGGCTATGCAAAGGGCTGGTTCCTCGCCTCCGGCCGCAAAGTGCCGCGCACCGGCGGTGTCGTCCTTGCGATCGGTCAGCGCGCCGAAATCGAAGCCTATGTCGCCGAGGACCCGTTCACGGTGCATGGCGTCGCCGAATACGAAATCACCGAGGTAGCCATCACGACCACGGCCGAAGGGCTGGATCTCCTGAAGAGCTGAACGACCACGACAGGAACGGCATGAGCGACCTCACCGAACATCTTCAATCTCTGGAACAGCGGCTATTCGAGCCTGAGATCCGCGCCTCCGTGACAGCGCTTGCGTCTCTTCTCTCGCCTGAGTTCAGGGAAATCGGTGCATCCGGTCGCCTCTATGGATACGGGGACGTCGTCGCCGACCTGCTCGCAGAGCCGCCGGATGGGACGACACGCACATTGACGGACTTCGAGCTGCGATTGCTCGCATCCGACCTGGCGCTCGTCACCTACCGGGCGACACGGAATGTCCCGGCTGGTCCGCCGGTCAGATCGCTGCGCAGTTCCATCTGGCGCCATGATGCCGATGGCGAGTGGCGCATGGTCTTCCATCAGGGGACGTTGACCGGATAGAGTGCCGTCATGACGCTTCCGATCTACACGCCCTATGACGGTTCCGCCCGCCCATTCACCATCGGCTTGATGCCGCTCGATCTCGCCCGCTGGATCGAACCGGACGACGATTGGGGGCGCTATGTCGGCGAAAAGCGAAGGCTCCTCGACGCCCATCGCGATGAGATCTTCGTGGCCGAGGACGGAACCGAAGAGGCACAACAAGAGGCTTACGATCTCCTCCGGGCTCACCTTGCCGAGCGCCATCCCGGGCTTTCGGACGACGCGACCGACTGCAACACCCCACCCCTCCTGCGCGCCGGGCTGCTGGTGCAAGACGACCTCGTCATCATGCGCCGCAAGGAGGAAGGCTGGCATCTTGTCGCTGGTTTCGTCGCCTTTCCCTCCTCCTGGTCGCTGCAGGAGAAGTTCGGTCGCCCGATGCAGGCGATCCACGCCGACGTGCCCGGGTTTGGCGAAGGCACCCGCAACGCGGCGCTCATCACCCGCATCTTTGATAACCTCCAGGTTTCACAGCCGGTGGAAAGGCTGAACTGGTCGGTCAATATCACGGACGATCTCTTCCTGCCTGTTTCCAAGCACCGTCGCCCGCCCTCTGCCGACGCCTTTACCCTCGCCGAGCGTTTTGCCCGGGTTGAGCGCCAGACGCTGCGCAAGCTGCCCAAGTCTGGCGACATCCTCTTCACAATCCGCGTCTATGTCGATCCAATCGCCGCGATCGCCCATCACCCCAGCGCCGGCTGGCTCGCTGCGAGCTTCGCCGAGCAACTGGAAGCGCTCGATGAGCAGCAAGCCGCCTACAAGGGCCTCACCCTGCAAAAAGCAGAGCTTGCGTCCAAGCTTCGTGCGCTAGCCGATGCCCTCTCGCCCGTCTGATAGTTGCGTTCCGGGACCAACACTCTTTATTGTGACGCGGTTTTATGGTTAGAGCCGGTAATCTCGCATTATCTGCGCATTTTCAGATAAATTCTTAGAGGCTATCGCCTTCGTCGCCTTCCACAGGAGAAAAGAAAGAATGACAGAACACAACCACCCGGTATATGCCGAAATTACCGGCCCGATCGTGATGATCGGCTTTGGCTCCATCGGCCGTGGCACCCTGCCGCTGATCGAGCGCCACTTCAAATTCGACAAGAGCCGGATGGTTGTCATCGACCCGCGCGACGACGCAGATCACACCGAGATCATGGCAAAGCACGGCGTGAAGCACATCAAGGCTCATGTCACCAAGGACAACTACAAGGAGCTGCTGAAGCCGCTTCTGACTGAAGGCGGCGGCCAGGGCTTCTGCGTCAATCTTTCCGTCGATACCGGGTCCGTTGACCTGATGAAGCTTTGCCGCAAGCTCGGCGCCCTCTACATCGACACAGTTATCGAGCCCTGGCTCGGCTTCTATTTCGACAAGAGCATGAAGAACGCCGACCGCACCAACTATGCGCTGCGTGAAACCCTTCGCAAGGAAAAGGCCAAGAACCCCGGCGGTCCGACTGCTGTTTCGACATGCGGCGCAAACCCGGGCATGGTCTCGTGGTTCGTCAAGCAGGCGCTCGTCAACCTCGCCAAAGACATCGGCCTGAAGTTCGAGGAGCCGGATCAGCATGACCGCGAAGGCTGGGCCAAGCTGATGAAGAAGGTCGGCGTCAAAGGCATCCACATCGCAGAGCGCGACACCCAGCGCACCAAGCATCCGAAGCCGCTGAACGTCTTCTGGAACACCTGGTCCGTCGAAGGCTTCATCTCCGAAGGTCTGCAGCCCGCCGAACTCGGCTGGGGCACCCACGAAAACTGGATGCCGAAGAACGGCAAGAAGCACAAGAAGGGCTGCAAGGCAGCGATCTACCTCGAGCAGCCCGGCGCCAACACCCGCGTTCGCACCTGGTGCCCGACGCTTGGCCCGCAGTACGGCTTCCTCGTAACCCACAACGAGGCGATCTCGATCGCCGACTTCTTCACCGTTCGCGACAAGGACGGCGAAGTTACCTTCCGCCCAACCTGCCACTACGCCTATCATCCGGCGAACGACGCGGTTCTCTCGATGCATGAGATGTTCGGCAACGGCGGCAACCCGCAGCCGGTTCAACACGTTCTCGACGAGAAAGAGTTGGAGGACGGCATCGACGAACTCGGCGTCCTGCTCTACGGCCACGCAAAGAACGCCTACTGGTACGGCTCACGCCTGTCGCTGGAAGAAACCCGCCGCATCGCGCCTTACCAGAACGCAACCGGCCTGCAGGTGACCTCCGCCGTTCTCGCCGGCATGGTGTGGGCGCTCGAAAACCCTGATGCCGGCATCGTCGAAGCCGACGAGGTCGACTACAAGCGCTGCCTGGACGTCCAGGCGCAGTATCTCGGCCCGGTCGAAGGTCACTACACGGACTGGACTCCGCTCGACGGCCGTCCGGGTCTCTTCCCGGAAGAGATCGACGCCAAGGATCCGTGGCAGTTCAAGAACATTCTCGTTCGCTGATCCTGTCCGAACCCGCATTCGAAGATGCCCGCCTCAAGCGGGCATTTTTGTAACGCCTGCTGTATAAATGCCGCCTGGAGAGCGTAAAGTCTTGCCTTCCCGGGCGGCCCGCGCCATGTGTCTCACAACCAAACGGATAGTTCTCGTTCCGAATCCCCGGGAGAAGCTTATGAAAATCAGAACCCTCCTTGTCCTTCTTGGCGCCGCTGCAGCCCTGGCTGCTTGCAATACGTCGTCGCCACGCCCGATGCCGGTCGCAGCAACTCCGGCTCAGACAGGCGTTGAGGGTTCATGGTCGGATCCGAACGGCATCATCTCCACGTTCCAGGCTGGAACCTTCACCACCCGCACGACCGACAGCAACCAGCTTCTCGCCTCAGGCACTTATGTGAATACCTCCCCGTCGCTGGTCGAGATCAACATGACCTCGCTCGTGCGCAAGACGCAGTCCAAGGTCAACTGCGCGCTGGTGAGCCAGAACCAGCTCAACTGCACCTCCGATGCCGGGTCACAATTCACGCTCGCGCGCCGCATGTAGAGCTGTAAAGTTCGATTTGCGTTGGACTAAATGGTTCTGGTCTGCCAAAAGCCTCCGAGGACGCGACCGCCGTTATTTATAGAACGGGGTCGGGCGACCGATTGACGTCACGTTGCTGCCGCGAGATCACGCTGGCCGTCCTCAAATTCTCAACAAGCCGGTTTCAGAGGATGACTGCTTTCGCAGCCTGAGTAGATTTTCGTCGTTCAAAGAAAGCAGCTCTAAGGCTTGTTGAAAGCAGCCTCTCGCGAGGTTTTTCGTTTACCGCCCTTGGAATGCGCCGCTTCTGTCACAGCTTTTTCTCTTGCCGCCGCTAAGGGCTTGATGGAAACATCGAGCCCGCAGAGACGGCGGAGCGCAGGGGACAAAGGCTTCGCCCCAAAAATCAGGAGAGCAGGATGACGAAATCATTTCAATTCGGTCTGCTGACCGCGTCGATACTGGCGCTGTCGAGCGGCGCCGCCTTTGCCGATTACGAACTCAATATTCTTCACATCAACGATTTCCACTCGCGCATCGAAGCGATCAACAAGTTCGATTCCACCTGCTCGGCCGAAGAAGAGGGCAAGAAGGAATGCTTCGGAGGTGCGGCGCGCCTGAAGACCGCGATCGACCAGCGTCGAAACGACCTCAACGGCAAGAACGTGCTGCTGCTCAATGCCGGCGACAATTTCCAGGGCTCGCTGTTCTACACGACCTACAAGGGCGCCGCCGAAGCCGAAGTGCTGAACGACATGAAGTTCGACGTGATGACCGTCGGCAACCATGAGTTCGACGACAGCGAGGATGGTCTCGCAACCTTCCTCGACAAGGTGAAATTCCCGGTCATTTCAGCCAACGTCCTGGCTGGTGACGGCTCGAAGCTTGGCGACCGCATCAAGCCGTCGCTGGTGCTCGATGTCGGTGGCCAGAAGATCGGTATTGTCGGCGCGGTAACCAACGACACCGAAGAACTCTCCTCTCCCGGCCCGAAAGTGATGATCGCCGACGACGTGCAGACCATCACGGCCGCAGTCGAAGACCTGAAGAAGCAGGGTATCAACAAGATCATCGCGTTGACCCATGTCGGCTATCCGCGAGACCTCGCCGCCATCGCCAAGATTCCCGATGTTGACGTCGTTGTCGGCGGCCATTCGCAC
Source organism: Rhizobium cauense (assembly GCF_019511525.1). Lineage (GTDB taxonomy): Bacteria > Pseudomonadota > Alphaproteobacteria > Rhizobiales > Rhizobiaceae > Rhizobium > Rhizobium cauense. The sequence continues at coordinate 114,721 of NZ_JAEUAT010000012.1, read as the reverse complement.
AGCCTGCTGTCCAATACCGATCCGAAGGCGGAAGGCCCCTACCCGACGATGGTCGACAATCCCGGCGGCTACAAGGTACCGGTGGTCCAGGCCGCGTCCTACAGCAAGTATCTCGGCGATCTCGTGGTCACCTTCGATGACAATGGCGTCGTCAAGGAAGCCAAGGGCGATCCGATCCTGATCGATTCCTCGTTCACCCCTGATCCGACTTTGACTACCCGGATCGAGGAACTCGCCAAGCCGATCGAGGAGCTGCGCAAGAAGGTTATCGGCTCCACCGAATCCCCGATCCAGGGCGACCGCACCGTCTGCCGCGTCGAGGAGTGCTCGATGGGCAACCTCGTGGCCGATGCCATGCTCGACCGCGGCAAGAGCCAGGGCATGACCATCGCCATCCAGAATGGCGGTGGCTTGCGCGCATCGATCGATGCCGGCGACGTCACCCAGGGCGAAGTCATCACCGTTCTCCCGTTCCAGAACACGCTGGCAACCTTCCAGCTGACCGGTGCCGATATCCGCAAGGCGCTGGAAAACGGCCTCAGCAAGATCGAGGAAGGGGCGGGCCGGTTCCCGCAGGTATCAGGCCTCAAATACAGCTTCGACAAGTCGAATCCCGCAGGCAGCCGTCTCGTTTCCGTCGAAGCGAAGGAAGGCGACGCCTTCGTGCCGCTGGATGATGCCAAGACCTATGGCGTTGTCACCAACAACTTCATGCGTGCAGGCGGCGACGGCTACTCGATCTTCGAGACCGCAGGCAAGAACGCCTATGATTTCGGACCGGATCTTGCCGACGTCACTGTCGAGTATCTGGCAGCGCACTCGCCCTACAAGCCCTACACCGACGGCCGCGTGACCGAAGTTGCGGCAGCGGGCGCAGAAGCCCCGGCAGCGACCGCTCCAGCTGTGTCTGCGCCGGCCGCAGCACCGGCGGCATCCACGGCCGCGGCACCCGCAGCCCTTGCCCCGAATACGCCGACCAGCCACGTCATCGCCGCGGGCGATACGCTCTGGGATCTCGCCAAGCAGTTCTATGGCGAGGGCGCGCTCTGGAAAAAGATATCGGAAGCCAACGGAACGCCGGCACCACGTCACCTGACCATCGGCAAGGAACTGCAGATTCCGTCGAAGTAAGACGATTTGTCTCGATCCTGAAAGCTGGTCCGGGGTTTCCCGGGCCGGCTTTTGTTCCTATAGGGTGAACCATCAAGGCTTGGCTGCGTATGAGCCGGAGCCGACCAGACACCGGGGTTTAGATGACGACTGTTGATACTGCACACCGCCCTGCGGACCACCCGCCCGTCAAATCCGGCAAAGTGGGCGTCCTGCTCGTCAACCTCGGTACGCCCGATGGCACCGATTACACCTCCATGCGCCGGTACCTGAAGGAATTCCTGACCGACAAGCGCGTCATCGAATGGTCGCCCTGGAAGTGGTACCCGATCCTCTTCGGCATCGTCCTCAACACCCGCCCCGGCAAGGTCGGCAAGGCCTACGAGCTGATCTGGAACAAGGACAAGAACGAAAGTTACCTGCGCACCTACACCCGCAGCCAGGCCGAACTGATGGCCGATCGCCTCACGGACCTGCCCAGCGTCCAGGTCGACTGGGCGATGCGCTACGGCACCCCGTCGATCGCCTCGCGCATCCAGGCGCTGAAGGACGACGGCTGCGACAGGATTGTGCTGTTCCCGCTCTACCCGCAATACGCTGCTGCAACGACGGCGACGGTCAACGACAAGGCCTTCCAGCATCTCCTCAAGATGCGCTGGCAGCCGGCACTGCGCACGGTTCCCGACTATCACGACGACGACGCCTACATCGATGCGCTGGCGAACTCGGTCACCAGGCATCTTCAGACCCTGGACTGGGAACCGGAGAAGATCATCGCCTCCTTCCACGGCATCCCGATGTCCTACTTCGAGAAGGGCGATCCCTATTACTGCCAGTGCCAGAAGACCGGCCGCCTGCTGCGCGAACGGCTGGGACTGCCCGAAGACAAGTTCATGGTGACCTTCCAGTCCCGCTTCGGGCCGGAAGAGTGGCTTCAGCCCTATACCGACAAGACCGTCGAAAAGCTGGCGCAGGAAGGCGTCAAGAAGATCGCCGTCCTGAACCCCGGCTTCGTCTCCGACTGTCTGGAAACGCTGGAAGAAATCGCCGAGCAGGCGGCCCATTCCTTCCACGAAAATGGCGGCGAGAAGTTCGCCCACATCCCCTGCCTGAACGACAGCGAGGACGGCATGCGGGTGCTGGAAAAGGTCGTCCGCCGCGAACTGCTCGGCTGGGCCTGATCAGACGCCGCGCTTGTTGCCCCAGAGCAGAACATGCAGCTGGGGCAGCACACGAGCCTCGAACCACTGGTCCTCGGTCACCTTGTCGACCAGCCACAGCATCCTGTCCATGATGCCGTCGATATCGACGCGCGCATCATCGTCATCAGGCGGTGGCGGGGTGTGATTGCCCGGTTGCAGATAGACGGACAGCTCTGGATAGCGCGCTGACGCCTCTCGTGCGTAGGCATAGTCGCGGTCGTCGAAAACGACGATCTTCAGCGCGATCTCGGGCCCGTTGCCTGCCAACTGAAGACAGTGCTCGAAGGCATCCCAATCCGTCGCCATGCCGCTCGACGGCGGCTTCGGGCTCAGCACCAGCACATCGAGATCGGCAAACCACTCCTTGGCAACGCTGCCCTGCGTTTCCAGCGCGAACTTGTAGCCTTGCGCATGCCCATGAGCGATGAGGCCGCCAAGCGGCTGGATCGCCGGGTTGCCACCCGAAAGCGATATCATCAGCGGCTTGCCGCCTGAGAGCCGTGTCACCTCACCCCATATGCCGTCGACAGTCATCGGCAGCCATTGATCGCGATACTCGCTATCGACCGCATGCAGACTGTCGCACCACGAACAGCGGTAATCGCAGCCGCCCGTACGGACGAAAACCGTCGGCAGGCCGATCAGTATGCCTTCGCCTTGGATCGTCGGTCCGAAGATCTCGCTGACGCGGATCTGCGCCTCGCGAGCCCCGCTCATGGCCGGTATTCCGCCCAGGTCTTCGGTGTCTCGCTGACGCGCACAGCCGAGGTCTCCGGCAGCCGCTCCTTGCACCAATCGTAGAAGTGCTTGGCGAGATACTCCGATGTTACGCGGTCATGGCCGAAGAGGTCGTTCAGGTGCCGATGGTCGAAGCGCTCGTCGATGTAGCGCTTCAAAGGCGAAAGCTCATGATAGTCGCGCACGAAGCCGTTCTCATCGAGCCCGGCGGAAGACAGTTCAACGACGACTATGTAATTGTGCCCATGCAGCCTGGCGCATTGGTGATCGGCAGGCAGATGCGTCAACTGATGGGATGCGGAGAAGTGGAACTCCTTGGTGATGCGAAACATCACTTCACCTCCCTTGCCGCGTAGCCTGAGGTTGCCGCCACCCAGAAGTTCGGGTCTTCATACTCGGTAGGATCGGCGACACCGGCCAGATGAAAGGCCTCGCGCCGTTCAACACAGGTTCCGCATCGCCCGCAATGGCGTGTACCACCCTTGTAGCAAGACCATGTCTCGGCAAAGCGAGTCCCGTATTTCACGCCATCGGTGACGATATCGGCTTTGGAGACGTTGACGTAGGGGGCCAGCAGCGAAACGCTGGCATAGCCATCCAGCGCCTGGTTCTGCATCTCCTGGAAGGCATCGATGAAACCCGGGCGGCAATCCGGATAGATGAAATGATCGCCGCCATGCACCGCAACGGCCACCGCATCGGCCTTCTGAGCCGCAGCGAGGCCGAAGGCGATTGCCAGCATGATTGCGTTGCGGTTCGGCACCACGGTCGCCTTCATCGTCTCCTCAGCATAGTGGCCGTCGGGAACGTCGACATCGTCGGTCAACGCCGATCCTATGAGATGGCGGCCGATGGTGCGGATATCGATGATCTGGTGGGGCACGCCGAGCCGCTTGGCACAGGCCGTGGCGAAGTCCAGCTCCTTGCGGTGGCGCTGTCCGTAATCGAAGGAAAGCAGTCCGATGAGTTGATGTTCCGCTGCAACCCTGTGGGCGAGCGAAATGGAGTCCAATCCGCCGGAGCAGATGACGATGGTCTTCATGATGAGGATCCCTTGTTTTGACCGGGTGGGCTGCGACCGGTATTTCCTGCGCGCGTTCTAGGCCAAAGTGACCCCGTTGTGAATAGCCAGCGAACTCCCCATATCGAATCTATCGCCATTGCGTCGCGCGCCGAAGCTACTGGCGTTTGAGGTTGGCTCGTTTAAGGTTGTGCCAATCGATTCTATCGCGGGGGAGTTTTATGGTTCTGGGCGGCTTTGATATCGTCGTTATTGCTCTGGTGGTCTTCGTCATCCTGGTTCTGTTTGCCGGGATCAAGACCGTCCCACAGGGCTATCGCTACACGATCGAGCGCTTCGGCCGCTACACCCGCACCCTTGAACCGGGTCTCAACCTGATCGTTCCCTTCATCGAGCGTGTCGGCGCCCGCATGAATGTGATGGAGCAGGTTCTCAACGTGCCGACGCAGGAAGTCATTACCAAGGACAACGCCTCCGTTTCCGCCGATGCGGTCGCCTTCTACCAGATCCTCAATGCTGCGGAAGCCGCCTACCAGGTGTCGAACCTCGAGAACGCCATCCTCAACCTGACGATGACCAACATCCGTTCGGTCATGGGCTCGATGGACCTCGACGAACTGCTGTCGAACCGCGACGCGATCAACGATCGCCTGCTGCGCGTCGTCGATGACGCAGTCCAGCCATGGGGTATCAAGGTGACGCGTGTCGAGATCAAGGACATCCAGCCGCCGCGCGATCTTGTGGACGCGATGGCGCGGCAGATGAAGGCCGAGCGCGAAAAACGCGCGCAGGTACTCGAAGCGGAAGGCTCGCGCAACGCCCAGATCCTGCGCGCCGAAGGCGCCAAGCAGTCAGCCATCCTGCAGGCCGAAGGTCAACGCGAAGCTGCCTTCCGCAACGCCGAGGCTCGTGAACGTCTGGCCGAGGCCGAAGCCAAGGCGACAAAAATGGTGTCCGAAGCCATCGCCTCGGGCAACGTTCAAGCCATCAACTACTTCGTCGCGCAGAAATACACCGAAGCGCTCGCCTCTATCGGTACCGCCGGCAATTCCAAGGTCGTGCTGATGCCCATGGAGGCTTCCTCCCTTATCGGATCGCTTGGCGGCATCGGCGCCATCGCCAAGGAGGTCTTCGGTGACACCCCGACGCCGCCGGCACCGCGCCCGCAATCAACGCCGCGCAGCGCGCCGACGGTCAACCCCTTCAACCCGCCAACGGAGCGCTGAGCCATGATCGCCGGCCTTGTCGCGGAACTCGGACCCTGGAGCTGGTGGATTGCCGGCCTGGTGCTGTTGGCGGCGGAGATGCTCGTGCCCGGCTTCTTCCTCGTCTGGATCGGCCTTGCTGCCTTGATTGTCGGCATGCTGTCACTGCTGTTCTGGGATAGCAGCTTCTGGCTGTGGCAAGTCCAGGCCATCGTATTTGCGCTGCTTGCTGTCGCGGCAACGCTCGTCGGTCGCAGGCTGATCCTGCGGCACGGAGAAACAGATCAGCCTTTCCTCAATCAGCGGGCCGAAAGCCTCGTCGGGCGCACGGCAACGCTCGCGGAACCCATTCGCGAAGGCCGCGGACGTATTCGCCTCGATGATACGGTATGGCGCGTCAGCGGCCCCGACCTGCCTGTTGGCACCAAGGTAAAGGTGGTCGCAACCGACGGCCGCTATCTGACCGTGGAATCGGCCTGATCAGGCCACGCCGATCCGAAGTAGGTCGTGGAAGTGTACCAGTCCGACCGGGCGGTTGTCGTCGTCGACAACGATCAGGGCACCGATGCTGTGCTGGTTGAGCATGGCAAGCGCAGCTGTTGCCAGCACCGTCGGCTTCACCGTCTTCGGCGTGCGCGTCATGATGTCGTCGACCACCAGTTCGGAGAGGTTGCGCGTCAGGTTCCGGGCCAGATCGCCCTCGGTGATGATGCCGCAGAGACGCTCATCCTCGTCCAGAATGCCGACGCAGCCGAAATGCTTGCGAGACAGCGTCGAGATGGCCACAGGAACGGGCGTACCCTTGGCAACAAGGGGAACGCGATCGCCCGTGTGCATGATATCGGCCACATGGCTGAGACTTGCCCCAAGTTTGCCGCCCGGATGAAACACGTGGAAATCGCGCGCCGTAAAGCCACGCGCGTCGAGCAGCGCGATGGCGAGCGCGTCACCCATGGCAAGCTGCATCAGCGTCGAGGTGGTCGGCGCAAGCCCGTGCGGACAGGCCTCCTCCTCGTTCGGCATCAGCAGGATGATATCAGAGGCAGTGGCGAGCGAGGACTTCTCGGAACAGGTAACGGCAATCAGCGGAATCGAGAAACGCCGTGTGTAGGCAATAATGCTGCGAAGCTCGGCGCTTTCCCCACCCTTTGAAAGGGCAAGGACGACATCCGTCGTGCCGATCATCCCGAGATCACCATGGTTTGCTTCGGCGGCATGGACAAAGAAGGCCGGTGTGCCGGTCGAGGCCAGTGTCGCTGCGAGCTTTACGCCGATGTGGCCGCTCTTGCCGACACCGGTAACGATAACGCGACCGGTAATCCGGTTGATCGTCTCGACAGCGCGCATGAAAGGCTCGGCAAGCCCGTCGTCAAAGGCTCGCTCGAGGGCTTCAAGCGCCCGCCGTTCGGTACCGATCGTCCGCTTTGCCGACGCGAGAACGCCGTTTTCGATGACATTTGCCGCTCTTTTGATCATGGCACTGCGTTAGCGGTTTTCATCCGCCGAGTCCATCGGCTGATCCGCAAGGCGCGCCAGGGCAACGAATGGTTAACCACAAGCCTTTACGTTCGGGTAACGACTTCGAAGCATGCCAGGATTGAAATGGGCGATTGGAAGGATACGAGCAGTCTAACGCCGCTCCGCGCGGCGAGCTTTGCCGTGTCCATGGCGCTGGCGGGAAGTGTCTTTCTTGCCCCTCAAGGCTCACTTGCTCAATCGGCCACGGCGAGCGGTGCAACGCGTCCCTCCCCTACCCTCCCAGCATCGACAGTCGAGGATGCTGGCGACGCCCCGGCGTCACCGTCCGACACCACTGCGGGCGGCGGAGCTGTGCAACCAGATGCCGACACCACGTCCACACCCGATCCGAAACCGAGCGACGAAATCACCGGAGCGATTCTCGATCAGGACATGCTTCGCCTGAACACGCGCGAGGCGCCGCTCGACGAGCGGCTGCCAGCCCGCAAACCGGAGCCGAACCCGGCAACAGAGGAAACACCAGGCATTCACGTCGGTACCTTCGTGCTGCGCCCCGCCATCACCCAGAGCATCAACACGGAAACCCAGGATGACGGCGGCATCAAGCAGACACGTGCATTTCTCGAAACGGATCTGCACGCGACGCTGACATCCGATTGGGCGCTGCATCAGCTCATGATTACCACTGACGGCGCCTGGCAGCAGAATGTCAGCGGCGAAGGCGAGGAGCAACCGGAGTTCAGAATCAACGGCGACCTGCGCCTCGATCTTCCGGAGGACACAACGGCACATCTCACCGGCGGCTATCGTTTCTATCGCGAGGACACCGATGATCCGAACGCCGTCCAGAATGCAGACAAACAGTCGGATGTGCAGGAATTCGGCGCCGGCGCATCGATCGAGCGCGACTTCGGTATCCTGCGAGGCAGCACCGGCATCGATCTCACCCGCGCGATCTACTCCGACGCGACGCTGTCCGATGGCACCACCGTTTCACTCAGCGACCGCAACCAGACGACCGGTACGATCCGCGGACGCATCGGCTATGAGCTTTCCCCCGCGCTCATCCCATTCATCGAGGCCAATGTCGGCAAGACCGTCTACGACGAGGCCGTTGATTCCGCCGGCTTCCGCAGGTCGGGTGACAGTTACGGCGCCAAAGTCGGCGCCGAACTGGATATGGGTGAAAAGCTTCGTGGCGAGGTTGGGGTCGGTTATGAAACCGCCACATTCGATGACCCCCGCCTCTCGGATATAGACGCGGTCGTGGTGGACGCGCAGCTTCTTTGGTCGCCGCTGAGAGGCACGGACGTCGCCATCGGCCTGCTGACAAGCATCAACCCGTCGACGACCGCTGGCGAATCCGGCTATGTCTCGCATGCTCTGACGACCGGCATCACCCACCAGCTCCGCGACAATCTGACGGGAACGGTTCTCGGCGGCATCACATTCCGTGACTACCCCTCAGACAGCCCGACCAGCGACGAGACGGTCTACAGCACGAGCGCCGGCCTCACCTGGAACATCAACCGCTATCTCGATCTGACCAGCACGATCGGCTACGAACTGACTTCCCGCAAGACGACGAGCGACTCCGATCAATGGCGTGCCGGCGTCGGCCTCAAGCTGAAACGCTGAAACGCTGAAATGAAATCCGCCTCCAAGTGGGAGACTTGAAGGCGGATCCAATTTGTACAAAAGCCAGGTGAATTGGTCTTAGAGACCCTTCAACAGCGCCTTGAAGCCTTCCTCGACGCTCGGGCGAATGTCGGCACGTTCCAGTGCAAACGCCACGTTGGCGAGAATGAAGCCGTCCTTGGCGCCGCAGTCATAGGTCGTGCCACGGAAGTGATAGCCTGCGAAGGTCTGATCCTTGAGCAGCTTCAGCATGCCGTCCGTCAACTGGATCTCGTTGCCGGCGCCACGCTCCTGGGTTTCCAAGATCTTGAAGACCTCAGGCTGCAGGATGTAGCGGCCGTTGATGAAGTAGTTCGAAGGAGCAGTGCCCTTTGCCGGCTTCTCGACCATGCCGGTGATGCGGAAACCATCACCGATCGCTTCACCGACGCCAACGATGCCATACTTGTGAGCCTGATCAGGGGCGCATTCCTCGACGGCGATAATGTTGCCACCGCTCTGGGCATAGAGGTCGATCATGCCCTTCATGCAACCCTTGCCTTCGCTCTTCATGATCATGTCGGGCAACAGCAGCGCGAACGGCTCGTTGCCGACGATCTCGCGGGCGCACCAGACGGCGTGGCCGAGCCCGAGCGGCTCCTGCTGGCGGGTGAAGCTGACCGTACCAGCCTTGGGAAGCTGGCCGGCAAGCAGCGTCATTTCCGCCTTCTTGCTGCGCTCGCGCAACGTCTGCTCGAGTTCGAAGTGGATATCGAAGTAATCTTCGATGATGTGCTTGTTGCGACCCGTGACAAAAACGAAGTGCTCGATGCCAGCTTCCAGGGCTTCGTCGACCACATACTGAATGATGGGTTTATCGACGACAGTCAGCATTTCCTTCGGCACTGCTTTGGTAGCCGGGAGAAAGCGAGTCCCGAGGCCAGCAACTGGAAATACAGCTTTGCGAACTTTTTTATGCTCTGCCACACAATCCTCCTGCGATGATCACATCGCTTGAAATAAAAGGCATTTTTGATTGGACTAGATGAGATTTGCTACCGTTTTGCAAATGGTGACTGCGTTCACGTGTCATGGTAAAGAATTTGTTGACTCCGTTCAGGTAGTCTCGGGCCTGAGCGGAACTTCGCGCTCTGCTGTGCCTGAAACGAAAGGACGGATGACCGCCGATGACTCAAAATCACAGAAATTCCCTTCGTGGTCTTGCTATTGCACTCATCGTGACCGCGTCCACCGGCCTGGCCCCCATCAACGCGAAAGCAGATCAGCGGTTCCAGAAGTGGATCGCGGACTTTTATCAAACTGCCGCTCAAAATGGCATCAGCAAGGCAACCTATCGCAAAGCCTTCGCAGGCGTCAGCGATCCGGACCCGACAGTCCTCGAGAAGGCGGCCTATCAGCCTGAATTTACAACAAAAATCTGGGACTACGTAGATTCCCGTGTAAATCCCTACACGGTCCAGATCGGCCGCCAGATGGCCGCCAAACATGCCGCAACGCTGAATGCGATCGAACGCCGCTTCGGAGTCGACAAATCGATTCTCCTCGCGATATGGTCGATGGAATCCAATTATGGCGCAGTTCTCGACAAGGACGACCGCCTGCACTACGTGCCCCGCGCCCTGGCGACACTTGCATATGCCGATGAGCGCCGTGCAAAGTTTGCCAAGAAGCAGCTCATCGCGGCTCTGAAGATCCTCCAGAACGGCGACATCTCTTCTGATGGCATGACCGGTTCCTGGGCAGGCGCCATGGGCCACACCCAGTTCATTCCGACAAGCTATCTGCTCTATGCAGTCGACGCGGACGGCAACGGCCACCGCGACATCTGGAACTCCGTGCCAGATGCCCTGGCGACGTCTGCAAACCTTCTGATGAAGAACGGCTGGGACAGAGGCAAGACCTGGGGCTACGAGGTCGTCGTGCCGCCGAACGCACGCAAGCAGGTCGGCAAGACCCACACGCTGGCGCAGTGGGCCTCCCTTGGCCTGACACGGCCTAACGGCAAAGGCTTCCGGGATGGTGGCGGCAATGCGGTCCTCAAGATGCCGGCGGGTCCGAACGGCCCTGGCTTCCTCATGACCAGCAACTTCTTCACGATCAAGAGATACAACGCCTCGGACAGCTATGCGATCGGCGTCGGGCTGCTTGCAGACGAGCTCGCCGGCTACGGCGGCATGAAACAGCGCTGGCCCCGACCGGACGGCACCCTCGACATGAAAGAGAAGTTCGAACTGCAGACGCGCCTGAAGACGCTTGGCTATTACGACGGCGAGGTCGATGGAAACTTCGGCAGCGGATCCAAGGCAGCCATTGCGGCAGTCCAGGCTCGCATGGGAATGCAACAGGACGGCGAGCCATCGCTGCCGCTCCTGAACGCGCTTCGCAGGTAGAATAATCGGCGACATGCATTTTGGGGTGTGGACGCAAGTTCCCGCTCCATGCGAGAATGCCGGCAGACGCGAGGCTGCTGATTATGCGTAAACGAGTAAACCGGGTAACGCTGCGCTGGGGTGCGATCGGCACCGCCACGCTGGTGCTTGTCTTCAGCGCGCTGCCGGTGCATGTGGCCGATGCGCAGGAACGCTATTACTATCGCCGCTCCATTTTCGATTTCTTCCTCGGTCGTCGCTACATCCAGGAATATCCGCCGCAAGCGCCGTCTCAGAACGCGCCGCAGCGACAGCCTGCTCCGAAACGAAAAGTCGCGCCGAAGGCTGCCGCTGCCGCACCACGCGCGGCTGCACCCGCTGTCGTTGAAGAGAAGGTGGTCGAAAAGCTTGCCAATGCTCAGAAGATTCTTGTCGTTGGCGATTTTCTCGCTGGTGGTCTCGGAGTCGGCATGGACGCCGCGTTCCGCGATTCGCCCGGCGTTGTCATCGAGTCGCACAGCAACGTGGCCTCGGGCCTGGTGCGCGACGACTATTACAATTGGCCGCAGCAGCTGACGACGTTTCTCGACGAGGCGAAGCCAGCCATGGTCATCGTCATGCTCGGCGCCAATGATCGCCAGCAGATGGTGACGGATATAGGCAAGGAGAAATTCAGGACGGAGGGCTGGTACGCCGAGTATCAACGTCGTGTCGAAGCCTTCGGCAAACAGGTTACCAGCCGCAAGATCCCGCTGCTCTGGGTTGGCCTGCCAGCCTTTGATTCGCCCGCGATGACATCCGACGCCGTCCAGCTCAACCAGTTGTTCCGCAAGCAGATGGAAAGCATCGGCGGCGAATTCGTCGATATCTGGGACGGTTTCGTCAGCGAAGGCGGCGAATTCATCGTCACCGGCTCTGATATCAACGGCCAGCAGGTCCGACTGCGCACTTCCGACGGCATCAACCTCACCGAAGCCGGCCGGCGCAAGCTCGCCTTCTATGTCGAGAAGCCGGTGCGCCGTATTCTGGGCACGCAGGCAAGCCCCGACCTTGTCCGCCTCGATACAGGCAATGCTCCGATAATCGATGCTGTCGCAACGCCCGGCCGTACCGAACCGATCAGCCTCTCCGACCCTAATCTCGATGGCGGGGCGGAGCTCCTTGGCGGCAGGATCCTTCCGGTCAGCGCGACGAAGTCGCCGCGCGACATGCTCGTTCAGGATGGCGAAATGGCGCCTCCCCCGGCCGGCCGCGTCGATGACTATCGTATGACACCGCCGAAGCCCACAGCGCAGGTTTCCATCAAATAGACAGCCTTCCCCAAAGGCATCTCGGCCAACGGCGGCGGGCCGCGGACTTTGCCGCTACTCCTTGCCACGCAGTGAGAAACCAGATCCATGCATCCCCCGATTGCTCACGACGCATGGTCTCCATGGCATCCCACGGAATTGGCAGCCCGGCTGAGCGCTATCACAAGACCCTGGTGCATCGTTGGCGGATGGGCGCTCGACCTTTGGCACGGGCACCAGACGCGCGAACATGAGGACCTCGAATTCACTGTCCTGCGCCACGATCTCGGTGTCTTTCGCGGTGCTCTCGAAGGCATGGAATTCCACTCGGTCGGAGATGGCATCGTCGAGCGCCTGCCCGCGAATGAGGAGCCTCCGGCAACGATCTCGCAAGTCTGGTGTCTGGACGTCGAGGCGCGGCGCTGGCGCGTCGATATGATGATCGAGCCGGGAACGCTCGATACGTGGATCTACAAGCGAGATCCCGCCATTTCTCTACCGCGCGCCGAGATCGTCGCCAGGACCGAGGATGGCATCCCCTATCTGAAGCCGGCAGCCATTCTTCTATTCAAGGCAAAATACCAACGCGCCAAGGATGAGGCCGATTTCGAAAGGGCCCTCCCGAAGCTCCTATCTTCGGAACGCCAGTGGCTGAAAACGTCCCTTGCCGCGTGCCACCCCGGCCATGAATGGCTGAGGAGCCTGTGAGGCGTGGGGACATCGATGAAACGAAAAGGGTCGCTTAACGCGGCCCCATTCATTCTGTAGATATCAGTCGCTTATCGCGGCAGAACCGTCGAGCCCATCAGGGCTTCGTCGATAGCGCGCGCGGCCTGGCGACCTTCGCGGATTGCCCAGACCACCAGCGACTGGCCGCGGCGCACGTCGCCCGCGGTCCAGAACTTGTCGACCGAGGTCTTGTAGTCCTTGTCGTTGGCAACGACGTTGGTCGAGCCGCGACGGTCGGTGTTGAGCGTGAGCTTGCCGTCAAGTTCCTTCAGGACGCTATCCTTGAACGGACCGCTGAAACCGATCGCGATGAAGGCGAGATCGGCCTTGATGATGAACTCGGTGCCGGGGATCGGCTTGCGGCGCTCGTCGACTTCGCAGCACTTCACGCCGGTCAGAACGCCATCTTCGCCAACAAACTCCAGTGTTGCGACCTGGAACTCGCGGATGGCGCCTTCGGCCTGCGACGAGGAGGTGCGCATCTTCGTCGCCCAGAACGGCCAGACGGCAAGCTTGTCTTCCTTCTCCGGCGGCTGCGGGCGGATGTCAAGCTGCGTGACCTTCACGGCGCCCTGACGGAACGCCGTGCCGACGCAGTCCGACGCGGTATCGCCACCGCCGACGACGACGACATGCTTGGCGCCGGCGAGGATCGGGTCGGATGCCCAACCAACGCTGTCGATGTTTTCGCGGCCGACGCGCTTGTTCTGCTGCACGAGGTAAGGCATCGCGTCATGGACACCTGATAGCTCGATGCCCGGGATGCCGGCTTCGCGCGGGGTCTCGGAGCCACCGCAGTAAAGCACCGCATCGTAGTCTGCGAGCAGCTGCTCGACCTTCACGTCCACGCCGACATTGACGCCACAGTGGAAGGTGACGCCTTCGCCCTTCATCTGCTCGACGCGGCGATCGATGAAGTTCTTCTCCATCTTGAAGTCAGGAATACCGTAGCGCAGCAGGCCACCGGGCTTCGACTCGCGCTCGTAGAGGTGAACGTCGTGACCCGCACGGCCAAGCTGCTGCGCAGCCGCCATGCCAGCCGGGCCGGAGCCGATGATCGCAACCTTCTTGCCGGTATGAACAGTCGCCGGCTGCGGGCGGATGAAGCCGAGCTCGTATGCCTTGTCGGCGATCGCCTGCTCGACGGTCTTGATCGCAACCGGCGTATCTTCGAGGTTCAGCGTGCAGGCTTCCTCGCAGGGCGCCGGGCAGACGCGACCCGTGAACTCCGGGAAGTTGTTCGTGGAATGCAGGTTCTGGATCGCTGCTTCCCAGTTGTTGTTGTAGACGAGGTCGTTCCAGTCAGGAATCTGGTTGTGAACAGGACAACCGGTCGGACCATGGCAATAAGGGATGCCACAGTCCATGCAGCGGGCTGCCTGTTTCTGCACTTCCTGGTCCGACATCGGGATCGTGAATTCGCGGAAATGCCGAATGCGATCCGAGGCAGGCTGATACTTTGCTACCTGCCGGTCGATTTCCAGAAACCCTGTGACCTTACCCATATTTTCGTCCCTTACACTCATGACCGCCTCGCCTGCGGCCAGTTGTCCATCATCAGCCTCGACAGCGGAGGCAAGTTGCTTCTTTCGACCGTCATCAAGCATATCCCTTGAGTGCCATCCACGCGTCTGCGCTGCCTGAGGCTGCTGCCGATGCGTGGGTCATTGAGATATTTCGGTCATCCGCCGCGCCAGCCTTCGCCGGCGCAACGGAAGTAAGCGTATTTACTCCGCCGCAATTCCCATGCGGGCGCGTTCCATCTCTTCCAGAGCACGGCGGTACTCGACCGGCATGACCTTGCGGAACTTCGGACGGTAGTCGACCCAGTTGTCCAGGATCTGCTTGGCGCGGGTGGAGCCCGTGTAGTGCAGATGGTTGGAGATCAGCTGGTAGAGGCGCTCCTCGTCGTGGCGCGTCATGTCACCGGAGACGTCGACCCGTCCCTTGTGCATGAGGTCGCCGCCGTGATGATGCAGCTTCTCGAGCATGTCGTCTTCTTCGGGAACCGGCTCGAGTTCGACCATCGCCATGTTGCAGCGCTTGGCGAAATCGCCAACCTCGTCCAGCACGTAAGCGACGCCACCGGACATGCCGGCCGCGAAGTTACGACCCGTTTGGCCGAGAACGACCACCACGCCGCCCGTCATGTATTCGCAGCCGTGGTCGCCCACGCCTTCGACGATGGCAATCGCACCCGAGTTGCGGACCGCGAAGCGCTCGCCCGCGACACCACGGAAGTAGCACTCGCCTTCGGTCGCACCGTAGAGAACGGTGTTGCCGACGATGATCGACTCTTCCGCGACGATCTTCGCATTCTCAGGCGGCCGGACGATGATCTTGCCGCCCGAAAGACCCTTGCCGACATAGTCGTTGCCGTCACCGATCAGGTTGAAGGTGATGCCGCGAGCCAGGAAGGCGCCGAACGACTGGCCCGCCGTGCCCTTGAGCGTCACGTTGATCGTATCTTCCTTCAGGCCGCGGTGGTTGTAGCGCTTGGCAACTTCACCAGACAGCATCGCACCCGCCGAGCGGTCGACGTTCTTGATGTCGACCTCGAAGGACACAGGCGTCTTCGAAGACAGTGCAGGCTCGGCTTCAGCGATCAGCTTGCGATCGAGAATGTCGTCGATCGGGTGCTTCTGTCGTGATGTCCAGTAAGTTGCCTCCTTCGGCGCCTCGACCTTGTGGAAGATGCGGCTGAAGTCGAGACCCTTGGACTTCCAATGCGCCAGCATCTCATCCTTCTCGAGCAGCTCCGAAGCGCCGATGATCTCGTCGAACTTGGTGAAGCCGAGCGACGCCAGGATCTCGCGCACTTCGTTGGCGACGAAGAAGAAGTAGTTGATGACATGCTCCGGCGTGCCCTTGAAGCGCTTGCGCAGGACAGGATCCTGCGTGGCAACGCCCACGGGGCAGGTGTTCAGATGGCACTTGCGCATCATGATGCAGCCGGCGGCAATGACTGGCGCGGTTGCGAAGCCGAACTCGTCGGCGCCGAGCAGCGCCCCGATGATAACGTCGCGGCCGGTCTTCAGACCACCATCGACCTGCAGCGCGATACGCGAACGCAGGCCGTTCAGCACCAGTGTCTGCTGGGTTTCGGCAAGGCCGATTTCCCATGGAGAGCCCGCGTGCTTCAGCGAGGTCAGTGGCGAAGCGCCGGTGCCGCCGTCGAAGCCGGAGACGGTGATGTGGTCGGCGCGCGCCTTGGCAACGCCGGCGGCCACCGTGCCGACGCCGACTTCAGAGACGAGCTTGACCGAGACATCGGACGTCGGGTTGACGTTCTTCAGGTCGTAGATCAGCTGCGCCAGATCTTCGATCGAATAGATGTCATGGTGCGGCGGCGGCGAGATCAGGCCGACGCCCGGTGTCGAGTGACGGGTCTTGGCAACGGTCGCGTCGACCTTGTGGCCGGGCAGCTGGCCGCCTTCGCCGGGCTTGGCGCCCTGCGCGACCTTGATCTGCAGCATGTCGGCGTTGACGAGATACTCGGTCGTGACACCGAAGCGTCCCGATGCGATCTGCTTGATCGCCGAGCGTTCCGGGTTCGCCGATCCGTCAGGCAGCGGGAAGTAGCGATCGCTCTCCTCGCCACCCTCGCCGGTGTTGGACTTGCCGCCGATCTTGTTCATCGCAATCGCCAGCGTCGTATGCGCCTCACGGCTGATCGAGCCGAAGGACATGGCGCCAGTCGAGAAGCGCTTGACGATGTCTACCGCCGGCTCGACCGCGTCGAGCGCGACCGGCTTGCGGCCGATCTGCTCAGCGCTCTTGATCTTGAACAGGCCGCGAATGGTGTTCATGCGCAGCGCTGAATCGTTCACCATCTCGGCGAACTCGCGGTAGCGATCCTCCGAATTACCGCGAACGGCGTGCTGCAGCGTGGCCACCGCATCCGGCGTCCAGGCATGGCTTTCGCCGCGCATACGATAGGCATATTCGCCGCCGATATCGAGCGTGGTCGCCAGCAGCGGATCCTTGCCGAAGGCAGAGGTGTGGCGGGCAACGGTCTCTTCGGCGATATCAGTGAGATCGACGCCTTCGATCATCGTCGCGGTGCCGAAGAAGTACTTGTCGACCAGCTCCTGCTGCAGGCCGATCGCGTCGAAGATCTGGCCGCCGCAATAGGACTGATAGGTCGAGATACCCATCTTCGACATGACCTTGAGGATGCCCTTGCCGACCGCCTTGATGTAGCGGTAGACGACTTCGGAGGCGTCCACTTCCTTCGGGAACTCGCCCTTGGCATGCATGTCGAGCAGCGTGTCGAAGGCAAGGTAAGGGTTGATCGCTTCGGCGCCATAGCCCGCGAGCAGGCAGAAGTGATGCACTTCGCGCGGCTCGCCGGTCTCGACGACGAGGCCGACCGAGGTGCGCAGACCCTTGCGGATCAGGTGGTGGTGGACGGCAGCAGTCGCCAGCAGTGCCGGGATCGCGATACGGTCCGGTCCGATCTGGCGGTCCGAGAGCACGATGATGTTGTAGCCGCCCTTGACCGCCGCTTCCGCACGTTCGCAGAGGCGATCAAGCATCTCGGGCATGCCTTCGGCGCCGCGCTCGACATCATAGGTGAAGTCGAGCGTCTTGGTGTCGAAGCGGTCTTCCGTGTGACCGATCGAGCGGATCTTTTCGAGATCGCCATTGGTCAGGATCGGCTGACGCACTTCCAGCCGCTTGGCGTTCGCCATGCCGGTGTGGTCGAGAATGTTCGGACGCGGCCCGATGAACGAAACGAGGCTCATGACGAGCTCTTCGCGGATCGGGTCGATCGGCGGGTTGGTGACCTGCGCGAAGTTCTGCTTGAAGTAGGTGTAAAGCAGCTTCGACTTTTCGGACATCGCCGAGATCGGCGTATCGGTGCCCATCGAACCAACGGCTTCCTGGCCCGTCGTCGCCATCGGCGACATCAGGATCTTGGTGTCTTCGGTGGTATAGCCGAATGCCTGCTGGCGGTTGAGCAGCGACACGTCGCGGCGCAGCGCGCGCGGCTCGACCGGCTTCAGGTCCTCAAGGATCAGCTGCGTGCGATCCAGCCAGTTGCGGTACGGATGCTTGGTCGCAAGTTCCGTCTTCAGCTCCTCGTCGGAGATGATCTTGCCCTGCTCCATGTCGATGAGCAGCATCTTGCCCGGCTGCAGGCGCCACTTCTTGACGATATCCTCTTCGGCCACCGGCAGCGTGCCGGCTTCCGAAGCGAGAATGACGCGGTCATCAGAGGTGACGAGGTAGCGGGCCGGACGCAGGCCGTTACGGTCGAGCGTCGCGCCGATCTGCTTGCCATCGGTGAAGGCAACGGCCGCCGGTCCATCCCACGGCTCCATCAGGGCGGCATGATATTCGTAGAACGCCTTGCGCTCGGCCGCCATCGACTGGTTGCCCGCCCAGGCTTCAGGAATCAGCATCATCACGGCGTGCGCCATGGAGTAGCCGCCGCGCACGAGGAATTCGAGCGCGTTATCAAAGCAGGCCGTATCCGACTGACCTTCATAGGAGATCGGCCAGAGCTTGGAGATATCCTCGCCAAATAGCGGCGAAGACACGGAGGCCTGGCGTGCCGCCATCCAGTTTACGTTGGAGCGCAGCGTGTTGATTTCGCCGTTGTGGGCGACCATGCGGTACGGGTGCGCCAGCTTCCACGACGGGAAGGTGTTGGTCGAGAAACGCTGGTGGACGAGGGCAACCGCGCTTTCGAAGCGGGGGTCCGACAGGTCCTTGTAATAGGCGCCGACCTGATAGGCCAGGAACATGCCCTTGTAGACGATCGTCGCCGACGACAGCGACACCGGATAGAAATGGCTCTCCTCGCCATCGAACTCGTCATAGATGCGGTTCGAGATCACCTTGCGCAGCGTGAACAGGCGGCGTTCGAATTCATCGGTCGTCGCGGCGTTCTCGCCGGCGCCGATAAAGATTTGACAGTGATGCGGTTCGGTCGCGGCGATATCCGGCGCCTTGGATAGCGAAGAGTTGTCGACGGGCACATCGCGGAAGCCAAGCAGAACCTGACCTTCCTCGGCGATGACGTCGTGCATCACCTTCTTGAAATGCTCGATCTGCTTTTCGTCGCGCGGCATGAAGACATGGCCGACGCCATACTCACCGGCCTTCGGCAAGGTGATGCCCTGCTTGGCCATTTCCTCGCGGAAGAAACGATCCGGGATCTGCACGAGAATACCGGCACCGTCGCCCATCAGCGGATCGGCGCCGACAGCACCACGGTGCGTCAGGTTCTCGAGAATGAAGAGACCGTCCTTGACGATCTGGTGCGACTTCTGCCCCTTCATATGGGCGACAAAGCCGACGCCGCAGGCATCGTGCTCGTTGCGCGGGTCGTAGAGCCCCTGTTTCTGCGGCAGGCCGGAGGCGAATTTACGCGTATTGGCCGTCGCGCTAGCCGTTGCTGCTGCGAACTGGTCAAAACCCGTGGATGGCGTCTTCGTCATCATTCCCTCCTGTCAGAGCCCGCGGGGCTGCGGGCGGCTTCCTGTCGTGCGCCGTCCCTGATCCTAGGTTCGGCGCGTGACAGCGCTGTTGCATTATCGAAGATCCGGTCGCCGGCGGCAGGCTCTCCAGGGAAAGCACCGTTGCGCTACCGCGCCTGCCATCCGCCTCCGCATGCGGGCTTTTGCCCGCTTTTGAAGAACTATAGCGTGAAACCCCACGAGTGTAAGGTTTTTTGGCGCCTCTTCGGCCGTCGCGGCCAAAATAGGACAACAACACTGTCCTAATTCACTTGATCTATGCCAGAAACATCTGACCTTCGCAAGGGTGCAGATTCAAAAAATCGGCCATTTGCGATCTAATATTGCTGAAACAGCTGGAGTATGAGACATAAAATTACGCGTTTCCGCACTATTTTGTTTATTGATTGCCGAAGTCAATTTTTGTGATGGATTCCACGTCGCCTCTTTGACCGGCCGGAGTGATGGCGTAAGGTCGCCGCCCGAACCTCATCCCATCACATCTCATCCGGTCTCCTTTCATGTATCTTGCATCCGACAACTGGGCAGGCGCCCATCGTTCCATCGCCGAACGTCTGCTCAGGGAATCCGACGGGTTTGCAGCAGCCTATGGCGCAAGCGATCTCGACCGCCGCGTCGAGCGGCGCTTCGCGGAAATCTTCGAGCGCGATGTGACCGTCCTGTTCGTCGGCACCGGCACCGCCGCGAACTCGCTGTCGCTTGCAAGCGTCCAGCGCCCGGGCGGCATCACCTTCTGCCATTCCGAGGCGCATGTGATTGCCGACGAGTGCGGCGCGCCCGATTTCTTCAGCGGCGCCCGCCTCATCGGTGTGCCCGGCCTCGAAGGAAAGATCGATCCGGAAAAGCTCAAGGAGAAAATCGCGGCCTTCCCGCAGAGTGCCGTGCAGCACGGACGCGCGACGGCAGTGACGATCACCCAGGCGACGGAAGCCGGCACCGTCTACAGCCTGGCCGAGATCGGCGAGATCGCAGCTATCGCCCGGAAGGACAAGCTGCCTCTCCACATGGACGGCGCTCGCTTTGCCAACGCCCTTGTCTCCCTCGGCGTCAGCCCGGCCGAGATGACCTGGAAGCGCGGTATCGACATGCTGTCCTTCGGCGGCACCAAAAATGGATGCTGGTGCGCGGAAGCGATCGTCTTCTTCAACCCGGAGCGAGCGACGGAGATGCCGTTCATCCGCAAGCGCGCCGCCCAGTTGTTCTCGAAGTCACGCTTCATCGCGGCGCAGTTCGACGCCTATTTCGAGAACGATCTATGGCTCGATCTCGCCCGCCATGCGAACGGCATGTCCGATCGCCTGCGATCAGGCATCACCACAAGCAACGCGTCCAGGCTTGCGTGGCCGACCTCGGCCAACGAGGTCTTCGCCGTCATCCCGAAGAGCGCTGCGAAGATTGCGGGTGAAAAAGGCGCAAAGTTCTATGAATGGCCGGTCCCGCCGGCGACGCCCGAACTCGTCGGCCAGGACGAGACGCTGATCCGGCTCGTCACCAGCTTTGCGACCAGCGAGGCAGATGTCGACGGTTTCCTTGGCTGCCTCGCCGGCTGAAATACCGGGCTCAGTTCTGATGTCCCGTCACGGCGGATTGCGGCTTGCCGCTATCCGTCGTTTTCGCGTCGTGTCCTGCCACGACAATGAGCATCACACAGGCAACCAGCCCGGATACGAAGAGTACGCCATACGTCATCGGTCCGTTCTCCTTGCCCCGAAGATCGACCATAGGCGCCGGGAGACTAGGCCCGGAACCTGACCAGATACCTAAGCGACAGGGTTGAGGGCGCATTAACATGGTAAGCAGCCCATTAACTTTTGTGGAGCCGTGAACGAAAGTTACGCAATTGAGAAGCAATGTTGCGCAAACGGACGTTCCTACTACCTATGTACTGGTTGCCACGCCGAGACCACGCTATTGCAGCGATCGGAAAACGACGAGAGAAACGACGATGGAAATCCGCCCCGAACAGCCGAGCGACATCGCGGCAATCCGCCAGATCACCAAAGCCGCCTTTGCGTCGATGGAATATAGTAGTCAGACCGAAGCAGAAATCGTCGACGCTCTTCGAGATGCCGATGTACTGACCGTCTCTCTCGTTGCCATCAAGGATGGCGCCGTCATCGGGCATGTCGCCTTTTCGCCTGTCACGATCAATGGAGAAGACAAGGGCTGGTATGGACTTGGACCGGTCTCTGTCAAACCAGGTCATCAGAAAGAGGGCATCGGCGGAAAGCTCATTCGCGAAGGCCTGTCGCGGCTCACCGATATCGACGCCAAGGGCTGCGTTGTTCTTGGCGATCCCGGCTACTACAAGCGCTTCGGCTTCGAGAACGACGCCAATCTGATCTTCGAGGGCGTGCCGGCCGAATATTTCATGCGCTTGAGGTTTGATGGCCCGTTGCCCCCCGGCAAAGTCAGCTATCACGACGGCTTCAACGCCACTTAACACATCATCCGCCGGAGCCAAGACGGCGCACCTTGCCGAGGATGTCCTCCGACAGCGCCGACATCAGAGCCTGATCTGCGCCCTTGCGTGGCACAAGCACGAATTCCACGTCCTCGAGGATGGGAAGCCTATCGCGCCCGATCTCCTTCAAACCGGATGGTGCCATGCTGCGTGGCTGCACCAGCACGCCCATCCCCGCCCGCGCCGCCGCCGTCAGTCCGCTGAGGCTGCCGCAGGTGCAAACGATCCGCCAGGCGACCCGGCTCCTACCCAGCGCTTCAAGCGCAATGCTGCGCGTGACGCTCGGCGGCGGAAAGGCGATCAGCGGCAGGGGGCCGCCGTTCAGCACATGGTCCGGGTCGCGCGCCAGCCAGACCAGCGGTTCGCGATAGACCAGCCGCCCGCGCGCATCGCCCAGCCGGCGCTTCGCCAGCACAAGGTCGATCTCGCCGTTGTCCTGCATTTCGTACAGCGTTCCTGATAGCGCCACGGTCAATTCAAGATCGACGGAAGGGTGCGAGCGAACGAAATCCTCAAGCACCGCCGGCAGCTGGCTGGTCACGAAATCCTCCGAAACGCCGAGCCGCAGGTTGCCGCGCAGGTTCTGGCCTTTGAATTGTGACTGCACCTGTGCTTCGATCGCCAGCATTGCTCGTGCGTGACTGAGAAGCGCTTCCCCATCGGTCGTCAGCACCACCTTGTGGGTGTCACGGGCCAGCAACCGCCGCCCGACAGCGCTTTCCAGCCGCTGGATGTGCTGACTGACGGTCGACTGGCCAAGCCCCAGCCTCTCGGCGGCAAGCGTGAAGCTGCCCATCTGTTCCACCGCCACGAAACTGCGCAATTGCGTAAGATCAAGCATAACCTATCCGGAAGTGTGATAACTGTTATTCCTTGCATCCTGTATCGTAATGGAAGAAACACAAATGATCTACTGATCCGACGAGAAACGCCATGCGCCGCTTTTTGCCCGATACATTCACGATCCTTTTGGTCTGCACCGTCATCCTGGCCTCGCTGCTGCCGGCCCAAGGCACATTTGCCGGCTATTTTGGAATAGCGACGAACCTGGCGGTGGCGCTGCTCTTCTTCCTCCATGGCGCCCGCCTGTCGCGTGATGTCGTCATTGCCGGCCTGCTGCACTGGCGGCTGCATCTCGTGATCCTGCTGACCACGTTCGGCCTGTTTCCCATCCTCGGCCTGGGTCTCGGCTTCGTGCCGGATTGGATCCTGCCGAAGCCTCTGTATCTCGGCATACTCTATCTGTGCGTTCTGCCTTCGACGGTGCAATCTTCGATCGCCTTCACGTCGATAGCCCGCGGCAATGTACCAGCCGCCATCTGCTCGGCATCGGCGTCCAACATCTTCGGCATGTTCCTGACGCCGCTGCTGGTCGGGCTGCTCTTCTCCGTCGGCGGTCATGGCGGCTTTTCATGGGACGTGCTCGGACAGATCCTCCTGCAACTGCTGCTGCCCTTCATTGTCGGTCAGGCATTGCAGCCATGGATCGGCAACTGGATTCGCTCCAAGAAGACCCTGCTGATGCCTGTAGACCGCGGCTCCATCCTGATGGTCGTCTACCTCGCCTTCAGCAAGGCCGTCGTCGAGGGGTTGTGGCACACCTTCTCGATCGGCGACATTGCGGCGGTCATCGTCGCCGACATGGTTTTGCTTGGTCTCGTCCTGTGCTTCACGATGTACGGCAGCCGCCTGCTGGGCTTCAACAAGGCCGACGAGATTACCATTACATTCTGCGCTTCCAAGAAAAGCCTGGCCAGCGGCGCGCCAATGGCAAGCGTCATCTTCGCCGGGCAATCCGTCGGCGCGATCGTCCTGCCGCTGATGCTGTTCCACCAGATCCAACTGATGGTCTGCGCCGTCATCGCACAGAAATATGCGACGAATGCCGCGCACCGGATCACGGAAGAGGAAGCCGAAGAAGCGGCAAGTCCAGCCTGAAACCGAACAAAAAAGGCGGCGCTCGGATGAGCGCCGCCTGCATGTTTGGCCTGGGAGGACCGATTAGTTGGCGACCTGCGCCTCGATGGCCTTCGGCGCGCTCACCGGCTCAGCCGCGATCGCGATCTTGCGCGGCTTCATGGCTTCCGGAATGCTGCGAAGCAGGTCGATGTGGAGCAGACCGTTCTTCAGCGAAGCGGCGGTGACCTCTACGTGGTCGGCAAGCTGGAAGCGGCGCTCGAAGGCGCGCTTGGCGATGCCGCGATAAAGGAACTCGCTACCTTCAGCCTTTTCTTCGCTCTTCTCACCCTTGATGGTCAGAGCGTGGGCCTGCGACTCGATGGAGATTTCGGTCTCATCGAAACCAGCAACGGCCATGGTGATACGGTAGGTGTTTTCGCCCGTGCGCTCGATGTTGTAGGGCGGATAGGTCTGGCCCTGGTCAGGCTGACCGAGACTGTCGAGCATGGTGAAGAGACGGTCGAAACCGACGGTGGAACGATAAAGGGGAGAGAAGTCTACGTGACGCATGATGTCCTCCTGAGGAAGCGACGTGTTGCGATAATTGCCCCTGAAACCCCTTGTTCGGCAGCTCCGGGACGGTTCGGCAGGCCCGTTTGGCGCCTGCAGAAATGAGATGGGGATGCCTTTTGTGGAGTTCAAGGCCCTGTGTCCGGGACGCGAACTTACCTTGCGTGAACCGCATATGAACATGCAGTTCGGAAGCCGTTCATGACGAGAGGAATACGAATGGTGCCATCGGGTGACACTGGCCCGATGGCTGGAGTGTATCGTCCCTTCGTCTTCAGCCCGATCTCCGGCCGGCATCGCGGAACCTCAATGTCCGCATGCCGGTCTTTTTTTGCCGCGCGACCGGCAATAGCGAAATCCACTCCCAGCCCCCTGTCAACCAAGCTTTTTGCTTTGATTTGACAGGGTGATCGCCTATCCGCTTTACTCGACAGACGAATCCGCGAAGGACATGATCGACTGGCCATGGAACAGGTCCTCTTCTCCACACCCGACAACCCGATCCCGGAAAACCGTACCGAGGGTTTCTTCGAGACCCACGACGGCCATCGCCTGCGCTATGCAGTTTTCCGCTCATCCGCGCCGGTGGCAAAGGGCACCGTCGTCCTTCTCCAGGGCCGCAACGAATATATCGAGAAGTACTTTGAAACGATCCGCGATCTTACCGCCAGGGGCCTATGGGTCGCGACCTTCGATCTGCGTGGCCAGGGCGGCTCCACACGGCTTCTGAAAAAGCCCCAGTACGGCCATGTGCGCCGCTTCGTGGACTACGAACACGACCTCGACACCTTCCTCGAGAAAATCGTGCTGCCGGATACGCGCCTGCCCTTCTTCATCCTGGCGCACTCGACGGGCGCGCTGATCGCGCTCTCCGCCGCGCCCTACCTCTCGACACGCGTCGAGCGCATGGTCCTGACTGCGCCGTTCATTGGCCTCTCGGGTCAGTCGGCATCTGAAGGCACGATCCGCACACTCGCAGCCACAGCCTGCTCGCTCGGCCTTGGCTCGTTTCCGCTGAAGCGCAGGTTCGAAGAACCGCAGTTCCGCGACAATCCGCTGACGTCGGACGAGAAACGGTTCTCGCGAAATGTCGCTGTCGCCACCGCCCATCCGGAACTGGTGCTCGGACCGCCGAGCGCCCGCTGGCTGCACGAATCCTTCACGACGATCGACCGCGTCACGTCACCGATCCATCTCTTCTCGATCACCATACCGACAGTCGTGATAGCGCCCACACGCGACGATATCGTGCCGTATATCGCGCAGGAACGCATGTCGCGCTACTTCCGGGCTGCCCAGTTCGTACCGATCAACGGCGCCCGGCATGAGGTGCTTCAGGAACGCGACGTCTATCGAAAGGCGGCGCTTGCCGCGTTCCACGCCTTCATCCCCGGCAGCGACGCGGAAGCCGTCGAGGAAATCGAGGGGTTTGGCACGTAGGGCCAGGCCTCAGGCGACGTTCGCTAGTAAAACCCGCCCCGGTGCTGCCTCGTCCACCTTGAACTGGCCGATCAGTTCGAAAAGCGACTGCGCCTCGGCGGCCAGCTTGCGACTTGCGGAGGCGGTTTGCTCGACCATCGCGGCGTTGCGCTGCGTGTCCTGATCCATCGAGAGAACGCTGCTATTGATCTGGTCGAGGCTGGAGGATTGCTCGCGTGTTGCCTCCACGATCGCAACGACGTTTTCGCGCACCTGCAGGACCTGGGTGGCGATTGCCTCGAGCGCCGAACCGGTCTTGCCGACCAGCACCACGCCATCGCGGACAAACCGCTCTGAATCCGCGATCAACGCCTTGATTTCCTTCGCCGCACTGGCCGAACGCTGCGCCAGTTCGCGCACCTCATGTGCCACGACGGCAAATCCTCGACCGGCCTCGCCGGCGCGCGCTGCTTCGACGCCCGCGTTCAACGCCAAAAGGTTGGTTTGGAACGCGATCTCGTCGATGACACCGACGATTCCCGATATCTTCGCGGACGATCCTTCAATCCTCGTCATGGCATCGACAGTCTCGCGCACGACATTCGCCGACTCCTGGGCGCTGCGCGTGGTGTCCTCGACCAGACGCCCGGCATCGGCAGCCCGGCGAGCAGAATCGGAGACCGTCGTGGATATTTCCGTGACAGCCGAGGCCGTTTCCTCGACCGAGGCAGCCTGCGTTTCCGTTCGCCGCGCCAGATCGTCGGAGGCAATGCGCATCTCTCGCGAGCCCGAAGCAATCATCGTCGCATTCTGCGCAATTGCGCGCATCGCGGCGCGCAGGCGTCCAACGGAGGCGTTATAGTCCGTGCGCAGCTTGTCGAGCGCGGTGATGAACGGCCGGTCGATCGTACGCTCCAGATTGCCATCCGCCATCGCCTGCAGACCGTTTCCAAGCTCATTGACGGCGCGCACGCGCTCAGTCACGTCGCTGGCGAATTTCACCACCTTGAAGACCTTGCCGTTCATGTCGAGGATCGGATTGTAGGAGGCCTGGATGAAGACCTTGCGCCCACCCTTGCCGATGCGCATGAACTCGTCGGTGGCAAAGTGACCATCGGCGAGGCTCTGCCAAAACTGGCGATAGGCAGGCGATGCCACGTAATCCGGATCGCAGAACATCGAGTGGTGTCTGCCGCGCACCTCTTCGATCGTGTAGCCGAGAGTGGCGAGAAAATTCTGGTTTGCGGTAAGGATCTTGCCGTCGGGCGTGAACTCGATTGTCGCCTGCGCCCGCGACAGGGCGTCGAGCTTGCCGGCATCTTCAGCGCTTTTCAGCTTCATCGCCGTGATATCGGTCGCAAACTTCACGACCTTGTAGGGCGTCGATCCCCGCAAGATGGGATTATAGGAGGCCTCGATCCACACTTCGCGGCCATTCTTGCCGATGCGCCTGTACTGCTGTCGATCAAACTCGCCGCGTGCGAGGCGTTCCCAGAACATACGGTAGTCAGCGCTCCCAGCCTCCGCCGGATCGACGAACATGCGGTGATGCTGCCCGACGATCTCCGAGAGCGAGTATCCCATCGCCTTGCAGAAATTCTCGTTGGCAGCAAGGATCCTGCCTGTGAGGTCGAATTCGATGACGGCCTGTGAGCGATGGACAGCGTCCAGAATGGCCTTGGCGTCCGCGCCTGCGGTAAGTGGAAAAAAGTTCACTGAAATTCCCTGTACGTAAGATGCGGCTTTAAAGTATGCGGAGCCGCGCTATCAAATCTAATTGTAAGGATTTACAGCGAAACGTTACGGCTCTGTTAATGTTGGCGCGCGAATCGCAACGCCCGCCCAAAGAGTGCGGCGGAAACGCGCCAAAAGCGCAAACAATCCGAAAATTGTACTTTTAAATTGCAAGCGAATGCGTGCGAACCACTGCGCCGTGCCGGCAGCATATCAGCGATTGAGGATCGCCATCGCCTCTTCGTAGACAGCGCGACTGCCGGCCGCGATGATCGAGCCGCCGTTTTCCGGACGCCCGCCATCCCATGTCGTAATGATGCCGCCGGCATTCTCGATGACGGGAATGATACCGCCGACATCGTAGGGCTTCAGGCTGTTTTCGATCACCAGGTCGACGTGACCGGCAGCAAGCAGCGCATAGGCGTAGCAATCCGTGCCGTAGCGGAAGAGCCGGACCTGGCCCTCTATCTCCCGATACTTATCCATCTCCTCTCCCTTGAAGAGATGCGGCGAGGTGGTGAAGAGAATGGCGTTGGCCAGTGCCCCGCAATCACGAACCTGCAGCCGACGCTCCCCCTCAGGGCCGCTGTAGACCGAACCGTTCGCATCGGCAAAGTAGCGTTCGCCGGTAAACGGCTGCTCGATCATGCCCATGACGGCGCGGCCATTTCGCTGCAGGCCGATCAGCGTGCCCCAGACAGGAACGCCCGAGATGAAGGCACGCGTACCGTCGATCGGGTCGATCACCCAGACATATTCGCGGTCAAGCCCGATACTGCCGTGTTCCTCGCCAAGGATGCCGTGTTCCGGGAAATGCGCCTCGATCAGCGCCCGAATGGCGACTTCCGCAGCGCGGTCGCCTTCCGTGACCGGATCGAAGCCGCTCGAGAGCTTGTTGGTCACATCGAGGCCGGAACGGAACCGCGGCAGCGTCTCGGCCTTGGCGGCTTCAGCGAGGCGATTGAAGAACGAACGGTCAGGAAGCATGGCGAAATCCATAGGTGGCGCTCAGATGGCGCTTTTCATAGCGGAATTGCAGCCCGTTGCAAACGAGAGAGGCACCGCTTAGCCGGCTGCACAATAATTTTGCACCGCAAAATTTTGATTGACAATTGTGCACCGCAATAGTAGCGTTTGCTCACAGTCTTCTGACTGTAAATACCCTCCTTGGGTGTTTCCTCCCTAGACTTGGACCGCCGCGAGGCGGTCTTTTTTTGAAGTCGGGAGCTTACTCTGCAGCGAGTGCAGAGTCGGTTGCGAACTGCGCCACATAGACTGCCATCTGGCGCATGAAGGCGGTGATCGCTGCGGCGACCAGGGGAAAGTCGGGGCGCTTCTCCAGCGTCATTTCGTCAACATAGATCGACCGGTTTACTTCGATCTGCAGCGCATGAAGCCCGCGCGACGGGCGACCGTAATGCTCGGTAATGAAACCGCCGGCATAAGGCTTGTTGCGGATCGCCGTGAAACCCATCTCCTCGAAGATGGCGACGGCCGCGCGTGACAGTTCCGCGGACGCGCTGGTTCCGTAGCGGTCACCGATGATGAAATCCGGCCGGGCGTTCGTGCCGGCCACGCGAACGTTGCCGGGCATGGAGTGGCAATCGATCAGCACGCCGAAGCCGAACTGAACATGAGTGCGGGCGATCAGCCGCCGCAGCGCCGCGTGATATGGCTTGTAGACGCTCTCGATACGATCAAGCCCCTCCTGCACGGGCAGGCGACGGGCATAGATTTCCATGTTTTCCGCAACGATGCGCGGGATCGTGCCGAGCCCGCCCGCCACACGCAGCGAATTGATGTTTGCGTAAGGCGGCAGCAGGCCATCGAACATGCGTGGATCGAGCTCATAGGGCTCGCGGTTCACATCGAGATAGGCGCGCGGAAAATTCGCAAGCAGAAGCGGCGCACCGAGCGCACTCGCATCGGCAAACAGCTCATCGACATAGTGATCCTCGGAACGGCGGATGGAAACGCCCTCGAGCCTGGACTGAGCGATGAACTCTGGCGGGTAGATGCGCCCGCTGTGCGGCGAGTTGTAGACGAATGGAATGGAATGCGACTGAGGCTCCCGGATCTCGAAAAGTGCGTATTCGGGGATTTCGTGCACCCTTTTTCCCTCTTAACCATGCCTGCAAGCCGTTGCTTCGCTTATGTTGCCAGTTGCCGCATGGCAAGTCCATACTATCTCATGGGGATGACGGCCCAGACAACCTCTTCACTGGTTGTTTACTGGCCGAATTCTAGTGTAATTGGCTGGAGCCCCACGCATAAATTACTGATTAGCGGTCTGGATAATGACTCAGAAGATACTTCTTGCAGAAGACGACAATGACATGCGCCGGTTCCTTGTGAAGGCCCTTGAAAAGGCAGGCTACAAGGTCCTTTCTTATGACAACGGCGCCAGCGCCTACGACAGGCTTCGCGAAGAACCCTTCTCGCTGCTCCTCACCGATATCGTCATGCCCGAGATGGACGGAATCGAACTGGCGCGCCGCGCGACCGAACTCGATCCGGACCTGAAAGTGATGTTCATCACCGGATTCGCGGCCGTCGCATTGAACCCTGATTCGAAGGCACCGAAGGACGCCAAGGTTCTTTCCAAGCCTTTCCACCTCCGCGACCTCGTCGAGGAAGTGAACAAAATGCTTGCCGCGTAGGGCTTCCGGCAGCGCGTGTCACAAAACCGAAAAAAGCCTATTGACGGCAAAAAAGGTTTGTGGTCTATGCGCCGCCATCGGATGGGCGTGTAGCTCAGCGGGAGAGCACTACGTTGACATCGTAGGGGTCACAGGTTCAATCCCTGTCACGCCCACCATTCGAATTCAAAGGCTTAGCGAGAAATCGCTGAGCCTTTTTCGTTTCCAACATGAACACGATTGGGCACCGGCAGCGAGCGGATTGCCGTCGGCGCGTTTGCGGCGGCATTCAGCGCTAGGGGTTGTTGTAAAACGATCCGCTGTCGTAAGTGCAGGCGTAGTCAAGGACGCACTGCCTACCCGTTGCGTCCCGGAAATTGGCGGTTGTGCGCGCATAGCCCAGGCCGCATTTGGCCGGCGGATAGCGAAAGCTGCTGCCCCCGAAGCCGGAGCGAACGAACACTTTCTTGTTCTGCCGGATGATCTGCGAGATTTGACTACAGGTATAAGAGCGCGCATCGACATTCAGAGCCGCGGCAGAGAACGCGACCGACGGCGACAATAGAGCCGCAGCCGAAATCAACATGCTGAAGGCAGGCTTGGAAGCAGGACCCATTTCGCACTCCCCGGATCAATTGAACATGAACCCGAATATACTCGCTTCTGGCGAATCCGACAGCGCCCCTGCGGATCCGGACACCAGGATTGAAAGTCTGGGCCTGCGACCAATTTCGAACACAGAAGAATGGCAAATCGCTGCCGATAGAACAGCACTGCCGAGCCACTACGAGGTAAAGACATGAGACTGACGACTTGCGCCGCCGCTTCGCTGCTTGCCGCAACACTCGCGACAACGGCGCACGCGGCGCCGCAGAACTTCCCCGGCGCACCGGGCGCGCTGACCCTCGCCGGCAAGTGCGCCAAGCTCGTCGTCGGCAAGGTCGACGCGACGAAGGGCTGCGAAGGCGAACTTGCGAGCGTGACGTTGGTGAACGGTCAGGTCACCTTCATCTTCACGTCAGGCGGCAAGATGCTGGGCTTCCAGGGCGACGGCACGGCCATCAAGCCTGCCTCCAACGGCAACGCGCGGATGCCGCTCAGCCTCGTGGTGACGGGCGTCGGCCAGAAGATGACCGGTCAGGTGAAGGTCGCCGGTTCCTGCACGATGGGCAACCCCTATGGCGGCAAGCCGGTCGCCATCGAATGTACGGCCGAAAGCAAGGACACCGCCTTTACCGGCAGCTTCCGCACCAACGGCAAGGCGCCAAAGCAGAAGTAGCACCATTGCCCTCGCGGCTGCGCTCAGGCGCACCAGGGGCCGTTCGTGCCGGGCTTGCGAGCCAGTCCCTCGTTGATCATCTGCACGCCGATCGACCGGCCATCGCGCGACACGACATGCGGGGCACCGGCCTTGCCAGGTTGCCCGGCCGGATTCATCGAAAAGGATCCGGAATTCAGAATGTTCAGGAGCCGCAGCTTGGCGGAGAAGCCAAGCCGCTTCTCGTTGTCGCAACGGGCTGCCTCGATGCCTGGCGCCACGACATCGGCAATGACGATCTTCTCGCCCTTGTACCAGAAGGTGCCTCCATCAGCCACGCAATTGATGTGGGCTCCCTGTCCGCAATAGCCGAACGCGGCCTTGCCGGTCTGCGCTTGCGCGGGAGAGATGGAAACTGGCACAGCTCTTTCCGGCACCGGCTTTTCGGCAACAACAGGGGCCTTTGCCGGAATAGGCACGGCGGCGGGGGGAACGATGCGAGAGGCCGCCGCGATCGACGCGGTCTGCCTCGGGCCGGGATCACGAGCAGGCTCGCTCCGCGCGACCGTTGCGGGTCGCGAAACCGTCGAGGCCGGTGCGTGCGCAGTCAGCATCGGCTTCACGCTTTTCCAATTGTCGTAGATCGCAATTCCACCGACGGCAATGACGCCTATGATCGCCCAGGAAAGAGCACTACCCCCTCCCCTTGCCTTAGATCGAGCCGATGATTTGCGGCGGCGTGTCGCAGTCTTTGCCATCTATCCGATTCCCGTGAGCGCACGGATTATCGCCGGGCAATCCTTACCGAAATGTTGGCGGCCGCTTCATTTTGGTACAGTTGTCACATGTTTGCGTCGGGCATAGCCGAAATACTAGCCGGGCAGCTCGGTGGCGACCGGGTCCGGCCGCTGGCGCGCCGGCAACTCTCCGCAGGAGCCCAGCACCGTCGCGGTCTCTGTTCCTTTGAAATCAATCCGAGTTTCGGCGGCCACGCGAAGCGCCTGCCATTCGATCTCATGCTTCATGTAAATGTCGTGCGGCACAAAAATTGTCGTCATCTCTTCTCACCGGTTATTGCGATGCAGGAATAAAAATTTGCTGAACGCTCAACGGGTCGGCTTTGCCACCGTGACATCGTCGCCAACGGCCGGCTGCGGTCCGCCCCTGGAGAGGTCGCCACCGGTCACGTGTGCGGGAACGTGGACGTCATCGAAGACGCCATTGGGCAGCGTGAGATCAACATGATGCGGAGGCATTACCTGAGCCTTTTTCATCCGGTTGGGGCGGGCCCGCTTCATGCGGTCGGACGTTTCCGTGCGTTTGTCGGGAATATGGGTCGAGGTGTGCATCATCGGCCTCCTTTTCATTGCGCGTACGACGGCTGAACCTGGGACTAACGACCGCCACGCAGGATTGGTTCCAAAGAAAAAAGCGAAGCGTATCGAGATGATCTTGACTGGCGCGGCAAGTTCACTACCTTCACGATATCCTGCGGCCTCGGACATCGGCCGACGGGTCAACCTGGTGCCGGGCCCCTCTGGCGAGAGTTTTTACGGCGCTCTCGTGATGTCGGTACCGCCTGCAGCATAAGCCGGCGGATTTTTCATTGATGAAAAAGCTCACCATGCCTCACGCGCATGCCCGTTGTGGTATGTCGCGTTTTTCGCACACATATTTCCAGTTCACCCTTCATGGCTGCGAGGTGCGGCCATGATCAACACGTCCTCGAAGAAATCGACGCTCAGCTATTTCGGCTGGGCCTTCGCCGTTACCATCCTGGGCCTCATTCTCGGTGCGGCCCTTGGCTGGCAGACAACGGGCACGATCGGCGGCATGGCGACCGTCTTCTTCATCTGCGCGGTGCTCGCCGTGCTGGAGATCTCGCTCTCCTTCGACAATGCCATTGTCAATGCCAACAAGCTCAAGGAAATGACGCCGGTCTGGCAGAGACGGTTCCTGACCTGGGGCATCATCATCGCGGTCTTCGGGATGCGTATCGTCTTCCCGCTTGCGATCGTGGCGATCGCCGCCAAGATCGGCCCTTGGGAAGCGCTCGTCCTGGCCGCACGCGAGCCAGCCGAATACGCCCGTATCATGAACGATGCACACCTGGCGATCGCGGCCTTCGGCGGCACCTTCCTGATGATGGTCGGCCTCACCTACTTCTTTGATCATGAAAAGGACGTCCACTGGATCGTCGCGCTTGAAAAGGTGATGGCGCGTTCGGCTACGGTCAAAGGCATCGAAATTGCTCTTGTCCTGCTCCTCATCCTGCTGTTCTCGTCACTGCTGGAAGGTGAGGAAGCAACCACCTTCGTCTATTCGGCGATCTACGGTCTGGTGACCTTCCTCGTGGTCGAAGTGGTCGGCGGTCTGCTCGATGCCTCGCAGCAGACAATGAGCGCGGCCGCCAAGGGCGGTCTCGGCGCGTTTCTTTATCTGGAAGTGCTCGACGCGAGCTTCTCCTTCGACGGCGTCATCGGCGCCTTTGCGCTGACGCAGAACCTCTTCGTCATCGCCATCGGCCTCGGCATCGGCGCCATGTATGTGCGCTCGATGACGATCATGCTCGTCGAGAAGGGAACGCTTGCCGAATATCGCTATCTCGAGCACGGCGCCTTCTACGCGATCCTGATCCTGTCGGTAATCATGTACGTGCAGACGCTGTACCATATTCCGGAGGTCATCACCGGTCTTGGCGGCGCAGCCCTGATCGGCATCTCGTTGTGGTCTTCCATCCGCTACAACAAGAAGGAACTGGCGGAAGAGCGCGCAGAAGAGCGCGAAAAGCTCCACGCCTGAACATAGCGAGCCGCACCGACAGGTGCGGCCTTCCCCTCGAGACAAAAATAAAGCCCGCGACCATCCGGTTGCGGGCTGTTTCGTATCTCGCTGTCGCGGCTCGCCCAAACAGGCGAGAACAGGCTTTAGTGGTTGATTCTGCCGAATGTGCTCGGATCGATGCCAAGCGTGCGCAGATCGCGGGCCTTCGGACGGCGACCGGCCTCGATTGTGGCGCTCACAGCATTCGCAGCACCAATGATCGCAAAGGCGCGGCCGAGGAAACCATCGCGAATGGACTTACGGAAGGACATTTTCTTTCTCGCTTTGCTTTATGATTGACTGCTCACATATGTGCCCTGCCGCTGCTCGCCACAAGCGACGGAAAGTCACGCCTGCCATGCAATAACACGCTAACAGCCACCATTTCGCCGTTCGCGGCAGGCCGCGCAACGTTGGCTATCGCCCGTCCGGGAACGACCCGGACCGTCAAAAGCCCTCACAATGGTCGTGCTATCTAGTCCGTTTTGATGAGGAGGCGAATGGTCCCGCCGGTGATAGATTGCGCCGTCTGATCCGAAACGCCCCGCTTCGAGACCCGATATGCAAAGACTCGTCGTCCAAGCTAGAAGAGTTGCAGAGCTTCAGTACAATGAAGCACTGCGCAAGCTCACCATCGTCTATCGAAGCGGCAGATCGCGTCCGCTGGACAACATCGATCGGAACATGGTCCTGAAGCTCATCTCGCAGCTCTCCCGGAAGAACATCGTCGTCGCATCCTACTTTACCCAGTTTGCTGCTTGCATCTGAGGCGCCGACAACCGAACAGACGAAAAGGCCGGCGGATGTTTCCATCGCCGGCCGCAAGTGAGGGGTTCGGGCAGTCTTTTTCTTTTAGTCCTCGTTTGCCGCGAGCTGCGACAGCACCTCGCCTCGCCCACGCAGGCGCAGGATCAGTGGGATAATGAAGGCCGCCGCAGCGACGATCAGAAGGCCGGCCGCGATCGGCGACATCACCAGCGTCGTCACGTCGCCCTGGCTGATCGCAAGCGCGCGGCGCAGCTGCTGTTCGGCGAGCGGACCAAGGATCAGACCGACGACCGCAGGCGCGATCGGATAACCGAAGAGCCGCATGATGTAGCCAAGCACGCCGAAAGCGAGCAGCATGCCAAGCTCGAACACCGACGGGTTGGCGCCGATCGTGCCGAGTGTCGCAAACAGCAGGATGCCGGCATAGAGCCAGGGCTTCGGAATCGTCAGCAGACGTACCCAGAGACCGATCAGCGGCAGGTTCAGCACCAGCAGCATCGCATTGGCGATCAGCAGGCTGGCAATCAGGCCCCAGACGATCTGCGGGTTGTTCGCAAACAACAGCGGACCGGGCTGCAGGCCGTACTGCTGGAAGCCCGCCAGCATGATCGCCGCGGTCGCCGTCGTCGGCAGACCAAGCGTCAGGAGCGGCACCAACGTTCCGGCCGCCGACGCGTTGTTCGCAGCCTCGGGACCGGCAACGCCTTCGATGGCGCCTTTACCGAACTCTTCCGGGTTCTTCGCCAGCCGCTTTTCTGTGGCATAGGACAGGAACGTACCTATCTCGGCACCGCCTGCCGGCATCGCACCGATCGGGAAACCGATCAGAGTGCCGCGCAGCCACGCCTTCCACGAGCGGCCCCAGTCCTGCGCCGTCATCCAGAGCGAGCCCCTCACGGCCTCGACCTTGTCTTCGCCCCGGTTGCCCTGGGCGGCGATGTAGAGCGTCTCGCCGATCGCAAACATGGCGACCGCAAGCGTCGTCACTTCGACGCCATCAAGCAGATCGGGAACACCAAACGTCAGACGGGCCTGGCCTGTCTGCTGGTCGATACCGACCATGGCAAGTGCAAAGCCGATGAAGAGCGACGTCAGTCCGCGCAATGCCGAATCCCCGAAAGCGGAGGAGACGGTCACGAAGGCCAGAACCATCAGGGCGAAATACTCCCGCGGCCCAAAGACGAGCGCGAGCTTGACGATATAGGGCGCGATGAAGGCGAGACCGAGCGTTGCGATCAGGCCGGCGACGAACGAACCGATCGCCGCTGTCGCCAGCGCCGGTCCGCCACGACCCGCCCGGGCCATCTTGTTACCCTCCAGCGCGGTAACGATCGAGGCGCTTTCGCCTGGCGTATTGAGAAGAATGGAGGTCGTGGAGCCGCCGTACATGCCTCCGTAGTAGATACCGGCAAACATGATCAGCGAACCGGCCGGGTCGAGCTTGTAGGTGACTGGAAGAAGGAGCGCGACGGTCAACGCCGGCCCGATGCCCGGCAGTACGCCGACCGCGGTGCCGAGCGTAACGCCGATGAGCGCATAGAGCAGATTCATCGGCTGCATCGCGACCAGGATGCCCTGGAAGAGGAATTCGAAGGTGCTCATCGCATCCAATCCTAGAAGAAGAGGTGTTCGAACGGCCCGGCTGGCAGGGTCAGCTGCAGGAGCTTCGCGAAGATCACCCAGACGACAAAACTGAAGACGATGCCCGCAGGGATCGAGATCCAGAGCTTGCGACGTCCGAAGCCGGCGGCCGTAAATGCAAAGAGAATGCCGGTTGCAATCGAAAAGCCTGCCGTCTTGAGAAGCAACATCTGCGCGGCAAGGCCGGCGACGACCCACACGACGGGCGCGATCTCCTGGTGCTCGCGCTCCGGAAACTCCCCGCGCCAGGCCTCGAAGATCGTCCAGATGCCGAGGCCGATCAGGCCGAAGGCCACGACCTTGGGCGCGGTTGCAGGGCCGATGCGGTCATATTGAGCGATGGCGCGCATGTGCGAGGCATCCCAGAGCATGACGGCGGCGACGACGAAAAGACAGATGGCAATGGTGAGCGCCGCCCAATCAGGGCGGCGCTTCGTTGCCAAGGGTTCGTTACCCTGGCTCATTGAACAAGTCCGATCTCTTTGAGGATCGTTTCGGTGGCCGAAACGTCCTTGTCGAGCTGCGCCTGGAAGGCATCGCCGGCAAGATAGGTATCAGCCCAGCCCTTGGTCTTCAGGATTTCCTGCCAGCCTGCGGACTTCGAAAGCTTGTCGAAATCGGCGGTGATGGCAGCCGTCTGCTCGGCCGACAGGCCGGGGGCTGCAGCAACCATGCGCCAGTTCTGCACCGCGACGTCGAGGCCCGATTCCTTCAGCGTCGGCGCGTCGACGCCCTCGATACGCTTCTCGCCGGAAACAGCCAGCAGACGCAGCTGGCCGGCCTTTACCTGCGATTCGAACTCGCCGTAGCCGGAAATGCCTGCCGTGACCTGTCCACCGAGGATCGCGGCCAGCGCTTCGCCGCCACCGGAGAAGGCGACATAGTTGATCTTGGTCGGGTCAACGCCGGCGGCCTTGGCGATCAGGCCGACTGTGATGTGGTCGGTGCCGCCCGCAGAACCGCCGCCCCACGACACCGAGCCCGGATCCTGCTTCAGCTTGGCGACAAGATCGGCGATCGTCTTGATATCGGATGCGGCCGGCACGACAACGGCCTCATACTCGCCGGTGAGACGCGCGATCGGCGTGACGTCTTTCAGGGTGACCGGCGACTTGTTGGTGAGAATTGCGCCGACCATGACGTAGCCGCCGACGATCAGTGCATTGGGGTTGCCATTGTTCTGGCCGGTGAACTGCGCAAGACCGATGGTGCCACCGGCACCCGGAACGTTCTGAACCTGAACGTTGCCAGAGATGCCTTCCTTCTGCATGACGGTCTGCAGCGAGCGCGCCGTCTGGTCCCAACCGCCGCCGGGAGCTGCCGGCGCGATGATCGTGTAGTCAGCAGCATAAGCCGGCAACGCGACAGCGGCGGCGAGAATGGTTGCAAGAAAAGTATGCTTCACGAGTGTGTCCTCCGTGGGCGCGGCTGAGAAACCGCACTGTGTTTTCGATGGAATCGGGAAGACACGGGCAGACGGACACAAAGGTCCGTTACGACTGGCAGGCTCCTCCCGAAAACTTCACCTCTCCGCCTCCACGGAGCTGAAGTTCTGCAAAACGGACCACAACAAGCTGTCATTTAGCTGACATCGGCAGACTATCCACCCCGCCATGACACTTTTTTGCCGCAATTGAGCGCGGCGAAACGGACATAAATGCTAATGTCCATGGAACCTGGGAGCGGTTTGCGCGTTAGAGCACTCAGGAGGATTGTCCCATGAGTTCTCACATCGATAGCAAGCAGATCGAAAATGAGGGCTTACGCCAAGTCTGGAGTGTGCATGACTTTGCACTTCGGCATAGGCTGGACGAGCAGGAGGAGAAGCGCCTTCTCTCGCTTTTCGGATCATACGCGACCAAGCAGGAACTGCTGGCCAACGCGCAGCGCCCCTGCGTCTTCCGCTGATAATCAGTCACGGTTTCTATTGCGTGCGCAGCACTTCGTTCCAGTGGGCGATCAGTCGCGCGCGCTTGACCTGATCCAGATAGACCATCAGTCCGGGGCTGACAGGCACAGGCCGCAACTGTGCACCCAGAAGCTCCTGCATCGTGTTGGCGGTGTTCTCGCCGGCGACTTCGGGGCTGACAGCGGGAATCTGCAATTCGCGCGCCATGATCGTCTGCCCCTCCTTCGACATGAAGAAGGTGAGATAGCGCCGCCCGAGTTCCGGCTCGCCCGCGGCCTGCGGTACCAGGCCGATACGTGACATCACGACCGTATAGTCCTTCGGCAGCACGATCCCGACATCGGGATGGCGCTTCGCCCAATCGGCAGCGTAGGAACCGAGGATGTTGTAGCCGAGTACGAAACGCCCGTCCGACACGCGCTCCAGAATGGCCGAACTCGTGGAATAGAGCTTGACGCCCGCCGCACCCATCGCGCCGATTACCGACCAGATGTCCCCGAACTGCTCCTGGTCGCGGGCCATGAACAGAAAGCCGACGCCGGAACGTTCTATGTCGTAGGTGCCGATCCGACCATGGATCGCATCGCCTTTGCGCTTGAGATAATCGACGAATTCCGCACGCGAACTCGGCGGCGGTTCGTTCACGAAACTTGGCTTGTGGTACACGAAGACCGCCGGCTCGAAAGTCAGCGCGTAAGCGGTATTGCGCCAGTTCGCCCATTTCGGCCAGCGTGCGCTCATCGGCAGGTTGCTCACCTGCGCATAGCCGTCGTTGGAAAGCTTCACCTGCAGGTCCATGGCCGAGGAAAAGGCGAAATCGGCGGTTCGCTTGCCGGCATCAGTCTCGCGCACGATGCGGTCATAAATTTCGCCGGTGAGCATATCCTCGTATCTGACCGCGACATCAGGATTGGCCTCCTGAAATCCGCGGATCATCGGCTGCGCCAAAGGCTCGTCGAGCGAGGAATAGACAACCAGTGTCGGAGCCGCAGCATTGCCGGACCGAGCCGGATAGAACGCCTCATCCGCCAGGGCCAGACCGGGACAGAGCAGCAGGCACGCAAGTAAAGACAGTCTCCTCATACCCCTAAGATGCATGAGGGTGGCAGGCGGCACAAGGCGCCCGCCAATTGCGTAGAGATCGTTCCCTCGTTCGAGCCCGCAAGACTCGCTGGAGCTCGCCAGCCTAGACATGGAGGACGCTTTGAAACGACGTGTGGTCACCGGCGACAAATGCTGGGCCGCAGTCGAGGAATCTCCGCTCCGACCGACAATCTAAGGCAGCGGTCTGATCCATGCACCGCTCATGCGCCCGTCGTCGGCGAGGATGAAGCGCCACTCCATTGTCTCGTTCTCGAAGGCGACCTCGTAGACATCCCACCCTTCCGACGACACGCCCTTAAAAACGTGGCCCTTCACCGCGCCGGCCTTTTCGAGATCCGCCTTTACCATCTGCGCCTGCTCGCGCGTTGCGACGGCGAGCGGCTCCGTCATCTGATCAAAGTCATATTCCCCACGCGCTGCCTGACCAATCAGGCCGAGCAAGCGGTCTTCGCTGCCCGCGACCGCTCGCTTGTCTCTGATCCTGCTTTCAAGCTCAAAGGCTATCTCATGCGCCAGGTGGTCATCGATACGCCGTGCTGTTTGCTCATATCCGTTCTGATGCAGGATAAGGCTTTCGACAGGTCCCCGATTCTCAACAGCAAAGCTCAACTGCGCCAGTACTGCGCGGTAGAAGAACAAATTGCCTGCCTCGGGAAAAATGTCGAGCTGGTTCTGACCCGTGAGCTGCGTCGCCAGCCCTCCCTCGCGGATCGACACTGTCATGATGCTGCCGTCAGGAAAACGATAGTTGCCGACGTAACGCGGATAGAGCGCCGGATCGATCGACACCTCCGTGCGCGGACGCGTCTGCTCGTAGCGTCGCCATGCAATGGCGTCAGCAGTATCGTGGGTCATATCAGTCTCCCTTGCGATATTGACTAGATCGTGGATCGCGATCGTCTCACCCGCCGCGATGCGGCATCGCGACGACCGGATCAGAGCGAGCCCTTCCTCTACCCGCGCCTGCAATGCAATGAGAGCGGCTTGCTGCATGGCGAGTATGCGATCGAGATCTACCGCATGGCCCGCGAGGAGCCGGGTGATGTGGGCCAAGCTCAACCCCATGCGCTTCAACGCTAGGATTTCGTGCAGCCGTGCGATGTCGGAAACACCATATAGACGCCAGTTTTTCCCAGTCCGGCGAGGCTTGATGAGGCCGCGCACCTCATAGAGCCGCAGCGCCCGCACGGTGACACCCATTCGGTTGGCACACTCGGCCGCGCTTAGCCAGGAATGATCATTGTTTTGTCCCGCCATTTTGCCCTCCGCGACTTGTTATAGGCTATGACCTAAGGGCCGACTCAAGCGGGCGCCGCATTTTTTTGCTTCGTTGGTCGTGCGCTTGGCCCGTCGTGACATCAGCCTCACCGCCCTGTATCTTTCTCAAAAATCAAGGGAACATCCGTGCGCATTCTACTGGTGGAGGATAATATCGCGCTGGCCGACGGGCTCTCGGCCATCCTGCGCGGCACCGGCCACGCCGTCGACGTCGTGCATGACGGTGCCTCAGCGAATGCCGCAACGGCGGCCGAGAATTTCGATCTCGTCGTGCTCGACCTGAACCTCCCTGAAATGGACGGCCTCGAGGTGCTGCGCGCCATGCGCGCCCGGCAGAACCAGTCGGCGGTCCTCATCCTGACCGCGCGTGGCGCGCCGGAAGAGCGCGTCAAAGGCCTC
The DNA here is from genome assembly GCF_019511525.1 of Rhizobium cauense. GTDB lineage: Bacteria > Pseudomonadota > Alphaproteobacteria > Rhizobiales > Rhizobiaceae > Rhizobium > Rhizobium cauense. The sequence continues at coordinate 73,548 of NZ_JAEUAT010000012.1, read as the reverse complement.
GATCTCGGCGCGGACGACTATCTCATCAAGCCCTTTGATATCTCGGAATTCGAAGCTCGCGTCCGCGTTCTGCTGCGCCGCCAGGCCGGTCTTCATTCGGCGACCGTCAGTTTTGGCGGCCTCTCGCTCGATCTCAATTCGCGCGCGTTTTCAGCCGGTTCGACGCCGCTCGATATCCCCGCCCGTGAGCTTGGCCTTCTGGAAATCCTCTTCATGCGCGCCGGCAAGGTGGTCGCCAAGGAAGCGATCATCCAGTCGCTGACCGCCTTTGACGACGACATCTCGGCCAATGCCATCGAACAATATGTCAGCCGTCTGAGAAAGCGCCTGTCGCCGTACGGCCTGACGGTGAAGACCGCGCGCGGCATCGGCTACTATCTCGACAAGCTGCCCGAGGCCCCATGACGACGGCCTATTCGCTCCGACGAAGGCTCCTGTTCTGGCTGCTGATCTCGACCGCCATTATCGGCATGGTCGCGCTCGCGGACACTTACCGCGAGGCGGTACAGACCTCCAACATCGTCTCGGACCGCGTGCTTGCCGGCTCGGCGCTCGCCATCGCCGAACGCGTGGTCGTGGCCGAAGACGGCACGCTCGAGGTCGATATCCCCTATGTGGCGCTTGAGATGCTCACCTCGGCCGCGCAGGACCGGGTCTTCTACCGCGTCGACGGCCCGCCTGGAAAATTCATCACCGGCTACCAGGCGCTCCCCGTGCTTGCCGAAATTGTGGGCGACACCGCAGCCTTTGCCGATGACACCTTCCGCGGCGAGCCGATCCGGGTGGCGACGCTTAAGCGTTCTGCCTCCACAGGCATTCGCTCGGTCCCCTTCGCCGTGACCGTCGCCGAAACCACGATTGCCCGGCGTCAGCTCGCCCGCGCCATCCTCTTCCGATCCGCCCTGCGCCTTTCTTTGATGATCGCGGGGGCTGCCGTCATCGTCTGGATCTCGGTCACAGTCGCCCTCCGTCCGCTCTACAAGCTGCGCGACGCGATCGGCGAGCGCAGTCCTGACGACCTGCATCCGATCGAACAATCCGTCCCGAGCGAGGTCCAGCCGCTCGTCGATACTGTCAACGGCTTCATGGTGCGCTTGCAATCGGCGCTGGATGCGCTTCGCAACTTCACCGGCAACGCCAGCCATCAGCTGCGCACGCCGCTTGCAATCATCCGTACGCAGCTCGCCCTCTCGGCCCGCGCGGGCACATTGGCGGAAGCGCAGGGCTCGGCCCTGAAAGGCGATCAGGCCGTCGCACATGCCGAACGCATCCTCGCGCAATTGCTGTTGATGGCGAAGATCGATGCGGCAACGGCAAAGGAAGCGCTCAGCGCTTCTTCGATCGATCTCACGGCCATCGCCCAGGACATCACCGGAGAACTTATCCCGACCGCCGCCGAGGCAGGCATCGACCTCGGCTTCGAAGGCGACCGCCCGGCCCTAGTCCGCGCCGAGCCGCTTTTGATCGGCGAACTGCTGCGCAACCTCGCCGGAAACGCCATTGCCTATGCCGGCAAGGGTGCCGAGGTCACCGTCCGGATAGCCGAAACGGATGACACCGTCCGCCTGGAAGTCGAGGACAACGGCCCAGGCATTCCGGCGGAAAAGCTGGCCGCTGTTCGCCAGCGCTTTTCGCGCGGCAGCGATTCGGGAGCTCCGGGCGCCGGGCTCGGTCTGCCGATCGTCGAGGAGATTGCCGGCCTCTTCAATGCTGCGCTTGCACTGGCGCCCGGCAGCGGCGGCAGGGGTCTCAAGGCCTCGGTGACTTTTGCAAAGGCTGCCTAAAGGCTTAGCCGGCTTGGCCTTAGCGCCTTGCATTCTTTCGCTGCATTGCACACACTGCCGTTTGGGAACAGCAAATGCCGCACAACGATGTGGCAGCGGACAAGGCAATACATGTCGATCAAGGCCAGCATCTATCATCTGACGCATTACAAATACGACAAGCCGGTCCGCCTCGGGCCTCAGATCATCCGCCTCAAGCCCGCGTCGCATTCGAAGACGCGGGTGATCAGCCATTCGCTGAAGGTTTCGCCGTCCAACCATTTCGTGAACCTGCAGCAGGATCCCTACGGCAATTATCTCGCCCGCTACGTCTTCCCCGACCCGGTGACCGAGTTCAAGATCGAGGTCGATCTCGTCGCTGACATGACGGTCTACAATCCCTTCGATTTCTTCATCGAGGAGAGCGCAGAAATGTGGCCCTTCTCCTATCCCGAGGAGATCAGGGACGACCTGAAGATCTATATGGAGCCGCAGCCGGTGGAGCCGGCGTTATCAGCCTATCTCGCCGGCATCGACCGCACCCCGATGCGCACGACCGACTTCATCGTCGGGCTGAATGCGCGGCTGAAGAACGACGTCGAATACGTCATCCGCATGGAGCCCGGCGTCCAGACGCCGGAGGAAACGCTGAAGCTGGCGCTTGGCTCCTGCCGCGATTCGAGCTGGCTGCTGGTCGAGATCCTGCGCAATCTCGGCTTCGCCGCCCGCTTCGTTTCCGGCTACCTCATCCAGCTGACGCCCGACCTGAAGGCGCTCGACGGCCCCTCGGGCACCGAGGTCGATTTCACCGACCTGCATGCCTGGTGCGAAGTCTACCTCCCCGGCGCCGGCTGGGTCGGCCTCGACCCGACCTCCGGCCTTCTGACCGGCGAAAGCCACATCCCGCTCGCCGCCACGCCTCACTACCGCAACGCCGCGCCGATCTCGGGCGCGCTCTACGGCCACGCCAACACCGAATTCGCGTTCGACATGAAGGTCTCGCGCGTCGCCGAGCATCCGCGCATCACCAAACCCTTCTCCGACGAAAGTTGGGAGGAGCTCAACGCGCTTGGTGCCAAGGTCGATAGCATCCTGCAGGCGGGGGATGTCCGCCTCACCATGGGCGGCGAGCCGACCTTCGTTTCCATCGACGACTTCGAATCCGAGGAGTGGAACACCGCCGCCGTCGGCCCGACGAAGCGCGAGAAGGCAGATGTCCTGATCCGCAAGCTGCGCGAGCGCTTCGCGCCCGGCGGCTTCCTGCACTACGGCCAGGGCAAGTGGTATCCGGGCGAAAGCCTACCACGCTGGACCTTCTCGCTCTACTGGCGCAAGGACGGCAAGCCGATCTGGCAGAACCCGGACCTCATCGCCGGCGAGGGCAAGGACACCGGTGTAAAGGCAGATGACGCCGCCAACCTTTTGAATGCCATCGCAAGGCAGCTGGCGATCGAGACCGAGATGGTGCTGCCCGCCTACGAGGATCCAGCCGAATGGATCATCAAGGAAGGCAGCCTGCCTGAAAACGTCGATCCCTCCAATTCCAAGCTGAAGGATCCGGAAGAGCGCAGCCGCATCGCCCGCGTCTTCGAACGCGGCCTGACGGTACCGACTGGCTACATCCTGCCGGTGCAGGCCTGGAACGCGCGCGCATCGGGCCGGCGGTGGGTCAGCGAGAAATGGAAGACCCGTCGCGGCAAGATCTTCCTCGTGCCCGGCGACAGCCCTGTCGGCTATCGCCTGCCGCTCGGCACCCTCCCCTACGTGCCGCCGGCCCGCTTTCCCTATATTCACCCGGCCGACCCCTCGATCCCGCGCAATCCGCTGCCCGAGGTCTTCGTTCCATTGGGCCGCGCCATGCCGGAAGCCTCCCGCCACAGCGACGACAGCAGCCAGAACCGCGTTGAGCAAACCGTCGGTGAAATCGGCGGCTCCGTCCGCACGGCGATCTCGGTCGAGCCGCGTGACGGCAGGCTCTGCGTCTTCATGCCGCCGGTCGAGCGCATCGAGGACTATCTCGAGCTGATCGCCGCTGCGGAGAATGCAGCGGCCGAACTCGGCCTCCCCGTCCATATCGAAGGCTATTCGCCACCTCACGACGAGCGCATCAACGTCATCCGCGTAGCCCCCGATCCCGGCGTCATCGAGGTCAACATCCATCCCGCCTCCAACTGGCAGGATTGTATCGACATTACGACGACGATCTACGAGGAAGCTCGCCAAAGCCGCCTCGGCACCGACAAGTTCATGATCGACGGGCGCCACACCGGTACCGGCGGTGGCAACCACGTCGTCGTCGGCGGAGCGAACCCGGGCGACAGCCCCTTCCTGCGCCGCCCCGACCTGTTGAAGAGCCTGGTGCTGCACTGGCAGCGTCATCCCTCGCTCTCCTACATGTTTTCAGGCATGTTCATCGGCCCGACCAGCCAGGCGCCGCGCATCGACGAGGCCCGTCATGACAGCCTCTACGAACTGGAAATCGCGCTCGCCCAGGTGCCCGCGCCGGGTCGCGGCGTGCAACCCCTCCCTTGGCTCGTGGACCGGTTGTTCCGCAATCTGCTGACCGACGTCACTGGCAACACGCACCGTGCCGAGATCTGCATCGACAAGCTGTTTTCGCCTGATGGCCCGACCGGACGGCTCGGCCTGGTCGAATTTCGCGGTTTCGAAATGCCGCCGAACGCACGTATGTCGCTTGCCCAGCAACTGCTGGTCCGCGCCCTGATCGCCCGCTTCTGGCAGCACCCTGCGGACGGCAAGTTCGTGCGTTGGGGCACGTCACTGCATGACCGGTTCATGCTCCCGCACTTCGTCTGGGCCGATTTCCTCGACGTGCTCGGCGACCTCAAGCAGAACGGTTTCGACCTCAGCCCGGAATGGTTCAAGGCGCAGCTCGAATTCCGCTTCCCCTTCTGTGGCGAGGTCGAATACGAAGACTCGAAACTGGAACTGCGGCAGGCGCTGGAACCTTGGCACGTCATGGGCGAAGAGGGAGCGATCGGCGGCACGGTCCGCTATGTCGACAGCTCTATCGAGCGCCTGCAGGTCCGCCTGGAAACCAGCAATTTCTCCCGCTACACCGTGACCTGCAACGGCCGCACCGTTCCGTTGACGCCGACCGGTACGACAGGCGTCTCGGTCGCTGGCGTTCGCTTCAAGGCATGGCAGCCTGCGTCGGGATTACACCCGGTTTTGCCGGTCAATACGCCGCTCACCTTCGACATTTATGATACATGGTCAAAGCGTTCGATCGGCGGCTGCATCTATCATGTTGCTCACCCGGGCGGGCGTAACTATGACACCTTCCCAGTCAATGGTAACGAAGCGGAAGCGAGACGGCTGGCGCGATTCGAGCCGTGGGGGCATACGGCAGGCGCATTCATTCCGCGTGCCGAGACAGTTTCACCGGAATTCCCGCTGACGCTCGATCTTCGACGGCCGGTGGGGATCTAAAAATTAGGGCGAAATGGGCAAGAAACCGACGGCAGAACTGAGGGAGGAGCCACGCAACCGCAGGGGAAACGATGCGGTATCAGGCTATACTCCTCTGCCTGGCGTCGCCGACGAGATGGTCGACACCAACGGTGCCATCCGCCCGGTCTGGCAGCACTTCTTTTCGCATCTGAGCGGAATGCCCGAAAAGGAGCTGACAGAACGCTTCACCCGCGCCGACCGTTACCTGCGTGATGCCGGCGTTTTCTACCGGGCCTATGGCAGCACCGGAAGCGCCGAGCGCTCCTGGCCCCTCTCGCACGTTCCGGTCCTTATCGATGCGCGCGAATGGGAGGCGGTTTCGGCTGGTCTCGTCCAGCGCGCCGACCTCCTGGAAGCGATCGTGGCCGATGTCTACGGCCAAAATCGCCTCGTCGCTGAAGGCGTGCTGCCGCCCGCCCTGATCGCTGCCAACCCCGAATACCAGCGTCCGCTCGTCGGCGTCACGCCGGCCGGCGGTCACTACCTGCACTTCTGCGCCTTCGAGATCGGCCGCGGCCCGGATGGTAACTGGTGGGTGCTCGCCGACCGCACTCAGGCTCCATCAGGCGCCGGCTTCGCGCTGGAAAACCGAGTGGCGACGACCCGCGCCTTTTCCGACATTTACGCGGAAACGCCGGTCCATCGACTTGCCTCCTTCTTTGGCGCCTTCCGCGATGCGCTGCAGGGCATGAAGCACAGCGGCGATGACCGCATCGCCGTGCTCACGCCAGGCCCCGCCAACGAAACCTACTACGAGCACGCCTATATCGCCCGCTATCTCGGCTTCATGCTGCTCGAGGGCGAAGACCTGGCTGTCGTCAACGGCAAGGTCATGGTCCGCACCGTGTCTGGCCTGAAGCCGATCACCGTGCTCTGGCGCCGCCTTGACTCGGCCTATGCAGATCCGCTGGAACTGAACCAGAATTCACATATCGGCACGCCCGGCCTCGTCGAGGCTCTGCGCGCGGAAAGCGTGACCATCGTCAATGCGCTCGGCAGCGGCATCATCGAAACACGCGCGCTGCTCGCCTTCATGCCGACCATCTGTCGTCGTCTGTTCGGCGAGGAACTGAAGCTCCCCTCGATAGCGACCTGGTGGTGCGGCCAGAAGGGCGAACGCGAACATGTGGCGGCCAACATCGAAAAGATGGTGATCGGTCCAGCCTATTCGCGCGCACCGTTCTTCGATGACAGGGGCGAATCCGTGCTCGGCTCGACCTTGCGTGCCACGACCAGGGACTCCATCGGCGATTGGCTGAACTCCGACGGCGCCAAACTTGCTGGTCAGGAAGTCGTAACGCTGTCGACGACCCCGGCCTGGATCGACGGCAAGCTGACACCACGCCCCATGTCGCTTCGCGTCTTCGCCGCCCGCACGGCCAATGGCTGGCAGATCATGCCGGGCGGTTTTGCGCGTATCGGCGGCAGCGACGATGTTTCGGCCATCGCCATGCAATCGGGCGGTGCCGCCGCCGATGTCTGGATCGTCAGTGACAAGCCGGTGGAACGCCACACCCTTTTGCCGGCCGAGGGCAGCTTCACCCGCAACATGCCGGGCAGCCTGCCAAGCCGCGCCGCCGACAACCTCTTCTGGCTCGGTCGCTACATCGAGCGCGCTGAGGGTGCGTTGCGCATCCTGCGCGCCTGGCACGCCCGCTTCGCCGAAGCCGCCGATCCGAACCAGCCGCTGCTGGCCGATGTGACTGCCTATCTGGCCGCCGTCGACATCGACACCGAGGAAGCGGTCCCGGATACGCTGATGCGCAACATCGACAGCGCCGTCTATTCCGCCAGCAACATTCGCGACCGTTTCTCGCCGGATGGCTGGCTGGCGCTCACTGATCTGGCGAAGACAGCGCGACGGTTTCACGAGACCATTTCCCCCGGCGACGACGCCAGCCACGCGATGACAATCCTGCTGCGCAAGCTTGCGGGCTTCGCCGGTCTCGTGCATGAAAACATGTATCGCTTCACCGGCTGGCGTTTCCTCTCGCTCGGTCGCCACATCGAGCGCGGCCTGCACATGACGCGGCTGCTCGGCCACATGTCCGGGCCCGACGCCCCTGATGGCGCGCTCGACATGCTGCTCGAGATCGGCGACAGCGTCATGACCCATCGCCGCCGCTACAACGTCAACACCGCCCGGCTGACGGTGACCGACCTGCTGGCGCTCGATCCGCTCAACCCTCGCTCGATCCTCTTCCAGATGAACGAGATCCACCGCGAGGTGGAGCAGTTGCCGAACGCGCTCGTCAACGGCCAGATGTCGCCCTTCTACCGCGAGGCAATGCGATTGCACTCAGGCCTTGCCGTAATGACCCCGGAGACGATCAGCGTCGAGGTCTACCGCCGTCTCGAGCGGGAGCTGGAACATCTCTCCGACCTTCTTGCTCACACATATCTCGGGTGACCCTGGTGCTTTACGATCTCTCGCTGCACATGGGTTACATCTACGACACGCCGGCCTCCGGCGCACGCCACATCATGCGGCTGATGCCATTGTCGCTACCGAACCGCCAGCGGTTGATCGCCGGTTCCATCAAGGTCTCGCCGACGCCGGACGAACAGGCCGGCTTTGTCGACTTTTTCGAGCATCCGGCGACCTCCTTCATGCTGCGCGCTCCGCATGAAAAGCTGGATATCCGCATGCAGGCCCGCGTCCAGGTAGAGAACCATTCGATCGCAGCAGACTTCTCCCCCGTTTTGGCCAGGCTCCCGGACGAGGTCGCGGGGATCTGGTCGCTGAAGCCCGACGCCCCGCACCATTTTCTCGGCGACAGCCCTCGTCTTTCGGAAACCCGCGCGATCTCGGACTATGCCAAGGCGAGCGCCGAGCCGTCATCGACCGTGCTGCAGATCGCCACCGCGCTCTGTGCGAAAATCCATCGGGATTTCAAGTACGATGCCGACGCGACAACCGTCGACACGACTCCACTTGAAGCCTTCAAGATAAAGCGCGGCGTCTGCCAGGACTTCGCCCATGTCATGATCCTTGCGCTACGCAGCCTCGGCATTCCGGCCGGATATGTCTCCGGATTCCTGCGCACCATTCCGCCGCCCGGCAAGGAACGGCTGGAGGGCGCCGACGCCATGCACGCCTGGGTCAGGGTCTGGTGCGGCGAAACGATCGGCTGGGTCGAACTGGATCCGACGAACAATATCCGGGCCGGCACCGACCATATCGTCGTTGCCTACGGCCGCGATTATGCCGATGTTGCCCCTGTCATCGGCGTGCTGAAGAGCTACGGCGGCCAACGCGCCGTTCAGGCCGTGGATGTCATCCCGCTGAGTTGAACTGCATGCTGTGGCGGGGCCCACGGGACCAAATCCCTCAATAGCTGCCGCCACCGAGGCGGCATGCGCAAAAAACTGACATTCCGTTACAATTTTAGTGACCGGATAAAGGTGAACTCAAGGGTCCTCAAGCATGTTGTAGGCACTATTGAGGCACTTAACTCAGGTGAACATGATGAGCACCTTTCAAGCGCTGAAGTCGAGCCTGTCTCGGCTGCAGAGTGATCGCAGCGGCAATTTCGGGATGATGACGGCCATCGTGATACCGGTTCTGATCGGGACCGCCGGTGTTGCCATCGACTTCTCCAACATGGTCCTTCAGCAGCGGCAGCTTCAGGAGGCTTCCGATGCGGCGGCGCTTGCAGCAGCGACCGCGCTTGCCAGTGGGAAAGCGGCCACCACCGCACAGGCCCAGACCATCGCCAAGGATTTCGTCGTCGGCCAGATGGCCAACTACCTCAGTTCCGACGATGCGGCGTCCTTGAAGGACAAGACCACCGTAGCGGTGAAAGAGACGACAACGTCCACGGGCAAGAGCTACAAGGTTGACGTCAATGCCACCTACGACATGGGCCTGACGCCCCTGATGAACGTCTTCGGCAAGAAGACGGTGGAACTCGCCAGCAATAGCAGCACCACGAGCGGCATCAGCGAAGAACGGAGCGCCGTTTCTATGACGCTTGTCCTCGATCAATCAGGTTCGATGCTGGCCGAGACGAGCACGCTTGATCCGAACAATACCAGTTGTACCCGTTACGACGAAAACGGGAACCAATACACCGAGAAGGTTGGGAAAAAGACGATCACGCAGTTCAGCCCCTGCTACATCAAAAAGATCGACGCGCTGAAAACGGCAGCGAACCTACTTCTGGACGAAATCGACAAGGCAGATCCCTCCAAACCAGCCAAATACAGTCGGACAAACGGGATCGGCTGGAGCGACAAGGTTCGGATTTCGAACACGTTCTCTTGGGGCACGTCGAACACCCGCAGCCAAGTCGTCAACCTGCTTTCAGCAGGCAATGGCACCGAATCCTACGCACCGATGAACAAAGCGTACCAGGGCTTGCAGGACAACATCACGAACTCAGAGGCAAGTATACAGACTGCCGCCGGCAACACGAAGCTCACCAAATACATCGTGTTCATGACTGACGGCAACAACAACAGCACCAACTCCGACACCTTGACGCGTAGTGTATGCGCCGATGCGAAAGACCCCACCAAGGGGAACATAAAGATCTATTCGATCGCGTTTATGGCGCCGCCCCGCGGGCAGCAACTACTCGATGATTGCTCAAGTGGTGCAGGCTACTATTTCAAAGCTGAGAGCATGGGCGATCTAATATCCGCGTTCCAGAAGATCGGACAAGAGACAGCAGCGAGCAAGACACTGCTAACGCAATAAGCAGTCAGCCTCACCCAAACAAACAAGCCGCTCCGGAACAAACCGGAGCGGCTTTTCGTTTGCCTGCGAAAACGCGCATATCAAAATCGGAAAACCGATTGAAATCAAGCTCTTTCCGCAGCGAACCGCCGGGCGTCGTCAATTTTTTCGTTTGGATAATTCCTTTGTTGCAAGTGCGTTGTAACGATGCATAAACTGCGTCTTTAGTGCGCGGTAAACCGATTGAAATTGGCATAACGTACTGAAACCAAACAGAATTGGCGAGGACTGACGATGAACACCGTTTCGAAGCCGACCATCCCCTCTCCCGCGCCGCGCAGTTCCAAACCGGAAATTCTCGCCGAGGAAATCATCGAGCGCCTGACCTATCGCATCGGCAAGGACGCGAAGGTCGCCAAGCCCCATGACTGGCTGACGGCAACGATCCTCGTCATTCGCGACCGTATCATCGACAAGTGGATGGAATCGACCCGCAAGGTCTATGCCACCGGCGACAAGCGCGTTTATTACCTCTCCCTCGAATTCCTCATCGGCCGCCTGATGCGTGACGCCGTCTCGAACCTCGGCCTCATGGAGCAGGTGCGCGATGCGCTTGCCTCGCTCGGCGTCGATGTGTCAGTCATTGCCGGCCTCGAGCCCGATGCCGCGCTTGGCAACGGCGGCCTTGGCCGCCTTGCCGCCTGCTTCATGGAATCGATGGCGACCGTCGATGTCCCCGCCTACGGCTATGGCATCCGCTATGTGCACGGCCTCTTCCGTCAACAGCTTGCCGACGGCTGGCAGGTGGAGCTGCCGGAGAGCTGGCTGGCGCACGGCAATCCCTGGGAGTTCGAGCGTCGCGAAAGCGCCTACGAAATCGGCTTCGGCGGAACCGTCGATGTCGTCAACAGCCCCGACGGCGAGCCGCGCTATGTGTGGAAACCGGCCGAGCGCGTCATCGCCGCCGCCTTCGACACGCCTGTGGTCGGCTGGCGCGGCAAGCGCGTCAACACGCTGCGCCTCTGGTCGGCGCAACCGATCGACCCGATCCTGCTCGATGCCTTCAACGCCGGCGACCACATCGGCGCGCTTCGCGAAAGCAACAAGGCCGAAAGTCTGACACGCGTTCTCTATCCCGCCGACGCGACGCCGGCCGGTCAGGAACTTCGCCTGCGCCAGGAGTTCTTCTTCTCTTCCGCGTCCCTGCAGGACATTCTGCGCCGCCACCTGCAGCAGTATGACGATTTCACGTCGCTGCCCGACAAGGTGGCAATCCAGCTGAACGACACGCATCCTGCCGTCTCCATCGCCGAACTCATGCGCCTGCTGTGCGATGTGCATGGCCTCGAATTCGATCAGGCCTGGGATATTACCCGTGGCACGATCGGCTACACCAACCACACGCTCCTTCCCGAAGCGCTGGAAAGCTGGCCGATCCCGCTGTTTGAGCGCCTGCTGCCGCGCCATATGCAGATCATCTACGCGATCAACGCCAAGGTGCTGCTCGAAGCGCGCAAGACCAAACTTTTCTCCGAGACGGAAATTCGCTCGATTTCCCTGATCGAGGAAAGCGGCGAGCGCCGTGTCCGCATGGGCAATCTCGCCTTTGTCGGCGCCCATTCGATCAACGGCGTTTCTGCGCTGCACACCGACCTGATGAAGGTCACGGTCTTTGCCGACCTGCACAAGCTCTATCCCGACCGCATCAACAACAAGACGAACGGCATCACGCCGCGCCGCTGGCTGCAGCAGTGCAACCCCGGCCTGACCTCGCTGATCCGCGAGGCCATCGGCGACGACTTCCTTGATGATGCCGAGAAGCTGAAGCCGCTCGACAAGTTCGCGAACGATGCAAGCTTCAAGGAGAAGTTCGCGGCAGTGAAGCGTGCCAACAAGGTGGCCTTGTCGAACCTCGTCGCGTCACGCATGGGCATCAAGCTCGACCCTTCGGCGATGTTCGACATCCAGATCAAGCGCATTCACGAATACAAGCGCCAGCTGCTCAACATCATTGAAGCTGTCGCTCTCTACGACCAGATCCGATCGCATCCTGAGTTGGATTGGGTGCCGCGCGTAAAACTTTTCGCCGGCAAGGCGGCGCCGAGCTACCACAACGCCAAGCTGATCATCAAACTGATCAATGACGTGGCCCGCACGATCAATAACGACCCGGCCGTCCGCGGCCTGCTGAAGGTCGTCTTCGTGCCGAACTACAACGTTTCGCTGGCGGAAGTCATGGTGCCCGCTGCCGACCTGTCCGAGCAGATCTCGACGGCCGGCATGGAAGCCTCCGGCACCGGTAACATGAAGTTTGCGCTGAACGGCGCGCTGACGATCGGCACGCTCGATGGCGCCAATGTCGAGATGCGCGATCATGTCGGCGAGGATAACATCGTCATCTTCGGCCTGCGTGCCGACGAAGTCGCAGCCGCCCGTGCCGATGGTCACAAACCCCGCGCCGTCATCGAGGCGTCGCGTGAACTGTCACAGGCACTCCAGGCAATCAGCTCCGGCGTCTTCTCGCACGACGACCGAAACCGCTACGCGGCGTTGATCGAAGGCATCTATGCCCACGACTGGTTCATGGTTGCGGCCGACTTTGACGCCTACGCGCAGGCCCAGCGAGAGGTCGATCAGCTCTGGACCGATCCTTCGGTATGGAACGCGAAAGCGATCTGCAACACGGCGCGGATGGGTTGGTTCTCGTCTGACCGCACGATACGGCAATACGCCAAGGAAATCTGGAGAGCCGGATGAAAACGCCGAAAACCCCTGAAGTCAGACTTCCCTGGGAGATTTCGGCAGACGAGATAGCGGCAATCCTCGCAGGCTCGCATTCCAATCCATTCGCCGTCCTCGGCGTTCACAAATCAGGCAGCGCCTACGTTGCCCGATGCTTCATTCCTGGTGCTGAAGAAGTGACCGCGATGACGCTTGATGGCAGCGTCGTTGGCGAACTGGTGCAGCAACACCCGGACGGGTTCTTTGCTGGAACTGTCTCCGTCAACAAGCAGGTGCCGGTGCGCTACCGTGCCCGGCGTGGCGATGCAGAATGGGCGGTGACTGACCCATACAGCTTCGGGCCCGTCCTAGGGCCGATGGATGACTATTACGTGCGCGAAGGTTCCCACCTTCGTCTCTTCGACAAGATGGGAGCGCACTGGATCAAGCATGAGGGTGCGCAAGGTATCCATTTCGCCGTCTGGGCGCCCAATGCGCAGCGCGTCTCGGTCGTCGGTGATTTCAACGGCTGGGACGGTCGCCGCCATGTGATGCGTTTCCGCTCAGGCGCCGGCATCTGGGAGATCTTTGCCCCCGACGTTCCGACCGGCGTGGCCTACAAGTTCGAAATCCGCGGCCAGGACGGCGTTCTTCTGCCTCTGAAAGCCGATCCATTCGCCCGCCGCAGCGAATTGCGCCCGAAGACCGCCTCCGTCGCGGCCTCGGAGCTGCTGCAGGAATGGGACGATGAAGCGCATCAGAAGCACTGGGGGACGACGGACAAACGCCGCCAGCCGATCTCGATCTACGAAGTTCATGCCGGCTCGTGGCAGCGGCGCGACGACGGCACGTTTCTCTCCTGGGATGAGCTGGCCTCAAGGTTGATCCCCTACTGCGTCGACATGGGCTTCACCCATATCGAGTTCCTGCCGATTACCGAGCATCCCTACGATCCGTCCTGGGGATACCAGACCACGGGTCTCTATGCCCCCACCGCCCGCTTCGGCGAGCCCGAGGGTTTCGCCCGCTTCGTCAACGGCTGCCACAAGGTCGGCATCGGCGTCATCCTTGATTGGGTGCCGGCGCATTTTCCGACCGATGAGCACGGATTAGGCTGGTTCGACGGCACCGCACTTTACGAACATGCAGATCCGCGCCAGGGCTTCCACCCCGACTGGAATACGGCGATCTACAATTTCGGGCGCACCGAAGTCGTCTCCTATCTCGTCAACAATGCGCTCTACTGGGCCGAGAAGTTCCACCTCGACGGCCTGCGTGTCGACGCGGTCGCCTCGATGCTCTACCTCGACTACTCGCGCAAGCACGGCGAATGGATCCCGAACGAGTACGGTGGCAACGAGAACCTGGAGGCGGTTCGTTTCCTGCAGAACATGAACACCCGCATTTACGCGGAGCATCCCGGCGTCATGACGATCGCCGAGGAATCAACGTCCTGGCCCAAGGTCTCGCAGCCTGTCCACGAGGGCGGCCTCGGCTTCGGCTTCAAGTGGAACATGGGCTTCATGCATGACACGCTCTCCTACATGAGCCGTGAGCCGATCCACAGAAAGCACCATCACAACGAGCTGACCTTCGGCCTGCTCTACGCCTATTCGGAAAACTTCGTGTTGCCGCTCTCCCATGACGAGGTGGTGCATGGAAAGGGCTCGCTGATCGCCAAGATGCCGGGCGACGACTGGCAGAAGTTCGCCAACCTGCGTGCCTATTACGCCTTCATGTGGGGCTATCCAGGCAAGAAGCTGCTTTTCATGGGTCAGGAATTCGCGCAATGGAGCGAATGGAACGAGGCAACTTCGCTCGACTGGAACCTGCTGCAGTACCGCATGCACGAGGGGATGCGTCGCCTGGTGCGGGACCTCAACCTGACTTACCGCAGCAAGCCCGCATTGCACGCCCGCGATTGCGAAGGCGACGGGTTCGAGTGGCTGATCGCCGATGACCATGAGAACTCTGTCTTTGCCTGGCTTCGCAAGGCGCCCGGCGAAAAGCCCGTTGCCGTCATCTGCAACCTGACGCCGGTTTATCGCGAGAACTATTCCGTGCGCCTGCCGACCGAGGGGCGGTGGCGCGAAATCCTGAATACCGATGCCGATATCTACGGCGGCAGCGGCAAGGGCAATGGCGGCCGCGTTCAGGCCGTTAATGCCGGCGGCAGCATCGCCGCCTCGATTACCTTGCCGCCTCTGGCGACGATAATGCTTGAACCTGAGAACTGACGACTGGTGGGAGGATAAAAATGGTAGAAAAACGTGTTCAGCCACTTGCCCGCGACGCAATGGCCTATGTTCTCGCCGGCGGCCGGGGGAGCCGCCTGAAGGAACTCACCGATCGCCGCGCCAAGCCGGCGGTCTACTTCGGCGGCAAGACGCGCATCATCGACTTTGCCCTTTCGAATGCCTTGAACTCAGGTATCCGCCGCATCGGCGTCGCAACCCAGTACAAGGCGCATTCGCTGATCCGCCACATGCAGCGCGGCTGGAACTTCTTCCGGCCGGAGCGAAACGAAAGCTTCGACATTCTGCCGGCCTCCCAGCGCGTTTCGGAAACGCAATGGTATGAGGGCACTGCCGATGCCGTCTATCAGAACATCGACATCATCGAGGATTACGGCGTCGAGTACATGGTCATCCTTGCCGGCGACCACGTCTACAAGATGGACTACGAATACATGCTTCAGCAGCATGTGGATTCCGGCGCCGACGTCACCATCGGCTGCCTGGAAGTGCCGCGCATGGAAGCCGTCGGCTTTGGTGTCATGCACGTCGACAGTACCGACCGGATCATCGATTTCGTCGAAAAGCCCGCCGATCCGCCCGCCATTCCCGACAAGCCGGATTTTGCCCTTGCCTCGATGGGCATCTACGTGTTCCACACGAAGTTCCTGATCGATGCTCTGCGTCGCGACGCGGCTGATCCGAACTCCAGCAAGGACTTCGGCAAGGATATCATCCCCCACATCGTCAAGAACGGTAAGGCCGTAGCCCATCGCTTCGCGCAATCCTGCGTTCGCTCCGACTTCGAGCACGAACCCTACTGGCGCGATGTTGGAACGATCGACGCCTATTGGCAGGCCAATATCGACTTGACCGCGGTTGTTCCGGAACTGGATATCTACGACAAGTCCTGGCCGATCTGGACCTACGCGGAAATCTCGCCGCCGGCGAAGTTCGTCCATGATGACGAAGACCGCCGCGGCTCGGCGACCTCCTCGGTTGTGGCGGGCGACTGCATCATATCGGGCGCGACGCTGAACAAGAGCCTCCTCTTCACCGGCGTTCGAGCCAACTCCTACTCCAAGCTCGAAGGTGCCGTTGTTCTCCCGAGCGTCAAGATCGGAAGGCACGCCCAGCTCAGAGACGTCGTGATCGACCATGGCGTCGTGATCCCTGAAGGCCTCATCGTCGGCGAGGATCCGGTTCTGGATGCCAAGCGTTTCCGCCGCAGCGAGGGCGGCATTTGCCTCATTACCCAACCGATGATCGACAAGCTGGGCCTGTAGAGACATGAAAGTTCTTTCGGTTTCGTCCGAAGTCTTCCCACTCGTCAAGACAGGGGGCCTCGCTGATGTGGCGGGTGCCCTGCCGATCGCTCTTGAGCGTTTCGGCATCGAAACCAAGACCCTCATGCCGGGGTATCCGGCCGTCATGAGGGCTATCCGCAATCCTGTCGTCCGGCTCCAATTCGACGATCTGCTCGGCGAACCGGCAACCGTGCTCGAAGTCAAGCACGACGGGCTCGATATCCTCGTGCTCGATGCTCCCGCCTATTACGACCGCTCGGGCGGCCCCTATCTCGACGCCACCGGCAAAGACTATCCCGACAACTGGCGCCGTTTCGCAGCACTGTCTCTGGCGGGAGCCGAGATCGCCGCCGGACTGATGCCAGGCTGGCGACCGGATCTCGTCCATACACATGACTGGCAGTCAGCGATGACCTCGGTCTACATGCGCTACAACCCGACGCCGGAACTGCCCAGCGTTCTGACGATCCACAACATCGCGTTCCAGGGGCAGTTCGGCGCCGACATATTCCCGGGCCTTCGGCTGCCACCGCACGCCTTCGCAACGGAAAGCATCGAATATTACGGCAATATCGGCTTCCTCAAGGGCGGTCTGAAGACTGCCCATGCCATCACGACTGTCAGCCCCTCCTATGCCGGCGAGATCCTGACACCCGAGTTCGGCATGGGCCTCCAGGGCGTCATCGCAAGCCGAATCGATTCGCTCCACGGCATCGTCAACGGCATCGACACCGATGTCTGGAACCCCTCGACCGATCCGGTTGTCCACACCCACTACAACGGCACAACGCTGAAAAGCCGCGCCGAGAACCGCACCTCGATCGCGGAATTCTTCGGGCTGCATCACGACAACGCGCCGATCTTTTGCATCATCAGCCGGCTGACCTGGCAGAAGGGCATGGACGTCATCGCCGCCACCGCCGACGAGATCGTCGACATGGGCGGCAAGCTTGCGATTCTTGGCTCCGGAGACGCCGCGCTCGAAGGGTCGCTGCTGGCCGCTGCCGCCCGTCACCCCGGGCGGATCGGCGTTTCCATCGGCTACAACGAGCCGATGTCGCACCTTATGCAGGCCGGCAGCGACGCCATCATCATACCCTCGCGCTTCGAGCCCTGCGGCCTGACACAGCTTTACGGCCTGCGCTACGGATGCGTGCCGATTGTCGCCCGCACCGGCGGGCTGAACGACACCGTCATCGATGCCAACCATGCCGCTCTTGCGGCGAAAGTGGCAACCGGGATACAATTCTCGCCTGTCACCGCGTCAGGTCTGTTGCAGGCGATCCGCCGAGCGCTACATCTCTACGCCGATCAAAAAGTCTGGACCCAATTGCAAAAGCAGGGCATGAAATCGGATGTCTCGTGGGAAAAGAGCGCCGAGCGCTACGCTGCCCTCTATTCAAGCCTCGCCCCGAAAGGCAAGTGAGAGAAAATGATAAAATCAGTACCCACTAAGCCCTACCAGGATCAGAAGCCCGGCACGTCGGGCCTGCGCAAGAAGGTTCCGGTATTCCAGCAGCCCAACTATGCCGAGAACTTCATCCAGTCGATCTTCGATTCGCTGGAAGGGTTCCAGGGCAAGTGCCTCGTCATCGGCGGCGACGGACGCTACTACAACCGGGAAGTCATCCAGAAGGCGATCAAGATGGCCGCCGCCAATGGCTTCGGCAAGGTGATCGTCGGCAAGGGCGGCATCCTGTCGACCCCGGCAGCCTCGCACATCATCCGCAAATACAAGGCCTTCGGCGGCATCATCCTGTCGGCCAGCCATAATCCCGGCGGCCCAACCGAAGACTTCGGCATCAAGTACAATATCAGCAATGGCGGCCCGGCCCCGGAGAAGATCACCGACGCGATCTACGCGCGCACCAAAGTGATCGACACCTACAAGATCGCCGATTTCGCTGATGTGAACCTCGACCGCATCGGCAAGGACGAACTGCCCGGCGGCATGATCCTGTCGGTGCTCGATTCCGTCGAGGACTACACGGCGCTCATGGAAGAGCTGTTCGACTTCGGCGCGATCCGTAACCTCATCAGCCTCGGCTTCCGCATCGCCTTCGATGCGATGAGCGCTGTCACCGGCCCATATGCCAAGGAAATCTTCGAGAATCGTCTCGGCGCCCCGTCCGGCTCGGTCCGCAATTTCATGCCGCTGCCGGATTTCGGTGGCCACCATCCGGATCCGAACCCCGTTCACTGCAAGGAACTCTACGACGAGATGATGGGCGACGATGCGCCCGATTTCGGCGCGGCTTCCGACGGCGACGGCGACCGTAACCTCATCATCGGCCGCGGCATCTTCGTCACCCCCTCCGACAGCCTGGCAATCCTGGCTGCCAACGCCAATCTGGCGCCCGGCTATTCCGGCGGCTTGGCGGGCATCGCCCGCTCGATGCCGACATCAGGCGCTGCCGATCGCGTCGCCGAACGCCGCGGTATTGGCATGTACGAGACGCCGACCGGCTGGAAGTTCTTCGGCAACCTGCTCGACGCCAACATGGCGACGATCTGCGGCGAGGAAAGCGCCGGCACGGGCTCGAACCATGTGCGCGAGAAGGACGGCCTCTGGGCGGTTCTCTTGTGGCTGAACATCCTTGCCGTTCGCGGCGAGAGCGTTCAGGACATCGTCACCCAGCACTGGCAGACCTACGGCCGCAACTACTATTCGCGCCACGACTATGAAGGCGTGGACACCGACGCCGCAAACGCCCTGATGGCGAACCTGCGCAGCCAGCTTGCTTCGCTGCCGGGCAAGACTTTCGGCCCGCTGAAGGTCGAGAAGGCCGACGACTTCGCCTATCACGATCCGGTCGACAAGTCGGTCAGCGAACATCAGGGCATTCGCGTCCTGTTCGAAGGCGGCTCGCGCGTCGTTTTCCGTCTCTCGGGTACGGGAACGTCGGGCGCCACGCTGCGCGTCTACATCGAGCGCTACGAGCCGGACGCCACCCGACACAACATCGAGACACAGGAAGCTCTCGCTGATCTCATCGCTGCCGCGGAAGCGATCGCGGATATCAAGAGCCGCACCGGGCGCGATGCGCCCTCGGTGATTACCTGACCGGAACGGCATGACGGCGAACGAATCCCGGCAAGGCGGAGCAACCCTCTTCGGGACTGGCGTTGATTTCGCCGTCTGGTCGCATAACGCCGGACAGATCGAGTTGTGTCTGTTCGGCGATGACGACAGGGAGCTGGCCCGCCTGCCGATGGAACGAGGCGATGACCATGTGCATCGCCTCTTCGTTGACGGATTGAAGGAAGGCGTGCGCTACGGTTACCGCGCCGACGGCGCCTATGCGCCCGACAGCGGACTTTGGTTCGACCCGTCTAAGCTGCTGGTCGATCCTTACGCTAAGGAAATCGACCGCCCGTTCCACTACGATCCCCTGCTCGGCACCTTTGGTGCCGAAACGCAGCATCTGGTGCCGAAGGCGATCGTTACCCGCGACATCAGCGTGAAGCCGGCGAGACCGCTTTTTAAACCGGGCGGTTTCATCTACGAAGTCGCCGTCCGTCCCTTCACGATGCTGCACCCGGACATTCCCGAAGCGCAGCGTGGCACGGTCGCCGCTCTGGCGCATCCCTCCGTGATCGCCCACCTCAAGCGCATCGGCGTCGATGCGTTGGAGCTCATGCCGATCACAGCCTGGATCGATGAGCGCCATTTGCCGCCACTCGGCCTCAAAAACGGCTGGGGCTACAACCCCGTCGCCTTCATGGCTCTCGATCCGCGGCTCGTGCCCGGCGGCATGGCGGAGCTGCGCGACACGGTCGCAAGGCTCCACGTCGAAGGCATTGCGGTCATCCTCGATCTCGTCTTCAACCACACGGGCGAAAGCGATCGCTTCGGCACGACGCTATCGTTGCGCGGTCTCGACAATCTTTCTTTCTATCGCCATTTGCCCGGTCGCCCCGGCGATCTGGTCAACGACACCGGCACCGGCAACACTGTCGCCTGCGATCACCCCTATGTCAGGCAGCTGATCATCGACAGCCTCAGGCATTTCGTGCTCGGTGCGGGCATCGACGGCTTCCGTTTCGACCTCGCCCCTGTGCTCGGGCGCACGACAAATGGCTTCGAGCCAGATGGGGAAACCCTGAGCGCGATGCTCGCCGACGACGTACTGGCGGATCGCGTGATGATATCTGAACCCTGGGACATCGGCCCCGGCGGCTACCAGCTCGGCAATTTCCCGGCGCCCTTCCTCGAATGGAACGATCGCGTGCGCGACGACGTCAGGTGCTACTGGCGCGGCGATGACTGGAAAACAGGTCCACTGGCGACCGCGCTTGCGGGATCCTCCGATATCTTTGGCCGCAACGGTGGAAAGGAGACGCGCAGCGTCAATTTCCTCGCCGCCCACGACGGTTTCACGTTGAGGGATCTCGTGTCGTACAGCGGCAAGCACAACGAGGCGAACGGCGAGCAAAACCGCGACGGCCACAACGAAAATCATTCTTGGAACAACGGCATCGAAGGCGAGACCCGCTACCCCGACATCATCCGCAGGCGCCGCGACGACCTGAAAGCGCTTCTCGGCACGCTCTTCGCCACGCGCGGCAGCATCATGCTGACATCAGGTGACGAGGCCGGCCGCACTCAGCGCGGCAACAACAATGCCTATTGCCAGGACAACGAGATCACCTGGGTCGACTGGGCAACGCTTGATGACGAACTCATCGCCCATACCGCCTTCCTCTCCGGGTTGCGCAAACGCTTCTCCGTCTTCTCGGAAATGAGCTTCCTGAACGGCAACGGCGATGTCGAGTGGATTTCACCCTCCGGCCGGCCGATGACCGTACAGGAGTGGGAAACGCCGAACTTTTCGACGCTCGGCATGGTGCTTTCGACGCGCGACGGCCTAACCAGCAAGGCGACTCGGCTGGCGGTGCTATTCAATCGCTCAGGCGGCGAGGAGATCTTT
This sequence comes from Rhizobium cauense, assembly GCF_019511525.1. Classification (GTDB taxonomy): domain Bacteria; phylum Pseudomonadota; class Alphaproteobacteria; order Rhizobiales; family Rhizobiaceae; genus Rhizobium; species Rhizobium cauense. The sequence continues at coordinate 52,437 of NZ_JAEUAT010000012.1, read as the reverse complement.
GCGCTGCCGGGACCGTCCTCATGGCGGCATCTGGCCCCGGATGCCGCGAAGAAGTCCGTAACGTCGGCCATCGTGCCGCGCCGCTCGGTCACTTTCTATCTCGAAAGTTGATGTGGCCGCTTCCCTCCTGCAATTCCTTGTCGTAATCGTCACAATCCCGTTGTAAGGCTTGCGCTTCCGCTTTTTCATGAGGAATCAATGGTCAAGGAAATCTCGCTCGCGGACGTGAAAGGGATGGTCGGCACTGAAACCGGCCTCTCGGACTGGATTGTCGTCGATCAACCAATGATCGATGCGTTCGCGCATGCAACCAACGACCATCAATACATTCATGTCGATCCGGAGCGCGCTGCCAGCAGCCCATTCGGCGGCACGATCGCCCATGGCTTCCTCACACTCTCGCTGCTTTCGACAATGAACTACAACGGCCTGCCCAAGATCCGCGAGCAGACCATGGGCATCAACTACGGCTTCGAGAATGTTCGCTTCCTCTCCCCGGTCAAATCGGGCGCGCGCATCCGTACCCACTTTGTCCTCGCCGAAGCCCGCTTCCGCGGCGCAGGCATGCTGATGATGACCTATGACGTCTCGATCGAGATCGAGAATGAGAAGAAGCCGGCGCTCACCGCGCGATGGCTCACCATCAGCCAGTTCGATCCCAAAGATCGGCCCGAAGACGCCTAAAGCATGTCTCCCGAAAGTGGTCACCGGTTTCGGGATAAAGACATGCGAGAAAACAATGAGCTGAAGCGCACGAGCGAATCTGAAAGATCGCGACGCGCTTTAGAAGACCGTGCCATCGAAATCGATCACATGCCGGATCACCTCGCCAGCATGCAACCGGTCGAACGCTTCGTTGATTTCCTCCAACGGCCCGGTTGACGACAGCAAACGGTCCACCGGCAGCTTTCCGCGCCTGAAGAGCCCGACAAAACGCGGAATATCCCGGCTCGGCACGCAGCTGCCGAGATAACTGCCGAGCACGCGCCGTTCCTCGGCAACGAGGCTGACGGCGGGGATCGCAAACTGGCTTGATGGATTGGCGAGCCCCGCAGTGGCCGTCGTGCCGCCGCGTCGAGTGATACGGTAGGCGAGGTCGAAGGCCTTGACGGCCCCGGCCATCTCAAGCGCATGATCGACGCCGCCCGCGGTCGCCTCGCGGATCTGCTCGACCACACCAGGGTCACTGGCGTTGAAGGCATCGGTCGCACCGAGCGAAAGCGCAATCCTGAGCTTTTCCGGCGAAAGATCGACGGCGACGATCCGCTCGGCACCCGATGCCAACGCACCGAGCACCGCGGCCAATCCGACACCTCCGAGGCCGACAACGGCGACAGTCTGGCCCGGCTGGACCCGGCAGGTGTTCACTACTGCGCCAACGCCCGTCAGCACGGCGCAACCGAACAGCGCGGCGTGGGTGAAGGGGATATCGGCATCGATGCGGATCGCCGAATGACGGGAAACGACGGCGTGGGTCGCAAAGCCAGAGACGCCGAGATGATGATGGATCGGGACCTCCTCGCAGCTCAGCCGTCGCGCGCCCGATAGCAGCGTGCCCTTGCCGTTGGCGTCGGCGCCGGGAATGCACAGAGCAGGTCGTCCTTCGGCGCAGGGCAGGCAGTGGCCGCAGCTCGGCATGAAGCTCATCACGACATGGTCACCGGGCGTCAGATCCGTCACACCGGCTCCGACCGCTTCCACTCTACCCGCGGCCTCATGGCCAAGCGCCATCGGCACCGGTCGTGGCCTGTCGCCATTGATCACGGAAAGGTCGGAATGGCAGAGCCCGGCTGCGCCGATGCGCACGAGAATCTCGTCCTGTCCGGGCGGCGCTAGCTCGATCTCCTCGATGGAGAGCGGCTGGCTGGCCCGAAATGGCGGTGCGACCGGCGATTGGCGCAAAACCGCAGCGCGTATCTTCATGAACTCCTCCCAGGAACAGCTGTGCGCAAACTAGCCGCTCAGAGAGCCCAACCGCAACAGACATTTAGCCGGGGGCAAGTCGCTATGGCGCACCGTTGATTTCGACGATGTTGCGATCTGGATCGAGCAGATAGGCTTGCGGAAAGCCAGCCGGCCCATCGCGCCTGAGGCGCAAGCGCCATGGATCACCCTCGGGCACATCCTCGCGAAAGCCCTTGGCTGCAAGGTCGCGGATGCATCCCTCGAAGTCATCGGTGCGGAACGCGAAATGTCCGTCCGCAGTATCTATTGTCGCGACGTCCCGGAAGGTACCGGTCGGATTGACGATGAGGTGGACCTGTAGCGCCCCGCAGGCGAACCACGCGCCCACGGTACTGAACGGCGGCCGCGCGATCTGCTCGAGACCAAAGACGTCGCGATAGAAGGCGATCGAACGGTCGATATCCGTAACGGCAATGGAAACGTGATGCAGCATCATCGAAGACACCCCGCATTCGTCGCGATGGCGCTCCGACAAGGACTGCGCCCAGCGGATGATGACACGAATGTCGGCAATCCTGCAACGTGAAGCTGATCGGGGGACGGCGCAAGAGCACCGTCCCCCGATGGGCAATTGCAGCTTGGTGACGCTTAGTGCGCTGCGTCTTCGGCGCCCTCAGCCAGCAGGCCGAATACGAAATCTGCAAACGAGCGCCAGCACTCGACGCGGAACGTATCGTCCTCGGTGCGGAAGAGCACGATCTCGGCCTTGCCGAAAATCGTGCGTGAGCACGCACCGACGGGGAAGGCCTCAAGCGACAGATCCTGCGGGCAGCCGGCGGAAATCGTCGCCTCGGCACCCGGGCCGGACACGATGATTGCGACGTTGCGGTGCGAAACGTCGGTTGCCGAATGCAGAACGCCTGACTTGGCTAGCGGCGCCATCAGGTCTGCACCGGACTCGTCGATGACAAGCCATTCATCCGGGCCGAGCCAGAGGGCCGCGCGGCCTTCCTTGCGCCCTGACGTTTTCGGAGTAGCGGGAACCTTCACACCGAGGGCTGAGGAAAGAGCCTTCAGAGACTCCGCCGGCGCGCGAAGCGCCACGCTGGTTGCTGCCGGTGCCGGCGTCAGCCGTACCGCGGCCGAGCCGCCGTGACGACCTGAGAGCACCGACTTGCGAACTGCCGAATCAGCCATTGATGCGGCCTCCTTCCTTGTCAAAGAACACCATGTCAACAACCTCGACCGCGATCGTCTTGTCAGGCATCGGCACATAGAGCGTTTGCCCCATCCGATTGCGCCCGCCTGCGACCAGCGCGAACGCGATCGACTTGCCGAGGTTTTCCGACCAGTAGGACGAGGTCACGTGGCCGAGCATCGTCATCGGCTTCGGCTCGTTCGGGTTGGCGACGATCTGCGCCCCCTCTTCGAGCACGAGCTTGGGATCCTTGGTCACGAGACCGACCAGCTGCTTGCGGCCTTCCTTCACCAGATCCGGCCGCTTCAGCCCGCGAATGCCGACGAAGTCGGTCTTCTTCTTCGACACGGCCCAATTGAGGCCGGCATCGTCAGGCGTAACCGTGCCGTCCGTATCCTGTCCGACGATGATATAGCCCTTCTCCGCGCGCAGCACGTGCATCGTCTCGGTGCCGTAGACGCAAGCGCCGAGCGGCTCGGCATTGGCCCAGACGGCTTCGAGCACTGACTGGCCGTAATCGGCCGGCACGTTGATTTCGAAGCCGACCTCGCCGGTGAACGACACGCGGAACAGCCGCGCCGGTACGCCCATGACCGTGCACTCGGCAACGCTCATATGCGGGAAGGCCTCGTTGGAGATATCGACGCCTTCGACCAGCGGCGCGATGATCTCGCGCGCCTTCGGGCCCTGCACGGCGATGACGGCCCACTGCTCGGTCACCGAGGTCAACCACACCTTGAGATGCGGGAATTCGGTCTGCAGGTAGTCTTCCATGTGGTTGAGGACACGCGGCGCGCCGCCCGTCGTCGTCGTCACATGGAAGCGGTCGTCGGCCAGTCGCCCGACCACGCCGTCGTCATAAACGAAGCCGTCCTCGCGGGTCATGATGCCGTAGCGGCACTTGCCGGGCTTCAGCGTATCCCAGGCATTGGTATACATCAGGTTCATGAACGCGGCGGCATCGGGTCCGACGACCTCGATCTTGCCGAGCGTCGAGGCATCAAACACGCCGGCGACCTCGCGTGCCGTCTTGCACTCGCGGGCGACCGCCTGGTGCATGGTTTCGCCTGATCGTGGATAGAACCACGCACGCTTCCAGTTGCCGACATCCTCGAACACCGCGCCGTGGGCCTCTTCCCACTGGTGCAGCGGCGTCTTGCGGGACGGGTCGAACAAATCGCCGCGCGAGTGCGCGATCAGCGTGCCGTAGGTAACGGGCGTATAGGGTGCGCGGAAGGTGGTGAGGCCGACCTGCGGGATCTCCTTGCCCAGCATCTCGGCGGCGATCGCCAGACCGTGCATGTTGGAGAGCTTGCCCTGGTCGGAGGCCATGCCGTTCGTGGTAAAGCGCTTGATATGCTCGATCGAGTGCATACCCTCGCGCACCGCAAGCCGGATGTCCTTGGCGCAGACATCGTGCTGGAAATCGATGAACGCCTTGGCGCTGGTCTCGGGGCCCGCCCCTTCGGCCGCGCCGATCATCCCACCGGTCCATTGATGCGCCTGTTCAGCGGAGATCGTGATCTTGCCGCCCGACTTCTTGCCCGCCGCCTGAGCCATCAGCTCGCCCGCGGCCAGCGATTCCTCGATCGTCTGCTGCAGGTCGTCGGTGCCGTTGCAGGCGCCGACGGAGAGGCAATCCTGCGCATAGGTGCCGGGCAGGAAGCGCTGCGTTTCCGGCTCGAAAGCGACCTTACCCCGCGACTGCGAGAACAGGTGCACGGAAGGCGTCCAGCCGGCCGAAACCAGCAGCGCATCGATGGCGATCTTGCGCGGCGAGCCGCCGCCGTTGCGGGCAACCGTCATCGACGAGATGCGCAGCTTGCCTGATGTATTGATTACCGACTGGCCGGCGAGAACATCGATGCCGAGCGAACGGGCTTCCGCGAGCACGGCCGCGCCCGGCGTCTGCCTGCAATCGACGATCGCGGCGATCTCGACACCTGATCGCTTCAGGTCGAAGGCCGCCTCATAGGCCGAGTCATGGGCCGTATAGACGCCAACCTTCTGGCCGACGGCGACGCCGTACTGGTTGAGGTACATGCGCGCGGCCGATGCCAGCATGATGCCCGGACGGTCATTGTTCGGGAACACCATGTGGCGCTCGATCGCGCCGTTGGCGAGGATGACGCGCTTGGCGCGCAGCTGCCACAGACGCTCGCGCGGCAGGTGGCGGCCAGGATTTGCGACGTGGTCGGTCACGCGCTCGGCGAGGCCTATGAAGTTGTGATTGTAGTAGCCGAAGGCGGTGGTGCGGATGAGAACCTGCACATTGTCCATCGCCTTCAGCGTGGCAACCGTCTTCTGCGCCCACTCGTAGCCGGAAAGGCCGTCGATCTTGACGCCGCTGTCATAGCGAAGAGCGCCGCCGACATCCGCCTGCTCGTCGCAGAGGATCACCTTCGCGCCGGCCTGAGCTGCGGCTAGTGCGGCCGAAAGACCGGCAACGCCGGCGCCCACGACCAGCACGTCGCAATGCGCGTAACGGCCGGCATAGTGATCCGGATCGGCCTCCTTCGGCGCAACGCCGAGACCGGCGGCGCGGCGGATCATCGGCTCATAGACATGCTTCCAGGCAGCCTTCGGCCACATGAAGGTCTTGTAGTAGAAGCCGGCCGCGAAGAAGGGGGACATCAGATTGTTGATGCCGCCGATATCGAAGGAGAGCGACGGGAAGCGGTTCTGCGATTCGACGATCATGCCGTCGAACACTTCCTGCACCGTGGCGCGCACGTTCGGCTGCTTGCGGGCGCTGTCGCGCGCAACGTCGATCAGCGCGTTCGGCTCTTCGGCACCGGCCGAAAGAATGCCGCGCGGGCGGTGATACTTGAACGAACGGCCGACCAGATGGATGTTGTTGGCGATCAGCGCCGAGGCGACGGTATCGCCCTCGAGCGCCGTGTAGCTCTTGCCATCGAAGGTGAAGCGCGCGGTTCTGGCGGGCGTCAGGCGGCCCTTGCCAGCGATACGATTCGTGCCGCTCATTGTGCTTCTCCTTCGAGCTGTTCGTAGGTCTCGACGGGAGCATGCGGAACGGCGGCTTCGCCGATCGTTGGCTTCGGCTCGCCTGCCTTGTAGGTCATGATGAACTTGTCGCTGATCGTGTCGCGCGCCGCGTTGAAGAAACGACCGCAACCATGCTGATGGCGCCAGCGTTCGAAGATCAGCCCCTTGGGGTTGTCGCGCAGGAAGAAATATTCCTCGAACGCCTCGTCGGAGATGCCTGCGATGTTTTCAGGGCGAGCGATATGGGCATCACCGGCACCGCGGAACTCGAGCTCGGAGCGCTCTTCCTGACAGTATGGGCAGTAGATAAGAAGCATGGTGTCCTCGTGTCAGTGCGCGACGGCGGCGGCGGCGGCTTCGTCGATCAGACGGCCGGTGCGGAAGCGGTCCAGCGTCAGGCCGGCATTGAACTGGTGCGCCTCGTCGCGGGCGATGAGGTGCGCGAAGAGATTGGCCGAACCCGGCGTCGCCTTGAAGCCGCCGGTGCCCCAGCCGCAGTTGACGTAGAGGCCCGGAACCGGCGTCTTCGACTGGATCGCCGAACGATCCGGCGTGTTGTCGACGATCCCGCCCCACTGGCGCATCATCTTGACGCGGCGGAACATCGGGAAGAGCTCGCAGATGGCATCGAGCGTATGCGTGATGATCTGTAGCCCGCCGGTCTGGCTGTAGGAATTGTACTGGTCGGTGCCGGCGCCGATGACGAGCTCGCCCTTGTCGGACTGCGAGATGTAGGCATGCACCGTGTTGGACATGACCACGCAGGGGAAGATCGGCTTCAGCGGTTCGGAGACCAGCGCCTGCAGCGGGCTCGATTGCAGCGGCACGCGCACATCGGCCATCTTCATGACCGTCGTCGTGTGGCCGGCGGCCGAGACGCCGACCTTCCTGGCGCCGATGAAGCCGCGATTGGTCTCGACACCGGTGACCCGACCATCGGGACCACGGCGGATGCCGGTGACTTCACAGTTCTGGATGATGTGGACGCCGCGATCGGACGCGGCACGCGCATAGCCCCAGGCGACCGCGTCGTGACGCGCCGTACCGCCGCGGCGCTGAAGCGCTGCGCCGTTGATCGGATAGCGGGCGCTGGCGGAGATATCGAGCGGCGGACAATAAGCCTTGGCCTGTTCGGGCGTCAGCCATTCATTGTCGATGCCGTATAGGCGGTTGGCGTGGATATGGCGCTTGAAGGACTGCTGGTCGTGCACATTGTGCGACAGCATCATCACACCGCGCGGAGAATACATGACATTGTAGTTGAGATCCTGCGAAAGGTTCTCCCAGAGCTTCATCGAATGCTCGTAGATGTGCATGCTCTCTTCATAGAGATAGTTCGAGCGGATGATGGTCGTATTACGACCTGTGTTCCCGCCGCCGAGCCAGCCCTTTTCGAGCACCGCGACATTGGTGATGCCGTGCTCCTTGGCAAGGTAATAGGCCGCGCCCAGTCCATGCCCGCCGCCGCCGATGATGATGACGTCGTATTCGGCGCGCGGTTCCGGCGAAGTCCACTGCTTCTCCCAGCCCTTGTGGCCTCTGAGGGCCTCCCTTGCCACGGCAAAAACCGAGTATCTGCGCATCCGCCTTCATCTCCTTCGGGGAAAGATCCCTTCTCGTCGGCCATACAAATCGCAAATCCAAAAGCGGCACAACGTTTCTTTTGCGACGCGGACCGGCTTTTGTTTTGACACTGGGCGAGAATGAATGCGCTCGCCCGTTTCTCCTTGGGGGACCTGGCTGCCAGTGCGCTACCGAAGACCAGCCGAGAATACCCATGTTCGCGATCTAGTTAATTTAGAAGTATTGCACTTACAATTTTTGGGCGCATAGTTCATGCGCTGCGTGGGCGCCTGTGCGCCTTGAGGGGGTTTCGCGTTTGCAGCAGACAACATTCATGAGCCAGACGGCGGCACGCATATGGGTCGCTATCCGATCTGGCATCAGCTGAAACAGACCGGCGCGGGACACGACGCTCGCGATCCCGGTCTCTGGGAGGATTCGTCATGCAATCGCATTTCATCACGCTCGCTCTTGGTCTTTTGTTGTCGGGAGTATGTCTTGGCAGCCCGGCTGTCGCCGAGGACGCGCTCACAAAGGAGGAAGCGTCAGCAATCGGCGTGGATGCCTATCTTTACCTGTATCCATTGGTCACCATGGACGTGACCCGCGCGCAGGCAACCAACATCGAAGCTGGCAAGACCATGGGGCGCGGCCCTGCTAACATGTTCACCAACGTCCCGCAGTTTCCGACCGCGGAATTCAGGGATGTCGTCCGGCCGAATTTCGACACGCTCTACTCAGTCGCCTGGCTCGATATGACGAAGGAGCCGATGATCGTCTCGGCCCCTGACACCAATGGGCGCTACTATCTCCTGCCCATGCTGGACATGTGGAGCGATGTGTTCGCCTCGCCGGGCTGGCGCACGACCGGCACCGCAAAGGCCGACTTCGCCGTTGTCCCCCCCGGGTGGACGGGCAAGGAGCTTCCCGCCGGAACACAACGGATCGATGCACCGACGCCCTATGTATGGGTCATCGGACGCACGAAGACGGATGGACCGTCTGACTACGACGCCGTTCACAAGATCCAGGCTGGTTATACGGTGACGCCGCTGTCGCAATGGGGCAAGACGGTTGAGCCAGTGAAGGTTACGATCAATCCTGATATCGACATGAAAACCCCACCAAAGAAGACAGTGGACGGGATGACGGCAGAGGATTTCTTTGCCTATGCAGCCGAGGTGATGAAGGTCAATCCGCCGCATATCACCGATCAGCCGATCATCAGCCGGATGAAGCAAATCGGGATCGAACCGGGAAAGAGCTTCGATAAGACCAAGATCGCACCCGACGTCGCCGCCGCTTTGAAGGATGTACCGGCCGCAGCACAAAAGCTGATGGAGTGGAAAGTCCCGACGCTCGCTCGCGTTGCCAACAACTGGTCAATGAACACCGACACCATGGGTGTCTATGGCAACTACTACCTGAAGCGGGCGATCGTCGCGCAGCTCGGGCTTGGCGCGAACCTGCCGGAAGACGCGATCTATCCGCTGAACCTCGGTGACGCGAAAGGAAACCCGCTGAACGGAGAGAACAGTTACAAGATCCACTTCGACAAGGAGAGCATACCGCCGGTCAAGGCGTTCTGGTCCATCACGCTCTATGATCCCGAGGGATTCCAGGTCGGCAACAGCCTGAACCGGTTTGCCGTCAGCAGCTGGATGCCATTTGACTACAACGCCGACGGCTCGCTCGATCTCTATTTCCAGAACAAGAGCCCTGGCGAGCAAATGGAAGCCAACTGGCTGCCGGCGCCCGCGGGACCGTTCAACCTGACCATGCGCCTTTATGGGCCGAAGAGCGAAGCCCTGACAGGAAAATGGAATCCGCCGGCCGTGGAAATGGTGCCGACGCTTCAGCAGGTCACGGCGCAGTAGTGCTTGCACGCCTGCTTCGAGCCATCTGCAAACGTCTCCACGCTCAGAGAGCTGAGCTGACTAGACGGCATCGATAGGAAGCCCTCGCGCGAAAGCGCGAGGCTGTCAGGAGGATGAAGCCGACTTGGGCGCGGTCCGCCGCTTCTTTGCAGGGGCGGCGGTCGGTGCTTCGGCTTCCTGCTGCAGGCGCAATGCCCTCAGCTTCTCCGTCTTCTTTTCCCGGGCTTCGGCTTCCGCCGTGATGATTGCTCTCGCTGTCGTATCGGTTGCAGCTGCCTTGTCGCGCGGAGAGAGCTTGGCCGGATTAAAGAATTCATCTTTTGAAGTCATCTGCTCTCTCTATTATCTGGACGGAGCCCGCTCGACGCGGTTCAGCGCGCCGGACGGACGGCCTTCTTTGGAGCCGGAAGCAGACCTTCCCGCTGAAGCTGCTTGCGCTGAAGCTTGCGCTGGCGGCGAACCGCTTCGGCCTTCTCGCGAACGCGCTTCTCGGATGGCTTTTCGTAAGCGCTGCGCGCCTTGAACTCGCGGAACAGGCCTTCACGCTGCATTTTTTTCTTGAGGACGCGAAGCGCCTGATCGACGTTGTTGTCTCGAACGAGAACTTGCAAATTCAATTCCTTTCTTGGGGCAAACACGTTTGCCGGTTGGTCAGCCTGGGAACTACTTCCGCACTCTGATGCTTGAGGTTTTCAACCAGGACCCTCCCTGGATATCGGTAACGGCGGCAACACTCGGTGCCGGAGGTGCGGATTCGTTGATATCAATATCGCTCTCAAGTATCCGCCGCTCGAAGTTTTCGCCCTCGAATCGAACCCGATATTGCGGGCGACTGCCATCAGACGGAAGAACTGCTGCAATCTTGCAGGTCCTGGCCGTTGCTTCGGTACGGACAAACCCGTCTTTCAAGACGATATTGTCGCCGACAGCGTATCTCGGCATTCGTTCCATTTGGTTTCACCAAACCTTCTTAGTCATCAAAAGCATAAAGGCCGGGTTCAACCCCGACCTTCGCCATCAGGCTCTCAGCTGCCAGTACATCCGTGGTCAGCCGGGCCGAATGAGAATTAGGCTGCGCGCAGGTTGTCGGCAGAATTCTTGCCGGACTTCTTGTCGCGAACGAGGTCATAGGTCACCTTCTGGCCGTCGGACAGGTTGCCGAGACCAGCGCGCTCAACAGCGGAAATGTGAACGAAAACGTCCGTGCTCCCATCGTCCAGCTGAATGAAGCCGAAGCCCTTGGTGCTGTTGAACCACTTAACTGTACCTGAATTCATAACGATCTCCTTTCAATGGTCGTTACTGCCATGCGTTCATTCACAAGGCCTTGCTCGATTTTTGAGAGGAAATCTGACGGAGCTCCGGGCTCCTTGACAAAGGTCACAACCAACAGTCGATAACCGATACATATAGAGCAAACCCTGCGATAAACAAGGCAAGAAGCCGATCAACACGGTGCGAACCGGCTCGCCCGGCACCTCGCCTTCCGTCCCCTTCGCGGACTAGCTACGCTAAGGACCACGTCGGGCAGCGATAAAAAAGTTCATTTCACCGTGGTTGAATCCGGTTTTTGGACAAGGAAGTGCCAAAACATATGGACTTCCCCCCGCCATTCTGCTATCCGCATCCTCAATCGCAAGGCTCCGGCCGCGCGAACCGTATATTTTTTTGCCTCTGGCGCCTTGCCGACGCCGGCACCAACCAAACCAAAGGAACGTGATTCTCGTGCAGGTACTTGTCCGCGATAACAATGTCGATCAGGCTCTCCGCGCTCTCAAGAAGAAGATGCAGCGCGAAGGTATTTTCCGCGAAATGAAGATGCGCGACTACTACGAAAAGCCGTCGCAGAAGCGTGCTCGCGAGAAGGCCGAAGCCGTTCGTCGTGTTCGCAAGCTGGCTCGCAAGCGGGCACAGCGCGAAGGTCTCGTCGCACGCTAAGCGTTGCTGTCGTTATTTCGACGTTTTCAGATGCATGTTGGCGGGGGCGATCTATTCGCCACCGCCTTTTTAATTGCTGCTGAAGCTTGCCCGTCCTTGAAACGGACCGGCTGCACTGGGGGAAAACGAGCCCGCATGGCTGACATCACCAAGACCCGCTCTCTGCGTTCGTCGAAAATCGCTGTTCTACCGGTTTTCGCTATCGTCACCGCGCTAGGCCTTGCTGGCTGCACGACAAGCAACACGACCGATGCTGTTATCAGCATCGACAAGGCGCAGGGGTCGCAGGAAAACATCGCGTCGCTGACCTCGGTCATCAACGCCAATCCACAGGATCCGGAAGGCTACAACGTCCGTGGCTCCGCCTACGGTCGCGGCGGAGACTTCCGCGCGGCGCTGAACGACTTCAACAAGGCTCTGCAGATCAACCCGCGCTTCTATCAGGCCTACGCCAACCGCGCCCTGGTTTATCGCAACATGGGTCAGCAGCAACAGGCGATCCAGGATTACAATTCCGCGCTGCAGATCAATCCGAACTATGACGTGGCATTGATCGGCCGTGGTAACGTCTACCGCTCCGCCGGCCAGGACGATGCCGCCTTCAACGATTTCAACACCGCAATCCAGAACGGCACGACCGACGGTCGCGCCTATCACAATCGCGGCCTGATCTACCAGAAGCGCAATCAGCAGGACAAGGCGATCGACGACTTCTCGAAGGCGATCTCGCTCTCTCCGAACGCACCGGAGCCTTACAACGGCCGCGGCATTTCCTATATCGCGCTGAACGACGACGACAACGCGTTCGCCGATTTCAACCACGCGATCGAGCTCAACGGAAACGTTGCCGAGTCCTGGGCCAACCAGGCGCTTGTCTATGAGCGCCGCGGCCAGAAGGACAAGGCAGCGAAATCCTACCGCCATGCGGTCGGCCTCGATCCGAAGTACCAGCCGGCGAAAGACGGCCTGGCTCGCGTAGGCGTAGCCACCACCGGCTGAGCATAGCACGCCGAGACGGCGGCCAGTCGTCCAAGGACGGCCGCCCTGCTCGTTGGCAATGGCGGCTGACCTCCGAAACGCGTTCCGGGTCAAGCTTGACACCACACGGCGCCTACTCGCGTTTAACGAGTTTTTGCAGGGGGGTGCGAGCCCAGCCCTCGCGACCGTGCGTGCGATCGATGCAACGGCCGAGCAGAAATTTCGTCAATTGCCAGCCGACATGTTTTAGTATGTTGCAAGCGGCGGCGCCTGTCCCTAACATGCCTTCGTTTTCGATAGCAGGCTATCGGGAAATCCGGGCGCACTGAGGGCAATTGGGGTGGTCGAGTTTTTTGCTTTCATGCCTGAAAACAATGGGCGCAGCGGCTCCTTAGGCCGCGTAGACGGACGGAGTGTGGGCTCATGAAGCGCCGCTTCCGCTTCTTCCCAAAGGCGTCGATCGGGACATACCTGATCGCGATGGCAGTTGCGACCGCGCTACCAATTTTCGCACTCGTGGCGCTTTTGCTGGCGCAGCTGGAAGACAACCAGCGCTCGATTTTGAAGCGTGAAACAGCCCAGGATGCAACCGCTCTCGCTCGATCCATCGATCGCCAGCTGCAGGACATGGCTACAACCCTAAGGTTGCTATCCAGCTCACCGGAACTGGAGAGCAACGATTTCGGATCCTTCCATGCGCGAACGGAAACAGCCCTGCGCGCGGACAACCTATACGTGATCGCCGTCGATGAAACCGGCCAGCAACTCTTGAACACCCGCCGCGACTTTGGTGAGCCGCTGGGCAAGGCCGGCAATCTCCCATCCGTCGAAGCAGCCATCAAGTCCGGACGAATCGAAGCCTCGGATGTGTTCATGGGACGGACGAGCGGCGAGTTTGTCTACAACGTCACAATGCCGCTAAAGGTTGGCTCCGTCCGTGCATTGATCATCACACAGAATGCCAGGGATCTTGCGAAGCTCGTCACCACCGAAGGCCTGCCGAACGACTGGTCTGCCGCTGTCATCGATCAGAGCGGCCATGTCGTCGCCTCCGCGGGCGCCACCAACATTGCTTTCGGCCAGCCTTTCAATCCGAGCATCCTGCCGTCTCTCGTCAACTCGAACGGCGTTTACGAAGACAAGCAGATCATGCCGAAAGCGATGCTCGGCTATGCGCAAATCCCCGGCTGGTCCTGGAAGGCCGTGATATGGGGGCCGGTTGCCACGGCGCAGTCGTCCATCCTGACGACATGGCGCTTCCTGGTTATCGGCGGCGTCGCGCTGATGCTTCTTGCAATACTGGCGGCGTACGTCGTTGCCCGCCAGGTCCGCCTGACGATCCGCTCGATCGCCGACATGGCCAACCGCATGGGCGAAGGACACATCGTTGCGCCGGTCGAAACCAGTGTCATCGAGGCCAACCAGGTCGCTGTTGCACTCTCCAACGCTTCTTTCGATCGCAGCCAGACGGAAGACCGCCTGCACTTTGTGATGAATGAACTCGTGCACCGCACCAAGAACCTGCTGGCGCTGGTACAGGCGATGATGCGGCAGGTCGCCAAGGGAGCAGACAGCGTGCCGGCATATCAAGCTGCCGTCGCTGACCGCCTTGACGGACTCTCCCGCTCGATCGATCTGCTCACCAGCGAACAGTGGGCGGGGGCATCGCTGCGCAGGGTGATCGATATCCACTTCAAGAGCTTTCCGCAGACAACCGAGCAGGTCGAAATCTCGGGCAAGGACTTCACCCTCAAGCCGGACGCCGTTCAGAATCTTGGCCTCGTCTTGCATGAACTGGCGACCAACTCGGTCAAGTACGGAGCCCTTTCCGTCCCCCACGGCCGCGTTCGCCTGAGCTGGCGGGAGGCGCAGGATGAGGCCCGCAAGGAACCCCTCGTTCTTTTTACATGGGAGGAACGTGACGGCCCGGCCACACGGCCACCCGAGGGTTCGGGTTTCGGCACGACAATCATCAAGAATCACGCCGCTGCGGCCTTCTCCGGCACGGTCGAGATCGAGTTTCGGCCGGAAGGCCTTTACTGGACATTGACGGCACCGCGCCGCTCCTTCGAGCGCGCATAGCGCGGAACAATCCCGACGAAACTCCGTTTCCGACAGGCTACTCGAAAAGGAGAGAACCATGTTCAGGGAAACGATGATCGCCGCGGCAGCTGCCGCAGTAGCCGCCATCGCCAACCCGGCAAGTGCCGCAAACTACTTCACGCTCGGTCAGCTCGTCTGTGGCTCGGAGGGCGGCCAGGGACTGATCGTAACCTCGAAGAAGAACCTGCTGTGCACCTACACGCCTGCTGAAGGCGGATCGAAGGTCGTTTATGCCGGAACGATCCAGAAATTCGGCTTGGACGTTGGGCAAACCGGCAAATCGGTCATGATCTGGCAGGTCATGGCTAAAACAGGAACCAATATTCCCGACTACGCGCTGGCCGGTGAGTACTACGGCGTAGGGGCCGATGCGAGCTTCGGTGCTGGCGCTGGCGCCAAGGCCATTGCCGGCGGCACAAACCAATCCTTCATGCTTCAGCCGTTGAACGTACAGGCCCAGGAAGGGCTGAACCTGGCGGTAGGTGTGGAGAAACTGACGCTGGCGCCGGCTGCGACCTGATTTCAGGTCGCGCCGGGAGGGGAGAGGCTACCAGCCTCTCTCCTTTCATTTCAGGCCGAGCGATGCGTCAGCGCCAGCGCACCGCCGAACAACATCATCATCGAACCGCTGACGCGATTGACCAGGCGAACCGCCCAGGCGTTATGCATGACGCCGCGCAGCCGTGAGCCGATAAAGGCGTAGATGGCAATCGCGGCGACTTCCAACACCAGGAAAATTGCTCCGAGCGTGAAGAAGCTCTGCCAGTAGGCATTGGGTTCGACGAACTGCGGCAGGAACGCCGTAAAGATCAGGATCGCCTTGGGATTGCTCGACGCGACGAGGAACTCCTGACGGAGATAGGCCCTAAACGTCGAAGGGTGATGGGCGGCCGCAAGGTCCGATACATCCACTTTCGCGCGGAACAGCTTGAACCCGATCCAGAGGAGATACGCGACACCCAGCCATTTCACGATCGAGAAGGCCACGCCTGATGCCATCAGCAGGGCGCCGAGACCAAAGGCCGTGATGGCAATCATGATCGCAAACGCAACAATACGGCCGGCGGAGGCCGCAATCGCCATGCCCATTCCAGCCCGCGCGCCGATTGTCACCGAGAGCAGGTTGTTCGGACCAAACGCCATGTTCAGCGCAAAACAGGCGGGAATGTAGAGGAGCAGCGTTTCGAGGGACATGACATCACCGTGCAAAACAAAGGGCGCAGGCCAAGCCCGCGCCCTTATAGTTTAATCGAAATCAGGTCGCCTGGCGACGCCTTAGTGGCCGATCGCCTTGTTGATTTCCTCGGTCACCTTCTTGGCATCGCCGAGCAGCATCATCGTGCCGTCCTTGTAGAACAGCGTGTTGTCGATGCCGGCATAGCCGGAGCCGAGCGACCGCTTGACGAACAAGCAGGTCTTCGCCTTGTCGACATCAAGGATCGGCATGCCGTAGATCGGCGAAGTCTTGTCGTCGCGTGCCGCCGGATTGGTGACGTCGTTGGCGCCGATGACGTAGGCAACGTCGGCCTGCGCAAATTCCGAGTTGATATCCTCGAGCTCGAAGACCTCGTCGTAGGGCACGTTCGCTTCGGCGAGCAACACGTTCATGTGACCCGGCATGCGGCCAGCGACCGGATGGATCGCGTATTTCACCTCGACGCCATTCTTCTTCAGATTGTCGGCCAGCTCGCGAAGTGCATGCTGCGCCTGCGCCACCGCCATGCCGTAGCCCGGCACGATGATGACCTTGGAAGCGTTCGCCATCAGATAGGCGGCATCTTCCGCCGAACCGAGCTTGACGGTCTTGTCGGAGTTATCCGTTCCACTAGCAGCCGTCTCGCCGCCGAAGCCGCCGAGAATGACCGAAATGAACGAGCGGTTCATGCCCTTGCACATGATGTAGGAGAGGATCGCGCCGGACGAACCAACCAAAGCACCGGTGATGATCAGCGCCAGATTGCCGAGCGTGAAGCCGATGCCGGCCGCCGCCCATCCCGAATAGGAGTTCAGCATCGACACGACCACAGGCATGTCGGCGCCACCGATCGGCACGATCAGCAGCACGCCGAGCGCCAGGGACAGAACGACAACAGCCCAGAAATCAAAATGGCTTTCGGTTGCGGCGAGCCCGACGATGAAGAGCACGATCAGTGCCAGCAACGCGATGTTGATCAGATGCCGAAAGGGCAGCAGGATCGGCTTGCCGGACATGCGCCCGTCAAGCTTCAGGAAGGCGATGATCGAGCCGGTGAAGGTCAGCGCGCCGATCGCGACGCCAAGCGCCATTTCGATCCTCGCCTCGGTGTGGATCTCACCGATGTTGCCGATCCCGAAGGAGGACGGCGTGTAGAGCGCGGAAGCCGCGACCAATACGGCGGCAAGGCCGACCAGCGAGTGGAACCCGGCAACCAGCTGCGGCATCGAGGTCATCGGAATGACGCGTGCAATATAGGCGCCCGCGCCACCGCCAATGGCAAGCCCTAGGATAATCAGGACAAGGCCGCCGAAGGACGGCGTTGCCAGCGTAAGCGTGGTGAGGATGGCGATCGCCATACCGGCCATGCCGTAGAGATTTCCCTTGCGGCTCGAGGCCGGATGGGAAAGCCCGCGCAATGCCAGGATGAAGAGAACGCCGGAAACAAGATAAAGGAAGGCTGCGATACTGCTCATGCGGTCCTCACTTGTCCTTCTTCTTGTACATCGCCAGCATGCGCTGGGTGACAAGGAAGCCGCCAAAAATGTTCACCGAGACGAGAACGAGCGCGACGAAGCCGAAGCCGGTTGCAAGCCCGCTCGTCGAAATGCCGACCGCCAGAAGCGCGCCGACGACGATGACCGAGGAGATCGCGTTGGTGACCGCCATCAGCGGCGTGTGCAGCGCCGGCGTCACCGACCAGACGACGTAGTAGCCGACGAAGATCGCCAGCACGAAGATCGCGAATTGGAACACGAAGGGATCGATCGCGCCGCCGGTTGCCGCACTTGCCGCCTCGGGTGCGTGGGCCGCCGCGGCCGTCACCGCATTCACAGCCTGGTTCAGCTGCTCCAGGGCCTTGTCCATTGCTTCACTGGCCATCAGTTATCCCCCTTCTTCGCGCCGCCGAATGCCGGGTGCACGACATTGCCGGCATGCGTCAGCATTGTCGCCTTGATCAGTTCGTCCTCGAGATTAAGGGCGATCGTCTTCGTTTCCTTGTTGACCATGGTCTCGAGGAAGGTGACGAGGTTCTTGGCGTAGAGAGCCGAGGCGCTGGCCGCGATCCGACCGGCCATGTTCGGGTAGCCGATGACGCGCACACCATCGACATCGGCAACCTTGCCCGGCTTGACGCCTTCGATATTGCCGCCGCGCTCGACAGCGAGGTCGACAGCAACAGCACCCGGCTTCATCGACTTCAGCATCGCGCGCGACACCAGCTTCGGTGCCGGACGCCCGGGGATGAGCGCCGTGGTAATGACAATGTCCTGCTTGGCGATGTGGTCGGCCACAAGAGCCGCCTGCTTCGCCTGGTATTCCCCGGACATTTCCTTGGCGTAGCCGCCGGCGGTCTCGGCCGCCTTGAACTCCTCGTCCTCGACGGCGATGAACTTCGCGCCGAGCGAGGCAACCTGCTCCTTGGCGGCCGGGCGAACGTCGGTCGCCGATACCGCAGCACCGAGACGACGCGCCGTGGCGATCGCCTGCAGGCCGGCAACACCGGCGCCCATGACGAAGACCTTGGCGGCCGGAACGGTACCGGCTGCTGTCATCATCATCGGCATGGCACGGTCATAGACCGCTGCAGCTTCGATGACTGCCTGGTAGCCTGCGAGGTTTGCCTGTGAGGAAAGAACGTCCATCGACTGCGCGCGGGTGATGCGCGGCATCAATTCCATGGCGAAACTGGAGAGCCCGGCCTTGGCCATGGCAGCGATCGCCGCATCGTTGCCGTAGGGGTCCATGACGGCGATGACGATCGCACCGCTCTTGTAGCCGCCGGTCTCTTCGTCCGTCGGGCGGCGGACCTTTAGCACCACATCGGCGGTTGCAGCAGCGCCGACCGAACCGATCCGTGCACCGACTGCCTCGAATTCCGCATCCGGAATTTTCGACTTCGCACCGGCGCCAGCCTCGACAACGACGTCAAGGCCAAGCCCTATCATCTTCTTTACGGTTTCGACGGACGCAGCGACGCGCGTCTCATCCCCCGTGGTTTCCTTCGCGACAAAAACAACGTTGCCCAACCGCCCCCTCCTCCGGGTCAGCCAGCCTGCCGCAGGTCCTCCCTGCTCAGTCCGAACATTCAGTCAAAGCTATGGAAAAGTGCCCCTCCCCGCGCTGCGCTTAGCGCAGAAGTACGAGGCCCGCGATAAAGACGATCAGCAGGACGACGAGGCCGCCAAGAAAACCTGCGCCGGTGAAAAAGCCAGCGGTCATGCCAAGCAGGAGAGCGACAAGAAACAGAGTGCCGTACTTTGCTGCCGCAAGGAACATGACGTAGGTCTGCTCGTGTTCCTTATAGTCCATCGGCGCACCGACCTCTGCAGGTCCCGTGTGATGCTCGGCCATGAATATCGTCTCCCTCAAACTTCCCGGCCGGCAAGCAAAGCGGCCGTTCAACTGCTGACTCCCTCGGTCCCGCGAGGAAATCTTCCCTGCAGAGGGATTACACAAAGCTTTGATAAACGCAATGCATGAGAATGCCGCATGCTGGCGGCATTCTCATGCAAATTTTCTGACGGATGGCTTACAGTGGAAGGTCGGTCCCGAGCTGGCCTTCCGGAACAAAACGTGCCGTCGGGATGATCGTCAGCGCCCGCAACCTGTCCGCCGGATCGCGCGAAAACATCATCCGCTGCTCGCTGGCGCTCGATATGAAGAACGGATACCGCGTTAGAAGCTTCCGTCCAACCTCGATCACGTTGGTCGCCATCAGCGTAAGATCGAAGCCGTAGGTTTCGGTCATGCGGCTTGCAACGACGGTATCCGCGTAAAAGACACGCTTGTAGAAGGCAGCGTGTGCCGGACGCACATGCTGCATTACACGGTCTGCGCGAAAATGCGCGGCAGCCACGATGTTCGGACGCAGCGTCAAATAGGGGATCCACGGCATTTCAGTGCTGAGCTCGGGATCTGCAGCGAAGCGCGCAGGATCGATCAGGCTCATCCCCGCGTCCAGAAACGCGTCCATTTCCGCCGGAAAGATACCGCCCGATTGTGAGACACGATGGTCCGGCGTCACGTGATGGATACGAATCGTGCTGACGAGCTGTTCATAATAGTACAGTCCGAAAACATACGCCTGGCTGTCAAAATCCGCTTCGTCGATCATGCTTTTGGCGGCGACGGGAAGCACTTCACGAGCCTTGTAGGCCTTGTAGCGCAGGCGCTCCACCGCTTCCATGTCCTCGCCGCTTTCGACGCGACGGTATTCGACGTGGTCCATTATTTCGAGAAGTTTGCTGCTGAAATCACTCGTCTTCAAAAGGTTGTTTGTCATAGTTGCCCGGTCCGCCTGTTAACGAAGCATTAATCATACGGAACCGGCAAAGGGCAAGAATGACGCGAGGCGTTGCGTTATATTTGAATTGTTAAGGTTAACGGCGGCTTTCCTGTAAGACGTCGCTGGCCGCTAAAAGGCTGACCGAAATCATGCAACTTTTGGGCGACGACGCGGCGTTGTGCGACGGCTGAGGCTTTGGGAAAGGATCGCTATGTTCTGCGCCGGAACGGCCGGCGAGAAGACGTAGCCCTGCACCAGATCCGTAGCTCGATACTTGTTGAGCAACGCCAGTTGCTCGGAGGTCTCGACGCCCTCGGTAACAATCTTGAGGCCCAGTTCGCGCGCCAGATTGACGGTACCGCGCAGCAGCTTGAGCCGGCGGCCATCCTCAACGATGTTACGCAGGAACGAGCGGTCGATCTTGACGATGTCAAGCGGAAGCGTGTCGAGATAGCTGAGGCTCGAGAAGCCGGTGCCGAAGTCGTCGATCGCGATCGTGATCCCGCGTGCCCTGAGTTCGGCAAGGATCGAGCGTACTGCGGCCGGTTCGTCGATCAGGCAGCTTTCAGTGATCTCCAGATGCAGCCGCGCCGGCTCGAGACCCGACGCGTCAAGCGCTTCGGAAACGACAGCAAGAATATCCGCGTCCCGCAAATCGCGCGCCGACAGGTTCACCGAAACGGCAATATGCTCCGGCCAGTTCATGCAATCCTGGCACGCCTTCATCAGGATGAAGCGCGTAATCTCGGAAATGATGCCCATTTCCTCGGCAAGGCGAATGAAAACGTCCGGTGGGATCGAGCCCTTCTCGGGGTGGACCCAGCGCGCCAGCGCCTCCGCGCATTCGATGCGCGTTCCATCCGCCTTGAACATCGGCTGGTAGGCGACGCTGAGGCCGTGTTCCCCGATCGCTTCGCGCAAATCCGCCTTGAGCTTTTGCTGCTCGATATAGCGGCCGTCCATCTCGCGTTCGAAACCGGCAATCCCGCCGCGCTGCTTCGACTTGCTCTCGAAAAGAGCAAGATCAGCCTTGATGCTCCATTCCTCCATCGCGAAAGCATCGCTTTCGAGAATCGCAAAGCCGGCGCTCAGCGAAACGAGGAAGGTAACGTCATCGGCCTCGTAATTGCCTTGAATGCTCTCATGGAAGCGGTGGATCTCAGCATCGAGAGCAGCCATGTCCTTCGCATGCGGGAAGAACAGAATGAACTGGTCACCCATCAAACGGCCGACGATCGCCTTACCCGCCTGCTTGGCGATACGGGTTGCGATGGCACAAAGTAAGTGGTCGCCCGTGATGTGGCCGCGCATGTCGTTGACGTGCTTGAACTCGTCGATATCGAGGACCATGAAGGCGACGGGACCGCGTTTCTTCGGATGCTTCGTCAGATAGTCCTGGACGAGGTGGCTGAAGTATTCGCGGTTCGGCAGGCCAGTCAGCGCATCGAAACGTACCATGTGCAGGATCTTCTGCTCTGCCTTCACGCGGCTCGTCACGTCTTCGAAAATCAAGACGGCCCCGCCATCGGCGCGGCGGCTGGCGGAAAACTCCAGAGACAGATCTTCGGGAAAATGGATCAACGTCCGGGACAGCTTGCCTTCGGCGACATGCGTCATCTGTCGCAGGATCAGCTCTGGCTGCGTGGAATCCATAAAGCTGTAACGAGCGCCGTAGCGCAGCACCGCGCCGAGATCGCGCTCTTTGAGCCGCTCCGGATCGCCGATCCTCAGGAGGTCACAGGCTTTGCGGTTGATGACCTGGATACGGTTTTCCGGATCGACCATCACGAGGCCGTGCGGCATGTTGTTAAGTGCCGTGTCAAATCGGTCGGCGATCGACGTGATCTCGCGGCGAGCAATCACGTTCTCATAAAGGAATTCCCGTACGCCGTTCGCCATTGCCCGCGTCGTCAGACCAAACGGAATGAGGAAGGCCGAGAGGATGGCGCGATAGAAATCGAGCGCCATCAGGCTGCAGATGATCATCGGCAGACAGCAGGCCAGCGTCTGCAGATCGATGGCCCTTTGCGACCCATAGTTCCGGCCGACGACGGAAACCATAGACGCCATGGTAACCGCGATGCAGGCGAGTTCGGCAAACGGATCCTGCAGGAAGAAGATCGCGTAACCGCTGCCGATGCCAAGAATCGCGGCGGTTGAGGCGGCACCGATAACGTAGATCGTTTCCCAATGCTCGATCTGCGCGCGCGACAGCGTCAGCTTGTCGACCTTGTCGAACATCCGAAACGTCACCATGCGGCCGGCGAAAACAGCAAGGAAAGCGACCGAAAGCACAACGTAGAACGAAGAACCGGCCTTCAGGGCAACGGCGAGGAAGGCAACCACATGCACGATGACACCCGCAACGAGTGTCATGCGATTCCCGAAGAGGGAGCTGACAAACGACAGATAGACGTCGGTAGGGACCCTGTTCGGGTTATGTGGCTTCATCCATACTTTCCCTGTGCCGCGAGACGTTACCCCCAACCCTTTAAAATTTGATTTCAAGCACCTTAAACATTTTGGCATTTTTTCCAAAACCATTGCGCGAATATTTTTTATTACAAGGACTTATGCAGCCGGACGTAGATATTTTGACACGCCTAGGTAGGTCCATCGGCGCGTCGCGAGCATAGACTATAATCCTAGGCCGGGGCTTTATTCTTCCAATTCAGAAAACGCTAGTCTACACCAAGAGAGGGAGAACGCGCCGCAAAGACGCGACATATAACAGGGGAGAAGGCATGCCGGCTTTGTTGACCGCCAGCCGGCTGATCGATGCGGTCAGCCAATTCATGGGAAAACTGTCTGAATACATGGTGCTTCTGTGCTGTCTGATCAGCGCCGGCAATGCCCTGGTCCGCTATACCTTCAACTACAGTTCCAACGGTTGGCTCGAGATCCAATGGTATCTCTTCGCCTTCATCGTCGTACTCGGCGCCGCCCATACGTTGCGCATGAACGAGCATGTCCGCGTCGATCTGATCTATGGCGCCGTCTCGGACAAGGCGAAGATCTGGATCGACATCGTCGGCCTGGTCGTCTTCCTCATCCCGGCCTGCATCTTCCTGACGTGGCTCTGCTGGCCTTTCTTCCTGTCCTCCTACTTGCAGCACGAGGTCTCGGCCAACGCCGGCGGCCTGATCCGCTGGCCGGTCAAGCTTATCCTCGTACTCGGCTTCGGACTGCTGACCCTTCAGGGCGTCTCCGAGCTGATCAAGCGGATTGCGGCCCTCACCGGCGACATCCTGATGGATACCAAATACGAAAAGCCGCTGCAGTAAGCCGGATCAGGAGGAACACCATTGTTTGATTTCGGCATCATTCCGCCGGCCATGTTCGTGGGCATGGTTCTCTTCATGCTCTACGGCTTTCCGGTCGCCTTTTCGCTGGCTGCCGTCGGCCTGTTCTTCGGCATTGTCGGCATCGCCACAGGGCATTTCAGCGAGGCCTTCCTGCAAGCCCTGCCGCTGCGCTTCTTCGGCATCGTTTCCAACGACCTGCTGCTCGCCATCCCCTTCTTCACCTTCATGGGCGCCATCCTGGAGCGCTGCGGTCTCGCGGAAGACCTGCTGGAGGGTACCGGCAAGCTGTTCGGCCGCATTCCGGGCGGCCTTGCCTATGCGGTCATTCTGGTCGGCGCCGTGCTTGGCGCCATCACCGGCACAGTCGCCGCTTCCGTCATCACCATGGGCGTCATCTCGCTGCCGATCATGCTGCGCTACGGCTACAGCCCGCGGCTCGCTACCGGCGTCATTGCAGCCTCCGGCACCATCACGCAAGTCATTCCGCCATCTCTGGTGCTGGTCGTCCTGGCCGACCAGCTCGGCAAATCGGTTGGCGACATGTATCTCGGCGCGATCGGGCCATCGATCCTGCAGGTCGCTATCTTCATGGGCTACATCCTGATCCTGTCGATCCTGAAGCCGGCCTCCATGCCGCCGCTCCCGAAAGAGGTGCGCGGCGACTTCAACTGGGCGCTGATCTTCAAGGTTCTCTCAGGCATGGTCCCCTCGATCGTGCTCATCTTCCTGGTTCTCGGCACGATCTTCATGGGATTGGCGACACCCACCGAGGCGGGCGCGCTCGGCGTCGTCGGCGCCATGGTGCTTGCAGCCATGCATCGCCGCCTCACCTGGCCGCTGATGCAGGAAGCCATGCGCTCGACCATGCACATTACCTCGATGGTGGTGATGATCCTGATCGGCTCGACCGTCTTCAGCCTGGTCTTTCAGGGCATGGACGGCTCACGCTGGATCGAGCATATGCTCTCGGGCATTCCCGGCGGCCCGGTCGGCTTCCTCATCTTCGTCAACATCTTCATCTTCGTGCTGGCCTTCTTCCTCGACTTCTTCGAGATCGCCTTCATCGTCATTCCGATGCTCGCGCCGGTCGCGTCCGCGCTCGGGATCGACCTGATCTGGTTCGGCGTGCTGATCTGCGTCAACATGCAGACGAGCTTCATGCACCCACCGTTTGGCTTCGCACTCTTCTACCTGCGCTCCATCGCCGACCGCAATGTGAAGACCTCTGACATTTACATGGGTGCCCTGCCCTGGGTCTGCATGCAGCTGATCCTCGTCGCGATCGTGATCTTCTGGCCGCAATCGGTGACTTATTGGCTCGACAAGGGACCGAAGGTCGATCCGAACTCGATCAAGATCGAGGTTCCAGGCTTCGGCGGCAACGGCCTGTCGCTGCCACCACTGGGAGCACCGGGCGGCTCACCACAGATGCCCGGGCTGACCCTGCCGCCACTGAACGGGCTGCCCGGCCAGCCGCCGGCACAGGCACCCGCAACGCCTGCGGCGCCCCCACCGGCAACGGATCTCCGCCAGCCGTCGAAGATCAACTGACAGCAAAAAAGCCCCGGACCGATCCGGGGCCTGATTTTCTGGAGGGGCGAGATAGCCATCGCCGTCATACCGGCCTTGTGCCGGTATCCAGCGCGATCAAGTCCTTGATCGCGATAGGCTCTTTAGCAGCGCACACGCGCGGCGGGCTGGATTCCGGCTCAAGGCCGGAATGACGGAGAAGCAAGGGGTATCAAAACAGCGAGAGTTGTCAGCAAAAAGCCCCGGACCGAAATCCGGGGCTTTTCATCGTGATGGAACTGTCGATCAGATCTTGCCGGCGCGCTGCTGGATCATCATGAACGTGTCGAAGGTGTATTCCGACAGCTGCGCCCAGAGGTATGCGTCGCGCTTGAACGCGGTCTGATCATCGTAGATCTTCTTGAAGTACGGGTTCGACGCCGAAATCTCGGCGTAGATGCCAAGCGCTGCCTGGAAGCAGGCTTCCATGATTTCCTGGCTGAAGGGCCGCAGCGTAGCGCCCTCCGACACCAGCTGCTTCAATGCCGGCGGGTTCTTCACGTCGTACTTTGCCATCATGTTGGTGTTGGCAAAGGCGCAGGCATCGGTCAGCGCCGCCTGGTAATGCTTCGGCAGGCTGTTCCACTTTTCCAGGTTGAAGAAGGCGTGGACGGTCGGACCACCTTCCCACCAGCCCGGATAGTAGTAGTACTTCGCGACCTTGTGCAGGCCGAGCTTCAGGTCGTCATAGGGGCCGACGAATTCCGAGGCGTCGATCGTGCCCTTTTCCAGCGCCGGATAGATGTCACCGCCGGCGATCTGCTGCGGAATGACGCCGACCTTGCTGATCACCTGGCCGGCAAGACCGGCAATGCGCATCTTGACGCCCTTGAGGTCGTCAAGCGTATTGATTTCCTTGCGGAACCAGCCGCCCATCTGAGCGCCCGTATTGCCCGCCGGCAGGCCGTAGATGCCCTGCGTGGCGTAGAACTCGTTCATCAGCTTGTTGCCGTTGCCTTCGTAGAACCAGGCATTGGTCAGGCGCCCGTTGAGACCGAACGGAATGGCAGTGCCGATCGCATAGGTCGGATCCTTGCCGACGAAGTAATAGGAGCAGGTATGGGCTGCCTCGACCGTGCCGGCGCTGACGGCATCGGCAGCCTGCAGACCGGGAATGATCTCGCCTGCTGCAAACGGCTGAATGGTAAAATTGCCATCAGTCGCCGCCGCAAGGTGCTTTGAGATGTCGTCTGCCGCACCATAGATCGTATCCAGGCTCTTCGGGAACGACGACGTCATGCGCCAGGAAATCTTGGGGTTCTCTTGTGCAATAGCAGGCGCTGCCAGCGTGGCGGCGGCAACCGCACCGGCACTCGCGGTGCCTGCCTTCTTCATGAATGAACGACGATCCATCAAAAACCTCCCGTATAGATGGTGCTGCGAGGTGAACCCTCATCTCTGCCCGCAGCGATGGCGGGAAGCTAAGCACGGTGTCGAATGCGTTTCAAGCATTGTCCCATTAGTCTTTGGCATCACTTCGGCAATATGGTGGCGCAGCGCATCTCCATCAAAATCAGCAGGTTAGCGGCGATACCCATCCGCCCGTGGCCAAGAGCGCCGCAATTCCGCCCGCGATTACGTCCAGACGTTGACTTCCGAGCCGTTCTCGGCTCTCACAATAGCCAGCTGTTTCCTTCCGACCGGGGTTAAAATGACGAAGCCGATCGTCGCCGTTCCTGCCGATATCCGTACCTTCGACGGTGCCACATGGCACGCTGTCCAGCATCAGTACGTCCGTGCCGCGTTGAACGCCGCTGGTGTCATGGCCTTCATCATCCCGGCCTTCGAGGAAGGCTACGGAACGGACGCCGTCCTGGACCGCGTCGACGGCGTTCTCGTCTCGGGCTCGGCCAGCAACGTGCACCCGTCTTACTATGGCGCAACAGCGACTGATGCCGACGGCCCCTTCGATATCGCGCGTGACGCCACCACCCTGCCGCTGATCCGCCGCGCGATCGACCGCGCCATTCCGCTGCTTGCAATCTGCCGCGGGATTCAGGAACTCAATGTCGCGCTGGGTGGTACGCTCGCCAGCGAAATCCAGAACCAGCCGGGCATATGGGATCACCGCACGCCAGCCGAGGTCGACCGGGACGGCAAGTATGCGATCCGGCAGAGCGTCTTCGTCAAGGAAGGCTCGTGCATTGCGGGGATTGTCGGCCCCGGCGAAATCAGGGTGAACTCGCTGCACCGTCAGGCCATCGCCGAGACCGCTCCACGCTTGCAGGTGGAGGCCGTCGCCGAGGACGGCACGATCGAAGCGGTGTCCGTCATCGATGCTCCAGCCTTTGCCGTCGGCGTGCAATGGCATCCCGAATATTGGGCCGAAACCGACAAGCCATCGAACCAGATCTTCACCGCGTTCGGCGATGCGGCAAGGAGATATGCCGCAGACAAGCTCGCCGCATCGCAGGCCAAGGTGATTGCCTGACTGTTCAGGCCACGCGATCCCTAGCCTCGCATGGCCCACCGCAGCCCGGCCGTAACGGCAATCGCCAACAACGGCCATATCGCCCAGAACACCCCGTGCCACGTCAGCAGGTTGATGATGACAAGCCCGATGCCAACAATCGCCAGGCTCGCGATGCGTTGGTCGAAACGGTTCTGGCTGCGAACCCATGCCATCGCGGAGAAGAAGGCAAAGCCGAGGAGTGGCCAGACAGCCCAGAACACGCCTTTCCATGTCAGCAGATTGATCACCACCAGCGCGATCGCAACAACTGCGAACACTCCACCCGTCTTCCTCGCTCTCCCCCCTAAAGCCTGGCTCGGTTCGGTCCGCACAGAAACAGGCGGAGGGCGTGTTGGAGGAGCAGGCGCTGCGGACGTGTCTTCACCGATCCGCACGGCATAGCTCGGCACCGCCTCGCTGACGTTCTTGACCGTCAGATCCCCAAGAAAATCGAAGCCGACGGCCACCTTGTTGCGAACCTGGTCATAAACGGTGTTGGAAATCACGATGCCCCCGGCCGGCGCTGAAGCCTGAAGCCTGGCGGCGATGTTGACGCCATCGCCATAGATATCGTCGCCCTCGGCG
This sequence comes from Rhizobium cauense, assembly GCF_019511525.1. GTDB lineage: Bacteria > Pseudomonadota > Alphaproteobacteria > Rhizobiales > Rhizobiaceae > Rhizobium > Rhizobium cauense. The sequence continues at coordinate 24,475 of NZ_JAEUAT010000012.1, read as the reverse complement.
AGGACATCGCCAAGATTGATGCCAATCCGATAGAGCATACGACCCTCTGCCGGTCGGTCGGCATTCATGCCAACAAGTTCGTTCTGGACATCCACCGCGGCGCGCACAGCCTCGACGACGCTCGGAAACTCGGCGATCAGGCCGTCGCCCCAGGTGTTGATCACGCGGCCGCCATGCGCGCCGATCAGCCGCGACATCGCATCGCGCGACCACTTCAACATGGCGAGGGTGCCTTCTTCGTCAGCCCCCATCAACCGCGTATAGTCCTGAACATCCGCAGAGAAGATCGTCGTCAGCTTGCGCCGCATTTCGTTCATGACGTTCCGTTCCTAACCCATGCTCGATCAGCGAGGCCGGCCCGGTTGCAGTAACGAGGGCCGCATCCTGATAGATGTATGAGGGACCGGCGCCGTTCAAGCGGCTCCGGGCTCAGTCGTCACGTTTTAGGCGCACAAGGTGCACCGCTGTGCAATTCACGCCTTTTGGGGCGTCTCCGGCACGGGAGTGATCGCCTTGCCTTTGCCGAACCACTCGCCGAGGTTATCGACGACGAGATCCGCCATGGCATTGCGCGTCGGCACCGAGCCCGAGGCAAGATGCGGCAGAAGCACGGCGTTCGGCAGATCCAGAAGCGACGCCGGCACATTGGGCTCGTCGTAGAAAACGTCGAGACCGGCAGCACCGATCGTCCCGGACCTCAGGGCTTGCGCGAGCGCATCCTCATCGACCGTCCAGCCGCGCCCGACATTGATGAAGACACCTTCCGGCCCAAGTGCCGAGAGGATTTCAGCGTCGATCGTCTTGTGCGTCTGCGGCGTCTTCGGAACAATCGAAATCAATGTATCGACCGCCTCGGCAAGATCCTTCAGCGACGGATAATAGCCATACGGCGCATCTGCATGACGCGTGCGCGTGTGGTAGCTGATCTTCACCTTGAAGGGCTCCAGCCGCTTGGCGATCTCCTGACCGATGCGGCCAAGACCATAAATCCCGACATGCCGGCCCTTCAGCGAGAAACGCGACAGCGGATAGTTCTGCCCGGGCTTCCAGTTGCCGGCGCGCAGCCAGTTCTCGGCGCGTGGAAACTCGCGGATCGTGTTGAGCAAAAGGCCGATCGCGGTATCAGCGACTTCGTCGTTCAGCACATCAGGCGTATTCGTGACGATGACGCCCCTGGTCGCCGCATGCTTGGCATCGACGCCGTCATAGCCGACTCCGAAACTGGAAATCAGCTCGACGTTCGGAAGGCGGTCGATCGCGGCCGCATTGAACGTACCCGAGACGGCGACACCACGAATGCGCCCCGCGGTCTCCGCATCAAGCGTCGCCGGATCGGCTTCGATCACATCGAAGCTTTCCTTCAGACGCGTCAGGACGCGCCCGTGTATCTTCCCGGGAACGAGAACGGCGATGCGGGACATGGCTTTTCCTCTTGGCTTGCTTAGGGGCGCTCGCGGTGCGGGCTGGTTGACTGGCGGATGCGCATCTCCGGCTTGATGAGATGTATCCCGTCGGGCTCGTGACTGCCGGCCAGGCGATCGAGAAGTGCACGGGCTGCGAGGCGTCCGACCTCGGCCTGCCCATTCCACACGGTTGTCAGCGCAGGCGTTGAAATCGACGCTTCCTCGAGATCGTCGTAGCCGGTGACGGATATATCCTTGCCGGGGACGAGACCGGCGCGGGCAATGCCGTTCATCAGGCCGATCGCCACGAGATCGTTCCAGCAGACGGCGGCCGTCGGCTTTTGCGGCAGCGACAGGAAGTGAACGGCCGCCTCGAAGCCGCCCTGCATCGAGCGCGGGCCGGGAATGCGCAGCCCCGGATCGACATCGATACCGGCCTTGCGCAGCGCGTTGACATAACCCTGATAGCGATCGCGGCCTGTCGAGGTCTGGTCGGTGCCGCCGATCATGGCGATGGAACGATGTCCGAGACCGATCAGATGATTGGTGGCAAGCGAGATGCCGTAGCTGTCATCGCCGCGATAGGTTGGAAGATCGGATCCGTCCAAGGAGCGGGCGACAAGGATCGCCGGCATGCCATTGTCTTCGGCAAGCTGCATATCCTCCTGCGGCGTGCCGATCGCCGGCGACATGATCACACCGTCGCCGCCGAGCTGCAGCAGCGTTTCGATGAAGGTGCGCTGCTTCTCGACCGAATCGTAGTGATTGGACAGGATGAAGGTGTGCCGGCTGCGGTCGAGTTCGCTTTCGATCGCCTTCAGGATTTCGCCGTAGAACGGGTTCATGATGTCGTGCACGACAACACCGATGATGCCGGACCGAGAAGTCCGCAGGCTCGCTGCGCGGCGGTTATAGATATAGCCGAGCGCGCGTGCTTGTTCCTTGATTTTGTCTCGGGTAGCGCCGGCCACCAGCGGGCTGTCGCGTAAGGCAAGAGATACGGTTGCTGTTGAAATGCCGAGCGTTTCGGCGATCGTCGAAAGCTTGATCTTTTGAGCCACGTGTCCTCCCCAGGCAACGCGCGGTTTTCCTGCACCCGACCGACGGTCAAGCGTTATTAAAATGTTTAATTAAAAGATTAAACGCAACGAGGCAATTCGTATTTTCACAAATCCGTCAAATTTCCTCAGGCTCGTCGAGCGGAATTGCGGCAGACTGCAGGTTGGCGTCGATTGCCTTCAACAGACGGACAAGATTGCGAATCTCCTTCTCGGAAAATTCCTGGGTCGCCATCTGATCGCAAGCAGAAGAGGCTGTCTCGATCGCCTTGACACTGCCGCGACCAAGTTCGGTCAGGTAGACCTTCGTTAGCCGGGCGTCCTCGTCATCCGCCTTGCGCTCGAGGAAACCTTGCGCCTCCATGCGTCCGATGGTGCGCGTCATCGTGGGCGCCTTGACGCCGAGTTTCTGCGCGAGGCCGCCGGCGGTCATCCCGTCACTCTCCGCAAGCGATAGGATCACGCCGTCCTGGCCGGCGTAAAGCCCGCTTTCAAGCAGGTTGCGTGACAGGACGGTGCGCATCGATCGGGCCGCCTGTGTCAAAGCCGGCGAAAGATCGATGATCGTGTATTCGGTCTGGTCCTTCTTCTTGGACTTCTGCTTCTTTCCGTCCTTGTGCTTCTTCCCCATCGCCATCCCTTTGACTTTACTGCGTTGCACGGCTCTTGCTGATGCGAGAAGCCGGAACATTCATAATGGACTGCCCTAAATCGATTTCGATTTAAGGGGTTATGCGCTAAGCATTGAGAACACTGCGTTATGACATTGCGCATCATTTCGTCATAAACAAGAGGCCTTAGCCGGATGACTGCGCCTTCTCGCGACTTCGAGGACAACGACCCGAACCTGAGCCCGGCGGACCGCAGCCAGTGGATCGCCGTCCTGCCGCTCGGAGCGCACGAACAGCATGGCCCCCACCTGCCCTTCGATACCGATGCATTGATTGCAGCCGGCATCGTTGCCCGGCTCAAGGCCGCCCTTCCCACGGCCTTGCCCGTCACGTTTCTGCCGACCGAGAAAGTCGGCTACTCGATCGAGCACATGGACGTGAAAGGTACACAAACGCTGACATATGATGAGGCCGTTGAACGCTGGCTGGCCATTGCCCGAAGGCTCTCGGACCTCGGAATCCGCAAGCTCGTGATGCTGAACGCCCATGGCGGTAACTCGCCGTTGACGACGATCGTTGCGACCGAGGCCCGTGTCCGGTTCAACATGCTTGCCGTCGCCACGAGCTGGACGCGCTTCGGCGTTCCCATGGATGTCATCTCGCCCGAGGCAAAGGCGATCGACATCCACGGCGGCGATATCGAGACCTCGGTGATGCTGGCGCTTCATCCTGAAAAGGTGGACATGATCAAAGCCGGTGATTTCCCGTCACGCCAGTCCGATTTTGCCGCACGTTTCAAACATCTGCGTGCCTACGGGCCGCATGCCTTCGGCTGGAAAATGTCGGATCTGAGCCCTTCAGGTGTAACTGGAAACGCCGCGGTCGCCACGGCGGAGAAAGGCGAGGCTCTGATCGCACATTCCGTGCGGGGCCTCGTGGAACTGCTGCAGGACGTCAACGCATTCGATGCAACGCAACTCGGATGACGCCATAGCCGTCGCGATGTGATCTTATAACGTACAAAACCCTTTGAACTGCCGTCCGCAACTCCTTATATGAGACCGACGAATTTTCAGCCCCGCCCCCGGGCGCCATCTCTCGAGGTTCTTATGACCGACGCGATCCCCACTCAGCAGAAGCCAATCCCCGTTACCGTTCTCACCGGCTACCTCGGCGCCGGCAAGACGACCTTGCTCAACCGCATCCTGTCGGAGAACCACGGCAAGAAATACGCGGTCATCGTCAACGAGTTCGGCGAGATCGGCATCGACAACGATCTCATCGTCGAATCCGACGAAGAAATCTATGAAATGAACAATGGCTGTGTCTGTTGTACCGTGCGCGGCGACCTGATCCGCGTCGTCGAAGGCCTTATGCGCCGCCCCGGCCGCTTCGACGGCATCATCGTTGAAACGACAGGCCTTGCCGATCCGGTACCGGTCGCCCAGACCTTCTTCATGGATGACGATGTTCGCGCCAAGACGGAACTCGACGCCGTCGTCGCTCTCGTCGATGCCAAGCACCTGCCGCTGCGCCTAAAGGACAGCCGCGAGGCCGAAGATCAGATCGCCTTTGCCGACGTTGTTCTGATCAACAAGACGGACCTCGTGACGCCGGAAGAGCTGGCGCAGATCGAAGACATCGTCCACGCCATCAATCCTTCGGCCCGCGTCTACAAGACCAGCCGCTCCGGCGTCGATCTCGCTCGCGTGCTCGATCAGGGCGCTTTCAATCTGGAGCGTGCGCTGGAAAACGATCCGCACTTCCTCGACCATGACCACGACGATCATGTCTGCGGCCCGGATTGCGATCACGACCACCACCATCATCACCACGCGCATGACCACGATCACGATCACGACCATCACCACCATGATCACGATCATGACCACCACCATCATGGCGCCATGTCGCCGATCCATGACGTGACGGTGCAGTCGGTGTCGCTGCGCGGTGGCGAAATGAACCCCGAGCGTTTCTTCCCCTGGGTCCAGAAGATCACGCAGACGCAGGGGCCAAACATCCTGCGCCTCAAGGGAATCATTGCCTTCAAGGACGATCCCGAGCGCTATGTCATTCAGGGCGTCCACATGATCGTTGAAGGTGACCATCAGCGTCCGTGGAAGGACGGCGAGAAGCATGAGACCCGCCTGGTCTTCATCGGCCGCGAACTCGACCACGAAAAGCTCGAAGCCTCCTTCAAGGCGTGCGAGGCGGCAGCCTGATGCCGACAGTTGCCCCGTTTGATCTCGACGGCCATATCCTGGCCGTCGAATTTTTAGGTGACACCCCCTTCTTCGCCAATGCCGCTGGCACGTTCCATCGCCTCGACGGCGGCGAGAAGGTGACCGAAGCCCATCAGGGCATGCTGAGCTGCATCCGCGACCCCTATAGCGAGAGCCTGATTTCCGGCGGCGAGGACGGCAAGGTGCTGCGTATCGGAGCCGACGCCAGTGTGACCGAGCTTGCCAACGCGCCGCGCAAGTGGATTTCGCAACTTGCTGCCGGCCCGCAAGGCGCAGTCGCCTATGCCTATGGCAAGAGCTCTTTCGTTCGCCTTCCAGACGGAACCACCAAGGAATTTACCGAGGAGCGGACCGTCGAAGGTCTCGCCTTTGCGCCCAAGGGTATGCGCATTGCCGCAGCGCGCTACAACGGTGTGTCGCTGCATTGGGTCGGCACATCAGCCAAGCCCGCAGACCTCGAATGGAAGGGCGCCCACACCGGCGTCACCTTCTCGCCTGACGGCAATTTCCTCGTCACCATGATGCAGGAGAATGCGCTGCACGGCTGGAAGCTCGACGGCAAGGCCGGCGCCGACACACGCCACATGCGCATGACCGGCTACCCCGCCAAGGTGAAATCCCTCTCCTGGTCGGCAAAAGGCAAGTGGCTTGCCTCCTCGGGTGCGCCGGCCGCGATCGTCTGGCCGTTCCAGGGCAAGGACGGCCCGATGGGCAAGGCGCCGCTCGAACTCGGCACGCGCGCCAACATCATGGCGACATCGGTGAAGTTCCACCCAGTCGAAGACATTCTCGCCATCGGCTTTATCGACGGCATGATCCTCGCCGTCCGCATTGCCGACAGCAAGGAAGCGCTGCTCCGCCGCCCCGGCAAGGGCGCCATCACCTCGATGAGCTGGAGCAAGAACGGCAAGCTGCTTGCATTCGCTTCTGAAGCCGGCGATTGCGGCGTCGTCGACATCGCGGCCTAGCTGCCGTGCACCACGGGACGCGACAACCCGACATCATCAGGCTTGAGGCCGAACATATGCGAGATGCCGCAATGCTGCGGCGTCTCGCTCTTTGGGAGCGGCTTCCCTGGTTGTTGGATGTTCATACCCCGGAAGAAGACGAGGATTACTGGCGCACACAGCTTCTTCCTCACCGCACCATACTTGGCGCCTTCTCAGAGCAGCGGCTGGTCGCTGTTATAGCTTATGGCGAAAATGAAATCGATCAGCTCTATGTCCTTCCCGACTTTCAGGCGAAGGGTATAGGCACCATGCTCCTTCACCGGGCTCAGGAGCAGATGGACGAAATTGCGCTCTGGACGTTTCAAAGAAACACCAACGCGCGACGGTTCTATGAGCGCCACGGCTTTGTCGCTAAAGAAGAGACGGACGGTGCCGGCAACGAGGAGCGGGAACCTGATGTCCTCTATCACTGGCGCCGATCGAAATCTCTGGATCGCTAGGCCCGTGGGATCCCGTTTAGGCGGCCTGTTCTCGCCCTGAAGACGCCTCGACGCGATTCCGACCTCGGCGTTTGGAGGCATAGAGCGCCTCGTCCGCCTTTCGCAGAAGCTGCTCGAAGTCGGCGTCCGTTCCGCCGGAGGTCGCTACGCCGATGCTGAGGGTCGGCAAGACCGCAAGTCCCGGCACCTGCGCAACGGCAGCCGAGAATGCCAGCCTGATGGCTTCGGCGGCCTGCACCGCTTCCGTCTCGCTCACGTCCTTCAGAACGACCAGGAACTCGTCGCCGCCCTGACGCGACAGCAGATCGCCGGAACGCAGCATCGCCTGCGCGACGCTCGCGAAGAGCCGCAACATGTCGTCGCCGACCACATGGCCGTGCTGGTCGTTCAATTGCTTGAAATTGTCGATATCGACGGCGAGCAGCGCCGGTGAGCTTTGCCGCTCGGATGGCCAGCGTTGGGCCAGGCCGCTTCGATTGAGCGCGCCGGTCAGCGGATCACGATGCGCCAGGTCGACAAGCTCGTTCCTGCTGCGCTCGGCGGCCATCAGGACTATCAGGACGCTGCGAAGAGCCAGGAAAACCACGGCCGTCGCCGCCATCCAACCATGAGCGGGGTTGTCGCCAAAGGCGCCCGGGCCGTCGATCTGGCCCGATGCCGCAAGCAGGCTGCGAACCAGGAAGATCGCCGCAGTCAGCGCATAGAGCCAGGCGAACAACCCGGCCGAAAACAGCTTCTCGCGTCGACGGATGCCCACCGCTTCCCGCAGGATTGCGAGATCACAAAGGCAACATACGCCTGAGACGTACAGGATACGGCCCGATACCGTTCCAGGATCAACAGTGAAGAACAGGACGGGCAAGCTGATGCAAGCAATGGCAAGCATGCAGTGGCGCCTGTCGACCGGCCGGTCCGCAAAGACGCGAACGGAAAGGAATGTCATCAGGTACCCGGCAATCGTCACGACATTGCCGGCATCGAGGGAGACGAAGGAAGGGACGAAACCGCGCAGGGAAACACAAAGGGAGCCGATGCCGATGAGGAGATTGCTGACGCCCCACCAGGCCGGCCAGCGTCCGAAACGACCGGTCCAGTGTGCCGCGAGATGCACACTGCCCAGCACCAGGCATGTCATGGCCGAAACGACATAGATCGTTCTCAGGTCCAACATCATTTCCGGCGCGCTCCAACCTATTGGCCGGCGCACTTTATGATGACGCTATTGAATTTTGATTTCTGAGCTCGCTCGCTTTTTAACGATGTACCGAAATCGACCGATCAGCTCGGGCGACTGGCGGCGATGATCTCGGCCAGAACCCCGTGCAGCGCATCGCGGTAGCCGGTGCGTGCAGAAGGGCCGCTTTCAGCCGATGTCATCACAACCGTCAGGTCAAGCGACGGCACGATGTAGAGCATCTGGCCGCCGTAACCCCAGGCAAAGTGGACGTCTTCACCGCCTATCTCGCGTGAGAACCAACCATAACCATAGCTGTCACCGGAAAAGCGGGAGTTCGTGCGGTGCTGCCAGGATTGGGCGATCCAGTGCGCCGGCACGACCTGTGTGCCATCGGCAGTCTTGCCACCATTGCGATACAGCTCGCCGAACGCCAGCAACGAGCGAGCTGTCATCGCCATCTGGTTGCCGCCGAGATAGATGCCCTGCGGATCCCGCTCCCAGGCGCCTATCCGAAAACCGTCGACCGGGCCGAGCCATTCACGCGCCAGCGCCAGCGTGGACTTCCTGCTCACCTTGGTGAGAACAGCCGAGAGAAGGTGCGTGGAGGCGGTCGAGTAGAGCATCCGACCACCCGGCTCATCAACGAAGGGCTGCGCGAGCGCAAAACGCACCCAGTTGCGCGAGGAGACCCAGCGGCCATAGTTCGCGCCGGACAGCCGATCGAGCCCCGCCTGCATGGAGAGCAGATTGCCGATGGTGATTTCGTTGAGCCGCGGATCAGGATTGACAGGCAGATCCGCCTTCAGGATGGGACCGACTTTCTGGTCCGGTCCTTCGAGCAACCCCTTGTCGATGGCGATGCCCACGAGGCTCGAGATGATCGATTTGGAAGCGGACTTGATGTTGACGGATTCGGTGGGGGTGTGACCGCGATAGCCTCTTTCGGCGATGATCCGGCCGTCCCGGGCAACGATCACCGTCTTCAATGGTTGCAAGACCTCCCGCGAGGACAAGCCCTGCAGGAGAGGAGTCATTTCGCTGTCCTCCTGCTGCGAGAAGGCAGCGAGCGGGAACAGCAGGAGCAAAATGAAGAAGGCCAGGCGCGTCATCATCCCGCTGACCTAGCGTACACGGGTCTCGAAATCACGACCTCTCCGCCCAGACTCACGAGGACGTGAAGGATTATGACCGACAACGGCGGGAGCGATTGGCATTCATCAAGGCAGCAACAATTGCCGCGCCCGAGCCTCACTCAGCGACGGTCTGTCCCGATGGGAGCGGGCAGGCGGTTGGGTATTGGCATGATAGTGTCAGGCTGTTCCGCCTGCCCGGCCGCATCAGGTCTGCCGGTCGACCAGAACGGCAGGAGCGTCTCCCGACCTGGTTTGTCCGGCTGGATCGTCCGCCCTGACGGCATCGGACCCACCTTCTACGGCCGCCGTCGAGCGCCGAAATATGAACGGAAGGCGTACCGGTTCATGAACCCGGCTCCCTGCCCGACGACAAGCCAATCCTAGGTCAGACTTATGCCATGGGGAAAATTCTGCCGAAATTTTCATCTATATGCTTGAAATAATTGCAGATTTATCAGAACAAACCATGAATATTATACTCACCGGAGCGAAACTCAGGTGTTGCTAAAATATCATTAATTTTCGCCGTCACAGTTTTTTGTTCATCTGGCGTTCAGAAAACTCTTTGGAAAGCCGTCTTTTGGGCCCACATTGAACTCCTGAGAATAGGAGTGCATGAATGATTCTAAAGGCCACTGCCGCAGCGACTATATTCGCGGTTTATGCTTTCACGATGTTTTTCATCGCCGCTATACCTGAAAATGTCGTTCAGACTGCCGGAACTGAATTGGTCGACACAACCGTCGTCAAATGAATGGAGCCCGAGGGGCAGGCAGTCGCAAAATTTAAGGGATACTCGTCCGCCGGCTCTTCCGGCGCCCTTAGAACCTGATTTCCAAAAATGGAAATGGAAAGCAAGAAAGCCCCTCCCCTTTGGAGGGAGAGGCTTTGCCGATCACGCCGCCCTGCGGACCGGCGCGCTGGTCAGCATGCGTCCCGACGGAACGATCATGCCGGCCGCACCGTCAAGCCAGCTCTCGATCAGCTCCAGCGCCAGGAAGCGCGAGCGTTCGAATGGGCCGGGCATGACAAGATGCTGAGCCTTTTCGGCAAAGAAGCCGAAGCGCTCGTAGTATGGGGCATCGCCGACGAGGAGGATCGCACCGTGCCCGCGGTTCTTGGCTTCCAGGACAGCCGCCCGCATCAGCGCCGAACCGACACCCTTGCCTTCAAAGCTCGAATCGACCGCCAGCGGTCCGAGCAGCAAAGCATTGATCGGCGTGCCGTCGGCGTTAACACCGGCCTCAACGTTCCATAGCCGAACCGTGCCGATGACATGGCCGTCGCAATCACGCGCAACCAGCGCAAGACCTTCTGCAGGCACGCGGCCACGGCGGATCTTCTCCGACGACTTCTTGCGGCGGTTCGGACCCATGGCGCGGTCGAGCAGATTTTCGCGCGCGACGACGTCCGAAGGGTTTTCGGCGTCGATGACGAAGACAGAGGGCGCAAAGAATGCGCGGACAGAATCAAGAACAGCGGCCATCGTGGCCTCCCGAACTCAAAACCGTTTCAGACGGTGTCGAAAGATAATTGTGAAAGCGCCGCCCCGACTGGCTACGGGGCCGGCAATATCAGATGACGTAAGCCTTCAGCGGCTCAAAGCCGTTGAACGCGACCGCCGAGTAGGTCGTCGTGTAGGCGCCTGTGCCTTCGATCAGGATCTCGTCGCCGATCGAAAGGGAGATCGGCAGCGGGTAGAGATTCTTTTCGTACAGCACGTCGGCGGAATCGCAGGTCGGGCCGGCGATGACGCAAGGCTCCATTTCGTCGCCGTCGCGCTCGGTGCGGATCGGGTAACGAATGGCTTCGTCCATCGTTTCGGCGAGACCGCCGAACTTGCCGATGTCGAGGAACACCCAGCGCGCAGCGTCGTTATCAGACTTCTTCGAGATCAGCACGACCTCAGTCTTGATGACACCGGCGTTGCCGACCATGCCGCGGCCCGGCTCGATGATCGTCTTCGGCAGGTTGTTGCCGAAGTGGTCACGAAGGCTCTGGTAGATCGCACGACCGTAAGCTTCAGCCGACGGAACGTCGCGCAGGTACTTGGTCGGGAAGCCGCCGCCCATGTTGACCATCTGCAAGTGGATGCCCTGCTTGGCCAGCTGGACGAAGACGCGCTTGGCATCGGCGAGCGCGGAATCCCAGGCATCGACCTTGGTCATCTGCGAGCCGACGTGGAACGACACGCCGTAGGACTCCAGGCCGAGCTGGTGGGCGTAGACGAGAACGTCGACGGCCATCTGCGGCACGCAGCCGAACTTGCGGCTGAGCGGCCATTCGGCGCCTTCACCATCCGTGAGCACGCGGCAGAACACGCGGGCGCCGGGAGCGGCACGGCCGATCTTCTCGACTTCCTCGTGGCTGTCGACCGCAAAGAGGCTGACGCCGAGCGCATGCGCGCGGGCAACGTCGCGTTCCTTCTTGATCGTGTTGCCGTAGGAGATACGGGCAGCGGTCGCACCGGCGTTGAGCGCCATCTCGATTTCAGCGACAGACGCGCAATCGAAGTTGGAGCCCATGTCGGCAAGCAGCTTCAGAACTTCCGGAGCCGGGTTTGCCTTGACGGCGTAGTAGATCGCGCTGTCCGGCATCGCATGACGGAAGGCGGAGAAGTTGTCGCGCACGACGTCGAGGTCAACCACGAGGCAGGGACCGTCGGGACGTCGGGTAGCGAGAAAGTCGCGGATGCGCTGAGTGGTCATGTCAATCCCTTTTCCAATTCCAGAACCCCGGGAAAACCCGGAGGACAAAGGGCAACCAATCACTCGCATAGGAACCAGCCGGTGGAGACCCCGGAACCTTAGCAAGCGCTTGGATTGCGCAGATGATGAATCAACGCCGCGCAAGCGACATGGATTCGGCTTTGTCTGCCATGGATTGGAGGGGTTTCCCTACCGCACTTCCGGCAATGAAGGTGTGCCTCTTCAGTAACCCCCGCTGATGGAAAGCAGGGAGAGAACAAAAAGGCCCGCACCGTCGTTGCTTCAGGCGTCCTCGCATTTTCCGGTTGGCCGGAATAGCGACTGGAGGGGTTAATTCCAGGTACCTTACCGATTTCCTCACCAATTCGAGGGTTCGGCGGACACCCATGGGCACGTGCGACTTTGGGCTGACCTCGAGATAAGAATATTCGCAGTCATAATCAAGCGGTTTTTTCGCATCTCCCGGCAGAAAATATTTGAACAACACACTGCAATTTGTTCAACGTGGCGAAACGGTCCGCAACCGACTGATTTGAAAGACGGTTCGGCGCTTTTTGGGGAGATCGCCAATGGACACGCTCACTCGCATCCGCGCCTTCATCGATGTCGTTGAAGCAGAAGGCTTTTCGGCCGCGGCGCGACGCACCGGCCGTTCCAAGGCGCTCTTGTCGAAATATGTTCGTGAATTGGAGGACGAACTGGGCGCTCTGTTGCTCAATCGAACGACCCGCCAATTCTCCATGACCGAGGCCGGCCACACCTATTACCGCACGGCCTCCGATATCCTGAAGGAGATCGACAACCTCGCCGATCTCGTGCGGGAGAATAATGCGCAGTTGAAGGGACGACTGAAGATCTCGGTGCCGCGCACCTTTGTCGACGCCGATGTCGGCCAGTCGCTGATCGATTTCGCCAGGGAAAATCCGGATCTGGCGCTGGAGATCGCGGCCGATGACCGTTTCGTCGATCTTATCGAGGAAGGCTTCGACGTCGCCATCCGCGTGACCAAACTCGAGGACTCCGGCATGATCGCCCGCAAGATTTCGGATTTCCGCGTCCACCTCTGCGCGACGCCCGACTTCGTCGAACGCCATCCGGAGCTCGCCCATCCGTCGGATCTGTCAAACGTTCCCTTCATCGTCGATACCAACTCCCGCAGCCAGGGCAGCATTCGCTTCTACAATCCGGACAGCACATCCTTCGCGGTAGCGGTGACAGGCCCGATGGAGGTCAACAGCCCACATGCGACGCTGCGCGCCGCCCTCGCCGGCATCGGCGTGGCGCTCATTCCTGATTTCATCGCCCGCAAGCCTATCGAGAGCGGGGAACTGGTTACGCTGTTCAACGACTACATACCAACCGATCGCGGTATTTACGCCGTTTACCCGCACCGCCGCTATCTGCCGGCCAAGGTGCGTACCTTCGTCGATTATCTTCATAACTGGTTCAAGAAGCATCCATGACCGGTCCGAAGCAGCGGTCGGTCCCAATTCCGTCCCATTTTCTGGCGAGAAATCACGGCAAACAACGGGATCCCCAACAAGAGCACGCATGAAGAAATCGACATTCCTGATGGCGTCGCTCCTGTCGCTTCTGCCAGCCGCCGCCTTTGCGCACCCGCACGTCTTCGTCGAGGCACGGCTTGAGGTGGTCGCCGACGATCAGGGCAATGTTGCCGAGTTGCGCAACGTCTGGCGCTTTGACGAGGTGTTCTCATCCTCGGTTGTCATGGATTTCGACAAGAATACCGACCTGAAGCTCGATCCGAACGAACTGGCCGAAGTCGGAAAGACGGTGCGGGACTCGCTGGTAGACTACGACTACTACATGAACCTCACCATGAACGGTAAGAACATCAAGGTCGAGAAGCCCGACCTGATCCATGTGGACTACAAGCAGGGGCAGCTGCTGATGTTCTTCGCCGTCAAGCCGGCGGAGAAGATGCCACTCAAGGGTAAACTGACTTTCGGCGTCTATGACCCGACACTCTACACGTCGATCGACTTTCCAACCGACAACGAACTGGTTTTGGTCGGAGACAGCTTCAAGAGCTGCAAGCACCAGGTTGTCCGCCCGGATGCCGACCAGGTGATCGCCGAGAACAAGCAAACCTTGACCGATGCCTTCTTCAACGACCCGACGGGGACGAATATGTCGAAGCTCTTCGCGACGCGGCTCGACCTGACATGCTGAGGCATCGCCTTCGGCAGATTGCACTCGGTGCGGCGCTCGCGCTGCTCGCGGGCCTGACGGTCGCGCACGCGCAGTCGCCGCTCGGCATCGGCACGTCGGAGCCCAGCTTCCAGCCGACCGGCGGTCCGCTGGCACCCGTTCTCCTTTACATCAACGCGCAGCAGCAAGCATTCTATCGCGCGCTGACCGGGGCGCTTCGGGCCATGCGTGATGATTCCTGGCATCTGTGGACCCTGATCGGCCTCTCCTTTGCCTACGGCGTTTTCCATGCCGCCGGCCCTGGACACGGCAAGGCCGTGATCTCTTCCTACATGATCGCCAACGAAATCGAGCTGAAGCGAGGCGTGTCGATCTCCTTCGTATCGGCCTTCCTGCAGGGATTGGTCGCGATCGCGCTCGTCGGCGGTGCCTGGCTGGTGCTGCGCGGCACCGGCATCACGCTGACGGCGGCGACACAGGCGATGGAGATTGCCAGCTTCGTGATGGTCATCCTCTTCGGATGCTGGCTCCTGTTCCGCAAGCTTCGTGCCCTCGTTGGAGGTATGCCGCGCAAAGAGGTCATGGCAACCTCTTCGGGAACAATCGGCATAATGCTGGACTGGAAGGACAACGCGGAACAGACGCAGGGCGGCAGCTATGCCTTCGGCGAGGCGCAGGCCCTTCAGGCCGGACACAGGTTCATTGCGGGCATGGCCTGCGAGACCTGCGGCCAATCACACATGCCCGACCCATCCCTTCTCGGCGCCGACAAGTTCAACATCCGCGAAGCCTGGTCCGCCATCATCGCCGTCGGCCTGCGTCCCTGCTCCGGAGCGCTGCTGGTTATGACCTTCTCGCTGCTGAACGGCCTTTATCTCGGTGGCGTGCTGTCGGTAATCGCCATGTCCCTCGGCACCGCTATCACCGTCGCAATCCTTGCGACGCTTGCCGTCACAGCCAAGGGCACTGCAATGCGCCTTGCCGGCCGCGGCTCGGCAGCTTCGATCTGGATCGGCAATGCGATCGAAATTCTGGGCGCCCTGCTCGTGATCGCCATGGGTGCGCTGCTGCTTGGTGCCTCTCTGCAGGGATAGCAAAAGCGCTACTTGCCGCGCCCGCGCTGATATCGCGCCCTCAGCCAGAAGACGCCAAAGAAAGCAAGGACCAGGCAGGCAGCCACAGCCGCCGCCAGGTAGGGCGAGTAATTGCCGAGCCAGAGAACGATGGCAGGCATGAAGTAGAGAAAGCCCCCGGCAACGACGAGGATCACGGCGGCAGCAATAGCTTGCGAGCGACCCTCCGATCTCGGCTCCGTCATTCTGCGCGCTCCTTGCTCACCTCGGCGCGGATATCCTCCAGCCGGCGCTTCTGCTTGCCGTCCGTATCGAAATTCTCAGGCGACAGCCATGCCTCGAAGGCGGCGTTCAGGGCCGGCCACTCGGAATCGATCATCGAGAACCACGCGGTATCGCGGTTGTGGCCCTTGGAGATCATGTGCTGGCGGAATACGCCTTCGAAGGTAAAGCCGTAGCGAGCCGCCGTTGTCTTGCTCGCCTCGTTCAGATTGTCGCACTTCCACTCATAGCGTCGATAGCCGAGTGTCTCGAAGACATGCTTGGCCATGAGATAATGGACTTCCGTGGAGAGCGGTGAACGCTTCATGTCGGCACCATGGGCCACGCCGCCGACCTCGATGACGCCATTGGCCGGATCTGCCCGCATGTAGTTCGCCATGCCGACGATCTTGCCGGCGTTGTCGCAGAAGATGTGCGTAAGCCAGCCCGACTTCGCGACCGACTGAAGCCAGTTGGAGAAATCCTCGATGCCGGCAAAGTCGGGCTGCGCGAAATAACGCAGCAACGGGTTGATGCCCATCCCGCCGAGGCCGTCCCACAGGGCCTGCAAATGCTGCTCGCGGACAAAGGGTTCGACGGTGACAAAACGGCCCTTGAGGGTTATCGGCTCGGGCGCCGGGCAGCCCTTGAAATTCGATAGATCGCGCATGTGTTCCTCCAGTGGGAAGACATGGCTTAGGCCAGCCGCCCAGGAAAGGCAACTGGCCTAGAGATGCACTCAAAGAGTGACTTTGGCAGAGGAAACCGTAGCCTCGATATGGTCAACCAGCGCGTCAGGGAGACCGAGACGACCGGCAAGCAGGTCGAGGTAGCCGCGCTCGGCGCGCGAGTCCGGCTCGATTGTCAGACGCGAGGCGGTGTAAAGCTCCACCCGCTGCTCCTCGGTGACGGCGGCCTTGACGAGTGCATCGAGATCCGTCGGTTGTGAGAGCTCACGCTCGATGAAGGCAGCGGCTTCGCCGCTGACGTCGGCGACCTTGATCTTGTCGAGGATGAGCGCGCGTTCACCGTCGTCGATGTGGCCATCGGCCTTTGCCGCCGCGATCATGGCGCGAATGAGAACGAGGACGAATTCGTTGCTTTGCGCGGGCGAAGCCGCACCAAATCCGGATTCCGCGGGCGGCGGCAGCACCGGCGTCCTCGGCGGAGGTGCGTCGGACGGCGTGGCAGGGGCCTGCCCGGCCTGATAATTCTTGTAGGCCTGGTAGCCAAGGCCGGCGATTGCGGCAAGACCACCGATCGTCAGTGCATTGCCGGCAATGCTGCGGCCGGTCTTGGTGCCGAGAAGCACCGTTGCCAGCGCGCCCGCCTTCCACGGATTGTCCTTGGCCATCTGGACCGCATCGCCCGCGCGGTCCTTGACCGAACCGCCGACACCCGGCACCTGCGAACCCAAGAACTGCTCAAGAAGCTTCTTCGCGTCGAACATTCCTCATCATCTCCCTGTCTAGAGCCAGATGGGAGATAGGTATTGACGCCCAAAAAACAAATGCAGGCGGAGCGCCGCCTGCATTGAATATCGGTTCGGCCTAAATCAGGCCTTCAGTGCTGCCGCTTCCGACGCAAGCTTGGTAATGCCGGCCCAATCGCCGGCGGCGACCAGTTCCTTTGGCGCAACCCAGGAGCCGCCGACGCAGATGACGTTCGGCAGCGAGAGATAGTCCATGGCGTTCTTCAGCGAGATGCCGCCTGTCGGGCAGAAGACGGTGCCTGATAGCGGCGAGGACAAGGCCTTCAGATAGGCAGCGCCACCGGCCTGCTCCGCCGGGAAGAACTTCAACACCTGATAACCTTCTTCGCGCAGCGCCATGACTTCGCTGGCGGTGGCGGCACCCGGCAGCAGCGGGACCGTCGACTGACGCGCGGCATCGAGGAGTTCCTGGGTTGCCCCCGGGCTTACGATAAACTTCGAGCCAGCCGCAACCGCCGCATCCCAGTGGGCAGCGTTGAGGATTGTGCCGGCACCGACCTCGGCGCCTTCGACTTCGTCAGCAACAGCACGCACGGCATCCAGCGCGGCCGGCGTGCGCATGGTGATCTCGATAGCCTTCAGGCCACCTGCGACAAGTGCGCGCGCCAGCGAAACACCGGACTTGACGTCGTCGACGATCAGAACAGGAACGACAGGCTGAAGTTTCAGGATGGAAAGGAGCTTATCTGTCTTTTCGCCCATGGCTGCGCGATCCTTTTGAAACGATTGAATTCGGGACCCGGAATAACCCTCAAGGTAAGCTTTGTCGAGACTAAACCGACCTTTGGAATAGAATGGGTATCAATGGCCAAAAAATTGCGCTAGCGTATCGCGATCGTCACAAAAGGTTCACTGAAATGGCGAAAGAGATCGAGCGGAAGTTTCTAGTACGCAGCGATGCATGGCGTTCCGAAGCCGAAACGAAATCGAAGCTACGGCAGGGCTACATTGCCTCCATGGACGATCGATCGGTCCGCATTCGTGTACTGGATGGCAAGAAAGCGCGGCTGACGGTCAAGATTGGCCGCAGCACGATGACGCGAGACGAATTCGAATACGACATCCCCGTTGGCGACGCTGAAGAACTCCTGAAGGAGGCCGTCGGCATTGTCATCGAGAAGACGCGCCACCGCGTTCCCCACGATGGTTTTGTCTGGGAGGTCGATGTCTTTGCCGGCGAGCACCGCGGGCTGGTCATTGCAGAAGTCGAAATGGATTCGGAAAACGACAATCCGAGCCTGCCCGCCTGGATCGGTCGTGAAGTTACAGGTGATTTCCGCTATTCAAATCAGGCACTTGCCACCGAATTCGAGCACGATAGGCATGCCTTTTCGCATACGGCCTGACCACAATCTTACAGGCGAATTTCGCAGAGCGGCCGCTGACCATCTGCGAGAGGCAATAGAAATTATTGAAGACAGGCCGAATGGCACGCACGAGGCCATTCATGATTTCCGCAAAAACCTGAAACGCGTCCGATCGCTCTACCGCCTCGTCGCCAGCGACATCCCGGCGTTTCGCCAGCGGGAGAACGCCAGGCTTCGTGACATCGCGAAATCCGTCTCCACGATCCGCGATGCCGCGGCGCTGATCGACACTGCCGTCTATCTGAAGGAAAACGCGCGCGACGCCGAGGAGGGTCAGGCGCTTGGCCGCATCGTCTCCGCACTCGAGATGCGCCGCGATCGCATGCTTGGGGCCGCCGAGAGTGGCCTGGAGCAGCGGCTATCGGAAATACCCGGCATCCTTGAGGAGGCCATTGCCGCGCTCGACACAGTCGAGTTCAAGGGCCGTCAGAGCAAGAACGCACGACTAATCGCCAAGGGTTGGCGGAAAACCGTCCGCGGCGCGCAGAAGGCAATTTCCGCCTGCCACGACGAAGCCTCGGCGGAGACCTTCCACACATTGCGCAAGCGGACGCAGGACTACCGCGCCTACCACACCCTTCTTCGCCCCCTGTGGCCGACGGCAATGAAGGCGAAGTACGAAGCGGCAAGCCAACTCGTTGATCTGCTCGGTCACGTCCACGATCTCGATGTGCTCTGCGAACTCGTCGAGGCAGAGCCGCACTTTTTTCCGAATGCCGACGATCTCGCCCGTCTGCTCGACACCATCATCTTCCGCCAGCAGGAAGATCGGAACGCAGCGCTGGACCGTGCCGAGGATGTGTTTCCGAAGGACTACGACAGGGAGGCAGACCGGATCGCACTACTCTGGAAGGTTGTTGCCGACCGCGGCGATGCCGCCGATTGCGTTCGCGGGCCGAAACCTGTATTTCCAGCCACATGACAGACACGCTGACTCAACCGATGGCAGCGGCGAGCCCTTTCCTCGTCGCGGCGCTTTACCATTTTGTTTCCGTGCCGCGCTTCGAAAGTCTGCGCGAGCCGCTGCAGTCGCTTTGCGAGGAAAACGGCGTGAAGGGCACGCTGCTTCTGGCGCACGAGGGGATCAACGGCACGATCGCGGGACCAGACACGGGCATCAAGACAGTGCTCGCCTATTTGCGCGCTCAGCCGGAGTTTGCCGCGCTTGAACACAAGGAAAGCCACGCGTCGAAGATGCCTTTCCTGCGCATGAAGGTGAAGCTCAAGAAAGAGATCGTCACCATGGGCGTCGAGAACATCGACCCCAACAAGGTGGTCGGCACCTATGTCGCGCCGCAGGACTGGAACGCGCTGATTTCCGATCCCGATACGATCGTGATCGACACGCGCAACGACTACGAGACGGCAATTGGCGTCTTCCGTGGTGCCGTCGATCCGCAGACGAAGACGTTCCGCGAGTTCCCGGACTGGGTGCGCAACAATGCCGGCCTGCACAACAAGCCGAAGATTGCCATGTACTGCACCGGCGGCATCCGCTGCGAGAAGGCGACCGCTTTCATGAAGGAGCAGGGCTTTGAGGAGGTTTATCACCTCAAGGGCGGCATCCTGAAGTATCTCGAGGAAGTTCCGCAGGAAGAGAGCCTCTGGGACGGCGCCTGTTTCGTTTTCGACGAGCGTGTCTCGGTCGAGCACGGCCTGAAGGAAGGCGAGCACAAGCTTTGCCACGCCTGCCGCAATCCCATCACTGTGGAAGAAATCACCTCACCGCACTATGAGGAAGGCGTCTCCTGCAGCAACTGCTACCACACGCGCAGCGAAGACGACCGTTTGCGCTACCGCCAGCGGCAGCACCAGATTGCGCTTGCCAAGAAGCGCGGCCAGAAGCACATCGGAACCTGATCAGGCGGCGCTGGTACGGCGGGTGGTGATTTTCGCCGCCCGCGCTTGCATCAGCCTTTCGGTGATCTGGTCGGCTGGCATGGGGCGGCCAAAGAAATAGCCTTGCAACGTATCGCAGCCGAAGAGCCGCACCGCGATACCCTGCTCCTCGGTTTCGATGCCCTCAGCGGTGACCGGGATGTCGAGAGAGCGGGCGAGCGCCACGGTCGCCTGCAGCATTTCGCGTTGGCTATCGCTTTCCAGAATGTCCATGACGAGCGAGCGGTCGATCTTGATGCGGTCGAAACCGAACTGCCGCAAATACCCGATGGACGAGAAGCCGGAACCGAAGTCGTCGAGCGCCACTTTGACGCCGAGCGCCTTCAGCCGCTCGATCGCCTGCCGCGTCCGCTGCGGGTTCTGGATCATGTAACCCTCGGTGACCTCAAGCGTCACGCGCTTGGCTTCGATCTCCGTCTGCTTCAGGACATAGCGGACATAGTCGGCAAAAGCCGGGTTGCGGAATTGCCCCGGAGAAACGTTGACCGAGATGCGCAGCTCCGGCCATTGCTTGGCGGTTTCGCAAGCCTTTCGCAGGACAAAAAGCCCCAGCGCCTCGATCAGCCCACTCGTTTCCGCGATCGGAATGAACACTTCAGGCGAGACCGGGCCATGACCCGGACGGTTCCACCGCACCAATGCCTCAACCCCGGTCATTTCATGCGTGGCCGCATCGATAAGCGGCTGGTAGGCAATCGTAAGATCGCCGCCCTCGATTGCCATGCGCAGGTCGAGTTCCAGCGCGTTGCGCTCCCCGCGGTCGGCATCCATCGCGGGGTCATAAAGCGTCATTCGAGCGCGGCCCGCTTCCTTTGCCTTGTACATGGCAAGGTCGGCCCGCCGCACCAGTTCTTCGCGATCGATTGTGCCGCCTTCCGACATGGCGATACCGATACTCGCGCCGATGACGACCACACGTCGGCCGATTTCCAGAGGCTCCGCCAGGAAATCCAATATCTGCTCGGAAAGCTGCAGGGCAGCAGCATGCTCGCTTTCGGAAATGAAGGCGATCGCGAACTCGTCACCGCCAATGCGAGCGAGAACGGCGCCCTCGGGAATGAGAACGTTGAGGCCGGCAGCGACCGCACGGATCAACTGGTCGCCGGTGCCATGGCCATAGGCGTCGTTGACTTCCTTGAAGCCGTCGAGATCGAGATAGAGGATGAGCACGTTGCGGCGGGTGTGCTTGGCTTCGGCGACGAAATCGTCGATCGCGGATCCCAAGCCGTCGCGGTTCAACAGGCCGCTCAGCCGATCACGGTTTGCCTCTTCCCTGGCATTGATCTCTTCCGCCTTGAGGCGCCGCAGAGCAAGTGAGCCGATCACGAGCAGAACAACGAAGAACAGCCCAACGAGCCCGAGCGCCTGGACGACCATCGGGCGAACCTCGCCATAACCGATATCGCCGGGCGCCCGTGATACCCAGACGAGCTTGCCGAGAACGACAGAGCGGGCGTCTGCGATCGAAACCGAATAGGGCGTCTCAAGAGACGGATCGACCAGCTTTAGTCCGTCAATAACATAGGTGGCGCCGAGTTCGGCAACCTTGGCGGCATTGAGATGCCGCGCGAATATAAGATAGCGATGCTTTCCGACCGGCTCGCTAAGTGCCCCCGACTTTTCCCGGACCAGCGCCACGCCAACCGCCGCTATGCCGGTCTTGGTACCGACGAACCCCGTCGCTTCGGGATTGTCCTGCGGACCTGCGGCCTTCACCTTGTCGAAGAGCGTCCAGAGCGCGGGCGAGAAGAAATCCTCCAGCGCGCCGTCCATCGGCACGCCTTCACGATAAGCCATGATCGGCCTCTTCGTATCGTCAATTACGATGGCCATGTCGAAGAGCGAGCTGTTGACCGACATTTCGCCATAGTTGCTGATCGTCCAGGCCATGCCATCGGCAGCATAGACGTTCACCGCAGCATCGTCCCAGGCAGCATAGTCGTTGAGGGTCGCGCCAAGCTGCATCTCGAAGGTCTTCAGCGCTCCGGACATGGTTTCCCGCGAGCGCTCGTCATCAAGCACGTTCGACCTGTCCGCGACGCGCTCGAGTGCGCTCAGCACCATGATGGTGACGACAGCGACCACGATGGCAAAGGACAAGAGCACGCAAGTCACGGTCGCATGACGACCGATGCCCGAGACTTTTTTGTTGCCCCCGAAGATAACCCGCATTCACAGCTCCCGATCAAGGAAGTCTGCCAGCCAAGGGCTCAAAAAACGGTTAAGCTATCGATGTAACGATTAATCATCCGCGATTTTTGGGCAAATTCAGCCGGCATTTAAAAATTATGATTGTCGCAATCATTTCAAATGGTTGACTAGAGAAGTCTCGAACTTGCGCCGTTGATTGCAATGAGAAATTTTACAAGCGCCGATACAGACCGGCGGCCATCGGCCAACTCAGCGAGGAGAAAAGTCTGCCCGGTGCATTATCCTGCAATGCACCGCTGGCTACCGGCGATTGATTGAAGTCCCTCGCCGGCGCCACGGAAAAGCAAAGAGAAAAGCGGTTATTCCGCGCCCCTCTTGTGGTTGCCCTTCGGAAACTGAGCGGCGAGTTCGCTGTACCACTTGCCGCTCTTCTTCACGGTGCGAACCTGCGTGTCGTAGTCGACATGGACGAGGCCGAAACGCATGCGGTAGCCCTCGGCCCACTCGAAATTGTCCATCAGGCTCCAGGCGAAGTAGCCGCGCATTGGATAGCCGTCCTTGATCAGGTCGGCGACGACGTCCAGGTGCTCCCCGTAGTAGTCCAGGCGCATCGTATCGTTGACTTGGCCGCCCTGTTCGATACCCGTATTGTCACAGGCGCCGTTCTCGGTGATGTAGCACTCCGGCAGTTCGTAGCGACGATAGAGATCCTCGACGACGTTCTTCAGGCCGGGCGCATAAACCTCCCAGCCGATATCGGTCTTCACGTCGCTGACGCGTGGCGCCTCGACGGTCCAAGGGAAATCGCCGTTCTTTGCCGGATCATCGGCGACACGCAGCGGCGTGTAATAGTTGAGGCCCCACCAGTCGAGCTTCTGGTTGATGATTTTCAGGTCACCCTCTTCCACAACAGGCATGCGGTCGCCGAGCGCTTCCAGGAACTCCTTCGGATACTCGCCCTTGAAGACCGGATCGAAGAAGGCGCCGTTGTGGAACTGGTGAGCACGTTCGCCAGCCGCCTGATCGGCCGCGCTATCGGAACCCGGCATGACGGACATGGCGTTGAGCACGAGGCCGACAGGCACATTGGGCGCTTCCGCGCGGATCGCCTCGACGCCGAGACCGTGCGCAAGGTTCATGTGGTGCATGGCGTGCAGCGCCGCCTGCATGTTGCGTTCGCCCGGCGCATGAATGCCGTAGAGATGGCTGAGCCAGACGATGCACCACGGCTCGTTGAAGGTCGCGACGCTGTCGAGACGATCGCCGAGGCGGGCCATCACGGTCTTGGCATAGCGCTGGAACGCGTAAGCCGTCGAGCGCGCTGTCCAGCCGCCGTCACCAGCCAGAAGCAGCGGCAGATCCCAGTGGTAAAGCGTTGCGAAGGTCTTGATGCCGCGCGCCTTGCAGCCATCGACGAGGCGATCGTAGAAATCGAGGCCCGCCTCGTTCACCGGGCCGGTGCCGTCAGGGATGATGCGCGGCCAGGCGATCGAGAAGCGGTAGGCTTCGACGCCCATGGACTTGATGAGATCGAGGTCCTGATCGAGCCTGTTATAGTGATCGCAGGCGACGTCGCCATTGTCGCGGTTGAAGACGCGACCCGGCATGTTGCAGAAGGCATCCCAGATGGAGGGCTTGCGGCCGTCTGCCTTGGAAGCGCCTTCAATCTGAAACGCCGCCGTCGCAACGCCAAAGGTGAAATCGCCCGGGAAGCGGGCTGCAAGGGTCTTCGGATCGATCATGGAAATCCCGTTCTTCATGGTTTCGAGAGGCGGTTTAGCCAAGCGGACCGGTGTTGTACAGGGTGGAAGTGACAACACTGTAACGTTTCAGGTTAGCCATCCCGAGGGCGCCTTACGCATCAGGCGTTCGTGCCTTGCATTGCCCGCCTTTTCGCGAAACAACCCTCCCATGAGCATTCCCACCACACACCCCTTCGCCTTCGACCCCACCTACGGCATGACCCTTGCCGACCTCCGAGCGATCGTTCCGCCCGAGGCGCCGCCGGGCTTCGACGCCTTCTGGCGGGCTCGATACGAAAAGGCGATCGCCACCGACCCGCGACCGGTGCTTCGGAAAAGCAAGCTGACGCATCGAGACTGGCAGGTCCTCGACATCACCTACACGTCGACCGGTGGATTCGAGATCAGCGGTTGGCTGCTCCTGCCGCGGCAACGGCCGGTGCGGCGCGGGCTGGTCGTCGGCCACGGCTATGGCGGCCGCGATGCGCCGGATTTCGATTTGCCGGTCGAGGATACGGCCATTCTCTTTCCC
>NZ_JAEUAT010000011.1 GCF_019511525.1 Rhizobium cauense | reverse complement strand
GGGTGGGAACGTCGAGGTGATCTGGCTCGAGCCCAAGCTTCGCACGCTCGACCATCATCTCGTATGCCTTCTCCAGATGCAGCGTGAACCGCTCGGCATCGAAGAGCGGCATGATGCGAGCATTCTCCCTGAGCCGCTGCTTGAATTCGGCCATCCGTCCTGGGTTTGTGGCGAGTTCGACGGCCATGTCTTCATAAGATGCCTCGTCGGCCGCCACCAGTTCGGGTAGACCGGTTGCGTTGAGAAGGCTCTCGCTGACGCGGGAGGCGAAGTTCTTGCCCTTCAGTGTGAGCACAGGAAGACCGGCCCAGAGCTCTTCCGAGGAGGTCGTGTGGCCGTTGTATGGCCATGTGTCGAGCGCGAGGTCGGCAACCGCAAGCCTGCTTATATGGCTGTCGTACTTGCCGTACTGGCAGAAGATCACGCGATTGGCGGCGATGCCGCGCTTACGGAAGCGCAGAGCAAGATTTTCTTGGCTTTTCGCGGATGTTGTCATCAGCCACAATACTGCGTCCGGTGCCCGCTTCAGAATGCTGCACCAGATGTCGACGACGGCAGAGGTGATTTTGCGGTTCGCGTTAAACGAGGCAAAGATGAACTTTTCTTCCGGCAGCCCGAGCTGGCTGCGCGTCACAGGCATCGGGCGCGGCCTGTGAACAGGGTCGTTCGGCTGATAAGTCTCCGGCAGCCGCGCGAATTTCTCGTGATAGTGCGGCTTGGCGACGTCGGGCAGCACATATGGATCACCGATCACGTAATCGATGTCGGTGTTGATCGTGCTTCCCGGGAAACCCAGCCAGGAAACGTGAAGCGGTGCGGCGTCGTGGTTGAGCACATCGTAGCGGCTGTACTTGGTCGGGCCTTTGAGATCGACAAAGATGTCGATGCCATGGTTCCGTACCAGGCCGGCAATTTCGTCGTTGGACATTCCGCCCACCTCTACGATCTTTCCCCAGATGGAGCGGTCGGTGTTGTTGCGTTTGAGGTGGTCAGCCTGGGTGTGGCAATAGAGGGTTATGTCGAACCGTTCGCGATCATGTAATTCGAGAACGCGCCCCAGGAGCTTCATCGTTGCGTGGCCATCCCAGAAATCCGAGGACAGATACCCGATGCGCACCTTGCGCGCCCATTCGTGAGGGCGCGTGCGCCGGTCGCGTCGAGCTTCTTCGCTGATCTCGGTGGTGCCCGCAGTCGCCAGTTTGTTCAGCGCCTCGTCCCTGCACCATTGGAGATTGTAGAATGCGCTTTCGTGCTTGAAGAGCGATAGATCGCCCTGAGCGATCAATGCGTCGATCGCCGGCTGTCCCTTATCGGTTGCTTCGAAATCACAGGTCTCGCGGACCAGGAGCAGGTACAACAGGCGCAGGGCCAGGATATCCGGGAAGCGCCTGAAGAGGGTGCGGATGAGCGCGTCGGCGCTTCTGTCATGGGGATCATTGGTCAGCAAATATACCGAAAGCCGAACGTGATCCGGATTGTTGCTTTCGCCGAGGACCTTTCTGAAAGGACTGAGCAGGTCCATACGGCCGCGCTTCAGATAGATCGAAGCAAGAATGTAAGCGATGTCGGCGTCCTGGGGGAGCCGTGCCACCAGCCGCAGGGCCAGCAAATGGGCGTCCTCTTCGTTTCCGCACTCGAAGTGCAGCATGGCGGCGCGACGCAGATGTTCGAGGCCCGCCTTTCCGTCCATATCCCCGGCAAGAGCGAAGGCGAGAGCCGCGTCGGCCTTCATTCCCAATTGCAGGAGGTTCTTGCCGAGCAGCGCGTATGTCTTCCCGTCCTTCTGTTCGTCCAGCAACGTGTTCAGCGTTGTCAGGGACTGGAGATAGCGGCCGTTCTGGTAGTCTTTTGATGCGGTAGCGAACGAAACTTTGCTGTTCAAGACCAACTCCATGCGGAAATCGTGGCAATGCTGCGCTTGCGTGCATCTGTCGCCTCGCCCATGGGGTGGACTTATGGCGTAAACGCAGCTTCGCATCTTCCAGATTGCCCGATGAACCTTGCTCGAAACAGGTGTCGCTGAGAAAGCAATCGGCTGTTAACCATTGAAATGCTTCCCCTTTAGGCCGCGATCGACGTTAAGGAGTTCTCAAACATTGGCTGCGACATTCCTCCTCACATGACGGGTTTGGTTCCGAGGAAAACGGGCCGAGGGGCATGAGGCTGTTCCGTCATCACCGGTATAAAGTCCGGTAATGTCCTCCTTTGTATCTAGTTTTTGGGGACAACCATGACAAGCATTAACACCAACAACTCCGCAATGGCAGCTCTCCAGACGCTGCGGAATGTCAATAGCAACCTGTCCAAGACGCAGAACCATGTTTCCTCTGGTCTGCGCGTGGAAAAGGCATCTGACAACGCTGCCTACTGGTCGATCGCCACCACGATGAAGTCCGACAACAGCGCTCTCTCGGCCGTATCCGACGCACTCGGCATGGGTGCCGCCAAGGTTGACACAGCTTATACCGCTGTTGAAAGCTCCATCGACGTCGTCACGCAGATCAAGGCCAAGCTCGTTGCCGCGACCGAAGAAGGCGTCGACAAGGGCAAGATCCAGGACGAAATCACTCAGCTGCAGGACCAGCTCGAGAGCATCGCAAGCTCTGCTTCGTTCAACGGCCAGAACTGGGTCCAGAACACGATCGGCACGACCATGAGCGTCGTCTCCTCGTTCGTTCGTGACTCCTCTGGCGGCGTATCGGTCAACACCACCGCTTACACTTCTGGCGCTGACGACCTGCTGCTCGACGACACCGGCACCGACGGTATCCTCGGCGCGAACGGCACGGCTTCGACCTCCTCGATCGTCGGCTTCACGATCAGCAGCTCCACCACCAAGGGCGACATCGACAACCTGCTGACGGACGTCGAAACCGCTCTGGGCAAGATGACGGCACTGGGCTCGAAGCTCGGCTCGATCTCGACCCGCATCGACCTGCAGTCCAACTTCGTGTCCTCGCTGAGCGACGCGATCGACTCCGGCGTCGGCCGCCTCGTTGACGCTGACATGGAAGAAGAATCTTCCAAGCTCAGCGCCCTGCAAACGCAGCAGCAGCTGGCGATCCAGTCGCTGTCGATTGCAAACTCCTCGTCGCAGAACATCCTCTCGCTGTTCCGCGGCTAATAGCCGGCGAAGGTCTGGACAATCGAAACTTTATGCGGCCGGGCATCCCCCGGCCGCATTTTCGTTAACACGCAGTTAATGAACGTTAACACCTAAGTAACGGATTCTTTTAGCAATTTTCTTAATTCGGTTCAGTGTTTCTTAACTATGTTGGGGTCTTATGTGCCCATCGAAACGGTGAGTTGACCGAATAAAGAATCGTCAACAGGCATGACGCTGACCGCCGTTCCCGGTCAAAATCCGGATGTCCCTTTCTACACATCGCCGAACAAGGGGCACTAATCATGACAAGCATTCTGACCAACAACTCCGCAATGGCAGCTCTCCAGACGCTGCGGAACGTCAACAGCAACCTGTCTGATACCCAGAACCGCGTTTCCTCTGGTCTGCGCGTGGAAAAGGCAGCTGACAACGCTGCCTACTGGTCGATCGCCACCACGATGAAGTCCGACAACGGCGCTCTCTCGGCCGTATCCGACGCACTCGGCATGGGTGCCGCCAAGGTTGACACAGCCTATACCGCTGTTGAAAGCGCCATCGACGTCGTTTCGCAGATCAAGGCCAAGCTCGTTGCCGCGACCGAAGAAGGCGTCGACAAGGGCAAGATCCAGGACGAAATCACTCAGCTGCAGGACCAGCTCGAGAGCGTCGCAAGCTCTGCTTCGTTCAACGGCCAGAACTGGGTCAAGAACACGATCGGCACGACCATGAGCGTCGTCTCCTCGTTCGTTCGCGACGCCGCAGGCGGGATCTCTGTCAACACCACGGCATACGACTCCACCGCTGACGACCTGCTGCTCGACGACACCGGTACCGACGGTATCCTCGGCGCGAACGGCACGGCTTCGACCTCCTCGATCGTCGGCTTCACGATCACCAGCTCCAGCACCAAGGGCGACATCGACAACTTGCTGACGGACGTCGAAACCGCTCTGACCAAGATGACGGCACTGGGCTCGAAGCTCGGCTCGATCTCGACCCGCATCGACCTGCAGTCCAACTTCGTGTCCTCGCTGAGCGACGCGATCGACTCCGGCGTCGGCCGCCTCGTTGACGCTGACATGGAAGAAGAATCTTCCAAGCTCAGCGCCCTGCAGACGCAGCAGCAGCTGGCGATCCAGTCGCTGTCGATTGCAAACTCCTCGTCGCAGAACATCCTCTCGCTGTTCCGGAGCTAATAGCGGGAACCGCAAGGGTTCTGGAAAAACAGCCGCCGGTCTTCCGGCGGCCATCAGGAAGCCGCTCTCGCTCGAGAGCGGCTTTTTTATTGTTCGTTAACTCCTCGTTAACCAAACTCGTGTTTTCTGCCGTCAACGAAACGGTATGTTAACCAACCTTAAGAGGCGGTTAGCAGGCATGACGCTGATTGCCGTTCCCGGTGGCGGACCGGAATGTCCCTTTTCGATATTTGCCAGTAAGGGGCGAAATTTTCATG
The DNA here is from genome assembly GCF_019511525.1 of Rhizobium cauense. GTDB lineage: Bacteria > Pseudomonadota > Alphaproteobacteria > Rhizobiales > Rhizobiaceae > Rhizobium > Rhizobium cauense. The sequence goes on along the minus strand of NZ_JAEUAT010000011.1, from coordinate 208,766 downwards.
ACCAGTATTTTGACGAACGTCGCGGCGATGTCCGCTCTCCAGACCCTGCGCAGCATCAGTGGTAACCTGGAAGACACGCAGAATCGTGTGTCCTCGGGCTATCGCGTCGCGGAGGCCAAGGACAACGCTGCCTATTGGTCGATTGCAACGACCATGCGTTCCGACAACAAGGCGCTTTCCGCTGTCTCGGACGCCCTCGGCCTCGGTGCTGCCAAGGTCGACACGGCTTACTCGGCAATGGATTCCGCGATCGACATCGTCTCCGAGATCAAGGCGAAGCTCGTCGCTGCAACCGAAAAGGGCGTCGACAAGACGAAGATCCAGGACGAGATCTCCCAACTCCAGCAGCAGCTGCTGAGCGTTGCGCAGTCGGCGTCTTTCTCCGGCGAGAACTGGGTTGCGGGCAACACCACAAAGAGCGTCGTTTCTTCCTTCGTTCGCGATACAAACGGTCAGGTCTCCGTGCAGACGACCGAATATACGCTGGACGACGGCTCGCAAGGCAACGTTCTCTTCGGCGTCACGGCCACGGGTGCTATCGATACCGCGACCGGCATCATAGGCACGAGCAACGGCACGATCGGCTCGATCTTCGCTATGGACATCACAGCCTTCGACTCAGGCGAAATCAACCTCGCTCTGACGTCCGTTGAGGATGGCCTCAACTCCCTTACGAAGGCGGCGTCCCAGCTCGGATCCATCTCGACGCGCATCGATCTTCAGGAAAGCTTCGTGTCCAACCTGAGCGATTCAATCGACTCCGGTGTCGGCCGCCTGGTCGACGCGGACATGGAAGAAGAATCGAGCAAGCTGACGGCGTTGCAGACACAACAGCAATTGGCCATTCAGTCGCTGTCGATTGCGAACTCCAGCGCGCAAAACATCCTTACCCTGTTCCAGAACTAAGACGTTCTTGGCCGTCTCTACGGCTAGCGAAAGCTGCACCCTCGGGTGCAGCTTTCTTTTTGTTTTTGAAGCGAAAATCAAGATTGCGCGAGGCTTGCGCCGGTGAGCGGCGGGCCCTTGCGCCACCCGCAAGCCTTGGTTACCTTCTGTTCACAATTGATTTGTTTTCGCGACAAGCCGGCTGAATGACAGCCGGCGGCATGATGCCAAGCCAGTCGCCGCCGGCTGCCGGCCTGCCTCTTTCCCTACGCCAGAGCCCGAAAATGACCTATAAAATCACGAGTGCCGGACAGGTAAATGCCCTCGCAGCATTGCGCATCATCAACAAGGAAGTTGCGACGGCGCAGCAACAGGTGTCGTCGGGGTATCGCGTCGAAACCGCCGCGGACGATGCGACCTATTGGTCTTTTGCCAGTGTATTGCGCTCCGACAGCAGTTCGCTGCAGAACATCCACGACGCTCTGGGCGTCGGTGCCTCAAAGGTCGATACCGCCTACACGGCGATGGAAGGTCTTATCGATCAGCTTGGCGAAATTCGCGCGACCCTCGTATCCGCCCAAGAAGTTGGCGTCGACAAGGAGAAGCTCAACACCACGCTGACCGAGCTGAAAAACCAGCTCCAAACAACGGTGCAGTCGACCAACATTGCCGGCGAAAACTGGTTGCTCAACCGGGATGCGACCTTGCCGACCTCCCGAAGCGCGATTGGCGGCTTCACACGCGGGACCAATGGCGAATACCAGGCGCAGACGATCAGCTATCCCGCAGATCAAACCGTGATGATCGATACGGCCGATGCTGGCCGCGGCTTGCTGACGAAAGCGGTCGATGCCAACACCCTGAACCCGGATGGCACATCGACGGCCCGCAACTACTACCTGCTTTCCGCCGGATCGACTGTGCCGGCTGCCGGAAACGAGATCAAGCTGGATGCCACCACCACGCCGGCGCAGATCACCGATATGCTCTCCGTCGTCGACAAGCTGCTCACGACCTTGACGACAACGGCGGCAGGCCTCGGCATCATGAGTGCCCGTATCAACGACCGGATCGACTACACCGCCGATATGTCGGATCTGATCGACAAGGGTGTCGGCGCTCTGGTCGATACCGATATGGACGAAGCTTCGGCCCGCCAGAAGGCACTGCAGACGCAGCAGCAGATGGGCGTTCAAACAATCTCGATCCTCAACACGGCCGCGAGCAAGGTCCTGATCCTTCTGCAGTGACAAACCGCGAGGTGCGCTGCCGGCTTCTTCATTCGGCTGCGCCCCTTCATCTTCGCGCAAGTTTGACTTCCTAGTTTCGATACAAAGGCGCAGTGCGGAGACCGTGCCTGAAGAGTTGTCAGTTCATGGTGGGGCGCGGCATGTCGCAGATTTCTGCAGCTACGGGGGTGGTTCGGTGAGCGCGCTGCTTTCTCGATACTTGAAGGATTTTGGCGAGCCCGCCGTGATTGCGCCCGCCGCGGAAGCTGATGATTTCCCGCACGATTTCGGTGATTTCGCAGGCATTCCTGCTGAACCGGTCGTCGATATCGAAGCAGAACGTCGCAGTGCTCATGCCGACGGTCATGCCGAAGCGACTGCGGAGTTGGCGGAAAAGTATGAACTCGAGGCGCAAACCGTTGCTCTCGTTCACCAGCGTGAAATCGAAGAGCTTCGCAGCCGGTACGAAGCCGAGACGGCGGAGCTGATCGCCTCCCGACTGGATACCATTGCGGGCGAGATCGCAGCGCTGGTCAGCGCGACTGTCGCGACGACCCTCGCGCCCGTTATGACCGACGTCATGTCGAAAAAGGCCGCAGCAAACCTCGCTGTCATCCTTCGCGAGGCGATGCTTGAGGGAGACGTCGGTACGGTGACGGTTAGGGGCCCGGCGCCCCTGTTCGAGGTGCTGAAGAATACCCTTGGCGAGAAGGCGGGTCTTCTGCGCCACCATGAAACGAGCGATGTCGACCTGACGGCCGAATTTGGCGACGCTGTACTTGTCACGCGTCTGTCGGCCTGGGCGACCAGCTTGAAGAAAGTCCTGGAATGAGTGATAGCGAAAACCACCATCACGGCAAAAACGAGATCATCATCGTCAAGCGGCATGGCGGCGGCGATCACGATGGTGCGCACGGTGGCGCCTGGAAGATTGCCTATGCCGACTTCATGACGGCGATGATGGCGTTCTTTCTCGTCATGTGGCTGGTGAATGCTGCGAACGAGGAAACCAAGGCGTCCGTCGCGACCTACTTCAACCCGATCAAGCTCGCCGACGAAAAGCCGACGGAGAAGGGCCTGAAAAAGCCTGTCGATCAGGCTGATGGCGACCAGAAACAGGACAAGTCGAAGGAAAAAGAGGACGAACCCACCAAGGGTGCATCGGCCGCAAACGGTGACGATCAGACGTCCACGTCGGGCGATCAGACCAACTACTCGGAAGCGGACTTCTTCGAGAACCCGTATTCTGTTCTGGCGGAGATCGCACAGGAAGTCGGTCAGCAGGCAAATGTCAGCGCCAAGGGCGAGGGCGGAGCCAGCGAGTCCGGTCCGGCTACAGGTGCCGACGGCGGAGAGGCCTACCGCGACCCCTTCGATCCGGATTTCTGGACCAAGCAGGTGGAAGTGACGCAGGCTGACAAGAAACAGCCGGCGTCGAAGGACACGCCAGCCGATAGCGCGGCAGAAGCGACGGAAGTTGCCAAGGCCGAATCCGAGAACCCTGCGGATCTGACAAACGGCAAGACGCAGGAAGAGCAAGCGGCGGAGGGCAAGACGCCCGAGCATGCGGCCTCATCCAAGACGGCCGCTGAAAGCAAGGAAGGCAGCCAAACCGAAGCGCAGAAGGCGGCCGAGCAGAAGCAAGCCCAGGACCTGCAGAAGGAAATCTCTCAGCAGATCAGCGGCGTTGCCGGAAAGCTGGCCGAAGGACTCACGGTGACGCCTTCGGAAGGTGGCCTGCTCGTCAGTATTTCCGACCAGAGCGACGACTCAATGTTCAATATCGGATCGGCCGTTCCGCGCAAGGAAATGGTCCTTGCGATGGAAAAGATCGGCGAGATCCTGAAGGGCAAGCCAGGTGCCGTCGTCATTCGCGGGCATACCGATGGCCGTCAATACAAGGGCGAAAACGAGAACTGGCGTTTGTCGATGGATCGCGCTCAGGCGGCCTACTACATGATCGTTCGTGGTGGCGTCGACGAAAAGCGCATCTCCCAGGTGTCGGGCTTTGCCGACCGCAAGCTGAAGGATCAGGCGGATCCCTTCAACGCCACCAACAGACGTATCGAAATACTGCTGCAGGCGGATCAGGGATAATTCATGGTCCGTCACCACCGCCATCTCCTGCTTCTGCTCCTCGGTCTCGCAGCCAGCCCGGCCGCGCCGGCCTACGCGGAGGATCAGGAGGATATTGCGCCCTACAAGATGCTGCGTTCGCTGCAGTTCGTCCAGGACTCCGTTGTGCTCGGCGACCACTCGGCAGCGGAGATGCAGCGCTTCATGCTGGGTACGATCGATCAGCGCCTCAGAACCATCGATCCGTCCGTGTTTGACGACGACCGCAACGTCGATGCGGCGCTGGTGTATGCGATGAGCGGCGGCAATCCGCAGACGCTCGAATACCTCGTCTCGCGCGATGTGAATGGCTACTTCGACAACCGCGTCAGCGACGTCTTGCGGAAGTATCTGAGCGGCAAGGGATTGTTGGTCGCCCAGAGCCTTGTCGAGACCGCGAATGAATACAAAGACAAGAAAATTGGTCCCTACCTGGCCCTGGTCGGTGGCAACGTCACCATCGCCAAGAGCCCTATGGAAGCGCTGAAGCTCTATGATCAGGCACGCCTCAGTGCGCCGGGCACGATCGTCGAGGAGGCGGCACTGCGCCGTTCGGTATCGATTTGCGTCGATGCCGGAATGGTGGACAAGGGCCTCGACTATTCGCAGCGCTATGTCCGCCGCTTCCTGCATTCGCCCTACGCAAGCCAATTCGCGGACCTGTTCGTCAAACTGCTCGTGAACCATAATCACGAGGTGAAGCCGGACGATGTCGTTAGCATCCTTTCGTTCATGGATGAACCTCGGCAGCGGGAAGTCTATCTCCGCATCGCCCGCGCTGCTGCGATCGCCGGCAAGGGCGATCTCGCGCGTATGGCTGCCGCTCGCGCTCAGACACTCGCCGGCGATTCCGACAACGCCTTTGGCGCGCTGGCAGACTTCTATGGTGGCATGGCGGCTATTCCGACGGACAAGATCGATACGGCTGCCAAGAACATTGCCACGATCTCCGACGACGAGTTGTCGCCCCGCGACAAGGCGCTAAGAGCCGCGGCAAGGGCAGTTGCAGAACAAGTGCTTCGTCCGCCGGACCCGGCAAGCTTGACGCAAGCGACCACCCCTAAATCTCACGAGCAAGAAATTACGTCTGAACAGGCAGCAGCGTCGACGGAGGCGGAGCAGGGGGAAATACCGAACCCTGATCCGGCTCCTGTTGCGGGGGAAGCGATATCGGCCGCACCTTCCGAGGGAGGACAGGGGGACGCGGATCCATCGTTCAGCGCGTTCGTGACGTCGAGCCGATCGCAACTGGATGAGATTGACGGCCTCTTGAACAAGGAAAGCAACTGAGATGGTGGATATCAGCGTTTCGGGGGGAGCGTCTGGAGCAGGGGCTAGCTCTGTTGCCGGCGTCGGTCGTCAAACTGGCAACAGCGGCGATCCGGATACAGGCGGGTTCTCTGACGTCCTGAACAAGGCTAGCGGAAAGCAGGACACTGGAGGGCAGTCCGGCCAGCACGCCGATGACGGCAGCGTATCGAATGCGCCACGTCAAACGAGCGCGAGGGCATTGATCGATCTCGGTAACGCGTCGCTGGCGACGCAGACGGAGACGAAAGAAAAAACGCCAGGTTTGGACGACAAAGAGACGAAGAAAACGGAGCGTGACTCGAAAACCGGCGGTAAGCACGCTGGCAAGGCCGAGCCGGAGCATCTCTCGGACAAGCTGGACGATAAAGTAACGGCGGAAGCCGTGAAGGGCGACAAGCCGACAAAGGAGGACGCCCCCGACGCCAAGAATGGCGCCGACGACGACAGCGCGCTTTCTGATGTCCTGAGCCTGCTGAAGCAGTTGCCGACCGACGCAACGGCCGCATCGGCATTTGCGGCAATGACCGCAGCAACGAACCAGAAGGTAGACCCGAAGTCCTCGGTCGATGCCAAGGAAAAGTCCGTCAACGGCATGAAGCTCCGGGACGAGGCAGTCACTGACACCGATCCGGTGAACCTCGAGGCCACCGTGGGCGCAGAGCTCCCCGGCACCGAGGATTCTAGCGACATTGAGGGCGCGACCTTCAGGCTGAGCCGCGCTGACGGTCGCGGTCAGTCCATGGACATGCATCTCGGCATCGACAACGACGCAGCCGCCGAATCCGGCGGCAAATCGGGCGTGGAAAGTGTCGCCATTCTCGACTCGCGCCGCTACATCGGCCTTGCGCAGAACACCAATTCCGCAGCGGTGACCGCGGCGATATCGGGCGATCGCGAATGGGCCCATGCCATGCAGGCCAGTTCCGCGTTGTCGAACGCCGCTGAGTGGACCAGCACCGGCAAGGTCGTGAACACGCTCAAGATCCAGATGAACCCGATAGACCTCGGCCTTGTCACGGCGACGATGCGGCTGCAGGGCGACGCACTGAACGTTGACCTGAAGGTCGAGACCGGAGCGGCCTACAGGCAGCTCAAGGAAGACCACCACAAGATCATCGAGGCATTGCGCGGTCAGGGCTATGCGATCGACAACGTGACGATCAGCATGGCGCCCGTAGACCGCTCGGACACTGGCAATCAGGCCGGCGCCCAAGGCCAGTCGCAGGGCCAGACGCAGCAAGGCCAGGGCGGCGAGGCGCGTGAACGCCAAAATCAATCAGGGCAGCGAACTGGCGGAGGCTTCAATGGCTCGGGTGAAAGCAGTGTTGAAAGCACTTCTTCTGGCGCCACTGGCAGCGGTCGCGCTGGCGACGTCTATCTCTAGCGCGCAGGCCTCGAACAGCGCCTGTGAGAGGGAAATCCAGACAGCGGCGCTGAAGTATGGCATCCCCGAGGGCATACTCTATTCCGTCGGTCTGACCGAGACCGGACGCAAGGGCTCGCTCTATCCTTACGCGCTGAACATCGAGGGCAAGGCCTTCTTTCCATCCTCGGAGCAGGACGCCTTGAGGCAGGTCGATGTGGCGCGCAGATCGGGTGCGAAGCTCATCGACATCGGCTGCATGCAGATCAACCAGTACTACCATGGTGAGAATTTCCAGTCGGCGGAAGAGATGTTCGACCCCCGTCGCAACGTGGAATACGCTGCGAAGTTCCTGCGTAACCTTCACGACAGGCACGAAACCTGGACGATGGCCGTGGCTCGTTACCACGCCGGCCCCAACAACGACCCCGCCCAGAAGCGATATGTGTGCCGGGTCATCGCCAATCTGGTCGCCACCGGCTACGGCAAGTGGACTCCCAATGCGAGCAACTTCTGCCAGAACTGACACAATCAAAGATAGCGGAAAACAGAACAAATCAGAAATGTGTCATATTGTGGCGAGATTCTGTCTCAATATGGCGAAGCAAATCACATTTTAGGCTTTGTTAACTTTTCCACGAAATTTTTGTGTGCATAAAATGCGACTGCTACTACATGTAGATCAAATCGCGCCTCAATTCTTAATCAACTATTAATTTCTGCCAGTGAGTTCCTACAGCTTGTCCCAGAATCGCGCGATTCGTACCCATAGAGCATCGAGGTACCACCAGTGATTCGGAGGCGGACGAATGATCGTAGTGGTTGATGAGCGTGAGCTCGTGAAGGATGGATACACTTCACTTTTTGGACGGGAAGGAATTCCCTCCACAGGTTTTGATCCGAATGAATTCGGGGAATGGGTTCAGGCGGCAGCGGATTCCGATATTGCGGCTGTTGAGGCGTTCCTGATCGGGCAGGGGCAGCAGACTTTCGAGCTGCCGCGCGCGATCCGCGACCGGACCATGGCGCCGGTGATTGCGGTCAGCGATCAGCCGTCACTGGAAAACACGCTTGCACTTTTTGATTGTGGCGTCGATGACGTCGTACGCAAGCCCGTCCATCCCCGCGAGATCCTCGCTCGTGCCGCCGCGATCCGGCGTCGCCTGAAAGCGATTTCCAGCCACACCGACATTGGCGCGATCCGCGTGTTCTCGGACGGGCGCGATCCTGAGATTCACGGCGAAGTTTTTGCGCTTCCCCGTCGCGAGCGTCGAATCCTGGAATACTTGATCGCGAACCGCGGTCGGCGTGTCACCAAGACCCAGATATTCAACGCGATCTACGGGATCTTCGACGAGGAAGTCGAAGAAAACGTCGTTGAAAGCCACATCTCCAAGCTGCGGAAGAAGCTGCGGAAGAAGCTCGGCTTCGATCCGGTCGATTCCAAGCGCTTCCTTGGCTACTGCATCGACTGGAACTGATTTTTAAACCGGGCCTCAGTCGCCCGGATCTGGTCGCTTATTTCGCGACGACGGTTCGGCCCCAGACAGCTTCACGCAAGGCCCACCAAATACTCTCAAGCCTACTAAGGGAATCGAGGTTTTCAGATGAGCATTTTTGGCAGCATGAAGACGGCAGTGTCCGGCATGAACGCCCAGGCAAACCGCCTCAGCACCGTCGCCGACAACATCGCGAACGCAAACACGACGGGTTACAAGTCCGTTTCGACCGCCTTCTCGTCGCTGGTCCTGCCATCGACCTCCGGCAACTACAATTCGGGTGGCGTTCAGTCCGCCGTTCGCCAGTCTGTTTCCGAGCAGGGTGACATCTCCTACACGACCTCCCCCTACAACCTGGCGATTTCAGGGGATGGCTTCTTCATCGTTCAGAGCCCGGATGGCGTTCCGGTTCTGACCCGCGCCGGCGACTTTACCAAGGACGACCAGGGCAACCTCGTCAACGCCGCCGGCTTCAAGCTGATGGGCTATTCCTACGACTCCGGCGCGCCGTCCGTCGTCGTCAACGGCTTCTCCGGTCTCGTCCCGATCAACGTCAACCAGTCCGGTCTGACTGCGATCGAGTCGACGACGGGCACGTTCACCGGCAACCTGAACTCGAATGCCAACGTTGCGACCGGCAACCTGCCGAGCTCCAACACGGCGCCGATCACCGCCGACACGAAGCAGATGTCGATGGTCGGCTACGACAAGCTCGGCAACACGGTCCAGTACGACTTCTACTTCACCAAGACAGCGGCCGCGACGGCCGGTCCGCCGGCAACCTCCGGCACCTGGCAAGTTGCAGTCTACCGCCATGATGACGCGGCGACAGGTGGGACGTCGTCCTTCCCGTACTCGTCCGCTGCAGTTGGCACTACGTCTCTGACCTTCGACGCAAACGGCAAGATGGCATCCACATCCACCGGCGCGATGACGCTCACGGACCCGGTAACGGGTGGATCGATCGCCATGGATCTCAGCGGCTTCACGCAGCTCGCATCCGAGTTCGCCGGCAGCGGCACGCCGAATGGCCAGGCAGCCAGCCCGGTCGATAGCGTGTCGATCGACAAGGACGGTACGGTCTACGCCAAGTACAAGGATGGAACGTCGAAGCCGCTTTATCGCGTGCCACTCGCAACCGTTGCGAGCCCTGACAACATGACGCTGATGAGCGGCAACGTCTACAGCGCCAACGGACAGTCGGGCGTTACGGTCACCGGCTTCCCGCAGACCAACGGCTTCGGCTCCATTCAGTCGGGCGCACTGGAAAGCTCGAACGTCGATCTCGCCGGCGAACTGACCGAGATGATCGAGTCGCAGCGCAGCTACACCGCCAATTCCAAGGTCTTCCAGACGGGAGCCGACATCATGGACGTTCTCGTCAACCTCAAGAGATAAGTAGGGTTCGGGTAAGCCATGTCGCTCACTTCCGCACTGAATACTGCGCAGAGCATATTCAACAACACCGGCACTCAAAGCAGTGTGGTGTCGAACAATATCGCCAACTCCAGCAACAGCGACTACGTGCGCCGGCAGGCGCTGATCAGCACTTCGCTGAACGGTTCGCAGGTCGTGAAGATCAGCCGCGCGCAGGAAGACGCGCTGCTGCGGCAGTGGCTGAAGGCGAGCGCCCAGGACAGTGGTCAACAGACCCTGCTCAGCGGTCTCAGCGACCTGAAATCCATCATGGGTGGAAACGACTACGAAACGTCGCCGGCAACTTACCTTGCGACGTTTCGTGAAAAACTGCAGGCCTTCGGCACGTCGCCGAGCAGCACCACCGCTGCACAAAGCGCGATTACCGCGGCGCAGGATGTCGCCAATTCGCTGAACAACGCGACAAAGTCCGTTCAGGCGATACGCCGGGACGCTGACAAGGAAATCGCAACGCAGGTTGCGACGCTTAACTCGCTGCTCGCCCAGTTCAAGACGGCAAACGACGCCGTCAAGAGTGCTACGGGGACCGGCGGCAATCCGGCCGATGCTCTGGACGAGCGCGACAAGCTGCTGAAGCAGATATCCTCCATCGTGGGCGTGAACGCGGTCGATCGCGACAACGGCGACATGGCGCTCTATACCACGGACGGAACGGTCGTTTTCGATACGATCCCGCGCACCGTGACCTTCGTTGCACAGGACACCTATACCGCACAGACGCAAGGCAACGGCGTCTATATTGACGGCGTTCTGCTCGGCAAGGGGCAGGGTTCGACGACGACGGCGCAGGGAAGCCTACAGGCGCTCCTGCAGGTGCGCGATGATATCGCGCCGACGTTCCAGTCGCAGCTCGACGAGATTGCGAAGTCTCTGGTCACCATGTTTTCGGAGACGGGTGGAACGCCCACAACGACACAGCCAGGCCTCTTTGTCTGGAGTACGGCCGCGGGAACACCGGGTGGCACGCCGACGACAACGGGCGTGATCGACGGCATCGCGGGCACCATCACGGTAAACACTGCGGTCATCACCAGCCAGGGCGGCGACCCGATGAAGCTGCGCGATGGATCGATCTCGGGGCTCACCAACCTCAATACGACGAACAGCAGCGGCTTTTCAGACAATCTCGACGCGCTCTACACCGAGATGGGCAAGGCTCAGACCTTCTCTTCGGATGCGGGCATTTCGTCGAATGTCAACATCATGGACTACGCGTCGAATTCGGTCGGCTGGCTCGAGCAATACCGAAGCGACGCAACGACCGCTTCCGAAAATACGTCGGCTGCACTCTCGCGCTCGACGGAAGCTTATTCCAACGAGACCGGCGTCAATCTCGATGAGGAACTGACGCTCCTTCTCGACATCGAGCAATCCTACAAGGCGGCCACGAAAATTTTGAATGCCGTCGACGAGATGTTGAAGTCATTGCTGGACATAGCGAGTTAAGCCATGAAAAGTTCATTTATTTCTAGCTCTGCAATTCAAGACGCAATGCGATTGACGATCCGTCAGACGCAGAAGCAGCTGATTACCTCTTCGCTGGAGGCAACCACGGGCGTCTACGCCGATATCGGCGCGTCGCTGGGTTCCGGGGCCGCCAAGAGCGTGAACTTCACGTCCGAAATCAGCCGTATCGCAGCCCTCAAGGGCAGCAACTCCGTCGTTTCCGGTCGGCTTGAAGCCTCGCAGCTCGGCCTCGACAGCATGAAGAAGGCGGGTGACGCGCTCGTTTCCAAGCTGACCGCGCTTCAGGGCAGCCAGGACAAGACCAGCATCACGGTGGCCATGCAGTCTGCCGGCGACGCTCTTTCGCAGCTCATGGATACCGGCAACACCATGCTGAACGGCGAATACCTGTTCTCCGGTATCAACACCGATGTGCAGCCGTTGAAGGATCAGTCGGCCACGGTGACCGCCAACATCACGGCGGCGCTTGGCACCTACGCGGCCTCACTCAGCAAGACGGTTGGCGAACTCACCGGCCCCGAGATGGAAACCTTCATCACCGGCACGGTCGAGCCGATGTTCTCCGAGGCTAGCTGGACCGATCCAACCACGGGCTGGTCGAGCGCTTCCAATCAGAACATGACCAGCCGCATCAGCAACTCGGAAGTCGTGACCTCATCGACCAACGCGAACTCGGAAGGCATGCGCTACTTCGCACTGGCTTCGATTACTGTTTCGGCGCTGGCCGGCCAAGGCCTCAGTGCCGACGCACTGGGCAAGGTGACCTCCAAGGCGATCGGCTATGCCGCCCAGGCGACGACGGGCATCGTCACGCAGGCAAGCCAGCTCGGCCTTTCGCAGGAGCGGGTCGAGAAGGCCAACGACGCACTCGATGCGCAGTCGAACATTATTCAAAACAAGCTCGTCGATCTCCAGGGCGTGGATACGTCGGAAGCGTCGACGCTGGTGAATACACTCCAGACCCAGTTGGAGACGGCCTACACCATTGTCTCGAAAATCCAGCAGTTGAGTCTCGTGAACTACCTTTGATGATCAGAGGTACGAAAGACAAAGAAGGATGCATGAATGTATCAGTTCTCTTACGCCGAGGTCATACAGGACTCGGTGGCCGATGCGAAGGAGCGGGAGCGTCAGGTTCTCGATCGATCCATCGAGCTGCTGTCCATTGCGCGGGACAAAGAGAAGTACAGCCGGGAAGCCATTGATGCATTGTTCTATACCCGGCGTGTTTGGGTGAGCTTCATCGAAGACCTCAAGCATACGGACAATCAGCTTGAGGTCCAACTGCGGGCCAACCTCATTTCCATCGCGATCTGGATCTTGAAGGAGTGCGATAGGATCAGGCGCCGGCAATCGACGAATTACCAAGGCATTATAGACGTTACCACCATCATCAGGGATGGCCTAAAATGAAAAGCACACTTCGTATCTCGCTAAAAGCCGGGGAAAAAATCTTCATCAACGGTGCGGTCCTGCGCGTCGATCGCAAGGTCGCGCTGGAATTCCTGAATGATGTAACGTTCCTTCTCGAAAACCACGTCCTCCAGCCGGAAGATGCAACGACGCCTCTGCGCCAGCTCTATTTCATCGCGCAGATGATCCTCATCAATCCTGAGGGCAAGGAGCAGTCGACTGCGATGTTCCGCAAGTCGATCACCATGCTGCTGACCTGCTTCCGGAATGAAGAGGTTCTTGCCGAACTGAAGCGCATCGACGGCCTCGTCTCGACGGGACGCGCGTTTGACGCACTCAAGGCGATCCGTGGTCTCTATTCGATCGAAGACAGCATCCTCAACAATCAGGAAATGCCGCCGACGATGGTCGAGCAGATTCGCAAGGAGATTGCACCATGGCGGTAGACGGCGTTTCAGGCACGTCGAGTTCGACTTCGTCGAGCACGGCAAGCGCGCAGACGAAGGCGACGCTGAACTACGACAGCTTCCTGCAACTGCTCATCGCCCAGATGAAGAACCAGGATCCGACGGACCCGATGGATGCCAGCGAGCAGATGTCTCAGCTGGCAAGCTTCTCGCAGGTCGAACAGACGATCCAGACGAACACGAAACTGGACTCCTTGCTCGCGAGTTCGAGCCTGACACAGGGCAGTAGCTACATCGGCAAGTACATGACCAGCGCCGACGGCACCGTCAAAGGCACGGTTGCTTCGGTCAAGGTCTATTCCGACGGAATTATCGCGACGACGACCGACGGGAAGAGTATCCTTGTGCAGGCGGGAATCACCCTGTCCGACAAGGCGCCGACGACTGACACTCCGTCGTCGAGCTGAGTGCAATTATGACGCGGTTCGGCCACCTCGGGCGAACCGCAAGGCGATATGAGGTTGCCTGGCGATGAATGAAGCTGATGCTCTTGACCTTTTCCAGGCAGCGATCTGGACCGTTCTCGTTTCTGCCGGCCCGGCGGTTGCGGCGGCCATGATTATCGGTCTGATCATCGCCGTGTTCCAGGCGTTGACACAGGTTCAGGAAGCAACGCTCACCTTCGTTCCCAAGATCGTCGCCGTCCTCGTCACCATTGGCATCTCCGCTCCGTTCGTCGGATCGCAGATTTCGATTTTCACCAACCTGGTGTTTTCGCGCATTCAATCCGGCTTCTGAGCCACCTTCGCGCAAGCTTCGCCATTTAACACTCGGTCCGAATTGGTGGGCATCATGCCCGCACCTCTCATGAAGAGACGGAATCGAAATGGCGCAACCTCCCGCACTTCCCCTCCCGAAAGCCGGACTTAGCGTACGTGATATCGGTTTTGCCATGGGCATCATCGTTATCATCTGCGTCCTGTTCCTGCCGATTCCACCATTTTTGATCGACATGGGACTGGCTTTCTCGATCGCCTTCTCGGTGCTGATCCTGATGGTGGCGCTGTGGATCCAGAAGCCGCTCGATTTCTCGTCCTTCCCGACCATCCTCCTGATCGCGACGATGACGCGATTGGCGCTGAACATCGCAACCACCCGCGTCATCCTTTCGCATGGGCACCAGGGTCACGACGCCGCCGGAGGCGTTATCGCAGGCTTTGCAAGCCTCGTGATGTCCGGCGACTTCGTCATCGGTCTGATCGTCTTCCTGATCCTGATCACCATCAACTTCATTGTCATCACCAAGGGTGCGACGCGTATCGCGGAAGTCGGCGCACGCTTCACCCTCGATGCCATCCCCGGCAAGCAGATGTCGATCGACGCCGACCTCTCGGCCGGCATCATCGACGAGAAGGAAGCACAGCGCCGCCGCAAGGAGCTGGAAGAGGAAAGCTCGTTCTTCGGTGCGATGGACGGTGCGTCAAAGTTCGTGCGCGGCGATGCCATCGCCGGCCTTCTGATCACCTGCATCAACATTTTCGGCGGCATCATCATCGGCTACTTCCGCCATGGCATGCCGATTTCCGAAGCCGCCGACGTCTTCGTCAAGCTCTCGGTTGGCGACGGCCTTGTGTCGCAAATGCCGGCCCTCATCGTTTCACTCGCAGCCGGCCTTCTCGTGTCGCGCGGCGGCACCGTAGGCTCGACCGAGCAGGCGGTCGTCAACCAGTTGAGCGGCTATCCTCGCGCACTTTCGGTTTCGGCGGTGCTGATGGCCATCCTCGGGTTGATGCCGGGCCTGCCGTTTGTCCCGTTCATGTTCCTTGCCGCTCTTCTCGCATTCGGTAGCTGGTTTATCCCGCGTCAGGTCGAGGCCGAGAACAAGGCTCGGCGCGAGCAGGAAGAAAAGAAGGTCGTCCAGAACAAGGAACTTGAGAAGGACTCCGTCAAGTCGGTTCTGCGCACCTCCGAAATCGAGCTCGCCCTCGGCAAGATGGTTTCGACGCGCCTGCTTGGCGCCCACCAGGAACTCGCCTTCCGCGTCGGCAAGATGCGCAAGAAATTCGCGACGCAGTACGGCTTCGTCGTTCCTGAGATCAAGGTCACCGACGATATCGGCATCTCCGAGAAGTCCTATCAGATCCGCATTCACGGTACGACCGTCGCGTCCAACTTGCTGCGTGTCGGTGAAGTTCTCGTCGTCACCGGTTCAGGCCGCAAGCCGAGTATTCCCGGCGACGAAATTCGCGAGCCCGCCTTCGGCATGCCGGCCGTTTCCATCCTCGAAGCTTTTGCTGATGATCTGAAACGCGAGGGCTTCCAGCCGATCGACAACGTGTCCGTCGTGCTGACCCACATGAGCGAGGTCATTCGCAACAACCTGCCGGCACTCCTGTCGTACAAGGACGTGAAGGTGCTGATCGACAGGCTCGATCCGGAATACAAGAAGCTCGCGGACGAGATTTGCTCGTCGCACATGTCTTACTCCGGCTTGCAGGCTGTGCTGAAGCTTCTGCTTGCGGAGCGCGTATCCATCCGCAACCTGCATCTCATTCTGGAAGCGGTAGCCGAACTCGCGCCGCATGTCCGCAAGACCGAGCAGATCGTCGAGCATGTTCGCGTGCGTATGGCCCAGCAGCTTTGCGGCGACCTCGCGGACAATGGTGTGCTGCGCGTGCTGCGACTCGGCAGCAAGTGGGACCTCGCCTTCCACCAGGCCCTGAAACGCGACAACAAGGGCGAAGTCGTGGAATTCGACATCGATCCGCGCATGCTTGAGGAATTCAGCGAAGAAGCAACGAGCGTTATCCGTGAATTCATGGACCGCGGCCTGCCTTTCGCCCTTGTCACCTCGCCGGAAACACGCTCCTATGTGCGCATGATCATCGAACGGTTGTTCGCAACGCTCCCGGTCCTGTCGCATGTCGAGCTGGCCAAGGGCATCGAGATAAAGATTCTGGGCTCGATTTCATGATAACTGACCCGCAAGGGACTGTTCTGGCGCTTTTCCTTGTTTTCTGCCGGATTGGCGGCTGCGTTTTGGCGATGCCGGGCTTTTCATCGGCCCGCGTCCCACCGCAGCTCAGGGTTTTCATAGCCGCCGGCCTGTCCCTTGCGATCCTGCCTGTCCTATGGGACACGGTCTATCCGATCGTCCATACGTCGAATGCCACCTATATCGGCTTCATCTTCAGCGAATCGCTGATTGGTGTCATGTACGGGATGCTGGCACGTCTCTACACGCTCGGCCTGCAGTTCGCGGCCAGCGTCATCGCGATGATGATCGGCTACACGCAGCCGAGCGCGGCCGATGTTTTTGAAGACACCCTCGAAACCAGTCTTTCGGGTTTCATAACCTTCGCGGGCATGATGATCCTGTTCATGATGGACTTTCATCATGTCGTGTTCCGAGCGCTGGTGGATTCCTACACCTCGATGCCGTTCGGCGGCGTCATGCCGATGCGCAGCACGCTCATTTCGTTTTCCGACACATTGTCATCGACGTTCATGATCATGCTGCGGCTGTCGAGCCCCTTCCTGATCTACGGCCTGATGTTCAACATCGCTATCGGCTTCATCAACAAGCTGGCGCCGCAGATTCCGGTGTACTTCATATCGACGCCCTATCTGCTTCTCGGCGGTCTCTTCCTTTTCTACTTCTCGGTTGCGGCGCTTGTCAGTCAGTTCGCCCAATCTTTCGCCAGCGTGTTCATCGGCAGGTAACGGTATGACGGACAAGACGCGCTCCCAGAAACTCAAGCGCCTCGTCGCGGTTCAGCGGCATCTCGAGCAGATGGCCGAATTCGATCTTGCCGAAACGAGCCGCCAGCGCGCGGAAGTCAACGAACAGATGGACAGCGTCATTCTGGCGCTTGGCTCCATGGATCCGGTCCACCATGCCTTTTCGCAGGGCTATGCCGATCGCTTCAACCGGCTCGGCATCAAGGACAAGCAGTTGACCGGCATGCAGCAGATCCACGAGATGCGGGTCATGCAGGAGCGGGCAAAGGGCGACCGGTTGGAGGACGGCATGCGCGAGGCGCTTGAAACCGAGCGCCGGGAAGCCGACGACAACGCAGTCTATGATCTCATCGATCAAAAATTCGGTACGCCAGCCTCCAGCAAGCTTCAAAAATCATAATCGTCGCAATCTTAATCAAGAGGATTGTGACTTGGCTATTTCACCTCCGAGTGATCTGGTCCTGGATGTTGTCAAAGCTGCCGACCCGCTTGAGGTTCAGGCAGCCCAGGAAAAACTGAAGGCAAACCAGGCTGCTTTTGCCGCCAACAGCCTGGCGGAAGCAGGCAATGGCTTTACATCTGCCGTCGATATTCTCGACCGCGCCGCGGGCAAGACCGGTTTGAGCGACAGCAAGAACCGCAGCACCAAGACGGAAGAGGTGCCGGAAACCTACCGCAAGTTCGAGGCGATGGTTCTGCAGAACTTCATCAAGAACATGCTGCCGAACGACAGCGAGGAAGTCTACGGCAAGGGCGCGACCGGCGATATCTGGAAAGGCATGATGGCCGAACAGCTCGGCAACGAGATTTCCAAGGGTGATGGCATCGGCATCGCCAAGCAGCTTTATCAAGACGCGCTGAAGAAGCAGGAGGGCAAGGTCGCGAACGCCTCCACCGATCAGGACGATCGCAATATGGCGCTGAGCATGATCGACGACTTCCAGCGCAAGACGTTCGGTACACCAACTGCGGACAACAAGTCCGCCAATGACGCCTGAGGGAATCGAGGACAAAAATGGAAATAATCTCGAACGAATACCGCATCAAATCGGTTCTTGGACGCCTCGAAATGATCATCGACAACGAGAACACGCGTATCGGCAACGATCCGCAATTCGATCTCAAGGTGTCGAATACCCATAAGAGCCGCTGCCTTTACGAATTGTCCATGCTCTTCCGCGACACGGATCCGAAGGAACTGGCGGCTTCGCACCTTGACCAGTTGCATGGCCTGAAGAAGAAGCTTGCGCTGAATGCACGGCGCGTGGAGGCTCATCTGGAAGCGGTCCGCACTGTTGCCGATCTCCTGAAGAGCGCCGTCCAGGATGCTGATGCCGACGGCACTTATTCCCAAGAGCAATTTGTGGCACGTGACGCTTGATGATTAAGCTCGTTCTGACAGGCGTCTGGGTTTGCGCGATCACGCTGGCATCGGTCTATTTCTCGGTGCAGATGGCGACGGCTCCTGCACCGGCTCCCGATGATTCAAAGCAAAGCCAGTTAGAGCTTGTAAAGGGCGAGACGATCACTGTGCCGATTATAGCCGATGGCGCAGTCACCGGCTATTTCCTCGGCAAGGTGTCCTTCATGATGAACAAGGAGACGGTGAAGAACCTCACCTTGCCTCTGACGGAGCTGACCACCGACGAACTGTTCACGCTGCTCGTCGGCAACAAGATGGTCGACATTTCCAACATGAAGTCTTTCGATCCGAATGCCTTCCGGGAGATGATCAAGAAGGACATCAACAAGCATCTGGGCGGGGACTATATCGACCAGGTGATGCTGGAGCAGCTGGACTATCTATCCAAGGAAGACGTCAAGGCGAACGCATCCGGACAGCAGAAGAAGACGGCCAAGCCCGTCAACGTCGTGGCCCCGGCGTCAGTCGCGGAAAAGGTCGAGTAAGTAGGCTCATTTCGGAAGCGGCGCCTTTGGCGCCGCTTTACGTTTCCGGCTGACCCACTTGGTTAACGGTGTCTTTCTTCGCAGCGAAAAATTGAAGTCATTTCTCTAAGGGATAGTTGAACTCGCCCTGCTACAAGCCCTGTCGATGGGCTGACCGTGCACCGGCATTCCGGTTCCGGAATTCTTTCACGCGCTCCCAGGCGACCCGATCGGCCGATGTTGAGTCGTCCGGTGCGGCTATGTGATGTTCCCTGGATGCAGCAGCATGAAACACTACCGTCAGGAAGCCGGCATGAACCTGATCGCGAACTTCGCGGTCCCATCCTCGCGCCGCGCAATTTTCGATCTACCTGTCTGCGATCTTGGCTGGGACGATGCGCTCGTATTCGTCAACGAACTCCTCACGATCCCGGCGGGGCAGACATCCGTATCGTTCGTCAACGCCCACAAAATGCTGATGGCGCTACGCGATCGCGAATACCGTGCCGTTCTCTCGCAGGATTTGCTGCTTCCTGATGGCGCGGGTCTTGATCTCGCATCGAAGGTGGCGCACGGGTCGCCGTTTCCTGCCAGCCTCAAGGCTGCCGATTTCGTGCCGGCGCTGCTGACCTTCATGGAGCCGCCACGACGTATCGGCCTTATCGGTGGCCCGCGCGAAGCGGTGAACAAGACGGCTGCGAAGTTCCGGCGGCACGCACCGTGGCATGACGTCGTTGTCGTGTCTGAGGGCTTCTCCGAGAAGGAGGTCTCATCGGTGGTGGTCGAGGACCTTGACCGGCAGAAGTTCGACATCCTTATCGTCGGCACGAGCAGTCCCTCACGGGAGAAATGGCTTCGCAAGAACATTCGGGCGGACCACGCGCGACTCGTGCTCAATGTCGGCGATCTGTTCGAAGTCACGGCCGGCGCATTTGCGCGCGAGCCAAAGGTCGTTCGGATGGCCAGGCTCAAGCCCTTGCGGCACGGTTTCGGCTCGGCCGCTTTTCTGTATTACGTGCTCCGCCATCGCGCGACACGCCGTAAGCGGATATTGAAGCGACCCTACTAAGGGTCGCTTGTCGCGCCGATAGGTTGACGCCAGTTAACTATTTCTTTGCCATGACGATTTAAGGTTGGTTAACCATCCGCACCCCGCGGCTGGGCTCGACCGTTCATACGCGTGAGATGTGGCGATGCGCGACCGCAATCCGAGAAACCAAGCCTTCCGCTCGCCTGCGGCGCCAGCGGGCGGCCCCATGCCGTCATCGTTCGATGCGTCGGCGATGCCGGCCGCAGAGGCGAGATTGCTGGGCGTGATCGAGCGTGCGCTGAAGCAAGAGCAGGCCAACTGTGATGCCGTCGTAGCGCCTCCGCTTGTCAGTCGCATCGAAACGATACTGGGCAAGCGGCTTGAAGCCGCAAACGATGTCGAGGCCACACCCCTCGATCCGCTTCCCGCAGCCTCGCCCGAGGTCGCGCTCCCCACGCAGGCGGTTGCCAAGAAGGGACGCGTTAAACACCTCGCCGTTGCCGGGTTGATGTGCGCGCTGGGTGCTGCGAGTGGCACGCTTATCCCCGTCGAACCGGCGCTCTATAGTGCTGAAGGCACGCTCGCCATACACGGCGCCGGTGGAGACAATGCTGCCGTCGCCAAGGCGGCCGAAAAGACGCTTTCATCCTCCCACACGATTGCGGCCGCGGTCGCTGCGTTGAAGCTCGATCACGACCCGGAGTTTTCAGGCGCATCGTCCGACGCATTCAAGGTGGCGGTCGATCTGTTGTCGACAGATGGCTCGGCAGCCGACCCTGTTTCGCGCGCTGAGGCATCACTCGCGTCTGCGATCCATACCGCGACCGATCCTCGCGCAGGCACGATCAGCTTGGCCGTGACGACAGGCAGTGCTGAAAAATCCACGCGGATTGCCGGTTACCTTGCATCGGTGGTGGCCGGTTCCGGAAGCAAGATTGCCGCTGCCGACGGCGGTTTACTGAAGAACGCGGACGATGCGGCCCGCCTCGAGCTCGCCTCCTTCACCCAGAAAAGCGGTGAAGGCAATGTGAAGGTCGCGACCGACCTGCAGCAGCAGATTGCAGGCGTTGATGCCGAGTTGACCGCAGCGGAACAGCGGATCGTCGGTGCCCAGGACAAGGCCGCGCGGCTGAAGCCTACTGCGGTGAGCGATATCCTCTCCGGTACCGCAGCCGCGGACCTCATGTCGCCTGCACTTCTCGATCACCGCGACCGATATGTGGCGGCGCAACTGTCGCTTTCACAATTGTCGGCCAACCTCGGCCCCCGCCATCCCCGACTGCAGGCACAGCAGGCGGAGGTCGACGGGTTGCGCAACGCGATCGCCGAGGATCTTGATCGTATGCTTCGGGAAGCAAATGACGATGTGAAGGCCGTCACGGCAGAGAAGCGCCAGCTTAACAGCCATCGCAACGCGCTTATTGCTCGGAGCAAAGACACGGGTGTCGATTTGGCGAAGCTCACCGAGCTGCGCGACAAGGCGAGCGCCGCGCGCTCGCGCCTGGAGGATGCGATCACCACAGGAGCCGTCCCGCCCGGCGCGGGGACAGTACGGCTGGAAAAGGCTCTGAACGTCGCCGTGCTGCCGGCAGGTCAAGCCTGGCTTGCTCCGCTGCTTGGTGCTCTTGCCGGACTTGCATTTGGCCTCGCCGCCATCTCCGTCCGAGCGCGGGCCACCTTGGCCGCGTCCGCAAGGAAGGAGCCGTCGCTCCTTGCTTCCGCGCCTGTGCAGGCCGCCGCTTCACGACAGGCGGAGGATCGGGTCAATGCACCTGAAGAGGTGGATATCATCCGCGCCGAGCTTGCCGCCATGCGCCACAGGCTGCGCACCCGACCGGCTACATCCTGACCTTGCCACGACACGATTGTTCTTGCATTTGCCGTTTTAGGCAGGATAGGGCGTGGACAGGCAACTCGCGCTGAGCGCCATGCGCTACGATAAGCGAAAGCAAGGGCAGGAGACAGTCTTGACGACAGTGATCGACGGCAAACAGGTTGCAGCGTCCGTAATCGAAACGGTGAAGGCAGCGACATCGGCGCTGGACAAGCAGAGTGGCGTCAAGACAGGCCTTGCCGTCGTCATCGTCGGCGACGATCCGGCCAGCCATGCCTACGTGAATTCCAAGAGCAAGATGGCGAAGGAGTGCGGCTTCAAGTCTGTTCAGCACACCCTGCCGGCCGAAACCACGCAAGGGGAGTTGGCCGCGCTTGTCGCTTCTCTGAACAATGATCCGTCGATCCACGGCATCCTTGTCCAGTTGCCGCTTCCGAAGCATCTGAAATCTGAAGCGATCATACAGTCGATCCTGCCGGAAAAGGATGTCGACGGTCTGCACGTCGTCAATGCCGGTAAGCTCGCGACCGGCGATCTCGAAACGGGCCTCGTGTCCTGCACTCCGGCTGGTGCCATGGTCTTCGTGCGTCGCACGCATGGCGAAGATCTTTCAGGCCTGAGTGCCGTGGTTATCGGCCGCTCGAACCTGTTCGGCAAGCCGATGGCGCAGCTCCTGCTGAATGCCAACGCGACCGTCACCATCGCTCACTCGCGCACCAAGGATTTGCCGGCCGTCTGCCGCAGCGCGGATATTCTGGTCGCTGCCGTGGGGCGCCCGGAGATGGTCAAGAGCGACTGGGTAAAGCCCGGCGCTACAGTGATCGACGTCGGCATCAATCGCGTTCCGGCCCCCGAAAAGGGCGAAGGCAAGACGCGCCTCGTAGGCGACGTTGCCTTTGACGAGGCTTCAAAGGTCGCCGATGTCATCACGCCGGTTCCGGGTGGGGTCGGTCCTATGACCATTGCGATGCTGATGGCCAACACCGTTATCGCAGCCCATCGTGCTGCTGGTCAGACGCCGCCCAAATTCTGATCCTGCCTTGGAGCCGGGCCTGTCGAGGCGCGGACGATCAGTTCGGTTTTCCAGAGTTCCTGCTCCGGAAATGGCCCGTCCTGCTTCACCGTCCCGATCAGCCGTTGGGCGATGCGTACACCCGCGGCGCGCAGCGACGAGCGCGTCGTCGTCAGCGGTACGGAGAAGTTCTCGGGCTTCAGATGCGGCAGAACGTCGTCATGCGCGATCAGGGAAACGTCCTCTCCAAGCCTCAGTCCGGCCTGGTTGACGGCGCGAATCGCGCCGAGCGCCAGCACGGTACTTGAACAGAGGATTGCTGTCGGTCTCTCAGGCATCTGTAGAAATCGCTCCATTGCGGATTGGCCGAGTTCGTCCGTCATCGACGTGTGACTCATGCAGTCTTCGGCAACCGTCAGTCCACGCTCGCTAAGAGCAGCGACAAGGCCGTTTTTCCGCCGGATTGCGAAGTCGAGATGTTCGGGTCCGTTCAGGAGGGCAAAGCGGGTGTGGCCTAGCTGAAGCAGCAGCCGGGCGGCATCATAGAAGGCGGCCTCGTTGTCGATGTCGAGATAGGGATAGTCGGGCTCGGAGCCGAAGGAGCGGCCATGCACGAGGAACGGCATGGAGAGCGACTTCAGCATTGGCAGCCGCGGATCGTGGCCACGCATATAGGCGACAAAGAGCGCATCGACATTGCCGCTGATCGCCAGGCGCCTGAGCGCCCCGACCTCGTCGTTCGGATCCGCAGGCATGATCACGAAATGAAAATCGTGGCGGACAGCCTCTTCGCCGAGACCGGTCAGGAACTCGCCGAAATGCACGTCGGAATAATGGTCGGGGGCGGTCGGCATCACCAGCCCGATCGAGCCTGCCTTGCCGGTCGCGAGCCGTTGCGCCGCCTTGTTCGGGCGGTAGCCGGTTTCTTTTACCGCCTGCAGCACGCGCTCGCGCGTCGCTTCATTGACCTCGGGATAGCCGTTCAATGCACGGCTTACCGTCGTCTGCGACAGGCCAAGCAATTCCGATAGCTGTTTGAGATTCACGTGTTATGCTTCCTCCGCTCGCACTGGATGTCAGCTCCCAATGGCATCCAAAGCGCTTTCAATTATGTAGCAGTTGCGCCGCTTGAAACAAGAAAAATCGCTCCATATTCCCAAGGTATGGCGCTGACGATGCGGGATAAACGGTCGCATTCTCTGTGCTTTTAGCAAAATGGCTTGACTCTTTTCCGTCGAAAGTGAAATGAGTGCTTTTGTCAAAGCGCTTTGGAACATTGAGCCAAAGGCGCGGTTGGGATTGTGATGGGAGGTTGATCACATGAAAAAGACGTTTTTGATGGGTGTCGCTGTGGCGGCGCTTCTAGCTGGTGCTGCGTCTGCTGCTGATCTGAAGTTTGCCCCCGGGCAGGATTCGAAGTTCAACTGGAAGAGCTACGACGATTTCAAGGCTGCTCATGCCGATCTGAAGGGCGAGCAGATGACGATCTTCGGGCCGTGGCGCGGCGAAGATGAAGCCTTCTTCCGCAGCATTCTGGCCTACTTCACCGAAGCGACCGGCGTGGACGCCAAGTACTCGTCTTCGGAAAACTACGAGCAGCAGATCGTCATCGATACGCAGGCTGGCTCGCCGCCAAACATCGCGATCCTGCCGCAGCCGGGCCTTCTCGCCGATCTCGCTGGCAAGGGCTTCCTGACGCCGCTCGGCGATGAGACGTCTGCTTGGGTGAAGGAAAACTACGGCGCCGGCGACAGCTGGGTTGGCTATGGTACCTACAAGGGCAAGGACGGCAAGGAAGCCTTCTACGCCTTCCCATACAAGGCCGACGTGAAGTCGCTCGTCTGGTACGTGCCTGAGAATTTCAAGGAAGCAGGCTACAAGGTCCCGACGACCATGGAAGAGCTGCATGCCCTGACGGACCAGATCGTCAAGGACGGCGGCGTGCCGTGGTGCATCGGCCTCGGTTCCGGTGGTGCGACCGGCTGGCCGGCAACGGACTGGATCGAAGACATCATGCTTCGCCAGCAAAAGCCTGATGTTTACGACAAGTGGACCACCAACGAAGTGAAGTTCACTGATCCGGCCGTGGTTGCTGCCATCGAGGAGTTCGGCTCCTTCGCCAAGAACGAGAAGTATGTCAGTGGTGGTGTGGCAGCCGTTGCCGCGACCGACTTCCGCGACAGCCCGAAGGGGCTCTTCGGCGTGCCGCCCAAGTGCTATCTGCATCATCAGGCTTCGTTCATTCCGTCCTTCTTCCCAGAAGGCACGAAGCTCGGTCAGGATGCCGACTTCTTCTACATGCCGACCTATGCGGCACATGCCGACCTCGGCAAGCCGGTTCTGGGCGCTGGTACGCTCGTAACCGTCACGAAGGACTCCAAGGCCGCCCGGGCGTTCGTTGAATTCCTGAAGACGCCGATCGCACACGAAGTCTGGATGGCGCAGTCCAGCTTCCTGACGCCGTACAAGGGCGTCAACACGGCAGCCTACGCCAACGACCAGATGAAGCGGGAAGGTGAGATCCTCACGACCGCGACGACCTTCCGCTTCGATGGTTCCGACCTGATGCCGGGCAAGATCGGTGCGGGTGCGTTCTGGACAGGCATGGTCGATTTCGTTGGTGGCAAGTCTGCGGAAGACACCGGCAAGGAAATCCAGAGTGCCTGGGATGCGATCAAGTAACATCGCCTGAGTTCCATGCCGTCGGTTACGGCGGCATGGCTGAAATGCGTGGCCGGATACTGGGAGTGTCCGGCCATTGTCGACTGTCGCTGAGAGCGACGGACGATTGGTGCGCAAACCCTACAGGATAGGCAGGGTAGCAGAGGGAGGGACGAATGCTGTCGCAGATAGTTTCGGCGTTGGGAGTTGTGGTCGTCGCGGTTTTTGCCTGCTCGGCCTATTTCTATTTCTCGAACAAGATTCTCGATTGGTCATTGCCGGTGAAGGATGGTGACATCCACCACGCCGCGCGCAACCTGAACCGCCGGGCGATGATCCGCCCTTGGTTGTTCATCGGGCCCGCGCTTTTTCTGCTTGTTGTCTACCTCGTCTACCCTGTCATCGCGACGCTGATCCTGTCCTTTTATGATCGCTCAGGTGAGCAGTTTGTCGGCTTTGCGAACTATCAGTGGGCTTTCACCGATCGCGAATTCCGCCAGTCGATCTTCAACAACATCCTCTGGCTGGCTGTGGTGCCAGCCGCTTGCACCTTCTTTGGGCTTGTCGTCGCCGTGATGACCGACCGCATCTGGTGGGGGAACATCGCCAAGAGCATTGTCTTCATGCCGATGGCGATCTCTTTCGTCGGCGCCTCGGTCATCTGGAAGTTCATCTACGAATACCGTGGCGGCACCGACACTCAGATCGGCCTCCTGAATGCCATCGTCCAGTTGTTCGGCGGCACGCCGCAGGTCTGGATCTCGGTGCCCTTCTGGAACAACTTCTTCCTGATGGTCATCCTCATCTGGATCCAGACGGGCTTTGCGATGGTTATCTTGTCGGCGGCGCTGCGTGGCATCCCCGAGGAAACGATCGAGGCTGCCGTCATCGACGGTGCCAATGGCTGGCAGATCTTCTGGCGCATCATGGTGCCGCAGGTCTGGGGCACGATCGCCGTCGTCTGGACCACGATTACCATTCTCGTCCTCAAGGTTTTCGACATCGTGCTCACCATGACCAACGGGCAGTGGAACACGATGGTGCTCGCCAACCTGATGTTCAACTGGCTGTTCCGAGGCGGTGGTGACTCCGGCCGAAGTGCTGTCATCGCGCTGATCATCATGCTGGCCGTGACGCCGATCATGGTCTGGAACGTCCGCCGCGCAAATCGCGAACTCGGAGGCCACTGAGATGACGTTGACCCGAGATTTCTTCAAGATTGGTCCCGCACGCCTCTTCGTTCACTTCGCTGTTCTGTTGATCGTCATCATTTGGTTGATACCAACGCTCGGCATCTTCGTCAGCGCGCTGCGCGACAAGGACCAGCTTGTTTCTTCCGGCTGGTGGACGGCCTTCGCTGGGTCCTCACGAACGGCGGCGGCTCGCCTTGGGCAGGCGGACCAACAGACACAGGACGGCGCGGTTTACGTCATTGCAGGTAATGTTCTGGAGGGACAGCAGGGTCGCTCGATCAGGGCGTTCGGCACGCGTGTCCAGCAGCCGGCCGCCTACCAGGCGGGCGATACGGCCGACCTGGGTGACGGCCTCTCGCTCACCGTCAACAGTGACGGCAGCTATCGCTACACCAAGCCTGCCGCCTTTGGTCCGGATGACGGCGGCCGGCGCGTCTACATTTCGGTCGCCACTCCAGCCGAATTCACGTTGCAGAACTATCGGAACGTTCTAACCAGTGAGGGGATCGGGCAGTCGTTCATCAACTCGCTGACCGTCACGATCCCCGCGACGATCATCCCGATCCTGATCGCCGCGTTCGCCGCCTATGCGCTAAGCTGGATGGAGTTCCCCGGCCGTGCTCTATTGATCGCACTCGTCGTCGGCCTGATCGTCGTGCCGCTGCAGATGTCGCTGATCCCGCTTCTGCGCCTGTATAACCAGGTCGGGATGCTTCTCGACGCTCCGTCGAAAACCTATCCCGGTATCTGGCTCGCCCACACGGCCTTCGGCATGCCGCTCGCCATTTATCTGCTGCGCGCCTATATCGCCGGCCTTCCGAGGGAAATCATCGAATCCGCTCGCGTCGACGGTGCCAGCGACTTCGAAATCTTTACCCGTATCGTACTGCCCTTGTCCTTCCCCGCGCTCGCGTCCTTCGCGATCTTCCAGTTCCTGTGGGTGTGGAACGACCTGCTTGTGGCCATGGTCTTCCTCGGCACCGACAGGGATCATCTCGTGCTGACAGGCGCCCTGAACGCGCTGCTCGGATCGCGAGGCGGCAACTGGGAGATCCTGACGGCCTCGGCCTTCGTCACCATTGTCGTACCGTTGCTCGTGTTCTTCGCCTTGCAGCGCTATCTGGTGCGTGGTCTGCTCGCGGGCTCGGTCAAGGGCGGTTAGCAACCCAAGAGCATCCAACAGGAAACATGAGCATGGCATCCCAATCCATTTTGACGGCCGACAAGGACTGGTGGCGTGGCGCGGTGATCTATCAGATCTACCCGCGCTCCTACCAGGACTCCAATGGCGACGGCATCGGCGACCTGAAGGGCATCACCGCCCGCCTGCCGCATGTCGCCGCCCTTGGCGCCGATGCGATCTGGATCTCGCCTTTCTTCACCTCGCCGATGCGCGACTTCGGTTACGACGTCTCCGACTACGAGAATGTCGATGCCATTTTCGGTACGCTCGTGGACTTCGACACGCTGATATCGGAGGCGCACCGCCTCGGCATCCGCGTGATGATCGACCTCGTCATTTCGCACAGCTCTGACCAGCACCCCTGGTTCGTGGAAAGCCGTTCCAGCAAGACCAATGCCAAGGCCGACTGGTATGTCTGGGCCGATGCCAAGCCCGATGGCACCCCGCCCAACAACTGGCTGTCGATCTTCGGCGGTTCCGCGTGGGCGTGGGATCCGACGCGCATGCAGTACTATATGCACAACTTCCTGACCTCGCAGCCGGACATGAACCTGCATAACCCGGAGGTTCAGGACCGGCTGCTGGACGTCGTCCGTTTCTGGCTGAAGCGCGGCGTCGACGGCTTCCGTCTCGATACGATCAATTTCTACTTTCACGACAAGGAACTGCGCGACAATCCGGCTCTTGCCCCGGAACGCCGCAACGCCTCAACCGCTCCGGCGGTCAATCCCTATAACTTTCAGGAACATATCTACGATAAGAACCGCCCGGAAAACCTCGAGTTCCTGAAGCGATTCCGCGCGGTACTCGAGGAGTTTCCGGCAATTGCGGCGGTCGGTGAAGTCGGCGACAGCCAGCGTGGTCTTGAGATCGTCGGCGAATACACCTCCGGCAACGACAAGATGCATATGTGCTATGCCTTCGAGTTCCTGGCACCTGATCCGCTCTCGCCCGAACGGGTCGAGGAGGTCATGGAGGACTTCGCGGCCGCCGCGCCGGATGGCTGGGCATGCTGGGCATTCTCCAACCACGATGTCGTGCGCCATGTCAGCCGCTGGGGATCGCTGGTCGCCGACCACGACGCGTTTGCCAAGCAGTATGCCTCGCTCCTGATGACGCTCCGTGGCTCCGTTTGCATCTATCAGGGCGAGGAACTTGGCCTGACCGAAGCAGATCTCGCCTATCAGGACCTGCAGGATCCCTATGGCATTCAGTTCTGGCCGGAATTCAAGGGTCGCGACGGTTGCCGCACGCCGATGGTCTGGGATAGCCAGGTCGCCCAGGGTGGCTTCTCGACTGTCAAGCCGTGGCTGCCGGTTCCGGTCGAGCACATTCTGCGCGCTGTCAGCGTTCAGCATGGCGACGAGAACTCAGTCCTCGAGCACTATCGTCGCTTCCTCGCCTTTCGAAAGCAGCACCCGGCCTTCGCCAAGGGCGAGATCGAGTTCATCGAGCCGCAGGACGACGTGCTGCTCTTCGTGCGCGAATATGGCAACGAGAAGCTGCTCTGCGTCTTCAACATGAGCGCTGCCGAAAGCGCCGTTGTTTTGCCCGCGGGTGACTGGCAGGCGTTGACGGGCCACGGCTTCGTCAGCAATAACTACGGTGAGAAGATCGATATTCCGGCGTGGGGAGCGTACTTCGCTCGTCTTGCCTGACGATTTGAGGAGGAGGAATTAATGACTGGACTGACGCTCAAGGATATTCGCAAATCCTACGGTTCCGTGGACGTTCTCCATGGCATCGATCTGGAGATCAAGGAGGGCGAGTTCGTTGTGTTCGTCGGTCCTTCGGGCTGCGGAAAATCCACCCTGTTGCGCATGATCGCCGGCCTGGAGAACATTACCGGTGGCGACATGTATATCGACGGCCAGCTGGTGAACGACGTTCCGCCATCGAAGCGCGGCATCGCCATGGTGTTCCAGTCCTATGCGCTCTATCCGCACATGACCGTCTACGACAACATGGCGTTCGGCATGAAGATCGCCGGCGAAAGCAAGCAGGAGATCGACCGCCGCGTGCGCGCTGCCGCCGAAAGCCTGCAGCTCACCAAATACCTGGATCGCCTGCCGAAGGCTCTGTCAGGTGGTCAGCGCCAGCGTGTTGCCATCGGCCGCGCCATTTGCCGCAATCCGAAGGTCTTCCTTTTTGATGAGCCGCTGTCGAACCTTGATGCTGCGCTTCGTGTCGCAACCCGCATCGAGATCGCCCGCCTGAGCGAGCAGATGGCAGGCACCACGATGATCTACGTCACGCACGACCAGGTCGAGGCAATGACGCTTGCCGACCGCATCGTCGTTCTGTCCGCAGGCAACATCGAGCAGGTTGGGGCGCCTCTGGAGCTCTACGAACGTCCAGCAAATCTCTTTGTTGCCAAATTCATTGGCTCGCCAGCCATGAACGTCATTCCGTCAACGATTACCGAAGCCGGCAACACGACGACCGTGACGCTGACGGGCGGCAAGTCCGTAACGCTGGACATTTCCACGGCTGCTTCCGAGAAGGGCAAGACGGCAAGCTTCGGCGTTCGCCCTGAAGATCTACGCATTGCCGGTGCTGGCGACGACTACCTTTTCGAAGGCGAGGTCTCCATCGTCGAAGCGCTCGGCGAAGTGACGCTGCTCTACATCGAGGGCCTCGTTCCGGGTGAGCCGATCATCGTCAAGCTGCCTGGCATTTACGATATCAAGAAGGGCCAGAAGATGCACTTCTCGGCCGATCGCTCCAAGCTGCATCTCTTCGATGCGGAAGGGCGCACGTATCGTAAATAAAGTTGCCTCGTTACGAGCAAGAAAAAATCAGGCCCGGGGAGCGCAACGTGTTGCCCGGGCTTTGTTATGTATTTGATCGAAAACAGGATTATTCTTGCAGGTTGATTGTCGCGTTCAGTGTGTATAGCGCGTCAGGTCGAAACTGTTCTCACGTTCTGTTAAGCATCGCTCGCTAGTATTTCCCCATTGAGTATCGAAGGGAATACGGCGGTGGCTGCATCCAATCCAATGCCTTCCGGGCAACACTTTCTGAATAAAGAGGAATCCTTCATGTACGACCGCGAGGTGCGGTTCAAGATGGAGGACACAATGAACGCCGCCCGCATCGAATATACCGAGAAGGGCGTCATGCACATGGCATCCCGGCGGTGCGATATCATCCGCATCTCCAAGAGCACCGCGGTCCTTGCGCTGCTTACGCAATACGCCCTTCCGAAGCAGTTCTATCTCGATATTCCCGATGCGCGCATCACCAAGGTCGGTTGCATGCTGACGCGGGTGAATGCCAACAATACGATTGAGGTCCGTTTCCTGCGGATGCTGAATGACAAGGAACTGAACAAGATCTTCGTCTACAGCACGCACCCGGCGCACCGCGATCGCGTGCTCGATATTCGCGCCTGATCGATAAGATCTCAAGAACAACAAAGCCCGCGAGGCGACTCGCGGGCTTTGTTGTTTCAGCGCAGTTCTTTGACCTTAGTGGAAAAGGACGCTCGCGCCGCGATCCGAAGCGCCAACGGCGCGGCGGAACGGTGCAAAAAGATCCCTGCCCATGCCGAATTCGTTTTCTGAGAGGTCGGCGACAACGGACTCGCGCTCGGCCATGTCAGCAGCATCCACCAGAACTTCCAGCGTGCCGGCGATAGCGTCGAGACGGATGATGTCGCCGTCCTTGATCCGTGCGATGGGGCCACCATCGACGGCCTCAGGCGTCACGTGGATCGCCGCCGGCACCTTGCCTGAGGCGCCCGACATGCGGCCGTCGGTGAGAAGTGCGACGCGGAATCCGCGATCCTGCAGCACGCCGAGCGGAGGCGTCAGCTTGTGCAGTTCCGGCATGCCGTTCGCCTTTGGACCCTGGAAGCGGACGACAGCGATGAAGTCCTTGTTGAGCTTGCCGTCCTTGAAAGCGTCCTGCAGCTCCTGCTGGCTATGGAAAACGACAGCTGGCGCCTCGATGACATGCCGATCCTGCTTGACCGCCGAGATCTTGATCACGGCCTTGCCGATATTGCCGCGAAGCATCTTCAGGCCACCATTGGCCTGGAAGGGCGTTTCGATATTGGCAAGCACCTTGGGGTCGACGCTCTTTTCCGGCGCTGGTTCGCGCACGATCGCGCCATCCTCGCCGAGGCGGGGATCGATCGTGTAAGCCTGCAGGCCCTGGCCGAAGACGGTGCGGACGTCGTCATGCAGCATGCCGTGCTTCAGCAGTTCCTTGATGAGGAAGCCCATTCCGCCGGCGGCGTGGAAATGGTTCACGTCGGCAAGCCCGTTCGGATAGACGCGGGCCAGCAGCGGAACGACTTCGGAAAGCTCGGCAATGTCTTGCCAGGTTAATTGGATTCCGGCAGCCCGCGCCATGGCGACGAGGTGCAGCGTGTGGTTCGTCGAGCCGCCGGTCGCATGCAGGCCGACGACGCCGTTGACGACGGAGCGTTCATCAATCATCTCGCCGGCGGGTGTGAACTCGTTGCCTTGCGCGGTGATCGCCAGTGCGCGCTTGGCTGCCTCGCGCGTAAAGGCCTCGCGCAACGGCGTGCCGGGATTGATGAAGGAGGATCCCGGCATATGGAAGCCCATGATCTCCATGAGCATCTGGTTCGAGTTTGCCGTGCCATAGAAGGTGCAGGTGCCCGGGCCGTGGTAGGACTTCGACTCTGCCTCGAGCAGTTCGGCACGCCCGACCTTGCCTTCGGCATAGAGCTGGCGCACGCGGGACTTTTCGTCGTTCGGCAGGCCCGTCGTCATCGGCCCGGCCGGCACGAAGATCGCCGGCAGGTGGCCGAAGGAGAGGGCGGCGATAACGAGACCCGGCACGATCTTGTCGCAGACGCCGAGGAAGAGCGCGGCAT
Source organism: Rhizobium cauense (assembly GCF_019511525.1). Classification (GTDB taxonomy): domain Bacteria; phylum Pseudomonadota; class Alphaproteobacteria; order Rhizobiales; family Rhizobiaceae; genus Rhizobium; species Rhizobium cauense. The sequence continues at coordinate 176,250 of NZ_JAEUAT010000011.1, read as the reverse complement.
CAAACATGTTGTGGGATAGTCCCACGCCAGCTGACATCGCAATCAGGTCACGGGAAAACAGCGAGAGCTCCATGCCCGGCTGCCCCTGCGTGACGCCATCGCACATGGCGGGAACACCACCCGCGACCTGCGCGATGCCGCCGGCTTCCGCTGCCGCCTCGCGGATGATCGCCGGATAATGCTCGAAGGGCTGATGCGCGGAGAGCATGTCGTTGTAGGAAGTGATGATGCCGAGGTTGGGCACGCGGTCGCCCGCAAGTGCTTCTTTCTCGGCGGGGGAACAGACCGCAAATCCGTGGGCCAGATTGGCGCAACCGAGAATCGAGCGGCTGACACTCTTCGATGCTGCGTTGCGCAGGCGCTCGAGATAAAGTCCGCGTGTTGGTTTCGATCGTTCGACGATGCGGGCGGTGATCGCAGAAATGCGTGCATTAGCGGACATGGGAGGTATCCTGCCTTGGTTGCTCTTCAATTGTCGTTCGCGGCGTGTTGCCGAAGGGCTAGGGCGCCCAGTAGATGTCGACCGGGCTAGTCGCACGCCGCAGAATGGCGCGGATCGGCATTTCCGCCTCCTCGCCGGCGCCTTCCGCCTTTGCCAGGACGTCCTTCTTGCTTTCACCTTCGATGTGAAGCACGAGCAGCCTTGCATCCTGAAGACTGGAGAAGGTGAAGGTCAGCCTCGGTTCGCCCGCGCCGTCCGCTTCCATGGTAATGATACCACGCGGCGTGCTTGGGTCGAGCGCCACCTTCAGATTGCTGCCGCCGGGGAAGAACGACGCCGTGTGGCCATCGCCGCCCATTCCGAGGATCGCCACATCGAAGGGATTGCCGATCGGCGCCGTGGCGTGTGTCGCAAGCTTCGCAGCATCCTCGACCGAGTCTGCCACTTGATAGAGTGGCAGGAAGTTTGCCGCCGTGGCCTTGTTCTGCAGCAGGTTTTCGGCCACCAGCAGATGGTTCGAGCGCGGATTGTCCGCCGCCACGAAACGTTCATCGACCAGTGTGATGGTCACCCTGGTCCAGTCGAGATCGCGGGCCGAAAGCTCCTGGAAAAACAGCTTTGGGGTGGAGCCGCCGGAAACGGCAAGCGTTGCTGTTCCCCGCGCCTCGATTGCTGCGGAAAGCGACGCAGCGACTTTGTCTGCAAGGTTGCGAGCCAGTTCCGCGCCATTGGCAAAAGCATGCATCGTCGCTGCCATCGTCTTGATCCTACAGGTTGTCGTGCCAGGTGCGGCCGTCACGCTCGATGAGCGCGATCGACTGGCTGGGGCCCCAGGTGCCGGCCGTGTATCCCTGAACTTTCTGGCCGGTCGATTCCCAGCCCTTCAGGATCGGGTCGACCCACTGCCATGCGGCCTCGACCTCGTCGCGGCGCATGAACAGTGTCTGGTTGGAACGAATGACGTCCATCAGCAGGCGCTCGTAGGCATCGGGGTTACGCACCGAGAACGACTCGGCGAAGCTCATGTCCAGCGAGACGTTGCGCAGGCGCATGCCGCCAGGACCCGGGTCCTTGATCATCAGCGACTGCTTGACGCCTTCATCGGGCTGCAGGCGGATGATGAGCTGGTTCTGGTTGATCCGGCCGGCCGACTGGTCGAAGACCGAATGCGGGATCGGCTTGAAGGTGATGACGATCTCCGACATGCGGCCGGCAAGACGCTTGCCGGTGCGGATGTAGAAGGGAACGCCGGCCCAGCGCCAGTTGCCGATCTCGGCCTTGATCGCCACGAAAGTTTCGGTGTTGGAAACACCGCCCTCGAGCTCTTCCAGGTAGCCCTTGACCGGACCGCTGCCGGAGGCGCCCGCGCGATACTGGCCGCGTACCGTGTTGATTTCGACGTTCGACGCGTTGATCGGCTTCAGTGCGCGCAGCACCTTCAGCTTCTCGTCGCGGACTGCTTCGGAGTCCATCGAGGAAGGAACTTCCATGGCAACAAGGCAGACGAGCTGCAGGATGTGGTTCTGCACCATGTCGCGCAGCGCGCCAGCCGTATCATAGTATCCGGCGCGGCCTTCGAGGCCGACCGACTCGGCAACCGTAATCTGTACGTGGTCGATATGGTTCGCGTTCCACAGCGGCTCATAGAGCGCGTTGGCGAAGCGCAGCGCCATCAGGTTCTGCACCGTTTCCTTGCCGAGGTAGTGGTCGATGCGGAAGATCTGCTCTTCCTTGAAGACCTTGCCGATCGTGTCGTTGAGCGACAGCGCCGAGGCGAGGTCGCGGCCGATCGGCTTCTCGACAACGATGCGCGTCGACTTGGTGATCAGCTTGTGGTCATGGATCTTCTGCGAGATGTCGCCGAAAATGCCCGGTGCGACTGCAAGGTAGAAGGCGCGAACGCGATCCTTGCCTTCATCGAGAAGCTTCTTCAGCTGGTCCCAGCCGGCATCGGAGCGCGCATCAACGGGTACGTAGTACAGGCGCTGCAGGAATTTCGCGACTTCGGCCTCGTCGTATTCGCCCTTTTTCAGGTGTTCCTTGAGGGCGTCCTGCGCGAACTTTCGATATTCCTCGTTCGTCAGCGCGCTGCGCGAAGCGCCGATGATACGGGTAGGTTCGGAGAACTGCCCCTCGATCTGACGATGGTAGAGGGCTGGCAGCAACTTGCGTTCTGCAAGGTCGCCGCTGCCGCCGAAAACGACATAATCAAAGGGTTCAACGGGGATGATTTGGCTGCTCATGAGGATGTCTCTCAATCAGACGGGTTGTTGGCCTCTTTAATCTAATCGATTTAAAAAAGCCAGTGTGCGATGCAATGAATCTCTCGGAAAGAGGTTTTAGTTCGAATTGCCGCGCGATGAAATCCGCAATCTGACTAAAACTTGTCGCGCAGCGCAAACCAGGAGAGCGCCAGGAAAAGCAGTGGCGCCCGCATGGCAGGGCCTCCCGGAAATGCCGGAACATCGAGTGACTTGAAGAGATCGAGGTCCGCCGATTTTCCCAGAACCGTTTCCGCGTAGAGCTTTCCGCAGTAGTTGGCGAGCATCACGCCATGGCCGGAATAACCGCCGATCGAGGTTACGCCGGGCATCACCTCGCGAACGAAGGGTTGTCGCGGCATCGTAATGCCGACTGAGCCGCCCCAGGCATGGCTGATTTCGATATCGGCAAGCGCCGGATAGATCTCCGCAATCTGCCGGCGGATGTGCTGCGTTATGTCGCGCGGATTGTCAGCCGTATAGGCTTCCCGACCGCCGAAGAGCAATCGCCCGTCCTTGGACTTGCGGAAGTAGCGCACGACGAAGCGCGAGTCTGCCACGGCTTCGCCACCCGGCAGCACATCAGGATATTGATCGAGTGGCGCCGTGGCGCCGATGAAAGAGCGAATCGGCATGACATGGCTTGCTGTTATCGGTTCAAGGTTGCCGATATAGCCATTGCAGGCAATCAGCGCCTTGTCGGCAGTGATCGTGCCGTGCGACGTCTCGATCAGCACCTTACTGCTGCCGTGAAGGATCGCCGAGGCCTTCGTCATCTCAAAGATCTGGGCGCCGGCGTTGGCCGCCACGCGGGCAAGGCCAATGAGCAACTTCAGCGGATGGATATGGCCCGTTCCGGTGTCGCGAACACCGCAGTGGTATCGCGTCGAGCCGAGCCGTTCCTGGGTTTCGGCCTTGTCCATGAAGCGCACATGCGGATAATTGTAGCGTGTCGCCGCGATCTCGGCATTTTCCTGGTAATCAGCCCTGTAGCTCTCCTTGTGCGCCACATTCATCTGGCCCGGCATGTAATCCATGTCGATCTGATGGTCGGTTGCAAAATCCAGGAGGTGTTGCTTGGCGGCCTCCGCAAGATCAAACAACGCTCGCGAACGCTCGTAGCCGACCTTTTCCTCGAGCTCCTCAGGCCACCAGCGCTGCCCGGTGCCGAGCTGACCGCCGTTGCGGCCCGAAGCGCCGTCGCCAAACCTGCAGGCCTCGATGAGGACCACCGAGACGCCCGCCTTGGCGAGATTGTAGGCAGCCTGCAGCCCTGTGTAGCCGCCGCCGACGATGGCGACGTCGCATGTCTTCGAGCCGTCCATTTCAGGATAGGTCGGTCGCTCGCCTGATGTTGCCTGGTACCACGAGATACCGGGCGCAATGGGGCTCTGCCATCTCTCCTGCGATGTCATGATTGAGCCCTCCCTACACGTTCAGTAGAAGGAATTCGCGCTCCCAGGGGCTGATCACCTGCATGAAGGTTTCGAACTCGCCCCGCTTCACGCCGGCATAGATGCCAAGGAACTCCTTGCCGAACACTTCTTCGAAGGCTTCCTCGTCTTCCATCAGGGCGACGGCTTCGAGAAGACCGCGCGGCAGGTCGATCGAGCCTTCGTTTGCCGTATCTTCCGTTGGCGCTGTCGGCTCGATGCCTTTCATGATGCCGAGCAGACCCGATGCAAGCGAGGCGGCGAGCGCGAGATAGGGGTTGGCATCCGAACTCGGCAGACGATTTTCCACGCGCCTTGCCTGCGGATCGGACACCGGCACACGGAATGCCGTCGTGCGGTTGTCGTAGCCCCAGGCGTTGTTGACCGGAGCCGACATGTCGGGCGTCAGCCGTCGGTAGGAATTTACATAGGGAGCCAGCATGACCATCGAGCTAGGCACGTACTTCTGCAGGCCGCCGATGAAATGGAAGAACTCGCGGGAGGCCGAGCCATCGGGGTTCGAGAAGATGTTCTTGCCTGTCTCGCTGTTGACCACCGACTGGTGGATGTGCATCGCCGAACCCGGCTGCCCCTGCATCGGCTTGGCCATGAAGGTCGCATAGATGCCGTGCTTCATCGCCGCTTCGCGGATGGTGCGCTTGAACAGGAACACCTGGTCGGCAAGCTCGATCGGATTGCCGTGGCGCAGGTTGATTTCGAGCTGCGCCGGACCTTCCTCGTGGATCAGCGTGTCGATCTCGAGACCCTGCTTTTCCGAGAAATGGTAGATGTCGTCGATCAGTTCGTCGAACTCGTTGATGCCGGCGATCGAGTAGCCCTGACCGCCGAGGATCGAGCGGCCCGAGCGGCCTTTCGGCGGATGCAGCGGATAGTCGGGGTCGTCATTCTTGGCAACGAGGTAGAACTCGATCTCGGGTGCGACGATCGGCTTCCAGCCTCGGTCGGCATAGAGCTTCAGCACGCGCTTCAGCACGTTTCGCGGCGTGTAAGGGACCTCTTCCCCATCCACGCTGACGATGTCGCAGATCACCTGCGCCGTCGGATCGGTTTCCCAGGGAACGACTGAGAGGGTCGAAAGATCGGGAACCAGCTTCAGGTCGCTGTCGCGCGGCTCGTAGCGGAAGCTCTCCGTTTCATCAGGATATTCGCCGGAGATGGTGTGGCGATAGATCGCCGAAGGCAGCGCAAGCGAGGTGTTCGAGGTGAACTTGGAGCTCGGCATCATCTTGCCGCGCGGTACGCCGGCGAGGTCAGGCGTGATGCATTCGATATCTTCGATGCCACGCGCCCGCAAGAACTGCGCTGCTTCCTTCCAGTTTGCTACGCCGCGTTGATGTCCGGGGTCCGGGGGTGTCTTCTTCGAGGCAGGTACGTTTCTGGCAGGCTTCAGCGTCGTCTTTTTTGGGGACATGACACACCGGTTTGCGTTGATCGTGGGGGCATCATAGCTGGAGTTTGGCAATTGGCGAGGGGGAGGCACGTTGACTTTCGCCTCTTGATGGAAAAAGAAGACGCCTTTCGACAAAGGACGTGGTTTTGCAGCGAAACAGCGATGTAGTCGTCATCGGCGCGGGCGCCGCCGGCATGATGTGCGCCATTCGTGCCGCCCAGCGCGGTCGCTCTGTCATCGTTCTCGATCATGCAAAATCGCCGGGCGAGAAGATTCGTATTTCCGGCGGTGGACGTTGCAATTTTACCAACATACACACCAGCCCTAAGAGCTTCCTTTCTGCCAACCCGCATTTCTGCAAATCGGCCCTCGCGCGCTTCACCCCGTCGGATTTCATTGCCATGGTCGACCGCCACCGGATCGCCTGGCACGAGAAGACCCTTGGCCAGCTGTTCTGCGACGACAGCGCCAAGGACATTATCCGCATGCTTCTCGACGAGATGCAGGGAGCCGGCGTGGCGTTGCATCTGCGCACCGAGATCACGGATGTCGAAAAGAGCGGCGACGGCTTTCGCATTTCGACCTCTGAGGGTGCATATACGTGCGGATCTCTTGTCATCGCGACCGGCGGCAAGTCGATCCCGAAGATGGGAGCGACCGGGTTCGCCTATCGCGTTGCCGAACAGTTCGGTCTTCCGATGGTCGAGACACGGCCAGGACTTGTGCCGTTGACCCTGGACCAGGCGACGCTCGAAAGCCTTTCGGAACTCTCGGGTATCGCCGCTCCGGCAGAAATCCGCCACGGCAAGACAGCATTCCGCGAAGCTCTGCTTTTCACTCACCGCGGCCTTAGCGGTCCCGCTATTTTGCAGATTTCCTCCTATTGGCGTGAAGGTGATGACATCACCGTCGACATCGAGCCTGATCTCGACCTGGTCGAGCATCTGAAGGCGGCAAAGAAGGCCAATGGTCGCCAGTCCGCGCAGACGGCGCTGGCCGAGATTCTTCCGAAGCGATTGGCGCAATACCTGACAGAGCGCGAGGGTATCGCCGGCCACATGGCCGATCTTTCTGACAAGATCCTGGTGCGTCTGGCCGAGGCCGTGCAGAGCTGGAAAATCAAGCCCTCGGGTTCCGAAGGCTACCGAACTGCCGAGGTGACGCTTGGCGGGATTGATACGGCGGCGCTCGATTCACGGACCATGGCGGCAAAGGGCGTATCGGGCCTCTATTTCATCGGCGAATGTGTCGATGTGACCGGCTGGCTCGGCGGCTATAACTTCCAATGGGCATGGGCTTCCGGCTTCGTTGCCGGTGATTCTTTGTAGGCACGAAACAATTCGCTCGATTCAAGAGTTCTTAAGTTGGGTGCGCCATCCTGTCCTAATGACGGATGGAAAAGCACTTCCTAAATAGAGCTTTACCAACAAGCCGTTTTGTTGGATTGTATTGCCAGAGAAGAAGTGAGGTCCTGCAAATGAATAGGAACACTCGACGCGCCCGCGCCATTGCAATCGCTCAAGCAAAGCCTGACAACAAGCTTGTTGCCGTGCGTTACATCGTCCTTTCCGCCAGTGCGTTGGCCGCCGTGGCCGCTCTTCTCCTCGCGCGCTGATTTTAACATTCTCGATCTCGACACGTAACCTGTACGCGGCGTGACCGCGCATGAGCTATCTCGTCCATAAATCGATTTGAATGCGGCTTTCCCTGGTTTTCGCTTATCCGAAAATTAAGACATCCCCTGCAAAACTTGCTCGATGATTTTTGGGCGCTTCCGCGTTGGCGTGAGGCGAGCTGGCAATGATTGCCGACCGGACCTCGTTGTTCGGGACTCCCATTGTTCCAATAGAGCAGCTCGATGCACTCGGTCGGCGCCCCGCCAGGCGGCCGATGGGAGGAGTGGTGTATGGAAGGCCGGAACCGCCATGTTGATTGATAAGATTCTTTCCCGTTTCAGGATCAAGACGAAGGTCCTGATTTTTGTATTGCCTTTTGTTGTAAGTATTTCTGCCGTCGGCCTGACTGGCCTCTATGCTTCCGGCTTGCTGCAGGGGCGCATGGAAATCTCCAACAGCGTCCTGCAATCGCTGAGCGGGTTCAAGGACCTCTATGGCTCCATGGACGACTTCCTGCAGATCACCAGCCAGGAAGCACGCGACAAGCTCTATGGGGACATCAAGACGCAAGAGGGCACGCTGAACGCCACGTTGAAGCAGATCGGCGAAAATGGCGGGCGCGACAACCTCATGGCTGCGATCGACGGAACCTCGGGAATTTCCGACACCGTGGGCAAGCTCTGGACCCTGCACGAGCAGGAACTCGCCCTTCGCAAGTCGATCGACGACGCACAGAAGGTGATGATCACAAGCCGCTTCAACGTCAACTATGATGCGCAGCAGCTTGAGGAAAACATCCGCAAGGACGAAGGTAACGCCACAGCAACGTTGCGTGCTGCTGATCGCCTGCTGAAGGGCGGCGACACACTTGCAACCGTCATGGGCGACTTCAACAAGGCGCAGTTGCCGGCCGACAAGCTGAAGGTTGTGACGGACGCCATTCCGGCCATTGCCAAGGCGCAGCGACTGATCGAGATTTCGGTACCCGCGAACCAGAAGAGCATGACGCAGTCGCTGTCGCAGACGATCAGCGACGTGAAGGCGCAGGCAACGGCCGCCGATGCCGGCAGTGATGAGGCGATCGCCAACCTCGGGCGCCTTGTCTCCCGCTTCCGCCAGATGTCGACCTACACCCAGCTGACGGCAACGCAGATGATGCGTGCGGCGACGACCACATTCGTCGAGCTTGATAGCCGCATCGCTCAAACGAACTCGGTTCTCGAGGACACCCGGCGCCTGGAAAGCGCGATCTATTCGCTGCAGCTCGTTCTTGGTGAATTCGCTGCCAAGCCGGGCAAGGAAAACCGCGTCCGCCTGCACCAGGAGATTGCGACGCTCGGCACCAACCTGAACACGCTGCTTGCCAGCGCCAAGGGCATGAACTTCGCCGAGGAGATCGTCGCAGCCATGTCGCCGGCGCTTGCGTCGATGGACAAGGACGCGCAGAGCCTCGTCGATACGATCAACCAGCGCGTTGCCGACTACGCTTCAGCCCGCCAGCAGCTCGACGCCGTCTGGGGCCAGCTGACGGCATTTGCCGAATTGCAGAAGCAGAGCGCCGGTGCCGAACGCACACAGGCAAATGGCATCTCCGTGCTGACGACAGGCCTTGGCATCGTGCTCTCCATCGTCGGTGGCATTGCCCTTGTCCTGACGCTGCAGCGTCCGATCGGCCAGATCACCGCCGCGATGCGCCGTATCGCCGATGGCGCACTCGACACCAGCATTTCGGGTGATCAGCGCCATGACGAAATCGGCGATATGGCCCGCGCACTTGGTATCTTCAAGGAGAACGCGATCTCCAAGATCCGCATCGAGGAACAGAGCGAAGAGGAACGAACCGCAGCCGAGCACGAGCGTCAGCGCAACGATGCCGAGAAGCGCGAAATGGATCGCCAGATCGAGTTTGCGGTCAATGCGCTTGCCTCCGGCCTCGAGCGCATGTCGCAGGGCGACATTTCGACGACGATCGATACGCCGTTCATCGGACGCCTCGAGCAGCTTCGCCAGGATTTCAACGGCTCGATGATGCGCCTGCAGGCCACGATGAGCCAGATCCGCGACAACGTCGAGATGATCCAGGGCAACGGCAACCAGATGGCCCAGTCAGCCGAGGATCTCTCCAAGCGCACCGAGCAGCAGGCTGCTTCGCTGGAAGAGACCGCCGCAGCCGTTGAACAGATTACGGTGACGGTCCGCTCCTCCGCGGAGCGCGCCAAGGACGCCGACCAGATCGTCCGCCAGGCCAAGCGCAGCGCTGACGACTCGGCAGTCGTCGTCAGCAACGCCATCGATGCGATGGGCCGCATTGAAGATGCATCCCGCCAGATCGAGCAGATCATCGGTGTCATCGATGAGATTGCGTTCCAGACCAACCTTCTGGCATTGAATGCCGGGATCGAAGCGGCACGCGCCGGTGAAGCTGGTAAGGGCTTCGCCGTCGTCGCGATGGAGGTCCGTGAACTGGCGCAGCGCTCTGCCGCTGCGGCACAGGAGATCAAGGGCCTCATCAACAAGTCGACGACAGAGGTCAGCTCCGGCTCTCAGTTCGTGCAGGAGACCGGCACGGTGCTTGCCAAGATCAGCGCTCAGATCGTCACGATCAGCCAGCATGTGGAGACGATCGCTCGCGCAAGCCACGACCAGTCTGGCGCGCTACAGGAGGTCAATGCGACCGTCAATCAGATGGACCAGATGACACAGCAGAACGCTGCCATGGTGGAAGAGACCAGTGCGGCAAGTCGCGAGCTTGCAGTCGAGGCGGATTCCCTGTTGCGGCTCGTTCAGCAGTTCAAGATCGACGGCGATACGCAGGGCACGATCTATCGCGCCGCCTAAGCGCAATCAAAGGTCATATCCAAGCAAGGCCCCGGTCAAACCGGGGCCTTTTTCTTTCAGCGTTCTGTAGCCCTGGAATTGTTGGCGTCGGATTTCGCTTCAATTTTTTGACGATTGTCAATTTTTTGAAGATTTTCTTTAAATTTTTCGCATTAGCCTAGGAAGCTCATGTCTCAGGGGAAATCTATGCTGCGCCTGTTCTCGGCTTCCATCGTACGTCAGATCGTTGCCATCACGCTTATACTACTCGTCTTCAGCACCGCGGCAATTGTCTGCGTCACCTACTACAATCTCAGCGCCTACGTGATGTCGAGCGCCGTGTCCGATGCGAAGGATGCGAGCCGGACGATGGCGGTTCTCTATGGTGCCAGCGATGCGGCCGTGAAGGTCGATGTCAGCAACAATGAGCTTGCCGGCGTGACGGAGGAGAAGCTTCCCTCGCTAGGCGATCACGTTCTGGTCGATCGCACCGCGCAGTCGATCGCAGGTGTTGCGACCGTGTTTGAACGTCAGGGCAGCGACTATGTTCGCGTCTCGACCAACGTGAAGAAGGAAAACGGCGACCGCGCCGTCGGCACGAAGCTTGCCGCGGATCATCCGGCCCAGGCGGTATTGGCCAAGGGGCAGGCCTATTATGGTCCGGCGGAGCTGTTCGGTCGCAAATTCATGACCGGCTATTTCCCGGTCAAGAACGCAACCGGCTCGAATGTCGGCATCCTCTTCATCGGCATTCCGATGGAAGTCTACTTCAACAGCCTGCAGCAGTTGCTGGTGCTGGTGGCAGGCGCTGGTGTCGCGGTGTTGCTGCTGGTCGGCTTTGTCGCCTACTTCGCCATCCGAGCAACCGTCAGGCCGCTTGAAGCGCTGACTGCGACCATCCACACCATCTCTGCCGGCAATCTCGACGGACCAATTCCCTGCGTCGACAAGCAGAACGAGTTCGGTGCGATCGGGCGCGCCCTCGCTTTCTTCCGTGATAACGCCCGCGCTCGCCAGGCCCTGGAAACGCAGGCAGCCGAACAGCGCCAGCTCAGCGACGACGAGCGCGCCCGCAACGACGCTGAGAAGCGCGCGCTCGACGGTCAGATCGACTTCGCCGTCAACCAGCTTGCTTCAGGCCTGGGACGTCTCGCGCAGGGCGATGTCTCACAGACAATCCAGACCCCGTTTGTTGGTCGTCTGGAACAGCTTCGCGTTGACTTCAATGCATCGCTTGTTCGTCTTCAGGAAACCTTGGCACGCATCCGTGACAACACCGCTTCGATCCAGAGCAACTCCGGCGCCATGCTGTCGTCCGCCGACGAGCTTTCGAAGCGCACCGAAGCGCAGGCTGCCAATCTCGAAGAAACGGCAGCTGCCGTCGAGGAAATCACGGTAACGGTGAAATCCTCTGCGGTCCGTGCGAGAGAGGCGAACGACGCCGTATCGGTGACGAAGAAGAACGCCGATAGCTCAGGCGCCGTTGTCAGCGACGCCGTTGCGGCGATGGATCGCATCGAGGAGGCCTCGAAGCAGATCGAACAGATCATCGAAGTCATCGACGACATCGCGTTTCAGACCAACCTTCTGGCGCTGAACGCCGGTATCGAGGCAGCGCGTGCCGGTGAGGCAGGCAAGGGTTTCGCGGTTGTTGCGCAGGAGGTGCGCGAGCTTGCGCAGCGCTCCGCGGACGCGGCGCGTGAAATCAAGGGCCTGATCGAGAAGTCGACCCGCGAGGTCATGACCGGCTCGGGCCTAGTGCAGAAGACCGGCTCGGTCCTTGCCTCGATCAGCCAGGAGATCATCGCGATCAGCGGGCACGTCGAAACGATCGCAACGGCAAGCCAGGACCAATCGGCCGCTCTGCACGAGGTCAACGGTGCCGTCAACGCGATGGACCAGATGACGCAGCAGAACGCCGCAATGGTTGAGGAAACGACAGAGGCGAGCCGGCGGCTTGCCAGTGAGGCGGATGCGTTGATGGCGCTGGTTCAGCAGTTCCGCTTCGAAGCCGCTCCGGATTACGGTCGGCCGAGGCAGGCAGCCTGATCGCGATGCGGACGGCAGGCGGGTTGAGTTCTTGAGCGAAATACCCGCCCGCCGATTCTGAGCGATGTGAGGAATGCCACGAGGCGGACGATGTGCGAACGACCGACGCTCTCGTAGAAAGCTCTTTCGGCTCCGGCTGAATATTTGTTGCGGCTTTCATGTATCATGTCTGCAATCTGTGCGATGGCGATGTGATCAATCATGGCGATGTCCTCTGTTGGGCATCGCCTTAGTTATTCCGCAAAATCTGCTTTATAAACGCGAGTTATCTCACTATGTTTTTCATTCATGAAAAACACTCAGTGGGACTCTTTTCAGCTTTTTCTTCAGGTTGCTCGGTTTGGCGGGCTGACGGGTGCGAGCGCCTCGAGCGGCCTCAGCCCCGCGACGATCGGCCGTCGCATGCTCGATCTGGAGCATGAGATCGGCAAGGCGCTGTTTATCCGCAGTCAGACGGGCTACAGCCTGACCGTCGACGGCCAGGTGCTTCTCGATCATCTGCAGGATATGGAAACGGCGGCGCGCAAGGTGGATGCCTGGCGGCAGGCAGGCAGCGTCGGTGCAACGGTAAGGGTCGCCGCGGGCACATGGATCGCCTGGCTTCTGACCGAGAATTTCGCCGCTGTTCGCAAGTCCGGCGACGCTTTCGCCATTTCTTTGACCATCGGCGAAACGCGCGCCAATCTCAACTATCGGGAAAGCGATATCGGTATCCGTGCCTTCGAGCCGGAGGAAAGCAATCTTGCTGCGCGCCTGCTCGGTGAGGTGGCCTATGCCGTCTACACCAGGCGCAACGCCGAGCCGATCGAAGATCGATGGGTGGCCGTGGTCGAGGAGGATGCGATCTCGAATTACCTTCGCTGGCCGCATCGCAATGCTGCTGGTTCAATCGTTGCGACCGTCAACCGACCGCGCTCGCTGCCGGAATTGGTGAGGGCAGGGGCGGGCAAGGCGGTGCTACCATGCTTCGTCGGCGACCTCGATCCCGAACTGCAGCGTCTTGGCACCGAGTTGCCGGAGGTGCGCCATCGGCAGTGGATCGTCATGAACAACGAGGATCGGCACCGGCCGGAGATCCGGACCGTTGCCGATCGCATGACGAAGTTGCTGAAGAGCTACGGCGATCTCTTTGCCGGCAAGCGCCCCAGCCGAAGCTGAGGGCGTCCGCCTCGGTTTCAGTTGCGCGCCGCAACGATGACAGGGATCAAGAGGTCTCCCCAATTCCCGTCGCCGCCGTGGTGTCTCGCCGAGCGAACGATCTCGACGGAAACGCCGGCATCGACGGCCTTCATGACAGACTGGTTCAGCCGGTGCAGGTCGTTGGCGAGCATGCGGATCATCGTCTGCTGGTCCGGGGTCATGCAGGTCGACTGTTCTTCAGCGCGTTCCTTGACGCGTGCAAGCGTAGGCATGGCATTCTCCTCCTTGGTGCGATCATTCTGCTGCTGGTTTGAACTGTGCGTGCTCGGTGGATTCCTTCATCGCCGTGGTCGACGAGCGTCCGCCGGTGATGGCCATCGAAACCGCATCGAAGTAGCCGGTGCCGACTTCGCGCTGATGCTTGGTCGCGGTGTAGCCATTGATCTCCGCCGCGAACTCCGCCTCCTGCAATTCGGAATAGGCGGCCATCTGCCGGTCCTTGTAACCTCGGGCGAGTTCGTACATGCCGAAGTTCAGCTGATGGAAGCCGGCAAGTGTGATGAACTGGAACTTGTAGCCCATCGCGCCGAGTTCGCGCTGGAACTTGGCAATCGTCGCGTCATCGAGGTTCTTCTTCCAGTTGAACGACGGCGAGCAGTTGTAGGCGAGCAGCTTGCCGGGATGCACCTTGTGGACCCCTTCGGCAAAACGCCGTGCCTGCTCCAGATCCGGCTTCGAGGTTTCGCACCAGATGAGATCGCAGTGCGGCGCATAGGCGACGGCGCGGGCGATGCACGGCTCGAGACCGTTGCGAACCTGATAGAAGCCTTCGACAGTGCGGCCGGCATCGTAGTCGACGAAAGGCTGGTCGCGCTCGTCGATATCAGAGGTCAGCAGCTTCGCAGCTTCAGCGTCGGTACGGGCGATGACGAGCGTCGGGACACCCATGACGTCGGCGGCAAGGCGAGCCGCATCGAGGTTGCGGATGTGTGCCGCAGTCGGGATTAGCACCTTGCCGCCAAGGTGGCCGCATTTCTTCTCCGATGCCAGCTGGTCCTCGAAATGGACACCAGCCGCGCCCGCTTCGATGTAGGCCTTCATGATCTCGAACGCGTTCAACGGCCCGCCGAAGCCGGCTTCCGCATCAGCGACAATCGGGGCAAACCAGGTTTCGACCGACAGGCCATTCTGCTCCGATGTCTCGATCTGGTCGGCGCGCTGCAGGGTCCTGTTGATCCGCTTGGCAAGTTCCGGGCCTGCGTTTGCCGGGTACAGTGATTGATCCGGATACATGGCCGAGGCAGTATTGCCGTCGGCGGCGACCTGCCAGCCCGAGAGGTAGATGGCCTTCAATCCGGCGCGAACCATCTGCATCGCCTGATTGCCCGAGAGCGCGCCGAGCGCGTTGACGAAATTATCCTGATGCAGAAGCTGCCACAACCGCTTGGCACCCATTTCCGCGAGCGTATAGCGAAGCTCCACGGAGCCGCGCAGCCGCTTGACGTCGTCGATCGAGTAGGGACGCTCGACCCCGGAGAAGCGCCCTGCCGGAAGGTCTCTGTGCAGCTTGTCAAATTCTGTCATTTCATGCTCCTTGCAGATTTTGCAGTCAGTTTGGATGTTTGACAGAATTTACAAATCCTCGGCGAAAGCCAGAAATATCTATGGAATAGCGGTAAGAAACGAGTTAGGATGCAAAGCGTTTGACAGGAATGCTCTGTAAATTTGTAAAATTTTGTAAATATTGGCTATCGGGTTTTTGTAAAGGATTGTCACATGGCGGAGCGCAAGATTTTTGGGGGGCCAAAGGTCCGGCGCATTCGCAACGGTCTCGGCTTGACGCAGTCTGCGATGGCCGACGAGCTTGGCATTTCTCCGTCCTATCTCAACCTCATCGAGCGCAACCAGCGGCCACTGACGGTGCAGCTGCTCCTCAAGCTGTCTTCTGTCTATAAGGTGGACCTGGAGGAGCTGAGGGATGAAAGCGGCGGAAGCCTCAATCAGCTGAGGGAGATTTTCGCGGATCCGCTTCTGGCCGGCGAACTCCCTGGCGATCAGGAGCTTGTTGAGGTTGCTGAAGCTGCGCCAAACGCTGCAAGCGGCATCATCAAGCTATACCGAGCCTATAGTGAGCAGGCGAGCCGCCTGTCGGACCTGACGTCGCTGACCGCAGGCGCAGGGCAGGTCCCACTTGCCGGTGCGCGGCTTCCGGCCGATGAGGTGCGCGATATCCTGGAGCGGCGCTCGGCCTATTTCCCGTTGCTGGAGGATGCCGCGGAGGCCTTCTTGGCCCGCTTTGCCGAGACCCGCGATCTGCCGGCTGCATTCAAGGAGTGGCTGCGCGCCGAGCGCGGCATCAGCGTGCGCGTGCTTCCGGTTCACGTCATGCCGGATCTGCGGCGCCGCTTCGACCGGCACTCGATGCGTCTCTTCGTGTCCGAACGCCTGTCGCCGGCCGATCAGGCGCATGAGATCGCCATTGAGGTTGCAACGCTCGCCTTGCGCGATGCGATTCTGTCGGAGCTTGATGGTCTCGCGCTGTCGACCCCGGAGGCAAAACGCATAGCCCGCTTCGAGCTCTGTCGCTACGGCGCATTGGCGCTTGCCATGCCCTATGCGCCCTTCTTGGCCGCTGCCGCGAACAGCCGCTACGACATCGATATTCTCCGTTCTCGCTTCGGCGTTTCCTATGCGCAGGCGGCAGCCCGGCTCGTCATGCTGCAGCGACCAGGCGCCTCCGGCATTCCGTTCTTCATGATCGAGATCGATGCCGCGGGTCACCGGCTCCGGCGCGCTGGGGCTCAGGGGTTCCCGCATTCGCGTTTCGGCGGCGGCTGTCCGAAGCTGAATATTCATGCCGCCTTCCTGCAGCCGGGCCAGATTCTTGCCGAGACGGTCGAAATGCCGGATGGCACCAGCTATCTCACTGTCTCCCGGACGCTCGAGGGGCCGACCGCCGCGTTCGGCGAGCGCATCAGGCGCACCGCCTTGCTGATCGGCTGTGAAGCAGCTGCCAGCGGGCCGTCGGTCTACAGCCAGACCGGAGCGGCCCAGCAGCCGGTTTCGATTGGACCGGCTTGTCGCCTTTGTGAACGGCGCGGATGCCTTTCGCGCGCCGAGCCGCCCGTCACACGACCGTTGGGCCTCGATGAGATGGTGGCGGGTCTCAGCAGCTTCGATTTCCAGTGACTGTGAAATGATTGAGACTACTGGTTTTTGCGCTTGTGGGCTCTCAAAAACCTTTCTAGTCTGCTTGCAAAACCAGAGGGTAGGCGTCCATAGGGCGCCGCAAAGCAAGAAGAAGACAGGAGATATCATGAGGTCAACAATCGCAAGACTTGCAGCGAGCGCCGTTGTACTCGCGTTCGCCGCTGCGCCGTCCTTTGCGCAGGAGCGGGTAGTCAACGTCTACAACTGGTCGGACTATATCGACAGCTCTATCCTAGAAGACTTCACCAAGGAAACCGGTATCAAGGTCGTTTACGACACCTTCGATTCCAACGAGACGGTTGAAACCAAGTTGCTTGCCGGCGGCACCGGCTATGACGTTGTCGTGCCAACCGCCGACTTCCTGCAGCGCCAGATCCAGGCAGGCGTCTTCCAGAAACTCGACAAGTCGAAGCTGCCGAATCTTTCCAATATGTGGGACGTGATCCAGCAGCGCACCGCGAGCTACGATCCGGGCAACGAGTATGCCATCGACTACATGTGGGGAACGGACGGCATCGGCTACAACGTCAAGAAGGTCGCCGAAGTGCTCGGCCCCGATGTCAAGCCAGGTCTCGAAGTGATCTTCGATCCGAAGGTTGCCGAGAAGTTCAAGGACTGCGGCATCTACGTCCTCGACACACCGAAGGACGTCATTTCGACGGCTCTCCACTATCTCGGTCTTGATCCCAACTCGACCAAGGCGGAAGACTTCAAGAAGGTGGAAGAGCTCCTGAGTGCTGTTCGTCCTTATATCCGCAAGTTCCATTCGTCCGAGTACATCAATGCGTTGGCGAATGGCGACATCTGCATCGCGTTCGGCTACTCGGGCGACGTCCTGCAGGCGCGCGATCGCGCCGAGGAGGCGAAGAACGGCGTCGAAGTCGACTACTCGATCCCCTCTCAGGGCGCCCAGATGTGGTTCGACATGATGGCGATCCCGGCCGATGCCCCGCATGCTGCCGAAGCGCATGAATTCATCAACTACATGATGAGGCCCGAAATTATCGCCAAGGCCAGCAACTACGTATTCTACGCCAACGGCAACAAGGCCTCGCAGCAGTTCGTGGACAAGGAAGTGCTGGAGGATTCGGCGATCTATCCAACTGACGAGGTGATGAAGAAGCTCTTCACCGTAGCGCCGTGGGATCCGAAAACGCAGCGCACGGCGACCCGGCTCTGGACCAAGATCGTCACCGGCCAATAATGAGTTTCAGGCCCGGACGGCAACGCCCGGGCCTTTTCTTACTATGCCGATCGGGGAAACGTCGGCTCTCAAAATGACTTTTCGGGGAACAATATGAAGTCACTTGGCAATATTCGCCGTTCGTTTGCGCCGTGGACGGACCCGGCATCGAAGCCGTTCATATCGTTCAACAACGTCACCAAGCGATTTGGCGATTTCACTGCCGTCGATGACCTGTCTTTGAATATCTATCACCGCGAGTTCTTCGCCTTGCTGGGCGCGTCTGGATGCGGAAAATCCACGTTGCTGCGCATGCTCGCGGGCTTCGAGCAGCCGACCTCGGGCGAAATCATCCTCGACGGCACCGACCTTGCCGGGACGCCGCCCTACAAGCGGCCCGTGAATATGATGTTTCAGTCCTATGCCCTCTTTCCCCACATGACGGTCGAAAAGAACATCGCTTTCGGTCTGCGTCAGGACGGCATGCCGAAGGAGGAGATCGCCGAACGCGTTCTGCAGATGCTGAAGATGGTGAAGCTCGAGAAGTTTGCCACGCGCAAACCGAACCAGTTGTCCGGCGGCCAGCGTCAGCGCGTGGCTTTGGCCCGTTCCCTTGCCAAACGGCCGAAGGTGCTGCTGCTCGACGAGCCGCTCGGCGCGCTCGACAAGAAGCTGCGTGAGGAAACCCAGTTCGAACTGATGGATCTGCAGCAGAATCTCGGCCTGACCTTTGTTGTGGTAACCCACGACCAGGAAGAGGCGATGACCATGGCCGATCGCATTGCGGTCATGAGCCACGGAAAGGTTGTCCAGGTTGCAACACCGGCCGAGATCTACGAAGCGCCGAATTCCCGCTTCGTCGCTGATTTCATCGGCGACGTGAATATTTTTGACGGCAAGGTCACCGGCGCCAACGACAGCACCGTCGAGATCGCCGTCGACGAGGATTTTTCCATCAGCGTCGTCACACCCGACAAGCCGGCCATGGGTTCGTCGGTCGGCTTTGCGATCCGTCCCGAGAAGCTGAAGGTCTCACGCAAGCCGCCGGCCAATCCAAAGGTGAACGCAGCGTCGGGCGAGCTGTGGGACATCGGCTATCTCGGGGACATGACAGTCTTCCACGTGAAGCTGAAGAGCGGGAAAGTGGTCAAGGCTTCGCTCCTGAATGCCCAGCGTGCCGTCGACGATCCGTTCACCTACGACCAGGAAGTCTGGATCACCTTCGCCGATGATGCCGGCGTCCTTCTCAAGGATTGAAGCATGGGCAAGCTCGGTTCCGCCTTCTACAATCGCCTGGTCATCATCATCCCCTATGTTTGGCTGCTGCTGTTCTTCCTGGCGCCGTTCTTCATCGTCTTCCGCATATCGCTGTCGACGACGGCGATCGCCATGCCTCCCTATGAGCCGGTGTTTTCCCTTGGCGACGGCTGGGCGGGGTTCTGGGACAAGGTCAGCACCTTCTCGCTCGACAACTACAGCTATCTGATCGACGACCCGCTCTATATGAACGCTTACATATCGAGCCTCGTGATCGCCGGGATATCGACGTTCCTGACGCTTTTGATCGCTTACCCGATCGCCTACGGCATGGCTCAGGCTCCGCGCAGCATACGCCCGACGCTGCTGATGCTGGTCGTCCTGCCGTTCTGGACGAGCTTTCTGATCCGCGTCTATTCCTGGATCGCGATCCTGAAGCCGGAGGGACTGTTCAACCAGCTGCTGCTGTCGCTGCATGTCATCGACAGCCCGCTGATCATCCTGAACACCAACGTCGCCGTCTACATCGGCATCGTCTATTCCTACCTGCCGTTCATGGTACTGCCGCTCTACTCGTCGCTTGAGAAAATGGATGGCACGCTGATCGAGGCCGCGCAGGATCTCGGCTGCACGCCGATTACTGCTTTCTGGCGGGTGACGTTCCCGCTGTCGTTGCCCGGCGTCGTCGCCGGCTGCATGCTGGTGTTCATCCCGGCGGTCGGCGAGTTTGTTATCCCCGATCTGCTTGGCGGATCGCAGACGCTGATGATCGGCAAGACGCTGTGGAACGAGTTCAACGCCAACCGCGACTGGCCGGTCTCCTCGGCGGTGGCGACGATCCTGCTGCTGATCCTGGTGATCCCGATCGTGTTCTTCCAGAACGCGCAGGCCAAGGCCGACGAGCAGGGGAGATAGACATGCTGAGATGGACCCGTTTCAACATCACATCCGTCGTGCTCGGCTTTGCGTTTCTCTACCTGCCGATCGTGCTGCTGGTCGTCTTTTCCTTCAACGAGTCCAAACTCGTGACCGTCTGGGGCGGCTTCTCGACGAAATGGTACGTTTCCCTTCTGCACAATCAAGCTTTGCTCGACGCCGCCTGGGTGACGATCCGCGTCGGCCTCCTCTCGGCCACCGCGGCGACGATCCTTGGAACGCTCGCAGCGATTGCTCTGGTGCGCTACACACGGTTTCGCGGACGCATGCTGTTTTCCGGCATGGTCTATGCCCCGCTGGTCATGCCTGAAGTGATTACCGGTCTGTCGCTGCTGCTGCTCTTCGTGGCGATCGGCTTCGACCGCGGCTTCTGGACGATCACGCTGGCGCATACGACATTTACGATGTGCTTCGTAGCCGTTGTCGTGCAGTCACGCCTCGTGAGCTTCGACAATTCGATCGAGGAGGCGGCGCAGGATCTCGGCGCACCGCCGCTGAGAACCTTCTTCGAAGTGACGCTGCCGATCATTGCGCCTGCGGTTTTGTCGGGTTGGATTCTCGCTTTCACGCTGTCGCTCGACGATCTGGTGATCACGAGCTTTACCTCGGGCCCCGGTGCGACGACGTTGCCGATGAAGATCTACAGCCAGGTCCGTCTCGGGGTGACACCTGAAATCAACGCGGTCTGCACCATTCTGATCGGGATCGTGGCAATTGGCGTCATCTGCGCCTCAACCATTACCAAACGTCGTGAACTGCAGCGCGAGCGTGACGAGCGCGCCGCGGCAAACGCGCCGTGACTATTTGGTCGATCCCTGCTGCGTGACGGGAGCGGGGGAGATCACCGGCTCCGGCCAAGCGCCACCAACGAAGAACGGCAGCGGCGGGAAGCTTGTCGATGCCGTCGGGTCAGTCGCTTCGATCGTGCCGGACAGTGCCAGCCCATTCGACCTGTATGGGATGACGCCGGAAAGGATGAGCGTCTGCTGCGGCCCCTCGATCCGTCCGCCATGGATTGTTGCCGCGCCATCCGCAAGATTGGCGGCGACGTCGAAATTGTCGAAGGCGAAGGCCCGGTGGGATACGGCATTCAGCGGAAAGAAGTCGGTCCGAGCCGCCTCGTCACGCACGGCCTCCGCATCAAAGCCGGGAAGCGAGCCTGATCGGGCGCGGAAGGCGACCCTGCCGGTCACGTCGCCTGCGCCGGCCTTCCAGAGCGGCATCGAGGTCCTGAGCGACACGTCAAGTGAGCCGGTGGCAAGGGGGAGTGGTCCCTGGAGCTGAAGCCGCTCGATCAGGCCTGCAAAGTCCGCTCCCCGGATCGAGAGCTGCAGCTTGCCGCCGCCGTCGAAATCACCGCGCATCGCTTCCAGATGGGCTGATAGCGAACCGCCTTCAAACTGGCTATCGCCGATGTCGAACTTCGCCTCGTTGCTGGAAACGATGATGCTTGCTCCCACATCCGAGAGCGTGAAAGGTTCGATCAGGGCGTGCTTGGCGGAAAGCCGGAGGTCGAGATCCAGCTTCTGCAGCGCGCCACCGTCCGGCGGCCCGTTTGCCTCCCCGGCCGCGAGGCGAAGCACGAATGCATCGAACAGAGATCTGAAATTCATCTGGTCGAATGCCAGCGTGCCACCAAGCTTGGCGCGTTTGCCGGGCGGGAAGGCCACATCCATCACGCCGCGGGCATTCGACCCGTTCATGCTCATGTTGACATTGTCGAAACGGAAACCGTTCGGAACGGAGGCGACATCCGTCTCGATCGAGAAGCTTTTCAGGGTCGCGATGCCCGGCAACGAGCGGTCCACCCACGTCAGAAGCGCCGGCAAATCACCGATGCTAAGCGATAGATTGCCGGAAAGGTCGAAGAAGTGCGAGATATTGGCCAGTCCCTGGAAGCGCGCCGTAAGCAGGCTGGAGGTCAACGATCCGCTCATCTCGGCCTTCTTGCCGCCGAATACGAGCAGCGGGCTGGGAGACGAGAAGTCGAGCTTCAGATCCTGTCCGCTCGTCCGCGCGATCAGCACAGCGGCGATCGGGCTCGACAGTGTGCGCCAGCCGACGTCAGCCATCACGCCCTCGAAATGATACGTTCTGCCGCTGGCGACATCGGCGACGTTCACCGTGCCATCTTCAACCGTAATCGTGCCAATCTCGGCATCCAGCTTGCTGTCGAGGACTTCCCGTCCATCTTCCTCGCGTGCGCCCGTGATCGCCCTCGCCAGAAGCCCTTCGTTCGTCCAGTCGATCACGCCGTTGCTTTCGCGCGTGAGCTGCAAGGTGGGACGAAGAAGGTGGAATTCGTGGAAGCTTGCACGCCCCCTGATCGCATCGATCAGGCTGAATTCGGCGGAAAGGCTTTCGATCGTTCCCAGCAGCTTGTTGCCGGTGCCTTTCTGATGGACAGAGATATCGTTGAGGGTGATGCGAGGCGTCGGCCAGAATTCAATGACCGGAGTACCGGCGACCTCAGCCCGATAGCCTGCCCATTTGGACAGGGCATCCTCGATACCCGAGCGGACGAGGCCGGTGGAGATCAGATAGGGAGCTGCAACACGAAGCGACACGAAGATCGACAAGGCGACGAGCAGGATGATCGTCGCCAGCCGCGCAAACGTTGGCAACCAGCGGGACACGGGCCTGATCTTTCTCCGCCATCGCGGCCGTCGTGACGTACCCATAAATCGCCAGTACCTTTAGTGGCTGCCCCTAATGCTATGAAATGCCGGATATATCAAATACCGAGTGCTTGCAAATCGATGTCTCTTGCGCTGCTCGTCATGCCCTTTATGACCTGATATTGCATGGTATATAGGCGAGCAAACGGGAGAAGTGTCGAATGCGCGACGATAAGCCACTCTGGGTGCCTTCGCGAGCAGCGGTCGAAGCAAGTCCGATGCACGCCTTCATGCAGCAGTGCAATCGCGACTTCGGTCTTTCTTTGGCAAGCTATCATGATTTGCACGCCTTTTCGGTCGCCGAAAGGGAGCGTTTCTGGACGTCGGTCTGGGAGTTCTGTGGCGTTATTGGCGAACGTGGTACGCGTCCGCTCATCCATGGCGATGTCATGCTCGACGCGCGCTTCTTCCCGGATGCGAGGTTAAACTTCGCCGAAAATCTATTGTCCGGAGGAGGCGCCAGCGACGCGTTGATCTTTCGCGGCGAGGACAAGGTTGCTGATCGCTGGAGTTGGGACCGCTTGCGTGGCCTGGTTTCCAGATTGCAGCAGGCATTCAAGGCCATGGGTATCGTTTCCGGGGATCGTGTCGCGGCGATGATGCCGAACATGCCCGAGACGGTTGCCTGTATGCTGGCCGCCGCTTCGATCGGCGCGATCTGGTCGTCGTGTTCTCCCGATTTCGGCGAGCAGGGCGTTCTCGATCGCTTCGGCCAGATTGAGCCCAAGCTTTTCATCGCTTGCGACGCCTATTGGTATGGCGGGAAGCTGCAGGACGTGACCGCCAAGGTCGCGACCGTCACAGAGCGGCTTGGCGTTCCGTGCCTCGTTGTCCACTATGCCGGCGATGCGTCCGCGGTTGTCAATCGGACGCCTGGCGCGAAGGCACTGGAAGACTTCATTGCGCCGTTCGAGGCTCGCCCGATCGAGTTCACGCGCCTGCCGTTCGCTCATCCCCTTTATATTCTCTTCTCTTCTGGAACGACCGGCGTTCCGAAGTGCATTGTCCATTCCGCCGGCGGCACGTTGTTGCAGCATCTCAAGGAACACCGGCTTCACTGCGGCATTCAGCCCGGCGAGAAGCTCTTCTATTTCACCACCTGCGGCTGGATGATGTGGAACTGGCTGGTCAGTGGACTGGCGGTCGGCGCCACGCTTTGCCTCTTTGACGGTTCGCCTTTCGCGCCCGATGGCAACGTGCTCTTCGACTTTGCCGCCGCCGAGAAGTTTGCCGTCTTCGGCACGTCGGCCAAGTATATCGATGCCGTTCGCAAGAGCGGGCTGACGCCCCGTACAAGCCACGACCTCTCCAGCCTTCGGCTGATGACATCGACGGGTTCGCCGCTGTCGCCGGAGGGCTTCACCTTTGTCTACGAAGGGATCAAGCAGGACGTGCAGCTCGCCTCTATCTCAGGCGGTACGGACATCGTCTCCTGCTTCGTCCTTGGAAATCCCTTGCAGCCAGTCTGGCGGGGTGAAATCCAGGGTCCAGGCCTCGGCCTTGCAATGGATGTGTGGAACGACGAGGGCAAGCCGGTGCGCCTCGAAAAGGGTGAACTCGTTTGCACCAAGGCCTTTCCCTCGATGCCTGTCATGTTCTGGAATGATCCGGACGGCACAAAATACAGGGCGGCCTATTTCGATCGCTTCGACAATGTGTGGTGCCATGGCGACTTCGCTGAATGGACCGAGCACGACGGCATCGTCATCCATGGACGCTCCGACGCCACGCTCAATCCGGGCGGTGTCCGCATCGGAACCGCCGAGATCTACAACCAGGTCGAACAGATGGGCGAGGTCGCCGAGGCCCTTTGCATCGGCCAGGAATGGGATGATGATGTCCGTGTGGTTCTCTTCGTGCGCCTGGTGCCTGATGTTGCCCTGACCGAGGAGTTGACGAAGGCGATCAAGAATCGCATTCGCACCGGCGCCTCTCCACGTCACGTGCCGGCAAAGATCATCGCGGTCAGCGATATTCCCCGCACCAAGTCTGGGAAGATTGTCGAGCTTGCGGTTCGCGAGATTGTCCATGGCCGACCGGTCAAGAACAAGGAGGCGCTCGCGAACCCGGAGGCACTGGATCTCTTCGCCGGGCTTGAGGAGCTGCGTGTCTGATCGAGGAAAATGCCGACCGGATTACAAGCTTTCACCTTTGAGTGATTGGGCGCCGTGGCAACCTTTCGTTAATAAACGTTGGTCAAGAGTAAATACCAACTTGGGGCTGCATATGAATGAAGCAGCCGGAGCCTTTGGCTTCTAAAACATGATGTTGGACTGACTAAGCCCTTGTTGAACAGCACCCAAACTTTTCAGGCAGCCCTTGGGCTGCCTTTTTTCGTTCAACCGGCGAGAACCCGCTGAGAGGGGAAGGCGATTTCAACCAGCGTGCCTTCATTGGGCGCGGAGCTGATCGCAAAAATCGCCCGGTTGGCGTCGACCATCGCCTTGGTCAGCGGCAGGCCGAGCCCCGTGCCGTCACCGCGATGGTGGGACTGGGCAGCCACCTGACGGAACGGCTTCATGGCTTGGTCGAGCTCGCTGCGCGTCATGCCGACTCCGGTATCGCGCACCCGCAGAACGACGCTGCCATTCGTCTCGTAGGAGGTGGAAACGACAATCTGTCCGCCCGCCGGCGTGAAGCGGATCGAGTTGGACAGGATGTTGAGCGCGATCTGCTTGATCGAGCGCAGGTCGGCCACGACTTCAGGCACGGCTTGCGACAAGGCGGTGCGGATGATCACGCGCTGACTGTTGGCCTGTGGCTGGAGGAGTGAGACGGCTTCCGAAATCGCCTCATTCAGGTCGATTGCACCGAAATCCAATTCCATTTCGCCAGCTTCGATCTTCGAGATGTCGAGAAGATCGTTGACGATATCGAGGACATGGCGCCCGGATCGACCGATGTCGTTTGCATACTCGACATAGCGCGGATGCCCGATCGGCCCAAAGCGCTCAGTCGCCATCATGTCGGAAAAGCCGATGATCGCATTGAGCGGCGTCCGGATCTCGTGGCTGACGCGTGCGAGGAAGTCCGACTTGTGTTCGCTGGCAACCTCTGCCGCACTTTTGGCGTTTCTCAGTTCATCCTCGGTGCGCTTCCACTGGGTGATGTCGCGAATGACCGCGCAGTAACCGCTGGAGGACGTAAGCCGTCCCATCGTCATGAACAGCGGCACAAAACCACCGCCTGCCTCGCGCCCGATGACTTCGCGACCGTCATTAAGAACGCTCGCAACACCGTGGCCCGACAGCCCGCCGAGATAGTCCAGCACGGCCTTCTGGCTTTCGTGCGCAAACAGCATGACGAATGGTTTGCCGCGGGTTTCCTCGTCGTCATAGTTGAACAGCGCGCTCGCCGAGCGGTTCATCGAGCGGATATCTCCCTCGGCGCCGATCACCACGACACCATCGGTCGCTGTTTCCAGGATCGACTGCAGCTCTTCGATTTCCACCTGCAGCTTCGCGACCTTCTCCAGCATTCTCTCGAATGAGCGAGGCTCTGCCGGAGCAACGGGGCGCGCAGGAACGGCGGCGTCACTTGTTGCCGGCATCAAGGCGAGCATCAAGGCGCTACTGTCCTCCCAGCGAATGGACTGAAGTCGTGCCGTGACCGGAACCAGATTGTCGTCGACCGTTACCAGCATCATCGAGCCGGCACGACCAGCGCGCTCTTCGAGTTCCGAGCGCTGCAGGAGGGCGTCGATACCACCCACCTCGCTCAGTTCCTCCAGCGTCCTGTAGCCGGTCAGGCGCATGAACTCCGGGTTCGCGTGGATCAGCTGGTCACCGGCATGAACGAGGACGGCTACAGGCAATTGGTCGATTGTGGCGGCCGACAACCCGGCGGTCATTTTGGCGCGGGGTGGAATGAAGCTCGCCAGCATGTCCATCTGGCTGACGGTTTCCTCCAACCCTTCGGTCACATCATCGTCAGGCACGGCGGCCTCTACCGGCTCGGCTTCGCCTGTACCAATCGGAGCGTCGTCAGCCTTTTCGTCATCGGCCAGTTTGTCATCGTGTGCTTCGACGGACGCCGTTTCCGCTGCGGTGGCGTCGTGTTCCTCGGCGTCCTTCGCTGCCGGCTCTCCGTCGCGCGGTTCCGGCTCGCGGACGCCGAACGCTTCGAGGCGCTTGGCGATCTCGCGGAAGTTCGCCTGTTCGGCGGAGGTAAGCTGCGGCCCGACACCATGGAGTTGCACGATCTTGTCAGTCAGGCGGCGGCTTGGATTTTCGACGATCCGCAAGGCCGGAGGCTCTGCCGGAGGAGACGGAACCGCTGGCTCGGTCTTCGTTTCGTCGGCAGGGGGCGTCTCTGCTGCCTGAGGCTCGGTAGTTTCCGCCAGCGTCTCGTCACCAGCGGCCGCTTCGTCAGCGATGGCCGGCAAAGCGTCATCTTCGGAGGCCTCGTCCAGCTGGTCGAAGAGTGCGGTATCATTGCCGATGCCGCTCGGGCCAAGTGTCAGTCCGAGCGCCAAAGGATCTTCGGCGGCATCGGACAGGCGCACGACACCGAACCCGCGAAAGCCGTCGAATTCCCGGCTTCGGGTGTAGGTCGGCAGGGCCGCGAGGTCGACCGGAACAGCAAGGCTCGTTCCCTCGATCGGCCAGTTGATGGTCTTGCCCGACCAAGTGTCGCGTCGTGCCAGAGCTTCGCTGATCCGGCCTTCCGGGTCGAGGTTGAAGAGAGCCGAAATGTCGCTGAACGGCGTGCCGATGATCTTGGCGGCATGCGGTCCTACCGCCTCGGCAAACTCGCCCGATACTTCGCTGAAACGCCCTGTTGCATCGATCTTCCAGACGAAGCGCGTTGCGCGGCTGTTCGGGTTGAAAACGAAGGCGCCCGCCTTGGCGACGGGCTCAGACGCCAGTTGGCCCGCATATGTAGCGACTTCGGCATCATCAGGCGCGGCGACGTCTTCGGCTGCAAGCACTTCCGACGGATGATCTTCTGCTGCGGGGGACACTGTATCGCGGTCTGATGCTGTCGCGACGGGTTCGCTTTCCGTGGCGTCTTGTGTCGCTTCCATCGCCGGCACATCCGTCGGTTCTCCGAGGGGCAGTTCTCCGGTCGTATCGTCCGTTTTCGGCGGCAGTCCGTCGTCGGTGTGGACCTCTGCCGCAGTCGGCTCTGCCTCGACAGCCTCTATGGCAATCGCGGGCGCCTCTTTGGTTGTCGTCTCGGCGGTATCCTCTTCCCGGTCATGCTCTTCGGGAGCCTCCTCCATGTCTTCGATGCCGGCAATGGCGTCGATTGCATCGACGAAGCTCGAAGCCTGCGGAGGTGCGTTATGGTTAACGGCGGCTGTGGATAAGTCTACCGCGGGCGCCGGCGGGTCGATCGGATCGAGGTGCCCGATGACGGTTTCGACAGCGAAAAGCAGATTGAGCACGGGCTCGTCACTGAGTCGCCCGACGGCTGCCGGAAGATAGCCTTTGCCGGTGGCGACGGGCCGCTTGACCAGCCGATCGCCATGGTTGCCGGCAAGAATTGTCATCGTCCGGGCGGTCTGCTGCGTGATGCCCAGCGACGCAAAGCCGGGGGAGGCGGCAATGATCTCGCCGTCGGCCCCGATGACTGCCATGTGCGTGTCAGGATCGTCGAGCCCCTTGAGCATCTGTTCTGCGGATGCTCTGGTGGAAAGGACGCTGCTTACAACCGGCAGCGACAAGAGAACGGCGCGCTCGCCCGAAGAAAGGCGGATCAGTTCGACGGTTGCCTGCACCGCGACGCGCTGGAACCCGCGCGCAATGCGGATCACGAAGTTGCGGCTGTCACCGACGTTGACCAGCTGCCGGGCAGCGGCTTCCAGCTGGCGAAAGGTGATATCGGCTCCGTCGATGCCCTGATCCAGCAGATCATAGACTGCCGATTGCCCGAAGAGTTCGGCGCCCGCTCCGTTTGCCCAGAGCGCCCGGCTGAGGTCTGCCGAAAGCAGGACCATTGCTTCGCCCCGCGAAAAACGTTCCCGCACGCGTGGATGCACGGCGATGTCGATGAACGGGTACTGGACTGCGGGCATGATCGAACCTTCAGCTTCGGTCATTCTGAAATTAATAGTCTATTAATAACGATAGGCCGGAATGGGGTCCAGAACAGCGCCCGGCTTTCGGCCGAAAAGGTTAACGTGTTGTGCGGCGCACAAAGGTGTTGCAATGCACAAATATCTGCGCTATATAATGAACATCTAACCTACGAGGCGATATGCATGCCGAGGCAAAAGGAGCGCAAAGCAATGGCTAGCATAAAGATGGACGACGTTTTTTCAATGTCGTCGTTTGATCCTTCCAAGTTCACCGAATCCTTCCGCGATTTCGCAGAAAAGGGCGCGCAGCAGTCGCGCGAAGCCTACGCGAAGATGAAAACCGCGGGCGAGGAAGCGAGCAAGACGCTGGAAGCAACGGTTCAGACGGCTCAGGCCGGTGCCGTTGAAATTGGCCACAAGGCAATCGACGCTCTGCGCACGAACGCTGAAAACTCGCTGACGCATATGGAAGCGCTGCTTGCCGTCAAGTCGGTCGCCGAACTCGTCGAACTGCAGACCACCTTCCTGCGCAAGCAGGTCGAGCTGACGATCGAGCAGGCCAAGGGCATGCAGGAAACCTCCAAGCAGGTTGCCGAAAAGCTTGCCAAGCCTTCCAAGGAAGCAGCTGAGAAGGTCATGGCCTCCTTCAAGGCGGCCTGATTTTTCGACAGAACTCACGAAGAGGCTGGACCATTTGTCCGGCCTTTTTGTATATTGGGGAGAGATAGGGCTTGAATTAATTTCCAAGTCCTCGTATGTGACCCCCGTCGCGTCGGACGCGATTTGTGCGGTTGTAGCTCAGTTGGTTAGAGCGCAGGTTTGTGGCACCTGAGGTCGGAGGTTCGAGACCCCCCAACCGTACCATTCTCTTCTTTCACCAGAAGCTTTTTCACTCGGGCCAACGGTCGCGAACCAATTGGCGTCGGTGGGGCGAGCACGGCCCTTGCCGTGCCCGCGGATCGGTCTCCAATCAATACTTCGGTGGAACGTAAAGCTCCTGAGGCAGCACCTTGCGCTCGTAATCCGGATTGAACACGCGGTCGGGCAGCGTGATCTCCTCGTGTGGAACATCAGTGTATGGAATCTGCTGCAGCAGATGATCGATGCAGTTCAGCCGCGCCCGTTTCTTGTCGTTGCCTTCGACGATATGCCACGGCGCTTCGGGAATGTTGGTGCGTGCGAAGGTCTCTTCCTTCGCCTTCGTATAGCCCTCCCAGCGGACGCGCGATTGCAGGTCCATCGGCGACAGCTTCCATTGTTTTAGCGGGTCGTGGATTCGGACAAGAAATCGCATCTGCTGTTCCTCGTCGGTGATCGAGAACCAGTATTTGACGAGCCGGATGCCCGAGCGCACGAGCATGCGCTCGAATTCGGGAACGTCGTTGAAGAACTGCTCGACCTGATCTTCCGTCGCAAATCCCATCACTCTCTCTACGCCTGAGCGATTGTACCAGGAGCGATCGAAGAGGACGATTTCGCCGCCGGCAGGCAGGTGTGGCACATAGCGCTGGAAATACCACTGCGTCTTCTCGCGGTCGGAAGGGGCGGGCAAGGCGACGGTACGGACAACGCGCGGATTGAGGCGCTGCGTGATACGTTTGATCACGCCGCCCTTTCCGGCGGAATCGCGGCCTTCGAAGATCACGACGACCTTCTCCTTATTATAGACCACCCAATCCTGAAGCTTGATCAGCTCGGCCTGCAGCGATAGCAGCGCCCGAAAATAATCGAGCCGCGGAATCGTGGTTGGATGGGCGTTGCGGTAGATCTTTCGGATCGCGTCGGAAAGTGCCGGCTCTGAAAGCTCGAGCTCGTAGTCCTCATCCAGCGTGTCGGCCAGTTCGGCCTCAAGCCAGTCCGAATAGTTGTTGTCAGATGCGTTATTCATGGACGTTCACCCTCACTGTGTTCGTGGCGCGATTTAAAGACGGCTTCCGGGCGACCTCCTGCCAGGGGCGGCAAAATGGCGGCTGTACTGCGCAAGTCTCGCCCTAGCGCAATGGGGCGATGACCAAGCCTTGCGACCAGGAGGTAAAGAAGACGGGCAGGTATCACTTCCTGATCCTGTTTTCTCAAGTTGAACGCTATTCGCGATCACGATGATGTTCTTCAACCTGAACTATTGTCATCTTCCACTCCTCTTGAGGTCAAACCTTAGTCGGGTCTAATCCCCTAGAATGAACCTCCTGTGACATCGGCAGCAGGCCTTCTGCATTGAGCCTCAGGAATTACTCGCTCTGTACGTGCATCACTATAGAATTAGACATAGATAAATTGTCATATCGCTATATGGACGCGTTTCTGCCACGTTCTCGCCGCCCTCTGTTCATTCTTTGCTAATAAATCGGACCTCGGGGAACGGGGCACCAAAGAGGGATCACAGACTGTCGGAACGTTTAATTCGCTCATGTGTAGAGGCCGATTGAGTTCGGCGCTTGGTGCGATTTCCCGTGTCCTGACACTCAGACCTACCTGCGTTCCAACGCTGTGATCCAATGAATGAAAGGTGCATTAGTATGGGATTTACTCTCCTTATTCAGACACTCAGCCAGGATCCGGCAGTATCAATCAAGTCGGTTCTGAGAATAGTGCATTTCATTGGTTTGGCACTTGGACTTGGCGCCGCAACCGTACTTGATCTTCTTGTTTTGCGTTTTTTGATGAGAGGCAAGATCACCCAGGATCACTGGAAGGTCTTCAAGTTCGGCTCGAAGGTCGTTAACTGGGGTCTTATCCTGCTCTGGGCGACCGGACTTGGCTTTCTCACCTACTATGGTGCGTTCGATCCGGCCAAGCTTGGCAACGAAAAGATCTGGGCCAAGATGACCATCGTGCTCATCCTGACCATCAATGGTGGCTTCATCCATTCCATCATCCTTCCGCGGGTGAAGAAGCAGATCGGCCGCTCGATCATGGAAGGCCTGCCTGCATCGCATCGCAGTGTGTTTGTTGTCTCGGGTGCGATTTCGGCTGTTTCCTGGTATGTGCCGATGATGCTCGGTGCGCTGCCGCAGCTCAACTTCGCTGTGCCGATGGGCACTATCTTGCTTGCCTATGCCGCCCTGCTCGGCTCGGCGATCCTGTTCGCCCACGCGTTGCTCTTCGCCGTCCCTGTCGGGCGCACGGAGGAAGCGTCTGAGGACGAGGTTGCTCTTTCCGCAAAGTTTGCGCGACGGGCAGCCTGACACTGTTGCCTGGACTTGCTTCGGAAAATTCCATGCCCCTTTTCGAAGCAAGTCCGGCGAACGCTTCCGCATTCGACCGCCCCTAACCCCGCCTTTGTGGCCGCTTTTGCCCGATTTCTGTCTCAGTGATTCGCTGGAAGCCGTGCGTAAACCTCCAGGTAACAGGTGGCAAATCGCCGCGGTTTGGAATTTTTTTGGCGCATGCCAGCGTCCAGTCGCGCTACGAACAGGCCCGGAAAATGTGCTTTTCTTACAAAGGGCAATGCGACCTTGCGAACTTGTCCACGTTGTCGCAGCCGGCGCTCATCGATCACGAATTAACCATATCGCATTGCAAAACGTGATCGGGAATGCCATTTTCCCGCGGGGGTCAATTCAGAGTGATTTCAGAAGGAGACTTCAATGTCCATTTCGCTCAGCAATCTGGATGCATCCAAGGCTACCGCCGTTTCGGCGATGAACGTAGCCTCTGCCGTACGGGCCGCTCGGGAGGCCGTCGGCTATAGCGTCGATGACCTTGCAGTGACCTGCGGTCTGGTTGTCAATGAGATTGAGGAAATCGAGAGTGGTGTGGATTCAGATCCAGCCAGGCTCAAGCGGATCGCCGCTGCATTGCAGGTGCCGCTCTCATCGTTGGTTCCGATGTGACCATAAAGTAAGGGCCGGGCAGGGCATTTGCCCGCCTGGCCTTACCTCACCCACCCCTTCATTATCTTTCCCACTATTTCACTTGCCCAAACCTCCATATCGCGTGGAGCAGGTTTCCGTCGCTGATTTGTGCGCTTGCCGGTCCACGCGACACCTACCGAAATCCTGGGCGACTCACCACCTGGTTTGGCGAATGGAACCGCCCGCTCTCCCTGGACGTTCTGGTCTGCAGGAGAAATGTGCATGTCGAAAACGCTTCTATATGGTGCGACCAAGGTGGACGAAGCCAACAGTGCTTACTCTGCCATTGCGAGCCTCGAACAGTTCCAGTGGCGCAACCGCGTCCTCGTCATCTTTGCCGACAAGGGCAACGCACGCGCTGCACGCCAGGAGAACCAGCTCCTTTCCGATCGCGAGGCTCTGCAGCAACGCGATATGGTCATTCTGAAAATTGCTCCAGACGAGGTGCGAGTTCTCTTCGGCTCCGGCAAGGATCTCGATGGAGCGGCGATTTCAAGCGAATTGGGCGATCCGGCGACTGGAGAGTTTGCGGCGTTCCTCGTCGGCAAGGATGGCACGGTAAAGCTGACGGTGAGCGAGCCGATCTCGAGTGGCGAACTGTTCACGATTGTGGATAGCATGCCGGTGCGTGCAGCAGAAATTGCTTCGGACAAGCAGCAGACAAGCGAAGAGCCTGAAGGACGCGACTGATCCGGCGCGAACGATGTCACATGAATATGTGGCGTTCGGCTGCTACGAGTTCCTGAAGGAAATCGGAAACCGTGCGGACGCGCACCAACTCGCGCGCGCTCTCGTGAAATGTTGTCCAGTACGCGCGCCGGATCGAGACATCGGGCAGGATGCGCACGAGTCCAGGGTGCTGCCGGGCGATATAATCATGCAGAATGCCGATCCCGGCTCCCGAAAGTACGGCTTCCGTCTGGCCGGTCGCCGAGGAAATCTCGAAGGCGGCGTTCCAGTTCCGCATCACCTCGCCGGTGAAGTTCAGCGACTGGGAGAAGATCAGATCCTCGACATAGCCGATCCGCCGATGCTGCTTCAGCCCCTCCGCGTCATCAGGCAGGCCGTTGAGCTCGGCATAGCTTCGGGAGGCGTAGAGGCCGAGCGTATAGTCGGTGAGTTTTGCTGAAACGAGGCGACCCTGTTCGGGCCGTTCCAGAGTAATGGCGATATCCGCCTCACGTTGCGATAGCGAAAAGGATCGCGGCACCGGCACAAGCTGGATCTTCAGCTCCGGATGGCGTTCGATCAGCGCGCCGATACGCGGAGCCAGGAAGGAAACGCCGAACCCGTCAGGTGCGCCGACACGCACGGTGCCTGCGATTGCCGTATCGGTGCGACCGAGATTGGCCTGTACGGAAAGCATTTCAGTTTCCATCCGTTCCGCAGATGCAAGGAAAACCTCGCCCTCGGCTGTCAGCTCGCAGCCGTTCGTACGGCGGACGAAGAGCCGGCTCTTCAGCGCCTCCTCCAGCGAGGTGAGCCGTCGCGACAGGGTGGCGTGGTTCAGTCCCAACCGTTTCGATGCGGCAAGGATTTGCCCGGTGCGGGCGACGGCCAGAAAAATGCGGACGTCGTCCCAGTTCATGGTTTGCCGCGCATCATCAGCGGCTCGACATCGATGAGCGCGAGCGACACCACCATGCCTGCGGTTTCGTTCTTGTATTTGAGGAAATGATCTGTCTGCAGATGTGCCTCGTAGGCTTGCCGGTTTGCATAGACTTCGAGGATCCTGATGTGGTGAGGACGATCCTTTATGGCAACCGCGTTCAGGGAAAGAACACCGTCCTCCAACGCGACGGAGGCCTCGATCTCCTCGGCCAGAAGAGCGCGATAGGTTTCAAGCTGGTTTGGATCGATCTCGAGCTCAGCCATTCTGACAATAGGTTCTCCGCCCATTAAAATGCGACCTCCTCTTGAGTTTGGTTTGACCGCGCCATGTAGTTCCTATCGCGGATAGAACTTGCGGGAAGCATCAACACTAGGACTTCAATTTTCGCACAACGGATGATTATCTCAGCTCGTTGATTTGTGCAAATTGAAGTGCGAATGTTTGCCATCCAATAACAGGAGGAGCACCCATGCGCGAGATCGGTCATTTCATTGGTGGCAAGCACGTCCCCGGCACCAGCGGCCGCACCAGCAACGTCTTCAACCCGGCAACCGGTGAAGTTCAGGCAACGGTCGCGCTCGCAAGCGTCGAGGACCTGCGTGCTGCCGTCGAAAACGCCAAGGCCGCTCAGCCGAAATGGGCAGCCACGAACCCTCAGCGCCGCGCCCGCGTCTTCATGAAATTCGTCCAGCTTCTCAACGACAACATGAACGAGCTGGCGGAGATGCTTTCCAAGGAGCACGGCAAGACCGTCGAGGACTCCAAGGGCGACATCATTCGCGGTCTCGAGGTCTGTGAGTTCGTCATCGGCATCCCGCATCTCTCCAAAAGCGAGTTCACCGAAGGCGCCGGCCCGAACATCGACATGTACTCGATCCGCCAGCCGGTCGGCATCGGCGCGGGCATCACCCCGTTCAACTTCCCGGGCATGATCCCGATGTGGATGTTTGCGCCGGCGATCGCCTGCGGCAACGCCTTCATCCTCAAGCCCTCCGAGCGCGACCCGTCCCTTCCGATGCGTCTTGCCGAACTGATGATCGAGGCCGGGCTGCCGGCAGGCATCCTCAACGTCGTCAACGGCGACAAGGGCGCCGTCGACGCGATCCTGACGGATCCGGACATCGGTGCCGTCTCCTTCGTCGGCTCCACGCCGATTGCCCGTTACGTCTATGGAACGGCGGCGATGAATGGCAAGCGCGCCCAGTGCTTCGGCGGCGCCAAGAACCACATGATCATCATGCCCGATGCCGACCTCGACCAGGCCGCCAACGCCCTGATCGGCGCAGGCTACGGCTCCGCCGGCGAGCGCTGCATGGCGATCTCGGTCGCGGTGCCGGTCGGCGAGGACACCGCCAACCG
Source organism: Rhizobium cauense (assembly GCF_019511525.1). GTDB lineage: Bacteria > Pseudomonadota > Alphaproteobacteria > Rhizobiales > Rhizobiaceae > Rhizobium > Rhizobium cauense. Next base: position 140,970 of record NZ_JAEUAT010000011.1, on the reverse strand, counting down.
CCTGATCGACAAGCTTGTACCGATGGTCGAGAGCCTGCGCATCGGTCCGTACTCCGACGACAAGGCCGATCTCGGTCCGGTCGTCACCAAGGAAGCCCAGGTCCGCATCAAGGGTCTCATCGACAGCGGCGTCGAGCAGGGCGCCAAGCTTCTCGTCGACGGCCGTGACTTCAAGCTCCAGGGCTACGAGGACGGCTACTTCGTCGGCGGCTGCCTGTTCGACCACGTCACGCCGGACATGGACATCTACAAGACCGAGATCTTCGGGCCGGTCCTGTCGGTCGTCCGCGCGAAGAACTACGAGGAAGCGTTGTCGCTGCCGATGAAGCACGAATACGGCAACGGTGTCGCGATCTACACCCGCGACGGCGACGCCGCGCGTGATTTCACCTCACGCATCAACATCGGCATGGTTGGTGTCAACGTGCCGATCCCGGTTCCGCTGGCCTACCATTCCTTCGGCGGCTGGAAGTCCTCGTCCTTCGGCGATCTCAACCAGCACGGCACGGATTCGATCAAGTTCTGGAGCCGCACCAAGACTGTCACGAGCCGTTGGCCCTCGGGCATCAAGGATGGCGCCGAGTTCGTCATTCCGACGATGAAGTAAGTCGGGCGAACGACATGTAGAATTGGGGGCTGCGGCCCCCAATTTTCGTTGTGAGACGTCGCGGCAATCCGTCTCACATAAGGTGAATACGAATTTCATATTTTGGAATTGTTCAAAACTAGCAAAGCCACTATATAGACCTCTTATAATAGACGATTCTGGAGATCGGCATGCGTTTGACGAAACAGACCAACTATGCGGTTCGCATGTTGATGTATTGCGCGGCCAATGATGGGCACCTCAGCCGGATTCCCGAGATTGCCAAGGCATACGGTGTTTCCGAACTCTTTCTGTTCAAGATTCTGCAGCCTCTCAACAAGGCGGGCTTGGTCGAAACCGTTCGCGGTCGCAATGGTGGTGTTCGTCTTGGCAAGCCGGCAAAGGACATCAGCCTCTTTGACGTGGTTCGCGTCACGGAAGACAGCTTTGCCATGGCGGAGTGCTTCGAGGATGATGGCATGGTTGAATGCCCGCTCGTTGATAGCTGCGGTCTGAACTCTGCCTTGCGCAAGGCGCTGAACGCATTCTTCGACGTGCTGACACAGTATTCGATCGACGATCTCGTCAAGGCGCGGCCACAGATCAACTTCCTGCTCGGCCTGACGGGCGAACAGGAGCACCGCAAGTCACCAGTAGCCGTTCCGGCCGCCTGACCTCAATAACGAAATCTTGATCCGGCCGTGGCAGCGTTTGGTGCCGCGGCCGTTTTGTTTTGGAAGATGTGCAGGGGAAAAACTCGCGCTTCGCGTGTGCAACGATGCTCTCTCGGACGCGAAATTATACCAAAAGCGACAGGAATCGAGTTTATCCAGTTCGTTTATTTCTAAATGCGGCCCATTTTTGGCGGAAAATTACTAAAGTTGTCCGGCTGGAAAAATTTTCCACGACGGTCGTTGATTTCAGCAAATAAATGTCGTTCCATCTGCCGTCGATCCGGATGGCATATCCGAGATCTCAAATAAAAGAACAAACCTGGGAAACGATATCATGAAAAAGATGTCTGTCTTGTTGGCCGCGACGGTCCTGGCTTCGGCCATGGCATCCGCAGCCTGGTCCAAAACGCTCGTTTACTGCTCCGAGGGCTCGCCGGAAGGGTTCGACCCCGGCATCTACACTGCAGGCACCACCTTCGACGCTTCCTCGCGTACGGTCTACAGCCGCCTCGTCGAGTTCCAGCATGGCAAGACCGAAATCGAGCCGGGCCTCGCTGAAAGCTGGACCGTTTCCGACGACGGCACGGTCTACACCTTCAAGCTGCGTCCGGGCGTCAAGTTCCAGACAACTGAATTCTTCACGCCGAGCCGCGACCTGACCGCTGACGACGTCGTGTTCTCGTTCGAGCGCCAGCTCAAGGCCGACAGCCCGTGGGCCAAGTACGTCGCCGGCGTATCCTACGAATATGCCGCAGGCATGGGTTTCCCGGATCTCATCAAGTCCGTCGAGAAGGTCGATGACCTGACCGTCAAGTTCACGCTGAACCACCCGGAAGCACCGTTCCTCGCCGATCTCGCGATGGACTTCGCGTCGGTCGTGTCGAAGGAATATGCCGACAAGCTGCAGGCTGACGGCAAGATGGAACAGATGAACCAGATGCCGCTCGGCACCGGTCCGTTCACCTTCGTTGCCTACCAGCCGGATGCCGTCATCCGCTACAAGGCCAACGAAACCTACTTCAAGGGCAAGGAAAAGATCGACGATCTCGTGTTCGCGATCACCCCGGACGCATCCGTCCGCGCTCAGAAGCTGAAGGCCGGCGAGTGCCACATCATGCCGTACCCGAACGCGGCTGACATCAAGGACCTCAAGGCCGACTCGAACCTGAAGGTTCTGGAACAGCCGGGCCTGAACGTTTCCTACCTCGCCTACAACACGACCCAGGCGCCGTTCGACAAGCCTGAAGTGCGCAAGGCGCTTAACATGGCGATCAACAAGCAGGCGATCGTCGACGCGGTCTTCCAGGGCGCTGGCCAGGTTGCCAAGAACCCGATCCCGCCGACGATGTGGTCCTACAACGACGCCATCAAGGATGACGCTTACAACCCCGACGAAGCCAAGAAGATGCTTGAAGCCGCTGGCGTCAAGGATCTCTCGATGAAGATCTGGGCAATGCCGGTTTCGCGTCCGTACATGCTGAACGCACGTCGCGCCGCTGAACTGATGCAGGCCGACCTCGCCAAGGTTGGCGTCAAGGTCGACATCGTCACGCACGAATGGGCCGAGTACCTGAAGCTGTCCAAGGACAAGAACCGCGATGGTGCTGCGATCCTCGGCTGGACGGGTGACAACGGTGATCCGGACAACTTCCTTGACACTCTGCTCGGCTGCGAAGCCGTCGGCGGTAACAACCGCGCGCAGTGGTGCAACCAGGAATTCGACGCTCTCGTGAAGAAGGCAAAGAAGACCGCTGACGTTGCAGAGCGTACGAAGCTCTACGAAGAAGCACAGGTCGTCTTCAAGAAGGAAGCTCCGTGGGCGACAATCGACCACTCCACGGAATTCGTACCGATGAGCGCCAAGGTTTCCGGCTACGTGCAGGATCCGGTCGGCGTTCACCGTTTCGACGGCGTTGATATCGCCGAGTAATCAAAATTATGCAAAGATGCCCGGCAACCCCGGGCTTGGCCGGCGGTCAGGTTTGATACCTGACCGCCGGAACACTATGGACACTTGCCAATGTTGCGATTTCTCATCGGACGCCTCGCGATCCTGATCCCAACCTTCATCGGCGTTTCGCTTATCGCCTTCTCGTTCATCCGTCTGCTGCCCGGCGACCCGGTCATGCTGATGTCGGGCGAACGCGTGATGGCGCCGGAACGTCATGCCCAGGTCATGCATGATCTTGGCCTTGATCGACCGGTCTACGTTCAATACCTGGATTACCTCGGCAACGTGGTGCAGGGCGATCTGGGTTCGTCGATCGTCACCAAGCGCCCCGTCCTTCAGGAGTTTGGCTCGCTGTTCCCAGCGACGTTGGAGCTTTCGCTCTGCGCCATCCTGTTTGCCATCGTTCTTGGTATCCCTGCCGGCGTCTTTGCTGCCGTCAAGCGCGGAACCTGGTTCGACCAGGGTGTCATGGGTACGGCGCTTGTCGGCTATTCGATGCCGATCTTCTGGTGGGGACTGCTTCTCATCGTTCTCTTCTCCAATACGCTGCATTGGACACCCGTGTCCGGCCGTATCGGTCTGATGTATTTCTTTAAGCCGGTCACCGGCTTCATGCTGATCGACAGTCTGCTGTCTGGCCAGGCCGGCGCCTTTAAGTCCGCCGTCTCATCGCTGATCCTTCCGACGATCGTCCTGGGTACGATCCCGCTTGCCGTCATCGCGCGTCAGACGCGCTCGGCCATGCTGGAAGTTCTCGGCGAAGACTATGTTCGCACCGCCCGTTCCAAGGGCCTTTCGCCGCTTCGCGTCGTCAGCGTCCATGCGCTTCGCAATGCAATGATCCCTGTCGTCACCTCGATCGGTCTCCAGGTCGGCGTTCTGCTTGGCGGAGCGATCCTGACGGAAACGATCTTCTCCTGGCCGGGTATCGGCAAGTGGATGGTCGACGCGGTCTTCAAGCGTGACTACACGGTCGTCCAGGGCGGCCTGCTGCTCATCGCCGCCATCATCATGCTCGTCAATCTGATCGTCGACCTGCTTTATGGTCTGATCAATCCACGCATTCGTCACTAGGAGCGGCTCATGAGTGTAGCAACCGCCAAGTCGACCCAGCCGTCCGCACTCGCTGAGTTCTGGTACTATTTCTCGCGCAACAAGGGCGCGGTCATCGGCCTCGTCGTCTTTCTCATCGTGCTCTTCATGGCGATCTTCGCACCGTTGATCGCGCCGCACGACCCGAACGTTCCGTCCGGCATGCAGCGTCTTCCGCCCGCATGGTCGGAAAACGGCAACAGCTCGTTCCTGTTGGGCACTGACGCTGTCGGTCGCGATCTGCTTTCGCGCCTCATCTACGGCACGCGCTTCTCGCTCTTCATCGGTCTGGTCGTCGCCTCGCTGTCGGCTGTCGCGGGCGTGCTGATCGGTCTGGTCGCAGGCTATTTCCGTGGCCGCGTCGATACCTTCATCATGCGGATCATGGACATCATCCTTGCCTTCCCGTCGCTGCTGCTTGCCCTCGTGCTCGTTGCAGTTCTCGGTCCGGGCTTGCTCAACGCCATGATCGCGATTTCGATCGTCAATCAGCCGCATTTCGTGCGCCTGACGCGCGCAGCCGTGATGAGTGAACGCGAAAAGGAATATGTCGTGGCGTCCCGTGTGGCCGGCGCCGGCACCTTCCGTCTTATGTTCAAGACGATCCTGCCGAACTGCCTGGCACCGCTGATCGTGCAGGCGACGCTTGCCTTTTCGGCGGCGATCCTCGATGCCGCAGCCCTCGGCTTCCTCGGCATGGGCGCGCAGCCGCCGACCTCCGAATGGGGCACGATGCTGGCGGATTCGCGTGAATTCCTGCAAAGCAACCCCTGGCTCGTCACTTTCCCGGGTCTCTGCATCCTCATTACCGTTCTCGCCATCAACCTGATGGGCGATGGACTGCGTGATGCGCTCGATCCCAAGCTGAAGAGGTCCTGAGATGGCGCTTCTCGAAATTGAAAACCTCGTCGTCGAATTCCAGACCTCAACGGGTGCATTCCGTGCGGTTGACGGCGTCTCGCTCAAGGTTGATCCGGGCGAAGTCCTTGCGATCGTAGGGGAGTCGGGGTCCGGAAAATCGGTCTCCATGCTCGCTGCAATGGGACTGCTGCCGTGGACGGCCAAGGTAACGGCCGACAAGATGGTCTTCGACGGCCGCAATCTGCTCGGCATGTCTGCGAGCGAGCGCCGCAAGATCATCGGCAAGGATATGTCGATGATCTTCCAGGAGCCGATCGCCAGCCTCAATCCCTGCTTCACGGTCGGCTTCCAGATCGAGGAAGTTCTGCGAATTCACCTTGGCCTCGACAAGGCTGCGCGCCGCAAGCGCGCCGTCGAGTTGTTCGAGGCCGTCGGCATCCCGAACCCCGCCGAGCGCCTCGGCCACTTCCCGCACCAGATGTCGGGTGGCCAGTGCCAGCGCGTGATGATCGCGATCGCGATTGCCTGCAATCCGAAGCTTTTGATCGCCGACGAGCCGACCACCGCGCTCGACGTCACGATCCAGAAGCAGATCCTCGATCTCTTGATGCGCCTGCAGACCGAGCACGGCATGGGCCTGATCATGATCACCCACAATATGGGCGTGGTCGCCGAGACCGCCGATCGCGTCATCGTGCAGTACAAGGGCCGGAAGATGGAGGAGGCCGACGTGCTTTCCCTCTTCGAGGCGCCGAAGAGCGATTACACCCGCGCGCTGCTTGCGGCATTGCCCGACAATGCCACCGGCGACCGCCTGCCGACTATCGGCGAAATCTTCAAACAGACGACTGAGGGAGCGGCCCAATGACGCCAGTCCTCGAAGGCAAGAACATCGTCCGCAACTATTATCTGCCGGGCGGCATGTTCAAGAAGGAAAAGACCGTTCACGCCGTCAAGGGCGTGAGCTTTAAGGTCGAGCAGGGCAAGACGCTGGCGATCGTCGGCGAAAGCGGCTGCGGCAAGTCCACGCTGGCGCGCATCATCACCATGATCGATCCGGCTAGTGGCGGCGAGCTGTTCATCGACGGCAAGAAAGTGGACATCGCGGCCGGCGACCTGACGCCGGAGATGCGCCGCAAGGTGCAGATCGTCTTCCAGAACCCCTATGGTTCGCTGAATCCGCGCAAGAAGATCGGTGACATCCTGATGGAGCCGCTGATTATCAACACCGACACGCCCGCCGCCGAACGCCGCGAACTGGCCATGTCGATGCTGAAAAAGGTCGGCCTGCAGGAAGTCCACTTCAACCGCTATCCGCACATGTTCTCAGGCGGTCAGCGCCAGCGTATCGCGATTGCGCGCGCACTGATGCTGAAGCCGCGGCTTCTGGTGCTGGACGAGCCGGTCTCCGCGCTCGACCTGTCGGTGCAGGCACAGGTGCTGAACCTGCTCGCCGACCTGCAGGACGAACTGAACCTGACCTACGTCTTCATCAGCCACGACCTCTCGGTCGTCCGCTACATGGCCGATGACGTCATGGTCATGTATTACGGCGAGGCCGTCGAATACGGATCGCGGGATCAGGTTTTCAGTGATCCTCAGCACAGCTATACAAAGACATTGTTCGCGGCGACGCCGCGCGCCGATGTCGAAACCATCAGGGCGCGTCTTGCACGCAAGAATGCGTCGCTGCCGGCAGCCTCGTAAAGCGTCGTGCCTGCACCGAAATAGCCAGTGAGACGATAATGCCAGAGATCGACGGACGCCCCCATGCCATTGTCGTCATGGGGGTCAGTGGTTCCGGCAAGACCTCGATAGCCGAAAGCCTGGCCGCCACGCTCGGCGTCGGCTTTGTCGAGGGCGATCGGCTGCATCCGGCATCGAACGTCGAGAAGATGTCGAAGGGCATTCCGCTCACCGATGACGACCGGATGCCGTGGCTAGACCTGATTGGCGAAACAATGAAGGAGGCGCTCGATCGCGGATCGGGCGTCGTCGTTTCATGTTCGGCGCTTAAGCAGATTTATCGCGACCGGCTGCGCAAGGCGGTGAATGGAAACCTCTTCTTCGTCTACCTGCATGGTTCGAAGGAACTGCTGACCACGCGAATGGGCGAGCGCAAGGGCCACTTCATGCCGGTCTCGCTTCTGGAAAGCCAACTCGCCACACTCGAAGTGCCGACCGGGGAACCCGGTGTCGTGACTGTCGATATTGACGATACGATCGAAGGGATCGCGGAGGCAGCGCTCCGCGATCTCAAGTCCTTGGGCGTGGCTTAGCCGTCGGTCCGCAACAGGATCTTCTTCTCGAAGAAGAAGTAGGGTCGCAGACGAACGCCGATGACGTTGCCGGCAAATGCCGCCACTGCCCAGAGATAGCCGTGCACACTGCCGGATGAGATGCCGGAGAAATAGGCGCCGATATTGCAGCCATAGGCGATGCGAGCGCCGTATCCGAGCAGCAGGCCACCAATCACGGCAGCGAGAACCGAGCGCAGTGGAATGTCCCAGCTCGGTGCGAACCGACCCGCCAGCGATGAAGCAAGCATCGCGCCGGCAATGATGCCGAAATCCATCACCGAGGTGATATCGGCAAAGACACTGCTAGCGAGCGCCTTGGCATTGGCGGGCGTCTGCCAGTAGGCCCAGGCCGTTGGATCGATTCCGATGAACTGCGCACCCTTGGCGCCCCAGAGCGCGAAGGCTGATGTGATGCCCCATGGACGACCGGCGATCGACAGCGTCGCGAAATTAAGCAAGGCGAGGGCCACTGCGCCAAGAACGAGTGGCCACGGACCGCGCAGCAGGCGTGCGAACCCCTGGCGCGGCGAGGGTGCTTCCTTTTCCAGCGAACCATGCCAACGCTTCTCGACGATGACAGTCAGCCCAGCAATCGCGGCAAAGATGATCAACGAGACGGCGATGCCGCCGAAGGCGCCAAAGCTCTGGACCAGCGATGTTGGCGGGAGTGACGGCAGGCTGACCCACCAGTCGAAATTGATCGTGCCGAGCACCGACCCGACGATGAAGAAAAACAGCGTGATCAGCATGCGCGCATTGCCGCCGCCTGCCGTGAACAGGGTGCCGGAAGCGCAACCGCCGCCGAGCTGCATGCCGATGCCGAACATGAACGCGCCGACGATCACACCGATACCGGCGGGTGAAACCGATCCCTTGACTTCGTGGCCGAACAACGTGCCGCTGGCAAGGAACGGGAAGAACAGAACGACAGCGATAGCAAGCAGGATCATTTGCACGCGCAGGCCACGCCCACGCCCGTCCATGATGAATACCCGCCACGCGGAGGTGAAGCCGAAGGCCGCGTGATAAAGAGCGATGCCGAGAGCGCCGCCAATGAGGAACAGCGCGCCCTGCGCCGGGCCATAGTAATAGCCGAGCAGCAGGGTGCCGAGGATGAGAGCGAAGAGTGCTCCGAGACCCGGAGTGCCGAGAGATGGCTGGCGGGCGTGGAGAATGGGGGAGGGCGCAACAGACATTATGGATTTCCTGAGAGTTTCCATCGTCTTATACGGAAATAGAGAGGGATGGGGAGGAATGAGGTTCTCCTTTCCGCCGATCTTGCGGATTGTTGTCCTCAGCTGCCGCCCGACTCGTGTTGCCTAAGGATTGAAACGTTGCGGCGAATAGGCCGAAATGTTGATGAACGGTGCCTCTCCGGTAATCAGTTCTGCCAGGATTCGGCCGGTTACCGGCCCGAGCGTCAGCCCATGGTGCGCGTGGCCGAATGCGAACCATAGTCCGTCATGTCGGGGGGCCTTGCCGATGATTGGCATCATGTCGGGCGTGCAGGGGCGAGCGCCCATCCACGGCTCCGCATCCAGCCTTTCTCCGAGTGGAAAGACCGTACGGGCAACCTTTTCGGCCCGCTCGAGCTGTACCGGCGTCTTCGGCGCGTCCAGCGCGGCAAATTCCGCGCCCGTCGTTAGCCGGATGCCGCGGTTCATAGGCGCGAGGAAGTAACCTTTCTCTGCATCGAGCGTCCAGTTATTGAGCGTTGCGTCGCCTGTCGTGGCGTAGTGCATGTGATAGCCGCGCTTGACGCCGAGCGGGAAGGCATAGCCGAGGCGGCGCGTCGCGACGGCCGCCCAGGGGCCGAGTGCCAGAACCGCGTCCTCAGCCTCCAGCGGGCCCTCGCTGGTCACCACCTTCCAACTCGCACCGGAGCGACCGAGCGAGTTGGCGTCACCGGTGACACATCTGCCGCCCAGGCTTTGGAAATAGTTGCGATAGGCCATCGTCAAGCCGTGCGGATCGAGCACCGACCACGGATCGCGCCAGCGCAGACCGCCGACGAAATCGCCCTTGATGTGGGGCTCCAGGCGCGCCACGGCGGCGGCGTCCAATTGTTCGTGCATGACCCCGAATTCAGCCTGCAGCCGCTCTGCCTCGACGAACTCCGCGTCCCGACGTCCGGTCGTGCGGAAAATCTCCATCCAGCCATTCTTTCGGATCAGGTGCTGCGCATTGGAGGCTTCGATCAGATCATTGTGCTCCGAGATCGAGTGCTCGATCAGCGGAGCATAGGCTCTGGAAATCATCTCGTGCCGCTTGGCGTTTGAATTCCACCAGTAGCGGGCAAGGAATGCCAACTGTCCGGGCAGCGCCTTCAGGTGATAGTGGGCGTCGATCCGGTTGTTGAAGGCGTAGCGGACCAGGACGCCGAGCTGCTGCGGAAAGCCGTACGGCACCACGCCCTCGCGTTGGATGAGACCCGCATTTCCGAAGGAGGTTTCGCTGCCTGGCGCCTTACGGTCGATCAACGTTACCTGCCGTCCCCGGCGTTGTAGGTGAATGGCCGTTGACACCCCGATGATACCGGCGCCAAGCACGATCACGTTCTTTGTCATTTCCATGCATTCCACTATTTGCGGCAATGAAAATGCCGTTCTGGCAGGCTGCACGCAAACGAAAAATTGCGTTTTATTTCAAAAACATTGTTGTTCTCAGCGCCTTGCTTTCGGCCTTGATGCGAACATAGAGCATGGCCGCGTTCAGCACCGAAAATACCGCCGCATAGATCGGCATCCCGAAGGCCAGGGGAAGCACCGCGATCTCCCCGGCCACGACGACATAGTTCGGATGTGCGATGAAGCGGTAGGGGCCGCTGCTAACGAGCGGGGCACCTGGCAACACGATGATGCGCGTTGTCCACCGATCCTTGAGTGTGCCGATGACCCAAAGCCGGCAGACTTGCAGGATCGCAAAGACGGCAAGCCATGTCGGGTCTATCGGACGCCCCAGTGCCAGCAGCCATAATCCTGCGATCCAGCCGGTGTGCAATGCCACCATATAAGGATAGTGCTCCGGCGCGACCTCCCGCGCGCCGCGGTTGAGAAGCGCCCGGGTGTTGTGGCGGGAGAGGACAAGTTCAGCGAGGCGCTGTGCGGTCACGAAGGCGAGGAGCGCAATCGAAGGCCACATCACGCGACCCTCCGCAAGGTCACGCAGCTCGCCGTAAAGCCGGGCCCGAGGGCGATCATGGCGCTGCGCTCCGGCAAGCCGGCCTGCAAGACGCGCTCGAGCACGAAGAGGATCGTCGGCGAGGACATGTTGCCATATTCGGAAAGCACGGCGCGCTCGTGATCCAGCGTTCCCGGTACAAGTGACAAGGCACTCTCCAATGCCGCAAGGACCCGTGTCCCGCCTGGGTGGCAGATGAAGCGGTCGATATTCCTTCGCGAAAGACCGTTGCGCGCCAGTATCAAATCGACAGCCGGGCCGAGTTCGGTTTCTGCAAAAGGCGGCAGCGATTGGGCGAGAACGACGCCGAAGCCGGTGTCGTCGATCTTCCAGCCCATGATGCCGAGCGTGTCGGGGAAGAGATGCTCACCGGTCGACTCTATTTCGGCCTTGCCATGCGGTCCGCTCCTGAGGATGCAGGCTGCTGCGCCGTCGCCGAACAGCGCCGTCGCGACGATGTTTGCTCGCGTCAGCTCGTCCAGCCGGAACGCCAGGGTGCAAAGCTCGATTGTCACGAATAGCACGGTCTTCCCGGGCCGGCCCTTGGCGAGCTGTGAGGCGATTGCCAAGCCGGAAACGCCCGCCGCACAGCCAAGTCCGAAAACGGGAACGCGTTCGATATCGGAACGAAAACCCAGTCTCTGGGCGAGTTGCGCATCAAGACTGGGTGTTGCAATCCCGGTAGAGCTCATAGTGACGATGCAATCGATGTCAGAGCCCTGAAGGCGTGCCTGCGCCAGCGCCTTCGTCGTCGTTTCCAGAAACAGGCTGCGCGCCACCTCGCCATAAGCCTCCATTCGGTCCTGCCACCCGTGCGGCTCGATAAACCATTCCAGGGGACGCGCGGCATGTCGCTTTCGGATGCCGGCGTTGTCGAAGACGGATGCCAGGTGTGAAAAATCCTTGAAGCGGGACGAGAACAGCCGGGCGGACGTCTCTGCCGCTTCCTTCTGTGTGATCACGTATTCGGGGGCTGCGACGGCGAGGCCCAGCAGTTTTACGGTGTCGTTCACGAAATGCTCCTTCTGGCCGGCGCGTGAGCCGCAAACACCTCAGAACCGCATTTATTCGTCCGGGTGAACGCAAAAAAAGCAGAGCCGTGGATCGAATAAAGGTGAGGGCAACGGTGTTCACTCGCCGCCAACGTCATTTTCCTAGGAGATACCCCATGACGATCGCGACTGTTCGGATTGCTTCCATCTTGGTCGGCGGCTGCATCGCAGTCTTTGCACTCTCCGCTCCCGCTTTCGCGGTCGGCGGTGGTGGCAGTGGCAGCGGCAGCGGCAGTGGCACGGGCAGCGGTGGAGGTGGCGCATCAATGCCCACCTGCAAGAAGGGCCAGATCTATGACAAGAGGACGAAGAGGTGCGTCAGGCAGAGCAGTGCCAATGTCTCTGACGAAGACCGCACCGACTATGCGTATTCCCTGGCAAAAGCCGAGCGTTATGAAGAAGCGCTCGCCATGCTCGATACGCTGAAGAACCCGAATACTGCCGAGGCTCTGAACTACCGCGGCTACGCCACCCGCAAGCTTGGCCGCACGGATGAAGGAATTTCCTACTACCTGAAGTCCGTCGAGCTTGATCCCACCTATGCGCAGGTTCGCGAATATCTCGGCGAAGCCTACGTCGTAAAGGGTCGTCTCGATCTCGCAAAGGAACAGCTGGAAACGATCAAGACGATTTGCGGCACCGAATGCGAGGAGTATCGCGACCTCAACGAAGCGATCCTCAAGCCGTAGAAGCCACGGCGCTGACCAAAGGCGGGAAAGCGCAATTTCGGTTGAACGGGAACTTTAAAATGCCGGTCGCGTACACGACATTTCCTGCCTATAGTCCCGAAAAACCAAAGCCGTCGGTGCAACCGGCGGCTTTGGAAGAAACACCCGTGGCGGAGGCTGTCATCGCAAGCGAATCCGACATCAGGAGCGGCTTGGCCGACAATTTGTTGCGGCTCTGGCGCTACGGCCTCGTGCTCTCGCATCGCCGCGACATTGCAGATGATCTCGTGCAGCAGACCTGCCTTCGGGCCCTCGAGCGAACGGCGCAGTTCGAGGCTGGAACGCGGCTGGATCGCTGGCTGTTCTCCATCCTGCACTCCATCTGGCTGAATGAGATTCGATCGCAGCGGGTGCGCCTCGGTCAAGGCTTTGTCGATGCTGACGAAGCCCTGGTCGTTGATGGCGCCCGTGACACGGAAACGCATGTCATGGCGAACCAGGTGCTGCGACTGGTCAACGCGCTGCCGGATGCGCAGCGGGCAGCCGTGTTCCTCGCTTATGTCGAGGGTCTTTCCTACAAGGAGGTAGCAAGCATATTGGATATTCCGATTGGAACCGTGATGAGCCGCCTTGCAGCCGCACGCGCCAAGATCGCGGCGAACGTCGCGGAGGAGGGGTCGACATGAACGATAGAAACCAGCTCCCCTCGGACGAGGAATTGACGGCTTACATCGACGGTGAACTGCCGGACGCCGACATATCCCGCATCGACGTGCTTCTCGGTTCGAACGAGCGGGTGGCAGAGCGGTTGGAATTCCTGTCGCGCAGCAGTCTTTCCTTCAAGCAGGCCTTTGAACCGCTGCTGGCCGCGGCGCCGAAGGCGAAGCTCGATGCCATGCTTGGCGTCGTACCGGCAGAAGCAAAGCCGGCGCCTGCGCGACCCGATCGGCGCGCACTCCTGGGAGCGCTTGCCGCCTGCCTTGTCGCAGGGATCGTTGTTGACCGGACCGTGATGGCCGTCCGCAACCGTTCCCATGCCCCTGACGAAAGCAGCGAGTGGCGGGCTGTCGTTGCCGAATACATCGCCCTCTACACCGCCGACACCCTAGCCGGGCCGACTCCCTCGGTCGAAGCGCAGGCTGCCCAACTTAGCCGTTTTGAAGACAAGCTTGGTCTTTCCTTGTCCCCCGAGGCCGTGTCGCTGCCGGGCATCGAGTTCAAGCGGGCCCAGCTATTGCAGTACGATGATAAACCCCTTGCGCAGATTGCCTACCTTGATGCCGAGACAGGGCCGCTGGCGCTCTGCATCGTGCGCTCGGATGTCGGGGTAAAGGATCCTGACGTCGAGGGCCGCCACGGCATGAACGTGGTCTATTGGTCGAACGCGACACACGCCTTCATGCTGATCGGCCGCATTCCCATCGACCAGATGCAAGATCTCGCGGAGGATGTCCGCAAGCGGATTGCAGCCTGACGCTCGCAGGCATTTCGCCCAATGATTTTGGAGGAGACGCAACATGAACCGGTTCACTGGCGGTTGCCGCTGCGGCAACGTCCGAATTGTGGCATCTGGGCGTCCCTATCGCGTCGGCATCTGTCATTGTCTTGACTGCCGCAAGCATCACGGGGCGCTCTTTCACGCGTCCGCGATATTTCCGCAGGATGCCGTGACCGTCGAAGGCGAAACGCGTGACTACGAAGGGCGATTTTTTTGTCCCCGTTGCGGCTCGCCAGTTTTCGGACGTAGCGGGGATGAGGTCGAAGTGAACCTTGGATCACTCGACGCACCCGACCAGTTCAAGCCAACTTACGAACTCTGGACCATTAGGCGAGAGTCCTGGTTGCCGCCCTTTCCACTGACGAGCCACTATGAGCGCGATCGCGACGCCACCAGCCGCTTCGAGTAGTCGCGCTCACTCCGGCAGGCCGGCCAGTCGTAGTCCCTCCGCGAATCGTGCAAGGTCCTTGGCGTGGTAGATCGGAAGCCAGCTGTTTAGGTTGGAGACCCGCATGGATGGATCGAGGCCGCGCAGGCGCTGCATCGCGTGCGCGGCATTGTCCATTCGTCCGGCAAGTGCATGACTGGCCGCCAGCACGGCAGCCGCAGGAAGCAAGCTGGGCAAATTTCCCAACGCCTTCTCTGCCCAGTCGGACGCGGGATCCCAGCGTCCGGCAAAGAAGTGTGCCAGCGCCATCCCCACCTGCATCCTGAACATTTCCGGATCCAGTGGACTCAAGCGAACGGCATGCGTCAAATGCTCGATTGCCGCGTCGGTTTCGCCGCGCAGTGCACGCAGAGCGCCTCCGAGAAACCATGCGGGCGCATGGTTCGGGTTGAGCAGAACGGCCCTGTCGAGGAGAGCGATGCCGCCGTCAAGATCGTCGGAGAGGTGGGCGAGCGCGTGTCCACCGCGTGTGAGGGCCACCGTATCCTCCCGGCCCAACTCGACCGCTTGCCGTGCCAAGCGAATACCTTCGGCGATCTCCCGCGGGCGATCGGTCATCCAGCCATTCACCTTTCGCCAGAAATGGCACCAGGCCGCCATGGCATAGGCTGACGCGAACTCCGGGTCGAGTTCAACGGCCTTGTAGAACAGGGGCAGGGCAGCATCCAGCGCTTCGCGGGTCCCGCTATGCAGTTTGGCCGTCCCGCGCAAATAATAGTCGTAAGCGTCCAGCCGCTCTGTGGGTTTGCGCTTGGCGCGCTCGATCTCCGCCCGTTCAAGCTGCGGCGCAATCGCCCCCACGACACTTTCGGCTATCTGGTCCTGAAGTTCGAAGATGTCATCGAGCGTACCCTCGAAGCGCTCCGCCCACAGATGTGTGGCGGTCGTCGCGTCAATCAACTGCCCGGTGATACGCACCTTGTTTCCCGACTTGCGCAGGCTGCCTTCCAGCACGTAGCGCACGCCAAGTTCCTGGCCGATATCCCTCACGTCCGCCGACCGTCCTTTGTAGGTGAAGCTGGAATTGCGCGCGATCACGAAAAGCCATCGAAGGCGGGAAAGGGCAGTGATGATGTCCTCAACAACACCGTCGGCGAAATACTCCTGCTCCGGATCGCCGCTCAGGTTCTGGAAGGCCAACACGGCAATGGAGGGCTTGTTCGGAAGGGCCAGCGCGGAGGGTTTCTCCGACGTCTCGCCGGTCACCTCTTCGGTGAAATCGGAGCTTTCCGCTTGTTCCGTCTGCTGGGTCTCACTGATCTCGACATCGCCGACGAAGCGAAAACCCTTGCGGGGGACCGTCCGGACCAGCCGCTGTTCTTCGCCGTTGTCGCCAATCACTCTGCGGACCGCGTTAATATGGCTGGTGATCGTCGATTCCGAGACGATCCTGCCGTCCCACACGGCCTGAAGCAGATCGTCCTTGCTGACGACACGGTGGCGGTTTGTCACGAGATGCAGCAAGAGGTCGAAGACCTGGGGGCCGACGGTCACGACTTGCGAGCGCAGGGTCAGTTCCCTTCGCTGTGGGTCGAGCACGTAATCTCCAAACGCGAACTGCACGCTAAATTGCCCCTTGACCGAGTGCTTCGGCTCGCCAGCCGAAGCAACTGACGGAGTTCGAATCTGATAGCACAGGATCGCGTGGTTCGCTCGCCCGTCTGACACGGAGCCATCAGTAGCGCTGTCTTGGACAAACAAACAAGCTTGCCTCAGGGATAATACAAGGTCGGCGCAAGGACTTCCCTGAAGCGAGCGGGCAATCTCCTCCCATGACGACAGCGATGGTGCTGTCGGGTGAAACGGAGTGAAGCCATGAAGATTGTCGTTGTCGGAGGTACCGGCCTCATCGGATCGAAACTTGTGAAGCATCTCCGCGAAGGCGGCCATGAGGTGCTGCCCGCGTCCCCCAACACCGGTGTGAACACGATCACCCGCGAGGGCTTGGCAGCGGCTTTGGATAAGGCTGATATCGTTGTCGACGTAGCGAATGCACCTGCATGGGAAGACAAGGCCGTCCTCGAGTTCTTCGAGACATCTGGTCGCAACCTGTTGGCGGCCGAAGCCGCCGCAGGCGTGCGCCACCACGTTGCCCTGTCTGTCGTCGGCGTCGAACGGCTACCTGAGAACGGATATTTCCGCGCGAAGGTTGCCCAGGAAAATCTGATCAAGGCATCCGGCATTCCCTATACCATCCTGCGTGCGACGCAGTTCTTCGAGTTTGTCGGCGGCATCGCCCAGTCGGCAACCGTTGGCGAAGAAATCCGCCTGTCGCCGGCACTGATCCAGCCAATCGCGTCCGACGACGTGGCAGCCACCCTTGCTGATCTCGCGGTCGCGCCGCCGGTCAATGGCACGGTGGAGGTTGCTGGTCCCGAAGCAATGCCGCTCGACGAGTTGGTCAGACGCTTCCTGCGGTCAACGCAAGATCCTCGCAAGGTCGTGCCCGATGTCCACGCACGCTACTTCGGAGCGGTTCTCGATGATCAGTCGCTGACCCCCGGCAAGAACCCACGCGTCGGCGTGAACCGATTCGAGGACTGGCTTGGCCAGCAGGTCGCCCACTGATCCCCAGCGGAGGGCGTCTGGCACCCTCACGACAGACAATCTGAAAGGAGAATACGATGTTCACACGGTCTCTCGCAGCAGTTGCTTTGGCAACGCTCTCGATCACCACTGCTTCTGCCGCCGACCGACCGGCGGGCAAGGTCACGGTGGTCTTTGATCGCCCGCTGCCGAACGTTCCCGGCAAGAGCATGAGAGGGGTGCTCGTTGAATACGGGCCGGGCGGCGGATCGCCAGCCCACACGCATCCGAAGTCGGCCTTCATCTATGCAACAGTACTCGAGGGTGCGATCCGCAGCAGCGTAAATGGCGCTCCGGAAAGGGTCTATAAGGTCGGTGAAAACTTCTATGAAGAACCCGGCTCTCTGCATGAGGTAAGCGCAAACGCCAGCGATACGGAACCTGCGCGCCTTCTGGCCGTGTTCGTTCTGGACACCGGCGAACAGGAACTGACCACGCCCACCAAGAAGTGAGGTTGGCGATAGCTCTCATCGATGCCTGAGAACCAGGCGGCAGAATTCTGTCGCCTGGGGTCGCGGCACGATCATCCGCATTCAACAGGACATGGGAAAATGGATACGCTCGACAACGCCGCCACCATCAGCGGAGGAAGTTCTGAGGCAGCAGCCGGCACGGCGCGGCCCAACAGGAAGAGAGTGATCGGCTTGCTGCTGTGCTTCAGCGCTGTGGTGGCCATCGCTGCCGGATGGGCCGGGGCGCGTTCGAGCGGTGAGGTATCGACCGACAACGCATACGTTCGCGGGGATGTAACCTCGCTTGCGCCAAGGGTCGCGGGCTACGTTGTCGCGGTGGAGGCAAAGGACAACCAAACCGTTCGCGCCGGGGATGTCCTCTTTCGTATCGATGATCGTGACTACCGCGCACGCCTTGCGCAAGCTGTCGCCAATGTTGAAGCTGCCCGGGCACGTCTCACCAACGTTACTGCCGAGACTGAACTTCAGCATTCGCTGATCCGTCAGGCCGAGGCCCAGAAGACGTCGAGCGTCGCGGAGCTGAATCTGGCGATCAAGGCATACGACCGCAGCCGCCAGCTTATCCGAAGCAACACGGTGAGCCAGGCGCACGCGGAGGAAGCCGATGCCACGCGATCGAGAGCCGAGGCGAGCGTTTTGGCGGCCTCCGCGACGCTGGAGGCCCAGCAACAACGGATCGCCGTCCTTGCATCACAACGGGAAGCGGCCGTTGCCGCCGTGGCTCAGGCTCAAGCCGCGCGTGACCTCTCAGAAATCGACCTTGAAAGCACGGTGGTCCGCGCGCCGGTCGACGGCGTGATTGGAAACCGTCAGATCCGCGTCGGCCGATTCGTCGCGCCCGGTACGTCCCTGCTCGATATCGTCCCTGTTCGCGATGTTTGGCTCGTGGCGAACTTCAAGGAAACCCAGCTCCAGAACATCCGGCCGGGTCAGACTGCCCGCATCACGATCGACGGGTATCCGGACAACAGGCTTGATGGCGTCGTGGACAGCTTCGCACCCGGCAGCGGCTCGGCCTTCAGCTTGCTTCCCGCCGATAATGCAACAGGCAACTTTGTTCGTGTGGTCCAACGTGTTCCGGTGAAGATCCGCTTTGCGAACAATCCGTTGCCTGGTCGCCTTGTCCCCGGCTTGTCCGCACGGGTGGCGATAGATCTGGAGAGCGGATCATGACACCGACCGCCATCGCACTGAACCGCGAAAGCTCCACGGGAAGCTTGTTTCTTGTGGGTGGCATACTCCTCGCCGCGCTCACCGAGGCCATCGCGAGTACCGTCCTGTCGCTCGGGCGCGCAGACATAATCGGCGACACCTATGCAACTCCCGACGAGTTTGCGTGGCTGGATATCGGCTACACTGCGCTCAAGCTGATAGGCTTCATGATCGCGCCTTGGCTGTTGAGCCGCATCAAGCCGCTTAACGTCGTCATAGGCTCCACGCTCGCCATGGGCACGGCCTGCGCGATTGCCGCCATCACAACGCGTCTGGATCTGCTGGTCGCCTTAAGGGTTATCCAGGGCTTCTCCGGAGGTACCCTGCTCGTTGCGGGGCAGGCGATCATATTTTTTTCCTATCAGCGGTCTCACCAACCGATTCTCCAGGCGGTGTTTGCGATGGGAGCTGTTGTCGCTCCCGCAACGATAGCTCCGGCTCTTCAGGGATGGTTGATCGACAGCCACTCCTGGACATGGATTTACCTCAGCGTTGTTCCGCTTGCGCTGGCGGCGGTTGGACTTTTGTTGATTTCGGAGAGCCCGCTGCTCGCCACAACCACATCCCGCCCGTTTGATTGGATCGGCGTGCTGCTGCTCTCAATCGCGCTTTCCTCCTTCACCTACGTCCTTAGCCAAGGCAGCCGATGGGACTGGTTCGAGGAACCCCGCATTCTATGGCTGACGGTGATTGGCGCAGCCGCTTTGCTGGTTTTTTTGGGGCAGCAGGTGTCGGCGAAGGGGCAGGGCCTGCTGGATTTTTCCCTGTTCCGTCAGGATGATTTTCTCTTCGCCTTCATTGTCAGTTTCGTTGCCGGAGCAGCATTGTTCGGGAGCGCGTTCCTGATCCCGTCATTTGCCGTATCTGTGCTCGCGCTGACACCGACCGATGCAGGACTGCTCCTGCTGCCGAGTGGTGGACTGTTCATCGGCGCGCTTCTCGTCGCCGCCTACCTCATGCAGGTCCGCCGCATTCCACCTTTCGCCACGGTACCCTTCGGCATTCTGATGATCATGGCGTCGATGTGGATGCTGTCGGGTTCGACGAGCGAGAGTGGCGCGAACGACATGATGGCGGCAATCCTGTTGCGCGGCCTGGGTCTTGGCTTCCTGTTTCTCTCGATTACGTTGATCGCTTTCAGCAACCTCGGCAGCCGAAACCTGGCCTCGGGCATCGGCCTCTTCAATACAGGCCGCCAGCTCGGCGGTCTGATGGGCGTGGCTGCGCTGCAGACGTTGATCGACCACAACGTCGTCGCCAATCTTGCGGTACTCGGCGCGAACGTCAACGCCGGGCAGCCCGCGGTCATCGAACGGCTGGCGGCCACAACCGCCGTGCTGACCGCGAAAGGGTTGGACCCGGCGTCCGCCAGCCGGGCAGCGACAAACCTTCTCGGTCGGGCCGTGTCGGGCCAGGCAACTGTGGTCGCGTTTGACACCGCCTTCAACGCGGTTGCTCTTCTTTTCGTAGTCGCCGCCCCTGTGCTCGTTGGCATCAAGATCGGGCTTTCCAAGTACAGGAAGCGACACCCCATTTCCGAAGCATGACGTAAGATCGGCGTCATGCCCATATCGGTTGCGGTTTTCCCGGCGCGCATCGGCGGGCCGAGATGCGTTATTTCGAGCGCATGGCCCTGAAGCCCGCCCTGATCTCTTCGCTGAAGAGGTCCGGCTCTTCCCAGGCAGCGAAGTGGCCGCCTTTCGAAACCGAGTTGTAGTAGACGAGCTGTGGATAGGCCGCTGAAAGCCACTTCCTCGGCGGCCTGTAGACCTCTCCCGGAAACACGCTGACGGCAACGGGAACCTTGACAGCAGTGAGCTTTGCACCCGCCTTGACGTTCTCCCAGTAGATGCGTCCGCTCGAGGGGCCTGTGTTCGTTAGCCAGTAGAGCGTGATGTTGTCGAGGATATCGTCTTTGCTCAGCGCCTGTTCGGGGTTGCCACGGGTGAACACCCACTCGCTAATCTTGTCATAGAGCCAGGCCGCCAGTGCGACAGGAGAATCCGCAAGCCCGTAGCCGATTGTCTCCGGGCGCGTGCTGAGGATCGCGGCGTAGCCGAAACCATTGTTCAGGAAGTCGCGGACCTCGTCGAAGACCTTTTTCTCGTCCTCCGACAGTTCATCGGGAGCTGGTCCTCCACTTTTGAGGGCCTGCGCGGCGTCTGCCGGAAGCGTGGTGGCGCGCTCAATCCTGTTTACATGGATGCCGAGCAGTCCTTCCGGGGCCTGACGCCCGAGGGCATCGCTGATAATCGCGCCCCAGTCGCCGCCCTGGGAGACGTAGCGATCGTAGCCCACTCGCTTCATCAGCGTGTCCCATGCCATTGCGATCCGTTGTGCGTCCCAACCTGTTGTCGTCGGCTTCTGGGAAAACCCAAAGCCGGGGATGGACGGGATCACCAGATGGAACGCGTCCTCGGCTTTGCCGCCATGGGCGGTGGGATCCGTCAGCGGCCCGATAACGTCCAGCAGTTCGAAGACCGAACCCGGCCAGCCATGCGTCATGATCAGGGGCAGCGCGTTCTCATGGCGCGAGCGTACGTGGATGAAGTGGATGTCCAGTCCGTCGATGTCAGTCAGGAACTGCGGGAAGGCATTGAGCTTGCGTTCTGCCTTGCGCCAATCATAGTCGGACTTCCAGTAGTCCACGAGGTCCATCAGCTTCTGCGGTTCGACACCCTGGGAGCGGTCGGTTACGGTCTCGCCGTCGGGCCAGCGGGTTGCCGCGAGGCGTCGTCTCAAATCGACAAGCGCCGACTCGGGGATATCGGCTTTAAACGGCCGGATGTCACCGATGCCCGTCGTTGATTTGACCTTGTCTGCTGCGACAGCGGGCATAGGCAGCACCGCTGCGGAGACGCCAATCGCCACGCCGCCAAACACGAACGAGCGTCGCGAGACCTGCCCGTTTCCGGCTTTGCTTGCCTGTGTCATGTCACGATTCCTTGTCTGAGATAGCAGATGCTCATTGTACCGGTTCGACTAGAGGACTTCCCTTAGTGACGATGTAAGTGGCGAGTTCGGAGGCATTCCCGCTGCCGACATTGCGAGCCGAATGGGCAACGCCGTAAGGGATGAAGAGAGACTGGCCCGCAGTGAGAATAATGGCCCCGCGGCCCTCGAGTTTGTATTCGAGGGCACCCTCCAGGACGTAGGCGATCTCCTCGCCAGGGTGGCGATGATTGACGGCAAAGGCGCCAGGATCGAAGTCGACGCGCACCTGGATGGCCTCCTTTCCGGAGACGACGATGTCGTTCTTCACGAGGTCGGTGCGCTTGATGCCGGGCTGCTGAGCCGACGCGCCGTGGATGGCTACGAGGCTGAACGTCACGGCGGCGGATGCGATAGAGAGGATATTCATTGCTCTTGCCTTCTGGTCGAGGGAGCGCTTTCGAGTACTGCCCTCGACCCTTGTTCATCGGGAAGTCAGACTTCGTCAGGCCCGGCGCGGAATACGAGGAACTTGTTGCCTTCCGGATCACGGAAATAGGCGCAGTATGGCCCATCGCCGTTCGCCCCCCGCGGACCAGGGGCCCCTTCGTCGGAGCCGCCGGCTTGCAGTGCCGTGGCATGGGCCAGGTCCACCTGCGCCCGTGAACGGGCTTCGAACGCGATCATGTTTCCGTTGCCGACAGCCGCCGCTTCACCGTTGAAGGGCTTGGTCACGCCGAATTCCAGGGCGCGATGCCCGTAATAGACCGCCCGACCGGGTTGCTCGAGCACGCGGCCAATCCCAAAGACTGCAAGCAGCTTGTCGTAGTAGGCGACGGCGGCATCCAGGTCGTTCGTGCCGACTGTCGAATGACCCGAAAGTCCTCTGACCTTCTCGGGCGCCTCTTTATGCTGACGGGTTGCTACATCGTTCATGTTCATCTTCCTTTTGAGGCGGGCGATCGAGTTCCCCCGCTTGGGTTGGACGCGGATCGCGTTTCGACCAGCGATCCGTGAATGGCGAGAATCTATGAACGGTCGTTGGCGGGCGGTACTGAGCGAAATTGAGAGCCATCCTCTCGCTCTGGCGTGGGGATCGATCGCCGCGGAGCAGAGATTGGTGACAAGCGCCTTGAAGTTGCGACATGGCGTTGGCTCCCGTTGCAATCAACGCAGCCATCGGGTCGCCTCTTTTGGCATCCTGTCGATTCAAGAGGAGCCCTCTCGGATTTTCCGGCTACCGGCCGCCAGCGCGGTATTCCATCTTCTCGGTACATCCAACTCGACCAAAAGGACGGCAGACATGCCTATCTCACCATTCAGAACCCTTGTCGCTGCGGCCGCCGTGGTATCGATGCCGACGGTGGACGGACATGCCGAGACGAACACCTTCCAGGCAGAGCCGAAGATCGACTTCATCAAGATCGGTGAACATATCACGCTCCGCCGAATGGTCTCCCGTGCCGATGATCCCAAGGGCACGGTTCTTTTCCTGCATGGTTTTCCTGAGACCTTGGCCGTCTGGAAAGAGATCTCACGTACGCTCAGCAAGGAATACGAGGTGCACGCCTTCGATTGGCCCGGCTATGGCCAGTCTTCCCGCCCGTCGCCGGACAAGTTCTCCTACTCTCCGAAGGACTACGCCGAGGTCCTGAAGGTCTACATCGAAAAGGCACACATCGATCGATCGACCTTGATCATCTATGCCTCGGACATCGGCGCGCTTCCCGCTCTACTCCTTGCCCTGGACGAACCCGCAGTGGCCAAGAAGATCATTGTCGGCGACTTCGCCCCCTTCAACAGGCCACAGTACATGTACGAGAGCCTGCAGAACCTCAAGATGGAGCCGACAGCCACCCCAACGCGTGCCCACATGAACAAGACCAGTGACGAGATCCTGCAAAACGTGCATCGGCGAGGACTCTCGACGGACGCACAATACGATCTTCCCTCCGATGTGCAGGAGGATATGAAGCACTCGTGGACGCGTGACGGCCTGACAACCGCCGATGCCTTTGCCTTCTACTATTCCTACTTTAATCGTGATGAAGACTATCTCGAGGCCAATCTCGGCAAGCTCAAGACACCGATAAAGGTGATCTGGGGCGACAAAGACATCTACATCGCGAAGGAAATGGGCCGTGAGTTTGCGGATCGTACGGGTTCGACATTCGAAATCCTGCAAGGTATCGGCCACTTTCCGCATCTGCAGGATCGGGCGCGGACGGTCGAAGAGGTCAGGGCTGCGTTTTCAGGCTAGACGTCTACCGCTTCGCCTTGCGCTGAGACGGTGCGAAGCCGTGGCAGGGCCCAGTCGATGAACGAGCGTACTTTCAGCGTTAGTAGGCCTTGGCGAGGGTAGACGATGTGAATTGGCCTGAGGGCGCCGTCGAAACGCTGCAGAATGGGCACGAGGGAACCTGAAGCCAGCTCGTCGGGAATTTGATAGTCGAACAAGCGGGCAATACCTGCCCCGCCTACGGCAGCTGCCACGCAGTTGGCCGCGGTGTTTACCTCAAGGCGGTTTCGCGGAATCGCTTCGACAGCCTGGCCGTCGACGTCGAACGTCCAGAAGAACGCTCGCTTGTTGAAATGAATTCCATCGTGCTGTGCCAGGTCACCTGGGTGCTCCGGCACTCCTCGGCGCTCAAGATATGCTGGGCTTGCACAGGTCACGAGGCGGAACTCACCCGCCTTGACGGCGTGGAGCGAGCTGTCTGCGAGGTCGCCCAGCCGGATCGCGATATCCACCTGCTCGTCCACCAGGTGCACCGTCCTGTCGAGCGACAGCAGGTTCAATTGCACCTCCGGGTATTTTTCCATGTAGCCCAGGACAATCGGCAGAACGCGGCGGGCGCCGAACTCCACCGGCATGGTGATCGTCAGCGTGCCCCGTGGGGTTTGGTATTCGCCGGAGGCCCGCCGCTCCGCTTCCTCCAGGTCCGCCATGATCCTGCGCGCCGTCTCGACATATTCTCTCCCGGCGTCGGTGAGCTGGAGGTTCCGGCTGGTGCGCACGATCAGACTGGCGCCGAGGTACCGTTCGAGCTCGGCGACCTTGCGGCTGACGCTGGGCAACGGAGCATTCAGCTTCCTGCTGCCTGCAGAAATGCTCCCGGCGTCGATGACTGCCAGCAACATCCTCATTGCTTCGAGACGATCCATACAAACCTGCCGTCGACATTTCCGAAGATGCCTGGAGGTATTTCCTACTGAAACTGGGTTTACGTCAATCGATAGCGGATAGACGGCATTTCATCCCATGTTTCCGTATGCGGCGGGCCGCCGGTCACACGTGGAGTGTCGGCCAATAGAAATCGGGAGCACAAACCCTCGATAACGTCACCAGCAAAATCGGACTCTCACTCCGCAACGTCACCAGCAAAATCGGACTCTCACTCCGCCAAAAGCGCCGTCGACAACCAGCTTCGATCCAAGCTGTAGGAACGACGCTTGATATGTCAGAGAGTCAAGATAATTCAATTGGTTAGCGAAGCATTTTCTTAATTGTATTCCTATGAAACTTTTATTGTGTACGCAAAGTACACAATCCATTGACAGCATATTAGATGCGTGCCATGTTTCCCCTTAGCGAAACCAACGGCGCGGAGTGACCCATGGCGAAAACCGTGAAGAGCAACCTCTACGAGGATCTGAAACGTCAAATTCTGACGATGGAGCTCGACCCAGACGCCGATCTCGATGAAGCCAGCCTGAGTGAACGGTACGGTCTTTCCCGAACGCCGGTACGCGACATTTTTCGCCGCCTGGCGGGCGAGGGCTATGTCGACATTCGCGAAAACCGCGGCGCGCGCGTCATTCCAATGAACCATGCAACACTCAGAAACTTTTTTCTGGTTGCACCGATGATCTACGCCGCGATCGGTCGTCTCGCGGTCCAGAATTTCAAGTCGGGGCAGCTTACTGACCTCAAGCAAACGCAGGAGCGCTTCCGCAGGGCCAGCGAGAATGGTCATGCGCTCGACATGGTGCTCGAGAACAACCGTTTCCACGAGATTTTCGGCGAGATGTCCGCAAACGTCTATTTGCAGCCAAGCCTCGGCCGCCTGCTGATCGACCATGCCCGGATCGGCCATACCTTCTTCCGACCGAGGAATGAGGACATGAAGCGCCGCCTGCAGGTTGCCGTCGAACACCACGATGCATTCATTGAAGCATTGGCGGCGCACGACGAGGATACCGTCGTCGATCTCGTCTTCGAACATTGGGAGCTGTCTCGCGAGAACATGGAGATGTTCATCGCTCCGCAGGGGTTGAAGGTTGACGCCCTTATCGGTGGGCCAGCCGCCAAAGCATTGGAGAAGTCACAGTGAAATTCGAGGGGATCTATACCCCGGCGATTACTCCGCTTGATACATGCGGACAAATCGACCGGAAGGCATTCGCTGCTGTGCTGGAATCACTGGTCGATGCCGGGGTGCACGGCATCATCGTCGGCGGGTCGACCGGCGAGTACTATGCTCAGACCAGCCAGGAACGGTTCGACCTCGCCTCCTACGCCAAGGATGTCATCGGCGGTCGGTTGCCGCTCATCGTTGGAACCGGCGCGACCCGGACCGAGGATTCGGTCGAATACGCGAAGGCAGCAAAGGAAATCGGCGCGGATGCGATCCTGGTTTCCTCGCCTCCATATGCACTTCCGACGGAACGGGAAAATGCCGTCCACGCGCTGACTGTCGACCGTGCCGCCAACCTGCCGATCATGCTCTACAACTATCCGGCCCGCATGGGCGTGGTGATGGGCGAGGAATATTTCTCGCGCGTCGGCAAATCGAAGAATGTCGTCGCCATCAAGGAGAGCTCCGGCGACATGGGCAACCTGCATCTGCTTGCCCGCAAGTTTCCGCACATATCGCTGTCCTGCGGCTGGGACGACCAGGCACTCGAGTTTTTCGCCTGGGGAGCGAAAAGCTGGGTTTGCGCCGGATCCAACTTCCTCCCGCGCGAACATGTCGCGCTGTACGAGGCCTGTGTACGCGAGAAGAACTTCGACAAAGGCCGCGCGATCATGACCGCGATGCTCCCGCTGATGGACTTCCTCGAATGCGGCAAGTTCGTCCAGTCCATCAAACACGGCTGCGAGATTATCGGGCTGAAGACCGGATCCGTGCGTGCGCCGTTGCGGCCTCTCAACTCGGAAGAAAAGCGCACCCTGCAAACAGTCGTCGCCACTTTGAAGCGCACTGTCGCCAACATCTCGTCGGGAGCCAACCATGCATGAACCCTTGACCGCTGCCGAATACAAGGCAATCGCCGCCGAGATTCAGCTGCCGACCAATGCATTCATTGACGGCTCGTTTCGCCCTGCAATCTCCGGCAAGACCTTTACGTCTGTGAACCCGGCGACAGGCGAAGCGCTCGCAGCGATCACCGCTTGCGATGCAAGTGACGTCGACTATGCGGTGGCCAAGGCGAAGGAGGCTTTCGACGATGGTCGCTGGCGCTTGCGCTCTCCTGGCGAGCGGAGAGACGCCCTTCTAAAGCTCGCCAAGCTTATTGAGCGTAACCGGCACGAACTGGCAGTTATGGAAAGCCTCGACAGCGGCAAGCCGGTTCGCGAATGCCAGACTGTCGATATTCCTGACACGATCCACACGATCCGTTGGCATGCGGAGCTGATCGACAAGATCTACGACAACACCAACAATGTCGGACCGGATGCACTGGCAATGGTCGTCCGCGAGCCTATCGGCGTCGTCGGCTGTGTCCTGCCATGGAATTTCCCGTTGCTGATGCTGGCATGGAAGATCGGGCCAGCTCTCGCGGCCGGATGCTCGGTCATCGTCAAACCCGCGCAGGAAACGACGCTGACGACACTACGCGTTGCCGAACTTGCCCATGAAGCCGGTATTCCGGCGGGCGTGTTCAACGTCGTGACAGGGAGCGGCAAGGATGTCGGCGAACCGATAGGTCTCCATATGGACGTCGACATGGTGGCCTTCACCGGCTCGACGCCAACGGGGCGTCGCTTTCTTCGCTACGCGGCGGATTCCAATCTGAAGAAGGTAGTGCTCGAATGTGGCGGCAAAAATCCCGCGGTCGTGCTGCCGGACGCGGAAGATCTCGACCTCGTGGCCGAGCAGGTGGTCAACGGCGCCTTCTGGAACATGGGCGAGAACTGCTCGGCTACATCCAGGCTGATTGTCCACTCCAGTATCAAGGACGAGCTGCTGAAGCGGATAGGTGCCTACCTGAGGGAGTGGAAGACTGGTGATCCACTGGATCCGGAAAACCGCATCGGCGCTCTCGTCAGTCAGAGCCATTTCCAGAAGGTGAAGTCGTTCCTCGATGACGTGGAGGCGGAGGAGCTTTCACTCGTCCACGGCGGCGGGACCCACAAGGACGCCTTCATTGAGCCGACCGTGGTCGATGGCGTGACGCCGAAGAGCAGGCTGTTCCAAGAGGAGATATTTGGGCCGATCTTGTCGGTGACGACGTTCGAGACCCTTCCGGAAGCGGTCGCCCTTGCCAACGACACAAACTACGGTTTGACCGCCTCTGTGTACACGGGCAGCCTGCGAAACGCCATTCGGCTTTCGCGTGACATCCGGGCCGGCCTGGTCACGGTCAACTGCTTCGGCGAGGGGGACGCGACGACGCCGTTCGGCGGCTACAAGGAGTCCGGGTTCGGCGGCCGAGACAAGTCCGTCTTCGCCCACGATAACTACTGCGAGCTGAAGACGATCTGGATCGACATTTCCGATCGCTCGATCGACGAGATGATCCGATGACCAAGACCGCGGTCAGACGGCTCCCCGCCGAATCCGGTGTCTCCGGCTGGGAGGCGATCAGCAACCGCGTCGCCCCCATGCGGACGCTCGAAGGCAGTGTGGCGGCCGACTGGCTGATTGTCGGGGCCGGGTTTGCGGGGTTGTCCGCGGCGCGACGGCTTTCTCAGATCCGGCCACGCGACAAGATCGTCGTCATGGAAGCGGGTGAAGTAGCCAAGAGTACGGCCGGTCGAAATTCCGGCTATATGATCGATGTTCCGCACAATCTCTCGGCAGGCGAATATTCTGGGGCCAGCGAGGCGGCAACCGCCATGGAGATCGCGCAGAACCGCTTTGCAATCGATTTCGCAAAAAGCGCCGCGGACGAGTATGGGATGTCCCGGGAGACGTTCGATCCATCGGGCAAAATCAATGCCGCAGCAACGGCGAGGGGAATGAAGCTGAACGTCAGCTACGGAGAGTCGCTCCGGCGTATTGGCGAGAAGCACGTTTTCCTCGATCGATCGCAAATGCGCGAGCTCACCGGCTCGGACTATTACCTCGGCGGTTTGTTCACGCCCGGTGCGGTCATGATCCAACCTGCAGACTATATTCGTGGCCTTGCGGCCGGCGTTGGACAACGCGTGACGATCTTTGAGCGCTCTCCGGTAACGGAACTGCGGCGTGAGGGAGGGACCTGGACCGCGAAATCGATACGGGGCACGGTTAGCGCGCCGAAGGTCATCCTGGGGGTCAACGGCCATATTGAAGACTTCGGCCACTTTCGCGGGCGGCTGATGCATATATTTGCCTACGCGTCGATGACGGAGCCTTTTCCGGCTGATGACATTGGGCACGCTGCGTCGGGACAAGACCGGTGGGCGCTGCTCCCGGCCGACGCCATGGGGGCGACTGTTCGTAAGATCACTTCGAACGGTCTTTCGCGGATCGTCCTCCGTACGAAATATACCTACGACCGGACGATCACCGTAACCGACAGCCGTCTGGCCAAGCTGGCAGCGGCCCATCGCCGATCGCTGGATGCACGCTTTCCGAAACTGACGGATTTGCCGTTCCAGTACAGTTGGGCTGGGCGCCTCTGCCTCAGCCGCAATCACGTGCCCGCCTTCGGTGAAATCGACGACGGCTTGTTCTCGGCGTGCTGCGAAAATGGCCTGGGCACCGTGAAGAGCACACTTGCCGGTGTGCTGGCGGCCGAACTTGCGACCGAAACCGGCTCAGAACAACTCGACAGATACATGGATCATGCAGCGCCCACGAGGCTGCCGCCCGAGCCCCTGGCGTGGCTCGGTATCAACGCAGTGATCCGTTTGCAGGAATTGCGTGCAGGCCGTGAGGGATAACCCTCGCCGCGCAATGTGAAGACTGAGCCAACGCGGGTCTTCGATAAGAATGGGAACAAAAACTAGGAGCGTAAGATGAAGACTCTGTGGAAAGCGCTTTGTGCAGCCGCGATGTTCGGAATGACCATGGCGGCGGCCCATGCCGAAGAAAAGACGATCAACATGGGCACGTTGTCGTGGGAAGACCTGACGCCCATTACCGGCATCACGAAGAAGGTACTCGAGGACGCCGGCTACACGGTGAAGGTGACTGAGTTCTCCGAGTGGGGCATTGCCTATGCGGCCCTCACCAAGGGAGATATACAGGTTCTTGCGTCTCAGACTGACTACGTTGCGCAGGACTATTGGAACAAGAACAAGAACCGTCTGGAGAAGATCTCGCCGGTTTCGCACGGCTTGTATCAGGCTATTGCAGTCCCGGCCTACGTGCCGATCGACTCTCTCGAGCAGCTCAAGGAAAACAGCGAGAAGTTCAGCGGCAAGATCATTGGCATCGAGCCGGGTTCCGGCCTGATGCGCGATGCATCGACAGCCGTCAAGGACTACGACATCAAGCTGCAACTCGTCGAGGGCAGTACGGCCGCGATGACGGCGGCGCTCAAGTCGGCGTACGACCGCAAGGAGTGGATCGCCGTTACGGTCTGGGAGCCATCGTGGATGGTCCAAAAGTTCCCAGTCAAGTATCTCAAGGATCCGAAGGGCATCTTCCCGCCGCCGCAGGGCTACTACTGGATCGGACAGAAGGGTTTCTCCGAAGAGAACCCGCACGCCCGTGAAGTCATGGCCAGCGTATATGTCCCAATCGCCGACATCACCGCCATCAACGGTGCCGTCAAGGATGGCAAGACGATGGATCAGGCCGTACAGGACTGGGTTGGCGCCCATGCCGACCTGATCAAGCGCTGGGAAAACATCAAGAAGAACTGATCGTGCCGGGCCGTCCGATCCGGTCGGACGGCCCCTTGAAGCCCAATGAGAGAAGCCAGCACAATTGGCTCAAGGGGATCGCTATGAAAGCCGCCAATACCGATGCCAATGAAGTCCTGATTGACTGCCAGTCCCTCTGGAAGGTCTTCGGCGACAAGTCTGCCGCAGCCATGAAATCCATAAGCGAGCGTGGCCTGGGCAAGAAGGAAGTGCTGAAGGAATTCAACTGCGTGGTCGGCGTTTCCAACGCCAGCCTGCAGGTACGGCGCGGTGAGATATTCTGTATCATGGGTCTGTCGGGGAGCGGAAAGTCAACGCTCATACGGCTGCTCAACAAGCTGATCACGCCGAGTTCCGGAAAGGTCCTGGTGAAGGGCAGGGATGTTGGCGCACTGTCTCCGGCGGAGCTCCGGCAGATGCGTGCGAAGAACATCGGCATGGTGTTCCAAAGTGTCGCGCTGCTTCCGCACCGCACGGTGCTTGAAAACGCGGCCTTCGGACTGGAGGTCCAGGGTATTTCCAAGCTCGAGCGCAACAACACCGCCAAGGCTGCGTTGGAAACGGTGGGCCTCGCAGACTGGGTCGATCGCTACCCGAAGGAATTGTCCGGCGGCATGCAGCAACGCGTTGGCCTTGCTCGCGCGCTTGCCTCCGATCCGGAGATCATTCTCATGGATGAGCCCTTCAGCGCGCTCGATCCGCTAATCCGCCGGCAGCTTCAGGACGAGTTCCGCCAGCTTACAAAGTCGCTTGGCAAGTCCGCCGTCTTCATCACCCATGATCTCGACGAAGCGATCCGCATTGGAGATCGCATCGCCATCATGAAGGACGGCGTCATCATCCAGACTGGCACCGCCGAGGAGATCATTCTCAATCCGGCAGACGATTATGTCGCCGAGTTCGTCGCGGGGATATCGCGCCTGCATCTGATCAAGGCGCATTCGGTGATGCACAGCGTTAGCGAGTATCAAGGCAAGGAAACGCATTTCGACATTTCGTCGCTGGCGCAAACGACACCCGACGCCGACATCGACGAACTTATCACGCTGACAATGCAGTCGGAGCGCGACGCTATCGCTGTTGTCGACAACGGCCAGGTTGTTGGTGTGGTCACACCCCGCAGCCTCCTGATGGGTGTCAAGGGGACTTCCCACAACGATCGCGCGGCCGCCTGACCGCTCAACAGGAGCTGACTGAAATGGACATTTCAAGCTTCACGGACGCCTTCGATGAATGGACAGACGCGACCCTCGAATGGGTAAGCGAGAACGGCGAATCCCTTTTCGACTACGTCAGATGGATTCTCGAGGGACTCTATGGCGGTATCCTCTGGCTGCTCGAGCTTCCGCCTTTCTATGTCATCGCAATAGTTGTTGCGCTGGTGGGCTGGCGGCTGGTGAATGCCTGGTTTGCAATCGTGGGCGGTGTTGCCCTGCTGCTGTGCTACTCGATGGGACTGTGGTCCGAAACGATGAGCACGCTGGCATTGGTCCTGACGGCGACGGTGCTCGCACTTGCGATTGGTCTTCCTGTTGGTATAGCGGCGGGTTTCTTTACGGCTCTCGACCGGTTCATGGAACCGGGCCTCGACCTGATCCAGACGCTTCCGCCGTACATCTATCTGCTGCCGGCCATCGCTCTACTGGGCTACGGTCCAGCGACAGCACTCATCGCCACCGTCGTCGTCGCCGTTCCGCCGGCAATCCGGCTGACTTCGCTTGGAATCCGCATGACGCCAAGGGAGTTCATAGAACTTGGGGAGGCAAGCGGAATGCGGCCCGGCCAGATGTTCTTCAAGATCCGCCTGCCGTTTGCACTGCCGAGCATCATGGCGGGCATCAACCAGAGCCTGATGATGGCATTCGGTATGGTCGTCATTGCCGGTATTGTCGGCTCCGGCGGCCTTGGCGAAACGATCTATGGCGCGATCCGGACGCTCGACATCGCGACATCCATCAACGGAGCGATCGCCATCGTCGTCCTGACGATGATACTTGACCGCATAACACAGAGCGCGGCCCGGCTCGGCGTAGGGAGGCAATCATGAACCCTTCGATCTTGCAGCTTTCCCCAGGGGCTCTTCTGGCTCCCGCCGTCGACTGGCTGAACACGAACCTGCATCCCCTGTTCGCCGCGATCACCTATGTCGTGGAAGCTATCCTGTCGGCAATCGAAGCAGGACTGCTGTTCGTACCGCCTCTTGCGGTTATTGGGATCGTCTTCGTCGCGGCCTTCCTTGCGGTCAATCTTCGCGTGGCCATCCTTGCTGGGCTATGCCTCGGCTTCTGCCTGATCGTCGGGCTTTGGACGGCATCGATGCAGACGGTCGCGCTTGTCACGGTGGCCGTCCTTATCTCTGTCCTCATTGCGTTTCCGATTGGCGTTCTTTGTTCGCGCTACAAGACCCTTGAAGCGTTCGTTCGGCCAGTCCTCGACGTGATGCAAACCGTGCCACCGTGGGTCTACCTCATTCCGGCGGTCATGATTTTCAGTCTGGGGCGGGTGCCGGCCATCATCGCGACGATCGTCTACGGCATTCCGCCGATGCTGCGACTGACCACTTTGGCGTTCAACCAGGTCCCGCGCGAGTATGTGGAACTCGGAAGTGCGATTGGCGCTCACCCGCGCTCGGTGCTTTGGAAGATTGAATTCCCGCTCGCCAAACAGACGCTGTTGGTCGGCCTCAATCAATGCATCCTTCTTTCCCTGGCCATGGTCGTTTTGGCTGGCCTGGTCGGCGCAGGCGGCCTCGGTGCCGAAGTGACCCGCGGCTTGACCCGCATGGAAATGGGGCTGGGCTTGCGCGCAGGTCTGGCCATCGTCGCCGTTGCCCTACTGCTCGACCGCGTGAGCCGTGGTCTGCTTGATAGGGGTCGAGCGCCGGTGACGGCTGGGCATTGAGGTAGGTCAATGAGAAGCAGCTTCTTTTGCATAGACGCGCATACGTGCGGAAATCCAGTCCGCTTGGTGGCCGGCGGAGGGCCGCTGCTGCCGCACGTCCCCGTGGCGGAGCGGCGGGATATCTTTGTTCGTGATCACGACTGGGTCCGGCGGGCGCTGATGTTCGAACCCCGTGGCCACGATATCATGTCGGGCGCCATCATCTATCCCGCCTACCGCGAGGACTGCGACTTCGCGGTACTCTTCATAGAGGTGAGCGGGTGTCTGCCGATGTGTGGCGCAGGGACGATCGGCGTCGTGACCTCTGCCATCGAGGAGGGACTGGTGAAGCCCCGCACGCCGGGGCGCGTTTCGATCGAGACGCCCGCAGGACGGGTCGATGTCACCTACGAAGAAAAGGACGGGTTCGTGGATTCCGTTCGTCTCTATAACGTGCCAAGCTATCTGCACGAAGCCGATGTTGAGGTGCATGTGCCCGGAATGGGGCGGCTGCGGGTCGATATTTCATATGGAGGCAACTACTATGCGGTGGTGGAACCGCAGCCAAACTGGAGTGGCCTCGACGGCATGACTGCGGCCGACATCGTTGGCTTCAGTCAGCGGCTGC
Source organism: Rhizobium cauense (assembly GCF_019511525.1). Classification (GTDB taxonomy): domain Bacteria; phylum Pseudomonadota; class Alphaproteobacteria; order Rhizobiales; family Rhizobiaceae; genus Rhizobium; species Rhizobium cauense. The sequence goes on along the minus strand of NZ_JAEUAT010000011.1, from coordinate 106,928 downwards.
GTGATGCGCTGGCTGAGACTTGCGATCCTGTCCATCCTCAGGATGAAAGGATCCGGGGCGTCCACCATGCGATCTGGTGCGACCGACCCACAAGCGATCGCTCGGATGGACGCTGCGCGGTTTTCTATGGGGAAAAGGCCATCGACCGGTCTCCCGGCGGAACCGGAACGTCGGCCCGCATGGCTCAATTGCACGCGAAGGGGCGGCTGGAAGTCGGTGCGGCTTTCAGGCATGAAAGCCTTATCGGGACGGTATTTGCGGGCAAGGTTGAGGCGGATGCGGAGATCGGTGCTTATCGAGGCATTCTTCCAAGTGTGGGTGGTTGGGCGCGAGTCATTGGTCACAACACGATCTTCGTCGATGAACGCGACCCGCTCGCGCATGGATTCCAGATGCGGTGACCATGAACGATAAGGCCATCAGGGAGACTGAGATGCGACCAGAAGAGTATCGGCAGGGAGACGCCGTCGGCAAATCCGCCGGGCGGCTCAAGGTTGGATTTGTGCTTGCGCGATCGTTCACCCTGTCAGCGTTCGCGCTGTTCGTGGACACGCTGCGGCTTGCGAGCGACGAGCACGATCGTTCCGGACGCGTGTTGGCGGATTGGCAAGTGCTCGGGAGTACGAGGCATCTGATTTCGTCAAGTTGCGGCGTGCAGGTCGCGCCAACCTCGGATTTCGTGGATCCGACGCGGTTCGACCACATCGTCGTTGTCGGTGGGCTCCTCACCGTGGCAAACCCTGTTGATCACGACACGATCGCGTTCCTCAAGCGCGCGGATGCTGCAAGAGTCCCATTGATCGGTCTCTGCACTGGCTCGTTCATCCTGGCCGAGGCTGGATTGATGACGAAGCATGAGACATGCGTGAGCTGGCTTCACTACAAGGAGTTTCGCGAACGCTTTCCCGATCTCGCTGTACGATCGGATCGGATATTCAACCTGGATCGACAACGCGGTTCTTGTGCTGGCGGCAGCAGTGCAGCCGATATCGCAGCGGTTCTGGTCCGACGGTATATCAGCCGCGAGGCCGAAAGAAATGCCTTGGAAGTCCTCCAGATCGAAAAGGCGCGCTCGGCCGGCGACATTCAGCCTCGGCGCCCTTTGCACGACGAGTATGAAGACGACCGCGTCAAGGCGGCGATGATCCTGATGGAGCAACATGTCGAGGGCGGCATGACCATCCCCAGGCTCGCGGCTTCGGTTCGCCTTTCGCGGCGTCAACTCGAGAGGCTATTCTTGGAAAAGGCAGGCATGTCTCCGGCCAAGGCCTACACGCGAGTTCGCATGGAGAGGGCCAAAGCCCTGCTTGTTCAATCAAAGGCATCCCTGATCGAAGTTGCGCTCGATGTGGGCTATGAGAATGCCTCCCACTTCACGCGGACGTTCAAGCGTATATTCGGCCAGACGCCCACACAGCTTCGTTCCGCTGGATATTCGGAGCACTGAAATAGCTCTTGGCAAGAGGTGGCTGGCTTCGTCGTTTCTCAGCGCATAGCGAATATCCGCTACGCGCTTCCTCAAGGGCTTTTAGGGAGAATTGGCTGGGGAACCTGGACTCGAACCAAGATTAACGGAGTCAGAGTCCGTCGTTCTACCATTGAACTATTCCCCAGCAGTCGCTGCCGAAGCGTGGCTTGGCTGCTGTGCGGCGCTTATAACCAAAACATCACGGATTGCAAATACCCGTTTGGAAAAAAATCCACAGCCGCGTCGAAGCGGTTTTCGACGTGCTCCTGCAGCCTGATTTCTCGCCGTTCCAAAAAGAATTTGGTGTTTTCGCCTCGCGCTGGTATCTTCGCGGCAACGCAAAATCGAATGAGCGCCTGCTGCATACCTTTGGACTTGCGCGGCGCGATGGAAAACGAACGTGGAAGACCCCGAAGGCGGCCTAAGGTCGCAAGGTGACGGGGCGTCGGCGGCAGGGCGCAGGGATGGTAAGAAATCCAGGCGTCGCAAGGGCAAGCGTGGCGGGCAATCCCGCAATGCGAGCCAGCCCGCTCCGCACGTCCTCTCCGGCGAGACCGGGGAGGCGGCACGCCCAATTGAAGCCGGTAACGCAGCGCGCAAGCGAAAGCGCCGCCGTCGTGGTGCGATCTCTCAAGGCCCGGTCGGCCAGCAACACCGGACAGAAAATGAAATCGCCGTAAGCGCAGGGCACGCCGCTCTCAGCGAGAGCGAAATTGTGCCAAGCCGCCGCAATCGCCGCAAGCATCGTGGCAAGCGCGGCCTGCAGGGACGCCCGCTGGTGCATGAAAAGCCGCTCGGGCATCCCGAGCCGCAACAGCGTCAGCCTGCGTCTCCCGGGCGGAATCCTCCCGCCGAATCACGGGCCGGCCAGAATGACAATCGTATTGCGCGCCAGCCCGACGGCGGACAGCGCAGTTATGGTGAACACCCCTGGCCTGATGAACTCTATGCGGCGCTCGACCTGGGCACCAACAATTGCCGCTTGTTGATTGCCCAGCCAACGCGTCCGGGCCAGTTTCGTGTCGTCGATGCCTTCTCCCGGATCGTGCGCCTCGGCGAAGGGCTGGCGGCAAGCGGTCGCCTCTCCGATGACGCGATGGATCGCGCCGTTGATGCACTTCGCGTTTGCGCTTCGAAGCTGAAGAATCGCGAAATCCGCCGTATGCGGCTGATCGCGACCGAGGCCTGCCGGCAGGCGAGCAACGGAGCACAGTTCCTCGAACGGGTCGTCGCCGAAACCGGCCTCGAACTCGAGATCATCGATAGGGAGACCGAAGCGCGGCTGGCCGTATCAGGCTGCTCGTCGCTGGTCGGGCGGGAAACGCGGTCGGTCGTCCTGTTCGACATTGGCGGAGGCTCGTCGGAAATTGCCGTCATCCGCATCGGAGATAGCCGCTTCAACCGCCTCGCCAACCACATAACCCACTGGACCTCGCTTCCCGTTGGTGTCGTTACGCTTTCCGAGCGTCATGGGGGGCGCGATGTTACTCCGGACGTCTTCGAAGGAATGGTGGTGGAAGTAGAAGGCATGCTCGACAGCTTCGATTGCCCGGCGATCGACATCGGTCATGCGGGCGATTTCCATCTCATCGGTACGTCGGGAACGGTGACGACGCTGGCGGGCGTGCATCTCGATCTGCCACGCTATGACCGGCGCAAGGTCGATGGCATCTGGCTTTCGGACGATGAGGTCTCGGCGATGCAGGCAAAGCTTTTGTCTTGGGATTTCGCAAGCCGCGCTGCCAATCCCTGCATCGGGCCGGATCGTGCCGATCTGGTACTGGCTGGCTGCGCCATTCTGGAGGCGATCCGGCGCCGCTGGCCAAGTCCGCGCATGCGCGTTGCCGATCGCGGCTTGAGAGAGGGCCTGCTCACCGACATGATGGCGGACGACGGCGTCTGGCGGCGCCACCGCAACCGCCGCGGCCAACGCGGCAAATAGGGGACAGGGATGACCAAGCCACCGATCGCGGGCAACCGCACCGGCCGCAAGCTCGGCCAGCGCGTCAAGAACAAGAAGATGAAGGCGTCGTCTCGGCAATGGCTGCAGCGTCACATCAACGATCCCTATGTGCAGCGGGCGCAGCTTGAAGGCTACCGTGCCCGCGCCGCCTTCAAACTTTTGGAGATCGATGAGAAGCACAATATTCTCAAGGGCGCCCGCCGGATTATCGATCTTGGCGCAGCACCTGGCAGCTGGTCGCAGATCGCCGCCAAGGTTACCGGCTCGACAGACGAGGATATCCGTGTCGCCGCCATCGATTTTCTCGAGATGGCGCAGCTGCCCGGTGTCAAGGTTCTGCAGCTCGATTTTCTCGATCCCTCCGCGCCGGCTGAGCTTATGGAAGCGATTGGCGGTACGCCTGATCTGGTAATGTCGGACATGGCGGCGCCGACCACCGGCCATCATCGCACCGACCATCTGCGCACGATGCATCTTTGCGAAGTGGCGGCGCACTTTGCTATCGAGGTCCTGGGAGAAGGCGGCCACTTCCTGGCGAAGACCTTCCAGGGTGGTACCGAACGCGAGCTGTTGACCATGCTGAAGCATCATTTCAAGCAGGTCATTCACGTCAAGCCGGCCTCGTCGCGCGCGGAATCCGTCGAAATGTTCCTGCTTGCAAAGGGCTTCAAGGGCCGCAAAGCCGAGCCTGACGCACAGGAAGCTTGATCTTCGGACCGGTCTCGGGCGATGATTAGCCTCCCAAGACTTGGAATGCCCGCTTACGATGCTTCTATACGTTACGCTTGGAACCAACGATATCGATCAGGCCCGGCGCTTCTACGACGTCGTGCTGCCCTTGCTCGGCTATAGGCGGCAACGCTATTCCGAGGAGGAGATCGGCTATGCGGCGGACGGTGACATCCGTTGCAGGTTCTGGGTTGTCACCCCGTTCAATCGGCGGCGCGCCTCGAACGGCAACGGTGCGATGGTGGCGCTGGTGGCAGAGCGCCGCGCGGACGTGGATGCATTTCATGCCGCAGCGCTTGCTGCCGGTGGCGAAGATGAAGGCGCGCCGGGCCTTCGGCCGTTTCATGCCAATTTCTATGCCGCCTATGTGCGTGATCCAGACGGCAACAAGCTCAGTGCCGTCTGCGAGGCTCCGGAATAGCCTTACTTGACGACCTCTCGCTCCGCCTCGATCGCCGCAGGCGAAAGGCGCTTTACCCGGTGACCGGAGACGACTGCACCAGCGCTCTTGTCCATCCGGACGAACGGGATCGTCGCCACCACTGTCATGATCGCCAGGACGTAGAAGGCGACGTGGAAGTCCGCGACTTGCAGCGCCTCGCCGCGGAAATAGATCGACGTCTCGAGGATCGCCGCGGCGGTGGCAACTCCGAGCGCGAGGCTTATCTGCTGCATCACCGAACTCATCGACGTTGCCTGACTTGCCTGCGCGTCATCGATATCGGCGAACGCCAGCGCGTTGACACCGGTAAAGAAGAACGAGCGTGAGAAGCCGCCAATCAATAGAATGGCGATGATGACGAGGTGCGGCGTCTGCGGTGTGAAGAATCCGGTCGCAACGGTCACGGCCGTCGTCACGGCCGCTGCTGAAAGCAGCGTGGTGCGGAAGCCCGCCGCAGCGAAGACGCGACGCGCCATGAACTTCGTGGTGATCGCGCCGATCGCGCCGGCAAAGGTGATGAGGCCGGATTGGAAGGGTGTCAGACCGAATCCAAGCTGCAGCATCAAAGGCGTCAGGAAAGGCAGCGCGCCGATACAGATACGAAACAGCGTGCCGCCGGTTACCGATGCGCGGAAGGTCGGCGTGCGCAACAGGTTGAGATTGAGGATCGGCGCCGGATGCCGCTTTGCGTGGCGCACATAAAGGAAACCACAGACGATGCCGATCGCTGTCGCCGTGATGCCGATCACGGGCGGCAGGGCCGGCAGACTGACGACCGACAGGCCGAAGACGACGCCGGCGGCGGAAAGTGACGTCAGCACGAAGCCTGTCACGTCGAGCCTAGGCGGTGCAGTCGCTTCCACCTCCGGCAGGAAGATCGTCGCCAGCCAGATGCCGATGATGCCGACCGGCACATTGATCAGGAAGATCCAGTGCCAGGTAAAATAGGTGGTGATGAAGCCGCCGAGTGGCGGGCCGGCCAACGGTCCGACCAATGCCGGGATGGTCAGCAGCGCCATCGCCGAGACCAACTCGCTCTTCTTCGTTGTTCTTACCAGAACGAGGCGACCGACCGGCGTCATCATCGCGCCGCCCATGCCTTGCAGGAAGCGGGCAAAGACGAACTCGATCAAGCCCGATGAGGCCGCGCAGAAGATCGAGCCGATGACGAAGACGCAGATGGCGAGGCGGAAGATGCGCTTGGCGCCGAACCGATCCGCCATCCACCCGCTGATTGGAATGAAGACCGCAAGCGAGACCATATAGGAGGTCAGCGCGAGCTTCAGCGTGATCGGCCCGACATGGAGGTCGTTTGCGATGGCCGGAAGTGCGGTAGAGATAACGGTAGAGTCCATCTGCTCCATGAAGAGAGCGACGGCGAGGATCAGCGGAACGATGCGGTTCATACGCGAATGCCTTGAAGGTCTGCGAAGGCGTCTGGGGGCCTGTGCTCTGTAGTCCTCGCAGCGGGATCTGCCAACCCTTTGAGCGACGCGGAAAACACGATTGCATCACGTCTGCGTGAGTCCCCTTGCTCCGCAATTCTGGCGTGCAAGATTGGCCGGAACTTCATCGCGGCGCTGACCGGGTGAATCAACAGTTGGGGCTATGCGGCAATCCTGCCGCGCGATAGGAGGGATGGCAGATGGCAGTGTCGACGGGGATGAAGCGGCGCACGTTCTTTGCTGCGGGCCTTGGCCTGCTGGCGGCGCCTGTTGTTTTGAGAGCGGCTCCCGCAGCCGCCAGTGGAGAAAAGGCAAAGATGAACACTATCGTGCTCCCGGAGGTAAACCAGTTCAACCTCGGTTCGTTCAAGATCGTTGCGATCAGGGACGGCAGCAACCTTGCGGAGAAGCCCTTCGAGACCTTTGGTACGAACCAGGATCCTGAGGCGGTGAAGAAGCTGCTCGGCGACAATTTTTTGCCGACTGAGAAATTCGTGAACAGCTATGCGCCGGCACTGATCGATACCGGCTCTGAGGTGATCTTGATCGATACCGGCTTTGGCGCCGCCGGTCGTGAACGCGGCCTCGGCAAGCTGCAGGATGGCCTGAAGGCTGTAGGCTATTCCGCGGACGATATCACCATTGTCGCCCTTACCCACATGCACGGCGACCATATCGGCGGCCTGATGGAGAACGGCACGCCCGCCTTCAAGAACGCACGATATGTGGCGGGTCAGGTCGAGTATGATTTCTGGTCCGATAAGGCGCGCGAGGGAACGCCGGCCGAGGGTGGGCACAAGACGGTGCTCGCCAACGTCGTCCCGCTCGCGGAGAAGACGACGTTTATCAAGGAAGGCGACTCGATCGTCAGCGGCATCACGGCCGTGATGGCGCAGGGTCACACGCCGGGCCACATGGTCTTCCACGCCGAAGCGGACGGCAAGCGGATGGTCTTCACGGGTGATACTGCCAACCATTATATCCTGTCGCTGCAGAAGCCCGAATGGGAGGTCCGCTTCGACATGGACAAGGCGCAGGCCGCCGCCTCGCGCAAGAAGGTCTTCGACATGATCGCGACCGACAAGGTTGCTTTCATGGGCTACCACATGCCGTTTCCTGCGGTCGGTTTCGTGGAGAAATACGAGACGGGTTACCGCTTCGTTCCGAAGACCTATCAGTTCGACCTTTGACAGCATCAGGAGCGGCCTACCGCCGCTCCTCCGCACATTCTGGCCGGCAGACGGCCTACGAGACAAGCTCAGTTCTCCGCGCCCCTATTCGACGGACGCGTGGCTGGCATTCGCGTTTTGCTATTCCCTTCCTGTCATAGACGTGTTACCAGCCCTCGCCAACTTCCAAAGCAACCCTTGCACACCCGCCGGTGCGGACGATTCGTTCCGGGAGGCGTTGCATTTTTCTTAATTGAGGAAATTGGCCATGGCTCGCATCATAGAAACGCCAACCGGTTTGGACGCACTCACGTTCGATGACGTGCTCCTGCAGCCCGGTCATTCCGAGGTTCTGCCCGGTCAGACGAGCGTTGCAACGCGCATCGCAACCGATTTCGAGCTGAACATTCCGATCATCTCTTCGGCCATGGATACTGTCACGGAAAGCCGTCTTGCCATCGCCATGGCACAGGCTGGCGGTCTTGGCGTCATTCACAAGAACCTGACGCCTGCCGAGCAGGCGGAGCAGGTCCGCCAGGTCAAGAAGTTCGAAAGCGGCATGGTTGTCAATCCGGTGACGATCGGCCCGGACGCAACGCTCGCCGATGCGCTCGCCTTGATGAAAATCCACAGCATTTCGGGCATTCCGGTCGTCGAAAAGTCCGGTCGTCTCGTTGGCATTCTGACCAACCGAGACGTCCGCTTCGCTTCCGACCCGAAGCAGAAGATCTACGAGTTGATGACGCGCGAAAACCTCGTGACCGTCAAGGAAAGCGTCGACCAGCAAGAAGCCAAGCGCCTGCTCCACGCGCACCGCATCGAGAAGCTGCTGGTGGTCGACGGCGAAGGCCGCTGCGTCGGCCTCATTACCGTCAAGGACATTGAAAAGTCGCAGCTGAACCCGAACGCATCCAAGGACGCACAGGGCCGCTTGCGCGCTGCCGCCGCCGTTGGCGTCGGTGACGATGGTTTCGACCGTGCCGAACGTCTGATCGAAGCTGGCGTCGATCTTCTCGTCGTCGATACGGCGCATGGCCATTCTCAAGGCGTTCTCAATGCCGTGGCGCGGGTAAAGAAGCTCTCCAACTCCGTGCGGGTCATGGCCGGCAACGTCGCGACGTCAGATGGTACCAAGGCGTTGATCGATGCCGGTGCGGATGCCGTCAAGGTCGGTATCGGCCCCGGCTCGATCTGCACGACGCGCATTGTCGCTGGTGTTGGCGTCCCTCAGCTTGCAGCCATCATGTCGGCCGTTGAGGCAGCACGCGCGCAGGATATCCCCGTCATCGCGGATGGTGGCATCAAGTTCTCGGGCGACGTCGCCAAGGCGATCGCATCCGGCGCTTCCGCTGTCATGATCGGCTCGCTGCTCGCCGGCACGGATGAAAGCCCGGGCGAAGTCTATCTCTACCAGGGCCGTTCCTTCAAAGCCTATCGCGGCATGGGTTCCGTTGGCGCCATGGCGCGCGGATCGGCAGACCGCTACTTCCAGGCTGAAGTGCGTGACACGCTGAAGCTCGTGCCCGAGGGCATTGAAGGCCAGGTTCCCTACAAGGGTCCGGTATCGGGTGTGCTGCATCAGCTCGCAGGTGGCCTCAAGGCTGCGATGGGTTATGTCGGCGGCAAGGATATCAAGGACTTCCAGGAGCGCGCGACCTTCGTCCGCATCTCTGGCGCGGGCCTTCGTGAAAGCCATCCGCACGATGTGACGATCACCCGCGAAAGCCCGAACTATCCGAGCGCCGGCGGCTGACAATGAACGTGGGCAGCCGTATTCCGCTCTGGATTATCGCGCTGCTCGCGGCCATCTGCCTTTGCATACTTGCGTGGACGACATTCGGCTTTGTCGTCCCATTCAAGCATGAGACGGGGCAGACCGTTCTCGATGCCTATTTCGCCGGCTATGACGAACTGACGGTCGGCCGGATGCGGCGGCTGCTTGGCGAGAACGAAATCGCCGGCAATTTGCTGCGGGCGATGTATGCAGGGCCGGAGCTGGTCTTTCCAGCGCTCCTGGCGATGCTCCTGCTGCTGGTCTTGATGAGACTACGGCCGAGCGGCTCCTATTTCGCACGCCCGCTCAGTCCCGCCGTCATCAGGCTCGTCTACGCTCTTCCCATTATTTATGGTCTTGCCGATTATGGCGAAAACATCTCCAGCTTGATCGCCTTCGGAGACAGCGACTGGGCAGACAAGGCCGCACAGCTGTTGCCGTGGATGACGCGGCTGAAACTCGCCAGCCTCGCCATTTGCCTCATTGTCATTGTCCGCTTTGCCATCGTTCGCGCCATGCATCGCGAAGAGGGCGAGCAGTAGTCTCAGCGCGGCCACCGCCATGGCGGATTGGAAAGACGAGCCGCCATGAACTCAGCCAGCACTTCAACCTTTGCCGGCCGCGCGCGTGCGGATGGTGTAACGAAATAGAGGGCACCGCTCGGCAGGCTCCAATCGGTCAGGATCGCCTTTAAACGTCCATCTGCCAGATATTCGCTGGCCATGAATTCCGGCAGTTCGCAGATGCCAAGACCGCGCAGTGCCATCGGAACCAATGCTTCCGAATTCGTTGCCCGAAGCGGGCCGGTTGGCGTGACGAATTCTTCCTCGCCTGCCTTGTTCGTCAGACGCCATATGTCCTGGCGAGGGCGATAGGCATAGCCAAGGCAGTGATGCGCGGCCAGCTCTCGCGGATGCTGCGGACATCCGTATTTCTCCAGGTAGGCGGGAGACGCCAGGATGAACGGGGCGACCGGCGCGAGCCGCCGGGCAATGAGCGATGAGTCCGGTAGCACGGCGATGCGCAGCGCCGCATCGAAACCTTCCCCCACGAGATCGACGCTTGCGTCGCTCATATGAAGATCGATGCTGATGTCGGGGTAGAGCTCAAGGAATTCGGGCAGGATCGGCGCAATCCAATGGACGCCGAACGTCATCGGTGCTGCCAGCCGGATCAAGCCGCGCGGACGGCTCGAAAGCTCGAGCGCCGCGTTCTCGATCTCCTCGGCATCGGTGTAAATCCTGGAGGCCCGATCAGCGAGGCGGAGGCCGAATTCCGTCAGCGATAGCTGTCGCGATGTTCGGTTGAACAGCCGGGCTCCCAATCTCTCTTCCAGACGGGCGACGCCGCGCGAGACGGTTGCGACAGAGATACCCAGCGTCTTTGCCGCCCGGGCAAACGAGCGTTCCTCCGCCACTTTGGCAAACATCGCGAGGCCTTCGAAGTCAGGCAATTTCATCATTTCATATCTGCAACAATGGTTTTCATTCCTTTCTATTCAGAAATGATGCCGCCGTCCATATCTCCTGTTCAGTCGAACAAAAGGAGACGACTGAAATGACACAGAGACTGAACGGAAAGATTGCGGTCATAACGGGTGCGACGTCGGGCATCGGCCTCGCCACGGCAAAGCGCTTCGCCGCCGAAGGCGCACGCCTCTTCATTACCGGCCGGCGCGCGGAGGTGCTCGATGCGGCTGTCGCCGAGATCGGCGGCAACGTTACCGGCATCCAGGCAGACTCCGCCAAGCAGGCCGATCTCGACCGCCTGTTCAATCGTGTGAAGGATGAAGCTGGCCGCATCGATGTACTCTTCGTCAATGCCGGCGGCGGCTCATTTGTGCCGATCGGGCAGATCACCGAAGAACAGTTCGACGACACGTTCAATCGAAACGTGAAGGGCGTGCTCTTCACCGTTCAGACGGCACTGCCGCTGCTGGGCAAGGGTTCGTCGGTCATCCTGACAGGTTCTACCGCTGGTGCGACCGGCACACCTGCCTTCAGCGTTTACGCTGCCTCAAAGGCGGCGATCCGCAACTTCGCCCGCAACTGGATCCTCGATCTGAAGGATCGCGGCATCCGCATCAACACCCTCAGCCCCGGTCCGACGGAAACGACAGGTCTGGTCGAGCTTGCCGGCCAGGACAAGGCGCAGCAGCAGGGCCTTCTCGACTATCTCGGCTCCCAGGTTCCAATGGGTCGCGTTGGTCGCGCCGAGGAAATTGCTGCCGCCGCCCTTTTCCTGGCGTCGGATGAATCGAGCTTCGTGACCGGTGCCGAACTCTTCGCCGACGGCGGCATCGCTCAGGTCTGATCCCGACTGTGCCCGCTGCGAAACTGCGGCGGGCATTTGCGGCGCTGATGCTTTTCCTCTAGAGCACGGAAATCAGACGGAAAGCAGCAAGGAAGAGACAGCATGACCGGCTACGAAATGTTCTGGCCAATGATCGCCCACGTAGCCCTGGTCTACATTCTCTACATGCTTCTCGGCTATCGCCGCAGAAAGCTGGTTCAAGCTGGAAAGGTCCGCGGCTCGAACTACCGGGAGAACCGCGATGAACCGGCGGAAAGCCTCGTCGTCAAGAATTGCCTTGCCAATCAGTTCGAGCTGCCGGTGCTGTTCTACGCCTGTTGCGTCCTTCTCTACATCACGGAAGCCGACAACCTCCCGGCCGTAGTCCTGGCCTGGATCTTTGTGGCGCTGCGCTATCTGCACGCTTTCGTGCATGTCACCAGCAACAATCTCCGCTATCGCAGTCCGCTTTTTGCGGCCGGCTATGTCGTGCTCGGCGCCATGTGGCTATGGCTTGCCGTCTGGATGACTTTTCCGAACGGCTGATCGGGGCTATCAGCCTGAAGTAACGCAGTTTTGTTCTCGTGTTACCGGCCACTGACCTATCTTCCCCGGCAGGCGGAAGCCAACAGGTAGGGAAGAGGAGGCCCCAAATGAACAAGCCGGAAATCACGCAGGCGATGATCAACGCCTACGACGAATATACGCATCTGACACTCGATCGCCGCGGCTTCATGGACAAGCTGACGAAACTGGCCGGTTCCGCTGGCGCTGCCGCGGTCATCGCGCCGATGCTTGCGGCCAACAAGGCGAGCGCGCAAATGATAGCCGCCGAAGACCCGCGACTGGTGGCGAAGGATGTGACCTATCCAGGTGGCGCCGGTGAGATGAAGGGTTACCTGGTCGAGCCGAAGGATGCTTCAGGCAAACTCGGCGCGGTGATCGTGATCCACGAGAATCGCGGCCTCAATCCGCATATCCGGGATGTCGCGCGCCGCATGGCATTGGAGGGCTTCATCGCGCTTGCGCCGGATTTCCTGTCGCCCTTAGGGGGCACGCCGGAGAATGAGGACAAGGCCCGAGAGATGTTCAGCACGCTGGATCGGCCCGCCACCGTGGCGAACGCAGAGGCGACGCTCGCCTATCTGACCAAGCTGGCGAATTCCAACGGCAAGGTTGCGGCGATCGGATTTTGCTGGGGTGGCGGGCTGGTGAACGAATTTGCCACCAAATCGCCGGAACTCAAGGCCGGCGTCGCTTACTATGGGGCGCAGCCAAAGGCGACCGACGTGCCTGGTATCAAGGCCGCGCTGATGCTGCACTATGCCGGTCTCGACGAACGCATCAACGCCGGCATCGACGCCTACAAAAAGGCACTGGAGGAGAACGGCAAGAACTTCCAGATCTTTGTCTATGACGGCGTCAATCACGCTTTCAACAACGACACCTCGGCGGCCCGCTACGACAAGAAGGCGGCCGAGCTTGCCTGGAGCAGAACCGTCGAGTTCCTCAAGAAGAATCTCGCCTGATCAGGCTGCCTGCTCGCGTGGGGCAGGGGCGACAGCAATAATCGCCTCTGCCAGCGCTTCCATCTCCTTGCCGCGATGATTGCTGCGCCGCCAGGCGAGCCCGATTTCGCGCGACGGCTGCGGATCGGCAAACGGAAGTATGCGGATCGAGTTGCGGCTCGTCTCCGTCGGAATGGCCATCTCGGGGATGAGCGTCATTCCCATGTCGTGCGACACCATCTGCAAGAGGGTTGCCATCGACGTCGCTCCGAAGTTCACGAGGCTGCGCTTGCCGGCGCTGCAGACCGCGAGCGCTTGATCGCGCAGGCAATGTCCCTCTTCAAGCAGCAGAAGCCGGTCGACATTGACCTCATGCTCGGTCAGCGGCGACATCAGCACCGCGTCTCCATTGTCGGCCACTGCCATGAAGAAGCGATCGGTAAAGAGAGGACGCGTTTGGATGCCTTCGATGTCGAGCGGCAACGCGGCGATGACGGCATCGAGTTTCCCGGTCGAGAGGTCTCCAAGCAGACGGTCGGTAACCGCTTCACGCAGTTCCACCTCGACGTTCGGGTAGGTGTTGCGCAGATGCGGAATGAACTGAGGGACGAGGTACGGCGCGACGGTCGGAATGATCCCAATGCGGATCAGACCTTCCAGCGTGCCGCCGCCCTTGCGGGCCGTCTGCTCCAGCAAGTCGACCTGATGCAGAATGGTGCGCACATAGTGTAGCACCTCTTCGCCCTTTGATGTCAGGATCGTACTTTGGCGCGTGCGCTCGACCAGCTTGGCGCCGAGGTACTCCTCCATTTCCATGATCTGGGTCGAAAGCGCCGGCTGGCTTATGTGGACCATTTCGGCTGCGCGGCCGAAGTGGCGCGTGGTTGCCAGCGCATCGAAGTAGCGCATCTGTCGAAGAGTAAGCACGATAATTTTTTCCGATGGAATTGATGGGTACATGCGACAAGGGGTTATCGAAAGTCAATAGGGCTGCCTTGCCGACGACGTGCAGCTGATCGCCAGGATGCCATTTCACGCTGGCGTCCCGGAATGACGAATCAGTTGTCCGTGAAGCACTTTGCAAGCAACGCGGCCACAAGGCCGGTAAAGTCGGTGTATAGCCTGCTTCTGGGGAATGAAATCGCAGTCAAAAACGGACCAAATCCGGGTGTATCACCTCGATTTTTCTATGCTTTTCGCGATGCGAACAATCTGATCCATCGTGTTTACGAGTCGTGAAGAAATGCAATGGCATATCGGCCAAATGGCGCCGGCATGAACCACCTCCGTCGCTCCACATAGAACCAATGGGAACGACATGACGGTCGGAAGTTTGGATCGCATTGGCCTCCGCCGGAAGCCGAAGCAGGAACGCAGTATTCAGAGGCTTGACCTCATTCTATCGGCCGCCACCGCCATCATTGCCGAAAAAGGCGTGAGCGCCATGCGCATGACGGAACTGGCAGTCGCCGCCAAGGTGCCGATAGGCTCCGTCTACCAGTATTTTCCGGAGAAGGCGGCGATCGTAAAGGCGTTGTTCGACCGCCATGCATCCGCCATCCAGGACAGAATCGCCGACGCCTTTTCCAAGGTTCAGTCCGTCGACCACGCGCTCGATGTGCTCTCCGCAACGATCGACTGGCACTATGACGATTACCGCAGGGACGCCGCCTATCTCGGTATCTGGATGGGCACCGAGACAGATCACGACCTGCTCAGGCTCAACATAGAGCACAGCAAGCGGATAGCGGACATCTTCGAGGACACCCTGCGTCGTGTCGCTCCGGAACTGTCCGGGGCCGACATGCAGGCGCGCACCTATCTGTTCAGTCACCTGCTCGGGGCGTCGATCCGTCTTGCCATCGTCAGCGAGGACTCGCTTGCCAGGCGCATTCTGGACGAGTGGAAGCGCGTCATCCGCATGGCCTTCCTCTCGCCCGTTGCGGCCTGAGGCCTACCAGCTCGGAACGACGTTGGCGACCTTGAGGCGGGGCTGCACCCGCCCATAGGCGTTCTTCACGTCTGGCTCGAGATTGTCATCGACGACAGCCGGCGTGATGTTGTCGAGACACGCGGTGATATGCGCGGTGATCGCGTTCATCAGCGAGATCGAAACGCCCGGCCGCTTCATGATGCCGATCTGGACCGGGGGCAGGGCGGGGAAGCCGTCCGCCTGGCTCAACACCTTCATCCCGGTGCGCAGTGCCGATTCCGGCATGACGGAAACGGCCATGCCGGCGAGGACCGCGGCTGCAACGACTGTGCACGACCAGCTGGTGAACAGGATCTGGTGTTCGCGCCCGACTGCGTCAAGCGCCGAGCAGGCGAGCTGGCGCCACTGGCAATCACGGCGGCCGACAGCGAGTGGCACCGGCGCATCGTCTCGGATTGGATGGTTGGCCGATCCGACCCAGCAGAGCGGTTCCGTTCGCACGACGTCTGACATGCGCTCGCGCGGGTTATGTGTGACGAGCGCGATATCGAGTTCGCCGCGATGCATGCGTTCGGCAAGGTCCACCGAGGGCTCGCAGACGATGTAGAGCTCGACATTCGGGTGCGTCTTGGCAAAGCGGCCGATGATTTCCGGCATGTAGCGGTCGGCATAGTCATCGGGCGTGCCAATACGAAGCGTACCCTCGAGGCGGTTGTCGTCGAAGGCGGCGATCGCCTCGTTGTTGAGACGGATCATACGCCGCGCATAGTTCAAGAGCTTTTCGCCTTCGGCGGTCAGGCGGTTGCCACGGCCGTCCTTGATGAAAAGCTGCTTGCCGATGCGCTCTTCCAGTCGCCGCATCTGCATGGAGACGGCTGACTGCGTCTTGTAGACCCTGTCCGCAGCCTTGGTGAAGCTGCCGGAATCGACGATCGCGATAAAGGTCTGCAACTGGTCAATATCAAGAGGCGCGGACATGAGTTCACCTATAACAATCTCTGATGATAATCATTAGAAACATTCGTTGGACTGATCAATAGGTGTTTGGCATCTTCTGGATGCAAATCAAGCAAAGTGAAGGACAGACACCCTGCCTGTCCGCTCCGATTTCAACCCGATACCTTTCCGCTCGACCTCGCGGGAGGGGTGGGTTGTTGCGCGCCAATGAAAGGATCGTCCCATGCGCACGACAGACCGGATACTCGAACTCGACTGCAGCCCGACCTCGCTGACGTTTGCTCAGCGCGTCGCACGTGGCTTCGCAACGCTGTCATCCGTACTGCGCGTGTTCCGCAACCGTATGGAGATCAACCGGCTGCACGAGCTCGATGACAAGCAATTGGAGGATATCGGCCTTTCGAGGATCGATCTTACCTCAGCGTTCCTGGCGTCCACCTTCTTTGAAGATCCGTCGGAACACCTGACACAATTCGCGCGCAAGCGCGGACGCCGTTCACTCTTCCGGTCTCAAAGGGAGTGAGGCCGGCTCAGTTTTTCCCCGCAGGGTGATAGCCAATAGCCCTGCCTCTTGCCCGGTGACCGGCCTCCCAGCCGTCTCCGGGTTTTTTTATGCCTTCGGTGGAGTGGAGGGCGGCGTCTTCGGCAAATAGTTTTCGAAGATCGCTTCCATGCTCTTCTGGTAGCTTTTCTGTACCTCGAGCCCGCTATCGAACATGCTGTTGAGCATGTCCATGTAGCTTTCCGTTTCCGCCTTTGCCTGCTCCTTCGGAGCTTCCGCAGGCTTGGGCTCGACCGGCTTTCCGAGCGAGCCCATCATCTCTTGAAACGCCTTCGCGAATGGGTTGTCGAAGAACGGGTTGGTGACTGTCTTCTCCGCCTCCGGCTTCTGCATCCCGAACATCAATTGCATCGCTTGAGTGAAGGGATTGTCGAAGATGCTCGGTTCGGGAGCTGGTTTCTGCTTTGGTGCGAAGCCAGTGCTTTCGAGCCATTTCTGCATCGTTTCGCCCATCGCCGTGTTGACGAATGGATTGACCGGGGTCGCCATCTGCCC
Source organism: Rhizobium cauense (assembly GCF_019511525.1). Lineage (GTDB taxonomy): Bacteria > Pseudomonadota > Alphaproteobacteria > Rhizobiales > Rhizobiaceae > Rhizobium > Rhizobium cauense. Next base: position 90,191 of record NZ_JAEUAT010000011.1, on the reverse strand, counting down.
CATCGATTGCTTGAAGAGGCCACCCATCAGCGTGTCGGCCATGACAGGCAGCATCTGCTTGTAGATTTCCTGTCCGATGCCGGTCATCTGGGCTGCCTGCGCCGCGACCGCGCGCGAGACTTCCTTCGAGCCGAACAGCTGCGCGAGGATGTTGTTGCCGTCGGACACGCCTTGCGGTGTGAAGGCCTTGCTCACGTCCTCGAAATATTTGGCATAGTTACCGGAGGCCACGGCCTGCATCAGGCCCATGAAGTCGTAGGGATTGGTGGTGCTCCGCTTCAGGCCCGCGGAAAAGGCTGGCATCAGCGCCGCCATCGCCTTGGCTGCCTGTTCTTGTGCAAGGTTGAACTGCTTGGAGACTGCATCCATCGCCGCGCCGTTCTGGGCCTGCATCATCATGTCGAAGAGTGGCAGCATGGTAATCCCCTTCCCGGTTCGCAACGCGCAATTGCGTCACTATAGCCGGAAAAAGGAATGCGCAAACCGCTTTTTGCAGAAGAGCTTAGGCCCGACCCTAGTATTGATACTCTTCGAAGACAGGCTCGACCGAACCGGCCCAGCGGCCGTGGTAGAGCGCCAGCAGATCCTCGGCCAACGTCGCCTTCTTGGCCATGACCTCATCGAGCGGCGAGAGGAAGATGGTCTCGTCCTGGCCTTCCTTGTTGAGCTTGTTGCGCGCCCTCAGACCCGCCTTCGAAACGGCGATCACTTCACGTGCGGTCTCGTAGAGCTCATGACCGCGGAACTTTGCCCTGAGGCCCTGGGTTGGCACGGCGTTGCGCAGAGCATTGACCTCGTCGAACGTCCAGTCCTTGGTCAGCATGTCCGCGTCCTCGAGAGCCGCGTCGTCGTAAAGCAGGCCCACCCAGAAGGCCGGCAGCGCACAGATACGCCGCCAGGGGCCGCCGTCTGCACCACGCATCTCAAGGAAGCGCTTCAGGCGAACATCGGGGAAGAGTGTCGAGAGGTGGTTTGTCCAGTCTCCCATCGTCGGCTCCCAGGCCGCGATCTCGCCTTTCAACGCGCCGTTCATGAACTGGCGGAAGGTAACGTGGGTACAGTCGTGATAGTGCCCGTCGCGCACGATGAAGTACATCGGCACATCAAGCGCCCACTCCGCGTAGTCATGGAAACCAAAGTCGTCGCGGAAGGTGAAGTCGAGCAAACCGGAGCGATTGTTGTCGGTGTCGCGCCAGATGTCGCCGCGCCAGGACAACAGGCCGTTGAGCTTGCCTTCGGTGAAGGGCGACGAGGCAAAGAGGGCGGTTGCCAGCGACTGCAGCTTCATCGAGACGCGCATCTTCTTGCGCATGTCGGCTTCCGAGGAGAAATCGAGATTCACCTGGATCGTGCAGGTGCGATACATCATGTCGAGACCCTTGGACCCGACCTTCGGCATGTAGCGGCTCATGATCTCGTAGCGGGATTTCGGCATGACAGGCGTTTCAGCCAGTGTCCATTTGGGGCTGCCACCGATGCCGAGGAAGCGGATGCCCATAGGCTCGGCGATCTCGCGCAGCGTCGCAAGGTGGGCGTTCGATTCCTTGCAGGTCTCGTGGATCGTTTCCAGCGGTGCGCCTGATAGTTCGAACTGACCGCCGGGCTCGATCGAAATCGCGCCCATTCCCCTAGGCTCGCCAAGGCCGATGATGTTGTCGCCGTCCATGATCGGATCCCAGCCGGACTTTTGCTGCAGGCCCTTCAGCAGCGCTGAAATACTGGCCTCGCCGAAGTACGGCACCGGGCTGTTATCGGCGCGGAAGAAGGCAAACTTCTCGTGCTCCGTACCGATGCGGAACTTTTCCTTCGGCTTGTTGCCCACGGCAAGATAGTCGGTCAGCTCCTGAACCGAAGAGAGCGGTGTCTGGTCGGTGGTATCGCGAGCCATTCAAATCTACCTGCAATGGGAGAGGGCCTGGAAAAACCGGGCAATTGGAAGGGTGATTAGGACCGCTCCCACGTATGTTGCAAGTGAAATTGTTTCAACGGTCCATCAAAAAAATAGCAGCGTATTTTGTCGCCCGTTGTTTCCAGGGTTAATTCCAATCGCCGATCGACGCCTGAATGACAGCCATTGCAGCAACGGCCGCCGTGTCCGCCCGCAGGATTCGGGGTCCGAGCGGGATTGCAGTGACGAAATCGAGGCTGCGGAGCCTCGCTCTCTCCTCTTCCGAAAACCCACCCTCGGGCCCGACGAGGAGGGCCAGCTTTTGTTCACTGATTTTGGACAGCAACGGCAGCGGATTCTGCCCCGCATCGCCTTCGTCACAATAGATGATACGGCGGTCGTTCGGCCAGGCATCAAGGAGATCGGACAGCTTCACCGGTTCGGCAACAGTGGGGATGCCGAGTATGCCGCACTGTTCCGCCGCTTCAATGACGTTTGCCTTGAGCTTTTCGAGATTGGTGATCTTCCCCTGCACATGCTGGGTCAGTACTGGCCGCAGGACACCGGCTCCCATCTCAACCGCCTTCTGCACCAGATAATCCAGGCGCCCGACTTTGAGGGGCGCGAAAAGATAATGCAGATCGGAGGGAGCAGGCTGCGGTCGTGTCTGTTCTTCTGCAATCATCACGATCCGCTTTCGCGTCGGGAAGGTGAGGCGCACCTTCCACTCGCCATCGCGACCGTTGAAGACAAGAAGCTCGGCCCCTTCGGCCATGCGCAGCACGTTGGCCAGATAGTTGAAATGGTCGGTCGTCGTGTCGATTGCGGCTCCCGCCGAGAGGGGAGCCTCCACGAACAGCCGTTGCATTCGAAAATTGGCGCGCATCAAAAGGTCCTGCTCAAACAAAGAGCGCGAACATAACCCAATAGATCATGGCTGCAAGCGCCGCGGAGGCCGGCACGGTGATGACCCAGGCGGCAATGATGGTCATGAAATGCGAACGGCGGACGAGATAGCGGCGGCGAACCTCATGCGTATTGGGATCTTCCGGTTCGTCAATCGCCCAGCTTTCCGCCTTGCGTCGCACATAAGCGATGCGGCGCTTCGAATGCCGCGTGTACCACTCGCGGAAGAAGCCGACGCCAAACACCGCGCCGACGGCAATATGCGTCGTGCTGACCGGTAGGCCAAGCGACGAGGCGACGATGACCGTGAAGGCCGTGGACAGCACCACGCAATAGGCGCGCATGGGGTTGAGCTTGGTGATCTGATCGCCGACTAGCCGGATCAGGCGTGGTCCGAAGAGCAAAAGGCCGACGGAGATGCCGAGGGCGCCGATCAGGAGCACCCAAACCGGGGGATTGTCGCCCGCAGCGTCGGGGGATGCACCGACGTTACGCACGATTGCCGATAGCGGACCGACGGCATTGGATACGTCATTCGCACCGTGCGCAAAGGACAGCAAGGCTGCCGAACTGATCAAGGGGATCTGAAACAGAATGCGCAGCGAACTGTTGCGGTTTTCCAGTCCCGCTGCCTGCCTGCGGACGAACACTCGCCCGCCAAACCACCCAAGGCAGCCTGCCGCGAGACCGAGCACGAAGATTGTAAGCGACGAAAATTCATTGGCCGTTTCGAGTTGCACGACCATGTAAGACGTGAAGCCGCCGATCATCATCCCTATCAGCACGGGCACCCATCGCCGGGCCGCTGCGATCTTGTCGTCACGGTAGATGATGAAGGTCTTGACCAGGAAAAGCAGACCGGCCGCAATCACGCCGCCCAGCAGCGGGGATGTCACCCAGGCTGAGGTGATCTCGATCATGACGCGCCAGTTGACGGGCTCGGGGCCGACCGCACCGACACCCGCGCCGATCACCGCGCCGACGATCGCATGCGTGGTCGAAACAGGCGCATTCAGCCAGGTGGCGAGATTGATCCACAAGGCAGCGGCCATCAGCGCCGCCATCATGATCCAGCTTAGCGTCGCCGGGGGCACCTGCACTGTATCGACAATGCTTGAGGAGATCGTCTTGACGACATCGCCGCCGGCAATCGTCGCTCCGAGAACTTCAAAGATTGCGGCGATGACAAGCGCCTGGCCCATGGTCATCGCCCGCGCACCGACCGCAGCGCCAACGTTGTTGGTGACGTCGTTGGCGCCGATGTTCAAGGCCATGTAGGCAGCAAGCGCCGCAGCGGCGACCACCAGGACGGCGCTTGGCCGATCGAACACGTAGACGCCCGCAAATAGCATGGCCAGTCCGAGAAAGATCAGCCCGAGGCCCGGCGCCACCAACTTGCGCGTGACAAACTTCGTCGCGTCCTCGACATGCGTAAGCTTGTCGAGATCCTTGTCGAGCGTTCGTTTTGTGAGGATGGCTGGGCGGTCGGGCATGCTATTCCTTGGCTTTCACTCCCTTTAACGTCGCCAAGTTTAGCAGCGCAAGATGGCAATATTCACTCAGCCGGAATTTGCCTCGGCACGCTCTCCGCGAGTTGCTCCGCCATGCGGCGCTTGAACAGCCGGAATATTTCCCGAAGCTCGGGTTCGTTCACCCGTTTCGCGGCTTCGTCACAAGAAACCCACTCGGTCTTGCGTTCGCCTTTCTCCTTGAAGTTCTTGGCGATCGTGGCGGCTTCCAGCGCGTAAACCTGAACCTTGCACGTTACGCTGAGCCCGTTCTTCAAGACCTTGGGATAGGAATAGCAGCCGATCGTCTGGTCTTCGACGGTCCCGCGCACACCCGCTTCCTCGAAGGCTTCGCGTGCTGCAACCTCATAGGCTGTGCGTCCGTCCATCGGCCAGCCCTTGGGGATAACCCATCGGCCGGTCTCGCGGCTCGTCAGCAAAAGCACCTCAAGTTCGTTTGTCTTCTTCTTCACCCGGTAGCAAAGCGCGGCATACTGTTGACGCGGCGGACGCCTGAACATCAGCTGCACGTCGGTGGCGAGGCGGGCGAGAAGAGTCAACGGTCGGGTCACCTTTTTGCTTCAGTTCCTTGAGTCGGTTGTTTCAGTATTCATGGAAAGGCTTGCGCCATCCATATGCGTTTCATGTTTTTCCAGCAGGACTTTATAGTAAATCAATAGGCGGCTTTCATTTGGCCGCCGTCGGAAACCCGCCATTTACTATCCTGATTCCGCAGTTGCACAGGCGTTCAATATGCGCCTGCCCCGCGTTACAATCAACGACGGCTTCCTGTCATGCACTGGTATGTCAATACTATGATGGTGATATGTCGTCTCGGTGACGGACGGTGTTTCCGTTCAGGGCGATCGCGTCGATAACCACCGGATTTCCCCAGAGTCGGCAATCACCGCCGACCGACCGGCATCTGGGGATCTCAGCACTCCCAATAGGGGACTGGTCCGTAGACGTCCGCGAGATAGTCGATGAACAGCCGCACCTTCGCCGGCAGGAACTGACGGCTCGGGTAGACGGCGGAAAGCGTCACGTTTCTCGATCCCTCGTAGGCGGGCAGGACGTGTACCAGCCGTCCGTCCTTCAGTTCGCGGCTGATGTCCCAGGTGGAACGGAGCGCGATGCCAAGGCCGGATACGACTGCCTCCCGCACGACCTCGCTTGAATTCGTGACGAGCATTCCTTCCGGCCGGAGGGAAAGCGGCCCCTCGGGTCCCTCAAGCCGCCAGGCATCGTTGTTGTGCGCCGGCAGGCAGCGATGATGCTTCAGGTCCTCGATCGACTCCGGCATGCCATTTGCGGAAAGATAGTCAGGTGATGCGCAGAGCAGACGACGCACGGGCGCCAGGCGCCGTGCAACGAGGCTCGAGTCCGTCAGCTCGGCGATGCGGATGGCAAGGTCGAAGCCTTCACCCACAATGTCGGTGAATTCGTCGCTCAGCACCAGATTGATCGCGAGACCCGGATGCGCATCCATAAAGGACTTCAAATGCGGGGCGACGTGCGTGCGTCCGAACGAGGTGGGTGCGGTCACCTTCAGCGTTCCCTGCATCTGTGCCGAGCGCCCGGAGATGTAGTATTCCGCCTCCTCGATGCCGGCGAGAATGCCAAGCACACGGTCGTAGAAGCCCTGGCCGGCTTCCGTCAGGGAGATCTGCCGCGTCGTGCGCTGCAGAAGCCGTGTACCGAGCCGGTCCTCCAGCCGTTTGATGCGTTTGGAGACCACTGCCGGCGAAAAGCCGAGCGCTCTGCCTGCGAGCGACATGCTGCCCGTCGAAACGACTTTTGCGAAAATTTCGAGGTCACCCAGATTGGTCATAGGTCTGATTGTTTATCCTTTTGGAATAAGTGCTTAGCATTTGCGCCATAATCGGGAAAGTGCTAAGCCCGGATAAGCCGGCAGCGTGGAGGACGCCTCCGGTTTCGCTGTTGCGAGCGAAGGGAGAGAGCCATGTCCGACACGATTTCGTTTCTCACCCCGCGTGCCGATGTGCTTGCCCGCCGCCAACAGATCGTCGCCGATCTGATCGATCTCCTGCCGCCGGAATGCCTGGTGCATGAAGCGCGCGAGCTAATGCCGTTCGAGACTGACGCCTTCGTTTCCTATCGCCGGATGCCGCTGGCGGTCGCCTTGCCGCGGACAACCGCTGAAGTGGCTGCGGTCATGAAATACTGTCATCGCTATGGCGTTCCGGTCGTGCCGCGCGGCGCGGGAACCTCGTTGTCGGGCGGTGCGATCCCGCAGGAGGATGCAGTCGTTGTCTGCGTCTCGAAGATGAACCGCATTCTCGAAATCGATCTGCCGAACCGCGCAGCGGTGGTTGAGGCAGGCGTCACCAATTTAAACATATCGGAAGCCGTTTCCGCAGACGGATTTTTCTACGCCCCCGACCCGAGTTCCCAGCTAGCCTGTACGATTGGTGGCAATATCGGCATGAATTCGGGCGGGGCGCACTGTCTGAAATACGGCGTGACGACGAACAATCTACTCGGTGTGAAGATGGTTCTGATGGACGGAACCGTCATCGACCTCGGAGGCAAGGCGCTCGATGCGACGGGTTATGATCTGCTCGGCCTCGTCTGCGGACATGAAGGTCAGCTCGGGATCGTCACGGAGGCCACCGTGCGGCTCATCGCCAAGCCCGAGGGCGCGCGCCCGGTTCTCTTTGGTTTCGATACCTCCGAAGCGGCCGGATCCTGTGTTGCCGATATCATCGCCGCCGGCATCATTCCCGTCGCCATCGAATTCATGGACAAGCCGGCGATCGAAATTTGCGAAGCCTTTGCCAAGGCTGGCTATCCCTTGGATGTGGGCGCGCTGCTGATCGTGGAGGTCGAAGGGTCGGAAGCGGAGATGGACGACATGCTGAAGAGCATCGTCGAAATCGCGCGCAAGCATGGCGTGAAGACCGTCCGCGAATGCCAGTCGGCAACCGAGGCGGCGCTGATCTGGAAGGGCCGCAAGTCAGCCTTCGGCGCCACGGGCCGCATTGCCGACTATATCTGCATGGACGGCACCGTGCCGCTCAGCCAGCTCTCCTACGTGCTCAGGAAAACCTCTGAAATCATCGATCGCTATGGGCTTCGCGTCGCCAATGTCTTCCACGCCGGTGACGGCAATATGCACCCGCTGATCCTGTTCAATGCGAACGATCCCGAAGATGCTGCCCGCGCGGAAGCGGCGGGCATGGAAATCCTGAAGCTATGCGTCGATGCCGGTGGCTGCCTGACGGGCGAGCATGGCGTCGGCATCGAAAAACGGGATCTGATGCGCCACCAGTACTCCGAGGCGGATCTCGGGCAGCAGATGGCGGCGCGCGCTGCGTTCGATCCGGCCTGGCTGCTGAATCCGTCGAAGGTCTTCCCGCTCGAGGGACGTCCGGCCGCATGATCGACCTATTGCCTATGACGGACGAAGAGGCTGCGGCAATCATCCGCGGTCATGCGCAGCAGGGCAGGGCGCTTGCAATCTGCGGCGGCGACACCCGCTCGGGTTTCGGGAATGCCGTGGTGGCTGAAAGCCGCCTGCGGTCGTCTAATTTGAGCGGCATCACGGCCTACAATCCCGGCGAGATGGTTTTGACGGCCCGCTCCGGAACACCTCTGTCGGAGATCGAAGCGGCCCTTCAGGAGCATGGTCAGATGATGGCTTTCGAGCCGATGGATCATCGCCCGATCATGGGAACGTCAGGCGAGCCGACGATCGGCGGCGTCTTTGCCGCCAATGTCTCGGGCCCACGCCGTTTCGTGGCCGGGGCCGCACGCGACAGCCTGCTTGGCGTCAGCTTCATCAACGGCAAGGGTGAGGTGATCAAGGCCGGCGGTCGCGTGATGAAGAACGTCACCGGGCTGGATCTCGTAAAGCTGATGGCCGGCTCGCACGGAACGCTTGGGTTCCTCACCGAAGTGACCTTCCGCGTGCCGCCCCGGCCGAGAACCGAAGCAACGATTGTCGTTTCCGGGCTGAACGACGCCGAAGCCGCCAACGCCATGGCGGCGGCGATGGCGTTGCCCGTCGAAATCTCAGGCGCGGCGCATCTGCCGATGACAGTCGCCTGGAAGTTTCTCGACAGCACGCTCTCGGAAGGCGAAGGAACCTGTCTGCGGATCGAAGGCCTGCCAGGTTCCGTCGATGCCCGGGCAGGCAAGCTCGCTGCGGCCATGGGAAGATTCGGTTCGGTCGCACGGCTGGAGCAGAACGAAAGCGCTCGCCTCTGGAGAGATATCCGCGACGTCTTGCCCTATGCCGATGGTAGCCCGCGGCCGGTGTGGCGCGTGTCGGTTGCCCCCAGCATTGGTCATCAATTGGTCGCCGCACTCCGCCTCGAAGCAGGCGTGGACGCATTCTATGACTGGCAGGGCGGACTGATCTGGATGCGGATGGAGGCCGATGCGGATGCCCACCTGCTGCGTCGCTTCATCAAGGCGCTGGGCGGCGGACATGCGACCTTGATCCGCGCACCGGCACAGATGCGGGCAATGACAGCCGCCTTCCAGCCGCAGCCCGAGGCCGTGGCATTGTTGTCGCAGCGATTGAAACTGCAGTTCGATCCAGCCGGCATCTTCAATTCCGGGAAGATGGCAGGAGCGTAGGCTATGCAGACCAACTTCACGCCAGCTCAGCTTGCCGATCCTCATGTCGCCGAATCCGAAAAGATCCTGCGCAAATGCGTGCATTGCGGCTTTTGCACCGCCACCTGTCCGACCTATGTGACGCTCGGCAACGAGCTCGATAGCCCGCGGGGGCGCATATACCTGATCAAGGACATGCTGGAGAACGGCCGCCCGGCAGATGCCGAGGTCGTCACCCACATTGACCGCTGTCTCTCGTGCCTCGCTTGCGTGACCACCTGTCCCTCCGGTGTCGACTACATGCACCTCGTCGACCATGCACGCGCACACATCGAGAAAACCTACAGGCGGCCTTTCATGAACCGCCTCGCGCGCGCCATCCTCGCCGCTGTCCTGCCTTATCCCGATCGGTTTCGCCTTGCGATCAAGCTGTCGTCGGCGGGCCGGCCGTTCGCTAGCCTCTTGCAGCGTGCGCCGGCATTGAAGCCATTTGCCGCGATGCTGGCGCTCGCGCCGCGCCGCATTCCTCCGCCCTCGATTTATGCCGCGCCGGCAACCCACCCGCCGCAAGCCGACAAGCGCGGTCGGGTCGCGATCTTGACCGGCTGCGCGCAGCCGGTCCTCGACCCCACGATCAACGAGGCAACGATCAGGCTGCTCACCCGGCTGGGCGTCGAAGTCGTCGTTCCCGAGGGGGAGGTGTGTTGCGGTTCGCTCGTCCATCATATGGGACGCGAGGAGCAGGCTTTGGCGAGCGCACGCAACAATGTCGATGTGTGGACGCGGGAAATCGAGCGTGGCGGGCTCGATGCGATCATCATCACCGCTTCGGGCTGTGGCACGACGATCAAGGACTATGGCCACATGCTGAGGCTGGACCCGAACTATGCCGAAAAGGCAGCACGCGTGTCTTCTTTGGCAAAGGATATCACGGAGTATCTCGCGTCGCTTGAGCTCCCCGCGCAAATGCCTAAGGGCATCATCGTCGCCTATCACTCCGCGTGTTCGATGCAGCATGGCCAGAAGATGACGATGGCGCCGAAGCAATTGCTGAAGGCCGCCGGCTTCAACGTCCGTGATCCCGCTGAAGGTCACCTCTGTTGCGGCTCGGCCGGCACCTACAACATCATGCAATCCGATATTTCCGATGTCCTGAAGACCCGCAAGGTCAGGAATATCGAGGCGACGAAGCCTGATGTAATCGCAACCGGCAACATCGGCTGCATGATGCAGATCGCGACGGGGACAGCCATTCCGATCGTCCACACCGTACAACTGCTGGACTGGGCTTGTGGCGGGGATATACCCGAAAAATTAAAGGGTTTGCCCTTAGCTTAGCGCCGCCGGATCGTCCGGCGATCTCAGGAGCCCGCCATGTACCGCACGATCCTCGCGCTGACGCTTCTTTGCGGTGCGGCCAATGCCGCCCATGCGAACACCCGCTTCTTCTGTTCGGCCGACGACAAGAATGTGCGCTTCACCGTGGAAAGCGGCTTCGAGGCCGCGGGTGGTCACAAGCTCAATCATTTTCGCGGTGCTCTGGCAATGAAGAGCAGCGATCTCCCGCAGGCGCTTCAGAAGATTTCCGTCACGTCGGAAAATCTGACGCACCATTGGTCGCATGATGGCGAATTGCGGCTGGAGGTTTTCTATGACGGCGGCGACGCCGCGGAAGGGCAGGGGATCGGCCTGATCGTGATTGCCGGTCAGCGCGGCAAGTCGATGACGACGTTCTCGGGTGCCTATGAGCTTGCTCTCGAGGGTGGCACGAAGCCGCTCGCTGTGACCGGCAAGGTTACCTGCGGATCGAAATAGGCGGCCGCTACCGGCCGCCTTGTTATTGTATCAGCCACCGAAAAGTGTCCGCAGCACGTCGATGCCGCGATCTTCAAAGCTGATCTCGCCCTGCTTGTTGCCGGGGCCGACGACGATGACCTTGGTGCCGACCTGTGCGCGTTCGTAGAGATCGATCACATCCTTGTTCATCATGCGAATGCAGCCGGACGACATGTTGAGGCCGATCGACCAGGGCTGGTTGGTACCGTGGATACGGAAGCTCGTGTCGTTGCCACCCTTGTAGAGGTACATGGCGCGGGCGCCGAGCGGATTGTCCTCGCCGCCTTCCTGGTAGGCCGGGAGGATGTGGCCTTTCGCGGCTTCGCGAATGCGCATTTCAGGCGGTGGCGTCCAGCCCGGCCACTCTGCCTTGCGGCCGATCTTGACGACGCCCGACCAGCCGAAACCTTCGCGACCGACGCCGATGCCGTAGCGGGTCGCGCGGTTCTTGGTTTCGACGAGATACAGGAACTTGTTGTTGGTATCGATGATGATCGTTCCCGGCACTTCATTTGTGACCAGGCGCACGCGCTGGCGTTTGAACTGCGGCTTGACCGATTTCGGCTGCGCGGAGACCCGAACGACAGGTGCGCCATCATGGGCAGGCGCGATCGGCTGAGCCGATACCGAGGTGGATACGGAAGAGACCAGAAGGCCGGCGGCTGCGAGAGCCGTCGCGAATTTCAGCATTTGTGATTCCCTCAAAGCAAAATCGGACCGAAGCTAATCGAACTTCGATCCGATTCAAGATATCAAGGGGCGAATGAAACAGCTGCGATGTTCAATTGCAACTATTCTTCCGCGCCAGGCGGTATTGATGAGCTTTTACATGACGATGACGCGGGTTCCGACCTTTACGCGCTCGTAAAGGTCAACCACATCCTCGTTGCGCAGCCGGATGCAGCCGGAGGAAACGGCATTGCCGATCGTCCATGGCGCATTGGTTCCGTGAATTCGGTAGAGCGTCGAGCCGAGATACATGGCCCGGGCGCCGAGCGGGTTTTGAGGACCGCCCTCCATGCGCGCCGGCAGATAGCGCCCCTTGGCAGCCTCGCGCCCAATCATCTCCGATGGCGGCGTCCAGTCCGGCCATTCGGACTTTCGGGTGATCTTGTGCACACCGGCCCATTCGAAGCCCGGCTTGCCGACGCCGACGCCGTAGCGTCTTGCCTTGCCGCCGTCCATCACGAGATAGAGGAAACGGTTGTTGGTATCGATCACGATGGTGCCCGGCCGCTCCTTGGTGTCGTAATTGACGATCTGCGGCAGATATTCTGGCTCAAGCTGGCGACGAATGACCGGAACCCCGGGATTGACGGCGGACACCCGCTGCGCCCCGACAGCAGGTGCGCGTCCGAAAGCACCAGACGTGAACAGGCCGCGCGGCGCGAAGGCCGGCTGCTGGTAGACGGCCGGGCGGGTCCTGCCGCCGAATTGCATCACCCAGGGGCCCGCCGGGTCAGGGCTCAGCACGACCGGAGGGCGCGTTGCGTATCGGTCGTCGCCGAGCGCAGCCGTTGAAAAGACGCCGAGCATCGCTGCGGCGAGCAGAAGGGATTTCATCATCGGACGGACTCTCTACAAATGGCCGAAAATGCACGGACGGCAGCGTCCGTCTGCCGTCACGCTGCCACCCTTTCCGCCAGCGAATGGTAAATTTGAATTCATTCGAACCGGAAGCGGGAGATAAACTTTTCGTCAGGGTTATCGTTCGGTTTGGAAACAGAGTTTGCAAATGGTAAAGCCGGATTCGCAGCAGGAAAGCGAAGCGGGATCATGAGCGATACGGGCATCATTATCGGCGAAGACGGCAAGAGCCGCTGTCACTGGCATGCTAACCTCCCGGACTATCTCTGGTATCACGATGATGAATGGGGACGTCCGGTAACCGATGATATTCGCCTCTTCGAGAAGATCTGCCTGGAAGGGTTCCAGTCCGGCCTCTCGTGGCTCACCATCCTGCGCAAGCGCGAGAATTTCCGCGCAGCCTTCGCCGGCTTCGATTTCGACAAGGTGGCGCTCTTCGACGACAGCGATATCGCACGCTGCCTTGCAGATCCCGGTATCGTGCGCCATCGCGGCAAGATCGTTTCGACCATCAACAACGCCAGCATTGCGATCGAGTTGCGGCAGGAATTTGGATCGCTTGCACGTTATTTCTGGAGCTTTGAGCCAGGTCACAACGAGCGGCCGAAGGTAGTTGATCGGGCCACTGTCATGGCAAACCCGACAACGCCGACATCGGTTGTCATTTCCAAGAATCTCAAGAAGCGCGGGTGGACCTTTGTCGGCCCCACCACAGTTTATGCCTTCATGCAGGCAATGGGTCTCGTCAACGATCACGTCGAAGGCTGCTTCTGTCGAGCCGAGGTAGAGGCGATGCGCGACGCGTTGGTGCGCCCATGAAGCGGCTCGCGGCAACCATTGCCTTCTGCCTGGTGACGTCGATGGCATTTGCCCAGTCGCCGGAACTGCAGCCGGGCGAGCGACTGGAGAAGCTGCAATTTCCGGCCGTGACCATGGAGCTAAAGGGCTGGACGAAGTTCGGCAACGGGCGTGTCTACACGCTTCCCGTCAAGGCCGGCCAACATGTGAAGATCAGTTTCTCGACCAAGAGCAAGGTAGCGTTCCTCTCGATCTTCGATCTCGCAACGCCCGATGAGGAAGCGATCTTTGGTACCGACGAGGACGGCAGCAGCTACGACGTTACGGTGAAGAACAGCACCACCTGGCTGCTACGGCCTTACTATTCGAAGGTATCGCCGCGCCGCGGGCTGGGCGCGCCATACAGCATCCTCGTCGAGCCCCAGGCTGCAACACCGCCGCCGACTGATCCCGCCGACAAGCAATCACCGTCGCCGCTTTTTCCCCCAAGGCAGTGACAACGCACTAGCCCAGTCCGTCGATCAGTCCGCGCAGTTCTCCGAGGTGTTCGATCTTGCGAAAACGCGGCGCGTCTTTCGGCTCTTCGACATGTTCGACGATCCATGTGAGTTCATGCGGCACGAAGACAGCATAGCTGCCGGCGGCGATCGCGGGCACGATGTCTGATTTCAGCGAGTTGCCGACCATCATGGCGCGCTCAGGACCACCGCCGACTTTGGAGAAGATCCGCCGATACGTCACGGCCGTTTTGTCTGAGACAATCTCAACCGCGTGAAAGAAGTCGCCGAGCCCGGATTGCGCCAGCTTGCGCTCCTGATCGAACAGGTCGCCCTTGGTAATCATCACCAGCAGGTAGCTTTCCGAGAGTGCTGCCAGCGTCTCCTGTACGTGCGGCAGCGTCTCGACAGGGTGAGAAAGCAGGTCGCGGCCAGTGTCCAGGATACCGGCGATCACGCTGGCAGGCACCTTACCTTCGGTGACCTCGATCGCCGTTTCGATCATCGACAGGGTAAATCCCTTGATGCCAAAGCCATAGTGCCGGAGGTTGCGCCTCTCAGCCTCCAGCAAACGTTCAGAGATTTTCGGGCCGTCAGCAAAGTCGGCCAGCAATTCGGTGAAATGCGCCTCGGTCAGCCTGTAATATTGCTCGTTCTGCCAGAGCGTATCGTCGGCATCGAAGCCGATGGTTGTCAGCGCGCGAGTGGTCATCCGTCATCTCCGAGTCATCAGATAGAGTTTATTGAAGGCCCAGCCCGAAACAAGGGTCCGAAACAAGCGAATGCGAAGCGGCGAGGGCGCGAGTTGGACATATTGAAATGCCGCCGCTTCGCCTTACATCGGTAGAGCCTCCCGCGCGGCCGCATTCCGGCTGTTCCTGTCACGAGCAGGCCAATAACCAAAAAACAAATTCATCTGTCTGCAGGCGGTGCCTGCGGTCGTCACAAGGAAATCTTCGATCATGCGTTACAATCAACTGGGAAATACGGGACTTTTTGTCTCGGAAATTTGCCTCGGCACCATGACTTTCGGCGCCGGCAACGAGGGTAATTTCTGGGGCTCTATTGCCGATGTCGACCAGAAAGCTGCCGATCAGATCGTCGAGAGGTCGCTGGCATCAGGCGTGAACTTCATCGACACTGCCGACGTCTATTCATTCGGCGAGTCTGAAAGATTGCTCGGTCAGGCGCTGAAGAACCTGAACGTTCCCCGCAAGGACGTGGTCATCGCCACGAAGGTTTATGGCGTCATGGGCGACAAGCCGAACGATCGCGGCGCCTCCCGCGGCCATATCATGGATTCGGTCGAGGCAAGCCTGGAGCGGCTGCAGACCGATCACATCGACCTCTACCAGATCCACGCTACCGATCCCGTCACGCCGATCGACGAGACGCTGCGTGCGCTCGACGATCTCGTCTCCCGCGGCCTTGTCCGTTACATCGGCGTTTCCAACTGGCAGGCATGGCGCATCGCCAAGGCGCTCGGCATCTCGGAACGTCGCGGCCTGGCACGGTTCGAGACGGTGCAAGCCTACTACTCGATCGCCGGGCGCGATCTCGAGCGCGACATCGTGCCGATGATGCAGGAAGAAAAGCTTGGCCTGATGGTCTGGTCGCCGCTGGCGGGCGGCCTCCTCTCCGGCAAGTACGGGCCGGGAGCCCCGGGCAACGGCGAGGGTCGGCGCGCCTCGTTCGACTTCCCGCCTGTCGACAAGGACCGCGCCTGGGCCTGCGTCGCGGTCATGCGTGAGATCGCTGAGAAGCACGGCACGAGTGTCGCGACCGTCGCGCTGGCCTATATCCTCGCGAAGCCTTTCGTGACGACTGTGATCATCGGCGCCAAACGCGTCGAACAGCTCGACCAGAACCTGGCCGCCGTCAATCTGAAACTCGACGCGGACGACCTGAAGACGCTGGATGACGTCAGCGAACTCTCGCCCGAATATCCGGGTTGGATGCTCGCACGCCAGGGAGGCGGTCGCCGGCCGGAACCTTTCGAACCGAAGGCCTGATCGAGATCATCTGAAATGGACGCCGGGGCGATGCTCCGGCGTCCATTTCCGTTACTTGCCGCGCGCCTTGAGCCAGGCCTGCATGTCGGCGATCTCGGCCTCCTGGGCCTTGATCACGGCTTCCGCAAGCTTGCGAATTTCCGGATCCTTGCCGTACTGCAGCTCGATCTTCGCCATGTCGATGGCGCCTTGATGGTGCGGGATCATGCCGCGCACGAAGTCGACGTCGGCGTCGCCGCTATATGTGAGCGCCATATCCTTGTGCATCTTTGCGTTCGCCTCGGCGAAGGCGTGGCTCGATGCGCTGTGGTCGCCCATTGGCTTGCTCATGTCCATCTGCATGTCTTCGGCAAGGACAGACGCGGCAGAGAGCGCGAGCGTTGCGGCGATGGCGAGAATTTTCAGAGACATGGGAGTTCCTTCCTCTGTCTGATACTAGGATTCGATACGCGGCCGGAGCCGCATTGTTTCATGAACCTGTCAGACGAGCCGGGGAGGCGGCGCCAGCGGCGCCGGGCGGGCATCCGGCAAGGCGTGAGCCGGTCCGGGCGCAGGATAGGAAAACACATGCTTGCCAGCCACGCCAAACCCGATCGACGGCGGCACGACAAGACAGGCCGAGCAGAAGGGCATATGCACCATGCCGCCGGCTGAGCAGGGGTCGAGCTGTGGAGCGGGTGATTTGGCTTTCTCGGCCATGTCCATCCCGCTCATGTGCTGATGCTGGTCGCCGTTGTGCGAAGCGACGGTCTGCATGGACAGGCACGTCGGACAGCCAGCCCAGGCGGACATGGAGCCGTAGGCAAGCCAGGCAAACACCATCGCTATGATTGCAAGAAAGCGCATGCGGTGAAAATAGGAACATTACACCAAGAAGCCAAGCTGCATTTCGCGGATTTGGCAGACGGGGCGCTTCCGGCGGGCGATGGTTCCAGGAATGCGATGTCAGTTTCTATATTGATAGACACCCCCGAAGCGATTGGGCATCAGGAATATCTGTTCGGCCTCGGAAAACCCGGCTTCACGGCCTATCGCCTTCCATGTGTCGGCTGATTCAGGGAAGTCGGCCAGCCTCATGTGAGCTTCCATCGCTGCAAATTCGTCGTCGGTCAATGTGGCCCATGCGCCCCGGTGGGCCGAGAACCGATCAAAATGTTCCTCTCGGCTCTCGCCATCGACAAGGGTGGGTTCCCAGATCAGGAATAGCCCATCACGGCTCAACACATCACGCACATTTTTCATCAGCCGGACTTTTCCGTCCGGCTGCAGATGGTGAAGCGACATTCCAATCCACACCAGATCCACCGTATCCGACCAGTCGGCCATCGCTTCGACGAAGTCGCGGCACCGAAGGTCGACAGGACACGGCAAGTCCTTCAGCGATTCTTTTGCGAGTTCCAGCGACTGCGGGGAGAGGTCGATCCCGTAGTATTGGCCGATGGCGCTCCCCTCCAGCGCAGCCGCCGAGGCAACCGCATCCCCGCAAGCGATATCGAGAAAGCTGAACGGCTTCGGCATCCCTTGCGAGAACTGGTTGCGAAGCAAGGCATAGACCTCACGATGAAACATGAGGTTTTCGCCGACGATCTTCCGATAAGTCGCCAGGTGCTTGTTGAACATGGCTTGTGCATCGTCGGTGCCGGTCGTGGCGTTGCTTTCAACGCTCTCCATTTGGTTCCCCCCAGAAAAGCCGTTAGCCGTGGAGTTTGGTCTGCCCTTTCGCGTATAGATGCAATGCGCGATAAACCGCCGTATGCGCCGGCGTCGGTACGCCAAGTTCGCTTCCAAGCGTGTGCATGCGCCCTGAAAGCCAGGCAAGTTCCAGCGGCCTTCCGTGCAGCAGATCGTTGGCCATCGATGAGCGTGTGTCGGGCGGCAAGTCCTGCCATACCGATACCGCGTGCGCTTCATATCCGTCCTGCATCGGGTGACCCGCTGCTTTTGCCACCGCCATGCCCTCATCACGCAGCTGATCGAGGAACATCCGGGATTCAGGATCGGTCAGGATCGGTTCAATTCCAGACCGTAGCAAGCTGGTCGCACCTGAGAACGCACACAGCGTCACGAACTTGGTCCAGAGCGCTTGATCGATATCTTCGACGGTCTGTAGTCCAATATTTCCCGCCTGGATACATGCCGCGAGCAGCGCACCGATCACCGGGTCGTGCTGCCCGCCGATATAGAACTGCGTGGCGCCACCCACATGCACGATCACGCCTGGCTGTTTGATATATCCTGAAATATAGGCGGCACCGCCGATAACCCGCGAGGGAGGCACCAATCTAGCCAGGGTCTCAACGCTGTCGATGCCGTTCTGCAGCGACACCACTCTCGTCTCCGGCCCAACCATCGGCACAATCGCGGCTGCCGCGGTTTCGCTGTCATAGAGCTTGACCGTGAAGAACACGATGTCGACGTGACCGACATCACCAGGCGTGTCGGTCGCCCGTATGCGCGACAGGTTCACGTTGCCGAGCGGGCTTTCAAGCTTTAGCCCATGGCTTCGCATTGCTGCGAGGTGGGCACCACGTGCAACGAAGGTGATATCGTGGCCGGCCACAGCCAGCCGCGCACCAAGATAGCCGCCGATAGCGCCCGACCCCATGATCGCGATCCGCATGGTCGCCCCTCCGACGACAAAACCCTTGGCTGTAAAACCAATATAGCAATTCCACCGCCCTAGACCACAATCAAATGGATCCTCCAGGTCGGGTCTCACCGCCCCGGTCGCCCTAGGCACTAAGCGGACATGCCTCAATGACCATAGATTGCCACGTGCAGGCTCCAATACGTCGGTGCCAAGATCGCCAGGGCCGCGACAAAGCCGGCGGGAACTCCCACAATCGCTCTCCTGAATGCTGGGGCAATCTGCATACTCCGTGCCGGATCAATGGCTGCGATCACCAACATCATGATGATTAGACTGTGCCCCACCAGATCCAGCCTTCCGAACGGCACGACCGCCGCGTTGAAGATGACGAGCAACGCAATGGCGGAAAGCCGCCTGATAAGTGGCGTCCACAGCAATCCCAGGCCGAGAGCAAACTCGACGACGCCTGCCATCGGCAGAAATACATCCGTAGGCATCCCGAAGGTCAGGAAAGGCTTCTCCTGCGCCAGCGGCTGGAACCATTCGGGATAGGCGAATTTCTCAAGACTGGAGCGCATCAGCGTAACGGCGATCGCCCAGTGCAAAACGTTGAAGCGCTGTCCATGCCACCAGGTCGCCTTGAGCGAGAACAGCACGAGATAGCCGGCGACGCCCAAGCCAAGGACAAGATAGTCGAGGAGGTGGAAGATCTCATACCGATAAAGCGCTGCAATCCAGAGCGCGAGCACACCTATGGCAGAAAGCCACATTGTGCGCCGGGAGAAGAGGCCAACGGCAGTTGCCAACTGGGTCCATGAAACCCATTCCGAACGGGTCTGAAGGTCAGGGGTGAGATAGACACCACCAAGGACGAATATGGCGACGAAGAAGGCCCCGGTTATGGCGCGAACAAAGTCGTCCGCCCGATTCCACAGCGGTTCTGTCACCCGGTCCATTAGGATCAGAATTCTGTTGCCGACAAAAGTACGTTCGATGGACGCGGTCATTGCAAAGAGTGAGACCGAGATGGCGCCTGCAAGCCAGAACCAAAGGCTTGAGAGTGTTGCTGAAAGCGGCCGCACTGGTGAAGCGATGTCATATGAAGCGAACCATTTGACATGGGCATCGGCGGGCGACGGCCACGCTATCAACCCCGCCATGACGAGAATAAGGAGGGCCTCGAGGCGCTGCAGAAACGCCGCACGGGTCATCCGAAGTGTCGGTGAGCCCTCATCTTCCGCCGCATCTATCGAAATCTTGATCCGGCCTGGGTTGAATGTCACGTGCCGAAAGTCGAACTTGAACGTAGCCATTTTTTGCTCTCCGGATTGGACGCAGCAAACCGTTCGGAAGGCTGGTGGCCTTTCCGCACAGCAACGAAGCTCTCTTGAAACGCTGACGACATTTCAGCATCGCTCGCGCGGTTCTTGTAGAGAACAAGGTCCGTCTGTTTTTGCGACCAAGGAGTGATCTGGGTGGCACCTTGGTCGCGGCACTCTCCGACCAAGGTCGACCGGCATCTGGAAAGACGAGCCGCAACCGAGTGAAGGCTAGCAGACCTGCACGCAAGCGGTAGCAGCGCCGAGATTTCTATCAAGAGATTCCCGTGATACAATTCGCCTATCGGCGTCGTACGCTGTGGGCCATGCGCACGGAGGCTTTCTGATGAGCGAAGTGGACGTGCTTTTTGCCACCCTGCGACAGGCGGCCGACCCGCAGACCGTTGAACGCATCGAGAATGTCGTCAAGCATGGTTCTGATCGCGATCTCAACCGCATCAATGCGCTCGCTTTCGCCAACGCACACCACCTCGATGAAGAGAAAACGATCGCAGCATTCCTCCATGCAGCGCGCATGGGCGCGTTCGAGATGACATGGAACGTCCTCTGTCCGGGATGCGGTGGCGTCCTCGATACAGGCGCAACCCTGAAGACGGTCGACCGGGACACGTATCATTGCGCACTCTGCGCGGCCGGATACGAGCCGACGCTCGACGAGATGGTCGAGGTAACCTTCACGGTCAGTCCGAGAGTGCGCAGCATAGCCGCCCACGACCCCGATCGGCTGCCTCCGCTTGAGTACTACCGCCAGATCTTCTTCAGTTCCGGCGTCGATTTGCCGGAGGACTTCGAAAAGAGGTTCGGGCGCATCCTGTTGGAAATCATCGAACTGGATCCGGATGAGAAAGCTTTCGTCTCCGTGCAGTTGCCGGCTCAGTTCGTCATCATTTTCGATGCGGTAACACACTCGGCGCAGTTTATCGACGTGCAGGGCGAGCCGACCGGCGACCGGCAAAACCTCTCACTGGTCATCAGCAGGACACATGCGCTGAACGAAACGATCACCCTTCGTCCCGGCCCGTTGCGCATCACCCTGGAGAACCACACCGATCGCAGAGTGGTGCCGAACGTCTGCATCGCGGGCGATGATCTGCACGATCTGCTGGGCCGGAGGCGACCATTCCTGACAGCCACGCGCCTGCTGACGAACCAGAGTTTCCGCGACATCTATCGAACCGACACGCTCGATGTCGATCAGCGCCTCAAGATCACAAGCCTGACCTTCCTCTTCACGGACCTGAGGGGCTCGACCGCTCTTTACGAGCGCGTAGGAGATCTTGCCGCCTTCGATCTGGTGCGGGCCCATTTCAGGGTTCTGCACGAGATCGTCGCCGCGGAGGCCGGGGCGGTTGTGAAGACGATAGGCGATGCCGTGATGGCGACCTTCCCGAGCCCTGACCGCGCAGTGGCGGCTGCGCTGCGGATGCGGGAAGCGATGTCTCGATTGAATGCTGAGCACGGCAGCGAGGATCTTCTCCTGAAGATCGGCATCCATGAGGGTCCATGCCTCGCCGTCAACCTCAACGACCGGCAGGACTACTTTGGCCAGACGGTCAACATAGCCTCCCGCGTGCAGGGCCTTGCTGATCCGAACGTGATCCTGACGACGGAGACGATTGTCGGGGATGCCCACGTCTCGGAGATTTTGCGAGACGGCGGCATTACATCGGTCTCTCGGATGGCCGAGCTTCAGGGTATCGGGAGAGAGGTAAGAATTTTCGCCCTCTCGTGAGTTTCGTCTCTGTCCGCGACGCGACCGATATCAATTCAATAAGGCACATGCTGCATGATGATTTGCGTGTGCAGCATCGGCGCCTCCGCTCCGAAATAGGTTTCCAGCAGCGGAAGCAGATCGCCCGACTGATAGAAAGCGGTCAAAGCCTGGTCGGCCAGCAGACGGAAGTCGGCGTCATCGCGGCGCAGTGCTATCGCATAGGGCTCGTGCGTAAACAGCCGGTCGCCGATGACAAGCGAGGACGGATCGCGCGCCCGCTTGGCGAGGCTGATCAGCAACACCTGATCGGCGATATAGGCATCGATCTTGTAATCCTGGAGTGCAGCAAGACCAGCCTCATGGGTCTCGAAATCGGCAAGCCTCGTCTTCGATACCTGGCTTTCCAAGGCTTCGCGCAGCGTCTCTCCTGTTGTGGTGTTTGCTCGCACGCCGATCACGCGTGTGGACGCGACGCCCTGACTGACGGACCGAACCGCGGCCTTCTCGATAAAGAGGGTCTGCAGGTAGTCCGGCGAATCCTTTCGCAAAAGCGCAGTCGCCCCGGTCAGGAAGATCGGCTGCGAGAAGTCGACGATCTCCCGGCGCTTCAGATTGACGGTAATTGCACCGCACAGCAGATCGACCTGCCCATTCTTCACCGCATCGAAGCCGTTTGCGAGGGTGACCTCGATGTATTCGCGCTTAAGCTGCGGAACTTGGTGTTCGATTTCATCGGCGATCTTGCCGCAGAGGTCGATAGAATACCCCGTCGGATCGGCCCCGGGCTTGCTGGAGGAGAAGGGTGCCTCGTCCGCGACGAAGCCGATACGGACGCTGCCGCGTTGGGTGATCGTGTCGAGCGTCGCAGCGCCTGCCGCGAAAGCGGAAAGACAAACGGTAAGTTTCGCCAGCAGAAACAGTCTCATGCACTTTGCCATGGGCATGATCCTCATCGCCGAAAGGCGGTTGTGATCTCAACGACGTACACGCAGATTATGGGCTGCCGGTCATTTGTCAACTGAGGATACCCCAGTGCTAATGCAGAAGACTGGTCGATCGTCAGGGTCGGCCCGACGTCTCGAAGCGATAAACTGTTTCGTTATTTAACCTGATACGCTCGATATTCACGACATCCGCAGCGTCAAGTGCGTGTCGCCAGAAGCGCGCCGCTGCTTCATTGCGCGAGATCACACTCAATTCCCAAATACCTGGGTGGTTTCCAAGGAGCGCCGCGAATGCCCTGCTTCCAATGCCGCTCTTTCGGAACCTCGGCAGGATGTAGAATTCGGCGATCGCAAAATCTGTAGGTTGCCCTGAGGGTGACCACGAGTTCACGAGAGCGAACCCCGCGAGTTGGTCATCTATGTCTATCAGATAGGGCCAGCGCTGGGCGTCGTCCCAATAGCTGTCAAAGTAGGGGTAGTGCTGGTCGACCTCGCCGAACTGACTCAGTTCGGCAAGATATTCTTGCAACAGGAATCGAAGGAGAGGCTTCTTGTCTGACTGAGCCAGTGTGACTGAGAGTTGCACGAGCAAAATCCCCTAATTCATAGGCTATCGGAATGGTCTTGGACTATCGATCTGACAGACTCGGGCATTGGGAGCAATTGGCGGCATTTTACGGCCCTGCGCTACTCGGCGGCGCTAGGTGCCGGATCCTCCAATTTGGATCCCGCTCCTCAGCTCACTGCGTGGCGCCATTCGTCGACGGCAGCGGCTATGTCACGAGTTCTTCGAATATGCCAAACGCGAAGACCTTCGGCGTCGGAGAGCTGCCTGGAGATAGCACTGCGAAATTTGGCCTGATTTCTAAGGCTGCGAAATGCAAACCTGTATTGTTCCCATGGCCAGTCGATATTCCCGTCTGGGAGTTCTGGGCGAGTTCTCCCAAGGTTGCGCAACGGGCGCACCAACAAACGCCAGGCTCTCACCCACTCCTCCGGATCTAGCCAGATAATGCCATCTGCGCGTTTCATGGCGTAGGGGAGCAAGCTCGGGCCGCCTTCCAAAATCCAGTTGTCGGTTTGGACGATCCGGAGCAGTTCGCTGTCGATCTGCGACTTGGGGCGTTGCTTCCAATTCTGGGTGAGTTTTATCGCATCAAAGGAAATGACCGGCACCTCAGGACGGGCTATAGCCAACTGCGCGGCAAGGTGGCTTTTGCCTGCTCCATTCGGACCGGTCACAATCAATCGCTGCATATCTGATGTCCTGACCAGAATCCTTGGGATCAGAGGGCGTCATCGTCGGTACGCGCAAATACGCGATTCTAGCGACGCCGCAATGACAGCTCTGAGGACGCCTGGGTGCGACTTGTTGGCGGGAAGTCCTAACGGATCGGGCTGCTTCCGGTACCCTACTGTCGGGAGGGTTCGGCAGCGCCCGCTGGCCTGCCAGCGAAAGTAGATGCCGCCCGGTTCAATTCCGGGCGGACCTGTTGGTGTCAGGCCTGACGATCGGCCGATAGCCAGTGGCGATGAAGTGCTTGGACGTCGCCCGTCGTCAGGATCGGCATTGCCTCCCGCAATTGGGCATCAGACCAGTCCCACCATTTCATTGCGAGCAGCAGCGCAATCGCGCTATCGTCGAAACGCTTGCGGATCGGCTTGGCGGGATTGCCTCCGACGATCGTATAAGGCTCGACGTCGCGTGTCACCACCGCACGCGTTCCAAGTACGGCGCCGTCGCCAACCTTGACGCCGGGCATGACGATAACCTCGGAGCCTATCCAGACATCATTGCCGATGACGGTGTCTCCGCTTGGCAGGTATCCGTTTTCCGCTCCGCTGAATTCGGGTACTTCAGGCATCCAGAAAAACGGAAACGTGCTGATCCATTCATTGCGGTGCCCCTGATTGCCCGCCATGATGAAGGCTGCACCTGATCCGATCGAGCAGAAGCTTCCGATGATGAGCTTGTCGGCTCCCTCATCGCCCAAAAGGTAGCGGGCGCAATCGTCGAAGCTGTGGCCATGATAATAGCCGGAATAATAGCTGTATCGCCCAACGATTATGTTGGGATTGGTGACCTGCTTTTCGAGCGTAATGCCCTTGAAAGGACTTTCAAAATAGTTGTCCATCGATGTTCTCTCTACATACGTTCCTGACCGCTTGCGTCATGGCATGCGGATGCAAGGCGAGGCTTTCAGACGCTCGCCAAGCTCCTCGCGTTAGCGCGGGAGCACGATGTAGGGGGTACTCGATGCTTTGATCATGCCGACGTCATATCGCAAAAAGCCAACGACGGCAATTTGGCGTGCTCAACCGGCTGACGCTCAATATGCCGCAACTACCTTATGCACGATCTGATAGTCGGCGCTTTCCTCGCCGATCGGTGCCACGGGCCATGTCCAGTCGGCTTGAACCGATGACAGCGATACGCCGTGCAGCAACTCAGCCTCCTCGTGAACCTTCCCGGTGCGGTCGATGACGGCATAGGAGACATCCGTGATTAGGCAAGTCTTGCAGGGCGCCGCTTCCAGCGCCGACCGGTGCGCCCCGATCAGCTGTGCGACGGTATCGGCGGGCATCGTGCAGTTTTGTTCCGCGTCGAAGCGCCGCTTTGCGCCTCGGCCGATCTGCGAGAGAAGATTGGCCGAGACGACGAAGTCGAGATACGGAACGTTTCTCAAGAAGGCGAGGGGTTCCGGCTGCCTGCTGGCCGCAAGGTCGTCATAGCCCGAAAGGTCGCGCTCAATTAGCCGAATGTTCTTGTAGCCTTTCAGCCGCAGCCACAGGCGCGTCGAGGCGAGATGCACGAGATCGACGAGCACGACAGTGTCAAAGCTCTCCGCCAGTTCCTTTATCGGCACATCGCGCAGCAGGCCGGATCCCAGGACAACTGCCGTCCTCTTCTGCCGCACGCCCGCCATGGCGTTCCTGATAGCATTCTTGCTCCGCTCCTCGTGCTCCGCCCATTGCCGGCTGCAGCGGCCGGCGCGAGACCAGAGATTGACGGAGTATCGGATGAACCGGCGATGCGCCTTCAGCGTCACCGGAACGGTCGCGGCATAGAGAAGCGCCTCCGCGATCATGATAGTGCTCCCGTCATTCGATCCATTCTTACTCGTTCAATCGATTCTGTGTTCCGGATCAAGGGCCTTCGCCCTTGCCGCACCCGGCCCTTTCCGCTAGGAAACCGCCACTGTCACAGCGAGCGGAATACCTTGGAAATGAACGACATCAAGAAGAAACCACAAAAGCTCAAGGCCAGACTTCCCCGCGGCTTCGTCGATCGTTCGGCAGCCGACATTCGCGCCGTCAATGAAATGACCGCGAAGATCCGGGAAGTCTACGAGCATTATGGTTTCGATCCCGTCGAAACGCCGCTCTTCGAATACACCGATGCGCTCGGCAAGTTCCTGCCGGATGCCGACCGGCCGAACGAAGGCGTGTTCTCGCTGCAGGACGACGACGAGCAGTGGATGAGCCTGCGCTACGACCTGACGGCGCCGCTCGCCCGTCATGTCGCCGAGAATTTCAACGAGATCCAGCTTCCCTACCGCACCTATCGCGCCGGCTACGTTTTCCGCAACGAGAAGCCCGGTCCGGGTCGCTTCCGCCAGTTCATGCAGTTCGACGCAGATACCGTCGGCGCGCCCGGCGTGCAGGCCGATGCCGAGATGTGCATGATGATGGCCGACACGCTGGAAGCGCTCGGCATCAAGCGCGGCGACTATGTCATCCGCGTCAACAACCGCAAGGTTCTCGACGGTGTTCTGGAAGCGATCGGCCTTGGCGGTGACGACAAGGCCGGGCAGCGTCTCAACGTGCTGCGTGCCATCGACAAGCTCGACAAGTTTGGCCCCGAGGGCGTGGCACTCCTGCTCGGCCCCGGCCGCAAGGATGAGTCCGGCGACTTCACAAAGGGCGCGGGTCTCGACCAGAGCCAGATCGACAAGGTCCTCTTCTTCGTGGGCATCAAGGACTATGCCGAAAGCGCCGCCCAGCTTGCCGAGCTGGTGGCCGGTACGTCGAAGGGCGCCGAAGGCGTCGAGGAGCTGAACTTCATCGGCAGCCTCGTCACCGGCGCCGGCTATCAGTCCGACCGCGTCAAGATTGACCCTTCCGTCGTGCGCGGCCTCGAATATTACACTGGCCCGGTCTACGAAGCCGAACTTCTGTTCGACGTCACAAACGAGAAGGGCGAGAAGGTCGTCTTTGGTTCCGTCGGTGGCGGCGGTCGTTACGACGGTCTCGTATCCCGCTTCATGGGGCAACCGGTTCCGGCCACAGGCTTCTCGATTGGCGTCTCGCGCCTGATGACGGCGCTGAAGAACCTCGGCAAGCTTGGCCAGGCCGAGGTTATCGAGCCGGTTCTGGTGACCGTGATGGACGGCGACGTTGAGGCGATGGGCCGCTATCAGCGCATGACGCAAGAACTGCGCAAGGCCGGTATTCGCGCCGAGATGTATCAAGGCAACTGGAAGAAGTTCGGCAACCAGCTGAAATACGCCGACCGCCGCGGCTGCCCCGTTGCCATCATCCAGGGTGGAGACGAGCGGGCTGAGGGCGTCGTTCAAATCAAGGACCTGATCGAGGGCAAGCGCTTGTCGGGAGAGATCGAGGACAACGCCAGCTGGCGTGAGGCCCGTGTTGCCCAGGAGACGGTTGCCGAGGGCGACCTCGTCGCCAAGGTGAAGGAAATCCTGGCGGCGCAGGCCGAAGACCGGAAGAGGGCGGGCTGAGATGGCCCTGATCAACCTGCCGGACTTCTCCGGCGAACTCCTCTCAGAGTTTGCGGCGCGAAAGACGGAGCGGGTGGACACGCCCGTCATCCAGCCGGCCGAACCGTTTCTCGATATCGCCGGTGAGGATCTTCGCCGGCGTATCTTCATGACAGAGAGCGAGACGGGCGCCAGCCTTTGCCTTCGGCCCGAGTTCACGATCCCCGTCTGTCTGCGCCATATCGAGAGCGCGACCGGCACACCGAAGCGCTATTCCTATCTCGGCGAAGTTTTCCGTCAGCGGCGCGAGGGCGGCAACGAGTTCTATCAGGCCGGTATCGAAGATCTTGGCGACATCAACATCGCCGCGGCCGATGCGCGGGCGATCGGCGATGCAATTGGCGTTCTGCAGCGTGTCGTCCCCGGCAAGCGCCTTGCGGTGACGCTCGGCGATCAGGCTGTGTTCGAGGCGGTCGTCCAGGCGCTTGGCCTGCCGCTTGGCTGGCAGAAGCGGCTGATCCACGCGTTCGGCAACATGGGCCAGCTTGAGGCACTGCTGGCGAGCCTTATCAGCCCCCAGTTTGTGACGGGGCTCAGTGACGAGATCGCTCATCTGATTGCCGCCGGCGACGAAGCGGCGCTGGTCGCGCACATCGACGCGACGATGCAGGCGACGGGCTATTCAACGAATGCAAGCCGCTCGCCGCAGGAAATCGCGCGGCGCTTGAAGGAGAAGCTGATCCTCTCCGAAACGCGCCTCGATGATGCGGCCTTCCGCGTGCTGGAAGAGTTCCTGTCGCTGAACGCGCCGCTCATCAATGCATCGGCAGCGCTGGCCGGTTTTGCCGATGCTGCTGGCCTCAAACTCGGTAACGCGCTTGCGCGTTTCGACGGCCGCGTGGCCGCTTTGGCGAATGCAGGCGTCGATCTCGCCCTGATCGACTACCGCGCAGCCTTCGGACGTCCGCTGGATTACTACACCGGTCTGGTTTTCGAGATCGCCGTCCAGGGCACATCGGCAGTTCTCGCCGGTGGCGGCCGTTTCGACCGGTTGATGACTTTCCTTGGAGCCAGGGAACGCATCCCCGCCGTCGGCTTCTCGCTCTGGCTGGATCGTATCGAGACCGAGAGGGCTGCCTGATGACGATTACCATCGCACTGCCCTCCAAGGGCCGCATGAAAGATGATGCCTCGGCGATCTTCGAACGCGCCGGCATCAGGATCACTGCCGTCGGCAATGATCGCTCCTATCGTGGGCGCGTCGAAGGCTGGGATGACGTCGAGGTTGCCTTCCTTTCCGCGTCCGAAATTTCCCGCGAGCTAGGCAACGGCACGGTCGACTTCGGCGTCACAGGCGAAGACCTCATTCGCGAGGGTCTGGCGGAAGCGGACAAGCGCGTGGAGTTCTGCGCGCGTCTCGGGTTCGGCCACGCCGATGTCGTGGTTGCCGTTCCCGAAATATGGCTCGATGTCGACACCATGGCCGATCTCGGCGACGTCGCGTCCGACTTTCGCGCCCGCCACGGCCGCCGTCTGGCGATCGCCACCAAATACTGGCGGCTGACGCAGCAGTTCTTCTCCAGCCAGCACGGTATCCAGCTCTACCGCATCGTCGAGAGCCTGGGGGCGACCGAAGGGGCGCCTGCGTCCGGCTCGGCCGATATCATTGTCGATATCACCTCCACCGGCTCGACCCTTCGCGCGAACAACCTGAAGGTCCTGTCCGACGGCGTCATCCTTCGCTCCGAGGCTTGCTTCGTCCGGGCGCGCAAGGAAAGCCACGCGGACGACGCAACCGTTCAGCGCCTGATCGACGCCGTTCGTTCAGCACTCTGACATCGCCAACGATGCATAAAAAAACCCGCCGTCAGGTGACGGCGGGTTTTTCATGCTTGGGAGGATACCTGATTGCTTAGGCGGCTGCGTAGGCGCCGCGACGTGCGTCAAGCGAGTAGAGGCCGGGGCCGACGATGGCGAGGAAGATGTAAGCGCCAGCCAGCGTGAAGTTCTTCATGACCATGATCTGGTTCAGGGCGTTGATCCAGCCGAGAGCAGCAGCCGGGAAGTCCGGAACGTTGACGGTCGGCAGGTGGAAGACAATGGCAGTGAATGCACAGAACGCGGCGAGCAGCCAGCCGACGATCTTGGTCTGGTAACCGAGGAGGACGGCAAGGCCGGTTACGAATTCAAAGGCACCTGCAAGATAGGCAAGCGCACTGGAAGCCGGAAGGCCAGCGCCGGCGATCATGCCGGCAGTGCCAGCCGGGTCGGTCAGCTTGCCGAAGCCGGCATAGATGAACATGAAGGAGAGGAGAATACGAGCGACAAGAATGATGGCGTTATTGGTATTCGACATGGGACAAAGTCTCCGTTTGTGAATGACGTTTGAGGTCTTTGTGCCCCCGGCACTGTTTCAACCTCGGATGCCGTTTTGTCGCCTTTTTTTGCCGTTGTGGAAAGATAGACGGAAGCGGACGCTTTGTTCTCTTTTATTGAACGACCATTCGATGGCAATGGCGGCTTGCCATCGGCAATGCCCCTCTTTTATGGTCGGCCGCCCAAGATGGAGACCCCGATGGCAGATCTTTCCGCTTTCCCGATCACGACGCGCTGGCCAGCTGCGAACCCCGACGTTATTCAGCTTTACTCGCTTCCGACCCCCAACGGCGTGAAGATATCAATCGCGCTCGAAGAGCTTGGCTTGCCCTATGAGCCGCATCTGGTTTCGTTCGGCACCAACGATCAAAAGTCTCCGGAATTCGTGTCGCTCAATCCGAATGGCCGTATTCCAGCGATCATCGACCCCAACGGCCCGGATGGAAAGCCGATCGGCATTTTCGAATCCGGTGCGATCCTGCTCTATCTCGCCGAGAAAACAGGCAAGCTCATTCCATCAGACGCAGCCGGTCGTTACGAGACGATCCAGTGGGTCTTCTTCCAGATGGCTGGCATCGGACCGATGTTTGGGCAGTTTGGACACTTCTACAAGTTCGCGGCCGACAAGGTCGCCAACAACTCCTACCCGATGGAGCGTTACCGCGATGAATCCAAGCGGTTGTTGAGCGTCCTGGAAGCGCGGCTGCAGGGCCGACAGTGGATCATGGGCGATCTCTATACCATCGCTGATATCGCCACCTTCCCATGGCTGCGCGGCGCCGACATTTTCTACGGCGGCCGAGAAGTGCTTGACTACAAGAGCTTTCCGGCGGTCGTGGACTGGCTCGACCGCTGCATCGCCAGGCCGGCATCGGAAAAGGGATTCAACATCCCGGCGCGCCCGGCATAAGCCGAAACAGAGCAACGACAAAAGCCGACCCCTCAGGGGCCGGCTTTTTGCGCGCGGAGGGTATCATTGGCGCCGCGCGAACTCGCTGCCGACCGTCGTCTTGAACCGAGGAAAGACGAAAACGCCGAGCATGCTACCATTGTGGGTGTCGTCCTGACCGTTCGACTCTCCCATGCAGAACAATGGCTGACGAAAGCCATTCGGCATCATGATCGTGGTCGAGAAACAGAAGGATGACGACAGCGTCGCAGCCTGCTCGAAGAGTTCCAGGATGTGGTCGTGATCCTTCGGATCGTAGCAGCGCATAAGGCTTAGAAGGCCGCATTCGCGCGCCAGCAGCCCGTGCAGCATGGCGCTCCATTCCTTGAGGCGGATCAAGCCGCTGGAAAGATCGCCGACCCACGTCTCCGAAATGGAAAACTGCGCCAGCATTTCAGGATCATGGTTGCTGAGATCCAGCGAGCCCGGCATGAGCGGTGCCGCGGCGTTGCTTTTCGCGATTTTGAACAAATTTTTCCCCAGCTTAGGTGCAGCTTCCCCCGCGGCACGTCCGGCAAAAATGAGCAGGTTCATGCTGCACCGCGCTTCATGCGCGGGCGACCGGGAAATGGGGTTTGGAATTGCCGATTCCCTGGCGGGAGGCCGCTTCCACTTTCTCGGCACGTTACACAACTTCTGATGTATCGCGGGAGGGGTTTTCCCGAACTCGGGCTCGCGCTCTCGCAGCTTCAATCGCAATAGGGTCACGACCATTGGCTGATAGGCGCACACCAAGTGTAGCGCGGATTTATAGGCACTTTTATGCAAACGGCAATCGGCTTTTTGCATGCTTCCT
This sequence comes from Rhizobium cauense, assembly GCF_019511525.1. Taxonomy (GTDB): domain Bacteria; phylum Pseudomonadota; class Alphaproteobacteria; order Rhizobiales; family Rhizobiaceae; genus Rhizobium; species Rhizobium cauense. The sequence goes on along the minus strand of NZ_JAEUAT010000011.1, from coordinate 59,145 downwards.
ATTTCCACCGGGAGTGGAAAATCCGCGCCGCTAAGCCCTTCGCCACGTCAAAGTGACAAAAAACCCACGAATTTCCTTGATGTAAACGGTTTCATCGCAGTCCAGCGAGTGAAACATGCGCGAAATTGCACCGCCCTGGGAAATCAGCTTAGGGAAGAAAAAACGTCGCACCGCAAGCCTTGCGAAAGCTTCGGCGAACGTGAGCTGCACTCAAGAATGTGATTAAACGTTTCAGCCGGAAGCTGAAGCGCTAGGAATTCCTTTCAGCGACGAATCACACGTCGAAACCAAAAAGGGCGGTCCGAAGACCGCCCTTCATACTCCGGGAAAACCGGAGATAGATCGGTGAAGCTTATGGACGCTTCAGCGATAGGCTTTCGCCTATCACATCATGTCCATGCCGCCCATTCCGCCCATTCCGCCCGGCATGCCAGCCGGAGCGTCCTTCTTCGGCAGCTCGGCGATCATGGCTTCGGTGGTGATCAGCAGCGAAGCAACCGAAGCTGCGTCCTGCAGAGCCGTGCGAACGACCTTGACCGGGTCGACGATGCCCATGGCGATCATGTCGCCGTATTCGCCGGTCTGGGCGTTGTAACCGAAGTTGTCCTGACCCTTCTCGAGGATCTTGCCAACAACGATCGAAGCTTCGTCACCAGCGTTCTCGGCGATCTGGCGGGCAGGAGCCTGCAGAGCGCGGCGAACGATGTTGATGCCGGCTTCCTGGTCGTCGTTCTCGCCCTTGACAGAGATCTTGGCCGAGGAACGCAGCAGGGCAACGCCGCCGCCCGGTACGATGCCTTCCTGAACAGCAGCGCGCGTCGCGTTGAGGGCGTCGTCGATACGGTCCTTCTTTTCCTTCACTTCGACTTCCGTCGAGCCGCCGACGCGGATGACGGCAACGCCGCCAGCGAGCTTAGCGAGACGCTCCTGCAGCTTTTCGCGGTCGTAGTCGGAGGTGGTTTCTTCGATCTGAGCCTTGATCTGAGCAACGCGGCCTTCGATGTCGGACTTTGCGCCCGAACCGTCGACGATCGTCGTGTTTTCCTTGGAGATCGAAACCTTCTTGGCGCGGCCAAGCATGTCGAGGGTAACCGACTCGAGCTTGATGCCGAGGTCTTCGGAGATGACAGTGCCGCCCGTGAGGATAGCGATGTCTTCGAGCATGGCCTTGCGGCGATCGCCGAAGCCAGGAGCCTTGACAGCAGCAATCTTCAGGCCGCCGCGCAGCTTGTTGACGACGAGCGTAGCAAGAGCTTCGCCTTCGACGTCTTCAGCGATGATGAGGAGTGGCTTGCCGGTCTGAACGACAGCTTCGAGAACCGGGAGCATAGCCTGGAGGTTCGAGAGCTTCTTCTCGTGGAGGAGAATGAAGGCGTCTTCGAGGTCAGCAACCATCTTTTCCGGGTTGGTGACGAAGTACGGGCTGAGGTAGCCGCGGTCGAACTGCATGCCTTCGACGACTTCGAGTTCGGTTTCAGCGGTCTTGGCTTCTTCGACGGTGATAACGCCTTCGTTGCCGACCTTCTGCATTGCTTCAGCAATGTCGAGACCGATCTGCTTTTCGCCGTTTGCGGAGATCGTGCCGACCTGGGCAACTTCTTCCGAGGTGTTGATCTTCTTGGCCTTGGCCTGGAGATCCTTGACGACTTCAGCAACAGCGAGGTCGATACCGCGCTTCAGGTCCATCGGGTTCATGCCGGCAGCAACTGCCTTGGCGCCTTCGCGAACGATCGACTGAGCGAGAACCGTTGCGGTCGTCGTGCCGTCGCCGGCGATGTCGTTGGTCTTCGAAGCAACTTCGCGGACCATCTGGGCGCCCATGTTTTCGAACTTGTCTTCAAGTTCGATTTCCTTGGCGACCGATACGCCGTCCTTGGTGATGCGCGGAGCGCCGAAGGACTTGTCGATGATGACGTTACGACCCTTCGGGCCGAGCGTTACCTTCACTGCGTCAGCGAGAATGTCGACGCCACGCAGCATCTTTTCGCGCGCAGTGCGGCCGAACTTGATTTCTTTAGCTGCCATGATTGAAACTCCTGAATTCGAGTTGTCCGGGCTTTGGGCCCGTAGCTAAAATCGGAAAGGGAAAAACGGCTGATTAGCCGATGATGCCCATGATGTCGGCTTCCTTCATGATCAGAAGGTCTTCGCCGTTGATCTTGACTTCGGTGCCAGACCACTTGCCGAACAGAACGCGGTCACCAGCCTTGACGTCGAGAGCGACGACCTTGCCGGACTCGTCACGAGCGCCGGAACCGACGGCGACGATTTCGCCTTCCTGCGGCTTTTCCTTGGCGGTGTCTGGAATGATGATGCCGCCCTTGGTCTTTTCTTCGGACTCAACGCGGCGAACAACGACGCGATCGTGAAGGGGGCGGAAATTGGTGGTTGCCATTGTCTAATCCCTCGATCAAATGACATCAGCAGGCCGAGAGCGGCCCGCACGGATGGGTGTTAGCACTCCTCATTGGCGAGTGCTAGCGAGGCAGCATTTAGGAGTGGCCCATCGGGGAGTCAAGAACGACCACGTCATTTTTGTCTGGAAGTCGCGCGGTCACCCTGCACGCCGCCGGCAGGCGGTCAGCGAGTTGCCTTTGATAAAGTCTCCGAGCAAGGATTGAAACAGCATTGTCTGCTGCCGTGCGGCACTCGGAACGACAGAAGCTTCCAGTGGTCAGCTTCGAGGTTTTTTGCAGTGCTCACTGGAAATGCCTTGCCATCCCGACATGCCTTTGCGATGTCACCGATGACTTAACGAAATCGGGAAATCGGAATGGCGAAGCGGATCGAGAACTTTGCGGAAATCACCAGCCAGTATGATGCGGTGTTCTGCGATGTCTGGGGTGTCGTGCACAATGGCGTCGATCCCTTTCCCAAGGCGGCTGCAGCGCTGGAAGCTGCGCGCAAGGGAGGCCTGACGGTCGTTCTCATCACCAATTCACCGCGGATCGCCCCACAGGTCGTGGCACAGCTTCGCCAGATCGGCATTCAGGATGGCGCCTACGACCGCATCGTCACATCGGGCGACGTAACGCGAGGTCTCATTGCCGAAGGTCCGAAGAAAGTGTTCCTACTCGGCCCCGATCGTGACGCGGCCCTTATCGAGGGTCTTGGCGTGGACCGCGTGGATGCCCGGGACGCTAACTCGGTCGTCTGCACGGGCTTTTTCGATGACGAGACCGAGACGCCCGAAGACTATACGGCGATGCTCAGGGAATTTCAGGCGCGGGGTGTGCCGATGATCTGCGCAAATCCTGATCTTGTGGTCGAGCGCGGTCACAAGATCATTCCCTGCGCCGGCGCGATGGCGGCTTACTACAACCAGCTTGGCGGTCAGACCCGCATTGCCGGCAAGCCGCACAAGCCGATTTATGATGCTGTCCTCGCCGTTGCCCGCGAGGCCCACGGCGATTTCCCGCTGAGCCGTGTGCTGGCAATCGGGGACGGCATGCCGACCGATGTTCGCGGCGCTCTCGATTACGGCCTCGATCTCCTCTATATCAGCGGCGGCATCCACGCGAAGGAATACACGCTCAACGGCGAGACCGACGAGGCGCTCCTCACGGCCTATCTGGAGCGCGAAAGAGCGACGCCGAAGTGGTGGATGCCTCGCCTCGCATAAGAGCCCGCATGAGAAAAGCCAGCCGATGACCGTTTTTCACCGCAACGAAACTCGAGAACCTTTGCCCGCCCACCTGCGCGGGGGAGTCATTGCCATCGGCAATTTCGACGGTGTGCATCGCGGCCACCAGTCGGTGCTGAACCGGGCGCTGGACATATCGAGGCAGCGCGGCATACCGGCGCTGGTTCTGACGTTCGAACCGCATCCCCGCACCGTGTTCCGCCCGGATGAGCCAGTCTTCCGTCTCACGCCCGCACCGCTCAAGGCCCGCATCCTCGAGGCGATCGGCTTTAACGCTGTTATCGAGTACCCGTTCGACCTGGAGTTTTCGCAGCGCTCGGCGGACGATTTCATCCATTCGATCCTCAAGGATTGGCTCGGTGCTTCCGAGGTCGTGACGGGGTTCAACTTTCACTTCGGCCGTGGCCGTGAAGGTGGCCCCGCCTTCCTGATGGACGCTGGCCACAAATACGGCTTCGGCGTGACCCTGATCGATGCGTTTCGTGACGAAAACGCCGACGTCGTGTCCTCGAGCCAGGTTCGCGCGCTGCTGAAAGACGGCAATGTCAGCGAGGCGGCGGCGATGCTCGGCTATCACTACACCGTCGAAGCGGAAGTGATCGGCGGCGAAAAGCTTGGACGGCAGCTCGGTTTCCCGACCGCGAATATGCAATTGCCTCCGGAGGTCGACCTCAAGGCCGGCATTTATGCCGTTCGCTTTAGAATGGCGGATGGCACGCTGCACGACGGGGTCGCCAGCTACGGTCGCCGTCCCACGGTCACGGACAACGGTGCACCGCTGCTGGAGACGTTCGTTTTCGATTTCAGCGGCGACCTTTACGGACAGATCTGCTCCGTTTCCTTCTTCGGTTACCTGCGCCCCGAATTGAAATTCAACGGTCTGGATCCGCTTGTGGAGCAAATGAACCGCGACAAGGAGGAGGCGAGGGCGTTGCTTGCAGGTGTGCAACCGCTTCGCGAGCTCGACCGAAAGATTTGCTTCGCCGATCGCCAGGAGTAAGGCCTCCTTCGCTCTCCGAAGCCGCTCGCAATGACGTCAACGATGAAGGCGTCCGCGGCATGACGGCATGAAATGCCTCTTCCTTTTCCCGGCAAAAGCGCCTATGAACCGGCGCGATGAACAAGTTCCGGCTGGCGATCACGATACGAATTATCGGCCCGGCCTTCCGCGCGCGCTAAGCGGCCGGAAGGTCCGGGTTTTTGGCGCTTGGACGACGAGCGCCTCCGTCACCAATTTTTCAAGCCCGTTGCGCCCGCTCCCGTGGCGCCTAGAGACGATTGCTAGACATGACCGATACAGCCGAAAAGATCGATTACTCGAAGACCCTCTATCTGCCGGAAACCGACTTCCCGATGCGCGCCGGCCTGCCGCAGAAGGAGCCGGAAACCGTTGCCCGCTGGCAGCAGATGGATCTCTACAAGAAGCTGCGTGCTTCCGCCGCCGGCCGCGAAAAATTCGTGCTTCACGACGGCCCTCCCTATGCGAACGGCAACATCCACATCGGCCACGCGCTGAACAAGATCCTCAAGGACGTCATCACCCGCTCGTTCCAGATGCGCGGCTATGACTCCAACTATGTTCCCGGCTGGGACTGCCACGGCCTTCCGATCGAATGGAAGATCGAGGAAGAGAATTATCGCTCCAAGGGCAAGGCTAAGCCTGACCTTTCCGAACCGGCGGCAATGATCGAGTTCCGTCGCGAATGCCGCGCCTATGCCGAAAAGTGGATCGGCATCCAGGGCAGCGAGTTCCAGCGCCTCGGCATCATCGGCGATTTCGAGAACCCCTATCTGACGATGAACTTCCACGCGGAGAGCCGCATCGCCGGCGAACTCCTGAAGATCGCCAAGTCGGGCCAGCTCTATCGTGGCTCCAAGCCGGTCATGTGGTCGGTCGTCGAGCGTACGGCGCTGGCCGAAGCAGAAGTCGAGTACGCAGACGTCGACAGCGACATGATCTGGGTAAAGTTCCCGGTCGCCAAGGGTGCGGACGCACTCGCGGGCGCCGCGGTCGTCATCTGGACCACGACTCCCTGGACCATCCCGGGCAACCGCGCGATCGCCTATTCTCCGAAGGTCGCCTACGGCCTCTACGAAGTGACAGCCGCCGAGAACGACTTCGGTCCGCGTCCCGGCGAGAAGCTGATCTTTGCCGACAAGCTGGCTGAGGAAAGCTTTGCCAAAGCCAAGCTGCAGTTCCGTCGTCTGGCCGATGTTCCGGCTGGCGTCCTGGCTGGCCTCACCACCGCCCATCCGCTGAAGGGCCTCGGCGGCGGCTACGAATTCCCCGTGCCGCTGCTCGCCGGTGACCATGTTACCGACGACGCCGGCACCGGCTTCGTGCATACCGCGCCGAGCCATGGTCGCGAGGACTTTGACGTCTGGATGGATCACACCCGCGAGCTCGAAGCCCGCGGCGTCGACACCAAGATCCCGTTCCCGGTCGATGACGGCGGCTTCTACACCGCTGACGCCCCCGGCTTCGGCCCGGACCGCGATGGCGGCGCTGCGCGCGTCATCGACGACCACGGCAAGAAGGGTGATGCCAATGACGCGGTCATCAAGGCGTTGATCGCGGTCGGTATGCTCTTCGCGCGCGGTCGCCTGAAGCATTCCTACCCGCATTCCTGGCGCTCGAAGAAGCCGGTCATCTTCCGCAACACGCCGCAATGGTTCGTCTACATGGACAAGGACCTTGCCGACGGCACGACGCTGCGTTCCCGCGCCCTCAAGGCGATCGATGACACCCGCTTCGTGCCGGCTGCCGGCCAGAACCGCCTGCGCGCCATGATCGAGCAGCGCCCGGATTGGGTCCTCTCGCGCCAGCGCGCCTGGGGCGTGCCGATCTGCGTCTTCGTAGACGAGCACGGCGAAGTGCTGAAGGACGATGCCGTCAACCAGCGCATCCTCGATGCCTTCGATGCCGAGGGTGCCGATGCCTGGTTCGCCGAAGGCGCCAAGGAGCGCTTCCTCGGCAACGAGCATGACCCGGCCAAGTGGGCGCAGGTCATGGATATCCTCGACGTCTGGTTCGACTCGGGCTCGACGCATACCTTTACGCTGGAAGATCGCCCTGATCTGAAGTGGCCGGCTGATGTCTATCTGGAAGGGTCGGACCAGCATCGCGGCTGGTTCCATTCCTCGCTCTTGGAATCGGCTGCCACCCGCGGTCGCGCGCCTTACAACGCCGTTATCACCCATGGCTTCACCATGGATGAGAAGGGCGAGAAGATGTCTAAGTCGAAGGGCAACGTCGTCTCCCCGCAGGACGTCATGAAGGACGCCGGCGCCGACATCCTGCGTTTGTGGGTCATGACCACGGACTATTGGGAAGACCAGCGCCTCGGCAAGACGATCATCCAGACGAACGTCGACGCCTATCGCAAGCTGCGCAATACCATCCGCTGGATGCTGGGCACGCTGGCGCACGACAAGGGCGAGGTCATCGCGCTTGCCGAGTTGCCGGAGCTGGAAAGGCTGATGCTGCACCGCCTGGCGGAACTCGATCAACTGGTTCGCGAAGGCTACGACGCATTCGAGTTCAAGAAGATCGCCCGCGCGCTCATCGACTTTGCGAACGTCGAACTCTCGGCCTTCTACTTCGACGTCCGCAAGGATGCACTCTACTGCGATGCGCCGTCGAGCCTGCGCCGTCGTTCGGCCCTTCATGTCATCCGCAATATCTTCGAGTGCATGGTGACATGGCTGGCGCCGATGCTGCCGTTCACGACGGAAGAGGCTTGGCTGTCGCGCAATCCTTCGGCCGTTTCGGTTCACCTCGAGCAGTTCCCGACCGTTCCGGCGGAATGGAAGAACGAGGCTCTGGCTGAGAAGTGGAAGAAGATCCGCGCCGTTCGCACGGTTGTGACAGGCGCTCTCGAAATCGAGCGCAAGGACAAGCGGATCGGTTCCTCGCTGGAGGCTGCACCTGTCGTGCACGTCGCCGATGTGGAGCTTCTGAAGGCATTGGACGGTCAGGACTTCGAAGAGATCTGCATCACGTCCGGCATCGTCATCGACGGCACGGAAGGGCCGGCCGATGCTTTCCGCCTGCCGGAGGTGCCCGGTGTCAGCGTCGAGCCGAAACTGGCCGAGGGCACGAAATGCGCTCGCTCCTGGCGGATCACGACGGACGTTGGCTCGGACTCCGAGTATCCCGATGTCTCAGCCCGCGATGCGGCCGCATTGCGCGAACTAGCGGTGCAAAACTGAAGAATATTGCCGGGTGAATTGCCTAATTGTGGTTCATCCGGTAAAAGCTGCCTGAAAATGGCCGGATTTTTGCGTCAGGGGGACGAATGTCCGGTAGGGCGACGATTGCACCGGCATGGCTGGAAGGGTTTTCATGTTATCAACGCGTTGGTTCCGTGCGGGCGTCTGCCTGACAGTTGCTGTGGCAGGCGGCTCGATGATCACCGGCTGCATGGGAAGCCCCCGCTACGGTACGGACAAGACCGCCATGGAGCAGTTGACCGACGATATCGGCCAGTCCGTTTCCATCACCGGCGACGGACCGAAGAACAAGGGCGTCAAGTACAGCGCGCGTCCAGGCCTGGTTCTGCCGTCTGCGGCCTCCAAGGAGGCCCTTGTCGAGCCGCAGCAGAGCATTGCCAGCAAGGAAAATCCGCAGTGGATCGAATCCCCGGAAGAGACCCGCGCGCGCTTGGTCAAGGAAGCCGACGAGAACAGCGATAACCCGAATTACCGCTCGCCGCTCGCAAGCGACAAGGTTGAAGGCGGCCGGCAGACGACGGAAGCCCAGACCAAGGCGTATCGCGAGGCCCGCGCCGCCCAGAAGGGCACCTATACCGATCGTCGTTACATCTCGGATCCGCCGACCGAATATCGTCAGGTCGACGACCCCACGAAGCTGGACGATGTCGGCGAACCGGAGCTGAAGAAGGCGAAGAAGAAAAAGAAGGAAGCTGCAATCGCCGGTTCAGGCAAGCAGTGGTGGAACCTCCTTCAGTAGGTCTTCAGCGGGGCAGTCAGCCCCGCTTTGCTTTTGACCACCGGTCAACCAGCACAATGTGAAGAATCTGGCAGGCAAGAAGGATCCCGCCGACCAGGCCGAGGCTCCATGGATCGATGATCGCGCTCGATGCGACAAGCAGCGTCGCCGCAAGTGCAAGGACTGGTATGAAGGCAAACGCGACCAGCCGCGGTGCTGACCAGTTCACGCTTCCCGAAAGTGACCATTGCATCGGAATAGCGCCACTGTCGGGCGCAATCCTGTAGTAGCCATAGATTGCGACGGCGATCATGAAAGTGAATTCGCCGGCAAGCAATGTCATGGCACGTCCCGTTTCTGCGCAAAGAACGCCCGCAGGATATCCGCGGATGTCGTCTCCTGTAAACCGGAATACACCTCGGGCGCGTGATGGCAGGTTGGCTGTGCATAGAAGCGCACGCCGTTGTCGACGGCGCCGCCCTTCGGGTCTTCCGCACCGTAGTACAGTCTGCGAATGCGCGCGAAGGAAATGGCGGTCGCGCACATCGTACAGGGCTCCAGCGTCACATAGAGGTCGGCGCCCGTCAGCCGCTCCTGGCCGAGTTCCTCGCAAGCCATTCGAATGACGGCAATTTCGGCGTGGGCGGTGACATCGTTGAGCTCGCGTGTGCGGTTGCCGGACGCTGCGATCACGCTGCCGTCAAGCACAAGGACCGCTCCGATCGGCACTTCGCCCCGTTCTCCGGCTGCGCGGGCCTGCTCGAGCGCCAACTCCATAAATTGATTTGTCTTCACGATCCGACAATTTCCACTTAACCGCAGGGGCGCGACCTGATAGGAAGGCCCCAAAAGGCAGGCAAACAACAAATGACATTCAAAGACAAGCCAAAACGGCCAGGCGGCAAGCCATCCCCGCGCAATGCCGGCCCGAAATCCGGCGAGAAGCCGGCAAAGCCGCTCGCCAAGGCCGAGGCAAGCGACGTCGCCGAGAGCGATGGCAAGGCCGAGCGTATCTCGAAGGTGATGGCACGCGCCGGCGTTGCCTCGCGCCGCGATATCGAGCGCATGATCATGGACGGCCGCGTCAAGCTCAACGGCAAGATCTTGGAAACCCCCGTCGTCAACGTGACGCTCACGGACAAGATCGAAGTCGATGGTGTTCCGATCCGCGGCATCGAGCGAACCAGGCTCTGGCTCTATCACAAGCCGGCCGGCCTCGTGACCACGAACGCCGATCCGGAAGGTCGCCCGACCGTTTTCGACAACCTGCCGGATGATCTGCCGCGCGTCATGTCGATCGGCCGCCTCGACATCAACACCGAAGGCCTGCTGCTTTTGACCAACGACGGGGGCCTTGCCCGCGCGCTGGAACTGCCGACCACAGGCTGGCTGCGCCGCTACCGCGTGCGCGCCCATGGCGAGATTGATCAGGACGCGCTCGACAAGCTCAAGGACGGGATTGCCGTCGAGGGCGTTCTCTACGGCTCGATCGAGGCGACGCTGGATCGCACGCAGGGCTCGAACGTCTGGCTCACCATGGGCCTTCGCGAAGGCAAGAACCGCGAAATCAAGAACGTGCTCGGCGCGCTCGGTCTCGACGTCAATCGTCTGATCCGCATCTCCTACGGCCCCTTCCAGCTCGGCGACCTGCCTGAGCGTGACGTGGTCGAAGTGCGTGGACGCACCTTGCGCGACCAGCTCGGCCCACGCCTGATCGAGGATGCGAAGGCCAATTTCGACGCGCCGATCTACAACTCGCCGGCCGTTGCCGCCGACGAAGAGGTAGAGGCAAAGCCGGAGCGCCGTGAGCGCCCCCACAAGCCTGAGGACAAGCGCGAGCGTGCGCTGAGCCGCCTCGACACCAAGCGTGATGACCGCCGCGATGATCGCCGTGACGACCGCCGCGAGGGTGGCCGCAATGACGATGATCGTCCGAAGCGTCCGGCGCTAGGCAGCCGCCGCAACGCCAACGTCTGGATGGCTCCCGGCGCTCGCCCTCTCGGCGAAAAGGCAGCCGCCAAGGCCGAGAAGAACGCCAAGACGGCCCGCAGGCGCGGCGAGGCCCCAGCTTCCGCGAAACCGGAGCGTCACGGTGACGACCGGCCACGCGTTCAGATCAACCGCGCCCGCGATGACGAGGGCGAGTGGATCCGTTCCAGCGAGATCGTTCGCAAGCCCAAGGATGAAGGGGACGAAGGTTTCGGCCGCAAGCGTTCCTTCGGGGACCGCCCGGCTCGCGGTGAGCGCTCCTTCGGGGATCGCCCTTCACGCGGCGACCGTCCGTTCTCCGACCGCCCCCGTGGTGATCGCAAGCCACGCGAAGAGGGCGACGAGCGTCCGCGTTCGTTCGGGGATCGCCCTCGCGGCGAACGCTCGTTCGGTGACCGTCCCGCTCGTGGCGACAGACCGCATGGCGATCGCCCTTCGCGCGGCGACCGTCCGTTCTCGGACCGCCCCCGTGGTGATCGCAAGCCACGCGAAGAGGGCGAGGAGCGTCCGCGTTCGTTCGGGGATCGTCCTCGCGGCGACCGTTCATTCGGAGACCGTCCTCCACGTGGCGACCGACCGTTCGGCGGCAAGCCACGCGGGGATCGTCCTCCGCGCGCCGAAGGTGACGAGCGTCCTCGTGCCAAGAGCTTTTCGGGCGAGGCTCGTTCAGAGCGTCCGGCCGGGAAGTCATTTGGCGACAAGCCGCGCGGCAAGAGCTTCGGCGGCGGCAAGCCCGGTGGCGGCAAGTCTTTCTCCAGCAAGCCGAAGGGCGACAGGCCGGGCGGCGGTGGCAAGCCTTCGGGTGGACCGTCGCGGGGTGGACCAAAAGGAAAGGGAATAGGACGCGGTGCGGATCGTCGGCGGTGAGTTTCGCGGACGGCCGCTTGCCGTACCAAAGTCAAACGACATCCGGCCGACTGCCGACCGGACGCGTGAGAGCCTGTTCAACATTCTAAGCCATGCCTATCCGGAATGCGTCGATGGCACCCGGATATTGGACCTCTTTGCCGGTACCGGCGCGGTTGGCCTCGAAGCCGTCTCCCGCGGGTGTCGGCACGCGCTGTTCGTCGAAAACAGCGTCGAGGGCAGGGGCCTGCTCTGGGAAAACATCGATGCGCTCGGCCTGCATGGCAGGACGCGCATCCTGAGGCGCGACGCCACCGATCTCGGCAGCGTCGGTAACCTCGAGCCTTTCCAGATGCTGTTTGCCGACCCGCCCTATGGCAAGGGGCTTGGCGAAAAGGCGATGGCCGCTGCCGCCAAGGGCGGCTGGTTGCAACCGGGCGCAATCTCTGTGCTTGAGGAACGCGCTGACGTTGCCGTTTCGGTCGACCCTTCCTATCTTTTCCTGGAAAGCCGGATATTCGGCGATACCAAGGTTCATTTCTTCCGCTATCAGCCCGAATAGGGCGGCGGAAATCGGGGGCAGCGGTGCAGCAGGCAGAGAAGATCGAAACCGAGTTGCCTGCCCCCCGCGACACCTCCGGCCGGGCGACACCAACCGTCGCGGTTGCCTTCGGCGGTGGCGGCGCGCGCGGCCTGTCTCACATCCACATCATCGAAACGCTGGATGAGCTCGGTATTCGCCCCGTGGCGATTGCAGGGTCGTCGATCGGCTCGATCATGGGAGCCGGCATGGCGGCAGGAATGACGGGCGAAGCCATCCGCGAGCATGTGATGATGACGGTCGGCAACAAGGCCGCGGTCGTCAGCCGCCTTTGGGGCCTGCGTCCGCAGACGGTGCGCGATGCCGTCGCAAACGGCGTACGCATCGGCCAGTTCAATCTCGAGCGTATCCTGAAAGCCTTCCTGCCCGCCGACCTGCCGGATCGTTTCGAGGATCTGCCGATCCCGATGACCGTGACGGCCACCGATTATTACGGCCAGTGCGAGGTACTGACGAGTCACGGCGCGCTGTTCCCGGCGCTGGCGGCGTCCTCGGCAATCCCGGCAGTCTTCATGCCGGTGCGGTTGCACGGGCGCGTGATGATCGATGGCGGCATCAGCAATCCCGTCCCTTACGAATGCCTGATGGACCACGCCGACATCGTCATCGGCATCGATGTCGTCGGCGCGCCCGAGGGCGATGGCACCCATATTCCAAACCGGATGGAGAGCATCTTCGGCTCCGGCCAGCTGATGATGCAGACGGCGATTTCCCTGAAGCTGCGGCTTCAGGCACCGCATATCTTCCTGCGCCCGGCGGTCGGGCGCATCGGCGTGATGGATTTCCTCAAGGCGCGTGAAGTCCTGTCGATGTCAGCAGGCATCAAGGACGAACTGAAGTACGCCCTCGATCGCGAGATCGAGGCGCGGATCGCCTCTTAAGGGGCGGCACCTGCATTCGATTAGTAACCGTTAATTCCGCTGCCTCGAACGGGGCCAATCCCCGCGGGGGTGGCGTAGGTCGTATTGCCTGCACCCGAGCCGGTGGTCGAGCACGCTGATAGGGCCAGGAGCACGATGGCCAAGGTGGCCAGAAGATAGCGTTGAGGCATGGCATTGTCCTCTCATCGAGACTGCGCGGGCCTCAGGGGCCAGAGCCGGATACTCCCTCAAATCAACGGGGTTGGCAACGAGTGGATGCAAACTGCCCATCGATATCTGGAGGGTGTATCGTGACGGTTTGTGTTGAGGCTCCGACACTAGGTTTCCGGGCCGGGCGCCTCGTCCGGGGATGTCTGAAAGGCCCTAAGCGCCCGCTGTCGCATCTGCCGTGCCGGCCAGCGGGTCCTCATCGAGGTCCACGGTGCGCTTCGGCTTCATGAGCGGCTCAGGTTTGACCGGCTGAGAGAACAGCATGTCGCGGCCGGCCTGCAGTCCCTCCGAGACCTGAAGCACGAGGCGCGCCTCATCGCGCTTGCGGATATCCTCGCCGATCTCGTAAGCCTCAGCTTCACCGACACCCAGTGCCTCGAGCGTGCGGCGGCCGAAGAGCAAGCCGGATTCCAGCGTTTCACGCAGTTCGTAGTCGACGTTGAGATTGCGCAGCGCGATCGAATGGATGCGATCGTAGGAGCGTACGAAGAGCTTGGCATGCGGATATTCGGCCTGCACCAGCTCGACGATCTTGTCGGTCGTCTCCCGCTTCTGCGTGCACACGACGACGATCTTCGCGCGATCGATGCCGGCGGCACGGAGCACATCCATGCGTGCCCCGTCGCCGAAATAGATGCGGAAGCCGAAGGACGAAGCCTGGCGGATGCGATCAGCCGAAAAATCGATGACGGTCACATCGCGCCCGCCGGCGAGAAGGATCTGGGCCGCGATTTGGCCGAAACGCGAGAAACCGACCATCAGTACGTCGGCACCTGCACCTTCGAAGTCTTCATCCAGTTCTTCCGCCTCGTCGGCCTTCAGCAATCGCTTGGAAAGGATCGTTCCGATCGGTGTGAGTGCCATCGAAAGGGTGACGATCGCAATCAGAAGCGAGGCGGTGCTCGTTGGCATCAAACCGGCAACGCCGGCTGCGGAGAAAAGGACGAAGCCGAATTCTCCGCCCTGCGGTAGCAGGAATGCAATGCGAATGGCGTCGTTGTGGTTCGAACCTGTCGCGCGGCAGAGGATGTAGATGACGAGAGCCTTCGTTGCCATGACGACAGGCACGGCAAAGATGATGAAGAGCGCGTTGTCTCTGAGCACTTCCAGCTGGATCGAAAGGCCGACCGCTATGAAGAAGATAGCGAGCAACACGCCGCGGAAGGGCTCGATATCTGCCTCCAGTTCATGGCGGTAGGAGGACTCGGCGAGCATAACGCCTGACAGGAAGGCGCCCATCGCCATCGACAGTCCGGCAAGCTGCATCAGGCTTGCCGCCCCCATCACCACGAAGAGAGCCGCCGCGATCATTGCCTCGCGGGCGCCGGTGCGGGCGATGATCTGAAAGAGCGGCGTGAGCAGATAGCGTCCCATGACGATCATCGCGGCGACTGCCGCGATGGCAATCGCAAAGTCCAGCAGGGGCGTTCCACTGCCCTTGCCTCCGTCGAGGATGCTGATCAGGGCAAGCAGCGGCACGATGGCGAGGTCCTGAAACAGCAGCATCGAGAACGAACGTTGCCCGTAGCGGGTATTCACGTCGCCTTCGTCCTCCAGAATCTGCATCGCAAAGGCGGTGGAGGAGAGCGCCAGCCCGAAGCCCGCGACAATGCTCCCTCGCCAGTCGAGAACGCCGGAGAGATAGGTCAGGAGCGTCAGTAAAAGGCCTGTCGCAACCACCTGTGCGGTCCCGAGTCCGAAGATGTCGCGCCGCATCTGCCAGAGGCGCGTGGGCTTCAGCTCCAGCCCGATGATGAACAGCAGGAAGACGACGCCGAGTTCGGCAACGCCAAGGATCTCTTCACCATCCGTCAATCCGTGAAAGATCGGCCCGATGACGACGCCGGCGGCAAGATAGCCGAGCACCGTGCCGAGCCCGAGGCGCTTGAAGATAGGCGCCGAAACCACGGCGCCACCGAGCAAAAGGATCGTCTCGGTGAAAAAGGTATTGGGCTCTGACATCAGGCGATTTTCTTTCAATGCGGGGAGGCATGCAAGCGACGGGCAAAAGAATCGGCGCGCGCGGCCTTGATGCTTTTCGTAGTGCACAATAAATGGAACGCGAAGGAAAGGCCAAATCATGTCCTCAGAAATCGACTCCTCGACGCTTCTTTCCCGCGCAAGCCAACTGATCGACCTGGCAAAGAAGGCTGGAGCCGACGCCGCCGATGCGGTGATCGTTCGCTCCCGCTCGCAATCGGTCAGCGTGCGCCTCGGCAAGGTCGAGGGCACGGAATCGTCGGAAAGCGATGATTTCTCTCTGCGCGTCTTCGTAGGCAAGCGCGTTGCCAGCGTCTCCGCCAATCCGGGCTTTGATCTTGCTGCTCTGGCCGAGCGCGCCGTGGCGATGGCCAGGGTTTCCCCGGAAGATCCGTTCGCCTGCCTGGCGGACGAGGACAGGCTGGCAAAGTCCTACCCGGACCTTGAGCTTCTCGATACGACAGAGGTTTCGTCCGACCAACTCCGCGAAGCAGCCCTCGAGGCGGAGGCCGCGGCACTTGCGGTCAAGGGCGTCACGAATTCGTCCGGTGCTGGGGCTTCGGCCGGCATGGGCGGCCTTGTTCTCGTCACCTCCCACGGCTTCGAAGGCAGTTACATGGCCTCGCGCTTTGGTAGGTCCGTCAGCGTCATTGCCGGCGAAGGCACGGCCATGGAGCGCGATTACGATTTCGACAGCCGGATCTATTTCGGCGAGTTGGATGATGCCGCGGAGATCGGCCGTCGGGCAGGCGAGCGAACGGTCAAACGCATCAACCCGCGTCAGGTGGACACTGGCAAGGACATCACGGTCGTCTTTGATCCCCGCGTCGCCCGCGGCTTTGTTGGCCATATTGCCGGAGCAATCAACGGCGCCTCTGTTGCCCGCAAGACGAGCTTCCTGCGCGACAAGATGGGCCAGCAGGTACTGAAGTCGGGGCTTTCGATCTCGGACGATCCGCTCATCGTCCGCGGTCCGTCGTCGCGCCCCTTCGATGGCGAGGGCGTATCGGGTGAGCGGTTGCTGATGATCGAGGACGGTGTCCTCAATCATTGGTTCCTCTCCACGTCGACGGCCCGTGAAATCGGCTTTGAAACCAATGGCCGCGGCGTGCGCGGCGGCAATTCGGTGACGCCCTCAGCGACGAACCTTGCTCTCGAGCCGGGTGACATCTCGCCGGAGGAATTGATCCGCAGCGTCGGCAACGGTTTTTACGTTACGGAATTGATCGGCCAGGGCGTCAATATGATCACCGGTGAATATAGCCGCGGCGCGACCGGCTTCTGGATCGAAAACGGCGAACTGACCTTTGCCGTATCGGAAGTGACGATCGCGTCGAACCTCAAGGACATGTTCATGCGGGTGACGCCTGCAAACGACATCGACCGCAAGTTCGGTGTCGCCGCTCCGACGCTTGCGATCGAAGGAATGACGCTCGCCGGGCGCTGAAGGATTGGATTGCCGAAATGACTGACGTGGACACAGCCCTCTGGCGGAGCGATCTGGAGCTGATCGCCGATGCCGCCAGGCAGGCCGGTACCGTCGCACTCGGCTACTTCAATCAATCGCCAGAGGTCTGGTGGAAGAACGAGGGCCGATCGCCCGTGAGCGCCGCCGATTTTGCGGCCAACAAAAAGCTGGAATCCATTCTCCGCGCGGCTAGGCCGGACTATGGTTGGCTTTCCGAAGAAACCGACGACGACGCCGAGCGCCTGTCGAAGGACACGTTGTTCATCATCGATCCGATCGACGGCACTCGGGCATTCCTGGCGGGTCAGGACCTCTGGTGCGTCAGTGTCGCGGTTGTGCGCCGTGGGCGCCCTGTCGCCGGCGTCCTCTACGCTCCCGCTCTCGAAGAACTCTACGAGGCTGCAGAAGGCGGCACTGCCCTGAAGAATGGCCGGCCGATCGTCGTTTCGACGACAGCTCTCGAAACACCTGGACGCTTTGCCATCGCCGAGGACGTGCTGAAGGCGTTCCCGGACGCGCTTAAAAATCGCATCGAACGTGTCCGGCATGTGCCGTCTCTTGCTTACCGCATCGCCATGGTGGCAGACGGCCGGCTTGACGGAACCTTCATCAAGCATAACTCCCACGATTGGGATCTCGCGGCCGCTGATCTGATACTGCAATGCGCCGGTGGCCGGCTGGTGGATCTGCAGGGCAACGTGCCGCTTTATAATCGCGAGCAGATCAGCCATGGCGAGCTTTGCGCAGCCGCGCCAGCGCGGCTTGCCGATCTGCTATCAGGGATCGCTCAGCGACGAGGCAGTTGACGTTTCCGTCAAAATCCCTCAGATGACACTGTGGGGGAGAACAGAGCAGAAAGAGAAGAAAATGACTGAATCCAGCGGCAAAAAGCAGCTCCTGCATCTCGTATTCGGCGGCGAACTGGAAAGCCTGGAAGACGTTCAGTTCCGGGACTTGAAAGACCTGGATATCGTCGGCATTTATCCGGACTACGCCAGCGCCCTGACAGCTTGGAAGGCCAAGGCTCAGTCGACCGTCGACAACGCCCACATGCGCTATTTCATCGTCCACATGCATCGCTTGCTGGATCCGGAAAACAAGTCTGCGCAGTAACCCTCCCACGGTGGCGACTGGTGTCGATAGCCGCCGACCGATTGCCTGACGCATTCTGGACAAACTGATCGGCCATTTGGCCGCAACAATAATAGGGAATGGGTTGATGTCGATCATTTGCGATCGGAGAATTGGCAGATGAGTGGTCGCATGGCGCGGTTTGCGCTGGGCGCCTATCAGGCAGCGGGGACGTTGCTGACCCCGTGCGTCGGCGGATACCTGGCCTATCGGGCAGCCAAGGGTAAGGAAGATCGCACGCGCCGCCTGGAGCGTTCGGGCTATGCCAGCGCCGATCGTCCAGCCGGACCCCTGGTGTGGTTCCATGCGGCGAGCGTTGGTGAAACCAACGCGGTCATTCCGTTGATCCGCGAAATTCGCCGCCGCGATATCCACGTCATTCTGACGACCGGAACGATGACCTCCGCCAAGCTGGCCGCGGAGCGTCTCGGCAATGAAGCGATCCACCAGTATGTGCCGCTCGACCTGAAACCGGCCGTCAGCCGCTTCCTCGAATACTGGCAGCCGGACTGCGCGCTGATCGCCGAGTCCGAAATTTGGCCGGCGACCCTGATGGAGCTTGGCCGGCGTCGCATCCCGCAGATACTCGTCAACGCCCGCATGTCGGACCGTTCCTTCGAGCGTTGGAGCCGGCGCCCCGCACTTGCCGAAGCCCTGTTTGAAAACCTGGCGCTCGTGATTGCGCAGTCCGATGTCGACGCGGAGCGCTTTCGCGATCTCGGCGCGCGCCACGTCATGATGTCGGGCAATCTGAAGGTCGATACCGACGTCCCGCCTTACGACGCTGCCGTCTTCGCCGGCTACAAGAAACAGCTTGGCGACCGCAAGACCTGGGCGGCCATCTCCACTTTCGACGGTGAGGAAAAGGCGGCAGGTATCGTCCATCGTGCGTTGAAGGAGCGAAACGCGCAGCTGACGATTATTGTCCCGCGCCATCCCGAACGTGCCGATGAGGTGGAGGCCGAGCTCGTCAAGCTGGGTCTCAAGGTGGCCCGCCGCACGCGCGGCGATATGCTCACACCGGATGTCGATGTCTTCCTCGGAGATACGATCGGTGAAATGGGCCTCTACCTGCGCCTGACCGAGGTCGCCTTCGTCGGGCGCTCGCTG
This sequence comes from Rhizobium cauense, assembly GCF_019511525.1. Taxonomy (GTDB): domain Bacteria; phylum Pseudomonadota; class Alphaproteobacteria; order Rhizobiales; family Rhizobiaceae; genus Rhizobium; species Rhizobium cauense. The sequence continues at coordinate 40,335 of NZ_JAEUAT010000011.1, read as the reverse complement.
TTTGCCGAGGGAGGGCAAAATCCTCTGGAACCGGCAATGCTTGGCTGCGCGGTGCTGTCAGGTAGCAACGTGCAGAATTTCCGCGAAGCCTATCAGAAGCTGGCGCGCAGGGGCAGCGCCCGGATGGTGCGCGACACAGAGATGCTTGCCAAGGGCGTCCATTACTTGCTTACCAACGACGAGGCACGGCGCAAGATGATCGACGCCGGGATCGCCACCGTGCAAGAGATGCGCGGTGCGTTGACGGCGACGGTGAAGGGCCTTGAACCCTATATCAATCCGCTGACGGTGAAGGCGAGGCTGCTGCCGAAGACGGCGATGCAGCGCTGAAGGGGGCGGGCATGCAGGCAATCAAGGGCATTCTCTTCGACAAGGATGGTACGCTTCTCGATTATGACGAGAGCTGGCTTCCGGTGAATCGCGAGCTGGCGCGCATCGCTTCGGAGGGAGATCCTGCTCTTGCCGACCAGCTGTTGCTTGCCTGCGGGATGGATCCGGTCAGTGGCCACATCGTTCCAGACAGTCTGCTTGCTGCTGGCAATACACGCCAGATCGCCGAAGGGTTGGTCGGGGCCGGCTCGCGCCTCGACGTCATCGAGCTCACGATCAAGCTGGACGACCTCTTTTCGCACGCCGCCGATTTTTCCGTCGCGGTCACCGATCTCGCGGCGTTCTTTGGTCGCCTGCACGCGCGCGGCTTTCGCCTCGGCGTCGCCTCAAGTGACAACGAGCGCTCGATCAGGCAGACCGCCCAACGTTTCGGCTTTGCTCCGTTCATAGATTACGTGGCGGGGTACGACAGCGGCTTCGGCACGAAACCGGAGCCCGGGATGGTACTCGGCTTCTGTGCGGCGACCGGCCTTGATCCTGCCGAGATTGCTGTCGTCGGTGACAACAATCATGACCTTCATATGGGCCGGAACGCCAAGGTCGGCGTCACGGTATCTGTTCTGACAGGCACGGGATCGCGGGAGACGCTCGCAGCCGCCTCCGACTATTGCCTGAATGACATCACCGAGCTTGAGGGCCTGCTGCCCGACCTCCAGCTTGTCTGATTGACCAAGGGCTTGCTTTTTCTTGAAAATTACCCTCTCTTTTCGCCCGGTCGAGGACATAACCCGTCAGCATGACGCGCGGGGTCCGAAAGGCAGGGCGGGGAAAATGGTATCCGAAGCGCCACCCTTCTGGTGGTCGAAAGCCGATTGGCGTGCCTGGACGCTCTATCCGATTTCCTTCCTTTACGGGCGTATTGCCGGCTACCGCATGGCCAATGCGAAGCGAGCGTCGGTCCCGGTGCCAGTCATCTGCGTCGGCAATTTCACTGTTGGCGGGGCAGGCAAGACACCAACGGCGCTGACGATCGCCCGCGCAGCCAAAGCGAAGGGGTTGACCCCAGGATTCCTGAGCCGCGGCTATGGCGGATCCCTGGATGTCACGACGGTCGTCGATCCGGCGCATCACCGCGCCCTTGCAGTCGGCGACGAACCGCTTCTTCTCGCCCGCGAAGCCCTGACGGTGATCTCTCGCCGCCGCGTCGAAGGTGCACAGCGCCTCGTCAAGGAGGGCGTCGACCTCATCATCATGGATGACGGCTTCCAGAGCGCGCGACTGGCAATTGACTACGCCTTGCTGGTCATTGATGCGACGCGAGGGCTGGGAAACGGTCATATCGTTCCGGGCGGTCCTGTGCGGGCCCCCATTCGCCAGCAGCTTCGCCACGCGACGGCGCTCCTGAAGGTCGGCGCCGGAGAGGCCGCCGACAATATCGTTCGGATCGCCGCGCGTGCCGCCAAGCCCTATTTCACGGCCTCGCTGAAAGTGTGCGACAGCGCCGATCTTTCTGGCCAGAAAGTACTGGCTTTCGCAGGCATTGCCGACCCGTCGAAATTCTTCCGCACGGTCGAATCCACCGGGGCGCAAATTGCGGCCCGCCGCTCGTTCGGCGATCACGAGCACCTGACGGATGACGAAATTGACGACATCCTTTCAACGGCGGAGCGCGACGGCCTTCAGATCGTGACCACCTCGAAGGATTTCGTGCGCCTCGCCGGCCACCATGGCAAGGCAGAGGCGCTTGCGGCCAAATGCCGTGTGATCGAGGTGGAGATGGCGTTCGCCGATCCTCTGGCGCCGGCGCTTGTCATCGAGCGCGCGATCGGCGCCTGCCGCAACCGTCGACTGAAGGAAGGGCAGAATTAGCGTGCGCTACGAAAGCTCGGCGATTTCGGGTCGTCAACGTTTCTGGGTGGGCAACACGCCAGCGCGCTTGTCCGCCTCGAGCGAGGTAACGGCGTCGGCATAGGGCTCCTGACGCGCGACGCTCCAGTAGCGCAACTCGTCGAGCGGGATCTGCTTTCCGGTAATCGCGCAGACCACATAGGAGCCCGGCGACAGGATCTGAAAATCCGCATCGAGATAGCGTATCTGCGCTTCGCGGTTTCCATTTCCCTCGAACAAATTCATGTGCTCCGTTTCCTTGCGGCCTGTCACAGCCTTGCCATAACGCGCCGCGCCGGCCTTTTCCAGCTTTTTCAGCTACGGCCGAACAAGCGTTCAATATCCGAGAGCTTAAGCTCGATATAGGTCGGCCGTCCGTGGTTGCACTGTCCGGAACCCGGCGTGACTTCCATCTGGCGCAGGAGCGCGTTCATTTCTTCCGGGCGCAGCCGCCGTCCTGAACGGACCGATCCGTGACAGGCCATCGTCGCGGCCACGTATTCGAGCTTGGCCGACAGGCCGGAAGCAGTATCCCACTCGGCGATCTCGTCGGCGAGCTGCCGGATGAGCCCCGCGGCGTCCACTTCGCCCAACATTGCAGGCGTCTCACGCACGGCGATGGCGCCCGGACCGAAGCGTTCGATCGCAAGCCCGAGTTCGCCGAACTCGGCCGAAAACTGCATCAGGCGGTCGCAATCCTCTTCCGGCAGATCGATGATCTCGGGAATGAGGAGTACCTGCGAGGCAAGTCGCTTCGAATGCAACGCCTTGCGCATCGCTTCGAACACCAGGCGCTCATGCGCCGCGTGCTGGTCGACGATCACGAGGCCATCGTTCGTCTGCGCCACGATGTAGTTTTCATGGATTTGCGCTCGGGCGGCACCCAACGGATAGTGCTGCGGCGGCTCCTCCGCCGCTTGCGGCGTTGGCGGCGGCGCGGCATCGCTGCGCGCCGTCGGTGCTGCAAGCCCATCGAACGATGCCTGAGGGCGCTCGCTGAAAGCGTTGTTCGCCGCCGGATGGAAAGGGCGCGAAGGCGAGGTTGCGGGCGACCATGGTTGCTGCGGTCGCTGAGCGCCTGGCTGGAAACCCGGCCGGAAGGAACGCAGCATCCCGTCCGCCCCCGTCGTCGCAGCCCGACTGCCGTCGCGCGCCAGCGCCTCGCGCACCGCGCCGACAATCAGGCCACGAACCAGCTGCGGATCACGGAAGCGTACATCCGATTTGGCGGGATGCACGTTGACATCGACCAAAGCCGGGTCGAGCCTGATCGCAAGCACGGCGACCGGGTAACGGCCAGCGGGGATCGTCTCCGCATAGGCGCCGCGGATTGCCGACAGGATGAGCTTGTCCTGCACAGGGCGGCCGTTGACGAAGGCGTATTGATGAGCGGAGTTGCCGCGGTTGAAGGTCGGCACGCCGGTAAAGCCGGTCAGCGATATGCCTTCGCGCTCGGCGTCGATCTCAATGGCGTTGTCGCGAAAATCCTTGCCGAGGATTTGCCCCATACGGGCCAGATGATCGTCGCCCGTCGCCGGCAATTCCAGCGTCGTGCGGTCGGTTCCCGAAAGGACGAAACGCACGCCAGGAAAGGCAATCGCCATCCGCTTGACGACCTCGGTGATCGCAGCAGCCTCGGCCTTCTCGGTCTTGAGGAATTTCAGGCGGGCGGGGGTCGCGAAGAAGAGATCGCGGACCTCGACGATGGTGCCCGGATTGGCGGCTGATGGCCTGACATGCCGGATCCTCCCCCCTTCGACGGCGATCTCGCTGCCGCCTGCGCTGTCCCGCCGCCGGCTGGAAATACTGAGCCGCGCCACCGAGCCGATCGATGGCAGTGCTTCGCCGCGAAAGCCGAGCGTGCGGATATCGTCGAGGGTGTCGGATATCTTCGAGGTACAGTGCCGTCGCACCGCGAGTTCGAGGTCGGCGCCATCCATGCCGGAGCCGTTGTCGGAAACCCGCAGCAGGCTTTTGCCGCCGCCCGATGTTGCAACCTCGATGCGCGTCGCGCCCGCATCGAGGGCGTTCTCGATCAACTCCTTGGCGGCGCTCGCCGGCCGTTCGATGACTTCGCCGGCCGCGATCTGGTTGATGAGGGTCTCTGAAAGCTGTCTGATGGCCATGCGCCTATTCTCTTGGATTCGCGGGGCCGAGGGAAGGGCGAAAGCATGGTTGTTTGCCAGTTCTGCACGCCCTAGTTCGGCCTGCTTAACGTTAAGCGCGCCTTAAGACAAAAATGCCATTTTGCAACTTCCGAGGACTGGGGTTTCAGTCGGACAGATGTGGGACGCGTAAGAATGAGTGCCGGCTTCGAAAAAGCGGACACATCATCTGTGAGTGGCGACATGCCGGCTGACGCAGGTCTGCAGGCGGCGCTGTTCGACGCGGTCTGCGACGGCCTTGCGGCCACCGTTGTCATCTATGACAAGACCGATCACATAATCTTCGCGAGCCGTCAGGTTCTCGACTTTTTCCCCATATCAGAGACCATGCTGAAACCGGGTACGCGGTTGCGCGACTATCTGGGCGCCATCTATGATACCGGCATCCGCACGCAGTCGGTCGGTAACCAGGGTGCGATGAGCCGTGAGGATTGGCTGTCCCAGAAGATCGCCACGCATTGGCGAGAGCGTTTCGAAGCCGTCGAACGGCACGGTACGGATCGCTGGATCCGGTTCGGCAAGAGGCGTCTTGCAAGCGGCTATGGCGTCTCTGTCATCCAGGACATCTCCGAGGCAAAGAAACGCGAGGAGCAGTGGCGCTCCGATCTCGAGCGCGTGCAGCTCACCGAGGACATCCTCGATAACCTGCCGTTTCCGCTCTTCGTCAAGGACCGCAATCTGAACTACGTCGCCGTCAACATCGCCTTCTGCGAGAAGTACCAGACGACCGTCGATGAGGTGCTCGGCCGCAAGAGCGGCGACCTCTTTTCGGCGGAGGTCGCCCAGCGTTTCGAGGAGAGCGACCGACACGTCCTCGAGACCGGCGAAATGTCGATCTCGCGCCAGCGGCAAGTCTCCCGCGACGGCGTGGAACGGGACATCGTCACACGCAAGCATCGCATCGGTAAGCCGGGACGCTACTTCCTCGTCTCGACCATGCAGGACCTGCCACGCGACGGCGCTGATCTCGATGAATTCCGGCTTGCATCGACGGTCACAACTTCAAGCAAGAGCTCCTATCGGCGCGCCTACGTTCCGATGAGCGCCAGCGGTGAACGGCGCGAACCGGCGGCAATGGAGGCCATCGTCCCGGAGAACTTTTCGGGCCGCAAGATCCTGGTGGTAACCTCTGACGTCGTCGCGGAGGGAGCAGCCTTGCGGACGCTGGCCAAGTACGGCTTCGAGGCCTGCTCGGTCCGCGGAGAGGACGAAGAAGAGCACTTCCTTGAGATCGCCAGCTCCTCGGGTATCGCGCTCGACCTGCTCGTCATCGACAACCAGCTTGGAATGCGCTGCCTGGAACTGGCCGAACAGTACGGCATCCCGGCACTTGTCATGGACGGCTTCCAGCTAGCCAATGAACTGACATTCCAGATCGCCCGGCACTTCAATCGCAGCAATCGTGGCCAAACCGCCGACGGCATCGACACTGATTGGGAGATCACGACCGTCGAGGAGGTGAAGACGCTCGACGTGCTCGTTGCCGAAGACAATGACATCAACCAGATCGTCTTCTCGCAGATCCTCGAAGGGCTCGGCTACCGCTACCTAATCGCCCCGAGCGGCGATGAAGCGGTTCGGCTTTGGAGCGAGCATCAGCCAAAGATCGTCCTGATGGACATATCGCTGCCAGGCCTCAACGGTTTCGAGGCAGCGCGGCTGATCCGCCAGACCGAGGAAGGCGGCAGCTCAAGAACGCCGATTATCGGCGTCCTGACCCAAGCCTTTGAGCGCGACCGAGCTGAATGCGCGAAAGCTGGAATGGATGATGTGATCATGAAGCCGGTAAGTCCGGATATTCTGCAGGCGATCTTTCACAAGTACCTTGCGGAAGAGATGCGACTGACGGGCATGTGACCGACAAGACTGGTCAACTCCCTAAATCTGGGGACAGAATAGGGCTTCTGAGTGGACGCTATACTATCGAATTTTTAAGACTTGCCCGCCATCCTCCAGGCGTTGGTGCAGTCTGGGTCTGAATGATGATGTCGGCTGAAATGCCCTTGATGCCCGTAAGTCAGAATGAACTTCAGACGATGGCCTATACCGATGCGCTGACCGGTCTCGGCAATCGCTACCGCATGCGCGATCGGATCGCACAGATCTCCGCGGAACGGGCGAGCGATCCTGCACCCTTTACGATCGGTATCGCAAATCTCGACTCCTTCAAGCCGATCAACGATCTCTTCGGTTCATCGGCAGGCGATGAAATCCTCTGTCAGGTTGCCCATCGGCTGAAGGCCTGCATTCCCGACGGTGCGCTTGTAACGCGTCATGATGGGGACGAATTTGCCTTTGTCCTGCCGCTCGTGTTCGAGCGAGCCAGCGCCGAGAAGTTCGGCCAGATGATCCGCGAGGTCCTGTCGGCGCCATACGATCTCGGCGACCGCAATGTTAGGCTCTCGGCATCGTTCGGCTTTTCGATCTATCCATTCGCCGGCGAGGAATTCGAGGAACTGCTGAAGAGCGCTGAAACGGCTCTTTACCGCTCCAAGCGGCGCGGCCGCGGGCAGATCACGGTCTATTCTCGCGAGATCGCGCAGGAAATGAAGCGCGCAACGCAGCTCGAACAGGCCCTGCGCAACGCCATTATCTCCGACGCGATCGACGTGCATTTTCAACCGATCGTCTCCCTTTCCAACAGCCAGGTGGTCGGCTTCGAAGCTTTGGCGCGATGGAATGATCCCGATCTGGGTTTTGTCTCGCCAGGAGTCTTCGTCCCGCTTGCCGAGGAACGCGGTTTCATTGACGCCCTGTCAGAGGCGTTGCTGCGCAAGGCGGCGGAGGCAGCACTTTCCTGGCCGCGCGAACTTTTCCTCTCCTTCAATCTCTCATCGGCCCAGCTGATGGATCCCGGTACGAGCAATAGCATCCTGTCGATCCTCGGTCGGGTCGGGTTCGATCCGCATCGGCTCGAACTGGAAATCACCGAGACTGCGGTAATGGGGTCCGCCGACACCGCAAACCGCATCATCGCCGATCTGCGGCAGGCAGGCGTGCGCATCTCGCTGGATGATTTCGGAACGGGCCAGTCGAGCCTCGGTCGCCTGCGCGATTTCATGTTCGACAAGATCAAGATCGATCGCGCCTTCGTATCGCGGATCAACTCGGATCGCGCTTCCGAGCACATCATCAAGGCAATCCTGACGATGTGCGAGGGGCTAGACCTCGAAGTGGTTGCGGAAGGCATCGAAGACTATTCGGAGGCCGTTAAGCTCCGTTCGCTCGGCTGCGGCATGGGCCAGGGCTATCACTTCGGCAAGCCCGCCGATGGCATTGCCACGCTGCGCTTCCTGCACGAGAACTACTGCGATACGACCGATCGTGTCAGCGCATAGAAACGCCGATGGCGCCCCGTCGGACGCCACCGGCTACTCTGTACTCACTGCGCAGTATCTTACTTGTTCGTTGTTGAACCCGTGGCCGTGGTGTCCATTGCGCCTGGGGCCGGGGCTTTTTCCGCGGATTGCATCTGCAGCGTCTTGAATTCAGGTGCTGCCTTCAGCGATTCAGCGGTCTCGGAAGTGGTCAGCTTGACGCTTCCGTCCTGTGTGTTCTGAGCGACCGTGATCTTGTCCATGGGCACGGCCACATTCTTCTCGCCGATACCGAGGAAGCCGCCGACACCGACGATCGCAGCGACCAAGCCGCCGTCCTTCTTCATTATCAGGTCGTTGACGTTACCGATGCTCTCGTTCTGGCCATTATAGACCGACTGGCCGATATAGGTATTGGCGCTTACCTGGTCGGCAGCCTGCTCGGTCAGATATGAGCCGCCCGCCTGTGCGGTATCGGTCGTCGTAGCCGGTGCCGGAGCCTGAGCCGCATCACCCGGAGCAGTCGCATCCGGAACCTTCGGCGGAGCTGCCGGATCGGTTGGCGCCGCCTGCGTAGCCGGAGCACTCGGATCAGCCGGCTGGGTTGTGCTCTGCGAGAATGCCGCCGGTGCGAAAGCCGTGGCAAACAGGGCACCAGCGGCAACGGTTGTGAGGAGTTTGCGTGTCATTTCGAACCTACCTTTACAGTCCAATGGGTGATCTCTAGCCAGCTTTGCCCTCCTTCGCGGTTGGGCGTTCGCTGGCCGGCTCCCTATCGAAATGAATGGGATTCCTATTGGTTCCGCAAAAAAATCGCGCGAAAATTGCTAATTTCGTGGAACTTTTATCGTAAACGCTGCAGGCCTCCCAGCAATCAAATGCATCGAAAAATAAAAAAGGGCGCCTTGGAGGACGCCCCTGGAGATTCTGACTGCTGTCGGGTTACATCACGTAGGCGGGGTCGAAAATCCCCTTCACCGTGACCTCGAGCTCAAGCAGGGATCCAGCCTGCGGTTGCATGGACCGTGCGTTGTCATCCAGTCCTTCCCATGCCGTGGTGACCGCAAGACGATCGCCGTTCGGTCCAATGAATGCGGGGCAGGAGGGTTGCGCTGCCGGGACCTTGTAGCGCGATATGCGCAAGCCGTCCGGGCTGTATCGATCGACCGTGCCGGCACCCCAGCGCGCATTCCAGATATATCCGTCGGCGTCGACGACAGACCCGTCGATGCCGCCCTGCTCATCCATGGTATCCACGAGCACGATCGGCTCGCCGGTCGGCAGGCCCGTCTGCGGATCAACCATCACCCGCATCAGGCGGCTGAGGCGCGTGTCGGTGAAGTAACCAATCGTGCCGTCCGGCGAGAAACAGATCGAATTCGGAATGCTGATGCCGTCAAAAATCTTGGTCACGCGACCGCCAGCCACGTGATAGATGGCGCCCGCGCGGTTTTCAGCCCGCTTGCTCATCGTACCGATCCACAGCGCGCCTGAAGGGTGCGTGCGGCCGTCGTTCGAACGGTTATCAGGATTGTCGCTTTCAAGCGCCGCATAGAAGGTCAGGTTGCCGCTCTTCATGTCGCGGACGAAGAGACCCTGTTCAGTGGCAAGCAGTTGGCGTGCGGGATCGATGCGCGCAAGCACGCTTGCCATCATCGGCAGCGCGTGCACTTTCTTCTCGTTCGTGGAAAGGTTCAGTTCGTGCAATTCCTTGCCGAGAATATTGAACCACCAGACCGTGTTTGTGTCCGGATCATAGGTGGGGCCTTCGCCAAGCACGGAGTTGGTACTGCAAAGTGTCTTGCCTGCGAACTCGTGAATTTCCGTCATACGCCTTAAGCTCCTACCGCTGCGTCATAGGCGTAAATGGTCGCCTTGGCACGCTCGGCAACCTCTGCGGCGGTCATTCCGGGCTTGTAGAGGCTGGTGCCGAGGCCAAAGGCATGGATGCCGGCTTTGGTATATTCGGCGAAATTCTTGTCCGAAACGCCGCCAACGGCTGCGATCACCAGCTCCGGCGGCAGGATTGCGCGGATCGCCGTGATGCCGGAGGGGCCGAGAACGCTGGCGGGGAAAAATTTCAGCCCCGTTGCGCCAGCGCGGGCTGCCGCCAGCGCTTCTGTTGGCGTGAATACACCGGGCATGGTGACCATTCCATAGTTGCGGGCGAGGATGATGACTTCAGGCTCAACGTTCGGCGTCACCAGCAGCTTGCCGCCGGCCGAGTGAAGGCTGTCGACGCCCTCGGTGGTCAGCACAGTCCCGGCGCCGATCAGGCAATCGGCCGGTGCCATCTTCGCCGCGATCTCGATCGACTTGAACGGTTCGGGAGAGTTCAGCGGAATTTCGATCGCGGTCAGTCCGTTTTCGATCAGCGCGCCGACAACACTTTCAGTTTCTTCGGGCTTGATACCACGCAGAATGGCAATCAACGGACGCTTCATGCTGGGGAAGGGGATGCGGTTCATGGTTTTGGTGCTCTCTCAATTCGGCCAGATTGCCTTGGCAGCGGCAGCAAGGCCGCCACGGACGGCCACGTCGGCGTCGATGGTAGTATAAGATAGAGATAGTGCTCGGAAGGCTGCTTCATAAAGGCCCTGCAATCGGCCTGCTGCAACAAGGGTAACGTTGGCGCCTGTTCCCGTGTCGGCAAGTGCGCCCGCGATTTCCAGGCCGATCAGGGTGCCGGATATCCTGGCCTGTGCGCCGGCGGCGGTCAGGCCATGCAGCAGCTGTCCCGAGCGAGCGGTAAAGAAGAGGTTCGTCGCCAGGGCCGGATGATCGTAGGCCTGCCTGACGGCACTCGCAAAGGCGGCGTCATCGGAGGGCGCCTGTTCAGCACCAGCCACGGCATGAGACAGGATCGTGTGCTTGGAGATCGCATCGAAGAGTTCGCCGGTCATGAAACTGGAGAAGCCGGTGACCAGCCCGTCCTCGACATGCACCCACTTCGAATGCGTGCCGGGCATGCACACTGCCTGCGATCCGGTGCTTGCCGGGCCAAGCGCACCGAGAAGCTGCGTTTCCTCACCACGCATGACGTCCGGTCTCGTCTCATCCCGTTGCGCGAGGCCGGGAAGGATGCGAACGTCCCGGCTCTGGCCGGGGACAGGCACGGCGCCGGTCAGGATCGAAGAAAGCGACGCCGGCACATCGATGTAGCCGGCCTCGACCCATCCCTGCTTCGCGCCCGCCATGCCGCATACAATTACCGGCAGATGCGCCGGCGCGTTGACCTTCTCGAGGTGCGAGGCCAGAACCTCGGCAAAGCCGGTCTTCGCCGCCGTCGTCATGCCTTCGTTGCTGCGGCTTTCGCCAAGGATGCTGTTGTCCTTGCCTATCAGCCAGAGCCGGAAACTGCTCGTTCCCCAATCCACCGCGACATAAGCGGGATCCGCCATCAGAAAATGCCTCCATCGACTATAAGAGATTGTGCGCTCATCGCTGCTGCGCAGCTGGACGCCAGAAACAGGCAGGGGCCGACGATCGCGTCGGCGTGCAGAACCTTCTTGATGCACTGGCGCTGGACAGTCTGCGCAATGCCTTCCTCGGTAAGCCAGAGCTTCATCTGGCGATCCGTCACGATCATCCCGGGCAGGATGCAATTCACGCGGATGTTGTCGGGTCCGAGTTTGCCAGCCATGCTCTTTGTCAGCCCGATCACACCCGCCTTGGCAGTCGAATAGGCCGGAAACTCCGGCATATTCAGCAGAAAGGCGATCGACGACATGTTGATCACGGCACCGCCGCCGGCAGCGCGCATCGAGGGCGCGACGGCCTGCGTGGTGAAGAAGACGTGGCGCAGGTTCGTCGCCTGATTGTTGTCCCAATACTCTTCGGTGACCGCCTCGAAATCATGCCTGTCGTCGCGAGCGGCATTGTTGACGAGAACGCTGATCGGACCGGAATGAGCGACGACCTGATCCACTGCGTTGCGAATGGCACTGACGTCGCGAAGGTCGGTCTTGTGGAAGCGAACCGGGTGCAGCGTGTCGCGCGACAGCCTATCGGCGAGCTCGCGGCTTTCGGTTTCCGCGATATCAAGAAAGGAAACCTTGGCACCCTGCCGGGCAAAGCCCTCGACGATGGCAGCCCCGATGCCTGACCCACCGCCTGTGATCAGGACCGTGCGATCCCTGAATTCCGGAAACTGTGCAAGCACACCCGTCACCACACTTCCTCCCGGTTTCGCGTGTTCTATTATTTGGAACTTTATTTGACTATGTGGAATTATCCGACTAGGCTGGTATCTCTGTCAAGGCGGTTTGGGGCGATGATGAGTGTGGCAAAGGACAGCGCTTCCGAAAAGCGCGATACCGGCACCCTTGGCAAACTTATGGTCCTCCTTGATCTGGTGACGCATGCCGAGGGTCCCATGCGCTTTACTGACATCTTGGCGGTCGCCGATCAGCCGCGCGGCACGCTTCACCGCCAGCTGAGCCATCTGGTGGAAGAGGGGCTGCTCGAGATCGATGCGGATGGCCGGTATTCGCCTGGCTTCCGGCTTCTGGATCTCGCCTCTCGCAGCTGGGCGCGCAATGAGTTCCGCCTCGTCTCCGAGCCCCACCTCAAGGCGCTTCAGGGTCTGACCGGAGAGACCGTGCACCTTGGCGTGCTGCGCGGTACCGCGATCATCTATCTCGACAAGGTCGAGGGGCAGCAGCCAGTCAGGATGTACTCGCAGATCGGCAATGCCTCGCCGGTCTACTGCACGGGCGTGGGCAAGGCGGCGTTGTCCATCTTGCCCAGGGAGCGTGTTGAAGCCTTGGTGGCTGATATCGTCTTCCACCGGTTCACGGCGAATACACATACAGCCGCGTCGCTTCTTGCCGAGATCGAGGACATCCGAAAGCAGGGCTACGCGTTCGATCGTGAGGAACACGAGGTCGGAATCCGGTGTGTCGCGGCACCGATCTGGTCGGAAAACCTGTCGCTCGTCGGCGGCGTTTCGGTCACTGGTCCTGCCTATCGGCTGACGATGGAGCGGCTTTCGGAGTGGTCCGGTCCAATCCAGGAGACGGCGAAACGGATCATGGAAGCCATGAGAATCGGGCTTGGGCCACGTCGCTGACCGGTTCGGCTGAGCGCGAAAGCCCTCCTAAAGCATAATATTGAGATTTTCTGACGAATCATCACAATTGAGGCTCGTCAATCCCCCGTCCTGGGGTGTATGTGCTGGTAAATTGTCACCGGCGCTACAAATCAGCGACGGTGAACGCGCTATCTCAACCTCAACCGCATCTTTTCGAGTCGAACACATAAATGACTTCATCGCAGCCAGGATCTTCCGTGGACGTCCACGTTAGTGAGATCGCCGGACTGAAAACGCAGTTCGATATTTTCCGCTTCATGAAGAAAGTGACGGAAGCCTATCGTTCGCGTGCCTTCATGGTTTTCAATCTTCCTTCCGTGACTGCAGTTGATCTGCAGAGCAACACGGTCATCTCCAGTTGGCCGGTCGAACTCCTGGCGGCCTACGATCACGAGCGGTTGGTGGCCCACAGTCCGGTGATGAAGCGGCTGCGGACGTCGACCGCGCCCTTCTTCAACGACCTGTCGCAGGCAAAGTTGGAGCGGCCCGATGGAAAGGCCGGCATCGTCAAGGCTCTATTCGAGCGCTTTCGAATGATGCGCTGCGCCTATTTCCCGACCCATGAGGCTTCGGGCGGTCGAGGCGCCGTGTCATTTTCGGGCGACCGTGAACCCTTCACGGCGGAGGAAATGCGCGAACTCCATTATCTCTCAACGCATGTCTTCAACCGGCTGGCAGAGATCCGCAGCTATGATAACCGGATCACCGATGCGCTGACTGACCGCGAGATCGATTGTTTGAATTGGACTGCAGCCGGTAAGACCAGTGTGGAAATCGCCGAAATTCTCACCCTCTCGGAGCACACGGTCAATCACTACCTCAACCGAGCCACCAAGAAGCTCGATACGGTGAACCGAACGCAAGCCGTCGCCAAGGCTCTGCGGATCGGCCTTATAAAGTAAGGGGTGCTCAAATTGGGGGCTCGGCGGCCATTCACGCCTAAATTTTCATCAAGCGCAAATGGTGAGCCGCCGTGTCGGGTGGCTTTTGGCGTATGTTTGCCAATTGGCACATTTTCTGCTTCCTTGTTCTCAGCGGTCCAGAGGGGACCTGGTATCGACGCCGGATAAACGGCGCGACCCGCATACTGCCTGCCGACGCCAATGTGCCCATCGGGCTTTGGTGTCGGCGGCGGTTGTTGCTTTTGGGGCACGCTGCGGCCCGATGCCCTCGCGTCCGTTCTTTCCATGTCGTTTTATGCTGGCCTTTTGCCGAGTATGCGCTAATTCGCGAAACTTACCGACTATCCTGGAAGGCCGGGGCGATCATCAGGGCGAAAGCCCGGCGGACTTGGTGGACGCAACGGCCTTCCGGTTCGAATTCTCCTCAATTGCCATCGCGATGAAACCGTGCCGCCGATTTTGTTTGGCGAAGGCGCGGCGCTCCTCTATCTAGGAATCCAGCATAGGCAGCGAGGATGGAATGACGGGCGTCACCAAGGAACAGGTTCTCGAAACACTGAAGACAGTACGCGGGCCCGATCTGGAGCACGATATCGTCGAGCTCGGCATGGTGTCCGATGTCTTCATTGCCGATGGGAAGGTCTACTTCTCGATCACCGTTCCGGCTGAGAGCGCCAAAGAGTTGGAGCCGCTTCGTCTTGCTGCCGAACGGGTCATCAAGGAAATGCCGGGCGTCAAGGGCGCGCTGGTTGCGCTGACGGCAGACAAGAAAGCAGGCTCCGCCTCGGCGCCTGTTTCCCGCCCGCAGCCATCGGCGGGGCACGACCATCACGGTCATTCGCACGCACCACAACAGCAGCCCCGTGCCGGCAAGCTCGGCGTTCCCGGGGTCAACGCCATCATCGCAGTCGCATCAGGCAAGGGAGGCGTGGGAAAATCCACGACGGCCGTCAATCTTGCGCTCGGTCTGCAGGCAAACGGGCTGCGTGTCGGCATTCTCGACGCCGATATCTACGGCCCGTCGATGCCCCGGCTTCTGAAGATTTCCGGCCGCCCCACGCAGATCGACGGTCGCATCATCAATCCAATGGAGAATTATGGGCTCAAGGTCATGTCGATGGGTTTCCTCGTGGACGAGGAAACGGCCATGATCTGGCGTGGCCCCATGGTGCAGTCTGCACTGATGCAAATGCTGCGCGAGGTCGCCTGGGGCGAGCTCGACGTGCTTGTCGTCGACATGCCGCCCGGCACAGGCGACGCACAGTTGACGATGGCGCAGCAAGTGCCGCTGGCTGGCGCCGTCATTGTTTCGACCCCGCAGGACCTCGCGCTGATCGATGCCCGCAAGGGCTTGAACATGTTCAAGAAGGTCGAGGTTCCTGTCCTCGGCATCGTTGAAAACATGAGCTATTTCATCGCGCCGGATACCGGTACGCGCTATGATATCTTCGGTCACGGCGGGGCACGCAACGAGGCCGAGCGCATCGGCGTGCCTTTCCTCGGCGAAGTGCCGCTGACGATCAACATTCGGGAGACTTCGGACGCCGGAACGCCGCTGGTCGCCTCGGAGCCTAACGGCATCGTCGCGGGTATCTATCGCGAGATCGCGGCAAAGGTCTGGCAGCAGCTCGGCGGGCAGCCGCAGAGGGCAGCGCCGGCAATTGTTTTCGAGTGAATGCTTCGCGCCGGCTAGACTCCCAATTGCGGAGGAAATGTGTTCAAACGGCGCAGCGTACGTAAGATGTCTTGATTCTTTCGCAGCTTTCCGTCATATGGCCCGCCGTCGCCATGAGGGCGGCTTTTTGCGAATGCTCGATGATGGCCATCCCGATTGGGACTGGTCGCCTGCATGTTCGGAGTTATCTTGGTCGAAGGATTGGTGACTGCGATGCGGTTGAGCAGATTGCATATCCGGGCGATTTCCGGATGTGTCAGGAGTAGTATGCGCTTTCTTCAATCGCTTTCGTTGAGATCGGGAACCCGCGTCCCGCGCGCTCTTGTAGCCAGCGCGCCGCGAAAGGGCATTCGGTGATTACAGCATACTGCTCCAATTGCACGTCGATTGAAGTCGGCGATTTGTCGCAAGGCGCCGTGCGGGAAGACGTTATGTGGATCGATCTGATCGAACCAACGCGAGAGGAAGAACTCTTCGTCGAGAGAGCTCTCGGCATCGAGGTTCCGACGCGCGACGATCTCAAGGACATCGAGCCGTCCGCGCGCCTCTACGTCGAGAACGATGCTGTTTTCATGACGGCTTCGCTCCTCTGGAAAGTGGAAACGGATGCGCCGACGCTGACGGATGTGGCATTCATCCTCGCCGGCAAGCGACTGGTTACCATCCGCTACGCCCAGCCGAAGTCCTTCACGCTCTTTATCGCTGCCCTTCATCGCGTGCCGCAGCAGTGGCGCAGCGGCGCGGCACTTCTTGCCAAGCTCTTCGAAACAGTGATCGACCGGACTGCCGAGATCCTTGAGCTTTCCGTTGCCCGCATCGACATCCTGTCGACGCATGTGTTCGGCGAGCGCGCCAAGAAGGTCCGCAAGCCGTCCAACTATCTGGAAGAAAAGCTCCGCGACATTGCCGGCCATCATCGCCTGGTCAGCAAGGTCCGGGATAGCCTGGCATCGCTCTCCCGCCTGATGACATTCTTCTACACAATTCCGGCTGTGCAGCAGGATCGCGATACCAAGGAACTGTGCAAGACTGTTTCTCGCGATATCCAGTCGCTCAATGAGCATGCGTCGTTCGTCGCCGGCAATATCACCTTCCTGCTCGATGCATCGCTTGGCCTGATCAATATCGAGCAGAACTCGATCATCAAGATTTTCTCGATCGCGTCCGTCGTCTTCTTGCCGCCGACGCTGGTCGCTTCCATCTATGGCATGAATTTCGAGTTCATGCCGGAACTGCACTTTGCCCACGGATATCCGTATTCGCTTGGGCTGATGGTGATGTCCGCCATCATTCCCTTCTTCTTTTTCCGATGGAAAGGCTGGCTCTGAAGAGCCTGTTTTCATTTCATGCACGAAGGCAGCCATTCACACGAACGAAAAATGAAGCCGCGCAAGCTGTTTTACCTTGCGCTGGGCTCCGTCGGCGTCGTCTATGGCGATATCGGTACCAGCCCGCTCTATGCGTTCCGCGAAGCGTTGAAGCCCATCGCCGCCGATGGTCTCACTCGTTTCGAGGTGATCAGTCTCATCTCTCTGATGATCTGGGCTCTGACCATTATCGTCACTATCAAGTACGTGCTCTTCCTGCTCCGCGCCGATAACGAAGGCGAGGGCGGGACGCTTTCTCTGCTGGCACTGTTGATGAAGACCGCCAACGGACACACCGCGCTGCTGATGCTGCTCGGTCTCGTCGGTGCAGCGCTGTTCCTCGGCGATGCGATGATCACGCCGGCGCTTTCGGTGTTGTCGGCCGTCGAAGGTCTGAAGCTCGTGGCGCCAAGCCTGACCAGCTACATCGTGCCGATTTCGGTCTTCATTCTGGCGCTGCTGTTTGCCGTGCAGTCCCGCGGGACCGGCACCATGGCGCGCTTCTTCGGGCCAATCACCGCCCTATGGTTTCTCGCGATGGCAGCCGCGGGCATCTCGCATATCTCGGACGATTTCGGCATCCTCGCCGCATTCAATCCCTACTACGCGGTGAGCTTCCTGCTGCATGAAGGGTTCTACGGCGTCATCGTGCTCGGCGCGGTGTTCCTGACCGTAACAGGCGCCGAAGCGCTTTACGCCGACCTTGGCCACTTCGGTCGTCGGCCGATCCAGTGGGCGTGGTTTGCGCTGGTCTTCCCGTCATTGACGCTGAACTATCTGGGGCAGGGGGCGTTGGTGCTCGGCAATCCGGCGACGATGTCGGATCCGTTCTACCTGATGTTCCCGCAATGGGCGCTGTTGCCTGCCGTCATCCTCGCCACCGCGGCGACGATTATTGCCAGCCAAGCCGTCATTACGGGTGCCTTCTCGCTGGTTCGCCAGGGGATCAACCTCGGCTTCCTGCCGCGCATGGAGGTCCTCTTCACCTCGGAAACCAACACGGGACAGATATTCGTACCGTCAGTGAACGCCGTGCTCTTCTTCGGCGTTATCTTCCTCGTTATCAGCTTCAAGACGTCGGATGCGCTGGCAACGGCCTACGGTATCTCGGTCACCGGCGCGATGGTCGTGACCTCCATCATGGCCTTCGAGTTCGTGCGAGTTCGCTGGAACTGGTCCATCCTGGTTGCGACGCTGGCACTTGCGCCGCTGCTTGGCCTGGAACTCATCTTCCTGGGCGCAAACCTCCTGAAGATCCACGATGGTGGTTACATCCCGATCCTGATCGCCACCGCATTTACCGTGATCATGTGGACGTGGCGGCGCGGTTCTGCTCTCTTGATGGAGAAAACGCGTCATACGGATATTCCGCTGGCATCGTTCGTCAGCTCGATCGAGCGCAAGAGCGACCATTCGCCGGCGCAGGTCCCTGGCACGGCGATCTTCCTGACCAGCGATCCGGAATCGGCTCCGGCCGCGCTGCTGCACAATCTGAAGCACAACCACGTCCTGCACGACAAGAACGTCATCCTGACGATCCGCACGATCAACAAGCCGCGTGTCGCGAGCGCCGACCGCTACAAGGTCGAGCAGATCTCGGAGCGCTTCTCGCGCGTCGAACTGCTGTTCGGGTTCATGGAATCGCAGAATGTCTCCCAAGCACTGGCGACGCTGCGCAAGACCGGCCTGAAGTTCGACATTATGTCCACGTCCTTCTATCTCGGGCGCCGCAAGCTCGTTCCCGATGCGAAGTCGGGCATGCCGTATTGGCAGGACCGCCTCTACATCGCGCTTGCCAATGCCGCGGCCAATCCATCGGATTACTTCCGCCTACCCGCAAACCGCGTGGTGGAGCTCGGCTCGCACGTCATCATCTAAAACATGTCTCCCGAAAGTGGTCACCGGTTTCGGGATAAAGACATGCGAGAAAACAATGAGCTGAAGCGCACGAGCGAATCTGAAAGATCGCGACGCGCTTTAGGTGAGCAAATACCTCAGATGAAAGCCCGGCGATCCGCCGGGCTTTTATTTTTCCTAGTGCTAATTCTTTCTCTCCCAAGGGCGCCGTCATTAACCAAGCATCAAGGTTAATGAGACATTTTCAACGGCATGTTCATGCGTCTCATGCCGGAGTCTTGCGTTGCGTCGAAATAGCCGTTCCCTTGGCAAGCTGCGCCTCTTGCTTCAAAACTGGAGTTCACCCGCGCTCTTCGGCGTTTGCGGATGGCTGATGTCGCCGACGATGGCGTCTCATGCTGACCTGGCCGCTCTGCTTGCCGGCCTCGATCAGGGCCGGGAAAACTGGCGCATGGTTCTGACCAATTCGCCGGCAGGTTCGATCCATCAGGCGGAGCTCACCTTTGCTGATCCCGTTGTGACAGGTACGATCGCCGCCGGAGCGGGCATGGTCCTACCCGACGGTCGCAAGGTCGCTTTCATGGCGAAGGACAAGGGACACGAGGCGACGCCGGATGAAGATCGCATCAATCGCCCGTCCAAGAAGGGGCGCGTCGTTGCCGTCGAAAAGGTGCAGCCGCCAAAGGATTTCTCAGCCGGATCGATTCTGCAGCGCACGCGTCTGCTTTTCCAGCCGACTTTCGACCTGAAGGATAAGTCGGCTTTCGTGAAGCCGAAGATCAAGGGCAAGGAAATCCAGATCGCGACCAATTTTTATAAGAAACAGCCGCCCAAGCCGGATCGCGGCGTCTCGCCCATGCTGGCCGGCCTTGTGACGAACCCCAAGGCTGATGTGCTGGCGACGGCCTATGCGCCGGCCGCGCCGGACTATTCCCGCCAGTCCCCGTTCGATTCGATCTTGACCGAGAAGGCCGACGACGGCCGCTTCGTGCCGCAGATTGGTCCGCGCGACCACGCCTGGGCCGCAAGTGTTCTGCCTCCTTCTGTATTTTCAGCAGCTGAACAGCAGTGCCTGGCATCAGGCATCTATTTCGAAGCACGTGGCGAGACGGTAAAGGGGCAGGCCGCCGTCGCCCAGGTCATTCTCAACCGCGTCCGCAATCCGGCATACCCCAAGACCATCTGCGGCGTCGTCTACCAGAACGAAGACTGGCGCAACCGTTGCCAGTTCTCCTTTGCCTGCGACAGCATCAAGGATCGTGTGAACTCGCAGTATCACTGGAGAATCGCCCGCGAAGTGGCCATGGCCGTCACCGCAGGCAAGATCTGGCTCCCGCAGGTCGGATCCTCGACTCATTACCATGCCGTCTATGTTCGTCCGAAATGGGCCAAGACGATGGAAAAGGTCGGACGCATTGGCCTGCATGTCTTCTATCGCACCTATGGCGGCGGCTGGAGCTGAGAAAAAGGCGATACCGACGGGATTCTGCGCGTCATCGCCCCCCACAAAAGCGGATTCTTCCGGTCGATTTTGGCGTAGTCCGCAGCTGACGGCCTAAGCCTATGTTTTTGATCGCTTATTTTATGGCTGGACATCGACCTGCTACGCCTTGACTATGCTTTTTGCTAAAACTATGTTGCGCGCGACTTCAGAACGGGCCGAAAGGTTCTCAAACCTTGAGGTCGTTGTCCGGAGAACCGGGGTAGCGGGATCGCGGACAGCGGCTGGCAGAGGAGAGCACCATGGCGGAAGACCGCGAGGAAAGTCTTGAGAAGCGCCGGGCGCAATTGGAAGCGGAACTCGCAACCAGGCGCGTCGAAGCGGGGAAGGAAGAGGCTATCGAAGCCAGCGCTGAGGCGAGCCGCAAAGGCTATGCCCAGGCGATGAAGCTTTCGAGCGAATTCATTTCCGCAATCGTGGTTGGCGCCGTTCTTGGCTATCTCTTCGACCGTTTTGTCGGCACGACGCCTTGGGGGTTGATTGTTCTTCTTCTTCTTGGATTCTGTGCCGGTGTATTGAACGTTCTGCGTGCTGCGGGAAGGGTTGCGAAGCCCGATCCAACGGAGCACCGGAATGGTGGAAAATAGGGCGTAGCGCTCCGGCGTTCGATCCAGTGCAATGATCCCGCCTCGCGTGGGCTAAAGATAGAGAGAACAAGCGGTGTCTAACGATCCGACCCATCAGTTCCTGATCCAGAAGATTGTGCCGATCGAAGTCGGCGGAATTGATTTCTCGTTTACGAATGCATCGCTCTTCATGGTGGCGTCGGCTGCCGTTGCTGCTGGCTTTCTGTATTTCTCGACGTCGAACCGGGCGATCGTGCCTGGCCGCTCGCAGTCGGTTGCGGAGATGTCCTACGAGTTCATCGCCAACATGCTGAAGGAAGGCGCCGGCTCAAAGGGAATGAAGTTCTTCCCGCTGGTCTTCTCGCTTTTCATGTTCGTGCTGACGGCAAACCTGCTTGGCATGTTCCCGTACTTCTTCACGGTCACCAGCCAGATCATCGTCACCTTCGCGCTGGCGCTGCTCGTTATCGGTACCGTTCTGGTCTACGGCTTCTACAAGCATGGCTTCCATTTCCTGAACGTCTTTATCCCCTCCGGCGTTCCTGGCATTCTTCTGCCGCTCGTCGTGGCGATCGAAATCATCTCGTTCCTGTCCCGCCCGATTTCTCTCTCCGTTCGTCTTTTCGCCAACATGCTGGCTGGTCACATCACCCTCAAGGTGTTCGCAGGCTTCGTTGCCTCGCTCGGAGCAATGGGTGCGGTCGGTATCGGTGGTGCCATTCTTCCTCTCATTATGACGGTCGCCCTGACCGGTCTCGAGTTCCTCGTCGCCTTCCTCCAGGCCTACGTCTTTGCGGTGCTGACTTGCATGTACCTCAACGATGCGGTCCATCCGGGTGGCCACTAAGGGATACCGACATTGACGTCACTCGGGCGTCAGTCAAATCGCCGCAACACAACCATTTCAAAGGAGTTCAACATGGAAGCGGAAGCAGCAAAGTTCATCGGTGCAGGTCTGGCTTGCTTTGGTATGGCCGGTACGGCTCTCGGCCTCGGCAACATCTTCGGCAGCTACCTGTCCGGCGCTCTGCGCAACCCGTCTGCTGCTGACAGCCAGTTCGGCCGTCTGGTTTTCGGCTTCGCCGTTACGGAAGCTCTGGGCATCTTCTCGCTGCTCGTCGCTCTCCTCCTGCTCTTCGCCGTTTAATACAGGCGCATTGAAGGATCACGGCCTGCAGTCCGCATGCCGTGATCTTTTGCATTTGCAGTACACCTGGAGGTGAGCATGTTTTTTGTGACCCCGGCTTACGCCGAAGAGGCCCCGGCGGGAACCGCAGAAACTGGTGCAGCGACCGGTACAGACCCGCATGCCGCTCCGGCCGCAGGCGATGTCCACACCGAGACCGGCGTGCCAGCCGAGCATCATGGTGGCGGTGTATTCCCGCCTTTCGATTCGACGACCTACGCCTCGCAGCTGCTGTGGCTGGCGATTACGTTTGTTGTCTTCTTCGTGCTCATGCAAAAGGTTATCGCGCCGCGCATCGGCACTATCCTCGAGCAGCGCCACAACCGCATCTCGCAGGACCTCGACGAGGCAAGCCGCCTGAAGGCGGAAGCCGACGCCGACGTTGCCGCATACGAAGCCGAATTGGCTGCCGCCCGCGCCAAGTCGAGCGCGATTGGCACCGCCGCTCGCGACGCAGCCAAGCTGAAGGCTGAAGCCGACCGCAAGACTGTTGAAGCCGGCCTCGCCGAAAAGCTGAAAGCCGCTGAAGGTCGCATCGCCGACATCAAGGCGAAAGCATTCGCTGACGTTGGAACCATCGCAGAAGAAACTGCAACGGCTGTCGTGGAACAGCTGATCGGAACCTCGGCACAGGCAGATGTTGCCGCTGCGGTCGCTGAAATCAAGAAGGGGGCTTGATCGATGGAATTTGCACTCGACGCAACATTCTTCGCATTCGTCGGCCTCGTCCTGTTCCTGGCGCTGGTCGTGTACCTCAAGGTTCCGGGCATGATGGCGAAGTCGCTTGACGATCGCGCCGACCAGATCCGCAATGAGCTGGCGGAAGCCAAGCGTCTGCGCGAAGAGGCCCAGCATCTGCTTGCCGAGTATCAGCGCAAGCGCAAGGAAGCTGAAGCCGAAGCCGCGCACATCGTTGCCGCTGCCGAGCGCGAAGCTGAAATGCTCACTGTCGAAGCCAAGAAGAAGACGGAAGAATTCGTCGCGAACCGCACGGCGGTTTCCGAGCAGAAGATCAAGCAGGCCGAAGCCGATGCGATGAAGGCGGTTCGTTCCGCAGCCGTCGATCTGGCGATCGCTGCTGCCGAAAACGTTCTGGCGAAGAAGGCAGACAAGAAGGTTCAGTCCGAACTTTTCAGTGACGCCGTTGGCCAGGTCAAGAGCCGCCTCAACTGAGGTGAGCCACGAGCTGCTGAAAAGCCCCGCACTGCGGGGCTTTTTGTTTTTGTACTCTGATCGTGGCGAGGAGGATGCCGATGTTGACGAGCGAAGACACGCGCGAGCCGTACCTGCGCGACGGGTTGGTCTGGCGCTCACGCCGACCGTGGAGCGAGGCTGTCCAGGAGCTTCTTACACATATTCAAGCGCAGGGGTTTGATGCCGTACCCGCTGCCGCCGGCTTCACCGGGCAATGGGAGCGCGTCAGCTTCGTGGAGGGCCGCGTCGCCGAGATCGAAACCGATGCCGAGATGCAGTCTGAGCCGGTCCTGGTATCGGCAGCAGTCCTCCTGCGCCGCCTTCACGATTACACGGCGGCGATCGCCGCCGACTGGGCGGGACGGGTGTGGCAATTGCCGCCGCGAGTTCCGTTCGAAACGATCTGCCATGGCGACTTCGCGCCCTACAACGTGGTGTTACGCGATGGAGTGGTGGCGGGGATCATCGACTTCGAGACGGCGCACCCGGCGCCGCGTTCATGGGATCTCGCCTACGCGCTCTATCGCTGGGCGCCGCTGTCGCAGCACGCCGCCGCGCCGCTGGCCGATATCGACGCGCAGATCGCCCGCGCTCGCCGCTTCCTTGATGCCTATGGTCTGGCGAACCGGGAACGCGCCGCCATCGTCGATGCCGTGACCGAGCGGTTGCGCAGCCTTCTCGACTTCATGAAGCAGCAGGCGGACGCCGGATCGACCAAGTACAGTGATGATCTCCTGGAGGGAGACGGCCGCCTTTATGAGGCCGACATCGCCTACCTCGCCCGCCATCGCGAGGCCCTTCTTGTCGGTCTGCTGCGCCGCTGATGCGTCGGCTCACTCCGTCTCGGTCACCGTGAACTGGCTGAGCGGCTTGAAGCTCATGCGGTGGAGCGGGCAGGGCCCGTGTTTTTCGATGCCGGCCCGGTGCTGCGCGGTGCCGTAGCCGACATGCGCTGCAAAGCCGTAGGCGGGGAAGCTGCTGTCGGCGCGCGCCATCATCCGGTCGCGTGTCACCTTGGCGACGATCGAGGCCGCAGCGATGGAGACGGAGCGGGCGTCGCCCTTGACGACCGCCTGCCCGGGGCAGGCCAGGCCCGGTGGAACGTCGAGCCCGTCAGTCAGGACATAGCTTGCGGGGACAGACAAGCCACAAATGGCGCGGCGCATGGCGTCCAGGCTGGCTTTGCGAATATCCGTCTCATCGATGCGCGTCGAGCTTGAGGATGCGATCGATACGGTCGCCGTTGCGAGGATCTGCACGAAGAGTTCCTCGCGTTTCTGCGCCGAAAGCTGCTTCGAGTCGTTCAGGCCGTCGGGAATACGCCTTGGATCGAGAATAACGGCAGCCGCCACGACAGGGCCGGCGAGTGGCCCGCGCCCTGCTTCATCGGCGCCGGCAACCGGCCAATGGCCGGCCTTGCGCGCCTTCAGCTCCAGCCGGAAATCCGGCACGAGAGGGACATCTTCGAAAAGCATGGGAGAATCGGGTGACGTGCGACGTTTCATGCGGTTGAACCTCGCACGCCAACCCGATTTCCTGCAAGTCCCCGGATCAGGGCGGCGGGCCGGGGACTCGAGCGCGGAAGGGCAGGGTGACCATCCGCGAAGCGCAAATATCAAAGCAGTGTAAGCTGGACGCCGCTGCCGTCAGGAGGCACGAACAGGTCGTCGCGCAGCGGCATGCTGCGACGGGTCATGCCCAGCCGCTTCGTAGCCATCTCGAAACGGCGCGCGATCTGCCAGGCATAGGGGCCGGCACCTTTCATTCGCTTGCCGAACTCCGCGTCATAATCCTTGCCGCCGCGCATCGAGCGAACCAGCGACATGACGTGGCGGTAGCGGTCGGGATAATTCTGCAGCAGCCAGTCGCGAAACAGCGGCGACACCTCAAGCGGCAGACGCAGGATCACATAACCGGCCTCCGTAGCGCCGGCGGCGTGAGCCGCATCCAGAATACGCTCCAGTTCATGATCGTTGAGCGCAGGGATCATCGGAGCAGCCATGACCGATGTCTGGATCCCTGCCTCGGAGAGTGCGCGGATCGCTTCCAGCCGGCGCGTCGGTGTCGAAGCACGAGGCTCCATGGTCCGCGCCAGCTTCCGATCGAGCGTGGTCACCGACAGCGAAACACGAACAAGGTTCCTCTCTGCCATCGCCGAGAGAATATCGAGGTCACGCATGATCATTGCCGACTTGGTTACGATCGAAACCGGATGGTTCGCCTTATCAAGCACCTCGAGGATCTGCCGCATGATGCGCCATTCCTTCTCGATCGGCTGATAGGGGTCGGTGTTGGTTCCGATCGCGATCACGCGCGGCTTATAGCCGGGCTTTGCCAGTTCGCGCTCCAGAAGCTTTGCCGCATCCGGCTTGGCAAAGAGCTTGGCTTCAAAGTCGAGACCGGCGGAAAGCCCCATATAGGCATGCGTCGGCCGCGCGAAGCAGTAGATGCAGCCGTGTTCGCAGCCGCGATAGGGGTTGATCGAGCGGTCGAAGGGAATGTCCGGCGATTCATTGCGGGTGATGGCTGTGCGAGGCTTCTCGATCTGCACTTCGGTCTTGAACGGTGGCAAATCCTCAAGATTCTGCCAGCCATCGTCGAAGGACTCCCGTCGCAAAGGCTCGAAACGGCCACTCGGATTGAGTCCGGCCGCGCGCCCCCGTCGGCGGTCGACGTCGATCCGCAGGCCGGCAGATGCGATCATCGCATCGGCAATATCTGCCGTGTTGGCAGGCGCGAATGCGGCCTGCCCTGCAAGGGACTGCTCGTTCATCGGATTCTCCGCTGGCGGAAGCTTTGCTTCCATCCGGTTTGATGATTAAATTCCTATCGGCAAAATGAGAACAATGCAAGAACAAAATGAGGAAAGTGCCGCTGGCAAAAATTTGTGCGGTGCTCTATGAATGGGCAATGTTGACTGTTGTACTTGAATGCCAGGATCAGGAACCTGAATTGGCGCAGACGTTGTCGGTGTTGGTTGCAGGCGCAGTGGAAGGGCTCGTCAGTGACGTCGTGGTGCTTGACCACGATTCCAGAGACGGGACGTCGAGGGTGGCCGACGCAGCCGGCTGCCGCTTTCATTCGCAATGGGATATCAAGGATATAGTGCGGTCGGCGCGGGGCGAGTGGTTGCTCTTCGTCGAGGCGGGCGCGCGGCCGCAGACTGGCTGGATCGATGAAATCGCCGAGTACATGGCGTTGAACAAGCTGCCGGCGCGTTTCACCGCCTCCCGTGGGTATAAGCGCCCTTTGCTGCAGCGCATCGGCCGGGCCTCATCGCCGCTGGAGCTCGGGCTTCTTCTCCCGAAGAAGCAGGCGGTAGCCACGGCGAGAAGCGGGATGCGCCTTTCCGAGTTCGCGAAGGGGCAGAAACTGCGCAAGCTCAGCAGCGAACTGATTCCATCTTGGGTCGCGCGCGCCGCACGATAAGCTGGCGCGAGTTGGTGCTATTTCCCGCAAATAATGGCGCCCTAAACAGTTTTGCGCTATAATTCAGCCGTGGCGCCGCCCGAGCGCCTCGCTTCGTGACGGTCGGCCATGGAATGCCGTTAGGCGGCAGAACAGGTCAGCGGAAGTCTCCTCTTCTGCCGGTTTCCGGCAAAAGGAGGTGCGTCATGAAACGCAATATGATCCGCAGCCTGTTATTGGCTGTCATATTGACGACATCGATGATCGCGCATCCGCATTCGGCAGCATCGCAGATGATGCGCAGTTGCGCAGGCCGATCCGAGGTCGTCAATTTCCTCGACAAGAACTTTGCCGAGAGGCTGACGGCAGTCGGACTGATCAACCATAACGCCATGCTTGAGGTCTATGCCGCGCAGAGTGGCACATGGACGCTGCTCATCACGGATGTTCGCGGCGTAAGCTGCATCCTGCTGTCTGGTGAAAGCTGGGAAACGATGCCTAACCTACCGGGTATAGGGACGTAGAACGGTGGTCTTCGCCGGCGCAGTCCGTTATTTGCCCGCGCCGCGCTTCAGATGCTCATCGAGGCGCGGCATGATCTCCACGAAATTGCAGGGCATGTGGCGGTAGTCGAACTGGGCCTTCAATATGCCGTCCCAGGCGTCCTTGCACGCGCCGGGCGAACCGGGCAGCACGAAGATGAAGGTCGCGTTGGCAACACCCGCCGTTGCACGGGATTGAATCGTCGAGGTGCCGATCTTGTCGTAGGAGATACGGTGGAACACCGCCGAGAATCCGTCCATCCTCTTCTCGAAAAGCGGCTCCAGAGCTTCCGGCGTGACATCGCGGCCGGTAAAGCCGGTTCCTCCGGTAGTGATGACAACGTCGATATCGTCCTGCTCTGTCCAGGTCTTCACACGCGAGGCGATTGCCTGTCGATCATCCGGGACGATTGCACGGTCGATCAACCGATGACCGGCCTCCTTGATCCTGGCGGCCAGCGTGTCTCCGGAGCGGTCATCGGCCAGCGTGCGCGTATCGGAGACAGTCAGCACGGCAATGCCCACAGGAATGAAGGGACGTGTATCATCCAGCCCTGGCATCATGACCTCCAGCAATCGTTTCAGTCGCTTCGAAATACCAGTCCGGCCGTTTGCTGCGAAGCGCGGCCGCCGCCGCTTCCGCTGCAGCAAGCGTATCGAAAATGCCGTAGCAAGTCGCGCCGGAACCAGACATGCGGACGAATGCGGCACCTTGCTTTGCCAACATCGCCGAGATCTCGCCAATTTCGGGCAGAAGATCCCGAGCGACTGGCTCAAGATCATTGCGCATCGCGCGGACCGTGTCGAGCCAGTCGGACTGCGCTGTCATCTCGAGGGCCCCATTGCTCTTGTTCTTCAATCGCCGAAAGATCTCGGGCGTCGACACGCCTTGCAACGGGTTTGCAAGCACCATGGCAAACACAGGCATGTCGTCGACAGGCGTGATCTGCTCGCCAATGCCGCGCGCGATCAGCGGTCTGCTCGCCAGGCACATCGGCACGTCGGCGCCGAGGCGGATGGCTATCGCCTGAATGATCGCGTCAGGGAGCGATGCGTTCCAGAGCCGCATCAGGCCGCGAAGCGTCGCTGCGGCATCGGCCGACCCGCCGCCGATTCCTGATGCAATCGGAAGGTTCTTCTGGAGATGGATGCGGACGGTGGGAGCAGAGCCGCCGCCGTGGCTGATGGCATCCCGCAGAAGGTCCCGGGCCCTTAGGACGAGATTATCGTCGTGGCCGTCGTTGAGTGCCCCGGCGAAGCGCCCCGAAATCAAGAACTCATCTTCGTCGGTCGACGTGAAATCCAACCGATCCCCATGAAGGGTGAAGGTTACCAGCATATCGAGAAGGTGATAGCCATCGGATCTCTGGCCCGTTACGTGCAGGGCCAGATTGATCTTGGCTGGAGCGTTCTCGACGACGGTCACGTCATCGCGCATGCTCGCGTCGGGCATGGGCTATCAGGACTTCTTGTCCGTGGGCTTCGGTTCCACCGGTGCTCGATCTGGCTGCTTCTTGTCTGCCGCCTTCGAGTTGTCCGTATCCTGCGGCAAGCCGTTGGCGATCTTTTCCTTGATCTTCGGGATCTCGGCGGCCTCGGGCTCGGAGCCGAGCGCGCGGTTCCACTGATAGACGGCTTCAAGTTTGCGGCCGACACGCCAATAGGCATCGCCGAGATGGTCGTTGATCGTGGCGTCACCGGCCTTGATCTGGGCAGCTTTCTCCAATTCCTCCACCGCGTCGTCGAAGCGGTTCAGGCGGAAATAGGCCCAGCCGAGAGAGTCGATGATGTAGCCATCGTCAGGACGCAGATCGACCGCCTTCTTGATCATCGCCAGCCCCTCGTCGAGGTTCCGGTTCATGTCGATCCAGGAATAGCCGAGATAGTTCAGAACCTGCGGCTGGTCGGGGTTGAGGTCCAGAGCCTTGCGGAAATTCGGCTCGGCCTGGTCCCATTTCTTCAGGCGCTCATAGGCAATGCCGCGCTGGAAGAAGACCGTCCAGGCACCCTTGCCCGGCAGCGGACCGAGGACTTCAACAGCCTTGTCGTAATTGTCGGCCATCGCGGCGTAATCTTTCGCATCCGACAGCACGCTGCCATAGGCGAGATAGCTGCGAATGTCCTTCGGATCGGAGGCGATAAGGCTCTGGAGATGCTTGCGTGCTTCCTCCACCTTGCCGCCCTGAGCAAGGGCGAGACCGAGCTGCAGTTCAGAGATCCGGCGCATCGGCGAGGTTTCTGGTACCTGCTTGTAGAGCGCGATCGCGCGGTCCATCTGCTCCTGCTTCTCGGCGATGCCGCCGAGCATGACGAGCGTGTCGGCGCTATCCGGATCCAGTGTTTTTGCAGTCTGAAGGTAGAGCGAAACGATATCCTCGGCGCCGTCGCGGTTCAGCGCGCCGCCGATGGAAAAGAGTACGCCGGCAGCACCCTGCTTCGCCGTCTGGATTTGTTGTTCCTGCTTCTCGCCCTTTTCGATGCTCTGACGCAACGCGTTCAGCGGCGCGTAGTTCGGCAGCAGGTTGTCGCCGACGGAAATTGCGTCGAGCGCCTTTCGCTTGTTGCCCTGGGATGCTTCCAGCCGCGCAAGCGCCATGACTGCCCGCATGAAGGTGTCCGGCGCCGTCGCGCCACCGTCCTTGTCGAGAACGGCGTCATTGAGATTTTGGCGGGCCGCCCTGACGTCACCGTTCACGATCGCGATCGCACCGGCATTGTAGGACTTGAAGATGCCGACCCATTCCGGCCCCCTCATTTTCTGGACCATTGCAAGCGCATCCTTGCCACGGCCAGCACCGACGCGCGCCCAGGCAGCCAGGAGATCGTTCATCATCCGGTCGAGATCGTTCGGGCCGGTATATTTCAGGAGCGATTCAGCCGTCTTGTATTCGCCGCGACGAATAGCATCCATGCTGCGCACGATGGTCGTGATGCGTTCGACTGTCGGATCGCCCTTCAGGTCGTTGGCGTACTTGACGCCATCCTGGATGTCGCCGTTGAGAAGCAGCGAGATCATCAGACGCTGACGGATTTCCGGGTTCCCCGGCTCGATCTGCAGCGCCTTCTTGTAGAGCGCGATCGCCGTTTCGTAGTCATGGTCGACATCGGCGGTACGGGCAGCCAGAAACGCACCGGAGAAGCTCGTGACGCTGTCCGGATCGAACATCACCGTAGCGGCGGCATCGTCCTTCTTGGCCGTCTCTTCGGCATTTGCGCCGCCGAGTGCAGCCAGCGACAGGACCGCTGCCAGGGCTGCGCTCGAAAGAAGACGGATGGCAAGCTTCTGCCGCATTAGAAAACCTCTCTTGTCGGGCAGTCGGCCTCGTCCGACTGCAAAATCAGTTGAAATGACTGACTCACAACAGGATGGCTTTTTTGAAGCGGTCCTGCAACAAATTCAGCCCGCGCTCAGTGGCCGTCGGTTAGTTGACGCGCTCGATGCAGAAGTCGATGACTTCCATCAGGGCAGATTTCCATGCCGTGTCGGGAAGCGGCGCAAGCGCATCTCTTGCGATGGTTCCATAATGAACCGCGCGGGCAATGGTGTCGTTCAGCGTGCCGTACTTGGCAATTAGACCAAGCGCCTTTTCAAGGTTCTGGTCGCTGCTTTCGCCGCCTTCGATTGCCTGCCGCCAGAAGGCGCGCTCGTCTTCGGTGCCGCGGCGATAGGCGAGGATCACTGGCAGGGTGATCTTTCCCTCACGGAAGTCGTCGCCGACATTCTTGCCGAGATCGGCTGCTTTGCCGCCATAGTCGAGCGCGTCGTCGACGAGCTGGAAGGCGAGGCCGAGGTTCATGCCGTAGGATTTCAGTGCGTTGCGGCCGGACTTGCCTGCATCGGCGACGATCGGGCCGACTTCGGCGGCAGCGGCAAACAACGCTGCCGTCTTCGCCCGGATGACGGCGAGGTAGTCATCCTCGGTCGTTTCCATGTTCTTGGCGACGGAAAGCTGCAGCACTTCGCCTTCGGCGATCACGCAAGCCGCCGAGGAGAGAACGTCCAGCGCGTCGAGCGAGCCGACATCGACCATCATGCGGAACGCCTGTCCGAGCAGGAAGTCGCCAACGAGCACGCTCGCCTGGTTACCCCAGATCATGCGGGCCGTGGACTTGCCGCGGCGCAGATCGCTCTCGTCGACGACGTCGTCATGCAGCAGCGTCG
The DNA here is from genome assembly GCF_019511525.1 of Rhizobium cauense. Classification (GTDB taxonomy): domain Bacteria; phylum Pseudomonadota; class Alphaproteobacteria; order Rhizobiales; family Rhizobiaceae; genus Rhizobium; species Rhizobium cauense. Next base: position 9,184 of record NZ_JAEUAT010000011.1, on the reverse strand, counting down.
CGGTGTGCATGAACTCGACTGATGTCGCGAGCTTGATGTGGTTCTCGCCCTTGTAGCCGAAGAGCGCGGAGGACGCCAGAGTCAGCATCGGGCGCAGGCGCTTGCCTCCAGACGAGATGAGATGGTTGGCCACCTCCGGGATCATCTGGACATCGGAACCGGCCTTGGAGAGGATAAGCTGGTTGACCCGTTCCATATCTGCCTTGGTCAAATCCACCAGCGGCTTGACGGATGCGAGTTTGTTTTTGCTTTCTTCAAGCGGTATGACCACGCCCAACGACCCGGACTCCTGTTAAATTATTGAGTTCGACAATAGAAAGGGGCGATTGGCGCGGCAAGGGGTGAATTGTCGCGTCGCGCAAATTTGAAAGGGATTTTCCGGCAAATGCATGAACTTATCCGCGCCAATGATCCCGTGCTGCTCTCCTATGCGGAGAGCCTGCTGAAAGATGCGGGCATTCACTGCTTTATCGCCGATCAGGCAATGAGCATTCTGGAAGGGTCGCTGGGCATGTTGCAGCGCCGGCTGCTTGTCGATGACGAGGAAGCGGACCGGGCACGACGTATCCTCGTGGATGCCGGGCTCGGCGACGAACTGCGCGCTCCGAAGTGATCCTGCCATGACGGACGATGTTGCCGAGACCATCGACGCCTTTCACCGCGGGCTCTTTCATGTGGTGCAGCCGAAGGGCAGGGGGCATCGCGCCGGCATGGATGCAATGCTGCTCGCCGCGCTTGTCGCGGACGGTCGTCCTATCAAGGTTGCCGATCTCGGCGCAGGCGCAGGCGCGGCCGGCCTGGCTGTCGCATCGCGGCTGCCGGCGGCTCATGTCGTGCTCTTCGAGCGCTCGGAGGAGATGGCTGACTATGCGCGCCGCAGCGTTCTTTTACCCGGAAACGCGCATGTGGCGGGTCGCGTTTCGGTCATCCGGGCGGATGTGACGCTGAAGGCCAAGGCGCGAAACGAGGCCGGCCTTGTCGACGAGAGCTTCCATCACGTCATCATGAACCCGCCGTTCAACGACGCAGGCGATCGCCGGACACCGGATGCCTTGAAGGCGGAAGCGCATGCTATGACGGAAGGTCTCTTCGATAGCTGGTTGCGGACTGCCGGGGCAATCATGATCCCTGGCGGGCAATTGTCGCTAATCGCGCGGCCGGAATCGATCGCCGAGATCATCGACGCTTGTGGCCGTCGCTTCGGCGGCATCGAGATCACCGCGATCCATCCGCGCGACGGCGAGAATGCCGTACGCATCCTTGTCACGGCTATAAAAGGGTCGCGCGCGCGGCTTTCGCTGCGCGCGCCATTCATCATGCACGAGGAAGGGACGCATAAATTCTCGTCCTTCGTCGACGATCTGAACAATGGCCGGGCGGCCTATAAAAGGCGCTAACCGATGACGAAGTCGAACAGCAGCTTGATGTTCAGGCCAGCGATCAGGACCGCGATGAGGTAGGCGATCGCACTCAGCCAGCGCGGTGCAACCAGCGCGCCCATCTTCGCCTTGCTTGCCGTAAACATAACCAGCGGGAAGACGGCGAAGGAGAGCTGCAGGCTGAGCACGACCTGAGTCAGGATCAGTAGTTCCGCTGTGCCCTGGTCGCCGTACCAGATGGTGACGAAGGCGGCCGGAATGATGGCGATCGCGCGGGTGATGAGGCGGCGAACCCATGGCTGAAGCCGGATCTTCAGGAAGCCTTCCATGACAATCTGACCGGCAAGCGTTGCCGTAACCGTCGAATTCAGGCCGCAGCAGAGCAATGCTATACCAAAGAGCGTCGGAGCGATTGCCAGGCCAAGCAACGGTGCGAGCAACGACGATGCCACGCCCAATTCCACGACGTCGGTCTTGCCGTTCGCATGGAACGCAGCGGCAGCAAGGATCAGGATCGATGCGTTGATCAGGAGCGCAAAGCAGAGCGCTATCGTCGAGTCGATCGTTGCGTAGGTCAGCGCCTGGCGCTTTTCCGGCACCGTGTGGCCATAGGCGCGGGTCTGGACGATGCCGGAGTGCAGATAGAGATTGTGCGGCATCACGGTGGCGCCAAGAATGCCGAGTGCGAGATAGAGCATCTCGGGGTTGGAAACGATCTCGGTCGTCGGGAAGAAGCCCCGGATTACCGCGCCCCATTCCGGATCGGCAAGGAAGATCTGCACGCCAAAGCATACGGCAATGATACCGAGCAGGGCGATCACGAAGGCTTCCACCCAGCGGAAACCGATCTTCTGGAGATAGAGGATAAGGAACACATCGAGCGCCGTGATCAGCACGCCGAGTTCGAGCGGAATGCCGAACAGCAGGTTGAGACCGATTGCCGTGCCGATCACTTCCGCGATGTCGGTGGCGATAATGGCAATTTCAGCAAACGCCCATAGCGGAATGGAGACGTATTTCGGATACGCGTCACGGCAGGCTTGGGCTAGGTCGCGGCCGGAGGCGATCGCAAGGCGCGCGCAGAGCGACTGCAGAACAATCGCCATCAGGTTGGATAGCAAGGCGACGGTCAGCAGCGCATAGCCGAACTTCGAACCGCCCGCGAGCGAAGTCGCCCAGTTGCCGGGGTCCATATAGCCGACGGCCACCATGTAGCCAGGGCCGAGGAACGCGGCGATGCGCCGCCAGCGCGTCCCGTGTTTCTGCGTCTGGATCGAACGGTAGACATCGGAAAGCGATGCCTCTTCGCGCTCATGTCGCCAGCCGGCCTTTGTGTTCGGATTTACGATGTCCATGCAATTCGCCCTTCTTACCGATAGGGCCAGTATGTCTGATTAGAATGATAATGCAAGTCATTCGCAACAAGAATTACAAATGAAAGATGTTTTGTGCCGTCACCATTGTGTTTGACGTGTCGTTGCATACATGGAAGACGTTTGCTGATATCGCCGCAAAGGATGGAAAATGGCCGGATTTTTGAAGAGGTTGCTGCCCAAGCGTTTCCGCAAGGAAGGCGTGGTGATCCCCGTCGTTCGACTTCACGGTCCGATCATGAGCGGCGGAAGCCAGTTTCGGCCGACCCTCAATCTCGCCGCCACGGCACAGGTCCTCGAAAAGGCGTTCAGCTTCAAGGATGCGCCAGCGGTGGCCATATCGCTCAATTCTCCCGGCGGTTCCCCGGTCCAGTCGCGCCTGGTCTTTACCCGCATCCGCGAACTCGCGCGTGAAAAGCAGAAGAAGGTTCTGGTCTTCGTCGAGGACGTTGCTGCATCCGGCGGCTACATGATCGCCCTTGCAGGCGACGAGATCATTGCTGATCCGACCTCAATTGTCGGCTCGATCGGGGTCGTGTCCGGCGGCTTCGGCTTCCCGGAACTGCTGAAAAAGATCGGCGTCGAACGCCGCGTCTACACGGCCGGTGAAAACAAGGTAATCCTCGATCCGTTCCAGCCCGAGAAGGAAAAGGACATCGAGTATCTGAAGACGTTGCAGCTTGAGATTCATCAGGTCTTCATTTCGATGGTTCGCGAACGGCGTGCAGGCAAGTTGAAGAACGACGATGTGGTCTTCTCTGGCCTTTTTTGGACCGGCACGCGTGGCCTTGAACTCGGCCTGATCGATGGACTGGGCGACATGCGCCAGGAACTGAAGCGTCGATACGGGGCGAAAACCAAGCTCGAACTGGTTATGCCCGCGCGCGGTCTTTTCGGAAGGCGCATTCCGGGTATATCGTCAGCCAACCTGGAGGGAGCCGGCGCTGGTCTTGCAAGCGGGCTTGTCGAGGCTGCCGAGGAAAAAGCATTGTGGAGCCGATACGGGCTCTGAGGGATTAAAGGCTGGCATCATGCCGCAACTGATAATTATCGTCGTTCTAGTGGTAGGCGCTTGGCTTCTCTATCGCCGCTTTGTTGCCGACGCGCAGCGGCTGGCAGCACGATCCCGCAGGGAAGAGAAGGAGCGCCAGACCGGCGCCATCGGTACGCTGGTCAAGGATCCGGTCACCGGCGAGTACCATCTGAAGAAGGACGAGGACGAGTAGGGCCGCAAAAGCCTTGACCCGTCTGGCGCGGCGTGGCACCTGTCCGCGCACTTTTTGTACGAATTCGGAAGCCGTTCCATGTCTGCAGCAATCCCCGATCACATGAACCCGAAGCGCTCGTTCCAGGCGCTGATCCTCACGCTCCATAACTACTGGGCGGACAAGGGTTGTGCGGTACTGCAGCCCTACGACATGGAGGTGGGCGCTGGTACGTTTCATCCGGCAACGACGCTGCGTGCGCTCGGCCCCAAGCCGTGGAAGGCTGCCTACGTACAGCCATCGCGCCGCCCGTCGGACGGCCGTTACGGCGAGAATCCGAACCGGCTGCAGCACTATTATCAGTATCAGGTCATCCTGAAGCCGAACCCACCGAACCTGCAGGAGCTCTATCTCGGCTCGCTCGCAGCCATCGGTCTCGACCCGCTGCTGCACGACATCCGTTTCGTCGAGGACGATTGGGAAAGCCCGACGCTCGGTGCCTGGGGTCTCGGCTGGGAGTGCTGGTGCGATGGCATGGAAGTGTCGCAGTTCACCTATTTCCAGCAGGTCTGCGGCATCGAATGCTCGCCCGTGGCGGGCGAGTTGACCTACGGCCTGGAGCGCTTGGCGATGTATGTGCAAGGCGTCGACAACGTCTACGACCTGAACTTCAACGGCCGTGAAGGCGACGAGAAGATCAGCTACGGCGACGTCTTCCTGCAGGCGGAGCAGGAATATTCACGCCACAATTTCGAATACGCCAATACGGAAATGCTGCATCGGCACTTCATCGATGCCGAAAAGGAGTGCCAGGCGCTCCTGGCGGCCGGCGCGCCGGGCGACAACGCCAACCAGTTGCTGCACAAGTGCGTTTTCCCCGCCTATGACCAGTGCATCAAGGCGAGCCACGTCTTCAATCTGCTGGATGCGCGCGGCGTGATCTCGGTCACCGAGCGCCAGAGCTATATCCTGCGGGTGCGGACGCTGGCGAAGGCCTGTGGCGAAGCCTTCCTCATGACGGATGCGGGTGGCGTGAATCTGTCGAAAACTGCCGCTTAAGGGCGGTAGTCAACGGCGCTCGTGGTTTCTTACCTCGACACGGCGCTCCACCGGGCGCGCCATTTTCCGGACAAAGAAGTACGAAGCGATGGCCAGCGTGTTCAGCAGGAAAAGTACTGCGCTCATGGTCTGAGTAATCCTCGTCGCAAGTTTCTCGGGCGCGGTTGCTTCAACCGTGCAAGATGAAAATAGGGCGTCCGTTCGCGCCACGGTATCGTGATTTCTCACTACCCCCGGTCTATTGATCGCTCGGAAATGCGGGATGACAATCTGCGGTAACGCGCATAGTCTCCCGATATACTTTCGGTCGTTGCGGGGGATTCGCGAATGTATGTTATTCTTGGCCTTATTGTTCTGGCCGCGCTCTATGCCGTTTTCATCTACAACGGCCTTGTTCGTGCACGGCAGATGGCTGAGGAAGCCTGGTCAGGCATCGACGTGCAGCTGAAGCGCCGCACCGACCTCATCCCCAACCTGATCGAGACGGTGAAGGGCTACGCCGCGCACGAGAAGACGACGCTTGAAGAGGTCGTTGCCCTGCGCAACAAGGCGCAATCGGTTCCGACTGGAGACGTCGCCGGCCGCGCCCAGGCCGAAGGCCTGCTCGGCCAGGCGCTGGGGCGCGTGCTGGCGCTGGCCGAAGCCTATCCCGATCTGAAGGCAAACGAGAATTTCCGCGAGTTGCAGACCTCGCTCGAGACGATGGAAAGCGAAATCCAGATGGCTCGCCGCTATTATAACGGCGCGGCTCGCGATCTGAACGTCAAGGTAGAGAGCTTCCCGTCCAATCTGGTCGCCGGCCAGTTCGGTTTCCAGAAGCGCGAGTATTTCGAGATCACCAACGAAGCAGATCGCGCCGTTCCGACCGTAAAGTTCTGATATCCGCCATTTGCCTTTGCGCAAAAGCTGCTATGAGCAGGGCATGATCGTGGCCAGACATGGCCCTCGCGCAAAGACGGAAAAGACAAGGTAATGAGTAAAGACAAGCTCACCATCATCCCGCCGGACAAGCCGCTGACAGGTCGTGCCGTCCCGCCCGGTTCGAAATCCATAACCAACCGCGCCCTGCTTCTGGCAGGTCTCGCCAAGGGCACCAGCCGCCTGACCGGCGCTTTGAAGAGTGACGACACCCGCTACATGGCCGATGCTCTCCGCGCCATGGGCGTGATCATCGAGGAGCCGGATGATACGAGCTTCGTCGTTACGGGCAGCGGCAAGCTACTGCCGCCGCAGGTGCCGCTTTTCCTCGGCAATGCCGGAACGGCGACGCGCTTCCTGACGGCCGCTGCCGCCCTGGTCGATGGCACCGTTGTCGTCGATGGCGACCAGCATATGCGCAAGCGCCCGATCGGTCCGCTGGTCGATGCGCTGCGTTCGCTTGGCATCGATGCGTCTACCGAGACCGGTTGCCCGCCCGTCACCGTGAACGGCACCGGCCGTTTTGAGGCGAGCCGCATCCAGATCGATGGCGGCCTGTCTAGTCAATACGTCTCGGCGCTCCTGATGATGGCTGCCGGTGGCGACAAGGCGGTGACAATCGAGCTGCTCGGTGAGGATATCGGCGCGCTCGGCTATATCGACCTGACGACGGCGGCGATGCGCGCCTTCGGCGCCAAGGTCGAGAAGACGAGCGCGGTGACTTGGCGCGTCGAGCCGACCGGCTACACGGCAGCAGATTTCGTGGTCGAGCCCGACGCCTCTGCCGCGACCTACCTCTGGGCGGCCGAAGTGCTGACATCGGGCAAGATCGACCTCGGTGTCGCGAATGGCGCGTTCACGCAGCCGGACGCGAAGGCCTATGATCTGATCGCCGAGTTCCCGCATCTTCCAGCCGTTATCGACGGTTCGCAGATGCAGGATGCTGTTCCGACCTTGGCCGTTCTTGCGGCTTTCAACGCGACGCCCGTCCGCTTCGTCGGCATCGCCAATCTGCGCGTCAAGGAATGCGATCGTATCCGCGCCGTCTCGACCGGGCTCAACAACATCCGCCAGGGGCTCGCGGCCGAGGAAGGCGACGATCTGGTTGTCCAGTCCGATCCATCGCTAGTTGGACAACGCCTGCCTGCCAACATCGACACCTTCGCCGACCACCGCATTGCCATGAGCTTTGCGCTCGCCGGCCTGAAGATCGCGGGCATCACGATTCTCGATCCGGAGTGCGTCGGCAAGACGTTCCCTGCCTATTGGCGCACGCTCGCAGGGCTTGGTGTGACCTATACCGACGAGGGCTGACTTTATCTGACGCGGCCGGGACGCCGCAGGCGAGGGGTATAATGATCCGACGGCTTTTCGGCCTTTGCTTCGTTTTGTTTCTGATGCTTGCGGCGCGTGGCGCCATCGCTGCGGAGGTGATCAATGCCTTCGCCTCTGACATCGCGCTTGAGAAGAGCGGCGCGATGACGGTGACGGAGACGATATCCGTCAATGCCGAAGGCAATCGTATCCGGCGCGGTATCTTCCGCGATTTTCCGTTGACCTATCAGGATGCGGAAGGCCGTCTCCGCCGCGTCGATTTCGACGTCATTTCGGTGAAGCGCGATGGCCGCGACGAGCCATGGCATACCGAGTCCATCAGCGGCGGTATCCGCATCTATGCCGGTTCGGAAGACGTCACCGTGAGCTATGGCCGCCACGATTACGTCTTCACCTACCGCACCAATCGCCAGATCCGCTATTTCGACGATCACGATGAACTCTATTGGAATGTCACCGGCAACGGCTGGATCTTCCCGATCCTGACAGCAACAGCGACGGTCAACCTTCCGGACGGTGTCAGCGCGACCGACACCGCCTTCTTCACCGGCCCGCAGGGTGCGACGGACAGGAATGCCAGCGTTTCCGGGAGTGGCGGTCGACTGCTGTTTTCGACGACCCGGCCGCTCAATGCCGGCGAAGGACTGACGATCGCCGTCAAGATGCCGAAGGGCTCGATCAATCCGCCGAGTGCCGACGATGAGCGTCGCTGGTGGCTTAGCGACAACCGTGACTACTTTCTCGGTTTCGGCGGGCTCATTCTTGTCTTTCTCTACTACACGCGCTCCTGGCTGAAGGTTGGCCGTGACCCCGCCCGCGGGGTACTGGTCCCGCGCTGGGATCCGCCCGACGGGATCTCGCCGGCGCTGGTGAACTACATTGATAACCGCGGCTTTTCCGGGCAGGGCTGGACGGCGCTGTCGGCCACCGCCCTCAATCTGGCGGTGCGCGGCTATGTGGTACTGGAGGACCTGAAGAACTCGATCGTCATCCGCCGCACGGACAAGCCGGTCGGCAAGGAGAAGCTGGAAGCGGGCGAGACGAGCCTGCTCAATTCAGTTGGAGCCAAAGGGTCGCTCACGATCGACAAGTCGAACGGAACCCGGGTGAAATCGGCAGGCGATAGCTTCCGGGCTGCCATCGAGCGCGAGCACCGGGGCAAGTACTACAACGCGAATACCGGTTACACGACGGGCGGCATCGCGCTCAGCGTCGCGTCACTGGTGGCCCTCTTCGTCTTCGGAACGCTGGAGCCCGATACGATCGCGTTGATGATCATTCCTGTTGTCGTTGTCGTCTTCCTCTCGGTTTTCATTGCCGGTTTCGCCAAGTCGTTTCGGCCCGGCAGATCGCTTGGCGCCAAGATCATGTCCGTGATCGCCATCGCCTTTGCCGTCTTCTTCGGCTTCAGCATCGTGTCGTCGCTAGCACTGGCGTTGTTCTCCTCTCTGGTTGAAGTGCATGAGACGCCGATGCTGTTTGCGATCGGCGGCATCATTCTCCTGAACCTGCTCTACGTCTTCATCATGGGCGCGCCGACGCCGCTCGGGACCAAGATGATGGATGGCATCGATGGTCTGCGGCAGTACATGACACTGGCCGAGAAGGACCGCATGAACATGGCTGGCGCGCCAGAGATGTCGCCCCAGCATTTCGAGAAGCTGCTGCCCTATGCCGTGGCGCTCGGCGTCGAAAAGCCCTGGTCGCGGGCCTTCGAGACATGGCTTGCGGCAGCGGCAGCGGGAGCAGCGGCCGCTTACGCCCCCTCATGGTATTCCGGCAATTTCGGCAGCGGCAACTTTTCCGATCGCATTGGCGGCTTCTCCTCGTCCATGGCCTCGACCATTGCGTCGACCATTCCGGCACCGCCGTCCAGTTCGTCCTCCGGCTTCTCCGGCGGCGGCTCGTCGGGCGG
>NZ_JAEUAT010000109.1 GCF_019511525.1 Rhizobium cauense | reverse complement strand
GCCGACGACATCGCCAAGTTCTCCGCCGATGAGATCGCGGCGCTGGGCACGGCAGCGGTCGGCGGCCTGACGAATGATGCGGTTGCTGCTCTCGACGACGACCAGCTTGCGGCCCTGAAGACGACGCAGATCGCAGCGCTGAAGCCTGCCCAGGTTGCGGCTCTGACGGCAACCCAGGTCGGCAAGCTGTCGAGCGATCAGCTCGGTGCGCTGA
>NZ_JAEUAT010000108.1 GCF_019511525.1 Rhizobium cauense | reverse complement strand
TGATCAATGGCATTTTGTGGCGTTTCAGAACTGGTTGCTCTTGGCGGGATATTCCTGAGCGCTACGGCCCTCGTACGACACTTTACAATCGATTCTCGCGCTGGCGCAAAGCTGGCGTTTGGGACCGACTTCTTGAAGCGGTATCAAGGCGTTACGACGGCGATATAGTTATGATCGACTCGTCGTGTGTGCGCGTTCACCAGCATGGTGCCAACGCAA
>NZ_JAEUAT010000107.1 GCF_019511525.1 Rhizobium cauense | reverse complement strand
GGCGCTGGCCGGCCGACAGCGCCGTGCCGTGCGGCCCGAGCTCCGTCTGGTAGCCGTCGCGCAGGTGCACGATCATCTCGTGGATGTCGGCGGCCTTGGCCGCACGGATGATCTTGCGCGCATCCGGCGTCTCGGCAAAGCGCGAGATGTTCTCGGCAATCGTCCCCTCCATCAGCGCCACGTCCTGCGGCAGGTAGCCGACATGCTCGCCGAAGAAGGC
>NZ_JAEUAT010000106.1 GCF_019511525.1 Rhizobium cauense | reverse complement strand
TGCCCAGCGCCGCGATCTCATCGGCGGAGAACTTGGCGATGTCGTCGGCACCGAGCGCACCAACCTGCGTGGCGCTCAACACGCCAACCTGGGCCGTCGTGAAGCCTTCGACCTGATCGGCCGTCAGGGCGCTGATCTGGCTTGCCTTCAGGCCGGCAACGGCCTTGGTGCTGAGAGCGGCGATCTTCGTGGCGTCGAGTGCGGCCAGCTGGTCGTTGGTCAGAG
>NZ_JAEUAT010000105.1 GCF_019511525.1 Rhizobium cauense | reverse complement strand
CGACCAGCTGGCCGCACTCGACGCCACGAAGATCGCCGCTCTCAGCACCAAGGCCGTTGCCGGCCTGAAGGCAAGCCAGATCAGCGCCCTGACGGCCGATCAGGTCGAAGGTCTCAGGACGGCGCAGGTTGGCGTGTTGAGCGCCACGCAGGTTGGTGCGCTCGGTGCCGACGACATCGCCAAGTTCTCCGCCGATGAGATCGCGGCGCTGGGCACGGCAGCGGTCGGCGGCCTGACGAATGATGCGGTTG
>NZ_JAEUAT010000104.1 GCF_019511525.1 Rhizobium cauense | reverse complement strand
CACGTTGCGACCACCGCCATCCGATGGTGGTTCGCCGTGATCGTCCCTTGAGCCGTCCTTCGGCCTGAAGCTCTTCATCGACGCCCAGGCTTCGATCAGCGTGCCATCGACAGAGAAATGGTCTGTGAGAGCTGGCTCGGGAAATTTGGACAGGACGGATAAGTGGAATTTCTGCCTGACTTCGGCTTAGATGCCGGGAACAGGAGATACCATGACGAGACGACCGCGCCGGAACCATAGCCCGGCCTTCAAG
>NZ_JAEUAT010000103.1 GCF_019511525.1 Rhizobium cauense | reverse complement strand
GCCCCACGTGGCACAGAACGTCAATGGTCGCCGCTCGGCTATCGACGGACGCACTACACGCCATCCCGGCTATGAGGTCAGCCTACGCATTCGCAAGCGTATCGAGGAGGCGTTCGGCTGGATCAAAGTGAGCGTCCGGTGAGCTGTTTTTGCTGATCGGGCAAATCAGGCGATGTTCTGGCATTCGAACCAGCATTAATGCTGACATTAATACCAGAACAAAGAGGTTTCATGGCTCGCATGGAGATCATGTC
>NZ_JAEUAT010000102.1 GCF_019511525.1 Rhizobium cauense | reverse complement strand
GAAGCTGCCGCGGGCCGAAGCGCCGCAATGGGCGACGAGATCCGCCTCAACGAAGCCTGGCGCCGGGTTGTTCCAATCCGCCGAGGTTCTAATGGGAATGCTCCGTCGCAGGGCATGTGCCGCGGGCCGCCGTCGAGGACGTCCCAAACCCTCTCTGATCGGTGCCAGCGTCCTGTCGATCGTGGCCGCGCTCATCGCCAGCAATTTGCCGCGGATCTCAGGCGCGAGGTCAAAATGACCGTGCCGTTCCATCGC
>NZ_JAEUAT010000101.1 GCF_019511525.1 Rhizobium cauense | reverse complement strand
GCGGCGGCGATGTCGCCGTCTCCTGGCTGCTGGATCTGTTCGGCCAGTACCGCCGCTCGAAGGAAAGCGCCCAGGCCAGCCTTGACGCGGCCTATTCCAGCGCCGATGTCGCCAAGCTCACCTACATTCAGGATCTGGTGAACTCCTACATCAACCTGCGCTTCTTCCAGGAGCGCCTGGCGCTGTCGCGCGCCAACCTGAAGTCGCGCCAGGAAACCTACGAGCTGACCCAGTTCCAGCTCGAGGCCGGTGCCG
>NZ_JAEUAT010000100.1 GCF_019511525.1 Rhizobium cauense | reverse complement strand
CGGGCAGGTCCAGCCCTTCGGTGTGCGGAAGACAATCATCGGCCATGCCGGGCGCGTCAGATTGCCCTTCTCGCGAGCCTCCACCCAGATCCGCTTGATCTCCGTGACGGCGGTATCCATGGCCGCCCCCAGCTGCTGCTGCACCTTGTCAGGCTCATGCCCTTCGACGAAGAGCGGCGCATATCCCATCCCCTCGAAGAACTTGCGCAGTTCGTGCTCCGGAATGCGAGCGAGGAAGCATGGATTGGCGATCTT
>NZ_JAEUAT010000010.1 GCF_019511525.1 Rhizobium cauense | reverse complement strand
AATCGGTAGTCAGCGCCAGATCGGCCAAGTCAAGGGCGACTGAACGCTTGCGTCAAGCCGGCCCGAGCCCTACCTAAACGGTATGACCTTTGCTCTGGATGCATCCACCTCCCGGCCCTTCCCTTTCGACAACAGCTATGCGCGATTGCCGCAGCAATTCTTTACGCGGCAGGCGCCGTCCCAGGCTGCCGAGCCGTGGCTGATCAAGCTGAATGAACCGCTTGCGGAAGAACTCGGCCTTGAGGTGGAAGCGCTGAGGCGCGACGGCGCGGCGATCTTTTCAGGCAACCTCGTGCCCGAAGGCGCCGATCCCCTGGCGATGGCCTATGCCGGGCACCAGTTCGGCTCCTTCGTGCCGCTGCTCGGCGACGGCCGGGCGATCCTGCTTGGCGAGGTCATCGACCGCAATGGCCAGCGTCGCGATATCCAACTGAAGGGTGCCGGTCAGACGGCCTATTCGCGCCGCGGCGATGGCCGCGCCGCACTCGGCCCGGTGCTTCGGGAGTATATCGTCAGCGAGGCGATGTATGCACTCGGCGTCCCGGCAACCCGGGCGCTTGCCGCGGTTTCGACCGGGCAGCCGGTCTATCGCGAAAGCATCCTGCCCGGCGCGGTGTTCACCCGCGTTGCCGCAAGTCATATCCGCGTCGGCACGTTCCAGTTCTTCACCGCGCGCGGCGATACGGACGGCGTGCGAGCGCTTGCCGACTACGTGATCGATCGGCACTACCCGGAACTCAAGGACAGGGACAATCCCTATCTTGCTCTCTATGAAGCGGTCTGTGAGCGGCAGGCGGCCCTGATCGCCAGGTGGCTGCACATCGGCTTCATCCACGGCGTCATGAACACCGACAATATGACCATCTCCGGCGAGACGATCGATTTCGGCCCTTGCGCCTTCATGGACGAGTACCATCCCGGAACGGTCTTCTCCTCCATCGACCAGGGCGGGCGCTATGCCTATGCCAACCAGCCCGGTATCGGCCAATGGAACCTGGCGCGTCTTGGCGAAACCCTGCTGCCGCTCTTTGATGCGGATGCGGAAAAGGCCGTCGAGCTCGCAAACAGCGTGATCCAGCAATATGGCGAGCGCTTCCAGATCCACTGGCTGCGCGGTATGCGCGAGAAGATCGGTCTGGTGACTGTCGAGGATGGCGATCTTGATCTCATCCAGTCGCTTCTGGCCGCGATGCAGGCGAGCCAGGCCGATTTCACCCTCGCCTTCCGCCGGCTTGCCGACGCCACCGGCCCCGGAGAAGGTGAGGCGCTTTTCCTCTCGACCTTCCGCGAACCTGATGCGGCGCGCGAATGGCTTGCCCGTTGGCGTGATCGTCTGAGCCGCGACGAAGGCCGGACCGAGGCCGAACTCCGGGCGGCGATGCGCGCGGTCAATCCCGCCTTCATTCCGCGCAACCATCGCATCGAGCAGGCGATCAGCGCTGCCGTCGAAGATGCGGACTTCTCGCTCTTCGAGGCGCTGCTTTCCGTTCTCTCCAAGCCCTATGACGACCAGCCCGGCTTTGTGGCCTACATGGAGCCGCCGAAGCCGGAGGAACGCGTGCTGCAGACCTTCTGCGGCACGTGACCAGGCGAAAGCCTGCTCCCTCTGACACCTATGGTCGCAGTTGACGCTTGCTGCGACCGCTCTATCTCGCTGATTAGAAGGCATTTTTCACGCCTGACCGCACCCGGCTAACCTCAGCGGGAGTTCCCCATAATGGCGATCGTCATTACGTCAGTTGTTTTCATGCTCCTTGGTCTTGCCCTTGTCGGTGGGGGCCTTTGGCTCATCATCCTCGGCGGCAGCTTCTTTTACCTTTTTGCGGGTGCGATGTTCCTCGTTACCGCCGTTCTGCTCCTGATGCGTCGGGCGTCGGCCTTGTGGGTCTATGCTGTGCTGATTGTTGCGGCGCTTGTGTGGGCGATATGGGAGGTCGGCTTCGATTGGTGGCAGCTCGGCCCTCGCGGCGGACTGATTATCCTGCTCGGCGTATGGCTGCTCACGCCATGGATCCGTCGACCGCTCGGTTTCATCAGCCCGACCGGCATGTCTTACGCGGCAAATCCATGGCCGCTTGCCATCCCGGTGCTGATCGCGATCGTTGTCGCCGGCTACTCCATGACGACGAACCCGCATGACCAGAATGGCAACCTGCCGACCGCGGTCTCGGGCACGACGACATTCGGCGGCACCGTGTCCGATGGCGAATGGCATCAGTATGGTCGCACGCCGTTCGGCCAGCGCTACTCGCCGCTCGACCAGATCAATGTCAGCAATGTCAAGGATCTCAAGGAGGTCTGGCGCTACCAGACCGGCGACGTGAAGCTGCCTGAGGATGTCGGCGAGACGACCTATCAGGTCACCCCGCTGAAGGTCGGCGACACGCTCTATCTCTGCACCCCGCACAACTGGGCAATCGCACTCGATGCCAAGACCGGCACGGAGAAATGGAAGTATGACTCCAATTCGGGGATGAACCCTGACCGTCAGCACCAGACGTGCCGTGGCGTTACCTACTACCACGATACCTCGGTTGCCGCCGGTCAGCCCTGCGTCGACCGGGTCTATCTGCCGACCTCGGATGCACGCCTGATCGCGCTCGATGCGGTCGACGGCAAGGTCTGCACGAGCTTTGCCGACCAAGGCGTACTGCACCTCGAGAAAGGCATGAAATATAACCCCGCCGGCTACTACTATTCGACGTCGCCGCCTGTCGCCGTCGCCGGCAAGCTGATCGTCGGTGGCGCGGTCAACGACAATTACTCCACGCGTGAGCAATCCGGTGTCATCCGCGCCTTCGACATCAATTCCGGCGCACTGATCTGGAACTGGGATTCAGGCAATCCTGATGCGACCACCCCGCTGCCCGAAGGCCAGACCTATACGACGAACTCACCGAACAGCTGGTCGGTCCTCAGCGTCGACGAGGGCCTCGGCATGGTCTACGTGCCGCTCGGCAACCAGGTTCCCGATCAGCTCGGCATGAACAGGAGCGAGAATGTCGAGAAGTTCTCATCCTCGATCGTCGCGCTCGACATCAACACCGGACAATGGAAATGGGTCCAGCAGTTCGTCCACCACGACCTCTGGGACATGGACGTGCCGGCCCAGCCGGTGCTCTTCGACATGAAGAAGCCTGACGGAACCATTGTTCCGGCGCTGGTCGCCCCCACCAAACAGGGTGACATCTACGTGCTCGACCGACGCACCGGCGAGCCGATCATTCCCTTCAAGGAGATACCGGCGCCGGGTGGAGCCATCCCGGAAGACCGCACATCGCCGACCCAGCCGATCTCCGACCTCACCTTCTCGCCGCCACCGCTGCAGGAGAAGGACATGTGGGGGGTGACGCTTCTCGACCAGCTCGCCTGCCGCATCGATTTCCATCGTTACAAATACGAGGGACGCTACACGCCGCCTTCGCTTGAAGGGTCGATCATCTATCCCGGCAATTTCGGCACCTTCAACTGGGGCAGCGTTGCCGTCGATCCAGAACGGCAGATCATGTTCGGCATGCCGACCTATCTCGCCTTCACCTCGCGACTGGTTCCCGCCGCCGATATCCCCCCGAAGGGGCAGGACGAAAAGGGCAGCGAACAGGGCCTCAACCGCAACGACGGCGCGCCCTACGGGGTCTTCATGGGACCATTCCTCGGGCCGCTCAAGATCCCGTGCCAGGCACCGCCATGGGGCTATGTCGCCGGCGTCGACCTCCTCACCGGCAAGACGGCCTACAAGCTGAAAAACGGGACGGTGCACGACATGACGCCGCTGCCCCTGCCCTTCAAGGTCGGCGTGCCCGGCATCGGCGGCCCGATGCTGACGAAGGGCGGCGTTGCCTTCCTCGGCGCAGCTGTCGACAACTATCTTCGGGCCTATGACGTCACCAATGGCAACCAGCTCTGGCAGGCTCGTCTGCCGGCCGGCGGCCAGGCGACACCGATGACCTACACGACTGCTGACAACAAGCAGTTCGTCGTCATGGTCGCCGGCGGACATGGTTCGATCGGCACCAAGCCCGGCGACTATGTCATCGGCTACGCCCTGCCCTGACGCTTCCGGGATCTCGCGGATGGCCGCCAACGCGAGCGGCCATCCGCGCCCGCTGCCGCAAGTTCCGGGCAGGTCTGCCGCGTCATTCTCCTGCACATTGTCTCAAGGAGAATTTTCATGAAGATCGGCAGCAACATTTCCGGCACCTATGGATTGACCAACCTTTTTTCCCAGTCCGGCCAGCGCAACAAGCAACAGGCAACCGATAGCGAGGTCAGCGTTCGCCAGAGCGGCGCGGCGCTGCAGCCAAGCAGCATGCCAACGTCGATCTCCAGCACCATGTGGGCGCTGCAGGCGAGCGGCACCGTTACCATTGATGGCACCGAGGACCCTGCGAAGGCGTGCTACGACTCTGTTGTCTCGGAATTCACTGAGCTCGCCAACCAGACCCCGGCCGAACGGATCCGCGACCAGATCCTCCAGCGGCTCGGCCTGACCGAGGACGATCTCAAGGCCATGCCGCCTGAACAGCGCGAGGCCGTGGAAAAGCAGATTGCCGACGAGCTGAAACGGCAGCTGACCGGCGAGGACGGCCAGGACAAGCCAAGCGCCGACACGATCATCAGCGCCTGAGGCCTTCGAAGGTAGCTTGAAGAGTTCGAAAGCTCACGCCACCTCGGTGCAGACGAACTCGCTGAACTGGTCGACAGGATAGGCGGTCATGAAGGCGGACCGGATTGCGGCGGCCGATGCGTCCGGCGCATCCACGAAGACGACACCGGACGCTTGCCCTTGCGCAAAAGGCAGGCGTCCTTTCGAGATTTCGTCCGCTGCAGCCTGTGATATCACGACGATCGCATCTCGCTCGCCGTTCTCGTCGGGTTCAATGCGAGGCGAGGAGGGATTTGCGCGAACGTCAAAGCCCGAGAGCGTGGGGTGAAAGTAGCCCCACGTCCTGCTTTCGATCATCAGCACGAAGAAGTTCGGCAGGGCCAGCAGACGAGAGGTAGACAGGACCTGCTCGAGGCGCTGCTGCATTGAAGTCAGAAGCACGACGGCCTCATGGCGCGATTGCGCCATGTCCTTCTCTTCAGCGGGTGCTTCCGGCAGGAGACCGTCATCGATCGCCTGCCGGGTGGCTACCGCAACCGCAAGCGTCAGCGGATGCTCGACTGCAAACTCGATGGTCAACGAGCATATGGTGCACATGCGATTGCAGCTCCTTTACGCTCAGGCGGTCACGATGTTGAACCAGAATTCGAAGTTGTCGAGCAGGCCGACGAATTCCGAAAGCTTCTTCGGATCACCGGTGAGCTTGGCTTTCCCTTCAACCACCTGCTTCTCCATCGTCGAGGTGCCGAGCATCACGTCGTTCAACGCCTCGCGGGTTGTGACGATCGAAACATCCGCGCTCGGTGCGCTCTTGTCCTTGGAATAGTGGATCGCCGAGTTCTCGACGCCGACAACATACTTCTCGTTGGTGTCGGTCAGCTCCATGTTGATCTCGATCGTCTTGCCCGCTGCGCGGTCCCCGTTCAGCCGGACCCCGAGGAAGTCGAAGAACATGTCGATCGGCATTGCCCTGATCGTGTCGGGGCTCGCTGTGTTCGGAACCGGGAGTTCGGTCACGCCTTCGCGCAGCTCGCGTGCACCCGTCAGGTAGAAGTTGCGCCATGGTCCGGATTCGGACTGGTAGCCCAACTGCTCGTAGGTGTCGGCAAGAAGCTGCTTGGCCGCGACGTTGCTGGCATCGGCGAAGACGACATGGTTCACGACTTCGGCCACCCAGCGATAATCGCCTTGCTCGAAGGATTCCTTCGCCTGCCGCAGCACATTGTCGGCACCACCCATGAAGTCGACATAGCGCTTGCCGGCTTCGGTTGGCGGTAGCTGGTGGAGGGTAGCCGGGACACCATCGAAGAAGCCGAGGCGAAGGTTATACTGCGCCACGGCGTCGTGATAGACGGTGCCGTAGTAGCTCCGGCACGCCCATGTCGTGGCAAGCGCCTGCGGAAGGCGGATGACTTCGCCGATCTCCTTCGGCGTCATGCCGCTATTGGCCATCCGCATGACCTGGTCATGGATGAACCGGAACATGTCACGCTGGCTCTTGAGGTGGGCGATGACGCGGTCGTTGCCCCATGTCGGCCAATGGTGGGAGGTGAAGAGGACCTCGGTCTCGCCACCGAACATGTCGATCGACTGCTGCAGGTACTTCGACCACAACAGACCGTCGCGAACCTTGGCGCCACGCAGCGTGTAGAGATTGTGGAGTGTGTGGCACGCGTCTTCGGCGGCGCAGAAGGCCTTGTACTTCGGGATGTAGAACATGAACTCCGACGGCGCTTCTGATTCCGGTGCCATCAGCACCTGCAGCTCGATGCCGTCGATGGTGATCTTCTGGCCCGTTTCGGTTGCCCAATCGGTCGGCAGCGCCAGCCCGATTTCACCGGTCGATGTGGTCTTGCCAAGGCCGCCATCGACCTGGCCCTGCGGTCCGCGCGGCAACAGGTTGCCGTACATGTAGCTGGCGCGCCGGCTCATCGCATTGCCGGCAATGATGTTTTCGCCAACGGCAGCCTTGGTGAAATCCTCGGGCGCGACGATCTTGACCTTGCCTGCATCGATGTCGGCCTGGTTTACCAGACCGCGGACGCCGCCGTAGTGGTCGACGTGGCTGTGGGTATAGATGACCGCGACGATCGGCTTGTCTCCGAGCTTCGGAATGACAAGCTCCTTCCAGACGGCACGCGCCGTTTCGGAGCTGACCAGCGGATCGATAACGATGTAGCCGGTGTCGGTGCGGATGATACTCATGACCGACAGGTCGTAGCCGCGAGCCTGGTAAATGCCGTCGACGACCTCGAACAAGCCATGGATCATGTTGAGCTTGGCCATGCGCCAGAGGCTGGGGTTCACTGTATCCGGAGCGTCGTCGGTCTCGGACGTGCCGAGGAAATCATACACGCTCAGGTCCCAGACCGGCGTCCCTTCCGCATTCTTGATGATGGCGGGATCGGGCAGCGCCGCTAGCAGACCGCGGTGCGAATCCTTGAAGTCCTGCACGTCGTCGAACGGGAGGCCATTGCGATAGAGCGCATTGTAATCAAGTGTGGCCTTCGTGGCGGGCTTGGCTGCACTTCCGCTTCGAGGAACTGGGGGCGCATCCTGAGCGGTCGCCTTGGCCGATTGGCCGACAAGCGTGACGGCCAGACCCGCCGATGCCATGCCACGAAGGAAATCCGATCTGCTGATGCCGTTACCGTCTGACGATGTCATTGCGTTCTCCAATCCTTGGGGGGTGAGCTAGCGCCAGGACGGAGGGTATGCATGGGAGCAAATCTGGTAAGTACGTTACAGTAAATGCCAACGTAACAATGTGCGCCTTTACGGCTGCGAAATCGCTTCACAAACTGATTCAGATCGATGCGACGGAGATTCACGTTTCCGTCGCATCTCCTTGACGGGACAAGCTTTATCCGACCATGTCGGCCACGATCTTTCCGACCTCGGCGAAGACAGGGTTGATCTCCGACAGCGGCGCCTTGGCCTGCGTGACGTAAGCGGCAACCAGGATTGCGCCGTGGCCCGGCGGCCAGACGACGGCGATATCGGCGGCGCTGCCATTGTTGCCGGTGCCGGTCTTGTCGCCGATCTTCCACGTATCCGGCACGCCGGCGCGCAGCCGTGCGCCGCCTGTTGTATTCGCCACCATCCACTCCACCAGCTTGTCGCGCGACGGTTCCGACAGGGCCGAGCCGAGCGTCAGGTTGCCGAGCGTGTCGACCATCGCATCCGGTGTGGTCGTATCCTGCGGATCGCCGTCCTTGGCTTCGTTGAGCGCCGTTTCCCAGCGATCGAGCCTAGTCGACCGGTCGCCGAGCGTGCGCACCCACTTGGTCAGCTCGGACGGTCCGCCGAAGCTTTCCAGCAACAGGTTGCCGGCCGTGTTGTCGGAGAGGGTAATTGCCGCCTCGCAGAGTTCGCCGATGCTCATACCCTCGCCGCCGACGTGCTTTTCCGTTTCCGGCGAGTAGGTCACAAGCTTGTCCTGCTCGTAGACGACGCGGCGTTCGAGATTTTCCTGCCCCTTGTCGACCCGCGCCAGCACCAGTCCCGCCGCCAGCACCTTGAACGTGCTGCAGAGCGGAAAGCGCTCGGTCTCACGATAACCGAAGGAAATGTTGGTCTCGGTGTCGATCGCGGACACGCCGATGCGACCACCGATCTCTTTCTCGAGCGCTTCCATCCGCCTGTTGATTTCATCGTCGCTCTCCTCCGACCAGGCAATGCGCGGCAGGAGCAAGGCGGGTGAAAGCAGTGCCGAACCGAGAAGGGTTCGGCGGCGGATCAAAAAGCCACGCATGAAAATTCCTCTGCCTGAATCAATGCTTACACGGCTAGAGACTGATTGTGGCCCGGATGCGTCGCGTCAAGCGGCAGTTGCCCGCGTTACCTCGACGGTGACGTGCGAGAGGCCCGGAAGGCGATCGAGCTTTGCCTTGTAGAAGGTCGGGCTTTCCGGCTGTGGCGCGACGAGCGCGACGATCGCGGCGTGATGGCCGGGGCCGACCTGCCAGACGTGCAGATCGGTGATCCGCTCGTCGCCGGTTTCCAGCGCCGAACGGATCTCGTCCTGCAGATCCGTTTCCTGCGGCACGACATCGAGCAGCACGCGACCCGACGATCTCATCAGGCTCCACGACCACTGCGCGATGATCAGGCCACCGACGATGCCCATCAGCGGATCGAGCCAGAGCCAACCGTACAGGCTGCCGAGCAGCAGTGCCGCGATGGCGAGCACCGAGGTCAGCGCATCGGCGATGACGTGGACGTAGGCGGCGCGCATGTTGTTGTCGGAGGCATGTGCAGTATGCGCGTGGTCGCCATGATGGGCATGATCGCCGTGGCCGTGGTGATGATGGTGCTCGTGATGGTGGGAATGGCCATGGCTGTGGCCGTGATGGTCATCCTTCAGGAGCCAGGCGCTCGCCACATTGACGAGCAGACCGACGACGGCAACAGCGATCGCCTGCGAAAAGCTGATCGGCACGGGATGAGTGATGCGCAGGAAGCTCTCCCAGGCCATAAGCAAAGCGATCAGCATCAGGATGATTGCGCTGGCAAAGCCCGCGAGGTCACCAAGCTTGCCGGTGCCGAAGGTGAAGCGCGGATTGTGCGCCTGCCGGCGCGCATAGAGATAGGCGACCGCCGAGATCAGCAGCGCACTGGCGTGCGTCGACATGTGCCAGCCATCGGCGACCAGCGCCATCGAGCCATAGTAGGTGCCAGCGCCGATCTCGACCACCATCATGACGGCGGTGAGCGCTATGACGAACCAGACGCGGCGGGCGTTGCGGTCATGATCAGCGCCCAGGAAAACGTGATCGTGCTCAAGTGTTTCGGTCTGTGCGCTCATCGCACGCTCCTCATGTCGACGTCTCAGCGGATATAGGTTCGCAGAACTTCGGATATTTCTTCGACGGCTTCCGCCCGGCCCTTTTCATCGGCCGCATGCAGGACATGCTCGTGCAGATGGTCGTCCAGCACCTCGCCGGTCAGGCCGTTCAGAGCGCCGCGGATCGAGGCAAGAAGCTGCAAAATCTCGCCGCAGGGCCGCTCCGCGTCCAAGGCGCGCTCGACGGCCTCCAATTGGCCCTTCAGACGGCTGACACGGGCCATCAGCTTCTTCTTCTGATGCGTGGTGTGGGACATGGTCTCATCCATTTAGTATAGGGGGGTACCCTATATCAGTGTTTCTCTCCTGAAAAGTCCCCCCGTTTTTCAAAGCGCTCTTGAATTTAAATAGGACTCCTATATATTTGCCTCATGGAAACACCGACCGATCCAACTCCGATCTCGCACCGCATCAGCGAAGGCCTGTCACGCGTGGCAATGGCGATCCGCAGCGACGAATGGGCCAAGGCCGAAGCGACGGGACTGAAGCCGACGCAGCTTGCGATTCTCGACTATCTCGCCGGGCGCAAGGACGCTGCGCGGGTAAAGGAGATCGCCGCCCATCTCGGCGTCTCGCAACCGACCGCGACGGACTCGGTTGCGGCACTGGAGCGGAAAGGCTTCGTCGAGAAGACCAGTGCTGCCGGCGACAAGCGTGCCGCAGCAATCGGCATAACACCGGCCGGCCGCGATGCTCTGCAGGCGGCAGGCTCCGTGGAAGATGCGGCGATGGCGGCTGCACGCGCCCTCCCCGCGCAGGAGCAGGAAGACCTGCTGATGTCGCTGGTCAAGATCATCCGGCATCTGCAAGAGGCGGATGCGATACCCATACAGCGCATGTGCGCGACGTGCCGGTATTTCCGGCCATACCAGCATAAGGGTGCGGAAAGGCCGCACCACTGTAATTTCGTGAACGCGGCCTTCGGCCAGAGCGAGTTCCGCATCGACTGCCGCGACCATGAAACTGCCGATCCGGCAACCCGGGCTGCCACCTGGGATGCCTTTCAAGAAGGATAGGCGAACTCTCCAGGCAACAAGGAAACGGAAGGAAACCAAAATGTTAAGGCATATCTTAACCGGCGCGCTCATCGCCGGAGCGCTCTCCCTTTGGGTTGGCGGCGCAGGCGCTCATCCGGTGACGGCAAAGCCCGATGACAAGGTGAAGGCCGCGTTCGATATCATCGAGACACGCATCGTCACCAACAAGGACACGGCGATCTTTTCGACCCGCGTTCGCGGCGAGGCTGGAAAGGACCGGCCGGATGCAACCGGCAAGTTCGAAGGCTCCAGCGTCTACGCCTATGTCTGGCCGACGTCGCTGAATAGCGCCGATGTCGGCTTCGACAAGGACCAAGGGATCGTTGCGCTTGCCGTCACCTTCCATCCGGACTTCGACGACGCGGCCTACGGCAAGAAGAACCGCACCGTCTGGCATCCGCATTGGGTCGTCCTGAACGAGGACAAGGCCTGCGCCGGCGGACTGAAGGTCACCGACATTCCTGATGGCACCAAGCCGAAACTGCCGGAAACCTGGCCGGGTGTGCCTCTCTTGATCGACAGCCCGGAATATCCGACGAGCTTGAAGGGCGATACGGTCGATGTCTCGATCCCGCTGAAGCTTATCGGCGGCATTGCCGGCGCCTCCTATGACGGTGTCACGGCAGGGCTGAAGGTCAACGGCAACCTGCATTCGCCGCTGCTTTGCGTCGACAACGTCTTCAAGGTCGCGTCGGGCAATCTGAGCCTGCCTGGCAAGGTCACGCCCGCGAAGTGAGAACAGTTGCGCCGGTCCGCCGACTGCCATCGCCGGACCGGCTTGTTCCTCTCTCCAGGCAAATGGAAAAAGAAAACCACCGAGCCTTACCCCGCCCCGCACACTCGTTGCAATATCCGGCGGACGGCAGGCTCACCGAAAGGATCATCCCATGTCCATACAGCATCTGCCGCTTGCCCCCGAGCTTGCCGTCAGCGATTGGTTCAACACGCCATCGCCGATCACGCTCGAAGGATTGCGCGGCAAGGTCGTCTACCTGCACAGCTTCCAGCTCCTCTGCCCCGGCTGCGTTGCCGAAAGCCTGCCGCAGGTGAAGAGGATCGAGCGTTTGTTCGCCAATACCGACTTGAAGGTCATCGGCCTGCACACCGTCTTTGAACATCACGCAGCGATGACGCCAGTCACCCTCAAGGCCTTCATCCACGAATACCGCCTGACCTCGCCGATCGGCGTCGATCAGGCCGGCGACGGCGATGTGCCTGTCACGATGGCGCGCTACGGCCTTCGCGGCACCCCCTCTTCGGTCCTGATCGGCCGCGACGGCACCATTCTGCACCACGCCTTCGGCGTCGAGGACGACATGGCTGTCGGCGCGCGCATCGCCATGGCGCTGGCGCAGCCGGTGCCCGCTGCCGCTGGCGAGGTCTCGGACGGCAATTGCGCCGATGGACGTTGTGCGCTTCCGGGCACCGAGGCGTAAAGCCCATTGACAAACCGCGCGTTCTGGATGATCTATCGACACATGATCAAGAACGCGCACATCACCAGCACGTATTTTTGGCTGTACCTGTAGAGGGCGGCTGGACAGATCATATTGTCAACAAGCCGCCGTCAGGCGGCTTTGTTGTATCGGCAGCGTCCTGACGGCAGAACACCACACAAGGACGCGAAGACCATGCTAGAAATCGAAGACAGCGAAATCTCATTGATCCGCCCGCCGGTGATCAATATCCGCGCCGCCAAGCCGCGCGACCTCCCCGAACTTAACGAAATGATCGCCCTGCTTGCCAAGCACCATGGCGACCCTTCAGCCTCGACACCGGAACAGCTCGAGCGCGACCTCTTCGGCCCGGTTCCGTGGATCAGCGCGCTGGTTGCCGAAACCGACGAGGGCCTCATTGGCTACGCCATCCTCGTACCGCTCTACAGGGCACAGGATGGTGCGCGCGGCATGGATCTGCATCATCTCTTCGTGCGGGACGGTCATCGCGGCCACGGCGTCGGCCAGCATCTTGTCAACCGCGCCCGCGACACCGCCCGCAACGCCGGCTGTGGCTACCTCTCGGTCAGCGCCGCGACGGGCAACGTGCAGGCACATCGCTTCTACGAGAATATGGACTTCGTCCCTCGCCCGGTCACCGGCATGCGCTATATGCAGGCTTTGGCGTGAGCGGCGCTGGTCGCCGCGGACCTTCGGCAGGGAGAAACCGATGACCCGACTTGCAATCGTGCTCACAGACGGATTCGCCGACTGGGAGGTCGGGCAGCTGACGGCCTCCGCGCGTACCCACTTCGGTTTTGACGTGGTGATTGCGACGCCGGAGGCAGAGGAAGTGCGCTCGATGGGCGGCATGCGCGTCGCGGCCGACAGCGCGGCCGAAAACCTGCATGCCAGCGCCTTCGACGGCCTCGTCCTCTGCGGCGGAACGATTTGGGAGACCGAAAAGGCGCCGGACCTTAGAACCGTCATCTACGACTTCCTCGCCCACGGCAAGCTGGTGGCCGGGATATGCGGCGCTACGCTGGCGCTTGCTCGCGCGGGCGCACTGAATGCCAGCGACCACACCAGCAATGCGGCCGACTTTATCGCAGCTGCGCCCGGCTACACCGGGCATTCCCGCTACAGGGATAGCCCGCAGGCAGTACGTGCGGGAAAACTGGTGACCGCGCCGGGCTCGGCGCCGATGACCTTTACCGCCGAGATCTACCGCGCGCTCGGGCATGCAGGCGACGAGTTGGACCAGTACGTGCTGATGTTCGGCGCCGAGCACCAGCCTAAAGCGGCCTAACTCGGTACGGCACTTATCGCAGCACCGGCTCGCCGTGGAACCGGCGACGCGACGGCTTGGATACGCCGAACCCCACCTCCATCATGAGACGCGGCTTCGTCCTGGCGACCGTGCCCATATGAAATCCGAAGGGATCCTCCGCGAAGCCGAAGCCGGCCGCGCCGGTAAGCGTCGTCACGCTGTCCTTGCCGTAGAAATCCACGATTTCGTGTGCGGGATGGCCGACCAGGAGAGTCAGCTGGTGCTTGATCCGCCGCTTGTTGTGGCTGCCCCTGACATAGACATGCGGACCCGTGCCCTCGTCGACGTCGACGAGATAGAAGAAGAACTTCAGCATCCGCCAGTCGTCGAGGTCGAAGTGATATTTGTCCAGCGACGCGAGGCTGCGATCCGCCTCGCTGGCCCTCGTCGGAAAGCTCCACCAGATGCGCGTCGTAATGAGACGAGCCTGTGCGCCCAGATAGCAGCGGGCAATCTCGGAGAGAACAGGATCGCGCTGCACTGTGCGAACGGCCGGGCAATCGAGCGCGCGCTCGAAATGGTGGCCACTGAGGATCGGCCTCCCCCATTCCTGCTCGGCGGCGCGGTGGTTCGACGCCTGAAATTCGATCTTGCGATCGAAGTTGCCGAAGCATGGTGTTGCGCTTGCAAAGCTGGCGATTTCGCCGGTGATTGCCTCAGGCAAGGTCAGGTTCGGAAATATTCCATCCCGCCTCAATGCCGCGACGGCGCTTGCGTGATCAACAGTCTTGAAAAGCGTCGGCAGGTTATCGATCGCGCCGTTGCTGCGCCGTGCGGTCAGCCAATGCACCCGTCGCGCCGGTATCGTGCGCGCCAGGAGAAACATCGGCAGCCAGGCAGGATTTTCTCGAATGTCGGCCATGTAAGTCGGTATTCGCACCGCCATGCGCCGCAATTTGCCGCCCTTGCGGGCGACGGTGTCAAGATCGTTTGCAGGATCGACCGACGTCATGTGCATGCAGCTGTCCTTTCGGAAGACGTTGGTTGGCGTCATTCGGAAAGCGAGCCCGCACGGCTCGCCACAGGGCATTCAGTACGCACGTTCTAGTGGAGTGCTGCAATGCGGCATTTTTGAGATATCGCTAATATTAACGGTTGGGAACCGCCTTCAGGTAGGCTGCGATCGCCTCGAGTTCCGGCTTCGGCAGGTGGGCGAGGTTGCGCTGCACCTCCGCCATCGATCCGCCGGCCGAATCGAAATCGGGCGTAAAACCGGTTTCGAGATAATTGGCGATGTCCTCCTGGCTCCAGGAGCCGACAGCTTTCGAACCCGGCGTGATATTTGGAATCCTTCCCTGACCCTCCGGATTCGGTGCTCCCGCCAGCCATTGGTCCGCTACGAACCCACCAAGGCGATCGCGTGGAGTGTGGCATTCGCCACAATGGCCGGCGCCTTCGACCAGATGTTGCCCGCGCTTGACCTGGTCATCGACATTGGCTGCGAGGGCGACGCGCGGCTCGTCGTTGAAGTAGAGGAACTTCCAGCCGCCCAGCGCCAGACGGATGTTAAAGGGGAATGGCAATTCGTGCGGCGGGGCGACGTTGGCGCTCTTTGGCAACGTCTTCAGATACCCGAAGAGATCATTGATATCCTTGTCGCTCATCCGGGCATAGGAATTGTAGGGAAAGGACGGGTAGAGATGCTCGCCGTTCTTGGCAACGCCGCGCTTCATGGCATTGCCGAAGTCAGCCAGCGTCCACGTCCCGATACCAGCCTGTTCGTCCGGCGAGATGTTCGGGACATGGAACGTACCGAAGGGGCTCTTCAGCGCAAGGCCGCCTGACAGCGTCAGCTTGGCATCGCCTTCCGATCCGGGTGCGGCGTGACAACTGACGCAACCACCGGTCCAGAAGACCATTTCGCCATTCTTCAGATCGGGTGCGCCAAGGTTGGCCCAGTGGCTTTCAGGCAGCGGATTGGGCGCGGTTATAAAATAGAACACCCCTCCTCCGATGACGGCCACGCCGACGAGACAGAGCAGAAACCGGACAAACCTGCGGACCATTTTCCGCTCCTATCACCAATCGACTTATTGAAAACATAAAACGATCCGCCCCAGCGGCAAGGCTGGTGCGGATCGTTCGACTGAAATGCCAGGATCGTCAATCGGTCTTTATACGGAACTTCTCATGACAGCCACCACAGTTGGCGCCGAGTGTCTTCATTGCGGCACCGAGAGTAGCCACGTCAGTAGGAGGCGTCGCGAGAATCTTGCCGGCATCCTCCGAAAGCTTCATGGCACGTGCCTTGAAGTCCGCCGGATCCTCCCAGATCTTCGGGCTTGCAGCCTTGTCACCCTTCTCGGTGCCAGGCTTGAACTGATCAGGGAATACCTTCGCGGTCTCAGAGATCGTCGTCAGGGATGCCTTCACCACTTCTGCGTCAAACGGTTTTTCGCCTTTAGCCATCGCGGCCATGGCACCGGTTGCACCGCCTATCTTTTTCATCAGTGCAGCACGCGCGTCGTGCGTGCCGTCCTCCGCTGCAATCGCGATGCCTACCCCCAGACCGGCGACGAGTACTGTCGCGGCTATAGCTTTCAGTCTCATGTCTCCACTCCTCTTTGATAACAAGGTCCGCGAAGCCCGGCGCCTCGCCGACGGGCGGCATCATGGCAAATTTTAAGGGCTCAAGAAATAACAAGTAGGTGATATTTCAGGAAAAATGGCCATCTAAATCGTTTCGCATAGGCGCCTCATACCGGCGTGCGCCAACCATGCCATGCGGTGAGGATGGAAACGACGATCAGCAGTGCTCCGGCGACCCGACCGACAAGGATCGTGGCCTTCGGATTTGAGACCAGCATCGTGCGGCTTCTGGCCGCCGTCAGGGCGAGCGTTCCGTAGACGGCGGCCTGGGTGGCCATGGTCATAACGCCCATGACAAGACCCTGCACCCAGATCGGCCCATAGATCGGCTTGAGGAATTGTGGGTAGACAGCGATCATGAACAGATAGGCCTTCGGGTTCATCAGGCAGGTTGCCGCACCCTGGCGAAAGGCCGTCCATCCTGACCGCAGACCACCCGCCCCGACGGTGCCGACGATGATCGAACTGCGGATCAGCGTGTAGCCGATCCAGGCCATGTAGGCCGCGCCGGCAAAGAGCAGCGGATTGAAGAGCGTCGGCAGGAGGACGGCGAGAACGCCGACACCGATCGCACCATAAAGCGAATGCACGGCGCCGCCCGCCATGATGCCGGCAGTCGCCGCTATGCCGGTGCGCCTGCCACCGGTCAGCGAGTTGGCCAGCACGAACAGCATGTCCATGCCCGGAACGATGATGATGCCGAAGAGGAGTGTGAAGTAGAGCCAGAGATTTTCTGTGTAGGTCATGTCAGTTGCTCGCCGTGTGTTTCAAAATCAATTTTCAGGACTTTGTTGATTTTCAATTCGATAGGGCGAACAATACGACGACCCAACTGACAGCGTTTTGTCAGGAGCGTGAACGGAGAAAGGCAAAAGATGCGCAAGGCCTCGCGGCTTTTCGAGATCATCCAGATCCTGCGGCTGGCCAAGCGGCCGATGACGGCAGCCGACATGGCCGAGAGGCTGGAGGTGACCGTGCGCTCCATCTATCGCGACATCGCGGCCCTGCAGGCGATGCGTGTCCCGATCGAGGGCGGCCGGGGCATCGGCTACATCATGCGGCCGGGCTTCGATCTGCCACCGCTGATGTTCTCGGTCGAGGAGATGGAGGCGATCGTGCTATCGTTGGCGCTGCTCGAACGCACCGGCGACGATGAGCTGAAGAGGGCGGCAACAAGCGTCAACCGGAAGATCGCGGGCGCTGTTCCGCCGCCGCTGCGCCAGGCAATGGAGCGAAAGGCGATCTATGCCTGGGGATCGGTCGCCCAACCTCCGACAAGCCTCGACCTCAGCCTCGTCCGTCGCGCCATCCGCGACGAGCGGAAACTGCTGCTCGACTATCGTGACGAACTCGGCCGGGCGAGCGAGCGCACCGTCCAGCCGATCGCGCTGATCTATTATTCGCAAACCGCCAACATTGTCGCCTGGTGCGAGTTGCGCCAGGCGATCCGTAATTTCCGCAGCGACAGGGTGGAGCATTGCGAGGCGACCGACGCCTATTTCCGAGGCGACGGCGATCGGCTGCGGCAACTCTGGACGAGCGGGTGGACGAACCCGCCGGTTGCCGCCGCGGGTTAAGTCGATCAGAGGTGCGTGCCGCCGGAGACTTCGATACGCTGACCGTTGACCCAGCGGTTGTCGTCGGAGAGCAGCGAGGCGATCATAGGACCGATATCGTCGGGCACGCCGGCGCGACCGAGCGCCGTCGCATCGGCGACCATCTTGTTGAAGGTGGGATTGTCGCGCACCATGCCGCCGCTGAAGTCGGTGGCAATCGCGCCCGGTGCAACGGTGTTCGCCGTGATGCCGCGTGCGCCGAGTTCCTTGGCGAGGTAACGGGTAAACACCTCGACTGCCCCCTTCATCGACGCATAGGCGGAAATGCCGGGCACGGCAAAGCGCGCAAGGCCGCTCGAGACATTGATGATCCGCCCACCATCCGCCATCAGCGGCAGAAGCTTCTGTGTCAGGAAGAAAACGCCCTTCAGATGCACGTTGACGAGCTCGTCGAACGCCTCCTCCGTCGTTTCTGCGATTGTTGCGTGATAGCTGCTGCCGGCATTGTTGACGAGGTAGTCGAACTGAGTTCGTCCAAGCCCCTGCAAGGCATCTTTCACCTTGCCCACGAAGGCGTCGAAGTCGGCTGTCCGCCCGGTGTCCAGTTGCAGAGCAACCGCCTCGGCACCGAGTGCCTTGATCTCGGAAACGGTGACCTCCGCCTCTGCCCGATTTGCACGGTAGGTGAAGATGACGTTCACGCCGCGACGGGCGAGATTGATCGCGGTGTTGCGTCCCAGTCCACGGCTGCCGCCGGTCACGATGGCGACCTTAGATACTGAATTTGCTTGCGTTTCGTTTGACATGATCTCTTCCTTTGCTGGAGTTGATGCCCTTACGATACGCTTGCCATGGGTCGTCGTTGAATGCCGAAACTCTCGAATTTCTTGCCTAATACTCCAAGCGACTTGCGGGCCAATGCGATGCGGCGCATATCTTGACTGCCACCGAGGAACGACCGAGGAGACGCTGGCGATGCTCGATACCCTGAAGCAGGCAATCCAGACCTATATCGACAGAACCGCCGGTGACGCCGAAGGGCGTTTCGAGACTCCGCTGCCGGCACTCTCGGTGTCGCGGGTCAGCGATCCTGTCATGCCGAACCACATGATCTACCGGCCGACGATCTGTGTCGTCGTTCAGGGGGCCAAGGAAATCATGGTTGGCGACCGGGTCTTCAAGTATGGCGAGATGCAGTCGCTGATCGTCACCTTCGAGGTGCCGGCCCTGGGGCAGATCACCAAGGCCAGCAAGGAGGAGCCGTATATCGGCCTGAACATCGATTTCGACGTGGCAATCTTGCGTGAGGTGATGGAGGCAATGGAACAACCGCCGCGGCCGGCCACCGACAGCGCGGCCGGTGTTTTCGTGCAGAATTTCGACGGGGTGCTGGCCGACTGCGTGCTGCGATTGGTGCGTCTTGCCGATACGCCGAAAGCCATTCCGGTGCTCTATCCGGCCATCATGCGCGAGATCTGCTACTGGCTGCTCACGGGACCGAACGCGGCCGAGGTCAGCAAGCTGGCGCTGCCAGGCAGTCACATCAGGCGCATGACCGATGCCATTCACCTGCTTCGCGAGAACTTTGCCGCACCGGTGCGGATCGAACAGCTTGCCTCCGTCGCGCACATGAGCCCGTCTTCCTTCCACCAACATTTCAAGCAGGTGACGGCAATGACGCCGTTGCAGTACCAGAAGAACATGCGGCTGCTGGAGGCACGGCGACTGATGGTGTCTGACGGCGCCAGCGTCGCCACGGCGGCCTATCAGGTCGGCTATGAGAGCGCCTCACAGTTCAGCCGCGAATATTCCCGCATGTTCGGCACGCCACCGAAGCGCGATGCCATGGAACGGAAGGAACTGCCCATGGTTACGGCCGCCTAGCGAGGCCCCGACCGGCGTGCGATGACACACGTCGCAGTCGCCAAGGGCGAGATCGGCCGACCTACCGTTTAAGCTTGTCCCGAATCATCGCCACCGGTAGCTTTGAACTCAGGCTACCCCACGCCTCCCCCCTCCAGTCGGGAAAGCATCGTTCATGCAGGGCACCACTATCGTCGAACCATTCTGTTCGAGCACTCGCATAAGGAGGGATTGCGTTTTTGGCTCGCAATGGAGGTTCTTTGATGAAGCTGTCCGTTCCTATCTACCAGCTCAAGCGGAAAGCCAAGCTCTTGGCTCGCATTGACGATATTCCACTTCACCAGGCGTTGGATCGCATCGCCCGAGAGCAGGGCTACACCGGTTGGAGCCTGCTTGCGGCTCAACACGAGCAGCCCCCTTCCGCGACTTCGGTCCTGTCGCGGCTGACGGAAGGTGATTTGGTGCTCCTCGGCGCCCGCCCGGGACACGGCAAAACCATGCTCGGCCTTCGGCTTTTGCTTGATGCCGTCCGCGTGGGCCGGACGGCGACATTCTTCACGCTCGAATATACTGAGCAGGAGAGCAGGAGGCGTATCCATTCCCTATCCGCGGGCACGGAGCTTGGAGACAAGATTGAAATCGTGACCTCGGATGAAATCAGCGCCGACTACATCATGCGCCATATGTCCGACAGCCCCCGCGGGGCGGTAGCCGTCATCGACTATCTGCAAATACTGGATCAGAAACGCAGCAAACCGGCGCTTTCCGAGCAAGTTCCCGTTCTTCGCGACTTTGCCCGGGCCGC
The DNA here is from genome assembly GCF_019511525.1 of Rhizobium cauense. Taxonomy (GTDB): domain Bacteria; phylum Pseudomonadota; class Alphaproteobacteria; order Rhizobiales; family Rhizobiaceae; genus Rhizobium; species Rhizobium cauense. The sequence goes on along the minus strand of NZ_JAEUAT010000010.1, from coordinate 212,903 downwards.
CGGCATCGTATTGGCATTCATCTCGCAGGTCGACCGTTCCTTTGATCCCGACATGAAAGCTCTGCCGGATATGAAAGATATCCGGCTGCCAAACCCGATCGATCTGAAGCTGTTTACCAAGGCCTGCTTTCTCCACGATGGCGAGGCGCGGTTTCAAGAGGTAGCCTAGTTCGATATTTTGCGGGGTCGCCAGCGCGGCCCCGCAATCGATTTCGAATGTCCGAAAATGGACGTTCATCACTCGCAGTCGAGCACCGCTAGAGAGCGATCCGAGGCTATCACCCTTCACAACCTCAGTGTCGCGCCGGGATGTCCAGCTCGATCATCACGGGAGCGTGGTCGCTTGTGTGTTCCCAGCTCCTCGGCTTCCTGCGCACGCTCGCCGATTTCAGCCACGGGGCGACCATCGGGCTGAGCAGGAAGTGGTCGATCCGAAGACCGGCATCACGCTCGAACGAGTTTCGCCAATACTTCCAGAAAGTGTAGATGCGCTCGTTCGGGTGCAGATGTCTTATGGCGTCTGTCCAGCCCTGTGCGAGGAGGTCGGCATAGGCCTTGCGGACTTCCGGCCGAAAGAGGGCGTCATCTCGCCATCGCTCCGGCTTGTAGACGTCCATATCCGTCGGCATCACGTTGAAATCACCGACCAGGAGGGCAGGAATGTCCAGCTCATGCAGTTCGGCGGCATATTCGTGGAGTCGTCGGAACCAGCGGAGCTTGTAGTCGAATTTCGGTCCAGACGCGGGATTTCCGTTCGGAAGATAGAGGCAACCGATCAAGATGCCGTCGATGGCTGCCTCGATGTAGCGGCTGTGCGTGTCATCGGGATCGCCAGGAAGACCGCGCCGCGTCAGGATGGGTGTCGAGCCCCTGGAAAGGATCGCGACGCCGTTCCAGCTCTTCTGCCCATGCCAGATCGCACCGTAGCCGGCCCGCTCGAGCGCGCCGCGTGGAAACCGATCGTCTTCGGCTTTCAACTCCTGCAGGCACACAACGTCGGGTTTGTCCTCCTTCAGCCAGCGAAGAAGGATTTCCAGGCGTCCGTTCACGCCGTTGACGTTGTAAGTCGCGATCTTCAAGAGCCGAAGCACGCTTGGATGGGTTTCGATCGGAAGGAAATGGACGTCAACTGATAAAGTTCAAGGAACCTCCGAGACGTTAGAGGCTTGAAGGACCAGTCGGATTCTCCCGCTGCCGGCCGGTCGGCCATTTACGGCCAATGTTACTGTAACGTGCTTCCAGCGAGCCGACTTTTGCGCAAGGCTGCTCCGTGGGACAGGTCAACGGTCCTGGATCGAAGCAATGGGAGCAGCCGCCATGCAACTCACGAAGCGTGAATTCACCAAGGGACTGATCCTGGCAACCGGTTTTGCCAGCCTCTATCCGGCGAAGGGTATTTCCGCTGACATCAGCGCGGACGAGGCACGCGCGATTGCCAGGGAAGCCTACATCTATGGCTTCCCGATGGTCGACAGCTACCGCATTCAATACGCCTATTTCGTCAACACGAAAGACCCGGAATACAAAGGTCCCTGGAACCATCTGGTCAACATCCCGCGGGTTTATACGCCGGCGGATACCGCGGTCCAGACGCCGAATTCCGATACGCCCTATTCGATGCTCGGCCTGGACCTGCGGGCCGAACCGATGGTGCTGACAGTGCCGCCGATCGAGAAGGACCGGTATTTCAGCATTCAACTGATCGATGCCTACACGTTCAACTTCGACTATATCGGCAGTCGCGCAACCGGCAATGACGGCGGGAGCTTCCTGATCGCCGGTCCGAACTGGAAGGGCGAGACGCCACAAGGCATCAAGAAGGTGATGCGGTCCGAAACCGAATTGGCGCTGGCGGTCTACCGGACGCAGCTCTTCAATCCGGACGATCTGGACAACGTGAAGAAAATCCAGGCCGCCTACAAGGCGGAGCCGCTGTCCAAATTCCTCGGCCAGCCTGCCCCGGCCGCTGCAAGTGCGATCGATTTCATCAAGCCTCTCACGCCAGACGAAGAGAAGACATCGCCGGAGTTTTTCAGCATTCTCAATTTCGACCTGCAGTTTTGCCCGACCAATCCATCGGAAACTGAACTGATGGAGCGATTTGCCAAGATCGGCATAGGCGGAGGCAAGACCTTCGACGGGAGCAAGCTGTCACCTGAGGTGAAGGCCGCCTTTCAGCAGGGAACGGCCGACGCATGGGCTGAAATGGGAACGATGCGGAAGCGCTTCGATACCGGCGAAGTGACATCCGGCGACGTGTTCGGCACGCGCGAATATCTGAAGAACAACTACCTTTACCGGATGGCGGCAGCCGTCCTCGGTATCTACGGCAACTCGAAGCAGGAGGCGATATACCCGGCTTACGCCATTGATTCCGACGGCAAGAAACTCGACGGCGCCAACAGGTACACGGTCCACTTCGCTCCCGGCACGATGCCACCGGTGAACGCCTTCTGGTCCCTGACCATGTACGAACTCCCCCAGAGCCTGCTCGTGGCCAACCCGATTGACCGTTACCTGCTCAATTCACCGATGCTGCCGCAGTTCGTGAAGGACGCCGACGGCGGGCTGACATTCTATTTTCAAAACGAATCGCCTGGGAAGGACAAAGAGCCGAACTGGCTTCCTGCACCGAAGGGGCCTTTCGTCGTTGCGATGCGCCTTTACTGGCCGAAGCCGGAGGCACTCGACGGTACGTGGAAACATCCGCCAATGACAAAAGTCCCGTGAGGATAGACATCCAATCGCAGTTCGCGCGCGACGTCGGACGTGGATGCGTGGTCGGCGTTGCTCCGCTATGTCTTAGTTAATAGCCGCACTCTGCTGCAGGGAGTACCATGACTTATCGGTCGGCATGTAATGGCAACGACCGCTTGGGAGTCTCGTACTTCTGCCTAAGCGGAGCGTCGAAAGACATGACAAATCTGTCAAACGGGATCTGCTTCACAGACGATATAAATGTCGTCTTCGAGGCACTCTCGGAGTGGTGTTACCTGCACAAGAAAGACCCGAACAGCCTCGAAGGTTGCCGGGCTGCCTCAACCCTCTTCGATCTTTTCCAAGATGGCTATGCGACAAAAGAGAGCCTGTTGAACGCGATGGATCGATGTGAGCCAGCCGAGCGGGCGGAAAATGTATTCCGAGCGGTGGAAGGCGGGTGCGCTTCACCCGTCCGCCCCAGAGTACTGATTGGCGCGAGGACGGGCCGGCGATAATCACGCCGGCGCGCGAAGCTTCAGTGTCCGGCAATCCTCGCGCCCGAAACCGCGGACCTCGATGCGGTCGCTCCATATCTCGACGACAGCGAAGGTATTCCCAGTCTCGGTATCGACCATGCCCTTGAAGTTGAGGAAATGGCATCCCTCGACCGTACCGAAATTGCCCGCGTGGTTGTGGCCGCTGAAATAGGCGGCGACCTGTTGATTGGCTGTCAGAAGAGCAATGATGCGCTCGCGGTCCCAGCTGTCGTGCTCGTTCGGCGGATAGACCGGATAGTGGTTCATGACGATAACGCGCTCACCTGCAGCTGCAGCTGCGCTGATCTCCTCGGAAAGCCAGGCGAATTGCTCGTCGCTCGGCATGGCGTTCCAGTCCTGCGCGTTGATCGCACCGGACGCCCTTAGATCGGCGAGCTTGCGGGCGGCCACCGCGCGGTGCGGATGGCCCTGCGGCGGCGCGAAGGTACTGACCTCATTGCCATTGAGGGCGATAAAGCGCCAGCCGGAACGGACGAAGCTGTAATAGGACGAGGATAGCCCGACCCGTTTGGCGACCTCCTCCAACCGGTCAGGCGCAACGGAAAAATCGTGATTGCCGAGCAGGAAGAAATTTTCGTGCTCCAGACTGTCGTAGACTGGCAGGATGTCGTCGAAACTCTCGAAATCCCGGTCGATGATATCGCCGAGCGTGATGACGAAGCTCAGATCCTCCCCGTTGAACACCTCGATCGCTTCCGCGAGCTTGGCGAGGCTTTTGGCATAATGGCGGTCCATCCCGACGTGCGGTTCCCTCGCCGCATATTGCGGGTCTGCGACGATGCCGAAACGGAGAAGGGGAAAATCGGAAAGAGATGTCATGGCAGCGCTTTAGGCGCACCAGATGACACGCTTGTGACGGTTCATGAAACGAAAACACCCGGCGTTTCGAGGCGCCGGGTGCTGACATCTGTTCTTGCGAACCGCTTACTTGGCAGCGGCTTCGTAACGCTCCAGGACGTAGTCCCAGTTGATCAGGCTGTCGACGAAGGCTTCGAGGTACTTCGGACGCGCGTTGCGGTAGTCGATGTAGTAGGAGTGTTCCCATACGTCGACGCCGAGAATCGGGGTCGCGCCGTGTACCAGCGGGTTTTCGCCGTTCGGGGTCTTGGAGATTTCGAGCTTGCCGTTCTTGACCGAAACCCATGCCCAGCCGGAGCCGAACTGCGTCGTGCCGGCAGCGATGAAGTCGGCCTTGAACTTGTCGTAGCCGCCGAGATCGGAATTGATCGCAGCTTCGAGCTTGCTCGGCAGCTTGTTGCCGCCGCCGCCCTTCTTCATCCACTTCCAGAAGTGGACGTGGTTGTAATGCTGGGCAGCATTGTTGAAGAGGCCGGCATTGGTGCCGAACGACTTCTTCACGACCTCTTCGAGGGAGAGATCGGAAAGGCCTGCCTCAGCCGCGAGCTTGTTGCCGTTGTCGACATAAGCCTTGTGGTGCTTGTCGTGATGGAACTCCAGGGTTTCCTTCGACATGAAGGGCTGAAGCGCTTCGTAGTCATAGGGAAGTTCGGGCAATTCGAAAGCCATTGTGGGTCTCCTTTTGGCAATAGTTTGCGTAATCGGCAGGTGAGGCGGAACATAGGAGCGCAAGCATTGAGAGGCAACCGGCGAAATATCAAAAAACACCGGCGCAGAGGAAAAATTGCCTCCGTCAAGCACTTGGCTTTCCTGCCCTAAATCGCTGATCATGGCCGCGTTTCGCAACAGCAGGAAGACGAGGCCATTCAGATGCAGAGGAATAAAATCCGCTTTTGCGCGGTTGCCATTGCGATGGCTGCGGCAGCTGCCGCCCACGCCTCCTCCGGAGACGCGTGGCAGCAGTTTGCGACCGAGGTCGAAGGCAAATGCAAGCAGGCGGCGCGTGCCTCGATCGAGTTTCCGCATGCCGTCGTCGATCCGTTTGGCAGCGAGCACTACGGCATCGCACTCGTGACCGGCAAACCGAAGGGTGCGAATGGCTTCGTCAGCTATTTCTGCGTCTATGACAAGCAGACAAAAGAGGTCGAGCTCGGCAGCGAACTTGAGACCAGCGACATGCGGATTCTGCCCGAAGAATAACGTCGTCAGCCATCTGTTGCACAAACGTCACAGGTCTGCGCGTCAAACCTGTTGATTGTCATGCTGCGTATTTTGACACCGATACATAGCCGTTCCTAGATGCAAGCGCAGCATGCGTTTACGGACTCAGGGCAATTTTCGATAGGTCGCTTAATTAGCTGAAATCCATATTTCGCCGGCGTTTTGACAGGTACTTTTGGGGCATAAGTCATGGTCATGAGCTTTTTTCGTCGCGCAGAAGACGGCGGCAGGTCGCTGTCGACAACAGGATACCGACCCGCATCAATAACCGATGAGCGCCCAGCCGCCGATGAGCCGCTGCGCTACGCCATCCCTGACGTCAACGACTTCGCCGCTTTCGGCTCCGCGCTGGAAGAAAACCAACGGACATCGGAAGACCTTCTGTCGAGCCTCGCCTCGCTGCAGGAGCGCGTGTCCTCGCTGCTCGGCACCCACAGCCAGTCGCTGAACGAAACCGGCGCGCTGCGCGCCGAATGCGCGCGCATCAGCTCGCTTCTCGACTATGAAAGCAATGCACGCCAGAAGGCTGACCAGGACAACGTTCGCCTCAGCGCCGAAAACAAGGATTTTCGCGCCGACAACACACAGCTTCGCTCCGAGATCGAGGCTTTCCGCGACGAGCTGACCAAACTTCAAGGCATCCATCAGGTCACCCGCGAGGAATTCACGATCATCGAAAACCGGCTGCTCGACGCCGAGCGGGAGCTGACGGATCGCGCCATCCAGTTCGATGAAGCCTCGACGCTGCTAAAGCGCGCGCAGACGGAACTCGACCAGCGCAGCCGCGAGCTCTCGGCCACGCGGGAGAAGCTCGACAACGAGACGACCGCGCATCAGCTGCTGATCGAAACCTCGCGACGCGAGAATGGTGTGCAGGCCCGCGAAATGGCGCGCCTCAACGAGGAGCGCAGCCACCTGAAGTCCAGCCTCATCGAGCAGGAGGCGCAGGTGCGCAACCTGCAGATGGCCGTCGCCAACCTGAAGCAGGACCTCTCGCTCTTCGAGGAACGCCACAAGCGGCTCGAAGTCGAACACGAAACCCTGCAGGCATCCTCCGCGCTCGAGATTGCCCATCTGACGACGAAGCATGAGGCGATCGGCTCCAAGGCCGAACTCGTGGAGAAGCTCCTTGTTACGGCAAACGGCCGCAACAAGATGACGGACGAGGAGCTGCAGGCGGCACGCGCAGACCTCAAGCGCGTCAAGTCGGAACTCGCCACCTCGCTGTCCCGCTCGGAGCGGCTTGCCGAGGAGCTGCAGCGTGCACGCACGACCGGCGCCGAGAGCGAAGCTGCCCGCCGCGAACTCGCCACGCAGGCGAACGAGCTGACGCTCAAGCTGCGCGAGGCTGAAAGCCTGCGCGTGCGCCGCGACCGGGATGCCGATGCGCTGCGCCGCGACATCGACACGCGCATGGATTCGGATCGCTATGAAATCGGCCAGCTGCGCACCAGCCTTGAGATCGCCAAGTCGGAGATCCGGCAGCTGCGCGCCGAGCGCGCCATCCTCTCGGGCCAGTTGGAAGTCGCACGCAGCGAACGGTCCGGCGCAGTGGCAGCGGCGGTTGCCCTCGATGAGCCTGAGGACGTGAGAATGCCGGCTGCAAGCTTCACGCCGATGATCGACATCTCGGAGAAATCGCTGCGCGCCCCGTCAGCCGACAGCACGCCAGCCGAATAAGCTCGATGGCGCCAGGCTGGGGTCTGGTGCCAAGTCTTGCTTTTGCCTGTATTGTATTGGTTTCTTAAGGGCTAAGGCAGTTCGCGTGAAGAAGAACTCGCGCGATCTGCTTCAGGTCCTTGTTCTCGTGCATGTCCGGCTTCGAAACCGCTTTGCACTTTCGGCGGACATGCCTTGGCCCGGAGGGAACCATGGCACTCGGCTCGTCGCATCGCTTGCAGGATGGCATCGAAGCCGTCGAGACCATGACGCGCTTCGCGTTGGCGATCCTGGCGCTTGCCTCTGGCGTCTATACCTATCTCGGCGTACGAAGCATCCTCGACGGCTCGGCAACCGCGGTGTTTTTCGCGGCGCTCATCTATTCGAGTGCTGTTTCGGTGGCGATCTACGCCTTCTGGACCTACATGGCCCGCTTCTATCCGCATGTGACGGGCACCGGCGGGCGGGCCGCCATGCTCGGCGTCATGGCGCTTGGCTGCGCAATGATTATTGCCATGTCGAGCTGGCTGAATGCGGCTGCGCTGGCCGGTTCCGCCGCGCTGGAACAGCATCTCGCGGAAACGCTCGAAGACTACACCGCTGATCTCGATCAGGCGCACCAGAACGCGCTTGCCGCCCAGAGCCTGCTGCCCGACATCCAGCGCACTCAGGAGCGTTTCCAGCGCCTTGCCGACCAGGAGCGGGAGACCGGCGCACTGACCGGCACGACCGGAGCCGGCAGCGTCGTTCAGCTTCTGTCGCAGATGGCCTCGCAACTGACCGAGCTGGAGAACGGTATCAATGCCTCTCGCGAGCGGGTGACGACGCTGTTCGACCAAGGACGGAAACACCTCGAGACGATGCGGACGCTGGTTTCAGCGCCAGGCGCGATCAACCCGCGCGCAGATCAATTCTCCGCCGAAGTCGTTGGTCTTTCCGGTGTCATCACCTCGCTGGAACAGACCTCGATCGCGCCATCGGTCAAGCGCGCCGCGGAAGACCTGTCGCTCGGCTTCATCGCCCCGGTGGCAGACGGCCGCGAAGCGGATCTCGTCAACCGGCAGGATCAGGTCATGGAGACGATCCGATCCTCCGTCGCGGCGCAATCCAAGGTGCTGTCGCAGGCTGCCGACCAGATCCTCGAGCGCAAGCCGGTGGCCGAGCGGCGCTTCGTACCACTGTCATCCGCCGAGGCCGTGCTGCGCTATGCCGGCGACTTCATTCCAAGCTGGGCGGGGGCCATCTCGATCGACATCCTGCCAGCAGTCTTGATCTTCATGCTGTCCATCGTCCATTCGACGCTCCGGCGCCAGGAGCAGCGGCTGCCCTTCGCCGAGCGGATCACCGCTGCCGAGTTGCTGCAGGCGCTGGAGGTCCAGCGTGAAATCCAGCGCAACGGCGTTGACCTCGAAACCGCCATCGGCGCAGCGGAGCGAGCCGAAGGGACGGACCAGTCGAATGTTGCGAGCTTCGACCTGTCAGGCAAGGGACCACGCAAGGGGCCGCCGGCATGAGACTGGAAACGGCGGGGCGGAAATTGAAGAGCTACGTGCTGTCCGCCGATGACGGCACGTTGATGCGACATGCCTTCCACGCGCTGCTTGCCGCCGCCGCCGTCTTTGTGGTCATCGACTGGCGTGAAATCAGCGCCGCCGGTCCCGATGTTCCAGCCTACGATCCTGCCATGCCGGACGCCCTGCCCATGCTTCCGCCGGCCCTCACGCAAGGCCAGCCACACAGCGCACCTTCCGAGGTCACCACGGACCCTGAACTTCTGGAAAAGCCGATCCGCTTCGAGCTGCAGCCGGGCGGCGTCCTCATCGCACAAGGTACGATCGAGCCGGGCGCGGCCGTACGCTTCGAGGCCGAGATCAAGGCGCGTGGCGAGTATGTCAGAACCGTCTCGCTCGACTCGCCGGGCGGATCGATCGGCGACGCGATCGCAATCTCCACGGTTATCCGGGAACGCAAGATCGCAACCAGCGTCGCCGGCGGCGCGCTTTGTGTTTCCTCCTGCCCGATCATCATGGCTGGCGGCGTCGTGCGCACGGCGGACAAGGATGCCGTCATCGGCGTGCATCAGATCTTCAATGGCACCAGGGAGAAGCTTTCGCCCGAACGCGCCATGTCGGAAGCCCAGCGCACCACGGCCGATGTGACCCGGCATCTCGACAAAATGGGCGTAAAGCCGGGGCTCTGGATCCACGCCATGGAGACGACGCCCGACAGGCTCTACTATCTCTCGGCGGATGAAATGAAGGAACTCGCGCTCGTTTCATCCCCTGCCCCGGCGGCCAGGAAGACGAAATAGGACCAAGCCAGAACGTGCGTCATCCGGTCGACGCGGCGGTGAAAACCGCCAGCTGAGCGTCGAATGCGCGCTTGTATGCGGGCCGCGCTTCGCCGCGAGCGACATAGGCAGCAAGGTTCGGATATTCGTCCAGGATGCCTGATCCTCTCGCCCGGAGCAGCGCCGACACCATCTCAAGGTCTCCCGCGCTGAACGCGCCGTCGAGCCACTCGGCATCGCCAAGCCTGTTGGAAAGGTCCCTCAGCCGCCGACGGATGCGGTCATCGACCATGGACAGGCGCTCCTCGTACCACGGCTTGTCACCCTCGAGGTATCGAACGATTTCACGATCGACGATCGTCGGTTCCATTGTGCTGACCGCGGCAAACATCCAGGTGATCGCACGCGCCCTGGCATCCGCGTCATCAGGCAAGAGACCGGCATGGCGCTGCGCAATATGGAGGACGACTGCTCCCGACTCGAACAGGGCGAGATCGCCTTCCTCATAGGTTGGGATTTGCCCGAAGGGCTGAAGCGCGAGATGCGCTGGCTCCTTCATCGCCTTGAACGACAGTAGACGAACCTCGTAAGGCTGCCCCACCTCTTCAAGCGCCCAGCGAACGCGCATGTCCCGCGCCAGTCCCTTGCCACGATCGGGCGAGCGCTCGAAGGCCGTAATTGTAATGGTCATCGCCGTTCTCCATAGCTGTCTTGCTTGAAGACGATTTTCCGAACGAAGCTCCTACAATCAGATCGATATAAAGGTGTTCATCGCGGCTGCGGATCAGGGAACTTCCAACTTCCATCCAGCACTTGCGGCTGTGGTCGGTAGAGCCGGACCGTATAATTCCATCCGGCCTCAATGGGCAGACAATTGGCCACCTTGCCATCGCAGCCACCAAACTGGACCTCAATGGAACCGTCACTGCCTTTGGTCGCCGTCAGATTGTTGACGGAATAGGCGTTCTGCGAATTGGGTACGAAGAAGCCTTCGCTATTGTAGCGGCTGATCGACCAGAAGCCATCGACTGGAACACCAGGGGGAACGCGCAGCGTATAGACCGTCTTTCCGTCATTCTGCGGCGGCGTGACGGCGATGTACATCGCCTCGCTATCGGGATTGCCACCCCAGCCGGCCGCCGCCCCGATCAGGTGGTGGACGGGATCGACCTGCTCCTTGCTGCCGAATGCCCGGTCGAAGCTGCCCATGGTGGCGTTCAGCGCCAAGAGGGCGCTGCGCACCTTATCCTGGCTGACCTTGTCCCATGTGGGCAGCTCCAGTTTGCCAGGGCCGCCGGGCTGCCCAACCTTGATGGCATCCTGCAGCTTGTGAACCTCGTCGGCATCACCCGTCTTGCCGGGGTCGATCAGGGTGCGGATTGCAGCAAGGACGTACCGCGTGCCGACGCGGTCCTTGGTCAGCGTATGGCTTCCCGCGCCATGGAATACGTCGATGACGTAGTGATCCTCATTCAGGATCATCAACGACATGAAGCGATTTCCGGAATCCGGCATGGTAATCGTCACGGGACCGGCGTCGAGGTCGAAAACGCCGCTCGAATAGAGCGTATCGCGGTTGCCGCGCACCACAGCCTGGTGATCGACGTCGAACGTATCGCGGCGATGGAACAGCTTCCCGAGGCCGCCCTCCTTGGCTGAAACCGCAAAATACATGTCGCTTTCCGCGCGCACAAAATTATCGGGCGTCACCTTGATAGCGTCATCGGCCACCGCTGAACCTGCCATGAACAGGAGGCCTATGATTAATGTCTGTGAAATCTTCATCATTCGAACCTCCCTCGAGCGCCGTACCTCGGAGCGAGACACAGTCACTTCGCGCGACGGCCGAACGATGCCCAAGCGACGCAGCGTCGGGAAGTACGTTACGGTAACTAGCAACCGTAAATGACCGCGTTTGGCGCGAAGTGGGTATCAGCGCATGGCGCCGGGACCAGTGGTCGGACGGCTAAGGATGTAATGGGTCTCCGTGGTTGACGTTTCCAAAAAGCCATGCCTGCGATAAAGGGTGCCGACAGGGTTCCACAGAAGATACTCAAGTGACACTGGAAGGTGCATTTCGTCAGCGAGCGAAAGGCAATGGCGCAAGACTCTCGATCCAATGCCTTGCCCGCGAAATTCTGTCAGGATGTAAAACTCGCCAAACTGCAGGTGATCCGCGTGCCGCTCCAACGATACCGTGCCTATCGCGCTCCCATTTAACTCAATCAGCGAAAAGGGCCTGGCTCGTAATTTCTGGTGGTGAACATCTCGCTGATATTGCTCGTCCCAGCCCCAGTGACGCTTGATATGAGGACCCATCGCTTCGGCTTTCACCCGAAACGAGAACTCATGGTCCGATGCCACGAGCGGAGGGAACCTGATATCTGGCAAAAGGTCGGGAATTTCCATCATTCGATTAGACCAGCTAACGATAGCGATGTCATGCTCGCTGTTGGCGCTTTGCGGACAAGGTGCGATCGTTTGGTTCGGCCCCTTTGCAGACACATGAATCGATCTGTAGACTCTATCGGCATAGCGGAGACATGCATGAACGAAATTTCCCTGACGTCCATCATCCCGATCCTCTTTGTGCGTGATGTGCCGGCGAGCGCCCGATTCTTTAACGAGAAGCTCGGATTTGACGTCGATTTCCTCCACGGTACGCCGCCGTTTTACGGTGCGGTGTCACGCGGCGCGGCCTGTCTGCATCTTCGGTGTGTCAGCAAACCGAATTTTGCCGATCTGGCAGCACGCGAGGTCTCGCTTATCCTCGCTACAATTGAGGTTTCGGACGTCCACGGGCTGTTTGAGGAGCTGAAAGGACGCGGCGCGGAGTTTGCGCAGGAACCAACCAGCCAGCCCTGGGGTGGAACGGACTTCCATGTCCGTGACCCGGACGGCAACGTGATTTCGTTCGTCGCGTACGAATGACGGAACCACAGCAGCAGTCGTGAAGTGACCGACGGCCAGAACCGGTTCGCAGCCGCCTTGATGGATCGCCCTTGCGGGGGCTATATGGTCACATGCCCGCCCTGGAACGATCCGCGCATCCCGCATAACCATCATGCGCTCGATACCGACCAGCTCATGCTTCCCGACGCCTTCACCCGCGCCGATTTTCCTGCCGCCGCAAAGGGACATGTCCTTGCCTCCGGTGCGGCTGACCTGACCTGTACGATCAATGCAAAGGCCACGAAATGACCGATACCAAATGGGACGCCGCCGTCGTCGATAGCGGTTCGATCTACTGGAAGCGCAATCTGGTCATTTCGCTGCTCGGCTCCTTCACGACGATCGTCGCGATGACGCTGCTCTTGCCCTTCCTGCCGCTCTATGTCGAGGAACTTGGTGTCAGCGATCATGCGGCGATCGTCCAGTGGTCCGGCATCGCCTATGGCGCGACCTTCCTGGCCGCGGCCTTCGTGGCGCCGCTCTGGGGCCGGCTCGGCGATATCTATGGACGCAAGCTGATGCTGGTGCGCGCCAGCGCCGGGATGACGGTTGCCATCTCGCTGATGGGCATGGCCGATAACGTGTGGCAGCTCGTCGCTCTCCGCCTGTTCGTGGGTCTTGCGGGTGGCTACTCGTCCGGCTCGATGGTGCTGGTCGCCACGCAAACGCCAAAGGACCGTTCTGCCTGGGCACTCGGCGTTCTCGCTTCCGGCATCATGGCAGGCAACCTCGTGGGTCCACTGATCGGCGGAGCACTGCCGCCGCTGATCGGCATCCGCAGCACGTTTCTCGCCGCGGGCGGGATGATCTTCCTGGCGTTCCTCGCGACGACTTTCCTGATCAAGGAAGAGAAGTCCCCTGCCCGCAAGCAAGCCGCGAAGGCGAGCGGTGGCTGGGCCTCGATCCCGGACAAGGGCCCCGTCATCGCAATGCTGGCAACCGGGCTGCTGCTGATGCTCGCCAACATGTCGATCGAGCCGATCATCACCGTCTATGTCGCGCAGCTGGCGGAAGATCCCGGCAGGGTAACAATGATTGCAGGTGTCGTCATGTCGGCGGCGGCCCTCGGCAGCATCCTGTCGGCCTCGCGGCTCGGCAAGCTAGCGGACCGTATCGGCCACTGGCCCGTCATTGCGGGCGCCCTTGCGGTGGCCGGGCTGTTGTTGATCCCGCAGGCATTCGTGACGACCTCCTGGCAGCTCATCATTCTGCGCTTTCTGATGGGCGTGGCGCTCGGCGGACTGTTGCCCTGCATCTCGGCGGTCATCCGCCACAGCGTGCCTGACAGCGCAGCTGGCAGCATCCTCGGCCTGTCGGTCTCCTCGCAATATGTCGGCCAGGTCGCCGGACCCGTGCTCGGCGGCTTCGTTGGCGGCCACATCGGCATGCGGGCCGTGTTTCTCGGAACCTGCGTGCTTTTGATCGCTGGCGCCGCCTACGCCTGGCTCGTACGCCCGCGAGGGACCTGAACAAGCCTACATCAGCAGGTAGTCCACCGGGGTCGGGAGCGGCGGCAGGTCCGTTTCTCCCAGCGCCTCGCGCAGATTGATCTCGATCGTATCGGCAAGGGCGCCGATCGGCAGCGCGTTCGGCTGGTTGCCGAAGGGAGCTTCCAGCTCATCGCCCAAGGCATCGAGGCCGAAAAAGGTGTAGGCGACCAACGCGGTCGCAAAGGGCATGAACCAGCCGAGAACGTCGTCGAAGCCGAAGGGCAAGAGCAGGCAGAAGAGATGCGCCGTGCGATGCAGCAGCAGCGTGTAGCCGAACGGAACCGGCGTCCAGCGGATACGCTCGCAGGAGGCCTGCGCCAGCGTCAGCTCTCCGAGCGTCTTGTCGAGGATCTGATAGGAGATGTCCGACAGCATGCCCTTGGCACGCAGATCGGCGAGTTCCCGCGCAATTTCCAGCGAGATCGCCTCCGGCGGCGTGCGGCTTGCGTGATAGCGGGCCTTCAGTTCAGGCGACAGCAGACGCTCGACCTTTTCGCGGCCGCTGCCGGCGCGTAAGTGCGGCACGAGTGACTGGATGAAAGCGATGACGAGGGTCACAAGGCGTCTGCGCGCGTCGACGCCAGCCTCGCCATGTGCGGTTTCGAGGATCAGCGTCTGTCGCGCAAAATGACGCGCGGAGAAGATCATCTGTCCCCACTGCTTGCGCGCCTCCCACCAGCGGTCGTAGCAGGCGTTGTTGCGGAAGCCGAGAAAGATGGAGATCGCGATGCCGAGAAGCGCGAACGGCGCGCCGCTGAACACCGGCAAGGTGCCCGGCCAGACGCTGTGGACGAGGACCACGAGCGAGGAGAGGAAGCCGGTCAGCAGAATCTGAGGAAAGACCTGCTTGATGATCGAGCCGCGAAGAATGAAGAAGAGTTTAAGCAGGCTGGGGCGGGGGCGCACGATCATGACGCGGACTTCTCGGTCGTTCGAATGATGGGGCTTCGGCTCTCCTCCCTACAGCCGAGCGAATGGCCGCGACAAGCGCGACCATTTTATTCCGATGAGATGCGACTGATTTAGCTGTCGCTTTCGCTGCGGCCGAATGCCCAGTCCATGTAGAGTTCGAACGCCTTGCGGGTGACCGGCCCCTGCTGGAAATCGCGGCCATCGAGACGGTTGATGCCGACGACCTTGGAGTAGTTGCCAGTGGTGAAGATCTCGTCGGCGCTCATGAAGTCCTCGACCGAAAGCGTCACCTCGCGCACCTCGAAGCCCGCCTTGCGCAACAGGCCGATGACGCGGGCGCGGGTGATGCCGGCAAGGAAGGTGCGGTTGGCGACCGGCGTCGAGACGATGCCATCCTTGACCATGAAGATGTTGGAAGATGCCGTTTCGGCGACATTGCCGTTCATGTCACGCATCAGCGCGTTATCGAAGCCGCGGCTCTTGGCTTCAGCGATGGCGCGGCCGCTGTTCGGATAGAGCGAACCGGCCTTGGCGTCCGTCATAGCCGTTTCCGGCGACGGGCGACGATAGGGCGAAACGGTGAGCGAGTTCGGGGCGTTGTTGCCGAGCGGAGCCTCGAACAGGCACAGTGCGAAGCGCGTGGACTCACCATCGACGGTAACAACACTGCCGGCCGAGCCGTGCTCGCCCCAATACATCGGCTTGATATAGATCGGCGTCTTGCCGTCGAACTTCCTGATGCCTTCCCAAGCGAGCGCCTCGATCTCCTCGGCGGTCTTTACGGGCTTCAGGCCCATGGCAATGGCAGAGCGGTTGACGCGCTGGCAATGCAGGTCGAGATCAGGCGCTATGCCGTCAAACCAGCGCGCGCCATCGAAGACCGTCGAGGCCAGCCACATCGCGTGCGAGGTCGGCCCGATCAGCGGCGGATTGCCGGCAAGCCACTCTCCCTCGACATAGGTCCAGGTGTTCGAGCGGGGCGATGTGTCGACGGCCATTGGCATCCTCCTTCAAAAGTTCGAAGAGCAGAAATCCCCGTGCGAAGCGGCGGTCAAGCGGAAATCGACGCCCCAGAATCCTAAGCAACAAAATGGCGAAGGACCCTCGCAGGGAGTAATATTCGTGCGGGGCCCTTGAGCGCCGTCGATGGGTATATCACGGAAAATCATGGATCGCGCGGTTGGAAGCGACAGCACAGCCATGCAATCTTAGGCCGCACGCGCTGACGAGGAGTGACATCGATGAAAGCCATGTTCTATGACGCCTTCGAGAAGGCTCCCGAGATCCGCACCCTGCCCGATCCGACACCCACCGAGGACGGCGTTGTCATCGCGGTCGGCGCGACCGGGCTTTGCCGCAGCGACTGGCACGGCTGGATGGGCCACGATCCCGACATCAAGCTGCCGCATGTGCCGGGACATGAGCTGGCCGGCAAGGTGGTTGCAACCGGAAAGGGCGTTGTCCGCTTCAAGGTCGGCGACCGGGTGACCGTCCCCTTCGTTTCCGGCTGCGGCCATTGCAGCGAATGCCATTCCGGCAACCAGCAGGTCTGCCCCAACCAGTTCCAGCCGGGCTTCACCCATTGGGGTTCGTTCGCGGAATACGTGGCGATCGACTATGCCGACACCAACCTCGTGCATCTGCCCGACAGCATCGATGACGCGACCGCTGCAAGCCTCGGCTGCCGCTTTGCGACATCGTTTCGCGCTGTCGTCGACCACGCGCGTACCGGCCCCGGCGAATGGATCGCCGTGCACGGCTGCGGCGGCGTCGGGCTTTCGGCAATCATGATCGCGACCGCGCTCGGAGCAAACGCCATCGGCATTGATCTGTCCGACGAAAAGCTTGCCTTCGCCCGTGAATGCGGCGCCGTGGCGACGATCAATGCGAACAGTGTCGCGGACGTGGCGGAAGCGGTGCGCGAGATCACCAAGGGCGGCGCCCATGTCTCGATCGATGCGCTCGGGCATCCCGTAACCTGCTTCAACTCGATCAAGAATCTCCGCCGGCGCGGGCGGCACGTACAGGTCGGCCTGATGCTCGGGGAATATGCGGCGCCGCAGATCCCGATGGCACAGGTGATCGGCCACGAGCTGGAGATCTATGGCAGCCACGGCATGCAGGCCTGGCGCTACGACGCGATGCTGTCGATGCTGATTTCGGGCAAGATCGCGCCGCAAAAGCTGATCGGACGACGGATCACGCTTGAGGAGGCGATCCCAGGTCTGATGACGCTTGATCGGGCGGAAGGGATCGGGATCAGCGTCATCACGCAGTTCTGACAGCCCACAACCGACCTCAATCAAAAAGAGCATTTCAGTTTGTAGTATTATTATGGTTGTATTTCATACTGTCCACACCGGATGAACCGGTATGGAGAGGAAAATGGCAACGCGTTTCATTCTTTCTATCGACGGCGGCGGCATCCGTGGCATCATTCCAGCCGTCATCCTAGTCGAACTGGCAAGTCGCCTTGACGGGATACCGCTACACAAGGCCTTCGACCTGATTGCGGGAACTTCCACCGGCGGCATTATTGCAGCCGGCCTGACATGCCCTCACCCGTCGAGGTCCGGCGAGGCAGCCTGTACGCCAGACGAGCTGCTCGGCCTCTATGTGAACGAAGGCGGCGAGATCTTCAAGAAACCGCCGCTCGCCGACGTCATAAATCCGTTCGGTCTCAATGATCCGAGCTACAACGCCGATATGCTCGAGGCAAAGCTGAAGCAACGCCTGGGAACCGCGACGCTGGACAAAGGCCTGTCCACTGTCCTCATCCCGGCCTACGACATCCGCAACCGTACGGCGCTTTTCATGTCGAATGCAGACAAGAAGAACAGCAATTTCCGTTATTGGGAGGCGGCACGCGCGACCTCGGCTGCGCCGACCTATTTTCCACCGGCGCTGATCGAGCGCGTCGGGGTCAAGAAACAGGACGAACGTTTTGTGCCGCTGATCGACGGCGGCGTGTTTGCCAACGACCCTATTCTCGCGGCCTATATCGAGGCCCGCAAGAAACCCTGGCAAGGCGACAGGCTGGTCTTCCTTTCGCTCGGCACCGGGCAACAGAACCGTCCGGTTGCCTATCAGGAGGCGAAGGACTGGGGCGCTATCGGCTGGATGCATCCCGCCTATGATACGCCATTGATTTCAATACTGATGCAGGGGCAGGCAAGCACGGCTTCCTATCAGGCCAACGCGCTCCTCAACCCCGCCGGCACGGATATCGAATACTCCACCGTCGTCACCGACGAGAACATCGAGAGGCTCGATTACTTCCGGCTCGACCGGCAGCTGACGCAGAAGGAGAACGACGCTCTCGACGATGCTTCTCCCGGTAACATCGCAGCGCTGAAGGCCATCGCGGCATCCATTGCCAAGGACAATGCGAGGGCCCTGGAAGAAGTTGCAAGGCGCATTCTGGCGGCGCAGGAAACCGGCCAGGAGAACGCGGCCGCTTGAAGCGGAGGGCGCCCAAACCCATATGTGCCGCGACAAATCGCGACAGCGACGTTCGGCGGCTGCGGGTTGCCAAGGGCTTCGTAAAGGTCTAACGGGCTCGCCGCCAAGAAAAAGAAAAGCGAGACATGATGTCCAACTCATTTGTGAAAGCGCCTGCCCAGGCGAGCGCGAAGGTTTACTTCGTGCTGGGCGATCGGATCGAGCGACGGGCTCGTCTGCACGGAACCTGGCTCAATATCTTCGACATTACTGTGGCTCCGGGTAACGGGACGCCGCTGCACCGCCACGCCAGCCCCGAGGTCTTCCGGATCATCGAAGGCCGGCTGGCGTTCCGCCGCGCGACGGAGACCGGCCTGGAGGAATTCGAAGCCACGGCGGGCGACATTGTCCGCATCGAGGCGAATCAGGCGCACGCCTATTCCAATCCCGGTCCCGACGCCGCTGTCTTCTCGGCGATCGTCGACAGCGACATGGCCGACTTCCTGGAAGCTGCCGGTTCGCAGGAGGCGCCGAAGGTGACGCCTTCGGCAGAAACGATGGAACGCATGAAGGCCGCAGCCAACGCGCACGGCATAACCATCCTGGCGGCCTGAGCCTTTCAAGAGCCGCCCGGACTGCATGTTCGCGCGGCTCCCCTCTCCTACAAGATACTGTCACATTAAGGCGCTATAGGCGATTTTGCTTGCGGGCCTCTTGCGCTCGCTCCTGTTCCTCTCCAAAATTGCGACATGCCTGACAGCGACCCCTCCAGTACCAGTTCTGCCCGTTCCAGCCGGGATACTCCGGCCGACGATGGCAGCGACCACTGTAGAAAGAGCGACACCGTTCGCTTCAGTGCAAGGCATCCAGCACACAGCGCGGCCCCTTCCTCAATCATTGCGGTAACTAGACTGCGTCGCCCTGCGTCCGGACGTAATCACGCCCATTGTTTTCATCTTGAAAGGAGCGGCCCGTCTGGCGCGGCCGCATTGAACCATTGATATTCTTCGACTGGATATCCGACCCTTCCGCCTGGGTTGGTCTGGCCACCCTCATTGTGCTCGAGATCGTTCTCGGCATCGACAACCTCGTTTTCATCGCCATTCTCGCCGACAAGCTCCCGCCACATCAGCGCGACCAGGCCCGGCTGATCGGCCTTGCGCTCGCGCTGCTTATCCGTCTGGCGCTGCTTGCCTCCATCGCCTGGGTGGTGACACTGACAAGGCCGCTATTCACAATCTCAGACTACGGCTTTTCCGGCCGCGATATCATTCTCATCGTCGGCGGCCTTTTCCTGCTCTTCAAGGGCACAATGGAGCTGCATGAACGGCTCGAAGGGCATGTCGAGAGCAGCGAGAAACGGGTGGCTCATGCCGTTTTCTGGCAGGTCATCGTGCAGATCGTCGTGCTCGACGCGGTCTTCTCGCTGGACAGCGTCATTACCGCCGTGGGCATGGTCCAGCACCTGCCTGTCATGATGATTGCAGTCGTCTTCGCCATCGGCGTCATGTTGCTGCTCTCCAAGCCGCTAACCGCCTTCGTCAACAAGCACCCGACAGTCGTTATCCTCTGCCTGGGATTCCTGATGATGATCGGCTTCTCACTGATCGTCGAAGGTTTCGGCGTCCACTTGCCGAAGGGTTACCTCTACGCCGCGATCGGCTTCTCGGTCACCATCGAAGCGCTGAACCAGCTGGCCCGCCACAATCGCGAGCGACTGATTACGCCAACCAACATCCGCGAGCGCACCGCCGACGCGGTTCTGAATCTGCTCGGCGGCAAGCGCCCGCAGGTCACACTTGGTCCGACGGCCGATTTGATTGCCGAGCAGACAGCCGAAGACGAAGTCTTCTCGACCGAAGAGAAGGACATGATCCAGGGCGTGCTGGCGCTCGCTGGGCGATCGGCGAAGTCGGTGATGACCCCACGCATCGATATCGACTGGCTCGACCTCGATGCGCCGCAGGCAGAACTCCAGCACCGAATCCTGGATCTCGGCCATTCGCGCTTTCCCGTAGCGCGCGGCAGCCTCGATAATTTCATCGGCGTCGCCAGCGCTCGTGACCTTCTACGCGACATAATTGTCGACGGGGCGATCAATCCGGAGCGCTCCATTCGCCAGCCGCTCGTCGTGCACGAGAGCATCAGCGCACTGAAACTGATGGAGCAGCTGCGGCAATCCAGCCAGGCGGTTGCGGTCGTGCTTGACGAGTACGGCGATCTGGAAGGCATGGTGACACCGACCGATCTTCTGGAGGCGATCGCAGGCGAGTTTCCCGATGAGGACGAGGAAAAGCTCACGATCGAACGCGGTGACGACGGCTCCTTGACGGTCGACGGCTGGATCGACATTCGCCATGCCTCCAAGCTGCTCGATGCCAATCTCGTCGATGAGACCGACCGATATTCGACGCTTGCCGGTTTCATTCTCTGGCATCTTGGCCATCTTCCGCACGAGGGCGAAGGCTTCACGACGGACGAACTGGCCTTCGAAGTCGTCCGATTGGACGGCCGCAACATCGACAAGGTGCGTGTCCAGCGTATCGAGGAAGCTGCATAAACAAGGAGACGATCCATGGCATGGTCTGCCAGCCAGTATGTCAAATTCGAGGACGAGCGCACGCGCCCCGCACGTGATCTGTTGGCACAGGTGCCGCTCGAGCATGTCCGTCATGCCGTCGATCTCGGCTGCGGCCCAGGCAATTCGACGGAACTGATTGTCGAGCGCTTCGGAGCATCTGGCGTTTCCGGCCTGGACAGCGACCTGAACATGCTGGAGGCGGCCCGCAAGCGCATGCCCGGCACGCCCTTCGTGGAGGCCGACCTTACGACCTGGCAACCGAGCGAGCCGGCCGACCTGCTCTTTGCAAACGCAGTCTTTCAGTGGCTGCCGAACCATCTCGACATCTTCGAGCGCCTCATGGACGGGCTTGCGCCGGGCGGCGCTCTGGCGGTGCAGATGCCCGATAATCTGACCGAGCCGACCCATTTGTTGATGGAGGAGACAGCGCACGCCGGGCCGTGGAAAACGGCCTTCGAGGCGCGGAGCGTTCGCCGCAAGCCGCTGCCCCCGCCGTCGACCTACTATAGCCGGCTGATCGGCAAGGCCGCCCGCGTCGACATCTGGCATACCGCCTACAATCATCCGATGGCGGATGCCGCGGCGATCGTCGAATGGGTGAAGGGGACGGGCCTCAGGCCCTATCTCGACCACGCGGGCGAAGAACATCGCGACGCATTCCTGGCGGACTATCTGGGCCGCGTGGAAAAGGCCTATCCGAAGATGTCGGACGGTCGCGTCCTGCTGCGGTTTCCGCGGATCTTCATGGTGGCCGTGAAAAATTGATAGTCAGCCAATCGGCTTCTGAGTGACATTCGCCTGCCATTGGCAGGCGGCATCCTGTCGCTTGCCGCGGCCCTCCCGCGGACTATAGTCGACATAAACAGCGAGGAGACCTGCATGGACGCCGCCCCCATTCCGCCAGCCACCCTTGTCATCTTCGGCGCCACCGGCGACCTGACGCGGCGCCTGCTGATACCTGCCATCATCAATCTGACCCGGAGCGGCCTTGTCGGCGACGACCTGAAGATCCTCGGCGTCAGCATTGAGCCCGGCGATGACGCTTCCCTGGTGGCGCGGCTCGACAGCTTCCTTGCTAGCCTGAGCGAGCCTATCCGACCCGAGACCGACGATGCCTGGAGACGACTTCGCCAGCGCATCTCCTACCTTTCGGGTGACTTCATGCAGGACGGGATATTCCTCGAGATCAAGAAGCACCTGGCAAGCTGCAACGCCGCCTTCTACTTCGCCGTGCCGCCGCAATTCTTCGGGACGCTTGTCGAAAAGCTTGCAGAACACGGGCTCACCAGCGAGGCTGACGGATGCTTCCGGCGGATCGCAATCGAGAAGCCCTTCGGCACGGACCTTGCCTCCGCGCGCGCGCTGAACGCCCGCATTCTGAGCAAGATAGCCGAGAGCCAGGTGTATCGCCTCGACCATTTCCTGGGGAAGGAAACGGTGCAGAACATTCTGACCGCCCGCTTTGCCAATATGATGATCGAGGCACTCTGGAACAACAACTATATCGACAACGTGCAGATCACCGCTGCCGAAACGGTGGACGTCGGCAGCCGCGGCAAGTTCTACGACGCCACCGGCGCGCTGCGCGACATGATCCCCAACCACCTGTTCCAGTTGCTGGCGATGATCGCGATGGAGGCCCCGAACGGCTTTGGCGCGGAAGCGATCCGTACGGAAAAGAGCAAGGCTTTGGGCGCGCTGCGCATCTACACGCCGGAGGAAGCCGCCACCCATGCAGTGCGCGGCGCCTATACGGCCGGCAAGCTCGATGGAAACGATATTGCGGCTTTCCGGGAGACAAAGGACGTCTCACCTGACAGCAACACCGAAACCTTTGTTGCACTGAAGCTTTACGTCGACTCCTGGCGCTGGGCAGGCGTCCCCTTCTATCTCCGGACCGGGAAAGCGCTGACAGCCCGCGATACGGAAGTCGTCATCACCTTCCAGCAAGTGCCGTTCGCGCAATTTCGGAAAACGGACGTCAACCGCCACCTGCCGCCAAACAGGATGGTCATCCAGGTACAGCCGGATGAGGGACTGAGTGTCGAGATCTCCATCAAGTCACCCGGTTTTTCAGTCGATACCGTGCCGGTCTCGCTCGACTTCCGCTATGCCGACAAGTTCGACATCGGCAAGATGACCGGATACGAGTCGCTTCTTTACGACCTCTTCATCGGGGACCAAACGCTGTTCCAGCGCGCCGACGGCATCGAAGCCGGGTGGGCTGCGGTTCAACCCTTCCTGGATGTATGGGCAAAGAGCGGCGAAACGCCGGAGGCCTACGCACCCGGAAGCAGTGGTCCATCCTGCGCCGACGAACTCATTCGTCGCGATGGCCGGGAATGGCATGAACTGGGCGAATCCCAACGCAACCAAGAGCCAAAATAGCTTCACAAATGCACGCTTAACTAAAGTAAAACCAAATAATACTTAGAGGGACTTCCCGCATTCCGGGTGAAATATTGCACCAAGGATGTCTAGCCATAATTCACCGCAACACATTTATGGTACGCTATACAAAATATGGATGAATTGACCACTTCCCCTTGCACAGCGAAGATTTTTTCTGCTGGCGCGTTGCTGTTTCAGTGCGACAAAGACAGCGGGGGCTCGTCCAACCCCGGCGGGCCCTTCTTGTTTTTTTCTATCATTTGGCGAATGAAGCGCGCATTAGTCGAAATTGTTAAAGCTCGATTAATATATTTACTTGCGCTCTTTCACGGCCTTGCTAAACCTATTCTCAGGTTTTGGGGTCTTCACATGGCAGATACTCAGTTGTCAAAGAAAAGCTCGCCGTCCGATCAACGCATGGAAACCTGCAGGTCAGAGTTCGAGCCGATCCTCTTCGAGCTCATCCGCAATGGTGAGAAACGAGGATGGAAAGCGGCCGAAATCGCGATGGCGCTCGCCGACGCGGCTGACGACGTCATTCTCAAGCTGGCAAGGGAAAACAAGAGCAAGCATTGACTGCTTGTCTTGCCCATCCTGATACAATCAAGCTTCAGGAACGCTTCTTCAGCGAGTAAGAATCATTGAGCCTATCTTCAGTGATTCTCTTGCCGCTTTCATCAAGCGAGGAGCCCAATGCTGCAGTTGATTGCTACAGCCCTGCTGGCGTGCGGATGCGTCAGCCTTGCCGAGGTTGCCGATTGGCCGCCCGCTGAGAGCTATGTCCCGAAGGTTGACTGCCATCAGAGCAAGACTCCCGGGAGCTGCGAGGATATTCGCGCCGCCTGGACCGGGCTGTATGCGGACGCGATTGCGGGTCGCATCGAGAGCCAGCGGAAGGTCTCCTTCTGCCTGAGCACCGGCTGCGCGGGGGGCATAGTTGTCGACCCCGTACTCGGCTGCGCCTGGCGTCAAGTCATTGTCGCGTCGCGCAATCCTCAGCTCAGCCATGCCGACCGGGCCAACGTCAAACGCTACTGCGGCACGCCTGTGCTTGGCGATGCCGGGCGCCAGGCAGCCAGCGATCAGTCGGAAATCTGGCTGACATTGCTTGGCGTAACGCGGTAGGCGGAAAAGAAAACGGGCGGGAACAAGCCCGCCCGTCGAAAATTCGTGTTTTGCCGTTCAGACGAACTGGCTAAGCCCCGGAACCGAGCCGACAACCTCGTCGACAACTTCCTTGCCTGCATGCTGTTCGGCAACCGCGATGGTTTCCCTGGCAAGCGAGGTGATCTCGCTCATGCCGAGGCCTTCCGACATCAGCTGCTGACCGAGCGCCATAATGCCGCCGCCGCCGAGCGCGCCCATGATGCTGCCGAGGATGCCGCCACCGCTCCCGCCTTCGCCGTTGTACTTGGCAACGAGGTCGGACGCGCCGGGGATGGCCTCAATCATCTTGGTAACCGGACCGTCCGCCGCTTCACGCTGCAAGAAGCCGAGCATCATGCCCACTGCCTTTTCGGCCAGTTCCGGGGTGATGCCCACACGCGCGGCGATCTGGTCTACGATTTCAGTCATTGTCAGCCTCCTATTTTTAACGTTAACGTCAACGTTAATCGAACTTGGGGAGCAACTCAAGCCGCCCGCGGCGGAAGCAGGCTTTATCCCACTTTTCCTTTTAATGCAGACAGTTGTCCGCACTGAACTCCCTGCTTATAACAGAGTGGCGATTTTATAATGACCGTGCGGAACCCATACTCCGCATTTTGACGCAATCGGCGCCGACGGCCGCAGGGAGAATTTTCGAAATGCTCGAGGATGGCAAGATTTTCGTTGGCGTCAGCCGCAATCCCGATGACAGCATCAACAAGCCGGAGTATCTCGACCTGAAGTTCGGGAACCGCCACGGCTTGGTGACGGGCGCGACCGGCACCGGCAAGACGGTGACGCTGCAAGTGCTCGCCGAGGGCTTTTCGCGGGCCGGCGTGCCGGTCTTCTGCGCCGACATCAAGGGCGACCTCTCCGGCATCGCGGCAAAAGGCGAACCGAAGGATTTCCTGACCAAGCGCGCCGAGCAGATCGGCTTTGACGACTACGACTTCGACCAGTTCCCTGTCATTTTCTGGGATCTATTTGGCGAGAAGGGTCACCGCGTCCGCACCACCATCGCCGAAATGGGGCCGTTGCTGCTGGCGCGGCTGATGGATGCGTCGGAACCGCAGGAAGGTGTTATCAACATCGCCTTCAAGATTGCCGATCAGGGCGGCCTGCCGCTGCTCGACCTCAAGGACTTCTCATCGCTCTTGAACTACATGGCGGAGAACGCCACCGAGCTTTCCAGCCAGTTCGGCCTGATCTCGAAGGCGTCTGTCGCCTCGATCCAGCGTGGCCTGCTGGTCCTGGAACAGCAGGGTGCCGAACACTTCTTCGGCGAGCCGGCGCTGAAGATCACAGACATCATGCGAACCAACAACCGCGGCTATGGCCAGATTTCGGTGCTTGCCGCCGACAAGCTGATGATGAACCCGCGGCTCTACGCGACCTTCCTGCTGTGGCTGCTCTCCGAACTCTTCGAGGAATTGCCTGAGGTGGGCGACCCCGAAAAGCCGAACCTCGTGTTCTTCTTCGATGAAGCGCATCTGCTCTTCAACGACGCCCCGAAGGTGTTGACCGAGCGCGTCGAACAGGTCGTGCGCCTTATCCGTTCAAAGGGCGTCGGCGTCTATTTCGTGACGCAGAACCCGCTCGATGTGCCGGAAACGGTGCTCGCTCAGCTCGGCAACCGCGTGCAGCATGCGCTGCGCGCTTATTCGCCCCGCGAGCAGAAGGCGGTGAAGACGGCGGCCGACACCTTCCGTCCCAACCCTGCCTTCGACTGCGCCACGGTTATCACCACGCTCGGCACCGGCGAGGCGCTGGTGTCGACGCTGGAGGCGAAGGGTTCACCCTCGATCGTCGAGCGGACGCTGGTGCGCCCGCCGTCCGGACGCGTCGGCCCGCTGACTGATCCCGAACGCCAGCAGGTGATGGACAAGAGCCCTGTGCTCGGCGTCTATGACGAGGATCTCGATCGCGAATCCGCCTTCGAGATTCTGACGGCACGCGCCAAGAAGGCGTCAGACTCCGATGCCGCGAAGCAGGTGCAGCCGACGGAACCGACAGAGGGCAGCGCGACGGGTCGCTGGACGCTACCGGGCTTTGGTGATGACGACAACGAGCCGCAGGCCAAGAGCCAGGGCCGCGCCCGTTCCCCCGGCTATCAGCGCGAAACGGTCGTCGAAGCAGCGATGAAGAGCGTCGCCCGTACCGTGGCGACACAGGTCGGGCGAGCGCTGGTGCGCGGCATCCTAGGCAGCTTGAAGCGCTGAGTGGAGGCGTGGCTCGATCACACGCCACACGAGATCGATCCGACCGCATCGGCTCATGCCGATGCTGAATCGTATCCCGAGCGATATGAAAGCGACAAGCCGCAAACCTCAATAGCAAATATGCCCTGTCAAAGCGGGTAAACGCCTGCCGAAGGATCAACATGGAATTGGGCGTTG
This sequence comes from Rhizobium cauense, assembly GCF_019511525.1. Taxonomy (GTDB): domain Bacteria; phylum Pseudomonadota; class Alphaproteobacteria; order Rhizobiales; family Rhizobiaceae; genus Rhizobium; species Rhizobium cauense. The sequence continues at coordinate 186,309 of NZ_JAEUAT010000010.1, read as the reverse complement.
CTCTCGCGGCACCACTTTTCCAGTTCTCGTTTCAGCTCTGGCCAAAGCGATCGCGCCCATTCCGGCGCGCGACGTTTCCACTCTGCTTCGGTAGGTAGGTGGACGGACATTACACCCATTGGTAGTTCTAGGACGAAGGACCCCCCACTTCCCGAAACGACCAATTCTTCTTTCCAACGCGACTGAAAGTGGAAAAGCTGTTCTGTCACGCCGTCAAGCCCTATGGTGAAATTATGCGCTGCACAACTACAGACAACCATCATTCCAGGTTGTTCCCAACGCATGAGTTCACAGCCTAGTTTGAAATCTTGCGATCGTCCTCAACGCTTGCGAACAAATTCCGTGCGCAGGACGAGGCCTTTAATGGCCTCGTGGCGGCAGTCGATTTCTTCGGGATTATCCGTCAGCCGGATCGACTTGATGACCGTGCCCTGCTTCAGCGTCTGATTGGCGCCCTTCACCTTCAGGTCCTTTATGAGGGTGACGGAGTCACCGTCCTTGAGGACGTTTCCGGAAGCGTCGCGAACCTCGACATCCCCCTGCCCCGCGACGGCCAATTCGGAAGCCGGACGCCATTCACCCGTTACTTCGTCGTAGACGTATTCGTCGTCACCGCCGGCCATGACGCTTCTCCTGGAGATCAATGAGTTGCCTGTCAGGGCCGCTTATAACAGCCAAGCCACCTTGCGCAAGTTGACCCACGGGATTGCCCTGCGCGGGGGGCACAGAAGGCCCGGATACAATCGTCTCGATTGCATTTTTGCCTGCCGGATGGTATTTCGCCTATGCACTCAAAGAGAAAGGAGGGTCGCGTGCAAAATTTCTATTTCCGGTTCAACCGGCAGCGTGGCCCCGTCAACGCCCCGCAGATGCGTTTGCAGGGCTGACCAGAGACCGTTTCTCAAGACTCTCTTCCTGGTCTGCCCCTCGTGGCAGCAGTTCGGGCATTCCGCTCGTCTGCAACTATTCATCCACCGAGCTTGAGCACACGCACGCGATGAAGGCTGCATGCCCTCGCCCGTGTGATCGCTCGGCAAGACCAGAGCAAGATCATGACCCTTATCAATATTCGCAATCTCGTCGTCACACTCAGCGCACCGCTTTTTGCCAAGCTCGACCTCGCCATCAACCCAGGCGACCGCCTCGGGCTAGTTGCAGCCAATGGCCGCGGCAAGTCCACCCTGCTGCGTTGCATCTCAGGAGCGCTGGAGGCAACGCACGGCGACATCACGCGCTCGCGCGGGCTGACAATCGGCTATGTCGAGCAGGACGTGCCTGCCAAGCTGCTTGAGGCGCCGTTCCACGATGCCGTCCTGCAGGTGCTGCCCGCTGATCAGCAGGCGAACGAAAGCTGGCGCGTGGACATCGTGCTCGATTCGCTCGACGTTCCGGAAGCCTTGCGCAGCCGCCCGGTCGGTCAACTCAGCGGCGGTTGGCAGCGGCTGGCGATGCTGGCGCGCACCTGGGTGATGGAACCGGACGCGCTGCTGCTCGACGAGCCGACGAACCACCTCGATCTCGGCAAGATCGCTGCACTCGAAGAATGGCTGACCGCCCTGCCGCGTGACGTGCCCGCCATCATCTCCAGCCACGACCGCGCCTTTCTCGATGCCGTTACCAACCGCACGCTGTTCCTGCGACCGGAGCAATCGCAGGTCTTCTCCCTGCCCTACAGCCGGGCGCGGGCGGCGTTGGACGAAGTGGATGCCGCCGACCGGAAACGCTATGAGCGGGACATGAAGACGGCAGAGCAGTTGCGCAAGCAGGCGGCGAAGCTCAACAATATCGGCATCAATTCCGGTAGCGACCTGCTGGTTGTCAAGACCAAGCAGCTCAAGCAACGCGCCGAGAAGCTGGAGGATGCGGCCAAGCCCGCGCACCTTGAGCGGTCAGCCGGGGCAATCAAGCTCGCCAACCGTGGCACGCACGCCAAGGTGCTGGTGACGCTCGACGATGCCGAGGTGCTGACGCCTGAAGGCGCGCCGCTCTTCCGGACCGGCAAGCAGTTCATCTGCCAGGGCGATCGGATCGTGCTGCTGGGCGAGAACGGCGCCGGAAAATCACGGCTGATCGCGATGCTGCGAAAGGCGATCGGCAATGCCGAGACGGCGCAGGACGGCATCAAGGCCACTCCCTCGCTGGTGCTCGGCTACAGCGACCAGGCGCTTGCCGACCTCAAGGACAAGGACACGCCGATGGAGACGATCATCCGCCGCTTCGACGTCGGCGACCAGCGGGCTCGGGCGCTGCTGGCGGGCGCCGGCATGAGCATCGACATGCAGACGCGTCCCGTCGGGCGGCTTTCGGGTGGCCAGAAGGCGCGGCTCGGCATGCTGGTCCTGCGGCTGGCGGAACCGAACTTCTACCTGCTCGACGAGCCCACGAACCATCTCGATATCGATGGGCAGGAAGCGCTGGAAAGCGAACTCATGGCCCATCAGGCGAGCTGCCTCGTCGTCTCGCATGACCGCAGCTTCGTGCGCGCCATCGGCAACCGGTTCTGGCAGATCGAGCGCCGGCGGCTCATCGAAGTAGAAAGCCCCGAGCCCTTCTTCGCGGCGGCGCGGCCTTAGACTTGGGCGGTGCAGGCTCTCAGAACGATGCCGGAGTGGCGCCGAGCAGATTGAGCTTGCCGCCACTGAGCGAATAGAGGCTCATCTTGCGTTCAACGGTACCGGCGGGCGTCAGCCTGAAGAGACCGGTCACGCCGCGGAAGCCGACCTTGCTCGTCAGGTTCTGCGCGTTCAGGCCTTCAGGCCCCTTGGTCCGGACGATCCCGGAGGCGATCGCCACCGCATCATAGCCATGAGCGGCATCGGTGGACAGCGTTCGCTTGTAGTGGCGCTTGTAGCGATCGGCGATCATCGTCGCGCCTTCGGGCTCGACCATGGCGATCACGGCGCCTGCCACCGAGGGATCGGTGTAGGTCTGCGGCGGCCAGGCGTTGGTCCCGACGAAGGTGACGTTCGTCTTGCCGCTCGCTTTCACTGCGCCGGCGATGGTCGTGGTGATGACCGATTTCCCAAGGACGAGCACGGTGTCGGCATTCTGCAGATTGGCCGTCGCCCTCTTCACGGCGTCGGAAGCGGATGCATCCGTCAGATCGTAGCGGGCAATTCCGAGATAGGTGCCGCCGCCACCACGGATGGCGTTTGCCAATCGCTCCTCGCCTGCGGCCGGAAAATCGCTCTGTGCGAAAACCAGCACCTTCTTGTGGCCGCCGGCAGCGGCTGCCCGCACGCCTTCGACGGCACTGTCAATTTCATCGGACGCGAAGTTATAAACATTGCCCGATGTCGGCGGCACTGGTGCGCCCAGATTGAGCAATGGCGGCCGCTGGTCAGCGGGAACGGCAGCGATGGCCGATGTGACGGCGGGCGAGGCATAGCTGACAAGAAGTGCGGAACCACGCGCCTTGGCAGCCGTGACTGCCGCCGCTGCAGCGGGAGCGCCGGCGGCCACATCAACGACCTTCACAAAAACCTGATTGCCACCGAGTTCGCCCACGCCGAGACCGGCGCCATCGCGCACATCGCGCGCAGCCCCCTCATAGAGACCAGTTGCGCCCTTCGACAGCAGCAGCGTTATCTCCGCTCCCGTCTCGCCAAAGCTTTCCTCGACCTCGGTCGAGGGTGCCTTGATGTCATTGGTCTTCGCATTCTTGGCGATGCCATCGACATCGGATTGGCAACCCGAGAGCGCCCCGCAGGCGACGACGATCGACATTGCGAGAAGCGATTTGATGCGTTTCAGGGAACCGACGCCTTCCGAAGGCGACACTTGACGTGCCGAGCGTAAACCATGCGAGCCTTGCACCTGCTCGATCGACTGCACTGTCACCTGCTCCCCCACTCTCAAAATCACGGCCGCTTCCGGCCTTTTTGCAGGATTTCATATCTGCACAGGCAACACCGGAAAGCAAACCCTTCGCCCAAACTTGGTTGATCGACACACTAAACTTTTATGTTCTTTTGAACGGATAATTTATACCCCGCTTATCCACGCTTAAATACCTGATTTTTATAGCTGTTTTGTACGTTTCTCACAGCCAACGAGAGACGTCGACCCATGAAGCGCAGCATAAGAACAAGCAATATCGCCGCTTTTGCTTTCTCCGCATTTGCCCTTGCTTTCGGGCCGACTATTTCGTCGGCATCAGCGCTTCCCTCCCAGCAGATGGCAGGCGCGATGCATTCGTTCGACGTCGCAGCTGATACCGTGCGCGCGCTGCCCCTTGGCGGCGTCGCCAGCCTCCTCAGCCTGGCAACAAGCGCGATCGGCACGATCGACGTTGCTGCGCTGACCCGCGCGCTGCCCGAGCCTGCCGGCTGGGTAAAGGAGAGCGCGGCGCCGGCACTGCCCGTCGCACGTCCGGCGATTGCCGCACCGACAGGCAACGCTGCTTTCGGTACCGTCGCCATTCCCTTCAAGCGCCTTGTCGCCCTGAAGAAGTTCGCACCGTCGCTTGCGGAAATGACGGACGGAACAGCTGTCGACTGCAACGGCGGCAAATGCTCCGAGGCCACGGCCGCGCTCAAGGTAGCCTTCACCAAAACGACGCAGTCCTCAATCCGCGACAAGCTGAACGCGGTCAACGTGACCATCAATCATGCGATCCGCTACAGCCGCGACATCGATACCTACAAGGTGGCCGACTACTGGGCGACGCCCGCCGAGACGCTCTCGCGCCAGCAGGGCGATTGCGAGGATTTCGCGATCCTGAAGATGGCGGCCCTGCACGCTGACGGCGTCGATCTCAAGGACATGTCCGTCGTCGTCCTCTACGATCAGAAGCGGCGCTTCTACCACGCCGTGCTCTCCGTCGCGGTGAATGGCAACCGCTTCATCCTGGACAACATGCGTGACGAGGTTCTCTCCGATACGAAGCTGCCCGACTACGTGCCACTCTACTCAATCGCGGACGGCAAGGGCTACCTGCACGGAACGCGCACGGGCGCAAAGCAGGTGGCTTCGGCAATGCCGCTGGAAAAGGTGGCGCCCGGCGAAGGCGGGGCTTTCTGAGAGATTGAAAACGATAGCCGCTTTTGGCAGCGCAAAGCCGTCATCGGTGAAGGCTGCTTTCGGCCCGAAGCGGACGTTGCAGCGGAGCCCTGATCGCAAAGTAGATGGGACCCTTCAGTAGAAATGAACCCTCGACAGATCAATCTCATAGGGATCGATGAGAATGGGCTTTCCATTCTCTTTGTATATTTCAAGTTCTGATAGCTCTCCGCCAGTCACATGCAATGCGAGCCTCACGAGGGCCGCGATACCCAACATTCCCTTAGTTTCATCAATGACGTCGTCATAAAATCCTTCAACGGGAATACGGTCGTTCGGCCGCGAGGACGGAGCGTCACTGTCTTTAACCTCGGCGTACGGCCCTTCACTGCGAAGCTTTAGGCTGCTGCCAAAACCAATCCGCATAACTTCCAGAGAATTGAGTTGTTCGAGGATTTCGGCTCGTCCAGGAAACTCCTGCCCGAGCAAGTGCGTAATAAGGGCCCGCTCGGCAACACCGACTGGCCGCCACCTCCGAAGTGGCACGTCAACGTCCGTGGGTCGACTATTTGTCGCCGATGGAAGCCGCATCCATTCTATCACCTGTTTGGCTTCTGCCATGGCATCCTTGGCGCTAGCGAGGATGCCTGACGTATGTTCTCCGACCCAAGAGGGCGGGCTGTTATCCCATTCAGAGAGCACCTCTTCGACATATTCGTACTTCCCGTCAGAACGAGAATACACGCTGACACGCCGGGCGTAATCTTCTCGCACAACCCTCATAGTTAGTTCGCCGGGCATGGTTCTTCCCCCTTTTGGCTTCACCTGAATTGAAATTGGGAGGAGTGTCAACGTCCGCTTGTGGCGCAACGTCGTCATCAATTGCTAACTGCTCTCGGCTCTGTGCGATTCCACACTTGCGCTAGCAGCTGGGCGTTTCAGCCGCCTATTTCATGGCAGAAATTGCCCTTAGTAGCGGGAGATGTAGCCGATCAGCATCGACTTCTCATGCGTTGGTGCCAGAGCCAGGTTGATCTGCCCCTTCATCGAGGCGGAGCCGACGGCAATGGTGAAGCCGGTATTCAGCGTCTTGCCCCTGTTGCGGTAAAGCGTCGCGATGGCCTCGTCGATCTGCGTGTCGATCGAGAACCTCAGGCTCTTCGTCAACTGCGCCGAATCGCCAATCGGGAGGCGCTGGCGCAGCATCGTCAGAAAGGGATCGTTGAAGAACTGGATCTTCTTTTCCTGCGTCAGCAGGATCGTCGGCGACGGCGACGCCTGGATGATGGCGTTGACGTTTGACATCGACGAGGCGTCTTCGACGCTATCCAGCCGGCGCAGCGCCCACTTGAAGCTGAGGACACGCAGCAACGAGGCCAGATTGCCGGATTCCGGCATCTGCGAGGCCGTGTAGTGAACGAGGTCGGCAGTGCTCATCTTGCCGGCTGACGACATGCGGCCGAGGCCATCCCAGTAGATCCGCTCCAGACGGATGCCGCGACGCTCGCCGCCGCGACCGACAACAGCCCGGAAGCGCGGCTCGATCTCGTCCTGTCCGATGGCCGGCAGGGGCTCATCGATGGGCTCGAGCTCGGAAAGTGCGTTGCTGCCAGGCTTGACGATCAGCATCCTATCGCTCCGTCAGCGCTTCGCTGCGCGCCTTGTTGATTGGCTTCATCAGGTAGCTGAGCACCGTCTTGTTGCCGGTCATGATCTCGACCGAGGCAACCATGCCGGGGATGATCGGATAGGACTTGCCGTCGCGCTCCAGGGCGGATTTGTCGGTCTTCACCTGCACCAGATAGTAGGTCTCGCCCTTTTCCTTCTCCACGAGACTGTCTGCCGAGATGTTCTCGACGATGCCTTCGAGGCCGCCGAAAATCGAGAAATCGTAGGCGGTGATCTTGACGACAGCAGGCTGGCCGCGGCGCACGAACGCGACGTCGCGCGGCGAAATTTTCGCTTCGACCAACAGCGTGTCGGCGGTCGGCACGATACCGGCGATGACGCGGCCCGGATCGACATAAGCGCCGATCGTGTTGACCTCGAGTGTGTTGACGATGCCATCAACCGGCGAGCGGATATCGGTGCGCTTGACGCGGTCGGAGGCGCCGCGGATGGTCTCGTCGACGACCGAAAGCTCGGCCAGTGCCTGCGCCTTGTCGGTCAGGGCCTGCTGGCGCAGCTCAAGGGCAAGATCACCGAGCTGCAACTTGGCCTCCTGCACGGCGGCCTGCAGGCGGTCGATGCTTTCCTGGTAGACCTTGAGTTGACCCTGCTGGTCGGTGAGGTCGCGCTCGGTCTTCAAGACATCGGTCTGGGCGACCAGCTTCTTCTGTGCCAGCGGGTACAGCAGGTCGTACTGGCGCTGTGCGCCGTCGATGTTCTGCTCAAGGCGATCGATGTTCGCATGCGCTTCGCTCAGTTCGTTCTCGCGCTGGCGAACACGCTCCTGCAGGACGCCGAGCTTATTCTGGTAACTCGCCCGATCAGCGGCGAAAAGTTGCTGCTCGTTGGCGCACACTTCCTTTGCGACCGACATGATTTCTTCGGGGCAAACGAACGCGACATCGTATTGGCCGGCCTCTTCCAGTTTCAGGCGCGCAACCTTGGCGCCGAGCGCCCGCGCCTTCGCAACGGATTCACCGAGCGTGGATGCGGTCGTCGTATTGTCGAGCTGAACGAGCAGCTGGCCCTTGCGAACGACTTGGCCCAGCGTGACGGCGATCTGCTGGACGACGCCAGGTTCGGAAGACTGGATGATCTGCGTCTTCGAGACGGGAATGACCTTGCCCTCGCCGCGGGCGATCTCGTTGATATCAGCGATTGCCGCCCAGGCTACGAAGCTCGCAATGACCAGAGCCACCAAGGCGAGAATGCCACGGGCGAGAAGTGGAGGATTGTCGTGGCGATTGCTGAGGCTCATCACTGCGCCCCCGCCGGTTTGCGCTGCATGGCCTCGATGACCGCATTCTTCGGACCATCGGCAATGATCCGCCCCTTGTCGATGACGATCAGGCGGTCGACGAGCTCGAGCATGCTGTATCGATGGGTGGCGATCAGAAGCGTGGTGTCGCGGCCGATCGCCTTCGACAGGCGCGAAATCAGGTTGCGCTCGGTCGCCAGATCCATTGCGCCCGAAGGCTCGTCCAGAAATACGATCTTCGGTTTCGTGAGCAGCAGGCGCGCAATCGTCAACGCCTGCTTCTGGCCGCTCGAAAGGTTGGTGCCGCGCTCCCCGACCGGCATGTCGAAGCCACGAGGATGGTTGCCGACAAACTCGTCGACGCCGGTCATGCGGGCGACTTCGAGAAGCTCCTCATCGGTCGCATCGGCGCGCCCGATCAACAGGTTTTCCTTGACTGTTCCCGAGAACAGATCGGACGACTGGCCGGCCACGGCGACCGCTGAGCGAACCTCCGCCATGTGGTATTGCCGGATATCGACGCCGTCGATCAGCACACGCCCGCCCGAGGGAGTAAAGAGCCCGTCGAGCAGGCGGCCAAGCGTCGTCTTGCCGGAGCCAATGCGGCCGATAATGCCGATGCGCTCGCCCGGCTGCACCGTAAACGACAGCTTGTTGATGACGGGATAGTCAGAGCCCGGATACTGGAAGGACACATCCTGGAAGCTGAAGGCGCCGCGGGTGATCTCGCGGTTAACGAAGCCGACAGTCGACGGGCGATCGTCCGGCTGCTCCATGATCTTGTCGAGAATGCGAAGCGACATGGTTGCCTGACGGAAGCGAGCCAGCGTCATGGCGATCTGGCCGAGCGGTGCGCCGGCGCGGCTTGCCAGCATGACGGTTGCGACAATCGCGCCCATGGCAATGCGGCCTTCGGAGAATTCGTAGGTGCCGGCGATCACGATCAGGACGCTCACCATCTGCTGGATGAACATCGTCATGTTGATGGCGTTCGTCGAGATGTGCTTGATGTCTTCGCTGGTGCGGCTCGAATATTTGGTGAGTTCCTGCCAGCGGCGCAGCATCGTCGCTTCGGCACGCAAGCTCTTCAGCGTTTCGATGGTCGAAATGGTCTCAACGAGCAAGGATTGACGGCGCGAGGCTTCGTTGGCGGCAGTTGCCATGCGCTTGCCGATCGCTGCCTGTGCATAGAGGCCGATGATGACAGACAGCACGAATGCCACGGCCGGGATAACCACAAGCCAGCCCGCAATCAGATAAATGACTGCCAGAAAGATGAAGACGAACAGGCTGTCGATCAGCACGCCGATCGTGTTCGACGTGAAGAATTCGCGAACGAATTCATACTGTGTGACGCGGTTGGCGTATTCGCCTGTCGACATCGGCCGCGAGGCGAGCGTCGAGTTGAGCACCTTGTCGAACAGGAGTTGCGACAGGCGCAGATCCGCCTTGCGCCCGGCATAATCGATGAGCGACGAGCGCGCGGTCTTCAAGAGGAAGTCGAAGACATAGGCGAGCGAGATGCCGGCGGCCAAGACCCAGAGCGTCGGGATCGCCTTATTTGGCAGCACCCGGTCATAGACGTTCATCGTGAAAAGCGGCGAACCGAGCGCAATGAGGTTGATAAAGAGCGCTGCGACCATGACGCGGACATAGGTGCGCCAGTACGGCGCCAGCGTCGTCGCCAGCCAATGACGCTTCTCGATCTCGACGGCATTGCCGACCAGCGCCTCTTCCGAGGCGTTCTGGTAATAGAGCGTGAAGGCGAATGCCAGTTGCGGCTTCAGCGCCAGGAATTCTTCCCGTGTCAGACGGATCGCGTTGCCGGCGATCGGCACGATATCCGTGACGTAGGAACCGTCCTCGGCGACCTCGAGCACAGGCAACACGCTGCCATCCGCAAACGCGACGATCGCCGGACAATCGAAATTGCCCTGGCGGCATTCGCGCTCCTGATGCTTGATCACCTGCAGGCCGATGCGCTCGGCCATGCGCTCGACATCATCGACCTCAAGCGACTCGGTCACTTCATCCGGAAGACCGGAGAAGAGGACCGTGTCGGAGCTTGGTCGGCCATAGAACGCAGCCACGGATTTGAATGCGGCTTTGAATGTCTGCAGCGGTGTGCTGCTGGAAGTCTCGAGCGCTACGTTCAGCATCGTTCCATGGCCATGTCGACTACTGCTGTCGAATTGGCGCTAGGAGGTCCAGGGGCATGCCGGCTTTCTGATGTGAATCAAGCTCGACATATCCGGGATTCGCGACGCCCGCGGGGACAACAAACTCTTCCCGCGCATAAGGTTTGGACTGCTCGACCGGCTTCAGCTTCATCGTCTGAAGCAGATTGCCCGAGGCCGCCAGGATCTTGTACTCGGCAAACTGCGAGGCAACACGCGCCGTGTCAGCGAGAACCTGTGTGTTGAACTTCGTGTTCTGCGCATCGAGCACATCGAGCAGCGAGCGCTGGCCGACCTTGAACTGCTCGCGGTAGGAGCCGACGAGCTGGTTGTTGATCGAGGCCTGCTTGTTGAGGATACCGGAAAGCTCGCCGCGGCTGACGCGCTCGTTCCATGCCGAGCGAACCGACTCCCCGACTTCGCGCTGCACCTGCGCGAGATTGTAGCGCTGCTCGCCGGCACGACGGATCTGCTCCTGCTCGCGTGCGACATCGATGCCGCCGCGATAGAGATTCCAGCGGGCAACGACCCGGACCTGGTAGTCGTTGGTGTTGCCTTCGTCGCCATCGATGTCGTCGCCGACACGGGCGGTGCCTTCAAGGTTGACCTTCGGCATATAGTTGGCGCGCGCGCCGCGAACGCCGGCATCGGCTGCATCGACGTCGGCGTTGGCCGAATAGATGCGCGGGCTGTTCTTGGTGGCGACGAAGACCGCATCGTTCAGCGTCTTCGGAACATACTTGCCGACCGACGGCGGTGTCTGCGCGTTGGTAATCGGCTCGCCGACGACCTGGAGGAAGCGGATCTTTGTCTGCTCGAGCTCCTCAAGCGCTTCACGCAGGCGTGCCTTGGCGGCCTGCAGGCGCTCGCTGCCCTGGAGGCGGTCAGCATCCGTCAGCGCGCCACCCTTGATGCTCTCGTCGATATCGCCGACCATCTGCGTGTGGAAAGCAACGTTCTGCTTGGCGGCGGCAACAATCTGGTTCTGGAGAACATATTCCAGATAGTCCTGCGTCACTTCAAGGGCGAGCGACTCGGAACGTTCGAGAACCCGAAAGGAGGCGCCATCGACGCGCGATGCCTGCTGCTCGACCTGAGCCCGACGGCTGCCACCATCATAAAGCGTCTGAGAGATCGTCAGACCAACATCGCTAGGCGAGAGATAGTCATGATCGTCCCGAAGCGAACCAGAGCTTTCGTTCGACAGCCGACGGCGCCCGACTCCGCTCTCCAGATCTACGGATGGCAAGTATAAACCGCGAGCCTGACGCAATTCAAACTCGACCGCTTCTCTATTCTTCGCGGCCTGCAAGATCTGCGGGTTCGTTTTCATGGTCTTTTCTATTGCCTGCTGCAAGGACATTGCATTGGCATCAGCATAAAACGCAAAACTGAAAGCAACCGTTGCAGACAATGCTGCGAAAATTCTTTTGCCCTTAAACAAGTTCGATGCCCCTCAACATCCAAGATTCACCCGGCGAAACCCGTATACCAAAGTCCTTCTTTAGCAAACAAGTAACACCAATCTTTCCACATTCCAATTGTAGTCTAAAGCATTACTGCCAAGACGGTTAATCGCCTGAACAACCGCCTAAAGCAAGAATTTTACAGGATTTTTTAACGCGGACTTTCCCCGGACCTGCTTATCTGGCATTACTTCAAACGGACACGAACCGCGATGAATTTCAGCCAGCGTTACTCTTCCGCCACAATCGCTTCAGCTCTTCGGATAGCCACCCTCGGTGCTGTCTGCTACGCGGCTGGATCCGTCGGCGTTTTACTTATCTTAAACCTTCTGATGCCGGATAGACCATTTTTGGTAGGATTTGCCGGCGCCGGCGTAATTTCGCTTTTTGTTGCATTTCCGCTGCTTCTGATCTTGCAGCTGAAGGTTGGCGAGCTCAAAAAGCTGCAGGAAACCGTTAACTATACTGCGCGCCACGACGCGGTCACGAAGACGCTGAACGGCACGGCCTTTGCCGCGGCCGTCGAGCACTATATCGACCGGCGCAGGCGAATCGCCACCGACGCCGGCGGCGTGATGATCGCCGTGGTCATCGACACGCTCGACGAGATCAGCCGCAGCTACGGTCCGCAATGGGCCGACACCGTCATGCAGTCGCTTGCCGCAATCATCCAGTCTTCCGTCAGAAAGGGCGATCTGGTGGCACGCCTTGCAACCAACGAGCTCGGGGTGTTTCTCCCGGGCGCAAGCGTCGAGAACGCCCAGGACGTCGGCACCCGTATCCGCCGGCGCGTCGCGGAAGCTTCCTTCTCGGCCGAAGGCACGCCAATGACGATCGGCATCCGTCTCGGCGGCGCGGTCTTCGAGGGACAGACCGATTTCAACCACATCCGCCAGCTGGCCGATGAAATGGCCATGCAGCGCGGCGGCGAGAGCGAAGAGGCGGTTCCGATGTCCAGGCTGCCAGCGGCCTGAGCGAACCATCAAAACCCGGAACGAAGAAAAGGCGCCCCGAGAGGCGCCTTTCTTTTTTGGTTCGCACCACGATCAGCCGGCGTGCGGTGCCGTCGTCGTGTCGTGCTTGTCGTCGTAGAGGATCTTCACCGCTTCCGTGACATTCTGGAGAACCGCCACATCGTGCCAGCCACCATTGGCGTTGACGCTGACCACGGTGTCGGCACCCGATACCGTTGTCTTGACGCTGGCCAGCGCTTCCGCCTCGCTTGCCTCGTGGCCGAGCAGGCTGTCGAGGAGCTTCGAGACGTCGAGCGTATCGCCCTCGCTCGCCTTGAAGTCGGTGATGACATCGGCGAGCTTGACATCAGCAAGCGCATCGGTGTCGAGGACGAAGGTGTCGGCCCCTGCCCCGCCCGAGATCGTATACATGCCGCCGTTGCCCGATAGGGTGTCGTCGCCGTCGCTACCGATCAGCGAGTAGGCGCTGCCGTTCTCGCTGCCGCCGAGCGTCGTATCGAAGGCAACCTCGACGAAGTGGCCGGTCGAGCCGTCCGTCAGAGTGTAGCTGCCGTCGGCGAGGATCGACTGGCCGTTGATCTCCGAGTTCGAGACGTTGGCATCGAGCGAGATGCTGCTGATCGAATGATCCGCCAGGCTCGACAGTTCGCCGCTGTCGGTAATGCCGTTGTGGTTCAGGTCCTGCCAGACGGTGAGCTTCGAGAAGGCCTCATCGGCCGCATCGATCTTGCCGTCATGGTTGCTGTCGAGTGTCGAAAGCGCTGCCAGACCATCGACATAGGTTCCACCGGCAAAGTGCGGCGAGAATATCTCGCTGCCGTTGTCGATCTTGCCGTTGCCATCCACATCGTACGCCAGGATGCCATCCGTACCTGCCGTCCAGGCGATCTGATCCTTGTGACCGTCGGCATTGATGTCGAACTGGACGCCCTGGTCGAGCTGGGTCAGTGCGATGCCGTTGTGGTCGAGGTCGAGGATGATCGGGTCGATGGCATTGGAAGTCGCCGAACCCATGCTCGCATAGATGTTGGTAAGGGTGACGCCGGTGAGCTCAACCAGCGAACCGCCAGCACCTGCGCCGGTCTGCTGATACACGTAGGTGTGGCCCATTCCGGTGAAGGCAAGGGTTGCGCCCGCATCGCCGATATCACTCGCCATGAGATATTGGACGACGGCGGCCAAGCCCGAAGTCGTCGCCACCGACAAGGTTTGAGTGAAGTTGTCGGCGCCATAGAAAGTGGTCATTCCAGTAGTGGTATTGACACTGTGGGACTCGACGGTGTCGTAGCCGATTGTCAGCGCAGAGTCTGAACCGTTCACAGAACCAAGGGCCTTAACCGGAGCCAAAGAGAAGTCCAGCTTGTCGGCAGTGCCACCGGCTCCCCAATCCGTGATCTTGTCGTAACCGCTGATGGTGCCGTTTTCATTGTTTACCCAGGAGAAGAAGCCAGTCCCCGGTGCGGTTTCGGGCGTGGAATCGCCTGCCACGATCACGAACGTATCGCGACCTGCTCCGCCTGTCAGTATGTCGCCATCCGCACCTCCGGTGATCTTGTCGTCACCAGAACCGCCGGTAATCGTATCGACGCCGGATGTGCCGGTGATGGTAAAGCCTTCGGACTGATGCGACAGGTTCAGGGTACCCGAGCTTGCCATCACCACATTCTCGACACGGGCAAGTTGGGCGTCATTGCTGTCGGTGAAGCCACCGGCAATCTTCAGCGCATCGCCGCTGCCGCCGCCGAGGTCGATCGAGCTGAAGCCGGAGAGCGTATTGCTGACCGTAACAGTATCGTTGCCGGTCGAACCGACCAGCTTGGCGGTTTCAACGCCGGCAAGCGCGGCAGCACCCGAGAGATCGCTGGTCCCGGCAACATTGACCGTCAGCGTATCGTTGCCACCCTTGAGGTCGATGCTGCCAAAGGCCGCATACTGCTGGGCACTGATGGTCAGGTTGTCGTCGCCGGCCGATCCGGTGATCTTCAGCGTTTCGACGCTCGTGATCGTCGGTGCGGAGGCAGAGAGATCCGTCGTAGCGCTCAGGCTTACGGTCAGCGAGTCGCTGCCATTGCCGAGATTGATGGCCGAGAAGCCGAGGAACTGCGAAGCCGACATCGTGACGGTGTCACCGTTCGAACTGCCGGTCAGCGTTTCGACATTGCTGATCGTGCCAGTCGTGAAGTCGACAGTCTGTTGGCCCGTCAGCGAGATCGTGTCGGTGCCCGATCCGCCATCGATCGATTCACCGGCGACCCAATCGCCACTGGCCAGCTCGAACTTATCGTTGCCCGCGCCGCCAGACATCGTATCCGCACCGCCGTTGCCGTCGAGCGTGTCGTCGCCGTCGCCGCCAAACAGCCAGTCCGCGCCGGAGCCGCCCGTCAGGGTATCTTTTCCGCCGAAGCCGTAGATGGCCGTCGGAGTGTCGGATGCCTTCAGCGAACTGCCGTTGTTGTCGTTGTTGCTACCGAGGATAACATTGACGACGCCACCGGGCGCAGCTCCATCGCTGACTGTCAGCGTGCCGCTGACAACACTGGCCTGTGCCGTCGGCGTCAGGGTGTTGTCGCCGACATGGAGGCCGGGGTTGCTGCCGAATGCGGTGGCGAACGGCGAAGCAAGCGTGAAGCTGGAGCTGTCCGGATCCGTAAGCGTGAAGTTGATGCCGCTTTCAGTGATGACCAGGTTCGAGACCACCGGAGCGTCATTGACCGCGCTAATCGAGATCGACACCGTGTCGGTATCGGTCTTGGCACCGCCGGCGCCATTGTGGCCGCCGTCGTCTGTCGTCATCGTCAGCGTGTCGGCGCCGTTGTAGTTCAGCTCGCCCTTGTAGGAGACGTTGCTGCCGGCGAGCGACGCATTGATCTGGGCGATGGTGCCGCTGAGCGTCACGGTACCAGTGCCGCTGCCGGTGATCGACGCGCCGCCAGAGACGCCGCCGAGCGTCAACGTGCCATGCAGGACCGAAAGCGTCGTCGTGACGATCGAGGAGCCGGCATCGACGTCGGTCACCGACAGGCCGGTGATCGCCTTGGCCAGATCCTCTGTCGCAGCGACCGTCGCAACCGGAACGGTATTGACCGGAGCATCGTTGACCGGCGTCACCGTGATCGAGACGGTATCGGTGTCGATCTTGACGCCGCCCGTGCCCGTATTGCCGCCATCGCTGGTCGTCATCGTCAGCGTGTCGGAACCGCTGTAGTTCAGATCGCCCTTGTAGGAGACGTTGTTGCCGGCAAGCGTCGCATTGATCTGATCAAGCGTGCCGCTCAGCGTTACCGTGCCGGTTCCGCTACCGATGGCGGATGCACCGCCAAGTGCGGCAAGCGTCAGCGTGCCATGCGTTACCGAGAGCGTCGTCGTCAGCGTCGAGGAGCCGGCGTCGACATCGGAGACGGAAAGGCCGGTGATCGCAGTGCTGGTCTCTTCCGCCGCGGTAACCGCGGAAGCGGGGACCGTGTTGACCGGCGCATCGTTGACACCCGTCACATGGACGATCGTCGTCGCGACGTTCGAGCTCAGGCCATCGTTGACGACAACCTGGAAGGTACGGTCGGCGCCGTTCGGGTTTTCCGAGCTGTTGGCAAAGCGGACGGCTTCGATGGCGGCTTCGTAAGCAGCCTTGGTCGCCGAACCGGTGAAGGTCACGGTGTCGCCGCTGATGTTGTAGGTGATACCGCCGATCGTGCCGGTGCTGGTCGACTGGCCGGCGATCGAAAGGACGTCGCCTGTCTGGCCGTTGGTCAGCTTGACAGTGGCCGAGCTCATGTTCGCATCGGCATCGGCAATCGCGGCGTTGCTGACAACCGCGACGGCCGAGCCGCCTTCGACGAAGGTCGGCGTCGTTGTGTATTCGATCTTGACGTTGTCGATGAAGACCTTGTCGCCATCATCGATGTCGTCATTCGCGTAGAAGCGGATCGTGGTCGAGGACGAGATGTAGGACGAGAGGTTGACGCTTACGGTCGTGTAGCCCGCATCATTGCCCTCGCCCTTGACGGTAGCTATTTCCACCCAGTTGCCGTCGCTGTCCTTCACCTGCACATGGATGGCGTCGCCGTACTCCATGCTGTCCCGCTTGTAGTCGAAGGTCAGCGTTGCCTGGGTAGCGCCTGTTAGGTCAACCGTGCGCTGGACGAAATCGCCGAAGGTGTCGATTTCTGCATCCGTATCAGTGAGAATGAGAGCTCCGTTACTTACCCGGACATCGCCGGTGGTCGCAGCATTGCCGCCGCCTTCACCGTATTCGATCCAGTCCGTCTTCCAGTTCGCGGTACCATCGTTGCCGTTGTAGGCATTCTGGTTGAACTGATCGAGGACATAGGCGCTGTTCGACAAAGTCAGGACGGGCGCAACGTTCTCCTGGAGATCCTTCACCGTGACGTTGATCGTCTGGGTGTCAAACTTGTCGCCGTCGGATACGCGAACGACGACGTTGTAGACGTTGTTGCTGCCGTTATCGAGCGGATGCTCGAAATCCGGCGCATCCTTGAAGCTCAGAACACCAGTGGCGCTGTCGATCTTGAACAGGCTCTGGTCGTCGCCGCCGACGATCGAATAGACGAGGTTGGCCGCCGCGGTATCGACGTCGGTCGCCGTAACGGTCGTCACAGCCGTCGCGTTTTCGTCGATCGAGACAACCGCCGTATCGCCACCACCGTTAGAGGTGATGACGGGTGCGTCGTTGACCGGCGTGATATTGATTGTTGCCGTCGCCGACGTGCTGTCTGCCAGTCCGTTGTTGTCCACGGCCGCGTAGTGGAAGCTCGCCGCACCGCTGTAGTTTGCATCGGGACGGAAATAGACCGTCGAGCCGCTCACAGTGTCGCCGGCATGAAGTTCGGTCGTCAGATCGGCATCGCTGTAGAGTTTGCCGTTCGCCGGAAGGTCGGTGATTTTATAGGACGCCACAGAGCCGTCGACGTCGCCACCCGACAGAGCCACCGAGATCGAAGCCGCATCCTCGTTTCCATTGCCGGAAGCCGCGTTGGTCTCAGGCGCGTCATTGGTGCCGAGAATGTCGACCGTCACCGTCGTCGTCGTGCCGTCGGCGGACGTCACCGTCACGCTGTCGGTGTAGTGCTGGCCGTCGACGAACTCGTTGTGCGCCGTGTTGGCCACGTAGGTCCAGGCGCCGACCGCGGTGATCGTGAACTTGCCGTAGCCGTTCGAGCCGGCAACGCCCGTCTGCGCCACGAAGGTCGCCGGGCTGTCGATATCGCTGATCGACAGCTGACCGGACGTGCTCAGCGCCGCGTCGGTTTCCGTCAGGTTAACGTTGACCGGCGTCAGGACCGCCGGATCGTTGATCGAGGCCACCGTGATTGTCGCCGTCGCCGGGCTGGCGTCCGCAAGGCCGTTGTTGTCGACCGCCGCATACTGGAAGGTCACCGTGCCGTTGTAGTTCGCATTCGGCACGAAGTAGACCGTCGAACCGCTCACCGTGTCACCGGCGGCAATCGCATGCGTCAGGCCGGCGTCGCTGTAAAGCTTGCCGTTCGCAGGCAGGTCCGTGATCTTGTAGGATACGACCGAGCCGTCGATGTCGCTGCCCGACAGGGCCACCGAGATCGAGGACGCATCCTCGTTTCCACTGCCGGATGCCGCGTTCGTCTCGGGTGCATCGTTGATCGGCGTCACATGAATCGTGATGTGCGAGGTGTCGGAAAGCGGACCGCCGCTGCCGTCGTGGCCGCCGTCGTTGAAGGTGATCGTAGCGACGCGATCGGCGCCGGTCGGGTTTTCGGACGTCGACCTATATGCGAGCGCCTTGAGGATCGCCTCGACTTCGCTCGGATTGGCGTTGCTGTTCAGCGTGATCGTCAACGAGGTCGAACCATAGCCGGATACTGTTCCGACGCTGTCGTTGCCGACCTTGATGACGTTGTTCGAGATGGTGACACCGTTTGCGTTGACCAGCGACAGCTGGTCGCCGGCGACAGCCGTTTCTCCGAGCGAGACCGTGATCGTGCCGCCACCGAAATTCGAAGGCTGATCCGGATCAGTCAGCTTCGCGCCGGACATCAGCTGCATCGCGGCCGTGTTCTCGGTGAAGGTGATCGCCGCAGAGTCCGGGGTCAGAACCGGCGCTTCGTTGACGTCGGTGACGGTGACAGTGAGCGTCTGGACGTCATAGCCGCCGTGTCCGTCCGAAACCTGGACATCGACGACATACTTGTTGTTGTGATTGCCGTCCTGCGGGTTTTCATAGTCCGGCGTGGTCTTGAAGGACAGCACTCCGGTCTTCGGGTCGATCACGAATTTGTTGTAGTCCGTGCCCCACGTCTGCTTGATCGAATAGACTGGCGCGCCACCATCACGATCGTCCGAAGTCACCTTCGTTACAGCCGTCTGGTTCTCGCTGACCGAGATATTCGCCGAAGAGCCGCCGTCATTCGAGGTAATGACCGGATCGTCATTGCATGGATCGACATGGATGGTGATCGTCGAGGCGTCCGACAGGGACGGGCCGCTGCCGTCGTTGCCGCCATCGTTGAAGGTGATGGTGGCGGTGCGATCAGCCGAGGTCGGATCGTCGGAGGTCGAGGTGAAGGACAGGCTGCGAAGCACCGTCTCGACGTCAGCACGGTCCGCATGGTCGTTCAGCGAGATCGTCAGCGAGGTGCTGCCGATGCCGTTGATGGTGCCGACCGTCTGCCAGCCGCTCAAATGCCAAACCTGCACGTTTGAGCCGGACAGGCGGACAAAGCCGTCATTTGCCAGAATGAGCTTGTCGCCCGCAACCGCGCCGCCGAGCTCGACCTTGATGGAGCCGCCATCGAAGTTCGACGGGAAGTCGGGATCGCTGAGCGTGGCGTTGAAGAGCAGGCGGACGCCGCTGTCGTTTTCCTCGTACGTGACGGCACGGGTTTCAGGAGACAGAACCGGCGCTTCGTTGACGTTGGTGACGCTGACCTTGATGGTCTGATAGTCGAAACCGCCCTTGCCGTCGTCAGCCTTGACCACGACTTCGTAGGTGTTGCTGTGGTCTAACCAGTTCGGGTGGTTCGGGTTCTCGTAGTCTGGCGCCGTCTTGAAGACGAGATTGCCATCGACAACAGTAAACAGGCTCTTGTCCTTACCATCGACGACCGAATAGGTCACGGTGCCGCCATCCGGGTCGGTGGAGGTGAGCGCCATCACGAACTTGGTGTTTTCAGCAACGCTGGCCGTCTCGCCGCTGGTGATAACAGGGGCGTCGTTGGTGCCGGTGATGTTGATGGTAACCGACGTCTTCGTCCCATCGTCCGAGGTGACCGTGAAGACGTCGCTGTAAACAGTGCCTTTGACGAATTCGTTATGGGCAGAGCTCGCGGTGTAATTCCAGGTGCCGTCCGCCTTGATCGTCAGGCTGCCGTATTGGCCGCTGACGGTTTCAGTCTTGAACGTCTCCGGGCTGTCGACATCGGTGATCGTCAGCTTTCCACTGGCGGTCAGGACGCTGTTTGTTTCCTCCAGATTGCGGGTGGCACTGGAGAGCACGGCGGCATCGTTGGCGCCGTTGATGGTGATGTCGATGACCTTCGTCGTTCCGTCAGCAGTAGTGACGGTGATGAGGTCATGCAGCGGCGTGCTGCTCGTATTGAGCTTCTGCACGTCTCCGTTGCTGTTGTCGAGCGTGTAGGTCCACGCGCCACCAGCGGTGATGCTGAAGTGACCGTAGGTCGTGGCAACATTCGTCTTGACGTCGAAAGCAGCGCTGTTGTCGACATCGGTCGCATGCAGCTCGCCCGCGACCGTCGGGGTTCCCGGCTGCGCATTGTTGGCACCGCCCGCTTCGGTAACCGTGTCAGCGGCCTTGCCGGTGATCACGGCTGCGTCGTTGGAACCGCGGATGGTGAAATCGACCGTCTTCGACGCCGAAGCGCCGTTCTGGTCCTTGACGGTGACGGTGACGGAGTCGGTGACGGTATCGTTGATGTTGAGCGAGTCGGACTTGCTCTGGCTGAGCACAAAGGTCATTTCGCCCGACTTGGTATTGAGCGTGACTGTGCCGTGAGCCGTCTCCATGGCGTAAGTGTTGTTGCCCTTCGGCGTCCAGCCCGCCGTGTTGTAGCTGGCCTTGTCGTCATCATCGACGTCGCCGATCGCCAGCTTGACCGTTGCGGTGGCCGTCCCAGGAACGCCCGTGCCCTGCTCCGTCAGTTCGTTGGAAACCGGACCTGCGGTGATCGTCGGCGCGTCGTTGGCGCCCTTGATCTCGATCGTCAGCGTCGTGGTCGACGTTGCGCCGTGGGCATCGGTCATCGTGTAGGTGAAGACGTCCTTGGCGATCTCGCCCTTCTTCAGCGCCTCGGTGTCAGGATCGCTGTTGTTGAGCGTATAGGTCCAGTTGCCGTCCTTATCGAGGGTGATCGAACCGTATTTTCCGACAACAGCCGTGTCCACGCCTCCGGACACCGAACCGAACTTGGCGCCCGATGCGATGCCGACGACCTGCTTGAGGTTGCCGTCGCTGTCGATATCGGTATCGTTCGACAGAACGTTGCCCGTTGCATTTGCGTGGCCGGCGAGCACGCCGTCCTCGATGACGACGCTCTTGCTGACATCAGCCCAGGCGATCGGTGCATCGTTGGTGCCGGTGATGCTGATCGTCAGCGTTGCCGACGAGGTTGCGCCCGAGGCATCCTTCATCGTGTAGGTGAAGACTTCGGTCACGACCGCATCCTGCTTCAATGCCTGCGTATCGGCATCGAAATTATTCAGGGTGTAGAGATACTTGCCGTCGGAACCGAGGACCAGGTAGCCATACTTGCCCTCAATGGCGAAACCGCCGAAGCCGGAAACTCCGTGGTGGTTTTCAGCATCGACGACGCCGATGACGGTCTTCGTGTCGCCCGCGTCAGCATCGGTATCGTTGGTCAGGACATTGCCCTGCGCAAGCCAATCGCCTGACGTGCCGACGCCGGCTTCCGTTGCCGTGTTGGTGTCAACAACGGCGACCGGCGTGTCGTTTACACCTTTGACGGCCACAGTGATCGTCTGCGATGCCGTGCCATCGGCGGAAAAGACTGTCAGCGTCTCGTTGACCGTCTGTCCCTGGCGGAGTTCCTGCGCCTTGCCATTGTCGAGGTTGTAGCTCCACTGGCCGTTTGCCGGATCGAAGGTAAATGTGCCGTAGGCGCCAGACAGGGACGCCGTAGTCGGCGTCTGGAAATGCGCCTCACCGCTGTCGATGTCGGTGACCTTGAGCGTTCCCATTGCGTGAAGCGTGCCATCTTCCTGAACGGTGCTCAGGTGGTTGCCGGCGATCGAGGCCACATCATTAGCGCCGGTTATCTGGATCTGGTAGTAGCCGGTCTTGCTGGTACCGTCGGAGTCAGTCACCGTGAAGGGGATGGTGACGGTGGCGATTTCGCCGGCGTTCAGCACCTCGAACGAGCCGGGCTTGATGACCAGCTTGCCGTCCTGATAGCTGTAGGATGACGGATCAAGCGTCAGGGCGATGCCCGACGCCGTGGCAACCGTTGCTGTGCCGAGCACTACCTTGCCTGCACCATCCGGGCCGTAGGTAAACTGATGACCCGCCGCAAGCTCGAATGAAATGTCCTTGGCATCTTCGCCGGCCGATTCGGTGAAAACCGGAACCTGGCTGCCATGCGTCAGGCTGACATTGGCGAGATAGGTACCATGGTTGTCGTTACCATCCCCGATCTCCTGGAAGGTGAGCGTATTCGTACCCCCGTTCGCCTTTACGGTGATGGACTCCGTCGTCATCAGCTTGGCCGGATCGTAGACGCCGAGGCTGACACCGTTCCAGAAGACTTCTAGACGCGCACTGGCCGGGACCGGCGCGCCATAGTCGAACTTGAGGGTGTAGCTATCGCCGGCATTCAGACCGGTGATGTCCTGCGAAATCGTCGTGTTGCCGGGCGAGGAACCCATGTCGACCATGGGGGCACCATTGCTGGTGGAGACGCCCTGATAACCGCTGCTGACGCGCTCGAGCTGAACAGTGCCCGTTCCTGCGACCTTCCAGCCGATGTCGGCGGTAGCCGAACCGGCCCAGCCGCCGTTGTCCCAGCCCTCGGGATGCCAGGTGGCGCTGCGGAAATCGCCGTTGGCGAGCAGGTTGACCTGCTGCGCAGTGCCAGTGATCGTCGGGCCGGCATCAGCCACGTTGACACGGATGATGCTGTTGACCGTATCGCCGTCGCTGTCCTTGAAGGACAGGGTGGCATCGACGCGAATGTTGTCCTTGATCGTCGATCCGTCGGCGAGTGCGATGTGATCGACCGTCTGGTAGAGCTGCGCGGTCACGGTCGTGCCGTTTGCGGAGAGCTCGATAACGGGATGAGTGATGTCGCCGACGTAACCGATGATCTTCGTGCCATCTGCCGACAGCGTGAAGATGACCGGCTGACCATGCGAGGTCAGCGGCGACGTGTAGGTCGCACCAGGACCGGAGAGCGTGAAATCGACATTGCCGGCCAGGCCGCCGCCGATATCGAGGTGAACCTTGCCGGTGAAGGTTGTCTTGCCGGCGCCGTCAGCACCATAGTCGATCGTGAAGCTCTTGGAACCCGTGTCCGGCGTTGCGCCGTTGATGTCACCCTCGCTGACGGTGATGTAACGGTCCGCC
Source organism: Rhizobium cauense (assembly GCF_019511525.1). Taxonomy (GTDB): domain Bacteria; phylum Pseudomonadota; class Alphaproteobacteria; order Rhizobiales; family Rhizobiaceae; genus Rhizobium; species Rhizobium cauense. The sequence continues at coordinate 163,180 of NZ_JAEUAT010000010.1, read as the reverse complement.
TGCGTCGTCGTCGGAGCGTCGTCGCGGATATCGACCTGCACCGCGTTGGTGGCGGTATCGCCGTCGCCATCGGTGACGGTAAAATCGAAGACCATGCGCAGCGAATCCGATGCACCAGCCTCATTCTTGTCGGGATGATCGATCGGGCCGGTCTGCGTAAAGGTATAGGCGCCGGTCTTGGCGTCCGTCACGTGCAGGGTGAAGATCGTGACATCACCGACCTTGCCGGTCACCGTCAGGCCGTCGACTGACGTCGTGACAACAATCTGCTTGCCGTTGGAGGTCAGCGTGTGAAACTCGATGCTCTCGCCTTCCTTCTCCCCCATTTCCATGATCGAGGTGCCAAAGCGGTAGGCGATGTTCGTCACCTCCGCACCGTCGGCACCCGGCTTGAAGACGAGCGTGCCATTGGCCGTCTGCTCGGCGAAGGCGCCAGCGTTCGTCGCCGCCTCTGTAACCGTTACCGTATTCGAGAAGGAGGCAGTCGGACCGTCGTCGCGGACGTCGATCGTCAAGGTGCCTTTATCCCAGGCGGTCTTATCGCCGTCGCCATCCGTCACCGTAAAGTCGAAGACCATGCGCAGGGTGTCGGAGGCACCGGTGTCGTTCTTGTCCGGATGGTCGATCGGGCCGGTCTGCGTGAAGGTGTAGGCGCCGGTCTTGGGGTCCGTGACGTGCAGGGTGAAGATTGTGACGTCACCGACCTTGCCGGTCACCGTCAGTCCGTCGACTGACGTCGTGACAACAATCTGGTTGCCGTTGGAGGTCAGCGCGTGGAACTCGATTTCCTCGCCCTCCTTCTCCGGCATTTCCATGACCGCGGTGTCGAAGCGGTAAGTGATGTTCGTCACTTGGGCGCCGTCGGCGCCCTGATGGAAGTCAAGATTTCCAGTCGCCGTTTGCGGAATGAACGCGCCTTGTGCCCCAGCGGCCTCTGTGACCGTAGCCCCGGTACCAGTTGCCGTCGGCACGTCGTCGTTGACATCGACCGCAAACGAGCCGTTCGCCGTATCGCCGTCGGCGTCGCTCGCGACGAAATTGAAGCTCAGGCCGAGCTGCGTGTTGCCGGTTTCGGAGTTCTGCGGATGGTCGAGCGGCTGCAGCAGCGTGAAGCTGTAGGCGCCATTTGCGGCCTTCGGATCGAGCGTGACGACGAAGACTTCGGTGCGGCCTTCGCCCTCGCCTACGAAGCCGGTGAGCGTGTGACCGTCTGCGGAGATTTCAAACTGAACGGTCTGACCATCCGACTTCAGGCCGCTAAGCTGATCCTGAACATTCGAGAAGGTCAGGTCACGATGCTCGCCCGCGTCGGCACCCCAATGAATGCCGAGGGAGACGTTCTCAACGCTTGCATTGCTGCCTTCACCGGAAAGCAGGTCCGACTCGTCGATCGTGCTCGGGCTGACTGCGTCACCGATCGACGGACCACCGTCGTTGATGTCGACCGAGGCAATGCCCGTGACCGCGTCGCCGTCCTTGTCGGTAACGGTGTAGCTGAACTGCAGGCGCAAAATGTCGTCCAGGCCCGCCTCGCCCTTATCCGGATGATCGAGCGGGGCGAATTGCGTGAAGGTGAAGGCGCCGGTTGCCGTGTTGGTAACGGTCAGCACGAAGACAGGTTGACCGTCGACGCTGCCGGTGATCGTCAGGCCATTCACCGTGATGACGACGGGCTTGCCATCGGACGTCAGATCGACGTGAGAACCGGTGTTCGTTCCTTCGTTCATGTTGAGCGAATCGACGAACTGGACGGCAGTGATCTGACCGACATTTGCGCCACCATCGAAGCCGAACGTGCCGCTCATCGACTGTGTTTCGAAGCCGCCCTCCTCGCCTTCCGTTTCCGTCAGGCTGAGGTTTGTCGTCCGGTCTGCAAAAATGGTCGGCTGGTCATCGAACAGTTCGCGGCGTTCGCCGAGGCCTGGATCGGGCTGCTGTGTGTCGGCCAGCAGTTGGGCAAGCTGCAGCGGATCGTTCGGATCCGGCTGGATCGCGTCCTGGAATTCCGCGCCTGAGCTCGGGGTGCCGGCACTTGCCGTGTAGGAGCCATCAGGACCAGCCGCGACGTTGATGTTGCTCTGTTCGAGAGCGGCGATGACCGCCTGCTGCGGCAGTTCGACTTCGCCGAGCAGGAAGGTCGGCACATGCAGAGCGCCGTTGACGATGACGATTTCCGTGCCGTCGGCCTGAACGAGCACGAGATTATTGCCCTCGACGCGGATGTCGTCGATCGCGACGTCAGCCGGAAGATGGGCGACGTTGTTCTGATCCGGGACGATTTCGGTCGGATTGGCGTTGGCAGCGACCACCTGCTGAGCCGCCGGCACGCGGTCGCTCTTGTCAGGCTGCTGGCTATTTTCGGCCTGCGCGACCTCTACGCCCTGACGAGCGGAAGCCTCAATACTTGCGTCTTCATGAATGTCCTGGCGGAAGTCGTGCGAGACGTTTTCGCTTGCAGTAGCGGAAATGCGCGGATCTTCGATAGACATAACAAAACAACCCCAATGTGAAACTAGGGTCAATCAATTACGCGGAAGAACCAAAATCAATACTTGCGGCGGCTTCAGACATAGCCGGTTATGCATCCACCCAAAAATGTTTGAGGAAGAGTTAACAGCGGAGCCCCTAGCGTGGTTTGAACTGCTAAAATTCTAATAAAATTAATGAAATACAAACGCACCTTGGGCGTTGCCAGCAGGGTATTTCCAGGCCCTCGATTCGACACGTCACGCCACCCGAGCCCGAACACAGCTTCGCCGCGAGATGGCGGCCACCGTCTCACGGCGAAGCTGAAAGGAGCATATGGGATGGGCTAGCGGCCGGGCGCCACGAGGCAGAAATATGCGCCCTGCGGATCGATCGCATTGATGACCCAGCTGCCACCGGGCACCTCCATCGGACCGAACACCACCTTGCCGCCACCGGCATTGACGCGCTCGATGGCGCTGTCGATCGCCGGCACGTTGAAGTAGTAGCCCCAATAGCAGACCGGCACGTCGGCGGGCTTTGTCATCATCCCGCCGATCTGCGTTCCATGCTCGGCAAAGATGCGATAGGCGCCCATTTCGCCCATGTCGAAATCATGATCCTTCGTCCAGCCGAAAAGCTTCGAATAGAAGGCGAAGGCTTCCTCCATGTTGCCGGCCATCAGTTCGTGCCATCCGATATGGCCAGGCTCGCCCATCTTCGGCTCCCAGCCGGTATCACCCTCCATCGGCAGCGGCGTCATGATGCAGAGGACCGCGCCGTGCGGGTCGGCGACAACGGCGAAGCGACCGACGGTCGGGATGTCTTCCGGCGCGCGACGGATCTTGCCGCCATTCGCCTCGAAGTCCTTCGCGGACCGGTCGACATCGTCGACGGCGACGTAACCCGTCCAGTTCGGCGGAATCCCCTGCCCTTCGAGTTCGGCCGGAAAGGTCATCATACCGGCGACGCCAAGCCCATTCGCCTCGAAGATGGTGTAGGGGGACGGCAGATCCTCCATCGGCATTTCCTTGGTCGTCCAGCCGACTACCGAACCATAAAACTTGGCAGCCGCCGCCGTATCCGGCGTCATCAATTCGCACCAGATGAACTTTCCATGTGTATCGGAAGCCATGATCTCTTTCCTTTTTTGACGGGTGCCGGCCTCTCATGAGTGCCGGTCGAGTTTCGCTCGCGATCACGGCTTGCGCGTATAATGCGCTTCCATGAACTGCTTCCAGCTGCCGTCCGGCTGCTTGGCCGAGGAGTTGAACGTGCGATGGTCATCATCGGTGAAGATGATCTGCTCGCGGTAGTCCTGCTCGGCGCCTGCGTTCTCGAAATCGGGGCCGCGGGTGTAGAGGTTGAGCACCTTGCCGTCCGGCGACAGATCGCCCTCGTAGACCCACATGTAGTCCATCATCGAGCCGATCCAGCTGCCGATGTATTTGCCCCGGGCGGCACTGTAGCCGAGGGTGAGGATCGTTGTGGCAGCCCCGCCGCCCGGCATTTGGCCGCTGCCTTCGCCGACAAACCAGATGCCGTGCAGCGATCGCACGATTTCGGTCCATCGCTGATCGCCGCTCATTTCCGGCGCGGCGACGTCCCACACGCCCACCAACTTTTCGAGGAAGCGATGCTCCTCCAGCACTTTCGCAGTTTCCATCATCCTTCTCCCTTGGGTGATGATTGCAAAATTCAGTGACAGGAATGCGTCTTCGGAGCGTCCTCGTATTCGTCGTGGCGTTTGACGAAATCCATTGTGCTGTCTTCGTTGCGGCCCTTCGGCGCGCGATCGAGGATCATCAAAGTGCCGACCGCCTCTTCAAGGCCCCGGGCATAGGTCGAATAGGTATGGAAGATCTCGCCATTCTCGTTCCGGTAGAAGGCGCTGAGGCCCGGAAGCTCGTCATGGGCGTTGGCGGGTTCGATCGCCTCGAAATTGTAGAAGACCGTATCCTTCGCCATATCCTCCGGGCTGAAGGACACATGGAAGTCGAAGTTGAAGCTGTTGTCGAAGGATGAGGCCCAAGGGAATTTCCAGCCCATGCGCTTCTTGTAGGCCTCAATCTTGGCGAGCGGTGCTCGCGAAACGGCGACCCAGGTGACATCGTGATTGTTGAGATGCGGCAGCGTTCCGTCGACATGGTCGGACAGGAACGAGCAACCGGGGCAGCCCGCGTCCCAATCGGGTCCAAGCATGAAGTGATAGATCAGCAGCTGGCTGCGGCCATCGAAGAGTTCGGCAAGGTTTCTCTTTCCTTCAGGGGTGTCGAAAACGTAGTTCTTTTCGATCTTGACCCAAGGCAGCGCCATGCGCTCGGCGTTGACCTTGTCCCTCAGATGCGTTGCTTCCTTCTCCTTGAGAAGCAGCGCACGGCGGGCTTCGAGCCATTCTTCACGGGAAACGACTTGGTTCTCCATCATTTACGCCCTCCTCCGGCGCGACTTAGATGTGGGCGTCCATGCTCCTTTTCCTTGACTAATTACATTGATATCAATAGAAATTGATCATGTCAAACGCGGTAGAGATTCCTTATTCAACCACACTTCTGGTACGCGACACGTGCCTGTGCCTGCATGTGCAGCGCGCGGCGCGCGCGCTGGCACGTCTCTTCGACGATGCACTTCGCCCCGTCGGGCTCACCAACGGCCAGTTCTCGCTGATGATGTCGCTGAACCGTCCCGAGCCGCCACCGATGGGACCGGTCGCGACCCTGCTTGCGATGGACCAGACGACACTGACCGCAGCGCTCAAGCCGTTGCAGCGCCGTGGGTGGGTAGATGTAACGCAGAACGCGAAAGACAAGCGCCGGCGCCTGCTAAGCCTGACGCCGACGGGAAAGGCGGTGCTTGCCGCCGCACTGCCGATCTGGGAGAGCACGCATGCAAGTCTCGGCGAAGCCCTGCCGGGCGGCGATCTGGAGAGGCTGCGGCGGGATCTGCAAGCCCTCTCCTGAAGGGCTTAGCGACGCGCGATTCGCGAATCCTTGCCGAAATCCTCCACCGAGAATCCAATTCTAACTTTCGGGAAATCACAAAGCGCCTGCACGCCGGTTGCCGAGAGACGTATCCTCCAGGTCTGGCGCTCGACCGGTTCACGGGCCGCAAATGCTGCGGCCGTCAACAGTGCGATGTTGTGACCGCGCTGTGGATCGCGCACGGATTCATAAAGGATTGCCTGGCAGCCTGCCTCTCGGGCGGCATCCGCCAGATCCTGGCATCGTGCGTAGTTCTGCAGGTCCGTCCATACAGCCCGATCGGCATCCAGCGGCGGGCGCGTGAGATCGATTGCGGATAAAGTTGCGATCGCCGCGGCAAAGGCGGTGTACTCAGCCGCGTTTACTGGAGGCTGTGTTGCAGGCGACTCCGCGTAGAACAGCAGCCGGTAGAAGGCCATTTCCGCAAGGGCCGTTTCCACTCGCTCGGATGCGTAGAAGACGCCTGGAGTGCGCCCTGCCCTGCGAAAGCGCGAACCATGTGGATAGACCGCACCGTAGCGAAACGGCGTGGCAAGCAGGTAGTCCAGCCCGGCGCACTCCGGCGGCAGCGCCGGCTTGCTGTCTTCGAGCAGATTTTCGAGCAGCGCCTGTTCGTCGAGCGTGTCGACAAGCTTCAGCGTCGAGATCTGATGCTGCGCCTCCACCAGACGCCAGAACCTGCCCGAAACCGCCCGCGCCTCAGACGAGAGCGCGGCGGGCGTCCAGATAGGCAATGACATCGGTCAATCCTGAAATACTGACGATCTTTTCGAGCGGCGCGGCGCCGAGCGCGGTATTGGCATTGCGCAGCCACTGCCGGGCAACAGCCTCGTCACCACCGACAATTGCGTCGAGCGAGCGGAACAGGCGCACAAGCAGAATGGCGAGTTCAAAGGACTTCGAACCGCGCTCGAGCAGATAGTCCTGCCGCTTCATGCGCGAGACGGTCGCTTCGGATACGCCAAGTACAGCCGAAAGCGTTCGTGCGTTGAGGCCGAGATGGTCGGCGGCATTGACGGCCGCCTTGGTGATGACGACAGCCTCGGGAGACCGGGCGCCGGAGATCGGATGTGCAACTGCCATGCCATATTCCTTTCACTGGAAATAATATAGCATTTTTATTTCATATGAAAAGAGCGCCGCTATTAAGCGACGCTCTTTGTCTACGATCAGGCGACGCTCACCGGAACTTCCGTCGACGTGCGCATGGCGTGGCTATAGGGGCACACGATATGGGCAGCGGCTGCCAGCTTTTCAGCGGTCGGCTTGTCGAGGCCGGGAATATTCACAGTCAGGGCGACTTCGATGCCGAAGCCCGTACCATCGTCGCGCGGGCCAATGCCGACCGTCGCGCTGACCGTCGTGTCCTCAGGAATCTTGACGTTTTCCTTGCCGGCGACAAATTTCAAGGCACCGAGGAAGCAGGCCGAATAGCCGGCTGCAAAGAGCTGTTCAGGGTTGGTGCCGGTCGCGCCGTCGCCGCCGAGTTCCTTCGGAACCGTCAGCGTGACATCAAGAACGCCGTTTTCGGAAACGGCGCGGCCCGCGCGGCCACCAGTGGCGGAAGCTTTGGTCGTGTAGAGGATAGGCATGTCAGTCTCCTTTGCGTTGGGGTTGGAATTTATATAACGCGCAATTAAATTGTACGCAAGTGAATTTTGCAAATTGCATTTCACCTTTGAAAAGAGGACAATCGGGCCGTAAGGACGACGACGATGAAAGCGTATCTGGCAAAGACAATGGAAATTCCGGAAGAGGAAAAGCGGCTCGAGAACCAGCTCTGCTTCGCGGTCTACTCGACGGCGCATGCTTTCACCCGGGCCTACAAGCCGATCCTCGACAAGGTCGGCCTCACCTACCCGCAATATCTCGTGATGCTGGCGCTGTGGGAGAAGTCAGAGCAGCCGGTCAAGGCGATCGGCGAACAGCTCGATCTCGACTCGGGTACGCTTTCGCCGCTGTTGAAGCGCCTGGAACAAGGCGGCCTGATAAAACGCACGCGCGACGCGCGCGACGAACGGCAGGTCATCGTATCCCTGAGCGAGAAAGGCCGCGCGATGAAGGGCGAGGTCGATACCATCATGGTCGCGATCGGTCAGGCGGCGGGCTGCACGCTCGAGGAAATGAAGACGATCCGTGGCCTTTTGAAAGGGCTGCGGGCGAACCTGACGGCGGCGGTCTGAACCGCGAGAGGTTTGACGGAACTCACTTCCCCCAGGGAAGCCCCGCGACTTCCAGCTTCAGCCACAAATCCTGCCGGAATGACGGAGCCCGGGCCTGCAGCAATTGGTCGAGATATCGGCCATTCAGCAGAAGCGCATTCTCCCTGACATGGGCAACGTCCTGCCGTGCCAGCGTGCTTTTTCCCAGCGCTTCATAGGACGCGGCGCGCAACAGACGAGCCCAGTGGTATTCCGGCAGCACAGCAAGGAACCGTTCAAGGCAGGCGACCGCATCCTCGTACTTGCCGGACGCGAAGTGGGCGTCGCCTCGAAACAGGAAGACCGGGTGATAACCTGGACTGGCCTGATCAGCGTGATCGAAAGCCAGATGAGCCTCGCCGATCAAATCCGAGAATGTCAGGCCAATGCCAAGCCATGTATGAAACTCGGCGTCATTAGGATTAAGGTCGACAGCCCTCTTCAGTGCATCGAGGCCCACCCGAGCGTTTCCGAGGTAGGTTTCGGCTAGGCCGAAAGCGCTCAGCAAATAGGGCTCACGATCGTCCAGCCCCAATCCGGTGTGCAGGATCTCTCGGGCTTGCCTGAAACCCCGCGCCGGATTATCGAGCCAGCCATTGAAGCAGCAGTGGAAATTGATCCAGGCTAGGCTTTCGCGGACGAGAACGTGATTGGGGTCGATGGCGAGGAGCCGGTCGCAAAGGCGCCGAGCACGGATCATTCCTTGAAGCGTCGGTCGTTCAACGTGATTGAAGGCCTGGAGGTAGAGTTTCTCGGTGCCGCTGGCGTCCTCCGGCTCCATCGCCGCCGTCGCCGCCGCGTGCTTCATCAGAATATGATAAAGATTCCCGCTGATCTTGCGAACCAGCCTGTCCTGGCCGTCACCTGAATCCGTGCTCTCGCCCAGGTACTTGCGACTCCATATCTGCGTTCCGCTTTGCACCGAGACCAATTGCGCCAGTGCCCAGCCAGCCTCACCCTGCCCCTGCACAGCCGTCTCGAGGATGTAATCCGCGCCGACCCGCTTGCCGATTTCCTCTACCGTCTCGTGTCGTGCATTCAAGGCAAACATCGTCGCCGCTGCAACTACCGAAAGTGGTGAGAATAGCCCGAGTTCCGCGATCAGCTTTCGGGTCAGAGATTCAGCCACAAGTGCGGCACCGGCCTCGTTTGACAAGCTTCTGATCGGCAAGATCGCGATCCTCGGCTTGCCATGGGAATCCGTCTGTATGGACGATTCCTCATGCTTTCGAATGTGATCGACGAGTTGCTGCGTTTCCGGCTCTGGCGCAACGCCGAGATTGGTCTCAAGCAATGCCTTCAAGTCATCGTAGTGCTTGATGGCACGCGCACGCGCGCCGTGTGCCCCATGATGCCGCAACACCATGCGGTGTGACGGCTCATGATAGGGATCGTGCCGCAATAGGCACTGCGCGGCGATAAGCGCGTGCTCCAGGTCGCCCGCTTTCTCCAGCCCGGCGGCCAGCCCTGTAAGGCAATCGACCAGCAAGTTGTGGTGACGGCTACGCTCGATGCGCAGCCACGTCTCCAATGCTTCGTCCCGAAAGCTCAGGCCCTCGAGAAACTCTCCCTCGAAAATATCGAGCGTCGGCGGCAGACTGCCCGCACCGGTGCTGTCCACGAGTGTCTGGATGTCAGTGACAACTGCATCGTGTCGCACCCAGCCGGAGCCACTATCAAAGACAAATGGCGAAATGCCGTGGCCGTTGACTGCATGGCGGATCGTAAAGAATGCCTGACGGAGACTGTTGCGTGCATGCTCCTCCGTTCGCTCGGCCCACAACATGCCCGCCAGCTTCGATCGTGAAATCGGCTTCCCATTCGAGATCGCGAGCATCGCAATCAGCGCCTGATGTTTGCGCGAAGCGATCGAAATGTTCTCGCCCGACGGGGCGAGAAGCTGGAATCGACCATGCAGGCGCAACGTGAACTGCATCGCTCCTCCAGCAATTTCTAATTTAGTTATGTCTATAACGTCGCTATAACAGCAGGAAAGCGAGAGTTTGTCACAGTCATTTTCAACGGGAATATGGGCAAGCGAGGGGACGGCAATGCTCAAGGGGCTGACTGGCTTGGCTGTGGCGCTGTTTCTGACATTGGCATCGTCGCAATCCTCGGCCTGCGTCGATGTTGCGCTTGTCCTTGCTGTCGACGGATCCGGCAGTATCAACGACGACGAGTATGCGTTTCAGAAATCCGCCATTGCCGCTGCGTTCCGGGATCAGGAGGTGCTGGCGACCTTGACGAATGCCGGCCTCGTTGCCGTGTCGGCGGTCTTCTGGGGCGACGGCGAGTTCTCGACGCAGAAACTCGATTGGTTCGTCATCGCCAACGGGAATGGCGCAGAACCCTTCGCGCTTGCGATGGAGGCGAACCGGCGCAAGGTCTTCGGCAACACGGACATCGGCAACGGCATGTGGTCAGCGCTCGACCTGCTGTCGGATCCGCGCTTTTGCGCCATCAAGACCGTCATCAACGTTTCCGGCGACGGGAAGGAGACGGTTGCGCCAAAACGGCGGCAAACACCCTCGCTCTATCAAGCGCGCAAGCGCGCAGCAGCTATGGGGACGACGGTCAATGGGTTGGTCGTCTCCGACGAGGAGCCAGATCTTTTCGGCTACTACGAGAAACGCGTCATCCTCGGCGAGGACGCCTTCGTGATGGAGGTGAGGAGCTTTGCCGACTACGCGGAGGCGATCCGCAGGAAGCTGATCAGGGAACTTTCGCCACCAACAGAGCTTCGGTTCGCCGAGCATCGGCGATGAATGCGGCCAGCGGGATCGGCCGGCCGCATTTGAATCGACTACTGCATAACGACGATCGGCGCCTTGTTCGGCACGCGGTCGTAGAGATCGATGATATCCTGGTTCAGCAGACGCACACAGCCTGACGAAACCGCCTTACCGATCGAACGCCATTCCGGGTTGCCATGGAGGCGGTAGAGCGTGTCCTCACCATTCGAGAAGATGTAGAGGGCGCGCGCACCGAGCGGGTTCTTCAAGCCCGGCTCCATGCCCCCGTTCTCGATCGAATACTTGGCGAGCTCGGGCTGACGCGCAACCATCTCGTTCGGCGGCTTCCAACGCGGCCATCTCTGACGCCACTGGATGACGCCGGAGCCCTGCCAGGCGAAGCCTTCACGGCCGATGCCGACGCCGTAGCGCATGGCGGTACCGCCGGGCTGCACCAGATAGAGGAAACGCGAGGGCGTATCGACGACGATCGTGCCGGGCGCCTGGCCGGTCGGATCGACGACCTGCTGACGGTAAAAGCGCGGATCGATCTGCTGGTAGGGCACGGCGGGAATGAGAAAACCGCCATCCTCGATCGGGCCGTACATAACGGCCAGTTCGGCGTCGCTTGGCGTCTGTGGCGACTGGAACATGTTGATCGGATTGCGTGCGATCACCGGCTGAGCCGTGGGAGGCGGCCCGGCCGTGGACGCACAACCTGCCAGCGCCGAAGCTGCGGTCATTGCCGAAAGCGAAAGGAAGCTGCGGCGGGAATAGGGTTTTTCAAAGCTCATAACGCGGGTCTGGGTTCCTGTTGCGCTGGAAGGACGAACGCCCTTCGCGGAGGGTGGGTCAACGCCGGTAACGACACCAGAAATCTATCCCGTTACCCTTACTAAAAACCACTACCTCACGAAGTCGTGTCCCTCTGCCGACAGACGATATCATCCGCCCTGTTGCGCGGCTACATCACGACGATCTCGGCCTTCGCCGGAACGCGGTCAAAGAGGTCGACCACATCCTGGTTCAGCATGCGCACGCAACCCGATGACGTGGCCTTGCCAACCGACTGCCAATCCGGCGTTCCGTGGATGCGGTAGAGCGTATCCTGCCCATCCTTGAAGATGTAGAGCGCACGTGCGCCGAGCGGGTTGCCAAGGCCTGGGTTCATGCCGCCGTTTTCCGCGGAGAAGGCCCAAACATCCGGCTGGCGCGCGACCATTTCGTCAGGCGGCGTCCAGCGCGGCCACTTCTGCTTCCATTGAATGACGCCGCGGCCGGACCATGCGTAGCCTTCACGACCAAGGCCGACGCCATAGCGCATTGCCTTGCCGCCGGGCTCGACGAAATAGAGATGCTTGGTCCTCGTATCCACGATGATCGTACCGGGCTTCTCCTTGGTCGGATAGTCGACCTCCTGCCGCAGATACTGCGGATCGATGCGGCTGACCGGTATGGCCGGCAGCGTAAAGTCGGTATCGCGAACCTGACCATACATGGCGTTGTTCACCGGGTTGGTGACCGGCAGGCCGTATGTCCGGCTAAAGTTCGCGCCTGGAATACCATAGGTCTGGTTATAGATTGTCGCCGGGACACCCGGCCGCTGCGGCACCGGCGCATCGATCGGCTTGACGCGCATCGGATCGACGCCGTTGTAGAAAACGGGCGACGTTTCCTGCACGAAGCGGGCGGGGTCGGTTGCACCGGTATCCGGGACAAGGATGTTGCAGCCGCTCAGGCAAAGAGCAGCGGCCGCAAGCCCGGCAAATGAAGACACCCGGCTGAGAACAGTCATAAAACACCCTCATCGACAACAGCGAGACGTATAGCTGCGGCGAGGATGACACCTGCGGCTGGCGCGAAGCTGGTCAACCGGTCAGCCTCGCATCAATCGCAAGCCGGCAATCAGCTTGCTACGCCCTGGAAGAACCGTATGCTCTGCTCGATCTCCGCCGGCAGCGCCGACGTATGGTTGCCGGTCACTGTATCCGTTTCGATGCGGACACCGCCGGAGCGGGCGCGACTTGCCAGCAGCCCGGCGCGATCGTTGAAATGCGCCTCTTCCGTGCCGTGGACGACACGGACGGGGCATTTGAAGCTCTTGGCATAGCAAAGAGCGCTGCGAACCTCGAACTCGTGAGGATTGCTGTCGTCGAAGCGAATGTCCTGCGGATAGCGGTTGAAGAAGCGGAACGCATCAGGATTGCCCGAGATCGGTGCGGCCGCACGGAACTTATGGCTGCTCATTGCTGCAAGCATGGTCAGTGTGCCGCCGATGCTGTGGCCGGCGATAAACAACCGATCGGCATCGACGCCCGGAAGATGCTGCAGGCGATCGGCCGCCGAGAGTACGTCGTCGACCTCGTCATAGAAGCCCGAGAAATTGCCCATCTGGCCGTTCTCGCCGCGCAACGACGGCATCATCACCACGAACCCCGCGTCGACATAGGCCTTGAGCAGAACCCAGTGGCCAAGGCCCATGGCGTTGCCGCCGTGCAGGAACAGGACCCCCGGCTTCGACTTGCTGCCACGCTTGTATTTGGAAACCCATGCGGCCAGTTCCAATTCGCCGCCATAGCCCGAACGATAGAAGATCTTCTCGCCTCCCGGGGGAGCGTCAAGCGGCTCGTACTTGTCGGGCGCCGGCCCCTTTTTCAGGAGCTTCGTGTGGAAGCGCTTGCGGACCTTGGCATAATCGTGATCGATCAGCCGCGGCACCTCCGGGACCTCGAATGCACTTGCCATGCGCGGGAGCAGGAGGGCTCCAGCCAGGCCTGCAAGAACCGCGCGCCGCTGGCGGAGAAAAGAGTTACCTTCGTCTGACGTCATTTCATACTTCCATCGTTCCCGGCGATTCGAGAATTGCACCGGAAGCGTGCGTCCGCCAACACACGTTGTGTTGAAAAAGGTGGCCCTGCGGCGTTTTGCGCAGGTGGAAAGCCCTGCTAGCCGGCTTTTGCATCGATCATGGCGACCAGCGTCTGCAGCCGATCGGCCTCATAGGACGGCTTGTCGGGGCGCAGGCGCGAGATCCGCGGAAAACGCATCGCAACGCCAGACTTGTGGCGGGTGGAGCGATTGATGCCTTCGAAGGCGACCTCCACGACGAAACCGAAATCCTTGTCGGCCCTGACAGCCCGCACCGGACCGAAGCGCTCTGTCGTGTTGTTGCGAACGAACTTGTCCAGCAGTTCCAACTCAGCATCCGTGAAGCCGAAGTAGGCCTTGCCGACCGGAACGAGTTGCTCTCCTTCCGGCGTCTCGGTCCAGACCCCGAATGTAAAGTCCGAATAGTAGCTCGACCGCTTGCCGTGCCCTCGCTGCGCATACATCAGTACCGCGTCGACATTGTAAGGGTTGCGCTTCCATTTGAACCACGGCCCCTTCAAACGCCCGGCCTGATAGATGCTGTCACGGCGCTTGATCATCACCCCTTCGATGACGGGATCCGGCGGCGCCGACCGCAGGTCATCCAATTCTTCCCACGAAGAGAACTCGACCAGCGGGGAGAGATCGAAGCGATCGTGCGGCGCACGATCGATGACCTCAGCAAGACGCGCGCGGCGATCGACATAGGCACGGCCGCGCACGTCTTCCTCCCGATCGAACAAGAGATCGTAGGCACGAATGAAGGCCGGGTACTCGTCGAGCATCTTCGTCGTCACCGTCTTGCGGTTCAGACGTTGTTGCAGATCGGAAAAGGTGCGTGTCGGGCTGTTCGACCGGGTAGTCCCGCCAACGAGCAGCTCGCCATCGACGACACCATCGAAGCTGATCGACTCAAGGATATCGGGGAACGCGCCTGAGATATCGTCGCCGGAACGGGAGTAGATCTTGCGCGTATCGCCGGAGCGCGACAGCTGGACACGAATGCCGTCCCATTTCCACTCGGCAGCGTAGTCGGCCGGATCGAGCTGATCGAGATCCCCCTCTTCCACTGGATTGGCGAGCATGACGGAGTGGAAGATTGCAGGCGTTGCCAGCACCGGCTTGTCGCCCTGCCCTTCCAGCCAGTGAAACAAGGTTTCATAGGGTGGCTGCAGGCCGTGCCAGAGCGTCTCGATTTCGGTCACGTCTCGCCCACCCATATCGGCGAGCGCCTGTTTCGCCAGACGGGACGAGACGCCGATGCGGAGCGCCCCGGTCGCGAGCTTGATGAAGGCGAAGCGCCCCGACGTGTCCAGTTGATCGAGCAGGTCGCGCACGAAGCTGCGGACTTCGGTGCGCCCGAGCGCATTCATCTGCTTGACGACGTCGCCAAGCCGCGGCTGGGCAAGTGCTGACCGCTCGATGCCCTTCTCGGCGTCCCAGACAAGGGAGATCGTTTCCGCAAGGTCGCCGACATAATCGTAGGAATAGCGGAAGAGGACCTCGTCCATCCGTTCCAACGCCAGTTCGCGCAGCATGGCCGGCTTGACGTTGCGGACTTCGAGCGTGCCGGCGATGGCGGCAAGCCCGTAGCCGCGATCCGGATCCGGGGTGTCGCGGAAGTAATCGGAGAGCAGCTTCAGCTTGCCGTTGCGGCTGGGGGTAAGCACGAGGCGATCGAGAAGGTCGGCGAATGCTTTCATCAGTCGGCCTCGTCTTCATAGCCGACCAAGTGGAGCGGCTTGGCTTTGATGCCTTGCAGCTGGCACCAGCGAACCAGCGCCTCCTCGCGACCATGCGTTACCCACACTTCCTCGGGGCGCAGGTCGCTGATGGTCTCGGTCAGTTCCGGCCAATCGCAATGATCGGAGATGACCAGTGGCAGTTCGACACCCTGCTGCTTGGCGCGCTGACGCACCATCATCCAGCCCGAGGCAAACGCCGGCAACGGCTCATTGAAGCGTCGCGCCCAGCGGTCGGCAAAGGCGGAGGACGGACCGACGACAATGGCTCCCTTGAAGGCGGACTTGTCGCGGCTCTCAATGGTCGCCGGGCGCAACTCACCAAGTTCGATGCCTTGCTCCATGTAGTAGTCGCAGAGCCTTTCCATCGCACCGTGGATATAGATCGGGTGGTCGTAGCCGGTATCGCGCAGCAGGCGAATGACGCGCTGCGCCTTGCCGAGCGCATAGGCGCCGATCAGATGCGTCCGCTCCGGAAACTGCCGCAACGACGCATAGAGCTTGCCCATCTCATCGACGGGATCGGGGTGATGGAAAACCGGGAGCCCGAAGGTTGCCTCTGTGATGAAGACGTCGCAGGGCACCGGAACATAGGCCGCACATGTCGGGTCTGCGCGCCGCTTGTAGTCGCCCGAGACGACGATGCGGGTGCCGTTTTTCTCGATGGCGATCTGCGCCGAGCCGAGGACGTGGCCGGCCGGATGAAAGCTGACCTTGACGCCGTTGATCAGGATCTCCTCGCCGAAGGCCGCAGCCTGCTCGCTTGCGCAAAAGCCGTCGCCATAGCGGATCTGCATGATGTCGAGCGTCTGGCGTGTCGCGAGTACGTTTACGTGGCCAGGCCGCGCGTGATCGGAATGGCCGTGGGTGATCAGGGCTCGTTCGACCGGCCGCACGGGATCCACATAGAATCCTCCCTCGGGACAATAGAGCCCTTCGGGGGCGGGATAGAGCAAGGCGTCTGGTCTCATGCCTGCAAAGATAGCGGGAAAGAATGGAAGGGCCAGTGGGCTTTATGCCGGTCGATCTGCATCAAAACGAAACAAGCGCGTTGGCACGTTTCCTGCAAAGCAACGCAAATGAAGAAAAGTCCGTTAACCTCCCGCCGTGACATGCTTCGGCTTGCTGGCGCATCCGCCGTTGCGCTGGCGGCCCCACGCAGTTTTGCGGCGACGCGCGAGGGCGATCTGCGCGGCACGATCGACGCGGTCCGTTACAAGACGACGCCTGACGCAACCGACCGCAAGAGCGTCAGCCTGCAGACGATGATCGATCGGGCCGCTGCAGAGAATGTGCCGATTTTCCTGCCGCCCGGCACCTACAAGGTTTCCAATCTCGTGCTTCCTGACAATACCCGGATAACGGGCGTGCCCGGCGCATCACGTATTGTCTACACCGGCGACGGCCATCTCTTCAGCGCCGAGAACATCAAGCGCGTCGAGTTGTCGAACATCATCATCGACGGGCAGAACCGATGGCTCGGCGACTACGCCGGCGCGCTGTTGCAGTTTACCGGCGTCGACGAGGTGATGATTGATAATTGCGAGATTGGCGGCAGCCGCAAGCACGGCGTCCAGTTGGAACGATGCGGCGGTCGCATCGAGCGCAGTCGTATATCGGGCGCCAGCCAATCGGGTATCTATGCCGTCGAATCCGACGGGCTTTCGATCAGCGGCAACGAGGTCTTTGACTGCGGCAACGGCGGCATTCTCGTGCATCGCTGGAAGAAGGCGGCTGACAACAGCGTCGTCAACGGCAACCGTGTCTACCGCATCAAGGCCAATGACGGCGGCACCGGGCAGAACGGCAACGGTATCAATATCTTCCGCGCCGACAACGTCATGGTAGCGAACAACCACGTGTCCGATTGTGCTTTCACCGCGATCCGTGCCAATTCTGCGTCGGACATCCAGATCACCGGCAACCAATGCCAGCGTTCGGGCGAGACTGCTGTGTATGTCGAGTTCGAGTTTGAGGGCGCTGTTGTCTCCAACAACATCGTGGACGGCGCGGCGAACGGCATCTCGATCGCCAATTTCGACCAGGGCGGCAGGCTGGCCAGCGTCACCGGCAATGTGGTGCGCAACCTGACGCTCAAGGGCCCTTACGAACATGAGGTCGGTTTCGGCATCGGCATTGCTGCGGAGGCGGACACATTAGTCTCCGGCAACATTATCGAAGGCGCGCCACGCTGGGGCATGCAGCTCGGCTGGGGTCCCTACCTGCGCAATCTCGTCGTGACGGGCAATATTATCCGCAAGGCACCGGTGGGGTGTGCGGTCTCGGTAGCAAAGGGCGCGGGGACGGCGGTCATCACCGATAATGTGTTTCAGGAAACGTCCGACGGCGCCGTCCTCGGTTTCGAGTGGGACAAGCAGGTCTCGGGGGAACTGGCGACGACAGGTTCCTCGCGCTTTGAGCAGCTGACGATCGAGCGCAACCGGATCTCCTGAGAAGCATCAAAAGCTTTCATCGATTCATAAGGCTCGGCGGCTTCCGCTGGAACGCTCCGGCTCCTACCCTGCAGCCAGCCGAACAAGGGGACATCGACATGCTGACAATTTATGGCGTCTATCGCTCGCGCGCCTCGCGCGTTTACTGGATGGCTGAAGAACTTGGGCTCGAATTCGAGTCTGCGCGGGTCATTCAGGCCCGGCGACTTGCCAATCCGCTCGCCGCCGATGCACCTATCAATACGCTCTCGCCGGATTTCCAGGCGGTCAATCCGATGGCGCTGATCCCAAGCATCAAGGATGGTGAACTCGTGATGCATGAGTCGCTGGCGATCACGCTCTACCTCGCACGCAAGCATGGTGGACCGCTTTCCGGCCAAACCGTCGCGGAAGACGGTTTGATGACGATGTGGACCATATGGGCGGCAACCGAGGTTGAGCCACATACGGTGAAGATCGTCTTTGTCTACGACGACGAGAAGCAGAACAGCGATGAGGGCAAGGCAACGATCAGCGTCGCCGTCCGCTCGCTGAAAAAGTCGTTCGCGACGTTGGAGAAGCATCTTTCAACCAACGACTATGTCGTCGGAAACCGCTTCACGGCAGCTGATCTCAATATCGCGGAGGTGCTTCGCTACGCGCAGACGGAACAGGCGCTGTTCGACGCCCACCCCAACATCAACGCCTGGATCAAGCGCTGCCAATCGCGGCCGGCATATATTGCGATGCAGGCGACGCGGTCACAGGAGCCGACCTGATCAGGGAAAGAGCTTGAGGGTTCCGGCCATTTCCTCGCGGATCCAGGCCTTGAAATCCCTCACCTTCTTGGGTTCGCGCGAACCTTCGGCCGTTACGAAATAGTGGCCGAAGCCGGTTTTCGCGCGAATGCCGAACGGCGCAACCAGCTGCCCCTGCTGCAGGGCGAAGCCGGCCAGCGTCTGCCAGGCGAGCATGACGCCCTGCCCCGCGATTGCCGCATCGAGACAGAGCGAAGCGTCGTTGAAGACGTGGCGAGTTTCGAGCGTCTTTCCCGACAACCCGGCCTCGCGCATCCACACCTCCCAGGTGAACATCGCGCGGCCGTCGATCACGGCGGGAAGCGACAGGATATCGGCGGGCTCCCGAAGCCGCGCAGCCACGGCAGGCGAGCAGACCGGGAAGACCTCCTGCTGGAGCACCAGTTCCGCCTTTACATCGGGCCACTGTCCACTACCGACCCGGATGCCGACATCGACATCGCAGAGGGCCGGATTGACGAGCCGCGTGGTCGCATCGATCCGCAGGCTGATTTCGGGGAACCTCTCGGCAAAGCGATCGAGCCGACAGACGAGCCAGCGCGCGGCAAAGACCGGCGCCACCGAGATCGTCAGGATGCTGTCGTCGCGTTGCTGTGTTGTCGCGACCGCCTGCGACAGGGCGTTGAAGCCCTCAGTCAGGCTGGCCAGCAGGCGCGCACCCGCCTCGGTCGCGACCATGCCTTTCGGCGTACGCTCGAAGATCAGGTGGTCGAGCTGCGCTTCAGCCTTGATGACCTGCTGGCTGACGGCCCCGATCGAGACACCCATTTCCTCTGCCGCGGCTTGCAGGGAGCCGAGCCGGCCGACCACTTCCAGCGCGCGCAATCCATTGAGGTGAACCGAGTTCAGATTTCTCATGTAGTTTTTCTATACTGATATCTTGGTAATCTCAATTGAAACATGCCCGTGTCGCCGCGATAATCCGCCTGAGTTCAGCAGATGCTCCATTCACCCTTTTGGGAGGAAGAGAGGCACGTCATGCAAATATTCAAGTTTTTCTTGAGCATCGAAACGATAGAACCGCCCTACGGCGCGGACGTGAAACGTGATCCGCTCTATCATCCTGATCTGGCCCGAATGTCGCCGACGGCGTTGGCCGACCTGCCGCTTGGTCCGCAACCACGCCCGCCCGCGCCGGAGCCGCGACAGCTCGCAAAGTGCGCATAAGGTGCTGAAATCTGCTAGATTGGGCGAGCTTTAACTCGAGCGACCCACAATGACCGACAGCGTCGACGCGATCTTTGCACGCATCAAGCGCCTTTCGGCGGAAGCCAACCTGCCTGATGTCGAGGAGAGTACCTCCTACGGCAACCCGGCTCTGAAAGTCGGCGGCAAATCCTTCGCGGCCGTCAAGAACAACGAGACGATCGTGCTTTGCATCTCGATCGACGACAAGGAGCGACTGATCGAGATGGCGCCGGACATCTACTATCAAACGGCGCATTATATCGGTTGGCCATATATGCCGTTGCACGCCGCGGCGATCAGCGACGCCGAACTGAAGGAACGGCTGATCGGCGCATGGCGGTTTCGCGCGCCGAAAAAGCTTGCCGCTCGCTTCCGGGACTGAGCGCCTGCCGCCTGCCTCGCGGCGCGACTGCGCTAAGCCTGCTCGCGCTCCAATGCCCGCTGCACGGCCGGGCGCTCAATCATCCGGGCATAGTGCGCTGTCGCTTTTCTGAAACGGGCCGGATCGACGCCGTCCGACCTTAGCCAGCCGGTCATCACAAAGAGATAGGCGTCTGCGACCGAGTAATACTCGCCCATGACCCACGGGCATTCCAGCATGTGCGCGTCGATCAGCTCGAAGCAGTCGGTCATGGTCTGCGGCACCTTCGCCTTCATCGTTTCCAAGGCTGCCGCATCATCAGTCCAGCGACTACCCCGGCGACCATGCGAGTGGTTCACATGCACGGTCGAACACATGTAGCTGTTGAACGCCTGCATCCGGGCGAATTCGAAAGGATCGAGCGGCGCCAGCTGTGCGGCGGGCGCAATCTGCGCGATATAGGCCAGGATTGCCGGCGTCTCGGTCAGGACGCCGCGGTTCGTCACCAGCGTCGGCACGCGACCCTTGGGATTGATGGCCAGATACTCGGGAGAACGCTGCTCCCCTTCCTTGAGATTCAGCTTCCTTGTTTCGAATGGCAGGCCTGATTCCTCCAGCGCAATGAGGCTGGCGAGCGCGCAGGTGTGCGGCGCGAAATACAATGTCAGCATGATCGACTCCCTTCGATGGTGACGTTATAGCGCCGCCACAGGAAAACGAACATGCCGAAGATAGAGGCCGGCGAGCCGGCCTCTGATACCCTCAGGCGGCTCCTGCGCAGCCCGGAACATCCTCCAGCCTGTACCAGACGGGAATGCCGCGTTCGCGTGCGATGCGCACGTCGTTGTCGGCACCCTTCGATTCCCCTTCCAGCCGAAGCACACCGTCGCAAAGCTCTAGCAGGCGACCGGCAACCGGGTGAAAAATCTCTTCGTAAAGGTCGTCGCCAACAGCCTTGCCGCCGGCAGCGTTCCAGACCGGCAGGGCCACCCACTCCCCGATCATCGGCACATGGCCCGCCTTGAACAGCTCATGCGACGGCTGCTCCAGCCGCTTGAGGTTCGCCTTCATTTTCTCAGGATCATCCCCGGTCCCGGACCGGTAGGGTCCAGCAATCAAGATCAACATTATCAAGCTCCATTTCCTCGGCTTCATGCACGAGCATCCAAATAACTGCACGAAACTTCTTGTTTGTCGAATCATTTCGTGCAATTTCATTACTATTCGTGCAAATACAGGATTGGAACCATGCTCACGAAGCAGCGCAAATCGTTGATCCTCGACATTCTTCGGCGGGACGGTCAGGTGATCGCCAAGCAGATCGCTGAGGATCTGTCGCTGTCGGAAGACACGATCCGTCGTGACCTCAGGGAGATGGCTGCCGAAGGCTTGCTGAAGCGGGTACACGGCGGAGCGATGCCCGTTGCGCCTGACTTGCCTGATTTTTCGACGCGGAAAGGCGTCTCCTCCGAGGTCAAGGCACGGCTGGGGAGGAAAGCCGCCTCGCTCGTGCGGCCTGGTCAAATGATCTTTCTGGACGGTGGTACGACCACGGCCGAGATTGCCCGGCAGCTGCCGCGCGATTTTGCGTTTTCCGTCGCGACACACAGCCCGACGATTGCGGCCGAACTGGAACACCACCCGACGGCCAGCGTGATCCTGATCGGCGGCAAGCTCTACAAGCACTCGATGGTCGCGGTCGGATCGGTTGCCATGGCGGCGATCTCGCAGCTTCGGCCGGACATCTTCTTTCTCGGCGTGACGGCCGCCCATCCGGTGCATGGCCTCTCGACAGGCGATTTCGAAGAGGCGGCGATCAAGCGGCACATCGCGTCCTGCGCAGCCGAAACCTATGTGCCGCTGACAGAGGAGAAGCTCGACCACGTCTCTCCCTGCCAGGTCCTGCCTATCTCAGGCGTATCGGGGATCATTCTCGCGGCGAAGGTCGCGTCAACTCTCATCGAGCCCTATCGCGGCCTCACTGACGAGATCCTCGAAGCATGAACGGCTGGACGAAACGCGCCTTCAGTTCCCCCAGGTTCTGCGGCAGCAGGCTTGCGGCGAGTGCGATGACAAAGATTGCCAAGACAATGTAGGCGAAGGTGTCGCGCGCCATCCCAAGCGTCAGCACGTCGTGCAAACCGGGCTGCAGGGCAGCGATGGACGTCGTAAGCCGCATCTCGCCGAGCAGCCGCCCAGGCACGGTCGCAAAGGCAGGTGCCTCCGACAGTGCCAGCAACCCGCCATAGACGGCCGTGACGGAAATGGTCGCTCGCAGCCAGCGCCATGCACCAAGGGGTCGCGCTCCGTTTTCTTCGAACGACCAGCCGATATAGGCGCAGAAAGTCACGAAGAACAGGAACGCCACCGGCAGTCCGTCGAGCACCGCTTCCGGCTTCAACTGGCCGGTCCAGCCGCTGGCAAGCAGCAGAGGGAAAGGTGCCGATGCGACGAACCAGATTGCCGCGATCACGCCCCAGGCCCAGCTCATCGACAGATAATGGATGCGGGCAAGGGTAGCGACGAGGATGATGCCGCCCGCCAGGTAAACGCCCGACGGCTTCATGGATCCGGTCATGGTGACGATGATCGGTCCGCAGGAACCGGCGATCCGGGTGCACCCGGAGAAAACGACGGTCAGCCAGGTCACATAATCGAAACACATGGTGAAGAAGAGAAAGATCGCGATGGCGATCAACATCCACCAAAGATACCGGCCCGCAAACATATCCTGCCCTCATGGCGTTCGATGTACTGGGCAAAGGGTAACTCAGCCTTTGAAAACTGCATCCGTTCTCGTGGGCTGTAGTTTCACATACATTAGCATTCTCTATTTTCGCGGTGCGACTGTCCCGTTCCGGAACGGCTTATGCGGTCAGCGCAGCTGTCGCGCGAATATCGCCGACATGAATACCGTTCCAATTGTGCATCTGGACGGTCGCCATGGCCGCCAGGCTCGCGCGAATCGGATCGCCCTTGTCGAAGAAACGGCTGAGTGTCGCAGCAACCATCGCCTCGGAAGCGCGCGAATGGCCGTCGTCGCATTTGAGGGCGATCGCAATTCCCTGCTCGGGAATGGCTGCGCAGAAGACACCCTCGGCACCTGTCTTGGCGAAGATCCGGCCGGGCGCCACCTGCATCAGCGCGGTGCAGGCGCGGCCGGTTCCGGCCACATAGAAGGGCTCGGCCATGCAGGCATCGAACAGTCGCCGGGACGCCTTGGCGCGAAGCGGCTCCAAACCATTGCCGGTCGCCATCTTTGCAAAGCCGTGCGCCAGGCCGCGCAGGGGAACCGCGTAGGTGGGGATGGAACAGCCGTCCGTGCCACAATTGTCGTGACCGAGCGTAGCGCCCGTGAGGCTTTCCATAGTGCCGCGAATTTCTGCCTGCAGCGGATGGTCGTAACCGACGTATCCCTTCGGGTCGACACCCTGATGGCAGCAAGCACAGACAAACCCCGCATGCTTGCCCGAGCAGTTGTTATGCAGGGCCGTCGGCTTATCCATCGTGCGCGCCTGGTGGATCAGCGTCCTCTGGCTTGAGGACCAATGCGCCCCGCATTCGAGCGTTTCGACGCCCCGCCCGGCGCGCGCCAGCATGGCGGCGGCGAGCGCCACATGCTGGTCCTCGCCATTGTGCGAGGAGCAGGCGAGCGCCAGTTCCTTGTCGCCGAAGCCATAGGCATCCGCTGCACCGCTTTCCATCAGCGGCAACGCCTGCATCGCCTTGCAGGCAGAACGCGGAAAGGTTGGCGCGTCGATATCGCCCACGGAGAACACGACCTTTCCGTCACCATCAACAGCGACGACAGAGCCGCGATGCCGACTTTCAACCAGCGAGCCTCGAGTGACTTCGACGGTGACGGGATTGGTCATGGCATGATCCTGATCGTGTACGCAGATGCGTCACGCATAGCGAGTCGCGGCGATAATGCAATTGCCTTTCGCCGCCTTCGCCTTGCGCCGATGTCGGTCAAAGCGGAGTAATACGGTAGGCGCAACGGCGAGCGCCAAGCAAGATATGCTCCTCTCGCTCGACCTTGGCGCCGAGAACAGCGCGAAAAGTCTCCAGCTCCGAGCGGCAGAATCCGGCGCAAACGCTGGCAGCAGCGCAGATCGGGCAATGGTTCTCGACAAGGAGTAGCGAGCCATCGGCCTCCTGCCAGCTGTCGGCCATGTATCCTTCGCCAGTGCGCACGGCCGCGAGTTGCCGCACGCGGGAAGGCATATCAGGCGCATCGACCTCCTGGCGGTAGCGCTTGAGGGTCTCGGTTTCGCGGGCGGAGATGACGGCATCAAGGGCCGATTGCCCCAGTTGCGAGACGAGCGTCGTGAGAAGCGTGGTGGTGAGTTCCGCATGACCATCAGGAAAAGTCTGGTTGCCCGTGGTCGTCAGGCTCCAGAGCTGCCGCGGCCGACCCCTGCCCGCCGTTGCTTCACTCACCGCTTCGACAAGCCCTTCCTCGGCCATCTTCGTCAACTGTTGACGAGCCGCCTCCGAGGAGATGCCCAGGCGTTCTCCAAGAGTCGAGGCGAGCTGAGGGCCTTCGGTCTTGATGAGCAGCAGAATTCGGTTGGCCGGCGACTGTCTCATTTATTTTTCCAAGTTCACGCTTGTTTTAATAGCATGACCATGTAATTTTTCCAACTAATAACTTGTAAAATAAGACGCACCCGGAAGCACACAAGGCATGAATTATGACCGGCATTGACGAGATTTCAGCAGACAAGCCCTCTGTCTTTCACCTGTTTTCAGCTCCGCTGCTGCCGGCGACGCTCATGCTCGGAGGTGGCGTTACCCTCTACGCCGTCGAAACTTACATTACCGCGACAATCGCGCCGTCGATCGTGCGTGATATCGGCGGGCTGGAGCTACTGGCGTGGATGACGACGCTCTTCGTCGCTGCTGCGGTTTTGGGTTCGATCTTCGTCGCAATGCGCCCCCGCGGGATCGGGTTGCGCTCCGTCTATGTCGCGGGCGCCCTCATATTCGGCACCGGCAGCCTGATCTGCGCCCTCGCCCCGGCCATGCCGATCGTACTCGCCGGGCGTACGGTACAGGGATTCGGCGCCGGGATTCTTGCTGGTCTCGCCTATGCCTTCATTCGCTTCGCCTACCCAGAACCGTTGTGGCAGAAGGCATCAACTCTCTATGCGGCGATCTGGGGTGTCTCGACCCTGCTCGGCCCGAGCCTCGGCGGCGTCTTTTCCGAAGGCAGCGCGTGGCGCCACGCCTTCATGCTGCTGGTTCCGCTCTGCGCCCTGATGGCCGCGCTCGCGCCGTGGCTGCTGCCGCGCGCAACAGACGATCGCGCGCACGGCAAGACACCGATCCCTCAGATTGCCTTGCTGCTTGCGGCTGTTCTGCTCGTCAGCCTAGCCGGAACGACCAGCGAAACGACATCCAAAGGACTGCTGCTCGCAGCATCGTTCGTTGCGATCGCGACGATGCTGACCGTCGAGCGGCGTGGGCGAAACCGGCTGCTGCCGACGGGAGCCGTAACGCTCGCAAGGCCGGTGGCGCGCGTCTACCTGACGATGTTCGTGCTGCTGCTGGTGCTGACAAGTGACATCTACATTCCTTACTTCCTTCAGGTCCTGCATGGTGTGACACCGCTGGTCTCCGGCTATCTGACAGCCCTCGTCGCACTCGGCTGGACTTTTGCCGCCTTCTTCAGCGGAACGCTTTCAGGACGCCGCGCCAACACGGCGATCGTCGCCGGCTGCGTGGTCGAGATGGTTGCGGTCGCGTCGCTGACGATCTTCCTCGCCGCGGACAATCAATCCGGCAATCTGGCCATTCTCGGCCCGGCCGTCGTCGGCATGTTCCTGATGGGCTTCGGCGTCGGGCTCGGCTGGGCGCATCTGGTGACCAAGGTCCTGAGCCTTGTCGACAACTCCGAGCAGGACAAGGCCTCGGCCGCGATCTCGACAGTGCAGTCGCTTGGCAGTGCCTTCGGCGCAGCCGTTGCCGGCGTGATCGTCAACAGCACCGGGCTGGTCAACCCCGGCGGCGTCGCGGGCGGCGTTTCGGCCGCACACTGGCTCTACGTCCTGATGGCACTTCCTGGCCTGATTGCGATCGCAACATCCATAACGCTCTCGTCGCCCGCCGATCGGCAGGCCCGGTGAGCGACGTGCGAGCGGTCACAGACGCAGCGTGATCCTGCTGACGTGACCGCTCGTTTTCATCCCGGCGATCGGGCGGGTCGAGCGGCTCAATTGCGCCATCTTGCTCGGGAAGTCTTCCGGCTGCAAAGCACGTCAGCAAAGGTCAAAGGCGTTTCATGCGTCATATCAAACGGCTGCTTCTCCTGATCCTCGTCGTCTACCTGCTTCCGGCGATGGCATCGGCCGGCTGGTGGTTGCTGCGGGACCACCCGAGGACCTGGCGGGAGGCCGACTGGACGACAGCGCACGTTCTGCCGAAAGCGGACGCCGACCGGAACGCTGCGATCTACATCATGTCGGCCGGCACCGGCGGGCTGAAGGGTGCGGTCGCCAGCCACTCCTGGATCGTCACCAAGGCGTCAGGCGACACGACCTACAATCGCTACGACAAGGTCGGCTGGGGTGCGCCCATCCGGCGCAACAACTACGTCGCTGATGCCTACTGGTATTCGAACACGCCTCACATCGTGCGCGAGATCAAAGGGGCCGAGGCCGCCAGGCTCATTCCTGAGGTGGAAGCGGCAATCCAGGCCTATCCCCATGCCGGTGTCGGCGATTACCGAATCTATCCCGGCCCGAATTCCAACAGCTTCGTTGCGCACGTGCTGCGAAGGGTGCCCGATCTCGGCACCGTGCTGCCGCCCGATGCGGTCGGGCGCGATTTTCTTGCCGATGGCCGAATGTTCGAGATCGATGCCGACGGGCGCGACATGCATGTCACGCTCTACGGCCTTGTCGGGGTTGCCGCCGGCCAGCGCAGCGGCTTCGAGGTGCATTTCATGGGGCTGGTCGCCGGTGTAGACATCGCCAATCCCGGGCTGAAGATCCCGGCGATCGGCCGTATCGGGCTTTAGGCCGGGCGAACGATCACAGGATCACCAAATCTCACCATCCATCACGTGATTTGACTACGACCATCACAAACTCTGGTTATTCGAAAGCACACTACTGGTTTATAGCTGAGGGCATCGGGAATCACGCCATGCCATCCGCCTTTTCTTCCATTCTCCGCGATCGCCAAATCCGCGTCCCAACGCTGACGCTGATTGCTCTTGCCTTCACCTATGCCTCGACGATGCCCTATCAATCGATCATCGGCATCAATGAACTCGGCCTGTCCGATCGTACCTATTCCGGTGTGATCTTCCTTGCGGCGCTGGTCAACGTTGCTACCAGCCTGACGCTCGGCATCTGGTCCGACAGGCTCAGCGATCGGCGCCCGCTGGTGCTGGCGCTCTCAGTGTGCGGCATGCTCGGCTTTGGAATGATCTACGAATTCCGCACCGCCGCAGTCTTCATGTTCGGCATATTGGTGCTGATCCCCATCAGCAATTCCACCTATTCGATCCTGTTTGCCAGTATCCGCGCGACGACGAACACGATGGACCGGGGAAAGGCGGCGGCGATCACGTCCACGGTTCGCGCGCTGTTCTCGGGCTCCTGGGCGCTGGCGCCTGGCCTGATCGGCCTGTACCTCATCAACTCGCAATCGATGACACCGGCCTATGGCATTGCGGCTCTCGCAAGCCTGACCTGCTTCTGCCTCTACCTGTTTTTCGCCAAGCCCGTGCCTGTCGGCAACGCCTCCCCTTCGCAGCAGATCGGCTTCTTCTCTTCGCTCGGCAGGGTCTTTTCGCCCTATGTGCTGGCAAGGGTCGGCGTCATGGCGTTGCTGCTCGGGCTGCAGCGAGTAAACAGCGTTGTGTCGCCGTTGATCATCACCCATGCCGCCGGCGGCACCGTGGTCGATGTCGGCTTCATGGCCGGCTTCACCGCCTTCCTGGAAATGCCGTTCATGATGATGTGGGGCGCGCTGCAGCGCCGCTTCCGCAGCGTCCATCTGCTTGCCTTGGGAGCGCTGGTTTACTGCGTGTATCTGGCATTGCTGAGCTTTGCCTCAGCACCCTGGCAGATCTATGCCCTTCTGCTGATCAACGCCTGTGGTGCTGCAGCCATCCTCAGCGTGCCGATCACCTACCTGCAGGATCTGATTGCCGATCGACCGGGACTCGGCAGTTCCCTGGTCTCGGTCAACACGTTCATCGCCAATGGCATCAGTGCATCGATCTTCGCGGCCGGCACTGCCTTTACCGGGTATTCCGGCACAGCATTGCTTGCCGCTGTCGTCGGTGTCGCTTCGGTTGGGCTTCTGCTGTTCCTTGAAAGAGCGCCTCGACCGATCCGACAACCTGCCTAGAGGCGCAGCATGATCTTGCCGACGTGACCGCTTGCCTCCATCAACCGATGCGCCTCGGCGACCTGGTCGAACGAGACGACTGTATCGATAACCGGCGCGAACTTGCCTTCATCGAGAAGCGGCCACACCTGGGAGAGAAGATCGTCACGGATCGCGCGCTTTTCCTCGGCCGTGCGCGGGCGCAAGGTCGAGCCTGTGATTGTCAGACGTTTCATCATGATTGGCGCGAGATTGACCTTTTCCGCGACGGCTCCGCCGAGGAAGGCGATGATCGACAGGCAGCCGTCTTTCGCGAGCGATGCGACGTTCCGTTCGAAATAGGCGGCACCGATCATATCGAGGATGACGTCGACGCCGTTGCCGGTTTCAGCCTTGATGACCTCGGCGAAATCCTCCGTCTTGTAGTTGATGGCCCGCTTTGCCCCGAGTTTCACACAAGCGTCGCATTTTTCCTGAGAACCGGCCGTCGCGTAGACTTCGGCACC
Organism: Rhizobium cauense; assembly: GCF_019511525.1. Classification (GTDB taxonomy): domain Bacteria; phylum Pseudomonadota; class Alphaproteobacteria; order Rhizobiales; family Rhizobiaceae; genus Rhizobium; species Rhizobium cauense. The sequence continues at coordinate 134,539 of NZ_JAEUAT010000010.1, read as the reverse complement.
GAAGGCGCGCGCGAGCTGGATCGCCGTCGTTCCAATGCCGCTCGAGCCGCCATGAACGAGAACCTTCTCGCCTTCGGTCAGCCCGGCCATCTGGAACATGTTCGCCCAGACGGTGAAGTAGTTCTCGGGAAGCGCTGCCGCCTGGACGGCATCGAACCCCTTGGGAAAGCGTAGGGCCTGGCCTGCAGGCAGAACGCAATATTCGGCGTAGGCGCCACCGTTGGTCAGTCCACACACCCTGTCACCGACGGCAAAGCCACGGACACCTGGACCGATGGCGACGATCTCGCCTGCCATCTCAAGTCCGAGGATCGGGCTTGCATCCTTCGGTGGCGGATAGGTGCCCTGACGTTGAGCGACATCCGGGCGATTGACGCCGACCGCCTCCGCGCGAACGAGCAGCTGCCCCTCACCCGGCACCGGTACAGGCCCGGTCGCAACCTGCATCACTTCAGGCTCACCGAAGCGCGGGAGGTTAATGAAACGCATTTGCGCTGGCAGGGACATGGCACGGTCTCCTCGTTCCGAAAGCAAGTGAGATAATTCAGCTGTTCGGACTTGAGAAGGTGTCAACCGCAGGAGGCGTCAATTCGTCTCGCCCAGCAGATGGAAGACCAGTCCTTCTTCGCTCTCCTTCGCCTCGGCCTTGATGTGGGCAATTTCGGCGCTGACGCGATTGATGTCGTCGATGACGAGACCTTCGGGCAGCTCCAGCACTCCGATCGAGCAGCGCATCAGCGGGAACAATGCCTCGACGCCGGCGCGGTCATGGCCGCGGATACGACCGGCTGTGCGATCGGCGTCCGAGTAGAGGTCGAGTACATCATCATGGAAATCGCTAATCAGGCGATCGAGGATCTCGGTCAGTTCTTCCTTGGTCCAGCCATGCACGCCGATGAAGAAATCGTCGCCGCCGACATGTCCGAGGAAGTGACGCTCGGCGAAGAAGTAGCGGCGCATCAGCGCGGCAAAAAGCGAAATCGCGTGATCGCCGAGGTGGAAGCCGTAGGCATCGTTGAACGGCTTGAAGTTATCGAAGTCGCAGTAGCAGAAGTGACGTTTCTCATCACCATCAAGGCTCGACTCGCGCATGAAGTCGCGTATCGCCCGATTGCCGGGCAGCCCGGTCAACGGGTTCTGATCCTGCGCGGTCTTCAGCTTCTTCTCGTTCATGACCTTGATGAGCGAGGCGGCGGAGACTACGCCCGCATAGCGCATGTTGTCGGTCAAAAGCAGGCAGTTGGTGCCTTCCATGTTGGCGAAGATTGCCATCAATTGCTCGGTATCGGAATCGAGCCCGACGATCGGGGCCATCTCGACGAAGTGCGAGATCGTCCGCTCGTACACCTTGTTCTTCAGGAGGTCGCGACCGAAGGGCTGGTAGATGTATTCCTTCAGATGCCGCTCGTGCAGGATGCCGCGTGGCTCGCCATTGGCGTTCAGCACCGGGAAAAAGGCCTGCTGAGGGTTGCGGCGAAAGAGCTCGAAGACGCTGTCGATGGTGTCGTTCTCGAAGACGGTCGGCAGCATTTCGATCTGCTTGCGGATCAGGATTTCGTCGAGCGACTGCGGATTGCGCTTGCTCTTGCCGAGATCCAGCAGGTGCGGAAACGACGGCTGGAGCTCGGTAACATGGGTCGTCGGGCGGGAGATGAACCAGCCCTGGACGAGATCAACGCCGAACTCGCGGCAGGCGACGAACTCTGCCTCGGTCTCGATCCCCTCCGCAATGACGCGGGTTCCGAGCACATGGGCGATGTGGACGATGTTCTTCAGAAGGTGGCGCTTGCGCGGGCTGGTGTCGATATCGGCAATGAAATGCCGGTCGATCTTCAGGTAGTCAACCGGATGATCGCACAGGAGCTTCATTTCACCGTGGCCGACTCCGAAGTCGTCGATCGCCAGCTTGAAGCCGGCCTTGCGCAGAAGCGATACGAGGGCCGCAAATTCGGGCACGCTGGTATTGTCGAAACGTTCGGAAAACTCGAAACAGATGGAAGACGGAGGAATATTGGCGAGCTTCAGGTGCTGCAGCAGGCCTTCCACCAGGCGCTCTCCATGCGGGATCAGCCGGACATCGAGATTGAGGAACAGTGTCGAACTGGAAAAGTGCGGCAGCGTTGCGAACTTAGCAAGCGCACGGCTTGCCACCATCTGCTCCAGTTGCAGAAGCTGCTGGTTCTTGTGAGCCTCGTCGAGGATTTCGATCGGAGAGTTGAAACCAATGCGCTCCTGGCCGCGCATCAGCGATTCATAGCCGAACGCCACCCCCGTCCCTGCTTCCACGATGGGCTGGAACGCGTTCTCGATGACGAGTTTCGCAAGGGTCACGATCTGATCGCTGGCGTAACGGCGAACAAGCGCCGGATCGACGGTGGCAGCCAAAGACATGCCAATCTCCACTGTGTCTTATTGTTTTGCGCAGGGACACTGGCGGAGAAGGATCAACGAACCCTTTCCCGAATATGAAACTTTTGTGAAAACCGGCTTCTCCCGGTCATCCAATCGATCGAATTTTATCGATCAATCAAAGGCTTGGTCAGGCTGTACGCCGATGCTCAGCCTCATGATCGGCGAACATGTCTGCGACGCACCTGCCGCCACGGGGGGCGCTGTCCCGATCGAATATGTCTTCGCGGCATCCGCCGAGTTTGCGGGCGGCGTCCCACATGCGCAAGGCTTCGCGCACGACTTCACTGCTCGAGGCATAGCTGCCATTGTCGACAGCGGCCCGGATATCAGCAGCCTGCAACGGTGAAATGGATACGGTGACCATCGGCATGAGATTCCTCCCTTTACCTCGTGGGGCACGTATGCCCGGTCGGGGGACGGTTATTCCGTCCACGGCGTTACCGACGCGCGCCGCCGCCTCGGCTGCCTCTTGATGGCGAAATTTTAGTCCTCACTCACATACTTGTCAAAAAAGAAACAGTCCGTGATGTCAGCCTGTGAATTGCGGGCATAAGTCAGCGACGGACAGCAAGGCCAAGAGCGAGCATCGACCAGCCCTGGATGAGAAGGTCGCAGGCAAGGAAAAGCCCGAGGATCCAGAGGCTGTTCACCGGCCAGCCGAGGTAGATCACGACACCGGCGAGCGCAGTGATGATGCCGCTGATGAGGACCCAGACCCAACCCTTGACCGGGCGCATACGCCAGCCGACCCAGATGCGGAATATGCCGGCAATCAGCAGGGCGATGGCAAGAAAGAGCGTCAGCGCTGCCGATGCCAAGAGCGGATTCATGAAGGTGAAGACTCCGGCCAGCACGTAGAGCACGCCGCTCAACGCCCAAAACAGCACCTGGTCCCAGCTTCGCACCTGAAATGCGTGGATCAGGTAGGTGATGCCGCCGATCAGCATCAGTACGCCGACATAGTAGACGGACACAACGGTCGCCATCACGACGTTTGCCAATGCGATGATGCCGCAGACGATCAGCAGCACGCCCAGCGCGACGAACCAGCCCCATTTCGATTGCAGCGACGAAAAGCTCAGTCGATCAGATATGTCGGTCATGGCACACCTCCCGGTTGGTAAACGAGTATGCCGCAAAAACACGCAATTGGAAGTGGTTAGCCATATGCACTCCCCGCCAGATTTTTGTTGATTGACCAGTCAATCAAAATTATGCTTGGGTATGTTCATGGAGTGATGCGATGCCCAAGGTCGGAATGGAGCCGGTTCGCCGCAAGGCGCTCGTCGATGCCGCGTTGCGCGTGATTGGCGATCACGGCTCGCTTACGGTCACCATGTCTGAAATTGCCCGGCAGGCCGGTGTGTCGCCGGCGCTGGCGCACCATTATTTCGGCAGCAAGGAGCAGCTGCTGATCGAGACTGTCCGCTCGCTTCTAAAGCAACTGCGCGACGACGCAGTGACGGCGTTGAAGGCGGTAGATACACCGCGTGCAAAAATCTCCGCCGTGATCCGTGTCAGCTTCCAGGCCAACCAGTTCGCGCCGGCAACGATTGCCGCCTGGCTCGCCTTCTACGCCGAGGCGCAGCGTTCCGAGGAGACCCGGCGCTTCCTCGTCATCTATGCCCGCCGTCTGCGGTCGAACCTCGTCGCCAACCTGAAAGCGCTCTGCCCCGGCGATGCCGCAGAACGCATCGCTGAAGGCGCGGCTGCGATGATCGACGGGCTTTATATCCGCCAAAGTCTGAGGTCAGCGCCTGTCAGCATCGAGGCATCGATCTCGCTTACCGAAGACTACATCAATTCACAGCTTGCCGCCCTTGCGAAAGGACAGATCCAGTGACCCTCAGAGCCCAGCCGAAAGCCTCCCATTTCATCGACGGCGAATACGTCGAGGATGACGCCGGGAGTGTCATCGAAAGCATCTATCCGGCGACCGGCGAGGTTATCGCCCGCCTGCACGCGGCAACGCCTGCCATCGTCGAGAAGGCGATCGCGGCAGCCAAGCGCGCCCAGCCGGAATGGGCAGCGATGAGCCCGACGGTCCGCGGTCGCATCCTGAAGCGAGCAGCCGATCTCATTCGCGAACGCAATCGCGAACTGTCAGAACTGGAGACGCTGGATACCGGCAAGCCGATCCAGGAAACGATTGTTGCCGATCCGACTTCGGGTGCCGACAGCTTCGAGTTCTTCGGCGGTGTGATCGCTGCCGGTCTCAACGGTTCCTACATCCCGCTCGGCGGCGATTTCGCCTACACCAAGCGCGTGCCGCTCGGCGTCTGCGTCGGCATCGGCGCCTGGAACTATCCGCAGCAGATCGCCTGCTGGAAGGGCGCACCGGCGCTTGCCGCAGGCAATGCCATGGTCTTCAAGCCGTCGGAAAACACGCCGCTCGGCGCGCTTGCCATTGCTGAGATCCTGCACGAAGCCGGCCTGCCGAAGGGGCTCTACAACGTCATCCAGGGCGACCGCGAGACCGGGCCGCTGCTGGTCAACCATCCTGACGTTGCCAAGGTGTCGCTGACGGGTTCAGTTCCGACAGGCCGCAAGGTCGCGGCTGCCGCTGCCGGCAGCCTCAAGCATGTGACCATGGAGCTCGGTGGCAAGTCGCCTTTGATCGTCTTCGACGATGCCGACATCGACAGCGCCGTCGGCGGCGCCATGCTCGGCAATTTCTATTCGACCGGACAAGTCTGCTCGAACGGCACCCGCGTCTTCGTACAGCGGAAGATCAAGGCTGAGTTCCTGAAGCGACTGAAGGCCCGTACCGAAGCCATCCTGATCGGTGATCCGATGGATGAGGCAACGCAGCTCGGGCCGATGGTCTCCTGGGCGCAGCGCGACAAGGTTCTCTCCTACATCGAGAAGGGCAAGACCGAGGGCGCAACGCTTGTCACCGGCGGCGGCATCCCGAACAACGTCTCCGGCGAAGGCTACTATGTGCAGCCGACCGTCTTTGCCGACGTCACCGACGAGATGACGATCGCCCGCGAGGAGATCTTCGGACCCGTCATGTGCGTGCTCGATTTCGATGACGAGGCCGAGGTCATCGCTCGCGGCAACGCTACGGAATTCGGCCTTTCGGCCGGCGTCTTCACATCAGACCTGACGCGCGCCCATCGCGTCGTCGACCAGCTCGAGGCCGGGACGCTGTGGATCAACACCTACAACCTCTGCCCTGTCGAAATCCCGTTCGGCGGCTCCAAGCAATCCGGTTTCGGACGCGAAAATTCGCTGGCGGCACTGGAGCACTACTCGGAGCTGAAGACGGTCTATGTCGGCATGGGGCCGGTGCAGGCGCCTTATTGAGGCAGCACGCAGCCAGCACCGGCAGGTAGCATTCAATTTTGCTTCGTCCCGATCGGCTCTCCAGCCGATCCGAGGATGAGGCGGTGAATCGGAAAAGAAGCACATCATGCAGCAGGCAGATTTCGTCATCATCGGCTCCGGCTCGGCGGGCTCGGCGCTTGCCTACCGGCTTTCGGAAGGCGGCAAGAATACCGTCATCGTCATCGAGGCGGGTGGTTCCGATTTCGGGCCGTTCATCCAGATGCCGGCAGCGCTTGCGTGGCCGATGAGCATGAAGCGCTACAACTGGGGCTATCTCTCCGAGCCCGAGCCAAACCTCAACAATCGACGCATCACCGCACCGCGCGGCAAGGTGATCGGCGGCTCCTCCTCGATCAACGGCATGGTCTATGTGCGCGGCCACGCCGAGGACTATAACCGCTGGGAGGAGCTCGGTGCGCAAGGTTGGGCCTATGCCGACGTTCTCCCCTACTTCAAGCGCATGGAACACAGCCACGGCGGCGAGGAAGGCTGGCGCGGCACCGATGGGCCGCTGCATGTCCAGCGCGGTGTCTTCCGCAACCCGCTGTTCCAGGCCTTCGTTGAGGCCGGCAAGCAGGCGGGCTTCGAGGCGACCGAGGACTATAACGGCTCGAAGCAGGAAGGCTTCGGGCTTATGGAGCAGACGATCTTCGGCGGCCGTCGCTGGTCGGCCGCGTCAGCCTATCTGAAACCGGCGCTGAAACGCCCGAACGTCGAGGTTGTCTACGGCCACGCCCAGAAGGTGATGATCGAGAACGGCCGGGCTGTCGGTGTCGAGATCGAGCGCGGCGGCAAGATCGAGGTCGTCAAGGCGAACCGCGAAGTGATTGTCTCGGCCTCCTCGTTCAATTCGCCGAAGCTGCTGATGCTCTCGGGCATCGGCCCCGGCGCGCATCTGCAGGACATGGGCATCGAGGTCAAGGCGAACCGCCCGGGCGTCGGCGCCAACCTGCAGGACCATATGGAATTCTACTTCCAGCAGGTCAGCACCAAGCCGGTTTCGCTCTATTCCTGGCTTCCCTGGTTCTGGCAGGGCGTTGCCGGCGCGCAGTGGATGTTCACCAAATCGGGCCTCGGCACCTCGAACCAGTTCGAGGCCTGCGCCTTCCTGCGTTCCGCGCCCGGCGTCAAGCAGCCTGACATCCAGTACCACTTCCTGCCGGTCGCGATCAGCTATGACGGCAAGGCGGCGGCCAAGAGCCACGGCTTCCAGGTGCATGTAGGCTACAACCTGTCGAAGTCCCGCGGCAACGTCACGCTTGGTTCCTCGGACCCGAAGGCCGATCCCGTCATCCGCTTCAACTACATGAGCCATCCCGAGGACTGGGAAAAGTTTCGCCATTGCGTGCGGCTGACCCGCGAGATCTTCGGCCAGAAGGCCTTCGACCAGTATCGCGGACCTGAGATCCAGCCGGGCGAGAACGTGCAGACAGACGAGCAGATCGACGCCTTCCTGCGCGAGCACCTTGAAAGCGCCTATCACCCCTGCGGCACCTGCAAGATGGGCGCGAAGACCGATCCGATGGCGGTCGTCGATCCCGAGACGCGCGTCATCGGCGTCGACGGCCTGCGCGTCGCGGACAGCTCGATCTTCCCGCATGTCACCTATGGCAACCTGAACGGGCCATCGATCATGACCGGCGAGAAGGCCGCCGACCATATCCTCGGCAAGCAGCCGCTGCCGCGTTCCAATCAGGAGCCGTGGATCAACCCGCGCTGGGAAACGAGCGATCGCTAGAATCGCTGTCAGATAAAGCCGATCCAGCGACCGGCGAGGAGCGCGGATACCCAGACGGCGGCAGAGACGCCGGCCTGAAACCGCAAGCCAGGTGGTGGCGCCTTGCCTGATAAGACCTGCCCCCAGGCTGCCTGACTGTGGACCAAGGCAGCGTTCACGATTCCGAGCATCAGGAGCCCCAGCTTCGCGAGAAACGCTGGGTTTCCGGCGTATTCAATCGGCTTGACGCTGAACAGGGCAAAGCCGGTAATCAGCGCTCCCGCGAGGCCCACCGCTGCCGCTCTCGATAGGAACGGACCAATGATGGCCAGTGGCGCCGAGCCAAAAAGGCCCATCAGCCGAAGATCCAGCGGAAGGATCGCCCCGATCAGCAGCGCGATCGAAAGGATATGGGCGGCATTGACGACCATGTAGACAAGCGCCGAGCGCCGCAACCCTGACGAGAGCGGGGATGCGGCGAGCCATTCCAGGAACTCGATTTCCATCACTCAGTTCGTCTGGATCCGTTCAGGATAGATGTCGTAGCGCTTGTCGGCGACGGTGATCCTCACGGCCTTCATCCGCTTTTCGTCGGCCTTCTGTGAGCGGTTTCCAAGGACGACAATCGCATCGCCCTTCTTTGCGGAGCCTTCGACAAAACCGGAGCGTGCGGTCTGCCGGGGATTGCCGAGTTCGATGAGCCAGACGCCGTCGTCAGCGGTCGCGACATCCAGCGTCGGGTGCGGACCGCCCATCGTTATCTTCTCAATGGTTCCCCGTAATTCCGTCTGCTCACCCTCGGCCCACGTCCAGCCGTGATGCGCGGCGGCTCCCGTCGCCAAACTCAGTGCCAGAACCGCACCAATTGCCATCCGTTTCGAGCTCATGAGATGCATGTTCGTTTCTCCCTATCCCTGGACAGGGGCGAATTGGCGCACAATCCGGCGATTGAAAGCCATCTCACTGAATCTTGAAGCGTCCGAGCGACCAACATCATCCACCCGCAGAGGCTTCCGGCCTTGCAAGCAGACGACATGGCGCAGATAAGGGGCCCAACCTCTGCCCCCTAAAATAGCGCCGCAGGAACGACATGCCCCCATCCTACAGAAAATCGAAGCTTCTTCGGCGATCACGCGTGTTATGGGGCTCCTTTTCGCTCTGGCGTCCGCGGCTGGTGTTCTGGTGCGGTGCCCTGGCGATCGGCGTCATCAGCGTCGGCTTCGCGCGGATGGCCGATATGGCGCAGAAGGCGTTTGCCTCGATCACCACGTCGGGCGAGTGGTCGTTCCTGCTGCCGTTGCTCATCACACCGCTCGGCTTCGTTCTCTCTGCCTATATCGCTGCGACGTTGTTCCCCAACTCGCAGGGCAGCGGCATTCCACAGGCGATTGCCGCGCGGCATCTGCATGACGAGGTGGATCGCTCGCGGCTGCTGTCGCTCAGGATCGCTCTTGGCAAGATCGTGCTGACGGTGCTTGGACTGCTCAGCGGCGCGTCGATCGGGCGTGAGGGCCCAACCGTGCAGGTAGGCGCCTCGATAATGCTGGCCGTTGCGCGCTTCGGCGGCATGGCGCAGGCACGAGGGCTCATCCTCGCCGGATCGGCAGCTGGTATAGCGGCTGCATTCAACACGCCGCTTGCCGGTATCGTGTTTGCGATCGAGGAAATGAGCCGGGCCTACGAATCCCGCGCCAATGGTCTGGTTCTGACCGCCGTGATCCTTTCGGGCCTAGCCGCCCTCGGCCTTGCCGGCAGCTATAACTACTTCGGCTCGACCTCCGTTGCGCCGATGACGCTCGCCGACTGGAGCCTTGTGCTGATCTGCGGGGTTGGTGGAGGGGCGCTCGGGGCCGCGTTCAGCGGACTGGCACTGCATGTCGGCCAGCGCATCCGGCGTTGGGCGCAGCCGCAGCCATTGAAGCGGATGCTCTGCCTTGCCGGCGCCTGCGGCCTCGCGATCGCCATCATCGGCGTCGCTTCCGGCGGCATGACCTTTGGCACCGGCTATGAACAGGCAAGAAGCGCTGTCGAAGGAGAAGCACTGCCGCTGCTTTTCTTTGTCGAGAAGCTGATTGCAAGCTTCCTGTCGATGATGTCGGGCATTCCCGGCGGCATTTTTGCGCCGTCGCTTGCCGTCGGCGCCGGCTTCGGCAGCACGGTGGGCACACTGGTTGGCAGCAGCATCGCGCTCGCGGCAATTCTGGGCATGGCAGGCTATTTTGCGGGAGTGGTGCAGGCACCGATGACTGCCTTCGTCATCATTCTGGAGATGACCGGGGATCATCAGGCGGTGATCCCGATCATGGCGGTGTCGATGATCGGCTACGTCACTTCGCGGCTGCTGTCCCGCGAGCCGTTGTACCACGGGCTGTCGAGGGTCTTCATCGCAGCCGCCATCCGTGCGCGGCGGGCAGCGGAGCACAAGGCAAACGCGGAGGAAGCGGTCAGCTAAACCGAGAGTACATAAGGGATGCGCACGCCCGGTGCGTCCGCTGGAAAATCCTTGCTGTTGCGTGTGACGAGTAGCATCGAGCTCGTGTCGGCGGTTGCCCAGATAATGGCGTCGGGCAGCTTGATCCTGTATTCCTTCCTAATCTCTACGGCCCTCTCCGCGACGGAAGCTTCCAGTGAAACGATCTGGAAGCCTCCCAGGAAACGACGCGTGGCATCCGCGACATCAGGACCGGCACCTGCTAGCACTTCCACCCAGGTGATAATGCTGATTGCCGCCGTGTCGTAGCGATCAAACTCCTCGGCGGCTTGTGGAACAGCATTCAGGTAATCGATGAGGATGTTGGTATCGAACAGTGGCTTTACCATTCGCCCCTGATCTCCTCCTGATAAGCCAAGCCATCGACCTTCCGATTACCCCAAAGCCCGAACGCCTGGCTTCTGTCGTCGACCGAACTCTGTTCGAGGAAAGCGCTGACCGCCTTGCGAATGAGAGAGGCGCGCGACACATTCTTCGTCGCGGCGAGATCGTTCAGCGCTTTCAGATCATCATCATCGATGTCAACGAGCGTTCTCATCATAATGTACTCCGATATATGATATCATCAATGTATATCACATATCGCGCGGATGCAATTCTGCAGCAGTGGGCACGAGGCCAATGGACAGATCGCGACCTAAGCCAGCAGTCGCGTGACCTGAGCGCCCCTTGCGGGCGCGACGGCATCGGCGATCGTGGTCGAGAACAGCACCTTGCGGGTGGCATCGGCGACCTTGGCGAAGACGTGGCGAATCTCGCAGTTCTGCTCGCCGTCGCAGTCATCGCACTTGCGATAAGCGGTAATGGAGAGGCAGGGGAGCGGCGCGATCGGGCCGTCGATGATGCGCAGCACCTCACCGAAAGTGATCATGTCGGCCGGTTTCAGCAAGAGATAGCCGCCCGTCTTGCCGCGACGGCTGGCGACGATGCCCTGATGCTTGAGGTCCAGCAGGATCTGTTCGAGGAACTTCTTCGGTATCTTCTGCTGCGCCGCAATGTCGGAAATCATCACAGGTTCACCGCGATCGGCTTCAGCCAATACCGTCAGCGCCCTGAGCGCATATTTTGCCTTCTGCGTAATCATTTTCGACCGTCGACACACACATGGCGGGCGGAATCACCAACCCACCGCAAGCTCGATACTGTCTCTATGGCACACGCAGCATGAACGGAATTTGAACGAACCTGCGAAGCCCTTGAGAGACAAGGTTTTTGGCCTTGTTTTTTTGCCCTCACCAATGCCTCAAATCTACTGCAAAATGCGTCCCCGATGTCATCAATTCACATTTCCGATTGACAGGCAACGTGTTACTCTACTAAATCAATAGACAATTGGATCGACCGACGGCAAATGACCGCCGGTGCGGCTGCTTTTCCGCATTGCAGCGGCCGGGGAGAGATATTTGCTCCTATCGCGCCCGCTTTCGAAATCCGTTTTTCTGTCCGATCCAAGCCTGACCTGCGATACTCCGGCCAACATCAAGGACAGGATCCCCATGACTGTTGCTGCCAACCCAAACGCTGAAGCGGAAACGCTGAATGCGAAACTAGCAGGCCTTGACCTTGCCGGGCGTCTGTCGCTCGTTGCCGGTCTTGGCGGCCGCGTTGTCTTTACCACCTCCCTCGGCATCGAGGACCAGGTGATCACGGCCGAAATCGGCAATCACCGCCTGCCGATCGATGTCGCAACGCTGCAGACCGGACGCTTGTTTCCGGAAACGCTTGCGTTGATCGACGAGACCGAGAAGCAATACGACATCCACATCAGCCGCTACGAGCCTGAACAGGCCGATATCGACGCCTATGCCGCGAAGTATGGCCTGAACGGCTTCTACGAAAGCGTCGAAGCCAGGCATGCCTGTTGTGGCGTGCGCAAGCTGAAGCCGCTTGCGCGCGCACTCGATGGGGCAACCATCTGGATCACCGGTCTGCGCCGCGGCCAATCGGCCAACCGCGCCGAAACGCCGTTTGCCGAGTATGACGCCGAACGCCACCTGTTGAAGGTCAACCCGCTTGCCGATTGGGACCTCGACATCATCAAGGCCTACGTCGCCGACAACAGCGTGCCGGTCAATCCACTGCATGCCCGTGGCTACCCCTCGATCGGATGCGAACCCTGCACGCGGGCGATCAAGCCCGGCGAGCCGGAACGCGCCGGCCGCTGGTGGTGGGAACAGGACGAGAAGCGTGAATGCGGTTTGCATGTGGCTGAAGAAGCCTCAGCGATCGCCGCACAACAGTAACCCGTCGACTTCGGGATCGGAGCGCGGCTTCCCGCCTGCGCTCCTCGAAGTCTGAAATGCACCTCGTTCCGGAGGCCTCCCGTCCTGGAATGATCGAAGTCTGGAGTTAGAAATGCCCGATAGCCGTCCGGATACGGAACTCAACAATCCCCAGAGCGCCAAGCCGCCGCTCGACCCGCATTTGAAGGCGCTTGAAAACGAAGCGATCCACATTTTCCGCGAAGTCGCAGCCGAGTTCGAGAAGCCCGTCATGCTCTACTCGATCGGCAAGGACTCGTCGGTCCTGCTGCATCTTGCGCGCAAGGCGTTCTACCCCGGCCGCGTCCCCTTCCCGCTGCTGCACGTCAACACCGGCTGGAAGTTCGCGGAGATGATTACGTTCCGCGACGAGATCGTCAAGAAGTACGATCTCGACCTGATCGAGCACATCAATCCGCGCGGCACGGCCGAGAACATCACGCCGTTCACCTACGGTTCGGCGCGCTACACCGACATCATGAAGACGGAAGCGCTGCGCAATGCGCTCGACGCCGGAAAGTTCGATGCAGCCTTCGGCGGCGCCCGCCGCGACGAGGAAGCGAGCCGTGCCAAGGAGCGCATCTATTCCTTCCGCACGCCTGACCATCGCTGGGATCCGCGCAACCAGCGCCCCGAGCTCTGGAACGTCTACAACGGCCAGATCCGCAAGGGCGAAAGCGTTCGCGTCTTCCCGCTGTCGAACTGGACCGAGGTCGACATCTGGCGCTACATCCAGGCGGAAAACATTCCGATCGTGCCGCTCTATTTCGCGGCAAAGCGCCCCTATGTGGAGCGCGACGGCATGATGATTGCTGCCTCCGATCCGCGGCTTGAACTGCTGCCAGGCGAAACGAAGCAGGAGGATTCCATCCGCTTCCGCACGCTCGGCTGCTTCCCGCTGACGGGCGCGATCCGCTCGACCGCCACCACCCTTGAAGACATCATCGCGGAGCTGGAAATCGCCACGGTTTCCGAACGACAGGGCCGCGCCATCGACCGCGACCAGTCCGGTTCCATGGAAAAGAAGAAGCGTGAAGGATATTTCTGAGATGACCGCAGCCGTAACCGCCGCACACGCCCTCGCCGTGCCCGCCGCAGAACCCGCGACGGCGACCCGCGACTCGCGACCGCTGCGCCTCATCACCTGCGGCAGCGTCGATGATGGCAAGTCCACCCTGATCGGCCGCCTGCTTTGGGACACCAAGGCAGTCAAGGAAGACCAGGCCGCCACGCTGCAACGCGATTCCACCGGCAAGCAGAACGATCTCGGCCTGCCCGACTTCGCGCTGCTGCTCGACGGCCTGCAGGCCGAGCGCGAACAGGGCATCACCATCGATGTCGCCTATCGCTACTTCTCGACCGACAAGCGCTCGTTCATCGTTGCCGACACGCCCGGCCATGAGCAGTACACCCGCAACATGGCGACCGGCGCCTCCACCGCCGATCTCGCCGTCCTGCTCGTCGATGCACGCGCCGGCATTCTGGAGCAGACGCGTCGCCATGCAACGATCGCCTCGCTGCTCGGCATCAAGCAGTTCGTGCTTGCCGTCAACAAGATCGACCTGACGAACTACGACCGCGCCGGCTTCGAGAAGATCACGCACGAGTTCCGCGAATTCGCGCTGTCGCTCGGCGTCAAGCAGATCACCGCGATCCCGATGTCGGCCCTGAAGGGCGAGAACGTCGTCTACTCCGGCGAAGCATCGATGCCGTGGTATGCCGGCCCGACGCTGGTCGAAACGCTCGAACTTGCCACCGTCCGCTCCTCGCAGGCGACCGGTTTCCGCTTCTCCGTACAGCGCGTCTCGCGCCCGGGCGAGAGCTTCCGTGGCTACCAGGGCACTGTTGCCGGCGGTTCCGTCAAGCCGGGTGACAGCGTCATGATCCTGCCGTCGGGCATGGTTGCCAACGTTTCCAAGATCGTCACCTTCGATCTGGTGCGCAACGCTGCCGTTGCCGGCGACGCGATCACGCTGGTTCTCGACCGTCAGGTCGACGTTGCACGCGGCGACATGATCGTCTCGATCGACAGCCAGCCGCAGGTCGGCGTGTCGTTCGACGCACAGATCGTGGCGCTGCAGCCTGAGGGCATCGAAGCCGGCAAGCGCTACTGGCTGAAGAGCGGCAGCCGCCGTCAACGCGTGCAGGTGCAGCCGTTGGCTCAGCTCGAGCTGAAGACCGGCGCCTGGGCTCCTGTCGATACGCTCTACATGAACGCGATCGGCAAGGTACGCCTCGCCTTCGACGAACAGGCGATCTTCGATCCCTACGAGCAGAACCGCGCGTCCGGCTCCTTCATCCTGATCGACCCCGAGACCAACAACACGGTCGCCGGCGGCATGATATCAGGAAAGCGCAGCGAGCTCGGTGGTATTCACGGCGGCGACGCCCGCGTGATCCTGTCGTTGCCGGCCGATCTTGCCGACCAGATCATGGCAAGTGAACTCTTCGCCAACCGCCGCCACGAGGCGGAGGTGCGGCGCATGACCGCCGCCGAGGCCGCCGATCTCTGGTCGAATGCGGCAAGCGACATCTAAGAAAAACGAAAACGGGGCCCGATCGGCCCCGTTTCTTTTTATCTCGCGTACCGCCTACCACAAGGGCATGTGACGGTTGACGTCCTTGTAGAGCAGATAGCGGAAGCGACCGGGGCCCCCGGCGTAGCAGGCCTGCGGGCAGAAGGCGCGCAGCCACATGAAGTCGCCCGCTTCCACTTCGACCCAATCCTTGTTGAGACGGTAGACGGCCTTGCCCTCAAGCACATAGAGGCCATGCTCCATGACGTGCGTCTCCATGAAGGGGATGACCCCGCCCGGTTCGAGCGTCACGATGGTGACGTGCATGTCGTAGCGCAGGTCGGCTGGATCGATGAAACGTGTCGTTGCCCACACGCCCTTGGTGTCCGGCATCGGCTGAGGCGGATGCTCGTCCTCATGCGTGAACATCGCCGGCGGCGGCTCCAGGCCCTCGACTTCCTGGAAGGCTTTGCGGATCCAGTGGAACTTCACCGGCGCGGCACTTCCGTTCCGCAGCGTCCAGCGGGAACCGGCCGGCAGGAAGGCGAAGGAACCGGTGCGCATGGCGTGGGCCGTTCCTTCGAACTCGACAGTCATCTCGCCTTCGACGACGAAGAGCACGCCTTCGGCACGCTTCTCCGGCTCCGGCCTGTCACTGCCGCCACCCGGCTGCACTTCCATGATGTATTGCGAAAAGGTCTCGGAAAAACCCGTCATCGGGCGGGAAATCACCCAGGCGCGCGTCCCCTCCCAATGCGGAAGGTAACTGGTGACGATATCAGTCATCACCGTACGCGGGATGACGGCGTAGGCCGTCGTGAACACAGCCTTGCTGGACAGGAGTTCGGTCTGCGGCGGCAGGCCGCCCATGTCGGAGTAGAAGTTCGAGCTGCTCATTGGTTCACTTTTCGCGGACTGGGATTGTCAACCTGCTTTAAGCGCCGCATCTCTTCTAGGCAACCGTAAGATTTGCGAGCCGGCCGCCCGGTCGCAGGAGAGATCAAATGAGCCTGGAAAAACTTCGCGAAGACTATACCCAGCGGATCAAGGAGTATGAGGACAGCCTCCAGTCAATGAGCGAGAATGAGGTCAAGCACTTCCGCTCCGAGGGCGGCGGACCGCTTTCCGACATCACTGAGCAGATTCGCAACGAGTATCACCGACACATCGAGACCTATGCGACCTTGATTGCGCAGATCGATGCAATCCTCGGTGCATAGGGTCGTCCCGGTCACAGACTGGAGCGACGTACGCGCATAGACGGATGTCATGGGATCAGGCAATCCTGGCCAGCCGGATGTCGGCGCCATCGGCCAATATCTGCGCCTGGGTGACCGAGACGTTCGCCGCCGCCATCAATAGCAGGGACAAACCCACCGCACGTGGCACTTCCTGCTCGCCGGATGCCCAGCGTCCCGTTGTCACATGGTCGACTCCGAAGAGCCGTTCGACACCTGCGGCGCTCAGTCCTGTGACGGCAACCGCAGCTTTGTATTCTGAGGCTTTCATGCACTGTTCCTCGCCCGCCAGAAGCGTGCTTGCCCTGATATATTTGATGTGAAGGTTGCTACTTTAGTCCAAGCTTATTTTCATGGATACCGAAAGGCGACATATGAAGGCCCATTTGCGACTCAAAGGTCAGGCCTGAACTTCCGGCTCCATCGCCGCGCCTGGCTCTCCGATCGGAGCCGCGCAGAACTCGCCTCCGGCAAAAAGCGACGCCATGAAAAGGCCGACCCGCAAGGCATTTGCGGCGATCGTCAGGCTCGGATTCGTGCCGCCGCTGCTCGGGAAGAATGAGCCGTCGACGACGAACAGGTTGGAGATATCGTGCGAACGGTTGTTTTTATCGAGGACTGATGTTTTCGGATCATCGCCGAAGCGGCAGGTGCCGCAGGCGTGGCCAAGGTTCAGGCTGACGCCCGAACTGAGCACTGCCATGCGGTGCCTTGCAAAAACCGCGCGATAGAGATGTCGGAAACGTCCTATGCGCTCCTTCAATTCCTCGTGGACGGTATAGTGGAAGTGAATATCGCATGGCGCGTCTCCGCCCGGGACAACGCGGTTCTCGGGATAGGGATAGTCTTCCATAATCGACGCAAAGATCGTCGCCCTTCCGAAAAGCAGGGAGCCCAGCATCGCCGGAATATGCAAAAACGGTTTCACCAGCCTGAACAGGCCCGGCCGGCTACGCTCAAGCTTCCCTCTGAGAAAGTGCAGGACATTGCCGCGACCGGCTGTCAGACCCGTAGACTGTATCTGCCCAAGTTTGCTTCCCTGATGCGAGTAGAAGTCACGCAGGCCGATTGCCTTCGTCGGTGAGCGCACCCGGGTGCCCCGGCGCGGCCAAACCGCGATAAAATCGGAAAGATGGAACATCAAGTTGCGACCGACCATGCCCGACGAGTTCGCAACGCCGGAGGGCCAGATCGGGCTTGCCGAGTTGAGCATCAGAACCGGAGTTGAAAGGGCACCGGCAGCAAGGGCGTAAACTCCCGCCTTCACCTTGAACTCGTGTCCTTTGCTCCGGCAAAGAAGCTCCGTCACATTGGCGCCGTTGGCTTCAATCCGCTCGACGATGCAATCCGTCAGTATGCTCACATTGCCCGTTTCGAGCGCCGGCTCGAGAAATGCGTCGCGCGCATTCATCTTCCCCCCGTCCGGATGGACGGTATCGGCGACATGCAGCCGATAGGGATGCATGCCGTTGTGGCGCAACGACTGAAAGAAGTGACGATCGCACGCATTGAGAGGATCAGGATCCCAGAGTTGATCGCCAGGCCCCTGCAAGGGATCGAACCCGCCGCGCACCTGGAAACGCTCTTCCGCCGCGCGGTAAAAAGGCGCCATGTCATCATAGGGAACCGGCCATGCCGGAGCCCTTCCCTCTCCGTCCGCCGGCGTTTGGAAATCGTCGCGCTGGAAGCGCTCCAAGGCTGCGGCATAGAGCAGTGTGGAGCCGCCGAGACCGCAGCCAAGCGATGGCAGGAAGGCGCTCGTCACGCCATCGACCGTCCCCTTGATGCGGTCGGGCCACTGCCCGAGACGGATCAACTCTTCGCCTTCAGGCATGTCCACGCCGCCAGCGCCTCGGTCGATCGCCGCCGCGCCTCTCTCGATGATCAGGACCCGGCGACCAGACAACGCCAACGAGTAGGCAAGCGCAGAGCCACCCATCCCGGCCCCGACAATTGCGACATCCCATGCCTTCTCATGCGGATCGCCCATAAACAGTCCTAGCAAGCCATGGCTGAGTTTGGTGAGTGTTGTGCTCAAGATAAAAAGGACAGGCAAGATGACCAAATGGAGGAGGCTGCGGTCATTGGCCGGTTTGACGATCCGTCGGCTGTCAAACATATGGGCAGACCACGCGGCTTCACCGACCGCGTTTTTGGTTCGCGGCGTGAGACAAATCCGGCATTGTACTGCAAAGAAAAAAGCCCGCTTGCGCGGGCTTTTCGGCTGGTCGGAGTGGAGTGATTCGAACACTCGACCCCCACGTCCCGAACGTGGTGCGCTACCAGACTGCGCTACACTCCGTGACCAGCGGCGCCTCTATAGACCGGCCCATCCCGTTGCGCAAGCACCAAAATTCAAAAGCCGGCGCATTTTTTCGGAGACGCCTGAGGGCGACAAAGCACACATTTTCTGGAACAAAAAGCCACACTCTCGGCAAATTTTGCAATTGCGAAGGCGGGCCGATTTTCTTTTGCCGGGTTCCACGCTAAAGCGCTCGGCGGGACAAGCGGAAACCGTTGCAGACCAGCGATTCCCGCCGTCGAATGCGCGACAACTTCAGGGACGATAGAATGAAACTCCGCACCTTTGCCGCGGCTGGGCTTGCCATTGCGCTTGCCGGCTGCACGACCGTTCAGACCTCCGCAGACCCGATCTCCAGCCGCTGGGTTGGCCAGTCGGCCGGCAAGTTCTTCGCCGCCTACGGCCCGCCGATCAACGACATCGAGAACGGCTCGGGCGTCAACTACACGTGGAAGGGCGGCTACAAGACGGTTCGCGTGCCCGCGAAATACGCGGAAGGCGCCGATGGCAAGCGCGGCAAGCAGATCTCGCCAGCCCGGACGCAGTATCTGCGGTGCCAGGCTGAAATCGCGACCAGCTCCGACTACACCATCCGCAGCATCCGCGTCGTCGGCGATATCCCAGGCCAGAACGGCCCATCCTATTGCGCCGAGTTCCTGGCGCCAGCAAAGCCCGCACAGTAAGACTAATCAGATTAGCTGGTCGCCCGCCAGTAAAGATCGGTAGGCGACCGGCTTGATATTTGTAGAAACGCCGTTATTGCCGCACGAACCTTTTATAAATCGCTTCGTTCTGACCTTTTTCATCCAATTTAAAGGGCTTCAAATACTCAAGCAATTTGGCCGAATGGCGCTTTCCGTGGTAAATTCCATCATCCATCCAAGACCTACTCGTCAGGTATGTTGTATTATTTTCGATATGCTCAACAAATTCGTCATGAGGCACCAAGTAGAGGCCTTCTCCAACAGGGAAGGCGATCCCTATGTTCCTTTTCATGTACTTCCGATCAATGGTCCATCTGCTCTTGAATTGTATTTTTATTAGTAAGTCAATTTCCTCACGATAGATAATTAGGTCAACGCCGGTATCAAATTCAGGGACAAACGGGATAAAGCCGCCGTCGAGAAATACCGGCGCAAACTTATAGCGGATTTTGAGTTCCTGGATAAATCCAGTGTGATTCGGCATTGGAGTTACTTTCTGGAAATTGATGTACAGTGCCTAGGCGGCAACATCGTTGATGTGACGCCACGGACAATTTTAGGATTGTAATTCTTAATATTAAGCAGCCCAAGATGGATTAAATACCACTACGGGTATGGCTGGGGCGCCAGGATTCGAACCTGGGAATGCCGGTACCAAAAACCGGTGCCTTACCGCTTGGCGACGCCCCACCAGAGCTTGAAAGCGGAGACCGCTTGCCAAATCGACGCCTGCTTAGCAAAGCTCGCCTGCGGTCACAATCATTAAGTTTCGGGCGATCGCATATTTCTGTGCGCTTTTTGCGACGCCATGGTAGGTCTCGCGTCGACCGTACAGGACGATGGAGTGACGATGAGCCAGTACCGCGCCCGCCCGCCTGCCCTTGCAACGCTGCTGCTTGACGATGCTGTGGTTCGGATCACGCGTTGGGACTTCGAGCCGGGCGCCGACACCGGCATTCACACCCATGGGATGGGCTATGTCGTCGTGCCGATGACCGACTGCCAGTTTCTGCTGGAGGAAAAGGACGGCAGCCGCAGGGTCGATGTTGCCAAGGGCGCGGCCTACCGGCGCGATGTCGGCGTGGAGCACAATGTCGTCAATGCCGGCGACCAGCCGATGTCCTTCATCGAGATCGAATACAAGTAGATGGCAAGTCCCGAGTTCAACCTGGCCTTCGAGCCGGCCTATGGCCAAGCGGTACCTGTTGCGCCAGGCGTGCAGCGCGTCACAGTCAACAATCCGAGCGCCTTCACCTTCCACGGCACCAACAGCTACATTGTCGGGGACCGCTCGACGGCAGTCATCGATCCCGGGCCGGAGGACGAAGCGCACTTCCAGGCCTTGATGGCAGCGCTCGACGGACGCGAGGTCACTCATATCTTCGTCAGCCATACGCATCGCGATCACTCCCCCCTCTCGCGGCGCCTGCAGGCGGCAACCGGCGCGCGGATCGTAGCCGAAGGGCCGCACCGCGCCGCCCGACCGTTGCACCAGGGCGAAGTCAATCCCTTTGCCGAGAGCTCGGATCACGATTTCAGGCCCGACATTGCAATTGGCGATGGCGAAACGATCGAGGGCGACGGCTGGAAGCTGAGGGGAGTGCTGACACCCGGACATACGGCCAATCACGCCGCGTTCGCGCTGGAGGGGACGGGCATCCTTTTTTCCGCCGACCATGTCATGGCATGGGCCACGTCAATCGTTGCGCCACCGGACGGCTCCATGGCCGACTATATGGCCTCCCTCGACAAGCTGATCGAGCGCCACGACCGCGTGCTGTTCCCGGGACATGGCGGTCCGGTGCGCAAACCGGTTTCCTTCATGCGGGCGCTCAAGACCCACCGCCGGATGCGCGAGCGCGCCGTCCTCGGCAGGATCCGTGCCGGCGATCGCAACATCCCTGACATGGTGAAGGTGATCTATCGCGACACCGACCCGCGCCTGCACGGCGCCGCCGCACTTTCCGTTCTTGCCCATATCGAGGATCTCATCGAGCGCGGCGAAATCGAGACAGATGGACCACCTGCGCTGCTCGGATCGTACCAACCGGCGAAGCGGAGCTAGCTTCATGCGCGGTCCTTACAGCTATCGCACCGATACCACCGTGCCGGCCTTTGCGGATGACAAACCGCTTATCGTGTTCGATGGCGAATGCGTGTTCTGCTCGGCATGGATCCAGTTCGTTCTGAAACATGACCGAGCGGAGCGTTACCGTTTCCTTGCTGCGCAGTCGCCGCTCGGGGAAGCACTCTACAGGCACTACGGGCTGGACGGACGCGACTACGAAACCAACATCCTGATCGAGGACGGGCGCGCTCACTTCAAGTCGCGAGGGACGATCCGCATGGCTGCGGGGCTCGGTTTTCCCTGGTCGCTGGTCAAGGTCCTCAGGCTGTTGCCGCAGGGACTTGCCGACAGGCTTTACGAGTTCGTCGCCCGCAACCGATTGCGCATTGCCGGCCGGCGTTCAACCTGCTTCGTGCCAAGCCCGGAGCAGAGGGATCGCTTTCTGGGCTGAACGGCAGTCGAACGTCAACACGGAGCAGATCAGCTGCCGGCGATACCGAGCAATTCAGAGTCCAGCGCCTTCAGATAGTCCTCTGCGATATCGGCGCTGAGGCCGAGGTCGTGCGGCCCGTAGCGCGAGGCGACGCGAACATCGACAAGGGTCGTTTCCGCTTCTTCGCGCAGCCGGATGACGATGTCGAAACGCAGGCCGAGAACCAGCGTGCGAGTTTCGCCCTGCAGCGTCACGCCGTTCGCCCTTCGAATGAGTTGCGCCACGTCGTCGTCATAGGGCCGCGGGGTCGGGATCGGTACGGCCTCCGGTGCTTCGGCAACCGCGCCGTCGTCAGGCTGCGGCTTCGCCGGCCGGTCTTCCAGGTCGCGGGCCGGCTCACTATCACCCTCGGCGCGGGTGATGCGGATGCCGCTCTGCTTGGCGACCTTCTTCACAGCTTCGAGCACACGGTCGATCGCCCCGTCATAGCGGCGGCCGGTCAGTTCCGGATAGGCTTCGACCTGCTTTTCGCGATCCTCCGTCGTCACCTCAGGCTTCCGTTTCAGCCAGGTCTGATCGGCATTCGGGGTCTTCAGCCAATCGGGCGCAGAAACCAGATCGCTCGACACGTCGTAGATTGCCGGCAGCGCAAAATAGCGCTCGACGGCAATACCGCCGATCGCAAGCGGAAGTGCTGCGAAAATAATGGCTTTCAGCGCATCAAGCCCGCCTTGAGCGCCGGTCAGCCAGAGGCTGCGAAGCCCGGCAATGGCAAGCAAGGCCGCAAGGAGCGCGAAGCCGGCAGAGACGAGCAGAACCAGCACCAGGTAAGGCGTTGCAAGGCCGGCAAAACGATGGCCGACCAGGGCCGCGATGCAGAGAACCAGTGCAAATGCCCCGAACCTCCGCGCAAAGCGGGAGGCACTTGAAACGGGGCGGTCGAAACGGATTGCCATCAAACTTACCGACTACTCGCAAGCGGCGCGTCCCGCATGAACACGCAAATCGTCCTCGACCTGTTTAGTGCAAGATTCGCCTAAATTGAAACTGTTGTGTCGGCTTGAAGCACGCAATCCACGAAGAAGACGACATGGCGTACGCAAGCATTTTCTGATATTCGTTAATCTGCAGTTGTGCGGCTTCCATCGCGCACCGACCCAACAGGAGAAGGGCAATGATTGCACCGGAGCCTGCATCGGGACCCCAGGCACCGACGCTGGGGCCGGCCGATCATGCGGATCCATTACTGCCGATCGAGCTTCTGGAGCTGGAACTGTCGCTCGACGGATATGACGGCAAAGCCGATTTCTGCGAGACGGTGCGCGTAGCTTCCACCAAAGCCGGCGGAGAGTTCCTCTTCGACCTTCCGGCCGAAGGCCTGATGGACGACTGTCAGCGGATCGCCGTGCTTCGTATCCCCTCGGTCAACGAAAAGATGCGCGTCGTGCTCGCCGTGCTCGATCACAGCGGCACGGAGATCCGCATGGAGGCGCCCGACCCTGCGACAGCCCACCTCGTCCGCTTCGCCGACGCCTTCGTCAAGGTTCTCGAACGGTTCTGACCGGCATCAGGGCTGGAGCGGGACTCAGGCCGAAAACCGCTCACACTTTTCGGTATTCCGCTCTAGTGCCGCTCAGCCGCCGCTTCCGCCAGGCTGCGGAACGGGAATTTTCGTCCGCATTCGCACTTGATCATGCTGGTTTCCTGGTGATTTGACGCGCGCTGGATAAAGAAACCGCGCGGCAGGTGATCGACGTTGAAGCCGGGATGCTTGCGCTTCGGATCGTCGTTTTCGGACGCCTCTGCAAAGCCGCTATTACCGCATTGCGGGCAGGTCAGTTTCTTCGAAAATCGATCGCGCAGTGCCATGCTTGCCTTCCAGTGTAGTCAGAGCCGCCTTCTTACAGGCGATCGACGAGCGGTCAAAGCCATTCACGCGAAAGGCCGGCGGCAAGTTGCGATCGCAAAAGCCGGCCTTTACCCTAAGCCATTCTTTTAGTTGACTGTAAGCCGGGATTGGCGTCATCTGATCGTCAAACGTTCCCGTTGCGAAGACTCACCCGATGCGTATGTTCGTTTTATCTCTTGTGCTTGCCGCAACTGCCGTGAGCCTCTCGGCGTGCCAGACGCTATCGCCGGAGCAGCAGCGCGCCGCCGATGAAGACCAATGCCGGCGCTATGGCTTTAAATACGGAACGGACGGCTTTGCCGGCTGCCTGCAGCGCATCGATCTCTACCGCCGCGCCCAGTACCGCTATGACAGCGACAGGCTCATGATGGGGATGGCGTTTGAACTCGACCCGTCCTACTACGGTCGCCCCTATTGGCGGCACTATCGTTGGTGATCACGGCCTGCGCAGCTGCAAGCCGGGCGATCGGCACGCGGAAAGGTGAACAGGACACATAGTCCAATCCGATTTCCTCACAGAAATGGATGGATGCAGGGTCGCCGCCGTGTTCGCCGCAGATTCCGAGCTTCATGTCGTTGCGCGTGCGCCTGCCGCGTTCGGCAGCGATTCGGATCAACTCCCCGACGCCGTCGAAATCAAGCGAAATGAAGGGATCGTGCTCGATGATCCCCTTGCGTTGGTAGGTCGGGATGAATGCGGACGCATCGTCGCGCGAGATGCCGAAGGTCGTCTGCGTAAGGTCGTTGGTGCCGAAAGAGAAGAACTCTGCCGCCTCGGCAATGATATGGGCCCGGAGCGCCGCGCGCGGCAACTCGATCATCGTGCCGACCAGGTAGTCGATCCGCATGCCCGCCTCTGCCGTCACTTCCCCGGCGATGGCGTCGATGCGCTCCTTGACGTAGTCCAGCTCCGAACGCAGCCCGACGAGCGGCACCATGATTTCGGGCTCGACGGCGGCGCCTGTCTCATGAGCGGCGGCGACAGCAGCCTCGAAAATGGCTCGCGCCTGCATCTCGACGATTTCCGGATAGGAGATTGCGAGACGGCAGCCACGATGCCCGAGCATCGGATTGAATTCGTGCAGCGCATCGACCCGCTGGCGCAACGCTGCGGCCTCCATGCCCATGGCAGCCGCAACGTCCGCGATCTCCTCGTCGGTCTTCGGCAGGAACTCGTGCAATGGCGGGTCGAGCAAACGGATCGTCACCGGAAGCCCATGCATGACATTGAAGAGGCTGGTGAAATCATGCCGCTGCACCGGCAGCAGCCTGTCAAGCGCGGCACGGCGGCCAGTCTCGTCCTCGGCCAGGATCATCTCGCGCATCAGATGGATGCGGTCACCTTCGAAGAACATGTGCTCGGTGCGGCAAAGGCCAATGCCTTCGGCACCGAAGGAGCGAGCAGCGCGCGCGTCGGCCGGCGTATCAGCATTCGTGCGGACGGTCATGCGGCGCGCCTGATCGGCCCACTGCATGATGCGTCCGAAATCTCCCGAAAGCTCCGGCTGGACCATCTGCACGTCGCCCTTCAGCACCTGTCCGGCCGAGCCGTCAATGGTGATGACGTCGCCCTTCTTCAGGTTGACGCCGACACCGATCAGCCGCTCGTTGCGAACGTCGATACGCATGCTGCCGGCACCGACAACACAGGGGATGCCCATGCCACGCGCGACGACCGCAGCATGACTGGTCATGCCGCCGCGGGTCGTCAAAATGCCTTCGGCCGCGTGCATGCCGTGAATATCTTCGGGACTGGTCTCGACGCGCAGCAGTATGACCTTACGGCCCTCCTCCGAAGCCGTGACAGCCTCCTCGGCCGTGAAGACGATCTCGCCCGTTGCAGCGCCCGGTGACGCCGGCAGACCCGTGCCGATGACCTCACGCGACACCCGCGGATCGATCGTCGGGTGCAGGAGCTGGTCGAGGGAAGACGGTTCGATCCGAAGCACGGCCTCCGCCTCCGTGATCACCTTCTCGTCCACCATGTCGACGGTAATCTTCATCGCCGCGCGCGTGGAGCGCTTCCCCGAGCGCGTCTGCAGCATCCAGAGCTTGCCACGCTCAATGGTGAACTCAATGTCCTGCATGTCACGGTAATGTGCCTCAAGCTCGGCGCAGATGCGTGACAGCTCCCTGAATGCCTCCGGCATCAGCTTTTCCATCGATGGCCGATCGGAGCCAGAGCTGATGCGGCCCTCCTCATTGATACTCTGCGGCGTACGGATGCCGGCGACGACATCCTCGCCCTGCGCATTGACGAGGAACTCACCGTAAAGCGATTTTTCGCCTGTCGAAGGGTTGCGGGTGAAGGCAACACCGGTTGCTGATGAATTGCCGTGGTTGCCGAAAACCATTGCCTGGATGTTGATCGCCGTTCCCCAGCCTTCAGGAATATTGTGAAGCTGGCGATAGGTGACGGCGCGAGCGCTCATCCAGCTTGCGAAAACGGCGCCGACCGCGCCCCAAAGCTGTACCTCTGGATCCTGCGGAAACTCCTCGCCCAGCTCTTCCTCAATGACGCTCTTGTAGAGCGAGACCACGTGCTGCCATTCGCTGGCGGACAGCTCGGTGTCGTATTCGTGCCCGAGGCGGGCCTTCTCGTCCTCGAGTATTTCCTCGAACACGTCATGATCGAGGCGCATGACGACATCGGCATACATCTGGATGAAACGGCGATAGCTGTCCCAGGCAAACCGCGCATCGCCGGCATCATGGCCTAGCGCCTGTACCGTCTCGTCGTTGAGACCGAGATTGAGAACGGTGTCCATCATTCCCGGCATCGACACGCGGGCGCCGGAGCGCACGGAGAGCAGCAAAGGTCGACTGCCCGCGCCGAACCGGCGGCCCGTGATTCCCTCGATGCACTCGATGCCGGCGCGAACCTGTTCCTTCAGTTCGTGGGCAATCTGTCGCCCGTCCTTGTAGTAAGCGGAGCATGCATCGGTGGTGATCGTCAGACCGGGAGGAACAGGAAGGCCAAGATTGCACATCTCCGCAAGGTTGGCGCCCTTGCCGCCCAAGCGCTCGCTCTCGAGAGCGCTACCCTCCGCCCTGCCATTGCCGAATGTGTAGACCCACTTGGTCATATTCCCCCCAACACCAAATCCGGATCAACTTAATCCGTTGGTGTTGAAATGAAAATCGACAAATGCGGCCGAAATGGTGCGATGCACAAAACTGCGACAGACTGTATCGATTAGGTGGGAATAAAAGCTTTGCGGGACTGCAACAAAGTCCCGCAAAGCCTTATATCCGTCCGGCCAGGAAAACCGGACGGGGGGTTCCGTCCGTTAAGCGACGGCTAGAGCCAGAGATATTGCTCCAATCGCGTCGCACAGGAAACTGTAGCGCCCACACCCTTTCGAGGTATGCAGCGACGACATGAAGTAATCCCTAATACAAGATCGGTAGGAAAACATTACCTAAATCGGCAAGAAGGCCTATTCCTGCAGACCTTTTTTGGGCTCTTTGCTCAGGCGATCTCGCGAAGTTGTTCAGCCGTCTGCAGATCAACCGACACGAGCTGCGATACACCCTGCTCTGCCATTGTCACCCCGAAGAGCCTGTTCATTCGTGCCATGGTGATCGGATTGTGGGTAATAATGACAAAGCGCGTCTCCGTGGAGGCAGCCATCTCGTCCATCAGATTGCAGTAGCGCTCGACATTGTGGTCATCCAGCGGGGCGTCCACTTCGTCCAGCACGCAGATCGGCGCCGGATTGGTCAGGAAGACGGCAAAGATCAATGCCATTGCCGTCAGCGCCTGTTCGCCGCCCGAAAGCAGCGTCATCGTCTGCGGCTTCTTGCCGGGCGGACGGGCGAGGATTTCGAGGCCGGCTTCGAGCGGATCGTCGGATTCGATCAATTGCAGTTCCGCCGTGCCTCCACCGAAAAGATGCGTGAAGAGACGCTGGAACTGACCGTTGACCACATCGAAGGCGGCAATCAGACGCTCGCGGCCCTCACGATTGAGGCTCTGGATTGCGCCGCGCAACTTGCGGATCGCATCGATCACGTCGTCCCGCTCCTTGATCAGCGCCTCGAGGTTCTCGCTCAGGTCCTTCTGCTCCTCCTCGGCGCGCAGGTTGACCGCGCCAAGTCGCTCGCGCTCCATCTTAAGGCGCTCGAGTTCACGCTCGACCTCGCGAAGGTCAGGCGCTGCCTGCATCGCCTCCAGCCCTGCAAGCCGAAGTGCCTCGTGCGGCGCAACGTTCAAGGTCTCACGAATGCGCGCCTCGGTTTCCTGCCGCTTTTCGCGACCGGAGACCAGGCGCTCTTCGGCACGGCCACGGCGCTCGCGGCTTTCGGCAAGTTCGGAGAGAGCAGTCGCCGCCTTGTGGTCGGCGTCGCGCTGGACGAGTTCGGCCTCGGCGAGCACATCGGCCGCGTGGCGACGGGCTTCCTCGGCCTTCTGGAGTTCGGTCAGCAACGCACGGCGTTTGTCGTCGAACTCATCGGGCGCCATCTCGAGGTCGGCCGCTTCCTCGCGCGCTTCCTCCTCGCGGTCGCGAAGCGTGGCGATGTGATCCTCAGCGCCGGCAGCCCGCTGGCGCCAGGTCTCGCGCTCCTGGCCAATGGCAACGATGCGACGCTGGCGGGCCTCGTTTTCCCGGTTGAGGCTTTCATGGCGGGCGCGCGCTTCGGCGAGTGCGCCGCGATCGGTCGCGACTTCCGCCTGCTGCAAGCGAAGCCGCTCGTCTATCGCGATCAGATCGGGAGCATCGTCCAGCTCGATGCGGGCGTTCTCTTCCTGGATCGAAAGATCCTCAAGCTGTATCTGAAGTTGGCTGACCGCCTCGGCAACGACATCGCGGCGACGGATAAGATCGCCTGAGGCGCGCTCGGCCACAGCCAGCGCGTCGCGCGCCTCGGAGAGTTGCCTCGCGGACATACGACTTTTCTCGCGCGCCTCGCCAAGGCGCTGCTCTTGCACGCGAATGGCATCGGCAGCGCCCGCCAAGCGCTCTTCTGCTTCGGCGAGTATGTCGCGGGCAAGTGCCGCTTCGCTCTCCAGTTCGGCGAGCCGGTTCTTCTGCGCCAGCCGCAACGCGGCCGCGCTCGGTGCATCGGCACCCGTGACATGCCCGTCCCAACGATAGACGGCACCCTCTTTGGTCACCAGACGCTGGCCGGGCTTGAGATCCTTTACAAGGGCGGCAGCATCGGAATCCGTGACGAGGCCGATCTGCTTCAGGCGGCGCATGAGCGCGGCGGGAGCGCGAACGTAGTCAACCAGTGGCGTTACACCAGCCGGCAGCGCGGGATCTCCTGACCCGTCGCCGTTACCGGACCAGTGAACCGGTGCCTTGGGATCGAGCGGGGATTCGATGTCGTCACCGAGGGCAGCACCGAGTGCTGTTTCAAAACCTCGATCGACGCGAAGCTCATCGGCGGCTGGCGCAAATTCGCCTGCTGCGGCACCGGCAGCAAGCATGCGCGCAATGGTCCGGGCCTCGGTTTCGAGGGCGTTCAGCTTCGCACGCGCCTGATCAACTGGCGATCGGGATAGAGCTTCGGTCTGGCGGGCAGCCGCCAGGGCCTGCTCGACGCCCTGGATCGCAGCCTCCGCTTCAGCAAGCGCCTGCTCGCCAGCCTCCACCACGGCCCGCTTCTCGTCCGGGTCAGGCAGGCTGGCAATCTTTTCGCCGATTGCGGAGAGCTCGCGATTGGCTTCGTCCATTTGCCGTTCAAGGCGCATCTTGCGATCGGCAAGATCGCGGATCGCCCGTTCGAGCTGGTTACGCCCGGCTGCAGCCTCCGCGCGTTCGGCCGTCAGCGCTGCAAAAATGCGTTCACTGTCTGCGAGCTTCGCCGCAGCCTCCTCGAAGGCCTCGCGCGTCTCTTCGGCAAAGCGACCGGAATCGGCGAGGATCTCGGTGATCTCAGCCTCCTCCGCATCGAGCCTTGCCAGAATTGCGGCGTTGTCTTCCACCAGCCGTTCCTCGCGGCGGATGTCTTCGCCAAGCTGTGTCAGCCGCCGGGTCAGTTCGTCGCGACGGCGCAGGATGCGGTTGGCGTCCTCCTCAAGCTGCGTCTTGGCTATCTGCAGGCGCTGCAACGCTGCAGCCGCCCGGGCTTCGCCTTCGCGCAACTCCGGCAGCTTGAGGCTCGCGATGCCTTGAGCCTTGGCAGCCTCCATCTGCATCTGCGCCTTTTCGGCAACGATGACAGTGGCCTGATTGAGCGCACTGTCCGCCTCGGCTTCCGCCTCTTTGGCCTGAACCCATCGAATATGCAGGAGCAATGCCTCGCGAGCGCGGATATCAGCGGACAGCGACTTGAAGCGGTTTGCCTGACGGGCCTGACGCTTCAGGCTCTCGATCTGGCTTTCGAGCTGCGAGGTCACGTCATCGAGGCGTTCGAGATTGCTTTCGGCAGCCCGCAGACGAAGCTCGGCTTCGTGGCGACGCGAATGCAGGCCTGATATGCCGGCCGCCTCTTCAAGCAGCTGGCGGCGGGCCTGCGGCTTTGCCGAAATCAGCTCGCCGATACGCCCCTGCCCGACCATTGACGGCGAACGGGCACCGGTCGAGGCATCAGCGAAGAGAAGCTGCACATCCTTGGCACGGCTTTCCTTGCCGTTGATACGATAAATCGATCCCTGCTCGCGCTCGATACGGCGCGTCACCTGGATTTCGTCGCTGTCGTTGAAGGCGGCGGGCGCCGTGCGCTCGGCATTGTCGAGATAGAGCGCCACTTCGGCGGTGTTGCGCGCGGGCCGGTTGCCGGAGCCGGAGAAAATGACGTCGTCCATGCCGGACGCACGCATATTCTTATAGGAGTTTTCGCCCATCACCCAGCGGAGCGCTTCGACGAGGTTCGACTTGCCGCAACCATTCGGACCGACGACACCGGTCAGGCCGCGCTCGATGATGAATTCGGTGGGTTCGACGAAAGACTTGAAGCCGACGACGCGAAGCTTGTTGAACTTCATGCGGCGGCCCCGCGCCACACAAAGCAATCGACGGGCGCACGGCTTCCGCCGTCGCCCGTCGATTGGATACGGTTCGGTTTAGAGCAGGCTGTCGATAAGGGCCGACATGGTGTCAACCGTCATGTCTCCAGAATAGCGCTTGCCGTTGATCAGGAAAGTAGGCGTGGAGTTGACGCCAAACTCCTTGGAACCCCTTTCCCGTGTTGCATTCACTTCATCCAGCAGCTTCTGGTTCGTCAAGCACTTCGTGAAGCTATCCTCAGTAAATCCAGCAAGTTTGGACATCTGAAGCAGTGCAGCGCGGCCATCTTCAGCGGCCGCCCATGTCGGCTGCTGCTTGAAGAGCATCGAAACCATCGGGAAATACTGTTCAGCCGTGCTCAATTCTTCCGGCTTGGACGGGTTGCAGCGAGCCAGCATGAAGGCAGCCGCTGCGCGCGGATCGAAGGGGAATTCGCGGATGATGAATTGCGCCTTGCCGGTATCGACGTACTTCTTCTTGATCTCGTCGAAGGTCGTCGCGTGGAAGTGCGCGCAATGGGGGCAGGTCATCGACATGTATTCGACGATCTTGACCGGGGCATCCGCCTTGCCGATTGCCATCTCCGGCAACTCGCCCGGCTTCAGCACGGCAGCCATGTCGACGTCGCCATCAGCCTGCGGGATTTCGGCGGCCGCCTGAGCGGTGCTGAAAACCGCAAGGGTCGCTGTCGCGGCAGCCACGCCGCCCAGAAGCTGGCGTTTCGTCAGTTGCATTTCGGAAATCGGCATGAAGTTCCCCATGGATCAGAGTAGTGGCTGACAGTGCGATATAACGGCTCGATGCCGTGAACAAGGCACCGTTGACCAACTCTCTTCAAAGAATTGTGACCTTGGTTGGACCGCCAGATTAAATTGAGGACAGAATTGCTGCGGCAATACTCGGAAGGCACTAGCGACCGCGCTTCCCCAACACCGCCGTGCCGAGGCGCTTGACGGCCTCGCGCAACTTGTCGCCTTCGATCCCTTCCATCATCTCGTCGAGTCTTGCGGCAGCCGCGCCCTTCAGAGGCGGAGGCGTACGGGAGCGCTTGACCGCCTGATAGACAGGTTTCTGAACGATACGGATCTGGTGAACGGCAGCGAAACCGAAGAAACTATTGACCCTCTGGACCAACTCGCCCTGCGCATGCGTCAAAAACAGTGCCCGTGCACCCTCGCAAGCGATGGTGAGAACACCCGGGCGGAAGCTGCCATCGTCGTTGCCGCGCGCCCAGGCGATCTTTTCCGGCCGCGTGCAATCGGCAAACTCCTCGCCGGCGATCTCATCCCATGAACCGAGCAGCGCCGTGTTGATACCGGCGCGCTTTGCCAGCACCGGATCGATCAACCCATTGGTCAATTCGGAGATCTGCT
This sequence comes from Rhizobium cauense, assembly GCF_019511525.1. Classification (GTDB taxonomy): domain Bacteria; phylum Pseudomonadota; class Alphaproteobacteria; order Rhizobiales; family Rhizobiaceae; genus Rhizobium; species Rhizobium cauense. The sequence goes on along the minus strand of NZ_JAEUAT010000010.1, from coordinate 102,829 downwards.
TTTCACCTTTGCGTGGATAACTCATCGAAACCTTCACATCGCGCTGCCTTCAGGCGCCACTGCCTTGATCGCGCGGCATTGCTTCGCCAAGTATAGGGCACTTCCCCTCACGACGGCAAATGATGACATCAACGACACTGGACGCGCCCGCCGCCAAGCCCCTTCTCGACTGGTACGATCGCCACCACCGCGACCTGCCCTGGCGGGTTTCGCCGCCGATGGCTGCGCGCGGCATCAAGGCCGATCCCTATCGTGTGTGGCTTTCCGAGGTGATGCTGCAGCAGACCACGGTACCGGCGGTGAAGCCTTACTTCGCCAATTTCCTGGCGCGCTGGCCGACCGTGAAGGATCTCGCGGATGCACCCAGCGAGGACGTGATGGCGGCTTGGGCCGGGCTTGGATACTACGCCCGTGCCCGCAACCTCAAGAAATGCGCCGAAGCAGTCGCGCGTGAACACGACGGCGTCTTTCCGGATAGCGAGGACGGGTTGAAATCGCTTCCTGGGATTGGCGACTATACCGCCGCCGCGGTGGCGGCAATCGCCTTCAACCGGCAGGCAGCGGTGATGGATGGCAATGTCGAGCGGGTGATTTCGCGGCTCTACGCTATTGCCACGCCCCTGCCCGCTGCCAAACCTGACATGAAGCAGAAGGTGGCTCTGCTGACGCCGAAGGATCGGCCGGGCGACTTCGCACAGGCTATGATGGATCTCGGCGCGACGATCTGTACGCCCAAGCGTCCCGCCTGCTCTCTCTGTCCTTTCAACGGATCCTGCGAGGCGCTACGCCTGCATGATCCCGAACAGTTTCCGGTCAAGGCCGCCAAGAAGGAAAAGCCGATCCGCCAGGGCGCAGCCTTTATTGCGGTCACGGCTGATGGAGAGGTTCTGCTGCGGCGTCGCATCGAAAGCGGCCTGCTCGGCGGCATGACCGAAGTACCGACGACCCACTGGACGGCGCGGCAGGACGGCGAGACGTCGGCCGATGCAGGACCTTTCCCGGCAACCTGGGAGCCGTGCGGAACCGTGACCCACGTCTTCACCCACTTCGAGCTCCGGCTCTCGATCTACCGCGTCGCGATCCCCTCGCGAATTCAAGTGGATAACGGTTGGTGGGAGCCGGTTACAAATCTTGACTCGCAGGCGTTGCCGACCGTCATGAAAAAAGCAATCACCGCGGCTATCCCGCTCGCGTTCAAACATGCCAAGGATTAATCGATGCCCATCGAGCATATTGTTTTCGACATCGGAAAAGTTCTCATCCATTACGATCCGGATATTCCGTACAGCCGCCTGATCCCCGATGAGGCCGAGCGCAAGTGGTTCTTCGAGAATGTCTGCACCCATGACTGGAACATTGAACAGGATCGCGGTCGCACCTGGGCTGATGCCGAAGCGCTGCTGATCGAGGTTCATCCGGATCGTGAGGAGCACATTCGCGCCTTCCGCAAGCACTGGCACGAAATGGTTTCGCATCCATACGACGACAGCGTCGCCATCATGGAGGGCCTGATTGCCGATGGCCAGGACGTGACGATGCTGACAAACTTCGCGTCGGACACCTTCCGCGAAGCACAAGTGCGCTTTCCGTTCCTGACCAAGCCGCGCGGCGTAACGGTCTCGGGCGACGTCGGCCTCATCAAGCCTGACATCGCGATCTACGAAACACATACGAAGAGCTTCGGCCTCAATCCGGCTGCGACAATCTTCATCGACGACTCGGCCCCCAACGTCGAAGGCGCGAAGGCGGCAGGCTGGGATGCGGTTCTTTTCACTGGCGCCGACAAGCTGCGCGCCGATCTTGCAGCACGTGGCGTGAGGGTCTGACAATGGCATTCGATCCGGTTGAGGAACTCAAGCGTTTCCACGGCGCGGTCAACGCGCTCGATTTCGAGACGATCGAGAACTATTTCGCGGAAGACGCGACCTATGTCTCGAAAGGCGTCGGAAGCCTTTCGGGGCGAGACGAGATCATGGTCGCCTTCCGCAAGTACTTCGACGACTACCCTGATCAGACGGCGATCGACACACTGGTCGAGAAGGTAAGCCCGAAAGCGGCCCGCGCGGTATGGTCGGTTCGCGCGACGCACAGCAAGACGGGCAAGCCCCTGGTGCGGGAAGGCGAAGAGACGCTTACGTTCAACGAAGACGGCCGTGTCACCCACGTCGAAGTGAAAGACTATCAGGCGTTCTGAAAGAACGCTGCCGAGAGATAAAAGGCGAGCACGAAAAAGAGCCACAGGTCGGAGATCATCGCGATGTTTCTCGACCTGTTTCTCCCTGGCTCGAGAAGGTGCTTGAGACCGGCAAGCCCGAAGAACAGGCAGCCGGTGATCGCTGCCGGGACGACCCACTGTGGCTCGAAGAAGCTCAGCACGCCAAGCATGCCGATCGACATATTGCCGAAGCCGATCTCCTGCACCAGTGACTGGGCTTTGTGATCGGTCACACCGAAAATAGTCTCAGCGGTGAAGGCCGGATTGAGGATCTGCTTCAGGCTGGCAACAAGCAACCGCAGCCCTACGCCCCAGAAGACGAACCACTTTCCGACCAGAAAGACGATGTTGGCATCCGTGCTCCACAGCGCTTCGGCAACAACCGAACCCAGCGGCAGGACAAGCATCAGCAACAGTATGATCGCAAGATACATGGCGGCTTCCTTGCCTGCTTCGGATCATCAGCGGCCGATACATGACACGGAATTGCGCTTTCGCGCGAGCCAAAATGAAGAGCGCCCGGGGGTGTTGATCCCCGGGCGCCAGGCCTTCTTCCGTAACTGGAGGTACAAAACACCGGAAGAAGGGAGTCTCGATCAGGTCGAGGCGCGCGTCATTCCGCCTTTGCCAGATCACTGCGGATCACGGACCTGAGTTCGTCGATCGGGCGCAGGGATTGCCCGTCGTCGAAATGCCAGAATGTCCATCCGTTGCATGCATCAAGGCCCTGGACCTTTGCCCCAAGGCGATGAATGGAACCGGCCTCGCCACCGGAAGCGACGGTGCCGTCGGCGCGAACGATCGCGCTGTAACGGCGTCTAGCATCCGTGAGCACCTGGCCGGGCTTGATCAGGCCGCTTTCGACCAGCACGTTGAAGGCCACGCGGACTTCCTGCTTCTTGCCGGTCATGACGGTGAGTTCGGCCTTGCCGAGCGGCTCGACCGCTTCGATGCGGGCGGAGGCCGCATCGATATAGTCCTGCTCGCGCTCGATGCCGACGAAGTGGCGACCGAGGCGCTTGGCGACGGCACCCGTCGTGCCGGAGCCGAAGAATGGATCGAGGATGATGTCGCCTGGCTTCGAGGACGCCATGATGACACGGGCAAGCAACGCTTCCGGCTTCTGAGTCGGATGCACCTTCTTGCCGTCGTCGCCCTTCAGGCGTTCGCCGCCGCTGCAGATCGGGAACAGCCAGTCGGAGCGCATCTGCACGTCGTCGTTTGCCGCCTTCATGGCATCGTAGTTGAAGGTATAGCCCTTGGCCTTGGCGTTCGGGCTCGCCCAGATCATCGTCTCATGCGCGTTCTGGAAGCGGCGGCCCTTGAAGTTCGGCATCGGGTTGGTCTTGCGCCAGACGATGTCGTTGAGGATCCAGAAATTCAGGTCCTGCAGCGTCGCACCAACGCGGAAAATGTTGTGGTAGGAGCCGATGACCCAGAGCGTGCCTGTCGGCTTCAGGACACGACGGCAGGCAAGCAGCCAGGCGCGAGTAAAGGCGTCATAGGCTTCGAAGGATGCGAACTGATCCCACTCGTCATCGACGGCGTCGACAAGCGACTGGTCGGGACGATGCAGGTTGCCGCCGAGCTGCAGGTTATACGGCGGATCGGCAAAGATAACGTCTACGGAGTGGTTCGGCAGGGCTTCAAGGGCCGCAACGCAATCGCCCTTGATGATCGTGTCGATCCAGGAGTCCGGCTTTGCGGAGGCCTTGAGATCGGCAAGCGGAAATACTGACGCCATCTGGAAACTCGCTCATACACAATTACGCTTTTTACTGTCTGTTATGGTTACTCAGTTTGGTTACCAAAGCCTGAAGGATGAGCGATTTCGAGAAAATAAGTCGCAGCGCAAGTTTCGGCGGTAGAAAGGGGCGGTCGTCAAACGATGCCCGCCCCGCCCTTTTCGACTGAGGCAGCTAGGCCGCGACGTCATGCACCTTGCGGCTGTCGGCGGGTGCCTCGGTGCGCTCGTTCATGCCGTAGTCGCGAACGATATGGCCGATCCGCAGACGGTAATCCGCGAAGACGCCATTGCGACCGGCATGCTGAGCGGCGCGGTGTGCTTCAAGGCTTCGCCATTCCTTCACGGCCTCCTCGTCGCGCCAGAAGGAAAGCGAAAGTAGCTTGCCGCGATTGGTGAGACTCTCGAAGCGCTCGATCGAGATGAAGCCGTCGATCTTTTCCAGTTCACCGCGAAGCTCGCCGGCGAGATCAAGATAGGTGTGGCGTTCGCCCATGAAGGGCAGGACTTCAAAGATGACAGCGATCATGGCATCACCAGCTTTGCATGAGGAAGGGAGGCATTCCTGAGGAAGATGCGATCTTCCTTGAGGATGAAGCGTTCGCGTTTGGCGAACTCGTAATTCTCCTTGCCAAGCGGGTCGCCGGCAAGGCGGGAGCGATAGGCTTCGTAAGCTGCGAGGCTTTCGATGTTATAGACACCGTAAGCTGTCGTCGCCGAGCCCTCATGCGGTGCGAAATAGCCGATCAGGTCAGCCCCGTTACGCGGAATCGCCTGGCCCCAGTTGCGGGCATATTCGCCAAAGGCTTCCTTCTTGAACGGATCGATCTCATAGCGGATAAAGCAGGTAATCATCGTCGTCTCCTTGTTGTCTGGAAACAGTTTTCGCACATTGCCGGACGACAATGCTTCGGTTAGGATCGAAGTATGAAGGAAGGACCTGACATAGCCCAGATCGGGGCGCTGATCGGCGACCCCGCCCGAGCGAACATGCTGACGGCGTTGATGGGTGGCAAGGCGCTGACGGCAACTGAACTTGCGGCCGCTGGCGGCATTACCCTGCAGACGGCGAGCACCCATCTTGCCAAACTCGAAGCAGGCAACCTGCTTGTACAGCGCAAGCAAGGCCGCCACCGCTATTTCGCGCTGGCGGATGACAGCGTCGGGAAGTTCCTGGAAAGCATCATGGGCTTCGCCGCCGGGCGCGGCCATCTGCGGCACAAACCGGGGCCGAAGGAACCGGCCCTGCGCAAAGCGCGCATCTGCTACGATCACCTTGCCGGCGACTACGGCGTGCGGATGCTGGACAGCCTCGTTGCTCGAGGCGCGATCGATGCCTTCGGTGACGGTCTCGCAGTGACGGAGAGCGGCGAAAACGAACTGAAGCGGATCGGCATAGACATGCCTGCGCTGAAATCGTCGCGCCGGCCCATGTGTCGCTCCTGCCTCGACTGGAGCGAGCGACGGGCGCATCTTGCGGGCAGCCTTGGCAAGGCCCTGCTTTCGAGCTTCCTGGAGAAAGGCTGGGCCCGTCGCACGGCTGAAAGCCGTTCGATCATCTTCTCTCCGGAAGGCGAACGGCAATTTCTCGCGCTGTTTCCAGCCGCTAAATAGCTGCGACCAATCGCAAAATCCAAGCCGCCCGCGACGCGCAATCCAGCCATGCCCTGCTATCGGTTGAGCTTCGCCAAGGCATCGTGTAAAGGGGCATCATCCCAAACAAGGCGCGAGTAAATGGACGGCTTCGACCTCATCATCTTCGACTGCGACGGCGTTCTGGTCGATTCCGAAATCATTGCCGCGGATGTCGAATCCAAGCTTCTGACCGAAGCGGGTTACCCGATCAGCATCGAGGAAATGGGCGAGCGCTTTGCCGGCATGACTTGGCAGAACATTCTCTTCCAGGTCGAGCGCGAGGCCAGCATTCCGATCCCAGCATCGTTGCTCGACAAGTCCGAGAAGCTCCTCGACCTACGCCTGGAACAGGACGTGCAGGCGATATCGGGTGTCGAAGCGGCCCTTTCGCGTCTGCAGCTGAAGCGCTGCATCTGCTCCAACTCGAGCAGCAAGCGGCTCGACATGATGCTCGGCAAAGTCGGTCTGAAGCCCCTTTTCGCGCCCCACATCTTCTCGGCAAAGGACCTTGGTCCCGATCGCGTTAAGCCGAAGCCGGACATTTTCCTGCATGGCGCCAAGCAGATGGGCGTTTCGCCTGATCGTGCCGTTGTCGTCGAAGACTCCGTTCATGGCGTCCACGCCGCGCGCGCCGCAGGCATGCGCGTCATCGGCTTTACCGGTGCATCGCACACCTATCCGGCACATGCCGACCGGTTGACCGATGCCGGCGCCGAAACGGTCATCTCCCGCATGAGCGACCTGCCGGGCGTCGTCGCAGCACTCGCCGAATGGGAAGGCGTGCTGTAACCCGACAAACGCTTAGAAAAAGGCCGCTCGAACGCGGCTTTTTCAGTTTCGTCGGCGCACATTATTGCAATCGCTAGATTTTCAGGTTGAGCGCACCAGCGAGCATCTCAAAGCGCGCCGGGAGTTTTCCGGGCGCCTCGCCGTCGCTGTCGATGGGAATCGGTTCCTTGCAGATCGGCCACGCCTCGACGAGCCGCGCCCGATGGGTGCTGACAAGCGGGCTCCTGAGGTGGCCGCCGCTATAGATGCTGTTCATAAGTGACAGCACCTTCAGCCTGCCGGCACCGCGGATAACGACCACATCGAACAGGCCGTCAGCGACATCGGCGTCAGGTGCCACCTTCATGCCGCCGCCGAACCAGGCACCGTTGGCAACGGCAACCGCCGTGATCGGACCTTCATAGACGTCCTCGCCATCCAGCCTCAGACGAATATTGCGAGGCGTGTAGCGCAGGATCTGCAGCAGGCTGTGGAAGAGAAACACCATCGGCCCGGGCAGGCGCCGACCGTTGCGCGCCTCGTTCACGGCGCGCACGATATGACCGGACACACCAAAGCTTGCGATATTGGCGAAGTGGCGTGTGACCGTGTCGCCGTCCTCGTCGTCGCAGGTCAGCAGTCCGGAATCGATCTGCCGTACGGACGGAGACACCAGTCCTTCTGCGATCTTGGCAGGATCACGCGATATCGGGAAATTGCGGGCAAAGTCGCAGCCGGTCCCGGTGGCTATGAACGAGAAGGCCGTAGTCGGTCGATGCGACTTCAGAATACCGCCGGCCACCTCGCCGATTGTCCCGTCGCCACCGACGGCGATCACCAGATCGGCCCCGTCATCCGCCAGTTCCCGCCCGAAACGCTCGGCGTCGCCGAAACCCTTGGTCTCACGAAGGCTGAGATCGGTAAATCGCGCCTCGATGGCACGCCGCAGCGCCGACCAGAACAACTTCTTTCCGCGCCGTCCCGACGCCGGGTTCAAAACGATGCCGATTTTCAAGCGATCTGCGCTCCCCGCGCCGGCCAGCAAGGCGAAGCGGAAACAAGGACGTTTCTCAGGCCTTCTTCTTTTTCGTCGATACCGGCCCCTGATCGAAACCGATATTCACACGAACCAGCGAGCCGGAACCAACCGGCAGCTTGATGCCATCCTTGCGGAACAGAGCCTGCGTAGCACCGGAGCCGACATCGACCGGGAATTTCGTCACTTCCGAATAGAGCGCGTCCTCACCGTCGTAAACCGTGATGCGAACCGGGAGGGTGACCTTGCCGGCAGAACCGCTCGGCCCTGCAATGACGCGAAGCTGCGCCACCACGGTCATCGTCAGGTTGGTATCGTTGAGGCTGCACTGGCGGGTGTAGTCGCCGATCGATGCCTGATAGGCAAGCTTCTCGGCATCGCCGGTCTTGGCGCCGCCCGCATAGGTGCGGAAGATCGCGTCGCTGTCCTTCATGAACATCTGCGGGCAGGCGCCCTGAACGACAGGAGCTGTAGCGCCCGATGCAGTCTTGGCGGTGCCGATCGAAGCGTCGTTGGACGACGGATTGGAGGGCGCCATCGGCATGACTTGCGCATTGCCGTTCGACTGGGCCGGGGCTGTTGCGCCATCTCCGCCGCCGACACCAAGCGAGTTGCAGCCGGCAAGAATTGCCGCAAGCGAAGCCGAAACGATGAGACGCGAGACCTTGCCAAGCACGATTATTCCACCCTCTCCACAAAGTTTTTTGGTAGGCCCAATCACTTGATGGCAGGCCTTTCGTGACAGTTTGCGATGGTCTATATCAGCGGCGCAAACAAAAATCGATTGGGTAAGAACCGTTTTGATGCACATTTCGGGATTGCAGGCGACGGCCGGCAGGGCAAGCGAGATGCAGCGTAAGGCATACTTTCCCTCCAACCCGGATCTTCTCCGGCCGGCACATCAAGGATGACGACAGTGGATTATATCTCGACCCGCGGCGAAGCCCCTTCCCTCGGTTTCTGCGATGCATTGCTGGCGGGTCTGGCGCGCGATGGCGGTCTTTATGTGCCGCGCAAATGGCCCCACTTCTCCAAGAAGGAAATCCGGGCGCTTCGCGGCAAGAGCTATCAGGAGATTGCATTCGCGATCCTGTCGCCTTTCACCAATGGCGAGATTCCTGACGAGACCTTCCGCTCGATGATCGACGAGGCGTACGGCACTTTCCGCCATCCAGCGATCGCGCCGCTTGTGCAGACCGGCCCGAACAGCTTTGTCATGGAGCTCTTCCACGGCACGACGCTCGCGTTCAAGGATGTCGCGATGCAGCTTCTCGCCCGGCTGATGGACTATGCGCTGGAGAAGCGCGGCGAGCGCGGGACCATCGTCGGCGCCACCTCCGGCGACACCGGCGGGGCGGCGATCGACGCCTTTGCCGGCCGCGAACGCACCGACATCTTCATCCTGTTCCCGCATGGCAAGGTCTCGCCGGTGCAGCAGCGCCAGATGACGACGTCCACGGCCCCCAACGTTCATGCGCTTGCTGTCGAAGGCAATTTCGACGACTGCCAGAACCTCGTCAAAGCGATGTTCAACGACGCACCGTTCCGTGACCGCGTCAAACTCTCTGGCGTCAACTCGATCAACTGGGCCCGCATCATGGCCCAGATCGTCTATTACTTCACGACGGCGATCGCGCTCGGCGGACCGGACCGCAAGATTTCGTTTACCGTGCCGACGGGCAATTTCGGCGACATCTTTGCCGGTTACTGCGCCAAGCGCATGGGCCTGCCGATCGGCAAGTTGGTGGTCGCCACCAACGAGAACGATATCCTCGACCGCACGCTGAAGACCGGCCGCTACGAGATGAAATCCGTGAAGGCGACGACTTCGCCGTCGATGGACATCCAGATCTCCTCGAACTTCGAAAGGCTGTTGTTCGAAGCCTACGATCGCGATGCCTCGAAGGTTCGCGCGGCCATGGACAGCCTCAAGCAATCGAACGGTTTCGAGATTTCGAAAGATGCCCTGGCCTTCATCAAGAAGGACTTCCGCGCCGGCCGTGCCAGCGAGAAGCAGGTCGCCGAGACCATCAAGAAAACCCATGCCGAAACCGGCTACCTCCTCGATCCGCACTCGGCGATCGGCGTCTTCGTTGCGGGAAAGCACGAGAAGCCGAACACGCCGATGGTGACGCTCGCCACCGCACACCCGGCAAAATTCCCCGCTGCCGTAAAATCGGCCTCCGGTATTGACCCCGCGCTTCCGACGTGGCTTGCTGATCTGATGCACAAGGAGGAGCGCTTTCAGATCATCAAGCCTGAGCTCAAAGCCATTGAGACCTTCATCGGCGAGCACGCCCGGGCCTAAGTATTGCAGGCGCAGAAAGATAGCCAATGACAGTTGAGTGCACCCGGCTCAAATCCGGGCTGACAGTAGTCACACAGACCATGCCGCATCTGGAAAGCGTTGCGCTGGGAGTTTGGATCAAATCAGGATCGCGTAACGAAACGACGGACGAGCATGGTATTGCCCACCTGCTCGAACACATGGCCTTCAAGGGCACGGCACGCCGCAGCGCGCGTGAAATAGCCGAAGAGATCGAGGATGTCGGCGGCGAGGTCAACGCTGCGACGTCCACGGAAACGACCTCCTACTATGCCCGCGTCCTCAAGGATCATGTGCCGCTCGCAGTCGACATCCTTGCCGATATCCTGACGGAATCGGCCTTCGAGGAAGAAGAACTCGAGCGCGAGAAGCAGGTCATCCTGCAGGAAATCAACGCCGCAAACGACACTCCTGACGACGTCGTCTTCGACAAATTTTCCGAAACCGCCTATCGCGACCAGACGCTTGGCCGGGCAATTCTCGGCACGCCGCAGACGGTGGTTTCGTTCACGCCCCAGCAGATCCGTGGATACTTGAGCCGCAACTACACGACCGACCGGATGTTCGTCGTTGCGACCGGCGCGGTCCAGCACGATGAATTCGTCCGCATGGTCGAAACGCGTTTTGCCAGCCTGCCGACGACTCCCTCCGCTCCACCTGTGATGGAAGCGGCGAAGTACATCGGTGGCAACATCCGCGAGACGCGCGACCTGATGGATGCGCAGATCCTGCTCGGCTTCGAAGGCAAGGCCTATCACGCCCGCGACTTCTACTGTTCGCAGATTCTCGCCAACATCCTTGGCGGCGGCATGTCGTCGAGGCTGTTCCAGGAGGTGCGCGAAATCCGTGGCCTCTGCTACTCGATCTATGCCTTCCATTGGGGTTTTTCCGATACCGGCATCTTCGGCATCCACGCGGCGACAGGCGGCGAGAACCTTCCGGAGCTCGTGCCCGTCATCATCGACGAACTGCACAAGTCGGCAGCATTGATCGAGCAGAAGGAAATCGAACGTGCCCGCGCACAGATCCGCGCGCAACTGCTGATGGGCCAGGAAAGCCCGGCAGCCCGCGCTGGCCAGATTGCACGGCAGATGATGCTCTACGGTCGCCCGATCTCCAACTCGGAGATGATGGAACGACTGGAAGGCATTACGGTCGAGCGGCTGACGGATCTTGCAGGACGCCTGTTCTTCGACACCGTGCCGACCCTCTCGGCCATCGGTCCGCTCGAACACCTGGCTCCGATGGAGGACATTGCCGCGTCTCTTTCATCGCCTGCTCCTCAGAGCAAACAGGCCCTAGTCTGATCCGACGTCCATCCTGCCGGGGGTGATCGATGCCAAAATCGGTTTTTCGGTTCCTGTCGCGGCAGCCGGACGCAGTGGAACTCGAGAACGAGCACTATGTCCTGCGCCTGCCGCGCTACCAGGATTTCAACCAGTGGCACAAGCTGCGGGTGGCAAGCCGGCAGTTTCTGGAACCATGGGAGCCGACCTGGCGCCGCGACGAATTGACGGAGGGCGCTTACCGCGCCCGCGTCATCCGCGGCAAGCAGGAATACGCCTCCGGTCAGGCGATCCCACTCTTCCTATTCCACAAGGAGAGCATGACACTCCTGGGTGGAATCACCATCGGCTATATCAGGCGAGGCGCGGCACAGAGCTGCATGATCGGCTACTGGATGGGGGAGGCATATGCCGGCCAGGGCCATATGTTCGCCGCACTTCAATTGGTTATACCCTACATCTTCACAGGGCTTGAGTTGCACCGTATTGAAGCAGCCTGTATTCCAGACAATGCTCGGAGCATCCGCCTGCTTGAAAAAGCCGGGTTTCAGCGGGAAGGCTATCTGCGCGGATACTTGAAAATCAACGGTCAGTGGCACGACCACGTGATGTTCTCATTGCTCGCCACCGACACGGATAAAGGCAGGACAACCGACAGCCGATGACTAACAATCGCATGCTGCTCTCATCACCGGCCGGACGATTGATCGCGGTGATCGCAGCTCTTTTCCTGTCGGCCTTCTTGCTAGCGGCAGGTCATGTTCAGGCAGCCGAGCCGGTCAAGATCTCCCGTGACGATACCGCGCTCGATCTGACCGCCACCACGGAAATCTACGCCAACCAAGGTGAGGCCTTTCAGGTCTCGACCGCTGCCGGCGCCGATGGTATCCGCCGCCGTATTGAGGTACGTGCCAGCTCCGACAATCACCAGGGCGACTGGGCCGTCTTCGCGCTTGCCAACGTCTCCGACGAGCAGCTTGAACGGGTGATTGTGGCTCCCCACTTCCGCCTGGTGAATTCGAAGCTGTTCTGGCCGGATCTCGGCTCCGAGCGCATCATCGCCATTACGCCGAGCGAAGGCTTCGCACTCGACCGGCAGCCGAGCGACGAGGCGGATGTCTTCCGCATCACGCTCAACCCCGGCGCGGTCATCACCTTCGTTGCGGAGTTGACGACGCCGGAATTGCCGCAGATCTATCTCTGGGAACCGGACGCCTACAAGGACACGATCAACGCGTTCACGCTCTATCGCGGCATCGTGCTCGGCATTGCCGGCCTGCTCGCGGTGTTCCTGACGATCCTGTTCGTGGTCAAGGGAACGTCGATGCTGCCGGCAACGGCAGCACTAGCCTGGGCGGTGCTTGGCTATATCTGCGTCGACTTCGGCTTTCTCGGCAAGCTCATCAGCATCGCTTCGACCGACCAGCGAATATGGCGCGCCTGCGCCGAAGTTGCGCTTGCCTCGAGCTTCGTCATCTTCCTGTTCACTTACCTGAACCTCAACCGATGGCACACACACCTCGGCTACCTGACGCTTGCCTGGGTGCTTGGTCTGGCATTGCTCTTCGGCGTCGCGATCTACGACCCGGCAATCGCCGCCGGCATTGCGCGCCTGTCGTTTGCGCTGACCGCAACGATGGGTCTGCTCTTGATCGTCTATCTCGGTCTCAACCGCTATGACCGCGCCATTCTTCTTGTCCCGGCCTGGGCGCTGATCCTCGTCTGGATCTTCGGAGCCTGGCTGACAATTACCGGCCGGCTCGACAACGATATCATCCAGCCGGCCCTCGGTGGCGGCCTTGTTCTCATCGTGCTCCTGATCGGCTTTACCGTGATGCAGCACGCCTTTGCCGGCGGCGCATTTCAACAAGGGCTGTTTTCCGATCTGGAGCGTCAATCGCTGGCCCTGACCGGCTCCGGCGACATGGTGTGGGACTGGGATGTGGCACGCGACCGCGTTGTCACCATCCCGGACGTTTCCGTTAAGCTCGGCCTACCCCTTGGCGCAATGCATGGCGCTGCACGCAACTGGCTGCCACGGCTCCATCCCGATGACCGTGACCGCTTCCGGGCGACGCTCGACGTGTTGCTTGAGCATCGCCGCGGTCGCCTGAACCACGAGTTCCGCATCCGGGCGGAAGACGGTCACTTCCACTGGCTTCTCATCCGAGCCCGACCTGTGCTCGGCTCAAACGGCGAGATCATCCGTTGCGTCGGGACGATCGTCGACGTCACCGAACAGAAGAATTCCGTCGAGCGGCTGTTGCACGACGCGCTGCACGACAACCTGACGGGCTTGCCGAACCGACAGCTGTTCCTCGATCGCCTGCAGGCCGTGCTTGCGCTGGCGCCGGGCGGCGAAACGTTGCGCCCGACCGTCATGGTGATCGATATCGATCGCTACAAACTGGTAAACGATACGCTGGGGATCGCCGCCGGCGACAATATCCTGATCGCGCTCACGCGACGCCTGCGCCGTCTTCTCAAGCCGCAGGACACGCTCGCACGCCTTTCCGGCGACCAGTTCGGCCTGATCCTGACGTCAGAGCGCGACCCGACGAAGGTGGCCGACTTCGCTGATGCGATCAGCAAGGCGATCATGGTGCCGATCAATTTCGCCAATCGCGAAATCATCCTGACCGCGTCGATCGGGCTTGCCTCCTTCGTCGACCAGCAGGAAAGCGCCGCCGGGATGCTCAGCGACGCGGAGCTTGCGATGTACCGCGCCAAGCGCGCCGGGGGCAATCGCGTCGAGCCGTTCCAGCCCGCCTTCCGCGACTTCGGTGCCGACAGGCTGCAGCTCGAATCCGACCTCCGACGCGCCATCGAGCGCAAAGAACTGTCGATGGTCTACCAGCCGATCGCCGGGTTGGAAGACGTGGAGATCGCCGGCTTCGAAGCGTTGATGCGCTGGGAGCATCCGAAGCGTGGCAGCATCCCGCCTTCGGAGTTCATTCCGATCGCAGAAACATCCGACATCATCGACATGCTCGGCCTCTTTGCACTAGAGCAGGCGACAAACGACCTGATGGGCTGGGAGAACCAGACCGGCGAGCTGCCGATCTTCGTCTCGATCAACCTCTCGAGTGCCCAGCTGCTGAACAACGAGCTCTACGAAGACGTCCGTTCGGTGCTGGCGAAAACCCATTGCGACCCGTCGCGGCTGAAGCTCGAGCTGACGGAATCCATGGTCATGGAGAATCCGGAGCAGGCCCGCCTCGTCCTTGAGAAGTTGCGGGAAATGGGCCTTGGCCTTGCGCTTGACGATTTTGGAACCGGCTACTCCTCCCTCGCCTATCTGACGCGCTTCCCGTTCGACACGATCAAGCTCGACAAGACGATGGTATGTGACAGCAGCGACAAGAAGGCGACCGTGCTTCGTTCGGCAATCGCCATGGCGCGCGAACTGGATATGAAGGTGGTTGCCGAGGGGATCGAGTCCAACGAGGATGCGATCGAGCTTGCCAAGATGGGCTGCACCTTTGGGCAAAGCTACCTCTTCGGGCCGCCCATGGCATCGGAGTCCGTCTTGCGGCTGCTAAAGGAGCGGTTCCCGCTGACGAAACGCGCCTAATCCGGCGACCCAAGCTACATTGCTGCTTGTTGCGGGACCCCCGCTATCAGCTGATGCATGTATTCGAGCTTGGCGACCACCGGCGCTGACAGCACGAACGGGTAGGAATCGGGCTGCCCCATGCTGCGCTGTATCGAGTTGATCGCAACGCTGAGCGGCACCCATTCGTCGACAAGCTGATCGGCGCTTGCTGCCCGGTAGGGATCGAAATCCACCTCCGCCGCCATCTCTTCATGGCCGCGGGGATCAATTGCGATGCCGAAGGCGCGTGCAGTCTCCAAGGTGTCGACGATGTGGAGATAGTGAGCAAAGCATTCGGCGAAGTCTTCCCAGGGATGGGCGCTGGCATAGGCGCTGACGAAGCTGTCCTGCCACCCGGGCAGAGCCCCATTTGCGTAGTGTTGTGCAAGGGCCTCACTGTAGTCCTCGCGCTCATCGCCGAACACCGCCCGGAATCCATCGAAGTTGTTCCTGTCTCGCACGAGGCGATTCCACATGAAATGACCCGTCTCATGGCGAAAATGACCGAGCAGCGTCCGGTAGGGTTCATCCATCGAGGTGCGCGCCTGTTCGCGCGTGAGGTCATCGGCCTCGGCGGCCCGAATTGCGATCAGGCCCTCCTCGTGTCCCGTCATCGCCGGCACGACGCTGCCATCATCCTGGACGACATCTTCGAGGAAGTCGAAAACCAGGCCGCCAGCGGGGTCCTGCGTGCGATCCGGATGCGGCAGCCGCCAGCGCAAGAGCGAGTAGAACAGATGTCGCTGCGCCTGGCTGATGCGGCGCCAGCGGTCGACACCATCCTGCGTCGCTGAATTGGGCACGAGCCGATTGTGCCGACAGGCGACACAATAATCACCCGCGTCTCCGTCCTCCACAAGCCAGTTGCAGATATCGAGGCCAGCATTGGCGCAGAAGCGCACCAGGTCCGGTTGGGCTGCGTATTGCCAGATATCCCCGTCCTGCTGAACAGCATGCATCCGCAGACCATTCGGCAAGAAGCCAAGGCGGTGGCCGCATCGAACACATTGGCGATTGTCGAAATGAACAACATGGTCGCAGTTGTCACATACAAACAGCCTCAACGCGCCCTCCCTCGTGGCAGGATCAAAAAACCCGCTGCGCAAAATGCACAACGGGCAATTCCATGAATGAAACCGGATTGCTTAGAGCCGGTCTACCGCGTTCTTAAGCTTCTCCTTGACGGTGCCGGTCGCAACCTGGGCCTTGCCCTTGGCTTCCTGAGCCGCACCTTCAGCACGTAGAGAATTATCTCCGGAAGCCTTTCCGATTGCCTGCTTCGCCTTGCCGGCGATTTCGTTCGTCTTGCCGGAAATCTTGTCAGTCGTGCTACTCATCATGTGTCTCCTTATTGGCGAGTTTTATGCTCGCCCTGCCAGAAGGAAACGTCATGATATGCAAATCGTTCCGCTGAAATTATGCGTGGCCGGCCTCTGTCGAAAGCATCGCGGCCGTGACCCCCATGCCCGCCAGAGCGCGCTCATACTTATCGTCGAGACTACGATCGAAGATCAGTTCCTCGTTGGCGGGGCAATTGAGCCAGCCATTGTTCGCGACCTCTGCCTCCAACTGGCCCGCGCCCCAGCCGGCATAGCCGAGCAGCATGGTAGCGCGTTTCGGCCCTTTGCCCTTTGAGATTGCCCGGATGATATCAAGCGTTGCCGTCATGCAGATATCATCGCTCACGGGGATGCTGGAGTCGCACAAGTAGTCGTCTGAATGCAGTACGAAACCGCGTCCGCTTTCGACGGGGCCTCCGGTCTGGATCGGGCAATCGCGCGCATGTGCAGGAAGCACGATCGCCTCTTCATCCTTGATCATCTCAAGGTGCAGGAGAACATCCGTGAAGGTCAGGTTCTGGGGGCGGTTTATCACGAAGCCCATCGCGCCCGCATCCGAATGGGCGCAAATGTAAATCACAGTGCGGGCAAAGTTGCGATCCTCCATGCCCGGCATCGCAATGAGGAACTGGCCATCAAAGAAGCCGCGTTCTCGCCTGTTCTTCAGAGTTGCTAAGGACATCATCCCTCCAGCTGCCAGACCGCACCGGGCCCCGACAACGTGAGCATGAGCCAATGTCACAAATCAATCAACTGAAAATGAAACCAGAAATGACCCCAAGTTCTAGCCGGGCATCGTATTTTTCAGTAAATCTCTGATCCATGAAGATTATTTCGCTCTCCATGCGGCGTTTCACGTCGGTCTCGGTACTGGTGGCCGCCGTGCAGTTGCTCTCTTCCCCTGCCCGGGCGGAAATGAGCGCCTGGGCTGACAACGAGGGCGGGCGTATGCGGCTGATCGCGCTTGCGCCCGACGAAAACGGAAAGATACGCGCCGGCCTGCAGATCGAACCAAAACCCGGATGGATCACCTATTGGCGTGAGCCTGGAGACGCCGGCATTCCGCCGCAGGTTACCTTCCCCTCCGGCGTCACCCTGGACAAGATGAGCTACCCGGTCCCGAAGCACATTGTCGACGGCAAGGTCGATGAGGTCGCTTACGACACGTCGATAACACTCCCGCTCCACTTGACCGTCAAGGATGCCGCGCAGCGCGAACTCAAGGCAAACGCCTTTATCGGCATCTGCAAGGACATCTGCATTCCTTTTCAGGCGGAGTTGTCGCTGAGTTTCGAACCATCGGCTCAGTCACGGCCGGTCGAGGAGGCAATTCTGAGGGACGCAAATGCGGCATTGCCGAAGGCCGCCGCCTCTGATTTCAAGGTCGAAGACCATAAGCTCTCGGCCGACATGACGGAGCTTTCCCTGAAAATCACCTTGCCGGAAAGCGGCGAGAGCACGCCTCAGGTGATTGTCGCAGGCCCGAACGGGCACGTTTTTACAAAACAGCTGGCCACCCACCGCGACGGCAAGAGCTTCACGACAACCCTGTCGATCGGCAAGCTTCCGAAGGGGTACAACGTACACGGAAAGACCTGGAGCGCGCTCGTCATCGACGGGGCCCGCGCCATAGAGACGCCGCTTGCCTTTGAGTGACCGCGTTCTATAGTCGCGCCAAAATGCCACGGCGTTCGCGCCCATACATCAAGACAAGGAGACGTCCATGACCATCGCAATCGGCGACAAGCTTCCCGCGGCCACCTTCAAGGAGAAGACGTCGGATGGCCCGGTCGAAATCTCGACGGAGCAGCTCTTCAAGGGCAAGCGCGTTGTTCTCTTTGCAGTCCCGGGTGCGTTCACGCCTACCTGCACTCTGAACCACCTGCCGGGTTATCTTGAGAACCGCGACACCATACTCTCCAAGGGAGTCGATGACATCGCGGTCGTCGCCGTCAACGATTGGCACGTGATGGGCGCCTGGGCGCAATCCTCCGGCGGCATGGGCAAGATTCACTTCCTCGCCGATTGGGATGCAGGCTTCACCAAGGCGCTCGGCCTTGACGCGGATCTCTCGGCAGGCGGCCTCGGCGTTCGCTCGAAGCGTTACTCGATGCTCGTCGAAGACGGTGTGGTGAAGTCGCTCAACGTCGAAGAAAGCCCAGGCCAGGCCACGGTTTCCGGCGCTGCGACGATGCTGGAGCAACTTTAAGCTCTCCACATCTCGACCATCTGAAAGCGGCCGATGCGGCCGCTTTTTTGTTTCCGGGTTTAAGTTCGCGCGACGCCATGTTTTTGCCTCATTTGTTATAACATAACTGTAATGTTATTACATTTGGTGCGAAATGAATTTTTGGAAGCCCTTACACTCTCCGGGTCTGGTGGCGCTATCCGCCGGCCGTCGTGTTTTTTATGTCGCATTGATCAGCATCCCGCTCTGGGCGGCAATCCATTGGGCGACGTTGCTGCCATGAGCGACATCGCGATTGAGCTTGAAGATCTCACGGTCGCCTACGAACGACATCCCGCCGTGCATCATGTTTCCGGAAGCATTGCGGCAGGAAGCCTGACAGCGATCGCCGGCCCAAATGGCGCCGGCAAATCCAGTCTGCTGAAGGCGATCATCGGTGAGCTCCGTCCCTCCTCTGGAACGGTCAGGCACCGGCTGAAGCGCACGGATTTCGGCTATCTGCCGCAGGCGGCCGATATCAACCGCCGTTTTCCGATCTCGGTGCTCGACACGGTGCTTCTGGGATGCTGGCGACAGGCAGGAGCCTTCGGGCAGATCGCATCCGCGGAACGCCAGAAAGCGCACGAAGCACTGGGCGCAGTCGGGCTGGAAGGATTTGAGCGGCGCAGCATCGGCTCTCTTTCAGCGGGCCAGTTTCAACGCGTGCTCTTTGCCCGGCTGCTACTGCAGGATGCGAGCGTCATCCTTCTCGACGAGCCGTTCACGGCCATCGATGGCCGCACCACACGGGATCTTCTGGAGATCGTTGTCAACTGGCATGGCGAAGGCCGAACGGTGCTTGCCGTCCTTCATGATTTCGAACAGGTCCGCAACCACTTTCCGCAAACACTCCTGCTTGCGCGAGAAGTCATCGACTGGGGCGCAACGGCTGACGTCATGACAACGGCGAACCTCCGCAAAGCGCGAGCGATGGCCGAGCGCTGGGACGAGAGCGCCGGCATTTGCGAGCCCGCGCCATGACCGCCTACGATCTTCTTCTCGCGCCCTTTGCCGACTACGGCTTCATGCGCCGTGCGCTCGTCGCCTGCCTGTGCCTCGGACTTGGCTCCGGGCCGATCGGCGTGTTCCTCATGCTGCGGCGGATGAGCCTTGTCGGCGATGCGATGAGCCATGCCGTATTGCCCGGCGCAGCCATTGGTTACCTGATCGCCGGTTCGCTGTCGCTGACGGCGATGGGCCTCGGTGGGCTGGTTGCCGGGCTTTCGGTCGCGCTGCTGTCCGGCGTCGTCAGCCGCGCTACCTCACTCCAAGAGGATGCGAGCTTTGCCAGTTTCTACCTCTCCTCGTTGGCGCTGGGCGTCCTCATCGTTTCGCTGCGCGGTTCGAATATCGACCTGTTGCATGTTCTCTTCGGCACCATCCTCGCGATCGATGCGCAGGCCCTTTACGAGATCGGTGCGATCAGCACGGCAACCCTGGTGACGCTCGCGATCATCTACCGCGCGCTGGTCGCCGAGTGTTTCGATCCCGGCTTCCTCCGAGCCATCGGCGGGCGTGGCCCGATCTATCACTTTGTCTTTCTGCTGTTGGTGGTGCTCAACCTGGTCGCCAGTTTCCAGGCCCTGGGTACCTTGATGGCGGTTGGCCTCATGATGCTGCCGGCGGCGATCGCGCAGCTCTGGTCGCGCAGCCTGCCATCCATGATGGCGATCGCGGCGGCGAGCGCCACTGTCTCCGGCTATCTGGGGCTCATCGCCTCCTACCATCTCGAGCTCGCCTCTGGGCCGACGATCATCATGACGGCAGCGCTGATCTACGGCCTTTCGATCTTCCTCGCCCCGTCGGGTCTCGCCCGGCGGTACTTTCCTCGCCCGCACCTCAAGGGCTGACAACCGGAGCCTTCCCATGATTTCCCGCAGACTGCTTTTCTCAGTGATGATCCCGGCGCTGGTGGCGCTTTCGACGACATCGGCTTCCGCCGCGCCCCTCAAGGTCGTCGCCTCCTTCACCGTGCTTGCCGACATTGTTCGCCAAGTCGGAGGCGACCATGTGACGGTCACGAGCCTCGTCGGCCCGAACGGCGATCCCCATGAATTCGAACCATCGCCAAGCGACGCAAGGGCTCTCAATTCGGCACAGGTCGCCTTCGTCAGCGGTGAGGGTCTGGAGGGCTGGATGGATCGCCTGATCAGCGCCTCGGGCTACCACGGCAAGCCGGTCGTCGTCTCGGAGGGGATTAAGGTCCGGACCATGGACGAAGACGGGCAGACGGTGACCGATCCGCATGTCTGGAACAGCCCGGTCAACGTCAAGGTCTGGGTCGCCAACATCGAACAGGCGCTTGCGAAGGCGGCTCCGGCCGATGCTGCTGCATTCAAGACCAATGCCGAGAGCTATCTGAAGAAACTCAGCGCGCTCGATGCCTACGCGCATTCGAAGCTTGAGACCATCGCAGCCGACCACCGCAAGGTACTGACCAGCCACGACGCCTTTGGTTACTTTGGCCGCGAATATGGCGTCCAGTTCCTGGCCCCAGTCGGCGTCTCGACGGAGAGCGAGGCTTCAGCCGCCGATGTCGCCAGGCTGATCGGACAGATCAAGGCCGAGCATGTGAAGACCTATTTCTTCGAGAACTCCAACGATCCTCGTCTCGTCAGGCAGATCGCAAAGGCGACCGGGGCAGAACCCGGCGGTGAGCTCTATGTCGAATCTCTTTCCGACGCGAAGGGACCAGCTGCAACCTACGAAAAGATGTTCCGCTACAACGTCGACCTGCTCGTCGCAGCGATGGCAAAAGCCACCTGACGACAAAAACTGGGCCGTGCTGCGGTGCGGCCCAGCCTCAATAGTTGAGATCGAAGACGATCAGGCCGCCCAAACCGCCATCCGTCGAGGAGACGATCCGTTCGCCAACGTCCACATGCTCCGGATGCACGAGATAAGTATCACGCGCTTCCGCGCTTTCGAAGGTCACGGCAAAACCGTCAACATAACCGGCGTGCAACCCCTCCGGCGAGACGTTCGGGCCATATTTGATATCGATGATGCCGGGGATCACCTGCTTCAGCGCGACGATCGATTCAAACAAGGACTGCTTCTCTTCGGCCGTCATCGCGGCCTTCAGCCGCATCAGCACGCAGTGCAGGATCATATGGCATCCTCCCAAATATCATTGGCTGCAACATAGAGAGAGAAATGCGGGTGCGGCAACAACAAAGCCCACTCTCAACAGGAAAGGAGACGCTCCACATCGGACGACCATTTCCGTCCCTCAAACCGTCGCAATCGGAACGATGCTATGGCCGTTCTTCATTAGTCTGTTGCCAACGGCCGGATCAGGTTGAGGAGCCAAGGACGGTCGGCAGCATTTTCAACGGAGGAGATGGAAATGAGCAAGAACCGAGGCGTCGTCTACATGCGGCCCGGCAAGGTCGAGATCCACGACATCGATGATCCGAAGCTTGAAGCCCCTGATGGCCGCAGAATCGAGCACGGCGTCATCCTGAAAGTGATTTCCACCAACATCTGCGGATCGGATCAGCACATGGTTCGTGGCCGCACGACCGCCATGCCCGGTCTCGTCCTCGGCCACGAAATCACCGGTGAGGTGATCGAGAAAGGCATCGATGTCGAGATGCTTCAGATCGGCGACATCGTATCCGTGCCGTTCAACGTCGCCTGCGGCCGCTGCCGCTGCTGCAAGTCGCAGGACACGGGCGTCTGCCTGACGGTCAACCCGTCGCGCGCCGGCGGTGCCTATGGATATGTCGATATGGGCGGCTGGATCGGCGGACAGGCCCGCTACGTGACCATTCCCTACGCAGACTTCAACCTCCTGAAATTCCCGGATCGCGATCGCGCGATGGAGAAGATCCGCGATCTGACCATGCTCTCCGACATCCTGCCGACCGGCTTTCACGGGGCGGTGCGTGCCGGCGTTGGCGTCGGCTCTACTGTCTATGTCGCCGGCGCCGGCCCGGTCGGACTTGCGGCGGCGGCATCCGCTCGCATCCTCGGCGCCGCGGTCGTCATGATCGGCGATTTCAACAAGGATCGCCTGGCGCATGCGGCCAAGGTCGGCTTCGAGGCGATCGACCTGTCGAAGAGCGACCGGCTCGGCGACATGATTGCGCAGGTCACCGGCAGCAACGAGGTGGACAGCGCAATCGACGCCGTCGGCTTCGAGGCGCGCGGCCATTCGGGCGGCGAGCAGCCGGCGATCGTCCTGAACCAGATGATGGAAATCACCCGCGCGGCGGGCTCGATCGGCATTCCCGGCCTCTACGTCACCGAGGATCCCGGCGCCGTCGACAATGCCGCCAAGCACGGCAACCTGTCGCTCCGCTTCGGGCTCGGCTGGGCAAAGGCGCAGTCGTTCCATACGGGCCAGACGCCTGTTCTGAAATACAACCGCCAGCTCATGCAGGCGATCCTGCATGACCGGCTGCCGATCGCCGACATCGTCAACGCCAAGGTCATTCCGCTCGAGGATGCCGTTCAGGGCTATGAGAGCTTCGATCACGGTGCCGCGACGAAGTTCGTCCTCGACCCGCATGGCGAAGTCGCAAAGGCTGCTTGACTTAGCTCCCAAGCAGAGCGCGGCGGGTGCGGATTGCATCCGTCGCGTTTTCTTTTTGGTGCCAGCAAAGGTCCTGCTGACGCTTAGGCGATGCCAAAGGCCGCGCGGGCTTCGAGGCAGGCTCCGTCGCCCGGCATGCAGGCGCGGCAGATGTCCGGCCTGACATCGTAGACCATGCATGAGGTACTGACACCGACACTGCCTGACAACGCGGAACAGCGATCGCCGTAGCATCGCATTCCCTGCTCGTCGCGGGACACGAAGTGCCGTGGCAGTTCGTCCAGCTCTTCATCGGTCTCGGTGGAGAACCTTGGCCAGCTTGACGAGAACGAGCAGCAGGCGCCGCACGCCTGGCAGTCAAAATCGATCAGAGCAGTCATGGTATTCCTTGGTTTCCAATGGTCGAGCAGCAAGGTTTGCCACACGACTTTGTCCGATTTCCGCCGATAGGATTTCGAAAAATGACGCGGCATGCACGCGAGCGGTTGCCGGATTGATTCAGAAACCCGGCCTATCTGCCTGTTTCTACAAACGGAGATAGCAAATGCCGCCGACTTTGGCAAAGTGTCGGGCGTGCAATGCGCTCGTCCGGAGGTTAGGCGCCATCGCGGATCGATGTCGCCACCTCAAACAGCTGCGGGACGGCAGGGTTGTTGGAGGTGGCCGGGGCGCAGAGGACGATATCGAACTCCGGGGCATCGGCGATCGGTCTTGAAACCAGCCCCTCGGCCAGATCCGAGCACAGTGACTGCG
Organism: Rhizobium cauense; assembly: GCF_019511525.1. Lineage (GTDB taxonomy): Bacteria > Pseudomonadota > Alphaproteobacteria > Rhizobiales > Rhizobiaceae > Rhizobium > Rhizobium cauense. Next base: position 79,364 of record NZ_JAEUAT010000010.1, on the reverse strand, counting down.
GGATCAGCGCAATGCCGAGGCCTTCGGCGACGAGCCGGATGATGGTGTGCTGCAGGCGCGGTTCGAGCGCGAAATGCGGGACGACGCCTGCGGCCACGCAGTAGTTTCTGATGGCATCGCGCAGGGTTGGCGTTACGCTTGCGGGCGCGGCGATCAATCGTTCGCCTTGCAGATGCCTTGGCTCGGCCTGTTCGATGCGCGCGAGCGGATGGCTGTCGGGCACGATCAGGCGGAGGCGGTCGCGGGCGAGAAGTGCTGTCCGCAGGTGCGGCGCGGGACTGCCGCCGAAGGTGACGGCGGCGTCAAGGCGGCCTTCGATCAGCATTTCTTCGATATCGGTCGGTATGCGTTCCTCAAGGACGAGGCGTACATCCGGCCGCGTCGTGGAATACAGCCGCACCAGCGCCGGCACGACGCTGTAGGCGGCGTTCATCATGAAGCCCAGCTTCAGCTCGCCCTTTACGCCCGATGCCACCAGCTGCACGTCGCGGCAGGCGGCATCGAAATGGGCAAGTATGGCGCGGCATTCTTCGAGGAAATGCCTGCCGGCCGCCGTCAGCGCGACGTTGCGGGAATTGCGTTCGACGAGCCGGGCCCCGAGGCTACGCTCGATCGCCGCGATCTGGCGGCTGAAGGGCGGCTGGCTCATGTTCATGCGCGCCGCGGCATGGCCGAAGTGCAGCGTCTCCGCCAAGGCCACGAAATAGCGCATGTGGCGCGTGTCCATTCAATACCTCCAAGGCATCAATCAGCCACCAAACCGACATTGGATTATCTTGATGTCAGGCGGTAGACAATGGTCTTTGCAACCTGAGTGCCTCCCATGCTCACCAATCTCATGATCGTCCTGCCGATCTTCGCCCTGATACTGACCGGATGGATTGCGCGGAAATCCGGCGCACTCGGTCCGAACGCGACGCGCGAGGTCAACCGGCTGGTGGTCTATCTGGCGCTACCCGCCCTGCTCTTCGACATCATGGCCAATGCCAAGCCCTCGCAGATCTGGCAGCCCGGCTTCATCCTGGCGTTTACGTCGGGCTGCGCCATCATCTTCGGGGCGACGCTGTGGTGGCGGATGGCCAAGGGGCGGCAGCTGGCCGATGCGGCGATCGACAGCCTGAATGCCAGCTACGCCAACACCGGTTTCGTCGGTTTTCCACTGGTGCTGTCGTTGGTCGGCGATTCCGGCATGGCGCCGACGCTGATCTCGACGATCCTGACGGTCTGCGTGCTCTTCGCGGTTGCCATCGTGCTGATCGAGGGCGGACTACAATCGGAGACACGGCGGCGTGATGTCGCCACGAAGACCTTCGTTTCGCTGGCCAAAAACCCGCTGTTGATCGCGCCCGTGCTCGGCGCGCTGTTCATGCTCTCAGGCGTGCCGCTGCCGGCGCCCATGCATTCCTTCCTGAAGCTTCTCGGCGGCGCGGCCTCGCCCTGCGCGCTGATCGCGCTCGGCCTGTTCCTGGCGGGTTCGAAAGCGGGCGCTGCCACCGAGCGGGCAGCGACCACAGGCATTCTCGTCGGGCTCAAGCTGATCGCGCAGCCTGCCGTGACGTGGATCATCGCCGGTCCGCTGCTCAGGCTGCCGCCGGTTGCCGTGCACACCGCCGTCCTGCTTGCGGCACTGCCGACCGGCACCGGGCCGTTCATGCTGGCCGAATTCTATGGGCGAGAGGCGAGCCTGACGGGGCGCGTCGTGCTTGCCTCGACGGTGCTGTCGATCGCGACGATTTCGGCCTATCTCGCCATCGCCGGGCAGTGATGCCCTACCCGATTTCCAGCAGCAGCGCGCGATGGTCGGAGACCTCGGGATGGGCCACCGGATCGAACACTGCCACATAAACATCCGCCGTCACCAGCATGTAGTCGGCGTAGCGGCCGTCCTTGGTGTAGTGCGACGTCCTCGTATCGGTGTGGCCGCGGGAGGTGACCAGATCGGTGAGGCCGAGTTCGGCCAATGCCGCGAAGGTCGCGCTGTCAGGCAGAAGGTTGAGATCGCCGCAGACGACCAGCCGTTCGCCCGGTCGCCAGATGCGGCGGATCAGCGAGACCAGCGATTGCGCCTGGGCATGGCGGGCCGGTGTATCGCCCTTGCCGGCGAGGTCGCGCAGACCGTGCAGCTGGGCGATGGTGATGGGCTGACTTCTCGCGTAGTCGAAGATCCTGAGGCAGTGGGCGTTGCGCGGGCGCGGATGCTCGCCGTAGCCATCGCCGGAGAAATCGCCATGCACGAAATCGATTGCGTGGCCGATGACCGGATAGCTGTTGCGCACGAAGGTGGCGAGGCCGAATTCGGACCAGACCTGCCGATCGCCATCGAAGAGCGTGCCGCGCGCCGTCGGCGCAAAGAAGGCGTCGTGATGGGGAAGGATCGCCTTGATCTCATCGAAGAGATTGGCGCGCTGCGGCAGGATATCGCTGCCATCGCGGTACTCCAGCCAGTCCGAGGTAACGCCCACCGAACGGGTCACTTCCTGCAGGCAGAGGACGTCGGGATCGGCATCGAGAAGATAGCGGACCAGCGACTCGTGAAGCTTGCCGCCCCAGGCATTCAGCGAGATCACGCGCACCGCAGCCCTCCTCAGGCGTTGATTCAAGCGCTTGCCGGATTGATTCAGGCAAGCACCTCATGTGGCTGTTTTCATGCGGGTTGAGCCGCCGCCTCTACCGCTTCTTGAACGGCTCCATGCCCTTGCGGGCAAGCTCGTCAGCGCGTTCGTTTTCGGGGTGACCGGCGTGGCCTTTGACCCAGTGCCATTTGACCTTGTGGCGCTGGTTGGCGGCATCGAGCGCCTGCCAGAGCTCGCCGTTCTTCACCGGCTTCTTGTCGGCGGTCTTCCAGCCGTTTTTCTTCCAGCCGAAGATCCACTTGGAGATGCCGTCCATGACGTATTTGCTGTCGGTGTGGAGATCGACTTCGCAGGCGCTCTTCAGCGCCGTCAACGCCGAGATGGCGGCCAGCAGTTCCATGCGGTTGTTGGTCGTTTCCGCCTCGCCGCCGCAAAGTTCCTTCTCGACCTCGCCATAGCGCAGCACCGCGCCCCAGCCACCGGGGCCGGGATTTCCGGAGCAGGCGCCGTCGGTGTAGATATCGACATGCTTCATGCCGACAGCCCGTATTCGGCAGCGTTGGCGATCTGCCGGTGGAAGCGCAGCTTGCGCAGATATTCGAGCGGGTCCTTCTTGGTGACCAGCGCGCCCTCGGGCGTTGTCAGCCAGTCGTAGAGCCGCGTCAGGAAGAACCGCAGCGCCGAGCCACGCGACAGGATTGGAAGTGCCGCAAGTTCGGCATCGCTGAGTGGCCGGACGCTCTGGTAGCCATCGAGCATCGCCATGCCTTTGGTGATGTTGTAGGCACCGTCCTTCTCGAAGCACCAGGCGTTCAGGATGATCGAGACGTCATAGGCAAGCAGGTCGTTGCAGGCGAAATAGAAGTCGATCAGGCCCGAGAGGTCGTCGCCAAGGAAGAAAACGTTGTCGGGGAAAAGATCGGCGTGGATGACACCCGATGGGAGATCCTTCGGCCAGTGGCTCGCGAGGAAATCAAGCTCGGTGCGAATTTCGTTCTGCAGCCCCTTTTCCACCTCGTCGGCACGAGCCTCGGACTTCTCCCAGAGCACCTGCCAGCCATCGACGGAAAGCGCATTCGGACGCTTGAGCTCGAAGCCTTCGCCGGCGACGTGCATCTGTGCCAGCGCCTTGCCGACCTCGCGGCAATGCTTGGCCTCGGGCTTGCGCAGCCACATGCCTTCCAGGAACGAGATCAGCGCTGCAGGGCGGTCTGACAGGGTACCGAGCAGGGCCCCGTCCTTTCGCGGCAAAGGCAGCGGGCAGGACAGGCCGCGGGCGGCCAGATGCTGCATCAACCCCAGAAAGAACGGCAGATCGTTCTTTTCGACGCGCTTCTCGTAAAGCGTGAGGATTAGCGGCTCATTCGTAGTGTGGAGCAAGAAGTTCGAGTTCTCGACGCCTTCCGCGATGCCCTTGTAGGACAGCAGCGTTCCGGCATCGTACTCCGTCAGGAACCACTTCAAATCGTCTTCGGAAATATCGGTATAGACTGCCAATTTACGTCCCACGAAAGTGTTTGATCAATCGAACGCCAGCGCCCGGCAGAGCGTTGGCAGCCACTGCAATCGTCCCCTCGACGACTGCTCCCCTAACCGGGATTGCGGCTCACCCGTTCACCCACGCCATATCCTCATGCGTGAGCTCTATGCTGCGCAGTTCGCGGTTGACGAGGAAATGCTCGTTTTCCTGAACCGTCTCGGCAAGCTCGACCTTGGCATCGAAGCGCGCGCGGAAGGCCTCGATGATCTCGTTCACGATCACCTCGGGCGCCGATGCGCCGGCTGACAGACCAAGCGTGGAGATCGGACCAATCTCATCCCAATCCAGTTCCGAGGCGCGTTGCACGAGGAGCGACTTCTTCGCCCCTGCCCTGAGCGCCACCTCGACGAGCCGCTTGGAGTTCGAGGAGTTCGGCGCTCCAACGATGATGAAGAGATCACAGCCGGGGGCTGCCTGTTTGACCACTTCCTGGCGGTTGGTCGTCGCGTAACAGATCGAGTCCGCCGCAGGCGCAGTCAGATTGGGGAAGCGCTCCTGCAGGCGTGTGATGACGCCGGCCGTGTCGTCCACCGATAGTGTCGTCTGCGTCACGTAGCCGAGATTGTCGGGATCAGCGGGCTCGTAAGCGTCGGCGTCCTCGATCGTCTCGATCAGCGATACCGATCCTTCGGGCAGCTGCCCCATGGTCCCAATCACTTCGGGGTGGCCGGCGTGGCCGATCAGGACGACGTGGCGACCGAGCTTGTTGTGGCGCATCGCCTGCTTGTGCACCTTCGAGACCAACGGGCATGTGGCGTCGAGATAGAAGAGGTTGCGCGCGCTGGCATCTTCCGGGACAGACTTCGGTACCCCATGGGCGGAGAAGACGACCGGCTGAGCGCGGTGCTCTTCCGGAATCTCGTTCAGTTCCTCGACGAAGACAGCGCCCTTGGCTTCCAAGCCTTCGACCACATACCTGTTGTGGACAATCTCATGGCGGACATAAACGGGCGCACCATAGGATTTCAGCGCCAACACGACGATCTGGATGGCACGGTCGACGCCGGCGCAGAAGCCGCGCGGTCCGCAGAGCCTGATCGTCAAGGGAGGTTTCGCCGCAATATTCATGTCTGTTCCGGTTCGTAGGGATAGGGCTCTCTAGAGCCTTTCAGGATTAAATTGAAGCGTTCTGTTGGCTCAAACGGAGTCGGATGGTCGACTGGCCGGCGCGCGTCGTAGCCATACTCTACGGCCAAGCCGGCCCGTCGATCAGGCGGCCCGTTTCAGCCAACCCGAAGGGCCGGGCATCTTTCCGCCAGGATCAGAGGCGATCGGCTCGGACGTACCTTGGGGTATGCCCTTCGCCAATCGCCTCTGCTCCTGACGAAAACCTGCTCCGGCAGAACGCTTCAATTTAACCCTGAAAGGCTCTAGCCCAATATAGGCAAGAATTGAAGCGATACTATTGCGCCGCCCCCCGCTTACGGAAACGGGCGACCACGACGATGATGACAAGCGTTGCCGCAAGGCCATACCATGTAAACGCATATTGCAGATGGTTGTTGGGCAGGTCGACATCGGTCACGCCACCGATCGGCAGCCCCTTCGGATTGGGAGTGTCATCTGCGTCCACGAAGAAAGGAACCACCTCAGCCCTGTCCAGCCCAACGCTGGAGGCCATGACGTCGAGGTCCTTCCAGTAAAAGATGTTCTTGGGGACGTCGTTGTCGGGCACGGCCCACGATGGCTTGCCGAGAAGCTTCGCACGGGCAAGACCGATCATCGTCTGCTGACCGGTCAGCTGGCCCTGCATGCGCATTTCCGGTTCCTTGTTCTCATAGGGAACGAAACCTCTGTTGACGAAGAGATAGCGGCCATCGGCTAGCTGTAGTGGCGTGTAGACGTAAAAGCCCGTCCGGCCGTGCCAGGTGGCGAAGAAGTGCCGCTCCTTGCTGTTGACGTATTCGCCACTAACCGTGATGTGGCGATAGTCTATATCCTCGCCCTTCGCGGCCAGCGCTTCGATGTCGGCAAGCGATGCCGGCGGTGTCACGCGGCGCTCGGCGATATTGGAAAGCAACTTTTCCTTCCAGTGCAGCCGCTCGACCTGCCAGGTACCGAGCGAGAGGAGAATGGCGAGCGCAACGAGCACCGCGATGCCGGTCAGCACCGACCGCTTTCGGCTTGGCGCCGAGATTTCGAATTCAGTCACGGGAGAGGCGCCCCTCGCTGGCGTTGTGGCGATACTGCATCGCGATGAGGATCCCCTTGCAGCAGCGTAGGGCAAGCAGGCAGAGAATGACCGTGAGCGGGCCGAACAGCAGAATGTGCAGCCAGATCGGTGGCGCGTAGTTGACCTCAAGCCACAGCACTGAACCGATGATGATAAAGCCGACGATCAGGATAACGAACACCGCGGGACCATCACCGGCATCGGCAAAGGCGTAATCGAGACCGCAGGCCGAGCAGTTCGGCTTCAGCGCCAGCAGGCCGTTGAAGAGCTTCCCCTGGCCACAGCGCGGGCAGCATCCCTTGATGCCCGTCCTGACTGGATCGACCGGTGGGAAATGTGCGCTGTCCTCGTTCATGCCATCCTTCCAATTGCCTATGGCCAACTGGTTCCTCCGCCATAACTCACCCATAAAGTAATCACAGAGGGAAGGGAAATACCTGCGCTCTTTCGCCCCAGCGATTCGCGCCAAACAGAAGAAGAAAACTGATGACATACGACAGCTCGGCCGGACAGATCGTTATCCTGAACGGCGCCCCGCGCAGCGGAAAATCGTCGATCGCCAACGCGATCCAGGAGCACTTCGATGGCCCCTGGATGAACTTTGGCGTCGACACCTACAACAGCATGACCGCGGAACGCTATCTGCCGGGAATCGGGCTGCGCCCGGGCGGGGAGCGCCCCGACCTCGAGGAAATGATTCCGTTCTTCTACGCCGCACTCTACGAGTCGATCGCCATCCATGCCGGGCTCGGCCTCAATGTCGTGGCCGACCTCGGCCATCACGACAGCTACTCTCAACCGCTCGGCATTCTCGCCGATTGTGCGCGCCGGCTTGAGGGACTGCCGGTGCTTTTCGTCGGTGTCAGATGTCCGATCAAGGTCATCATGAAAAGGCGAAACATCCCGGCGCCAGGTCGTCACTCGCTCTACGTCACGGCAACCGAAGATGAGGCCGTCCCCCATCCCGTCCAGCTCTGGCAGGAACAGGTCCATATTCCCGGTATCTACGACCTTGAGGTCGACACGTCAGTGCTGACACCCTTCGAATGCGCCGAAGCAATCCGGCAGCGCCTGGACCTCGGCATTCCCGAACCATCCGCATTCGAGCGCATCGCCGCCATGCGGTGATCGCAAAACAAAAGGGCGGGTGCCGTGGCACCCGCCCTTTTCAATTCCGTAATCCCGGCTCAGCCTGCGTGCAGTGGAGCGCCCCAGCCACCCCAGACGTAGATGCAGAAGAACAGGAAGAGCCATACGACGTCGACGAAGTGCCAGTACCAGGCAGCCGCCTCGAAGCCGAAATGCTGCTTCGGCGTGAAGTCGCCACGGATCGCACGCAGCAGGCAGACCAGCAGGAAAATGGTACCGACGAAAACGTGGAAACCATGGAAACCGGTGGCCATGAAGAAGGTCGCGCCGTAGATCGAATTCTTGAAGGCGAACGGAGCGTGGGCGTATTCGTAAGCCTGGACAGCCGAGAACAGGATGCCGAGCAGAACGGTAAGCGTCAGCCCCTGGATCAGGCCGCGGCGGTCATTGTGCAGCAGCGCGTGGTGCGCCCAGGTGACGGTCGTGCCTGAGAGAAGCAGGATGACCGTGTTGTAGATCGGCAGATGCCAGGGATCGAGGACTTCGATGCCCTTCGGCGGCCACTGACCACCGGTGTAGGCAAGGCGCGAGGCCTGGATGGCTTCATTCGGGAACAGGCTCACGTCGAAATAAGCCCAGAACCAAGCGACGAAGAACATCACTTCAGAAGCGATGAACATGATCATGCCGTAGCGAAGGTGCAGCGATACGACACGCGTGTGTGCCCCCTCGTGTGCTTCCTTCACGGTGTCCGACCACCAGCCGAACATGACGTAGAGAATGATCGCGAGGCCGATGAAGAACAGCCACGGATGCGCCCATTCAACACCGAACAGGTGCAGCGAGCCACCGTTGAGGTAGCGCATGTAACCGACGCCGCCGAACGTGATGACGAACGCACCGATCGAGGCCAGCAGCGGCCACGGGCTCGGATCGATGATATGGTAGTCGTGATGTTTCTGATGAGCATCAGCCATGTAAGCTATCCCCGGATCTCTTCCTCTCCGCTCCGGCATGGCCGGAAACGAACCTCAATCAAAGTTTCTTTTCAAGCTTCACCGTTCCACCCTCATTCGAAGCCAGCGGCTTCGGTCCCTCCTTCGGGTAGAACGTATAGGACAATGTGACGGTGTGGATGTCTTTCGATTCCACAGCCTTGGTAATATCAGGATCGATATAGAACACGACCGGCATTTCGAGCTTTTCGCCCGGCTTCAGAACGGTTTCGTTGAAGCAGAAGCACTGCACCTTGTTGAAATAGGCGCCCGCCTCGCCGGGAGTCACGTTGAATACAGCGGCACCGCGCTGCGTTTCATTCGACTTGTTCTCGGCGATAAAATTGACCTGGATCGTTTCGCCGATACGCGGATTGACCTCGTACTGGACAGGCTTGAATTCCCAGGAAAGGCCGGGCGCGACGTTGGCATCGAAGGTGACCCGCATCTTGCGGTCGAGAATCACGCTGGAGGCCTGCTCGACCCGCTGCGTGGTGCCGTTATATCCGGTGACCTGGCAGAAAAGCCTGTAGAGCGGCACTGCGGCGTAGCTTGCAGCCCCCATGCCGAAAGCGAAGGCAAGGCACATGAAAACGACGGCGCCATTGTTGCGCGGCTTTCTCGGCGTGCTTTGCGTCTCGCTCATCTCACATATGCCCCGAGGTGAACTTTACGATCGTGATTGCGTAGAACAGGACGACCAGACCGCCCAGGACGAGGCCCAGAGCGACATTACGGTTGCGGCGCGACTTGCGCTGCGCGTCCGTTAGCTTGACGACATCCATCAGGAAATGCCTCCCATGTGAGAAACGAGCACGGCGGCGAGCCGGTCGAACATCAGGGCGGAGAAGATCGCGAAGAGATACAGGATCGAGTAGCCGAAGAGCTTCTTGGCCGGGATCATCTTCTCGTCGCCATCCGGCATCCGCCAGACGGCGATGGAACAGTAGATGAAGATTGCGCCGAGCGCTGCAGCAACCAGTCCATAACCGAGGCTTGCAAATCCGAGCACCGTCGGCAACACCCCGCACACGGCGGTCAGCACGGCATAGACAACAATCTGATGCTTGGTGGTGCGCTCGCCCGCGACATTCGGCAGCATCGGAACGCCGACCGCCTCATAGTCTCCCATCTTGAACAGCGCCAGCGCCCAGAAGTGAGCCGGCGTCCAGAGGAAGATGATCATGAAAAGGACGAAGCTTTCGATCGTCACGGTACCGGTCACGCAAGCCCAGCCGATCATCGGCGGAAACGCGCCTGCTGCACCGCCGATGACGATGTTCTGCGAGGTCGAGCGCTTCAGCCACATCGTGTAGATGACGGCGTAGAAGAAGATCGTAAAGGCAAGGATCGAGGCTGCCAGCCAGTTCACGGCGAGCCCGAGGATCGTCACCGAAAAGCAGGAAAGCACGAGACCGAACGCCAGTGCCTCGCGCGGAGCGATGCGGCCAGCCGGGATCGGACGGGTTGCAGTCCGCGTCATGATGGCGTCGATGTCGGCGTCGTACCACATGTTCAATGCGCCGGAAGCACCTGCGCCGATGGCAATGCAAAGAATGGCGATGAGGCCCAGAACCGGATTGATATGGCCCGGTGCCAGAACGAGGCCGGCGAAGGCCGTGAAAACCACGAGCGACATGACGCGCGGCTTCAGAAGCTCGAAATAATCGCGCGCATTCGCTTCCGACAGGCGGAACTCGCCGTCGTGTGCAAGAGCTTTGCGATTGCCGATTACTGTCATTCTCTTGTCCTGCAAACTTGTAAGCCGACCGCCGCACTGTAACACGCGGCGGTCGCAATTTCTCGCATCTTACTTGATGCGCGGGAGCTGTTCCCACTGGTGATAGGGCGGCGGCGAAGACAGCTGCCATTCGAGAGTGGTTGCGCCCTCACCCCACGGATTGTCACCGGCCACGCGCTTCTTGGCGAACGCTTCGAAAACGCTGACCAGGAAGATCAGGACGCCGACGGCCGAGATGTAGGAGCCGATCGAGGAAACGTAGTTCCAGCCGGCGAATGCATCCGGATAGTCGATGTAACGGCGCGGCATGCCTGCGAGACCGAGGAAGTGCTGCGGGAAGAACACCAGGTTGACGCCGATGAACATGACCCAGAAGTGCAGCTTGCCCAGGAACTCGTTGTACATGTAGCCGGTCATCTTCGGGAACCAGTAGTACCAGGCAGCGAAGATTGCGAACACGGCGCCGAGCGACAGAACGTAGTGGAAGTGAGCCACGACGTAGTAGGTGTCATGCAGCGAGCGGTCGAGGCCGGCATTGGCGAGCTGGACGCCCGTAACGCCACCGACGGTGAACAGGAAGATGAAGCCGATCGCCCAGACCATCGGCGTGCGGAAGGTGATCGAGCCACCCCACATCGTCGCGATCCAGGAGAAGATCTTCACGCCCGTCGGAACGGCAATGACCATCGTTGCGAACACGAAGTAGCGCTGCGCATCGAGCGACAGGCCGACCGTGTACATGTGGTGCGCCCAGACGACGAAGCCGACGGCACCGATCGCGACCATGGCGTAGGCCATGCCGAGGTAGCCGAAAACCGGCTTGCGCGAGAAGGTCGAGATGATGTGGCTGACGATGCCGAAGCCCGGCAGGATCAGGATGTAGACTTCCGGGTGACCGAAGAACCAGAACAGGTGCTGGTAGAGGATCGGGTCGCCGCCGCCCTCCGGCACGAAGAAGGACGTGCCGAAGTTGCGGTCGGTCAGCATCATGGTGATGGCGCCGGCGAGAACCGGGAGCGACAGCAGGAGCAGGAAGGCGGTGATCAGAACCGACCAGGCAAACAGCGGCATCTTGTGCAGCGTCATGCCGGGAGCGCGCATGTTCAGGATCGTGGTGATGAAGTTGATCGCGCCGAGGATCGAGGAAGCACCTGCGACGTGGAGCGCAAAGATCGCAAGGTCAACCGCGGGGCCAGGCGTGCCCGAACTCGACAGCGGCGGATACATCGTCCAGCCGCCACCTGCACCGTAAGCACCGGCAGGACCTTCGACGAACATCGACATGATGAGCAGAAGGAAGGCCGGAACGATCAGCCAGAAGGAAATGTTGTTCAAACGCGGGAACGCCATGTCAGGCGCACCGATCATGATCGGCACCATCCAGTTGGCGAAGCCACCGATCATCGCCGGCATGACCATGAAGAAGATCATGATCAGCGCGTGCGCTGTGGTGAACATGTTGAACATCTGCTTGGCGCCGTCGATGGCGGCGTCGCCTTCATAGCCGTAAACCATGGCGGCCAGACCGTGGAAGATCTGGATGCCCGGCTCCTGCAGCTCCATGCGCATGGCAACGGAGAGCGCGCCGCCGATGATGCCGGCGATGATCGCGAAGATCAGGTAGAGCGTGCCGATATCCTTGTGGTTCGTCGAAAAGAACCAGCGATTGATGAAGCTCGGCTTGTGCGAGTGATCGTGGTGGTCGTCATGGGCGTGCGCGCCATGAGAGTGATCGTGTGCGTGACGATCGTCGTGTGCGGAAGGTCCAGCCATGTCCCGTTCCCTCTTCCCTTACTGTGCGACGTTTTCGGCAACGTCGACGGTCTTTGCAGAGCCATCGGTTGCGGCCATGAGTGTCTTGTACGCGCCAGGCAAATCGCTGGCAGCAGCGGCGAGCCACTGCTTGTACTTGTCCTCGGAAACGACGTGGATGGCGATCGGCATGAACGCGTGATCCTTGCCGCAAAGCTCGGAGCACTGTCCGTAGAACATGCCTTCACGCTCGGCGCGGAACCAGGTTTCGTTCAGGCGACCCGGAACGGCATCGATCTTGACGCCGAACGACGGCATTGCAAAAGCATGAATGACGTCGGTCGGGGCAGCGGTCACAAGAACGCGGACGGTCTTGTTGACTGGCAGAACCAGCTCGTTGTCCACAGCCAGGAGGCGCGGATACTTCGACTTGTCTTCCTTGCCGGCGGCCGCGCGGTCCTGATCCTTCAGAAGATAGGAATCGAAGGCGACCGGGGTTTCGCCCGAACCTTCATATTCGTAGTTCCACTGCCACTGGGTGGCCGTCGCCTTGATGGTGACGTCAGGATTTTCCGGAAGCGTCAGCTGAGCAGTCAAAAGGTTGAACGACGGCACAGCGAGGAAAAGAAGCGCGAGAACCGGTCCCACGGTCCAGGCTACTTCGATGGCCGTATTGTGGCTCGTCTTGGACGGCACCGGGTTTGCCCCAGCGCGGAACTTAAGACAGACGACGATAAGAAGGACCAGAACGAAGAGCGTGATCGGAACGATAAACCAAAGGGTGTATTGTTCGAACCAATGAATGTCCCGCATGATCGGCGTGGCTGCCGGCTGCAATGTTGCCTGCCACGGCGTCGGCTGGTCGGCATAACTGCCGGAAGCAAAAAGCAGACAGACCAGCGCGGTCAGAGCTGCATAAGCCTTCTTAATCACCTTAAAATCTCCCTCGAGCGCTGATCTGCGTAAAATGCGCGCAGAATCCTTGCCATCCTCAGCGCTTCAAACCACAGTTTGCCATCCGCCGCAACATCACAAAGCATTTGCCTGTGCGGCATTTTCGCTTTCAAACAGGTTCATCCAAGCATAACGAAACACTCCATCTTTTCGTCGTCGCCTCTAAAAAGACGCTTGCGACGGGCAGACTCCGCCAACAATCTCGCGTAAAGGTCCGATTTCCGCCGTAGTCCCCGGCTTTTCAGCGTGTGGGGCTTTTCATTTTTGGTGTCGCGCCCCAACTTAGCGGCACTGATTCGAACTGCAGAGGTTTTCATGGGTTTTCGTTCCCTCGCACGGCCATTCGTGCTGACAGCGTGCATCGCGGCCGCAGCAACTGCTCCCGCTTTCGCCCAGCAGCCGGCGCAGCCTGCGCCAACGCCTCCGGCTTCGCAGGCAACACCTGGGCAGACGCAACCTCAGGCGCCCGGCACCGTTAGGTCGAACCACGGCGCATGGTCCGTCGTGTGCGACAAGCCGGCCGGCGCCTCGGCTGAGCAGTGCGCGCTAATGCAGAACGTCATTGCCGAAGACCGCCCGGAAGTCGGGCTCTCCGTCGTGGTACTGAAGACTGCCGACCGGAAGTCAAAAATCCTGCGCGTTCTGGCGCCTCTCGGCGTCCTGCTGCCGAACGGCCTTGGCCTCAACGTCGACGGCAAGGATATCGGTCGTGCTTATTTCGTCCGCTGCTTCGCCGATGGCTGCTATGCCGAGGTCGTTCTTGAGGACGAGCTTCTGAAGACGTTCCGCAGCGGCGCGAGCGCCACCTTCATCGTCTTCCAGACGCCAGAGGAAGGGATCGGCATCCCTGTCGATCTCAAGGGTTTCGCCGAAGGCTACGACGCCCTCCCCTGATCGTCTCGATTTTCGGACTTGCTCGAACCGTCCCCCGGACCTACATCGGCTGAAAGCATTCCTGCTTCAGCGGAGCATAAAGACATGAATACGGATCTCCTTACGCTTTTCGATGCCGACGAAGCGAAGATGCGCTCGCTTGTCGCCGAGGCGCTTTCGGGCGCTGATGACGGGGAGCTCTACATCGAACATGCCCAGGCGGAATCGCTGATGTTCGACAACGGACGCCTCAAGGGCGGCAGCTTCAATACGGAGCAGGGCTTTGGCCTGCGCGCGGTTGCCGGCGAGGCAGTGGGCTATGCACATGCCGGCGACCTCTCTGTGGCCGCATTGAAGCGCGCCGCCGACGCAGTCGGTGCTGTCACCCGCGGTTATTCCGGCAGCTATGCCGCCGCTCCCCAGCGGACAAACAAGAAGCTCTATTCCGACGAGAACCCGATCGGCACACCCACCTTCGAAGACAAGGTCAAGGTGCTGACCGATATCGACGCCTATCTGCGCGGTAAGGACGACAAGGTACGGCAGGTGACCGCATCGGTCGCCGCCAGCTGGCAGGTTGTTGACATTCTGCGCGCCGATGGCCACCGCGTTCGCGATATCCGCCCGATGACGCGCATCAATATTTCGGTCATCGTGGGCGAAGGCGAGCGCCAGGAGAGCGGCTCCTACGGCAGCGGCGGGCGCATCGGTTTTGGCGACTTCATCGCCGAGGACAGCTGGCAATTCGGCGCGGACGAAGCGCTGCGGCAAGCGCTGGTGAACCTCGAAGCGATCGAAGCACCGGCAGGCACCATGGACGTGGTGCTCGGTTCCGGATGGCCGGGCGTCATGCTGCACGAAGCTGTCGGCCACGGGCTTGAAGGCGACTTCAACCGAAAGAAGACATCGGCCTTTGCCGGACTTCTTGGCCAGATGGTTGCGGCTCCCGGCGTGACCGTCGTCGACGACGGTACCATCGACCACCGCCGCGGCTCGATCACCATCGATGACGAGGGTACACCGTCCGCTTACAACGTCCTGATCGAAAACGGCAAACTCGTCGGCTACATGCAGGACCGGCAGAATGCGCGCCTGATGGGCATGGCGCCTACCGGCAACGGCCGCCGTCAGGGCTATGCGCATGTTCCGATGCCCCGCATGACCAACACCTACATGCTCGGCGGTGACAAGACGCCGGAAGAAATCATCTCCTCCGTCAAGAAGGGCATCTATGCCGTCTCGTTCGGTGGTGGGCAGGTGGATATCACCTCAGGCAAATTCGTGTTCGGCTGCACCGAGGCCTACCTGATCGACAACGGCAAGATCGGCGCCCCGATCAAGGGGGCGATGCTGATCGGCAACGGACCTGACGCCATGAAACGCGTTTCGATGGTCGGCAACGACATGAAGCTCGACACCGGCATCGGCAATTGCGGCAAGGCCGGACAGTGGGTTCCGGTTGGCGTCGGCCAGCCTCACCTCAGGATGGACCAGGTGACTGTCGGCGGAACAAAGGCCTGAGAGCAGTAGCGTTGAGCGAGATCGAAATCAGACCCTTCGTCGGCGCCGACCTCGGCGGCGTTCTAGCGGTGATCCTGCCTATCCAGTGCGAGGAATTCGGTATCGCGATCACGGCCAACGACCAGCCGGATCTCGCTGTCATTCCCGAATTCTATCAAGCCGGCAAAGGTCAGTTCTGGGTCGCCGTTCGCAACGGCCAGGTTGTCGGCACGCTCGGGCTGAAGGACATCGGGAACAACCAGACCGCTTTGCGCAAGATGTTCGTCGCGGCTGACGTACGCGGCCGCGAGCATGGCGTTGCAAACCGGCTGCTGTCGCAACTGGTGGCACATGCGGAGGATCACGGCATCAAGGATATCTTCCTTGGGACGACCGACAAGTTCCTCGCCGCGCATCGCTTCTACGAAAAGAACGGCTTTTCGGAAGTTTCGAAGGGCGAGCTTCCGCAGTCGTTTCCGCTTATGGCCGTGGACACCAAATTCTATCGGCGCGGGATCACTGCGGCCTAAGAACTGGGCTGTTCGGGCTGGAAGAGCCACTTGCGCCTGATAGCTGCCGAGAGATCCAAATTGTTCCTGTGGGCAAAAAGAAGGATGTGCCCGAGGACGTCGGCCGCCTCGTCTGCAAGATCGCGCCTGAGCTCCTCATCCGACCTGCCCTTCTTGCGTCCTCGCCCGCTGACGCGGTTCCAAGCTTGGGTGAGCTCGCCGATTTCCTCCTGAAGCTTTAGAAGAAACCAGTCCGCATCGCGATCTATCCCGTTGGCATCGGCATAGTTCCGTGAAGCGCGCTCGAACTTTTCGGCGAGATCATGCAGCATGACGTTCTCCTTTTGTTTACGTAGGAGAACTCTGATTCTATTGGAAAGTCGAGATGGGTCAGCCGTGTTCGGGCAGCAACATGCAGTCGTAGGAGCGCTTTCTCAGAGCATCGCAGGCCGACGTTGCAGCTTCGCGGCTCGGGAAACCGATAAAGCGGGCGCGATAGACCGTATTTGCGCCGTTGCCGACAGCCTCGGTAAAGGGCAACGCCTTCTTCAGGGCTGGGCCCCCCTCAGCCTTGGCCTGGGCAAGAAGCGCGCGGGCGGCATCGTCGCTCGGGGCTGCCGAAATCTGAATCTGCCAGTCGCCGGAAGCAGATGGTGCGCCGGCGGCTTTGGCTGCCGGCTTGCCGACATTGGCGATCTCGGCAAGGGCGGATGGACGTTCCATCGGCACTGTCGCATCGCTCAGATAACCGAGCGCCTTTGGTGACAGCTCACTGGTACGCGGCGCGTTTTCCGGGATCGGCATGTCGCTGTCGTCCGCCGCGGAAGCAACTTCCACAGATTGACGAGCGTTGTTGCTTGCGACCAGTTTTGCTCCCCCAGACGAGGAAGCGCGGCCGAGATACTTGTCGAGCAGACCCGCCATCTTGTCGTCGCGGCTGCGAGCGGTGCGTCCGCCGAGCACGACGCCGACGACTCGGCGGTTGCCATCCCTTACGGCGCTGACCAGATTGAAGCCGGACGCGTTGGTGTAGCCGGTCTTGATGCCGTCCATGCCCTGATACCGGTACATCAGGTTGTTGTGGCCGCGGATCGTGCGTCCGCGGAAGGTGAAGCTTGCCGCCGAGAACAGTCGGTACTCACTCGGGAAGTTCCGCATCAGCGCCACGGCAAGCGTGGACATGTCGCGCGCGGTCGTGACCTGGCGGCCATCCGGAAGGCCGGAGGCATTGTAGAAAGCCGTGCGGTTCATGCCGAGCTGCCGGGCCTTCTGCGTCATCATTCGGGCAAAATTGCTTTCCGAGCCACCAAGCTTCTCACCCATCGCGGCTGCGGCATCGTTGGCCGACTTGGTGATCATGCCAAGGATCGCTTCGCGAACCGTAATGGAGTCACCGGCGCGAACGCCGAGCTTTGTCGGGGGCCGCGAGGCGGCGTATTTCGACATGACGAGCGGCGTGTCCCAGCCAATCTTGCCGCGTTTGATCGCCTCGAAGGCCATGTAGATGGTCATCATCTTCGTCAGCGAAGCGGGATGGTTCAAAACATCGGCATTTTCGGCACTGAGAACCTTGCCGGTTCTCGCATCGAGGATAAGCGAGGCGCTGCCTGCCATCGCCGTCAACGGCGCCGCAACGACGAGCGTCGCGGTCAAAAACGCGGCCAACAGCTTCTTCATGCATTTCCCCTCGATGAGCGCGAATGGCCGGCGCCATTCGGATTTGTCCCGTTCCGCTACAAAGGCGCAAATGTGGCGCTACTTTGCGGCAACTGGTACCATTTTTGTCAAGTTTTATCCTTCATAGTGAAAATCCAGTAAAGAGGACACTCAAAAATCTTCATTCAGCAAGACTTAACCGCGCGCTTGCTAGCTTCGCCGCTCAAGAAAACCAACGGGCGGATGAGATGACGGTGGGCGTCCAAAGGCTTGCGAAGCGGATTGCGATTGCGGGCGGTCTTGAGACTGCCAATCTTCTGCGCGCAGCTGGCGTTATGCGCGGCGCCAGGGGACTTGGGGCCATCTTCACGCTCCACCATGTCCGCCCGCATGACGAGACTGCGTTCGCACCCAACGCGCATCTGGAGATCACTCCGGAGTTCCTCGATATCGTCCTTGATCGGTTGAAGAGCGACGGCTACCGCTTCGTGGCACTTCACGAGATTCCGGCGCTGCTTTCAGAGCCCGGGTCCAGCCAGCCTTTCGCGGCTTTCACTCTCGATGACGGCTATCGCAACAACCTCGTCTACGCGCTGCCTATCTTCGAAAAGCACGAGGCGCCCTTTACCGTCTTCGTCGCCAAGGGCCTTGCCGAACGCACCCATACAATCTGGTGGGAGACGCTTGCAGCACTCCTGCGCAAGGAGGAGAAGCTTGGCTTCGATTTCGGCGGCGGCCACGAGATGCTCGACATTACGACGATCGATGCAAAGGAGCGCGTTTTCGCGCGTATCGCCAATCATCTTCACCATCATGACGAAACTACTGCAGTCTCAACGATCGACACGATCGCGCGGACGCATGAAATCGATCCAATAGAGATTGTCGACGATCTGGTGATGAGCCCGTCGGAGTTCAACCTTCTGGAGGCGAGCCCCCTCGCCTCCCTGGGCGCGCACACGATCAGCCATCGAGCGGTATCGCGTCTCTCCGAAAGCGACGCACGCGAGGAGATGGGAGCCTCCCGCGACTATGTTGCGGCGATCACGGGCAAGCCTGCGCAGTCCTTTGCTTACCCCTATGGC
Source organism: Rhizobium cauense (assembly GCF_019511525.1). GTDB lineage: Bacteria > Pseudomonadota > Alphaproteobacteria > Rhizobiales > Rhizobiaceae > Rhizobium > Rhizobium cauense. Next base: position 60,924 of record NZ_JAEUAT010000010.1, on the reverse strand, counting down.
ACCCGCGAGGCTGCAACACTCCGGCAATCCGCAATCGCCCGCGATCTCGGCTTTGCGGTGGCAGTGACCACACAGCCTGGCGTCATCACGCGGCGTTCGATCGACAACGTGACCTACCTCCCACGGCTCTCGGTCAACGGCCTTTACCAGAAGGTTCGCTACGTCTCCGGCCTTGCGTCCGGCATTCCCTTGCGCTTCGCGCTCAATCGGACGTGACCTGACCTTGCAAGATCAGGGGTACATGCGAACCTTCGCCCAATTGCCTTCAGGCGACGCACGGCGAAATTCGATGCGATCGTGAAGGCGAAATTTCTGGTCCTTCCAGAATTCAATCGACAGCGGCCGAATGCGGAAGCCCGACCAGTGCGCCGGGCGCGGGATCTCGCCGATGGCGTAGCGCGCCGTGTATTCAGCCACAGCCTTCTCCAGCGCGAATCGGCTTTCCAGCGGCCGCGACTGCTTCGACGCCCAGGCGCCGATCCGGCTGCCGCGAGCCCGCGTCTTGAAATAGGCATCTGCTTCTTCGTCGCTCACGATTTCCACAGGCCCGCGCAGGCGAACCTGCCGCCTCAGCGTTTTCCAGTGGAAACACATGGCCGCTTTTCTCTGTCCGAGGATTTCTTGCCCTTTCTGACTCTCGAAATTCGTGTAGAAGACAAAGCCGTCTTGATCGAACCCCTTAAGGAGAACCATGCGGACATTGGGAAGGCCGTCCTCATCGACCGTCGCAAGCGCTACCGCATTCGGGTCATTGATCTCGGAAGCCTCCGCTTCCTTCAGCCACTCGGCAAAAAGATCGAACGGTTCGTTGCTCTCGGTGAAGTCACCGCTTGTTAACTCATTTGCCGACATATTAGCTCAAATGCCCCGGGTTTATTCAAAATTTGCCCAGCCTTTGGCTACTGGACAGGACGCAGGGTGAAAGTCATAGCAAAGTCAGATCGTCATACAAAGGGTCTGCTGCGTCGCTGCGCGGCCTTCTGCATTGTCGGGACGGCGATGCTCGGCCTCTCCGGCTGCGTCTCGGGTGGACTCGATCTCTTCAGCAGTTCCAAGGTCGATAGGTCGGTCGCAACCGGCACGGTGCCGCAGCCCGCACCGACGAGTGATTCGATTTCTGATGAAATGACGGTCGGCAACGCCGTGACCTCCGCCGATATCCAACGGCTGGAGGGTAGACCCCTTCCCTGGGCGAACGCTTCGACCGGCAGCGCCGGCGTCATCGACACAATCGTCGAGAATACGGATTCCGGCCACGTCTGCCGCCAGTTCCGCACGACGCGGCATTCCTACGTCGGCATCGCAAAGTTCTACGGCAAGACCTGCCTGGTTGGCGGCGGCAACTGGCAACTGCTGAGTTTCCAACCGGAAAGCTGATGCTTCGACGAGCGTGCTTGAAGTGTGCGCTTCGGTTTTCCCATATTTAGTAAAAGGCTAACCATTCGGCGCAAAAGCGAAATGCTTGCCCTCGCGCAATAAGGACTGATTAGCAACTTCACCCGACAATCGCCTGATGTGTGCACCTACTGTCGCTCCTGGAGCGAATTCTGGGATGCACCGAATAGTTTGTAGTGGCTTCGGGGCGCGCTGGGCAGGACAGGCACACGCATCCCAAAACCGGCGGTTTGGAACATGCGCGATCCTTATAAGATCTTGGGCGTCAAGCGCGACGCGGGGCAGGACGAAATCAAGGCAGCCTGGCGCAACCTGGCGAAGGCGGTACATCCTGATCACAATCAGGACGACCCGACAGCAAGCGCGCGCTTTGCCGAGATCGGCCGCGCCTACGAGACGCTGAAGGATCCGAAGAAGCGGAGCCTTTTCGACAACGCCGCCCGCATGGCCGAAGCCAAGGCCAACGAAGGCACGATCATGCAGCAGCGCCAGGCAGCCCGTGAGGCAGCCGCACGTGCCAAGGCCGCCCAGGCCAATGCAGAGCGCGTGATGGAAGAGCTGGCGCGGGCCGCCGCCCAGAAGGCTGCAGCCGATGCCGCCAAACAACAGAAGGCTGGCGCGGCCGAGCCGGCAGAAGAGATGATCGAGCGCATCTTCGGTACGCAGGCGCGCGCAGCCGCCGGTGGTGGCCGAGCGTATGCCTCTGCCCCCGGCGCGGCCAAACGTCCGGACGCCGACCCCGCGACATCGGAAAAGCAGCCTGACGCAGGCAAGGCCGAAGCGGAACAACAAGCCGCCGACGATGCGGCAGCGCAGGCATCAGCAGTGATGCAGCCGCTCAGCCTGCTGACATCGCTCGTGCGCCGTTTTACTGGCGGCGGCATGCCGGGGCCCGAGAAGGCACCGGACCAGTTCGCGACGAAGACGGTCACCGTCGACGATCTCATCAAGGGCAGCTGGGTCACCGTCGATCTCGGCGAGGGTCGCGAGGCCGGATTTGCACTTGCCGCCGGCGCCACCGAAGGCCATCAGGTTCGCCTCAAGGGCCAGGGCCACAAGCTCGCCGGCATGCAGCGCGGCGATGCCGTCATCAACCTCCACATCGCTCCCGATGCGCGATTTACGGTCAGCGGCTTCGACCTGCATACGGTGCTGCCGGTGACGATCGAAAACGCCGTACTCGGAACCGAGGCCCGTATCGATGGGCCGGACGGTCCGATCAATATCACGGTCCCCGCCTGGTCGGGTTCCGACAAGACGATCCGAATCCACGGTCAGGGCCTCGCCAACGCCGACGGCGACAGGGGCGATCTCGTCGTGGAACTGCGCATAATCTTGTGGGAAAAACCGGATGACAAAGTCACGGACCTGATGCGAAGCATGAAGAATGGGCTGTTTCTGTGAAATTTTGGTGACACACGCACCCTTTGTTACGATCCCTAACAGTTGATGATTGCTGCCAATCTTGAACCGATTAGCAGCCTATGCCATAGGCAGGACCGATCAGAATTACTTAGGGGGCAAAATATGGCTCAGGCAACAGGCCTCATGTCAGGCAAACGCGGCGTCATCATGGGCGTTGCCAACAATCGCTCGATTGCGTGGGGTATTGCCAAGGCTATTCATGCGCAGGGTGGCGAAGTTGCCTTTACCTATCAGGGCGATGCGCTGAAGAAGCGCGTCGAGCCGCTGGTTGCAGAGGTAAACGGCGTTCTTGCCGGGCATTGCGACGTCAGCGACGAATCCACCATTGATGCGGTCTTCGATCACATCGAAAAGTTGTGGGGCAAGATCGATTTCATCGTTCACGCGATCGGCTTTTCGGACAAGGACGAGTTGACCGGCCGCTACGTCGATACTTCGGCCGATAACTTCGCCAAGACGATGCAGATCTCCGTCTATTCCTTCACCTCGGTCGCACGTCGTGCCGAGAAGCTGATGACGGACGGCGGCTCGATGCTGACGCTCACCTACTATGGCGCCGAGAAGGTCATGCCGAACTACAACGTCATGGGCGTTGCCAAGGCTGCGCTTGAAGCCAGCGTGAAGTATCTGGCGGTCGATCTTGGACCGAAGAACATCCGCGTCAATGCCGTCTCCGCCGGCCCAATCAAGACGCTTGCGGCATCCGGCATCGGCGATTTCCGCTATATCCTCAAGTGGAACGAGTACAATGCGCCGCTGCGCCGCACCGTTACGATCGAGGAAGTCGGCGATGTCGGCCTCTATCTGCTTTCGGATCTGTCGCGCTCGGTCACCGGTGAAGTTCACCACGCCGACAGCGGCTACCACGTCATCGGCATGAAGGCGGTAGACGCGCCCGACATTTCCGTCATAAAGGACTGATCGCACTCTTTGCTGCGTCGCGCTCGCGACCCCTTTCTTCGCGATAGCGATCAAGGGGTTGCGCGCCCTAAACGGAGCCGATCATTGCTTATCTACGTCGTCAGACACGGCCAGACAGACTGGAACGCAGAACGTCGCCTGCAAGGCCAGAAGGACATCCCGCTCAATGCCATCGGCAGAGCGCAGGCCTGGCAGAATGGCATCGACCTCGCAGAGATCCTCAAGGTCGAGGCAATCCCCTTTGATTTCGTTGCAAGCCCGCTGGCGCGCACCCGTGCCACCATGGAGATCGCCCGCGAAGCGATGGGGCTTCCATCAAAAGACTATCGGACGGACGAGCGCCTGGTCGAGGTTTCCTTTGGTGATTGGGAAGGCTTCACGATCAAGGAATTGAAAGCGACAGTCCGGGACCGCGTGACCGAACGCAATCTCAACAAGTGGGATTTCATTCCACCGGGAGACGACGCGGAGAGCTACGAAATAATGTCCTGGCGCGTGGCTTCCTGGCTGAATTCCGTCGACAGGCCAACGGTTTGCGTAACCCACGGCGGTGTCATACGTAGTCTCTTCAGGACGATCGCCGGTTTGCCCAAGAACGAGGCTGCCGAAGGTGAGATCCCGCAGGACCGCATACTCAAGATCGATCGCGACAACGGTTTGATTGGCTGGATCTAGTTCCGACTACTGAACGATGTCGAGATCGTTGATGACGCGCTTGCCGTCGACCTCGGTGTAGAAGACGATCACCTTCACGCCGGCCTTAAGCCCTTCGAAATTAAATTCTTCCGGCGCCTGGTAGGTCTTTCCGTCATCCAGCGTGAGGCTGAGATTGCTCATGTCGATCTTCTTTATCGTCGCCTCGACATCCGCGCTTTCTGCAAATCCGCTGATCGGCGACAAGAAACTGGCTGTTGCCAAAAGCGTAGCTACTACGAAGCGCATGGCGGCTTTCCCTCGAAAACACGACTCGATAATCCAACTGCGCACAGATAACCTTCCGAATATGGCGAAATTTGCCCTGAAGAATGACCGCCAACGCCCAATTGGTGAATAGTATTTTAAGAATAAAAGAACGCGTCCGTTAGTCGTATTTCCAGTACGCACCCACGCTGGGCAAAGTGGATTCCCGGGAAATCGTAAATTAACCGCTCCTATTTAAAGTCGTCCCGAACATGGGAGACTGGGTTTTGCTATTCCGCCTTAAAGACCGCAATAAGTTGCGTCGTGTCTTCAGGAATACCCGCATCGCCTTCCTGGTTTCCAGCCTGGTCGCTGTTATCGTGGTTGTTGTCGGCTTCGGGCTCGACCGCGCCAATACTGCGGCTCATCTGCGTGAACTGACGATGCGAACAGAAAACGAAGTCAGTTTGATTCGCGCGCGAATGACCGCGCAGATCAACATGGACATTACAGTCGTTCGCGACCTGGCCAACATGGTGGCAGTCAATTCGAGCGTGAATGCCGAGGAGATGGAGCGGCAGATCAACTGGCTGCTCATCCAGAATCCCCACTTCCTGAACGTCGCCATCGCGCCCGACTTCATCACCCACGCGGTCTATCCGCCACAAGCAGGGAACGAACGTATCGGCAAGGATTTGCGCGATACTCCTTCGATGAGGCAAGCGATGACGCGCATCGCCAGCGCCCAGCAGGCTCGTTTCTATGGACCGTTTAAGACATCGGGCGATGATGAGGCATTCGCGATCTTCTTTCCAGTCTTTGTAAAGGAGAATGGGCAGCGCCGGGTCTGGGGTGCCGTCGAAGTCGTCGTCGATGCGGACATGTTCTACCAGAACACCGGTCTAAAACCCGCGCGCAATAGCGAGAATCAGGAAAAGTATCCGCACCTCGATCATCTCTCGATCGCAGTTCGCGATCTTGCACGCGCGGACGGAGCGAGCGCCTTCTTTGGCTCCCCCGATCTGCTGGGCCAGCAGCCCCTGAAGCGCAAGATCGCGTTTGCAGGTGGGCGCTGGGAGATCGCGGCAGTTCCTAAAACCGGCTGGAATGCGGTTCCTGAGAACCAGTTCACGCTTCGGCTCATCATTGCCGCCGCCGGTTGCATCACGGTTGTCCCTGTCTTCTTTGCGTCCTTGCTGCTTGGCGAACGCAACCGCAACATCGCGCAGCTCAAGGTGCGCGAAGCGGCGCTTCTGAAATTGTCACAGCGCCTCAATCTCGCATTGGAATCGTCGAATATCGGCATCTGGGAGTTGCACGACCACGCGCATACCCTGTCCTGGGATGCCCGCGCCGCGGCGCTCCATGGCAAGCCCGCGCAGGACGGCAATCATTCACTGGAAGACTGGCTTGCCGCGATCGCTCCCGAGGACCGGCACATCGCCGAGGTTCACTTCTTCAACTACCACGTTGCCGGTTCCGCCTATGCCACGCAGTATCGCGTTGTCGCTGAGGACGGCACTGTCCGGCATCTCCGCTCAGTCGGTTCCTTCTACACCGACGCGGCCGGCGACGACAAAACCATCGGTATTGTCTGGGATGTCACAGCTGACGCGGAAGCCGCAGAAACGCTGCGCAGGGCGAAGGATGTGAGCGACATCAAGAATGCCGAGCTTGAAATGGCACTCGATGAACTGTCGCGACGGGAGGCCGAGCTTTCCGAGCTTTCCGGCAAGCTGGATCTGGCGCTCGATTCCTATCAGTGCGGCATCTGGGAGGCCACCCTCGGTGACGAGGGCTCCATATGGGACGACAGAATGCACGAGCTCTACGGTCTGAAGCCAAGGACAGGCTTCATGACCGAAGAGGTCTGGCTTTCCTGCATTCTGCCTGAAGACCGCAAACTGGCACTCGAAAGCGCCCACCATTTTCAGCAATTGGGCGACTCTCACACGCTGATCTGCCGCGTCCCCGTCGAGGACGGCACGATGCGCTATGTCCGCTCGACGGGCAAGGTTCACCAGACCCCAAGCGGCAAGCTGAAGATCATCGGCGTTGCATTCGATATCACAGAAGATGCGCTGATGACGGCCCAGCTCAAGGCCGCCAAGGACGAGGCGATCGCCAAAAACATCGAGCTTGAGATCGCCAAAAACCGCATCGAGCACAATTCGCTTCACGATCCGCTGACGGCGCTTCCCAATCGCAGAAAGCTCGACATCGCACTCGAGAGGTTGACACTCGACGGCCGGAGCGAGCGGCAGAAATTCGCCATCCTCCATATCGACCTCGACAGGTTCAAGGAAATCAACGACACACTCGGCCATGCCGCCGGCGATGCGATGCTGATCCACGCATCGCGGGTGTTGTCGAGGAACCTTCGCGGCGACGACCTTGTCGCGCGTATCGGCGGCGACGAGTTCGTCATTCTGGCACTCAACGCCAATGATGCCGACATGTCGGCGCTTGCCGGGCGCATCATCGAAGAAATGCGCCAGCCGATCGATTTTGAGGGGTTTGCCTGCCGCTGCGGCGTCTCCATCGGCATTGCGCTCGCCAACGGCCTGCATGTCGATGCCCGCAAGGTACTGATCAACGCCGACATCGCTCTTTACCGCGCGAAGAGCCAGGGGCGGAACCGCCACGAATTCTTCAGCCACAATCTGCAGGCCGACATCATCAACAACAAGCGTCTGGCGGACGAGATCCTCTCGGGCATTGAGAACGGCGAGTTCACGGCGTGGTATCAGCCGCAATTCTCGGCACGCACCATGACGCTGACCGGCGTCGAAGCGCTGGTTCGTTGGCAGCATCCTACAAGGGGATTGCTGACCCCGGATAAATTCCTGAAGATCGCCGACGAGATCAACGTGGTGCAGACTCTTGATCGCATCGTCCTCGACACGGCGCTCAAGGACAAGATGCGCTGGACGGCCATGGGTATCGTTGTACCCAAAATATCGGTGAACGTTTCGGCGCGGCGCCTCCACGACGAGACGCTGGCACAATCGCTGAGCAGCCTTCAGGTTCGACCAGGCGAGCTATCCTTCGAGCTGGTCGAGTCGATCTTTCTCGACGAAAGCGAAGCGGTCGCCACCAACAACCTCGAACGGATCAAGGCGCTTGGGATCGACATCGAGATCGACGATTTCGGAACGGGGCATACGTCGATCGTCAGCCTTCTCAAGCTGAAGCCGAAGCGGCTCAAGATCGACCGGCAGCTGGTCCAGCCGATCACGAATTCGCCGCAGGAGCGCGCGCTCGTCAGCTCGATCATCGAGATCGCACGCTCCCTCGGCGTCGAGACCGTGGCGGAAGGTGTGGAGACGGCCGCCCATGCAACCCTTCTCAACGAGCTCGGCTGCGACCTCTTGCAGGGTTACGCCTTCTCCCGCCCACTCTCCTTCGAGGACTTCACCCAGGTCGCGACCGGGACGGCCTGGCGCATCGCCTCCTGAAGCCATCGTCTACAATCTGCGGAAACACCATTTCCTTTCGTTGACGGTTTCGAGCAAAGAAAGGCTTTTGCCGCCGCGTTTTTTTGGCCTATGAGTGTCGCGCATTCAAGATTAAGGACGCCACCGGTGACGACCGGTTGGCGTGATCCGGTCGGGACACATGTCGCACAATACATTCGGTCATCTCTTCCGCGTAACCACCTGGGGCGAAAGCCATGGGCCGGCGCTCGGCTGCGTCGTCGACGGCTGCCCTCCGGGCCTGCGCTTCAAGCTCGAGGACATTCAGGTCTGGCTGGACAAGCGGAAGCCCGGCCAATCGCGCTTTGTGACGCAGCGCCGCGAGGCCGATCTGGTCAAGGTGCTCTCCGGCGTGATGCTGGACGCTGACGGCGAGACGATGATTTCGACCGGCACCCCGATCTCGATGCTGATCGAGAATACCGACCAGCGCTCCAAGGATTACGGCGAGATTGCCCGGCAGTATCGGCCCGGCCATGCCGACTACACCTATGATGTGAAATATGGCATTCGCGACTACCGCGGCGGCGGCCGCTCATCGGCCCGCGAAACGGCGGCGCGCGTGGCGGCCGGCGGTATTGCCCGTCTTGTTGTGCCTGAGGTCAAGGTGCGCGGCGCCTTGGTTCAGATCGGCAAGCACAAGATCAACCGCCAGAACTGGGATTGGGATCAGGTCGACCAGAATCCGTTCTTTGCACCGGACGCCGCGATCGTTCCCGTATGGGAAGAATACCTCGACGGCATCCGCAAGAATGGCTCCTCGATCGGCGCGGTTGTTGAGGTTGTGGCCGAAGGCGTGCCGGCAGGGCTTGGAGCACCGATCTACGGCAAGCTCGACCAGGACATCGCTTCGCTGCTGATGTCGATCAATGCCGTCAAGGGCGTCGAGATCGGCAACGGCTTCGAAGCCGCCGAGATCACCGGCGAGGAAAATGCCGACGAAATGCGAATGGGCAATGACGGCAAGCCGCTGTTCCTGTCGAACAAGGCCGGCGGCATCCTCGGCGGTATCTCCACCGGTCAGCCTGTCATCGCCCGCTTTGCCATCAAGCCAACGTCGTCGATCCTGACCGAGCGCCAGTCGATCGATGCCGACGGCAAGAATGTCGATATCCGCACCAAGGGACGGCACGATCCCTGCGTCGGCATCCGCGCCGTGCCGATTGGCGAGGCCATGGTCGCCTGCGCCATTGCCGACCACTATCTCCGTGACCGCGGCCAGACCGGCCGGCTGAAATAGGAATACTGACATGCCTTACGATCAGAAGCGCGTCGTCGATGCGATCAGAGCCTTCGAGGCCGGCGAAATAGTCGTTGTCGTCGATGACGACGGCCGCGAGAACGAAGGCGATCTCATCGTCGCCGCCGTCCACTGTACGCCGGAGAAGATGGCCTTCATCGTGCGCCACACCTCCGGTATCGTATGCACTCCGATGCCGAAGGAAGAGGCCAAGCGCCTGAACCTCAACGCCATGGTGGCCGAGAACGACTCTGCACACACGACAGCTTTCACCGTGAGCGTCGATTTCAAGCATGGTACGACGACAGGTATCTCCGCCGATGATCGGACGCTGACGGTCCGCAACCTCGCGAACCCGAACGTTGGCGCCGCTGACTTCGTGCGCCCCGGCCACATCTTCCCGCTGGTTGCCCGAGAAGGCGGCGTCCTGATGCGCTCCGGCCATACGGAAGCTGCAGTCGATCTCTGCCGGCTCGCCGGCCTACCGCCGATCGGCGTGATCTGCGAACTGGTCAACGACAACGGCACCGTCACGCGCGGCCAGCAGGTCGCGGATTTCGCCAGCGATCATGGGCTGAAGCTGGTCTCCGTGGCGGATCTCATCGCCTATCGCCAGCGCAAGGAAACGCTGATTCAACTGCAGGCTAGCTTCGACGTCGAAACGCCGTTCGGCAAGGCCAAGGCGCACACCTATTCCCTGCCCTGGGATCCGATGCAGCATCTCGCCGTCGTTTTCGGCGACATCAGAGACGGCATCGACATCCCTGTGCGCCTTCACACGGAAAACGTCGTGGACGACCTGTTCGGGAAACGCTCCGTCGACCACTACATGAAGAAGATCGCCGAACAGGGACGCGGCATCATCGTCTATCTGCGCGAAGGGTCCGTGGGCGTCGGCCACCACGACAACGGCCGCAAGGCGCTGAACCAAGGGCGCGAAGCCCATGCCGAAGCGCAGAACCGTGAAAGCGAATGGTTGGAAATCGGTCTCGGCGCGCAGATTCTGAAGGATCTCGGCGTCACCTCGATCAAGCTTCTGACCCGCAGCGAACGCCACTATGTCGGCCTCGAGGGCTTCGGCATCAAGATTGCCGAAACACAGATCTGCTGAGATCGATGAATTGCGCCGGCGGTGAAAAGGCCGCCGGATCCACGCTCAGGCGGCGATGCGCTTGAAGCGGCCGCTGACGTTCTCGATGTAATATTTTCCCGGCGATTGCGAAGTGACCATGGCGATCACCGCGGCTTCCGTCACGCCCTCGAACTGCCGCTCTTCGCCGTTGCTCAGACAGACGCGAAGCCGGCCATCCTCCTGGCTGAAATAGACCGCGTCGATCAGCGTTGATTTCACCGTCAACGGTTCCATCTTCGCCAGCCGTCCGGCCCGTGTGACGATCGTGGCGGCGCGCGCATCGCGCCGCTTGCGCAGCAAGGCCCTCACTTCACGGCGAAGGCTGTTCAGTGCCGCCAATGCGGCGAATTTGATGGCTCGTGTTTTCATGCAGCCACCCTACGCAGGCGGCTCTTAAAGAGTTCAAGACAAGCATGGTAAAGCGCGCATCAACATTAATTCTTTGTAATTACGATGAAATTTCTTAAAATGCCTGGCATCGGCGAGCGCCGCTCAGCCCTGCCAGCCATCCAATAGAACGACCTCTTCAACGCCGGCGAATTTCGCCAGTCGGTCAAGTTCGGCGAGCAGCTTTTCGATCCGCCCGGCTGACGGGCGAACTCCCGGCTCCAGCCACAGACGCTTGACATCGAGGCGGCCGTTTTTGCGGTCGGCCTTCATGTCGATGCGACCGATCAGTCGATCCCCTTCGAGCAGCGGGAAAACGTAGTAGCCGTACTCCCGCTTGGGTTCGGGAACAAAAATCTCGATGCGATAGAAGAAGCCGAACAGACGTTCGGTGCGATTGCGGTCGCGGATCATCGGATCAAAGGGACTGAGGACACGAACGCGTGGCGGAGCACCGGGATAGTCCGGAAGGCTCGTGAGCAGGTCCGGGAAGGCCCAGGACGGGCGCGGCTTGCCGCCCAACGCCGGCTCGATCAAGACCTCGGTCAACTCGTCGCGATGGGAGGCAACCCAGGCTTTCGCTTCATCCGGCGACAGCAGATCCCAGAAGGCGGCGATCTCGCCGTGTGTCGCAAAACCCAGTCGCGTCAACGCGCTGCGGCAAGCCCAATCGACAAATTCCTCGTAAGAGACTTCGGGCTCGTGAAACTCGGCGGGAATGACGCGTTCGACGAGATCATAGATCTTCTGGAAGTTGGACCGTCCTGATATGGCGAACTTGCCGGTGCGCCAGAAATATTCCAGCGCCGTCTTGTTTGGGTGCCAGTTCCACCAGCCGCCGGAAACATGCCCGTCCGCCTTGATCTCGCGCGCCATGATGGCGCCGTCACGAGTGACGCGTTCAAACGTTTCGTCGAAGGCGTGTTCGAACCCCTCCCCTTGCCATTTGCGCCAGCGCTCGCCGATCACCTCTTCCTCGTGGCGGAACTTGTGCTTCCAGTATCGGAAGAAGGCGCTGGGCAGGATCGACGCATCATGCGTCCAGTGCTCGAACAGCGAGCCTTCCTTCTCCAGAAGCGCCTTCAGGTGCTCACGCTTGTAAGTCTGGTTGCGGGAAAACAGGATCTGGTGATGGGCGCGCTCCACCGTCTGGATGCTATCCACCTGCACGAAGCCGAGTTCGTGGATGAGCTCCAGCAGCCCGGCCTTGGTCAACGCCTTGTTTGGCGGCGCGCTCAGACCCTGCTTGGCAAGGAATATGCGGCGGGCATCGGAATTCGAAATGAGATTCGTCATGGGGGCATCATAAGACGGAAAATGTTCCTAGCCACCCGATAAGTTTGAGGGGAAAGGAAGGCAGCAACACGCGTCGTCATTACAAGATTTAGAGCTTTCAAACTGCGAAATTCATTATAGAACGGCCTCTCAATTCACGAGGGACCAGGTGGATATTCGTTTCGAAGGCGCAGAGGTCAGCTATGGTGCGCGCGTCGCGCTGGCGCCCGTGACGCTGCAGCTCACAGAAAAACGCATTGGGATCATCGGCCTCAACGGCTCGGGCAAGACGACCTTTGCGCGCCTGATCAACGGCCTGACCAAGCCGAGCGCCGGGCGCGTCATCGTCAACGGCCGCGATACGGCCGACGCCAAGGCCGTTCTTACCGATGTGGGCTTCATCTTCCAGTCCCCGCAAAACCAGATCATCCTGCCCGTCGTGCGCGACGACATCGCCTTCGGGCTGAAGAGCCGCGGTTACAAGCCGGCGGAAATAACCGCGAAGGTAGAGGCGGTCCTGCAGCGTTTCAGCGCCTCCCATCTCGCCGACCGACGCGCGCACGAACTTTCGGGCGGGGAGCTCCAACTCGCAGCTCTTTGCTCGGTGCTGGCGACGGGCCCCGACATCCTCATCCTGGATGAGCCGACGAACCAGCTGGACCTCAAGAACCGCAGCCTCGTGCAGCGGCTGGTGGAAAGCCTTCCCGAAAGCGCAATCGTCATCAGCCACGATCTTGAACTGGTCGCTGACTACGAGCGCGTGCTGGTTTTCCATGAGGGCAGTCTCGTTGCCGATGCGCCCGCTCAAGAAGCGATCCGTCGCTATAGGGAGATCGCGAACTCATGAGGTCGCTTTTCGTCGAAGGCAACAGCGCCATGCATCGGGTTTCGGCTCGCGCCAAGCTGCTCGTGCTTGCTGCCCTCGGCGTCACGCTCTTCCTCTCGGCGAACCTGCTGTTGCTTTCTCTCGCAGTCATTGCGACGGCCGTGCTTTACTTCAGCATAGGCCTTCCGGCGCGCTCCGCGCTTGCGCGGCTAAAGCCGATATTCCTGACCATTCTCATCGTTGCCTTGTTCAGCCTGGCCTTCAATCCCTGGCATGTCGCGGTCGTTGCCCTGCTGCGCCTGACGGCGCTGATGCTGTTTGCCACCGCCGTGACGGCGACCACCACGATTGCGCAATTCATCGACGAGATTACCCTGCTGGCCAGGCCGCTGGAGCGTCTAGGACTTCTTCGGGCCGACGATGTCGGGCTGGCAGTCGGGCTCGTTGTCCGCTTTGTTCCCGAGATTCTCGACCGCTACCGCGCCATCCGCGAGGCGCATGCGGCGCGCGGCCTCAAGGTGCGGCCGACCACCGTGCTCGTGCCTTTGATCATTCTGACGCTGAGGGATGCGGATAACATCGCCGCGGCAATTGACGCGCGAGGCGTTCGGCGGCATGTCAATTTCAGAACTCGCTAACAGGAGCCATGCATGAGCACTCGCGACCTCGTTCTCTCTGCCCTCTTTGCCGCCATCATCGTCGCGCTCGGCATTCTGCCGCCGATCACGCTCGGATTCATTCCGGTGCCGATCACCGCGCAGTCGCTCGGCGTGATGATGGCGGGTGTCGTGCTCGGCTCGCGCCGCGGCGCGATCGCGGTGCTAATCGTTCTCGTGCTTGTCGCAATCGGCCTTCCCGTGCTTTCCGGGGGTCGTGGCGGGCTTGCGGCCTTCGCCGCACCGACGACCGGCTTCCTGATCGGCTGGGTATTCGCCGCTTTCGTGACCGGATACCTCAGCGAGCGGCTGGTCAAATCCGAACAGTCGGCGCTGCTGCAGACAGTCGGCTTCTTCTTTGCGGCCATGATCGGCGGCATCGTGGTTCTCTACGCCTTCGGTATCGTCTACCTGGCAGTTGCTGCCCAGCTTGGCCTCTCCAAGGCGTTCCTCGGCTCGATGGCGTTCATACCCGGTGACGTCATAAAGGCGTTCGTTGCGGCATTGGTCGGCCGCGCTGTCATGGTCGGCTATCCCCTGCTTCCGATGCGCAGCTAGTCGACGAAACCATAGAGCCAGTCACGCGTGACTTCGGGAAGCGGGACTGGCGAACGATCTTCGCGCGAGCGCGCCTGCCAGATGATCTCGACCTCGGCGGAGCGTTCATCACCAATGTCGGCAGCAATGATGAAGCCCACCGACCGCACACCGATCTTGTCGACCGATGCTGTGAAGACAACTCTCTCATCGTAATGCAGCGGCCGATGCAGGATGCAGGTCAGCTTGCTGGCGATATAAAGCGGTTCGTTCTCCAGCTGCGGCCGCGACGACCAGAATGTCGCCAACACGGATTCGGCATAGGAAATATAGGAACCCAGGAACACCTGGCCGTTCATGTCGACGTCGCGAAACGGCACATTCATCTCAACGGTGCGCGTAACCTCGTTCATTGATCTTTCTGCCAATTTTCCCCTGTCGAAAGACTAGCCGCGAGACCAGACGAAGTAAACGGAGGACTGCGGCAAGGCATACGGTGCGCGCTTGTTGAAATCGCGGCGTCGAGCCCCATCTGCTGTGGATCATGACGGGACGGAAAGATAGAGTGATCCCATGAGCACCCGCCTTTACGAGCACCCGATCTTCCTCGAACACGTCACCCCCGCCGGTCACCCCGAACGGTCCGACCGTTTGCGGGCGATCAACGTGGCGCTGGAGCATCCGAATTTTGCAGGACTTGACCGCAAGCGCGCCCCTCAGGCCGCGGAGGAAGCGGTTCTGCTCGCCCATCCGGAGGAGCATCTGCTTTCGGTCATTCGCCAGGTGCCTGAAGAAGATGGCGAGATCAATCAGCTCGAGGCTGATACCTACGCAAGCGCGAAAAGCCTTGAGGCGGCGTTGACTGCGATTGGTGGCGCGATGGCCGCTGTCGACGATGTGTTTACCGGCAAGGCTGATAACGTCTTTGTTGCCTCGCGCCCGCCCGGCCATCATGCCGAAAAATCGACGGCGATGGGCTTCTGCTTCTTCAACAATGCCGCGATCGCCGCCCGCCACGCCCAGAAGGTGCACGGTGCCGAGCGTGTGGCGATCGTCGACTGGGACGTGCACCACGGCAACGGCACGCAGGACATTTTCTGGGACGATCCCTCGGTGCTCTTCTGCTCGACGCACCAGATGCCGCTTTATCCCGGCACCGGTGCAAAGGACGAGAATGGCAAGCACGGCACCATCGTCAACGCGCCATTGTCTCCGAATGTCGGCAGCGATCACTTCCGCGAGGCGTTCAAATCGCGCGTGCTGCCGGCGCTCTTCGATTTCCGGCCGGACCTGATCATCATCTCCGCCGGTTTCGACGCGCATCACCGCGATCCGCTGGCGCAGATCAACCTCGTCGGCGAGGATTTCGACTGGGCGACCGGGCGCTTGCTCGAGGTGGCCGACAAAAGTGCCGCAAACCGGGTCGTCAGCCTGTTGGAAGGCGGCTATGATCTTGAAGGCCTCGCCGAGTCGGCTGGCCTGCATATTCTCAGAATGATGAAGGGTTGAGTATGACTGACAGCGCCAAGCCGGAGGTTTCCGGTCTTTCCTTCGAGAAGGCCGTTGCCGAACTCGAAAGCATCGTGGCCCGTCTTGAACGTGGCGACGTGGCGCTGGATGAATCCATCGAGATCTACGAGCGCGGCGAAGCGCTGAAGAAGCATTGCGAAACGCTGCTTTCGGCGGCCGAAAACCGCATCGAGAAGATCCGGCTCGACCGATCGGGCAAGCCGCAGGGCGTGGAGCCGCTGGACGGCGCATAACATCATCCTGAACGGAGCGTCGCCTTTCGGGCGACAAGTTTTCCTAGTCCGCCATCGTCAATAGGGCTAGCGTAGAACGAACGCTCATCGGAGACCTGCGATGTCCTTCTTCCCCGGTAAAGACCCCCGGCCCGGCGATGCCTTCGCCTGCGACGCGATCGAAAACCTCATCTTCCCGCGCACCAGCGACCTCGGTGGATTCCAGGTGCGGCGTGCGCTACCGACCCGAGAGCGACGGCTCGTCGGACCGTTCATCTTCTTCGATCGCATGGGACCGGCGATTCTCAAACCGAATGAAGCGCTGGATGTGCGGCCGCACCCGCATATCGGGCTTTCGACGGTGACCTACCTCTTCGACGGCGAAATCCGGCATCTCGACAGCCTCGGCACCGAGAAGGTCATCCGCCCCGGCGACATCAATCTGATGACGGCCGGACGCGGTATCGTCCATTCCGAGCGCACGCCGGATAACCTGCGCGGACACCCGCTCTTGATGTCGGGCCTGCAGACCTGGCTGGCGCTGCCCGATGACAAGGAGGAGATCGATCCTTCCTTCACGCATACCGAAAAGACGGACATGCCCGTGATCGACGAGCGGGGCATGCGCGGGCGCGTCGTGATCGGCGGCTTCGAGGGGATGAAATCTCCTGTGAAAGTCTTCTCGGACACGCTCTACGTCGACATCAGTCTCGAACCCGGCGTCAAGTTCCCGTTTGCCGCGGGCCACGAGGAGCGCGCCGCCTACGTACTGTCGGGCGAAGTCGTGATATCGGGCGACACGTTTGCCGCCGACCAGCTGCTCGTCTTCCGCCCCGGCGACCAGATTACACTCGAAGCGGGCAGCCAGGGCTGTCATCTCATGCTGTTCGGCGGAGCGGCGCTGAACTCGAAACGCTACATCTGGTGGAACTTCGTTTCCTCCTCGAAAGAGCGCATCGAAAAGGCGAAAGAAGAGTGGCGCACCGGCAAGTTCGACATCGTTCCGGGGGATGAAGAAGAATTCATACCTTTGCCCGAAGGCTGATCTCCTTTAGAAAGGAGGTACAGCCGTTCTTGAAATCGACTTTTTTCACCGCAATTTATAGCTTAAAGGCATCCCGCCCAAGAAAGACAAGAAAGAGCGCCCACCCGTGACACAACCGCCGAAGACGCCGCTGCTGGACAAGGTTACCTATCCGGCCGACCTCCGAAAGCTGGAGGATCGCGACCTGCCGCAGCTGGCGCGCGAAGTCCGCGACGAGATGATCGATGCGGTATCGAAGACCGGCGGGCATCTGGGCGCGGGCCTCGGCGTCGTCGAACTGACGATCGCCATCCACAACGTGTTCAACACGCCTGACGACCGGCTGATCTTCGACGTCGGGCATCAGTGCTATCCGCACAAGATCCTCACGGGTCGCCGTGACCGTATCCGCACGCTGCGCCAGGAAGACGGCCTTTCCGGCTTCACGCGTCGCGCCGAAAGCGAATACGATCCGTTTGGTGCGGCTCACTCCTCGACGTCGATCTCTGCCGGTCTCGGCATGGCGGTTGCGTCGGACCTCGACAAGACCGACCGCCGCGTGATCGCCGTGATCGGCGACGGCGCGATGTCAGCCGGCATGGCTTATGAGGCGCTGAACAATGCCGGCGCACTCGACGCCCGGCTGATCGTCATCCTCAACGACAACGACATGTCGATCGCGCCTCCGACGGGGGCGATGAGCGCCTATCTCGCGCGTCTCGCCTCCGGCCGGACCTACATGGGCTTCCGTGATTTCGGCAAGAAGCTGACGGCCTATCTCGGCAAGAATGTCGACCGCGCCATTACCCGCGCCGTCGAGCACGCGCGGGGCTATGTGACCGGCGGGACCATGTTCGAGGAGATGGGTTTCTACCATATCGGCCCGATCGACGGTCACTCCTTCGAACACCTGCTGCCGGTTCTGCGCAATGTGCGCGACCATGCCAACGGCCCTGTCCTGATCCACGTCGTGACGCAGAAGGGCAAGGGCTACGCGCCGGCGGAGGCCGCAGCCGACAAGTATCACGGCGTCAACAAGTTCGACGTCATCACCGGCGCGCAGGCGAAGGTGAAGCCGAATGCGCCGAGCTACACGAGCGTCTTCGCCGAAGCGCTAGTTCAGGAAGCCGAGCTTGACGACAAGATCGTCGGTATCACCGCCGCCATGCCGAATGGTACCGGCCTCGACAAGCTCGCCAGCATGTTCCCGTCGCGTTGCTTCGATGTCGGGATTGCCGAGCAGCACGCGGTGACGTTCGCGGCCGGCCTTGCCGCCGAGGGCTTCAAGCCGTTTGCCGCGCTCTATTCGACCTTCCTGCAGCGCGCCTATGACCAGGTTGTCCACGACGTAGCGATCCAGGGACTGCCGGTTCGCTTCCCGATCGACCGCGCCGGTTTCGTCGGTGCCGACGGCCCGACGCATGCGGGCTCGTTCGATACGGCGTTCCTCGCCACCCTCCCCGGCTTCGTCGTCATGGCGGCGTCCGATGAGGCAGAGCTGAAGCATATGGTGCGCACTGCCGCTGCCTATGATGCCGGCCCGATCTCGTTCCGCTATCCGCGCGGCGAAGGCGTCGGCATCGAAATGCCGGTTCGCGGCGAGATTCTGCAGATCGGCAAGGGCCGCGTCGTCAAGGAAGGCGCAAAGGTAGCGCTGCTGTCGTTCGGCACCCGCCTGGCCGACTGTTTGCTTGCCGCCGAGGATCTGGATGCAGCCGGTCTTTCGACGACGGTTGCCGATGCGCGCTTCGCCAAGCCGCTGGATCACGACCTCATCCGCCAGCTTGCCCGTCACCACGAAATCCTGATCACCGTCGAGGAAGGATCTGTCGGCGGCTTCGGCAGCCAGGTCATGCAGTTCCTGTCGTCTGACGGCTTGCTCGACAACGGCCTGAAGATCCGCTCGCTTGTCATGCCCGACATCTGGATGGAGCAGGCAAAGCCCGAGGTGATGAACGCCCATGCCGGTCTCGACCGCGCCGGGATCGTCTCGACCGTCTTCCGGGTGCTTGGACGCCCTGCAGCCTTCGGCGTCGGCGCCGCTGGCTAGTCCGGCGTCGCCATCAACCGCGGAAGCGCGAAGCTCCCACAGTACTTTGACCTTTCTCGCGACTAGTCGGGAGAATTGAAAATGGCTTCGATATGGTGACCATCCGGATCTACCACGAAGGCCGCGAAGTAATGCGGGCCGTAGTGGGCACGAAGACCAGGCGGCCCGTTATCGATGCCTCCGTGCGCGATCGCCGCCTGATGAAAATCGGCGACGGCTCGCCTGCTCGTGGAAGCGAAGGCCAGATGAAAGCCGGCACCCGGGGCGCGCTGGTCCTCCGGACGAAATTTGATCGCAAACTTATCGCCGCCGCCAGCAATTCCGTAGCCGACGGCCTGATCCGCTTCTCCGGGCCTCAGATCCTCCCAGACACGAATATAGCCGAGGGGCGCCAGAGCGGCGTCGTAGAACGCCGCTGAACGTTCGATGTCCGAGACGCCGAAAGAGATGTGATGAAGCATGCGTCCGCAATCTCCTATTCCGTAGGTTTCTCCATCACACCGTAGAACAGTGTTTCGGAAAACGAAAACGCTCGCAGCAGCTTGCTGCGAGCGTTTCCCATTTCTCGTAGGTACGGATTTCCGCATTCAAGTCAGTGGCGAATTGGAGAAGGTGGCTTCTCTTTCTTCAGTCACTGCCTTTCAGCTCAGAATTCCGTCCAGTCCTCCTGAACCGCAGCCGCCGTTGCAGCCCTGCCGCCGCCGAAGGCCTTGGCCACCGTGCGGGTCAGTGCGCGGGCCGGCGATGCGACCGGGTGGGACGCGGGGCTGGCGACTGCCGCCCTTGGCGCTTCGGCGCGGGCATGACCGAGATTGAACTGGCCGAGCAGATCGTCGAGAGCGCCTGCTTCCTGTGCCAGCGAGTGGCTCGCCGCCGTCTGCTCCTCGACCATGGCGGCATTCTGCTGCGTTCCCTGGTCCATGTTGTTGACGGCGGTGTTGATCTCCTGCAGGCCGACCGACTGCTCGCGCGTTGCGGTGACTATGGCACTGACGTGCTTGTTGATCTCTTGGACCGCGCCGACGATCTCCGCGAGCGCCTTGCCGGTTTCGTCAACCAGCGAGACACCGGCATCGACCTGCGTGCCCGAGGTGTTGATCAGCGCCTTGATCTCCTTGGCGGCATTTGCCGAGCGCTGAGCGAGCTCACGCACTTCCTGCGCGACGACGGCAAAGCCCTTGCCTGCTTCGCCGGCACGCGCGGCTTCGACGCCGGCATTCAAGGCGAGGAGGTTGGTCTGGAACGCGATGTCGTCGATCACGCCGATGATGTTGCTGATCGCATCGGACGACTTTTCGATTTCCTGCATGGCGGCAACCGCCTTGCGGACGACATCGCCCGACTTCTCGGCACCAAGGCGCGTGCGCTCGACCAGCTGGCCGACATCCTCGGCGCGCTTGGCGGAGTCGCGAACGGTGGTGGTGACTTCCTCGAGCGCTGCCGCGGTCTCCTCGACGGCGGCGGCCTGCTGCTCGGTGCGGCGCGCGAGATCATCGGCGGCCGAACGGATTTCACCGGCGCCGGCATTGATGGCGGACGCATTGCGGCCAACCGACTGAAGGGCAGCCTGCAGCTTCTCGACGGCATTGTTGAAGTCGTTGCGCAGGCGATCGAACTGCGACGCGAAAGGCGTTGTGATGCGGACGGCGACATTGCCGTTGGCAAGATCGGACAGACCGCTGGCGAGGCCTTCGATGGCGAAGCGCAGTTCCGCTTCCTCGCGCGCCTTCTGCTCGTCGCTCATCTGGCGCTGGCGCTCTGCATCGCCACGCATGCGATCGGTTTCGCCCGACAGACGCAGCTTCTCGATCGCGGCATCCTTGAAGACGAGAACAGACTGGGCCATGCGGCCGACTTCGTCCTGGCGATCGAGAGCCGGAACGTCGATATCGTGCTGACCGCCGGCCAGGCGGCCCATGGCAGACGTCATGCCGACGATCGGGCGAACGATGCTGCGCGACAGCATCCAGGCAAGCAGGATGGCAGCAGCGGCAGCGGCGATGCCACCGGTGAGGAGGCTGATGTTCAGCGCACGGCTCGCCTGCGCCTTGCTGTCGGCAAGCGCGTTCGACTCATCACGTGCAGCCTCCTTGATCTTGGCGGAAGCCTGACGGAAGCCATCGAGCTGGCCCTTGGTCTCGTTGACGCCGATCTTGACGATCTGGTCGATCGGCATGTCGGTTTCCTTGCGAGCCTTCGACTGCGGCTCGGCAAGCTGATGGAAATAGAGATCTGCGGCCTTCTGCATGGCGTCGATCTGGCCGACGAAATCACCGTTGCCGGCGGCCGTCGTCCGTGCTGCATCGATCGCCTTCAGCATGCGCTCGCGGTTCGCGAAAATATCGCCATAAGTGCTGTCGCTGCGAAACAGCAGGAAGCCGCGCAGGTTGACGGCCTGCTCGAGCATCGCCTGCAGCGCATCGTCGATCTGGTTGACGAGCAGTTCCGACTTCTTCTGCTGAATGGCAGCTTCGGCAACCACATTCGCCTTGAAGTAAACAAAGCTGGAAACGGATAGAAAGATAAGGATCAGCGCAGCGAAAGTCGCGGCGAGCTTACCGTTCAGGGACATGTTCTTGGCCAACATCAGTCAATCTCTCTTGAAGCGCACAGGCATGGCAAAGCCAGAGCATGCGGACGCATACTTTGGTAATTCGGCGAACATGATCGGCAGATCTGATTGAGGGCCATCATGGCAAAAGCGGCCACGGACCGCTGCAATCAACGAAACCATAGGCAGCAAGGCTTTCAATTTATTTAAAAATTGTGCGTCGCAGCACGCCGGGTGATCAAAGCCCGGTTTGCCGCGCGGCTTCCGCGATCTCAACAAAAGGCTTGCAACGAACGGCTTTGCCGGTCATGGACAGCCCATGCCCGATCAAGATACTCAACGCCTGGACCAGTTGCTGGTCACCCTCGGCCTTTTCGCCAGCCGTTCCCGTGCACGGGATGCGGTACAACGCGGCACCGTGAAAATCGACGGCAAGGTGGTGACGAAAGCCGGTGCGCTTTTCGCCGACGATGCCGTGATCGAGATCGATGATCCGGCACAGGACTATGTCTCGCGCGCCGCCCTGAAGCTTGCGGCTGCACTCGATCACTTCAAGCTCGATCCGTCCGGGCACCATTGCCTTGACGTCGGCGCATCGACGGGCGGCTTTACCGAGGTCCTGCTGCAGAACGGCGCAACTGATGTCACCGCCATCGATGTCGGCCATGGGCAGATGCATCCGCGTATCTCCGGCGATCCTCGCGTGACCAATATCGAGGGCCTGAATGCCCGCAATCTGACGGCAGAGGATATCGGACACCCGATCACCTTCATTGTGTCAGACGTCTCCTTCATCTCGCTGAAGCTGGCGCTCGCCCCAGCGCTTGATCTTGCCGGGACGGGAGCGGTTGCGGTCCTCCTCGTCAAGCCACAGTTCGAAGCCGGCCGCGACGCGATCGGAAAGGGCGGGCTCCTGAAGGACCCGTCTTCTGCACCTGACGTTGCCGCCGAACTCGAACGCTGGTTCGTTGAGGACATGGGCTGGACAAGCCTTGGACTCATCCCCTCCCCGATCGCAGGCGGAGACGGAAACCAGGAATTTCTACTAGCAGGAACAAAACCGTGAGCGCTGAATCAGTCACCATCCAGAAACTCGGCGCACAGGGCGATGGCATCGCGAATGGGGCGGACGGACCAATCTACGTCCCCTTCGCCCTACCGGGGGAAACCGTCGCCATCGCGCGCGTCAAGAACCAAGGCACGATCATATCGATATCAACCGTCTCTGCCGACCGGCAGCAGCCTGCCTGTCGGCACTTCGGCCCTGATGGCGTCAACGGCACCTGCGGCGGCTGCACGCTGCAGCATATGAACGATCCGTCCTACAACGCCTTCAAGCGCCAGCTTGTGGTCGACGCGCTCAAATCCAAGGGACTGACGCCTGAGGTCGGCGAGATCGTTGTCGCCCACCCCGGCGAGCGCCGGCGCGTGGTGTTTGCGGCGCGGCGCACCGAGAAGCAGATGCTGATCGGCTTCAACCAGGCGGAAAGCCACCACATCGTTGCGATCGAGGAATGTCCCATCTCGTCGGCGGCCATTATCGACAGGCTGCCGGCGATCCGGGCGGTGGGTGCGGCGCTTGCCACCGGTGCCGAGGCCTTTCGGATTTCGGTTCTGGAAACCCTGTCGGGGCTCGACCTCGCTGTCGACGGCATCAAGAAGCTGTCGGATCAACAGCGTCGCAAAGCCATCGAAACCGTGCTCAGCCTGCGCGGCATAGCGCGGGTATCGGCGAATGGCGAGATCCTTGTCGAGCCCGCCAAGCCGTTTGTGGACTTTGGCGGCGTCAATGTCTCTCCGCCTCCAGGCAGCTTTACGCAGGCAACGAAGCCCGCCGAAGAAGCCATGGCCGAGCTCGTCGTTTCCCATGTCGGCAAGGCGAAGCGGATTGCCGACCTTTTTGCGGGCGCCGGAACCTTCTCGCTGCGCCTCGCCCGTGTCGGACGAGTGCATGCCGTCGAAGGCGAAGACAAGCCGCTTGCAGCGCTTGACCATGCCGCACGCCAATCGCAAGGGCTGAAGCCGCTCAGTGTCGAGAAACGCGACCTCTTCCGTCGGCCGCTGATGACGGCCGAACTGAAACACTATGATGCCGTCGTCTTCGATCCGCCGCGTGCAGGAGCGGAATTCCAGTGCAAGGAATTGGCCCGCTCGAACGTCAAGAAGATCGTGGCAGTCAGCTGCAATCCGCTGACGCTCGCCCGCGATCTCGCTCTGCTCGTCGAGGGCGGCTATCGTATTACCGGTGTGACCCCGATCGACCAGTTCCTGTGGACACCGCACATTGAGGTCGTGGCGACCCTGGAGAAGTAAGAGGTTCGTCCCGGCCCGAAAGGAATTCGATGCGTTTTATCAATCCCATTCCTTTCGTCCGCGACATCAATCGCTCCAAGGAATTTTATCGCACGACGATTGGCCTGAAGATCTTGGAGGACTTCGGAACCTTCGTGCTTTTCGAGACTGGTTTTGCGATCCACGATGGAAAGTCGCTGGAGCAAACGATCTGGCGGCGACCGCTTGTCAGTGAAGGACCCTACGGGCGAGGAAATCTGCTTCTGTATTTCGAACATGAGGACGTCGATGCCGCCTTCGAACGCATCGCACCGCAGGTGGAGCTGATCCATCCCGTCGAACGACAGGAGTGGGGGCAGAGGGTGTTCCGCTTTTATGACCCCGACAGGCACGCAATCGAGATCGGGGAGCCTCAAAATCCAGGACCTCAGGGCCATTCCGAGAATTCGCGATCTCAGCAATGAAGGGCCCGTTCACCCCGGCCGATTGAGCCGGGGTCCAAGTGCGCGCAAAAGGCCTTGCCCACCGCTAACGCGGTGCCGCCGGATGCCGGCTCAAGGCCGGCATGACGGAGAAACCGACGGTTCCGCAAAAAGAACACGTCGTCAGCAAGTCTGAACGCCCGCGACCAGCGCGGGCGTTCTTGATTGTCCAGTATCCGGTTCAATCAGGCAGCGTAGCGGCCGTATGCCGGGGATGTGGCCTGCAGGTTGAACTGGCTGAGCAACTGCATCAGTTTGGCCGCTTCCTGCGCCAGTCCGTGGCTAGCGGCCGTCTGTTCCTCGACCATGGCTGCGTTCTGCTGCGTGCCCTGATCCATCGTGTTGACGGCGGTATTGATCTCCGCAAGCCCGGTCGATTGCTCGCGGGTTGCCGTGACGATAGCACCGACGTGGCGGCTGATCTCCTGAACCTGGCCAACGATCGCCTCCAGCGCCTTGCCGGTATCGCCGACGAGGGTCACGCCGGAACGAACCTGACTGTTCGACGCGGTGATCAGGCTTTCGATTTCCTTTGCCGCCTGGGCGGAACGCTGGGCCAGTTCGCGCACTTCCTGAGCGACGACGGCAAAGCCCTTGCCGGCTTCGCCGGCACGGGCCGCTTCCACGCCAGCGTTCAGCGCCAGCAGGTTGGTCTGAAAAGCGATGTCGTCGATGACGCTGATGATATTGGAGATCTTTTCGGACGACTGCTCGATCTCCGTCATCGCCGAGACAGCCTTGCGGACGATGTTACCGGATTCTTCGGCGCCGTTGCGTGTCCGGGTGACCAGCGTACCGGCTTCCTCGGCGCGGCGAGCCGTGTCCTTGACGGTCGTGGTGATCTCTTCCAGCGCCGCCGCAGTTTCCTCGATGGAGGCTGCCTGCTGCTCGGTACGCCGGGCGAGTCCATCGGCTGCGGTGCGGATTTCTCCGGCGCCCGCGTCGATCGCATGGGCGTTGTCGCCGACTTCCTGCAGGACGGCCCGTAGCTTGGCGACGGATGCGTTGAAATCGTTGCGCAGCCGGTCGAGGTGATCGGCAAACGGTGTCTCGATCGTACGCGTCAGATCGCCTTCAGAGAGGGCGCCAAGCGCTTCCGCGAGCGCTGCCACGGCATGTTGGATTTCAGCGGTTTCGCGGGCCTTCGATGCTTCGTTGCGCGAGCGCTCCTGCTGCGCCTGTTCGCGGCTATGCTCGGCATTGCGCTCGAGATCGAGGCGGGCGAAGGAATTATCGCGGAAGACCCCAACGGCAGCCGCCATGTCGCCGATCTCATCCTTGCGACCGGCGTAGGGGACGGCAGCGTCGAGTTCGCCATCGGCGAGACGGGCCATACGAGCGGCAATCGTCGAGATCGGCTGCGATATACGCTTCCAGGCAAGGAAGGCGGCGCCAATGGCGACAACAACCGCAACGACGAGACCACCGACAATCGACAGGACGCCGGTTCCGTAGTTGTTGGCTGCGGCAGCGAGCGCCGCGTCAGTCGACTGCCGATCCTTTGCGAGCATTCCGTCGACGAGGGTCTGGATGTTGTTGGCGGACATCGAGAGTTCGCCGCGATAGATGCTGTTCGCCAGGCTGCGCTTGTTATCGAGCGCCAGAGCGATGATCTTGTCGGCAAGCGCCGCATCGTTGGCGAGCGCCTTCTGCAGCCGGCCGAAATTCTGGTTCATGTAGTCGCTCTTCGGCTGCTTGTCGAAAGCGGCAATCGCCGTCGTGAGACGCTGCCGGCGGGCCTTCAGTGTCGTCTCGGCGTTGCGGAAGTCCGTCTTGCCAGTTGCAAGGAGATAGTCGGCGTAGCTGCGACGAACGTCGTTCAGCGTCGTGACGATCGCATGAAGCCGCTCGGTGTTCGGAATGTTCTGCGCGCCGATCTGCCGGGTGTTGGCTTCCAGATTGGTGAGCGAGAAGGCCGCGATCGCCCCCTGAACCAAGGCAATGATAACGAGAGACAGGAAGAGAAGCGGAAGGAGCGTTTTTATCTTCAGTTTGGACATGGCGGTCTCATACGGCCAAAGTGACAAGGCGCGATCGATCGGAATCGATCGCCTGCGCGGCCACTTGCCTTGGTGATGTCGGGAAACGGTACGGACGATATCCGTCCTGCGTCATGCATTGGATCTCACTAAAGCCGAAGATCCGTAAGATTTGATTAAAAGTAATATTTTTAAGCACTCGTCGGCGTCCAACGAAAAACGCCCGCGACAAGCGCGGGCGTTCTCAATCTCGTCGCGAATTACGGATCAGGCGGCGCGGCGGTTATACGC
This sequence comes from Rhizobium cauense, assembly GCF_019511525.1. Classification (GTDB taxonomy): domain Bacteria; phylum Pseudomonadota; class Alphaproteobacteria; order Rhizobiales; family Rhizobiaceae; genus Rhizobium; species Rhizobium cauense. The sequence goes on along the minus strand of NZ_JAEUAT010000010.1, from coordinate 34,343 downwards.
TGAAGCCTGAGCTGCGGCCTGCAGGTTGAACTGGCTGAGCAACTGCATCAACTTGGCCGCCTCCTGCGCCAGTCCGTGGCTAGCGGCCGTCTGCTCCTCGACCATGGCGGCGTTCTGCTGCGTGCCCTGATCCATCGTGTTGACGGCGGTATTGATCTCCGCAAGCCCGGTCGACTGCTCGCGGGTTGCCGTGACGATAGCGCCGACATGGCGGCTGATCTCCTGAACCTGGCCGACAATCGCCTCCAATGCCTTGCCGGTATCGCCGACGAGGGTCACGCCGGAACGAACCTGACTATTCGACGCGGTGATCAGGCTTTCGATTTCCTTCGCCGCCTGGGCGGAACGCTGGGCCAGCTCGCGCACTTCCTGAGCGACGACGGCAAAGCCCTTGCCGGCTTCACCGGCACGGGCCGCTTCCACGCCGGCGTTCAGCGCCAGCAGGTTGGTCTGGAAAGCGATGTCGTCGATCACACCGATGATGTTCGCGATCTTCTGCGAGGATTCCTCGATCTCGTTCATCGCCGAGACAGCCTTGCGGACGATATTGCCGGACTCTTCTGCACCGCTGCGGGTGCGGGCGACGAGGCTGCCGGCTTCCTCGGCGCGGCGAGCGGTGTCCTTGACGGTCGTGGTGATCTCCTCGAGCGCCGCCGCAGTCTCCTCGACCGAGGCCGCCTGCTGCTCCGTGCGGCGAGCAAGCCCGTCCGCAGCGGTGCGGATTTCACTCGCGCCGGCATCGATCGCATGAGCATTGTTGCCGACGGCATGCAGCGCGCCGTGGAGCTTGGTGACAGCGGTGTTGTAGTCGTTGCGAAGGCGGTCGAGATGCGGGGCAAACGGTGCGTCAATGCGATGCGCGAGGTTGCCGTCCGACAGAGCACCGAGCGCGCCTGCAAGCGCGTCGACGGCATCTCGAATTTCCGCCGCTTCGCGGTTCTTCTGCTGCTCACGTTCCTGGCGCTCGTGCTCGGTAAGGGCACGGCCGGTTTCGGCTTCACCCTCGAGGCGCTGGCGGTCGATTGCGTTCTTCTTGAAGACGGCAACGGCTTCGGCCATCGAGCCGATCTGGTCGCGGCGCTGCTCACCTGGAATGGCGACCGACAGATCGCCGGCAGCAAGCTTCTGCATCGCTGCGGTCATGTCGGTGACCGGACGGATCACGAGGCCATGCAGCAGCCAAGCCATGGCGGCGATCATCAGACCGACCGCAAGGATCGTGGCAATGGTCGCGGCAATGCGGAACTCGTTCAGCGAAGCGAAGGCTGCGTCACTGTCCACGACGAAGCCGAGGTACCATTCGACCGACGGCAACCCTGCAACCGGCATGAAGCTGACGAGGACATCCTTGCCGGCAAACTCAGCCGGAGCGAGCCCGGCCTTGATCGCCGGTGTCTCAGCCGGGAAAGCGTCGGCAAGCGTCTTTGTTACCAGCTTTGCATCGGGGTGGATCAGGATCTGACCGCTCTTGTTGACGAGGAAGGCCGTGCCTTTGCCACCGAGATCGATTTCCTTGATCATGTCGACCATGGTCTTCAGCGAGAAGTCGCTGCCGACGACGCCGGCCAATTTGCCGTCGTGACTTACAGGGACAGCGGAGCTGATGATGAGATCGCCACTCGACGCATCGACATAGGGCTCGGTCATGACGCTCGCGTTGGCCTTGACGGCATCCTGGTACCACGGACGCTTGCGCGGATCATAGCCATCCGGCATCGGCAGCTTCGGCCACATGGTGAAGACGCCCTGCTCGTCGCCGAAATATGTGCTGACGAACTGGCTGGTCAGGACATCGTTCTGCAGCACGGCTTCGACGCCCTTCTGGTCCGCGGCGCGTCCGATGGCGTTGGCGACCATGGCGGTCAGCGTCACACGGCCGTTCATCCAGTTGGCAAGGCTGTTTGCGGCCTGCTCGCCGGACGAGCTGATGTTGGCTTCGATCGCGGCCGTCGCGGTGCTCCGCTCGACTGAGTTGATGTAGTAGGAAAAGGCGGCAAAGGCCACGAGAACAACGGCAGACGCGGCAACAAGGATGCGCGTCATCAAATTCGTCTTCTTTTTCAATGATTTCCCTTTCGTGAGCGGTCCGCGCCGTACTTGACGAGACGCGGGCTGCTCGATGCGCAGGCTATGGGCAAAACTGGACAAAGCGCCTCATGCGCCCGGACGACCGCGACATCGGCGCGGTGTCATGACCCTAATATTAGAGGGGTATTTAAGACATGCTTAAAATTTGACGAAACTCAAACTTTTCCGTCGTCAGCGCCGCATGAAAGCCTCGAAAGCCGCCCGTGCTTCGGCGCTGTGCAGGCGATCGGAGAAGTGGCGAGCTTCCTCGTCGATGCGGGCAATGATCTCATCGCGGTCGCCGCGGATCAAACTGCGCGCGATCTTCAGCGCTTCGGGCGGCTTTGCCGCAAGCTTGTTTGCGGTGGCGAGGGTCGTGGCTTCGACTTCGTCGGGCGCGCAGACCTTCCAGACGAGCCCGGCCTCTCGCGCCTCCTCGCCTGAAAAGCCCTCGCCTGCGGCAAGCAGCGCGAAAGCGCGCTGCTGTCCCATGATGCGTGGCGCAAGCAGGCTGGACGCCGCTTCCGGGACGAGGGCAAGATCGACGAACGGTGTGCGGAACTGGCTGCGCGCGGAGGCGATAGTCAGGTCGCAATGCAAATGCATCGTGGTTCCGATCCCGATGGCAAGCCCGTCGACGCCTGACACGATCGGCTTTTCGGAGCGGACCAGCGCATAGAGAAACTCGATGATCTCCCGAGGCATGGCGCCACCCATGGCGGCGGCGAGGAAATCGCCAAGGTCGTTGCCGGCGGAGAAGCAGCCTTCCGTGCCGAGAAAAGCCGTTGCACGGATCGCGGTGTCGCCATTGGCCGCAGTCAGCGCGTCCGCCATCGTCCGATACATGGCGCGGGTGATGGCGTTCTTCTTCTCCGGCCTGTTGAAGCGGATGATCTGGATGCCAGGGTGTGCTGCATTCTGCTCGACGATGACCTGCTCTGTCATGATGGCTCCTCAAGCAAGAACGATTTTCGCGGCGGCAAGGCTCGCAGCACCGCTGATGACGCTATCCTTTAGCGCAGCAACCTCGGAAAGAAGGTTTTCTGCGGCAAAGCGGCAGACCGCAATGCGTCTCTCAGAGCCACCATCAGGCGCCTGCGCGAGCCCGCCCTTGGCAAGATAGCAACCGGTGAGGACAAGGCCAAAGAGACGCTGATAGGGTGTTGCACCGGCCAAAGCCTCGACTGCCTTGCCGTCACGCAGCTGCGCCAGCAACCAGTCCGTCGCTTCGCCGAGGTCGGTTATGGCCGCGTCGAGGCGGTTCGCGGTCGCACCAAACCCGTCCAGATTGGAGTGGCGAACCTGATCGGCAATTTGCTTGAGCTCGCCGATGAAGCCATGCACCTGTTCGCCGTCCGAAAGCGTCAGCTTGCGGGTGACGAGATCGATAGCCTGAATGCCATTCGTCCCCTCGTAGATCGGCGCGATACGCGCATCACGCAGGTAGCGCGCGGCACCCGTTTCTTCGATGAAGCCCATGCCGCCATGCACCTGAATGCCGAGCGAGGCGACGTCAACGCCGACATCGGTGGAAAAGGACTTGGCGATCGGCGTCAGCAGCGCAGCGCGTTCCTGCCAATGCTTGTTGTCTTCGGTCGCGCGATGCGACATGTCGATGGCGTGGGCGCAGGCATAGGAAATCGCGCGGGCGCCTTGGGTCAGCGCCTTCATCGTCAGCAGCATGCGGGTAACGTCGGGATGTTCGATGATCGGGCTCATGCCGGCGCCCGTCCAGCCGGGCGCCTTGCCCTGGGTGCGCTCCTTGGCATAGGCGATCGCCTTCTGCGTCGCCGCCTCGGCAATCGCCACGCCCTGCATGCCGACCGCAAGGCGGGCGTTGTTCATCATCGTGAACATGCAGGCGAGGCCCTTGTTCTCTTCGCCGATCAGCCAGCCGATCGCCCCCTTCTCCCCGCCAAACTTGCCATCCCCATAAATCATCGTGCAAGTCGGTGAGCCGTGGATGCCGAGCTTGTGTTCCAGGGAATGTGCGAAGAGATCGTTGCGGGCGCCGAGGGATCCATCCGGATTGACGAGGAATTTAGGCACCAGAAACAGGGAGATGCCGCGAGTTCCGGCTGGCGCATCCGGCAGGCGGGCGAGCACGAGGTGAACGATGTTATCGGCGGCGTCGTGTTCGCCCCATGTGATGAAGATCTTCTGGCCGAAGATGCGATAAGTGCCGTCGTCGCGGCGTTCGGCCCGCGTCTTGAGGACACCAAGGTCGGAGCCGGCATGCGGCTCCGTCAGGTTCATCGTCCCGGTCCATTCACCGGAGACGAGTTTTGCGAGATACGTGTGCTTGAGTTCGTCCGAAGCGTGGTTGTTGATCGCCTCGATCGCGCCCATAGTGAGCGTCGGGCAGAGCGCGAATGCCATCGAACCGGAGTTCCACATCTCGAGCGCCGCGACATTCAGCATGTGCGGCAGCGCCTGTCCGCCGAACTCCTCAGGTGCGGTCAGGCCGTTCCAGCCGCCGGCGATCCAGTCTTGGTAGAGATTGCGCCAACCGTCTGGGGTCACCACCTTGCCATCCACCAGGCGCGACCCCTGGCGGTCGCCGATTTCGGCCAGCGGAGCCACTTCATCCGTGGCGAACCGTCCCGCTTCGTGAAGGATCGCGTCAACGAGATCTTCGCCGAGATCACCCAGCAAACCGGCCTCGATTGCACTGCCCAAGCCAGCCACGTGCTTCAGCGTAAACGAAATCTCTTCGACGGGCGCCTTGTACATCAGTGATCTCCTCGCATCCCTGGCCGCCGAGCGAAACGCCCTTTGACCTCTCCGACGGCAGAGCTAATTGATTTTTACGTAAACGTCAATTTCAAACTTTCCCGCGTCTGTGCGCGGGAAGTAAGGAATGTCTGCGCTATTGAGCACTTGCACAAACAACCGTCATAGAGAATGTCTAAGGACACAGACCGCCATCGCAAGAGGACCGGCGCACCAATGGATACTTTGCCCGCCAACATACCGGGACTCGTGTGGGCCTATCGCTTTCCGCCCGAAGGCGGCAAGGCCATGCGTCTCCCGAATAGCGCGCCGCAGAGCGAACTCACAAACGGCGGCGGCTTCTACTGGCTGCATCTCAACCTTGCCGATGCCCGCGTTCCCGCCCTACTCGATAGCATCGAGGGCTTGAACGACGATGCCAAGGCCGCCTTGATCACGCGCGACACGCATGCCGCGATTACCGTGGACGAGCAGATGCTTTACGGCACGCTTGTCGATTGTCAGCGCGAGTTCGATCACGAGACGGCCGATCTTGGCTGGCTGCACTTTGCGATATCCGATGGTTTCATCATCACGACGCGGCTGCAACCGCTACGAAGCATCGAGCGCGCGCGGGCACTCGTCGAGAAGAACCCGACTAAATTTGAACGTCCCGTCGATCTGTTCGAAACCCTTGTCATCGAATTCCAGCGCACGCTGCTCTCGATCGTTATGGAGATGACCGACGAGCTCAACATCATCGAGGACTTCGTTTACGACAACACGCCACGTGACGAACGCCGACGCCTGGCACCTGTCCGGCGCACAGTCGTCAGACTACACAGGCACCTGAGAACGGTTCTCGCCCTGATGCGGCGGGCAGCTGCCTCGCACGACGACGAAATGCCTTTCGGCTTCGAGGACGTCGCGGGACGGCTCACAAGCCGCCTCGAAACGGTCGATCACGATATTTATGCCCTGCAGGACCGCGCGCGCCTGCTGCATGAAGAAATCGACTCGAAGCTATCCTCCGAGACGAACCGGCACCTCTACATTCTGTCGATCATGACGGCCTTCCTGCTGCCGCCGACGCTGGTGACGGGTTTCTTCGGGATGAACACGACGAACCTGCCATTTGCCGAAGGCAGCGGCAGCGGTGGGACGGAATACGCGTTCGCCATTATCATCGCTTCGATTCTGTTGGCATGGTGGCTGCTCAAGCGCGTCAACATCCTTTAAATGAAAAGGCCCGGCATCGCTGCCGGGCCTCTTGAAGCGATCAACCTTCACTCAGTAGTACGGCGAAACGCACTGCTGGCGCGGACCGTTGTACGGCTGGAAAGTGTTGTCGTAGACGCGGTACGAGCGATAGCGCGACTGGCACCAGGCAACATGACCCGATCCAAGGGGAGCCGCCGGAGGAGGCGCCACGTAGGTCGGCTGCGAAGCGATTGCGCCGCCGATGATGGCGCCAGCGCCGAAGGCAGCGAGAGGGAACCAGTATCCGTCGTAGTAGCGATAACCACTGCGATAGTAGGGATAGCCGCGATAGCCCCCATACCAGCCCTGACGGTAGGCAGGGCGGTAGGCCGGCGGGCGATAGCCCGGATAATAGCCAGGCCGGTAGCCGGGCCGGTAGCCAGGTCGGTAGCCCGGGCGATATCCCGGCCCGCAATACGGGCCGCGGCAATATTGCACGCCCTGGATATCGCCGGAGTTCTCGACATGCGGCAGCGCCGGCATCTGCATTGCCTGAGACGTCACAAAGCTGCTCGAAAGCGCTGCAATTGAAATGGCGGCGATCGCAATCTTCTTGAAAAATCCAGTCATGGAATCTCCATTCCCAGTTGGAATAAGCGCGGACGATAACGCGAAGGCTGTGAAAACGTTCCTATGGCCAATTTTTCATGCCGTTGTCGCGACTTTCCGTTCTTAAGCGATCACGGATTAACTGGACATTAACCGACATTCCCCACGCTCGTTCCATGAAGCAATCCTGGAGAAATCTTCTGCTTCGCCTTATGGTTCCGGCGTTGGTCGCGGGGACTGCGCCCGAGGTTGCGGCCACGGACACCCTGCCCTGGAAGAACCCCAGAAACGCCCTCGTCATAGACGCCTACGAGCTGAACACGATAGACTGGAAGGCGCTGCTTTCCGACAAGCGGATCGCCGCCTTCATCTCCAAGGCCTCGGATGGACTACCGGAAAGCTTCTCGTGCATCGGCGACCACGCCGGGGACACGGTCGCGCATTGCAAGACGATGTGGCGCAAATACGCTGTCAGCCGCGAACTCTTTCAGACACGGCGGCTCGTTGCCAGAGCGGCAGGGCTGCTGTGGGGCTCCTATCACCTTGCGCGGCCAGGCAACCCGGTCGATCAGGCCAACCATTTCCTGGACTATGCCGATCCACAGGACGACGAGATGATGATCCTCGACCTGGAAGGCATTGATCCGCAAAAGTTCATGTCGCTCGAGGATGCGCAGATATTCGCGGGCCACATCAGGGTCCGGACAGGGCGCTATCCGGTTCTCTACACCAATCACAACACGGCCCGCTACATCGCCGCTTACAGGAACGACTATCCGGTGCTCGCACGACTGCCGATCTGGTATGCGCGATACAAGCCCGAGGTGAAAGGCGTGTTTCCGATGGGAAACTGGGACAACTACCTGATGTGGCAATTCTCGTCGGGGCTGAATTGCAGCAAGCGCCGCTGCCCATACCGCGTTCCGGGCACTCTGACCGATATCGACGTCAATGTAGCGCCGATGAGCGGTACCGAACTCGCCAAGGTATGGGCCCGCGGCGACCTCCTGCCCGCTCGCGCCCCCGACCCGCCGCTCATCCTTGCCAAGATCGAGATGGAACCGCGCAGAAGACCTGCCCAAGAGACGAGAGCAGCTCCACCGGCCGCGTCCGATCCGATCGTGACCTCGTCGATCCCGCAGGGCGAAGTGGTCCGCACCCGGCGCGACTTCTAAGCAGCCCGTTCAAAAAAAGACCCCGCCTCTCGGGGAGACGAGGTCACTCGGGAGGAAGTCTTCCTTGGATCAGGCGACAACGGAGAGCTTTGCCTGATCGCCTTGCAGGCGATTGACCATGAAGTTCGAGTACCATTCGAGGAACTGCATGACGCCGCCTTCGTGCAGCATCGAATAAGGGCCGGGCTCGTATGCCGGCGAGTGGATGCCGAAGGCATTTTCCTCGACGATGCGGCGGTCCTGATCGTTGGTTTCCGTCCAGACGTGCGTGAGTTCGGTCAGGTCGTAATCAACGCCCTCGACGGCATCCTTGTGCACAAGCCACTTCGTCGTGACCGCCGTTTCGTTGGCGCTGAGCGGCAGTACGCGGAAGGAGATCGCATGGTCGCCGAGAATGTGGTTCCAGGTCGTCGGGTAATGGAAGAGCAGCATCGTGCCGATGCGGTCGATCGTCACGTCGTCGGACAGCGACCGCTTGACGGCGCGCTTGCCGGACATGGTGTAGCTCTCGGCGTCCTCGATCAACGGCATGCGGGCCGTGCGGAACTGGCCATCCGGCGAGATCTGAAACTTGCTCGGCAGTCCGGCGGCCTCGCAGCGCGCCCAGTGACCTGATATCTCCGGATCGTCGGCACCGCCATCTGTACCCGTGACGCTCGGGGCTTCCGGGTAAGTGCGGCAGAGCTCGGGATGGTTTGCCGCGCAGTGATAGCACTCGCGGTTGTTCTCCCAGACGAGCTTCCAGTTGCCCTTCTCAATGATGGTGCTCTGGAAGGCGACCTTCGCCTCGCTCAAGCGATGGGGCAGCATGTAAGGCGCCACCATGTCGCGGATCGGCTGAAAGTCCGGCGCGTTCTGGGCAAGACAGATGAAGATATAGCCGCCGAAGCTCTCGCAATGCACCGGCTTCAGGCTGTAACCGCTCTTGTCGAAATCATCGCCCATGTGGCGGGCGAAAGCGAGCTTGCCGTCGAGATCGTAGGCCCACTGGTGGTACGGGCAGACGAGGCGAACCGAGGAGCCGTGCTCCTTGGTGCAAACACGCGAGCCGCGATGGCGACAGCTGTTGTGGAAGGCGCGGATGACGTTGTCGCGACCACGGACGATGACAACCGGATAGTCGCCGATCTGGACCGTGAAATAAGCGCCGGCCTTTGGCAGTTCGCAGTCATGGCCCATGAAAAGCCAATCGCGGTAATAGATCATCTCCATATCGAGCTTGAAGTAATCTTCGTCGATATAGAAAGGCTGCTCCAGACTGAAGCCTTCACGACGCCCCTTCAATTGCCGCAATACGTTGCTGCGAATATCCATCTGCACATCCTCGTATTTGGGGCCATCGCTTGATCGAAAGCGAGAGCCGCCGGAAGCTTTGCTCCCTCTCCATCAGGAGACTTGCTTAGGAGACATTTAAGCACCGCCCGGGCCCGGTGCTTGGTTGTAAAGCGACATCGGCTTCGAAAATGGCGACAGGAGGCAAAGGAGCGTGTGAACCGAGATGGCATTCAGGCCCAGCCGGCTCCATCGTTGGCAGTTGAGGCCAATTGCGACATCGACGCAATCCGCTACAAGCCACGTCTCCTCGGCCAACATTCCGGGAACTATCGTATCTGCGACATTGTCTCCTTGCCCATTCCGGGCCGGACGCGTCAATTGACGCGCTTAACACAGCATTAAGCATGATTGCCTATCCTTGCTCCATCAGAGACGCATGCGGATACGCACCATGGCGAACCTTCGCTACTTCGACGCCAGCAACAAGACCAGCAATCGTGAAGGGGGACTCACCACCTCTCATTCCGAATTTCTTCGAACCGGCAAGATCACGAGGACCCGGGCGCACTGGCTGGCGGCCGAACGGCGTTACCTCACGCACGACGAAGTCGCCAAGAAGACCGGTCAAAAGCTGCAGACGGCAGGTGCCAAGACGCATCAGCATATCAACGGCTTTCACCGCTCGATCCAGTTTCCGAAGCTGCTGTTCCATCGGACGCTGCAGGACAGCCCGCATCTCGGCTATTGCCATGTGACCGCGTCTCGGACGAAGTTCGCCCGTTACGAGGAAGTTAGCTGGGCCTTCTACATCGCGAACTTCTATGCCGACATCGGCGACAACGACAATTTCTTTCACAAGATCGATGTGAAGTATTCGCGCATGTACTTCGCCGTTGCGATCAAGCCAGGTGAACATACGCTGGAGAAGATGACGATCGACCGTACGGTGCGCGGCAATGGGCTGCTCTTCAGAACAGACGATCCGCAAGTCGCCATCAAGAACGTTTTGTTGCTCGGCGCGCGGAACGAACAGTTGCGCGAGATCATTCGCCAACTCTGATCGGGATCATTCGCCAGCTCTGATCGGCATTACCGGTTCGCTCTCATATTGATCCTCGCGCCGGGAAGGCATAAGGACTGCCGGACAGCAATCCGGGCAGCGCATGGCACGATCGATCGACATCAGGAAAGACAGGCAGCAGGCTATCGAGGCCGGTTGTGAGGTACTTGGCGCGGGGTTTCCGATCGCCATCCCGACGGAGACCGTCTACGGGCTCGCTGCCGATGCGACCAACCCAATTGCGATTGCCCATATTTACGAGACCAAAGGCCGCCCCCGCTTCAACCCGCTGATCTGCCATATGGCCGATCTTGCCATGGCCGAGAAGCACGCGGAATTCGACCCCGTTTCGCGAGCGCTGGCCGAAGCCTTCTGGCCCGGCCCGCTCACACTGGTGCTGCCGCTCAAGCCTGATAGCGCCATCCATTCGCTGGCGACCGCCGGACTTGATACTGTCGGCATCCGCGTTCCGAAGGGTTTTGCGGGAGAATTGATCCGCGCCTTCGGACGGCCGCTTGCAGCACCCAGCGCCAACACCTCAGGCAAGATCAGCGCGACCAGCGCGGACCATGTCGATGCCGATCTCGGCGAGCGTATCAAGCTGATCCTCGATGCGGGTGCCAGCACCGTCGGCGTCGAGTCCACGATCGTGAAGGTAGAGGACGGCAAAGTCAGGCTCCTCAGACCCGGCGGGTTGCCCGCCTCCGAGATCGAACGCGTGGCCGGTCAGAAGCTTCTGAGGTCTCGGAAGGCGTCGGCGGCGATCGAGGCACCAGGCATGTTGGCATCGCACTATGCTCCCGGAGCAACGGTCCGACTGGACGCAACACACGTCGATGCTGGCGAAGCGCTGATTGCCTTCGGCAAGACTTCCGTCTCCGGTATCGATGGCGCCAGGATTATCCTCAATCTCAGCAAGGACGGCGATCTTGCCGAAGCGGCGGCCAATCTGTTCGATTTCATGAAGAAGGCAGACGCCAGCGGTGCCACCACGATCGCCTTTTCGGCCATTCCCGATGAAGGGCTGGGCGAGGCCATCAACGACCGGCTACGTCGCGCCGCCGCGCCACGCGAATAACAAGAAGGACTGAGTTTCGATGAGCAGTGTTTCCCCCGAACTTCTCGACCGTTTTGCCGCCATCGTCGGCGAGAAGCATGCACTCCGCAGCGAAGCGGATCTTGCGCCGCATCTGATCGAAAACCGCGGCCTGTACCATGGCTCCTCGCCTCTGCTGCTGAAGCCGGGCTCCGTCGAAGAAGTGTCGGAGATCCTGAAGCTTGCGACCGAGACCGGTACGGCGGTCGTTCCTCAGACGGGCAACACCGGCCTTGTCGGTGGCCAGACGCCGCGCGAGGGCAAGTCCGATATCATCATCTCGCTCGAGCGGATGAACAAGGTTCGCGATGTCGATCCGGTTGCCAACATTCTTGTCGCCGATGGCGGCGCGATTCTCGCGGACGTGCAGAAGGCAGCCGAGACGCACGGTCGACTGTTTCCGTTGTCCCTCGGCTCCGAGGGCTCCTGCCGGATCGGCGGCAATCTGTCGACGAATGCCGGCGGTACTGCCGTGCTTGCCTACGGCAACATGCGCCAGCTCTGCCTCGGCCTCGAGGTGGTGCTGCCGACCGGAGAAATCTGGAACGGTCTGCGCCGACTGAAGAAGGACAATACCGGCTACGATCTGCGCGACCTCTTCATCGGCGCGGAAGGCACACTCGGCATCATCACCGGCGCCGTGCTGAAGCTCTTTCCGCAACCACTCGGAAAGCAGGTCGCCTTCGCGGGTCTCAATTCGGTGGAGGATGCGCTTGCATTCTTCAACCTTGCGTCCAGCCTTTGCGGCACCTCCCTGACCGGCTTCGAGCTGATGCCGCGCTTCGGCGTCGAGATTACCGTCCGCAATATCGACGGCGTGCGCGATCCGCTGGAATCGGCTCATCCCTGGTACGTCCTTGTCGATATCTCCACGTCTGATTCAGCCGAAACCGCCGAACGCATGATGACTGCGCTGCTCGAACAGGGTTTCGAGGCTGGACTGGTCCAGGACGCAGCAATCGCCTCGTCGGTCGCACAGCAGAAGGCGCTCTGGCACATGCGTGAAAGCATGTCGGACGCCCAGAAGCCGGAAGGCGGATCGATCAAGCACGACGTTTCCGTGCCGGTTTCGGCAGTTCCGGCCTTCATGCGCGAGGCCGGAGAAGCGGTCATGGCCGCGATGCCCGGCGCCCGCATCTGCGCCTTCGGCCATATGGGCGACGGCAATATTCACTACAACATTTCCCAGCCTGTCGGTGCGGACAAGCAGGAATTTCTGGGGCGCTGGCACGAGATGAACCACATCGTCCACGGCTTCGTGCTGGCCCACGGCGGCTCGATTTCGGCGGAGCACGGAATTGGCCAGCTCAAGCGTGATGAACTGGCTTCCATCCGTCCGGTAATCGAAATGGACCTGATGCACCGGATCAAGCGCGCGTTCGACCCGGCCGGCATCATGAATCCTGGAAAGGTCGTCAGCGTCGACTAGTCACGGGACGGCCTTGCGCCCGTCGTGATCTCCCCTCCGCCTAGAGAAGGCTGGTGCTTGTCGTGCCGCCGTTGGTGAGGATGGTCAGCGCTGCCGACGTGCCGGTGTTGTTCTGCAGGTCGTACATGGCCGTGAAGCGTTTCATCAGCTTGTCGAGCTTCTTCGAATCATGCAGGTCGTCCAGGCTGACGAACTTCCCAAGCATGTCGAACTGCTTGTCGACATCCATGCTGGAGACGCCGCTCGGCAGGTTGAATGTCGTCGTGATCACCTGGAACAACGCCTTGTCGCCGAGAATTGTGTAGAGCGAGGTAATGTCAGGCGCCTTGCGGGCAAAATAGAGCGCAAGGCGTACACCATCGTTCTTTTCGCCTTCCTGCGTTTCCAGCATCTGCTGAATATAGCCCTGCTGGGTGCGTTCCTCGGCACCGACGTTCTGGATGGCGCCCATCTTGGCGCGTGTCAGTTCGCCCTTCGTATCGAAATTGAAGTCAGCGACGATCTCCTTGAACCTCGTATCGGCCTCGGTGTTCAGATAGCTCTTGGGATCAGAGGGATCCGACGTGAAGATCTTCTTCAGCGTCGCCGCGTCGTACTCTTTCGGATCAAGGCCGTTGGCCTTCAACACCAGACTGGTCAGCTTGTCGTTCTTGAGGAAGTCGTCAAGCGAGTTCACCTTGGCCATGCCTTTTGCGAACTCGTCAACCGCCGTCGTTGCGTCCTTGGAGGCCTTGTCCTTGAGCGGACCGTCGCTCATGCCCATCAGCATCTGCGACTTGTAGTCCGTCGCATATTTGGCCATGACTGCTGCGGGCAAGACTTCCAGTTCCGCTGTTACCTTGCCGTCGCTGCCGAAATTGAACGCGCGGACCATATTGGTGATACGCTCGTCCTTGAGCGAAGCCACATAGCCTTTGGGATCGTAGGGATCACTTTCGAGCAGCTTGCGCATCATCGAACGCGGCACTTCCTGCTCCGTCAGCCCGTAGGCGCGAAGGGCCATCTGATAAAGCTCCGGCAGGTCATCGTTCTTCTTGTCGGTGTCGGCCGTTGCATTGCTCTTCAGGAAGTCGTCGATCTTCTTGATGTTGCCGTCCGTCATCCGCTTCTTGTAGTTCGCAACCGCGCTGTCGATCTCCGCCTGCTGTGCGTCGTCGTAGCGGGCGTCATAGAAGGTCGTGATGAGCCTCAACTGGTCGCTCGATTGCGGACCGGATGCAACGCCAGCCGATCCATCGGCGGCGAAGCTGAATGCAGCGTTGAGCTCGCTGAAGCCCTGGGCTGCGGCAAAATCGGGATCGATCAGCATATCCTTCAGGTCACCGTCGCTGACGCTCCCCGGCACTCCGTAGATGGATCTGATCAGGCTCGTCATCCGGGTGTCGGCCATCAGGTCATCGACATTGGAGATGGCACCGATGCTATCCTGGAAATAGTCGAGGTTATCGCTTGAGGCGGTGCCTGTCTGCCGCATCTGGCTCGAGGTCTGTGCCGACGTACTCTCAGGCAGGCTGCCATCCGCCTGGAAATTGAAGGCGGCTTTGACGATGCCGTATCCGAGCTGGTCAGCATAGCTCGAGTCCGTCAGCACGGCCCGAAGGTCCGTGTCGCTCATATCCTGCGGCATGCCGTAGGCATCCTTGACATACCGGGTCATTGTCGCATCGGCGATGAGGTCATCGACGTTGGTGATGTTAGCGATTTTTGCCTGGTAGGATCTGGTGGCGTCGGCGGCCTTCGCGGCCATCGAACTCATCTGCTCAGATGTCTGGGCCACATAGGACGCAGCAGCGGAGTTGATTGTGCCATCCGCATTGAAATTGAATGCCTGATAGGCCGCGTCATATCCGAGAGTTTCCGCATAGCTGGAATTTGTAAGGACGGTCTTTAACGCGGCATTGCTGAAATTGGCGCTCATCCCGAACGCTGCCTTGATATAGGACGTCAGGCGAGTGTCTGCGATGAGCTCGTCGACATTGGTGATCGAGCCAATGTTGGACAGATAGTAAGCCTTGTTGTATTCGGCTGCGGTTTTCGTGACCGTCGACGGGACTGTCAGATTGTATTGCTCGATGACGGCATTCTTCTGGGTCGCCGTCTGCGCGGCACCGTTGATCGTACCGTCCGCGTTGAAGCTGAACTGCGCTGCGAGCGCCTTGTACTTGGCATTTCCATTGACGTTGACGAAACTCGAGGGATCGTTGACGTCGCTGGTCAACACCTGCGCAAGGAAGTCCTTGGTAACGTAGGTCGGATCGATATTGTAGGCCTTGAGGACATAGGTACGCAGGCGGCTGTTGCCAACGAGGTCGGAAACGTCCTGCACCTTGTCGATTGCGCTGCTGTAGTAATCTGTCTCCGTCTTGGCCTTCGTGCTCTCATCGGCAAAGGACTGCGTGTAGAGGCCGATCAGATCGTCCTCCTGCGAGTCGCTCTGCGCATCTGCTGCCGGAGCACTGAAATTGAACGCCGCAGCGAATTCCTTGTAGCGTGTGTCCGTGAGCTTGTTGGCGAAGCTGTTGGCGTCCGTGAGATCGCTTTCCAGCACCTTCTTCATGAAGGCCTTCGCATAGGTCATGTCCTCAAGACCGTAAGCCTTCATCGCATAGCTGTAGAGGCGATAGTTGCCGAGGAAATCGTCGACGTCTTTGACCTTGTTGATGTTCGCTTCGTAGTACTCGGCATCGCGCTTGATCGTCGCCTGCGAGGCTACCCGGTCAAGGCTCTGTTTCATGTTCCCCGACAGAATGTTGTAGGCCATCGAAGCAGAGATCATAACGCGCCCTTTTCCGGCAAAGTCTTCAAAGTATGACAGAGTGGTTCTGCGTCATTTTGCGATAAAAAGCTTACCCGAGACTTACTCGTGCCGCGTCGCAATATGGCACAGCCGCCGTTCACCCTTGGGAAACCTTGCCCCGTTCGGTTTTGATAACCATCCAGGGAGGCAAAGTTTTCTTAACCGCGATTTTTAAGCTGTCCGGAAGAGGCGGCGCCTATTGTCGAGCCATAGAGGGCGAAAAGCCCCGAGGAGAAGACCGGAAACCGGCTCTCAGGTAAGACAAGGGTAGAATGAACATGAACAACACCGTTATGAAGCCCGTATGGGCTGGAACGACACTGCGTCTCGATCCGTCTCGCTTTCCCCAGCAGGTCAGCTACGCCATCCACGACTCCACAAGTGACGTCAGCATAACGATCGACGAACGTGGCGCCATCCTGCGCAAGGTTCTTCCCGCGAGCGGCTTGCCGCTTTCGATCGCTCTCCCCAAGCGCGCCTTCAAGGGCGTTGCCGCCCGCGCCATAGACCATGGCGACGGCGAAGTCACCGTAACGCTCGAACTTCACCATGAAGATCCCGAGCTCTGCGTCCCGCTGCTGGTCGCTCACGACCTCGCAGACATTGCAGCCGACTGGCGCAGCTGGTCCGAGGCCTTCCGCATTCCGATGCTGATGGTCGAGGCCGACGGCGTTGCCCGCCCGTTGGAAGAGCACCTCGGCGACCTGCGCACCAATGCATTGAAGCCGCGCCGCCGCCACTCCTATTTCGCCAATCGCCGTCCGCGCTTCCTCGTGCGTCGGACGACCGGCAAGCTCGGCGTCGCCATGAAGATTGAAGGCAAGGAAATCATCGCCCGTAGCTGAGCGATGCGACCTGTTAGAAAAGAAAAACCCGGCCGCTGTGCCGGGTTTTTCTTTTGGCTTCCGTCCCGGCCTAAGGCAAGGCGACGAGCAGCGACACAAAAAGGCCGAGGAAAATGATGAGGCCGACGCGGTTGTTCGACTTGAACAATGCCAGGCACTGATCGCCGTCGTTGATATCCAGCGTGACGATTTGCCATGCAAACATACCGGCTGCGACAAGCAGACCGAGATAGCCAAACAGGCCGACTCCCGCGACAAGGAACGCACCGAAGGCGAGCACGAGGGTCAAACCATAGAGAGCGACGAGCCACTGCTTGGTCTTGTCGCCGAACAGACGTGCGGTGGAACGAACGCCGATCAGCTCATCGTCCTCCTTGTCCTGATGGGCGTAGATCGTGTCGTAACCGATCGTCCAGACCACCGAGGCGAGATAGAGGAGGATCGGCGCCAACGACAGTCGGCCGAAAATCGCCGCCCACCCCATCAAGGCACCCCAGGAAAAGGCAAGGCCGAGGAAGAACTGCGGCCAGTCGGTGAAGCGCTTTGCAAAGGGATAGAGCGCCACGATGGCGAGCGAAACAATCCCAAGAATGACAGAGAACCAGTTCAGTTGCAGAACGACCAGCAACCCAACAAGCGCCTGAAGGACGATGAACACCTTGGCCTGCGTTCGAGTCACCCGACCGGATGGCAGCGGCCGCGAACGGGTGCGCGCCACTTCCATGTCGATCTTGTGGTCGACGAGATCGTTGTAGGTGCACCCTGCCCCGCGCATGGCAACGGAGCCGATGAAATAGAGCACGAGATGGAAAATCAGCTGACCGCCGGAGAACTGGCCGAGATGACTTGCCGCATTTGCAGCCATCGCCGCCGACCAGAAGCATGGCCACATCAGGAGCTGCCAGCCGATCGGTCGATCCCAGCGCGCGAGCTGCGCATAGGGCCAGAGCCATGCCGGCAGGACCCGATAAACCCAGTTGTTCGAAGGCGCATCCGCGACACGCCCGTTTATTCCGCCGATCTGTTGCATGCCGCCATCTAGCGATCGGTCAAGGCGCGGGTCAAGGTCAATTCTCAGCCACCGCAGCGATCTTTCAGCGCTGGTTCCATCGTCTGATCACCGGCTCTGTCAAGTCGTGCTCGTAGCCAAGGACGCTGATGCTTGTCGTGTCCAGGATGAAGCGCGCGCCATCAGCGGGTGGCAATCCGAGCCAGCGAGCACCAAGCACGCGGAGGAAGTGCGAGCTGGAGAAGATCAGGATCGAGGTATTGGCCTGGCGCAGTTCCGAGATGACCCTGTCTGCGCGCGCACCGACATCCGCCGCCGCCTCGCCCTTTGGGCAGCCGTCGCGAAACAGTTGCCAGCCGAGCCGGCTCGCATGGATTTCCTTCGTGGTAATGCCTTCGTAGGCGCCGTAGTCCCACTCCGCCAGATCGTCCTTGACGATCACGCCGGCACCAAAACCGGCAAGTTCGCAGGTGTTGCGGGCCCGTTGCGAGGGGCTAGACCAGACGGCGGCAAAACTCCTGCCCGCAAGCCGTGGGCCGACCTGACGCGCCGCAGCTTCGCCGTTTTCCGTGAGCGGGATGTCGCTGCGACCGGTATGCCGGCCAGACAAGCTCCACGCGGTTTCGCCGTGACGCACGAGATGGATTTCCGGAAAGACGCCTGCCATTCCACGATGCCTCCGAATTTGAGAAGGCGCGATTTTCGCCGCGCCCCTTGATCTGGATCAGAGAATGACTTTTTCGAGCGGCGCTCGCGTCGCCTCGAACTCTTTCAGCTTCTTCTCCGTCGCCTGGATGTAGTCGCGGCTGTCCGGTGTCGAATACTGGTTCTTCGAAATCTGGATCTGCATGATGAACAGTTCGTCCCAGCGGAAGCCCATTTCCGAACCGGCGAGGTAGAACTCCCACATGCGGAAGAACCGTTCATCGTAAAGAGCAACCGCCTCTGCCTTGCGCGCCACGAAACGCTCGCGCCAATGGCGCAGTGTATATGCATAGTGCAGCGGCAGAACCTCGACATCGCGCACGAGAAGTCCCGCCTTTTCGATGAACGGCAGCGTCTCGCCGATCGAGGGAATATAGCCTTGCGGGAAGATGTACTTCTCGATGAAGGCATTCGTCCCGAAACTCGGCTTCGGACGCGCGATGGAATGCAGGACCATGACGCCGTCATCGGTGAGGAATTCATGCACCTTCTTGAAGAAGTTGCCGAAATTGCCGATGCCGACATGCTCGAACATGCCGACCGAGACGATGCGGTCAAACTTCTTGCCCGTCAGCGTGCGGTAATCCTGCAGCTCGAAGCGGACACGATCGTTAAGGCCGCGCTTTTGCGATCGCTCGCGCGAGATCTTCAGCTGCTCTTCGCTGAGTGTAATGCCGAGCAGCTCCAGTCCCGGCGTGGATTCAGCCAGATACATGCCCATGCCGCCCCAACCGGAGCCGATCTCCAGCACACGCTGGTTCGGTTCCAACAGGAGCTTCGCGGCGATATGCCGTTTCTTGGCTACCTGCGCCTCCTCCAGGCTTATGCCGGGCGGATTGTAGTAGGCGCAGGAATATTGCCAGTCCTCGTCGAGAAAGAGTTCGAAGAGCCGTTCGGACAAGTCGTAGTGGTGGGCTACATTCCGCTTGTTGTGGTTGATCGGAAGCCGGCTTTTCAGCTGCTGCAGGGCAATGCGACCGATCAGGAGAGCCGCCATCGGGATATCGAAGATCTCGTTGGTGGTGTTCTGTTTCACCATCGACAGGAAATCGTAGATGTTGCCCTGTTCAAGAATGAACCGGCCGTCCATGTACATTTCGCCAAGCTTCAGGGTGGGATCCCGGCGGATCAGCTGTTCCGCCTCTTCATCGGCGACGCGGACGACCACAAGATCGCCGGAACCGTCGCCGACGGCATGCGTCTCGCCATTGGCGAGAGTGAGTCTCAGATTACCCTTACGGATGATTTTTTTGACAATCGATAGAAACGCCGACGCCATAAGTAAGGCCTCGCAATGTGACAGGATAGTCCGATCAACTTAGTATCTCTCATCCGCCTTACAAGCGCCGTATTTCGCACCTCGGCAACATGATCGCCGAAGTGTGACATTTTTGCAAAGGTGATTGCTAAGCGCTTATTTTCGCTTCATCGCCTCGGCCAACGCGGCGCCAAAGGCACCTTGGCTCTCCTGCTTTGGAGGGGCCGAGCGACGATCGTTCTGGCCGCGAACAGGCTGGTTTCCGCGTGACTCGCCACGTGGAGCGGGAGCCTGCGAGCCATCGTCCTTCCGCATCGACAAACCGATGCGCTTGCGCTTGGCATCAACCTCCACGACGCGAACCTTTACGACGTCGCCAGCCTTCACAACTTCGTGAGGGTCTTTGACGAAGCGGTCGGCAAGCTGAGACACATGCACCAAGCCGTCCTGATGAACGCCGATATCGACGAAAGCGCCGAAGGCCGCGACGTTGGTCACCGTACCTTCCAGCGTCATGCCCGGCTTGAGGTCGGAGATCTCGTGAACGCCTTCGGCGAACGTTGCAGTCTTGAAGCTCGGACGCGGGTCACGGCCGGGCTTCTCCAGCTCAGCCAGAATGTCCTTCACCGTGGGTAGGCCGAACTGCTCATCGATGAACTTGCGGGGATCAAGCGCCTTCAGCGTTGCACTGTCGCCCATGAGGGAGCGCAGGTCGCGGCCGCAGGCAGCCACGATCTTCTTGGCAACGCCATAGGCTTCCGGGTGTACGGAAGAGGCATCGAGGGGCTCCTTGCCGTCCCGGATGCGCAGGAAGCCGGCGCACTGTTCGAAGGTGCGCTGGCCAAGACGGGCAACCTTCAGGAGATCGCGACGTGTTTCGAACCGGCCTTCGCTGTCGCGATGCCGGACGATCGCCTCGGCAATCGAGGAGCCCAGGCCCGAAACACGTGACAACAGCGGCGCCGACGCGGTGTTGAGGTCGACACCCACGGCGTTCACCGCGTCTTCGACGACCGCATCCAGCGAACGCGACAGCTTCTGCTGGTCGACATCGTGCTGGTACTGGCCGACACCGATCGACTTCGGCTCGATCTTGACGAGTTCCGCAAGCGGGTCCTGCAGACGACGAGCGATGGAGACGGCGCCGCGCAGCGACACGTCGAGGTTGGGGAATTCGAGAGCCGCAGTCTCTGATGCGGAATAGACAGAGGCGCCTGCTTCCGAGACGATGACCTTGGTCGGCTTCGGCGCCGGCAGATCGGCGAGCATGTCGGCCACCAGCTTTTCCGTCTCGCGGCTGCCGGTGCCGTTGCCGATCGAAATCAGTTCGACATTGTGCTTGCGGATCAGCGAGGCAAGTTCGAGCTGCGCGCCGCGCACATCGTTTCTCGGCTGGAAGGGATAGACGGTCGATGTCGCCACCACCTTGCCTGTTGCGTCGGTGACGGCAACCTTGACGCCGGTGCGGATACCCGGATCGAGGCCCATCGTGGCGCGCGAACCGGCAGGTGCGGCCAGCAGCAGGTCCTTGAGATTGCGGGCGAAGACGTGGATCGCCTCCTCCTCGGCGCGTTCGCGCAGCTCGCGCATCAGGTCGAGCGACAGCGACATGGAGAGCTTGACGCGCCAGGTCCAGCTCGCGACCTCCATCAGCCAGCGGTCACCGGGGCGACTGCTGCCGATCTCGTAGGCGGCGGCGATCATGCGCTCGACCGGCTTGTTCGGCGATGCGGTCTCGGCATCGGCCTCGATAACAAGCGTCAGCACTTCCTCGTTCCAGCCGCGCAGCATGGCGAGCGCGCGGTGGCCCGGTGCCGTCGCCCAGCGCTCGGAATGATCGAAATAGTCGGAGAACTTTTCACCTGCCGCCTGCTTGCCGTCGACGACCTTCGCCTTCAGCAACGCAGCGCTGCGCATGTGGGCGCGCAGTTTGCCGAGCAGATCGGCATTCTCAGAGATGCCTTCCGCGACGATGTCTCGCGCGCCTTCGAGCGCCGTCTTCACATCAGGCACATCTGACGTGATGAACCCTTCCGCAAGGACCGCGGGCTCCTTCGAGCGGTCACCGAGGATTGCTTCGGCCAACGGACCGAGGCCACGCTCGCGGGCGATTTCGGCACGGGTGCGGCGCTTCGGCTTGTAGGGGAGATAAAGATCCTCAAGCTCCGCCTTGGTGCCGGCCTTGCCGATCTTCGCCATCAGCTCGTCGGTCATCTTGCCCTGGCCGTTGATGGACTCGACGATCGTATCGCGGCGCGCTTCCAGTTCACGCAGATAGACCAGCCGCTCCGCCAGATTACGCAACTGCGTATCATCAAGCCCACCGGTCACTTCCTTGCGGTAGCGGGCGATGAAGGGCACGGTCGCCCCCTCGTCGAGCAACTCGATCGCGGCCTTTGCCTGATCCGGCCGGGCGTTGATTTCGGAAGAGATGACTGCGGAGAGCGAACGGATATCAGCGGCCATGAGAGTTCCTGCGTTTCACGAAAGTTGCGGGACCATAGCGGCGAAAAGCGGCAAGGCAATGCCCTAGTGGCGTTTCCACAGCGGAAGTAGTCGGGATCGCGTTGGGCGCAGGAACATTGCGCCCTCTGTGTTGGCCTTTTCCGGCCTGCGCCAGCTCCGAAAATACAGCATGCCACCAGAGCTATCGGCGGGGATTATTTGCCTTCATCCCCTCTGGTCCACCCAGCCGGTGTCGTCCGGAATACGCACTTAGGGCCGATTGCCGACGCCGGCGGTTGACCGCTTTGCGCCAAAAGCGGATGTACTCTGAGTGTCGGCACCGCAATGGAAGGCGGAAGCGCCCGGCTTCCATTGCTGCTTGTTACGGAAAGTAGAGCGTCATTCTGCCGGTACCGCTGAAGTTTCTCGACCAGCACTTGCCCACGCCAGTATTGCCAACCCTAGAGCGACAATTGATAGGATTGCCCCTGCCCAGTTTGGGGAAGCCAGACCAAAACCTGCCGCGATGGCCGCTCCTCCAGCCCATGCGCCAATCGCGTTTCCGAGGTTGAACATGCCGATGTTTACGGACGCCGCCAGCGTGGGTGCGCCAGCGGTGCTCGCACGATCCATCACCAGCTTTTGAATAGGCGAGACCGTCGCAAAGCCGAAGGCTGCCATCAGGAATACCGACACCGAGGCGACGACGGCGTTTTCTACGCCGATCCAGAATACGATCAGCACCACAGCCTGCGCCGCGAGCGTCACGAACAAGGTTCCGAAGAGCGATCTGTCTGCAAAGCGACCACCAAGCCAGTTGCCGCCGGCCAGTCCCAGACCAAACAGCACCATCAACCATGCTATGCCTTTATCGGAAAAGTCTGCGTTATTCACCATCATAGGAGCGATGTAGGTGATCGAGGTGAAGAAGGCCGCTGGGCCGAAGATCGTGATGCCCATGGCAAGCAGGACCTGAGGATCGACGAAGGCGCGGAGCTCTGCCTTGATTGGAATGGCCTTCCCCGCCTCAATCCTGGGCACTAAGAGAGCAATACTCAGTATGGTGACGAGCCCGATCACGGCGACAATCCAGAACACCAACCGCCAGCCGAAGACCTGTGCAAGCCAGGTGCCAAGGGGCACTCCCAAGAGGTTCGCCACCGTCAATCCGGAAAACATGAAGGCAATGGCACTGGCCTGGCGATCCTTTGCGACAACCGATGCAGCGATGATGGAGCCAATGCCGAAGAAGGTACCATGATTGAACGCCGTCAGAACTCGTCCGGCAAGGGCAATCGGCAACGTTGGAGCGATAGCGGTGATGACATTCCCGACGGTGAAGATCACGGCTAGGCCGATCAGCATCGTCTTCCGCGGAACGCAAGCTCCCAGAATTGTCAGAATCGGTGCGCCGACGAAAACGCCCAAGGCGTAGGTCGTCGCCATAAGACCCGCCGTCGGGATGTCGATGGCGAAATCGTTGGCGATTTGAGGGAGGATGCCAGCCACGACGAATTCGGTAAGTCCGATACCAAATGCGCCTATCGCTAGGGCAAAAAGAGCGAGGGGCATTCACAACTCCATCTATTGCAATATTGATATCCGAACAGCGTTCGGCAATAGTGCTGATATTGGATATGAAATTCGGGTGTAAATAGAAAATGCCTACGTCAAAGACAGAAACAGATGCTGTTCGGCTCGCGCGACATAATCCGGCCGACCTCGATGCCACGGACCGAAAGATATTAGGCGCACTCGCTAAGGACGCGACGCGCAGCTATTCGGAACTCAGCACGATTGTGAACCTCTCGGCACCCGCAGTGCACGACCGGGTGAAGCGTCTTAAACGCGATGGGGTTATCAAGGGCACCGTCGCGAGGCTCGATGGATGTAAGCTTGGCCGCACGTTGCTGACATTCCTCGTCATCGACACGAGCAGCTACAATGCTACGCGTGCGTTGTTGAGGTTCGCTGACAGACCCGAGGTCGAGGAAATACACACCGTCGCCGGCGATGGATGTGTTCTTGTGAAGGTGCGGGCAAACGATACGGAGTCGCTGGAGAATTTCCTGATGGAAATCCAGAGTCTCGAAGGCGTCCGATCCGTACGCAGTTACATTGCACTTTCGACATTCCTTGAGAGAGGGCCATTGCCAGAATAGCAACGAATTGCCGGAGGACTTAGACAACTCTGCGCCAATTGCAGTCATTCGTTCCGCGACTTAGACAGCATGTTAATAGGCACACTCGGAGCGCGCGATTTGGCATGAAGTGGGAGAAAGTTTTGGAAGCCGTTGAGCATTTATCAGAGCGTATCGACATAGTTACAAAGTCTGCTGTCGCATCCCTTGTAAGCTATGGAAGCGCAAACTTCGTGTCACCGTCCGAGATTCTAGAGGGGGTCTTTCCCACAGTGCGCATAATCTGGGATGATCCGCCGATGGAAGTCGAAGTTTTCAACGGCTCTTTTGAGACATACGATTTCCGCGTCACACCCGCAGGCATTGAGAGTTTCGACGTTGTTGAAATTGGGCAGCTTCCGTACGCATTTATACAATCCTTGGATCCTTTGAGGTTGGACCTATAGGAATGCCGTTGTACGACCCTAAGGCTATGGCCGCTTCGGGCCGATAGCCGACATCGACATTCGACCGCGAGGTAAGAGCCTATGTCCACCCCCAAAGGCCGCGGCACGGCACGCTGCCCACCAAAATCCCCTCCCCGCCGCCGTCATCCGTTTTTGCGGTTGTGCAGATGCGGCATTCTTTGCTAGCAGAGGCGACCGTTTTTAGCCCCGCCTTTGTGGCGCCTTCCCCGGGGAAGGCAAGGAAAGTGACATGCCAGATCTGCTCCTAGAACTCCGCTCCGAAGAGATCCCGGCCCGCCTGCAGCGCAAGGCTGCCGGCGACCTGAAGAAGCTCGTGACCGATGCGCTGGTCGAGGCAGGACTTTCCTACGAGGGTGCGCGCGAATACTGGACGCCGCGCCGGCTGACGCTCGACATCCGCGGCCTGACGGCGCGCTCCGCCGACGTCCGTGAAGAGAAGAAGGGCCCGCGCACCGACGCCAACGAGAAGGCGATCGAAGGCTTCCTGCGCGGCGCCGGTCTTTCCTCCATTTCGGAGGCACAGGTCCAGAGCGATCCGAAGAAGGGCGATTTCTACATCGCCGTCATCTCCAAGCCTGGCCGCGCCGCTGAGGAGATCATCAGCGATGTGATGCCCGGCATCATCCGCGATTTCCCGTGGCCGAAGCCGATGCGCTGGGGTGCTGCCTCCGCACAGCCGGGTTCGCTGCGCTGGGTTCGCCCGCTGCAGTCGATCGTCTGCACCTTTGGAACCGAGCATGAGGAAACCGCCGTCATCCCGTTTGCGATCGATGGCATCGTTGCCTCGAACGTGACCTACGGCCATCGCTTCCATGCGCCCGGCGCCATTACCGTCAAGCGCTTCGACGACTACGTCGCCAACCTTGAGAAGGCGAAGGTCATCCTCGATGCGGATCGCCGCAAGGACATCATCCTGCACGACGCCCGCGACATCGCCTTTGCAAGCGGCCTCGAACTCGTCGAGGACGAAGGCCTGCTGGAAGAGGTCTCCGGCCTCGTCGAATGGCCGCAGGTGCTGATGGGAAGCTTCGAGGAAGACTATCTCTCGATCCCTTCAGACATCATCCGCCTGACCATCAAGACGAACCAGAAGTGTTTCGTGACGCGCCCGGTGGGCGGCGACACGCTCTCCAACAAGTTCATCCTCGTCTCGAACATCCAGGCGAGCGACGGCGGCAAGGAGATCGTTCACGGCAACGGCAAGGTCGTGCGCGCGCGCCTTTCCGACGCCCTGCACTTCTGGAAGCGCGACCAGGGCAGCCTGCCGGATCTCGAAACGCTGGAAGCCTCGGCAAGGAAATTCGACCTCGACCTGAAGAAGCCGCTCGACCAGCGCATGGCCAAGCTCGACGCGTTGAACGTGACCTTCCACGCCAAGCTCGGCACACAGGGCGCGCGCGTGGAGCGCATCCGTGCGCTGGCCGCCAAGCTCGCCATGCAGATCGGCGCTGATTACAAGCTCGTCGACCGCGCGGCCGTGCTTGCCAAGGCCGACCTTCGCACCGAAGCCGTCGGCGAGTTTCCGGAACTGCAGGGCCTGATGGGCCGTCGCTATGCGGCGCTCCAGGGTGAAGATGCGTCCGTCGCCGCTGCGATCGAGGATCACTGGAAGCCGATGGGGCCGAACGACCGTGTTCCGGAGGACAAGGTCGCGATCACGGTCGCGCTTGCCGACAAGCTCGACACGCTGGCCGGCTTCTGGGCCATCGACGAGAAGCCGACCGGCTCGAAGGACCCCTTCGCGCTTCGCCGCGCAGCCCTCGGCGTCATCCGCATCCTGCTCGAGCGCAAGGTCCGGATTCCGCTGCTGACGCCTGTTGTCTCGCACATGGCGCGGATCGACAGCGATCTCGGTGCCGAAACCGCCGATGCCTCACGTGCCCTCGACCTCCTCTCCTTCTTCCACGATCGCCTGAAGGTCTACCTCCGCGATCAGGGCGCCCGCTACGATCTCATCGATTCCGTACTGACGCCCGAGACGGACGATCTGTTGATGGTGGCCCGTCGCGTCGAGGCACTGACGGCCTTCATCACCTCGGAAGACGGCAAGAACCTTTTGGCCGGCACCAAGCGTGCGACGCAGCTGCTCGCGGCTGAAGAGAAGAAGGGCACTGTTGTCGCCGACGGCGTTTCTGACGCTTTGTTGAAGCTCGATGCCGAAAAGGAACTCTACGCGGCAATCACCAAGGCTTCGGCCGAGGCTTCCGCTGCCGTTGCGAAGGAAGACTTCCGCTCGGCCATGGAGGCGCTTTCCAAGCTGCGCGCGCCGGTCGACCGTTTCTTTGAGGACGTGCTTGTTAATGACGAGGACGCGGCCATCCGCGCCAATCGTCTGGCCCTGCTGCGTCTGATCCGCGAGGCAACCGGCACCGTCGCCGACTTCTCGAAGATCTCGGGCTGAGTCAAAAGTTCCGGCGTCAGATTTGAGATGCGGATGGCGCCCTAACACTTGGCGTCATTTACAGAATTTCCTCCTTGTTCAGATTCTGATTCAAGGATGGAATTCTGTACGCGTCAGCTCATCACCCCGAGGGTAGCGGCTGCGAGGACACCGTAGCGCACGGTCTTGGCGATGGTCACGAGCAGCAGGAACATCGGAAACGGTTCGCGCAGCACGCCGGCAACGATGGTGATGGGATCGCCGACAACAGGCATCCAGCTCAGAAGCAGCGACCACTTGCCATAGCGGCGATACCAGCCCTGCGCCTTGTCGAGGGCAGGCTGACTGACTGGAAACCAGCGCTTGTGACGAAAGCGTTCGATACCGACGCCGAGCAGCCAGTTGACGATAGAGCCGAGAACATTGCCTGTTGTCGCCACGGCGATCAGCGCGAGCACCGGGTACTGTTTCATCGCGATGAGAGCGACAAGACCGGCTTCTGACTGCATCGGGAAGATCGTCGCTGCCGCGAAGGCCACGAGGAAAAGGCTGGCATAGACAGCGAGATCAGTCATGGCCTGTCCGCGCCAATGCTTCGCTGCACCCTTTTCCCCTTCCTCACTCTTGATGGCGGACTGGAACTATCACGTCCTTGGGGCTATGCCAAAGCCATGGAAAAGATTCTGGTCAGTGCCTGTCTCATGGGCCATGCCGTTCGCTACGACGGCCAATCGAAGCCGCTTGCCCATCCGGCAATCGCGCAGTGGATTGAGGAAGGCAGGCTGGTGACCATCTGTCCCGAGATGTCAGCCGGAATGCCGGTGCCGCGCCCACCGGCCGAAATCGTGGGTGGGGCGACGGGCGAGGATGTGCTTGCCGGCAACGCCCGCGTCGTCGAGAGCACTGGTGGCGATGTAACTAACGAGTTCAGGCAGGCCGCCGAGAACGCCCTGGTGCTCGCCACCCAGACCGGCTGCCGCTATGCGCTACTGATAGACGGCAGCCCTTCCTGTGGCTCGGGTTTTGTTTATGACGGCACGTTCTCAGGACAAAAGCACACCGGCAACGGTGTGACCGCTGCGCTCCTGAAGCGGGCCGGCATTGCCATCTACTCCGATCGCGATATCGAAGCGCTCGTCACGCGGCTCGCCGCCGACGAGGCAGAAACGAACACCTGACCAGGCCTGCACCATCGACGCAAAACGGCCGCCGGATTGCTCCGACGGCCGTCAGACTGCTGACAACGTGTTCTTTCTCGCGGAACGATCGTTTTTCCGTCATGCCGGCCTTGAGCCGGCATCCAGCTGCACCGCGTCTGCGGTGCGAAAGAGCCTTTTGCACGCAAGGACTTGCGCGCCCTGGACCCCGGCTCGTCGACCGGGGTGACGCTGGATAGGGCATTCATCCCAACAAGCGGTAAGGCTTTGTCAAAAGGCTGACAGCCGCCGGATCGCTCCGGCGGCCGTTTTCATATCTGACGCCTGACCTCAGGCGGCGCGACGAACCTGCGCCGCATAATTGTTGCCGCCGCCGACGCGGAAGCCGCGGATGAGGCTGAGGAGTTCGTCCGTGTCGCTGGCGAGCGACTCGGCCGACGCAGTCGTCTCCTCGGCCATCGCGGCGTTCTGCTGGGTAGCGGCGTCGAGCTGGTTCATCGAGGACGAGATCGAGCGCAGCGTGGTGTCCTGTTCGGAGGCGCTATGCGCGATCTTGGCAACGATCGCGTTGGCCGCCTTGATCTGGTCGGAGATGCGCTTCAAAGCCTCGCCGGCTTCGCCGACCAGGCGAACGCCCTGATCGACCTGACCGGACGAGCGGGCGATCTGATCCTTGATCTCCTTGGCGGCTGCGGCCGAACGCTGTGCCAGCTCACGGACTTCCTGAGCAACGACCGCGAAGCCCTTGCCGGATTCGCCGGCACGCGCAGCTTCGACACCGGCGTTCAGCGCCAGGAGGTTTGTCTGGAAGGCGATGTCGTCGATGACGCCGATGATCTTGCCGATCTCGGACGACGACTTCTCGATGCCGCTCATCGCCTCGATCGCTTCGGAGACGACCGCATCGCTGCGGCTCGCTTCGCCGCTGACGGCTTCGACGCGCTTGCTCGCTTCATGCGCACCTTCGGCAGTCTGGCGGACGGCGACGGTGAGTTCGTCGAGTGCGGCAGAGGTTTCCTCAAGGCTCGCGGCCTGCCGCTCGGTGCGCTGCGACAGATCGTTGGAGGCGCGACGGATCTCTTCCTTGCTGACGGCGATATCACCACCCTTGGCGCTGACCTTTGCCATCGCGGCTTCGAGGTGCGACAGGGCATCGTTGAAGTTGTCGCGAAGTGCGGCGTATTTCTGGCCGAGATCGGCGCAACGGACCGTCAGGTCGCCGCGGGCGATCTGCTCGAGCGCCTGGCCGATGGTCGAGACGACGTGGGTCTGGGCGCTGGCTTCCTCGCGCTGCATGCGCTGGCTGTTTTCGCGTTCGCCGTCGAGAGCCATCTGCTGCGCGGCCTCGCGCTCGGACATGGCGTGGCGTTCCTTGACCTTCTGCTGAAGCGACTGCGTGGCCCTGGCCATCATGCCGACTTCGTTGTTCATGTCGGTGTGCGGGATGGTGACCGTGACGTCCTCATCGGCCACAGACCGCAATGCATCGTGAATGCGGGTCAGCGGCGTGGAGATGCTGCGAACGACGTAGACGGCAGCGGCGGTGCCTAGGAGCAGCACGACGATACCGGCCGAAATCGCCTTCCAGATCGTCGCCCGGACTTGTGCATCGAGATCGTCGAGATAGACGCCTGTGGCGATCGCCATCTGCCAGGGTTCGAAACCCTTGGCGTAGACGACCTTGCGAACCAGTACGTCGGCCGGTTGGCCGGGCTTTGGACCGTAGAAATCAACGATGCCGCCGCCTGACTTGCCGACCTTGACGATTTCGTCACGGTACATCTTGCCCTGGCTATCCGGCACACCCTTGCTGCTCTTGTTCAGCTTTGAGGTATCGTAGTGAACTCTCAGTACCACGTCGTTGTCGTAGCCGATGAAATAGCCATCCGGTTCGAAACGCAGGCTACCGAGGGCCTTGAACGCCTGCGCCTGGGCCTGCTCGTGGGTGAGTTCACCGGACTTCTCGCGGTCATAATACTGCTGCAGCAGCGAGATGCCCGACTCCGCCTGGGTGCGCAGCATGTCGTAGCGCTCGTTGTAAATGGCGGTGGTCGATGCGCTGATCTGCAGGTAGGAGGCGATACAAAACGCCACCATCAGTCCCGCGACCAGCAGCGAAAGCTGTCTGGAAATCTTCAAATTCTTCATTGTGCCTCGCAACAGAGCTCGGTTGGGTATCCGGTGCGGTTTCCTACCGCGTACACGAGGGCTGATTGGCCCCTCCTACTGCTGCGAAATTGACATGCGGCTACCGGTCGGCGCTAAAAATGGTCAGTTTATTCTAAGGAATACTTAACCAGGCCCTACATCTTCCCATGATGATGAAATCGGAAAGTTTTCAAACAAAAACAAACAGAAGGGTGTGTCCCCTTATCGTTAGAGTCAGGATCAATTGAAGTTCGTCCGATCCGAAGGACTATCAGGCATAATCAATACTTTCCTGCAGCCGCCAGAGAGGCTGATTCACCCGCGCGCCCAAGTTGAAGCACTGTCACAAAGCACGCTGCCCGGTTTTCCGGTTCTGCTGCTTGAGCTATATTGCCTGCATGGCAGAGGCTCCGCATGCCTTCGGTGAATTCGTTCTCGACCCCGGCCGCGGCCTGCTGCGGAACAAGCGGGCGATCGCGCTCGGCCAGAGGGGCATCGCTCTTCTTGAAGCACTACTTGAAGCCCGCGGGAGCATCGTTTCCAAGGACGCGTTGATGGAGCGTGTCTGGCCCGGAATTGCGGTCGAAGAGAGCAACCTGACTGTTCAGGTGGCGGCGCTTAGAAAGGCGCTTGGCCCGGCGCCTGACGGGCAGGAATGGATCGCGACGGTGCCGCGTGTCGGATACCGTTTCATCGGGACGAATGCGGAGACAAGAGTAGCTTCGCCGCCCGAATTGCGGCCGGCCCTTGCCGTTCTACCCTTCAACAATCTCAGCGGCGACCCACGGCAGGACTATTTTGCCGATGGAATCGTGGACGAGATTATTGCTGCGCTCAGCCGATTCCGGAGCTTTGCCGTGGTCGCCCGGGACTGTTCCTTTGCCTACAGGGGAATCGACGTGCGAAAGATCGCTGCCAAACTCGGCGTTCGATACGTGCTTGAGGGCAGCATCCGGCAAGCGGGCAATCGACTCCGCATCGTCGCCGAACTCGTCGAAGGTCAAAGCGGAACGCATATGTGGGCGCAGACATTCGATGGCGCTCTGGATGAGGTATTCGATTTTCAGGATCGCATCACCGACCGCGTCGCAACGCTGATCGAACCGTTGATCCAATCCGCCGAGATCGAACGATCACGGCGAGAGCGGCCCGGAAGCGTGGCTACCTACGACATCTACCTGCAGGCACTAGCGAAGATCTCGACCGAGATCGAAAGCGACAATGCGGCGGCCTACGCCCTTCTCATGCAGGGGCTTGCGGTCGAGCCCGACAATGCGCAGCTGCTTGCCCATGCAACATGGGCGCTTGAGCATCGCTACACGATGGGTTGGCCGGCGCTCACCGACGACGATGTGCAAGCGTGCGCAGCGTTGGCGCGGCGCGCGCTGGAACATGGTGCTGGCGACGCCATGGTCATGGCCCATTGCGGCGTCGCTCTGATGCAGACGGTGAAGGACTACGATTGGGGTCTCGCCGTCCTGCAGGCGGCCGCGGAATCCAATCCCAACAATCCGCTGGCCGTTGTCAGGGCAGGCCTCGGGCATCTGCACTGCGGCAATGTTGAAGACGCACTCAACCATTACCACAGGGCCAATCGCCTGACCCCGGGTGATCGAGGCGCGCATCTATCGCTTTGCGGCATAGCCCACGCCCATGTGGTTCTCGGAGAGTACGACCAGGCCCTTGCCTGGGCTTCGAGAGCGCTCGCCAGCAACCCGAATTTCGAGCCGACGCTGTGGATGCTGATCGCGGCGAACGCGCACCTTGGCCACATGGAAGATGCCCATCGTCACCTGGCCGGGCTGAAGCGGCTGACGCCCGATATCACCGTCGAGCGCATCCGCGCCGGCCAACCGGGCAAATATCCGGACCGTATTGCAGGCATTCTCGAAGGATTGAGATTGGCTGGCGTCCCTGAGCGCTGATTTCGGATCGTTTCGGAACTTTTCCCCGGACGATTCAGGACCGGAAGGCGCCAATCGGCAAAGACTGTCTCCAACTGCAACACGCAATTGGGAGACGGACATGATAACGACGCTGACCATCCTTTCCCTCGATCAGGGACGCATCTACTCCCCTCCGCCAGAGCCGGAGCAAGAACCGACGGTTGTCGAGGGCGAAGCACCGGCCATGGCTGACACGCAAGGCACGCCGCATCGGCGTTGGTTGAATGTTTCGAGCGGATTGCAAGCGCTGGCGCGCGTGCTTGCGCCAACCTTCGGGAACACACCTGTCGGCAAAGCCCGCTAGAGACGAAAAATGCGTCCCTGCTTCTCTCAGGGACGCATTTTATCCACCGCGAGGGTGGACCCCGGTCGACCGAAACTTTGGTCAGGCTGGGGCAGGGAACTGGAAATCAGGGCCGAAGCTCAAACTTGGAAACGTCCAGCGGGGCCGTTTGTTCCGTTGGCACCCCGGACACGCCCGCCGCGATCGGCTTGACGTCGCCACCGATGACGGCAGCGGTCGTCGAGGCGCGGTCGATATTGTCTGCCGGCTGGGTGGCAGCTGTCATTGGCTCGGCCGGAGCCTTGGTTACGAAGACGACGGGCGAGCCGCCCATCCAGCCTTCGGTACGATAGAGCTTTTTCTCGCCGTTGACGTCGCGAATCTCAGAGGATTGCAGCGAGCCAGGTGCCAAGGTCGGGACGGTGTAGTCCTTCTTGCGCTCGACGGATTCAAGCGGCGGGCAGCTCTGGCAGCTTTCCTGGCTAATGCTCCCACCGTTGGCGCGCATGTCCTTTCCGACCACCTCGATCGAGGAGGCCAAGGCAGAGCCTGCCGCAAACACAGCTATCGCACCCAAGATGACCTGACGCATGGAACACTCCGTCTCACGTTGAGAAGAGACTAGCGGAGCTTTGTTTCCATCCCGTCAGGGGAAAGGGTAAAAATTTAGAGAACTGCCCCGATTTCGGGTTTGCTCACGCTTTTTCGCGTTCAATGGCGCGCCAGCCGATGTCGCGGCGGCAGAAGCCGTTGTCCCAATCGACCTTGTCGAGCAATGCGTAGGCACGCGTCTGCGCCTCGCCGACCGTCTTGCCCGTGGCCGTGACGTTAAGGACCCGGCCACCGGTTGCGACCAGCGCTCCGTCCTTGAGGGCTGTGCCGGCGTGAAACACCTTGGCGCCCTCGCCCGCTTCCGGGATGTGGCGGATCGGGGTGTTCTTGTCGTAGGAGCCCGGATAGCCCTTCGATGCCATCACGACCGTCAGGGCCGGATCATCCGTCCATTCGGCGGACACCTGATCGAGCGTCCCGGTGGCGGTGGCGTGGAGAAGCGGCAGAAGATCGCTCTTCAGACGCATCATCAGCACCTGGCACTCGGGATCGCCAAAGCGGACATTGTATTCGATAAGCTCGGGGCCTTTGGCGGTTATCATCAGGCCGGCGAAGAAGACGCCGGAGAAGGGATAGCCGCTGTCGGCCATGCCGCGCATGGTCGACTCGATGATTTCCTTCATCGTGCGCTCGACCATCTCAGTAGTCATGACAGGCGCCGGCGAATATGCGCCCATGCCGCCGGTGTTCGGACCAGTATCGCCCTCGCCTACCCGCTTGTGATCCTGGGCGGTTGCGAGCGGCAGGACATGCTTGCCGTCGCAGAGGCAGAAGAAGCTCGCTTCCTCACCATCGAGATAGGCTTCGATAACGACTTCGGCGCCGGCAGCTCCGAAGGCACCCTCGAAGCAATCGTCGACGGCTGCAAGCGCCTCATCAACGGTCATGGCGACAGTCACACCCTTGCCGGCGGCAAGACCATCGGCCTTGACGACGATCGGGGCGCCCTGCTGGTGGATGTAGGCCTTCGCCTTCGGGGCGTTGTTGAAGCGCTGGTAGGCGCCTGTCGGAATGTCGTAACGGGCGCAGATATCCTTGGTGAAACCCTTGGAGCCCTCGAGCTGGGCAGCAGCAGCCGACGGGCCGAAGACCGCAAAGCCTGCGGCGCGCAGCTTGTCAGCGATACCAGCGACGAGCGGCGCTTCCGGGCCGACGACGACGAAGTCTATCGCCTTGTCCTTGCAGAAAGCAATCACGGCGTCATGATCGTCGACATTGACGGCGACTAGGGTCGCGTGCTCGGCAATGCCCGGATTGCCGGGTGCGGCGTAGAATTCCGTCATGAGAGGCGATTGCGCCAGCTTCCAGGCCAATGCGTGTTCGCGTCCGCCCGATCCGATCAACAGAACCTTCATGCCCGTCCCTTTCGCGTTTCCGTCTGGCGGTTAAGGGGAGAGCGCCGAAAGGTCAAGCGAGAATGCTCGCCCGGGGTCAAGCGAGAATGCTCGCCCGGGGTCAAGCGAGAATGCTCGCCCGGGGTCAAGCGAGAATGCTTGAGCAAGAAGCCTTACCAGCCGCCGCCACCAC
>NZ_JAEUAT010000001.1 GCF_019511525.1 Rhizobium cauense | reverse complement strand
CTCTGACCAACGACCAGCTGGCCGCACTCGACGCCACGAAGATCGCCGCTCTCAGCACCAAGGCCGTTGCCGGCCTCACGGCTGACCAGATCAGCGCCCTGACGGCCGATCAGGTCGAAGGCTTCACCTCGCAGCAGACCGCAGCGTTCAGTGCGGCACAGATTGCTGCCATGGAGACGGAGGATCTGGCAAAGTTTTCGAATGAAGATATTGCCGCGATCAACGTGAAAGCAATCAATGGATTGGCAACAGACGACATTGCCGGTCTAACTCAGGCGCAGGTGGAGTCATTCACCACATCGCAGATACAGGCGATGAACTCTCCTCTGGTGGAAGCCGTTCTTGCCGCCTACCACGAGGTATGACCCGAATGGAGCGACTTCGGTCGCTCCGTCTTCATAGAGTCAAACGCCAGCGGCCCGATCATAAGGCCGCTGGCGTTTGACGTTTCAAATTGGTGCCCCGCACGCAGTTAAATTGGCTGCGCTTCCGCGCCTAGCGACACCGCCAAGTACCGAGGGAAGACCGTCCACCATCGCTTGCGTTTACCAGTGTATTGCCGCTCGAGAGAATTTCACCTTGCACGCGCCGAGGTTGCTAGCGCTATTGCTCCCGGCAACGAGAAAAAGTATTCCTTTTGTCGACAAGAGGATTCCTGGATGACTGATATCGATACTAACTCTGTTCCCGAACGGAAACGTGGCTCCGGCGTCAAGATGGTCTATGACCTTTTGCGCGACGAGATTCTCGATCTGGTTTTGCCGCCCGGCAGTCCGATCGACGAGGTGCAACTCGCGGAGCGCTTCAAGATGTCGCGCACGCCGATCCGCGAGGCATTGGTTCGGCTGGCGGGCGAGGGGCTGATCGAAACGCTCCCGAACCGCTCGACCATGGTATCGAATATCGACTTCTTGAATCTCAATACTTTCTTCGACGCCTTGGTCCTGATGTACCGCGTGACAACGCGACTTGCTGCGCGAAACTATCGCCCGGAAGACTTGACAATCATTCGCGGCTTCCATGAGGACTATGCAGCGGCCGTGCAGACGAGAGATGCATTGAGGATGATCTCGACCAATGCGGCCTTCCACGCAGCCATCGCCGACGCGGGACGCAATCCCTACTTCACAAGCCTGTTCCGTCGATTGCTCGATGAAGGCAGACGCATCCTCCGACTTTACTACCGGTCCTACGACGAGCAGTTCCCACAGCGCTTCGTCGATGAGCACGCGGAAATCATCGCAGCGATCGAGGCCCGCGACATCGAGGCGGCCGATCGTCTGGGCAAGGCTCACGCCGAGCAGATCGTTGCTCAGGTACAGAAACTTTTCAGCCGCGATGTCGGGATCGACATCGCCCTGTGAGAACGCCAACAAATCCTGTGTTTTTCTTGTCGACAAATAAAATACAAATTGATATGTAGCCTATGAAAGAGCGAGGCCTGCACATTTGTGCCGGCCGACCGATCGAACGGCCGAAAGGAGATTGATATGAAGGCCAAGATTTTCTCTGGCGTGATTCCCGCCCTGATGACCCCCTGCAAGCCGGATCGTACCCCCGACTTCGACGCCCTCGTTCGCAAAGGGCAGGAGCTGATTGCTCAGGGAATGTCGGCTGTCGTTTACTGCGGCTCGATGGGTGACTGGCCGCTTCTGTCCGATGCGCAGCGCATGGAAGGCGTCGAGCGTCTGGTGAAGGCTGGCATCCCGGTCATCGTCGGCACCGGTGCCGTCAACAGCGCTTCTGCGGTCGCGCATGCCGCTCACGCCCAGAAAGTCGGCGCCCAGGGCCTCATGGTCATCCCGCGCGTCCTGTCGCGCGGCTCGGTGATCGCCGCCCAGAAGGCGCACTTCAAGGCAATCCTTTCGGCCGCTCCGGATCTTCCTGCGGTCATCTACAACAGCCCTTACTATGGCTTCGCCACCCGCGCGGACCTCTTCTTCGCGTTGCGTGCCGAGCATAAGAACCTCGTTGGCTTCAAGGAATTCGGCGGCGCAGCCGACATGCGCTATGCGGCCGAAAACATCACCAGCCGCGATGACGGTGTTTCGCTGATGATCGGCGTCGATACAGCGGTCTTCCACGGTTTCGTAAACTGCGGCGCGACCGGTGCCATCACCGGCATCGGCAACGTGCTGCCGAAGGAAGTGCTGCACCTTTGCAACCTCGCGCAGGCTGCAGCAGAGGGCGATGCCGATGCCCGCCAGCGGGCACTGGAGCTCGAGCAGGCACTTGCCGTTCTCTCCTCGTTCGACGAAGGCCCAGACCTCGTTCTGTTCTTTAAGCACATGATGGTGCTGAAGGGCGACAAGGAGTACACACTCCACTTCAACGAAAGCGACGTCCTGACGGACAGCCAGCGCGGCTACGTCGAATCTCAGTTCAAGCTCTTCAACAACTGGTACGCCGAGTGGAGCAAGCTCCCCGGCGCGGTAGCGAAGTACAAAGCCTGATTTCCAAGGCCCCTTAAATCGAAGGCCCTCCACTGGAGGGCCTTTTTGCATTTCCGGCGTCTCAGGTGATGGCTCAGGCCACCGCCTCCAGACCGCGCGCCAACAACCGCTCGAGCTGCTTGATTTCTGCATCTGTCAGCGTGATGCCGTCGGCCTGCGATTTCGCGCGGGCCACATAGCGGCGCTGCGAGGGAAGACGGGCACCCTGGCCGACGATCGCCTCGAACAGCATCTCTGCACGCGCAAAAGGGTTGCCCGGCCGGCCGGCGGCGAAGGCTTCCGGCGAGAAGGCGATGATCAATTCGCCGTGGAAGGGAGCAAGCGTCGTCGTACCGAGATAATCAAGCACCTCGGGGCTCGTCAGGTCGCCGATCATGATGCCGGCGAGCAGCTCAATCATCGTACCGATCGCGGAACCCTTATGTCCGCCGAACGGCAGCATGGCGCCGGCAAGCGCAACTTCCGGATCTGTCGTCGGGTTGCCGTCGGCATCGATCGCCCAGCCCTCGGGCAGCGACTTTCCGGCCCGACGGTGCAGTTCGATTTCTCCACGCGCCGCAACCGAGGTGGCGAAATCGAAGACGTAAGGCGGCTGGCCGACGCGCGGCCAGGCAAAGGCGAACGGGTTGGTGCCAAGCAGCGGCTTGTTGCCGCCGGTCGGCGCAACGGTTGCGTAGCTCGGGCACATGACCAGGCCGGCAAGCCCCTGTTCGGTCAGCGCTTCCGCTTCCGGCCAGAGTGCAGAGAAATGCGTGCAATCATTGATGACGAGTGCCGCCAGGCCGCAGGTGCGGGCGCGTTCAGCAAGGGCCGGCAGACCGAGCTCGAAGGCCGGATTGGCAAAGCCGCCCTTGGCGTTGACCTTGACGATGGCCGACCCCTCCTGCAGCAGAAGTTCCGGCACGGCGTCCGGGTTCACCTTGCCCGCCTTGACGGTCCGCAACGCACCCTCGATCCGGTAGATGCCGTGCGATTTGCAGGCGTCCCGCTCTCCGGCGACGATCACGCGAGCGAGTGCGCCGGCCTGGATCTCGTTGAGGCCAGCCTTGCGGAAAATCGCATCGACCCGCTCCTGCAGGGCCGGTACGGTCAGGGTGGTGTTGTCGCTCATCTCGTGTCTCTCGTGAATGGCCCGGTCGCCGAAGGCGATCGAGTGTTGATGTTATAAATACATAGAGTATACAAAGATCCGACATGCGCAATTCGCCTTTGGATGGATTTTCGCGTAAAGCACCACGGGCTCTCAAGAAAGGAATCGCAGATGGTCTTCACTCCCAATGGAAAACACCTCATCGCGGGCGAATGGCTCGACGGAGCGGGTACTTTTGCATCCGCGCCGGCTAATGGTCCAGTGCATCAATTCGCCGTCGGCACCGTTGATCTGGTGAACCGCGCTTGCGAGGCAGCCGAAGATGCCTTCTGGAGCTACGGCTACTCCACCCGTGCCGAACGGGCAGCATTCCTGCGTGCCATCGCCGATGAGATCGAGGCTCGTGCCGAAGCGATCACGGAGATAGGTAGCCAGGAAACGGGTCTGCCTCCGGCTCGCCTGCAAGGTGAGCGCGGTCGTACGACCGGCCAGTTGCGTCTCTTCGCCGAGCACATTGAAAAGGGCGAATATCTCGACCGCCGACTGGATGGGGCATTGCCCGACCGTCAACCTGCGCCACGGCCGGAAATCCGGCTCATTCAGCGTCCGGTTGGCGCCGTTGCCGTTTTCGGCGCCTCCAACTTCCCGTTGGCCTTCTCGACTGCCGGCGGCGACACCGCAGCGGCACTGGCTGCGGGTTGCCCTGTCGTGGTCAAGGGCCACTCGGCGCATCCGGGCACCGGCGAAATTGTTGCGCAGGCTATCGAAGCGGCCATTCGCAAGACAGGCGTACATCCGGGCGTCTTCTCCCTGATCCAGGGCGGCAACCGTGATGTCGGTCATGCGCTCGTGCAGCATCCGCGGATCAAGGCTGTCGGCTTCACCGGTTCGCTTGCCGGTGGTCGCGCACTCTTCAACCTATGCGCGGCACGGCCAGAGCCGATCCCGTTCTTCGGCGAACTCGGTTCTGTCAATCCGATGTTCCTGTTGCCGGAAGCGTTGAAGGCTCGCGGCGAAACGCTGGGCCAGGGTTGGGCAGGTTCGCTCACGATGGGTGCCGGCCAGTTCTGCACCAATCCCGGCATTGCCGTAGTGACCGAAGGCGCTGACGCGGATCGCTTCGTGGCCGCGACAGTCGAAGCGTTGGGCAAGGTGGCACCGCAGACCATGCTGACCGATGGCATTGCGAAGGCCTATCAGGATGGCCAGGCGCGCTTCGCCACCCGCAATACGGTCAAGTCGCTGTTCACCAGCGAGTCTTCGGGCCGTTCGGCCGCTCCCAACCTGTTCGAAACAACAGGCGAACAATTCCTCGCCGATCACGCCCTTGGCGAAGAGGTCTTCGGACCGCTCGGCCTTGTCGTGCGGGTGAAGACGATCGACGAGATGGAGCAGCTTGCTCGTGGCTTCGAGGGTCAGTTGACGGTGACCATCCACATGGATGCTGGCGACATTGCCGACGCACGCCGTCTGCGCCCGGTATTGGAGCGCAAGGCTGGACGCGTGCTGGTGAATGGATTCCCGACCGGGGTTGAAGTGGTCGATTCCATGGTTCACGGCGGACCCTATCCCGCTTCAACCAACTTCGGAGCAACCAGCGTCGGCACGATGTCAATCCGGCGCTTCTTGCGTCCGGTTTCGTACCAGAACATGTCGGAAGATCTCCTGCCGGAAGATTTCCTCGGCTGATTTCAGCGGCAGGTAGAAAAGCAAAGGGCGGTCACTACTTGGCCGCCCTTTTTGTCGACATGAATGACGGTCGTCTTATACTTTTTGCATACTTGATGTATTTTAGCATTGATTTGCGCGCTCCAACGAGGAATAGTGCGCCTCGCCGTCTACGGACAAATCCACTCTGGGAGAGAAAAAAGATGAAATCCTCGGTCCTCGCCTTCGGCCTTCTGGCCGCCGCCACCCTTTTGACCAGCCCGGCCAAGGCCGACAAGCTGGACGACATTATCGGTTCGGGCACGCTGCGCTGCGCTGTTGTGCTGGACTTCCCCCCGATGGGTTCGCGCGATGAGAACAACAATCCCATCGGCTTCGACGTGGATTACTGCAACGATCTCGCCAAGGCGCTCGGCGTAACCGCTGAGATCATTGAGACCCCGTTCCCTGAGCGTATTCCGGCGCTGATGTCGGGTCGCGTCGATGTCGGTGTCGCCTCCACCTCCGACACGCTCGAGCGCGCCAAGACTGTCGGCATGACGGTTCCCTACTTCGCCTTCGAGATGGCCGTCACCGCCAACGAGAAGTCGGGCGTAAAGTCCTTCGAAGACATGAAGGGCAAGGTCGTTGGTGCAACAGCCGGCACCTATGAAGCGATTGCACTCGAGCAGCAGGTCAAGGCTTGGGGTGTCGGTGAGTTCCGTCCTTACCAGACGCAGGCCGACGTGTTCCTGGCACTCAGCCAGGGCCAGCTTGACGCCACCGTTTCGACCTCGACCGTCGCTCAGGCCAACGTCAAGACCGGCAAGTTCCCGGGCATCGCAGTGGTCGGCAAGGCGCCGTTCGATATCGACTACGTCGCGCTCTTCACCAACCGCGAGGAATACGGCCTCATCAACTATCTGAACCTGTTCATCAACCAGCAGGTTCGCACCGGCCGCTACGACGAACTTTACAAGAAGTGGGTCGGTGGCGAAGTGCCGTCGCTGGCCGTCAATGGCGTCTACCGTTGATCTGACCGGTTCTCCCGCGGCGCGAGGTTACTCCTCGCGCCGTAGCTTTTCGAAAAGGTGAGACGGTCATGTTCAACTACACCTTCCACTGGAACCAGGCGCTCAAGGCATTGCCGCAAATGCTAGACGGCGCGCTGGTCACGCTGCAGATTGCGCTCTTGTCCATGGTCATCGGACTGGCATGCGCGATCGCGTTGACCTTGTTCCGCCTGTCCGGCAACCGCATCCTTGGCGGTTTTGCCACTGCCTGGGTCGAGATCGCGCGAAATACGCCTGCGCTCTTCCAGATCTACATGGCACACTTCGGTCTCGGCAACTTCGGTATTCACCTCACGCCATTTACCGCGCTGCTGGTCGGCATTGCCTTCAACAACGCCGGTTACCTGGCAGAGAATTTCCGTGGCGCACTGAAGGCGATCCCCGACACGCAGACACGAGCCGGGCGTTCGCTTGGCATGACTTCGATGCAGGCCTTCCGCCTGATCGTTCTGCCGCAGATGCTGCGCGTGGCGTTTCTGCCGGCGACCAACCAGATGGTCTGGGCAGTCTTGATGACCTCGCTCGGCGTAACCGTCGGCATGAACACCGACCTTGCCGGTGTGACGCAGGAGCTGAATGCACGCTCCTTCCGTACCTTTGAATTCTTCGCCCTGGCTGCTGTGATCTACTACGTCATCGCCAAGGTTCTGACCCTTGCCGCCCGGGCGCTTGCCTGGCGCATGTTCCGCTACTGAGAGGTGAGAGATGTTCAATACTGCCCTCACCTGGAGTGATCTGGCCTTCCTGGCGCAAGGCGCGGGGATGACGCTTGCGGTCACCGCCGTTTCAGTCGCCGCTGGAACTGTCCTTGGCATCCTCTTCGGGATGATCCGGGTTGAACTTGGCCCCTACTGGTCCGCACCGCTGACCTTCGTGCTCGATGTATTCCGCTCGGTGCCCTTGCTGATCCAGCTTGTGCTCGGCAATGCCTTGCAGTCGATCATGCGCCTTGGCTGGCCTCCGTTCACGACGTCCTGCGTGGTGCTGTCGCTCTATACGGCGGCCTATTGCACGGAGATCGTTCGCGGCGGCATTTCCTCGGTGCCGCCAACAACGCGCCGTGCGGCTCGCTCGCTCGGCATGACCTGGTGGCAGGACATGCGCTATATTGTAGCGCCGCTGGCGACACGCGTTTCGCTGCCGTCCTGGATCGGACTTACACTCGGCGTCATGAAGGATTCCGCACTGGTGCTCTGGCTCGGCCTGATCGAGTTGCTACGCGCGTCGCAGATTCTCGTGACCCGGCTGCAGGAACCGCTGTTCATCCTGATGATCTGCGGCGCCGTCTACTTCATTATCAGCTTCCCCATCGCCCGGATTGGCGGGTATCTCGAAAAACGGTGGTCCCCCAATGATTGAGATTGAAAACGTCCGCAAATCCTTCGGCCCGTTGGAGGTCCTGAAGGGCATCAACCTTACTGTCCCGAAGGGCGAGGTGCTGACCATCATTGGCGGCTCCGGTTCGGGAAAGTCGACGCTGCTCACCTGCATCAACGGTCTTGAAGGCATCGACGGCGGCCGGATTGTTGTCGATGGAACCGACGTGCATGCCAAAACCACCGACCTCAACAAGCTCCGTCGCAAGCTCGGAATCGTCTTCCAGCAGTGGAATGCGTTCCCGCACCTGACGGTGCTGGAAAACGTCATGCTCGCGCCCAGAAAGGTGCTCGGCCTTCCCAAGGCAGAAGCCGAAGCGATGGCTGTAAAGCAGCTCACCCATGTCGGCCTTGGAGAGAAGCTGAAGGTCTATCCGAACCGCATGTCCGGCGGCCAGCAGCAGCGTATGGCGATTGCCCGCGCGCTCGCCATGTCGCCGGAATATATGCTGTTCGACGAGGTCACCTCGGCGCTCGACCCGCAGCTCGTTGGCGAAGTGCTGGACACTCTGCGCATGCTCGCCTCCGAAGGCATGACGATGATCTGCGTCACACACGAAATGAAGTTTGCGCGTGAGGTGTCGGACCGTGTCGCCTTCTTCCACAAGGGCGTGATGGCTGAGATTGCTCCGCCGGAAGAGCTCTTCGGTGCGCCGAAGGATCCGGAGCTGCAGGCTTTTCTCGCTGCCACCCACTGAGGCCACGATGAACGACCAAAATCAACCTGATGTCATCGTGATCGGAGCGGGGGTCGTCGGACTATCCGCAGCGATCGCAGCACAGGCAAGAGGGCTTTCTGTGGTCGTATTTGACCGGGAAGGTCCCGCTGCCGGAGCATCGGCAGGCAATGCCGGTGCCTTCGCCTTCACCGACATCCTGCCGCTTGCCTCACCCGGCATCCTGAAGAAGGCGCCGAAGTGGCTGCTCGACCCGCTCGGCCCGCTATCGGTGCCCCCGGCCTATGCCCTGCAGATCGCACCATGGATGTTCCGGTTCTGGCGGGCGTGTGCTCCGGGCCGAGTTGCGCATTCGACGTCGGCGCAAACCGCGCTGATGGACCTTTCGAAGGACGAGCTCGAGCCGTTCCTGCAACAGACCGGCACTGCAGCCATGCTGCGCAAGGACGGCAATCTCCAGGTCTATGAAGGTGAGGCCGAATTGAAGGCCGCGCTTCCCGGCTGGAAGGCGCGCGAAGCGCACGGTGTTGAATTTCACCACCTCGATAAGGCCGGGATCGCCGAGATCCAGCCCGGCCTCGCCCCCCGTTTCACGCACGGCACCTTCACGCCGGGCTGGTATTCGATCGCCGATCCCAAGCTCTACACGCTTGCGCTGGCAGATCATTTCCGCAGAATGGGCGGCACAATCGAACGCGTCGAGGTTACGGCCCTGCGTACCACCGAGGGTGGCATTGATGTCGTGAGCGGTGGTGCTTCGCGACGTGCGGCACAGGTGGTTCTTTCGGCAGGCGCCTTTTCCCACCAGGTCGCTCGCACGATCGGCGAGAACATTCCGCTCGAAACGGAAAGAGGCTACAACACCACGCTTCCTCCAGAGGCTTTCGACCTGCGCACGCAGATCACCTTCGGCGGTCATGGTTTCGTCGTTACCCGGCTATCGACGGGTATTCGCGTTGGCGGCGCTGTCGAACTCGGCGGGCTGAAACTGCCACCGAATTTCCGGCGCTCGGAATCGATGCTTGAGAAGGCTCGCAGTTTCCTGCCCGGATTGAAGCCGCAGGGCGGCGTGCAATGGATGGGGTTCCGCCCGTCCTTGCCGGACAGCCTGCCCGCGATCGGCCGGGCTCGCGACACGCAGCGGGTCATCTATGCTTTCGGTCACGGCCATCTCGGCCTGACGCAGTCGGCGGGCACCGCTCGCATCGTCGCTGATCTGCTGACTGGCAAGAAGCCCGCGATCGACATCGCTGCCTTCTCGCCCCAAAGATTCTGACGGAGGCCAAAGACGAGTCAACTGCGACGTTGGCTCGTTGCGACCCCCGTTGGTGAACGCCATCTCTCTCCTGAGGCTTCGCCCGATATGAAACAGTCCGCACTTGATCGCAGCATTCTCTCTGGCCCCGCCGAAGGTCCGGTTATCGCCACGAAGGAAGCCCTAAGCTTCTGGGGTGGGGTTGATCCGGCCACCGGTAGTGTGATCGACGTGCACCACCCGCTTCACGGTACTTGTCTGACAGGCGGCATCCTCATGATGCCGTCGAGCCGCGGGTCCTGCACGGGCTCCGGCGTTCTCCTCGACCTCGTGCTGACAGGCCGCGCACCGGCAGCCCTGGTCTTTTCGGAAGCCGAAGATGTCCTGACGCTCGGTGCGCTGATCGCATCTGAAATGTTCGGAAAGCCGCTGCCCGTACTGCGGCTTGGATCGGACGCCTTCGCAGCACTCGCCCAGGCGAAGACCGCTGTTATCAGCGATACGGCGGTTGTGGCCGACGGATTGGAGATTGCCATTGCGCCTCCGGCAACCACTGCGCTTGATCTCACGGATGCCGATCGCGCCATGCTTGATGGGCGACAGGGCGTTGCCGTGCAGCAGGCCATGCGGATCATCTGTGCGATGGCGGCGCAGCAGGGCGCGCTCGGCCTCGTGGATGTCACTCAGGGTCATATCGACGGCTGCATCTATGCGAGCCCGGCGAACCTTACCTTCGCGGAAAAAATGGCTGATATGGGCGCGCAAGTTTGCGTACCAACAACCATGAACGCCATTTCCGTCGACCACGCCAACTGGCAGGCCCAAGGCGTGCCCTCGAGTTTCGGCGACCCGGCGGCCCGGCTTGCCGATGCCTACGTCCGCATGGGCTGTCGGCCGACCTTCACCTGCTCTCCATACCTGCTCGAAAGCGCGCCTCAGGCAGGCGAATCCATCGCCTGGGCGGAATCGAATGCAGTGATTTTCGCTAATACCGTTCTCGGAGCCAGAACGGCAAAGCACCCCGATTTTCTTGATCTATGCATC
Organism: Rhizobium cauense; assembly: GCF_019511525.1. Classification (GTDB taxonomy): domain Bacteria; phylum Pseudomonadota; class Alphaproteobacteria; order Rhizobiales; family Rhizobiaceae; genus Rhizobium; species Rhizobium cauense. The sequence goes on along the minus strand of NZ_JAEUAT010000001.1, from coordinate 604,745 downwards.
GCATTGACCGGCCGAGCACCACTCTCCGGCGTCTATCTCGACGAGCAGCGGAAAGCCCGGCGGATCATCGATGTGGAGTTGCCGGAACACGTCGATGATGCCTTCTGGCCACTGATTGGCTATCTCGCCGGTCGCGCGGCACCGGACCGCATACCGCTTCTGCGCGGCCTTGGTTCGGCACGGCCGACGCAGGACGATCTCAAGGCGCTCTGTGCTGCGTTTGGCACGACGTCCGCAGCACCCATGTTGCATGTCGAAGGCGTCACACCCGAAGCGGTTGGCGCTGCGCGAGGCGATGCCGATCATGCATCGATCTCCCGCGCCGACATGGCGGCGGCCTGGGCTGTTTTGAACGGCGGTCCGGAGGAGGTGGAACTCGTCGCAATCGGTAGCCCGCACGCCTCCTTGTCTGAGTGTCGCGCTTTGGCTGAGGTTCTGGCCGGGCGCCGCCGGCATGCCGATGTCGCTGTCATCGTCACGGCCGGCCGTCAGGTCATTGGCGATGCACGCGATGAAGGCCTGCTTGGAAGGCTTGAGGATGCGGGTGTGCAGGTCCTGCCAGATCTTTGCTGGTGTTCGATTTCCGAGCCGCTATTCCCGACTCGGACGCGCGCCCTCATAACCAATTCCGGCAAGTATGCCCATTATGGCCCAGGCCTCTCCGGTCGTGCCGTTCGCTTCGGCAGCCTTGCTGATTGCGTCGAAGCGGCTCTGACCGGACGCGTCGCCCCGCGGCTCCCCAACTGGCTTTCCTGAGGAGGTATCATGCGCAGTACCAAGACCATTCATGTCGTTTCCGCCCATGCCGAGGGCGAGGTGGGAGATGTCATCGTCGGCGGCGTGACGCCGCCGCCCGGCGAAACGATCTGGGAGCAGAGCCGCTGGATCGCCCGCGATGGCACTCTGCGCAATTTCGTGCTGAACGAACCGCGCGGCGGCGTCTTCCGCCACGTCAATCTGCTGGTGCCCCCGAAGCATCCGGATGCCGATGCCGCCTTCATCATCATGGAGCCTGAGGACACGCCGCCGATGTCCGGCTCGAACTCGATCTGCGTCTCCACGGTGTTGCTGGACAGCGGCATCCTGCCGATGCAGGAGCCGATTACTGAAATCACCCTGGAGGCCCCCGGTGGCCTCGTTCGGGTGCGCGCCGAATGCCGCAACGGCAAGGCCGAGCGCATTTTCGTGCAGAACCTCCCGAGCTTTGCGGAACGGCTGGATGCCAAGCTCGAAGTTGAGGGCCTGGGCACCTTGATCGTCGACACGGCCTATGGCGGCGACAGCTTCGTCATCGTCGATGCGGCCGCAATGGGCTTCGGCCTGTCGCCCGATGAGGCGCATGACATTGCAAAGCTCGGCGTGCGCATCACCAACGCGGCCAACGCTGCGCTCGGATTCCACCACCCAGAAAATCCGGATTGGAAGCACTTTTCCTTCTGCCTCTTCGCAGGTCCGGTCGAGCGCACCGCCGAAGGTCTGCGCGCGGGTGCGGCCGTCGCCATTCAGCCTGGCAAGGTCGATCGTTCGCCGACCGGAACGGCACTTTCGGCGCGCATGGCGGTATTGCATGCGCGTGGGCAGATGAACCTCGAAGATCGTTTGACGGCGGTCTCGCTGATCGGTTCGACCTTCTCCGGCCGCATTCTCGGCACCACGACAGTCGGCGATCGCCCGGCGGTCCTGCCTGAGATTTCGGGCCGTGCCTGGATTACCGGCACGCATCAGCACATGCTCGATCCGTCCGACCCCTGGCCGGAAGGCTATCGGCTCACCGACACCTGGGGGGCGCGTTAAACATATGAAGAGGCCCGCCGAACGGCGGGCCTTTTGCTTGGAAGTCGCCCCGCTCAACGATCCATGTGATAGCAGGCGGCGGTGTGGCCAGGCCGAACCTGCTCCGTTGCCGGCATTTCCGTGCGACAGATATCTGTCGCCTTCCAGCAGCGTGGAGAAAAGACGCAGCCTTGCGGCGGATTGAGCGGCGAGGGTGGATCGCCCTGAAGCCGGATGCGCTGGCGGCTCCGGGCAAGCTTCGGATCGGGCACCGGCGCGGCCGAGAAGAGGGCCTGCGTATACGGATGCGCGGGTCGGTCGAACACTGTGGCGCAATCACCGGCCTCGACCACCTTGCCGAGATAGAGCACCAGCACGTCGTCAGAAATCAGGCGGACAACCGAGAGGTCGTGGCTGATGAAGATCAGCGTCAGCCCGAACTCGTTGCGAAGCTTGCGTAGGAGCGTGATCACCTGCCCCTGGATCGACACGTCGAGCGCCGAGACCGGTTCGTCGCAAATGATGAGCTTCGGCCGCGTCACGACCGCCCGGGCGATGCCGATGCGCTGCGCCTGGCCGCCGGAAAACTCGTGCGGGTAGCGGTTGATCATTTCGGGCACCAGACCGACGGCTGCCATGATCTCCCGGACACGCGCCAGTCGTTCGGCCTTCGAAAGCTTCGGTTCGAAGACGGTCAACGGTTCGGCGATGATATCGCCGACCGTCATGCGCGGGTCGAGCGAAGCGATCGGATCCTGGAAGATGATCTGCATGTCGCGCCGGGCTGCACGCATCTCCTCGTCCGACAGATCAAGCAGATTCCGCCCCTGCCACAGGATGCGGCCTTTCTGCGACTTCAGCAGGCGCAGGATTGAGCGGCCGAGCGTTGACTTGCCGCAACCGGATTCGCCGACGATGCCGAGCGTGCGGCCTTCCTTGAGGTCGAAGCTCACATTGTTGACGGCCGTCAATAGGACCGGCGGCTTAAAGAAGCCCTTGGCGGGCAGTTCGAATTGGGTCGTCAGGTTCTCGACCCGGAGCAGAGAACGATCAGCCATGGATCAGAAGCTCCTCGCGGCGCGGGAAGGGGTGGAAGCAGGCGGCGCAGTGGAGTGGCGCCAGCGTTTCGAGTGTTGGTGGACGATCGATACAATCGTCCTGAACCTGCGAACAGCGGGGCGAGAAGTTGCAGCCCTTCGGCAGGTGCTGGAGGTTCGGTGGCCGCCCAGGGATGACCACGAGCTCGTCAACGTTCTGGTCCGGACGCGGGATGGAGGCATGCAGTGCCGCCGTATAGGGATGTGCCGGATTGTCGAACAGTTCGTCGACCGGAGCCTCTTCTACAATGCGGCCGGCATACATGACGGCGACACGGTCGGCGAGGCCCGCGACCACGCCGAGGTCGTGAGTTATCATGACAAGCGCCGTGTTCATTTCGGACATCAGATCGTTGAAGAGGTCAAGGATCTGCGCCTGGATGGTGACGTCGAGCGCTGTCGTCGGCTCATCAGCGATCAGCAGCTTCGGCTTGGTCAATAGCGCCATGGCGATGACGATGCGCTGGCGCATGCCGCCCGACAGTTCGTGCGGATAGAGGTTGAAGCGCCGTGACGGGTCGGGAATGCCCACACGCTTCAACATGTCGAGCGCTTCAGCTGACGCCGCGCGTGCAGTAAAGCCGCGATGGACTTCCAGCTGTTCCGTCAGTTGCCGGGAAATCCGTAGCGATGGATTGAGGGCGGTCATCGGGTCCTGAAAGACCATGGCCATGTCCTTGCCGCGCACCTGGTCGAGTTCTCGCGGCTTTAGCGCCAGAACATTCTTGCCCTCGAGCAGAGCCTGGCCGGAAGTGCGGCCATTCTTGGCGAGCAGCCCCATGACGCCGAGGAAGGTCTGGCTCTTGCCCGAGCCGGACTCGCCGACGATCGCCAGGCGCTCGCCGCGCTTGATCGTCAGGTTCATGCTCGAGACCGCCCGTACCTGGCCGTCCGGTGTCTCGAAGGTGATGGAGTAGTCTTTGAGTTCGAGAAGGTTTTCGGTCATGTTAGCGATCCTTCGGGTCGAACGCGTCGCGTAGGCCGTCGCCGATGAACAGCAGGCTGAGCAGAAGGGCGACAAGAAAGCTGGCTGGGAAGATCAAGAGCCACGGCATGCTTTCCATGGCGTCGGTGCCTTCGGCGATCAGCGTGCCAAGTGAGGTCAGCGGCTCCTGTACGCCGAAGCCAAGATAAGAGAGAAAGCTCTCCGTGGCGATGATCTCGGGAACCGTCAGCGCCGCGAAGATCACGACCGGGCCGACGAGGTTCGGGATGATGTGCTTTATGATGATCTTGAACGGCTTCTGGCCCGAGGCGCGGGCAGCCTCGATGAATTCGCGCTGCTTGATCGACAGCGTCTGACCGCGCACGATGCGAGCCATGGTCAGCCATTCCAGCGCACCGATCGCTGCAAAGAGCAGGTAGACGTTGCGGCCGAAGATCACCATCAGCAGGATGACGAAAAGGATGTAGGGAAGCGCGTACATGATGTCGACGAAGCGCATCATGATCGCGTCCAGCCTGCCGCCGATATAGCCGGAGACGGCGCCGTAAAGCACGCCGATGACGACTGAGACGATGGTTGCCGTGGCGGCGACGGCCAGCGAGATGCGCGTGCCGTAGAGCACACGGGCAAGGAGGTCGCGGCCATTCGGATCCGTGCCGAAATAGTGGCCGGTTTCGAACGACGGAGGGATGCGGAAGGCTGCCCAGTCCGGATCTTCGTAGTTGTAGGGAATGAACCACGGGCCGGCGAAGGCGGCGAGGATCAAGAGCACGAGGACGACGATCGAGATCACTGCCGCCTTGTTGCGGGCGAGGCGTCTCAGCGCATCCTTGGTGAGCGAACGGCCCTCCGGCGCGAGGCCTTCGGCCTCCAGTAGCTCGGCTGCCAGCAGTTCGCGTTTGGCAGGGTTGAGGATCATCGGTTTCTCACTTTCGGATCGAGCCACGCATAGGCGATATCGACGAGAAGGTTCAGAATGACGATCAGCACCATGTAGAAGATGACCGTTCCGAGAACCATGCCGTAGTCGCGGTTAAGCGCTGCGTTGATGAAGTAGCGGCCGATGCCGGGCAGTCCGAAGACGCTCTCGACAACCAGCGAGCCGGTGAGAAGATAACTGGCCGCCGGGCCGAGATAGGAAACGACGGGCATCATGGCGGGCTTCAGCGCATGGCGCATGATTGTCAGGCGCGGGCCGATGCCCTTGGCCTTGGCGGTGCGGATATAGTTCTGGCCCATCACCTCGATCATCGAGCCGCGGGTGATGCGAGAAATGCGCCCGGCATGCGGCAGCGCCAGCACGACCACAGGCATGATCAGATACTTCAGCGAGCCGTCACCCCAACCGCCGACGGGAAGCCAGGCGAGATGGATGCCGAAAATCAGCTGCAGGACCGGAGCGATCAGGAAGTTGGGCAACACGACGCCTACCAGGATCATCGCGCCGAGAATGTAGTCCGGCATCTTGTTCTGATAGAGCGCCCCAAGACAGCCGACAACGACCCCGACAACGATGGCGAGCAAGAAGGCGGCAGTGCCGATGGTGAAGGTGTAGGGCAGGCCGATCATGATTTGCTGCGCGACGGTGAAGTCTTCGCTGGCAAAGGAGGGGCCGAGGTCGCCACGCAGCAGATCGCCCACATAGATGAGGTACTGCTGAACGAGTGGCTTATCCAGGTTGTAGTGGGCAGCCAGGTTCTTGAGGATCACCGGCGGCAATGGCCTTTCGCCATCGAAGGGGCCGCCGGGGGCAAGGCGCAAAACGAAAAAGCAAGCTGTGACGGCGATCCACAGTACGGGGATCGTCGACAGCAATCGACGGAGTGCATATTTGATCATGGTCGTGGACCGGCCCCTTCAGCCAGAGCGGAAGGGGCCGTTTTCCCTTACTCTTTCATCGACAGCCAGCGCGTGCGGTGGATGTCCTGGACGTTGTCGACGAAGCCCTCGATCTTGGGCGAAACAACGTTCTTGGAGACATAGTAGTAGATCGGCAGGGCGGCGGAATCGTCGAGCGCGATCTGCTCGGCCTGCTTGAAGAGCTCGGCGCGCTTCGTCAGATCCGTCTGGGCGTTGCCATCCTTGATCAGCTTGTCATATTCCGGGTTCGACCAGCGGCCGTAGTTCATCTGAACGCCAGTCACCAGCAAATTCAGGAAGTTGTCCGGGTCGTTGTAGTCGGCGAGCCAGCCGGCACGGCCGATCTGCACTTCGCCGCGCTGCAGCTGGTCGTAGTGCACCTTGGTTTCGGCATTGACCAGCTCGACATTGACGCCCAGCGGCTTCCACATGGAGGCGATCGCGACTGCAATGCGCTTGTGGTTGTCGTTGGTGTTGTACTTGAGCTCGGCGGTCAGCGGATGGTCGGGACCGAAACCTGCTTCCTTGAGCAACTTCTTGGCTTCTTCAACCTTGTCCTTGTAGGACATGTCCTTCCACGAGACGTAGGCCGGGTCGCCATAGTTCGCCGTACCCGGCGGGACCCAGGAATAGGCAGGCAGTTCGCCGGTGCCGAGGATCTGCGGGCCGATGACTTCGCGGTTGATCGCCATAGACAGAGCCTGACGGACGCGCTTGTCGCTGAAGGGCGGCTTTTGCGAATTGACGACGTAATAGTAGAGGCCGGAGAACGGCGCGACATGTGCCTGACCCGGCAGGTTCTTCTTCATCCACTCGTACTGGTCGGTCGGGAAGTCGGTGAGGATGTCGAATTCGCCAGCGCGGTAGCGCTTCAAGGCGGCTTCCTGGTCCTCGAGAACGAAGAACTTGGCGCCGTCGATCTTCAGGTCTTTCACACCGTAGTACTGGTCGTTCTTAACGGTGGTGACGTGCGAGCCCGGTACCCATTCGGTCGGCTTGTAGGGACCGTTTGTGACGATATTGCCGATCTTCACCCAGTCGGCACCCTTGGCTTCCACGACATGCTTCGGCAGCGGATAGGCTGTGTAATGCATCAGTGCGTTGATGAAGTACGGGGTCGGGTTTTCGAGCGTGATTTCGAGGGTCTTGTCATCGATTGCCTTTACGCCCAGCTGGCTGAGATCTGCTATCTCGCCTTTGCTGATCTTTTCCGCGTTCTTGATCGTGAACTGCAGGTAGGCGTAGTCGGAGGCATTCTTCGGATCGACCAGGCGCTGGAGGGCGAAGACGAAGTCTCCCGCCGTTACCGGCTGGCCATCGGACCACTTGATGCCGTCGCGAAGTTTGAAGGTATAGACCTTGCCGTCATCCGAAACCTTCCAGCTCTCGGCCTGGCCGGGGATGGGGTTGTCCTTCGCGTCTTCAGTGACGAGACCTTCGAAAATGTCGCCTGCGATACGGTTTTCCCAATCGCCGGAGAGTTTTTGCGGATCGAGCGAGGTTGGGTCACCGCCGTTGTGGATGTTGAGCGTCGCCGCATGGGCCGACACCGCAAGCAGTGAGCCAAGCACTGCCGAAACCATGAATCGTTTCGTGAGGAAGTTCATTTGGGGGCCACCTTTCTAGGCTTTGCGCCTTTTTTAGTCGTTTGTTCCCGTGACCAGTTACGTTCAGGTCAGAGCGCAACCTATCGTAAAGGTCTGGCGTTGCAAGTCCTGAAATTAAGAAGCGGAAGGGCTACCTTGTCGCCGCGATTTTCGCTGCTCATTCCGCTTCAGCGTCACGAAAAGCGGCGATTTCGCACTCGGTGACCGCAATTCAAGGCGATGGGATGCCTCTCTGAAAATCAATCAACGGTTGATTTCACAATTGCTAGCCGGCTCAAATTTTCGTGCGGTCAATAAAAATTGCATTGAGATTTCAATGCGCTTGCGTCCGTTTGTCGTCTGTTTGCGACATGGCGCGCTGCGTTCCGTCCGAGACGCGTCGTTTTGCCCGGCAGCTTACCTGGAGCGCGATCGACACCCTGCCGTGCGACAGCGAAACGATGTGTGTCGTGCCCGCGAAACCGGTATTGTCGGGAAGATATCCACACCGGACTGGGGAAGGAGTGACGCTGGTCAGCATCACTCCTCCCTTGCTCAAAGAATCCGAAGCGTCGGGATCGCTATCACGAAGCGCCCACCCCATGTACGGATGTAGTCGTTTGCCTTGACAATCTCGTCCGTCAAATTCCACGGCAGGATCACCAGATAGTCGGGCTTGGCGACCTCTATATGGCTCGGCGCATGAACGGGAATATGGCTGCCTGGCAGCAGCTTGCCTTGCTTGATATCGCTGCGATCAACCACGAACGCGATGTCGTCAGCATTGACGCCGCAGACGTTCAGGAACGTATTGCCCTTGGCCGCCGCGCCATAGGCTGCGACCGTCTTGCCTTCGGTCTTGGCGCGACGAAGAAAGGCCCTGAACTCCTCGCAGACGCCCTCGATCCGCGTTCCGAAACGTTCATAAGTCGCCATCTCCTTGAGGCCGAAGGCTTCCTCCTTCGCGCGAAGAGCGAGCAGCCTGTCGGTCTCCGCGCGGTTGCCTTCCGCTTTTTGCGCGAAGACGCGCAACGAACCGCCATGCGTCGGGATTTCCTCGACGTCGAAGACTTTCAGTCCGCAGGCGCCGAAAATGCGTTCGACCGCGAGAAGCGACATGTACGAGTAGTGCTCGTGATAGATGGTGTCGAACTGGATCCCGTCGATCATCGTCAGAAGATGCGGAAATTCGAAGGTCGAGACGCCATCGGGTTTCAACAGGATGGCGAAGCCGCTGACGAAGTCGGCGATATCGGGGACGTGTGCCAGAACATTGTTGGCGGCCGTCACATCAGCGCGCACGCCGCCCTCGACCAGCGCTTGGGCGGTCTGCTTGCCGAAGAAGGCTACCTTCGTCGGTACGCCGCGGCCCTCGGCAATCTTTGCGGCATTGGCAGCCGGCTCCACGCCGAGCACTGAAATGCCCTTGGCGGCGAAATACTGCAGGAGATAGCCGTCATTCGAGGCGACTTCGACCACCGTCGAATCCGCTGAGAGCCCGAAGCGCTCGGTCATCATCTCGGCATAACGCTTGGCATGCTCAAGCCAGCTCGTCGAGAACGAGGAGAGGTAAGCGTAGTCGGCGTTGAAAATTTCGTCGGCTGGGACGTTCTCGGTCGTCTGAACCAGAAAGCACTCCGCGCAAACCATGACCTTCAGTGGGAAGGAGCGCTCCTTCGAAATCGCGGCCGCGTCGGGCAGAAAAGCGTTGGACCAAGGTGTCGATCCAAGATCCGCGACAACGGTCGTCAGCGGCGCTGGGCAAAAACGGCATTGGTGAGGCATGTGGTTAGGCGCCTTTCGTGAAAGCATCAATCTGGCCAGTGACGAGCGAGAGCGCATCTTCGCCCCGGCGCCACTGATCGTACCAGCGCGCGGCCCAGTCTATGGCTTCCGCTTGGCTCAGCCTTGCCCGCCAGGAGAGAGAACGGCTAGCCTCAGCGGGATCAAGGCCCAGCGCGTGCATCTCGCGCGGCTTGTCTGCCGCTGACGTATCCTGCCAGGTTTGCCCGAGCCCCATGGCTGTTTGGACGGATGACGCCACGACACCAACGGGGATTTGCGCTTCATCAGGCGAAGGCCCGAAATTCAGCGATTCGACCGATACGGCCCCGGTATACAGCGCTTCGCAGAACAGGAAATAGCCGTTCAGGCAGTCGAGGACGTGTTGCCAGGGCCGCGTCGCCAGCGGGCTGCGAATATCAAGAATCTTGCCGGCGATGGCGGCGCGGACGATGTCGGGAACTAGGCGATCCTCCGAGAAGTCGCCGCCGCCGAGCACGTTTCCGCCACGCGCGGTGCCGACATGCACGCCTTTTGAGCGGAAGAAGGAGTCCCTGTAGGTCGCGGCTGCAATCTCGGCCGCAGCCTTCGAGCCGGAGTAGGGGTCGTGCCCACCAAGCCGATCGGTTTCGACGAAATGCCGTCCGCTCTCGTCGTTGCTGTAGACCTTGTCGGTCGTAACAACCAGGATGGCCTTGAGCGCCTCGAGCGAACGCGCCGCCTCCAGCAGGCGTACCGTACCCATGACATTGACGTCGAACGTGTCGACCGGCTCAAGATAACTGCGCCGAACCAGCGGCTGCGCCGCCATGTGCAGGATGATATCGGGATTGCAGTCGCTAATGGCACCCGCCAGCGCTGTTGCGTCGCGAATGTCCCCGATCGTCTCGGCAGCCAATCCGGTGCTGCCGGCAAGCCCATGCAGTGATGGCGTCGTTGCTGGTGAAAGCGCATAGCCGACCACCTCGGCGCCGAGCCGGGAAAGCCATAGCCGCGCCCACGTTCCCTTGAAGCCGGTGTGACCCGTGAGGAAGACACGCTTTCCCGACCAGAAGCGCTGATCCGGAAGCCTGCTCATGACCAGACTTTCCACGGCGCATGGCCGCTCTGCCACAGCTCTTCGAGCTGGTTCTTGTCGCGCAGCGTATCCATGGGCCGCCAGAACCCGTCATGCGGGAAGGCCATCAATTGGCCGTCGGTGGCGAGGCCTTCGAGCGGCGCCGCCTCGAACGGCGTTAGGTCTCCCTCGATACGATCGAGCACGGACCGGTTGAGCACGAAGAAGCCGCCATTGATGCGCCCGTTATCGCCCGCAGGCTTTTCGGTGAAGCTCGTGACTTTTCCATCGTCGGTCAGCAGGGCGCCATACCTTCCCGGCGGCACGACGCTCGTCACCGTCGCCTCGCGTCCGTGCCTTAGATGAAATTCCGTCAGAGCCTTGATGTCGACGTCAGCCACGCCATCGCCGTAGGTGAGGCAGAATGTGTCATCGAGATAGTTCGCGACACGCTTCAGACGCCCGCCGGTCATCGATCCCTCGCCTGTTTCGACAAGTGTCACGCGCCAGGGCTCGGCCTTGGTGGCGTGGTAGGTCGTCTCGCCGCGCTCCATGTCGAAGGTCACGTCTGCCGAATGCAGGATGTAGTTCGCGAAGTATTCCTTGATCATGTAGCCGCGGTAGCCAAGGCAGATCACGAAATCATTGAAGCCGTAGTGGCTATAGATCTTCATGATATGCCAGAGGATCGGACGACCTCCGATCTCGATCATCGGCTTTGGCCGCAGATGGCTCTCTTCGGAAATGCGGGTGCCATAGCCACCCGCGAGAATGACGATTTTCATTTAGGATTTCCTGGCCTGAGAACTTCGCCTTCGCGAGTTCTATCTGTGTCGCTTCAGAAAGCCGTCGGGGGCCACGGTGATCATAAGCTTCTGATCGATCGCCCGGTCGATCTCGAATTCAGGATGTGTTTCGAGATACTTCCACACAGCCGTTTTCGGATTGTCGCCCGGTCCCCAGGATCGGTCTGGATACGCGTCTTCAGGCATATCTTCGATTAGCGTGTCGAAGACGACGCAATAGCTGCCGACCGAGGTCAGGGGCGCATAGGCCTCGAGCTCAGCCAGCACGTGGTCATGGGTGTGGTTGCTGTCCAGGCACACAAGAACGCGCTTGAAGGGCTTGGCGATCCGATGGACCTCGTCGATGACGCTCTGGTCTATGCTCGACCCTTGAATCATCTGAATGCGCGACGCCATCGGATGCGCTTCGATTGCCGTCCGGTTGTGCGCGCGGATATCAATATCGATGCCGAGAACACGTCGGTTCGAAGCGCGTGGGTCAAAGCTGACGCCGGCTTCCATCGCATCGGTCATATCAAGAAGCGCAAGCATGGATGCGCTGAGGATCAGCGATCCGCCATGTGCGATCCCGGTTTCGATAATCAGGTCCGGACGCGTCTCCCAGATGATCTCCTGCATGGCGACCATGTCCTGGGGGTACTGGATGATCGGGCGACCCATCCAGAAGTAGTTATAGGAATATTTCGGCTCGACGGACTTGCGCAGGAAATCGGAAGCGCTTCGTTTGAACTCTTCGTTGCCTTGGATCGCGACAATGCGGTCGGCGACTTCGCTCTTGAAATCAGCCACGGTCGACCTCGACATAGTTGTAGGCGTTGTTGGACATTTTCTTGATCTCTTCAGAGTAATTGCGATTCATCACGTAGATATCGGAGCCTGGCGGCAGTCCGGGCAGCACCTCGTTCGGGGATTGAACTTTCAAGCCGGTCAAAGGCAGGAACTTGCCTTGCTTTGAAGGGTTGATGTCAATCACGGCGGTGACGGGACGGCCTTTTCGCTGCCTCAAAAGCGAAAATATCACGCCCTTCGAAGCACCACCCCAGACCACCGCTGTTTGGGTTTCGCCGGGGCTGATGCTTTCCAGCTTCTCGACGAAGTCCGCGGGCATTTTTACGCGGTCGTTCTGGTCGATCATCGGTTGGCGCAAGGTTGCCAGGTCCGCGACGACGTAGAGATACTGGCCGCCGAAGATTCGTCCGCTTGCGACGACGGTCCCGAACATTCGGTGGAAGTCCGAAAGTCTGAAATAGTTGACGTGTTCGTAGAAGACGTCAAACCATGCCCGCTGCTCGCAGATCCAATCGAAGCAGGGAACCTCGATGTAAATGTATCCGCGCCCGCCGTTGGCTTCCTTCAGTTGGCCGAGGAACGCGATCGGGTCCGGAATGTGTTCCAGGACATGCCGGAGGACGAGGCCGTCGCTCTCAATACCGCTGCCGGGCTGGAAATACTCCTGGCGAATTCGGCTGTTGACGCCTTCATACGCAGGATCGAAGCCGGTTATCTCGACCCCGCGCTCTTCCAGCATCTCAAGGAAAAGCCCCTTGCCGCAGCCGACCTCAACGAGGTTCTTCTCGCCCATGTTCGCGGTAATGATCGACGCGACTTCCTCCAGATGGCGACGAAACATTGGGCTCAGGCCCTGCTCGTTCTGGTAAGATGTGTCATAGACCATCAGGTCGGGTTGGAACGCCGCGTTGCGGACGAGACCCGTGCGCACATCTTCCACCAGGCAGATGTCACCTTTCGGCGAGCCGAGGGCATCCTCCAAGGTGTCGTACATTCTGTTCTGAAAGATCGGCAGACCCCGCTGCTCGTAAAGCACGCGGACATCCGTTGGTGCTGCATTCAAGGCTATGGCACTCCCAAGACGACGGGCGGATCGACAAGATTGTCGGGCCGCGCCCCAAAATTCAAAAGATCCCGCCGACCATACTGATCGGCGATTCGTTCTGCGAGTTCCCGCACTGTCACAGGCACGCCGGAGCACACGTTGATAGCGCCCGTGGCTTTTCCGAAGATGACGTCGCATATGCGTGCGGCAGCATCATGGACATCCATGAAGTCGCGGACCTGCTTTCCTTCGGTGAGGTCTGCCCGCCGACCCGCCTTGAGCGATTTTTTTAGATACGGCACGAAGCGACGCTCATCTTCGCCGTCACCATAGAGATAGAACAGGCGACACCACGCGAACTCGACGCCTTGCGCCGGCAGCCACTGCGAGAGCGCCATGAACGCCGCCGCCTTCGCCGCCGCATAGGGCGTGAGCGGCTTCAATGGTGTGTCAACCGAAAGCTTGCCGAAGCTGACGTCGTATTCAAAGCACGTACCAATGCCGACAAATCGGCGTACTCTTGCATTGGCTGCGGCCCTCGCCATCGTCAGCGTGCCGGAAAGGCAATCCAGATTTTCCGGTGCCGTGAGATATTTTCCAGGCTCCGCGTACCATGCGAGGTGGATGATCGTATCGATCTCGGCAAAGGCATCGCGCCACCAGTTTTCGCTCTCGGAAAAAGGAGAGGCGCTTTCTACGATCTCGATCGCTTTGATGTCCCGCACCCTTTCGACCGCTTTCGGCCGAAGGACCACACGCAGATCGGTCCCTTGCGCTGCAAGCGCGCGCAAGACGTGTCGGCCAACGAATCCCGAGGCCCCGGTGATAAGTACTTTGCCCAAATCAGTGCTCTCCAACAGTGGTTGCTAATGAGCCCTTTTTGGGTGTGAGGTCAAGTTTGCGCGGGTTGAAACAAGGCGATAAAGCATTCTGTCGGGTATCCTCAAACGTTCTGGTCGAGTTCCATGTCCCGTTTCAATCGCATCCCCACTGCCCTAAGCAATCTCCTCGTCGTCGAACGTCAGCGGCTTGGCGATGAGCGCGGCTTTTTCTCGCGCTTCTTCTGTAGCGAGGAGCTTTCGGATTTCGGCATTGGCCGTATCGCGCAGATCAATCACACGATGACCCAGGCGAAAGGGGCCATACGCGGAATGCATTTCCAGAGCGCCCCGCATGACGAGGCAAAGTTCGTGTCTTGCCTCTCTGGGGCCGTGTTCGATGTGGCTGTCGATTTAAGGCCGGGTTCACCGACTTATCTCCAATGGCATGGTGAGGTTCTCTCCGCCGAGAACGCGCGGTCGATGATGATCCCGCCGGGTTTCGCCCATGGTTTTCAGACGCTGATGGAAAACTGCGAGCTGATTTATCTGCACGACAAGCCCTACGCGCCGGGGAGCGAGGACGGGGTCAACGCGCTCGATCCCGCGATCGCGATTGCCTGGCCGCTGCCCGTCGAGCAGATGTCCGAGCGGGATCGCAACCTCCCTATGCTCTAGGGGTGCAGCGTCGCGACAGCCGGGTTTGACGCCGGACCGACTCCCGCTAGATTGAGCATGACGGAAAAGGAGGACGTGATGAGCGAAGTCAATCTGCCTTGGGAGGGCGGCTGCCGATGCGGCCGCGTGCGATTGAAGATCAGCGCCAAGCCGCTTTTGACCATGGCATGCCATTGCACGGGCTGCCAGAAGATGTCGTCGAGTGCTTATTCGCTGAGTGCCGCGATCCCGGCGGAAGGCTTCGAAATCACCGAGGGGGAGCCGGTTATTGGCGGGCTTCACGGCGCTGACGCGCACCACTATTTTTGCGGACACTGCATGACCTGGATGTTCACGCGATCGGAAGGGATGGACTGGTTCGTCAATCTTCGTCCGACGATGCTGGACGATCCGCGCTGGTTCAAGCCGTTTATCGAAACCTGGACGCGCGAAAAGCTGCCCTTCGCCGAAACCGGCGCTATCAGGAGCTATGAGGCGCTGCCGGAGATGGACGCCTATGAGGGATTGGTGAAGGAATACATGGCCTGCAGCTGAGGTATGTCGCAGCCCGGCCATGCGTTGCGCGCCGGCCGGGCTGGAAATGTTCTACTCGTCGCCCATCTTGAGCGCGGCGATGAAGGCTTCCTGCGGAATCTCCACCTTGCCGAACTGGCGCATGCGCTTCTTGCCTTCCTTCTGCTTTTCCAGAAGTTTGCGCTTGCGGGTGGCGTCGCCGCCGTAGCACTTCGCCGTCACGTCCTTGCGGAGCGCCGAGATCGTCTCGCGGGCAATGACATTGCCGCCGATCGCGGCCTGGATCGGGATCTTGAACATGTGTTTCGGGATCAGATCCTTCAGCCGCTCGCACATGTCGCGGCCGCGCTTTTCGGCAGAGGCGCGGTGGACCAGCATCGACAGCGCATCGACCGGCTCGCCGTTGACGAGGATAGACAGCTTGACGAGGTTGCCTTCGCGGTAGCCTTCGAGGTGATAGTCGAAGGAGGCATAGCCCTTCGAAATCGACTTCAGCCGGTCATAGAAATCGAAGACGACTTCGTTGAGCGGCAACTCATAGGTCACCATGGCGCGGGTGCCGACATAGGTGAGTTCGGTCTGGATGCCGCGGCGATCCTGGCAGAGCTTGAGAATGCCGCCGAGATAGTCGTCAGGCGTCATGATTGTCGCCTTGATCCAGGGCTCGCGGATCTCGTCGATCTTGACGACGTCAGGCATGTCTGCCGGGTTATGCAGTTCGCGCTCGCTGCCGTCGGTCATCGTCAGCTGGTAGACGACCGAAGGCGCGGTGGCGATCAGGTCGAGGTCGAACTCACGCTCCAGGCGTTCCTGGATGATTTCGAGATGCAGCAGGCCGAGGAAGCCGCAGCGGAAACCGAAGCCGAGAGCGGCCGATGATTCCATCTCGAAGGAGAAGGAGGCGTCGTTGAGGCGAAGCTTGCCCATCGCCGCGCGCAGATCTTCGAAATCAGCGGCATCGACGGGGAAGAGGCCGCAGAAGACCACAGGCTGTGCCGGCTTGAAGCCGGGCAGGGCTTCGGCGGTCGGGCGCTTGTCCTCGGTGATCGTATCGCCGACGCGGGTATCGGCCACTTCCTTGATGGATGCCGTGATGAAGCCGATCTCGCCGGGGCCAAGGCTGTCGACATTGACCATCTTCGGCGTCAGTACGCCGACGCGTTCCACCTGGTACTTGGCGCCCGTGCCCATCATGCGGATCGTCTGACCCTTGGTGAGAACGCCGTCGATGATGCGGACGAGGACCATGACGCCGAGATAGGTGTCGTACCAGCTGTCGACGAGCAGCGCCTTCAGCGGCGCCTTCTCGCCACCCGGGCTCTTCGGCGCGGGCAGCTTCTCAACGATCGCTTCGAGAACGTCGGGGATACCGAGGCCAGTCTTGGCCGAAATCAGCACGGCCTCGGACGCATCGATGCCGATGACTTCCTCGATCTGTTCCTTGATGCGGTCCGGCTCGGCGGCCGGCAGGTCGATCTTGTTGAGAACGGTAACCAGCTCGTGATTGTTGTCGATCGCTTGATAAACGTTGGCAAGCGTCTGGGCTTCGACACCCTGAGAGGCATCAACGACGAGCAACGAACCCTCGCAGGCCGACAGAGAGCGGGAGACTTCGTAGGCGAAGTCGACGTGGCCGGGCGTGTCGATGAGGTTCAGGATGTAGGTTTCGCCATTCTTGGCCTTGTAGTGCAGGCGCACCGTCTGGGCCTTGATGGTGATGCCGCGCTCTCGCTCGATATCCATGTTGTCAAGCACCTGCTCGGACATCTCGCGCTCGGCGAGGCCCCCGGTCGATTGGATCAGGCGGTCGGCAAGCGTCGATTTTCCGTGGTCGATGTGTGCCACGATCGAGAAGTTGCGGATATGGGAAAGCGGTGTGGTCGAATTGGTGCTCATGCGCGCCATATAGCAGCGCCGCCCCTTGCCGCAAAGCGGAAAAGCAGGACTTCGTTTACGATAAAGGGCTGTTTAGCGGCACGACAGAAGGCGCTTGATTCCATCATCAGACTATGCATTTCTATTATAGTAGAATATTGGGATCAAATGATGGAACAGGAACTGGAAACTGCGATCGGCCTTCGCATCCGCAAGCTCCGGATGCAGAAGAATCTGACGTTGGATGACCTCGCCGACGCCTCGGGTGTCAGCCGTGCCATGATCTCGCGTATCGAACGCGGAGAGGCTAGCCCGACAGCCTCGCTGCTCGCCAGGGTATGCGCAGCTCTCGGACTTTCGCTCTCGGCTTTCTTTGCGGAGGAACGGGAGGTTTCGCCGCTGTCGCGCCGGCAAGATCAGCAGGTCTGGCGGGATCCGGAGACGGGTTATGTCAGACGTTCTGTGTCGCCCCCGGGAATCGGCTCGGATGTCGATATCGTCGATGTCGAGTTCCCGCCAGGTGCCCGCGTGAACTTTCCGCCGCATGCCGCCAGCAGCGGCATGACCCAGCACATATGGCTGTTCGATGGCGAGATGGAAATGACAGCGGGCGAAACGGTCTACCGTCTCCTCCCTGGGGATTGCCTCTTCATGCCGGTGGGCGAGGGCCACATTTTTTACAATCCCGGTCACATCCCGGCTCGCTACTGCGTCGTTCTCGATCGGCGCGGGCGCTAATTCATTTCAGGAGAATAGTGATGACAATAACAATACGCCTGCTGGATGCGGCGGAAGCGCGTGCGGCAATACCAGACCTTTGCGATGTACTCGCTGATTGCGTCAATGGCGGCGCTTCGGTCGGCTTCATGCAGCCCTACACCAATGCCGATGCCGAGCCTTATTGGCAGGGCGTTGCGGATGCCGTTGCCTCAGGCGCGACGCTGCTCTTGGTGGCCGAATCGGAAGGCAGGGCCGTAGGCACCGTGCAGGTAGGTGCGGCGCAGATGCCGAACCAGCCGCATCGCGGCGATCTAAAGAAGTTGCTGGTGCATCGCTCCGAGCGCGGCAAGGGACTTGCGCGCCTGCTGATGGATGCGGCCGAGCGCGAGGCGGCTGCATGCGGCAAGACGATCCTGGTACTCGACACGGCAACAGGCAGCGACGCCGAAGCAATCTATCCGCGGCTTGGTTGGGAGCGGGTCGGGGTGATCCCCGACTATGCGCTGTGGCCGGAAGGCGGACTCTGCGCGACGACGCTTTTCTACAAGCGTGTCGCTTAAGATGGCTCAAGCCGGTTTACGCTGCGGGTCGTCGAGCGCCGGATTGTAGAACAGCGATAGCGTCAGGCTCCTGGCGATTCGCTCCGCCGTTGCCATGAACCAGGCCTTCGCCTCGGGGTTCGGAGCAATATCGGTGAGCGTTTCGGAAAACAGTGCCAGCCATTGCGGGAAGAGATCAGGCGTCATATTCGCGACGCCAGTGTGCGCCTGCACCGGCTTGCCGCCATAGGCGCCGCTGCGGAAGGCGACCGAT
The DNA here is from genome assembly GCF_019511525.1 of Rhizobium cauense. Taxonomy (GTDB): domain Bacteria; phylum Pseudomonadota; class Alphaproteobacteria; order Rhizobiales; family Rhizobiaceae; genus Rhizobium; species Rhizobium cauense. Next base: position 586,587 of record NZ_JAEUAT010000001.1, on the reverse strand, counting down.
GACCAGAAGCTCTTCATCTTCTGCATGTGCTCGGGCCAGCGACCGGCAAGCTTGGCATCAAAGACCGGTCCAAGCGTCGGATGCTGGAGTATGCGGCCATAGAACGTCTCGACCAAGTGATCGATGAACGCCTCGTCGATCCCCATCGCCTTCATTTCGGCTTCTGCGCGCTCGCGAATGGCGGCCACATGCGCGGCACGGCCCTGTATTTCGGTATCCATCATCAACTCCGGCACGTCGCAACCGACGACCCCGCTCATATAGACGCTTGACGTCCTAAGATGAAGGCACTGCGACGCAAGGCAGCATTGCGCGTCAATATGCGCTTCTGTTTTCGCGGCCGTGCAGTACGCCGATCAGTGCTTTCCCATCGGTGAAATAGGGATCGCCGCCACCGTTGCGGCCGGTCTTCGTGGCGCCAATGCCCGCAATCTCGTAGGTCGACGATACTTGCCCAGCCGTCTGAAGATCTCCGATAACAAGATTCCGCTCGGCATCGACATCAGGTGCGATGTGATGGGTGATCTGGCCGGTGTCGTGGCTGAAACCAACTCCGCGATCAAAGCTCGCCGAGCCGAGCCACACTGGGCGCCCGTCCTCACCGGTTCTCCCGGTTTTCCAGAAACGAACATGGTGGCGCTCGTCGGCGCTCTTCCCCACGGCCTTTTCGAACGCCAGATCCTGTTGGCGGCCCTCAAACAGCAACGGGCTGACCGGAGCGTCGAGGTCCGGCCGATCGAGCACGACGCTCAAGCCGATTTCGGCCGAAGTCCGCAACGTGATCTTGTCAGCCGGATCCCATCCAGCCGATGCGAATGCCCGGAGCACGTCCTCCCTCGAGCCGACAAGTCCGACATTGATGGGGTCGCCTGGAATGTCTTGTTTGGTGGTCGTCACCATTGGACCAAAATCCGCGATGCGGCTGGCGTCGCGATGGATCCATATTTCAGGAATGAAGAAATAGGCGACGACCAGATAGGCAACCAACAGGATCGCCACGCCGCTGACCACAATCCGCGTTCTCGTCAAGCGTCTCATCGAAGTCCCCCCAGTCTCGACGTATCATACGATCGTCCGGCGATGGCGCCAACATGCACGCTCTCTGCCCCGAAACCCTTGCCATCCGCACTCGTAACGCTTAGCTCTCGGACACCACGAATCCGGATATCGAATGCCGCACAAGGTCTCCCTGTCCCGCCTCAAGCTGACCGACTTTCGCAACTACGCGTCTGTCTCGCTGTCGCTCGACCGTCGGCATGTCGTGCTGACCGGGGACAACGGCGCCGGCAAGACCAACCTGATGGAAGCGGTCTCCCTCCTGTCACCCGGTCGCGGTCTGCGTCGCGCCACTTACGGCGACATCACCCGTGTTGGCGCGACTGCCGGCTTCTCGATCTTCTCGGAGCTCGATGGGATGGACGGGGAGGTGGAGATCGGCACCGGCGTAGATACCACCGACGACAGCGCCTCGCGCCGCCTGCGGATCAACGGTACGCCGGCAAAATCTGCCGATGAACTGACCGACCATCTGCGCCTCCTGTGGCTGACACCCTCGATGGACGGTCTCTTCACCGGTGGCTCGTCCGAGCGCCGTCGCTTCCTTGATCGGCTCGTACTCTCGCTCGATCCGGCCCACGGCCGCCGTGCCAGCGATTTCGAACGCGCGATGCGCAGCCGAAACAAGCTGCTCGACGAACGTCGCTTCGATCCCGCCTGGCTTTCCGGCCTCGAACAGCAGATGGCGAGCCTCGGTATTGCGATGGCGATGGCGCGCCAGGAGATGCTGGGCCTGCTCGCCCGTTTGATTGATGAGACGCACGAAACCTCGCCCTTTCCTGCCGCGGCGCTGGAGCTTGCGGGGTTCATGGATGGTCAGTTCTCGCGCCCTGCCGTCGATCTCGAGGATGAGTATGCCGCCATGCTTGCGGAGAGCCGTTACCGCGACGCCGCGGCCGGTCGCACGCTCGACGGTCCCCACCGCGCCGATCTGCTTGTCCGCCACCGGCAAAAACAGATGGAGGCAGCGCGTTGTTCCACGGGTGAACAGAAAGCCCTGCTCGTCGGACTGATCCTCGCTCACGCCCGGCTGGTCGCCAATCTCACCGGCCATGCGCCCGTCCTTTTGCTCGACGAGATCGCCGCGCATCTCGATGAAGGCAGGCGTGCCGCGCTCTTCGACCTCATTGACGCGCTCGGCGGTCAGGCCTTCATGACGGGCACTGACCGTGCCATGTTCTCGGCGCTTGGTGAGCGGGCGCAATTCTTCACCGTTGCCGACGGAAAGATTTTCGAATGACCGATGCCGCTTCCCCCTCAACCAAAGGCCGTGCTAGCATCTCACCCATGGAACCCCTCAGCCCGGAAGAAATCGCGCGATATCAGCGTCATATCCTGCTTCCCGAGATCGGCGGCGCAGGCCAGCAGAAGCTGAAAGCTGCCCGCGTGCTTGTTATCGGTGCCGGCGGGCTGGGAGCGCCGGTTCTGCAATATCTGGCGGCCGCCGGAGTCGGTACGCTCGGCATTGCGGATGACGATCGGGTCTCGCTCTCCAACCTGCAGCGCCAGGTAATCCATGATTCCGGCACGATCGGCGAGCTGAAGACGGAAAGTGCTGCCTTCGCGATCGCGCGTCTGAACCCGCATGTCAACGTGATCCGCCTCGAGGAGCGCTTCTCACCTGACACGGCCCGTCGCCATCTGTCCGGCTTTGACGTGCTGATCGACGGCTCGGACAACTTCGATACGCGCTATACCGCAGCTGACGCCGCCGAGAGGGCTCAAATCCCCTTGGTGACAGGCGCGGTTGGCCGCTTCGACGGATCTGTCACGGTGCTGAAACCCTATGAAACGGCCGAGGACGGGACGCCAAACCCCACATATCGCGATCTCTTCCCCGAGAAGCCGCCGGCAGGACTGATCCCGGCCTGTGCCGAGACCGGAATTATCGGCGCGTTGACCGGCGTGATCGGCACGCTGATGGCGATGGAAGCGATCAAGCTTGTCACCGGTACGGGCGAACCGTTGATTGGCCGGCTATTGCTCTATGATGCGCTAGCCGCCCGCTTTGACACGATCCGCTACAAGCGCCGCCGCGCAAGGCAGAGCCAGGCATCATGAACATCGTTCGCATCGACGAAGAGTTTCAGCGCTGGGACGAGTTGCTGGCGCTGATCCTGTCGTCGTTCGCCTATATGAACGACCGGATCGATCCGCCATCCTCGGCCCTGAAACTGACACCGGTGACGCTGGCGAATAAGGCGCGGTCCGAAATCGCCTATGCGGCGATCGAAGGCGAAACCTTGTCTGGCTGTGTCTTCCTGCGACCGGAAGAGGGCTGTCTTTACATCGGTAAGCTGGCAATTGCGCCTGACGCGCAAGGCAGGGGCATCGGTCGCCGGCTTTTGGCGGTCGCGGAGCAGACGGCACGAGACCGCGGGCTGCCGTCGCTGCGGCTCGAAACGCGGATTGAACTCGTCGAGAATCATGACGTCTTCGCGCGCTGGGGCTTCGAGAAAACCGCTGAAAATGCCCATCCCGGCTTCACCAGAACGACATCGATCGAAATGCGAAAGCAGGTCTCGGCTTAGCGGCCGGGTAGAACCCGATTTGGCGGTCGATGGCCATCGATGAAAGTGCGGATGTTGATGATCACCTTATCGCCCATGTCGATGCGGCCCTCGATCGTCGCCGAGCTCATGTGCGGCAGCAGCACGACCTTGCCTTCGTTGGCCAGCTTGATCAGTTTCGGATTGACCGCCGGCTCGTTCTCGAAGACGTCGAGGCCCGCGCCTGCCAGCTTGCCCTCTCGCAGACTCTTGATCAGCGCTGCTTCGTCGATCACGTCGCCGCGCGCGGTATTGACCAGGTAGGCGGTCGGCTGCAGCAGGGCCAGGCGGCGGGCGGAAAGCAGATGGAACGTCGCCGGCGTCGAGGGGCAGTTGACCGAAACGATATCGACGCGGGCAAGCATCTGGTCGAGACTTTCCCAATAGGTCGCCTCCAACTCATCTTCGGTGGCCGGGTTCACGCGCTTGCGGTTGTGATAGTGGATCGACAGGCCGAAGGCCTTGGCGCGGCGGGCAACGGCCGTGCCGATCCGCCCCATCCCGACGATACCAATACGCTTGCCGTGAATGCGCCGCCCGAGCATCCAGGTCGGCGACCAGCCGGCCCACTCGCCGGGATGGTCGGTCAACACTCGCGCACCTTCGCCCAAACGGCGCGGCACCGCTAGAATGAGCGCCATCGTCATGTCGGCCGTGTCCTCGGTCAGCACGTTGGGCGTGTTGGTAACCGTGATGCCCTTGCGAGCCGCCGCTTCGACATCGATGTGATCGGTGCCGTTCGAGAAGCTGGCGATCAGCTTCAGTTGCGACCCCGCCTCCTCGATGACAGTGGCGTCGATCCTGTCGGTGACCGTCGGGACCAGCACGTCGGCGCTTCTGACTGCGGCAATCAGCTCGGTCTTGGAGCGTGGCGCGTCATCGATATTGAGTTCCGCGTCAAAGAGCTCGCGCATGCGCGTTTCAACCGCATCGGGCAGCTTCCGCGTGATGTAGACCTTCGGTTTTTTCTTCGTCGTCATGTGCGCCGGCGCTAACTTGTAAAGAGGTCCTTAACCAAGACGCGGGATAATTTTCGCGTTCCGGGCAATTTCTACCAGACCCGCACGCGAAGACAAACAAAACTCGCTGAGCGTGCGCAGGAATGTCGAATTCCCGGAATCAGGCAGCAGTCCTGCCCTCCTCTGAGCAAACGGAAATCCCATGCATAGCAAAGTCCTGAAATCCTGCCTCGCCCTTGCGATCGGTTTCGTGCTTTCGGCGGGAACGGCTGAAATGGCCTCCGCACAGGCGGCAAAGGGACCGAGCGGCCTGCCGCTGCCGCGCTTCGTCACGCTCAAGTCCAAGCGCGTCAACCTGCGCATTGGCCCCGGCACGGATTATGCGGCTTCCTGGATGTACCTGAAAGCCGGCCTACCGGTCGAAATCATTCAGGAATACGACAACTGGCGCCAGATCCGCGATGCCGACGGCACCGAGGGCTGGGTCAACCAATCGTTGCTGTCGGGCTCACGGGCGGCGATTGCCGCTCCGTGGATGAAAGGCAAGGGCAAGTCTGTCTACGTCAACATGCGTCGCGACGCCTTGCCGTCCGCGTCCGTTGTCGCCAAGCTCGAACCCGGCGTCATGATGACCATCGGCGAATGCAACGGTGACTGGTGCTTCGCCAAGATCGACGGCGCCGAGGGTTGGGTGGCGCAGTCGGAGATCTGGGGCGCTTATCCGGGCGAAGCCTTTAAATAAGGCTCGCCTGCTTGCCGGCTTCGGCGAGCGACTTCATCGGCCGCGGGCCGATCTGCTGGATCACGATGCCGGCGGCAAGGCAGCCGAGCTTGCCGCAATCTTCGAGCGTCCGGCCCTGGGTGTAACCGTAGAGGAAGCCGGCGGCGAAAAGGTCGCCCGCTCCGGTCGTGTCCACCAGTTCCTTGATCTTGATCGCATCGACATAGAAGCGTTCGTCGCCCTTGAGGATGACGGCGCCGTCCTCGCTCATCGTCACGGCCGCGATCTTGCAGTCCTTGGCGATGCTGTTCAGTGCTTCTTCAAAGTCCTCGGTCTCATAGAGCGCCAGCGCTTCCTGGCGATTGGCGAAGACGATGTCGACAGTGCCCGAGCGCATCAGATCGAGGAATTCGCCGCGATAGCGGTCGACGCAGAAGCTGTCGGAGAGTGTCATCGACATTTCGCGGCCGTTCTCGTGGGCGATGCGGGCGCATTCACGGATGGCTTCCTTGGCGCGCGGCGGATCCCAGAGGTAGCCTTCGAAATAGGTGACCTTGGACTGGGCGACCACCTCGGCCTCGACGTCCTCGGGGCCGAGCTCGACGCAGGCGCCGAGATAGGTGTTCATCGAACGCTCGCCGTCATCGGTAACGAAGATCATCGAGCGTGCGGTCGGCGGAAACGTGCCCTTGGGCTTCGTCTGATAGTGAACGCCCTGCGCGCGGATGTCGTGGGCGAAGATCTCGCCGAGCTGGTCTTCCGCGACCTTGCCGAAATAGGCGGCCTTGCCGCCGAAGCTTGCGACACCTGCCGCCGTGTTACCGGCGCTGCCGCCGGAGGCTTCCACCGCCGGTCCCATGCGGGCATAGAGAAGTTCGGCGCGCTCTGCATCGATGAGGTTCATCGCCGCCTTGGTGATCGCGTTGTCAATGAGGAACTGGTCGTCGCAACGCGCGATGATATCGACGATAGCGTTGCCGACAGTCAGAACATCGAATTTGGTCATGAAAGGGAGGGTCCCGGGTTAGGTGATAGCCGGTGTCCGGTCTTAGCGGATTTTCGCCACATGGGAAGCAGAAATGGCGTTCGTAGCCATATCTCTCTGCAAAAATGCGCTGCTGCGCGTCAAATGACAGACCCTTCCGGCTACGGCGTTCGCCAAGCCGGGTTTCAAGCAACCGCCGCATAGATGAGATCGGGAGCGACCAGCCACTCGTTCTTTCGCAATGCGGACACATCGAGCCTGCCACGCTGGTCGCGGCGAACAACGCCGACGAAGCGATAGCGGCTGCCTCTGATATCGATCACGCGCGCAGGGATCGGCTTGCCATCGATATGGCCAATGACCGGGCCTTCGGAACGCGAGCCGTTAAGAAAAAAATATTCGTGGGGGAGGCTTCTGCTCACCATCTTAATGCCTTTCATCAGCCGAGAGAGCGGTCAGCACGATCCGATCGCACCTCTGCCTCTCATGTTCGGGGCTGGCCTTCTCCAGAGGAACGTCGCTTTTTGATGGCAACTTCGGAAATGGACGCCGTGTTTTCTTGATCTCCACGACAAATGGCTTGGTCTGCGGACGCATGTGAGGTTCCTGGTTGGTTGGTGAGATTCAGGTGAAAATGCAGTCGACCTGACCGAGTGGTCCGAAATCGGCGGCCATATGCTGGCCGGGAAGGACCTGAAGAATGGTCGTGCAGGACCCGGTCGCGACGAAGTCGTTCGGCTCGAGCTGCTTTCCACGAGCAGATAGTTCCTTGGCGAGCCAAGCCACGGCTTCGAGCGGGTGTCCAAGTATGGAAGCCGCCGAACCGGCGAACACGGTTTTACCGAACAGGAACACGTTCACGTCGACGCCGGCCAGGCGATCAAGATCGATCTCGTCCGCGTAAGGCCCGCAAAGCGTCGCGACGTGCAGGCCGAAATCGGCGATGGCGGCATTGTCGCCGCCGAAGCCCTGATTGGTGCGTCGGCCAACTATGCCGATGGCAGGGTGGCAGCCCAAGATGGCGCTCGCCACGGCTGCCCGGTCGATCGTTTCACCGGTTTCAGGAAAAGGTCGCAGCATCCTGAACACGAATTCGCACTGGGCGCCGATTGCGCCCGGCGGCAATCGGAATTGCTTGATTCCCATGGTCAGCGCGGAGGCGGGAATTTCCGAGAAGACGGGCTTCGTCAAGCAGAGGGTGCGTCGTGAAGCTTCACTGCTTCCGACAAGTGCGTAGCCCTTGCGTTCGAAGCCGAGTGCGTCTTCAGCAATGGTCTGGATCCCGTATGCCTCGTCCTCCGAAGTTATGAGATCGAGCGGAAGATCGCACAGACGTTCTCGTCTCCGGGATCTGGCCAGGATCTCGGCCGTCTTATCCTTGAGTTCGAAGTACATCGCTGTTCTCCTGCCTTCGCTCGATGGCGCATGTCGCGCCTCGGCTCTAAGGATGGGAAAACGGCCATAGGTATTCCATTCGGATGCGGCGCTGCCGAAATCAAAATCTCATATGCAAGAATTGTACGTGTGCCTTGTGGCGGCCTAGTGCTCGATCTGCTGCTCGGCCACAGCACTTGCTATGATCTGATCGGAACCTTTTGCGTAGAGTGGCAGCGTCAACGTTATCGCCTCGCTGCGCCCGTTGATGCTTGCGGTATATCGCTTGTAAACGCGATCCTGCCCTTGCTCTTCACCCGCCGAGATAGCGTCCGCCCTCTCGACCAGTTCCTTCTCGAACACCGCCGTATCGACCTCGCCCAATGCCACGGTGCAACCTTCGAGGATTTTGCCGCCGATTTCCGCCCGCGAGACGACCAGGGCCTGGAAGCTTTCGCTTTCACCACCGCTGACGATCCAGCCTTGAAGCGCGTCCGGGTTTTCCATCGGCGTGAACGTCAACGCCAGATCCTGTGCCATCGACGGCCATTGATCGACCTTGGCACGCTCGGAGGTGCGCTCGAAGTCCGGACCGGAGGAAACGCATCGGTCGAAGAAGAAAGCGAGCTTGGATTTCGCGTCATCGGCAAATGACGGTTCCGGCACGGCAAGCATAAGGAAGCAGACAGCCAGGCTACGCTTCATGTTGTCTCCGACGCAGTAAAGTCAGTGCGGCCTTGCGACCGCACTGACAAATTCAAACCTGCCGAATGTTGTCGGCTGACGTTCTGCCGGTTCGACGGTCCTGCGCGACCTCGAACGTGATGTTCATGCCTTCCTTCACCGCGTCGATACCCGCCCTTTGAGCGGCCGTGATATGCAGAAAGACATCAGTGCCTCCGTCATCCGGCGTGATGAATCCGAAGCCCTTGTCCTGGTTGAACCACTTGACTTTACCTGTTGGCAAGACTTACCCCCATGTTGGTCTTCCCAGCCCATATGGGACATCGCACGTTTTGGCTGGCCGACACAAGAGCGGTTAACGACGGGATTTCGCAACGAGGCGGCAACGAGGGACGGTGCGCCGCGCGCCGTCAATAGCCCTCATTCCTGTGCCGCTTGCCGGCCGCAGACTTCGTCCCAGATTATGGCTAGCGATCATCGTGGGATGTTTTACCAATACAGGGGGCGATATGGCAGACAAGGAACGAGATGCTTTCCCGCGCCGGGATTTTTTGGTTTCCTCTATGACGGCTGTCGGTGCGGTCGCTCTCGCGGCTGGCTCCGCTCCCGTTGCGGCGCAAGAGGCCAGGTCGGCGGCTTCAAATGCGTCTTCATCTTCAGGAACGATCTATTCTGGGGACCTTATCCAAGGGAAGAAGGTCATCAGTTCTCTCGATATTGCGGACCTCGAGCCTGGTACGCATGCTTTCTATTTCCAGGGTGTGCAAATGCCGTCCGGCCAGTGCTGGTATGTCTCCGTGCTTGTTGCGAAGGGCGCTCGGCCAGGCAAGCGCATCGGACTCATCAGTGGCGTCCATGGCGACGAAATGAGCCCGATGCACACGATCCAGACCGTTATGCGGCAGCTCGATCCGGCTGAGATGTCCGGTGCCGTGTTGGCCGTACTCGATGTCTCGCGCCCCGCCGTCGAGGGCATGGCACGCCGGTGGCCGAGTTCAGGGCGCGGAATAGACCTGATTGATATCAACCGCACTTTCCCAGGAAACGAGAATGGCCCCGAGGCGGCCGCGCGGCACGCCGCGCTCGTGTTCAACCGGCTGTTGAGGCCAAATATCGACTATGCCATTGACTTTCACACGGCTGCGACGGGCATGGACATGACCGCCTTTCATCTGGCGCGAATGGATTTGCCTGAAATCAAGGAGATGGCCGAGCTTTATCCGATCAGCCAGATTTTCGATAACCCCGCCTATCCGGGTCTGCTGGCAAGCGCGTTGATCGATGTGAACATACCCGCTTTCACGCCCGAAATCGGTGCGCCGCGTATCCTTGACCACGACATGATCCCACTCTTCGTGGAAGGCACGCTGAACGTGCTGAAGCATCACGGTGTGATAGCCGGCCCCTTGGGACGCACCGGAAAGGACACCGATATCTTCGTCGGGAACCGAGCGCATCCAGTCATGGCGACCGAGGGCGGCTTTGTCGAGTTGCTCGTCAAGCTGAAGGACAAGGTAGCGGTCGGTCAGAAAGTTGCCATCCAGCGGAATACGTTTGGCGAAGTCGTTGCCGAATATACGAGCGCAGTTGCCGGCGAGGTCGCAGCAAGACGGACGGACGCTACGGCTGAGCCCGGTACGATGCTTGTCTTTGTCCTCTATAATGATCCCGTCAAGGACGGCCCGTTGGTATATCCCGAGTGAGATGGCTGCACCTGGGGTTTGAAAACGTCGCTTCGCAAAAATACCAACCTGACGTCATCCCCGTGTCATTTTCCGCCCGTATAAACAACTTCAACGGGATTGGCATGAGCAGCCTCTGGGCAGCAGCCAATGCAGAAGGGATGAAACCCTTCGACGATACCGGACGCGACGCTGACCACGGATGAACTGGCAGCATTGCGAACCGGCTATCCGGCAAGACCGGATGCGGAAAAGCGGGCACGGCCCGCTTTTTTTGTTTTAGTATCCTCTGCGTTTGTCATCCCGCCCGATTTGCTGCTACGCATAGCCATCTCTCGCAAGGCAGCCGCATTGAATGTCAGCCATCATCTTCGACGTCCTTCCCATCTTCATCATGATCCTGATCGGCTGGCTGACGGTGAAGCTACGGTTGATGAAGGCGGAGATCGGCGATGCCTTGAGTGAATTCGTCTTCAAGATCGCGGTGCCTTTGCTGCTATTCCGTACGATCGCTGAGGCCGACTTTCATGGCGCTTCGCCGTTCCGCCTGTGGATTGCCTATTTCTCCGGTGTGGCCGTGACCTGGGTCGCGGCCCACATTGCGGCGACACGGATTTTCAAACGCGATGATCGCATCGGCGTCGTCGCCGGCGTTTCGTCAGCCTTCGCCAACACGATCTTCATCGGCTTGCCGCTCGTACAGCGGACGGTTGGCGACAAGGGGCTTGTGCCGCTCTCGATCCTGATCGCCGTCCATCTGCCGGTCATGATGATTATCGGGACGATCATGATGGAGCGCGCCGAACACAAGATTGCCGGCAAGCAGGAGCGTAGTATCGCCAAGGTGGTCCGTCAGATCGCTCATAACCTCTTGCGAAACCCGCTGGTCATTGGCTTGGCCGGAGGTGCAGCCATGCATCTTCTCGGTCTTTCGATGCCTGCGCCGGTGGAATCCCTTGTCGATCAGATTGCCGGCGTTGCCGGACCTGTCGCGCTGATCTCGCTCGGCATGGCACTGGAAAAGTACGGCATCTCGGGCAATGCGGGCATTGCGAGCGTCACCTCGGCCTTCAAGCTGCTGCTGCTGCCGGCATGCGTCTGGACGGCAAGTCATCTGCTGGGGCTTGCCAGCGACTGGACCGCGGCCCTGGTGCTGATCTCGGCCGTTCCGACGGGCGTCAACGCCTGGCTGATCGCCAATCGCTTCGGTGTCGGCCACAGCGTGGCCGCATCGACGATTACGCTGACGACTGCGCTTGGTGCAATCTCCGTATCGTTCTGGGCCTTTCTGCTCGGCGCCTAGCGCAAAGAAAAGCCCGGCTCAGACCGGGCTTCAATTGTTCTCGGAAACCGAGTGGATGCTTACTGGGTGGCGCTATCCGGTGCGTTCGGATCGGGAAGCGGAACCGGAGAGTCCGCCAGCGTGTGAAGGTAGAGGATGACGTTGGCGCGATCCGTATCCTTCGGAAGACCCGCAAAGCCCATTGCGGTTCCGGCAACGTACTTCTTAGGCGCAGCCAGGAAGTGATTCAGATGGTCGAAGGTCCATTTTTCGCTGCCGCCCTTGGAGAAATCCTTCATAGCCGACGAATAGGCGAAGCCCTCGTGCGCGGCGATTGGACGATCGACGAGACCATAGAGGCCCGGGCCGACTTTGTTCGGCCCCCCCTTGGTCGCGTCATGACAGGCCTGACACTTCTTGAAGACAGTCTCACCGGCCTTGGCGTCTGCCTTTGCCAGCAACTGCGCGATCGGAACGGCTGCAGCCGGTGCTGCCTCACCGCCGCCGGTCGATGCTTCTTCGGCTACGATCGCAAAACCTTCCTTCTCAGGCTTCTCCGAGTGAAAAATCCCCTCCGACGCGATGGACACGGACATCAGAACGAAAACCGTCCCAAGCAGCGCCCCCACCGCCGTATTCACGTATGAATTCATCTGCAATGCTCCCCTTGCAGCCGGCAGACATAGAGCCGGACCATCTTGAAATCGCGCGGAACCTATGTCTTTTGGCTGTTCGTTGCAACTGTGTAAATGGTCTGCTGCGTGAGACTTTTTGACACCTTTCCGCCTGGATTAGAAGGCCTGAACAATGACCACTCCAAATTTAGATGACGTGCTCGTGCTCATCCCGGCCCGCATGGCATCGACCCGCCTTCCGGGTAAACCGCTGGCCGATATTTGCGGTTTGCCGATGATCGTGCAGGTGGCGCTGCGGGCGAGGGAGGCAGAGATCGGCCGCGTCGTCGTCGCGGTTGACGACCAGCAGGTCTTCGATGTCGTTGCCGAAGCGGGCTTCGAGGTCGTCATGACAAGCCAGCATCATCAGTCCGGTTCGGATCGCATCTACGAAGCCCTGATGAAGGTGGATCCCGAGGGGAAAGCCAAGTTCGTCGTCAACGTTCAGGGTGATCTTCCGACGATCGAACCGGAGACGGTTCGAGCCGCCTTGCATCCGCTGGAAGACGCGAATGTCGATATCGGAACGCTGACGATCGAGATCGAGGACGAGGCCGACAAGACAGCGCCGCATATCGTCAAGGTCGTCGGTTCGCCGCTCTCCGACAGTCGCTTGAAAGCCCTCTATTTTACGCGCGCGACAGCACCCTACGGCAACGGTCCGCTCTATCATCATATCGGTCTCTACGCCTACCGCCGTTCAGCCTTGGAGCGTTTCGTCACGCTTGGGCCGTCCGTTCTTGAGAAGCGCGAGTCGCTTGAGCAACTTCGTGCGCTTGAAGCCGGCATGCGCATTGATGTCGAGATCGTTGACACGGTTCCGCTCGGTGTCGATACTCCCGCCGACCTTGAAAAGGCGCGGCGCATTCTCTCCGCTAGAACGAAGTGACGGGTTTTCCATGAACATCAAGACCAACAGGATCGCCTTCCAGGGCGAGTTCGGTGCGAACTCCGACATGGCGTGCCGCGACATGTTCCCGACTATGGAGCCGCTGCCGTGCCAGACGTTCGAGGACGCCTTCGTTGCCGTCGAGAACGGAGATGCCGATATCGGCATGATCCCGATCGAGAACACGATCGCCGGTCGCGTGGCCGACATCCATCACCTGCTGCCGGACTCCCGACTGCATATCATCGGCGAATATTTCATGCCGATCCGCTTTCAGCTGATGGTGCTTCCCGGCGTCACCAAGGATGAGATCCGCACGGTGCACAGCCATATCCATGCGCTTGGCCAGTGCCGCAAGATCGTGCGCTCGCACGGCTGGAAGCCTGTCATCGCCGGCGACACGGCAGGTGCGGCGAAGCTCGTCCAGGAGACTGGTGACCGTTCGATGGCGGCACTTGCCCCGCGCCTGGCTGCCGACCTCTACGGTCTCGACATTGTTGCCGAGAATGTCGAGGATACCGAGAACAATGTCACTCGCTTCGTCGTCCTCTCGCGTGAGGAGGAATGGGCGCATCGCAATTCGGACGAGGAGAAGCTTGTTACCACGTTCGTCTTCAACGTCCGCAATATCCCGGCCGCGCTCTACAAGGCGCTCGGCGGCTTTGCGACGAACACCATCAACATGACAAAGCTTGAGAGCTATCAGCTGGGCGGCAAATTCGTTGCGACGCAATTCTATGCCGATATCGAGGGGCACCCGAACGATCCAAACGTACGGCGCGCCTTGGAGGAGCTGCGGTTCTTCTCTGAGAAGGTTCGAATCCTGGGTGTCTACAAGGGCCACCCAATGCGTGGCCAACTGCAGAAATGAAAGGGCGCCTCAGGGCGCCCTTTTTCCGATTGGGCCTTCACTTATCCGGCTCACACACGCGCAAGCGGTGGCCGTCCGGGTCGAGAACGACGAACGTCGGACCGAAATCCATGTCGGTCAGGTCCTGCGCAATCGGCAGCTGGCGCTTGCGCCAATCCTGGTAAAGGGCAGAGACACCATTTTCGCCAGGAACCATGAAGGCGATCTCGGCACGGCTGCCGGTCGCAGACGGTTGCGGCGCGACCTTGCTCAGCCGCCAGAGTCCGAGCGTGAAACCGCCGTCAAGCGCAAAAGCGACGAAGTTCGGTGCTTCGGCCACCGGCTCGCGACCGAGCAGGGATTTGTAGAAACCGGCGCTTTGGGCCGGATCCCTGACGTACAGAATGATGAGGTTCGGGCTATTCATCGGGTTGTCCTCGTTGTGACAGGGAAGCAGTCGAAGAAACGCCGCTGCACTAGTGGCAGCGGCGGTTGGTCACGCGTCTTGGGAGTTGCGCTGTCGCGTCAGCTCTCGTGGCACGGGCAACCCCAGTCCACGAAGCCGAGATCGCGTTTCATCGCCTCGGGCATGGTCTCCGGATCGAGGCGCGGATACCTGTTGCGGACCATCTGACGCGAAGCTTTCAGCATCATGCGCAGCAGCGTGGACTGCGGATATCCTGCATCGGAAGGGGTCTCGTCGACAGGATGGCTACCACGCGTCGATCGGGTAAGGTTCAAACTCGTCATCATCGGTCCTCCTGTTGGATTGGTACCGATAATAGCGCCGATCACTGTCAGTTTATGGCAGTAGTGTTGAGCTCAGTGGGCGATATCCTGCTGGTCCCGCCATTCCTTGAGAAGCACCGCACGCCGGCGCGGATAGCGTGCGCCCTGCGGAATCATCTCGACAATCCGGTCGGTGCGGAAGTGACGGTAATCCTTACGCAATTCGCACCAGGCGACAACTACTCGCACCTGTTCGAAATAGCTTAACGCAAACGGCCAGATGTCGCGGACAGAGACCGCACCGCTTTCATCGGAATAGGTAAGCTTGAGGATCCGTTCGCTGCGGATCGCTTTGCGAATGGCACCAAGATCGGCTTTGTCGGCGACTGGCGGGCGAAGATGGACGAGCAGCGTAGACGTCTCGATCTCGTCTCGCATCTCCTGCGGCAGCACATCGGCGATCTTGGCCAACGCATCGGCGCCCGCTGAAGCAAGTCGTGGATCGGCGGCGCGTGCCACCCAGCGAGAACCGAGGACGAGCGCCTCGATCTCGTCTTGTGAAAACATCATCGGCGGCAGCATGAAGCCTGGCTTCAGCACGTATCCGAGACCCGGTTCCCCCTCGATCAGCGCGCCCTGTGCCTGTAGACTCGCAATATCGCGGTAGAGCGTGCGGATGCTGATGCCGGTTTCCGTTGCCAGCACTGCGCCGCTGACCGGGCGGCGATAGCGTCGCAGTGTTTGCAGCAAGGTCAAAAGGCGTTCGGAGCGTGCCATGTCAGGGGCCTCGTCTGTCGGGCCTTATTGCTTTTTCCATTCCACCCAGTCGCGCATCAGCCGATGGGCGACTGCACCCCTCGGGGGCGGTGCCTTGCCGGTCGCGCTGGGGCGTTCAAGCATTTCAAGCGTTTCCTCACGCGTGAACCAACGGCAGTCTTCCAGCTCCTGGCCGTCAAACTTGATGTCCTTCGACCTCGCCTCGGCGTAGCAGCCGATCATCAGCGTATGCGGCATCGGCCAGGGTTGTGAGGCGTGATACCGGATCCTTCCCGTGTGGATCCCGGATTCCTCCAACGTCTCGCGTCGTACTGCATTCTCGATCGTCTCGCCTGGCTCGACGAAGCCCGCGAGGCAGGAATACATGCCAGGGGTAAAATGCGGGCTGCGACCGAGAAGGCAAAGATCGCGCTCCTCGTCGACAACGAGCATGATGACAACCGGATCGGTGCGCGGGAAGATTTCGTGTCCGCAGGCCGAACAGACGCGCTTGTAGCCGCCGATATGGATCTCCATGGTCGAGCCGCAGCGGCCGCAAAACTTGTTGTCGCGGTTCCAGCGGATCAGGCTCGCGCCCTGCGCAAATTCACCAAGCAGCACCTCGTCGATCAGCATCTCGCGAAACAGTGAGCGGCCATCCGAAGGCTTATACTGGCTGGCAAGCTCTTCTTCCGGAACGCCGACCGGAACGGCAAGCCGGGGTTCGCCCGTCTTGCGGTAGCCGAGCAGCACCGTTTCGTCCCAGTTCGGCTGCAGATCCTTCAATTCGTAGCGCGCAAACAGAGGATCGAGCACCTGTCCGTCATGCTTGAGGACCAGCTTGTCACCGGCAAACGCGAAAATATGCGTCCCCTCCTTTGCCAGTGCCTTATCGACAGATGTCTCGTCGCGATGCTCGGAATCGCGGATCAGGTCGTTGGCAGCAAAGGCAGTCAGGCTGCTGGGTTCCGGATGCGGAACATCCGAATCGAAAAGCGAACGGCTCATGATGAAAGGGCTTCCCGCAACTTCTCTATGAATTCATTTCTCTTGTCCGCTGCGTAAGGCTCGGCCTTGCCAAATCCCCAGACCGGATTTGGCCAATTGGCATCGCCTTCGAAGCGGGCAATGACATGAACATGAAGCTGGCGGACGATGTTGCCAAGGGCCCCGATATTGATTTTTGTAGCGCCGGTGGTCTTCTTCAGGGCAGAGGCAACCATTTCCGTTTCGAATGTCAGCAACACCTGATCGAGTGGCGTGAGTTCGAAAACTTCGGTGATATCAGTCCTTCGCGGGACGAGAATCAGCCATGGCCAGCGGGCGTCCTTCGACAGCCTGAGATCGCATAGCCCCGTCTGCATGACGCTGTCGCTATCGCTTTCCAACCGACGGTCGAGTTTGAATTCGTCCAACAGGCATTCCTCCATGTTTTCTTGAGGCTAGCAGTTTTTTTTGAGCTTGGCTTGCTTTTGATGGCGATATTGCCGATATGTGCATCCGGGAGGTTGGTGGTGGACGAGCCACTCGCCAACCGGGTCAGGTCCGGAAGGAAGCAGCCCTAACGAGCCCGGCACGGGTCATCGTGCCAGCCTCCCACCTTTCTCTCCATTCTTGCTCGGGCAGTCCGGGTGATAAGCAGGGCGATGAGCGACACCGAGCGACAGTCAAAAGATGCCGCCTCGACGGGCACCGGATACCGGGTGCTGGCACGCAAATACCGCCCCAAGGATTTCACGGATCTGATGGTCGGCCAGGAGCCGATGGTCCAGACCCTGACCAACGCCTTCGAGACCGGCCGTATTGCCCAGGCCTACATGCTGACCGGCGTTCGCGGGGTCGGCAAGACGACGACTGCCCGCATTCTGGCGCGTGCGCTGAACTACAAGACGCCTGACATCGACAAGCCAACGATCGACCTGCGCATTCCCGGCGAGCATTGCCAGGCGATCATGGAAGGCCGGCATGTCGACGTCATCGAGATGGACGCGGCCTCGCACACCGGTATCGACGATATCCGGGAGATCATCGAGCAGGTGCGCTATCGACCGGTGTCGGCGCGTTACAAGGTCTACATCATCGACGAAGTGCACATGCTCTCGACGCAGGCCTTCAACGGCCTGCTGAAGACGCTCGAAGAGCCGCCCGAGCATGTGAAGTTCATCTTCGCCACCACCGAAATCCGCAAGGTTCCGATCACCGTCCTGTCACGCTGCCAGCGCTTTGACCTGCGCCGCATCAGCGCGTCGGATCTCGTTGGCCTCTTCACCACGATCGCGTCGAAGGAAGGCATCGAGGCTGAGCCCGATGCGCTGGCGATGATCGCACGTGCCGCCGAGGGCTCGGCGCGAGACGGCCTGTCGCTGCTCGACCAGGCGATCGCCCATGGCGGCGGCGCCGTTTTGACCGAAGCGGTGCGCGGTATGCTCGGTCTTGCCGACCGCGCCCGCATCGTCGATCTCTTTCATCACATCGTCAAAGGCGATGTCGCCGCAGCGCTCAACGAATTTGAAAGCCAGTACGAGGCCGGCGCCAATCCCGTTGCGGTGTTGACCGACCTTGCCGATTTCACGCATCTGGTCACCCGCCTGAAGTACGTCCCGGATGCGGCGAACGATCCTTCGCTCAGCGAAATCGAACGTACCAAGGCCGCGGAATTCGCCCAGGGCGTGGCGGTAACGACGCTGTCGCGCATCTGGCAAATGCTGCTGAAGGGCATCCCTGAGGCCGAAGGTTCCTCGCGTCCGGCCGGAGCCGCTGAGATGGTGTTGATCCGGCTGGCGCACGCCGCGCATCTGCCTGCACCCGAGGACGCTGCCCGCCGCCTCGCAGAATTTTCAGAGACGAATGGCGGAGGCCGCCCGGCGGTGCCATCAGGCAACGGTGGCGGCGGCGCAACGGTAAACTATCAAGGTAATCTGGCGGCAAGAGCGACGGACGTGATACCGCGCCCGCAGCCAGCCGGCCCGACCGCCATGCTGCGCGCCGTTCCCAATCCCGATCCGCAGAACGTGCCGGTCGGTCGGCTTGAGACGAAGCCGGCCGAGGCGCCGAAACCGTTGGTGCCTGTCAACTCCATCTCCGACATCGCTAATTTGGCCGGTGAGAAGCGCGATGTGAAGGTCAAGGCGCTGGTGCGCAACTTCGTCCGCCCTGTTCGTATCGAACCCGGTCGCCTTGACGTCAATCTGACGGAAGGTGCGCCTGGCACGCTGCTGAACGAACTGGCGGTCAAGCTCAAGGACTGGACTGGCATCCACTGGATCGTCAGCCTCAGTCGCGAGGCGGGGCAGCCGACGATCGTTGAGGCGGAAGCGAATGCCAAGGCGCAGCAGGTCAGCGACGCCCGCCAAGATCCCGATGTAGCCGCAATCCTCGCGCAGTTTCCGGGCGCCAAGATCATCGACGTTCGCGTGCGGGCGCCGGAACCGGAGGAGGAAGAGGAGGCCAAGGCGCCTGCTGCTGCCGAATCCGAGGAGGGCGATATCCTGCCGGGCGACGACATAATTTTCTGAAGTATCGAGAAGGAGCGAGACGATGCGCGACATCATGGGCATGATGGGCAAAGTCAAGGAAATGCAGGCCAAGATGGAGAAGATGCAGGCGGAGATCGCCGAACTCCACGCGGAAGGCAAATCGGGTGGCGGTCTCGTTACCGTGATCCTCAACGGCAAGGGCGAGATGCAGAGCCTGAAGATCGACCCGTCCTTGTTCAAGGAAGACGATGTGGAGATCCTCGAAGACCTGATCGTCGCCGCGCACAAGGATGCCAAGGACAAGGCCGAGGCCGCCGCGGCCGAAAAGACCAAGGCTTTGACCGCTGGCCTGCCGATTCCGCCCGGCTTCAAGATGCCGTTCTGATAAACAGAAGCTCACGAGAGCGGTGTCGGCTGCACGGGCACCGCTTCGTCACGCAATAGGGAGGATTGCCGGTGACGTTGACCAGTCTGTTCGTCTTTGCCTGCGCGTTGTTTGTCGCGGCCGGCTCCCCCGGTCCGAGCGTTGCTGCACTCGTTGCCCGCGTGATTTCCAAAGGTGCGCGTGACGTTTTGCCGTTCCTGGCGGCCATGTGGCTCGGCGAAGCGATCTGGCTGACCTGTGCTGTCGCCGGTCTTGCGGCGATTGCCGAGACCTTCCACTACGCCTTCGTCGCCATCAAGTGGCTCGGCGTCTGCTATCTGCTCTACCTCGCCTGGAAGATGTGGTTCGCCTCGCCCGACACCGAAGGGGACGCACTGCCCGACACGCAATCGCCGCTGAAGCTTTTCTTCGCTGGCATGACGGTGACGCTCGGCAACCCGAAGATCATGATGTTCTACATGGCACTGCTGCCGTCGATCATCGACGTTGGCGCCGTGACCATGGTCGGTTGGGCCGAACTCGTCGCGACGATGCTTCTGGTGTTGATCGTCATTGATATCAGCTGGGCGCTTCTTGCTGCCAAGGCGAGGCGCTTCCTGAGGAGCCGTCGCGCCGTTCGCTTGGCCAATCGCGCCAGCGCCGGAACAATGGCCGGCGCCGCTGTTGCCATTGCTATGCGCTAGGCTATCTCTGCGAGACGTGCCGCTTGGGAGCCGGTGGCGGTGGTGCCGGCGGTACCCATGTCAGGATCATGTTGGCGACGCCTGCCGCGATATTTAGGCCGGACGTGCCCTCAGCCGAAACCGGCTGTAGAGCAATCGAGCCTTCGAAGCCGCCGATCAGGACGTTGGCTCCGACCCCGAGGCCGACGGTCGCATTGGCCGCAACGCCGGCGTAGCTGCCTTGCAGGGCGCCGTCGAGCCGATTGGTCGGCGCGTAGACGAGCCAGATCATTCCGCCCCCCGCAAGAGTGCCGATATCGACGCCAAGCTTGGTGATCGTGCCGGTGTAACGTTCACTCGGCCGATCGGGGGAAGACGGAGTGAAAATGCAGTTCAGTGTCCGTTTGGAACCGATAATGACGCCGAATCCAGGCGATATGTCACAGCCGAGTGAGCCGACCTTGACGCGCGCAGCGGCTGGCGTCGCCGATAGGAAGGTAGTGGCCGTTGCGGCGATGACTGCCGCCGCGATAAGTCGTGCGATGGACATGCGAGCCTCCTTCGTTTTACACCCCGTGGGTGAAAAACTAGGAGCCTCGGCGTTGTCAGCAAGTGGTGCCGGTTGAAATCGCCTCAGCTATGCTTCCGCGCTAGTCGCATCAGCTCGCGACCGACGGGTTTCGCAGGTTCGCCGCGCAATACGAGAGAGGTTGTGACGGCGCCATAGCGCGCAATGCTGTCGACGATGATTTCAAGCTCTGACGGGGTGGGGACAAGGACCTTAAGCACGAAGCAATCCTCTCCGGTCAGCCTCAAAACTTCGATGATTTGCGGCATCTCGGCAAATTGCTTGAGGCAAGTACGGATATGTTCGTGGGTCGTGCGCAATCGGATAACGGCGATCATGCCCAATCCAAGCGCAGCGGTGTTTATGCGTGCGCCGTAGCCTTCGATAATTCCTCTTTCCTCAAGCCGCTTCAGTCGCTCGGAAGCAGCCGGCTGCGAGAGGCCAACCTGGCGCCCCAGTTCGGAAACGGAGATGCGCCCGTCTGCCTGCATGATCTCGAGGATCAACATGTCGGTGGGATCGAGTTGGCGGCCCGCGAAATCAGCCATTGACATTCTGCCTTTAATCTATCGGTCGGAGGATAATTAATCCGATGATTTCTTATGTCGTTTCCGCGCAGGTCACGCAACTTGTGCCGCTCGGCAATAGGAAGGAAGCGATGAGAGATATTGTTGTGATACCCGGTATTGGCGGGTCCGGCCATGCACACTGGCAGTCCCGATGGGAAGCGACTGAACCTCGCATGCGGCGATTTGCGCCGTCGAGTTGGGACCAGCCGAACCTTGAGGACTGGATTGAGTCGCTGGACCGGGCCGTCGGGCAGTCACGGTCCGAACCGCTTCTCGTCGCCCACAGCCTGTCCTGCCTCCTCGTTGCTCATTGGGCGTCGGAGACAACGCATCGCGCAGGTGGCGCGATGCTGGTTGCGCCACCGGATCCGCGTTCCGCTGCATTTCCTCCGGAAGCTGCCGGCTTTGCCGATCCGCCTGCCACGACGCTTCCATTTCCATCGCTTGTCATAGCAAGCAGCAATGACCCGTTCGGCGCCCTCGCTTACGCGCGCGCCAGAGCCGAGGACTGGGGCAGCGAGTTTATGGATATAGGCGCCTTCGGCCACATCAACGGCAGCAGCGGCCTCGGCGACTGGCCGGCAGGACGGGCAGCTCTCGCCGCCCTTGAAGCGCGGCTCAGTTAGGCGTTTCCTGTAGCTCCAGAATATCGCGCAGCTTGTAGTGAATTGGAGCAGCGAGGTAGCGGTTTCGGTCCCGTGCGTTCAGCGTTTTGCCGAATGTGGCGATCATCTCCGGCATGGTGACCTTCTCGCCAGCATAGGGCCGATAGTCGATCGCCAGTCCGGCGGCGATCGTGCCACTGTGCAGAACGCGGCAATAAATGCCGGGCCGCGCTGCCTGCGTGTAGCGTTTGACGAACCGGGGATCGCCCATGCGAGCAGCAAATGTGGCGCATGGAATGCGTGCGCTGGTGACCTCCAGAACAAGATCGCCGGCTATGAATCGATCGCCGACGGACACGACGCGGTTGTCGAGGCCGTCAACAACAATATTCTCGCCGAATGTTCCCGGCTCAACTGTTTCTCCCATCTCGCTTGACCACCAGTCGAGCGTCAGAGAACCCTCGAGATAGACGGCCTGGTCGACGCCTCCATGATGCTTCCGGTTGCAGATGGCGTCGCCGACAAGCCCTTCCGCGTCGACGAGCACGTTACCGCCAACGGGATGCTTGTTGATGCCGGTCTTGTAGCTCTTACCGGGTAGCCGCTCGGCACTGCCAATGCAGACGGCGAGGATTTTCATTCGATCGGGGCTCCCAACGCGTTTCCGTTTTTGCAGCATATGGGCTAATAACCGCTCATGGCAAAGCGAGTCACCGGTCCCGAAATCGAAAAACTGATCCAGCTTCTGGCAAAGGTGCCCGGTCTCGGTCCGCGTTCAGCTCGCCGGGCTGCCTTGCATCTCATCAAGAAAAAGGACCAGCTGCTCGGCCCGCTGTCGAACGCGATGGGCGAAGCATACGACAAGGTCAAGATCTGCTCCCGCTGCGGCAACGTCGATACGGTGGATCCCTGTACTGTCTGCACCGACCACCAACGTGACCAGTCCGTCATCATTGTCGTCGAGGATGTCTCCGACCTCTGGGCGCTGGAGCGCGCCGGAGCCTTGAACGCAGCCTATCACGTGCTCGGCGGCACCCTGTCGCCGCTTGATGGGGTCGGGCCCGATGATCTCAACATTCGCGGCCTGATCGAGCGAGTTACGGCGGGGGGAATTCGCGAGCTCATCATCGCTGTGAATGCGACTGTCGAGGGCCAAACGACAGCACACTATATAACCGACCAGCTGAGCGGCCTGGATGTGAAGATCACGCGCCTGGCTCACGGCGTCCCCGTCGGCGGCGAACTAGACTATCTCGACGAAGGGACGCTCCAGGCGGCGCTCAGAGCGCGCACCGCAATTTAGGGGGAAGCATGAGCAAGCGTATTTTCGGCCGCCTTTTGATCGCGACGGCGCTGCTGTCGCTATCGTGTCTGCCGGCTCTCTCGGCGTCCAAGGCCGATGTCGAAGCACAGTTCGAGACCTGGGTGCAGCGCGACCTCTGGCCGGAGGCGCAGCGCAGCGGCATCTCCGAGAAGGCGTTTCGCGCCGCCTTTGCAGGCGTCAAGCTCAACTGGAGCTTGAACGACCTCGCGCCTCCCGGCTTCCCGCCGCCGAAACAGCAGAAACAGACACAGGCCGAGTTTTCGTCCCCCGCACCTTATTTCAACGAGGATCGGCTGAAGCGGCTCGCCGCTACTGGTCGCGGCTTTGCCTCGCAATATGCCTCGACATTGAAGAAGATCGAACGGACCTACGGCGTGCCCGGCTCGATCGTTCTGGCGGTCTGGGGCCGTGAGACGGGCTTTGGCGCTGCCAAGATCCCGAGTTCGGCGATCGAGGTGCTGGCAACGAAGGCCTTTATGTCGACACGCAAGGAGATGTTCCGCACCGAACTTCTCGCCGCGCTGCACATCATCGATCGCGGCGACGCGACGCCAGCCGAATTCAAGGGATCGTCGGCCGGAGCGCTCGGCCAACCGCAGTTCATGCCGACCAGCTATTTGAAGTACGCAGTCGATTTCGACGGAGACGGCCATCCCAATATCTGGAGCTCTGTACCCGACACGCTTGCTTCGATTGCCAACTTCCTGGTGAAGGAGGGATGGCAGCGTGATCGTGGCTGGGGGTACGAGGTCACGATCCCTGAACAGGTCTCCTGTGCGCAGGAGGGACCCGATCTCGCCAAGCCGATTGCCCATTGGGCTTCGCTTGGAATTGATCGCGTCAGTGGCAAGGCGTTTCCGTCAGACGAGAGGAAAGCCAGTGGCATGATGCTCGTTCCGGCCGGCCGTGATGGCCCGGAATTTCTCGTCACGCCGAATTTCTACGTGATCAAGGAATACAACAACTCCGACCTTTATGCGCTTTACATCGGCAATCTGGCCGATCGGATCGCATTCGGCTCCGGCGCCTTCCAAGGGGCATGGGGCGATGTCGGCAAGATGTTGCGTTCCGACGTTGCAACCATGCAGAAGGCTCTCGAAAAGAAGGGCTACGATGTCGGCGGCTCGGATGGTCTGCCCGGCTACAAGACACGTCGCTCCATTGGGCAGTGGCAGGAGAAAAACGGCATGCGGCCCACCTGCTATCCAGAGGCCTCGATGATTGGCAAGCTGAAATAGGCTTAGAGATCGCGTTTGAAGCCCTCGTGGCTCGCAACGAAGCCCAGCTTCTCATAGAAGCGGATCGCGTCAGCCCGCGATTTGTCCGAGGTCAGTTGCACCAGCCCGCAATTGCGTTCGGCGCATCGCTCGACCGCCCATTCGATCATCCGGGAACCGAGGCCTGAACCGCGCTCGCTCCGGGACACGCGGACGCTTTCAATTTGTCCTCGCCACATGCCCGCGCGCGACAGGCCGGGAATGAAGGTCAGCTGGAGGCAGCCGACCACACGATCAGCCTCGTCGACGGCAACGGCCAGAAGCTGGTTGGGATCGGCTGCGATGGCCGCGAAGGCCGCAGCATAGCGCGGATCGGGTGGAGTTGAGACGATTTCCCGTCTGGCGCCGAGAGCATCGTCAACAAGCAGTTCGATAACGGCAGGCAGATCAGAATTCCGGGCGGCGCGGAAGGCGTGCATGTGTTGCCTCAATGGTGGAGGTCGATCGGCGTCTGGTAAAAGACGTCGTTGTCGGGCGGGATGGCCTGGCGTTCGATTAGCCGGTGCACTTGTGGCAGTTGTTCGCTTCGATGGAGCGCCCGCAGCCGTTCAATGTTTTCCGCATCGGCTTGCGTGCGGCGCTGATTGTGCCTGATGTATTCGACCCAGGTCGGCGTGTGGTAGGTCTCCGTCCATCGTCCAGGTTTTTCAAGATCGCGCATCAGCGCCCAATTGCGGGCGCCATCGCGAATGCGGATGCGTCGCCGTTCGCCCATCAGAGCCAGAAATTCGGGAACATCCGCATCCGCGATTTCGTAGTCGATCTGGACGACGATCGGACCGCTGCGCGGGGCAATATCGAGGCCGAGTGCTGGCTCGACGAAACGGTTCAGTGGGTCGAGGTTGAGCGAGGCGAAAGCCGGCATCGCAAAGCGAACACCGACGACAATGCCGAAGAGCATCACAAGGGCAGAGATCAGCAAGGCGTCGGAAACGCCATATCGGTCGGCCGTTACACCCCAGAGCCAGCTGCCACCGGCGATGCCGCCGAAAGTCACCGTCTGATAGAGCGAGAGGGCGCGGCCGACGACCCAGCGCGGCGTCGACAGTTGGACGATTGTGTTGAATAGCGAAAGCGCCAGCACCCAGCACGCGCCTGATATCACCAATCCGACACAGGTCAGTGCGGCAATTGGACTGAAGGCGGCGATCGCCGCGCTCATGGCAAAGCCGGCGAAGGAAATACGCACGATTGTCTCGCTCGAAAACCGTTCGCGCAGTCGATCATTCAGCATCGCGCCACCGATCGCGCCAATACCGAAGGAGCCGAGCATCAGGCCGTACGTCAGTGGCCCGCCGACAACAAGGTCGATCGCCACAACAGGCAGCAGTGCGAGAATGGAACTGGCGCTAATCCCGAAGACAAGGCCGCGCAGCAGTACTTTCTGCAGGTTGGGCGACATGGATACATAGCGAAGGCCGGCAAACACTGCGCTGCCCAGCGTCTCTCGCGGAAGCGTCGAGACCGGCAGGCCGGGTTTCCAGCGTGTCAGCGCGTAGATGAGGGCGAAATAACTCATTGTGTTGACGGCGAATGCCGCTGCCGCGCCGCCCGCCGCGACGATCACGCCGCCGATCGCCGGGCCGACGCTGCGCGTGATGTTGAAGCCGACGCTGTTCAGCGTGACCGCACCGGGCAAATCCGCGCGCGGTACCATGTCGCCGACCGAAGCTTGCCATGACGGGTTGTTTAGCGCCGTGCCGCAGCCGATCAGGAACGTGAAGAAGAGGAGCAGCCAGGGCGAAAGCCAGCCGAAATAGGCGGAAACGCTAAGCAGGGCCGAAACCGCCAACATGAAGTATTGTGCGGTCAGCATCACACGGCGACGATCGAAGCTGTCGGCAAGGGCGCCCGATACGATCGAGAACAGCATGATCGGCAGTGCCGTCGATGTCTGCACGAGTGCGATCATATCCTCTGATGCCGAGATGGTCGTCATCATCCAGGCGGCGCCAACCGCCTGGATCAGCCCTCCGAAGTTCGAAGCAAGGCTTGCAAACCAGATCGTCCGATAGGTCTCGTGCCGCAGCGGCGCCAGTGTCGACGAAGTATAAGGCACGATTCCTCCCGATGCCGGTCCCTCCTAGCCAATATACGCCGGAAGAGGCCGCTGGCTACCTCAAGGCGCTGTCGGGCCATAGCTTGGTGACGGACCTTGCATTTTTGTAGAAACGGGCCTATATGGCTCTCAAATCTTGATCGTTTTGATGAAGAGTGGGCCGCAAGGACCCGCTCTTTTTTATTACCGCGATCATCCAAATGCAGAAAATTGCGAGGAGCGCATCGCTTGTCGGATCCGACGAACGCCAACAATGAACTCGAGCCGCGGCTGATCACGGAGACTGGTCTCGATCAGCGCCTTGCTGATATCATCGAGCCCGTGCTTGTCGACCTGGGCTACCGTCTGGTCCGCGTACGCATGCTCAACCAGAACGGCGCCACCATGCAGATCATGGCCGAGCGCAACGATGGAACGATGGACGTCGAAGGCTGTGAAGAGGTCTCGATGGCCGTTTCTCCGGTTCTCGATGTGGAAGATCCGATCGATAGAGAGTATCATCTGGAAGTGTCTTCGCCCGGTATCGACCGCCCGATGGTGCGGAAGTCCGATTTCGTGCGCTGGCAGGGGCACCTTCTGAAGTGCGAAACGTCGATCATGGTCGGCAACCGTAAGCGCTTCCGGGGCAAGATCGTTGCAACCGACGCAAACGGTTTCACGCTCGAGCGTGATCAGGTTTCCGAGGGTGAGGAACAGAATATCGTCATTCCGTTCACGGCCCTTGCCGATGCGAAGCTCATTCTGACCGACGATCTGATCCGTGATGCACTGCGCGCCGACAAGCTGGCGAAGGCAGAGGCCGCGAACCAGAACGAAGCGGAAGACGAAGAATAAACCGATCAACAAGCGGCGCCAGGGACGGGAACCCGGTAAGCCAAGACGGAGAGATAAGACAATGGCAGTCAGTGCGAACCGGCTCGAACTTCTGCAGATTGCAGATGCAGTGGCGCGCGAAAAGGTCATCGATCGCGAGATCGTCCTTGCCGCAATGGCCGATGCGATCCAGAAGGCCGCGCGCTCCCGCTACGGCACCGAGTCCAATATCCGCGCCGACATCAACCCGAAGACCGGCGAAATCCGCCTTCAGCGTCTGCTCGAAGTTGTCGACAAGGCCGAAGACTATTCGACCCAGATCCCGCTCGAACTGGCGCGTGACCGCAACCCGGACGCAGCCCTTGGCGATTTCATTGCGGATCCGCTGCCGCCGATGGATTTCGGCCGTATCGCTGCCCAGTCTGCCAAGCAGGTTATTGTCCAGAAGGTTCGCGAAGCCGAGCGTGACCGCCAGTTCGACGAGTTCAAGGACCGCGTCGGCGAAATCGTCAACGGGACCGTCAAGCGCGTCGAATACGGCAACGTCATCGTCGACCTCGGCCGTGGCGAAGGCATCATCCGCCGCGATGAAATGATCCCGCGCGAAAACGTCCGCTATGGCGATCGCGTCCGCGCATATGTCTACGACGTCCGTCGCGAGCAGCGCGGCCCGCAGATCTTCCTGTCGCGCACGCATCCGCAGTTCATGGTCAAGCTCTTCACCATGGAAGTGCCTGAGATCTACGACGGCATCATCCAGGTGAAGTCGGTTGCCCGCGATCCGGGTTCACGCGCCAAGATCGCCGTGATCTCGAACGATAGCTCGATCGATCCGGTCGGCGCCTGCGTCGGTATGCGTGGTTCGCGTGTTCAGGCCGTTGTCGGCGAACTCCAGGGCGAAAAGATCGACATCATTCCATGGTCGCAGGACCCGGCGACCTTCGTCGTCAACGCCCTGCAGCCGGCCGAAGTCGCCAAGGTCGTTCTCGACGAGGATGCCGAGCGCATCGAGGTCGTGGTTCCGGACGAGCAGCTGTCGCTGGCCATCGGCCGCCGCGGCCAGAACGTTCGCCTGGCATCGCAGCTGACCGGCTGGGACATAGACATCATGACGGAAGCCGAAGAGTCCGAGCGCCGTCAGAAGGAATTCAACGAGCGCACCAACCTGTTCATGGACGCGCTCGACGTTGATGAGATGGTCGGTCAGGTTCTGGCCTCGGAAGGCTTTGCCGCTGTCGAAGAGCTTGCTTACGTTGATCTCGACGAAATTTCCTCGATCGATGGTTTCGACGAGGACACCGCGCAGGAAATCCAGACCCGCGCACGCGAGTATCTCGAAAAGCTCGAAGCCGAGATGGACGAGAAGCGCAAGTCTCTCGGGGTTTCCGACGAACTGCGTCAGATTGACGGCATGACCGCTCAGATGATGGTCGCGCTCGGCGAAGACAGCATCAAGACGGTTGAGGACTTTGCCGGCTGCGCTGCCGACGACCTCGTCGGCTGGTCGGAGCGCAAGAACGGCGAGACGAAGAAGTTCGAGGGGCTGTTCTCGAAGTTCGACGTTTCTCGTGTCGAAGCCGAACAGATGATCGTTCAGGCTCGCCTTGCTGCTGGCTGGATCACGGAAGAAGACCTCGCTAAGGACGCGGAAGCCGAAGAGGCTCCCGAGGCCGAGCAGGAAGTGTGATGTCCGCGCATGAGCCGACCGTTTCTCCTGAGGACGACGATCTTGCAGGATATGACGTGAATGGTCGCATGTGCATCGTGACGCGCGAAAGCGGATCGCCGGATGAGTTGATCCGCTTCGTCGCTGCTCCCGATGGGACTGTTATCGCGGACCTGAAGCGGCAGCTTCCGGGCCGGGGTTGCTGGGTCAAGCTCGATCGCTCGCTGGTCGACAAGGCGGTGGCAAAGAAACTTTTCGCCCGCGCTCTGAAGGCGGACGTGAAGGCGGACGCCGATCTCGGCGGAACCGTCGAAAAGCTGCTTGCACAGCAGCTGATGCAGATGATGAACATGGCTCGCAAGGCGGGCCAGTTCGTTACGGGCTCCGCGAGAGTGGATGCCGCAGTCAGGAGTGGAGCCACGATTGCCGTGTTCCACGCAACGAATGCCGCCGAGGATGGCGTGAGAAAAATAGACCAGGCCCGCAAGGCCTGGCATCTCGGAATGGAAACCGAGGAAGAAATACCTTCCTTCCGTCTCTTCTCGGAGGACGAAATGGAAGGGGTGATGGGCCAGAACACTTTTATCCATGCTGCAGTGCTTGCAGGGCAGGCGGGTGAGGGTGTAGTGAAGCGCGCAAAGATGCTCGAACAGTACCGTAGTGGCGGTCAGTCCCGGGCACCGGGCGGCGCTGGCCGGCAAAAACAATGATACGGTCACCGGCATTGTCCGGCTGCTACATCATTGATCGACACTATTTGAACGACAGGGCTTGATGACGTCATCGCTCCCTGTCCGAAGGAACGGGAACGAATGACCGATAGCAATGACGACAAGACACTGAACGGACCGGGCAAGAAGACTCTGAGCCTGAAGCCGTCGGGAATGAGCCAGGGCACCGTGCGCCAGGATATGGGCCGCGGCCGCACCAAGGCGGTCGTTGTCGAGACCCGCAAGCGGCGTCCGATGCGTCCGGAAGACGAGCGCCCGATTACCCCAGTAGGCTCTGCCGCCCCGGTACGCACCGAAGCCGCTCCGAGCGTGCATCAGCCGCGCGCTCCGCAGGCGCCGCAGCCGCGCATCCAGCCGGCCGGCGGCCAGCAGTCGCGTCCGCAGCAGCCGTCTTCTCAGCCCCCGCGCCAGCAGGATCGCCCCCGTCCGGTGGTTCTGAACCATCTGTCGCCCGAGGAAATGGATGCACGCCGCCGCGCGCTCGCTATGGCGCAGGTTCGCGATGCCGAAGATGCGGTTCGCCGCGCCGAAGAAGAAAAGCGTCGCGCCGCTGAAGAAGCCGCGCGCCAGGCAGCAGAAGCTGAAGAAGCCAAGCGCCTCGCTGCCGAAGAAGCGGCAGCTCGTGTGGCGGAAGCCGCTGCCGCTGTTGAAGCTCCGGCTGAAGTTGCAACGCCCGCTGCTGTCGCGCCGCGCGCTGAATCCCCGCGTGTTCAGCCGTCGGCTCCCGCAGCACGACGTCCCGATGGTGCACCGTCGCCTGCCCAGGCGCGTCCTGCGCCGGGTGCCGCTGCACCTGGACCTGCCGGTCGCGGTCGCCGTGAGAATGATGACGATGATCGCGGCGCACCGCGTGGCGGCGCTCCGGCGCGTGGCCGTGTCGTGCGGCCGGAACCGGCAAAGCCCGTTACCGCCCGTCCGAAGGGCGACGATGGTCGCCGCCAGGGCAAGCTGACGATCACCGCTGCGAGCACAGACGACGACGGCAATGCCCGTGGCCGTTCGATGGCAGCCATGCGTCGCCGCCAGGAAAAGTTCCGCCGCAGCCAGATGCAGGAAACCCGCGAAAAGGTTGTTCGCGAAGTTATCCTGCCTGAGACCATCACCATTCAGGAACTGTCGCAGCGCATGTCCGAACGCGCCGTCGACGTCATCAAGTACCTGATGAAGGAAGGTCAGATGATGAAGCCGGGCGACGTCATCGACGCCGACCTCGCCGAACTCATCGCCGGCGAATTCGGCCACACCGTCAAGCGCGTTTCGGAATCTGACGTCGAACTCGGTATCTTCAATGTCGCCGACGAAGAAGGCGATCGCGTTTCGCGTCCGCCTGTCGTGACTATCATGGGTCACGTCGACCACGGCAAGACCTCGCTGCTCGACGCCATCCGCCATGCCAACGTGGTTGCTGGCGAAGCCGGTGGCATCACCCAGCATATCGGCGCCTATCAGGTCGAACAGAACGGTCAGAAGATCACCTTCATCGACACCCCCGGCCACGCCGCCTTTACGGCAATGCGTGCCCGTGGTGCGCAGGCGACCGACATCGCGATCCTCGTCGTTGCAGCTGACGACAGCGTCATGCCGCAGACGATTGAATCGATCAACCACGCCAAGGCCGCCAACGTGCCGATTATCGTGGCGATCAACAAGGTCGACAAGCCGACTGCCGATCCGCAGAAGGTGCGTACGCAGCTCCTGCAGCACGAAGTTTTCGTGGAATCGATGGGCGGTGAAGTTCTCGACGTCGAAGTTTCCGCCAAGACCGGCCTTAACCTCGACAAGCTGCTGGAAGCCATCCTGCTGCAGGCCGAAATCCTGGACCTCAAGGCGAACCCGAACCGTACGGCGGAAGGTACGGTCATCGAAGCCCAGCTCGACCGCGGCCGTGGTTCGGTTGCCACGGTTCTCGTTCAGAACGGTACGCTGAAGCCGGGCCAGATCATCGTCGCTGGCGATGTCTGGGGGCGTGTCCGCGCGCTAGTCACAGACAAGGGCGATCATGTAAAGGAAGCCCCGCCGGCCATGCCGGTCGAGGTACTTGGCCTTTCCGGTACGCCGCAGGCAGGTGACAGGTTTGCGGTCGTCGAAAACGAAAGCCGCGCCCGCGAGATCTCCGAATACCGCCAGCGTCTCGCTCGCGACAAGGCCGCTGCCCGTCATTCGGGCCAGCGCGGCTCACTGGAACAGATGATGACGCAGCTGCAGTCCGCAGGCGTCAAGGAGTTCCCGCTGGTCATCAAGGGCGACGTGCAGGGTTCGATCGAAGCGATCGCTGGTGCGCTCGAAAAGCTCGGTACCGACGAAGTTCGTGCCCGCATCGTTCACTCGGCTGTCGGCGGTGTGACGGAATCGGATATCTCGCTTGCCGAGGCATCGGGTGCCGCGATCATCGGCTTCAACGTCCGTGCGAATGCGCAGGCCCGCACGCTGGCGGAACGCCAGGGCATCGAAATCCGCTACTACAACATCATCTACGATCTGGTGGATGACGTGAAGGCGGCGATGTCGGGCCTGCTGTCGCCAGAGCGTCGCGAAACCTTCCTCGGCAATGCCGAGATCCTCGAGGTGTTCAACATCACGAAGGTCGGCAAGGTCGCAGGTTGCCGCGTCACCGAAGGCAAGGTCGAGCGTGGCGTCGGCGTTCGTCTCGTCCGCGACCATGTCGTCATCCACGAAGGCAAGCTCAAGACGCTCAAGCGCTTCAAGGATGAAGTCTCGGAAGTGCATTCCGGCCAGGAATGCGGTATGGCTTTCGAGAATTACGAAGACATCCGCGCCGGCGACACGATCGAATGCTTCCGCGTCGAGCACATCACGCGTACGCTTTGATCGCCTGATACTGGAAATTTGGACGGGCGCCGGATCAACTGAGGCCGGCGCCCGAACCTTTTGAGGCAAAGAAAAATGGCAACAAGACCAACAACCTCCGCACCTTCGCAGCGCATGCTGCGCGTCGGCGAGCAGGTTCGCGCCGCTATCACGCAGGTTCTGCAGCGCGGCGAAGTGCGCGATGACGTGATCGAGAAGACCGTCATTTCCATCTCCGAAGTCCGCATGTCACCAGACCTGAAGATCGCGACGGCCTATGTGACGCCGCTCGGCGTTTCGGATCATGATGCGGTGATCGCTGCGTTGAACCGCAATGCAAAATACATCCGTGGTCGCCTCGGTTCGCAGCTGCGACAGATGAAGTACATGCCGGAGGTCCGCTTCCGCGACGATACGAGCTTCGACAATTACAAGAAGATTGACGAGCTGCTCCGCTCGCCCGAGGTGAGCCGCGATCTCGACCACGGCGATACCGAAGAAGAATAGTAGAAGAGACTGATGTCCAAACCACGTAAACCGAAGGGCCGTCCGATTTCGGGATGGCTGATTCTTGATAAGCCGGTCGATTTCGGCTCCACAGAAGCCGTTTCCAAGATCAAGTGGCTGTTCAAGGCGCAGAAGTGCGGTCACGCCGGCACGCTTGACCCGCTTGCGTCGGGCATGCTGCCGATCGCCCTTGGCGATGCGACAAAGACCGTTCCCTACGTGATGGATGGCCGCAAGATCTATGAATTCACGGTGACCTGGGGCGAGGAGCGTGCAACGGACGATCTTGAAGGCGATGTAACGCAGAGCTCCGAGAAGCGCCCGAGCGAACAGCAGATCCGCGACCTCCTGCCGAAATACACAGGTGTCGTCAATCAGGTTCCGCCGCAGTTCTCCGCGATCAAGATCGCAGGTGAACGAGCCTACGATCTGGCGCGCGATGGTGAAGCTGTCGAGATTCCGTCTCGCGAGGTAGAGATCTTCCGGCTGACGCTGTTGTCCTGCCAGGATGCCAATACGGCGCATTTCGAAGTCGAGTGCGGCAAGGGTACCTATGTACGGGCGCTGGCGCGTGATTTTGGTCGCGAACTCGGCTGCTACGGCCATATCTCGGGCCTGCGTCGTAGTTTTGTCGCGCCCTTCGCCGAAGAAACCATGATCCCGCTTGCGGATCTCGTCGCGCTTGAGGCGATGGAGGACGCGGACGAACGCCTTGCCGCGCTGGATGCGCTTCTGATCGACACCAGCGAAGCGCTCTCCTCGCTGCCGCACCTCGTCGTCAACGACGACCAGGCACACAGGTTGAAGATGGGCAATCCGATCCTCGTGCGTGGTCGTGATGCGCCAGTTGCAGAAAGCGAAGCCTACGCCACGTCCCGCGGCAAGCTGATCGCGATTGGCGAGATCGGCCAGGGCGAATTCCGTCCAAAGCGCGTTTTCGGCTGAGATCGCGATAAACCACTGGTTTCGGTCCTATGTGGGCCGAACAAAACCACAGATGGCAAATGTCAACATTTGCCGTTGGGATATGTTTCCCTGATCCGGGCCGTGGGGCCTTCAGATCAGGGAGACAGTCATGCGCAGAATTGCAGCCGGCATCCTGATATTCTTCTCGGCGGTTTTGATGGCCGTCAACGCTTACTCCG
The DNA here is from genome assembly GCF_019511525.1 of Rhizobium cauense. Taxonomy (GTDB): domain Bacteria; phylum Pseudomonadota; class Alphaproteobacteria; order Rhizobiales; family Rhizobiaceae; genus Rhizobium; species Rhizobium cauense. The sequence goes on along the minus strand of NZ_JAEUAT010000001.1, from coordinate 552,802 downwards.
CAGAGCGCTGGGCAACGCTGCCAGCTTTCCCGCCAATGCCAGCCGCAAGGACGAGCGGCATGGCTACCGTCAACGACATCACGATGTACTACGCCGAATACGGTGAGGGCGAACCGATCCTGTTCATCCACGGCGGACTCGGCAGCGCCGACGTCTGGGGCTATCAGGTGGCCGAGTTTGCCAGGGATCATCGGGTGATCGTCGCCGACAGCCGCGGGCATGGCCGCTCGACGCGCAGCGGGCAACCGTTCGGCTATGACCTGATGACCTCAGATTATGTCGCTTTGCTCGACTATCTGAAGCTCGACAAGGTGACACTTGTCGGCTGGTCGGACGGCGGCATCATCGGCATCGACATGGCGATGAAGAATCCGGAGAAGCTGAAGCATGTGATAGCGCATGCCGCGAACGTGACCACTGACGGCGTGAAGCCGGATGTGATGACCAACAAGACTTTCAACGAATATATCAGTGTCGCCGGCGAGGCATACAAGAAGCTGTCGCCGACCCCAAATGAGTACGAGGCGTTCGTCAAGCAGATCTCTGGGATGTGGGAGAGCCAACCAGCTTGGACGGCCGACGATCTTGGCAAGATCAAGGTACCAGTCACCCTGGCGATCGGCGATCACGACGAGGCGGTCAAGCTCGACCATACCGAGATGATGGCTAAGCAAATTCCGGGCGCGAAGCTGGTGATACTCAAGGACACGAGCCACTTCGCCATGCTGCAAGATCCCGACGGCTATAATGCCATGATCCGCGAGGCGATCGCTGGAAAGTGACAAGTGGGCCATCTGCGGCATGCCTCTTTCCATTGCAGCGCATTTGGTTTATAGGCAGCGCCAGCAATCGGGCTCTGTCCGGATGCATTCGCGGCCAAAGCTGGACGACATCCCGGCTTTTGGCGACCTAATCTCCTCTCATAGAAAGGAACATCCGATGTCGATTACTGCTGAGCGCAAGACGGCTCTTATCAAGGAATACGCAACGTTCGAAGGCGACACCGGTTCTCCGGAAGTTCAGGTTGCCATCCTGACCGAGCGTATCAACAACCTGACCGGCCACTTCAAGGACCACAAGAAGGATAACCATTCCCGCCGTGGTCTGCTGACGATGGTTTCCAGCCGCCGCTCGCTTCTTGACTATCTCAAGAAGAAGGACGAAGGCCGCTACACCAAGCTGATTGGCAGCCTGGGTATCCGCCGCTAATAATTTTTCGGCGGGCGCTCCTCCTTGGGACGCCCGCCGGATTTTTTCGGGGAACCTTTCCCCACCCGCCACCCGTGGCGGATTGCCCGGCAGCCCCGGATGGGCCGGTTCTGCCAAACCAACCGTTGACCTGTCATGGGGCAGGATTGCCGGATGCTTTCGGCCAGAGCTCGAGGGGCTTTGGCCCGGTCTCTTCCGGGACCGTCGATGCAAAGCCTCCTGTTGTCTTGCCCATGATGCGTCACACCGATTGCGGTTGACCGTGCGCCGTGCCGTGGAAGGCGAGGCGCATGTTCCTGCATTGAAGGAAGACAAGACATATGTTCGATACTCATAGTGTGGAAATCGAGTGGGCAGGCCGCCCGCTGAAGCTCGAAACCGGCAAGATCGCTCGTCAGGCTGACGGCGCTGTTCTCGCGACCTACGGCGAAACCGTCGTTCTGGCGACCGTCGTTTCCGCCAAGGCGCCGAAGCCGGGCCAGGACTTCTTCCCGCTCACCGTCAACTACCAGGAAAAGACCTACGCAGCCGGCAAGATCCCCGGCGGCTATTTCAAGCGCGAAGGCCGTCCGTCGGAAAACGAAACCCTCGTTTCCCGCCTGATCGACCGCCCGATCCGCCCGCTCTTCCCGGAAGGCTACAAGAACGACACCCAGGTCGTCGTCACCGTCATCCAGCATGACCTCGAAAACAACCCGGACATCCTGTCGATGGTTGCCACCTCGGCTGCCCTGACGCTATCAGGCGTTCCCTTCATGGGCCCGGTCGGCGGCGCCCGCGTCGGCTACATCAACGGCGAATACGTTCTGAACCCGCATCTCGACGAGATGGAAGAATCGGTTCTCGACCTCGTCGTCGCCGGTACGCACGATGCCGTCCTGATGGTCGAATCCGAAGCCAAGGAACTCAACGAAGAAGTCATGCTCGGCGCCGTCATGTTCGGCCACAAGGGCTTCCAGCCGGTGCTCGACGCGATCATCAAGCTCGCTGAAGTGGCTGCCAAGGAGCCGCGCGACTTCCAGCCGGAAGACTACTCCGAACTCGAAGGCGAAATGCTGAAGCATTTCGAAGCCGAGCTTCGCACCGCCTACAAGAACACGCAGAAGGCTGAACGCTACGCTGCCGTCGACGCCGTCAAGGCGAAGGTCAAGGCACACTTCCTGCCGGAAGAAGGCGAAGCCAAGTACACGGCCGAAGAAGTCGGCGCGATCTTCAAGCACCTGCAGGCGAAGATCGTTCGTTGGAACATCCTCGACACCAAGAGCCGCATCGACGGCCGCGACCTCGAGACTGTTCGTCCGATCGTTTCGGAAGTCGGCCTCCTGCCGCGCACCCACGGTTCGGCCCTCTTCACCCGCGGTGAAACCCAGGCCATCGTCGTTGCCACGCTCGGCACCGGCGAAGACGAGCAGTACGTCGATTCCTTGACGGGCATGTACAAGGAAAACTTCATGCTGCACTACAACTTCCCGCCCTACTCGGTCGGTGAGACGGGTCGCATGGGTTCTCCGGGCCGCCGCGAAATCGGTCACGGCAAGCTTGCATGGCGCGCCATCCACCCGATGCTGCCGTCGCCTGAGCAGTTCCCCTACACGCTGCGCGTCGTCTCCGAAATCACCGAGTCGAACGGCTCGTCCTCGATGGCAACCGTTTGCGGCACCTCGCTGGCACTCATGGACGCAGGCGTTCCGCTTGCCAAGCCGGTTGCCGGTATCGCCATGGGTCTGATCCTCGAAGGCGACCGTTTCGCCGTTCTCTCCGACATCCTCGGTGACGAAGACCACCTCGGCGACATGGACTTCAAGGTTGCCGGTACCGCAGACGGCATCACCTCGCTGCAGATGGACATCAAGATCGCCGGTATCACCGAAGAGATCATGAAGGTTGCGCTCAGCCAGGCTAAGGGCGGTCGCGCCCACATCCTCGGCGAAATGGCCAAGGCCATCACCGAGAGCCGTGGCCAGCTCGGCGAATTCGCACCGCGCATCGAAGTCATGAACATCCCGGTCGACAAGATCCGTGAAGTCATCGGCTCCGGCGGCAAGGTCATCCGCGAAATCGTCGAAAAGACCGGCGCGAAGATCAACATCGAAGACGACGGCACGGTCAAGATCGCGTCCTCGTCCGGCAAGGAAATCGAAGCGGCCCGCAAGTGGATCCACTCGATCGTTGCCGAGCCTGAAGTTGGCCAGATCTACGAAGGAACGGTCGTCAAGACCGCCGACTTCGGCGCGTTCGTCAACTTCTTCGGCGCCCGCGACGGCCTCGTCCACATCTCGCAGCTCGCTTCCGAGCGCGTTGCCAAGACGCAGGATGTCGTCAAGGAAGGCCAGAAGGTCTGGGTCAAGCTCCTCGGTTTCGACGAGCGCGGCAAGGTTCGCCTGTCGATGAAGGTTGTCGATCAAGCAACCGGCCAGGAACTCCCGGCTGCTGAAAAGTCCGAGAAGAAGAAGGAAGATGCGGCTGAGTAAGCCGCGCCTTTCAAACCATTCGAGGGCGTGGGAGTTTTCCCGCGCCCTTTTTGCATCCGAAGGCGAGAAGAGATCATGAGCCGCGAAACCCTGAAGACCCTGTTTCACCCGTTCGCCAGCGGCACCGTCGATGCGCCGGGCGAGGGCGAGCGCGTCCTCTTCCTCGGCGCCGAGGCAGGCTTCGCCCTGCCGGAGGGGTTCACGGCCTCGCTGAGCGCCGTACAGGGCTTCCGGACACTCTATAGGCAGCTTCTGTCCCAGCGCATCGAAACCACGCCAGAGATCGAAGGCGAGGACTACGATGCAGCGCTGGTCCTCTGCAACAAGCACAAGGGCGAGAACGAAGCCAATATCGCCGCCGCGCTTCAGCGCGTGAAGGCGGGTGGCTTGATCGTCATCGCCGGCGGCAAGGAGGATGGCATCCAGTCGCTTCGCAAGCGCATGGAAGGCTTCGGCCTCGAGATCGAGCACATGCCGAAGTATCACGGCGTCGCCCTGTGGTTTGGCCGCCCGGCCGATGTCAGCGAGATTGTCGGCAAGTTTGCCAAGCCGCCCGTACGCGTCGATGGTCGCTTCGTGGCTGCAGCCGGCATGTTCTCGCACGACCGCATCGACGACGGCTCCGAGCTTCTTGCCTCGCGCCTGCCTGCAGATTTCACCGGTGACGTCGCCGATTTCGGCGCTGGTTGGGGGTATCTCTCCGTCGAGTTGGCGCGGCGGTCTCCGGGCGTCAGCCGCCTTGATCTCTATGAGGCCAACTACGCGGCACTGGAGGCGGCGAAGGCCAACCTGGAGGAGAATTGCCCTGACGTGCCCGCGCGCTTCTCCTGGCACGATCTTGCCAGCGAGCCAGTCAAGGACAAGTACGATCTCATCGTCATGAACCCGCCGTTCCACGAAGGGCATGCCGCGGAGCCGTCGCTCGGCCAGGCGATGATCAAGACCGCAGCCTCATCCCTGCGAGGCGGGGGACGCCTGCTTCTCGTCGCCAATCGCGGATTACCTTACGAGCCAGTGCTTGCCGCCAGCTTCCGCGAAAGCGGCGAAACCTGCCGCAACGCCCGCTTCAAGGTCTTGTGGGCGAAGAAATAAGGCCTAGGGTACCTCGTCCGCACATTCGCGTCCGAGGTCGCCTTGCTTGTTTCAGAGCGTCATCATGACACTGCCCTTCACCTTGAGCGGCAGCTTCTGCGCAATATCGTGCTGCTGAAGCAGCTATCACTCTTCCCCGAAGATACGATTGCGCATCGCGTCTCGGATCGAGTCGGCTCGGCATGTCTTGTGCTCCTCAAGGTTTCCGTCAGTCCGTATGATCGGGACGCTTATGCCGAGGCGGATTGGGTCGCTTTTATCTCAAGCGACGCTCCGACCCTTACGGAGCGACTTCTTGAGCATGTGCCGGAGAATGTCGGTGTTGTGTTCAAGGTCGCGAACGACGCCGACCGGCTCGTGATTGCAAAGCGCTACGCAACAGAGCAGAAAGCTTGCTATCTATCCTACACCGGCAAGGGCCAAGTCGAGCGCGATGTCGATGTGGCTGTCACCGCCACACCCGGCAGCGCTGTTCTGGACATATTCGAGAAGCAGGGGCATGCCCGCAGCTGGCTGCAAGCTCTACTCGATGCTGGTGAGGTTTTTGTGTGCATCCTTGGCCCAAAGGACCAGCCGCAATCACTCTGCTTCGTCTTCCGGAACTATGGGGCGGTCTGGGAGATTGGCGGCGTCTTTACCGCTGAGAATTCGCGTGGCCGAGGTCTCGCGGGCAAGGTCGTCCGCACGGCTCTGGCTGAACTCGCCATAAGAAGCCTGCTCTCGCGCTATCAAGTCAGCGCCGACAACAGCGCATCAATTCGCGTTGCCGAGAAGCTTAGCATGCAGCCCTTCATGACGCTTACGCATCATCTTCGCAGTCCTGTGGAATCCAAGCAAACATAGGGCGGCACCGGCCTTGAAGGGCCGGCGCCGAGAGAACTACTCGACATCCGCCGTTTGCAACGCGTCGAGCGTCGGCATCGACGTGATGTTGAAACCGGCGTCGACGAAATGGATTTCGCCGGTAACACCCGCGGAGAGGTCCGAGAGGAGGTAAAGGGCGGAATTGCCGACCTGGTCGATCGTCACGGTCTTGCGCAGCGGCGAATTACGCTGGTTCCAGGACAGGATCGCACGAGCATCGGAAATGCCGGCGCCGGCGAGCGTCCGGATCGGACCCGCGGAGATCGCGTTGACGCGAATACCTCGCGGACCGTAATCCGCAGCCAGGTAGCGCACCGATGCCTCAAGGGCGGCCTTCGCAACACCCATGACATTGTAGTTCGGGATGACACGCGTCGAGCCGTTATAGGTCAGCGTCAGCATCGAACCACCCGCATTCATCAGCGGTGCGCAACGGTTGGCGATTTCCGTGAAGGAGAAACAGGAGATCACCATCGTGCGGCTGAAGTTGTCGCGCGTCGTATCGGCGTAGAGGCCTTTCAATTCGCTCTTGTCGGAGAATCCGATGGCGTGAACGATGAAATCGAGGCTGCCCCAGCGTTCCTTGATTGCGTCGACGACGGTATCGACCGACGCGATATCTTCGACGTCGCACGGCAGCAGGAAGTCCGAACCAACCTCTGCCGCCAACGGCTTGACGCGCTTGCCGAGCGCATCGCCCTGGTAGGTGAACGCAAGCTCGGCGCCCTGTGCGGCTAGTGCCTTGGAAATTCCCCAGGCGATCGAATGGTTGTTCGCGACACCCATGATGAGGCCGCGCTTACCCTGCATAATTCCAGTCATATTATTATCCGTTGTAGCGCTGGAAGACGAGCGTGGCGTTGGTGCCGCCAAAGCCGAAGGAGTTGGAAAGCGCGATGTCGATCTTGGCGTCGTCGATACGCTTGCGAACGATCGGAACGCCGTCGAATTCCGGGTCGAGCTCGGTGATGTGGGCGCTCTCGCCGATAAAGCCGGCCTGCATCATGAGCAGCGAGTAGATCGATTCCTGAACACCGGCAGCGCCCAGCGAGTGGCCCGTCAGCGACTTGGTGGACTGGATGTGCGGGATCCTGTCGCCGAAGACTTCGCGGATCGCGCTGATTTCCTTGCTGTCGCCGACCGGCGTCGAGGTGCCGTGCGTGTTGACGTAGTCGACATCGCCCTTAACCGTTGCGAGCGCCTGGCGCATGCAGCGGATCGCGCCTTCACCCGACGGAGCAACCATGTCATAGCCGTCGGAGGTCGCGCCGTAGCCGACGATTTCTGCGTAGATCTTGGCGCCGCGCGCCTTGGCATGCTCCAGCTCTTCCAGAACCAGCACGCCTGCGCCGCCGGCAATCACGAAGCCGTCGCGGGTGGCGTCATAGGCACGCGAAGCCGTTTCGGGCGTATCGTTGTACTTCGACGACATGGCGCCCATGGCGTCGAACAGGTTCGACATCGTCCAGTCGAGGTCTTCGTGGCCGCCGGCGAACATGATGTCCTGCTTGCCCCACTGGATCATCTCGGCGGCATTGCCGATGCAATGCGCGGAGGTCGAGCAGGCTGACGAGATCGAATAGTTGACGCCGTGGATCTTGAACCACGTGGCGAGCGTCGCCGATGCGGTCGAAGACATCGCCTTCGGCACGGCGAACGGGCCGATGCGCTTCGGGCTGTTGTTCTTGATGGTGATCTCGGCGGCTTCGATCAGCGTGCGGGTCGACGGACCGCCGGAACCCATGATGATGCCGGTGCGCTCGTTGTTGCTGATATCGCTTTCTTCCAGGCCGGAATCTGCGATCGCCTGCTTCATCGCGACATGGTTCCACGCGCCGCCCTGGGAGAGGAAGCGCATGGCGCGGCGATCGACCAGATCGGTCGGATCCAGCGAAGGGCGACCCCAGACCTGGCACTTGAAGCCGTGCTCGGCAAAATCGTTGGAGAAGGAAATGCCGGACTTGGCATCGCGCAGCGACGCAGTGACCTCGGCGGCATCATTGCCGATCGAGGAAACAACACCCAGACCCGTGACAACTACCCGTCTCATGTGTTTCGACCTTTTCGTTTTTCTAACTTGGAAAGCCGGGCATGGATGCCCGGCGCAATCAGGCTTCTTTGTCCTTGGACAGGCCGACGCGCAGGTCGGTGGCCTGGTAGATGGTTTCGCCGTCAGCCTTCAGCCAGCCATCCGCGGTGCCGAGAACAAGGCGGCCGCGCATGACGCGCTTGAAATCGATGCCGTATTCGAGGAGCTTCGTCGTCGGCCGGATCATGCCCTTGAACTTCACTTCGCCGGTTGAAAGCGCCATGCCGCGCCCGGGCTCGCCAAGCCAGCCGAGGAAGAAGCCGGTCAGTTGCCACATGCCATCAAGGCCAAGGCAGCCGGGCATAATCGGGTTGCCCTGGAAGTGGCAGGGAAAATACCAGTCGTCAGGCTTCACGTCGTACTCGGCGCGGATATAGCCCTTGTCGAAGGCGCCGCCCGTTTCGGAGATGTCTGTAATGCGATGAACCATCAACATCGGCGGAAGCGGAAGCTGTGCATTGCCGGGGCCGAACAGTTCGCCGCGGCCGCAGGCCAGAATTTCCTCGTAGTTGAAGCTGGATTGTTTCGTCGCCATGAAAACTCTAATTCCCCCCGCCGCTATGCCGATGGATGTGAACGTTTAGTCCAAGTTCAGCGGAAAATGAAGCATAAGCATGACTGAGAGCTTCACCCACCTTCGAAGGACCGGCTGCGCGCCTTATCTGGTGGTCGCATACAGGAAGGCCAAGCCCCCGGCCAGCACTAATTGCGCCAAAAGCCCGATTTTGCGGCACTTTTGCATTCTTTGTCCCCATTGAAACTATTGAAACACTTTTGCGCAAAAGTTATATGGCTAATGAAACCTGATTGCTTGACGCTAGATTAACCGGAGTTTGTCGGATGGCGGCAGAAGCCCCGCTTACCATTGAGGTACGGCTGAGAGACGCTGGGCTGCGTCCGACGCGGCAGCGCGTCGCGCTGGGTGATCTGCTGTTTGCCAAGGGTGATCGGCACCTGACGGTTGAAGAACTCCACGAAGAGGCCGTGCAGGCGGGCGTGCCGGTATCGTTGGCAACCGTCTACAACACGCTGCACCAATTCACCGAAGCCGGCATGATCCGCGTTCTCGCGGTCGAAAGCGCCAAGACGTATTTCGACACCAACGTCTCCGACCATCATCACTTCTTCATCGAAGGCGAAAATGATGTGCTCGATATTCCGGTCAGCAATCTGACAATCGGCAATTTGCCAGAGCCGCCGGAAGGTCTCGAAATCGCCCACGTCGACGTGGTGATCCGCCTGCGTCCCAAGCGGCGCTGATTTCACATTACATCGTCGGGATGCCGACCGGGCTTGGCCTTGTAGGTTGGAAAGGTCCAGCCGAAATAGAGCGCGCCGCCACGCACGGAGAACGCCGCGATGACTCCGATAGCGGAGGCTGCGTAGAGCGGCAGGTCTAGGGCATTGGCAGCCGTAAAGATACCGCCCCCTATGAGCGCGGCGGTGATGTAGATTTCTGGCCGCAACAGAACCGACGGCTCATTCGCCAGGAGATCACGGAGGATGCCGCCGAAGGTCGCCGTCAGTGTGCCTGTCACGATGGCGATGATCGGCGAACCCGTGGCGGCAAGGCCCTTTGCTGCACCCATCACGCAATAGGCGGAGAGCCCGACGGCATCGAGCCAGATCAGCCAGCGATAGCGCGACTCGACCAGGTGGGCGGTAAAAAACACCAGGATACCGACGATGCAGCAGATGAGGACATAGACCGGGTTCAGAACCCAGAACACCGGTACGCGGCCCAGGATGATGTCGCGCACCGTGCCGCCGCCTGTCCCGGTGACAAACGCGAAAAAGAGGAAACCGATCAGGTCGAGCTGCTTACGCGAGGCTGCAAGCCCGCCTGTCGCCGCAAAGAGCGCGACGCCGGCATAATCCAGGTAGACGAACGGCGGCATTCAGTCCTCCAGAACCGACGTGTATCTTTGCAAAGTATGAATCACGGCGGCAAGGGCGGCGCAAGGCGGATCATGCAAACTGCGCGGCCAACAGCGTCCTTATCCGACCAAAAGAGAAGTCCCTCGTGAAAACGCTCCTGATCGCTTTGAACATTGCCGTGCTGCTCGCCGCGCCGGTCGCGGCTTTTGCCCAACAATCTCTTATCTCGGACCCGGAGATCTATGAGAAGAAGCACTTTCAGGAACAGTGCACCAAGGCCGAATTTTCGGACAGCTACGTCATCCGCCAGGATATCAACAATGACGGCCTTATCGACGCCGTCGTCAACGAGGGCGAGTTGACTTGCGACGGCGAAAAGGGGCCGCAGTGCAATGACGACGGTTGCACCTACAATTTCTATCTGCAGGTCGCCGAGGGCGGCTATTTCATGATCGCGACCGCCCAGATCTATGGCTATGATTTCGTGAAGCGCTTCGGCAACATGGTGCTTGCGATGAAAATGCACCCTCGCTTCTGCGATCGCCCGGATGCCGACAGGGAGAAGGAGCCATGTGTCGTCACGGCTCGTGTGCGCGGCACCAAGTTTGTGACGATCTCCAAGAAGTAGCTCGCTCAGCCGGGGTAGAGTTCAGACGTGCGACCGGCAAGGTAGTAGCCGACGAGCCCGAACCATTCGCGGATCGCCGTCGCTAGGTTCTGGGAATTGCGGCTCGGCTGCGTGAAATCGAGACCAAGCCCCTCCCGTCCGTCCGTTCGGTAGTCCGTCGGCCACGGTATGATCTCGATGCCAAGCTTGCGGAAGATGCCGACCGACCGCGGCATGTGATAGCCCGAGGTGATCAACAGGCAGTTCGAAAGCCCTTGGCCTGCAAGGAGTTCCTTGGTGTTCATGGCGTTCTCGAAGGTTGTTCGCGAGGTCGTCTCTTCGACCAGGCGCTCCCGGTCGATTCCGAACATCGGAAAGAAGCGCGCTGAAATCACCGCGTCGCCTTCATAGACCCCGGAGATCGATCCGTCGCCGCCTGAAATCAGGATGCGAGCCTGCGGATATTTCTGCGCCAGCCGCACCGCTTCAACAAAACGATCGGCGCGCCGGCATTGAGCTCGATGCCGTGGCGGGCGGTATTCACCTCATTCTCGAAAGCGCCGCCGAGCACGATTATGCACTGCAGATCCGCCGGATCCTGAGGCTTGGCAAAACGGTCCTCCAGACCCTGGAGAAGGTAGTTGCCGGTGGTCGTGTAAAGCGTGACGAACAGGATGAGGCCCGCAGCTGCCGATGAAACGAGGCTTGTTGCGCGCCAGCGGACAAGGCCTGCTACCAGGGCAAGCACGACGAAAAGAAAAGCGAGCGACAAGGGCTGGCCGAACACCCAGACGAGTTTTGAAAAGAGAAACAAGGATGTGCTCCTTCAACGGATTCTGCGACCCCTCTACCTGATTCGGCGGAGTTTTATTGCGACCGTGACTTCGTATGCGTCGGAGAGTGTGGCGCGGCGTTGAACCGGCGCTGCGTCCGCTTCGGAATCAAAAGGCTGGCGAGTGCAACCAGCATTGCAAAAACGGCGATCAGCCAAAGCGCCGCCGCCCCGGCGATTTGCGTCAGCAACGCCCCGACAATGGCCCCCGCCAGCATGCCGACCCATGGCACGATCTGGATGGTCCAGTCCATTCGGTTGTCACCGATAATCCAGCGCCCAAGGCCGCGTCCGAAACGCGAGAGAGCGCCGGTCACATAGGTCAGCCCGATTGGCAACCCTTCGATCTGCTCCACCGCTGCGTTCACCATCCCCATGGAAGCGACGATAATGTAGAAGCGTGGTATCGCCAGGCTGTCGGCCGCCATGAGCGAAGCCGTAGCCAGCACGATGCTGACACATGCGAGCACAACAAACGTCCGGCGCTCCGCGAAGTGCGCGATCACGATACCGGCAGCATTCCCAAGCACGAACACCATGATAGCCGAGAGAAGAACAACAGCGTGTCGCAGGTTTCCCTCCCCGAGCGACAAGGCGGCACGGGTTGTGTTCCCCGTCATGAAGGACACGAAGTCCCCGGTCAGAGCAAGGCCGGTCGCATCCGTCATGCCAGCCAGAAAGGAGATCGCGCCGGCGAGCGTTAAGCCCGTTGCCGTTCTACGCGTATGAATCAGCCGCCGTCGTCTGTCTCGTGTCATCGAACCATCGCTCCAAGCACATGGGCCTGACCGTCAGCATAGATTCAAGCGCTGAAGAATTCGCAAAATACCAAGTGGTCAACTAGCCCGGCAGGCACCAGGGACATGATGGATTGCGATACGGTCGGACAGGTGTCCGGCTAGAATGTCTTCACACGCTGGTAGGCATTCCCTTCCCAGGTCGGAGTTCACCCGCTTCGCAGGTGTAGTTTTCGTCGGTTTCGGCCAGTCCAACGCCGAGGCCGTCAATGTTCGAATCGTCGAATGTGACGTAAATATCCGATTTGCGGATTTTTCGTTCCTGAAAGTCCTTCAGTATGAAAGCGAGACACTGCATGTTCTGCGTCGTGTTGCTGCGCTGAATGTGGCTCTCAATTTTGCGATTGATTTTCGAAAGCGGAAGAGTGTCCGCCTGAGCTGCGCCAGCAAACGGCAGCGCCGACAAGGCCAGAATGACGATCCGCATTAAACCCAACTTCATCATCTCCGGGTTCCTCGGCTGCTGTCACCATTTCATCGCCCACCAGAAAAGCACAGCTGCGATGATCACCACCGCAAGGACATTGAAAAATCGCGACAACATCAAGCTCTCCAAAAGGTTTAAAGAACAGATGCTGCAACCTTTGATGGATCAGGTCAACGGGAATATCACGGAGGTTAGGTCAGGTGTTGGACCGCCATGACAGGTGACGCATCCTCGCCAGGGAGATTGAGACGTGCTTGCAATCCTGACGCCAAACTCGTCGCAGGGAATCGGTACATTAACTAGATCTGCATGTCTGGAAGATTTGGTGGAGCTAAGCGGGATCGAACCGCTGACCTCTTGCATGCCATGCAAGCGCTCTCCCAGCTGAGCTATAGCCCCATCAAGGCAGTCCGGCTAGGCCGGTCCTGGGATGCTTCGCGAAGCGCTTGCCTCGCGGAGTGGCGGCTTATTACTTCCGGTTTTCGGAGATGGCAAGCCTAAAAAAATCGGCCCGGCGAAAATTTCTCGCCCGGGCCGACACTTGATCGATCAAACGTCTTCTTCGTCGCCGGTCACGCCGATGATGTCGCTCATGTCGTCGTCATCGTCATCTTCGTCCGCTTCGAGGAAGGTGTCGTCATCGTCATCACCTTCGATTTCGACATCGTCATCGCCCATGTCGGGGATGTCGTCGCCGGATGCGCCTTCATCGGCATCCTCGAGCGAAACCAGTTCGACTTCGGTGCTTTCGGTATCGACTTCCGTCACCTCATCTTCGTCCTGAGCGGCTTCCGCTGCTGCTGCAGCCGAGGTTTCTTCGAAGAAGGACAAGGGATAGGACTTGCCGGTGTAAGGGGAAACGATCGGATCCCGGTTCAGGTCGTAGAACTTCTTGCCGGTTTCCGGATCGGTACGCTTCGTTCCAAGTTCAGCTTTCGCCACTGTAAGCCTCGTGAGAATGGCCGAATCAAGATTCGGCAAATGCCGTGAAAACCGGCGTTCTATTCGGAATTTATAAGCCGGTCCCCATAATCGTTGCGCGACGGCATGTCAAAGCCAAACTTCATGCATCGCTCATGCGCGCCGGATGACCGGCGCCGCCATTTGTGGTAGTGAGCCGGCGATTGTTCATTTGCAGGACAGGCCGGGCGTCGGACCGGCTGCCGGAACGGGTGTCAGACAATGTACCAGCCGCCGCATTTTCGTGAGGAAGACTTGAGCGTCCAGCACGCCTTGATCCGGGCGCATCCGCTCGGCTTGCTGGTCACCGCGGGTGCTTCGGGCCTGATGGCGAATTCGGTTCCTATCCATCTGGATGCCGCGGCCTCCGAGAAAGGGGTCTTGCGTCTCCATCTCGCCAAGGCCAATCCGCAGTGGCGGGATATCGAGGCCGGTGCCGATGTACTTGCCGTTTTTCAGGGTGCTGATGCCTACATCACGCCGTCCTGGTACCAGACGAAGCAGGAGACCGGCAAAGTCGTGCCGACCTGGAATTATGCAATCGTGCAGGTGAGGGGCAAGGCACGCGTCATCGACGATGCGGGCTGGTTGCTTCAGCAGATCAACGCGATCACCACGCAACAGGAAGGGCCGCGCGACAGGCCCTGGGCGGTCGGCGATGCGCCGGATGAGTTCATCCGCGCGCAGTTGAAAGGAATCATCGGCGTGGAGATCGAGATTGCCGCGATCGAAGGCAAGTGGAAGGTAAGCCAGAACCGACCGGTTGCCGACCGCGAAGGAGTTGCTGCCGGACTCGGCGAGGAGGCCGGTCAGGCTGACATGATTGATCTTGTCCGCCGGTACGGTGGGCTGGCGGAGAAATGAACGGACCGATGACCTCCAGACACTTTACGATTGCCATCGATGGGCCGGCTGCTGCTGGAAAAGGCACGCTGTCGCGCCGCATCGCTGAGAACTACGGCTTTCATCATCTCGATACGGGCCTGACGTATCGCGCGACGGCAAAAGCCCTGCTCGACGCCGGCCTGATGCTCGACGACGAAGCGGTGGCAGAAAAGATGGCGCGCGAGGTTGAACTGGCGGGTCTCGATCGCGATATACTCTCAAAACACGAAATCGGCGAGGCAGCCTCGAAGATCGCGGTTATGCCCGCTGTGCGGCGTGCATTGGTGGAGGCGCAGCGGCGGTTTGCGGAGAAGGCGCCGGGGACCGTGCTTGACGGCCGTGATATCGGAACCGTCGTCTGCCCGGCAGCGCCGGTGAAGCTCTATGTGACGGCGAGCCCCGAGGTTCGGGCGAAACGCCGCTACGACGAAATAAGAGGCAAGGGAGGAATTGCCGATTTCGATGCCATTTTCGAAGACGTCAAGCGCCGCGACGAACGCGACATGGGACGGGCCGACAGCCCTTTGAAACCAGCTGATGACGCGCACTTGCTTGATACGTCGGAAATGAGTATAGAGGCCGCGTTTCAAGCTGCAAAATCGATCATCGATGCAGCGTTGAGCCGAAATACCTGAATTCGAGCGATTTGCCTGGGCGATGCCTGGGTCGCTTTTGAAGATTAAGCCTGAAATTCCGTCCAAGCGCCGGATTGCTTCCCGATAGGAGGCGGACTGGGTTCAGGCCCGTTCAACACGAACCAACCGGCGCATACATATCCGGATTCGGATATGCAGGAGATTACATGTCAGTAGCTACTCCCTCTCGCGAAGATTTCGCGGCCCTTCTCGAAGAATCCTTTGCCAAGCACGATCTGGCCGAAGGCTATGTCACCAAGGGCATCGTAACGGCAATCGAGAAGGACTCCGCCGTTGTCGACGTCGGCCTCAAGGTCGAAGGTCGCATCCTACTCAAGGAATTCGGCGCCAAGGCCAAGGACGGCTCGCTCAAGGTCGGCGACGAAGTCGAAGTTTACGTTGAGCGCATCGAAAACGCTCTCGGCGAAGCTGTTCTGTCGCGCGAAAAGGCTCGCCGCGAAGAGAGCTGGGTCAAGCTCGAAGCCAAGTTCGAAGCTGGTGAGCGCGTTGAAGGCGTTATCTTCAACCAGGTCAAGGGCGGCTTCACGGTTGACCTCGACGGCGCGATTGCCTTCCTGCCGCGTTCGCAGGTCGACATCCGTCCGATCCGCGACGTTACCCCGCTGATGCACAACCCGCAGCCCTTCGAAATCCTCAAGATGGACAAGCGTCGCGGCAACATCGTCGTATCGCGTCGTACGGTTCTGGAAGAATCCCGTGCCGAGCAGCGTTCTGAAATCGTTCAGAACCTCGAAGAAGGCCAGGTTGTTGACGGCGTCGTCAAGAACATCACCGATTACGGTGCGTTCGTTGACCTCGGCGGCATCGACGGCCTGCTGCACGTCACCGACATGGCATGGCGCCGTGTGAACCATCCGTCGGAAATCCTGTCCATCGGCCAGCAGGTCAAGGTTCAGATCATCCGCATCAACCAGGAAACCCACCGCATCTCGCTCGGCATGAAGCAGCTCGAGTCGGATCCGTGGGATGGCATCCAGGCCAAGTATCCGGAAGGCAAGAAGATCTCCGGTACCGTCACGAACATCACCGACTACGGTGCGTTCGTCGAGCTGGAGCCGGGCATCGAAGGCCTGATCCACATCTCGGAAATGTCCTGGACCAAGAAGAACGTACACCCCGGCAAGATCCTGTCCACGAGCCAGGAAGTCGAAGTCGTCGTTCTCGAAGTCGATCCGTCCAAGCGTCGTATTTCGCTCGGCCTCAAGCAGACCCTGGAAAATCCGTGGGCGGCATTCGCTCGCAACCATCCGGCCGGCACTGAAGTCGAAGGCGAAGTCAAGAACAAGACCGAGTTCGGTCTGTTCATCGGCCTCGACGGCGATGTTGACGGCATGGTTCACCTGTCGGATCTCGACTGGAACCGTCCGGGCGAGCAGGTCATCGAAGAGTTCAACAAGGGCGACGTCGTCAAGGCTGTCGTTCTCGATGTTGACGTCGAAAAGGAGCGCATCTCGCTCGGCATCAAGCAGCTCGGCAAGGACGCTGTCGGCGAAGCAGCCGCTTCCGGCGACCTGCGCAAGAATGCAGTCGTTTCCTGCGAAGTCATCGCAGTCAACGATGGCGGCATCGAAGTGAAGCTCGTCGACCACGAAGACATCACCTCGTTCATCCGCCGTGCAGACCTGTCGCGCGACCGCGACGAGCAGCGTCCGGAACGCTTCTCGGTTGGCCAGGTTGTTGACGCCCGCGTCACCAACTTCTCCAAGAAGGACCGCAAGATCATGCTGTCCATCAAGGCTCTGGAAATCGCAGAAGAGAAGGAAGCTGTTGCTCAGTTCGGTTCGTCCGACAGCGGCGCTTCGCTCGGCGACATCCTCGGCGCGGCTCTGAAGAACCGCGGCGGCGAATAATCGCTAGCCTCAGGCTTGAAGAACAAAAGAACCCGCCGGAGCGATCCGGCGGGTTCTTTGCATTTGCGCTGCTGCTGGTTTTGCGTGATCTATTCCCAGTCGACCTTGCGGCGGTAGAGCGCATAGGCCTCGTCCGCGATTCCGGGTTTGGGCAGGGCTGGCGAAGAACGGTGGGGCGGTGTCCCAGCCTTGATCTGGGCCTCCCGGGCCGCGAGGGCGGCTGCGGCCTCGTCGTCCATAAAGGCGTCCGTCTGATCGTCTTGCGACGGATCACCTTGCTGGTCGGGATCCTCCTCCGAATGTTCGCCGCCATGATGGTCTTCGCGGTACATCGAGCGCGCGCCGCCGTCATCGGCCTCGTCCTTCGAGAATTCGTAAGGCTGCATGGCAAAGGGTACACCCTCTACGATCTTCATGAGCACTGGCGCATAGGTTTCATCGATCGCCTGCTGCGTCACCAGCGGCATTGCCGCTTCCGACGCGGCGTGCTTCCTCGCAATCGCCGCTGCTGTTTCGGTTGCCGGCGGTTGTGCGGCGGCGAGCGGCGATTGGCGCGCCGCACCTTCCGGCAGTGCTGATCTGTCGGCGATTCCCTCGGGGAGATCGGCAAGAGCCGCCTCGTCGAGGACAAGATCGATGTCGACGGCAGGATCGGGGTCGGCAGCTTCCAGCAGCGTCTCGCTCTCCTGATCCTGAATGATTGCAACGATCAGCTTCGTGGTGTCGCTGGAAAGTGAGGCAGGAATTGCCGGCCAGCTCTTCGGAATGATGGGGTCACCTTTCGAGCCCCCCCGAGGAGTGTCGGCTTGCGCCGTTTCTTGTGTTGAATCGGGGGTATCCTCCAACTCGCGGCTCGGCGCGGCCGATGGTTCTTCGGCCTTCACTTCGGCGGGAGCCGCGATCACTCGTTCCCCGTTGGCGGTCGCCTTGGCAATTTGTGCAGGTTGGTCGGCGGCTGGGTCCGCTGATGTGGGGAGTTCCGTTCCCTGTCGCGGAAGTTCGCTCTCCTGTTTCGTTGCAGCGGGTGTCCGTACTGCACCGGCGAGACTGTCGCGGTGAATACTGATTTCGCCTCTCTGTTCCTGGCGCGGTGGTGACGCGTCGTTCTGGCCGTATGAGCGAACAACAGCCCGCGTTGCGAGATCGCGATCCTTATAGAGGAGACTTTCCAGATAGGTGGCAATGCGAGCTGCCTCAGGCCCTGCCGGGTTCCGGAGGGCTTCCGCGAGCACACGTAGCGGCATGGTGTGGCCTTGCATAGCAAGCTGGCGTTCGACTTGCTCGATCTTGGCCGGCGGCAATTTCTGGATTGCAGTGGCCAGGCGGGAGGCAAAGGCAAGGTCGGCCTCATCGTCCTCCCGCGGGATTGAAAGCGCCTCGCTCGTGGTGTTGAGCACATCGAGAAGGGCGTCGACCATGCGCGCCCGCACCGCCAGCAGGAGGATGTTGAGCTTGCCGGCAACGGAGGAATTGAGATCAGCACCCTGAATTTGGTGGACGGGAGCAACAGTGCTTGCAGCGCGGACGAGGCCGTCCGTGCTCACAGCCACAGTCTGGCCTTGGGAGGATAAACTTGCATTTGACGCTGCACGAACCGGAGTCAACATGGCATGCTCCTTCTTTCGTAAAGTGCGGTGAAAGCAGGTTACAAGAAGGCCGCGCTCATCGGGCCCGTCGCATTCCCCGGCAGTTCCTCCTGCGCGATGTGGCGCTCCATCGCGCCGTCGAATGCATAAAAATTGGTAAACAATCTAACGAAGTGGCGGTTAACGAATCGATAATGCCGGCGCACGGATGACCGAGCCCGGTTCCATCTGGCCAAAATCCGGAAATCCCTCAGCTGTGAGCGAAGATGTCGGTTTCTTCCCAACCGAGCAGATCGAGTTTGGCGCGGGTCGGCAGAAATTCGAAACAGGCGGTCGCGTGCTCCATGCGGCCGTCGCGAACCAGTCGTTCGGTGAGCTTGTCGCGCAGCGCGTGCAGGTAAAGCACATCGGAGGCGGCGTATTCCAACTGCGCCTGCGATAGGGTCGCGGCCGCCCAGTCGGAGGATTGCTGCGCCTTCGAAATGTCGACCTCGAGCATCTCTTTGAGGTTGTCCTTGAGGCCGTGCCGATCGGTGTAGGTCCGGCTGAGGCGCGAGGCGATCTTGGTGCAGAAGACAGGCTTCGTGGTGACGCCGAACGTATGGAAAAGGACGGCAATGTCGAAGCGACCGTAGTGGAAGATCTTCTGTTGCCCATTGGTAAGCAGCGCAACGAGGTTCGGCGCCTCCTTCTGCCCGGCTGCGATGCGGATTACATCGGCCGAACCGTCGCCCGGCGAGAGCTGGACGACGCAAAGCCGGTCCCGGCGCGGCACGAGGCCAAGCGTTTCGGTGTCGATGGCGATGGCTCCGGTGTAGCGGGCCGCGTCCGCCGCGGAAATATCACCTTCGTGGTAACGTATGGTGGCTGCCATCGATCTCGTCTCTCACTCAAACTGCTACTTCTCGCGCTATAGCGCAAAGCCGGCACGGACGATACCGCGATGGCTCAGAATGTCGGCGGCGTATTGATCCAGATGAGGATGGTTTCGCCGTCGTGACGGTTGCGCCAGGAATGGTAGCGGCGGCTCTCGAAGTAGAGCGAGTCGCCGGGTCCAAGATCGAAGAACTGATCGGAATCGAGCACCAGTTCCAGCCGTCCCGAGAGCACGTGCATGAACTCCTCGCCTTCGTGGCGGTACGCGCCCTCGCTTGCCGCCCCCGGCGCAAGCACGAAACGGTGACAATCCATCATCGTGCGACCCTCGGCCAGAAGCTGAACGGTGACACCGGGCGTCGTTTCCGGCCAGGTGCGCCAGGCGCCTGCGCGAACCACCTCGGGTACGTCGTCTCGTTCCTCTCCGGAGAGACGAGAAACGGTGGTGTCGTAGTATTCGGCAAGGTCGTGCAGCGTTTTGAAGCTCACGCCCTGGGATGTGCGCTCGAGCGTCGATAGCGTCGAGGCGGCAATGCCAACATCACCGGCAACCTGATCGAGCGTCTTTCCCGCACCATGACGAAGGCTACGCAGGCGCCGACCGAGATCCGATGCATCTGCCGAGTCGGCGTTTTCCGACGGTTCTTCGCTTTCCAATGCCTCACGAATGGCGGCGGGATTGAGCCCGCGCTCCGTTCGATACCAGGCTATCTTCTTTATGCGCGCGACATCTTCTGCGCTGTATTGCCTGTGACCGGTCTCCGACCGATCGGGAACAACAAGCCCCTGGCTTTCCCAAAGACGCAGGGTGGATGCGGAAACGCCCGCTGATTTTGCCGCCTCCGCCACCTTGTAGCGCACGGGCATCCCATTGCTCATAAGCCAATTATTCCCGGTTCGTTTTGTTTTCTTGAGGCCGTCTCCGGCTCTTCTCTTCTTCGCGCGACCATCGCTGAAAACGACGCCGGTTTGAAGCATAAAATGCCGCTTGCATTCTTGCAGGAAAAATGTAGGAATTTTCTACATGTCTTGCAGAAGTTATGCAAGATCGTTTCCCAATAATTCCAGAGCGCAGGAACGCCCCGATGACCGCGACCACCCTTACAGACCGGAAGAATGCCGCCATTTCCCGTGGCGTTGGCATGACCACGCAGATCTATGCCGATCGCGCAGAGAATGCCGAGATCTGGGACAAGGAAGGTCGCCGCTATATCGACTTCGCGGCTGGCATTGCCGTTCTCAACACCGGTCATCGCCACCCGCGCGTGATCGCTGCCGTCAAGGAACAGCTCGATCACTTCACTCATACCTGCCATCAGGTCGTCCCCTACGAAAACTATGTGCACCTTGCCGAGCGCCTGAACGCGCTGACGCCGGGCAATTTCGCGAAGAAGACGATCTTCGTCACGACCGGCGCAGAAGCCGTCGAGAATGCCGTGAAAATCGCCCGCACTGCCACCGGTCGCTCCGCCGTCATCGCCTTTGGCGGCGGCTTCCACGGCCGCACCTTCATGGGCATGGCTCTGACCGGCAAGGTTGTTCCCTACAAGGTTGGCTTTGGTGCGATGCCGGGTGATGTCTTCCATGTGCCGTTCCCGGTCGAGCTTCATGGCGTCACGCCGGATCAGTCTCTGGCTGCCCTGAAGAAGCTCTTTGCCGCCGATGTCGATCCGCAGCGCGTTGCCGCGATCATCATCGAGCCGGTCCAGGGCGAGGGCGGTTTCTACTCAGTGCCGGTTTCCTTCATGAAGGCGCTGCGCGAGATCTGCGACCAGCATGGCATCCTGCTCATCGCCGACGAGGTCCAGACGGGCTTTGCTCGTACAGGCAAGCTCTTCGCAATGGATCACCATGAAGTCGCTCCCGACCTGATGACGATGGCAAAGAGCCTTGCCGGCGGCTTCCCGCTCGCGGCCGTCACCGGTCGTGCGGAAATCATGGACGCACCGGGACCGGGCGGCCTTGGCGGCACCTATGGCGGCAATCCGCTTGGCATCGCGGCCGCCCATGCGGTTCTCGACGTCATCAAGGACGAAGATCTTTGCAACCGCGCCAACCAGCTTGGCAGCCGGCTCAAGCAGCGCCTCGAATCGCTCCGCGAGAAGGTACCGGAGATCGTCGATATCCGCGGCCCGGGCTTCATGAACGCCGTCGAGTTCAACGACAACACGACGAAGCTGCCGAGCGCCGAATTCGCCAACAAGGTGCGCCTGATAGCGCTGGAAAAGGGGCTGATCCTTTTGACCTGCGGCGTCCACGGAAACGTCATTCGCTTCCTCGCCCCGATCACCATTCAGGACAATGTCTTCGGCGAAGCGCTCGACATTCTGGAAGCCTCGATCCTCGAAGCAAGCGGCAAGTGAGGCGATAGCCTTTTGCCTGGAGTTACATGACATGGCATTCACGACTGCACTGACAAAACACGTTCCGTTTTCTTCGCCCTTCCTGCGCGACGCCGGTTACATCAACGGTGTCTGGACAGCCGGTGGCGCCACGAAGACCTTCGACGTCCTCAATCCGGCCACCGGTGAAGTGCTGGCCTCGCTACCGGATATGGGGGCCGCCGAAACGCGGGAAGCGATCGATGCTGCCTATGCCGCGCAGCCGGCCTGGGCAGCGCGCCCGGCCAAGGAACGCGCTGGGATCCTGCGCAAGTGGTTCGACCTGATGGTCGCCCATGCCGACGAGCTGGCGGCGATCCTGACGGCTGAAATGGGCAAGCCTTTCGCGGAAGCCCGTGGTGAGATCCTTTATGCCGCCGCCTATGTCGAATGGTATGCGGAAGAAGCCAAGCGCATCTACGGCGAGACAATTCCCGCACCGTCGAATGACAAACGCATGATCGTCATCAAGCAACCCGTCGGCGTTGTCGGCACCATCACGCCCTGGAATTTTCCGGCCGCGATGATCACCCGCAAGATTGCTCCGGCGCTCGCCGTTGGTTGCACTGTCGTTTCCAAGCCGGCCGAGCAGACGCCGCTGTCGGCGCTGGCGCTTGCCGTGCTTGCCGAGCAGGCCGGTATTCCGGCCGGCGTCTTCAACGTCATCGTCGGTGAAGATGGCCCCGCGATCGGCAAGGAACTCTGCGGCAACGCCAAGGTGCGCAAGATCAGCTTCACCGGTTCGACTGAGGTTGGTCGTATCCTGATGCGTCAGTGCGCCGACCAGATCAAGAAGATCAGCCTCGAGCTCGGCGGCAACGCTCCCTTCATCGTCTTCGACGACGCGGATCTCGATGCAGCCGTCGAAGGGGCTCTGGCTTCGAAGTATCGCAATGCCGGCCAGACCTGCGTCTGCGCCAATCGCTTGTATGTCCAGTCCGGCGTCTACGATGCTTTTGCCGCAAAGCTCGCTGCGAAGGTAGAGGAAATGTCCGTCGGCGACGGCTTCAAGGCCGGCGTGGCCATCGGCCCGCTGATCGATGAGCAGGGGCTGGCGAAGGTCGAAAGCCAGGTCGCGGATGCGGTGTCGAAGGGCGCCAGGATCGTCACGGGTGGCAAGCGCGTCGAAGGTGCCGGCACCTTCTTCACGCCGACAGTGCTGACGGGCGTTACCCGCGAAATGAAGGTCGCGCGTGAAGAGACCTTTGGTCCCGTCGCCCCGCTTTTCCGCTTCGACACCGTCGAGGACGTCATCGCCCAGGCCAACGACACCGAATTCGGCCTCGCCGCCTATTTCTTCGCGAGCGACCTCAAGAAGGTGTGGCGCGTCGCCGAGGCGCTCGAATACGGCATGGTCGGGATCAACACCGGCCTGATGTCGAGCGAAACAGCGCCCTTCGGCGGCATCAAGCAATCCGGCCTTGGCCGTGAAGGCTCACGCCACGGTGCAGATGACTATCTCGAGATGAAATATCTTTGCATGGGCAATGTCTGATCACTTGATCGCGCGCGCCTGGAAAATCAACGGGATCGCCGGCAACGGCGGTCCCGTTTTCTTTTCGTCGGTAGAGCAGCTTTATGATTGCTGGGCGACGGGCTGCCAATCCGGCAGCGGGAATACGCGGTCGTAGGCCCAGTTGAAGACGAAGGCGTAGACCATGTAGAAGAGCGCGAAGGACACATCCATCATCAGCGCTTGAACAACGCTGACGCCAAGGTACCAGGCGATCATTGGCAGCAACGCCAGAAGTAGTCCCACCTCGAACATGACGGCATGCAATACGCGGATCGCGACGCTCTTTCGCGTGCCGCCGGTCAGGCGCTGCATCAGGTGGTCGAAGCCGAGATTGTAGATGTAGTTCCAGAGCGTCGCCAGCGTCGCGCCGGCAACGCCGATCACGCCGATGTCAGCCATCGGCATGCCGAAGGCCAGCGCGCCGAGCGGAGTGACGAGGGCTAGTCCGATGAGTTCGAAGCTGATGGCGTGACGGATACGATCTGCGGTTTTCCGCATGATAACCCCCATTGGGAATGTTCGGGTCGTCCCGAGTTGATGCCCATAGAGGGGGAGGTCGTCCTCACGCCCTTTTAATAGGTATTCCCGCGCCTAAAAACAAGGGCCGAGGGTAGGTCAGTAGTGCGGCGGCCGTGTGATGGCGGGGGCTTCCAGTGATTGCTCCTCAAGCGACAGAAACCGTTCCGTCAGCCTGTCGAGCTTGGCGCGCGTTTGCTCCACGACCTTCCATTGTTCTGCCAGCTGATCGGACAGCTCCTCGATTGCCTTCGCCTGGTGGGCAACGATTTCCTCGAGTTTCGTTACGCGGCTTGTCTCGTCGGACATGGAACCTCCTTGCCGCAAGCGGCCAATTTCGTCCGCATCTGAAAAGCGGAAATAGTCCGTGTGGTCAATCATTTCGAGGGGCAGGCAGGGTGTTTTGCAAAAGTGAACCGTTTGGTTACTAAAAGCCCTTGCCGCGTTCCGACTTGTGGGATAGGCCGGTAGCCCTCAGGGAGGAATTCTTATGGATGTTGGAAACGGCTTTCTTCATCCGGACCGGCTCTTTCCGGCCGATCCGGCAACCCGAACGGTCGCGCGCGATCTCTACGAGACGGTTCGCGCACTGCCCATCGTAAGCCCGCACGGGCATACGGAGCCGTCGTGGTTTGCCGACGACAAGCCATTCGAGGATGCGTCGTCGCTGCTCGTCATCCCCGACCATTATCTCTTCCGCATGTTGCACAGCGTTGGCGTCAAGCTCGATGATCTCGGCGTTCCGCGCCTGGACGGCAAGCCGGTCGCCACCGGTCGCGACATCTGGCGCGCTTTCGCTGCGCAGTACCATCTCTTCCGTGGCACGCCGTCCAGCCTCTGGGTCGATCACGCGATGTCAGCCGTCCTCGGCTGCGAGGAGCCGCTGACGCCTGGGAATGCCGATGCGCTCTACGATTATATCAATGCGCAGCTGGCATTGCCGGAGTTCCGTCCGCGCTCCCTGCACAAGCGTTTCGGCATCGAGACGATCGCCACGACCGAAGGCGCGCTCGATCCGCTGGTGCATCACCAGACGATGGCTAAGGACGGATGGATCGGGCGCGTTCGCACCACCTACCGGCCGGATAGCGTCACCGACCCGGATGCCGTCGGCTTCCGCGAAAACCTCGTTCGGCTGGGCGAACTCACCGATTGCGACGTGACAAAGTGGGATGGGTTGATCGATGCCCATCGCAAGCGCCGCGCCTATTTCCGCCAATTTGGCGCAACCGCCACCGACCATGGTGTTCCGACGGCTTTCACGGCGGACCTGCCGCTCGCCGACAAGCAGCGCCTGCTCGACAAGGCGCACAAGGGCACGCTGAGCCCCGAGGAAGCGGAGCTCTTCCGCGGCCAGATGCTCACCGAAATGGCGGGGCTTTCGGCCGAAGACGGCATGACGATGCAAATCCACGCCGGCTCGCGCCGCAATACTGATCGTGAACTGTTCCAGACCCGCGGTCCGAACATGGGCGCGGACATCCCGACGCCGACTGATTGGGTCGGTGGACTTTCCGCGATGCTCGCCAAGTACGGCCATGCGCCGGGTCTTCGCGTGCTGCTGTTCACGCTCGACGAGACGACCTATGCCCGTGAACTGGCGCCGATGGCCGGCCATTGGCCGTGCCTGATGATCGGCCCGCCCTGGTGGTTCCACGACAGCCCGAACGGCATTCGCCGCTATCTCGACCAGGTGGTGGAGACGGCAGGCTTCGCCAACCTCGCAGGCTTCAACGACGATACGCGGGCGCTTTTGTCGATCCCCGCCCGCCACGATGTCTGGCGCCGCGAGGTCTGCCGCTTCCTGGCGCAGTTCGTGACCGAACACCGGATGTCTCGCAAGGAAGCCGAGATTGTCGCCGGCGAACTCTCCTACGGAAACGCGAAAAAGGCATACAAGCTGTGACCGAACGTCTGACAAGCCTTTCCGGCCTGGCGCCGACCGCAATGCTTCCCGGCTATGATCGCAAGGCATTGAAGCCGGGCATCCTGCATCTCGGCCCGGGCGCATTCTTTCGCGCCCACTTCGCGCCGTTCACCGATGCCGCGATTGCGGTCGCCGGCGGCGATTGGGGTATCGAGGTCGCGAGCCTGCGCACGGCCGATGTCGCCGATCACCTGAACGAACAGAACGGGCTCTACACGATGCTCGTGCGCGATACGTCTGGCACAACAGCGCATGTCATTGGCCCGATCCTGCGCGCCCATGTCGCGACCCGCAATCCCGGCGATCTGCTTGCAAGACTCGAGGATCCGGCCATCCGCATCGTCAGCCTGACGGTAACGGAAAAGGCCTATGGCTTCGATTCCGCGACGGGTGGGCTCGACCTGAAGCATGCCGACATTGCCGCCGACCTTGCCAACCGCCATGCGCCGCGCGGCGTCATCGGCTATCTGGTCGAAGGTCTTGCGCGCCGTCGCGCCAAGGGTACAGCGCCATTCACGCCGCTCAGCTGCGATAACCTGCCAAGCAACGGCGCCGTATTGAAGCGGCTCGTGCTCGAGTTCGCCAGTCGCATCGATCCGGAGCTTCGCCAGTGGATCGAAGCGAATGTGCCATTCCCATCGACCATGGTCGATCGCATCACGCCGGCAAGCACGGATGCCACCTATCGCGATGCCGAAAGACTGACGGGCCGGCAGGATCTGGCGGCGATCGAGACCGAACCCTTCACCCAATGGGTGATCGAGGATCACTTCGCCAATGGCCGGCCGGAATGGGAAAAGGTTGCTGGCGCCCTGATGGTTGAGGAAGTCTCGGCTTATGAAAAGATGAAGCTACGCATGCTCAATGGCGCGCATTCGCTGCTCGCCTATCTTGGGTACATAGGTGGCTATGAATTTATCCGCGACGTCATGGATGATGCCGGCCTTGCGGCCCTGGCACGCCGTCACATGAATGCCGCCG
This sequence comes from Rhizobium cauense, assembly GCF_019511525.1. Classification (GTDB taxonomy): domain Bacteria; phylum Pseudomonadota; class Alphaproteobacteria; order Rhizobiales; family Rhizobiaceae; genus Rhizobium; species Rhizobium cauense. Next base: position 526,402 of record NZ_JAEUAT010000001.1, on the reverse strand, counting down.
CTGCTACGCTCGATCCCGTTCCCGGCATCGATCTCGAGGCCTATGCCGACGAGTTGATCGCACGCTTTGCAAACAAGACGATCGCCCACCGCACCTATCAGATCGCCATGGACGGGACGCAGAAACTGCCGCAGCGACTGCTGGAACCCGCGACCGAGGCGTTGGAGAATGGCAGCAAGGCGGAAACCTATGCGATCGCGGTAGCTGCCTGGATGCGCTACGCCCTTGGCGTCGACAGGAAGGGCGAACGCTACGAACTGCGCGATCCTCGTGCAGCCGAAATTGCCGCTCTGCTGGCCGACGTACCGCGCAAGGGTGGCGCTGTATCGAAAGCTTTGTTCGGTTTGCCAGGCCTCTTTCCAGCGGCGCTGACGGGCAATATCGGCTGGACCGAGGATGTCGCGAACAAACTGGAAATCCTGATTCAGGACAACAGGCTCCCGCTGTTTTGAGGGGCGCGGCGGTCGGCTTGCTCGTCACAGCACCGATTTTCCGTGCCCGTTTGGCGTCATTGCATCTGTTGCAATGGTCGGGTTTAGCGCGGCCTACGCCGTCATCCCTGTGCTTGACACAGGGATCCAGTGCGCCCAAGTCCTTGGGCGCGAGAGACTGTTTTCCAATCAGTCATTCACCACGACGACGCGGTGGCTGGACTCCGGTGACAAGCACAGGAATGACGACCCAAGGGGCGAGACGCGCCTATCAGGCCTTCACTCTCACCATCTCTGGATCGTACAACGGCGACAGCGATACGCGGCAAGGCAACCGCACACGCGCGACATCGAGCTCGTATGTGCCCGACAGTACGAAGTCCTCCGTCACACCCTCCGGGTTGCGGACATAGCCGTAACCGATCGGCTTCCCGACCGTGTAGCCGAAGCCGCCGCTGGAGAGCCAGCCGACTCGCTTGCCGTCGCGATAGATCGTCTCGCGGCCGAGCAACACGATATCGGGATCCTCAGGCACGAAGCAGGCGAGCATCTTCTTGACGCCTGTCGCGAGCTGCCGTTCGATCGCCTCGCGCCCCCGAAACGGCGTGTTCTTCCTCGTCTTCACGGCCCAGCCAAGCCCGGCTTCGATGGGCGTGTGATCCGGGCCGATATCCGAACCCCAGGCGCGATAGCCCTTTTCGAGGCGGCAGCTTTCGATCGCGCGATAGCCGGCATTGGTCAGCTGCAGCGGAGCACCTGCCGCCATCAAAGCGTCATAGACCGTCGTTGCGTATTCGACCGGCACATGCAGCTCGTAACCGAGTTCGCCGACATAGGTGATGCGCAGCGCCCGAACCGGGCAGCCGGCAATGCCGATTGTCTTGACGCGCCCGAAGGGGAACGCGGCGTTGGAAACATCGCTGTTTGTCACCTTCTCGAGCACGGCGCGCGCATTCGGTCCCATCAGCGAAAGCACGGAATAGGCGGAGGTGACGTCGACGAGTTCCGCGTGCATCCCATCGGGAATATTGCGTGCGATCCAGTCGAAGTCATGCGTCGCGAACCCGGTGCCGGTCACGATGTAATACTCGTCGTCGGCCACGCGGGCACAGGTGAGATCGCACTCGATGCCGCCCTTGTCGTTCAGCACCTGCGTGTAGACAAGCGAGCCAACGGGCTTTGCCACGTCGTTCGCGGCGATCCACGACAACCCCGCCTCGGCATCACGCCCCTTCAGCACGAACTTGGCGAAAGACGTCTGATCGAAGATCACGGCGGCCTCGCGCACCGCCTTGTGTTCCCGCCCGACGGCCTCGAACCAGTTCTGGCGGCCGTACGTGTAGGTGTCCTTCGGCTCCTCGTTGGCGAAGAGATCGGCAAACCAGTTCGGCCGCTCCCATCCGAGCTTTTCGCCGAAGCACGCCCCCTGCGCTTTCAGCCGGTCGTAGAGCGGCGATTTGCGGCATGGCCGGCCGCTCGAATACTCCTCGAAGGGGAAGGCCAGCGTGTAGTGCTTGCCATAGGCTTCAAGCGTGCGCGTGCGCACCCAGTCGGTGTCGAAATGCGGGCGGCCGAAGCGGCGGATATCGACCGGCCAGAGGTCGTAGGGCGGCTCGCCCTTGGCAACCCATTCCGCCAACGCCATGCCGGCGCCGCCGCCGGAGGCGATACCGAAGGCGTTGAAGCCGGCGCCGACGAAGAAGTTCTTCATCTCCGGCGCCTCGCCGAGAATGAAATTGCCGTCGGGTGTGAAGCTCTCCGGCCCGTTCAGCAGTTGCTTGACGCCGACTGTTTCGAGCGCCGGGACACGGCCGAGCGCCTGCTCCATGATCTGCTCGAAATGATCGAAATTGCTGTCGAGCAGCGTGTAGTGGAAGCCGTCGGGAATGCCATTCCTGGCCCAGGGAATAGGGTTCGGCTCGTAGCCGCCCATGACGATGCCGCCGACCTCCTCTTTGTAGTAGGTCAGGCGGTCCGGGTCGCGCAGCGTCGGCAGGTTCGAGGGCACGCCGAAGGATTCGGTGATGATGTACTGGTGCTCGACGGACACGAGCGGCACATTGACACCGAAGCGCGCCGCAAAGGCCCGCGTCCATTGGCCGGCGCAGACGACGACGCGTTCGCACTCGATCCGGCCATGCTCGGTGATGACGGCGCGAATCCTGCCCTTGTCGATCTCGAGGTCGAGAACCTCGGTATCCTCGAAAATCGAGACACCGGACATGCGTGCGCCCTTGGCAAGCGCCTGGGTGATGTCAGATGGGTTGGCCTGGCCATCGGTCGGCAGAAAGGCGGCGCCGACGAGATCGTCTATTGTCATCAGCGGCCAGAGATCGAAGGCCTCCTGCGGTGTCAGCAGTTGCATCTCGAGCCCGAAGGATTGCGCGGTCGTTGCCTGTCGCTTGACCTCGGTCCAGCGCTCCTCGTTGCAGGCTAGGCGCAAGCCCCCATTCATCTTCCAACCGGTGCCAAGCCCTGTCTCGGCTTCAAGCTTCTTGTAGAGATCGACGGAATAGCCGAGCAGCTGGGTAATGTTGGCGCTGGTGCGCAACTGGCCAACGAGCCCGGCGGCGTGGAAGGTCGTGCCCGAGGTCAGCTTCTTGCGCTCGAGCAGCACCGTATCCGTCCAGCCGAGCTTACCGAGATGGTAGGCCGTCGAGCAGCCGATGATCCCGCCGCCGATAACGACCGCCTTGGCTGACTTTGGCAATTCCTTCGTCATATTATTGATCCTGTTCGAAAGCGTCGTAGGCGCGCTCAAAGCGCGCAAGATTCTCGGCCGTGTAGGCGGCGTAGTCGAAGTCGATGGTGGAGTGGATTTCGGACACCATGCTCCACAATGTCTCGCGCAGCAGCGAGGCGCACTTCATGGCTTGGTAACGGCGCCAGAGGTCCGCGCTCAGAGGCATTTGGTAGTAAGCGTCGAGCATCGATTGCTCGGCTGCCTCGGAGAACTCGCTGTTGGAGGCAAGACCGCCAAGGTCGAAAAGCGGCGTGTTGAACCCCGCATAGTCCCAGTCGATCAGCCACAGGCGCTTGCCGTCATCGAGAAAGTTGGCGGCCAGCATGTCATTGTGGCCGAAGGCGATCTCGAACGGGCCACCCGCCGCCTCCAGCGTTTCGGCCTTGGCGAGCAGATCCGGGAAAAGCCGGCGATAGCGGCTGTCGGCGGCTTCCAGATTGGCGATGTAGTCGCGAATGACATGGAACACCCAGAAGATCGCCGCCGCGCCGCGAAATTCGCGGGCGATGTCATGGTGGCATGCCCGCACCAGGGGGATCACACGCTCCAAAGTCTCGGGGCGCCGAATATCCTCCGGCGTGAGCGCCTTCGACTCGATGTAGTCGAGGACGAGCACGCCCGGCGCATGATGAATGACCTCAGGCGACAGTCCCGCTGCATATGCGGCCTGGCTAGCGGCAAGCTCGTTCTGCCGGCTGATATGGTGAACAGGAATGTCTTCGCCCAATCGAACGACGCGGCGAACCGCGCGATCCCGCACCAGATAATTCCGGTTTGTGATGCCACCGGTGATTGGGACAATTTCGATCGGACCCTGCCAAATGCCAAGCGCATGAATCCGATCTTCAGGCGTCACGCTTTTCCCCTTCGCGGCCTATCCTATTGAAATCATGGCCAGAGAGGGATCAGCTGTCAAGCGCGACTAGATTGCGGCGCCTGATGCATCAAAGACATGACACCGCGCCGGATCGAAGGACGCTTTCACGTTCGTTCCGCGTTCGACCTTCTGCTGTCCGTCAAGCGCTATCGTCAGCTGCTGCCCATCCGGCGTCTTCGCGTAGAGCATGGTCGCGCCGCCAAGGTTTTCAACGAGATCGACATTGACAGTCGCGAGTGTGATCCCGCCGGTTTCGAGCACCGAAAGATGTTCCGGCCTGATGCCGAAGGTAACGGCTTGCCCGGCCTCGGTGTTGAGCCGGCGCGGCAGGCGAACGGCGTTGCCGCAGACGTTGATGGTTGTGTCGGCTTCGCCGACCTGCTCGATGCGGGCCTGCAGGAAGTTCATCTTCGGACTGCCGATAAAGCCCGCGACGAAGCGGTTGGCCGGGTTGTTGTAGAGATCGAGCGGCGCGCCGACCTGCTCGATACGGCCGGAGTTCAGCACCACGATCTTGTCAGCCATGGTCATGGCTTCCACTTGGTCGTGGGTGACGTAGATCATCGTATTGCCGAGGCTGCGATGCAGGCGGGAAATCTCGACGCGCATCTGCACTCGCAGTTCCGCGTCGAGGTTGGAGAGCGGTTCGTCGAACAGGAAGATGCGCGGCTCGCGCACGATCGCGCGACCGATCGCGACGCGCTGGCGTTGGCCGCCGGAGAGCGCCTTCGGCTTCCTCTCCAGCAGCTTTTCGATCTGCAGGATTTCGGCGGCGCGCTTCACCTTCGGCTGAATCTCGGCCTTCTTGTAGCCGGCCGTCTCAAGACCGAAGGCCAAGTTCTTGTAGACGGACATATGCGGGTAGAGCGCATAGGACTGGAACACCATCGCGATGCCGCGCTTGGCCGGCGCCACCTCGTTCATCCGCTCGTTGTCGAGCAGCAGCGCGCCGCCGGTGATCTCTTCGAGACCCGCGATCATGCGCAAGAGCGTGGACTTGCCGCAGCCCGACGGGCCAACAAAGACCGCGAACTCGCCGGGATCGATCTTCAGGTCGATGCCGTGGATAACGTCAAGCGCGCCGTAGCGCTTTTCGACCTTCTGGAGAACGACGCTTGTTGCCATGATCTCAGGATCCTCCCTGGTCCATTATTTCGTGCGAGCACGCCAGTCGGCGTACTTCGGGCTGTCCGATCCGATCGGCAGGATGACTTCGCTGCCGGTATCGGACGATTGGTAGATCGCGGTCACGAGTTCAAGCGCGCGGCGCGCGTCCTTTGTCGTCACCGGCAGCGGACCATTGCCGCTGAGATAGGCATGGAAATGCTCCATCTGGGTGGTGAAACGCGGAGCCACCGGCCGCCAGTCGCCGATGACCGCGTCGATGCGCGCCTGAATCGCGTCATTGCCGGCGATGATCTTCCATGGATCCTTGCCCGGCGAATAGGGCTCGTGGTTGCTCTCGAAAGTGACGTTCTCGAAATGCAGCCGCAGGCGACTGATCTGCTCCTGCGAACCAAGCGTGCAGGAGAGCGACACGAAGGCGCCGTTCTGCATCAGCAGGCTCGCCGAGGCGCAATCCTCGACCTCGATGTCGTTAACGCGGGTCGCGACGCGGCCGAATACCTTTGAGACCGGTCCCATCAGGTGCAGCAGCATGTCGTGCAGATGCAGCGCGTGTGTCACCAACACGCCGCCGAGCTCGGTCGCCCATTTGCCGCGCCACGGCACGGCGTAATATTCGGGCGTCCGCAGCCAGAAGGTTTCCACCGAGCCCATGTAGGGCTTGCCCGCGATGCCGGCCTCGATGATGCGCTTCGTCTTTTCGATGCCGTCGCCGTAACGATATTGGAAGATCGGCATCAGCGTGCCCTTGGCCGCCTTCTCCGCCTGCATGATCGTGTCGACGCCTGATAGAGAGCCTGTCAGCGGCTTCTCGCAGATGACGTGCTTGCCCGCCGCCAGCGCCGCCACGACCTGCTCCAGGTGGATGCCGGGCGGCGTGCAGATGTCGACGATATCGACGCTCTCGTCAGCCAGTACATCGGCAAACGAGGTCGTGCGCTTGGCGATGTCAAATTCGTCGCCGATCTCGCGCAGCCGTTCTTCGTTCAGGTCGCAGATCGCTACGACCTTGAACTTATCGGGATGCGGCAGATAGCCTTCGACGATGTGGGAACGGCCGATGCCGCAGCCAACGATCGCAACTCTCTTGATACTCATTGATCTATATCCGTAACTGCATCAGCGCTTCATGCCCGTCGTGGCGATGCCTTCGATCAGCAGCCGCTGGAAGAACAGGAAGAAGAAGAACACCGGCACCAGTGTCAGTGTCGACATGGCGAACAGGCCACCCCAGTCCGATGCGCTGGTCGAGTCGACGAAGGTGCGCAGGCCGAGCTGGATCGTGTAGGTGTTCATGTCGTTGAGGTAGATCAGCGGCCCGAAGAAATCGTCCCAGGTCCAGATGAAGGAGAAGATCGCGGCGGTCGCGAGCACCGGCAGGGACAGCGGCAGCATGATCTTCCAGTAGATACGCCAGGCGCTGCAGCCGTCCATCATCGCCGCCTCATCGAGTTCGCGCGGGATGCCGCGGAAGAACTGAACCATCAGGAAGATGAAGAACGCGTCGCTTGCCAGGAACTTCGGCACAACCAGAGGCAGGATGGTGTTGACCCAGCCGAGGTTGAGGAACAACACGTATTGCGGGATCAGCGTCACGTGATACGGGATCATCAGCGTGCCGAGCATGATCGCGAACCAAAAGTTCCGGCCGGCAAAACGCAACCGTGCGAAGGCATAGGCCGCGAGCGAACAGGCAACGACATTGCCGATCACGGTGAGGACCGAGATGACCAGCGAGTTCCAGAAGAAGCGGCCGAAGGTGATGTCGAGGCCGACCCAACCGCGCAGGTAGGACGAGAAGTCGATCGATGACGGGATGAGCGAAGTCGATGCGAAGATCTCGTTTTCCGGGCGGACCGACGCGGACACCATCCACAGCAGCGGATAGAGCATCAGCAGCGAACCCAGGATCAGCAGCGTATGGACCGTGATCGACGCAGGAAGGCTGCGCTTGGTGATGTCCGAAGGCGGTGCCGCAACGGCTGATGTAATTCCGTTAGTCATCGTAGTGCACCCAATAACGCGAGGTCAGGAAGGAGAAGGCCGTGAAGATCGCGATGATCAGCACGAGGACCCAGGCGAGCGCAGAGGCGTAGCCCATCCGGAAGTTTCCGAAAGCCTCCTGATAGAGATAGAGCGTGTAGAAGAGCGTCGAGTTGATCGGTCCGCCGGTGCCGCCCGAGATGATGAAGGCAGGTGTGAAAGCCTTGAAGGCATCGATCGTTTGCACGACGGCATTGAAGAAGATGACAGGCGTCAGCAGCGGCAGGGTGATCTTGTAGAACTGCCGGAACTTGGACGCGCCGTCGAGGCTGGCGGCCTCATACATGTCGGTCGGAATCTGCCGCAGACCGGCCAGGAAGATGATCATCGGCGAGCCGAACTGCCAGACGCTGAGCGCTACCAGCGTGTAGATCGAGTAGCTCGGATGAGAAATCCAGCTCGGACCCTCGATACCAAAGTTGGCGAGCGCCGCGTTGACCAGGCCGTCGCCGGCGAAGAGCTGCCGCCAGAGGACGGCGATCGCCACGCTGCCGCCAAGCAGCGACGGCAGGTAGAAGATCGCGCGGTAGAGCGGCAGGCCGCGCACGCCTTTGTTGAGCGCCATCGCGACCAGCAGCGCGAAGGTTAGCTTAAACGGAACAGAGAGAACGACATATGTCAGGGTCACCGACATCGCCGACGCGAATTTCGGGTCGGCCGTCGCGATGCGCACGTAGTTGGCGGTACCCACCCAGCCCGGTGACTGCAACATGTCGAAGTCGGTGAAGGACAGGTAGAGCGACATCAGGGCTGGTCCGAGCGTCAGCCCGAAAAAGCCCAGAAGCCAGGGCAGCAGGAAGAGGTAGCCCGGAGCATTGGCATTCCACAGCCGCCTAAAACGGCTGTCTGCCACTGCTCCCTGGTAATGTTCCACCGCTACGGCTCCGCCGGCCGTCGTGCGCATCGCATTGGTCATAGTCTCAACCTCGCGAGAGAATACGCGTGATCTCGTCCACAAGCTGCTTGCCGCCATCGGCCGGCGCCAGTTGGCCAAAGGCAACCTGCTCGGAAATGTTGCGCAAGGTCAGTTCGCCTTCACCCGCGCCCGAGGGCGGTGGCGGTGGCAGCTTGCCCGCCAGCTCTCCAAGTCCGGAGACGTATTCCAGCGGGATTTTTCCGACGTCGTCGAGTTTGGCCGCGACGACGTCGCGCATGGCAGCCGACTCCGGAATGCCGCGTTCGACACCGAGCAAGACCGCAGCATCCGGATTCTGCACGAAGAAGTTTACGTAGTCGACGGCCTGCTCAAGCACCTTCGACTGCGACGAGACCGAGAAGAACATCGATGGCTTGCGGTAGTGCCCACCCTTGGAGTCCTTGGTGACCCGCATGTAGTTGGTCAGCGCAAGCTTGTCCTTGTTCATCTGCTGATAGGCAACGAACTGGTTTGAGTGAGCATAGCCGGCGGCCGACTTGCCAAGCGAAACCGTGTTGGTCTCGATATCGTTCTTGTCCAACGCCTGAACGTCGGCGGGAACGCAGGCGCCGCTTTCGCGGAACTTGTTCCACATATCGAACCATTCGGAGGCTTCCTCGACGCCGAAGCCAATCTTGCCGTCCGCCGTGTAGAGCGCCTTGCCGCGCTGGCGGAGGTAGTTTTCGAACAGCGGCTCGGCGCCGCTGCCGTCGGCCATGCCGAACATGCCCTTCCGCTTGCCCGCCTTGGTCATCTCGGCAGCCATCTTTCCGAACTCTTCCCATGTGGTTGCCTGGGTCGGCAGTTCTATGCCTGCTTCCTGGAAGGCAGTCGTGTTGAGCACGGTTGCGGCCGAATTGGCACCCAGGCTGACACCGTAAAGGTGTCCATCTACACTGCCGCCCTCGACCTGTGCCTTGTCGAAATCGCTAAGGTTGAGCTTGGCCGGCATGTAGGACTCAAGCGGTGCAAGCGCGCCGCGCCCGGCATATTCGACGATGTAGCGATAATCCATCTGGATCACGTCGGGCGCATTCTTGCCGGCAACCTGCGTTGCCAGGCGCGGCCAGTAATCGCCCCAGCCGAGAAATTCGCCGGTAATCGAAACGCCGGGATTTTTCGACTTGTAGAGATCCGAGACCTTGTTGGTGCGGTCGGCGCGCGGTTGCGAGCCCCACCATATGAGGCGAAGTCGGGCATCCTGCGCGAATGCAGGGGCGCCGAACGCCGAAAGCGATAGGAGCGAAGCTCCGCCCGCCATGAAGCCACGTCTGTTTATGCTGAACGTCATCTGTTTTCCTCCTCCCTTGGGGAGCGCCTCCACACGCTCCTTGCTGGTTTCTCTTGCAACAAATAACTAATTGGTTACAAGCTATGGACAAGCGTTGAGGCTGTCAAGCGCTGATGTGATGCTGCTCCTCATGCTTCTCGTTTTTACAATCTGTTCGCAACGTATTATGAGCGCAATGGGGAAATCAGAAAGGTGGGCCGATGGAAGGCGCCGGCAGAAATGGGGAAAAGAAGCGAGTGAGGCGTCGTTCGCCCGAGCGTGTTTTGCAGCGCGATCCCGAAAGGACCCGTGCGGCAATTCTCGAGGCGGCGACCAAGGAATTCGCCGAGAACGGCATGGGCGGGGCCCGTGTCGATGCGATCGCGGAGCGGGCAGGCACCAACAAGCGCATGCTCTACCACTATTTCGGCGATAAGGAGCAGCTGTATCTCAAGGTGTTGGAAGAGGCTTACGTCGGCATCCGCACCGCCGAGCGCGAGCTCCATATTGGCGATCGCACACCTCAGGAGGGAATTGGCGAGCTTGCGCTCTTCACCTGGCGCTATTTTCTGAAGCATCCCGAATTCCTCAGCCTGCTGGGGACCGAGAACCTTCATCGTGCGCGCTGGCTACGCCAATCCGTGCGGTTGAAAGAGCTGCATTCGCATTTGATCGGCGAACTCTCCGAGGTGCTGGAGCGCGGGAAGAAGGCTGGTGTCTTCATCGCCGATGCCGATCCGCTGAACGTTTACCTGACGATTGCCTCGCTTGGTTACTTCTATCTTTCCAATCAGTACACGCTTTCGACGATCTTCGGCCGCGACCTTGTCGAGCCGAGCAGTCTCGATGCCTGGGAGCGGCATATCGTCCACGTAACTCTGGCGTCGATCACGGCCTGATCTTCAAATTCCAGATCGGCTATTGACAGCGACCGCCGACTGCCGTCAGGTAACTGTTTAGTTACAGGTCGTCCTGAATCGCGTGGGGGCGCGACTTTTGGGCGGTCGAGCACCGAACCATTGTTCGTTTCATGAGGCATGAGGAGGATCATACGATGGAGAAACGTCGCTTTGCCCTGATCGGAACGGGAAACCGCGGCACCACCATGTGGGGCAAGGAACTGCTTGCCGGCTGGCGCGAGCATGTGGATCTGGTCGCGATCGTCGACACCAACTCGCTGCGTGCCGAGCGCGCCCGCACGATGATCGGCAGCAATGCGCCGATCTATGAGAATATCGACGCGATGCTCGCCGAACAGCAGGTCGACCTCGTCATCGTCTGCACCCCAGACTATACGCATGACGATATCGTCGTCCGTGCCCTTGAAGCCGGCATCGATGTCATCACGGAAAAGCCGATGACCACGGCCGTCGACAAGATCCGCCGGATCCTCGATGCGGAAAAGCGCACCGGCAGGCGCGTGGATGTCTCCTTCAACTACCGCTATGCCCCGACCGCAGCCAAGATCAAGGAACTGCTGAACGCTGGCGAGATCGGCCGTGTGACATCAGTCGACTTCCACTGGTACCTCGATACCAAGCACGGCGCGGACTATTTCCGCCGCTGGCATGCCTATGCGGAGAATTCCGGCAGCCTCTTCGTGCACAAGGCGACCCATCACTTCGACCTGCTGAACTGGTACCTGGACAGCGACCCGGATGCTATCACCTCGTTTGCCGACCTGCAAAACTACGGCCGCAAGGGGCCATTCCGTGGCACGCGCTGCAAGCTCTGTCCGCATACGGGGGAGTGTGACTACTTCCTCGATCTTGAGGCAGATCCCTTCCTCGACTCGCTCTACGAAGACCCATCGAAGATCGACGGCTACTTCCGCGATGGCTGCGTATACCGTGAAGACATCGATATCCCCGACACGATGGTCGTCAGCATCCGCTACAAGAACAACGTCCACGTCTCCTATTCGCTGAACACCTTCCAGCCGATCGAAGGTCACCACATCGCGTTCAACGGCACACATGGGCGCATCGAGCTGCGCCAGTACGAGAAGCAGCCATGGGAGACCCCTGACGAGGACACCATCCTGCTCGTTCGCAACTTTCCGAAAGACAAGCCCGCCGTCGAACGCATCATCGTGCCGCATTCGGCGGGCGGCCACTACGGCGGCGACAACCGCATGCGCAACATGATCTTCAAGCAGGGCATGGAAGACAAGCTCGGGCAGCGTGCCGGGACACGTGCCGGCGCGATGTCGGTACTGTGCGGCATTGCAGCCCTGACAAGTTCGCGCACCGGCAAGGTCGTAAAGATCTCCGACCTGATGCCGGAGATCGTCGCAGGCGTTGCTCCGGCAAATCTGAAGGCCGGCTAGCAGCTCTTGGGCATGTCCTACGCGATCAGCGCCAAATCGTGGTGCAGGATCCGATAGAGGAGCGGTTCGCCATTGACGAAGCGCACTATTTCATCAGCCACCATATCGCCGAGTCGTCCGCGCTCCAGCCCGACGGCGCCGGCGATATGCGGTGTCAGAAAGACATTCGGCAAATCATAGAAAGCAGACATCGGCTCCGGTATTTCCGGCTCGGTCACGTCGATGATCGCGTCGATCCGTCCGCTAGTAAGTGTCTTCAGCAGCGCTGCTTCGTCGATCAAGGCGCCGCGTGCTGTGTTGATCAGCGTCGCGCCCTCCCTCATAAGCGAAAGCTCTTCGGTTCCGATCATATGAAGGGTCGAGGGCAATGACGGCGCGTGCAGGCTGACGATATCCGACTGTTTCATCAACGTGACCAGATCGACCTTCTCCGTGCCGAGACTGCTCGCCTCGACAGCATCGACGGTCGGATCGAAGAGCAGAACGCGGTACGCGAACGGACGCAGCAGTTCGACAACCCGTCGGCCGATACGCGACGCGCCGACTATGCCGACCGTCCGGCGATAGTTTCCGATCGCCAGCCGCTGCATCGCGTGCGTCCGATCACGATCACGGTCCGCGACGTAGAGATCGCGGAACCGGAACACCTGTTTGCCGGCGAAGATGATTGCGGCAAGCGTAAACTCGGCAACCGGGATCGCATTGGCCTCGGCTGCGTGCGTTACGGCAATGCCGGCATCGAAGACTTGCTCGTCCACAATCCCTTTCACTGTCCCGGCGGCATGTGCAATCAGCCGCAGCCTTGGGGCGGCAGCCAGCACGTCGCGCCCGACGTAGGGCGAGCCCCATCCGGTGATCAGCACGTCAGCCTCGGCGAGAATCTGTTTGGCGCGATTGTCGTCAAAGCGTTCGAGCGGTTCGACGTCGAGCAGGCGTCCGATTTCGCTCAGTCGGTGTAGCGTCTCCGGAGATAGAACATGCTCCGTCCGCGACGGCTGCATGGCAAGCGCGATCGCAGGGTGCTTCATGACATCTGCCCCGGCGCCTCGATGGCACTGACCGTGATGCCCTCGCTCGCTACACGTGCTTCGAGTTCGGTGATATCAGGCGCATCAGGCGGTGTAGTCCACGCACCCGTCACCGTGGACGGGCTGTTGGCGGCAAGCACAGCGGTCATCAGGATCGTTTGCCCTGCCGGGACTTCACCGCGCAGTTGCGGCACGAGCGTCTTGGCGACGATCATGTTCGTATTCGGCGGTGCCTTCTGCGTCAGGCCCACACGCGGAGCCTGTGACCCCAAATCGATAATGCCGCTGAAATCCACGTCGCCGATCGCATAAGCGCTTGAACCGTCCGCGACAAGCGTGTCGAGCTCGAAGTCACGGCGTGCAATTGCAAAGCCGCCTTCGGCGGTTTGTAGAGGTCGTGGGGTATTGATCCGGTGGACGCGGATATGCCAGGGCGCTGCCGGTACCAACCAGGTCTCGACATCCACATCCCGAAATGGCGACCATTTGGAATAAAGGACGTCGCCTGCAAGCTTGGCCTCCTGATTGGTCTCGCGGGTCCGGTAGTGCAGGCCGTCGTCACTGAAGGCGAGGGTGGAATCGAGGGCTGCGCCCGCAAAATTGCGCTCGTCGGATTCGACACTGAAGCCGTAGCGGCTGGAATAGGCGAACTTCGCATATTTCTCCGTGCCGAATCGCATCTGCAGATTCTCCTGGCCGGAGGAGAGCGCCACGACGTCACCGTCATTGCGCATCAAGACCATGCCGGGATGGCGTTGCGGCAGGACACTCGCCGTCTCGGCAGGCGGCGTCTCCTGCGCGGTCCAGAAAGGATGATCCGGGGCAAGGGCAAGCGGCAGGAATGCCTTGAAAGCCCAGTAGGGCGAACCCGCCGAATTGTAATTCTCTGACATCAGCAGGTTGGGATATCCAAAGCCGATTGAAAGAATGCCGTCACGGTTGGTCATCGGCTTGTCCTTCCACCAGCGCAGATGCTGCAGGCAAAGGCTCTTGATCTCACCCCAGGGCAACGCTTCGAGGTCGGCAAACGCAAGCGCCGACCAGAAGCCAGCGCAGGCGAACCGGTAGGTCAGGCTGCGGCCGAACGGAATTGTCGCTCCATCCGCGCCAAACCAGTGCCTGAAGTCGTTTGCGAAGAGGAGGGCGCGCTCGCGGTACCGCCTTGCGTAGTCGTCATCGACGAGCTTGGAATAGATCAACCCGTAGAAATGCATGGCGAACGGAATGTAGTGGTCGATCCGGCGCACGTTGCCGTCACGGTACCAGCCGTCACCGATATAGAAGCCCTCAAGCTCCTCAAGATACTGTCTGGTCCGGCTGCGGTCGAAATTGGCGCCGACGCGGTCGAGTGCAATGTCGACGAAAATGCGGAAGAATTTCCAGTTGTTGTCGGCATAGTCGAACTGCCGGGCATGTTTGAGATAGGTAACAACATTGTCGCGCGCCCGGCCACCCAGTGGTTCCCAGACCTTCTCAGGTACCAGCGCCAAGGCAAAACCAAGCGCGGCCAGCTCCACCATGCGCTGATCGCGACCGCTGACCGTTCCCCAATACTCCGGATGCTTTGGATCCGTGCCGTTGGCGATGCCCTCGGCAAAGCGATGCCATTCGGCAAACTCGCCGCCGCCAGCTCCGAATGGCGCCAAGCCCCACAGCGGCCTGGCAAAACCTTCGAGATCGGCCGCAGCACGATCGAAATGCGCGGCCGCGCCGTCGAGCCGCACACGCGCATTGCCTGCCGAAAAATAGGGAAGCAACGGATCGAACAGGTCGCGAAGGGCGCGAGACATGTCCTCGCGCGTTTCCAGCGCGTTGTTGGCGAGCGGATTTGCACTTGCAGGGTCATAGGTCATCGGCATTGCTCTCTTGGGACTGCGGGACGGTGCCGCCGGCAATGGGGACGACGGCATGGCAAATCTGGCGGGCAGGGGCGGCACGATCCTTAAACCGCGCAACCATGAGACCGGCCGCTTCCCTGCCAAGCGCCACGCGGTCGACGCGCATGGTCGATAGCGGTGGGTTGGTCATCAGTGCGCAGGGAAGGTCGTCGAAGCCGACGATCGCGAAATCTTCAGGTACACGCAGGCCAGCCTCGGTCACGGCTTCGAGAACGCCCACGGCAATGAAATCGTTCATGCAGAAGGCGGCGGTGAAGCCGGCATTCTCGGCAAGCACCGCTGCGGTCAATTCATGTGCTTCAAGGCTTGCGCTGCCATGGAAGGTCATCGACACGAGCCGCCCCTCGGCGCCGTCGACGTCGTCGATCGCGGCTGTGAAGCCCCGCACGCGTTCGCGAATGGTATGGCGATGCGAGCCCGTCAGATGCAGAATTCGGCGGTGGCCCGCATTCAGCAGGCGAGAGGTCGCAGCATGGGCCCCGAAGAAATTCGAGGGAGAAACGCCGTCCATCCGCAGCTGCGGATCGGTCCCGTTGACGAGTACCGTCGGGATTGCTGCATCCTCTATCCAGGCACGCAGGTCGGCGCTCGGATCGATGCCTACAAGAAACAATCCGCCTGCGCCTGCTGTCTGCATGTAGTCGTGCACCACATCAGGCGTCGCTCTGTTCTCCCTGATCAGCCGAACCTCGAAGGGGATGCCTCCATCGAGTGCGCCGGCGCGCAGTCCTTCGACGATCCCCTCGTAGAAGACGCTGAGCCCGCCGGTGACGCCGTCGCTTGCAATCAGGGCGAGGGTGCCGCGCATCGCCCCGCTTGCGCTGCGCGCCGAATAGCCGTTGTCGGCCGCCACCTTGAGGATGTGCTGGCGCACGTTTTCGCTGATGCCGGGCTCGTTGGCGAGCACGCGGGATACGGTGGATACGGACACGCCAGCCATCGCGGCGATATCGGCCTGTCTCAGGCGCTTGGTCTTGATGTCGTTCATAACGTCGAAATTATGCAAATTATGCAAATTTGCAAGCGAAAGATAATTTGTTGCATAGAAGATTTTTTTGCGTAATCTACGCCGCATAAGCCCGAAGCTGTTGGAGGATGGCGGGGCGAAAAAGAGGAGGATGAAACATGCAGGTCAATCGCCGTTCATTTCTGATGGGCTCGGCAGGTGTCGCTGCCGGGGTGGCCTTCGGCGCCGGGAGCTCCATTCCGGCGTTTGCCGAGGATGCCAAATTGCGTGCCATGTGGTGGGGGTCGAACGATCGCGCCAAGCGCACGCTTGATGTCGCCAAGCTCTATGAAAGCAAGAATCCCGGTGTTTCGGTCGTCGGCGAGTCATTGAGCGGCGACGGCTACTGGACGAAGCTTTCCACGCAAATGGCCGGGCGCGCCATTGCTGACGTCTTCCAGCTCGAGCCGGGAACAATCTCGGATTATTCCAAGCGCGGTGCATGCCTGGCGCTGGACGAATTCGTCCCCTCGACGCTCAAGGTCGATTCATTCGGCAAGGACATGCTGAAGCTGACGACGGTCGACAACAAGCTTTATGGCATCGGTCTCGGTCTGAACTCCTTCGCATTGTTCTTTGACCAGACGGCCTTCGAAAAGGCAGGCATTCCGGTGCCGACGGCTGACCTGACCTGGGATGAGTATGCCAAGCTCGCAGTCGAACTGACGAAAGCGGGAGGCAAGGATAGCTACTGGGGCGGTCCTTACGGCGCGCGCTACACCTACGTCTTCGATGCCTGGCTGCGTCAGCGCGGCAAGAGCCTCTACGCCGACGGCAAGCTCGGCTTCAACGTTGATGACGCAACGGCCTGGTACACGTTCTGGGAAGATCTGCGCAAGAAGGGCGGCACGGTGGCAGCCGACGTCCAGACGCTCGACCAGAACACCATCGACACGAACTGCCTCGCGCTTGGCAAGTCGGCGATGGGCATGGCCTATTCCAATCAGCTCGTCGGCTACCAGCTAATCTCCAAGAACAAGCTGGCGATCACGCTGCTGCCGCGTGAAAAGAAGGGCGGCCCGTCCGGTCACTACTATCGTCCGGCGTTGATCTGGAGCGTCGGCGGCACCACGAAGAACGGCGAGGCCGCAGCGAAGTTCATTGACTTCTTTGTAAACGACGTCGAGGCGGGCAAGATCCTTGGAGTGGAGCGTGGCGTGCCCATGTCGCCTGTCGTGCGGGAAGCGATTCTCCCGAACCTCAATCCGACAGAGCAGGCGACGATCAAGTACATCAACTTGCTGAAAGATCAGGTCGGCGAGTATCCGGCGCCGGCGCCGCTCGGTTCGACGCAATTCGACCAGCGCGTCTTCCGCCCGCTTGCAGATGAGCTTGCATTCGAGCGCACAACGCCTGCCGAAGCGGCGGCACGGCTTCTGGAAGAAGGCAAGGCGACGATCAAGGGCTGATTGTTCCCTCCTCTCGGCGAACCTTGGATCGCGGCGGGTACGGCCCTGCCGCGATTTTTCTTTGTTGCTCAGCGTCTTTCGTTCCCATGACAATTGTATGATTTTTTCGTGGGAAAACCTTTTCTCACTTGACGCTGTGGTTGGGAAAAGCTTTTCTCATGCGGAAATGAGGAGGCGCGCGGTGAATATCGCGGGAGGAAAAAGAGGCCGGATTACCATCCACGACGTCGCAGCGGCGGCGGGCGTCAGTATTTCGACCGCCTCTAAGGCTCTGAATGGAACCGGCCGCATGAGTGCCGAAACCCGGGAACGGGTGAAGCGAATTGCCGGCGAGGTCGGCTTTCGCCCGAATGCACTCGCTCGTGGCCTGCTCAGCAAGCGCAGTTTCACGATCGGGCTGTTGACTAACGACACCTACGGGCGCTTCACGCTGCCCGTCATGGCCGGCATTTCCGACGCGCTCGTCGACCATGGTGTATCGGTTTTTCTCTGCGCAATCGAAGATGACCCGGCGCTTGGCCAGATTCACGTGGATGCCATGCTCGAAAAGCAGGTGGACGGGATCATCGCTACCGGCAAGCGCCTGGATCGGCAGCTTCCGGTCGATCTGTCAAACCTGCACGTCCCGGTCGTCTACGCATTCACGGAGGGGACGCCGGCAAGCGTCACCTTCCGTTCCGACGACGCCCAGGGTGCGCGGTTGGCGGTGGAGTGGCTGGTGAAGATGGGCCGTCGGCGGATTGCCCATGTGACGGGACCGGAGAGCTTCTTCTCCGTTCGCGAGCGCGCGGACGCCTATCGCGAGGCCATCGGTGACGAAGGGCTCGTCTTGTTCGGCCACTGGGCGGAGGCCTGGGGCCACGAGGCCGTCGCCGAGATTTGGAACGAGGAAGGCGAAAAGCCGGATGCGATCTTCTGCGGCAACGATCAGATCGCCCGTGGTGCAGTGGATGCGCTGCGCGAACGCGGTGTTCGCGTGCCTGAGGATGTCTCGGTGGTTGGGTTCGACAATTGGGAAATCGTTGCCGGTCAGACGCGGCCACCGCTCACCTCCGTCGATATGGAGTTGAAGGAGCTGGGGCGTCAGGCGGGTCTGACGGTTCTGGCGCTGGCGGAGGGACGCCACGTGGAGCCTGGTGTCAGGAAATTGCCGTGCCGCCTCGTGGTGCGGCAGTCATGCGGGGCCCAAAGCCCCAAGAGATGAGGAACCGGCGCTAAGGAGAAGCGCCAATTTGGGAGGAGTGCCATGATTAAGCGTCTGTTGGCTGCGACAAGCGTTGCCACCCTATGCCTGGTGTCCGGAGCATCGGCCGCCGAGAAAGTCGAAATGTGGGTTCGTTCCGGTATCGGCGAGTCCTTCAAGAAAGTCGTTGAAGCCTACAATTCCAGCCATGAGAACCAGGTCGTCGCGACCGAGGTGCCGTTCTCGGAACTGGTCCAGAAATACGCAACGGCTATCGCTGGCGGCCAGGCGCCGGATGCCTTGTCAATGGACCTCATCTATAACCCGGCCTTTGCCGCCGCGGGGCAGTTGGAGGACCTGACGGATTGGGCAAAGAAGCTGCCCTATTTCAATTCGCTGTCGCCCTCGCACGTCCGCCTCGGCACCTATCAGGATCGCATCTACGGCCTGCCGCTGTCGGTCGAAACCTCGGTCTTCGCCTGGAACAAGGATCTCTACAAGAAGGCTGGCCTCGATCCCGAAAAGGCGCCTGCCACTTGGGAGGAAATCACGGCCAACGCCGAGAAGATCCGCAAGGTGGGTGACGATACCTACGGCTTCTATTTCTCCGGCGGCGGCTGCGGCGGCTGCATGATCTTCACCTTCACGCCGCTGACCTGGGGTGCAGGTGCCGATATCCTGTCGGCCGACGGCAAGACGGCGACGCTCGATACGCCGCAGATGCGCAAGGCGGTCGACTATTATCGCGACATGGTGAAGAAGGACCTTGTCCCGGCCAGCGCCGCCAGCGACAACGGTGCCAACTTCCTGACCTTCACCAACGGGAAGATAGGCCAGCAGAGCCTCGGCGCGTTTGCGATCGGCACGCTCGTTACAGAGCATCCCGACATCAACTTCGGCGTGACCCTCATCCCGGGCGTTGACGGCAACCCGTCCTCGTTTGCCGGCGGCGACAACTTTGTCATCACGAAGGGCACCAAGAAGATCGATGCCGTGAAGGAGTTCCTCGAATACATCTATTCGATGGACGGCCAGAAGATCATGGCGAAGTACGGCAGCCTGCCGACCCGTGGTGATATCGCCGACAAGGTGCTCGAAGGCCTCGATCCGAGGTTGCAGGTCGGCCTGAAGGCGATCTCTGTCGCCAAGACCCCCTACACGCTGCAGTTCAACGATCTGATCAACAGCGCCAACGGTCCATGGGCGACCTTCACGAACGCTGCCATCTTCGGTGACGACGTAGACGGCGCCTTCAAGAATGCGCAGTCGGAGATGCAGTCCATCATTGACAGCGGCCAATAATCTCCCGGCGGCCGTGGCCGGAGGGCGGTGGCAGTCCTCCGGCCGATTTTACCAGGAATGATGCGGAGTGTTTCGATGACCGTGACGGGTCAAAAGCAGATTGCATGCGTGCGCAGACGTACCCCACGACCGGAATGGACGGGCCTCCTCTACATCGCTCCGGCGATGCTTTTGGTGATCGTTTTCTTCGTGCTCCCGGTCGGGTTCACCGCCTGGATGAGCCTTCACAACTGGCCCCTGATGGGTGCCCAGCGCTGGATCGGCTTCAACAACTACTTCCGCATGTTCAATGACGGTCGCTTCGTCGCGGCGCTGAACTTCACCGCCTACTATACGGTCATCGTGACGATCCTGATCTTCGCGGTTGCCTTTCCGCTTGCCCTCTTTGTCGAGCGGCAGCGGGCTTTCGTCAGCACGTATCGTACCGTCATCTTTCTTCCTGTCGTCGTCGGTCTGGCTTCGGCGTCGCTGCTTTGGGTGTGGCTTGCCAACGTCGACAGCGGGTTCATCGGCCCCGCCTTGAAGGCACTCGGACTTGTCGAGAAGAGCCCCAATCTACTCGCGACCTTCGACAGTGCATTCCTGACGATCTGCGTCATGGTCGTGTGGAAGATAGCCGGCTTTACAATGATCATCCTGCTGACAGGGCTTCAGGCGATCCCAGCCGATCTGACGGAGGCGGCCGTCGTTGACGGTGCAAGCTGGTGGCAGCGCTTCCGGTTTCTGACACTGCCGTTGATGCGCAAGACGATCGCGCTTGCCCTGATCATCTCCGTAACGGGGTCGATCCTCGCCTTCGATCAGTTTTACATCATGACCTCCGGCGGACCGCAGAACCGAATGATCTCCGTCGTCTACTATATATTCAACCAGTCTTTCGTGTCCTTCAATCTCGGATACGGCGCGGCGCTGTCGATTGCGCTTCTCGCCATTCTCCTCGTCATCAGCGTCGTGCAGCTCTGGCTGCTGCGTGTCGGGGAGGAGCGCTGATGAGCCTCGTCACCGGTCGCAAGAGAAGCCGTGAAATCCGTGGTCAAGCCGCCTATCACGGCACCGGCATAGCCATTGCCATCTTCTTTCTCGCTCCGTTTGTCATCACGCTGCTCGCCTCGCTCCGGCATGGCACCGAGGCGCGGCTGCCGCCGCTGCCGCCATGGCCGACGAACGGCATCAGTTTCGATTCCTATCGCTCGCTGGACAGTTTCGGCGCCGGCATCTGGCAGCACACCCTCAATTCGCTCATTGTGTCGCTTGCAACCGTCGTGCTGACCGTGGTGATCAGCCTGCTCGCGGGCTACGGTTTCTCGCGCTATCGCTTTCCGATGAAGAACGTCTTCTTCATCCTGATCATCGCGACGCTGATGATCCCATTCCAGTCGATCCTCACGCCGCTGTTCATCATCCTCGCCAAGCTCGGGCTCAACAATTCGCTCTTTGGTCTGACGCTGGTCTACGTGACGCTGCAGCTGCCGTTTTCCGTGTTCATGATGCGCAACGCATTCGATGCGGTACCGAAGGAGATCGAGGAAGCGGCGCGCATCGATGGCGCTCACGACCTGAAGTTGCTCGTGCTGGTCTTGTTACCGCTTGTGTTGCCGGGTGTCGCAACGGTTGCAATCTTCGCCTTCCTGAATGCCTGGAACGAATTCCTCGCCGCGCTCGTGCTGCTTTCCAGCAACGAGAAATACACGCTGCCTGTCCTGATGATGGCCGTGCGCGCCGGCCGCCTTGGGGCGATCAACTGGGGCGCCGTGCAGGCGGGTGTCGCTGTCATGACGATCCCGTGCCTCATCGTTTTCCTGCTTCTGCAACGCTACTACATGCGCGGGCTGATGGCCGGCGCGGTGAAATGACTTCTGAAGAAAGATGGATCAAGCCATGAACAAGTTGAAAAGAGACCGCCAGTTTCGCCCGCTTCCCGTGCCGGATGTCGACGTGCACGGCCTGTTCGGGGAACGCCAGGATGCGATCTGCGACAGCACCGCTGAAACGCTGTTGGATCGTTGCGTCGAAGCCGGCATGCTGCAGGCGATTGATGTTACCAAGCCGAGCCCCGGAGTTGTCATTCCGATCGGTCCCTGGGGCGGATCGACGCAGATGTTCTGGGACAGTGATCTCGGCAAGTCGATCGAGACGGTGGCCTATTCGCTCTATCGTCGTGCCAATCCCGCACTGGAAGCCCGGGTCGATGCCATCATCGACATGTACGAGAAGCTGCAGGACAAGGATGGCTATGTGAACGCCTGGTTCCAGCGGGTTCAGCCCGAGCGTCGCTGGACCAACCTGCGCGACCACCACGAACTCTATTGCGCCGGTCATCTGATGGAAGGCGCGGTCGCCTACTATCAAGCCACCGGCAAGCGCAAGCTGCTCGACATCATGTGCCGTTTTGCCGATTACATGATTACCGTCTTCGGTCACGGCCCGGGCAAGATCCCCGGCTATTGCGGCCACGAGGAAGTCGAACTGGCACTGGTCAAACTTGCCCGCGTGACCGGCGAGAAAAAGTATCTGGATCTCGCCAAGTTCTTCGTCGATGAGCGCGGAACCGAGCCGCACTTCTTCACCGACGAGGCGGCCCGCGATGGCCGCAGTGCAGCGGACTTTCACCAGAAGACCTATGAGTACGGCCAGGCTCATCAGCCGGTTCGCGAGCAGAAGAAGGTTGTGGGCCACGCCGTTCGCGCAATGTATCTCTATTCCGGCATGGCCGACATCGCGACGGAGTACAACGACGACAGCCTCACCGGCGCCCTAGAAGTCTTGTGGGACGATCTGACGACCAGGCAGATGTATGTCACCGGCGGCATCGGGCCGGCAGCCGCCAATGAAGGTTTCACCGACTACTATGATTTGCCGAACGAAAGCGCCTATGCCGAGACCTGTGCTTCCGTCGGTCTGGTATTCTGGGCAAACCGCATGCTCGGACGCGGCCCGAACCGCCGCTATGCCGATATCATGGAACAGGCGCTTTACAACGGCGCCATGACCGGCCTCTCGCTCGACGGCAAGACCTTCTTTTATGACAACCCGCTGGAAAGCGCCGGCAAGCATCACCGCTGGACCTGGCACCATTGCCCCTGCTGCCCGCCGAACATTGCCCGCCTGCTCGCCTCGATCGGCTCCTACATGTATGGCGTCGCCGAAGACGAGATTGCCGTCCACCTCTACGGTGAGGGCAAGGCGCGGTTCAAGGTCGCAGGCTCGAACGTCGAACTGACCCAGAAGACCCGTTACCCCTGGCACGGTGCCGTTCACTTCGACATCAAGGCAAGCACGGCGGCCCGCTTTGCGGTTTCGCTGCGTATCCCGGAATGGGCGAATGGCGCAACGCTTGCGGTCAACGGGGAGGCGATCAACATTGCTTCGGTCGACGTCGATGGCTACGCCCGCATTGAACGCGAGTGGCGCGACGGCGACAAGATCGACCTGAACATCCCGCTGGAAGCGCGCGCGCTTTGGGCAAATCCGCTGGTGCGCCAGGACGCCGGGCGGGCTGCCGTGATGCGTGGCCCGCTCGTCTATTGTGTCGAGGCGACGGATAACGGGGCAGGCCTAAACGGCATCCGGCTTGGCGAGGATCTGTCGGCAAAGACGGCGGAGATTGCCGAGCTCGGTGGCGCGGTTGCCCTCGATATCCCGGTGACCAGGGATGAGTCGGATTGGGGAACGACGCTCTATCGGACCAAGCCGCCGGCAACCGGGAAGGGGACGGCGCGCTTTGTGCCCTACCATCTGTGGGACAACCGCGCGCCCGGCGAAATGCTCGTCTGGATCCGTTCTGCCACGTAGCCAGCTACGACATGCAAAATCAGCGTCGCCGGCTTAGCGGCTGGCGACGGCTCCCTTGAGTTCCAACCGCGCTTCCGCTCGGATCATGCGCACCCAGTTGCGCCCGATTGCGAGGCCGCTCGCATCCCAGGCCGCGGCATGGGCGGCGGCAAGCGCCTCGTAGCGTTCATGCCAGCCGGGCTCCATCTGCTCGATGGAAGCGGCAAACTCGCCCTTCCAGCTATCGATGACAGATGCGCTGGCCTCGAAATGAAACTGCGTGCCATAGGCTGCGCGGCCAATGCGAAACGCCTGGTTCTGCGCGAGATTGCTGGCGGCGAGACGCGTGGCGCCAATTGGCAGTGTAAACGTATCGCTGTGCCACTGGAATGTGGTGAAGTCGTCCGCAAGCCCGGAAAGCAGCGGGTCGGTCTGACCTTCGACGGACTTGCTGACTGAGTGCCAGCCGAACTCCAGTCTGGCATTCAGCTGGTTCTCCGCACCGTAGGCGCGCGCCAGGATCTGCGCACCGAGGCAGATGCCGAGCACGGCCTTGTCAGCCTCGGCGAAGTCCCGCATCAACTGCGCAAGGGCTGGGAGATAGGGATAGTTGGCGTCATCGATCGCATTCTGCTCACCGCCGAGCACCACGAGCGCGTCGTGATCGGCACTGCCTGTGGGCAGCTTGCCGTCGATCCAAGGGCGGAAGCGCTCAACCTCGGCATTAACCTCCGAGAGCGCCGTTCCCAGCGAGCCGAGCGGCGTGCTTTTCATGTTCTCGATAACGGCGACCCGCATCGGCATCTCCTCTGCGATCTTCGACCCGGAGAGGAACACCAAGCGCTTCCTGATTGCAATATGGATTGCGCCACGCTTCGGCAGTTCTTAAATCGGATGATGAAAGGAAGCCCTGACATGAGCGACAAGAAAGCCCGCGTGACGATCCTCTACTGCACCCAATGCAACTGGCTGCTGCGCGCCGGCTGGATGGCGCAGGAACTTCTGCAGACCTTCACCGACAGCCTCGGCGAAGTAGCGCTCATTCCCGGCACCGGCGGCAACTTCGAAATCCGGGTGGATGGCGATCTCATCTGGGAGCGCAAGCGCGATGGCGGCTTTCCCGGCCCGAAGGAATTGAAGCAGCGCGTGCGCGACATCATCGAGCCCGGCCGCGATCTCGGTCATGTCGATCGAGCGTCACTGGAAAGCTGAGCCACTAGTCATACGGCGAATTGCAGGTCCTGTAGATGCCCTCGAAAGTCACAAACCGGTCGGTCTTCGGATTGTAGCTGCGGTATTGGTTACGGCACCATTCCACATGGAACTTTCGTCCCTGTGCTTGCGGCTGCACCGTGCGCACGGGCGGCGGGTCATAATAAAGTGGTGCGGGCCCCCGCGCTCCCGGCCGATAGTAGGTCGGGCCAGTGTTGATCGGCGGCCGGTAATTCGGCTGCACATAGGACGGACGAAACGACTGTACCGGCCCAAAGGTGAAGCAGCCGCGTGCATCGCACATCGTCGACCCCACGCGGACGATGTCCGATTCGCGGGCAACGGGTGAAAGGGCGCCAAGCGGCATCGCAAACGCGGCGCAGGGCAGCACGGAGAAGAACGCGATCAGACAAAGATTGTGAAGCCCGGGCATCGAACGATCCTTTCTTGCCGATACATATAGGGCGGATCGCGCCGACCGCTACCGCCGTCTCAGATTGCACCGCCATCAACATACGCACTCATCAAGAACTTTTTTGCGGGCTGTCAGGAAAACTTCAAAAACCCTGTTGACAGCAAGAGGCCACCCCCGTACATGGCTCTCCGTCGCCCAGATGGCGGAATTGGTAGACGCGCCAGCTTCAGGTGCTGGTACCCGAAAGGGTGTGGAGGTTCGAGTCCTCTTCTGGGCACCATTCCCAAGCAAAATCAGAGTGAAAGCCGGTACCAACGGCTTCCTGTTTAAAAGTATCATCAACGCCGGTAACGGCTTTGATCGGGCCGCTGATTGCGGTCATGACAGCGCCCCTTTGAGGTGCATCAGCCTCCGCCCTTACCTTGATGTCTCACTCACGTTCAGCGAACCGGCTGGTAGTGCCCGCGCAACGGCACCTGCGTCCCGACGCTTTCCACGCCGTCACGATCGCAGACATAGACGAGGGTCGGCAGGCCGCCGGTCCGGAAGATCTTGTCATAGGAACGCCGCAGCGGCCGTGTTTCCGTCCGGCAACTGTATTGTTCCTCGTCCTTCGGGTCCGGTTGTGCCTTGACGCCCGGCAGGTTGGCGTAGGGATAGGCCGATTGTGCCGGCACCTGGCCGGCGCGCTGCCAGTCCGCGGCATGGCTCGCGGCCGGCGCCAGGCCTGCGCCGGCTGCCAAGGCTATCGACAACGCTCTTGCGAACCGCATTTTGCCGGATCCGAATTGATCTCTCTTCTGTCGATGTAGGCGCGCCCATCGTTTGCATCAAGCGAGCTGCTCATTCCGCAGGCTCCGATCTCGAAAACGTGACCTCGTCCGCGGCGAGCCGTACTGCCGCCACGGCGGGGATACGCGTCTTGACGACGCAAGCGGAACGGAATTCTACGTGCTCTGTCGTAAGTTGATGCGACGAAGAGACGCTAAGAACCTGCAAGCTTCTGATGGCTGCTCTCAAGATGGTTGCATGAATGAAGGCGCGGTGATCTATCCGTGACTTTCGCTTTGATCTAAGCAGCCGACCGACAGGCGGCGCGAGAAGGACGGAACAGATGACGAGCTATGTATTGACGGTGACGTGCAAGTCGACGCGCGGGATCGTGGCGGCGATTGCGAATTACCTGGCGGATCAGGGCTGCAACATCATCGATTCCTCGCAGTTCGATGACCTCGATACCGGCAAGTTCTTCACCCGCGTCAGCTTCATTTCGGAAGAGGGCGTCGGCCTTGCTGCACTCAAGGAAGGCTTCAAGCCGGTCGCCGAGAAGTTCGACATGAATGCCGAAGTCCATGCTGGCGACAGCCGCATGAAGGTGCTGCTGATGGTGTCGCGCTTCGGTCACTGTTTGAATGACCTGCTTTACCGCTGGAAGATCGGCGCGCTGCCGATCGACATCGTCGGCGTGGTGTCCAATCACTTCGATTATCAGAAGGTGGTGGTGAACCACGATATTCCCTTCCACCACATCAAGGTGACCAAGGAAAACAAACCTCAGGCCGAGGCCCAGCTGCTCGACCTCGTGGATCAGACCGGCACCGAGCTGATCGTCCTCGCCCGCTACATGCAGGTTCTTTCCGACGCAATGTGCCGCAAGATGTCCGGCCGGATCATCAATATCCATCACTCGTTCCTGCCGAGCTTCAAGGGCGCCAACCCCTACAAGCAGGCCTACGAGCGCGGCGTGAAGCTGATTGGCGCGACCGCGCACTACGTCACCGCGGATCTCGATGAAGGTCCAATCATCGAGCAGGACACGGCGCGCATCACCCACGCCCAGAGCGCCGAAGACTATGTTTCCATCGGCCGCGACGTCGAAAGCCAGGTGCTGGCTCGCGCCATCCATGCTCACATCCATCGCCGTGTCTTCCTGAACGGCAACCGCACCATCGTCTTCCCGGCAAGCCCTGGCAGCTACGCCTCGGAGCGCATGGGCTGATCGCAGTGGCGGAGTTGCGGTTGCGGGAGCGACCTACTCGCTTGCCGATGGTAACGATTCGATTATCTGCTTAGTCTGCACAATCGAATCATGCCGCGGGGGATGCCATGACTGACGAGACGCCTGCCGATCGCGCGACCTTGCCACGCCCTGACGTGACGGCCGCGGAAGCCGGCGACATTCTTCAGTCGCGTTATGGCCTGTCGGGAACGATCGCCGAACTCGGCAGCCAGCAGGATCGCACCTACCGCCTGGACACGGGCGAGCATCGCTATGTGCTGAAGATATGCCACGTGGCCTACGAGACGCTGGAGCTCGAGGCACAGAACGCCGCGATCCATCACATCAGCATGAAGGAGGGTGCGCCACGCGTCCCGCGGGTCATCCCGTCGAGCGACGGGCAGGACATCGTCGCTGTGACTGTCCGCGACCAGACCTACCAGGTTCGTTTGCTGGAATACCTGGAAGGCGAGGGGCTGACGCATCGCAAGCACTTGCCGACGGAGTCGGTCGCTGCACTTGGAGCCCTCTGCGCCCGTCTGGCGCAGTCACTTGCCGATTTCACGCATCCCGGTCTTGATCGCAGCCTGCAATGGGATTTGCGCCGTGCCGGGCCGGTTGCCGTGCAACTGCTATCGGCGATCACCGATAGCGCAGCACGCGATCGCATCGCCAAGACGATGGTATCAGCCGTGCGGCGAATCCAGCCGCTCGCGCCGTCCTTGCGTCTGCAGGCCGTGCATCACGACGTGACCGGTGACAACGTCGTCAGTCGTCGCGACGAGCGTGGCCATTTGGTTCCCGCCGGCGTCATCGATTTCGGTGATATCATCCGCGGCTGGCTGATCGGGGACTTGGCGGTCACCTGTGCCTCGCTGCTGCATCAGGCTGACGGCAACCCGCTCTACATTCTGCCTGCCGTGAAGGCCTATCATGAGGTCTATCCGCTCACGGAAGAGGAGCTGCGCGCCCTTTGGCCTCTGGTCGTTGCTCGCGCGGTCATCCTTGTCGCCAGCAGCGAGCAGCAGATCTCGATCGACCCGGAGAACGACTATGTTCGCGGCAATCTCGAGTTGGAGCGCCGAATATTCGATGCCGCCGTCTCTGTTCCCTATGAATTCATGGAGATCGCCGTCCTCAAGGCGGTCGGCGCGGGAGTTCCCCCGCTGTCGACGGAGGGCTGGCAACCGCTTTTGCCCGATGTCGACACAGCGACCATTTCTTTCGTTGACCTCGGTGTCCAGAGCCCACATTTCGCTGCGGGCAACTGGTCGCAGGCCGACATGGATTGGCGGCTGCTTGCCCGCGCGGCCGCCGAGACCGGCACGGCGGCAACGCGCTACGGCGAATACCGATTGTCGCGGGCGAGACTAAATAGCGCCACGGCGTCTTCGACCTTCACATTGCATTCCGACATTTGCCTGGCAGGCGGCAGCATGATTGCGGCTCCATTTGCCGGGAGGGTGAGTCGGAAGAATCACCATTTCATCCTGGCGGGCGAGGGTATCAGCCTGCATCTCGACGGAATCGAGCCTTCGCTTGAGGATGAAGCGGAGGTAGAGGCAGGGCAGCCGATCGGGACTGTGTCCGGTGAAGACGGATCTCTTGGAGGGTTGCGCGTGCAGCTCTCCACCCTGCCGGCGAACGAGCCTCCGCTGTTTTGCGCGCCCGAGGAAGCGGACGCCTGGTCGGAGCTATGCCCGTCACCTACCGCCTTTCTTGGCCCCGACGTGAATGCCCCGAAGCCGCGCTCGGCGGAGCTGTTCACGCTCCGGCAGGCCCATCTCGCAAAGCCGCAGAAGAATTACTACCGGGCGGCGCCGCAGATGGAGCGCGGCTGGAAGGAGCATATGTTTGATGTCGAGGGCCGTGCCTACCTCGATATGCTCAACAACGTCACCATGCTTGGTCATGGCCACCCGCGCCTGGCCGAAGCGATCAGCGAGCAATGGTTGCGATTGAACACCAATTCGCGCTTCCACTATGCCGCCATCGCCGAATTCTCGGAGCGCCTCGCATCCCTTGCCCCTGAGGGGCTGGATACCGTCTTCCTTGTCAACAGCGGGTCGGAGGCGAACGATCTCGCGCTGCGGCTCGCCTGGGCTCATACCGGCGCCAGGCAGACGCTTTGCTTGCTTGAGGCCTATCACGGCTGGTCGGTCGCGAGCGATGCTGTTTCAACCTCAATCGCCGACAATCCGCAGGCCCTGACGACACGGCCAGACTGGGTGCATGCCGTTCTCTCGCCAAACACCTACAGCGGTGCGTTCCGCGGTTCGGAATCAGCAACGGGTTATCTGGACGCCGTCTTTGCAGCCCTTGAGGCCATCGATGCAAAGGGTGAGGGTCTGGCGGGCTTCATAGCGGAACCGGTTTACGGGAATGCTGGCGGCATATCGCTGCCGGACGGTTACCTGGCCGGTGTCTATGGGCAGGTCCGCGCTCGTGGTGGCGTTTGCATCGCCGACGAGGTGCAGGTGGGCTACGGACGGCTTGGGCATCATTTCTGGGGCTTTGAGCAGCAGGGTGTCGTCCCCGATATCATCACGATCGCCAAGGGCATGGGAAATGGGCATCCGCTGGGCGCTGTGATTACGACTAAAGCCATCGCCGAATCGCTGGAGAAAGAGGGTTATTTCTTCTCGTCCACCGGCGGCAGTCCCGTCAGTTGCGTGGTCGGCATGACCGTGCTCGATATCATGGCTGACGAAAAGCTTCAGGAGAACGCACGCAGCGTCGGTGACTATCTCAAGGGTCGTCTCGTTGCACTGATCGAGCGCTACCCGATCGTCGGCGCCGTGCATGGCATGGGGCTTTATCTCGGCCTCGAGTTGGTCCGCGACAGAACGACGCTCGAGCCGGCCACAGAAGAGACTGCGGCAATCTGCGGCCGGCTTCTCGATCTCGGCGTCCTGATGCAGCCGACCGGCGATCACCTGAATGTGTTGAAGATCAAGCCGCCTCTCTGCCTCTCTCCGGAGAGTGCAGATTTCTTCGTCGAGACGCTGGAAAAGGTGCTCTCTGAGGGGTGGTAGGCCGTATTCCGCGGCATTAACCATTTCGGTCATTTCGCGGCTTTGCACTTTTTAATCAAATGCACCATTGCCGGAATCAGCAGCACTTCCTATGTCTGCTCCGTGATCGAAAGAGAGCTTCGGACTGTCACGCGAATTGCATAAAGACTTGGTATAGTTGTTGTAGGCAATTCGAGTGTGATGGAATGAAATTTTCCGAATGGTCGATATTTTGACACGTTTCGGAATATGTTTCTGGTAGATTGCGCATTATAGTCTACCAATAAAGTAGATTAATAGCGCAGTCATCGCCGGTCCTGCATCGCCAGGGCCTCAAGCA
Source organism: Rhizobium cauense (assembly GCF_019511525.1). Taxonomy (GTDB): domain Bacteria; phylum Pseudomonadota; class Alphaproteobacteria; order Rhizobiales; family Rhizobiaceae; genus Rhizobium; species Rhizobium cauense. Next base: position 496,091 of record NZ_JAEUAT010000001.1, on the reverse strand, counting down.
AGCGCAACGCCAAAGAAAGGAACGAGACATGACTGATATCGATACTCTCGCCAATTTCCTTGGGCGATCGGTGCTTAGCAATGACCGTCCGGGCGCCCTCTCCCGCCCGAACTGTCGAATGTGACCTTCGTCCACCCCTTACCGGAATCAGACAAGTCAATTCGCCATCGCCAGCGCATACCGCGCGGCAGGAGTTCTACGCATGAAAAAAGAAGTAATCGAGTATGCAGGCGTTCCCGTCGGGATCGTCATCCCGGATGAGAACCGGTTGAAGTTCATTGCAGTGAAGTTTCACGTTCACGACCTGGACGAGCAGCATTTCAGCTCACCGGCGGAAGTGAAGCTTGCCATCCATGACCTGATGACCCGCCGTCACCCGAAGCCCCTCCATGCCTGACTGCATGAGGCGTGGCTTAACCAGCCCTGACAGATTTCAGACCGGTCTTACCCAGAGGTGAGGCCGGTCTTGTCTTTTGACCGCCATTGCGGTCCTATCGCGCGCTCTTGGCTGAACGAGGATGGTGCGCGTGTTCAATCTGATCACCGATATTGAAGGCGTCTCCATTGGAAACGCGACGGATCTGACGCTGGGCTCCGGCGTGACCGCCATCATCTTCGATGAGCCCGCAACGGCCTCGGGCGTCGTGCTGGGCGGCGCACCCGGCGGTCGCGACACGGCGCTCCTCGATCCTTCGATGACGGTCGGTGCCGTCGATGCCTTCGTTCTTTCCGGCGGCTCTGCCTTCGGTCTCGACGCGGCAGGCGGCGTTCAGGCGGGTCTCCGCGAAGCCGGCCGTGGCTTCCCCGTCGGGGATGTCAGGGTGCCGATCGTTCCCCAGGCAATCCTGATGGACCTTCTCAACGGCGGTGACAAAGACTGGGGCGTGCAGTCGCCCTATCGCGACATGGGCTACGAGGCTTTCAAGGCGGCGGCGAAGGGGCGCTTTGCGCTTGGAACTGTCGGTGCGGGCGCGGGCGCGACGACGGCGACGTTCAAAGGCGGGCTCGGTTCGGCAAGCGCTGAGACGAGTGCCGGCCTGAGAATTGCGGCGATCGTTGCCGTCAATGCTCTCGGGTCGGCGACTGTGGGAGAGGGGCCGCATTTCTGGTCGGCACCGTTCGAGCAGAACCAAGAGTTCGGCGGCCTCGGCTTGCCAGCGCCGATTACCGAGGACCATACCCGCATGCGGCTGAAGGGCATGAACACCACAGCGACGACGATCGCCGCAATTGTTACCGATGCCGACCTGACCAAGCAGGAGGCACACCGGCTGGCGATCATGGCGCATGACGGCCTCGCACGCGCCCTGCTGCCAGCTCATCTGCCACTGGACGGCGATACCGTATTTGCCGCCTCCACCGGCAGGAAGCAGCGACCCGATCTACCCGTCTTTCTCGAACTTTGCCACTTTGCCACGACAGTACTGGCGCGCGCCGTCGCGCGTGGCGTCTACGAGGCAACCGCGCTCCCAGTTCCTGGCGCGCAGCAAGCCTGGCGAGACCGCTACCCGGATCGCGCAATATCGCCTAAACAGGGCGATATTGCCTGAAGCGGCGGAGACCATAACATGCAGATCCGTGCCCTGATGTATTTCGACGAGCTGGTGCGTACCAACTCCATGCGCCAGGCTGCGGAGAATCTGAACGTTGCCCCGACGGCGATCAGCCGGCAGATCGAGAATCTCGAGTATCACTTCGGCGCGCCGCTTGTGGAGCGCAGCGCCCGCGGTGTGAAATTGACGGCGGCAGGCGAGTTGCTTGCGGCGCGTGCGGGGCGCACGCTTCGCGAACTCGATCATGTCGGTCAGCTCATCGAGGACTTGAAAGGGCTGCAGCGCGGCAAGGTCAACATTTATGCCAACGGTGCCACCGTTGCCAATCTGCTTGCCCCGGCGCTGGCCGAGTTCAGCCTGAAATATCCGAAGCTGCGTTTCGAGGTCGCGATAACGAGCGCACGGCAGGCAATCGAAGCAGTCAATGGCGCCGAGGCCGATATCGCCGTAACGCTGTTCGCACCACCACTCTCCGGCACGAAAGTACGGCTGCGTTCGGAAATCGCCTATGATCTGATCGTTGCCCCGGCACACGCCGCCGCGGATCGGTCGGAGATTCAGCTGAAGGATATTGCCGACTACTCCCTGGCGCTCCCCGATCAGTCCTTCAGCTTTCGCCAGGCCTTCGATGCCCGCGTCGAGAAAGAGGGCTTGGATGTCGAGCCGGTGTTCGTTACCAGCTCACTCGAAATGCTGAAGGAGCTGGTTTTGAGCGGTGCGGCGGTTACGCTGCTGCCCGCTTTGGCTGTCCGCCGCGAGATCGAGGCAGGGCAACTCCGCGCCATTCCCTTGGCCGGCAAGAGCGCGATACGCACCTATGTCGATCTTTGTGTCGCCCCTGACCGCCAGCTTTCCTTCGCGGCAACGAAACTCGTCGATTTTATCGAGCGGTTCATGCGCGAGCGCGCTGCTGCAGGTTCGCGGCCAAAAGATTAGTGCCACGGAGACTTGCTCGGGACCGCTCTTCGAGTGTAGCACTTTCGGCTACACTGAGAACACATAATTGTCATTGTGTGTGCACTCGGGCAATGACACCTTAGCGCTTAAAAGGTCGTTGCTGCGGCGGCGGCCAGACAGGGGAACAGAATGATCATGGTTTCGCGCGCGCCGTCGGCGCGGCTTGTTCGGCGACTTTATCTCGGCGCGGCCGCTTCCGTCGGCCTTGTCTTGCTTGGACTTAGCCCAGCGGAAGCAGCCAAAACCACGCTGACCCTCGGCATGACTGTGGAACCGACGGGCCTCGATCCGACGATCGCCGCTCCCGTCGCAATCGGTCAGGTGACCTGGCAGAACGTCTTCGAAGGGCTTGTTGCGATTGACGAGGCCGGCAAGGTGCAACCGCAGCTCGCCAGGAGCTGGGACGTCTCTCCTGACGGCCTCACCTATACGTTCAAGCTGCAAGCCGGTATCAAATTTCACGATGGCGAGTCCTTCGATTCGACTGCTGCGAAATTCGCGCTCGACCGCGCCCGCGGAGCCGACTCGGTGAACCCGCAAAAGCGCTTCTTCGCCTCTATTGCTTCCATCGAGACGCCAGACCCGGAAACGCTCGTCCTCAAGCTTTCCGCGCCGACTGGAAGCCTTCTCTATTGGCTCGGTTGGCCAGCATCCGTCATGGTCGGCCCGAAGTCTGCAGCGGCAGACAAGACGACTCCTGTCGGCACCGGTCCGTTCAAATTCGTCAACTGGGCGAAGGGCGACAAGGTCGAGCTGGAAAAGAACCCCGACTATTGGAACAAGGACGTCGCGGTAAAGCTCGATAAAGTGACCTTCCGCTTCATCGCCGATCCGCAGGCCCAGGCGGCGGCACTGAAGTCGGGTGACGTCGACGCCATTCCGGAATTCGCGGCACCGGAACTGATGAGCTCCTTTGATGGTGACGCAAAGCTTGCGACCAAGATCGGCAACACCGAGCTTAAGGTCGTGGCCGGCATGAACAACGCCAAGAAGCCCTTCGACGACAAGCGTGTGCGCCAGGCGCTGATGATGGCAATCGACCGCAAGACGGTCATCGATGGCGCCTGGTCAGGGCTCGGCACGCCGATCGGCAGCCACTACACGCCGAACGATCCCGGCTATGTCGATCTCACCGATGTCTTGCCCTACGATCCCGAAAAGGCCAAGGCACTGCTTGCCGAAGCCGGCTATCCGAACGGCTTCACCTTCACGATCAAGTCGCCGCAAATGGCCTATGCGCCACGAAGCGCACAGGTCATGCAGGCAATGCTCGCCGAAATCGGCGTGACGATGAACATCGAGCCGACCGAGTTTCCAGCCAAGTGGGTGCAGGACGTCATGAAGGACCGCGCCTACGAGATGACAATCGTCGCCCACGCCGAACCGCTCGACATCGACATCTACGCACGCGACCCCTACTACTTCAACTACAAGAATCCGGCTTTCAACGCGCTGATGAAGAAGCTGCAGGAAACCTCGGATCCGGCGGCCCAGGCCAGCATCTACGGCGATGCCCAGAAGATTCTGGCCGAGGATGTTCCGGCGCTCTATCTCTTCGTTATGCCCAAGCTGGGCGTCTGGGACAAGAAACTGAAGGGTCTGTGGGAGAACGAGCCCATTCCGTCGAACGTCCTGACGAACGTCTCCTGGGAAGACTGATTGCGGGTGAATGAGATGGTGAGGCGGCGAGTAGAACCGGACGTGAAATGATAGCGCTTCTGTCCCGTCGCCTCGCTGGTCTCATCGTTACGCTCGCTGTCGTTTCGCTGTTGATTTTTGCCGTGATGGATCTGCTGCCGGGTGATCCCGCTTCCATCATGCTCGGCACGTCGGCTTCGCCGGAAACGCTCGCCGCCTTGCGCCATGAACTCGGGCTCGATCAGCCGCTGCTGTGGCGCTATTGCGAATGGCTGGCCGGGGTGCTGCGCGGCAATCTCGGCCAATCCTACACCTATGGCGTCCCGGTGGCCGGGCTGATCCTTGAGAGGCTGGCGGTGACGCTGCCCCTGGCACTTGTGGCAATCGTCCTCTCCGTTGTCATCGCTATACCCCTCGGTGTTCTTGCAGCATCGCATCGCGGCGGCGTGCCCGACGTGATTGCTTCGATCTTCTCTCAGATCGGCATCGCCGTTCCCGGTTTCTGGGTGGCGCTGCTGCTGATCATGCTGTTTTCGTCGGCACTTGGTTGGATGCCGGCCGGCGGATTCCCAGGGTGGAGTTCTGGCATTTGGCCCGCGCTGAAGGCACTTCTCATGCCCGCCGTCGCGCTTGCCTTGCCGCAGGCGGCCGTCCTCACGCGCGTTACACGTTCCGCCGTGCTGGAGACCCTGCACGAGGATTTCACTCGAACCGCTGTGGCCAAGGGGCTCTCGGCACAACGCGTGCTCTGGCGTCACTCGGTTCCGAATGCCCTTGTTCCCGTTCTGACGATCCTCGGTCTTCAGTTCACCTTCTTGGTCGCGGGTGCTGTATTGGTCGAGAACGTCTTCAATCTTCCGGGTCTCGGTCGGCTTGCCTATCAAGCGTTGTCGCAGCGTGACATCATCGTCATGCAGGATGTGGTGCTGTTCTTTGCCGGGCTCGTGATTGTCATGAACTTCCTTGTCGATCTGTCCCATCTGGCAATCGATCCACGGCTGCGGAAGGGCGTTTGACATGACGCCCATCACATCCCAACAAGTCAGTCTCAGGCGCCGGCGTTTCGAAATTAGCCGGAGAACGAATCTCGTGGTCGGCGGCGGCATCATCCTGCTTCTCGTCGCCATTGCGCTGTTGTCGCTGGTCTGGACGCCGCTGCCGCCGGCGAAGATGCAGATCATTCACAAGCTGCAGCCGCCTTTCGCGTTCGGCATTCTCGGCACTGACCAGTTTGGCCGGGATGTCCTCTCGATGATGATGGTCGGGTGTTGGAACTCGCTTTCGATCGCCATTGCCGCGGTTGCAATCGGCGGAACGCTGGGTTCGATCGCCGGTATCTCGGCCGCCGCCGTACGGGGAACATTTGAAGCTCTGCTGATGCGGGCCTGCGACGTCGTCTTTGCGCTGCCGCCGATCCTTTCGGCGATGATGCTAGGAGCCTTTCTCGGGCCGGGCAGGCTCACCGCTATCATTGCCATCGCGACGTTCATGATCCCGGTCTTCGCGCGGGTCACGCTGGCGACCGCCTCACAGGCGTGGAGCCGGGATTATGTGCTCGCCGCTCGCGCCATCGGAAACAGCCGCTTCACGATTTCCGTGCGCCATGTGCTGCCGAATATCATGAGCCAGATCATCGTTCAGGCGACGATCCAGCTAGGGCTGGCGGTGCTGACGGAGGCCGGCCTCAGTTTCCTTGGCCTCGGGATTGCGCCACCCGCTCCAACCTGGGGCCGAATGCTCGCCGATGCACAAACCTACCTGGCGCTGGCGCCGTGGCTGGCGATCTTGCCGGGGCTTGCCATCGCGCTCTGCGTCTTCGGCTTCAACATGCTTGGCGACGGGCTGCGCGACATGCTCGATCCGCGCGAGGCGAGCCGCCGCTAGTTTAGAAACCTCATGCCCGGACGAGAGTGCCATGTCGGAAACAGACCTGACCATCCGTGAACTGAAGCGGCGCTTTGCCGATCGGAGCCTGTCTCCGCTAGAATACTGGCTGGCGTTGGAGCAGCACATCGAAGCGTGGGAGCCTGCGATCTGCGCCCTCTACGCCTACGACCCGGAGGCGGCGCGAAAGCAGGCGCACGCTTCGACCGACAGATGGATGAAAGGCACCACGCTTGGCCCGCTCGATGGTATTCCGACGACACTGAAGGAGTTGATCGCCACCAAGGGGCAGCCGGTACCACTCGGGACGCGGGCGACCGAATTGCAGCCTGCAACAGAGGATGCGCCGGCGGCGGCAAGGCTTCGCGAGGACGGCGCGGTGATCTTTGCAAAGACCACCTGCCCGGACTATGGCATGCTCTCCTCGGGCCTCTCGAGTTTCCATCACCTGAGCCGCAATCCTTGGGATGTGACACAAAATCCCGGAGGCTCGAGTGCCGGCGCCTCGGCTGCGGCTGCAGCGGGGTATGGTCCCCTGCATGTCGGTACCGACATCGGCGGTTCGGTGCGCCTGCCTGCAGGTTGGACCGGCACTTTCGGTTTCAAGCCGAGCCATGGCCGCATTCCCGTCGATCCGTTCTATGTCGGCCGCTGCGCTGGACCGATGACGCGGACCGTCGAGGATTCCGCCTATGCGATGGAGACCTTGTCGCGCCCCGATTGGCGGGATGGCACAAGCCTGCCGCCGAACGATCTAGATTGGCTGGATCTCGATATCGACGTACGTGGCTTGAAAATCGGGTTGATGCTCGATGCCGGCTGCGGCCTTGCGCTCGACGATGAGGTGCGGATCGCGGTCGAGGCTGCGGCCCGGCGATTTGAAGAGGCGGGCGCGATTGTCATCCCGGTTCAGCCCGTTCTGACGCGCGAGATGCTGGATGGGCTGGACAAGTTCTGGCGCGCTCGCTTCTGGGGCGATATCGAAAATCTGAGCTTGGAGCGCCGAAACAGCATCCTGCCCTATATTTACACCTGGGCCGTAGGCGGCGCTTCCATCAATGGCGCCGATGCTATCAGGGGCTTCAATCAGACGATCGAAATGCGCAAGAGCTGCGGCAGGTTGTTTACCCAGCTGGATGCCGTGATTTCGCCGACCAACCCCATCGTCTCCTACCCCGCGGAATGGGCTTCGCCGACGAACGATCCGGCGCTGCCCTTCGAGCACATTTGCTTCACGGTACCGTGGAATATGTCGGAACAGCCCGCCGCGTCGATCAATTGCGGCTTCTCGCGATCTGGAATGCCGATAGGATTGCAGATCGTCGGGCCGCGCTTTGATGACATGCGTGTACTGCGGCTTTCGAAGGCTTTCGAAAGCTGGACAGGCGGGATCAGCGCGTGGCCGAAGCCGCCGGTTAGATGATCGGACGGCGATAGCCTGTCGGCTGTTCGTAGAGCCAGCCGATGCGCTTGATCGCGTCTTCGAAGTTCTCTCGAGCCACCGTCATCGTATGCCCGTTGGCGTGAACGATGGTTTCCGGATCTTCGAGAACGGCAACGTGCCCCTTCCAGAAAACCAGGTCGCCGCGCCGTAGCTCCGAGCGGTCGACCGGTGCGCCGAGGCTTGCCGACTGCATGTCGGTGTCCCGTGGCGCACTTCGCCCCGTCATCAGCATCGAAAGCTGGATAAGGCCTGAACAATCGATTCCAAGACCGGAGCGACCACCCCAGAGATAGGGCGTTTCGAGAAACCGGGTTGCGATGTCAACATAGTCGCCGCCTTCACCCGCACCGATCGGTTGCACGTGCTTGGCGAAAATCGCCGTGCCGTCTTCCAGCATCGCATAACGATTGCCGCGTGTTTCAGCCTCGCCAACGATCCGCACCCTGCTGCCAATGGAAAGAACGGTCTTATAGGGTTTGCGCAGCTCCGCCTCCGGATAGAGGAACGTCCGCTGGACCGTGACGATATGTGTCGGTACAGCTTGCGTGTCCGACAGGGCGGTGTCCGGCAGATAGCCGACGTAGCCGTCGGAAGCGGCCTTGACCCAGCACCAGCCGTTTGCACGGTCGAACACGGTCACATCTTCGCCGAGAAGCAGCTCGGTATCAATTCCCCTGGCAAGATCAGGCTCCGGGCGCAGCCCGATGACCGGTACGGCCACGCGCGCCGGCGTCCCGGCAACGAAACGAAGAGCCTCGACCCGGCCTTCCAGCCCTGTTTCGGCAAGGTCCGCTCGGTAGGCATGCAGGCGGCGATCGAGCATTGTCATCTCATTCCTTTCACGGCGTCAGGCGGCGACCCTGGTCGCGAACGAGATCGCCAAGCTTTTCCAGATAAAGCGCGCCTCCAACGGTGCGCTTTATCACGACGTTGCGCCGGTCGCGTTCGTCGCGCACGCGGTCGACCAGACCCATGTCGCCCATCGTATCCAGCGCCCTGGTGATGACAGGCTTGGTCACGTTGAGCGTCGCCGCCAGTCCGCGCACGGTGTGTGGCGGCGGCACCAGATAGATATGCAGCAGGATCGCCATCTGGCGCAACGTCAAATCGCGATCATCGAGCCTGACCTGATCGAGCGTCACACCATGCCACAGGCCCAGTGCCTGCGAAGCCGTCAGTTCGATCGGCATGGATCCTCCGGAAACTCGTTACGCCCGCGTTCCATTTTCCGGCAGTGCACAGTACGACGCAATGGGGCGGCAAATTTTGCCGCCCGTCACGGTGAATAAAATTTTAACGATCGGCGCTCAACGCACGCTTTGCCGGATGTGGTGGTAAAGCGCGCGAATAGCCTGTGCCTCGCCGCCGCCAGGGGAGTGCGGTCGTTCCGATGGCGCCCAGCCATAGATATCGAAATGCGCCCAGCTCGTGGTGTTGGAGACGAAGCGCTTGAGGAACAGGGCTGCGGTGATCGCACCGGCCATGCCGCCTGCCGGGGCGTTGGTGATATCGGCGAACTTGGCGCGAATATCCTTCTCGTAACCGGCGTAAAGCGGCAGCTGCCAGAGCGGATCGTCTGTCTCGAGACTTGCTTCGGTCAACTCCTGGGCAAGTTCGGCGTCGTCCGTGAAGAACGGCGGAAGATCGGGGCCGAGCGCGACGCGGGCTGCACCGGTCAGTGTCGCCATGTCGATCAAAAGGTCAGGCGCATCCTCATCGGCATAGGCAAGCGCATCTGCCAGGATCAACCGGCCTTCTGCATCTGTATTGTCGATCTGCACGGTCAGCCCCTTGCGGCTGCGGTAGATGTCACCTGGGCGGAAGGCATTCGCCGAAATCGAATTTTCGACGACAGGAACGATCACCCTGAGATCGACCTTTAGCTTGGCGTCCATGATCATCAGCGCCAGGCCCATGACATTCGCCGCGCCGCCCATGTCCTTCTTCATCAGCAGCATCGAGGACGCCGGCTTGATGTCGAGGCCGCCCGTGTCGAAGCAGACGCCCTTGCCTACGAGCGTGATCTTGCGGTGACCCTTCTTGCCCCAGCGCATTTCGAGCAGACGCGGTGCATCGGCGCTCGCGCGGCCTACGGTATGGACGAGCGGGAAGTTCTGCCTGAGGTCGTCACCGCTGACGACATTGATCTCGGCCTTGTAATGGGCCGCCAGGCCGCGGAAGGCGGCTTCCAGCTCGTTCGGCCCCATGTCGTTGGTTGGCGTGTTGATGAGGTCGCGCGCCAGGAAGACGCCGGCCAGCTGCCGCTTGATGTCAGCACCGTCGGCATCGCGAGGGATCATCAGCGTCGGCGCGGTCGCCTTCTCCGATTTGTACCGGTCGAAGCGATAGCTGCCGAGCCCGAAGCCGAGCGAAAGGCGGTTTGCCGTCAGCGGCGCCGTTTCGATGTGCCAGTCGCCAGCCGGCAGCGTGCGTGCAAGCTTGCCGGTGATGTAGGGTTGCTCGGACGGATTGGTGCCGAGTCCGAACAGCGCACCGCCAAGATGGCCTTCCTCCGTCGGGATCAATAGCAGCGAGCCGCTCTCGGCCTTGTAGCCCGCCTTCTTTGCCCAATCGAGCGCGATTGGATCGATCGTGCCCGTTTCAATATGGGCCGGAGTGACGGCAAAGATCGGCAGGGTCGAGCCGCCCTTGTTGTTGAACGGGGTCGGTCTCTCGATGAACTGATAGGGTGCCATGTTTATCCTTCGCGGCGTCCGGGAATCGCATCTTAACGGTCTGTTAGGGTTAACAGACTATTGCTGGAGTGAAGATTGCGTCAAAACCTTTCCCTGTTCCGCTTTGAGGTCAGGCGCCGTTTCGGATTTCAGGGACGCACAATGCCTGCTTCGGCCAATACTCTGTTCAAAACCCGTGTTTTTCAGGGCGCTGCGACGGCGTTCGTCGTGCTGGTACTCGCCGGCTGCACGACGACCAAGGATCGGATGACGACGGGATCGATACCGACCCTCACGAAGCCGGTCGAAACGATGAACGAAGCCGAGCTGCGCAGCTCGACCGACCGTGTCGGACAGGCCTACGAAAAGAACCCGCGCGATGCCGTCAATGGCGTGAACTACGCCAACCTCCTGCGCATGCAGGGCCGGGATGCGCAGGCGCTTGCCGTTATGCAACAGGTTGCGATCGCCAACCCGAACGATCGAAACGTTCTGGCAGCCTACGGAAAAGCCCAGGCCGCAGCCGGCCAATTGCAGCAGGCGCTCGACACGATCGGCCGCGCACAGACGCCTGATCGTCCTGATTGGAAATTGGCATCGGCCGAAGGCGCCATCCTTGATCAGCTTGGACGCTCCGCCGAAGCCCGCCAGCGCTACCGCGAGGCGCTCGACATTCAACCGGGCGAGGCATCGATCCTTTCAAACCTTGGCATGTCCTACGTGCTGACCGGAGATCTCCGCACGGCCGAGACCTATATGCGCCAGGCGGCCGGCCAGCCGACGGCCGATAGCCGGGTCCGTCAGAATCTGGCACTCGTCGTCGGCCTCCAGGGCCGGTTCCCGGAGGCAGAAAAGATTGCGCGCGAAGAGCTCTCGCAACAGCAGGCCGACGCCAACGTTGCCTACCTGCGCTCGATGCTGTCGCAGCAGAACTCATGGCAAAAGCTCGCCGCGAAAGACAGCAGCGCACCCACAAGCACGAACTGACCTAGCGGCCGGCAATTCCTGATGTGACGAGCTGAACACCGAGGCCGGCCATGACCGTGCCGGCCAGGCGATCGATCCATGCCTTCGCAGCCAGATACAGCCGTCTTGGATGCCGTGCCGAGAACGCGAGCGCCACAACAGCGTACCAGCCGGCTTCAACCAAAAACACGCCGACCGGAACCGCCAAAAAGAGACCGAGCGGAACCGTCTTCGGCAGCAGCGCCGCAAAGATGCTCGCATAGACGACAATCGTCTTTGGATTGCTGATCTGCGTGAAGAGGGCGGTGGCAAAGCTTCGCAGGAGTGCTCGATTGTCGGTCCCCGCGTCGCCAACCTGGATGGGCTTGCTTGCGCCGCGCCAGATCATCAAGGCGATGTAGACCAGATAGATCCCACCGGCCACCTTCAGCGCCACATAGAGCCATTCGAACTGCGAGAGCAGTGCCGTCAATCCCGCCAGCGCCAGCATGCTGAAGGCGACGCCGCCAATCCCCATGCCGAGCGCAGCCGCAAGCCCATCGAGACGCGACCGCGACATCGAAATGCGGGAGACGAGGACGAAGCTTGGACCGGGGCTCATTGCCCCGATCGATAGGGCGGCGACAATACTCAGGAAGATGCTTGCGCACGACACCGTCGGGCTCCGGTAGACTAATGAAGATGGGCCGGGACTCTATGTACGTTCCGCGGAAATGGCCAGCCCCTGCAGCGCTTAGAAGCGGTCCGCCACCTGAATGCCGGCCGGCCCAAGAATGACGGCGACGAGGACAGGTAGGAAGAACAGGATCATCGGAACGGTGAGCTTCGGCGGCAGTGCCGCAGCCTTCTTCTCGGCCTCGTTCATGCGGTCGTCGCGGCCTTCCTGAGCGAGGACGCGCAGCGCTTGTGAAATCGGCGTGCCGTAGCGGTCCGCCTGGATCAGTGCCTGGGTGACCGATTGCACCAGGGGAATCTGTGTGCGCGTGCCGAGATTTTCGAGTGCTACGCGACGATCGGGCAGGAAAGACAGCTCGGCTGTCGTCAGAACCATTTCCTCGGCCAGTGGTGGCGAGGCCTCGCCAAGCTCCTCCGATACGCGACGCATGGCCGCCTCGATCGAAATGCCCGATTCGACGCAGATCAGCATCAGGTCGAGTGCATCCGGCCAGGCGCGCTTGATCGAGTGCTGGCGCTTCGACATGCGATTGGAGATGAAGATGTTCGGCGCATAGAAGCCCACATAGGCGATCCCCAGTGTCACCAGGAAGCGGATGGGTGTCGGCTTGTCGGCCAGGTTGTCGAGCCCGAAAACCCAGAAAATCGCAAGGCCAAAGAACAGGAACGGCAACAGAAAGCGGGCGACGAGGAACGTGTTCAGCGCGTTTTCCGAACGAAAACCGGCGGCACGCAGCTTGTTCATTGTGTTTTCGTCAACCAGCGCCTCACGAAGGTTGAACCTTTCAACGATCTGGCGGACGGACCGGTTGTTCTGGGTACGAAGCGAGGCCTTCCCGCCAGCGTCGGCGCTCATCCGTGCTCGTTCGCGGGCACGGATCAGTTCGCGCTCGGTTGACACCGCCTTCATCCGCTTGTTGAGGTCACCGCGTTCGAAGAAGGGAACTGCGATCGTATAGAGGCTGGCAAATACCGCGATCGCCACAAGCACGGCGATCAGCATGGAGGGATCTGTCAGTTTGGTCGCGAGATCAGATGACATCGCCAGTCTCCATCAGATGTCGAAATTGACCATGTTGCGCATGACGAAGATGCCGATCGACATCCAGACGGCCGAAATGCCCATGATGAGGTGCCCACGCGGGTCGGTAAACAGGATCAGCATGTATTCGGGCGACGTCAGATAGACGAGCGTCGCGACGATGAACGGCAACGCGCCGATGATGACGGCGGACGCCTTTGCTTCCATCGACAGCGCCTTGACCTTCGCCTTCATTTTCTTTCTGTCGCGCAGGACCTTCGACAGGTTGCCGATCGCTTCCGAAAGATTGCCGCCCGCCTGCGACTGGATCGCGATGACGATGGCAAAGAAGCTCACTTCCTGCAGTGGCATATGATTTGTCATGCGTGCACAGGCATCAGGCACGCTGAGACCCACTTGCTGCGATTCGACCACCCGCCGGAATTCGCTCTTCACGGGATCCTTGCCTTCATTGGCGATGAGCCGGATGGCATCGTTCAACGGCAGGCCGGATTTGATCGAGCGCACGATGACGTCAAGGGCATTGGGAAATTCGTCGAGAAACTTGTTCTGGCGGCGCTTGATCAGGAAGCCCAGCACCCAGCGCGGCAGGCCAAGCCCGCCGACAATGGGCAGGCCGAGCACGACCATGAGAGGTGCGCCAGCCAGGAAAGCGACGAACATCAGCACGAAGCCGAAGATGGCGCTGAACGTGTAGAAGCGTCCCGGCGTGATCGCGAGACCAGCCTGGGTCAGCCGCGATTTCAAGGACAGCTTTTTCTTGGTGTTTTCCTGCTGGCGCTTTTCGAGATCCTTGAGGTTGTCCTGCACCGATTTGCGGCGCTTCGACATCTCCTGGACTCGGTCGCGGGCAGCCTTGACGCTCGCCTTGTCAGCCTCTGCCGATGCAACCCGGTTGACTCGGCTGGCCGACTTCTTGTCGGTCTCGATCCGCGTGAAAAGCAGGCCATAGCACACCGCACCAGCCGCGACAGCGGCAAGGACGATAATAGCCAACACGACAGGATCGAACCCGAACATCTCATTTAATCCTTGGACTTCGCTTCCATTTCGTCGAGTGCCGCAGCGAGGCGCTTCTCCTCGTTGAAGTAGCGGGCGCGGTCCCAGAAGTGCGGCTTGCCGATGCCCGTCGACTTGTGCCGGCCGATCAGCTTGCCGGACGCGTCTTCACCTTCGATTTCGTAGCGCATCAGATCCTGGGTGATGATGACGTCACCTTCCATTCCGATCACTTCGGTGATCTGCGTGATGCGACGCGAACCATCGCGCAAACGCGCCGCCTGGACGATGATGTCGATCGATCCGGAGATGATTTCGCGCACTGTCTTTGCCGGCAGCGTGAAGCCGCCCATGGCGATCATCGACTCGATACGGCTGAGGCATTCGCGTGGCGAGTTCGAGTGGATCGTGCCCATGGAGCCGTCATGGCCGGTGTTCATCGCCTGGAGAAGGTCGAAAACCTCCGGTCCGCGCACTTCGCCGACGATGATCCGTTCCGGTCGCATACGCAGGCAGTTCTTGACGAGATCGCGCATGGTGATCTCGCCTTCGCCTTCGATGTTCGGCGGGCGGGTTTCCAAACGCACCACATGCGGCTGCTGCAGCTGCAGTTCGGCCGTGTCCTCGCAAGTGATGACGCGCTCGTCCACATCGATGTAGCGGGTGAGGCAGTTGAGCAGCGTCGTCTTGCCGGAGCCGGTACCGCCCGAAATGACGACGTTGCAGCGAACGCGGCCGATAATCTGCAGTAGCGTCGCCCCTTCGGGCGTAATGGCGCCGAAACGAACGAGTTGCTCGAGGGTGAGCTTGTCCTTCTTGAACTTGCGGATCGTGAGAGCCGGTCCATCGATAGCCAGCGGCGGTGCAATGACGTTGACGCGGGAACCGTCGGGGAGGCGTGCGTCGCAGATCGGGCTCGATTCGTCGACGCGGCGACCCACCTGGCTGACGATACGCTGGCAGATGGAAAGGAGCTGCGAATTATCGCGGAAGCGGATCTCGGACTCGATCGTCTTGCCGCCGACTTCGATGAAGGTTTGGCCTGCGCCGTTGACCATGATGTCGGCGATGTCGTCGCGTGCAAGCAGCGGCTCGAGCGGGCCATAGCCGAGAACGTCGTTGCAGATGTCCTCGAGCAGTTCCTCCTGCTCGGAGATCGACATCGCGAAGTTCTTGATCGTGATGATATCGTTGACGATATCGCGAATTTCTTCGCGCGCGCTTTCTCCGTCGAGCTTGGCGAGCTGCGAAAGGTCGATTGTATCGATCAGCGCCGAGAAGACCTGAGCCTTGGTTTCGTAGTATTCCTCGGTGCGGGCAGGGCGCTTGCGCTGCGGGGTCTGCATCGGCGGTGGCGAAACCTGCTGGCGTGAAGGTTCACGCTGCGGTTCGACCAGGACAGCGGGCGCTGACGGCGAGGATTGGACAGGGGGAGGCGGCGGCGCGATCGTGCCGCCCGTCTTGCCAAAGCCCTCGTTTCCGCGTTTTCCGAACATGCCTTAATCCAATCCACTCTTGGCGGGCGTCATTTGCGCTTCAGCAAGCCGAGCAACCCGCCCTTCCTTGCCTTCTTGACGGCGATCCGTCCGGTCACGATGTGCGATATCTGCGAGAACGTCTCGGCAGTCGGCGACTTCGCATCCATCTCCGAAATCATTCGGCCGCTGTTGGCGGCGTTTCCGAAGAGATTGGCGTCGAACGGAATGATCGCAATCGGATCCGTCTCCAGCGGCTCGCAGAAGTCGGACGGACTGATCTCCGGTCGCTTCGGCATGCCCACCTGATTGAGGATCAGGTGGGGCATCTTGTCATTGGGTCGCATCTTGCGCAGCGCGTCCATCATGTTCTTGGCGTTGCGCAGGTTGGCAAGATCAGGGGATGCGCAGATGACAACCTCGTCGACACTCGCAAGCACTGAGCGCGTCCATTCGGACCAGACATGCGGCACATCGAGCACGGTGACGGGAGCGTTTCGCTGCAATACCTCGAGAACCGGCTGGAAGGCCTGCCCCTCGAAATCATAAGCTCGGTCGAGAAGCGAGGGAGCGGCAAGCAGAGACAGGTGCTCGGAGCATTTGGTCAGCAGGCGATCGAGAAATACCTCGTCGAGACGGTCAGGCGCATAGACCGCCTCGGCAATGCCCTGGGTCGGATCCTGGTCGAAGTCGATGTTGGCTGTACCATAGGGCAGGTCGAGGTCGGCCAGGATCGTTTCGGTCGAAAACAGATTGGAAATGCCGAATGCGCAATTGTGGGCGATCGTCGAGGAACCGACGCCGCCCTTGGCACCGATGAAGGCGATGCTGCGGCCAAGCGGCTCCGCATCGGGGTCGACGAAGATGGTGGCCATTGCCGTCATGATGTCGGGCATCGCGACCGGCTGAACCATGTACTCGGAAATGCCGTTGCGCACGAGTTCGCGGTAGAGCGCGATGTCGTTGTAATAGCCGACGATAATGACCTTGGTGGAAGGGTCGCAGACGGCGGCAAGCGGCGCGAGCTCGCTCAGCAGGCTGGAAGCTCCCGCTTTCGTTTCGAGAATGATCAGGTTGGGCGTTGGCGCGGTCGCGAACATGTTGGCAGCGGCTGCGATGCCGCCGCTTGTGATCCGTAGGCCGACCTTCGACATGCGGCGGTCGTTGCCGCAACGCTCCATGACGCGCTGCAACTCTTCGCTCTCGCAGAAGGCGTGCACGGAGATGCGAGGCAGCGGACGCATGTTCTCGAGTTCGGCCATGCGGACCGCTTCCTCGGCGTTGCGCAGCTCCATCGTATTCTTGATCTCGTATTCGACTGTACTCATCGTTCGGTCCTAAACTGATCAGAAGGTGCTGGAGCCAACGTCTTCGATGGTGGTTGTCCTCTCGCGATACTCCTTGATCGCCGCATTGCGACGCGTTGCATCGATCGGCGTCATGCCGCGAGGTGCGATCAGATCTTCGGGGTTTGCGATCTGTGCGGCGAGGTTGTTCTGCGTTGCGCAACCGAAGTTGTAGTAGTTTTGGTTGTTGAAATCGTTGATCATGTCTCTCGGCCATTGACCGCACTGTGAGGTCATCGCCGTCGTGCCGACGAAGGTCAGGCGGATCGGAGCCGCATCTCCGATGCCATTCGCCGGATAGGTGCTGTTGACGATCTTTGTACTGGCGACGCCACGTGCCGAGAGTTCGGCGCGCACCTGGCCGCGCAGCTGGCGTGCCGCGGCTGCATTCGGCGATCCCTCGGGCGTCAGCAGATAGACCGGCCCGGTTGCCCGCGCCGTATAGTTCTGTGCAAAGCCTCGAATGACGTCGCGCTGGGCCACGTTGAGGCGGCGATCGGTCGAAGCCACCGGAATATCCACAGACTGTTCGGCTTCGGCAACCACGATCGGGTGGCGTTGGCGATAGTCGTCGGGAATGCCGCCGGTCGTCAGCTGGTCGTGGGAGGCGCAGCCGGAAAGCAAGGCGGCCGCTATGGCAACCGCGGTCAGAAGCGACTTCGAAAGGCGGGAATGATGCGCGGTGCTGTGCTTGCGGGCCATCGGCTGATCTCTGTGTTGTGCTATCGCTGATCCTGCTTGGGTCATTTGTAGATGAACCCGATGGAACCATGGAATTGAGCGTCGGCCACCGGCATCTCGCGGCCGCCGTAGACCTTGTTGACGCGGTTCATCAGGAAAGCCGAAGCGTCGTTCTCGGGGCTGAAGTTGTCGTCGGGGCGGTTGAGCTGGTTGCGGGCAACCGGGCGGACGAGATAGGGCGTTGCTATGATCACCAGCTCGGTCTCATCGCGCTCGACCGTGCGTTGACGGAAGAGCGTGCCGAGCAGCGGGATCTTGTTGACGCCAGGCGTACCGTTCGAGGTCTGCAAGACGTTGTCGCGGATCAGACCGGCAAGCGCGATCGAGCCGCCGGAGGGAAGCTCCACGGATGTCTCTGCCGCACGACGCTGATAGGTCGGTGTTGAACCTGAGACTGACGGCGCAGGCTCTGATACGTTCGTCCTGATCTCCAGGCTGATGCGGCCCGAAGAAAGCACCACCGGCTTGAAGGCGAGATTGATGCCGTAGTTATAAGGAACGATCGTCGTATTGCCATCGTTATCGGTCGTGGAATAGAGGACCTGACCGCCGGAATTGAACGTCGCGGCCTGCCCGGAAATCGCCGTCAGCGTCGGTTCGGCCAGCGTCTTGACCACCTTCGCCTGCTCAAGCGCGCTCAGATAGGTCGAGATATCGTATTTCCCGATCGAGCTCTTGAAGAGTGCAGCCAGACCGCCGCCGATTGTCGCCGCTGCCCCGCTGGCGCTAGGTGAGCCGAGTTGCGCGACAGTCAGTCCGCCCGAATTCGAGACCAGATTGTCGAAGCCGAGCTGCTTCAGCACTTCCCTGCGTACTTCGGCGATAGTCACCTTTAGGGTAACCTGATCTTCGCCCTGGATCTGCAGGAGGTTGACCACCTGGGACGTCTGGCGATTTTCGGCAAACAGCGCCACCGAGCTGTCGCCGCCCGAACCGGTCGCGGTTTCGGTGCGTGTCGTTGCTTCCCCGCCCTTCAGGAAGACCTGGGCTAGGTCGGCCGCCTGGGCCGCATCCTGCGGTGTGCGGACCGAGCCGGTCAGCACGATGTTGTCGGAGACGATCTCCACATTGATATTGGAGTCGGGAATGAAGCGTCGGAGGTTCTTTTCGAGGCCGCTGACGTCACGTTCGATTGCGATGTCGAGGCTGACGATCTGCTGACCATCGGCGCCGAAAATGAAGATGTTCGTCTGACCGACCGTCTTGCCGAAGAGGTAGATACGGCGTGAACTGCGGGTAACGGCATCGGCCATCGAGGGATCGGAGACGAGAATATCGTGGGCGTCGGCTGGCAGATCGACGACGATCGCCTTCTTCAAGCCGAGCTTGAGGCTGCGGTGCGCGCCCGGTCCCGTCTGAGTGATCGTGACCATGCCGTCGGAGTTGGCCCATGCGGCGCTCGAGCCGAGGACCGGAGCGAGAAAGCCCGGCGCGGTGCCTGTAAGACCGATTGCGAAGGACAAGCACCCTGCCAGCAAGGGCTTCATATGGCGCTTCGAATTGCCCATTCCCATTTCCTTTACTCGGCCTTCGGCGCGCTGTTGGCGGTGACGATTGAGCCTGATTTGATGACCTGAACGATGGCGCTGCCGTTGTCGCCGCTAAGCAGATAGTCCGCGGCGCTGGTGTCCTGCTCCTGCGCATCGGCGACGGAGCGCAATGCCAGTGACAACCGGTCGGCCATCTGCTGCGCAACAGCCAGCACCTTGGTCTGGTCAGGAGTAAGTTCCAGGGTCGCGGTCGTTCCGACCACGGTTTTGGAACCGTCCTCCTTCTCCTGGATCTGCTGATCGATCGCGAGAACGCGCACGTTGCTGAGCACCGTCTCGGTCAGATACTTGTCGGCGTCCTTGGACTTGCGGACCATGATCACGTCGACGCGGTCGTTCGGCAGGATAAAGCCGCCAGCGCCTGTCGAAACCGAGATTTCCGTTGCGACAGCGCGTTTTCCGGAAGGGAGGAGCGAGGACATGATGCGGCTGCTCGAATCGGCGACCTTCTCCGCGCGGATGGGCTCACCCTCGAAGATCGGCAGGCGCACGACGGCGCCCTGCATGTTTTTCAGCGCGTCGGGCTTCTCAGTCTCGGTGATGAAACCCTGAACGACTGCGCTCTGGGGCCAGGCCATCCATTGCACGGCCTTGTCATCCAAGCGTGCGCCGACCGGCAGATTGGCGCTGGAGACGAGCACGTTGACGGTCGGCTCCTTCTCGACCACCGACTTGACTTTCGTGACGACGGAGCCGCGGCCCGCAAGGCTCATCGCCAGGACACCGGCAAGACCGGCGGCAACGACAGCCACTCCAAGTATTATTAGGCGGGCGGGTTTCATCCAACGTTCCTCGGGGATTCGCGATATTCGCCCCGGAGAATGACCCGCAATTGGTATAATTATGGTTAATGAAAGCCTTCGATCTTAGGTTAACGGCGACTTAACTTGCCGTTACTTGAGCCCTTCAAGTGCCGCAAGAAAAAGCGGCGAGGAAGGAAACGCCATGAACCCGCCGATCGCGATGGCAATCCCGTAGGGGATCTTCTTGGCGAGCAGTATCGAGCTTGGAATCGGCAGCCCCACAGCAAGGATGACGTTGGCCTGTGCCCGGATCATCAGGATCAATAGCGTCGCGGCACCACCGATGATGCTGACATAGACGAGAAATTCAAAGAGCGAGGGGTTGAGTCCGAACCAGAGCGATGTCGCTGCGAGCAATTTGGCATCGCCGCCGCCCATGATGTTCATGGCAAAGAGTACGAAGCAAACAACCAGAACGCAAAGCGCACCCGCAAGATGCATACCAATCACGGGCAGGGGAACGCCTGCAAAAGGCGCAAGAACAAGGAACGCCGCGATGAGGATGGCCGACGTCCTGTTCGGTATCGTCATCGTAAAAAGATCGGAGAAGGCCGCTATGGCAAGACAGAGCGGGAGGATCACGAGGATTGCAGCTACGATCATTGTCGCCACCGTGCTAAAGACAAAGGGCTCACCCGTCGGCGGGTGAGCCCATGCTCGATCGAGTTTCGGCACTCGCCCGCGTATTATTCCTGGGTTTGCTCGGCTGCCTTCGTCGCGGCATCGTCCATCTTGCCGGAGATACCGACGAAGACGTTGTTCAATTTGCTGCCCAGGGTCGTCGCGCCGGTGATCAGGGCTACGGAAATGAGGGCGGCGATCAGGCCGTATTCAATTGCGGTCGCGCCGGATTCGTCCTTGAGAAAACGGCTAACAAGTTTGGTCATGGTAAACTCCTAACTCCAGTTGATGTTCAGCACGTCCGCCAACTGTTGCCGTTGATCGGATTGCCACAATTTAGCGCGGGCCTGTTTCCATCAACTTAAAGAGTTGGGTTACCGCTTGGTAAACGCCAACCGACGCTTGCGAATGGTAAGTATTTTCTTGAAGTGTTGTTTAAAATGCGAGACAGGCACTGTGAATCGCTGTAGTAATAGGATCCTCGGACGTCCACCAATACCGGCCCTTTTGTGTTTTGCGCTGAAAAGAGTGGCCCAGAAGCACACATGATGTCTCTATACTGGACGCAGCGTCTTATTTCCGGGCGGATCTAAGCGGCATTAAAGCTTCGTTCACCATTTTTTCTCATGGTACTTGGCAAAAATCGCCGCAACCCTTGAAAGAGAGCCAACATGTCGCCGAGTGGCAAGACGATCGTCCTAGCCGCCTTTCTCGCCGCCCTCGGCCTTTGTGAAACCGCGTACGCCCAGCAGAACATACTGCGGGTCTACATGGATCAGGCGCGCGTTCTGAAGCTTGATCGCCCCGTCAGCAAAGTCATCGTCGGCAACGCCAAGGTTGCCGATGCGACCGTTGCCGACGCCAAGACGATCGTTCTGACCGGGCGCAGCTTTGGGACGACCAACCTCGTGCTGCTCGATGCGGATGGCAATGCCATCCTTGACGAGAGCATCCTGGTGTCGATTGACGAGGCGAATACCGTTCGCGTCTTCCGCCAGACGGAACGTTCGGTCCTGTCATGCACCCCGAATTGCGAGCAGCACAACCAGCAGGATGCTGCGGCCGCCAGCGAGTGATCGCCGCAAGATCCGGTTTGCGCCTCCCGAACCGGTTTGAAACGGAAAATCAACGATCGCGCTCTACAAGAATGTAGTCGAAGTTGTCCCGGATGCAGGCCATGAAGAAAATGGAACAAGCGGCGGACGTGGCCTGCCGCCCTCATCGGCGCACGAGGCTACGACTAATCGCATTTTCGCGCTCGCGTGACGGCGCGGCCGCCATTGAATTTGCGCTCCTTGCGATCCCCTATTTCCTTGTCGTTTTTGCGATCATCGAGACGTTCATTGCCTTCGCGGGCGAGCAACTCGTATCAAATGCGGTGGATACGATGAGCCGCAAGATGCGGACGGGGCAGATCACGCCGACGAACACGAATGTCACTGCCTTTAGAACCGAGTTCTGCAACGAGATCTCGATCCTGATAAAGTGCTCGAAAATGGAAGTGGCGACGCCAAGCAAGCTGTTTGTCGACGTGCGGAACTTTGCCACCTTTGCAGCCATTCCAACGACGATACCGAGGACGTCGACCGCCGCTTACGCCGATATCAAGACGTCCGACTTCAAGTATCTTCCCGGCGGCTCGGGGACGATCAACATGGTACGGGCCTACTACCGCTGGCAGGTCATCACAGACCTGATACGGCCGTACATCACGAGCGTCCGTCCCACCGACGGGTCCTCATCCTACTTCCTGATCGTCGCAACCTCAGCTTTCCAGAACGAGCAATACTGATGGCAGGTCGTGGTGTACTGATACGCCTTCACCGGCTTTCAAAGCGCTTCATCGGCGATCGCCAGGGCGTCGGTGCGATCGAGTTTGCGATCCTCTTCCCTATCCTGGTGATGCTCTACATCGGCGCGTTCGAAATCACGATCGGCCTCAGCATCAGCAAGCGTGCGAGTCGGGCGGCCGGTACGATCACCGATATCGTGACGCAGCAGAAAAGCGTAACCAAGTCCTGGCTCGCCGATATGCCGTCCGTCGCCAACGCGGTGTTCGTACCCTATGGTTCGACCGACCTTACGGTTAAGGTCACGGGTATCGCTCTGGATGGGACCGCGACCCCGAAGGTTGCATGGTCCTGGGCGCAGGATGGAAGTCGTCCCTATGCCGTGAATTCCGCGGCAACGGTGCCGACCGAAATGAGGAAGGCCAACACCTTCCTGGTGCGTACCGAACTCAGCATACCCTACAAGCTGTTCCTCTTCGCACCGAACCTCGTGCCGAACAACAGCACGATCACCATCAGCCGCAGCTACTTCTATCTTCCCCGCGCGAGCGATACGGTCACCTGCGGCGATTGCTGACGCCACCTCATGCTGGTTTTTTTGCCAAGCGTGCTCAGCCGATATAAGGCTTGAGCAACCGCGGTCCGATGTTTGGGCCGTCAGTCCTTTGTTGCTGGGTGGAGCATGGCGCGAGCCTTTCTTTTTGTTCTGGATTCTTTTGGCGTCGGCGGTGCGCCGGATGCGGCCGCCTATGGCGACGAGGGAGCTGATACGCTCGGCCACATCGCGGAATACTGTGCGGCGGGCGCCGGCGATCGCGAGGGATTGCGTTCGGGCCCCCTGCAGCTACCCAACATGTCTGCCCTTGGTCTGGTTCATCTCGCCAAGGCAGCATCTGGACATTTCCCGGCCGGGATGCCTGTGCCCGAAAAGACCTACGCGATGTACGGTTCGGCCAGCGAAATTTCACGCGGCAAGGACACTCCGTCCGGTCACTGGGAGATCGCCGGAACGCCGGTCACCTTCGACTGGGGCTACTTTCCGACCGAAGGCGACGCCTTTCCGCCGCAGCTCGTCGAGGCGCTCTGCAGTGCGGCTGACGTCCCCGGCATCCTCGGGAATTGCCACGCCTCCGGCACCGACATCATTGCGCGCCACGGTGAGGAGCATATCCGCACCGGCAAGCCGATCTGCTACACCTCGTCCGACTCCGTCTTCCAGGTCGCCGCGCATGAGACGCATTTCGGCCTCGACAGGCTGATGACTTTCTGCGCGATCGCCCGCGCGCTTCTGGACCACTACAACATCGGCCGCGTCATCGCGCGACCGTTCATTGGAGAAACCGCCTCCAGGTTTGAGCGCACCGGAAATCGCCGCGACTTCTCGGTGCCGCCGCCGGAGCCGACGCTTCTCGACCGGCTGGTCAAGGAGGGTCGAAAGGTCCATGCCATTGGCAAGATCGGCGACATCTTTGCGCATAAGGGGGTATCCCGGGTCATTAAGGCCAATGGCAACGAGGCCCTGATGGATGCTAGCCTTGCGGCTATGGATACCGCCGAGGATGGCGAGCTGGTTTTCACCAATTTTGTCGATTTCGACATGGTGTACGGCCATCGTCGGGATGTGGCTGGCTACGCTGCCGCTCTCGAGGCCTTTGATGCCCGGTTGCCCGAGGTCGGCGGCAAGCTGAAACCCGGTGATCTCGTCATCCTGACCGCCGACCACGGCTGCGATCCGACATGGCGCGGAACGGATCACACGCGCGAACGTGTGCCGATCATTGCCTACGGGCCAGGGCTTCGTTCTCGCGATATAGGCATTCGCGCCACCTATGCGGATATCGGCGAGACGATTGCTCGCCATCTTCGCATCCCGGCGGGCGCGCACGGGAGAAGTTTTCTATGACATCGCATTTGAAGAAGGTCGAGCTGCACTGCCATCTGGAAGGTGCGGCACCACCGGCGCTCACTTTGGCTCAGGCGCGCAAGTACAATATCGACATCAGCCCCTACCTCGCTGACGGCACCTATGTCTGGCATGACTTTGCCAGTTTCCTGGAGTGCTACGACAAGGTCTCCGAGGTCTACAAGACCGAAGAAGACTATGCGCTGTTGACCGAAACCTATCTCGATGAGCTTGCGGGAATCGGCACGATCTACAGCGAGCTGATCGTTTCTCCCGATCACGGCAAGCGAATCGGGCTTGGTGCGGACGCTTACATCGAGGGCGTTTGCGAAGGTATTCGTCGCGCAAGGGCAACGAGCGGCATCGAGGCGCGCCTGATCGTCACCGGCGAGCGCCACTTCGGTCCGGAGAGTGTCATAGGTGCCGCCGAATATGCAGCTAAGGCTAAGAACCCGCTGATCACAGGATTTAACCTTGCGGGCGAGGAGCGGATGGGTCGCGTAGCTGACTACGCCCGCGCCTTCGACATCGCGCGCGATGCGGGTCTTGGTCTCACCATCCACGCTGGCGAGGTGTGCGGCGCCTTCAGCGTTGCCGATGCGCTTGATGTCGTCAGGCCTTCTCGCATCGGCCATGGTGTGCGTGCGATCGAGGACCAGGATCTCGTCAAGCGGCTCGCCGATCTCGGAACGGTGCTTGAAGTATGTCCTGGCTCCAATATTGCGTTGAAGGTCTTTGACGATTTCGCCTCGCACCCGCTGCGAAAGCTCAAAGAGGCTGGTGTCCGCGTGACCATCAGTTCCGACGACCCGCCATTCTTCCACACATCGCTGAAGCGTGAGTACGAGCTGGCCGAAGACGCCTTCGGCTTCAGTGACGCCGCGATCGATGAGATGACCCGAACCGGGATTGAGGCGGCCTTCGTCGACGAGCCGACGCGCCAGGCGCTTTTTGCCCGGATGTAATGCATCCGACCCTGGGGATCGATGCTGCAAAATAGCCTCCGCTCTTGCGGTGGAGGCAATTTCCATGGAAGAAACATCCGATAAGAACAACGATAGGAAGGGCTCTGGCCATGGACGGCGTAACGGTCATCGATCACCCGCTTGTGCAGCACAAACTCACGATCATGCGGCGTAAGGAGACATCGACCGGAAGTTTCCGTCGGCTTCTGCGCGAAATCTCCACGCTGCTCTGCTACGAAGTGACCCGCGATCTGGAGCTCACGATGGAAACCATCGAGACGCCGCTGCAGACGATCCAGTCGCCGATCCTCGAAGGCAAGAAGCTCGTCTTCGCCTCGATCCTCCGCGCTGGCAACGGTCTGCTTGAGGGCATGCTCGATCTCGTACCGTCGGCACGCGTTTCTCATATCGGCGTCTACCGCGATCATGAGACGCTGCAGCCGGTCGAATATTACTTTAAGGCGCCGGAGGATATCTCGGAGCGCCTGATCATCGTGGTCGACCCGATGCTTGCCACCGGCAACTCGTCGATCGCGGCGATCGACAAGCTCAAGGAACGCGGCGCCCACAACATTCGCTTCCTCTGCCTCCTCGCAGCACCCGAAGGCATCAAGAATTTCCGCGAAGCGCATCCTGATGTGCCCGTCTTCACCGCCTCCATCGACAGCCACCTGAACGAGAAGGGCTACATCATGCCCGGCCTCGGCGATGCCGGCGACCGTATGTACGGTACCAAGTAATTTATAATCCGTTTACCAAATCGATTCAGCAAATGGCCCGGACATGCTTGCCGGGCCATTTGCTTTGCCGGCATTAGCAACTTGTCAGCAATTAAGGCGTAGGACCTGTAAGCATGGCCACGCATGACGCGGGGTTTATACAGGAAGGATTTCTGTCCCGATGCTCGTGCGTACCGTCATTTTTGCAAGCGTCGCTGCGGTGCTTGCAACGCAGATCCCAGCCCTCATGGGAAAACGCAGCAACGAAGCGGTCGCCTCGGCCAACTTCGTCACCGGCTCTGCCGGGGAACAGACTGCCCCGACACCGAACGGCGGCACCATGCGACTGCGAGCTGATGCCCAGGGGCACTATTCCGGAGATTTCAGGATCAACGGCCGGCAGGTGCAGGGCCTCATTGATACCGGCGCGACCTATGTCGCCCTGAACGAGAGTTTCGCCCGGCGCCTTGGCTACACCGGCAACCAGCTCGACTTTCGCTACTCGGTCAACACCGCCAACGGTGAGACGAAGGCTGCTCACGTGACGTTGGACCGTGTGGAAATCGGCGGCATTCGCGTGCGTGACGTGGAGGCCTTCGTGCTGAGAGACGATGCACTTTCATCGACGCTCGTCGGTATGAGCTTCCTCAAGAAGCTTGCCTCCTATTCGGTTGCGGATGGATCCCTTAGTTTGAAGCAATAGATTAGGCGCAGCGTCAGCGTCTTGATGCCTGATCGATCTGTCTTGCCTCGTCGGCCGTAAGCGCGTTCTCCCGGGTGCCGGAGACGATGATCCCGAGCACTTCGTGCTCGTCCGTGTTCTTGATGTGGCGGTCGCCGACGTACTCGCCGCGCTTGAGAACCATCACGCGGTCGCCGACAGCAAAAATGTCGACAAGGCGATGAGAAATGATGATCTGAGCGACGCCTTGTTTCTTGAGTTCCAGCATGGTCTCAAGCAGCCGTTCGGTTGCCATGACCGAAAGATTGGCAGTTGGCTCGTCGAGAATCACGACGCGCGGGTCGAAAGAGATCGCTCGGGCAATCGCAACGGACTGCTGCCGGCCACCCGACAGGCTCTCGACCTTCTGATAGACGGAATTCACGTCGACCTTGAGACGCTTCAGCACGCCGTCCGCCTCCGCATACATCTTCCGTCGATCGACGAAGGGACCCTTGAGCGGCCAGCGGCCAAGGAAGATGTTCTGACCGACGTCCATGTTCCCGCAAAGGGCGAAATCCTGATAAATCATCTCGATTCCGGCGTCGCGGCTCTCGTGTGGGCCCTTGAAGTACACCGGTCGACCGGCAACCAGGATTTCGCCGGAATCACGCTGGTAGGCACCGGTCAGGATCTTCATCAGTGTCGACTTGCCCGCCGAATTGTCCCCGACCAGCCCGAGAATTTCGCCGGGGTAGAGGGTGAGATCGACCTTGCGCAGCGCTTGCACTGCTCCGAAAGCCTTTTCGATCCCCCGCATTTCGACAATCGGCTGTAGAGGTCCCGCGTCAGCCATGGATGCGTTCTCTCGTTGGTGCGGTTGAGGTTAAACGAGCCCGCAGGCGCGCGACGAGGTTGGCTTGACGCAGCCAAATGTCGATCAGTACGGCCGCAATGAGGATGGCCCCGATGAAGACGTTGATCCAGTGCTGCGGCATGCTGAAGCCCTGCACGTTGAGCTGCAGGAGTGCTCGGATGAGCGTGATGACGGCGGCGCCGGCAAGCGAGCCGATCATCGTGCCGTAGCCACCGAAGATCGACCCACCGCCGATGATGACCGAGGCGATGGCGTCAAGCTCGCGAAACTGACCGGCTACGGGATTGAAGCTGCGGAAATAAGCGACGTTGATGATCCCGGCCATCGTCGCGCAGAGGGCGGCAAGCATCAGTGAAATGAAGCGCACACGGTTTGTATTGATGCCGGCATAGGCCGCAGCGCGCACGTTGCCGCCTGTGGCGCAAACCTTCAGTCCAAATGGAGTATAGGCAAGCACGATACCGGCGACGAGGGCGACGAAGAACATGAAGATCGTCTGTATGCTGACCACTTCGGCCAGTGTGCGAATGATCCCTGCCGGCAGTGACAGGCCGAAATGCAGGAGAACGTCATTCACCTTGCGGCCAAGCAGATTGTAGCCTTCGGACCAACCGGTCAGTTGCTGGCCGGCGACAAACCAGGCGGCGAGCCCGCGGGCAATGTAGAACATGCCGAGTGTGGCAATGAAGGCGGGCAGCTTGAAGCCGACGGTGACGACGGCGTTGACAAGGCCGGCCGCCGTCCCCGCAAGCAGGCCCATCGCGACCGCCGTGAAGGGGTCGGCACCCAACACCTTCAGAAAGTAGGCCGCGGTGCTGCCCGCAAGCGCAAGCACGGCGCCAACAGAGAGGTCGATGTCGCCAGCCACAATGACATAGGTCAGACCGACGGCAATGAGGGCCAGTTCCGTGTAGTTAAGCAGGATCGCGAAGGTGTTTGGCAGGTTCCACCAATAGTCCGGCCGTAGCGCCAGGCCCGTCAGCCACAACACCGCTGTCAGGATGATTGCCAGCGCGTCGCGACGCGCGAGGAACTTGCCGAGCCTGGTCGTCGAGAGGGCCATGTCGGTTGCCACGGCACCCTTCGTCTGCACTCCTTCCAGGGCGACGCCGCCGATCTCATAGGTCGGGGGTGGCGGTTGCCCGCGCAGCCAAGCCCAGAGCCGGTTCGCGATCTGGCGGCGGATGAGGACGGGCTCGATGAGCACCGCCGTGACAAGAAGGAGTCCCAGGAAAACCAGCACGGCGCCGGCGGGCAGAGTGAATCTCGCGCCGACTGCTACGCTCTCCCCGTCGATAACGACGGTGCGTGTGATCGGCCAGCCTTCGCGCAGCACCTTGTCGATCAGCACGACGGCTGCAGCACCAAGACAGGACCCGATAACGCGACCGCGCCCGCCGAGGATCGATGCACCGCCGATGACGACGGATGCGATGACGGTGAGTTCCCAGCTGACCCCGTAGAGAGGAGTGACACCCTTGTCCTGTGCAGCCGACAGCAGAGCGGAAAGGGTCGCGCAAAGCGATGAGAGAAGGTATGCACGAATCCGCACCCAGCGCGTGCGGATGCCGGCATAGGCTGCGGCCTGCTCGTTTCCACCGGTAGCGAGGGTTTCATAACCCCAGCGGGTCTTCGCAAGCGTAAGGGCGCCGATGATCGCGACCAGAAAGAAGATCGCGATCTGGTTGTTGAAGCCGAGTGAGTTGATCTCGCCGAGATGAAAGAAGAGGGGGTACTCCGCTGCTTTCCCGGAGTAGTAGATCGCCTGACCGTGGGTAAGGGCAAGGACAAAGCCTCGGCCGACGAATAGCATCGTCAGCGTTGCGATGAAGGCCGGCACCTTCAGGGTTGTCACGAGGACACCGTTGACGAGACCAATCAGCGCCCCCAGCAACAGGCAGAGAATCGCGACCTCAATCACGCCAAGGTCAAGGACGTCCGACGCGAAGAGCCTCGCAAAAACCACGGCGATCAGGCCGTAGGTGGAGCCGACCGAAAGATCGAGATCCCTGTTGGCGATGACAAAGGTCATTCCGACGGCGATGATTCCAACGCGCGACGTATCACGAAGCAGCGCGTGGAGAGCCTCGGTAGAACCGAAGAAGGCCGGATTGACGAATGCACCACCGAGATAGAGCAGCACGAGGAAAATCAGCAGGCCAACCTCCCAGCCGCCGACGAGCTGAGGCGGCGCTCGGCCTAGCGATGTTGTCGTGAACGCCATGGTCTCTGCCGATCAAGCTTGCCGTGACGAGGCGGGAGGTTTGTCCTCCCGCGTCGATTTCAGCGTTTCGTGCGGTTAGTTCTCGAAGCGCTTGCCAACGTTTGCGACGGTGTCTTTCGTCACCAGTTGGGCGCGCGTATCGAGGTTGGCGGCAGCAATGCCGCGATCGATCTGCAGGTAAAGCTGCATGACAGGCCAGAAACCTTGCAGGAACGGTTGCTGTCCCAGCGAGCCGGTCAGATTACCAGCGGCGATGCCTTCTTGCTGTGCCGGACCGAGATCGAAACCAAATGCACAGAACTTGCCGGTCCGCCCCATTTGCGCAACAGCCTTTACGAGCGGTGGCGTGAAGACGTTGTTGGCCGTGAAGGCGCCAACCACGTCGCCGCGGGACTCAAACAGCGAAACGAGCGCGTTCACCGGATCGTTCGGGTTCGTGTCGATCCCGACATTTTCCGGCCCGGCATCGACCTTGAAGGCATCGAGCTTGCCGGCATCCTTCAACGTCTTGACGATGGCGTTAAAGGCGGACGTTACGCGATTGTTGACTTCGATGTTGCCCATTGCAGTCGACGACGGCAAGAGGATCGAGCCGCTGGTCGCGCCGCTGTCCAGCACGCACTTGGCAAGCGCCTCGCCACCGATTGCGGCAGCCGATGCATCCTGGCCGGTGTGACTTATGCCGCTGCGGTTCAGGATCGTTCCATCGAAGGAATTGGTTGTGGCGACCGGTATGCCTGCCGTTTCGGCCGCCTTGACGATGTCATTGTAGGCGCCGACTTGGGGCGTCGTCATGATGATGCCATCGATCGTCGGATCCTGGACGATCTGGTTCAGGATCTCGATCTCACGTGCTGGATCGTCCACTGGTGATTCCGAACCAAGCAGCAGAATCTTGGCGCCGATCATGTTGCCGGCTACGGTTGCGCCGACATAGACCGGATCGAAGAAGCCGTTGCCTGCGGTATGGGTCACGATCGCGAAGGTCAGATGACCGTCTGCCGAATGGAAGTTCTTGGTGCCAGCGGCTTCCTTGGCGGCCTCGGTAAAATCGTAGCCGCCAACCGCCTTCTCAACGCTGCCCGACTGCGCAAATACATGCGATACGCCGAGCGATAGTACCGCAGCCGATGCTGCGTACAGCAAAGTCCGCCTCATGATTAATCCTCCCTTGAGTCAAGGAAGGAAAGCCGTTCGGGCGCGCAATTTATGGAGAGTGGGGCCGAAGGCTTCCTCCCATGCGCTAATATTCTGCGCAATTCCGATGCAAGTAAACGATGAACTCATCGTAAGGGGGAATTTGTTTGTCCAATACGCATCTTTTACTTGTTAAGACCGGCAAATAGCCGTCGAAGTCGTGCCTGATCCCTTCCGAAACCTCACAGAGCCGCGACGCGGTCACACACGACTGCGGGAATCTCCCGTTGGCGTTCATCGATGCGATAGTTTGCCGACAAAGCGGCAACGGCCGCATCCGCCGAATCCGCACTTGAGGCATGGACAAGCGCGATAGGGTCGCCTCTCTCGACGCGGCTGCCAAGCGGTAGAATGCCTGAAATCCCGACACGGTGATCGATCCGATCGTCGGGATGTCGCCGTCCGCCGCCGAGATCGACAACTGTCATGCCGATTTCCCGCACGTCACAGGCGGAAAGCCAGCCGGATCGAGGCGCAGGGACGGGTTTCGTCACCGGTGCCTGGATGAGGTACTTGTCCGATCTCTCCAAAAGATCCGAAGGGCCGCCGAGCAGGTGAACCATGCGGCCGAAGCTTTCAGCCGCTCTGCCTGATGAGAGAGCGGCGGTCGCCCTCGCTTCGCCGTCCTCCAACGATGAAGCCACGCCCGATTCCACAAGCATCTCGGCCGCGAAGGCAAGCACGGCGGCCTCCAGCCGCGTGTTCTTCTTTCTGCCCTCCAGAAAATCCAGACAGTTGCGGATCTCGACCGCATTTCCTGCCGCATCGGCGAGCGGCTGGTTCATGTCGGTGATCAGGGCCGACGTTCTGACGCCCGCGCTGTTGGCAACATCGACAAGTGCGCGGGCCAACATCTCGGCATCCTTGGGTTCGGCCATGAACGCGCCGGTGCCGACCTTGACGTCAAGCACAAGTGTCTGCAGGCCGGCCGCGAGTTTCTTCGAGAGGATCGAGGCGGTGATGAGGGGGATCGAGTCGACCGTGGCCGTGACGTCGCGGACGGCGTAGAGCTTGCCGTCGGCAGGCGCCAGGGAACCTGTCTGACCGATGATGGCGCAACCGACATCCTTCACGATCTTGCGGAAAAGCAAGGCGTCAGGGGTGACGTTATAGCCGGGTATGGCCTCGAGCTTGTCCAGCGTGCCGCCGGTATGGCCGAGGCCACGCCCTGAAATCATCGGAACGGCCAGCCCGCAGCCTGCCGCGATTGGTGCGAGCATCAGGGAAACATTGTCCCCGACACCGCCCGTCGAATGCTTGTCGGCGATTGGCCGGTCGATGTCTGCCCAGCTCAGCGTGTCGCCCGAGCGGGCCATCGCAAGCGTCAGCGCCACGACCTCTTCGCGCGACATGCCCTTGAACCAGACCGCCATGGCGAAGGCACCGATCTGACCTTCGGAAAGCCGGCCAGCGGCAAGGGCTGCAATGAACGATTGTATGTCCTCGTCGGAAAGCGTCCCGCCGTTTCGCTTCCGGCGGATGATTTCCTGCGGGATCATGTCAATAGCTCGAAGCGGCGGCGGGCGTGGATTGCGTTCCGCCGAGGACTGCAAGGATGTCGTCGAGCAATCCGGAAGCCCCGAAACGGAAGGTCGATGGCATCGGCCAATCCGGCGCCATAATCGTCTCCGCAAGGCTCAGATAGAGGGCAGCGTCGGCTACCGAGCCGATGCCACCCGCCGGCTTGAAGCCGACCTTGCGGCCGCTCTGACGGATGACCCTCAACATGATGTCGGCCGCTTCCAACGTGGCATTGACCGAGACTTTGCCGGTGGACGTCTTGATGAAATCGGCGCCGGCCTCGATGGCGAGTTCGGAGGCGCGCTGGATCAGCGCCGCATCCTTGATCTCGCCGGTCTCGAGAATAACCTTCAGAAGAACCGGATCCTTGCATTCCGCGCGAACTGCCGCGACCATCTCGGTCACAGCCTTGGCGCTGCCCGTCATGAACTTGCGATAGGGGATGACAAGGTCGATTTCATCAGCCCCGTCGGCGATTGCCTCGCGGGTTTCCGCGGCGACATCAGCGACCTCCATTTCCCCCGAAGGGAAATTGACGACGGTCGCAATGCGCACCGGATGGGCCGTTCCCAATATGGCGCGAGCGCGGGCGACGAAGCGCGGCCAGATGCAGATCGCTGCCGTGTTGCCATAGGGCGTCTGGGCGCGGGCGCAGAGCGCGTCGATCTGCGCTTCCGTGCAGTCGTCCTTGAGGTTTGTCAGATCGAGGAGAGAAAGGGCGACGGCGGCCGTCTCCTTGCTGGAATGACTGGTCATTGTTCGCGTTCTCCTGCAATCATTTCTTTCAATATGGCGGCGAGGCGGGCGCCGCCGATCGGAGCCATATCCTTGGTCTCCTCATGGCTCAGTTCGCCGCCGGTCATGCCAGCTCCATAGTTGGTGATAACGGACGCTGCCGCAACCCTTAAGCCAAGCATTCGCGCGATAATGACCTCAGGCACGGTCGACATTCCGACAGCATCTGCGCCGAGAATTCGCGCCATCCGAATTTCAGCCGGCGTTTCGAAACTTGGGCCGGAGAACCACATATAGACGCCCTGCGACAAGGGGATGCCGAGCGTCTCGGCGGCCTTGCGCATCCTGTCGGCAAGGCCCGCATCGTAGGCGCTGGTCATGCCGACGAAACGGTGGTCGCTTTCCTCGCCGATCAGCGGATTCATGCCGGAATAGTTTATGTGGTCAGTGATCTGCATCACCGAGCCGGGCGGGATGTCGTCTCGGAGCGACCCTGCGGAATTGGTGAGGATCAAAGCCTCGATGCCAAGGCCTTTGAGAGCTTCGATTGGCAGTCGCATCGCGCCGGCATCGCCCTTTTCATAGAAGTGCACGCGACCGGACAGCATGATGACGGGCACATCGCCGAGCGAACCGGCAACCACCTCTCCGGCATGACCCGAAACAGCACTGACCGGGAAGCCCGGCAGGTCATGATAAGGGATGCGTTGCGCGTCCTTCAGTTCGCCGACCAGCGAGCCGAGGCCGGAACCAAGCACAATGCCTACGCGCGGCGAAAGACCGCCGAGCTTGCCGGCAAGCACGTCGAGAGCGGCGCTCATCCGAGTTCGGTCTCGAAGCTGAACGGCAAGAGTTCTTCCATGGTCATCGTCTTCTTCACACCGACCTCATCGCAGAGATAGATCTTCGTGTCCTTAGATGCGAACTCCGAGATCTTCTGCCGGCAGCCGCCGCAGGGTGGGCAAAGCGCCAGCTTCTCGGCGATCACGGCCATCTCGACGATCTTCTTGGCGCCGCCCATGATCATGGCGCTGATCGCCGTCGGTTCCGCGCACCAACCCTGCGGGAAAGACAGGTTCTCGATATTGGCGCCGGTATAGACCTTGCCGTCCTCGGCGCGGATCGCCGCGCCGACCGGGAATTTCGAATAGGGAGCATGCGCGAAAGCCATGGCGCCGCGCGCGGCCTCGAAAAGATCGTGGGACATGTTCTCAACGTTCCTTCGTATAGGGTACACCACCCGCCTTCGGCGGGATCGCGACGCCGATGAAACCGGCGAGCAGGATGCAGGTAAGGATATAGGGCAGAGCCTGGAAGATCTGCACCGGCACTTCGCCGATCAGGGGCACCTGCTTGCCCTGCATGAAGTTTGCCAGCGCATCAAGGAAACCGAAGAGCAGGCAGGCGAACATGACGGGCACCGGCTTCCACTTTGCAAAGACCAGCGCCGCAAGCGCGATATAGCCCTTGCCGGCCGACATATCCTTGATGAAGGCCGCCGACTGCGCGATCGCAAGATAGGTTCCGGAGAAGCCACAGAGGATGCCTGCGCACATGACGGCGCGATAGCGCAGCCAGCTCACCGAAATCCCGGCCGTATCGACGGCGCCCGGATTCTCGCCGACGGCGCGCAGGCGCAGGCCGAAGCGGGTGCGGTAAAGAATCCACCAGGAAAGCGGAACCGCCAGGAAAGCGAGATAAGTCAGGATGTTGTTGCCTGAGATCACATTGGCGTAGAGCGGACCGATGACCGGAACGTCACGCATCGCATCTGCGCCGGGCAGCACGATCGGCGCAAAGCGCGCATCCGCAGCCAGCTGCGGCGTGCGTCCACCCTGGCCGAACCAGGCGCCACCGAGAACGATGGTGATACCGGCGATGAAGAAGTTGATCGCGACGCCCGAGATGATCTGGTTGCCGCGATTGGTGATCGAGGCAAAGCCATGCACGAGGCTGAGCGCCACCGAGCAGATGATGCCGGCACCGAGGCCAAGCCACGCGGATCCCGTGAGATAAGCAACGCAAGCGGCCGCAAAGGCTGAGCCGAGCATTTTGCCCTCGAGGCCGATATCGAAGATGCCGGCCCGTTCAGAAAAAAGACCCGCCAGCGCGGTGAAGATCAGCGGGATCGACAGGCGGATCGTTGAGCTCAGGACGCTGGTGAAGATGTCATAGTAATCCATCGTCCGTTCCCCTCACGCGGCCTTGAATTGTTGGTAGATGCGAACCATCGCGGGACGGAACATGTATTCCAGCGCGCCGGCGAACAGGATGACCAGACCCTGGATGACCATGATCATTTCGCGGGTAATGGCCGGCATGTCGAAAGAAATTGCGTCACCGCCCGCGTAGAGAATGCCGAACAGGATGCCCGAGAGCACGATACCGACGGGATGGTTGCGGCCCATCAGCGACACGGCGATGCCGACGAAGCCGGCCCCGCCGACGAACTCGACCTGCAGGCGGGCCGACGAGCCCATGACCGGGTTGAGCGCCATCATGCCGGCGAGCGCGCCTGACAGCAGCATGGCGATCATCACGGTGCGCGCATAGGGAATGCCGGCATAGGCGGCGGCACTCGGGCTGACGCCAAGCGTGCGCATTTCGAAGCCGAGCTTCGTGCGCCAGATCAGCAGCCAGACGAACCAGGCCGCGAAGAGCGCGATGATGAACGAGACGTTCAAAGGTGCAGCACCAAGCTTGGCGCCGAACAGGTTCATCAACCAGCCGAGCTTCGGCAGCTGACCGCCTTCAAGGAAGGTCCGGGTTTCCGGCGCCATCTTGCCGGGTACGATCAGTACATGCACCAAGAGGTACACCATCAATGCCGCCCCGATGTAGTTGAACATGATCGTGGTAATGACGATGTGGCTGCCGCGTTTCGCCTGCAGGAAGGCGGGGATGAACGCCCAGGCCGCACCAAACAGGCCGGCACCGACGACCGCAACTGGCATCGTGACATACCACGGCACATAGTGGTCGAGCGCCAGCGCCACCAGTGCGCAGCCGAGGCCACCGAGATAGGCCTGGCCTTCCGAGCCGATGTTGAACAGGCCGGCATGAATAGCGACAGCAACGGAGAGACCGGTGAAGATGAAGCTCGTCGCATAATAGAGCGTGAAGCCGATGCCTTCGCCGCTGCCGAGTGCGCCTTCGATCAGCAGCGACAGGGCGGCAAGCGGGCTCTCCCCGATCAGCCAGACGACGAAGCCGGAGATCACGAAAGCGACTAAGAGATTCAACAGCGGAATGAGCCCGTAGTTGATCCAGTTTGGAAGTGGAACGGAAGCAGTGCTCATCAAGGCCTCACGCGGCAATGCCGGCCATCATCAGGCCGAGGGTCTGTTCACCGGCATCGGGCGTCTTCTCGCCGACAACGTGGCCGGCAAACATGACAAGGATACGGTCTGAAAGGGCGCGGATTTCGTCGAGTTCGACGGAGACGAGCAGGATCGCCTTGCCGGCGTCGCGCATCTCGATGATCCGGCGGTGAATGAATTCGATGGCGCCGATGTCGACGCCACGCGTCGGCTGGCCGATGATCAGAGCCGTCGGATCGCGTTCGATCTCGCGGGCCACGACGATCTTCTGCTGGTTGCCGCCGGAAAAGTTCGCCGTCTTCAGCCGTGGGTTCGGCGGACGAATGTCGTATTTCTCGATCTTCTCCATGGCGTCCTTGCGAATCGCGTCGAGATCGAGCAGCGGGCCCTTGCTGTAGCCGGGATTGCGATGATAGCCGAGAACGGAATTCTCGTATTCCTCGAATTTCAGCACCAACCCCATGTGATGCCGGTCTTCCGGAATATGGGCGAGACCAAGCTCGCGCAGCCGCGCCGGATCGGCCTTGTCGATCGGCTGGCCATCGAGGAAAATCTCGCCGGAATGCGGCTTGCGAATGCCCGCAATCGCTTCCAGCAGCTCGGATTGCCCGTTGCCGGCGACGCCTGCAATGCCGACGATCTCGCCGGCGCGGACATCGAAGGACACGTTGTCGACCATGGTGACGCCGCGGTTGTCCTTAACGGTAAGGTTGCGGGCCGACAGGATCACCTTGCCCGGATTGGCTTCACCCTTCTGCACGCGCAGCAATACGCGGCGGCCGACCATCAGTTCGGCAAGCTCCTCGACGGTCGTTTCGGATGTCTTGCGGGTTGCGACCATCTCGCCGCGGCGCATGACGGACACCGTGTCGGTGATCGCCATGATCTCGCGCAGCTTGTGGGTGATCAGAATGACCGTCTTGCCCTGGTCGCGCAGAACGCCAAGGATCTTGAAAAGGTGATCCGCCTCGGCAGGCGTCAGCACGCCCGTCGGCTCGTCGAGGATCAGGATCTCGGCGCCGCGGTACATGGCTTTTAGAATTTCCACACGCTGCTGCAGCCCGACCGGAAGCTCTTCGATCAACGCATCGGGATTGACCTCGAGGCCGTAGTCCTTCTCCAGACGGCGCAGCTCGGCGCGCGCGGAAGAAACACCCTTGGCCAGCAGCGCGCCGCCTTCGGCACCGAGCATGATGTTTTCGAGTACCGTGAAATTGTCGACCAGCATGAAGTGCTGGTGCACCATCCCGATCCCGGCCGCGATCGCAGCCTGGCTGTCCTTGATGGTGACCGGGTTGCCGTTGACACGAATCTCGCCGCTGTCGGCATGGTAGAAACCATAAATGATCGACATCAAGGTCGATTTGCCGGCACCGTTTTCCCCGATGATGCCGTGAATCGTGCCCTTGGCAACGGTAAGATTGATGTCCTTGTTGGCGTGAACGGCACCGAATTTCTTGTCGATGCCCACAAGTTCAATAGCGGGCGTGTCTGTCACAGCAGGCTCCAAATATGAAAAGGGCGTATGACGGAGCAACTCCGCCATACGCCCGTCTCAGTCACGGATCACTTCGGGCAAGCGTTGTCCGTCGTGTAGTCGTGAACCTTGATGGTTCCCGCGATGATGCCTTCCTTGGCCTTGTCGAGCGCAGCCTGCATCTCAGGAGTGATCAGGGCCTTGTTGTTGTCGTCGATGGCAGCGGCAACGCCGTCTTCCTTGACGCCGAGCGCAAGCACGCCGGCCGTGAACTTGTCGGCCTTGACGTCGCTGAAGCCGTTGTAGACAGCGAGGTCAACGCGCTTGACCATCGACGTCAGGACGGAGCCCGGGTGAAGGTGGTTCTGGTTGCTGTCGACACCGATCGAGAGCTTCTTGTTGTCGGCGGCCGTCTGCAGGACGCCGAGGCCGGTCGCACCAGCTGCCGCGTAGATAACATCGGCACCCTGATCGATCTGGTTCTTGGTGAGCTCGCCACCGCGGACCGGGTCATTCCAAGCAGCACCTGTCGTGCCGGTCATGTTCTGGAACACTTCGACATCGG
Source organism: Rhizobium cauense (assembly GCF_019511525.1). Taxonomy (GTDB): domain Bacteria; phylum Pseudomonadota; class Alphaproteobacteria; order Rhizobiales; family Rhizobiaceae; genus Rhizobium; species Rhizobium cauense. Next base: position 457,768 of record NZ_JAEUAT010000001.1, on the reverse strand, counting down.
CCTTGACCGAGCGCGCGCCCTGCTCGTAGCCGCATTCGAACTTGCGGATCAGCGGGATGTCCATGCCGCCCACGAAACCGACCTTGCCGGTCTTGGAAGCGAGGCCTGCCAGCGTGCCGACGAGGAAGGAGCCTTCTTCTTCCTTGTAGACGACGGAGCGGACGTTCGGCTTGTCGACGACGGCGTCAACGATCACGAACTTCGTGTCGGGGAATTCGGCTGCGACCTTCTCGATGGCCGAGGTCCAGGCGAAGGACACGGCGATAACCGGGTTGAAGCCGCGGCTTGCGAAGTTGCGGATAGCCTGCTCGCCCTGGGTGTCGCCAGTCGGCTCGAAGTCGCGATAAGCGATGCCGGTTTCGGTCTTGAACTTTTCGGCGCCATTGAAGGCTGCTTCGTTAAAAGACTTATCGAACTTCCCGCCGGTACCGTAAACGAGCGCCGGCTTGACGTCGGCGGCGAGCGCCGTCGTGGACATGGCAGCCACGGCCAGGAGAGTCAGAAGGGATTTTTTCATGAGTTGCAGCCCTATTTGTTTCTAATTGTTTGGGTCCTCCCGCAAGCCGTTTAGGCATGTCTGCGGAACCACCGACCTCCCCCCGGAGGCCTGGCTGGGCGCATCCTTGCATGGCTCAAAAAAAAATTCACGAGAAATTTTTCGGCTGGTAAAAATTTGCCGCAATTGCCAAAAATCAGCTCAGACGGGCTGAATTTTGCACAAAATCGTCGGCAGGTTGCGATTTTTCTAGTCAGATCGGCAGCGACGGCCGGTGAATTATGATCTCTGACGCCAGGCCGGATATATCCGGGTAACGCCATCCTTATGCGGCAAAGCGGCCGGCCACTGGCTGCTTCTTGTAGCCCGCCATCCACAACAATAGCGACAGCACCAGAAACACGGCGAAGGCCGGCTGGAGCATCAGCCACCGGAAGGCGAGGGTATAGAAGCGTGGGTGGATATAATAGGCGATGGTCGATTGCAGGCTTTCCAGCGAGGACGGGCTCAGATCCTGCCACGCGTCGCCCATTGGCGTTATGACCACGGAGGAGGCGGCAACGGACTGAATTGAATCGATCGTTCCGGCAATCACGGCAACAGCCAGCGCAACAAGACTCGCCAAACGCAAAAGGAAACGCATCGAACTCTCCGGCCATCAAATGCGCCGGGCTCCTGCCCGGCCAGCCGCGCCATTTTCCACCTGTAATAAAAGATAGCTACAGGTCAGCGGAACTGCAATGGAGGGCTTGGCCGCACTTTTACCGGAAGAAGTCAAAAAACTGTTAGATTTGGGTTGATCGGCGAAAATTCATCGGTATATATCGCGGCCGTTCCGACGATTTGCATCTTCGCCGATGCAGACCGCCAAAGGACAGGTGGCCGAGTGGTTGAAGGCGCACGCCTGGAACGCGTGTGTACGTGAAAGCGTACCGAGGGTTCGAATCCCTCTCTGTCCGCCATATCTTCCACTATGTAATGATTTGCGGAGACAATTCTGTAGAGCGACGGCGGCTCCAACGCCGTCGCTCTTAGCAGGGCCAATCAGTTTCCTAGATCTCTCAAGCTTTCTTCAATGCCGCGATTGTTGTGGCTGATGTTCCACGTCCCAATGTCATCGCCCCATATGACAAGGATGTTGGGCTTGGCCTCGCCTCCACTCGGCGCCGTTGACTGTTGGGCACTGGCCGTTCTGACTGCCGGTAAGGCCGCAGCCGTTGCCGCCAGGGCTGTACTGGCCACAAGAAGGCTGCGTCGCGTAATGGCCGATCATAGTTCGCTCCTCCTCAACATGACAGGTGCCTGTCCATTGGCAGTGAAGCGAAGTAGCCGCGCAAGTACGTTACAGTAACAATCACCGCAAGAAGGCAACAACTCGATCGTCGCTGCGGGTGCAGGCTTCCCAGAGTCTCAACCAGGCCGCGCCCTTGACATCTTCAGCCGCAAGAACAAAATAAGAACAAACGACGGAGGTTCCTATGACCCATACTGAGCAAGTCATCGCCAATGCACTCGCTGTCGTGGCCGCCAATCGCGCCGAACGAGAACGTGACACCGAACGGCGAAAGCGCGTTTTTGGAAAGATCGAGATCGGCCGCCCGCTGCCAAAGCTTCCGCACCAGCAGTTGAGCCTCGATCTGCACTAAAGTCGCCGATCACGAACGAGTTCTTTCGCGGATTCGGGTAGGGGCTGGCATAAACGAAATAAGGCCTTGCCGCTGCGGCAAGGCCTTGTCGCTCGAAACCAATTCTATGCCAAGCGGGCAAGAACGCTTGGCTGGCCTCAGCCGGCAGCCGCCGTGCTCTGCGCGCGCTTCGGCAGCTTCCAGCCGGGCCTGATGAAGTGGCAGGTGTAGCCGTTTGGAATGCGTTCCAAGTAATCCTGGTGCTCGGGCTCCGCTTCCCAGAAATCGCTGACCGGGACAACTTCCGTGACGACTTTTCCGGGCCAAAGGCCCGAGGCATTGACGTCGGCAATGGTATCTTCGGCAGTCGCCCGCTGTTGGTCGTTGGCGTAGAAGATCGCCGAGCGGTAGCTGGTGCCTATATCATTGCCCTGGCGGTTCACTGTCGTCGGGTCATGGATCTGGAAGAAAAACTCGAGGATGTCACGATAGCTGATCTTCGCGGGCTCGAACATGATCTCGATTGCTTCGGCGTGATTGCCGTGATTGCGGTAGGTGGCGTTCGCCACTTCTCCGCCGGTGTAGCCCACGCGAGTGGAGACGACGCCAGGATAGCGTCGGATGAGATCCTGCATGCCCCAGAAGCAACCGCCCGCCAGTACCGCACGCTCTACAGTCATTGGAAACGTCCTTTCAGTGAAATGATGCGCGTCAGCCATCGGCATTCGGCGCCTTGCCCCCTAAATGGGGACTGGGACCACGTTTTGCCAGTTGCTGTCCTGATAAGGTCCGATCGCGTGTGTCCAAGCTAGCGTTTCATGTCAGGGCAGATATATGGCGCCTTACCCGCCGTATAGCTGCGCTCGATGATGTCTTTCCCGGCAACAATCTGGAGCGTGAGACGATCCGAGGAGGCGGCCTTAACTTTGGCTCGGATTGTGGCTCCGTCTTCGTCCCAGGACAGCTCACTGGGAGATATTTGTTTCCAAGTTCTGAGAGCGTAGGTCTCCCAACAGGAATCGATAAGGAGCTTGCCTTTCGGTAGAAATATCATCATCGCTCCGGGAAGGCCGGACTGCGCGTTGGTTTCTATCCAGGGTGTTCCGACAAGCGGCGAGATTGCCTTCTCGGCAGCGAGGCAGGGCGTTGCGAGAAGGGCGACTGCGATCGTGCCAATCGTCGCGATAGAACGCATCGTCAAAGTTTTCTCCATGTGCGAGGAATCACGCGGCGAGCATGAACGACGATTGGGCGATAATGTGGCCAGCACCTTGCGCGGACGGGCGACGCAAGCGGCGGATGGCTCCAGTCGGAGATCGTGTCTGGCAAGGCGCAAATCAGAGGGCCGAGGTGCAGGCCAGGCCATGCCTCAACCGAAGCCAATGCGCGAATTGCGGCTAGTTCGCATTCTTCAGCTTGCGCAAAGCCGCCGCGATCCCGCGGAGGCCGGAGAATCGGTCCCATGGCCGGGGAGTGATGTCACTTCGCGACGAACGCTGGAAACATGCATCGGGATTGGCGATCAAGGTCCTCAGATTTAGTTCCCGGCGCGCCCAGAAGTAGGATCCGTCCACCGGCATCGGACCGCCTGCCGGATCTCCCGCGGGTCTGGTGATCTGAGCCTCGAGATATGCTCGCAGCCGCGGGATGGCGCGGCGATGTACCGCCACGAAATGCGTGCATCCAATCGGGCAGTCTGCCTCAACGAGTGCTGCACCAAGTGGTAGTCGGGATCGGTCGTCGACCCGCCCGCCGCCATAGAACATGTCCCAGGGATCAGCATCGAGCGTGTGGATGAGCTGTGCCATCCGTACGGAGAAATTTGTGGGGAAGCCGGCATCGTCCTCCAGGATGAGGAGCCGCTCGACTCCCTCTTGCTCGGCAGCTTTCAGCACTTCGAGATGGCTAAGGAAACACCCTCTTGCACCGATGCTTTGAAACGGGCCCTTTTCGTCTGGCTTGATCGCGTCGAACCACTGGACGTTTGCGGCGGAGAATTTCATCGCAGAGAACTGCTCAAGCAAATCCTCCCGCCTGTCGGCCCTCGAGCGAAGATTGATGATGTGAATTCGATCGAAGTATTCCAGGGGATGCATGCTCATCGCTAACCCCAAGTGGCGCGTTGCTTATGGCAAAGATGTAAATGAGGCCGTTCTGCAGCGCAATTATGCGACACCTACCCTTTACGGTGCATTCGCTGCCGCAAGTTACCTCTTCGGGGGGCGACGAGTACCGAAACCCACCGCCTAGACAAGCACCGCCTGATCCACGCGATCTTCCGTTCCGAAAAACTTCAGGTAGCGCTGAACCTCGGCCGGGTCGCCGGTCGCCTTCTGCGGATTGTCCGAGAGTTTTACGGCCGGCCGACCGTTGGCGTCGCTGACCTTGCAGACGATGGAAATCGGATTGAGGCCAGAGATCTCGGTGGGCGCACAGCCGGCGAAGTCATTGGTGAGGTTGGTGCCCCAGCCGAAGCTCATGCGCACCTTGCCTTCGAAGTGCTTGTAGGTGTCGATGATCGCGTCGACGTCGAGCCCGTCCGAGAAAATAAGCAGCTTCTGGCGCGGATCGCGGCCCATCTTCTTCCACCACTCGATGATCTTCTCGCCGCCTTCGACAGGCGGGGCACTGTCCGGCCGGAAGCCGGTCCAGTCGGCGACCCATTCGGGCGCGTCGCGTAGGAAGGCGGCGGTGCCGAAGGCATCAGGGAGAACGATCAGCAGGTTGCCGCCATAGAGCTTGTTCCAGTCGCGCAAAACCTTATACGGCGCGTTGCGCAGTTCTTCGTCGGTCTGGGCAAGGGCTGCGGCAACCATTGGCAGCTCGTGAGCGTTCGTGCCGACCGCTTCGAGATCGGAATCCATGGCGAGCAGGACGTTGCTGGTGCCGGTGAAGGCCGGACCAATGCCTTCCTTCAGCGCCTCGACACACCAGCGCTGCCACAGGAAGCTGTGGCGACGGCGCGTGCCGAAGTCGGAGATGCGCAGGCCGGGCAGCACGCGCAGGCGCTCGACCTTCTCCCACATCCGCGCCTTTGCGCGGGCATAGAGCACGTCGAGCGTGAACGGTCCGAGCGCCTTCATGGCGGAGCGGGAGCGTAGCTCGTTGATGATTGCAAGCGCCGGGATTTCCCACATTGTCGTGTCCTTCCACGATCCGTGGAAGTCCAGCACATATTGGCCATCGCGCTTCGAAAGCTCGTATTCGGGCAGCTGGAAATGTGAGAGCCAGGCCAGGAATTCCGGCTCGAAGATCTGCGCGCGCCCATAGAAGCTGTTACCGGCGAGCCAGATCATCTCCTTCTTGGAAAGGCGCAGCGAACGCGCATGATCGAGTTGCTCGCGCAACTCACCCTCGTCGATCTCTTCGGCCAAAAGCACGCGTTTGGTACGATTGATGAGCGTGAATGTCGCGTTGACGTCAGGATAGAGCTTCCAGATCATCTGCAGCATGAGCAGCTTGTAGAAGTCAGTGTCGATCAGGCTGCGAACAATCGGATCGAGCTTCCAGGTGTGATTGTATACGCGCCTTGCTATATCGGTCTTGGCCATGAACTCCGCCCATTCCCGAACCGGATAGACTGCGCCAAACCGGCGCAGGAAAACCGGCTCCTGCGCCTTCTTATCGAAAAATCAGTCGGCAAAGTCCAGCGTAAACACGCCAGCACCCGTCGGCTGACCGACGGATGCGGTGACCGCGTCGGCCCGCCCCATTATTGCTGCGCGGGCGCCGTTGGAGCCATCGTCGCGGCCGGCTGCTGTGGAGCGACCTCGTCCGATCGCTTCTCGCCCCAGATTTCGACAGGGATCCATACGATAAAGGCAAGCACCAGCGCGGCTATCAGGACCGTCAGAATCCGCTTGCCTGTGCGTCCCTGTTTCGCCTTGACGGGCGAAAACTGCTGCTCGGCGTGAAGCTTGCCATCATCTTCCCAGCGCGTTTCTGTCGGGTGAGACATGCTTTTCTCCCTTCCGATGTCGTCTCGGGAGAAAACGAACGGATCGCGGCATGGTTCCTGTCGTCAGTAACCTCTCTGCCGGTCGACGACGAATTGCAGCGGCTCGCCGCCCTCGTAGCGGGCGATCTGGCGCTCGACGTGCCGGAAGAGCGCTGTCTCATCGGAAACCGCCGCATCGTGCGGCGTAATGAACACGTTCTCCAAGCCCCAGAGCGGATCGTCGGAGGCAAGCGGTTCGACCGCGAAGACGTCGATCGAGGCACCGCCGAGGACGCCGTTCTTGACAGCGGCGACGATGTCGGCCTGCACCTGGCTCTTTCCTCGCCCGGCATTAATAAACACCGGCTTGCCGAGCGCTCCGCCTTGCCGCAGCTTCGAAAACAGTGCGGCATTGTAGAAGCCTGTCGTCTCCGGTGTCAGCGGCAGCAGACCGACGAGAAAATCCGTTCTGGAGAGGAATTCATCGAGTTGCCCGGAATCGAAGGTGTCGATACCGTCGATCTCCTTGCGGCTGCGCGACCAGCCGATGACATTGAAGCCCATGACCTTCAGCTTGTGGGCCGCGTCCTGCCCGAGCACGCCGAGGCCCATGATGCCGACGGTGATTTCGGCAGCCTCGGGCGGAACCAGCTTGCCCCAGATGCGCGCCCGCTGATCCTTGTCGTGCTGGTGCTGCTGGCGGAGATGCATCAGGCACTGCATCACCACCCATTCGCTCATCCGCGTCGTCAGGCTTCGGTCGGAGAAGCGAACGATCGGGACGTCGGGCAGGCCCGGCAGGTTCATGAAGCTGTCGACGCCTGCGCCGCCGGAGAAGATGACCTTGAGGTTGGGGGCGCGGCTGAAAAGATCCGCGTCCGGCTTCCAGAGCAGCGCATAGTCGATGCCGGTCAGATCGCGATCTTTGTTGGCGGGATCGGCGAGGTTGATGCTGCCGCGATCCGAAAAGGCCGTTTTCAGGATGCGGGCAACGGTTTCGGGGTCGAACTTTAGGTCGACGAGAATAGGTGGTCTTGCGGACATGATCGTCTTTACTGTTGGACGGCGGGTGTCGGCACCGCCTCGATGTTGAAGGCGGCAGCCATCAGCGCCTTGGTATAGTCATCCTTCGGCGCACCGAAGATATCGGCGGACGATCCCTGTTCGACGACCTTGCCGAAGCGCATGACGATGACGTCGTTTGCCAGCGCCTTCACCACCTTAAGGTCGTGGCTGATGAAGAGGTAGGCGAGGTCGTGCTTCTTCTGCAGATCGCGCAGGAGGTCGACGACCTGCGCCTGAACGCTCATGTCGAGCGCCGAGGTCGGCTCGTCCAGCATCACGAAGCGCGGTTTCAAAACCATGGCGCGGGCTATGGCGATGCGCTGGCGCTGGCCGCCGGAGAATTCGTGCGGATAGCGCCAACGGGTCAGCGGATCGAGTCCGACCTCCTCCAGCGCCCAGCAGACACGGCTGTCGCGCTCTTCATAGGAGAGTGATCGTTCATGCACCTTCAGCCCCTCGGCGATGATGTCGCCGACCGACATGCGCGGGCTGAGCGAACCGTAGGGATCCTGGAACACCACTTGCAACTGGTTGCGCAGAGGTCGCATTTCCGTAAATGAATAGCTGGCTATATCCTTGCCGACGAAGCTGATCCGGCCCTGCGACGAGATCAGCCGCGTCAGTGCCAGACCGAGCGTCGTCTTGCCCGAGCCCGACTCACCAACAACACCGAGCGTCTGCCCGGCGCGCAGCTGAAGATCAATGCCGTCGACGGCCTTCACATGATCGACGACCTTGCGCATGAGCCCGGCCTTGATCGGGAACCACACGCGAATGTCGGACCCCTGCATCACGATGGGCTTCGAGGCGTCCGCAAGCGGCGGCTCGCCGCGCGGTTCGGAGGCGAGGAGATGCCGGGTGTAATCGTGTTTGGGATTGCGGAAGACCTCTTCCACCGTGCCGGTCTCGACGATCTTGCCCTTGGTCATCACGCAGACCCGGTCGGCGAACTTGCGGACGATGCCGAGGTCGTGGGTGATGAAGAGCATGGACATGCCGTGCTCGCCCTTCAGTTGCCGCAGCAGTTCGAGGATCTGCGCCTGCACGGTCACGTCAAGCGCGGTCGTCGGCTCGTCGGCGATCAGCAGTTCCGGTCGGTTGGCGAGCGCCATGGCGATCATCACGCGTTGCCGCTGGCCGCCGGAAAGCTCATGCGGATAGGCTTTCAGCCGCTTCTCCGGCTCGCGGATACCGACCTGGTTCAGGAGTTCGAGGATACGCTTGCGAGCGGCCTGACCCGTCAGTCCCTGATGCAGTTCGAGAATCTCGGCGATCTGCTTCTCGATCGAGTGCAGCGGGTTGAGCGAGGTCATCGGCTCCTGGAAGATCATCGTGATGTCGTTGCCGCGCACTTCGCGCAACGCCTTGTCGGATGCTTTCAGGAGGTCCTTGCCCTTGAACAGGATTTCGCCGGAGGGGTGGCTGGCGGCGGGGTAGGGCAGTAGCCGCAGGATCGAGTTGGCAGAGACCGACTTGCCGGAGCCGGACTCGCCGACCAGCGCCACGACCTCGCCCCTGCGGATATCGAAGGAGACGCGATCGACAGCCAGCGATGTTTCGCCGCCCTGGTGGAATGCCACCGAGAGATCGCGAACGGACAGCAGTGTTTCGGCAGCGTCACTCATTGAAACGTCTTCCTGGGATCGAATGCGTCACGAACCGCCTCGCCGATGAAGATCAACAGCGACAGCATGATCGACATGGTGAAGAACGCGGTCAGCCCGAGCCACGGCGCCTGCAGGTTCGCCTTGCCCTGTGCGATCATCTCGCCGAGCGAAGGCGAGCCCGGCGGCATGCCGAAGCCAAGGAAGTCGAGCGAGGTCAGCGTGGTGATCGAGCCCGACAGAATGAACGGCAGGAAAGTCAGCGTCGCCACCATGGCGTTTGGCAGCAGGTGCCGCCACATGATCGTTCGGTTGCCGACGCCCAGCGCTCGCGCCGCCCGGACATACTCGAAATTGCGCGCCCGCAGGAACTCGGCGCGCACGACGCCCACGAAGCCGACCCACGAGAAGAGCAGCATGATCCCGAGCAGCACGAAGAAGCCGGGCGGCAGGATGGCGGCGATGATCAGCAGGATGTAGAGCACCGGCATCGACGACCAGATCTCGATGAAACGCTGCAGCAGCAGGTCCGTCCAGCCGCCGAAATAGCCCTGGATCGCACCGGCTGTGACGCCAATGACGGCCGAGCAGATCGTCAGTACCAGGCCGAAGAGCACGGAGATGCGGAAGCCATAGATGACCCGGGCGAGCACGTCGCGCGCCTGGTCGTCCGTGCCGAGCCAGTTGAGATTGCCGAAGTTGCAGCCGGGATCGGAAGCACCCTGCGGATATCCCGAGCAGCGCTCCTCCTTGCTCATCATCCAGAAGGGCGCTGTCGGCGCCGAATGCGGGATGTTCGAGTTGACGGAGCGATAGGAGTAATGGATCGGCGGCCAGATCATCCAGCCGTTGGCGTTGATCTCGTCAGCGATCACGTCGGAGCGATAATCGGTTTCGGCGAGGAAGCCGCCGAACTTCTCTTCCGGATAGTTGACCAGCACAGGAAACAGGATCTCGCCCTTGTAAGAAGCGATGATCGGTCGGTCGTTGGCGATGAACTCGGCAAACAGGCTGAGCACGAACAGCACTAGGAACAGCCACAAGGACCAGTAGCCGCGGCGGTTGGCCCTGAAGTTCTTCCAGCGGCGGACGTTGGTCGGCGACAGCAGCCCCTTGCGTGGCGGCTTGACCGGCGTGGCGGTCGTCGGATTGGCGGCGGTGTCCATCAGACGTCCCTCCGCTCGAAGTCGATGCGCGGATCGATCCAGGTGTAGATCAGGTCCGATATCAGGCTGACGAACAGGCCGAGCAGCGAGAAGATGTAGAGCGTCGCGAACACGATCGGATAGTCGCGGTTGACCACCGAGAGATAGCCGAGCCGTCCGAGACCATCGAGCGAGAAGATGTTCTCGATCAGCAGCGAGCCGGTGAAGAAGGCGGAGATGAAGGCGCCGGGGAAACCGGCGATGATGATCAGCATGGCGTTGCGGAACACATGGCCGTAAAGCACCTGCCGTTCGTTCAGCCCCTTCGCCCGCGCTGTCACCACATATTGCTTCTTGATCTCCTCGATGAAGGAGTTCTTGGTCAGCAGCGTTGTCGTTGCAAAGGCGGCCAGCGAAAGCGAGATCAGCGGCAGCGTCAGGTGCCAGAAATAGTCGAGCGGCTTCTGCCACCAGGCGAGCTGGTCGAAATTGTCGGAGACGAGGCCGCGCAGCGGAAACCAGTCATAGAAGGATCCGCCGGCAAAGAGCACGATCAGCAGGATACCGAACAGGAAGCTCGGCACGGCATAGCCGATGATGATGATGCCCGAGGTCCAAACGTCGAAGGTCGAGCCGTCCTTGACTGCCTTGCGGATGCCGAGCGGGATCGAGATGCCGTAGGAAAAGATCATGATCCAGATGCCGAGCGAGGCCGAGACAGGCAGCTTTTCCTTGATCAGCTCAAGAACCGTGGTGTTGCGGAAGAAGCTCTCTCCGAAGTCGAAGCGGATGTAGTTCCACATCATCTCGCCGAAGCGCGTCAGCGGCGGCTTGTCGAAGCCAAACTGCTTTTCGAGCTTCTTGATCAGTTCAGGATCAAGCCCCTGCGCGCCGCGGTACTTCGAGCCGCCTTCGTCGAGGCCACCGCCGCCGAGAAGATCGCCACCACCGCCCGATAGCCGCGAGTCGGCGCCTTGCGCGTCGCCGGTCAGCTGCGCGATCACCTGCTCGACCGGACCGCCAGGCGCGAACTGGATGACTGTAAAGGAAATTGCCATGATGCCGACGATTGTCGGGATCATCAGAAGCAGGCGGCGAAGGATATAGGCTCCCATCAGCGAGCGGCCTCCGGGGAGTTCTGTCGTAGGCTGTCCAGTCTATCGCCGCTCAATCGTAAAGCCTTCCTTTGCCGGTTCGTCCGGCGCTGATCATGGTCCGAAGTGATTCGGCTGGCCCATTTGGAGCCCAGCCGTCAGGCCAATGCAAGTCCGCTCATTTCTTGGCGGAAGACGACCACCAGACATCCGGGAAACCGGTGGAGTAGGTCGGATATTCGGCCGGCCGGGTGATCGTGTTCCAGTAGGTGATCGACTGCGTATCGCGGTAGAACAGCGGTACGACGTAGTGGCCCGCCAACAGCACGCGGTCGAGCGCCTTGATCGCTGCCACCTGCTCGTCTCGATCAGGCGCGAAGATCACCATGCGGATCAGCGCGTCGATTGCCGGGTCTGAAATGCCGGCATAGTTGCGCGAGCCCTGCTGGTTCACCGAGCCCGAACCCCAGTAGTCCGCCTGTTCGTTGCCGGGGTTCATCGTCTCGGCCCACACGTTCCAGATCATGTCGTAGTCGAAGCTGCGCACCCGGTTGGTATATTGCGAGGCGTCCACCGTGCGCACTCGTGCGTCGATGCCGATCTTCTTGAGGTTGTTGGCATAGGGAACCGCCCAGCGCTCCAGTAACGGGCTAGACAGCAGAATCTCGAAGCTCATCGGCTTGCCGGTCTCAGTATTGACCATGCGGTTGCCCTTGATCTCCCAGCCGGCTTCCTTCAGCAGCTTGATCGCCGTGCGCAGGTTGTCGCGGCTCTTTTGCGGGTCGCCGCCGACAGGGTTTGAGTAGGCGGTGGTGAAAATCGAAGGCGAGACCTTGTCCTTGAGATCGTTGAGGATTTCGAGTTCGCGACCCTGAGGCAGGCCGGAGGAGGCAAGCTCGGTATTCCAGAAATAGCTGTCGATGCGCTTGTAGCTGTTGAAGGCGACAGTGCGGTTCAGTTCCTCGAAGTCGAAGCCGTAATTCAGCGCCTCGCGGACCTTCTCGTCCTTGAAAGTGTCACGGCGCGTGTTCAACACCATGGCCTGCATGATGCCGGTGGCGCGCAGCGCATTCGGCACGTCCTCTTTCTTCACGCGGCCTTCCTTGACGGCGGGGAAATCATAGCCGGTCGCCCAGCGCGCGGCGAGAGTCTCCTGCCAGAAGTCGCTGTTGCCGGCGCGGAAGGCTTCGAACTCAACGTCACGGTCGGCGTAGTAGGTGTAGGTGATCGAGCCGAAATTGTTCTGCCCGACATTCACATTGAGGTCCTTGCCCCAATAGTCGTCGCGCAGCTCGTAGCGGATCGTGGCCCCCGCCGAATAGGCGGCGATCTTGTAGGGCCCGGAGCCCATGACCGGTTCCAGCGTCGTCTTGGCGATATCGCGCGGCTTGCCGTCAGGCCCGGTGCCTTCCCACCAGTGCTTCGGTACCACCACGAGCTGACCCAGAATATTGGGAAGCTCCTTGTTATCCTTCTCGTCGAAGGTGAAGGTCACGTCGCGCTCGCCCGACTTCTCGGCCTTGACCACATGCTTGTAGTAATTGGAGGCGAGCGGGTTGAGCTCCTTGACCTTGTCGAAGCTGAAAATCACGTCTTCGGGTGTGACGGGCTTGCCATCCGCCCACTTCGCCTCCGCGCGCAGCCGGAAGGTCGCACTCGAGACGTCGTCCGGATAGGAAAGCCCTTCCGCAAGCAGCCCGTAGGAGGCCAGCAATTCGTCGTCGGCCGATTTCATCAGCGTCTCGAACGGCAGCGTCAGGCCGACCGCCGTTTGGCCCTTCGAAAGCAGCGGGTTGAACGTGTCGTAGGTACCGGATGCCGAAAGCCTCAGATTGCCGCCCTTCGGAGCATCCGGGTTCACGTAGTCGAAGTGGGTGAAGCCCGGCTTGTATTTCAGCTCGCTGATGACGGAGCTGCCGATCTTGAAATCCAGGTCCTGAGCCGTCGCAGCCAGCGGCAGCGCCAATGTGCCGAAAAGAGAAAAGACCACACCAAGTTTCGACCACGTAAGCGCCATTCGCCAACCCCGATTGTTTTCTGCTTTCGCCGACAATAGGCGAAAAGCAGGCGAAAAACAGGTGAGGGGCCAGTTTTTGTCTGGCTCGCGAGATCGTGACCAACCTGGCCAATTACGGCTGCTCGATGTCTCGGCGTGCAAAACATCGATTCACCAAAATTGCTTTTCACGATAGATTCGCTGCAAATCACTCGGCCGCGCGCCGCAGACGCTCAGGACATGGCATGGCTCTCCATACCAACGCAACTTTCCAGACATTTTTGAAATTGGCATTCGCCGGCCTGCTCGGCGCGAGTGTTGTCGCGGGTGACGTGGCTGCCCAACAGAAGCAGCCGAGTCCCGGCAGTGCCAAAGCCATTTTCGGCTCCGTCTCTCTGCCGAACCAGGGCGTAGCGCAACCCTATGGTTTCTACGCGAAAGGCTGCATGTCCGGCGCCGTGGCGCTGCCGGTCGATGGACCCACGTGGCAGACCATGCGGCTTTCGCGCAATCGTCGCTGGGGCAATCCGGCCATGATCTCGCTCCTCGAGCGGCTCTCGCGTGACGCGGCTAAGTATGACGGCTGGCCTGGCCTGCTGGTTGGCGACATCTCGCAACCGCGCGGCGGGCCGATGTTCAACGGTCATGCCTCACACCAGATCGGACTTGATGCAGACATCTGGCTGACGCCAATGCCCGCTCACCCCTTGAGCATCGAGGAGCGTGAAACGCTGCCCTTCACGACGATGCTGCAGAAAAATGCGTTCCTGACCATCAATCCCAATGTCTGGACCGAATCGCGGGCCAGGCTGTTGATGCGTGCGGCGAGCTATCCCCAGGTCGAGCGGATCTTCGTCAATCCTGCCATCAAGAAGAAGATGTGTGACACCTGGACGGGGGATCGCACCAATCTCGGCAAGCTGCGCCCGATCTACGGCCACGATTCGCACTTCCACATCCGCATCAAGTGCCCGCCGGGCGCAGCCTCGTGCAAACCGCAGGCGCCGGTTCCTGCCGACGATGGATGCGGCAAGCCGCTGGCATGGTGGTTCACGAAGGAACCATGGGCGCCGCCGAAGCCACCAAAGCCCGGCGTGAAACCGGTCAAGCCGCGCGAGGTGATGGTCTCCGATCTTCCGAATGCCTGCGCGTCGGTTCTCGCAGCACCATCCGTCGATTCCATTCAGGCGGCAACATTTGGCGGAGCCGCCGCTGCCCCGGCAGTCGCGCCGATGGCCGTGATGCCTGCCGGGGCGTCCGACGATGCGCTGCCTGACATCGGCCCGGTGCCGGACGACAAGCCCTCCGGCGAGTGAAGGTTTGACAACGCTGGTGGCGGTCTTTCAAAAGGCGGGCGCATCGTATAGAAGCAGCCAAATCGATTGAATTTCAGGCGGAGGTCCCTTTTCATGGCCGGCGGCAAGTGCCTTGCATTGATTGCGCATGACCAGAAGAAGGATGACATGGCGGAGTTTGCCCGCCGCAACCGCGAGACATTTGCGAACTGGAGGATCGTCGCCACGGGCACGACCGGCGGCCGGGTGCTCGAAGCCGCTCCGGACCTCGACGTAACCCGTTTGAAAAGCGGTCCGCTCGGTGGCGACCAGCAGATCGGGGCGCTCATTGCTACGGGCGAAGTCGACGTGCTGATCTTTTTTGTCGATCCTCTGACGCCGATGCCGCATGATGTCGATGTCAAGGCTTTGATGCGCCTTGCAATCGTCTACGATATCCCGATGGCGCTCAACGAAGCGACCGCCGACAAGCTTATCGCCACCCTTCACGCGTAACCGGCGCTCGAATAGCGCGCACGCACGGAACCTGTCATGTCTCATCTCGATACCAGCGACACCGCAATGCCCTTCCCGATCCTGATCGGTGATATCGGCGGCACGAATGCCCGCTTTGCGATCATCCCGGACGCCGCGGCAGAGGAGATTAATTTCCCGAACGTGCGCACCGCCGACTTCGAGACCATCGACGAGGCGATCCGCAGCTGCATTCTCGAAAAGAGCAGCTTGCGACCGCGTTCTGCGATCCTGGCCGTCGCCGGACCGATCAGCGCGGATGAAATACCGCTGACGAACTGCGATTGGGTGGTCCGCCCGCGGACGATGATCGATGGCCTCGGCATTGAGGATGTCCTTGTCGTCAACGACTTCGAAGCGCAGGCGCTGGCAATTGCCAACCTGTCTGACGAGAACCGCGAGCGCCTTGGTGATGCGGCGGCGCATGAGGACATGGTTGCGTCCCGTGTCGTTCTCGGGCCAGGCACCGGCCTCGGTGTCGGCGGCTTGCTGCATGCGCGTGACGTCTGGATCCCGGTTCCGGGCGAAGGCGGCCACGTCGATCTCGGGCCGCGCACGAAACGCGATCTCGAAATCTTCCCGCATGTCGAAACGATCGAAGGGCGCATCTCGGCTGAGCAGATCCTGTCCGGTCGCGGCATCGTCAACCTCTATCGGGCGATCTGCACGGCGGATGGCATCGCCCCTGTCTACTCCGATCCGGCAGACATCACCTCGCACGCACTCGCCGGCTCCGATAAGGTCGCCGTCGAAACGATCAGCCTGTTCACGACCTATCTCGGCCGCGTTGCGGGTGACATGGCGATGATCTTCATGGCGCGTGGCGGCGTCTTCCTGTCTGGCGGTATTTCCCAGAAGATCCTTCCGGCGCTAAGGAGACCCGAGTTCCGCGCTGCTTTCGAGGACAAGGCGCCGCATTCGGAGTTGCTCGCCACGATCCCGACTTACGTGGTCACGCATCCGCTTGCCGCGCTGGCGGGTCTGTCCTCCTATGCCCGCAAGCCCGCAAGCTTCGGGGTCTCGACGGACGACCGTCGCTGGCGGGCATAGCGGCTCTGGTCAAATGACCGCCAACTCTTTATAGAGCCGGGCGAGAGCACGCAGCCATGAAGACACGCGTGTCCTGACACACAGGAAGACTGATTTTTGCAAGCACCTGACACCCAGCAGAAGCCTGTAACGAGCGACAGCATCACCGGCATCTTGAAGCGCATCATTGCGGAAAACGGCCGTGAGCATCTGTGGGGCTACGTTTTTGCCATAATCTGCCTCGTCACCGTTGCGCTGTCGACGGCCTACACCGCCTGGATCATGAAGTCGGTGATCAATGAGGCGTTCCAGAATCGACGCGCGGACATCGTCTGGGCGATCTGTTTTACGATCTTCATTGCTTTCGTGGCGCGCGGTTTCGCGAGCTATGGTCAAGCGGTGGTCCTCTCCAAGATCGGCAACAACATCGTTGCGCGCTATCAGCAGCGCGCCTATTCGCACCTGATGAAGTTGTCGCTCGGCTACTTCAACCAGACGCGATCGGCCCACGTCGTTTCGCAGCTCAACCAGAATATCAGCGGTATCCGCGACGTGATGAACCTCACCATCACCTCGACCGTCCGCGACCTCCTGACATTCATCTCCCTGCTTGCGGTGATGATTATCCAGGATCCGCTGCTCAGCCTGGCGGTTTTCGTTCTGGCGCCGCCGCTTCTTTACGCCCTGCGCTATGTGTCGAAGCGGCTTCGCACGGCGACCAAGGATGCGATCCATGTGAACAACCATGTCGCCGGCGCGATGCAGGAGACCATCCAGGGCATCGCCATCGTCAAGGCCTTCACCATGGAATCCCAGCTGGAGGAGAAGGTCGACAGACTGGTCGTGAGTGCCGAGCGGCGTGCAAACCGCATTGCTCGCCTGTCCGAGAGGACGGCGCCGCTCACGGAAAGCTTCGCCGGTCTTGCCGTAGCCAGTGTTCTCGCCTACGCCGCCTACCGGACGATCTACTACAACATTCCCCCGGGTGCCTTTTTCTCGTTCGTCATGGCCCTGCTGCTGGCCTACGATCCGGCACGCCGCCTCGCGCGCCTGCAGGTGCAGATGGAGCGCGCCGTTGTCAACGCGCGCATGATCTACGAGTTTCTCGACATGGTGCCGCACCAGCGCGATGTCAGCGGTGCCAAGCCGCTTGTGGTCACCGATGCCCGGATCGAGTTCCGCAACGTTTCGTTTGCCTATGGCGACGACGAAGTCCTTCGTGACGTCAGCTTTGTCGCCGAGGGCGGGAAGACGACGGCACTTGTCGGACCATCCGGCGCTGGAAAGTCGACGATCATCACGCTCATTCCGCGCTTCTATGATCCGAAGGGCGGACAGATCCTGATCGACGGACAGGACATTGCGCTTGTGACCAAAAAGTCGTTGCGCGAGCAGCTGGCCTATGTCTCGCAACAGCCGTACCTGTTCGAAGGCACCATCCGCGACAATATCCGCTATGGCCGCCCGGAGGCGACCGACGAGGAAGTCGAGCGCGCCGCACGCTTGGCCTATGCCCACGAATTCATCCTGGCGCAGCCTCAAGGCTACGACACGCCGGTCGGAGAAAACGGCGTCACCCTCTCCGGCGGTCAGCGCCAGCGCCTTTCGATCGCCCGTGCGCTGGTGCGCAACGCGCCGATCCTGCTTCTCGACGAAGCGACCTCGGCACTTGACACCGAGTCCGAAGCGGCGGTCCAGAAGGCGCTCGACGAAGCCATGGTTGGCCGCACCGTCGTTGTTATTGCCCATCGTCTTTCGACCGTTGTACGCGCCGACAAGATCGTCGTGATGCAGCAGGGCCGGATCATGGAGGAAGGCAACCATGACAGCCTTGCGAAGCGCAGCGACGGTCTCTACGCTCGCCTCAACAATCTGCAGAGGCCTGCCGCCTCCGATGCCCGCTGACGAATAGGACGATCGACTGACATGAGCGATGCTGCGATGAAGCTGGTGGTGGTTGGTGCAGCAGGTCGCATGGGGCAGGCGCTCATCCGGTTGATTCACGAGATTGATGGCGTCACCTTGCATGCCGCCGTCGCGCGCCCGGGTTCGGTCTTCGTCGGCAAGGACGCCGGCGAGATTTCAGGGCTTGGTCCGAACGGCGTCATCATCGGCGACGATCCGCTCGCAGCCTTCCTGCATGCCGACGGCGTTCTGGATTTCACCACGCCGGCCGCGACCAACGAATTTGCCGCACTCGCCGCTCAGGCCCGTATCGTCCACATCATCGGCACGACAGGCTGTTCGGTAGAGGACGAAGCGAAGGTATCCGCGGCCGCCCGCCACGCCCGCATCGTCAAGTCAGGCAATATGGGTCTCGGCGTCAATCTGCTGAGCGTGCTCGTCGAGCAGGCTGCGCGCGCCCTTGATCCCGCGGATTGGGATATCGAGGTTCTCGAAATGCACCACAAGCGCAAGGTCGACGCCCCCTCGGGTACCGCCCTGCTTCTCGGTGCGGCTGCCGCCAAGGGGCGCGGCATCGATCTCGCCACGCATTCGGTCCGTGTCCGCGACGGCCACACCGGCCCGCGCGTATCGGGCACGATCGGTTTCGCGACCTTGCGGGGCGGCTCGGTCATTGGCGAACACTCTGTTGTCTTCGCCGGCGAAGGCGAAATGGTGACCATGTCGCACAGCGCCGGCGATCGTTCGATCTTTGCGCGTGGCGCGATCAAGGCCGCCCTTTGGGCGCGCGACAAGAAACCAGGTCTCTATTCCATGCTCGACGTGCTCGGGCTTTCCCAACACTGATATTGTCAGGAGGCATTTTTCATGAGCGGCACTCTCGTCCTCGTTCGCCACGGCCAGAGCGACTGGAATCTCAAGAACCTTTTCACCGGCTGGAAGAACCCTGATTTGACCGAGCTCGGCATTCAGGAAGCCAACACCGGCGGCAAGGCGCTCGCCGACTATGGCATCAAGTTCGACATCGCCTTCACCTCCGATCTCAAGCGCGCTCAGGACACGCTGAAGATCATCCTCGACAACGTCGGCCAGCCAGGCCTTAAGACGATCAAGGACCAGGCCCTGAACGAGCGTGACTACGGCGATCTCTCCGGTCTCAACAAGGACGACGCCCGCGCCAAGTGGGGCGAGGAGCAGGTCCATATCTGGCGCCGCTCCTATGACGTTCCGCCTCCGGGTGGCGAAAGCCTGCGCGACACCGGCGCCCGCGTCTGGCCCTACTACCTGACGGAAATCCTCCCTCGCGTCCTGCGTGGCGAAAAGGTGCTGGTCGCCGCCCACGGCAACTCGCTGCGCTCGCTGGTCATGGTGCTCGACCGCCTGACCAAGGAACAGATACTCGGCGTCAACCTCGCGACTGGCGTGCCCATGGTCTACAAGCTCAACGCCGATTCGACGGTCGCTTCCAAGGAAGTGCTCGGCGACATGTCCGGCGCGCATTGATAGAAAAGCGCCGCGTGTCATTGGAGGCGCGGCGCGTTTTAACTTTGTGTGACGCATCATCTGCGGCGGCCAGAATACCATCGTCTAGGTCAGCTACCATAAGGTATGTATAGCCCCATCAGCCGCCTTCTTTCACGATGAAGCCCTATGTGGCCTTCTGACGGATCAAGGAGTTTCTGATGTCGCAGGTTTGGTTGATTACCGGCAGTTCCCGCGGGATCGGCAGGGCGCTTGCGGAAGCGGTGCTGGCAGCAGGGCACAAGTTGGTTGCGACGGCGCGCGACCTTCCGCAGCTTGAGGATCTCAAGAAGCGCTACGCCGAGAATGTCCTGACGATCTTTCTTGACGTAACCGACGAGCAATCGGCTGCTTCAGCGGTTAAGGCGGCGGTCGAAACATTCGGTCGTCTCGACGTGCTCGTCAACAATGCCGGTTATGGTGACGTCGGATCGATCGAGGATACGAGCCTTGCCGATTTCCGCGCTCAGATCGAAACCAACCTGTTCGGGACGATCATCGTTACCAAGGCAGCGCTACCGCTGATGCGCGAGCAGGGTTTCGGCCACATCATCCAGTTTTCCTCTGTCGGCGGCCGTATCGGCCCGGCGGGGCGCGGCCCCTACGCGGCCGCCAAGTGGGGCGTCGAGGGGTTCTCCGAAGTGCTCGCGAGAGAGGTCGGCCCACTCGGCATCAAAGTGACGATCATC
Organism: Rhizobium cauense; assembly: GCF_019511525.1. GTDB lineage: Bacteria > Pseudomonadota > Alphaproteobacteria > Rhizobiales > Rhizobiaceae > Rhizobium > Rhizobium cauense. The sequence continues at coordinate 437,854 of NZ_JAEUAT010000001.1, read as the reverse complement.
GAGCCGGGCGGCTTCAGGACCGATTTTGCCGGCGCCTCCACCACGCTCCGCGAGGGGCGTCCGGAATACGAAGACACTGTCGGCAAGATGGCCCGCTATCAGCGCGACTACAACGGCAAGCAGCCAGGCGATCCGGCGAAAGCTGCTGCCGCAGTGCTCTATGTCGCCGGCCTCGCTGAACCACCACTCCGCCTGCCGCTCGGCAGTGACGCCATTCGTGGCTTGGAGCAGAACGATGCCGTCAGGGCAGAAGCCCATCGGCAATGGCGAGACCTCAGCATCTCCACCGACTTCGAGCCGGGGGCAGGGGCGGGACGATTTCCCTGGGAAGCAAAATAGGTCGGTTGCTTCCGGGTGGGATCGGAAAGTTCCCGGGTCCGGAGCTACGGCTCGCCCTCCGTTCAATTCTCGATCGTGAACTGCACCCGATCTGCAGCAAACCGGCTGATCGCATATTGCACCGGCACGCCCTCGAGGTCGGTGTTGACAGCTTTGGTGATCAGCAGGATCGCGCCGGGCGCCAGTTCGAGTGCTATGGTATCCGCCTCGTCGGCATGGATGGCGGTGATCTCGGTGGTTGAGCGCACGTAGTCTGATAGTCCAAGCTCGGCAAAGGCCCTGGTGATGGATTCCGTCCGCTTGTAGGCGTCGGGCATGCCGCCAAAGCGCGCGGCCGGAAACCACGCCGTCGCGCAGGAGACCGGGCGGCCATCGGCCTTGCGCACCGTCTCCATGCGGATGACGGGCTCGCCCGGCCGGATCTTCAGCCCGCGCGCCACGTCCGCGTCGGCCTTCTCCTCCGAATGGGAAAGCAGCAGTGCGCGCATCTCGCGCGCCTGCTCGCCGATCCCTGATGTAAACCGCGTGCGCCTGGTGATCGGGAAATTCAGTCGCTCCTTGCGCTCTATCAGCGTGCCGCGCCCCTGCACGGCGCGCACGATACCCTCCTGGGCAAGGGCCGCGATCGCGCTTCTGACCGTATGTCTGTTGACACCGAACTGTAGCGCCAGCACCGTCTCTGGCGGCACCATGCCGGTCTCGTCATAGGCGCCGGCGCTGATCGCCTGTCGAATGCGGTCGGCGATCTGCCGCCACAGCGCCACGCCCGTCTGTCTTTGTACCTGCCCAGCCATTTTGCCCCTTGATGTCATACGCTTGTCATGTCGCCGATTTAAGCGTAACCATATCTTGTATAGTTGTCTATATCAATAGACATTTAAAGGATGTGGCGATGACCTTAGCGGAAAAGAATGAGCCGGGGGCAGGTGGGCGCAAGCGCGTCGTCGACCTGCTTGCGCGTGCGGAGCGGCAGGAGCTGGTCGAGGCATGGGACAAGCTGGCGGAAAAGCCGGTGGTCCAGCCGGTGCGCGGCCCGGAAACAGGCCTCGTCATGGTCCGGGGCAGGATGGGCGGCGGCGGTGCGCCGTTCAACCTCGGTGAAGTGACTGTGACACGCGCCACCGTGCGCCTTGCATCGGGCTCCGTCGGTCACGCCCAGGCGCTCGGCACCGATCGTGAGAAGGCCAGGCTTTCCGCCATCTTCGACGCGCTCTGGCAGGAGCAGGCGACGCAATCCTTCGTCGAGCAGGCGCTTCTGCAGCCGATCGCCGCACGCGTGGCCGATGCCGATCGCCGCAAGGCCGATGAGACGGCAGCAACCCGCGTCGATTTCTTCACCATGGTTCGCGGAGACGACTGATGAGCCTCAAGACGGAAGTTCTGACTGGTGGCTTTGCTGAGCCGGTCTTCCACGCCCAGAGCGTGTTCAAGCTGATGATGGATGCGATGGCGCGTCCGGGCACGATCCAGACGGTCTCCCCCGATGCTTTGCCGCCGGCCCCCCTCGGCGTTGCAGCAGGTGCGATCGCGCTGACGCTCTGCGACCATGACACGCCCGTCTGGCTGTCATCGGGGCTCGCAAAATCCGCCGTGCCGCAATGGCTCGGCTTCCACACCGGCGCGCCTGTCACGCCGGAGAAGGCCGAAGCGCGCTTCGCCTTCGTCGAAGCTGGAACGCCGCTGTCGTCCTTCGGTCTCTTTGCCGCCGGCACGCAGGAATATCCGGACCGTTCGACGACACTGGTCATCGAACTGGCGGATATCGAAAGCGGCCGCAAGCTGGCGCTCATGGGCCCGGGTATCAAGACGGTCACCGATATCGCGCCGCTCGGCCTGCCCGATACCTTCCTGCGCCTCTGGACGGAGAACCGCGCCCTCTTCCCGCGCGGCATCGACATCGCGCTGACCTCGGGCAGCCGGTTTGTCTGCCTGCCGCGCACCACCAAGATCACCGCAACGGAGATGTGACCCATGTATGTTGCTGTCAAAGGGGGCGAAGCCGCCATTGCCAACGCCCATCGCCTGCTGGCGGATCGCCGTCGCGGCGACCGTTCGTTGCCGGCTATCGGTATCGACCAGATCGTTGCGCAGCTGGCGCTGGCGGTCGACCGCGTCATGGCTGAAGCCTCGCTCTACGATCGTACGCTGGCCGCTCTCGCCGTCCGCCAATCGCGCGGTGACATGATCGAGGCGATCTTCCTGCTCCGCGCCTATCGCACGACGCTGCCGCGCTTCGGCTATAGCAAGCCGGTCGACACAGCGAAAATGAAGATCGAGCGCCGCGTCTCCGCCACCTACAAGGATCTGCCCGGCGGTCAGCTGCTCGGCCCGACCTTCGACTATACGCATCGCCTCCTCGACCCGTCGCTACTGACCGACGAAGCCGTCGAGGAGCCGACGCTTCGCGATGCCGAATCCGGCCGCGTCATGCGCGTTTCGGAAATCCTCTCGCAGGAAGGCCTGATCGAGGGCGACGGTGAAATGCCGGAGGATCACGAGATCGGCGACCTGACCCGCGAGCCGATGGAATTCCCGATGACCCGCGATCTGCGCCTTCAAGCGCTGGCCCGCGGCGACGAAGGTTTCCTGCTGGCGCTCGGCTATTCCACACAGCGCGGTTACGGCCGCAACCATCCCTTCACTGGCGAAATCCGCATCGGTGAGGTCGAGGTTGAGTTCGATGTTCCCGAACTCGGCTTCGCCGTCTCGCTCGGCACTATCCAGGTCACCGAATGCCAGATGGTCAACCAGTTCAAGGGTTCGTCCAAGGCGCCGCCGCAGTTCACCCGCGGCTACGGCCTGGTGTTCGGCCAGAGCGAACGCAAGGCAATGTCGATGTCGCTCGTTGACCGTGCGCTGCGCGCCGAAGAACTCGGCGAGGACATCACCGCGCCGGCGCAGGACGAGGAATTCGTCATCTCGCATGCCGATAACGTCCAGTCGACCGGCTTCGTCGAGCACCTGAAGCTGCCGCACTACGTCGACTTCCAGGCAGAACTCGATCTGGTCCGCCGCATGCGCAACGAATTCGAAGCGAACCGCATCGGCGGCGACGATACTATGAAGGAGGCTGCGGAATGACCGACCTAGCCAGCTACAATTTCGCTTACCTCGACGAACAGACGAAGCGCATGATCCGCCGCGCGATCCTGAAGGCGATCGCCATCCCCGGCTATCAGGTGCCTTTCGCCTCCCGCGAAATGCCGATGCCATACGGCTGGGGAACCGGCGGTGTGCAGGTCACGGCCTCGATCATCGGCCCGGATGACGTGCTGAAGGTCATCGACCAGGGTGCCGACGACACGACCAACGCCGTCTCGATCCGCGCCTTCTTCCAGAAGGTCGCCAATGTCGCCGTCACCACCCATACCAAGGATGCGACGATCATCCAGACCCGGCACCGCATCCCGGAAGAAAAGCTCGGCGACAACCAGGTGCTCGTCTACCAGGTTCCGATCCCGGAACCGCTCCGCTTCCTCGAACCGCGCGAGACCGAGACCCGCAAGATGCACGCGCTTGAGGAATATGGCCTCATGCATGTGAAGCTCTACGAGGACATCGCGCATAACGGCCGCATCTCCAAGACCTATGCCTATCCGGTCAAGGTTGCCGGCCGCTACGTCATGGACCCGTCGCCAACGCCAAAGTTCGACAATCCGAAAATGCACATGTCGGATGCGTTGCAGCTCTTCGGGGCAGGCCGCGAGAAGCGCATCTATGCCGTTCCGCCCTATACCGAAGTCGTCAGCCTCGATTTCGACGACTACCCCTTCGAGATCCAGCGCTTCGGCAAGCCCTGCGCGCTCTGCGGCGCCGAGGAGGTCTATCTCGACGAGGTCATCCTCGATGACAAGGGCGGGCGCATGTTCGTCTGCTCCGACACCGACCATTGCGAAGACCGCCGCGCCCATGGGCATGCCGGCGAGATGTTGGCACCCAATCAGGAGGCCGCCGAATGAGCGACACCCCGCTTCTCAAAGTCAATGACGTCTCGAAGTTCTACGGCAACCGCATCGGCTGCAAGAACGTCGCCTTCGAACTCTGGCCCGGCGAAGTGCTCGCCATCGTCGGGGAATCCGGCTCAGGCAAGACGACCCTGCTCAACTGCATCTCGACCCGCCTGATGCCGACGACCGGCAGCGTCGAATACCACATGCGCGACGGCGCCTATCGCGACCTATACCGCATGAACGAGGCCGAGCGCCGCTTCCTGATGCGCACCGACTGGGGTTTCGTGCATCAGAATCCGGCTGACGGTCTGCGCATGACGGTCTCGGCCGGTGCCAATGTCGGCGAACGCCTGATGGCGATCGGCGACCGCCACTACGGCAATATCCGCTCCACCGCCATCGACTGGCTGCAGCGCGTCGAGATCGACGAAGGCCGTATCGACGACCAGCCGCGGGCCTTCTCGGGCGGCATGCGCCAGCGTCTGCAGATTGCCCGCAATCTGGTCACCGGCCCGCGCCTGGTCTTCATGGACGAGCCGACCGGCGGCCTCGACGTGTCCGTGCAGGCCCGCCTGCTCGATCTCGTTCGCGGCCTTGTCAACGATCTCGGCCTTGCTGCGATCATCGTCACCCACGACCTCGCCGTCGCGCGCCTGCTGTCGCACCGCATGATGGTGATGAAGGATGGCCATGTCATCGAGCAGGGGCTGACCGATCGCGTGCTCGACGACCCGCGCGAGCCGTACACGCAGCTCCTCGTTTCCTCCATCCTGCAGGTCTGATCGCGAATGCCGTTCTGACTCCGGCTACCGGTGTCCGCGGCAAGCGAAACTAAGGAAAGAAATCATGGCAACGCCACTCGTTGTTTCTGAAGTCGTCAAGAGCTTCACCATGCACCTGCGCGACGGCATCAAGCTGCCTGTCGTTTCGGATGTATCCTTTTCTGTGGCCTGCGGGGAATGCGTCGTGCTCGGCGGCCCGTCTGGCATCGGCAAGAGCTCGCTCTTGAAGATGATCTACGGCAACTACGCCGTCGATAGCGGCCAGATCCTCATCAAGCATCACGACAAGATCGTCGATCTGGCAACGGCGGACCCGCGCACGGTCATCGCCGTGCGCCGCCATACGCTTGGCTATGTCAGCCAGTTCCTGCGCACCGTTCCGCGCGTCGCGGCGATCGACGTTGTTGCCGAGCCGCTGGTCGCCCGTGGCGAGAAGGCGGAAACGGCGCGCGAGAAGGCCGCAGACCTTCTCTCGAAGCTGAACGTGCCGGAAGCGCTCTGGCAGCTCCCGCCCGCCACCTTCTCCGGCGGCGAGCAGCAGCGCGTCAACATTGCCCGCGGCTTCATCACCGATCACACGGTCCTGCTGCTCGACGAGCCGACCGCATCGCTGGACGCCAGGAACCGCGCCGTCGTCGTCGGCATGATCGAGGAGAAGAAGAAGGCGGGTGTCGCGCTTCTCGGCATCTTCCATGATGAGGAAGTGCGCGAAGCCGTTGCCGACCGCATTCTCGACGTCCAGAAGTTCTCGCCGCGAAAGGCAATCGCAGCATGAGCCGCAAGATTGGCCTCGAGCCCTATTTCCATGAAACCGCATCCGTGAAGAACGCCACCTTCGGCCGCTTCACGGAGGTCTCGGAGCGTTGCCGCATCGAGGAAGTCGAGTTTGGCGACTATTCCTATGTCATGCAGGATGGCGCCATCTGGTGCGCGACGATCGGCAAGTTCGTCAACATCGCCGCCTCGGTGCGTATCAACGCCACCAACCACCCGACCTGGCGCGCAACGCTGCACCATTTCACCTATCGCGCCGCCGATTATTGGCCGGATGCCGATATGGAGACCGACTTCTTCGAATGGCGCCGCTCCAACCGCGTCGTCATCGGCCATGACGTCTGGATCGGCCATGGCGCCACCATCCTGCCCGGCGTCACGGTCGGCAATGGAGCGGTGATCGGCGCCGGGGCCGTGGTCTCCAAGGATGTCGCCCCCTACACCATCGTCGGTGGCGTCCCCGCCAAGCTGATCCGCGAACGCTTCCCGAAAGAGGTCGGTGAACGGATGGACAAGCTCGCCTGGTGGGATTGGGAGCACGACCGCCTGCGCGTTGCGCTGGCCGATTTCCGCGCGCTGAGCGCCGAAGATTTCCTCGCCCGCTACGAAGCATGATCAACGGCCCCTCGGGGCCGTTTCCTTTTGCTCCATCGGAATCTCCGATGACGCTATCGATTTTCTCCGTTTCCCGCTTCCGCCTTCGCCTGCCAATGATCCGCCTGCAAGATCATCAGGAGAGAACGACATGGAAACCGGTGAAATCAGAAACTCGAGAATTCTTATCGTCGGCGGCAGCTCGGGCATGGGGCTGGCGCTCGCAAGACGCAGCCTCGCCGGCGGTGCCGAAGTCGTCATCGCAGGGCGCAGCGAGGAGAAGCTGGCCCGCGCTCGCGAAGACCTTCGAAACCCCGCCGCACTTCGCACCGTCGCGGTCGATATCACCGAGGAGAGCCAGGTTCCCGATCTCTTCAAACGCTTCGAAGCGTTCGACCACATCGTTAGCACGGCCGCGGAGATCAGTGGTGCCTACGAATTGCTGCCCTCCATCAACTTGCACGCCGTCCAACGTGTTGTCGAAAGCAAGCTCTACGGACCCTTGCTGCTTGCCAAGCACGGCGCACCCACCCTTGCGGCCAAGGGTTCGATCACATTCACATCGGGGATAGCGGCCTACCGTCCCTCAGTGCGCGGTTCGGCGGTCGCGGCGGTCAATGCCGCGCTCGAAGGATTGGTCCGGGCGCTTGCGGTCGAGCTCGCGCCGATCCGCATCAATGCGGTCTCACCCGGCTGGGTGGATACGCCCATCTGGGAATTCGTTGCCGGCGACAGGAAAGACGAGACCCTGAACGCCATGGCAGAGCGGCTTCCCGTCGGGCGCGTAGGAAAGCCTGACGACATCGCCGACGCCATCAGTTTCCTGATGGGCAATGGCTTCACGACAGGGACGATACTGCACGTCGAAGGCGGTCATCGCCTGGTCTAGCGGCTACGAAACCATCGCTCGCAGCCGTCAGAAAGGCCCGGAGGCCGGACGGCTGCACACGCCGGCGCCGCCAGATCATCACCAGCGACACCGTTCCGGTCGGCCCTGGCCAGGGCATTTCGCGGATCGTGCCGTCACCAAGGGCATCGATCACGGCCAGACGCGGAACGAGACCGAAGCCAGCGCCCGCTGCCACCATCCTCACGATTGTTCCGATGCTGCCGACCTCGGACGCGAGCTTCGGCGCCGCCAAGCCGGCGTCGGCGAACGCCTTGTCGAATACGCTGCGGTAGACGCAGCCGACTTCCGTTGCCACGAAGCTCAACGAAGCAAGCTCGTGCAGGCCGGGATTTTGTGACGCGGATCCGGTCGCGGGCGTGATGAGGACGACGGGTTCGGTCTGGAGCGTCCGTTTGACAAAGCGCTCATCGAGGTCTCCCCGATCGAAGAAGACGGCAACATCGATATCGTCCTCTTCCAGCTTGCGGAGCAGGTCGCCGCTGCCTGCCACGCTGAGCCGCAACTCCATTGAGGGATGTAGCTTTTGGAAGCCGGATAGGAATTCGGGAAGCATCGTGGATGCAACTGTTTCCAACGCGCCGATCCTGATGCGATCCTGCTGGCCGGCTTCCGCCGCAACAGCCGTTCGAGCCTCTTCTGTCAGAGCAAGGATTTCATCAGCATAGCGACGGAGCGTTTCTCCGGCCGGCGTCAGTTCCAGTCCGCGTTTCGACCGCTCGAAGAGGGAGGCGCCAAGCTCTGCCTCCAGCGACTGGATCTGATCGCTGACACTCGATTGGGCTAGATGAACGTCCGCCGCTGCCCGGGTGAAATTGCGATGCCGGGCGACCGCGAGGAATGTCTTGAGGAGTCTCGGATGCATCGACTGCCGAACCGGTGTCAGAAAGAGCGCGGGGAAGTGGCTTTGCTCATCGCCAATGGCGCGATGCTGGCACATCGTCCTTGGCGTGGTCAATGTTGCCGCGATCGACTATTGGCTTCGTATCAGCCCCACGGATTCTTCGCCAACTGCCATTCGCCGGTCTCATCCGGTTCCACGCGTTTGTTGCCGCGGTAGAAGATCGGCAATCCCGTCTTTTTATCCATCGAGAAGCGGCTGGGCGTGAACTTCTCGTCTTCATGTCCACGAATGGCGAGAGCGAGTGCCTCTTTGAACTTCCCGTCTTTGCACAGGTTTTTGAAGAGTGTCTGATCCATCGCTTTACTCCACTATCGTCGGGGTCGGAGATTGCCTGCCATCGACCGGCGGTTGGGTCAACTGCCAGAGGGCATATCTCTCGCGCCGGCCAGATCGGTGACCGCTAGTTCAGATCCCGATGAAGGTTCCTGTCCGATCTGTTGCTTATCCGGCGCACGGAACGATGGCATGCCTGTGCTCGACTGCGTTTCGGCATTGGTCAAAGCGTCGATTATGACAGTCCTTACACAAAACTGACATTGGAGCTTCATGAACCGGGCCTAATGCACTCCGTCATATCGCATCTGGACTATGAGGTAGAGCATGATGTTCGAGCTGAAGAATGTCACCCGTCGATTCGGCAACAAGACGGCCGTCGATTCCGTGACGCTCGATATTCCTCAGGGCCAGATGGTCGGCATCATCGGCCGTTCCGGTGCCGGCAAGTCCACGCTTCTGCGCATGATCAATCGCCTGCAGGAGCCGAGCTCTGGCTCGATCCATTTCGATGGCGCGGAAGTCTCCAGGCTGCGCGGCAAGGGGCTGCGAAACTGGCAGCGCGATTGCGCGATGATCCTCCAGCAGTTCAATCTGGTTCCGCGTCTGGACGTGATGACCAACGTCATCCTCGGCCGCCTCAACCATCGCTCGACCGCCTTGAGCCTGCTTGGCATCTTCACCCGCGAAGAGCGCATCCACGCAATTGCGGCCCTCGAGCGGCTCGGCATCGAGCAGACTGCGTTGCAGCTGGCCGGAACACTGTCCGGTGGTCAGCAGCAGCGCGTGGCGATCGCCCGCGCGCTGATGCAGAACCCGAAGATGCTGCTCGCCGACGAGCCGATCGCTTCGCTCGATCCGCTGAACGCCAAGATCGTCATGGACGCCTTGCGCGACATTAACGAGCGCGAAGGCATCACTGTTATCACCAATCTTCACACGCTCGATACGGCCCGCAGCTATTGCGAGCGCATCGTCGGCATGGCCGGCGGCCGCGTTGTCTTCGACGGCAAGCCGTCCGAACTGACGGCCAGTGCCGTCAACGAGATTTACGGCACGGACAAGAACGGGGCCGGCATTGATGAATCCATGACCTCGACCAGCCTCGTCTCCGTCAAGGGCAAGGAAGACGCCGTATCCCGCGTGATGGCCGCATCCGCCGTCATGCGCTGACCAGTTTCCGGCCGGGGGAAACAGCCGGAAGATCGCACATCCCCGATTACCTAAAAAGCTAAGTCCAAAGTCACCAAAGGAGAATACCATGTCTTCGTTCCGCAAGATCCTGATGGCGACCGTCGCCGTCGCTACCGTCGCCGGCCAGGCCTACGCACAGGACGTCAAGGTCCTGCGCATCGGTCTCGATGGTGGCGAAAACGAAGCCGACCAGGTTCGCCGCACCGAATGCGTCAAGCCGGGCCTCGTCGCTGCAACCGGCGTTTCGGAAGTCCAGATCTTCCCGTCGCCGAACTACAACGGTGTCATCCAGGGCCTTCTCGGCGGCACCATCGACATGGCCATGATGGGCGCTTCCTCCTACGCCTCGATCTACCTCAAGGATCCGAATGCCGTGACCCCGGTTCTGACCACCAAGCAGGCAGACGGCTCGAACGGCTACTACTCGATCATGGTCGCCCGCAAGGATTCCGGCATCAAGACGCTCGCCGACGCCAAGGGCAAGAAGCTCGGCTTCGCTGATCCGGATTCGACCTCGGGCTACCTCGTCCCGAACGTCTCGCTGCCGAAGGACATCGGCATGCCGGTCAAGCAGTTCTTCTCCGAAACCGGCTTCGGCGGCGGCCATGAGAACCTCGTTCTCGGCGTTCTCGACAAGAAATTCGACGTCGGCACGACCTTCGGTTCGGCCACCGGCGATTGGGCCCAGGGCTACAGCTCCGGCAACCTGCACATCATGGTCACCAAGGGCCTCCTCGACATGGACGATATCGTTCAGGTCTGGAAGTCGCCGCTGATCCCGAACGGCCCGCTGATGGTCTCCAACAAGCTGCCTGAAGACATCCAGAAGAAGGTCACCGCCTACTTCGCCGAGCTGCCGAAGACCGACAAGACCTGCTTCGAAAGCTTCACCGGCGGCGGTTACGTCGATTGGACTCCGGTCGACCAGTCCTTCTACCAGACGATCATCGACGCTCGTAAGTCGGTTATCGGCGGCTGATCTGAAGATCTGAATATCTCTGCGGCGGCATCATTATGATGCCGCCGTTCGTTCAAGAAGGATGCTCACAATGGCGCACGTGGCCGAATCCGACCACATGAGCGGACTGCAGCAAGGCTCCCGCACTATTCTCGATCACTACCAGCAGCAGGTCAGGACACGGCGTATCTACACCGTGATCTCGATCGTGGTGTTCCTGATTGTGCTTGGCGCTTCGCTTGATTTCGCCAACAACGCCAATTCCGGCAAGTTCTTCGAACGGCTGCCTTACTTCTTCGACTTCATGAAGCATTTCGTGCCGGACAGCCCGCTGGAGATCTTCCGCGCCATGTTCGACCTGCCGTCGCCCTATGCTGACGGTTCGATCAAATACGATTACGTCAGCGATCGCGTCTATATTACCGACAGCTTCTACATTCCGAACTTCTTTTATCAGCTGGCGATCACCATCAACGTCGCCATTGTCTCGACCATTCTCGGCGCGACCGGCGCCTTCGTGCTTTGCTTCTTCGCCTCCACCAATCTGGTCGGCGCCGGCGTAACGCGCTGGGTGGTTCGCCGCATCATGGAAATCTTGCGCGCCTTCCCGGAGATCGTCATCGCCGGGCTGCTGGCAGCGATCCTGTCGATCGGTCCCATCTCGGCCATCATCGCCGTCTCCGTGCACACGATTGGAGCGCTCGGGAAACTCTTCTTCGAGGTCGTCGAGAATGCCGACATGAAACCGGACGAAGGGCTGCGCGCCGCGGGCGCCAGCTGGCTCGAACGTGTACGCTTCGCGATCCTGCCGCAGGTCATGCCGAATTTCGTTTCCTACACGCTGCTGCGCCTCGAGATCAACGTGCGCGCCTCCACCATCATCGGCGCCGTTGGCGGCGGCGGTATCGGCGAGGTCTTCAGCCTGGCAATCGGCCGCGATCACGCCGCCAAGACCTACGCCATCATCATCCTGCTGCTCATCACCGTCGTCTGCGTCGACCAGTTCTCCGCTTGGCTGCGCCGCCGGATGATCGGCAAGCAATCCTTTGAATTCGGCCGAGGAGCAGCCTGATGTCGTCGCTGACAGTTAACGCCGCCGATCGCCAGCGCCTGCTGGAAAGCTATCCCGAAGTCTTCCATCGCAGCTTCCTGCAGCGCTGGGGCCTGTTGTTGGCAGCCGCGATCGTGCTTGTCTATCTCGCGCTGTGCTTCAACTTTTTCAAGGTCATTCCCACCTTCGTCAACGGCAACTGGGAGCGCGCTTCGATCTACGTTCAGGACTGGTACTCCTGGCGCGCCCAGCCGCGCCTGCGTTTCCAGGATGGCAAGGTAACGGCGCAGTGGACGAGCCGCGGCCAGTATCCGCAGGGTGCGGCCATCGACTGGCTGCGGCCAACGGCCGACGGCGGCTACACCGTCACCTACGGCAGCGAGGCGGATCGTCTCGAAGTGACGCCTCAGCATGTCGACGTCTATCTTGGTGGCAAGCTGTACCCGGTCGAGATCACGCCGGATCGCGCCATCTTGCCGGCGGGCGCACCGGCCGCCATGAAGCAGGACGACAGCAAGGTCATCGTTTCCTTCGGTTTCGAGGGGCAGGCGGAAATCCGCACCTCGCAGGCCTATGTTCAGCGCCGTTTCCTCGGCTGGGCCAACTTCTTCTTCGACACGCAGTCGCCGTTCTGGGGCCGCAGCCTTATCGATGTTGCCGGCCTGATGTTCTCCAGCGAGCGGCTCGATCCGCAGCAGTCGAACGCCTCGCTCGCACTCGACAACTTCCTCAACAACGCCAGCTGGCAGCACGGCGACATTCTCTCCAAGCTGATGCAGACGTTGGTGATGGCCTTCGTTGGCACCTTGTTCGCGTCGCTCTTCGCCTTCCCGCTGGCCTTCATTGCTGCGCGCAATATTACCCTCAACCGCGCCGCCAACTGGGGGACGAAGCGCCTCTTCGATTTTCTTCGTTCGATCGACATGCTGATCTGGGCGCTGTTCTTCACCCGCGCCTTCGGACCTGGGCCAATTCCCGGTATCGCGGCGATCTTCTTCACCGACACCGGTGCACTCGGCAAGGTCTACGCCGAGGCGCTGGAGAACGTCGATGACAAGCAGCGCGAGGGTGTGAAATCTGTCGGCGCGCCACCCGTTATCGTGCAGCGTTTCGGCGTCGTTCCGCAGGTGCTTCCGATCTTCATCTCGCAGTCCCTGTATTTCTGGGAATCTAACACCCGCTCGGCCACCGTTATCGGCGCCGTCGGCGCTGGCGGCATCGGCCTCAAGCTGCTCGAATCGATGAAGACCAATTCCGACTGGGACAAGGTCGCCTATATGGTGCTGCTGATCCTCATCGTGGTCTTTATCTTCGACAACATCTCGAATGCGTTGCGTTCGCGCGTCATGGGAAAAAAGACGCACTGATAGCGGTGCGTCATCATCATTCTGTCATGGAAATCTTTTAGCCGGGGCCAGCTTGCAGCGGCGGTTAAATCACTGAAGACTGCAATCCGCATTCCGAACGATTCCCAGGATACGAGCCTTGCGCTACGCACTCTATTTCACGCCGCCGAAGGATGACCCCTTGAACGGCACGGCCGCGCTCTGGCTCGGCCGCGACGCCTTCACAGGCGAAACTTACCCGGCTCCCGATTATCCGGATCTGTCGGCCGCCGAACAGTTCGAGCTGACCGCCGAGCCTCGCCGATATGCCTTTCATGCGACGATCAAGGCACCGTTCCATCTGGCGGCCTCCGTCACCGAGAAGGATCTGATCCAGGTCGTCGAGGATTTCGCCGCCCGTACGCCTGCCTTCCAGATTCCCGAACTGGTGCTCGGACAGTTGGGTAAATTCTTTGCGCTTGTTCCCGCTTTTTTGCATCCGCCGCTTCAGGATTTTGCAGCCACGGTGGTAAAATCCTTCGAACCGTTTCGTGCCGCATTGTCGGATGCCGATATCGCGCGCCGCAATCCGGAGAAACTGAGCGAGAGCCAGAGGGCCAATCTGTTGCGCTGGGGTTATCCCTATGTGATGGATGACTTCGGGTTCCACATGACGCTGACCGGCCAGGTTCCGCAGGAGCGTGCCGGCATAATGAAGGCCATTTTGGCGGAGCGCTTCGCCGCCTTTACCGGGCGGCCACTCGCAATTACCGGCCTTGCCGTTTTCGTCGAGGAGGCGCGCGGCGCCCCGTTCAAAGCCCATTCCTGGTGGCCGCTTGCCGGCGCCAAAAGCTGAAAGACCATATTCGATGACTAAAGAAACTGCCTTTTCCAACGCCCGCATCGTCCTCGAGGATGAAATCATCGAAGGCTCGGTCCTCGTTCGCGACGGCAAGATTGCCGATATCTCGACAGGCAGCTCTCGCGTCGGCGAGGATTTCGAAGGCGACTATCTGATCCCGGGTCTCGTCGAACTCCACACCGATCATCTGGAAGGCCACTATTCGCCGCGCCCCGGCCTGCGCTGGCACAAGACGGCGGCGATCCAGGCGCACGATGCCCAGATCGTCACCTCGGGCATTACGACGGTCTTCGACTGCCTGCGCATGGGCGCTGACGAAGATGGCGGCTTCGAGCATGGCGAGATGCGCGAGATGGCCGATGCGATCCAGAAGGCCGAGCAGGAAGGCCGCCTGCGCGCCGAACATCTGATCCACCTGCGCTGCGAAGTCTCGGCCGACAACGTGCTCCAGCACTTCGCCGATTTTGAAAACGATCCCTATGTCCGTCTCGTCTCGCTGATGGATCATGCCCCCGGCCAGCGACAGTTCCAGACGATGGACCAGTACATCTTCTACTACCAGAAGAAGCGCGGCCTCTCCGATGCCGAGTTCGCCAAGTTCGTCGATCGCCGCGTATCGGAATCCGAGCGCAACTCGACGCCGCACCGAACGGCCATATCCAAGGTCTGCGCCGAGCGCGGCATAACCGTCGCCAGCCACGACGACGCAACGCTCGCCCATGTCGATGAAGCGATCGAGAACGGTGTCCGCCTGGCAGAGTTCCCGACCAGTTTCGACGCTGCCAAGGCCTCGCACGAGAATGGCATGAGCGTTCTCATGGGCGCACCGAACATCGTCCGTGGCAAGTCGCACTCCGGCAACATTGCCGCCCGCGATCTCGCCGAGCGCGGCGTGCTCGACGTGCTCTCCTCGGACTACGTGCCGCTTAGCCTGCTCTACGCACCCTTCCTGATCGCCGATGAGGTCGAGAGCATTTCGCTGCCGAAGGCGATCGCCATGGTCACGTCGACGCCCGCGCGCACTGTCAGCCTCAACGACCGTGGCCGCATCGCCACCGGCCTGCGCGCCGATCTCGTTCGCGTCTTCCGCGATCACGGCGTTCCGGTCAGCCGCTCTGTCTGGCGCGAAGGGCGCCGTGTCGCATGATCCCGTCGCACGAACCCCACATCGTTCCTGGCACCGAGCGCGGTATCATGGTTGTCGTTGTCGGCCCGAGCGGCGCCGGCAAGGATACGCTGATGGCGCTGGCCGCCAAACATTTCCACGGGCGTCCGGATGTGCATTTCGTCCGCCGCGTCATCACCCGCCACACCCATGCCGGTGGTGAGCAGCATCTCGCCGTGTCGGACCAGGGCTTTGCTTCGATGGAGCAGGCCGGAAACTTCGCGGTCTGGTGGGAAGCGCACGGCTTGAAATATGGCATTCCGGCTGAGGTGTCGGTCTCGCTCGCCCAAGGGAATCTGGTGATCGCCAATGGTTCCCGTTCGGCGCTTCACCATTTCAAGGCGGTCTTCCCGCGGCTGAAGGTCATCAATGTAACGGCAACTGCCGAAGTGCTGGCCAGCCGTCTGGAAGCACGCGGCCGCGAGACGCATGAAGACATCATGGCGCGGCTCGCTCGCGGGCCCCTGACAGTGCGCGGCGATTACGACGTCACTGACCTCGACAACAGCGGTTCGCTGGAAGAAGGCGAGAGCAGGATCGTGGATGCGCTGAATGGCTTCCTCGCGGAAGTGGCCTGAATCGGGGAGCGGCGATGACCATCGTTGTCATTCCCTACGATCGCGAGTGGCCAGGCCTTTTCGATGAGGTCAAAGCGGAACTGCAGCCGGTTCTGTCAGACCTAGCGCCGGTCTTTCATCATGTCGGCAGCACGTCCGTTCCTGGCCTCGCCGCGAAACCCAAGATCGATCTGCACGCTGCTTTCCAAGACCAGGATGCGTTGCGCACTGCGATAGAGCGCGTCAAGGGGCTGCCCGCCTACACGTTCCACGGCGACAAGTACAACGACCAGAGCTGGACCTTCACCAGTGGCAGGGGTTCATACGGCGCGCGGCTCTATCTCTGCGCATCTGACAATGCCGTGCTTCGTGATCGCATCGCCTTTCGCGACTATCTAAGAGCGCACCCCGAAAGGTCGGATGCCTACGCGGCACTCAAGCTTCGCCTGATGAACGAGGCGAACGGCGATTGGAACTTTTACACCGGCGGCAAGAGCGATTTTGTCTTCGAGGCGCTGCGGCTGGCGAAGGCCGAGACTGGAATGTCGCGCGGATAATTTTCTTGCGTGGGAAAGAAATTCCAAGCGATCTCAGGTGCTTGTCCGCCGCATCATCCCCGCCGATCCCCGCGCCGATGATCTGCAGCACACTGATGACGTCATTGGACAGGGAGCCGGGTCGCGAACCGGATCTGACAAAACTGGTCGAAAGTCCGGCGTCCGGTGATGGTTGCAGAAGAGGGATCGCAAGTCGTCAGGGCTGGCAATCCACCGCAACGGAAAGGCCGAGAGACGCTCCTGTCGGCCTGGAAAGAGCGGGAATCTCGATGCGATCGGGCAGGCTGCACCGCCTGACAATCCCCATCTACCCACAACTGCCGCCTGCCTATCCCAGCATGTTTGCACCGTCGCGGAGAGCTCTCCGGCGCGGGGCTTTGTGCTGTCCGGGAACGGCACGCAACGCTCCCTTGGTCGGAGAGGCTCGCGGCCTATGCGTCGACAGTATCATGCGGTCCGAGCCGGCGAAACGTGGGTGCCGCGCCGGAACGAGAGACCCGAACGCGCAATGCGCCCGGGTCCAGCGTCGGCTTAGATCACCTGCCCGACATCGATGCGGTTGCCGTCGGGATCCTCGAACACGAAGGCGCGCAAGCCATAGTCCTTGTCCTGCAACCTCTTGATGATCCGCGCGCCATGCGCCTGGCACAGCGCATAGAGAGCATCCGCATCGTCAACCATGAGATGGGCGACGTTGAAGTTGGGGATTTCGTGGTTCGGTTGCAGCGTCAGATGCAGTTCGGCGGCATCGCGCTTCAGGATAACGAAGCCGACCGGGTTGCCGTTTTCGAATACCTTGGTGAAGCCCATGACACCGCTATAAAAGTCCATTGCCCGACTGATATCTTTTACGGGAAGCATAGCGGCAATGCGCCCGAAACGGACACCATGATCAGCGATCTCTGTCATCGCTCAATCTCCTTCCGAGACGTCGCGAATGGCTCCGGCGGTGCGGAAGACCATGCGCGCGCTCCAATGTTTCAACATGAAGGGCAGTGCCTACAGGGGTATCTATAGCTGCGGATGCGTCGTGTCGCAATTGCCGACTTCCTCGGCGATTGCGCATCGTGGCTGACTTCGCAAAAAGCAGAATTCCGGCATTGTTAGTGCCTGGGAGTGCGTTGTGCCTCTTCCACAGGCCGGCGGTCACCTGCGGCGCCCGCCAGCGGTTCATCGCGTTCGGGAGGTCATTCCCCTTCGCTGCGCCCAGCCACGATCTCACGTTTGCCGACATGGTTTGCCGGACCGACGAGGCCTTCCTTTTCCATGCGCTCGACGAGCGAAGCCGCACGATTGTAGCCGATGCCGAGACGGCGCTGGATGTAGGAGGTCGAGCACTTCTTGTCGCGCATCACGACCTTGACCGCCTGCTGGTAAAGCTCGTCGCCATCTTCTGAACCCATGGCGCTCTTGTCGAAGACCGCGCTGTCCTCTTCCTCGCCCGCTTCCTCTTCCTCGTCGGCCGTGACCGTGTCGAGATATTCCGGACGGCCCTGTGTCTTCAGATGCGCGACGACCTTCTCGACCTCGGCATCCGAAACGAACGGTCCGTGCACGCGCGAAATCCGCCCGCCGCCCTGCATGTGCAGCATGTCGCCCTGGCCGAGCAGCTGTTCGGCGCCCTGTTCGCCAAGGATCGTGCGGCTGTCGATCTTCGAGGTCACCTGGAAGGAGATGCGCGTCGGGAAGTTCGCCTTGATCGTGCCGGTGATGACGTCGACCGATGGGCGCTGCGTCGCCATGATCAGGTGGATGCCTGCGGCACGCGCCATCTGCGCCAGGCGCTGGATCGCACCTTCGATTTCCTTGCCGGCGACCATCATCAGGTCGGCCATCTCGTCGACGATGACGACGATGTACGGCATCGGCGTCAGGTCCATCTCCTGCTGCTCCTCGATCGGAGCGCCGGTGCTCCTGTCGAAGCCGGTCTGGACCATGACATGGATGGTCTCGCCCTTGTCGCGGGCCTGCGCCACGCGGCTGTTGTAGCCGTCGATGTTGCGCACGCCGAGGCGCGACATCTTGCGATAGCGGTCCTCCATCTCGCGCACAGCCCACTTCAGCGCCATCACGGCCTTCTTGGGGTCGGTGACGACAGGCGTCAGGAGGTGCGGGATGCCGTCATAGACAGAGAGTTCCAGCATCTTCGGATCGACCATGATCAGGCGGCACTGTTCCGGCGACATGCGATAGAGCAGCGACAGGATCATCGTGTTGATGGCAACCGACTTGCCCGAACCGGTGGTGCCGGCGACGAGCAGATGCGGCATCTTCGCGAGTTCGGCGATAACAGGCTCGCCGCCGATCGTCTTGCCGAGGCCGAGCGCCAGCTTGAAGCCGCTCTTCTCGAAATCCTGGCTCTCGATCATCTCGCGGAAATAGACGGTCTCGCGCAGCGCGTTCGGCAGTTCGATGCCGATGACGTTGCGGCCGGGAACCACGGCCACGCGCGCCGACAGCGCCGACATCGAGCGGGCGATATCGTCGGCAAGGCCGATGACGCGCGAGGACTTGACGCCCGGTGCCGGCTCGAATTCGTAAAGCGTGACGACGGGGCCGGGGCGGACATGGATGATCTCGCCCTTGATGCCGAAATCCTCGAGCACGCTTTCGAGGAGGCCGGCGTTCTGCTCCAGCGTCTCCTGCGACATGATTTCGCCAACGCGCTCCGGCGGTTCCTGCAGCAGCGAATGCGATGGGAATTCGTAGCCCGAGGCGTCGACCCTGGAAGGAACGATCTTCGGCGCGACAAAACGCGGCGCCGGCGCAAGCGGCTGTGGCGCCAGCGTGCGGACGGGCAGCGGAGCGATCGGCTGGGTTTTCGGCTGGACTGCAGCGGCTTCTTCCGCGCGGACCTGCTCGGTGGCGACCGGGCTCTGTGCTGCGCGGCCGCGCGTCAGGCCGGGAGCAGGCGCGACAGGCGGCAGGGCGACCGGCTCGGGCATCGGAGCAACGGCAATTGCCTGATGCTGCCGACCGGGCCGCCATTCCATGACGCGGAAGCGGCTGATGATCGATTCGGGGCTGACCTCCGGCCTCGGCAGGGAAACCTGAGGCAGCAGGATCGGCTCGACCACCGCTTCCTCGAAGGACATGACTTCCCAGAACGCGAAGTCCGAGATAGCGGCCAGTTCGGTGGATGCGCGGACAACGGTGTGGGCTTCTGGCTCCGCCGGAATCACCGGCGATATGGCCGCAGCGACCGCAGGCAGAACCTCGGCTTCATAGACCTCGAGCGGAACGCTGGCGACATCAGGCGCCGGCGGCTCCACGCTTGCGCCGATTTCCGCAGCAACGCGTTCCTGCAGCTCGAGAGGCGGCGTGCGAACGGGTGGCGTCGGCACGCGCTTCGGATTGATCAGATTCTCGGGTGTGCGGGTGAACCGCACATTCGGAGCCAGTGAAAAATTGTTCTGCCAGATCGGTGCCGTAGGCTTCTCGCCTGCGTATTCCTGCAGCTGTTCACCTTCGACTTCCGCGGAAATCTCCTCGGCCCCTGTCAGATTGGTTCTCGGAAAGCGCATACGACCGCTACTCACTCATGATTAGCAACTAATACCCGCTCTCGAATTAGGAAATGAAGGTTAATAAGTTCCTTCCAAGCAGGTCTTCATCCGATCATAAACATGAGGAAAAATCTGTAATATCAACGACTTGAAAGGTGGATAAAATTTTAAAGGATTTTTCGACGAAGCGCCTAGTGCGCTTCGTCCCAGTTGGTGGCCGAACGCGCGTCAACCTTCAGCGGCACGCGCATTTCAAGCGCCGGCATGGTGGCGTTTTCCATGACTGAAACGATGATCGGCGTCGCCTTTTCGACGTCTGCGTCCTCGACTTCGAAGATCAGTTCGTCATGCACCTGCAGGAGCATGCGGACGCGGTCGCCAAGCCCCGCTTCGGCAAGCGCCGGTTCCATTTTGATCATCGCCCGGCGAATGATATCGGCCGCCGACCCCTGGATCGGGGCATTGATTGCCGCGCGCTCGTTGAAGGCGCGAACCGACGGATTCGAGGAGCGAATCTCCGGGTAGTTGATTCGCCGTCCGAAGATCGTTTCGACATAGCCCTTGTCGCGCGCCATCTGCTTGCGGCTGTCCATGTAGTCGCGGATGCCGGGAAAGCGCTCGAAATACTTCTTGATGTAGTCGCCGGCTTCCGAACGCTCGATCGAGAGCTGGTTGGCAAGACCGAAGGCTGAAATGCCGTAGATGATGCCGAAGTTGATCGCCTTGGCGCGACGCCGCACTTCTGATGGCATGCCCTCGACCGGTACGCTGAACATCTCGGATGCGGTCATCGCATGAATGTCGACACCATCGGCAAAGGCCTGCGTCAGCTGCGGAATATCGGCGACGTGCGCCAGCACGCGCAGTTCGATCTGGCTGTAGTCGGCCGAGATCAGCTTGTGGCCCGGCGACGAAATGAATGCCGTGCGGATCTTGCGGCCTTCCGCCGTGCGAACGGGAATGTTCTGCAGGTTCGGTTCCGAGGACGACAGGCGGCCCGTCGTCGTCGATGCCAGCGAATACGAGGTGTGAACTCTCTTCGTCTGGGGATGGACGTACCCCGGCAGCGCATCCGTATAGGTCGACTTCAATTTGGTCAGCTGGCGCCAGTCGACGATCTTGCGCGGCAGCTCGAAACCTGCTGCCGCAAGGTCTTCGAGCACGCTTGCCGATGTCGACCATTGGCCGGTCTTCGTCTTGGTGCCCCCGGCAAGTCCCATCCTGCCGAACAGGATGTCGCCGAGCTGCTTCGGCGAGCCAATGGTGAAGCGCCCGCCCGCGAGCTTGTAGATCTCATCCTCCAGCGCTGCAGCTCCCTGGGCGAGATCGCCGGACAGGCGTGAAAGGATCTGCCGGTCGACGGTGATGCCGCGCTCTTCCATATGCGCGAGAACCGGAAGCAGTGGCCGTTCGAGGCGTTCATACACCGTCGTCAGCTTCTCGGCGGCAAGGCGCGGCTTCAGCACCAGCCAGAGCCTTAGCGTGATCTCCGCATCTTCCGCGGCGTAGTGCGTCGCGCGATCGATATCGACGAGGTCGAATGTAATGTTCGACTTACCGCTGCCGGCAACGTCCTTGTAGGCGATCGGCGTATGGCCGAGGAATTTCTCCGAGAGCGGGTCCATTCCGTGCGCGCCGGTTCCGGCATCCAGCACATAGGAGATCAGCATCGTGTCGTCGAAGTTTTTCGTTTCGACGCCGTAACGCTTCATCAGCAGGTAGTCGTATTTGAGGTTCTGGGCGACCTTGAGGATCGACTCGTCTTCCAGCAGTGCCTTCAGCCGGGGCAGGGCGTCGCGCATCGGAATCTGGTTGTCCGCGAGACCGCCGCCGAGCAGGTCGCCGACGCCCGTCTTGTGACTGATCGGGACATAAGCGGCACGGATGCTGGTGCCCGTGGGATCCTTGTCGTTTACTGCAATCGCCATCGAGAATCCGACGAGCTCGGCCTGCATTGCATCGAGCGACGTCGTCTCTGTGTCGAAGGCCACCAACCCCGTGTCGCGCGCAGCGGCAATCCATTTGTCGAGCGTCGCGACATCACGAATGGTGATGTAGGTGGAGTGGTCGAAGGGCAGAGAGGCGAATGCCTCGGCACGCGCCCTGGCAAGGTCGCCGGGCAGAAACGTGCCTTCTCGGTCGTTCGCGCCATTCGCCTTTGTGGGAACGGCCACCGCCTCGCCGGCAACGTCAGGGATGCCGCCCGCAACCGGCTCGGGCTTGATGGCATCGAGATCCGGTCCACGCGCCGTGGCGCCCCATTCGACGGGAACATCGACGGCGTCGATGGCGCTTGCATCGCAATCGCAGGCCTCGGCCACGCGCCGGGTCAGCGACGTAAACTGCATTGCCTTCAGGAAGCCGATCAGCTTCGGGCCGTTCTGCTGCTCGAGGATCAGGTCCTCGACCTTGATCTCCAGCGGAACGTCGGTACGCAGTCGCACCAGTTCGCGCGACAGCCGGGCTTTCTCGGTATTTTCGATGATCGTCTGCCGGCGCTTTTCCTGCTTGATCTCGGTCGCGCGCTCGAGAAGCGTATCGAGATCACCATACTCGGCAAGCAACTGCGCCGCCGTCTTAGGACCGATACCCGGAATGCCGGGCACGTTGTCAACCGAGTCGCCGGTCATCGCCTGAAGGTCGATCATCTTCTCGGGCGGCACGCCCCATTTTTCGATGACATCAGGGATGCCGATCTGCTTGTCCTTCATGCTGTCGTACATGTGGACATTGGGCGTGACGAGCTGCATCAGGTCCTTGTCGGAGGAGACGATCGTCACATCGGCACCGAGCGCTTCGGCCTGGCGGGCGTAGGTCGCGATGATGTCGTCGGCCTCGAAACCCTCGGTCTCGATGCACGGCAGATTGAAGGCGCGGGTTGCCTGGCGGATCAAGCCGAATTGCGGGATCAGCTCCTCGGGCGGCGCCGAGCGGTTCGCCTTGTAGGCGTCGTAGAGATCCTTGCGAAACGTCTTTGCCGAATAGTCGAAGACGACGGCCAGATGCGTCGGGGTCACGCCAGCCGACGTGTCGCGCGCATCGGTCAGGAGCTTCCACAGCATGTTGCAGAAACCAGACACCGCGCCCACCGGCAAACCATCGGATTTGCGGGTTAGCGGAGGGAGTGCGTGAAAGGCTCGAAAGATGAAACCGGAGCCGTCGACTAGGAAAAGATGATCGCCTTTTTTCATGGCGTCATGGATAGCGCGGCGACCTTGGAAGGTCCATATAAACTTCCCGGAGAGAAAAGATTCCGCCTCACCAAACTGTTACTAATTTGTAATAGTCAAACCCTGACTCTCCCTTGAAAAGCCACATTCCCAATCACAAATGATTACTACCGGCGTTTGATCGTGTTTGGTCGCGTCGAGGGTCTGACAGCTGGCTTGTCCCCCGCCGCTTCGGACTTGGACAAAGGCCTTATCCCCTCTCCGGGCCTTTGTCCCCATTTTAGAGCCGCCATAGCCGGACCTCCAGGCTATGGCGGCTTTGTTTTTCTGCTCTATCTCCCGAAGAACGACCTGCGATGAAGCACTTGTGATGCATCGCATGCGATTTGTTGCATTGTTTCGCTGAGTTCTTTCCGACTAACTGAAGATATGGGAATTGATCGTATGGACTCGGGAGCCTACCTTGCCAGCCAGTTGGCCAAGGGCTTTGCCCGTTCGCTGCAGCAGCGGGCGGCGAGGCTCGGCTTTTCGCCAGGACAGTTCCCGGTGCTTCTCGAACTGTGGGCGGAGGACGGGTTGACGCAGAAGCAGCTGCTCGCTCGCGTCGACATCGAGCAGGCAACCATGGCGAACACGCTTGCACGCATGGCGCGCGACGGGCTGATCGACCGCCGCCCGCATCCTTCCGACAAGCGCGCGCAGCTGATTTTCCTCACCGACAAGGCCAAGGGCATGGAAGACGATGCCATCGAGGCGGCGCGCGAGGCCGATCTTGCGCTGTTTCAAGGCTTCAAGAGCTTCGAGCGCGAGCTGACCCTCGAATACATCCGCCGCCTTCTCGACAACGCCAAGAAGCTCTGAACCTGGCTATTCCAGCACTAACACTAACCACAGACGCGCTCTAACCACGGGCTTGGCTCTGAGGAAGATTTCATGCCGTCGGCTGGCCGATCATCGCCTCACGGAGAGTGGTGTTTTCCGGGCGGAAGGTTTTCGCGGTGTCAACGGCAAGCCGGCATCGCAATTGCGCGCGATCAGCGTTTCGGTGACGGATTCGTCCGCATAGGTTTCCTGCATCCGGATGTAGACCGCCGACAGGCCGGGATCGAGGGAAAGCACTTGCCGAACAAGCAGTTCAGCCCTTTCAGCGTTGCCACAGGCCATGCTTGCGGCAATCTGATAGAGCGACGTGCGTCTGGTCTGGAAGGGCAGGGTCAGGGCCACACGCATCATGTCATCGAAACGGTCCAGCGCATAGAGGGCCGCCACCCGCTCTTCGGTGATCCAGACCGGCAGGAACGGATCGAGCGCCTCGGCACGATCAAGCATTTCGAGGGCGCGCTCGGGCTCACCAGCGTAGACATAGAACGCAGCGCTGCGGCCGAGAATATAGGCGTCGTTCGGCGCAAGTTCCTGGGCGCGACTATGGTGGTAGCGCGCCGAGACGAAGTCGCCAGACTTCATCTTGATCGCACCCATGATGCGATGCGCTGCCGGATCGGTCGGGTCGAGCGCGAGCGCATGTGCAACCTGCTGCTCCGCCCTCTGAAGGTCGAAGCTTGGCAGATTGCTCCACGAGCAGACATGCATGGCGAAGGGACGCCCGAAACCGGGGTCGGCAGTCATTGATCGTTCGAACCAGGCCATGGCTTCGTGTATGTGAGTATCCGACACGCCGACCAGGCGGTGATGGTCCAGTCCGCGCAGATAATACTCGTAGGCCGACATGTTCTCCGGCCGTTTCAGCCGTGCCGCCGCAAGCTCAGACTGTTCGATCCGTCCGGACACGGTCGCCGCAACACGCGCTATGATTTCATCCATGACATCAAGCAGCTCATGAAACGGACGCTTGATGCGATCGGACCAGATAACGAGACCCTCGCAGGTCTCCATAAGCGCGATATTGATCCGAAGGTCATCTCCCGCTTGCCGGATCGAGCCGCTGATGACGTAGCCAACGCCCAAGAGCCGGCCGATCTCGACCGGGTCCTTGGTCGTCAAGGCGGTTGCCGCCGAGCGGGAACTGACAAACACCCCCTTCAGGCGGCTGAGTTCGAGCGTCAGGTCGTCGGTGATGCCTTCCGCCAGGAAGGATTGGTCCGCGACAGCTCCTGGCGCCACATCGAACTGCGCCACAGCGATCGAGTTAGTACGAGGAGCTTGGGCAGCGCTCGGCGTGGAGCGCGTTGGAGCGAACTGGAAAACGTGGCGGTCGATAAGTTCGGTCACCCGGTAGATCCGGATCGGCTCGACTATTCCCTTCAGTCGCCGTTCGCCGACGTCTTGGAATCCGCACGGCGAGACGCGCCGCACCTGGTCGTAAAGCAGCCCCGAAACCTCGATCGCACCGGGTGGTGCGGAAGCCTCGATGCGCGCGGCGATGTTCACGCCGTCGCCGCGCAGGTCCGAGCCCACGACGACAACGTCCGCGACATGGAGGCCGAACCGCATGTCGCCGCCGCTCGATCCGGGAAGGGCAGCAATCTCTGCGCGCGCTTCGATGGCCGACCTGAGCGCATTGACGGGACTGCTGAACTCGGCGAGCAGGGCGTCACCTGCCGTGCCGAAGACACGACCGTCATGGCGCTGAACAACCTTGCGAACAGTCTCGAGCGCTGCGTCGATCCTGGTAATCGCTTCTTCCTCGTCCGTTTCCATCGCCGGCGTCGAGCCGACAAAATCCCCGACCATGATCGTGGCCAGCTTGCGCTGCATTCTCGATCCCTCCGGCAAGAGAAGCACGTGATGGCGCAATGTAGCACATTAGAAGAGGTGAATGTTTTGCGATCGAGCAACGGCAGTGATGCGGAGGCAGACCGGCGGGACATCGGGTCACAGCGGGGTTCTGTGCCCTTCAGCCTATGCCGTCCGCTATTCAGCCGCGGATATGGCCGCTGCCGTTCGTCCTCGCTCCAACTCGTCCCCATGTGCTGCGAGAAAGTTCTCGCGCGCCGCCAGCTTGACGCTGGGTTCGATGTCGGGCTTGCCGAGAAGCAGGCCCTGGAGCTGCTCGCAGCCTTCCTCGATGACGATCTGGCGCTGGAGCTCCGTTTCGACACCTTCCGTCACCACCTGGATTCCAAGGCTGTGACCAAGTCCGATGATGGCCCTTACGATGGAACGGGCGGCGGCGTCGTGCTCGAGAATGCCGGTGAAGCTGCGGTCCACCTTGATCTTGTCGAAGGGCAGGGCGCGCAGGTTCGAAAGCGACGAGAAGCCTGTTCCGAAGTCGTCCATGACGATGCGAACGCCAAGGCCGTGCAGCCGCATCAGCGTTGCTATGACGTTTTTCCGGTCGCGCACGAAGGCGGCTTCGGTAATTTCCAGTTCCAGCCTTTGAGGCGCCAGACCGGTATGTTCGAGGATTGCGGCAATACGTTCGCAAAGGTTCGGAAGCATGAATTGCACCGGCGAGACATTGACGGCGATGGACAGAGGCTGTGGCCAGCGCGCCGCTTCGGTGCAGGCCTGGCGCAGCACCCATTCGCCCAGCTGCACGATCACACCGCTCTCCTCGGCAATGCCTATGAAGACTTCCGGATCGCTCATGCCGTGTCCCGGGCGATTCCAGCGCATCAGCGCTTCGTAACCCGTGATCGAGCCCGTCCTGCTGTCGAGAATAGGCTGGTAGTTCACCGAGATCTGGTTGCGCGTGATCGCATGGCGAAGCTCTGTCTCGATCTGGCGACGGGCGCGGACGGCCTCGTCCATTTCCGCGTCGAAGAAGCAGGCCTTCCCGCGACCGGCATGCTTGGCGCGGTAGAGCGCGGTATCGGCATTGTCGCTCAGTTCCTCCGCAGTCTGCCCGTCCTGGGGATAGATGGCGATGCCGACGCTGACGCCGACGGCAGTTGGATCGCGGGCAATATCCATTTCGGCCGCCAGGCCATCAAGGATCAGGTCCGCAAGTTTGCGGGCGGCATCGGGTTGCTGCTTGCCTGCCTGGATGATCGCGAACTCGTCGCCGCCAAGGCGGGCAACGGTATCGCCCTCATCTGCTACCCGTTGCAGGATTGCCGACACCTTGCAGAGGATCCGGTCGCCTTCCGCGTGGCCGAAGATGTCATTGACGGCCTTGAAGCGATCGAGATCCAGGCAGAAGACGGCAAGTTGCCCACGCTTGCGCTGCGCCAGTTGAAGGGCATGACGGATACGCGTGTCGAAGAGCGAGCGGTTCGGCAGTCCCGTCAGCACGTCATGCTGCGCCAGATGCTCGATCATCCTTTCGGCGCGCTTGCGTTCGGTCAAATCACGAACCACGAGGACTTCGCAATGGCGTCCGCGGTAGATCATCCGCCGGGCCATGATTTCGACCGGGAGTTCGTTCTCATCCCTGGTGGTGAGCATTGTCTCAAGATGCGAGACCACCACCCCGTCATCCATGCTGATCAGGACGGCGGCCGGATCTGACCCGATCAGGTCGGTCAGTTTCCAGCCAGACATGTCTTGAAAGCGTTCGTTGGCGTCGACGATCTTTCCTTCGCGCAGGATGAGCAGCCCTTCCATCGAGGCGTTCGCGAGGCCACGCAGGTCGGTCAGATGGCTTTCGAGGAACACCGCGCCGAGCGCGACCAGAATCAAGCCGGTCGATACGGCCATGACGATGGCAGCAAGTGTCTTGGGCTCCAGAACCGTTGCGGTGAGGATTCGCTCGGGGTGTGGCACGAGGCTTATGCTGCTCATGGAAATGAAATGCATTGCGGCAATGGCAATGACCATGGCGGTCGCTGAGACCAGCAATCTCCTCGCTCCCTTGAGTGTCTTGAACGAGAGGAAGGCCATGCTTGCCAGCACTGCGCCGATGAACAGGGCAACGAGCGTTGCCGGGAGGTCGTGGAGCACGTCGACCTGCCCTTCGATTGCCTGCATGCCGGTCAGATGCATCGCACCGATTCCAAACGCCATCAGGATGCCGCCGGCCGCGAACGAATACTCGCTCGTTCCCTCGGAGGCGACGAGGATGGCCAGCCAGGAGGCACATATTGCCAGAACGACGGAGAGTGACGTCAGGCCCAGGCCGTAAGTGATCGCAAAGCCGCCGTCATAGGCCAGCATGGAGATGAAGTGCGTGGCCCAGATGCCGACGCCGCAGGCGAATGCGGAGGCCATGATCCAGTTTCGCTGCTGCCCGGGATCGCATTCTTGCGCACGAAAGAGAAGAAGCATGGAAGCAAGGTTGCCGATCAGGCAGACGATGACGGCGGCAACGATCAGGCGCCAGTCATGGTTGTCGCGAATGCAGGTGACTACAGAGAACATTTCTCACCTCGAACAACAGATGGCAGAAATACTATTTAGGCGCCACTAAATAACTGTAAATTGTACCCGCGATTTCCTGCTTTCGTCCGTAGGTGAGGGTGGCTAGGTTCTTTTTCAACCAATGCGTTTTGCCTGATCTTTTTCGCCTCGTAAGCGATCGGTGTTTGGTCTATCGTCCCGCCGAATTTCGAAAGGAGTCGAAAATGACTGACGCTACGCCGGTGCTTTCGCGCGCGGATCAGAATTTGCCATCAAGCCTCGACAAGCTGTTCGAGCTCTTGAGGATCAAGTCCATTTCCACCGACCCGGCCTTCAAGGCCGAGTGCCGCAAGGCGGCCGAATGGCTGGTTTCCTACCTCAAGACGCTGGGCTTCGATGCGTCCGTCCGTGATACGCCCGGTCATCCCATGGTTGTCGCGCATCATGCCGCTGCCAGCGCTGACGCGCCGCATGTGCTGTTTTATGGCCATTACGACGTGCAGCCGGTCGATCCGATCGAACTTTGGGAAAACGACCCCTTCGAGCCGTCGATCAAGGATGTCGGCAATGGCCGGAAGATCCTGACCGGTCGCGGTACCGCTGACGACAAGGGCCAATTGATGACCTTCGTCGAAGCCTGCCGCGCCTACAAGGAAATCAACGGCTCCTTGCCCTGCCGCATCACCATCCTCTTCGAAGGTGAAGAGGAATCGGGCTCGCCGTCACTGAAGCCGTTCCTTGAGGCCAATGCAGCGGAACTGAAGGCTGACTATGCGCTCGTTTGCGATACGGGCATGTGGGACCGCGACACACCGGCGATCGCCGCGGCACTTCGGGGTCTCGTCGGCGAAGAGGTTGTCGTAACGGCGGCAGACCGCGATCTGCATTCCGGTCTGTTTGGAGGCGCTGCCGCCAACCCCATCCACATCCTGACATCAGCGCTTGCCGGGCTGCACGATGAGACCGGGCGCATCACGCTGGAAGGCTTCTATGACGGCGTCGAGGAAACCCCGGCCAACATAAAGGCATCCTGGGAAGCTCTCGGGAAGACGGCGGAGACTTTCCTTGGTGAAGTCGGTCTGTCGATCCCGTCGGGCGAAAGGGGTCGGTCCGTCCTCGAGCTGACATGGGCGCGCCCGACCGCCGAAATCAACGGTATCTGGGGCGGCTACACGGGCGAAGGTTTCAAGACCGTCATCGCAGCCAAGGCTTCCGCCAAGGTTTCCTTCCGCCTGGTCGGAACGCAGGATCCGGATGCCATCCGCGAAAGCTTTCGCAGCTATGTCCGTTCGAAAATCCCGGCGGATTGCTCCGTAGAGTTTCATCCGCATGGCGGCTCGCCGGCGATCCATCTCTCGTATGATTCCCCTGTTCTGACCAAGGCCAAGAATGCGCTTTCCGACGAATGGCCGAAGCCCGCTGTCGTGATCGGCATGGGCGGATCGATCCCGATCGTCGGCGACTTCCAGAAGATGCTCGGGATGGAATCGCTGCTGGTCGGTTTCGGCCTCAGCGACGACCGCATTCACTCGCCGAACGAGAAGTATGAGCTCGCGTCCTATCACAAGGGCATCCGCTCGTGGATTCGCATCCTGGAAGCGCTCGCCAAGTAAAGGCGGAAAAAGGGCGCTCGCCTTGCGAGCGCCCTGAAAAACAAAAAGGCCGGAACGAGCCGGCCTTTCGTCATCCGCTTCACTTCGATGCCAGTACATCCGTGGTCAAGGAGGAAGCGAATGTTGCAGTCAGATTGATCGGGAAAGGTTAACCAAGGGTTAACTGCAAAGTCCTGATCAAACGATGGAAGCGGCAACGTTGCTTGCGCGCACAGCTACCCATCGGCTGCAATGTTGATCCCTATGTCGGAATGCCGACCGCTTGTTTCAAGTGGCATTCTTGCATTTTTCCGCCTTTCGCGACTTCCGACCGTTCAACTCACATTCATCCGGGCGGGATACAAATCATTGAAAGAAAAGGTGATTGAACCGAATCGGCGCGAGGCGACGAACGCCTGATCCGTGCCCGACTTGCACTCAAGAACCTTTTCAGGAACGCGGGCGGCGCGGTCGATCTGCGTCGTCAAAGGAGTCGAAACGTGAAGTCCATACTAATGAAGGTCGCCGCGGCGACCGCCCTCCTGCTGGCGCCTGCGATTGCTGAGGCGGCTGAAGGATTTGCCACCGCCAACGTCAATATGCGCGCCGGGCCCAGCACCCAATATCCTGCCGTCACGGTCATCCCCGCCGGCGAATCCGTCGAGATTCATGGTTGCCTTGCTGATGTGCCGTGGTGCGATGTGGAATTCTACGGCGGTCGCGGCTGGGTTGCCGGTCGTTATGTTCAGGCGCTCTATCAGAGCCGGCGTGTCTATGTGGGCCCGGACTATTATCGTCCGCTCGGAATCCCGACGGTGGTCTTCAGCGTCGGAAACTATTGGGATCGCTACTATCGCAACCGGGACTTCTATCGCGACCGCGATCGCTGGCGCCGTAACCCGGTCTACGATCGTCCGCCTGCCGTCGTCCGTCCCGTGAGGCCCCCTGAATTCGACGGACGGCCTAACCCCGGCCGGCCGCGGCCTGATTTCGACCGCGGCCCTGATCGCAGGCCCGATGGTAACCGGGGCCCAGACCGCCGTCCGGAGCAACCAAATTTCGACCGCGGCCCCGGTCGTCAGGACTTTCAGGGGCAGCCCAACGGCAATCGTCGGGATTTTCAGCGACCGCCGCAGCGCAACGATGATGCGAATCGGCGTCGCGGCGGGGACGATCGTCGTGGTCCGCCGCCTTGCCCGCCGGGCGACCCTGCCTGCGGCAACCAGCAGTGATGAATTCGGGCGGTCGTGAGGCCGCCCGTTTTACGAGGCGGAAGAGGAAGGCCCGGCGCTCTGGGAGAGACACCGGGCCTGATCGCGGTCGGCACGCTTGAGGGGGGACGGCCGACCTGTAGCGAAACGTGTAGGGCGTGTTTCGCTACACCCATAATTCACTAGGCCGCTAATGGTTCCCTGCTACCAGAGAGAAACGGAATTCTGCCGACAGCTCAGCAGCTCGTGCATCTGTGCAAATGGACCGTGCAGCATCTTAAGGCGGCTTTCTTCCATCTTCGTCAGCCGGTAGCGGCGCGCAAACTCATGCACGCTCCAGACTTCCCGCAGCTTGAATTCTTCGATGTTGCCGATGTCGATGCTCATGAAATGCCTACATATTGCGCGTGCTGCGCTAATCTTAGGCGCAATTCGGCGTGCTATATGTCAGATTTGTGACGGTCGCAACGAATGGCAGCTATGCCAAATCAGCGTGGCTTCGAAGACGAAACAAAGCCCGGCGGAGTGCGCCGGGCTTTGTTTTGTGCTTGGTTTATAACCGCGTGGTCAACGCCAGTCGCTGCGATAGCCCCGTGCCCACGGCGGAGGACGATCCCATCCGTAGGATCGCTCATAGCGCCAACCATGGCGCGGGGGCGGTCCGCCCCATCCGTAACGACGATCATCGCGCCATCCGTAGCGCCGCGGTGGCGGGCGCTTCCAGTTTGGCCGGCAATTGCCCCAGGGCGTCAGGTGGTAGCCGCGCCCGCAGGCGTAGTCGACTTGTACCGTGTTCGTGGACGCCGCGCCGTTCATCGGCGCGATCGGCATCGCTTCCGCCGCGGAAACGCCAAATCCACAAATGGCGATGGCGGCGGCAATCATTTTCATGCGCATGTCTGCACCTCAGTTATGCAAGTCCCTTGCACGCGGATTAGAGAGCCGCTTCGGTGAACGGGGGCTGAACCAAATTTGGCATTGTTGGGGCAGACGTGGCGGCCTTCTAACCAGTTCTTAACCACCCCTTAAATCGCCGCATTTAAAGTTCACCGGGTGCAAAACCGTTTGGGAACACACGGTTTCTGCGGCGTCGCCGCGCAAAGCGAATTTGGGGTGCAGCGGATACCAGATGGCAGGCAGAGGCAAATCACGCGACAGGATCGAACCTTCTTTCAGCGGCCGTGACGACCGCGATGATGATGACGATTTCTCGCTTGATGCCGATGACCGTGTAATCGGAGGGCGCTCGACCAGGCGCTCGGCACCGAAATCTTCTCGCAAGCGGCAACCTGAAAAGCGCAAACGCCAGCGTCGGGACCGCGAGGGCAGTAGTCTCTTCGGCTTCATCCGCCGCATTGTCTACTGGTGCATTGTCCTTGGCATCTGGGCCGGGATCGGCGTGGCAGGGCTCGTCGTCTACTACGGATCGCGCATGCCGAGCGCCAGCACCTGGGCCATTCCGGAGCGTCCGCCGAACGTCAAGATCACGTCGGTAGACGGCAGCGTCATCGCCAATCGCGGCACGACGGGCGGCGAGGCCCTCGCGCTCGAAGACATGTCGCCGTACATTCCCGAAGCGATCGTCGCCATCGAAGATCGCCGCTTTTATTCGCATTTCGGCGTGGATCCCCTTGGCCTTGCACGCGCCTTTGTCACCAACCTGACATCAGGGCATATGGTACAGGGCGGCTCGACACTGACGCAGCAGCTTGCCAAGAACCTCTTCCTGTCCCCCGACCGCACGCTCGAGCGCAAGGTGCAGGAAGTCCTGCTCGCGCTGTGGCTGGAGCAGAAGTACACCAAGGATCAGATCCTTGCGATGTATCTCAACCGCGTGTTTTTCGGCTCGAATGCCTATGGCGTTGAAGCAGCGTCGCGCCGCTACTTCAACAAGTCCGCCCGCGACGTGAACCTTGGCGAAGCGGCCCTCCTCGCCGGTCTCGTCAAGGCGCCGTCGCGGCTGTCGCCGGCGCGCGACCCAGAGGCCGCCAACGCCCGCGCACAGGTGGTGCTG
Source organism: Rhizobium cauense (assembly GCF_019511525.1). Classification (GTDB taxonomy): domain Bacteria; phylum Pseudomonadota; class Alphaproteobacteria; order Rhizobiales; family Rhizobiaceae; genus Rhizobium; species Rhizobium cauense. Next base: position 404,931 of record NZ_JAEUAT010000001.1, on the reverse strand, counting down.
CAGACGATGCGCGAGCAGGGCTACATCACCGATGACGAGGTGAAGACCGCCATGTCGCAGACGCCGGCCAAGGCCAAGCGCTATTGGTCGGGCGCCGGGCACTATGTCGCCGATATGGTGATGGACCAGCTGCCGGGCCTGATTGGCGACGTCAAGGAAGACATCGTGGTCGACACGACGATCGACAAGACGCTGGAGAAGCGCGCGGAGCAGGCACTGAATGACGTCCTTACGAAGGACGGCGCCAAGCTCGATGCCTCTCAGGCAGCACTGGTCTCTCTCGACGGGACTGGTGCAATCCGCGCCCTCGTCGGCGGCAAGGACTATGCAGACAGTCAGTTCAACCGCGCCGTTACCGCCAAGCGTCAGCCGGGCTCGTCCTTCAAGCCGTTCGTCTATGCCGCAGCGCTGGAAAAGGGCCTGACACCGTTCTCGGTATTCAACGACGCGCCGATCCGCATCGGCGACTGGACGCCTGAGAATTACGAGAAGAAATACAATGGCGAAGTGACGCTTGCGACAGCGCTTGCGAAGTCGCTGAACACCGTCGCTGCCCAGCTGGTCATGTATGATGGACCGGATCAGGTCATCAAGCTGGCTCACCGTCTCGGCGTCGAATCGGAACTGCAGCCGAATGCCTCGATCGCTTTGGGGACTTCTGAGGTATCGTTGATGGAGCTCACCGGTGCCTACGCCGCCTTCATGAACGGCGGCTACAAGGCGACGCCGCACGTGATCCGCCGCGTGACGACCGCCGACGGCAGCAAGGTGCTCTACGAGAACACCTACGACAATCCGCCCCGTGTGCTTTCGGAAGCGATTGCCGCCAACATGAACACGATGATGATGGGCGTTATCAACCAGGGAACGGGCAAGAGTGCCAAGCTCTCCGGCTGGCAGGCAGCGGGCAAGACCGGCACCACCCAGAATTCGCGCGACGCGCTCTTCGTTGGTTTCACCAGCAACCTGACAACTGGCGTCTGGTTCGGCAATGACGACGGCAAGCCGATGAAGAAAGTCACAGGCGGCGGTCTGCCCGCCAAGGCGTGGCAGGAATTCATGGTCGCGGCTCACAAGGGCCTGTCGCCGGCGCCGCTGTTTGGCAACGGGCAGTTCATGGCAGATCCAGCGGCCAATCCCGGCTTTGGCGATCAGCCGATGGCATCCGCCGAACCTGGCATGGCGCCGCCGCTTGAACAGCCGACGACGATCGGCAGCATCATATCGGGCGTCTTCGGCGGCTCGGACGATGCGCGCCAGCGCTATCCGCAAGCCCCCAACCAGGCGGCAAGGCAGCCGCTCGCGCCGATCAACGGCGGTCCCGTGCCGCCCGCCGACATCGCTCAGGACGGCGGTTATGGCTATGGCGATGCGATGCCGCCGGGCGATATCGGCGAGCCGGAACCGTCGCCCGCAGGCCGGCCAAGGCGGACGACTTTGCTCGACTTGATAATGGGGCAATAACCAAAGCATTCGGTCAGGAAAATGCCATTTTCCTGTGTGTGTCGAAATTAATCGCTGGGCGCTTGTTTTGCTGGTTTTCTGGCCATTTCTCGCCTTGCAGTCCCGAAAACCGCTCCTTATATACGCGGCATCACCGCAATCACGATTGCGTTAATCTTAAAGACCCATCCCGTAAGGGGCTGTCAGGGAAATGCCTTCTCGGGGTTCCGACAGCTTGCTTCAAGGAGAGAATGACATGGCAAAAGTAATTGGTATCGACCTCGGAACGACAAATTCCTGCGTCGCTGTCATGGACGGCAAGGACGCGAAGGTCATTGAGAACGCCGAAGGTGCGCGCACGACGCCTTCGATCGTAGCATTTTCCGAAGATGGCGAACGCCTCGTCGGTCAGCCGGCCAAGCGCCAGGCAGTTACCAACCCCACGGACACGCTGTTCGCAGTGAAGCGCCTCATCGGCCGCCGCTACGACGATCCGACGGTTGAAAAGGACAAGGCTCTCGTTCCTTTCGAAATCACCAAGGGCGACAACGGCGACGCATGGGTCAAGGCCCGCGGCACCGGCTATTCGCCTGCCCAGATCTCCGCGATGATCCTTCAGAAGATGAAGGAAACCGCTGAATCCTATCTCGGTGAAAAGGTCGAAAAGGCCGTCATCACCGTTCCCGCATACTTCAACGACGCACAGCGCCAGGCAACCAAGGATGCCGGCAAGATCGCTGGCCTCGAAGTGCTCCGCATCATCAACGAGCCGACGGCGGCAGCGCTCGCCTACGGTCTCGACAAGAAGGACGGCAAGACCATCGCCGTTTACGACTTGGGTGGCGGTACCTTCGATATCTCGATCCTCGAAATCGGCGACGGCGTCTTCGAAGTGAAGTCCACCAACGGCGATACCTTCCTCGGCGGTGAAGACTTCGACATGCGTCTCGTCGAATACCTCGTTGCCGAGTTCAAGAAGGACAACGGCATCGACCTCAAGGGCGACAAACTGGCTCTGCAGCGCCTCAAGGAAGCTGCCGAAAAGGCTAAGATCGAACTGTCGTCCTCGCAGCAGACCGAAATCAACCTGCCGTTCATCACCGCTGACGCAACCGGCCCGAAGCACCTGACGCTGAAGCTGACCCGCGCCAAGCTCGAAAGCCTGGTCGAGGATCTGATCCAGCGCACCATCGCACCGTGCAAGGCTGCTCTCAAGGATGCCGGCGTAACGCCTGCCGAGATCGACGAAGTCGTTCTGGTCGGCGGCATGAGCCGCATGCCGAAGGTGCAGGAAGTCGTCAAGCAGCTGTTCGGCAAGGAGCCGCACAAGGGCGTCAACCCGGATGAAGTCGTCGCTCTCGGCGCCGCCATCCAGGCCGGCGTTCTCCAGGGCGACGTCAAGGACGTTCTGCTCCTCGACGTAACCCCGCTGTCTCTCGGAATCGAGACCCTCGGTGGCGTCTTCACCCGTCTGATCGAGCGTAACACCACGATCCCGACGAAGAAGTCGCAGACCTTCTCGACCGCCGACGACAACCAGCAGGCTGTCACCATCCGCGTTTCGCAGGGCGAGCGCGAAATGGCTGCCGACAACAAGCTGCTCGGCCAGTTCGACCTCGTTGGCCTGCCGCCGGCACCGCGTGGCGTTCCGCAGATCGAAGTCACCTTCGATATCGACGCGAACGGCATCGTGCAGGTTTCGGCCAAGGACAAGGGCACCGGCAAGGAACAGCAGATCCGCATCCAGGCCTCCGGTGGTCTCTCCGACGCCGACATCGAGAAGATGGTCAAGGACGCCGAAGCCAATGCCGAAGCCGACAAGAAGCGTCGCGAAGGCGTGGAAGCCAAGAACCAGGCCGAAAGCCTGATCCACTCGACCGAAAAGTCGCTGAAGGATTATGGTGACAAGGTTTCCGAGGCCGACCGCACCGCGATCTCCGATGCGATCGCTGCCCTGAAGTCTTCCGTCGAAGCAACCGAACCGGATGCCGAAGACATCAAGGCAAAGACCCAGACCCTCATGGAAGTCTCCATGAAGCTGGGCCAGGCAATCTATGAAGCCCAGCAGGCCGAGGCCGGCACGGCGGATGCCTCCGCGGAAGGTGGCGATGACAATGTCGTCGATGCCGACTACGAAGAAGTCAAGGACGACGACCGCAAGAAGTCCGCATAAGCTGGACGAAACGGTCAAGCTTGAAACTGACATTCCGGCTGCCTCCGTGGCAGCCGGAAATCCATTTCCGGGGTCTAATCCTTAATGGCAAAAGCCGATTTTTACGAAACGCTGGGTGTAGCCAAGACGGCGGACGACAAAGAGCTGAAAAGCGCCTTCCGCAAACTCGCCATGAAATTCCATCCGGACAAGAATCCGGGTGATCATGACGCCGAGCGCAAATTCAAGGAAATCAACGAAGCCTACGAAACGCTCAAGGATCCGCAAAAGCGCGCGGCTTACGACCGGTATGGTCACGCTGCCTTCGAGCATGGCGGTATGGGCGGCGGCGGTTTCGGCGGCGGTGGCGGGTTCTCGGATATTTTCGAGGATATCTTCGGCGAGATGATGGGCGGCGGTCGTCAGCGGCAGCGCTCTTCCGGTGGTCGCGAGCGTGGCGCCGACCTTCGCTACAACATGGAAATTTCGCTGGAGGAATCCTTCTCCGGCAAGACGGCACAGATTCGGGTCCCGACGTCCATCACGTGCGACGTCTGCTCCGGTTCCGGCGCCAAGCCAGGGACGCAGCCGAAGGCCTGCGGCACCTGTCAGGGTTCGGGCCGCGTGCGTGCAGCGCAGGGCTTCTTCTCGATCGAGCGCACGTGCCCGACCTGTCATGGTCGCGGCACGATCATCCCCGACCCTTGCACGAAGTGCCACGGTCAGGGTCGCGTCACCGAAGAGCGGTCGCTTTCGGTGAACATCCCGGCCGGTATCGAAGACGGTACCCGCATCCGCCTGCAGGGCGAGGGCGAAGCCGGCATGCGTGGGGGCCCGGCGGGCGATCTCTACATCTTCCTGTCGGTCAAGCCGCACGAATTTTACCAGCGTGACGGAGCCGATCTCTATTGCGCGATCCCGATCTCGATGACGACGGCGGCTCTTGGCGGCACCTTTGACGTTGCAACCCTCGACGGCACCAAGTCGCGGGTGACGGTGCCTGAAGGCACGCAGGCCGGCAAGCAGTTCCGCCTGAAGGGCAAGGGCATGCCGGTGCTGCGCTCGCCCCAGACCGGCGACCTTTACATCCAGATTCAAATCGAGACACCGCAGAAACTCACCAAGCGGCAGCGCGAGCTGCTGCAGGAGTTCGAGCAGCTTTCCTCGAAGGAGAACAATCCCGAATCGACGGGATTCTTCGCGCGAATGAAGGAATTCTTCGAAAACTGATCGGTCCTTCGGTCGATTGTTGCAAAGCCCGGTTGGTTCAACCGGGCTTTGTTGTTTGTTGCATTGACATGTTTATGCAGGGTTGTTGCCCCGGAGCGACTTTCACATTCGAAATCGTTCCATTATCGTTGGATCAGCCGAATGATTGGCAGGACAATAAGATAATAAAAGGTTAAATTAGCGAGCCCAGCAACATCGCAGCGCAGGGGGACACTTGGAACGCCGTCTCGCAGCCATCCTCGCAGCAGACATCGTCGGCTACAGCCGATTGATGGGTTTAGATGAATCCGGGACCTTGCGCGCGGTCAAACGCTGCCGCACGGAACTTCTCGACCCGAAAATCGAGCAGCATCGCGGTCGCATCGTCAAGCTGACGGGTGACGGCCTGCTGGTCGAGTTCTCCAGCATTGTAAACGCCGTCGCCTGCGCCGATGAGATACAGCGCGAGGCTGCCCGACAAAATCTCGCGATGCTCGAGGACAAGCGGCTGGAATTCCGGATCGGTATCCATCTTGGCGATGTGATCGTGGAGGAGGGCGATATCTTCGGGGATGGGGTCAACGTCGCTGCCCGGCTGGAGACCCTGGCCGAACCCGGCGGCATCGCCGTTTCCGCGTCCGTTCGGGACCATGTCGGGTCACGGCTTGATCTGTCCTTCGTGGATCGCGGCGAACACCGGCTCAAGAACATCAAGGAACCGATCAGGGTCTACGCTATTTCGCCGCGGCGGGCATTGCCGCTGAAGGTGAACAAGGCGGCGCTGACCGAGGCCAGGGAAAAGCACAAGCAGCTCGTTGCCGTCCTGCCTTTCACCAATATGAGCGGCGATGCCGAGCAGGAGTATTTTTCGGATGGCATCACCGAGGACATCATCACTGACCTCTCGAAGGTCTCAAACCTTTATGTCGTCGCGCGCAACACTGCCTTCACGTACAAGGGAAAATCCGTACAGGTGAAGCAGGTGGCCGCTGAACTCGGCGTCGATTTTGTCCTCGAGGGTAGCGTGCGCAAGGTTGGCCAGCGTGTCCGCATTACCGGGCAGCTGATTGATGCACGAAATGGCGGGCATTTGTGGGCCGACCGCTTTGACCGGGATTTGACGGACATCTTCGCAATCCAGGACGAGATCACCCATGCGATCGTCGACCAGCTCAAGATCAAGCTGCTGCCTGAGGAAAGGCGGGCGATCGAGGCCGAGCCGACCTGCAATGTCGAAGCCTATACCTATTATCTGCGCGGCCGGCAGCTCTCCCACACCTGGACACGGCCCTATCTGCTGCTGGCGCGGCGCATGTTCGCGACGGCCGTCGCACTGGATCCGGAATATGCGCGTGCCTATGCCGGCATGGCCGATTGCGAGTCCGCGCTGCGCGACTGGCATGCGGGTGAATACACGCTGCAGGGGATACTGAGCCTCAGCGCCAAGGCGCTCGCGCTCGATCCAAATCTGGCGGAGGCCCACGCCTCTCGCGGCCTTGCCTTGCATCAGGATGGGCGGGACGAGGAGGCTCTTGTCGAGTTCGAAAAAGCTCTTGCACTGGAACCCGACCATTATGAAACGAACTTCCACTATGGGCGCTTCCTGTTCATGCAGGGCAAGTTCGAGGGCGCGGTCACCTTTTTCACCAGGGCCGCGGAGATCCGTCCGGATGACTATCTCTCGCCGATCCATCTGATGAGCGCATGCCGGTCGCTCGGGCTGTCGGAAGAGCGCGAGCGTTGGGCGCGCATAGGTATCGAGCGTGCCGAGCGCGCCCTGGAGCAGCATCCCGAAAACTCAGGCCCTGCGCACCGTGGAGCGTTGGCTTTGGCTCACATGGGCGATGCGGAGAGAGCAAAGGAGTGGGCCAAGCGCGCCCAGATGATCGATCCGGACGACGTCGTCGCCCAATACAATGTCGCCTGCGTCTACGCGCTGCTCAATGAATGCGATGCTGCGCTGGACTTGCTGGAAGCATTGCTGCCGCAGTCCTCCTGCTATCAGATTCTCTGGTTCAAGCACGATTCGGATCTCGATTCGGTGCGCGATCATCCGCGGTTCGAGAAAATGCTGGATGCGATCGAGGCATGTTCGGCCTCGATCGACTTCAGAGTGGCGTCCGAATAGCGGTTTTCGCTGCTGGTTGCCCCATAATGAAACAGGTCGCCGTGTGCGTCCGCCTGGCGTTAACGCAGGCGCGGGATCGCGCTTTGCAAAGCCGTACAAAGGCGGCAGTATTCTTTCGGGGATCAACCAAAAAAGCCAAGGGCAACTTCCATGACGGTAGCAGCCACTACTTTTATTCAGTCCGATGATGTCGATGTGCTCGCGGGCGCAGTCTATGCCTGGTGCGCCGAGCGCAATATCAAGCTGCGCAGCCAGCAGGGGCTCTCAATCGCAAGCATCGCGATCGATCTCTATCATGCCGGCCACCAGACGCAGGACGATCTGCTCGTCGCGCTCCACGAATGCGAAATGCACTGACCGGCAGATCTAGCTCAACGCCTCGGCGTAGCTCTCACCGCTCATGATCGATAGGATGGTCTTGACCGCTTCCTTGCCGGCGACGGAGCGAAGCTTGTCGTAGTGCACGGCAAGCTCATAAGCTTCGGCGCTCAGCCCCTGCCGCGCCGATCCGTCGGACGGGTTCGCGCCTTCGAACAGGTCGGATATATCCACACCCAGAAACACCGCGATCTGGTGAAGCTTGCTCGCCGATACACGGTTCGTGCCCTTCTCATATTTCTGGATCTGCTGAAAAGTCAGCCCGAGCGCCTCTCCCAGTTCCAGCTGCGAAATGCGTCGTTTGGCCCTGAGTGCCCGTACATTTCTGCCGACAATAATATCTACCGGATCTGGCACTGTGTTGTTCCCTTATAACGCAATGAAATACGGCTAGTACTATGCCCGCGTTTTACAATATCTCAACCCGTCGGTTCCAAATTGCAACCTGCTTTTGTTGTGGTTTTTGAGTGGGTAATCTTAAACTTTCGGCGTAGACATAAACTATAGCGTGCACGATATTTCTCATGCCAGTTAGGGGCGGCAAGCAAGCCGGAACGACACGTAATTTTACTTTGCGTGTCTGCGACGCTGATTCCGGTGCCGGACGCCCTGATAAACTTGACCGGAGCAGCGACTGTCACTATTTTAGAATAATTCTAAAATTGAGGTTAGCATGCTGAACAGGTTTTTCAGATCATCGAAGCGTTCATTTGATTCATTGTCCGAACAGGAAATACTGGCGCTCGCCATCGGTGCCGAGGAGGAGGACGCGCGCATCTATCTCGCTTACGCCGATATGCTGCGCATCGGCTATCCGGCATCCGCGAAGGTCTTCGATGAGATGGCCGAAGTTGAGGACACACATCGCAGGTCCCTGATCGAAATCTATCGGCAGCGGTTCGGCGAGCGCATTACCCTGATCCGCAGAGAACATGTCCGCGGATTCTATGACCGCAAGCCCGACTGGCTGCGGCGCAACCTGCCGCTCGACAAGATCCGCCGTGAAGCTGAAGCCATGGAGCAGCAGGCCTATCGCTTCTATGCCGAGGCGGGCAAGCGCGTCAGGGACGCGCAAACGCGGCAGCTGCTCGGCGACCTTGCCTTGGCCGAGCAGGGCCACGAGGACATCACCCGCATGCTCGGCAACAAGCACACCCCGGTTGCGGTCAAGGCCGAGGAGGATGTGGCGGCCCGGCGGCAACTGGTCCTCACCTATGTGCAGCCTGGTCTTGCCGGCCTGATGGACGGCTCGGTCTCGACGCTTGCACCGATCTTTGCGGCAGCCTTTGCAACGCAGGACACCTGGCAGACCTTCCTCGTCGGCATGTCCGCCTCCGTCGGCGCTGGTATCTCGATGGGCTTCACCGAGGCAGCGCATGACGACGGCAAGATCTCGGGTCGTGGCTCACCGGTCAAACGCGGTATCGCCTGCGGCGTCATGACCGCGCTCGGCGGCCTCGGCCATACGTTGCCCTACCTGATACCTCACTTCTGGACAGCAACGACCATGGCTGTGGTCATTGCGATCTTCGAGCTTTGGGCGATTGCATTCATCCAGAACAGGTACATGGAAACGCCATTCATGCGCGCGGCGTTTCAGGTGGTCGTGGGCGGCGGCCTCGTGCTCGGCGCCGGTATTCTGATCGGCCACGGCTAAGCCGGCATCTGCCGGGGCCGCGACCTGCTTGGCAACAAAAACGCCGGCGTTTCCGCCGGCCTTTTTGTCACGTGTGGCCCGATGCCGCTTATCTCAAGGCGCCGACTAGGACGTCGCGGCCATTCTCGATGGTAACCCAGCGGCCGGCATTGGCGCTCGATTGGCGCTTGATGAAGGAGTAGGGCGTGTCGAACCACGGCTTGACGTTGGATGCCAGATTGTCGAGCACGAAGTCACCGCTGGTGGTGCGCAACGTCAACACGGCATGGCCCTCACCGTCAGGCTTGCGCACCACGGTCAGGAGCAGGTTAGCCGGCGAAATTCCACGCTGGATCAGGATGCGGCGCTTCAGCAGGGCGAAGTCTTCACAATCCCCAGCAGTCGTTGGGTAGGCCCAGACCTCATCCTTGCCGTAGATTTCCTTGTCGGTCATCGGCGTGATGCTGTTGTTGACCATGGAGTTGACCGAGCGAACCATTCCCCATTTTGCGTCCGACATGTCGGCCGGCGAGACATTGCGGTTGGGACCGCACTCGTTGCGATGGCCCTGACAGAAGTCGTAGTGGCCGATCGGCTGGGACGTCGCCGCGCCAGTGACCATCGAGAGATTGTTGGTGGGAGCCGGTGTCGCGGCTGTCGTAGACATTGCAAACACGGCCATTATGGCCACGAGGAAACCCTTGATCCGCACGCCCGCTCTTCCCTTGCATCGCCCATGTATTATTAACAAAAAGTTAACGGAGGGAGGCTCGGAGAGTCAATCGTTACTTCTGGGGAGGGGCCCGCTACCCACCAACATGGTTAAAATCCGTTAGGATTTGGCACAGCTGGTATCGTTCGGATTAGCGGATCAGCCCTTTGACGGCGGCAAGCATGCGCTCGATATCCTGGGGGCGCGAGAGCCGGTGATCTCCGTCACGAACGAAGGTCAGCACCACGTCGTCCGCGGGAAGATGCTCGACGAGCTTCAGGGCGTGCTGATAGGGAACATCGGGGTCCTTCATTCCCTGCAGGATATGGACCGGGCACCGTGTCTCGATGATGCCTTTGAGTACGCTGTTGTCGCGTCCATCCTCGATGAGCGCACGTGTGTAGATGTTCGGTTCCGGGCTGTAGGCGGACCGCTCCTCGAAGTAACCGCGTTCCGCCAGCGAGGTCTGCTCCTTCTTCGTGAGGTTTGGCTCGATGAGATCGGAAGTGAAGTCGGGCGCGGGTGCGATCAGCACCATGCCCTCCAGTCTCGGCCCCTTGGGCCGCTTGGCGAGTTCCTGGGCGAGCCGCAGGGCAATCCACCCACCCATCGAGGAGCCGACGACTAGAATGCGCTCGGGAGCCTTATGAAGGATGACGGCCAGCGCTTCTTCCAGCCAACGCGAGATCGTTCCGTCGGTGAATTTGCCGGACGATAGGCCGTGGCCCGAATAATCAAGCCGCAGGCACGCGAGCCCATTTTCAGCAGCGAACTTGTCGAGTTCGACGGCCTTGCTGCCGCTCATGTCGGATCGGTATCCGGATAGCCATACGAGTGTGGGGCTGCCTGGCTCGCCGGATCCTGCCCGCGCAATGTATGCGATCTCGCGCGCGGCTTCGCCCTGCCCGACGGTAAGATATTGTTGGTCATGGATGAGATTTGCTTCAGACATGGCGGAACTCCGGTTGTTTTGGCCTATAAAACAGATTCTTGACAGGCTGACAGCAGGTGATTTTTCCGCTAAAGGATGTTACTGACTCCGTTGCAGCCATGGCGAAACTACGTTTGTACTTCCGTTGTTGGAGGTGCTAGGCTGCGGCGATCATAAACAACGCGAGGAGAATACGACCATTCGCAGACCGTTTAAAAACGACGCGCCCGTTAAGGAAGGGCCGCGCTCGAATAGGGAAATTCGCATTCCCAAAGTTCAGCTGATTGATGCTGAAGGACAGAATTTAGGCGTCGTCGCCACAGACCAGGCCCTGAGAATGGCTGAGGAAGCCGGACTCGACCTGGTGGAAATTTCCCCCAATGCTGAACCGCCGGTGTGCAAGATCCTCGATCTGGGCAAGCTGAAATATGCCAACCAGAAGAAGGCCGCTGAGGCGCGCAAGAAGCAGAAGATTGTCGAAGTCAAAGAAATCAAGATGCGCCCCAATATCGACACCCATGACTATGAGGTGAAGATGAAGGCGATGGGCCGCTTCTTCGAAGACGGCGACAAGGTGAAGGTAACGCTGAAGTTCCGCGGCCGCGAAATGGCGCACCAGGAACTGGGCATGAAGTTGCTGCAGCAGGTCAAGGCCGACACGACCGAGTATGCCAAGGTCGAAGCCGAGCCCAAGCTCGAAGGCCGCCAGATGATGATGGTGCTCGCGCCGAAGTGAGGCGCGTCGTCACTCTCGTATCAAAGCCGTCCGTAAGGGCGGCTTTTGTATTTTAGGACCTGCTTTCGCAATCTGACAGAATGCTGACAACAGCGCTCAACGGTCTGTCAGCAAGACTTTGGCATTCTGCACTCAACAGAGAAGAGGGTAGAAGGTAAAAGATCATGAAAAAGGGCATCTCACACACGCTCCTGGCTTCCGTTGCCGCAATCGCGGTAACCCTGTCGCTTCCGACGATCCAGACATTCGGGCCGGACAACCTCTCGTCGGCGGCTTTTGCCCGCGGCGGCAGCGATGATGGCGGCGGGAGCAGCGGTAGCGGTTCTGGCGGCGGGGGCAGCAGTGGCGGCAGCAACAGCGGGTCTGGCCGCAGCGGCGGCAGTGATGACCACAGTGGCAGCGGACGTGGTGGTGGGGATGACCACAGCGGTCGCGGACGCGGCGGTGATGACGACGGCAATGACGACCATGGCCGTGGACGCGGCCGCGACGATGCCGCCAACCACGACGCCAATGATGACAACCCCGGCGGCCGCCGCGGTGGACGCAACGACAACCGCCCGGAAGTAACGCTTTCGGTGTCTCAGGCAAGCCTGACGGGGCTGTTGAACGGCTCGCTTGCTGCTGTGGACCAGCTTGGCCGGCGCCTCGAGGTCGAAATCGAGCTTGAGCATGGAACGCGCACAGTGGTCGCGCATCCCCACAGAGGTGATTTTGTTCGAAATCCTGGCGCGATCACAAGCGTCACCATAGTTCCCGCCTCGGCGCAATAATCTGCCCGGTGCGGTCTTCCGGCCACCCCTTCGGAAGAAAGAACTCCGCCAACGCCCCGGCGGAGTTCTTGATTTTCTGGAGCCTTGTCTCATCGCGACAAAGCGTTCAGTCTAAGCTCCGCGATTGCAGCTGCATGAGGTACCTTGAAGGTCAATGAACACAAGCCGTCGCTCTTTGATGACCATGCTGATGTTGGCGAGTTGCTTTGCCGCCGCCGGCCCCTTCCTTGTTTCTCCCGCAGAAGCCAAGGACGGTGACAGCGGTGGTTCTGGCGGTTCCGGTGGTGGCGGCAGCAGTGGTGGTTCGAGCGACAGCGGTTCGAGTGGCAGCGGTTCATCCGGCTCGTCCGGTTCCGGATCTTCCGGATCGAATTCAGGCAGCGGTAGCTCCAATTCGGGCTCCGGACGCGGCCGAGGTCGCGGTGGCGATGACGATGACGGGAACGACGATGACGATAGCGGCGGGGGCAGCGGCGACAGCGGCAGAGGCCGAGGGCGCAGTTCGGACTCCGACCGGGCTCGCGATGCCGTCCGCGAGGGGAGAATACTGCCGCTAAAGACGGTTCTGGAGCGAATTGACGCGAAACGCTACGGGCGGGTGATCGATGTCAATCTCAGGCGCTCCATGTTCAGCGATGTCTATCAGGTGAAGGTACGCGACGGAGCGGGGGCGATCCGGACGTTGCGCGTAAATGCTCGGAACGGAGTGCTGCTGGGGGGGTAGGGGCATGCGAATATTGCTGGCCGAGGACGATCCCAACATTTCCGGCCACGTGGTCGATAAGCTTGGGCGGGAGGGATATCGCGTCGAGGTGTTTGCGAGCGGCCCCGACGTGTGGGAGGAAGGGGAGACGGGCGACTACTCGGCCATCATTCTCGATCTCGGATTGCCCGGCATGGATGGTCTGTCGATCCTGAAACGCTGGCGTGGCGCGGGCATCAACACGCCGGTTCTCGTTCTCACGGCCCGCGGCTCGTGGATGGAGCGCGTCGACGGCTTCGATGCGGGGGCCGATGACTATCTGCCGAAGCCGTTTCGTACCGAGGAGCTGCTGGCTCGCCTGAGAGCGCTCCTGCGCCGCACCGGCGCCATCGCATCGCGCGTCAAATCCGCCAACCGCTTCACGCTGGATGAGAGTGCAAGACGCGTTACCTTCGATGGGCGCGAGCTTGATCTCAGCCCGTTGGAATATAGAATGATCGCGCTTTTCATCGGTAAGCCTGGCGAAGTCCTGAGCCCAACCGAACTGGCCAGCCAGGTTCAGGGCCGCGACGACGATGCCGCCAAGAATGCCGTGGAAGCCATGGTGGCGCGGCTGCGAAAGAAGACCGACAGCGACGCCATCGAAACCCGTCGGGGTTTCGGCTATGTTCTTCCGGAGCGACAGAGGTGATCCACTCGCTGCATTTTCGCCTGGCTGCTGGTGCTCTCGTCGCGATCGCATTGGCGTTGACGCTTGTCTGGGCGGTTCTCAGCCATCTTTTCACCGACTATCTGGCAGACCAGTACTCCAACGAAATGACATCGGTGATGGACTCGCTTGCGGCGCAGCTCGCCGTGGAGAATGGCGTTCTGGAATTGAGAAATGAGCCTGCCGACTCGCGATTCCAGATACCGGCCGGTGGCCGCTACTGGCAGATCTCGCCCGTCAGCAATGAGGAGCCGCTGCGATCGCGCTCCCTTTGGGACGAAGAGATCTCCGCGGACACGCTGTCCAAGGACATGTACTGCGGGTTCCGAGAAACGGGCGGACCGGATGGCTCGCCGCTTCTTGTTTCGATGAAGACCATGACGCTAGGAGAAGGTCCGTCAAAAAAGGACTTCACCGTCTATGCCGCTTTCTCCAAGCCGGAGATGGAAGCTGCGCTTGAAAGCTATCATCGGCCGTTGCGTCTGATGCTGCTTTCGACTGGCGGCATGCTTCTCCTGGCCGCGTTTCTGCAGGGGTGGTTGGGCTTGCGCCCGCTGGTGCGGCTTCGCGATCGTGTCGCCGATATCAGGGCTGGGCGCAGCTCGCATATCGGCACGGAGGGACCGAGCGAGGTCAAGCCGCTGGTTCGCGAGATCAACCTGCTGCTGACGGAGCGCGAGACCGCAATCGAACGCGCTCGCGCGCGTGCCAGCGACCTTGCCCATGGTCTGAAAACGCCTCTCACTGTGTTGTCTCACCTGGTTGAAGCCTTGCCCGCGGACCAGCGCGAAACGGCACTGCAACAGATCGAGCTGGTCCGCCAGCGCGCCGATCGCCAATTGCAGGCCGCACGCATGGGGGTGGAGCAAATGGCCACGACGTCGCTGCTCGGCATTTCAGGAAAGCTCGTCAATGTGCTGACGCCTTTCACCGAAGAGAAAGGGATCGACTGGCATCTGGATATCGACCCGGCCCTGACGGTTCAGGCCGACCCCGCAGACATTGCCGAAGCGCTCGGCAATGTCCTCGACAATGCCGTGCGCTTCGCCAGAACGCGTATCGACCTTTCCGCCGGGCGCTCGCAGGATGATGTCGTGCTCAGTGTTTCCGACGATGGACCCGGCGCCGATCCTGGTAGCTACGACCTGATGTTGAAACGCGGTGTCAGGATCGACGAAGGCACGGCAGGCTCTGGCCTCGGGCTGGCGATCTCAGGCGATATTCTTGAGGCCTACGGCGGCAGGCTCGATCTTTCCGCCTCAAGATGGGGTGGGTTGCAGGTGAAGCTGATGCTTCCGGCCATGGCCAGCCGGCCTCCCGCCATTGCCTAGAAGATTCATTGGCCGCCCCGTTGCACTTTTATGACGCTGCGGTTATAAGCGCGCGTCCGAACTGACCGGCAGGGCATGCCGTGGCGGTTTCGAATGCTTGCGGAACGGTTCATCACCGGAGCCGCAGATCAACAACAAACGCTCCCGCACCTTGTTGCGACGGCCGGAAACCGGGCATCGCGAGAAGGCTTCTTTGATGAAGCACGCAGGGGATCAGAAACGGAGTAGCAAAATGCCCAAGATGAAGACGAAGTCTGCTGCCAAGAAGCGGTTCAAGATCACCGCGACCGGTAAGGTCAAGGCTGCAGCTGCTGGCAAGCGCCATGGCATGATCAAGCGTACCAACAAGTTCATCCGCGATGCACGTGGCACGATGGTTCTCGCAGAACCCGATGGCCGCAAGGTCGTGAAGAACTACCTGCCGAACGGTCTCTAAGACTATTCCGCGAACGCTTTAGATTAAGGAGATCATGAAATGGCACGTGTAAAAAGAGGCGTTACCGCCCACGCCAAGCACAAGAAGGTTCTGAAGGCCGCTAAGGGCTTTTACGGCCGTCGCAAGAACACCATCCGCGCTGCGAAGGCTGCTGTCGATCGTTCGAAGCAGTACGCTTACCGCGACCGCAAGATCAACAAGCGCAACTTCCGCGCTCTCTGGATCCAGCGTATCAACGCTGCCGTCCGCGAATTCGGCCTGACCTACGGCCGCTTCATCGACGGCCTGAACAAGGCTGGCATCGAAGTAGACCGTAAGGTTCTCTCCGACATGGCAATCCATGAGCCGGAAGCATTTGGTGCACTCGTTGCTGCCTCCAAGAAGGCTCTCGAGTACCTGAAGGACGCCGGTACGAAGAACGAGTTTGAAGCAGCCGTCAACTAAGCCGGCGCTATCAAAGCTTTTGCTTCGATGATTTGGAACCCGCGCTGGCCAGGCCTGCGCGGGTTCTTTGCATTTGGCGCGATGGTGATTGAGACGGCTTAAGCGCTCCTCTTTCGACGTCGCGGGCTTTTTGTGGTGTGCCCGGTTGATTGGCCGCGTGCACATGGGTAGTGATCTGCGACGCTTCATCGTGGCGCTTGAGCTATCCGATGCATGTTTTCGTGAATTATCGACAAGACTGACGCCCTGTGAGGCAGGAAAAGATGACCGAACTCGAAACCCTGGAAAAGCAACTTCTGTCTGATGTGGCAGCCGCTGCCGACGAGCCGGCGATCGAAGCCGTGCGTGTCGGCGCACTCGGCAAGAAGGGTTCGGTCTCCGAGCTCCTGAAGACGCTTGGTTCGATGACGCCGGAAGAGCGCCAGACGCGCGGTGCCGCGATCAATGCGCTGAAGAACGCCGTCACCGACGCGATCACGGAACGCAAGGCAGACCTGAAGAAAGCCGCGATCGACGCCCGCCTGAAGGCGGAGACTGTAGACGTCAGCCTGCCGGTCCGCTCTTCGCCGGCCGAGCGCGGCCGCATCCATCCGATCAGCCAGATCATCGACGAGATCACCGCGATCTTCGGCGACATGGGCTTCTCGATCGCTGAAGGTCCCGATGTCGAGACCGACTATTACAATTTCACGGCGCTGAACTTCCCCGAAGGCCACCCGGCCCGCGAGATGCACGACACCTTCTTCTTCAATCCGGATGAGAACGGTGAGCGCAAGGTGCTGCGCACGCACACGTCGCCGGTGCAGGTGCGCACCATGGAAGCGCAGAAGCCACCGATCCGCATCATCATCCCCGGCAAGACCTATCGCCAAGACAGTGACGCGACCCACTCGCCGATGTTCCACCAGGTCGAGGGCCTCGTCGTCGACAAGAAGGCGAATGTCGCCAATATCCGCTGGGTGCTCGAAGAGTTCTGCAAGACCTTCTTCGAGGTCGACAGCGTGACGATGCGCTTCCGCCCGTCGTTCTTCCCGTTCACCGAGCCGTCCTTCGAGGTCGACATCCAGTGCGACCGCTCCGGCCCGATCGTCAAGTTCGGCGAGGGCACCGACTGGATGGAAATCCTCGGCTGCGGCATGGTGCATCCGAACGTGCTGCGCGCCGGCGGTCTCGATCCCGACGAGTACCAGGGCTTTGCCTGGGGCATGGGCCTCGACCGCATCGCCATGCTGAAATACGGCATGCCCGACCTGCGCGACTTCTTCAACGCCGATGTCCGCTGGATGACCCATTACGGCTTCCGCCCGCTCGACATGCCGACGCTGTTCGGCGGTCTGAGCGCGTAAGGGAGGATAGAGATCATGAAGTTCACACTTTCCTGGCTGAAGGATCATCTGGAAACGGATGCGACCCTCGATGAAATCTGCAAGCGCCTGACCGAGATCGGGCTCGAGGTCGAGGACGTCGACGACAAGGCGGCGTTCAAGCCCTTCGTCATCGCCAAGATCCTGACCGCCGAGAAGCATCCGCAGGCAGATCGCCTCAAGGTTCTCTCTGTTGATACCGGCAAGGGTGCGCCCGTCCAGGTCGTCTGTGGCGCTCCGAATGCGCGCGCCGGCCTGATTGGTGCCTTCGCGGCTCCTGGCACCTATGTCCCGGGCATCGACGTGACGCTTGCCGTCGGCAACATCCGCGGCGTCGAAAGCCACGGCATGATGTGCTCGGAGAAGGAACTGCAGATCTCCGACAGCCACGATGGCATCATCGATCTCCCCGAGGATGCGCCTGTCGGCCAGAGCTACGCCGCCTACGCGCACCTCGACGATCCCATGATCGAGATCAACCTGACGCCGAACCGTCCGGATTGCACCTCGATCTACGGCATCGCCCGCGATCTGGCGGCATCAGGCCTAGGCACGCTGAAGACACGGCCCGCGCCGTCCTTCGCCGTCGAGGGCGAGACGCCGGTGAAGGTGACGCTCGACCTCGACGACGAGAAGCTTTGCCCGGGCTTTGCACTGCGCCTCGTGCGCGGCGTCAAGAACGGCCCGAGCCCGAAGTGGATGCAGCAGCGCCTGCTGGCGATCGGCCTGCGCCCGATCAACGCGCTGGTCGACATCACCAACTACATGACCTTCGACCAGGGTCGCCCGATGCACGTCTTCGACGCCGCCAAGGTCAAGGGCAACCTGACCGTCCGCCGCGCCAAGGATGGCGAGACAGTGCTGGCGCTCGATCAGCGCGAGTACAAGCTTGGTCCCAACAATGTCGTGATCACGGACGCCGATGGCATCGAGTCGATCGGCGGCATCATGGGCGGCGAGCATTCCGGCTGCGATGAGAACACGACCGACGTCCTGATCGAGAGTGCTCTCTGGGATCCGATGAACATCGCAAAGTCAGGCCGCGGCCTCGGTATCATCACCGATGCGCGCTACCGCTTCGAGCGCGGCGTCGATCCTCAGTACATGGTCCCGGGTATCGAGCGCACCACCGAACTGGTCCTCGAGCTCTGCGGCGGTACGGCGGCCAAGGCCGACGTCGTCGGCTACAAGGGCTATGAGCCCAAGATCGTCGATTTCCCCTTCTCCGAAGTCAAGCGCCTGACGGGCCTTGAAGTCTCGACGGAAGAGAGTGTCGCAATCCTGACCCGCCTCGGCTTCAAGGTATCCGGCTCCGGCGAACGCGTCTCGGTCTCGGTTCCGTCCTGGCGCCCCGATGTCGACGGCAAGGCCGACCTCGTCGAAGAAGTCATGCGCATCCACGGCGTCGACAACATCAAGCCGGCGCCGCTGGAAAGCCACGCGGCCGTCAACGGCAGAATCCTGACGACCCTGCAGATCCGCACCCGCACCGCCAAGCGCGCGCTTGCCTCGCGCGGCATGCTGGAAGCCGTCAACTGGTCCTTCATATCAGAAGATCAGGCGAAGCTCTTCGGCGGCGGCTCGCCGGCGCTGAAGCTTGCCAACCCGATCGCAGCTGACATGTCCGACATGCGCCCCTCGCTGCTGCCCGGCCTGCTCACGGCTGCCCAGCGCAATGCCGACAAGGGCTACGGCGACGTCGCGATCTTCGAAGTCTCCGGCACCTATGAGAACGATCGCCCCGAGGGCCAGCGCCGCGTTGCCGGCGGTGTCCGCCGTGGCACCGCCTCGCTTGCCGGCGCCGGCCGCATGTGGCTGAACGCTGGCAAGGGTGGCGGCAAGCCGGTCGACGTTTTCGACGCCAAGGCCGATGCGCTGGCCGTGATCGAAGCTTGCGGCCTGCCGATGGGCAATATCCAGATCGAACAGGGTGGACCGGAATGGTACCACCCCGGCCGTTCCGGCACCATCAAGATGGGTCCGAAGGTCATTCTCGGCTATTTCGGCGAGTTCCATCCCTTGACGCTGGAAGCACTTGACGTGTCAGGCGCTCTCTCAGGCTTCGAAGTCTACATCGACGCCATGCCTGAGCCGAAGAAGAAGGCGACCCGCACCAAGCCGGCGCTCGAGCTTTCACCGTTCCAGGCCGTCAAGCGCGATTTCGCCTTCGTCGTCGACAAGTCGGTGGAGGCAGGTGCGATCATCAAGGCCGCGACCGGTGCGGACCGCAAGCTCGTGACCGGTGTCAACGTCTTCGACATCTTCGAAGGGCCGTCGCTCGGTGACGGCAAGAAGTCGGTGGCGATCGAGGTTCAGATCCAGCCGGTCGAGCGCACGCTGACCGACGAGGATTTCGAAGCGCTGACGCAGAAGATCGTTGCCAGCGTGACAAAGTTCACCGGCGGCGTCCTCAGAGCCTGAGGGCACGATCTCTTGAAGCAAAGGCTGGCGATCAATTTCGCCGGCTCAGACTGCTGACGAGTGTTCTCTTTGCGGAACGATCAGTTTCTCCGTCATGCCGGCCTTGAGCCGGCATCCAGCGGCACCGCGTCCGTGGCGCGAAAGGCCCTTTGCGCGCAAGGACTTGCGCGCGCTGGACCCCGGATCAAGTCCGGGGTGACGACCGATAGGGCATCCATCCCAACATGCCAGAAGACTTTCTCAACAAGCTGGGCCGGCGATCACTCGCCGGCTTTTCTATGCGTGGAGATAGTAGAGCTTGTTGACGATCGTCCAGCGGCCGTCGATCTTCAGCATCGAGAGGTAGTCGGTGAAGCGCATGCCGGCGAAATCGTCGCTGACCTTGACGCTTGCCGCATCCCCGATGATGTCGAGCATCTGGATGTCCATATGCGGCTGTGTCGTCGGCGGGGCCGAGCCCTCGGCGACGATCGCGGCAATGAACTCGTCCCGGCTCAGCCACTCGACGGCGTTTTCATAGTGTCCAATGATGGCGCATTGCGGATGAAAGGCCTTCCGCAACGCAGCTTCGTTCGCGAAGGTCATGCCTTCGACGTAGAGATGGACGACTGCTTCGATTGCTTGCTGGTCCGACATGTCTCACCTCGCCAGAACATCTCCTTAGCATAGTGCAGGGACTGCGCGCGGCAAGGCCGCTGAAGGATGTGGGCCGGCATTCGAAGCTTCAACCTTTAGAGGTTGGTCATCGCCAGCGACGACTCCGAGTAGCGCTTGCCGGCGATCTGATCGAGCGAAATCGTCTCCCTCAGTTCGGCCAGCTCGCCCTTGCTCAGCACGATATCGGCGGCAGCCGCATTCTGCTCCAGATGGTTCACCTTTCGCGCGCCCGGGATCGGCACGATGTCGTCGCCCTGGTGCAGAACCCAGGCGAGCGCCAACTGCGCCGTGGTCACGCCCTTCTGCTTTGCAAGCGCCTCGAGCTTCGCGACCAGCGCGGCATTGGCGTCGAAATTCTCGGCCTGGAAGCGTGGCAGCTGGCTGCGGAAGTCGTCGGCGCCGAGATCCTCGCGCTTCTGGATCGCACCTGTCAGGAAGCCGCGGCCAAGCGGGCTGTAGGGCACGAAGCCGATGCCCAGCTCGCGGCAGGTATCGAGAACGTCGTGTTCGGGTTCGCGGGACCACAACGAATACTCGCTTTGCAGCGCCGCGATCGGATGCACCGCA
Source organism: Rhizobium cauense (assembly GCF_019511525.1). Taxonomy (GTDB): domain Bacteria; phylum Pseudomonadota; class Alphaproteobacteria; order Rhizobiales; family Rhizobiaceae; genus Rhizobium; species Rhizobium cauense. The sequence continues at coordinate 384,201 of NZ_JAEUAT010000001.1, read as the reverse complement.
TGGGCGCGGCGGATGGTGGCGCTGCCGGCTTCCGAGAGACCGAGTTCACGCACCTTGCCCTCCCGCACCAGCTCGGCCATGGCGCCGACGGTCTCTTCGATCGGAACGTTGGGGTCGACGCGATGCTGGTAGTAAAGGTCGATGACATCGGTGCCGAGCCGCTTCAAGGATGCCTCGGCGACCCGCTTCACATTCTCCGGGCGGCTGTCGACGCCGGTAATGGCCGCAGCCCCGGATTTGTTCGGATCGTACTTGAAGCCGAATTTCGTGGCTATGACCACGCGGTCGCGCACCGGCCTCAGCGCCCGGCCAAGCAGCTCTTCATTGGTGTAGGGGCCATACAATTCTGCCGTGTCGAAGAAGGTGATGCCAAGGTCGACGGCGCGATCAAGCGTCCTGATCGACTCGGTCTCGTCGCTGGCGCCATAGGCGAAGCTCATGCCCATGCAGCCGAGGCCGACGGCAGAGACTTCGAGGTTTCCAAGCTTGCGGGTTTTCATGCGGGTGCTCCTTTGTCGAGCGCAATTCGAACCGCCGTGTTGCGGTACGAGGCAAACCTAGCGTCTTGGCAGCCCTCAAAAAATACGTGCAATATGTAACGGGCTGTTCTAACTGATAGATCAATGAACCGCACCCAGCTCGCTCAACTCGCCGTCCTCGCTGCCGTCTCCGAACGGCGGAGTTTTCGCGCTGCCGCGAAGGAGTTGCAGATCGCGCCCTCGGCGGTCAGTCACGCGGTGTCGAGCCTGGAGGAAAGCCTTGGTGTCCGGTTGCTGGCGCGCACCACCCGCAGCGTGGCGCCGACCGAAGAGGGGCGCCTGTTGCTCCAGCGTCTGAAGCCGGCGCTGGATGAGATCGGTATCGCGCTGGAAGCCGTCACCGAAGCGGGCGGACGACCGGCTGGCAATCTGCGCGTCACGGCGCCGCGTTTTGCCTCGGATATCCTGCTGGCGCCGCGCCTCGGCGAATTCCTGAACCGCTATCCCGACATCACCCTCGAAATCGCCAACGAGGATGGTTTCATCGACATCGTGCGTGAAGGCTTCGACGCCGGCATTCGCCTGGAGGAAAGTCTTGAGGCGGATATGATCGCCGTGCGGGCGTCGCCGAACCTGACTACGGTCATTGCCGGATCGCCAGATTATTTCGAGCGGCACCCGAAACCGCTGCATCCTTCCGATCTCGTCAATCATCGCTGCATCAAGCGCCGCTTTACCAATGGCACGATCTATCGCTGGGAATTCGAGAAGGACGGACAGGAACTGGTGGTGGCGGTCAATGGCCCGTTGATCGTCAGCGAGGACAGGCTGGCGCTCGTTGCCGCGCTGAACGGCGCGGGTCTTGCCTACCTCTTCGATCTCCGCGTCGAAGATGAGCTGGCGAGCGGCAAGCTCGTTCGCGTGCTGGAGGACTGGTGTTCGCCCTATCCCGGCCCGTTCATCTACTATCCGAGCCGCCGCCAGATGCGGCCGGCCCTGCGCGCCTTCATCGACTTCTTCCGATATGTCGCGTGAGGCGAAAGGATGCCGTTGGGCATCCCTTCGGGTAGACAATCAGGCCGCTGCCTTCTGGTTGGCAGCTGTCGTGGCGAGCTTCGACAACGTCTTGTCCGTCGCTGCTTCTTCCTGCAATGTCTGGTCGAGCAGAGCGACGACGTCCTTCTTGCCGAGCGTCTGCGCCCAGGTCTTCAGCGTGCCGTATCGGGCGATCTCGTAGTGCTCGACCGCCTGCGCAGAGGAGATGAGGCCGGCATCGATCGCCGGTGAGCCCTTGAACTCCTCTATGATCTCCTCGCCCTCGGCAATAATGCCCTGGATCGCCTCGCAGGTCTTGCCCTGGGCGCGCTTGCCGACGATTTCAAAGACCTGTTGCAGGCGTTCGACATGGCCCTCCGTCTGCTCGCGATGCTTTTCGAAGCCGGCTTTCAGCTCTTGCGATTGCGCCGCCCGCGCCATTTTCGGCAACGCGCGCAGGATCTGCCGTTCGGCAAAATAGATGTCCTTGAGTGTATCGTAGAATAGATCGTCGAGGGTCTTTTCCTTGGCCATTGTCTCTTCCCTTGTTGTGTGGAGAACCGCGAAGCGCGGCCAAAAGGGTAAGATAAGAAGACGCTAATTGTTCCTATCGTTTTTCGGGTTGCGCTGATCGTCAAGGACGGCAGACTGCGCCGGTCAAAACACAGGAGCTTTTCGTGAAGAAACCTGGATCGATGAAGGGCCTGGAAGAACTCGGGCGTGTGCGGCTTTCGAAAAACTTCTTCCTTCGCGATTTCCTGCACTCCGAAATCGCCGATTTCTACCGCATACCCAATATCCCCGAGAATCCAGATCTGGCGATCGAGGCCGGGAGGCGGCTCTGCGAGGAGCTGCTGGAGCCGCTGCAGGCGACATTCGGAAGGCTGCATATCCGCTCCGGCTATCGCTCGCCCGAGGTCAACCAGTTCGGCAACCGCAACAATCTCAACTGCTCGTCAAATGCTGCCACGGCAGCCGACCACATATGGGACCTTCGCGATTTCGATGGCTGCATGGGGGCGACCGCCTGCGTCGTCGTCCCGTGGATGATCGATAGCTACAAGAACGAGGACGACTGGCAGCGGCTTGCCTGGTGGATCCACGACCATCTGCCCTATGCAGCACTTTGCTTTTTCCCGAAACTCTGGGCTTTCAACATCCAGTGGCACGAGCGTCCGCGCCGCGTCATCCAGAGCTATGTCCGGCCACGCGGCATTCTGACGAAGCCGGGGATGGAAAACTGGGAGGGTAGCCACGCCGCGTCCTACGAAGGTTTCCCGCCGCTCAGAAATTGATGCGGTAGCGAATGTGCCCGTCGCTTTCGACATAGCTGTCGTAGAGCGCCCGCGCTGATCTGTTCTGCTCGCTGGTGTGCCAATAGAGCCGCGACCAGCCATTCTTGGTGCAGAGCGAAACGAGGTCGTCCATCAAGGCGCGGCCGATGCCTTTGCCGCGCGCGGTCGGATCGACGAAGAGGTCTTCCAGATAGCAATCCTTGCCGCGGATCCAGGTGCCCTCATGCGTCAGGCTGAGCGTGAAGCCCATCACCTTGCCGTCCACTTCGGCAACGCGCATGAAGATCGCAGACGCCGGATCGAAGACCCGGCGCCATGTCGCATCGGTGATATCAGGATCGACCGTGACTTCGTAGAAGGCGAGATAGGCGGCCCAGAGCGCGCGCCAGCGCGCTTCGTCCTCGGGCTTCGCATCGCGGATCGTCACGGTCATTGGATGGCTCCCGTCAGGCGCCGGCCTTGTCGAGCAGCGCCATTGCGTCGTCGGAGAGCGAAAGTGTCGCCGACTTCGCCAGGCTGTCAAGCTGCGACAGGCTGGTGGCGCTGGCGATCGGTGCCGTCACGCCCTTCTTTCTGAGCAGCCAGGCAAGCGCGATCTCGGCCGGCTTGGCGTCGGTTTCAGCCGCGACCTTGTCGAGTGCCGCGAGGATCTTCAGTCCCTTGTCGTCGAGATAGCCGGCTGCCTTGCCGCCGCGTGCCTTGCCTTCGGTATCGGCCTTGCTGCGATACTTGCCGGAGAGGAAGCCCGCAGCGAGGCTGAAATAGGTGATGACGCCGATATCGTCCTTGACGCAGAGATTGGCCAGCGGGCCCTCGAAGGGCGCGCGGTCGTAGAGATTGTATTCCGGCTGGATCACGTCGTAGCGCGGCACGCCGGCCTTCTCGGCGGCATCGAAGGACGCCTGAAGCTGTGTCGCGTCGAGATTGGAGCAGCCGATCGCGCGGATCTTGCCTTGCTGCTTCAGCTTGGCAAAGGCGCCAAGCGTTTCCTCATAGGGCGTGCTCTCGTCCGGCCAATGCGAGAGGTAGAGATCGATATAGTCGGTCTGCAGCCGGCGCAGCGAATCCTCGACCGCCTTGAGGACATAGGTTTCCTTCAGCGTCTTGCCCTGGCCCATGTCGGAGCCGACCTTGGTGATCATGACAGCCTTGTCGCGGGAAACCTTGCCGCGCTTCAGCCACTTGCCGATGATTTCCTCGGAATCGCCGCCTTTGTTGCCCGGCACCCAGGCCGAATAGACGTCGGCCGTATCGATCGTGTTGAACCCGGCGTCGAAGAAGGCGTCCAGAATGTCGAAGGACGTCTTCTCGTCGGCCGTCCAGCCGAACACGTTGCCGCCGAAGACGATCGGGGCGATCGAAAGGCCAGTTTTTCCAAGACGGCGCATATCCATGGCGCTCTCCTAAAGTGCTGAATTGATTGAAATCGGTGACGCGGCAGAACGCCGCCGGGAGGTAACCTAGCGCGGTCGCCGTCTCATGGAAACCAGCTCCGCGAATTGTGATCGCACCATTGCGCCGCAGCCGCAGCCTCACTAAGCTTGCGCAAAAATCGAACCAGGAGAGGACCCAGGCTATGCTGCGTTTTGGCATTCTTTCGACCGCGAAGATCGGCCGCGAACTCGTTGTTCCCGCCATCCAGGATGCGGAAAACTGCGTCGTGACGGCGATCGCCAGCCGCGATCTCGCCAGAGCTCGCGAGATGGCGGATCGTTTTTCCGTCCCGCACGCCTTCGGCTCCTATGAGGAGATGCTGGCTTCCGACAAGATCGACGCCGTCTACATCCCGCTGCCAACCTCGCAGCACGTCGAGTGGACGATCAAGGCTGCCGATGCCGGCAAGCACGTGCTCTGCGAAAAGCCGATTGCGCTCAACGCCGATGAGATCGACAGCCTGATCGCCGCCCGCGACCGTAACAAGGTTCTCATCACCGAAGCCTATATGGTCACCTACGCGCCGGTCTGGCGGAAGGTCCGCTCCTTGATCGCCGACGGCGCGATCGGCACGCTCCTGCACGTGCAGGGCGCCTTCACTTACTTCAACCGCGACCCCGGCAACATGCGCAACATTCCCGAACTCGGCGGTGGTGCACTTCCCGATATCGGCGTTTACCCGACGATCGGCACGCGCTTCTCCACCGGCAAGGAGCCGCTGCGCGTCCAGGCGGTCACCCGCCGCGACCCTGAATTCGGCACCGACATCTATTCGAGCGTCAAGGCCGACTTCGGCGATTTCGAGCTGACCTTCTACATCGCCACCCAGATGGCAAATCGTCAGGTGATGGTGTTCCACGGCACGGACGGTTTCATCGAGGTGAAGTCGCCCTTCAACGCCGACCGCTGGGGTGCCGAGGAGATCGAGCTCACCAACCGCAACCACAATGAATCGACGATCTTCCGCTTCCCGGACAGTCGCCAGTACAAGCGCGAAGCGGAGGCGTTTGCCCGGGCTGCCAGCGGCGAGAATGAAGAGGTCGTGACGCTGGAGAGCTCCAAGCTCAGCCAGAAATTCATCGATGCGATCTATCGCGCCAGCGAGAAGGACGGCTGGGAGCCGGTCTGATCTCAGTCGCCGCGAAAAACGAAGCGCGAGTAGCCGAAGAAGCTGAACAGCATGGACGCGGCGGTGGAAAGCACCACTGCCGCGAGCGGCTGCAGGTCTGGCAGCCGCAGCAGCAGCGCCGAATAGAGCCCATAGTTGAGCAGTGCCGCCGTCACGCCGACGGAGCCATAGCGAAATCCTTCGACAGCGAGCGAGTGTCCGGAGCGGCCGAACGTGAACGTTCGGTTGAAGAACCACGTCGATGCCATTGCCAGAGCGATCGCGATCAAGCGGGCAAGAAAGGGGCCAAGCGACGTGACGTGCAGCAAGAGCGCAAGCACGCCGGCGTCGACAAGGAAGCCAAGGCCGCCTGCAATGCCAAAGCGGAGCAGCTTCTTCATCTGGTCCCGGTCTTGGCAGACTGATGATGAGCGCCGAGGTCCTCGATCGAGGGAAGCGTAAGCTCGCGCGCACCAGGGGCGACGAGGCCCATATAGTGGATGCGGAGCTGCTCGGCGCGGGCGCGTGAAACAGAATCGAGGATCACGCCTGCGGTAAACATCATGAACGAGACCATCATCAGCGCCATCGACAAGACCCATGTCGGCATACGGCTGACAAGGCCCGTCTCGAAATATTCGACAAGAACCGGCGCCATGAAACCCAGGCTCGCCAGCATGAAGGCCGCGCTGACGATGCCGAAGAACGCAAAAGGCCGCGTCTCTTTCATCAGCGTGGCGAACATCCAGAGGATCTTGGCACCGTCCTTGAAGGTGGAGAGCTTGGAGTGTGAGCCTTCCGGCCGGCGGCCGTAATCCAGCTCGAGCTCGCTGACGGGCAGCTTCAGACGCGAAGCGTGAACGGACATTTCGGTCTCGATCTCGAAGCCTCCCGAGACAGCTGGGAAGCTTTTGACGAAACGCCGCGAAAAAACGCGATAGCCCGAGAAAATGTCGGTGAAGTCGGTTCCGAAGATCGTTCGGTACAAGACGTTGAAAATCCTGTTGCCGAAGGCATGCCCCTGTCTGCCGGCGTCGGCATGCACGCCGCGCCGCGTGCCTACCACCATATCGGCGCGCTCGGTCAGCAGCGTGCGGATCAGTTCCTCGGCGTCGTCTGACGAGTACGTCCCGTCGCCGTCGGCCATGATGTAGATGTCGGCATCGATGTCGGCGAACATGCGCCGGACAACGTGACCTTTGCCCTGTCGCCGTTCGCGCACGACGTGCGCGCCGGCGAGCATCGCATGCAAGGCGGTGCCATCGGTGGAATTGTTGTCGTAGACATGAATGGCGGCGCCCGGCAAGGCGGACTTGAAGCCGCGCACGACGGAGCCGATGGTCGCGGCCTCGTTATAGCAAGGCAGGAGCACGGCAATACTGAGATTGTCGATACGCGATCCAGTCATGATCACACCCGTGGTGGAGAAAGTCCGGCCGACCATAGCAGTCGGCCGTTAACAACTCGCTATGGAGCCTGCGAAAGCGCCCCTGCCAGCAGCGCTTTTACCGTTTCTTGATAGGAGCGCGCTACGATTTCGCCACTCAAAACGGTGGGATCCGCCTGATGACGAATGTTGCCCAGATGGCCGATGCTCCCGCATCGGCATCGTCGATCGCCAAGCTGCGTTCCATGATGACCCGGCTATGGCCGGCGGTGCTCGTCTACTCTGCGCTCCTCATTGTCGCGATCCTTGCGCTGAAGCTGCCCGGCGCGATCGACTATGTCGGCGCGGACAATGATGATGGCATGCGGCTTGTCGAAGTGCGTGACTTCCTCAACGGGCAGGGCTGGTTCGACCTGATGCAGTACCGCATGGGGCTGGGCGACGGCACTCTGATGCACTGGTCCCGCCTGGTCGACCTGCCGATCGCGACGTTGATCAGATTCTTCGAGCTCTTTGTTTCGCAGGAGCGGGCCGAGGCGCTCGCACTGGCGGTCTGGCCGCTTTCACTCACCATCCCCACCATGTGGGCCATGGGGCTTGCGGGCCGCCGCATCGACGGCACTTTCGGGATGCACGTTGCTCTCGGATTGACGGCACTGCTGCTGGTCACGGGCAATCGCTTCCTGCCCGGTGCAATCGATCATCACAACGTCCAGATTGCCCTCGTCGCCATCATGGTCGCGATGCTGCTTGATGAGGACCATCGGCCATTGAGCTACACGGCCGCCGGGTTGGCAGCGGCGACAGCGATTGCAATCGGGGCAGAAACGACGCCCTTTGTTGCGGCGGCGTGCATCGCTGTCGCGGTCTCATGGGCCTGGGAGGGCGAAGCCTTTGCGCGCGCAGCCAAGGCTTTCGGATTCGCGCTGGCCGTGTCGATCAGCCTGCTGTTCTTTGCGACCGTCCCGCCGCGGCTCTATTCAGTCGTTTCTTGCGATAGTCTTTCCCTTGGCTACTACAGCCTTGCGACGATCGGTGGGGGTCTGCTCCTTTTCGGTGCGACCTTTGCAAGTCGGGCGAGCCGGTTGCTCCGATTTGTCGTCTTGGCCGGGGTAGGAGCAGTCGTTCTAGCCGCCACGGTGACGATAGCGCCGCAGTGCCTTCATAACCCGCTGGCCGACCTCGATCCCCTCCTGGTCACGCAGTGGCTTGATGGCGTGCAGGAAGCCCAATCCATTCTTGCTCTTGGCGGCCGCGATCCGTTCACGCTTGGCTTCTTCTATGCGACCGGCGTCTTCGCTATGGCCGTCTGTGTTTTCCGTCTCGTCCAGCGGGATCGTGTGCGGATCCACCTGATCCTGCTCTTCCTGCTGATCGTCAGCTGGGCCATCGCCGCGGTTCAGGTGCGCGGCGCCATGTTCTCCAATCTTGTCGCGATCTTGCCGCTGACATTGCTGATCGTCGACATGCGCCGGCTGTCGTCCACCGACAGTGAAAATGTCGCGGCCGCCTTCTGCTATCTATCCACCGTCCTGATGAGCGTTGCAGCCGTCTGGGGTCTCGGAGGGAGTCTCATGGACATGAACAACAGCGAAAGCTTCGGGCAAACAGCGTCCGCGAAGCCGTCCTGTTCATCGAGGGCATCTCTCGCTCCCCTGGCCGACGTCCCGGCGGGTCTGGTGGCTGCCCCATCCGACATGGGTGTCTCGATCCTCCGCTTCACGGAGAACAGGATTCTCTCGGCGCCCTACCATCGAAATCAGGGCGGCATGCTGACGGAAATGCACATTGGCCTGGCCACGCCGCAGGAGGCCGAGGCCTTCCTCAAGGGCGCAGGTGTCAGTGTTCTGGCGTTCTGCCCCCGCCATCCGCAGACCAGGGAGTTTGCAAAGATGAAACCGGATGGCCTCTACGGGCAACTGACGAAAGGCGTCGTCCCCGCTTACCTTGTGCCTTTGCCGACAACTGATGGTGCGCCAGTCCGCTTCTTTCGCTACGTTCCGACAGGCTCGTAGGGTTCAGACAAAGCGTCGGCGGTCGCGAAGGCGGCCGACAACGTGGAGGGCCAGAAGGCAGACGAGAAGCCCGGTATCATAGCAGACGATAGCGGCTACCAGGTCGAGAATGGACGTCGATGAAACCCAGGCTGCACAGGCATAGGCGACGCAAATCAGGAAGCCGACCAGCACCATCGAAAAAATCGAGCGCATTGGTGCGGTGGCGAAGCCAAGTGTCATGGCCGTCAGAGCGATCATCAGCATCTCCTGATTCGCTTCACTATACGCATGTCTGCCTTGCCGAACAATTAACCGGCTCATCGATTGTCGCTTTCCCTGCTGTCCCCGATCGGCACAGCCTGCCGTGGTAGACCTAGGTGAGCCCGACGATGTTTTCGGCGGTCGTTCCGCTGGCGTGGATGCGCGAAACCCGCAGCGGCAGCAACGATCCATCGGGCACGAAGGCAAATGTAAGCGTTTGCCCGGATGCCATCGTCACCACCAGGTCGCCACCCACGCCGACATAGAGCGCCCTTGTGATCTCCGCGATATCGAGGCTGTCGCTGGGCACGATGGCGAAGCCGGCGCTGGCGGGCCCGGTGAGCGAGGGGGCATGGGAGGCAAAACGATCGGACATGGAGAACTCCTTTCATGTTTGCCTGATGATCACTGCGCAAGGAATGCCGGGGAAAATGGGGAGCGGTGGAGTTGCAATTTCGGCCGGATGGTCGGATTAACGGTTTGATTTGAAAAAGAAAAATGATGGACGGGCGGATCTTTCTCTGGAGGCGAGCCAAAAAACGTCCCCCTCTGGAGGCTGCTCTTTTCTGCCTCATCGGCTAGAACAGCATTATGAGCAACGTCTTCGAGAATGATTCGCCCAGCAATCTTACCGAGTACTCGGTGTCGGAACTTTCCGGCTCGATCAAGCGCACCGTCGAAACGGCCTTTGATCAGGTGCGGGTGCGGGGCGAGATCTCCGGCTACCGCGGGCCGCATTCTTCGGGGCATGCCTACTTTGCCCTGAAAGACGACCGCGCGCGTATCGACGCTGTTATCTGGAAGGGGACATTTTCCAGGCTGAAGTTCCGTCCCGAAGAGGGCATGGAGGTGATCGCCACCGGCAAGGTGACGACATTCCCCGGTTCGTCGAAGTATCAGATCGTCATCGAGACGCTGGAGCCTGCCGGCGCCGGCGCGCTGATGGCTCTGATCGAGGAGCGAAAGCGCAGGCTGGGCGCCGAGGGGTTGTTTGATCCGTCCCGCAAACGCCGGTTGCCGTTCATGCCAAGGGTAATCGGGGTCGTGACCTCGCCGACCGGCGCCGTCATTCGCGACATCCTGCACCGCATCTCCGATCGATTCCCGGTCCACGTCATCGTCTGGCCGGTGAAAGTGCAAGGCGAAGGCTCCGGCGAGGAAGTCGCCAACGCCATCAGAGGGTTCAACAGCTTTGAGCCGCAGGGGGAAATGCCGCGACCGGATGTCCTGATCGTCGCCCGCGGTGGCGGCAGTCTCGAAGATCTCTGGAGCTTCAACGACGAAATCGTCGTGCGTGCTGCCGCCGACAGCCAGATCCCCCTGATCTCGGCCGTTGGCCACGAAACCGACTGGACGCTCATCGACTATGCCGCAGATGTGCGTGCGCCGACGCCGACGGGTGCTGCCGAGATGGCGGTGCCGGTGAAGGCCGAGCTGGAAGCGCAGACGGCGGCGCTCGCTGCGCGTCTGCAAGGCTGCATGAGCCGCCGCATGGATCATCACCGCCAGTCCGTGCGGGCCTTGATCCGTGCCCTGCCGTCTCTGGATCAGCTCCTTGCCCTGCCGCGTCGCCGCTTTGACGAGGCTGCAGCCGGTCTTGGGCGCGGCCTCGAACTCAACACGATCAACAAACGCCACAGCTTCGAGCGGACAGCCGCGCACCTGCGTCCCGATGTTCTGTCGAACCGCATTGCTGAACGTCGCCAGCTTCTGACAGAGCGGATGACGCGCGCCGAGCGGACGATTGAGCGCCTCGTGGATCGCTCGAAATCGCGGGTCGGCCGAGCCGATGCTATCTTCGCGACGCTGCCGGCGCGGCTGATGACCCAGACGGCTCGCCTGCGCGACCACCTCACCAATCTGTCGCGCCACGCCGATACTGCAGTCAGGCACAAGCTGACCCGTGCACGCGGCGAACTGACGGCGCAGGACCGCGTTCTTCAGTCGCTCTCCTACAAGAACGTGCTGAAGCGCGGCTACGCGGTGATCCGGGACGACGAGGACAAGCCCCTGTCACAGGCCGCGATGCTCTCGTCGGGCATGGGCATTTCGATTGAGTTTGCCGATGGCCGGGTCGGAGCTGTGACCGCCGAGGGAGGCTCGCCGCCTTCCGGGGCGAAGAAGCGCGCGGCCAAGCCACAGGACGAGCGCGTCCCGCCGAAACAGGGCAGCCTCTTCTAGGCGACGCACCCGAGCACAGGCATCATGTGAGTGCAACATATACGTGTTATCCTCCGGGCAATGTGGGAGGAGAGACATGAGGCTTGCATCGTTCAATGTCGAAAACCTGTTCGACCGCGCAAAGGCAATGAACCTTGACACGTGGGCCGAGGGGCGCGTCGTCCTCGACCGTTTCGCCGAGCTGGAGAAGCTGCTCGGCCAGGTGGTCTACAGCGAAGCCGACAAGGCGCGCATGGCCACGTTGATCGTCGAACTCGGCATGGAGAAGAGCGACACGGGCCCCTTCGTTATCCTTCGCCGCAACAGGGGCAATCTCTTGAAGCGGCCACGCACCGGCGGCGTTGTGATTACCGCGAATGGGCGCATCGATTGGGTCGGATCGCTGGAATTGCGCGACGAGCCGATCGACGAAATCGCCATGCAGAACACGGCGCGGGTCATGCGCGACCTTGAAGCCGACGTGTTGGGGGTGGTGGAGGCCGAAAGCCGGCCGGTCCTTTCCGCTTTCAATACGCAGGTGCTGCCGGCCATTGGCGGCAGCCCCTTCTACCAGGTCATGGTGATCGACGGCAATGACGAACGCGGCATCGACGTGGGACTGATGACGCGCAAGGGTTTCGTGCTCGATCTCATGCGCAGCCACGTGGACGATCGGGACGGGGCAGGGAACCCGATATTCTCACGGGATTGCCCTGAATATTACGTGACGACGCCCGCCGGAGCGACGCTGCTCGTCATGGTCAACCACTTCAAGAGCAAGGGCTTCGGCAGCGCCCAGTCCTCGAACGCTCGCCGGCGCGCGCAAGCGGAGAGGGCTCGGGCGATCTACGAGAAGCGAATTGCGGAAGGGCTGGACTATATCGCGCTGGTCGGCGACCTGAACGACACGCCGGACAGTTCGCCCTTGTCGCCGCTGAAGGAAAGCACGCTTCGCGATGCCTTTGTTCATGCCGCCTTCGACGATGGCGGCTTTCCCGGCACCTTTGGGCTCTGCAACGCCGAAAACAAGATAGACTACCTGCTTCTGTCGCCGAAGCTCTTCGACAAGGTTCAGCGCGGCAGCGTCTTCCGCAAGGGCGTCTGGCCCGGCAGCCGGCCGAGGCGTTGGGAGGCCTATCCGGAGCTGACCGAGCCAAAACACTCGGCATCGGACCACGCCGCAATCTGGGTCGATCTGGACATTTGAGGACGGTGTAGAAGCCTGTTCGCCGCAGCCACCTTCGGCTACTCGAAGGTCGCCAGGAACTTCCGCAGCAGGGCATCGAGTTGGGCTTTTTCCTCGGCGCTGAAGCCTTGCGTCAGGCGCTGCTGGTTGGCCACATGGGCTCCGGCCGCGCCTTCAACGGCGGCAAGGCCTGCGCCGGTCAGCGCGATGAGCACACTGCGTCGATCGTCGGGATTGACCACCCGTTCAACCAGGCCCGCTTTCTCCAGCTGGTCGATCCGGTTCGTCATCGTGCCGGAACTCACCATCGTCATCGACAGCAGATCACCGGGCGACAGCCGATAGGGTGTGCCCGAACGCCGAAGCGTCGCGAGCACGTCGAATGAGGAGGAGGAAAGTCCGTGCTGCTGTAGCACCTGCTCGACCTCGCGGGCAAGATGCGTGCTCAGCCGTTTCAGCCGGCCCATGATGCCCATCGCCTCGGTGTCGAGGTCGGGACGCTCCGTACGCCACTGCACAAGTATCTTGTCAACGTGGTCCATTAGCCAACCCGGTTTGTTCAGGAGACTGTTAGCACGGCATATCTTGACGTCAAGATAAATGGCGTTAGATTGTATTTATCTTGAAATAGAGATTCTTGATATGAAGATAACAAAAACACCCGCATCCGATGTGCTGATTACGGCGCTGGCGCCAGCGATCTGGGGCAGCACATATTTTGTGACCACGACCTTCCTTCCGCACGGATATCCGCTGACGGTCGCGTTCCTGCGCGCCTTGCCGGCCGGGCTTCTGTTGCTTGCGATCGTCCGGCAACTGCCCCAGGGAATCTGGTGGCTCCGTGTCTTCGTGCTCGGCGGCCTCAATTTCTCGTTCTTTTGGGCGATGCTGTTCGTCTCGGCCTATCGTTTGCCGGGAGGTGTTGCCGCGACCGTCGGGGCCATTCAGCCGCTCATCGTCATTCTGCTGTCGCGCTCTTCCTCGGCAGGCCGATTCATGCTCTTGCCGTTGGGGCCGGGGTGGTCGGGATTGCAGGTGTTGCTCTGCTTGTGCTCACGCCGAATGCGGCGCTCGACCCGATCGGCGTTGCCGCCGGCATCGCGGGTGCGGTCTCGATGGCGTTCGGCACGGTTCTGACGCGACGTTGGGTTTCGCCGGTGTCGAACCTTGCGCTTACCGCATGGCAGCTCACGGCCGGCGGAATCCTGCTTGCACCGGTCGTCCTGGTTTTCGAACCGGCGCTGCCGGTGCCGACCGCGACCAACGTCTTGGGCATGGCCTATCTTGGCCTGATCGGCGCGGCGTTCACATATCTGCTGTGGTTCCGAGGACTGGCGCGTATCGAGCCCTCGGCTGCATCCTCATTGGGGTTCCTGAGCCCGGTTACGGCCACCCTTCTCGGTTGGCTGGCTCTGGGACAAAGCCTGACGCCCGCGCAAGCCTTCGGTTTCGCGATGGTGCTTGCGAGCGTCTGGCTCAGTCAGCGCACAATCTCGGTCAGGCCCACTCGCCCTGACGCATCACCGGAACACGCGAGCCGTCCGGCTTGATACCATCGATATCGACCTGGCCGGAGCCGATCATCCAGTCGATATGGATCAGGCTCGAATTGCCGCCCTGTGCCTTGATCTGCTCCTGCGTCAGGCTGGCGCCATCGACGAAGCACTTCGAATAGCATTGGCCGAGGGCGATGTGGCACGAGGCGTTTTCATCGAAAAGCGTGTTGTAGAAGAGGATGCCGCTGGCGGAGATTGGTGAGGAATGCGGCACGAGTGCCACCTCGCCGAGCCGGCGCGCGCCTTCGTCGGTATCCAGCACCTTGTTCAGCACTTCCTCGCCGCGCGAAGCCTTTGCCTCGACGATCCGGCCGCCCTCGAAGCGGACCTGGATGTTGTCGATCAGCGTGCCCTGGTGGGAGAGGGGCTTTGTACTCGAAACATGGCCCTCGACCCGCAGCGCGTGCGGCGTCGTAAAGACTTCCTCGGTCGGAATGTTCGGGTTGCAGGTGATGCCGTTCTTGGCAGTTGAGGAGCCTCCGTGCCACTCGTGCCCGTCGGCGAGCCCGACCTTGAGATCGGTGCCGGGGCCCGTGAAATGCAGTGAGGCGAAGCGCTCGCCATTCAGCCAGTGCGAGCGCTTGGCAAGGCTGGCGTTGTGCTCGGTCCAGGCGGCGATCGGGTCGTCGACATCGACACGCGATGCCGCAAAGATCGCCTTGGCAAGCTTGGCGACGGCGATGGCCTCCGGATCATCAGGGAAGACCAGGGCTGCCCATGACGGGTTGGGATAGGAGACGATGTTCCAGTTGATGTCGAAATTCGAGATCTTTTCCAGCGCCGGCTTGTAGGCGGCAGAGTTCGCCCGGTTGGCGCGACCCACCTTTGCCGGATCCTGTTCCGAAAGCAGCATCGGATTATCGCCGGCAACGGCGAGGCGGGCGGCGCCCTTGGCATAGGCCTTGGCCATGCCGTCGTAGAGCCAGTCGGAAGCACGATCGAAGCTCTGATCGTTGCCGTATCTGTAGCGCGCGAGAGTCGATTCCTCGTCGGAATAGAATGCCGATACCAGACCCGCACCCGCCATATAGGCATGCTTCGTGATCAGGCGGACAAGCGGCAGGGCGACCACGGGAGCGGTGATGACCAGATCCTGGCCCGTCTGCAGCTGCAGGCCGACCTTGACGGCCACTTCCGCAAGCTTCTCAAGCTTTACCGGATCCACGGACGTCTGGCTTTGGGGCATATAATTCATGATCGGTCACTCCTCGAACGAAACGGACTGGCCGGTAGACTTAGACCCCTTTGCGGCGAAATTGAAGCTCGCGATCGGCTGTTGGTTGAGCTTAGGCGATAAGAGGTGCAGCGGCAGCGTTCAGCGTCTTTAATGCGTCTTTCGGATCAAGTCGAACCTGCAGCCCGCGCTGCCCGCCATTGATGTAGACCTGCGGCTCCGCAAGAGCAGCCTCTTCGATCGCGGTCGGAACGAGCTTCTTCTGCCCGAACGGGCTGATGCCGCCGACGTGGTAGCCCGTCAGGCGCTCGGCATCCGCAGGCTTCATCATGTTGGCCGACTTGCCGCCGAAGGCGCTTGCAAGCTTCTTCATGCTGACCTCGCGATCGGATGGCACGACAACGCAGACGGCCTTGCCATCGACTTCCGCCATCAGCGTCTTCAACACGCGATGCGGCTCCTCGCCAAGCGCTTCCGCGGCCTGTAGGCCGACGCGCTCCGCGTTCGGGTCGTAATCATAGGTGTGGACCGTAAAGGCAACCCCGGCCTTGCTGAGAACCTGCGTGGCGCGCGTGGTCTTCGACATCGATCAGGCCTTGAAGAAGCTGCCGTAGATCTCGGGCTTGAAGCCAACAAGCAACTTGCCATCAGCCTCGACAACCGGCCGCTTGATCATCGACGGCTGTTCCAGCATCAGAGCAATCGCCTTGTCCTCGTCGAGATTTTCGCGGTCTGCGTCAGGCAGCTTGCGAAAGGTCGTGCCGGCCCGGTTGAGAACCGTTTCCCACCCGGCTTCCTTCGTCCAGGCCTGCAGATGCGCGCGATCGATCCCCACAGCCTTGTAGTCATGAAACTGGTAGGCGATGTCATGCTCTTCCAGCCAGGTTCGGGCCTTCTTCATGGTATCGCAGTTCTTGATGCCGTAGATGGTGACGGTCACTTAGTCCTCCAGCGTTCCAGGCTTGCGCGTTGCCTTGCTGGCAGTCTTGCAAGCAATCTTCATCAGGTCGGCGCGGCGGCGAACCAGCCGCTCGGAGCTGCGCGTCACGATCAGGCCGGCCTGCGGCGCACGAATCTCGAGGCTGCCGTCAGCCATGCCGGGGCGGGTGATCAACGTGGCAAGCACATCGCCTTCGCCAACCCATTCGCCGATATTGCGGTGGAAGAGAACTGTTCCCGCCTCCGGCGCACGGACCATCTCGATATTGTCGAGCGGCACGGCGGGACCGTCGAAAGCGGGCAGTGAGACGGCGGTGTCGACTGCGCCTCTGCTCGCCAGGAATTTCCACAATCCCTCGGCATCCTTCTTCGCCATGTCAGGATAGACGTCACGCCGGCCGCGAAGCTCGACGGTGACGGACAGCTTGCCGGGCAGGCGCGATTGTTTGTCCGGCGTCTCGTATTTCCAGGCAAAGCCGACGGCTTCCTCGAAAGCGGAACTCTCGCCATCGGAGAGGAGAACTGCTTCCATATCCATCGCCGATGCGAGATCGGCGGCCTCTGGCCAGAAAGCCTCGTCGATGTAGGCATATTGCAGCGATTCGTCGTCGCAATGCAGATCGATCACCAGATCGCAGCCGAGCGCCATATGCAGCAGCTGGCGCTTCAGTTTGTCGATGGACGAACGGTTCTCGAGGCCCTCAAGCAACCCGTCACGATCCTTCACCGAGATCAGCGGAAATTCCCTGTTGAAATTGGTGCGCGATCCAAGATCAAAACGTCCCTGAAGCTCGCCGAAATGCGACTGCGCCGCGCCGATCGGATTGGCATGCGGGACGACGATGATGTCGCTCCTGATCTGGCCGGCGCTTTCCGCCTGGCGCAGTCTCTCGCACAGGAAATGGATCAGCGCAGTCCCCGGCAGCTCGTTGGCGTGCAGAGCCGCCTGAATGTAGATTTTCGGCGCCTTGGGATCGCTGCCCTTGAAACGAAGAACCGGCAATCGCCACTCGATGCCCGCGGTGTCGCCCGCAATGATGATCTCGGACGTGTTCATGTCGTTCTCCGCTTTCATGCCTCGTCGCAGGAGCTTTAAGCGAGTTCGATAGGCGGAGGCAAGGTGTTATCCGCGCGCATGCAGGGGCCAGCGCCCGAGTTCTTCGTAGCCGGCGTGGCCTCGGCGATTGTGGAGCAGAACGAATTCGCGTGCGGCCATCACGACCGGCTTCTGCAAGGCGATACGCGGCACCACGTCCCTGTCGTAGAGCAGCGTGGCATGCGGCTGAAAGTTCGGGTTCAGATTGGCGTCTGCACCCAACCGGTGCATCTCGATCGCGATCTGCACATGTAGTTGCCGCAACAGTTCCCGTCCGCCTTTGCCGGCCAGCACGATCGCGTTGTCCTGCGGCAGCAGGAAGGTGATGACATGGTCGAAGGCGAGCTCGAACTGACACGCTTCGATGGCCGTTCCCGCCTGGCGTGCCGCAGCGATGACTGTCTCGGGAATGTGGGCGCTCTTGCCGACACAATAGAGTGAGACGTGTATGGCCGCCGGCGGACGCGGCGATGCGAGGGGGAGGTAGTCCTGCTGCAGCCACTGCCGGATCGCCACGCATTCGTCGAGCGATCGCGAGTCCGGCAAAATCGCAAAGAATAGGCTTTCCCTGTCGAAGCGCGATGGTTGCTGGCGCGTCTTCGGCGAAGCGAAATCGAAAGATGCCTGCAAGCTCTCGTGCATGATCGGCTCCCGGAGCGAGCCCGCTCCCCATTCGTCACGGAAGGCACGGATCGTAACAGTTGATCTTGAAATGACAAGAACAAAAAGAGAACATGCATTCGAACGCACCGTGGGACAAGGCTCTGCCTGCGCAAGAAACGGGTTGAATTCAGGCGGCGGCAGGACGATCTTCAGGGTGACCCAGCAGGGAGGTATGGCCCATGCAACAGGAAGCGCACCACTATCTGATTTTCGAGACGGCCGGCGGCTTCTGCGGCGTCGCCTGGAACGATGTCGGCATAACGCGTTTTC
Source organism: Rhizobium cauense (assembly GCF_019511525.1). Classification (GTDB taxonomy): domain Bacteria; phylum Pseudomonadota; class Alphaproteobacteria; order Rhizobiales; family Rhizobiaceae; genus Rhizobium; species Rhizobium cauense. The sequence goes on along the minus strand of NZ_JAEUAT010000001.1, from coordinate 366,161 downwards.
AGCTGCCGACCTCGAGTGCCGAGTCCACCGAGCGGTTGCTGCTGCGCCGCATTCCCGGTGCCGAGCCCGCGATGCCCCCATCTGCCGTGGCCGAGGCTGTCGCGGCTGTGAAGCGTTATTTTAGTGGAGAACCCACGGATTTCTCTGACGTGAAGGTCGATCTTGCTGGTCAGGATGCCTTCTTCAAGCAGGTCTATGACGCCGCACGCCAGATCGGCTGGGGACACACGACCACCTACGGTGCTCTTGCAAAGCAACTTGGCGCAGGCCCGGAGGCCGCCCGCGACGTCGGCCAGGCGATGGCGAAAAACCCGGTCGCCCTGATCATCCCCTGCCACCGCGTGCTAGCGGCCGGAAACAAGATCGGCGGCTTCTCCGCGCCGGGCGGCTCGACGTCCAAGCAGCGGATGCTTGAGCTTGAAGGCGTGAGCCTGGCGCCGCCAAAGCCGGTGCAGCAGTCGCTCGATTTCTGAGGGAGATCGCCTCGAGCGAGGCGATTCTCAAATCATTCCCACTCGATCGTGCCCGGCGGCTTCGAGGTGACGTCGTAGACGACACGATTGATGCCACGCACCTCGTTGATGATACGGGTCGCGGCGCGGCCGAGGAATTCCATGTCGTAGTGGTAGAAGTCCGCTGTCATTCCATCGACGGAGGTGACGGCGCGCAGCGCGCAGACGAATTCGTAGGTTCGGCCGTCGCCCATGACGCCGACGGTCTGGACCGGCAGAAGCACGGCAAAGGCCTGCCAGATGGCGTCGTAGAGACCGGCCTTGCGGATTTCGTCGAGGTAGATCGCGTCGGCTTCGCGGAGAATCTCCAGCTTTTCGCGGGTGATGCCGCCCGGGCAGCGGATCGCGAGACCCGGGCCGGGGAAGGGGTGGCGGCCGATGAATGAGTCGGGCAGCCCGAGTTCCTTGCCGAGCACGCGCACTTCGTCCTTGAAGAGTTCGCGCAGTGGCTCGACGAGCTGCATGTTCATACGTTCAGGAAGGCCGCCGACATTGTGGTGCGACTTGATGGTGACCGACGGGCCGCCAGTGAAGGAAACGCTTTCGATCACATCAGGGTAGAGCGTGCCCTGGCCGAGGAAGTCGGCGCCGCCGAGCTTCTTGGCCTCTTCCTCGAAGGTCTCGATGAACAGGCGACCGATGATCTTGCGCTTGGTCTCGGGATCGGACACGCCTTCGAGCTCGCCGATGAACTTGTCGGACGCGTCGACGTGGATGAGGTGCAGATTGTAGTGTTCGCGGAACATGGCGACAACGTTGGCCGCCTCGTCCTTGCGCATCAGGCCGTGGTCGACCAGTACGCAGGTGAGCTTGTCGCCGATCGCTTCGTGGATCAGCAGCGCTGCAACCGAGCTGTCGACGCCGCCGGAGAGTGCGCAGAGGACGCGCTTGTCGCCGACCTGCTCGCGGATAGCTTCGACCGCCTTCTGGCGATAGGCCGACATCGACCAGTCACCCTTGATGCCGGCGATGTTGTGAATGAAGTTCGCGATCAGCTTGGCACCATCAGGCGTGTGCACCACCTCCGGGTGGAACTGCACGCCGTAATATTGGCGCTTCTCGTCGGCGATGAAGGCGTAGGGCGCGTTCGGCGAGGTCGCGACGACCTTGAAGCCTTCAGGGAGCGCGGTGACGCGGTCGCCGTGGCTCATCCAGACCTGATGGCGCGAGCCCTTCGACCAGAGGCCTTCGAACAGTTCGCTGTCTTCGTCCACCTCGAGGAAGGCGCGGCCGAATTCGCGGTGATGGCCGCTCTCGACCTTGCCGCCGAGCTGCATGCACATCGTCTGCTGGCCGTAGCAGATGCCGAAAACAGGAAGTCCGCTGTTGAAGATGATATCGGGCGCGCGGGGCGAGCCTTCATCGACCGTCGAGGCCGGGCTGCCGGACAGGATCACTGCCTTCGGCTGCAGGCGCTCGAAGCCTTCCTCGGCGGACTGGAAGGGAACGATCTCGCAGTAGACACCCGTTTCGCGCACGCGGCGTGCGATCAGCTGGGTTACCTGGCTGCCGAAATCGACGATGAGAACGCTGTCTGGGTGTGCTGTCTGGGTCATGGCGAGCCTTTAATGAAAAGCACCCGGTCTTGCAATGCGCGAAATCCTCTGGCCGAGGATTTTATTGTGCTGATTGTCCCTATCCCGCAGGGGTTAGAACCAGAATACGCCGTCTTCCAACGCCGTAAACAGGCTGTCGACGGCATAGGAAAGCTTGCGGTCTATGACATGCAGGTATTCTGTCCAGCCGGAGATGTGCTGCAACTCTTCAACGCCGTCGGAAATCCCGCGCAGGCCGATCAGCGGCAGGTCGTAGGCCTGGCAGGCGCGCAGGATCGCGAAGGTCTCCATATCGACCATGTCAGCGGCAATACCGTTATAGGCCTGCCCGGACACGACGTTGCCACCGGTCGACAGGCTCGCTTCCGGGACGCCGGGGATCCTGAGCGGCAGATCGACGACGGCGGGCAGGTCGAGAAACGGTGTGCGCCCCTTCTCGAAGCCGAGCGGCGATGCGTCCATGTCGCGATAGGAGACCGATGTGGCCTGATAGACCTCGGTCTGTTCGAGTTTTGCCGAGCCCGCCGAGCCGAGCGAGACGACGAGATCAGGCAACTCGTCGGTCTGCTGCAACTGCGCCAGGGCTCGTGTGAGGACGATGGCTGCCTCGACCGGACCGACACCCGTCATCAGCGGTTCGAAACGAGAGCGCAGGAACGGGCCGTATTCGGCCTCCGCCGCCATTACGAAGAGAATGGATTTGCCGGCGACCGACTTCAACTCGAACTTCATCCCGAAATGCCCTCTCTGCCACGGATGATCATCATGGTGCTCGTCATGGAAGCGATCAATTTCGCGCCCCCGTCGCCGATCGCGTAGCCGCGCCCGTCTGCAACGATGATGTTCGAGCCCGGCTTGGTGATCTCGCCCCGAAACAGGAAGCGATCGCCGCGGCCCGGCGACATCAGGTTGACCTTGAATTCGATCGTCAGAATTGATGCCTCCGCGTCGATGACGCTGTAGGCGGCAAAGCCGCAGGCGGAGTCGAGCACAGCGGAGATCACGCCGGCATGCAGGATGCCGTGCTGCTGCGTAAGTTTGACGTCGAAAGGCAGCTCGAGCTCGACCATGGCTCGTTCGATGCGGGTCAATTCCGCCCCGAGTGTGTGCAATGCCGCCTGGCGGGCAAAGTTCTGGCGGATTCGCTCGTGGAAATCGCCGCTGTCGGTGTCAGTCATCGTTGTGCCTTTCTTGCAAGCGCGAAAGTGGCATGCTGCGCCGCGTCAGACAAGCGGGTCCCCCGAAATGGGGTGGCTCACCCTGCACTTCGACATCCCGTGCCACGCCGGGCGTAAAGATTGGATTCAGTCTTTTTTGGTAATTCTACGTTAGCCATTGCTTTTCAATGGGTCCCTGGTGGCAGCGAATCTGCTGTCGACATTTGTTTTGCGTGCGGGTTCTTATGCGTTTATCGGCTGCGCCAGCTATCTTCCTTGCTTGCTTCGCTTTGTCGGGCTGCACATCCAGTTTGGGGCCGGACAGCCTCGTCGCTGGCCTACCTTCCCGTGAAACGACAAGCTCCGTGACGCGCCCAAGCGCGCCGGTACCGGCAACGCCGGTGCCGTCAGCGAATGTGGTCGAGGCCGCACCCGAAGCCGCGCCGCACCAGGAGGAACTTGCTTGGGCGGGTCCGGTGCCGCAGCCGCAAGCCTTCACGCCGCAAGCAGGCGTGGCGGCAGCGCCACCCATGCCGTCGGAAAGGCCCGTTGCGATGGTGAGCCCGGCGGTGTTGACACCTGCGGCACCAGACGTCGACAGGGCGCCCCGCACACGCTCGCGGATCTACAGCCATCGCTTCAGCGACGTCAAACCGATCAATTTCGGATCCTCGTCGCCCAGAAAGCTCGCCGTTCATGGCGTCGACGTTTCGCGCTGGCAGGGCGATATCGACTGGCAGAAATTGAGAACACAAGGCGCGAACTTCGTCTACATCAAGTCGACCGACGGTGGCGACCATCTCGACCCGATGTTCCGGAAGAACTGGCGCGACGCCAAGCAGGCCGGAATGAAGCGTGGCGCCTATCACTTCTTCTACTGGTGCCGCACGGCAGGCGAGCAGGCCGACTGGTTCATTCGCAACGTCCCCCGGGAAGCCGGGGCCCTGCCGCCGGTCATCGACGTCGAATGGAATGGTGAATCGAGCTGCAAGCGCCGGCCTTCCCCCGAGAAGGTCCGCGAGAAGATGCAGGTCTTCATGGACAAGCTGGAGAAGCACTACGGCCAGCGCCCGATCATCTACACGGCACCGGATTTCTACCGCGACAACCTCAAGGGCGCGTTCCTCAACTATCCCTTCTGGCTGCGCTCGGTTGCCGCACACCCGTCCAAGGTCTATCCAGGACGCCGGTGGGTGTTCTGGCAGTATTCAGGTTCCGGCATCTCGCATGGCGTCGATGGTCGGATCGACCTGAATGTCTTCCACGGCAGCGAAGCCGACTGGCACGAGTGGGTCGCCAGAGCAGACTGAGGCGCTGTCGGTTCCCTCGCCGCAAAACGATCGGGAGGTCCAGCCATGGCAGAGATTGTGCTGTTTCACCACGCGCTCGGATTGACGCAAGGCGTGGTCGCTCTTGCAGACGATCTGCGGGCCGCAGGCCATGTCGTTCATACGCCTGACCTGTTCGCCGGCCGAACCTTCGAAACCCTGGATCAGGGTGTGCGCTATGCTCAGGAGATCGGGTTCGGCGAGGTCATCCAACGGGGAGCCCGTGCCGTGGACGGCCTTGGGGCCGGTCTCGTCTACGCAGGTCTTTCCCTGGGAGTGCTCCCGGCACAGTATTTGGCGCAGACACGTCCCGGCGCGCGGGGTGCGATCTTCCTTCACGCCTGCTTGCCGCGCTCGGAATTCGGTCCGGCCTGGCCGAAAGACCTGCCTGCGCAGATCCACGCCATGGATGCAGACCCGTTCTTCGTTGGTGACGGTGATATCGAGGCGGCGAAAGCGCTGGCCGGCGAGTCGACTGACGTCAGGCTTTTCCTCTACCCCGGCGATGCACACATCTTTTCCGACCGGTCACTGCCGGTCTATGATCCAGCCGCGGCAGCCGTTCTTGAGCGGCGATTGCTCGCGTTTCTCGCGGATCGGTGATGCCATGTTGCGGCTGGCTGCAAGTCGCTAGTTCAAATAGACGATCGATGAATTGAGCAGCGTCGCGAAACCTACCCATGCGGCATAGGGCGTGAAGAGCAGCGCGGAAATCCGGTCCGATTTCCAGCGGTTGGCGATGAAGGCAAAAATCAGCGCCAGTAGCAGGACGATGACGACGAGCGCAGCCCACGGCATCCTTAAACCGAAAAAGGATGGCGACCAGAGAAAATTCAGCACCATCTGCCAGGCCCATATGAGCATGCCGATGGAGAGGTGCCCGCGCAGCCACGTCCGCGCCCCGGCAATGCCGATCAGGACGTAGAGAACGGACCAGACAGGCCCGAAGATCCAGTCAGGCGGATTGAACGGTGGCTTGGCGAGAGATTGATACCATTCCCCCGGCAGATTGTTGAAGCCGATGACCAGGCCTCCACCCAGCGCGATGGCGATGAAGACGACATAGGTCAGTGCTTTGCTCATCCGCCTGACATAGGGCGGACTACATCCTTGAGCCAGATAGCAGGCGATCTTTTGCGCACAATTCAGACGGTCACAATGCGCACGATGTGCTGATCCCAGGCAACGTCGCTCCGGGTCGAGAGGAACTCGCCGTCATAGGACGATACCGCAAAACCGCTCCTGGCGGCGGCGATGCCTGCCGCGTCGGGCACCAAGTCCTCGCGGAGCACTCGGCCGGTCTTCGTATCGATCGTCACGGAAGCGCCGCCCTTGGGCGATGTGACACCGACCAGCCCTTCCGCTCGATTGACTGCGATCGCGCCGACATAGTTTCCGAGCCGGCGTGTGGTCACTTCCGGCAGGTCGATGAAGCGGAGTTCCTCGCCCTTCGCAAACGAGCCGACGAGGGGCGGCAGGTCGTTGCGGTGCCCTTCGTACTGGCAGGCGAACCAGATGCGGCCACTGTCACCGATGTCGACATGCCGCGTCGAGAGCTGCGCCCACTGCGAAGGTAACGCGTGCTTCTCGATAAGTGCGCCCGTTGCCGCGTCTATGAGCGTCAATGACGGCTGCATGCTGTCGAGGTTGAGCTTTGTGCGGCCGAAATCCGGATGCGTCTCGATCCCGCCATTGGCAACGATCAGCATGCGCCCGTCGTCCGATACCGTCATATCGTGTGGCCCGACGCCGTATGTTTCAAACTCGCCGATCCGCTCGAAGCGGTTTGTCGCGTCATAGAGTCCGATCATGCCCCGGTTGGCGTCGAAGTCATTCTCGCTGGCGTAAAGAATCCGGCCGTCGGGTGAAAAGGCGCCATGCCCATAGAAGTGGCGACCGTCGACAGCCGTGATCACGATTGGTTGGCTCTTGCCGCGGGCGTCGATAATCATCGCATAGGTGCCGGGACGGCGGGCGAATGCGACAGTCTTGCCCGTCATATGGCTGAAGGCCATGCCATGGGCGCGCGCCGGAAGGGCGATTTGATCGATGATCTCGCCGCGCTCCGAGACCGTGGCAATGGCATAGCTTCCGCCTGCCGTTCGCATGCCGGATGCAAAGACGGCGTCCGCCCGCTCAAGCGCCATCAGCGCCCGCGGCTGAAGTGCCGCCAGGAACGTCAGTCCGGCGGCCTTGACGAAACTGCGCCGGTCGATCGCCGAGCTGTTCCACATGGGTTCAGTCGCCGTCAGAGAAAGAGAAGCCGGCCGACAGGCCGATTGCCGAACCGTAGTCGTCGCTGATTCTGGTGATCAGCTCGCGCGAACTGGCAAGTAGGGCGTCGAGCTTTGCTTTCTCGGCAGCGTTTGTCGCGACCTCAATATCGGGGTTGAGCTTCGGCACGGTTTCGAGCAGCGACTTGAAACTTGCATCGATTGCGTCGGCGATGGGCTTCTTGTCCGCAGGCAGAAGTTCGGCCATGCCGGCCTTTTGCCAGAGCGTACGCAGTCCCTCGAGATTGGCCGTCATCGACTTCCAGGTGTTCTTGGAGCGCCAATAGATCGCCATGCGGGGGCGCGGCGTGGTGTCCTTGCCCTTGTAGAACTGCTCGAGCCGCTGATCGCGGACGGTCTCGGCGCCGTGAACGAGAATGCCGAGCAGCGCGGTCACCGCCTCCTTGTTGTCCATGAAGTCTTCGCTCTGCGGGCCGGGATGCTTCCAGCTCGCCTGCACGCCGTCGGGCTTCTCCCAGGCTGCGACGACCTCGCCGGCCTCGCGCTGGATGTTGCCGGCAACTGCTGCGCCATAGAGGCATCGGAAGCTGTTTTTCTGTGTTGTCAGGTCTTCGGAGCCGGTGCCGTAAAGGACGTATTCAAGTGCGGTGAGCCCCTGCAAGGCCACGCTCTTGCCGGCGATCGCATCAACAGTCGTGTCCTTTGGATCTGCCTTGGCGATCAGCGCCTGAACCTGCTTGAGGCCGACGCCCTTGCGATCGGGATAGAACAGGATGTGCTCGAAGAGGTTGTCCTGGATGACAGGCCCGGTCTGGACAATCTCGATGACCGACCAATAGCGGATTGTGTCGTCGAACGCCGATTTCGCCTTGTCAAGCTTCTGCTGCGTCGCGTCTTCGCAGAGATCCTTCATCGCAGTCGTCAGGCGAGCCGCCGATTGCTGGGCATTGCGGTATCCGGGACGAATGACCTCGTCGACTGCTCGCTGCATGACCGCGGACACGGCCTCCTCGTTCAGGCCGGCTTGGGGTGCTGCGGTCTGGGCGACAGCGGAGGAGGCAAGGGCCAGGGAGAGGAGAAGAGGTTGCCAAAGGCGCATCAAAGGGACTCCAGGAATGTAATCAGTGCCTGCCGGTCATCCCCGGGCAGGGATGCAAAAGCGTCACGCGCCTTCTGAGCCTCGCCGCCATGCCAGAGAATCGCTTCGGTGAGATTTCTGGCACGGCCGTCATGGAGAAAAAAGCTGTGCCCGCTGACAGTCTGGGTGAGACCTATACCCCATAGTGGAGGAGTGCGCCATTCACGACCGTTGGCGCTCCCGACTTGTTGTCCATCCGCAAGACCTTCGCCCATGTCGTGCAGCAGGAAATCGGAATAAGGCCAGATCAGCTGGAAGGACTGGGCCTTGTCGGCGCTGTCGCGCCGCGTGACGAACTTCGGCACATGGCAGGATATGCAGCCGCTTTGGTAGAAGATCTTCTTGCCGCGCAAGGTTTCCGGAAAGCTTGCCTTGCGTCGGGCAGGCACGGCGAGGTTCGCGGAATAGAAGGTAACGAGATCGAGGATCGGGCCGGGTGCCTCCTCGTTGCCCAGCCGTTTCTGAACGCCCGTCGGCATGTCACGGCATTTGGCTTCGGCGTCTGTGCAGTCACCATGCGGATCCGGCCGATCCGGAGTTGAAATGCCGATATCGTTGGAGAAGGCGTCCGCGCTCTGGTCGCGCACCGTGGCATTCTGGGCCTTCCATCCGAAGCGACCGAGCGCAAGATTGCCCGTGCGGTGGTCGCGCACGATCGCCGCCTTGCCGTGGATGCCGTCGCCGTTCGCATCGTCCGGATCGGCGTGGGCCAGGATATCCGCCTCGGGAATTGCCTCGATCAGCCCAAGACCGATCATTGCGGGCGCGACACGCGGCGAAATTGTCGTTGCCGGATCGAGCGGCCCCTGCGCGAGGTCCTCCACAGCATAGCTCGGCCGGCGCAGTGAGACGACTTCGCCGTCCCCGAGCGTTACAGCCTCCTCGGTGTAGCGTATGGCCATCTTGCCCTCGGCCGAAAGGCCGGGAACGGCAAGATCCTGCAGCTGGTGTCCGTAGACCGGATCCGGAAAGTTGACTGCCCGGGCTTGTGCGACCGCGTCCTTTTCTTCGGGCGTCTGTGCTGGGCGTGCCAGGCGCAGGAACATCGACGTTGCGCTGGCGCCGCCTTCCGGCGGCTTGCCGCGGCCATCGTTGACATGGCAACTCATGCACGAGCGGGCATTGAAAAGCGGCCCAAGACCGTCGGATGCCTGGGTGGAAGAGGGCGCGGACACCCATAGCTTCTTGAACAGCGCGTTGCCGAGCCGGAAGTTCTGTTCTTCCTCGAAGGGTATGTTGGCGGAGATGTGCGAGAACGAGTCTTCCGTGACCGGATCGATCGAGGTCGCGGCACCTGCCTGCATCGCTTCATACTGCTCGGCTTTGGAAAAGTCGGTCGTCGGTCGCGTAACGTCCGTGACGCGCTTCTGGTCGGCAGCAGAGAGGTCGGTACGCCTTGTGGAGAGATCGAGATCCGAAGCGGCGGCGACGGAAACGACGGCGAACGCGGCGCAGAGTATGAGGCAACTGGATAGGCCGCGAGCCGGAATAGGCAGCATTTTCGAAATTCGGGCCGCCTCGGAAGCGAAGCGGCCCGCCTTTTCACTTATTGGAAGACGGCGCTAGGATTATCCAGGCTGTCTGAACCTTCAAGCTTCACCGTGCCGAGATCGAATGCGGCAATAACGCGCTGCACCGATTTGGTCTGGTCGATGAGACCGTCGATGGCAGCCTGAACGACAGCGTTGCCCTTCTTGTTGCCCTCGGCGATCATCTGGTCGTACTTCTCGACGTTCTGACCGCGCTTGGCCATGATCTGCATGGCGTTGAGCGTCTTCTTGAGCTTGGCCTGCATTTCCTCGTCAAGCTTCTTGTCCTTGGCGGCAACGAGATCGTGCAGCGACGGACCCTTCATCTTCGTACCGTCAACGCGGGTATAATCGCCCGTGTAGGCGGAGGCGATACCGATCGCGTCGTTGAAGTGCGAGTTGTAGGTATTGTCGGAGAAGCAATCGTGCTCTTCTTCCGGATCGTGCAGCAGCAGGCCGAGTTTCATGCGCTCGCCGGCCAGTTCGCCGTAGGAGAGCGAGCCCATGCCGGTGAGGATGGCCACGAGGCCAGCCTTCGGATCCGCTTCGACATGCTTGGTGGCTTCGCCATCAGGCGCCCAGTTGTTGGTCATTTCCTGAAGATCGGAAACGAGCAGCGTCGAGGCGGATTTCAGATATTCGGCGCGGCGATCGCAATTGCCATGCGTGCAGTTCTTCAGGTCGTAGTCGGTGGCCGGGCGATTGCCCGCGCCAGGTCCTGTGCCGTTGAGGTCTTGGCCCCAGAGCAGGAATTCGATCGCGTGGTAGCCCGTTGCGACGTTGGCTTCGACGCCGCCTGCTTCCTGCAGAGTGCCCGACAGGAATTCAGGCGTCAGCTTCGACGCATCGACATCCTTGCCGTCGATCTTGATGGTCTTGTTGGCGATGACATTGGCGACGTAGAGCGAGTTCTCGTCACTTTCGGTGCCGTAGGACGGATCGACGTAATCGATCAGGCCTTCATCGAGTGGCCAGGCATTCACCTTGCCTTCCCAGTCGTCAACGATCGGGTTGCCGAAACGGTAGACTTCCGTCTGCTGGTACGGCGCGCGGGCCTTGATCCAGGCTGCGCGTGCTGCCTTCAGTGTCTTGTCCGTCGGGCTCTTGAGCAGGGCGTCGATCGCAGCGTCGAGGGCTTTCGCCGTCGTCAGCGAATCTTCGTACTTGGCATGCGCAACTTCGGCATAGTGCTTGACGACTGCTGCAGCGTCCGGTGCCGCGTAGGCGGGAATGGCGAACAAAGCGGTTGGGGCCACCGCCAGCGCCACAGCTGCGCAGAAATTCCTGTTGAGTTTCATGATCCTCTCCTGTGCGGACATTACGTCTGACGTCCGACGAAAAACCCTTCGCGCAAAAGCAAACTGGTGTCAAACACTCTAGTTTGGAATGATTTTAAGTAGATCCGCCGCATTGCCGAGCGGCTGAAGTGAGGCTCAGCCCTTGCGCTGCATGCGACAGAAAAAGAAGCCATCCGTATCCGTGGAGGCAGGCGTCAGCGTGATGGTCTTGCCGTCGGACGAGCGAGGACGCGGGCTGTCCTTTCCGAACAAACCGTCCCAGGCAGGCAGGGCGCTGACGATCTCGTAGTCTGCATTTTCCGCGGTAAACCGCCGGACCTGTTCCTCATTCTCCTGCGGCAGCACCGAGCAGGTCACATAGATGAGTTCGCCGCCCGGGCGGACAAAGGCGCTGGCCTGCTTGAGCGCATCCTGCTGCTGGGCAGTGCGCTCGTCGAGGTTCTTTGCGGTCAGCCGCCATTTGGTGTCGGGCCGCCGCCGCCAGGTGCCGGTTCCCGTGCACGGCGCGTCGACCAGCACCTTGTCGCAACGCTCGTTGAGGCTCTTCAGCGCCTTGGCGTCATCATGGACCTGGACGTTGCGGGTTCCCGCACGCTTCAACCGCTCGATGATCGGGGCAAGCCGCTTGCGATCCGCATCATAGGCATGAACCTGGCCCTTGTTGTGCATGGCCGCCGACATGGCGAGCGTCTTGCCGCCGCCGCCCGCGCAGTAATCGAGAACCTGTTCGCCGTCTTTCGGGAGCACGAGATCGGCCACGATCTGCGACCCTTCGTCCTGCACTTCGAACCAGCCTTTTTGGAACGAAAGCTCGGCTGTCACGTTTGGAAGCCGTGAGGCACCTTCGCCGGCGGGAATCCGGATCCCGTAGCGCGCGATCTTAGCCTCTTGTGCACCGGCTCTTTCGAGCGCCTTCACCGCCTTGTCGCGGGTGGCCTTGAGGATGTTGGCGCGCAGATCAAGTGTAGGACGCCCGGCAAGGGCCTGCGCCTCGGCAAGCCAACTATCGCCGAAGGCACTTTCGAAGGAGGATTGAACCCATTCGGGGATGTCGCCCTGGATATGAGCAGGAGCATCCGTCAGCTGACGGTCCTTGAAGGCGGACAGTTGCGCTGCGGAAAGCGGGCTCGGCGCGAACCTGTCGTCCGTAAGTTCTGCGGCAAGGCTTTCCGGTGTGAAGCCCCACTGCCGAAACATCACGGCGTAGGCAATCGCGGATGCGCTGTCATCGTCCATCAGCCAGGCGTGGGAGAGGCGCATGCGAAGCGCATCGTAGACGATGTTGCCGATCGCGGCGCGATCGCCGGATCCGGCGAAGCGGTGCGCGAGGCCCCAGTCCTTCAGGGCATCGGCGACAGGCCGTCTGCGGGCATCGATATCTGCAAGAACCGAAATCGCCCCTTCGAGCCGTCCGCCCAAACGCATTCACACAGCTCCTAGTCGCTTTGGATCAAAATACCAGGCTTGTGAACAATCTGCAGGAAGCGCGACAGACGCAGCAGATTGTACACAAGTCAGCAATCGCGTCGTACTCGCGATTGGTGGCAAGAGCAAGCGGCCCTTCGGACCTGCAGATGCTTTAGCCTATGACCTCGTAGCAGACCTTCGCGGTACCGCTGCTGACCATACCAATGTCCTGGGCGGCGGCGCGGGAGAGATCGAGCACGCGGCCGCGAATGAAGGGGCCACGATCGTTGACACGGACGACGACACTGCGTCCGTTCTTGCGGTTGGTAACTTTCAGCTTCGTGCCAAATGCCAGTGAACGATGTGCTGCAGTATTGATGGCCGGGTTCATACGTTCCCCGGAGGCGGTTTTGGAGCGAAGTGCGTACCAGGAAGCGCCACCACAACCATTTGCAGCAAATCCTTCAACAGGAAGGATGGTAGAACAGGCTGCAATAGTTGCTGCGGCGATAACAGAACGGCAGATTTTCTTCAAAACGGATTGTCCCTCAATTGTTGAACTTGCGCCTTGTGGGCGGTGGGAGGGTTGAATCCGGCCAAGTGTGGCGAAAAAGTGCCCCCAATTATCACGGAATATTACAGAGCGTAATATTTGTGATGGCTAGATGCGCGGCAAGGCGCCGCAGAAAATCTTAAAGATGGAAAAAAAGGTAATGAAATCAAGTCAAATTCGAACGTTTTTTGCAAGGGTTGATCTACGCAACCCAAGATCACAAAATTAGAGAAAATAATTTTGCGCGCCTGCCACAATTGATGCCCCATTTGAGCAAATTCAGAGGCCGTTAACTATAGTAACGCGCTAGATTATTCGTGACTAATGAACGAGGAAGGAATTTTCTACCTGTCGATCGTGCCGCCTTCGGTCGATTAGAGCAACCATAGGAAGCAATTTTTGCCACTCGCTCTCGCTGCACTGGCGAGGGTCGTGCATAATTAACCCGCGCTTGTCGAAAACGGAGGCGTCCAAACGTCTTTACCTTGCAAACGCGCAGGTGGTGCGCGTCTCGATCAACTGGGAGAGGGAGGCCGACAAGTCATGAGCATATCCTATCGTTGGATCATTGTTGCTGCCGGGGCGTTGATGACCTGCGTTGCGCTTGGTGCGATGTTCTCGCTGGCAATTTTCCAGGAACCAATAGCAACCGCGACCGGCTGGTCCCACGCGGGCATTGCCAGTGCAATGACGCTCAATTTCATCGTGATGGGGATCGGTGGCTTTCTCTGGGGGGCTGCAAGCGATCGCTTTGGCGCGCGAGTTGTCGTCTTGATCGGCTCTGCCGGTCTCGGACTGGCCCTCGTCCTGGCGAGCCGCGCGGAAACGCTCCTACAGTTCCAGCTGACCTACGGGATCCTGGTGGGACTGGCGGCCAGCACGTTCTTCGCACCGATGATCGCAACGACAACGGGCTGGTTCGAGGAGAACCGCAGCCTTGCCGTTTCGCTGGTTTCCGCCGGCATGGGCGTTGCACCGATGACGATTTCGCCCTTCGCTCGCTGGCTCATATCAGCCTATGACTGGCGAACCGCAATGCTGCTGATTGGCGTTGCCGCCTGGGTGCTGCTGATACCGGCAGCCCTGCTCGTGCGCCGCCCGCCAACCGACACCAGTGACGACGCCGCAGCCGTCGGCATGGCGGGCAGCGAGCAACCCAAACTCTCGCAGGTGTTCCGTTCACCGCAATTCATTGTTCTAGGCCTGACGTTCTTTGCCTGCTGCGCAGCGCATTCCGGCCCGATCTTTCACATGGTCAGCTATGCCACGATCTGCGGCATTGCACCGATGGCTGCCGTCAGCATCTACAGCGTCGAGGGGCTCGCGGGCCTCGGCGGTCGTCTTCTCTATGGTGGGCTTGCCGACAGGATCGGGGTAAAGCCGGTTCTCGTCGCCGGTTTGCTCGTTCAGGCCATCGCGCTTGCAGCCTATCTCTTCGTCAGCCGTCTTGGCGAATTCTATGCACTCGCAATCATCTTCGGGAGTGCCTATGGCGGCGTGATGCCGCTTTATGCGGTGCTCGCCCGGGAATATTTCGGACCGCGCATCGTCGGCACCGTGTTTGGTGCAGCCACCATGCTCTCCAGCCTCGGGATGGCCTTTGGCCCGCTGATCGGGGGCTGGATCTTTGACACCTACGCCAATTATTCCTGGCTATTCATCGGATCCGCGCTGGTCGGGCTCGGGGCAGCGGCGATAGCACTTGCATTCCCGCCGCTCGCACGGGCAAAGGCCGAACCGGTTCTTGGCGTCTCGGCCTGACGCGCGGTTATCCTCGCCAGCTGTTGCTCTGCATCAGCTGCGCGAGGGAGGCGGGATAATTCGGGAAGGCGAACGCGAAGCCTGCCGCCTTCAGCTTGGCGTTCGAGACCCGCTTGTTCTCGCCATAGAAGGACCGCGCCATCGACGTCAGTTCCGCCGTCTCGAAAGGCTGCTCCGGCGGCGGCTCGACGCCCATCAGGCGCGCAGCCTCGACGATAACGTCCTGGGGAGGGCCGGGCAGATCGTCCGTCACATTATATATGCCGCCGAACCCGTGCGCGGCGAGGAACCGCGTCGCCGCGCCGATATCTTCCACCCGGATCCGGTTGAAGACCTGATCCTTCTTGATCAGCCGCCGTGCCGTGCCGCGTTCCAGATTGCAGAAGGCGTTGCGGCCTGGGCCATAGATGCCGGAGAGGCGGAGGACCGCTGACGGAATGCCAGCCTCGGCGCCGATCGCAAGCCAGCCTTCTTCCGCTTCCAGGCGCTCCTTGGAGCGGCCGGAAACCGGCGTACATGGCGTATCCTCGGTAACCCAGTTGCCCTTGTGGTCGCCATAGACACCCACCGTGGAGAGGTAGCCGATCCACTGAAGCGCGGGCATCATGTCCGGCAACCGATCGTTGACGAGCCGGATCAGAGGATCCCCATTGTCACGTGGCGCGATGGATTGCACGAGATGTGTCGCGCTTCCCATAGCCTCACTCAATTGCTCGTCCAGCACGTCGCCGTCGAAGACAAACGCGTCTATGCCCTGGCTGCGGAGAAGGGTCGCCTTGTCTTCCGAGCGCGTCGTCCCGGACACCCGCGCGCCGTCTGCCATGAAGGCCTTGGCGATCGCGGTTCCCGAGTAGCCGCAGCCGAAAATCATCACATGCATCAAACCGCTCCCGCCAATCGCCATTCGTCCAGCACGTCGCCGTCCGACTCATCTGGCCTTTGTGCCGCAAAGGCCGAAAATTCTCCAGCCTCCAGAATGCGCGAAAGCGCCCAGACTGCCATGCCGCGGACAACGGGCGAGGCGTCGCGCGCGAGTTCTCGACAGCGCGCGGCAAATTGCGCGTCGCCCGAATTGCCGGCGGCAACCAGCACATTGCGGATGAACCGGTCGCGGCCGATCCGCTTGACCGGCGATCCGCTGAAAAATGCGCGAAAGCCAGGATCGTCGAGACTGAGCAGGTAAGCGATCGATGGCTCCTTCAGATCTTCGCGTGCCTGGAGCTTCATTTCCGAGGCCTCATGGGCGAACTTGTTCCAGGGGCAGGCAGCGAGGCAATCGTCACAGCCATAGATCCGGTTGCCGATCAGGGGTCGCAACGCCGGATCGATCGGTCCCTTGTGCTCGATAGTGAGATAGGAGATGCAGCGCCGCGCGTCGATCTGATAGGGCGCTGGGAAGGCGTTGGTCGGGCAGATATCGAGACAGGCGCGGCATGAACCGCAGTGATCGACCTCGGCAGTATCGAGGTTCAGGTCTGCAGTCGTGAACATCGAGCCGAGGAAAAGCCAGGAGCCGTGCTCGCGGCTCACAAGGTTCGTGTGCTTGCCCTGCCAGCCGAGGCCAGCGGCGGCCGCCAGCGGTTTTTCCATTACCGGCGCGGTGTCGACGAAGACCTTGACATCTGCCCCTGCGCGGGCGGCAAAGCGCGTCGCGATCTCTTTCAGCCGGCCCTTGATGACATCATGATAGTCCCGGTTTCGCGCGTAGACGGAGATCGCAGCCTTGTCGGGCCTTGTCAGAATGGCGCGAGGATCCTCGTCTGGACCGTAGTTGAGGCCGAAAACGACAACAGACCGGACGTCGCTCCAGAGCGTGCGCGGATCGCCGCGCCTGTCGCGGGTTTCCGCCATCCATTCCATCGTGCCGTGCCGCCCGGCATTGATGAACTCGCCGAGTCGTTCTTTGGCTTCGGGAATGGCGTCGGGCCGGGTGATGCGACAGAGATCGAATCCCTGTGCCCGCGCTTCCGTCTGAACGAAAGCGGTCAGTGTGTCGCGGCGCTTCTGCTCCTTGTTCTCCGTGGCCATCGAAGGCCCTCGTCAGAAATCCAGATCGGCGTAATGCGAAACCGGTGTCAGGCCGCGCACGCGCTCGGTGAGCAGCGGACGGAAGGAGGGGCGCGACTTCAGGCGCTGATACCACTCCTTCACGACAGGCGCTTCCGACCAGTCGATCTCGCCGAGATAATCGAGAATGGAGACGGCCGATGCGGCCGCGAGATCGGCATAGCTCATCCGGTCACCAGCCAGCCATTGGCGCGAGCCCGAGAGCCAGGTCAGATATTTCATATGCTGGCGAATGTTTGCCCGGGCCGTGCGCAGAATCTTCGAATCCGGAGCGCCGCCACCTTGATCCGCCGTCATCTGGAGCTTGTAGACGCGCTCGCGGGCTAGCGGCTTGGTCACGTCGGTTTCCATCTTCTGCATGAACCATTCCGTCAGCCGGCGAATCTCCGCGCGCTGGAATGGATCTTCGGCGAGCAGGCGGCGATCACGCTTCAGGACCCCGTGCGTCTCGTCGAGGTATTCGGAGATCACTGTAGCGCCGCACAGCGCCCGCATGCTGTCATCGACATAGACCGGCAATGTACCGGCCGGGTTGAGCGCGAGAAAATCCCGGCGCTTCTCCCAGGTCTGCTCCTCGATAAGGTCCGCCTGATAGCCGTATTCCGTCAGGATCAGCCGAACGAAGCGTGATGCGGATGACATGGGGTGATGATAGAGCGTGGGCATCGATTCTCGGATTTTTTGACGGGCGGTGGCATTTTGCAAGGGTGCGTCTGTCTGCGCCCTAGTCATGACTCATTCGTTGAAGCTATAGGAGCTTGGCCCTTCCAACACAAGCGGAACGGGCCGTTACGTTGTCGGACAAAGGATAAAACATGGCTGACATCCTCAGTGCGCTTATACTTGGCCTGATCGAGGGCCTTACCGAATTCATTCCGGTTTCATCGACGGCCCACGTGCTTCTGGCAGGCCACTTTCTCGGCTTCCGCTCGCCTGGTAACTCGTTTGCGGTCCTGATCCAGTTGGGCGCGATCCTCGCGATTCTGCTCGTCTATTTTCAGAAGTTGTTGCATATCGCCATGGCGCTGCCCAGCAATGCGCGCGCCCGCCATTTCGTCCTCTCGGTGCTGTTCGGCTTCCTCCCGGCCGCGGTGATCGGAGCTCTGGCGCATGATTTCATCAAGAAGGTGTTGTTCGAAACGCCGATGCTGATCTGCATCGTGCTGATCGTCGGCGGCGTCATTCTGCTCGCGGTCGACAAGATCCAATTCAAGCCCCGCTATCACGACGCGATGGATTTCTCCTGGCCAATGGCAATCGGTATCGGTTTCTTCCAGTGCCTTGCCATGGTGCCCGGCACCTCTCGCTCCGGCGCCACGATTGTCGGCGCGCTGTTGATGGGAGCGGACAAGCGGTCGGCCGCCGAGTTCTCGTTCTTCCTCGCCATGCCGACAATGGTCGGCGCTTTCGCGCTCGATCTCTACAAGACGCGGAATGAGCTGAGTTTCGATGACGGCCTGTTGATCGGGATCGGCTTTGTCGCAGCCTTCGTTACGGCACTCTTCGTCGTGCGTTCGCTGCTGGATTTCGTGTCCCGCCGTGGCTACGCGCCGTTCGCCTGGTGGCGAATCTTCGTAGGCGCTGCCGGTCTGGTGGGGCTTGCCCTGGTGGGCTAGTCTTCCCGGAGCAGGGGACAAGAAAGAGGCCGGCACCAAAGGGTGGCCGGCCTTTTTTGTTATCGGCTGATGGAGCCGGTCTCGCAGGGGTCGACGCCATAGGCCGGCGAGCACTCACCCTTCACTGCTGCAACCGAACCGGGTGCAATGAAGGAGCCTGCCAGAATCACAAGCACCGCACACGCAAACAGAAGCGCGATTGACCTACCCATCGAAGAAAAGCCTTTCAAAAGTCGTTAGCACGTCGTTAAGACGCTGAGTCCATTGGGAGACGCGCCGGGTGTGTAGTCAGTGGAATGATAAATAGCAATAAATGTTCCTGCTAAATTTGGTGTTAATTCCGCTAATTTTTTGATGCGGCTTTTATGCAACGAATGGCCACCCGGTACCGGCAAAAAAAGCATTCACAACCTGCACGATTCTGAAAAACTGATCCAAAAAAACGCCGCCAGCGGAACCGCGGGCGGCGTGGGATGACTGATATGCAGGTGCGTTCGCGCCCCTCAGGCGGCCTTGCCGGATCCCGTGTACTGGCCATGCGGGCGATACTGCACGAGGTATGAGCTAAGCACGGAGTTCACCAGGGTCGGCGTAACGCCAATGCCCTTCAAGGTGCGGCCCGCGGCTTCCGCTTCCTTCGAAACCACGTTGTCCTTCTTCAGCAGACGCACCTGGTCGGCCGTGATCGGCGGCGTGATGAAGGGAACGAGAGAGGCGATGCTGCCGATGAGGGAGGCGATGCCGAAAGGAAGCGAAACGAGGCGGTTCTTGCGCCAGGTAGCCTTGAGCATGGCCTCGAGACATTCGCGGAATGTCAGCACTTCCGGTCCGCCAAGTTCGTAGATTTCGCCGCCGGTCACCTTGCCTTCCGCGGCTTTTGCCACCGCCTCGGCGACGTCAACGACGTAGACCGGCTGGAACTTCGTCTTGCCGCCGCCAATCAGCGGCAGGGCGGGCGCGATGCGGGCCATCTCGGCAAACTTGTTGAAGAAGCTGTCCTCCGGACCGAACACGATCGATGGGCGATAGATGATCGCATCCGGCTTGATCGCGTGGATTGCCGCCTCGGCACGGCCCTTGGTGCGGGCATATGCGGAATCGGAATGTGCATTCGCGCCGATTGCCGAGATGTGGATCAGCTTGGCGCCAACGCCGCGAGCCGCCTCAGCAACGGCACGTGCGCCGAACTCCTGAACCGCTTCGAACGAGTTGCGACCGGATTCGAAAAGGATGCCGACGCAGTTGACGACGTAGTCGGCGCCTTCGACGGCGCGGTCGACGGAGTTGCGATAACGCAAGTTCGCCTGGACAAAGGAGATCTGGCCGACATTGCCGAGCGGCTGCAGGAAGCCGGCAAGGTCTGGGCGGCGGACGGCGACACGGATGCGGTAGCCGCGCTTTGCGAGCTCACGCACGATATGCCTGCCGATGAAGCCGGACCCTCCGAACACGGTGACGAGTGGCGGCAGGTTGGCAAGGGTCATGGCAGGCTCCTCGAGAGGCTCAGTTGTGTGATCGATCTGGCTTCGTCTTAGACCAATCGCGGCGCGACGAAAAGAGCCATCGCGCCGCAGTTCTCACCGCTCAGAACTCGTCTCAGATGCCTTCAACGACGACCATCTCGGCATCGGCGATTTCCTGGCGGATTTTCGCGGCCACCTGATATTCCGGCGAGTTGTAGCAATCGACGGCGTGCTGCATCGAAGGAAACTCGATGAGCACGTTGCGTGCGCGGGACTTGCCTTCGAGCTCGGTGATTGCGCCGCCACGGGCGAGGAAGTTGGCACCGTACTTTTCGAAGGCCGGCTTCGCCGCTGCGACATAATCCTTGTAGCGATCAGGTTCGCGCACATCGACGCGTGCGATCCAGTATCCTTTTGCCATCTGAAATCTCCCTTGCTTTATTGAACTATTGAAGGGCGGCCGTCATTTCCGCAAGGATCGCGCGGGCGGCTTCCTTCGGATCCGGTGCCTTCACGATCGGACGTGCAACGACGAGATGGCTGGAGCCTGCCTTCAATGCGTCGGCAGGCGTCATCACGCGCTTCTGGTCGCCCTTGTCGGCGCCGGCGGGGCGAATGCCCGGCGTGACAAGCGCCATATCGGGGCCGATGATCCTGCGCACGGCCGCGGATTCTTCGGCGGAGCAGACGATGCCGCCCATACCGGCGAGATGCGCTTGTTCGGCGCGGCGCAGGACGAGCGTATGCGGATCGTATTCATAGCCTGCGGCAATGAGATCTTGCTCGTCCATCGAGGTCAGCACGGTCACGCCGAGAAGGCAGAGATCCGAGCCCTTCGCCGCCTCGACCGCCGCTTTCATCGCCTTCGGATAGGCGTGCAGCGTCAGCATCGACATACCCATCTTGGCGATGTTCTCGACGCCTGACGCGACCGTGTTGTCGATGTCGAGCAGCTTCATGTCGAGGAAGATCTTCTTGCCGCTCTTGGCAAGATCGCGGGCAAATTCAAGGCCGCCGGCAAAGGCCAGCTGGTAACCGATCTTGTAGAAAACGACGTCATCGCCAAGTGTATCGACGATCTTCTCGGCTTCGCCAAGCGTTGGAACATCCAGCCCGACGATCAGGCGTTCGCGCGCATCCATGTCACATCCATCCCTGCCAGTCTTCGATAGGCGTCCAGTCGCACGACAGGCGCCGATCCGCAAGGCTGAAACAGTAGAGATTTCCGCCACCGCCCGGCTGATCGCCGTCACGCCGGATCGGGCGGTCCTCAAGATGGCACTTGAGCAGTGTGCCAACGCCTCCGTGCCCGACGAATGCGATGGGCAGGGCGGGGTCATGCAGTGCCAGGATGTCGTTGACGGCGGAAACGATGCGCCGTTGCGCGTCGATCGCTTTCTCCCAACCCTTGAAGCTCGCTTCGGGATGCGCGAAGAACCAGTCGGCGGCCTTCTCGAACTCCGGCGGTGGCAAAAAGCCGGTCGCAGAGCGGTCGTTCTCATGCATGCCGTGGACGATCTCAACGCTCACTCCGGCGGCAGTGGCAAGGATCTCGGCTGTCTCTATCGCCTTGGTCTCGTCACTGGAGATGACGCGTCGCAGCTGGCTTGCCCAACGGCTTTCGGCCGCTTTGTGGGCACGAGCCGCGCCAACTTCTGACAGTCCCCATTTCGGCACGGGGACATCAGGGTCAATCCTGACCTGCGGATGCGTGATGTAGAGACCGAACACAGGGTCAGCCGCGCCGGTAGATCCAGAGCTGCGCCGGCGGGATGTTGCGGACGATGAAATCGAAGTGCTGGATGTGATAGCGGTCCGGCCGCGCGATGATCGGCGAGACCGGGCCGTAGGAAATCTGGACGACGGGGCGGCCTGCCGGCAGACGATCAAGCAGGCTTTCCAGAAGCGCGATGCGCGCCTGCATCGGGAAGTTCAGGAGCGGGACGGCGGAGACGACAGAGTCGAACTTTTGATCCTTCATGGCGCCCAGCGTCTTGTCGAGATTGAACGCGTCGCCGTTGATGAAGTTCACGCCCGGGTAGAGTCGGACGAGGTGTTCGTAGAAATCGGTCGAGTACTCGACGGCAACCAGGTTTCCCGGCTTTACGCCCCGTCCGAGGATCGCCTTGGTGATTGCACCGGTGCCAGGACCGAGCTCGAGGACCGGCAGTCCCGAATGCGGGTTGACGACGCTCGCCATCTTGCGTGCGGTAACGGAGGAGGTGGGAACGATCGAACCGACGGTCTTCGGCCCCTGCATCATTCCCTTGAAGAAGCGGATCTCTTCGTCAAATTTCTTGCCCAGCCGTTCCTTCAGGCGCAACGCCATGCCGTCCTCCTAGATATGCAACAAAACAGCCCGCCACTTAATTGCAGCCAGCCGATACGAAAAACAAGCCCCGGCGTCGCAATCAAGAAAGTTTATGATGAGAATGCGACGCGCGACTACACGCGCATCGGCATCAGCACGTAAAGGGCGTCGTCGCCAGCCGTGTCGCGAATGAGCGTCGGCGAGCCCGCGTCCGCGAGCAGGAAGATCGCGGCATCCCCGGAAAGCTGCGCCGTGATATCGAGCAGGTACTTGGCGTTGAAACCGATTTCCATGGCGTCCATGTCGTAGCCCACCGCGACTTCTTCGGTGGCGCTGCCGGAATCCGGATTGTTGACGGTGAGTAGCAACTGGCCATCGGAGAGAGCAAGCTTGACCGCGCGGCCGCGCTCGGAGGAGATCGTCGAGACGCGGTCGACGGCCTGCGCGAAGGTCGTGCAGTCGACGCGCATTTCCTTGTCGTTGTTGGTGGGGATGACACGCTGGTAGTCCGGGAAGGTGCCATCGATCAGCTTCGAGGTCATGACGATCGAGCCGATGCTGAGGCGGATCTTGGCGTCAGACACTTCGACGGTCACCAGCGCATCAGGCACATCGACGAGCTTCTGCAGCTCGCCCACGGTCTTGCGCGGGATGATGATACCAGGCATGCCTTCCGAGCCGGATGGTGCGTCGACGTCGGCGCGGGCGAGGCGGTGACCGTCGGTTGCGACGGCCCGCAGCTTGAGGTCGCCCTTGCTTTCGATGGTGTGAAAGAAGATGCCGTTCAGATAGTAGCGGGTTTCCTCGGTCGAGATCGCGAACTGCGTGCGATCGATCAGCATCTTGAGGTCGGTCGCCTTCAGCTTGAAGGTGTGGCTGAACGTGCCTGCGGTGAGATCCGGGAAGTCGGATTCCGGTAGGCACTGCAGCGAGAACTTGGAGCGACCGGACTGGACGGTCATCGAGCCGCCGTCGGTGCTCGTCGCAAGCAGAACTTCGGAACCATCCGGCAGCTTGCGCACGATGTCGTAAAGGAGATGGGCGGGAACGGTGGTGGCGCCTGCCTGTTCGACGTTGGCTGGCGTCGCTTCGGTCACTTCGAGGTCAAGGTCGGTCGCCTTCATGTCGAGGTTCTGACCATCGGCGCGCAGCAGAATGTTGGACAGGATCGGGATCGTGTTCCGGCGTTCGACCACGCGATGCACGTGGTTCAGCGACTTCAAAAGGTTGGACCGCTCAATTGTAATACGCATGGGATGCTACCGCTTTCGACCGTTACTGCTTGAGCGCGCATGTCGCGCGCCGCAAGGAATGCCTTTGCCCAAGAGGGACCGGAGAGTGGACAGGCAAAATGGCAGGATTTTGGGATCGATTGCAAGAGGCGCGATCGGCGACGCCAGTGCAATTGCCGTTTTCCCGTGCGATGCTCACAGAAATTGCAGCGGCCTTGCCGAATGGCGGGGTCTCGCCCATAAAGGCGTGAACCAGCAAAGAGTATCGATACCTTGAGCAATGACGATGTGATGGCCGATGGCGGCAGGCAACGCAGCTTCCGCCTGCACAATATGTCCGTTCCGGCAAGGCCGCTGGAGCCGGCGCTATACCTCGTCGCGACGCCCATCGGAAATCTCGGTGACATCACGTTGCGCGCATTGGAAACGCTGGCCGGTGCGGATGTCCTGGCTTGTGAGGACACGCGCGTTACCCGCGTGCTGCTCGATCGCTATGGCATCCAGACACGACCTTACGCCTATCACGAGCACAATGCAGTTGAAGTCGGCCCACGGCTGTTGCAGGCGCTCGAAACCGGAAAGTCGGTGGCGCTGGTCTCGGACGCTGGAACGCCGCTTGTCTCCGATCCCGGCTACCGCCTCGCACAGACCGCAATCAAGGCGGGCCATCGTGTCGTGCCGATCCCCGGGGCCTCGGCGCCGCTCGCGGCACTGGTCGGTTCCGGCCTGCCGAATGACGCCTTTCTGTTTGCCGGTTTTCTGCCGACCAAGGACAAGGCGCGCCGTGATCGCCTGGCCGCTTTCGAGGCGGTTGCCGCGACACTGATGTTCTTTGAATCGCCGCATCGCATTGCTGCAACGCTGACCGCCGCCGCCGATGTGCTCGGCGGTGATCGCCGCGCCTCCGTCTGCCGCGAATTGACCAAGACCTACGAAGAGTTTCGTCGCGGTACGCTGGCGGAACTTGCTGCACACTACGCCGATGTCGATAACGTCAAGGGCGAGATTGTGCTCGTCATCGGCCCACCGCCCGAGCGCCAGGTCGAAGCCGCTGACGTCGATGCGATCCTGGCCGATCTAGCCTCAAGCTTGCCGACGTCGAAGGCTGCCGCGGAAGCCTCTCGGCTCACGGGTCTTTCCAAGAAGGAGCTCTACCAGCGTCTGCTCGAGATGAAGGGTGGCGATGGGCGATAGGGCTCCCTCTGTCGATCGCCGCAAGGCGCTTCGCCGGGGACATGTCTCCGAGTATCTGGCTGCTCTCTATCTGATGCTGAAGGGCTATCGCATCGTCGCCCTGCGCTATCGCACCAAGCTTGGCGAGATCGACATTATTGCACGCAAGCGCAACCTGGCGATTTTCGTGGAAGTCAAGGCCCGACGCAAGGAGATGAGCGCCATCGATGCGGTGTCCCCGACTGCGCAAAGCCGCATACGGGCGGCCAGCGATCTGTGGTTGTCGCGCCAACGAGATAGTGCCGTGCTTTCGCAGCGTTACGACATCGTGGCGATCCTGCCTGGCCGCTTGCCGCGTCATTTTCCGAACGCCTTCTGACGTCATTGCAATCGCGTGCAAAAAGACAGGGCTGTAACACTCCTGTCATCAAACCATCAAGGAGGCGTCATGGAAGGCCTCTATTGCACTCCTCACCCCAACAACTGGTGGAGAGGGATTAGTCATGTTCAAGAAATTTACGATGGCGGCCGTGGCCGTGAGCTTCTCGGCCTCGTCGTCTTTTGCCGCAACCAATATCACTTGGTGGCACGGCATGGGCGGCCGCAACGGCGAAGTCATCAACGAAGTCGCGCAGAAGTTCAACGCATCGCAGACGAGCTGCGCGATCACGCCGGTCTCCAAGGGATCCTATGAAGAAGCGCTGGCCGCCGGCATCGCCGCTTTCCGTTCGGGCGAACAGCCGAACATCCTGCAGGTTTTCGATGCGGGTGCAGCCACGATCATCAACGCCAAGGGCGCTGTCATCCCGGCTGAAGACCTGATCAACAACGCCGGCTACAAGTTCGACCGCAACGCCTTCATCCCTGGCGTTCGCTACCTCTACGCTGCTGCTGATGGCAAGTTCGTCGGCATGCCATTCAATTCTTCCGCTCCGATCATGTATACCAATCCGGAAGCGCTGAAGAAGGCCGGCGTTGAAGCGCCGAAGACCTGGGAAGAGTTCGAGGCGATCGCGCCGAAGCTCAAGGAAGCCGGCTATATCCCGCTCGTCCAGACGCAGCTGACCTGGGAGTTCACCGAGAACTTCTTCTCGCGCAACAACATCCAGTTCGCCACCAACAACAACGGCTACGACAGCATCGTCGACACCAAGCTCAAGGTCACCGACCCGAACCTCATCATGATGTTCGAAAAGCTCAAGGCCTGGAAGGATGAAGGCTACTTCGCCTACTACGGCGCCGGCTGGAACGACAACCAGAAGCCCTTCGAGGAAGGCAAGGTCGCTCTGTGGATCGGCTCCTCCGGCTCGTTCGGCGGCCTGAAGAAGACCGCAACCATGCCCTTCTCGGCAACCTTCCTGCCTTACTGGAACTCGATCAGCGGCGCTGGCAAGAACACCTTCATCGGTGGCGCTGCCCTCTTCGCCATGGCCGGAAAGCCGGAAGCCGAAAACAAGTGCGTTGCCGACTTCTTCCAGTTCCTGACCTCGCCTGAGATCCAGAAGTTCTACCACCAGGCAACCGGTTATGTCGCCATCACCGAAGCCGCCTATGAGCTGGCCAAGAAGGAAGGCTACTACGAGAAGGAGCCTGTCGCTGAAGTCGGTATCAGGCAGCTGAAGCTGGAAGGCGGCGAATGGTCGAAGGGCTATCGCCTCGGCTTCTACCCGCAGATCCGCTCGATCATGGAGCGCGAATACAACCGCATCTTCGCTGGTGAAACGACCGTCAAGGACGCGTTCGACACCATCGAGAAGGAAGGCAACGAACTTCTCGCCCGCTTCGCGAAGACCGCTGGCTGATCCAAGCCACGTCGACCATGACAGTCAACATGGACCTCCCTTCTCCGGAAGGGAGGTCCTATCAGCGATAGAGGACCGCGCGTGGCCTATACACCTTCTCAACCCCGCTTCGGCCGGTTCATTCCGGGCCTTGCGGCAGGCGCCAGGAAACC
The DNA here is from genome assembly GCF_019511525.1 of Rhizobium cauense. Taxonomy (GTDB): domain Bacteria; phylum Pseudomonadota; class Alphaproteobacteria; order Rhizobiales; family Rhizobiaceae; genus Rhizobium; species Rhizobium cauense. The sequence continues at coordinate 339,872 of NZ_JAEUAT010000001.1, read as the reverse complement.
GGCAGCCGCCGCCGAGCCGTCGGGCGCCAAGCGCGTCCAGTTCTCGCCATCGCTGATCCCTTATCTGTTTCTGGCGCCGCAGCTCGCGGTGATCTTCATTTTCTTCTACTGGCCATCCGTACAGGCGGTGCAGTCGTCCTTCTATATCGAGGACCCGTTCGGATTCGGCTCGACCTTCGTCGGCTTCGCCAACTATACGGACGCGATCTTCAGCCCCGAATATCTGAGCATCGCCAAGTTCACGGTCGTCTTCACTGGCCTGGTGACCTTCTTCTCGCTGGCGCTCGGCCTGCTGCTGGCGGTCAAGGCCGATGCGGTCATTCGCGGCAGCTCTGCCTACAAGACGCTGCTGATCTCGGTCTACGCGATCGCCCCGCCGGTTGCCGGTCTCATCGGCATGATGTTCTTCGACCTGCACATCGGCCCCTTCGTCAAGCTGGCGGCATGGTTCGGCTGGGACATGCAGGTTGGCCTGAACTACTACGACACCGCCTTTGCGCTGATCGTCGTCGCCGTCTGGAAGCAGATCCCCTACAATTTCATCTTCTTCCTGTCGGGTCTTCAGGGCGTGCCGGTCTCCGTGCGCGAAGCCGCCACCATCGACTGCCGCTCCGGTTTTCGACGCTTCTGGACGGTGACGCTGCCGCTGCTGGCTCCGACCGCCTTCTTCCTGCTGATCATCAACATCACCTATGCCCTGTTCGACACCTTCGGCGTCATCGACGTGATGGTGAAGGACAAGCCGGCCAACAATCCGATCACCCTTGTCTACAAGGTCTACATGGACGGCTTCCGCGGCAATGACATCGGCAGCTCCTCGGCGCAGTCGGTCATCCTGATGATCGTTGTCTTCGTTCTCACCATCATCCAGTTCCGCTTCATCGAGAAGCGCATCCACTACACGTGAGAGGGAACGACCATGTACAAGACAAAACCCCTCGACCACCTGATCCTGATCCTAGGCTCGCTGTTCCTGATCGTGCCCGTGATCGTCGCTTTCATGACCTCGACGCACGAGGCGGCCGAAATCCACACCAAGGGCCTGATGCTGGTTCCCGGCGACAATTTCGTCGGCACCTATGAGAAGGTCCTGACCCAGAAGGGTGGCTTCACCGGTGAGGTCACCGGCCTCAACATGGTGCTGAACTCGCTCATCCTCGGCATCGGCTTTGCCGTCGGCAAGATCGTGCTGTCGATGATGGCGGCCTACGCAATCGTCTATTTCCGCTTTCGCTTCGCGACGCTGGCCTTCTGGATCATCTTCACGACGCTGTTGCTGCCGCTCGAAGTCCGCATCATGCCGTCCTACGAAGTCATGAGCAAACTCGGGCTGCTGAATTCCTACACCGGCCTGATCGTACCGCTGCTCGCCTCCGCGACCGGAACCTTCTATTTCCGCCAGTTCTTCAAGTCGGTTCCCGAGGAGCTCTTGGAGGCCGCCCGCATCGATGGCGCCGGCCCGTTCAAGTTCTTCGTCGACATCCTGATCCCGCTGTCGCGCACCATGATGGCGGCGATCTTCATCATCATGTTCGTCTATGGCTGGAACCAGTATCTCTGGCCGATGCTGATGACGACAGACGAGAGCTTCTTCACGCTTATGCGGGGTATCAAGTCGATCCTGCAGGTCTGGGTCGGTTCACAAATTCCCGATTACAACGAAGCCTTTGCACTCGCCGTGTTGGCCATGCTGCCGCCGGTGCTGATCGTCGTGATTTTCCAGAGATGGTTCATCAAGGGCCTCACCGAGAGCGACAAGTAAGGAAGAGAAACATGGCACGGATCGAAATCTCGAAGGTCTGCAAGGATTATCATGGCGGCGTCCGCGCCGTGAACGGCGTCGATATCTCCATCGCCGACGGTGAGTTCATCGTGTTGGTCGGCCCGTCCGGCTGCGGCAAGTCCACGCTGCTGCGCATGGTGGCCGGGCTCGAGGAGATCTCCGACGGCACCGTCAGCATCGGCGACCGCGTGGTCAACAGCGTCGACCCTGCCGATCGCGACATCGCCATGGTCTTCCAGAACTATGCGCTCTACCCGCACATGACAGTGCGCGAGAACCTGGAATACGGTCTGAAGAACCGCAAGACGCCGAAGTCGGAGATCGACGCGCGCGTCACCGAGGCCGCCCGCATGCTGCAGCTTGAGCCCTATCTCGACCGCCGCCCGCGCGCGCTGTCGGGTGGTCAGCGCCAGCGCGTTGCCATGGGCCGCGCCATCGTCCGCAAGCCGGCTGCCTTCCTGTTCGACGAACCACTATCGAATCTCGACGCCAAGCTGCGCGTTTCCATGCGCGGCGAAATCAAGCGCCTGCAGCGCCGCTTGGGCACTACCTCGCTCTACGTCACCCACGACCAGCTCGAAGCGATGACCTTGGCCGATCGTCTCGTGGTGCTGAGCAAGGGCGAAATCGAGCAGATCGGCACACCGCTCGAGGTCTATCATCGCCCGGCTTCCACCTTCGTCGCCAGCTTCATCGGCTCTCCGGCCATGAACCTGCTCAAGGGCGAACTGCATGGCGACAAGCTGGCGCTTGGCCCGAACTTGATCGACCTTGCCGGTCACGCACCGACATCAGGATCCGTCACGGTCGGCATTCGTGCCGAGGATCTGCGCGTCGCCGGTCCCGGCGAGCATGCGATGCTCGTCACGGTGGACTATGTCGAAGAGTTGGGCTCGCAGCGTCTCGTGCACGGAAATCTCGGCGACCAGCCGCTGACGGCTGTCCTGTCTCCCGAAACGGTTCTGACTTCGGAGCTGCGGCTGGTTGTGGGTGCGGGGAGGCTGCATTTCTTCAGCCACGATACGGGAAAACGCATCGGAGAAACGAGATATCCACAGGTCGCGGGAGTGAAGACCGAGCTCGCCTAGCACTTTGGATGTAGTGATCGTTCAAATTGTACGCATTGCTTGTACCGCGCCTTTACAACTCTCTGCTACCCCGTCAATAATCAGGCAACAACGGGGGTTGTTCATGGGTATGCAGATGATGCTGGCAAGCGTGGTCGCAATGGCCGCGCGTGTAGTCCCTTTTCCGAATCTTCCACAGGCGACACCGAAAACGTTCGTCGCGAAGTCGGGCGACAATTTTGTCATGCGTTCGACCCCGATCAATCCGGATTGGATCATAAGCGGTGATCCGCAGGCGCGCACCGGCGAGCACTCCCGCAGCAACGACGATGCTGCCCTCACCGCGATCTGGGATTGCACGGCGGGTGAATTCCGGTGGTTCTTCTACTGGGACGAGACCGTGATGATCCTCGAGGGTGGGGTTCACATCCTCGCTGAAGACGGTACGCAGCGTACGCTCGCGGCTGGCGACGTCGCCTTCTTTGCAGCCGGCACCTGGGCAAGTTGGCGCGTGGACACCTATGTGCGCAAGGTTGCGTTCCTGAGGAAGCCTTTCCCCAAGCCTGTGGCGCTTGCCTATCGGCTGCGAAACCTGCTGCGCGGCGACGCTCCAAAGAGCGGAATCGCCGCCTGAGGATCTGCTGCTTCCGCATCAGCATGCCGTTGATTGGCGTTGCTTTCGGGGCATCTGCAGCCTACATCTGTCCGGCATCAGCTAAGGGACGGAAATGGCCAAGATCAAGAATGTAGCGGTCCAGATGGACCATGTTGCCGGCATCAATATCGCAGGCGATTCCACCTTTGCGATGAGCCTGGAAGCACAGGCTCGCGGTTACAAGCTCTTCCATTACACACCGGAACGCCTGAGCTTCCGCGATGGCAATCTCTACGCCACCGTCGAGCCGATGGTGCTGCGCGACGTCAAGGGCGATCACTTCGAGCTCGGAACGCCTGAGCGTGTCGATCTGTCGACCATGGATGTGATCCTGCTGCGCCAGGACCCGCCGTTTGATATGGCCTACATCACCTCGACGCATCTCCTGGAGCGGATCCACCCGAAGACGCTTGTCGTCAATGACCCTGCCTGGGTCAGGAACTCCCCCGAAAAGATCTTCGTCACGGAATTTGCCGATCTGATGCCGAAGACCCTGATCACCAAGGATGCAGCCGAGATCCGTCGCTTCCGCGACGAAATGGGCGATATCATCCTCAAGCCGCTCTACGGCAACGGCGGCGCCGGCGTCTTCCACTCCACCAAGGACGATCGCAACCTGTCGTCGCTGCTGGAAATGTTCGGCCAGCTCTTCCGCGAACCCTTCATCGCGCAGCAGTATCTCCCCGATGTGCGCAAGGGCGACAAGCGCATCCTGCTTGTCGACGGCGAGCCGGTTGGTGCCATCAATCGCGTTCCTGCCGAGCACGACAGCCGCTCCAACATGCATGTTGGCGGGCGCGCAGAGGCGACCGAGCTGACAACCCGCGAGATCGAAATCTGCAAGCGCATTGGCCCTGCGCTCAAGGAGCGCGGCTTCCTCTTTGTCGGCATTGATGTCATCGGCGATTATATGACGGAGATCAATGTCACCTCGCCGACGGGCATCCGCGAAGTGCGCAAGTTCGGCGGCGCGGACGTCGCAGCGCTGCTTTGGGACGCGATCGAGAGAAAGCGCTCGTAGCGTTTCCTCTCCCGGTGGGAGCGGGGGCGCCGCCTTCTGTTCTCAGGCTACAACCAGACACAACCTGGACACAGCGAAGGCGTGAATCTGTTCCTTTATTGTTCTTGTTTCATTCCCGTTTCTATGCAAGATTGCAATTGGCGACAATGATACGTCGTTAAACTGCAGTGTAGTGGGTTGCGGCACAGGGGATTGGGGCATGGTCGCACGCGTCAGTACGGTTGCATTTCAGGGCATAGAGGGTGTTCCGGTCGAGGTTCAGGTGATGGTTGCGCCCGGTCGGGTCGTGACGCAGATCGTTGGCCTTCCTGACAAGGCGGTTGCAGAAAGCCGCGAGCGTGTCCACGCCGCGCTGCATGCTTCCGGCCTAGCGCTGCCGGCCAAGAAAATCACCGTCAACCTGGCGCCGGCGGACTTGCCCAAGGAGGGCTCTCACTTCGATCTGCCGATCGCGCTCGGCCTGATGGCGGCTCTCGGTGCAATTCCCGCCGATGCGCTTTCCGACTATGTGGTGATTGGCGAACTGAACCTCGATGGAACGATTGCCCCCGTTGCTGGCGCGTTGCCGGCGGCAATCGGCGCCAACGCGATCGGCAAGGGCTTGATCTGCCCGGCCGAGAGCGGAGCCGAGGCCGCATGGGCGGGTCCCGATATCGATATTCTCGCGCCGCGAAGCCTGATCGCACTCGCCAACCACTTTCGTGGCACCCAGGTTCTCTCCCGCCCCGAACCTGCAATTCGCGCAAATACGGCGAGCCTGCCCGATCTTGCCGACATCAAGGGGCAGGAAAGTGCGAAGCGGGCGTTGGAGGTTGCGGCAGCCGGCGGTCATAACCTCCTGATGGTCGGCCCGCCCGGCTCGGGAAAATCCATGCTTGCGGCCCGGCTGCCTTCGATCCTGCCGCCACTTTCGGCCGCCGAGCTCTTGGAAGTCTCGATGATCCATTCGGTAGCCGGGCAATTGTCTGGCGGCAAATTGTCGGATCGACGCCCCTTCCGGACGCCTCACCATTCGGCGACGATGGCCGCGCTGATCGGTGGCGGTTTGCGCGCAAGGCCGGGCGAGGCGTCGTTGGCGCATCACGGCGTGCTGTTTCTTGACGAGTTTCCCGAGTTCTCGCCGCAGGCACTCGACGCCTTGCGGCAACCGTTGGAAACGAGTGAGTGCGTTATCGCGCGGGCGAACCACCGTGTATCCTACCCTGCCAATATCCAGCTCGTGGCGGCCATGAATCCGTGCCGCTGTGGCATGGCGGGCGAACCCGGTCACAGCTGCGCGCGTGGCCCACGGTGCATGGCGGACTATCAGGCGCGCATATCGGGTCCGTTGATGGATCGCATCGATATCCGCATCGATGTGCCTGCCGTTTCTGCCATCGACCTGATTCGACCGACACCGGCGGAGAAGAGCGCCGATGTAGCCGCCCGCGTCGCCCGAGCTCGGGACATTCAGCGAAACCGCTTCGGAGCGGGCGGCACCGGTACCAATGCCCGGTGTTCCACCGCCATGATCGAGAAGTACGCCACACCGGACACTGCTGGCCTGCAGTTGCTCCGCGACGCGGCGGAAAAAATGAAGTTCTCGGCGCGCGGCTACCATCGCGTGCTGAAGGTGGCGCGAACCCTGGCGGATCTCGAGGGCAAGGAAGAGGTGGGGCGCATTCACCTTGCCGAGGCAATCTCCTATCGGATCGCCGGCGAGCGATTGACCACCGCCGCATGAAATGAAAAGGGCGCCAGGAGGCGCCCTCGAGCCTCAGCAAGGAAGACCCGTTTAGCTGCCGAGGCCGTCGAAGAGCGCGGTCGAGAGGTAGCGCTCGGCAAAGGACGGGATGATCACCACGATGTTCTTCCCGGCGTTCTCCTCGCGGCTGCCGATCTTGATTGCTGCCGTCAATGCCGCACCGGAAGAGATACCGACTGGCACGCCTTCAAGCTTCGCGACTTCCCGGGCAAGGTCCAGCGCCTCGGCGCTGCTCACCGTGACGATTTCGTCATAGATGTGCGTGTCGAGTATGGCCGGCGCAAAGCCCGCGCCGATGCCCTGGATTTTGTGCGGTCCGGGCTGGCCGCCTGAAAGAATGGGAGATTCCGCAGGCTCGACGGCGACGACCTTGATGCCGGGTTTCTTCGACTTCAGCACCTGCCCGGCACCCGTGATGGTGCCACCGGTACCGATGCCGGCAACCAGGATGTCGACCGTGCCGTCGGTATCGTTCCAGATTTCCTCGGCCGTCGTGCGGCGATGGATCTCGGGGTTGGCCGGATTTTCGAACTGTTGTGGAATGATGGCATCCGGAAGCGTCGCGGCCAGTTCCTCGGCCTTCGCGATCGCGCCCTTCATGCCTTTTGGGCCCTCGGTGAGGACAAGCTCCGCGCCGAGCAGAGCCAGCATCTTGCGGCGCTCGACAGACATGGTTTCCGGCATCGTCAGGATCAGCTTGTATCCCTTGGCGGCGGCGGCGAAGGCCAGCGCAATGCCAGTGTTGCCCGATGTCGGTTCGATCAGGGTCGTCTTGCCGGGCGAAATCTTGCCCTGCGACTCCAGCGACTCGATCATGGCGACGCCGATGCGGTCCTTGACTGAAGCGATAGGATTGAAGAACTCCAGCTTGGCAAGCAGGTTTGCCTTCACGCCCTTTGCCTTGGCAAGCTTGTCGAGCCGGACAATGGGTGTGTCGCCGATGGTTTCGGTGATCGAGGAATAGATGCGGCCACGGCCCGGTTTCTTCGACATTAGGCTCTCCCTTGGTGAAACGTGCAGAGAGAATAGGGTCAAAGGCGAGTGGAGACCAGTGTGGCTTCACCCGCGGGAAGGCGCCCGCGGAGAAAAAATCCTTTAGGAGCCGGGCTTTGCCGAATGAATTTTTCAGGCCGCACGGGTGGCGATGAAGGCTGCCGTGCCCGCCAGAATGCCGGCCGCTGCCTTGTTCAGCGCCGCAAGCGCACGTGGTTGCTTGAGCAACATGCGGGCGCGCGATGCAAGCAGCATATAAGGCACCAGAACCACGAGAAGGACGACGAATGTGGTAGCCAGAAGGATACCGTATTCGCGAAGCCCTATGCTGTTAAGGTCGATCAGCGTCGGCACCAGCGCCACGTAGAAAAGCATGGTCTTGGGATTGCCAAGCGTCACCAGCAGGCCAGACAGAAAGCTCATGCCGACATTGCCGGCCTTCTTTGCCGCGATGTCCTGCGGAAGCAGCCCGGCGGTCCATAGCTTGTAAGCGATGTAGCAGAGGTAGAGAGCACCGGCGATCTTGATGACAATGAATATCTCGGTGAATGTCTGCGCCACGAAGGCCAGCCCGAGAATGACCGCTGTCAGGTAGGTCATGTCGCCAAGCACGAGGCCGAGACCCATGAAAAACGTTTCGCGAAAATTCGAGCCGAGCGCCCGGGCAACGATCGCTGTTATACCGGGCCCGGGTATTGCCGCTGCGATGAAGAGCGCCGCAGCGTAGGCGAAAAGCGCGGTGAATGACATGACGTGAACTCCAGCTTCAGCCGACTTCTACCTCTGCAGCCCATCGCATTCAAGGATGCGACGTCCTGTCATCATACTGCGGTAGCTTGCCGCTGTTGACGCCTGCTGTTGCAGTTCTAGTTCCAAGGCGGTGAATACGGCCGGTGAAAATCGCAACCGCCAAAGCGAAAGGGCGATGAAGCCGCTCTACACCTGCCGATGCCTGCCGCTCGCCAAAGGAGAAAGCTGATGAGCCCCACCGCAGCCGAAAAGCGCAGACTTGCACCACTCGCCACCCCGACAGACCTGAAAAGCAACGCCATTCAGGATATCTCGGCCGCTCTGGCCGCGTTGCTGGCGGATGTCTTTGCGCTCTACATCAAGACCAAGAATTTCCATTGGCATATGTCGGGACCGCATTTCCGCGACTATCACCTGATGCTCGACGAGCAGGCCGAACAGATTTTTGCCACGACCGACGCGATCGCCGAGCGGGCGCGCAAGATCGGCGGCACGACGCTTCGCTCCATCGGCCATATCGGCCGCCTGCAGCGCATCAATGACAATGATGCCGACTATGTCACGCCCGAGGATATGCTGGCGGAACTGCGGGACGACAACAAGCAGCTGGTGTCGCTGTTGCGCGAGACCCACGATGTCTGCTCCGAGCACAATGATGTTGCCACCACGAGCCTGCTGGAAGTGTGGATCGACGAGGCAGAGCGCCGCACCTGGTTCCTGTTCGAAACGACGCGACAGCAGAAGTAGCCACCGCGCCCTTTCACATATCAGCTTGCCCGCGTACGCAGGAGCTGCGCGGGCGTCCAGCCAAGGTTCATGCCGGCCGCGGCAATGAGAATGACCGCTGCGCCGGCAATCTGAAGTGGCTGCAATGCATGTCCGAAGGCCAGCCGGTCAACAAGGATCGCCGCGACCGGGTAGATGAACGACAACGCTCCCGTCAGGTGGATCGGCAGCTTCTGGATGGCGCCGTAGAGCAGCACATACATCAGCCCGGTATGCACAACACCCATGGTGACTAGGATCGACCATGACTGTCCGTCGGTGGGCAGGTCCGAAAAGCTCATGGTCGGCAACAGCATCAAAACGCCGGTTGCAACCTGGATGAGCGCAATCAGGTGCGGAGGCGTGCCCTTGAGCCATTTCGCCGCGAGCGCCGCAAGGGCATAGAAAAACGCGGCGCCGAGCGCCAGGAGGATGCCGAGACCATAGCCCTCATGCTGCCCAGCCGTTGCCGGCTTGGCTTCGACGATGGCCGCCATTCCGGCAAAGGCCAGCGTTAGCCAGAAGAGCTTTGCGGCGGTGATCTTCTCGCCAAGAAACAGCGCGCCGAGCGCAAGCAGCATGAAGGGTTGCGTATTGTAAACCGTTGTCGCTATCGAAATCGAGGCATGGCCGTACGCTTCAAACAGCAGCAGCCAATTGAGAACGATCGCCACGCCGCCGAAGACAGCGATGCCAAGCGCCTTCAAGGTAAGGATGCCCGGCCGCAACAGCCCCATGGTGGCGCAGACGACAAGAAGACTGACCGCACCAAAAAGGCAACGCCAGAACACCACGCCGCTTACCGGTTGTCCCGACATCACGACGAACCAGCCAATGGTTCCTGAAATCAGCATTGCTGCGGTCATCTGGGCAGAACCGGTGCGGACTTCGCTATGCATCGCATCTCTCCATATTGATGGAGGAAAGAATATTGCGACTACTGCTCGATCTATATAGATTGCGTTAGGTCCAGTGCAAAGTTGTCCTATTTTTGTGAGGAAAAGTGTCTGCTTCGCCTAATGACAACGGGATCGATGATATCGACCAGAGAATCCTGCAGGCATTGGCTGACAACGCCCGCATTTCCTTGAAGGAGCTGGCGCAGGCCGCGGGCCTGTCTTCGCCAAGCGCTGCCGAACGTCTGCGTCGTCTTGAGGAACGCAGGATCATCGCCGCTTTCACGATCGATATCGACGCCGCGGCGCTCGGATATCCGCTGCAGGCGATCGTGCGCGTTCGTCCGCTGCCCGGCCAGTTGCATGTCGTCCAGCACATCATCCAGGATACGCCTCAGTTCGTGGAGTGCGACAAGGTAACGGGCGATGACTGTTTCATTGCCCGGCTCGTTGTAGCCTCGATGGCGGAGCTGGACACGATTCTCGACAAGGTGGCCGAGAAGGCTGAAACGAGCACCTCGATGGTCAAGGCATCGCCGGTCAAGCGTCGCCTGCCTCCACTCTCACGAGGCCGATAGGTTAGAAGTCCGCCATCGGCGATAGCATCGCCGGTCGATCGAACGCGATCTCGGCCGGTGCGCGGATCATAAGCTGCGTGTGGGTCTCAAGCGGCTTCGCCTCTCCACTCCATCCGAGCTTGTCGGGACAAAACAGGACGTCGACTCTCTCGGCTTCGATCTCGAGCGCTCCCATGATCGCGGCGAGCGAGGGGATATTATCGCTGACGACGTCGAGAAGCGTGAAATGTCCGGGCGTTTCCATCTTCCACGCGACAGCGGCCCGTTCCTGTTCTATCCAGCTGATCCTGACCCCGGGATCGAGCTGCGTGTTGATGAGAAACATCGCGGCACTCTCGCGCACGGCGAACACGTTCGAGACTGGGGCGCGTGTCTGTAGAGCCATGCGCAATAGCTCGAAGTCTGCCTTTTCGAGCGGATCGAGACGCCGAGCCGGCGTCTGTGCCTTCGACGCGGCCGGCACTTTGCCGGAATAGGCATGCAGTGAAAGCGAGTGGAATCCGTAGGGTTCGTAGAGCGAAGGCTTGTCGGTGTAGAGCACGATCGCTTCGAAACCCTTCTCCTCGCACCAGGCGAGCGCCTTCCGGGTCAGGTCGCGATAGAGGCCGCGGCCGCGCCAGGGTGGCCGAACGGCGCCGGATTGGAAGGCTGCCGCGTTCACCCTACGCCCGTTGATAACGAGTGGCATGGAGAATGCCGAGAGGTTGGCGGCAAGCCGGCCGTCGTCGGTAAACCAGCCAAAGGGCATACTACTGGAATCTGGTCCACCCATTTGCTGCAATGGGCCGATGTCGATATCGAATGTGTCCTTCAAGAGATCGACCAGTGCCTGCCAGGCCTTGAGGTCGCCGAAGTAGTCACGGCGGAATGTCAGGCCGGAATGATCGACGCTCTTGGAGGTCATACTCCGGTCGACCCGAAACCGCCGGCGCCGCGCGCCGTGGCACTCGCCTCGGAAATCTCGAAGATATGAGCCTGGATCGCGGGTGCGATCACCATCTGGGCGATGCGCATGCCTCTGGTGATCTCGAACGGCTCTTCGCCGAGATTGATCAGCAGAACCTTGACCTCGCCGCGATAGTCGCTGTCGATGGTTCCGGGCGTGTTCAGGCAGGTGATGCCGTGCTTGAAGGCAAGGCCGGAGCGCGGGCGGACCTGGCCTTCGAACCCCTCAGGAATTTCGAAGATGAAGCCCGTCGGTACCAGCGCGCGCTTTCCGGGGGCGATCGTCATCGGTGCGGCGACATCGACGGCGGCGCGCAGGTCCATACCTGCCGCCCCCTTGCTTTCATAGGCGGGCAGATCGAGGTCCTGACCGTTGGCAAGGCGGATCAGGTTGAGCGTGGGGCGTGTATCGGCATGAATGGTCATGCGGCATTAGTTTGCGCCCGAAGCTCCAAGGTCAATTGCAATGCCCGGCTTTAATCGCTAGATACGCCGCAATTCCACAGGATTTACATCATGGCCGAAAGTCTCGCCGAGGCGGTCTCCCGCCGCCGCACATTCGCTATTATCGCGCACCCGGACGCGGGTAAGACCACGCTCACCGAAAAGCTGCTGCTGTTCGGCGGCGCCATCCAGCTTGCCGGCGAAGTCAAGGCAAAGAAGGATCGCATGCAGACGCGTTCCGACTGGATGAAGATCGAACGCGAGCGCGGCATCTCCGTCGTCACCTCTGTCATGACGTTCGAATACAACGACAACGTCTTCAACATCCTCGATACGCCCGGTCACGAGGACTTCGCAGACGACACCTATCGCACGCTGACGGCGGTCGACGCCGCCGTCATGGTGATCGATGCCGCCAAGGGCATCGAGCCGCGGACGCTGAAGCTGTTCGAAGTCTGCCGCATGCGCGACATTCCGATCATCACCTTCATCAACAAGATGGACCGCGAGAGCCGCGACCCGTTCGAAATCCTGGATGAAGTCGAGGAAAAGCTGGCGCTCGATTGCGCGCCGGTGACGTGGCCAATCGGTCGTTCGAAGACCTTCTGCGGCTCCTACCACCTGGCGACGAACGAGGTGCGCGGTGCCGACACGCAGGAACACCTGACCAAGGTCACCGATCCCGAAATGGCGTCGCACCGCCTGCCGGAAAATGAACGCGACGCTTTTACCGAGGAGACGATGCTGGCGATCGAGGCCTGCAAGCCCTTCGACCGGAAGGCGTTCCTCGAGGGCCATCTGACGCCGGTCTTCTTTGGCTCCGCACTGCGCAATTTCGGCGTTCGCGATCTTATCGATGCGCTCGGCGAGTTCGCGCCGCCGCCGCGTGATCAGGTCGCCGACATCCGCACCGTGCACGCGACCGACGACAAGATGACGGCCTTCGTCTTCAAGATCCAGGCCAACATGGACCCCAACCATCGCGACCGTATCGCCTTTGCCCGCATCTGCTCGGGCAAGCTCGAGCGCGGCATGAAGGCTCGCCTGTCGCGAACCGGAAAACAGCTCGGCCTCACCGCGCCGCAGTTCTTCTTCGCCTCGCAGCGGCAGCTTGCCGACACGGCCTATGCCGGCGACGTCGTCGGCATCCCTAATCACGGCACTCTTCGCATCGGCGACACGCTGACGGAAGGGGAGTCGTTGGTGTTCCAGGGCGTGCCGAACTTTTCGCCTGAAATTCTACGCCGCGTGCGCCTGGAAGACGCCATGAAGGCGAAGAAGCTCAAGGAAGCGCTCCAGCAGATGGCAGAGGAGGGCGTCGTCCAGCTATTCTCGCCGGAAGATGGTTCGCCGGCTATCGTTGGCGTTGTCGGCGCGCTGCAGCTCGACGTCCTGAAGGAGCGCCTGATGGCCGAGTACGGCCTACCGGTCTCCTTTGAAATGTCGCGCTTCTCGGTCTGCCGCTGGATTTCGGCCGACCAGCCCGCGGAGCTCGACAAATTCGTCACCGCCCGTCGCGGCGATATCGCTCGTGACCTCGACAACGATCCCGTGTTCCTGGCTCAGGACAGCTTCTCGCTTCGCTATGAAGCCGAGCGCTATCCGGCGATCAAGATGGCCGCACTCAAGGAATATCACGCCGTCAAGGCGGCGTGATATTGGATCGGATATAGCGATCTGCCATGATGCTTTGACAACGAGGAGTGTGGCATGGTTCGCGAGAATGAAATCAGGGAAAATGAAGTCGCCGTCGAGTTGCCGCCGGCGATCGATGCCGGGTTGGTATTCATCGGGCGCATTCTCACGCCGTGGACCTCGCGCATGGAAACGCCCCGTCAGGGGCGTCACGACGGTCCACTGTGCAGGATCGAGATATTCGAGCCGTGGAAGCAGGCACTTCAAGGTGTAGAGGCCTTCGAACGGCTGGAAGTGCTTTACTGGCTGGATCGGTCACGGCGTGACCTCGTGCTGCAAAGCCCGGCCAACAGCGGAAAGGTGCACGGCACGTTTTCCCTTCGCTCGCCGGTGCGGCCAAATCCGATCGGCACCTCCATCGTCAAGCTGGAACGTGTCGAGGATGGCATTCTGCTGGTTCGCGGGATGGATTGCCTGGATGGAACGCCGTTGCTCGACCTGAAGCCCGATCGCACGCTGTTCAAGCCGATCGCGCCGCCGCAGCCTGGAGACTTCCAGACTGGCGACGACGTGGCGCATTACTGCAAGAAGGCCTGACGTCAGTCGACGGCGACCATGACGTCGGAGGCCTTGACGACCGCATAGGCGTCGCCGCCGACGGCCAGCCCCAGTTCATCGACCGCTTCGTTGGTGATCGAGGACGTGACGATGGAGCCACCGCCAATATCGATCCGGACGTGCGCCGTGGTCGCCCCCTTCTTCACCTCGACGATCTTTCCCTTCAAGCGATTGCGTGCACTGATCTTCATGGGAGCCTCCTGTTTTGCGTGTGGACTGTAGTGGCTATGGTGTGCCGCCGCAATCTACTCACCGCGCGGATAACGCTGGCTTTCCTCCAGCACGTTCAGATCCATGTGGTTGCGCATGTAGCGTTCGGACGCCTTCTGCAGCGGCTGGTAGTCCCAAGGATAGTACGCGCCGTTCCGCAGCGCCTCATACACCACCCAGCGGCGTGCCTGGCTTTCGCGCACGGCGGCATCGAAGTTCTGCAGGTTCCAGCGTTTCTCGGCCTGGGCGGTGAGCTTCGCCAGGATATCGGCATACCCGGTATCGCCGGCGAGGTTGGTCAACTCCTTGGGGTCTGCCTCGAGATCGAACAGCATCGGCGGATCCTTCTCGCATAGCGTCAGTTTGAAGCGGCCGTCGCGGAGGCAGACGAGTGGGGCTTCCGACCCCTCGGCGGCATACTCCATTGGCACCGGACCACGACCGCCAGCGCCTGTCGCAAGGGGGGTCAGGTCCTCGCCATCCGTCCATGGCGCGAGCTTCACGATGTCGATGCCCGCCAGTGCCGCCAGCGTCGGCGTCACATCGAGCGTCGAGACCGGCTGCTGGATAGAGGCCGGTGCCCAGCCCGGCGCCGCAATCGTCAGCGGCACTCGTGACGAACCATCGAAGAAGCACATCTTGAACCAGAGGCCACGGTCGCCGAGCATGTCGCCGTGGTCGGAAACGAACAGAACGATCGTGTTGTCGGCCATGCGCGCACGCTCGAGCACATCAAGGATCTCGCCGATCTTGTCGTCGATGTAGGAGATGTTGGCGAAATAGCCCTGGCGCGCGCGTCGGATCTGCTCCGGCGTGATCTCGAACGCATCATAGTCGCAGGCCTTCAAAAGTCGCTGCGAGTGCGGATCCTGCTGGTCGAACGGAATAGCATCGACATCAGGATCAAGTGCCGGGGAGTTTTCGTAGAGGTCCCAGTATTTGCGGCGTGCGACATAGGGGTCGTGGGGATGGGTGAAGCTCACGGTCAGGCACCAAGGCCGGTCGTCGTGGCGGCGCGAGAGGTCGTATAGCTTGCGGGTCGCGTAGTAGGCGACCTCGTCGTCATACTCCATCTGGTTGGTGATTTCGGCGACGCCGGCACCGGTGACCGAGCCGAGATTGTGGTACCACCAGTCGATGCGCTCCCCGGGCTTGGTGTAATCTGGCGTCCAGCCGAAATCGGCGGGATAGATATCGGTGGTCAGACGTTCCTCGAAGCCATGCATCTGGTCGGGGCCGACGAAATGCATCTTTCCTGAAAGGGCGGTATGATAGCCCGCGGCGCGCAGATGGTGCGCGAAGGTCGGAATGTCAGACGCGAATTCGGCCGCGTTGTCATAAACGCGGGTGCGGCTCGGCAGCTGCCCCGACATGAAGGATGCCCGCGCCGGCGCGCAAAGCGGACTTGCCGTGTAGGTGTTGGCAAAACGCACCGAACGCTCAGCCAACGCTTTCAGATGCGGCGCGTGGAGGAAATCAGCCGGCCCGTCGGGAAACAGCGTGCCATTGAACTGATCGACCATCAGAATGAGGATATTCGGGCGCGCCATGCGTATCGTCCTTCGGTTTGCGGGAGCGGGAACTTAGCCGCGTCCGCTGCGCTATTCCAGTCCGCATCGACTGGAAGGCGCGACAGGAACCTCGGCCTCATCTCGCATCTGCCATTTGATTGCTTTATTGATTATCGATATCAATTGACCTGTGAAGCGGGCATTTTTTGATATCGTCTCTAAGGATTTTTTATGGAAAGACGCCGCGTCGAACTTGGGTGGATGCGCATATTCGCCGAGATCGGCAAGACCGGTAGCCTGTCGGCTGCGGCAAGCGCTCTTGGCCTGACGCAACCGGCGGTCAGCTATCAGATTCGGCGGCTGGAGGAGCAACTGGGCGTCAGCCTGCTGAAACGACAGCATCGCGGCGTTGAATTGACGGCGGAGGGCCAACGCCTGCTCGATGTAGTGGCAAAAAGCGTCGGCGAGATTGACGAGCTGGCGCGGCGCTTTCGTACCGAAACGGACAGGCCGACGATCCGATTGCGTACGGACTTCGCGTTCTCTTCGCTCTGGCTGATCCCGCGGATGCACGCATTCCGCACGCTCTACCCGGATGTCGACATTCAGATTGTCGCGACCCAACGAACGGAGAAAGGTCGTTCGGACGATGGAGACGTTGCCGTGGTCTTTGGTCGGCGATCCGAGTTCGATCGCGGCGCGGTTCTGCTCTTGCCGGAAAAGGTCGCGCCGGTCTGCACCCAGGGCTTCCTCGATCGCTATGGCTCCCTCTCGACGCCTGATGATCTAGCGAAGACTCGCTTGATTCACCTCGACACGGAGGAACCGTCGCCTTGGTTCGACTGGCGGCACTATCTCGCGGAGTTCGGTGTCCGCCGCGATGGTCAAGCCGGGCAGGGCGACCTCAGCTTCAATACCTATTCGCTGGTGGTGCAGGCGGCAATCGGCGAACAGGGCGTTGCGATCGGATGGATGGGTCTGGTCGACTCCCTGCTCGAAACAGGGATGCTGAAGACCGCTGGCGCCACGCTGGAAGCACCGGATCGGGGCTATTGGTTGCTGCCGCCGCGCACGCGAGACGCCCAGAGCGATCTGCTTGCAGCGTGGCTCATGGCAGAGGCGGGCATCAACTGACGCCAGGCCGCCTTCAAGCGACGAGGTCATCGAGGAAATCCTGGCACCAGCGCGATACATCGTGCACGAGCAGGTGATCCATCATCTTCTGCCAACGTTCCTGGCGTTCCTCAAGCGGCATATTCAAGGCCCGCGCCAGCGCGTTGGCTGTTCCCTCGATGTCGTAGGGATTGACGAGCAGTGCGCCTTTCTTCAGTTCGCGGGCCGCGCCGGCGAAGCGCGAGAGCACCAGCACGCCGGGATCCTCCGGGTCTTGGGCGGCGACGTACTCCTTTGCTACGAGGTTCATGCCGTCACGAAGCGGTGTGACCAGTCCAACCTTTGCCAGTCGGTAGAGGCCGGCCAGGATCGGGCGGCTGACGGAGCGGTTGATATAGCGGATCGGCACCCAATCCACCGTCCCAAGGGCGCCGTTCACCCGGCCTGACTGCTCGGCGACGGTGCGCTGCATCTGTTCGTATTCAGGCACCTCCGAGCGGGATTTCGGCGTGATCTGGAGATAGGTGACTTGCCGCTGATGAGCCGGATTGTTGAGGATGAAGCGCTCGAAGGCATCGAGGCGCTGCGTGATGCCCTTGGAGTAGTCCAGCCGATCGACGCCGATAATGAGGTCGCGATCCCTGATACTCTGCCGCGCCCTCTGTACCAGATGATGGCTGCCCGCCCTCTTGGCGAACTCGGCGAATGCAGCCGTCTCGATGCTGATGCCATAGGCCCCGCCCTTGAAAAACTTGTCATTTGCGGTGAACCGGCCATCGCCAACCGCATCGCCCATGTCCTCGCGCCGCAGGCAGCCGGCGAAGTTTTCCAGATCATGATCGGTCTGGAAGCCGACGAGATCGTAGGCCGCCAGACCATGCATGATCTCCTCGTGAACCGGCATGGTGTAGAGCACATCAGCGGGCGGCCACGGGATATGCAGGAAAAAGCCGATCCGATTCTTGAAGCCCATCTGCCTGAGTTCCGCGGCAAGCGGGATCAGGTGGTAGTCGTGCACCCAGATGATATCGTCCGGCCGCAGCAGCGGTGCCAGCCGATGCGCGAAGAAGCGGTTGACGCGGAAGTACCCTGCCATTTCCTTGCGACCGTATTCCGCGAGATCCAGCCGGTAGTGACAGATCGGCCAAAGGACCCGGTTGGCGAAGCCGTGGTAATACTCCTCGACATCCTTGCCGGTGAGATCGGTCAGGGCGTAGGTGATCTTGCCTTCTTCCGTCAGGGAGAGCGGGCCGGGCTCGTTGTTTTCGCTCGACTTTCCGGACCAGCCCATCCAGATGCCACCGCGCTGTTCCAATGCCGCTTTCAGCGCCACGGCCAGGCCGCCAGCGGAAGCCGCCCCCTCTTTTGTCGGGGCGGGCACGCGATTGGAAACGATGACGAGACGGGACACAGGGATTCCTTTCCTGGGAGGGGCAGCACATCAGTGCCTGGTTCAAACGGCGAGCTGCCCAATGAGTTCCCGCACTGCCGCTGCAGAGGGCAACGTTAGCGCGGCGGCCGTTTCGGAGGGGGAGCCCACCCGAACGGAGAGACCGCCTTGGCGATTGGCGGCGTGGAACATTGCCTCATCGGTTACATCGTCACCGATGGTGATCGGACGTCTGCCTGCAAATGGCGGCATCGATAGAAACGCCTCGACAGCGCTTCCTTTGTCGGCGCTGGCGGGGCGGATCTCGAATACCATCTTGCCCCGCTGCAAGGTCCAGCTCGGCCCGGCCTTGGACAGCAGCTGTGTCATGAGCGGTTCCAATTCCGCTTGCCACTGCGGCGCAAGCCGGTAGTGGGCGGCAACGGCTGCCCCCTTGTCTTCGACGAGGACGCCTTCCATGCCTTTCGTCGCCTTGCGGAGGTCCGCCTTCACTTCATCGAGTGCAGCGGTGCTCTCGGCCCTGATGACACTGCCATCGGGTCGGCGCAGTTCGGCGCCATGCAGGCCGGCGATCGGAAATCCAAATGGCGCGAACAGCTCGTCGGCATAGGCCAGCGCTCTGCCGGTCACCAGGGCCAGCGCTCCTCCGAGCTTCCGCGATACCGCATCAAGGGCGACCGGCAGCGACGGTGGTACAACGATGGCATCCGGCACCTCGGCCAGATCGAGGAGCGTTCCATCGATATCAAGAAAAAGAGCGCAGTCTTGAGGTGAGAACGAAAGAGCGCTCAGCAATTCGCTCCGCCCTGAGACCGCTTGCGGCGTCATGGCGGATATTGGCTCACTCGGGTACGACATGGAGGCTTAACTATGTCGGCATCCACCGAAGACAACCCTAGCTGTCAAGCAATGCGAGAAGATCTCATGTTTTCGAGTGTCGTCCGGTTCCACTGCCGACGAAGCGCCGCGGGCGAAAATATGAGCAAAATCAAAGAACGCAGCGTAATCAATCGGCTGGGTCGGAACCCGAGTGGACCGTGAAGAACGCTTTTGCGTCGGCTGTAAAGGCCGCGCGCTGATCCGCTCGCGTATAGAACATGTGCCCGCCACGGTAGACCTTCAGTGCCACCCGTTCGCCGGCAAGCGAGGTCGGCAAGTGATCGACGACGTAGCGGCTGACGCCATAGGGGGTGACGAGATCGCTGTAGCCGTGAGCAATCAACAGGCGGAACTTCGGGTTGGATGCGAGCAGCTGGCGGATGTCGTCGGTGACGCTCGCCTGCAGCCGCGAGCCGCCACCACGCCCGCTCCATTCCCACTTGCGGCTGACATCGCTATCGAGCAGCGAATAGGTCATTTCCGTTTTGAAGGCGAGTTCGTTGCGGGCGTAGTCGGCGAAGGCGCCGCCATAGGCGCGGGTGAACCCGTCGAGGATCGCATCGTCACCGCGGTCATAGTCCGACTCCGGGTAAGGATCGGGTGTCGAGAACGCTGCATCGTAAGGGCTTACCACCTGGCCGTCGCCTTCGCCGGATCGCTTGGCATAGGCGCTTCCAAGGAAGCCGCGATTCTTCGCCACGACATCCTCGGGAATGCCGGTCATTCCGGCAATCTTGCCGTAGAAGGCGTTTGCCGCCTCGCCGGTCGGCGGCGGGCCGGCAAGCGTTGTCAGGTAGTCGCCCAACGCAAATTTCTCGGCGTCGCGCTGCTGCGCCTCATCGAAACTGTTGCGCCTGTCCATGTTCGCCGCCGCAAGCGACGGAAATTCCAGTGCCGCTCCGAGCGCGAACTGGTCGGCATTGAACATCAGTTGAGCTTCGAGCAGCGGCGAGAGCATGATAGCGCCGGAAACGATAATGCCCTGGCTGTCCTTCAACGCGCCAGCGACCTTGGCGGCGCGGAAGCCGCCGTAGCTCTCGCCAAGGAGATATTTGGGCGAACCGGAGCGGTTATTGTGGGCGACGTAGAGAGCAATCGCCTTTGCGATACTCTCCGTGTCGGCGTTGACGCTGTAGTATTTGGAGGCGTCGTCGGCCCTGGCGGTTCGGCTCCAGCCCGTACCGATCGGGTCGATGAGAACGAGGTCGGTAAAATCAAGCCAGCTCAACGCATTGTCGGTCAATTTGGCGTCGGCTCCATCGTCGCCATCTGGGCCGAAGTCGAGGATACGTGGTCCGACAAGCCCAAGATGCAGAAAGGCCGATGCGGCGCCCGGTCCGCCATTGAAGGCAAAGGTCAATGGGCGGTCGGTCGCTCCGTTCTTGGCGACGTAAGCCGTATAGAATATGGCGCCTGCCTTCGAGCCGTCCTGTGCAAAGAGATCCAATGTGCCGGCCGTGGCCACGTAGTCGATAGTCCGCCCACCGATTGTCATCGTGTGCTCTGTGACTGAATCGCCCGGCAACAACCTCAATACGCCGTCGCTGGATGCACTCTGCGAGGTGGCTTCACTCCTGCTGGCCTGTGCGAATGCGGGGGCGGTAAGCAAAGCGGTTGCGAGCAGGATGGCGGATAGGAAACGCAAGACTTCTCCTCCGGAGCAGGCGGCATGGAGGTGTCAGCCTAACATCGCCTCGACGGGGGAGAAATCAACAGATGGTGAGGCGGACGTCAGCCCGCCTTTTCGATTGTCCGTGCGTTGACATATTGCGCGCGACCGGCATTCCAGCCGTTGATCGCGGCGCCGAGGCCAAGCGCGACGAAAAGCACTGCCGACCATGCAAAGCTGCCGGTCCAGCCGCGGATCAGCCCGACCACGAGCGGTCCTATGGCGGCAAGAAGATAACCAACGCACTGTGCCATCCCGGAGAGGTGGGCGGCGACATGCGGATCGCGCGACCGCAGCACGATCGTCGTCATGGCGACCGCAATCAGCCCGCCCTGGCCAATGCCCTGGAGGGCGGCCCAGACCCAGACCGTCGACAGCGGTGCGAACAGCAGACCGAGCAGGGCGACGACCGCGACGACGCAGAGCGACGCATTGATCACCCGCTGGTCCTTGCCCCTGACTGCGATGTGGGGCGCAACCAGGCACGCCGCCGCCTGAACCATCACCGAGACCGAGACGATTGCTCCCGCGGTGACGCCATCAAGACCTCGCTCGCGCAGGATTGGCACGAGCCAGCCGAAGACGCAGTAGGCCAGCGCTGATTGCAATCCCATGAAGAGCGTAACCTGCCAGGCGAGGCGATCGCGCCAGAGCCCTTGGACAGAAAAGCCGCTACGCTTGACCTGGTTCTTCGTGGACAGAACCTGCGGCAGCCAGATCATCGCGACAACCAGCGCAGGCAACCCCCACGCGGCCAATGCGCCCGAGAGTGAGCCGCCGAGAATGCGCTCGAGCGGCAGCGTGAAGCCTGCCGCGCTCGCCGCGCCGGCACATAGCGCCATCGTGTAGAAGCCCGTCATCAGTGCCGCGCGATCGGCAAAGTCACGCTTGACCAAGCCGGGCAGCAGCACGTTCCCGACAGCGATGCAGGCACCAGCAAGCGCGGTGCCGACGAAGAGCAGCGGAATGGATGAAAAACCGCGGAGAGCCGTGCCGAGCGCCAGCAGGACGAGCACTCCGAGAAGCGTCCGTTCCGCCCCGATCCGTTGGGCGAGCCGCGGCGCCAGTGGCGAAAAAGCGCCGAGGCAGACGACGGGCAGGGTGGTCAGCAAGCTGGCACCGAGCGACGAGAGCCCGAGTTCCGTCTTGATTTCGGGCAGCAGTGCCGAGGCGCTGGAGAAGACGGGGCGCAAGTTGAAGGCGATGAGGACAAGGCTGGCCCCAAGGAGGAGACGTACCGCCGCGCTGCTGCCCACCGGGGGCTGCGGTGGCGGGACGCTATCGGCTTCGGCGTCGATGAGTTGCTCGTCCGCAAGGTCGTAGACGTGCGTGGAATCCTGGAGGGGCGTGGTCACGAAAGAAGCATCCGGTCGAGTGCGCTGATGATGGGAGCCATGAAGCGGCGAACTGCCGCGTCGGCCTGCTGCGGATCGCCGGTTGCGATTGCGTCGATGATATCGGCATGCGCCTGCATATCCGGCTCGGGGATCTCCTCGCCCAGTGTCGCCTCGATCGTGTCGGCAATCGAGGCGGAAAAGAACTCGTAGATTTCGATCATCGCGCGGTTGGCGGACGCGGCAATGACCGCCTTGTGGAAGGCAAGATCGCGTTCGATGAAGACGTTCTTGTCGCCGCCGTCGAAATTGCCACGCCGGGCAAGAAGACTTCGCAACTCCGCAACGATCTCAGGCGTTTGTCGCACCGCCGCCAGTCGCGCCGCTTCGACATCGAGCGCGCAACGCGCTTCGAAGAGATCGCGCAGGCTGGCGCGGCGCGCCATGGTGAGCGGCAGCCGCGTGTCGGTTATCGAGAGGACATAGGTTCCCGAGCCCTGCCGGGTTTCGAGCAGACCCTGCGAGACGAGCACGCGCACGGCCTCGCGAATGGTGCCTCGGCTCACAGAGAGCATTGACGAAAGGGTTGCCTCGTTGGGCAATTTCTCGCCAACGGCCCATCGTTTCCCCAGGACTTCGGCCCGGATTGCCTCAATGGCCGTGTCGGCAAGCTTCGTTTTTGGAAGTGGCTGCATTGTTCTAATTCGTAAAGTCATCTGATGACTTTACGAATTACTCGGGATCGCGGCTCTCGTCAATCGCATGCCTGAAAATGAAAAGGGCCGCTCGAGGCGACCCTTTCCATGAGTTCTGGCCTGTAAATAGCCGGACCGTCAAAGCGATCCTAGGAAGGTGCGGCTAGAGCGAGGGCTGCCTCGCTTTCATCACCACTTCCATGCCTTTTACGAGGTCTGAAATCTCATTAGACATTGGATCACCTTCCTTTCGTTCTGTTGTCGATAGATAGAAAGGTAGGTTGATTCGGCCGAGATGCAAGAAAAACCTTGGCCCGGAGGCCACGATATCTTCTTCGTTAGGAGGCATTACTTCCTTATCGTCGGCAATAGGCCAATCTTTACAATGTGCTCCTGTCAGAGTGCTCCGACTAAAGTCGTAACCGCACGATCTGTGGATTAAGCCGGCTCAGGATGCTGGCGCGACCCGCGAGTCGGCGGCCTTGGGAATGCTGTTCACAAAAGAACATGAGGCGTCGCGCAATTTGATCGCGTGAGCCGTCAGAAATTTGTCATCTTCCGCCTGCAAGCCGCATACCTGTTTGGATCTTGTTAACCATCGGATTCGACAATCAACGTTGCGTTTCAGCATTCTCCCGCCTCGATGGCGCGGGTTCCGGAGTGGAAAGAGCATGTGTCGCTGGGCAGCCTATCGTGGAGACCCCCTCTACCTCGAGGAACTGGTGTCCTCGCCCGCGCACTCGCTGATCGAGCAATCGCATTGCGCCACCCGCGCCAAAACCCCGACCAATGGCGACGGCTTCGGAATAGCCTGGTATGGCGACCGGCCGGAACCGGGGCGCTACCGCGATACTCTGCCGGCCTGGTCAGACTGCAATCTGAAGAGCCTGGCGCGGCAGATTCGCTCGCCGTTGTTTCTCGCGCATGTGCGGGCGGCAACGGGCGGCGGCACCCGGCGCGACAACTGCCATCCCTTTGCCTTCGCCAACTGGTCCTTCATGCATAACGGCCAGATCTCCGGCTTCGAGCGCCTGCGCCGGCCCATGGAGGCCATGCTTGATGATGAACTCTTCAACGCCCGCGGCGGCACCACCGATTCCGAACTGATGTTCCTGCTTGCCCTGCAGTTTGGCCTGCGCCAGACGCCGATGGCAGCCATGGCGGAGATGATCCGCTTCGTCGAGGGCCTTGCCGAAAACATCCTGGGTTCAGCCTTGGTGCGCTACACGGCCGCCTTTTCCGATGGCAAGTCACTCTATGCGATCCGCTACGCGACCGACCGCAAGGCGCCAACGCTCTACGCCTCTCCTGTCGGCAGGGGCTATTGCCTGGTATCCGAGCCGCTCAACGACGATGTCGATGCCTGGGCGGAAATTCCGGATGGCAGCGCAGTCGTTCTTGGCGACAATGGCCTCGACATCGCGCCGTTCCATCCGGCGCAGTCGGTGGCAAGAAGTGCGCCCCTTGCCATCACTGCTTGAGCCGTTCGGCGATCAGCGCCGCGAGCCTGGTCGCAACCTCGTCCTTCGCCAGGTCCGGCCATTGCTCGATGCCGCTGCGCGCGACGATCTTCACCCTGTTGCGAAGCCCGCCCATGATGCCTGTTGCAGGCGAAACATCGTTGGCGACGATGATATCAGCTCCCTTGCGTTCAAGCTTCGTCCGGGCATTGCTCTCGACTTCCTGGGTCTCGGCGGCAAAGCCGATCACCAGTTTTGGCCGCATCGTGTGATGCCCGACCGTTTTCAGAATGTCGGGGTTCTCAGTTAGCGCAAGCGTCGGAATGGATTCGCCCGGGTGCTTCTTGATCTTCTGGTCGGAGGCAGACGCCACACGCCAGTCGGCGACGGCCGCTACCATCACCGCGACGTCGGCGGGAAGCGCGGCAAGAACGGCGTCGCGCATCTGGTCCGCGCGTTCGACGTGGATGACCTTCACACCCATGGGATCAGGAATGGAAACTGGCCCGGAAACGAGCGTCACATCCGCGCCAAGCGCAGCAAGCGCCGAAGCAATAGCGTGTCCCTGGCGACCGGAGGAGCGATTGGCGATGTAGCGCACGGGGTCGATCGGCTCATGCGTTGGTCCCGACGTCACAATCGCCTTGCGGCCGGTAAGCGGCTTCGGCCCATCGCTTAGCAACGCCTCCACGGCAGCAACGATCTCGAGCGGCTCGGCCATCCGCCCGATGCCCGCTTCGCGGCTCTCCGCCATCTCGCCCGACATCGGTCCGACGAAACGGATACGGTCGCCGCGCAGGGTCTCGACGTTGCGCTTCGTTGCCGGATGCGCCCACATGTGCGGGTTCATGGCAGGCGCCGCGAGCACTGGTCGGTCGGTCGCAAGCAGCGCCGTCGAGGCAAGGTCGTCCGCAAGGCCGTTCGCCATCTTGGCAAGCAGGTCCGCCGTCGCCGGAGCAATCAGCACGAGATCGCAGTCGCGTGCGAGTCGGATATGCCCGACATCCTGCTCGTCCTGACGCGAGAAAAGATCGGTGAACACATGGTCGGCGGCAAGCGCTCCGACGGCGAGCGGCGTCACGAACTCTTGGGCACCATTGGTCATCAGCGGTCGCACCGACGCACCGCGCTCTCTGAGCCGTCGGATCAGGTCCAGGCTTTTATAGGCCGCGATCCCGCCCGATATGATGAGGAGGATGCGTTTGCCGCTGAGAACCATGGCGTTCGTCCATTGAGTATCTGATTGTCTCAAACCCTAAGCCTTTGGGGAATAATAAGCAATCGGCAGCGGAAGCGTATCGGTCGCAGTGACAAGGCGGTACTCCTGTGTCATGAATCAAGGCATGGGGACCATACGGAGCTTCTTGCGGGATCGTGTATCGGCCAGCGCTGTCGCGCTGTTGGTCGCCTGCCTGCTGTTGATCCAAGGGCTCCTGAGCGGCACTGCTCAAGGTGCGATGGCGGCATCAGCTGCCGATCCCTTCGCGATCATCTGTTCTTCGGGCGGACACGGGGCGGCCGTCGACAATACCGGGCATGGCAATTTGCCGGCCAAGAAGGCGCCCGAGTGTCCGTGCGGCACGCTCTGCCGTCTGGCATCGGCTGCCATGCCGGCAATTCTCGCCGGGCAGACGACCGCCCTCTACATCGCAGTCGAAGCCGCGATCGACGAAACGATCCGAACCGATGCCGCCGTTTCCCCCGCCTTGCGCGGGCGGATCGCTGAACCACGAGCACCTCCCATCACCGCCTGACGTCATCGCTCCACCTCGCGCGCGTCGCGCAGAGGCTCGATTTTCCTACGTTGGGAGACATTCATGTCCGATCTTACCATCGGTCGCGAGAGCGTCGGCGCTTCGGTGCGCTCCGCCTCTGACCTCTACCGCGCCGTCTGGCGATGGCATTTTTACGCGGGCCTTCTCGTCCTGCCTTTCATGATCACGCTGGCGATCACCGGCGGGCTCTATCTCTTCAAGGATGAGATAGACGCGGCGATCCACTCCGATCTCAAGCGGGTCGAAGTACAGCAAACCGCAAACCGCGCGGCACCTTCCGTGATGGTGGCCGCTGCCCTTTCTGCTTACCCCGGAACCGCAGTCAAGCTTACCGACCCGGGCACGCCGGATTCCTCTGCTGAAATCACCGTCAGCACGGAGGCGGATGGCAACCTTGCGGTCTACGTCGATCCCTACAGCGCCAAGGTGCTGGGGGCACTGCCGGATCGCGGCACCGTGATGTGGACGATCCGGTACCTTCATAGCCTCAAATATTTCGGCAACTATGCGCGCATGCTGATCGAGATCGCTGCCGGCTGGTCGATTCTGCTGGTTGCGACAGGCATCTACCTCTGGTGGCCACGCCTGCAGACGGGCGGTGTTCTCTCCGTTCGCGGCACACCCAAGCGGCGGGTTTTCTGGCGTGACACCCATGCGGTCACCGGGCTTTTCGTCGGCTTCTTCATCGTTTTCCTCGCGATCACAGGAATGCCGTGGTCCGGCGTCTGGGGCGGCAAGGTCAACGACTGGGCCAACGGCAACAACTTCGGCTATCCCGCCGGCGTACGCGTCGCAGTGCCGATGTCCGACGAGCATCTTGATCATGTGGCCAAGACCTCGTGGTCGCTGGAGCAGGCGCAAGTGCCGCAGTCGTCAGGGCACGACCACCATGCACAGCCGATTGGCCTCGATGACGCCGTCGCCACCTTCGATCGTCTTGGCCTGCACCGGGGTTACGCCGTCAACATACCGAACGACGCGGATGGGGTGTTTACCGGTTCGGTCTATCCGGACGATCTCTCGCAGCAGCGGGTCGTACATCTCGATCAGTACTCCGGCAAGCCGCTGATCGATATGAGCTATGCCGACTACGGTCCGCTCGGCAAATCGCTGGAGTGGGGCATCAATGTGCATATGGGCCAGGAGTTCGGTCTGCTGAACCAGCTCGTGCTGCTGGCTGCCTGTGTAGCGATCATCTTGCTCGCCGTCTCGGCCGCTGTCATGTGGTGGAAGCGGCGTCCGGTCGGCTCGCTCGGCGTGCCGCCCCTGCCGGCGGACAGACGCGTATTTCGCGGCCTGATCGCGATCCTCGCCATCGGCGGGATCATCTTTCCGCTCGTAGGCCTGTCGCTCATCGTCATGCTGGGCCTGGATTGGCTCTATGTTCGATCCAGAAGGTTGCGATCGAGTTGAGGGGAGCGGCCGCGCTTGCGTCGCGGCCCAGTCCCAGGACAACAGAAAGACCGCGGAGGAGAGGTTCCGCGGCCTTTCTCATGCATCCTCTTCCGGGGTCTCGGTCCTCAGAGGTTGCTCATCCCGCCATCGATGACGAGTTCGCTGCCGACGATGTAGGCGGCCTCATCGGAGGCGAGGAAGATGATGGTCTTTGCCACTTCGCCGGCATCGCCGAACCGGCCTACCGGGATTTGCGCCTGGATCTGCGAAGCCATCGCCTTGGCGTCGGCTTCCGACATGCCGAACTTGCCATAGAGCGGCGTCGCGATCGGGCCCGGGCTGACGGCGTTGACGCGAATGCCGCGGCCGATCAGTTCACCGGAGAGCGTCTTGGCCAGCGTCAGCAGCGCGCCCTTGGTCAGTGCGTAGACGCTCGAATTCGGCATGCCGATATGGGCATTGATCGAGGTGTTGAGAACGATCGAAGCCTGCTTGGAAAACAACGGCAACAGTGCCTGGATCAGGAAGAACGGGCCCTTGACGTTGATCGCGATAGATTTGTCGAAGGCTTCTTCGCTCCATTGTTCGAGTGGGCCGAACTCGGCCACGCCGGCATTGATGAAGAGGATGTCGAGGTGCCCGAAGGCATCCTTGATCGCGCTGGCGACGACCTTCTGGCCGGCAGCGTTGCCGGCATCCGCCTGTATGACCAATGCCTTGTCGCCGAGCTCGGCGCGAGCTGCCTCGACACTCTTGGCGCTGCTGCCGGTGATGGCGACACGGGCGCCTTCGGAAATGAATTGACGGGCGGTTTCGAGCCCGATGCCGCTGGTGCCGCCGGTGATGAGGGCCGTCTTGTTCTGTAGGCGTGCCATTGTCGTAGTGTCCTTGTGATCCGATTGATGTTGGGAGGATGCGATTGCAATTGCTAGCCGCGCGATCCGCTCTTCCCCGAAAATCTCTCCGGTCAGAGCGGATAGCTGATATCTTTCGAACTCAGGTGCGGGTGATCGAAGCGCCGCCGTCGACGAGCGAGGCCGTGCCGGTGACGAAGCTTGAGTCATCGGATGCGAAGTAGAGCACCGAGCGGGCAAGCTCTTCCGGCGCAGCAACGCGCTTCAGCGCATGTAGATTGGTGATGAAGCTCTGTTTGCCCTCAGTATCGTTCATCTCGCGATACATGTCCGTATCGACCGCACCCGGCAGAACGGCGTTGACGCGGACGTTCTTGGGGCCGAACTCGGCGGCGAGCGCCTGCGTCAAGCCGATAAGGCCCGATTTGCTGGCGGCATAGGCGGCAACGCCGGGGAAGGCGAAGCTGTAGCCGACGAAGGTGGAGGTGAAGATGACGGAGCCGCCGCCATTCTTTTCCATCTGGCCGATCTGATGCTTGGCGGCCAGGAAGGAGGCAGTCAGATTGATCGTCAGCGCTTCGGCGAATCCGGCTTCCGAAACACCGGTGCTCGGGCCAGCTTCGCCAAGGATGCCGGCATTGTTGAAGGCGATGTCGAGCTTGCCGTAGCGGTCAACGGCGGTGGCGACGAGCGCCTGGTGATACTCTTCCGAGCGTACGTCGCCGGCCACAGCAACAGCCTCTCCACCGGCAGCCTTGATCTCCTCGACCAGGCTATCAAGTTCGGCCTTGCGGCGGGCGCCGACGACGACCTTTGCGCCTTCTGATGCAAAGAGCGTGGCCGTTGCGCGGCCAATGCCGGAGCTTGCGCCGGTGACGATGGCGACTTTTCCATTCAAGCGGTTCATTGTTCCATCTCCAGTTTGGGTTTGGGATGGCGATTGCCGTCCCTTTCGATGAGCAGAAGATGGCATTTTCTTTTCGTTCGGATTAGTCTCCAAATGATGGAACTCGAATTCGGATTTGCCGAACGATGATTAGGGTTGAGGGGATAACGGCTTTTGTGGCCGTCGTGGAATCCGGCTCGGTGAGCGAGGCCGCGCGACGTCTGCGGCTTTCCAAATCCGTCGTCAGCGAGCGGCTGGCGGAACTCGAACGATCGCTCGGTGGTGTGCTCCTGCATCGTACCACGCGAAAACTCACGCTGACGGAAGACGGGGCGGCCTTTCTGGAGCGTGCGACACGGATCGTTCAGGAAATCGAGGAAGCCACCGCCGAGATGGCAGTTCGCCGCGGCACGCTGTCCGGTCCGCTTCGCATCGCCGCCCCCGTGACCTTCGGGCGTATGCATCTCGGCCCCGCGCTCTATCCCTTCCTGGCCGCGCATGCGGAAATCCAGCTGGTGCTCGACATCGACGACCGCCGCGTCGATGTCTCCTCGGAGGGGTATGATGCCGTTGTCCGCCATGGCCCGATCGTCGATTCCCGGCTGGTGGTGTGGAAGCTTAGCCGCAGCCGTCGGCTTTTGGTCGCCTCGCCGGACTATCTCAGCCGCCATGGTGTGCCGAAGTCGCTTGCCGATCTCGATGGCCACAAGGGTATCTTCTATACCAACCGGGGCGTTGCGGATTGGCGGTTCCAGACGCCGGATGGTGCCATTGTCGTGCGCGCAAGCCAGGCCGTCGGCATGAACAACGGCGACATGATCCGCGATGCCGCCGCCGCCGGTCTCGGCATTGCGCTGCTTCCCGCCTTCATTGCCGGACCGGCGATCAGCACCGGGCAGTTGCAGGAGATCGATGTCGGCTACAGACCGGAAGCGGAATTCATCTACATGGCGCATCCCGAGGGTCGCAATCCCTCTGCCAAGTTGCGCGCTGTTGCCGAGCACCTTCGCAAGACCTTCGGTGATCCGCCCTACTGGGACCCCGCCGGTTGATTAGATCAAGCTCATCAGATTGGCGGCGACGCGCGAACGCTGCGCCTTCAGCATAGCAAGCCCGAGACGCGCCACCAGCGGCGGCCCCCCGATCGGACGATAGGCAACACCGTCGAGAGCAAGATGCGCGATCGAGGCCGGTACGATCGACACGCCAAGATCGGCGGCAACAAGATTGATGACCGATGGGATCTGCGGTGCTTCCTGCGTCACCACGAGTTCGAAACCGGCATCGCGGCACCCACGCACGATGTCATCGTAGAGACTGAGGCCGACCGTTCTGGGGAAGAGGATGAATGGCTCGCCGGCAAGCGACGAGAGAGGCAGCTTGTCAAACCTTGCCAGCGGATGATGCGCCGGCAGTGCGATCAGCATCGGTTCGTCTGCCAGCCGCTTCAGGGTGACATCCCTCGGATCTTCCAACCCCGGCCTGATGAACGCGACGTCGATCTCTTGTCGCAGCAGCTTTTCCATCAGCCAATTGCTGTTCATTTCGGTGAGCGAGAGGCTTACGTCCGGCCATTTTCCGCGGAAGCGACGGATCGTGCCACTGACTGCCGTGTTGAACGCCGATGATGCGGTGAAGCCGAGTGCCAGGCGGCCCGTCTCTCCCCGTGTTGCGCGTTGGGCGGCGAGCTTCGCCTTCTCGGCAGCCGCAATGGCGGCCCGACCCTCCGGCAGAAAGGCGATGCCCGCCTCGGTCAGTTCCGCGCCGTGCGGAACCCGATGAAACAACGCCGCACCGATCTCGTTCTCGAGATCACGGATCTGCTGGCTGAGCGGCGGTTGGCCGATCCCAAGCTTTGCGGCTGCGCGGGTAAAATTTCCTTCCTCTGCCACAGCAAGGAAATAGCGGATATGCCGCAGCTCCATAGGTATCTCCAAAACATATCAAGAATGCAAGTTTCATATATTGGACAAATGATGCGTCGCTGGCTAGATCGAAAGGCGTGAAAGGTTGGTCCCCCATGCCACGCGTCGCAGACAATCAGCCAGATTCCCTGGAAATCCAGTCCCGCCCTCATCTGAAGGTGGTGAGTACCGTAGCCGATCCGCAGGAAAAACAGTTCCTGCTGCGCGGCACGCCGTCCTATCGGCGGGCGAGCCTTGCGCTCTTTCTCTCCGGCTTTGCCACGTTCTCGCTGCTCTATTGCGTGCAGCCGCTGATGCCGATCTTTGCCACGGATTTCGGCATCAGTCCGGCCGCAAGTTCATTGTCCTTGTCGCTCTCGACCGGCTTCCTTGCCTTCGCGATCTTCTGCGCCGCGGCGGTCTCGGAAAGCTTCGGCCGTCGCAGCTTGATGTTCGCCTCTCTGCTCGGTGCGGCCCTTTGCACGATTGCCTGCGCTCTGGTGCCAAGCTGGCATGCGCTCTTGGTTATCCGTGCTCTGGAAGGGCTGTTGCTCGGCGGCGTGCCGGCGGTGGCGATGGCCTATCTCTCCGAGGAAATCGATCCGCGTGGCCTTGGCGCTTCGATGGGCCTTTATATCGCTGGCAACGCCTTCGGCGGTATGGCCGGCCGTGTTGTGACCGGCACGCTGGCCGAGTTCTTCTCCTGGCGTATCGCGTTGGGCGCGCTCGGCGTACTTGGCCTTGCCGCCGCAATCGGCTTCTTCTTGCTGCTGCCCGCATCGCGCAATTTTACACCGCAAAAGGGTTTTGACGCCCGGTTTCATGCGAGGGCCTGGGTCGGTCATATCGGCAATCCGGCGTTGCCGCTGCTCTTCGCAATCGGCTTTCTCGCCATGGGCACTTTCGTGACCGTCTATAACTACATCGGGTTCCGCCTTGTCCAGTCACCATACAATCTCAACCAGACCGAGCTTGGCCTGATCTTCACGGTCTATCTCTTCGGTATCGCGGCCTCCTGGATCGCCGGATTGCTGGGGGATCGGATCGGCCACTTCATCGTCCTGCCGGCCGGTATTGCCGTTGCCGCCGCCGGTGTTGCGGTAACCCTTTCCTCCTCATTGCCGCTGATCGTCCTTGGGATTGTGCTGCTGACTTCGGGCTTCTTCATCGCTCACTCTGTGGCGAGCGCGCTCGTCGGCCGGCTGGCGCGTGGCACGAAGGGACATGCTTCCGCACTCTACCTGCTGTCGTACTATATCGGCTCAAGCGTTGCCGGTTCTGTCGGCGGCTATTTCTGGGGCGCCGATGGCTGGAATGCCGTTGTGATCTTTACCCTGTCACTGCTGGCACTTGGCATGGTCGCGGCGCTCGTCGCGGCAAGGCTCGCGAAACGGTAGGACAAACGTTCGCGAGCCGTAAGCTGGCTACACGTTCTTGAGCGTGCGTCGCGGCTGCTGGGTTCCTCTCATCCCGCTCCAGAGATACCAGAAAACGGCAATCAGGATGATGACGCCGCCGATGATTGTCGAAACAGAAGGTGTCTCCGAGAAGGCGAGCCAAACCCAGAGTGGGCCGAGCACGACATCAAGCAGTCCGATCAGCCCGGCCTCACTGGACGGGATATAGCGGCCGCCGGTCATGAACAGCAGATAGGCGATCCCTGATGTTGTCGACCCAAAGACTGCGAGCACTGCGATCTCCTGCCAGCTCGGCAGCGTGTGGGACATCAGGGGCAAGCAAAGCAGCACGCAGAAGCCAGACCCCAGCGCATTGACCGGTGCGAGCCGCAGCGCGGGATAGCGCCGCGCTGCTACGAGCAGAATGCTGAAGGTCAGCGTCATCAGAAACGCCAGCGCGTTGCCAGCGATATCCTCGGGCCTTGCGCCGAAGCCGGCGACGATCACCACGCCGACAAAGGCAATGAGGCTGGCGATGAGCACGCGACGACTGATCGTCTCCTTCAGCCAGATATAGGCGATGGCTGCAGCGACGAAAGGCACGGTGGCATAGATTGCAAGGACGTTGGCCACTGTCGTCAGCTTCAGCGCGCCGACATAGCCATACATCGAAATGGCGGCCATCAGCCCGAAGAGGGGGTAGAAGTAGAGCGGCACCTTGCCCGGCTCCGCACTGATCCGCTTCTTCGCAAAGGTGATGATCGCAAGCGTCAGCCCGCCAAACACCGAGCGCCAGCCGAGCACGGTCCAGATGTCGAGATCGAGCGCCCGCACGAAGAGGCCCGCCGTGCTCCACATGATCGTGGCGATGCCGACGAGGAGGATACCGTAGGCGCGGGGCTGCATGGCAAGTCCGTTCATGGGAGGGCAGGGTCGAATCGATGTCCGATATTTATCAGACATCAATGACTTCTGATTGGTCCGTTGCGCCACGTCGTAGCGCAATCCGACGAAGAAACCGGGTCGCCGCTCCTATCCCAAGCGGATATAGGGGACGTCCTTTTTTGCCACCTCGTCCAGCGCCTCTTCATAGCCGGCATCGGCATAGCGCATGACCCCAAGCGCCGTGTCGTTGGTGAGCGCATGGTCGAGCCGCTCGTCGGCGGCATCGGTGCCATCGGCCACGACGGTCACGCCGCAGCTCGTCATGTAGCCGGCATAGCCGCCGCCGCCCGAATGTACGACCACGAGATCGGCCATCGACGAGCAAAGCATCATCGCATCGATCAGCGGCCAATCGGCAATCGCGTCGGAGCCGTCCTTCATCCGCTCGGTCATGATGT
Organism: Rhizobium cauense; assembly: GCF_019511525.1. Taxonomy (GTDB): domain Bacteria; phylum Pseudomonadota; class Alphaproteobacteria; order Rhizobiales; family Rhizobiaceae; genus Rhizobium; species Rhizobium cauense. The sequence goes on along the minus strand of NZ_JAEUAT010000001.1, from coordinate 306,163 downwards.
TCGGATGCGCCATCGCACCGGCATCAAGATGATCGCGCGAGAAGGCGACCGGACCTTTCAGCTCACCGCTTGCGACCAGTTCGTTGACCCGGCGGGCCAGCATCGTGCGCTCACCATGGCCGAGCCAGGCGATGCGCGCCGGCAAGCCCTCGAAGGGCACGTGCTCGCGCGCCAGCCGGATCCAGTTGGTGATGATCTTGTTGTCTGGGAACATCTCGAGCAGCAGATCGTCGATCCGGGCGATGTCGCTTTCTTCGCCGGACAGTGCCATCCAGCGGAAGGGGCCGATTGCCCGGGCAAAGAGCGGCCGCAGATAGGCTTCGGTGAAGATCGGAATATCGAAGGCGTTGGCGACGCCGCCTTCCTTGGCCTGTGTGCGAATAAGGTTGCCGTTGTCGAAGACTTCAGCACCTTTTTTCTGGAAGTCCAGCATCGCCGTCACATGCTGCACGATCGAAGCGCGGCTTGCCGCCATCAGCTGCCCCTGGCCCTCGTCGCGCAGCTCGCGCACCTGCGCGAGGCTCATGCCCTTCGGCACATAGCCATAGACGAGGTCGTGCGCGGATGTTTGGTCGGTAACGATATCCGGCACGATGCCACGCCTGGCGATTTCGGGATAGATTTCCGCCGCATTGCCGACGAGGCCGACTGAAAGCGCCCGCTTTTCCTTCACGGCAGCATCGATCATCGAGAGTGCCGTATCAAGATCCGGTGCGACTTCCTGCAGGTAGCCGATCTCCTGGCGCTTCTTGGCGCGCTCGGGATCGATGTCGACGCAGAGGATGGCCGCACCCGCCATGCGGCCGGCAAGCGGCTGTGCGCCGCCCATGCCGCCGAGCCCCGCCGTCAGCACGAAGCGCCCGAAAAGGTCCCCACCGAACCGGCGCTCTGCAATGCGCATGAAGATTTCATAGGTGCCCTGGATGACGCCCTGGCTGCCGATGTACTGCCAGGCGCCAGCCGTCAGCCCGCCCCAGCAGATCAGCCCCTTCCGCTGCAGCTCGTAGAAGACCTCGGCCTTCGCCCATTGCCCGACAATGTTGCAGTTCGCCATGATGACAAGCGGTGCCTTCGCATGCGTCTTCACAAGGCCAATCGGCTTGCCGGACTGGATCAGCAGCGTCTGGTCCTCGTCCATTTCAGTCAGCGCCTTGACGATGCCCTTGTGCGCCGCCCAGCTTCGCGCGGCCTTGCCGAGCGCGGCGTAGACCACGAGATTGTCCGGATCCTCTCCGACGGAGAGAACGTTCTCGAGCAAGCGGAGGAGTGCCTCCTGCCGCCAACCCTTGGCGCGCAGCTCCGGCCCGCCCGGAATCGGAAATTTCGGATGACGTGGATTGGGCTTCAGCATCTTGGTTGTTCCTCTATCTTCGCTTGCCGTGTCGGAATCGGGCGCGCCTCAGGCTTTCGCGGCCAGCGCGTAGCGGGCAAGTTCGATCCCCATCGCCTTTTCCACCGGAGGATAGACGGTCGGGTCGAGAACGCTTGCCGACAGCGGAATGATGCTCATCGGCACATGCAGGATGAACACATGCATGCCGCTCTCCAACTGACCGACACTCAGTGGTTCTCCCTCGGGCGAGAGCGTCGTAATGACCGAGGGGAAGGTGGCGATCCGTTTGCCCTCGAGGTCGTCGACGGCCATGTATTCATTCATCACATGCATGGTCACCGCCTTGTCGCCGGAGCCGACGACGATCGTGCCGATGTCGAATGCCTCCTTGGTATAGACGACGTCCTTCTTGGTGATGATACCTTCGGCCAGGATGTGGCCGCCTGTTGTCTTGCAGATGGCGTCGATCACGGCTGAACCGCCTTTCTTCTCAGCGGCAATAATCGCCTCGCCCAGTGCCAATGCCATCGAGATGCCGCCAAGTGCTGCGTGGGTACGCACATAGGAGGCGCGCAGCGGGTTGCGGCAGCTGGCGATGAAGCCGCCCGACTGGTCGGAAGTCGCCCGAAGAATCGGCGAGATCTTCGCTGTGGCTCCCTTCACGACAAGCTCGATGTATCGGTTCTCGGCGCGGTTGCCGCCAACCGCCGTCTGGATCATCTGTTCAGGCGAGCCAGCCATGCCGATCGAGCCCATGTCGCCGGTCGGATGCGCGCGGATATCGCCGACGGCGTCGACGACCTTGGTTCCGAGAATGGCGGAGGGCAGCCAGCCGTTCAGCGTCGACGACTTGCCGTTCTGGCCGATGATCAGGCCGGACAGTCTCTCGCCGAGCTCTTCCTGCAGCAACTGCACGGCCTTCACATAGTCGATGCCCTGCATTTCCCAGGGTGTCGTGGAGGCGGGCGCGCCGATCGCGGCGGCCGTCGCGATCCAGTCGTCATCTTTCAACTCGTCGATCGATACAAGTTCCGGCTTGCCGACGTTGACTGCGGCATAGCCGAGCATGCGGCCGTGATCCGCCCAGCCGCCGCCACCGGCGGCATAGACCGACCCGCCCTTGACCGCTGCTTCGACGTCCTTCTCAACCAGTATGCGTCCCATCAGGCATTCTCCTGCTTCAAGCTCTTGTCCATGTCCAAGACGGCTTCGAAAAGCACGGCCGCCCCAAGCGCGATGTCGTCGTTCTCGGCCCATTCGTCGGCGGAGTGGCTGCGCCCCTCCTTGCAAGGTACGAAGATCATGGCTGCTGGCGCGACCTTGGCAATCCAGGCCATGTCGTGGCCGGCGCCCGATGCCATTCGGCGGTGCCTGGCGCCGACGGTTCCACATGCCCTTTCAAGTGTCTTCAGCAGTCCGGCATCGCTCGGCGTCGGACGGTTATCCGAAACCCGCATGGGGCTCTTGATCGATACTCCGTAAGCGATAGCTAACTTAATGACGTGCTCGTCCAGCCACTCACAGAAGGCTTCCATGTCGTTGCGGACCTCGGCGCGTGCATCGATCAGCAGGACGACCTTCGAGGGAACGACGTTGGCCGCATTCGGCTCGATCCGGAACTCGCCGACCGTCGCCGCGAAATGTCCCGGTGTCTTTGCACGGGCGGCTGCGGCATCGCGGATATCGAGAACCAGTTGCGCGGCGGCGACCAGCGCATCCGAGCGGCTATCCATCGGCGTCGTGCCGGCATGGTCGGCGCGCCCCTCGACGACAATCTCAATCCGGGTGATCCCGGCGATCGCAGTGACGATGCCGATATCCTTCTTCTCGTTCTCGAGGACCGGGCCCTGCTCGATATGCAGTTCGAGAAAGCCTGAAATATCGGGCCTGCTTTGCTGCTGCAGCACGCTCGGGCGCCCGCCGACCTCGGCGATCGCCTCGGCCAGATCGCGCCCGTCCGTCGTGCGGGCAAGCCAGGCTTCCGGCAGCTGCCCGGTCATGCCCCGGCTGCCGATACAGGAGACACCGAAAATGCTGACCTCCTCCGCAAGGAAGTCGACAATCTCCAGGTCGTGATCGAGTTCGATCCCCTGATCACTCAGCGCGCGGGCGACTTCCAGTGCTGCCACGACGCCGGCAATGCCGTCGAAGCGCCCACCATCCGGCACTGTGTCGGAATGCGAACCGAGCATGATGGTACCGAGTCCGTCGATGGCGCCACGTCGCTTGCCGATGAGGTTGCCGGCAACATCGATCCGTGTCTCAAGCCCAGCCGCCCGCATGCGCGCTTCGATATGGGCGCGGCCCTCGAGAAAGAGTGGCGAGAAGGCGCGGCGGGTCCAGGGATGGCCGGGTTCGGTGATCCCGGCCAGGGCGTCGATATCCTCCGCGATACGACCCGCATTGACCGGCAGGTTCCTGCTCATTCTGCGGCTCCGGCGATCACCTGCCTTGGCAGCGGACGCACAAATCGGCCGGTCCCCGGCTCAGCCAGCACGGTCGCGCCATCGGTGATCTTCTCCCCGCGCAGATAGGTCGCAGACACCGTCCAGGGAAGGCGAATGCCGTTGTAAGGGCTCCAGCCGACGACGTTGTTGCCGCTGGCTGCAGCGTCATAGACCGTTTCACGCGGCTCGAGCACGACGATATCGGCGTCCTTGCCTGGCGTCAGCGCCCCCTTCACGTGGTCGAGACGGAAATGCTTTGCCGGGTTCTCTGCCATCAGCTTGGCCGCCCAGGTCAGCGGGATGCCGCGCTCGGAGGCACCCTTGATGAAGAGCGGTACCATCACTTCGAGCCCGGGAACACCTGAAGCGTTCGCGAGCATGTCAGGGTTGGTCTTGCGATTTTCGGACCAGCTGACGTGGTCCGTCGAGACCAACCAGACATTGCCTTCCGCGACCCTGCGCCATAGCGCCTCGACTTCGGCGCGTGGTCGGATCGGCGGATTGATCTTCGCCTTGCCGCCGAGCCGCTTGACGTCGTTTTCCTCGTCCAGCGTCAGGTAGTGAATGCAGCATTCGACGGTCGCCTCGAAACCATCGCGGCGGTAAGCGCGTGCGATGTCGTAGCCGCGCCCGAGCGAACAATGCACCACATGCGACGGGCAACCCGTATTGGCGCCCGTCTCGAAGATGGTGTGCATGGCGAGCAGCTCGGTGATCGGCGGCCGGGACAGTCCATGCGCCCGCCAATCCGTGATCCCACTTGCCTTCACGCGATCCATGTAGGTGCGGACGGCCTCGTCATCCTCGTTGTGGACGCCGGCGGTCAGCCCGGTCGGCGCAATCGCGGCAAAGCATTCGTCCAGCAGGGCAGGGGGGATGCGCGGAAATCGTTTCGGATCCGTACCGAACGTCGAGAACTTGAAGGCGGCAACGCCTGCGTCGACCATTTCGGCGACCCGCTTGGCGCCTTCCTCGGGATCGACGGTGCCGTAGAGCGCAAAATCGACCCGCGCCTGCGGGCCGGCATGGGCGATCTTCTTCTTTACGGCTTCCGCCGAACAGACAAGATTGCCTTCATCGTAGGGCATGTCGACGATCGTCGTCACACCGCCGGCAGCAGCCGAGCGAGTCGACCAGATGAAATCCTCCTGGTCCTTCTGCGACAGCGAGTGAACCTGGGCGTCGATGGCTCCGGGCAGGATCAATGCCTTGCCGAGGAGATGGCGTTCGCGCGCGGCAGGCGGCACGCCAAGGCCGATCTCCGCAATCTTGCCATCGCGGACGGCAACGTAGCCGGCTTCCAGAATGCGCTCCGGCAAAACGACCGTGCCTTGCAGAACGAGATCGAAATCAGCCATGCCGCTTTCTCCGTGGCGAATATTGAAGGATCAGATGGCGACCGGTTCCTGGGTCAGACGCTGCTCGATGCGCGCCAGCGAGCCGAGCGCAAAGAAATCGTCGAAGGATGCGATCGGCACCTCTTCGATCAGTTTCGACATGAAGGCGTCGGAACCAAGCTCTTCCTCGATCGCTTCCACCTCGGCGGAGAGCGGTCGGTCGACCGTATAGAAGTCCGCGTGCTTGCGAACGACGTCGTAAAGCATTGCGCCGACACCCTTCGGCTTGTCGCCGAGGATGTCCACGGCCTGGGCGGAAAGCAACGCCTCGAGAGCAGCAAGTCGCATCAGGGCGCGCATCTGGCGCTCGAAGCGCTCGATCACCAGCGGCAGGAATGCAGCCTCGTCCTCAAGCCCGGCCGCGACCACCAGCGACTGCGCGGAAACCGGGTTCGACATCGAGAGCACGCGGGAAAAAATCTCGCCGGCGAGCTTGATGATCGGGCCGAAACCCGTTGCGATACGTCCGGGCGGCACGAGATTGACGGGCAGATCACGGCGCTGGCCATTGCCAAGCAGGACGCAGCGGTTGAAGGCATTGCGCGCCGCGTGCGCCATGCAGAGAGCGGCCGATTCCAGCAGGATCGTCACGTCGAGCGGCAGTGACCCGCCTGAGGTCATCACTCGACCCTCGACGACGACAGGATTGTCGTCGGAGCGTCCTGTTGCGGCCAGGATCTTGTGACCTGTCGTCAGCAGGTTCTCGATGACCGCGCCAAAGACCTGCGCGATCATGCGAAGGCTGAGCGGGTCCTGGACGTGGGTCTTGACCGGCCAGTGCCAGGCGTCGGAAGCATTGCAGAGCCAGGAGCCGATGAGGGCCTCCCGGGAGGTGCCAACATGGCGAACGGACAGCCAGGGATCGCGGGACGCGCCGAGTGCGCCCGATGCCATCATGCCAGTGGCCAGCAGCACGCGGATGGAGGCCGCCGCGTTGCGTGTCGCATCAGCCGCCGCGGCAAAGCTCACGGCGTTGATGCTGAGCGAGGCAAGGCTGTCGCGCGGGGCCATCGTGAAGGGCTTCATGCCCGCCGCCGCGAAAGCGTCGGCCGCCTGCATGCGCTTGCCGCGATAGACGGCTTCACCGACTCCCGTCAGCACGGCGCCGATCTGTCCCATGAGGCCGATGTCGGCACAACCGATGGACCCCGTGCGGCGGACGACCGGAATGATATCCGCGTCCAGCATCCGCATATAGGCGTTGACGAGTTCGGACGTGCAGCCGACTTGTCCCGTCAGGGCGGTGTTGATGCGAATGGCCATTGCGTTGCGCACAACGGCGCTCGAAAACGGCGTCCCCGTGCCGAAGTGATGCGCGCGCACGAGCCCGAGATTGAAGGCATCCAGATCCTCTGGGGACCACTCGACATCCTTCATAGCGCCAACGCCGGTGGTTGCGCCGTAGACGGGCATGCCGGCCTTGATCGCGTCCTCGACAATCCCGCGGGCAATCTCGACCCGAGCCATGCCTGTCGTCGAAGCTGAAAGCGCCACCTTGCCCGATCCGATCCTCACCATCTCGGCAAAGCTGAGCGGCTGTCCGGAAAGTTCGATGCGGGGGCGTTCATGCTTCATCTGCCATATCTCCTTGAAAAGTGAGACTATGCGACGGCGCTACTCGATGGGATATCCCAAATGTCGAACACAACATGCATTGCGGCGATGGATCAGGTCACCACCCAGGCTATATAGAGAAGCGTCAGCGCGATAATCCAGAGGGCGTACCGGCCGGAGCGATTGTGCCGCGCCTCGGACTTGCCGATCGCCTCGGCCGTCGCCGCGTCGAACCGCAACCCGTGCTCGCTCATGTGCAGCAGTTCATGATGAAACTTCTCGGTCTTTGCCGCAATCTCGGGCGCGGCCTCGGCAAGCTTCACAGCCGCCTTCAGCCCGTCCTTGAGATCGGTGACGATGCGCTTCGGGCCGAGATTGTTGCGGATCCAGTCGCCGACGACGGGTTCGGACGCCTTCCACATGTTGAAGCGTGGATTGAGCATGCGCGACACGCCTTCGACCACGACCATCGTCTTCTGCAGCATGACCAGTTCCGGCCGCGTCGCCATGTCGAAGAGTTCGGTCACCTCGAACAGCAGCGTCAGCAGCTTGCCCATCGAGATCGTTTCGGCTGGCTGGCCATGGATCGGCTCGCCGATCGCGCGGATCGCCTGCGCGAAACTCTCGACATTGTGGTGACCCGGCACGTAGCCTGCTTCGAAGTGGACCTCGGCGACCCGGACATAGTCGCGGGTGATGAAGCCGAAGAGGATTTCGGCCAGAAAACGGCGCTCCTTTTTCCCCAAACGCCCGACAATCCCCATGTCGACCGCAACGATATCGCCGTGCTCGTCGACAAACAGGTTACCGGGATGCATGTCGGCATGGAAGAAGCCGTCGCGCAGCGTGTGGCGCAGAAACGACTGAATCAGCGTGTCCGCAAGCAGGTTGAGATCGTGACCGGCGGCGCGCAGGCCCTCGACATCCGACATTTTCACGCCGTCGATCCACTCCATGGTGATCACGTCGCGGCCGGTGCGCTCCCAATCAACCTTCGGGACACGGAAGCCCGGGTCTTTCTCGGTATTTTCAGCGATCTCGGAAAGGGCTGCTGCCTCAAGCCGCAGGTCCATCTCAACCTTGGTCGTCTGCTCCAGAGTCTTCGTGACTTCCACCGGCCTCAGGCGCCGGCTCGAAGGCATGAAGCGCTCCTGCATGTGAGCGACGAGATACATCGCCTCAATGTCATGGGTGAAACGCTGGCGCACGCCGGGGCGGACGACCTTCACCGCAACCTTCTTGCGTCCCGCGGGCGTATTGACTTCGGCGGGGTGCACCTGCGCGATCGATGCGGCGGCAATCGGCTCGCCGAAGCTTGCATAAAGCTCCTCGATCGGGCGGCCGAGCGATCCAGCGATGCTCGCCTTGGCAGCGGCAAGCGGAAAGAAGGCCATGCGGTCCTGAAGTTGAGACAGATCGTCGGCGAACTCGACGCCAACGACATCCGGGCGCGTCGCCAGGAACTGACCGATCTTCACATAGGAGGGGCCCAGTCGCTCGACTGCTTGTGCCAGCCGGTCGCTGCGCTTCTTCGATTTGGAGCGATTACGCGCGAACAGGCCGACAAAGGACTTGGCAAGGCCAATCGAGGGCGGAAGGTCTTCCGACGGCAAAGCCGAAATCACGCCTTCGCGCACGAGAATCCAGCCGACGCGCCAGAGCCGGAAATATGCTCCCAGAGTGCTCATGCCGGATTGCCTGCCTGCGAAAGCGAGCGGGTGAACGATTGCTGTCGAACCATCCCTCAGAGCTTCCAGCCAGAGTGGAGAGCTGCGATCCCGCCGGTATAGTTCGTGAAGCTGACGCGCGAGAAGCCGGCATTGCGGATCATCTCGGCGAAGTTCTCCTGATTGGGGAACTTGCGGATGGATTCCACGAGGTACTGATAAGGCTCGGCCTCGCCGGTGATCGCCTTGCCGAACTTCGGAATGGCATTGAAGGACCAGGTATCATAGACGCGGTCAAGGAGCGGCATGTCCACTTCAGAGAACTCGAGCACGAGCAGCCGACCGCCGCGCTTCAGCACGCGGTAGGCTTCGCTGAGCGCCACGTCGATGCGCGGCACATTGCGGATGCCGAAGGCGATCGTGTAGGCGTCGAAGCTGTTCGGTTCGAACGGCAAGTCCTCGGCATTGGCCTCGACGAAAGTCAGGTTGTCAGAAAGCTTCTTCTTGGCGGTGCGCTCGGCGCCGACTGATAGCATCGAGCCGTTGATGTCGAGCACGGTCGAATGCGCCATCCGGTTGGAGGCTTCGATGATGCGAAAGGCGATGTCGCCGGTGCCGCCGGCCACGTCGAGCGTCCTGTAGCCAGGCTCCTTGCGCGGGTTCAGAGCCGAGATCATGGCGTCCTTCCAGACGCGATGCATGCCGACCGACATGACGTCGTTCATGATGTCGTAGCGCTTGGCGACCTTGTGGAAGACCTCGTTGACGAGACCTTGCTTTTCACCGTCCGCCACTTCGCGGAAGCCGTAGGATGTTTCCATGCCGCCTTCGGCGGAGGTACGGCTTTCTGACATCGAAATACTCCATCTTTCTGAAATCGGCGCGGCGACCATAGCGAACGGACGCGCGCGGCGCTATCTGTGGGCCACGGTCAAGGCCGCGGCACCTTGGCGCTATAGCGCACAACGCCCGTGGTTGAAACATGTTAGATATAGATGGGTTAAGATGCCGGAATTGCCAGAAGTCGAAACCGTCCGACGCGGGCTTGCTCCCACCATGGAAGGTGCGCGGATCGCCCGCCTGGAGTTGCGCCGCAAGGACCTGCGGTTTCCCTTCCCGGACGGTCTGGAGACGAGGGCAACCGGCCGGGAGATCGTCGCGCTCGGCCGCCGCGCCAAGTATCTGCTGATCGACCTCGACGACGGCACGACGATCATCTCGCATCTCGGCATGTCCGGCTCGTTCCGCATCGAGGCGGGACCGCTTTCCGATGTTCCCGGCGAGTTTCATCATCCCCGTTCGAAGGATGAGAAGCATGACCACGCAATCTTCCATCTGGAAGGACCGAACGGCATCAGCCGCGTCATTTACAATGACCCGCGCCGCTTCGGCTTCATGGATATGGCGCAGCGCTCCGAACTCGATCTCAATCCTTTCCTCTTTGGCCTCGGGCCGGAGCCGACGGGCAACGAACTCAGTGCCGCCTATCTGGCGGAACGCTTCATGGGCAAGGCGCAACCACTGAAGAGCGCGCTGCTCGATCAGAAAAATATCGCCGGGCTCGGCAATATATATGTGTGCGAGGCGTTATGGCGCGCACATCTGCGCCCGACCCGTGCGGCAGCGACTGTCGTCACCAAGACCGGCAAGCCGACCAAGCAAATGGATTTCCTGGTCGCCTCGATCCGTGATGTCATTGCTGACGCCATCAAGGCGGGCGGCTCGTCGCTGCGGGACCATATCCAGACGGATGGCTCGCTCGGTTACTTCCAGCATTCCTTCTCGGTCTATGACCGCGAAAGTCTACCTTGCCGCACGCCTGATTGCGGCGGTACGGTCGCACGCATCGTTCAGGCGGGGCGTTCGACCTTCTATTGCCCTGCTTGCCAGAAATAACGGGAGGATTATCCATGACCTATGAAACACTGATCGTCGAAACCCGCGGCGCAGTCGGGTTGATCACCTTGAACCGCCCGCAGGCGCTGAACGCGCTGAATTCGACGGTGCTGAAGGAGCTTCTGCAGGCCTACGAAGCCTTCCAGGCCGATGATGCCGTCGGCGCCATGGTGTTGACCGGTTCCGAGCGCGCATTCGCCGCCGGTGCCGACATCAAGGAAATGCAGCCGCTCAGCTATGTCGATGTCTATAGCCGCGATCTGATGAGCGGCTGGGACGACGTCGCCAAAGTGCGCAAGCCTGTCATTGCGGCCGTCAGCGGCTTCGCGCTCGGCGGCGGCTGCGAGCTTGCGATGATGTGCGATATCATCATCGCCTCTGAAACGGCCAAGTTCGGCCAGCCCGAGATCACGCTTGGCGTCATCCCTGGGATGGGCGGCTCTCAGCGGCTGACGCGTGCCGTCGGCAGATATAAGGCCATGGACTTGATCCTCACCGGCCGGATGATGGACGCTGCCGAAGCCGAGCGCGCGGGACTCGTTTCGCGTGTAGTGGCGCCTGAACGTCTGCTGGACGAGGCATTGGAGGCTGCTGCCAAGATTGCCTCGCTCTCCCGCCCTTCGGTCCTGATGGCCAAGGAGGCGGTAAACCGCGCCTTGGAGACGACGCTGGACGAAGGTCTGCGCTTCGAGCGCCGGCTTTTCCATAGCCTGTTTTCCACCGAAGATCAGAAAGAGGGGATGACGGCCTTCATCGAAAAGCGTAAGCCTGCCTTCAAGAACCGCTGAGCCTTGGAGAAAGGCGGCGTTTCCTTGAAAATGCGCGTTGACGTGGGTCGGCTTTAGGGTTATATGCCCGCCCACGGTTCGGGAAGCCACTCCGGTTTTCCGATTATGCTCCCGCATTGCTGTATGAAGTGGCCGCAAGGCCCGCGGTAATGACGGAGTTTGTTCGAATTCTTAGAGAGGCATCCATGGCCAATACAACTTCGGCGAAAAAAGCGACCCGCAAGATCGCCCGCCGTACCGACGTCAATAAGGCTCGTCGCTCGCGCGTTCGTACTTTCGTTCGCAAGGTCGAAGAGGCAATCGCATCTGGTGATGCTGCCAAGGCAAAGGAAGCTTTCCTGGCCGCTCAGCCGGAACTGGCTCGCGCCGCAAGCAAGGGCGTTGTTCACGCCAACACGGCTTCCCGCAAGGTTTCGCGCCTCGCAGCTCGTGTGAAGGCTCTGTCGGTTTCTGCGACCGCATAATCTTTCGTTAATAAACCTATCATTATGATTAGCCCGGCAACTTTGTCGGGCTTTTTCGATTCTGCCGGTTGGCTTCCGTATGGTTAATTCGGCGACGTTTTCATGTCGGGCGTGTGACACGAAAAATACAATAAAAACAAACACTTATTGTAGGATACTTCAGGTGCGCTCGACTCAGGGCCTACAATCTGCGGTCTGAGCAGAGTCAAGCAGCTTTTTTATTTTTTTCTTTTTATACGTGTCAAAAATGCCGGCGGCGGGAATCTCCTTGATTCAAAAGCGATTCTTTTTTGACATGGATGTGACGCCCTAAAGCCGTCGCCAGAGTCAACGGCCCGCTCTTAATTTTGCGTAAAATTCATCGTTGATTCCCGCATTCGATCCTGCCTAAATGCCCTCCAACAAGGGGTCCAGACATCACCTGTGAAGGCTAGGTCTGAAACTGCCACGTCGGCAGGGCGATGAACCTGTGCCACTTGTTACGGAGAGTTTAGGCCTCCGTTTTTTCAAGCACTTGAGCATTTTTGACCGCGACGTGGCTGTCGCGGAACAGTGTTGTTTTGTGTGTTGGTTGCACGCGTGGCGTGAAACCGGAGTAGGGAAGAGAAGTCGTGACAGGACGACCGGGCGCCGCGTGACGAGGAGCGGCATTCAGTCCGACGGAAAGCAGTCGAACCGCATGATGCGGTCTTGCGTTTTCCTGGGAACGTCTTGTGAGTGGGGCAGTACTTGAGTGAACCGGCAGGCGAGTGGCTCATGAGGGTGCCACTTTCTGGCCATAGCGGGGAAATAATCGGGCGACGAACTAGGTCGGCCGACGAATGGAAGGCGGCATGATGCAGATGAATACAATGAAGGCGGATGCCCTGGAGAGTGGGGACAATGAACCGCAGGCGTTTGGCTCTATTTGTGCTGGAGCGGCAGGGGAAAAGGGAGACATGAAGCATGGTGTACTTTTCGAGCGTGTCAGCGCCCGTCTGAAGGCGCAAGTCGGCCCGGATGTTTATGCAAGCTGGTTTGCCCGGCTGAAACTACATTCGGTTTCCAAGAGTGTCGTGCGCCTCACGGTGCCAACCACTTTCCTGAAGTCCTGGATCAACAACCGGTATCTTGAACTGATCACCAGCCTGTTCCAGGCAGAAGACTCCGAAATCCTGAAAGTCGAAATTCTCGTGCGTACAGCAACGCGTGGCGTTGGAAAGCCGGCTGAAGAGCCGGTTTCGCCGGAGCCTGTTGCTGCCGCACAAATGCGCCGCCCTGTGGCGCAGCATGCCGGCCAGATTGCGCAGCAGGCGGTCTCTTCCGCGGCTGCGGCCCGCCCGGCCAGTGCCGGTCAGCCGCTCTTCGGGTCGCCGCTGGACTCGCGCTTCACCTTCGACACCTTCGTCGAGGGCAGCTCCAACCGTGTGGCACTCGCCGCTGCCAAGACGATTGCGGAGGCCGGGCAGGGCGCTGTCCGTTTCAACCCGCTGTTCGTCCATTCCAGCGTCGGTCTCGGCAAGTCGCACCTTCTGCAGGCGATCGCCAATGCCGCGGTTCAGAACCCGCGCGCACTGCGCGTCGTCTACCTGACGGCAGAGTATTTCATGTGGCGTTTCGCAACCGCGATCCGCGACAATGATGCCCTGACGCTCAAGGACTCGCTGCGCAACATCGACCTCCTGATCATCGACGACATGCAGTTCCTGCAGGGCAAGATGATCCAGCACGAGTTCTGCCACCTGCTGAACATGCTGCTCGACAGCGCCAAGCAGGTCGTGGTCGCGGCCGACCGCGCGCCCTGGGAGCTGGAGTCGCTCGATCCACGCGTCCGCTCGCGTTTGCAGGGCGGTGTGGCGATCGAGCTCGACGCCCCGGATTACGAGATGCGTCTCGAAATCCTGAAGCGTCGTCTTGCGAATGCTCGCCTCGAAGATCCGTCTCTGGAAATTCCGGCCGAACTGCTGAACCATGTAGCGCGTAACATCACGGCAAGCGGTCGCGAACTGGAAGGCGCCTTCAACCAGCTGCTCTTCCGTCGCTCCTTCGAGCCGAACTTGACGGTCGAGCGTGTCGACGAGTTGCTCGCGCATCTCGTTGGTTCCGGCGAGCCGCGCCGTGTCCGTATCGAGGACATCCAGCGGATCGTTGCACGGCACTACAATGTGTCGCGTCAGGAGCTGGTCTCGAACCGCCGCACCCGTGTCATCGTCAAGCCGCGCCAGATCGCCATGTATCTGTCGAAGACATTGACGCCACGGTCCTTCCCGGAAATCGGTCGCCGTTTCGGCGGTCGCGATCATACGACCGTGCTGCACGCGGTGCGTAAGATCGAGGAGCTGATTGCCGCGGACACCAAGCTCTCGCACGAGATCGAACTGCTGAAGCGTTTGATCAACGAATAGCAAGGCAACCTTTCTATGCAAGTTTTACGGCCGGGCATTGCTCCGGCCGTTTTCTTTTGCGCACAATCTTCTGTACCCTTCGAATCGGGATCTGGCGGGGAGGAACCGATGAGCTTCGACAGGATCGCTGTTCTCGGGCTGGGCAAGGTTGGGCGGTTGGCGGCAACGCTCCTGCATGAGGGCGGTCTCCAGGTGCTCGGCGTGGATATCCAGGCGCCCACGGAAGATCTGCCATTCGAATGCCGTAGTGGCGATATCTCGGACCCCTCGGTTGTCGGCGAACTCTTGTCCAGCGTGGAGGCAGTGCTTTCCTGCCTGCCCTATCATCTCAACCTCAACCTCGCCCGCGCAGCCCATCTCGCGGGGATCCATTATTTCGACCTTACGGAGGACGTGCCGACCACGAATTCCATCATCGAGCTGTCCAAGACTGCTCGTGGCCTGATGGCGCCGCAATGTGGTCTTGCACCCGGCTTCGTCGGCATTGTCGGATCAAGCCTTGCGGACGGATTCGATAAATGCCGTTCCATTCGCATGCGGGTCGGAGCGCTGCCGCAACATCCGACGGGGCTCCTCGGTTACGCTTTCAATTGGTCGCCGGAAGGCGTGGTCAACGAGTATCTGAACGATTGCGAAGTCATCGAGGGCGGTGTCCGCAAGCTCGTCTCACCGATGGAATGGCATGAGACGATCTATGTCGAGGGCGTGAAGCTCGAGGCATTTACGACGTCAGGGGGGCTTGGAACCATGTGCGACACCATGCTCGGCAAGGTCGAGAACCTTGACTACAAGACGATGCGCTATCCCGGGCATATGGATCTGATGAATTTCTTCTTCCATGAACTCCTGATGCGCGACAGGCGAAAGCTCGCCGGCGAAATCCTCACCAACGCCAAGCCTCCGGTTGACGACGACGTTGTCTATGTCCACGTGGCGGCGGAAGGCACGGTGAACGGCAGTCTGCGCCGCAAGGAGTTTGTACGCGCCTATTATCCGATCGAGATATCAGGCGTCCGCCGGACGGCGATCGCATGGACGACGTCGGCCTCGGTGGTTGCCGTCATCGAGATGGTGCGCGCCGACCTGCTGCCGTCCGCCGGCTTCCTGCATCAGGAGTATATTCCGCTGGAGATGTTCCTTCAGACGCCGACCGGCAGCCTTTTCAAGACCGGCGCAGCAAGCCGCTAAGCGGTGAGGCTGGTCCAATATGCCCCTTCCATGGGAACAGCGGCGAAACGCTCGTTGATCTCGGCGAGGCTGCCCGCCGGATCGACGTCGCCGAACAGGTCAGGCCGTACCCATGATGCGATGGCTTCCGCAGCCAGGACATTCAGCGGAACCGCGTTGAAGAAGTTCCACATGCCGTGCACGTTTCCTTCGCGCACGGCCTTGATTGGCGCAAGGCTTGGTGCCTTGACGGTTTCCCTGAGCGATTGCCGGGCTTCTGCGGGATCGACACCGGGGCCGATGGAGAACACCGTGTAGGTGCCGCCCGGTGAGCCGGTAGCGATATAGACGTCCGGTTCTGCCGCGATGATGTATTCCGCCGTCACCGGCCCGCCCTGTGGAGGCAGGTTCTTGTCCGCGATGTTACGGCCGCCGGCAAGCGTGATGAGTTCGCCAAGGCCGGTCCGACCCACTGCCCAGCTGCCTCGCGTCGGGCTTGGAAAGGCATCCATCAATACCAGTGGCCCCGCTGCGCCCTTTCCGGCCGCGCCCGTCCTGATGCGCTCAACCCGCTTCTCGAAGAACTGAGCGTAGCTTTCCGCCTGCTGGTCGCATTCGAGAACGCGACCGAGCAGGCGCATGTCCCGGGGGGTGCTTTTCAGCGGATCGAGATTGAAATCGACGACGACCACCGGCACGCCGATCGATTCGAGATAGTCGATGGCACGTTGGCCCTGCTCGCCGTCGGCCTGCCACCGGCCCATGATGGCAAGATCGGCCTCCAGGGAGAGTGCGGCTTCGAAGGACATGCCATCCGCCTGCCCATTGCTGACAAGCGGTACGTTGTCGATGGCCGGAAACTTCTTGCGGAAGGCTTCATAGATGAACGAGTTGTCCGTCTTCATGTCGGTCGCCCAGCCGGCCAGCAGGCTGACCGGATCCGGATGGATCAGGGAGAGCGCGAAGAGATTGAAACCGGTACCGAGGATGATCGCCTTGGGTTTCTTCGCGATTGTCACCGTTCGGCCGACAGCATCGGTGACGGTCAGCGGCCAGCGTGTTTCCGCCCTTAGCAGGGTTGGCGTGCAGAGTGTGGCGGACGCCGCAGCAAGAAAGCCGCGTCTGGTGAAGGTGGACGACGTCATTGAACGTTCCTTTGGCTTGGAAGGGCACAAAGCTTGCCGCAGCTCGCTACACCAGGCAGCATGTAGCGCAGGCAGCATATCTTCCGTCGGGCGACGCACTCGCCGCCTTCCTCGACATATCGGACGCTGCCGCAGAGCGGGTTGACGCCGCCGTCGGGCAGGCAGCCGCGGACGAAGACCGGCAGATCGGGGCCTTCTGGCTGCTGCGTCAATCGCAGCACGTAATCCAGATAGACAGCGGCATTGTTCCAGCACAGCTTGGCCGAAATACCGGAGGCGGTGAGCTTCCTGATGGCATCAGGCAGATGCCCTTCCAACAACGGCCCAATGGCTTCAAAACCTTCCCCATCGCCACCCTCGGCGTGCCTGCCCCGGTGCGGGACGCCGAATGCGCGCGGCAACCCGTTCTCCTGTAATGCAATTGTCATTCCGTCGAAGGCAACGGGAAGCTCCTGCGCGGCGAGGCGGCGGGCCAACACATAGGGAATCGATAGGGTGGAGAAGTAGTACAACGACCACATCGAGACGACAGCACGCCTGTCGCTATTGCCGCAGGTCTCGGCGTAGTGATCGATCGCCTGCTTGAACCCGCCGTTGCTGAAGAACAGCGGCAGCGGTACTCCGTCCGGCAGATCGGCGGAAAGAGCCATCTTCTCACTGCACCATGCGTGCTCGCCAGCGAAGGCTGCAGAGAGGATCGAGGCGCTGCCGCCCGGATCAGCCACATGGTGCTGTGCGCTTCCCATCAATTCACCAGGTATGGCGCGGAAAGGAGTCGCGCGAAAAATGGGAAGCTGTTCATCGGTGTATCGGGCGGAGTAGCTCGTTTCAGATTTTATGTGGAGTGTAATAGTCAAGAAAGAGCCCGAAGGAAACCCGCTTCACGAATTAAAGAGAGGCTCTTATGACGAGTAGGCTACTCAGGCCGTGCTTCCGACAGCAGCCAGCGGCGAAAAGCTGCCGCTGCCGGCCGCTCCAGAGCAGGTCCGGGATAGACGAGATGAAACGCGAGGCGGCTCGCGATACCGAGCGGAAAGGGTGTAACCACGGCACCCTCGCTGAGGTCGCGCTCAAGGAACGACCGTCGCATCAGCGCAAATCCTAGTCCGGCCTTCATGGCGTCATAGGCTCCGTTGCCATGCATGAAGACCGGCCCGCGCGACGGATCGACGCCGGTCGCGCCCGCTGCCTGCAGCCAGAGCTGCCAGTCATGGCGATAAACGTCGTGGATCAGCTGGAAGCGGGCAAGGCCGTCCGGAGAAGGATCGTCACCAAGCTCCAGTGCAAGCCTTGGCGTGCAGACCGGTACGAGCTCGTCGTCCACAAGGCGCTCGCTGATCAGGCCGTCATAGCCACCGAGCCCATGACGGATCGCGAGATCGATCCGGTCACGCTGAAAATCGAGCACGCGATGCGACGCGCTGATGCGAACGTCGATTTCGGGATGCATCGCCTCGAAGCGTCCGAGACGCGGTACGAGCCAGTAGGTCGCAAAGCCCGCCGTGCAGGTGATGTTGAGGACGGCGCCGCGTCCCCGCGCCGTGATCGCTGCCGTAGCCTCCCGAACGAGCCGGAATGCCGCCCTGAGCGTCGAAAAGTAGTCTGCGCCCTCCACTGTCAGGGCGAGCGCGCGCGTTTTCCGCTCGAAGAGTTTGACGCCAAGCGATGCCTCCAGATCGCGGATCTGGAGGCTGATGGCTCCCGGCGTCACATTGAGCTCCTTCGCTGCCAATGTCATGCTGAGATGCCGGGCGGCCGCTTCAAAGGCACGCAGCGCCGAAAGGGAGGGAAGGTAATCGCTCATGGTTTAGCTCAGCTATATCATGCAACGAGAAAGACTCGTTTGTCCCAAGATCAGAACGGCAATAATATCAGTACAGAAGCACTCGCAAAAGCTCTCTTGAGCAGGGTAATGGGCAAGGATAATTCAAGGTTCGATGCGTTCGCACCGCGCAACAATCGGGTGGCGGCAGGCTTTGACGGCGTATAGGCCAGTCACAGGCTGACGTAGGGAGAGACTGATGCAGCAGAAACAGATGGGCTTTGCCGAATGGGGGATGTTGCTGGTGCTCTCCCTGTTGTGGGGCGGGTCGTTCCTCTTCAACGGCATTCTGGTGAAGACCCTGCCGCCCTTCACGATCGTCACGGGCCGGGTTCTTATCGCCGCGCTGGCGCTCAATGTCATCGTACGGGCGACCGGCCATGCCATGCCGCGCGACGGCAGATCCTGGGCGGCGTTCTTCGGCATGGGCATCCTCAACAACATGATCCCCTTCTGCCTGATCGTCTGGGGCCAGACGCATATTGCAAGCGGTCTTGCCTCGATCCTGAATGCCACAACGCCGCTCTTTGGCGTCGTCGTCGCCCACTTCCTGACCGCGGATGAGAAGATGACCGGAAACCGCCTGCTCGGCGTTCTCGTCGGCTTTGCGGGCGTCGCCTACATGATCGGCTTCGATGCGCTTCGCGACCTCGGGTCCAACGTACTTGCGCAGCTTGCCGTGCTCGGCGCGGCGGTCTCCTATTCCTTCGCAGGGATATTCGGGCGCCGCTTCCGCCAGATGGGGATGGCGCCCCTCATTCCCGCCGCCGGGCAGGTTACCGCTTCGACTGTGCTGATGCTGCCGATCGCGCTTGTTGTCGATCACCCCTGGACATTGGCCGCCCCGTCACCTGAAGCCTGGATGGCCTTGCTTGGCCTGGCTCTCCTGTCGACAGCGATCGCCTATGTGCTGTTCTTCCGCATCCTGGCAACGGCAGGTGCGACCAACCTCATGCTCGTCACCTTCCTGATCCCGGTCAGCGCCATCCTCCTCGGTGCCGCCATCCTCGGCGAGCAGCTGCAGGCCAAGCATCTGATAGGCATGGCGATGATCGCGATCGGCCTTGCGGCGATCGACGGACGACTGCTTTCCCTCGGCAAAAAGCGGACCGCCTAGCAGGCGAGATCGGCAACGACGGAATCGAGGATCAGCATGCCTGAGGGCGTGCAGCGAAGCCTGGAATTGCCGATCCGCTCGATGAAGCCGTGCTCCAGCAGGAATTCTTCACGCTTCGGGTCGGGATCGCGACCGGAAAGCTGCTGCCAGCGCGCGAGGTCCACGCCTTCCTTGAGGCGCAGCCCCATGAGAAGCAGTTCGTCCGCCTGCTCCTCATAGCCGAGCTGTTCTTGGTCGAGCATGCCGTGCCCGTCGCGCTCGACAAGCTCGAGCCAGCCTTCCGGCCTGCGCTCGGTCGCGGTCGCGATCTTCATGCTGCCGCGCGTCAGCCGTCCGTGAGCGCCTGGGCCGATGCCTGCGTAATCGCCGTAGCGCCAGTAAGTGAGATTGTGCCGGCTCTCGGCGCCCGGGCGCGCGTGGTTGGACACCTCGTAGGCCGGCAGACCCTCGCGGGCCGTGATTTCCTGCGTCGCTTCATAAAGCAGGGCCGATTGATCGCCGTCCGGTACGACAAGCTTGCCAGCCTTGTGGAGACCGTAGAAGGGCGTGCCTTCCTCGATCGTCAGCTGGTAGAGCGAGAGGTGGTCGACTGCGTAGGAGATCGCCTCCTTCAGTTCGCGGTCCCATTCGTCGACTGTCTGGTTCGGGCGGGCATAGATCAGGTCGAAGGACATGCGCGGGAATATCTCGCGCGCGAGCTTGATCGCTTTCAGGGCGTCGGCAACGTCGTGCAGCCGTCCAAGGAACTTCAGATCGCGATCATTGAGCGCCTGGACGCCGAGCGAAACGCGGTTGACACCGGCGGCGCGATAGCCGCGGAAGCGCTCCGCCTCCACGCTTGACGGGTTCGCCTCCATGGTGATCTCGATACCATCGGGCATATGCCAGTGCTTGCCGATGCCGTCGAGAATGGCCGAAACCGTCGAAGGGTTCATCAGCGATGGCGTGCCGCCGCCGAGGAAGACGCTCGTCACCGTCTTCGGTCCGCTCAGTTGGCGCACCGTCGCCATTTCCTTCAGGAAAGCCGCGGTGAAGCGCTCCTGATCGACCGGCTGATGGCGGACATGGCTGTTGAAGTCGCAATAAGGGCACTTGGCGGCACAGAACGGCCAATGCACGTAGACGCCGAAGCCGGGTTCGCCGGTGTCGGGCAGAAGAGCGGCATAGCGCGTCAGGTCAGGCTGTTCCAAAGTGTCCACGTTTGCCCTTAGGCTTCCAGGCAGGTTTCGACGAAAATCTTGAAGGCGCGCGCACGGTGCGACAGGGCTTCCGCGTCGCCCGGCTTCCAGCCGTGCTTTTCTTCCGCGCTCATCTCGCCAAAGGTAGTCTCATAGCCTTCGGGTTGAAAGACCGGATCGTAGCCAAAACCCTGGCTGCCGCGCGGCGGCCAGGCGACAGCGCCTTCGACTTCGCCCCGGAAAAGCTCCGTATGACCATCCGGCCAGGCCAGGCAGAGGACGCTGACGAAGCGCGCCGTGCGCTGTTCCGGCTTCGAAGCGCCGGCCTTATCAAGCGCAGCCTCCACCTTTTCCATCGCCATGGCGAAGTCGCGGGTGCCGTCTGGCTTCTCGGCCCAGTTTGCTGTGTAGACGCCGGGATCGCCGCCGAGCGCATCGATGACGAGGCCGGAATCGTCCGAGAGCGCAGGAAGTCCGGAGGCTTCGGCCGAGGCGAGCGCCTTGATCCTTGCGTTTTCCTCGAAGGTTGTCCCGGTTTCGTCGGGCTCGACGAAGTTCAATTCGGCGGCCGACTTCGCCGTGAAACCGAGCGGGCCGATGAGGTCCTGGATTTCCCGGATCTTGCCGGCGTTGTGGCTGGCTACGACGATGGTCTTGGTTTCGAGCTTGCGCATTGATTGTCCTATTCTATGCCCCAGATCCGTGCTTCGGCGCATTCGAGGCTGTTGCCATCAGGATCGCGGAAATAGATCGATCGGCCGCCTTGCGGCCAGGTGACTTCGGATTCGATTACCACACCGGCTGTCGTCAACCGCGCCGCCATCGCGTCGAGATTGTCAGCAGAGACACGGAAGCAGGCATGGCCCGCACCGGTCGTGCCGTGTGGCGGCACTTGCAGAGAGGTGGACGAAGGCGGCTTGATTGTTTCCTCAGGGTTGAAGATCAGCAGCACGCCGGCGCCACAACGATAGAAGACATGCCGGTTGCCGCTCCGCGAAATCTTCGAGAGGCCGAGGATGCCTTCATAGAAGGCTTCGGCCTTGTCGAGATCATCGGCATAAAGCGCCGTCTCCAGCATGCCTTCCAGCATGTCGTTCATCCCGCGATGGCCTGCTTCTGCATGGCAACCAGTTCAGCGATACCTGCCTTGGCGAGTGCCATCAGCGAGGCGAACTCCTCGTCGGTGAAGGGCGTCCCTTCGGCCGTGCCCTGGATTTCGACAATGCCGCCAGCGCCAGTCATCACGAAGTTCGCGTCGGTCTCGGCCGAGGAATCTTCGATGTAGTCAAGGTCGATCACCGACTGGTTGGCGAAGATGCCGCAGGAAATGGCCGCGACATGATCCTTCAGCACGCGCTCGACCTTGAGCATGTTGCGGCTTTCCATCCACTTCAGGCAGTCGTAGAGAGCGATCCAGGCGCCGGTAATCGAAGCAGTCCGCGTTCCGCCGTCCGCCTGGATGACATCGCAGTCGAGCGTGATCTGGCGCTCGCCGAGTTCCTTGAGGTCGACCACGGCGCGCAGCGACCGGCCGATCAGGCGCTGGATCTCCTGGGTGCGGCCGCCCTGCTTGCCGGATGCGGCTTCGCGCTTCATGCGTTCGCCTGTGGCGCGCGGCAGCATGCCATACTCGGCCGTGACCCAACCCTTGCCGGTGTTGCGCAGCCATGCCGGCGGCTTTTCCTCGACACTGGCGGTGCAGAGCACATGTGTATCGCCGAACTTCACCAGACAGGAGCCTTCCGCGTGCTTGGAGAAATTGCGCTCGAAAGACACCTTGCGCATCTGGTCGGTTTTTCTGCCTGAGGGCCGCATACTATTCTCCTAATCCATCATGCCGAAGGGCGCGAGCAGCCTTCGGATAGATCATGCGTGCTATGGTGTTGAGAGCTTCTACGATTGGCGGCGCTCATTTGCAATTTCCCTTTTGCCGCCGCGGGGAGATTGGCTATATTTTGTCGGATCATCGTCAGCACGGGTACGCAAGGTTTCATGGAGTTCAGATCGACGTCGGTTTCAGATGCAGTGGCTGCGCTGGATGAACGCTCCAAGGAAATCTTTCGCCGCATCGTAGAGGGCTATCTGGAAACGGGTGAACCGCTCGGGTCCCGCAACCTGTCGCGCATCCTGCCGATGTCGCTGTCGCCGGCGTCCGTGCGCAATGTGATGAGCGACCTGGAGGAACTCGGCCTCATCTATTCGCCGCACGTCAGCGCCGGTCGTCTGCCGACGCAGATCGGCCTGCGCTTCTTCGTCGACGCCTTCATGCAGGTCGGCGATCTCTCGGCGGAGGACCGTGCCAGCATCGATCGGCAGGTGCGTGCCGAAAATCGCGACAATCCGATGGAATTGATGATGAACGAAGCCAGCCGCATGCTCTCGGGCATTTCGCGCGGCGCCGGACTTGTCATCACCTCGAAGAGCGATCCCGTACTCAAGCATGTCGAGTTTATCCGCCTCGAACCGACCAAGGCGCTTGCGGTGCTCGTCGGCGACCACGATCAGGTGGAAAACCGCATCATCGAGCTGCCGGCAGGCGTGACCTCGTCGCAGTTGACAGAAGCCGCCAACTTTCTCAACGCCCATATGACCGGGCAGACGCTGCCGGAACTGCGCAATCAGTTGAGCCGCCTGAAGGATGATGTCCGCCGCGAGCTCGACACGCTGTCGCAGGATCTTGTCGAGCGCGGCATCGCCGTATGGTCCGGCAGTGCGGATGAAGGCAAGCCCGCCCAGCTCATCATCCGCGGTCGCGCCAATCTTCTGGAAGGCCTGGCCGGCGCCGAGGACCTTGATCGCCTGCGGATGCTCTTTGATGATCTCGAGAAGAAGGACAGCCTGCTGGAACTTCTCAATCTCGCTGAAACCGGGCCAGGCGTACGCATTTTCATCGGCTCGGAAAACAAGCTTTTCTCGCTCTCCGGATCCTCGCTGATCGTCGCGCCCTACCGTGACGATGATGACCGGATCGTCGGCGCCGTCGGCGTTATCGGCCCGACGCGCCTCAATTACTCGCGTATTGTCCCTATGGTCGACTATACGGCCCAGCTGATGACGCGGTTGTCACGCAGCACGAAGTGAGTTTCGCTGGCGAACGCTACTCGGGCAGTGTCTCGCCTGAACCGCCCATCTCCGCAGGCATGTCCTTGTATTTCGGCAGGCCGTCACGAATACGCAGCACGCTCTCCTGGTAGTTTACATGCAGCGTGGGTGCGTATTTCAGGTCGGACAGAAGGGCTGCATAAACGTCGGTGACGCCCCACGTTGGGTGCTCGGTGTAGAGATGCCCGCCACAGCGCTCGCAGAACTTCCGCACGCTTGTATCGGACTTCTGGTAGGCTTCCACGTGCATTCCGCCCTTGGTGACGTGAACGTCGTGGGGCTGCCAGAGCGTGAAGGCGTTGACGGGCCCCGCCGACCAATGCCGACACGACGCGCAGTGGCAATAGCCCATTGCTACCGGCTCTCCGGTGGCGACGATCTCCACGGCACCGCAGAAGCAGCGTCCGACATAACTTTTCTGATCGTCCATGATGATAGCTCCCTGACCTGGAAAGGTCGAAGCGCGGTGATTTAGGTGCAACTAAAATAAAAGAACTTTCGTATGGTCAAGTCAAGTGACGCTCACGAGAGGTCGTGAACGACGGGCACCCTGGGAGTCATGGTTTTCGGTCACGCAGACTTGATTTTTGCCCGCCAAAGCTCGATATCGGGCACATCCTAAAAGACACCAATTACCGGAGAACGTCATGACTGACGAAACGACGAAGAACGGACCAGACGCAGCCGCGGCCGAAGCCGCAGCGGACGCCGCCGCAAACGTCGAGAACGAAACAGCTGCCAACGAAGCCGTGCCCGATCCCTTGGATCTGTTGAAGGCCGAGAATTCGGAACTGCGCGATCGCTATCTGCGCCTCGCTGCCGACATGGATAATCTCCGCCGCCGCACCGAGCGCGAGGTCAAGGATGCCAAGTCCTATTCTGTCGCCGGCTTCGCGCGCGACATGCTGGCCGTTTCGGACAACCTGCGCCGCGCCATCGATGCGATCCCAGAGGAAGCGAAGGCTTCCGCGGATGCCGGTCTGACGACGCTGATCGAAGGCGTGGAGATGACCGAGCGTTCGATGTTGTCGGCGCTCGAGCGCCACGGCGTCCGCAAGCTGGAACCGGTCGGCCAGAAATTTGATCCGAACTTCCACCAGGCCATGTTCGAGGTGCCAAACCCCGACGTGCCGAACAACACCGTGGTTCAGGTGGTCCAGGCTGGCTACACGATTGGCGAACGCGTTCTGCGCCCGGCCATGGTCGGCGTCGCCAAGGGCGGTCCGAAGCTCGTCGAACCCGAAACCAATTCGGTTTTTGACCAGAAGGACGCCTGATCCGATCGGCCCGCTTCCGCGGGCCTGATCGCTCAGGAGCGCCCTTAAGGCATCAGATGCGGGCGAAGCGCTCGATCAGCAGATCGAAGAAGCCGTCCGCATCGACATCGCGCATGACCTGAGCATTGCGTTTGCGGTCGGTCACGTGCCACCAGTCGACCACGGTCATGCCAACGGTCAGTTCCGACTTTACCTCGATCTCGACATTGCAGGTCCGGCCTTTGAAAAGCTCAGGCTTCAAGAGATAGGCGACAACCGTCGGATCGTGCAGCGGACCACCGTCAGAACCGTACTTCTCGACATCGAAGCGCTCGAAGAACTCCAGCATCTCGACCATGGCGATCGCCGGGCGCGTACCGAGATCGGCCATGCGCTTGACACGGTCCTTGCGGGTCAGGAGCTTGTGCGTGACATCAAGCGGCATCATGACGATGGGAATCCCCGAGCGGAAAACGATATCGGCTGCTTCGGGGTCCACGTAGATATTGAACTCGGCGGCCGGCGTAATATTGCCGCCCTCGAAGAAGCCGCCTCCCATCATGACCAGCTCACGGACACGAGGAATGATGTCGGGTGCCTTCTGGAAGGCCATGCCGATGTTGGTCAGCGGGCCGAGCGTGCAGAGCGTGACCGTGCCTTCAGGCTGGCTGCGGAGCGTTTCGATGATGAAGTCCACGGAATGCTGCGCTTGTAGCGGCATCGTGGGCTCGTCGAGCACAGGGCCGTCGAGCCCTGTTTTGCCGTGGACGTGCTCGGCGGTGACCAGCTTGCGCGCGATCGGCTTGTCGGCACCCGCAAAAACCTTGATATCGGTACGCTCACAGAGCTCGCAGACGATGCGCGCGTTGCGGCTCGTATAGGACAGGGGCACATTGCCGGCAACCGTGGTGATTCCCAGCACCTCGAGCTCTTCCGGGCTGCCAAAGGCCAGCATGATGGCCGCCGCGTCGTCCTGACCGGGGTCGGTGTCGATGATGATTTTTCTAGGGTCTGCCATTCCGATCGTTCCATCCTCGTGGTGCGCGACTTCTTGGCATGCACCGTTTGTTTATTTTCCCGTCGCAAATCGGCACAGCCGGACCGGGCAGGTTTTGATGCGAGGCGGCGCCTGCTTTGTCAAGTCACGGCCTGTCTGCCCGCACGGGGAGCGACTGTGGATAGCGCCTTGCGCCCGCCGCCAGCAATTCCCATATTAGCGGCATCCGGATGCTGTCTTTCAGGTCCGGCAAGGTCGCTTGAATCAAGGACTTGAAGACTATGAGCCGCATCACGCCTTTCGCGAGCCCCTTACTCTTGGGCTTTGACGCCATGGAAAAGACGCTGGAGCGCCTGTCCAAGGCCAGCGACGGATATCCCCCCTACAATATCGAGCGTCTCGCCGCCGATCGCGCCTCTGGTGATCCCGAAAGACTGCGGATAACCCTTGCCGTGGCCGGGTTCAGCGAGGAAGAGCTGGACGTATCCGTCGAGGAAAACCAGCTTTCGATCCGTGGGCGTCAGGTCGATCAGGGCGAACGGGACTATCTCTACCGCGGCATTGCCGCCCGTCAGTTCCAGCGCACTTTTGTTTTGGCCGATGGAATGCAGGTTTTGGGCGCTTGCCTGAAAAATGGATTGCTGTCGGTCGATCTCATCCGCCCGGAGCCGAGCCGTATGGTGAAGAAAATTAACATTTCGGTCTCACAGTAGGACAACGGCGCAAGTTGAGCCGTTGGTCCCTTCTCTTGGAGGTACAGGAATGTTGATGAAAGAAGCCAATTCGCACCTGACCAAAACCGAACTTGCCGGCATCGGCAACGGCGAGGTCGCCTACATCCGCAAAATGCGCAACGAAGAAGTTGCCAAGTGCTTCCCGGAAGCGCCGGACATCGATCCGAGCGTTGACCTGTGGGCACTATTTGGCGCTGATGGAACGCCGATCCTGTTGACGGATAACCGCTCCAGCACCTTCTTCAAGGCTGCTGAGGATGAGCTGAAAACGGTGAGCCTGCACTAGGCAGGCTCAGATCCGCTTGAATGTAAGATATGCGGAGGATCTGCCTTCGCGCCTTGCCTTGGCCTCGTAGCGTGTGCTCGGCCAGCCTTCGTATGGCGTCAGCCAGTCGGCGGCATTTTGTGCCAGCCACTCGAAGCCACCGTGATCACGGCACTTGAGCAGCGTCCAGTTGACATAGGTATCGATGTCGGACGCGAAGCAGAACAACCCACCCGGCTTCAGTACGCGGTGAAAGCGATCCAGATTGGTCTTCGACACGAAGCGGCGTTTCCAATGCTTCCGTTTCGGCCATGGGTCCGGGTAGAGCAGGTCGATCTGGTCGATCGAGGCATCAGGCAGCCAATCCAGCAATTGCGTCGCATCGTCGTTATAGACGCGCACGTTCTTGGCACCGGCGTTATCGACGCTGGTCAGCAGCTTCTGCATGGAATTGATGAAGGGCTCGACGCCGATAAAGCCGGTGGCCGGCATTTCCACGGCGCGATGGATGAGGTGCTCGCCGCCGCCGAAACCGATTTCCAGGCGCAGCTTGTCCGTCGTAACCGGAAAGAGGGTCTTCAGCGGCTCGGGAGGAGCCGCTGAAAGATCGATGAGGAACGCCGGAAGCAGGGTGTTCAGTCGCTCGGCTTGATGTTCGCGCAGAGCCTTTCCCTTGCGGCGACCGAAGAAGGCTTCGGTCGCCCGTCCGCGACGTTCCATGTCGGTCATGCTGCTTCCTTGACCTTGACGGCTTCCTTGAGCGCCTTGACGAGGTCGGTGCGCTCCCAGGAGAACGAGCCGTCGCGGCCGGCCTTGCGGCCGAAGTGGCCGTAGGCGGAGGTCTTTGCGTAGATCGGCTTGTTGAGGTCGAGGTGACGGCGGATGCCGGTCGGCGACAGGTCCATGTTCTTGCGGATCGCGGCCTCGACCTGGTCTTCCGTCACGCCCTTGCCGGTGCCGTGCAGGTCGACATAGATCGACAGCGGCTGTGCGACGCCGATGGCATAGGAGAGCTGGATCGTGCAACGGTCGGAGAGGCCAGCAGCAACGACGTTCTTCGCGAGGTAGCGGGCAGCGTAGGCGGCCGAACGGTCAACCTTGGTCGTGTCCTTGCCGGAGAACGCACCGCCACCGTGCGGAGCAGCGCCGCCGTAGGTGTCGACGATGATCTTGCGGCCGGTGAGGCCAGCGTCACCATCCGGACCACCGATGACGAACTTGCCGGTCGGGTTGATGTACCACTTGCAATCGCTGGCGATCGGCAGGTCGCCGAGGGCTTCGCGGATGTAAGGTTCGACGACGGCGCGAACTTTCTTTGAATCCCAGCTCTCGTCGAGATGCTGTGTGGACAGAACGATCGACGTGACTTCGGCCGGCTTGCCGTTGACGTAGCGCACGGTCACCTGGCTCTTTGCATCCGGGCCGAGCTTTGCGACTTCGCCATCGCCCTTCTTGCGGGCAGCAGCAAGCAGCTGCAGGATCTTGTGGGAGTAGTAGATCGGCGCCGGCATGAGATCAGGCGTTTCCTTGCAGGCGTAACCGAACATGATGCCCTGGTCGCCGGCACCTTCGTCGCCCTGCTGGTCGGCAGCATTGTCGACACCCTGGGCGATATCTGCGGACTGTGAGTGCAGGAGCACGTCGATCTTCGCCGTCTTCCAGTGGAAGCCGTCCTGTTCGTAGCCGATGTCCTTGATGGCGCGGCGGGCGGCAGCCTTGAACTTCGACGGGTTGATGACGTCGTTGCCGTCCTTGTCCTTCTTCATCAGGCTCGGCGGCAGGCGAACTTCGCCGGCGATCACAACACGGTTGGTGGTCGCCAGTGTTTCGCAGGCAATGCGCACGCCCCAGGGGTTGACGCCGGTCTTGGCCGCTTCGCGGTAGACCAGATCCACGATCTCGTCGGAGATACGGTCACACACCTTGTCCGGGTGACCTTCGGCAACTGACTCGCTGGTGAAGAGATAATTGGCGCGCATTTCGGGATTCCCCTCAAAGAATAAAACCTGCGTAGTAGGTACTCAGTTCGCGCGGGAAAAACAAGCGTAGAAGGACATAAATATATCTTTATATCTGCGGCAAAGTGGCAAATTATGCCCAAAAAACGCCAAAAAGCGGCCTTTGCGACCGCTTTCGTTTTAGCTGCAAGTTTTCAAGGGCTATTATTCGGTGTCGGCTTCGGCAGCCAGCGCCTTCACCAGTTCGACCACCTTTCGGCGAACCTTGGGGTCGGTGATCTTCACAAAGGCACGGTTGAGCTGAAGTCCTTCCGAGGACGAGAGGAAGTCGACCACGTAGTTGGAACTGGAGGTTTCCGCCATGCCCGACAGCCCGGATGGCTGCTCGCCGGGCGCATCTTCAAAGAAGAAGGAAACCGGAACGTTCAGAATGCTGGAGATGTTCTGGAGACGGCTGGCACCGACGCGGTTGGTGCCTTTTTCGTATTTCTGTATCTGCTGGAAGGTGATGCCGAGACTTTCGCCCAACTTTTCCTGGCTCATTCCAAGCATCGTTCTGCGAAGACGGATGCGACTGCCAACGTGGATGTCGATCGGGTTCGGCCGTTTCTTGTTTTCAATCATGGTCCTGCCCTAACAATTATTTTCAACCTTGTTCAAACCGGCATGCCCAAACCCATCCCCAAAACGTCACGTTGCAAAGTCTTTATTAGCCACCTTGAAACATACGCTAAGAACGCCGATCGCAACCACTATGCAATTTTAGGGGTTTTCGGTCAATTCTGCTTGAAAACAAAACCAAAGCGCGAAACAAGCGCAATTGCAAACAGAAGTAATTCGATCAACCAGAAGTAAGTTTGCCGCGGGTGTGCGGGATCGCGCGACACGCCGAAGCTCTCGATGGTTGCGTCGACAAAGCCCGTTTCGTTGAGACCGAGGCCGGCAATGACCTCGCCGTGGGCGTTCACGATCGCCGAAATGCCGCTGTTGCCGTCACGAATCAGCGGCAGCCCGGTCTCCACGGCACGCAGCCTGGCCTGCTGGAAGTGCTGATATGGCCCCGGCGTTGCGCCGAACCAGGCGTCGTTCGTGATGTTGAGGATGGCGTTGGCGGCAGCGAGGTCGCCTGTCATCTCGTCGGGGAAGATGATCTCGTAGCAGACGAGGGGATAGAGCTTCGTTCCACCGGGCAATGTCAGCAACTGGCGAGTGGCGGCCGGCGAAAAGCCGCCGGGCATCTCGACCACATTTTGGATGCCGAAGTCGTCCAGTATGCTCTCGAACGGCACGTACTCGCCGAACGGTACCAGGTGTACCTTGTCGGCGGCTCCTACGATCTGGCCCCGGCCATCGATGACGTAGATTGAGTTGTAGTAGCGCGGCGGGTTGCCAGGTCCCATGTCCTCCACACGAACAGCACCGGCAATCAGGATCTGGTTGTCATCCAGCGTGTCCGCGATCCGCGCAAGCGCATCCTGGTTGTCGGTCAGGATGAAGGGAATGGCTGTCTCGGGCCAGACGATGATATCCGGTTTACGCCCGCCGTCCTTCGGCGGTTCGACGGAAAGCTTGAGGTGCTTCTCGAAGATCGCGGCGCGATCGCCGTCGGTGTCCATTTTCGCTGTCTGCTCGATCATCGGCTGGACGAGGCGGATGACTGGGCTTGGGGTATTGGAGGCAGGAGCCCCCTGCGGGCCATAGAGGGTATAAGCACCATAGCCCACATGCGAGGCAAAGAGGAGGGCAGCCAGGGCGAGGCCGGGTTTTGCGCCCTGCCGGGTGCCAAGAAGTGCAGGCGCGGCAAAGATGAAGACCGAAAGGGCGGTGATGCCCATGATGCCGATGACATGCGCCGATTGCATCATCAGGGGTACGGGTGTCATCCCGTAGCCGACAGCGTTCCAGGGAAAGCC
Organism: Rhizobium cauense; assembly: GCF_019511525.1. GTDB lineage: Bacteria > Pseudomonadota > Alphaproteobacteria > Rhizobiales > Rhizobiaceae > Rhizobium > Rhizobium cauense. The sequence continues at coordinate 275,579 of NZ_JAEUAT010000001.1, read as the reverse complement.
TGTAAAGAGAACGCTCCGCAGCCACTCCAGCAATCCGAAGCTTGCCGCGAGCGCTGCAATCCGTCCCATGCCATCGGACCAGAGCGTCCGCGCCAGAGCGGCGGCAACGCCGTAGAAAATAGCCAGAACCGCAGGCAGTCCGAAGATCGCCAGCGGCAGTGCCCATGCAAAGGCCTCCGCATCGACCATCAGGGCACTCCCGAGCCACCATAGACCGGCGACGAAGTAGCCGAAGCCGAAGAGCCAGCCTGTGGCAAAGGATGGCCACAGCCGCCCGATAAGGCCGCTTTCAGGAGCGGCGGCGGCACCATCGATCAGCCAGACGAGCAGCGTGAACGACACGAACATGGCGGCGAAGAAGCCGAATGGCGGCAAGGCCAGCACGCCGATCGCCCCGGCAAGGATGGCAAGCACTGCCCTCTTGAAACCCCAGGCCAGGATCACCCTGTCCGCAAGCCGCTCCATGCGCACTCCCATCAAGCTGCGAATCAACCCGTCCGCAGTCTTTCAAAAAAGCCGCCGTTTGTCGTGCTTCGCAGCGATCAGTTTGTCGTGGGGGCTTCGGTTTGCCGCTCTTCGCCGTGATCAGAACCGGGCGTGCCATCGCCGTCGATCTTGACGCGGCGACGAATGGCCTGGCGCTTGCGGGTAATCCTCACACGCTTGATGCGGCGAGGATCGGCATCGAGAATGTGGAACTCGAAACCGGGCAGGGCCTGGACCAGCTCACCGCGCACGGGAATGCGCCCGAGTTCGGAGAAAATCAGGCCGCCCAGCGTATCGACTTCGTCGACCTGCTCGCTGATGTCGAAATCCGGTCCGATTGCTTCGGCGATCTCCTCGAGTTCAACGCGGGCATCGGCGACGAATACGTCTTCGGAAATGCGCTTGAACATGACTTCTTCATCGTCGTGCTCGTCGTCGATGTCGCCGACAACCATCTCGACGATGTCTTCGTGAGATGCCAGTCCATCCGTGCCGCCGTACTCGTCGATGACAAGCGCCATCTGTGTGCGGTTCACTTGCATCCGGCGGAGGAGATCCGAGGCAAGCATTGATGGCGGCACGAAGAGGATCTTGCGGATGATACCCGCCTCAGACAGCGTCTTTTGCAGGTCAACGCGGCTGAGGTCGAAATTGGGCTTGGCCGAACGCGTCGGCTTCTGCAGATGCTCTGGCGAAACCTCGACCAATGGCTCGGTCGGCTTGAGCGACTTTGTGCTGCCGCGGCGCTTGTTGCGCGCCTGCTTGGCAACATAGGACAGCAGATCACGGATATGCACCATGCCACGCGGATCATCGAGCGTATCCGCATAGACCGGCATCCGCGAGCGACCGGATTCCTCGAACAGGATCATCAGTTCGCCGATGGTGATGTTCTGATCGACTGCCTCAATATCGGCGCGCGGCACCATGACATCGGCAACGCGTACTTCGCGGAAGCGAAGGATGTTGTGCAACATCGCCCGTTCGTCGGGCGAAAAGACGTCGCCGTCGGCCGCGTCGGTCATCAACGCATCGGCGATGTCCTCACGAAGGCGGGAACCTTGCTGTGGTCTCAGGATACGCGCTGCGCGCGACCAGAAGGATTGGGATCGTCCGGACTGCCTACTACTACTGCCACCCTCGTCGGAGGAGGAGGATTGGTCGGCGTCCTTGGCCTCTGCGGCCGGTCTCGTCGTAAAGTCGCTCATGGTTCCATTTTAAGGTCTTGACCCTCGTAAGGGTCAGATAGGCCGAGTACCGCCAAAATGCGAGTCTCGAGCCCCTCCATTATCTCGGCTTCAGCATCATTATTATGATCGTAACCGAAGAGATGCAAGAAACCATGTACCATCAGATGCGTCAGATGGTCATCAAAGTTCTTCTCGAGCTCAATTGCTTCCCGCTCGACTGTCTCTCTCGCGATGATGATGTCGCCCAACATTGGCCCCGGCACCTTTCCTGGCTTTACCGGGAAGGCGGGAAACGAAAGCACGTTGGTGGGCTTGTCCTTGCCGCGCCATTCCGCATTGATGTCCTGGATCGAGGCATCGTCGGTAAAGACCAGCGAGACTTCGGGTATCATCTTGGGAAAGGGCTGCTTCTCGCTCTCGCGAAGATAGGCTGCCGCCGCTTCGAGTACGCGATCCGCCAATGCATGCAACGCCTCTTCGGAGGGCCAGTTGCCCTCCTCGATGCTGATCTGGATATCGAGTTCCGCCATTAACCCTGCCGGTTATCCTCTTCGGTATCCGTTGCATAGGTGGAATCGTAGGCCCTGACAATGCGCCCGACGAGCGGATGGCGCACAACGTCCGTATCCTTGAAGCGGACAATCGAGATGCCCTCGACGCCGTTCAGCAATTGCAGAGCCTCCACGAGACCGGACTTGACGCCCCGTGGCAAGTCGATCTGGCTCGGGTCCCCGGTCACGATCATCCGCGAATTCTCGCCGAGACGCGTCAGGAACATCTTCATCTGCATCGAGGTGGTGTTCTGCGCTTCGTCGAGGATGACGGCGGCGTTGGCGAGCGTGCGGCCGCGCATGAAGGCCAGCGGCGCGATCTCGATGACGCCGGCGGTGATGGCGCGGTCGACCTTGTCGGCCGGCATCATGTCGTAGAGTGCGTCATAGAGTGGGCGGAGATAAGGATCGACCTTTTCCTTCATGTCGCCCGGCAGGAAGCCGAGACGCTCACCGGCTTCGACGGCCGGCCGCGAAAGAATGATCTTCTCGACGACGCCGCGTTCCAGAAGCTGGGCGGCATGGGCGACGGCGAGATAGGTCTTGCCGGTACCGGCCGGACCACAGCCGAACACGAGCTCAGCGCGCTCCAGTGCCCGCAGATAGGCATCCTGGGTCGGCGTGCGTGCAACGATGGTTTTCTTGCGCGTGGACACCTGGGCCATGGTCAGCTTGGCCTTCTTCTCCATCGTCGGCAGGCTCAGTTGATCGTCGGCGGCGACCGCCATGCGGATCGCGCCTTCAACGTCGGATCGCTCCACGCTGCCGCCTTTCTGGAGTTTCTCATAGAGGTAATCGAGCGTACGCCGCGCTTGGTTGGTGGCGACGATATCTCCTGAAATAACGACGGAATTGCCCCGCGCTCGAGCGTCGATGTGTAGACGTTCTTCAAGGAGCTTGAGGTTCTGGTCAAACTGACCGAACAATTCGCTGGCGAACCGATTGTTCTCGAACGTCAGAATAAAGTGATTGGCGTCGCTCGCAATGCGTGGGTGGCGCGGTGAAGAAGAAACCAATTCTTGTCCGTTCAAGCGGTCAGGCTCCTTGGGTTAGGACCTCAGCCTTTGCAATCTCGGCAAACAGGCTGTTGGTTCCGGTTCCGGTGATTCGCACATTAATAATGTCACCGATTTGCGATGCCTTTGCATCAACATTCACAGACTGAAGCCAGGGAGAACGCCCGATAAGTTGTTGAGACATGCGACCGGGCTTTTCAAGCAACAGTTCGATGGTTTTCCCGACACAGGATTCGGCAAATTCCTGCTGCTGCCTCAAGAGAAGCGCCTGCAGGCGTTCCAGCCGTTCTGCCTTGATCTCTTCCGGCACCTGGTCCTTCAGTTCCGCACCGGGCGTGCCCGGCCGTGTCGAGTACTTGAAGGAGAAAGCCTGCGCATAGCGCACTTCCTCCACCAGACGCAGTGTATCTTCAAAATCCTGGTCTGTCTCCCCTGGAAAGCCGACAATGAAGTCGCCGGACAGGGCGATGTCGGGACGGGCAGCACGGATGCGCTCGATCAGGGTCAGATATTCGGCGGCCGTATGGCGCCGGTTCATTGCCTTCAGGATGCGGTCGGAACCAGCCTGCACCGGAAGATGGAGGTAAGGCATCAGCGCGCGTAGGTCCCGATGCGCCTCGATCAGGCGGTCGTCCATGTCGCGCGGATGGCTGGTGGTGTAGCGCAGACGCGCAAGCCCGGGGATTTCTGCCAGCCGATAGAGCAGGTCGCCGAGGGTCCATTCCTGGCCATTCGGGCCGACACCGTGCCAGGCGTTGACGTTCTGGCCGAGCAGCGTGATTTCGCGCACGCCGCCTTCGACCAACTTCTGCGCTTCCTCGACGATCTGGCTGACAGGCCGCGACACTTCCGAGCCGCGCGTGTAGGGCACGACACAGAAGGTGCAGAACTTGTCGCAGCCTTCCTGCACGGTGAGGAACGAGGTTACGCCGCGCGAGCGGATTTTCTTGGCTTCGGCGATCGGCAGATGCTCGAACTTGTCTTCGAGCGCATATTCCGTGTCGACGATCCGCTGTCCTTCCTTCGCCTTGCGCAGGGCCTCCGGCAGTCGATGATAGGTCTGCGGCCCGATGACGACGTCCACGGCTGGTGCCCGGCGCAGGATTTCCTCGCCTTCCGCCTGTGCCACGCAGCCGGCGACGCCGATCATGAATTCTCGGCCTTCCTTGTTGCGCTCCTTCTTCATATCGCGCAAACGTCCGAGCGCCGAGTAGACCTTCTCGGCGGCCTTTTCACGGATATGACAGGTATTCAGCAGAACCAGGTCGGCCTCTTCCATGACGTCAGTCGGCTCGTATCCGTCACGGGCGAGGGCGTCGCTCATGCGGGTCGAGTCATAAACGTTCATCTGACAGCCATAGGTCTTGATAAATACCTTGCGGCTGTTGCTGCCATCGCGGAGATCGGTCTCCGGGGCCTGAAGAAGGGCGCTGTCCTGGGTCATGGCCGGCTATTTAGTGGTTTTTGCTGCGCGAGAAAAGAAAATCTTGCCTTAGACGGCTTTCTGGCCGCGCAGTGTTGCGCCAAGCATGGCGCGGATACGTCGTGCAATCGTCGCGCTGACGTCCTTGCGGTTGCTGTCGGCGCGGTATTCGACCGCCTCGCCGAAACAGACGTCCACCTCGAAGGCGCCGCATCGCAACATGTCTTTCAGATGCGGGAACATTTCCACATCGCCGGGCCACGAGGCGAGCGGGCGGTGATAGCGCCCCATCGGCAGGCCATGGATGCCGGTGTAGGCGACGGCGACCGGCTGGACCACGACGGCGCCAGTAGGGGAGGCCGGGACCGCCATTGCGGCCGCGCCGAACAGCGAGGACTTGACCTCCAGGAGGCGGTTCCCGTCGGAGGTCGTTCCTTCCGGAAACAAGACGACGATCTCGCCGTCCGCCATGCGGGTTGCAATCTCGTTGGCCTGGTGGCCAGTCTTGCGCTTCTCTTCCCGCACGACGAAAACGCTCTTCTGCAGTTTCGCCAGCGTGCCGAAGATCGGCCAGTCGCGAACCTCGATCTTGGCGATGAACGCGACATCGGCGACAGCCGACAGCACCATGATGTCCATCCACGAGGAATGGTTGGCGCAGAGCATCAGCGGCCGGTGCGTCTCCATCGTACCATGGACGCGGATGCGAATGCCGAGACAGAAGCAGATGATCCGATGCCAGATGCGCGGCAGCCAGCGTCGCAGCTTCCAGTCGAAGCGCAGCGCCAGGAGCTGCCAGGGAATGAGCAGAATGCTGACGATGGCGATGACAATGCCGGCGAGGGCGACGCGCAGCCAGGCGATCAAATCGAAGACTCCACGCCCGCGTTCATGCCTCAGCGCTCGTCCTTCTTGAGCGGGATGCCGTAGAGCTCCAGCCGGTGGTCGACCAGCTTGAAACCGTGTTCACGGGCGATACGCTCCTGCAGCGCTTCGATCTCGGGCGATCGAAACTCGATGACGACGCCGGACTTCAGATCGATGAGATGGTCGTGATGCTCTTCCGGGACTGTCTCGTAGCGGGAGCGCCCGTCTCGGAAGTCGTGGCGGGCAATGATGCCGGCATCTTCGAAAAGCTTCACCGTGCGGTACACAGTGGAGATCGAGATCTTCGCGTCGACCTTCACCGAACGGCGGTAGAGTTCCTCGACGTCAGGATGATCCTCGGATTCCTCGAGAATGCGCGCAATGACCCGGCGCTGCTCGGTCATGCGCATGCCGCGTTCAGCGCAAAGCTCCTCAAGGGTCTTGGCGACGTCAGTCATGGGCTGCCTTCCGATAGTCAACGTTTGAGCAACGGAACTAGCGAAGAACGCGCTTCATGACAAGCGCTGTGGAAACTGCGCCGTTTGCGTCCTTGTAGTATCCCCGTCGTTCTCCGACTTTCTCGAAGCCGAGCTTGTGGTAGAGACCGAGCGCGGCCGCATTGCCACCATCAACTTCGAGGAAGATGCTTTCGCCGCCGCGCAGCTTCGCTTCGCGCATCGCCGCCTGCATCAGCCGCCAGCCGAGGCCGGCACGCGCGACCTTGGTCTGCACGGCGATCGTCAAGATTTCCGCCTCGCCCGCAACCTGGCGCGCGAGAACGAAGCCCGGGAGCGGCTTCTTGAGAAATGCGTTGGTCTGGCGGGCGACAAAGCCAAACACATTGTCCTGGGTCAGCAGGCTGTAGAACTCGCCATCCCCCCATGGGCGGGCGAAACGTTCACCGTGCAGGGTGGCGACGGCGGGGCAATCGTCGGCGTCCATGGCGACGATCTCGAATTCCGGCTTCAGCGTCAGATAGGATTCCAGCATGGTCATACTCGCGCAATCGCAAACCCGGCCTGCGGCTTGGCGTCGGGTCCGCGCAGATAGAGGGGCTTCGGCTTTCCGGAAGAGGGATCGGCGGCTGCGGCAAGGCGCGCCACGATGGAAATCGGGAATTGGTTGGCCTGATCGCCGGTTACATCGGGCTTCAGGAGCGGCGTCGCCGAACCCGTGATTTCGCCTTTGAAAGCCGCAGCGATTGCCTGCGCTTCCTCGACGGTGACAGCGCGCGGCTCATCGAGCGGCTCTCCATCCGCGCTGAAGGCCTGCAGATAAACCTCGTTTCGCTTGGCATCCATGGCGGCGAGCACCGGAGACCCCGGCGTCTTCAGTCGCTGTGCTTCGGCCATCACTGCAAGCGTCGTGATGCCGACGGCCGGAACTCCAAGCGACAGCGCAAAGCCGCGCGCAGCGGCAACACCGACGCGAATGCCGGTAAACGAGCCGGGGCCAACGGTGACGGCAATGCGGTCGACGTCCGAGAGAGTCAAGCCCGCCTGATCCAGCACGCGGTCGACGATCCCCATCAGATGCTCAGCATGCCCCTTGCCGATCATGTCCGATGCCTCCCCCAGCATCGTATCCCTGCCGCTGTCATAGAGAGCGGCAGCGCAATCTACACCTGCGGTGTCGAGCGCCAGTATGATCATGGCATCAATTTCCGAATAAAGCGTTCCTGAGCGTCCATACATTCACCCTGCCGCGCTTGCAAATGCTGCGCCAGGACGAATGACGGAAACTTGAGTGTCGTCGTCAGGCGGCGACGACTTCCTCGACTTCCGGAACGAAATGGCGAAGCAGGTTCTGCACGCCATGCTTCAGCGTCGCCGTCGAGGACGGGCAGCCGGAGCAGGAGCCCTTCATGTTGAGATAGACCTTGCCATCCTTGAAGCCGCGGAAGGTGATGTCGCCACCATCCTGCGCGACGGCCGGACGTACGCGCGTATCCAAAAGCTCCTTGATGGTCAGAACGATCGACTCGTCGGCTTCATCGAAGAATTCACCGCCGGCATCGAGGTCTTCGGAAAGAACCGATGCGTCGCCCATCACGGGCTTGCCCGACATGAAGTGTTCCATGATCGAGCCGAGGATCGCCGGCTTCAGGTGCTGCCACTCGGCATTGTCCTTGGACACGGAGATGAAGTCATAGCCGAAATAGACGCCCGTCACGCCCGGAATTTCGAACAGGCGAGCGGCGAGTGGCGATGCCTGCGCTTCGTCGGCGGTGCGGAATTCGGCCGTGCCGTTTTCCATCACGACCCGCCCCGGCAGGAACTTCTGCGTCGCAGGATTCGGTGTGGCTTCGGTCTGAATAAACATGTCGCTCTCCGTGCGGCGGGCAGCAGCCCCAGGCCGTCTTTAGAATTCTTCAAAAGAGAAAATAAGCCTATTGGCAACTCTAATCAAGAGACTGGTACTCAAGAAATGGCATTATGCCAGGGCGTCCAGTTCTTCGTCGGACAGTGTATCAGGCAAGACGGTGACGGGGATCGGGAATGTTGCCCCACGCCCGGCGACCGACGACACGAGCGGGCCAGGCCCTTCCTTGGCCGAGCTTGCAGCAAGCACGAGGATTGCAATGTCACGATCTTCCTCGATCACGGCGTTGATCTGCTCGGTGGCGCTTCCTTCGCGAATGACGATCTCGGGGTCGATGCCAATGGTTTCGCGAACCACGTGCGCCGCCTTTGCGACCACGGCTTCGGCCTCGTCGCGCGCCTCGGCGCGCATGATCTCCTCGACGCCGAGCCACTGTTGGAAGTCACCCTCCGGTATAACGTAGATCAGTACAAGGCCGCCGTTGGAGTTCTTGGCGCGCCGGCCTGCATAGTGGACGGCGCGGGAGCATTCGGGCGTATCGTCAATGACCGCCATGAATTTGCGGCGATGACCTTCGAGCCGGGAGAGTCGTTTAGATACCATGGCGCGGACTCTGACACCTGAACCCGAAAATTTGCAAGCCCTCGATTTTAGCCTCGAACGGCGTCAGCTACTCAGACAGGAACGAGCCCGTAAAGCCGCATGATGGCCTTCACATGCTCGATGTCGGGCTTGCCCTGAACGTTGATGGCGAGTGCCATTTCCTCGAAGTAGCGTCGGCCGATGAGGCCCGGCGTCATTGTGATCAGCGCCTTGGCGGTCTCGGAGTGCAGGTTTTCATGCGTATGGGTATAGCCGCGAGGAATGAATAGCGTTCCGCCAGGGACGATCTCGTGTTTACGGCCGTCCAGTGTCGTCGTCATCGTGCCGGATAGCCCATAGATCACTTCGTCGACGTCGCGGTGAAAATGCGCGGCTGGAACGCGCGCCTGAGGCGGGACCGTGAATTCGAACATCACGAGGCTCTCGGCACTCTGATCCTCGTCGATCAGAAGCCGGATCTCCATGGCGCCGATCTGGATGAGGTTGCGATCTCGCATCGAAGCCTCCTGACGGTCTGTTCAGGAAGAGTACGCCGCAGGTGGAGGTTCGACAAGTCCGGGGCGGCATGTAGGTCGCCCCGGACGATCTCGGCAGAGCCGGGATCTCAGTATAGGAAGCCGACGATGTCGCGCACTTCCTTCATTGTCACTTCGGCTCGGGCGCGTGCCCGCTCGCCACCGTTGCGCAGGATCGCGTCGATGTGGCTGGTGTCCGACATCAGGCGGCGCATCTCGGCGGTGATCGGCGAGAGCACGTTTACCGCGAGATCGACCAGCGCCGGCTTGAAGACCGAGAACTGCTGGCCGCCGAATTCGGCAAGCACGTCCGCCTTCGACTTGTCGGCAAGCGCCGCATAGATGCCGACGAGGTTGTCGGCTTCCGGGCGCCCCTTGAGGCCGTCGACTTCGCTGGGCAAGCCCTCCGGATCGGTCTTGGCCTTGCGGATCTTCTTCGAGATCGCGTCCTCATCGTCCATCAGGTTGATGCGAGACAGATCCGACGGATCCGACTTCGACATCTTCTTGGTACCGTCGCGAAGCGACATGACGCGCGGTGCCGGGCCATCGATCAGCGGCTCGACCATCGGGAAATAGGCATGCACCGGTTCGTTGCCGACGGTGATGTCAATGCCGTAGTCCGTCTTGCGGATATGCTCCGCATAGTCGAGGTTGAACTTCATGGCGATGTCGCGGGCGAGTTCAAGGTGCTGCTTCTGGTCGTCGCCAACGGGCACATGCGTACCGCGATAGACGAGAATGTCGGCAGCCATCAGGCTCGGATAGGCGTAGAGACCGAGCGAGGCCTGCTCGCGATCCTTGCCGGCCTTGTCCTTGAACTGCGTCATGCGGTTCATCCAACCGATGCGCGCGACGCAATTGAAGATCCAGGCAAGCTCGGCATGCTGCGGCACGGCCGACTGGTTGAAAACGATGTGCCTCTCGGGATCGATGCCCGACGCAATGAAGGCGGCGGCGATCGAACGGATCTGGTTCGGCATGTCCTCATGGACGAGCTGCGCCGTCAGCGCGTGCATGTCCACGACGCAGTAGATGCAGTCGTTGCCTTCCTGCAGTGCCACGAACTTGCGGATCGCGCCGAGATAGTTGCCGAGATGGAGATTGCCGGTCGGCTGCACTCCGGAGAAAACGACTTTCTTGAATTCGCTCATTGTGTCCTCGATTAGGCTGGTGGAGGGCCCCAGGGCCAATGGCCCATGTTGCTAACGGGCGCGCTTATGCACGCGGAAGACAAGGCAATCAAGGGGTTCAGCCTGCGGCGTGTTCGATCAGATCGAAGGTGTTGCCGTAAGGATCCGCAAACACGGCGACAGTCCCGTAGATTTCGTGCCGCGGTGCTTCGAGAAATTGCACGCCCTTGGCCAGCATCGACGCGTGGTCGCGCGCGAAATCATCGGTCTTGAGGAAGAAGCCGACGCGCCCGCCCGTCTGGTTGCCCATCGCCGCCATTTGTCGATCGTTGGCAGCCTGCGCGAGCAGAAACGCCGCGCCGTCAACGCTGCCTTTGGGCCTGACCACGACCCACCGCTTGCCTTCCGGCTGGACGTCATCCTGGAGGCAATCGAAGCCGAGTGCCCCGCAGTAGAAGTCCTTGGCGCGATCGTAGTCGTCGACGACCAGTGTCACGAGGAAAAGCGATTGGGACATAGCGGCGCTCCGATTTGCGGTGTCGTGTTGTTGCCAAGGATACGTGGCCGGTCAAGGGGCAGCCAGATGAGCCTCTCGGAGCCTTTGCACTTCCGTCATGCCGGGCTTGACCGGGCATCCAGCGGCGCCGGGGTGACGGGGAAAGAGGAGATGACGAGGATGAAAGCGCGCGTCTTCACCTTCACGCGACCCTTCCGGCCCGTGGCTTGATCCTGCACTTCACTCGGACGGGGCGCTGGAAATTGCCTCGCTGGAGTAAAAACAATATGGCGCTTCCCAGCGCCCCGTTCGGCGGTTTATGCCCGCAACTCCGGTCCCTCTGCCGCCTTGCCGGAGGAAGTGTCACTTCCCCTGGGGGCCATGTGTGCCACACAGGCACGTCCGGGGCTCAACTCGACGCCGCATTCGCGCGAACGCCGCCGTCCCCAGAGGGAGACCATCTTCTGCGGACCCCTGATGCGGAAGCTCACGTCCTTCCTCCACACCCGGCGCCGGTCCCGCCTCGCCGCAACGCCTTGCGGTGTATCCGCGACGGAACGGTTTCAGTGTATGAGGAGCCCTTCGGGCGGGGAAATTCGCAGCAGAATTTTTTTCCGCGAATATTTCAGGAAAATTTACGGGAAAGGAAATTCATACCTCTTTTGAGGTATCTCTAATTCATCATTTAGCGGTAAATTGTGGCGTAGTTCCGTTACGTGAGGTAAACAATTTCACAAAAAGGCCATTTTTAGGGAGAGCGTTCCATCCGCCAGAAACTTGCACCGGTTGCCGGTGTATTTCGAGGGGAGGGAACCATGCAGTCCGCATTTTCCATCGCACTCGCCGGCCTGTTCTGTCTGTCGTGTTTCGACAGTGCCGACGCCCAGAATGTCAGAAGAGTTGCGATACCGCAGCTCAAGCACAAAGAAACGCTCGCCTATTCTCTGCAGACCGTCAGCGTCAAGGCGAACTGCTTCCCGCCGCAACTGCGCGGCATACTATCCTATATTGCTGCCAAAACCGGCCGCCGTCCGATCGTGACCTCAGGGTTCAGGGCGCGCGGGCGCGCGCATTCCCAACATCGCCATTGCGCGGCGGCCGATATCCGGGTCCCCGGTGTGTCTGACCGCACGATCGTTGCGATAGCGGCCTCGGCGCCGGGGATCGGCGGTATCGGCCGCTACTGTAACGGCATCGTGCACGTCGACATCGGTCCGAAACGAAAATGGACCTACTGCTGAGGCCCGACCCCGCGGGCTAGCCGTCCGTCTTGGCGGCTGGCTTGCGGTTCAGGTTGCGCCTGATCATTCCAAGGTTTGCGCCGCCGATGAGGAAGGCGGTCGCGAAGTAGATCGCCATCGCGATGACGATCAGAAGGCCAAGTGTGCCTATTTTCGTCGTCAAATGCGCTCCCGAGGCCAACCACGGCTCCCAGCGGTGCTGGAGGTACATGATCACGCCGCCCATCACGGCAGCAGCGACCACCAGCAGAGCGGTGCGGCGTGCCAGCGCCCACTCCCAGGTAAGGTGGCCGCGGCGGAGCAGGGTCGCGAAGAGTAGCACGGTGCTGATCCAGCCAGCCGTTGCTTCCGCAACCGCAATACCGGGAGCGCCGAGGAACGGAAAGAGGGTCAGCGCCGTCGCACAGTTGACGCCGACAGCCACGGCGGAGAACCGCATCGGTGTCTTGGTGTCCTCACGGGCATAGAAGCCCGGCTGCAATGCCTTGATCAGCACGAAGGCCGGCAGGCCGATACCGTAAACGGCCAGAATGGAGCCGACGATCGCCGTGTTTTCCTGGTGGAAGGCGCCGCGCTCGTAAAGCACGCGGATGATCTCGTCGGACATGATCCAAAGCGCCACGGCGGCCGGGATCGTCAGGAACAGGACGAACTCAATGGAGCGGTTCTGCAGGTTTCCGGCCTCGCGCAGATGGCCGCCCTTCAGGGCCCGCGAAAGTTCCGGCAAAAGCACGACGCCGACGGCCACGCCGACGACGCCGAGCGGCAGCTGATAGATGCGGTCGGCATATTGAAGCGCTGCGATCGCACCCTCCTTGCTGGAGGCAATCGCCTGGCCGATCATTTGGTTGATCTGGGTAATGCCGCCGGTGATCGCCGCCGGAACGGCGAGGATCAGCAGCCGCTTGACGTTGGGCGTGATGCGGGGAAAGCGTAACCCGATGCTCATGCCGGCATGTAGAACGCCGAGATAGACGACGACGAGCTGCAAAATGCCCGCAACGAGTACGCCCCAGGAGAGATACCAGGCGGTCTGGAGCGGTTCCGCGCCGGTATAGAGCGCAAAAATCAGCGCCCCGATCATCACCACGTTCAGGAAAACGGGCGCGATGGCTGCCGCGAAGAAATGATGCAGAGAATTCAGCATCCCGCTCATCATTGCCGTCAGCGACATGCACATGAGGTAAGGGAACATCACCGCCGCCATGCGTACGGTGATCGAGAACTTTTCCGCATCGTCTGCAAAACCCGGCGCGATGACGAAGCGCACGAGGAGCGGCATTGAGAGTTCCATCACGATGGTGATGAGCAGCAGCACCGAGAACAGCACGCCGAAGACTTCCTCGGAGAAGCGCTTGGCTCCGTCGGTGCCGTTCGCCTCGATCTCCTTGGCAAACAGCGGCACGAAGGCGGCATTGAACGCGCCTTCGGCAAAGAGGCGCCGGAAGAGGTTCGGAAAGCGGAATGCAGCGTAGAACACGTCGGCCATCGGACCGGTGCCGAGAGCGGCCGCCATCAGCGTTTCACGGGCAAAGCCGAAGATGCGGCTGCCAAGAGTGGCGCCGCCGACGGTGGCGAATTTTCTGACGAGGCTCATACGGTCTGGCTCATGCGGGCGAATCCGCCTTCTTGTCTGTCTGTGTCGTGGCCCGAACCGGGGTCGGTTGCGCGATGATGCCGGATGGCATGCGCTCGCGCAGCTCGTCCTGCTCCTCGGCCATCACGGCCTTGAGGCGCGCGGTGATGTTCGAGCGCTTGCTGTCGCCCGAGATCTTCTGGCCGACAAGGTCGGTCACGTAGAAACTGTCGATCACCTTCTCACCGAAGGTGGTGATGCGGGCCGATTGAATGTCGAGCGAAAGATCGGAGAGAACCGCGGTGATTTCCGAGAGCAGGCCCGGCCGGTCAAGGCATTCTACCTCGATGACCGTGAACTTGTTCGACAGGCTGTTCGAGATGTTGACCGACGGCGGGATGACGAAGGCCTTGCTCTTCTTGCGGTTCTTGACTCGTGTTGCAATTACCTCGGGCAACCGCTTGCGGCCGGAAAGCACGTCCTCGATCATCCGTCCGATCGTTCCGGCGCGGCGCAGTTCGTCGGCGTCGTCCTTGAACTCGCGGCTGACATGGATCGTATCAAGAGCGCGCCCATCCGAGGTCGTGAAGATCTGCGCATCGACGATGTTGGCACCCGCTGCGGCGCACGCGCCGGCGATGACCGCCAAGAGGCGCGGGTGGTCGGGCGACAACACGGTGATCTCGGTGATCGCATGGAAACTGTCGGTGCGGACCATCGTCGCCAGCGCCTGGCCGGCCTTGTCCGCCTGCCGGATGAAGCCGGCGTGTCGCACCTGGTCTTCTAGCGGCACCGAGAGCAGGTAGGGCTGGTAGTGCAGCTTGCTGTAGATCTTGCGATCCTTCTGGCTCCAGTCGGATAGCGCGTTGTAGAGCGCTTCGGCCGCGAAATTGGCGCGCTCCTTGCGCGAAACCTCGGAGAAACCGCCGGCAAGCAACAGTTCCGTTTCGTAATAGAGTGTGCGCAGCAGCTGGCCCTTCCAGCCGTTCCAGACGCCGGGACCGACGGCGCGGATGTCGCAGATCGTCAGGATCAGCAGCATCTTCAGCCGGTCGAGCGACTGAACGACGTCGGCGAAGTCGGTGATCGTCTTGCGGTCGGTGAGGTCGCGCGTCTGCGCGACCATCGACATGACCAGATGCTCCTGGATCAGCCAGACGACCATCTCGGTCTGCTTCTGCGAGAGGCCGAAACGGGCGCAGAGCTTGCGCGCGACTCGGGCGCCGGCGATCGAGTGGTCTTCCTGGCGACCCTTGGCGATGTCGTGCAGCAGGACGGCGACGTAAAGCGCCTCACGGTCCTCGATGCCTGGCATCAGCTTGTTGGCAAGCGGATGCAGGTCGTCGGCCTTGCCCTTGTCGATCTCCGACAGCACGTCGACGGTGCGGATCAGATGCTCATCGACCGTGTAGTGATGATACATGTTGAACTGCATCATCGCGACGATCTTGCCGAATTCCGGGATGAAACGGCCGAGCACGCCGGCCTCGTTCATGCGGCGCAGGATCAGTGCGGGGTCGCGCTTCGAGGTCAGGATCGACAGGAAGAGGCGATTGGCCTCGTCGTTTTCGCGCAGATTGTTGTCGATCAGGCTGAGCGAGCGCGTGACGCGCTTCAGTGCATCCGGATGAAATTCCAGCCCGTTGATATCAGCGACGTGGAAGAGCCGGATGATGCTGATCGGATCCCGCTTGAAAACGTCGGGGCTTGCAAGCGCGATGCGGCCACGATCCTCGACGAACTCGGTGCTGCCGGCGATTTTTCGGCTGCGGTTCGCAAAGCGGCTGATGACACCGGTCAATCCGGGCGTCGACTTCGCCTGCTGGTCCTCAAGTGCGGCGCAGAGAATACGCGTCAGGTCGCCGACATCCTTGGCGACGAGGAAATAGTGCTTCATGAAGCGCTCGACGGCCGAAAGACCGGGACGCGCATGATATCCGAGTGCTTCGGCAATTTCGCGCTGGATATCGAAAGACAGCCGCTCCTCTGCCTTCCCGGTCAGGAAATGCATGTGGCAGCGCACCGCCCAGAGGAAATCGTCAGCCTTCTCGAAAAGGCGATACTCATGCTTGGAGAGAACGCCGAGCGGCACGAGTTCGGCTGTATCGCGGACGTGATAATAATATTTCGAGATCCAGAAGAGCGTGTGCAGGTCGCGCAGGCCGCCCTTGCCCTCCTTGACGTTGGGCTCGACCAGATAGCGCGTGTCGCCGGCCTTGCGGTGGCGCTCGTCACGTTCGGCAAGCTTGGCGGCGATGAATTCCGGGCCGGTGCCGGTAACGATCTCCTTGTCGAACCGCGTCTCGAGCTGAGTTTCCAGCGAGCGCAGGCCGCAGATGTAGCGCATTTCGAGGATCGCGGTACGGATCGTCATGTCCGACTTGGAGAGCGCGATGCACTCTTCGACGGTACGCGTAGCGTGGCCGACCTTGAAGCCCATGTCCCAGAGGACGTAGAGCATGAATTCGACGGCCTTGTGCGTTTCCTCGGCCGGCTTCGGCTGGAACAGGAACAGGAGGTCGATGTCGGAGCCGGGCGCCAGCGTGTCGCGGCCATAGCCGCCGACGGCGGTGACGGCAAACTTGTCCTTCTGCTGCGTGAAGACGTGATTGCAGACAAATTCGTAGAGGACCGTGATGATCTGGTCCTGCAGCCAGGAAATCCGGCGGGCGCAATTGATCCCGCTGCCATCGGCCGAAAGCAGCTCGCGCGCCTTCTGCCGTCCCTCGCT
This sequence comes from Rhizobium cauense, assembly GCF_019511525.1. Taxonomy (GTDB): domain Bacteria; phylum Pseudomonadota; class Alphaproteobacteria; order Rhizobiales; family Rhizobiaceae; genus Rhizobium; species Rhizobium cauense. The sequence continues at coordinate 259,429 of NZ_JAEUAT010000001.1, read as the reverse complement.
GCTCGCCTTCTTGAGAATGACAAGCAGATCGGATCGCATGACGTCGGGCCGTGTCTTGTTGGCCTCGGCAACAGCGTCGCACATCTTCCGGAGATAGTCGGTATCGAGGATGTCGGAGAAATCGATGTCGTTCGTCGTCGCCATGCGCGGGGCGGCTTCCTGTTCGCGCGGCGCAGCCGCTTCCTGCTGCACCTCTCGTTTCGTCTGCATGCGCTATAGCCTCTTTGCCCGTCGATGACACGGGCTTTCATACTGAATGAACCTTTAATTTTGGCGAAAAGGTGTTGCCGTGCCGGAAAGCGGCAGTATCACGCAATCAGGCAGCGATCTCGGCCTGCACGGAGTAGAGCACCTGGCGCGTCTCGCTGGTGATCGCTTCCAGCGTCTCTTGGTCGCACTCGCGGTAGCCAGCCTTGGCGACGCATGTGGCGAGCTCAAGAATCCTGGCGCAGCAGCTGATAATGTGCAGCAGGCCGAAGGGCGAGGCCCAGCCGCGCGGATTGCCATGCTCGTCCGCAAGCCGCAGCGCCTCGATCGCGCTGAAGATTGCCGCAAGCCTCTGGGTCTCGTTGAACAGCCGGTCCATGAACATTGCTCAGCCCTGCTTCAGCTTCTTCTTGAGCTCGTAGAGCGCGTCCATCGCTTCGCGCGGGGTCATGTCGTCGAGGCTCATGCCCTTCAGCGCTTCCTCGACCTTCGAGGGGCCGCGGCTGGCATCCTCGCGGCGCACCGCCACCTGGAACAGCGGCAGGTCGTCGATGAGCTGGCTTGCCGGGTTCTTGCGGTCGGCATCCTCGAGGCGCGTCAGCACATCGCGGGCGCGCGCCACGACGGAAGCCGGCAGGCCGGCAAGCCGGGCGACCTGAATGCCGTAGGAGCGATCAGCGGCACCGGGGCCGACTTCGTGCAGGAAGATCACGTCGCCGTCCCATTCCTTCACGCGCATCGTCGCATTCGATAGCCGCGCAAGCTTTTCCGAAAGCACCGTCAGTTCGTGGAAGTGGGTCGCGAAGAGACCGCGGCAGCGGTTTGCCTCGTGCAGATGCTCGACGGCGGCCCAGGCGATGGAGAGACCGTCGAAGGTTGCGGTACCGCGGCCGATTTCATCGAGAATGACCAGCGAACGGTCGGTTGCCTGGTTGAGGATTGCTGCCGTTTCGACCATCTCGACCATGAACGTCGAGCGGCCGCGCGCCAGGTCGTCGGAGGCGCCGACACGCGAGAACAGCCGGTCGACGATGCCGATATGGGCCGAGGTCGCCGGCACGAAGGAGCCCATCTGGGCGAGGATGGCGATCAGCGCGTTCTGGCGCAGGAAGGTCGATTTACCGCCCATGTTCGGACCGGTCAGCAGCCAGATCGCGCCATCCTTGCCGTCGGAGACGGGCGAGAGATCGCAGTTGTTGGCGACGAACGGGCCCGACGATTGCCGCCTGAGCGCCTGTTCGACCACCGGATGGCGGCCGCCCTCGATCGCAAACATCTTCGAGCCATCGACAAGCGGTCGGCAATAGGCCTGCTCGTCTGCAAGCAGCGCCAGGCCGGCGGCAACATCGATAACGGCCAGCGCGCGGGCGCCCGCCTTGATTGCCTCGGCTTCAGCCACGACGGAATCCGTCATGTGGTCGAAGGCCGCCAGTTCGATCGCAAGCGCCTTGTCGGCGGCGTTGGCGATCCGGCTTTCGAGGTCTGCAAGCTCGGTCGTCGTGAAGCGCATCGCGTTCGCCATCGTCTGGCGGTGGATGAAGCGCCCCTTGGCCTCGGGCGTATCGGTCATCGGTCCGGCATTGCCTGATGTGACTTCGATGAAGTAGCCGAGGATGTTGTTGTGCTTGATCTTCAGCGACTTGATGCCGGTTTCCTCGGCATACTGCAGCTGCAAGCCGGCAATCACCCGGCGCGACTGATCGCGGAGCGCCCGGACCTCGTCGAGCTCGGCATTGGCGCCGTCGCGCAGGAAGCCGCCATCGCGCTTCAATAGCGGCAACTCGTCGCCGAGCGTCTCGGAAAGCAGTGTCGCAAGGCCGGAGGGGAGGGCCTGAAGGCTGGAAAGCGCAAGCTGCAGTTCTTCCGGCAGCAGCGCTTCGGACAGCAGTCGAGCGAGATCGCTGGCGGCGCTCAGTCCTTGGCGAATGGCCGCAAGGTCGCGTGGCCCGCCACGGTCGAGCGCAAGGCGCGAGAGTGCGCGCGGCATATCCGGCACATGCTTGAGGTGATGGCGCAGGTCGCCGCAAAGCGAGGGCTCCTCCATCAGGAAGCCGATCGAATCAAGCCGCTCATTGATCCGGACGGGGTCAGTCAGCGGCGACATCAGCCTTTCGGCAAGCAACCGCGCCCCGCCGCCGGTCACGGTACGGTCGATCGCCTTCAGCAACGAGCCGTTGCGATCGCCTGACAGCGTGCGGGCAAGTTCGAGGTTGGCGCGGGTCGCCGGATCGATGAACAGCGTGGACGCGCCGCTCTCGCGCTCCGGCCGCCCGAGCGGCGGCCGCTCGGCGATCTGTGTCTTCTCGACATAGGCGACGGCCGCGGCAGCGGCCGCAAGCTCGGCGCGCGAGAAGGTGCCGAAGCCATCAAGCGTCGAGACATTGAAGTAGCGCGCGATCCGCCCTTCGGCGGTGGCGCTGTCAAACAGCACGGATGGCTGTGGAACGGCGGTACGGCCCAGCACGTCGAAGACTGGCTTCAGCTCGGCATCGTGGAAGATCGTATCGGGCACGATCAGCTCACGCGGGTCGATACGCAGGATATCGGCAAGCAGTCGCGAGCTTTCGGTCTCTGCCAATCGGAATATCCCGGTCGAGATGTCGATCCAGGCAAGCGCCAGCACCGGCTCGGCGCTGCCGCGAATCCGGGTAAGTGCCATCAGGTAGTTGGACTCCGATGGCGAAAGCAGTTTTTCCTCGGTGATCGTACCCGGCGTCACGAGGCGGATGACGTCACGCTTCACGACGGACTTTGAGCCGCGCTTCTTGGCTTCGGCTGGGTCCTCGACCTGCTCGCAGACGGCAACCCGGAAGCCGAGCGCGATCAGTTTCTGCAGATAGTCGTCGGCGGCATGAACAGGCACGCCGCACATCGGAATATCCTGCCCCATGTGCTGGCCGCGCTTGGTGAGCGTGATGCCGAGCGCGCGGGAGGCATCCAGCGCATCCTCGAAGAACAATTCGTAGAAATCGCCCATGCGATAGAACAGCAGCGAGTCAGGGTTGTTCGCCTTGATCTCGATGAATTGCTCCATCATCGGCGTTGCCGATGCACGGCTTTCTTCCGTGGCCAGCTCGGCAGCCGAAAAGGCTTCTATTCCAGTGTCTATTCGTTCGTTCACGGAGATGCATTTTTTCCAAAAAAGAGGTGCCAACCCTAGCTGCCCGCCGCTATAGATGACAACTGCGATTGAGGAAGAGCAAGGCGTCACCCACAAGACGTTGGAGGAAAAATGCCCGATACTGAGAAGAAGCAGCGGCCGGTTACATCAGTGACCGACAACGAGGCTCTTGAGTTCCACGCCATGGGGCGGCCCGGAAAGCTGGAGATCAACGCCACGAAGCCGATGGCAACGCAGCGCGATCTGTCGCTTGCTTATTCGCCGGGCGTCGCCGTTCCAGTGAAGGCGATCGCCGCCGACCCTGCGACCGCCTACGATTATACGACACGCGGCAACATGGTCGCGGTCATCTCCAACGGTACGGCAATCCTCGGTCTCGGCAATCTCGGCGCGCTGGCTTCGAAGCCGGTGATGGAGGGCAAATCCGTGCTCTTCAAGCGCTTTGCCGATGTCGACTCCATCGATCTTGAGGTCGATACCGAAAACGTCGACGAATTCATCAACTGCGTCCGTTTCCTCGGTCCGTCCTTCGGCGGCATCAATCTCGAAGACATCAAGGCACCTGACTGTTTCATCATCGAGCAGCGCCTGCGCGAGCTGATGGACATTCCAGTCTTCCATGACGACCAGCACGGCACGGCGATCATCGCGGCAGCTGGCCTTATCAACGCGTTGGAATTGACCGGCCGCGACCTGAAGACAACGAAGCTCGTCTGCAATGGCGCCGGTGCGGCTGCCATCGCCTGCGTTGAACTCATCAAGGCGATGGGCTTCGCGCCCGAGAATATCGTTCTCTGCGACACCAAGGGCGTGATCTACCAGGGCCGCACCGAGGGCATGAACCAGTGGAAGTCGGCGCATGCGGTGAAGACCAAGGCGCGCACGCTGGAGGAGGCCATGAAGGGCGCGGACGTAGTATTCGGTCTCTCGCAGAAGGGCGCCTTCTCCGAGAAGATGATCCGCTCGATGGCCGACCGCCCGATCATTTTCGCGATGGCCAACCCCGATCCTGAGATCACTCCGGAAGAGGTTGCCCGCATTCGCGACGACGCCATCATGGCAACCGGTCGGTCCGATTATCCGAACCAGGTCAACAACGTTCTCGGCTTTCCCTACATTTTCCGCGGTGCGCTGGATGTTCGCGCCACCACGATCAACGACGCGATGAAGATCGCGGCCGTTCAGGCGCTGGCCAACCTCGCACGCGAGGACGTGCCTGACGATGTCGTTGCCGCCTATCAGGGCAACCGTCCGCGCTTCGGTGCGCAGTACATCATTCCGGTGCCGTTCGATCCGCGCCTGATTTCGGCAATCCCGGCCGCCGTGGCACAGGCCGCGATCGATAGCGGTGTTGCTCGCAAACCGATATCAGACATGGCAGTCTATGCCCGCGAGCTGTCCGCCCGGCGCGATCCGATCGCCTCGACGCTGGCAAGCCTTTATGAGCGCGTACGTCGCCGTCCAAAGCGGGTGGTCTTTGCCGAAGCTGAAGAAGAGCAGGTCATGCGTGCGGCCATGTCCTACGCCAACCAGGAACTCGGCACGGCGATCCTGCTCGGCCGCGAAGATCTGATCCATCAGACCGCCGAGCGGGCTGGCATCGATCTCAATCGGCCAGGACTGGAGATCGTCAACGCGCGCATTTCCACCCGCGTCGAGACTTACATCGACTATCTCTATGCTCGCCTGCAGCGGAAGGGCTACCTGCATCGCGACGCCCAACGCCTGATCCATCAGGATCGCAACCACTTCGCCGCCTGCATGGTGGCGCTTGGCGATGCCGACGGCATGGTCACCGGCATTACCCGCAACTATTCGACAGCCCTCGAAGATGTTCGCCGCTGCATCGACATGAAGCCAGGCCATCGCGTCATTGGCGTCTCCATCGCGCTTTGCCGCGGCCGCACAGTCTTCGTTGCCGATACCGCCGTTCATGACATGCCGAATGCCGAGGAACTGGCCGATATCGCGGTCGAAGCCGCGGGCTTTGCGCGCCGCATGGGCTATCAGCCGCGCGTTGCCATGCTTGCCTATTCGACCTTCGGCCATCCCTCCGGCGAACGCTCCGAGCGCGTGCGCGAGGCCGTGAAGATCCTCGACAAGCGCCGCACCGATTTCGAGTATGATGGCGAGATGGCGGCCGACGTGGCGCTCAATCGCAAGGTGATGGAGCAGTATCCGTTCTGCCGTCTGTCGGGACCGGCCAACGTGCTGGTCATGCCGGCGTTCCACTCGGCTTCGATTTCCACCAAGATGCTGCAGGAACTCGGCGGTTCGACCGTTATCGGCCCGATCCTCGTCGGCCTCGACAAGGCGGTTCAGATCACGTCGATGGGTGCCAAGGATTCCGACATCGTCAACATGGCCGCGATTGCCGCTTATACGGCGGGATCGTGAATAGAAAACGGAGCGGAAGGCATCCTCCCGCTCCGTCTTCATCCGCTTGAAAATCAGCTTGAGAATCGTCCGGCGTCGGCGCCGTAGTAGTTCAGGTACCGATCGGAGATGCTGGATATCGGCAAAACGATCAGCACGTCCGTCGTGTTGAAGGACTTGTCGACCACGGCAGTCGTGCCGACCATGGCGCCGAGGCGCAGATAGCCCTTGATCAGCGGCGGCAACGCCATCAGTGCCCGCTTCGGATTGACAGCTTCGGAGGGCATCAGATCCATGTCGCGGGCAAGGTGCGGAAGGGCGCTGACGGCCCACTCATCCTTGGCCGCAACATTGTGATGCAGGAAGGACAGGGCTAGTGCGTGGCTTTCCGGGTGGATGCCGGGGAACGAGGCGCAGCCGAACATGGCGCTCATGCCGTGCTTCAGTGCATAGGCCCAGTTGCCCTGCCACAGAAGCTCGACGGTGCGTTTGGTACGATAATCAGGAAGCACGCAGGAACGGCCGAGCTCCATGAACCGCTTATCCGGGTGGCGGGCAAGCAGCTCGTCGATCGCAAATTCCGAAGCCGAGTAAAAGCCACCGTTCGCCATGGCGACGTCCTGCCGCAGCAGGCGATAGGTGCCGACGATCTGGTCCTCGCTATCGCCCTCGATCGAGCGGTCGAGCACCAGCAGGTGGTCGCAAAACGCATCATAGGAATCGAAATCGCGCTTGCGGCGCATGGCTTCTTGCGAAAGCTGGGCACCCATTTCTTCCACGAAGACACGGAAGCGCACGGCCTGTGCGGCGTCGATCTCGCTGGAGGTACGGGCAAGGCGGGTCTCGAGATTTCCGATGCGGCCGAGAATGTCGACTTCCTTTGGCGCAAGCGTCGTCGATGGCCGGAGAGTCTCCGCGACAGCGTTACAGTTCAGGGCGTCTACTGACATGGCGATTCTCCCGTTGCCGGCTTTGACACGCCATAAAACACTTATCTACGACAGGAAAGTGACATCATGTCGCCGTCACACCCAAGCAGCGTGCCGGTCTTTCGGTGGTTACCGTGCTTCCGCGCGGCGAGCCGAAAGCGCAGCTACGGCTTGGACTTCCGTCAGCAACCTTATCGGGTCAACAGGCTTTACCATGACGCGGTTTGCGCCATTCAGCAAGACCTGTCTACGGGATTCGTCGCGCTTGTCGGCGGTCAGCACGATGATCGGGACGGGCGGAATATCGAGCCGGCGCTCGTGCCCGCGTAGCCGGCCAAGCATGTCGATGCCGTCGCCGCCGGGCATCGAAAGGTCGCTGATGACGATATCGGGGCGCACGCTTCCTTCCGACAAAGCGCAGTCGAGAAGCGTCTCGAAGTGCTCCACATGTTGAACGGCATGTCCGGCCTTTTCGAGCATCGCCCGGATGAGCATCGCATTGATCGGGTCGTCCTCGGCCAGAAGAATGCGAAGTCCACCCTGGATTCCGGCGTCCGGTATGGAGATGCTGAAACCGGGCTGGTTGTCGTTCAGCGCATCGCGCTTTTCCATGCCTCGCATCCGGCCCCGCAACACGTCGATCAATGATTGCTCGCGCAGAGGTCGGATCAGCCAGGCGTCGAACAGATCGAGCGGATGAGCGTTGCGCTCTTCCGGATTGACCAGGAAGATCTTGCGCAGCCCCAGTGCGGCGATCTCCGCTCGGTCGGCAAGATGCTCGGCAAACTCCGCCGACATGCGGTGGTCGACGATGATGTCGGTTGGTCGGTAGCCTCGAGCGGTCATGGCCAGCAGCATTTCGTGTGCGCTCGCGCCGTCGGTGACGAGATGGCAATCGCCGCCGAGTGTCGTGATCGTCTCAGATATCGCCATCCGTGCAGCGCCGATCGGCGCCAGCAGCAGAACGACGCTGCCGACAAGTACACCGTTGCGGCTGGCGCGGCTTTCCTCCGGAATGTCGGTCGGGAAGCGGATGCTGAACTCGCTCCCGGTGCCCTTTTCGCTGGATACTGTGAGCGAACCGCCGAACTCGCGGATGATACGAGCAGAGATGGATAGCCCCAGTCCTGTGCCACTACTCTTTTCCATCGCCGTTCCGCCCTGCTCGAATTCCCCGAAGATACGGTTCTGTTCTTCCTCGGTCATGCCGGGCCCCGTATCGGTAACGCTGATCAGCACTTCGTTGGCCTGCAGCGATGCCCGCACGAAAACGCCGCCAGTCTGCGTGAATTTGACGGCATTGCCGATCACGTTGAACAAGACCTGGCGCAGGCGTGCCGGATCGAAGCTCATCAGCTCGGGTAGATCAGAGGAAACCGTCGCTCCGATCTCGATCCCCTTGTCATGGGCGCGGTGGGCGAGCATTTCGACCACGCTCTCGAGCAGCTTGCGCAGGGATTCGGCCCGCGGACGCAAGTGGAAGCGGCCGACCTCGATGGTCGAGAAATCAAGCAGGTCTTCAACCAACTGCGTCAATGCATAGCCGGATTGGCGGATGCCGGTGAGATAGTTCTGCTGCTCCTGCGTTAGCCTGGTCTCGGTCAGTAGGTGGGTCATGCCGAGAATGCCGGAAAGCGGCGTGCGGATTTCATGGCTCACGGTGGCGAGCAGACGCGACTTGGCTGCGCTGTTGTATTCTGCCTTCTGTCGAGCGTCCTCGCGGGCTTGTGCCGTTAGCCGCTCTTCCGTGACATCGCGGGCGATGCTCTGGAGCAGCAACTGCCCGTTGGCCGGGTCGCGGGTTATGATGTCACGCCAGAAATAGATGCGTTGTCCCTCGGGCGTCGAGATTTCCACCTCGAAGCGATGCGGTGCCGGACCGGGACGGAAGGCGATGCCGATTTCCTCGCATGTCAGTCCCTCCGGATTGAGACGGCCCGTCAGCCGGCGAAACGTCTCGTTGGCGCCAACAATGCGCCGGTCCATGTTGCGCGTGACGGCAATGTCGCCGAGTGCGTCATGTATATCGGCAAACAGGGCAGCGCCTTTGCTCCATGCCGATGAAACGCCGCGGGGTGGCTTGCTGAAGCGGCGCGGCCTGGCGGCCGAAAGGGTCGCGAGAAGGACGATGAAGGAGAGTGCGGCGACGCCTAAGCCCGTCGAGACCAGGAGGGGGCCGCCCGCCTGCGTCACGATAACCAGGAGGGAACCTGCGACGACGCCAAGGCCACCCAGCCACCAGGAAAGAAGCCTATGGTGGACGCGATTGTGTTGGGTTTGCGATGACGTGTGCCCGGTTCGACCGGCAGCAGCATCCGAATGCCGCTCGCCATCGTGGTGAGCGGTATGCCGCCCGAATGCGGCGGCAAGTCTTTCGTGCAATTGACCGAGACCTTGCATAGCCGCCGATAGCACGACGGCGGTTCCAAATGCCTTCAGCAAATCGCTAGGATTTTAACGGTCTGCGTTTTTAGGTTGTATCAGCTCGTCGAGAATCACGCATCCCGCGCCGATCGTGATGAAACTGTCGGCCAGGTTGAAGACGGCGAACGACCATGTCTCGGTATGAAACAGGATGTAGTCGATCACATGCCCGTAGAGGAAGCGGTCGATCAGGTTACCCAGCGCGCCGGCGATGATGAGCGCATAGCCAAGATGGGCGAAGGTGCGCTGCTTGCCGGTGCGATGCCAGAGCCAGATCACGAACGCGACGATGATCAACCGCATGCCGACGATGAACCATCCGTCCATGCCCGAGAGCATCGAGAAGGCGACGCCAAGATTGTAGGTCCGGTAGAGCGCCAGCATCGGGATAAGGTGCACCGGCTCCTGAAGCGGCAGCGTATGGTCGACGACGATCTTGACGATCTGGTCGAGCACGACGGCAACGACGATGAAGATCAGGATCGGCAGCGGCCGGGCAAACAGCGTCGGGCGTTCTAGCGTCTGTTCGGTCATTTGGCCTCGTCGAGCGAAAGGAGGTGACGCCGCGCCTCGAACAGCATGACGGCGCTGGCGACGGCAAGATTGAGCGAGTCGGCGCGGCCCTGCTGCGGAATGCGGGCAAGCGCGTCGGCTTCCTTTGCAAGATGCTCCGGCAGCCCGGACTGCTCGTTGCCCATCAGGATCACCACCGGCTTCTTCCTGTAGTCGATCGTGCGGTAGTCGACCGAGCCCGCCAGATGCGTTGCGACGACGGAAACGCCGGCGTGCTTCTTCCAGGCGATAAATTCCTCGGGCGTCGCGCGGGCAACGGGAACGGCAAATACCGAACCCATGGTGGCGCGCACCGTTTCGAGTGAGAACGGATCGGTCGTTTCGCCGACGAGGATGACGCCGGAGGCGCCAGCGGCATCCGCCGTGCGGATGATCGTGCCGAGATTGCCGGGGTCGCGCACGCGGTCGAGGGCGATCCAGGTCTCGCCCTGCTTCGGGTGGATCTCGCGTAACGGCTTCCAGCGGACCTCGAAGATGCCGACGACCATCTGCGGGTTGTCGCGACGGGTGATCGAGGAAAGCACTTTCTCGCTGACCTCGAGCACCAATCCACCCGAGGCGACGGTCTTTGCCGCCATCTGCTCGACCAGCGGCTTGCCCTTGGCTGCCTTGGCGTAAACGAGGGTGCGGATTGTCCAGCCGAGTTCGATCGCATCGATGACAAGCTTCAGGCCTTCTGCCATGAAGGTCCCGCTCTGCTCGCGGTTCTTCTTGTCGCTGAGCGCCTTGATGTCCTTGATAATAGGATTGGCGAGCGAGGTGACCTCTTTCACGTGCCCGACCTTATGCGGGCCGTGGCCCCTGTGTTCATGGCTCATTTGGGTACCAACGGGAGAAGAGAGAGGTGGAAAGCGCGCGGCCCGGCGTATTGCCGTCCAGCCCGGCCTCGCGAATGACAAGCTCGCCGGATTCGACGACACCGCCGGCCCCGCGCATGGTCTCGCGCATCAGTTCGTGGATCGAATAGAAGCTGGCGCGGATCGAATAGGCGGTCAGCACGAGCCCGACAGCCTTGGGAGACAGGATTTCGCGGCAGATGTCGAGCATTAGCGGCAGGTGGGCGAAAAGATGCCAAACCTCGCCGTTAGGGCCGCGACCGAAACTCGGCGGATCAGTGAGGATGATGTCGTAGGTGTTGCCGCGGCGTTCTTCCCGCAGGATGAACTTCATCGCGTCTTCGCAGATCCAGCGGATCGGCGCCTTCTCCAGCCCGCTCATCGCCTGGTTTTCGCGTGCCCAGCCGATCGCCTTCTTGGAAGCATCGACATGCGTAACCTCAGCGCCTGCTGCGGCGGCGACGAGCGAGGCCACACCGGTGTAGCCGAACAGGTTCAGAACCTTCAGGGGCCGCTTGGCGGCCTCGACCTGCTGCTTCATCCAGGTCCAGTGGGCGATCTGCTCCGGAAAGACGCCGACGTGGCGGAAAGAGGTGAAGCGGCCGAGAAAATCGACGCCGAGCAGATTAAGCGGCCACGTCTCACCGAGCGCTTCCTTGGGAAAGCGCCAGCGCCCGGTGCCTTCCTCATCGGTATCGCCGGTGAAGACCGCATCGACCTTCTCCCAGGCCTGCTTCGGAAGGGACGGCTGCCACAATGCCTGGCCCTCCGGACGCACGATCCGGTAGGGGCCGTATTGCTCCAGTTTCTCACCATTGCCGCTGTCGATCAGATGGAAGTCGCCTGCGCCGAGGGACTCGAGGATAACGGGCACGCGTTCAGCCGGACGTTCGCCAGTGCGCACCATCAGCGGCCGGTCGATTGCCGTCGGCACGGAAGCCGGTTCGCGCATCTTCTCACGCGCTGGCGCCGGCTTCGCTGCCGGCTTTGTCGGCCGCTGGCCGCGATCGTCAGGGCGGCGTCCGCCGGAGGGGCCGGCGGCGGATTTCTGGCCAGGCCGGCGTTCTTTCTGTCTCACGTGATTTTCCGCGTGCTTCAATTCGATAGAACTCGTGCAAATAGCATCCCGTTTCACCTTGGCAAAGCGCTTTCGGGCTGTGATAAATTGAGGCAGGTCGAAATGGGAGGATTTCGGATGGACTTGACCGGCGAAGAACGGATTGCCGCGCCTCGCGATGTCGTATGGGCAGCGCTGAATGACCCGGAGATATTGAAGCAGTGCATTCCGGGCTGTCAGAGCCTGGAAATGAAGTCCCCGACGGAGCTGGCGGCAGTAGTGAAGGTGAAGATCGGCCCGGTGTCGGCAACCTTCAATGGCGAAGTCTTGCTTTCCAACATACGCGCACCGGAGAGCTATACGATCGCGGGAGAGGGCAAGGGCGGCATTGCGGGCTTTGCCAAGGGCGGGGCAGATGTCGTGCTAAAGGACGAAGGCGCCGAAACGGTCCTCCAATACGAGGCGAAGGCTCAGGTCGGAGGAAAGATCGCCCAGCTCGGCGCTCGATTGATCGACTCGACGTCCACCAAACTGGCGCAGCAGTTCTTCTCGAATTTCAACGCCGCCGTCAGCGCCAAGGCGGCGGAATAGGGCTCAGATTGGTAGATTTCTCCGCCTCGACAAAGCCACTGCCCGCAAACTGGGTAATCAGGTCTGCGCGCCGCTCCGATCTGGAAGGACTGGCAGATATCTATCTCGCGGTTCGCCGCGAGACCTTCCTGTGGGTCGATCCGGGCAGCTTCCGCCATGAGGATTTCAAGGCTCATACCCAGGGAGAGCATATATGGCTTGCGGAGACGCCAAGCGGCGAGATCGCAGGCTTCATCACGCTGTGGGCTCCGGATGACTTTGTTCACATGCTCTATATTGCAACGCGCTGGCAGGGGCAGGGCGCTGGTGTGGCCTTACTCGAAGCGCTACCGGATTGGCCGCGCAAGAAGTACCGGCTGAAATGCCTGGTAAACAATCGACGGGCGAAGAGCTTCTATCTTTCCAGAGGCTTCGTCGTCTCCGGGTCGGGCCCGTCGGCGGAAGGCGACTACGACGAGATGGTTTTCTATCCGGAGCCGGTCGCCTAGCGCATCACGATATTTCGGGTTCGCTTTCTCTCGCCTGTCATTTCGCGATGGATCCTTGGCTGATCTATTGAAGTTGCGGCTTCTTCAGGAATGTATTCCGGTCGGCGGATGTAACACGCAGCCAAGCCTCCCGGCCGCCTCGCAGCACACGCATCGGAATTTCCGCGCCTGCCGGGCCGCTGCTCCAGACCTTGCGATAAAAGTCGGCAAGTCCGTCCACTTCGCTATCGCGGATTTCGGAAATGATGTCGCCACGTCGCAAGCCTGCCTGAGCCGCAGGGCTGCCGTCGGCCACGCTCATGACGATCACATCGCCGTTGGTTTCTGCCGAGAACGCTCCCAGCCACGGACGCGGTGGCTTGTTGACGCGGCCCCGCGCCACGAGATCATCGAGAATGGGTGGAAGCAGGTTGATCGGCACGATCATGTTGATGTCCACGGCGTCACCACCCTGGCTCATCTGAAGGCGCAACGATCCGATGCCGAGCAGCTTTCCGTTGGAATCGATGAGCGCCGCGCCTCCCCACGAGGGATGGGCGGGTGTGGTGAAGATTGCCTCGTCGAGCAGGTATTCCCAGTAACCGGCGAATTCCTGCTTTGCGACGATGTTGGCCTCGACGAATTGCCCAATGCCGTCGGCAAGAACGACGGGGTCGCCAAGGTTTGCCTTGGACGCGTCGCCAAGTTCCACGGCCGGCAGGCCAAGGTCGCCCAACGTCTGCAGCAAACCGAAGCCAGTCTCCTGGTCATAGGCAAGCGGATGCGCGGCAACAACGCGCCCGTCTCCGGTCGTCAGCCAAACCTCCTCGGCTTCCGTAATCAGGTAGCCGATCGTCAGCACTATTCCCGGGCGAATGACAACGCCACTACCTTCGCGACGGGTTCCCAGCGTTTCGGCCGTAAAGGCGTCTTCCGGAATTGTGGTGCGCACGGCCACGATGGACCGCAGGATCTTGTCGACGTTCATGGCTTCATCCTCACAAGACGGACGCGCTGAGGCTTTGGGACTGCTGTGTCTGGCACAGGCGCGCTGGCTACTTCTTCTATAGCTATGAAGGGGGATGTTTCCCTGCAAGCCTTGCCGCTTCAATTTCTCGGCATGGCGATCGGCTAGCGCGACGGCAGCTGGCCAACGATTTCCTCGGCGCGATTCTTGTGGCGATCGGCCTCTGCCTGCCAGCGAACAGCTTCCTTGGCTTCGGTGCGCGCGCGCTTGCGGTATCTACCCTGGTTGAGCCAGGTCGCCGCCGAGCCGACCAGGATGCCGATGATAAGCGCGATGAAGATGAAAACGAAGAATGGCGCCGACAGCGAAAGCACCTGGTCTTCCGGCCGGAATGGATTGAACGCGAGCGTCACGACCTGCCTGTTGGCGACGCAGAAGACGATCAGCACGATTCCAAGTGGCAAAAGAATCAATAGGTTGGTGATTTTCTTCGCCATGCTCGGCCTCCGTATTTCGACACGCGCCATCTTCGGCGCGGCGCTCTGATCTGGTCAGCAGGATAGTAGGCCGAGAGCCAAGTTCAAGTGCGGTGTTGCCGCAAGCCGACGTGCGGAGGGATCAATCCTCTTCGTCAGCCTGGCCCGGGTTGAGGCGCTCGCGCAGCTCCTTGCCGGTCTTGAAGAAGGGAACCCACTTCTCCTCAACGAATACAGTATCGCCTGTGCGCGGGTTACGGCCGGAACGGGACGGCCGGTTTTTGACAGAGAACGCACCAAATCCGCGCAGCTCGACGCGATTACCCGCAGCGAGCGCGTCGGTGATCTCGTCGAGCACCGCGTTGACGATATTCTCGACGTCGCGATGATAAAGATGCGGGTTGCGCGCTGCAACTATCTGCACCAGTTCGGACTTGATCACTTTCGCCCCCTTAAATTATTGATTTATTATCGGTCATTGCCAACCTGCCAAACTGAAAGGAGCCCGTCAAGGAGCAACTTTTGGGGCAGAATTCCGCCGAGGTCGCGAGCTTTCGCAAGATCGTCGTAGCCGAGCAGCGTCAGGATCTGAGACGCGCTGTCCGCGAGCAGGAAGGGTGTGCTGCTCTTCTTGTCCCAATCGATCATGGGCAGGCCCTTGCTGACCTTGCGCGTCTCCAGATAGGCCCGGATCTCGTCGTCTCCGCCGATCTGGTCGATCAGCTTTACCTTGAGCGCCTGGCGACCGGTGAAAATCGTTCCGTCTGCGAGCTTTTGCACGTCTTCGCGTGGCAATTTGCGCCGCTCGGCGACGAGATCGACGAACCAGCCATAGCTGTCGGTGATCATGTTGTTGATCATCGCTTTGGCTTCCTCGCTTGCCGGGTGGAATGGCGAAGGCTCGGCTTTCAGCGGCGAGGATTTGATCTCCTCCATCGAGACGCCAATCTTGTCGAGTAGCGGCTTGACCTGCGGATACTGGAAGATCACCCCGATCGAACCGGTAATCGAGCTGTCTCCGGCAATGATCATATCGCCAGCGGTGGCGATCATGTAGCCGGCAGACGCGGCCAGCGTGCGCACGTCGGATACGACAGGCTTCTTGGCCGCAATCGCGCGGATAGCCTTGAAGACCCGTTCGCCGCCGTAAGTCGTGCCGCCGGGCGAGGAAATCGAAACGACGACGGCCTTCACCGCATCGCTCTTTTCGATCTTCTTCAATCGCTCCAGCAGTTCGTCATCGTCGGTAATCAGGCCGGAAATGGTAACGTGGGCAACGTGCGGCCGCACGGTTGCGATGTCGCCCACGAGGAATCGATAAGCTGCGAAGCCCAGCGCCACGAGCAGCAACACCGCGGCGACTCGCCAGAAGGTGACTTTGCGGCGAAGCTTGTGGCGATCGGCGATCATCGAACTGTCCATTCATTCCTCCGGGGCGGCGAGCACGCGCGATCCCGTAAACCTAGGGCTCGAGCATGGTTCGGACACGTCGATTTATCACGCGTCGTCGGCTTTCTTGCTTGTTGCAGAAAAAAATCCATATTGGCAAGTCAGTGTAATAATGCGAAACGAACTGTGATCGAGCGCGGCAATGCCTATATACGCTGCTCGATCACCGACACGGACCTTGTTTATGCTCAACACTTTGAACACAACCGGAAAGGCTGACTATATGAAGCCGGAGCGAAGCGCCTATGGTGCTGCGCGCTTCCATTCCGCGCGTGTGCGCCGCCTGAAGATCATCCTGCCGATCGCCGCCGTCGTGGTGTCGCTCGTCTTCATTGGTGTTTCCATTGTCCGGACCTACCTGCCGGAAAACATCAAGATTGAGGGCGCAAAGATCGAGAACGGCAAGGTGGTGATGGAGAAGCCTGCAATCTCCGGCCGCAATTCGAGCGGGGTCAACTACTCGATGCTAGCCGAACGAGCGCTTCAGGATATAAAGAATCCCAACCTGATGACGCTTGAGAACATCAAGGCTGCGGTGCCGATGAAAGATGATCTGATAGCTCGCGTCGAAGCGACTACCGCAGACTACGACCGTTCGACCGACAATCTCGACGTAAAAGCACCGTTTGCAATCCTGCTGAGCAATGGGCTGACGGCCAACTTCCAGAGCGCCAAGGTCGACATCAAGGGCGGGAAGCTGACAAGCGAAGATCCCGTAAGCATTCAGAAAGATGGTGCGTCTATTGTTGCGCGCTCGATCAAGATGACGGATAAGGGGCAGACGATCACATTCGAGGGGAATGTACGTATGAATGTCGATCCGTCCGCTATTCACAAACAGGGCACTTAACAGCCGGGTCACCATGACAAACGATTGTCGCATTTCTACCCGCAAGGCGGGGGCAGTATTTTTCAGTGGCGCGGTTGCGCTGCTCCTTTTGGCTGGCGGCGCGTTGGCGCAGGCAACGACCAGCCAGATGGATGGCCTCAAGCTCAACAGCGACGAGCCGATCCAGATCGAGAGCGACAAGCTGGAGATCCATGACAATGAACACACGGCCGATTTCACCGGCAACGTGAAGGTGGTGCAGGGCAAGACGACCCTGCAGGCCGGACATATGACCGTCTATTACAAGCCGAAGGGCGGCGATGCGAATGCGACGCCTGCGGCCGGCGCCAAGGACGCTTCGGCGTCGATTTCGTCAGGCAACGCCGATATCGACCACATTGTCGTGACGGATAAGGTGTATCTGACCTCGGGAACGCAGACAGCAACCGCCGACAACGGCTCTTTTGACATGGCGAAGCAGCTCTTCATCCTTAAGGGTGACAAGGTTGTCCTCACCGATGGCCCGAACGTTTTCACGGGCTGCCAACTGACGGTGCATATGGAGACAGGGCAGGCGCAGCTGGAGAGCTGCGGGGGGCGCGTCCAGATTCAGCTTGATCCGAAATCGCAGAAACAGAACTGACCCCGGCCTTACCACGTGAAGTTATTCTCGCTATCGACCATGTTCGGCAGGTCCGGGCCACAAGCGGCCGCTGAGGCCCCCGCCGGCGACAAGAGCCGTTACCAGGGCACGCTGATTGCGCGCGGTCTGACAAAGACCTACAGCACCCGGCGTGTCGTGAACGGCGTTTCGCTGGTCGTTCGACGCGGTGAGGCCGTCGGCCTGCTGGGTCCGAACGGCGCAGGCAAGACAACCTGCTTCTATATGATCACCGGGCTCGTTCCCGTTGACGAGGGCACGATCGAGATCGACGGCAACGACGTGACGACGATGCCGATGTATCGCCGCTCGCGCCTGGGCGTCGGCTATCTGCCGCAGGAAGCGTCGATCTTCCGCGGATTGACGGTCGAAGAGAATATTCGGGCGGTTCTTGAAGTCCACATCAACGACAAGTCTGCCCGCGAAAAGAAGCTCGACGAGCTGCTTGACGAGTTCCACATCCGCAAGCTCCGCAAAAGTGCTGCCGTGTCGCTGTCCGGCGGCGAGCGGCGCCGTCTGGAAATCGCGCGTGCGCTGGCCACCGATCCAACCTTCATGCTTCTCGACGAACCGTTCGCGGGCGTCGATCCGATCTCCGTCGCCGACATCCAGCATCTCGTGCACCACCTGACCGCACGCGGCATCGGCGTCCTGATCACCGACCACAATGTGCGTGAGACGCTGGGTCTGATCGATCGTGCCTACATCATCCACGCGGGCGAAGTGTTGACGCATGGACGTGCCAATGACATCGTCAACAATCCGGAAGTACGTCGCCTTTATCTCGGCGACAATTTCAGCCTCTGAGGCCTTCCGAAATCGCGGAACTTTACCTTTTGTGACAGTTCCGCTTGACCAAATAGAATAAAAAAGCAATTTTTGGGCCAACTTGGATTTCCGTGGCCTGATCCCGTGGCAGGACGCGGTTTCCCGGAGGAGACGAACGGGAGTTTCGCGTCCGCTATGGCACTGTCGGCCAATCTTTTTCTGCGCCAGAACCAGTCGCTGGTGATGACCCCGCAACTGATGCAATCCATCCAGTTGCTGCAGATGACGCATTTCGAGCTGACCCAGTTCATTGCCCAGGAAGTCGAAAAGAACCCGCTGCTCGAGTTTCCATCAAATGACGCGGAAACAGGCACCGAACGCGGCGGTCCGGAAGACGAAGCCTACGCCCATTCGACCGAGGAAGCTTCCGATGACGGCTACGACAGCCGAACAGAGGTTTTGTCGGGCGACTGGTACGAAAGCGGCAACAGCGGCGGTGCGAGCCGGCTCAGCGATGAGCTCGACGCCAACTATGCGAATGTCTTCCCCGATGACGGCGCTCCGCAGCGTGCCGATGCTCCGGAGCTGATGAGTCAGTGGAAGTCGATGCCTGGCAGCGGCGAAGCGGCCGATAGCTATGACCTCGATGATTTCGTCGCCGGGCAGATTTCGTTGCGCGATCATCTTGCCCAGCAGCTGCCCTTCGTGTTGCCAGACATGGCGGATCGGATGATCGCCCAGCACCTCGTCGATCAGTTGGACGAGGCAGGCTATCTCCAGGGCGATGCGGCGGAAGCCGCCGATCGGCTCGGTGCGAGCGTTGACGACGTTGAGCGCGTTATCGCCGCTCTGCAGACGCTCGATCCGCCCGGTGTTTTCGCCCGCAATCTGGCCGAATGCCTTGCCATCCAGCTTCGCCAGAAGGATCGTTACGATCCCGCGATGCAGGCACTGGTCGGCAATCTCGAGCTGTTGGCGCGGCGCGACTTCGCAACGCTGAAGCGGCTCTGCGGCGTCGATGAGGAAGATCTGCTCGATATGCTGGGCGAGATCCGCCAGCTCAATCCGAAGCCCGGCGCCGGATTCGAGGCGGGCGTATCGGAAGCGATCATGCCCGATGTAGTCGTGCGGGCAGGTTCAGATGGCAGTTGGCTGGTGGAACTCAATCCGGACACGCTGCCGCGCGTTCTGGTCAATCAGGCCTATTTCTCGAAGGTCACGAAGAGCGGTGACGACTACGCTTTCCTGTCGGAGTGTCTACAGACAGCCAACTGGCTGACGCGGAGCCTCGATCAGCGCGCCAAGACAATCATGAAGGTGGCTAGCGAGATCGTCCGGCAACAGGATGCCTTCCTGATGCATGGTGTCGATCACTTGCGACCGCTCAATCTGAAGACTGTGGCCGACGCCATCAAGATGCACGAATCCACGGTCAGTCGCGTAACCTCGAACAAGTACATGCTGACGCCGCGCGGGCTCTTCGAGCTGAAGTATTTCTTCAGCGTCTCGATCAGCGCGGTGGAGGGCGGTGACAGCCATTCGGCCGAGGCGGTCCGCCACAAGATCCGTGCGCTCATTCTCCAGGAGAGCCCGGACGCCGTGCTGTCCGATGACGATATAGTGGATATCCTGAAGAAGGGCGGGGTCGACCTTGCTCGACGTACGGTTGCGAAGTATCGTGAGGCCATGAATATAGCTTCCTCCGTCCAGCGCAGGCGTGAGAAGCGGGCTTTGGCCAAAGTCGCAGGCTTTTGATGGCTGTTTGAGGCGACCTCTGCGTGTATGCGTGAATTCTTATGAGTGCATCTGTTGACATTTTGGTAACTTCTGGCTAGAAGCGCGCCGCAATTGTCGCTGTGGACAGCGCTGGAAGTTATCCCCATCAGTCTCAGGAGGCCTGAAGCCGGGAACTTTGGTCGATCTTGCTTGGGATCGCGCGAAGTGCTTGGATGAGGGTGAGCCTTGGCGTAAACTGGTACTCGCAAACCATGATAAGAAGGGAAACTCCATGAGTGTGCGTGTATCCGGTAAACATATGGAAATTGGTGACTCGTTCCGTCAGCGGATTGAGGACCAAATCGGTGTGGCCGTCACGAAATACTTCGACGGAGGGTATTCTGGTCAAGTGATCGTGCATAAGGCCAACGCTCGCTTTTCCGCCGACTGCAAGCTCCACCTCGATAGTGGAGTCGTGCTGCATGCCGCCGGAGAGGCGATGGATCCGCAGTTGGCCTTCGATGCCGCTTCCGAACGGATCGAGAAGCGTCTTCGTCGCTACAAGCGCAAGCTGAAGGATCACTACGCCGGAAATCACCAGAATGGTTCTGCGGAAGTTGCCTATACCGTGATGGATGGCATGTCGGACCACGAAGACGAGATCCCGGATGACTTCGCGCCGGCGATTGTCGCTGAAAGCACCAAGCAACTGAAAACAATGTCCGTCGCGACCGCCGTGATGGCGCTCGACATGACGGATGAGCCGCTGCTGCTGTTTCGCAGCCCAGGCAAGGAACAACTGAACATCGTTTACCGTCGGCATGATGGTAACATTGGCTGGATCGATGCAGCCAGCATCAAAAGCTGAGATCAAGGCGAAGGGCGGCAGTGACGCTGCCGCTCTCCCTCTCTTGGCGCAGAAGGAAAATAAAATGGCATTGGCAGATTTGCTGCAGCAAAATGCGATCATTCCCGCCCTCAGGGTAAATTCCAAGAAACAGCTCCTCCAGGAATTGGCTGCAAAGGCGTCGAAAGTCACCGGGCTTTCGGAGCGGGAAATCTTCGATGTTGTCCTGCAGCGCGAGCGCCTTGGCTCGACCGGCGTCGGTAACGGCATCGCGATACCGCACGGTAAGCTTGCAAGCGTCCATTCTATCGTTGGCATCTTCGCGCGACTTGACCAGCCGGTCGATTTCGAGGCTCTCGACGATCAGCCGGTGGATCTGGTGTTCCTGCTGCTCGCGCCCGAAGGCGCGGGTGCGGATCACCTCAAGGCTCTGTCGCGCATTGCTCGCGTGCTGCGCGACCATGATCTCGTTGCCAAGCTTCGCGCGACGGACTCCGCTTCGGCGATCTATGCGTTCCTCAACGAGGAGCAGACCTCGAACGCAGCCTGAGCATTCGACATTCCATTGAAAAAGGCGCCTGATTGCTCAGGCGCCTTTTTCGTTTCAAGCAGTCCAACGCGGCTTAGAATTCTTCCCAGTTGTCCTGGGCAAGCGCTGCCGAGCCATGTGTCTGGGGAACCGCACGACGTGGTGCTGGTGTTGCGGCCTGCCGATAGGTCGGTGCTGCAGTCGGCGCACGCATCTGCTGAGCCGTCGAGCGCAGCGCCGAGGCATGGCTTGAGCCGGAGACCCGGAAGCGCGTGACGAGTTGCTTCAGCGTCTGGGCCTCATCGTTGAGCGTGACGCTTGCCGCCGTCGTCTCCTCGACCATCGCAGCATTCTGCTGGGTAACCTGGTCCATCTGGTTCATGGCCTGGTTGATTTCCTTGAGGCCAATTGCCTGTTCGCTTGCAGATGCCGAGATCTGGCGAATGAGGCCGTTGATACCCATGACCTGCTCGGAGATCTTGTGCAGAGTGTCGCCGGCTCTGCCGACCAGATCGACACCCTCCTTGACCTGGACGGCCGAGGTGTTGATGAGCGTCTTGATCTCCTTGGCGGCATTGGCGGACCGCTGTGCCAGCTCGCGAACTTCCTGAGCGACGACCGCAAAGCCCTTGCCTGCTTCGCCAGCACGGGCAGCTTCGACACCGGCGTTCAGTGCCAGCAGGTTGGTCTGGAATGCGATCTCGTCGATGACGCCGATGATGCGCGAGACCTCGGTAGAGGACTGCTCGATGCCCTGCATGGAAGCGATCGCCTTGCGGACCACTTCGCCCGACTTCTCGGCATCTTCACAGGCGAGGTTGACGTTGTCAGCCGCGGTACGCGCATTCTCGGCGCTCGAGTTGACCTGTGCGGTGAGCTCGTTGAGCGCTGCGGCCGTCTCTTCCAGGCTTGCAGCCTGTTGCTCGGTACGCTTGGCAAGATCGGAGGCGCTACCGCTGATCTCGCTTGTGCCGGAGCCGATGTTCACAACGCTGAGGTTCATCGTGTTGATGGTCTCCTCGAGGCTTTCGAGCGCTGCGTTGAAGTCCTGCTTCAGCTTGGCGTACTCGCCCGGAAACTCCTCGGTGATGCGGTGGCCGAGATTGCCCTGAGACAGCTCGGACAGGCCCGAGCCGACGATGGCAACGATATGGCGCTGGAGTGTGACCGATTGCTGGCGCTCTGTTTCAGACCGACCGCGCTCCGCTTCGGCGGCGTCGCGTTGGTTGTTGGCTTCGGCTTCAAGGCGCTGCGTGTCGGCGAGTGCAAAGCGGAAGCCCTCGAGGGCCTTGGCAACCGAGCCGATCTCATCGGCGCGATCCTGGCCGGCAACGGGCTTTTCGTACTTGCCGTCGCTGAGTGCCTTGACGCTGGCAACAAGGCCGCCAATCGGGCGCTGAACGAAGGCGCGGACCGCGAAGTAGAGGGCGATCATGACGGCAGCAAGCACCAGGATGCCCGCGACGACCATCATGAAGGTCTGATCCTGAACCGGCGCGTTAATGGCCGTGTGCGGCACATCGACGAGGATAACCCATGTGGTGTTTACGTCGGGCAGGGCGAAGGGATAGACAACACGGTCGAAGGGTTCGTAACCGTCGTAGGCCAGATCCTTGACGACAGCGGGCTGCAGGGTCGACAGCGCGCTCTTCACGGCGTCGGCGCCTTCGCCGTCATAATCTTTCATCGAGAGGTCCGGGATCGGTGCGACAATCCATTTCCCCGTCTGCGAGAGCAACGTGACGCGACCGGAGCCGAACGGATGAAGTGTCGAGAGCTTGTCGCGCAGTGATTTCAGCGAAATGTCGACGCCGCTGACGCCGATCAGCTTGCCACCTGACATGACGGGATAGGCGATCGAGGTCATGGCGGTGTTTTCACCGGTCGTCGTTTCCGCATATGGCGGCGACAGCGCACCCTTCTTGCTCTGAGCAGCGAGCGCGTACCAGGCAGCCTTGTAGTCGGAATCGAAGGTCGAGAAGCTAAAGCCGCCGTCCTTGCTCTTCGTCCAGTAGGGGTTGAAAGTACCATCTTTCGCTGCGCCGAAATCGACCTTGCCGGCCATGGACGGCGACTGACCGTCGAAGGCGTTCGGCTCTTCGGCAAACCAGCTGCCGAACGCGAACTGGTTGCGCTCGACGTTCGCCTTCAGCATGTCGACAACGGCCTTGCGGTCAAGATACTTGCCTTCCTGACCGCGGCCGATCGTGCCGGCCATGGAGCGCGCCGCTCCCGCAAGTTCGCCAACCGAGGACGCAACCTCGTTGGCGATCGCCTTCGCTTCAAGATTGGCCTGATCCATGGTGAGGCTCTGGACGCGGCTACGCGTCTCGCCAATCAGGAAGAAGTTGGAAACGAGGAGGACGAGCGCGATGGCAACGCCGGTAATGAGGATAAGCTTGGCTGCAAGCGATTTCATGCGAGAGATGAACATGGATTCCTCGGGGAGCAAGGATGTGCCGAACGGGCATTCATCGACACAGGGGACGAGGCGTCGCCCCGTCATGGAGCAGCCGTTATAGAAGCCAGCCCCTGGGAGAGGCCCGGCGATGGCTGGACCATCGCTGGAAACCTCTTAAATTTGAATGAAATCCAATGAAAATCGACCGCGTACGCGCCAAGCTCACGCAGCATGTCGCGGGAGGAATTGCCCTATAGCGCTTTTGCGACTTCGGCGCTCGACGGGATCGACGGCTGAGCGCCTTGCTTGAGGCAGGCCAGCGACCCGGCGACAGCCGCGCGCCGGAGAGAAGCTTCGAAATCCAGCCCCTCATCCAGGCTTGCCGCGAAGTAGCCGCAGAACGTGTCGCCGGCGCCGACCGTGTCGACGGGCTCGATCTTCAAGCCTTTGGCGCGGAAAAGGATACCGTCACGGATCGCGATGACGCCGTCTGCCCCGAGCGTCACGATCAGGGTCTGCCCGGTTTCGGCATTGAGCCGCTTCAGCGCGGCTTCGCGATCAGCAGCGCCCATGTTTTCCTGGCCGGCGAGGCGCTCGAACTCGGTCTCGTTCGCGATCACGATGTCGGCAAGTCGGCCAAGGCGTGGCGCATCATCGATCAGTGGGGCAAGGTTGAGAACGGTCGTGACGCCCTTGGCATGGGCGTCGGCAAGCGCGCGCTCGACGGCCGGAACCGGCACTTCGAGTTGAAGCATCAGGATGTCGCCCTTGCTCATGCCGGCCACGGCTGCATTGGCATCGCCGGGCGTCATCGTGCCGTTTGCGCCGGGCACAACGGCAATCATGTTCTCACCGTCACCGCCAACGAGGATCAGCGCGGTTCCCGTCGGCTCGTCGACCTGCTTGACCGTGTCGAGCCTCGTGCCGGCCTCCTTCAGCAACGCGAGCGCAGGCCCGGCAAACCCATCGCGACCGACGGCTCCCGCCATGTGAACGATGCGTCCGGCGCGTCGTGCAGCAAGCGCCTGGTTGGCGCCCTTGCCGCCTGCGGCAGTCGAGAACCCGTTTCCGGCAACCGTCTCGCCGGGTTTCGGCAGGCGCGCAGTGGTGGCGATGAGGTCCATGTTGATGGAGCCGAAAACTGTGATCATGGGTGTCCCGTCCAATGCTTTTCTTGGGCGCGACACTGCCCGAAGGGCTTACTCGTCGTCAACTACTCTCAGCTTGAGAAGTCCACTGCGGCTGTCGACGGATTTCGGCGAGGAGTCGTTGTCGCGCGCCGCGGCCTTGCTGGTATCGCCGCCCTCGAATTCGAGGGCCTCGATCTTTGCGCCGCGCTTGGTGAGCTTGTCGGTGGACGTGAGGATTTGGTCGACATCCCGTTGAGCCATCGAAAAGTGGCTTTGCAGCTTGCGGACGCGTTCGTCCAGGCGGCCGAGGTCGTCCATCAGGTTCGCAACCTCGCCCTGGATGACATGTGCCTGTGCTCGCATCCGCTGGTCCTTGAGCACTGCCTGAATGACCTGGATGGAGAGCATCAGCAGCGAAGGCGAAACGATGACGACGCGGGACCGATGCGCCTTCTGCACGATCGCTTCAAAGTTCTCGTGGATCTCCGCGAATATCGATTCCGATGGCACGAACATGAAGGCCGTGTCCTGCGTCTCCCCCTGGATCAGGTACTTCTCGGAGATATCCCGGATATGCGTCTCCATGTCGCGACGGAACTGCTGCGAGGCGAGCTTGGCTCCGTCAGGCCCGCCGGCGTCGCGGATCGCATTCCACGCTTCAAGCGGGAATTTCGCATCGATCACCAGCGGCGGCGCGCCGTTCGGCATGCGGATCGTGCAGTCCGGGCGCGAGCCGTTCGACAGCGTCTGCTGGAATGCATAGGCGCCCATCGGCAAGCCGTCGGCGACGATCGTCTCCATGCGCGATTGGCCGAAGGCCCCGCGTGTCTGCTTGTTGGAGAGGATTGCCTGCAGACCGACGACGTCCTTCGCCAGTGTCTGGATGTTGTTCTGCGCCGCGTCGATGACGGCGAGGCGCTCTTGCAGCCGTTGCAGGTTCTCGTGCGTCGACTTCGTCTGCTCGCTGATCGTCGTGCTGACCCTTTGCGACATTCCGTCCAGGCGCTGGTTGATCGCCTGGTTCAATTCGGACTGCCTCGAGCCGAACACCTCGGCCATCGTCGACATTCGCCCGTGCATCTCGGCCTGGATCTTCAGGAGTTCGGCCATGCGGGCATCCGTCTCGGCGGCGCGCATGCTCGCGACCTCGGCTTGCTCGCGCCGCACTTGCCCGCTGCGGACAAGGAGGAGGATCAAAAGCAGGATCATCGCGGAGACGACGCCACCGGCCAGCGCCAGTGCGGCGGGGCTGATGTGGGACAGGACAAGGAGGAGCGACTCAGAGTTGGTGTTCATTTGGTCAGCATAACAAACTCAAATGCAATGGCTAGATCAAAACGTGAACAGTTCACAGGCCGTCTTGGCGCTCACCAGGGCGGCGAACAAACAATAGCTGACAAATGAGTGGCCCATTTAACCATTGCTCAACTATATTCGGCAAAAGCTCTGCTCAAATTTTCCGTTCAGCATCAAGCACAAAGCAGAGACAAGATGACCAGCCAGCAGTCCGATAGCGCGCTCAAGCAACGCCTCGATTTCATCGAGCTGGACGATGCAGCTCGTGCAGCGTTGCGCGAGATGCGTCCGACGATCTCCGAGCTGCTCGGCGGCGCCCTCGACAAGTTCTACGCGAAGCTGGCGAAGACATCAGAGGTGGCGAGTTTCTTTTCCGACAAGGCGCATATGGGGCATGCCAAGAAGCGCCAGGAAGACCACTGGGCCAATCTGGCCGGCGGCAACTTCGACGAATCTTATGTGAAAGGCGTTGTCGCCGTCGGCAAGACGCACGCCCGTATCGGCCTCGAGCCGCGCTGGTATATAGGCGGCTATGCGCTGCTGATGAGCGACCTCGTCAAGGGGCTCATGGCCAAGCAGTGGCCCTCGATGTTTGCCAAGCAGCAGGGCAAGGTGCTGGCCGAGAAGCTCGCCGCAGTCATCAAGGCCGCGATGCTCGATATGGACTATTCGATCTCGGTTTATCTCGAAGCGCTTGAAGAGAAGCGCAAGAAGCTGGAGGAGGAGCGGGCCAAGGCCGAGCAGGATCAGGCCATCGCGCTCGATCATCTTCGCCGCGGCCTGGAAGCGCTGTCGAACGGCGACCTCGAGGCTACTCTGCCGCCAGACCTTCCCGGCAACTTCAAAGCCATGGCCGACGACTACAACCGTGCTGTCGCGGCATTGCGGACGTCCTTTGCTTCGGTTCGGGCAACGTCGGGTGAAATACTGCGGGGTACGGACGTGATCGCCAAGGCATCGGATGACCTTGCCCTGCGCACGGCCCAGCAGGCAGCCGGCGTCGAGGAAAGCTCGGCGGCGCTGCAGCAGCTCTCCGTCAGCGTCGGCCAGACCGCGGCAAATGCCGAGAAGGCATCAGGCGCCGTCCGCGAGACGCAGCAGAAGGCGAAGAACTCGGGCGAACTCGTCACGAGTGCCGTTTCCGCGATGGCCGGGATCGAAAAATCGTCGACCGAGATCGCGAAGATCATCGGCGTGATTGATGAGATCGCATTCCAGACGAACCTGCTGGCGCTGAACGCCGGTGTCGAAGCGGCGCGTGCCGGCGAGGCGGGCAAGGGCTTTGCCGTTGTCGCACAGGAAGTGCGCCAGCTCGCACAACGCACGGCGGATGCGGCCAAGGAGATCAAGAACCTGATTTCCGAAAGCTCGGCTCAGGTCAATGAAGGCGTCGACATCGTCAGCAGCACCGGTGAGGCTCTGAGCGACATGATCAACCGCATCGACATCATCAACCGCTTCGTGGCCGATATCGCAGCGGCTGCACGCGATCAGGCGACAGGCGTCAACGAGGTCAGCGTCGCCATCCGCAACATGGACACGATCACACAGCAGAACTCCGGCATGGTCGAGAACACCTCTGCCGAAACCCGGCGTCTTCGCGGTGAGGTCGACAACCTGGTTGCACTGCTGCAGCGCTTCCGGACCGGCGTCGAGCATCGATCGATGGCCGCTCCACGCCGCGCTGCCTGACGGGAATGCGGCAAAATTCCGGGCTGGGGCGTAAAAAAGCGCTCCACCCGCCTGCCGGATAATTCCATCCTGGAAAAAGATGCGTTATGGGAACGCCATGACCATCAAGCCACTCATCATTCTCCCCGATCCGCTGCTTCGTCAGGTTTCCAAGCCGATCGAGCGTGTCGACGCCGATCTTCAGCGTCTTGCCGACGACATGCTTGAAACCATGTACGACGCCCCAGGCATCGGCCTTGCTGCCATCCAGATCGGCGTGCCGCGCCGCATGCTCGTGATCGATGTTTCTCGCGAAGGGGAAGAGAAGCAACCGCTCGTCTTCCTCAACCCGGAGATCGTTGCCTCGTCAGACGAGCGCTCGGTGTATGAGGAGGGATGTCTTTCCATTCCTGACTACTATGCCGAAGTCGAGCGCCCTGCGACCGTTACGGTCAAGTATCTCGATCGTGACGGCAAGGATCAGACCGTTGAAGCCGACGGCCTTCTCGCTACCTGCTTGCAGCACGAGATCGACCATCTGAATGGCGTGCTTTTCATCGACCACATCTCTCGCCTCAAGCGGGATATGGTGATCAAGAAATTCACCAAGGCAGCGAAGTCGGCAAAGGCGCTTTAATTGCGCCTGTGCCGATAGCCGGCTTGCAGGGCGCCGATCACGATCGGACGGCTCGGAAACCCATTTGAAGACGGGTAAGGACCTGTCACATGGCGGGATAAAATGTCGCTTCGCATCATCTTCATGGGTACCCCCGATTTCTCCGTTCCGACCTTGCGTGCGCTGGTCGATGCCGGGCATACGATCGCCGCTGTTTACACGCAGCCACCGCGACCGGGTGGGCGGCGCGGCCTCGATCTGCAGAAGTCGCCCGTGCATCAGGCGGCGGAACTGCTTGGCATACCCGTCCTCACGCCCGTGAATTTCAAGGATCCGGAAGAGCGCGAACGCTTCGGGGCGCACGATGCCGACGTTGCCGTTGTCGTGGCCTACGGGTTGCTGCTGCCGGAGGCAATCCTGACCGGCACCCGATACGGCTGCTACAACGGTCATGCCTCGTTGCTGCCGCGCTGGCGGGGCGCCGCCCCGATCCAGCGGGCGATAATGGCTGGTGACCGGAAGACCGGCATGATGGTGATGAAGATGGACAAGGGCCTCGACACCGGCCCGGTGGCGCTCACAAGCGAAGTCGAGATCGGCGCCAACACCACGGCTGGCGAGTTGCATGACAGACTGATGCATGTCGGTGCCAAGGCGATGGCAGAGGCGATGGTCAAGCTCGAAATAGGCGCTCTCCCGTTGACGCCACAGCCCTCGGACGGCGTGCTCTATGCCGCCAAGATCGACAAGGGCGAAACGCGGATCGACTTTTCAGGGGGTGCTGCGGACGTCCACAATCATATTCGCGGCCTGTCGCCGTTTCCGGGTGCATGGTTCGAAGTGGCAATCGGCGGCAAGCCCGAGCGGGTCAAGGTGCTGACCTCGGAGCTCGCAGAAGGTAGCGGCAGTGCCGGCGAACTGCTGACAGACGACCTCGTCGTTGCCTGCGGTACCGGCGCCGTTCGCCTGACCAGATTGCAAAAGGCTGGCGGCAAGCCGTTGCCGGCGGCCGACTTCCTGCGCGGAACGCCGCTTTCATCGGGCACGAGGCTCTCCTGATGCATCGCTACCGCATGATCGTCGAGTATGACGGTGGTCCTTACGTCGGCTGGCAGCGGCAGGAAAACGGACCCTCCGTCCAAGGCGCGATCGAGAAGGCAATCCTCTCGGCAAGCGGTGAGACGGTGTCGATCCGCGGGGCGGGCCGCACCGATTCCGGCGTTCACGCTACGGGGCAGGTGGTTCACGCCGACCTTGCCAGAGAGTGGTCGCCCTTCAAACTCCAGAACGCGCTGAACGCTCATCTCAAGATGGCCCGCGAGCGGGTTTCCATCATCGAGATTGAAACGGCGAGCGAATTCTTCGATGCGCGCTTCTCGGCGCTGCGGCGCCACTATCTTTATCGCATCATCAGTCGCCGGGCGCCGCTCGCCCTCGAGGCGGGCAAGGCCTGGTGGGTGCCGAAACCTCTCGATCACCATGCCATGCACGCGGCGGCGCAGACATTGGTCGGCAAGCACGACTTCTCGACCTTCCGCTCGGCTCACTGCCAGGCGAACAGCCCGATCCGGACACTCGATCGGCTCGACGTGACACGGAATGGCGACTTGATCGAGATCCGCGCGACCGCCCAGAGCTTCCTGCACAACCAGATCCGCTCCTTCGCGGGAACATTGAAGCTTGCAGGAGAGGGCAAGTGGACGCCGGACGACGTTCGTGCTGCGTTGGATGCCCGCGACCGCAAGGCTTGCGGTCCCGTAGCACCGCCCGATGGGCTCTATTTCATGCAGGTCGATTATCCCGAGGTGATCAGCGATCGCCGCCGGGAAGCGGAGGCACGCGATGACGACGACGATCTATCATAATCCGGCTTGTGGCACCTCTCGCAACACGCTTGCAATGATCCGCCAATCTGGCGAGGAGCCGGTGGTCATCGAATATCTGAAAACGCCGCCGACGCGCGAGCGATTGGTCGAACTGATCGCTGCAATGGGTATTCCGGTCCGCGCACTGCTGCGCCAGAAGGGCACGCCCTATGATGAACTCGGGCTAGCCGATGCATCGCTGAGCGACAACCAGTTGCTCGATGCGATGATTGCGCATCCGATCCTCATCAATCGCCCGATTGTCGTCACGGAAAGGGGCGCTCGCCTCTGCCGACCGTCGGAACAGGTGCTGGAAATTCTCCCGAATGCCGCCATCGGCAGCTTTACCAAGGAAGACGGCGAGATCGTTCGCGGCAAATAGCAGCTAGTCTAGACGGGATAGATACCGAGAAAACGCTGCAGGTATTCCGACAGCATCAGTGATGGCACCAGCAGCACCAGCGTCAGCGCGCCGACCATCAGTCCTTGGCCGTAGAAGATCATCCTCAGTATGCGTGCGATCGCGAAGACCTGTCCAAGCATGAAGGCCAAGAGCAGCAGCGAGACGAGGCTTACCGCCTGGGGCAGGAAGAAGACCAGCGCGAGCAGCAGTCCATTGATGTAGGACAGCGGCACACCAAGCCAGTTGACGCTGACCACAACGGGCGCAAAGCGCTCCCCCTTCTTGAAGGCCAAAAGCAGCAGGCCCGCAAAGACCAACGGCACGAACCAGTTGGCAGCTTCGACGAGTCCGAGCCGGAAATAGAAGAGAGCGCCGACATTGGTATGTGGCGGCATCGTCTGCAGGAAGGCCTGACGCCACCAGAGCCACGAAATACCCATTGGCGGCAGGCACCAGAAGATCGCCCAGAACGAGCGGTTCACGCCGCGCTCCGACATGTCGAGAAAGCGGAAGCCGCGCGGATCCATGCGGATCAGCAGCCAGATTCCGGCGATATAGTACTGAACTTCTCTAAAGCCTGGCATTCGCGAACCAGCGCTCGATGAAGGTCTCATAGATTACCGTGAGTCGCTCGAGGTCGGAAACAGCAACGCGCTCATCGACCATGTGCATCGTCTGGCCGACGAGGCCAAATTCGACGACGGGGCAGTAATCCTTGATGAAGCGTGCATCGGACGTGCCGCCCGTGGTGGAAAGCTTGGGGGACTGGCCAGTCACGCTCTCGACGGCGGAAGAGAGCGAGGCGATCAGGGCATTGTTGCGCGTCAGGAAGACATGGCTCGGGCGTTCGGCCCAAACGATATCGTACTTGAGCGGCGCCCTGCCCGGGCGCAGCACACCTTCCGCCGCGGCGGCATCGAGCCTGCGGAGGATTTCCTGCTGCAGGCTCTCGGCCGTCCAGGTGTCATTGAAGCGAATGTTGAAGCTCGCCGTTGCCTTGGCTGGCACGACATTCGTCGCCGGATTGCCGACGTCGATGGTGGTCACTTCAAGGTTGGATGGCTGAAAGTTGTCGGTGCCGCCATCGAATGGCGGGTGCATCAGCGCTTGCGTCAATTGCAGGATGCCGCGCACCGCGTTGTCGGCCAGATGCGGATAGGCGGCATGGCCCTGGACGCCGTGCACGGTGATCTTGCCGGAAAGCGAACCGCGACGGCCGATCTTGATCATGTCGCCGAGCTGGTCCGGATTGGTCGGTTCGCCGACGAGGCAGGCATCCCATCGCTCGCCGCGCTCGGCCGCCCATTTGAGGAGCTTGATCGTGCCGTTTACAGCAGGGCCTTCCTCATCGCCTGTTATCAGGAAGGAGACCGAGCCCTTCGGCGCGCCATGCTTTTCGATATGCCGGGCAATGGCTGCGACGAAGCAGGCGACGCCGCCCTTCATATCGACGGCGCCACGTCCGAAGAGTTCACCATTCGCGATCTCGGCGGCAAAGGGCGGATGTGTCCACGCAGATTCGTCCCCGACCGGTACCACGTCCGTATGCCCGGCAAACATCAGGTGCGGACCTTCGGCGCCAAGCCGCGCATAGAGGTTCTCGATATCGGGCGTTCCCGGCTCCGTCGCCTTGACCTTGTCCACCTTGAACCCCAGTGGGGACAGCATTGCTTCGAGCGCCGAGAGCGCGCCGCCCTCTGCGGGCGTGACGGACGGGCAGCAAATCAGGGTCTGGAGATTGGCGACGGGATCGGTTGCGGTCATGGAGTGGAACTATCCAGCGGTAGTGGCAAAGAAAAGGCAAGGCGGCGATGCCGCCCTGTTGAAATGTGCCGTCGTGATGCCGGATCAAGTCCGACTGTCAGCATTCGGGCGGTGCGTGTCATCCGAGACACGCAGAGCGCCGGAACCGCAAGTCTATCAGTCGCGTAGCAATTCGTTGATGCCGGTTTTCGAACGGGTCTTTTCATCGACGCGCTTGACGATGACGGCGCAGTAGAGGTGTGGTGCCGGCAGGCCGTTCGCCATGGTGGCGTTGCCCGAAGGCATGGAGCCTGCAACGACGACGGAGTAGGGCGGCACTTCGCCGTACATCACTTCGCCGGTGGCGCGATCGACGATCTTGGTCGACTTGCCGATGTAGACGCCCATGCCGAGAACCGAGCCCTCGCGGATGATGCAGCCTTCGACGACTTCCGAGCGGGCGCCGATGAAGCAGTTGTCTTCGATGATGGTCGGACCTGCCTGCATCGGCTCCAGAACGCCGCCGATGCCGACGCCGCCGGAGAGATGCACATGCTTGCCGATCTGCGCGCAGGAGCCGACGGTCGCCCAGGTGTCGACCATCGTGCCTTCATCGACGAAGGCGCCGAGATTGACGAAGGACGGCATCAGTACGACGTTCTTGGCGATGTAGGCGGAACGGCGCACGACGCAGTTCGGAACGGCGCGGAAGCCGGCGGCGCGATACTGGTTTTCGCCCCAGCCTTCAAACTTGGAGGGCACCTTGTCCCACCAGGTCGAGTTGCCCGATCCGCCCTTGACGACTTCCATGTCGTTCAGGCGGAACGAGAGCAGAACCGCTTTCTTGAGCCACTGATTGACCTTCCAGG
This sequence comes from Rhizobium cauense, assembly GCF_019511525.1. Taxonomy (GTDB): domain Bacteria; phylum Pseudomonadota; class Alphaproteobacteria; order Rhizobiales; family Rhizobiaceae; genus Rhizobium; species Rhizobium cauense. The sequence goes on along the minus strand of NZ_JAEUAT010000001.1, from coordinate 226,612 downwards.
CACCGTCGCTGCCACGCTCGGCAACGCGCGCCTTGCCGCCGTCGAGAAGTTCGAGCGCTGCTTCAACGGCATCGCGAACTTCGCCCTTGGTCGACGTATTCACATTGTCGCGGTTGTCGAAGGCGGCTTCGATGGTCTTTTCGAGGGAAGAGAGGTCAGTGGCGCTCATGGGAATTCCTTAAACTTCGATCTCTATCGTGGAGACCGAGGCCTCCGGAATTGTGATTGGCGGGATGCGATCTGCTCTATCGCATGCACGGGTAAAATGGAATGATTTTTCGGGGCATGGTAACTCTCCCGATTCAAAGCAGGAAACGACATACCGGCAGTCACTGCCGGCTGTACTGAAAGGCATTCGACATGGCAAAGGCAAGAAACGGCAGGCTGCGGCGCAAGGATGGCGTCTGGGCGCCGTTGAAGACGAGCGCAACCGACAAGCACCGCGCCGAGGCCGTGCCGAAGACACCTCAGACGCTGTCGCCGTCCTACCGGCTTGCCTATGCAGATGAAGAGTTTCTGTGCCGCGAGGAGTTGCGTCCCATTCGCCTGCAACTCGAACTGCTGAAAGTCGAGATGATGTTGACGGAGCGCGGCATCCGGTCGACGGTCGTCATGTTCGGCGGCGCGCGCATTCCGGCACCCGGCCAGAGCGCATGGGCGGCGAGAAACGAAACGCAGCGCACCAATCTGGAGGCGGCCTCGGTTTACTACGACGAGGCGCGCAAGTTTGCGCGGCTGTGCTCCAAGTATTCGGCAGGCTTCGATTTTCACGAGTACGTCATCGTTACCGGCGGCGGACCGGGCGTCATGGAAGCGGGCAATCGCGGCGCGGCGGACGAAGGCGCGCCTTCGATCGGTCTCAACATTGTCCTGCCGCACGAGCAGGCGCCGAACGTTTATGTCACGCCGGAGCTCAGCTTCAATTTTCACTACTTCGCGATCCGCAAGATGCACTTCATGGTGCGCGCCAAGGCAATCGCGGTGTTTCCGGGCGGCTTTGGTACGCTCGATGAGTTCTTCGAATGCCTGACATTGATCCAGACGGGTCGGATGGAGCGCATGCCGCTCATTCTGTTCGGGGAGAAGTTCTGGCGCAAGATCATCAACTTCGAGGCCCTGGCGGAGTTCGGCACGATTGCGCCCGACGACGTCGATCTCATCAGCTTCGTCGATACCGCCGATGCCGCCTGGAAGATCATCCAGGACTTCTACGAGCACCACGAATAAGAAAGCCCGCCAGACTGGCGGGCTTCCATCTCGGTAAGCGCTTACTTACGGGAATGGACGATCGGGCATGTCGTCGAGCGAGATCACACCGTCCTTGTTGCGGTCCATCCAGGTAAAGAACTTGTCGAAGGCAGCTTCGGCTTCCTGCTTGGAAATCTGACCGTTCTCGTCGGTATCGAAGCGCTGCATCATCATCATGCCGCGCATCATTCCGCCATGCATGCCGCGGCGATCCGGTCGGCCGTCGGGGCCCGGTTGCGGCGGTGCCGGCTGGGCGTTGTCGGCATCGGCCGGCGGCGCCATCGGCGCTCCATCGTCATCCGCGGCGTCATCGGCGGAAGCCTTTATCTTCTCCATCTGGGCTTCGCGGTACTTGCGGATTTCACCGGGCGTCAGCGAGCCGTCCTTGTCGGTGTCGATCGCGACAAAGATCGCTTCCATGCCGTTTTTGGCTTCGTCCTTGGAAATCTGGCCGTCCTTATTCGTGTCGAACTGCTTCAGCATGCGCACGAAGATCACTTCGCGCATCGCGCCCATGCGCGGTCCCATCATCATGCCCATGCCGTGTTGGTTCCGCGGCGGATGATGTTTCTTGTCGTGCGAGGCGGCAAAACTGGTGCCAGCTGCGGCACCAACGATCATAACGGAGGAGAGTGCGGCCAGTATCAGCTTGTTCCGAGACATATCAGCTCCTTTCAATGCGCAATCGCAATGGATCACACACGAAAGGGTAGGGCCGGTGCGGCAAATTGCACAATTAAAGATCGGTAAGCTGGATGAAACTTTCGTAATCCAGCGTCAGGACGTCCTGACCCTAACCGGAAATCTTCGCAAGAAAATCAGTGAGATCGTCGGTCACGAAGTCGATGTGATCCTCGTCGCCGCTGGTCTTTTCCCACCATTCGACCACCGTGTCCTCAAGATTATTGGGCACCAGAAGGACGGTCTGCATCCCGAGTGCCTTCGGGACCATCAAATTGCGCGGCAGGTCTTCGAACATTGCCGCCTTCCCAGTCTCGATCTGCTTCAACGCTGCGAATTTGTCATAGGTTGCCTGCGCCGGCTTTGGCACAAAGTCCGCCGCCACGATGTCGAAGATATCGTCGAAATGCTCGAGAATGCCGAGCGCGCCTGCCGCCATCTCGGCATGCCTGACGCTGCCGTTGGTGAAGATGAACTTGCGGCCCGGCAGCGCCTTGATCGCCGCGCCCAGTTCGGGCTGCGCCGTCAGGCTCGAATAGTCGATCGCATGCGCCTTCTCGAGAAAGTCATTCGGATCGATGCCGTGGTGGATCATCAGCCCCTGCAGCGTCGTGCCATGATCGAGATAGTACTGCTTCTGCAGCCTGCGCGCCTCGTCTCGCTCGAGTTGCAGCAGCGTCGAGACGTAGGCCGTCATATTCTTGTCGATCTGCGCGAAAAGATTGACGTGGTGCGGATAGAGCGTGTTGTCGAGGTCGAAAACCCACTCGGTCACATGCGAGAAGTCCGCCTTGGTCGGCGTGCGATCTATCTTGGTCATGAGGGCGTTATGGCACGGCTTGCCGGGCAAGGAAATCGGGAAGAAAAAATAGACGCCCGATTTGCGGCGGACGCAGCAGGCGAGGGGTGGTAGAACGCTTCATGCTCTTCGATCTGCCCAATGACGATGCGCTTTATAATGCGCTGATTGCCCGCAGCCCTGCCTATGAGGGTCTCGCCTATGTCTGTGTCAAGACAACCGGTATTTTCTGCCGGTTGACCTGTCCCGCTCGAAAGCCGAAGCGGGAAAACACGCTGTTTTACGACTCCATCGCCACCTGTATGCAATCTGGCTTCAGGCCTTGCCAGCGGTGCCGGCCTCTGGAAGAGGCGGGCAGGGAGCCGATCGTCGACGAACTCCTCACTGCGCTCGACCGCGATCCGGCAGCGCGATGGACGGAGGATGATCTGGTCGACCGCGGCTACGACCCCTCGACCGTGCGCAGGGCATTCAAGCGATCAACAGGCATGACCTTTCTCGATATCGCGCGATATCGCAGGCTCGGCGAGGCGGCAAAGCAGCTGGCGAACGGCGCTCGCGTCATCGACGCTCAGATCGAGGCAGGCTATGAATCCGGCAGTGGCTTCCGCGCCGCATTTCAGCGGCTGATCGGCAAGGCGCCTGCGATGTCTCAGAAACGCGAACTCCTGTTTGCGGACTGGTTCGAAACGCCGCTCGGCCCCATGGTTGCGGTGGCCGACCAGACGCATCTGCATCTCCTCGAGTTCCACGACCGCAAAGCGCTGCCTGCCGAATTGGAGAAGCTGCAGCGCAAGACGCGCTCCTCGGTTGCGGCCGGCCGCACGCCGGCGATCGACCAGATCGGTTCCGAACTGAAGGACTATTTCAGTGGCCGGTCTGCCGGCTTCAGGACTCCGCTCGCGCTGGGTTCCGGTACCGCTTTCGAACGCCAGGTGTGGTCGCAGCTGATGAAGATACCGGTTGGCGAAACACGCGCCTACGGCGATATTGCGCGTGACATGCAGAACCCACAGGTGGTGCGCGCAGTCGGTCGCGCCAACGGAGCGAACCAGATTGCGATTGTCGTCCCCTGTCACCGGCTGATCGGCGCAGACGGGTCCCTGACCGGTTATGGCGGCGGGCTCTGGCGCAAGCAATGGCTTTTGCGGCACGAAGATATAATGAAAACCAAGGGATTGTTTACGGAGGAAATTCAATGAATCAGGCTGAAAAGGCAAAGGCTTTCGGGGCGCTGCATCAGAAGGGCAACCCTATCGTGCTGTATAATATATGGGATGCCGGAACGGCGAAGGCCGTGACCGAAGCCGGCGCCAAGGCTCTGGCGACGGGAAGCTGGTCGGTTGCCGCGGCCCAGGGCTATGGGGATGGTGAAAAGATTCCGCTGGAGGCGTTGGTCGCAACGACTCGCCAGATCACGGCGGTCAACGATCTGCCGCTCTCCGTCGATTTCGAAGGGGCGTATTCGACCGAGCCGGCCGGGGCAGCCGCCAACGTCGAGAAACTGATCGACGTTGGCGCCATCGGCATCAATTTCGAAGATCAGGTCGTCGGCGGCGAAGGCTTGCACCCGGTCGAAAAGCAGGCCGCTCGCATCCGCGCCATTCGCGAGATGGCGGATCGCCATGGCATTGCCTTCTTCATCAACGCGCGTACCGATCTGTTCCTGCGCGAGGGTGATCTGTCGAAACACGCAGGCCTGGTCGAGGAAGCAATCGAGCGAGGCAAGGCTTATGCGGCCGCCGGCGCCAACGGCTTCTTCGTGCCGTGGCTGATCGATCCAGCGCTGGTCCAGAAAATCTGCGACGCGGCGCCGCTGCCTGTCAACATCATGATGAGGCCGGGCGCACCTGACGTGAGCACGCTCGCAAGCCTCGGTGTCAGCCGCGTCAGCTACGGGCCGGGACCCTATCGGATCATGATGGAAAAGCTGAAGGAGGCAGCCGCGGCGATCTATGCCGCCGCGGGTTAAAGCAATTCCGGGAAAGTCTAAAAGCGGGCCATGGCCCGCCACGGACTGCTGACAAACTCTTGTTGTTTGACACCCTTGCTTCTCCGTCATTCCGGCCTTGAGCCGGAATCCAGCCTGCCGCGCGTCTGCGCGGCTAAAGAGTCTCTCGCGATCAAGGACTTGATCGCGCTGGATACCGGCACGAGGCCGGTATGACGGCGATGCGTGTCTCGCCCCCCTCCAGAAAATCAATCGAGTCGACGGCTTTGTCAGCGGTCCGAAGCGGCTTTCACCCGCGATCGCGCAAGGGCGAGGGCTTAGGGAACGATCAACGTTCCCGCGCCATGCTCGGTGAATATCTCGAGCAGTACGGAATGGGCGGTCTTGCCGTTCAGGATGACGACACCCTGGACGCCTGCCTTGATCGCATCGATGCAGGTCTCGACCTTCGGGATCATGCCGCCGGAAATCGTCCCGTCGGCGATCAGCGCGTGCGCCTGCGCGACCGACAATTCCTTGATCAGGCTGCCCTGCTTGTCGAGAACGCCGGGAACATCAGTCAGGAAAAGCAGCCGGGTGGCGTTCAGCGCACCGGCTATCGCACCGGCAAAGGTGTCGGCGTTGATGTTGTAGGTCGCGCCGTCACGGCCGGGGGCAACCGGAGCGATGACAGGGATCATCTCGGAGCGGGCGAGCAGGTCGAGCAGGGTACGGTCGACTTCGACGACCTCGCCGACGAAACCGAGGTCGAGCACGCGCTCGATGTTGGAATCCGGATCCTTGACCTTCTTCTGCGCCTTTTCGGCAAAGACCATGTTGCCGTCCTTGCCGCACAGGCCGATCGCCCATTCGCCCGTCTGGTTGATGAGCGCGACGATCTCCTTGTTGATCGAGCCGGCGAGAACCATTTCGACGATCTCGACGGTCTTGGCGTCGGTGACGCGAAGGCCGCCCTCGAATTTCGATTCGATGCCCATCTTGGTCAGCATCGCGCCGATCTGCGGGCCGCCGCCATGGACGACGATCGGGTTGACGCCGGACTGTTTCAAGAGCGCGATGTCACTGGCGAACGCCTTGCCGAGCTCGGGATTGCCCATGGCATGGCCGCCGTACTTCACGACGATCGTCTTGTTTTCGTAACGCTGCATGAAGGGCAGGGCCTGCGCAAGCAGGCGCGCCTGGGTTTCGCTTTCGGACTGGTTCATGGGATACCCCGTGGAATTGATCGCGGCCTTTTATCTCAAGTTTTTGACAGATGGAATAATCCAGAGACCATTAGTTTACCGTATCAGCTGGCAGTGAGTCCGGGGAACCGGGCTAGTTGCAAGGGGCATGGCATGACAAGCGACGAAATCGCGCATCTGATCAGCCTCGTGGCGATCGGCGATCGCAAGGCCTTTGCGGCGCTCTATCGCGAGACCAGCCCGAAACTCTTTTCCATCTGCCTGCGTATCTTGAGGGACAGAACCGAGGCCGAGGAATCGCTTCAGGAGGTCTACGTGAAGATTTGGCAGCGCGCCGGGGTCTTCGCTGCCGGCTCCGGGGCGCCGTCGTCCTGGCTCGCGGCAATTGCGCGCAACCAGGCAATCGACATCATGCGGGCGCGCAAGCCGATTGCCGACGAATTGGACAGTGCCTACGACCTCGCGGATGACGAGCCCTCCCCCGAGATACAGACTGTGATCAAGGATGAAGGAAGGCGCATTGACACCTGCATGGAAGAGTTGGAAGCTGATCGGGCAATGGCAGTGAAGAAAGCTTACGTCGAAGGGCAGAGCTATCAGGAACTGGCCGATCAGTTTGGCGTCCCTTTGAACACGATGCGCACATGGCTGCGTCGCAGCCTCTTGAAACTGAGAGAGTGCATGGAACGATGACATCGCCGGATCAGAGCAAGGGAGGCCGCTCCCGCGACGAGGTACTCGCCGGCGAGTATGTTCTTGGTGTTCTTTCCTTCAAGGATCGGCGGGTCGTGGAAGAGCGGATGCGCAGCGACAGGCAGTTCGCCGCCATCGTCAGTCGCTGGGAAGCCAACCTCTCCGCATTCAACGACGATTACGACGACGCCAGCCCCAACCAGGAGGCGTTCAAGCAGATCGAGGAGCGGCTCTTCGGCCCGCCCGAAGCCGCGCCTGCTCCGGCGTCCGGTGTATGGGGGTCGCTTGTCTTCTGGCGCTGTCTCGCGTTTGTCTCCCTGCTGATTACGGTTGGTGCGCTGACGATCGCAACTGTTGCGGTCTCTCCGCCCCAGACATCGGACCCACTGGTGGCCGACCTGACCGCGGCCTCCAATGGCCAGATCAACCTGCTGGCATCCTACGACAGGCAGAGCGGCAAAATGAGGATCGTGCCGGTTGCAGCCGGCAAGCCTCAGGAAAAGTCGCTAGAGCTTTGGCTTGTGCCCGCAAGCGGCGCGGCAAAGTCGCTCGGCGTGTTTCCTCCGGGCCAAACGGGCGAGCTTGCAATACCCGCGGATATGCGGGGCAGCATAGGCGAGGGGACGACTTTTGCCGTCAGTCTGGAGCCCTTCGGCGGCTCGCCGACCGGGCAGGCCACCGGGCCGATCGTTGCGAGCGGCACGGCACATCGCCGCTGACGTTTTTCTTGTCGAAGTGAAATCGTGCTGAAACTCTTCCCGCAAGCTCTCCGTAGATCCTGATGTCCGCAACGGGATGCCGGTATTCGACCTGTCTCCGTTCGGACGCTAGAGGAGAACAATCATGATGAAGTCTGCACTGCGCCTGAGTGCGCTTGTTGCTGCCGTGTCCGCATTTGCCTTCGTCGCTGAGGCCAAGAACCCGATGGTGGGCGGCGCGGCCATGTATCCGACGAAAAACATCGTCGAAAACGCCGTGAACTCCAAGGACCACACCACCCTCGTTGCGGCCGTCAAGGCAGCTGGCCTGGTCTCGACCCTTGAGGGCAAGGGGCCTTTCACGGTCTTTGCGCCGACAAACGAAGCCTTCGCAGCCCTGCCTGCCGGCACGGTCGACACGCTCTTGAAACCGGAGAACAAGGCGAAGCTGACGAAGATCCTGACCTGCCACGTCGTGGCTGCTGACGCGATGTCGAAAGCTGTCGTCAAGATGATCAAGGATGACGGCGGCGAGCACGACATCAAGACTGTCGGGGGTTGCGTGCTCAAGGCCAGGGAAAGCATGGGCAAGATCACGCTGACCGACGAGAACGGTGACGTCGCTGACGTTACGATTGCCGACGTCAAACAGTCGAACGGCGTGATTCACGTCGTCGACAAGGTCCTGCTGCCGAAGATGTAATTGAGTGAGGCAGTTTGGGGGCGCGCCTGCGTACCGGGCGCGCCCCTTGTCATTTCCAGTTGGCGATGCCGACCGTCTCCGCGATTGCCTGGCGCAGGTCGTCCAGGCCTTCGCTTTTTTCCGAGGACGTAGCGATGATGGCGGGATAGGCGGCCGGACGCTTCTTGATTTTCTCGGCGGTCTCGGCAAGCAGCTTCGTGACCGCTGGCGGCTTGATCTTGTCCGTCTTGGTGAGAACGATCTGGTAGGAGACAGCAGCCTTGTCGAGCAGGTCGAGAACTTCGTCGTCGTTCTTCTTGACCCCGTGACGGCTGTCGATCAGCACATAGACGCGCTTCAGCGTCGCCCGCCCACGCAGATAATCGAAGACGAGCTTCGTCCAGGCATCGACCTGATCCTTCGGGGCCTGCGCGTAGCCGTAGCCTGGCATGTCGACGAGCGCCATCGGCGGCAGATCGCCGCCTTCACCCGAATAGCCTTCGGGCACAAAATAATTGAGCTCCTGCGTGCGGCCGGGTGTGTTGGAGGTGCGCGCCAGCCCCTTGTGGCTGACGAGCGCATTGATCAGCGACGACTTGCCGACATTCGAGCGGCCGGCGAAAGCCACTTCCAACGGCCCTTCCGGCGGCAGGAATTTCAGGGACGGCACGCCGCGGATGAAGGTCCAGGGGCGTCCGAAGAGCGGCTTGTCGTTCTTGTTGTCGGTCATTCGGCCTTTTCCAGTCCAATCCAGTGTGCCTATGGCATTCAGGTTTCGGGCGATTTTGTCAACCGGCAGGCTGACAGTCCCCCTCGATACGGTTGTAACGTCGGCAGAAATGAAAAGCCCCGCCGAAGCGGGGCTTTCGTCATTTCTCGTTGGGGGCCGGCTTTCGTTTGAAGAACCCCTTCAGGTTGTCGAAGAGCTCGATCTTCACGCCGTGGCGCTTCATGATGACAGACTGCTGCAGCACCGAGAGCGTATTGTTCCACGCCCAGTAGATGACCAGACCCGCCGGGAAGCTCGCCAGCATGAAGGTGAAGACCAGCGGCATCCAGTTGAAAATCATCGCCTGCGTCGGATCCGGCGGCGTCGGGTTCATGCGCATTTGCACGAACATCGTGACACCCATGATCAGCGGCCATACGCCGAGATGCAGGAAGGTCGGCGCGGTAAACGGCAGGAGGCCGAAGAGGTTGATGAACGAGGTCGGATCGGGTGCTGACAGATCCTGGATCCAGCCGAAGAACGGCGCGTGGCGCATTTCGATGGTGATGTAGATCACCTTGTAGAGCGCGAAGAACACGGGAATCTGCAGCAGGATCGGCCAGCAACCGGCAATCGGGTTGATCTTTTCGTCCTTGTAGAGCTGCATCGTCGCCTGCTGCAGGCCCATGCGGTCGTCGCCGAACTTGGCCTTGAGCTCTTCCATCTTCGGCTGCATGCGCTTCATGTTTGCCATCGAAGCGTACTGCTTGCTGGCGAGCGGGAAGAACAATGCCTTGACGACGATCGTGGTGAGCAGGATCGCCACGCCGAAGTTGCCGAAGTAGCGGAAGAAGAAGTCCATCAGCTTGAACATCGGCTTGGTGATGAAATAGAACCAGCCCCAATCGATCAGGCGATCGAAGCGCGGGATCTGGTAGGTAGCTTCATAGCCGTCGATGACGGGAACTTCCTTGGCACCGGCGAAGACAAGGTTCTTCAGCTCGATCGACTGGCCGGGCGCGACGGTGACCGCCTCCTGCTTGTAGTCTGCCTGGAAGCGCGGCTGGCCATCGGTGAAGTGACTGAAGCGTGAATCATAAGGCGTCTGCTGCGGCGGAATGATCGTCGCTGCCCAGTATTTATCAGTGATGCCGAGCCAGCCGCCCTTTGCAGCGGTGTGCGTGACGGGTTCTTCTTCGACTGCCGTGTACTTGCTTTCGACCAGGCTGTCGCCGATGACGCCGATAAAGCCTTCATGCAGCACATAGGTGGAGGCGACCGCCGGCTTGTTGTAGCGCGTCACGCGTCCGTAGGATGACAGGGCGGCTGCGGCATCGCCGGCATTGGTGACCTTGTCGGTAACGGTGAACATATAGTGTTCGTCGACCGAGATGGTGCGCTCGAAGGTTAGGCCCTTCTCGTTCTTGTAGGTGAGCGTGACCGGTGTCTTCTCGGTCAGCTTTGCACCTTCCGGCGCTGTCCAGAGCGTCGTCGGACCGGGAACCGTGCCGGTAGCGTCATTGCCGACGTAGCCGATTTCGCTGAAGTAGCCGTCCTTGGTTTCGGAGGGGCTGAAGAGGGTAATGATCGGGCTCGAGTCGTCGACGGTCTCATGGTAGCCCTTGAGCCGGAGGTCGTCGAGACGAGCGCCTGCGAGGTTGATCGAACCTGCGAGCGAGACTGTGTCGATCGCGACGCGTGGGTTCTTGGCAAGCGCATCGGCCAGCGACGTGGTCGCCGGAGCCTGGCCGGAGGGCGCAGCACCACTTGGTTGCGCCGTCGTCGTGCCCCCAGCTGCGGGCGTCTGCACCTGTTCCGTCTGCTGCGCGGCTTTCCGGGCGAGTTCCGCCTTGCGCTGCGCCTCGATGCGCGGATTCATGTAGAGGAATTGCCACCCGAGAACGATCAGCACGGAGAGAGCGATCGCAATGAAGTAGTTGCGGTTGTTTTGCATCATACGTTCCTGGGGCGGCCGTCTCCGGACCGCTTGTGTTTCTGCTTGGTCTCGACGCGAGTTTTGAGCTCTGCGGCTAATTTCTCGAAGGGTGCATTCAGCACGTCTCTTCGCGCGACAACCACATAGTCGTGTCCGGGCTGCATTGCAAACCCTGCATGAAGTCGCACCGCCTCTTTCAGGCGCCGCCTCATGCGGTTTCTTTCGACCGAGTTGCCATGTTTCTTGGTGACGGTGAAGCCGACGCGGGCTTCTGTATCGGGTTCTTTCCTGTCGAGCACTTCAAGCAGGAAGAAGCCGCCCTTGCGTTTTTCGCCATTGCGGACAGCAAGAAACTGCGGGCGGCTTTTCAGCCGCCCGGCAGTCATTTTTTTATTATTGGTCGTCAATTCGCCCGCCATCTCTTATCGGGCAATTCGGCCTTAGGCCGAAAGACGCTTGCGACCGCGTGCGCGGCGAGCAACGATAACCTTACGGCCGCCCTTGGTGGCCATACGTGCACGGAAACCGTGGCGGCGCTTGCGAACAAGCTTGGATGGTTGGTACGTACGCTTCATTTATTTAAACACCGCGGAGTGCGGCCCTTCTTGAATTTGCATATTGCAAGGAGCGTTGTTTTTCGAACGGGCGAGGCTACAAGAGCCTTATATGACCGGACGTGCGGCGGCTTATACGGATGAAGGCCGCCAAAGTCAATTATCGCCCGGAATTTCCGGGTTTCGTACCGGCGATACAAAATTTAGCGAAGCAAATTAATGTTTGTGACAGCGTGCAGACGCTGGGCGTGCGTAATATTTTTCCTCGATCGCAACCGATGCGCGCATTCTCGCGGCAGTCTAGCGTTTCTTGGCGCAAAAAAAGAAACGGTGACGACTAAGTACAGGTAATTTTTTGTAGTGATCCGGCCAAGCATACGAAATCTAACGTTAATTTATTTGAGCCAAATTTAGCTATCGGCCGGAAAGCTTTCCCGGCTTGTCATCAGTCTTTGGGGGGCTTCCTTTGAAAATTCGAGGTAAGATCAATCTGCTTGTTTCCGCGATGTGCGGCGTTGCATTGCTGATCGGGGCGACGGCACTTTGGGCCGTGCATCAATACGATGGAAACTTGTCGGCATATGAGGACGCGTCTGATCGCGCCTACGCCGGCGAGCGCCTTAACCGCTTTGTGACGGCAACGGTCATGGAAGCACGCGGCATTTATGGCGCGCCCTCGACAAAGGAGGCAGGCGCCTTCGCCAAGGGACTGCTTGCGAACCTCGACCAGATCGACAAGGTGATCGCCACCTGGGCTCCGCTTGTTCCGGAAAGCCAGAAAGATACCTTTGTGAAAATGACTGAACGCGCAAAGGAATTCCGGGCATTCCGTTCCGAAACAGCGCGTCTCGGCACTGAAGTGAGCCCGCAGGCCGCGAACGAGCAGGGCAACAACGATGCCAACCGCGCGAACCGGAAAGCCTTCCAGGCCGAGATCGATGCGATCGTCGCTACCGACAAGGCGACGCTGGATGCGGTCAATGCGCAGGTCGAAAGCTCGCGGGCCTCTGTTCTGTGGCTCGTGATCGCTATCACCGGTGTCGGCATCATGGCTGGCGTCGTAATGGGCTTCTACATCGGCACCATTCAGCTTAGCCGCCCGATCAAGAAGGTGACGGATGCGATCAAGGAAGTTGCCGATGGTAACTTTGATGCGGAAGTGCCGTTTGCTGGTCGCCAGGACGAGATCGGTGAAATGGCAGCTGCCGTTGCGGTCTTCAAGGAAAATGGTCTCGCCGTCCGCCGCATGAATGCGCAGGAAGCCGCGATGCGCGCCAAGAGCGATGACCTGCAGTCGAGCATGTCCGTTGTCGTCGCTGCTGCAGCGGCTGGCGATTTTGGCCGCCGTATCGACAAGGACTATGGCGACGAAAGCCTCAATCAGTTCGCCAGCAACATCAACCACCTGCTTTCGAGCGTCGATGCCGGTGTCGGCGAAACCCGCCGCGTGATCGCAAGCCTGGCCGAAGGCGACCTGACGCAGACGATGAGCGGCACTTTCCAGGGCGCCTTCGCCGAACTGCAGAAGAACGTCAACAGCACCTTCGCCACGCTCCAGACGACCATGCGCGAAGTGCGCGAGACCGCAGAAGGCTTCCACGGCAATACCAACGAACTGCGCGCCGCGAGCGACGACCTCTCCAAGCGTACGGAACAGCAGGCGGCTGCTCTCGAGGAAACCTCGGCAGCGCTCGACGAGATCACAGCGGTCGTCAACAATTCGACCGAGCGCGCCCAGGAGGCCAGCGTCATGGTTTCCGAAGCCAAGGACGATGCCGGCAAATCGGGCGTGGTGGTCCGCAATGCCGTCGACGCCATGGGCCGGATCGAGCAGGCCTCGCGCGAGATCAGCCAGATCATCAACGTCATTGACGAGATCGCCTTCCAGACGAACCTGCTGGCCCTCAATGCCGGCGTCGAGGCTGCGCGTGCCGGTGAAGCAGGCAAGGGCTTCGCCGTAGTCGCCCAGGAAGTCCGCGAACTGGCACAGCGCTCGGCAACGGCTGCAAAGGACATCAAGGGCCTGATCACCAAGTCGGGCGACGAAGTTCAGGTCGGCGTGAAGCTGGTGCAGGCAACCGGCGAGGCGCTGTCCCAGATCGAACGCCGCGTCAATGCGATCAACGACCATATTCACTCGATCGCAACGGCCGCGAAGGAGCAGTCGACTGGTCTCAAGGAGGTCAATACTGCCGTCAACCAGATGGATCAGGTGACGCAGCAGAACGCCGCCATGGTCGAGGAAACCTCGGCTGCAACGCACAAGCTCTCCGGCGAAGCGGACGGCCTCGTTCGCCTCATATCCCGCTTCAAGGTCTCGAATGCCCCGTCCGCGGCCCCGGTCGCCGTTGCCCGCTATCAGGAGCATCGTCCGGTGGCATCCCCGGCGCGCCGCGCAATGGGTACCGTCGCACGTGCCTTCAGCGGCAATGCCGCGGTCGCCGAGCAGAATTGGGAAGAGTTCTGATTTTCTCCCTTTGCTGGATCAATGCGAAACGCCGCCTTCGGGCGGCGTTTCCTTTTGTCGCAAATGGCTTTGCTCTCAAAGATTTGTAAGCAGGCTGCCATGGTCTATTATAGAACGCTCAAAAGGCGACTGTCGCCTGAGCATGTCACCACGGAAACGGAACCCGGCGTCGGAGCGATGACATGCTTGAAAGCAAGGAATTGAGCGCGATACGGCGCTTTGGTGGAACGAGAGACGATGCAAGTCCACGATCAAGGTGACGGTCTTTCCCCAGGTGGGGTTGCCTCTGCTGAGGCCGACAAGCCGGCGTATCGCCCATCGGGCAAGTTCGCCGGTCTGTCGGGCAAGCTGCTGTGGCTGACGGTCGTCTGCATCATGCTCGCTGAGGTGCTGATCTTCTTTCCCTCGGTCGCCAGCATGCGCCTGCGCTGGCTGGGCGACAGGCTGAACGCTGCCGCAGCCGCGGCCATCGTCATCGATGGCCTGCAACCGGTGGAGCTGCCGCGCGCTCTCCAGAAGGAAACGCTCGAGGCAACCGGGACCAAGGCAATCGTGCTGCGCAAGGACGGGACCTCGCGCCTGCTTGCGACGACGGACATGCCTGCCTCCGTTGACGAGCAGTATGACCTGACCGACGTGCCGCCGCTGACGGCGATCAGCGATGCGCTCGATACGCTGATCTTCGGCGGCGACCGGATGATCCGCGTCTACGGCCCGGTGCAGGACACCACGACCGGCGTCGAGGTGGTGATGAAGGACAAGCACCTCCGAAATGCCATGCTCGTCTACTCCCGCAACGTCTTCCTGCTATCCATTCTGATTTCGCTGTTTACCGCGACGCTGGTGTTCTTCGCGATCAACCGCATCCTGATACACCCGATTCGCAAGCTGACTGGCAGCATGCAGCAATTCTCGTCCGATCCGGAAAATCCGCGCAACGTGTTTGTCGGCGACGGCGGGCGCGATGAGCTCGCCGTAGCAGGTCGGCACCTGACATCCATGCAGATGGAGCTGCAAAAGACGCTGAAGCAGCAGAAGAACCTGGCCGCACTCGGTCTCGCCGTCTCGAAGATCAATCACGATATGCGCAATATCCTCGCATCGGCGCAGCTGATGTCGGATCGACTCGTGGATGTCGATGACCCGATGGTGAAGGCCTTCGCGCCGAAGCTGTTGCGTACGATCGATCGCGCCGTGGGCTATACGACCGAGGTGCTGTCCTATGGACAGGCGACCGAGGCCGCGCCGCGCAGACGCCGCATCCGGCTTTATGACCTCACCCAGGACGTGAAGGACATGCTGGCGATCGATGCTCAGAGCGGCATCGAATTCATCGACCAGATGGAGGTGGAACTCGAGGTCGATGCGGACAGCGAGCAGATGTTCCGCGTGATTCACAATCTCTGCCGCAACGCCGTGCAGGCGCTGAGCATGCCCGGCGGCGGCCGGGGGACGGACGGCGCCAAGCGCATCACGGTTTCGGCCCTGCGCGTCGGCAGCGTCGTCAGCATCATTATCGACGACACCGGTCCCGGCATGCCGCAGAAGGCCAGACAGAATCTCTTCGCTGCGTTTCGCGGCTCGGCCCGCTCCGGCGGTACCGGGCTCGGCCTCGTGATTGCCCGCGAACTGGTGCTGGCGCATGGCGGCACGATCGCGCTTGTGGAAAAACCCTCGGCCGGAACGCAGTTTCGCATCGAGATTCCGGATCGCCCGGTCTCGCTGGAAGATTACCGCACCCGTACGCTGCGCGAAAAGTGATGCAATTTCCGCATTTCAGCTCTGCACGATCAAAGTCGCGATTTTTTCAGAAAGGCTATTGCAATCCCTCAAAGGACCCTTTAGAGAACCGCCCACGCAAGCGGTTTGACCGCTTCCGGCACGCACCCGTAGCTCAGCTGGATAGAGCACCAGACTACGAATCTGGGGGTCAGGAGTTCGAATCTCTTCGGGTGCGCCATTTCTCTTCAGGCCTCATCAAGAACCGCAGAAAAAGCGCTACGTTCGGTGTAGCGTTCTGACATTCAGTCTCCGCTGCGACCGTGGAATCAAGCTGTCATGGCCGGTGGCTGAAGCGGGCGATTTGCGCGTCCTTCATCAGGCTGCGGAAGTTGGCTCCGCTGACATGCACCAATGTTCGGTGGTCGCCGCCTTCAAAATAGACGTCGCTGGCGTTACCGAGGCTTTCGTCGAGAATCACAGGCATGTCGTAGGCTGGGCCTATCGGCGGGACCGCGCCGATGTCGCAATCGGCGAAAAGCAACGAGACCTCATCCTCTGACGCGAGGCCAAGGCGCTTGTTCATCACCTCTTGCAACGTCGAGAGTTCGATCCGGTGCGTGCTTGGCACAACGGCCAGCACATAGCCCATTTCATGGTGCACGACCACGGATTTGGCCAGTCTGCCGCCCGGAACATGAGCCGCCTGCGCGGCCTGACTTGTTGTTGCGGTTCGATGATGGTCGAGGGTCTCGTAGGCGATACCCTCTCCATCGATATAGGTCTGAAGTTTCCTTGCGATCGTCATCTTGGCGCCCCTCAAGTTGCGTGGTGAGCCATGGAGGGCATTCTCCTCTCATCACCTGCGAAGTCAACGGCGAATGGAGGGAGGCGCAGGCTCCCCCGTGCTCGACGGCGATTGATGACGCGCGGTTCGGTTGGTCTAGGCGGATGCTTCGAGAGCGCCGCGCATGGCCAGGGCCTCGTTCGTCGAGACGACAGACGCGTAGGCGAAGGCGAGGGCAGCCATGAACGCTGCATGCACCTGCGCGGCCGGGACAGTAGTTCCGCGGAAATCGAGGTCGCGTGTTGCGCAGGCATCGTGGATGACCGTCACTTTGTAGCCGAAGTCGCTGGCGGCCCGCGTAACCGCGTCGACGCACATGTGGCTCATGCTGCCGACGACGGTGACATCCTCGATTCCGCTGCCGTCCAGTGCCGCTTTCAGATCTGTTTCACGGAACGCGTTGACATGGTTCTTGACGATGACGGTCTCGCCGGGGCGGCTTCGCACTTTGGCGTGAATCTGCGCCCCTTCTGATCCGGCCACGAAGAAGGCGGCATCCTCCCCAAGCGACTCATGCCTGATATGGACGATGAGGTCGCCTGCTTCCCGGGCCGCGGCGATGACGCGTGCTGCGTTGTCGGCAGCCGTTTCCACACCGCTCAGTGGCCACTTCCCGTTCGGAAAATAGTCGTTCTGAATGTCGACGACGATCAGGGCTCGCTTGGTCATGTCCTTTTATCCTTTTGCTCATTGCGGCTGGCACCGGCCACCGATGGACAAGCTACCTCCGAACCGGCATCGTGTGGACTGGCGAAATTGACATTATCAGGGTCAGAATTGACAAATGAGCGAGACCATCGCGTCCACCGAGATCGGCATCCTGCTTTATCCGAATGTGCAGATGTCGGCGGTCCTCGGGCTCACCGATCTCTTCAACCTGGCGAGCCGTTTTTCCCTCGCGCGGCAGCTACCGGGCGCGACTGGCCTGCGCGTCAGCCATTGGCGATGGGCAGACGCCTCCGCAACGGTGGAGCGTGTCGACGACACGGCGCCGGAGGCGCCCGGATCGCCGACGGCGCTGATCCTGCCGCCAAGCTTCGGCGACCCGATGACATCGGAGGAGGCCGGTCCGCTGGCGCGCTGGCTTCGCGAGCGCCACTTCGAGGGCGCGACGCTGACTTCCGTCTGTGCCGGCGCGTTCCTCCTCGCCGAAACGGGGGTCCTGTCGCACCGGATGGCGACGACCCACTGGGTCTATTCCGGACTGCTGGCGGAGCGGTTTCCGGACGTGCGTGTCGATACCGACAAACTGATCATCGACGATGGCGATGTAATCACCGCTGGCGGATTGATGGCCTGGACCGACCTCGGCCTCAGGCTGGTCGACAGATTGCTGGGATCGGCCATCATGTTTGAGACGGCGCGCTTCCTCCTTGTCGATCCGCCGGGGAGGGAGCAGCGCTACTACACCAGCTTCTCGCCGCGACTGAACCACGGCGACGCGCAGATTCTCAAGGTGCAGCACTGGTTGCAGGCAACCGGCGCCCGCGACGTAACGCTGGCGGCCATGGCAGAGCGCGCCCGCCTGGAAGAACGGACGTTTCTGCGCCGGTTCCGGAAGGCAACGGGCCTTCGACCGACCGAATATTGTCAGCATTTGCGGGTCGGCAAGGCGCGCGAAATGCTCGAGGTCTCGAACAACACCATCGCCCAGATAGCCGTCGCGGCCGGATATGAAGACATCGGCGCGTTCCGCAAGGTGTTTCAGAAGGTCACCGGCCTGTCGCCGGGCGATTATCGAAACCGTTTCGGTCTAGCCGGGCGCGCATGATCCTTGATCTGTTCAAGGTTCGCGGCTCGGTTCGCTAGCCTGGCGCAATATTGCATGGTGAAGGTGGGAATCGGCGCCGTACCCAGAACGGCGATTCATGAGCTATGCCCGGAGGGAACATGCCTGGTACTATGGTGCGAGCGTTTGCGTTGTGCGGAGCCGTTGCGGCGCTTGCCGGCTGCGTCGCCGATGCGCCGATGCTCGTACCCGTCGCAGCCCCGCTCGACCCGCCGCTCAACCCGCCAGCTGTCGCGCACCATATCTGCGTTACGGATGGAAACTTCATGTACCGCGAGGCGAAGCGGCAGTATGAACTGCGTGCCAGAATCGGTCGCTATGCGATCGATCCGGCCCAGCAGGAGGCGAATGCCGGAGCCGCCGCACGCAGGCAGTATGTCACCTGCCTGTCGAGCCAGGGGTACCGAATGATCGATGACCGACAGATTGTGGTTTGGCGATAGGCTCAATGGGCGTTTGCCATCCCGGGTAGGTCAAGCCCTACGGACTTTGCCTCGCGCGGTCCAAGGAGCGCATGGGAGAATGCAAGCGTATTTTCGCCTTCCTGGAAGTAGTCTCGCGGCTCGCGCGTCAGTACGGAAAGGACGGCATGTGCGGTGCCATGCCAGTTTGCCATGAGGTCATGCGACTCGAAGACGATGAGGGGCGTTTCGTTGGCCCAAGCGGTATTGCTTCGGAAGAGGTTCACTTCGCTCCCTTCGATGTCGATCTTCACTATAAGCAGTTTTCCGCGCGGAATGGCGGACAGGAGATCGGGTATGGTTACCGTCTCCACCTCTCCCGTCGCATTTTCGACGGTCTGCCAAGACCAATGGCCGTGGCCGGGGTTATGAAGGGTGATGCGGCCCTTCTGATCGGATATCCCCGCCTGTAGCGGGCGAATGTTTAGCCTATTGCCTGCGTTCCGACACAGTACCGAATAGTTCTCCGGCTCAGGCTCCACGGCGACAACAATGGCTTCCGGAAAGACGTGCGAATACCAGATGGACGCAAGGCCGGAATTCGCCCCACAGTCGATGATGACCGGTGTGTCGCCAGCATCAATGGTCGCTTGGTAATGGCGGAACAATGCCTCCGCATGGGCGGGGCTTCTTATGGCGTATTCTTGTTCGACAAATACCTGATTGAGAACGCCCCAGTCCGTGGATCGGGGCCGCAGGAAAACATCGCCCTCGACTTCCGGGAGCCGGATTCTTTTGACCTCATTGCTGTTCCGCGTACTCTGTCGATGCAGGTAAACAGACAGCGCTGTCCGCAACCCCCAGCGTGACTGGAGTGAGTTGATCGTTTGCAGATGCCACAACATCACACCATGCCGTCCTGCCGTGAGAAATCAGCTGGAGTATTGCGTCAAACAAGCAGTGCGAGAAGATAGCTTATAGCGGTAAAGTCCTAACCCGAATGCAACCGTGCCCGGACGTTCCATCAAACAGGGCGCCCGGATCCCGACTCTGCTGCAGCGATCGCGCAAACCTCAAGGCCGCTGAAGCATCGGCGGTGAGGAAAAAGGACCAGAAAATGCGGAAATTCCACGGCGAAAGGAACCGTTGCAGGTAGGTCCATGCACGCTCTCATCACGCTCAGTCGCAGGCTATCACGAGTGCAGGAAGTCGCGTGTGATTGCGGAACTTTGCTACGTAAGAACGCATTTTTCCGGGGTAAATCCGAAAGGAGGGTTTATCATGAGAACGTCTAGGTTCGCTTCTTCCCTGTCGGCAAGCGCTCTTCTGGTGCTTGCATCCGTCACTTTCGCCGACGCGGCGCCGGTGCCGCGGGAACCTCCTCTCCCGAGTGCCTCGAGTGTCGAGACAGTGCAATACAGGCAGCAGGCCGGTTATCTGAACGGCTATCGGGGTTCACGCACCGAGCGCGCCGGCACCCGCCGTGCCTCGGATGGCTACTGGTATCCGTTGGCGGCGTTTCGTGTCGATCCCGGTACGACCGGTTCGATCGGTGCGCAGCCGCGACCGATGCAGCGGCATCCGTATTGCCAAAACACGTTCGGCGGCACCAATGGCGATGGCAGCATGCCATGCGACAATGGCTATTGATTAATGAGCCGCAGGAAGGCGGGACGGTCACCGTCCTACCTTCCGCTTTCCCGAATCGTGGTTCGAGCTCGGTCGTCGATATACGGCTGATGCGCGAGAGCGCGAACAGCCTCTTCGGAGAGCCGCCACCTGCCCGATCGGCCTGTAATTGCTGAAAAAATTGACCGATCGATTAAAAATGCCGCAAAAAGAGGCTGGGCTAGTGGCGAAGCTATGCGCTCACCGCATTGCTGCGTTGCGGTAATCTCCCTATTCCTGATCGAAACAATAGGCTATCTATTATCTCGAAGGAAGCGCACTCCTCCTCCCAGCGCTCCCTTCATCGGACTGGCAACACTCCTCCTCCCAGTTGTCGGTCAGGATCAAGAGCCCGGTGCACCTCCTCCCGCACCGGGCTCTTTTCTGTTTTAGCCTCCTATTCCAGAACAATCGTCGCTGTCCAAGCTATTGCTGGCCACGATAGAGTGCGTCCAGCGAACGCTGCAGCTCGGCGTCGGAACGCTTCGGCCGTGTGAAATTTGCCGTAGGCAATTCCCGATGATCTGATATATCACGTCGATAGAGGCAGCATTCTTGCTGCCGGGTGGCATTATATCTGCGTGGTTGCGTCACGCGACACAGGGAGTTGACAGATGAGATGGAAGCGCACGATCCAGCTTCTGGATGTTCACGCTGAAGGGGAGATCGGCAAGGTTGCGATCGGCGGTGTGCCGAAGATCCCTGGCAACACGGTGGCTGAACAGCTCAACTGGCTGAACACCGATCCCAAGGGCCAGGAACTCCGCCGCTTCCTCTGCCTGGAGCCACGCGGTGCGCCGATCGGATCCGTCAACCTGCTGCTGCCGCCGAAGCACCCGGACGCCGATGCGGCCTTCATCATCCTGCAGCCCGATCAGGCGCATGCAAGCTCCGGTTCGAACTCGATCTGCGTCACGACGGCTTTGCTGGAATCCGGCATCGTCGAGATGAAGGAGCCAGAAACCATCGTCACGCTGGAAACGGCGGCCGGCCTCGTCAAGGCGACCGCGACCTGCCGCGACGGGCGTTGCGAGGAGGTCAAGCTCACCATGGTGCCTTCCTTCGTGCATGAACTGGACGTGGAGATCGACACGCCAAACTGGGGCAAGATCACGGTCGATCTTTGCTATGGCGGCATCTTCTATGCGCTGGTCGATGTCGGACAGATCAACCTGACGATCGAAAAGGCCAATGCTGCTGCGCTCGTGCAGGCCGGTATGGTGCTGAAGGAACTGATCAACCGCAGCATCGAGGTTGTTCATCCGGAAATTCCGGCGATCTCGGGCGTTGCCTATGTCATGTTCCGCGACCTCGAGGCGGATGGCACGGTTCGCACCTGCACCACCATGTGGCCGGGCCGCGCCGATCGCTCGCCCTGCGGCACAGGCAATTCCGCCAACCTCGCGGCGCGGCACGCGCGCGGCCAGGCGAAGGTCGGCGATGTCTTCAAGTCGCGTTCGATCATCGGTTCGGAATTCGAAGTGGGATTGCTGGCGGAAACCGAAGTTGCCGGCCGCGCCGCCATCATCCCGACCATTGCCGGGCGTGGTTTCACCTTCGGCCTTTCGCAGGTCGCGCTCGACCCCTTCGATCCGCATCCGGGCGGCTTTGCATTGACGGATGTCTGGGGGCCTTTGGCGGGCGAGATCTGACGCTCAGTAAGTGAAGGGGTCGACCTCTGCCTTTTCAACGGCGTGGTCGCCCACCCGCTCGGGGTAGATGACGCCCTTGCGCAGGATGATGTTGGCGTAAAGCCGCGGTTCGCTGGTCTGGATCACGGCATGGGCCGCCCGCACGCGATTGTAGAAATCGGCACCGACGAGTGGCACCACTTGTCGGTGCGGCTCGTGGCGGGCGCAGCAGTCGACCATCTCCTCATGCACAGGGTCAAGTTTGTCGCGTTCGGCCTTGACGGTCGAGCGGAAGATCGCGTCCGGCACGAAATCGTCGATCGGCAGGACGCTCAAGACGGCGTCGAGAACGGGCACGATGCCATGGCCATCGAGGCGGATCAGCCGCCGCGCGTGCTCGACACCGGGATAGTTGCCGTCGACGATCGCGATCTCATCACCATGCCCCATGGCACGCAGCGTCGAAAGCAACTCGGGGCTCAGAAGTGGGTTAAGTCCCTTCAGCATATTCGACCTCCTTGAATAGAACATTCTGGTCCGTGAGGTAACGTGCGAAGATCGGCAGGCTGGCGCCGCCGATGGCGCGCGCATGGGCGCCAACCGCGCCCTCGATGATATCGGGCATGACAACGCCCTGAAGGTCGAGCAGGTCCGCCTCGCGGATCGTCGCCTGCACAATGCGTTCGCGAACCCATCCGGGAAAGCCGCCGTCGATGACAGCCGCACTGAAGTCGATGATCGAGGCGGCGGCGACGATTGCCTGTGCGAGCGCTTTGGCGGTGTCCTCGATCCATGTCTCGAGAGGCTCGCCGAAGTCGATCCAGTCGTCTGCCGAATACCAGAGCGGCTGCGGGTCGATGCCGCGTTCGCGCAGCATGTTCTCAAGAACGAAGATCGAGGCAACTTCCAGCAGCTGCAGTGTTTCGCCGTTCTTGCCGCGGACGGGAAGCGGGCCGATGGCTCCGGCCGTGCCTGTGCGGCCGGAAAAGATCGCCGAATTGAGAACGATGCCGCCGCCGATGAAGGAGCCGATGAAGAAATAGACGAAATCAGGGTAGGACGGTCCGATGCCGAACACGAGTTCGGCGCCGCAGGCGCTTGTGGCGTCATTCTGCAGGTAGACAGGGTAGGGAACGCGGGCGGCAATCTCCGCATGGAGATCGAAATCGCGCCAGACATCCATGGCGCCCTTCGGCGAACCGACTTCTTCTTCCCAGTTCCAGAGTTCGAATGGGGCAGCGATGCCGATGCCGGCAATGCGGCTGCGCTGCTTCTCGTCCAGTCGACTTTCAAGCTCGCGGATGCCCGAAGTGATGAAATCCAGGAAAACCTGCGGTAGCGGATAGGCGTAGGTCTGGTGAAGCTGCAGGCGGATATTGCCCAGGAAATCCATCAGCACCAGGTCAGCACTGCGCCGGCCCATCTTCACGCCAAACGAGTAAACGGCATCGGGGTTGAGCCGCATCGGAATGGACGGCTGGCCGACGCGGCCGCGCACAGGCTCGCCGCGAGAAAGCAGCCCTTCCTTCTCCAGCGCCCGCATGATGACGGAAACCGTCTGCGCCGAAAGACCGGTTCGGCGTGCGATATCAGCCTTCGACTGGGAGCCGTAGAGGCGCACCAGCGACAGCACGAGCCGCTCGTTGTAGGCGCGCACCCTGATCTGGTTCGCGCCTCCGGCCGGACTCAAAATAGGCGGTTGGGCCGGCGTTTGCACCGGACCGTCCAAAGACGACATAGCCACTCCTCCCGTCTCTTGGCCTATGCCCTATTTTTACCAAGCATGCCATATCGAATTAATAATTCAATTGGATTTATTTATTGACAAGGCGATTTCTTTCGCTCTTAATTGCCCTCGTCAAACGGCACGGAACGGCTTGGAGGAGGCCGCCGGCGAGACTGCAGCGGTTCTCGTGCCTGTCAATTCCGATACCGCCATGGGGCGGGTCGGCCAATCTCTGGGAGGAGTAAATGAAGAAATCAGTGCTTTCCGCCGCGCTCGGCGCGCTTGCTCTCGGTGTCGCCTTCTCGGCGCCGGCAATGGCTGCGGATGTTTCCGCGTGCCTCATCACCAAGACCGACACCAACCCATTCTTCGTCAAGATGAAGGAAGGCGCGACCGCCAAGGCCAAGGAACTGGGTGTGACGCTCAAGTCCTACGCAGGCAAGATCGATGGTGACAGCGAAAGCCAGGTTGCCGCGATCGAAAGCTGCATCGCCGACGGCGCGAAGGGCATCCTGATCACGGCATCCGATACGAAGGGCATCGTCCCGTCGGTCAAGAAGGCCCGCGATGCTGGCTTGCTGGTCATTGCGCTCGACACCCCGCTCGATCCGGCTGACGCTGCCGACGCAACCTTCGCAACCGACAACCTGCTCGCCGGCAAGCTTATTGGCCAGTGGGCCAAGGAAACGCTCGGCGACAAGGCAAAGGATGCCAAGGTTGGCTTCCTCGACTTGACGCCATCGCAGCCGACCGTCGACGTTCTGCGTGACCAGGGCTTCATGATGGGCTTCGGCATCGACACCAAGGACCCGAACAAGATCGGCGATGAGGACGATCCGCGCATCGTCGGTCACGACGTGACGAACGGTAACGAGGAAGGCGGCCGCAAGGCCATGGAAAACCTTCTGCAGAAGGATCCGAGCATCAACGTCATTCACACGATCAACGAGCCGGCTGCTGTCGGCGCCTACCAGGCCCTCAAGGCTGTCGGCATGGAAAAGAACGTTCTAATCGTCTCGGTTGACGGCGGTTGCCCGGGCGTTCAGTCCGTGAAGGACGGCGTTATCGGCGCCACCTCCCAGCAGTATCCGCTGCTGATGGCGTCGCTCGGCATCGAGGCAATTAAGAAGTTCGCCGACAGCGGTGAGAAGCCGAAGCCGACCGAAGGCAAGTCCTTCTTCGACACCGGCGTTTCGCTGGTGACCGACAAGCCGGTTTCGGGCCTCGAGTCGATCGACACGAAGGTCGGCACCGACAAGTGCTGGGGCTAATTTCCACGACATAACTTACCGCCGGCCGGGGCTTGATCCTCGGCCGGTTTCGACCGACCATAGCTGCTGTCTCGGAAGCCGGCGAACAAAGACCGGAGTGATATGGGGCAGGGCTTCCGTGCGCGGTTTGGCGCGAAAACGGAGGAGAAACAATGACCGGAGCACAGGAATTCGAACGGGTGCTTGACGGCAGCGACAAGAATGTCGCGTCGTTCGAGCATCAAGCCGTCCCATTTGTGAAGCGTGCGCAGCACTTCCTGCACTCGACACCGGCCGCAGTGCCGCTGATCGTGCTGGTGCTGTCGATCATCATCTTCGGTATAGCGATTGGTGGGCGGTTCTTCTCGTCCTACACGCTGACGCTTATCCTCCAGCAGATCGCCATCGTCGGTATTCTCGGCGCTGCGCAGACACTGGTTATCCTGACGGCGGGCATCGATCTCTCGATCGGCGTGATCATGGTCATTTCGGCCGTCATCATGGGCAACGTTGCCGTCACCTATGGCATTCCCACGCCAATCGCCGTGCTTGCCGGCATGCTCGCTGGCGGCCTTTGTGGTTTGCTGAACGGCTTCCTCGTTGCCTTCATGAAGTTGCCACCGTTCATCGTGACGCTCGGTACCTGGAATATCGTCATGGCGACGAACTTCATCTATTCCGCCAACGAAACGATCCGCGACACCGATGTCGACGCACAGGCACCGCTGCTGCATTTCTTCGCAATCAGCTTCAGGCTTGGCAACGCCGTTCTGACCCTCGGGGTCATTGCCATGGTGCTGCTTGTCCTTGCGCTCTGGTATATCCTCAATCACACGGCCTGGGGCCGTCACGTCTATGCCGTCGGCGATGATCCGGAAGCGGCAAAGCTTTCAGGTATCCAGACCAAGAGCGTCCTGCTCACGGTTTACACTGTTTCGGGCGTCATTGCCGCCTTCGCAGCCTGGGTCTCGATCGGCCGCAACGGCTCGATCTCCCCCTCGTCCGCGGTGACGGACTATAACCTGCAGGCGATCACGGCAACCGTGATCGGCGGGATCTCGCTCTTCGGCGGCCGCGGCTCAATCCTTGGCACCCTGTTCGGCGCGATGATCGTCGGCGTGGTCTCGATGGGCCTCAACATGCTCGGCGCCGATCCGCAATGGAAGGTGTTGCTCACCGGCGTGCTCATCATTGCCGCAGTCGCGATCGACCAGTGGATCAGAAAGGTGTCGGTGTAATATGGCGAACGAACCTCTTCTCTCGGCACGCGGCCTGGTCAAGCGCTACGGACGCGTCACCGCACTCGATCACGCCGATTTCGATCTTTATCCCGGCGAAATCCTCGCCGTGATCGGCGACAACGGCGCCGGCAAATCGTCGCTCATCAAGGCGATCTCAGGCGCGATCAGTCCCGATGAGGGCGAGATCACGCTGGAGGGCAAACCGGTCCACTTCAAGTCGCCGATGGAGGCGCGCGAAGCGGGCATCGAGACGGTGTATCAGAACCTCGCGCTTTCGCCGGCGCTATCGATCGCCGACAACATGTTCCTCGGTCGCGAGATCCGGCGGCCGGGTATTCTCGGCAGCTGGTTCCGCATGCTCGATCGCCCGGAAATGGAAAATCGCGCACGAACCAAGCTGACCGAGCTTGGCCTGATGACCATCCAGAACATCAATCAGGCCGTCGAAACCCTTTCGGGTGGCCAACGCCAGGGCGTGGCGGTGGCGCGGGCGGCTGCCTTCGGATCGAAGGTCGTCATCATGGACGAGCCGACGGCGGCCCTCGGCGTCAAGGAAAGCCGCAAGGTGTTGGAGCTGATCCTCGACGTACGCTCGCGCGGCTTGCCGATCGTTCTGATCTCGCACAATATGCCGCACGTCTTCGAGGTTGCCGACCGCATCCACATTCACAGGCTCGGTCGTCGCCTCACGGTTATCAATCCGAAGGAATACACGATGTCCGATGCCGTCGCCTTCATGACCGGCGCCAAGGCCGCCCCGACGGAGCCGGTCGCTGCATGAGCGCAACGATTGACGAGATCGCCGGCGATGTCATCGGCCGCGCCGGCGATGTGAGACGCTTCCTGATTGCCATCGCCGGCCCGCCCGGCGCTGGCAAGTCCACAATGGCGGACAACCTCGCCGATGCCCTCAAGGCGAGGGGAGAGACGGCCGAGGTCCTGCCGATGGACGGTTTCCATATGGACAATGCCATCCTCATCGAACGTGGCCTGCTTGCCCGCAAGGGCATTCCCGAGACTTTCGATGTCCGTGGCTTCCTCGATATCATCAGGGCCGTTCGTCCGGCGGATCAGGAAGTGCTTATTCCGGTCTTCGATCGTTCCCGCGAGCTAGCCATCGCTTCGGCGCGCGTTGTATCGCCGGAGCATCGCTTCATCATCGTCGAGGGCAACTATCTGCTCTTCAGCCTGGGAAAATGGGCCGAACTCGAGGGCATCTTCGACTACTCGGTCATGCTGGCGCCGCCGATCGAGGTGCTGGAAGAGCGGCTGTGGGAGCGCTGGCGTGGCTACAAGCTCAGTGAAGAGGAAGCCAGCGCGAAGGTCTATGGCAACGATCTGCCCAATGGCCGCTTGATCCTCGGCAATCGCCGCAGGGCGGATGTCACCCTCGAAATAGCCTGAGGCTGTCTCCGCTCGAGGCTGAAGCGCAAGCCTTGCGGCGTCAGAAGAATCGTTGCAGGTTCGTCCTTATGCAACTTCTGCTTTGTTGCGGAACGTTTGGGCATGGAGGGAGAGCGCATGAGCTTCACTGAAGCAGTCTCGTCAGTCTTCTCTAAGTATGCCGTTTTCAGCGGCCGCGCCGGGCGGCCGGAATTCTGGTGGTTTGCACTCTTTAATGTCATTGCTTCGTTGATCCTTGCCTTTCTCGACAAAGCCCTCTTCGGCTACGAGATACTTGGCGCCATCTACGGTCTTGTTGTGCTGCTTCCCGGCCTGGGCGTGGCGGTCCGCCGCCTGCACGATATCGATCGCTCAGGCTGGTGGCTACTTGTCGGCCTTATCCCGCTTGTCGGCTGGATCGTGCTTCTCGTCTGGTATCTCACGCGCGGCACCGCAGGTCCAAACCAGTACGGCATACCGTCCTGAAGCAGGCAAAGTGTTTGCCATGCCCCGCGTTCGGGTGATAATGCGCAGGGCTGAACCTTATAGGCCAGCCCGCGGAGTTTCAGCGCATGCAATCGATCACCATCCGTCGTCCCGATGATTGGCACCTGCACCTGCGTGACGGCGCCATGCTGGAAGGTGTGATCGGCGATACCAGCCGCGACTTCGCCCGCGCGATCATCATGCCGAACCTCGTGCCGCCGGTGGTCACCACAGCCGATGCCGAAGCCTATCGCGGCCGCATCATGGCGGCATTGCCCAAGGGCGATACGTTCCAGCCGCTGATGACGCTCTACCTGACGGAGCACACCAATCCTGACGATGTCGAGGCCGGCAGAAAGAGCGGGCTGATCACGGCGGTGAAGCTTTACCCGGCCGGCGCCACCACCAACTCGCATGGCGGCGTGCGCGATATCGAAAAGGCAATGCCGGTGCTGGAGCGGATGGCGAAGATCGGCCTGCCGCTCTGCGTCCACGGCGAGGTCACAACGCCTGACGTCGACATATTCGATCGCGAGGCAGTGTTTATCGAAACCGTGCTCGACCCGTTGCGCAAGCGTCTGCCCGAGCTGAAGGTGACGATGGAACACGTCACCACCAAGGACGGCATCGATTATATCAAGTCGGCGAAGAGCAACCTCGCAGGCTCGATTACGACGCATCACCTGATCATCAACCGCAACGCCATCCTCGTCGGCGGCATTCGGCCGCATTATTATTGCCTGCCGGTCGCCAAGCGGGAGAACCATCGCCTTGCATTGCGCGCCGCTGCAACGAGCGGCGATCCGCGCTTCTTCCTGGGCACGGATTCCGCACCGCATGTGGATCCCTTGAAGGAATGTGCCTGTGGCTGCGCCGGGATCTACACCTCGATCAACACGATGAGCTGCCTTGCGCACGTCTTTGAACAGGACGAAGCGCTCGACAAGCTTGAAGCTTTCGCGTCGTTGAATGGACCCGCCTGGTATGGTCTTCCTGTCAATGAGGAAAGAATAACGCTCGTCAGACGCAATGAGCCGGTGAGCTTTCCCGCCAAGATCGAAACCGGTGCCGGCCCCGTTACGGTTTTCGATCCAATGTTCCCGCTCCATTGGGATGTCCAGCGGTAAGGATATTCTGGCATCACGCAATTTTTACTGCTGCTTTTCTTAAGGCGCGGCATCGATATGCTATGCCCGCCTCATTGTTGATTTGAATGCATGACTTTTTAACGAAATAGGTAAGACATTCGTCATCGCTGGGCCGTAGGCTTCGCACGAATGAGGGGCGTGGCAGTTGTCGCGATTTTTAGAGCATGACGCTTGATTACAATTCCCTATTGATGGCGCTTGCCGTCTCGGCGACGTGTCTTGCCGTGACGCTGCTGGGCAGCTGGTTTGCACGACGCACCGAGACGTTCCTTCTGACCGGCACGCTCGGGCTTGTTCTCATCGTCAGCGGCATCCTCGCCTACAGCCTCTATGTTGATCATCCGGTGACGGCGTTCGCCGTCGTCTCCTTCGTGCTTTTCCACTCCGGCTTTGCTGCACTCTGGGGAGGCGGCAGCCAGTTTCTTACCGGCAGGCTGCCGCGTCGCGCCACCGTCGCCTGCGCCGCCACGGCAATGATCGTTTCCATACCGCCGTTGCTGATCGGTTATGATGGCCTTGCGTTCATTGCCCAGAACACGGCAATCGCCGCGATGCTCTTCGGCACCGCCTATCAATATTGGCGGGCGCGGGCCGAGGCGCCGGTGCCCTTGACCGGAATTACCGCGCTCTACTGCCTGACAGCGATATCGTTCGTGCTGTGTGCCGGTGTCCTGATCGCGGACGGCAAGATGGTGCTGGGCGTCGCGCCAAGCAACTGGGCGGAGGACCTCAGCATCGCGGTCTGCATCGCCAGCATGACAGGTATCGGCGCACTGTCGCTGGCGCTCCACCAGTGGCGGCTTGCCGCGCGCCACCGGTTGGATGCCATCACGGATCCGCTGACCGGTCTCCTCAATCGACGCGCGCTGTTTGATCGCTACGGGAAGGGCACGATGGGGCCGGGGACCGCAGTGCTGGTCTTCGATCTCGATCATTTTAAATCCATAAACGACACTTTCGGCCACGCTAGCGGCGATCGCGTGCTCAAGGTCTTCGCAGCCGAACTGTCCGCCAACTGCCGGGCCGGAGACACCGCCGCACGCCTTGGTGGCGAAGAGTTTGCTCTTGTGTTGAAGGAGACCGTGCCAGGCCGTGCCGAAAAGGTGGCCGAGCGTATCCGCAAGGCCTTCGCCGGCCGCGAGATCTATCTCGAGGGCGAGAGCCGCAGATGTACTGTCAGCGTCGGCGTTGCGCCGGGACGCTCGACGCCGATGGAACTCGACACCATGCTGAGTTCTGCCGACAAGGCGCTCTATACCGCCAAGCGCGCAGGCCGTAACCGCATCGAGCTCGCAGGCCATCTCCACGCCGTTCCCGTGGGCGCAGCGCGCACGGGCTCTTGATCGAGCCACTCGCTTCTTCTATTGTCACCCTCGGCCGGATGCGGCCAGCCGCCCCGCGGCGCGAAAGCGCGATGGTGAATGCATCCAGATACATCCTTCACATCCCTTGCCGTTTGGCGATTGATGGCGAACGGGTCAGCAGACGCGGGCACTGATCATCCTGTTTGCCGCCAACGGAAGGAATGAACCATGCGCGATTTTCGTGACGCAAAACTCATGGCGAAAGCCCTGCGGCAAGCCTTGGCTGCCCGCGACGTAGACCTCACACACAGCGAAACCCTCGAGATCGTGGCCCGGCAGTTCGGGTTCGATCAGTGGAACATTCTCTCGGCGAAGCTCGATGAGCAGCAGGCGGACGCCCCGGCGATTGCCATTCAGCCGCCGATCCCGATCTTCCGCATCTTCGATGTCGACAAGACGAAAGAATTCTATTGCGGCTTTCTTGGCTTCGCGCTCGACTGGGAGCATCGTTTTGGCGACCATTTTCCGCTCTATTGCCAGGTATCGAGAAGCGGCATGATCCTGCATCTCAGCGAGCATTCCGGTGATGCCAGCCCCGGCGCTCGCGCCTTCATCCCGGTCACCGGCGTGCGTGCCTTCCAGGCGGAGCTTGCGGGTAAGCAGTATCGCTACATGAAGCCCGGCCTGCACGAAGCACCCTGGGGCCTCGAAATGGAGGTCATCGATCCCTTCAACAACCGGCTGACCTTCTGCGAACGGACGTAAGGCTGCGGGCGGGAGGATCACCCTCCCGCCTTTTTTCAGATCAGCATCAGGGCGCGCACGAAGGCTATCGAGGCGAGCAGGGAAGCGATCGTCCTGACATGGTTCCACCACGTCCAGTCCCTGAGATAGCTCGTCCAGAGCGCGGTCGCCTCCGCGCCGTTGCCGCTGACCTTCGCCAGCGCGTCGTTCATAGGCACGTTGAAGACGATGGTGGAAAGGAAGGACGCAAAGAGATAAAGCGCCGCTCCCGCCAGCATCCAGGCGCTAGTGCCACCACGCCAGTAGAAGAACGCGCAGGCAGCGATCACGAGACACAGGACTGCGGTTGGCACGAAAAGCAGCATGAAGGGTGAGCGCACGATCGTGACGTTGACGGAGTTCATCGCCGCTATGCCCTGTTCGGCGGGGATACGGGCGAAGGACGTCATGATAAATGTCGAGAAGGCAAAGAAGATGCCCGCGACAAGGCCGCTGCCGATCGCGGCGGCGGTGAGGGCGACAATGAGAACAAGCGTCACGATCATATCCTCCATGTCCCGTTGATTGCGACATCGCGGGCATACGCGCCGAAGTCCCTGGCGGGGCGACCAAGAATGTCCGCAACACCATTCGTCACTAGTGAATTCCGACCGTCGAGGACTTGTGTGAACAGCTCCCCGAGCAGCTCGATCACGCCTTCGGGCAGGTCGGCGTCGCCGAGCGTCTCCTTGAACTCCGCCATGGAGATCTGCCCATAGGCGATGTCTCTGCCACATGCGGCAGAGATCTCGGCGACCGCTTCACGGAATGTCAGCGCACGGGGGCCGGTCAGTTCGTAGGTCTTTCCCATATGGCGGGGATCGGTCAAAGCGGCAACCGCTGCATCGGCGATATCGGCCGCGTCGATGAATGGTTCCCTCACATCGCCTGCCGGAAGTGCCAGTTCGCCGGCTGCGATTTGCTCGGCAAAGGCGCCCTCGCTGAAGTTCTGGCAGAACCACGATGCCCGCAGGATGGTGAAACCGATACCGGAGGCCTTGAGCGCTTCCTCCGCGCGTTGAGCGCCTTCCTCACCACGGCCCGACAACAACACGATATGCGAAAGGCCGCAGCCGATGGCCGTTCTGGCGAGCGCGTCGATAGCGTCGGCGGCCCACGAGACGGAAAGGTCTGGCTGAAAGCTGACATAGGCGCTGTTTGCACCGGCCAGTGCGGCGGGCCAGTCGTTGCGCTTTTCCCAATCGAAGGGGTGAGCGCTGGAACGTGAAGCAAAGCGGAAGTCTAGGCCTTTCCTCGTCAGGCGGTCTGCGATGCGACTGCCTGTCTTGCCTGCGCCGCCGATGAGAACGATTGCGGAATTCTGCATGTGAACACTCCTCCAATCAAAATAAGAGAAAGTCTCTTATTTGCCAAATGAGATAAACTCTCTTATTTTGTTCGTCAATCGGAAAATGGAGAACGCAATGGCCGAAGAGGTTGCCGTCAGGCGCAGGAGGCAGCAGGAGCCGACCGGACAGCCACGGCGGATTCCTCAGCAGAAGCGGGGCCGGGAGCGCTTCGAGAAGATCCTTTCGGTCGCCCTGGAATTGATCGAGAAGAACGGCAGCGATGCTCTGAAGATGAGCGAAATCGTTGAAAAGGCCGAGTTATCGTTTGGGGCGCTCTACCAATACTTCCCGGACAAGAGCTCGATCATCCGCACACTTGCCGAGCGCTTCAATGAGCAGGGCAGGGCTTGTGTGGCCGCCGAACTTGCAATGGTGACGGATGCCACGACGCTGCGGCAGGCGCTCTGCAACATCGCCGATCAGTATTACGGCTACTTCCGTCAAGAGCCCGTCATGCGGGACATATGGGTTGCAACGCAGGCGGATCGACTGCTGCAGGAGGTCGACGCGGAGGACATGGAGTTTCATGCCCAGGCGCTGTTCGGCCGGCTGGAAAAGCTGGAACCGGAACGGAACAAGGAAGAGCTTCTCGCCATCGCCAGGCTGACAATGCAGATATTGGCTGCTGCCGTCCGCTACGCGATTTCGCTCGATGATGAAAAGGGGCGGACGGCGATCGGGCTCTATCAGCGGATGCTGCCCGGCGATATCGCCCGCCTCGCCTGAGCGCTAGGCCTTGATGCGCCTGTCCCGGATTGAGGGCGCGACGTCGGAGTGGACCCGGTTGCGCCCCGCATTCTTGGCGGTGTAGAGCTTGCGGTCGGCTTCTGTCAGCATCGTCTTCAGCGTTTCGCTGGCTGGATCACCGCGATACACGCCGAAACTTGCCGTGACGCGGCCCTTCGGTAGCGGGCTAACCGTCTTCCCCTCGAGTTGGCCGCGCAGGCGGTCGGCAATTGTGATCGCCGCGTCGAGATCGGTCCGTGGCAGCACGAGGCAGAACTCTTCGCCGCCAATCCGCGCTGCGATGTCGTATGGACGCAGGCAATGCTGGATTGTGGCGCCAGCCATCATCAGCACTTGGTCGCCGACGTCATGGCCGAACTGGTCGTTGATTTGTTTGAAGTGATCGAGATCGAAAACGACGACGGAGATCGGCGTACGCTCGCGCTGCGCCCGGTTGACTTCCAGCGAGGCGATCTCCTTCAGCCAGCGGCGGTTGCCAAGGCCGGTCAGAACATCCGTCGTCGCTTGCCGGCGCAGTTGTGACAGAGTGGCATCGAGTTCGCCGATCAGAACGGAGATGCCGTTGGTGACGATCCCGACTTCATCCCTGCGAGAGCTGTGCACCAGTTTCACGGTCCCGGTGGAACGATAGGCCTCCACGACGTTTGCCACCTGATGAAGCGGCCTGATTAGTTGCCATAGGCAGGCAAGGCAGAAGATTGTGCCGACGAGTGTCGCGGCAAGGACGAGCAACAGGATGGGCAAGGCCTCGCTGCGAAAGCCGGTGACAAGATAGGCGACGAGTGCGAGCAGCGGCACATGTGTGGACAAGAAGCAGATCGAAAAGATCTTGACGGTCAATGACGAGCTGAATTTCTCGCGGACGTCGGACAGGCTCAGGTTCATTCCGGATTTCCTCTGATGTCTCTTGGGCACGGAAAATGGCTTCGGAGGCCCAACCGGATTCTTAAGGAAATCGTTAGGATTTGACCGTTTCTGATCGTCTCCATGCCTGTCGCGGCGGTAAGTACCAGAAACGAAAGAGGAATTGCCAAGTATCTGAAACTCAACGCGTATTGAAGTTCAACTCATAGTAATATTCGTACAAAATCGCAAAAGTTTTGATAGTCGAACCGTACTCGCCTCTGACGCGATTTAGCTGTTCGGCAATCGCTGAATTCAGGCCGGCAAGAAGCTGCGCACCACAAAATATCCGATTGCCCCAAACGCGACCGCCACCGCCGATGCGATGCCAAGCGCCACGCCATATTCTCGCCGGCCCGCGGTAAACGCGAGCGCCACCTTCGTGATCATATTGACCGCGACGGCGATCAGAATGACATCCGCTGCGGTCCTGACGCTGACTGCCGACCCGACGAGACGTGCGGTGGAGAGCGTGATTGCATCGACATCGACGAAGCCTGAAATTGCTCCCACGACGAACAGCGCGGATGGGCCGACATACTCGATCGCGATTTTCGACACCAGGCTGATGAGACCGAGCAGCAACGCGAAAGAGATTACGGTCTGTAGGTCGAACGGGTTCTTCAGCCTGATCTCCGGCGCCTGCGTCGCAGTCTCGGAGCGCCATACCGAAAACAGGGCTGTGGCCAGGAAGCCAATGATCGCCGGGACGAGCGCGGACGCAAGCGGCACAAACATGCTGAAGGAAAGAGCGCTGGCAATGACCAGCACACGCGCGAAGGAGAGGGCGCCGGCAATGGCCGCGCCGGCTGCCAGATGCCGCGCGCCCTGGGGTGCCTCCGTCGAATAGCGAGCGAATGAGAGCGTCAACGCTGTGGACGAGACGAGCCCACCGGCGGCACCCGCAAGCAGCACGCCACGGTTTGTGCCCATCAAACGGATCGCCACATAGCCGGCGAAGGAGAGGGCAGCGATGGTGATGGTCAGAAGCCAGAGCGAATAGGGGTTGAGCGCTCCCCACGGATCGAGCGTCCTGTCGGGCAGCAGCGGCAACGCGATCACAGTCATGGCCAGCAGCATCAGTGCGGAGCGGAGCTCCACCCAGGTGAGCCCCTCCAGAAAGCCGTGCAGGCTCGTTCGTGCAGCAAGCACGACGGTCATCGCAACGGCGCCGGCACTGGCGGTGATGAGATCGCCGACGGCAGCCAGCACGCCCAGCGCGAACACCGCGAGTGCTGCAACGATCGAGGTGATACCGTAGTCCTTGTCCTCGATTGCCTCCTGCCATTTGCCGGCGATATAGACGAAGCCGAGCAGGGCGGCGATCGTTGCCGGCAGGAACGGACCGGTCAGCGGCTGCAAGGTGCCGACGACGCCACCGAGAAAGCCGGTGAGGCCGAAGGTGCGAATGCCGGCGGTCCGCCCACCGGCGCGCACCTCGCGTTCCGTCCAGCCGCGCTCGACGCCGACGAGCAGACCGATGGCAAGCGCAACGCCGAGACGGCGGAAGACTTCGATATGTTCCATATCAGCCACGATATCGATGCCGTGATGCCAAGCAAGCGCAAACATCTGAAACCATTGGCGCATTCCGGCCATGGCAACCGGACGGTCAGCTTTTCCAGGGCCGAGCGGCGTGGGCCCTTGATCTTTCTGCGAATGGAAACGCTGGCTGTTCTGGAAAACTGCCGCGCTTGCTGCTATTGGCCCGTAGATTTGACCAAAGGAGAGAGCGATGATCCAGACGACATTCACCGACCGTGCCGTGATGGCGGAACTCGTGGCGAAGATGCTCTGGGAGATCAAGGCGGTGCACTTCAATGCCGCACAGCCCTACAAGTTCGCCTCCGGCATGGCGAGCCCGGTCTATATCGACTGCCGCAAGCTGCTTTCCTTTCCGCGCGTCCGCTCGACGGTAATGGATTTTGCCGCGAGCGTCGTGCTGCGCGAAGCCGGTTTCGAGCAGTTCGATTGCATCGCCGGCGGTGAGACCGCGGGCATCCCCTTTGCCGCGCTGCTCGCCGATCGCCTCAGCCTGCCGATGATCTATGTCCGCAAGCAGCCGAAGGGTCATGGCCGCAACGCACAGATCGAAGGCAACATGCCTGAAGGTTCGCGCGTCCTCGTCATCGAGGACCTGACGACAGCCGGCGGCAGCATGTTCAAGTTCATCGATGCCGTCCGGGCCGCCGGTGGCTGGGTCGATCACGGTATCGCCCTGTTCTACTACGGCATTTTCGATGAAGGTGCGCTGCGTTTTGCCGATGGCAAGGTGAAGCTGCACTACATTGCCACCTGGCGCGATGTGCTGGCCGTCGCCAAGGCTCAGAAGCTGTTCGACGAGAAGACCCTGAGCGAAGTCGAAGCCTTCCTCGATGCGCCGCTCGCCTGGTCCGGACGCAACGGCGGCATTTCATCACTTTGAATGAAGAATTGCGTCGCGGCGCTTTGCTTTTGCCACGAAATTATCTAATCGATTTGAACATCGATGGATCGTAATGCTTGGGAGGCCGGAATGATTTTGTGCTGTGGCGAAGCGCTGATTGACATGCTGCCGCGGGAGACGACTCTCGGCGAAAAGGGCTTTGCCCCTTACGCCGGCGGTGCGATCTTCAACACGGCGATTGCGCTCGGACGCCTCGGCATCCCGACGGCATTCTTCACCGGCCTTGCCGACGACATGATGGGCGAAATCCTGCGCGATACGCTGAAGGCGAGCAACGTCGACTTCAGCCTCTGCGCCATCACCCCGCGCCCGTCTACGGTGGCCTTCGTCAAGCTGGTCAACGGCCAGGCAACCTATGCTTTCTACGATGAAGGCACCGCCGGCCGCATGATCACCACGTCAGATCTGCCCGCCCTTGGCGACGATTGCGAGGCGCTGCATTTCGGCGCGATCAGCCTGATCCCCAGCCCCTGCGGCGAGACCTATGAAGCGCTGCTCGACCGCGAGTGCGCCAAGCGGGTCATTTCGCTGGATCCGAACATCCGCCCCGGCTTCATCAAGAACAAGGACTTACACATGGCGCGGATCAAGCGCATGGCGTCCAAGTCCGATATCCTGAAGTTCTCGGACGAGGACCTGGAGTGGTTCGGCCTCGAGGGCGGCCATGACGACCTGGCCGCCTACTGGTTGAAGCAGGGCGCCAAGCTCGTCGTCATCACCAAGGGTGCCGAAGGCGCGTCGGGTTATACCAACGAGCGCAAGGTTACCGTCCCGAGCGAGCGCGTCACCGTCGTCGATACCGTCGGCGCGGGCGACACCTTCGATGCCGGCGTTCTTGCCTCGCTGAAGATCGACAACCTGCTGACCAAGGAAAAAGTGGCCTCGCTCAGCGAGAAGGCGCTGCAGAATGCGCTTTCGCTCGGCGCCAAGGCAGCCGCCGTGACGGTCTCGCGCGCAGGCGCCAACCCGCCTTGGGCAAAAGAAATCGGTCTCTGATCTATAGCCGATCGAGAAAGGCGAGCACTTCGCGGTTGAAGTCCGCGGGCCGTTGCAGCGGCGCGAAATGGCTGACCTCAGGCAACAGGATCAGTTCGGCATCGGGGATACTGCGCGCCAGATAATCGACGTGCTCGCGCTTGATGAACTCGTCATTTTCTCCAAGCACGACGGCAACCGGCACCTTGATGCCGGCGAGGTCGGCGGCCGTATAGTTCGGTTCGCTTGCCATCATCTTCGATACGTCGGCCACGAAGTTGTCGAAGGCGTCGGGCGTGGCGGATAGCGTCTGGTAGTCCTTCCGATGCCGGCTGAAGCAACGGTCAATCACGGGCGTCGGCTTGAATTCAAGCGTGCCGCTCGGATCCATGTTGCAGGCAAAGAAGAAGACACCGGAAACGCGCTCGGGGTGCTGGTCGGCAAGGATCAATGCCGTGCAAGCGCCGTCGCTCCAGCCGACGAAGGCGGCCTTGTCGAGTGCCAGCTGATCCATGACTGCAAGCGCATCGTCTGCCATCTGGGTATAGTGATACGGGCGTGTATCACGCGTGCTGCGACCATGGCCGCGGCTGTCGATGACAACCGCTTGCCGGCCGGCGGCGACCAGCGCCGGCACCTGATAGCCCCAGTTTCCGGCATTGCCGAGCCCGCCATGCAGCAGAATGACGGCCGGGCCGGACCCGTAGGTCGCATACCAGATGCTGGCGCCATCGTTCTCCACGAAGCCTTCGCGCCCTGCCTCGGGCAGCGGTGCAGCACCCTTCGCCTCGAATGTCACCAGGTCGTCGTCCGTCTCGTTCATGCCTCTCTCCCTTGGAACTCTGCAATAGAGACGAAGAGATGTAGCCGATTTCGACAGCTTCAAACAAAAAAGCTCGCCCACATGACATGGGCGAGCGTCTGAGCGGCTTTGTTGTGC
The DNA here is from genome assembly GCF_019511525.1 of Rhizobium cauense. Taxonomy (GTDB): domain Bacteria; phylum Pseudomonadota; class Alphaproteobacteria; order Rhizobiales; family Rhizobiaceae; genus Rhizobium; species Rhizobium cauense. The sequence goes on along the minus strand of NZ_JAEUAT010000001.1, from coordinate 188,274 downwards.
GTCAGCTTACTTGGCGAGCTTCGCCAGCGCGGCGACCAGGCCCTGCGTCGAGGAATCGTGACCGTCAGCGCTTTCCTTGCCTTCCACGACAGGAAGGAGGCCTGTTGCCAGTTCCTTGCCGAGCTCGACGCCCCACTGGTCGAAGGAGTTGATGCGGAACAGCACGCCCTCGACGAAGACGCGGTGCTCATAGAGCGCGATCAGGCGGCCGAGCGCATAGGGGGTCAGCTTGTCGTAGACGAAGGTGATCGACGGGCGATTGCCGGTGAAGACGCGGTGCGGCGCGATGAAGTCGGCCTTTTTGTCGTCCATGCCCTTGTCGGTCAGCTGCTTCTTCGCCTCTTCGAAGGTGCGGCCCTTCATCAGCGCTTCGGACTGTGCGAGCACGTTCGATACCAGCAGCTCGTGCTGATGGCGCAGTTCCGGCTCGAAGGCGTTGGCGGCGATCATGAACTCCGCCGGGATGACGCTCGTGCCCTGGTGGATCAGCTGGTAGAAGGCGTGCTGGCCGTTGGTGCCGGGCTCGCCCCAGACGACAGGGCCGGAATTGCCTTCGACGGGCGTGCCGTCGATCGTGACACCCTTTCCGTTCGATTCCATGTCGAGCTGCTGCAGGTAGGCCGGGAAGCGCGACAGTCGCTGGTCGTAGGGCAGGACGGCGCGGGTCGGGTAGCCGAGCACATTGCGGTGGTAGAAGCCGATCAGGCCGAGCAGAACAGGCAGGTTCTTGGTAACGGGCGCCGTGCGGAAGTGGTTGTCGACGGCATGGGCGCCTTCGAGGAACTTGATGAAATTGTCAGGCCCGATCGCGATCATGATCGGCAGGCCGATCGCCGACCACAGCGAATAGCGACCGCCCACCCAGTCCCAGAAGCCGAAGACACGTTCGCTCTCGATGCCGAAGGCCGCGACCTTGTCGAGCGCGGTCGAAACGGCAGCGAAATGATGCTGAACGGCTGCCTCGCCGAGCGCATCGGCGATGAACTTGCGTGCGGTCTGCGCATTCGTCATCGTCTCAACGGTCGTGAAGGTTTTCGAGGCGACGATGAACAGCGTCGTCTCGGGCTTAACGAGCTTCAGCGTGTCGGCAATATGGGCGCCGTCGATGTTCGATACGAAATGCGCGCGCGGGCCGTCATGGAAGGGCGCAAGCGCCAGCGTCGCCATGACAGGGCCGAGGTCGGAGCCGCCGATGCCGATGTTGATGACGTCGGTGATCGCCTTGCCGGTCGCGCCCTTGAGGTTGCCGGAGCGGATGCCGTCGGCGAACTTGCCCATGGCTGATAGCACGGCGTTGACATCGGGCATGACGTCCTTGCCGTCGACGATTACCGGTGTGTTGGAACGGTTGCGCAGCGCCGTGTGCAGGACGGCGCGGTTTTCGGTGAAGTTGATCGCCTTGCCTGAAAACATCTCGTCGCGCTTGGCTTCGACGCCGCCCGTTTCCGCGAGCTTGACCAGCAGAGCCAGGATCTCGTCGTTCACGGCAGTCTTGGAATAGTCCATCAGGAGGTCGTCGAGCGACACGCTGAAGCGCGAGAAACGCTGCGGGTCGGCGGCAAAGGCGGCGCGCAGATCGGTCGCCTTGGTGGCGGCCGCAGTGCTCTTCAATTGTTCGACGATGGCATTCATGGGAGGCTCCTTTGCAGGGCGAGAGGGTCGCGGAAACTATTCGCTTTGTGGGGCGCAAATCAAGTTCGGCGACCTGTCGAAACGCAAAAAAGCCATCCGAACAAACGGATGGCTTTGAATTTCACGCAATCGTCAAACTTAACCGCGCAGATCCTTGCGCAGGATTTTTCCGACCGGCGTCTTCGGCAATTCTGTACGGAATTCCACGAAGCGGGGGCGCTTGTAGTTGGTGAGGTTTGCGGCGCAGTGCGCCTTCACATCGGCCTCCGTCAGCGCCGGGTCCTTGCGCACCACGAAGAGCTTCACGGCCTCGCCGGAATGCCCGTCGGGGATGCCGACAGCCGCCGCCTCGAGAATGCCCGGATGCATTGCCGCCACTTCCTCGATTTCGTTCGGATAGACGTTGAAACCGGAGACGAGGATCATGTCCTTCTTGCGGTCGACGATCTTGGTGTAGCCACGCGCATCCATGAAGCCCATATCGCCGGTGCGGAAATAACCGTCCGCCGTCATCACGCGGGCCGTCTCGTCAGGCTTGTTCCAGTAACCGGCCATTACCTGCGGGCCGCGGATGCAGATCTCGCCGATCTCGCCGAGGGGCAGAGAATTGCCGTCTTCATCCCTAATGTCGAGCTCGGTCGAGGGGATCGGCAGCCCGATCGATCCGGTGAACTCCGCCGAATCGAAGCGGTTTGCGGTGGCCACCGGCGAGGTCTCGGAGAGGCCATAGCCTTCGGTGATGTGGGAGCCGGTGATCTTCATCCAGCGCTCGGCGACCGGGCGCTGCACCGCCATACCGCCGCCAAGCGACATCACCATGGACGAGAAGTCGACCTTGGCGAAATCGGCATTGTTCATCAGCGCGTTGAAGAGCGTGTTGAGCCCCGGGAAGATGTGAACCTTCACCTTGCCGAATTCCTTGACGAGCGCCGGAATATCACGCGGGTTGGCGACGAGGATGTTGTGCGCGCCGAGCGACATGCCCATCAGCGAATTCACGGTCAGCGCGAAGATATGGTAGAGCGGCAGGGCGCAGAGGAAGTTCAGAACCTCCGGGCGCGGCTTCTTGTCGAAGGCCGATTGCAGCCAGAGCTCGAGCTGCAGCTTGTTGGACAGCAAATTCCTGTGCGTCAGAACTGCACCCTTGGCGATGCCAGTCGTGCCGCCGGTGTATTGCAGGAAGGCAATGTCATCACCCTTGAGGTGTGCCGGTTTCAGCGTCTTGCCGGCGCCTTCGCCGAGCACCTGCTTGAAAGTCTTGTGCTGCGGTATGGACCACGAGGGAACGAGCTTCTTCACCTTGCGCACGAGCAGATTGACGATCAGCCCCTTGGCGCCCAGCATTTCGCCGAGCGAAGTCACGACCACATGCCGCACGTCGGTTTTCACAAGAACCTGCTCCACGGTGCGTGCGAAATTTTCGAGAACGAAGATGGCCTTGGCGCCGGAGTCCCGCAACTGGTGCTCAAGCTCGCGCGGCGTATAGAGCGGATTGACGTTCACGGCGACCAAACCGGCGCGCAGGATGCCGTAAACGGCGACGGGGTTCTGCAGCACGTTCGGCATCATGACGGCGACGCGGTCGCCCTTCGCGAGGCCGAGACCCTGAAGCCAGGCGGCAATCTTGCGCGTCTGGCTTTCAAGTTCGCCATAGGTCAGCGCCTTCCCCATGCTGGAGAATGCGGTACGATTGGCATAGCGCGCGCAGGACTTTTCGAGCAGTTCCGCCAGCGATTCATATTCCAAAGGCGGAAGCTCGGCCGGCACGCTGTCTGGATAGGTCGCAAGCCAGGGCTTTTGGGGATTCGCACCGCCTGGATGGACGGAAATGCTGTTCATCGTGTCTCTCTCCCTGTCGCTGCCGGCCGGTCCCACCGGCAAAACCGATTGGACGATCCTCCATCTTCCAACACGGCAGCTTATGTCATCGCCTGAACGGTTCAAGCTGAGAATAGAGTTATACTAACCTTGACGTAAACGTCAATAATGCCCACACGGACTGTTGCTGGAACTAAATTGGGAACATCGAGTTCGAGGCAGCGTTTTTAACCCGTGGACCAACCACGAGGAAACAAAAAGGAGGTGCACCATGCTGCATCAGGACGCTGACAAGAACCGCCGTGACCCGAACGTAAAGGATACGCCGACGCTGATTGCCAGCGACCGCGTGGAAGGCACCCGAGTATATGGCGCCGATGGCAAGCACATCGGTTCGATTGAACGACTGATCCTCGGCAAGCAGGATGGTCGCGTTGCCTACGCCGTACTGAGCTTCGGCGGTTTCATGGGTATTGGCCACGACCACTATCCACTGCCGTGGGACAAGCTCACTTACGATACCCAGCTGGACGGCTACCGCATCGACCTGACGAAGGAGCAGATCGAAGGCGCGCCGAGCTATGCGGATGATGACGACACCTGGTACAACGATAATGGCCGCCGCGTTTATGACTACTACGGCGTGCCGCCCTATTGGATGTAACGTCGTCCGCACGCGCGCGGTCCATTGATCGATCGCGCGTATACGCGCTGCGCGGGAGCGCGTCAGGTGCCTCGCGTGGTAAAACGACCTGGATGGGCCCCGTCGCAGACGGGGCCTTTTCAGTTGGTGGCGACGAGGTCGTTGGCCGACCGCAGGACCGTGCCGATCGAAATATCGCTTGCCGAGAGCGCCTTTGCAGTTCGCAGCGCAAATACGTGACTCTCGCCCGGAAGCAGCGTTACCAACATGGAATCGACAACGGCTGCGGGATCGAGCCGGTCGGCCATCAGGCAAAGGTCTTTCAGGAAAGTCTCGGCGGTGACCTTCACCGTATATCCGTCCGTCGTGGTGTTAAGCTCGATTGCTGCTCTCGGCGCCGGAAGCTTCAGGTCGACATCCTCCACGAAGTAATGGAAGGCGCGACGGTCGAGCATCTGCACGACGATGAGCTCATCGTTTGCATTATCTGGCGTGGCGATATCAGCCGGCAGCGGAAACTCTTTCGCCTCGAAACGATCGCAGAGCAGGCGCCAGAACTCGAACTCGGCAAGCACGGTGCCGTCGAGTGCCAAGCGTTTGCCCGATATCTTCGCCCGCCAGAACAGGGTGCGTTCGTTGACGGCAACGGCCGCGAGCCCGCCGTTGCGCGGCTGGATCGTCAGTAACCTCGGATCGAAAGCCTGCTGCATCGCATACCAGAGCGGCTTGCGCCGTCCCGCTGAATCGAGTGCCGCCCAGGACGTCACCGGCCAGCAGTCGTTGAATTGCCAGACGACGGCGCCTTTGCAGATGGCGCGGTGCGAACGCATGTGCTCGATCGCGAAGCGGATGGCGCGCGCCTGGTTGAGCTGCGTGGCGAAATGCCAATCCTCCATCGTCTGCGGTACCGGCAGATGTCCGGCAAGGCCGCGGATCAGCTTGTCGTTGCCCTGCGTTGCCTTCTGATGGTGGAACACCCCGTTTGAAACGGGCGTCAGCGGGGCGTCATGGACGCTTTCCTCGATGGTCGCCCAGTTCGGCGGCGCCTGCCAGCCGAATTCCGAGCAGAAGCGCGGAATGTAGTTGCGATAGACCTCGTAGCCGACGTCGTTCCAGACGTCCCAGATATGCTTGCAGCCATGCTCATCGGCGTTGGGCTCGATCTCCATCGTCCCGGAGTAGGGGCTGCCCGGATAATAGGGCCGCTCGGGGTCAAGCTCGGCGCAGAGTTTTGGCAGGATATCGAGATAGTAGCCGAGCCCCCAGCTCACACCTTCCTTGATGATCGGCCGCCAGCCCCACTCGTCGAAGCCCCAGATGTTTTCGTTGTTGCCGTTCCAGACGATCAGCGATGCGTGCGGCATCAGGCGCACGACGTTGTCGCGCACCTCCGCTTCGACCTCGCCACGCAAAGGCTCTTCCTCGGGATAGGAGGCGCAGGCAAACAGGAAGTCCTGCCAGACGAGCATGCCGGCGCGGTCACAAGCTTCGTAGAACTCGTCATACTCGAAGATGCCGCCGCCCCAGACGCGCAGCAGGTTGATGTTCGCTGCCTTGGCCTCGTCGATCCGCGAAGCGTAGCGCTCTGCCGTCACTCGCGGAGGAAAGCAGTCGTCCGGAATCCAGTTCGCTCCGCAGAGGAAGAGCGGCACGTCGTTGATGACGAAGGTAAAGGCGGACCCGTGTTCGTCAGGGGTGGTATCCAGTCTGACAGAGCGGAAGCCGATCTCTTTGGCATAACTGTCAAGTAAGTCACCGCTTACGCGATCCCGCAATTCGATCTGCAGCGGATAGAGCGGTTGTGCGCCAAGATGATGCGGCCACCAGATCTGCGGCGTCGGAACAGTTAGTTGGAACTCGACCTCGTCGGTCCCTTCCGTAAACTCGGCGACATGGGTGACGCCGGCAATGGTCGCGGCGATCTTCGTGCCCGCACCGTCGCGGTGCTCGACGCGTGCGCGAACGGTTACGCGCCCATCGCCGCCCGCAAGCGTTGCCGAAACCCGCGTTTGCGCAAGCCGAGCCCGGTCCCAGCTTTCCAGCCGCACTGGCTTCCAGATTCCCGCGGATACCAGCGTCGGTCCCCAGTCCCAACCGAAGTTGCAGGCCATCTTGCGCATCAGGTTGCCGGGGCCGGGATAGTTGTTCGGCCGATAGCCGTAATGTGCCTCCATCTCGGCACCGTATGCATATGCCGAGCGGAAAGTGACAACGAGCTCGTTCGGGCCCTGCTTCAGTCGCTCCGAGACATCGAAGCGATAGGTGCGATGCATGTTGAAGGTTCTACCCAGCTCCTCGCCATTCAGCACGATCGTCGCGACGGTATCGAGGCCGTCGAAGACCAGCTCGTGGACTTTTCCGCCATCCGGTGACGCGTCGAAAGCGCAGCGATAGGTCCAGTCTTCCTTGCCGATCCAGTCGTTGGTGATCTCGTTGATGTCGAGGTAGGGATCGGGGATGAGACGGCTGGCGAGGAGATCCAGATGCACGCAGCCGGGCACCTGTGCTGGAATTTCGGCTGGCAGGTCGCGTGGACCTGTAACGTTGCAGGAGAGCGTCCAGCCCCGGTTCAGTTCAGTCTTTTCAATCATGTCAAACTCTTAGAGATAACGGCCGTGGCGCTGCAGGACTTCGATCTTGTAGCCGTCGGGATCGGTAATGAAGAAGAACAGCGCCAGCAGTTTGCCGTCGCGATTGAGTTCGACGATCTTGCCGGGGCTCAGGCCCGCATCGGCCAGACGCTTGTGCTCGACTTCAACCTCCTGGACGGAGAGGGCAAGATGCCCGTAGCCGTTGCCGAGGTCGTAGGGCTCGGTGCGCCCCTTGTTGACCGTCAGCTCCAGTTCGAAGCCGGTCTCGTCATTGCTCATATAGATCAGGGTGAAGGTGTCGAAGTCGATACGATCGGCGACCTTGAGGCCGAATACCTTGCTGTAGAACTCGACCGAGCGCGCCTCTTCGAGAACGCGGATCATGGAGTGAATCATCTTGGCCAAGGCTGCCTCCCATTGCCGATATCACGGCTGCCTTGGTAGCCGCCGCCTCATGCCGGGCGCAAGCCAATTCTTTCTGTGATGGCGTTTTCGATCAACCCCATCGCGTCGTAGATCAGCACCGCCATCAGGCCGACGATCAGGCCGCCCTGGAGGATGAAGGCGGTGTTGTCGGAGATCAGCCCGGCGATGATGACTTCCCCAAGTCCCTTGGCAGCCACTGTCGAGCCGATTGTTGCCGTGCCAATGTTGATGACGGTCGCAACCTTCAGGCCTTCGAGGATCAGCGGCAGCGCAAGGGGGAGCTCCACCTGAAAGAGCCGCTGCGTGCCGTTCATGCCCATGCCGTCGGCGGCATCGAGCACCGAGGGAGAGACCTGCCTAAGGCCGGAGACGGTATTCTCGAAAATCGGCAGCAGGCCATAGAGAAAGAGCGCGATCAGCGTCGGTCCCGCACCGAAGCCGGTCGCGGGAACAGCCAGGGCGAGCACCGCGACCGGCGGGAAAGTCTGGCCGGCATTGGCGATCGCTCGCGACAACGGAAGAAAGTCTTCGCCACTCTTGCGGGTGACGAAAATGCCGCCGAGGATCGCAAGCACCGCGCTGCCCGCGATCGAGATCGAGACAAGGAAGAGATGCGAGGCGGCAAGCTGCGGCAGGCTGTTCTGCGTGTAGACCGCTGGCGCATTGTTGCTCGTCAGCGGCACGAGCAGGAAGGACAGCCACTCCGTCCTGAACAACAGGATCAAGAGCAGTACCAGCGCTGCGACACGGAAAAGGTTCGCGAAGACCAGCTTCATGCCTTGCGACCCAATTCGAGCAGTCTGGTCATCGAGATCGAGCCGACCGCCGCCTTGTCAGCATCTTGGACGGCGGCTTCGCCTACCCCTTGCCAGATCATCTCGGCCAGCGCATCGCGAAGGCTGAGCGATTGCGGCAATGCGTAAGCCAGACCTGACTTTGCCGGTTCCATGCTCTCCTTGAGCGGCGATAAGGACATCAACTTGAGCGCCCGGTCGGATGTACCCGTCAGTTGCTGCACGAAGGGGTCGGCAGGCTCGGTCAGAATCTTCTCCGGCGTTGAACACTGCAGCATCTTGCCGGCGCTCATCACGGCGATCTGGTTGCCGAGATGGAAGGCTTCGTCCATGTCGTGCGTGACGAGGATCACAGTCGTGCCGAACTGCTTCTGGATCGCCAGAAGGTCATCCTGCGCCTTGCCACGGATGACAGGATCGAGCGCCCCGAACGGTTCGTCCATAAGCAGCAGTTCCGGTTCTGCTGCCAGAGCCCGCGCCACGCCGACACGCTGCTGCTGGCCGCCGGAAAGCTGATGCGGATATTTCTCTGCAAAGGTCGCAGGATCGAGGTTGAACAGGCCAAGCAGTTCTTCGACGCGGTTGTTGATCCTTGCCGTGTCCCAGCCGAGCAGCTGCGGCACCGTCGCGATGTTCTGTGCGACTGTCCGATGTGGAAAGAGGCCGTGGCCCTGGATGGCGTAGCCGATTTTGCGGCGGAGTTCGGTAACCGGCACGTCCATGATGTTCTGGCCACCGACGAAAATCTCGCCCTCGGTAATCGGCACGAGGCGATTGATCATCCGCATCAGCGTTGACTTCCCGGAGCCGGATGTGCCGACGATGACGGTGATCGAGCCCTTTTCGACCTCCATTGAGACATTGTCCACGACGGTTGCTGCGCCGTAGCGCTTGGTAACGTTCCTGATCTCGATCATGCTCATGCGGCGGATCCCCGGATGCTGTCGATGACCGCATCGAGGATGACGGCCGAAGAAAAGGCGAAGAAGACGGTCGGCACGGCGCCGAGCAGAACGAGGTCCATGGCCGTCTGGCCAAGCCCTTGGAAGATGAAGATGCCGAAGCCACCGCCGCCGATCAGTGCCGCCACGGTCACAAGGCCAATCGCCTGCACGAGGACAATGCGTATGCCGGTGAGGATAACGGGAAAGGCAAGTGGCAGGTCAATGCCGGTGAGTATCTGTCGGCGCGTCAATCCCATGCCCGCTGCGGCATCGCGCACAGAAGGATCAACACCTTGCAGGCCGACGACTGTGTTGGCCACGATCGGCAGCAGCGAGTAGAGAACGAGGGCGATCAGGGCGGGGGCCGCCCCGATGCCGCGAATGCCGATGGCTGCGGCGGCGGGAACGTGGGTGGCGAGATATCCGAGCGGCAGCATCAGGATACCGAAGAGCGCGAGACTCGGGATCGTCTGTATCAGGCTGAGCCCTTGAAGCACCGCAGCACGCAGCTTGGGCACCCAGAAGCATAGTATTCCAAGCGGCAGCCCAATGACGATGGCGATCGCCAGCGAGCCCAGCGCCAACAGCAAATGGGCTATCGCCTCGGTCCAGAATTGCGCGGATCGGGTCGCAAATTCCTTCATGATGGAGAGATTGTCGAGCTGGCCGGAGACAAGGAAAATGCCGAGCAGGCCGGTGTAGGCGGCAAGGGCTGCAATCCGCATCCAGGGTGTCAGCTGGATCTTCACAAGCGCGTCGGAGATAATGAGGCCGATCACGGCAAACAGCACCCAGAAGCCGCCGCCCGGCGTCATGCGTGCGGCATTGCTGTTCGGCGGTGTGAAAGCCGTTGCAGCAAGTCCGATCGTTGCAAGAAGAGCCACGAGACAAAGGCTCGAGATCGCCAGCCGCAGTAGAGGATTCTGCAAAAACAGAACGGCAATGGCGGTGGCGGCAAGAAGGATGGTGAGGACGACGGCAGAAGGCTGGTTCAGGAGCTGCACGAGCAGCATGGGTTTGCCGGCGGCGATGCGATTTGCTTTCACATAGATGAAAGGCAGGAGCGCGGTTGCGACAATGCCGGCCGTCACCAGCACCACGCCGAGCCGGTCCAGTTTGCGGACCGCTAAGGTTTCTTCCATCGATCCATCCCTGTCCGGAAAGTAGGATGCTCCGCCTTTGGGCAGGCGGAGCATCGGCGACGAGATTACTTCAGGAAGCCCTTTTCCTTCAGGTAGCCTTCGGCAACCGCCTTCGCGGGTTCACCGTCGACCTGGATCTTGCCGTTCAGCTTGCGCAGTTCGTCGGCGGTCAGGCCCTTGAAGATTGGCGCGAGAATCTCTTCGATCTTCGGGTTCGCCTTCAGCACTTCCTCGCGGATGATCGGCGCCGGTGCATAGACCTGCTGCACGCTCTTGTCGTCCTCGAGAACCGTGAGCTCGGCAGCCTCGATCGCGCCGTCGGTACCATAAACCATGGCGGTGTTGACGCCGTTCGTCTGATCGGCGGCAGCCTTGATCGTCGCGGCCGTGTCACCGCCGGAAAGAACCACCATCTGGTCCGGCTTCAGCTGGAAGCCGTAGGTGGTCTGGAAAGCAGGAAGCGCACCTGCGGAATTGACGAACTCCGCAGAGGCGGCAAGCTTGGCCGTCCCGCCGCCAGCGACCCATTTACCGAAGTCTGACATGGACTTGAGGTTGTTGGGGCCCGCCACATCGCTGCGAACGGCCAGCGCCCAGGTGTTGTTGGCAGGCGAAGGAGTGAGCCAGACAATCTTGTTGGCATCGTAGTCGAGCTTCTTTGCAAGCTCATATCCCTGGTCGATGTTCTTCCAGGCGGCGTCATCGGCCTTGTTAAAGAAGAAGCCGGCGTTACCCGTATATTCCGGATAGATATCGATCTCACCCGCTGTGATGGCCTTGCGCACCACAGGCGTGGCGCCGAGCGCGACGCGATCCTGCGTCTTGATGCCGTTTGCGTTGAGTGCCAGCACGATGACGTTGCCGAGCAGCGTGCCCTCGGTATCGATCTTTGACGAAACGACAACATCTGCAGCATGTGCCGCGCCTGCCGCGAAAGCGGAGAGCGAGACGGCAAGAGCGAATTTCTTCAACATGTATTGTCCCCTTGATTTACACCGTTTGACTGCGCGGAAAGCCCTGGCGGAAGGCTCCCACGTATGAAATCGCCGGCGAAAGCAGCTTTGCTTGCGAGTGCCGGAAATACGTGCGTGATGGAAATAGCGTTCGCGTTCGAAAAATCGATGCAGGCCTCTCCAGTTTTGCGGTCGCGGAGTGATTATGGTGGGGAATGCAACCGCTTGCGCGGAAACGCATTTCCTTTTCCATCGCCGCCGCGATTTGTTTTTGTTCCCTTGTGTGTTTTCGCGGATATCCGGTGCTCTTGAGTGGTTCTGATGCCACGCCGGTTTTGTTCTTGCCGGGAACGATAACCTTCCCGTTTCACGGCAGGGATATCTTTTTTCTCGAACACACCATATCGTTCGGTTTTTCATATTGTTACGGAGAAATCGCTTGCAGCTGGGCACGTTGTTTGTTGCCAGTCATGTCCTCTCGTCCGGGTCGGTGAGGGAAACGGCGCGCCGTCTGTCGCTTGCGGCGTCGACCGTCTCGACAGCGGTTCGCAGCCTTGAGACCGAGCTTGCGCTCAAGCTGACCGAGCGCAGCTCGGGCGAGCTTGCGACACTTCTTGCCAGCGACGACGTTCGAGAGAAGCTCCTGCCGATCGTGCGGTCGGCCGAGGAACTGGCGGATTGGATGGGAGCCCCCGAACCATCACGCCTGTCCATCAAGATCGCCACCATGGAACGTTTTCTTGAAGTTGCCGACCAGGGCAGCATCAATCGCGCCGCGCGGCGACTGAAACTCGGTCAGCCGCAGCTTTCACTCCAGATCGCGACTTTGGAGAATGCGCTGGGTCATCGCCTGTTCGAGCGTCAGTCTCAGGGTTCGATAATGACCGAGCAGGGCAGGCATGCTTACGCCATTTTTCAGGCGATCCATCAGGCATGGAACGATCTCAAGTCGTCCGCCGACGAACGCTATCAGCGCACGGCTCGGGCATTGCGCATCGGATCGATAATTCCAACGGGATCGGAAAGTTGGGTTGCACGATGCCTCGGTGCGCTCGTCGCCGAATGGAATGCCGGCCGCAACAAGAATGCAATCTCGCTGATGCTGATGACAGCGGATGATTTGCGCGAAGCTCTCAAATCCGGACGGATCGACGTTGCAATCCTCGACTCGGTTTTCGGTCTGGAGCGATTTCAGCACCGCGAGCTGCTGCAGACAAACATGGTGCTTATCGCCCCGCCGCAGAGCCGCGCGCGGACCGTGGCGGAACTTCTGGAAAATCACGCCCTTTGCACGCCGAGTTCGCGAACCGGGCTGGGGCACGCTGCCATGGCGTTGAGCTATGAGCGCGCCGCCAATCGCCGATACCGAAGCCAGGATATCACTGCGGCAGATTCCTTGCCTGTCATCGTCGATCTCGTCGCCAATCACGACTACATCTCGTTTCTCGGCCGTGTCAGTGCCATGCCGATTGCCGGCAAGGTCCGGATCGTCGAACTCGATGAACATATCCCGATGTCCTATCACATTGCCTTCAACCATCGGAAAGCGTCGGCGGATGCGAGCGCCATGATTATCGATGCCGTTGCCAAAATTGTTGCGAGCCCGTCGCGCAGGCGAGTGCGTTGGCTTAAAGAGAGGGCGGCGGAGAAGGAGATTCGAACGTGACCGTTTTACTGGAAGTATGCGTAGACAGCCCGCAGGGCCTTGCAGCTGCAATTGCCGGGGGAGCCAACCGCATCGAGCTCTGCTCCGCCTTGGAGCTCGGCGGATTGACACCGGTCGCGGGCCTCATGAAGGCGGCCGCTGCCGCACCCATCCCCGTCTATGCGATGATCCGCCCGCATGCCGGCCCGTTCGTATTCGATGCGGCTGACGAAGAGGCGATGATGGCCGATATCGATGCCGTGCGCGCTTTTGGTCTTGCCGGGGTCGTGATCGGCGCCAACCGGCCGGATGGTACGCTGGATATGCCGCTGATCGGCCGCCTGAAGGCCCGCGCCGCGGGACTTGGGTCGACCCTCCATCGTGCTTTTGACCTCGTCCCGGACGCCGACGCAGCATTGGACCAGGCGATCGAGCTCGGCTGCGAGCGCATCCTGACATCTGGTTGCGTGCCGAAGGCGATGGATGGTCTCGAGACCTTGCATCGGCTTTCCCGAAAGGCGGCGGGCCGTATCTCCATCATGCCTGGCAGCGGCGTGAGGCCGGGCAACGTTGCCGAGATATTGCGAGTGACGGGTGCCAGCGAGGTTCACGGCTCTTGCAGCTCGCAGGTCGAAAGCATCGATCCGCGTGCCGTTCTCTTCGGCTTCGAAGCAGCGACGACGAGCCGGACGGATGCCGATATCGTCCGCCAGATGCGGTCGGCGATCGACGCGACCTAGTCGCCGACCTTGATTACCGCCTTGATCAGCCCGCTCTTCTCGTGCGCCCACCGCGCCAGGTCGCGTGGCGCGTCTGCCAACGTCGTTCGGTGAGTAATCAACTGCTGGATGGGGACGAGGCCTTTGGCGATCGAATCCGCGACGTGTTCGAAATCCACGCGCGTCGCGTTGCGGCTGCCGATCACCATCATTTCGCGCTTGTGAAACTCCGGATCGGAGAAACGAATGTCGTCCTTCACGACACTGACCAGTACCAGCGCGCCGCCATGGGCGACGAAGCTGAAAGCCTTCTCCATCGAGGGACCGTAGCCGGTCGCGTCGAAAACGACGTCGAAGCCATCGCCGTCCGTCAACGCTTTGACGGCATCCGCCGCGCCCTCGCCCGCAACGATGCCCGAGGAAAAGCCAAACCGATCAGCAGCCATCTGCAGCCGTTCCCGGCTGGTGTCGAGCAAGGCAACCTCATGCCCGGCAATCCGTGAAAAGATCGCCGCACCGAGCCCGATAGGACCGGCACCGATGACGAGCGAGCGTGATCCGGCCGGTGCCATGGACCGGCGAACGGCGTGCGCGCCGATAGCCAGAAACTCCGTCGTTGCGGCTGCCTCGAGGCTCACGCCCTTTGCCGCATAGAGATTGCCGGCCGGAACGCTGATCTCATCGCAGAACGCGCCATCGGTGTGAACTCCCAGCACTTTTATATTGGTGCAGCAATTCGGCTTGCCCTGGCGGCAGGCAACGCAAGTCCGACACGAGAGATACGGGTTGACGATGACGGGCGTGCCGACCGCCATGGCAACACCGTCGCCTGTTTCCAGCACAGTCGCCGAAATCTCGTGCCCCATCACGCGCGGATATTCCAGGAACGGATGCTTGCCCTCGAAGATATGGTAGTCCGTGCCGCAGATGCCGACATGGCTGACGGCCAGGCGCACCCAGCCTGGCGCCGGCGCGCCGGGGGAAGGGCGTTCCACGAGTTGGAGGACACCGGGTTCTTTGCAGAGCACTGCTTTCATGATGGTCTCGCATTCCTGGAATGAAAGAAGCCGGCCCCGGGCCGGCTCCATATAAAAGCCGACTTACGGGTTGCGGCGTCGGCGCAGCTGATCGAAGTAGACGATCACGATAATCAGCAGGCCGGTGATGATGCGCTGCCAGAACGAGTTGACGTTGAGCAGGTTTGCGCCGTTGTTGATGGTCGCCAGAATGAAGGCGCCGATCAGCGGCCCGTGAACCGAGCCGACCGCGCCGAACAGGCTGGTGCCGCCGATGACCGACGAGGCGATTGCCTGCAGTTCCCATCCGTCCGCCTGCGTGGCGTTGCCGATCGCGATGCGGGAGGCAAGCAGAACGCCGACGAAGGCAGCGAAAGTCGCCGAGAGAATGTAGGCCATGTAGATGATGGCGTTCACCCGGACACCGGACAGTCGGGCGGCTTCACGGTTCGAGCCGACGGCAAAAAGGTAGCGACCCCAACGGCTGAGATGCAGGAAGATGTAGGATGGGACCGCGACCAGAATAACCATCCAGAACAAGCTAGGCACGCCGAGGAAGTCGGCACGGGCAAAGTTCGTGAAGGGCTCGTTGACGATGTTGATCGTTGACCCGTTGGTTATCAGAAGCCCGATGCCACGTAACGACGTCAGTGTTGCCAGAGTGATGATGAAGGGCGGCAACCCCATGCTGACAATGCCGAAGCCATGGAACACGCCGATGCCGACGCCGATCAGCAGCGTAATCAGGATCGACGCCCAGACGGGTACGCCCGCCTGCAGCAGCCAGGCAAGGATGACGCTCGTAAAGCCGACGATCGCGCCGACCGAGAGGTCGATGCCCGCTGTGATGATGACGAAGGTTTGCCCAAGGGCCAGGATCGCCGTCATCGCGCCTTGGCGCAGGAGGTTCGAGATATTCAGCGGCGTCCAGAAACTGGCAGTCACGAAGCCTAGGACGATCCAAAGGAAGGCCAGCAGCCCAATTAGAGTAAGGCCGAAGAGGATATTCACTTTCCGGCGCGGCGGCGGTGCGGCGATCTCGGTGGGGGTTACGGTCATTGGTTCTCTCTCCCTCTTGTTCTTTTAGACGCCGATCGCTTCGCTCAGCACTTCTTCATGTGTTGCTGCGTGGAAGTCGTGGCTCGCGACCAGCTGACCGCGGCGGAAGACATGCAGCCTGTCCGCAAGTTCATAAACTTCAGGCAGGTAGGATGAGATCAGAATGATCCCCGCACCTTGCTTCAAAAGCTTGGCGAACAGGCGGTAGATCTCCGCCTTTGTGCCGACATCGACGCCGACGGTCGGTTCGTCGAAAATGAAAAGCCGGGCGCCATGGCTCAACCACTTGCCGATCACGACCTTCTGCTGATTGCCCCCCGACATCGCCGATACCAGGACACGTCGGCTCGGTGTCTTGATCGCCAGGTCGCGGATCTGCTGGTCGGCGTTCTGCGATTCCTCGCTGTGGCTGATGACCGGCCCCTTGCTCAGCCGTTTGAAGACCGGGAGATTGATGTTCAGCCCGATCGGCAAGTTCAGGCAAAGGCCCTGGTCACGACGGCTCTCCGGTGCAAGCGCGATTCCGAGTTCCATCGCGGTGCGCTCGTCCTTGATCTCGACCTTCTTGCCCATCCAATGGATTTCGCCGGTCGTCGTCTTCTCCCGGCCATAGAGGCCGAGTGCGAACTCACTACGTCCTGCGCCGATCAAGCCATAGAGGCCGACAATCTGTCCGGCTTTCACCGAGAGCGATACATTTTCGAAGCCCGGTCCGGACAGTCCGCGCACGTCGAGGATCGTCTCTCCGATCGGAATCTCTTCCTTGTGATAGATCTGCTCGATCGACCGGTTGATCATCAGGGCGATCAGTTCGGCTTCGTTCGTCTCGCCGATCGCTCGCGTGCCGACATGCGTGCCGTCGCGCAACACCGAAACGCGGTCGGCGAGCTCGAACACTTCTTCCATGCGGTGGCTGATGTAGACAATGGTGACGCCTTCGCCTTGCAGACGGCGGATCAGCTTGAAGAGCTGTGCCGATTCCTGACGCGTGAGATAGGCAGTCGGTTCATCGAAGATCAGAAACTGGGTGCCGCGCATGGCAGCGCGGGCCGTTGCGACAAGCTGCTGCTGGCCGATTGTCAGGTCGCTCAGCAAGACATGGGCCGGCAGCCCGAAGCCGAGATCGTCGAGGACGGCCTGTGCCATCTTCTCCATCTCCTTCTTGCGCATCAGGCCGAACTGGTTGACCTCATCGCCCAGGAAGAGGTTGGCTGCCACCGTGAGGTGTGGGCAGAGAACGACTTCCTGATGGACGGCGTTGATGCCGCGCGCGATCGCTTCATTGGGCGTTGCCAGCGCGACCGGGTGTCCGCACCAGAGGATCTCGCCCGCCGTTCTGGTAATAACCCCCGTCAGCAGCTTGATCAGCGTCGACTTGCCGGCACCGTTCTCGCCGACGATCGCATGAATTTCACCAGCCAGGAACGTCACTGTCGCTGGCTTCAGCGCCTGAACGTAGCCGTAGTTCTTTTGAAGTCCCTTGAGTTCGAGGATCGGGGCGCCCGCCGGAATGCGGTCTGCCTCCTTCAGCTTGGCGCTGTCATCATGGCGATGACTGACCTCTTCCAGGCTCATGGCCGTCTCCTCCTCGCGAATTGCCGTCTCTCCACCGGCCATCCGCGTTCCCATACGGACGATAGCACAGGCGAAGGAAATGCCGCGCGGGATTTCTCCCGCGCGGCTGTCGTCAGATCCTTACTTGATCTTCGGGTTCAGCAGAGCGTCGATCTTCGGATCGCTCATGTTTGCCTTGGTCACGAGGTTTGCGCCGGTATCGACGTTCTCTTCGACCTTTTCGCCCTTCGAGACGGCGAGCGCGGTCTTCACGCCGTCATAGCCCATGCGGTAGGGATCCTGCACGACCAGACCTGCAAGCGAGCCGTCCTTGAGGAAGCCAACAGTCTTGTCGTCGCTGTCGAAGGCGATGACCTTGATCTTGTCGCCAAGCTTGTTCTCAGCAATCGCCTGACCGACACCCTGTCCCAGGATGAGGTTCGAAGCGAAGACGCCGACGAGGTTCGGATTGGCGGTGATCAGATCGGTCATCATGTTGAGGCCGGTCGTGGCCTGGCCGTCGCCGTACTTGTCGGCAATGACCTTAAGGCCAGGGTACTTCGTCTTAACCTGATCCAGGAAGCCTTCGCGGCGCTGCTCAAGCGAGCCGACGCCCGGAAGGTTCGTGAGGATGACAACTTCGCCTTCTTCCTTGCCGGTCATTTCCTTGATGGCGGCAGCAAGGCCGTCAGCCGCGATACGGCCGCCCTGGACGTTGTCCGTGGTCAGGAACGACTTGAAGGCTTTGGAGTCAGCTGCAGAGTCGATGCCGACGATCGGAACGGACTTGGCGGCTTCATCGATCGGCTTGCCGAGCGCCTTGAACTCCGTCGGCGAGATGACGATTGCGGCCGGCTTGCCGGCGACTGCGTTCTCAAGAATGCTGATCTGGCCGTTGATGTCGGATTCGGCCTGTGCGCCGAGTTCAGGGACGTTGACGCCGAGATCCTTGCCAGCAGCGCGAGCGCCGGCCAGAACGATCTGCCAGTAGAAGGACGTCGTGTCCTTGACGATGATCGGGATCGTCACGTCAGCCGCAAACGTCGTTATTGGCATTGCGGTGGCGATAACGGCGGCACCCGCGAGAGCCGTAAAGGCTCGGCGCGACAGAATGGATTTCATGCGCATGTGGTTCTCCTCCTAGGTGCGTTCTCCTCCAAGAAACCGTGCCGCTGAACGCAGGCGGACGATTTTTATCGATAAAAAACATTTTGACGCTAGCCGAGCGTAACGCGAATTGCAAGTCTGTCTCGCGCCGTCTGGCTCGTACTGCTGACCGATTGCCTCCCCGCAATCGCTCCTGCCCCATAATCGAAGTGAAACATTAGTTCCACTGATCTGTCAACTCAGAATATATATTCCATTTTGGAGTCAGCCCGTGAAGGCTTCACCGGGATGGACGACCCCCTTTTTCAGGATCAGATTGCCGTAAAGCCGGAATTCAGTCGTCGCGACGATGTAGGCGGCGGTACGAGCACGCTCGTAGAAAGCGAAGCGCTCGAGCGAAGCAATCGTGAAATCGCCGGCGCGCCTCGACACGATCTCCTGAAATTCCGCGCAAACTTCAGGCACGGCGGTCGGATCGCCCACCACCTCCATGCGCCATACGGTCTCGGGCACGAAGGTATCGAGCGGAAAGTGGGTCAGGATCGCCTCCGCCATGTCGGTGGCGCTAACGCCGTCGGCGCGGATGACTTCCGGTCCCATTGTGCTCGAAGGGAAGTTGGCGTCGGCAATAACGATGTCGTCTCCGTGCCCCATCCGGGCAATGGCGCGTAGGAGGTCCGGGTTTAGGATAGGGTGAATACCTTTAAGCATGGTCGGTCCTTAAACACGCACTGCGTCTTCGCCGAGCGGCGGCGCGACGAGCGTCAGAGAGTCGAATTCAGGGAAGATTGAGTCCGGCAAGGCAGGCTCCAGCAGTTCCATGTTGCGCGTGAGACTCGATACCTTGGCGGTGCCGATCAGCACGGAGGACACAAGCGGATCGCGAAGCGGAAACTGCAGTGCCGGAGCAGCCAGAGGTACGCCATGCTTGGCGGCAACCTTCTCCATGCCGGTGACCTTGGCGAGCACATCATCTGTCGCCGGCATGTAGTCGAAGTGAGAGCCGGGCACCGGTCCGGTCGCAAGGATACCGGAATTGAAGACACCGCCGACGACGAGGGATGTGCCCTTTTTCCGGCAGAGCGGCAGAAGCTCCGCAGCGGCCGATCGGTCGAGCAGGGTGTAGCGTCCGGCCATCAGGATGCAGTCTATGTTGGCATTGCGCATGACGTCGAGGCAGACGGGTATCTCGTTGACGCCAAGCCCGAAGGCCTTGATTGCTCCGGAGGATTTCAGTTCCTCGAGCGCCTTGATACCCGTATCCAGGAATTGCTTCTGCAGGACGGCGTTCTTCGCTGCGCCATGCGTGTATCCGCCGAGGTCGTGGACGTAGAGGATGTCGATCCGGTTCAGGCCGAGACGAGCGTAGCTGAATTCGACGGAGCGCATTATGCCGTCATAGGAATAGTCGTAGTCGGCATCGAAGGAGAGCGGATCGGCATAGCTGTAGTCGGGAACCGTCCCGGTCGGTACCGGCCGCAGCAGCCGGCCGACCTTGGTCGACAGTACCCATTCGGTCTCGGGCTTCTCCCGCAGGAAGTCGCCGAAACGACGCTCGGCAAGGCCCAGGCCATACCATGGCGCAACATCGAAGTAGCGAATGCCGCTGTCCCATGCGGCCGCCAGCGTCTCCATGGCCTGCTCGCGCGGGCAGGCCCGATACAGGCCACCAAGAGCCGCGCCACCGAAGCTTACTTCGGTGACCTCAAGCTCCGTCCTGCCTATCCTCCTCGTCTTCATCATTCCTCCTCTGAAGACCTTATGTGCGTGTGATTTAGAGCGTTGCTCCCAGATGCCATGGCACGAACTCATTATCGCCATAGCCGAATTCTTCGCTCTTCGTCTTTTTGCCGGATGCCGTGTCGATGATCAGATCGAAGATCTCCCGGCCCTTGGCGCTGATCGTCGCGTCGCCAGTCGCGATCGTGCCGCAGTCGATATCCATGTCCTCTTCCATCGCGATATAGAGAGCCGAATTGCTGGAAAGCTTGATCGACGGCGCCGGCCGACAGCCGAAGCAACTGCCGCGGCCGGTGGTGAAGGCGATCATGTTCGCGCCGCCTGCAACTTGGCCGGTCGCCGAGACAGGATCGTAGCCGGGGGTGTCCATGAACACGAGACCCGGCGCGGTGACACGTTCGGCGTAGCCGTAGACGGCAGTCAGAGGCGAGCGGCCACCCTTGGCGACGGCACCCAGCGACTTTTCCAGAATGGTGGTCAGGCCGCCGCGTTTGTTGCCCGGAGAGGGGTTGTTGTCGAGCGATGCGCCATGCAGTTCGACATATTTCTCCCACCAGGCGATCTTGTCGTCGAGCTTCCGCGCAACCTCGTCGCTGACAGCGCGGCTTCGCAGCAGGTGCTCGGCACCATAAATTTCGGAGGTCTCGGAAAGGATTGCCGTGCCGCCGGCCGCCGCCAGCAGATCGGCAGCCACTCCAAGCGCCGGATTGGCGGTGATGCCAGAAAATCCGTCCGAGCCGCCACATTGCAGGCCAATGATGATATCGCCGATCGGCAGCGGCACGCGCTTTTCCTTGCCAACATCATGCGCAATCTCGCGCAGCATTCCCATGGCGCGCTCAACCGCGCGTCGCGAGCCGCCGGCATCCTGGATGTTGAAATGGCGCTTGGCATTGCCGGCGCCGCTCTGGCCGTAGAGCGTGAGCTGGTTCACCTCGCAGCCGAGGCCGATCATCAGCACGCCGCCGAAATTGACATGCCTTGTGTAGCCGGCGAGCGTCCGGTGCAGAACCGCCATGCCGTCGCCGGTGGAACTCATGCCGCAGCCCTGATCGTGCACGATCGGCACGAAACCGTCGATGCCGTCGAAATGCGGGAGGATGGTCCGGTTGGCCTCGTCGGCAATCGCGCGACAGACCGTGGTGGAACAGTTCACGCTGGCAATGATGCCGATGTAGTTGCGTGTCGCCGAGCGGCCGTCGGCACGGCGATAGCCCATGAACGTACGCGCTCGATCCGCCGCGCTTGCTTCCTCCGGCGCCGAGTTGGCGGTTGCGGCAAGGCGATCGTTCTCGAAGTGCAGATTGTGGCTGTGAATATGGTCGCCAGCCTTGACGTCAGCCGTCGTGCGTCCGATCGCCTGGCCGTATTTGACGACCGGTTGGCCGAGCGGAATATCGGCCAATGCGATCTTGTGGCCGGGATCGATCTTCTCGCGTGTCTCTATGCCGGCGACTGTCGTGCCGGCGGGGATCGCTGCCGTCGCGACCGCAACGTTGTCACCGGCAGACAGGATGATCCAAGGGTCTTTGGTCAAAATCATCTCCCTATGGAACACTCGCTGCGTCGGCGAATGTTCATTGATTTTGTTTTTTATCTACAATAAACATTTTCAAGTCAACGGGATTATTGATCCTGTGGACGAGGGAGGCAAACAGCCGCATGCAATCCAAAATAAGATAAGGATTGCTGAGAGATAAGCGTCTGCCACGCTGCGCGCCGCACCTGCGGCGAACCGGTACGTGTTGTAGATGCAAGAGGGCGGGGTGGCGTATGGCCAGGCAGAATACAGTCTTCAAGGAAGCGTACAATCGTTATGCCGCCGCCCTGCGCACAGACGCGGCATTGCCGTCGGAGCCGGAAATTGCGGCGCAGCTGGGGATCAGCCGCAGTACCGCGCGGGCAATCCTGACAAGGCTCAGCGACGCAGGGATCATCCGCTGGAACAAGCGTCAGAAGATCGTTTTGCGGCTGCCGACGGAGGCGGATTTCTTTCCCCCGGAAGAAACGAACTCGCTTCACGACATCATCGAGCGCAGCTTCATGCAGCGCATTCTGTCGGATGATGCGGCACCCGGCATGCAGATCAACGAGTTGGAACTCGCACGCGAAATCGGCACCGGCACCACCAGCGTTCGCGAGTTTCTCATCCGTTTCTCGCGGTTCGGCCTGATCGAAAAACGCCCGAACAGTCACTGGATACTCAAGGGGTTCACACGTGACTTTGCGCTTGAACTCGCTGACGTGCGGGAGATGTTCGAGCTGCATTCGGCGGCAGAGTTCGGCAAGCTCCCGCCTGAGAGCGAGGCGTGGAGCGCGCTGTCCGACATCAAAGCCGAACACCAGTCGATGCTCCGCGATCTCGATAGGCGCTACAAGGAGTTTTCCGCCCTCGACGAGCGCTTCCACCTGCTTATCCACGGGGCCGCGAGGAACCGCTTCATCGCCGACTTCTACGATGCGATCGCGATCATCTTCCACTATCACTACCAGTGGAACAAGGCCTTTGCTCGCGAACGCAACGAACGTGCCATTCACGAGCATCTCGATTACATCGCCGCGCTGGAGTCCCGAGATCAGGCGGCAATCGACTTTTCCTGTCGACTTCATCTGCGCTCGGCTCGCCAGACTTTGTTGCAATCGCTCCCTCAGATGCCTCTGGATGGCATTCGTGGCGAGGAGTAACCACAAAGGAAACCCGACCGCGGTCGGGTTTGGTTCATCTGCATTTCCTGCTGTGTGTCCGACGAGGTCACTACCGCATTCAGGCACATCGGTAGGCAGATTGGAGGGCCGCTGAACGCGGTTACCTGCAACGGCGTACGGTTTTGGTAACCTCGTCGCCATCGTCAGTCACAGTCCGGATAGTCTTTGTGTAGCAGTCATCGCGATAATACCGGTCGCGGTCGCGGTCGCGGTCGCGGTCGCGTACTGCGCCGAGCCTGATGCCATGCTCGTTGATCGTGATTGCGGGACGCGCCCGGTCGTAGTCGTCGTAGCCTCGTTCACGCGTGACGAACACGCTTTCGGCCATGGCGGGAGCGACGAACGTACAGAGCGCCATCGCTGCAACAGTGCAGTTCACAAGTGTCTTTCGCATGTCAATTCTCCTTCATTGATGTGAGACCAACGAAGGAGAACCGAAGTGGTTCCTTGAAAAATGACACTTCAGTCCGCCGGATTATTCGTTTCCGAACAACAAACGAGGCTGGGTAGAGGTTCTAATGCTACGCCTCGCTGGCGGCTGCCGCCGCCAATGTCCGGCCGTGCTCGCGTCCCACCGGAATGAGCCAGGCCGATAGGAACGTCAGTACGGCGACCACCGCGACACCCCAGAACGTCCAGTGAAGCGAGGCATCGAAGACCGCCCGGATGGCTGGGTCGCTGGCCAGTTCGGAAAGTCCGCTCGGCTGGTTCAGGACATCGTGCAGCGAGTTCGCGGCGTCGCCGGCGGCATAATGGCTGATGCCGGCGTTGAGGATGGCGCCAAGCACGGTTGCTCCGAGCGTATTGCCAAGGCTTCGGGCGAAGATGATGGATGCCGTGGCGCTGCCTCGCATCGACCATTCGACGCTGTCCTGTACGAGCGCAATACTGGTAAGGCTGATCAGCCCCATGCCGAAGCCCATGAAGAAAGAGCCCGCGCCCGCAAGGGCTGGATGGCTGTCCGGCGTCAGGAAAAGCAGGAAAGATGCACCGAACGGAAACATCAGGCTGCCGACCCGCAGCGTGCGTCGGATCCCGAATGCCTTGAAGAAACGGCTGGAAAGCATCACCGCCAGCGGCCAGCCGACAACCAGCATGGTGAGCGTGAAGCCGGCAACGATCGACGATCGTCCGAGGACGCCCTGGACGTACATCGGCAACACGGTCGAAAGGCCGATCAAGGCCATCCCGGCGAGCAGCGTGGCCGCGTTGCTGGTAGCGACCAGCCTGCGGCTCCAGAGAGCAATGGAAATGATCGGCTCCGCCGCGCGCTTCTCCTGGCGCAGGAAAAGGCCCGCAGTAACGAAGAAGACCACGGCAAGCAGCACCAGCACCCACGCCTCGGCGTCCGCTGCCTCTGTCAGGATGACAAGCAATGAGATGACGGCGATCGAGAACAGGCTAGCGCCGAGATAGTCGATCTCTGCCTGCTTGTGTGCGACCGACTCCTTGAGGAAGACGGCGAACGCGACGATCGAGACGATGCCGATCGGCAGGTTGATCCAGAAGATCCACGCCCAGGAAACGCTATCGACGATCACGCCGCCGGCGAGCGGTCCGACAACCGCCGATGTAGCCCACACCGTTGCCATGAACCCTTGCACCCGACCACGCTCCTCGAGCGTAAATAGGTCGCCGATGATCGTCATTGTCACTGGCTGGATCGCCCCGGCGCCCAATCCCTGCAGCAACCGGAACACGATCAAAGACGTCATTGACCAGGCGAAGCCGCAGAGCAGCGAGCCAAAAAGAAAGATCAGAATGCCTGAGATCAAAACCGGCTTGCGCCCGAAGATGTCCGAAAGCTTGCCGTAGATCACGGTTGTCGTCGACTGTGCCAGGAGAAACGCCGAGAACACCCAGCTGTAATAGGCAAAACCGCCCAGCTGCCCGACGATCTTGGGCATCGCAGTTGCCACGATCGTGGCCTCGATGGCGACCATGAACGTGGCCAGCATGATGATGGCGACGACGAGCGCACGGTTCGAGCGCTGAGCAGTATCAGACATGACATCTTCTCCGGATACTCCGCGAAACGTGCCGGAAATGCTCGGCAGGTCGGCTAGGTAGGGTCGTACGCCGGCGCGAAGTGTTGCATCGTTCTATGCCGCCCGGGAAAGGCCGTCAATTATTATCCGTTTGGTTACGAGCCGGGACCGGATTGGTATCCGATGCAGCAGCAACGTTCGAAACGTAATAAAGAATGGTTTTGCCGTCCTGCCATACGGGTGTGAAGCGCCGGTCCGTGGGCCGGAGATTGGCAGGCACATCGGCCAGCCAGAGATAGTCCAGCCCAGAGTGAGGCAATGCCGCAAGCGAAGCACTGAGGGTCGGTAGTTCCCATCGATCGCACTCGTGTTCGAACACACCGGGGATAGGTAAGGCTCTTCCGCCAAACGGATTTCCCGACGGACGGATGGCGAGTAGCTGGCTTTCGACCTCGGCGAACTGATCGTTTACGAGTGCGTCACGTCGCGTTGTCGCGTAGCTGGCAAGGTGGCGAAGGCGCGGCGGTGCCCATTCCCGTTCGCAGCGAAGCAATCGGAACGCAGCCACTGTGCTGCCTGGCTTCACATGGTCCAGAGCGAGGAGTTCGTGTTTGATTTGCGCGTCCGCCGCTGCAGCTGAGGCGATGGTGAGCCCGAGCCGCAGCGCGATGAAACACAGGGCGATAGGTGCGATCCAGGCGGCCGGCTCCTGGCGTGGGCGGACGGCAAGAATGGTGATCGCAAGCGCGAAGGGAATGAGACGCACGGACGCAAACTCGGAGCCCATCATTCGCGTGGGCAGCCCGAGCGCAGCGCACCAGAGCAGTAAAGCAGGGACGCCGAGTGCTGGGGCGATCGTGAAAGATCGCCTGCGCCATACGGGCAGTGTAGCCACGCCATACAACACGAGTACGCTCGCGACATCGATCCACTGCACGCGATCACGCAGTATCATTATCAGCCACATTGCCTTGAGTTGCCAGTTCATCCAGCCGGTCGTCGTCGCCCCTGAACTGGTCTGCCATAGCAGCAACAGGACGAGTGGCCAGGCGATCGGAAGACAGGCGACAACAGCTTCACGGGCAGCGCGCGCGTTCGAAACGCCTTCGGCCCTGCGCTGTCCAAGTATCGAGCCAAATGCCAACAGTCCGAAGGTGCCGTAGCCGATGATGTGCGCGGTGAGAATGGCGGGGGCAATGATCGCGAAGGCGAGGGCCCGAAGGCGATAGCGTCCCTGCCGGGAAAGTCGAAGCCACCAGCCGAAGGCGACCAAGGCGAGGGCCGTCGCCAGACATGAGTTCACGAAGCCGAAGACCAGCGGATAGGAAAGGGCCAGGGGCAACGCGAAGAGTGCGGTCGGTGGCGGCGTGTCGTGCGCCTCGCGGGCAATCCACATCAGGCCGAACACGGTGGCCACGGGGATCAATGCGACGAGCAGGGCAACGCCCGCCTGCAATCCGACGAGCGCCGCAAGTGGAATGATCAGAATATCGAGGCCGAGGTTGGGTATGAACCGCCACGCGAAGGAGAAGTAGTGCTGCAGCGCCGCGCTTGAATCGATGTTGAGTTCAACATGATAACGGGCGACATGCGTCGGCAGGTCGATAAGCGGCGGAGTCATGGAGAGAGAAAGCGGCACCGCGAAGGCCAGGCTGATGGCAAGTGCGGCCGGCAAGGTTTGCCACCATCGAGCCGACGGCTTGGCAACCGGCATGCCGATACCCGCTACTAGTTCTCGACGCGCGTAGCCCGACATTTCGCATACCTCCGAACCGCATATGAGCATGGATATGCAGTGAATTTCGATGCGGCTGCAGGATACCGACGCTTTCGCCAAAGTATATGTCGGGCGAATTATCAATAAGGCTAATATATGCAGCAGCATTAGGTCTGTGCCCCTGGGGCTTATGGACGGAGCTTGTACGCGCAGGGCACCGGGACCATCAGCGTTCGCTGGTTCCTCATCCGCTTCTCGAGGTTCTGCCTGGTCTGGTTGCTGGAATGAGAGGGCGCGCCCAGCGGTAAGCGATTGGCGATCCATTGTCGGCGTTGTCTCCCAAGGAGCGACAGGTATTGGAATGCCTGGGGCGTGGCATGGGAAATCGAGCGACCGCCGACGCGACGGGCACACTACCCTGTGCAACGTGAAGTCCGCGTGTCCAGTCTGCTCCGAAAGTCCAGCGCAAGGAACCGTATGGAATTGGCTCTCATTGCACAAAGAATGGCAGACATTTCGAATGGCGACTAGCGAGCCTTGGCGCCAAGCGTTTGTCTGCTCGAACCTTCGCCCTCCAAACGGCAAAACAGCCACGAAGAAACGAGGGCGGGGAAGCGCAGTAGCGCATCGCCATAGGCGTGCGCCGTCCAAAGCTTGCCTAAGGAAATAGGGAAATTCACTAGCCGGGCCCACGGAATACGGGTGTGCTTGGCCGCGAAGCGACCGGCACAGGTTTTTGCAACTAAATCGATAGTGATATTTGCCAGTGAATTGGGCAGGAGCACAGGAAGGGCACGGCCGCGACTTCAAACGTCCCAGGCCATTTGCAATCAATCTTGAAGAGGGCAATGAATTTGAGAGAGGAGAATGGTGCCGCTTACGTGACTCGAACACGTGACCCCATCATTACGAATGATGTGCTCTACCGACTGAGCTAAAGCGGCAATCCCGAGGGCCGAACGATGCGGCCCGCGATTTGCATGGGGCTGATACAGCCATTGTTTGAAGATTTCAAGCGCCCTGTCATCTCTTCGGCAAAAAAGAACAGCGCTGTGGAAATCTGTCTTCTCCCCTAGCGCAGTAGTCGTGCCCGCGCAGCTTTATACTCGGCGTCTAGCCGATCCACGAGCCTGCCGACGGGTTCGACGGCCTTGATGGCGCTGATGCCTTGTCCGCTGCCCCAGATGTCCTTCCATGCCTTGGCGCCGCCGACGGCCTGTTCGAAATCCATTTTCGATGGATCCGCCACCGGCAGGTTTTCAGGGTCGAGGCCGACGGCCTTGATCGAGGGCTTGAGGTAGTTGCCATGCACGCCGGTGAAGTAGTTGGAATAGACGATGTCACCAGCCATGCCGTCGACGATCGCCTGCTTGTAGGCTTCCGAGGCGCGCGCCTCTTCCGTCGCGATGAACGGCGAGCCGATATAGGCCATGTCGGCGCCCATTGCTTGCGCCGCAAGGATCGCGCCGCCATTGGCAATCGCGCCTGCAAGCAGCAGCGGACCGTCAAACCATTCGCGGATCTCCTGGACGAGGGCAAAAGGAGAAAGCGTGCCCGCGTGTCCACCAGCGCCGGCCGCAACGGCAATCAGCCCGTCCGCTCCCTTGCGGATGGCAGAGTTCGCATGGCGATTGTTGATGACGTCGTGGAGCACGATGCCCCCGTAGGAATGTACTGCCGCATTCACTTCGGGCACGGCCCCGAGCGACGAGATGACCACGGGCACCTTGTACTTCACGCAAAGCCTGAGATCGTGCTCCAGCCGCTTGTTCGACATATGGACGATCTGGTTGACGGCAAACGGGGCGGCCGGCTTGTCGGGATTTGCCGCGTTGTAAGCGGCGAGATCCTCGGTAATCATGGCAAGCCATTCGTCGAGCTGGCTCTCCGGCCGTGCGTTCAGAGCGGGAAAGGAGCCAACGATCCCCGCCTTGCATTGCGCAAGGGTCAGTGCCGGATGCGAGATGATGAAGAGCGGCGAGGCAACGACCGGCAGTCTGAGGTTCTGGGTCAGGATCGGGGGAAGGGCCATGAAACACCGTGAATTGACGTTTACGAAAACGTCAATGTGATAGCAGAGACTTTGGCACTGGAAAAGGTCGCTCTACCGATTCCGCAAATATCGGCTATTCTTTCAAATGACGCGGGATGGCGGGCGGCAACCCTGCGTTATCCCCCGCCGATGCACACCGGATGCGGGGTGAGGCTTGCGATTTGCCGTGGCAACAGATACCGCATTAATGACTTGTTAAGTACGATGCCCAGTCTCAGAGTAAAGGACCGGACGTGAGCGGATTAGAAACGGCCATCAGAACGGCGCTCAGCAATGCCGATCGCGACAATCCCGAAGTCCGTGCAAAGATTTATCAATCCGCGCGCCAGGCACTTGAAGCCGGTCTCCGCAAGCAGGACATCACCGACAGCGAAGCGGTTGCCTATCACCGCCACAAGCTTGAAACGACGATCCACATGATCGAGGCGGAGGAGCGCGAGCGGCTCCATCCCCGCCAGGGGCCTCCGGAGGTTCCCGTTCCACCAGTGGTGGAGATGCGCAAGCCGACCGGCCATGTCGTTGAGGATGATGCGTCGAACGTCTCGCTCGGCGGTGAAACGCGCGAGCACTCGGTAAGAGACCCGCGTTTCGACGACGAGGCGAGCCTCGCTGGAGTGCATGCAGGCAGCGGCGATCATCTCGCTGCGGCGCCTCCGGTCGCAGAGGCGGTCGCTGCGGAAAGCAAGCCGGCTCAGATGGATTTTCGGCCGGAGCGAGCAGCCGTTCGGCGCAAGCCGCGCAAGTTCTTCTCCCGGTTGCTCGTCGCCTGCGTATTGCTTGCATTTATCGGCATGGGTGCGTGGTGGGCCTACACCTCGGGTCTTCTGATGACTGCCGCGGAACGCGATACAAGCGTTGCCAACCCGCCGGCAACCACGCAGCCGGAGGATTTCGATGGCGCCGATGAGAGTGCTGCTGCCGGCGACAACGCAGCACCCGTCTCGATCGACCCGCAGAACTCCTTTTCTGCCGACTGGATAGAGGTATTCAAGCCGTCCGATGCGGCCAAGATCAAACCCGGCGCGCAAGCCCAAATCCAGAATGTCGCCGAAAACGAGGGTCCTGCGGTTCGCCTGATCTCGCAGAGCAATGGCAGCGAAGGCAATGTAGCCATCACAGTCCCGGCTGAGGTCCTGCAGCAATTGGCTGGCAAGTCGTCGACGATAGCTCTGACGCTGCAATCGACATCCGATGAGCCGACGCAGATCACCGTTGAGTGCGACTTCCAGTCGCTCGGTGACTGTGCCCGCCATCGCTTCTCCGTTACACGGCAGAAGTCGGACGTGCTTCTTCAGGTTCGGTTCGATCGCTCACTGGCGCCGAACTCTGCCGGAAGTCTGATGATCAACAGTGATGTCGACGGCAAGGCGCGCGGCATAAATCTCTACGCCGTGCGGATCCTGCCCGGCCAATAGGCTACTTCAGGAAGCCGGGGCCCGAGCCGATGATCTTGTCGTCGAGCTTGCCGATCGCATCCTTGTCCTTGCCGTCGTAGTCCATCGACTTCAGCATGTGACGAATGAGGTTCAGCCGGGCTCGTCGCTTGTCGTTGGCATGGATGACGGTCCAGGGCGCGAATTCCGTATGCGTTTCCTTCAGCATCCGGTCGCGTTTTTCGCTGTAGTCGCCCCATTTCGTCAGCGCTGCGATATCCATCGAAGACAGCTTCCAGACCTTGAGCGGATCGTGCCGCCGGTCATGGAACCGCTTCAGCTGCATCTCGCGACCAATGTCGAGATAGAACTTGAAGAAGAAGATGCCTTCGTGCGCGATGACTTTCTCGAGTTGCGGCGTCTGGTTCAGAAAGTCTTCATATTGCTTGGGCGTGCAGAAGCCCATGACAGGCTCGACGCCCGCGCGGTTGTACCAGGATCTGTCGAAGAGAACGAATTCTCCCGCGGTCGGAAACTGTGCGATGTAGCGCTGGAAATACCACTGGCCGGCTTCGCGCTCCGTGGGCTTGGTCAAGGCCACCACGCGGGCAAGGCGTGGGTTCATATGCGCCGACGAGGCGGAAATCGCACCACCCTTGCCGGCTGCGTCGCGCCCCTCGAAGAGAGCCATCACGCGCTTGCCGGTGGCCTGCAGCCAGAACTGTACCTTCACCAGTTCGATCTGCAGCTTCTCCAGGTCCTCGAGATATTCCTCTTCGTGGAGCTTCTTGTTGTAGGGGTAGCCGCCGGATTGCAGTGCCTCCTCGTCCACCCAGTCCGGCAGGACGGGATCGTCCACGTCGAAGACACGCTTCTTTCCCCGGATATCCAGTTCGACGGCTCTGCTTTCGACATCATCGGCCATGGCTTCTCCCCCGCTCTGGGCGTCGTCGACCATAGGCGATCATATTTTCTTTTGAAAATCAAACATCTTTCAGATCGGAGAAATTTCTGTTCGTTGCCGTCGCAAGCTTTTTGTCTCTTGGCTGCGCCCGAAAATTTCTGTCATGATTCGCGGCTATCAGGCAGAGTTTGAAGACAAAAGCACGAGTCGGGATTGCGAGGGACAGTTGGAAGACGAGACGCCATGGACACGTAGCGTGATTGCGCGCATTCGGCAGGAGCGCGCGGTCCTGCTGGTGGCATTGCTGACCGCGTTGATCGCTCTTGCCGCAGGCGCCAACAAATGGGCGGTGCTGGGTCTTTTGACGGTCATGGTTGCCACGGCGCTGTGGCATGCTCCACCGGTGGTTCGGGAAGAGCGGCAGGAGCCCGTGCCCGAGGTCGTTGATATCTCGCGCAGCCGCCTCGGAGAGGTGTCGGCGACCCTGGCGGCGCTCGATATTCCCGTCATGGTGCTTTCCGGCGATGCCTCCTTGCTTTATCAGAACCGCGCAGCAGAAAAGGCCTTCGGGGAGGCCGCCATCGGCGCGCATATTTCTGCGCGCCTGCGCTCACCGGGCATCCTCGACATGATCGGTGAAACGATCGCGACCAATGCTCCCAACCAGATCGAGCACTCCGAACGGTTGCCGTCCGAGCGCGTTTACATCGTCCGCAGCGCGCCAGTGGAACTTGACGGGCAGCAGCCTACGGACGAGCGCTTCTTCCTGCTTTCCTTCAGGGACATTTCCGAAGTGCGCCGTATCGATCGGATGCGCTCTGACTTCGTTGCTAACGCAAGCCACGAATTGCGCACGCCTTTGGCGTCGCTCCGCGGCTTCATCGAGACCATCCAGGGGCCTGCCAGGAATGATGCGAAGGCGCAGGAGCGCTTCCTCGGCATCATGCTGGATCAGACGACGCGCATGAGCCGTCTGGTTGATGACCTCTTGTCGCTATCGCGGCTGGAACTGAAGTCGCATATAGCCCCCGACGAGAAAGTCGATCTTGTTCCGCTGCTCGGGCACGTCAGGGACTCGCTGGTGCCGCTTGCAAATGACGTTGGTGTTGAGATTGCGCTCCATCTTCCCGAGGGCAAGGCGGAGGTGCTCGGGGATCGCGACGAACTGGTTCAGGTCTTTGAAAACCTCATGGAAAACGCCTGCAAGTATGGGCAGGAGGGTAAGACGGTTGATGTCTTCCTGAAGAATGTTTCAGGTGAACCTGTGGAGGTTACGGTCGTCGACAAGGGGCCGGGCATTCCGGCTGAGCATGTGCCGCGCCTCACGGAGCGGTTCTACCGTGTCAGCATCGAGGACAGCCGTTCCAAGAAGGGCACTGGTCTCGGCCTTGCCATCGTCAAGCACATCCTGACGCGCCATCGCGCCCGCCTGATCGTGAAGTCCGAAGTTGGCAAGGGAACGAGCTTTACCGTGCGGTTTTGACATAAAACTGTAGGCATCTAGCGGTCGTATGTAATTTTTGTAAAATAATTCAGATACATAAGCTGTCACAAATGTTTCGTCAAAATGACATAAAAGCTCTGGTCATCAGGGGCTAAAGAGAGTGGGCCGCTGATGAAGACGGCACCGTCAAGGGCCGCTCAAGGCCGCACTCAGACCGCTATATGCCCGGGAGATTGTTATGAACGCTTTTAAACTCACGGTCGCCGCACTTGCCGCTTCCGCCGCTTTCGCTGGCGCGGCCGCTGCTCGCGACCAGGTTCAGGTTGCTGGCTCGTCCACCGTCCTGCCTTACGCCAAGATCGTTGCCGAAACCTTCGGTGAAACCTTCACAGACTTCAAGACGCCGGTCGTCGAATCGGGCGGCACGGGCGCTGGCCTCAAGGAATTCTGCAAGGGCGTCGGCCCTGACACCATCGACGTTGCCAACGCTTCGCGCCCGATCAACGCCAAGGAACTGGAAGCCTGCAAGGCCGCTGGCGTAACCGACATCCAGGAAGTCAAGATCGGCTACGACGGCATCGTCTTCGCAACCGACTCGTCGAACCCTGACGTCGCCTACGTTCCGGCCGACATCTACAAGGCTCTGGCTGCTCAGGTCGTTGTTGACGGCAAGCTCGTCGCCAACCCCTACAAGAAGTGGTCGGAAGTCAACCCGGCTCTCCCGGCTGTTGATATCGCTGCCTACATCCCGGGCGAAAAGCACGGCACCCGCGAAGTCTTCGAACAGAACGTTCTTCAGGCTGGCTGCAAGGCATCAGGCGCTCTCGACGTGATCGCCAAGGAAATCACCGACAAGGCCGCTCAGACCAAGGCTTGCGTCGCGGTCCGCAAGGACGGCGCTGCCGTCGACATCGACGGTGACTATCCGGAAACGCTGGCACGCATCGCTGCCAACAAGACCGGCGTTGGCGTCTTCGGCCTTTCCTTCTATGAAAACAACGCCGACAAGCTGAAGGTTGCGACCGTCAACGGTATCGTTCCGTCGACGGAAACCATCTCCAACGGCACGTACCCGGTTTCCCGCCCGCTGTTCTTCTACGTCAAGAAGGCACATCTCGGCGTCATCCCGGGTCTGAAGGAATACGTCAACTTCTTCGTTTCCGAGCAGATGATCGGTCCTGATAGCCCGCTCGTTGAATACGGCCTCGTTGCCGCTCCGGACGCAGAGCGCGATGCGATCCGCAAGTCTGTCGAAGACGGCAAGACCATGTAATTGACTTTGCCGGCGCGATCGCCAGATCGCGCCGGCATTGCCTTGTCCAGGCGTCTGTCGGGACAGGGCTTGAACTTCTCCAAGTTTGAAAGCCGGACGGTCCGCCTGCCGTTTCCGCTTTTGGAATCAAAGGGCCTGGGGACCTCAACGAATGAGTACATCCATCATACTCTTGTGTCTTGTGGTGCTGGGCACCGTTGCCTACCTGGCAGCGCGCAGCCGCGCCACGGCGCTTGCCGGGGGCAAATCCTCCGCACTGCATTCGCGGCCGGGCTATTATGGCGCCTATGCGGCGATCTGGACGGTCCTGCCGGCGCTGATCGTGCTGTGCGCCTGGTTGGCGATCAGCCCCTCGATCATCGAGTCCTCAATCCGCGGATCATTTCCGGACGACATCAAGGCGCAGCCCGCCGCCCAGCAGAACTTGAACTACGGCATGGTCAGCGCGATCGCGCGCGGCTTGCCGCTGTTGACGTCGGACGAGATCAGCGGCGCTGCCGGCGATCCGGCTGGTCTCCAGGCCAAGCTCGCGGCCAAGGGCGTTCCGCTCGCAGGCCAGCCGCAACCCTATATGATCGAAGCGGCCCAGAAGCTGAACGCCGAAACCGGCTCCAGCCGCCTGGTCATGACGGCGATCGTCTTTGTCCTCGCCGTTGCCGGTGCTTTCTATGCACTTCGCGAGATCGCTCCGCGCTTCCGCGCACGAAACCGCGTCGAGCGCGTTATGCTCTGGGGCCTGCTCCTGGCATCCTCGATCGCCATCCTGACGACCATCGGCATCGTCCTGTCGATGTTGACGGAGGCCGCCCATTTCTTCGCGGCTGTTCCCGCTGCGGATTTCTTCTTCGGAACGGTGTGGGATCCCCGCTTTGCCGGCGCCGGCAGCTCGTCGTTCGGCCAGTTCGGCTTGATACCGCTCCTGCTCGGCACGCTCTACATCGGTTTCGTTGCCATGCTGGTGGCGGCGCCCGTTGGTCTCTTCGCTGCGATCTATATGGCTGAGTACGCAGCACCGAAGGTCCGCTCGATTGCCAAGCCGCTGCTCGAAGTTCTCGCCGGTATTCCGACGATCGTTTACGGCTTCTTCGCCCTCGTCACGGTCGGTCCGTTCCTGCGTGATCTGTCCGCGCAGGTCAGTGGTCTCCTGACTGGCAATTATGCGAATTTCATTCAGGCGCAGAGCGTTCTGACCGCAGGTATCGTCATGGGCATCATGCTGATCCCGTATGTTTCGTCCCTGTCGGACGACATCATCACGGCCGTCCCGCGCGCCCTGCGTGACGGTTCGCTCGGTCTCGGCGCAACGCGCTCGGAAACGATCAAGAGGGTCGTGCTTCCAGCAGCGCTTCCCGGCATCGTCGGTGCTCTCTTGATGACCGCCTCACGCGCCATCGGTGAAACGATGATCGTCGTGCTCGCCGCCGGTGTTGCCGCCCGCATCCAGATCAATCCGTTCGAGCCGATGACGACGGTGACGGTCAAGATCGTTAACCAGCTGACCGGCGACCTTGAGTTCACGTCGCCGCAGACGCTCGTTGCATTTGCTTTGGGCATCACGCTGTTCTTCATCACGCTTTGCCTCAACATCTATGCGCTCTACATCGTGCGCAAATACCGGGAGCAGTACGAATGACGGATATTGTTTCTCCGGTTCAGGGTGTCGTTGTCTCCAAGGCACCTGAACGCCGCGATATCGGCCTCAAGCGCCGTTACGCAGCCGAACGCCGCTTCCGTGCCTATGGCATTGCGGCAATCTCCTTCGGCCTGATCTTCCTGGCGATCCTGCTCACGAGCGTCATCAGCAAGGGGTACACGGCCTTCCAGCAGACGGCGATCACGCTGCCGATCGAGTTCAGCGAGAAGACGCTCGACCCGAACAACAAGCGCGCGACCGATCCGTCGGTGCTCGTTGCCGCCAACTATCCGGTGCTCATCCGCGATGCGATGGTCAAAGCGCTTGGTATCAATGCGTCGAGCCGCCCTGAGGTCCGTGACGCGGCCGCGATGATCTCCAAGGGAGCTCCCATCCAGTTGCGCGACATGGTCGTCGCCGACCCGTCCCTCATCGGCAAGACCGTCAATGTGACGCTGCTGGCCGACGCCAACATCGACTCCGCCAACAAGGGGCAGATCGATCTTAAGGTCGACGAGAAGAACCGCAAGGTGAACGACAGGCAGGTTGGCTGGATGAACCAGCTGGCCGAAAGCGGCGCGCTGCACAAGCAGTTCAACACTGGGCTTTTCGTAAACGGCAATTCCAGCCGTCCCGAGGCGGCCGGTCTCGGCGTCGCGCTGATCGGCTCGCTCTACCTGATGCTGATCGTCCTGGTCCTTTCGCTGCCGATCGGCGTTGCCGCTTCGATCTACCTCGAAGAGTTTGCGCCGAAGAACAAGCTGACGGACCTGATCGAAGTCAACATCAACAACCTCGCGGCCGTTCCCTCGATCGTCTACGGTCTGCTTGGCCTTGCAGTCTTCATCAACTTCGCTGGTCTGCCGCGTTCCGCATCGCTGGTTGGCGGTCTGGTGCTGACGCTGATGACGCTGCCGACGATCATCATCGCGACCCGTGCTGCTCTGCGCGCCGTCCCGCCGTCGATCCGCGCTGCGGCTCTGGGTCTTGGCGCTTCGAAGATGCAGATGGTCTTCCATCATGTGCTGCCGCTTGCGATGCCCGGCATCCTGACCGGCACCATCATCGGCCTGGCGCACGCGCTCGGCGAGACCGCGCCGCTCCTCTTGATCGGCATGGTCGCTTTCGTGGCCAATGCCCCGGCAACCCCCATGGATCCGTCGACGGCTCTTCCGGTGCAGGTCTACATGTGGGCCAACGAAGCCGAGCGCGCTTTCGTCGAGCGTACCTCTGGCGCCATCATCGTCCTGCTCCTGTTCCTGATCGTCATGAACCTCGGAGCCATCCTCTTGCGT
Source organism: Rhizobium cauense (assembly GCF_019511525.1). Classification (GTDB taxonomy): domain Bacteria; phylum Pseudomonadota; class Alphaproteobacteria; order Rhizobiales; family Rhizobiaceae; genus Rhizobium; species Rhizobium cauense. The sequence continues at coordinate 152,105 of NZ_JAEUAT010000001.1, read as the reverse complement.
CGTCGCTTTGAGCGCCGCTGGTAAACGGAGTAGACATTATGAACATGTTGACGGAAGCAGCAGTTGAGAAAGCGGTTGATCAGAAGATGAATACCATTCCCTACAAGATGATCGGCCAGGACGTCTCGGTTTACTACGGCGAGAAGCGTGCGCTCTTCGACGTGAAGCTGAACATCCGCGAGAATACCGTGACAGCGCTCATCGGGCCGTCGGGTTGTGGTAAGTCCACCTTCCTGCGCAGCCTGAACCGCATGAACGACACCATCGAAAACTGCCGCGTCACCGGCAAGATCACGCTCGATGGCGACGATATCTACGATCCTGATATTGACGTCGTGGAGCTCCGCGCACGTGTTGGCATGGTGTTTCAGAAGCCGAACCCGTTCCCCAAGACGATCTACGAGAACGTCGCCTATGGTCCGCGCATCCATGGCCTCGCCAAGTCGAAGGCCGACATGGACCAGATCGTCGAACACAGCCTGCAGCGCGCCGGTCTGTGGAACGAGGTGAAGGATCGCGTTCATGAAGCAGGCACCGGTCTTTCCGGCGGCCAGCAGCAGCGCCTTTGCATCGCCCGCGCAGTGGCGGTCAGCCCTGAAGTGATCCTGATGGACGAGCCGTGCTCGGCCCTCGATCCGATCGCGACGGCGAAGGTCGAGGAGTTGATCCACGAGCTGCGCGAGAACTACACCATCGTCATCGTGACGCACTCGATGCAGCAGGCCGCCCGCGTTTCGCAGCGCACGGCCATGTTCCACCTCGGCAACCTCGTCGAGGAGAACGATACCGACAAGATGTTCACCAACCCGGATGACCCGCGCACCCAGGATTACATCATGGGCCGCTTCGGTTGATCGCCGGCGTCGGTAACCCTCACCATATTCAAGGATGAGCCCTATGGCATCGACACATATCTTTTCTGCCTACGATGACGATCTGAAGTTCCTGTCCCGCCGTATCTCGGAAATGGGCGGTTTGGCCGAGCAGATGGTCTCGGATGCGGTTCGCGCCCTCGTCAACGGCGACACGGCTCTGGCCCAGAAGGTCATCTCCGACGACGTGATCCTCGATCACGCCGAACGCGAGGTTGGTGACAAGGCGATCGTTACCATCGCCCGTCGCCAGCCGATGGCCGCCGATCTTCGCGAAATCATGGGCTCGATCCGCATTGCGGCTGACCTCGAGCGCGTCGGCGATCTTGGCAAGAACACCGCCAAGCGCGTCATTGCCGTCCAGAGCGCCGGCGTGCCGCGCAAGCTCGCTCGCGGCCTCGAGCATCTCTCCGAACTGGCACTCGTCCAGCTGAAGGAAGTGCTCGACGTCTACACGAGCCGGGCCGCCGACAAGGCAAAGTCGATCCGCGAACGCGACGAGGAAATCGACGCGATGTATACCTCGCTGTTTCGCGAGATGCTCACCTACATGATGGAAGATCCGCGCAACATCACCAGCTGCACGCATCTTCTGTTCTGCGCCAAGAACATCGAGCGTATCGGCGACCACGCGACCAACATTGCCGAAACCATCTATTACATGGCCACCGGTGCCCAGCCGGAAGGCGAACGTCCGAAGGACGATACCGCCAACACCGTCGGCGCCGTCACGGAATAATCGTTCCGCGACCGTGCCCCCAGGAGACCGAAACGAATGATACCCAAAGTAGCTGTCGTTGAAGATGAAGAAGCGCTGAGCGTGCTTCTTCGCTATAACCTTGAAGCTGAAGGCTTCGAGGTCGATACCATCCTGCGCGGCGACGAGGCCGAGATCCGGCTGCAGGAACGCACGCCGGACCTGCTGATCCTCGATTGGATGCTCCCGGGCGTGTCGGGCATCGAACTCTGCCGCCGCCTGCGCATGCGGCCGGAAACCGAGCGCCTGCCGATCATCATGCTGACAGCGCGCGGCGAGGAAAGCGAACGCGTTCGCGGCCTCTCCACCGGCGCCGATGACTACGTCGTCAAACCGTTCTCGACGCCGGAGCTTGTCGCCCGCGTCAAGGCCATGCTGCGTCGTGCCAAGCCCGAGGTACTCTCGACGCTCTTGAAGTGCGGCGACATCGAGCTCGACCGCGAGACGCACCGCGTTCATCGCAAGAGCCGCGAAGTTCGCCTCGGCCCGACCGAGTTCCGTCTCCTCGAGTTCCTGATGGCGTCACCGGGGCGCGTTTTCTCGCGTTCGCAGTTGCTCGACGGCGTTTGGGGTCACGACATCTATGTCGATGAGCGTACTGTCGACGTGCACGTTGGCCGCCTGCGCAAGGCGCTGAACTTCTCCAACATGCAGGACGTCATCCGCACCGTGCGTGGTGCCGGATACTCCATGGAAGCCTGAGGCTTCCCTCGACCTCCATACTGCTTCAACGAAAAACGGGCCCGCGAGGGCCCGTTTTCTTGTGTCCTTATCCGGCTTCCGGGTCAGGCGACCCGGTTGGCTGCCTTGCGGCGCTCGTTGACCGGCTGGTACGCCATACGCTGGTGGTACGTGCAATACGGGGAATTATCCGGAGATTCGCAGCCGCAGAAGTGGAAGTCGTCCTTCAGCGGATCACCGACCGGCCACTTGCAGGTGCGTTCGGTCAGTTCCGTCAGGCCGAGGCGGCGGGAAATCGGAACGACCACGTTTGCGGCCGGGCGGAAGCTGACTTGCTCGATAGCATCGATTTCGATCTCTTCCTTGAGCATCGTCGCACCCTGCTGGCGGGTGACGGTGCGCGTGGTGACGCGAGATGCATAGTTCGGAGCGCGCGGCGCGGATGTGGTGCGCTTGGGCGTTCTGACAGTCGTCGTCGAGCCTCCGGCCTTGGCTCGGCCGGGCAAACTCAAACGGTGGACTTTGCCGATGACGGCATTGCGACTTACACCGCCAAGTTGTGCTGCGATCTGGCTGGCGCTAAGGCCCTCGGACCAAAGCTTCTTCAGTTTTTCAACGCGCTCGTCTGTCCAGTTCATGCCCCTGTCTCCGCCTTATTAGCGTTGGTGTAGGCAGAATCCTTCACCGTTGCCCCGGACGTATCCGAGGCAAGAAACGCTTGCTCGATTTTGGTGACTAGTTCCGCCGCATGCAGTCTAGTAATTGAGTTTTAACCTAGTGTGAGGCTGACTCTGTGACAAGAGTCGGTTGAATCCCGGCGAATCGAATTTCAAGTTTTCCCCAACTTGCTGGACGGGAGAGTCATTTCTGCAACATTAGTTGTTGATAGGTCCTGCGGCCTCAGATGGCCGCTTGACGCATGTTGCAAAGCCTCAGTTTTGTTGACATCGCAGTGCGAAAAGTAAATAGTGCTGCTCGCCGCCGAAAGGCGGCATTTTTAATTTTCCGGACCTGCTTTCCTTAGCCGGAGTCCGGCCACTGGTAATCAATGACAGGAGATCGCGCCATGGCTGAAGCCGCGCTTTACGATACCTACTCTCGTGCCCCGCTGCGGTTCGAGCGAGGCGAGGGCGTGTGGCTGATCACCGAAACGGGCGAGCGATATCTTGATTTCGGCGCGGGCGTTGCTGTCACCTCTGTCGGCCACGGCCATCCGCACGTGGTGGGTGCGTTGAAGGAGCAGGCCGACAAGGTCTGGCACCTGTCCAATATCTATGAGATCCCCGGTCAGGAAACGCTCGCGAAGCGGCTGACCGAGGCGACATTCGCCGACAAGGTGTTCTTCACGAACTCCGGCGCGGAAGCTTTGGAATGTGCGATCAAGACCGCACGCCGCTATCAGTTTTCGAAGGGCCATCCCGAGCGGTTCCATATCATTACCTTTGAAGGCGCCTTCCATGGCCGCACGCTGGCGACAATCGCTGCCGGCGGCCAGGAGAAGTATCTCGAAGGCTTCGGCCCCAAGGCACCCGGCTTCGACCAGGTTCCTTTCGGCGATCTCGATGCCGTTCGCGCTGCCATTACAAGCGAGACGGCCGCTATCCTGATCGAGCCTATTCAGGGAGAAGGCGGCGTTCGCCCGGCGACCAACGAGTTTCTGAAGGCGCTCCGCGCAATGTGCGACGAGCACGGTCTGCTGCTGATCTTCGACGAAGTGCAAACGGGCGTGGGCCGCACCGGCAAGTTTTTTGCCCATGAGTGGTCTGGTGCCGCCCCCGACATCATGGCAGTTGCCAAGGGCATCGGCGGAGGTTTCCCGCTTGGCGCCTGCCTTGCGACGGCAGAGGCCGCTTCCGGCATGAAAGCCGGTACCCACGGTTCCACCTATGGCGGCAATCCGCTGGCCATGGCTGTCGGCAGTGCCGTGCTCGACGTGGTCCTTGCGGATGGCTTCCTGCAGCAGGTGCGCGACGTCTCGCTGGTCTTCCGTCAGGGGCTGGCCTCGCTCAAGGATCGCTATCCTGATATCATCGAGGATATCAGGGGCGAGGGACTGCTGCTCGGCGTCAAGGCAGCCGTGCCGTCCTCCGAACTGCTGCAGGCGATCCGTGATGCCCATTTGCTCGGCGTGCCCGCTGGCGACAACGTCATTCGCCTTCTGCCGCCTCTGGTCGTTACGCCTGACGAAGCCCGCGACGGCCTGGCCCGCCTCGAACGCGCAGCCGAAAGCCTGCGTGCTTCGAAGGTCAAGAAGACGGCTTAATGGACAATGCCTGCCAGAAGGCGGGCGTGATAGGTAAAGACAATGGCTTCCCCCAAACACTTCCTGGATCTTTCCGCCGTCGCGGCATCCGACCTGCGGCTCATCATGAACGACGCCATCTCTCGCAAGCAGGCCTTCAAGGCCGGGCAGGGCGACAAGCCGCTATCAGGCAAGATGCTGGCGATGATCTTCGAGAAGCCCTCGACGCGTACTCGCGTGTCCTTCGACGTTGGCATGCGCCAACTCGGCGGCGAGACGCTGTTCCTGTCGGGCACCGAGATGCAGCTCGGCCGCGCCGAGACGATCGGTGACACGGCGAAAGTGCTGTCGCGTTATGTCGATGCGATCATGATCCGCACGACCGATCACGCCCGCATGCTGGAGCTGGCGGAGCACGCAACTGTTCCGGTCATCAACGCGCTGACCGACGATACGCACCCCTGCCAGATCATGGCCGACATCATGACGTTCGAGGAGCACCGCGGACCCATCAAGGGCAAGACCGTTGCCTGGACGGGCGACGGCAACAATGTGCTGCATTCGTTGATCGAAGGCGCTGCCCGCTTCGGCTATCGCATGAACATGGCAGTACCCCTTGGTTCGGAGCCGAAGGATCACTATCTGAACTGGGCCCGCAATGAGGGCGCCGAAATCATGCTTGGTCACGATGCTGACCGCGCGGTTGCCGGCGCCGATTGCGTGGTGACCGATACCTGGGTCTCCATGAATCAGGAACATCGGGCCCGGGGTCACAACGTCTTCCAGCCTTATCAGGTCAACGCGGCTTTGATGGCACAGGCCGGCAAGGATGCATTGTTCATGCATTGCCTGCCCGCCCATCGTGGTGAGGAAGTCACGGACGAGGTGATCGATGGCCCGCAATCCGTGGTCTTCGATGAAGCGGAAAACCGTCTTCATGCGCAGAAGTCGATTCTTGCTTGGTGCCTGGGCGCGATCTGAACCATACTGGATGCCACATCAGGGCGGAATGGCCCGTGGCCGCGCGAGCGGATGGATACACTTGTCCGCCGCTCTCAGACTAGGAGAAGAACATGGCAGAACCTGCAGCCACCCTCGGCGAGTTCAATTTCGCCGGTGATGATCATGTCGTTCCTTTTCAGGTTGAGGGCCTGGATGTGCGCGGTCGCGCCGTCCAGCTCGGGCCGATGCTGGACGCGATCCTCGAGCGCCATCGCTATCCCGCGCCCGTCGCGCGGCTTCTTGCCGAAGTCGTCGTGCTGACGGTGCTGCTTGGCACGTCGCTGAAATTCGAAGGCAAGTTTACGGTCCAGACCAAGGGTGATGGCCCTGTGGACCTGCTTGTTTGCGATTTCTCGACGCCCGAGAACGTGCGCGCCTACGCGCGCTTCAATCAGGGCCTCCTCGACAAGGCGGTTGCTGCCGGCCAGGTCGAACCCGAACAGCTGCTCGGCAAGGGCATGCTGGCGTTCACAATCGATCAGGGCAAGTTCAGCCAACCTTATCAGGGCATCGTTGCACTTGACGGGGCGACGCTTGAGGAAATTGCCGGCACATATTTCCGCCAGTCCGAGCAGATCCCAACGCGGGTGCGCCTTGCCGCCGCTGAACTCTTCGACCGCGACGAGGCCGGCAAGCCGCGCCATCGCTGGCGGGCAGGGGGGCTGGTCGCCCAGTTCCTGCCGGAAGCGCCGGAGCGCATGCGTCAGCCGGATCTTCACGGCGGTGACGGCGACACGGCAGGCGTTGCTCACAAGGAAGACGACGCCTGGATGGAAGCCCGTTCGCTCGTCGACACGATCGACGCCGACGAGTTGACCGATCCGCAGGTCGGCACTGAGCGGCTGCTCTATAGGCTGTTCCATGAGCGCGGCGTTCGCGTTTACGACGCGCGCGAGGTCTTCGATCGGTGCAGCTGTTCGCGTGAGAAGATCAAGGGCGTGCTGAAGGGCTTCTCGGCGGAAGAAATCGATGCCAGCCAGGAAGACGGCGCGATCTCGGTCACTTGCGAGTTTTGCTCGACGACCTATCGCTTCGAGGTGGAAGAGGTAGCCCAGGCGGCTGAATGATCAGTTCAGGACTCTGAGCAGTCCTGGCGAGTCCAGAGAGAAGGCGGGAATTTCGACATCGAAAAGCTCGCCTTCGTCCGTTTCCATCTGGTAGTGGCCAAACATCAGCCCTGATGGCGTATCGAGCGGGCAACCCGAGGAATACTCATAGGTATCGCCCGGAGCGAGCGTAGGCTGTTCGCCAACAACACCAGCACCCGTGACCTCATCGACGATCCCGTTCTGGTCGGTGATGTTCCAGTAACGGTTCACCAACCGCACGCTCTTGTCGGAATTGTTGCTGATGACGATCTTGTAGCCCCAGACATAGCGATCGTCTTCCGGATCGGATTGCTCCTCCAGATAAAAAGGTTCGACGACGACTTCAATGTCTCGTGTAAGGGCGCGGTACATGCCTACACCATAATCAACATACGTTACCGGTATCTTATACGATGGCCGATCCGTCAATAAACCGATAGTCGATCACGTCCGAAATGCCTGTAATAGCAAGAAGTTTTGGCTGTTAAACCTGATTTTTGGCCGCCTTGCTTGCACCAAAGGACGTATGGTTGTCGGCCGGATCTGAGTATATCCGGCCGATCTCCACTGATCAGGCGTTCACTTTGGCGAGGGCCTGGGCGAAATCCTCGATCAGATCGTCGGTGTCCTCGATACCTGCGGAGAGGCGAACGGTGCCGCCGGAAATGCCGAGTTCCGCCCGTGCTTCGTCGGTCAGGTTCTTGTGCGTCGTCGTCGCCGGGTGCGTGATCAGGCTCTTGGCGTCGCCCAGATTGTTGGAGATCTTGACAATCTGCAGGGCGTTTTGAAGCGCGAAGGCTGCGTCCTTGCCACCCTTCAGTTCGATGGCGACCAACGTCGAGCCGCCCTTCATCTGCTTGGCGACGATGTCTGCCTGCGGATGGTCCTTGCGGCCGGGATAGATGACCTTGGCGACCTCCGGCTGATCGGCAAGGAAATCGGCGATCTTCGATGCGTTCTCAGTCTGCTGCTTGACGCGCAGTGGCAGCGTTTCAAGGCCCTTGAGCAACGTCCATGCGGTGAATGGCGACATGGCAGGGCCCGTATGGCGGTAGTAGTCCTGCAGGTTCTCGTTGACCCATTCCCGGTCCGAGAGGATGACGCCGCCGAGGCTGCGGCCCTGGCCGTCGATATGCTTGGTGGCCGAATAGACAACGACGTGGGCGCCAAGCTCGAGGGGCTTCTGGAAGATCGGCGTGGCAAAGACGTTGTCGACGACGACCCTGGCGCCGATCTGGTTGGCAAGCTTGGCAACGCCGGCGATATCGATCACTTCGAGCGTCGGGTTGGTCGGGCTCTCTAGGAAGAACACCTTGGTGGTCGGGCGGATCGCCTTTTCCCAGTTCTCCAGATAGCGACCGTCGACCAGCGTGCATTCGATGCCGTACTTCGGTGCGAGCGTCTCGACGACCCAGCGGCAGGAGCCGAAAAGGGCGCGGGCGGCGACGATGTGATCGCCTGCCTTCACCTGGCAGAGGATCGCGGCCGTGACGGCTGCCATGCCCGAGGCAGTGGCGCGGGCTTCCTCGGCGCCTTCGAGCGCGCACATGCGCTTTTCGAACATGTCGTTCGTGGGGCTGCCGTAGCGGGCGTAGATATAGCCTTCAGTCTCGCCCTTGAAGCGCGCTTCCGCTGCTTCGGCGCTCTCGTAGACGAAGCCCTGCGTGAGGTAGATTGCCTCCGATGTCTCGCCATATTGCGAACGCAGAGAACCACCGTGAACGAGTTCGGTTGCCGGGCGCCAGGTCTTGCTCATGAATCACCACTTTCAAACAACAAAAAAACCGGTCGCGAAAGCAGACCGGTTTTGCACCCGGTCCTTTTAGCCACTTGTTTAACGTGGCTGCAAGCCGACCGGCCAAATCACCACGGGATAAAGCTGCAATACTGCCGTTCTATGCTTGCGTCAATTCCTTGAGTTTGGTTTTGTCTGCGACAAATATGGATGGGGCATGATGGCTCGCGAAACAGGAATTTTGGCGGATCGCGCGATAGTCGCGCTTTTCGAGGCGGGGCGCCTAAGCTCGGAGCGCGATCTCGATCACGATCAGATTCAGCCGGCCAGCCTTGATCTCAGGCTGGGCGCTAAGGCTTTTCGCGTTCGCGCGAGCTTCATGCCTGGTCCATCGCATCTCGTTTCCGACAAGCTCGATCGGCTCAGCCTCCACGTTGTCGACCTCTCCGAAGGTGCGGTGCTGGAGACCGGTTGCGTCTACATCGTTCCCTTGATGGAGCGCCTAGACCTGCCGGCAGATATGTCGGCCTCGGCCAACCCGAAGAGCTCGACCGGGCGTCTGGATATCTTCACGCGTGTCATCACCGACTATGCGCAGGAGTTCGACAAGATCCCGGTTGGCTATTCCGGACCGCTTTACCTCGAAATCAGCCCTCGCACTTTTCCAATCGTCGTTCGCCGCGGTTCGCGCCTGTCGCAGATCCGCTTCCGCGTTGGTCACTCACTGCTCGGCGAGCCGGAATTGCTGGCGCTGCACGATGCCGAAACGCTGGTCGCCAGCAAGCAGCCGAATGTGTCTGGCGGCGGTATTGCCCTGTCGATCGACCTGGCAGGCGACAAGGATGGGCTGATCGGCTATCGCGGCAAGCACCACACCGCCGTCGTCGATGTCGACAAGAAGGCGCAGCACGATATCTTCGATTTCTGGGAGCCGCTCTATAGCCGCGGCCGCAATGAACTGATCCTCGATCCGGACGAGTTCTACATCCTCGTTTCGCGCGAGGCTGTTCACGTGCCGCCTCACTACGCGGCCGAGATGACACCTTTCGATCCGCTCGTCGGCGAGTTCCGCGTTCACTACGCAGGCTTCTTCGATCCCGGCTTCGGTCATGCCCCGGCCGGCGGCCGTGGCAGCCGCGCCGTGCTGGAGGTTCGCAGCCACGAGGTTCCCTTCATCCTCGAAGACGGTCAGATCGTCGGCCGCCTGGTTTACGAACACATGCTGGAACAGCCCTCCAGCCTCTACGGCTCGGGCCTCGGCTCGAACTATCAGGCCCAGGGCCTGAAGCTCTCGAAACATTTCCGGATCTGAACGGCTGGGTTGGACGATCAGCGATTTTGCCTGTTGTGTGCCGCACTTGCCCGAAGGCAAAATTCCCTAGGCATTATCCCTTATGCCTGCGTCTGGCTGCTTGACAGAAACAACCATCTGTTGGAAGTCTGCGTTGAGCGCGGGTGTAGCTCAATGGTAGAGCAGCAGCTTCCCAAGCTGAATACGAGGGTTCGATTCCCTTCACCCGCTCCATGTCGCCGTTTCCTAGCTGAACAATAAATGGGCTGCGCGCACTCATCTTACGCGAACGGGCCAGCAACGGGCGACGTCCGGAACACTCTGACGCTATGGTCGTTTACCTTCTATTGCAGAAACGCAAGGAGAAAGCGCTATGGATTGGAACCGCGTCGAAGGAAACTGGAAGCAGATGAAGGGCAAGATCAAGGAACAGTGGGGGAAACTCACCGACGACGACCTTGATCAGATTGCCGGCAAGCGCGACCAGTTGGAAGGCAAGATCCAGGAACGCTACGGCCTGGAACGAGATCGCGCGCGTCGCGATATCGACGACTGGTACGACCATCAGACTTGGCATTGATGACAGTGGGCCCGGAGCTACCAGTTCCGGGCCACCTTTACCCTGGCCTTACCGTTGGCGGTCGATTCTGGTCATAAAGCCGCGTTCTATCAGTTGCTGAGGCCCGTCATAGCGGATCGATTGGTCATAGCTGAAATCGATCTCCCCGTCGCGATGAAGAACATCCATCATCTTGTGATAGTACTCAGAGGAGTTGTAGTGCTGTTTGCCTTCCACCGCCTCTGTGATCTTCGCCTTGTAATTGGTGAAGAACTTGAAGTGCAAAAGGGCACCCCAGACCGACGGAAAATTGCGCCCATAGGGAAGCGGCTGATGCGGGCTGCTTCCAAAGTGGCATTCCCTATCCCAGTAGAGGACGGGGTATTTTATAAGTTCGTTGCCTTCCGAAAACTTTCTGCCCCTGGGGCCGCCTTTGATGCTGATGCCGCGCTTGGTGAGCATTGCTTCATAGCTGTCTGCGTCAAGATAACGCGAGAACTCCCAGGGTCTGCCACCAACGGCGGGACTGTCGGCGATATCGCCCACCTTGGGATACATGTCCAACATCGGTGCCGCCATGCGCTTGAGGTTTCCGGCTTCGAGGGCGCGGATTAGCTCTGGCAAAGGCTTGCTGAAGCAGTCCTCGTAAACGAGGAATTCATCGGAATCGACGTTTACGTACCATCGGTCGATGCCGTATGTGGCGAATAGACGCTCCCGCCAGCTTCTCCCCCGCCGCGCATGGCCGTATCTCACCGGAGATGTCCAGAGATCAACGTCTGGCTCTCTCAGCAATGCCTCTCTTGTCCCGTCAGTCGAAACGTCGTCGACGCAGATGAATCGCGTCACACCCAGTTGGCGATAATGCTGAATGAACGCGTTGAGGAGAGCAGAGTCGTTGTGCGTAACAAAAACAAGCGGCACATCTGCCGGTGTCAGGGGGCGGATCTCGTTGGCTGGCGAAATGATCACATCCGTTCGATTGCGCCTTTCGCGACGAGTGACCCGAAACGTGTCGTATTCCGTTCGGAGACGATCGAGTAGGGAGCGCGCAAGGTCGGGCGCACCGGAGGGAAACGGGTACTTCATGAAAGATACACGGTGCTCCTAGAAGATCCAAAGCAGCTTATAGCGTGTTTTCCGGCGCGCATCGTTCCAGCACATCCTGAAAAACTTCGCCTTCGCTAGGAGGCCCGCCGGCGGCAGTTTGTCGACCAGGCGGTAGCAACCAAGGGTGTAGGTCAGTCGTTGCGATAACCTATCACGAAACCTCTTCGCGCCAAACTTTTGCTGCGAACCTGATCCTTCCCGAAAGTCGAAAGTCGGGCCGGGGACATAGGCGACCAGATCACGAATGACAAACTCCGACAGGACGTAGGAGGCGAAGCACCACGGATTGCCCAGTTCGTACCAGCGCGCCATCAGTATATCGAGCGATCGGGATCTGAACACGCCGTAGATCCACTCCGACGGAAACGTCAGGTTCCGTGGCACGCGTCCCTTTGCATAGTTCGCTCGGAAATCGAAGATATCCGGTGCCGGATGCTTGAGCTTGAAGCCTTTCGCATTGAAGCTTTTTGTCGAACAGGCCGCGAGCAGCTTCGTCTTGTCGGCGTCAAGCGCTTCGACCAGCTTCCGCAGGAAGTCCGGGGACGAAAGATCGTCGGCCGCTCGCAGGCAGAAGTATTCGCCCGTGCCCGCACCAATCTTCACCGCCTTGGCGAAGTTGTCCTCGGCGCCGAGGTGGATTTCGTTGTCGACGACGGAAAAGCGACGGTCTTCCTCGCAGAAGCGCTGTGCCACCTGCGGTGTCGCATCTGTCGAGCAGTTGTTGAGGATAATGGCGCGGAAGTCCTCGAAGTCCTGGTCCGCAATTGACTGGAGGCTCTCTCGCAGCGTTGCTGCTCCGTTATAGACCGGAAACACGACGACAACTCTAGCATTCATCACAGAACCACGAGCGAAGGATTGGTCAAGGGCCGATATCCACGATCGGTACCAGCGTCCTATTTACGATCCGCTCATTTACCCTCTTGCCACGGAAATGCAACGGCGGCGCAATCTCGAAAGCAATAGGTGTCAAATCGCGAGGTAGGGAATGCCCATAAGAGGTAGCGTCGAGAAAGATGTCGGTAGTTGACAATCTTCTAATAAACATAGTTAATTTTTAACTATTCTCCGCTATCACGGGAACCCGGCGACCCGTTGGTCGTTGTCGGCATGATCAGGAGGAGTGGCAGAATGCTTTTGAAGATTTTCACGGCAAAGCGCGAAATCCGGGACAATGGCGATACCGGCACCTATGCGGATGGCTATCACGCGCCGGAAGTGGCTCTTGCTTCGGCTCGCGAGGATGATCGCGCATCATACGAACGCGATTATGGCCGTGGCCGCAAGGTCGAGCAGATCCCGCTGGGGTTTGCCTGAGTTGATTTTTTGAACGGTTTTCCGGTGCGGCCCGCGTCGTCGCGGCCGCCGTGGCCTTTTGGTTGAAAATCTGGACGATATTAGAAGGGCGGCGTTGAGCCGCCCTTTCGCTTTGCCTGCGTTAGAACTCGGTCCAGTCCGCGTCGTCGCGGGTCGCGGCCGGCGCAGTGGCGCCAAATGCGCTTGCGAGCTTCTGCCCGAGTGCCCTTGCCGGGGAGCTGGAGGGTCGCGAGACACCCGGCGTGGCGATGCGAACCGGCGCCTTCTTGGCGACGACCGGCGCGGAGGCGGGCCGCGGTGCGGAATGGATCGGAGCGCTTTGCAGCGGCGCGGCGGCAACGGTTGCAGAATAGCCGCCGGTGCCGGTCAGCTTGAACTGGTCGAGAAGATTGTTCAGCGTCGCTGCTTCTGTTGCGAGCTTGTGGCTCGCCGCCGTGCTTTCCTCGACCATGGCAGCATTTTTCTGCGTTCCCTGGTCCATGGTGTTGACGGCGGTGTTTATCTCCTGCAGGCCGGTCGACTGTTCGCGAGCGGCTTCGGCGATCGCGTCCACATGCTGGTTGATCTCCTGGACCTCGTGAACGATGACATCGAGTGCCTTGCCGGTTTCCCCGACGAGCGATACGCCCGTCTGGACGTGGTCGCCCGACTTGGTGATCAGCGACTTGATCTCCCTGGCGGCGTTGGCCGAACGCTGTGCCAGCTCGCGCACTTCCTGGGCAACGACGGCAAAGCCCTTGCCGGCCTCACCGGCGCGGGCGGCTTCCACGCCCGCGTTGAGAGCGAGCAGGTTCGTCTGGAAGGCGATATCGTCGATGACGCCGATGATGTTGCCGATCTCGGCGGAGGATTGCTCGATCTGCTGCATGGCGTTCACCGCCTTGCGGACGACCGCGCCGGATGCTTCCGCGCCGGTACGGGTGCGTGACACCAGGCCTCGGGCCTCCTCGGCGCGTCTGGCGGCATCCTTCACCGTGGTCGTGATCTCCTCGAGCGCGGCAGCGGTTTCCTCGACGGAAGCTGCCTGTTGCTCGGTGCGCTTCGAAAGTTCGTCCGCGGAGGCGCGGATCTCGCTTGCTCCTGAAGTGATCGCGCGGGCGTTGGTGCCGACGGTCTGCATCGTGTCGTTCAAGCGCTGGATCGAGTTGTTGAAATCCTGCCGCAGTGTGTCGAGATCGCCGACAAAGGCCGTATCGATCCGCGACGCAAGGTCACCGGCAGCCAGCCGACGCAAGCCGTCGCCAAGCGCGCCGACGGCACGCGAGAGGTCGGCGGCCTCGGTTGCCCGCTGGGCTTCGCGCTCCCGGCGCTCGCTGTCGCTGAGATTGCGGTTCTGTTCGGCTTCCCCTTCCAGCCGCACGCGTTCGATTGCGTTGTCGCGGAAGACGGCGACGGCACCGGCCATCTGCCCGATCTCGTCACGCCGATCGAGGCCATCGATGCCGCTTCGCGTGTCGCCTTCGGCAAGGCGCGCCATCCGGTCACGCAGGCGCACCATCGGTCCGGCGATCCCCGCCTGCGCGATCCAAACGCTGAGCCCCAGCGCGCCGAGCACGGCAAGACCGATCAGAGCGAAACAGAGCGTGATGCGTTGGTTGACTGTCGCGGAGAGCGCGTCACCGCCATCGTTCAAGAGTGTCATCAGCGCATCGTTGTTGGCGATCATTTTCGGGGTGACCACGTTCAGCTTTGCATTCAGCATGCTGGCTGTGAGCTGCGCGCCCGCACCATCCCCAGCCTTGGCCAGGTCGACGATCTTGCTGGAAAGCGCCTCCATTTCGTCGATCCCGACGAGAATATCGTCAATCGCCTGCTTGCGGCTGGGAACCAGCGCCGCCGCCTGTTCCATGCGTTCTCGCGCTTGTGGCATTTTGCTCGGTGCCGAAATCGCCGTGTCGAAGGCGGGCGTGTCCGGCTTGAGCCCGGCGATCAGCGTGAACTGAAGCACGGCGGCAGTTGCCGAAGCGCTGGCGCGAGACGACTGCATGGCGGCCAGCGCTTCGTTGTCGATGAAAGCGCTGTATGCGGCGTCAGCGCGGCGGAATTCCGTGATGACATAGACGAGTCCCCCGAGGGCGATCGCTCCGAGAAGCGCGACGACGGATATGATCTTCGTCCGGATCTTAAGGTTCTTCAGCATGGCTATGTCCAGTTGCTTGAACCGGCCAGGTGCGGGCCGGGTGAGGCGGGGCTGCGAAATGGTGGGATGCCTATAGGCTCGACATGCGCATCATGCAGCGGCCCACGGGCCGGCGTCGTCCCGGCGAATAGAATGGGACATTGCTTAATTCCGCCCTAACGTTGGCGACTTGTCCAAGGAAAAGTTGAGCGCCGCCTACCACCGGCTGAACGGTGCTAGACTCGGCGCAGCCTGTCGCTGGCGGCGGCGGGGACATGAGGCGTCTTGTCCCAGAAGAACGGCTTTCTCGGTAGTTCGAGGAGGGCACGCCAGGCCGCAAGGGAAATCATCAGCCAATAGAGCGGGACGTAGATCCAACGCCAGCCGACGCTGCGCTTCTCCTCACGCAGCATCACGGCCCGGCCGAGCAATAGAAAGAGCCCATAGCTCGCCGCCATGTTGGCAAGATCAAGTAGGAAGAGCAGGCCTTCGCCGCTCCCGGCCGGCGGAAAACCGAGCGCCAGGTAGCCGGCGGCGGAAACCAGCAGCATGATCAGCCAGGGATGGGTGAGAGAGGAAAGCAGCATGCCGCCGATCAGCAGCTGGAACATCAGGAAACCGCCGACGCTCATTTCACCCAGCAGGCGCCCCGGCTCGCGCATCATCACCAGCCAGGTCTGCAGCCAGCCTTTGAACCAGCGGGTGCGCTGGTTCAGCCATACCCTGACCGTGGCCGGAGCATCCTCATAGGTAGGACAGTCGATGACGCCGCAGACGTAACCCAGCCTGTAGAGCCGCATGCCGAGATCGGCATCTTCGGTCACGTTGTAGGGATCCCAGCCGCCGCAGGCCCTCAATTCGGCAACCCGCAAATGGTTCGAGGTTCCGCCGAGTGGAACTGGCATGCGCCGCCGGGCCAACATCGGCAGCAGCATGCGAAACAGAGCGGCATACTCCAGCGCAAATGCGGCGGTGATCCAGGACGCCGCGCCGTTGGAAATCACGAGCGGTGCCTGAAGGCATACGACATCGCGCGGGCTCGCGGCAAACTGCGCATAGGCGGCACGCAACTGGTCGGGATGCGGGCGATCCTCCGCGTCGTAGATCACGACGAATTCGCCACGTGCGCCGGCCAGCGCATAGTTCAACGCCTTGGGTTTCGTGCGCGGATGGGCGGGTGGCACCTCGACGATTTCGAACTGCGGTCCAAGCTGTTCGGATTTCAGCGCCTCGATCGTTGCGTGATCGTCCGCCTCGCATATCAGCTTGATATCCAGCCTCGAAACCGGCCAGTTCAGTCGGCCGAGCGCCTTGACAAGTTGGTTCACCACGTTCGCCTCCCGATAGAGGGGGACGAGAACGGTATAGACGGGAAGGCATTCCGACATGGGCAGGTTCGGCTGTTCGCGCCTGCGCTCGACAAGGGCGGCGGCCCGGACAAGGATCGCGGCGAGGTAGAGCAGCGAGATGGTTGCGTGCAGGACGGTCAGCGTCAAAGTGCCTGTGGCGAGTGCGAATGCGAATGCGCATATGCCTGCCCCTGCGAGAAATCCCTGCTTGCCGGACAGGACGATCCGCGCGCTGAAGCGTGACCTGTCCTCGAAAAGGGTGGTGACGCTTTCTCGCAGCCGTCGGCTGGTGCCGGCTTTCCAGACCGCGGCTCGCAATGCGGCGGGTGTCGTTATGACGATCCTGTCTGCAAGCCCCGGTTTCTTCTCGAATATCTGAGAGAGTGCTGCGAGGTTTCGGGCTTCAGGAACGATCGCGAGCATGCCTTTGCTGATGTAGTTCAGCCGGATGCAGCGTGCGTCAAGAAGCTGGCTATCGAGCGCCTTGTCGTCGCTGACGAGCGAGCTGTCGATGGCCGGGATAAACGGAAGCCGAAGTCCGCGTGCCAGCGACGCGTAATAGCTGTCGGCATCGATTGAACCGCTTGCAAGGAGCTCCTGCTCGATGCTCGTTCCGTTGCGGCGGGCGACCTGCATCGCGCGCGCAATTGTCGGCTTGCCGATACCGAGTTGCAGCAGCACCTCGGCTTCTTGCTGGTAGGCATCAGTGCCCGAACGCGCCGGCGGCGGCGCGCTATGGTGTGTCGAACGATCATCCAGGAGCGGGCGATCTTCGATCGCGCCCGGCGCATATTCCCCGATACGCATGACTCTGATACACCGTTTTCAGAATGGCAGTGCGTGCTTGTCCCGAGGCGGATCATAATGATGCAATTTAAACTGGCATCCCTGAATCTTAAGGGGCTATGCAGCTTTTGGCTGTCTCTAGTTGCGTTTTTTTGCCCGTTGACGTTGTCTGCGCAGGAGGCGACCCCGAGTTTGCCCCTACTCTTCGATTCGAGGGAGCGCCTTGCAAAACCGGATCTTTCGTCGCTTGTGCGCCTGCGATTCCTGACGACGATCGATTTCCCACCATTCAACTTTACCGATCAGAATGGCAAGCTTGCCGGCTTCAATGTCGATCTTGCGCGGGAGATCTGTAACGAACTGGAGATTGCAGCAAAATGCCAGATCCAGGCGCTGCCGTTTGTTGACCTGAATGGTGCTCTCGCAGCTTCGCAAGGCGATGCTGTGATTGCCGGCATTGCCGTTAGCGAAGAGTTGCGGCGTCAGTTCGCCTTTTCTCGCCCTTATCTGATGTTGCCTGCTCGCTTCGTTCGAAACCTGAAGGCTCCCATCAAGGGCGAGGATGCCGGCGCCTTGGCCGACCGTTCTGTCGGCGTCGTCAAGGCAACAGCGCATGAAGCTATGCTGGCCGCGTATTTCCCGAAGGTGAAAGCGGTGCCGTTCGATAGCAAGGACGCCCTTTTGGCGGCGCTGAAGGACGGCAAGGTGGAGGCTGCCTTCGCAGATTCCCTCCAGCTTTCTTTCTGGGTTTCGTCACAGGCCTCGTCGAAGTGCTGCGCTCTCTTCGACGGGCCCTACCTCTCGGAGCAGTTTCTTGGCGAGGGTATGACGATCATGCTGCGCCAGAAGGACAATGTTCTGACGGCCGCCCTCGACCACGCCCTCGCTGCGCTGTCGCGCAGCGGTCGCCTGCAGGAAATATACCTGCGCTATTTCCCTTACGGTCTGTATTAACCCTTGCGAAAACGGGCGATCGCGCTGCGCTCGATGGCGGCGCAGGTGAGCTTGTCGAGGCCCAGGCGGTCGCGCAGCAGGCTGAGGAGACGCAATTCCTCGGCCTTGACCGACAGATCGGCAGACGCGACTTCGACCGCCAGGGCATAGGCCGTGTCGTAAAGGCGCGAAGGCAGCGTATCCTTGACAGTTTCCAGCACGATATCGAGACCCTCTGGCCCGGAAAGCAGTGCCGCGCAGTCGCGTGCGACCGAAATCAGCTTTTCATCGTCAAAATCACGAAAGACCGGAAGGAAGCCGATCAGCTGGCCGATACGCTCCATCTCGCGATCGTTCATCGTGCTGTCGACGGCGGATGCCATCACCATCACGTAGATCAGTGCGTCATGGGTGGAAATCGGCTTGCTCATGTCTTGATGGTCCCTCTGAAACGAGCCCAGAGTCTAGGAACTGACCAGCGACATTACAAGCCGTCGGGGGGCAGATCGTCGGGAATGCCGGTTTCCACGATGCTGCGGGGATCGTCGCCGTAGAGACCCTTGCCTGCCTGCTTTGCCTTTTCGCCGAGCTCTGCAAGCGCGGATCCGGTCGTCGCCTCCGCCCAGCCGTTTTCGACCAGCCACCGTGAAACATCCTGTGTGCCAACCCTGCAGGCGGCGGTCACCATACCGGTCCATTCGGCGCTGTCGAGGTCACACGATACGGTCCTGAGGCGCAGAAACAGCCGGACATTGGTTTTTGCCAGCATACCACACGGCCACGTGCGGTCCTTGCTGTCGGTGCATACCTTGTTCTGAGGCGTAGGATTGATGTCGGCAAGCAGCAGGCGCCGATTACCGAAGGAAAGCACGCCCGCGCTTTCGGCAATCGGCCTTGCAAGATTTACGCCCTTGTCTTCAGTGCGCTCTAGCGGCTTCTCCGGCTCGACCGCTGCGATGCGCTCCAGCGGCTTGCCGTCGATGACGGCGGGATAAAATTGGCTGGCATCGTCGACGCGCCGGGCATGCATGCTGGCGTTGGGATTTATCGTCGGCTGAACCGCGGGAGCGGATGGTTGTTCACCGGGCTCCGTCGAGGCCACTGTCTCCTCCGGATCAATGGCCGCACCGAGCCTTTGCCCGCCGGCTGCAATAAGGCCGGCGACAATTCCTATCCCTGCAACAGCTGTCAGAATTGCCGCAGGACGCATGGAATATCTTCCTACTGACTGGCCCAGATGATGCGGGCGATCCAATCCACGTCGGAAAGCTCGATCGTCCGGTTCGGATGCTCGGGATTGAGCGACATCAATTCGATCGATCGCGGGCTCTGGCGCAACAGCACCTTGGCCATCACTTCGCCTTCGCGCGTCTTGACGACGACGCGGTCGTTGCGGCGCACCTGTGCGCCCGGCTCGACGATCAGCACGTCGCCGTCGCGATAGAGCGGCATCATGCTCTCGCCCTGCACCTCGAGCGCGTAGACGCCGGCTTTTTGCGAGGGGGCTGCCGGAAACTCCACGACGTCCCAGCCTTGGCCTGCCGGAAAACCGCCGTCGTCAAAGAAGCCACCGGCTCCGGCCTGCGCGAAGCCGAGAAGGGGGATCGAGCTGCCCTGCGGTGGGAAAGCGCCGTCTGGAAGGCTGGAAAAGCTGCCCGTCGGGCGCATGAAGGTCAGGAATTGCTCCATGCTGGCGCCCGTCGCATCCAGCACCTTGGCGATCGACTCCGTCGACGGCCAGCGCAGCCGACCATCGGCGGACAGTCGCTTCGACTTGTTGAATGAGGTCGGATCGAGCCCTGCGCGCCGGGCGAGACCGGATGGCGTCAGGTCATGCCGTTCGGCAAGCCTGTCGATCGCTCCCCAGATCTGCTCGTGTGACAGCATATCGCCTGATTCCTGCGCGCGTGCGCGATCCTTCAATCAGGGAAATATTAACCGCAAGCCAGGCGGGAGTAAAGAGAGAAGAGGAATAAAATCCTGTCTCGGCCTCAAGCCACCATGGCCATGTTGATCTTGCCGAGCTGGATGACGGCCTGCGTGCGGCTGTCGACATTGAGCTTGAGCAGGATGGCCGAGACATGCGCCTTGATCGTCGCCTCGGAGACGCCGAGCTCATAGGCGATCTGCTTGTTGAGAAGGCCTTCGGCCAGCATGGTCAGCACTCGGCTCTGCTGTGGCGTGAGCGTATGCAATCGGTGGATCAGGTCGGCGACATCGGGGTCCTGTTCCTGCCCGTCCCGGTAGCTATCCGGCGTGGCGATGTCACCCGCGAGCACGGTCTGGATGCCGCGGCGGATATCGTCAATTCCTGAGGATTTCGAAATGAAACCGGAGGCTCCGAGCTCGAGAGCCCGATGGATCGTTGTCGCATCGTCGGTCGCCGAGACGATGACGATCGGCAGCCCGGCGAATTCGGAGCGCAGCGCCATCAGTCCGGAAAAGCCGCTGACGCCAGGCATCGAAAGATCGAGCAACATCAGGTCGGCTTCAGGATTTTCCGCGGCGGCGGTTCGCGCGGCACCGAAATCACCGGCTTCCACGATTTCAGGATGGCCTTCCATGCCGATCACCGCCTGGCGAAGTGCATCCCGGAAAAGCGGGTGATCGTCAGCGATGATGATTGTTTGTTCCTGCATCGACGGCTCCCTCCCAAGAGCTCGATTGCCTCGTCATGCTTCGCGCTCCCACGCGAAACATGTCGCCATTCTGATATGACTATACCAAATCATGTCTTTTGCGGAAGGGCGTTGCGCTGCTCTTCGCTTTGGAATTCCTTGACTATCCCCATGAAGCTGCGCATCCAGCGCTCCATGATGCTGATCGAGCGGTCGATTTCCGCGTCGGAGGGAAGTGCTTTGTTGACGATGCTTTTGTTCTCCAGCGCCGTGACGCGGGCCGAAAGCCGGTCGAGTTCCTGCTCGTAGGCGGCGCGCTCATCGGCGGCCATCCGACAGACGAGCGTGCCGTCCTTCTCCTCGCAGAGCGACATGGCACCGGTTTGTTTGTCGAGACGCACGAAGTGGTCGCCGCTCCGCTCCAGCTGGAAGCGCGACGCCTCCGCTTCAGCCGCCTGAGCGCCGAGCGGCAGGAGAAGCGCGAAAAGGCCGATTGCGATATTTCTCATGGTTTCCTCCGGAAATCTCGGTAGCCGCCGCCTTTTTCGCGGCAAGGCGTGGACATCGCCGTCGCTTTGCGGCAAAGCCCGGGAAAGACCAGCCACATCGAGGCCATCATGACCCTGACACCCACGCTTTACAAGATCGTGACGGAAACGCTCTGGCAGGAGGCGAGGGTGGCCGGCATCTTCCGGGGCGCTCCGATCGACCTCCAGGACGGCTATATCCATTTCTCGACAGCCGCTCAGGTCAAGCAGACTGCGGCGCTCTATTTCGCCCGCCAGACGGGGCTTCTGCTTGTTGCCGTCGATGGCGGCAAGTTCGGCGACAAGCTCGTTTTCGAACCGTCGCGCGGCGGCGACCTCTTCCCGCATCTCTATGCGGAACTGCCCTTCTCGGCCGTGTTGTGGGAGGCGCCACTGCCGCTCGATGCCGCCGGCCAGCACATATTTCCGGACCTTCAGCCATGATCGATCTTTTCAAGCACGCCGCCCGAAAGGGTCTCTTCCTCTTCGATCCCGAAACGGCGCACGGCATGTCGATTGCCGCCTTGAAGGCGGGTGCTGTGCCAGCCTGCCGGATCGCGCCCGATCCGCGCCTGCGACAGAGCGTTGCCGGGCTCGACTTCATCAATCCGATCGGCATGGCAGCCGGTTACGACAAGAATGCCGAGGTTCCAGAAGCGTTGCTGAAGATCGGCTTCGGCTTCACCGAGATCGGCACCGTCACGCCGAAGCCGCAGCCCGGCAATCCGCGCCCACGTATTTTCCGGCTGGTCGAGGATCAAGGCGTCATCAATCGCCTCGGCTTCAACAACGAAGGTCATGACGCTGCCTTCGCGCGCCTGTCGGCCATTCGCGGCAACGGCATGATCGGCGTCAATATCGGCGCCAACAAGGACAGCGAGGACCGCATCGGTGACTATGTCCTCGGCATCCGTCGGTTCTATTCCGTGGCGCGTTATTTTACCGCCAACATCTCGTCCCCGAACACACCGGGCCTGCGCGATCTGCAGGCACGCGAAAGCCTTGCAGCCTTGTTGTCGGCGGTGCTTGCGGCTCGCGATGCGGAAGCCGAAAAGGCAGGTAGGAAGATCCCGGTTTTCCTGAAGATCGCGCCTGATCTTACGGAAGAGGGGCTGGATGATATCGCCGCCGTGGCGCTGTCGCATGCTCTCGATGGTCTGATCGTTTCAAACACGACGCTTTCCCGCGATGGCCTCAAGGACCAGCATCAGGCCAAGGAAGCCGGCGGGCTTTCCGGAAAGCCGCTATTCGACAAATCGACCGCCGTTCTCGCAAAGATGCGCAAGCGTGTCGGCTCGAGCTTACCGATCATCGGCGTCGGCGGTGTCTCGTCGGCGGAAACGGCGCTGGAAAAGATCAAGGCCGGTGCCGATCTCGTGCAGCTCTATTCGTGCATGGTCTATGAAGGTCCGGGGCTACCCGGGACGATCGTCCGGGGGCTGTCGAAGCTGCTCGATCGCGAACGGGTAAAATCGATCCGCGATCTCAGAGATACCAGGACGGATTACTGGGCGGCGCGGAACGTTTGATCCGCCCGCGGCTTGACGAGCATCGCCAGGAACACGCCGCGAAACAGCAGGAAGCCGTTCATCGCCAGCCATAGCCCGTGGTTGCGGAACAGCGGCACGAAGACAGCCAGCGCCAGGAGATAGCCGGCAAACGACATCAGCATCCGGTTGCGCATGTCGGTCGACCAGGTGGCCCCGATGAACACCCCGTCCATCAGGAAGGCGAGCGCGCCGGTCAGACCGGTGACGGCAGCCCATGGCAGGTAGGTCTCGGCCGCCTGCTGCACGTCAGGCGAGGTAGTCAGCACGGAAATCAGCCAGGGACCGGCCAGCAGGAAGAACAAGGAAATAATGCCGGCAAGCCCGAACGACCAGAGCGCCGTCAACTTCAGCCCGCGGTCAAACGCGGGACGATAGCGCGCGCCGATCGCTCGCCCGGTGATCTGTTCGGCCGCGTTGGCGAGGCCATCGAGATAATATCCGGAAAGCAGGAAGAAGTTCATGAGCACGGCGTTGGCGGCGAGTGTGACCGCCCCGAAGCTCGTGCCGATCCTTGTCATGATAGTGAAAGCGGCCAGCAGCACGAAAGTGCGGATCAGGATGTCGCGGTTCAACGCGAAAAGTTCTGCCAGCCGGTGCCGCGAGAAGATCTCCGCGCGTGTCGGACGGTCCGCTCGGTCGAAGCCGCTGAGAACGATCAACAGTCCGACGACAGCCCCCGCCGTTTCGCCGACCATCGTGCCCCAGGCGACACCGGCCACGCCCCAGTCGAGCCAGAGGCCAAGCGCGATCGCCAGCACGATGTTGGTGCCGTTGATGATTGTCTGGAGCAACAAGCCGATGCTGCCCTGGCCGCGACCGAGCACGAAGCCGAGGATCGCATAGTTGGCGAGCGCGGCTGGACCGGCAAGGATGCGGATGGAGAAGTAGGTGCTCGTAGCGGCTGCAACGGTGCTCTCCGGCCCCATCAGCTTCAGCCCCGCTGCCAATAGCAGCGGCGAAAGACAGAGAAGTCCCGCGCCGCAGCCGAGCGCCGAGATCAGCGCTCGCCAGAAAACGCCTTGCTGCGCATGTCGGTCGTGCCGACCGAAGGCCTGTGCCGTCAGTCCGGTGGTGGAGGCGCGCAGGAAGTTGAAGCTGCCGAGGATCAGGTCGAACAGCATGGCGCCGATCGCAAGGCCGGCCAGAGCATCCGGCTGGCCCATGTGCCCGACGACGCCGGTGCCGACAAGGCCGAGCAGCGGCGTGGTGATGAAGCCGAGCGTCATCGGGATCGCGATCGACAGCACCAGCCGGTGCGTCACGTCGAATGCCAGCCTGTTCTCGTGACCGTGAGTATCCATGTCTGCCTCTGAAAGGCGAGGCAGAATCGCCTCAGCCGGAAAGCACCATGGCCCAGTAGGGGACGTTTTTGGAAGCAGAATTGCGGGCCACCGCAACACCGAGACCATTGTAGCGGCCGAGCATATTTTCCAGATGGTGCGGAGAGTTGATCCAGGCGGTTACAACTGCCGGCACGGATTGCTGGCCAGCCGCAATGTTTTCGGCGGCTGGCATCTGTACGCCGCTTGCCTTGACACGCGGGGCAAAGCCGTCGCCGATGCCCATGACATGCTTCATCTTGCCGGCCGATGCCATCCGCTTTGCCTGGAACATCGCCGCGTCCTTGGCCGCGGGATCCGCCGAAAGCGGCGGCAATCCGTTCTTGGCACGCAACTGGTTGACGAGCGGCAATGCATCCGCTGTCTCGTCCTGTCCGTCCGATGGGTTGGAGGATAGCTTCGGTGCCGTGGTGCAGCTTGCAACGCCAGCGACCAATGCAAGACCGGAGATGTGCAGCAGGCCGCGCCGTGAAAGGATGAGTGAGGTCATGTTACCGCCGATAGCTGAAGAGACGGATGATGAGGAAGATGGGAATGACAACCGTCGCGCCGAGCAGCAGATAGTCGCCGACGCGGCCGAGCGCAGCAAAGCCGCGATGCCAGACGTTCAGAACGAAATCGCGGAAGCCGTACACAAAGTCCAGCGGCGCCCAGCCGAACACGGCCATGATGAAGCCGACGATCAGCGATACGACCAAAAGCTTGACCAACGTGCGGCCGAGGGAATCGCCGAGAAACTTGTTCACCTGATCGGACATGCGCCATCTCCTGTTTATCCCTGAAATACGGGCGCGAATCGTCGCTCGCAAGCCTTTTTCAGATCTGGCACCTCCGCCTCTGAAATAGGACTTGAGTTTTTTTGTGGCCGCAGCCAAATGCGGGCCGATCCCAACAGGTCTTCACCATGCAGCCCAACCAGCTCACTTCAGGCGATGTGATCGCCGACCGCCGCGCCGACTATGCCAAGATGCTCGACGAAGGCGGCGAGCCGCACGCGGCCGCCGAATTGATGGAACAGGCGCTGGAGCTTGCTCCTCAATGGGCAGCCGGTTGGTATCGGCTCGCCGGTTACCGCGAGAAGGCAGGCGACAGGGCCGGCGCGGTCGAGGCCTACCGGCAGACCTTGCTAGTCAGCCCGGACGATATTTTCGGCGCCGAACTGAAACTCGCTTTGCTCGGCGATGTCGAGACGCCGGACCGCCCGCCGAGCAGCTACGTCGAGCGCCTCTTTGACGACTACGCGGATCGTTTCGAGACCTCGCTCGTCGAAAAACTGGATTACAGCGTCCCCACCAAGCTGGCCGCACTCGTCGCCACGACCGGCCGACAGTACATGCTCGCTGTCGATCTCGGCTGCGGTACTGGCTTGCTGGGACCGGAGATCCGCGATCGGGTAGCGCGTCTCGAAGGCTTCGATCTGTCGCAGAACATGCTTGCCAAGGCGGCCGAGAAGCATGTCTACGACCATTTGGCACAAGCCGACCTGTCGCTGGCGCCGGAGGCGACCGGCCTCTTTGCAGAACGCGCGATGCATCGTGCCGACCTCGTCACCGCCGCTGACGTCTTGATGTATCTCGGCAATCTAGAAAGCGTGTTCGAGGCTGTTTCAGCACTTGTCTTGCCTGGCGCCGATTTCGCTTTTTCCGTCGAGGATGCGGGTGAGGGGGATGGCTTCCATCTCGCGCCATCGCTGCGCTACGCCCATTCCGAAACCTACGTCCGCGCGCTCTGCGCCCGCCATGGTCTCGATATCATTGCGGTCAGCAAGACGCCTATTCGCAAAGATGGCGCAAACATCATTTCAGGCATTCTGTTCCTTACGCACAAGGCGGCTTAGCGGAACGATTCTTGCGAAGTGATAATAGGTCAGCATTGCTTACGTATTTTGCTTGATTGCACTGCAAAAACGCCTGACAATGTTGGCTAATTCAGCAGGATGCCAGAAGGCATCCGAATTTCAGTCATCACCGCACGTTTCGTCGCGCTCGGGTCTTGCTCGGGCGCATTTGAACATGTCTGCCGTTTGGGGATCAACGACAATGGCGCAGCTCTTCAATGCCCTCGGTTTCTGGAACACCAGTGCAACCCGCCATACCCCTGTCGAAGACGTTCAAGGCATCTTCTCCGGCAGCCTCGTTGCGGCGCTCGGGCTCTATATGCTGGCCAGCGCCGGCCTTCTGACAGGCAGCACTGCAGGCATTGCCTTCCTGCTCCACTATGCCTTCGGGGTGAACTTCGGTCTCGCCTTCTTCCTGCTCAACCTGCCGTTCTTCTATCTCTCCTGGACGCGGCTCGGCGTGGCCTTCACCGTAAAGACCTTCATTGCCATCGGCCTGACATCGGTCATGACCAGCCTGCAGCCGAAGGTCATGGACATTTCCGCAATCCACCCGGCCTGGGCAGCCCTTCTCGGTGGCCTTCTGCTGGGCTTTGGCCTTCTGGCGCTCTATCGCCACCGCGCCAGCCTTGGTGGCGTCGGCATTCTCGGCATCTACATGCAGGAGCGTTTCGGCATCCGTGCCGGCCTCGTGCAGATGGCAATCGACCTCTGCGTATTGGCCGCTGCCTTCTTCGTCACCACGCCGCCGGTGGTCTTCTATTCGGTTCTCGGCGCGGTGGTGCTGAACCTGTTCGTGGCCATCAACCACCGCGCCGATCGCTATATCGCGCTGTAACAATGTCCCCTCTCCCCGCAGGCGGGGAGAGGGCTAGGGTGAGGGGCGCTTTCCAGCGGGAAAGAACCGCAAATCTCTCTCTTCCACGCGCTCATTCAAGCGCCCTTCGCAAATCGCTAGGATCGTATCCAACACAGACGGCATCTCTGTTAGCACCTCGACATTCCAGAAGCGGACGATCGACCAACCGTTGACGATCATGAAATCATCACGACGTTTGTCCCACTCGTTTCCGGCGTGCTGGCTGCCGTCAACTTCTACGACAAGCCGCTGCTGTCGGCAGGCGAAGTCGGCAAAGTAAGGTCCGATCGGCAGCTGTCGAACGAACTTATGGCCGCTCAGGCGGCGGCCGCGAAGCTCATACCAGAGCCGGGCTTCGGATTCGTTGTCGGATTGACGAAGGGCTCTCGCGCGGTTGGTGGTATCAAGCTTTGGACCTCTCATCAGGCGTTTCCAGTGGCAATGCCCCTCACCCTAGCCCTCTCCCCGTCGAACGGGGAGAGGGGACGTCATAGTTATCAGGCAGCCTGTGCCGGCTTGTCGATCGGGTGCTGCGAGCGGAAGCCGACGGCCAGCCGGTTCCAGACATTGATCGCGCCGATCGCCACCGTGATCTTGGTGATTTCTTCTTCCGTGAAGTGGGCCTTCAGCGCCTCGAAGTCGGCGTCCGGCGCGCCGGTTGCGGCGATTTGGGTGACGGCATCGACCCAGCCGAGCAAGGCGCGTTCCTTGGCGTCATAGACCGGCGACTCCCGCCAGACGCACATCAGGTTGATCCACTGTTCGCTGAGCCCGTCATGGCGGGATTCCTTGACATGCATGTCGACACAGTAGGCGCAGCCGTTGATCTGCGAGGCGCGAAGCTTGATCAGGTGGATGAAGCGGCGCTCGAGGCCCGATTCCTGAACATACTGCTCCAGTGCGGCGACCGCCTTGTAGGCGTCCGGTGCGGCTTTTGCGAAGTTGAAACGTGCTTGCATGGTTCATTCTCCTTTTGGGGTTGGGGCGGCTCAGCGAGCCGCTCTGCGTTCATTCATTTCAAGGAAGGCGCAGCCGCGGGCGGCGATGCCGCCGTCGTCATCAGCAGCGAGCTGCACCAGGATGTCGGCGATGCTGGTCTTGGCGAGTTCGGCGCGATAGACGCGCTCCGCCCTCAGCATTGCCGCGCTGATCTGGCACGGTTTGGTGAAGTAGCGTCCCGGCAGCTGGTTCGGTCCGCGCTGGCGGATCTCGCTGCAACGGAATGCCGGCTCCGGCCCCTCGACCGCGAGCACGATATCGAGGAGGCTGATGTCTTCCGTTGGCTTCGCCAGCCGATACCCGCCTTTCGGCCCCGAAACCGTGCTGACGATGCCGGCGCCGGAGAGCGCCTGCAGGTGCTTCAGAAGGTAGCTCGTCGAGACGCCGTGGAACTCCGCCAGCGCGGCGGCCGAAAGCACGCCGCTGTCTGACAGGCCGGCCAGCATCGCGACGCTATGGATAGCCTGTTCGACGCCATCACTCAGTTTCATCGGACTGCCTCCTCAAATCGTGGATAAAAAATATCCATGATTATCCGATTTGTCAAGCGTGGTACGGGCGGGAGGTCGAATAGACGGCGCTTCCTGCTCGTCCGGGGTTGTGAAGCGACGAGGATTCGCTAAAGTCGGCCCTGTTGGGCAAAAACAATTCCAATAAGGGAACAGCAATGAGAAAGACGATTTTCCTGGCGGCCGCTGCCTTGCTTGCGGCGACGCATCTCGCCTCCGCCGAGGACACGATCCGCATCGCAACCGAGGGTGCCTATCCTCCCTTCAACTACGTCGAATCCGACGGCAGCCTGAAGGGGCTCGACGTCGACATGGCCAATGCGCTCTGCGAGGAGATGAAGGCCAAGTGCACGATCGTAGCGCAGGATTGGGACGGCATCATCCCCGGCCTCCTGGCCAAGAAGTATGACGCCATCATCGCGTCGATGAGCATCACCGACGAGCGCAAGAAGCAGATCGACTTCACGAACAAGTACTACACGACACCGCTTGCCGTCGCCGTGCCGAAGGACAGCCCGCTCAAGGGCGTCAGCGTCGACGACATGAAGGGCAAGGCTGTCGGTGCCCAGGCATCGACCACTCAGGCGGACTACACCAGTGACGTCTATGCCAAGGGCGGCGCCGAGGCGAAGCTTTACCCGACGCAGGACGAGGCCGTCGCCGACCTGCAGAACGGCCGCTTGGACGCGCTGGTCTCCGACAAGTTCGTGGTGGTCGACTGGCTGAACAAGGCTGGCAAGGATTGCTGCAAGCTGCTCGGCGACGTTCCGGGCACGGAAACGCAGGCCGGCATTGGCATCCGCCAGGGCGAGACCGACCTGAAGGAGCGCTTCAACAAGGCGATCGATGCGCTGGTCGCCAGCGGGAAGTATCAGGAAATCACCAAGAAGTATTTCCCCTTCGACATCTACTGATCGTTTGCCGATCCAATCGCGCGGAGGTGACAAGCCTCCGCGCCCCTTGACCAAGTCCATCCGATGAAAACAGATATCCTCGTCCTCGGTGCCGGCATTGTCGGCGTCAGTGCGGCCATTCATTTGCAGGATCGCGGCCGCTCCGTCGTGCTGGCCGATCGCGGCGAGCCGGGCGGCGGTACCAGCTACGGCAATGCCGGGCTGATCGAGCGCTCCTCCGTCATTCCCTACGCCTTTCCGCGGCAGCTCGGCGCCATCGCCAAGTATGCGCTGAACACCTCGTCGGATGTTCGTTACGACCCGGCCTACCTGCCGCGTATTGCAGCATGGCTGGCGCGCTACTGGTGGCATTCGTCGCCGACCAATCTGGAAAAAGCGACGCAGGCGCTCCTGCCTTTGATCGAGGCCAGCGTTACCGAACACGACAAGCTGATTGGCCGCGCCGGTGCCTTCGACCTCATCCGTGAACGCGGCTGGGTGTCGTTCTACAAGAATCCGCGCCGTTTCGATGCCGCCCGAGCAGAGGCCGAAAGCCTGTCTGCCCACGGCCTGGCGATCCGCATCCTCGATAAGGCCGAGTTTCTGGCGCTGGAGCCTGCCTTTGCCGCGAACGGCAGTCGCATCGCCGGCGGCGTGCACTGGCTCGACCCAAAGACGGTGACCGACCCGCAGGCGCTGACGGCAGCCTATGCGAACCTCTTCACCGCAGCAGGCGGCAAGATGGTCCGCGCCGACGCTTCTGCCTTGCGCGAGGAAAAGAACGGCTGGTCGATCACGACGGATGAAGGCGAGATCATCGAAGCCGGCGAAGTCGTCGTCGCGCTTGGCCCGCAATCCGGGCTGATCTTCCGCAAGCTGGGCTATCCCCTGCCGCTGGCGGTCAAGCGCGGCTACCACCGGCACTATGCGCAGCGCGAAGGCCAGCCACTTGGCCACTCCGTCGTCGACGAGGAAGCCGGCTACGTGCTGGCGCCGATGGCGCGTGGTATCCGGCTGACGACAGGCATCGAATTTGCCGCGCCCGACGCGCCTGCCAACACCATCCAGCTCCGCCGCGACGAGAAACATGCCCGTGCACTCTTCCCGCTCGGCGAGCCGGTGGAAGCGACGCCCTGGCTTGGCCTGCGTCCGTGCCTGCCGGACATGCGCCCGGTGATCGGCCCGGCGCCGCGCCATCGCGGTCTGTGGTTCAATTTCGGCCACGCGCATCACGGCCTGACGCTCGGCCCGGCCAGTGGTCGGCTGCTGGCCGAACAGATGGCCGGCAACGAGACCTTCGCCGATCCCGAGCCCTTCCATCCGCATCGTTTCCTCTAGCGCGCGGGTCCGCCATTCTATTTCGGCAGTCGGTGCACTACCTTTAGCGCCGTGGACCAGATCGATTCCGAAGCCCGCATTGGCCTGCCTCCGCCTTTCACCCGCTGGTTCGCGGACAAGGGCTGGCGCCCGCGTGCCCATCAGCTGGAATTGCTGGCCCGCGCCGAGGCTGGCGATAGCACGCTGCTGATCGCGCCAACCGGCGCCGGCAAGACGCTCGCCGGCTTCCTGCCGTCGCTGACCGACCTGACGCGCCGCGGCAAGATCCCGCCCGGCTCGGCGTTTACCGGCATCCACACGCTCTACATCTCGCCGCTGAAGGCGCTCGCCGTCGACATCGAGCGCAACCTGATGAAGCCGGTCGAGGAGATGGGGCTGCCTGTCACGGTCGAGAACCGCACCGGCGACACGCCCGTGGCCAAACGCCAGCGACAGAAGCTGAACCCACCCGACATTCTGCTGACGACGCCGGAGCAGGTGGCCTTGCTGCTCGCCAACAACGAGGCCGAGCGCTTCTTCAAAGACCTGAAGTACATCGTCTTCGACGAATTGCATTCGCTCGTTACCTCGAAGCGCGGTCACATGCTCTCGCTCGGCCTTGCCCGCCTGCGAAGGCTGGCGCCCGCCCTGCAGACAATCGGCCTTTCGGCTACCGTCTCCGACCCTATGGACTTGCAGAAATGGCTGGTCGCGCAGCGGGAAGGCGAGGACCACCATGCCGGACTGGTCATCGTCGAAGGCGGCGCCAAGCCGGATATTTCGATCCTCTCGACCGAGGAGCGCATCCCCTGGTCCGGCCATTCGGCGAAGTATGCGATCCCCGACGTCTACAAGCAGCTCCTCGAACACCAGACGACACTGCTCTTCGTCAACACCCGGTCGCAGGCCGAGATGCTGTTCCAGGAACTCTGGACGGTGAATGACGAAAACCTGCCGATCGCATTGCATCACGGCTCCCTCGATGTCGGCCAGCGACGCAAGGTTGAGGCCGCGATGGCGGCAAACCGGCTGCGGGCGGTGGTTGCCACCTCGACGCTCGACCTCGGTATCGACTGGGGCGATGTCGATCTCGTCGTCCATGTCGGCGCGCCGAAGGGCGCCTCGCGGCTTGCCCAGCGCATCGGCCGCGCCAACCACCGTATGGATGAACCGTCGAAGGCGATCCTCGTGCCCGCCAACCGCTTCGAGGTGATGGAATGCCAGGCGGCACTCGACGCGAACTACATCGGCGCGCAGGACACGCCGCCTGTCGGCAAGGGTGCGCTCGATGCACTGGCGCAGCATGTGCTCGGAATGGCCTGCGCCGAGCCGTTCGACATGCTGGAGCTCTACGACGAGGTCACCAGCGCCTCGCCATACGCCGATCTGTCGTGGGAGACCTTCGAGCGCGTCGTCGATTTCGTTGCGACGGGCGGCTATGCGCTGCGTACCTATGAGCGCTACGCCCGCATTCGTAAGACCAAGGAGGGACGCTGGCGGGTCTCCAACCCGCAGGTAGCCCAGCAATACCGGCTGAATCTCGGCACGATCGTTGAAAGCCCGATGCTCAACCTTCGCATGGTCAAGCGCGGCGAAGGCGGCCGGATCGGTCGCGGCGGTGCGACGCTCGGCAAGATGGAGGAATATTTCTTCGAGCAGCTGTCACCTGGCGACACTTTCATCTTCGCCGGCAAGGTACTGCGTTTCGAGGGCATTCGCGAGAACGAGGCGCTGGCCTCTCAAGCCTTCTCGATGGACCCGAAGATCCCATCCTACGCCGGCGGCAAGTTTCCGCTCTCCACCTATCTGGCCGATCAGGTCCGCTCGATGATATCAGATCCAGATCGCTGGCATCATCTGCCGGATCAGGTGCGCGACTGGCTGGCGATCCAGCAGGAAAAGTCGATGCTGCCGAAGCGCGACGAGCTGCTGATCGAGACCTTCCCGCGCGGCAGCCGCTGCTACATGGTCACCTATCCCTTCGAAGGGCGGCTGGCGCACCAGACGCTTGGCATGCTGCTGACGCGGCGGCTCGAGCGGGCCGGAGCCAAGCCTCTCGGCTTCGTCGCGACGGATTATTCGCTCGGCATCTGGGGCTTCGAGGACATGGGGATGATGATCCGCAACGGCCGCCTCAGCCTCGCTGATCTCTTCGATGAGGACATGCTGGGCGACGACCTCGAAAGCTGGCTCGACGAATCCTTCCTTTTGAAGCGAACCTTCCGCAATTGCGCCGTGATTGCCGGTTTGATCGAGCGCCGTCACCCGGGCAAGGAAAAGACCGGGCGACAGGTCACGGTATCGGCCGATCTGATCTACGATGTGCTGAGAACCCACGAACCGGATCACATCCTGCTGCAGGCGACACGGCAGGATGCGGCGACCGGGCTTTTGGATATTTCACGGCTTGGCGATATGCTGAGGCGAATCAAGGGCCACATCACGCATCGTGCGCTCGACCATATCTCGCCGCTGGCGGTGCCAGTCATGCTGGAGATCGGCAAGGAGCCAGTGCACGGCGAAGCCCACGACGCGGTGCTGGCGGAAGCGGCGGACGATCTGATCGCCGAGGCGCTGGCCTAGAAGAGTGCCGGATCGGTTCGTATCAACTTACCATCCGGCCCAAGACAAAGATATGGTGCGATCCGAAAGGGGCGCTCCTGAAACCAGGGACTGACAGGATTGATGAACCGCCTGGCGCTCGCGCGTGAAATGAACGGACTGGCTCCATTGGCAGGCGCCGAGACCTCCGTGCATGGTGTCGCCGCCGTCTGCGATCCGCTTGGCGCGCTCTATATGCCCGATGCCGGCATTCTTGTCGTCTCGGACCTGCATCTCGAAAAGGGCGCGGCCTTCGCCCGTCGCGGCATGATGCTGCCACCCTATGACACGCTGGCGACCCTGACGGTGCTGTCTGCCGTGATTACCCGCTACGATCCGAAGCTCGTGGTGTCGCTCGGCGACAATTTCCACGACCGCGTCGGCTCGGCGCATCTGCCCGAGGCATTCCGCAGCCTGATTTCGGAAATGGCGCGCGGCCGCGAATGGATCTGGATCAACGGCAACCACGACCCGGATGGAACCGTGGACCTGCCGGGGACCTCCGTCGATGAAATGCACTATGGCGGGCTGACCTTCCGGCATGAACCGAAGGGCGGGCTGCAGAATGGAGAGATCGCCGGGCATCTGCACCCGGCTGCTACAGTGCGCCGCCGCGAAAAATCGGTCCGCCGCCCGTGCTTCGCCACAGACGGCGCCCGCCTGCTGATGCCGGCGTTTGGCGTCATGACCGGTGGCCTCGACCTTCGCCACAAGGCGATGAAAGGCCTGTTCGACCACAATTCGCTGATCGCCCATCTTTTGGGGCGCGACAGGATCTATTCCGTCAGGTTTGGAAATCTGGTCGGGTGAGCTGCGGGTATCTCGCGGTCTTCGTTCAATCACCGAAATAGTAGAGGGGCTGGCGCGTCAGCTCACCGCGGCCGACGTGACCATACACGTCGTTTCCCAGGATCCAGAACGAGATTTCCTGGGTTTTCATGCAGAAGATATAGTCGCCGGAGATCCAGTGCTCTGCCTTGCTGCTGGAGAGTGGAAAGAGATAGTCGCCAGCCTCATACATGACGGCTCTGTCGGAGCTGTAATCGTATAAGTATCGTTCTGCGGCCATCCATCCCCCTGATTCTATTCAGGGAGAATCCCATGACTGCAAATGTATTGTCAAACAATACTGCCAGTGGGCGCTGATCCACCCAATTTTGTTTCGTTTTTCAAAATTGTATAGAGTATTTACTATGTTCTTCGCGTCTTCCTGCGCGTATCAATTGCACTCTTGCAATTGCCGCTGATAGGTAACCGCCATGTTGGAGAAGCGCTGCGCCGTCTTCTGCAATTGCGCATTCGAGCGCCAGTCGCCACGCTTGTAGCCTTTCGGTCCGGAATAATAGGCGAGGTACAGGCTATAGGCGTCGTTGATCGGGATGCCGGTCAACTTGCTGTTTTGCGAGTGATACCAGCCTATAAAGTCGATCGCGTCCGCGAAGTTTGTGCGGCGGGCGCCCCAGCTGCCGGTAGCGGATTGATAATGATCCCAAGTGCCGTCGAGCGCCTGCGAGTAGCCGTAGGCGGTGGATGGGCGTGTCCATGGAATGAAGCCGAACAGCTTGGTGCGCGGTGGCCGTGCATAGGGCTGGAAGCCGGACTCGGTATACATCGTCGCCATCAGGATCGGAACCGGCACTCCATATTTGCGCTCCGTCTTTTCCGCCGCGCGCTGCCAGCTCGTGAACATTCCGTCGCGCTGCTCGAAAACGGCGCAGATGTTCCGGGTTTGTTGGGGAGCCGTCGCGCAGCCGGCAACAAGTGCAAGCAGCACGAGGGCGGGGAGGGCACGGATACGCATTACAAGAAACCTCTCGCTACGGAGAGATTACTAACTCGTAAACATTAACGATGCGTTTTTAGTCGAATGCGAATTGCGTGTGCTCTGCCATCTAGGGCAGCAGCCATCACGCCGCCCTGATCGGCTCATAGCGCAGGATCACCGCACCGTTCTTGAGCGTCGTGCTGTCGAGAAGCTTCAGTGGACGCTGTTGGCTTGCCGGTTTGAAATGCGGATTGCCGCCGCCGAGGATGACCGGCACGAGGCAGATGCGGATTTCATCGACAAGTCCCTCTTTCAACAGGGACCCAGCGAGTTCGGCGCTGCCGAAAATGAAGATCGACTTTCCCGCTTCGGCCTTCAATTTCTTCAGTTCCGAAACAGGCTCGGCTACGACGCGCGTATTGTTCCAGTCGGCTGTCTTCATCGAGCGCGATACGGCAATCTTGGCAATGCCGTTCATGTACGTCTTGATCTTGTCTCCGTCCTCGTCGGAGGCTGTCGGCCAATAGGCGGCCATGCCCTCATATGTCTTGCGACCGAAGACAAGCAGATCGCCTTCCTCACCAAGATGCTCGGCGTAGTGTTGCAGTTCGGGACCCCAGGCAAGATTGTGAAAATCGATGTCCCAAGGTTTCTCGCCTTCGAAATAGCCGTCAAGCGTCATCAGATTCCAAACGATAAGCTTCCTCATCTCTTCGTCCTCCCTCGAAACTGCTTGCAAGTGTCCGCTGGTGGAGGCGCATCTCGACCTCCTGACGCGGAAGGCGCGATCTGCCTGATCAGTCCTTGCGGAACACGACGCTGGCGCCCCAGCCGGTAATCACCGCGAGCAGGACGGCGAACAAGCCGTAGGCGATCGGCTGTTCGTGCGCCGCGTCGGTAATCGTTTGTTCTATCCCCGTCTTGATGACACGCAGCGGAACCGACTTCTCGGTTACAAAGCTGCCACTCTTGAAGAGATAGGCGCGCACGGTATGCACGCCATTCGGAATGTTCGCCGGCAACCGCAGGCTCGCCTTGAAAAGGTTGGAGCTGACGAAGCGCACGCCGCTGGGGTCACGATCATAGAGGCCGCCCTTCTCCTGCAAACGGCGGAACGCCTGCCGGAATTCACCGAGATTGCTGGCATTGCCGACGAAACCGACCGGTGTCAGCGGGATATGATCGATGCCTATTCCCCTGTCGGTAAGGTCAAGCGGTGTAGTGATGTCATCGAGCATGCGGGAGCTCGACATCGAGTAGGAGTGCGGCACGGCCTCGAAGGTCATCGAGCGGGTGTTGATCCAGATACCGAACACTCGCTCCTTCCGGCGCACGGTCGCGTCCTCGCGCGGTCCTTCGAGGACGACGACGACATCATACTGGCCGATCGCCAGGAGCAGGCTGTCGGTATTGGTCACCGCACCGAAGATCGTCAGATCCGCGCCGCGGAAATCAGAGGTGATGGCGATCTCGCTGGTGGACGTACCGATCTCAAGCACTTCGGCAGTCGTTTGCGCTGCCTGGCCGGGCAGCAACATCTGTGCGGTCGCTGCCGCCGGCAGCAGCATCGCAACGGAAAGCAGCAGGGCGGTGAGGGCGCCGCGCATCAATTCGCCCCCAGGACCACGGAGTAGACATCGGCGGGGGTCACCACAAGCGCAACAGCGAGGCGCAGGCCGACGGCAAGCACGAGAAGCCCGAGCAGCGCACGCAGCTGCTCGCCGCGCAGCTTCTGCCCGACGCGCACGCCATATTGCGCGCCGATGACGCCGGCGACCATCAGGATGAACGCAAGCACGATATCGACCGAGAAGTTCGTCGCGGCCTGGACGACCGTCGTATAGGCGGTCACGAAAATGATCTGGAACAGCGACGTGCCGACAACCACGTTGGTCGGGATCCGCAGGAGATAGATCATGGCCGGAACCATGATGAAGCCGCCACCGACGCCCATGATCGAGGTCAGTATGCCGATACCGAAGCCGAGCGCGATGACGGGGATCACGCTCAGGAAGATCTTCGATTTCTTGAACCGCATCTTGAGCGGCAGTTTGTGCACCCAATGGTGATGGCCGGGTCTTCGCGGTGTCGGCGGGATGTTCTTTGCCGCGCGCCGCATGGCGTTGACGCTTTCGAGCAGCATCAGTCCGCCGACGGTGCCGAGAAAGATGACGTAGAGCAGCGAGATGATCAGGTCGAGCTGGCCGATCTGTCGCAGCACGGAGAAGATCCAGATACCGACCGTGGCGCCGGTGAGGCCGCCGACAAGTAGCACCGTCCCAAGCTTCACATCCAGCGTCCCACGCCGAAAATGCGTGATGGCGCCCGATATGGAGGAAGCAACGACCTGGTTGGCGCCGGTGGCGACTGCAACGACCGGGGGAATGTTGTAGAAGATCAGCAGCGGTGTAATCAGGAAGCCGCCGCCGACACCGAACATTCCGGAGAGGAAGCCGACGGCTGCCCCCATGCCGAGAATGATGAAGATGTTCACCGACAATTCTGCGATAGGCAGATAGATTGTCACAGCAGACCCCAATCTATGAACTGCCCCCAC
Organism: Rhizobium cauense; assembly: GCF_019511525.1. Taxonomy (GTDB): domain Bacteria; phylum Pseudomonadota; class Alphaproteobacteria; order Rhizobiales; family Rhizobiaceae; genus Rhizobium; species Rhizobium cauense. The sequence goes on along the minus strand of NZ_JAEUAT010000001.1, from coordinate 114,892 downwards.
AGGCAGGCGTCTTACATCCCGTTCGAATGGCGCATCATACGGTGAAATCGTTGCCAGAGGATTTCGATAAGCGACATGCAATCCGCCCGATAGCGTGATGCTCTCGAATAATCAGGCTTTTTTTGGGTTTTATGACGGGCCGTTAGCAGCAGGTTTCGACAAAACTTCGTATTGCTGCACCCGGATCGCAGGTTGAATGCGAAGCGCCCGCCGACTAGGGTCTGAGCCTCATTGTCCAGGGGATTCGCGTGAAGGCAGGATGGGTTGGTTGGTTGCTCGTGGCCTGCGCTTTGCAGCCGGTTACGGCACGAGCGGAATGGCAGCCGGTCGAACAGATACAGACCTATGCGGTGACCGGCAGCTCCGGCGCGGCGCTGTACAATTCCATCGGTGAGCGCGGCCCCCAGCTGGGCGTCAGCCGCGCGGTGGCGCATACGACGTTCAAGCTGACCTGGACCAGAAAATACGAGCATCGCGGGAACGCCTGCGTACTGGCCGTTGCCCGGCCGAAGCTCATCATCACCTATACGCTGCCGAAACCCGCCGCGAAGCTTCCTGCGCCCGTTCAGGCAAGCTGGGCGACGTTCATTACAGGCATCGAAACGCATGAGCGGGTGCACGGGGACTACATCACGCAGATGGTCCGGGATATCGAGGCGATGAGCGTTGGCTTTTCCGCCGACAATGACCCGGACTGCCGCAAGATCCGGGTCGAACTGACGAAGCGGCTCGGCGAACTCTCGGCGCGACAGCGACAACAGGGCCGCGACTTCGACAAGCTGGAGATGAGCGAGGGCGGCAACATCCGCCGCCTCGTCCTGCAGTTGGTGAACGGCCCCTGAGGGGCCATTCGAACGTTGTCGGATCAGCCCAGGGCGGCAGCGGCGACCGGCGCCAGGTGCGGCCAGACTTCCAGCGAGCCGCGATAGATCATGCTCAACGCCACGTAGGTAATGATGGCGAGACCAAGGTAAGCGATCCAATGGTAGCGGTTGAGCAGGCGCGCGATGAAGTTCGCCGCGATACCCATCATCGCGATCGAGAGGATCAGGCCGATGATGAGGACCGTCGGATGTTCGCGGGCAGCCCCCGCGACCGCAAGCACGTTGTCGAGCGACATCGAGACGTCGGCAATGACGATCTGGCTGGCGGCCTGGAAGAAGGTTTTCCTCGGCGCCGCCACGCCGCCTTCGGTCCCCTCGGCTGCGCCGCTCCCGTTGCGCAGATCGCGCCACATCTTCCAGCAGACCCAGAGAAGCAGGATGCCGCCGGCCAGCAACAGGCCGATGATTTCGAGTAGCTGCACCGTGACGCTGGCAAGAGCGATACGCAGCACCGTGGCGGCAAGAATACCAACGAGGATCGCCTTCTTGCGCTGGTCGGCCGGCAGTCCTGCAGCGGCAAGGCCGATGACGACGGCGTTGTCGCCGGCAAGCACGAGGTCGATGAGAATGACCTGCAGAAGTGCCAGCAACCCGGCAGAGGTGAAAATTTCCATGATGTGACAATCCCCGAAATATGCGAAACGCCTGCCGGCGCGCTGATAACGCATAATTGATCGCTGATCGACTGATCAAGTGGCGAAGGCGTATTGTGGAAAAGTTCTGCCGACCGTTGCAGTTCCGCCCAGCCTTCAAACGAGCTTCATTTTCCGGATTTAGGCTTCTCTGTACGGCCTGGGATTGGCCATGACGCGGTGAACGTGCTAGCGAGAGCCGCAAAACGCCCCGGCCAGCGCCATCGAGGGGCATAGCAACGCTTTCGGATTCCACGCAGACATGATTCGTATCGAGAATATCAGCAAGCAGAACAGCCACCGCATCCTTTTCATCGAAGCCTCCGCAGCCCTCAACAGAGGCGAGAAGATCGGTCTCGTCGGCCCGAACGGCGCCGGCAAGACGACGCTCTTTCGCATGATCACGGGACAGGAGCAGCCCGATGAAGGTCAGGTCGCCGCCGAAAAGGGCGTGACGATCGGCTACTTCAATCAGGATGTGGGCGAGATGGAAGGCCGTAGCGCTGTGGCCGAGGTCATGGAAGGCGCCGGCCCCGTCAGCGTCGTGGCAGCTGAACTGCGCGAACTCGAAGCGGAAATGATCGATCCGGACAAACTCGACGAAATGGACCGGATTATCGAGCGCTACGGCGAAGTCCAGGCGCGCTACGAAGAGCTGGACGGCTACGCGCTCGAGGGGCGTGCGCGCGAGGTGCTGGCGGGCTTGAGCTTCACCCAGGAAATGATGGATGGCGATGTCGGCGGGCTGTCGGGCGGCTGGAAGATGCGCGTGGCGCTCGCCCGCATTCTCCTGATGCGCCCTGATGTCATGCTGCTCGACGAACCGAGCAACCACCTGGACCTGGAAAGCCTGATCTGGCTGGAAGATTTCCTGAAGACCTACGACGGCGCACTTCTGATGACCTCGCACGACCGCGAGTTCATGAACCGCATCGTCGGCAAGATCATCGAGATCGACGCCGGTTCGTTGAACAGCTACTCCGGCGACTACGGCTTCTACGAACAGCAGCGGGCGCAGAACGAGAAGCAGCAGCAGGCGCAGTTCGAGCGCCAGCAGGCGATGCTCGCCAAGGAAATCAAGTTCATCGAGCGCTTCAAGGCGCGCGCCTCGCATGCCTCGCAGGTGCAGAGCCGCGTCAAGAAACTGGAAAAGATCGACCGCGTCGAGCCGCCGAAGCGTCGTCAAACCGTCGCCTTCGACTTCCTTCCGGCGCCGCGCTCTGGCGAAGACGTGATCAACCTGAAGAACGTCCACAAGAAGTACGGCAGCCGCACCATCTATGAAGGGCTGGACTTCATGGTGCGCCGCAAGGAGCGGTGGTGCATCATGGGCATCAACGGCGCCGGCAAGTCGACCCTGCTGAAACTCGTGGCAGGCTCCACCGAGCCGGATCAGGGTAGCGTCGCACTCGGCGCCAGCGTCAAGCTGGGCTACTTCGCGCAGCACGCGATGGATCTCCTGGATGGTGAGCGCACCGTGCTGGAATGGCTGGAAGATTCCTTTCCCCAGGCCGGACAGGCGCCGCTCAGAGCGCTCGCCGGATGCTTCGGTTTTTCCGGGGACGATGTCGAGAAGAAATGCCGTGTTCTGTCCGGTGGCGAGAAAGCCCGGCTCGTGATGGCCAAGATGCTTTTCGATCCGCCGAACCTGCTGGTGCTGGACGAGCCGACCAACCACCTCGATCTCGACACCAAGGAAATGCTGATCAAGGCGCTGTCGCAATACGAGGGCACCATGCTCTTCGTCTCGCACGACCGGCATTTCCTGGCGGCTCTCTCCAACCGCGTGCTGGAACTGACGCCCGACGGCATCCACCAATATGGCGGCGGCTACACGGAATACGTCGAGCGCACCGGCTACGAGGCACCTGGTCTGCGCAGCTGACGGCATAGCGGCGCACGCCTTCTGTGCCCTTGCGAGGTCCGGTCATCGTTCGCCATCAGCATTTCGGCGCGGCCGGAAGGCCGTACCGACCAGGAAAAGCACTGAGCCTTGGCCTGAGGTCCGGCTGCTGCCGGGCCGCATCCGCAAGGCGTCGTTCCAGATCGATGAACTCCTCCGTGTCGTCGGCCGCCGTCTGCTGCATCGTGCCCATCATACGGAGGATCTCCTGGCGCCGATCCTCCTCGGCACGCGTGCAGGGCGGAAAGAGGCGGTGGTAACCGGCATCCGGCTGCAGCTGAGCGGCGGTCAATCTGCCTCGGCATGCGCGCGCCCGTCGGCAGGCCGAGACGGGGCAATCCTTCCAGAAGCCGCATTCGCTGGCGGCAAGCCGCGTGATCACGCATGCGCCCGGACGGTGCCTTTCCTCATCCGCGACGAGCCCGCCGTCCTCCCAGTTCATGGCCTCGACGACGGCAAGTACCTCGGTCACCGGAAGCGCGAGAAGTCTTTTCAGAAACAGTCTGCTGGCCATGCGTCTTCCTCCACGACAGCTTCACTGCCATGTTTCAACCCATCGATCTGGAGAGCCCACGCAAATGCGGAACCTCGCTGGTTAGTTTATGGTGGCTCCGCATTTGCGTGGCCTTCGGCGTTCTTGAGGACTTCCGGTCCTTCAGGCGATCGCCTCGTCTCGCTGCGTCAGGGCTTAATTGCCCCGACTTGCATGGCTGAACCAAACCGGGTGCTGGAACATCCGGGGGAGACTTGTGACGGCAGCGGCTTTGACCCCGATGCCCGGCTTTCGCCTCCCTGCCGTTAACTGCACGTTACAGCTTCAGACAGGGCGCCGGCTCCCGCCTGCCCGCGAACGTCTCGCGAAACACTCCGGCGACGGAAGCGAAAGGATTGTAGGCACGGGGCTGGGGAGCGGGGAAAATCGCGCCGTCAAGCTGTTGAGAGGATTGATGGCGGCCGTCTTTTGCGGGGCCGATTTACCGTAACGTACTTCCGATTTGCGCGTCTTAGGCCTTCACTCCGCAAGACGCATCAGGATCGGAGGAATGCCACCATGAGGTTCATCGCTTTACTGTGCACATTGCTGCTCGCCGGTCCCGCACTTTCTGCCGACAAGGCGGCGCGGCAGGCGTTCGATCAGGAGATAGAGCGCAAGGCGGTGCAGGCGGTCGTCTGGGGAATACCTGTGGTCAATTACGACCTGATGCGGCAGGAAATGCTTGGCAAGACGCCGGGGAAGATCGGGCAGGTCATTTACTGGGGCCGCCCGCTGGATTGGCGAAACCAGACGCTGACGCCCAATCCTGATGCCCTGTACTTCATGGTTTTCTTCACCACGAAGGACGGCCCTGTCGTTCTCGAGCTGCCGCCAGCCGAAAGCGACGCTTCCTTCAACGCCAACATTGTCACCGCTTGGCAATTGCCGCTGGAAGACGCCGGCCTTCATGGCGTCGACAAGGGCAAGGGCGGCAAGTTCGTGGTCCTGCCGCCTGGCTACAAGGACAAGCTTCCGGACGGGTTCATTCCGCTGCAGTCCGAAGTCTACGGCGGCTACATGCTGCTTCGTTCGAACCTGGCGAGCCATGGCGATGCCGACGTCCAGGCCTCCATCGATTACGGAAAGAAGCTCAAGGTCTACCCGCTGTCGGCTGCGGGCAATCCGCCGGAGACCGTTTTCTCCGACGTGAAGGATATCGTCTTCGACTCCACGATCAGATGGGACGAAAGCTTCTTCGACAACCTGAATCGCGTCGTCCAGGAAGAGCCCTGGATTGCCCGCGACCGCGTGATGATCGATCAGTTGAAGTCCCTCGGAATCGAGAAGGGTAAGCCGTTTGAGCCGGATCAGCACACGAAATCCTTGCTGACCAAGGGTATCAAGGAGGCAGAGACACTGCTGGAGGCAAAATACGATGCCGGCCTGCCGCCGTTCTTTACCGAAAGCAGCCGGTGGACATTCCCGACCTATCCAGATCTCATCAAGGCTGGACAAGCCAACTTCGATGAGCCGGATGCCTATCCGGTCGACGATCGCGGCGTTACCTACAGCTACGCCTATATCGGCATCAAGAGACTCGGGGCCGGTCAGTTCTATTCGATCTCGATCCGTGACAAGGACGGCGATGGCTTCGACGGCAGCAAGACCTATCGCCTCAATGTGCCCGCCAATGTTCCCGTTCAGCAGTATTGGTCGGTGACGGCCTATGACCGGCAGACTCATGCGCTGATCAAGAACGTGTCGCGCGCCAGCCGCTCGTCGCAGATCCCCGATCTCGCAAAAAACAGCGACGGCTCCGTCGATCTCTATTTCGGTCCCAAGGCGCCGAAGGGCAAGGACGCCAATTGGGTGCCGACCGATCCGAAACGAGGGTTCGAGCTGATGTTCCGCGCCTATGGTCCGACGAAGGAGTTCTTCGACAAGAAATGGATTCTGGCCGATGTCGTCAAAATCGACGCGCCCTAGCTGGAGAAAGGCGGCTTGCCTCTTATGTCAGGCAGGAAAGGCAAGCCAAGAGTGAAAGGATCTGGGAATGGCCAAGAACACGATCTGCCTGTGGTACGACAAGGATGCCGAGACAGCCGCCCGCTTCTACGCGGAAACCTTTCCCGACAGCGCAGTGGGTGCCGTCATTCGTGCGCCCGGAAACTATCCGGACGGCAAGCAGGGAGACGTGCTGGTGGTTGAATTCACCGTTGCCGGCATCCCTTGCATTGGCCTGAACGGCGGTTCGGCGTTCAAGCACAGCGAAGCCTTCTCGTTTCAGATCGCGACCGACGACCAGGAAGAAACCGACCGCTACTGGAACGCGATCGTCGGCAACGGCGGCCAGGAAAGCGAGTGCGGTTGGTGCAAGGACAAATGGGGCCTGTCCTGGCAGATCACGCCGCGTGTGCTGACCGAGGCGCTGGCGGTCGGCGGCGACGAGGCCAAGCGCGCCTTCGATGCGATGATGACCATGAGAAAGATCGACGTCGCGGCGATCGAAGCGGCCCGGCGCGGCTAGTCCACTTTTTATCGGCGCAGGCTTCTGGCCGCTTCGAGGCCCTAATGACGGATGCAGAGACAATCATCATCGGTGCGGGACCCGCGGGATTGGCCTGCGCCGCTGCTCTGCGCGCCCGGGGACGGTCGTTTCTGGTGCTGGAGAAAGGCGATACGCTCGCCGCCTCCTGGCATCGCCACTATGACCGTCTTCGACTGCACACCCACAAGATGCACTCGGCTCTGCCGGGAATGCCGATGCCGCGGCATTTTCCAAGGTATCCGTCGCGACTGCAGGTGATTGAATATCTCGAGGTCTATGGCGTCTCGAACGACGTCGAGGTGAAGTTTGGTGTGTGCGTGACGGCGATCCGCAAGGAGAAGAACTGGATCGTCGAGGCTTCCGACGAGGTCTTCGAGGCGGGAAACGTCATTGTCGCGACCGGGCTTGCGAACGTGCCGATAAGGCCGAACTGGGAGGGGCGGGAGCTGTTTGCGGGCAAGCTTCTGCACTCCTCCGAGTTCAGGAACGCAGCAGAGCTTGCGGCGGAGCGCGTCCTCGTCGTCGGCTTCGGCAACTCGGCAGGCGAGATCGCGCTCGAGTGCGCAGAGGCTGGCCTTGAGGTCGGCATGTCGGTGCGCGGCCCGGTCAATATCGTCCCCCTCGAGCTGTTCGGATTGACGACCGCAAGCATCGCCATCGCCCAGCAGCTTTTCCCTTATCGGGTGGTCGATGCGGTGAATGCGCCGATCCTCAGCCTGCGTTTCGGGGATCTCGTGAAGTTCGGCCTGGAAAGGGCGGCGAAGGGGCCGCTGACGACGATCGTGGAGCGCGGCCGCACGCCTCTGATCAACATCGGTACCGTGGAACGGATCAGGTCGGGCGATATCCGGGTGTTTCCCGGGGTCGCAAAGTCAGAGGGTCGGCGGGTGCATTTTGTCGATGGTCGCTCGGATGTCTTCGACGCGATTGTTCTGGCGACCGGATACCGGCCGGCGCTGGAGGCGCTGCTCCCGGATTTCGAAGAGAGATTTGCCGGCTCCGACCGCCCGGGCCGCGGGCAGCTTCAGCCGGCAAACGACGGTCTCTATTTTTGCGGCTTCAACACCGTGTCGACAGGCCTTTTTCGCGAGATCGGAATTGAGGCGCAGCGGATCGCGGCGTCAATCGACGGGAAATGAGGGGCTTTTGCGTTGGGGGCGGCGGGTACGAAGGGAGTACGATATCTCGCTGTCTGTTGAGCCGTAGTCTGTGACCGCCGTGTCTGGATCCTCGGGTCAAGCCCGAGGATGACGAAGCGGGTGGGTGTGTCCGTGGTGCAAAAAGCGAGGTCGTGCTTTGATAGCGCTCGCTCCGGGGCCACTTTGGGCATCGTCGCTCTTGCCCTCTCTTCGTCATCCTCGGGCTTGACCCGAGGATCCAAGCACAAGCAGACGAACGCCCCTCAAAACCGACGGATTGACGAACCATATCCAACGCAAGCACCATTTTCGCATGGCGGGATATGTCTACATCGTCACCAACCACAAACATGGAACGCTTTACATCGGCGTGACGTCCGACCTCGAACGCCGCATTTACGAGCATCGAGAGGCATTGACGCCCGGCTTCACCTCGAAATACGGCTGCAAGCAACTCGTCTGGTACGAGGAGTTCTGGAATATTCAAGACGCGATCCAGCGCGAGAAATCGCTCAAGCGCTGGTATCGGAAATGGAAGATCGATCTGATCGAGAAGATGAATCCGGACTGGCGCGATTTGTATTTTGAACTGCGGTGAAGGCGGCTTCGGGTTTGTGATTGGATCCTCGGGTCAAGCCCGAGGATGACGAAAGAGGGGGCAGAGCGAGGGTGCCCAAAGTAGCCGCCGGGCCAGGGGTCGGCCATCAAGACACGACCTCGCTTCTGGCACCCGTGGCACCCCGTAACCTAGTCATCCTCGGGCTTGACCCGAGGATCCAAGCACAGGCACTCACTCGTGTAGGTCTTAGCAGGGGGTTGAAGAAGCGGCTTACGCCGCCTCCTTCTCCTTTGCGTAAGGATCAAACCGGCCGTAGAAGGTCTCGCCCTTCACCGCCATGTCCTTCAGCAGTGCCGTCGGCTTGAAGTGTGCGCCGTAGGTTGCCGCGAGTTTCTCGCAGAGTTCCACGAAGCTCTTCACACCCATGCCGTCGATGTAGGACAGCACGCCGCCAGTGTAGGGGGCGAAGCCGAAGCCGAGGATGGAGCCGACATCGGCCTCGCGCGGATCGGTGACGATGCCTTCCTCGATGGTGCGCGCCGCTTCCAGCGCGATGGTGACGAGGAAGCGCTGCTTCAGCACTTCGACGTCGATGTCATCGGCTTTCTTCTGCGGGTAGAAGGTCTTCAGCTCGGGCCAAAGCGACTTCTTGGCCGGTTTCGCCGGATAGTCGTAGAAGCCCTTGCCGTTCTTGCGGCCGCGGCGGTCGAGCTCGTCGACCATCTTGTTTATCAGCGCCATATGCTTGGGATCGACGGCGGCCTCGCCGAGATCGGCGACGGTGGCCTTCAGGATCTTCTGGCTGAGATCGATAGCCACTTCGTCGTTCAGCGACAGCGGCCCAACAGGCATGCCGGCCATCTTGGCGGCATTCTCGATCATCGCGGGCGGGACGCCCTCGATCAGCATGTCGTAGGCTTCGTGGATATAGCGGAAGACGCAGCGATTGACGAAGAAGCCGCGCGTGTCGTTGACGACAATAGGCGTCTTCTTGATCGCGGCGACGTAGTCGAGTGCCACGGCGAGTGCCTTGTCGCCGGTCTCCTTGCCGAGAATGACCTCCGTCAGCATCATCTTCTCGACCGGCGAGAAGAAGTGTACGCCGACGAAATCGGCCGGCCGCTTGGAGCTCTTGGCAAGGCCCGTGATCGGCAGGGTCGAGGTGTTTGAGGCGAAGATCGCGCCTTCAGGCAATACGGCTTCGACCGCCTCGATCACGGCCTTCTTGACCTCACGGTCTTCGAACACCGCTTCGATGACGAGATCGGCGTCCTTGAGGTCGGCATAGTCGGCGGACGGGACGATACGCGAAAGCAGCGCCGCACCCTCGTCCTGCGTAAGGCGTCCCTTACTGATGGCGTCCTTCACCAGGCCTTCACCGACGCCCTTGCCCTTGGTCGCCGCTTCGATGTCGCGGTCAATGAGGGTGACGGGGATGCCGGCGGCGGCGGTCACATAGGCGATCGAGGCTCCCATGAAACCGGCGCCGACGACACCCACTTTCTTCAACTCCGTTTTCGGGATCCCAGCGGGGCGGCGGGCCCCTTTGCCGAGCTCCTGCATGGAGATGAAGAGCGAACGGATCATCGAGAAGGCTTCGCTGGTCTGCAGGATCTCGGTGAAATAGCGCTGTTCGATCTTGAGGCCGGTGTCGAACGGCACCTGCAGGCCTTCATAGACGCATTTGAGGATGGCGAGTGCGGCCGGGTAGTTACCCGCCGTTTCGCGGCGCAGGATCGCGGGTGCGGCCGGCCAGAGCTGCGCTGCCGCAGGCGTCCAGATGCCGCCGCCGGGCGCCTTGAAGCCCTTCTCGTCCCAAGGGGCGACTGGCTTGAGGCCGTCCTTGATCATCTGTTTGGCCGCCGGGATCAGCTGATCCGGTTCGACCACCTGATGCACGAGGTTCATCGCCTTGGCGCGTGCTGCCGTCAGCGACTGGCCTGTCGTCATCATCTGCAGGGCCGACTGGGCGTCCGCCAAGCGCGAGATGCGCTGCGTGCCGCCGGCGCCCGGGAAGATGCCAACCTTCACCTCGGGCAACGCGATCTTCACCGACTTGGCGTTCGAGGCGACGCGGCCGTGGCAGGCAAGCGACATTTCGAAGGCGCCGCCCATGCAGGTGCCGTTGATTGCCGAAACCCAGGGCTTGCCTGATGTTTCGATCTTGCGGAACAGGCCCGTCATGCGGCCGACGAGATCGAACAGCTTCTGCGCCGCGCCATCTGGGTTGGTGGCCTTCTCATGCTGGTAGAGCGAGAACATCGACTTGATCATCGACAGGTCCGCGCCGCCGGAGAAGCTCGACTTGCCCGAGGTGATGACAGCGCCCTTGACGGCGCTATCGGCGACCACGGCGTCGACAATGGCGTCGAGCTCGTCCATCACCTCTTCGGTGAAGACGTTCATGGATTTGCCGGGCATGTCCCAGGTGACAAGGGCGATGCCGTCCGCGTCGGTTTCGACGGTGAAATTCTTGTAGGTCATCGTCTCTCTCCCTCAGACGCGTTCGATGATGGTCGCCGTGCCCATGCCGGCGCCGATGCAGAGCGTGACAAGCGCGGTGTTGAGATCGCGGCGCTCCAGCTCGTCCAGCACCGTGCCGAGGATCATCGCGCCGGTGGCGCCGAGCGGGTGGCCCATGGCGATCGCACCGCCGTTGACGTTGATCTGGTCATGCGGGACCTCGAAGGCCTGCATGAAGCGCAGCACGACGGCAGCAAAGGCTTCGTTGAGCTCGAAGAGATCGATATCGGCAAGCGTCATGCCCGTGCGCTTCAGAAGCTTTTCGGTGACATCAACCGGGCCGGTCAGCATCAGCGCCGGGTCGGAGCCGATATTGGCGAAGGCCTTGATGCGGCCGCGGGGCTTGATGCCCATGCTCTCGCCGCCGGCCTTGGAGCCGAGCAGCACGGCGGCCGCGCCATCGACGATGCCGGAGGAGTTGCCGGCATGGTGGACGTAGTTGAGACGCTCGACCTCCGGATGCGCCTGGATCGCGACAGCTTCGAAGCCGCCCATCTCGCCCGGCATCTGGAAGGAGGGGTTCAGCGCCGCCAGCGCCTGCATGTCCGTGCCCGGGCGCATGTGCTCGTCATGGGCAAGGATAACAAGGCCGTTCTGGTCCTTCACGGGGATGACGGAGTTCTTGAAGTAGCCCTTCTCCCAGGCGTTCGCCGCGCGCTTCTGGCTCTCGACCGCATAGGCATCGACGTCGTCGCGCGAGAAGCCGTACTTGGTGGCAATCAGATCGGCGGAGACACCCTGCGGCATGAAATAGGCGGGGAAGTTCACCGACGGATCCATGAACCAGGCGCCGCCTGACATGCCGAGACCGACGCGCGACATGCTCTCGACGCCGCCTGCGATGACGATATCGTCGGCACCCTGGGCGATCTTGGCCGCGCCGAAATTCACTGCGTCGAGACCGGAGGCGCAGAAGCGCGAGATCTGCATGCCGGGCGCCTTGGTGGAATAGCCCGCCTCGAAGGCTGCCCCGCGCGGGATGACCGCGCCGGCTTCCATGACAGGATCGACGCAGCCCATGACGATGTCGTCGACAGTTGCCGTATCAAGCCCGTTGCGGTCGCGGATCGCCTCCAGCGTCTTGGCGGCAAGGCGCACGGACGGAACTTCGTGCAGCGAGCCGTCCTTCTTGCCGCGGCCGCGTGGCGTGCGCACGTGGTCGTAAATGAAAACCTCGGTCATTCCTCTATCTCCCTGTCGGCGCAGGCGCCGTTGAACTCAAAAGGCCTCGGCGGCCAAGGTCATCATCGTTTCTGCGCCGGTCTCGATCCGGGCCTTGCGCAGCGCCGTTTCCGGCATGATCCGCTCCATGAAGAAGCGGGCTGTTATCAGCTTGTTGCGAAGGAATGCCTCGCGCTCCGTTTCTCCTGCTGCAAGGCCGTCCTCGGCAGCCTTTGCAATCTTTGCCCACATATAGCCAAGCACGACGAGACCGAAGAGGTGCATGTAGTCGGTCGAGCCAGCGCCGGCATTGTCGGGTTTCGCCATCGCATGCTGCATGAACCACATGGTCGCCGCCTGCACGTCGTTCAACCCCTTCTTCAGGTTCTTGGTGAAGAAGGTCATCTGTTCGTCGTTGCGGTTCTCTTCGCAGAAATCGCCGATTTCCTTGAACAGCGCCATGACGGCGCGGCCGCCGTTCTGGCCGAGCTTGCGGCCGACAAGATCGAGCGCCTGAATGCCGTTGGCGCCCTCGTAGATCATGGCGATGCGCGCATCGCGCACATACTGGCTCATGCCATGCTCTTCGATGTAGCCGTGGCCACCGAAGACCTGCTGGGCCATGACGGCGTGGTCGAAGCCCTTGTCGGTCAGGACGCCCTTCAGGATTGGCGTCACGAGGCCGAGAATGTCGTCGGCGATCTGACGTTCCTTCTCGTCCGCGGAACGGTGAGCGATGTCGGATTTCAGCGCTGTCCAGAGCAGGAAGGCGCGGCCGGCCTCGTTGAAGGCGCGGATCGTCATCAGCGAGCGCCTGATATCAGGATGCACGATGATCGGATCCGCCTTCTTGTCCGGCGCCTTCGGGCCTGACAGTGAGCGGCCCTGGATGCGCTCGCGGGCATAGTTGACGGCGTTCTGGTAGGCGATCTCGGCGATCGCCAGACCCTGCAGGCCGACGCCGAGACGGGCTTCATTCATCATCACGAACATGGCGTTGAGGCCCTTGTTCTCCGCACCGATGAGGAAGCCGGTCGCCTCGTCGTAGTTCATGACACAGGTGGCGTTGCCGTGAATGCCCATCTTGTGCTCGATCGCGCCGCAGGAGACGCTATTGCGCTCGCCCGGCGTTCCGTCAGACTTGACGAGATACTTCGGCACGATGAACAGCGAAATCCCCTTGGTGCCGTCGGGGGCGCCATCGATGCGCGCCAGCACCAGATGGACGATGTTGCCGGTCATGTCGTGCTCGCCGGCGGAGATGAATATCTTCTGGCCTGAGATCTTGTAGCTGCCGTCAGCCTGCGGAACGGCTTTCGTGCGCAGCAGGCCGAGATCGGTGCCGCAATGTGGCTCGGTGAGGTTCATGGTGCCGGACCACTCGCCTGAGACCATCTTCGGCAGATAGGTCTGCTTCTGCTCGTCCGAGCCGTGAACGAGGATTGCCGCCACTGCGCCCTGGGTGAGGCCGGGATACATCATCAGCGACATGTTGGCGGCGGAGGTGTATTCGCCGACAGCAGCATGCAGCGTGTAGGGGAGGCCCTGACCGCCGAATTCCTCGGGAACGGCAAGACCAGTCCAGCCGCCCTGGCAGTAGGCGTCGTAACCTTCCTTGAAACCCTTCGGAACCGAGACGGAGCCGTCTTCGCGCCGGACGCAGCCTTCCTGGTCGCCGGAATAATTCAGCGGAAAGAGCACCTCTTCGGCAATCTTCGCTGCCTCGCCGAGGATAGCCTCAATCATATCGGGTGTGGCGTCGGCAAACCCCGGGAGATTGTTGTAGCGTTCCAGGCCGAGCACGTCGTTCAGCACGAAGAGCGTGTCGTTAACCGGGGCCTTGTAGACTGGCATCGTTCGAATTCCTCCAATTCGGCACGCCGGACAAAGCCGGCATTTGAGAGTCTCTTACAAAATATTGACGTTTGCGTAAACGTCAAATTTCGCTGTCCCTCGAATTTGTGATGAGGCAGTGTCGGGAATGGCCAGCCGGGAACGTCCTAGAGCTGTCGAACATTTCGTCAGAGCAGTTATGGGAGGACAATCCATGCTCAAGGTCAGTTCGAATCTCTGGTTCGAGAAGGACGTCCAGCAGGCCGTCGAATTCTATGTGGCGACGATTCCGAATTCGTCCATCGGACGCACCACCATCCTGCCGGCGGAAACGCCAAGTGGTCCTCCGGGCAGCGTCAAGATCATCGACTTCAAGCTGGGAAACCAGGATTTCGTCGCGATGGAAGCCGGCCCGTTCGATGCCTTCAACCACGCCTTCTCGATCTCGGTCGCATGCGAAACACAGGAGGAGATCGACAGGATCTGGAACGCCTTCCTGAAAAATGGCGGCGTGGAAGAGCAGTGCGGCTGGCTAAGGGATCGCTGGGGCCTGTGCTGGCAGATAGTTCCGCGGGTATTGTTCGAGATGGTCGCCGATCCCGACCGGAGCGCGCCAAGCGGGTGACCGAGGTCATGCTGGGTATGGTCAAGCTTGATGTCGCGAAGCTTGAGGCAGCCTATCGCTGAGACGTGCCGCCGGGTCTCTCTGCAGTGGTGCGGGGGCGCGCCACTGCGACAGGGATTGCTTAAGCGGCATACTATAAGGGTGCTATCTTTCCATTGTGGCTGTGTGTACAAATTGGCGCCCACCGATTTTGCGGATGCTTCATGACGTCGACAGCAGCCTTCTACCGTTCCAGCCTGATCATGCTTGCCATCGGGGTTATGATCCTGCTCGGTATTGTCGGAACCTCGGTCTGGCTTGTGGGCGCCAACAACGAGTACTCCGAGGAAACAGCCTCGCTTCGCCGCGTGCGGAGTTCGATCGTCGGTCTTCTGACAACCGTGCAGGATGCCGAAACGGGTCAGAGAGGTTTTCTGCTGACGAATGACCTCAGCTATCTCGACCCCTACGACAGCGCGCTGCGGGACCTGCCGGAACGCCGCAAGGCGCTGATCGACAATGTCTCGCCGCTCCCGGCCTACGCGTTGCAACTCGATGCGTTGAACGCAGCGATCGAAGGCAAGTTGCGCGAGCTGACGACCACTGTCGCGCTTGCCAAGGACGGAAATTTCTCCGAGGCGATTTCCATCGTCCGCGGCGATGGCGGGCGCGAGTACATGGACAAGATACGCTCGACCCTCGACGGCTTTCTGGAACAGACCGATGATCGCCTGCGCGTCCTCGTGCAGGCGCAGCTATCGGCGGCAAGCAATCTTCAATGGGTCACGATCGGCGGTGCGGTTGCGATCCTGGTCGTGCTCGGCGGCGCCATCCTGATCATCGCGCAGCACGTGCGCGACCTGCAGGCGGCGACAAACGAAGTGGAACTGCTGAACGTCGGGCTCGAGGAGCGCGTGCGCGAGCGCACGGAAGACGTCATCCGCGCGAACCAGGAAATCCAGCGCTTCGCCTACATCGTCACGCACGACCTGCGGGCGCCGCTGGTCAACATCATGGGCTTTCTGAGCGAACTCGACACGGCGATGACGTCAGTTTCGACTTACATTCTGGCCGACGACAAGAAGCCGAGCGAGGAGGAAATCCGCGAGGCGCGCCGGGCCGTCGAGGAGGATCTGCCCGAAGCCCTAGGCTTCATCCGCTCCTCGACGCGCAAGATGGATTCACTGATCAACGCCATTCTGAAGATATCGCGCGACGGCCGCAGGAAACTTCAGCCGGATCGGATCGAGCTCAAGTCGCTGCTGGAAACCGCGTCGGCCAACGTTCATCACCAGCTGTCTGAATCCGGTGGAACGGTGGATATCCGCGTTCGTACCGGAAGCATCGTCACCGATCGCTTTTCGCTCGAACAGATCTTCGGCAATCTCTTTGACAATGCGGTGAAGTACCAGATGCCTGGTCGGCCTCTGGCGCTTGCGGTCGACGCCTATCCGGATGGTCCAGCCCGCGTGCGGATCGACTTCAGGGACAACGGCCGAGGTATCGGGCCTCAGGATCGCGAGCGGGTGTTCGAGCTGTTCCGCCGAGCCGGAGAGCAGGATCAGCGCGGCGAGGGCATCGGTCTCGCGCATGTGCGTTCGTTAATTAGAAATTTGGGTGGAGACATTACGGTCGAATCCGAACTCGGCCAGGGTAGCACCTTCATTCTGACGCTGCCGTCCGACCTCACGAAAATCGTCCGGAGTATGGAACTATGAAAGCCACGGGTCAGGAAGTCACGATCGTCATGATCGAGGATGATGAGGGGCATGCCCGTCTGATCGAAAAGAACGTGCGTCGCGCCGGCGTGCACAACGAGATCGTGCCATTCACCCTCGGCAAGAGTGCTCTCGACTATATTCTCGGGCCAACGCGTGATGGCGTGGTCAGCAAGGACCGCTATCTGCTCGTTCTGCTCGATCTGAACCTGCCTGATATGTCGGGCATCGACATTCTCGAGCAGATCAAGAGCAACGAACATACCCGCCGCCTGCCGGTGGTCGTGCTGACGACGACGGACGACGAGCGGGAAATCCAGAAGTGCTATGATCTCGGCGCCAACGTCTACATCACCAAGCCGGTCGACTATGACGGTTTCGCCACGGCAATCCGCAATCTCGGCCTGTTCTTCTCAGTTATCCAGATCCCCTAACGAGTAGCCAAAATCTGTGCGCATCCTTTATGTCGATGATGATCCAGCCCTAGCCCGTCTTGCCACGAGGGTCCTTGCGCGCAGTGATTTCGAAGTCATTCACGCCCCGTCGATCACGACGGGCCTCGAGCTGTTCGGCGCCGAGGAGTTCGAGGCGGTCGTTCTCGATCATTACTTCGAGAACCAGACCGGCCTGAACTTCCTTGAAGCGATTGCCGAAACCGGTCG
The DNA here is from genome assembly GCF_019511525.1 of Rhizobium cauense. Lineage (GTDB taxonomy): Bacteria > Pseudomonadota > Alphaproteobacteria > Rhizobiales > Rhizobiaceae > Rhizobium > Rhizobium cauense. Next base: position 98,251 of record NZ_JAEUAT010000001.1, on the reverse strand, counting down.
GCGAACACCTGTTCTCTATGTGACCGGGTCGAGCGACGCCGACGTTGCGATAAAGGCGCTGAAGGGCGGCGCTGCGGATTACGTCGTCAAGACCGCGACGGACGACTTCTTCCCGCTTCTCGTCAGTGCGCTCGAACAGGCGCTGGAAAACGCGCGCCTGCGCAGCGAGAAGGAAGAGGCGGATCGCCAACTCGTGGTCGCCAAGGAGCGGGCCGAACTCCTGCTTGCGGAAATGAATCATCGTATCGCCAACAGCTTGTCGCTCGTCGCGGCGATGATCCGCATGCAGATGCAGATCGCGCACAGCGACGAAACCAGGACGGCGTTGGACGAAACGCAGACCCGCATCGCGGCGATCGCCGGCGTTCACCGCAGTCTCTATACGTCAGGCGACGTTGGCGAAGTCCAGCTTGATGTCTATTTGCGGCCACTCCTGGCGGAGCTGCGCAGCACAAGCGGGTTTTCGCGTGGCATAGCCGTGCAATCCGATCTCTGCCGGATCTCGACCACCGCCGACCGGGCCGTCGCACTCGGCGTTATTCTGACCGAACTGGTGACCAACGCGATGAAGTACGCCTATCCCGATGCCGAGGGCGAGGTGCGCGTTGTTCTTCGGCGAGAGGAAGACGGTACCAACGTGCTTTCGGTCGAAGATGATGGTGTCGGTTTCGATCGCACCAGCGGGCCAAAGGGAACCGGGCTTGGCACGCGCCTCATCAACGCCATGACAACGACGCTGGGTGCGGAGGTCGGCCACGGCCGCGATGGTAAGTCGATGGGTACATATGTAGCCGTTCGCTGGCGCTGAAAGCGCTGACAACGAATGCGTCGCGACCTGCTTTGACGTGGCGAGCGCGCAGTTCACTTGGGTCATGCCTCGCGTATTCCTCGTCCCTGTGTGCAATGTCGTGCGTGAGGCTTTCGTCGAATGCATGCAGGGATCGTTTGCTTCTGCCAGAAGACACGCTAGATTTCGCATGCAGACTGATGAGAGAGCTTGGAGGAGCGATTTTATGAGACGGATGTGGCCGGAGGAGTTCAATTCCATTCTCGACGGAGCTGAGGAAGTCACGCTGGAGCTGCCGGCGGTGGAGCACGAGGACGGCTCGCGCAGCGAAGCGGTCAGCCGCAAGGCCCTGAAGGTCCGTATCCCGATGGAAGATTATGAACGCATCTGGCCGTTGGCCGAGATGCGGTACCGGCTTGACGGCAAGATGGCCGGCAAAGCGATCACGCTGATCACCACCAGCCCCCACTATCACCGTTGGCACCCCGCCGACGGCGGCAGCGTCGACAATGTGTCCGACAGCGGCCGCCACTACACGACGAAGTATGTCGTCGTGCATTTCCTGCTCGACGATGTGAGGGAAACGGCGGCCGCCTGAGCCGCCGCCAGATTCACGCTGCGTCCAGCGCCTGCCGCAGATCGGCGACGAGATCGTCCGGATGCTCGATGCCGATCGACAGGCGGATGGTCGATTCCAGGACGCCGATCCGCTGGCGAACGTCGGCCGGCACGCCGGAATGGGTCATCGTTGCCGGATGGCTGGCGAGCGATTCCGTGCCGCCAAGGCTGACTGCCAGCTTGAAGATCTGCAAGGCGTTCAGGAACTTGAACGAGGCCGGCTGGCCGCCAACGATATCGAACGAGAAGGTCGATCCGGCACCGCTGCACTGCGCCGCAAAGGTGCGCCCGACGGGCGAACTGGCGTCGTGATAGGGCAGGTAGTGGATACCCTCGACCTTTTGATGCTCGCGCAGGAAGTCGGCAACGACGCGGGCGTTGTTGTTGGCCCGCTCCATACGGATCTGCAGGGTCTCAAGCGAGCGGCCGAGCATCCAGCAGGAATGTGGATCGAGCTGCGTGCCGATCGCGCCGCGCAGGGCCTTCACCTGTTTCATCACGGCTTTCGAGCCAAGCGCTGCACCGGCGATGAGATCCGAATGGCCGCCCACATACTTGGTAAGCGAATAGAGCGAGATGTCGGCGCCGTGTTCGATCGGGCGCTGAAACACAGGGCCAAGAAGCGTGTTGTCGCAGGCGACGATGGGTGTATGCCCCTGCTTTCTGCCGATCGCATCGGCGACGCGCCGGATCATCGCCACGTCGACAAGGCTGTTGGTGGGATTGGCTGGCGTCTCGACGAGGATCATCGATACGCGGCCCTTTGCCATGGCTTCCTCGGCGGCCGCCTGGACGGATGCCTCGCTGACGCCGTCGGCGAAACCGACAGCCGCGACGCCGAGATTGAGGAACGTCTTTGCCAGTAGCGTTTCCGTACCGCCATAAAGCGGCTGCGAATGCAGGACGGCATCGCCCGGGCGCACGAACGCAAGCAACGTTGTCGCGATTGCCGACATGCCCGACGAAAAGAGCGCGCAGCTTTCTGTGCGTTCGTAGACCGCAAGCCGGTCCTCGACGATTTCGCTGTTGGGGTGATTGAAGCGGGAGTAGACCAGCCCCGCGCCCTTGCCGGCGGGCGGCTCCTTGCGGCCGGACACATAGTCAAAGAAGTCCCTGCCATCCTCTGCGGACTTGAAGACGAATGTGGAGGTCAGAAAGACCGGCGGCTTTACCGCGCCTTCCGAAAGTTCCGGGTCGTAGCCATAGTTCAGCATCTGCGTCTCGGGATGCAGTGCATGGTTGCCGATATGGGTCTTGGAAGGGTGCGGCGCGGTCATTGTCGTCTCCTCAAGATGTGCGTGTGATGCTCGCAAATTATATCAAAACAGGAAGGCTGTTCTTGCTATTTGCAGCGCACGGGTGCTCTTTGAAGCAACTTGTTGCGGAGAATTATGCATTGTGACGCAGAAAATTGCTGACGAGATGGACAGGAAGATCCTTCGGGAACTGATTGGAGACGCGCGCCTTGCGAACAACGAACTCGCCGAGCGTGTCGGGCTCTCCGCATCAGCCTGCCTTCGGCGGCTGCGCCGACTTGAGGAGGCCGAGATCATTCAGGGCTACACGACCCTCGTCGATCCCGCTGTCGACGGCTGGACGATGACGGCGCTGGCTTCGGTCCGGCTGAGCCGCCAGCACGAGGACGAAATCCAGATGTTCGAAACTGCCGTACGCGAGTGGGACGAGGTCCTGGAGTGCCATCTGGTGACCGGCTCGCGCGACTATGTGCTGAAGGTGATGAGTTCGGGCCTCGATGCCTATGAGCGGTTCATCAAGGAAAAGATTGCGCGCCTGAAATGCGTCGATACGATCGAGACCAGCTTCGTGATGAACACGATCAAGGCGCGGCGAATGTAGTATTCCCAATTGCCAACAGCGACCCGAGGGCAATCATGATTGAGTTTCCCTATAGTTCCGCCCTGATCGTAGGCGCAGGCCCGGGCCTCAGTGCCTCGCTTGCGCACCGACTGACGGCGCGCGGCGTCAAGGTTGCGCTGGCGGCGCGCAATACCGACAAGCTGAGCAAAATCGCCGGCGAAACCGGCGCATTGACCTTTGCCGCGGATGCTGCGCAGCCGGCATCCGTCGCGGCGCTCTTCGACGACGTCGCGGCGGCGATCGGTGATCCTGACGTCGTCGTCTACAACGCCAGTGGCCGCCTGCGCGGTCCCTTGACCGAGCTCGATCCAGCTGCGGTCGAACAGGCAATCGCCGTCAGCGCCTATGGCGGCTTCCTGGTCTGCCAGCAGGCGGCAAGGCGCATGCTGCCGCATGGGCGCGGCGCAATCCTGTTTACCGGAGCGACGGCGAGCATCAAGGGATTTGCCCAGTCAGCCGCGTTTGCCATGGGCAAGTTTGCGCTTCGCGGCCTTGCCCAGAGTGCGGCGCGCGAGTTCGGGCCGAAGGGAATTCACGTCGCTCACGTCGTCATCGACGGCGCCATCCGTTCGCAAATGCGGCGGGATGATCCGGCCAAGCCGGATGCGACGCTCGACCCGGACGCCATCGCGCAGACCTACATCGATGTCCTGCTCCAGCACCGGAGCGCATGGTCGCAGGAAATCGAGGTGCGGCCGTGGACGGAAACGTTCTGATATCTGGCTAACATGGCCTTGCCCGCGGGACGCGCCGCAGAACTGGTGCTGGTCGTTTCGGCACGGAAAGCGGCTGAAAACACTGAAAAGTTAAAAAAATCTCACGCCGATTAACGGGTTGTTTACCACGTTCCGTGAAAGGTGCTGTTTGAGCATTGGCGACTTGCATTCCTTTTTTCAGTCTCGCGTTTCATTGGAATGCCGCTACGCCGTACAGGTTGAGGAAAGTCTAATTGATTATCCTTTCATGAACGGTGCTCTCGCCTGCATTCCGATGCGGCGGTGACGGAAGCCAATGATCGACCCTGACGAGGGTTCGGACAGATGAAGCGAGCAAGAAGATGAACGGATCGCGATCAAATTCCCCACGGCATTCCGACAGGGCGTCGCTCGACGCGCTGAACCGCACCATCGAAGGCCTGGAGGCGAGGATCGAGGGCCTCATGGGTGCGGGTGCTCGCGACCAGCGTCAACGCGCTCCGGCGCCGGAACGCGACGTCCACACCGATCCTTACGCCGCCCGCGCACCTTATGCCGCCGAGGCGCGGCCGGATCCTTTCGCGGAAATTCGTCAGCGCCAGCGCATTCTTGAGGCAAGCCGGGAACGCCCGGCTGCCCGCGAGCCGGCATCCTACACCCGCGAGCCGCCGGTTCCTTCCCGTGCGCCGCTTCCGGTCGCCGAACGCGCGCCGCGAGCTGCCGCTCCGCAGCCGGCCCCCGTCCAGCAGGCCTACCGCACCGAAGACACGATGACAGAGATCGCACAGGCGCTCGTCAATCTTCGCCAGGACCTCAAGCGCGACATTTCCGATGGCGTAACGCGCGAAATGAATGCGCTGCGCGATGAGATCCGCAGCATCAAGGTCGGCGCGGAAGACCGCCGCTTCGCCGATGACATTCGTGCCGACATGGGTCGGCTTGCCGACAGCATCGATCAACTCGCGGGTCGCTCCAGCGCGCCGGAGGCGCAAGGGTTGCGCGGCGAGTTTGAAGAGCTGCGCTCGCTGATGGACGGGCTCGCGCGGGAAGATTCAATTCGGCATATGGAGACCCGCTGGGACGGCTTCGAGAACCAGCTGCATGCACTCGACACCGCAGGTCTGCAGGAAGAGTTGGTGGCGCTCGCCTACCGGCTCGACGACATCAAGCGCCATATTGGCGGCATGGGAGAAAGCCCGGCTGTCCGCGCTTTGGAAGACAAGCTTCTCTCCATCGCGACCGCGATGGAACAGTTCGGCAGCATGATCCAGCCGCATGACCGGGCGATGACCGAGCAATTTGCGGCGGTAGACAGCCGCCTCGATGAAATCAGCCGCGCCATCGCGGCAACCGGCCGGGCCGCCGCCGCCGGCGATCCGGCCATGATGCATCGCCTCGAAGGCAGGCTGAACGCACTGGCTGAACAAATCGATCTGATGGGCCACAATGTCGCGAGCCGCACGGCACCTGCGGACGGGCTTGCCGATCGGCTCGAGGTGTTGACCCGTCGCGTCGAGGAACTCGCCAATGCCGAGGCAACCTCGCGCCTGGACGAGCGCCTGGAGCATTTGTCCTACCTGCTCGAGCGCAACCACAAGGCTGCGCCGCAGCCCGAGCTCACGGGCGCGCTTGCCGACATTTCCCGCAAGATCGATGCGCTTGAAGCTGGCTCGGTCAATGACGCGCTTGCACAGCGCCTGGACTATCTTGCGCGCCGCATCGACGAGATGGACTTCCAGCCGCTCCAGCCTGTCGTCGCTCCGGTGGACGATAGCGCCATCCGTCGTATCGAAGGCCGGCTCGGTGACATTGCCGCGCGGCTCGAGGAAAGCACCGCGGCGCCGGCGGCCGACCCGCGTGCGTTGAAGAACCTCGAAGATCAGATCGCCAATCTCTCCGCGCTGATGACCGAGCCGCGCCCGGCGGCCGAACTGCCCGCCGATCTCGACCGGCGGATGGGCGCCATCGAAGACTACATGGCGACCAGCGACGAATACATCATCGAGGCAGCCCGCCAGGCGGCTGAAGCGGTGGTCGAGGCCTATGCGAGAAACGGTGCGTTGCAGGGCGGCGCTCCGGCCGCCGCCGACATGTCGGCGTTCAATGCGCTTGCTGACGACCTGCGTCAGCTGGAAGATCTCAGCCGCAGCAGCGACGAACGCACCCACAGGACCTTCCAGGCCCTGCACGAGACGCTCGTCCAGATCGCCGAGCGATTGGACACGATGGAAGATCGCGCGACTGCACGGCCCGCAGCGAGGATGCCCGCCGCCGATGCCGATTTCGCGGTCGACACCTACACGATGATGCAGGCAGGCGCCGAGGATGCGCAGAAGCCGGCCGTGTTCGGAACGCGTGCGCCGGCCAGCCGCCAGCCCGAAATCGCCGAGGAAGTGCCGGCAGCGCCTCTCATGGCCGCGACCGACACCAGTGTGATCGCGATCGAAGCGGCCACGAAGCCCGCCTCTGCATCGGGTCCCAACAAGGGAAGCCTGCTTGCAAGCCTCGGCAAGCGCCTGCTGCCGGCCAAGAAAGCGAAGCCGGAAACCGCAGCCGCCGAGCGCACCGTCATCGATCCCGCTCCGTCCATCGATCCGGTCGACGTCATGCCGCCGGAAGCGGCCAACGAGCCGCTGGAGCCGGGCTCGGGCGCGCCCGATGTCAAGAAGATCCTGGAGCGCGTGCGCGCCAGCCAGAACGCCGCACGCATCAACGCCAAGCCGGCGACGGAAAACGAGCGCGCCGACTATATTGCCGCCGCCCGCCGCGCTGCACAGGCCGCTGCATTGGAGACTGAACCAGGCGCCAAGTCGCAGCCAGCCAAGGCCGAAAAGAAGGCAAAGGGCAGTGCTTTCTCGCGCTTCCGCCGCCCGATCCTGCTTGCCGTCGGCGCCGTGCTGCTGGCGATCATGGCGTTTCCGCTCGCCCGCACGCTGACGAGCGGACAGCCGGCGCCCTCGGCCGAAGTTGCAGTGCTGACCGATTCGTCCAGCAACGCCCTGCCGCTCGACAGCGAAACAGCACCGGAGCAGGCTGCCGCAGTCACCGCGCCAGAAGTGCCCGCCGCAGCGCCGGTCGCGCTTGCGAACAGTGATCCGGCGCCCGCGCCCGCTGCTCCCGACCATTTGACCGCGACCGCGCCGCTGAATGGCGACGCGGCTGCCCCACTTGCACCTTCGGATGCTCCGCGGGATGCCTCTGGCTTTGTTGCCCGCGATGCGGCGCCGGTTGCCGCAGGCGTGACGACCGCACCGGCCGCACCGGCTGTGGAAACCGCGGGCATCGCCGTTCCCGACGTCGTGCAGCCGAAGTCGCTTGCCGATGCCGCCAAGGGCGGCGATGCGCTGGCGCTCTTCGAAATCGGCGCTCGCTACAGCGAAGGTCGTGCGGGTATCCCCGCCGATCCGAAGGAGGCGGCGAACTGGTATCAGCTCGCTGCCGACAAGGGCTTCGCACCGGCCGAATACCGCCTCGGCAACATTTACGAAAAGGGCACGGGCGTCGACCGCGACATCGCCAAGGCGAAGCAATACTACGAACAGGCAGCAAATCAGGGCAACGCCAGCGCCATGCACAATCTCGCGGTGCTCCACGCGTCCGGCGCACTCGGCCAGCAGGACTACAAGGTGGCTGCGGATTGGTTCGTCAAGGCTGCCGACCTCGGCATCACCGATAGCCAGTTCAACCTGGCGATCCTCTGCGCACGCGGCAATGGCGTCGCCCAGGATCTGACCGAGTCCTACAAGTGGTTCGCGATTGCCGCAAAGGGTGGTGACAAGGATGCGGCGCAGAAACGCGACGAAGTCGCCAATGCCATGAAGCCGGACCAGCTGGAGAAGGCGCGCGCCAAGGCCGACCTCTGGAAGGCTGGGCCGCTCGACAGCAAGGCCAATGGCGTGGACGTTCCCGATGAATGGGTCGGCAATGCCACGAAAACCTCGACCGTCGACATGAAGAAGGCGATCCGCAACATTCAGGCGATCCTCAACAACAACGGTTTCGACGCCGGACTGCCCGATGGCGAAATGGGCGCAAAGACCGTCGCCGCGATCAAGAGCTTCCAGAAGTCGATCGGCCAGGAGCCGAGCGGCAAGATAAACGACGATACCGTTCGCGCACTCCTGGAACGCAACAAACCGTCTGTCGCTACAAAGGCCTGACCGGACCCGTGCACGATCTCCCCCGCGATGCGTGGGGGATCGGCATTGATCGGTATTCCAGGACGCCGCCGGGGGCGGTTGTATCTTCCGAGACTCAAGCGGAATAAATTTCGCTAATCGCGCGCATTCTTCCCTAAATGCTATTTGCAAAATTTAGCAAGTGTGATTCTTCTTGCTACCAAGTGCGCTGCGTATCGTGATTCGAGAATGTCTTTGATGCTGAATGATTTGGCGGAGATTCCGAATGATAAGTCTTGATATTGAAAGCTGGGCGCTGACGCGAGCTCACCACATCGTCCTGAACGAGGGATTGAATCTTGCGAAAGCGGCGCAGGACCTTGATCGCAAGCGTTCGCGCACGCTGGTCTACGAGCTCCAGAAGGTCATAGCCGCGGCCATACTTGAGGCGCACGCCGCATCGATCAACGCAATGCGGCCGACACAGCCGGAAAGCTAGGTTTCTTCGTCAGCGGCGAACCCGGGCTAAACAGCAAAGCGCATTGATGCCTTGCCACGAACACAATTGCCGGGTAAATGCCTCTCATCGATCTTGCTAGATGAACTTTGCCGCGGCTGTCTGTGCTGCGGCGCGAACTTCCTCCAAAATCGGTTTCATCGCGCCTCGGTTTGCGCCGAAGCGTTTCTACAAAGTGCGATTTTGAAAGGAATCTCGTCATGAGCACAGGTACCGTAAAGTGGTTCAACGCAACCAAGGGCTTCGGCTTCATTCAGCCGGATGACGGCGCTGCCGACGTTTTTGTTCACATCTCCGCCGTTGAGCGTGCTGGCATGCGCGAACTCAAGGATGGTCAGAAGATCTCCTATGAGCTGGTTGCCGACAAGCGTTCGGGCAAGATGTCTGCAGACCGCCTCCAGGCGATCTAAGCCGCAAGGCATAAAATATCATCTCCGGATCGTGACCACGGATGTACTGGCACGGTTGGTCGAGATGGATGGGAAGGTCGGGTTTACCCGGCCTTTTTTGTTTTTCCGGTGGGTCGGGGGTTGCCCTACACTTTTTCTCCAAACGCGGTTAGCGTTGGCAAGCCGTAAACCTTGCAGTTGCAAGGGCGCTCGGCGGGGCAGGAGGAACTCCATGAAGAAAACCTACAAGGGCAGCTGCCATTGCGGCGAAATCCGCTACGAAGTCGATGCCGATCTGGAGGCTGGCACCGGCCGCTGCAACTGCTCGGTCTGCGGCAAGCGCCGCTACTGGGGCGCGATCGTCAAGCCGGAGGATTTTCGCCTGCTGAGCGAGACCACGGCCGGCGACTATCAGTTTGCCTCGATGAGCGGCCATCACCGCTTTTGCAAGACCTGCGGCCTGCATGCCTATGGGCACGGCCATATTCCCGAAATCGGTGGGGACTACGTTTCAATCAACATCGCTTGCCTCGACGACATATCGCCTGAGGAACTTGCCGCACTACCCATCCGCTACATGGACGGGCGGCACGACAACTGGTGGAACGAACCCGCGGTGAAAAGCTACCTCTAGTCTCGACTCCTGTTCACAGATCGTCCGCGGCTCACTCCGCGGCTGCGCGCTTCTGAGCGGAAATCTGGGTGATGTAGGCCCGGAGCGCTGCCGGGCGCACCGGCTTGTGCTGGATGCCGATGCCGTGGCGCTCGGCTTCGGCGCGAACCTCGGGCGTACGGTCGGCCGTGACGATCAGTGCGGGAATGAACGCCGTGAAGCGTTCCCGCAGCGCCAGGATGGCGGAAATGCCGGTGCCATCGCCAAGATGATAGTCGGCGATGATGAGATCCGGCGGCGCCTGGCGCGCGTCGAGCCTGCGCACCGCGTCGAGCGAGTCCAGGCATCTGACGTCGCAACCCCAACCGCTGATCAGGAGCTGCATGCCTTCCAGGATATGCGGCTCGTTGTCGACGCAAAGGACCTTCAGCCCGGTGAGGCTCTGAGACGAATGCTCCACCGGCGGGGCAGCGCCGACGTGCTCCGCGGGCCGCGACGCGTCGCGGCGCATGACGATGCGGAACTCCGTCCCCTTGCCGTGCGTCGAGTGCAGTTCGACCGGATGATTGAGGACGCGTGCAATACGATCGACGATTGATAGTCCAAGGCCCAATCCCGACGCCGTCTTGGCGCCCTCGTCGAGGCGGGCGAATTCCTTGAAGACGGTCCGGAATTTGGAAGGCGGAATGCCGATTCCCGAATCCATGACCTGGATGACGACCCGATTCCCACGCCGCCGCGCCCCCACCAGCACCTTGCCATCGACCGTGTACTTGATCGCGTTGGAAACGAGATTCTGCACGAGGCGGCGAAGCAGGTTGGGATCCGAGCGGACCCGGAGCGAGGTTGGCATGACCACGAGCTTGAGCTTCTTTTCACGAGCGAGCGGCGCGAAATCCGTGTGGATCCGCTCAAGCAGGTCGGAAAGCGGCACCGAGGCAAGCCGAGGCCGCATGGCGCCGGTATCGAGGCGCGAAATATCAAGCACGGCCCCAAGAATGGTCTCGACCGACTCCAGCGCGGAATCGATGTTGCGAACGATGGTGCTGCTTTCGGATTGCCCCATGCGTTCGACAAGCGCCGAGGAATAGAGCCGGGCGGCATTGAGCGGCTGCAGGATGTCGTGGCCGGCGGCGGCAAAGAAGCGGGTCTTGCCAAGGTTGGCTTCGTCAGCCGCGGCTCTCGCCTCGCCGAGTTCGTGATTGACGCGGGTCAGCTGTGCTGTCCGCTCGGCCACGCGCTGTTCCAGCGTTTCATTCGCCTGCTTCAGTGCCCGGTCGGCGGCGACGCGCTGGGTAATATCGGTGAAGGTCGCGACGATGCCTTTGTCAGGCATTGCGTTGGAGCGCACTTCGATGATGCGCTCGCCGCCCCCAAGGACCAGCGCGAACGGCTTGTCGAGCGTCAGGAAATGGCGGACTGTCTGCTGGACGTCGCCGGCGGGGACATCGCCGCGCTGGCTGAGGATCGCCACGACATCGGCAAGCGGGAAGCCCACCTGTCCCGCGTTCTCCGGCAGGTCAAGCAGCTGCCTGAAGCGGCGGTTCCAGATCGTCAGGTTGTTCGAGCTGTCGAAGACCGCAATGCCCTGGTCCATCTGGGACAACGCGGTTTGCAGCATATCCTGGTTATATTGCAGCGCCTCGCTTGCCTGGTCGAGCAGCCAGGCGGTATCGGCGGAGGCATCCTCAACCTTCTGAAGGATCAACGACAGCACAAGCCGGGCGGAGGAGGAGCCGATGGCGCTGCCAAGCAGCTGCTCGGTGAAGTGGATGAGCGCCATGTCGGCCGGCTGGTCGTCCTCCAGCTTGCGGCCGGAGTTCTGCTGGTAGGTCTGGAACGAACGCTCCATACGCTCTTCGCCGAGATAGCGCGAGATCGTCGCCTTCAGATCGCCGACACTGATGCGCGTCTTCCAGCCGCGCGTGGCAAATTGCGAACGGGACTGCCGCTTGACGAAGATGCCGGCCTGGATGCGCTCGAGCGGACGGGCATTGCGTGTCATCGAGCCGATGATCAGGAAGGCAGTGTTGACCAGCAGGCTCATCGCAGTCGCGTTGACCAGCGGATCGGCGTTGGAACCGCTGAAGACCGTTGTGCCGGGAAAGATGAAGTCGAGTACAGCGCTCGCAACGCCCGAATAGTCAGGTCCGCCGAGCGAGGGCAGGAACAGCAGGTAGATCCAGATCACGAAGCCTGACGTCAGCCCGAGGATGGCGCCACGCGCATTGGCCCGCCGCCACACAAGGCCGCCGAAAAGGGCAGGGGCCATCTGCGCGATAGCGGCGAAGGAAAGCAGGCCGATGGAGGCAAGTCCGGTCGTGCTGTCAGTCGAGCGGTAATAGAGGTAGCCGAGCAGCAGCACGGCGAAGATCGCGCTGCGTCTGACATTGAGCAGCGTCTTCGAGAAGTCGTTGCGTTGCCCGGTGCGATCGGTCAGCTTCCGGTGCAGGAAGATCGGCATGATGATGTCGTTGGACACCATGATCGACAGCGCTACCGACGCAACGATCACCATCGCGGTCGCGGCGGAGAAGCCGCCGATGAAGGTGATCAGCGAGACGACGGGCATCTGCCCGGCAAGCGGCAGGGAGAGGACGTAGAGATCGGCGACACCGCTGCCGCCGAAAGTCAGCAGGCCACCGATCGCCACCGGCAGGACGAAGAGATTGATGACGACCAGATAGAGCGGAAACAGGAAGCCGGCGAGCCGGAGTTCGCGTGCGGTCCTGTTCTCGACAACCGTGACGTGGAACTGTCGCGGCAGCATGATGATGGCGAATGCCGACAGGAGGATCAAGGTGATCCAGCGGCTGATCGGCGTATGATAGTGAAGCGCCGAGAGCACGAGCTGGTTTTCGGAGGCCTTCTGCCAGAGATCGGAAGGACCGTCGAACAGGAACCAGATCACGCAGACGCCAGCCGTCAGAAAGGCGAACAGCTTGACGACCGACTCCATGGCGATGGCCAGGATCAACCCGTCCTGGTGCTCGGTCGCATCCGTGTGGCGCGTACCGAACATGATTGCAAAGCAGGCAAGCACGAGCGTCACGAGCAGCGGCAGGTCGAGAAAGTAGAGATTGCCGCTGCCGATACCATAGTCCGACGGGTTGAGCATCGCCGTCACGGTGCTCGACACGGACTTGAGTTGCAGCGCGATATAGGGGATGGCGCCGACCAACGAGATCAGTGCCACGAGTGTCGCGACCGTCGGGTTCTTGCCATAACGCGCGGAGATGAAGTCGGCGACTGATGTCAGCTTCTCGGCCTTGGCAAGCTCGATGATCCGCCGCAGCAGCGGCATGCCGAGCGTGAAGACGAGAATAGGGCCGATATAGATGCCGAGGAATTCCAGCCCACGCTGCGATGCCAGTCCGACGCCACCAAAATAGGTCCAGGACGTGCAGTAGATCGCAAGGCTGAATGCATAGACGACCGGTCGTCCGCCCGGAGGCGTCCCGAATATCCGGCGCCTGCGATCGCCATGGCTTGCTACCGCAAAGAGCAGCAGCAGATAGCCGAACGCAGATGCGACTATGACCCAGCCTGGTAGCATCGAACCTCCACCGGCGCACCGGCGCCGGTCTCCCAGAGTTCGAAGATTAGGGCAATTTCAACGCTTTGAACATCGGGTGGGTCTAGGCATTAAGTCAAAGAGCGCCGGCAGGACGCCGATAATTTGTAATTAGCAATTGAATAATTGCATCGAAGATGTAGCTAATGAAAACAATGGCCTGTCAATGAAACTGCATCAGAGGGAGACGGATCGGATGCTCAATGAGTTCAAAGCATTTATCGCCCGCGGGAATGTCATGGACCTTGCAGTCGGCGTGATCATCGGTGGCGCCTTCGGTGGCATCGTCAAGTCGCTGGTGGACGATGTCATCATGCCGATCGTCGGTGCCGTGTTTGGTGGCTTCGACTTTTCGAACTACTTCATTGGCCTGTCTTCCAATGTCAACGCGCAGACGCTCGGCGCTGCTCGCCAGCAGGGTGCTGTCCTTGCCTATGGCAGCTTCATCACGGTTCTCATCAACTTCCTCATCCTTGCCTGGATCATCTTCCTGATGGTCAAGGGCGTGAACACGCTGCAGAAGCAGGTGGACAAGCAGCTGAAGCTCAAGGAAGAAAACGCCGCGCCGGCAGCACCGCCGGCCGATGTGGCGCTGCTGACGGAAATCCGTGACCTCTTGGCAAAGCGCCCGGCGTAGCGTTCCGAGATGGTCCTGCCGCGGCGGCAGGACCATCCATCACGAAAATCGATATCGTTTCACCGATTATCATGAGATTTCCGGCCGGCTTTGCTTTATGTAGGCGCAAACCGGAGTGATGCATGTCGATTGTCAGCAGCCTTAGCCCGCGCGCCGTCCTGGCGCCTGAAAGCGGGATCGTCGAAGTCGTCAACTATGCCCGTGGTCGTGACGGCCTTCTGCCACTTTGGGTCGGCGAGGGCGATCTGTCGACGCCCGATTTCATCAACAAGGCAGCGATTGACGCACTGGCAGGCGGCGAGACCTTTTATACCTATCAACGCGGGATCCCGGAGCTGCGCCAGGGGCTCTCCGACTATTACGCCAGGCATTTCGACGTCACGCTGCCGGTCGAGCATTTCTATGTCACCGGTTCCGGCATGCAGGCGATCCAGATCGCTGTGCAGGCCATGACGTCGCCAGGCGACGAACTCGTCTACCTGACGCCCGCCTGGCCGAACATTGCCGCGGCCCTGGAAATTGCCGGTGCCCGGTCGGTCGGCGTGCAGCTGACCTTCGAGGGCGGCAGGTGGGCGGTCGATCTCGACCGCATTGCAGCGGCGATCACGCCGAAGACCAAGGCGCTGTTCATCAACACGCCGTCCAACCCGACAGGCTGGACCGCAACCAAGGATGACCTCAGAGCCATCCTGGCGCTCGCGCGCAAGCATGATCTCTGGATCATGGCCGACGAGATCTACGCCCGCTACTACTTTGCCGGTGGCCGCGCGCCGTCCTTCCTCGATGTGATGGAGCCTGACGACAAGATCATGTTCGTCAACTCCTTCTCGAAGAACTGGTCGATGACCGGCTGGCGCGTCGGCTGGATCGTTGCCCCGCCGCAAACCGGCCAGGTGCTCGAGAACCTGATCCAGTATTCGACTTCAGGTGTGGCGCAGTTCATGCAACGCGGCGCGGTCGCCGCCCTGAACGATGGCGACGATTTCGTGCAAGCCAACATCGACAAGGCGAAACGCTCCCGCGACATCCTTTGTGACGCGCTGATTGCGACGAACCGGGTCGAGACGCTGAAGCCTGATGGCGCACTTTACGCATTCTTGAAAATCGACGGCGTGACCGACAGCCGCAAGGCGGCGATCGACATCGTCGACAAGACAGGCGTAGGGCTGGCACCCGGAGCGGCCTTCGGCGCGGGTGGCGAGCTCTTCCTGCGCGCCTGCTTCCTGCGCGATCCGGCGCAGATCCAGATGGCCGCTGATCGGCTCTGTGATTACATTCTGAAGCTGTAGCGGGACCACGCGAACTCTGACGAAGCGAATGCGGCAGGTCGTGCCAAGAGTGGAAACGAGGGGCGCGCTGCGGATAACGAGCGTGCCCCACCAAGTACGCAACTAGGTTGGCGCAAAAAGAGATGGTTGCGCCGTCTTTCGTTGAACCGAATTACTGGGCTCTGGCCACCTGTTCCGTGGCGGGAACTGGCTGGGTCAACTCGGTTGCTTCGCCTGTTTCCTGACCTGTTACAGGATCGGTTTCGGCTGTCTCGTCAACCGGCTGCTCAGACGCCATGGCATCCCGCACCTGGTCGATCTTGCCGACGCCAGGACCGACACCCAGAACGTCCTTAGCCCATGCCATTACTTCAGGATCTGCCACCACGACATCGCCTGGCTGCTGTACCGTACCGATATCTTTGTTCGCTGCAGCCAGTAGCGCCGCACTCAAGGCCTCGTCGCTGAGGGCCGGATCTGTCGGGACGGCATCGACGCCGTTGTCCAACTCGAACTGAGCATAGGCAACAACATAGTCTCGGATGGCAGCCATGCGCGGATCGTTGGAGTTGAGATACGCATGATAATTACGTTTCAGCGAGTTCAAGCCGCCAAGCTTTGCCGCCAGATTGGGCTTCTCAGCCAGAGGTGGTTCTTCCACTTCCACGGCGGTGACCTCTGTCACCACGGGAAGCTTCTCTGGCTTGGGCGTGGGCTTGGCCACCTTCAGATGCGCTTTCTCGGTCTTCGGCGACACCTTTGCGGTTTCCGTCGAGAGCTTCTTGGGTGCAACCCGCTTTTCTTTGTTCTTGTCAGTGCCAAAAAGCTTCCCGAGCGCGGTTGCTATCGGATCGCTTGACTTGCCGGTTTCGCTTTTGTCGCGAGACGACAGTCCGGATTTTCCGTGACCAGTCGAAGCGTGGCTCTCACTCTTGCCGCCGCCATTCCCGCCGCCATTCCCGCCACCATTCCCACCGCCATTCCCGCCGGAGTTTCCGCCACCATTGCCACCACCGTTTCCATTGCCGGCGAGGGCGCTCAACGTCGTGAGCTTCAGGGGGCTTCTCAGGTCCAGGGTAACAGGCGTGGCCGCAAGTGCCGTAGACACGCAGGCCACAAAGGTCAGACAGCCGATTTTTCGCATACGCTATTCCTCCGAATCATACGCTTGATAAACCCCGCCATAACGCTTGTAGACATGCTGGCGCCGAATTATGGCAACAACCCGCTAGTTGAGTCACGCCTAAAATTAGGATGCCTTGGTGCATTTTGGGTTTGAAAGACCGTTAAACTTTGTTGCAACAGCTACGAGCGGCAGCGTTCGAGAGCGGGCTGCCGCTTTGACTGCCGCGAGTACCACTGTGGCACGAACGTGCGAGGATGGTTCTGCATTTTGGTCGAAAGCCGCAGGCCTTTGCCCGCTGGCGCCAGGCATCGCTGCTATTGGTCGATCCCTCGGCATCTCGATAGAATGTCGTCGACAACGCTGCCTAGCGGCGCAGTGGCATCAATGGCTGTCGCGTTCTTGGGAACGTCTTCCTTCGTGGCGTGCAGCCGCACGATCAGTTCTTGTTCGGCGGGCCTTCCGCCAAACTCGTCTTCAGGTCTGCCGGCGAGCCGCTTCTTCAACGTGTCCAGATCGACCTCAAGCACGAAGATGTCGTCAAACAGGTCGATGAACTGATGGAAATTCCGTGAGCCGCCGCAGAAGAAGGAGATGGGATGGTTTCGATCAACGACGAGGGATTTGACCTTTTCGACATCCCAAAGATGGTGCTCGTGCCCGAACGCCACATCCCGAATGCTCTGCCGATGCGCAAAGCTGTCTAATGGTTCACCCGTCTTGGGATCGCCTCTGTAAGCCAACTCACGATCGCCGTGGATGACGTGGTAACCGCGCTGCTGCAGTTCGGTCGCAACTGAGGTTTTGCCACTCCCGGAAACGCCTTCAATCAGATAGTTCCTGAAGCCCATTTCGTTCTCATTCGATGGTTTTCTGTAACAACGCCATCGCGAAATAGGGTACACCATAATTACAGGCGACCACATGTGACAGGTTCCGCCGAGAAGCTGGGAGGCACGAGGATGATCCAAATAGTGGCGGCGGTCATTGCGGCAGTTCTCGTTGCAGGATGCTCGGTCTCTTCGGGCTCCTATCCGGCGGAAGGATACGCGCCTATTCCAGGCAGCATCACCTATGGCGGTCAGCCTCGAACGAAGCTGGCAAAGTCGCCGGCTGGCTCCACGTTCCCCCATACGTTCACTGATCAGACGGGGCGGGAGGTCGAGGAGATCTATATGATCCAACCGGATCGGTCCCTGCTCATCGTCCAGCGACACTACCGGCCGTTCTTGGCATGGAGCAGACGCTAGGCAAGGAACCGATGCCGGAACGCTTCTTCCAGAAGCCTTTGCGGCTCGCCGCGAGAATCCGAGCGGACTGCAAAAGATCCAACACGGCAGGAATGTGCCATAACAGTAGGCATCATCGGTAGAGGCCGTCCTTGACGAGTGTTCCTGAGCACACAAGTCGAAAAGAATAAGACTAATTTGAGACCTATACTCGTATAGATTGCTCTTATTGCTTGCTATGATAACTGCGGTGTTTGGCTGTTGTTCGAGAGGCTCAATCTCGATACGAAAAAGCTTAAATAATTGCTTTAACGGTCATTTATGGGCGAATCTGAAGCCCGACCGCGTCCACCCTCAATTCCTGCCCGCCAGAACTCGCTGTTTCGCCCGTTACTTTTTTTGACTATCCGATTGCCTGGAGCCGCAACCTTTCATTGTATTCAATTGGAAGAGCTGCGGGGAAATGCATTCATTTTAGGGGCGGACATGAGCGACGGTGCGGTGGAAACACGGACTTCAAGAGCGGCACGAGTGCTTGGACGGGCAGCCGTCAAATCGGACAGGAAGGTCCGTTTCCTCTCCGGCGTCTCGATCATCGTCCTCGCGATAGGCTGCACCATCCGACCGTCGCTCGCCGCAAACTTCACAGCGTCGAATGAAAGCGAACTCAATCAGGCGATCGCCGACGCCGCAGCAAGCGGCGACCCATCCTCCACGATAACCCTGACAAGCAGCTTTGCGGTTACCAGCACCTTGTCGGCGGTCAACAGGAACATCACCGTGGAAACGGGAAGTCATACACTGACCTTTTCGACCGCGGCAAACCTCAGTATTGCCACCGGCACGACGCTCACTTTGTCCGGCCAGATCGTCAACACCAACACGGTCCTGACCAACAACAATGGCGGCACGCTTGTCGTCAACGGAACGGCATCAGGTGTAAGCCGCATAACCGTTGATGACGGTGCCATGGTGATCAACAATGGCGGCGATGTCACGTTTGGAACATCGGCCGGCGGCACACTTTCCCAGCTGAACATTGCTTCGACTGCCGGTTCAGAGGCGAGCCTGACGCTATCAGGCGCGGGGACCCGCTTGACCGCTACGGGTACCGACACCACGCAATTGAGCGGCGGCGTCGGAAGCGTTTCCACATTCACGATCGAGGACGGTGCGGCCTACACCACATCGGCCAGCGTCTTGGTCCACAAACCTGGCACTCTCGGGACGGCGACCATCAATGTCCTCGGAGACGGGTCAAGATTGGAGGCTGGCGGTTTCGGCTCTTATAACGGCACAACCGCCATCAATGTGCTTGATGGCGCTGTGGTTGACATCAGCGGTGCGACAACTTTCGGCGGCCTTGGCGCCACCGCTTACGCGGGAGCCAACGTCACGGCCATCGTGTCGGGTGAGGGCTCCCGATGGGATACGGCTGCGATCTTCGGCATGCAAAAAGGCTCGCTCTCGATCCTCGATGGCGGCGTCGTGACCGCAACGACCATGAACATCGCCACCGCGAGCGGGGCTGTCGTTCCCGATTTCGACGTCCTGGTCTCCGGCGAAGGTTCTGAACTGAGCGCAACGAGCATCAACGTTGGAACTTTCGGCACCGGCGTTCTGACCATTGCCGACGACGGCAGAGTGGTGGTGAACGGAGGCGCTTCGGCACTCGTGGTCGGAGGCGCGGACGCCGATAGCAACGCGTCGCTGAACATTGGCGGGGCAGCGGGAGGAGCGGCACAGGCGGCCGGCACGCTTGTCGCGTCTGCGGTGACCCTCGCGGCAAGGGCCGAGATCAATTTCAACCACACTGAAAGCGGCTATCTCTTCGATACCGCGATCAACGGCAGCGGTGCGATCAACCAGTTCGCAGGGCGAACGATCTTCAATGCAGACCAGACGGGCTTTTCCGGCACCGCCAGCATTTACGGCGGCATGCTGGAGGTCAATGGAACCCTGGGCGGGGTTGTGGATGTCGTCACTGGCGTTCTCGCTGGCACGGGCGTCGTCGGCGACACGACAAACGATGCCGGCGGCACCATCGCACCCGGCAGCAACGGGATCGGCACGCTGACAATCGCAGGCGACTATATCGGCGATGGCGGTACCCTGGCGATCGAAAGCGTCCTTGGCGAGGATAGCTCGGCCACCGATCAGCTCGTCGTCACGGGTAACACGACGGGGACCACGACCGTCAGCGTCACCAATCTTGGCGGAGACGGCGCACTGACGGACCAGGGCATCAGGATCGTCGATGTCGGCGGCACGTCGACCGGGACTTTCTCGCTGCTCGGCGACTATGTCTACGAGGGCGATCAGGCCGTCGTCGGCGGTGCCTATGCCTATCGGCTTTATCAAGGCACAGACGGCGACTGGTATCTGCGCTCGACACTGAATGCATCCGTGCCACCGGAGCCGTTGTACCAGCCGGGGGTCGCCATGTACGAGGCCTATCCGCAGATGCTGCAGATGCTGAACGAACTCGGCACATTGCAGCAGCGTGTCGGGAACCGATACTGGCAGACGGACATCGATCCTGTTGCCGCAGCGGGGCTTGACGGTGTGTGGTTTCGAACGAACGGTGTGCACGGAAGCGTCGCACCTGAGGTCAGCAGCAGCGGTTCTGCCTACGACTACAATCTGTGGAAATCCGAAGGCGGGATCGACGGTGAGTTGTGCCAGAACGGCAAGGGCCGCCTGATCGGCGGGCTCACCGCGCATCTCGGCACGATCACAGGCGACATCAGCTCGATCTATGGCAACGGTGAGGTCGATACCACAGGATACGGCGTCGGGGCGACGCTGACCTGGTATGGCGAGGACGGCTTCTATGCAGACGCTGTAAGCCAGGCGACCTGGTACGACACCAATCTGAAATCCGATCTGATGGATGGCTACCTCAAGGACGGCAGCAACGGCTTCGGTTATGCCCTGAGCCTCGAAACCGGCCGCCGCATCACCTCCGGCTCATGGTCGATAACGCCGCAGGCCCAGCTTGTTTATTCCTCGGTCGACTTCGACGACTTCAACGACCGGTTCGGCGCACGCGTGTCGTTGAAGGACGGTGACAGCCTCATCGGTCGGCTGGGTGTGGCCCTTGATCGCGACGAGACCTGGCAGTCTTCCGGCGGCAACGCGGTCCACGGGCGGGTATATGGCGTTGCCAACCTCTACAACGAGTTTCTGGACGGCACGGCGGTCGACGTATCGGGCGTCGGCTTCAACAGTGAGAGCGAGCGTCTCTGGGCGGGCCTCACCCTCGGCGGCTCCGTCACATGGAAGGACGAGCGCTTCTCCGTTTACGGCGAGTTGACAGCCAAATCCGCGCTCAAGGACTTCGCAGACAGCTATGCTCTCAGTGGAACCGCCGGCTTCCGGGTGAAATGGTAAGCTGGTGCGGTGCTCGCGGGTAGCGAGGCTGCCCGCGACCGAAGGCCCGCTTGGCGACGATCGCGGGTATCCTCCGTCGTCCGCTTCGCGCCAATAGCGGACCTAGCGGCACACCTCGATCATTGTCGACTTTCGACCCCATTGCGGTCATTTAATACATCTTTTGCTTTTGCCGCAAAGCGGACATTTGTGAGCCTGAGCTAGACTTGCGAACTGTTACTGGTGCATGACCGAACACAGGGGGTGTGGATGGCACTCGTGCACAGCCTCTGGATGGTCAGGTGTAATGAAAGAACGCGCAAGTTATAGTTCCCTCATTCGCCTGCCGGTGCCGAGACGATTGGCCGTGGCAAGTGTGCCGGCCGATTTCGCGGATTGGCTGGACTATGCTGCCATCGTCGCACTACTCGTCTACGGTTGGGGACATGGGCCGCTCGTGCTGGCCGGCTTCGCTTTAGCGCTAAGTCTTCCCTACATCTTGGTTGGACCTTTGATGGCCGTGATCGTGGATCGGGCATCGATTCGCAGGGTTCTGGTAACTAGCAATCTAGGACGCAGTTTGGTGACTGTGGCGTTTGCCTTTACGGGCGATGCGGCGGTCTTGCTGGGGCTCGTGTTTCTACGTGGAGCGATCGACTCCGCTTTCACGCCGGCACGACAGGCGGCAATACAGGCAACAACGCCCGCGCATTTGCTGGGTCACGCTAATGGGCTGCATCAGGCCATCAATCAGACCTCCAAGATTGCCGGTCCGGCGATCGGCGGGCTGTTGTTGGCCTTTTGGCCTGCACAGATCGTGTTCTTGCTCAACTCCGGGTTATCGCTCATTGCTGCCTTGATCGCACTTGCCGTAACGATACCGTCGCGGCAGCCTGGCAACAATGGTGGCCGGTTCTTTACCGAATCCCTCGCTGGTATCTCCGAGTTCCGACGCAGCCGTCGTTTGCTGGTGGCACTCGTTTTTTCGGCCTTCGCCTATTTCTCGTTCTTTCTCTACGACGCGCTGATCGCGCTTCTCGCCGAGGGCTTTGGGTTCGGAGCCACGGCTTTCGGCCTTTCCATCGCGGCCTCCGGATTGGGCGGGCTGATTGGTGCTCTAGCCGCAGGACGCATCGCAGGGAAACGTCCGATTACAACCATGGCAGTAGCAGCGACAATTTCCGGGCTCACCACCGCAACCGTTGCGGCAGCGGCAATATCAGGTTGGTCGCTGCACTTAGCGACATTCCTCTTGGTGTTGGCATTGATGGGCGGTGCTACAGCATTCATGCTGGTGCCCTACCGGACCATTGTGCAGGCTGAAACACCGCATGATCGCATCGGGCGGGTATTTGCTGCTGGGGAGGCGGTGATCATGCTCATTATGCTGTCAGCACCGCTGATCGGCAGCGCCATAGCCGCGCGCTGGGGAACGCCGACAGCTTTTCTTGTCGGCGGATGTCTGCTGGTATTGTTGGGTGTTACTACCGCTGTGAATGTACGCCGGGAGTGAAGGGCAACTTCCTTCGCTTCCCATTCTGTACCAGACCGTCCGTTTCCTACCCCATCGCAGACTTCACATGACGGGTTGGGGAATGTCCGCAAAGGGCCGCCTGCGGGCTTCCGCTTCGCGCCAGAAGCGGTCACCAACCTGTCCGGAAACATGGGGCAAGCCCAGTCAAGCCGTATGATGGGAATGTTGTGATCGCATCTGCGTCAACATGGCTGATGTTGCATGCAGCAGTTTTGAGGTAGTGCTCCCTCACGATAGATACTGTCAGTAATAGCCTGGAAATATCCGAAATGTGGGATTGGTTCCCTATAGTCTTCTTTCCACTCAAGCTCCTCGTGTTAGGCACGGGCATGTTCTTCGCCATCAAGTGGCATCACGATCAAGCGAAGAAGAAATAGCGGAGCCAGCGGACCGTAATCGCCCGCCGATCAGAAAAGCGCCACTCATTTAGTCCGCTTACGGCCGAAAGCGGACGCCATTTCCGCAACGCCACACCGACCCTTCGAGCGAAGGCAACCTCGTTCGTTTCAGCCATGATCTGTCGGTCTCGCCCACGATTTTACGCTCCTGGATCGCGCGCTACCGAACGAAGTGTCGTTAGTCCGCCGCTTTCTCCGGGCCGGCTTTCCAAATCCGGTATCGGATTTCCACGTCGACAGGTGCAAACACCACGAGCGGAAGCCGGCTGTTGTATCGTAGGAGCGGCTCGTCCGAGCTGCGCACAAACGCTTTTTTCTTCGTGGTATCCGGGCAAGCCATCCGCGTACTCGCTGTTGGGCCAACTCCGGTAACGACGTGGTAGTCATACCCCCAGCCATCAACCGTACGCTTCTCCAACCGGGAGCCAAAGGTATGCCGATTACAGTCCACCAACTCGGTTCGGCCTACGATCACTCCAACTCGCCGCGCATCTTCGTCGGTACGCTTTGGCAGGAAGATAACGTGTCGTTGCTGGCCAGCGGATGCCTCGGGAAATGCCTTCAACTCGTCGCGCGCCTGACGGGACTCAGCCGCAGCAGCCCCACTGAGCGCGAGTGAAAGCAAAACCAAAACCCGAGTCGAGCATCCCGCAGCTTTGCCCGTCCAAAATGAAATTGCCATTTGTCACCCTGTCGCCGTGCTGCTGCCGAGGTTGGATGAGGGAGCGTATAGTCAGTTTTGCCGTCGCGCAACGCTGCGACCGCCGTGAGGTTCTGAGAGGGGCCAAGTGCTTCTCCGTTTACGGGGAGGTGGCGGCCAAGACCGCGCTCAAGGACTTCGCAGACAATATGCTCTCAGTGGAACCGCCGGAAAACAAGGCCGCCAATGACTGCATTTCATCCCAAGGCTAGTTCAGCTTCACCACATCATCCGGCTTCCAGGTTTGATCGAAGAATTCAACCCCTGTGCCATAGAGGCGCACGGCTGCGATAAAGTCGCGACCTTCAACCGTCTGTATCCAATTGCTGTCCGGAGCTTCGGCCGGTTTGGTCGCTCCGAAATAGAGATCAACCGATCCGTCGTCGTTGGTTTTCACCTTGTAGAAGGCGTTTATGGACGGCAATAGCTGCTTGGTTTCCGGCATCGATCCATCTGTGACATTGTAGGCGGTCACGGCCCAGAAGAGAGCGGCAGGCGGATTGGGCGGTAGGTGCAGTTTGTAGGCATTCGACCCATTCAGGAAATTGCCATCGGCGTCGCGGGCAGTGAACGGATATTTCGAACCGGCATCAAGCGTCCGCATGACCATCGCCGGAGCGGACGAATAGGCAAACTGGAAGTAAGAGGCTCGCTGAAGAACATCGAGATAGCTGTCCTGCATCCATTCGGCGGTGCCGCCCGCCCAGATGTTTTCGTACTGTCGATCCTTGTAGTAGAGATTGCGCTTGTCAGGGCGACCGAGCTGGCGGCTCGCTAGGATCATCTTTGGAGCAGCTTCGATAGCCTTCTGCAGAGCGGCGCTCTGCTTGTCGGTTGGCTCGAAGGGCTGGCCCTTGATGATGCCGATCGACGCGAGCACGCCGCGTGTCACCAGATCGATCGAAGCGACCGGCTCGTAGTCAACGAACGCCTTGAGTTTCGTCCAGTAGGTATTGCCCGTCGGGTACATCATGTTGACGCGCTTTCCGCTCGCGTCCGGAAACTGCATCGGCTTCACATCCTTCTCCGGAGCCCAGAGCGGATAGACCCGCGTCCGGTCTGCATTTGCTGCGGCCGGTGCCGGATCGGGGCCGTTCTCGCCCTTTGCCATGATCGTACGGAAGAACAGGAAGACGTTGTAGGTTGGCGACTTGAATGCAAAGTAACCCTTGGGGACTTCTCCGTCGTAGTCCGGCGGCAACAGCAGGTACAGTCCGCCGCGTGCCCGGTCGGGCCCGATCGCGCCGACGTCGGTAAGCGTGCGCTGGTAGAAGTCGGTGAACATGCCGATGACGTTCGGCGGCGCGGCAACGACCAGCGGCCCGTCCTTCTTCAGATCGAGATAGCTCATCGAGTAGATGACGTCGGCGTTCGGTGTTGGAACCCACGTACGGCTATCCATGCGCTCCTTCCAGATGGGCAGCACATTATAGCCAGCACCGAAGGTGGCCTCGGAGCCGTCCTTCATGCCGATCGTATTAAGGATGGGGATCGTGAGAATGTAGGCCTGGACGGCGTTCTGATAGTAGAACTCGTCACGCAGCTGTTCTGCTTCCTGCTGCGGGAGCCAATTGCCCTTGTTGATTTGTTCCATCAGCGGCGGGATTTTCGCGGCATTGTCCTGCGCGGCGGCAGGCAAACCCGATGCCGCCACAAGCCCTAAAATCGAAACGGCAGTCGCCGCACACAAGTGCGATCTCAACATCGTCTGTCTCCTGTCTCACCAACTGAATGCAAAGTAGGGAAACCGTAGCATCAGGAGACAGGGACGAGCATGTAAATGGAAGTACGTTACGGTAAATGCGTGCGTAAACGCCCATTCAGCGACTGGCAGCCGTTGGAAGACTGCTCAGCCATCGCGCGCCCTCACTGCCCATGAGGTGGTATCGTGATCGGGGTGCTGGTTGTTGCTCGCCTTGATTGCCGCGGCCCAATCGGCGCCGTTGGTTTCCGTCGCACCGGTGTTTTCTATGTCCGTGATCGTATCGAACCATGCCACCATGTTCTCGGTGCAAGTATTGGCGTGCGGCGGGAAGGCGTGTGGATCGTCAAGCGAACCGATCATCAGGTTTGTGCGACCGTTTTCGAGATGATGGAAAAACAATGGCGTGCCGCAGTTGGCACAGAAGCCGCGCTCGACAAGCTCCGAGCTCTTCCAGACATCAGGCTTGCCGCGTGTCCAGGTGAGCGCATCATCAGGGGCGGCAACAAGCGCGGCAAAGATGTTGCCCGAGGCTTTCTGGCACATCCGGCAATGGCAGATATGCGAATTGTCGAGCATAGCGGTTGCGCGGTAGCGCACGGCACCGCACTGGCAGCCACCGCTCACCTCCATCTCGATGCGTTTCATTTTCCCGTCCTTCACGAGTCTGGTTGAGGTTAATCTCTTTTAGGTTGTCTCCTTTTGATCGTCCAGCCTCCCCGGAGCGGATTCAATTCCGGCGCCAGCTGCCCGAACTTCTACTTCAACCACCGCGGAAAGATTTGCAGAGTGTGTTGCGGCGGTCTGTTGAACCCACTGCCGATAGCGGACGTCACTCATCGACTGCTCGGCACCGTTTGCGATCACGGCGACACCTAGACCTAAGTATGTTTCGCTAGATCATGAGTGTGATGGTGCGCTTCCCGAGCGGCTGTCAGTTTCATTTGTAGCAGAACAGTCGTCCTGCCCCGTAAGAATTCGCCAGACCCCACCACCTGCACAAATCCCGTTCCGCTACGATCCTGGTCTGTCCGATGACGGGCGGTGCGAAGCTGCGGAAAGATCGAAGGAAGACACGAATGAAAATCCTGAGCGACAAGATCCTCTCGCAATCCGCTTTCACTGCCGAAATCGACGTGCCGTTCGAAAAGGTCAATATCGCCGAATGGCTCTTCAATTTGCCGGAGGCGGAATATCTGCGTTGCTGCCCACCGGACCATATTGCCGCGGGTAGCACCACCACGGATGATGGTCGTCGAATGTCGATCAATGTCGAAATGATCGGAACAGGCCTGGTCGTCCAGCACTATGTTGCGGACGAGGCGACGGCATCCTACTGCAAAATGAATTCGATCTCCGACGTATTCACGGCAGTCGGTCGCACACAGGTCAACGTCATCTGGGAACTGATTGCCGAACCTATGGAAGGCGGACGCACCCGCTATACGAACCGTGTCACGTCCCATCCAACGGACGCATTCATGGACTTCATTGAACAGCACGGCCAGACCTTCGAGCAGGCCGCCGCAGCCCGCCAGGCCGCGGGCGGAGACCACAATCGCCGCGAAACGCCACTCTTCGCGGCCAGCATCGCGCGCAAGGCGCTGGCCGGCATGGAGTGAGGCGAGGCTTCCGGGCGGTCGCTGGCAAGCGGTAACACCCACGTCGCCGGAAGCCGTCGTTTGTTGTACAGTCCCCCAGCCGACGCTGTGGGGGAGCTATGCATGTCGAGCCCTTATGAAGCCGTTTCAACCTACTTCTATGCGAAAGACGGAAATCGTCCCGCCTTGATGCGCCGTGCCTTTGCGCCTGATGTCGCGTTGGAAATGATCGTAAAGACCGAGGCCATATCCTTTCCGAGTTCGGCTCGCGGCGTAGAGGCGGTTGAAGAGATCCTTTGCCGTCGCTTTGCGAACGACTTTGAGAACGTCTACACCTTCTGTCTTGCACGTCCGACCGAAGCCAATCGCCGGCATTTTCCGTGCCACTGGCTGGTCGGCATGTCGGAGAAGAACAACGGCGCGATCCGGGTGGGGAGCGGGCGCTACGATTGGTATTTTTCCTCCGGCGATCGATGCCTGATCGAAAAGCTCATCATCACAATAGACGTCATGCAGGTACTGCCGGCCGATGAACTTGACGCGATTATGGGTTGGATCCACGTCTTGCCGTATCCCTGGTGTACCGCTGAGGATGCAATCAGCGCGATGCCGAGGTTCGAGTGGCTCTTCCCCATAGAGCGCTATCTGAAGAGTGTTCGACAGATCTCACCCGAGTACTGAGACGAACGGCACACGTCGTTCAACTATACAGCCTGGGCATGTTTGGTGTAGCAATTCCCTTAGAGGTTTAGCGCCGGGGGTGCGTCTTGGTCAGGAAGATAATTTCCCTCGTTTTGGGTTCGGTGCTCGTGGTCGCCGGGATCTACGGCTTCCTGTATCTGCTCTTCTTCACGATCAATCCCGTCAGAATCCTCTATTTTCTGGTTCCCGGTGGGCTGCTCGTCATCGGGATCGTCATCCTTTGGGAAGACCTTACGGAATTGCTTCGGCGGTGGTGAAGATATCGGGGGCCTGCCACCCGTCATCCGAGCGCGCTCATAAAGCCCTTGTCGCGCATGATCGTCTGATGTTATTGCCAAGTATCGCGCAAAGCGGCCGCTTCCCTTGATCCGTCAACGGCGGAGTAAACAGGTGGACGAATAGTCGTCCAGGTGGCCAAGTACACGCCAGCCATGTGTTTTTGAAGCATGGTTCGGCCAGCGTTTTCCAGAATGCAATGCCTGACACTGTCAGGCCCAACCACCGTAGGCTCCGGCGCGCCCTTCGGCGACTCCGCACGCTTGCGTCGATCGGAACACGCCCATGAACAAACCACTCGTTGTCATCTTCACCGCCATTGTTCTCGATGCCGTCGGCATTGGCCTCATCTTTCCAATTCTGCCTTCGCTGCTGCAGGAGGTCACCCATTCCAGGGACGTTGCGCCCTACATCGGTACAATGACCGCTCTTTATGCGGCTGTGCAGTTCATTTTTGCGCCGGTGCTTGGCGCGCTCAGCGACCGGCTGGGCCGTCGGCCGGTGCTGCTGATCTCTCTTGCCGGCGCGGCCATCAACTACCTGTTCCTTGCTTTTGCGTCCAATCTCTGGATGCTGCTGCTCGGCCGTGCGATTGCCGGCCTGACAAGCGCCAACATGTCGGTGGCGACCGCCTATATCACCGACATTTCCCCCGAGGATAAGCGTGCCCGCCGCTTCGGCCTGTTCAATGCCATGTTCGGTATCGGCTTCATCATCGGTCCCATTCTCGGCGGTGCCCTTGGCGACCACTGGCTGCGGCTGCCGTTCATTGCGGCGGCGGTGCTGAATGCCTGCAATCTGCTGCTGGCCTATCTGATATTGCCGGAGTCGCGCGCACCCACCCGGGAGAAAATCGAACTTCGCGCGCTCAATCCCCTTCGGCCGCTGCGCTGGGTGCTTTCGATGAAGAGCCTGCTTCCTATCATCTTCATCTTTTTCGTCTTCAGCGCCACCGGGGAGGCGTACGGTACATGCTGGGCGCTCTGGGGTAGTGACACGTTCCAGTGGAACGGCCTCTGGATCGGCCTGTCGCTCGGCACCTTCGGCGTCTGCCAGACGCTCGCCCAGGCATTTCTTCCCGGACCCGCGGTGAAGCTGTTCGGCGAGCGTGCCGCCGTTCTGACCGGCGTCGCCGGCGTGTCCGTTGCGCTTGTAGTCATGGCCTTCGCGACCCAAAGCTGGATGATCTTTGCAATCATGCCGGTGTTTGCTCTTGGTGGCATCGGCGTGCCCGCTTTGCAGTCCTTGGCGACGCGTCAGGTCGATGAGAGCCAGCAAGGCCAATTCCAGGGTGTGCTGGCGTCGGCCGTGAGCCTGGCGTCGATCGTCGGGCCGCTCGCTTTCTCGAGCTTCTATTTCGTCATCCGGGAAGAATGGCCAGGTGCCATATGGCTGTCGGTCGTCGTCGTTTACGCGTTGAGCATACCGCTCGTTCTCGGTCTGAGCCGCAGGAAGCCAGGGGCTGCCCCGGCAATCGAGAGCGCCGGCGCCTGAAAAGGGCTCTCGAAATGGCACATCGATAAAATTGTAGCAGGGCTCGAAATCGAGCCCTAACCACGCCACCAAACTTACCGGCGCGGAAGCCCCGCAACGCCCTTTCGATAGGAGATTCTGAAAGGAGATCAGCATCTGATGCATCCTGCACGAATGAGACAGGGATGCGGGACATGGCAATTTTGGTCACCGGCGGGGCGGGCTACATCGGCAGCCACATGGTCTGGACATTGCTTGATGCAGGCGAGGACGTCGTTGTCCTCGACAATCTTTCGACTGGCTTCCGCTGGGCGGTCTCACCGCGCGCGCGTTTCTATCTCGGCGATGTCGCCGATGCCCGGCTGCTGAATACGATCTTCATCGAGAACGACGTTGAAGCGATCATTCATTTTGCCGGTTCGGCGATCGTGCCTGCATCCGTTGCCGATCCGCTTGCCTACTACGACAACAATTCCGGCAAGACGCGGGCACTGTTGAGCGCTGCGATCAAGGCCGGCATCCGCCATTTTGTCTTTTCCTCGACGGCCGCCGTCTACGGTCCGCAGAAGACGTCCGAGCCGGTCAAGGAGACAGCGCCGCTCAATCCGGAAAATCCGTACGGCCAGTCCAAGCTGATGACGGAATTCATGCTGCGGGATGCAGCTGCGGCCTACGACTTCGACTATGTCGCGCTGCGCTACTTCAACGTCGCAGGCGCCGATCCGCTCGGACGCAGCGGCCAATCGACCTCGGGCGCGACGCACCTGATCAAGGTCGCCTGCGAGGCGGCACTCGGCAAACGCGGTGGCGTTCATGTCTACGGTATCGACTACCCCACGCATGACGGAACCGGCGTGCGCGACTACATTCACGTCAGCGATCTCACCGCAGTTCACCTGAAGGCCCTGCAGCATTTGCGTGGCGGAAACAGTTCGCTGGTTGCCAATTGCGGCTATGGGACCGGGTATTCGGTGCTCGACGTGCTCAACATGGTCACGCGCCTGCACGGGCGCTCATTCAAGGTTCACATGGCGCCCAGGCGCCCGGGCGATGCCGCAAGCGTTGTCGCGGATTCAGGCCTTGCCCACCGCGTTCTGGATTGGAAGCCGAAGTACGATTCGCTGGAGACGATCGTTCAAAGCGCGCTGGACTGGGAACAGTTTCTGCTCAATCGCAATGTGGACGATCTGCAGGGTCTCCAACGGGCGCTCGCTGCCGCTTCGTTCTGAGAGACAGCGCAATCCTTCCACCCCGGCATCGACTATGCCGCCGAGTGCGGTAAGGTGAGGTACCGCTTGGCAGCGCCGCTTGAGGTGGCGATCGCGAGGCGAAAGATGCCATGGGAGCGAGGAGGTCAGCATGCGGGACGAGGCTCAGCACAGTGAGGTGATTGTCGAACGTCGCGCCTCGGCCGGCATCATCCGCCTCAATCGACCGCGCGCGCTGAACAGCCTGACGCTCGACATGGTCCGCTCTTTTGCTGCTGCGATGGACGACTTCGCGGCGGACGCCAATATCGCCACCGTTGTTGTATCGGGGGAAGGGGAGCGTGGCTTCTGCGCCGGCGGCGACATTCGCGCGCTGCACGAAAGCGGTCGGGCCGGCAGCGATTTGGCGATGACCTTCTGGCGTGAGGAGTTCCGCCTGAACCATCGCATCGCCACCTACCCGAAACCCTATGTGGCGCTGATGGATGGCATCACCATGGGCGGCGGCGTCGGCCTTGGCTCGCATGGCCGCCATCGCGTCGTGACGGAACGAACGAAACTTGCCATGCCGGAAACGGGGATTGGCTATTTTCCGGACGTGGGGGCGACGTGGCTGCTGGCGCATGCGCCCGGCGAAGCCGGCTCCTGGATGGGGCTGACGGGACAGACTGTCGATGCGTCAGATATCCTCTATGCCGGTCTGGCCGATCACCACATTGCGTCCTTCCGGCTGCCTGACATCATCGATACGCTGGCGGAACTGCCTCGAAACGCAGGGCCGCGCGATGTCGAAGCCGTCTTGAAGAACCTCTCCAGCGATCCGGGAGCGAGTGCTATCAAAAGCAACCGCGACCTGATCGAGCGTTGCTTTCATTTCGGCACCGTCGAGGAGATCATCGATGCGCTCGAGAAGGAACCCGGTGATTTTGCCGCCGAAACGCTACGGATCATTCAGACGCGCTCTCCGACCAGTCTGAAACTCGCGCTTCGTCTCCTGCGCCAGGGTCGGCAAAGCCGAAACCTTGCCGAATGCCTGAACCGCGAACTCGGCGCCTGCCAACAGATATTGAAAAGCCCTGATTTCTACGAGGGCATCCGTGCGGCGATCATCGACAAGGATCGCAATCCGCGCTGGACGCCGGCGACACCGGAGGCGGTCGATCAGGCCGCCATCGATGCCTTCTTGCGGCCCGCCGAGCCGCCGCTTGCGCTCTAAACGAGCTTACCGCCACATGCCGCGCATCCGCGCTCCGACATCGACGCGCACCTGCCGCGCCTGATGCGAGGCACCGCTATTGGCCTTGGCTTGCGGCCAGCCGGTGACCTCGAAGAATTGCAGCAGCGTTGCCGGGATAAAGCGCGTGCGCGAGGCGTAGACGTGCCGGTCGCCCTGCGCATTCTGGCCGTGTGTGAAAAAGCGTTGCGGCACGACGAGGTCGAGATTGTCCCTGGCGCGGGTCATCGCGACGTAGAGCAGCCGCCGTTCTTCCTCGATCTCGGCGCTGGTGCCGACTGCAAGGTCCGACGGGATGCATCCATCGACGACGTTCAGCATGAACACCCGCGTCCATTCCTGCCCCTTGGCGGAATGGATCGTGGAGAGGATCAGATAGTCTTCATCAAGCAGAGGCACGCCGGCCTGGTCGCTTGTGGCATCCGGCGGATCGAGCGTCAGGTCTGTCAGGAAACGCTCACGCGAGGGATAGCCGCCGGCAATCTGCTCGAGCTGCAGCAGGTCGGCCTGGCGGGTCGAGGCGTCCTCGTGCAGGCGTTCAAGATGCGGCGAATACCACTCGCGAACCAAGCCAATCTCTGCCGGCCAGCCGGCCTTGCCCGTCTTCACCTCCTGCAGCATTGCAACGAAGGCTGTCCAGTCCTCGCCGGAGCGGGGAGGGGCCGGCAGGTCGGCAAGCGCCTGCATCGGGCTCGCGTCCGCCGCCATCTGGTCGATGACCCGCTGCGCCGTCGAAGGCCCGACGCCCGGAAGCAACTGCATCAGCCGGAAGCCGGCGACCCGGTCGCGCGGGTTCTGGGCAAAGCGCAGGGCGGCCATCATGTCCTTCACATGCGCGCTGTCGAGGAATTTCAGTCCGCCAAACTTCACGAACGGGATGTTGCGGCGAGTGAGCTCGACCTCCAGCGCGCCGCTGTGATGCGAAGCGCGGAACAGCACCGACTGCTGCTTGAGCTTCACGCCTTCTTCGCGGTTCTCCAGCACCTTGTCCGCGACGTACCGCGCCTGTTCGGTTTCGTCGCGCACGGTGACGAGCCGCGGGCGCTGGGCCGATTGGCGCTCAGTCCAGAGGTTCTTCGTGAAGCGTTCCGAGGCGAGATCGATGACGGCGTTCGCCGCCGCAAGGATCGTTTGCGTCGAGCGATAGTTGCGGTCGAGCGTGATGATATTGGCCGAGGGGCTGAATGCCGCGGGAAAGTCGAGGATGTTGCGCACAGTCGCGGCACGGAAGGAATAGATCGACTGTGCATCGTCACCGACGACCGTGAGGCCTTGTCCGCCGGGCTTCAAAGCGAGCAGGATCGATGCCTGCAGCCGGTTCGTATCCTGGTATTCGTCGACAAGGACATGATCGAAACGGCTGCCGATGTCTTCGGCGATGATCGGTTCGCTGACCATCTGCGCCCAGTAGAGCAGCAGATCGTCGTAGTCGAGAATGTTCTGGTTCTGCTTGGCTTCGACATAAGCGCCGAAGAGCTCCCGCAGCTGGTCTTCCCATGCCGAGCACCAGGGGAATGCGTCGCGCAGGACGAGGCCGAGTTCACCTTCCGAATTGACGACGCGCGAATAGATCGCAAGGCAGGTGCCTTTTGTCGGAAATCGGCTCTCCATCTTCGAGAAGCCGAGCTCGTGCCGGATGAGGTTCATCAGATCGGCGCTGTCTTCGCGATCATGGATGGTGAAGGCGGGGTCGATGCCGATCTGCTCCGCGTAGTCGCGCAACAGTCTTGCCCCGATGCCATGAAAGGTCCCGCTCCAGGCAAGCGCATCCACCATGATGCCGGAATTGCTTCCGAGCACCTGGGCGCAGATACGCTCGACACGCCGCGCCATCTCGGTGGCCGCGCGCCGGGAAAATGTCATCAGCAGGATCCGGCGCGGATCGGCGCCCTTGACGATCAGGTGGGCGACGCGGTGGGCAAGCGTGTTCGTCTTTCCTGAGCCAGCCCCGGCGATGACAAGCAGCGGACCGGCAATGTGGGTACCATCAGTGAGCGTGCCGTATTCGACGGCCGCGCGCTGCTGGGGATTGAGCTTTTCAAGATACATTCAGCCGTCCGTTGCTTCGGCGGAGAATCGCACCGCGGAAATATTCGACGTTCCTTGAATGTTCTCGAACGATGCGTGTGTCAAGAACCGTTTCGTGAAGGGAAATCGGCCACAATAACGCGTCGGGTCAGCTTCAGGGTGCGATCCGGTTGAAGGATATAGGTTTCCTTAACCCTGGAGCCGGTCTGGTCGTAGAAGGAATTGTAGATGACACTGCCGGGCGGTGATTTCGTCAGCTTGGTGCGCGGTTGCCCGCCATAGGTGATACTGCCGGGAATCGGCTGAACCTCGGTGGAGTTGTCCGTGGTGCAGCTCGAAAGCATCACGACCGATAGAACTGTCGGAAGTAGAACTTTCATCGTGAACGTCCTTACCTAAGCCTCTGGTATATATGGCCCGCGAGTTGCAGGCGCCAAGTAGGTTGCGCCGATCTCGGCGAGATTCTCCCGAGTATAGATTTGTGCGGCGCAACTAAAACTCCGCTTCTGCGTTAGCCAGAACACGGCTTTGTCATTCGGAGGCAAACATGGTGCTTCGATTTCAGACGACGGAAGATCATGGTGGAGCCTGCGGGCAAGGCCACAGTCTTGCTTCCACCCGTGCCGCGGTCGAAAGCGCCCTCAGGGTCGCCAGCGATGTCGATACCGGCGAAATCGTCGTTTCCATTCTCGGGCAGTACGTCATCCTCGAGGGGTTCATCCGGCAAGATGGGCATGTGGAGCGGGCGATTGAGATCGCTGAGGATGTTGTAGGGAAGGGCTATGTCCGCAGCCGGATGTTGAGGCGCTAAGCGTGATTCCGAAGTATAAAAATGATTAGTGCCCATATACTTCGCTTGGCGACCGGGTCGTTGCCTGCCTGGATGATGGCATATCTACAGCTATGTTAAATCATACAAATTAGCTTCATCGGAAATAGTTACGGGTCAACTGTGCGAAAGTAGTAGCAGCAGGACTGGAACTAAATCGCAGTTCATTAGTTAATGCTTGTAATCAAACACGGGAGAGGCGAATGCAAAGCTTTCTTCGGCTAGGATTGCCGGCATTTGCGCTGGCAATCGGGACCTTCGTAACGCCGGCTTCGGCTTCATTGGAAATCACAACGGACTATTCCGCTCTGCCCCAGGACGAGATCGCATTGAACGAATATACCGGTGCGGCAGCCTGCGTTGAGCCAAGCACTCGCTATGTTCCATCTTTCATTCGGGCGTTTGACGGCACCATCATAGGCGTTGGCTATGTCGAGGTTCAGCGCGACAGCGGCTGTTGATCTTCGTTAGAGTCGACAGGTAGCGAAGGTCGCATTTTCCCACATGATCGATCAACTTTTCTGGTTGTGCGTTGTGCGCTGCAGCACAATGCGCTAGCTTCCGCGGCGCTGGGGCCGCAACCAGAAGGATACATGATGATCATTGAGAGCAAGCGGATCGGCTGCCTTGACGGGCTCCGTGGCCTGGCAGCCCTTTGGGTACTCTTGGGTCATAGCCTGCAACTGACAGGCTGGCACCTTCCGATTCTTTCGTCGCCGGATTTGGGCGTCGACCTCTTCATTATGCTGTCCGGCTTTCTGATGGTCTTTCACTATCAACTGCGCGAGACGGCAAATCCTTGGGAGAAGCCGTCCACCTGGTTCGGTTTCTGGCTGAAGCGCTTCTTCCGTATTGCGCCGCTTTATTATGTGATGCTGTGCATCGCGCTGGTACTGGGACCGCAGCTCTATGAGAGCCGTATGGTCATTGATACCTTCCTGGCGCGAGGCCCGCAATTGCCCGAGCGCTATCTGGACGGCAGCCTGAGCAACCTTCTCATCCATGCAAGCTTCCTCTTCGGGCTGCATCCGGCTTATGCGTTCCGCACGCCGCTGCCTGACTGGAGCCTCGGCCTGGAGATGCAGTTCTATGCTGTATTTCCGCTCGCGATGCTGCTGTTGAGGAAAGCCAGGTGGTTGCCCGGCGCCGCCTTCATTGCGCTTGCCGCTTTCCTTGTCGCCAAGGCGATCCAGGCCCTGCATGTCGACTTTCCGATGCCGTCTTTCCTGCCGCTGAAAATGCACGTCTTCCTGTGCGGCATGCTCATTGCCAACGGGTTGTTCGTTTCGCAGCGGCAAACCATCATGAACGGCCTGCTTGCTGTACTTCTGGTGATGATTCCGATCGGCGGGGACATGACCTCGACAAAGGTCGCCATCCGCGTCCTTCTTGTGGTCGGTTTCTTCGCGCTGGTGCACTATCATCTGCTGCCCGGCCTGATCGGAAAGATTGGCGACCGCATTTCTTCGATGATGGGAAATCGCTTCTGCCATTGGCTCGGAGAACTTTCGTTCGGCGTCTACCTGATCCATCTGCTCCTGCTGCAGCCGATCGCCGCATTCGTCATCAGATATTTCGGCGGCGGCATTTCCGCACCGGTCCGTTTTGCGATCGTCGTGACCGCCCTCCTGCCAATCGCCTATGCGCTGGCATACCTTGGCTTCACGCGCATCGAAGGGCCGGGCCAGAAGCTCGGGCGCAAAGTGCTGGAGAAGATTGGGAGAAGGCGTCTGAAGCCCGCATGAGGCAAAGTTATTGCAATCGAGGCTCGTCTGCTTTCGCAGAGGGTGACGAGCCTCTGACCATCATCATGATGGCTGGCGATGTTCTATTGAGGGACGTGCCATATTGGCAATGCGCTTACTCGCGGTTGTCACAGCAAGCGTGGCGAAGGGTTAAGCAAAAATAAACCATTGGCCTGTTCCGGGACAGGTTGCTCCTAGGAACGGCGGCAAAAGCCGGTCAATTGACCTTCAGCCGCGCTTCCTCGGCCGCTGCGACGAATTCCGCGCGCGCCTCTTCAACGGTCTTGCGGCCATCGAGGGCTGCCCGGCATGCGCTCCTTGCCTTGAGATAACGCAGCCCGCGGGCGCTCGGCCATAAGTCTGCCAGGCATTTCAGTGCGTCCAAAGGGCCGAGGATCGTCCGCGCATCCGTATTTTCAAACCCCACGTTGATTGGGTCGTTCCACTTCTCGCTTGCCATAGGCGACTCCTCCCTTGCACATGCCAAAACGCACAAACCGGCCTCCACGTTCCTCCGAGGCCGCAAGCCTGATGTATATTAGCGATATTTTCACAGGCGGCAAATCGGAAAGCGGGGCGCGGGCCGGCGCTCGATTTCCTGTCGCCGGCAACCATTTTTCCTATATCAGCGAGTTCGTTCGCACTTTTAACTGGCGGGTTTTCGCCGTTCATGCAACCATGGAACGCTCAGCGTCAGTCGTCAATTGTTAGCCGGAGATCGATGATGCAGGACCTCAAGTACATGCTGAATTCGGAATGCCAGAAGTATGTTTCTCTGGTCGTGTCGATGCGACGTGGGCAACAGCGCTGGCTTGAAGTCGATGACGCCACTGGCCAGAATGTGGACGTGACCGCCGCGAAGCTCGCTGCATTTGAGGAGACCGTGCGAAGGTTGAGGCAGATGATCGGTGATCTCGACACATCCGACTACCTGTCATGCCGCCCGACAAAGGACTGGCATTTCGACGCGTAGACTGCGTTGGCTTGGTTGAACCAAGCATGTCGCCGCGCTGTGCCGCGAGCTAGCGAAAGTTGTAGAAGGATTCCGGATCGTAGACGCAGGCGTAGTCGAGAAGGCATTGCCTTCCATTGGCGTCGCGCAGACTGGTGGTGCCGCGCTTGTCGCTTGGCCCGCATCTGGCGGGCGGATAACGGAATTTGCGGCCGCCGATGCCGACGCGAACGAATACCTTCTTTTCCTGACGAACGATCTGGGCGATCTGGCTGCATGTATGATCGCGCGCATTGATCTGCGCATCAGCACCGGCGACGGATGTGGACGACAGCAAAAGCGCGGCGGCTAGAGCCACATTTTTCATGGGCGTGCCTTTCCTAGACTGCTGGCAGCAAAGCAGCACGCGCAGCGCGATTCAAACGAAATCTCAGCGCCTTACAGGTCGCTTAGGCGCTTCCGCCTGGGGTAGTCGCTCGCCTGTGCGATGGGGTCACCGAGAGATTGATGTCAGCCGAAAGACGAATCCGCCTGGGCGGACCTGTCTGGTTGGTTGTTTTAGAGAAAACTGGTGCTGCCGAGTGGGATTGAACCACCGACCTCACCCTTACCAAGGGTGTGCTCTACCACTGAGCTACGGCAGCAAGGACCAGACGCGCAACCGAAGCGGCTGCATTGCGTGAACGGGGGGCCTATTGCCACAGGTTCATGCCAAGCGCAAGCCGCAATTTCCATCTTTCGGTGGATTGAGGTCGGGCCACTTTTGAAATGCCGCAAATTCAGGTAAGCCTGCGGCATGACCGAGAACACCGAAAAAGGCCAGATGAGCCGCAAGGCGGCGATCGAACGCCAGGCGGAGTTGCGCCGCGAGCGCGCTGCCGAAAAACTTCGCGAGAATTTGTCCCGCCGCAAACAGCAGACGCGTGCGCGCCGTTCCGGGCAGGCAGATGAGACGAATGGCCTGCCTGCCGCAAAAATGGACGAATCGTAATGTTCCGTTCACGGCGAATTGAAGCCCCCGCTAATTTCGTCTAAACACCCGCATCTTTTTCCAGACAGCCTTTTAGAAAGGCGGGCATCGCCCGTAAGCGCACATGGATCGTATTAGAATTGTCGGCGGTAATGAGCTTAACGGCATCATTCCGATTTCCGGCGCCAAGAATGCCGCCCTGCCGCTGATGATCGCCTCGCTGCTGACCAGCGATACACTGACGCTTGAGAATGTGCCGCATCTGGCCGACGTCGAGCTTCTGATGCGCATCCTCGGCAATCACGGCGTCGACGTTGCCGTCAACGGCCGCCGCGAGCGCCAGGAAGATGCCTACTCGCGCACCATCCACTTCACCTGCCGCACCATCGTCGATACCACCGCTCCCTACGAGCTGGTCTCCAAGATGCGCGCTTCCTTCTGGGTCATCGGGCCGCTGCTTGCCCGCGAAGGCCAGTGCCGCGTCTCGTTGCCGGGCGGTTGCGCCATCGGCACGCGTCCGGTCGATCTGTTCCTCGATGGCCTGACTGCGCTCGGTGCGAACCTTGAGATCGACGGCGGCTACATCAATGCGACGGCACCGAAGGGCGGCCTGATTGGCGCCCGCTACACCTTCCCGAAGGTATCTGTCGGCGCGACCCACGTGATGATGATGGCTGCAACCCTTGCCCGAGGCACGACTGTCATCGGCAACGCCGCCCGCGAGCCTGAGGTCGTCGACCTCGCCAACTGCCTGATCGCCATGGGTGCAAAGATTTCAGGCGCCGGCACGAGCACGATCACCATCGAAGGTGTCACCTCACTGTCAGGCGCCCGTCACCGCGTCCTTCCGGATCGCATCGAGACCGGCACCTACGCCATGGCCGTCGCCATGGCCGGTGGTGATGTCACGCTTGAGAATACCGATGTCGCGCTGCTCGACACGGCGCTTGAAACGCTGCGCCGCGCCGGTGCGGAAATTTCGCCGACCAACAATGGCATGCGTATCCGCCGCAACGGCGCCGGCATCAAGCCGGTCGATATCGTCACCGATCCGTTCCCGGGCTTCCCGACCGATCTGCAGGCGCAGTTCATGGCGCTGATGACGCGCTCGACCGGCATCTCGCATGTTACCGAGACGATCTTCGAAAACCGCTTCATGCACGTGCAGGAACTTGCGCGTCTCGGCGCCAAGATCTCGCTGTCGGGCCAGACGGCGAAGATCGAAGGCGTTCCGCGCCTCAAGGGTGCGCCTGTCATGGCAACCGACCTGCGTGCCTCCGTGTCGCTCGTCATTGCCG
This sequence comes from Rhizobium cauense, assembly GCF_019511525.1. Taxonomy (GTDB): domain Bacteria; phylum Pseudomonadota; class Alphaproteobacteria; order Rhizobiales; family Rhizobiaceae; genus Rhizobium; species Rhizobium cauense. The sequence goes on along the minus strand of NZ_JAEUAT010000001.1, from coordinate 58,783 downwards.
GCCTTGCCGCCGAAGGCGAGACGATGGTGTCCCGCGTTTATCACCTCGATCGCGGCTTCGAGCGCCTGGAAGAAAAGCTCACCCGCTGCGGCGCCATCGTCGAGCGTGTCAGCGAGTAGCTAAAAGGGCGACACTCGCCCTTTGTCACGGTTGCGCATTCTCGTGTCGCGCCTTATGTCCGTTGTCAGAACGCATCGCCATCCCGGCGATGCATTGGCGATGGGGTTTTGCCTGAATGACTGATCTGAGGCTTGTTGCGCTCGATAGCGAGGATCTTGCCGTCGTCTCCGCGCATTTGCAGGATAGCGTCTTCAAGGTCGCCGATATCGCCTGGTCGCCGCGTGAGGCTCAGTTCTCTGTCGCAGTCAACCGCTTCGTGTGGGAAGAGGCAGGCAAGAAACGCAAAGGCTTCGAGCGCCGCCGCGCTGCTATCGTTTTCAAGCGTGTGCTTGCAGTCCGCTCGACAGGTATCGACCGCACGAACCGCGACGAAGTCTTGTCTTTGCTTGCCATCCGCTTCGAGCAGAAGGGCGAGGGCCCGGAGGGAACGGTTGAGCTGGCGCTCTCGGGCGCCGCTACGATCGCACTGGACGTTGAATGCATCGAGGTTCAGCTTGCGGATGTCGGCGGCGCGTGGGAAACCGCCTCCAAACCGCGCCATCCCGGCGCCTGAAAACTGGTTCACCGAGTATCTGAAGAGGGAATATCGCATTGGCTATCTGGCTGGATCAGGCATCGGAAGGCTTCGAGCAACGGTTTGCCGCCTTCCTGACGACCAAGCGTGAAGTCTCCGAGGATGTGAATACGGCAGTCCGCGCCATCATCGATGACGTCAGGGCCCGAGGCGATGTGGCGCTTGCCGAATATTCGAAGAGGTTCGACGGGATTGATTACGCCGTAACGCCGATGCGCGTCACCGAGGCTGAGATCGATGCGGCCATCGAAGCCGTTCCGGCCGAAGTTCTTGGCGCGCTGAAGGTTGCGGCCGTACGCATCGAATCGCATCACCGCCGCCAGTTGCCGAAGGACGATATCTATGAGGACGACATGGGCGTCGGCCTCGGCTCCCGCTGGACGGCGATCGAGGCTGTCGGCCTCTATGTTCCCGGCGGTACGGCGAGCTATCCGAGTTCGGTTCTGATGAATGCCGTGCCTGCGAAGGTCGCAGGCGTCGATCGTATTGTCATTGTCGTTCCTGCAACCGGTGGCTCCGTCAACCCCGCGGTTCTTGCCGCCGCCAAGCTTGCCGGCGTTACCGAGATCTATCGGGTCGGTGGCGCACAGGCTGTCGCAGCACTTGCCTACGGCACCGAGACGATCGCGCCGGTTGCCAAGATCACCGGTCCCGGCAATGCCTATGTCGCCGCTGCCAAGCGGCAGGTTTTCGGCACGGTCGGCATCGACATGATCGCAGGACCCTCGGAAGTGCTCGTCATTGCCGACAAGGACAACGATCCGGACTGGATCGCAGCCGACCTTCTGGCACAGGCGGAGCACGATGCGAGCGCGCAGGCGATCCTCGCAACCGATGATGCCGAGTTTGCAAAGGCGGTCGAAGCAGCCGTCGAGCGGCAGCTGAAGACGCTGAACCGTTCTGAAACCGCAGTGGCCAGCTGGCGCGATTTCGGCGCCATCATTCTCGTGAAAAAGCTTGCGGACGCGATTCCGCTGGCAAACCGGATCGCGGCCGAACATCTGGAGCTCGCTGTTGCCGATCCGGATGCGCTGCTACCCAACATCCGCAATGCCGGCGCGATTTTCATCGGCGCCCACACGCCCGAAGTGATCGGCGACTATGTCGGCGGCTCGAACCACGTTCTGCCGACGGCCCGTTCGGCGCGGTTCTCGTCGGGGCTTTCCGTGCTCGATTTCGTCAAGCGCACCTCGATCTTGCGTCTTGGCCCGGAGCAGTTGCGCACGCTCGGCCCGGCTGCCATTGCGCTTGCCATGTCCGAAGGGCTGGACGGGCATGCGCGATCGGTTGCGATCCGCCTCAATCTGGAAAGGTAAGAGATGGCAGCGGGCGACTTCCGGCTTTGCGACGTCGTCCTTGACGACACCATCGGCCGAGCGACGCCCGACGTCGAGCACGAGCGCGCGGTTGCCATTTTCGATCTTGTCGAGGAAAACAGCTTTACGCCCGTTGGCCATTCCGGCGGCCCCTATCGGCTGAACATTTCGCTGGTCGATTCCAAGCTGGTTTTCGCGATCACGACCGAGGATGGTGCAGCCGTCGCGACCCACATCCTTTCGCTGACCCCGTTTCGCCGCATCGTGAAGGATTACTTCCTGATCTGCGAAAGCTACTATGAGGCCATCCGCTCCGCCTCGCCAAGTCGCATCGAGGCGATCGATATGGGGCGGCGCGGCATCCACAATGAGGGTTCGCAGACCCTGAGGGACCGGCTGAACGGCAAGATCGAGGTCGATTTCGACACCGCCCGCCGGCTGTTCACGCTGGTCTGCGTGCTCTACTGGCGCGGCTGACGCCGATGGAAGCGCCGGTCGAGCCAGGCGACGGAAAGAGGCCGGGCGCCATTCTGTTCATGTGCGGCATGAACTGCATCCGCTCCCCGATGGCCGAGGTGATTGCCCGCAGCATGCTGCCGGCAAATGTCTACATCAGGTCCGCGGGCGTCCGCGCGGGAGAGCGCGATCCGTTCGTCGATGTTGCGCTGGAAGAGATCGGCCTTTCGCTCGGCCGGCATCATCCGCACACGCTGGAAGAACTCGAGGACGATTACTTCGACCTGATCATCACGCTTTCGCCGCAGGCGCACCATGCGGCGCTGGAGCTGACCCGGTCAAAAGCGATCGAAGTCGTGTATTGGCCGACCATGGATCCGACCGTAGTTCAGGGCACGCGAGAGCAGATTCTGGACAGCTACCGGGAAGTTCGCGATCATCTGACCGAACTGATCGAGAGCCGATTGGTGAGAAGAAACTCCACCGCCGCGCAATCGGCGTGAAACAAATAACAGAAACGCGATCAACGAGGTTCACAAACCTCCGCTGATTGTGTAGTTTCCGCGCAAAATTTGGGGCGGCTATTGCCGCTATCTCAACCGACAGGAAGAAAACCTCTATATGCCTAAAGAAGAAGTCCTTGAATTTCCGGGTATCGTGACCGAGCTTCTGCCGAACGCGACGTTCCGCGTGAAGCTCGAAAACGAACACGAGATCATCGCCCACACGGCCGGCCGCATGCGCAAGAACCGCATCCGCGTTCTGGCGGGCGACAAGGTTCTCGTCGAAATGACCCCCTACGACCTGACCAAGGGCCGCATCACCTATCGTTTCAAGTAGGGTGCTTGAAGGCTCGAAAGGCTTCTCTCCGTCTTCCGGTGGTCGAGGTTCCATGGCGCTGAAATACAAGCTCATTCTGGCTTCCGGCTCGCCCCGCCGCGTCGACCTGCTCAATCAGGCAGGGATTGAGCCATCGCGCCTGATGCCGATGGATATCGACGAGACGCCGAAGAAGTCTGAGCATCCGCGCTCGCTTGCCCGGCGTCTGTCGACGGAAAAAGCCGAGGCAGCGCTTGCCGCCATCAAGGGCGACATGATGTGGAAGGGCAGCTACATCCTGTCCGCCGATACGGTCGTCGCTGTCGGCCGCCGCATTCTGGGCAAGGCCGAGTTTGCGGATGAAGCGTCGGCTTCTCTGCATCTCCTCTCCGGCCGCAGCCACTGGGTCTATACCGGTGTCTGCCTGGTGACACCCGACCGCAAGATCCGCCAGAAGATCGTCGAGACGAAGGTTCGCTTCAAGCGCCTTTCCGGTTTCGAGATTGAGAACTACCTGGCCTCAGGGCAATGGCGTGGCAAGGCCGGCGCCTATGGCATCCAGGGCCTGGCCGGCACATTTGTGCAGAAGATGGTCGGGTCCTACACCAATGTTGTCGGGTTGCCGCTCTATGAAACCATCCTTCTGCTGACCGGCGAAGGCTTTGACGTACATAGCCGGTGGCCCGAGGGCTGATCCTCGAAGGAACCGCTGATGTCTGACGAAAAGAAAATCGCCGCCAAGGTCGAACCGCTGCGTAAGGCGCGGCCGTGCCCGGAATGCGGCAAGCCATCCCATCGCGAACACTATCCGTTCTGCTCGAACCGCTGCCGCGAACTCGACCTTTCGCGCTGGCTCTCCGGCTCGTACGCCATTCCAGTCGCTGACGACGAGACGAAGGCTGACTACAAGGACGAGGAATAGGCTGGATTTTCCACGAGCGAAGCCATTAAATTCGTTGATGAATCCGGAAAATCCAAAGGCTTCTCAAAAAACTGTCATTTGGCGCTTGCCATGTCCGGACAAGATGCTATAACCCCGCTCGCTTCCGGGGCGAACCAAGGCCCCTCGGTTCTTTCTCAGGAAAGAATGTCCACGAAGCGGGTTAGCCCAGATAGCTCAGTTGGTAGAGCAGCGGATTGAAAATCCGCGTGTCGCTGGTTCGATTCCGGCTCTGGGCACCACTTTTCACGAACTGACCGCCGCAAACATTTCTCCCGCTCAGTAGAAGCACTGAAGTATCTGGTGCCTCCAAACCGTGAGCGATGAGTGCCATGGCGCCTGTGTTTTGGCCGAGCAACTCAGCAAACGTCGCTTGCCCACCCGAGCGGGATGCTAATCACCCGGCGCCTTGACGGAATCGGAGCGAGCGCCCCTCAATACCCGCAGCCTCGACCATTGCGGGGTCTGAATCCATCGGCACAGGCCGGATTCGAGGTGTCTCCTCGCGCGTAGTTGGGCGCTGTACCTGTTGCTGCCGGGATGCTCATGCATGACGAAAGAAACACGCTGACGAGTGCTCCGGCCGTAATCATTGTCAGAAGTCTGCTCATTTGAGTTACCTTTGGGACGCGATAAGGCTATTCCCACGGTACAATGCAGTGAGCGGCAGGGAACCTATACATAGGTGTGGCGAACCCAGTGCAAGGGCTAGGCTGGCACCTCGACATGGGTTTGAACGGCTCAAATGATGGCCGCCTATGTCACGCTTGTAGTTTCGTTAACGCTTTGCTACTTCGCAATGATATTTGCCCTGGAGCTCTTGGTGTCGCAGAGAAGCCTTTCTGTTATCGCGCCGACTTATAACGAGTCGGAAAACATTCGCCCCTTCATCGAGAAAGCAAAGGAAGCGCTTTCCCGATTCGACTGGGAGATCATCTTTGTCGATGACAATTCACCGGACGGCACGGCAGAAAAGGCGTTTCATCTTTCAAGGGCGGACCACCGCATTCGGTCGATAACGAGGCTCAGTGACCGTGGGCTCGCCAAATCCAGCATACAGGGCATGCTGTCTGCCAGAGGCGAGCTGCTGTGCGTCATGGATGTGGACGGTCAGCACGATCCCGCAGTTATCCAAGAAATGGTGGAACGGCTGGAGCGCGATGGACTCCACATTGTGAGCGCCGCCCGCAGGCTCGAACGCGATCAGGAAATGGAGGGGCTGTCCCCGCTCAGACAGAAGCTTTCGACCTTCGGAAACTGGCTAAGCGGCATTGTTCTCGGTCGAACGCTTTCCGACCCGCTGACAGGTTTCTTCATCATAAGGCGCGACAGCTTTCTCCAGACCGCGCCCCATTTGGGGGATCCCGGATTCAAGTTGCTCTTGGATATTCTTCATTCCAACAAGGCGTTGAGGCACGGGGAGGTTCCCTTCGATTTTGGCGTGCGGCTGCATGGCCAGTCAAAGCTCGACGTTTATGTCATCTGGAAATTCGTGACGTTTCTTCTGAGCAAGCTGACGGGAGGAATTTTGCCGGTCAGCCTAATATCCTTCCTGCTTGTGGGGGGCTCGGGAATCTTCGTTCATTTTGCGGTTCTCTATGCCGCTCTGTCGTTGATGATTCCGTTCGCGGTCGCTCAGACGGTTGCCACTCTGACCGCCGCCACCGGCAATTTCCTCCTCAACAACCTGCTAACGTTTAGCGACCGCCGCCTGCGGGGGTGGGCGAAACTTTGGGGCTACTTGAAGTTTCTGGTGGTTTCGGCCGTAGGGATTGTTGCGAACGTATCCGCTGCAACACTGACGTATGAGCGCTTGGTTCATGTTGTCTTCGTCGCTACGCTCGCTGGAATCGCTATCGATACGGTTTGGAAGTTTGTGATCGCGAACAGGTTCATATGGAAGTAACTAACACCCGCGCAGGTGCTGGCGACGACCCGGCATCGCCGAGGCCACGAGTCGCGGCTGTTTTGTGGCTCATTGTGGCAATCGCCATCTGCCTCAAATTGCTGCTGGACGTCGTTCAGCAATCATTCTTCCTTGACGGGTTGATCTACGCAAGCATCGCTCGCAACCTTGCCGAGGGTGTTGGAACGTTCTGGGCGCCACAATTCTCCAAGACCCTGTTTCCGGTATTCGCTGAGCACCCACCGCTTATGATGTGGCTGCAATCATTCGCCTTCAGACTGTTTGGCGATACGGTGATCATCGACAAACTTTTCTCTCTGACGACCTTCGCAGCAAGCTTAGCAATCATCGCAATGATCTGGCTCCGCCTGAATGGCGCCGACGCAGAGCTGCGCCGGGGTATTCCGTTCGTGATGGTCTTGACGATCATCGCGGGACGCTTCGCATGGGGCTTCGCAAATGGATTGCTTGAAAACCTGCTGATCGTTTTCACATCTCTTGCAGTCTTCTGCGTTGTGGCGGCCTATGACGGTCAATCGACGGGGCGACGGTTGTGTTTCCTGGTCGCCGCCGGACTGCTGACAGCACTGGCGCTCATGACGAAAGGCCCCGTTGGCCTCTTCCCTCTCGCCGCGCCAGGCATCTATTGGCTGAGCTTCCGGCGCCCGACGCTCGTCGTTGCGCTCGTTGATACGGTCACAATCGGCGCGGTGATCGTTGGTCTATTCGCGGTCATGTGGAGCATGGAGGGGCCCAGAGGAACGATTGAGCGCTACGTATCGGCTCAGATCCTAACAAGTCTCTCCGGCGAGCGAGGGCATAACGGCAGTGGTATCGCAGCCCTGAGAACCTTTGTCAGGGTCAATGCCTATCCGTTGCTCTTGACGGCCGTCGTGTTCTTCATCGGTCGCAGGGCGGCAAGGCCTTTGCAGGACGGCACCCTTCGTCGCGACCGTATGAATCGAATCGTATTCTTCTCGCTGACTGGATTTTCCGCCTCACTTCCGCTTCTTCTCGCTCCGCGCGTATCCAGCTTCTATTTCAATCCATCCCTGCCATATTTTGCTGCGGGCTTAGCGATTGTCTGCACACCAGTCCTGTGGCGCATGCTGAGCGGGCTGCCGGAGCGGCTGTTGCGGAAGACGCAGTGGCTCTTGGCGGGACTGCTCGGGTTGTCGCTGTTCTGGGTCGTTTTCCATCTCGGGCAACCAGGACAATACTCGGTAACAATTGACAATGCTGAGAAGGTTGCCTCAGAGGTTTGTTCCCCGCAGGTTCCGTGTGATGCCATCGTTTCGACGTGCGGCTCCGTTCACGGGGACTGGCTATTTCATGCGTATCTCCAGCGAAATTTTCGGATTTCGCTGGACGATCCAGCCGCTCCGCAACACGATTACCTTCTGGCTAGTGACGACTGCGCACTTGGCATGACTGGATACCGTGAGACCGGGGTTAGCGTAGCCCCCTACCGGCTGCTTAGGCGTGGATAGGCATCAACCCAGCAGCATCACGACTACCATCCCCCAGATCGTCAGCAGCGTGTTGCCGATGGCGTAGGTGACGGTGTAGCCGAGTGCCGGCACTTGGCTCTTGGCGGCATCGGTGATCATGCCGAGGGCTGCGGTGGTGGTGCGGGCGCCGGCGCAGGCGCCGAACAGAATGGCCGGGTCGAACTTGAACAGGTACTTGCCGGTATACATCGCAAGGATCAGCGGGATCGTGGTGGCGACCACACCCCAGAGGAAGAGGCTGATGCCGAGTTCCTTGAGCCCCGCGACAAATCCGGGTCCGGCGCTGATGCCGACGACGGCGATGAAGACGTTCAGCCCGACCGAGTTCATGAACCACACGGTCGAGGACGGGATCCGTCCGAACGTCGGATGCACCGACCGCAGCCAGCCGAAAACGAGCCCCGAGATCAAGGCGCCGCCCGCCGTCGAAAGCGTGAGCGGGACGCCAGCGATATTCAGCACGAGCGCGCCGACGAGCGCACCCAACGCGATTGCGGCGCCGATGAAGGCGACGTCGGCAATGTCAGTGGCGCGGTCAGCGTAGCCGATATGCTTTGTGGCCGCCGCAACGTCCTTCGAGCGGCCCACGAGGGTCAAGATGTCGCCGCGGTGGAGCACGGTATCCGGCAGGATCGGGATGACGACCGCGGTAGCGCCACGAACAATCTTTCGCAGGAAGACACCACGCGCCGCGGGCGACTTGGCAAGATCGGCCAGTGTCTTGCCGTCGACCTCCTTGCTCGTGACGAAGACGTCGACGCCTTCGGCGGGGACATTCTGCAGCTCGGGATCGTTGACCTCCTCGGCCTCGTGGCCAAGCACATCGACAAGCACATCGCGGGGGCCAACCACGGCAACGACATCGCCCGCCTGCAGGACAGTATCGGCTGTGGCCTCCTGGATGACACCGTCTCGGCGGATGCGCTCTATGAACACCCGGGCGTGTGGCAGAAGAGCCTCGGCCTTCGCCGCCGTCAGGCCCGCCGCAGGCCCGTTGGGCTTGATCCTGTAAGCCCTGAGCTCGAAGCGGTGCCACGCCGAACCCGCGCCGCCGAATTCGGCCGCGGCGCTGTGGCGAGTTTCATAGTCCTTGCAGGCAGCGGCGAGGTCGATGCCGAGGAGCCTTGGTCCGACGAGGGCAAGGATGACGGCCGAGCCCGCCGTGCCGAAAATATAGGTGACCGCATAGGCAATGGGCATCGCATTGAGCATTGCGGTGGCCTGCTCGGGTGGCAGCCCGAGGCGGTTTATCGCGTCCGTCGCAAGGCCCATCGAGGCTGAGATCGTCTGAGAGCCGGCGTAAAGGCCTGCGGCGGAGCCGACATCGTAGCCCGCGATCATCGCAAGGATCACCGGAACCGCGAGGCAGTAGATGCAGACGATCACCGAAAAGGCGGCCTGCGGCAGGCCGTCGGTGGCGATGCCGCGCACGAACTGCGGGCCGACGCTGTATCCTACCGCAAACAGGAACATGAGAAAGAAGACCGATTTGACGTTCGGTGACACGGTTATGCCGAGCTGACCGATGATGACGGCAGCAAGCAAGGTCGAGGTGACCGCACCCAGCCCGAGGCCCTTGTAGGTGAACTTGCCGACAAAGTAGCCGATTGCAAGCGAGAGAAAGATGGCGATCTCGGGATATTTTCGGAGCGTTTCGGCGAACCATTCGAACATGACGGCGTGATCTCCTGACTGGATCTAGGCGGCAGAGTGCGCGTCTCCTGCTAGGGTTGAGCAGGTTCCCCCTTGGCCGCCCGGTAGGCTTGCAGATAGCCGCGCGCAACAGCTCTTATCGCGCGTCCGATGGAATCGTAGGCATCGTCGGGCAGGTTGGCGAACGACACGCGCACCGACCAGTTCGGCGCATCGAAGCCGGATCCGTTCAGAACCACGATGCCGTGATCCTCCGCGAGCTTGAAGGCGATATCTAGCGGGTGGACGTTCTGCTTGACCCAGTCGGTCACCTCGTCGCCGATATATTTCCGCGCCCAGAACTCATAGTCGATGATGCCGTAATATCGGTCGAAGTAGGGGCGGGGCTGGAATTCGATCCCCATGCCGTTCATCAACTTGTCGAAGCGCCGCTGGCAGATCGCCATGCAGGCCTTCTGATAGATCTTCTCGTCATCAAGCATCTCGACGAGGCCGAACAGCGACATCATCACCTGCTGTGGCAGGGACAGCCCGGCGGTATGGTTCAATGCGACATCGCGGCTGTCTGCAACGATACGATCGATGAACTTGATGTCGCGCGGCTTCGGGGTGAGTGCCTTGTAGCGGGCGTCCATCAGCTTTTGCGCAGATTCCGGCAGGGCGCGGATCATCTTGTCGAATATGTTGTCCTGGGCGACCGCGATGACGCCGAGACGCCAGCCGGTGCAGCCGAAATACTTGGAGTAGGAGTAGACGCCGATCGTGTTGTGCGGCAGGTGGCCCATCACCGACTCGAAATTCGGCACGAAGGTGCCGTAGACGTCATCGGTCAGGATCATCAGGTCCGGACGCTTCGTATTCACGAACTTCACCAGACGGTCCATCGTTTCGGGATCGAGCGCAACGGCCGACGGATTTCCGGGGTTGACGATAAACAGCGCCTTGACCGACTTGTCCTCGAGCGGTTTCAGATCCTCATCGGTGAGCTGAAAACGGTCCTCGGCCTCGGCTGAAACATGGATCTGCTTCAGCGCGTAATCCTCGAGGTGAGGCATTTCGAGGTAGGGGGTGAAGATCGGCGTCGCGAGCGCGATCGTATCGCCGGAATTCAGTAGCCGGGCATTTTTCAGCGCCTTGAAAATGTAGCACATGGCCGCGGTGCCGCCCTCGACGGGGTAGAGGTCGAATTTCGCGGTCGGGCGATTGCCGGAGCACATGGCCCACATCAGGTATTCGTGCGTGATCGCCTCGTTGTGCACGAGGGCGCGGTCGGGCACGGGGTAGTGGTCGCCGATGATCGAGTCCGTCAGTTCATTGACAAATTTGTCAGGTTCGAAGGCGAATTTCTTGATCGCGAAGTCGACGACGGCCTCGAGGGTCTCTGCTCCGGGTGTGTCCGGATCGCCCTTGCGCTTCTGGAGCCACGCTTTCAGGCGGCTATGGCAACCGTCGGTCGGAGGCATGCCCGCCAGCCCGGCGGCTTCGTCATAAGAAACTCGCTTGGCTTCGGTCAGTGCGAACTGTCCGAGCAGGAAGAAGGCCTCACGCGCTTTCGTCGCAATCCAGTTGGGATTTCCTCTGCCGGCATTCAGATATACGCGCCCCGCCTTGTCGGCTTGTGCCAGGCGGATGAGCTCGTCCTTGATCTCGAATGGGCTGAGGTCTTCGAATTTAGCGTAGATACCTGCATCTGCCATGACCGTTCTCCCGCATCAGAGGCAACTGCAGCCAAGAAACTGGCGATGCTGCCGCGCTCGCTTCTTTCTGGAATTGCGGGATGATCAGTCCGGAGCTTACAATATGGAAGTAAGTTACAGCTTTGGGTAGCGTAGCATACGGTATGTTACGAGCGGCACCACCGGAGTTGGTACATTTGTTGCCCACCTCTGCCACAGGATGCGCCTTCGGCGAGCTGGAAGCTCCTCATGCCATGCGTCGCAACACATCCAGCAGCGTTTGAGCGTCGTCATTGGCGGCGAAGCGTCGAAGACTGTCGTCCGCAAGCATGATGATGGCCTCGAGCGCTTCCTGCTCGTCCCATCCTGCCTGAACAGACGCCGCGACGAGGTCGCGGAATGCAAACTGCAGGGCGTCCTGGCAGCGGATGTCCCGATCAGGATCGTCGCTGGCGACGAAAGGTTTGTAGATGTCTCTCATCCCGCTTCTCCGATGTGAAGAGGCCGGAGAATAGGCGAAATGAAATTAAGAAAATGCTTATAAAAGTGCCATGCTGAACCGCCGTGCGGAGGCATCGGAGTTCTATGTTGCAGCCCGTATCTTTCCGACAGTAATATTTCGGTTGTTTAATGTATAAACCATGATGCTCGATCATTCTCTTTTGTACGGTCGAGTGATAATGCTTTCGTTGAAAACGGAGGGGAAAACTATGCCACGCATTGCGCAGCTATACTTCAAAACTGCCGTATTGTTTCTGATTGTCGGCATCGTCATGGGGTTAAACATGGCGATCTCGCAGGATCACAGCGTTATTGGCGCTCATGCGCACTGTAATCTCTTGGGTTGGGTAAGCATGGCCATTTTTGGCGGTTACCATGCTCTCAACCCGCAGAAGGCCGAGAAGCGCCTCGCAATCATCCAGTACTATGTATACACCGTCGGCCTGGTGCTTCTGGTCCCGTCGCTCTACTTGATGCTGCAGGGGAATGTGGCAGTAGAGCCGATTGTCGGGATTTCATCCTTTATCGTCTTCGCCGGTGTGTTGCTCTTCGCTTTTATCGTCTTCTCGAGCGAAAAGGTCGTGGTCGCACCGCCAGCGCCGTCATACCGCTGATGTCATTTCAAGTGGTCCGGCGGGGGCCATCGTCCTGCCGGACTGCGTCAACCCGGACCCGCGTCCGCGCGTGTCCCGAACCTTTGCCTGCGTTTGCAATAACAGGGCAGGTTAGTGGATGATCTGTATCCGGATCTGCTCCTTGGCCGCATACGTGTGACAATCGCTGGCCGCATCGCCGACGAAGATCACGTCGCCATCTGAATCGAAAAGACCCCAGCAAGGCTCGTCGTCGACGTAAACCTTCCTGACATAGCCGAAGGGCTCGCCATCGATGATAACGCTGGGTGCAACAGGAACAGCCGCAAGTGCTCGCATGGATAACTCCAATGAGTCGTTTCTGTTTTAGTGCAGCCTTATATTGCCCCTTCAACCTGACCTGGGGCTATCCTCAGAAATCGCGATGGGTATTTGAGGTTGACGGGTGGCAAAACGCCTCGCGCCCGAATCATCTGCTGCACCGCGCTCCTGCGTCGCGATGGGGTCCGATGCGCGTTGCCGAGGGTCGTCGAAATGACTATCTAGGATAGACAATTATCACCAAAGGATTTTTCCATGGCCGATCTCAAGGCTCGTCCCCGTCCCGTTGGCGCAACCGCTGTTCTAGGCCGCACCGGTTTCCCCCACGTCACCTCGGCCACCAAGGGTGAGCTCGATATCGTCACCGGTGCCTCGCAGCCGGGCTTCAATCCGCTCGATCTCCTCTATGCGTCGTTGTCCGCTTGCCTCGTCCTCAGTGCGCGTATCGCCGCAAGCCAGATGGGCGTTCTCGATCGGATCACCGAGATCACTGCCGACGTCACGGGTAAGAAGGCAGGCGAGGGTCCGTCGCGGGTCGAGACGTTCAACATTGTCTTTTCGATCAAGGGCGACCTTGATGAGGAAACGCGCCTGAAGATCGCGCATTCGGCGGAAGAGATCTGCACGGTCAGCAACACCATCCGCGGCACACCGGAATTTTCGACCGTCATCTCTGGTTGATCGGTTGGAATTACCAGCGGACTATAGTCCGGCGCTTTTGCCTGGTCTTGTCGCTTCCCGGCTATCCCTCCAGCGTCGCTTCTGGTAGGTCCGGTGCTCGCGCCGCCAGTCCTGAGGCGGTCAGAAAGCATCGAGAAACATGTCGCAGACCGCTTCCACTGTCGTCGAAACGCCCGCCTCAAGCCGATTTGCCCTTGCCGCCCTGATCCTCGGCGGTGCGGCTATCGGCGGCTCACCGATCTTCGTTCGTCTGTCGGAAGTGGGGCCCATGGCCACCGCCTTCTGGCGGGTGGCTCTTGCGCTGATACCGATCTTCGCCTTCTCGCTTGCCAAGGGCAGGGATGTTGGTCCAAAGCCGCAAAGGTTCTCGGACTACGCCTTGCTGATCCTGCCCGGCGTCCTCCTCGCCATAGACCTTGCCGCCTGGCATCTCTCTATCACCATGACATCGGTGGCCAATGCAACGCTGCTTGCCAATCTCGCCCCTGTCTTTGTCACGATCATCGGGCTTCTGTTTTTCGGCGCCGTGGTCACCCGCGTCTTCGTTCTCGGCCTGGCGCTGGCCATCGCCGGCGTGGTCATCCTGAAGGGCGGCCCGGCGGCGCTCGGCAATGGCGATCTCAGCGGCGACGGCGTGGCCGTCATCGCGGCCGTGTTCTATGCCGGTTACATCCTGGCGATCGGCAAGCTGCGCAGCCGCTTCGATACGATCCGGATCATGCTCTGGAGCACGGCGTCGGCAGCGGTTTGCATCTTCCCGCTCGGTTTATTCTACGAAGGCCACATGCTGCCGGCAACGGCCTATGGCTGGGCGATCGTTTTCGGCCTTGCCTTTGTCAGTCATGCAGGCGGACAGGTTGCCATCGCCTACGCGCTTGCCTATCTGCCGGCGGCATTTTCGTCGCTGACGCTGCTGCTGCAGCCTGTCGTGGCGGCGCTCCTCGCCTGGATCTTGCTCAGCGAACCGATCGGCCCGATGCAGGCGATCGGCGGCGTGGTGGTGCTCGCCGGGATCCTGGTCGCCCGGCGAGGCTGAGGGGGAGCCCCCTTCAGGGTTAAGTCAGGCGGCAGCCGCCGTCGCGACCCTGCGAGCGTCGAGGATGGCAAGCGCCTCATCTACCGTTGCCGCAAGCTCGGCCTTGTCGCTGTTGCAGGTTCCCCACGCTTCGATGAAGCTGCTTGTCTTGCCGTAGCTGTTGTCGAGAACACAATGATCGGCGCCGAGCAGCACGCACATGATATGGCCGTGCATACGGTCGGTGATCACCTGGCGCCCCGAGCTCAAGAGAGCGACGCCGCGATCGAAGCGCTGCTGTGCCCGTTCACGGTAGGCAAGTTCCGTCATCCGCGCGCGACCGCCGATGCGCCCCGTTAGCAGGCCCTTTAGGATGGCGGCGCGCTTCGTCTGGCGCTGGAAGTCCTCCGGCTCATCAGGCCAATCCGATTTCACCGTGCCGGGCCGCAACGTCGCGGCCGTCAGGTCCTGTGCTGCGCCGACTTCCTGGTCTTCACGCAGATTGAGCAACAGTTCGTGCTGCGGCGCCGGTCGGGCGACCGGGCCGATGCAGAACGCCATATCGGGGCAAAGGCGGGTTTCGCACTGGAACCAGCGCTGGGCGAACTCCAGGCTTCGCTGGTCACGCACGAGCAGCGTGAACTGGCCGTGGCGCTCGATCGCGCGTGCGGTGCTCTCGACGTTTGCCTGTTCCTTGAAGTGGATAGTCTGCGGCATCTGCACGATCGGGCGGCCCTTGTGCTTGTCGAGCAGGCCTTCGCGGAACTGCCGGTAGCCGGCCCAGATGTCACCGAAATTGCCGCCGCCGTGCAGGAAGATACGGCCATTGCCGATCGCGCCGAGCATCCGGCCCTCGTCGTAGGTCGGGATCTCGGTCACATAGGATGGACGCGTGCGCTTCTTGTCGAAATAGGCGAGCTCGCCGAGCCAGATCGCGCTGTCGCCGATATTGTAGTGATTGGGAAAATCGAGGAGAGCGAAGCGCTCGGATGGATCAAAGAGATCGGAAAGGCAATTGGCGATCACGCCCTGAAGGCGGTTGATGATCGTAATATTGGATTCCATGAAATGCTCCTTGTTTACGGACAAGTGGTCCATGCAAGCTGTCAGGCTTCGGCCCGCTTGCGGAATGGGTTGAGGGACATGGCGAGCGCAATGTAAGGACGGATGACCGAGCGGCCGAAGATCGGCAGGAAAGCAAGGTAAATCGCGCCGCCAAGGCCGATGCTGAGGCCAAGCGCCAGCCAGCGGCTTTGGACATGTGCCACGATGACGGGATGTGCGAACCAGACGCAGACGGCCATGAGGACCGCGCCGCAGAAGGGCAGGCCGACGGCCTTCAGCGTGCTCTTTGCGTCGATATGGGCATATCGCGCCAGGACATACTGCTGATAGGGCATCGTCAGCCAGGCGCGCAGCGTATAGCCGGCCGCGACAGCGACGACGCCGTAAGGGACGAGTAGCCAAGTGAGGATTAGCGTCGTTACCAACTGGAGGGCTGCGACTGAAAGGATCGATTCAGCCCGGTTGACGGCTGACAGCGCCGACGAGGCAAAGAAGTTCATGACGAAGGGAACCGCCATCAGCACGAGCACGGTGGCGATGTCGCCGGCATTGCCCCACTTGTCGCCGAAGAGCAGGGCGATCATGTCGTTGGACAGAGCGCCGAAGCCGAGCAGCAACGGGATGGTTCCAAGCGCGGCGGCGCCCACAATCTTGTTGTAAGCATTGCGGAAGGCGGTGTGATCGTTCTGCAGGCGCGAGAGCGTGACCAGCGAGACGCTGCCGATCGGCGCAAGCACGGCCTGTCCGATCAATTCGATCAGCCGCCAGGCGATGCGATAACGGCCGACCTCGACCGGACCGAACCAGCGCGAAATGAAGATATCCTGCACGCGGGCAAGCAGCATCCACATCAACTGGGTCACGACGAGGCTGATGCTGAAGAGAAAGACGGAGCGGAACATCGTGACGTTGAACCGGAACTTCGGCATCCACGGATAGTAGAACCAACCGAGGAGCACGGTCACGGCAGCGTTGACCGCCGTTTGTGCAACGAGCGCCCAGACGCCCCAGCCGAGAAAAGCGCAGACGACAGCCGTGATGCCGGAGAGCAGGCTCGCGGCGATTGCTTGTCCGGCGAGGCTCTTGTGGCCGAATTCACGCGCAAGCCGGGCGTTGTGAATGACCGCCAGCGAAGAAATCGGAAGCAGCGGCGCCAGCCAACGAAGAATGCCCGATACCGATGGATCGCGAACCAGGTCGCCGTAGTAGGGCGCAAAGAAAAATACCAGGGAGGCGACAATGGCGCTGAAAGCGATGGTGGCCCAGAAAGCTGTATCGGCCAACTCTTCGTCGAGATCGAGCTGGCGCGTGACGGCATCGCCGAGGCCCGCATAGGCAAGCACACGGCCGATTTCCACGAACAGGCTTGCAAGCGCGAAGGTGCCGAAGTCGCCAGGCCCGAGAATGCGCGCAAGGATGACGAAGATCACGAAGGTTGCGATCGTACTCCACGCAACGCGGACGACCGACCATAGGACGGAAAGCGCGGTCTTCTTCTTCAGTTCGGCATGGGCAACTGCCGTATCGGGCATACATTATCCAATCGAATTCGGCTCGCGATGGCTCGCGTTGATACTATCGGCGGCGGGGCGGCTGCCTCAGGCGGGTTGCTTTGCCTTCGGAGCCCGCCAATAGGCGAGCATGCCGGTGAAGTTGTCGCGAAGCTGGCTCCGGTATGTCAGGCCAAGATCTTCGTTGAGCTTGCGGCGACCCATGGCTTCCATGACTGCCTGGCGGATTTCCCAGCGAAGCATGCCGCGCATGTTCGAACGGCGATCGAAGAGATATTTGGCGTACAGCGCTCCGTTGCCGAAGGCGTAGCCGGTCTGCAAGCGCTTGATATCGGCGAGTTCGCGTCGACCGTGGAAGTGCTTGACGGCAAAATCCGGCAGATATTCGACATGCACGCCGGCATTGAACGCGCGGTGCACATAATCGGTGTCTTCACCGGAACGGAATGGCGATCCGGCTCCGAAGCGGGTGTCGAAAAGGCCGATCTTTTCTACGAGCGCATAGGGAAAGGCCATGTTGGCGCCATGAATGAAGCCACCGGCGTGCAGCTCACTGGTGAGGGTGGCCGGTTCCATCTCCGGCTTGATCGTCACAGGCAGATCCCGTGCGTCGCCAAGCTCGATCCGGCCGCCGCGCATCACCATCTCCGTGTCCGAGCTGAACAGCGCGGCAAGCGTGCTGAAATAATCCGGGAAGATTTCGCAGTCGTCGTCGGTGAAGGCGAGAATGCGGCCTCTCGCCGCGTTCAGTCCCGTATTGCGGGCGACTGCAAGGCCGGGCTTCGCCTCATAGATCAGGTTGGTCTTGATCGGAGCGGTCGACGCCCACTGGCGCACGACCTCGGATGTCTCGTCCGTGGACCCATTGTCCACAAAGACTAGCTCCAGTCTCAGATAATCCGCCTGGCGGGCGGCATTAGAGACGGCATCCAGGCAGTTCGTCAGTCCATAGGCCCGATTTCTCGATGAGATAATCAGGCTGATGTCCACGGGCCGAGGAGGCATTCAATTTCCCCTTCTGCGATCGATGTCAAAGCGAGGATAGGGCTGAGATCCCGCTTCGGCAAGGAGCATTTTTGCGCTGCAGCAAAATAGAACAGTCGGAGGAGTTCGCAGACGAATGTGGTAATTTCTTGCCAAAAGTTAATAGTAAATTCAATGCGAAATATAAACAGTAATAAATATCCTGATCTTCAGAAAATCTAATATAAAAGATATTCACATATTGGACAGATAAACTAACGGCACATAGTTTTATGTTTTAATATCGATTAACGTGAAGAAGTTAAACTTCATATTTCGGATTTTATTTGGCTGCAAGTGTACGAAACATGCATTGCGTCGCGAAGCAAAGTCAATCCGAAGTAAGGGGCAGTTGAGGTTGTTTTACGTCTAGAAACGAGGAGTGAAGCTGCAAGGTTTCGAGGGCGGTGACGCAGATCACGACGGTTGCGACAAAAGGTTATTCCACTTCATCGTGCATGCCGCATGGAGATTGACGCGACATGCAGAGGCTCGGAAAGGTACTGTCTTGGAGTTGAGTGACGCTTAGCGCTTTTTCTGCGATAGCCACTTCTGGATAATCGGAACGTCCGCGTCGCCGAGATCATGCCCGCCGGCAATGATATCCGAATCAACGGCCGCGCCCGACTGTTTCAAACGCGTCTCAAGCTCGCTCGCATATCGTCCGTAGGCGTCCGTCTTGCCGCTGATCACAAGCAGGTCCGTGCCCTTGAGATCAGCTTCGGGGAATGTCTTCAGCACCGGCATCGAGCGCAGCAGGACCGCTCTGTGCACGAGATTCGGATGCAGGTAGAGCAGCGAATTGAGCAGATTTGCGCCGTTGGAGTAGCCGACATAGACGATCTTCTTCGGGTCCAGCCCGTATGACTTAACCGCACCCTCGATGAAGGCGGCAAAGGCCTCGGCCTCGTTCCTGATGTCGTCCTGGTCGAAGGAGAACGGCGTGATTCGCTTGTACCAGCGGGGAATGCCTTCCTCGGTCGCTCGTCCTCGCACGCCAAGCAGCGTGGCGCGAGGGGCAACCTGGTGCAAGAGCGGCATCATCGTCGTCTCGTTTCCGCCGGAGCCGTGCAACAGGACGAAGACGTTACCGTCAGGGTCGGGCGGGGTATAGAAACGGTGCACGAACGGCAGGTCGCGATAGTTGATTCGGGGCTCACCGGGCATGGAGAACTGTGGAAGCACGACCTTTAGATCCTTGAGATCGGTGATCGGATCCTTGGGCACGAAGAGCTTGGTGCCAAGCGTCGCCTGTGGCTCGTCAACGGTCATGCCGGGCTTGTCGGTCGCCAGTTCGATCAGCGTGCCACCCGGTTCGCGGGCATAGAGCGACTCGAAATACTTCCGATCGTGCAGGTTCGTTGCCGACGCGCCGCTCTCCTTCAGTGCATCATGCACCTTGTGGAGTTGCTCTTCGCTGGTAGCACGGAAGGCGACGTGATCGGCCGTCCCGGTGCCCGGCGCACCGGACCAGAAGCCCAGAGCGTTCCTGATGTCGACAATATCTCCCGACTCCGACACGAGCCGGTCGATGTTGCCGCGATTGGTCTGGAACCTATAGCCGAAATGGCGCTCGACGAAGTCCCGGCTCTCCGCCGGCTTCTCCGTCAGCATGGTAACGCCGCGGACGCGCTGAACCGCATGCTCGATCGGCACGCCGGCGCCATCCCAAGCCGCCGGCGAGACGAGATCGCGGGTGCCTGCAAGCTTGACGATGATGTTGTCCGGATCCTTCAATCTCAAAACCGGTTCGCCGAACTCATCGGCCGGGCCTTCCGAGCGAAGTCCGAAACTCATGCAGCGCGTCAGCCAGTAGCCGATGCTGGCTGGATCGATCGCCAGCGACAGTTCGCCGATCTGGCCATGACCGACGCGTCCCGGAGAACCGTCCTCCCACACAAGGAAGGTGACCAATGAGCCGGGGCTGCCGGCAGCGTCGCCGTAAAACAGGTGAAGTTGCGTAGCGTCCTCGAAGCCGGCGGTCTGCTTGACCAGCCGCATGCCGAGAAACCCCGCGTAGAAATCCACGTTCGCCTGTACCTTTCGGGTGATGAGGGTGACGTGATGTATGCCAGATACCATTGTGTGCAGTCCGGATGGCTGTGAAGGCGTCGTAAGCGCCAGAATCAGTGCGATTATAAACGTCATGCGGTTATAATTGGAGCGCGCCTGTTATGTTCCGCATAAAGAACCAGGCTATCTCCACTCGATTGCAGATCCAAACTGTCCAATCCGTCCAGCACTTCCCGGAATTGCTGGAGCGTCGGCGGCTTGATCATGTAGGCGCTCGCGCCAAGGTTCCTGGCGCGTTGCATGTCATCTTCGTCGCTGGAGGTGCTGAGGATGCAGACGGGAATGCTTTTCAGCTGCGTGTCCGCGGACAGCGCGTCAAGAACCTCGAAACCGTCCATGATCGGCATGTTGATGTCGAGGAGCATCAGGTCGACGGCCGGCACTCCGTCCGTGGCGGAGCGTTCGTGCAGCAGCCGCATCGCCTCGCGTCCGTTGGCGGCGACATGAAGATTGAAATTCACCTTGGCGCGCTGCATCAGCTTTATCTTGAGGAGCTGGACGTCAGCCGGACTATCCTCGACCAGGAGAACTTCGGCCAGCCTGGAGGAGCTTGCGGACGGTGGAGCCGTTTTCGTGTCCTGGCCGCCGTTCGCTGAATTTGTGGAAACCAGTGCAGCAGGCGGGGTAAGCGGCAGCTCGACTACAAAGGTAGAGCCTCTCGGCTCGTTGCCCTCACAGCGGATCGAGCCGCCATGCAGCTGCGCGATCCGTCGGCAGATGGCAAGTCCAAGCCCCGTTCCCTCGATGCCACGGCCCACCAGACGCTTGAACGGCTGGAAAATGACCTCGCGGTGTTCCGGATCGATGCCGGGACCGTTATCCTCCACCACGAGGCGGCATAGGGAGCCGTCGCTGGTCGCGGATATGCGAACCTCGGGGCGGTCGGTAGAGTAGCGAATCGCATTTGAGACGAGATTCTGCAGCAGCTGCACGAGCAATGTCTGATCGCCCATCACTTCAGGCAACCCGGTGGAGGAGATCGAGGCTCCCGAAGTGGCGATCTGTTCGCGAAGATTGCTCACGACCCGTTCCATGGCCGAGGAAAGAGCCACGGGTTTCAGGTCCAACTCGCCCGACACCTCGAGCTTCGTGAAGCCCGAAACCTTGACGATGAGGTCTTCCATGTGGTCGGCGGCGCCGAGCACATAATCCAGCAGCTCGCGATCCTCATCCGATAGTGTCGGGGAGACCTGCAGGATCTTGCTGAACGATTTGATCGTGCGCAGGGGCTCTTTCAGATCGTGCGCCATGGCGCGCGTGAAGATTTCGAGCGACTGCCGCTTCTGCTCCAGTTTGGCTTCGAGGTCGCCATGCATGATGGCATTCTGGATGCACCAATGGAGCGTTTGCGGTGAAAGCGCGTCCTTGGTGAGATAGTCGCGGGCGCCGGCTTTCATGACCTCGACGGCGATGGTCTCGCTTCCCTGGCCGGTCAGCATCACGACATTGGCGGTCGGATCTTGCCTGAGGATTTCCTCCAGCACGCCAATCCCGTCTCGGCCGGGCAGGGAATAGTCGAGCAGGATGCAATCCGGCCGTTTCTCGGCGCTGAGGACAAGCGCTTCGTCACCATTCTCCGCCTCGCGGACACCGTAGCTTGCCTCCGCCACGCGCGAGAGCATGCGTCGGTAGAACTCGCGGTCGTCGGCGTTATCGTCGACGATGAGTATGGCGCAGTCGTCAACCACGGCCTTCCCCATCCGCCGGCAGGATCGCGATCTCGAACCAGTATTCCTTCAGCCTCTGTATGGCGCCGAACAGCCCGTCGAGATCCACCGGCTTCTGCACATAGGTGTTGGCGCCGAGTGCATAGCATCCCTCGATGTCACGTTCGTCATCGGATGTCGTCAGGATCACCACAGGGATCTTGCGCCACTCCGAATTCGACTTGATCGCCTCGAGCGTCTTGCGCCCGTCGAGGCCCGGCATGTTCAGATCCAGAAGGATCAGACCTGGCCTTGGCGTCATCGCCGCCAGCGCTTCCAATGCCTCATAGCCCGACGCCGCCCAGCGGACCGGGTTCTTCAGCTTGGCGCGCTGGAAGGCCCGCAGCGTCGCTTCGAAATCGTCCTCGCTGTCCTCGACGATGAGGATCGGCTGTGTCTCACGCTGCGGCATGCTGGTCCTCTCGCTTGTGACCCAAAGTGAAGTAGAAGGTCGTGCCCCGGCCGACCTCCGACTCCAGCCAGATATCGCCTTCGTGCCGGGCGATGATCTTGCGCACGAAGGTCAGCCCGGCGCCGGTTCCGTCATCGGAATCCTTAGGCTTTTCCAGCCGTTTGAAAATACGGAAAATGTCTTCGTGGAATTCGACCGGAATGCCCTTGCCATTATCCCTCACGAAGAAGACCTCTCGCGCCGAGGTTCCATCCTTGCCGGTAAAGCGTTCGAGATGCCCGATCGTCACCAGCGGCTCCGGCTTGTCGTTGTATTTGACGGCATTGGTGATCAGGTTCCGGTAAACTTCCGTCAACCGCAGGCCATCGCAGACGATCTCGGGCAGAGAGCCTTCGATCTCAACCTTGGCATGACGCTCGTCGAGATAAAGTTCCATCGTCGAAACGACATCCTTGACGATAGCGTTCACGTCACTGCGCTTGATCGCCAGCTGCTGGCGGCCGATGCGCGAGAAGTAGAGGAGGTCGTTGACCAGCTTCTCCATCCGCTGGCTGAGCAGAACGAGACGATTGAGACGCCGCACACCGTCTTCGTCCAGCTGCTTTTCATAGTCTTCGAGAAGAAAGCGCGAGTGATTGTGCAGGCCGCGCAACGGTTCCTTGAGGTCGTGCGAGGCGATGTAGGCGAATTCATCGAGGTCGGCGTTGCTGCGCTCGAGGTCCGCTGTGTAGGCCTGCAGCTGCCGGAACATGGTCTTGAGCTGCTCTTCGTGCTGGACCCGATCGGTGATGTCGCGGAGGATTCCGACGAAGGTGGTCGGAGTATCCGATGCTAGCTTGCTGACGGAGAGATCGAGGGGAAACACGTCGCCGTTCTTGCGCCGGCCGGAAACCGACCGGGTGATGCCGAGAATGTGCTTCTGACCGGTTCGCAGGTAGCGTTCCACATAGTTGTCGTGCTCGGAATGATAAGGTTCCGGCATCAGCAGTCGTACGTTCTGTCCAATCACTTCCTTTGCGCTGTAGCCAAACATCGCCTCCGCTGCTGGATTGAACAGCGAGATGGTTCCCTTCTCATCGGTGGCAATAATAGCGTTCGGCGTATTTCGGGTAACGCTGTCGAAGCGAATCCGCTCCGCGTTGAGACTGATGCTCTTGCGAAGGAAGTAATAGACCAGCAAGGCAACGAGCCAGAGGGTCGCTATCGTAATGCTCCGGTTGGTGGCTTCGTACCAATAGCCGGGACCGTCTCGGTCGACGGCAAAGAACCCCAGCGACACAAGCACGGAACAGGCGAACGCGAAAGAGAAGGGTGCGTTCTTGTTGCCGAACCACAGCGATGCCAGCACCAGCGGTACATAGAGAATGCCGTTTGCCACGCCGAGAGGCGTGTAGAGATCGACAAAGAGTCCGGTAAGGCAGATGAGCGCGGGCAGCCAGATGGGCATGTGCCCGCGGCTTTCCGGTTTCACCCACCAGGAACGCGCAAGCATCGCGGAGCCGAGTAGCACCAGTCCGGCGGCCGTATGTAGGGCCATGCCGACATTGCCCCCCCACTGGTATCCTTGCTCGGCTTGCGTTGCATAGCCGGCAAGCGCCGCCATGCCGAGCCCTATGACGACGTAGCCGACCAGTTCCTGGACCAACTGCGTTCGTTCCACGCGACTGGCAAGCGCAAAGGCCAGCGAAAGATTGGCCACCAGGAAGATGACGGCGGTATTCGGCGCCATGCCGCGGTCAATCCTGGCGGCGAAGGCCGGCTCGACGATCGCGGCGGCGAGGAAGTGTTCGACGATCTGGGCGTGATTGCCCACGAAAATGATTTCGATCAGCCGCAGCCCGCTCATCGCCGCGGCAAGGCTGAAAAGCAGGAAGGCCAGCATGTGGCTGCCCGGACGGGCTTGAACGGATGCGATGAGGCCGAGGCCGGAGCACGCAAAGCAAAGGGCCGTGTTGAGGGCCATGGCCGAGAAGCCGGGCAGCACGGAGAGCACTGCCTCGACCCGCATCATCCAGGCCGCTATCACGACGAGGCCGAGCGCAACGAGGAGAGCGCCGATCGCGATCACGACGATCCGATAGCGTCGTGCGCGGATGTGGTTATGGGCACTCCCAGCCTGGATCGGCTCTCGCACGCGTTCTCTCCCGTTTTGCGGGCTCATCTAGTTCTGGAAATTGAAAATTTTCAATATGGTTCGGTGGAAATCGGGGCCGTTTCCTGCAAGCCCGGATTTCGATTTTTCTGCCATCACATCCTGGGGCATAGTGGCTGCCTTATGGTTCGACGGGGCGCGCATGCCGGCAATATTCTACGTTGATGACAATGGGGATGACCTCTTCTACGCCGACTATGTGCGTAAGAAGCAGAAAATCGAGGTTACGCTGCGTTGCTTCGAGAGAGCGGAGCAGGTCTTGGAGGCGCTCGAAATGTTGCATGCCAAGGGTGAAGAACTGCCGGATGTCCTGATCGCGGACCTCTATATGCCGCTCGATAGCGGTCTCGCCCTGATTACGGGCCTGCGTGCCGATCCGCGGTTTTCGACGATAAGGCTGGGTGTTTGCACAGGCTCAGATGCGGACGAGGACCGACGCCGTGCGCTGGCCGCGGGTGCGGATTTCTACATCGAGAAGCCGATCGATCTTTCGGCCGTACTGGCGCAGCTTGTGTGATGCCGGAAGAAAACGGTGAGAGAGCCGATCAGCCTTAAGTTTGCCGCCACAAACACAGTCAACCCCTTGACTGAAAGGCTGGCCGGCTCCCTCCAATGCCGCTATGGGCACCGCCCTCCGCACACAAGGGGTGTTGGATGCGGAAAGATAGAAGACCCGGGAGGAAATGGTTCAAGCCCTCCATCGTGCAGATTGAGGTCTTGTTTCAATTTCGTCCTGCAATAGTCTTGCTGGTGCTAATAACTGTGCCGATCTATGAGGTGTATCCTCAGATCTTGGGATAGGGCGCCAAACTTGCGAGGCACCGGGACGTGCAATGAGAAATGCCGCCGCAATTCCTTTCCACCTCGGGCCGGAGCTCGGTCGGGCGATCAATCGCACCGATTTCTTTCGGCTGCTGAAGGCTGCCGCGCAGCACTATCGCTTTGAATGCTTCGCCCTGGCGCGTGTTTCGGAAGCCACGCCGCCTTTCAGCGCACGCGAGATCATTATCACCAATGTCGCCGAAAGGCGCGTGACCCTGTTCCTCTATGGGATGCGCCAGGCGCTTGGACTCCTCAAGACGAAGGCCTCGCAATTTCTCGCAACACCATTGACCGGAAGCGGAAGCCTGCCTCAGGACTATCCGCGTGATCTGGTCCTCAACGAGTTCGACGGCAGTACCTTCCTGCTTGTGCCGTTGTTCACGCCCGAGGGCCGACGTTATTGCGTTGCCTTCAGCGGAAAGCGGTCTGAACCTGATCAGGGCGAGGTCGCGGAAGTTCTGCTCGACACGATGCGGATATTCGACAAGTTCTACGAGGAGATACTGGCGCATGAGATGTCAGGACGTCTCACGCAGCGCGAAACCGAAGTCGTGAAGTGGACGAGCGAGGGCAAGACCTCGGCCGACATTGCGATCATCCTTGGCCTGTCGGAACACACCGTCAATTCCCACATTGCGGCCGCCGTCAGGAAGCTCGACGCTGCCAACCGGGTCCACATGGTTGCGATCGCGCTCAGGATGGGGCTGGTTTCGTGACGGGAGAGAAGGAAATGGCAGCCGATGCGGTCCACGATGCCGTCAAGGTCCTCTTCGTCGATGACGAGTTCATCGAGTTTCGATCGCTGCAGAAGAAGACGGCGAAACTGACCGAGCCGCCGGTTGCGCTCGAATATGCACAGTCGGTTGATGCTGCACTGGAAAAGCTCGGCGCCGGCAAATTCGATCTGATCCTGCTCGACAATCGCTTGCTGCCGAACGCCGATTTCCGCGAAACGGTGCCGAAGCTGCGCGGCAACGGCTATACCGGCCCTATCGGCGTTGTCTCCATGGATATCTCCGACGGCTACTTCCAGCAGTTTCCGGACTACGGCGTGGATTTCCGGATCGGCAAGGAAGAGATCGACGCCGAAACCCTGCAATATATCATCCGCGAGTATGTCACATACAACGTTCCTGACGTCTGGAAGGACGACTATAACAGGTGACGCTACGCTCCGGGTGAGGGCAGGCTGATCGCAAACCTGCTACCGTCTTTGTCAGAATGTTCGAGGCGAATACTGCCGCCGAGCGGAAGCAGCATCTCGCGCGCAGCCGTGAGGCCAAGCCCCGGACCCACCGGTCGGCCATCCGGCGGGAGCTTCCAAAAGGCGTCGAAGACTTTTCCCTGATGGGCGGGGTCGATGCCGGGACCATTGTCCGACACGCGGATCGTCACGCCCGCGGCATCCTCGTCCGCCTCGATCGCGACGATCGGAGGGGAGGAGCCGCGATGTATCAGCGCATTCGCAATCACGTTCATGAGCGCGACCCTTACGATCGCGGCGTCCGATGTGATCGCCGGCAAGTTGCCGTGCCGCAAGGTCGCACCCGACGCGGTGACCTCGCTCGTCAGGTCCGCCCAGATCTCGTTGACGAGGCTGTCCAGATCGATGTTTGTTGCGGTCACCTGCGGCGTGCCGCCGGCAAAACCCATCAACGCCTTGGTGAGCCGCTGTGCTGCCTGAGCCTTGTCGAGGATTGTTTGCAGACTATTCAATTGGTCGCCGTCGAGCTTGCCGGCCAGATCGTCGAGCAGGATTTCCGCATACATCGCTATGTGCCGCAGCGGCGACTGAAGATCGTGTGAGGCAATCGCCAGGAAGCGCCGGATGCGCTCTTCGTTTTCTGTTGATGCGACCGATTGCTCTGACGACATGCTGCACATTCCCCCGCCACTTCCGCGAAAATAGAAAGGGGGCGCCGGTTCTGCAACCGGCGCCCCCTTTGTTTTACATCAGCTTTGTGCTCAGCCGGCCGTCTTGCGCGGCTGGCTCTCCTGCGGAGGGATGATCTCGGCTTCGGTCTCTGTCGTCGTCATGGCCTTGCCATGGCGACGGCGCCAGTCGCCGAGGAACAGCAGGATCGGCGCTGCGATGAAGACCGACGAAGCGCCGGCAACGAGGATGCCGAAGACCATCGGAACAGCGAAGCTTTCAACCGCGCTGCCGCCCCAGATTGCCATCGGCAGCAGGGCGAGGAAGGCGGTTGCGTTGGTGTAGAGGCTTCGCGCCAGTGTCTCGTTGATCGAACGGTCGATGAGCTCGCGCAGCGGCATCGACTTGTAGAGCCGCATGTTTTCACGCATGCGGTCGTAGACCACGACCTTATCGTTCACCGAATAGCCGACCAGGGTCAGGATGGCGGCGATGGCGGTAAGGTTGAAGTCGAGGCCGGTCAGCGCGAAGAAGCCGATCGCCTTGGTCACGTCGAGGATGAGGGTGACGATGGCGCCCACGGCGAATGGCCACTCGAAGCGGTACCAGATGTAGAACAGCATCGCCAAGCTCGCGATGACGACCGACAGGATGCCGGCCCAGGCGAGTTCACCACTGACCTTGGGACCGATGACGTCGGTGCCGGTCACGGTTGCCGACGGGTCGATCTTGATGATCTCCGCCTTCAGCTTCTCGACAGCCGCTGTCTGCGCTTCCTCACCGCCGTCCTGGCGCTGTGCGCGCACAGCCATGGTGTTGTTGTCACCGTAGGATTGCAGCGAGACTTCGCCGAGGCCAAGGCTGTTCAAGCCTTCGCGGAAGCGGCCAAGATCACTGGCCTCCGCTGTTTTCACCGACATCTGGATACCACCACGGAAGTCGACACCGTAGTTGAGGCCCGGATGAATGAAGAGAACGACCGAAGCGATCGACAGAAGTGCGGAGACCGTCACGCCGAAGAATCGAGCCTTCATGAACTGGATGTGGCGGCCGTAAGGGTTGAACATCATCGGGATCAGCGGTTTGATGTTCAGGACCTTCAGCTTGCGACGACGCGTGATCTCGATCATCGTGACGCGAACGAAGGCAACCGACGTGAACATCGAGATGATCAGGCCAAGCGCCATGGTCACGGCGAAGCCGCGAACCGGGCCGGTGCCGAACCAGAACAGGATCGCCGCTGCGATCAGCGCCGTCATGTTACCGTCGATGATCGTCGAATAGGCGCGGCGGAAGCCGGTGTCGATTGCGGCGAAGGCACTCTTGCCCTTGCGCGTTTCTTCACGGATGCGCTCGTTGATGAGAACGTTCGCGTCAACCGCAAGGCCGATGCCGAGGACGACACCGGCGATACCCGGCAGCGTCAGCGTTGCGCCGACAAGCGTCAGCGCCGAGAAGGTCAGGATCGTATGGATGAGGAGCGCGAAGTTCGCGAGGAAGCCCCAGGTGCCATACAGGATGAAGATGAAGGCCGCGACGAGTGCAAAGCCGACGATACCGGAATAGATACCCATACGGATAGCGTCCGCGCCGAGGTCGGCACCGACAGTACGCTCTTCGATCACTGTAAGCTTCGCAGGCAGTGCGCCGGCGCGCAGCATCGCGGCAAGCGTCGTTGCGCTGTCGGCCGAGAAGTTGCCGGAAATCTGGCCGGAGCCGCCGGTGATCGGTTCACGGATGACAGGTGCGCTCAGAACCTTGTCGTCGAGGACAATGGCGAATGGATTGCCGACGTTCTGGCGGGTGATTTCGGCGAAGCGGGTTGCGCCGGCACTGTCAAAGCGGAAGCTGACGACAGGTTCACGCGTATTGGGATCGAAGCTGACACGGGCATCGGAAAGGCGGTCGCCCGAGATCTCGACGCGGTCGAGAACCGGATAGCTGTTGCCCTCCTCGTCCTTCAGCATCGTCACGCCCGGTCCGGGCTGGTTGTTCGGGGCGAGCATGTGGAAGGACATCTTCGCCGTCGAGCCGAGAAGCTGGCGAAGGCGGGACGGATCCTGTGCGCCGGGAAGCTGCACGAGCACGCGGTTTCCGCCGATGCGCTGGATCGTCGGTTCGGCAACGCCAACCTGGTCGACACGCTGGCGAATGACTTCAAGGCTCTGCTGAACCGCGGAATCGACATTGGCTGCGATACCGGCCGGCGAGAAGGCGACAATGATGTTGCCGCCGTTGGTCGTCACCGAGAGATCGGACTGGCCGGCGCTGAGGCCGGTGGCGATGGCATTGCCGAGGGTCTTCAGCTGGGTGACGGCCTCGTCTGTCTGTGCGGTATCCGTCAGAGTAACGACAATCTGGCTCTGATTGCGAACGACCGACTTCGTCTGGATGTTCTTTTCACGAAGTACCCGACGGGCATCCTGAAGGAGCGATTGCAGGCGCTCGCGAGTCAGGTCCGCTTCATCGACTTCGAGAACGAGGTGCGAACCGCCGCGAAGGTCGAGACCAAGCGAAACCCGATTGTGCGGCAACCATGAAGGCAGACGATCGAGAGTGGATTGCGGCAGGGCGTTCGGCAAGGCGATGAGAATGCCGAGGAAAATGATCACCGAATAGGTGAACACCAGCCATGGTGAATTACGCATGTTGTTGTCTATCCTTGATAACGCCTGAGCCTGTGCTCCCCACACAGGCGGCGTGTCTTAAAAGCAATGGAAAGCGCCACACTGGCGCACAGTCATGCCGCGGCCGATGGCGGGCCGTGTGAGTCGTAAGCCTTGGCATCCGTCGCGCGAAACGCGGCATGGAGTGATGCCAGATCCGGTTGGTCGCTGCCGGAAGGCAGTTCGACACTCAGTATGTCGACGATTGTAGCGCCGCCTGAATCATAAAGAGCGTACTTCGGTGCGACCTTGCGGTCGGTCGTCAGAATCCCGCGGACAGTATCGCGCGCACTTACCTGCAGAGGCTGACTGTCCTTGCTCGGCGAGGAAATCGCGTTCGGACCGCGCGCGGCGCCGATAACCAGGTTGCCGCCAAACAGCAGGCCGAGATAGGCAAAAATGGCAACGGCCAGAGAAATCGCAACGCGACCGCTCATGCGGCGCGCATCGAGCCTCATCTGACAGTCGTCTGGATTTCTAACCTCGTACCGGCTCAACGGCGCAAAAGTCTCTCATTTTTTCTTTGCGGGAAGGCGTTTCCTCGGCTGTGATTGTAACAGTCTCGGTCTCGTCTTCATAGGGCACACTGTCATGATGCACTTGGGCCGGTCGGTCAACCATGCCCATTGAGATTTCCGGTTCCCCGACGATGACGGTGTGCTTCGTGTTCATTCAACGTCTTCGACGTCGCGCGCTGTGTCCCGCCTAGGCTCGCGTGATGTTCAGTCGGCTGCAAGGCAGGTCGGCGAAACCCTGTAGGCGAAGATCGTTTTGCCACGATAGTAGCCTTGTGCCGGCTGCCAGCTCCGGATGAGTTCGGGCGCCTGCGCGCATTCCACCGGATGTGTGGTCACGTAGAGGACGCTGTCTGCGATATTGCCCGGCAGCGCAAAGGTCTGTTCATAATAGTTGTCGGGTGCGCCGACCGGTGGCTTCGCATAGATGCGAACGTTGTCGTTTCGCAGGGTGTGGAACATGTCCGCCAGCAAATCGCGGCTGTCGCTGACAATGATGGAAGTGGCCGACTGCCGTGCCAACTCGCCAGCCTCGCGACTGATTTCGCTGCGACCCAGATAGCGCTTCATGATCTCGTTCCCATCAGGCAGTACCAGCTGATGGGCAAAGACCGCAGCCAACGGAAAAAGCAGGCTTGCCGTACCGTTGATCGCAAGGGACAGGCGCAAGCCCTTCGGCCAGAGGCGCTCCAGCAGCCACACCGCAAGGATCGTGCCTGCGATGTACGCCGTCACGCCCCAATTGGCATAGGCCTTGGCGACCAGCGCCTGCAGGGTGATCAGCACTACAACCGGGATGGAGAGCCAGATCAGCAGCGCTTCCCGGCCATCAACCTTCCCTCTGAGGCCTCGCGCGACGGCCCAAAGCAAGGCGAAGAAAACGATCGGTCCCACCACGCCGAATTGCGCCCCGAAGAACCCAAGACCGCCGGCGAAGTCGATGCCGAGCTTGCTCCAATGCGCGATGCTGGTTGTGTGCCGGACGGTCGTGGCGTCATGTGCGAGGTTCCACCAGAGGTTCGGCGCGGCAACAGCGAGCGCAACCACCACGGATATGCAGAAATCGCGCCATGCGATGCGCGCGCTCGGAAGCAGTATCAGCGCGACCAACCCGCCGGGAACGACGAAGAGGATCGCGTATTTCGAAAGAAAGGCACAGCCGAATGCAAACCCCATCAAAAGGGCGAGGCCCACGGAGCGCTTCTCGGTCAGGCCGAAATAGGCCCAAAGCGCGACCGTCAGGAAAAAAAGAAGCACGACATCGGTCGAGAAGAACACCGACGACAGCGCAACTCCCGGCAGGGTGATGAATGTGGCGCCGGTCCAGCCTTCGACCTTGGGGCCGACTAGGCGCTTGGCCGTCTTCATCAGGATGATCGCGGTCGCCATGTGGATCAGCGGCCCGCTCAGCCTGATCCAATAGATCGACGTCGATCCCGCGAGCTCGGTCATCGCTCGAATGACCCAGGCGATCATCGGTGGCTTCGAGTAATAGCCAAAGTCGAGATTCTGCGACCAGAACCAGTATTGTGCCTCATCGACGAACAGATCGGTGCTGTCGAAGTGAAGGGTGACAACCCGCCAGAGCGTTATGCCGAGGATGATGAAGAGGCCAAGTCTCGCAGACATGTACGCAGTTTCCGCTGAACTCAAACGCTGTAGTAACGCCAAGGATTAACGCGGCGACGTGGCGCGCATTTGACGACTCGTTGCAATCTGCTTGCGGAAATTTAAAGGACGCGCAGGGCAACCTGGCTGCGGGTCGCTTCGATATAGTCAAGCAGCGCGACGGCTGCGAGAACAGCGATCGAAAGAACGCACGACCCCAATCCGAGAACAATCATTGCCCAATCCTTCTGACGTCATGTCACGGTTATTTCCGGGCGTATAACACAAAGCTTGCGTCGGACTTGTAGCAGCGCTGCAACGCAAGGCCAGTAATTCGTAGATGGTTATTAGGGTTCGCTGGAAAGTCGACATTCATAAAATCCGCATTAACCTTCAGGCAAGGAATTAACCATAAACATTGCATACACGTCGGAATGGGAAAAACTCACTCGTTCCCACCAGGCATGACGCCGCACCGCCGTACCGGGTCGATCCGGAATCCATCACTTTCAAGCAACTCCGAAGCAGAATTTACTGATCGGGAGGCTTCAGTCCGCCGGCGGCCGCCGGAGGCAGGCCACTGAGCAGCATCATCTCTGCCGTTCGGAGCAAGAATTTACTGACGGGCAGACGCCCGGCACGTGGTTGGGGACAGGCGTTGGGGCAGGAAATGCCATCAGATCAGGCTCGAGGAACGCAGGCAGGCAGCTTGCGTGAGCGGCTGCGCTTTGCCGGTCTCGACGCCGAACAGTGCGATCTGGTTCGGCGCCACCGCATCGACCTTCAGCAACATTTCACCGCCGGCCTGCGCGATCTCTTCCAGCGGTTTCAGTCCTTCCCGGATGCCGCGCGCAATTTTGAAAGCGAACGCCAGGTAGAGCGGCTTCACGACCTGCAGACATCGCATTGGGACGTTTTGACCGATGCGCGTTTCGACAGTCTCTATGCCGAACGCGTGAAGGTTCTCTCCGATTCCGAAAGCAAGATGGGTCTCGACCCGCGCTGGCATGTCGCCGGCCACGGCATTGTTCTCGAGCACGTCATTGGCGGTCTTGCGACGGAGCTGGCCGGCCGTTCCTTCCTGCCGAGCAGCCGCCGTCGCGCCAAGGAAATCTCCGATCTGATGACCGCGATCATCCGCTTGGTCATGGTGGATGTCGAGATCGCCGTATCCCTGCGTTTCAACGCTTTGCGGGCGTCCCAGCAACGTGCACTGGCCGATCAGCGCAACAATGACCGGGCCGACGTCGTTCGCGTTTTCGCCGACGTGATCAATGGCCTCGCCGCCCGCGATCTCACGGTTCGAGCAACCGTCGAGGACGACGGCGCCCATCGGGATATCGCGCAGGCGCTGAACGGCGCGCTCGATGCCGTCCAGTCCGAATTTCAGATGATTGCGGAAAAGACCGTTGCGGCCGGGACGTCGGTGCAGACACTTGGCGATGCCTCGAAGCAACTTGCCGGAAACTCATCCGCCCATGCCCAGCAGCTTCTCTCCTCCGCTGCCGCGCTTGCCGATCTCTCCGAAAGCGTTCGCCACGGTGCCGCGGGTAGCCGCGCTGCCGAGCAGGCCGCGGCTTCGACCCGCACTGCGGCCGAAGAGAGCGGCCAGGTGGTCGGACGCGCGATTGCGGCCATGGCGGATATCGAACAGTCCGCCGAGAGAATTGGCCAGATCATCGGGGCGATCGACGAGATCGCCTTCCAGACCAACCTACTGGCGCTCAATGCGGGGATCGAAGCCGCCCGCGCGGGCGATTCCGGACGCGGTTTTGCTGTCGTGGCACAGGAAGTTCGCGCCTTGGCGCAGCGCTCCGCCGACGCCGCGCGCGAGATCAAGACGCTGGTGAGCACAACCAAGTCGCAGGTGGATGCCGGCGTTCAGATGGTCGGACGCACTCAAGATTCGATTGGCAACATCGTTCGCCAGGTCAGTGAGATCAACACGGCGATTGCCACCGTGGCAAATCAGGCAAGCGAGCACGCTGCAAACCTTGATGTCGTCACAGCTGACGTGAAGGGCCTCGGCGTCCAGATCCACGAAAACGCAGCGTCCGCAGCTCGTTCCGCGGAAGGAGCAGATTACCTCCATACCGTAATCGTCGAGCTTGGCCAGACGATCCGCGAGTTTCGTATTGCCCGCAAGAACGCAGAGCCCGCGCGCCCGGCGCCACTGTTGTCTCCGGCAGTCGAGATCAGGCGGCCTGCCGATGTCGCGGCGGAAGACGAGGACTTCGGATTTCCGCCGTCGGTCGCATCGGTCGGAGGGCGGATTGTTTACTAACGCACGGGTATATGAGCGCCGCTCGCATTCTTTGAGCGGGAACCAGAGGACAAGGAAGGGCTGATGGCGGCAAGAAAAACTGGGAAGACGCTGAATCTCTCGGCGGTGCTTGATCTGAACGAAGCGACGGCGCTTCGCGACAAGTTCCTGTCGTTGCGCGGCAATGATCTGACCATCGACGCCTCCGCAGTCGAACGCGTCGGCGCGCTGGGTGCGCAGGTCCTCATGGCCGCGGCCAAGACCTGGGACCAGGACAAGCTCGCCTTCACATTCAGCAAGGTTTCGGACGCATTTCAGAAAACCATGCAGCTGATCGGTGTCGATATCCACCATCTGCTCGCCAAGGAGATCCGGCAATGAAGAAAAAAGTGCTTACCGTGGATGATTCACGGACCATCAGGAACATGCTTCTCGTAACCCTCAACAATGCGGGTTTCGAGACGATCCAGGCAGAAGACGGCGTCGAAGGTCTCGAGGTTCTGGAAGAATCCAACCCTGATGTCATCGTCACCGACATCAACATGCCGCGTCTTGACGGTTTCGGCTTCATCGAAGGTGTTCGCCGCAACGACAAGTATCGCGCGATCCCGATCCTGGTCCTGACGACCGAAAGCGATGCGGAAAAGAAGAACCGCGCGCGTCAGGCTGGTGCCACCGGCTGGATCGTCAAGCCGTTCGACCCTGCCAAGCTGATCGATGCCATTGAGCGTGTAACCGCTTAAACCCAGGATTTTCTCCTATGGATATGAACGAAATCAAAGAGATCTTTTTCCAGGAGTGCGAGGAGCAGCTCGCCGAACTGGAATCCGGTCTTCTGAAAATGAATGATGGCGATCGCGATCCGGAAACCGTCAACGCGGTGTTCCGTGCCGTCCATTCGATCAAGGGCGGCGCTGGCGCCTTTGGTCTGGATGATCTCGTCGCTTTCGCGCATGTCTTCGAGACCACACTTGATTGCGTTCGTTCCAACAAGCTTGAGCCGACACAGGATGTCCTGAAGGTCATGCTGAAGTCGGCAGACGTGCTGGCCGACCTGACCAATGCCGCCCGCGATGGCGGCAGCGTCGATGAAAGCCGCAGCCGCGGTCTGGTCAAGGAGCTGGAAGCGCTCGCCAATGGCGAGCTGCCCGCTCCGACCGCTTCAGTCGAAGCACCCGTCGCGAAGCCGGCGCCGGTTGCCGCCGCTCCGGCGCCCAAGCCGACTGACGACAGCGGCTTCCAGCCGATTCCCTTCTCCTTCGATGATTTCGGCGGCGAAGAGGACACAGCGTCCGACCTCCCGTCCTACGAGATTACCTTCAAGCCGCGCTCGGACCTTTATTCCAAGGGCAACGACGCCACCCTGCTGCTGCGCGATCTCTCCCGTCTCGGTGAGATGAGCGTCTACTGCAACATGGACGTACTGCCCGGCCTCGATGAGCTCGACCCGGAAGCGGCCTATTTCTACTGGAACATCACACTCAAGACCGACAAGGGCGAAGACGCGATCCGCACCGTGTTCGAATTCGCCGAGTGGGATTGCGATCTGCAGATAACCGCGTCCGAGGCGAAGGCGGCCGTAGCCGACACCGAAGAACTGCCGATGATCCCGGTTCCCTTCGACCTGTCAATCCTTGACGACGGGGCTGCAGACGCCCCGGCTGAGCAGCCGAAGTCTGACGCGGCCGCCGCAGTCGCTGCTGCCGAAACCGCTTCCAACGTCACGCAGATGGCTGCCGCCGCTGCTCGTGTCGAAAAGAAGGAATCCGCTGCCGCCGCCGCTGCAAGTGCGGCTGCCGCTGCTCAGAACAATGCCGCTGCCGCAAGCGCCGGCCAGACGATCCGTGTTGACCTCGACCGCGTCGATCGCCTCATCAACCTCGTTGGCGAGCTCGTCATCAACCAGGCGATGCTGTCGCAGAGCGTTATCGAGAACGACACCACGGGCACGTCGTCGATCAACATGGGCCTCGAAGAGCTGCAGCAGCTCACCCGCGAGATCCAGGACTCGGTCATGGCGATCCGCGCCCAGCCGGTGAAGCCGGTCTTCCAGCGCATGTCGCGTATCGTTCGCGAAATCGCCGACATGACGGGCAAGACAATCCGCCTGATCACTGAAGGCGAAAACACCGAAGTCGACAAGACGGTCATCGACAAGCTCGCCGAGCCGCTGACGCACATGATCCGCAACGCCGTCGACCACGGTATCGAGACGCCGGAGAAGCGCGCGGCCAACGGCAAGAACGTCGAGGGCACCGTCCGCCTGACGGCAAAGCACCGGTCTGGCCGCATCCTGATCGAGCTCGCCGACGACGGCGCCGGCATCAATCGTGAGAAGGTCAAGCAGAAGGCCATCGCCAACGAGCTGATCCCCGCCGATGCCAACCTGACGGATGAGGAAATCGACAACCTGATCTTCCTGCCGGGCTTCTCGACGGCTGACAAGATTTCCGACATATCAGGTCGCGGCGTCGGTATGGACGTCGTCAAGCGCTCGATTCAGGCGCTCGGCGGACGCATCAACATCACTTCGAAGCCGGGCCAGGGCTCAGTCTTCACGATGAGCCTGCCGCTGACGCTTGCCGTTCTCGACGGCATGGTCGTCACGGTCGCCGGTCAGACGCTGGTTGTGCCGTTGACGGCAATCGTCGAGACCCTGCAACCGGAAGCCGCCGCGATTCACTCCTTCGGCGCAAACCATCGCCTGATCTCGATCCGCAACAGCTTCTGCCCGCTGGTCGACGTCGGTCGCATCCTGAACTTCCGCGCAACGCAGGCAAATCCGGTGGAGGGCGTCGCTCTCCTCGTGGAATCCGAAGGCGGCGGTCAGCGCGCCCTTATGGTCGATGCCATCCAGGGCCAGCGCCAGGTCGTCATCAAGAGCCTCGAAGCGAATTATACACACGTTCCGGGCATCGCTGCCGCAACCATCCTCGGGGATGGCCGCGTGGCGCTCATCTTGGACGTCGACGCGGTCGTGGGCGCATCGCGCGGCCAGGCCTTGAAGCAAGACGTATCGCTGGCAGCAGTAGGTTAAGGTTATGTCGTACGCCGTAAAAAGTCTGAATGAGGCGGATCGCGAGCTGATCGCGTTCCGCGTCGGGGATCAGGAGTTTTGCGTAAATATCATGTCGGTTCGCGAGATCCGCGGCTGGACGCCGGCAACGGCCATGCCGCACTCGCCATCCTACATGAAGGGTGTCATCAATCTGCGCGGCGCCGTATTGCCGATCATCGACCTGTCGGCGCGCCTTGGCATGAAGGCGGCCGAGCCGACCGCACGCCACGTCATCATCGTGGCGCAGGTGCGCCGCAAGGTGGTCGGGCTGCTGGTCGATGCCGTGTCCGACATTCTGACCGTCACCGAAGACAACGTCCAGCCGACGCCCGAGATCGCCTCCGAGCTGCAGCGTCAGTTCGCACGCGGCATCTTGGCGATCGACAAGCGCATGATCTGCCTGCTGGAACTCGATGCGATCTTCCCTGATACGGAAAGTGAAGCTGCATGAATGTCATGAGTGCAAAAGACGTGCGGCAGGGTAGCCCGGACGAGGTTCTGGCGAGCGGCGAATATCCGCTGACGCGCCGCGACCTCACGGAAATCGCTGCGATGATCTACTCGGATGCAGGGATCTACCTGAACGAGACCAAGGCCTCGCTCGTTTATTCACGTCTGTCGAAGCACATTCGCAATCTCGGTCTCTCGGGTTTTCGCGAGTATTGCGCACTCGTTTCGTCGCCGGCCGGGGCCGCTCCGCGCCGCGAAATGCTCTCGCATCTGACGACGAACTTCACGAGGTTCTTCCGCGAGAACCATCACTTCGAGCATCTGCGCGATCACGTCCTGCCAGAGCTGCTACAGCGCGCCAAGATGGGCGGTCGCGTTCGAATCTGGTCGGCGGCTTCGTCGGATGGCCAGGAACCCTATTCGATCGCGCTGACCGTCCTGTCGATGATGCCGAACGTTGCCGACTACGATTTCAAGATTCTGGCCACCGATATCGATCCGAAGATCCTGGCGATCGCTCGTGCCGGCGCCTATGATGAGAGTGCGCTCGAAACCGTGTCGCCAGCGATGCGCAAGCAGTGGTTCAGCGAGGTCGAGGTCCAGGGACGCCGCAAGTTCCAGGTCGATGACCGCGTGAAGCGCCTGATCACCTACAACGAACTGAACCTGATGGCGCAGTGGCCGTTCAAGGGCAAATTCGACGTCATCTTCTGCCGCAATGTCGTGATCTACTTCGATGAGCCGACCCAGATGAAAATCTGGTCGCGCTTTGCCGAACTGATGCCGGAGGGCGGCCATCTCTATATCGGTCATTCCGAGCGCGTTTCCGGCGACGCCAAACATGTCTTCGACAATATAGGTATCACGACCTATCGCTACACGAGCAAGGGCGTGGGGAGGAAGGCATGAGCGCACCCGCCAGAGTTCTCGTGGTCGACGACTCCGCGACGATGCGCGGCCTGATCACTGCCGTGCTGAGCGCCGACCCCGATGTCAGCGTTATCGGCCAGGCCAGTGATGCGCTCGAGGCGCGCGAAGCGATCAAGAAGCTCAATCCCGATGTCGTGACGCTCGATATCGAGATGCCCAACATGAACGGTCTCGATTTCCTCGAGAAGATCATGCGGTTGCGCCCGATGCCTGTGATCATGGTCTCGACGCTGACGCACCGCGGCGCGGATGCTTCGCTCGCAGCGCTCGAGATCGGCGCCTTCGATTGCGTCGGCAAGCCGCATCCGGGCGATGCCCGTCCTTTTGGCGATCTGGCTGAGAAAGTGAAGGCGGCCGCCCGTTCGCAGCGGCGCCAATATACTCAGCCGACGCCGGCTGCGCCGCCGCCTGCCGTCGCCGACTTCCGCGTCGGTCGCAAGATCGTCGCGATCGGTTCGTCGACCGGCGGCGTCGAGGCGCTGATCGCCGTGCTCCAGAAGTTCCCGGCGAACTGCCCGCCGACGGTCATCACCCAGCACATGCCGCCGACCTTCACGAAGAGCTTCGCCGAGCGACTCAACCGCCTCTGTGCGCCCGTCGTTCAGGAAGCGACCGATGGGGCACGCCTGGAGATCGGCAAGATCTATCTTGCGCCGGGCGGCGAGCGTCATCTGCAGGTCGCCAACGCTCATGCGCCGTGCTGCCGCCTCGTCGAGCGCGACCCGGTCAACGGCCACCGTCCGTCTGTCGATGTCCTGTTCGACTCGGTGGCGGAGCTTGCCGGCCGCAATGCCGTTGGTGTGATCCTGACCGGGATGGGACGCGATGGTGCGGCAGGTCTCCTGAAGATGCGCCATGCCGGCGCGCGCACACTCGGCCAGAACGAAAAGACCTCAGTGGTCTACGGCATGCCGAGGGTCGCTTATGAACTCGGCGCCGTCGAGCAACAATTGCCGCTGAACAGCATCGGCGAAGAAATCTTGAAAATGACAGCCGCCCGAAAGGAAGGAACTGAGTAATGTCTATCGCAGAGAAAATTAAAGTTCTGATCGTCGACGATCAGGTGACCAGCCGCCTGCTGCTCAGCGACGCGTTGACCCAGCTTGGCTTCAAGCAGATCACCGCCGCCGGCGACGGCGAGCAGGGCTTGAAGATCATGACCCAGCAGCCGCATCATCTTGTCATCTCGGACTTCAACATGCCGAAGATGGATGGCCTCGGCTTCCTCCAGGCCGTTCGCGCCAACCCGGCGACGAAGAAGGCAGCGTTCATCATTCTGACGGCGCAGGGCGACCGCGCGCTCGTTACCAAGGCGGCCCAACTTGGCGCCAACAACGTTCTCGCCAAGCCCTTCACCATCGAGAAGATGAAGGCGGCTATCGAAGCCGTATTTGGAGCATTGAAATGACACTCGACGTTGCAGCCCGCCGCGTCCATATCATCCAGGGCGAATGGAAGGTCCTGAATGATCCGAACGCGGTTCTGACGACCATCCTTGGATCGTGTGTGGCTGCATGCCTGCGAGATCCCGTGGCAGGTGTTGGAGGAATGAATCACTTCCTTCTGCCGGGGACAGGAAATACGCCGATGACGGGCGGCGACGCCACGCGGTATGGCGTTCACCTGATGGAATTGCT
The DNA here is from genome assembly GCF_019511525.1 of Rhizobium cauense. Classification (GTDB taxonomy): domain Bacteria; phylum Pseudomonadota; class Alphaproteobacteria; order Rhizobiales; family Rhizobiaceae; genus Rhizobium; species Rhizobium cauense. The sequence continues at coordinate 18,937 of NZ_JAEUAT010000001.1, read as the reverse complement.
GATCAACGGCCTCCTGAAGCAGGGCGCGCGCCGCGACCGCCTGGAGGCCAAGATCTTCGGCGGAGCGAAGACGATCTCGACATTCTCGAATGTCGGTGAACAGAACGCGGCTTTCGCTGTGCAATTCCTGAAGGATGAAGGCATTCCGGTTGTCGGCTCCAGCACGGGTGGCGATCACGGGCGCAAGCTTGAATACTGGCCGGTTTCAGGGCGCGCTCGACAGTACCCGTTGACCGGCGCGGAAACGCAGAGAACTGTTGCGCTCGAGCAGCGTCCAGCCGCTCCGCAGAAACCTGTCGAAACCAGCATCGAATTCTTCTGAGGGCGAGGACCTTATTAATGACCGTGAATGCAATGACAGAGCAGCCGTCGCCTGCCGAGGCCTTGCCCGATGTGCTGATGCGCATCGTCCAGGAATTGCATGACGTCGCCTATCTGATCGAGCGGATCGAGCCGCAGCTCCTCGAAGTAGGTGGCGGTGCCGAACTGCTGAACTCGCCGGAAAGCATGAAAGTCATGCAGGGAATTGACCTTGCCGTACAGAAGACACGCGGTCTTGCCGAGTTCATCGACACGATCACGGGCGAGATTCCGCAGGATTGGGCAGTCGATGTCGCAACTGCGTTGAGTCTTGTGAAACTCAGTGAAATGCAGCGGGCGCTCGGCGGTGACGCCCGCTATGGAAATGTGCAGCCTCTGGCGAAGGCGGCCGGAGACTTCGACTTCTTCTGAACCTGTTTTTACTCGTACGTCCTTACGAAACGCTCGCGCAAGTTTCGGCAACTACGGTCGAAATGAGGCAATAAGCCTGCTTTGTCTGTGATGGTCGTGCGAGAACAGAATGAATCTGTTAAATCAATTAGTTCAAATTTTTAAGAACTTCAGTTCGCTAGGACGGAATCGTTTGCTGGCGTTGGCCGGCGTGGGTGTCGTTTCCATCGCTCTCATCCTGGGAGCCGCCTTTCTGGTCAATAAACCGGCCCAGGAAACACTCTATGTCGGGCTTGATACGCCAGATTTGAACCAAATCAGCATGGCGCTCGCCGAGGCCAATATCGGCTTTCAGGTCGGAAGCGACGGGTCCAGCATCACCGTTCCCGCCGGCATGACCGGAAAGGCACGCCTCCTGCTCGCCGAGCGCGGTCTGCCGAACAGCGCCAATGCAGGCTACGAACTCTTCGACAACGTCGGCTCGCTCGGCCTGACCTCGTTCATGCAGGAAGTGACGCGGGTGCGTGCGCTCGAGGGTGAGATCGGCCGCACGATCCAGTCGATATCAGGCATCTCGGCCGCGCGAGTACACATCGTCATGCCGGAGGTCGGGAACTTTCGCAAAGCCGAACAGAAGCCCACCGCTTCCGTCATGATCCGTGCGAGTGCGGCGGCTGGCCGCAACGCGGCGACTTCGATCCGTCACCTTGTTGCATCGGCCGTCCCCGGCCTTGATGTCGGTGACGTGACAATCCTCGACTCGGCAGGCCAGTTGCTTGCTTCGGGCGACGAGGCAAGCAACAGCTCGCTGAACCGTTCGCTGAACATCGTCCAGAACGTCCAGGGCGAAGTTGAATCCAACATCGACAAGGCGCTCGCACCCTTCCTCGGCATGGATAACTTCCGTTCCAGCGTCAACGCCGAACTGAACACCGACAGCCAGCAGATTCAGGAAACCACCTTCGATCCCGAATCGAAGGTTGAGCGCTCTATCCGCACGACCAAGGAAGCCTCTCAGTCACAGCAGAGGCAGTCAGACAATGCAACGACCGTTGAGCAGAACATTCCGCAGGCAGCTCCCGACGCAGGCGGCCCGACCGGTCCGGAATCGCAGGACAAGTCTGACAAGAAGGAAGAGCAGACCAACTACGAGATCAACAGCAAGACGACCGCGACGACACGCAACAGCTACAAGATCGAAAAGCTTTCGGTAGCCGTCGTCGTCAACAAGGGCCGGATTGCTCAGATGGTTGGCGAGCCGGCCGACCAGGCGAAGGTCGATGCCTATCTCGCCGAGATGCAGAAGATCGTGGCTTCGGCCGCAGGTATCAGTACCGATCGCGGCGATGTCGTGACCGTCACGGCCATGAACTTCCTGGAGAACCAGCTCCTCGAGGAAACGGGCAGCGGCATCCGGGTCATGGATATGCTCAGCCGCAACCTCGCCGGCATCATCAACTCGCTTGCCTTTGTTGCAGTCGCCTTCCTGGTGATCTGGATGGGTGTCCGCCCAATGGTTCGCAGCATGACTGGCAGTGGTGCCGCGGTCATCGGCGACACGTCGCCGGAGAGTGCCGGTCTCGAACTTCCGGACTTCGCTCCGGGGGCAGGGGCGGGGGCGGGCGGCGCGCTTATGGACGGCTTCGGCTCGGACTTCGGCTTCGACAGCACCGAGGATCTGCTCAGCCTTGGCGACGACGATGGCAACTTCAACCGTCGCGTCAAGGAAGGTCCGGAACGCAAGCTGGCACGAATGGTCGAGATCAACGAGGAGCGAGCAGCGAAAATCCTCAGGAAATGGGCGGTCGACAACGCCGCATGAGAAAGGGCCGGGTGACCGGCCCTTTTTCTTTTGGCCGCCTGCGATCGGGTGGAGCTCGCTTCGGCAAGGCTTAGTTTGTGCACAGGACTGACCTCGCGCTTGACGCGAATCGTATTGTCAGACTGTCTAGAATCACCGAAATTTTAGAATGCGTTAAAGAAGATCGAATCGGCGCAAGGCGCAGCACGAAACGTGATCGATGTAAATCCCCAGAACTCGGAGATGTCGCTTTACATCACGTATCGTAGAGTTGGATGATTCGCGAGGAGGTCGTGTTTTTGTTCAGAAGCCCGCGGGTCCAGCTTCTGTTGTGATGGTTCCCAGCCGCCAGGATTTTTGCCTATGGATTTGCATATATTGCAGGCTCTTAAGAGCGACACACAGACGGCAAACTTCGTTGGTATAGCGGCCGCGAACCTCTCGTCACGAGAGGAACTCATCGCTCAGCTGTGCGAGACTTCGAGCACGGGAAGGTTGCAGCCAGGGCTGCGGGCCCTGACAGACTATGTCGGCGCGTCGCACTATCTTCTAGCCCGGGCGGATCTTGTGCAGGAGGCGGGACTAGACTTCGTGGTGTCGTCGGACTGGCCGTTCGATCTTGTCACCAACCTTGCGCATACTTTCGTCGGTGGTTTCGCGCGCGCGACGGAACTCGAAAAATGCATGCAGCTCTTCCAGCCGCATTTTGCTCTCCTGCCAGAGACGGCAGACGCACCTGATGGCGCCAGTCGTCAGTATTGTTCCCTGATGTTCAACATCGGCCGATCACGCCTTGCCCTGATGTTCCTTTTTGACGACGGTTTCATCCTGTCGCAGGAGCGGCTGCGGGACGTCGGGCTGCTGGCGGCGTATTTTGCAAGCTTCCTTCAATGCGGCGGTACAAAGACCGATCGGGACTTTGAGCTGACGGATCGGGAGCTTGAATGCCTCTTCTGGATCGCGGAAGGCAAGACGAGTGACGAAATTGCGATGATCCTCGGCATCTCCCGCAATACCATCAACAACTACATCACCAGCGTCATGCGAAAGACGGCTACGAAAACTCGTTCTGAGGCCATCGCGTTCGCGGTCCGGAACAATCTCGTCTAGGGGGACGGCGTTATGGGGCAGCCATCCGGCAGGTCGCTAGGAAATCCACAACCGATGCGCACCGTGCGGGCCAACAAGGTGACGAGCCGGTCCGACCTGTTCCCCCGCCTGATCGGCATGCAGAAGCTCGCCGATGCCCAGAACTTCGCGGTCTACAGGATCAGCGGCGCGGGCGTGCCGGCGAAACAGCGTTTGGTTTGCGAACTGGAAAACTGGGGCCCCTCGAACAGTGGCTTCAGCAAGGCTTTCGTTGACGCGCATGGCGAAGCGTTGCTCGACCATATCGAGAAGTCGCTTCTGCCAATCGTCTGGGCCGGTGGGCTCGATCGCGCAGCGCCCGGTCCTTCCGGCATCGCGCCATTCATGACGCGCCTGCAGGGTGGCCTTGTCCCGTTTTCCGGCATGGCGTTTCCGGTGCGTCTCGGCGCAGTCGGCAACGGCTTCGTCATTTTCACCGGCGACGATCTGGAGCCGGCAAGCGATATGATCGTCGAGCTCCATGCTAGGTCCTGTCAGATCATGATCGACCTGCTGTCGCTCGACGAGCGCCGTGTCGCGGCGGCCGAGGCGCTCAGTGAACGCGAGATTGCCTGCCTGCAGCTCGCCGGCGATGGCCGTATCAGCGAAGAAATCGCCGAAAAGCTCGGCCTTTCCGTGCACACCGTCAACGCCTATCTCGGCTCGGCGACCATCAAGCTGGATTCGGTCAACCGTATCCAGGCAATCGCCAAGGCCATTCGCCTCGGCTACATCAGCTGAGCGGAAAAGTTCGACGTCCTAGCCCGCCAAGGCCTGCAAGGGCTCAACGGTGAAGCGCGCGTCGCGCAGGCTCTGCTCGAGGAAAGCGGTGTTTTCGTCCGGATCCGCTGACGGGTTCTGGAAGGCGATGTGGTTGATCTCAATGCCTGCGTGCTCTTCGGCGAGCGTGAGCTGTGCATAGACGGTCACGCCGCGCGGCTTGATTTCAAGATCGATCACCACTTCAGGTTTGCCGCCCCACTCAAGTGTGTAGCTGCCGCCATGGCCGAAATTGACCGTGCCAGGATGGAAGAAAAGCTCGGCGGCAGACGATACCAGATCGGAAAGATTGCCGTAGTACTCGAAGCGCAGAAGTGAGATGAGGTCCGAAGCGTCCAGAAGCCGCAATTCCGTGGCTACGGGGCTGATTGCTTCAGCAAGGATTTTTTCACGCTGGGTAGAGTAGGGGCATTTTTTCATTCGGCTATCTTACCCGTTTGTTCTTGGCTTGCGTCGCGTAAACCCGATGAATGAGTTCCGCGACTGCCTTATAGAATACAGACGGTATGACACTATCGACCGAGACTTGCGCAAACATGGAGCGGGCGAGAGGCGGGTCCTCGAAAACGGGAATGCCGTTCTTTTCCGCGATCTCTCTGATTTTCAACGCAATAAGGTCCTGTCCCTTGGCGACAACGACGGGTGCGTCGTTTTCCTCGCGCACGTAGCGCAGGGCGACGGCGAAGTGCGTCGGATTGGCGATGACAAGTGTCGCGCGATCGACGTTCGCCATCATGCGGCGACGGGCGCGGTCGCGCATGAGTGAGCGCTGGCGGCTCTTGACGAAGGGGTCGCCCTGCGACTGCTTGTTTTCTTCCTTGACCTCGTGCCGCGTCATCTTCAGCTCGGTGAACCAGTGGTAGCGCGTCCAGAAGAAGTCGGCGATCGCGACAACGGCGGTGGCAATGAGAACGACGATCGTGATCTTCTGCATCGAGGTCATCATGCGCGTGAAGATCGTTTGCGGATCGGAAAACATCGCGTCGATTGCGTTGAAGTATTCACTCTTCAGCGCAAAGAACATCACGACACCGACGATCACGATCTTCGTCATCGACTTCCCGAATTCGATGAGACCAGGCAGGCTGAACAGCCGCGACCACCCCTTGGCGGGTGAAATCCGGGAAAACTGGGGGCGTATCCGCTCGAGCACAGGGGTCGGTAGGTTCTGTGAGATGGACGCAGCGACGCCGAACGCCATGAACAGGATGAAGGCTGGGGCCAGCAGCGCGGCGGAAACCCAGGCGAGGTGAACGAAGAGCGAAAGAACATCCGGCCCAGTTTCGATTTTCCACTGGTCGGGTTGCTCGAAAATGTCCTTCAGCGCCTCGCCGGTCTTGGCGAACCCGCTCGGCAGAAAGAAGATGACATAGACGAAGGTGGCAAGAACGGTGGCAAAGAGCGGCACCTCCCGCGAAAACGGGGTGTTACCTTTCTCGGCAGCGTCGGTTTTCTTTTTCGCTGTCGGGTCTTCTGTTTTGCTGTCCTTATCCTCGTCGGCCAAGGCCGAGACCCTCCATCAAAAGAAATGGCCGCGTCAGGCGCGGCCTTTCCGGAAGGGTATCTCCCTTTTGCGGCGGCGATCAACCGCAGCCGCGGGGAGGAGGCGTGTCGTGCACAAGAACAACGGCTTAGGCCGCTGCCGCGCCCTCGCCTTCGGTCTCCTTGAGCTGGATCTGACCGGAGTTTGAGAGGCGAATCGCTTCCTGGGCGATCGCGCGCCGCGCAATGGCGATCTCGCGCGGGTTGATGCCGGCCGTTCCGCTCTGCAGGTCCGATTCGATCATGCGGCGCTGACGCGGGCTGATCGAGGCCAATACGGCCTCGCGCATTTCGGCAGCCGAACCACGCAGGGCCATTGTGAGGATATCCGCCGAGATATCGTTCAGCAGCATGACGCGGCTGCGCTGCGGCATGAGCATGAGGTCGTCGAAGAGGAAGATCTTCGGGCGCACCTTGTTGACCGATTCGCGGCTGATCGATTCGAGCGACGTGAGCAGGGTATCGACCTGCGGCTTGTCCATCTCGTTCATCAGCTCCGCAACCTTCGTCGAACCGATCGAGTTCTTCTCGGCGTCGATCTCGGCCAGCAGGCTCACAACCTGCTTCTCGATGATCTGCGCGGCCTTGGGGCTGACGGACTTGAGGTTGACGGTTCGGTTCATGATGTCAGCGCGGCGACCGTCCGGGATCTGCATCAGGACCTTGGCGCCGAACGAGGAGGGCATCATGGACAGGATGTAGGCAACAGTCTGCGGGTGCTCGCGCAGCAGGAACTTGCCGATGAAGGCCGGGTCGCCTTCGCCGAGGCGGTCCCAGATGGAGGTCTCGTAGGCCTGGAAGGTGGTGCGGCGGCCAAGCAGGCTGTCGACTTCGTCGGGCGTCAGGCCTTCTTCGAGAATGCTCTCGATCGCCTTGGCGTTGTCCATGAGACCCGCGCCTTCGGTGAACAGATCCTCGAACTCGGCGACGAGGCCAAGCAGTTCGTCCGGCGGAATGGCGCGCAAGGTTTGCGCCGATCCGATGATCGTCTGCAACTCGGCCTGTGTGAAATACTTCAGCAGCCTGCCAGCGACCCCTTTCCCCATAGCGAGGAGAACGGCCGCTGCCTTTTCAGCCTGGGTCAACGGTTTCTCGGCTAGAGCGCCGCCGAAATCGTCAAAGTCCATCATGGTCTAACCTCTCCGTCCCTGCACCGGGATCAGGCTCTTTTGGTACTCAAAACTTCTATCAGCTTGACGCCGAAACGGGTGTCGTCGTTTTCAAGAACAGTGATCTCGCCGCGCGCTATCTTGCGGCCGTTCACCATGATCTCGACGGGTTCGCCGATCTTCTTGTCGAGCGCAATGGTTGCGCCTTCGTTCAGGTTCATCAGGCCGGCAACCTGCATGCGGCTGCTGCCGAGCATGATCTGGACGTCGATCGGGATGTCCATGATAAGATCGAGGTTCGACTGCATGGCGCTGCCAAGCGGTGCCGGCTCGGAAGCGGCATCGAATGTGGTTGCGCCGAAGTCAGACGAACCGCCGAAGTCGGAAGTCGCGCCGAAATCGCCGCCGAAGCTCGTTTCCTCGGTCGCGTCGCCAAAGTCGCCAAACGTCGACAGATCGGTGCTGCCGCTGAAGGCACCGGCATCGGCGTCGGCCTCGAATTCAGGCAGACCACCTTCCGCGTCGGTCTTCAGAACGCCGCGCAGGTCGTCGATGGCCTGGTCGAGCTCGGCCTCGTTGCCGGGGAGCTCCATTGAAAGGTCGCTGTTCTTTGGTGTCTTCTTCGTCGCCATGAAATCACTATTCCAGTTGAAACTTGCCTCAAGCTGCCGTGCGGCCGCCAGGTTGGAAAATGGGCTAATTCATCAAGTGGCGGATGAGTTCGTCATCCGAGTTAATCGTATCCTTCACACGGACGGTGTAGTTCTCGCCCGAGCGTCCGAACTCGCAAATATACAATTCCTTGCTGTTGGCGCTGACTTCGACGCGAACGTCGCCGCTGTCGTAGAAAGGAATGACGTCGCCGGCGGCAAGCTTTGAAATCGTTCTGAGTGTCAGGTCCTGCAGGCGGATCTTGGCGTCGAGCGTGACCTGCGACCGACGCACCTGCTCGCTGAGCTGATCGCTCCATTCGGACGACTTCGACGATTGTCCCTTGGCCTTGGGAGCCGTCACGGTCGTCTTGAGCAAAGCTGCCTGGGGAACGATGACCGAGAAGTCAGAAGTGATGCCGGACAGCGTGATCGACATGTTGATTGCGGCTGCAAATTCGTCGGGCTTGTCCTCGGCCGGCTTGGCGCGCGTTTCAAAAGCGTGCGGAGGCTCCATGGCCGGTTCGAAGCCGCCAGGCGCGTTCACTGCCGAACGAAGAACGTTCGCGATCTTGTCGAAGACCATGACCGCCAGCTCAAGCTCGATCACGGAAAGCAGACGGTCAGCCGGCTGTTCGACGGTCTCGGCGGAAGCGCCGAGGAGATGCTCCATGAGCGTGATGACGAAGCTGTTGCCGCAGGCGAACGTGATGTTCGGTGACCAGTTCCGGAGCGTCGCATCGACCAGTGTCGTATTGCCGCCGCGATCGGCGACAAGGTCGTTCTTATGCCCGTTGTCACAGCCGAGATAGGTGATCTCGACGTCGAGATTGGTCTCGCTTTTGATGATGTCGGGCAGGAAGACCGTGTAGACATCGCCTAATGCAGCGCAGATTTTCTCGATTGTGGCCTTGTCGCCGAGCCTTCCGGTCAGCTTGGCAAGAAGGGCTTCGTCCATCAGGGGTTTCTTGAGGAGAGCGTTCATGTCCGTTTACGCCGCCTTGTTCTCGCCGCCGGGGTTCATCATTTCCTGCTCGACGGCGTCGATCGAAGGACGCTCGTAAGCCGAGATCGTCTTGCGGCCGTACTCCAGCGCGACCTGCGGCACGGAGCCGTTCATGTATGCAAGCAGCGTCTGCTTGACGATGACATAGAGGCGATGCTGCTTGGTGCGGACGATCTTGATCTGGGAGACGATCGGAGAGCACACGCAATAGGACAGGAGAATGCCGAGGAAAGTGCCGACGAGCGCCGAGCCGATCAGGTGGCCCAGAACCTCAGGCGAATCGTTGATGTGCGCCATGGCCTTGATGACGCCGAGAACGGCCGCGACGATACCGATCGCCGGAAAGGCGTCGCCCATCGTCTGGATAGCGTGATAGGGCTTCATCTTGTCGTGGAGGATCGTGTTGATCTCTTCGTCCATCAAAGCCTCGATCTCATGCGAGCGGGCATTGCCGATGATGATCAGGCGGACGTAGTCACAGATGAATGCCGTCAGCTCCTTGTTCTTGAGGATCGTCGGAGCGGACTGGAAGATCGAGGATTCGGCCGGATTGTCGATGTGGGCTTCGATCTCGTTACGCGACTTCGTGCGCAGGTCGCGCATTAGCGAATAGAGAACGCCGAGCGTATCAAGATAATTCCGTTCCTTCGGGACCGTGTGCTTGAACGCCTCACCGAGCGCTTTACCCGAATCCTTCACCACCTTCATCGGGTTGCCCATGACGAAGCTGCCGAGGCCCGCACCGCCGATGATGACGAGCTCGAAAGGCTGCCAAAGCGCCTCCACATGGCCGCCCATTGCCATGAAGCTGCCGATGATGCAGCCGCAGGTAATCACAAATCCGATAATGATATTCATCGTCAGTCCAAACCTGATCGTTATTTTCAACCCAAGGGATAGGGCTGCTGGCTTGCGTGAGGCTGATGGTTGCCCCTGCAAACCCGAGCTTTTTCATGCCAGCTTCGCGCAAGCATTTGCTGTCAGCTTGTCGGTGACGAATGGGCATCCGTGCCCGTTTCTGAGATGCCGCCTCAGCGAGATCCGTGCCGAACAGGCTGTAAGCGCCCGGATTTCGTACCGTTCATCGCCAATGCCAGGAGCCTATCGGGATGCAATCCGGTCTTTATGTTTCTTTGTCGTCGCAGATCGCACTCGAACGTCGCCTCACCACCATCGCCGACAACATGGCGAACGTGAACACGACAGGCTTCCGTGCAACCGAGGTGAAGTTCAACGAGATGCTCGGCGAGACGGATAACAAGATCAATGCCAAGATCGCCTATGTATCGCAGGGCAACGATTATCTTTCGGGTGACAGCGGCGAGCTCGAGCACACCGGCAATATGCTCGACTTCGCGATCAAGGGCGATGCCTGGTTCTCGCTCGACACGCCGGCCGGCAAGGTTCTGACCAAGGACGGCCGCTTCACGATGAAGGATAACGGCGAGCTCGTTTCAGTCCGCGGCTATCCGGTTCTCGATGCTGGTGGGTCGCCGGTCACGCTCAACACGGCCGGCGGCGAACCGAAAGTTGGCGCTGACGGATTGATCTATCAGGATGGCCGGCAGGTTGGCTCGCTGGGCCTCTTCGAGGCGGATATCAGCAAGGGCTATCTGCGCTATGAGAACAGCGGCATCATGACGACCGAGCAGCCGCGTGCCGTTACGGATCGCTTCAACGTCGGCGTCCAGCAGGGTTACCTCGAAAACTCCAATGTCAACGCCATGCGCGAAATCACGCAGCTGATTGAAGTCAATCGCGCCTTCGAGAGCATGACGTCGCTTTCGAAGGACAGTGAGGCGTCATTCAGCGAGGCGATCAAGACGCTCGGCGGCAGCCGCTGACCGGGGGCTGAGACATGCCCAACGCGCTCACCGAAGCCGATCTCTCGCCGAAGCTCGCGCATCTCGCCGGGCTCGTATCGCGCTATTCAAATCCCGAATTTCTGGTCGCACCGGGCGGCCACGTCCAGACGATCGCGGCCGGACACTACACTGTGACCGGTTTGTCGCGCCATGTACGGCTGGGCGAATTCGTCGCTCATAAATCGGCGACCGGAATCCACCTCGGCGAAGTGGTCCGGGTCGAGCCGGAGCTGACCTATGTCTGCCCGATCGAGCCGGGTGAGCCGATCGGCATCCATGACACCGTCATCCGCAAGGGTGCATTCCGCATTTCTCCCTCCGACAGCTGGTGCGGACGCACGATCAATTCGCTGTGCGAGCCGATCGATGGCCTTGGCCCAGTCGTCGAGGGGTTGGGCCGTCGCTCGATCTCAAATACCGCACCACCTTCCATGACGCGAAAGCGCGTGGAAAAGGGTTTCAAGACAGGCGTCCGTGCCATCGACATCTTTTCGCCGCTCTGCCTCGGCCAACGTCTTGGCATCTTTGCCGGTTCGGGCGTCGGCAAGTCGACGCTGCTATCCATGCTGGCGCGCGCAGATGCTTTCGACAAGGTGGTGATCGCGCTTGTCGGCGAGCGCGGTCGTGAAGTGCGCGAATTCATCGAGGACACGCTCGGCGCCAACATGAAGAAGTCGATCGCCGTCGTCGCGACCAGCGACGAGAGCCCGATGCTGCGCAAGATGGCTCCGCTGACCGCAATCACGATTGCCGAACATTTCCGGGATCAGGGCGACAACGTCCTGCTGATTGTCGATAGCGTCACCCGCTTTGCCCACGCCATCCGCGAGGTCGCAACCGCATCGGGCGAGCCGCCGATCGCGCGCGGCTACCCGGCCTCGGTCTTTACCGAACTGCCGCGCCTGCTGGAGCGTGCCGGTCCGGGACCGGAAGGTACGGGAACGATCACGGCGATCATTTCGATCCTCGTCGATGGCGACAACCACAACGACCCGATCGCCGATTCGACGCGCGGCATTCTGGACGGCCATATCGTCCTGCAGCGCAGTCTTGCCGAAGAGGGGCGCTACCCTCCGATCGATCCCCTTGCCTCGATCTCGCGCCTGGCGCGCAAGGCCTGGACTCCGGATCAGGAGAAGCTGGTGTCGCGCCTGAAGACGCTGATCCATCGCTTCGAGGAAACGCGCGACCTGCGCTTGATCGGCGGCTACCGGCAGGGTGCCGACCCTGATCTCGACATGGCGGTGAAGCAGGTACCGATTATTTACGATGTTTTGAAACAGTCGCCAGGGGATGCCGATTCGAAGGATGCCTTTGCTGATCTCGCCGGCGCCCTGAAGGCGGCGGCCGGCATTGGCGGCCAGCAGGGTATCCGCAGATAGAGGGGCGTGAAGTGACCGATTTCGACGATGATGAGAAGATCGCTCCGCTGAAACCCCTGCGGCGCAAGACCGTCCTGCTCGACCGCGCCCTTACGGTAGCCGGCCTCGCGCTGGCCGGTGCGGCTGCGTTCTTTCCGTGGTACGTCTTCTTCAACGAGGACAAGTTCGGCATCGATGTCGCGCAGGGCGACAGGACGCGCGATCTTCCGGACTGGCCGGCACGCAATGTCTTCAGTGTCTCGCCGCTCGCGATGACCAACAAGAACGAATACGAAAAGAAGCCTGAGGTTCCCGTCGATCCGCTGACAACTGCGACGGTGTCGAGCATCGGCAAGGAAGACGACAGGGGAGCCCCGGCCGAGGAGCAACCGTTCCCGAGCAAGTCCGGCTTCCGGCTTCTCCATGTAGCAAACGGCCGTGCCCTCATCGAGGACGGATCGGGCATGTACGTCGTACGCGTCGGATCTATCCTGCCGGACGAAAGCAAGCTCGCGACGCTCGAGGAGCGCGATGGGAAGTGGGTCATCATCACCTCCAAGGGCGATGTCTACCAACCCAATTGAGTCCGCGCCTACCCGCATGACGAATCGAGAGAAGGCTCCACCGGACACGGTTGGAGCCTTCTCCGCTTTCGACGACGGCAGCCGAGCAAACCAGTCTTCCAGGATCGCAATACCCGTAAGTCTGACGCAAGATTACCGCCGTAGGTTCGCTTCAGTAAAAACGGAGAGTTCCCATGCAACCGATTCAACTTTTCGACTTGGCCTCGCGGCAGGCGGAATGGCTGACGATCCGTCAGGAGGTTGTGGCCGGCAATATCGCGAACTCGACCACGCCGAAATATCGCGCGAAAGACATCACGCCCTTCCAGGCCGTCCTCGACAAGTCGGACATCACCATGGCGCGCACGAACGCTGCGCACCTGACTGGCAACGACCTCGGCACGAAGAGCGACATCGACGTCAAGGACGCAGTCCTCGATCAGGAGATCGGCGTGCAGGAGTCCGGCAACACTGTCGGGTTGGCTGAAGAACTCTCCAAGTCTGGTGAAATCAAGCGTCAGTACGAACTGAACACCTCCCTGGTGAGCTCGTTCAATCGACTGATGCTGATGACGGTGAAGAGCTAATCATGGATCCTTTGTCAGCCGCACTGAAAATCGCAGGTTCAGGCCTTGAGGCCCAGTCGACGCGCCTGCGCATCGTCTCCGAAAACATCGCCAACGCCCGCTCGACGGGCGATACTCCCGGTGCTGATCCCTACCGCCGCAAGACGATCACCTTCGGCGAAGCGGTCGATCGCGCCAATGGCGTCACGACCGTCAACGTCAAGAAGCTCGGCGTCGACGAATCGAAGTTCATTACCGAATACGATCCCAGCAACCCGGCAGCGGACGAGAAGGGTGTCGTGAAGCTCCCGAACGTCAACATGCTGGTCGAAATGGCCGACATGCGCGAAGCAAACCGCTCGTACGACGCCAACCTGCAGACCATCAAGCAATCCCGCGACCTGATCTCGGCAACGATCGATCTACTGAAGAGCCAATAATGATTAATAACGTCAATAGCGTCAGCTCCCTGTCGATGACCCGCGGTCTTGCGGCGATCGACAAGGATAGTTCCACGGCCTCCTCCGCAGCGGAAAGTGCGGCCAACGACGGCAGCTTCGCCGCGGTCCTTGGCAATGTCGCGAACGGTGCCGTCAACACCCTGAAGAACGCCGAAAGCATGTCTTTCGCGGGCATCAAGGGAACCGCCACCACGCGTGAAGTTGTCGATGCCGTCATGCAGGCACAGCAGACGCTGCAGACCGCCATTGCCATTCGAGACAAGGTCGTTTCGTCCTTCCTCGAAGTCACCAAGATGCAGATGTAGTTGATTTAAGGACGAAGCCATGAGAGCGCTTGCCATTGCTGCCACGGGCATGGATGCCCAGCAGACCAATCTTGAAGTCATCGCCAACAACATCGCCAACATCAACACGACCGGCTTCAAGCGCGCCCGCGCTGAATTCACGGACCTGCTGTATCAGACGGAGCGCGCCAAGGGCGTGTCCAACCGTGCCAACCAGGCAATCGTACCGGAAGGTGCAAACATCGGTCTCGGCGTTCAGACGTCATCGATCCGCAACCTGCACATCCAGGGAGAACTTGCGCAGACCGGTAACGATCTCGATGTCGCTATCGTCGGTCGCGGCTTTCTCCAGATCCAGGCGCCGGACGGCACGACGCTCTACACTCGCGCCGGTGCGCTCAACAAGAACGAGACCGGCCAGATCGTTACCGTCGACGGCTATCTCGTTGCGCCGAACATAACAGTACCCGCAGGTTCGACCCAGCTGACCATCAGCCGCTCTGGCGAGGTTACGGCAAAACTGCCGGGTGACACCGAGGCGAGCGTGCTTGGCCAGCTGCAGATTGCCGACTTCGTCAACGAGGCCGGTCTCCAGCCGCTCGGCGACAACCTCTTTGCGCAGACGCCGGCTTCCGGCGATCCCGTCGTCGGCACGCCTGACGAAGAAAACTTCGGTTACTTTAAGCAGGGCTACCTCGAATCGTCGAACGTCGATCCGGTGAAGGAAATCACCGAACTGATATCGGCACAGCGCGCTTATGAAATGAACTCCAAGGTCATTACCACCGCCGACGAAATGGCCTCCATCGTCAGCAAGAACCTGAAGTAACAGGGAAGGGCCGAAACATGATGTTTTGCCGGGTCAAGGGTATTCTCGGATGGGCGGCCGCAGCCGCTGTCGCGATAACCGCATTTGCCACGCCACAGGCAGCATCCGCTGCGGGTATGGGTCATGCAGTGGTTCCGACGACAACCATCTATCCCGGCGAAACCGTTTCCGGCGCCCAGCTGCAGGAAGTGGAAGTGACCAATCCCAACCTGAAGGGCGACTATGCAAAGTCGATCCGTCAAGTGGAAGGGATGATCTCGAAACGCACGCTCCTCCCCGGACGCACGATCTCGGTATCCGCGCTGCGCGAGCCCTATACGGTCACGCGCGGCTCGTCGATCCGGCTGGTCTTCACACTCGGCCCGATGACGATCTCGGCAGCAGGCTCGCCGCTCGAAGACGGTATGACAGGCCAGCTCGTCCGTGTTCGCAATATGGATTCAGGCGTGATTGTCAGCGGCACCGTGCTCGCCGACGGCACCATACACGTGGCCGCAAAATGAAGATGTTTTTCCGCCTTTTCGTCGCTCTAGCGTTTTTGTCTCCGAACGTCGTTGCAGTCCTGCCCGCGGCAGCGATGAACTCGCGTATCAAGGACATTGCCTCCCTGCAGGCGGGTCGCGATAACCAGTTGATCGGCTACGGTCTGATCGTCGGCCTCCAGGGCACCGGCGACGGCTTCCGCGCTTCGCCGTTCACTGAGCAGTCGATGCGTGCAATGCTGCAGAACCTCGGCATTTCCACGCAGGGCGGTGCATCCAACGCGAAGAACACCGCCGCTGTCATGGTAACGGCCAATCTACCGCCCTACGCCAGTCCCGGCAGCCGTATCGATGTGAATGTCAGTTCGTTGGGCGATGCCACCTCGCTTCGTGGTGGCACCCTGATCATGACGTCGCTGTCGGGCGCCGACGGCCAGATTTACGCTGTTGCGCAGGGCTCCGTTATCGTTTCGGGTTTCAACGCCCAAGGCGACGCTGCGACCCTGACCGAAGGCGTGACAACAGCCGGGCGAGTGCCGGGTGGCGCTATCATCGAACGTGAATTGCCGTCGCGCTTCAAGGATTCCGTCAATCTCGTGCTCCAGCTGCGAAATCCCGATTTCTCGACGGCCATCCGTATCGCCGACGTCGTCAACGGCTACGCTTCTGCCCGTTTCGGTGGTCCCGTGGCGGAAGCCAAGGACGCACAGGAAGTCATCGTCCAGAAGCCGAGATCTGCCGACCTGACGCGCCTGATGGCTGATCTCGAGAACCTTGTCGTCGAGACGGACACCCCGGCCAAGGTTGTCGTGAACGAGCGGACCGGAACCATCGTGATTGGTGCTGACGTGCGAGTGTCGCCGGTTGCCGTCAGCTATGGTACCCTGACGGTCCAAGTGACGGAAACGCCGCAGATCATCCAACCGGAACCGTTCTCGCGCGGCGAAACGGCGGTCCAGCCGCAGACGGACATTGCGGCGCAGAAGACTGGCGGCAAGGTAGCGCTGCTTGACGGCCCGGATCTCAGGACGCTTGTCGCCGGCCTCAACAATATCGGCGTCAAGCCGGACGGCATCATCGCCATCCTCCAGGGCATCAAGTCGGCGGGCGCACTGCAAGCGGAGCTTGTCCTGCAATGACGAAGACCTGGAATGCAAACATGACCGTGTCCGATTTGTTGCGGCGGCTTGCCTTGCCTGCGATGGCGGTGGTGGCGCTCTCCATTCCTGGCGCCTTTGCGCAGGAGCAGCCGGCACCCAGGGGCGAAATGACCTCTGAGGAGGAAATCAGGCAGTTCTGCACGAATATCGCCGATCCTGCGCGCGACCAGCGTTACCTGCTGCAGAAGCAGGAGCTCGATAAACTCCGCGCCGACGTCGATTCCCGCATCGCGGAAATGAACAAGCGCAAGGAAGAGTATCAGGACTGGCTGAAGCGCCGCGATGACTTCCTCAAGCAGGCGGAAGCGGGCCTGACTGATATCTACAAGAAAATGAAGCCGGACGCAGCCGCATCGCAGCTGCAGGAGGTCAAGATCGAAGTGGCGGCCGCCGTCATCATGCGGCTGAATCCCACGCAATCGAGCCTGATCCTCAACGAGATGGACCCGCAGAAGGCTGCGGTCATCGCAAACATCATCGCCAGCGCGTCCGATCCCAATACGTCGAAGGATCCCTCATGAACAAGCGTTTCCCTGTCGCGATTGCCGCCCTGGCCATTCTGGCCGGCTGCCAGTCCCCGCAGGCGGTCAACGAGATCGGCCGTGCGCCCGCCATGAGCCCCATCGGCAGCGGTCTCGCTTACGGCCAGACGCCACAGATGGCTCTCTATCCGAAGCAGCCGCGCCAGGTCGCGCAGGGCTATTCTCTGTGGAGCGACTCGCAGGCCGCCCTTTTCAAGGATGCCCGCGCGCTGAACGTCGGCGATATCCTGACCGTCGATATTCAGATCAACGACAAGGCGAAGTTCGAGAACGACACCAGCCGGAGCCGGACCAACTCAAGCGGGCTGAACTGGGATGTCAACGCCAACGTCATGGGCTGGAATCCGACATCGACGACTGACATAACCTACGGCTCCGACACGAGCACCGACGGCAAGGGCAAGATTGACCGGTCCGAAACGCTGAAGCTCATGGTCGCAGCTGTGGTGACCGGCATCCTCGAGAACGGCAACCTCGTGATCAGCGGCTCCCAGGAAGTCCGCGTCAACCAGGAAATCCGCATTCTCAATGTCGCCGGTATTGTCCGTCCGCAGGACGTCAACGCCGACAACCAGATTTCCTACGAGAAGATTGCCGAGGCGCGCATCTCCTATGGCGGTCGTGGCCGCCTGATGGAAGTACAGCAGCCACCGCGCGGCCAGCAGGCCGTCGATCTCTTCTCGCCGCTCTGAGGCTGAACATCATGGCAGACACAGAAGCCCCTGAAGGCCAGCCGAAAAAGAAATCGGCAGCAGTGATGACAATCGCGGGCCTGGCGATCCTGACGCTGCTCGGCGCCGGCGGCGGCTGGGTGGTCGGCGGGATGGTGGCGCCGAATATCAAGGGTGCCGAGCAGGCGGAGCAGGCCAAGGAAGAGGCCGCACAGAAAAAGGAAGGTGAGGCAGGCCTGCCTCATATCTCGACCGAAGCCAACAATGTTGTGCAGCTCGAGCCGATCACGTCGAACCTTGCCTATCCATCCGAAAATTGGGTTCGCCTGGAAGTAGCGCTCCTGTTCAACGGTCCACCCGACGTGAAAATCGCGGAGGATGTCCATCAGGATATTCTCGCCTATGTCCGCACCGTTTCGCTGCAGCAGATCGAAGGGCCGCGAGGCTTTGAATATCTTAAGGATGACATCCAGGAGCGTGTTGACCTTCGCGCGCAAGGACGCGTATCGAAAGTCATGTTCAGGACCTTCGTCGTCGAATGATTCGATTCTTATTGCTGTTCGCTGCCATGATGGTGGCACCCGAGCTGGCGCATGCGCAGCAGCTCCCGACAAACCTTTTGAACTTGCCGGTCGATGGCTCTGTCGCGGCATGGATCATCAGAACGTTCGGCCTGTTGACCGTTCTTTCGATCGCGCCGGGCATCCTGATCATGGTGACGAGCTTTCCGCGCTTCATCATCGCATTCTCGATCCTGCGATCCGGGATGGGTCTCTCTTCCACGCCGTCGAACATGATCCTTCTGTCACTGGCGCTGTTCATGACGTTCTACGTCATGCAGCCGACGTTTGATCAGGCATGGCAGAGCGGTGTGCAGCCGCTCCTGTCGAACCAGATCAACGAGCAGGAGGCGGTGACGCGCATTGCCGAGCCCTTCCGGACGTTCATGGCTAACAACACGCGCGACAAGGATCTGGCGCTGTTCGTGGATCTCGCCCGCGAGCGCGGGCAGACCGTCGAGACCGGCGAAAAGATCGACTACCGCGTCCTCATCCCGGCCTTCATGATCTCGGAGATCCGCCGCGGTTTTGAGATCGGCTTCCTTGTCGTCCTTCCTTTCCTGGTCATCGACCTCATCGTTGCCACCATTACAATGGCGATGGGCATGATGATGCTGCCGCCGACCTCGATCTCGCTGCCGTTCAAGATTCTCTTCTTCGTGCTGATCGACGGCTGGAATCTGTTGGTCGGAAGTCTGGTTCGATCCTTCCACTGAATTTCAGGAGAGTTCAAGGCAGCGGCGATGCGCCGCGTCGGAGCTGCCTGACCGCGGAATGAGCAAACGAAGCAACCCGCCGGCTTTCGACGGCGGGTTGTTTCGTTTGCTTTTTGCTACGGTCCTCTACTCGGCGGCGAGGAAGGGGTC